>CALALR010000001.1 GCA_937925545.1 uncultured Planctomycetaceae bacterium
ACGCTGGGTTCGTATCATGTTCCGTCCCCGCATCACCCCAAACGTGCAAGGTATGAGTATCATAAGGGTTTTGAACCCCAGCCCCGCTTTTCCAATCCTTCCGCTCTTCGATGTGATCGGTGACGTCGATCGATTTATAGTTGGGATCACTGTAAGACAGGTAGCTCTCAGACAAGTACCATTGCTCATTCCCCTGGTCGGTCGTGGATGTTGTGATGGTAGGATCGTCAGCCCCATTCAGACGAATCGTGGTCGTGTTCTCCAAGGTATGGGAACTCTCGTTGCGAACCTTGTCACGTTGACGCTCCCAGGCCCCGCTAGTAGTCCACTCGGTGCGAAAATCGTCACTTGAGGTGAACTTGCGAGTGGTCTCTGTTTTATTCGTGGTTTCGGCCTTTGCTTTGAGTTCCCTTCCATAAGGGGTATCCTCATACGAAAAATCATCTTCTTGATGGACAACTTTTATAGTTGTGTTGATGTCTTGAAACTTCAGACGATAATCACGCTCTACCGTTGGATCAGAAGATGCTGTATCATGACCACGCCCCTTCTTCGTGATGGTCTCCGTCGAGTTGCGATCGTGATGGGCTTTCAATTGGCCACTGACAGCCGAAACTCCGTCACTTCCCAGGGTATGCGAGGCGTTATAGCTTGAGTTCTCATCCCACACGGTCTCGGTAACTGTCTTGTGCAGGATGTCGTAGGTGGTCGAGGGACCGTGATCCACGGTCGTCTTCGAGTCCCCCTTGGCATTGCGGGTGATCTCCAGGGTCTGCCTGTCTTCAGGCTTGCTGCCGGTCGTGGTAAATGTCTTGGTATGGGTTCCCTCTTCATGAGATTCCGAGTCGGTATCTCCCTGGGTGACGCTCGTCGATTTTCCTGCTCCGTCCTTGGTCCATATGGTCTCGGTGGTGGTTTTGTTCCCTTCATCGGTAGCACGGGTGGTGACCGTGGTGGTCGTCTCCGAGTCCAGGGTGTCGTAATCGCCGGTGGCGGTGTTCTGCGAGCCGCTCTTCTGAATGGTCTTGGACGTGTTTTTGCCGGTGACCTTGCCGGTGGAGGTGCTCTCGCTTTCGTTGCTCCCCTCTCCGCCAGACGAGGATCCATCCGGCTCGCCATCGCCATAGCCAGAGAGGAACGGCAAAGTGTCGTCTGCTGTGCCGTCCACATTGTCGTATCTGGGATTGTGAGAGGAGTCGGTTTCGGCGTCGCCCCAGATATGCAGGTTAGGAATAACAAATACCCTTCAGGTGTCCTTCATCGATCCCGTTAGTTAACCAGAAAAGCAGAGTTCCGCTCCGGCAGAGCGGACCTACTGGGAGCCTCTTGCAGAGTTTGTCCTGGTGGGACGGGTGCGGGTTCTTTCGCGCTTCGCTGGGGCCTCGTGAGCCTCGGCGGGCGCGGCGCGGCTAACTATGAATGCACGCGGGAACAAAACGGGACAGGATGTTCGTCGATCCGAGCGGACTTTATGGTCCGGGCATCATCGGCTATCCGTAAAAAAAGAAAAATGGGATGCAGGCGTCCCTTTTATCAGGGGTAATTTTTGAAAAATTTGAAAATAATCTATTATTCACGGAACAGAGAGTCTCTCATTAATTACAATGAAAAAATCCGTATTGAAAGATACTAATTTGCGTGAAATTGATTCATCTTAAGCCATGAGGGCGGTTTCAGTTCAAATATTGATGCCGTGGAAAGGAAACTATTTGATGCTTAAGTGTGTGAGATTTGTTGTTTGGAGTTTTCTTCTGCATGTAGCGAGCAGTGCACATGGAGCCATCCTTAATACGGATCTGATTGCCTGGTGGGAGCTCGACGACACCAGTGACTCGTCTCCGTCTGCTTCGCGTACACTGCAACTCAAGGACGGTGCAACGCTATCTGGAGGTGCACTTGTCTTGGACACCGATCCGTCCAATAACCGAGCCGCAACCGGTGCCTTCAATCCAACCGACAGCTTTTCGATCTTTATCGATTTTCAGGCGGACACGCTTCCTTCAGGTGGCATCGATCCCCAGTATATTTTGCTTTCCAACATAGGCGACGATGCCGTCCGCAGTTTTAGTCAGTTCTCGACGAGTGCGGGGTACATGATCTTTTTGCGTCCCAATCGTTTTGAAACGTTTCAAAAGACGGGTGGAAGTTTTGCAGGTGCTGTTGGAGCAAGTCTTCCGTTGGCCGATCCTACAGGCCGGCACCGCGCCGTGATTAACTGGGAATTCAACTCGTCGACCAATGAATATCGGAGTGTTTTATTCTTAGATGGTTCAAGCATAACGACGGCCTCGGGGTTTGGCCCAATGAACTTCGGTACGGGAACCGCCACAAACAGCCTTCTGCTGGGCACCAATGTAGACGAGGCATTTCAGACTCCACGTACCTTGGATGGTACTATTTTCGAAGCTGCCATATTTAATCGCTCATTGACCGTCGCTGAAATTGATCAACTCGCTGTCGACGGCGTCCAACCGGTGCCTGAGCCATCGACAGCAATCCTTGTTTTGTTCGCACTTACGAGCGGGCTCCTTTCTCGGCGCACTGCATAGCTAAGCGGAGCTCGCCGCTGCGAATCAGTGACTCTCCGCAGACGAATCTGCGACTTGGTAACGATTGAGCGGGAGCTACTCGCTGGGTGCCTGCTCAAGCACTTCGTTTTCCACACAGGGGTAGCCGTAGGGGGGCATTGGTGCGGGGGCTTGCAGGCGGAAGTAGTCCAGGTGGGTTGGGTACGGACGCTGGTACCAACTCCCTGCGTAGAACTGTGGTGGGAAGCCAAAGAAACCGTAATTAAACGGGTAGCCGCCGGGATAATGCCAGGGATAGTTCCCGTGATGATGGCCTCGGCCTCGTTGATAGACCGGCGGCATGTCATTGCCCTTCGCCAGGGGTAAAGTGCCTGCGATGAGCAGCGCGGCGAGCAATGATTTGGCGATGAGTGATATCACGGGTGAAACCTCTTGTAAGAGGAGAACAAAAGCGGATTTACTATTGCTGCTCCGCGCATGTCTACGATCAACTGCTTGAAACTCCCGGAACTTGAAGCTCCCGGATGGCGTGGCCATCCGGCTAAGGATGTCAGAAATAGCGGTGCATAGTGCGCTTAGAATCCTGCTTCCATACTAGGCAGGCTCAGAAGCGGGAGTCAAGAAATTTGGTCGGAGCTGCAACCAGCAACCCAAAGTATCGCTCAGAAATCAATACAGGCAGCACAATCGTTGCCAACTGAACGTTGGATTTTAGTAATGCTCCAGGAACTTGCCGCACTTGGGGCACTTGGCAAACCACATCGGCACGCGCTCACCGCATTGACATTTGATGTTGTGACGAATGACCGACGAGCCTAACAAGCTCACGCTGCTGTCGTTGGAATGAGAATCGCCTTCGTCAAGTACCGATGAGCCGGCGTTCGGATTGTGTTCCTGGCGAACCGCTCGGAAAGCGGCGGACTGCAGCACCCCTGACGAGGTGGCGTCGGGTACAAGCACTTTGACCTGTCCCGGGCAGAAGGGGCACAAGCCTTTCTTCCCGGCATATTTGTCTTTGACTTTGAACTCATGTCCGTTCGGACATTTCACCGAGATTCCCATTACAGGTCTCCTTGCGATACCTTGCGGTTGCCATCCCGCCAGCCTAGCAGTTCACTTGTCGAAGTGACTGTAGCTGCCACCAAAAAAGTTATTGCCGCTTGTTCGGTCGAGCAGTGCGTGCCATAGCGTGACACGCCTGGCCGAACCTCTGCCGCGGACAAACAACAATATCGAACGCAATTCGACAGGGAACTGCCCAGGCCCCGCTCGAGGGCAGAGGCCACTTGCTGCAATACCCAGGCACTCTTCTCGGTCAATAGCCCCTGCGGGCATCTACCACAAACAAGCGAATACTCGCTTGGATAAAATCTCAGAACATCAATCAGAAAAGCAAATCTCTATCTACTATTGTCACTTGAACCCCCCCACAATGTCAATCACTTGGGAGGTTAACCCGCGGAATTAGGCACTTTCTGCTTGGGGTTGCGGCTGCGACATTGTCCGTTTTGGGGCAAAGTTGAGGTGGTGGTCTTCGTGCAATTCGGTGATTTCTACAGCTTTGCGGCCCTTGTACTGCCCAGGCCTGGCGTGGAACTTTGGCTTTCCCTCGACAGAGACGACCAGGGGCTTAGAAACATCTTGTTCGGTGGCAATGATGTCGCCCACTTTGAGATTAATCAGGTCGGCCGTTGAAATGTTTGTTTCCGCTAGATTGATGACAACTTCGACGGGAGCATCCGCCAGCCGACTGCTGAGATTCTTTATGGATTCGGGAGTCGGGGGTCGCTTGCGATAGCTGACCCAATTGTTCGAGGTCAGTTTGTGACTCACGCGCTCGATGGAGTTGTAGGGGATGCACAGATTGATCATCCCGCGGGTTTCTCCCACGGTCAATTCGAAGCTGATCAGCACGACGACTTCATTGGCTGGAATGATCTGGACCAACTGGGGATTGCTCTCCACACGGTCCACCGAGAGTTCAAACTTGAGAACATTCTCCCAGGTCTGCTGCATCTCGCGCAAGAAAAGTCCGGTGATTCGAGAAACGAGCCGCAACTCGATCTCTGTCAGTGGCCTGCGAACAGGGGTTGATGATAAAGTGTTGCCTCCCAGCAGGCGATCGATGATGGGAAACAAAATCGACGGGTTAAAATCGAGGATCAGTTGTCCTTCCAGCGGAGGCGCATTGACAACATTGAAGCACGTAGGATTCTCGAGGCTGAAGGCAAATTCGCTGTACGTCAACTGATCAACGCTGGTGAGTTTGACTTCGACGATATTGCGAAGCATCGCTGAGAGGGCAGCTCCGAAGTTTCTGCCGAATCCTTCATGCATCGTCTGCAGGGCGCGCATCTGCTCCTTGCCGACACGCTCGGGGCGTTTGAAATCGTAAACGGTGACCTTTTCACGAGGTCGACCCTCCTGCGAGGCACCGATCGGCTGGTCCTGGACCTCGGGTTCACTCTCCAGAGAATGGAGCAGACTTTCAACTTCATCCTTGCTCAGTACATCGCCTGCCATGGCGCACTCCGTTGCTGGTGGGTGGTGAGTGGCTTGTGGTTGGTGGTTCCGCAGCGAGCATGAAGATTACTCACCACCAACCACCAGCCACAAACCACCCTTGTTACTTTCTCGTCTGACCCGAGCCATAAACTACATATTTATAACTGGTCAGTTCCTCGATGCCGCAGGGTCCGCGGGCATGGAATTTGTCGGTACTAATGCCAATTTCCGCCCCCAGACCAAATTCTCCTCCGTCGTTGAATCGTGTGCTGGCGTTAACCATGACTGCCGCGCTGTCGACCTGGGCAGTAAACGCCTGGGCGGAGAGCAAATCGCCGGTGACGATCGCGTCGGTATGTCCTGAACCATAGCGATTTATATGCTCAATTGCCTCATCCACCGAGGACGTGACACGCACGGAGATCGTCGGGCCTAAGTACTCCGTGGCAAAATCCTCTTCGCTCGCTGGCGTGGCGCTTGATATCAGCTCGCAGGTGCGTTCATCTCCGCGGATTTCCACGCCGTGTTGCTCAAGTGCCTGAGCGGCACGGGGCAGGAACTCATTGGCGATGTCCGCATGGACAAGCAATGACTCTGCTGCATTGCATACTCCCATCCGTTGGCACTTGGAATTTACCAGGATCTCAACGGCCATCTCCATATCGGCAGCCGCGTCGACATACACATGGCAATTTCCTGTGAAGTGCTTGATCACCGGCATTTGAGCCTCAGCGACGACTCGACGAATCAATCCTTCTCCACCCCGGGGAATTGCCACGTCGATGTAATCCGGTAGCCGCAGAAAATGGCCGACGGCCTCGCGATCGGTGGTGTCGACCAACTGAACGGCATCGAGAGGCACACCGGTTTGCTGGGCTGCGCTGCGCATGATATCGACAATAGCCTGGCTCGAGTGCATCGCTTCCTTGCCACCCCGTAGGATGACCGCATTGCCTGCCTTAACACAGATTGCCGCGGCGTCAGCCGTCACATTCGGACGGGATTCATACACAAAGAATACGACTCCCAACGGAACGCGGACCTTGTTGATCACCAATCCGTTGGGCCTCACCGTCGAATCGATCACCTCGCCAATGGGGTCGTTCAATTGGGCGACTTGCTGCAAGGCCGTGGCTATCGCATCAATCCGCTCTGGCGTGAGCCGCAGCCGATCGATGGCGGCGTCGGTAAGTCCATAGCCGGGTGCAGCCTCCAAGTCCTGCTGGTTGGCTTGCAGGATTGTGGTGCATTCGCTGCGAAGTGAGTCCGCTGCCTGACGGAGCCACGCGATTTTTACCTCCCCCGCGAGTTGCGCCAGCTTGACCGATGCTGCCCGCGCACGTTGGGCCACTCCGAGGCAGTAGTCGCTCAGTTGGGGCGTTTTGGCGGCGGATTTGTCGAGGGTTTTCATCTCTAGAAACAGCTTCTTTATCTTTTCAGTATCCTTTAAGCACTCTGCAGGGTCAACGCCGAAGCGTTCTTGTCGCCTTTCGCTAGATGATCACAGCGCATCCCTTGCTCCAGAGAAAGGTGACCTTCATGCTAGCTGAAGGCTGATGCCGTCGATTCCACCACTCGCTTCGAAAGCCAGCAGGGCTTCGCGGACCGGTCGCACGTCGTGAATTCTTAGGATCTGGACTCCCTGACTGGCCAAGGCGAGGGCAGCCCCTGTAGTGGCATGGGTGCGGTCCAGCTCTGAATCGCCCAACACCTTTGCGAGAAAACCCTTGCGGGAGTGCCCAACAAGGAGAGGGCACCCCAGTTCGTGAAATTGCCAGCAGTTGGCCATCAATGTGAGATTGTGTTGGTGTGTTTTGCCAAAACCGATCCCAGGATCGAGGCAGATGCGCTCTGGGACAATATTCCCTCTTAAGAGAGCTGCGAGTCTTTCGGCCAGGTAGGCGTGAATTTCAGCTACCACATCCTCGTAGTGAGGTGCATCCTGCATTGTCTGCGGAGTCCCCTGCATGTGCATCGCGCAAACCGCTGCCTGTGACTCAACGGCAAGCGCGAGCATCCTCGCATCACCGGTGAGACCCGTCACATCATTGATAATTTCCGCGCCGGCATCTAAAGCGGCCTCCGCGACGGCGGCTTTGCTCGTATCGATTGAGATCGGGACATCCACGGATGCCGCCAGGTGCTGCACCACTGGAATGACACGCTCGAGCTCTTCGGACTCCGCGACGGGTTCAGAATAGGGTCGCGTGCTTTCCCCGCCAATGTCGAGAAGGTCGGCACCTTCTGACACCAGTTGCAGGGCATGTTCGATGGCTTTGTCGGGAGCCAGGAACTTTCCGCCATCGGAAAAGCTATCCGGTGTGACATTCACGATCCCCATCAACAGCGGCCGCTTGCCAAAAGTAAGCGTGCGGGTGCGCAACATCCAGCGCTGGGCACGCTGGGGAAATCGCGTAGCAATTGATCTCTCGCTGTTATTCATATTTCAAGTCGCGCAACAGTTTCTTGAGGGCCGCGTTGTCGGGATCAATTTGCAGCCACGCTTCTGCAGCCGTGCGAAGTAGCATGGCGTCTTAGGTCTGTCCTGCCAATTATAGCTGTTCTGTGTAGACGAGCGTAAGGAATTGCTTTTCGTGGCTTGGCGGCCAGGTGGTTGGTAGAGGGAGTTCCAATGATTTCTGCAGATTTTGGCGTGCCGCGAACCAGTCGTTCTTGCAGCGGGCAATCTGGCCGAGAAAGCAATCAGGCACGGGATCGTTGGAATCGGCCTATTCGTACTAGGGAGCAAGCACTCCGCGGCACGGATATTGGTATTCTGCGAGATGTTTGCGGTTAGTTTCTGGATTTTCGCGGGGATTTACATACACTAGAAGGAAATCCACCCCCCGGGGTTGGTACGTATTACAGAGGGAGGCGACGCTCGGCGCGTAGCGATTCGAGATCGGGCAATCGGTCCGCGTAAAGATCAACACGGTGGCCAGGGACTTATCGACATGGTGCCAGAGATCGAACGGCTTGCCATCGACAGCGGTGGGTTCCGCTTTGGCAGAGTCGGATCGAACCGCATCACAACCGACATCTAGAGCAGCGATCATCATGATAACAAACAAGGAGATTCGCATGCGGTTATTATACTCCAGCGTGGGTCGTGTTGGATTTCTATTCCTGGGGATCTTTTTCTTCGGCACGCTCTCTGCCGAGGGGTCATTTCACTTGATGCAGATTGAGCAGATCATTGGCGGGGTGAATGGAGATACGACCGCTCAGGCGATTCAGTTGAGGATGCGCTCCAGCGGACAAAACTTTGTTTCGAACGCGAGTGTACGCGTTCTTAATGCATCTGGGGCGGGTGAACTGATACTTCAGAACATGACCACCAACGTAACCAACGGTGCTGCGGGCAGTCGAGTACTCCTCACAACACCTAATTTTGCCAACTATACTGACATTCCCTTGGTGAGCGATTTCATTATGGATCCTATCCCCGCCTCCTATTTGCCAGCCGGGCAAGTGAGATTTGCCACTAGCAATGGAACGACCGCCTATTGGAGATTGAGTTGGGGAGGGTCGGGATTTACTGGTTCGACAGGCTCATTTACTACCACGAATGATGCCGATGGCGATTTCGGCCCCCCTGTCAATATCGCATTACCAAGTACCACGCTTCAAGCCTTGCGATTCACGGGACCCCACACGGCGCTTAGCACCACGAATCTTGCTGACTACGCGTTGACGTCTGGTGCAGCGACGTTCATCAACAATGCAGGCACCAGTTTCACGCTGGTGGCACCAGAACCGGATTCGGCGGACTTTGACGACGACGGTGATGTCGACGGACGCGACTTTTTGATTTGGCAACGAGGTGATTCTCCCCGTCCCTTTTCTGCCGAGGATCTTGCGCTCTGGCAGAGTCAGTACGACACGGTCCCGCCATTGTCGTCCGCGGTGGCGATACCAGAGCCCTTGAGCATTGCGCTGGTTAGTGGCGCGCTCTGTTTTCATCTGCTACACGGACGGCGGCGTTCTTAACAACTGTGTCCACGCTTCATATTCGCATTGGTTCGCGTGCCAGCAAACTGGCTCTTTGGCAGGCCCATTGGGTAGCCGGCCAGTTGCGGCAATTGGGTGCGACAGTTGATATCATCGAGATCGTCACTCAAGGAGACGAGCGCCAAAGCGGCCCCATTGCGGCATTGGGTCTGCAGGGTGTGTTCACCAAGGAGATTCAAGCAGCCGTGCTACGGGGCGAGTGCGATTTGGCCGTGCATAGCTTGAAGGACCTCCCCACGGAGACGGTTGCTGGCCTCACGCTTGCCGCGGTACCCCAGCGAGAAAACTGCGCTGATGTGTTGCTTACCAGAGCGGGTGAATCGCTCGCTACATTGGCACCTGGTGCAACGGTCGGCACCGGCAGTTTGCGTCGCCAGGCACAGTTGCGCTCTGTGCGCCCAGATCTGCTCATCCAAGGAATCCGGGGTAACGTCGATACGCGGCTGGCGAAGCTCGATGCTGGTGAATTCGATGCCATCGTGCTGGCCGCAGCCGGGCTCAACCGCCTGGGACTCGACGACCGGATCAGCGAGGAAATCGGTCCGCCACAGATGTTGCCTGCTCCGGGGCAAGGTGCTTTGGGGATCGAGTGCCGAGAGTCGGATGCTCAAATTCTTGAATTTGTCTCGCAGCTGGAACATGCCGAAACCCGGGCTGCGACGGATGCCGAGCGTTCGATGTTGGCCCTGTTGCATGCTGGCTGTTCGGCGCCCGTCGGTGCCTGGGGACGCATTGAGAGTGGCAGTTTAAATCTCGACGGACTGGTGGCCAGCTTGGATGGAACGCAACTACTCCGCGCGACTGCCAGTGGATCGCCGGAGCAATCGCAGCAGTTGGGAAAACAAGTGGCAGAGCAACTGCTAGCCCAAGGTGCCGACCGGCTGATCCAAGCGGCGCGGGAGAGTTGACTGTGGATTCCACTGTCTGACAAGTTATGTAGTCGAAGTGCGTGGTTAGGAGAGTCAGTTTGATGCCTGATCGGCCAGTCACCCTTCCTTGGGAGGGTCGCGAGATTTCGAGCGGGGAGGGGATGGGTGACATTGAAGCAGAGAGCGAACGAATTCCTGTTTTTCCCTCCCCGGCCGCTACCGCGTCCGACCCTCCCGCAAGCGGGAGGGTGTTACTAGTTGGAGCGTTTCCCAAGCACTATCGATGATAATGGAGTAGAAATTGAACCCCACGACTTCGAAGCTCTTGTTTCTCTGCACGGGAAATTATTATCGCAGCCGGTTTGCGGAGTATTATTTTCGTCATTTGGCGATTCAGGCGGGGTTGGATTGGACGTCCGACTCACGCGCTTTGCGAATCACCTCATGGAATATAGGCCCGATGTCCCAGCATACTGTCCGAGAACTCGCTCGCTTGGGCATCGAGACAGGAGAACTGCGGATGCCCATCGCTCTCGCAGAAGAAGATTTGCAAGGTGCCCACCTGACGATCGCCGTCAAAGAGACGGAACATCGGCCCCTGATGCGCTCACAGTTTCCAGGCTGGGAAGATCGCATCGAGTATTGGGAAGTGCACGACCTGGATGTGGCAACGCCCGAGGAGGCCCTGCCCGAGTTACGGCGGCATGTGGAAGCGTTGGTCGAAAGGCTGAAGGGATAGTTGCCATATTCTAGGCAATCAGCCTTTTTGCTCTTTTCGTGAATACAGAGAGTAATGCATAGAAGCTGGAACCTGCTAGCAGCAACTCATGCCGAGTCGGCAACTCTTGTCGGCGAACTTCGCCGCTAGCGGGGCATTTTTCTGGTTTGCTATCGCTACAACGCTTCCATGATCAAATGAAAAATTCATCGGTAAACATCGTGTGATGCATTGCGACACGCGGCAATCGCAGAAGATTGGCATGGCAGGTGCATTGCCAACAGGCCGACGGCAGGGGGGCAACCTGCTTTCACGCGACTTGTCCTATGTACGGAATGTATCTCTCGGCCGAGGGGGCGAATATCCAATCGAAGCGATTGGAGTTCATTGCCAATAACCTTGCCAATGTGGAAACACCCGGCTTCAAACGGGACATTCCCACGTTTCAGGCCCGCTATGCCGAAGCGATTCAGCAGGGGAAGGATTATCCCGGCAGTGGTTCAATCAACGACACTGGCGGCGGGGTAAAATTGATGGGGGTGGATATCGATTTCTCTCGATCCACGTTCCGAGACACCAATATGAAGACCGACTTCGCGATCAACGGCGAAGGGTTTTTTCGAGTTCGTGATGCCAAGGGGCAGGAGTATCTCACCCGCGCTGGTGACTTTGATTTAGACGCGGCAGGAAATCTCATCACCCAAGATGGCAAGTATTCTGTGCTCGACAATAGTGGCAAGGCGATCAAGCTCGATCCGCTGCTTCCTTGGACCATGCTCGGTGGTGGCAACATCGAACAAGATGGCTCGCTCACACCGATAGGTCTGGCACAACCCCAATCGCTTGGCGACCTGGTCAAGAGTGGCAATAACACATTCCGCTCGCTGGGACCAACCTCGCCGGTGCCGACTGCCCAGCGTGATATTCGCCAAGGCTATCTGGAGCAATCGGGCGTGAGTTCGATTCGCGAGATGAATGCGATGATCGAAACCACGCGGGCATTCGAAGCAAATACCCAACTCATCCAGCACCAAGACACCATGGTCGGCGCACTAATCAGCCGAGTATTGACAAGTTAAATGAGTGGTGAGTGGCTGGTGGTTGGTGGTTAGTAGTTACTGACCTCTCACCACCAGCCACCAGCCACCAACCACCACTAAGGAACCAAGCAATGAGTGTGCAAACTCTTTATACGGCGGCGACGGGCATGGAGGCCCTGGAGACCAAGCTCGACGTGATTGCCAATAATATGGCGAATATCAACACGACGGCGTTCAAGAAAGACCGAGCCAACTTTGAAGACTTGTTCTACCGTCAATATCGTTTGCCAGGTGCCCAGGATGCCGATGGTGGCATTACTTCGACGGGTATCGAGGTGGGTCTAGGTTCTCGGGTTTCCAGCACGCAGACCAATTACGTCCAGGGAGCGATGCAGGTGACTAACAATCCCCTGGATTGGGCGATTGAAGGGGACGGGTTTTTCAAAGTCAATACGATCAATGGGCCGCTATATACGCGTGCAGGTAATTTTGGAATTGACGCCAACGGTCAGATTGTCTTGGGCTCGGCGACTCAGGGATGGATTCTCGATCCCCAGATCAACATCCCCGAGGAGGCGGTGGAAGTGGTGGTAGCTACCAATGGTGAAGTGAGTTTTAGAACGACGGATTCGCCCACTTTGACTCCTGCCGGTCAGTTGACGTTGACGACCTTCATCAATCCCGATGGTCTGCTGAAGTTGGGCGACAACCTGTATCAGCCTACGGATGCATCGGGTCAAGGGACGGAGGCCAACCCCGGTACACCGGGGATGGGAAACATCCGGCAAGGGGCGCTTGAATCGAGTAACGTCGAGCCCGTGCAGGAGCTGATCGATCTGATCACCACCCAGCGTGCTTTTGAGTTGAACTCGCAAGTTGTCCAGGCCGGCGATCAGATCATGCAGGTTGCCGCTAACTTGAGAAGGTTTTAATTGACACGATTTAAGAAATCAACACGGATGAACATTCGCATCGTACAAATTGTCTTGTTCGCGACGCTTTGGCTAACCATGGCCAAAGCTCGCGGGGCTACCATTCTGCTGCACGAACAGGCAGAGAACTTCGGTGCGGTAATCTACTTGGGTGATGTTGCTGACATCTCGGCAGCAACACCCAGTGAGGTGCAGGATCTATCGACAACGCCCCTGATGCCTGCGCCACCCAAGGGAACTCAGGTGTTTCTGCAAGCCACTCAGATTCGAGAACTACTCATTAGCCGAGGAGTGGATTCAATTGAGATTTCAATGATTGGGGCTTCGGTTGTAGAAGTTGGCCGAGGGGTTGAGCGAGCAGCGCAAGTCCCTGCACAGCCAATTCCCCAGCGATCGTCGGCAGAAATTGAGCAAGCGGTGGTTGATGCGATCAAGCAGTATTTAATTTCTCAAACAAGTCACCAGGTGTGGGAAGTGGAAGTCTCACTCACGGAGGCCAACTTCAGGCGGCTCAGCAAACTGGGTTTTGAACTGGGCGCGAGTGCAGGGAGAAGTCCCTGGACTGGTTCTCAAAGGTTTCAAATAGCAGCGCCGGGCACGAGCGAAGCTGTATTAGTTAGTGCGCGCGTTGATCGCCTGCAGAACACAGTGATTGCTTTGAGAAATATCCAGCAAGGAGAATTGATCGGGGTGGCCGACGTGGAAGTGCGGTTGCAGGGTGGCAATCTTCCTAGCGATTCCTTCCACTCACTCGACCAGGTGCTGGGTAAAGAGGCAATTCGCAACATTTCGCCGGAAACGATCCTGCAAAGTGGGCAGGTTCGGTCCCCTCTCCAAGTTCAGCGAGGTGAAACGGTGGAAGTTTTTGCACGTACCGGAGGAATCGTCGTCAAGACTTTTGCCGTGGCGAAACAAGCGGGATCGCTGGGAGACCTCGTGCAAGTCGAGACCCTCGACCGACAAGGCAAGTTTGCGGCACGTGTATCCGGTTGGAAGCAACTGGATGTGTTGCCCACGGGTGCCACCGCAGCGGACTTGGCCACACTTCACCGACCATCACAAGAACGACGCTAAGCATCTAGTTAACAAGGCATGATACGACAACCGATTCAATTTGACTGTTTATTTGTTCTGCTGCTTGTCTTTGGGACGAGTTGGAGTGCGACGGGGTATGTGAACGCTCAGGACGGCAGTCTATTCCTTGTGCCTGATCAGAGTGCTCGGGGACTGACGCTGGAGAACAGCTCGTATATGTTCCAGAAATTGCCCCCTGAAGCGATGCCTCGACAGTTGCAATTGCATGACATCATCACCGTAGTCGTTGACGTTCGCTCTCGGTTTCTGAGCGAAGGGGACGCTCAGAATCGTAAAACACAAAGTCTTACTGCGGTTCTGGCCGATTGGCTCAAGCTCGAAAATGGACACTTGAAGCCAGCTCCTCAAAGTGATGGTGATCCAACCGTTTCAGGAACACTCAATAGCCAGTATCGTGCACAGTCCGACGTGGAGCTGTTGGATTCGTTGTCATTCCGTATGGCAGCGGAGATCGTTGATATACAGCCCAATGGTAATCTCGTGATTGAAGGCCATCAGACGATCAATAACAACGAAGAGCAATGGCGGATTTCCCTTTCAGGAGTCGTTCGTCGCGAGGCGATTCAAGCCGATCGTACGGTCAGCAGTGACGCAATATACGACTTCAGGGTGGACAAAGAAGAAATGGGTCAGGTCCGCGATGGCTATGCCCGCGGTTGGTTTGCCAGATGGTATGACCGCTATAAGCCGTTTTAGTTGGTGGTTGGTGGCTGGTGGTTAGTGGTTCGTAGTCAGTGGAGTGAACAGACGTGAAAAGCTGCATTCGCAAATTAACAACGATTCTGTGGGTCGTATTCTTCACGGTGTTGGCTTTCGACATTGTCAGTCCTTTGCATGCTCGTAGTGTGTTACGGAATATTTGCCGCGTGAAAGGCCAGGAAGAGAACGTCCTGCGAGGATTGGGGCTTGTGGTTGGTTTGAATGGCACGGGGGAAGCGAACGATCCCCAAACGATGCGTGCTCTGGCCCGGGCAATGGAAATCATGGGGAGCCCCATTCCTCAGCAAGGTCTACCCGGTTCGGCGAGCTTTGAAGAGTTAAAAAAGTATAAGAATGTCTCTCTGGTGATTGTTTCTGCCCGGGTTCCATCTACGGGGGCACGAGTTGGTGACAAACTCAACTGCGAAGTGAGTGCCATCAATGGCAAAAGTTTGGACGGTGGTAAGCTGGCGTTTGCGGCCTTAAAAGGTCCTAATGTGCAAGATCAGCGAGTTTATGCCACCGCCGAAGGTATGATCCATCTCCATTCTCTCGAGCAGCCGATGGTTGGCACGGTCGTTGGGGGGTGCCAAATGGAGGCAGACGTTTTCACTCCATTTGTGCAGGATGGCTATGTGACCTTAATCTTGGATAAGCATCATGCGAATTTTCAAACTGCTGCCGACATCGTTTCGACGATTCGTCAAACCTACTTTCAACACGACGATGGTGCCGTGCAGGCCGTAAATGCCGCAAATATAATTGTCAGAGTGCCAGATGCCTATAGTACGGACCCCGTAGAATTCGTTTCCAACTTGCTCGAACTCCAATGCTACAATCCTGAACCCGAATCTCGCGTGGTGATCAATCAGCGTACGGGGAGTATTGTGATTGATGGAGACGTGCAGATCGGCGATGTGGTCATCTCGCATCGAAACATTGTTGTAGAAGCGGTTACTGGCCCTGGTCCCTTTGTGCAAGTTGATCAGCAACAGCAAGAAGCGGCCAAACTGCAATCGCTCGTCGATGCCCTCAATGCTCTCAAGGTGCCGAATGCTGACGCTATTGAGATCATCAAAGGAATCGACCGCAGCGGCAAACTGCACGCTCGGCTGATAGTTGATCAGTGATGCAGAAGTCTCAGTGATTCTCAGAGAACGATTCTGACTATGAAAATCGACATGAACAACCTGAATGCGATCAAGCCGTTGCGTGCCGGAATGCACACCGCACAGCAGCGATTAGATAGCGCTAAAGAGGTTCGAGATACGTTTCGCCAATTCGTGGGTGAAGCATTCTTCAAGCAGATGCTCAAGTCGATGAGGAACACACAGGATAAGCCGGCCTATTTTCATGGCGGGCATGCCGAGGAAGTATTCCGCAGTCAGCTCGATCAAGTCCTTGCTGAAGAAATGACTGCCTCGAGTGCCGACCAGATTGCTGACCCTATGTTTCGTCAGCAGTTTCCTCAGCAAGCAGAAGTTCTGGCGAAACACGAATCAAGCACAGTATCTTCCCTGGACGATCTGAAATCCCTCCGCAGATGGTAAGAAGCAATTACATCAATGAGTCAGCAGTCTCAATCAGAAAGATTTAGGATCGAAATGGACTGGGAAAGTGAGTTAGCGGAGCTGATTGGCAGACTGAACGAAGCACAGCAGCAGTTGTTTGAACTTCTTTCCCGGAAGAGACAGTTGCTTATTGGACGCGATCTGGTGGGGCTCGCCGAGCTTGCACCCGAGGAGGAACTTCTGTGTGCTGAGCTCCAAGCATGTCATGATCGCCGTCAGGAATTGCTAGCACAAGCTGCGGCGGATGGGCTGCCAGGTGATAGCATTCGCTCATTGGCGAGCAGTTTGTCAAAAGAACGATCCAACACCCTGCAAAAACCGCTGGATGAAGCCCAAAAGCGTTCTCAACTGCTGCGACATCATTGCATGTCGCAATGGGTGGCAGTCCAAAGAACTATGCTCCATCTTTCGCACCTGATCGAGATTGTTGCTACCGGCGGGCAATTAAAGCCGACATATGGAAAAGGGACCGCTTCTTCTCAGAGTGGTACCTTGATGGATCAGGCAGTCTAACGCCGAGGGACGCGTGGATTCCCCCGGCCGGGACTTCTCGTCTAGGATTCGGGCTACTCCTCTATGTCGATATTTGGCTCACTTCAGATGGCAGGCAATACGCTGACAGCCATGCAGATTGGACTGCATGTGGTTGGCAACAATATCGCCAATGCCAACACCCCCGGCTACGTCCGTGAACGGGCGATCTATACCCCAGCTCCAGTGCAGAAGATCGGCAAGCTCACCTTGGGCTTAGGGGTCGAAGTTGCCGGAATTGAGCAAGTCATCGACAAGTTTGTGGAGAACCGGCTTCGTGATGCCGGCAGCGATCTAGCGAGTGCCGAGGTCCAGGAAAAAGTATTCAACGATCTACAGGCTCTCATAGGTGAATTGACCGATGTCGACATCAGTTCGGCGCTAACTCAGTTCTTCAACGGAATCGAGAATGTGACGGGTGCGCCCGAAAACATCGGGATTCGCGACCTTGTGGTTAAAGACGGGGTAAGCCTGGTCCAACGGATCAACTCCTTGGATCGAAGAGTGAAGGGAGTTCATGCTGACCTGAGTAGTCGCGTTCAGACGATCGCCTCGGAAATCAATACGCTGACAGAGCAAATTCGCAAGTTGAACTTGCAAATCGTGACGACCGAAGGTGGAGGCACCACAGGTAGCGATGCAGGAGGGCTTCGCAGCCAGAGAGCGGTTGCCTTGACCGAATTGGCAAAGCTGGTCGACATCAAGGCTACAGAGAGTAAATCGGGGGCATTCAATATTTCTCTGAACGGAGAACTCCTGGTTTTTGACGGAACCAGTCGTCGGGTGGAAGCTTTTGCCAGCTCGGAAGATGGTCTCAATAAAACTCTCATTCGCTTTGCAGACAATAAGGGCCTTTTACAAGTCAACAGCGGCGAGTTGCACGGAGTCTACGAAGCCCGTGATAATGTGCTCGGAAGCTATCTGGAAAGTTTTGACAACTTCGCGGCGACCTTGGCTTTTGAATTCAACAAGCTCTACAGCCAAGGGCAGGGGATCGATGGATATACAGACATTACTAGTTCTGCTAGTGTCGATGATCCCGATGTGGCATTGAACAAGGCGGGGCTCAAATTTACTCCCGTCAGCGGCTCTTTTCAGGTTTTGATCCGCAACAAGAAAGATGACATCACCAAGACTTACGATATCTCGATCGACTTGAACGGACTCGATGGCAACGATACGTCTCTGCGCAGTCTGGCAGCGCAGCTGGATGCCATCGACGGCCTTTCGGCGACCGTGAACCTCGATAATCGATTGGTTCTAAGCTCCGAAACAAGTGACATCGATTTCAGCTTCGGTATCGAGAATTCTTCCGATGAGAGCGGGGTGTTGGCTGCACTGGGAGTGAATACGTTCTTTACCGGCTCAACCGCTGGAGACTTGAACGTCAATAGTTTATTAAGGACGGGCTCACGGGCAGGTGCCAGGTTTGCGGCCAGTACGCAGGGAATCAATGAAGGAACCCAGAATGCGTTACGCTTAGTGGCGCTCTATGACGATTCTCTCACGGTGCTTGACGGGGGGTCGATACGCGGTATTTACGATACGATCATCAATGAGACCACCCAGGGAGCCACGATATCTGCTGCGGTCGCTGACGGATTCCGCGTTTTTGCAGGGACATTGGAAGCTAGCGCCCAAGCGGTCAGCGGTGTGAACCTGGATGAAGAAGCGATCGATATGATCACGCTGCAGCGAACCTACCAGGCATCGGCGCGATATATCAGTACCCTAGCTGAGTTACTCGACATCCTTATTAATCTTTAAAACCAGCTCCTGTTTGACAAAGTTACGAGTCTACACATGGCCGGCATCATCCCGATTCCGAATTCCCGCGTGAGCAGTTTACTTTTGCGGCAGCGGCTTACCCAGCAGTTTCAAAACGACCAGCTCGAGTTATTTCGTCTGCAGGAGCAGATCGCCACGGGACAGCGGATCACTTTGCCCAGTGACGATGGTCCAGCCGCCTTGCGTGCAATAGCCTTGCAGCGTCTTATCGAACGTAAGACCCAGCTCGGGACGAACATGCGCATCGGCCAGCAATTTCTTGCTGCTAGTGATACTGCGCTCCGCGATGTTGCTACCGAGCTTGCCGACATCAAAGGATTTACTCTCGGAGTATCGGGGACGATTTCTTCCCCTGAGGAGCGAAATCAGGCCATTGCGGAGATCAATGGGTTTCTTGAGAATCTCGTAACTCTTGCGAATCGCCAGTTTCAAGGTCGTTATCTGTTTGCGGGATCGCAAACCAGCAAACCACCCTATCAGCTTGTCGACGGAAACGTCGTATTCAATGGAGATCAGGGACTGGTGCAAAGTTACTCCGACTTCGGAGTTTTATTTGCATCAAATGTTTCGGGACAGAATGTCTTTGGGGGAACCTCGGCTCAAGTCGAATCCAAAGTTGACTTGAATCCTACACTCAGTTTTAACACCAATCTGAGCAGCCTGCGTGGAGGGCGAGGATTATCACCGGGGGGGGCAATCACGATCTCCGACGGGACAAACCAATCCACCATCGATATCAGCGGTGCGCGAACCATTGGTGACGTTGTGAGGTTGATACAGGAGAATCCACCTGCAGGACGCGAAATTGTTGTGACGGTCACCGGTACGGGTTTGAACTTGCAGCTTGTTGATCCCGGATCATTGGGGGGGAATCTAACGGTTACCGAAGTTGCCAATGGAAGTGCGGCGCGGGAACTCGGAATCTTGCATAAAACGGGAGTAGGCACTTCGACCCTGGTAGGGCAAGATCTCGATCCCTTGTTGTTGAATACCACTCGGCTCGAAAACTTGCTTGGCACAAAGGCACAGACGACGATCAGGTCGGCAATTAACAAGGACAACAACGACATTATCCTCTCAGCCGGCGTCAATGGTTCGGCTTTCAACGGCGTGACGGTCCAATACGTCAACGACGCTCTGCTTCAAGCCGCCCCCGGAATATCGGCAGGGAATGAATTTGTCAATTATGACACGAACGCACGAGCAGCATCGGCGTCTCTCGAGTTTACCGGAAACGGCAATGATATCATCCTGACGGCTTCCACCGCAGGCATTAATTTCAATGAGGTCGTGATTAATGTCGCTGACGGTGGGGCGATCGGTGATGCAGCCTCGGTTAGCTACGACAGTGTGAACAAGAGACTGACCATCGCGGTAGATAGTTCGGGGGCCACGTCCGTTCAAACGGTGATTGACGAAATCAACAGTGAAGGGACTTTCACGGCGGCACACGACAATAGCCTCGAAGCAACCTATATTCCCGGTGCCACGATTACCGCAGGGGACATCGGTGCAGTGCAAGGCAACACCGGTAATAGTGGCGGAGCGGCAAAAACTCTCTACATACATATCGCACCAGGAGCTTCGACAGCCAATCAGGTTATTGCTGCAATCAATGCCGAAGGGACCTTTACAGCGGCTTTGGATCCCAATGATTCCACCTCGGCAGTAGAAGCAGGAACTGGCAAAGTAAGCTTAACCGCTACGGCGGCAGCAACAGCAGGTGGTTCGGGAACCAACCTTGATCTGGCCTCGGGCTTACGGGTTGTCAATGGAGGAGAGACTCACGAGATCACCTTCGAAAATGCCGAAACGGTTCAAGATCTAATCATAACGCTCAACAAAGCAGGGGCCGGCCTGCATGCGGAGATTAATGCCAAGGGAACCGGCATTAACATCCGCTCGATCTTGAGCGGTAATGATTTTCAGATCGGCGAAAACGGGGGGACCACTGCCACGCAACTGGGAGTGCGAACCTTTGGTACGGAGACCAGGCTGAGTGACTTCAACTACGGAGTAGGTGTTCCGATACAGGCTGGATTTCAACTGCCCACAACGGCGGGCACCGATATCTCGATCACCACGCGCGACGGTCAGTCGTTCGACATCGATCTGAGCAGCGCAACCTCGCTTGCTGACGTGCTGTCAACGATCAATTCAGTGACGGGAGGGAATGTCTCGGCACAACTTGCTCCTCCGGGGAATATCCTGGAACTGGTCGATAACACTACTCCAGGAACTACGGACTTTTCTATCACTCAGGCATCAGGCAGTCTGGCAGCCCAGTATTTGGGTTTGGTGCCTAATGGTTCCACTGTGGTAAGTACCACCAGTGCGACAATCACCGGCAGTGACAGTCGTTACATTGATTTCACGATCAATTCAGCGAGCGGGCAATCGTTTGGCATCGATCTGAGTGGGGCTGAGACCGTGGGTGACGTGATCGATGCGATCAATGCCATCACCACGACGAACATCACAGCTCGCCTCGCATCCACCGGCAATGGGATTGAGTTAGTCGACAATACAAGCGGCCCGGGGCAACTCTCGGTGACGCAGGCCGAAGGCTCCCAGGCAGCGGAACTCCTTGGATTCGTACCAACTGGTTCTAGCACAGCCACGAGCGGCACGGGATCACTCACCAGCACGGATCACAACTATCTGGAAAACAAAAGCGTCTTTAATACGCTGATTCGACTGCGGGATGCATTGATCAACCAAGATATTGCCGGCATCGATCGGGCTCTGTCAGATATCGACGCCGACATCGATCGCGTCACCTTCGCAAGGGCACAAATTGGTGCAACCCAACAGGGATTGGAGCTATCGCAACTCAATCTTGAGGATGAAGATGTTCGCCTGCGGGCTGCACTCTCGGAAGAAATCGATGTTGATCTCGTCCAAGCCATCTCAGAACTCACCTCCCGGCAGATCGCCCTGCAAGCCTCGCTGCAAGTGACGGGAAACATTTTGCGGCTTTCGTTGCTGGATTATATTTGAAGCGTTACACGGGGAGCCGAGTCGGTTTACCTCCTGTGCTGCGCGTCTCTAGAATCGGCCGACGTCGCTGTTCAGGTGCCGTAGTTTGTTGCGGCTGGTTGACGAGATTAACCGAATGGAACTATCTCTTGGTTGAGAGCGACACTTGACTGTGATTATCTGGTAATAGACATGCACTCTTCTACACGCATGCACGAGCATGCTTAGTGATCATCGCAAGAATCACTGCAGAACCCTCCCGACATCGCCTTTTATTCTTTCTTTTCTGTAAAGGCCCTCAGAATTTCAGGCAAGATGCTTGTCCTGGGTGGCAGAGGCTGTTAGTCTGAGTAGTATTCTGAGAAACATCGGGATAGCTAGTGCTAACAAACCGATTGGTGGAATGTCCTTCTGAGGAGGGCCAGTACATTGGCCTTGTCTAAGCTCTACTCAGCTTCGGGGAATATATTACCCCCTGACTTTACCTATCGCGTTCTTTCTGTAAACGACATGTGTAATCCGCGCCGAGCGCGCGTTGAGAAGCTCGAAGACCGCAATTCGCCCGGTGTTTTCCTCGACCCCTGGCTGGTGGGGTTAGATTTTGGTGAGCCGCTGCTCAACAGCGAACAAGAGGAGCCGTTTTACGAAGTTGCGCAAGCGAATGATTCACCCTCGGCGGGGCACGAGTTTGCCGACCTGCCCGCACGGTCCTTGGCGTCGTCAGACAATTTGGATCAGGTCGTTTACGACCACGACGATTCTCAAGCAACCGACCAGCGCAAAGTGTTTCGCCAAGTGCCAATATCTCTCAAGACGACTGACTGGAACCAGCTGGCGATAGATCGCTATCATGCGTTGGACATCGATGTATTGAGCCCCTTGTTCACCGACGGTGACAACACGATCGCTGGTCAAGTGACCGAAGATCTGAACAACCCTGCCATTAGCAATATGTTGCCACCAACGGCGGGCAGCCCTGCTGCTGGAGTGAGTTCCACCGGCGCACCGAACATCGGCCATGGAACTGGGGGAGCTGCGATCAGCACTAACGCACACCATGTTGGCTCGGTTGGCTCTGGTGTACCGACTACTGTTGGCGGTGCGACCGAGTCGGACGCAACGGCGGCTGCCGCAGATCTAGCGTTGGTGGATGCCGACGGCGTGGCGCTGGATATTCCAGTGGATGGGAATACGTTGGTTGTCGGCGCTGCGACCTGGTGCGGCGCCTGTGCCAGCTTCAAGGCGCAGCTCAATGCTCCCGGTGCCGCCGAACAATTGACCGAGCTGACCATCGTGTTCGCTTTCAGCAATGAGGGGGGCACAGGACCAGGTGGTGTGCTCCGTGCCGAGTTCCTTGATGAGCTGCCTGTCACTATTGCCTTCCTCGGCGAAGGCAGCCCGCGCCCCGATCGTTTTCCCACCGCATTTAACACCGAAACTGGCCTGTTCGACCTGAACCCGTATCAGGTGATCGACAGTTGGCTCGCCAGCACGCAGGCCACAGATCCGGCCCCTCAACTCGTGGAGTCTAATGTCGATTTACCCGCTGCGCTGCACCTGCCCGCCATCAATGGCGACTTCGACGGGGATGAGGACGTTGATGACGGAGATCGAATGATATGGGAGGGGAATTATGGCACACCTTTGGTCGCGAGCAAGACTGATGGCGATGCCGACGGGGACGGGGACGTGGATGGAGTCGACTTCCTGGCTTGGCAGCGCACTTTCGGGGCGGAGAACCCCGTGGGAGATTTTAATATTCTGGCTCCGAAAGCTGACTTTTCGATGACCTCACCTACACCCGACACAACTCCACGTGTGGTCTGGACTGCCGCTAGCGGGGCGGCCAGTTACGATGTCACGATCACCAGCGACGCGGCGGGCACAAGCATAATGCAACAGCACCTGGGAGTTGCGAGCACCGACATTACCCTCAATACGCTTGCTGCCGGAGACTATTACACATTCATCACTGCCCACGACGGTGTATCGCATAGCAACGAGGCCGAGAATAATGGCCTTGCGTTTACCGTGCTGGCTAGCTTCCACCGTATGTTTCTTACGAGTATTCCCTCCACAATATCTTCGAACACAGTTATCCCACCGCCCTCGGTCGACAATTGGGGCGGCTTGGCAGCCGCCGATTGGGTCTGCACCTTTCATGCGGTTAGCGGAGGACTTCCTGGGACGACTGGCTGGGACTTTATTACGCCCATCTATCAAGCAATCCTCTCTGACAGCACAGAGAATGCCTTTGACCGACTGAACATCGATGCACCGGTCTACGACACAGCGAATGATCTTATTGCTTTCGACAAAAATGACCTTTTTGATGGTACAGTAGGAACAAATATTGACAGAGACGAATTTGGCTCCAAGGTTAGCGAATTTGATGTCTGGAGTGGTACTTCTGATAGCGGTTTATGGACGGGAATCAGTTGTGGAGATTGGAATAACCCGTCTGGCGCCGTAGATGCGTCGGTGGGAACGACTGGCTCCTCCACTTCAGGGTGGATTGATGTTGCTACGACAAGCTGCGACGAGCCAGGACGACTCTACTGCGTGAGTCCGGTGATTAACAACCCGTAGGTATCAAAAAGGTCGAGAGAGCCATGACGCTGCGTACCCCGACAATCAGCAGAAGTCACTCTACGGGAGTCAGAGCTTTCTGCGGCCGACTGTCGGGGCTCCCTGATCTTAGAACTTTTTCCATCCCTCGATTTTAAGAGTCTCCAGGAAAACCCCAGCGATTTCGTAAATTAGCCATTTTTTCTGAACGGCCTAACCAGCCACAGACGATACCACATTATGGCGAATTGCCGACGTGCACACGGAGAGTGACGCTATCGGTGCAGATTTCCCCTAGGAATGTAGGCATCTGCAAAAGGTCACGGAAGGCGGTAGAACGATGGACATCTTCACAACAAGATTTGGAACCCTCTCGGTTCAGCCCCAGGACGAGCTCCTCTTTGAGCATGGACTCATTGGGCTGGAGGATTGCCGACGCTGGGTTGTCCTTACCGATTCTAACAATGCCGCGCTCGGTTGGTTGCAAAGTCTTGACCAGGGACATATTGCCATGGGTGTGGTAAGTCCCCGGCGGTTTGTTCCCGATTACCAGCTTCGCGTGGATCGGTTTGATCTGAATAGCTTGGGTCTGACGACTGTGCGCGATGCGGAAGTTGTGGTCATTACCAGCCGAAGAGACTCGGGACTTTCGCTCAACTTGCGTGCCCCGATTGTGATCAATGTCGAAAAGCGGTTAGGTTGCCAGGTGATCGCCAAAGATGAGTATCCCGTGCAATATCCACTTGATTTGCACAATACGAACTTGCGTCGGATTGCTTAAGTGAGGCTTTCGGTTAAGTCGAAGTCGTCGATAACCCACTGCCATTTGATCGTACCAGGAAATAACAGACAAACTTGACCCTGTGAATCAAGAGAAGGATTCTCAGGAGTGCCGAGGAGAAAACCATGTTGGTGCTGTCCAGACAACGCGACGAGAGTATCATCATCGGCGACAATGTCGTTATTACCGTTGTAGACGTACGTGGCGACAAAGTGAAATTAGGAATTGAAGCACCTAAAGAGATCCCCGTGCATCGCCGCGAAGTTTACGAGGCGATCCTTCGCGAGAATCGTCAGGCATCACTATTGAAACCTGAAGACACTCAATTCTTGGGTCCCAATGGACTCACTACCGATCGCAGTTAGGATTGGTATCTCAAAAGAGCTGCACATTCACGTTGTAACGGTCTGTAGCATTATAAAAGTTTGGACCGTGCAGTAAGCAATTCTTCGACTGTTGTAGTTCTAACGAGTATGCGGGTTAGTGGTTGTGAATGTGAAGAATCCCAGAAAAATGGATTGAAAAGTGCCAGCACTTTCTCAAGCACCTCTGGTCCTAGGTCGATATTTCCACTTAGACGGTCCGAAAAACTGAGCGAAGAATTTATTTTCGCCCACGTTGCACGGAATATGTCCTAGAGTTGGCTAGGTAATCTTTACCAGTCAACCCTTGGGGCGAGGCTAACAGGAAAAGCCTGGGCCGTCGTTCAAGGACGGACAGCGGTGTTACACTTTCGAGGCGGATATCCTCGGCGCCGTGCGACAACAATTTTATGAAGGGCCGGAGTCATCTGACTCCCCAGATCCGGTCTTCCAATGAAAACTGGTTTTTTTAGACAGGGGTGTTTGCAATGACTCGAATTAACACAAATGTGAGCTCACTCGTCGCCCAGAATACGTTGGGACGATCGAACGCGAGCTTGAATGAAGCACTTACCCGATTGAGCACTGGTTTGCGAATCAATACGGGTAAGGATGATCCTGCCGGTTTGATCGCCAGCGAAAACTTGCGGAGTGACATTACTTCGATCCGACGTGCGATTAGCAACACGGATCGTGCCAATCAGGTAATTGCTACAGCAGACTCAGCCCTCGGCCAGGTGAGCTCCCTGTTGAATGATATTCGTGGGTTGGTCACAGAAGCTGCCAATACGGGTGTTTTGTCTGACGCGCAGATTGAGGCTAACCAGCTGCAATTGGACTCGTCGTTGGATGCTCTCAATCGTATTGCCCAGACGACCACCTTCCAAGGCCGTCGTTTGCTTGACGGCAGCTTAGACTTTATTACGACTGCCGGGACCGGCTTCAGTAATGTCACCGACTTGAAGATCGATCAGGCCAATCTTGGTGCCACTGGTTCGGTCAATGTTGCTATCAACGTAACTGCTGCTGCTACTCAGGCCCAAGTTGATGTTACAAATATTCCAGTCGGCATTGCGGGAGTTACCGCTTCTGACGGTACGCTGACTTTCCAGACAACAGAAGTTCTGGCTACGGGTACTTTCACAGTTGGCACGGCTGGTTCGGATACCATTACCGTCACTGCTGTGACTGGCACCGCAGCTGCGGGTGCTGCTGGTAACGATATCGACATCGTAATTAATGACAACAACGGAACGGCCAACGGCGTTGATTCGATCACGTTCTCCGGAGGTGTGATCACGATCGAAGCGGACGTGACCGGTGGTGTTGGCTCGGATGTCATTGCCGCCGCGATTGATGGATTGGCGGAATTCACCGCTTCGTCGGATAATACCAACAACTTGATCGCTGGCGACGCAACCACGAATACGGACGTTACTTCCGGTGGTGTGAGCGCGGTCGATGCTGTAATTACCATTGCTCCTACAGCTGAGGGCGCTGACTTCAATCGTACGATCACATTCGTTAGCACTGCTGATGAAGGTGCCGGTGCCTATACCGTGACGGACGATGGCACAACGCTGGCGATCAGCGTGGATGATGATACCGCGATTGATCTCTCGGCCCTGGCAACTGCCATTGAGGCTGCCCTGGATGCTAATGACGATTTTACGGTTACCTTTACAAACACGACCGGTGATGGACAGTTTAATACGACTGAAGACACTGATCCAACTTTGGTCAACGTCGGTGGCACGACCGCTGGTGTGACTGCTGGTGGTGGTATCTCCGCCAAGGTCGTATTGGAATTGGCTGGTGGCTCGGGTGCTGATGTGCTCAGCTTCGGTGCCGGTACTACGATTGATGAACTCGTGAATGGCATAAACCTGGTTCAGGACGCGACCGGTGTGAAAGCCGTAGCCAATGGCACGACCCTTGAGTTGGTTTCTACCGCTTACGGTAAAAATGCAATTGTTGATCTAAAAGTGAAAAGTGAAGGAACGGGCAGTACGCCGGCAGGTACCTTCACCACTGCAGTCGCTGCTGGAAAGCGTGACGAAGGTACCGACATCGTAGCATCCATCAATGGTGTTGCCGCAACTGGAAACGGTAATAGTCTCACTATTAACACCTCCAGCCTTGACATCACTGCCTCAATCACGGCAGGATTCACCGGAACCGCCAGTTTTGATATCACTGGGGGTGGTGCACTGTTCCAGTTGGGCCCAGATGTGGTGAGCAACCAGCAAGCCCGTTTGGGTATCGGCAGTGTCAACACAGCCAGCCTGGGTGGAGTGAGCGGTAAGCTGTTCCAATTAGGTACTGGTGGAGATTACTCTCTGACAAGTGGCAAGCTGGATACTGCTGCGTCAGTCGTAGCTGAAGCCATCGATCAGGTTACTTCGCTTCGCGGTCGGTTAGGTGCGTTCCAACGAACCACACTGGAAACCAACAAGCAAGCCCTCAACGATACCCTGGTGAACCTGACTGAAGCAGAGAGCTCGATTCGCGATGCTGACTTCTCACAAGAAACTGCCGCCCTGACGCGGGCTCAGATTCTGGTGCAGTCGGGCACGACGGTTCTCCAGATTGCCAACTCGAATCCCCAAAACGTGTTGGCTTTGCTCCGGTAAGACTAGTTTTCACGACAAACACTCAAAACCGGTTCGGGCTTACTGGCCTGGACCGGTTTTTTTGTTGGCTCCGAAAGGTTTTTCTGACCGATACATTCGATAGGGTTGAGGCTCTGTGAGTGCTAGCGGTACGCGCTTCCTTAGCCATTCGGACATGCCGGAACCTAGAGTTGAAGGTGCCGCCTGTAATCCCGCACCATTTCTCGCAGAGCATGCATCGTACGGGAACGAGACGCTCCAGCTTAGACTTCTTACTTGAAATAAACCATGGGTCGTATCACATCGAATGTGGGTCTAGTCAGCGGTCTTCCGATTGCGGATATCGTCGACCAATTAATCAATATTTCCTCTATACCGCGAACTAACCTGGCCAAACGCAATGAGGGCCTGCAAGCCCAGCAGTTGGCGATCGGCACGCTTTCGGCCAAGCTTATCTCGATTCAATTTAGTCTGGGGAAATTAACGAGCAACTCTCTGTACGTGGCAAAGAAGGCGACTTCCAGTGATACAAGCGTGCTGACGTCCACAGTGACCGACAGCAGCAAGCTTGTTAACTCCACTTATAGCTTCACTCCTGTCCGCACGGCTTCCGCTCAACAACTTGTCAGCCAGCGGTTTGACAGTAAAGACTCAACTTTCGTCGCGCAGGATTTCTCTTTCCGAACGGGTGGGTTTGTCGACAAGGGTATTGCTCTGGAACAACTCAACGGCGGCCTAGGTGTACGGCTAGGACAAATTCGCATCACCGATAAGAGTGGCGAGAGCGATGTGATCGATTTGCGATTTGCCACAAAGATTGATGACGTGCTCGATGCGATCAACGCTAATACCACAATTAACGTGACCGCCAAAACAGTCGGTGATTCAATTCAACTGGTCGACAACACAGGGCAGTCTGGAACCTTATCTGTGCAGGAAGTCAACAATGGCAAGACTGCTCTTGATTTGGGGTTATCCACAATCAGCGCGTCCGGGGCAACGACCGTTGCTACTGGGAGCGACGTGTTTTATCTCCATTCGGGAACGCGCCTTTCAAGGTTGAACGATGGCACAGGGGTACACTTCACCAATGATGCTACCGAGGTCGACGATCTCGTCTTCCAGTTTGCCGATGATTCGGGGCCAATCGGGCTCGACCTCTCGGGTGCCGAGACCTTGGGCGATGTCGTGAATCGCATCAACGACTCTACCGAGTTGGCCGGAAAGATCACGGCAAACATTGCTGCCGATGGCAATCGGCTTGAATTAACCGATCTCACAAGTGGCTCAGGGACTTTCTCGGTGAGCAATGGCGTACTGGGAACGGCGGCTGATGATCTCGGACTGACCAAGACCGCCGTCGGGGGGACAATCACAGGCGGTAGACTTGTTTCTGGACTCCGCGATACTTTGCTTTCATCTCTCAATGGTGGATCGGGAATCCAAATTCCGGGCAATCTGGAAATTACCAATCGCAACGGAGTACTTTCCGTCATTGACTTGAGTGCCGCGGAGACGCTCAACGAAGTAATTGATGCGATCAATGGACAAGCGACCGACGTCGCGGCAGCGCTGAGCGATAATCGTGGGGGGATCGTGCTCACCGACACTTCAGGAGGGTCAGCAAGCAACTTTATCGTAGCCAGCGAGTCAGGAACCACCATTGCGGAGGATCTGGGAATTGTTCATGACGCTGCAACCGTGCAAGCGAAGGGTGGCGTGCTCAATCGCCAACTTGTGAGCGAAGCGACATTCCTCTCGTCGCTTCATGGTGGTAGGGGCATAACAACGTTGGGTGATATCACGATTACCGACACGGCTGGTGTTAAGAAAACCATTGATCTCGACTCTGCCAGTGACCCTGCAAAAACTCTTGGTGACGTGATCGATAGAATTAATGCCTCTGGACTCGAATTGACAGCACAGATCAATCAAAGCGGGGACGGAATCATTCTTGTCGATACTGCCGGAGGAGCTGGAAAGATCTCAGTCGTGGATACAAGCGGCACTGTGGCAGCCGATTTGAATTTGTTGGGAACGAGTGTTGAATTAGACATTGAAGGCGTGCCCACGCAGGTTCTGAATGGTACAACAATCAAATCCTTTGCCATCGAGGACGGCGATACCCTAGCGGATGTGGTCAAAAAAATAAATGACCTAGATGCAGGGGTTACGGCCTCTCTATTGAACGATGGTCAAGGAGTTCGCTTATCGCTCACGGTCAATAAATCTGGTGCTGCGAATGCATTACTGCTCGATCTTGACGAAGCAAACTTTCAGTTTCAGGAAATCAGTAAGGCTCGGGACGCTCTTTTGCAGTTCGGTTCTGTTGAAGAGAATCAAGGAGGAATCCTCGTAACCTCTGCCACCAATACTTTTAAGGATGTTGTTAGCGGTTTAAACCTGACAGTTCAAAAGGCGAGTACTGCTCCTGTAAGTCTCACGGTAACCTCGAATGATAGTGGGCTCGTAACGGCTGTAGAAGAGTTTGTCAAATCATACAATGCGCTTAGAGACGAACTCGAAAGCCTTACAGATTTTGACGAAACCGCTCAGACAACAGGGTTACTTTTTGGAACTGGCGAGGCCCTGCGGGTCGACACTCAGTTGTCTCGGTTGGTGACGGATCGGCACTTTGGTTTAGGATCGTTCCAAAACCTGGCTCAAATTGGCATCAATGTAAATGCAGATGGCAAGCTGGAATTCGACAAGGCCAAGTTTCAGGCGGCTTTCCAAGCTGATCCTGCAGGACTGCAGACTTTTTTCGGCGATGATGAGAAGGGGGGAATCGCATCCAAATTTGATGCAATTGTTGAGCAGCTCACGGGTGTGACGAGTGGATATCTGACCAACCGCACCAACTCCCTTCAATCAACCATCGACAACAACAACGACCGCATAGCACAACTAGATGCTTTCCTCGAGAGGCAGCGAGAAGCGCTCTTGCTGCAGTACTCTCAATTGGAATCAATTCTCTCGAATTTCCAAGCAACGCAGAACGCATTGTCCGCTTTCACACCCCTTCCTCCACTTAGCACTCTCTCAGCCAGATAAGCATAATTTGATTCTGCTACGAAAGGGTAAAAAGGAATTCGATGCAACAACCGAGCAAAAGTTACTTGGACAGCAAAGTGCTTACGGCATCTCAACCCCGATTGCAACTCATGTTGCTCGAAGGGGCGGTGCGTTTTGGCACACAGGCCCAAAAGATGTGGCATGATGGAGTCGAGTTTGCAAGTGTCGATCGGCAGTTGGCTCGCGTGGCAGAGATTCTCGAAGAGCTGACGCATGGAGCTGCTGCCGGTGAATCGGAACTATCCAAAGCTATCGAATCTCAATACGCCGCTATCTACCGCGAGCTGGCAAGTTGCCGAATCAACGAGGAAGTCGAGAAACTCGAGTCGTGTCTTGAACTGCTCCAATATCACCGTGAGACTTGGAAGCTAGTATGTGAGCAGTTGGAGTCCAAGGCAGAGCCTAAGCAGTCGCAAGTTAGCCCGTTCGTTCCGTTTGAGTCATTCACTGGCGAGAGTTTCTCCCTCGAAGCTTAGAGATTCCCTATGAACCTCGGAACGGGCAGAAGTTCCCATTCTCAGGTATACGATCTTGTGCTGCCTCAACGGCAAGCCGGGCATGATTTGCACTGGACAAACCTGTCGTGCCAAACGGTGAACTGGTTTCTCAGAAGAGACAAGTTCGCATTCTGTTCCCCGCAAATCCCAAGATAAAGAAGGAAGTTAGCAGGAAAGCACCTGGTTCGGGCACAGAAGCCAGAGCACCCAACGGGACACCGCCAACGTTCAGCAGGCCGTTGCCCGTAAAAAAGGCACTCGTAAACATTGCTGTGGGATGCCCAATACGACCCCAAGTGCCGTTCGCCTGTTGAGTTCCGTTCAGGAATAAACTACCTACAATGTCTGAACCTCCAAAGTTCAAGTCGAGTACCCCACCGGTTATTCGGACTGCTGAACTGTCGGCTAGAAACGCATTGTTCATGCTCAGAATGCCCTCCTCGACAGTTGTGTCACCCGTGTAGGTATTTGAGCCGGTGAGAACCCATTTGCCGGTGCCACTTTTCGTCACATTCACAATACCACCAGCTGGAGAGTCGCTAATCACCGAAGCTAGTGTATTGTCATTTGCATTGGTGCCGTCGAGTGTCAGTGTCCTTGGTACAGTACCGAAAACAATCGTTGTGTTTGGCTTAAAGATAAACGGAAAAAAGTTGCTAATGCCGATCGTCGATCCATCAGTAGAGACTCCGGTCACAACAGTTCCGACTGGAATGCAGTGGGAACCATCGGGATTACACGGGGGTTGAGTGAAAACACCCCCTGGACTCGGATCACTCACAGGCATCCCTGCAACAATGTCGCTGGTGTCGGCAACGTCGACAATCTCGTCGGGTCGCCCACTGAAATCATCAAGTGTGCCGAGCCGACTTTCCGCATCATCGCGCCCGAGCATACCGGTATTGGAGAAAACCATTGCCCCGGTACCAGAGGAATTGATTGTTGCGCCTGCGGTTCCGATCGTGAACAAACGATCGGTAGAGTCTCCTGTGCCTACGTATTTCAAGGTTGAACCCTGAATGAAAAGATTCGCAGGGTCGGAAGTTGCTGAGCCAATGCTGCTTGCTGCGCCGCCATTAGCAAGATCATCGACTACCAAAGTAGGTGCATCGCTGCTACTCGGCTTCTTCAGAATTGAAGTCGGACCGGTATAAGTGTTGTCTCCAAGTAGTTCAACAACGCCTTCATTCCTCACTTGTAGTGAATTCGCTCCTGTCAGTTGGGCATTTGGCAAAGTCAAAGTTCCAGAACCTCCACCCAGTCCATAAGTTGAGTTTGCCGGCGTTATCGTGCCAGTATAAGTCAAGCCGGTTTCTGGAGCAGCAACGGTCATATTGCCTGCATTTGATAAAGGGAAACTTGTAAAATCCAAATTCGCTGCCGCATCACTCGCAGTAAGCATTAATCCGCCCGTACTTATTGGATCAATTTGCTGAAGAAAGGTAGTGTTCGTTGCGACCCCTGTGTCGACACCAATCGCACCACCGCGAGACACGATCATTCCCCCACCAACATTGAGGGAATCATTGTTTGCGTAGTGAAGATTACCTCTGGAAATTGTAGTCGGTCCAGAATGAGAGTTATCTCCAGGGCCAACGTCGATGATCAACACTCCGGGCCCGATTTGATTGATCCGGCGATCTTGTCCAGAAAAGAACTGGTCGTCGCGGATCACGCCAGTAATAAGCGTAGTGCCAGTTCCGAGGAAATCAAATTCTCGAACCAGGGCTTCGTCGTCCTCCCAAATATTCAGCAATCCATCAAGAATTAGCATGCCGGGAGCTGTAATATTGTTATTGAATCCTCGGTTGTTTGTCTGGGTGACTTCACCGGAGAGCGTGAGTGTCTTATCACCCGCAACATTAAAATTGCTTTGAAGCGTGATCTTGTTGGGAATATTTCGTAAGTTGTTATCTGAATAGAAAGTTCCGCCGGGACGCACGTGGGCGGGGGTGAAAGGAGCAACAGAACTCACGCCTAAGGCATGGTCGTGGCCTAAGATTATCTCATCACCGCCGGTTCTCACGGTTCCTCCAAGATCGTTGTTGCCGTAGATCTCGATCCGGCCATCTCCACCGCCGAAAGTCACATTGCCAGGCTCGGCCGGATTGGCATCTCGCACAATGCCATTGAGAATCAAGGCGGCGCCGTCTCCATTTGCCCTTAAGGTCATATCGGTCCCACCACTATCAGGCGTGGTGTCGACATTCGTGACGATCACCTCAGAGTTGATCGTTACAGTCCCCCTAACGACGCTTATCCTGGAACTACTCGTCAAGTCAGGGGCACTGTTGGTGATGTTACCACCGACATCAATCAGCAGAGGATTAATAGCATCGATTTCCAGCGGCTCGTCTTCTAGATGAATCGGAGCCGTGATTCGATTCACCGAGCCAGCGACGCCAGCACTCCTCAAAAAAGCATCACCCTGCGTGAAAAAGCTGTTACCAAGACCGTACTGATCTTGCCAAATTTGCAGATCGGTTCCATCAACAATATCATCGCGGTTGGCATCACCTTGATCATTAATATTGTCAGGGCCAGAGTTTTGGAAAAGATAGTTTCGTTGCCAGATTAAGAAATCGCTGCCTGCCACCAAGCCGTCGTTGTCAAAATCGGCATCCCTCTCAGTGACTAATCCCTCAGGTACGAAGTAGTTTTTGAAATTCAGCGTACCAGCCGGCCCACCACTAGATACCTCAGTAGTCACTGCGCTTGAGATTCCTCCCAATGTAAGTCCAGCAATGGTGACCGGACTTGTACCTAAGCCAACATTCAGGTTGGCACCCAAGCTTACTGATAGATTTGCCGTGGGATAATCCATGTCCAGTGGATCAGTGTCGTTCGGAAAATCAGGAAGATCCCAGTTGCCCCCATTTTGCCATGATTGAGAACCTGTGCCACCGATCCACTGAAACTCTGTGAATGTTGCTTCAAACTGTGCAAAAGCAGAACTGTTAGTAACAAGCACGAGCAGAAAGCAGCCAGCCAGAGTATGCAGATAGGTTCGACGCATAAGATTCTCTCCTTTGAACTTAGGGGCAGAGAAGAACTTTAAAAAGTTCTATCAATCTATGAGTGACAAACGGCCTAGAAAAGCAAATCAATGAGAACGACAAGAGCGCCTCTATTTTTAAAGAGTCAAAAACTTATGTCAAACTTTGTTATGAGTTTCGCCTGCTTTTGCAAGAATTGGGGTTTGGATTGCGTCCAGATAGCGCCCAGCATTCAACCGGAGGAAAAGCTTCATATGCACTCGATGAAAAACTTATTCAGGTAACATCAAATCAATGATCTATTTTCATGCAGTAAATAAGGCTCCAGCTTGCCCCTCTCAAACGACCGAGAAGAACTATCGTGGTCCCCGCAATCAGTAGGAGAGATATATTCTCAGGCTCGGGAATGATTGGAACTCCAGCAACCACTGTTGGTAGATAATTAGCCGTGGTTTTGAGCGTTCCTCCGTCCAAGTATTCTGCGATGGCAAAGAATGTCTGCAGTCCATTCTTCTTCGCCAGATAGCTAAAATTGATGGAACCCTCTGATGGATCGAATTCCCCTAATAGTTGCGTTTCGTGATAGAGCCATAATCGCGTCGAATTGATCCCCGTAACTTGCACCGAAAGATCTACCTTGCCGTTGAAAGGTGCAACCGGAGCGAACTGCACCCTGGTACCCAATTGAGTATTTTCATTCTGAATTCGATAGAGCAACGTCATCGTCTCAGACGGTAACCACGACGCCCTCGAGGAATCGAGAGGATAACTTGATTCTGGTGTGATAATTGGATCGGGGATGAAGGATTGACCGAGTGCCGCGTCGTATACACTGGTCTCAGCCAAGAAACCCTTCGGCTCTCTTAGCATCAGCGGCTCTCCGGGATTGGTTGATGGTAATTTCCCCGCTGGGTAACGCGAGCGGATGAACTGATCCATCAAGGCAAGGCGAAATGCTTCAGTCGTTTCACGATGCGAGGTTCGCCATTCCACAAGATAAGCAGTATGGCCATTAACGGAACGGCTGGCCAGGAACTCCTGGCTCAAATTTAAAGGTTCTACTACGTTGTCACGCTCGCCGGCGATAACCATTCCAGGTGCAGTGGGACGCGAGCTATCAAGCAGACCTGCTGCATAACCTTTGTCGGCAATGAATCCGAGAGTCCGATCGGGCACAAAAGAAGCAAGGTATCCTACTGAAAATCCACCTTTGGAAACACCATCAAGAATTACAGGTGCGTTGCGTAACTCAGGATGTCCCGATGCAGCGGCAATTGAGTCGAGTACACTCTGAAAATTGATCTGAACCTCAGCGTCGTTTGCGCCCCAATAGTCGTAGCCAAAATTAAGCAGGTCACGAAAGCCGACAATTCCGTAACCCATCTGCGACAATCGAAATTGCCAGAGGGCGTTTCCCGCTATGCCTCGCTGATCTCCGCGAGAGCCTGGTAAACTGAAAATCAATCCTTTCAGCGTATCAAAATTCTCTGGCCACCATGCACGATACTGCACGAACACATTAGAGCCATAAGCTTGAAAATTGACTCCGAAATCAACAGGAGCAGCAGCTTCAACAGCCGAACCGTACAGCCGTCCAAGAATTGCACCTAGTACGACTGCCCAAACGAAGCTGTACCTTAATTTGCGAATCATCTTCCATCTCAAGAAACTATAAGAGTGACGAGCAAATGCAAGCAGAATTCTAACTTCTTGCAAGTCTTCTATGTTCACTTGGTTTGAAGTCTTTCGCATTGTCGTCCCTCAATTGCAACCCAGTGGTAGATTTGGCCAAAGACTAAGCTACGCATGAACTAGGGTGAAAAGGTAGGAGATTAGAAAGCAACTACAGGCTGGAACTCACCACCGCCAGAGTTTCGATGAAACCTGAAGTTGCTCGACTCGCATGAATTCCAACCAGGGATTATTTGAAGGTGAATTCTAATTATCTCAGCGATTAGGCATTGTCATGTCAACTCAACGCGCGAACTTCAATTTCAGTGGAATCACTGAGACAGTGTTAAACTGAATATTGACTTGCTTAGGGATGACGATTCCAAGAAGTTATCGAGAAATCAACACCACCACTTATTGCTTATTCGTTCTGGAGCTTTGGCGACCACTTGCAGCAAATACTTATTACAATTAATCCCCTACTACTTCTCTCGCTGTGAGACTTTTCCTAGACTTAAAGTGAAATTTATCCGGGAACCTAACCGCACTTCGAGGCATATTAAGATCTAGCTTAGATAGTGGTTGACGTTTTGCGCTAATCGACCCTATCATCATTGACTTACGACCATTGATGAAGCCCAGGAGCCACTACATTGTCTGCTATCGACACCAAGAAGCTCATTCGTGTGGGACACAGCCCCGATCCCGACGATGCGTTTATGTTCCACGCCCTGACCAATGACTGTATCAAGACGGGTAACTACATTTTCACCCACGAATTAGTCGATATTGAAACACTCAACGAACGAGCGTTTCGTTCTGAATTGGAACTTACTGCCATCAGCATCCATGCCTATGCCTACTTGCACGACCGATATGCCCTTTGCAGTTGCGGGGCCAGCATGGGAGATGGCTACGGGCCGATGGTGGTTGCGAAAGAGGCAACTTCTCTCGAAAACTTGCGAGACAGAGTGATAGCCATCCCAGGCAAACTGACCAGCGCGTATCTCGCTCTGCGACTGTGTCTGAATCATGACTTTGAGTATGTGATTGTACCCTTTGACGAAATCATCCCCGCCACGGTTTGCGGGGAATATAATGGAAAGCGGCTCGATGCCGGATTGATCATTCATGAAGGACAGTTGACCTATAGCCAAAGTAACTTAGACCTTGTCGTCGATCTTGGGGTGTGGTGGCACGATCTAACGGGATTGCCACTGCCCCTGGGTGCCAATGGCATTCGCAAGGATCTCGGCCCGAAGATGATGAGCGAAGTTCAGAGCTTGTTGTATCAAAGTATCAAGTACGGTCTCGATCACCGTCAGGAGGCTCTTGACTATGCGTTGAAATATGGCCGCGATCTCGATCGCAGCAAGGCTGATCGTTTTGTTGGGATGTATGTCAACGACTGGACACTTGATTTCGGGCCACAAGGGCGCGAGGCAGTGACTCGATTTCTTGCCATGGGTTATGATCAGGGAATCTTGCCGCACTTTATCGAGCCCGAGTTTGTAGAACTGTAAAATTCCATAACCGCTCTGGTCGCTAGCTTATGCTTGAATCTTGGAAGCAACGACTTGACGCGATTGTTGCTGATAAACGCGACGATGTCCGCGACCTCCGCAGGTTCTTACATGCTCATCCTGAGCCAAGTGGTGCAGAACTCGCTACCAGCATGCACCTGTACCAGTTGTTGGGGCAATTGAATTTGGACGTGCAGATGGGTCCCGAGGGTTGTGGTGTCATAGCCGATAGTGTGTCTCCCAAGGAATCCGATCTCAAGAGAATTGCCGTGCGCGGCGACATCGATGCACTTCGCATTCAAGACGAGAAGCAAGTTTCCTACAAGAGTACACATCCAGGGCTTATGCACGCCTGTGGCCACGATGCCCATTCGGCCGTAGCGTTTGGCGTGGTGCAGGCACTGACGATTCTCTCGGAAAGTGGCGAACTCCCCTGGCCGATTTCCTGGCGGGTGATCTTTCAACCTGCGGAGGAAACGGCCACAGGAGCAATGCAGATGATTCAGACCGATGTGCTTGAGGGGGTCGAAAAGATATTTGCCTTGCATGTGGATCCAACGCGGCGCACTGGTGAAGTAGCAATGCGCTCGGGTCCGATGACTGCCTCTTGCGATTCAGTTCAGTTGACAATCACCGGCCGAGGTGGTCATGCCGCCCGGCCTCACGAATCTCGTGACCCAATTGCCGCCGCAGCTCAAGCGATCAGCACGCTCTATCAGTTTGTGCCTCGGGCAACCGACACCCACGATGCCGTGGTGCTCACTTTTGGCAGCATCCTGGGGGGGACCAATCCGAATGTCATCCCAGATCGTGTAGAAATCCGGGGTACCATGCGTACTCTCGACACGGCAGTCCGAACCCGAACCATCGATCAGATTCACCAGGTGACACGTGGCGTGGAAGGAATTACCGGCACGAAGATTGAGTTTACCCTCGATGCCAGCATTCCTTCTGTGGTTAATGATGCGGCAGCGACTTCTCTCTTGTGGCAAGCTGCCGAGGATGTAGTGAGTTCCAGAAATGTCCAACTCATCACTCGCCCAAGTATGGGTAGTGAGGACTTTGCCTGCTATTTGGAGCATGTCCCGGGTGCCATGTTCCGACTTGGTTGTGCTGCAGATCTTGCAGAGATAACTCCTTTGCATACGCCGAAGTTTGACATTGACGAGTCGGCATTGGAAATTGGAGTAAGGATCCTTGCCCGAGCAGTCGTTGCTGCCTGCGAACCAGTAAAGGCGTGATTATGGCGAAGATCGAATTCAATGCGAATGAACGTCCTACTCTTGGTGTGGAAATAGAGTTGGGGCTGGTTGATGGTCGAACGATGGCCTTGGCCAGTGCATTCGATCAAGTCGAAGAACTCTTGCCAGAGCAACATTCCGACTCATTCAAGCCCGAATTGATGCAGTGTGTCGTCGAGATTATCACGGGTGTTTGCGAGACCGTGGACGATGCGGAGCAGGATCTGCGTGAGAAAATCGTCGCGGTAGAGGCCGCCACAGATCAACTCGGCATGCGACTCTGGTGGGGAGCAACGCATCCCTTCTCTCCGTGGCAGGAACAGATGGTGACCAGCAATGAGCGGTATTTGAATCTCGTTCAGTTGCTTCAGGAACTTGCCCGTCGTTTGGTAACCTTCGGTCTGCACATCCATGTGGGAGTCGATTCCGGCGACAAAGCTGTCATGATCTGCGATCGCATTCTTCGCCACCTGCCTACCTTGCTGGCCCTCTCAAGCAGCAGCCCGTTTTGGGAAGGACGGCAGACTGGTTTGCAGTCGTACCGCTCGAAAATCATGGAAGGCCTGCCGACGGCAGGCTTACCGACTCTGATGCGGAATTGGAGCGAGTATGTGTGGCTGGTCCATCACATGGTAGAGACTGGCTTTATCAATACGATCCGCGAAATCTGGTGGGACGTGCGGCCCCATCACAACTTTGGAACCGTCGAAGTACGGGTTTGCGATATGCCGGGGAGCCTGGAAGACACAATGGCGATTGCTGCCCTGGTGCAATGTCTGGTGAAGACACTTTCAGACGAGATCGACAACGGCACCTACCAGCACGACTGTCATCCCATGATGGTGCGTCAAAACAAATGGCGGGCCGCCCGATATGGCACTGCCGCCCAACTCGTGGATTCCTTCACTTATCAGGTCGTGTCGGTTGAACAGAGTGTTAACCAGTTGGCCAATCATCTTTTGCCCATAGCGAAGGAACTTGGTTGTGAAAGTCATCTGGAGCATTGCCGCCAAATCGCCGCAGCACCAAGTTGCGCCGACAGACAACTCTCAATCCAAGCCGAGACGGGTAGCGCCGAGGAAGTGGTCCGGCGATTGACGGAGTTGTCGCGCGTTTCTCCTAGGAAAGAAATGGGAGGAATGGATTAGTGGCGACCCTTGGCCGAGTCCGATGAGGGCAAGGGATCGCGCAGAGATTTTTACGCTCGTTTCTCTTGAGGGCAGTAACTCATCCCGGCTCATTCCCCGGCTTCCACTTGATGTTGCAACCCAAGCTAGGTATCTGATCCGCGCTGGGTTTCTTGCCTGCCAACACGGCGTCGAGCGCGGCGCGGAGGTCGGCACCGGTCACGGGGATGCCACTCTCCGGGCGGCTGGCGTCGAGCTGTCCTCGATATACCAATTGTCGCTGGGAATCGAACAGAAAGAAATCGGGGGTACACGCCGCGTGATAGGCCTTGGCGACTTCTTGGGTTTCGTCGTAGAGATAGGGGAAGACATAGCCGCGCTCTTCAGCCTCGGCGACCATCTGTTCGGGGGAATCGGCCGGATAGTTGGCGACGTCGTTGGAATTGATCGCCACGATGGCTGCTCCCTTGGCGGTGTATTCTTGCCCCAAGCGAGCCAGTTCGTCGGCTATGTGTTTCACAAAGGGACAATGGTTGCAGATGAACATGATCAACAGGGCGGGTGCCTCGCTAAAGTCATCCAGCGATACAGTCTTGCCATCGACGTTGACCAATGAAAAATCTGGTGCCTGAGTCCCCAAGGGGAGCATGTTGCTGGGAGTGCGGGCCATTGATCTATCCTCCAATAAAGCAAATGTCAGGTAAGATTTTGTTCGCCCCAGTGTCTAATTCAGGGTAATCATGGGACAACTACCCCAAGTATCCAGCAATGACGGGGTTTCGGCAATGCTTTAACCGAGTTCGTTGACAGTCAAGTAAAGAATGCCAATAATCTTGAATCAATCGGAATCGTGAGAATCGGCGACAAATGCTGGTCCTGACCCCGATTTTCCACAGAACAGATTATTTAGAAAGTTTGCATCGAATCAGATGGTGTGAATGACAACCAAATTGTCAAGAACATCTTTTACAAGGAGACAATCATGGGTACGGTAGCAGAAATCAACGATACAAATTTTGAGGCAGAAGTATTGAAATCTTCCGAACCGGTCTTGGTAGATTTTTGGGCTCCTTGGTGTGGCCCTTGCCGCCAGATTGCTGCGCTGGTGGAAGAATTAGCTGGCGAGAACTCCGGCTCAGCCAAGGTGATGAAGCTCAACGTCGATGATGCCCCTTCGGCGGCTCAGAATTACGGGGTCAGCAGCATCCCTACCATCATGATCTTTAAGAATGGTGAGGTCGTCGATCGTTTTGTGGGTGTGCAGCCCAAGGCTCGATTGCAGGAAGCGATTGACGCCGCCAAGGCTTAAAACTCGCTGAAAATAAAATTCTAACCAAAGCCACTGGCGGACCGCAGGCTTCCGCCAGTGGCTGTTTTTTTGCAGTTGCCAGTGCTAGCAGTGCTGCGCGGATTCTGGCGAAATCTCAACCATGATTGAATTTGCCGACGCAATGTGCCGATTTGACGTTTAGGCAAAGTTTGTCAATTAGCCAAGCTCTGCCACCACCTCCTCCATTTCCAGACAGCTTTTCGATGGCAGCCAATCTTCCAGAGCGAACTGACAACATCGAGGGTATGAAGCCCCAACGAGGAACACGGGTTGATTCTGCGCATCCTGTTTCGAGGAGCGATTCGGCCAGTCCTAAGCGGGTTGCCGTCGAAGCGGTCTCACACGCCGACGACTGCGATGAATTCGATGATGCGGACTTGTTTTCCGCCGGTGTCCCACCTGAGGCCTTAGGCCGACACGCCACGGACCTGGCAGAACGACTCCAGGCCAGGTTGACGGAACTCGATCATCGCGAGGCGACGTTAAACGGTCACGAAGCGGAGCTTGAGAGCCGCATTCGCAGTGCCCGGCTCTGGCTGGAAGAACGCGAGAGTGAGCTCGATCAGCGTGAAGCTGCGCTCGAGGAACAAGCTGCCAAGCTGTCCAAACAGGAGTCCGCCGCTACGGGCTCGGATTCTCAGGCAATTAGTGTAGAACGCTCTCTCAAGCTTGAAGAACGGGAGAGGCAGATCGCCAAGCAGCAGGCTGAACTCGAGTGTTTGCAGAGCGAGTTGGCAGAGAACATCAGCGAGCTCGAAATCAAAGCGGCTATGTGCCAGTCCAAGGAGGAAGAATTCACGGCCGCAAAGCTTGCTTGTGAAGAGCGTCATCGTGAGATGGATACTCGCGAAGCTAAGCTCTACAAACAAATGGAGGAGTTGACGGAGACGGAAATTTCTCTCCAACAACGATCTGCAAAACTGCATGCTGCTGATGCCGAGTTGACTAAGCGTCAGGACGAGATTCGTGCCTGGGAGTTGAGGCTGGGTGAGGAAAGCAGCGAGCTTGAGTTTCAACGTGCTGAGCTAAGTCGAATCCAGCAAGAAGTGGAATTCAAGCTTTGCGACGTCACGGAGCAGGATCGGCGTATCCGCTTTCGAGAGCAGGAGATCAAAACGGCCTTGCAGCGGTTTGAACGACTCGGTGTGACTGAACAGAAGATGGTGGAACTGCAGCAGATGGCCAATCTGTTTGAGCAGCGTGCAGCGAATCTCTCTGCAGCAGAATCGTTGATTGCTGAGCAGCAGATGCAGCTTGCCGAGCAGCGTGCAGAACTTGAGCGGCAGGAGTTGTCGTTTGAGAACCAAGTAACACGCGAGCGTAAACAATTGAGGAAGGAAAAAGACGCTTCGAGTTTGCAATTGGCCCGGCGCGAGCAGGAAGTAGATCGGCGCGAAGCGATGCTCGATCAGCGAGAAGATGCTCTGGAACAGTTGCAAGAAGAGTTGCGCGCTGCACAACGGGAAGTCTTGGAAATTCGGTTGGCAACTGAAGAAACCTGGCTGCAATTGCAAGGCGTTCTTGCGCCGGCGACCTTGTCGCGTTCCATCTCGCAACTTCGAGTTCGTCTGGCCGATCATTTTCAATTGGCAGCGGAAGAAGCCACTCGCCGCCGTAAGGAGCTGGAAACTGTGCGGAGTGAGTTGGCCGCGGAGCACACGCAATTGGCCAACCAGCGGCAGGACTTGCAGCTATGGCTCGACCGCCGTGAGCAAGACCTGGAACAACGGGCCGCCCGACTGGTCGCCCGCGAACAGGAACTCGACTCTCAACAGCGGACCTACGAAGAAACCGAGCAACACTGGCAAGCAGAGAAACTAGAGTACCAGCAAGAACTGCAACGACTCCTGGCTGAGGAACGCAGCTCTTGGAGCCGCGCTGCGTGAAGCAGCAGTTAACTTTCTATGGATTTTGCCTTTTACCGGCTGTCGGCTGATTGGTCGCTGCGCGGTCCCAGATCTTCTGGAAGATCCAGGCGTTCGGGCGTTGCCTCTTTTCCGTCGGGATTTCGTTGGCTGACTGGCTTCCAGTTGCGCCGTTCAACCTTTTTCCCGGCAGTTGCCGATTGGGCACTTGAGACGATTGCCATCGCATTCTTGATTTCGGCGGCAGTGAAATAAGGATTGCGAACGGCGTGACGGACCGTGCCCGTGAGTTTGGCAGCGAGTTCTTGCCAGCTGACCTTGCTATTCACGTTCCAGACGGCCGCCTGCGCAGCAGCTGGATCGAGGTCACCATTGGCATACGCAGCGACAATCTCGATTACGGCGGGGTCCTCAACGACGTCCTCGATGGGTCGGATCTCATAAGGCTTGTTGGACGATGGATCGCGGAGTCCGTGGTCCAGACACAAGAGTGGGACATCGATCGTGCTGACCTTTTCAGGAGCTACGTTAAACCTCCCGCCACCTCGGCCACCGCCACCTCGGCCACCGCCGCCTCGGCCACCACCGCCTCCGCCGCCAACGCTTTGCTGTCCACCACCACCGCCTCCGCCGCCGAAGCCACCGCCACCACCACCAAACTGGTGCATGACCGGCACTCCAGCAAATGCCTCTGGGATGATTACGTCGACAGGTTCGTCGGTCTTGTTCGTCAGAAAGAGTCGGCCACGTTGACTATCGCGAGCGATGAACTTCACATCGACGAGGTCTTGATCGATGGCCTCAAACACGTCGAGTGCCTCGACTGAATTCGGGGCAGTCTCTTCTGCCACCGAAGATTGTTCAGCGGAGACAACCGCTATTGTTGTGAATGCTGAGATGAAAAACCATTTTAACGGACGAGCGGACACCATGTCTATACAACCTTTTCAGATAGTCGAGTATCACGAGGATGTTCTGGGATCAAAGCGGTGACCCCAGCTGCAATCCAACTAATCGGCTGCGAACGGAAGAATTCAGCCTCTCTCTCTCCAGCATAAACGCGCCACCCCACAATTGCCAATATTTTCAGGTGTTCGCGTAGAAAACGGGTGGTTTTATGGATGGGATCTCAAAGTGCCGATTTGCCTGCTGTTTTCTGAGCGAAATTCTCGGTTTTCCCCCATTTGCGGGAGGTTTGGCTGAGGGAAAGTGCAATACTTAGGGGATAGGAACCTCTATTTTAAGCCTATTGCTGCCCCCACCGTGTCTACGACGCAAATCACCCCCACCGCTGCACACCAGAAAAGCTGGATCATCTCCCCCTGGTGGGACATGACCTATGTCGTCATTACGCCTGTATTGATTGTACCAGTCGTGCTGGTTCTGGTGCGTCAATGGCTCACGCCGGAGCAGGTTTCCCTAGCGGTGATCTCGTTTGCCTCCTTAGGACACCATCTGCCGGGCTTTATGAGAGCCTACGGGGACCGAGAACTCTTTATGAGATATCGTTTGAGATTCCTCGTGGTGCCTCCGCTGGTGTTCGCTTTGGCTCTGTGCTTTTCGCCTCCGCGGGGGGTGGCAGAACTATTGAACCTGCCTTGGCAGCATCTTCATGGACTGGAGTTGGTGCTGCTCGTTTGGGGAACCTGGCACGGTCTAATGCAGACCTACGGGTTCATGCGCATCTACGACCTCCGGAGAGGTGTGACCGACCGCTGGACGGCACGGCTCGATCACTGGCTTTGCCTGACCGTGTTTACGGCTGGAGTGGTGTTTAGCGATGCTCGTGTATTTGGCATCGCCAATGCAATGTGGCAATCAGGCCTCCCGCTGTTTGGTCCGACATGGTTGGAATCAGCGAGAATGGTCGTCGGCGGAGCACTACTTGCGGTGCTGATCGCCTATCTGGTTAACCTTGTTCGGCTCCATAGGGCGGGCTATCCAATTTCCTGGGTCAAACAATTGCTGATTGGCATCACGGGATGGTTCTTCTGGTATACGGGGCGACTCTCGGTCAACCTGTTGATCGGGATCGCCATGTTTGAGATCTACCACGCCGTGCAATACTACGCCATTGTGTGGATTTATAACAAGCGGCTTTTCAATCGTGCCGGCGATCGGTTTGGTCCGTTGGGATTTCTTTTTCAAGATCGCTGGAGCATGTTGGGTCTCTATTTGGCTGCGGTCGCCGCTTACAGTTCGATTCGCTATTTCACTGACGGCGCTAATGCCTACATCTTTTCCACCGGAACCGAGAATGCATATCAATGGCTTCTCGCCGTGTTTGTAACATCCTCTTTCTTACATTTCTACTTTGACGGATTTATTTGGAAGGTACGCGAGCGACAGACGCAACAGAATCTGGTAGACACACCTTCAAGCGATGCTGCCCCCCTAATCACAGTTCCTGCGGCCGTACATGCATCCAAGTGGGCTGTACTGCTCATATTGGTCGCGGGATTGCTCTTTGCCGAACGAAAACGCATGTTGAGTGAAGGGTCCGAAGGGGAATCATCTCGGCTACTCGCCCTGGCGGCGTTAACACCGGATCTTCCCGAGTGTCATGCTCTGTTGAGTCGCGATGCCCTTTCCAAAGGGAATGCTACTCAAGCAATTCATTTCGCACAGCAAGCATTGAAGCAACGAGAGCGGTCGCACACGGCCCACGCCGATTTGGGGTTGGCTTATCTGTTGGGAAATCAACTCGAAGCTGCACGACGCCAATTTGAACAGGCCGTTTCCCTTGCCCCGGACGAATGGTCTCACCACTGTGATCTGGGTACGGTCCTGCACCGCCTTGGAGAGCAGGAATTTGCTGAAAAGGAGTTGAAACGTGCTGTGGAATTGGGGCCCACTTCTTCAGAGCCGTTCGAGCAACTGGCCGAGTTCTATCTTCAACAGAATCGAACCCATGAGGCCGCAGAGCTATACGAAATATTGGCTGAACGATTTCCTGCCACGCTTTCGGGTGAACTAGGTAGGATCCAACTGCTGAATCGTGAGGGCCGCCACCATGAGGCAGTTGAGTTGGCCAGTTTTCTTGCCGCCGACAATGCTGACAACTGGCGCGTGCTGACTGCATTGGGGGCCTCGCTCAACGCAGCCGGTGACCCCGATCGCGCACTGGCACCACTCAGTGAAGCATTTAAACTCAATCCTCGACGAGCGGAGATTAACTTTCAGATGGGGCTCGTCAAATTCCAAGTGGGAGAACCTTTGCAAGCGATTCGATATCTTAAGCACGCAATTCAGTTCGACCCCCAGCAATTTGCAGCCCAATTGCAGCTTGCCAATATTTATTACGTATTGGGAGAGGTGGACGCGGCACTTACGGCCTTCCAGCGAGCCCTCGATTTGCGACCCGGCGACCCAGGAGCGAGTGCAAACTACGGCGGCTTGCTCGCGCAATTGGGCATGGGCGGCGAAGCCGAGCGCGCATATCGTGCCGGTCTTGCTGTGGATCCAAACGCTCCGCAACTCAACTACAATCTGGGCATTTTGTTGTGGCAGCAAGGCAAACACGAAGAGGCCCGCCAATTTATCTTGCATGCTGAGAATTTGGGCGTGAAGCTCTCGCCGGAAGTGAAGGCAGCTATTGAAGCAGGCAAAGATTGACTGGTTATTAGATTGTTTTGAGAGTTCAATCAATTGCACACATCGCATCGAACTCAGATTCAGTCAGCACAGTGACGCCCAACTTTTTTGCTTTCTCGAGTTTGCTTCCTGCTTTCTCGCCTGCCACAAGATAGTCGGTACTCTTGGAGATGCTGCTGGTAGCTCGACCTCCCAGTCGCTCGATCAGTTCTTGAATTTCGTCGCGGGTGAAATTCTCTAAGGTGCCAGTTACGACAAAAGTTTTTCCCGCCAAAGGCTTTTGCACTGGAGCGGAATCTTTTTCCTCTTGGACTCCCAGATTGACTCCGGCAGCAGCAAGACTTTCGATGGTTTCGGTACCATGTTCATTGTGAAGAAAGTTGTAAACGCTTTCGGCGATGATGGGGCCGACTTCGTCAACTTCGCTAAGCTCATCGACCGTTGCAGTTTGCAAGGCAGACATCGTCTGAAATCGCTCTGCCAGAATCGACGCGACGCGAGTTCCTACATGGCGAATTGTCAGTGCGTTTAAGAGCCGAGCCAAGGAGCGCGATTTACTCTCCTGAATCGCCGCTACGACATTCTCAGCCGATTTTTGTCCCATCCGTTCCAACGCGGCGAGTTTTTCGACCGTGAGTTCGTAGAGATCAGCAAACCGACTTACCAACCCTGATGAAACAAGTTGATCGATGAGCTTTTCTCCCAAGCCCTCGATATCCATGGCAGTGCGACTGGCAAAATAGCGAAGTCTCTCGCGGAGTTGGGCTGGGCAGGCTAGGTTCGGGCAGCGAATGTAGACACCGCCTTCGTCCTTCACCAATTCACTCTTGCATTCAGGACATTTCGCAGGAAATCGAAACGGCTTTGCTCCCTCAGGTCGCAGGTGGGTCTCGACCCGCACAATGTGGGGAATGATTTTGCCTGCCTTTTCGACTACAACCGTGTCCCCCACGCGGACATCCTTGCGGACCACCTCGTCGGCGTTGTGCAGGCTCGCTCGGCTCACGATTGTGCCGGCGAGTTCTACAGGTTCCAACTCGGCCACGGGTGTGATCGTGCCCGTCTTGCCGACCTGGACGCGGATTTCATTCAGTTTGGTGACTGCCTCGTATTTCTCAAACTTGTAAGCAATGAGCCACCGTGGACTTTTGCTCGTGGCTCCAAGTCGCTCGCGTTGGTCAAAGCTGTTCACTTTCAGCACCAGACCATCGACCTCGAAGTCGAGCTCATGGAGTCGTTCGATTAACTCTTCAGCGTGTGTAACAGCTGATTCAAAATCGGGAAAGCACTCGACATGGGGCGTTGCCGGCAGACCCCACTGGGCGAGTTGCTTCAGAAATTCCATGTGGGTATCCACTCGCAGCCCCTCGGCTTGTCCCACACCATGGCAAAACATCCGCAACCGCCGCTCGGCACAGATTCGCGGATCCAAAAGGCGAATACTTCCTGCTGCTACATTGCGAGTATTGGCATAGGCTTCAAGTCCCTGCTCTTGTCGTTCAGCATTGAGCCGCGCAAGGTCGGCGTTAGACATGTAGACCTCACCACGGACTTCGACCAGCGGTGGCACGTTATCCCCAGATAGTCGCAGAGGAACGCCAAGAATAGTGCGAACGTTGTGGGTGACGTTGTCTCCAGTTGTGCCGTCGCCCCGCGTGACCCCTCGCACTAGATGCCCTTCTTCGTAAATGAGCGACATCGCCACTCCATCGATCTTCAGTTCGACGACCCACTCGATGGCTTCGTCGGGCAACAGCTTGGCAGTTCGCGCAGCATAGCTGCGCAGCTCGGTAAGACTGTAGGTGTTGTCGATCGACATCATTGGCACGAGATGTCGCACCGAGTTCAACTCATCGACGGGTGCCCCGCCGACTCGCTGTGTGGGGCTGTCGGGTGTGACAAGTTCGGGATTCGCGGCTTCGAGAGTTTTCAGCCGCTCCATGAGACGATCGTACTCGAGATCGGAGATCGAGGGAGCAGCTTCGACGTAGTACCGAACGTCATGTGCGCGAATCTCCTCGCGGAGTTTTTCGATCTCAGCGGCGACATCCGATTTGCTCATTGCTACAAACCGCTGGGGAAGCCAGTGGCATTCTTTAGGAAACCGTGGGACTCTGCCGGCGGATATTAACCTGAATCAAGCAGAATCGTCTTCTGCCTCAAGGCCGCATTCTGGTACGACGGTAATGTTTTTGTCGATGGCCGAATTGGGAATCAGGCAAAGAAATTTTAAAGGAGTTGTGCCTGTGTTCTTGAATTGATGCACATCAAGGGGAGAGACAAACACCACGTCGCCCTGCTGCAAAGGATGCTCCAAGTCTCCGTCGACCACGACGCCGTTTCCTTCCACAACAAAGATCTCGTGCTCGTAGTCGTGAAAATGCTTGGGAGTATGTCCCCCAGGGGCAACTTCGAACTGGCGCATTACAAAGTTAGGCGCCTTATCTTCTTTGCCGACCAGGATCTGTACCTGGCACCCATCGGCACCTTCCATCTCAACTTTGTTGCGAGTCACTTCAGCGGAGCGTTTAACGTTCATCGTACTAAATTAAGTTTAAGGCCACTTGGCGAGGAATAACTGACAAGCTCAATCTAACTCGCGAGTCAGCAACGACTATTATCACGATTGGACAGGTTTCGTGCTATGAGGATTTTCCGCCAGGTAGCTAAATAGAACAGGTTTTGGCGTGGACTCCGACAATGCACTAGGGTCGCTTTGCGACCAATTATGATCCCCAGTGTGACTCATTTGGAGCGCAAAAGCCTGCAAATCTTTATATCGGTTTCCGGAATAGGAATTGCAATTACCAAAAGTCAATCGAGGCTTTGAATCCCTTTTCGAGGAGGTCAAGTTATGAATCGTCCAATGCTTTCTGTTGCTTTGGGTTTATTGTCTGCTGCCTATCTGCCTGGGCTTTGCCAATCGCAAACCAATGGACGACAGCCAACCATTCCCTTGAATCGGGGCAGTCAAAATGCGTCGGAAGCTCACATGTACTTTCCGGAAGATGAGACACCGTGGTTCGCGGCTGAGGGAATCGGTAAGGAATTGAATTTCAAGTATGATGAAATCCAACGACTTACTGAGATCTATGGCTCTACCAGACAGAGATTACGATCTCTAAATTCAGACAAATCGAGAGAGAACTCACGTTCCGTCGACAAGGCCAAGGATCAATGGGTCAGCGAGTATGGCGACAGGTTTGATTTAGAATTCGCGCGAGGATCTCGTGCCGTTTTTAAGGATCCACAGCAACGGGAACGATTCAATCAACTTTATCTCCAATATCAGGGGTTCGGTGCTTTCGACCGCCCTCAGGTTCAACGGAAACTGAATTTCAGCGAACAACAAATCCGCCAGGTGCAAGATTTGAATCGAGAATGGAATAGTGAAATTCATGCATTGAGACAATCTTACTTACAAAATCCTCCTGATGCACGGAATCGTTTTAGTGATATTCACGACCGGTTTCGTATGAAATTGGACGGCATCCTCAATAGTGAGCAGCAAGAGATTTATCGAAACATGACTGGCAAGCCATACCCTTTTGGAGTAGATGCATATTTAGGAGATGTCGCAGGGAGAAGATAGAAGATGCATTCCAATCCCTGCCAGTATCCGCCACATACTATTATGTAGTGAGTGGAGGCGGAGAATCGGCAAACTCGATTAGCATGCTGGGAGCGATTTCCAAATCGTTCTCCTGAGAGAAAAAGACACTCCGAACTCGCAGCCGTCGGATAACGCCTTTCTCTTGAAAGTCACCACCTAGAGTTCGCTGCAAATTCCACCTGTGAGTCCCTGACGAAGAGGCTTTCCATGTGCCCAGATCTTCTGGATAAGTCATTTCCAGATAACTCCAAGTGCCGTCCTGACTTCGCAACATAACTCCCGCTGGCTCATCGCTGCTGAGGATTTCCTCCATAGAGAGTTGCCTGGCAGCCGAAGAATTGGTCGGAATGTACCAGGCTTCTTGAGCTTCGAGCGATGTGGTGGTTTCGATCGCGGGATAACACTCCAACAGCGAGGTTTGGAGGGACATGATCACGTCGATTTGCACACACGTGGAGTCGGCGACTGCAACTCGCCAATAAACCTCTAGCGAAAATGGTTGTGCTTGGGTCTCAGGGTACCTTGCTACGAGGTCAGAACCACGTGCAAAGGTTTCGAAACCCCTCCCTATAGTCAGGGCTTGATTTGCAGAATTCTTCGCAAGGGAAATGCCAAGCACCTTGCCAGATTGGGCTGCTCTGTTCCAAACGATATCTCTAATTCCTGCTGAGGGATTCTGTAGAATTATCTTCGATGAGAGTGGACCAATCTGAAGTTGCGCTTCGAAGCCTTGAAGCTGCCAAGGGTTTTCAGGCGAGCTAATTGATTGAGTTGTCATGGAAAGAACTGCATTAGCTAGATCAACTAACAAAAAAACCCCGCCGAACACCAAGGTGCTGCGGCGGGGCCGGAACAGAGAAGAGGCCAAATGTTTTCTTGGGGGGGATAAATAGAAATTAGGCAAACACCTTCCACAAAAAGCGGTTGGGTTGACTGAAGAAACACTTGTTCCCAGTTCACTTGTTCCACCATAATCATACTCATTCAGAATCCTGTGTCCAGCTTTTTAGAAAGATTCTTTAAGAGTTTTTCTTTTGCTGCTGTTCAATTTTGATACGGTCATCCCTTATTACTTATTCGGTAAGGTTTTACGTTGATGCAAAATGGCTAACCTTTACGCATACGGAGGGCATATTCCGTGCCGGATTTTACGACTTTGCTTGAAACTTGTGAACTTGCTGCACGTGCGGGGGCAAAAGAACTTTTGCGTTGGCGGGACCGGTTCACAGCCAGAGAAAAAGGGGCATGCGATCTGGTTACCGATGCTGATTTCGCGTCTCAACAAGCAATTCGTGAAGTGATACGCTCGGTGTATCCTGATCATGGATTTCTGGGAGAAGAAAGTCCCGATTTGATCCAGCTCGAACGGCCCCATTGTTGGGTAGTGGACCCCTTGGACGGCACCACCAATTATGTCCACGGATTTCCATTCTATAGTGTATCAGTTGCTGTAGCACAGGAAGGAAGAATTATTGCAGGTGCGATATATGACCCACTTGCCAAGATGTGTTTCAAGGCCGCATTAGGACAGGGTAGCTGGCTCAATGGTGAGCCCATCAAGGTCAGCGGAGAAAAGGAAATTGGGCAAGCGTTAGTTGCTGTCAGCTTTCCGCCGCAAGCTCGCTCCGACTCTCCAGACATCAAAGCTTTCTTACGCATTAGCCCGATCTGTCGCGCTGTGCGGCGCACGGGATCAGCTGCACTCAACCTGGCCTATGTTGCTTGCGGCTGGTTGGATGCTCACTGGGCATCTGCGATCCATAGCTGGGACTCGGCCGCTGGAGTTTTGCTAGTATCCGAGGCTGGTGGAGTCGTCGGATCCTTTGGTGGTGGAGAGTACAATATCGCCCAGGGGGACTACTGTGTTGCTGGTTCCCCTGAGTTGTTTGCAAGTGTGCAGCGCTTGTTGAAGTAAATGCACTGATAACAACTGGACCCACTTCGTGTGATCAATAGCCTCGGTTGGGCTCAGAAAAGAATGAATCGGGAATGGACCGCTCCACGATGCGCCCCAAATCATTTTGGGTGCGCCGTTGACCAACAGTATGCCAGGCGGAAACATCTGATAGCTCAGGCATAATTTCCACGAGTTGGCTCACCAACATCTCAGCCAAACGTTTGACCGTTCGGTCCTGAGCAGACTCCAGAATTGCCTTTGCGGTTTTCATCACACGCAACATGTTGGCTCGTCGAGTGACGGGTTCGGAGAGGGGGCCTTCATTGTCCACCAAGAGATCCGCCAACGGGACATCCAATACCTTTTGCCATTTTAGCAAATCAGAAATCCGCAGGTCGGTGTGGGGGTCCTCTTGTTGGCGAATCTCATTCACTCCGAGTTCCATCTTACGCGAAAGTGCCCTCAATGTTGCACCTTGTTGCATACAGACTTCTTGGATGCGGTGGTAAGTTTTTGGGGGCTCGGCAGATTGAGAGCTATCTCGAGGGATTGGCACCTCAAAACCGCTGCTGTCGTAATTGTATTCGACGGTACTCATTTTAAGCGCACTCCTCTACGGGACTAGCGACGCTGTCTCCGTAAATCTTGTGCTAATGTGCCCTACTCAAGGAGGCAGCTAAATGGCTGCCAGCAGATAGGCCGCTAGCACGATACTGTTCCGTAAAAAGCTGGTATTACATCTTCAATGTAGAAAAGTACGCAACAAACAGCCGTCATTGCTCTTAAGTTGCGAGATGTAGGTAAATCACCAACCAACCAGCCGAGAGAGGTTTTGCCCGCGGTGAATGCCTGAAAAAATGAAAGCCGCTTCGACTTCTCCTTAGGATGCTTAAATGCATTTGAAACGTTCTTCCAGTCAATAAAAATCCTACTCCCGTTACTGGTAAGGGTCAAGAGATTTTGATCAGGAATCTACTCAATGGCAATGTAGAGAGCTAAAAAGAATCTTCCCAGCGGAGCCAAAAAGTAATGGGATGTTCCGTGTGAAAGCACTTGCACAAAGATGTTCAAATCCTCGAAAATTCCTCCCCAATTTGTCCCTGCCCCTCGCTCAAAAGCTCGATTGTCCTGCGTTCTATCTCAGCTCGAAACCATGATTGTGGATCTCATCGATAACAATCCTTGCGGCTAAACCGCTTCAACTGAAGGCTAGTTGCGAAGCAATGCCGTTGGCTTTTGACAAACTTTCGTGGGGCTGACGAGAAAGATCGTCAAGGATTCACTGGAATCGCACTAAACCCCGTGGGTAATTCAGCGAGAATTGTCGGAAGAGGCATGCTCCTCTCGGAGGTACGCAACGGTGGCTGATTCAGCTTATCTGTCTGAAGTCTTCTCCGGGGCACGAGGGGCTTTTCCAATTCGAGCCAATTGAACCCTGCTATTTGTCTGTGGGCATTTTCCATGCTGTTCTGCAATGCCCGCATCGCACCGAATCGCCGTGAGCCATATGAATCGAGTCCTGCCTGAGTTTTTACCAGCCCAGTTTTTGCGGTTCGAGGATTCCCCTGTTCGTCGAGCAGCAGGTTCCTCAATTCCTCGGGACGAATCTGTGAAACGCCATCATGCAGGATGACCAGTTCGACTGCCAGGCGATTTCGCACTAAATCCAACACCGCAGCCAGTCCACTTCGAAAAGGTAGTCTGAGCACCTGGACTTGCGGATATTTGCATGCGAGCTCGCAAGCCGCCTCGTATGTGTCGTCCGTCGAGCCGTCATCGACAATTACCAGATCAAAGCTAATCTGCGCATGTAGCTGAACATCAAGTATGTTTTGAATCGTCGAGCGAATCATTCGCTCGTTGTTGTACATAGGCAAAACGACCGTCAGTTGCTGGCTCAACGCTCTGACTCCTATCTGTAGGGCAATAAATGTGTTTCAGCAAAGGGATCCCAGGATTCCCTATCGATGACAAACCCTCTATCGGAAGCATCGGTTTAAGTTCCCGGTGACCTGGAGGATTTGGTAATGCCAGCCGATTGTTAGAAAGGTGCCTGGACTGACGATCTTATCGATTACCCCGCGAAGGAGGATCAGATGCTTTTCAATTGGAAACTAAAGCAGTAAGCTGACTAAAGTGAAAGTGGCATCGTGAAGGCCTCTTTCAGCCCTCGCCGGAGAGTGGAGGTTCTCTAAGCCTGTAAATACCTCCGTACCGTGGAGGCCAAGTGAGACCAGCACCTTAAATTATCATGTCGCAAGCAGAACCGTTACTCCCTGATTTCTCTTCGGGCAACGGCCTTTTGCCGGCAATTGCTCAGGATGCGACGTCAGGGCAAATGCTCATGTTGGGATACATGAACCAAGAGGCGTGGGAGCAAACCCTGGCGACGGGACGAGCGGTATATTTCAGCCGTAGTAGGAACAAACTGTGGAGCAAAGGGGAAGAAAGCGGCAATTTTCAAGTTGTTCAGGAGATTTATGTCGATTGCGATGCGGATACAATCTTGCTGAAAGTCGAGCAAGTCGGTGGAGCCGCCTGTCATGAAGGCTATCCGAGTTGCTTTTTTCGCAAGTGGAATGGCACCGAGTTCGTTATAGTCAGCAAAAGAGTTTTTGACCCAAAAGAAGTTTACGACACACCCTAATCGAGGAATGCCTTACAGTGAGTGCTGATAACCGTTTGAAAGAATTGAGACTTGAACTTCCTCCTGCCCCTAAGGCCATGGGACTCTATCGACCCATCATTCAAGTGGATCGTCTGCTGCACCTCTCTGGCCACGGACCACTCAAGCCGGATGGCACTCTGATTTGTGGAATTGTTGGACAAGATTTGGATCTTGTCGCGGCACAAGACGCTGCCCGACGAACTGGTTTGGCAGTCCTGGCAAGTTTGCAAGCGCATTGCGGTAGCCTCGATCGCATCAGACGGTTGGTCAAGACATTCGGTTTGGTGCGATGCACACCAGAGTTTATCGATCAACCGGCTGTCATCAACGGATTCAGCGAGTTGATGCGCGACGTATTTGGTGAGGAGGCTGGCATAGCCGCCCGTAGTGCCGTGGGAGCGGCATCACTTCCTGCTGGAATGGCCGTCGAAATTGAAGCCATTTTCGAGCTCAAAGCCGATTGATCGAGTAGGGTAGGCACCGCCCACCATGCTTTGTTTGCAGCAATTGGTAGGCTGTGCCCACTCTCCGCCTTGTCAGCTTGAGTTTTGCCTCATGGTATGATAGCGTGCTGGGGACTTATCCCTTGTCTATAATGTCTGTGAGGTCAGGCTGTATGCCGGCAGTGCAAAAGCGCATCGCAATCCTGGGTGGCGGTTTCGCGGGTGTTTATACGGCCAAGTATCTCTGCCGTGAGCTTAAGCGTGCCCAGTTAACTGATGTAGAAGTTGCGCTGGTGAGCCGGGAAAACTATCTCGTGTTCCAGCCGCTTTTGCCAGAAGTGATCGGCGGCACTGTGCAGATGTTGCATACGATCAGTCCGATTCGTCGAATGGTCCCTGAGGCGGCTCTTCACGTACGGGTGGTCCAACATATTGATTTGGATGCAGGCACCGTCTCACTCGAGCCCGGCTACATTCCCCGGGTTCACTATCTGAAATTCGACCATCTTGTCGTCGCACTTGGAACCCGTTTGGCAGGAGCAATGGTTCCGGGACTCAACGAGCATGCTATTCCCTTCAAGTATTTAGGGGATGCCTTGCGGTTGCGGCATCATCTGGTGCATGTGCTTGAGGAGGCGGCCATAACTATCGACCCTGAGGAGCGACGAAGGCTCTTAACATTCGTCGTGGCGGGAGGTGGATTTTCTGGTGTCGAGTGCATTGCCGAGATGCATGATTTTTTGCATCACGCTGTAAGATCCTTTTCGACGATCAAGTTTTCCGAGTTGCAGCTGATCTTGTTACAGAGTGGTGCAGCAATTCTGCCGGAGATGAAGCCGAAACTTGCCCAGTTTGCTCACCGAATCCTTGCCAAGCGGGGAGTCGACATCCGCACACAGATTCGCCTGACAGCCGTCACAGCAGAAACCGCAGTCACCACTGACAAAGAGTCGGGAAAATCGGAAGCGATCTCCACCAGAACGGTGGTCGCCACGGTGCCAGTCGAACCGCATCCCTTGTTGGATTCTCTTTCATGTGCCAAGGAGAAGGGGAAGTTGCTCGTCAGCGAGAATTTGCGTTCTGTCGATGTGCCCAACTTATGGGCGATTGGTGATTGTGCCGCGGTGCCAATGGCAGACGGTCAGTTTGCCCCACCCACGGCTCAGCATGCTGTTCGCCAGGCTAAAAAGTGTGCAGAAAATATTGTCCGGCAACTTCAAGGTCGGCCTCTGCAGCCGTTTCGGTTTGAGTCGCTCGGTTCCTTGGCATCTCTGGGGCGACGCTCAGCCGTTGCCGAAGTGATGGGAATTAGTCTCTCTGGCTTTGTGGCATGGATCATGTGGAGGGCCATTTATCTGACGAAGTTCCCCGGCTGGGACCGCAAGATTCGCATCCTGGGGGATTGGCTGATGGACCTGGTGTTACCTCGTGACATTACCGAACTAAGAATATTTCCCCCTGCTGCGGTGCGGCGGGAATACTTTGCCGCGGGCGAAGTGCTGTTCCACCAAGGGGACGTTGGCGACCGGATTTACTTCGTGGTCTCCGGTGAGGCCGACGTGGAGGTCAACGACAAAATCGTGGCGAAGGTTGGTGAAGGCAGTGTGATTGGTGAAATTGCCTTGGTCAGAAAAACCCCACGTACGGCCACCGTTCGCGCGAAGAGTGACCTAGCAACAGCCAGTGTCTCGAGCGACACTTTTCATACGCTAGTGGCTCATTTCCCCGGTGTTCAGGAAGCGATGGAGGAGATCATGAGACGCCACCTGGCGGCTGATAGCTTACGCGACAGCAACGGCAAATAGCATTGCTAGCTGTGGGGTCTCTCTTCCTCGATTTAAAGCAGTTTACTACAGTTTGCCTCTTCATGCTGATTGTAGTTAGAGAGGAAACCCATGGAAAACTTTGATCCGGCGCAAGGAATAGTTCTCCACGATTCGCTCCAGCAAGTGGTGAACGACGTGTTGGTGTGGATCGGCTTTGGCACGGTCGTTGGCCTGCTGGCCAAAGGGATCATGCCCGGTCGCGATCCTGGTGGGGCGGTTGCCACGATTCTAATGGGGGTTGGTGGGACGATCATGGGCTGTGGGATGTGCAGCTATTTTAACCATGGGCAGCGAATTGTTCCTGTTAGTCCCCTTGGCATGTTTGTGGGTATCTTAGGAACACTCGTAATTTTGTTTTTTTATAAGATGCTCGGTGGCTATTACTTTGTCGAAGGGGAATACATCACCCAATCACATCGACGTCGTCGCCGAGGTACCCGCCGCCGTCGTTATGATGCGATTGCTTACGAGGACTGATGTTCGCCGAGATGCCCACCATGGAAGGCGCATGTCTGCGGTTCTCAGCCATTCAAAGAAAGCACGCCGCCGCGCAAAGCGACGGCGTGTGAGGATCGGTGGGCAAGACGGTTCAGGACACCAGGCACCGGCTCGCGCCTCCGATCTCCAGAGGGCAGGGGGAAAGGGTCTGGTTTGGAATCAATTTGTGACTTCTCATTGAAATCACAACTGATCCTCTATTAGCTAAGTTTGAAGTCTTGCACGGCTATACGTTAAACTTATCCCCTTCTCTTCTATTCAAATCCTTCTTTTCGCATCACTGAGGTCGCGCTTAGTGTGGTACTTCCCAAAAACCAAGGAGCGGGAACCCAACTGACATTTGAATAGGGAACAGTCACGGTAAGAGAAATCATATCTCCCGCTTCTGCATCGGCTGGGTTCGGAGAGACTGCCACCGAAACTCCATTCACCGTAGCGCCATTGGCGAAATTGGTTGCCGCATCAATTGCCGACGATTGCGTGCCTGAGAGAGTAACTGCGTTGCGAACTCCTTCGCGCGAAGCATTGGTGAGAATTTGTTGCACCATGAGTCCTCTTCCCAACTCGATACAGCCGATCACCAGCAAGATAAAGACGGGCGCTATAAGGGCAAATTCGACCGTGGCTATGCCACGGCGGCTCGTATCGGTCTCTTTCCTCTTCTTGGTATTGAAGCGGTATCTTTTGTAGTTTGAGGACTTATAACACATACCAATTCTCACTATTCACGGTTAGAGTAGCTTACGTTGCAGTTCAAAGTAGTTCTCACATGTATTGAACTTGTTTGACAGAGGTTTGGTAGACCTGCTGCGGGGGAATTGTCCGACTCTGAATCTACTGAATCAAAACTGCTGGAGAATACACATATGAACTCGTTCCAGTAGTTGTTGACGGTATCACTCCAGGGCCGACCATTGGCGCCGCCTGGATGGTGACATGTTTTTTCGACATTGGTCCTGTCAGTTTGACATCCATGATGCGGATGCCCATCCATTTGACGATGGTGTAGGTGGCATTGTTTCCGGGACTAGTGACATCGCTGAATATTGGTATACAGCGCGGCTGGCCCTTGATTGCTGCAAGTTCATCTTTCACACCTGCACTTATGCCCGTATCTCCATTGAGATACAGTTTGCCGCTATCGTCAAAAGCGATCGAGCCACCCATGTATGCCATGTCTGAAGGGCTAATGCCATAAAGTATTTGTCTTGCGATATCGCTGGTGCTGTTGTTACTGCTGCCGATGTCGACGGTACCCCGGTTGCCTGGAGAACCAGTTCCCTGTGGGAAAAGGTTTACTTCCCGCCAGCCATCGCCTCCAGGAGAGATCGTTTTCGTCTCGCCATCCCAACTCCAATTGTCAGTACCCCCACCGGCCATCCAGGCATTCCATGTCAACAGGTCCAGTGCATAAGGCAGAATGTCGAGGTTTCCACCATTGTGAGGGGTTTTAAAGCCTTTCACGTCCCTGACTAGAGCTGCCGTGGCCTCGGCCTGCATAGGAATGCCGCTCAATCCAAAAACCCTTCCAAAGAACATAGGGGCTTCGCCATTAAGTCCGCTGTCGCGACGCACAAGTACACGAACTGCGTTATAAGGGTTTGACTGAGAAGCGTTACCAGTGGTCATCTGTGGATTGTCAAAATCATTCACATAACCAAAGACCAGGTCTCCACTGGAAGAATTTCCCGCATTCTGATCCAACTGCGGCCCGTTATTGGTAATCACATTGCAAGTTGCATATTGCTGGGCGGTTTGACGAGCATTATTCTCGCTTGTCTGGTAATCAACCTTATCGACCATGTTCTTGCCATAGTCCCAAACGGTCGCCAGAGCAGTTGCATCTGCAGTCCTTTGCAGTTCTTCTTTCACAGAGAGCACGTAGCCAACGTCCACGGCAAATGCAACCATGCCTAGCATGACAATTGCTAAAAGAGCGGCAAGAATAGAAACCGCACCTTGGCGTGTCTCGTGTCGACGTCTATTATTGAATCTATTCATAAGTCGCATGTTAAGGTCCTCACAACGGTAAGTTTCATGTGTGGGAAAAGCATCAGTCGAGGTCGGTATCGATGTCGATAGGTGCGACCATTTCATGTGACTCGCCATCCCGAGTTTTCCAGCGTAGTCGCGTCAAAGTGAGGGAGGAAACACGGTTGCCAGCATATCCGATCCCGGACTGAAATAAAGAGATTGACGGCAGATAGGAATTCAAGCGAGTAAGTTCCGTTGGAACATTGAGAGAAAACCCTTCCCCGCCAAAGCTATTCCATGTATCGCTATCTCCTTCGACAACCTGAAATTTGAGGTTGCCCTCAGTAAGCGTAATTCTCTGCACCCAACTGACTACTTCGCCGTCGCTGGCAAACGTATTAGGCTTTGCTCCGTGCTTTACTTCGACACATTGATCACCCTGCCAGTGCTGGAGCTGATATCCCCCCGATTCGAAGTTAGGATAGCTCCAATGGTTCAATGTAAAGGAAAAAAAAGTTCCATTTAGTGAATTCGTAGGCGACATGATCATAGTAACCTGAGGTGCAGTGCGAGCTACATCAGGTCCACCTACATGCAGCTGCCAATGCTCTTCGATTTGAATAACGTCCGAATTGCTTCCCAGTGCAGGAGTATTGACTCCCAACACTACAAACCAGCAGCCCAAGTACAGGAAGTTTTGTGCAGCGCGCAAAATAGAAGTCTTCATCAGAGTTTCCTCCTGCTGAGGGAAACGGAATTACCCTTCAGCTTCGATATTCAAATTGAAATGAACGGGGAAAAGAAAAACAGGTTTCGGAGTGAGTTGTCTGCGAAACAGGTGAAAAGAAAAAAATGCAGTTATTCCAAAATACGTGTTTTTTAATAGCACTAAGCCAAAGTTAGTGAACTCAGGTGAGACAGATGATTTCAGGTGGGGATAGGAAAACCAAGATTAGATTAGTTGTTGCCCTAATAAAACCTAGTCCACATCTTAAAGTGACGTGTAGAAATTATTGGGAATCAGCAGATATTGTCCCAATAATATTAATCACCTTGCCTGGTGTGGCCTTTATGCCACACTCATGTTGCACCTAGGCAACTAGAAAAAGCAAAACGGGGAGGTTACTCCCCGCTCGCTTTGAATCGTATGACTTGAAGAAAGTTTTCTACCAGACCAAAAAACTCTGCTTGGAGAAGATCGTAACGGCTGCCAGCTCTCCGAAATCGTAGTTGGTGGCATTTTGCCCGCCGGCCAGTTCGATCCCTAAGAACAAGTCTTTCACTTCAGTAGCCGTGACATCGTTCGGGATGACAAATGGGCCGGGCTGTTCACCCAAGAAACCACCATGCGATCCGATCCGGTCCTTGCCGTCTTTATAGTTGCTCGGTTGAGTTTCGATCACTCGATAAGTTCCAGGTATTAAATCATTGAACTTATACGATCCATTGGAAGCGGTTGTGGTTGTTCGAACAACGGCTGCCCCAGTGATATCCGTACCTTTCAGAGTGATTATGACATTGCCAAGGGGTCGTTCCCCAGAATCAAAAATTCCATTGTCGTTCTTGTCGACATACACCGATCCAGCCAGGCTAGCTGGGTTGATTTTCACGAGTGTGGTTTCGTCGTCATCATTGTTGTTGAGATTGGTTTCTTGCTCATTTCCTTCCACATGAGCTACGTTGATGAGAGTGCCGACAAAACTTGGATTTACCGCCACATTGATGGTGATCGTGCGGGTTGCCCCTCGTGCAAGGTCTCCGATTGCAAATTCCAGGTTCCTGCCATCGATCGAACTGGGGGTTTGAGATGCGCTGACAAACGTCACCCCTGAGGCAGGGAGCGTATCGGTTACCACCACACCTGTAGCGTTAGACGGGCCATTATTGGCAATCTCTATCGTGTAGCTGAAGGTGCTACCCGGTTCGACCGGATCACGGCTGTCGATTTTCGTAATCGCCAGGTCAATGCGTGGTGTTACTGGATTGGACACCGTGTCGGTGTTGTTCGAGAGATTGACTTCCTTTGGGGCAGAGACAGAAGCCGTGTTTACCAAGGTGCCAGTCGCATCGTCGGAGACGAGGGCCTGGATGGTGATAATCACCGATGCCCCCGGTTGGAGAGTTCCTAAATCGGCGGAAAGCTTCCCTCCGGAGTGTTGTAAGGTAACCCCAGGGATACTTACCGTTCCCGAGACAAAGGTGGCAAACGAAGGCAGCGTGTCAGTGAACGTGGTTCCAGCAGCCGCACTTGGCCCGTGATTGTCGATCTTTATTGAGTAATTCAGTGTTTCCTTGGGCGCCACCGACGTCTGCTGAACGGATTTGTCCAGGGCGAGATCAAAACCGAAGAAGCCGAAATCGACCGATAGATTGGAGTTGCTGTTCGTATCGCCATCGTTGGTCGGTTCCGTACCGCCGGCTAGAGTGATTGCCTGGCTGACGATACCCGCGCCTGCCAATGGAGTGCCATTGTCGTCATTGTTGACGTCATCGTCAGGGTCACTAGCCAAGGTATTTCCTAAGCTTGAAACCAATCCATTGAGCTTGCCCCCTACGGAGAAGTTCGTAGGGTCGACCTGTGCGATGTAGTTGCCTGGAAACAAATTGGAGAACAGATAGTTGCCGTTCGCGTCGGAAGTGGTCGTCCCCATGAGGGCATCTACACCACTGGTATAGCTATTGTCCCCGTTGGTGTCTTCATACAAATTGAGTTTGACTCCTGCGATTCCCTTTTCGCCCGCGTCAAAGAGACCATTGTCATCGATATCGGCCCAGACCTTGTCGCCGATGCTCAACCGCGGGGAAGCCGTAAGATTGACGCGTTTAGTAGTGCGTCCGACCAAACCCACTAACGAGACTTGCCCGTCGACGGCTGAAACCCCTTCAAATGTGAGTTCCAAGGCACCGACACTGGCAAAATTTGCCCCGTTGCCGCTCTTGGCGATGGGGGTATCGTCGAAGCGGAAGATGGCCTGGCCTGTTGCAGCCCCTCCGGCTGACTCAGGCACGGTGGTCATGAACTCCGACCAGTTGTCTGCATCCGAATAGATGCGCAACTTAATCTTTGCATTGGGATGGTCGGCACCCGACGTGAGCGCAATGCCGGTCATCGTGTTGCCATTAAAAGTGGTCAGGTCGTATCCGCCCAATCCAGTGGGATTCACGCTGAGAGCGTTGCCATCCACGCCGTCCCAGACGATTTTGGCATTTCCGGTGACCGTGGTATCGCTAGCCAGGCGTAGTAGTCCAACCGCACTAGTTAGCGAAACGGAAGAAAAAGGATCGGTTCCCTGAGTGAGTTCAACGAACATATCGCGTTCGCCACCTAGCACTCCTCCGTCAAGCTGTGTCGAATTTTGACTGGCTGGTAGTGGTGGCGAAGCGGTGACAATTTGGGTCGTCTCAAAATCGTCGATTTTCGGTCCGACTACTCCTTCGGCTTCTGCCAAAGTAATCACTACCTTCTGCGTCTCGGTGCCCGGCTTGAATTGTAGCTCGGGTGGGAGCGTGACTCTGACGAAATAGGTTCCCGCTTCGACGCCGGTAAATGCGTACTGCCCCAAAGAGTTTGTTTGCTTGGAGGAAACTTGCGCGTCGCTAGCATCGAAAGTGCCATTTCCGCTGTCCCGATAAAGTGTAACAGTCGCAGCGGCAACGGCGACATCATTAGATGAGTCACCGTCACTCTGCAAATCGGTACGAACCACACCGATGATCTCGGCCATGTCGGCAGCGAGCATCTGACGGGCTTCGAGATGCTCGAATCTCAAGTTCGAGCAACCCAATGATCGATGCTGTTTTTTCAGGCCTAAATTGCGTGTACGCTTAGGAAACATTGAGAACTCTGCACCTTGGGCAGCCATAGAAAATTCCTCACGAGTGCTAGCATTCTTGGTTCGATAAGAGCAGTCCGTGAGAGTGTTATCGGCAATTCACACCCTGGCAGTTCACCAGGAGTACTCTCCTCCCAGATTCAGACCCTGAATAAGGACATTCGTCTCATTAAAGACAAACTGGGGGCGGAAAGGGGGGATGACAGCGTTGGGATCTTCGCCAAAGCGAGGTACCAGCGTACCGTTGATTTCGCGATCAATCTGATCTCCAGGTCGCACTACGTCGGTCCAGTAAATCAACGTGTAGCCGACGAGAAACTTTAGATTCGGAGTACATTTGTAGCCCAAATTCACATTGAGTTCGGGAATGACACTGAAGCTATCACGCTCGTAGCTGCCAATATTTGAGACCTGTGCCAGGAGTCCACCAGCTTGTGGAGGAGGTGGATCGTCATCGACGGGGGTCAAAGTCGTCTCACCATAAATCGAGACCTTTTGGCGGTTGTTTCCGATTCCTAGCTTCGATAGCAAATTCAGTGACCAGCGATTGCGTTCGATCCCCCAATCGAACCCAATTTCCCCACCGGTGAAATCATTGGTGGTACTAAATCGATCCAACACCGTGCTGCGAGTTCCATTGGGAGGAAAGTCGTCTGGGAGTGGGATTTCTGTGTCGGTTACGTTGACTTCCAAGTCTTCGAATATTTGTAGTTGCTCTTGTAATCCATACCAGCGAAAGCCAACCAAGAAATCTACAAATCGGCGGTCGCCACAGACTGGTCCGCAACAACTCCCACACCCGATACTCCCACAACCAATCGGTCCGTAGCCGCAGCCAATTCCCATCCCACAACCTCCTACGCAATCGCCGCAGCAGATGTCTGCGCAGCCGCTTCGACAAAGGTTGTGCCGGAGCCTGAAACCAGCACCTTGAAATTCGCTTCGAGAAGTAACCGTTACGTCACCATTTAGCAGCGCAGAAGAAACCTGTTCAGCCGCTTCCCGAGGGGGCAGAAAGACCATCTGATCCATGTCATCCAAAGTGAAAGGAACCAACTCAAAATAGGGGCGCGAAATAATTGGACTGCCGTTTTCCCCGCCCGCCGTGAACGATTCTTCTATCGTGCCGAGGTACAGATAGTCTCCTTCAAGGGCCTGTAAGCGTGCATCGTCGATCCATGTACCGAGGGAAACGCGGAACCCACTGCGAGATTCTTCCAAGATGGGGTTGCCACCATAGAGAATCGATGTATCTGGAAACGCGAGGCGACTATCCGGAGGGACTCCCGGATTGGGAAGAATTGCTCCCAGTTCTGTTTGGTCGGTAGTCGTTGTGACCAACGGAGGTGTATCCATGCCGCTGAACCACCAGAGCAAGTATTCACCGCGCAGATAGACTCGGCGCGGCTGCCAAACAGCCGGCGCACAACCCAAGTCGCATCCAAATTGACCGCAATGAGGGCAATCCCCGAATTCGATTCCCTCTTCACCTAGATACAAGGGATTGCCGTCGAACGATCCTTCATAGGAATAGGTTTCCCCTGAAATGTCCGGTGAATCTGATTCGTCTGCGGGAGTTGGTTCCAAGAGGGTCTCTCCCTCTTCGCTCCCGGCGGGAAGCGGTTCCTGAAATGCGGCAAGCTTTACGCTGCTGGGAGAATTGGTGAAAGAAAGATTAGGCAACAGCAACTGCGATGCAAGCAGAATGTCTCCTGTGTCGTGCTTCACACCGACCACTTTGCCGACATAAAGCTCCAGATCCACGCGGTCCACTGGTTCGACATAGCGCAGCACGCCGCCGTAACGATCTACCAGGGCAAATGGAGGCGAACCCTCTTCTTGATTGGAGTTGCGAACAAGCTTCGCCTGCATCTTTGACCGCTGAGCCGGCCTTGCCTTCGGTCTTCGCGGTGCTGAATTTACGGGGTTTGCAGCGGGAACGTTGAAGATGGCATCCACCATGTTCCCCGCAGCTCGATCGGTTTCATTGGTCCGATTCGTAGAATTTCGCTGCTGTTGAGCAATGCAAATCTCTTGCGATGGAAAAAACAACAATACGTACGCAGCGCCAAGCGCAGCGTACGACGTAAATCGCGCGACAGTCATTTGTACGTCCTTCCCCGTGTACCAGCGCAGACAAACAGTCAGCACTAGCCGATCGGGACTGGATTTAGTGGTAGATGAGAAAGAGAGTCACGAAAAGCGGCGAGCGTTGTAGCAAACGACGATTATCCATGACAAGGGCAATTTGATCGGATGACAATTCCCTTCAGTCATTTCCTGCTTTGAGTGATAGCACGTGGTGAAAGGTGGATGCGTGAGTGTAATTGAGCGACCTTTCTACGGCTACATAGTATCTACAAGCCGCCTTGTTGACGCTTCTGAAAGCGAAGTTTATGCTATCATTGTTCTGATATTATCGATTTGATTGCCGACTTGAGGCATGTAGCATCCTTCGAGCCAGAGATATTACTAAAGGCTCCACGGTTGATTCGTGGAGCCTTTTTTTGTTTCACTTGATTACCTTCTCGAAAGCAAATCATGATTCGTCGTTCGATAATTCTTCTCCTCGCTCTACTATATACCTTCACAGTAGCTCATGCTGCAGAGCGGCCTAATTTTATCATCATATTTGCCGATGACTTGGGTTACGCGGACCTAGGCTGCTACGGGGCCAAAGAGATCAAAACCCCTGCGATTGATGGCATGGCTCTCGAAGGCCGAAAGTTCACAGATTTTTACGTTGCTTCCCCAACATGCACACCTTCCAGAGCTTCGTTGCTCACCGGATGTTATCCGCTACGTGCTGGATTTGACGACGCAATTGCTGTTCGTAAGGATGGGAGCCTTTCTCCCGGCCGTGTTCTCTGGCCTGGTTCACCAATGGGTCTCAATCCTGATGAAATCACTGTTGGAGAGGTATTGCAAAACGCAGGGTATGCGACAGGCATGATCGGAAAGTGGCACCTTGGAGATCGGCCGGAGTTCAACCCTATCAATCATGGCTTCGATGAATTCTTTGGGGTTTTGTATAGCAATGACATGTCACCTTACGAATACTTTCGTGGCACCGAACGACTTAAAGAGCCTCTAGTCAGGGACCAGCAGCTTAAGAGATACACCGAAGAAGCCATCGACTTCATTCGCCGCCACAATCATGAGCCATTTTTTCTCTACCTTGCTCACGCAATGCCTCACACTCCGCTGGCAGTATCTGAAAGATTCAAGGGCAGGTCACAACGTGGCAAATACGGTGACGTAGTGGCTGAAATCGACTGGAGTGTCGGCGAGATTTTGGAGTTCGTGCGAAGTTCGAAACTTGATAATAAAACACTAGTACTCTTCACTTCTGACAACGGACCTTGGTTACGCAGAGGTGAACACGGAGGATTGGCTACTCCTCTGCGTGGGGGTAAAGGAACTACCTATGAAGGAGGGGTACGAGTCCCTTGCTTGATGTGGCATCCCGGGACTATTCCAGCCGAGACAGAATGCAATGAAATTGCTACTACCATGGATATCCTTCCCACTTTTGCAGCCATGTCTGGAGGAGAAGTTCCCTCAGATCGCACAATCGACGGCCACAACATTTCGTCACTCGTCTTGGGAGAGCCAGAAGGAACTTCTCCCTACGATTACTTGCTTTATTATTTTGGCAACGAATTGCATGCTGTACGCAGTGGGCGTTGGAAACTGCGGGCCAGGAATCACTATCGCAATGAGAATATATATAACTTTTCCGCGCCAAATGATGTATTTCTTCCGGCAGCTTTGTACGATTTAGAGCGTGACCCGGGAGAACAGAAATCGGTGCTCAAGGATCACCCCAAAATCGTTGCACGACTTCAAGGTTACCTCGATATGGCGCGTGCAGACTTGGGTGATTCCCTTACAGGTATCAAACCAACCAATGTGAGATCAATTGGCAAAATCGAGTTTGCTCCCAAATAGATAATACTTTGGCAATCCTCAAATAACTTCATAAACTCTGGTTTAGGTAAGGCATTGTGAATATTGCGAGATTTAATCGCTGTACCGTCATTTCGACCATATTACTAGGTTTCACGCTGATTGGGGTGTGTCATGCCCAGCTTCCAGAGATTGCTTCAGCTGAATCTCTAGCTGATTCTGAAGTTCTCTTCTTCGAGGATTTTGCTGACTCCGAGTTGGATCGCACAAATTGGAACGTCCTGATTATGGGGCAGCCGTATAACGATGAACAGCAGGCGTACATTGACTCGCCGGAGACCCTTTATATCTTGCCTGGGAACCAAGTCGAAGGCGCACAGAATGGAGCTCTCGTCCTGCACCCGCGATTCAAAGCTGGTTATGAGACCCCCGAAGGGCGAAAAGTCGACTTTGTGTCAAGTCGGATCAACACAAAAGGGAAAGTAGAAGTTACCTACGGAACCCTTTCGGCTCGCATCAAATTGCCCGAAGGTTCGGGAGTGTGGCCAGCATTCTGGGCTCTTGGAACTGGTCCTTGGCCAGCGACGGGAGAAATCGACGTTATGGAGTGTATTGGTGAACCCGAATGGATCAGCTTTGCTCTCCACGGCCCAGGATATTCAGGAGATACCCCCCTGGTAGAGAAACATATGTTTGAAAATGATTTTGATGCGAATGAGTGGCATGTTTATTCCGTGGATTGGTTGCCAACACAACTTGTTTTCAAAGTCGATGAGAAGCCAATTTACCGGGTTTCTCGTAGAATGGTCGAACAATACGGGGACTGGGCGTTTGACAATCCCAAATTTCTCATTCTCAATGTTGCTCTGGGGGGTACTTATCCTGCCAAAGAAAACAAGGTGAAGTCGCCTTATTATGGGATTCCAGAATCCACAGTCGAACGAATCAAGAACGATAAGGCACAGATGTTTGTCGATTGGGTTCGTATCTCGAAACCTGTGAGCGCTTCAGAAGCGACTGGGAATCCAATAGATGGTTCCCCTGCTCAATAGAGCTACGAAACGAGATGGGCGAGGCTCAATGGCAGTTGCTCAGCTAACTAATGAGTAGATGATTGCGGCCAGTATAGCACCGGCAATTGGGCCGGCTACTGGAACCCAAGCGTAGGACCAGTCGGAGTCTCGTTTGCCGGGAACAGGTAAAAAGGCATGAGCCAACCGAGGGCCCAGATCCCGCGCGGGATTAATGGCATAACCAGTGGGTCCTCCTAGAGACATGCCGATTGAGAAAACAAGCAAGCCGACAGGCAAAGCACCTAGTGTTCCCAGGCCTATCTTGGTCGTGGTGGAATCGATACCTTCGATCAGAGGCCCATCTGAAATTAAAGCAGGTTCCACGGCCAAGAGCACAGCCAAAACAAGTACCAAGGTACCGATCGCTTCACACAAGAGATTTGTCCAGGTATGACGAATAGCAGGTGCTGTCGAGAAGGTTGCCAATTTGGCGTTGCCATCGTCTGTCACGGCGTAGTGATCCTTGTAAACCACGTACACGAGAACTGCTCCAGCAATCGCCCCAGCCATCTGTGCTAGAACGTAACCCGTTACATTTGCCCAATCAAATTCCCCTGCTGCAGCCAGCCCCAAAGTGACTGCCGGATTTATATGGGCACCACTCATGGGGCCGACACACCAGACCGCTACAAAGACGGCCATTCCCCAGCCAAAGGTGATGACAATCCAACCTGAACCATGTCCCTTAGTCTCCGCCAGGACAACGTTGGCAACGACTCCGTTTCCCAGCAGGATAAGTAAAAACGTCCCGAGAAACTCGCCAAGATAAGCCTCCATAAAATGTCTCCGCAGAACTCGTGTTTGAAGTGAATACAGGGGTAAAATCAGACCACTCTCAATTTGAGCCTTATACTATTTAGCAGTTGTAGGTCACTACCGCCAGACAGAATAACTAGATGTTTGAGTACGCATCTTGTTTCAAGTGATCACGTGGACTTGCGCAAGAACCATTCTGATCAAAATGAGGCGAGGGTAGGTTAGATGAGCCCGTGATCTGTCGATACCTGCTTAATTCTCGATTTTTTGTCTCGTTGCTCCAAGCAAGGCAGGTGGCCATCCAGCCTGCTACTTTATTGGCTATTTCCATATGATCAGAGAAATAATATCGCCAACTTGTGCGCCGGATCATGACATCATCGAGATGAATCGCCCATTCATGTCGGCAGAAGTGCTCAACCACTTTCTGAGAGCATTGGGGAGGCAAGATACCGCTTACCTGTAGCGAGTCGGGCCGTTCAAGGAGCAAAGTTGTTGCGGTTTGACAAGTTTCCAAATTAGTTTTGAGAAAACCTGCAACTGCGTCTACTGTTTCCTCTGCCATCAGTCGGTAGGAAGTCAGCTTGCCGCCGGTCACGTCCCACCAGCCCGGATGACTCATTTTGATTTCATGACGGCGAGAAATATCCGAGGGCTTGCCATGTTTATCAGCTACCAAGGGTCTTAAGCCTGCCCAAGTGGAAATCACGTCGTTATTTGTTAAACCGACTTCTGGAAAGGCGTCGTTGACGACATCCAACACATACTGCTGATCTTCGGGTTCGCAAAGGGGAGTATCGATCGGTCCATCGTAGTCGGTGTCGGTGGTTCCCAATATTACCCTTTCTCCCCAGGGAATCGCAAAGAGAATTCGGGCTCCTTCCGCAAACACCACGGCGTCAGGCACAGGGAGCCGCGATCGCTCGACGACGAGATGGACACCTTTGGTAAGCCGCAACGAAGTTTCCGAGCCAGGCAATTCATGAGACCACGGCCCGGTTGCGTTTACGACACATTTGGTACGAATTTCGAAGGATTCTCTGGTTGTCGTGTTCTGCAATTCACAGCGCCAATGATCCTTTTCAGGCTGGGCGTCGATAAACTGTACATAATTCATGACGGTTGCACCGTGATGACTTGCCGAACGGAGTGTGTCTAAAACCAGACGTGCATCATTGGTCAGGCCGTCGAAATACCGAACTGCGCCGGTTAGCTTTTTGGTTTTCAGTCCGGGGAGCAGTTTATGAATGCGATTCCGGCCGAGGACTGAACTTTTTCCCAAGTTCCGGCCGCCGCAGAGAAGATCGTAGATTTTGACGCCAATCCCCAATTTCCAAAGTGACCAGGTCGAATGCTTATGGGTGGGGAAAATAAAAGCCAATGGGTCTGAAAGATGAGGTGCTATCCGATTGATCACCATCTTTTCGCGACTGGCCTCGCGGACCAATCCGATTCTTCCCTGGGCAAGATAGCGGATACCGCCATGCAAGAGCCGACTGGATCGACTGCTGGTGCCAGAGGCGAAATCCAATTTGTCTATGACGGCTGTCGTCAGACCTCGCATCGCGGCATCGCGGGCTACACCTGAGCCAACGATCCCTCCCCCGACGACGAGAAGATCCAAACTTTGATGGATTAGTTTGCTAACTTTTTCATTCATTGAATATCAATCCGAAAAGCGCAACAAAAAAGGCCCTGCGGTAACACCGCAGGACCTTCTATTATGTTCTCTTGGTCACGAAGTGCACTAACCGGCTCACGCCGAGATAGTAGGTATCGATTTGTTCTAACTAGTTTATACTGTACACTTGATCGAAATTGTGTCAATCAACTTATTTTGGGTTTCGATTATTCTTTTGATCCCAGATTAAAAAAATGTCCAATACATCCCAGATCAGTCGATTTTTTGCCAAGCCAGTAATACCGGTTCTCTGGGATGTAGGGTCTAATTCCGACGTGCTTGCCCTGGCAAGTAGCGTTATCATGCAAGGGGGGCCCATTGTGGATCTCTCAAATGCCATTGAGCGTTTTGCGAAACCTCCTCTTGATCACATACGAATTCTCGTGCATATCGATCTTGTCGCGGGACTCGAAGCGAACGAAGCTGGACTCGAACTTCTCGCAGATATGGGGAATATTGACGGTATCGTGACCGTTCATCATCAACTGACGAAAGCAGCGAAGCGGCTTGGATTGCTTTCAATCGTGAGAATGTTTCTTTCGGACAGTCGTGCGTTGGAGCGCGGTCTACTGGTTGCTGAAAAATCACGAGCCGACGTCATCGAAATCTTACCGGCGGCTGCTGCGGTCAAAGTTGCTTATGAGTTGCGGTCTTGTTCGATTCCGCATATCTCAGGAGGGCTTTGCCGAACGGAGGATGATATCCGTGAGGCCCTCGATTGTGGGTCGTTGGCGGTTACTAGTACCCGCCCCGAGTTGTGGAAAATGAACGAAAAAGCATAATAGAATCATACAATTTAATAAACCGACACCAATGACTACTAGTTTGATCTTTCCATGCGAATTTGTACCCAGGTCATAGCTTGTTTGACTCTCGATTTTCGGCAGTTGTCGAGATGGACGGCACTTTTTCTCGCCTGCTCGATTTCAAATCCGGCTTTCTGCGAGATAATCATTAGTGAAATCATGTACGATCCGCAGGGATCGGACACGAACAAGGAGTGGGTCGAAATCTACAATACGGGATCCACTTCCGTCGATCTAGGAGGTTGGACTCTCGAAGATATTCAAGATGGAAGCGTATCATCCATTATTCAAGCTGGAACCGTGTTGCTTCCCAGTCAGGCACTTGTACTAACAGGAGATTCCGCATTATTCGATATGAATTGGGGCAATGGAATTAACCGTTTACAGCTAGGTTCCTTTCCCACTCTGGCCAACACCCCCTCTCCTACCAACGAAATAATTGCAATCCGCGACAATTTCGGAATCATTCGCGATCAAGTGAACTATGATGATGAATTCGGCTGGCCCGACCTCGTTGGCTCTGATGGTGAAAGCATTTTCCTCCGGCCAGATTCACTTTCTTCTTCGCAAAATGACTTTGGGGAAAACTGGCTTCCCTCAATGACAGGGCTCTACGGTGCCTATTTCACCGACATGGGAGGACTCGGGGAAAATCATGGATCGCCCGGATTTGTGGAAACTCAAACTCAGCAACCATTTGTCCCTTCTCCCGATGCCGTTTGGTCCATGGTCGTTTTTCCGGATACTCAGAACTATGTAAAGAATTCTGCTCAAGTCCCCCTACTCAGTGAAATGACTCAGTGGGTCAGAGACAATCGGGCAGCTTGGGGTATCCAAATTGCCGTGCATGAGGGCGATATCGTCAATAACAATAACACTTCCAATCCAAGTAGTGGCGACCAGAACAGCGACCAACAATGGCAGCATGCTAAAAATGCGTTTGCGTTGCTCGATGGCCATGTGCCGTACGTTTTCACTACAGGAAATCACGATCACGGTTTCTTAAATACGGAAAATCGTGAGACTCAATTCAACACGTATTTTACCGCTGCAGACAATCCACTGGTCGATCCAGCTCAGGGAGGAATCCTGAAAGGAGTTTATGCTCCAGGAGAACTACAGAATGCTTATTACGAATTTACAGCTCCCGATGGACGGAAAGTACTCGTAGTAAGTCTCGAGTGGGCACCACGGCAACAAGTGGTTGCTTGGGCAAACCAAATTGTTGGCCAATCCAAGTATGAACAACATACCGCCATCCTGCTCACGCATGCCTATACCAATCACGATGACACCTATTGGGAATTGAGCCCTACGACCTATCCTGCAGTTGCAGATGGAAACGACGGAGACGACCTATGGAATGAACTAGTGAAACTACACAACAATTTTGAAATGGTGTTCAGTGGTCATGTGGGAGGCGATGGGTTGGGCTATATCGCCTCGAATGGTATTGATGGAAATCTTGTTCACCAAATGCTGTTCAATACTCAGTTTGAAGCGAACGGCGGAAGTGGCTGGATACGTGTGTTAGAGTTCATGGACGATGGACATACGGTGCGAGTCCGTACCTTTTCCCCTCACCATGGTTTGCAGAAAACAGATGCCGCCAACGATTTCTTGATCGACCTTTCGCAGTTGTCGCTGTTTTCTGCTGATTTTGATGGGGATGGAGACGTGGACTCTGCTGATCTAGCGCAATGGCAATCCGCTTATGGAACAAATGCGATGGCAGATGCCGACGCCGACGGCGATAGTGATGGATCAGATTTCCTCGAGTGGCAAAGGCAGTATGCATCTGGCACACTTTCATTCGGAGCTCATTTGTCCGTTCCTGAACCCTCTGCCATCGCACTAGGCGCAATCTTTCTCTGCTCAATGCAACTGCTCTTCACCAGATTCTAGAGATCTTGAATTGTTGGATGTGAATTCACGTTCAAGAACCTTGTTTCAAAGCGGCTAATCCTATTAGTATTTCCCTAGAATTAGATATTTTCGGGTCTCGCGATCAGAATCTCGGCATTCAGCGCATTCAATTTTTCCCACTATTTCCACCACAGATATTGAAATCAAGAAAAAATACACAACTATTGACAAGCACAAATAGTCGCTTAAAATGTAAGGAAATTGATACATGCGTTATTTTAGCGCAAATTAAGTGTCGAGCGAGCCAGAGATTTCGAGAAAGGCTCCACGGTCATAGACGTGGTGCCTTTTTTTTATGCGCGCGTGGCTAGGCCTTTTCCCTTTTACTCTTTTATTTCCTTTTAATTCTTGCATTTGCTAATAGTTTCTTAATAAGCGGGCAGTAAGGTATGCGTCCCAGCGGGGGGCGAACAGGTTTTTGACGAAGGACGAATTGGGCGAACAACGTAGATCTGGTAATTGGAGCAATTCTCACCAAGGCGATTTTTACACACGAGGAATCTCATGAATCAAAAGACTTTTAAATGTGCCTGGAATCTCAAGACTACTGCCTTGTTGTTTGTGTGTTCAGCATCTTTAACCTTGCAGTCGGCTATGGCGGTTGAGAATGCGAACATTACGGTAGATTCTTCGGGTGTGGTAACTATACCCGTGGGGCAAGCGACCAGCGGATTCAGTGTCACAGGTAACGGCGGGACTGGCGACATTCCCATTCAAATTGGTGCCAGCTCTACAGATGACGCTGCTGGTGGGATTCTCATCGGATCGATCTCTGAAATCGGAAGGTCTGCCAACACCACGACCGCAGGAACGGAAACTCTCTACGCCTCTAGTTCCACTTCGCCTAATGGCTCAGGTGGATTGAATCTGATTACGAGACGGGCTGGCGAGGACACCCCTAATACATCATTTCCGGGTGGGGCACGATTTGATGCAAATCTCGGGGCCGGCTATTTCCCGTTTTCTGAAGGCTGGATGGGGGGAACGGTCTCTTCAAGTGCGGGATCCACTTTCAATACATTTAATCTCAACGGACTCACTTCGGCAAACATTGCACAGAACTTATTTGGGGACGGGGATAATGTTGTGACCTTTCCCGGAGTCACCGACTCACGTCGCCAGGGGATTCTACTGGCAAACCATGCTAGCGATACCAATCAATATACGCTTGCGACTCCTACCCCCAGTGGGGACGGATTCACGGTTACCACCAAAGCGAACAACACCAATGGAAGCGCCGGCACGAGTAACCAATCCATGTCCTTCGTATTCATCCCTCGCAATACACCAGGAGTTACCTTGGGGCGCGTGCATGGTGGCAATTCGGCCCATCCCCCTTCGACCGCTTTCTCAAGTGGCGACGCAGTGACAGTCGTTCGCGAGCTTGAAGGTCAATATCGCTTGAGTATCGCTGGACAATCCCCGACCTCGGGAACTTTGCTCGTGACTACTCATGGAGGACCCACCGGATCAGGAACGCGTGCTAGCGACAACATTATCACTTACGAAGCATCTGGTAATGATTGGGTAATTCTTTCACAAGATTTAGCGGGACTGAACGGATTGGGACAAGACACCAATGAGAACGAGTATTATTTCGACTTCGCATTTTTGCCATTCTCAGGTGGTCCTACTGGCCCAGGGGCTATACCGGCTGTCAGTTCACTCACGAACTTCAGCAAAAACCGAGTCGTTGCCTGGAATGCGACTGTAACTGAGCTTAACGCGGGAAATAACCCTGGCGACACATTGACTACCGTTCCTCAAAAAACCTCCGATATTGAAGTTACTCCATTAGGTTTTAATCGAGGCGATAATTTTTATGCCGTGGATGGTGCGTTCCCTGCCGCGACCGACGGAGTCATGCTTGCGTCAGTACGCGAAGGTCTCCGCGATAACAGTTTGTCAGGAGGATACACTGAATATGGTGTTACGGGCACAGTTCTCTTGAGAGACAGCTGGCAAGTCGTAACGGCCACCTCAAGTGCTTCTCCCGGTGGAAGTACGGAATTTAACATCAATCACGCGGTTGCTTTTTTTGGGGCGGATTCGGGTTTCCAAATGGGAAGCGATGAGTTGGTAGGTCTGACCACAAGTACTTTGGATTTCACCCTTTCAGGCCTTGATCCGGAATCTAATGGTGTCTTGATGGTGAATCCTAACACCAACGAAGACAACTTTTTGACCGTGACACCGCAAGGAGGTTCGGGTACGGGTTGGGACGTCGTTCTGCTGGACAACAGTGGTGAGCCCGAGCAAACGCCCACTTCAACCTCCAATGATGGATTCCACTATGTTTACTTGCCCTATGATGCCCAAAATCTGGTAGCTGGCGTCACCCAAGCAGACGGATCCTTGATCAGTTCGACTAGCACCTCTGGATTTACCTTGTCCAAAGTTGGTACGGGCGAATACAAATTAACGATTCCTGGAAAGAACCCCAATACGGGCATGTTGCTGCTTAACGCAACAGCCGAAGGTGATGGCGATAACAGCGTCGTATATGAGAACGATCCCGATGGAATGAGCTTCCGCATTATCGGTGTCGATCACAAAACTGTTGATGAAATCGAAAATCAGTTCTTGCTGACAGAACCTGAAGATACTGGATTTTCGTTTGCATACATCGACTTCGAGGCGCCACCTGTACTGCCGACATTGGAAGATGCTGATTTCAATCAAGATGGTTTCGTTGATGGTCGGGACTTCGTGATTTGGCAACGAGGAGTCGGCATTGGAACGACTCTCGCCGAGGGAGATGCTAACGGCGACGGGAGTGTCGGTCCAGCGGACCTCGCCATCTGGCAGAGTCAATATGCTAATCCGCTCGTAGGTGCTGCAACTGCCGTACCTGAGCCCTCCTCAGCAGTCGTTCTGCTGTTGAGTATGATGCTTGTAAGTTTTCGCAAACCGAAGGTGAAATAGAGAAACCGGTTGAGGAAGACTTCCCAATTTACTAGGGATGGAAAATAAGGAATTCTCTATGAACAAACTCAGATCTGATTTGAGAGTTCGCACGTTTCGCCGACTTAGTTTGGCGTTTACGTTAGTCGAACTATTGGTTGTGATTGCGATTATCGGTGTCTTGGTAGCTCTATTGTTGCCTGCCATTCAGGCCGCGCGAGAGTCAGCAAGACGCAGCCAGTGTACCAGTCAAATGAAACAAATTGGCCTGGCTTGCCTGATGTATGAGGGTCAGCAGAAGGAATTGCCCCCTGCGTATACCACTGGTGGAGACAATCTTACCCCCAACGATAGAGAATTCTATCGCCACAATTTGATTACATTTCTGCTGCCATTTATCGAACAGAAAAATCTGGCAGATATGTACAATTTTTATGCGAACTGGAATGAGCAGCGAAAAAGGAATCCCAACGGACTTACTAATTTTGAAGTCGTTCGCAGTAATCCTTTGGGACTTATGCAGTGCCCCTCTGTGGGAAGTCGCGAGGAGGAGGTCGTGACAGATTACTCTGTTAGTACCTATATATCTGCCAATCAGACGACCGGCTATGCATTGCAAATGTTAGAGCAGCGTCTGAATCGACTGGCTCCTGATGATCTCTGGTCAAGTATGCTGAACAACTACGATGCTACCAGAACAATTTATCAACCGGTCAAGCTGTCCCAAGTCAGCGATGGAACCTCAAATTCTTTTATGATCTTTGAAATCGGAGGACGCCCTACGGTTTATAATCGAGGACAGCTTATGAGTGGTCAATCGAACTCCTTTGGTAGATTTTGGGCGAATCACGAAAACTGGTTCGCGCTGCATGGGAATTACACGGATGAATCAGGCAACGACAGGAACGATTGTAATGGTCAGATGATCAATTGCACCAATTTAGAAGAGATCTACTCATTCCATCCTGGCGGGGCCAATTTTACTTACGGAGATGGTTCGGTGCACTTTATTTCTGAAGACTTGGATATCGTCACTTTCGCCGCATTACACAGTCGTGCCGGTAGCGAAGTCGCGGAATTGCCGTGAATTGTTTGAGAAAACTGGATAATTTGATTACAATAGTGTTTGAGAAAGTTCTAATGTTTTAACTTCTGGAGGTGTTGCTCATGAGATGTTTAAGCTTTTCTTTAGCAGCAGTATTGTGTCTGTCGTTATTGACTTACAATGCCAATGCTGCCATCTTGCTGAATGAAATTACCATGAATTCTGAAAACGATGCGCCGAGTGGGGGCGACGAAGGGACGGAATACTTCGAAATTCTCAGCACTGTGGGAGCGGAATCACTGTCTGGTTTGACATTTCTAGTCATTGAAGGAGATGGAAGTGCAGCAGGCACCATTGACCAGGCATTAAGTCTCAGTGGTTTTTCCACCGGGACTAATGGATTATTCCTCTGGAGAGATACGTCGGCAGTTTTGTTGCCTGCTCCAGAAGCAGCCACGGTCGTGAACGTAGCCGACTTCAGTCCTGATATTGAGAACGGCTCTGGCACGTTCGCTATTGTGAGTGGTTTCACAGGCTCCGTGGGAGACGACTTAGACGCGGACAATGATGGTGTCTTTGATGCCGCTTTGCCCTGGGCCTCGGTACTCGACGCAGTATCGAATAGAGATTCTTCGTCTGATGCTGCGTATGCGGCTCAGATGATTCCCGGAGCGACTGAATTTCCCGGCATCTCGTTCGCACCAGATTCTTTGGTTCGACTCGCTAATACTGGGCAGTGGATTGGTGTGGACATCGATGAAGACAACAGTGGATTTCCTGGTCCTTATCCATTCGATGACACTCAGTCCGTGTTCTCTGACGGAACCGCTTTTACTCCATCGACAGCTTTAACCTTCAATTTCCGAACTCCTGGTGGGGCCAATCCTTCGTTGATTCCTGAGCCTGCCAGCTTGACGCTGCTCTGTGTATGCGGAATGATGGTTTTGAATGGTAGAAGATATCAGGGATAGTTTTATTTCCTGAATGGTGACTATAGAAGTTCTTATTGCTTCCTGAAGTAACATTCCCAGCGCCTCTCTCCAGAATTGCCTGGAGAGAGGTAGGGGGATTTTGTATTAGTGGCTAATCTAAACTCGTCATATCGTTTTCGGATCAGCCGCATCTTTATCACGAAGTGCCCGTTTTTGATTGGGCTCATTTTTGCAGCCCAAATTTTTTGGCATGCATCGCCTGCATTGGGCCAACTCATTGTGGCTCATCGTGGTGCGTCGGCCGTTGCTCCCGAGAACTCGCTTAGTGCGTTTCAGCTTGCTTGGGACGAAGGCGCTGACGCAATCGAGGGAGATTTCTATCTCACGGCCGACAATCAAATCGTTTGCATTCACGACGAGACGACCAAACGGGTCAGTGGCGTCGACTTGAATGTAGCGGGTTCGACACTCGACCAATTACAGCAGCTTGATGTTGGAACGTGGAAAGATAACCGATTTGCGAAGGAACGGATCCCCACTCTTGAGGATGTACTGGCAATGATTCCGCACGGAAAGCAGTTTTTCATCGAGATCAAGTGTGGTCCGGAAATCATTCCCTTTTTGAAAAACACGTTGCTCAACTCGGGCGTTCCAACCAAGCAGCTAAAGATTATCTCCTTTAACGAAGAGGTAGTTCGTGAAGCGAAGCAAAGCTTGCCTGATATCGAGGCATTTTGGCTGGTAAGTTTCAAAGAAGACAAGGAGGAAAAGACGTGGACCCCTCCCGTTGGCAAGATCATCGCGATTGCATCACAAATCGATGCAGATGGTGTCGATGTAAAGGCTGAACTGGAAGTTGTAGATTCCAATTTCGTTAACCAATGCCGCAACGCGGGCTTCAGTCTTCATGCGTGGACCGTTGATGATCCAGCCGTGGCATGGCAACTTCAGCAATTGGGATTTGATTCGATCACTACGAATTGTCCAAAATACCTGCGAGAATCTCTCTCTGAACTAGCGGATTCTGAGCAGCAGATACTATTACCAACGGGGAGGAACACCGTGCCCACAACGGTAAAACAGGGCGTGGGTGTAGAGTAGCATTTTCGAGTTAATTAGGAGAATACCTTGGCTTATCTATTATCTCTCGATCAAGGAACCACTTCTTCACGGGCGATCATATTCTCCGATTCTGGAGAGATCGTTGCGATTGAGCAGAAAGAGTTCAAGCAGTTTTATCCAAAACCTGGTTGGGTGGAGCATGATCCCGAAGAAATCTGGAAGTCTCAGCTTGAGGTGGCCACGGCCGTTCTGGACTCAGCAAATCTGAATCCTGCGGATATCGCAGCATTAGGGATCACCAACCAGCGGGAAACCGTTGTCGTGTGGGATCGAGCAACGGGGCAGCCGATCCACCCCGCCATCGTGTGGCAGGATCGCCGAACGGCCGGCATCTGCCAGGAATTACGCTCGGCAGGTCATTTACAAACCGTGCGAGAGAAAACCGGCCTGCTATTGGATCCCTATTTCAGTGGCACAAAGATCGCCTGGATCTTAGACCATGTGCCGCAGGCTCGCGAGATGGCAGAAGCCGGCAAGCTTGCCTGTGGAACGATCGATACCTGGCTTGTTTCCCGCCTGACAGGAGGTGCCCGGCACATCACAGACGTCTCCAATGCCTCCCGCACATTGCTGATGAACATTCATTCGGGGGATTGGGACGATGCGCTCCTGGAATTGTTCCGAGTTCCTCGCAGTATTTTGCCGGAGATCCATCCCTCAAGCGAAGTGTTTGCAGACGTGGATTCGTCGCTCTCATTAGCTGGTGTTAAGATTGCAGGAATTGCAGGGGATCAACAGTCTGCACTGTTCGGGCAAACGTGTTTCGACAAAGGTGCGACGAAGAATACCTACGGCACCGGTTGTTTTATGCTCATGAACACCTCGAGTGAGGCGGCAGTTTCTGAGAACAACTTGTTGACGACAGTTGCCTGGAAGCTCGGCAACCAGATTGAATATGCCTTGGAAGGAAGTGTGTTTGTGGGAGGGGCCGTCGTTGGCTGGTTGAGAGATGGGTTGGGAATCATCAAGACTTCGTCCGAAGTGGAAGCCCTCGCCGGTTCAGTTCCTGACAGTGGAGGGGTATTTCTCGTTCCCGCTTTTGCAGGTTTGGGGGCTCCCCATTGGGATCCTTATGCTCGCGGTGCGATCATTGGCATTACGGGGGGGACCACCGCGGCACATATCGCACGAGCAGCCGTGGATTCAATCGTTTTTCAGGTTGCCGACTTGCTGGATGCCATGCGTGGTGATACGAGAGTCGACCTGAGCGAGCTGCGCGTGGATGGAGGAGCAAGTGTCAACAATTCGCTTCTTCAGTTTCAAGCAGACATCCTGCAGGTTCCCGTAGTCCGTCCTACGATTACCGAGACAACTGCCCTGGGCGCAGCCTATTTGGCAGGCCTCGCGTGTGGCGTCTGGAGCAGCCGCGACGAGATTGCTCAGCACTGGGACGTCGACCGCCGATTCGATCCCAAAATGCCCGCTTCAAAAGCGGGAGGACTCCGGGCTCGTTGGCAAGATGCCGTCGAGCGGACCAAGAATTGGGAGACGGGTGAATCTGCTACCTGATTTGCAATTCTGTTTCCTCGAATGCAACTCCAATAGAGACGTATCAGATACGTTAGCTGGATCAAATGCTATAGCCTTAAGAGGACTTCATAATCTTTTCAAGAGATTGAGAAGTACATTAAATTTGATCCCAATGGTATACTCCAATAAATCGGTTCTGGAGGATCTGAACCGATTGCTAACTTTTCTAACCAACAAATCTCTTGATGGGCACAATCAATCTAGTGAACATTTGTCTGAAATTCACTGTGCGGGGATGCTGCGCAGTGGTAATGGTTGCGTTTTTGGTCTCGGTAACTGCAGCGGAGGATCCTGAACCAGATTCAAACGGGACAGAACCCAATAATCCAACCGAGTCGCTCGGCTATCCCGGCAAAGAAATGCGAGATGGTTTTGTCAACTCCTCGAAGCAGATCGAGGCAGCCATCCAAGCCGAACCTGACGAGGCAGCCCATTACGTTGGGTTAGCCGACGTGCAAATATTTCTGTGGTGCTACGGTTTCGCGCCCCACGCAGAAGTGATGCCACGCTGTGAGACGGCTGTGAGGAAGGCACTCGCCCTGAATCCCAACCTGGCAGCCGCACATACCGCCATGGGAATCGTCTTGCTTGGCCAGCGTGACTGGTCAACTGCCGAGCATCATCTCCGTCTGGCGACTGAATTGGAACCTCACCGTCCCGAATCACGGCATTGGTATGCACTTTATCTGGCTGCCATGAATCGGCACGAGGAAGCCCTCAAGCAATCCCAGAAAAGCTACGAGCTCGATTCCTCTCTCGGCATGACAATCGCGAGGAGCTCGATTTTCTACTTCGCTCGGGACTGGCAGAAAATGATCGAGCTGCTCGAACCGGTAATTGCTCAGGATCCCAAATACGGACCAGCATATGACTGGCTGGGCATGGCTTATGTCCAGGAGGAGCAGTTCGACAAGGCGATCCCGACGTATCTTCGCGCGGCGGAACTTTCCGACGAGCTCGCCGAGGTGCTTGGTGGCTTGGGCCACGCCTATGCTGTGGCCGGACGTGAACAAGAAGCGCGTCAGGTGCTCGGCAAGCTTCAGCAAATGTCTGAGCATTGGCACGTGCCCCCAGTACAAGTTGCTTTCATACACGTTGGCTTGGGAGAAAAGGAGCAAGCACTCAACTTGCTCGAGCAGGCGTTCAGTGAACGATCCTGGGAATTGGTCTTCATGCAGACCGAGGCGTGGCTTGACGACTTGCGCGACGAGCCCAAATTTACTGCCTTGGTAGAGAAAATGAGTTTCCCTCAGCAATAGCGGCGAAACCGCAAGCAGCGCCCCTTCCAGGATATGAACGATCTCATCATTGAGTTCGATTGGTGAAGCGTTACTTGTGAGGTAGCCTGCTAGTCACTACAAAGATTTGGTTGAAAGTCCCCTCCGCACTCGTTACTGAACGCACGAATGCTATTTTTGACCCGTCGGGGGAGTAAACCACTGCCTCAGGGCGAGGCTTCACTGCAGACAAATCAGTTAAATGCGAAATCTCCCCGCTGGAGGCATCCACTTCGCTGACTCGCCCCCCTGCTACGCAGCAAATAGCTCGACCATCGGGACGCCAGGTAAATGCTGACTCGATGGGAGATTCATGTTCTGTGAGTTGATGCATCTCACCACCATTGGGAGAGATTGTCCAAAGTTGAGCGATTCCCACATCGTCTCGCATGATGAAGGCTATCAAGCTGCCGTCCGGATTGCTGCGTGGCCAATGACGCATTGGACCGAGTCCCGGATATTTGCGCATTGATGTATGCGTAAGCCGACGTTGGGACACACCACTCGGTGGCGCGGGCCTAGTGGTTTCAGTGCCGCAGAGTGGTGCGTTCCCAGCGAGCCTTACATCCTCAGGAATATCCACGACGAATAATTCCGAAACCGTATTACCATCTAAGGTGACCGTGTCTCCTATGAAAGCCAATGCTCGTGCTTGCCGAATGCCATCTGTACGAACATAACCATGAGTTCCAACCCAAGCATCGCTGTGTGCTCGATTAATCTCGTCGCTGCCAGGAATCGGCGTATCCCAGGTCTTAGTGACGAGAACAGAAAATGCTGAACCATTGTGGTTTCGAGGATGGGTTTTTGGAACCGAAACAGGTCCGTAGGGTGCGGCCACTCCCACATTGCGTTGATTCTGCTGGGCACCAGCGAGATTACCGTTTGCGAGCACGTGATCATCGTAGGTGAAGCTGATCCACTTTCCATCGCCACTGAATACGTGCACATGGGTTCCGCCGCGCAATGCCCCAGGCGTGTAGGGACTTATAAGATCACGGGCATCCAGATTAAACGCCGGCTTTCCCACGCCGGGTTGAACCGTGACACCTCGCCGATGCCAAAAAGAGTACGTCCAGTCAGGTGTTGGATTTTCCGGCCCATGAATGAAGACGATCTTATCTTCAACGGAGCTTGCCGTCACAACGCCACAGCAAGCTCCTTTTTCCGACCGATAGACGACTTGCACTTCCCCGGATTCTGCATGGACGCGCTCAATCCGTTGGCCGTCAAACTGAGTACCGGCGGCATCGCTTCTTACGTCGTAGTAAATCCAGTTGCCATCATGCGACCAGATGGCAGTATTGGTAAGGATGAGATTATATTTGCCCTGGGTAAGTTGCTGTTCCTTTAGGCCCGCTTCACTGCTTTTTGACGTCAAGCTGTGATGATGCTTTGTCATGATGCATGATGCCCATAAAAGGAGAAACTCTTAGGAAGTATAATCGGACTTCTCTGATAAATCACTCGGGCGGAGGCGAAGCTCTTTTGATTGGATTATGTGTTATTCTAACAGTCCTTGCCTGTGATCCGAACTGCACTGGTACATACCATTGCAAAAAAGCAGCACTAGATGTCCTTAGGCATTCCATTAAAATCCTTAAAAACCCATTTGATAAGGAATGTGCTTTAAGGTGATTGCCGTTGTCTTTTTCACTGTCATCGATTGGGCCGTGCTGATCGGCTATTTCGTCGGCATCATGGCCCTCGGGCTCTACTTCTGGCGGCGGAATGATTCCGCCGATCAGTTTACTGTCGGTGGAAGATCGCTCTCGGGGTGGCTCTGTGGACTATCAATCTTTGCCACCTATTTGAGTAGTATCAGCTATCTGGCTTTGCCAGGAAAAGCCTTTGTCGACAACTGGAATGCGTTTGTCTACTCGCTGGGCATTCCGTTGGCCGCTTTAATCGCAGTGCAATTCTTTGTCCCCCTCTATCGCAGTTCAGGAGAAGTCTCTGCCTACTCGTTGCTGGAGACACGCTTTGGACTCTGGGCCCGGCTCTACGCCAGTTTTTTTTATCTCCTTTACCAGATTGCTCGAATCGGTGTGGTCATGTATCTGATGGCCTTACCGATGGCAGTTCTGTTTGGCTGGGATATCCGTCGAGTGATTGTCATTACAGGCGCGATTGTGACGGCCTATTCCTTTGTTGGTGGGATTCTGGCCGTCATCTGGGCCGATGCGATTCAGGCAATCGTGCTTATGGCAGGAGCGATTGTGGCACTCGTAATCTTACTGATGGGCATGCCTGGCGGGCCCGCCGAAGTATTTGAGATTGCAAGTCAGCATGAAAAATTCTCGCTGGGGAGCCTTTCCCTGTTGAATGTCTCAGAGCCGACAGTCTGGGTTCTTTTGGCCTTCGGCTTATTCGACAACTTGAGGAATTTTGGCATCGACCAGAGTTATATACAGCGCTACCTCGCCGCAGAAACAGACCGAGAAGCAGCCAAAAGCGTTTGGTTTGGAGGATTGCTCTATGTTCCCGTGAGTGCGTTGTTTCTTTTCATCGGTACTGCCCTGTTCGCATACTATGAGATGCATCCATCTGATACCGAGGAGGTCCGAGTGATAGTCGCCCAGCAGAAATTGATGCAGGCTGGCGTATCGACCGATTCGCCTGATTATCAGCAGCAACTCCAGCAGAAAGCGGAGGAACTGACAGAAGCGCAGTTAGGAGATCGAGTTTTTCCTCATTTCATCGCCTCCAATCTGCCACAGGGAGCACGCGGCTTATTGATTGCTGCTGTCTTCGCCGCCGCCATGAGCACCGTTTCTACTTCGCTCAATTCATCTGCCACATTGGTCATGAGCGACTTTTACAAGAGGCTGTGGAAAGCGAATGCTACCGAGGTCGAGAGCGTAGGGGTATTACGGGGAGCGACCATCATTTGGGGTGCGTTGGGGACAGCGATGAGTCTTATGCTGGTTCGACTCACCGAAAGTGCCCTCGATGTTTGGTGGCTCTTGTCTGGAGTTTTGGGAGCGGTGATCATAGGCCTTTTCCTGTTGGGTTTGATGGTGCCTGCCATCAGAAACAAGGGAGCTATCCTAATTCTTGCTGTTGCCATGGCACTCATCGCTTGGATGACCTTCTCCAAAAGTCCTTATTGGCCTGAATCTCTCGCCACTTATGCGAGCCCTTTCAATCCGTTCCTGGTTATTGTGATTGGCCCATGTGTGATGATTGTTTTAGGTTGGCTTGTCACACGGCTAAAAGTGGGTTCATAAAACTACGATTTTTGGAGACTCGTATCATGTATTTTGTTGTCTGGGCACATCGACACAACGAACTTACTGTTGCAAGAACGACCAAGATAGTCGAAGACTGGAAGAATATGATAAGATGAAACGTGATGACGGGGATTGTGCTTTCTCCTCAAGGGTTATTATGGCGACAATAAAGATTTTCGCAAAAAATGTTTACTCTGCCCGTCACAGAAGAAGTTAGGTTTTATTTAAGGGCTTGCAAATTTTAGTTGCTTGATAAATCTGCCATGCTGCCAACAACCATAGATGCCGTCACAGCAAGTTATCATCGTTGTATGTACGGAGAAAAGTTTGTTGACACCTTCTACCATAGATTCCTGGCCAAATCTCCAGAAGTTGCGGAAAAATTCCGTCACACCGACTTTGAGCGACAAAAACGGATGTTGCGAGAGTCGCTGCTGATGATGATCCAGTACAATATCAACAAAGAATTAGTTCATGAGGAATTGGAAAAACTGGGCGAGCGACATAGTCGTCGCGGGACCGACATCAAATCCCATCTTTACGATCTGTGGCTCGATGCACTGTGCGAATCAGTTAAAGAGAACGATCCCCAATACGTTCCCCAACTCGATGCACAATGGAGAGAAGCAATGCAGCCTGGAATCGAAATTCTCATCTCCAAGTATTAATTTGTGTTTGCCTATCGAAGGGTGACAAGGCTTTCCTCTCATCCCTTCAATAGGTGGAGATCGTTATCAGTTCATTTCTGGGCAGGAACCCAATGGCTGGAGGCCGGGCGGGATGGCAGCGAAGAGATTAGAAGTGGTTTCAAAATCGTGAGCCGAATGCGCTAGCATCGGGTGAACCTGTGTTTGGGCTTGGAATTGAAGTCACCCGAGGCTATCGCCTTACGGCTTACTGGGTCTTCCTTTTGTAAACGTTCCTGGAGTCACTACAAACTGGGTAAGAGTTTGCTGCGGACAGAATTCGCCCCATCTTTATCCCCTCGCGTTGGGTAATGGAAGAATGCTGGCCAAGTCGGCTAGTTTTCCTAACTAACCGTGAATTTACCTCCTCCCCCCATTTCCCAATTCAGCGTCACTTAAAATTTCAAGAACCAGAGGCGCGTCGATTCGTTGCGCTTGGTGCGTCAAATCGCACGTGCTGACCAACTCGCAGTATATTGAAGGCGATTCAAGCAAAGGTTCCTCCACGTTAGTACGCATTAAGATGTAAAGCAAATGTCCTTGGAGTGATAGAGGTTAGGCTAGGGAGAGTGAATGTATGGGGGTTTTAGGCACTGAATTCTTGTGCCAGGATCTGGTGAACTGGTCTTATCAGCGAGATCGGTATGCGAGTTGCTGCGAGTTGCTTTATAGAGTAGTGTGAACAGTGCTGCTGGTCCAATGATCACCAATAAAAAACAGGCCTAAAACCGGGCCTGGAAAGGAGGTCACGATGAAGGTCACAGATTATCTGAGCAAGCAGAACGTTGCATATGAACTCGTGCCGCACACCGAAACTCATGATGCTCAACGATTGGCGGCTACGATCCATGTGCCAGGTCGCGAAGTTGCAAAGACAGTGCTTTTGAAGAAAAGTGGTGGCAATGCGTACGTTGTTGCCGTTTTGCCGGCGAACAAAGCGGTCGACATCGAACAAGCATCGCGAGTGGCTGGTGACTGCGTGTTGGAGATGGCATCGGAAGCTGAAATCGCCCAGCAATGTCCCGATTGTGAACTCGGTGCGTTGCCACCGTTCGGCTCGCAATACCGCATGAAAACAATTGTCGACGAGAATTTGAGCAAAGATGAAGAGATCGTCTTTGAAGGGAACACACACCACGAAGCAATCAGGATGAAGTTTGATGAGTTTTGCAATATCGAGCAACCAACAATTGGCAGATTTACTGTTGATTTGTAAATGTGTCGTTTCCCCGGACCAGAGTTGAGGAAAGTCGACAACAGGAAGGTTTTTCACCAACGTCAATCAGCTCGGTGTCATGAGAACGAGGGGTTCAACATGTCTAGGGGGAAATATGTTTTGTAGACGTCGATTCCGCTGATACAAACTATGCCGTCCAGCTTGCGGCCGAACACGAGTTCAGCATCTCGATCGTGGGAAAATAGGTGGTACTCAATGACGGCTATGCTTAAATCCTATCTCACTCACAAGAGGGCATGTCAAACAATACACTATGATGTAATTAGAGGTAATTGAGTCTCAAAATGTAGACGAGAGTGAATTGTATGGTGAATCTATCAAGGCTAAACGACTGAGCGCGCGGGATGAATCCCACATCGAGAGACTCTTCGAGGAAGCCACTCAGGACCGTTCAAAGGCATATGAATTGAAACGCGAACTCGACCGATTAGAGGTGTTTGCAGATTACGAGGACCGCTTTCTCGATCTATTTAAGAAGCCTGAGTAAATCACAGCGGAGCCGGTGATCTCAAGTTGACCGACCGCTTGGTTGGGACCATTTGGACGAAAGCAATTAACAACCTCATGTGGAACGGTAACCATGAAGGCAATGGTACTTTCGAGAATCGCTTCGCTGTCTGAGACCGATTCACCACTCGATCTGGTCGAATGGCCTAAGCCAGAACCGGGGCCCGATGAGTTACTACTGCGCGTGGCTGCTTGTGGAGTCTGTCACACCGAATTGGATGAAATCGAAGGTCGAGCTGCGCCGACTAAGCTGCCAATCATTTTGGGTCACGAAGTCGTTGGGCGTATAGTCAATTTGGGAAGTAGGGTTTCACGTTTTCGCAAAGGCGATAGAGTAGGTGTCGGCTGGATTCATTCATCGACCGGCGAGCAATACGAAAACCTCAGCTCATCGTTTTGTGCCACGGGAAGGGATGCCCACGGTGGTTACGCTCAGTACATGACGGTACCAGAATTCTACGCTTATTCCATTCCATCCGTATTCTCAGACGAAGAGGCTGCGCCATTGTTATGTGCTGGTGCCATTGGCTACCGCGCATTAAAACTCACACAGCTTCAGGATGGGCAGCGATTGGGTCTCACTGGCTTCGGCGGATCGGCTCATCTTGTGCTTCAGTTGGTGCGGCATTCTTTTCCGAACGCAACTTTGTACGTGTTTGCTCGTGATCCCTTGGAGCGTGAATTTGCTAAGCAGTTAGGGGCACACTGGACGGGAGACACGACCGACCGTGCTCCCCATTTACTCGACGCGATTATTGATACCACACCTGCATGGAAGCCTATCATCGAGGCGCTTGCCAACCTTCGTCCTGGTGGTCGCCTCGTGATAAACGCTATTCGAAAGATGGATAATGATAAGCAAGTCTTGTTAAATCTTGATTATCAGGAACATCTCTGGCTAGAGAAAGAGATCAAGACGGTCGCCAACATAACTCGCTACGATATTGAAGAGTACCTCCCTTTAGCGGCAGAAATGCCCCTGCGTCCGAGAGTTACAACTTATCGACTTGAGGAAGCGAATCAGGCTGTGTTCGATTTGAAGAACCAATCGATTGAAGGAGCTAAGGTTCTTCTGATATCATAACTCGCGCTTTCCACAAAGGCTGTGATTCACACTTTTTGAGACAATAGGGCCTCATAGGTGGAAGATGTAAAAGCAGTAGAGCGCCCGAGCCCTGGTGTGTGCAATTCATTGCAATGTGCCACGCGGAACCAAGGTCAATTTGTGAGCAGCCCATATCATAGTTTCGATCATTCTCGGTACTTACTCGCGTAGCACGAGGACGGGGCAGTGGGCCAGTCGGACGACGCGCTCGGCTACTGATCCGATCATTATTCGTGCCAGACCCGTTCTACCATGTGAAGGAAGCATAATCAGATCGGCTTTTTCCTTTTCAGCCGCTTTGGTGATCTCTTCGGCAGGGGTGCCAAAAGCGACTTTAAAGTTCACATTCTTGAATTGCTTGCCAGAAAACTTCTTGTGCAGCATCTCAAGAAGGTGCTGGGCACGGTCTTTGTCGCTCACCATATTCACTCCAACCAGGGGGTCGCCCTCCAAGAAACTACTGAGCGCAGGCGCGACATGGAGTACGGTTAAATCCTGTGGGTCTTCCACCATTGCCAAGCCATCGTCAACGGCTTTATTAGCTTGGTCGGAGAAATCTGTGGGAACCAAAACGTGTTTTGGGTGAAGCGATACCATGGAATTTTCCTCCAACAAAATAATGTGACTGTCTATTCCTCCGCGATCGCCAGGAGTGTTGCTACGAGGTCGAGACTTGTCAGTACTCCAACGGGCCGTGCTTGCTTGTCAACGACTACCAGACGATGGATGTGTTCGTTGCAGAGACATCGTGCAGCGGTCAATAAAGGAGTGTTCTCATTAATGGTTTGTACGGCGGACGACATGCGTCTTCGAACTAAATCGTGTCCCATCTCGTCGATGCTGTAGAGCCCTTCTGGGTGATGCGTCGAGAGGACATGACGCAAGTCGCTGCCTTCGATTTCTTCGGCCTTGAGGCGAATAAAATCAGAACCACTGAGAACTCCCACGCAGTATCCGTGTTCGTCAATCACCGGTGCGCCGGTGACTTGATGGTGGCATAATTTATCCGCCGCCTCGGCCATGGTGCTATTCGCACTCACTGTCACGACATTACGGGTCATGGCGTCCGCAACACGGAGGTGGCTCAATCGGTTGGAGATAATCATGAAATAGTCTCCTTATTCTCTGTAGCAGTTGCTGCACTGCTCAAGCCATTGGAGGCTACTACTGCTACTTGGTTCTCGATTCGCTCGACACCGGGAAGATCACGCAACGCAGTCTGTAATACCTGCTTGAGATAAAAGGACGGCAGTTTGCCCGTTATCCTCAATATCCCCGCTTGACAACTCAAGCTAAGCCCACTGATATGCCCTTTAAACATAAAGTGGCGTTCCAGGCGGCATTGCGCACTTGCAACAATTTCCTCTCCTTCCCGCTGAATCGCACGCCGAATGTCTCGAAAACCTCGTTTTTTTCTTTCAGGGATGTTCATTGTCAAGGCCTCCCTGTTAAGCCTGCCCAACGAAAAGAGAATTCGGTGTACTAATCTGCAACTTCTGGACCAAAGACAATATACATCAAAGCATTAGGAATTAGCACATCACAGTGCTACCGTAGCAATTCATAGTGGGCTATATCGCACACTCAGTGTGAAAGTGGCGCACCTGTAACAAATCGCTGATCGTCGAGGAATATGGCACATGCAGCCGCTTGAAGGCCACGAAAAATACCTGGATCTACAGAATTATGTTGCCTGGAGCGATGGTGACGCCTTACGAATAGCAGCTGTAAGAGAGCGCCTGCTGGGCCGCTCGGCGAAGATCATTGATGATTTTTACGAAGAAATCAGCAAGCATCCTGCGGCCTCTCAGGTAATAACCGGGGGTGAGACGCAAGTTGCCCAACTAAAATCCTCACTTCGGCAGTGGCTCCGTCAGCTACTCACAGGTCCTTACGATGCCGACTATCTTGCCCTGCGGAACAAGGTCGGGCAGAGACACGTTTCCATCGGATTGGATCAGGTTTATACGTGCGTAGCACTTTCTCGGATGCGCAACGGTTTGATCCGTTTGTTGTCTGAAACCTGGCAAGACTCACCTGACGAACTCTTGCTGACCATTCAATCATTGAATAAACTTCTCGATCTTGATCAGGCAATTATCGAAGATGCATATCAAGCCGCGTTTCTTGAGCAAAGCCAGAGCCTGAGCAAGGAAAATCTTCAACTGCGAGTTGCCTTGGAACGCGAGCAACGCAGTACCCACATCGTGGGCAATTGCGAACCGATGACCGAAGTGTTTCGCCTCATCGAGCGAACCGCCGAAACAGACAAACCGATATTGATTCAGGGAGAAAGCGGTACGGGTAAGGAACTAGTCGCCAAAGCGTTGCATCGTGCCAGTCGTTTTGCAGGCAAGCCGTTGGTGGTGATTAATTGTGCTGCCTTGCCAGAAAGTTTGCTGGAAAGCGAACTCTTCGGCCATGAAAAAGGGGCTTTCACTGGAGCGATTGCCAGCAAGCCGGGTTTGTTTGAAGTTGCCGACGGGGGAACCTTGTTTATCGATGAAATTGGTGAGTTGGCAGGGGGATTGCAGGCCAAGCTGTTGCGAGTGCTCGAAGATGGTTCGCTCCGGCGGGTTGGCTCGGTGAAGGAACGTCGCGTGAATGTTCGCCTATTGGCAGCAACGAATCGCGACCTCAGCGCAGAAATTGAAAAAGGTCGATTTAGGGAAGATCTTTACTATCGTATCAACGTGCTCACAATCCTGTTGCCTCCTCTGCGCGAGCGACGCGGAGACATACCTCAGTTGGTTCGTCATTTTGCCGGAAAGGGGTGGAACTGGGACAACCACTTTTTGCAATTGTTGGAAAACTACAGTTGGCCTGGGAACGTTCGACAACTTCGAAATGCCATCGAGCGAACCAAGGTATTGGCGGAGGAGAATACGCTGGTCGCTGAAAATCTGCCTCCGGAAATCTTGCGTTCTGCGAATGAAACTCCTATCCATACGCCCAATTCTGATGCAGACCTGGAAACGATCAATCGCAATCACATCGTGGAGACGTTTCGTCGATATCGAGGGAACAAGGCCCGGACGGCTCGCTCACTGGGTATCAGTCGTCGAACGTTGTATCGATTATTGGAAAAACACGGTATTTCTCCGGACTCGGAAGAGAGTGCGTGATTCGGTATTTCCCGCTTTGCCTCTTGATCTCTTATCCCATCGAAGCGGATCGCCACCATTTATGGTGATCTGCATCAAGGGTAGCCACATCGGGATATCGGTAGAATTTAATTCCCGTCGAGTCCCCCAAATAAAACCCCGAGGCAATTGTGCGATAAAAGGCTTGGAGAGGCGGATTGCGATCGACTGTTTTGCTAAGCTTGTTAGGATGTTCTTCCACTTCGCGAAGACAGTCTTCGATATGGCCTGGATTGGCATAGGGCAGATAACTTGCCAGGCGCCCTTCGCTGTCGAGTTCCACTAGCGTCTCGGCGAAAAAAATGCGCGGTACATAGACGGTGGTAGCGGAATCGGTAATCCGCTGAGTGAATGCCTTGGGGCTTAAATGCGACACGACCCGAGAGGTTAATGGGCACAACTCGGCATACATGAAGGGCCCCTTCGATGTCGGTTCTTCCTCGAATTCCCTTCCATCAAGCGACAGTACTCGGCCATCTCGAGTCGTCAAGTGAAGTTTGCCGTAAGCCGAAAGCGGGATGCGTTCCATCACGCGATATAGGCTCATGTACTTGCTCCGCCGTGGTGTGCCATCGGGACGGGCCTTGCATTTTGCCTCTACCTCATCGAGATGCAAATCGGGAGAACGAAACTTGGGATCGATTTCAAAAAATACCACATTCCCGAATGTCTTCTTGCGTGTCCCGACGGCCATGTACTGACCAAACTCCTCAGCCTCCAATTGCGAAGCAACGAGTGCTTCAGTGCGATAGCACATCAGATAGAGATGGATGTCCATGGGAGTTCTCCTTGGGAAACTATGTCGGAATATACTTAATGCCCCATGCCGAGAAAGGCAGCAATCTCGGGTGCAAACTTTACCACCAAACCTGCGAATACAATGCTCACCATGTTCATCAACTTGATCAAAATGTTGAGCGACGGACCGGTCGTATCTTTGAATGGATCACCTACCGTGTCACCCACGACAGCGCTTTTGTGTGGGTCGGATCCTTTGCCACCATGCTGGCCGGTTTCAATGAGTTTTTTCGCATTGTCCCAAGCCCCGCCAGCATTGGCCATGAAAACTGCCATCGCAAATCCAGCACAGAGTCCTCCCACCAAGAGGCCCATCACTCCAGCCACACCGAGCAACAAGCCGACCAGCACCGGTGCCAGCACAGCCAGAAGTGAAGGGCGGATCATTTCGCGTTGAGCACCGGCAGTAGATATGGCCACGCAACGGGCATAATCGGGAGTTGTCGTTCCCTCCATGATTCCTGGCAGTTCACGAAACTGGCGGCGAACTTCCATCACCATGGCCATGGCGGCTCGACCGACAGCCTTCATCGTCATCGCCCCAAAGACAAAAACCATCAAAACACCAGCGAAAATCCCCACGAGTACTTTGGGATTCATCAAAGTGACCTCATAGTATTCCATAAAATCGAACAAACCAGCGGGCGTTGTCGCGATGAGTTCGGAGATAGCAGGATCAGCGGTTGAGGGTTTCACGGAAGCACCTATGTGATTGATGATCATGCCCACGGGCTCGCCGTTGACCATAACCTCCACCGAGTTGTCCGATGTACTGCGGATAGCACTGATCGTGTAATTCCCGAGATGGCTCGAATCGGAGCCGGGGAAAAAGAGCCCATATTTTCCAAAACCTAGGTCAAGAACGTTGTAGTCTGCACCCTCTTCAACTTGATAAACAGCCGCAGCCTCGCGGTGAATCCCAACGCGAACTTCTTCGATGTATGCAGCAAGTAAGGCGAGGGATGTGAGGGCAGCTGAGCCGATGGCAAATCCTTTGCCCACAGCAGCGGTGGTATTTCCCAAGGAGTCGAGAGCGTCGGTTCGTTCACGAACTTCTTTGGCCAGACCTGCCATTTCAGCGTTGCCTCCTGCGTTGTCTGCGATGGGTCCATAAGCATCAGTGGCAAGCGTAATTCCCAATGTGGACAGCATTCCCACCGAAGCCATGCCCACACCGTACAAGCCCATGGCCAAGTTTTCAAATCCACGACACATGGCAAAAGACACCATCATTCCCACACACACAGCTGTGATTGGAATCCACGTAGACATCAATCCTGCTGCGATGCCATCGATAATCAAGGGGCCAGTGCCTGAAACCGCCTGATCGGCAATGCCTTTAGTTGGTTTGAATTCAGCGGAGGTATAGAACTCGGTGCCGTAGCCAATAACAAGCCCTACAAGGAGTCCGATGGTTATGGCACTCACTACTCCCCAAGCAACACTGGCAGGAAGTAACATGGGCATGATCACGATGGCCACTGCTACAACCAATGCGCTCGATCCCCATATTCCTTTATTCAGCGACCACATCAAATCCTTCATCGTGGCACCTTCTTTGGTAGTCACGAGAAAGATGCCGGCCAGGGATAGCAGAATACCTAGAGCTGCAAGCACCATGGGTCCGCTCAAGAAAGCCAGTTGTGCTGAGAACGCACTTTCAAATCCTTCGGGTACACCTCCGAAGCTGACGGCAGCCACACCCAATGCCATCGTGGCGAGGATCGAGCCGGCATAGGATTCATACAGGTCGGCTCCCATTCCGGCAACATCGCCGACGTTGTCGCCGACATTGTCGGCAATGGTGGCTGGATTGCGGGGATCGTCTTCAGGGATACCAGCTTCGACTTTCCCTACCAGGTCTGCCCCCACGTCGGCGGCCTTGGTGTAGATTCCACCTCCGACACGTGCAAAGAGTGCCTGCGACGAGGCCCCCATTCCAAAACAAAGCATCACAACGGTGATCGTTTCGAGGCTCATCGGTTCACCACCGAAAAGCACATGATGAAACTTGTAGAGATATAAAAACCACAAGCTTATATCGAGCATTGCGAGGCCAACCACAGTAAGTCCCATTACTGCACCTGCGCGGAATGCGAGCTTCAATCCTTGGTCGAGCGAATAGCTTGCACCTTGGGCTGTGCGAGCTGAGGCACTCGTAGCGGTTTTCATCCCAAAGAATCCTGCGAGGCCCGAAAAGAAACCACCTGTAAGGAACGCAAAGGGAACCAGACGATGTTGCACCTGTAAGCCGAACGCCATAATAGCAAGTAGAACCGATATGACGATAAAAAAGATCGTCACTACACGGTACTGGCGATGCAAATAGGCATAGGCACCATCGCGAACATAGCGGGCGATCTCTTGCATTCGCTCATTTCCTTCGCTCTGGTTCATAATCCAGCGATAGAAGCTAGCCGCGCTTACCAAAGCAATGATGGCACAGACCCAGGTGACGTGCCACCACCATGGTAAGGGTCGTATCGAAGAATCGATCCCGTCAGCTACGGCAAAGAGCGAAGATTGTGAAAAAGAACTGGCAGCCAGGTATAACAGATGGGCATAAGACATCTAATTTTGTCCTTCGATAGAGCGGACTAAGATAGGGCAAGTCACACACAAGTCCTTTGCCTTATCACACTAGCACATCTTTAACTATGATCTTTGATCGCATGAGTTCCAGCACTGATAAAGCACTTAGAATTAGTCACTCTCAATCTGCTGTCCCGTAAGGGGCAGTAATGAGCCACACATTTGGAGCAATTGCAAGCGTGTCCCACCCAATCGTAGCGCCAGAGCGCTTGCCGCTTGCCGCATGAACTCGAAGCCGAATGATGGATGATCGGAGCAAAACTTCGACAATTTGTCGCCATCGAAGACCAATGCTTTGACGGGATTCAAAGTGCTGGCAGTATCTGAAAGGCGGGTTCTTCCCAGCAGGGCTGACCAACCAACCAGGTCCCCATCTCCAACAATGGCAATCTGTCGACAACTCTGCTTGGGCTCGCAAATCGCCAAAGAGACTTGTCCTCTGAGGATGATGTAGACCTCTTTGGCGCGATCGTATTCTTCGAAGATAACCGTGCGTTGTGGAATATCTACTTCGCGGCAGATTTCGGCAACTTTTTCGAGATCCTCAGCATTCATATTGCTAAAAAAACGGCTTTTTTTCAGCTTGGATATTAAGTTTTTCTCACTCATGGGTCACCTCTCTTACTGAAATGCATGACACTTCAGCCATCTGTAATTGGGTTGATAGTTTGTTGACTTTGATTTTTAACCGAGCGAATGCTTTCGCAAGAAGGTTGTTACACGTTGCGGACTGATTATGCCGAGTGCCTTATGCTTGACATCAATAACCGGGACATGGCGAAAACCAAGAACGGCCATTACCGATAAAGCTGCAGCTGATGAATCGGATTCGTATACGAATGCGGGGTCTTTTGTCATCACATCGCTCACAGGCTTGTCTTTTATCTGATCAAATTCCAATGCCACTTTGTCTAGCACGTCACGATCAGAGAAGACACCAATGAGCCGTTTTTCTTCCTCTATGAGCAAACAAGCGACATGGAGATTTGCAAGTTGCTCGACTGCCTTGTGAATAGGGGTGTTTGGGGTCGCAAAGGCTGCTGGCCGATACTGAATCGCAGCAACACTTTCTTCCGCCAATGCCTTCTCTAACGGATCCGAATAGATTTTGGGATCATAATTTTCAAGCGGATCTTGAAATTCTCCAGACTCTGCGGGACGTCGTTTGTCAGTCATGGTTAGGCTCCTTCGCGTTCGACAGGATAGGGGTTGCCGCCAATTCGTTGAACGATAACCTGGCCGGGAAAATGCTCTGCCACATATTCCATAAGCCCCTTTTGACCAGTCAAACCAGCTAATTGTCCCTGTTCATCGACCACAATCAGGAATCGCACATTGTGAGATTCCAATGCTTCCAATACGCGGGCAATGGGGTCGGTCATTGAAACAGTTGGCCAATCTGTTTTGAGATATTGTGTGACCGGCTCATCCAAGGCTGCTGAATTCTTGCTGATCAACCGAGTCACTTCTGACTCGGGAAACAGTCCTTGGGGCACTCTATTCCGATCGGTCACTATAGCGCATCCAAGTTGATTAAGGCGCATTGCCTCAATTGCATCACGCACTGTGGCATTCTCATGTACAACAACAGGGTCACGAAGTGAGAGCCTGCTGACCCTTTCAGAGCGGATATTTTCATAGAGTCCCATCGTTATCTCCTCACGCCGATCTGGGTCGATCGATATCATTGTTCAAGGGTACCAATATTCCTTCGTGTAGGTTGTCAATGCCTTCATATAGTTCGCTCGCTCCAATGCGCTGGGATCAGGACAATTGGCCCGGCTCATACTGCCTTTAAGCTGTTCTACAGACACATATTCGTTCTCGGATAGCCAATTCACGAGATCAACTAGTATTGTCTCTATGTGGCGCGGTCCCTTCTTCAGTAATGCAGTGGTCAGCATCGCAACGTCTGCGCCTACCAGGAGTACCCGACTCACGTCAGAAGCATGATGAATTCCACTGGTAGCAGCCAAAGAACATTGCAACTGGTCACGCAGTATGGCGATCCAACGCAAGGGCAACCGCACTTCATAAGGTTGGCTTAGCACCAAATCTGGCACGATTTGCAGAGCTTCGAGGTCGAGATCAGGTTCCAGGAACCGGTTAAAGAGCACCAGGCCCTCGGCACCGACGGTCATTAGTCGGTAGGCAATATTGGGGATACTCGTGAACTGCGAACCAATCTTGACTGCCAGCGGAATTTCGATTGATTGGCGTACACTGGCTACCAAATCGACGTAGCGCTGTTCGACCTCCTGCGCATCCATCCCACAGTCAGTTGGGACAAAGTAGATATTTAATTCCAGCGCATCTGCACCCGCAGATTCGAGCATTCGTGCATAGCGTGTCCAGCCACCTGGGGTGTGACCATTGAGACTTGCTATCACTGGAACCGACAAAATATTCTTGGCTTCTTCGAGAAGGTCCATGTATTCTTGAGGTCCCTTGCTGTAGTGCTCCGTCTCTGGAAAATAGGAAAGTGATTCCGCGTAGGAATCAGCCTGATATCGGTACAGTCGATCGATCTCAGCTTCATCATGTTCTATTTGTTCCTCAAACAGCGAAGGCATGACAACTGCAGCAACTCCACAGTCTTGCAATTGACGGAGCGCATCTAAGTTACCAGTAAGCGGCCCAGCAGAGGCAACAACCGGGTTCTTGAGTTTCATTCCTAAATAGGTAGTCGAAAGTTCAATGCTCATCGTAATTCCCTACCCTTAATAATGTTTCACTTGTGATATATTTGGTTAGTCTGAAATGGTTCGCTCTATACCAGCCATTTGTTCGTAGTAGTGCCATTGATCGTTTATATCCTGTTGAGTCAGCTTAAAAAGACGGTCAGCTTCTTCAGGATTGGAACGTGCCAACATACCGAAACGAGCCTCCTTCATGGCAAAGTCGCGGAAGGTCATGCGAGGAGCTCTGCTGTCAAGATGAAATGGCTGTCCATCGGTTCTCGCTTCTCGGGGGTCGTATCGATACAACGGCCAGAAAGCCGATTGCACCGCGTCCTTCTGGTGCGTCATCGAAGTTGCCATATTGATCCCATGAGCGATGCAATGACTGTATGCCAAGATAAGTGACGGACCCGGATACGATTCCGCTTCAGCAAAGGCCCGAATCGTCTGAGCCGGGTTCGCGCCCATGGCAATCTGAGCAACGTAGACGTTCCCATACGAGACAGCGAGCATGCCAAGATCTTTTCTGCGGGCCTGTTTCCCTCCCGACGCGAATTTTGCTACTGCAGCGCGAGGGGTTGATTTGGATGCCTGGCCTCCAGTGTTGGAATAGACACCCGTATCGAGTACGAGGACATTCACATCGCGACCAGAAGCCAAGACGTGGTCGAGTCCGCCAAAGCCGATGTCGTAGGCCCAACCATCGCCACCTACAATCCATACACTTCGTCGCACGAAAACGTCTGCAATCGCTGCGAGGGCTTGTGCAGCGAGCATATCCGTTTTGGCAAGTTGCTTACGCAACGACTCGACTCGCTTCCTTTGAATCTCTAATTCTTCTTCGCTGGTGGATAGCGACTCACGCAACCCTTGGACCAATTCGGGATCCAGATTTTCGGCACATTTTGCCATGAGCGATTGGGCATATTCATATTTCGCATCGAGGGCCAACCGCAAACCCAGGCCAAATTCGGCATTGTCCTCAAAGAGCGAATTATTCCAGGTAGGACCCCGACCTTGAGCGTTGGTAGTCCACGGTGTTGTAGGGAGATTGCCTCCGTAAATGGATGAGCAACCTGTGGCATTGCCTATTAAGGTGCGATCCCCGAACATTTGGCTCATGAGTTTGAGATAAGGCGTCTCACCACAGCCGGCACATGCACCGGAGAATTCAAACAGGGGTTCAAGCAATTGGGAACCTTTGACGGTGTCAATTTTAAGTTGGGTGCGATCGGATTCTTTAATATTCAGGAAGAAATCGAAATTAGCCCGTTCTCTTTCCAGGTGGTCATCCTTGGGTTCCATGTTGATGGCTTTATGGCGAACCGCTTCCTTACTTCTTGCTGGACAGACGTCAACACATACGCCACACCCTGTACAATCATCTGGTGCAACTTGAATCGTCATGAGATGTTCCGGTTGCTCTTTGTCACGCCAAGCCTTGGATTCAAATCCCTGTGGAGCATTACAAAGTGTCGCTTCTGGGAAAACTTTCATGCGAATCGCGGCATGGGGGCACACCAGTGAGCACAAACCGCAATCGATGCAGATCGAGGAATCCCAGATCGGTATTTCGGTTGCAATGCTCCGTTTTTCGATCTGGGCAGTGCCCGTGGGAAACGTTCCATCAACTGGCATTGCGCTCACAGGCAACAGTTCTCCTCTGCCAGCCAACAGAGCCTTGGTCACCCTCTCAATGAATGTGAAATCGCTGTGGCCGTCAAGCACCGGTTCAACAGGCAATTCCTTCAGCGACATCACGGGGACTTGCACTTCATGCAAAGCAGCCAGTGCTGCATCGACGGCTGCAAAATTCTGCTCCAGCACCTGCTCCCCTCGTCTGCCGTAAGTCTTGCGAATCGCTTTTTTGATTTGTTCGATAGCCTGATCCCGAGGCAAAATGTCGGCCAATGCAAAGAAGCAGGTTTGCATGATTGTGTTGATACGGTTCCCCATGCCGGTCTCTGATGCTACTTTGAGGGCGTCAACAACGTGTAATCTTAGATTCTTGCCAATGATTTGGCGTTGGACATTTTGTGGTAGCTTGCTCCATACTTCCTTCGGGCTGTAAGGGCTGTTTAGAAGGACCGTAGCACCAGGGCCGGCAACTTTGAGAACATCCATTTTCTCAAGAAAACTGAATTGATGGCATGCGACAAAGTTGGCACGTTCGATGAGATAGGTTGAATTGATGGGTCTCGGACTGAATCTCAGATGAGAAACGGTAATCGAACCGGCTTTCTTGGAATCGTAGACGAAGTAACCTTGGGCATACATCGTGGTATGTTCGCCAATTATTTTTACCGAGTTCTTACTGGCTCCGACCGTTCCATCACTTCCTAGTCCATAGAAGACTGCTCGCTTTACGTCATCGGCTTCATGGACAGCATCTGGATCCCAAGAAAGACTCAAATGTGTAACATCGTCACGAATACCAACGGTGAAATGCTGCTTAGGGGATTCTTCAGAGAGTTCGTCATAGATGCTGGCAACCATCGCAGGAGTGAATTCCTTGGACGACAGACCGTAGCGACCGCCGATGATATGCGGCAACTCAGATTGAGAAGTAGCATTGTTTTCTCTGGATTCGAAGAATGCGGTAAGAACATCCTGGTATAAGGGTTCCCCCATGGCACCAGGTTCTTTCGTGCGATCGAGAACTGCTATTCTTCGAACAGTTTTTGGCAGCGAGGCCAGGAAAGCTTCTCGGTCGAACGGCCGATACAAGCGCACTTTTACCAGTCCTACCTTCTCACCTGTTTGGGTCAGACTTTGCACCCTTTCTTCGACTGCCCCAGCACCGGAGCCCATCATCACAATGACTCTCTCGGCGTCTTCGGCTCCGACGTAATCAAAAAGATGATATTTTCGACCCGTCAATTGGGCAAAGTGATCCATTGTTTCCTGGACAATTCTTGGCACAGCCAAATAGAAAGAGTTGCATGCTTCGCGAGCTTGAAAGAAGACATCGGGATTCTGAGCGGAGCCTCTCAGTACTGGTCGATCGGGGTCCATCGCCCGATCACGGTGGGCTTGAATCAATTCCGTGGCTTGCATGGCCTGAATATGCTCAATTGGAATCGTCTCAATCTTGTTTACTTCGTGCGAAGTTCGAAAACCGTCAAAGAAGTGGAGAAATGGTACACGAGATTTAAAAGTGGCCGATTGCGAGATCAAGGCAAAGTCGTGTGCCTCTTGGACAGAGTTACTTGCCAACATGGCCCAGCCGGCGCTTCGAACCGTCATTACATCGCTATGGTCGCCAAAGATTGACAGGGCATGCGTTGCTAATGTCCTTGCCGAGACATGGAAGACCGTGGGAGTCAGTTCACCCGCAATCTTGAACATATTGGGAATCATGAGCAACAAACCTTGTGAGGCAGTGAAGGTCGTGCTCAACGCCCCCGCTTGTAGGGCGCCATGGACAGCGCCGGCGGCACCTGCTTCGCTCTGCATCTCAATCACTTCGGGCACTGTGCCATAGATGTTGCGTTTTCCACTTGAGGACCAAGTATCGCAATACTCACCCATGGGCGAGGCTGGCGTGATTGGGTAGATGGCAATGACTTCATTCGTCGCGTGGGCAATCAAGGCGGTCGCTTCATTACCGTCAAGGGTTGTATATCGGTGGTCGCTCACAGCATATCCTTTAGTTCACAGAATCGATCGTTAACCTGGCTCAGGATTCGAGCGATGCTTGGCTTAAGAAAATTGGTCAAAAGATTTACTCGATGGACCCAAACGCAAATGGCGTTCCACCCGCATCAATGGCCTCAAGAGAAGTTGAGTTCAGCGGGTTCAACTCAGGCTTTCTCGCAGCATGCAAGGTGCAAGCAACCGTGTCCGCTCTGAAGAACCGGATATTTACTTTTGTCACAGGATTTTGCGTTGAAATTGCAACCCAATGCTTGGAATTCGCATTACAGGCAAGCTTCTCAGTTGTGCCAGATCCGCACACTGATGTGCCAAATCTATAACCTGATCGAAGCCCAAAGATGCTGCGAAAAACCGAAATCTTCTATGACTCCTGTTACAACTGGCAGGAGAAGCGGTTTTGAGGGAGTAGATGAGTAACCATCAAGATCGGCATGAAAAACGCTATAATCAATGCAGAAAGCTAAGTCGATTGCCATTTATTCCCCGTACTGAGGTGGTAGTTCCATGAAAAACTTGGTCGAATTGCTCGGCTCAGAAGCCGATGCCTTGCTAAATCACCGTTGTCAGACGATTTCCCAAGATTCGCTTCATTTGCCGGGGCCCGATATCGTGGACCGTGTTTACGGATTGAGCGACAGAAACGTACGTGTTTTGGCGAATCTACAGAGACTCGTTGGTACTGGACGACTAGGTGGCACGGGTTATCTATCGATTCTTCCAGTGGACCAGGGAATTGAGCATTCTGCGGGTGCCTCTTTCGCACCCAATCCCATGTATTTCGACCCGGAAGGCATTGTCCGTCTGGCCATCGAGGGAGGGTGCAATGCGGTTGCTTCGACTTACGGAGTTCTGGGGATCGTGGCTCGAAAATACGCGCACAAAATTCCCTTCATAGTCAAGATCAACCACAACGAACTTCTGACTTATCCGAACAAGTTTGACCAAATCATGTTTGGCACGGTCAAGGAAGCCTACGACATGGGTGCCGCGGCCGTAGGAGCAACCATTTACTTTGGCTCGACAGAAGCAACGCGTCAGATTGTGGAGGTTGCCGAAGCATTCCAGCGTGCCCACGAACTTGGGATGGCAACCATCCTGTGGTGCTACTTGCGAAATTCAGAATTCAAGAAGGACAAAGACTACCACGTTTCCGCTGATCTCACTGGACAGGCAAACCACCTCGGAGTGACAATCCAGGCAGACATCATCAAGCAGAAACTGCCCGAAAACAATGGCGGATACAACGCTCTGAAATTTGGTAAAACCTCGCCAAAGGTCTACGAGGAGTTGACCTCCGATCATCCCATCGATTTGTGCCGCTACCAGGTAGCCAACTGCTACATGGGAAGATGCGGGTTAATCAATTCAGGAGGAGCCTCCAGCGGCAGCGGCGATCTAGCTGAGGCAGTCCGTACTGCAGTCATCAACAAGCGTGCCGGTGGCATGGGATTGATCAGTGGCCGCAAAGCGTTCCAACGCCCGATGGCTGATGGAGTACAATTGCTCAATGCGATTCAGGATGTTTACCTTGATTCGAAGATTACAATTGCTTGATTCTGCTTAGCATGGATCTTCCCGCGAGAGTGGACGCCAGTCACAGTCAGAAAATTACAGCCAGTTCTGTAGGAATTGGTAACTGAGACGAGACGAAGAATAACAGTTTGAGATGGTAATCGTGATAAGGTGATTCGCTCGCACGATAGGCGGGTCCAATCGTGTTTGGCTCTACCAAGTTTTGGGATACCCATCACTATTCACATCGCCAATTGCGACCACAGCACCCCGGCCGCAATTGCCGAGCCGATCACACCGGCTACGTTTGGTGCCATGGCATGCATGAGCAAGTGATTCTGGGGATCTTCATTCTGGCCGACAACATGCACAACCCGAGCAGAATCGGGAACGGCAGATACCCCTGCAGCCCCAAGCAACGGATTGATCGGTTCATGCAGAAATAAATTCATAAATTTTGCGAAGAGAATTCCTCCCCCCGTGGCCACGGCAAAAGAGAGGGCTCCCAAGATAAAGATGAGTATTGATGTGGGCTGCAGGAAGTAATTTGCACTAGTGCTGGCACCGACGCAGAAGCCCAGCAAGATTGTGACGATGTCGATAAACACGGTGCGTGCCGTGTTAGCCAAGCGTTCGGTAACCGTGCACTCTTTAAGCAGATTGCCAAAAAAGAGCATACCTATCAGTACCAGAGCTCCAGGTGCCAAGAGAGTGCAGATCAAGAAGGCGGCAATCGGAAAAATGATCCGCTCGCGTCGAGAGACGTGTCGAGGACGTTTCATCTTGATAAGCCGTTCTTCGCGAGAGGTCAACAGGTACATGATCGGCGGCTGGATTACAGGCACCAGTGCCATGTACGAATAAGCCGCGATTGCAATGGCACCTAGTAGTGAAGGTGCGAGTTTGGAGGATAAGAAAATTGCAGTCGGGCCATCTGCACCCCCAATGATTCCCACTGCCCCCGATTCCTGGGGTGTAAACCCAAGGCAAAGTGCCCCCAGAAAAGTAAGAAACACGCCGAGTTGTGCCGCCGCACCGAGCAAGACCAGCTTGGGATTGGAGAGCATTGTCGAGAAATCCGTCATCGCGCCTATTCCCAGAAAGATGAGCGGTGGGTAAACCCCTTTCTCGACACCGAAGTAGAGATATCTGAGAACGCTTCCTTCGTCGTAGACGCCGAGGCTCATTCCTTGGACCGCAGGAATGTTGCCCACAACGACCCCAAAACCAATCGGGATTAGCAGCAGGGGTTCGTAGTGTTTGGCAATGGCCAGATAGATAAACGCGAGACCAATCACGATCATCGCGATGTTACCGAACTGCATAGTTGGAAAAGCAGTCGTTTGGTAGAGCTGGATAGCTTTCGAGCTTATGTACTCAAAAAACTCCATAGATTATCGCTCCGATCAGAATTTTAGACGCTGCCAATGGTAGCTAATTATGTGGTTTGTGGGAGGTTTGAATTTGCCAGCGGCCTTGCTGAGGCCAAATCATCTCACGGCTTGTGAGTTCACGAGTATGGATGATGCGATGAGGCTTTCCTACAACCTCAGACACTGCCGCTGCAATTACGGCAATCACTTCATCGGGAATCTCTCCTTCGCGTGTTTTCGGTGGACCTAATAGTTGTTCAGCCTGGGGCAAAACCTTATCCAGAGCTTCCATGATGCGGGGAAGCTTCGAAATAAACGTGCTGACGAGCACCAAAGCGATGAAAACGATAACCATCCCCATAATCGCCAGCGGAATCCCCTTTTCGTGCCAGAGTGGCTCGAAGCTGAAATGAAGCGATATTGCAATTGTCAGGGGATGGATTAACGCATTGATCATGAAAGTCTTTTCGAATTCACTTACGAATCTGATAGAAATCAGATATATCTCCTATTCCATTGCAAGCAACTCTTGGCCTTCCTGGACATTCTCGCCTTCTTGCACACTGATCGAAGTAACCGTTCCCGATGCTGAGGCCGTGATCTTGTTGTCCATCTTCATCGCTTCCAGGATGAGCAACACCATACCGGCAGTGACTTCATCCCCCTGCTTCACCAGTATCGACTTGATCACTCCTGCCATGGGGCTTACCACGGCTCCAACGGAATGACTCGCGACAGGTGCCGCGGCAGGGGCTGGCTCGGGAGTTGTGGGGGTAGGCTTGGTAACTGATTGAAGATGATGACCAGTCATCGCTGGGGCAGGGACTTCCTCGCCAAGCACTTCAACGGTGACATCGTAGGTTTTTTTTCCTACCGTGATTCGGAGTTTTTTCATGCTAAATTTATCTAACTCGTGGTTTAATTAAGTGCTTTAAAGAGGTATCAACCCGTGCTTCTTGGGTGGCCGAATAGCCCGTTTTGTGATCGTGTTGCGTAATGCCAATGAGACCATCGAACGGGTTTGTGATGGTTCGATGACGTCGGTAATCATGCCATGCGCTGCCGCCATGTAGGGAGAAGCGAATCTCTCTTGATACTCTTGAATGAGTTGGTTTCGCAGAGTCGATTTGTCCTCGGCCGCTTCAAGTTCTTTTCGGTAAAGCACGTTGACGGCTCCTTCGGCACCCATGACAGCGATTTCGGCCGTTGGCCAGGCAAAAACAATATCAGCGCGCAAATCACGGCTACACATTGCAAGGTAAGATCCTCCATAGGCCTTTCGTACAATGACCGTGATTTTAGGTACAGTTGCGGAGGCGTAGGCGAACAGCATCTTTGCTCCATGGCGTATGATGCCACCACGTTCTTGCCCCACGCCGGGCAAGAACCCCGGAATATCAACCAGAGTAAGGATGGGGACATTGAACGCGTTGCAGAAGCGGATAAAGCGAGCTCCCTTGTCCGAAGCGTCAATGTCAAGCGAGCCTGCTTTAACATTGGGCTGATTGGCAATGATACCGACAACCATGCCGTCGATTCGACCAAACCCCACGATCAGATTGGTGGCAAAATCCCGATGGACCTCCAGAAATTGACTACCATCTACCAAGCGATCGATGATGGCTTGCATATCAAGAGGGGCTTTAGCGTCCTCGGGTACCAACTCATTCAATAGCATATCAGGATCAAGCGAGATATCTGCTGACAACTGGTGCGGAGGATCTTGCATGTTGTTAGGCGGCAGGTAGGAGAGCAAATCTTTGGCAATCTGTATGGCATGCTCGTCATTATCGGCAACAAAATGCACATTGCCACTGATGCTCGCGTTGGCAGTAGCGCTGCCGATCTCTTCCATTGTTGCGTCCACACCAGTTACTGCCTTGATTACCTGCGGACCACAGATAAACATGTTGGCATTTTCCCGAGTCATGATCAGGAAGTCCATCAAGGCAGGGGAATAGGCTGCACCACCTGCGCAGTTTCCTGCGATGATTGCAATCTGGGGAACACATCCCGAGAGCATCACATTGCGATAGAAAACCTGGCCATAGCCCGAGAGTGATTCGACAGCCTCTTGAATACGTGCACCCCCAGAATCGTTGATCGCGACAAAAGGCATGCCACTCTCCAGGGCATAATCCATAATATCGCAAATCTTCTTGGCGTGGCGCTGTCCAAGGGCACCTCCTCCAACCGTAGAATCCTGACTGAATGATGCAACAGGTCGACCTTCGATATGACCAATTCCTGTGATCACACCATCGCAGGGAAGCTTGGTTTTATCCAAACCAAAATCATGGCAAGCATGATCGACGTGCATCCCCCATTCCTGAAAAGTATCACAATCAAAAAGACAACTGAGGCGCTCACGTGCCGAGAGTTGACCTCGGGCATGTTGTTTGTCGATCTTTCCTTGCCCGCCGCCCAGCAAGGCAGCCTGGCGATGCTCGCTGAGCGAGTTTAATAATTCATTGCGGATACTCATATTGCACTTTCAAATTTCCTGCGATCGAATAGGCACATCATCCTTCTTCCATGTACTTAAAGGACAAACTGAGCCTTGTTCGATAAAGTATTTTCCCATCTTCGATCTTCAGATCCATCTTCGTAACCTCTGCAATGCGCAGGTCATGAAGAGTTCTTCGGGCGATTTCAACTGCATTCTTGGCGGCATCGTCCCAGGAAACCTCACTGGTTCCGACGATCTCGATTACTTTGTAGAGGCTCATAGAGAATTCTCCTTGATTGCCTGGTGACTCAATAGCAAACAGACCAGGAATCAATCTAACAACCGGAACGTCATATACAAGTAGTTGCGTCTTTTAGGAGTTTCTAGCTGTTTTCTTTCGATTCCAACTGACGAATTCTTTCTTCCAGTTCTTCGATACGTTGTGCCAATTGGGCTTTTTCATCAGAAGCCTGTTTAGATGAACCATTCTTCGGCTTGAAGCCGTCCATCCAGGCTTTGGCCCAATGCATCGGGTTCACCAGATCTTTCGCACTTGTGCTGTGTCGCTGGAGATAATCCAGGTAAGTCAGTGAGTGCTGAAAGTAGTCTCGCAGAAAATCTGTTACCAGATTGTTCGAGCGAACAATGCTATGCAGCATGTCGACTGGAAACAGGGAAATGTTATCTGGTTGGCGGTCAAGAATAATTTGCGTTAGTACAGTACGTGTAAGCGATTCTCCCGTCTGGCTATCACTAATCTCGATCGTTCTGCCTTCTTGAATAAGCCTCTCGATATCCTGCAAAGAGACATACTTGCTTTCATCGCGAGAATAGAATCGTCGATTCGGGTATCGCTTGATTTGAATGACTTCTTCGGTCATCGAACTTTATCCTCAACATTCGAGTGGATTGCTTGTCGTCAAGCTTGGGGATGCCAGCCTGCATCCGCCCAAAGTTGACCACTGACTGCAGAATTAGAAATCATAAAGCAAATCGCATCCGCTATTTCATCAGGACGTATCAAACGCCGCAATTGCGTGTAGGGGAGAACATATTTCTCAATATATTCATCACCGAGGCTTCGCAGCATGGGAGTATCTGTGAAACCAGGATGAATGATCCCACAGCGGACGCCATAGAACATAGCCTCTTTGGTCAGTGTAGCAGCCGCACCTTCTAACCCAGCTTTTGCGGCAGCATAGGAAATCTGACCTTTATTGCCTTGCGAAGAGACGGAACCGATAAACATGATCGTTCCTTGGACCGCTTCTTCAGGCTGCCACTGCTTAAGCCCTTTTTGCCACCGATTCTCGGCAATCTTCGCTACCATCTCAATGGCCCAGTAGATAGGAGCAATCAAGTTAACTTCGGTTACTTCGCGGAAAGCGTTGATGGAATAGGGTTCTACGCGTCCAGATTGCTTATCCAACTTCACAGCCAAGGCATCGCGGGTGATGCCCGCCGCCGGTACACAAATTGAAACAACTCCGTGTTGGGCAGTCACCTCATCATACACTTGGCCACGAAAGGTGTCATTGGTGGTATCTCCGATCTTTACCTCTGCAACCTGTCTGCCAACTTGCGAATTGATGGAATCGGCTAATTCATAGACCTGATCTCGCCTGTCCACCATGACGACGGCCCGTGCCCCACGCTTAGCCAATTCCAGAGAAACCGCAGCTCCAATTCCACTTCCACCTCCCGTTACTAGGGCTACTCTATCGTTGATATTCATAATATCACCCACCTGAAAAAAGGATTGGAATCAACTCTACTCATGGGGTTCCTGGTTTCGGAACCCCATGAGTCTCGCTGCGAAGGCAACTTCAATTAGCCATCCGCCCCATCTCAAGGACCAGCTTTGGCAAGCAAATCTGTCCATTTGGTAATGGCATCTTGAAATTCCCGAATCTGAGTCTCGGTCATTTCTTTCATGCAATCGAGGGTCTTGCGGCAAAGTTGCTCAGACCGGCGACGGAATTCCTCTGGTGTGCTGGCATCAGTAATACTCAACGCCGCATCCAGAGATTCGATTGCAGCCTGATATTGCCGCTCGACAACATCACGATGCTTTCGGGCAAGCGCTGAAATCGTTTCGACCCATTGCTTCCGAAAGCCTTGTATTTGGTTCAACCAAGCCGTTTGGGGCGTGGGGACACCAGGCCACAAGCTAGCCCATTGGCTGAAGACCTCTTGTTGCATTTTGAGATTGGCTTCGGCAGCCTTGCGGATGTTCTGAAACACCTCCTCAAAAACGGGGCTTCCTGTCATAGTTTCTGTCATGGCTAGAGTCTCCTTATGTTCAGGCGTCATTGGGGGAAGGATTACGCCCTTCCAGGACACCTCGTATCTGTGGTTCTCTATTGCTATTATTCGACAAGGAGTAGGGTAAAGTCAAGAGATAATCACGCGTTTGCAGCATTTTTTGTAAATCATTGTAATATATATAGTTATGATGAATTAATGTGTATTTTTTCAATATTTTTTGTGTGACTGCGCTATACTATCTCGCATACGCATCAACAGTCGAATAGAATATTAAAGGGCCACTTGAATAAGCAAATCCAACGCCCCTGTTTGAAATGCGAAAGAACAAACTGCCATGCAAGAAATCATCCGCAAGTTAGCAGAGAAACGCGCAGCCGCTGAGTTGGGTGGGGGAGTGGAGCGTATTGAAACCCAGCACTCCAAAGGGAAGCTGACTGCCCGGGAACGTATTGAACTGTTGTTGGACCCAGGTTCCTTTGAAGAATGGGACATGTTTGTCGAACATCGCTGCACAGATTTCGGCATGAAAGATCAGAGTATTCCAGGCGATGGCGTGGTGACGGGTTATGGCACGATCAACGGGCGAATGATGTTTGTTTTCAGCCAGGACTTTACCGTCTTGGGCGGTTCGCTTTCCGAAGCCCATGCCGAGAAGATTTGCAAGATCATGGACCATGCCATGAAGGTGGGTGCTCCAGTGATCGGTCTGAACGACTCTGGAGGTGCCAGAATTCAGGAAGGCGTCGCTTCACTAGGTGGATACGCGGATGTCTTTCAGCGGAACGTCTTAGCCTCCGGCGTTATTCCGCAGATATCGCTGATCATGGGGCCCTGTGCAGGTGGAGCGGTCTATTCGCCCGCGATGACCGATTTCATCTTCATGGTCAAGGACAGTTCCTACATGTATGTCACGGGGCCTGAAGTAGTGAAAACCGTCACCCATGAAACAGTGACCCATGAAGAGTTGGGTGGCGCCATTACACACTCCACTAAATCGGGAGTCGCCGATCGAGCTTTTGAGGACGATATCGAAGCGTTGCTGATGATCCGGCGACTGATCAACTATCTTCCAGCAAACAACCGAGTTGCCCCACCATTCAGGCCGACGCCGGACAACGCCGATCGAAGCGAACCATCACTCGATACGCTGGTGCCCGATAGCCCCACAAAACCGTACGACATGAAAGAACTGATCTTGAAGATCGTCGATGACACTGATTTCTTCGAGATCCAGCCAGAATATGCGAAAAACATGGTCGTCGGTTTTGCACGAATGGAAGGTCATCCTGTGGGGATCGTGGCCAATCAGCCCATGGTGCTGGCTGGTTGTTTGGATATCAAGTCATCTATCAAAGCGGCTCGATTTGTGCGATTTTGCGACTGCTTTAGCATCCCCTTGATTACCCTCGTAGATGTCCCCGGTTTCATGCCTGGCACAAGCCAGGAGTTTGGCGGCATCATCAAGCATGGGGCAAAATTACTCTATGCGTTTGCCGAGGCGACGGTCCCCAAGATTACCTTAATCACACGAAAGGCTTACGGCGGAGCTTACGACGTGATGGCCTCAAAGCATTTGCGCGGAGATGTGAATCTGGCCTGGCCCAGCGCCGAAATTGCCGTGATGGGGCCGAAAGGAGCCGTGGAAATCATTTTTCGCAAAGAGCGAGGTGATGCGGAGCGTATTGAAGAGCTCACGAACGAATATCGAGAACGATTTGCCAATCCGTTTGTCGCCGGGCGACGCGGCTTCATCGACGACGTGATTATGCCGAGTCAGACCCGGAAGCGAATCTGCCGTTCACTTGCCCTGTTGCGCAACAAAAAATTGGAGAACCCTTGGCGGAAGCACGGAAACATCCCGCTGTAAGGCAGAGAGTCGAAGGAAAATCAAATGTTCAAGAAGATTTTGATAGCCAACCGAGGTGAGATCGCCTGTCGGGTCATCAAATCGGCCCGCAAGATGGGCATCACTACGGTTGCCGTCTACTCGGAAGCTGACAAGGATGCATTGCATGTTTCTCTAGCGGACGAGGCCGTTTGCATCGGGCCTGCTCCATCATCGCAGAGTTATCTGAATATCGACCGAATCCTAGAGGCATGCAAGTCAGCAGGTGTGGAAGCGGTCCATCCCGGCTATGGATTTCTTTCTGAGAATGCCACATTTGCCCAGAAGCTTGACGAGGCAGGAATCGCGTTTATTGGTCCCGGAGTGCATGCCATTACTTCGATGGGAGACAAGATTACCTCGAAGCAATTGGCCGAGAAAGCTGGCGTCAATACGATACCTGGATCATTGGAGGTCATTCGCGACGCCGCCATGGCGGTAAAGATCGCGGGGGACATTGGCTATCCCGTCATGCTCAAAGCGAGTGCCGGGGGTGGAGGCAAAGGAATGCGAGTTGCCTTCAATGATGATGAATGCCGCGAAGGATTTGAGCGGGCGAGCAATGAAGCACGTTCCAGCTTTGGAGACGACCGGGTCTTCATCGAGAAATTTATCGAACAGCCCCGCCACATCGAGATCCAGGTTTTGGGCGATACACATGGCAAGATTGTTTACCTGGGTGAACGTGAATGCTCCTTGCAACGGCGGCATCAAAAAATCATCGAAGAAGCCCCCTCCTCATTTCTTGACGAGAAGACGCGCAGGAGCATGGGGGAGCAAGCCGTCGCTCTGGCTCGGGCAGTCAGCTACCACTCCGCGGGTACCGTTGAATTCATTGTCGATGAGAAGCGCAATTTTTACTTTTTAGAAATGAATACTCGCCTGCAGGTCGAGCATCCGGTGACCGAATTTGTGACCGGAATAGATCTGGTAGATTTGATGATTCGCATCGCGGCTGGAGAGTCACTGCCTTTCTCGCAAGCAGACATTTTGCTATCTGGTTGGGCCATTGAGGTGCGGATTTATGCCGAAGATCCGCAGAGAAACTTTCTTCCTTCGGTGGGGCGACTGGTTCGTTATTCCCCCCCTGTGGAGACTGAGAATATCCGCGTAGACACTGGGGTGTATGAAGGAGGCGAGGTCTCGATCTATTACGATCCGATGATTGCTAAACTGATTACCTATGGAGTGGATCGAGAGGAAAGTATCGAGCACATGCGCCGGGCACTCAACGAGTTCACGATTCGGGGTGTGGCTCATAACATCAGTTTTTTGGGAGCGCTGATTAATCATACTCGCTTTGCCAGTGGCAAGCTGAGTACCAACATGATTGCCGAGGAATACCCCGACGGATTCGACGCGGCGAATGTTGTGCATGACGACTTGGCACTCTTGATCACGGTGTGTGGTGTGATTCACCGACGCTATCGAGAGCGGGCTGCCAAAATCAGCGGCCAGTTGCCTGGGTATGAACCTCAAGTCGACCGGCAGTGGGTGATTGTCATCGGCAACGAGCAACACCCAGTGACCGTTTGTCCAGCCGAGCAAGGTTACGAGGTTACCTATGCCGGCTTGACTTACCACGTTGATAGCGATTGGGAGTTTGGACAACCCTTGTTTCGAGGCCGAATTGATGGAGAAGAGATTTGTGTACAAGTCGAGCGGCGACATCTCGTCTATCGATTGTTCCATTGGGGTGCGCAAGTGGACATGCTCGCCCTCTCTGCACGGGCTGCGGAGCTACTCTCTCTGATGCCGGTCAAGCAGCCGCCGGACCTAAGCAAAATGCTCTTATCACCGATGCCCGGCATGTTGGCGAGCTTGCGAGTGAAGGTCGGAGACGAAGTCAAAGCGGGTCAGGATCTCGCCGTCGTAGAAGCGATGAAGATGGAAAACGTTCTTCATGCCGAACACGATGGAAAAGTCGCCAGTATCATTGCGGCAGTAGGTGACACGCTCGCCGTCGACCAGGTGATTCTGGAGTTTGAGTAGGTGGTGAGTGGCGACTGGCGAGCTGGGTCGTCCTCGAGCCCGATTCATTTCTAATCAGTGCTCCTAAGATAACTTTTCAGCGGGGCGTCTAATCTGACCTGGGGAAAGGCGTAACCAGATTCAGATCTTCGCACTCAAGCCGTAGGCTTCGAGGATCTTTCGAGCGGCAGCTTCCACTGAGATAGTTCCCAACTGCACTTCTTGCTCAAGTTGCGGACGGATGGCAGTGACCGCGGGGTTGGCATAGATCGATTGGCGGAGACGTTCCTCTACGATGGCCCACAGCCAATGGCGATTTTGAATCTGGCGGCGAGATGTCAACGATCCATCGGATTTCATGCGGGCGAATCTCTGTTCGACTGCTTGCCATATTTCAGAGATTCCTTCGTTCTCCAGCGCACTTGCCGTGTATACTTTGGATTCCTGTGGGGAGTGGCTGCCAGTGATAGTTTCCAGGGCGTTGCGATATTGGCGGGCGGCGACTTCGCAAGGAGTTCTCATTTCGCCGTCTGCCTTGTTGACGACCAGAAAGTCGACCACTTCAAGCAGACCCCGTTTGATTCCTTGCAGCTCATCGCCGGCCGCGGGAGAAACAAGCGCCACGAGGCAATCGGTCATGTATGAGACATACGATTCCGACTGTCCCACTCCTACGGTTTCAATCAGGATCACATTGTATCCTGCCGCTTCGCAAACGAGCATACTCTCGCGAGTGCGACGGGCTGCGCCTCCTAAAGTTCCCGAAGACGCAGTAGGACGGATAAATGCATTCGGCTCGGCGGCCAGGTTGGGCATACGCGTCTTGTCGCCGAGAATACTCCCGCCGGTGATGCCGCTCGAGGGATCAATGGCAAGGACGGCGACACGATGGCCATCTCTCACGAGTTGCAAACCCAACGATTCGATAAAGGTACTCTTACCAGAACCTGGCGTGCCCGTGATACCTACGCGAATGGCCTCGCCGGTGAACGGCATCAATTGGGTTAGCAGTTCTTCTGCTTGAATTTGATGCTCTGTGTTCGTGGATTCAACGAGTGTCAAGGCACGGGCCAGCACAGAGGTATTACCAACGCGAACGCCAGCAAATAGTTCATCAGTCGACAGTTGTTTCCGGAGCGGAGGCAAATCGCTACGTTCTCTTTCTCTGCACCACAAGAAATCTAAGATTAATGAGCCACGCAAACACTTCAGAAGTGGCAAAATTTTAAACGTAAGTTGCCCAAGTTATCTAGAAGCGGTTTCAAAATAGGATTTAAGCTTTTGTGAGCCGCAGGCGCTTGCCTCGGGTGACTTCAATTCTAAGCCCAAACACAGGTTCATCCGATGCTAGCCCACCGAGAGGGTAACCGGAGGCTCACAATTTGAAACCGCTTCTAGCAATCATTGTGCATTTTTGTGTTTCTTGTGACAATCTTGTTTTACCCTGCGAGGAATCCTGTCAGTCGTTGAGATTAATATTCAGTTGTTCGGCGAGGACTTTGATCAAATCTGCAGCAGCTTTACCGATGACCGTGCCTGGCCCGAATACTGCGGTGGCACCCGCTTTGTAGAGGGCCTCGTAATCTTCGGGCGGAATTACTCCCCCGGCCACAATCAGGATATCGTCTCGACCCAACTTTGCCAATTCATCGCGAAGTTCCGGCACAAGCGTCAGATGTCCCGCGGCAAGCGAACTCACTCCAACAATATGCACGTCGTTTTCCACCGCTTGCCTTGCCGTTTCGGCTGGTGTGCGGAATAACGGGCCGATATCGACATCGAATCCCAAGTCAGCAAACGCCGAAGCAATTACCTTTTGACCTCGATCGTGACCGTCTTGCCCCATTTTTGCTACCAAGATACGAGGCCGGCGACCTTCGACTCGTTCAAAGCGTTCTAAGAGTTGCTGAATTTCTTGCACGGTTTTATGGTCTCCGATTTCAGCAGCATACACTCCGCGGACCGCACGAGTGGGGGCTTCGTAGCGCCCGTATATTTTTTCCAAGGCCGAACTCATTTCTCCCACCGTTGCCTTGGCACGCGCTGCATGGACCGCCAATTCTAACAGATTGCCTGATTTGTCGTGAGCTGCATTCGTAAGCGCCTCCAAGGCCTTATCGACCTCCTGCTGGTTTCGCTCGGCACGCAATTTTTCGAGATTGGCGATCTGCGAGTGACGTACCGTCGTGTTGTCGACATGGAGGACTTTGACTTGTTCGGGCTGCGTTGGACGGTATTTGTTGACGCCAATGACCGTTTGTTGGCCGGAATCGATGTGGGCTTGAGTTCGGGCGGCGGCCTCTTCAATGCGCATTTTGGGAATGCCAGCCTGAATGGCTTTGGTCATGCCTCCCAATTCTTCGACCTCCAGAATGTGCTGCCAGGCACGACATGCCAGGTCGTGAGTGAGACGTTCAACATAGTAACTTCCTCCCCAGGGATCGACCACATCGCAGGTATCGGTTTCCTGTTGCAGAAAGAGTTGGGTATTACGGGCAATCCGTGCAGAGAAATCCGACGGTAGTGCCAGGGCTTCGTCGAGGGCATTCGTGTGCAGCGATTGCGTGTGTCCGTGAGTCGCTGCCATTGCTTCGATGCAGGTTCGTACTACATTGTTGTAAACATCTTGGGCCGTGAGGCTCCACCCGCTGGTCTGGCTGTGAGTGCGAAGCGACAGACTCTTGGGATTATTTGGTTCAAATTGCTTGATAAGCTTGGCCCAAATCATCCGCGCTGCACGGAGTTTGGCGACCTCCATAAAGTAGTTCATACCAATCGCCCAGAAGAAAGAAAGCCGCGGACAAAAAGCGTCGACCTTTAGGCCTGCCTTCATGCCGGTGCGGACATATTCTAATCCATCAGCCAAGGTATAAGCCAGCTCAAGATCGGCCGTGGCACCCGCTTCCTGCATGTGGTAGCCGCTGATGCTAATGCTATTGAACTTGGGCATTTGCTCGCTCGTGAATTCGAAAATGTCGGCAATGATCCGCATGCTCGGTTCGGGGGGATAGATGTAGGTATTGCGAACCATGAACTCTTTAAGAATGTCGTTTTGAATCGTGCCCGTAAGCTGCTCGGGTCGTACTCCCTGCTCTTCTGCAGCGACAATGTAGAGTGCCATGATCGGCAGCACCGCCCCGTTCATCGTCATCGACACGCTCATCCGGTCAAGTGGAATGCCCTCGAAGAGAGTGCGCATGTCGTAAATGCTATCGATGGCCACACCAGCCATGCCCACGTCTCCGCGAACGCGGGGATGGTCGGAATCGTAACCCCGATGGGTTGCCAGATCGAAGGCGATACTTAAGCCCATCTGTCCGGCAGTCAAATTACGTCGATAAAACGCGTTCGACTCCTTGGCGGTGGAGAAACCAGCGTATTGCCTCACGGTCCACGGTCGCTGAACATACATCGTGGCATAGGGCCCTCGCACATAGGGTGGAAATCCTGGCATGGTAGCAAGGTGGTCTACTTCTTTGAGATCGGCAGCCGTGTAGACTGCAGAAACGGGGATTTGCTCGGGGGTTGTCCAGGGGGAGATATCGTGCGATCCGCTTTCGGTATATCGAGCTCCGCTGCGCTGACGCTCCGTGTCGCGGCTAACTCTGCGCTGCGCATCGGGACTCATTAGGGGGATATCGGTGAAATTGGGAATTGTCATTGTCCTATAACTCCTTCCTCACGGAGCAGGTCACGCAAGGTCTCCAGGACGTTGCATTTGATATAGATAAAGCGGTCTACTCCTGCCTCGCGCCAATCTGCTTCATTAGCTCCTGGATTACCGGCTAGAATGACTGTTTTTGCCCCTGCTTGCTTAAGCTTGGTTGCTACTTCGGGAACAATTTCCTGATAGAGTTTGTCTGATGAACAGATAACTACGGTTGCTGCCCCTGACTCGGCAAAGGCATTTGCTGCAGCATCGGCATCATCAAAACCTTCATTGGTGCAAACCTGAAATCCACCAGCTTCGAAAAAGTTCTTTGCATAACTTGCCCGCGCCGTGTGGTGGGAAATCGGACCCATGTTGGCCAGGAAGACTGCTGGTCGTTTTCCTCGCTCATTTTCCCAGACATCAACAGCATCTCGCAATTCTTCGAACGGCTGAGCAAAGCTCCTTGCTTCGATCGGTTTTATGTGGACGGGGCAGTTATGAAAACCGACCATGCTGGATAGTTGCCCGATCGTAGCGCCATTTGCTGCTGCATCAATTGCCGAAGCCATAGTAATCTCTTTAGCCGCGAGCGTTGTAGGGTCAAGTGGCTTTCGCGTTTCCTTGACTCTCTCCGCTGCTTCCAGGCGTAGCACTGAAAAGTCGGGGGCCACGGTCTCAAGCGGTGTCTCGGAAATATCGGGGAATTCACTAACTCCGGTAATGCCTTCTTTCCTGCGTGCAATGTCCTTTGCGCGAGGAGCGTGAGCTGCGGCGATCTTTTCTGCGACCCAACCCGACTCGAGCACGGCAACCATTCCACCAAGTCGTTCAATCTCTTGAAAAATCTCCCAGGCCTCTTCGGCAAGCTGATCGGTAACGGACTCTAAAAACCAGCTACCCCCACCGGGATCAACCACTCGATGAAGGTGCGACTCTTCCTGAATCACTAGCAAGGTATTGCGGGCCACACGCTGGCTGAATTCATCGGGCAAACGCAGTAGACAGTCAAATGGTACAGATGTGATGATGTTTGCCCCCCCAATGCTGGCGGCAAACATCGCAACCGTGTTCCGCAGAATATTGACGTATGGATCACGACGAGTCAGAACCCGATTGCTGGTGCGGGCGTGAATTATCATGCCCCCCGCTTCGGGTGATCCACCACTGGCCTCTACCACCCGGGACCAGAGGCGTCGGGCCGCACGTAATTTAGCTATCGCCAGAAAATGATGAGTACCTAACTCCACCCGGAACAGAATTTGCTTGGCAGCATCATCAAGACTTAACCCATACGAGGTCATCGCTCGTAGATAAGTTACCCCTGTGGCCATTTGGAAAGCGAGATCTTGGGCGGCAGTGGCGCCTGCACAATGATAAGGTGCCGTGTTGACGCTGACTGCTTTCATATTAGGACAATTCTGTGAAGTCCATTGGGCCAACTCTCCGAGTAGGTTCAGAGAAGTTTCAAGAGCCAGTGGCAATTGCCCCTTACGGGCAAGTGTTGAAAGCGGATCGGCGTTGAAACTACCTTGGACTCGGGCTAAATTTATCCCCTGTTTCTGCCAGAGTGCAGCGAATAGAGAGGCCGCTGGCAAGAACGCAGCGCTGGCGTCCAAGGATAAGCCGACCGATTCCAAGGGCACGTCTCTGAACGTGATTTCCAGATCATTAAGAGAATAGGCCATCACCCCATCCGCTACCAGTAGATCGGCAACCGCCATTTCATCGGGGTCAAATCCCTGACTGGCCGCTTGATCAAGGTGAATGAGGACTGAATTCACACCGCCCGCGAGATCAGCTAATATCTGCCGATTGGTTTCTGTGGGATCAGGATAGAAGTATTCCTGGCAGAGTATCGCCCCGCGAAGGGAATCTTCTAGTGAAACGGAGCCGCGCACAAATGGGGGAGTTCCAGGAAGTCCTTGGGAGTCGTATGTATCACTTTCGTCGGTTTTCGCGTAGACAGGTTGAATGAGTATGCCTTCATAAGTCTCCGTAACGAGCTTTTTCTCAAACGGCGCACCTTTGAGCTCATCTTCCACCACTGATCGCCACTTTTGGTAGGTGATAGGAGGAAAGTCATCTGCGATTGTGAATTCTGACGGCAACTTCATTTCACCCTTGTCCTTGCTCAATTGTGTCAGTTTAGGGAATTCGAAGTACATTCATCTCTTTTGAAGTCTGGAGCATCCGGTAGCATTTTTCCATCGCGTAACAGATTCTGATGAAGTTCAAATACTTTCTTCAAGTTGTGCCGAATGTGTCCAGGACCCGTTTCGTTCAGGTATTGAATTAGATAATCGCGATAATGAGGATGGGCACATTTCTCGATAATCAAGCGAGCGCGTCCTTCAGGTGATAGACCGCGTAAATCGGCAATACCTTGTTCTGTAACCACCACGTGCACCGAATGCTCAGTATGATCGATGTGAGAGCACAACGGCACGATCGTGCTAATCGTGCCATCTTTGGCTGTCGAGGGACACATGAAAATGGAAAGATAGGCGTTGCGGGCGAAATCAGCGCTGCCACCAATGCCGTTCAACAATTTTTGGCCAAGCACATGAGAAGAATTTACATCCCCTTCTAAATCAATCTCCAGGGCAGTATTGAGCGCTATAACTCCCATTTGCCTCACCAGTGCAGGATTATTGGAGATCTCCTGTGGGCGCAGGACAAGCCTTGGTGCATAGAAATTCACTTCGCCAACCAGGTCGAGCATCTGAGTTGGTGTGAGTGTCAGGGCACACGTGCTGGCTCCCTTGAGAAGCTCACGCTTCATCAGTTCAAAGCCTGACGACTGAAACACCTCGGTATACATCATAAACTTAGGAATATCAGGATGCTCCCCTAGGCCTGAAAGCACGGCATTTGCCACGTTGCCGACACCAACCTGAAGGGGAAGCATTTCTTTTGGAATCCGCTTCCCAACAATCTCTTCTAAGAGAAAGCCCACCACGTGCCGCGCGATGGCACTGCTGTTATAGCTTGGGGGTGATAAACGAATTTCCTCGTCAGGTTTGTTTGTTTCTACGATACCCACGATCTTTTCAGGATCGACGCGTGCATAGGTTTTGCCAATGCGTTGCAAAGGGAAATCTAAATCCAATGCCGGGCGATAGGGCGGTGCTTTAGGCAGCACTATGTCTGCCATTTCGCTAATTTCATAGGGAACATAATGATTCAGTTCGATGATGACCTTCTCAGCCGCATGCAAAAACGAAGGAGAAGCGCCAATCGATGTTGTCAGATAAACTCGCCCATCCGAGGTAATTCGGTTCGCTTCAATGACCGCGACATCGATCTTTCCGAAAAAGCCGAAAATAACCGACTGTGGAACATGCGAGAGATGCATATCGACGAAGGCAACTCGGCCATCATTGATGCGTTCGCGGAGGGGAAGTGAAGCTTGATAGGGTGCGCGCCAACTGATTGCATCAGCCTCCGCCAGGGCATCGTCCAGCCCAGGTCCGGTTGACGCGCCAGTGAGGACACGAATCTGAAAGGGCTGGCCGGCATCATGGAGTTGGCGAGCCCTCTTCGCCAAAGCGAGCGGGACAACTTTGGCAGCACCAGCTGGTGTAAACCCGCTAAAGGCGACGAGCGATCCGTGCTCGATAGTTGCGGCCGCCTCTTCCGCGGTTAATCTGGGGAAATTCTCTTCATCCGACATGAGTCTGACATTTCCTTAAGTTTTGGCAGACCAGTACTCGATTGATCCGACTCGCCAGGACTTTCTCAAAACGATCTTTAGTTTGGAGGTTGGCATAATTCAGTAAGCACTCCATGGGTGCTCTTCGGATGAACAAAGGCAATCTGCATCTTGTGAGCGCCTTGTCTGGGACTCTCATCGATCATCTTGAGCCCTTCTGCTTGTAATTCGGAGATGCGCTCTTTAATATTTTCCACTGTGAATGCGAGATGATGCAAGCCTTCACCCCGCTTTTCCAGGAATTTGGCAATTGCGCTAGAAGGTTCTGTCGGCTCCAGCAATTCCAATCGAATGTCATTGATGCGGAAAAAGGCAACTCGGACTTTCTGACTGACAACATCCTCGTAACCTTCAAACTCTGCGCCGAGCGTTTGTTCGTAGAAAGGGCGTTGCTCTTCAATACTATTGACCGCGATACCAATATGGTTGAGTGCTTTTACAGGTGTCATTTTTATTCTTTCTTTGGGTGACCAATTCTCGACATACATAATTACCGTGCGTTCGCACAGACTGCATTTCGCTCCAAACTGTCTCGCCACATAGCTTGCCAGAAGCGTCCAGCAATTAAGGGAGTACCCCAGATGGTTTCCGCTATATCTAAGTTCGAAAGTCTGGTAGCAAACGACCTAGAGGTGGGGAAAGACAACCACCGGTCTGGCCATTCTAGCAGAGATTTGAACATAAACTCACGGAGGACAAGCTGGTCCAGATCGAACCTTGTTGCTCCGATCTCGGAAAGAACTCCTGTCAGAGTCAGTAGCGACTTGCGAAACATAAGCAGTTCTGCTGATAGCCTTAGGCCTGCCCGCTGCACTGCATCATCCAAGAATCCTGTCAGCCATGAAAGTCCAGGGATGTGACCCTGTCGTACTTTGCGCATCCACCTGGCGACGCAATCGGTGAGGACCGCCAGGTTGCACTGACCTCGTGTGTCGAGTGGTAGCAGTGTGGTGATGATTTTATGGGGTTGCATGTTGACAGTAGCAAGCATGATCTGCACCATGACCTCGCGTTCCAATGTTCCGAGAAATCCCGCAAGACTCCAATCCAGGATCGCTAGTTTACCATCGTGTGTACTGAAGAGGTTGCCCGCATGGGGATCGCAATGGAATAGCGCGCTTTCATCGGAGCAAAAGAGGGGCTGAACGATCAACGCTCTTGCCACGAGTTCGGCGAGTCGGTGTTTCTCAGCATTTGTTGTGAACTTGTGATCTGTTACTTTTTCGCCATAGACGCGTTCCATTGCCGTGACGCGAGGTGTGCATTGCTCGAACAGAGCAGGAATAACTACATCTGGTTGGTCTGAAAAGAACCTCGCAGCTTTGACTAGATGCCTTTGTTCTTCGTCCAATCGGAGTTCCCAACGGAGTTTGTCACGCACTTGATTGAACGTATCTTGATAATCGATCGGGGGAATTCCAAGTTCGTGAAGTCTCTCATCGAGATGAGAACCTACTTCTGTGAGGATATCCAATTCGAGATGAAGCCGCTCGTTGATTCCTGGCTTAAGTACTTTGAATACTCCCTCAGGTTGTTGAGATTCTTTCTTATTCCGAAAAGGGATGATGACTGCAACGCTTGCCTCGGCAATTGCTGGGGAAAGGATCTCAATTGTTTTGAACTCAGATAGCCCCAGTTCTTGCTGCAAGATGGATTCGATCTCCCCGATCGATACGTTAGGAGGTAATGACTCGAGCTTTGAGAGTTCAAATCGAAGCTGAGGGGCAATGCGTTGGTCGCGTGCCAGAATTTGACCAAGCTTGTGCAAAACCGGACAACTATAAGCCAGTCGTCCCAACCGCTCTGAAAGAGACACGTTAGGCGCGAGCGCCAACTGGTCTGATAGAAGCTGTGTTTGAATGTCTTGCGGTAAACGTCCTAGAAAGACTGCAAGGCTTTCTTTAAAGGGGAGTGCAAATTGCGAGTATTCTGCCGGAAGCAGGCTGGCCAATGAATCTACATCAATAAGACTTTCCCAGTTCACTGTAATCCTACCCCATACGGCCCATACGCTTGCTACTTCAATCAGATCTCGCACCAAGCCAGGTATCGATGTGCGGCCACGTGGATTTTTCCGCGCCACGTCCGGCCATGATGCCAATATGACCTCCACGAACACGGAAAACCTCTTTGTCCTGGCTTGCCACCAGATCCATAACACCTTCTGACTGGCAGGGAGGTGTAATATGGTCAGCCTCAGCAATGACATTAAATAGGTTGGCTCGAAGTCGACCAAGTTCTACACGTTCGCCTCTTAGCTCCAACGTGCCTTCTATCAAGCGGTTTTCTTTGTAGAACTCATTGATTAACTGCCGATAGCCTGCCCCTGCCATGGGGATGATATCCCGTACCCAGGTATTCATGGCATGCCATGCTTCGACGCGACTTGTGTCTTCGATGTTTTCCCACAAGCTGATGTAATTGCTCACATAGTTTTCAACCGGCTTGAGCATTTTTGCGCCAGTGTCGATCATTTCACCGGGCACATTTCCAAAGGCTTCTACGATTCGATCTGGGTCGAATGAAGGGTGGCTGACCCACTTCGTAAATCCACCCGCTTCCTTGTTGGAGAAATCCAATGGGGCGGTTAGTAGAATCAGGTTCTTAAGCCCGTCGTCGGGACGCAGGCAAGCATACATCGTGCTTATCAACGCTCCCAAGCACCAGCCCAACATGCTAAACTCTCTTGAACCGGTCACAGCCTTCAGCTTACGAACCACCCGAGGCAAATACTCCAGCACATAGTCATCGTATTTCAAGTTGCGATCTTCAAAGCCTGGAATACCCCAGTCAAGCAAATAGACATCGTAGCCATTTTTGACCATGTATTCCACAAAGCTGTGCCCTGGACGCAAGTCGAGCACATACGGCCGATTCATGACAGCAAAGACCAACAGAAGTGGAATGCGGTGCCGTGGGTGGTCGGGCACTTGGGGTACATATCGATAGAGCTTAGCCTTGTTCAAAGTCCAAATTAGCTGTTTTGGAGTTTGCGCGATTTTGGCGTCTCTGGTGAGTAATTCATTGAACAGTTCCAAATTTTTGGCAGATTGATGCCACTGGCGGCAGACGTCTTCGAATGGAGACGTCGAGTTTGTGGAGTTAGAGTTCATTGTTATAGTCATGGTATTCTACGCGCCTCATTCGTAGCGAGTTTGTTGCTGCGACTCCAGGAATTGATCCAACTTGGCTTCCATGTCATCGAGCCGCATTTCGATATTGGTTAGTTGCTCGGCCAAACGAACGAAATCATCCGTGGTTGGCAGTTTCAGAGCCTGCATCGATTTGCTCAAGGTCTCTTCGAGCAACTTGCGAAAAGGAGTCGAGGTGGCAAGCCAGGCGTTGAGCATCTCTGCTTGAGCGGCAGTGAATGAGTCGCTATTAACAAACTCGGTCATCGCCTTAGCCCAGCTCTCCATGTTTGCATCGCGCACGTTTTTCATTATCCCGAATGGATCAAAGACATCGGGTGTCTCGGAATTTTCGCTCATGATGTAAATAGCTCCCCGTAGAGGATCTAAGTTCTTCGGAGAAATGATTCAGTTACCGGGCCTCCGAAACGTTCCTACCGGAATCAGACTCGACCGTACTACATATAAGCACCGCCGTTGACGTTTATTTGTTGGCCGGTGATGTAGTCCCCATCAGCGGCAAGAAACACAACTGCTTTGGCAATTTCTTCCGGTTTGGCGAACCGACCAAGTGGTATTTTACCTTTAATCTGTTCCTGGATTTTTTCCGGCACCTCGGCAAACATGTCTGTTTCGGTGAATCCAGGAGCAACCGTGTTGACAGTGATCCCGCTTCGAGCAAGTTCCAGGGCTGCCGTTTTAGTAAACGCAATGATCGCACCTTTGCTTGCGCTGTAATTCGCCTGACCGAATGCCGCCACCTGTCCGTTCATCGAACTAATGTTGATGATGCGCCCCGACTTCTGGTCGCTCATAATGGGGATCGCTGCCGAAACACAGTAGAAATAGCCATTGAGATTGGTCTGAATGACTTCTTCCCACTGCTGGTCAGTCATCTTTTTCAAGGAGGTATCTCTGGTGATTCCTGCGTTGTTGACCAGGATATCCAAGCTTCCAAATTCGTCTGCCACCTTCTTGACCATCGCGCGTGCCTCGGCAGAGACGCCGACATTGGCCTTGACGATCATGGCTGTTCCGGGAATCGCCGCTATCTCATCAGCGACTGCCTGGGCCTTGGCTTCATTATTTTGATAGACGATAGCTACTTTAGCACCGGCACGAGCCAACTCGATGGCAATACTTCGACCAATGCCACGAGAAGCACCGGTGACCAGTGCACTTTTTCCTTTCAACTGAGACATGAGTATTTTCCTTTACTAATTTCCTTGCTTGATATTTGTCATTTTCTCAATCACGTGCGAACAACGCTGCGATTCCTTGTCCCCCACCGATACACATGGTGACGAGCGCTTTGTGTCCTCCCGTGCGTTTCAGTTCGTAGAGGGCCTTGAGGACGAGAATGCATCCTGTGGCTCCGATAGGATGCCCCAAGCTGATACCGCTGCCGTTGGGATTGGTGCGGTCTTCGGGAAGCTTCAAATCCCGAGTGACTGCCAATGCTTGTGCAGCAAATGCTTCGTTGACCTCGAATACATCAATCTCATCGAGTGAGATCCCGGTTTTTTCGATCAGAGACCTGACGGCCGGCACGGGGCCAATTCCCATGTACTTGGGATCGACGCCGGCATAGCTATAAGCCACCAGGCGACCCAAGGGCCTTAATCCTCGTTTTTGTGCCACTTCACGTTCCATCAGCACGACGGCTGCTGCTGCATCATTGATACTCGAAGCATTCCCTGCCGTGACCGAGCCTTCCTTGTCAAAAATCGGCTTGAGGCCGGCGAGTTTCTCTGCCGTAGTATCGGGCCGTACAGTCTCATCTTTGTCAAAGAGTACCGTATCGCGTTTCACCCGTATTTCGACAGGAAGTATCTGCTCTTTGAAGTATCCTTTCTCAATGGCCTGAGCAGCACGCCTATGACTCTCAGCGGCTAGTTTGTCTTGGTCTTCACGAGAGACATTCCATTTCTTGGCAACGTTTTCGGCAGTAACACCCATATGACAATCGTCGAACGGATCAGAGAGTGCTCCCACCATCACATCCACGAGCGCGGTGTCGTTCATGCGAGCCCCCCACCGCATCGCCTGTGATAGATAAGGACTGCGGCTCATGTTTTCCGCACCACCTGCCACGGTCACATCGGCATCACCTAACATGATGGACTGAGCTGCCGTGACGATCGCCTGCAAGCCACTGCCGCAGAGGCGATTCAATGTAAGCGCAGGAGTCTCAACTGGGAGTCCTCCATTGATTGCTGCGACACGTGCTAAATAGTGATCATGGGCATCGGTATGGATGATGTTGCCAAACACAACGTGACCAACCGATTTTGGCTCGATGGCCGCACGAGAAACGGCCTCCCGCACACACTTGGCAGCTAGCTCACTCGGGGGGATGTCCTTTAGACTGCCGCCATAACCTCCGATCGGTGTTCTCGCGCCGCTTACTATGACTACTTCCCTTGTCATCGTTATCTCCCGTTTAAACAAGGTTGAGGTGATTTATTGCTATGAATCACTCTTGCATTGTTTGTGCCGGAAAATCTGTATCAGAAGCGAGATGCCCTTCTGAGAGCCAACTGAGCATCATCCTCAGATTGCAAATTCAAGAGTACGATAAAGAACTCACTGATTCGCTGAACATCCGGTGCCCCAAGTTTTGACGGCCATCTCGGGGCGTTAGCGAAAAGAATTTCGCGGAGGCAGCAGAAAGAGTAACTTTCAGAGGCAGGTGGTGTAACCAATCGCCCTACAAGTGAGCGATTTCGCACACTGCACGGCAGCCCTTTGCTTTCAGATTGTTCTCGTTTTTAGAGAGAAATTTCTTCGCCTGTTGAATGAAGTCGAACTGTTTTCAGCTTTAGATCGTGGTAGGCCTCGATATGTCTTACAGTTCGATTGCGGGCCCTCATGAGTATTGAATGGGTCACGCAATGGTTGTCTCGGTAGCGAATCCCTGACAGCATAGGTGAATCGCTAATACCCGTGGCGGCAAAAATGAGATTATCACCCGGCGCCATGAGGTCTACGGTCCAGACCTTATTCAGATCAGCCTCGGTGCAGTTTTCCTCAGAAATCAGCCGTTCACGCTCCTGCTCGTCCTTAGGCCACATGCGGCAGAACTGCTGGCCCCCGAGGCATTTGATGGCCGCAGCCGCGATCACTGCCTCTGGACTACCACCGATGCCTACGTAAACATCCACACCCGAATCGGGGAGACTTGGAGCGATCGCGGCAGCGACATCTCCATCGGAAATGAGCCGAACTCGACATCCAATCTCACGTAAGTTCTGAATAATTTCATGGTGTCGGGGCCTGTCCAATACAACGACGACCAAATCCCGTACCCGCTTGTGTAGTTGGCCCGCTACGATGCTCAGGTTCGTTTCCAACGGGGCATCCAATTGGACGCGGACGTCGCTCTCGGTGACTGCCTGCCCCACGGCGAATTTCTCCATATAATGCGACGGAATCGAGGGGAACAGCTGACGCGGATCGTCACCGGGAGACTTGCATGTTGCGACGGCAAGTACTGAAATCGCTCCTGGCAAGCCTTTAGCTGTAAGTGTGGTCCCATCAATCGGATCTAAAGCGATGGCAGCCGGCATGGAACCTTCCTGCCACGTTCCAAGTTTTTCATCGGTAAAGATTCCAGGGGCGTCGTCCTTGCGTCCTTCTCCAATTCGCACCAGGCCCTGGCAGTCGATAAGCGAAAACATCCCCCGGATCGCATCAGATGCGGCAAAGTCTGCGAGATTCTTGTCTCCTTTGCCAAAGTACTTCCATGCTGCCAGTGCAGCATTTTCAGTGCAGCGGACCAAATCCAAATCAAAAATTCGTTCAGGATCGTGTCTTCGTTGTTTCATGATCGCTATTATCCCAAAGATTTCTAGTTAGCACTCATTCATAAATCGAATTCGAGACCGTCTGACAAGAAGATAGGTAGTTAGTGCATTTCCTATGCCCTTACTCTAAAGGATAGATCGAACAGCAAGCTTGACAAGCAGAATAACAAGATTAAAGATAGCTCTCACTTGTTACATAGTAGAGTTTGTCCAAAACAATTGAAAAACCTTTTTGCGTTGAGGTTGGTTGTTTTCTCATGTCCTTCTCGCACTTTTCCGCAGTGATATTTCAACGTCAACTCGTGGTTTTCCGGGAAGCGTTAGTGCTTTTCGTCGTAGTTTTCGCAGGAATGACCGGATGCCGTCGTGAAGCTCCACCTAGTTTCTCTCCAGGACCAGAAGTTCAAGAGTTGACTAAAGACCTGGAAGATGCTGAGGAAATCGCGATCTATGAGGGTTTACAGAGGCAAATCGCAGATGTTCTCCGCAAAACTAGTGGTACACCTGAGAATCCGATCGCACTGGAGGAAGAGGAAACCAGTGACCATCTCAAATTAGGCTACTCAGTTTACGCGCATTACTGCACCCAATGTCATGGGGTTAGTGGAGACGGAAACGGGCCTGCTGCACCCTATCTGAATCCCAAACCGAGGAATTATACGCATGGGGTTTTTAAATTCACTTCGACACCTTACGGTAAGAAGCCTCGTCGCGCGGACCTCATTCGCACTGTTCGTCGTGGTGTGACAGGTACTTCAATGCCCGCGTTCGACCGCCTTAGCGACCAAGAAGTGGATGCTGTGGTTGACTACGTCTTGGCTTTGTCCCAACGGGGCGAACTTGAACGTGAACTGGCGATGATCGCCTACGAGGACGAAGAACTTCCTGATGAGGAAGGGATCCAAGAAATTATAAAAGAGCTTCTTTCCCCATGGCAGGATTCTTCGGATCAGATTGTTATGCCCGTTACACAGATGCCCCCCATGACAGATAAATCGGTCCTGGCCGGTCATCAATTGTTCTTGGAGCACGCTTGCAATAAATGTCATGGAAAGTATGGCCGCGGTGGAACGATGGAAAATGTAGAAGTCGGCGTTGACACTTGGGGCAACAAAGCTGCCGCAGCCGACTTGTCGTCGGGTATGTTTCGCGGAGGCGAGCGGCCTATTGACATCTATCGACGGATTTACTCGGGCATAAATGGGACTCCGATGCCCGCATTCGAAAAACTCTTTCAAGACAATCCGGATGCTATTTGGCAGCTTGTCCACTTCATCAAGTCGACGGGCGAGCGACGTCGCCAAGGAAAGCCACCTTTGAGCGAAGCAGACTTGCCCGAAGCATCAATGTCTGAAAAATCTACGGATGCTCCTACGGAATCAGAGACAAAATCATCTGGGGAATCAGCCTAAGAGAACATTTCAACAGCCAACTAGTGGTGTGTTACCAATGGATACGACCAGTAAAGAAAACGAACTAGTTGAACTCAAGAGGCGTGTGAGTGAGTTGGAGTCTCAGATTGCAGCGGAAAAACCCTACGATCCTTTTCGACCCTCGAGTTACTATACCGCTTACTACGCAACGACCGGATTTATGCTCGGCATCTTCGGCGCGATGGCTAGTTTGTTGTTTAACGTCGTTGGTTCTGTGCTGACAGGGAAGCATCCTTTGGAAATCATTCGTAGTTATCTTACATTCCCGCTGGGAGATCGTGTATTTGAGTTACCACCCGACCAGTATGGACTGATGCTTGCCATTGGGTGCTGTCTGTATTTGGCCACTGGGATGGTTTTAGGGATACCCGTTTATCTAGCCCTTACGTGGTGGGGCTCCAAAAAATCTCTTGGTGCAAAACTATTAATTGCCAGCGCAGTGTCGCTAGCTATTTGGATTGTTAATTTTTATGGGATTTTGTCTTGGCTGCAGCCAGAGGTAGTTGATATGTCACCAGAAAATCTGATAGTTAATCGCGTTCCGTGGTGGGTGGCTGCAGCGACTCATCTGGTGTTTGGCTGGACAATGGTCTTGGTCTACCCATTGGGTGACTATGTGCCTTATGTAAAACCAACGGAATTAGAATGAGTAAAATCACCACGAGAATTGATGACAACCGCGCCGATGACATTGGTCCTGGCTTAGTAGAAGAACGACTGGTGCTTTGGTACTTTCTGGCGGCGTTGGCGTACCTTTTCATCTCGCTTAGCGGAGGCTTTTTGATGGCGCTGCAATTGGTGCAGTGGAATCCCATCACAGGAAGCGAATACTTCTCTCCGGGGCGCTGGCGAATGGTGCACACGAATGCCATTGCTTATGGTTTTCTCGCAAACAGTTTTCTCGGTGCATTGCATTGGGCGATTCCCCGCTTGACACTTAAGCCAGTGCTCAGTAGACCGCTCTCATATTTTATTTTTGCAGCTTGGCAGGTCGTCGTTGTCTCAACAGCCGTGGGAATCTTAATGGGTCAGGCCCAGGGAATTGAATGGGGGGAGACACCCGTCTGGATCGATCCTTTAGCCTTAGTTGGGCTGGCGCTTGTGGCGGCAAACTTCATGGCTCCCATTGTGAGGACGAAAGGGCCACTTTATGTATCTCTATGGTACTTTATGGCTGCGTTCGTCTGGACTTTCCTCACCTATGCCATGGGCAACTTCATGCCTCAATATTTTGTTCCAGGTACAAGTGCCGGAGCCATTGCAGGTCTTTTTATTCACGATCTCGTCGGCCTATTTGTAACGCCGCTTGCTTGGGGACTGATGTATTATTTCGTTCCCATCCTGCTAAAAAAACCGATTTGGAGCCATGGTCTGTCGCTCGTAGGTTTTTGGGGTCTCGCATTTTTCTATCCACTCAATGGTATCCATCATTTTCTATACACGCCTATTCCTGACTTCTTAGAGTATGGAGCAATCGTTTCGACGATTGCCGTCGAATTCGTCGTAACTACGGTGATCATCAATTTCTTCGGAACAATCTGGGGAAGCGGCCGCGCGATTGTCACCAATCTGCCGATTCGGTGGTTTTACACCGGAATGGTACTGTACTTCATAACCTGTGCTCAATGCGCGATGCAGGTCACGCACACATTTCAGAAACTGATTCACTTTAGTGACTGGGTAGTTGGCCATGCCCATCTGGTGATGTTTGGTGTGTTCAGCATGTGGTTCTTTGGAATGATGACTTATTTGTTCCCTCGATTGCTGAAACAACCCTGGTACAGCCGTAATCTGTGCGAATGGCATTTCTGGCTTTCTTTGGCCGGAATCTTCGTCATGTTTATTGATTTGACCCTGGCGGGAGTGTTCCAAGGATTTTACTGGGGTTCGCTGCAACCTTGGGAAGCATCGGTAGAAGGATCTTATCCTTTCTGGATCACCCGGCTGTTTGCAGGACTGGCCATCATAGCCGGACAATTAGTGTTCATTTACAACCTCTGGCAGACCTGGCGACTTTCGCACCGACCGGTTGGCAGTTATTCGGCTGCTGCCATTGCTTAATCCCACGGTAAAAAGACATGTTTGAAAGTAAGTCTGGAATTCTGTTAATCGGCGGACTCGGTTTCTTCCTCTTCGCATTTTTGTCGAATGCATTGGTGCCAATTCTTCTCTACCGGCACCTTCCGGAGAAGACGATCGAAGAATTGGCCGAGAACCAAAACTTGATATATCAGTTTGAAGACCTTAGAGTGCGTTATCCCGAGCAGTTTGAAAAATACTACGGTGAACCGACTCAAGAGAATCTCGCGGCGGCCCTGGAGTTGGGACGCGAAGTCTACACTGCCGAGGGTTGCTGGCACTGCCATAGTCAATTCGTACGGCCTGTGTCCAACGAGAGTGTTCGTTGGGGGAAAGTGGCCTCCTCAGACGAATACCAAAATGTGCTTCAAAGGCCGGTAATGTGGGGAACAAGACGTGTGGGTCCAGACCTGAGCCGCGAAGGGGGAAGGCGAGGCAACGATTGGCAGGCATTACACTTCTATGATCCTCCCATGCTGTCACCTAGCTCTCCTATGCCAAGATACACTTGGTTTTTTGATGAGAATGACCCAGCCAAACCAAACAGACGCGGACTGGCGATAATCACTTATGTGCAATGGCTTGGCTCCTGGCTTGAACAATATCCTCTCTATGAGAGATTTATTCCTCTCGAAGAGCAAATGCAAAACCCCTTGGAGTAAGTAGAATGGACCACACTTCACGCTCTCGAGCTAAGAGCTGGATCGTCGGGATCATGGCCTTAGTGATCCTTGGATTTTGCATGTTTGGTTTCGGAAGCAAGTTTATTGAACTCGTGGTCATGGTCCGAGACTATGATTCTACCGCTTCAACAGAAGGGGTATTTGCGGTGGCTCCTTTGTCGAACTATCTGCTCGCTAGCGCGGGTTTTTTATGCCTATTAGGGTGGGCTGCTGCCCAGGGAATGTTCCACGATATCGAAGGCCCCAAGAGGACGATGCTTGATATCGAACAAGAATTGGACGCAGCGTCGGGTGACTCTCATTTCAGCGATTCAATTCTTTAATAACTGAGGTACTCAAGTATGGGCGACTATCTTGACACCAGCGCAGAAGATACACCAGTCAAAGACAATAGCGCGCAGGTAGAAAGTCGATGGCACGGTTATATAGGTAATAGAATCCCTTGGTACGTGCGAATGATTTGGCTCGGATTTTGGGTGTTTGCCGTCTATTATACAATCAGCTACTTGTTCCCAGCCCTGCAAATCGAAATAGTTTCTCCGCCGTGAACACTTCTACACCGCCACGGTATTGTGCTTTCTGTGGCTTGCCTCTGCCAGCAAGTATCACTGTCGGTCGTTCCATTGCAATTGAAGAGACTGGCTACTGTTGCTCAGGGTGTCGATCAGTAGCAAGTATTCTCAAGTCGAATCAAGCAGAAGGAGAAGCTGCCAAGGGACTTCTGCGGTTGGGACTGGCAATTTTCTTCACGATGAATGTGATGGTCTTTACGATGGCGTTGTGGAGTCAAGACATTTATCCTGCCGAAAACTTTGCCAATCCACTCTCAGAAACTCTACGAGGACTGTTTCGCTGGGCTTCTCTCGTATTTGCCTTGCCTGTGTTGTATCTCTTGGGTGGACCCATCGCTCAAGGAGTATTGCAAGCGATTCGGGAGCATCGGATGACAACCGATTTCTTGATACTCGCCGGGGTGGTTGCTGCATATTGCTACTCTCTGGTGTCCGTGCTGCGCAATGAGGGACACATCTACTTTGAAGTAGGGGCGATGGTTATGGTGTTCGTATCTATTGGTCGCTGGCTAGAGGCCAAGGGAAAACATCGCACGGGAGCCTCGCTCGATGCCCTCACTAAATTGCTTCCCTCCACAGTTCGCAAAGTTGATGAGTATGGACACCTCGTGGAAGTACCTCGAGATGCTATTCGTACCAGCGATATCTTGCGTATACTGCCGGGAGAGCGATTTCCTGTCGATGGTGTCATTTCCCAGGGCGTGGCAGATGTTGACGAACAAATTGTGACCGGTGAGAGTGTCCAGGTTACCAAGTCGCCAGGAATGAATGTCTACAGCGGCACCCTCAATCTTGATGGAGATCTGAGGATCGAGGTCACCGCTACGGATGGACAAGAGACCCTCACTAGGATCGTCAATTTGGTCCGCGCAGCCCGCAGTGCTAAAGGAAGGCACGAAAAGATTGCGGATCGGATCGCGGTTGTGTTCATCCCCCTGGTTTGTTTGATCGCGCTTGCAGCTGGCTGGCGACAGGGTGAGATAGCCGGACTAGATCACGGGATACTTACGGCCTTATCGGTCGTGTTAATCGCTTGCCCCTGTGCTTTGGGTATGGCTACACCAATGGCAGTCTGGACTGCATTGGGGCGCGCTGCACAGGGAGGACTGTTATTTCGCAGCGGTGAGGTGTTGGAAAAGTTGGCATCAATGCGGATCGCCTGCTTTGACAAGACGGGGACTCTCACCACTGGTAAGCCGGTGGTAAGTGAACTTCTCCTTGCCAGGACGATAGATCAAAAGCTGGTGCTGGAGGTGGCAACGGTTTTGGCCCGTGGTTCGATCCATTCACTTTCTCAGGCAATTTTGGATTTCTCCACCAACCAAGTGACTCACAAACCAAATGAATCCAGCGTTGAAGTCAAAACCTGGCCGGGGCAAGGATTGTCGTGTTATCTTCCTGAACTCGGTCGCGTGTTTCTTGGCAGTCGTCGGTTTCTTGAACAACAGGGTATGATAATGCCCTTCGAATTGGATCAAATTTCAGAAGACCAGCGAGTGTTTGTCGGTTGGGGTGACACAATTCTTGGGGTTTTCAGTTTTCAAGAACAGCTTCGCTCTGAAGCCAAGATTGCAATCCAGGAGTGTCTGGCGCTTGGACTGGAGTTGCATTTGCTATCGGGAGATGAAGCAATGCGCGTAGTCCCATTGGGGGAACAAGTTGGAATGTTCCCGCTGGGTAATTTGAGGCCTGAGGATAAATCGACCTCGCTCCTTGAATTGAAAAAGCGTGGACTCGTGGCGATGGTCGGAGATGGTATGAACGATGCCCCTGCATTAGCGACCGCCGATGTGGGAGTTGCCATGGGTTGCGGCGCTGATGTCTCGCGCGATGCTGCTGGTGTTTGCCTGCTTGCAGACGACCTGCGATGCTTCCCATGGGCTGTAAGACTTGCCAGACAAACACTTCGCATCGTAAAGCAAAATCTGTTTTGGGCTTTCGCCTACAACGCATTCGGTATTGGATTGGCCGCAACGGGAGGGCTGAATCCCATCTGGGCAGCGCTGGCAATGGCTGCGAGTAGCATCCTGGTTGTGACCAATTCATTGCGTCTTGCGCGTTACCCCAGACCTCCATTCAAGGATCAGACGAGTGAGATTCGTATCCCTGCATTAACTACTCAACGGTCAAGGGAAACTGCAAACGTGCATCCTGAACTTGTGGGGGTACAACTGTGATTGAACTCCCTCTGATCCTATTGAGCGGGATTCTTGGTTCGGCACATTGCCTGGGCATGTGCGGACCCTTGGCGATTTCGTTGAGTGCGGGCGCCCCGCCGGGAGCCAACCATTTGAATCGGCAGCTAATATTCAGTATAGGACGCATCTTTACTTACTCTTTTTGCGGTGCAGTTGCAGGGCTCGGTGGGGCATGGATGACTACGCAGTCGAGCGGTTTCGTGCAGTCCCAAGCAACACTAGCTGTATTCGCTGGAGTGTTTCTGGTATTAATGGGGCTTGTCACCGCCGGTGTACTCCCCCGGCCTTTGTATGGATTACTAGGTAGAATGCCCTGTGGTGCCTCGTCATGGCTGAAAACTTTCTTAGCCGGGCCCGGTTGGTCGGGGCCATTGCTTGCAGGGCTTTTCACCGGATTTATACCCTGTGGGCTGGTGTATGCCTTTCTGCTCAAAGCCGGTAGTACAGCCAGCATGGGAAGTGGGATGCTCACGATGTTGGCATTTGGTATGGGGACGGTTCCATTGATGGTGCTAGTTGGCTATGGAGGACAATTTTTGTCTTTAGTGAGTCGCGCGCACCTTTTTCGGATCGCAGCTTGGTGCATCGTGTTGACGGGTGCTATCTCGATTGCCCGAGGCGCATTGCTATTTCACGCAGAAAATAAATCCACCACGGCCACCTGTCCATTCTGCGAAACAGCTACGGCAGAGGTCCCTGGATCATCAATGACGCTGCAGCAATTACTAACCCTAGGACATTGAAGATCGCAATTAACAGTCCCACGCCCCAGAGGGTGCGACTCCCATTATCTTGCTTGGCGTTGGACGGTCCCGATTGGCGTTTGCGTATCCAATTTCCAATTACTCCACAGACCCAAGTCCAGTGTAGCATCACGTGCAGCAGTACACTCGCTGCGAGGAGGCAAATTGTGAAAAACTGAATGTCGGACCACTCAAGATATTCGAGTCCCCATAGACTCCAACCAGCAGCATCCGTCGCTGGTGGAAATACGTGGCGTATGATTACCGAGACGCAACACAAGTTAAGAAACACACATAGCAAAAAAGTATCAAGCCAGAAATTGATGGTTGTCTTGCTTGGTATTTTTGCCATAGGGAGACGATTACTGGAAATGTCGAAGACTGCTTGTGAGAATCGAACGCGCCGGGTGAAAACTGAAATCTGGCATAGCTAAATTATGGGTTAAGGGCAACAGCGTCAACTGCATTAGAGTGGCCAATCTCGGAGGATTCGCTCTGTTTCTTCAGCGTGGCCGCTTTCGTCGCGGACCATGTCTTCAAGTTGTACTGCGAGTCCCTTATCACCAAATTCGTCGGCCTCCTTAGCCCTCAGAGTGTAATTGAAAGTCGCTGTCTTTTCGGCTTTGAGAATGGCTTCAAGCATCGCACGATTAGTTTGAGCAACCGCAACCTCGCTCGGCACAGTTGTGGGTTCTCCACCTAGGGCAACGATCTTGTTCGCTAGAAATTGGGCGTGAATTTGTTCATCAGCAACCTCGGCTAGAAAGAATTGAGAAAGCTGCGGACGATAGGGTCCCGTAGCTTTCGCAGCGTAAGTGAGATATTGGATGATCGCTGAGATTTCGCTGGCGAGATCCTCATTTAAATGGTCGATCAATGTTTGCTTATCCATGGTATTCTCCAATTGCTATGCGATCCTCTTCTCGATTTGTCCTACTACTTAATTATGTCAAGGCGTGGAGCCAGTCACTTTGTACTGCTGATATGAATGATATCCCCCGCTCAGGTTAGAGACGTGAAAGGCTTCTTGAAGCAAAACGCGGGTCGCCAAATATCCCCGCTGGCCGACCTGACAATATGTCACCACGTGACAATTCCTGGGTATCTCGTTCAAACGGTTCCGCAACTCTTCAATCGGAATATTAACAGCGCCGGGAATGTGGCTTTCACCAAATTCCTGAGGTGATCGAACATCAACAATGAAATGTCCACTCTCTGCTATCAACTGTTCCGCATGAATGATCGGCTGATCTCCTTGTAATACCCCTACCGCAACAAAGCCCGCCATATTCACAGGATCTTTTGCCGAACCGTATTGGGGAGCGTATGCGAGTTCCATTTCCTCAAGGTCGTAAACAGTCATTCGGGACTGAATCGCCACGGCCAGCACGTCGATCCGCTTGTCAACACCTTCGCGCCCGACAATCTGTGCCCCGAGTATCCTTCCATCCTGGGGAGCAAAAAGTAGTTTCAACGACATCTGCTCGGCACCAGGAAAATAACTCGCGTGGTGACTCGGATGCACGTAAATCTTCTCGAATTCAGTTGATGTGGCTTTCAATGACTTCTCGCTAAGACCTGTCATAGCTGCAGTCATTTCAAAGACTCCCACAACGGCAGTTCCTTGGGTGCCACGATAACGCGAGGAGCGGCCATAAATGTGATCAGCAGCAATTCGTCCCTGGCGATTGGCGGGACCCCCAAGAGGGATTTGTACTGGCGAACCATTTACAAAATGTTGCACCTCGACAACATCTCCCACTGCGTAGATATCAGAATCACTTGTTTGCATTTGCACATTTACCTTGATGCCCCCCCGCTGGCCAACTTCCAAACCAGCTTCGACGGCGAGCTTGTTTTCGGGTCGCACCCCGACGCTGAGCACGACGAAATCAGCCTTGAGCGTTTTGCCCGAACGAAGCCGAATTGTGAGGCCATCGTCAAGTGCCATGATCTCCTCAGCAGCATCTGATAGTACCAGTTTGACCCCTTGATTTTGCAAGTGGGTAGTGACATTGCTAACCATCTCAGCGTCCCAAGGTGGGAGCACTTGATCGGCCAACTCGACCACTGTGGTTTCGATCCCACGGCGGACCAGGTTCTCGGTCATTTCCAACCCGATGAACCCAGCTCCAATAACAACGGCTTGTTTCGCCAGGGCCACGGCTTGAGACATGCGATCAGCATCTCGCAGATCACGCAGCGTATAAACCTGTGGTAAATCTATCCCTGGAACAGGAGGTCGCAACGGAGACGCCCCAGGAGAAAGAATAAGTTTGTCGAAACTCTCACTATATTCTTCGCCCGATTGAAGATCACGCAGATCAACCGTTTTTGATTGCCGGTCGATGCGAAGAGCTTCTGTAAGAGTGCGTACGTCAAGTTTGTAGCGGTCGATTAGTCGTTGTCTCGGAGTGATTAGAAGTTTGTCGCGGCTCTCAATTACGTTCCCGACATAGTAGGGAAGTCCACAATTCGCAAACGATGGAGCTTCACCACGCTCGACCAGAATGATTTCTGCATTTTCATCCAACCGCCGTGCACGTGCTGCAGCAGAAGCTCCCCCGGCGACAGCTCCGATAATTAGGATCTTCATCTTGAATTCTCCGGTTTTTTCAAACAATTATGCACTGCATAAATTCTACTTCTTCTAAAGGCCGTCATGGATGCGCGAACTTCGATAGTCATTGTCATACTGCTTTTTACAAAAGTGACTGATTCATAATTTGACTTTAGGAACACGCGGTTGTACTCACCGTGCATGCCAAATTGTTTGAGCTTTTCGGACTTGTCATGGGTAAGCCAGCGGCAATCCAGGCGGACATTCCTCCCAGGACATTTGCGACATCCTTATACCCCTCTCGCTTCAGGAACGAAGCAGCGATGGATGCTCGATAGCCCGAACCACAGATGACAACGACGGGCTTCTCTCGAGACACGAGCGAGAAGTTCTCCTGCAGTTTCCCACCATGAATGTGAAAGGCACCATCGATGTGGCCCGCATTCCATTCTTTCTCGGTTCTGACATCAAGTACAGTAACATCCCCCAGTCGCTCGTTGAGGCTGTGTACCGAAAGAGTCGAAGACTTCTCTAAGGGATATCCATTGACCTCCCAGGCATCCATGCCACCTTCCAGATAGCCCTGGACGTTATCAAATCCCACCCGAAGTAAGTGGGTGGTGACATCAGGCATTTGTTCAGGGCGGTCGACCACAATCAACGTTGGGCGATCGTAGGGCAAGACCCAACCAGCCCAGGTGGGAAGTGTAGGACCAAAGGGGATGTTGATTGCATCCGGGATATGAGCTGCTGCAAATGCCTCTTTGGATCGAACATCAACAATTAAACAGTTCTCACACATGCGTTCGTGAACTTCCTTTGCGCTCCAACGACGTTGTCCGGGAAGTTCTGGTCCTATCACTGGTGGTCCTTCTCTATTCACTCGTTTCATTCGCGCAAAATATGGAGGTGAAAGTGGCATCTGATCCATCAGATTGGCGATCCACTCCTCCTCCTGCTTCTCAACAAGACTGGCATTGAATCGCTGTTCGTAGCCAAGCGTCGAAGAACTACGCGAGCCAATCGCCTTGCCACACAAGGACCCAGCTCCGTGGCCTGGGAAGATCTCGGTAAACTCAAGAAATGTGGGGAGGGTCTCGAAGACACTTCGATAGAGTAAGTGAGCAAGTTGCTTGCGAGCTTCTTCGCCAAGTAAATCGGGGCGGCCGACGTCACCGACAAAGACAAAATCGCCCGTAAACACGAGCCAAGGTATGCTCGAACTTCGTGTTTCGTCGAAAAGTGCCCATGACAGATGCTCCAAAGTATGGCCAGGAGTGTGAACAGCCTTCAGCCGAATACTACCAAGTGAAACTTCCTCGCCGTCCTTGACGACATGATCGGCATAGGGTGGTGTCCATTGTTCTCCACCCATTCCTGAGGCGTGGATCGTGACTCCATCTCCTAGGCGATCCTTCAATTCTCGAGAACCGCTAACAAAGTCGGCATGCACGTGTGTTTCCATGACATGACGGATATGCAGCCCCTCTCGACGGGCAATTTGGATGAAATCATCCACATCACGGGTCGGATCAATGACGGCTGCTTCCTTCGTCTTCTCGTCACCGACAATGTAGGAGTAAATGGCTAATCCTGGTACAAATCGTTGATGAAAGAACATTGGAACCTCCTCTTTACATGAATGTTTTGCTGACAATAAACAATGCGACTGTTACGATCCCGGTCGCGAAGACTTTTTGCAGTGATGCAGGGGGAATACTTCGGGCTACGCGAGCGCCCAACGTCATCCCGAATACTCCTCCAAGAGCGAACAATCCTGTGATTTCCAGTGAAATGCCACGACCCGCTGCGAAATGCGAGGCGACACCTGAAATACTTACCAACACTATCACGAGCAGCGATGTTGCCACAGCTCGATGGATTGGCATATTACTAAAGAGAACAAGAGCAGGTACAATGACAAACCCTCCGCCGATACCAAACATGCCCGATAAGACACCCGTTAAAAGGCCTACCATCAGTAATACCACTGCACACCGGGAGGTAAGTAGGAGCGTTCCCTCTTCAGTTCTCTCGCAGGAGGGGCGGCGACTCTCATTGTCACACACTGGTTCCAGGATTTGTGATTGAGCTGACTTACTCCACATCCTGCTGGCAATAAGCAACATGAGTAGAGAGAACATCGCCAACAAGATTGCCTCGGGAATTCTTCCTGCAATCCAGGTCCCAACAGGTGCTCCCAACATTCCTGCCAGGGCAAATAGCAAGCCAGTTCCCAATTCTACTTGACCTGTTCGTATTCGAGGAATAACCCCTACGAGTGCAGTTGATCCAACTGCGGCCAGCGAAACGCCGAAAGCTTCTCGCGGAACCATCGACAGACCGTAAACCAACAGCGGCACGGCCAGCAGGGAACCGCCACCACCGGTCAGTCCCAGGGCAAATCCCACAAATCCTCCGAAAAGTATGCTCAAGAAGTACAACATGATGGACCTTCGCTATTCACTTGGTTCCAGGGCATTTTCGCGAGCATTATTCCCATACCACAGGTGTCGGTGATGCCTGCAAAGATGAGTCCAGCACCCACAAAGGCAGATAGTCCAATGAAATAGGGATGGACGAAGAATCCTAATAATGCTCCCAGGAGAACTAGTATTCCTGCAGCAATGCGAACTTGCCGTTCGAGCGAAATTGTCTTCTTGCCTCGCACGACCGGCAGTCCTGCTTGATCCCAGGCTGTTGTGCCCCCTTCGACATTCAATACATTAGGATACCCTGCTGCAACAAACTGATCGCATGCCTTCAATCCACGACTTCCGCTTCGACAAATCACATAAAGCGGCTCTGCCGTTTCGCCGTTTCTGTTTTTCATGACTTCATGAGGATCTAGCGAATCAAGAGGCAGATTACGGGCTGTTGCCGCATGGAGTTCTCGAAATTCGACCGGGGTACGTACATCGATCAGATCGACCGACTTCCCTTGACTCTGCAAATGGTGAAGTTCTCGGGGGGTAATACCATTGCTATTCATTTTTCATTCCTCCTAAATTACTCGTTTTATCGAGAGATTACGATATTTATATGCAAAAAAAATTGACGCTATTTGCCGCCTTTTAAAAACCTGCCTTCAATGCAAGCCATTAGGTTTTCCAGATGGGGCTCAGCAACTCGGTAGTAGACTCTCCGTCCTTCGCGTTCACTTTCGAACAAGCCACATCGCTGCATGAGCCGCAGGTGTTCAGAGGCAACATTGTCTGGCACGCCACAATCTTTGGCGAGTTCACCCACGGTGTAACTGCCATGTAACAGCATCTGCACCATTCGTATCCTCACAGGATGGGCAAGGGTTTTGAGGCATTCAGCAGCCTGCCCCAGTGCCTCCATGTCAGCCGGTTTGATTTTTTGTGTCTTTTTCATGCCAAGAGCCATTTTGAACCTCCTCTACTGTAAATATATCGTGATATTACGATATGTCAATACATAAATTTCCCAAAAAACCCCCCTTTTTTGCCACAGCTCTGAAGCTGCCTATTAATCAGCCTGTAAGTAGGGAGCGTTTTTGCGGTTTGCCATGGGAGGTTTAAGGTCAAGATTGTCGCATCGTGAAGCCAAGTAATACCATTAAACCGGAGTGGAGAAAGCTCATCGTCTTCGTTCCAGGTTTCGGACCAGCCACCCTCAGATGGAACCATTGTGGTGGGAGAAGTGAGACGTGCATTGAGCTGATTACTTCGCAGGAAATACGAGTGGCTGTCCTGCGGGGTCGTCATTAGCGCCATTACAAGGCGCTCAGCACTCTACTCAAAAAAATCACCACGTAAATGGAAAGCGATTCTATCGCATGACATTTCTGATTACAGCAATCACTGCCACGATGATTGCACCTGAGATGAAGGTTCCCAGGTTGACCAAGCCCTTCTCATTCCACCAAACGATGGAGTATCCGACGGCACCTGCTAAAAGGGCATAATATAGAAACACGGTGCTTGTCTTGCGGATCACGTGCCCTTCCATGCCAACTAATCCGGCGACGGCAGATGCTGCTACAACGTTGTGTACGCAAATGGTATTGCCTGCCGCACCACCGACGGCCTGCAAAGCCACAATCCATGTAGGATCCGCACCTATTCTTTCTCCAACTCCCCATTGGAAGAGCGAGAACATCATATTACTGACCGTATTACTCCCGGCAATAGCTGCCCCAATGCCGCCGACAAATGTTGATGCAAGCGGCCAATCATTTCCTGCCAGTGCTGCAACTCCCTCGGCCAAGGCAAGTGGCATCGAAGCATAACCACGTTCACCACCACCACTGTTGAGGAAGACTTGCACCATCGGCACCGTGAAAACCAAGGCCACTGACGCTGCGATGATGGTTCGACATGACAATGTGACTGCGCGTGTCACAGCAGGAAAGCTCATCTTGTGCAGCACGACCACGAAGGCTGAAACAACAATGAACACAGCTCCCGGAAGATAGAGGGGCTCGATGGAATCACTAATGTTTGTTCCCAGAATGTTCTTGACGGGGAGCGAAACGCTTAAGAGCCATGTCTGCAGAGGCAGGCCCGGTAAGCGAGTCAAAACGAGCAAGCCAGCCACCAGCAGATACGGACTCCAGGCGGACAACACCGAAATCTCTCGAGTATGTTGCGGAGAAGCAGCGATCTTAATTCCCGTCCATTCCGGATCCCAACTCTCAGGCGGGGCAAAATCCCACAACAATTTGCGAGGGGGCATAAGAAACCCTTGCTTGGCAGCTGGAACCACGATCATCAGCCCCGCGAGTCCACCCACAATTGAGGGAAATTCCGGCCCCAATAACAGAGCAACTAGGAAGTACGGAATCGTCATAGCAAACGCGGCAAACAGAGCGAACTTCCATACAGTCAGCCCTTCTCTGAAAGTTCGTCTCTCGCCAAAGAAGCGTGTAAGCAAAGCAACCAACATCAAAGGAATAAGCGTTCCTACGATCAGATGCAGGACGGCAACCTTGACGCCGATAAGATCCTGGAGTTGCGTTCCGCTGGTATAGCCATGATCAACTGCAAATTGATTGATCGTGCCACCGCCTCGCAATCCATCAGTAACACCAATGAGAATTGGTGTGCCGCAGGCGCCAAATGAGACAGGGGTACTTTGTATTATCATCCCTGAAATGACAGCGGCCATTGGTGGAAACCCCAGTCCCGCCAACAAAGGTACCGCGATTGCCGCAGGTGTACCAAATCCCGCCGAGCCTTCAATAAAGGTACCAAACAACCAGGCGATAATGATAGCTTGAATTCGTCTGTCAGGAGTAATGTCTTGAAAAGTCTGTTTGATTCGCAGGAGCGCGCCGCTTTCTTCCAACATGTTCAACAGAAGTATAGCGCCAAAGACGATGTACAAAAGCTTGGCAGCGATGATCAAGCCTTTGATGCTAGCCGCTGCAATTGTAATACCTGGGATTTGCCAAACAAAAAAGCTGAGCAGCAAAACCACCAAGTAGCAGACGGGCATCGCTCGGCTGGCAGGCCAACGTAATCCAACCAGTAAAACAGCGGCTGCTGCGATTGGTAGCAGCGAGAGTAGAGCCAATGTTTCCGTACTCACAAGCAATCTTTCGTAGATTCACTGTTTTAAATTTACGAATTCAATAGGATTTGTAAGCATTCTTATTCATCTTGAATCGCAACTTTATTGACATCCCACACTTGAAGAGATTGATCTAAGCAGGTAATGCTGTGCAGATAATATCACCCGGATTAGAGTGACCTGCCAGTTGGCGAAATGCAATGGCTCTGCAGCATAGAAATCATGTCCGGGCCCGCTTCAACTTGCAAGGGTTCTCCAATGAAACGGCTACAAATTTGCTACGACTTTCAGTCTAGCACAGCAACGATTTGGTCACCAACGTGTCCAAAAGTATGCTTTGCCTTGGTCCGCTGCCAAAAACGCGATAACATCGAGCACTCGGCTTACGATGATGCTGTCCTTAATTATCATTTCCTGTGTGTCCAGGCTTCCTAGGAGGCAGTGATAGTACTGAAAAGAGATTAGCATCTTCGGACGTTAGTCTTCCTGTTTAATTCAAAAATACTAACAGGATATAGTTGGAAGTCTGTTGTGCCTTGACTACCTCTATCTTCGCATTCAACCATTCTGCCGCTGGTTGAATGCATCTGAGTTCCCGAAAACAAGCAATAACACCCGATCAAACGGAATGCCGTCACAATAGTTCACTTCAAAGTCGCTCGATTAATCGAATCACCTGAATCGCAGGGCAGATATGATTTAAAGTACAACTCAAGAAAGAGCACTTCGAAGAGGCGACGCAGAATCCGACGCAGTCAGTGCATGTAGGCCCTAGTCAGCTTAAGACGGATAAACTAAAAAGCCCGATAATGTCATTTCCTGACATCACCGGAAATTGCTGTGCAAGTGTTGAAGTAGCGGAGGAGGGACTCGAACCCCCGACACGCGGATTATGATTCCGCTGCTCTAACCGACTGAGCTACTCCGCCATCGCTATTACCTACGTGCCGCTTACCGAAAGGATTTTTTGCATTTCGGGACACGGCACCTTTGATGACACCTTTTTACCTGGATTCACTCTGCAACTCAACATGGCCAAATCAGGGGAAAGTCGCCTTGATTTGAAGCTAGTTTTCCACGCTATGGTCTGAGGCCGATGAATCTCGGAAAGGTAGCATTATTCCGGGAGATGTAGTGATTGGCAAGGTGCCTTTGATACGTTCCTGGATCAAGGCGAGAATCTTACTATGAATTGGCATCTAGGGTCGATCTTCAAAGATCTGCGCCCAGTCGTTTTTCATGCTGATAACAACCCAACCCTTTTGCTTTGCTTCGTCCATCAGCGATTGCGGGAATCTCCCAAAGTCTGTGTCAGGCAGGCCGTTTGCCGGTCCGTAGGCGTATTCGCGTTCGTCGTCGTCGTGAAACACCAGCATCATCAATCGCTCTCCGTCACCTGCGCCGGTCCACTCTAACATCTCCCGATCGCCAGAAGAATTACCGAACGAGGCCAAGGGGCGTCTTCCGATGAACTCGTTAATGCCAACAGGCTTGCCGGCCTTGTCGTCGATGAAATTGAGTTCCGGCAAGCGCATCAGCACCGGTTTGCCGTCTCTTACTTCGTACTTTGTCTTTATGCTACTGCCTACAACTTGCTCAGGGGGAATTCCATAGACCGATTCGGTCATTGGTCGCATGAACTCGATACCACCGCCGGAAACAATGTACGTCTTGAAGCCGTTGTCGCGCAGGTAGTGCAAGAGTTCTACCATCGGCAGATAAGCCAGTTCGGTATACCGCCGCTTGAAGCGAGGATGTCGAGCCGTTTTAAACCAATCGGTCACAATTCTTTCGAACTCCGCCGTACTGATTCCAGTGTGGGATACCATAATAAGTTGAGCAATCGCCTTTTCGCCGCCTGAGGCAAGGGTCTTGAGATCATTTTCAATTACAGCCTTGAATGGTTGTCTGTCTTTCCATTCGGGATGCTCGGGTGCAAGATCCCGCACGCGATCCATTGCGAAGGTGAGCTGGATATACATCGGATGCGATGGCCAGAGCGTGCCATCATTGTCGAAAGTGGCAATACGTTCTTCAGCTCGTACAAAATCAGGCGAGCCTGCTTTAGTCACTTTTTCGACAAACTGAAGGATTGCCCGTTTTGTCGCCGTATTGTTCCAAGAACTAAGCGGGTCTGCAGCGATTGCAGCGTCAAAAGACGTTAGCACCATTAGAGTAAAGCTGATAACAGCCGACCTTCTCAAATGGGCGATGTTCATTCTAAATTCCTCAATAAAGCGCAAGGACACAAATCGAGTTTTTCCATAAAGTGACGGCACACAACCGAACTGCCCCGAGTCCTTAGACTTGTAGAAGCAGCTTATGATAGCAATTGTAGATAGTGCGGTGAATTCCCTGATCGTGTCTTGATATGAGGGTAAATCCCGCTCTGACTTGAATCTGCTGTCTGCTATCAGTCTTGTAATCCAGAATGCGGTCAAAAAAAATTTACCGATCATTCGTTTCAGATGATTTTCCCCTGGCTCGGGAATGAACTCATGCCAGCAATGCATCAGTCTCTAGCGATTCAGCGCAGAATGCCGAAGAAGTTCAACGTGTATGGACTCTTCACTTGATCATTTTTGACGGCTTTTTAGAAGTACGATGTCTGCGTTTTTTCTGCGACCGATTCGGCAACTTGCTCAAGCCATGGTAGCCAATGATTCACCTCGTCAGGTGGCCTGGGGCTTCGTCTTGGGGATGGCTATTGGTTTGATGCCTAAGGGAAACCTCTTCGCCATTCTGCTGGGGATGTTGCTGCTTGCGCTACGGGTGAATAAACCGGCAGGTCTCATGGGGGCCGGATTGTTTACCGGTGTGGGGTTGCTGTTGGATCCATTGGCCCACCGCATTGGTTCCTTGCTTTTATCATGGGAGCCGCTCCGCTCGATTCATGGCTCACTTTACGAATCAGCAATCAGTCCTTGGTTGGGTCTTAATAATACGGTTGTCGTAGGACAGTTGGTGATCGCACTTTATCTAATACATCCCGCTTTTTGGTTGGCACACCACTTTGCTGCAAGAATCCAGGCACCCCTAAGGCAATGGTTGATGCGATTTCGAGCCGTTCGCTGGCTCCGGGGTGCGGAGTTGGGTACACAATGGGGGATCGACGGGTGAGCATCATTCGCTGGAAATATGTCGCTCCTCGTCTCTTGCTGGTAATGTGCCTGGCTGGGTTACTGCACTTTGGTTGCGATCCCTTTGTCGAGTGGCTCGTTGTCACTAGCGGGCAGACTGCCACTGGTGCCAAGGTCGAACTGGCCGAATTAGAGACATCACTGCTCAAGGGACAGCTTGTGCTCGAGGACTTGCAGGTCGCCAATCCAAAATCTGTGATGAGCAACTTGTTCCAAGTAGAACGGGTAAATCTGCATCTCGATCCGCTTGCTTTACTGCACAAGCGAGTTGTCATCCTCAATGGAGAGATCAACGGCTTGCGGTTCGATGTGGAGCGCACCTCGTCAGGTGAGTTGGAAGTGCCAGACTCATGTGTGGAACAAGAGCCCTCGACTCCAGCTCCTTTGTTTACCAAGGCCGACGATCTGGCAAGCGACTGGTTGGATCAGGTCGGCGAGCGGTTAGATGCCGATTTTGTCGGTCAATTGCAGACACCGCAAGTAGCCAAAAAGCTTGTCGAAAAGTGGAAAGCCCAGTCGGAATCCCTGCGGAGCCGATCCAACCAGCTCAAGCAACGTGGAAAGCAACTTGCCGAGCAATTTCGCGAGATCAAGAAAAACCCACTGCGTGGTGCCGAGCGATTACCGGAACTTCATGTCGAGTTGAAGTCGAATCAACAAGAACTCTTGGCGTTGCAAGCAGAAATCAAAGCTCTTCCAGATCAGGCAAAAACCGATCGGCAGGCCTTGGCGTCGGCTCGTCAGCGTGACGAGTCGTTCCTGCGACAGCAATTCGCTTTTAATCAGCTTGATGGCGACAATCTCACCCAAGTACTGCTTGGACAAACGGTCGCGGAGAAGCTACAGGATGCTTGTGATTGGATCGCCTGGGTGAGAAAAAAGTCTTCATCCAATTCGTCCAGGGAGTTGGCTGCCCAGCGTAGCCGGGGGACGAACGTGACCTTTGGCCAATCGCTACCGCAGTTCGAGGTGAAACTCGTTGGGGTGGAATTGACTGCCCCGGTTGCCGGTCATGAGATGCAGTTTGTCGGCTACCTGAGCGGAGTCTCCTCTGCGCCGCATCTGCTCAAAGAACCCGCGAAATTGGAACTGGCTGCATTGGGAGAGGTTCCTCTGAAAATGCTCGTAGTTTCGGATCATCGTGGCGAAATCCCTCAAGAAGAACTGCATCTGGCCTGTCCCGCATTGCCATTTAGCGGGCACACGCTGGGCAATGCGGAAAAGTTGGCTGTAGAGCTGGCACCAGGATCGGCAGAACTGACTGTTGATTTGAAACTCGTCGGCAATGCACTCTCGGGTCAGATCAAGTTTGACCAGGAAAATATGCAACTTTCTCCGCTTGCCAATTCCCGAGTCAACAAACATCTGGCCAGTGTGCTAGGAGGCGCCCTTGGGAATATCAAGCAAGTCACGGCCGAGGTTGAATTGGCAGGTACGTTGGAAAGTCCGCGGTTCAAGATAAACTCACCAATTGGTAAGCAATTGGCCAATGAGATTAGCACCGCCGTGGCGAACCTGGGTCGTGAACGTGGCGAGGCGCTGCTTGCCGAGGCCACCAGCAAAATGAATGTTCAAATGGAGAAACTCGAGCAGGCCAAAATTAATTTGCAACAAGAGCTTCTCGCCAATCTGGGTGAAAATCAGAAAATCTTCGAGGATCTCGCAGGCATTAACGGCCTTGGTGAACGAGGCATTTCTGTCCCGCAGTTGGGTTCTACGCTGGGCAGGGGCATCATGCGAAAATAATACTTTGTGCTTCTAGATGAGACTAAGGCCACGGGCCGAGCCTTATTTGCCAGAATGCAGCTTGTTAAGTTCAATCAGCGCATTCAACTCTTTCTTCAATCGCGGCAAAATCTCATCGTAACTGTACTGCCCTAGGGTCTCGCTGCGTTTCTTGAGATTCACGAACTTGGGTCCACACCACAGGCCTAAATCGGCATCGTCAGTTTCCCCCGGACCGTTCACCCGGCAACCCATCACGGCGATGGTAATTGCGTGGTCCGCCGCATAACGGGTCATTTCCTTCACCTGCTCAGCTAGATCGATAAACGCCTCGTTTTCTACTCTTGAACAGCTAGGGCAACTGATGATGTTGAGTGTGTCGAGGCCGTAGTCCACGACCGAGCGGACTCGCCCCGCGGTAATATCGGCGAGGATTTGCCGTCCGGCGGCGATCTCTTCTGGCTTACGTGGGTTCGAAACGGTGAGAGAGACGCGTATCGTGTCTCCAATGCCCCGGCTGATCAGTTGCTCGAAGGCGATACGGGTTTTGATGATCCCGTCGGGGGGCATGCCTGCCTCGGTGACCCCCAGATGCAGAGGGACATCCGGTCGAGATTCGGCGAAACGGCGATTGACTTCGATTACCTTTTGCGGGTCAGAATCTTTAAGCGAGACGCAGTACCTGATGAATCCAAGCTCGTCCAAATGTCGGCAATGATCCAATGCACTATCAAGCATCGGGCTGATGGAATCCTCAGCCGGATATTCGTTTCGCTTGTCAGGATCGACACTGCCACAATTCACTCCAACGCGCATCGCGCAATCGTTGTCAGCAGCTACGGCCGCCAGATAGCGCACCTTTTCCTGCCATGGTTTGGTGCGCTCGTGATGGTACAAGTGGCCAGGATTGTAGCGAACCTTGTCTACGTGTGGGGCAACGACCTCAGCGAGCCGATAGTTTTCCTGCAAGTCGACCGAGAGATTAGCACTCGTCTGGCGGCGGATTTCAGCAAGAGCTAACGCATCTTTCTCATTGTCGACGGCAATGCGCACTACATCCGCCCCCGCTTCATGCAGTGCGTTTACCTGAGCAACCGTGGCATCCACGTTTTGAGTCTGAGTAGCGGTCATGCTCTGCACGGCGATCGGATGATTGGCACCAATGGTGATTGAACCGATTCGTATGGAGCGTGTTGGATTGCGGGTAATTTTCACGTTCAGATGCCAGGCGTTTGACAAATCCTGCTGGCTGCCACCGGCAGATGGAAAGGATTTCGAAACTCTAATTGTAGTTGATTTTCCTCGCTGCAGGAAATGCGTTTCAATCCCCTAATTGCAGCCAAAGCATGATCATGGAGTAAGCATTGAACAACGCATGAGCGGTGATTGAGGGTACTAATCGATGGGTTCGCTGATAGAGGTAACCGAGCACGACACCAAACAGCACCAGGGGTATAGGTGATACTCCGTGGCCCAGATGTGCCAGTCCAAACAGAGTTCCGCTAATAAGGATTGGTAGCCACCCGTGGGGCAAGGAGGATAGGACACCCGAGCCAGGTTGCGGAGCAGGCGTCTGGTCAGGTAATACCGCCAGTTTTTCCTCGAAAGAGTGAGATCTATCGCCGCCAAACTCGGAGCCTGGCACTTCCATTTCTGGGAGACCGTTCTCAATATGCGGTCGCATGCTCCCTGTGTAGCCAATCGTTTCATCTTCCCAGCGTTCAAGCCATCCTTGGAGCACTAATCGAAAGATAAATTCTTCACTCAGTGGTGCTGCGACAACAGCCAGCAGAAACCCGGCAAGCAGCATGGCAGGGGAGTGGTTTTCGCTAAGCCGTTCAATGAGTGGATGTTCCAGCTGAGGTTCGAAAAGACTTATGAGAACGATTTGCAGCACGTAGATTGGCAACAGCGAGGCAACGCAAGCCACACATCCGATCTTGATATCCTGAAGTACTTGCTCACCGCTTGTTGGCAAGCCAAGGTCGACAGGACTCGCACCTACGCTGATGTTTAACCATCCTCCGACCGCGACGACCAACATGATGGAAAACGCCGTGAATCCAAGGCTGTTGACAATAAACTCCAGCGAGTTTGCTTGCTCCTCGACTTGACTGCTTTCTGTGATGTCCTGCTCGCGAGCCTCTGCTCGAGTCGATTCGTTAACTTCTGGTGCTGAGGCGACTTCTGCTTGTTCCTCATGATCGTTAGCGATGGCTGCCAGCGTTAACGCTACTCCTGAGAACGTCAGTATCATCATCACAAGCACAATGCCGGCTCGCCATGGTACACGCTGCCTGAATTCATAGTTCAGCAGTGGCTTGCCTCCAATATGCCTCTCAAAGAGAACCAGCAGAGTGCCTATACTCGCTAACGAAGTTGCGAACATGATCAGCAGTGCAGAAGTGGACATCACGTCGGCCATGGCTGATTCCGTTTTCGGCAGGAGGAAAGAGGATTAGCTGGCCTGAAATCGGTTGGCGGCTGCACGCACATATGTCACACCTGAATACAGTGTCAGCAAAACCATGGCCCAGGCGACCACCGTGAGTCCCAGAGTTATCCAATCAGGTGGGGTCGTTCTCCACTCGTTTGCCAGTTGATCGACAAAGGTAAGCTGTACCATGCTCCAGATCGCGGCAAGGCATTGAAGCCCCATTTTCCATTTACCGATCCATTTGGCTGAGAAATCGCCTCCTTGCTGCTCGACAAAGGCGCGCAGAGAAGTTATCAACAGCTCGCGGCCTACCACGACCACAGTCATCCAAGCTGGAATGCCCGATGGCAAAGTACCGTCACTTAACCTAGGAACCGCCGAGAGGAGGACATACGTTCCACAGATAAACAGCTTGTCTGCAAAGGGATCCATGACGCGGCCGAGTTGAGTAATCTGGCTGTACTTGCGCGCCCAGTATCCATCCAGCCAATCGGTGCCAGCAGTAATGACAAATAGAGCTAATGCGACCTTATACCATCCGGCAATGAGGAAAACAAACAGAGCCAAGGAAAAGAGAATGCGCGCCAGAGTGAGTTGATTCGGTACGTTCATTACCGAGGAAGTCGCAGTGGTAGTGGTCGGCTCGGACATCGATTGTCGGGGCTAGATGGTGTGAAAGGAACTTTAACGTGGTTCGCCGCACGCGACTGCGACTAAATCGTAATCTTGACGCGCTACTATCTCACATCGTACCAGCTTCCCTGGCGAAAGTCCCGATCCTGTTACATAGACTACGCTATCCACGTCAGGGGCGTCGGCATAAGACCTGCCTATCCAAGCCGTCGATTCACCCGGTACACCAGCATCGATCAAGACATCAACCTGCCGACCAATCTGGGCATCGTTCCAAGCAAAAGCTATTTCCTGTTGGACGCCCATCAAATGATCCCTCCTTCTGGACTTCACGTCTTCAGATAGTTGATCGGGCAGTTTTGCTGCTGGAGTATCTGGCTCGTAGGAATAGGTAAAGACTCCCAAACGCTCAAATTTCTGGGTCTTCACAAAGTCTTCCAACTCGGAAAACTGCTGGTCGGTTTCGCCGGGAAAACCTGTAATGAAGGTTGTTCGCATCACTAGTCCAGGAATACGGTCACGGAGCTTGCCAAGAAGCGTCTCTGTTTCGCTCCGAGAGACTCGCCGTTGCATCCGCTTGAGCATTTGATCGCTGGCGTGTTGCAAAGGCATGTCGAGGTAAGGGAGTATCTTCTCGCTCTCGGCAATCGTGGCGATCAACTCGTCGCTGAAGTAGATGGGATACAAATACATTAGTCGAATCCATTCGAGCCCTTCGACCTTCTCGAGTTCTCTCAACAGTTGTGGCAGACGTGTCTCGCCATACAGATCAAGTCCATAGTAAGTTGTATCCTGGGCCACGATCACCAATTCCCGAACTCCGTCGGCTGCCAATTCTTTCGCCTCGGAGATTACCGTCTCCATCGGCTTGGTGACGTGCTTACCACGCATCTTGGGAATAGCACAGAAGGTACAAAGCCGATCGCACCCTTCAGAGATTTTTAAGAAAGCAAAGTGCTTCGGCGTGATCCTCATGCGCGAAGTATCGGGCAACGTGTGTGTCGGTGCAGGTTGAAAGACGCTCCGCTGTTCTGAGAGGCCACCGATTAACCGATCCGCCACTTTGGTTACTTCTTCGCGCCCGAAGACTCCAACCAACTGGTCAATCCCGGGTCTCTCGACCAGCAGCGACTCCTTCTGTCGCTCGGCGAGGCAACCCGAAACTATCACGCCTCGTAGGTGTCCCTGGCGTTTGAGCTCGAGCATCTCGTCAATCACAGCAAACGATTCCTGCCGGGCTTGTTCGATGAAGCCACAGGTATTGACGATGGCAAAGTCTGCCCCTTGTGGTTCGTTAACAAGTTGATAGCCGTCTAGCTGCAACATGCCAAGCATTCGCTCGCTATCAACCAGGTTCTTTGGACAGCCCAGGCTCACGAAGGCATAGCGCCCTTTGGGGCCCGTGCGGTCAGTATCGGTGCTGTAAGATGTGGTCAATGCAGGATGCCTTGCTAGGGAGAGGTTGGGACAAACTCTCAATCCTACCTAAATCCACAACAATTAACCAGCCTCCCTGAAAACCATTGGGGATATCTGCACGGAACTCGGGACAGAGGTTTTCAAGGACTCTTCAAAGGAGATTAGCCTTGGCGGCAACTTTGAATCCGGGTTGATTCTGCACCCAGACGCCAATTCGTTCTAGAGCATCCCCTGCTTCGGGAACCTGACCCATGAGAGTATATTGCTGCTCTTTGATGCTATCGTTCAAGCTTCTCAGCAGATGATTCACACAGCTACCAAAATCTCTCTGCTCGTCGGGAGTCAACTCTTTTCTCGTCATACTGGTGGTCTTTGCCGTGCGCTGCGGCCGCCATGCTACGAGCTTTCCTTGTTCCGCCTTGAGAATGCGTCCTTCGGCAAACGCCCGTCGCAATTCTCCTCGACTATTGAAGTGAAAAACGGGGTCGGAATCGAAATAAAGGCTCAAGGCTTCGCCGTTTCGAAAGCCTGCAAAGACCTCGACGGCTCGCCCGTCGAGCTCAAGTTGCAGTAGAATACGAGGGAGTAAAGCCGTTGCCTCGTTGAGTAGGTCCTCTCGGTCTTGTGTCCGGCGAGCCATAAGAGTACATGCGCTATTTGAGCGGTTTATCACCGCTCGAGCCACGACGTCGCTGATATCGACGGCTTGCCCGCTTGAGAAATGCCCGCTCTTCTTCAGAAAGATTCTCGAAGCTTGAACCGTGGAGTCGTGCCAGGATCGCGTCTACGCGAGCGTCCTCATTCGCCTCACGCTCTTGACGTTTGCGATCCAACGCTTCCTGCTGTTTGTCTTGGATATGTTCGACGAGCACTGTAGCGTGGTCTTCTTCAATCCAATTCCCAGTAACCCAAACTTCGTCGTCAGAGTCGAACTCATCGATCGCCAATCCGACGTCGTAGTTTTTGGGGAGCGTTATGTTCCGCCCACCGTACAAGAGAAAGATTGCCGCAAGGGCGAGTGGAAACCAAGCAGGAAACAATGCTCCTGGATTGGTCTGGCCAACCAGTAGTGCACTAGCGATTCCTAAAAGGAGTGCACCACCGAGCGCGACATGGGAAGTGGCATAAGCAGCCGTGTTGCGACCAACCACAGGCCACAGCACTCCTCGCAAGATTTCGGCACCAGCACATGGGTCGACTGGCAGTATATCCACCAGAAACAAACAGCAGTTGATCCAAACCACCAGCTGTGCGATCAATTTCAGCGTAAAGAGTCGGGCACCTGAAGTGGGGTAAATGATATCAGGATCAAAGGGGTTAAGCATGAGTTGAAGAATATTACGATCGCCAGCTAGAAACAGCCCGCAACCTGCCAGACCGATCAAAATCACCGTCGCGCAGGGACCTGCTAATCCAGTAAGCAGGTGAGCAGGTGGATCGGCGGGAAGATGAATCCTCGATAACCCCCCCAGGGGGCCTAGCACCAAGGAAGAGGCATGGCCTCCAACGCGCCTTGCTGCGATCACACGAGCGATTTCGTGCAAGGCGACACTGACTAAGAGGATCCCCAGCGCCAGGCAGACAAGACGGGCGTCAACGATCAATAACCCCAACCCCTCGGCGGTCACAAAACTTCTGTCGAAATCCTTTAGGAGAAGCAATGCACTGAGCGCAACCACAGGAAAGAGAATATGGATGCGCACATCGCAGCCACGCCAACGTCCCACGCACAAACTCGAACGTTCATTCGAAGAATTCATGCTGCCATTCGCTTATTTCAATACATAAGGAAGAGATTAGCGGAAGCATACCTGTGATGGCGGCATGGGTGATGGAGCCGCCAAGCATCATTGGACAAATCGCTATATCAATAGGTATCCTACCAACGGTAGCGATTGTCGGCAAATCATAGTTATGTAAAGTTGCAAAATTGCTGGGGCAACGAAGCAAAGTTTCAGGGAAATTCACAAATGTCCGAGAAAACGAAGCTCTTGCTGGAGACGAGCCGGTTCCGAGTTGTGGAGTGCCTGCAAGAGGTCGGGGAAGGACAACCTCCCTTGCGGCGCCAGGTTATCGAGCATCCAGGGTCGGTGGTAATTATTCCAATTCTAAATGGGGATCGGGTCTGCCTAATCCGCAACTACCGTGTAGCTGTAAAAAAAACGCTCATTGAATTGCCCGCCGGCACCATCGAACCTCCTGATTCACCTGCCTTCACTGCCCGACGTGAACTGCAAGAGGAAACTGGCTATCAAGCCGAGAAGTGGCAGGAAGTGCTCGGCTTCTACCTTTCACCTGGCATCCTGCATGAACGCATGCATCTGTTCGTGGCGGAACGTCTCACCGCAGGTGATGCTGAAAGAGAAACCGGGGAAAGAATAGAGAATCTCGTTGTTCCCTGGAAGCAAGCGGTATCCATGGCCCTCGAGGGAGAAATCGAAGACGCCAAGACTCTCGTCGGAATCCTGTTGTGGGACCGCCTTCGCAATGTTTGACTCAGACTACTGTACTGCACGGAGTAGTAATATCGAGATTGGTGCAACGGCCAGGCAAACACCGAAAACTGCCAACCCCGTCGGAGGTGGGATGGTCCGCAGTCTGTAAACAACCGGTAAGAGGAGAAGTGAGAGGCCTCCGATTGTGGCCGCTGAGAAAAGCAGCAATTCTTTCAAAATAGCTAATCCGCGAGCTTCGGGTGTGGAACCGAGCCAGTAGTGGATGGCCAGAATGGCCAAATTGCAACCTAAGAGTGTGGTAATCGATACCGTCCAAGCAACTGTAATCGCTTCACTTCCTTTGGTTTCAGCGAGTTGACGATAATCAAGTTTCTTCCCAGTCTTGGGTCGATTAGCGGTTTTGCGTTTCTTGCTAGGCATGGGTGTCGTTGGGAATTCGCCCGGGTGATGCAAAAAAACAGCATCATGGTTCATTGCCCATTTAACTTCTTGTTGCATTGTCTGGCTAGGACATGGTCATCAATTTTTCTTACCCTGAATTTGCCTACCCACCTTTTTTGAGCTACTTTTTCTTCAGCGGAGTATTTTGCGTACTTTCGCTCTACTTTTCCACCTGCGGCCTCCCCCCACCCTGCCGCAATCGCTGCCCGTACAGCCCATATTCCCGGCTCCCACCGAAAGATTCCACTATCTTAGACGCATTCTACTTAAGATGCGCGAACGAATGGATCAAATACTATGTCAACTATCGAATCACTGCAAAGTTTGCATGAGGTTTTAGAGCCTCTAGGTGTTAGCAGGAATGAAACCGACGATTTAGGAGACTGGATTCACGATTCTTTTTCCGCTTTAGAAAAACTCCACGAGGAGCTCACCCAGTGGCAGAGTGAGCTGGCGCGAAAGGAAACAGAATTAAACCTCCGTACAGATGCACTGGAAAAATCTCCTCGGGACAAATCTGAGGTGCAGCAGCAGCTTGAAAAACTCGAAGGCGAGCTTGCAGCTGCGCAGGAAGACACCAGGCTTCTGGAGAAAGAGAAAGCACAGCAACTGGTTGATTATGAGAACCTGGTCAACAAATATGCCCAGCTAAAATCGGATCTGCATGATGCCCACGAACAAATTGCCCAGCTTGTGGATACGATTGAGAGTCAGCGACACCGCGCGGAAAAAGACCGTGAACTATGGCTATCAGAATTTCGAGAATTGCACGCTGCACTTAAGGAACACAATACGAATCTCCTTGCCAAAGTGGATCAACTAATCTGTTATCAGCAGGAATCAAAAAAAACCGAACCTGACTCATCTCAAACGGTCCCTTCTTCAGTAAAACCCAATCAGCTTCGCCAGCGTGCCAAATTGCGACGCAAACCGAAGAATTAGTCTTCGATTTGAGATCACGGTGAAGCAAGGCAAAATATTTGGACGAGAAACCAGGTTACAATGAAACACCATTCCCATGCCGCGCATCTCAACCAGGCATCCATAGCCGATGGCAAAGATCATGCGGCTCAGAATTCGCCGTCGCATTGGCTTCACCCCGAGTCTGAACATGTTTGTTTGCTCTTAGAGGAACTCGACGACGCCGTATTTCAGGCTATCCGAGGAGACGCCCCGTCATTGGCACAAGCTCAACAGCTTTGGCCCAAGGTGGTGAGCGAGATTGGTTGGGAACTTGTTGAAGAATCGCGGGAGCAGTACCTGCGTTATGCGATCGATCTCACTCGACAGTTCGAAGAAGATCGGCAGCAGAATCCTGAATGCGCGCTTGCCGTTTTGGAAGTGATCGAGTTGCTAACCAAAGAGTGATATGCCAATTGGGTTGCTCACGGAGCGGCACCCACACCTATCGAATCGAGGAATTGCTGAAAAAGATAGTGGCTATCGTGGGGGCCGGCCGATGCTTCGGGATGGTACTGCACACTGAAGGCGGCAAGCTCGCGATGGCGCACCCCTTCGATAGTGCCGTCGTTCAAACTGCGATGAGTTACCTCCAGAACACCCGGTAACGAATCTTCGTCCACGGCAAATCCGTGATTCTGCGAGGTAATTTCTACGCTGCCGGTGACCAGATTTTGCACAGGCTGGTTGGCCCCACGGTGCCCGAATTTCATCTTGAAAGTCTTCGCACCGCAGGCCAGAGACAACAGCTGATGACCCAGACAAATGCCAAATATTGGTTCTTTGCCTAAGAGATCTCGGATAGTGCCAATAGCGTAATCCAAGGGCTCCGGATCCCCGGGACCATTAGAGAGGAACACCCCATCGGGATTTTGAGCTAGCACATCGGCTGCAGTTGAGGTACCGGGCATGACCGTTACCCGGCACCCCTGGTCAACCAAGTGCCGTGGAATGTTCCACTTCATGCCGTAATCGAGGGCAACAACGTGAGGAGATTCTGCATTCCACATTCCGCATTCCGAATTCAGATGCGTCCAATCACTGACCGTCGAATCCCAAGTGGCAGACTCCGCAGGCATAACTTCCCGGACTAAATCCCGACCCAACAGACCAGGACTTGCCTTTGCTTTGGCCACCAGGCTTTTGTCATCCATGTCGACCGTGGACAACACACCACGCATGGCCCCCTGTGAGCGAATCCGCCTGACCAATGCACGGGTGTCGATAGATTCGATGGCCACGACCCCCCATTTCTTGAGAAAATCACGAAGGGAAGCCTCCGAGCGAAAATTGCTCTCGATGCGGCTATGTTCGCGTACTACAAAACCTGCCAGATGGGGACGGTTGCTTTCGAAGTCGTCCTGGTTGACTCCGTAGTTGCCGATCTGAGGATAGGTCATCGTGACAATTTGACCACGATAGCTGGGATCGGTGAGGATTTCCTGGTAGCCGGTCATGGAGGTGTTGAAACACACCTCACCGTCAACCTCGCCGTCAGCACCGATCGAGGTGCCGGTGTAGACGGTGCCATCTTCCAGTGCCAATTTTGCCGGTTGTATCATTTGCGAGCTTTGCTTGTTCAGTTGCTGGGTGCAGGGAGGATTTGGTGGTTAAGCCGGGTCAGTTCGGGCGACGATAGCCAGAAAAAGGCTGTGGGTCTCTGGAAGTCAATCTTCCGGTCAGCCTAAACATCGAGGGTTCTTGCCCCGGCGAGCAGGGACCCTCATTTTATTTGCGCACCCCAAGATTCTAGCGGGTTCTCTCCCAAAGATGTAGGGGCTAGAAATGCAACGCAAAATTGCAAAATGCCTGAGCCGGACCAACCCTTCAGTGCCGTATGGTCCAACAATAGCCTAGAGCACACCCGCGCCCGCGAATCACTGCCAGGTCCAATTGCCGCTCGGGGCAGACAATTCCTTTCGGACATCGCCTACAGATGCGACTTCCTCGAACTCGTCAGCTACCTTCCACGGAAGTAGTTGTACGCCACCCGATGCACTAACTACAAAGTCGTTGCGCCTCTTTACAAAGTTCGCCTTCGAATTCACTTTTCGGGGGGCATAGTACTCGCTGAGAACAAATGTGTGGGTCAATTCGGGCAGTTCAAGGCCTGCTTTCTCAAACAAGCCCTGCTTATCCAGCAGCGCGGCCACGACAGCCAGATCCATGGCATTGCGGAGGGAACCAAAGGAGGAATCGTGGTCGGCAAGTTCGTTGAAATTCTCCGTGAAATTGTTGGCCCAGGCGGTGGCGGTGGCACCGGCTTTTGAGGAGCTTTGACGCACGCCAGCCGAATTAAAGTGGTCTTCTTCAGTGAGACACTGCACACCCTGGCCGCGAAGTTCCCAGGCGAGGCCGGCGGCGTCACGTGCCAGCGGTTCGTACTTGGGAGCGAGCCACCAACGCGGAGTCGCACTGGTGCTGCCACGACTCGATGCGAGCATCTGCATAAAGCTCGGCATGTCGCCCACAGGAGATGGTTCAAATCCCATGGCCAGCCGCTTCATGCGGAAATCAGCCGCGACCATAGTCCGCGCGAAATGGCTTGTGCCCGGCACTCCAGTGACCGAAACTACCTGCGGTCCGAGGGCCTCTTCAATTGCAGCCATGGTTTGATCGGGGTTACCCATCGAGCGGATACGACGCATGACATTGCGAAGCCGCTGCATCCCTTCGGGAGTTGGGTCGATTGAGCAGGAGATTGCTTCGAGTTGATCGACGTCGCGAGTACGCAGGGCGACAACTAGATCTTCCAGGAGCAATACGGGGCGCCCGGTGGTAGCTCCCACGACATTGCCCAAGTGGTCCACTCGCCATCCTTCGGCTGGGCCCGCAATGACGATGTCGTTTTGCTCGGGATACACGAACACATATTTCACTCGCTGCAGACCAGCCAGATAGCGAACCGATTCGGGTAGTTCCGTACCTGCTGCCTGATGGCTGGCGACTTCGGCTTCGAGTTGCTTGAGAGAGACGGCGCGCAGATCGGTGAATGCCTGCAAGTCCTCTGGAACAGCGGCCAAGGCTGATTCACGTAGCCCTGCAAGGGTGGCTTCGTCTTCGATCGTCGGAGCTTCAACAACCCCATTGGCGTCAACAGCAATGCCACCGACGGCTTGCTGCACAATCTGAGCAGAGATATTTGTCGTGGCAAGAAGCCAAGCCATTCCAAAGCTCAGGCAATATATGAAACAACGATGGCTGAAAAAAAGCTGGTTCATCTTTCTACTCTTCTCCTCAAGACCGAATCCGTGGGAGTTCGGCTGAACTATGCGACGCGATCTCGCCTGGTTGGGACAAGACAAGGGCCCTGGAATACGATATGCCCACTCTCTTTAGACTAGTCGGAAAGGTGCTGATATTCAACATTTTTCGCCCTTGTTACCCCTTTTGGCAACTCGTCAGTGGGAGTCTCTCCCCTGAAAACCTTTCCAGGGTGGGTATTCTGCGGGTTTTGCCGAGCAGGAGAGGGGAACTCCACGCTGGCCATTGTAACGGTTCTAACGCCAAAGCGCTGATACCACTGGACAAACCGCTGCAAAGCAAGGCTCCAAGAGAGAGAAGTGTTCGGTTACAATACATCTGAATCACTTCTGACCCCACTCGAACTGCATGAATGCCTATCTTATCATCCGCGAGGGCTCCAAATGGGCTGATGTCGTGCGCCTCGTACCTGGGGAATCTGCTTCCATTGGCCGGGCACCCACCAACACCGTTTCGGTCAAAGATGAGCGGTGTAGTCGCAATCATGCCGAAGTCTTCTTCACCCAGGGCAAGTGGATGCTTCGCGACCTGGAAAGTCGCAACGGAACACTTGTCAGTGGAGTAAAGATCACTCGGGACTATGAGCTTCAGCCAGGAGACATCATTCAAATTGGCAACTCACAGCTGGCCTTTGTGCATGAATTGACTGAGGCCTTTCCTGAAACAGGGAGCTTTCTGAAATCCTCGAAAGCAGTAGGCGATCCGGATGCCATCACGGGTGATATGAACGATGATCCGGAAAGCGTGTTTGAATCTTTCGAGCCGACGATGATTACCCATCGGAAGAATCAGAGTCGATTTCTTGAGGAGACGGAACTTGACGAAAGCGACGAACTATTTCCCAAGGTAGGTCGTGCTGCGGCTAAACTTTGCCGATTGGCGTTTGAGTTGGCGAAATCGACCGACGTGGTTTCTTTGGCGAATGCAACTCTTGCCGGATTATTTGAAGGAACGGGAGTGGATGCCGGCGCGATCCTCTTGCGTTCGCATGATAGCTCCGGCAAGCGCCAATCTGAAGAACTTGACGTGATTGCCTCACGAAGTGATAGCGAGCATTCTTATCATCGCGTTTCGGCTTTTTTAGCTTCAACGGTACTCCGCGACGGTCAGGCAGTGATGGCCCGCAATGTGATGGATGATAGCGATCTGGGCAATCGCGATAGCCGAGGCGAAATCCTCGCCACCAGTGTGATCTGCGCGCCTATCCGCATGGAGGGTAGTTATCTTGGTCTGATTCACCTCTACACTACTGGCGCAGACCGCACGACCGATCCTGAAGATCTTGAATTTACGCTGGCGGTGGCCGATACGGTCGGTGTGGCATTAGAGAACATGAACAAGCGGCAGGAGTTGGCCGAAAACCTCAACCAAATGCGCAGTGAAAACGTGCAACTCCGCGAGCAATTGGGTGTGCAAAGCGAGATCGTCGGTTCCAGCGAAGTGATGATGGAAGTAACCCAGCAGATTGCCAGAGCAGCCCCCAGTCGCGCCACGGTCTTAATCCGCGGAGAAAGCGGGGTCGGCAAGGAACTGGTCGCACGCGCTGTGCATTACTCCAGCCCGCGCGCAAAAAAACCATTCGTGTGTCTCAACTGTGCCGCTTTGAGTGAGTCGCTTTTAGAGAGCGAATTGTTCGGCCACGAAAAGGGCTCTTTTACGGGTGCAACCGAGCGAAAGATTGGCAAGTTCGAGCAGGCTGACAAAGGAACATTGATGCTCGACGAGATCGGCGAGATGGGGCAGTCGCTTCAGGCAAAGTTTTTACGTGTATTGGAAGGGCATCCCTACGAACGTGTTGGCGGCTCTCAACAGATTAAAGTCGACGTGCGTGTGATTGCGGCCACAAACCGCGACCTGGAAAAAGACGTTGCCGAAGGAAAGTTTCGCCGCGACCTGTATTTCCGTCTCCATGTGTTGGAAATCGTAGTCCCCGGACTAAGGAAGCGTCCTTCGGACATTCCCGAATTGGCGGAGTTTTTCCTGCGCAGGTTCAGTGAAGAAACCGGACGCAAACTGAAGGGTTTTACACCTCGGGCAATGGAGGAACTGCTTCGTTATCGCTGGCCCGGCAATGTGCGAGAGCTTAAGAATGTCATCGAGCGGGCCGTCGTACTTGCACGCGGAGAGTATGTGGACCAAACCGATTTGGTTCTGACTGCCCTAAAGACGGCGGGCGATACCGAGGTGGGTGTCGAGCTGGCCAATCCGCAGGATTACGAACCAATGTCCCTGGCCGATGTCGAGCGGATTCACATTCTGCAAACGCTCAATTCCACGGGTTGGAACAAAAGCCGGTCGGCAGGTATCCTAGGTGTTGAACGGTCGACTCTGGATCGGAAAATTCGCCGATATGGATTGGTCGAAGAAAAGCCAAATGCAAAGTAATGACATGAGCCGGAGCCACTCTTGAACAAAACTCTTGATGCGATTGTCTGCGGTTCTTGCGTGGTCGATGTGCTGGTGCGTCCTGTGCCACTTGAAACTCCCATTGGCGGCGGGCAATTGGTTCGCACCGAACCTCTGGTCATTACCACAGGGGGCATTGTTTCCAATGCCGGAACGACTCTTGCCAGACTCGGCATGCGCACGGCAGCGTTTACCTATGTCGGCGATGATGAGTGGGCCGATGTCATTCGAACTCGCTACGAGACAGAAGCAATCGACATATCAAAGCTCATGTTTCATCCTACAGAACCAACGAGCACGACCGCAGTCTTGATCGATTCAAGTGGAGAGCGCAGTTTTCTCCATGCCGTCGGGGCACCGAAACAACTCGACAAGACGGCGTTTCTCTCCCAGCTCGATTTTTTCGCCCGCAGCCGATCGATGCTGCTCGGTTACTATTCGCTTTTGCCAAATCTGCAGGATGATCTCCCCGAAGTCTTAAAGGCCATTCAGGGGGTGGGTTGTATGACAGCCCTCGATGCAGCAGGCGATGGGGGGGCGATGGAGCCGCTCGCCACCTGTTTACCTTATCTCGACCTCTATGTACCCAGTCTCAAAGAAGCAAAACATCAAACAGGAGAGGGCGATCCCGAGAAAATTCTCGCCGTTTATCGCTCAGCTGGCTCGAAAGGATTCTTGGGCGTAAAGCTCGGCGAACAAGGGGCACTTTTGAGTCCGACTTCAGGTGAATACTTGGAGATTCCCCCCGTCCGACCACCCGGCCCTGTGATCGATACCACGGGCGCTGGCGATAGTTTTTTGGGTGGATTGCTAACAGGCTTGTTACGGGGTATGACCTTTGCAGACGCAGGTCGTCTCGCAGCTTCATGCGGTGCATATTGCGTAACGGGATTAGGCGCGACCAGCGCGATCCGCGATTTCACGGAGACGGCGAGACTGGCGGGAATTTAGCCGCGAATCAACGACGCGTTAGGATGCATAGTTTTCAAAAATCATCCGCAGCGATATAAGCCTCGATCACCGCCTGCTCGCCCGCTGCCCCATTCTGTGAGTTGCCGTGCTCCATGCCGACGACTCCTTTGAATCCTTTCTCGTAAATGTGGCGGAAGACGTTGCGATAATTGATCTCACCAGTTCCCGGTTCTTTGCGGCCGGGGTTGTCGCCGACTTGGAAGTAAGCGATTTGGTCCCACGCCTTGTCGATGGTCGGGATCAGGTTCCCTTCCGAAACCTGCTGATGATAGATGTCGAAGAGAATCTTACAGGAGGGGCTGTTGACCGCTTTGCAGATCATATAGGCCTGAGGAGTCGTTACCAAGAATTGGCCAGCGTGATTGGCCCACCAGTTTAAGGGTTCCAGCACCATCACTAGATTGTGGGGTTCCAGAATTGCTGCTGCCTCGCGCAGGATTTCAATGACGTTGGCGGTCTGATAATCCTTCTGCAGTTTATTATCAACATGGCCTGGTACGACAGTGATCCACTTGGCGTTGACCCGTTTGGCTATCTCGATTGCGGATCGGATGCTACTTAGAAATCTTTCACGGTTTTCCTGGTTTCCGCTCACGAGATCAGGTTTGCCCCAAGATACTTTATTGGCAACGAAAACTCCCATGGTCATCCCCAGATCAGCCATGGTCTGGCCAATTTGCTCTTGTAACTTGACTGGTCGACCGGGCATGCCATTATCTTCCCAGGCGGTAAATCCTTGCTCGGACGCGTATCTCAGTTGATCGAGCAAGTCAGGTCCAGCCAAAGATTTGAACATGCCGAAGTGCGGTGCGTACTTCAAGTGGAATTGTCTGACAATTCCAGTTTGAGCATATGTCGTACTGGAGTCAGTCAGCAGTCTTGCTCCGACCAGTCCCATGGTGGCAAGAAAATCGCGACGTTGCATGAGAATCTTCTCCAGAGACTGCTATATTCTTTGGGAGCAGTCATTGTAGCTTGATGGCTTGCGATGAGAACACGTTTACCGCAGAAACTCCCGGCCAACAGGTTTGCCGGCGGCTGGAATTTCTAGATCTCGAATCGAATGCCTTGAGCTAGTGGCAGATCAGTCGAGTAGTTGATCGTGTTGGTTGCCCGACGCATGTAGAGTTTCCAGCTGTCACTGCCCGACTCACGCCCTCCGCCGGTTTCTTTTTCGCCTCCGAATGCGCCACCAATTTCCGCCCCGCTCGTGCCAATGTTCACGTTGGCGATACCGCAATCGGACCCGGCGGCCGAACAAAATAACTCGGCTTCGCGGACGTCGTTGGTGAGAATCGCTGAAGCCAACCCTTGCGGCACGCCATTGTGAATGTCGATGGCGGTTTCGAGATTATCGTACTGCATGAAATACAGAATTGGTGCAAACGTTTCTTGTTGAACGATTTGGGCGTCTGGAGCAATCTCGACTAGGGCCGGCTTGACGTAAAATCCACCTTCAGGCACATTCCCCACTACGCGACCACCTCCGTGTACGATCCCCCCCTGTTTTTTCGCAGCGTTGAGAGCTGCCTCCATAGACTCGAATGCCCTTTCGTCAATCAGGGGCCCGACCAAGGTTCCGTCGACCGTGGGATTGCCGATGGGAAGTCTTTCGTAGACACTCAGCAATTGGTCGCGGAGTTTTGATGCGATCGATTCGTGGACAATCGCTCGACGCAATGAAGTACAGCGTTGGCCGCAGGTGCCCACGGCAGAGAAAGTGATGGACCGGATTGCCAGTTCAAGATCGGCCGAGGGGGCAATAATCATCCCATTGTTGCCACCAAGTTCCAGAAGTGACCTGCCCAAGCGGGCGGCCACGGTTTGGGCGACTGCCCGGCCCATTGGCACGGAGCCGGTGGCGGAAATGAGCGGCAAGTTAGGCGAAGACGCCAGCGCTTGGCCTACATCTGCCCCGCCGACCAGGAGACAGGAGACGGCTGGCGGTACATTTGGATTCTCGGCGAGAACTTGCGCTACAAGTGTCTGACAAGCGATGGCTGTCAAAGGAGTTTTCTCAGAAGGCTTCCATACCACCGGGTCGCCGCAGGCCCAGGCGATCGCCGCATTCCAAGCCCATACTGCGACGGGAAAATTAAAGGCAGAAATCACTCCGATCGGACCCAGTGGATGCCATTGCTCGGTGAGCCGATGTCCAGGCCGTTCGCTGGCAATCGTCTTTCCATAAAGTTGCCGACTCAAGCCAACCGCGAAATCGCAGATGTCTATCATCTCCTGCACTTCGCCGAGGGCTTCTTGAGTGATCTTGCCGGCTTCCCAGCTCACGAGGGTGGCCAGTGGCTCTTTGAATTCGCGCAGTTTCTGGCCGAATTGCCGTACGAACTCACCCCGCTCGGGTGCTGGGATGGTACGCCATTTCTCAAACGCGTAGTTCGCTTGCTCGACAACTGCTGCTACTTGATCTGCGCTAGCCATGGTGAACTCTGCAAGCGACTGGCCGTTGATGGGTGAGCGCACCTGGAGCGATTCGCCTTGTCCCGTTTGCCACTTGCTACCAATGGAAATAGCCTGCTTCGTGAGGGGCAAGCCAAGTTTCTTGAGCGCCGTTTCTAGCTGATTAGCCATGGTTCCCTCATTGCATCATGATTTATTCGTCGTGAATCGTAGTACTGAAACGCGTAGCCGTTCGGCAATCATAATGACGACCAAAGCGATTGGCCAAGAATTGCTCGAAGTCGACCTGCTCTTGTTTGACGAATCCACTTCCCTGCAAGTTGCCTGAGACATGCAGGTCAAGCACCGCACAAATGCCCGCGGCGGTAGTGATTTGTATGGCACTCCAGTTCTCGTCGCCAATCTTCTCGTGATAGATCTTGCGAGCATCGGTGATCTGCACGAGTTGTCCGCGACGCATGCCGGTGACAGTGCAAAACGTAACGACCACATCCTGAAAAGTGATTGGGACGGCATTTTCCAAGATATCTTTGAGAATTTCCCGCCTTTCGTTCAGGCGAAGTTCATTCACCAAGAGGATCATGTGTTCTTGATGTCCCGTATAGCGAATTGTCTTGTAGTTTAACTGCCGAACTTTGCCGTCAAGAGTTTCACAAAGCGTCCCTAAACCCCCGCTGGTATTGAAGGCCTCGTAGCGGATACCATCCAGAGAAAAATGTTCTAATCCTTCTAGGGGTAATACGTCGATCCGCTGATTCTCGTGAATCGCCTCGCAAGGATTGCAGTATTCGTTGATCAGGCCATCCGTCGACCAGGTAAGATTGTACTTCAAGGCTCCGGTCGGAAATTGTGGCAGGGCACCGACTCGCATGCGTACCGAATCGAGTTGGTCGAACGATTTCGTCAGGTGGTTGGCCACAATTGAGATGAATCCCGGTGCCAGACCACACTGCGGCATGAAGATCTGCCCATCAGCTGCCTGGGCAGAAATCTTTCGCACGGCTTGCGTGGTGGCGACATCTTCGGTCAGATCGAAATAATTTGCACCCGCCTCGAGGGCAGCTTGTGCCACCTCAGGGTTAAAGGCGAAACTCAATGCCGAAATCACGGAGTCACACTTCTGCATTGCGGCTTTGAGTTGCTTGCTGTCTGAGGCGTCGACTACTGTGGTACTTACCCGAACTCGGTCGGCGATTCGCTTCAGAGCTGCCGCGTCGGCGTCGCAGACCGTGACATCATAGTCTCCCGATTCAACCAAGAATCGGGCGATCATTCGACCAATTTTTCCAGCACCCAGCAATAAAACACGATGCTTCATAGTATTCCTGTTTCAGCTTGTAATGTTAAAATGAAAAGGGCCGCTTGTTAAAATGAACACACGCCCGGAACACCACATGCCAGTTCCGTTTGTCACAGCGTGAAGATATCAGAAAAGCACAAGTAGCTGAACACCCAAGATCCAGAAGTGAGGATAGAATGGCCAGCGAATTGATCGATGCACTGACCGCTTTTTCCTGGGAGCGCCAACCTACCGCTGCCAGCTTGATCGACCAACTCCGGGGAAAGTTTGTGGCTTCCAACGACGCCATCGCCCGCCTTGCTGACCGGCTTCGTGATGAGACTGGGAATCGCCTTGGTGATTGGATCGATTCCGTGGTCATACCCACCGATTGGTTCAGCGAACTCCCTGAAAACCTTTTGAAAGCGGGGTTTGTCGACTCTGGAGAGGGCATCTGGTCCCATCCCGAAGGGATTTTCCCTGTGGTAAAGCTCACCGATGGGGGGTCGGCAAGCTTGTTTTTCAAGGTAGAGAGCGTTGACGACTTCGCGGCTTACTATCCCGTGCCCTACGCCAAACCGCAAGGCAGACCAGGAAGTGCCTACCGCACCCTGGTAGTCGCCGAGCAAAACAACACCGTTTTGATCGCTGTCGAACGACATGGCTGGACCGGCTTTGAGTTCTCCGCTGAAACCGATGAGGACATTTCAGCCGTCGCAAAGCATCTCGAGGTGTTTTCGAGCCGCAAGCGTAACTTTGAAGATCCTCGGGCGGGATACAGCTATACCAAACAACTCATCGAGAATGCGGTCGCTGAGATTGGCGTCGACCGTGCTTGCGATCTTTTTTTTGCCGCCGAACGCAAGTATTGGCAAAGCCGCAATCAAGCAGCGCGGGTTCAATACGAACGGCAACAAAAACTGGGCCTCGGCTGGGCCAACCACGATCATCATACCTTTCGCTCCAGCCGCGCTTGTTTTCAATCCTTGGTGGAGATGCTTGAGTTATTAGGTTTTCATTGTCGGGAGCGGTTCTATGCGGGCGTGGAGGCAGGCTGGGGAGCCCAAGTGTTGGAACAATCGCGCGCCGGGTTCGTTGTATTTGCCGACGTGGATATGTCGCCCGAAGAAGTCACCGGTGACTTTGCCCATCTGGGACTCGCACCGCGGGCCGAACTGGGCACGGTGGGACTCTGGTGCCAGCTCCACGGCGAAGCCTTTCTTTCCGCGGGGATGCACCATCTTGAGTGTCAATTCGATTTCGACCGGGCGCGCGAGCAGCTAGCCAGAACAGGCATAGAAACGATGACTCCTTTTACCGACTTTCCCCACCTGCGTCAGGCTTTTACCACGGGTGAAGTCTGGCGTGTGAACCCTTTGATGATTGATTCTGCCCTTGTTGCCGGTCAGATTACGCCCGAACAGGCTGATCAATTTCGTCGAGAAGGAGCCATTGGTTCCCACCTGGAAATCCTCGAACGCAACGACGGCTATAAGGGATTCAATCAAACCGGCGTGAGCGACATTATTGCTCGTACGGATCCCCGCAAGTGGTGATCGATTGCGTGTAATTCGATCGCAACCTGTCATAAGGTTGCGTCTCAAAAAGTCACTTGCAATGCCCCAGGCGATGAATAGAATACATATGTACACTATTCGCCGCGGGCAACGTTCATGCTTCTTGACATTCCAACAGAACAACTTCAATCCACCGTCGACCGGTGTGCTCGAGAGCTCTTGGTAGAGGCCGGCATTGAGTGTCCACCTGTCGACGCATTTCGGTTAGCCCATAGTCTGGGTTTGACGGTTGCCCAGGATAGCAGCTCCGAGGTCCGTGCCCGGTTTGTTCGCCTCGCGGGGGAGGGGGGTACCGGTCGCGGGACAATACTTCTAGCTGGAGATACGAGGATCGAACGTAGGCACTGGGCAGTTGCCCACGAGGTCGGCGAGTTTGCCACCCAGCGAGTTTTTGAACTACTTGAGATTCCTCCTGCCGAGATATTGCCCTCTGCCCGCGAGCAGCTGGCAAATCAATTGGCTGGCGCAGTTCTGCTTCCTGTCAATTGGTTTCAACGCCACGGCGGACTGGTCAATTGGGATCTGGTCGAGTTAAAGCGATTCTTTCCGACCGTCAGTCATGAATTGATCGCAAGACGCATGCTGCAAATGTCGCCGCCGGTGATTATTTCACTATTCGATCAAGGTCACCTCGTTTGGCGACGGAGCAACACAATGAGGAAGCCGGCACCGTTGACGATTGCCGAGCATGGCACCTGGCGAGCATCCCACGAACTGGAAATCGCAAGCCGTGTGGAACAGAACATGCTGCCGGAGGGGGTCACGGACATCCGTTGCTGGTGTGTACATGAAACGGCGTGGCGCCGCGAGATAATGCGTACGGAGTTGTTGGTATGGTGAACAGCTTTCAACGGTCGCAACCAACGGTTGATTGGTTTATAGCAACGCCGCGATTCGCTCTACGAGTTCACTCACGACATACGGTTTCCCCATCACTGCACTACATCCTGCAGCGAGTACGATTTCCGTATGTTCCCGTCTAGGAAAATCCAAAAGCGCGAAAACAATTCCCCCACGTTCTCTGACAACACGACAAAACGTTTCTAAGCGCTCGACTTCGAGGGGCTCGAGCTGTCCACCGTCCCAAATCCCTGCAATCAGCTGATCAGGAATCAGACTGTTCTTCCCTCGCCGGGTCCAGAAAGTTCTTGCTCCGCAATCATCCACTGCACTGGCTAGGGATTCAAATGTTGCAAGCGACTTGGCATCGATAGCGATGTTCCCCGTCAAAGCTTGCGAGTGGGCGTGAATTTCACCGATGTTGCGGCCGGCTGATGGCCCATCCGGTGGCAACGACCACAGTGGGCACTTTCCGCGTTCGATCCGGGCCATTGACGATTGCCACCAGCCAGGAAACTCATACCAATAGAGACGCACCACGCCGTCCAAAGGTGCGCCGGTTCGCAACTCTCCCTCACACCACGTCCCTGCCACAACGACCAGCCGTGCCAAGGGTGCTGCCAGCCGCAGCTGTTCGACGTCGCTCCGTGTGTGTGTATTAGGGCAAGGGTCCGCGAGCAAAATTAACTCCGGATTGCTCTCTCCCTCGGCTATGAGAGCAGCAGCATCAGAGCAATGCGCGGCCCTCTGCCAGGAAATGCTCGCAGGGACCGTACGGAGCAATTCCGAAAAGTCCCCTTCGCCCCAGGGCCCCACGATCAATACCTGAACGGTTTGATGAGATATCTTAGTCTCAAAGGTATTTGCATAGGTCTGCATATTACTGCCTAGCTTGGATCACTCACGAGTTGAGCGAAGCATCGCGCTCGGCAATCAAATTGTGAGCTGCTGTGGCATCGATGGCATCGCGGAGTTCGGCCAACCAAGGGGCATCGGTGATCATTCGACTAAGCCGAGCCAAAATCCGCAGATGCTCGTGGTCATCGGTGGCACAGATCAGGAAGAACACGTCCGTAAGTCCACTTGATCCACCAAAGGGTATTCCTTGACCGGTGATTCCCAAAGCCAGGATGGAACCACCCAGGATTGACGACTGGGGTCGACGCGGATGCAAAAGCGCCACTCCGATATCGAGTGCCGTCGGATGCATGTCTTCCCGTGCGGATACTGCGTCAGCCATTTTTACCGGGTCCCAAAGCAGGCCAGTATGGGTGGCCAGTTCAGCCATGGCGGTGATCACGCTTGTGCGGGTGCGAGCAGCAAGAGGTACGGCGATTGCCTCGACAGGGAGTAATTGTGCTATCGAAATGTCACCATTGGGTTGCCTGCTAGTACGCTCCAAATTCGATTCCATCTGAGCCAACTCAGAATCGTCAGAAACACCAATGCGATCTTCAAGCCAAAGATGCACTTCATGGGCAGAGAAACGCCATTCGCCCCCCACACGTCGGGCAGGAATTTTCCCGCGATCTGCAAGTCGAACGACTTGGGCCGGCAACATGTGCAGATAGGCGGCAAGGGTTGATATGTCGAAATCTTCTTCGGCCATTGGAGACAACCTTCAGATTCGAAAAAACACGTCACTCTCGCCCAGGCGAGAACGAGGGGATAGGTCTTTTGTGCTAGCTAACGAATTATTGTCGTTGCCTTAGGGTATTGTTGTCTAGTTGGATTGTGTGAGGAATCGTGAGGAATTTCGCAGATAGCAGTGCGCGATAGCTTGACGGGGCCAGGCCACTGATAAGTCGCCTTGACAGAAAATGGCAAATCAACACAATCCGCTTCGCCTTGGCAGGAGAACTGACCCAGAAGGACTCGCCAGCGAAGAGTCGCAGTAAGCCAAGGTAAATCGCGAAGGGATGGATTTCTTCGCGGCGAGCTCGTCAGGGCAGACATCACGCCCCCGCAATGGCAGTGGTGTCGGCTCCCAGGCAAGGAGGCCTGTTAAGATGCACGCTACAAGAATCAATTCGGCCAATGTTCACGGCAGCGTAGACTTGAATCGGCTACTGCCCGGGGCTACTCGCACCGGCACCGGCAATGTCTTTGCGCAATCTTGCACGAGCCAATGGCAGCTTGTTCAGCCAGGAGATGTGTTCGTCGCCTTGCCTGAGCTTGTTGACAACGAAGAGGATGGCCACCGCTGTGTCCGTGAAGCCGTTGCTCGTGGTGCGGTGGCGGTGATCTGTGAATCCCCTGTGCCTGTATTCGAGATTCCCACCTATCTGGTCGACGACAGTCGAATCGCTTACGGAAGACTCTGCCAGGCACTGGCAGGTTTTCCCGCTCAATCGCTCGAAGTGGTCGCTGTAACCGGAACCCATGGAAAAAGTACAGTCATCGCACTGTTGGATTCCATCTTCGCTCTGGCAGGTAAGCATTGCGGCAAGATCAGTGGGCTGGGTTGTTACGATGGAATGTCGCATGCAGCTGGGATCGAGCTTCCCGCAGCCCCGGAACTGGCGTCTCGGCTGGAGCGTATGGTTGCCGCTGGTTGCACTCATGCATTTGTGGAGGTCTCCAGCGAAGCGCTAGGCAACCGTTCTTTCGCAGGCATCGAATTCGACAGCATCTGTGTGACCAATGTTTCGGATGCTCACCTCGACTTGCACAATTCGGTACAAAGCTACCGGAAGCTCAAAAAAAGCATTCTCCAATACGTGGCTCCCACCGGTATGGTCACCCTGAATGCCGACGATCCAGTGAGCATCAAGTGGCTTACCCATGTGGAAGGTCCGGCCCTGACTTTCGGTACCAAAGGACAGGCTGAGGTAACGGGTCAGGTCATTTCCGAGCACAGTAATGAGTTGGAATTCACAATCTCAGCCGGCAATCAGACCGTGGCGATTCGCACCTCAATGATCGGTGAGCATCACGTTTCCAATTGCCTGGCTGCAGCGACGGTTGCCCTTTCTCACGGCATCGACTTGCAGACAATCGCCGCTGGAATTGAAGCAGTCGAAAACTTGCCGGGCAGAATGGAACGTGTGGATTGTGGACAAGGTTTCCCCGTGTTTGTGGATGCCGCCGACACCGCCGAGTCATTGCGGGCAAGTCTCCGCTCGGCTCGACACCTGACCACGGGTCGAGTGATTTGTGTGCTTGGCGATCCGAAAAATGCCACCTACTCAGAGCAACTCGCGATTGCCCACGTCGTGACTCGACTTGCCGATGTCGCAATCATCTCTCGGCCATTCCCTGCTGAAGAGTTGAGTGTGAGAGACAGTCAGCAGCGGGCTCGAGTCGAAGTCGTAGAAGATCGGCGCCGGGCTATTGCCTGTGCATTGTCCGTTGCTCAAACAGGAGACGTCGTTGTCATCGCAGGAAGTCGTTGCGAACCCCAAAAAGCCTACGGCACATTCGCGCTCTCGGCAGAGAAGGGCGATGCATCGACGGCTCGCAATTTCCTTTATTCCCGCGCGGAGAAGACTGCGTTTCGTTTAGTTGCGTGAGAGAAGTCACGTCAACTAGTTTTCCCTTACCTTTGATCGAAACCACCACCTGAAGACATAGGACCCTAGAACCCCATGGAATGGACCGACACTCTCATGTTAGAGCCAGCACCTAGCAAAGTTACTCACTTGCGAATTCCACGCGAAGCCATGGAAGTTCGAGTCGCTCAAGGAATTTCCCTGATCTGCGCAAGCAATGTCACCCACCTGGGGATGGCCGATGCGCTCGAACTATTGCGAGGATTCAGAGCTAACGGCAGGCGAATTGTGATGTGTGATACTTCCCGTCTGACGGCAGGGCGACAATTGGGTCAGGCCATCGTTTCCGAAGGATGCGGCACGATTGTCATCAGTTGTGGAACTTCGGGTCGGGAAGTTGCCATCGGTGCGCGCGATTCGGGTCTCGACCTGGCAAACGTCGTAGTTTGTCAGGATAGCAAGGCGGCTTGCGAGTTATTGGCAAATCGGCTGCTTCCAGGGGATACGGTGTTGCTGCTCGGGGCAGAGCAGCACGCCTGCGATCGGTTGGTTGAGTTATTAGACCTCCGCGCTACCAGTTACCATCCGGCAGCATAAGGAAAAACTGTTCGAATCATTTGAGATCATGTTGAGGCTTCATCGTTAGTTTGTTGGATTGCGGGGTCTGACAAACTGCCCTCCCTGGGGTCGGAGCATTTCAGCCTGTCTGGGGCAGCTTCTGGGTCAGCTGCCTGGCAGGTGCTTCACGATGAAGCTTATGTCTGAGCGCCGGGGTAACGCACGCGTTGCCCCGGCTGCTCAGCGGATTTAACCATCACACTCCTGACACTCTTGCCCCCATGTCCATCACTCCTCATGTCATGTTCGCTGGTGGCGGCGCACCAGGGCAGTTGTTTCCTGGTATTGCGGTGGCAGCCCAGGTTGCACAGCTGATGCCCCATGTCAAAATTACCTTTGCCGGCCCGGGAAAGTGTCGCGAGCGACATGCCGTCAAATCGGCTGGGCACAACTATCTGACGATCCCCTCGAAGCCCTTGCCCCAGAATCCGCTCCAGGCTTTCCGCTTTGTGACGGATAACTTCGCGGGATACTGCACAGCCAAGTGGAATTTGCGAGAACAGCGAGTTACGCTGGTCGTAGGCCTGGGAGGTCACACCAGCACCTCGGTCGTGCGAGCCGCCGCCGAACGTGGGATCCCCTTCATCCTGCTCGAGCAGAACGCCGTGCCGAGTCGCACCACGCGCTGGCTCTCGCGTGCCGCCTCGATGGTCTGTGCCGCATTTGAAGAGGTGCGGCCCCACTTGCACATCCAGGCACCAGTGAAAGTGACTGGCAACCCGGCGCGACCGGCATTTGACCAGTTGTATCAAAGACTTTCTCTCGCCCGTTCACAGGGAGAAGATCCACAGAAGATTGCTTTCGCCCGACTTGGTCAAGAGGATCAGAAACGCATGGTGGTCCTGGGTGGTGCGGGGGGTGCTCGCTCGCTTAATGAGTCCATGCCCTTTGCACTCGCCGGGCTCAAAGAATGTCTCGTGGGTTGGCAGATCATCCATCAAACCGGAGAGGGCCAACTCCAAGAGACAGAAAGCCGCTACAAAAAAGCTGGCATCGAAGCTCTCACAGTGACTTACCTTGATGAAATCGCATCGGTGTTGTTTGCCAGTGATCTGGCCGTCTGCCGCTCAGGGGGCACCACGCTTGCCGAGTTGGCACTGGCCGGAGTTCCCGCCGTCCTTGTCCCCTACGCGGAGGCTCGAGATGACCAGCAGCTTGCCAATGCCAAGGTGTATGCCGCTGCCAAAGCTTGCCGCTTAATCGACGAAAGCTCACAGACGGGATCGCTGGACAAGGCTTTGGCGCGGGAACTCACACCACTGTTGATCGACGAAAGCTTGCGCAAGACTATGGCAGGCAACATGCGTAGCCTGGCCCGTCCCAATGCTTCCACCGAAATTGCCACGGCCATCCAAGAAGCCATCTACGGCGTGCGCGGCGATCTATTGGCGGCTTAGGAAATCTGGAACCATCGTCGTTCCATCACGGTTGCCACTTCCTTACTGAGCCGAACGCGCTAGCGTCGTGTGAACCTGTGTTTGAGTTGAGAATTTAATTCACCCAAGGCAGCCTCAGTAAACCGATTCAGTTACCTTTCCGCGGAATGTCCAATAGACGATCGCCGTGTAGCTAAGCACCATTGGCATGCCAATGATGGCGATCACGAGCATGATTCCTAGCGTTTTCTGGCTGGATGCGGCTGTGTAGATGGTGAGGCTGTAATCGGGATTGTTACTGGCTGTGACAAGATTAGGGAACAGCGCCACTCCGACGAGTGTTACCTGGCACAGAATTCCCAATGAGGAAGACAGAAATGCCTGGCCGACCTGGCGCAGATAAATGCAGCGAGGGATATTGGCAATGGCCAGGACATTAAGCACCACCACCCCAATTGCCCAGGGAAAGTGTTCGAAGTTGGGCGTCGCACGAGGGACCTTCACCAGCGTATACATAGTGACCAGGTTCCACATCACGAGGTAAAAACCCCAGGCGTGCCAGATCGAGCGATAAAACATTTTCTGCGTGCTGCCTGCCGTTTTCAGATGCAGAAACAACCCGCCGTGCACCGCCAGCATGGCAACGGTCATGAGTCCCACCAGCAAGGGATAGGGGCCCAAAAGATCCAGGATGCCACCGGTGAATTCGCCTCGTTCGTTCAGTGGGATGCCTAACAGTCCATTGGCAACCGTGACCCCAAACAAAAAGCTGGCAACCAGACTGGCAGCAAAGAAGGCAAAGTCCCAGAGTCGTCGCCAGACGGATGAATGGACCTTGCTGCGGAACTCCAAACTCACAGCGCGAAAAATCAGACAAAACAACAACAGCATGAACGGAGTGTAAAAAGCAGAGAAAATGGTTGCATAGGCTTCAGGAAAGGCAGCGAAGAGCGCTCCCCCGAAAGTAATCAGCCAGACTTCGTTACCGTCCCAGATGGGTCCGATGGAACTCATCACGATGCGGCGCTCCTCATCACTCCGCGCCAGGGGATGCAGAATCCCCACTCCTAGATCAAAGCCATCGAGGATCGCGTAACCAGCCAGGAGAATTCCCAATAGCACAAACCAAATAAAATTCAAATCCATGTGATCGCCTTACTCTTGGGTGTTTGTCAACGATTCACGATGCTGTTGCCAGGAAGTGGCCGCCTCCATGGCTCCCCCCGAGGCGATTTTGGAACGAGCGGGATCCACCGGTTCCGGCCCGTGGGTGATCTTCTGATGCAGGACATACACCCAGATCACAAACAACAACATATAGATTGCGGCAAACATGATGATGGAACCCATCACCTGGCCGGCGGAGATGAATTGTGAAACCGCTTCGGTCGTACGCAGGCCCTGCGTTTCGTCATAGATGAACTGGCCATTATCGTTGAGTTGCGGTGTGCCCTCTTCAGATTTTTCGAACGGAGGATATACGATCCAAGGTTGGCGGCCAACTTCCGCGGCTACCCAGCCGGCTTCATTGGCCAGAAAGGCGGGGACTACAGCCGCTACGAATACCCACAACAGCCAGCGATGCTCAAACAACCGGCCCCGGATTCGCAGCCAACATGCCAGCAAAGTGGCAAATATGAAAAATCCTCCGATCGCAATCATGAGGTGGTAGCTGTAATAGGACAAAGCGACAGGGGGACGGTCTTCTTTCCGAAATTTGTCCAGTCCGATCACTTCTTTCTCACTGTCGCCGAACAGCAGTAGTCCCAATCCCCCGGGGATGGCGAGATTCATATGCACGGTCTCTTCGTCCGCGTCGGGGATTCCAAACAAGCTCAGATCCCCTTTGCCCGTCTGAAAGTGTGCCTCAAAAGCAGCCAGCTTGGCAGGTTGCGTTTCATAAACGTTCTGTGCTTGCTTATGACCACTAACGAGAATCGCGAGACTGGAGATGGTGGCCAGCAGCAGCGCTCCGGTGAATGACCGCTCGGCAAACTCGCGATGTCTGTTTTTGAGCAAGTACCAGGCAGAGATGCTCATCACAAACGCTGCGCCCAGGATGAAGCAACCAAGCCACACATGGACCAAACGATGCACGGTCGAAGGATTGAAGACCATTGCCCAGAAGTCAGTAATCTCTGCTCGCCGAATCACTTCGCCGTTGATCACCCAGGGCTCGCCATCTCGAAGCATGGGAACGATTTCATGGCCGGCCGGTGTCTGCTGCCAACTATTGGCGACCGTAATCCAGATGGAACTGAATATCGAGCCGAGCGAAACCATCAAGGCTGCGAAGAAATGAAAGCCTTGGCTGACCTTATCCCACCCAAATACGAGCACGGCCAGGAAGCCAGACTCCAGAAAAAAAGCAAAGATCCCCTCAGCGGCAAGTGCCGAGCCGAAAACGTCTCCCACAAACCGTGAATACGTGGCCCAGTTGGTGCCGAACTCGAATTCCATCACGATGCCCGTGGCGACGCCAATGGCAAAGTTGACAGCAAAGATCTTCGTCCAGAATCTTGCGGCTTCCTCATAGAGCGGATCGCGAGTGCGCAGAAACATCCCCTCCAAGTACACGATGACCACGCCCATGCCAATCGTGAGCGGAGGAAACAGATAATGGAACATGATCGTCAGCGCGAATTGAATCCGCGAAAGCAGCACAACATCGAGTTCGGCAAGCATGGTCATATTTCGTTAACAGTAAACAATTCTCATTTGTTAACCGGCAAAAACTAAACAAGCTTTCTGATCGTGCCCGGTACAACAGGTTGATGACTGCGAGAACTCGCCACGGCGGCAAAACAGAGTTCCAGACTACGCAGGTTGTTTCGAGCATTGTGCGAAGGCTGTCTCCCTTCTTCGATGGCACACAACAGCTCACCCATCGTCCCGTGAAAACCGTCGGGAAACCAAGTGCCCGTCAACACGGGTGATAAGGTGCCCGACGAAGTAATCAATTCAATTCTTTGATTGGCTAGTTTTGTCCCAGCCGAGCGAATGAGACCACTGCTACCCGAAATAAGAGTGCGGTCCCAGGAGCCATTGGGGACATGGCCGTCGAATACGAGGGTTGCTTGCGAATGCTCGTATTCGATGAGTGCCTGTCCAAGTAAGGGGGGCATGATCGTTTGCGAATTGCTTTTAGTTGTCGATGCGTAAACTCGTTTCGCGTTCTCCGAACCCATAACCGTGGTAATGAAGTCAAACCAATGAATCGCAAAATCGTAGAGAATCAGTTGCTCGATATTCTCGAAGGCCGTCCCTTCGACCCAGCTATGATCCCAATGCACACCGCAATGGACTCCAGCTACTTCGCCGATGATTCCTGTGAGGGCCGCTTCACGCAGATAACTGAAGTGAGGGGCCCAACGACCGTTTTGATTCACCGCCAACAGCACTCCCGCTTTGTCGGCCAGATCGGCGAGCCGCTGGCCGACATCCAGATCGAGTACAAATGGTTTTTGGCTTAGCACATGTTTTTTCGCCTTGAGACAATTTTCGATAATTCCAGGCCGAATATCGGGATGAGTCGTCACATCGACGACCTCGACGTCGGGTAGTTTCAATACCTTTTGGTAATCAGTGAAAACTTGAGCGCCTGGATAAAACTGGAGGCGTCGTTTTTCAGCATTCTCGCGTTTCACATCGCAGAGGGCCGTCACTTGGTAACCAGCCGATCGATATGCTGTCAGGTGGTGCTCTGTGATTCCTCCGCAACCGATAAGAGCTATCTGAGGGCAGTACTCTTTGGGATCGCGAGGGAGATATTGGACTGTGGGAAACAGGAACTCATCTTCGGACTTAAGTTTCATAACCTGGGCATTTCCGAGTTGAGACAGATTGGTAGTTAAAGCCCCTAGCCTAGCAGGGTTCCCGGCGATTCGCCAAGGATTCCAGAGAACTTAGAGTATTGGCCGACCCTTGTAATTCTCCTACCAATTGGTACTTTGGAAGGACTGTTGAAGAGAACTAAAATGATTGCCTTACCTTAAAGTATTGATCAATGGCCAAATCAAGTGGAAATAAACGGATCTTGCTGGTGGACGATGATGCAGAAATCATTGAGTCCCTACGCCTGGCTCTTGAGGCCCATGACTACGAGGTCATCATTGCCCGCGATGGTAACCAGGGCCTGGCTCTGATTGAGCGGGAATCCCCTGATTTGGTCATCCTCGACATGATGATGCCCAAGAGAAGTGGCTTTTTGGTCCTCGAACGATTGAAGCGAATGGGCGAGAAACGGCATCGCATCATCATGATCACGGCCAACGAAGGTGCCCGCCACAAGGCCTACGCGGAAATGCTCGGTGTCGACGACTACGTTCGCAAGCCTTTTCCTATGGATCGGCTCATCCAGAGTGTAAATCGATTACTGGCATAAGTCGTGCCAATTCATATATTTACGTCCTCTGCTGCAGGATTATCCGCCTAGTGGCAGTGTCGCATCTTTTCAAAACCTCAAGTGTGATTTGCGAGACCTATTTATGTTCCTCCGCTCCTGGTGGTCATTGGCAATTGTGGTACTGTATGCAACGGCATTGGGCTGTGAAGCAAATAAAGCAACGCTTGATGCAAGTTCTGCCGATTCACCAGAACAATTAGTTGCCAATGTGGAAGCTGCATTGAAGGAACTTAAAGCCTACAGCTTTCGTCTCGATTCAAGCATGGAGATTTCGCTTCAGGACAATGAGCAAATTGCCGAATCGGTTTACGAAGTCAAAATTGAAAAGCCCGATCGCTGGGCGATCTCACTTGAGACCGGAGTCATGGGGGGATCGACTTTCTCAGATGGCACGGAACTTACCACCTACTCGCCGGCGCTCCAGAAGTACTCCGTCGAGCCCTTGAATGATGAGCGAAATCCAATGGGCATCGTAGGCACCAATCATGGGTTTATGACTTTCGGTGCTGGGGGACTCGCCAAGGTGTTTATGGGCGAAGGACTTCGGGACTGGCTGCTTGAAGGACTAAAGACCTCAGAATTCGCGGAAGACGAAGAGATTGATGGGGCCAATTGCCGTGTTGCCAGGTTTGTGCAAGAGAACGGCACCGAGTGGGAATTGGCGGTTGAAGTCGGTCCTCTTCCCTTGGTGCGTCGTTTTAAGATGAAGCCCGACTTTTCAGCTGCTTCCTTCCAACAGATGGGAGTTCCCAAGGAGATGAAAGCATCGCTGAAGCTTGACTTCTCGAATTGGAAAACCGACGGAAAGTTTACTAAAGAAGATTTTGTGTTCACACCGCCTGAAGAGGCTGAATTGGTCGATTCATTGTTCGCGCAATTGGGAGGCGCGCCGCAGATTCACCCCTTGGTGGGGGAGCAAGCCCCCGCTTTTTCAACAACTGATCTCAGCGGAGAGACCATCGAACTTGGGCAATTTGCAGGGAAGGATGTCCTCATCCTCGACTTCTGGGCAACCTGGTGTGGCCCTTGCGTTGATGCTTTACCAGTGATTTCCAAAGTCGCCGAAGAGTTCAAAGACAAGTCCGTAGCATTCTACGCGGTGAACGTGGGAGAGAGCCCGGACAGAATCAAAGAATTTCTGGCAAGTGAAAATCTCGACCTGCCGGTACTCCTCGACCAGGAGATGACCCTAGCCAGTCTTTACCAGGCCACGGGAATTCCTCAGACAGTCATCATCGGCAAGGATGGTCGGGTGCAAGTGGTCCACGTCGGTTTCGGTGGAAATATGGAGCAACAACTCACCGAGGAGTTGGAAGAAATCCTCGCTGGCAAAGATCTGGCAACCGACGCATTAGAGGAACAAAATCCTTAACCACTGGGGCATGCTTTTCGGGACTCACCGAAAGACTTAACCAAGCGAAATTGCTCTTGCCAGAGGTTGCAACACAGATTCAATCGTGTAGTTGTCCACCACGTGGCAGCAGACTTCTTGCAAGCGGCTGAGCACATCAGGATAAGTCTGCCCGTTCGACAAACTGCCGTAATGTCGTGCCGTGACATACACGCTGAGTTGTTCTTCTTGAAATTCACCCGTGCGAATCTGATAGGCATTGGTTCGTGATTCGACACTCAGGCGGCATTGCAATCGGCAATCTTCGTCGAGGGCAATCGTGATGTTGGGTTCGTTGTTAATGATAGTTGCCCCAGGTAGAGAGCCCAAACCTTCCATTGCCGGGCAGACACCCAATGCCTCAGCCACTAGATGATTGTGATTGCCGCGATAGCTGAAATCAAAACCCATCATCAGATCGAGGGCCTCACAGTCGAGTGGGCTGACGGAAAGACCATACGGGGCAATCTCGAGGATGTGTCGATGTTGCTTCCAGGCATCCTGGATACTCTCGGGATTGACATACCCCGATGAAATCCGACGAGGCTCAACCGCACACCAGCGATGGCTGCCGCGATCTTTGTCCTCTTCCAGAACAAAATCGCGTTTGTCGCGAGAATAGAAATTGCGCATCTCAGGATACGACTTTTGCAATTGCTCGAAGAAGTGCAACACCGTTTCCCGATTGCTCGGAAGATCCATTTCGGTGCTGAGGTTCATGTTGACGTAAAAGTCGTCAGCCAGCGATTGATATGCATTCATCTTCGTAGCGTAGCCTGAGTGAACTCAACTAGGAAGGATCGGGCCATCTCGGCCAACTTCGTATGCTGAATATCCGTCAGTCCTAGCTATTTCTAGTATAGGAAGGTAATGGGAAGGATTAAACCCCGCGGGTGGGGATTCAAAGCAAATTCGACGGCTGGCAATTCATGGTACCAGCCTCTTTTTGCAAGAATTTCATGCCCCTCGTCGAAAGGCAATCAGCGGGCCTATAATGGCTGGAGTCTTACTCACCTGTTCATCATCGCGTGGAGATTACTCATGGTCAAATCCTTTGACTCGGCACTCGGTTCGATGGCTTTTTTGATCGCACAGGGTGAGATTTTAGTGATCACTTTTGGCCATCCTACGGCAACGGCTGCTCGCAAAGCCCTGCGGGGACTCATTCCATGCTCAATGCAGTTGAGTAACACTCCCGGCATGAATTCTGCAGATGATAAATTCTTAGCCAAGCAACTTGAAGATCGGCTCACTAGGTTTGCACTAGGGGAAGCGGTTGATTTTGATGACTTTGCTATCTCATCCACCGGAATGACCAATTTTCAAAAACTTGTCATGGCTGCGTGTCGCGCAATTCCCTGGGGCGAGACCACCACGTATGGAGAGTTGGCAGAATCGGTAGGACACCCTGGTGCCGCCAGAGCCGTGGGAACCGTGATGTCCAACAATCGCTTTCCCCTGGTCGTACCTTGTCACCGCGTACTGGCCGCAGGTGGGGGTTTGGGTGGCTACTCTGCTCCGCAGGGGCTCGTCATGAAAGAGCGATTGCTAGCGACAGAACAAGCAGCAATACTCTCAACATCCTAGCTATCGGTTGAAACCGTTGGCGAAACTGCAAACGAATTGCGCTGCATTTTCGCCTTGTTTCTGCTAAAATAAGATCATGGCAGAGAACCTCGTCAACATTTCGGAAGTGATCGCGCACGGGATCATCTTCGATCCCAAAAACTCCGAGCGCATTCGTACGATGGATTTCAACCAACTTCTCCAATCGATTCCTCGCCTGTTTGACCTTTTGGAAGAGCGACGGGTAGAGTACGTGTTGGTGGGCGGGATCGCCATGCTGGTTTACGTCGAAGGACGGAACACCCAGGACATCGTTCTGATCATTACCAGAAATGATCTGAAGAAGCTGCCTGAATTCAGCGTGTGCGAAGAGAACGTAGAGTTTTCTCGATGCTTGTACGAGGATCTGCAAGTAGATTTTCTGTACGTGAAGAACAAACTCTTCGACACTGTGCGAAAGGATTATTCGACCATGAAGCCCTTCGCTGATCGAATGATTCCCTGTGCAAACGTTGAGGGGCTCGTGCTGCTCAAACTGTTTGCTTTGCCGTCACTTTATCGTCAAGCACGGTTTGATAAGGTGCGCACCTATCAAAAGGACATTGCGGATCTGATCGAGAAATACCGCCCTGACACGGCCCCTCTCATGAAAGAACTTGCCGAGCACATGCTGCCAAGTGATATTGCGGAACTCGAGAAAATCCTGCAACACATTGAAGATGAAATCGCTCAGTCCCAGCAGCGTTTTCGCGGTAACGAATGAAGGCTGAGCATGCATCTCAGATTTTTTCATCAGATATCTCTTGCCGCGCTGTTTTCCATCACCAGCGTTTGCTACTGCACGGCGCTAACTATCAATCTGCAGTATCCTGCTAGTCCTCTGTTCTCATCAGGTCTCGACCCGGTAGCTAAGGCAGCGATCAATGCCGCCGCTTCGGATTTATCGGCTGCCGTTACGACTTCGCTCAATGCGGTGACCACCGACGCTTATTCAGGAGCTAGTGGTGGAGCAGAAGTAACACTCGGGTTTGAGTTCAGTTACCTTGATCCGGTGACAAATGTGCAAACGACCATCTCCAATGCCACCATTGGGGCGAATATCGTCAATTTGTTCATCGGTGCCCGCAACCTGACCGGAAACACACTTGCCGTGAGTTCCCCAGGGTTTGTGCAACTCGATGAATCACAGACAACAGGGAGTGGAACGATTCCCAACGGCTTGCCGGGTGCCGTGGCCATTGCCAATTCCAAGGCTCAGACAGCATACCTGCGAGGTGCCACCACGGTTGTTGATACTGCTGAGGGATTCATGACGCTCGGAAGTGTGATGGCGAGCATCGAAGTGGACTTTGGTATCACCAATGGAAGCGTATCATTCGATTGGGACGGCAACAACAATGGCGCCAAAGACACCGATACCCAGTTGAACAACTACTGGCACTTCGATCACACGACTTCTGTTGCTGCCGGTAAAAACGACCTCTACTCCGTGGCTCTCCACGAGATGATGCACACTCTGGGGATCGGCAGCTCGGTCACCTGGGAAGCGGTCAGGTCAGGAACCAACTGGACAGGTTCGAATGTGATTGCCATCACTGGAAGTGGAGCAAACCTGATCAACGCGGCTGGCGACCATGCGGTTGCCAATTTGATGAGCCGTCGGATTTCCGATGGGGTGCAACAAGAGGTGTTGATTGATCCAAACATTACCACGGGCTCTCGTAAATTACTTACTGAACTTGATCTGGCCTTCCTGCGAGACATTGGGCACTCGACCATTATTCCGACTTTCACTTCCCCCCCCGGCGATTTTGATGGAGACGGAGACGTTGATGGCGACGACCTCACCCTCTGGCGCAACTGGTATGCCATCAATGCCAACGGCGATGGCGACAATGACGGCGACACGGACGGTCGTGATTTTCTCATCTGGCAACGAAACTACACGGGTGCGACGACCCTTGCAGCGGTACCTGAACCGAACTCTCTCGTGTCGGTTCTCGCTATGGCGATGCTGATTTCTCTGCGTTTCAGTCTTCGCGTGCGCAAATAAGTTGCCGCGGGAAGAAAACTGTAGATTTCCGGTTTCGCGTGTGCTCTCTAATCCGATTTTCTTGTCGAACCCTGTAGTACGTTGCTATGCTAAAGCTGGAATCTTATTCATGGTTTGGAGCCGCGCATGCGAACTATTAAGTTGCCACGATTGTTTACGACTATTGTTTGTCTGGTCGGACTAATATTTGCCATCACAGCCGAGATTGCTCAGGCCGGCTTTACCCAACAGCAAAGCTCCGTCCTTAACAATGTGAACTATGATTCCCGCAGCGCATCGTTGGCCGACATCGACAACGATGGCGATCTGGATCTTCTGTTTCAAGGTGCAACCGGTGCCCATCAACTCTTTCGCAACAATTTTGTTGGCACAGGCGTGCTGACTTATACGAATATCACCAACACAATTCCAGTCGCCGACCTGGGCCCCTCGTGGAGCGCCGCTTGGGGCGATTACAACGGTGACGGTTTCGTCGATGTCTTTATTGGGCAATCGAACACCGGTGTGGGGCAGGCAGGCGATGTGCTGAGGAACAATGGCCCCGCTGGCTTCTCGAACGAAAGTGTCCCTACAGGATTGAACGATCCCGGATTCCATCAAAATGTTGCCTGGGTGGACATCAACAATGATTTACTTCTTGATCTGGTCATCGGGATGGAAGGTCCTACTGAAAAACATGAGATCTATCTCCAAGGGCCGGGGCAGACGTTCACTCCCGTCGGTGCTGCCGTAGGGTTTCAACAAGATTTCGGCACCAAGGGCTACGGATTGGCAATCGGGGATACCGACGGAGATGGAGACCTGGACGTGTACATTTCCACTTGCCGCAGCAATAACAACATCCGCAACAACTTCTATAAAAACATGCTGGTCGAAACCGGATCGCTCAGCTTTGTCGATATCGCCGACACCAATGGCACGCAGATCTTCACCAATACCTACGGGTCAGAGTTCCTCGATTTCGACGACGACGGTGATCTCGACTTATTCGTCGTGGGGGCAGATCAGCAGCCGAACAAGATCTTTCGCAACGATGGCAACAACATGTTCACCGACGTGGATACGATCACGGGCCATCCCTTGATCTCTGACGTGGGGGGCGATCTCAACGGGGCACGTGCCATCGATTACGATAACGATGGCGACCTCGATCTATT
>CALALR010000002.1 GCA_937925545.1 uncultured Planctomycetaceae bacterium
TGTCGCCGCTGAGCGACAGCGTTCCGCCCGAGCCGATCGTCGTCTGGCCGCTGCCGCTCATCACGCCGGTGTTCCAAGTCGACGCGTCGGTAAGATCCAGGTTGAAGCTTCCATCAATGGTTCCCCCCGAAAATGTGAGTCCTTCAATCTCAATATCCTGATCGAGCGTCACCGTTCCAGAATTGATCACTGCGTTGTAATCAAATCCCCCGTTCCCATTGTTGGGAAAGAGAGGGTCAGTGCTCCAGAGAGTGGCATCAGACCAGTTACCGGTAGTCCCGTTCCAGGTGGCGGTGACCTGGGCGGAAGCTGTCGTGATTTGCACTGCCCATGAGCCAAGAATGAGAAGAACCTGTACACAGTAAGTGGAGAAAGCTGAACTGTTCACAGAAGTTGCTTCCTAGGGCAGGTCATCAATCGTGTCGCCTCCATCCTTGGTCGCTAACGCCTGAAAGGTGGTGAAATTGATGGCGTCGCTCAGCAAACGGACGCTGCCATCGCCATAACCAAAGTGGGCCCCGCCCGGATGTTGACTGGCAAACGGGAGTTCATTGAGCCGCATGGTTTTCTGCGTTCCTGGCGGAGCGGCACTATCGAACCGGTAGTACCCAAAATGATTCAGATCGGCGTTGATTGGGAAATGAATATTATTGGAACCTCCCATGCAGACTTCTGCCGACGGTGGAAATTCATCGAGCGCAGGACTGCGGCCGGTGGGGGAAATGCCAAACCAGGTGGCGCCCGACATCCAGTCGCGAAAAATGTACGTGCGCTCGCCGATGGCCAAGGTGTTGGAAGTGCCGTCAGAAATCTGAGCGATGCGGGTGTTGCTATTGGGGAAGAACAGGCCGTTGGTGTAAATATCTCCGCAACTGGTGTCTTCCAGATTGGTGAATTCGGCATTCGGGGTATTCGCACCAGCAATGGCCGAGTAGTGGGCCATCTGCAAGGTGGTGGAACTGGTCGCAGGAGGTGACATGCTGGGGCAGAGGAAAAGGTTTACGATCGTTTTCTGATGCGCGAGGCTACGCGCTCCACCATTGGGAAGGGGCTCGATTTCGTTGTAGATGTTGCCCAGTTCCACGAAGGGGAGAATCAACACCCGCCAACTGATCCCAACGCTGTCGTCCAGGTGGTGGAGCCGCGCCCCGGCGGGGAACGATCGATGCTGAGCGTGGTAGTTTTGAAGCCCCAGGCCGATCTGCTTCAGATTATTCACACAGCTTGAACGACGCGCTGCCTCCCTGGCAGCCTGGATCGCAGGCAACAACAGGGCAATCAGCACCCCGATAATGGCAATGACTACCAACAATTCGACCAGGGTGAAACCGCGGCTATATGTTCGGGGAGTAAAGTGCTTTCCACAAATATTGCGTGAAAAGCGGTGCCTCTTCCGACCGGACTGACCCAAGCAGCACGCCAACAACACGGCAACCATCAGATACACCTCCGCACTCGGCTCGGGGACGGCATACAGGTTCGGTGCCAGGGGAGGAGTCTGACCATATTGGTTTCGCCAGATGCCGAGGTCCACCGCGTTGACGGCACCATCGCCGTTGGCATCCCCTTGACTGCGCGTGGCTCCTGTAGTGATTCCATAGCCGCGTTGCCAGGCAAGAAAATCGCGACCATCAATGTCGCCATCGTTATCGAAGTCGGCCGAAGAAGACTGGGGGTTTGAAATCAAGATGTTCAGATCGGCTGTTGCGCTGGATATATTTTTTTGGGAATTGGCATTGAGGGCTGGATCAGAGGTGAGGCCAAACACTACATTCGCTGACGAGGAATTCTCACCTAAATAGTTCAAACCAATTTCCCCTATTTGGAGAAAGATGGAGGACGATTGACCAAGCGAACCCGTGACGGTGTAACCGATGCTGGCCAGAAGCCAGGAGTTGGTACCCACGTGATAGAAAGGATCGGAATAGGGGTCAGGCCCCGGACTCGGCACTCCGTCGCTGTTGGGACCAATGCCGACCCCGGATTTTTCGACGCCAAAGATATTGAGACCCTTGATACTGTTGTTTACGGCAGCAGGGTTGCTTGGCTCGCTCGAGAATTCCCAACGGACGACGGGCAGTCCATTGTTTCCCAGTGTGGGGTTATACGACTCAACAGAAGATGCATTGAGCGAAACGACACTTGGGTTGGTGGAGACAGCCCGCAAGGACCAGTTCTGCAAGGTCTTGCCAGAGGTGGGACGAGCCCAGATAAAAAAGGTTCCTTGGCTGGTGCCGGGTTGGTGAAGAATCGAAGGGATGGCGGCGGTTGTGGAGGGAGGCGTGGATCCAGTAGCAATGTTGTTCGATAGAGAGAGCCAGATGTTTCCGCCAGAAGCCGGCAAAGAAACGGCAACCACCAACACCATGGCAAGTGGCAATCGCTGCATGGTCTGAGCAACCAATTGTTATAGAAATCAAGGCTGGAAAGCCTCACCAGAGATTATAATTACGGACACACTTTCTGCAATCTGGACGAGGCATTCGGTTACAAAATATTGTTACCCTTCGGCGGGCATTTCACTCATTAACTCAGGCACCGATAATTGGCGAACGGACCGCTGTTTTTTCAATTTCTGGAGCCAAGCGTTTTTACGAGCCTGAATTGGCGACTTGCAAACTTGCTGGCACCATTCCACTTCCTTCCTCTCAGCGAAATGCTGACCTTACCTAAGTGTTGATGGGATAACGAGATGAATCACGATCCCCATAGCGGCACGAGTGGTCAGCAATGGCTTGCCCTCACACTCGAGGCAGCCAGGAGCGACAGCGAGCAGTTGGCAAAGCTCTTGGAATCGTGCCGGCCTTTGTTGGCACTGATGGCCCGACAATCCTTGAGCCGACCGCTCCGGGCCAGGGAAGGGGAGTCGGACATCGTGCAGGAGACTGTGATCGAGGCTTCGAGGGACTTTCACCGATTTCGTGGCAAGAGTGTGGGGGAATTCCTTGGTTGGCTCCGACGCATCCACCGCAACAATATTCGCAATTTAATCCGTTCTCACCATGCGGAGAAGCGAGATCTTCGTCGAGAGATACAACTCCACAATACCAACGAAAGCGACGCGAGCCTCTCCTGGTTTGTTTCTGCCAGGAATGACAGTTCGCCTTCGGTAGCGATCGTGAATGCAGAGAAGGCGCTCGCGGTGGCTGAGGCTATCGAGCTACTGCCAGAGGCGCAGCGAACCGCAATCACGATGCGCCATATCGATGGAGCTTCGTTGGCCGACATTTGCGCGGCGATGGAGAAGACGCCAGCCGCTGTCGCAGGGCTACTGCGCAGAGGCTTGCAGGCGTTGAGAGACCGCTTAGGAAACGAGTCAAGTTGGGTCTAATGAATAACTCAGCCCCGCGCTGACTGCTTGTCTTCTTCGAGTTGGGCCAGGATGCGGGTTAGTGTGTTGGGATGCACGCCTAGCAGTTCGGCAGCGCGGCCCTTGTGACCGCTTGTGGTGCGGAGCGCCTGTTCTACGGCGGCCTCGCGAAGTCTTCCCAGATTGGTGAAGGGGAGATTCAGATTCCGACCCACTGGTTCAGGTGTGCCGGGGAGGACCGGTTCACACTGCAATACATAGCTCTGCTCGATGACATAGCCAAGCTGACGCACATTGCCGGGCCAGCGGTATTCGCAGAATCTGCGGAGCGTTTCCGGACTGGGCTCCCACACGGGCTGATCGTAGCGGGCAGCGTACTTCTTGGAGAAGAAGCTGATGAAGTGGGGGATGTCTTCGACACGATCCCGCAAAGGCGGCATGTGCAGTTCGACCAGGTTCAGCCGATAGTAGAGATCTTCGCGGAAGCGACCTTCTTCGACATCGCGCTCGAGATTGCGATTCGTCGCGGCGATCACTTGCACATCGACAAGCTGCGGCTGCGAAGAGCCAACGGGTGTGACTTCACCTTCTTGCAAAACGCGGAGCAGTTTGGGTTGAAGCTCTAGGGGCATGTCGCCCACTTCGTCGAGGAAAACAACACCAGAGTTGGCCGAGCGAAACACGCCCAGGCTGGCACCAGCGGCGCCGGTAAAAGCACCTTTCTCGTGACCAAACAACTGGCTTTCAGCCAAGGTCGCCGTCAACGCGGCGCAGTTGACTGGTAAGAATGGTTTTTGCTGGCGAGGGCCAAGACGATGCAGTAGTCGTGCCCAAACTTCTTTGCCAGTACCAGTTTCACCAGTAATTAAGACGGTGCATTCCACTTGAGCAGCGCGCTCGGTATGGTGTGCAATGCGGTTGATCGTTGGATCTTGCCCCACAAAGAGGCTGTCAGGATTCTCCGGCGCAAGCGATGCCAAAGATTCCAAGGAAGAAGAAGATAAAGTAACTGCCATTTCTCGCTCCAGGACGGTCCCTGTTCCAAGCCCGTCTCAGAAAATGCCCCACGGATTTCCCTCGCTGTTCTTGCAATGAAAACCCATTTTTCAAATCAAATCACTGGCCACCCAGCCCATGAAACACGTGAGTAAACTGAAAATCCTACACAATGTGAGAACGGTCAGGAGGTATGAAACCCCTGCCTATCATGCTGCCATTATAAACGCGTTAGTAAAAATACACAAAGAATTTTCCTCGGGGAAAAGAAATTAGTTAGGAGAAATGAAGCAGCATCCAGACCCTGAGGTGAAACGACGTAACTTCTTTCCCCAAAAGCATTTAATGGGACTTGAGGAAAGTGACATTTTGGCAGGTCAATCGCTACAACAGGATCAATCCGATAGTATCGGAGAATAGCGGGAGAAACTCGAGCAAGCAACGCTCAGGCAGCCGCACGGGCTTGGGCTTCATCGGCTCGTGCAAGCACTGAGATTTTCAGTCTTCGAGCAGCTTGCAGAAACTCGGCGGGGTCGAGCAGAATCGTTTTGTCTGCTTCAATGGCCAACACTCCTCCACCAGCGGCGGCGATCGACTCCAAGGTTTGGACTCCTACGGTAGGCACGTCAAAGCGCATGTCCTGTTGGGGTTTGGCCACTTTGACCACCGTAATTCCGCCTGTCCCGCATAGCTGGCCTGCCCGACGGATACACTCGTCGGTTCCTTCAATCGCTTCGACGGCGATCACGGTTTGATTTTTGATGCAGACGGTCTGGCCGACGTCGAGTCCTCCCATCGATTTAGCGATCTGCCAACCAAAGCAGATGTCTTTCTGCTGCCTGGTTGTGAGCGGCCTTCCTACCAGATGACCAGACCGTATGAGTAGTTCGGGAGCAAACTTCGTGACAGGCTGAAACATGATTCCTTGACTGGCAAACACATCCACGATGGTCGAGAGAAGTGTGTCGTCCTTGCGATCCGACTTGCCCCAAATGAGCTGCGGGGAAAACGCTTTGATGCATGTCCAGTCGGGGCGATGCCTGAACCACCAACCCGGTTGGTAGAGTTGCACCTTCTGAACCTTGCCGGCCATGATTGCCTCGCGAACTCCCCAGCGTCGGAACAGTCGAATGGCACGACCAATGCCACCCAACCCGATCCAGTCGAAATGCTGGCAAAGATCGGCCAGTCGTGGATCGGCGTGATCGAGAATTCCCACTCCTGCCACCGGCCGATTCTGCGCACGCAAGGCCTCCACGACAGCATGGGGATAGCTCCCCCAACCAGCCAACAGGCCGATGGGTCTTTCGGCCTCACAAAGTAGGTCCTGTCTCATGTTGGAAAGAATTTGCATGGTGTGTAGTACTCGAATAAATATGGTTCAAAACTCTTAGACGTTGGCGGAACTTGATGGTGTGAAGCTACCAAATTCAAAAAATGCTATGCAGCTTGTTCGCCGTGTTGGTCATTGGTTGTGGAGGGAAGTTGCTCCTGTAACTTTGCGAGTTGCTGTTGCAGTTGACGGAATTCGCGCCGCAGTTCGGGCAGCTTGGCGATGGCAGCCATTTGCAGTTTCTGCCTGCGCAGAGGTGTGGCGGGTTGGCCGAGCATCACCTCTCCGGCGGGGACGCTGTTGGGCACACCGGCCTTGGAACAGAGCACGGCTCCTTCGCCTATGTGTACGTGGTCGCGAACACCGACCTGACCCGCCATCACAACGCGATCCCCGGTGGTGGTGCTGCCGGCGATGCCCACCTGGCCGCAGATCAAATTGTGTTTTCCCAGCCGACAGTTGTGGGCGATCTGGACCAGATTGTCGATCTTGGTCCCTTCGCCAATGATCGTGGGTCCATAGGTTCCGCGATCGACTGTGGCACAAGCGCCGATCTCAACGTCGTTTTCGATCACCACGTATCCAAGTTGGGCAGCGAGTTTGTGCTGGCCGTCGACTTCGCGATAGCCAAATCCATATGCACCCAGGACCGCACCCGCGTGCAAGATCACGCGATCGCCAACCTGTGTGTCTTCGTAGAGCACGACATTGGGAAACAAGATTGTGTCTTTGCCAATGACGCATCCTGCCATCACGCGCGCGCCGGCGTGGATCACCGTTCCTGAGCCGATGACCACGTCGTCGCCGATGGTGGCACCAGGATGAATTTGCACGTCGCCCGCCAAACGCGCGGTGGGACTGATCCAGGCAGCCCGACTGATGCCACACCTGGTGCTCTTACGCGGAGGGCGAAAGTGGGAGACAACCTGCGCGAAGGCTGCATGCACGTCGTCAACGGCGATCGTGGGTTTGGTCGTCGGTGGAAAATCTCGCGGGACGATGGCCGCGGTGGCTGGAGATTGTTCCAGCGCATTAGCTCGGTCCGCATGGTCGACCAACGTAATCTCACCCAACTGGGCAACGTCGAGTGTTGCCAGGCCATGGATAATCGTGGTGCCATCGCCGTGGAGTTCACCTGACACGAGTTGCGCCAATTCAGCCAGGAGAGTTGGCATGTTGGAATCCTTTCCATTCACGGCGAAGTCAGTAGAAAAGCACTGATCGCTGACGGGTCTGCGAAAGAGTTGTTCGGGGTCGAGATAGTAGCGATTTCTTGCCGAATCGGGCAAGATCACCTCACAAGCTAGCATCGACGGGAGCGTTGTGGCTACGGACCAGTTCAAGGGCTTCTTCGAGGTGCTTTTGCAGACGCAGGAACTGCTGAAGATCGCCGCCGCGATCGGGGTGGAGCGTCTTGGCTTTTTCCCGATAGGCAGCCAAAACGTCGGTCTCCGTGCAGGGCAGTTTCAGATCGAATGCCCGCAAGCACGCGGGGCGTTCGAGCAACGCCCAATAGGGGACCGAAGTGGCTGCCCGCGAGACGACTACCAGGGCTCGCCGCAGCGAGCGGAGATAGCGGCGGAAATCGAGGACCATCACCACATAACCGAGAAGCGGAATCCCCAGCACGACCGCCAGATAGCTCGCGGTGATCGAGGCATCAATGCCATCAGGCCACTCAGGGGCCGAGGGCGTTGCGAAGCAGACGAATTGGGCAGGGAAGATCATGCATTCCACTTTGCCCTAGGATCTGGCGTTTGTCTATGGTTGTGTTGAATTAAAGAGGGTTTAGCCACGGATGGACACGGATGAAACACCGAAGGAAGACAATTTCTTTTTCTTAAGGGAGAAATTACGGAAAGGCTTGGGGAATGGCCACAAAAAACACAAAAATGCTCAAAGATGTAAATGATACTTTTTGTGCTTTCTCGTGTTTTTTGTGGCTATTGACTGTATTCCAGTTGAACGCGGCAACCAAGCTCAAAGACGCTTTTTAAACATGTGGTAACAGAGGCAACGGAGGAAAAGCACGTGCAGCTTTCTTATCCGTGTTTCATCCGTGTCCATCCGTGGCTAATAGAACTACAGAATAGCGAAGATGCGATCTAAAACGTTTTCGAAGTCGCCGTCTGAGAGGTCAGCCGGACTGTCGGCTGGGCGAGATTCTGATGAATAAATCGTCGGGAAGTAACGCACCTGACTTTTCAGTGCAGGCATGTCAGTAGGCAAATTGGGAATCTCCGCGATTTCAATTTCTACAGGTGCTGATCTGAGCTCAACCGCATTGTGGTCGGCAAATAACAAGGGGACTCCGGCAGAGAGATTGGCGAAGCTTTCCAGCGCTTGATCAATGGTTGAGAGTTTATTGCCGTAGGTCGCCCGCCAGACGGCCAGGTCGTTGCCATCGACGGCCATGTTTCCTGTGGCATCCCCGTCACTCCGTTGGGCGTTCTGGCTGATGCCCACCCCGCGCTGCCAGATGAGAAAATCGCGTCCATCGCGATCGCCATCGCCATCGAAATCAGCGTGGAAAGAGCCAATTGCAGGTTGTGATTCGTAGGCACCGATGTCGATCCGACCGCCAACGACTCGTGCGAACGGTGCACCGCGCTGATCAAATTCCGGCAACCCGGCCTGGCCTTGTACGAGATTCGGGTCCCCCGCATTGATCGCTGGGCTGCCGGGAAGGAGTGCATGGGTAAGCGTCGGCCCGCCATAGTCGGCCAGCGGGCCGAGGAACTGAGCACCGAAGCCAACGAGGCTATAGGTTGAGTTGAATACTCCAGCGATGTCATTCGCAACGCCGGAGTTGTCGTGATTTCCGGCGACTATGGTGTGGTCGAGTGATACAGGACCGCCGAAAATTCCACCGCCATTGCCTGAGCCATTCATGTTTGCATCGGAGGTGTTGTTGGTGATAATGGTGTGGGCGAAACTTGCCACACTTCCATTTGTTTGAGCAATACCACCACCTGAGTAGCGTGCGCGATTACCGCTAATTGATGAATTTATGACTAGCAATGCACTTGAAAGTGAGTTGATGCCTCCACCATTTTCGAAAGAAGCGTTCCCGCTGATGGTGGAGTTAGTTATTGTGAAGGCATTTCCATCAAAAGAATCTACGCCGACAAGAGAAATGCCGCCCCCACTATCTTCCGACGTGTTTCCAGAGATTTCAGTTCTTTCAATAAGAAGCATCTTTCCACTGAAGTTAAAAATTCCACCTCCTCGGTGAGCAGCAGAATTCTCTGTGACAGCTGAGTCAGTTATCTGCATGGGTACTTTGAGCGTAAGTATTCCACCCCCAGAGTAGGTAGATGCATTTTGACTTATTAACGTAGATTCAATGATTAATCCTTCACCTCCAGAAAGAAAGATTCCCCCACCTCCCACTGGAGCGCTTGAGGATTTTAAGAGTTGATTATTAGAAATTGAACTAGAGAAGATTGATATTCTAGAATCCGATCCCGCAATTCCCCCACCTCTTCCAATAGCAATATTCTTGCTGATAGTTGTCTCAGCAATTGTAACCAAGCCTGTTCCACGGTTTGAGATGTATAAGCCTCCACCATTGGCCGCCTGATTAGCTTCTATTTTACTTTTCGTTATCCAGACGTCGTTGTCTTGTCCATCGATAAGAATTCCTCCACCACGACTCCCTTCGCGAGGAAGAGTAAAGCCTTGAATTGAGTTGCCCGTGATTATGCTATCTACAATAGATAATTTGCCTTGATACCCCCGGAAATATATGGCTCCCGCGTCTCTCCCTCTGGAGATGTTTTCGCTGAGAATCGAACCGATTACTCTCAAACTTGTTTCAGGAGCTTGACGTAAAATGCTCATTCTGATTGCCCCACCAGCAAAACTTTCATTTCCGCGAATAGTCATCGAGTCCAAAGTTAAGCTATCTGTGGATGAGATGGCCGATTCGGTGGCGCCTGTGAGCGTCAGACCTGAGATATTAGTTTCGATAACGAAACTGACATCAAGATCGTCAATCACGAAGATGCTTCCAGAGGAACCACTTGCATCTAATGTCAGCAACTCCGCACCCGGACCGTTGATTGTCAGCGAATCGGTGATCGACAGTTCACCCATGGTGAGCAGAATGGTGGGTGGGAGTGGACCAGCGATTGCCGTGAGGATGGGGTCAAATTCAATCGTGTCGACTACTGCCAGGCGGTTGGCTAGGTCGATAGCTTCGCGCAAGGAGAAATCACCCTGGGAGTAGTCGCCATCGTTTTCGTCGACGAGCGTGTCCACCACCAGCGGCCCGGTTTCGAACGCGCCGATGTCGATGCGTCCACCGGCCACACGACCAAACGGCGCCTCGCGCTGATCGAATAGCGGCACCCCATTCTGCCCCGCCACGGCGTTCGGATCACCCATGTTGATCGCTGGGCTACCGGGAAGCAGAGCGTGGGTAAGCGTCGGCCCACCATTGTCGGCCAGCGGGCCGAGGAGGGGATCGATTACGCCGTGGATCGGTCCACCGATGAGGTTGCCGTTGGTGTCAGGCGAGCCGACGGGGGCTTCAATCAGGGTGGTGCCGGCGTTGGTGCCGATGATACTGAAGTGAATGCTCGGTGGAAATTCAATCCACATCATATCAGAACTCATCGTATCAGCTAAGTTCCCGGCAATTAGCGAATTGCTGATAGATGCCGCATTATTTCTAAATATGATTCCTCCGGCGAAAGAGTTTTCTCCAATGGCCTGATTATTGACAATAGTTGTATTGTGAAAACCTCGCGTTACGATGGAAAACACTCCACCTGCTGAAGCATGCCTTCCTTTGACTAAACTGCTTGAGATGGTGGAATTGACAATAGTTAAGTAGACACCAAATATCGCTCCACCTCTTGCCAATTCTCCTTCAACGAAGTTTTTGGTAAGGGTACTTCGCACTATTTCCGTTTGCCCAGTAGTAAATATTCCACCTCCAAAGGATTCGTGACCCATCGCAGAATTATGAGAAACTTCCGAATCGATAATTGAAAGAGACCCACTCTCAGAATAAATGCCACCGCCCCGGGATCCGTCTCCTACTACTTGATTTCCACTTATTCTGCTTGCCTTGATCGATATTGCTCCGCGAGAACGAATTGCTCCGCCGTAAGCACCAGAACCAGAAGCAGAGTTCATTTCAATGCTACAGGAATCTATCACCAACGAACTCAACACACCTACGTATATCGCGCCGGCTCTGGCTCCGTTGCCCAAGGTTGTGTTGCCAATAATCCTGGTTGCGTAGATGTCCGCTTCTCCAAAAAGAGAAATTCCCCCGCCGTATGAAACTACACTATTGGTGCTGTTGCCTGAAACCAGGCTTTCTTGGATTACTAATGTTCCTTGCGAAAAAATCCCCCCTCCAGATGAAAGAGTATCCAGCGTGCGGTTGTCCGAAATTGTACTAGATGTAATGGCAATCGAACCACGTAAATATAATCCTCCACCCTTCGCACTGCTGCCAAAAGTGCTGTTTCCGTTAATAATACTGTCAGTGACCGATGCATGTCCTAAATAAGCACCGCCTCCATAAGAAGATCCACCGAAGGTTGAATTCTTCAAAACTTGACTATTCACGATGGAACTTGGACCGGAACGAAACCCTTGGGAAAATAGACCCCCACCCTTAGCAAAAAACCCATAAGTATGATTGTCTTTAACTACCGAATTTGACATTGAGATTTCATAGCAGAAAATCCCGCCGCCGAAAGCTGCGTCTCCTTCAGTCGAGTTTCCTTCTATCAGGCTGTCGCGAATTGTTAAGTTTCCAAAGGAACTGATAGCCCCTCCTCTTGCACCATGCCCAAGTGTTGAATTACCACTGATCGTACATCCTTGGATAGTGAGATTTACTCCTGTAACGGTCTGGAGAGCACTACCTCCTGACATGTAACCAACTTGAGTCGTTCTTCCCTTCGTTAATGTCATCCCAGATAAAGTCACGTCGCCAACAAACCCTTTCGCGTGAAATATCCGCGACTGCTGCTGGGCATCAATCGAGAGCAACTCCGCCCCCGACCCGGTGATCGTCAGCGAATCGGTGATCTGCAATTCACCTTGCGTAAGCAGAATCGTTGCCGGGCCGTCGTGGCCGAAGTCGAATTGGATTTCGTCGGGGCCGGGTACGGTGTTGGCGGCGAAGATGGCTTCCCGGAGTGAAAGGACGCCGTCGTTGAAGTCCACCACGTCCTGGTCGGTGGTCACCGTCAAGAGAGCGAGCAGGCGGCGGTCTTCCAGTTGCTCGCAGCGGAGACGGCGAGCATAAGGGGAGCGCGTGAATGGGGTGGTTTCCCGCGCGCAGCGGCGCGGATGGCGTGTGCGTGCCATGAGAAGGTCCTCCGAGTAGAACAAGAGATAACAAAAATGAAACAGAGAATAATGGCCGCTAGCGGCCCGATAATCGGAGGGAGAATTACCGCGGGATCGAGGTGATCCTGTTGTTCCGCGTGCGTGGCGAAACTGAGAAGGTGCCAACCGGCATAGAAGTAGAGTGTGAGAAGAACCATCGGTGCCTCACGTTCCGTTCTGCTCGTCCTGGCGGATCGCAGCCGAATTGCCCCTGGCGACGAACCACTGTTGACGAGATGCCTGGAATTGTATGCTAAATAGATTCGCAACGCAAACTTAATTCGCTTTTTTCTTAGTGGAGAGTTCGGCCATGCATAATCTGAATCTTGCTTTAATGTGTTTCCTCGTTTTCACTTGCGGCATGAAAGCCATACCGGCGGCTGAGGGCGTGGACCTGGCGGTTGGCGATCCGGCACCGAACTTTTCTGGCACTGCGGATAACGATACGGAGTTCGATTCCAGCGACGTGGTAGGTAAGAAAATCTTGGTTGTCTATTTCTATCCGGCCGACATGACCGGTGGTTGCACCAAGCAGGCATGCAGCTACCGCGATGCGATGGAAGACCTGCGCGACCTCGACGTGCGTGTGATCGGCGTCAGTGGGGACTCGGCCGAGAACCATCGCCATTTCAAAGCGGCCCACGATTTGAATTTCACGTTGCTGGCCGATCCGGAAGGCAAGATCGCCAAGCAATTCGGGGTAGAGACCCGCGATGGGGGTTCGATCACCACCACCATTGACGGAAAAGAATTCACGCTCGATCGCGGGGTGACTACCAGCCGCTGGACCTTCGTGATCGATAAAGATGGGAAGATCGCCTACAAAAACACCAGCGTCAACCCAACCGCGGATAGCCAGGAAGTGATGCAGGTGGTGGAGAAGCTTTCGGCGGGATCAAAATAGAATTTTAGCCACGGATGGACACGGATTAAACACGGATAAGAAGAATTCTTGTCTGTTTGTTTCTTTATTGCATGTTTCGGCTTGGGCTTTTTGTTCGGTTAGGGCATTAACGCAGAATTCAATAGACCGCCACAAAAAACACAAAAATGCACTAAGGAAGAACGATGCTTTTCGTGTCTTCTCGTGCTTTTTGTGGCTATTACCCAGTCCCACTTTTAAAGAGTTGCAACTACAACTCCTCCGTGTTTCATCCGTGTCTGTCCGTGGCTCAAAAAAAGATTTACTCCGCTTTCTTGAGCAGTCCCATGACGCGGGCGATGACGCGGTCGACGAGTTTGGGGTGTACGTATCGTAAGAGGTGCATGCCGTGGGCGTCGACGCCGACGTGGTAGTGGGTTTTGGGCCAACGAGAGTTGAGCGCGCGCAATACGACGCGGGCCACGTCTTCGGGTAGCGTTCGCGATTTGGCTCCGCGTTCGTTGAAACCGGCTGCGCGGGTATAAAACCTATCGTAGGTATTGCGGACCTCTGCGGGAATCTTTGCGCGACGCTCGTCGATCTGCTGGCGGGCCTTGGTGAAAATGGGTGTGCGGACCTGGCCGGGGCGGATGAGACTCAGCGAGATTCGCCACGGCCGCAGTTCCACGCGCAGTGTGTCGGTAAGTGCCTCGAGTGCGAACTTGCTGGCCGAGTAGGCACCCACCATAGGGAGCGCCTGCGTTCCGTTCATCGACGACACGTTAACGATACGACCCTTGGTTTGTCGCAGCATGGGAAGAAAGTGTTGAATCAGTCGCAACGGCGCGATGGCGTTGATCTCAAACAAGTTTCGCAGTTCTTCGGCGGTCGTCAGTTCGGTGGCGGCTGCCAGCCCAACTCCGGCATTGTTCACCAGTGCGTAGAGACCCTCGGGGCTGGCCCCTTGAATTTCGGTCACCGCACGGGCGATGTCGGCTTCGTTAGTGACGTCGATTAGTTGCGTCGTAAGATTACCGTTAGCTGTCTGGGCGAGTTCTGCCGCTTGCTCGGCACAGCGGAGCCCTGCGAACACACGAAAACCCTTTTCCGCGAGCAGCAGCGCAGTGGCTCTGCCGATGCCGGTTGAGCATCCCGTGACAAAAACGGTGCGATCAGCAGAATTCATGGGCACCGGAGAGAGCAGCCAAAGTGGTGAGGTAGGAGAAAACTGTTCCAAGCGGGTAGTTTAGCAAAGCAGAGGGGAAAAGACTATGGAGTGATAATAGTAGGGTGGGCATCGCCCACAAAAAAGTGGCGTTCGTCTTACAATCAAATAATTTTGGTGGGCGGTGCCCACCCTACTATTGCTGGAAAGTAAGAAGTCAAGTTTTTTTAGCTCCTCCTGCCCTCAGATCGGCGGGAACTTGTGCGAGGGCCTCATCCCCCAGCACATAGGAACGGCCGATCAGTTCGGCGTCGTGGTTGACCAGATCGGGGAACCGGCTCCCTCCCAATACTTCTACGGCGAAGATTTCCTGCACGGCGTCTTCGAATCGGCAGAAGGCGACAGTTTGACCGCTTTCGATGTTGACGACCCAGACTCCGCAGGTGCGTTCTTCCAATCGCTCGACCAAAGGGATGCCACTAAACACCGCCGACTCGCGGACCTGCGAGAGACCGATAAATGCCAACGGACCGAGGAAGGAGATGCCACGAGTAAATCCAGGCAGTTCAGAAATCGGTTCATACTTGCCACTCGCCAGATCGACGGTGCCAAACGTGCCGTTGCCCGATTCCAGGAGCCAGAGCTTGTCGCGGTACCAACGGGGCGAGTGGGGCATCGACAGGCCGCGGGCGATGATCTCATTGGAATCGACATCGATGAGGATTCCTCCATCGCGTTTGTTGTCGCGCCAACCGCCGGGCGTGTTGGTTTCTCCCAGAGCCGTCACGTAGCGAATGCGACCATCGCGAGTGGCGAGGCCGTTGAGATGACAATAATCGCCGGGCGCTAAATCGGTGATGAAGGATGGCCGCCAGCGAGGTTCAAAGCTGTTGATTTCGCTCCGCGTGGCGAGACAACTGAATGCCGTGTTGACAAACCACAGTTCTTCCTCGACCCAGGCCATTTCGTGGATCTGCATGTCGCCGGTGGTGTGGCTGCGCCGCGGCAGGAAGCAGGCGTCATGCTCGAAGCCGGTGTCCTTGTTTTCTTCGTGGTCGTTCAAGCGCGGGCAGACGGCGGGCACATTGTGAAATTCCCATATGTCGATACTGCAACCAACGGCCAACTTGCCACCGCGCACGGCGAGTCCCATCGGCTTGAGAAAGTTGCGGAAGTGGGTGTTGAGTACCCCCTTGTCGTTGCGAAGTACCACCAGCTTGCCGGCCTGGTAGGTGGTCACCAACAGCGAAAAATTCCCTTCGGAGAGAATCTGCGGAAGGTTTGACGTATGCACACTCCTGAGCGGCGGAGGGCCGTCGGGTGCATCTTCAGGTGGTACTTCGCCATTGGTCTGAGAAGTTTCACTCATGGCGATATTGTAGCAGGCATTTGTGTGACGAAATACGAGGATTTTGCAGCCGTCGGTGCCACGCCGATGGTTCTTGGACGGCGTTTTACCATCGGTCTGGCGCCACGGCTGTTAGGGAGCATTCTTACGCGAATTTAAAGAACTTAAGCGGCACCTTCGTGCGGGTCGTTGAAACGATGAGAGATGCGATCGCGAATCGCGGCCAGTCGCGATTCGGCAGATGTTCCAGGTGCGGAGTGCGGTCCCGCAAGGCTCATCTCCATTCCTTCACCAAAGTAATGTTTGCGTGCCTCAGGATTCTGCAAGACCTCATTAGGCGTGCCGTGGCAAAGGACTTGTCCTGCACGAATCACGTAACTGCGATCGGTAATCTGCAAAGTCTCGCGGACCTGGTGATCGGTGATGAGAATCGATATTCCGCGCGAGCGGAGGTCGCGAATGATCTCTTGGATGCTGGCGATCGTCACGGGGTCGATACCTGTGAAGGGCTCGTCGAGCAGAATGATTTGCGGATCGGAGACCAACGAACGGGCGATTTCCAACCGTCGGCGTTCACCACCCGAAAGTTGGTGTGCCTTGCTGCGGCGGAGTTTGGTGATACCAAACTGTTCGAGCAATTCGTCACAACGCCGACGGCGGGTCTTGCGGTCGATGCCCAGCATCTCCATCACACCGAGCAGGTTGTTCTGCACGGAGAGTTTGCGGAAAACGCTTGACTCCTGAGAAAGATAGCCCATCCCTCCGTCACGGGCACGGCGATACATGGGCCAGTCGGTCACATCTTGCCCTGCGAGAAGTACCTGACCCGAATCGGGATCGATCATTCCACAGGTCATGCGAAACGAGGTCGTCTTGCCGGCACCGTTGGGTCCCAGGAGTCCAACGATTTCACCCGGCTCAACGGCAAAATCAACTCCGTCGACGACTCGTCGCCGTCCGTAGCTTTTCACCAGTCCACTAGCGCGAAGTAATGACACGTTCGTCCTCCATGACGTGGGAAGCTGTTAGTCGTTAGTCATACCAGAAGAATGGCTAACAGCTAATCCCTTACGACTAATAGCTTTTTATCTCACTATTCTCATATCCCAAAAGTTTGGAAAGCCGGGGAGCATTTTCAGTCCTGGTATACTCCCCCATGAATGGGGCCAAAATACGCAGACCGCGTCGCCGGTCATCAGGCGTGCATCCAAATACGCTCCGCCAGGGAGCCCTTTTGACTTGTCGCCCGACTTCCAGAGCCGGCAATCCTGGCTTTCGGGACTATTATCTCCCATGACAAAGTATTGTCCCTCTTCCACCGGAAAAGTGCGCTTGCGACGCGTCAGGAAGCGTGGCCAGGTGCTCGGGTCATAAAACAATTGTCTCACGTAACTGAGGGGCGGCTGGATGGTACCATCCGGGAGCTTTGCTTCTTCATCGGGACGTGTATAGTCCGTGTGGTATCCACCTCCCCAGCGGGCTCGGATGTAGTCATCTTCTGAATTAGCGGAGATATAATAAATATCGCGAAGCACCTCAATGTGATTGATGGTAAGCGATGCCCCTCGAGCGCCGATTCCAATGGGCGCTAGATCGCCGGGATCCTCCTCGGAGGTTTGTGGAATGGCATTCTCGCGGCCTCCGAACAAACGGTCGGCATCATAGGTCGCTGCCCCGGTGCCTTCTCCGAATGGGATCAGTTTGTCGTCAACCCACAAAAGGAGTTGATCGTCGACGTTGGCGAATCGGAGTCGATATTCTCCTCGTTTGGAAAGTGGTGTCTGGGCTGTCGGCGTGAAATCCGTGAGGCCGTCGATGCTGAGGGTGGCAGTGCCCGTCTTGAGATCGATCTGACAGGTAAAATGTTTTCCCGCCTCGACAAGGTCAAGCAATAACTCACCTTGTGCCTCATGAATTTCGACATCGCATACTACGCCAAGATCAGTGACCCATTCCATTCCCAGCAGGTGGGGTTCAATCTGCAATGGACCGCTATTCATAAGTTGGGCCCTCAGAACTCGGGCGTTGTACGGGTTGAAATCGCTGATGAGTTGTGGGCGTATGCCATCAAGCCAACGCTCCTTGGTCGTTCCCACGTATTTGCCCTGGTCGGCAAACCGTCGGGCGACCGTCCAATCGTTGTCGTCTGGGAGCAGATGTTGATAGCGGAGCCAGGCCACCGGCGCATCGGGTGCGTCGTCCGACGAGACAAATTTGTGGTGCTGCACCAAAGTTGAGTCATCCGGTTCAACTTCTTTCTGCCACCCGCCGGATGCATCGCTCCACCGCAAAGGCCAGCCGGCATTGTAGAGAATCAGCGGGTCGAAATCGGTGTTGTGAACGGGTTGGAGCATCGCCTTCACTTTTTCAGGCGGCTTGCGCTCGATGTGGAACTCGGCACCTTCTTCCTGTGGCCGAATGAAAACGTCGCCCTGGTAAACCCTTAAATCTTCCTCCGGCAAGCCCACCAGGCGCTTGATATAGTTCATCTCTCCGTTGCCGGGGAATTTAAACACAACCACTTCCCACCGCTTTGGGTCGCGAAAGCCGAAGCTGTATTTGTTGACCAGGATGCGGTCGCCCGGATAGGTTGGCTCGTCGCCCACATCTTGAGTTCCCACCCAGGGCGGCATGCCGGGGGGCAGGTTATCATCACGATAAAGCATCGTTTGCCGACACATGGGACACATGCCTGCGATCACTTCAGCTCCCGCAATTTCTCGCTCCAACTGCATCCGTCTGTGGGGAGTCAGATTCGAGTTGCGAAGCTCAGCCAGGCGAGCATCACGATCTTCTCCTTCGGTACTGGCTGTTGTATGAAACCGGTAGTCGCATTCGCTGCATTTCACATCTTTATGCTGTCCTAACAGGGAAGGGGACATCGAGCCGGTCGGAATGACAAACGCCTCGGCTTCAAAGGTGCGAAACAGGAAAGCCAACACAAAGGCGATCACAATCGACTCGATGGTTTCGCGGAAGGCAACGGTGCCACCGCTGGAGGCAGTGACCTCTTCCCTCGATGGGCGATTGGGCTGCGAGCGGCGATACTTGGGAGGATTCTTCTTGGCCATAAAATGCGCGGAATGTGGGGTCGAATTGGCATGGGGACGAATGGGAGCTAGATTCTATTCACCCGAGACAGAGCAATATAGCCAAAAATCCGCTTTGCGGGAAACTTGAAAGTCCGCAGCGAGGAGGTGCTAGCGGACACCTATTGGCCGGCCTACCAGAAATCGTAGCGGCAAAGGCCCCCAATGCCGGCTATCGAGCGAAACTGGACCATTGTCACCCAAAACGAAGATTTCCCCATCGCTAAGGGTTATCTCTGACATTGGTTTGTTGAATCCCAGCATTTCCTCATGGGAAGCGAAATAAGAATCTCGATAGATTTGTAAATCTCTCAGGCTCACTGTGACATCCTTTGCACCTACGAAAAACGTTGGAGCAGGGGAGTTAGCTTGTTCGGAATCTGGCCGTTCTATTTCATTTTCCAATTGGACGACACCGTCGAGACTCACCGTACATCTCTGGTCGAAAGAAGATATCTCCAGCAGAACTTCGTCGTTCTGCAGTTTTAAGCTTGTTGCTTGCGGCAACATCGTTTGAGTGAGAAGTTCCCCGCCTGAAGTAACTATGCATTCTCCGGATGTCACATTTAGGTGAAATTCAAAGTCCTGCATCCCAGGATTCATGCGAATTGCGAGTTCGCCTTTACCTGCAACTTTCAGCCTGATGGAGAGGCAAAGGTCGTGAACGGCAAACAGGCGACGAGTGAGACCCGCATTGTAGGCTGAATCGTCGGTGATCGGTTTTGTAGTGGGATGAACGTAATCGAGCCAATGCCAACCGTCCTTGGCGATGCATTTCCAGGAATCAGCAGTCCAAGACCAACCATCTCCTCGCCAACGTGAAGATAGTGGTGTTTCAGAGTGTACTAGTCGTCGCAGTGTGTTCTGAGCGGAAAGTGATTTTCTGGCTAGTTCTCCATGAATCAAAACTTCCCCATCACGTAGTTGGATCGTTTCGCCGGGGAGACCGACAACTCGTTTTACCACCAAGTTACCTTCGTCCTCAGGTGAGACAAATACCACCGGCTCCCAGCGTTGCAGGCGGCGAGCGAGAAATGCCGTGCGGTCAATGACCATCCGGTCGCCGCGCTCGAGCGGCAACTCAGCCAGCAAGTTCTCCCGAAATCCACATTGGGGACACTCAGCATTGTCCGACTCAGCGGCAAAATCGGCACCGACGTCAAAACGATGTTGGCATCGATCACATGGCACTGAGACATGGGGACCCAGCAGGGTTGGTGCCATCGAACTCCCTGCTACCGTGACAGGTTCAATAAGTCCCATCACAAGCCAGGTTCGCAGAACCATTGCCAACAGAAAAGTGCCCACCAAAAGTTGAGCAATCGCCAGAAATCCTGTTGAGTGTGATTTCACAATAGAATCATTTTTTAGCCACGGATATACACGGACGAAACACAGAATATGACAGCAGTCTGAATGCAATCCGTGTCCATCAGTGTCAATGCGTGGCTATTAAAACTTTTATTGGTTGCGGTCAAGTCCGCGCTGCGTTTCATCCATGGCTGCTGTAAGTGCGATAGTTCTTCCAGCCCCTTTCATCCTAATCGGAGGCTTTCTTTGGAACAATCAATTTAGTTGGAACAATCCCATGGCAGCGGATCGCACATTCGCCATAAACGTCACGCAGGTTACGAGTGCCTCGGAAAATGAGGCAAAATCTCAACACGATGTTTGCCAAACGCACCATCGCGGGGAATGCTTTCGTGGAGAAATCTTTGCTTGCCGGTTGCGAACGAGCGTTCGTGGCTGGTGTGCATCAATTGCCCTTGGCAAACCACGTGAACGGAGCGTCCCCACCTCGCGGGACAAAGCAGGAGATGAAAAAGACTTTACTATTTATCGCGGTAGCCGCGCTGATGCTCAATGCCACCGGTTGCGGCAATTGTGGCAGCTTGTTTGGTTTCCGTAGGAACGCTTGTGCGACTCCGATGATCGGCAGCGTTCAACGCTGTGCTCCCGTCTGTTGCCAGCCAACATGTTGCGTGCCAGCTTGTGATCCCTGTTGTACCGACGGTACCGCAGTGAGCTACGGCTACGATGGAAGTGCCCCTATGATCATGGGTGCACCTATGGTAACAAGTGACTGCAATTGCGGACCGTAATAGCCAGGCTGCTCTGCAAACATTGAGTATTTGGGAAACCCTGCGAAGGAATGGGAGGAATCTACTACAGTTCCTCTCATTCCTTCATTTCCAGCTACGCAGGTCGAAGACGCTTTGTGCTGTTGACCAGTATTCGCCGCGTTGAACTACCGCTCATTCTGGCCACCATTCTTGGCATTTTTCTGGAAAATCATGCCAAGACGCGACTAGCCGACGACCACTCGGGCGACTATACTCTGGGGCTCTGGTTTCAGGCATTGCCTCAGCAGTATGAGCCCGTAGCTCAGTTGGTAGAGCAACGGACTTTTAATCCGTGGGTCGTGGGTTCGAGTCCCGCCGGGCTCATATTTACTTTGGCAGTCATGTAGCCTTAGCAGCGGCCAAAGAAAGGTCAGTATACTTTTCTCTTTGGCATAGCTTGGGGCTTTCAGTCGTGAGTAGAGTTCTGATCCACTTCAGTGACATTCTTGTCAACTGTGTTCCCCAGCAGGCGTTCCTGAGACTCACCAATTGAACGTAGTTGACATGTAACTCGTCCCGTCACTCCCCCATGTGTAGCTCGTCGAAATCCCAAGCCTATCAGCTCCATAACCACCATACCCGTCGTACGCTCGATACCCGCAATCGAACCCACCAGCATAGTATCTCGGTGCAAAGCCCCCGTAACCATAGTAAGGCGTGCTGTTTCGGATAATCTGCTCAGCGGGCTGGTACTGCCATCCAAATTGAGCCTGAGCCTGCGAAGTCATTCCCAGAACGAATGCCAGAGTTAATAGATAGCGCATGCAAAAGGTCCTCCATTCGATAACCGATTCAGCCAGATTAGAAAAGGTTCTGTTGAAATCGACTAATTCTCTGATTTTAGAATGATTTCCAGCTTGGTAAAGTAAGGAACCAAGTAGCGAGGGAGTTAAGTCTTGTGGGGATTTTCGGATATGTCCGTGTTTAGTTCGTACTTGTTCAACGGCACTGGTGCACCATTGGCATGTTAAGAGCAGAACTTTTAGGCTTCGACACGGTCAAGATTCATAGCGACGACCAAGTCGATCATGTTTGACACTGCCAGGAGTTTTCTAAATGATCGATCGCATCGGCCCCACGCTTCGACCAGATCAAAAGCCTGTAGGTTTTCAGAAATGGCGTTCGCTGCTTTTCATGCACTGGGCAATTCCTGAAGAAGTGCTGCGGCCGCTTGTTCCCGAGTCACTAGAACTTGATCTCTTTGACGGCGTCGCATATGTCGGTGTAGTGCCCTTTGCCATGAGACATGTTCGCCCCTGGTGGTGTCCGGAGGGATTGAGTTTTCAGTTTTTCGAAACCAATGTACGCACTTATGTAACCTATCGAAACCGACCAGGCGTGTATTTCTTTTCGCTAGATGCGGCATCACGCATTGGTGTTTGGGTTGCCAGAAAGTTCTGGGGTTTACCCTATCATTTTGCGGAGATGAGTTTGAAGCAGGTGGAAAATAGTATTGCGTATAGTTCGGTCCGGCCGACGTCGGGAGTTCGCCACGATTCGCATTGCCTTATTGGCGAATCATTGGCACAGTCAGTATTAGGCTCGATCGAGTTTTTCTTTTTGGAGAGATATCTTCTCTTTCTTGAGCAAGCTGGAATTGTTCTTACTGGCCAAGTCCATCACAGACCTTATCCTGTACGAAATGCAGAAATCTTGAGCATCCGAGATGATCTGTTAACAGCCACGGGATTTGAAAGCTGTACAGGGCTGCCGGAGTTTGCCCACTACTCTACGGGCGTAGATGTGGAAATATATGGGCTTGAAGGATAATTCGCTTGTTTGGCTTGATAGATTGCTTCGGCAACAGCTAAATTAAACTTTATTCCCTAATTAAACCCTCTACAGACGGTGGAGATTCCCATGGAATTTATAGAAATGACTGGCGAGCAGTTAATTTCTCTGATGTTGCCTGATGAACTCAGTGAAGCTCAAATCAAGGCAAGTGGAATTGTAGCGCACAGTATTCTTCGTGTGAATCGTCAAGGCGATCTTGAACTTCGCCGTCGCGACGGATGGGATGTGCTGGGAGGATTATTAGGTGACTTTGAGCAGAGGGTAGTTCGACAAACGGGACTTGATTGGTCGAAGCCCTCGACCAAGAGCGAGCAATAAAGAGCCATTACTGAGTTTCTTTATGCTACCCAGCGAGCATGTCAGCGATGACGATACTTTGGTCACCAGCGGCCTCCCTCTGCAAAACCGGTTGATGACATGCAGCTATCTAATGAAGGACTACCGCCGTCCCCAATGGCGTGAGAAGGGAATCCCAAAAGCTTTAGCCTGGCTCGTTTATGAGCAATCAACCCCAAAGCTTCTATCATGATGAAAACCCTCGATGAAAAACTAGCCCGCATCCTCGGTGACTCATCCTGTAAGGATTTCATCCTGGCGGATGCCAAGGATGCCGACATGGCTTTCGGGATTTCTGCCCCAGGTCGTCGTCAAAATACCAGGTCTGGCGAAACTGAGTTTCGCTCGATCGGTGAATTCCACGATACGATTGGTGAGATTGTCAACCAGGGCCTTGTCGATATCATGCTGATGAGCGTTAATACAAACGTTCGTTTGACGATCGAAAAGCGACTCTTTGAGCAGAGCGCTGTTACCCCTGCTATTCGAGCCAACGACACCACCGATATCTGGCTGGCAGGTGGGGTGGGTGCTTACGGAGTTCAACCTTCACTCCCCTTTCGCACGGCGACAATCGACGAGGCCATGTGTGGCCATGAGAAGTGCGCCCCTGATGAGCGGTGCCTTGGAGCTGACTTGGGGCTCTATTCGATCACCTTTAATAATGATGCCACTCTGGACCGTGTGGCCTTACAAGCCTATAGGGAATTTCGTCTCGAAGCAGAAGAGAAAGGCTTTCGCCATTTTCTGGAAGTATTTGCGCCGAATGCTCCTAATAATCTTGCCAAGGAAGATGTTCCCCGATTCATCAATGATTCAATTGTTCGTACGATGGCCGGAATTCCTCCCAACTCGCGGCCAAAGTTTCTCAAGATTCCCTATTTAGGCCCAAAGGCGATGGAGGAACTTGTGGCCTATGACTCTTCGCTGGTAGTCGGAATCCTGGGGGGATCGGCGGGGACAACGTTCGACGCATTCAGTCAGTTGTGGGAAGCCAAAAAACATGGTGCTCGGGTAGCCCTTTACGGCCGCATGATTAATAATTCGGAGCATCAGCTTTCCTTTATCCAGCACTTGAGGTATCTGGCCGATGGAGAAATCAGCGATCCGGCTGAGGCGGTGCGATCCTACCACGGAGCACTCCAAGAGCTCGGTATTGAGCCGTTTCGCAGTTTGGAGGAGGACTTGCGTTCAACTGATCGCTCTTCTGCCTACTCTACCAGCAAGCTTGAGAAGCAGTCTTAGACTGCAATCGCCTGCCATCTCTGCTACTGGCACGAGTTCGTAAAATTGAGAATCTTCTGCGCTTCCTACCAGTCGTCGATTTCCCGCTCTCAAAGTAAAATGAGAGAAGTGCTTAGAAGCGGTTTCAAAATAGAATTAAAGTTCTTGTGAGCTAGGCGCTAGCCTCGGGAGACGTCAATGCTTAGCCCAAACACAGGTTCACCCGATGCTAGCGCATTCGGCTCACGATTTTGAAACCGTTTCTAGTAAGCCAGGAATACATTTTGATCAAGGGAAGACGGAAAAAAATCATGCGCCACACGTATGCGTTTTACATCCTGATCGCGGCAGTTGCTTTGCTCGATATGCCTTGCCAAGCGGTAGATTTCGATTTTTATGGACGTACGGGTAATGGCATCGAAGTTGATTTTAGCTCGCGTCCAGGAGTACCCGCTGGGGCTACATTTTCTGGTTTGTCGTTGAGCGGATTTGGTAGCCATACCGTTCTTACGAGTTCCAACTTAAATCAGGGCAATTTTCTTAACGATGGTCGGCTATGGGTTTTTGCTGACCCTGCACGCAATACACCAGCTTTGGGCGACGTAGATCCCGCGGCACGCGGATTTCAAGGTACCCTCCAGGGCTCAATATTAATCAATGGCCAGCAAAAAACCTTTGCCGTCACCATCCAACCTGGTTACACAGGAGCAGGCTCAGGCTCGGTAGGCCAGAGCCTTGAATCCATCAACAATCCGGGAAACAACAAACTTTTTGTCGCACAGCAACAACAGCGTTTGCGGTATTTAGGATTTGTTCGGGAAGGAGGCGCCGCCATTGCTGTTGATGGTCTTTTTGGCCCGAATACCGATTCGGCGCTGCGAACATTTCAGGCAGCCTTTGTGGCAGGTGTGAATACCTCTCAGAACAATGTTGATGGAATCATTGGGCCGAATACCGCAGGCTGGCTCAATGCAGCGAACGCTCCAACTTGGGAGGAGTTAATCGATCCTGATCCTCAAGTTCCTGGAACGTTTAGCGTGAATTCGATGATTGGAAACTTCGATATTCTGCCAAGCCGCGACCCAGGCACCAATCTGAGAACTGGACTCACCCCGCAGATAGAGCGTTTCGGCACCAACTGGGCGCTAAATCTATGGAGGAGCGGTTCGGCCGACGCCAAGGCAGCTACGGGAATCACTCAGTTAATGAACGCCATGTCGACGGCCGATGGATATGGGTCAGCGGCAGCGCATAGTACGCACCTTGTGGGTATGGACATTGATATGCACGTCGATAGTTCGACTTGGAATTTCGGCAACGGTGTCACAAGTCTCGCCGAGCAAAGAGTGATCGACATCGCTGTCGCCTACATCGATGCCGGGGCTAGTGGAGGTCCTGAGAGTGGCCGGGTCATCAGAATCATTACCTCCAATCAAGACATTCGGGCGGGCCTCATTTCGCTGCGTCCTTCGACGCCTATTTCCTTTGATTCCAGTGGAAGTCACCAAAACCACTTGCACCTTGATGTCGGCTCTCCGACGCGTTTGGCCGGCAGAGCGGATCTGCCGGGAGATTTTAATTTCGATGACAAAGTCGATGGCAAGGATTTCCTCGTCTGGCAGCGGGGTGGTTCAAGGAATCCTCTGAGTGCAGCCGACTTGGCCCTCTGGCAAAGCAGCTATAATGCCAGCCTGACCGCAACCATTGTCAACGTGCCGGAACCTTCGTCCTTGGCATTCGTTTTCTCCACAGTTAGCTGCTGGTTTTTGCGTCGCACTGTCAGATAGACAGTTTCGTAGAAGATTACAAGTCAGGAGCTAAGGGAGTTCACTCTTCAGAATCCATAGAAGTCGCCTCTTTACGATGCCCTACGCAGCAATCAACTCTTTGGAGCTCTACTACGAAATTCATGGGCAAGGTGCACCACTGATGCTGATTGCTGGTCTGGCCAGTGATTCTCAGAGCTGGCAACCAGTCCTGGAAGGCCTTTCCAAGCATCATCTCGTCATCACACCTGATAATCGAGGTGTCGGGAGATCAAAACCGCAAGAAATCGAGTTGAGTGTTACCCAGATAGCAGATGACTGTGCCGAACTGATTCGGCATCTAGGATTGTCCAAGGTATTCGTACTCGGACATTCCATGGGAGGTATGTCTGCTTTAGACCTGGCTAGTCGCTACCCAGATATAGTGGCGAAGCTAATCTTGGCAGGTACCTCAGCTTCTAATTCATCCCGCAACAATTCTCTATTCTTTAATTGGGCCGAATGCCGAAAAGCATATATGGAGCTGGAACTCTGGTTCCGAAACCTGTTTTTCTGGTTCTTCTCTGAGCGATTTTTCGAAAATGATCAGGCCGTCGATGACGCCATCCGATTTGCAGTTGAATATCCTTATCCACAAACTGCAACTGCGTTTGCAAACCAAGTCGGGGCGTTGGCCAGATATGACGGTACCGATTTGGTGAGCAAGATTTCGGCAGAGACCCATGTGATGTGTGGACGAGAGGATCTTTTGTTTCCCCGCGATGTGTGTGCCCAGTTGTCTGAAATCATCCCGGGGGCAACATTTTCGGTGATCAATGACGCGGCTCATTCCCTTCACTGGGAACAGCCGCAAACTTTTGTCGAATCAGTTTTGGAATTCTTGGCTTCGTGTCACAAAGCCTCTTCGTGAATGGATTGGTGACATCAACGCGTTACTAACGCTGAGATGGACATTCCGCAGTTGTGAAGCTGTTGGCGGAGTAGGGGCAATTCAAGGAAGCCGTCTGCCGCTCTCCAAGTCTGGTTTTCGACGTTGCGGCACCGCAAGGGCAAATTGTCGGTCAGCCTTTTTTAGGGCCATGCTGTAACACCCTCCAAGTTTGTCCGCTGTATTGAGATAAAGCGGTCTTTACCCAGGAGGTATATCATGTGGCAGCTTGGCACGTTTTTATGGTCGAATCCCAATACTGCATCCAAAGCAAAGTCAACGAATCTCACCTTAGAGTATCTGGAAGATCGACGGTTGATGGCTGGTTTGTTTGGCGGGATAAGCCGGGTGCAGCAGCCACCTGTGAGCATCGATCCAACTGTCGCCTGGATTGATCAAAACATCCAGGATGCACCGCTGAGAACTTTGGTGCGCCAGCTTAGCGCCGATCGTGTTCTCAGTCGCAATGACATGATCTCCATCTTCAATCAAGTTGCTGGAGGCGGGGTCACGGCGTCAGAATTCAACGATTTACAGGACATAGTAAACAGGCCCGACTTGCTGGGCACCCCCTATCATGTGCAGAACCTGGCTGGCAAAGTCGTCAACGGCGATCGGGCCAACGCCTTCTTTCAGGGTTCTTCATTGGGCAATCTTCGTGCCGGCAGCTCCTCGGTTCACCTCAATCGCTTGACAGCGAAATGGTTCCTCGGCGCAGATCGTCCCACACTTCCCGCCAACATGGGGCTCACCTACATGGCTGCTGCCGGAACTCTTTTCGGCAGTGGTGGACCGAGTTATATCGACGTCGATCAAGGAGCGTTAGGTGACTGCTGGTTTCTGGCAAGTCTCGAGGAAGTTGCTTTCCGCTCTCCCTCGTTAATTCAGAACATGTTTATCGACAATGGCGATAACACTTTTAGTGTAAGATTCTTTCACAACGGAAATGCGGAGTATGTCACCGTCGATCGCTTCTTGCCCGTCGACGCTTTTAACACCTTTGCCTTTGCCAATACGAGCGATGCGTTTAATGACGCCTCCAACGCGTTGTGGGCGGCTTTAGCGGAAAAGGCGTACGCTCAGATCAATGAATCCGGGTGGATCGGCAGCGGTGGAGTGAATAGCTATTGGGCACTCGATGGGGGCTGGCCTGATGGGGCCATGAGTCATCTAACGGGACAAAGCGTCGTCATGATCGGCATGGCTGACGGGGCAGCTACGTTGATGGGCTCTGCCATCGGGAATGATTTTCTTTCAGGTCGTATGATCACATTCTGCAGTGACTTTGCCGGCGTCGATGCCAATATTGTCGCCGGACACTGCTACGCCATGTTGGGCTACGAGGCAAACTCGGGAACATTTACTCTTGGCAATCCTTGGGGGACTGACGCCCAGGTCAATGGTCTCCCTGGCGGCATCATCAGCCTTTCGACTCATGCACTCTTCGAAAATTTCCAGAGTTTCGCGATCACGAACCCCTCTCAAACAGTGACTATGATCGACACGATACTGCGCACTCAAGAGATTCCTGTTGTCTGGGACCCGCTTATTCTGGATTTGATTCCGAATATCATCGACTACACGATTCCGATTGCCAACAATTCGATTTCACAGAACAACCTTCGTTGGAGTTCTGTCCTTGGCAGCGACACGACCATTGAGACGAAGCAAGTCGTCTCGAATCAGGGATTCGGTTATGTGGGCGGACCATCCCGTTCTGCCGAGATAACCATAGCACGAGAAGATGAATCGAGAAATGCAAGGGTTCGCTCTAGCATTGTGGAACGAGGCTCATCAGATTCCGCACTGATGAATCTCGCCAAGGATTGGGTTTTCGAGGATTACCAAAACGTACTTTCCTTTTCGCCATTCGAGAACATGACGACAGATCTGATATCGGCAATTTCTGACGTTAATGAGTTGCCTGAAGATGTGTACGACGATCTATTTGCCGAACTAGGCGCTGCATGAGAGGGGATGCACGCCCAACAACCGAACCAGTTCAAGTGAAACAGAAAAGGGCTGGTCACTACATCTAGTGACCAGCCCTCTCAAAACTTTGCACTATTTTTATCAGCCGCCTTGCGATCGCGGTTTGATACCAAAGGCGAACATGATCCATGCCCAGCCGTTGAAGATCATCTCGATGCCGATAAACAAACCGATGACCCACATGGCAGAGCTTGGCCACTGGCGGTTAATCAAGAGCCCTAGCAAGAAGGTGATGCCACCATTCAAGAGGACCCAACCCCATCCCTGGAATCTCTCAATCAGGGAGTAGAGGATATTGATCAAGCCAACGACCATTAAAAAGATCGCGAGAATCTTGGTCAACAACAACGTGTTTTCAACCGGGGCATCGATAATCATGAAACCCACGATTCCGTAGAGCACCCCGACGAACAGGTGCATGAACATTCCGCTCCACTTGCCGGCCAAAAACGAGCTGAGCACTTGGGCAATCCCAGCGGCTACCAGCAAGAATCCCAAAAGCACGACCGAAGTAACCGATGCCACGAAGGGATGGATAATACAAACCGACCCGATCACAGCCAGGGTGATACCGAGCGCCAAAAACGCCCACCAGTGGTCGCGTAGTACGCGCAACTCTTGAAGTGCTTCGGCAGCCATGGCCGAAGGTGAGTTAGAATCTGTAGACATGTTCTGTTTCCTTTTTAGTGCTTTATTCTTGAGACTAAGAGGTGTTTCAAGTAAGTAATTCCCCCACTAAAGATGTAGTTTAATCTGGCCACTTGGCAAAAACCTTTTTCGACCATTCGTGCTTCTAATTGGAATAGTCGTCACAGATGGACTTAGTTCGCAGAAGGCGAAAACGAATCCCTCTGTCGAACAGCCCCTCCCCGCTCTATAGCACGCGACCCTCCCTCAGGAGGATGATTTGATAGGAGCCTTTTTCCCTGAGACCCTCCCGCTTGCGGGAGGGTCGGACGCGGTAGCGGCCGGGAAGGGTTCTCTTTACAATTGCCGTTCAGAAAAGTCCGTTCTGGCACAAATGAACACGCAGGATACGGGCGAGTTCTGTGATGGTTGCTGGATCGCGATGTAGCGTCTCATGCTTGGCTTCCACGTCTCTCTCACTTTGGACGCCAAAGAGGCGAGCACTTGGAACGGGTACGATCCCATCCGAAGGCACACCTTTCCAGGTATATTGTCCATAGCCAACGACCGAGTGCAAGGAAACCATCGGCGAGTACGGCATCTCACGCGTGGCTGCCAACAAGGGGCTCTCCGGCTCCAACAGATCGATGCTCGTAGGAAACCGCAGCTGAAGCTCAGGACGGAAGAGGTCTGGATTGTCGCTGGCAAGCTGACTATGGCGCGCTTCAGATTGTTCTGAAGGTTCCACGAGTGCTGATCCAATGCGCCCGATCGGCCGACGAGCCAATGGCGATCCATGGTGGGGAGTTCCAATAAACACAACACGTGTAATTGCCATCGAGGGCTGAAAGAAAAAAACCTCCTGCAAGTTCCGCCGTGTTTCTGGAGTTGTCACGACAGTGGCCAACGGTTGGTTCGCGGCGGAACGCCAGAGAAGATCTCCACTCTGCGTGACTTGCAGTTTTGCAACCAATCCGCCCAGGCTATGGCCAATCAACACAGTTTGCGACAGCGCAGGATCACTGTGGGTGGGATCATAGACTTGCCTGAGTTGAACTAGCTCCCGCCGGAGTCGCGCGGCACTTGTCAGGAAAGGTTCTCCGGTGGCGTAGCGAAAGGCCCACCACTGGAAGCGGTTGTTCAGATCCGGTTGGGCGCGCAGCTCGTTCACCACATCGATCCAAGTTGCTGGATCGCTGAGCAGACCATGGATGAAGACCACCGGAATCTTGCCGGGCTGATAAGGTTCGATCATGAACAAACCGTCGCGATCTCCGGCAACCCCTGGCACCAGGAAGTAACTAAGCCACTGCCGATCGTTTCCTTGGCTGGCTAGTGCGAACGGAGCGGTAATGTCTTGAGCCAACGGAACCAGATTCTCCGCTACGACGGTGGTCGACTCGCGCAAGGGGTCATGGAATTCGAGTTGGTAGCCCGCCTGCGTTTCATCGGGACGTAGTACAGCAGTTGCGGCAAAGGTTCGCTCCTTTTGAGTGAACGGCTGGGGACATGCAGTTTCACGCATCACAACCAAAGGGACACCCAGGCCACCATTACGGAACGCCCGCGACAAACTTGGCGCGGCATATTCGCCAGCCGGCTGAAGTTGCTGAAACTCTTCTGGTCCCCAGGTGAAGCCCTGGTAGGTGGTCCGCAGGAGAGTCGTTCCGCATTGCGAGGAAATCGCAACGCCGCGACATGGGTCCCAACGCCCAAACCGCTGAGCGGTGACAAGCAACTTGGCAACCGCCGAGCGATGGAGCTCGGCAGAGCGAACGGAGGTCTTACCACTTTTGGAAAGTTCGCGCTCCAGCACCGGCCAGGAAGCGATTGCCGCCTGATAATAGAGATCGACACAGTTGGGGCAATCGGCAGATTCCGATTGAACTGCCGCCGCGTAGTGTTCCTCGGCAAGCGCGAGCGACCAATTCCTGACCCCATCTGGATCAGGCGGTGCATAGCAAGGTTGCTGCCAGACGGTTTTCTTTCCCGCAAGGGACGTGCAGCCGGTACCTACCGCCAGACAGGCCAGCATCCAGCCGGCGGAAAGCACGAACAGAGTGTTGCGAATCGAGCCTTTCAAGTGTCGCGTGAAACTCCTCCATGAGGCCAACTTCCCAGCGGATTACATACCGCCCGGCCGATGGAAAAATATACCACGCAGCCACTCTCACGGAGTCATTTCGAGCCGCGTGGAGTCAAGCAGACCCACGAAAGAAGTAAAGGTCACCTGCACAAAGAGAACAATCTGAAAAGTTTAACACAAAGAATCAGCATCCAGACTTATGATCCAACGTTACGAAAGCCGGGTCGCCAAGGGAACTTAGCACTGGTAAGACGTCTATTCCACCACTGACAGAAAGTAGTCGCGGTCATGAACAGCGACTATATTGAGTTTGTCCATTCAGGTTTGCGAGGAGATGGCGATGTGGCGGTCGAGTCTTTTTTTATCGTCGATAGTATGTGTTACGTTTGCCGTCTGGCTTGCGGCGACGGCGGAAGAGATTCTTGCTGAAGAGCCATTGGCTTCACAGAAGATCAATGTGGTATTTATCCTGGCAGACGATCTAGGCTGGGGCGAACTTGGCTGTTGTGGCCAGACTCAAATTCCCACACCAAACATCGATGCGTTGGCCAAAGATGGGATGCGCTTCACCCAACACTACAGCGGTGCACCAGTTTGCGCGCCATCGCGGTGTGTGTTGCTCACCGGCAAGCATACGGGGCATGCTGAAATAAGGGGAAACTTGCAGGCAAAAAAGGTTTTCCCGGAGTACGACGAAGGGCAAGTTCCTCTTTCCGAAGAAGCCTTGACCCTGGCACAACTGTTTCAACGCAACGGATACGCCACGGCAGCCATCGGAAAGTGGGGACTCGGACCGGTCGGCAGCTCAGGCGACCCCAATCGCAAAGGATTCGATCTATTCTTTGGTTACAATTGCCAAAGCGTAGCACACAGTTACTATCCTCCGCACCTATGGCGAAATGGAAATCGTCTCATTATCAACACGCATCCCGTTTCCGGCCACCATCCTGCTGTGAAGGGCGAAGTGCGTATGGAAGACTGGATAGGCGAAACCTACGCGCCTAGACTTATGATCGTCGAGGCAGAAAAGTTTATTGCTGCGAATCGAGATCGTCCTTTCTTTCTGTATCTCCCTTTGATCGAACCCCACGTCGCAATGCATCCACCTCGAGAATCTGTAGAGAGATTTCCAGAGGAATGGGATACGGAGATCTATCAGGGACAATGCGGCTACTTGCCTCACCCTAGGCCCAGGGCTGCTTATGCGGCGATGATCTCCGATCTGGATGGTTATGTCGGTCGAGTTCTGGATGCTTTGGAGAATGCTGGCATCGCAGAGCGGACCCTTGTGGTCTTTACGAGCGACAATGGCACCACCCACGCTGGTCCTCACAATACGCATTTTCATGTTGGGGGTGTCGATGCCAAGTTTTTCAAAAGCACGGCAGGACTACGCGGCTACAAAGGAAGCGTGTACGAGGGTGGCATTCGCGTACCGATGATTATGAGGCTCCCAAATCGCATCCAAGCAGGAGCAGTACATAAATTGCCGAGCTATTTTGCGGATTGGTTTCCGACATTGTGTGAAGCCACTGGGCTAGAGATACCCGACCGGCTTGATGGCGAAAGTTTCTGGACTGCCGTTACCGCAGGAACTGCACCGCCAGCCCACAAGCCGATGGTTTGGGTTTTTCCAGAGTACGGTGGCCAGATCGCAGCACGCTTTGGGGATATAAAGGTGGTGCGACAAGGCCTGCAGACCAAGGAACCTGGACCCTGGGAAGTCTATGACCTGGCGACCGATCCAGGAGAAACCCATGATCTTGCCGCCTCGAGAGCAGATTTAGTTGTCAAGGCTAAAGAGATCCTTAGCCAAGAGGTGGATGATAATCGATTCTTCCCACTCACGATACCAGGAGTCGACTAAGCTGAATCATGAAGAATAAAACACTTGGTTCTGGTAGTTACGTCCAATACCCCCGGCAGGATTCGAACCTGCGACCTGCGGTTTAGGAAACCGTCGCTCTATCCCCTGAGCTACGGGGGCTCATCAACTTTGCTAGTCAGTTTAAAGGGTTCTTCAGCCAAGGGCAATCGAGCCGCTTTGATTGCTACTGGTAGCTCGGGTTAAGGTAAACACTTGAATCTTAAGAAATATTCCGCTTGGGTCTCGCAGCCATGTGCAGTTTTATGTGGAGAATCTACCTCGAGATGGTAAGTGTTTGCGGCATATGAGGTCGGGTGCTATTCATGAGGATCTTCTGTCTCGCAAACGACTCTTATCCCAGCAGCCCCCACATTATCAGGTAACTGAGACCAACGTCGCGTTGAGTTGCAAAAGATAGCTGGGTCGGTATGGGTCCCGCCGCGCAGTACACGTGTGCCATCTCCTAAAGTGCATAGAGGGTTCTCGATTGGCGACTTTGTGTAATATAGGGGATCAAAATGATCGAGGCACCACTCCTGACGGTTTCCGTATAAGTCGTATACTCCAAATGGATTCGGCTGTTTCGTTGCGATGAGTTGAATTCGCCCATCTGATTCTTCTGAAGTCCAGCCGTGTTCACGCATAAAATCTGCGTTCTCACCAAAATAAAAAACAGTATTGGTTCCGGCGCGGCACACGAATTCCCATTCCGCCTCAGTAGGCAAGCGGTATGTTCCGTGGGAATCAACCTTATTTAGCCAATCACAAAAAGCCAGAGCGTCGTTCCATGAGACGTTCATTACTGGATGGTCTGGTTCACTCACACGTTGGCCGGTATTCTTCCATGAGTAGCCTGAGCGTTTCAGCCAACCGCGGTCTTCACGACCCCAACCGCTTGATTTTTCAGCTTCGGTTACGTAGCCAGATGCATCGACGAAGCTGGAGAACTGTTGAAAAGTAACCTCCGTAGCGCCGAAGTACAGCGATTTGGTAAGTCGAACACGATGTTGAGGGTTGTGGATGCGATGGATTTCATCTGGCTCTTGCCAACGCCAGTTTTCAGGATCTACAGCAGTCAATGCTGTGGGATCGATTGCCCCCATTTCAAACTCACCTGGCGGAATCAGTACAAACGACATTCCAATTGAGTTGGTGATTTGTTTTGGTAACTGAAGATAAGCAGCCCACACGGATTGTAATTGCGCTGCCTCGGAGGCTGAAAAAGGTGCGACAGCATGCATTGGAGAATTTCCGAAAGGTCGCTGTCTATGATCATTTTGTATGGAGACTCCGATCAGCAGCAACGCTCCCAATAGCAACCCAGTGCCTACTAACCACCTCTTAAACCTTGTTTCGTATCTTGAATCTGGACCTGCTGCAAGTGCTGCCCGTAGTGAATCTGCGGCTTCATGCATTGAGGAGAATCGGTCTTCTGGTCGTCGAGCAACCATCTTACTCCAAGATGCTGCGATCCGCGAAGGAATTGATGGAATTGCAGTCGGCAATGCCGTACGAACTGACTGTGGCTCGGAGAGGAGCCTATCGGCAAGCGACCCACTGTGTAGAGATTGCCCTGTCAACAAGTAGTAAAATACACACCCCAAAGAATAAATGTCGGATCGGCAATCGACCACTACTCCCGGACGAAGTTGCTCGGGAGCGGCATAGGCAACTGTTCCTACAAACTGGCGCGTCAAGGTTGCGTCATAATTACTAAGTAGTTCGGAAGTTTCACCTGGCTTAGCGAGTCCAAAATCCACGATTCTCACAGTATTGTTTTGGTCAATCAAAAGATTAGAGGGTTTGACATCGCGATGAACGATCCCTTTTGAATGAGCATAGGCAAGCGCATCAGCAGCCTGTAATACGAGTTCGATCGACTCGGAAATTGATAGTGGGCCGCTACTTCGCACGATATCATCGATGGACTTTCCCTCCACAAATTCCGTGACAAGGTAGGGACCAAAACTTGAATCTCCTGCGTCGAAGGCGCGGACGATGTGACGGTGCTCTAGACCGCCTATAACTCGCGCCTCACGGAGAAACCTTGCGGATAATTCTGAATCGTGCCACCCTCCTAGTCGGGGGAATTTTATCGCCACTGCCCTTTGGAGGCGTACATGTGTTGCACGAAATACGACGCCCATTCCACCTGAGCCAAGAGGCTCTTGGAGGCGATATTCTCCAACCATGATGGGACCATTCGACGAGGCAAATTCGATGGGGAGCGGAGTGCCGCTTATTGAGGGTGCGATCGTGGACAGCTCTTCAAGCAAGCTTGTCAGGTGCCCTTCTACCAGCGACTTCGTCGGAGTGTCATCGATACAAAGCCTGTCAGCATAATCTGATATTGAGGGGCGCTCGCCTCGATGCCAAGCAGATTCTAATTCATCAGCCAGTTGATCGAGCTGCTGGAGGATTGGAAGTGGCAGATTCCAGATCGCATCCTGGTCATTTAATTTGAATCTCGAAGAGCCCAAAGACGTTGCACCAGAATAATTTTTCGTTGAATGGTTCGAGTCGTACATTTCAATTCTGCAGCAATATCCTCATTACTCAGCCCTGCTAGCCTCATCAAAGCAATTCGTCTAAGCCTTGTGTCTCCGGTTTGGTCAAGGTCGGCAAGCAAAATGTCGAGTGACTCTTGTGCTGAGACATACTCTGAGGAGGTAGGAGAATTGGCTGGAATTTCATAAGATAAATTGGCTGCATGTGTTACATTTCCTCCTCGACACTTCCGCATACCCCGGCGAATGTAGTCAGTGGACTTGTTCTTTGTGATAGTTCGCAGAAGTCGCCAGAGTTCATCACGATTGGTCAATTCTGACGCTTGACCTCGGGCCGCCATAGAGAAGAACGCTCGAAACGCACTTTGAGCGACATCTTCTGCGCTGGATTCCCTCGTGGGAAGTCGTTCAAGGACCGGTCGCGCAACTCCCTCTACCCGTGCGACGTAGCGGCGCCAGAGTTCCTCGATTGCCTGCGGCTCGTTCCGACTTACGCCATCGAACAACCGCGTGACCGACCCTTTAGGTTCTTCCATAGCCATGCCCTTCGCCGTTAGAGGTTTCAGGACGCCGAGTCCTGCTCTCAAAGCGATTTTTACGGAACGAGTGTGGCTTCCGATCCCTGAATTATAAATAGCCGCTGGGAGTTTTGGAATTCTTGTCGCATCTTACGGACAACGACGTTTTGCAATGTAGGCGAGTAATCGCGGGGAAATGACCCCTAGTAGGGGGCTGGGTTTCCAAGCGGTCCTAGATCGTTTCACCGCAAGTCATCCCACAGTATCTGAGGTTCTTATGAAATACCAGATCAACCGAACATGTCCCAGATGGACCCTGTTTTCAGCTTGCTTTGTTTCGTCCTGCATCGCGATCAATAGCAGTGCCCTTGCTGCGAACTTCGTTTGGAACGCCGGTAGTGGCTCTTGGCCAAATGCGGCCAACTGGTTGCCTTTCGGAGTTCCTGGCTTCAATGATAACGTCTTCATTGGGGCACCAGCCCCAGGTCTCCAGCCTGGGGTCGTGAGTGGTTCCGGGACATTTCATTCGATGAACTTGTCCAACGGCATGGTTGTAGATACGGCGGGTGGTCAGATCGGTTCACTGGGAGTCGCCCAGGTTTCTGGCAACGGTACTGGAATCATCGCACGATTGAGCCTAATAGGTATCAACGAACACGACTTCTCCGCCCACCTCCAGCTTATTTCGCCAGGGACTTGGTTGGAGCTGCGCGACAACGCAGCAGTTCGGCTGTTCTCCACTCCGTCTGAGCCGTCCTATTCGGTCGGAGAAATCCGCGGGCAAGGCTTCATCGACGTCATCGGAAGTGAGCCATTCAAAAACAATGGGACTATTCGACCCACTGCGAACGGAGGGCTAACCATTCGTCAAAGTAACGGTGCTGGAACGCTTCTTCCTATTAATTTGGATGGACCTCTGGAAACTGGACAAATCATCTTCGACGTTCTCAACAGCCTGCTTGTCGTTGAGGGGAGTGGACTTTCGGATTCCTTCAGTGGGTTTATTTCAATGGCACCAGGAGCTCATTTGCAAATGAGTCTGACCGATCCCTGGGAACTAGGACTTGGTAGCCAGCTGAATGTAACCGGCAACGGGCAGTTCCCCATTGCTTCCCGGATCACCGGCGCTCCACTGATAGTGAATGGGAACGTGCAAGTTGGAAGTGCCGGGAGCTTCTTAAGGCTACAAAGTCCCACAACGTTTCAGCCTTTTGCTAACATCTCTATTCACGCCGATAATCGACTGCGGAGTGAAGCTTCAACGATCATTCAGGCCGGAGCCGTTTTCGCATTGGGATCAAGCGCTGATCTGGAGTTCGTCGGAGTTACTACTGTGCAGGGGGGGGTCTTCAACACTCCTAGCGAATCGCTTTCTGATGGTTTCGTCCGTTTTGATGGGCAGACGACATGGAACGGAACTGTAACCGTCAACGGCGCCGCTATGCAGAACGGGATTGCAACCGTAAGTGGCCCCACCACAATCAACGCCGACCGCTTCGATATGGACGGCTTGGCAGCAACGACCTGGAACATCAATCAAAACCTTATGATGAATGTCGGTGCTTTAAGCGTCGTGCAACCAAACCACTTTGAAGGAACCTTCAACCTGGGAAATACCCTGGGAGCCAGGCTTACGATGAATCTAAACGATCCTGCTGCCAGTTGGCATCTGGACGGGACGATGAATATCGCAGGGAATCCTGCGCTCTTTGTAACCCGGTTGGATGGGTCAAGAATGGTCGTTGAAGGCAACTTGAACGTGCTCAACGGACGTGCTCGGGTGAACAACGACATTGTCTTCTCTGCTTCGGGAGCTGGCGGACCGGCGGAGATCAGCATTAACCCCGGCAATGCCGTCCTTCGCACTCACGGAAACTTACAGGTCGAGAAAGGAGTCCTTTTCTCTGGAAATGGCAGTTTGTCTACTGCAGATAATGGGTATCTCCTGCTGGAAGATGAGGTAATCATGTCGGGTGTAGGAGTAATCAATGGCGGGCTATTCGAGGTGGAACACGCGTCACCCGGCATTGCCTCGGTCGGTCACTTTACAGGGTTAGAATCCGGCATCTGGCAACTAGAGATTGGTGGTTATCTTGCGGGGGCACATCATGATATTGTACAGGTTAATGGTTTATCGAATTTGGACGGTAAATTGTCAGTAGATCTCATCGATCTGGGGATCGGGTTCGATCCGCAAATTGGCGACTCCTTCACCATCCTTAGTTCTTTACAAGCGGTTAGCGGGCAGTTCTCGGACAACCACCCGATTTCCTACGCCGCGGGTCACTCCTACCAGTGGGAGGTGCTCTACCACCCCCACGACGTCAAGCTGCGACTGGTGGAGATCAGCGAACTCGTGCCCGAACCTGGCACCGTGTTCCTGATGATCTGTGGACTGGTATGTATGGTGAGTCAAGGGTGGAGACGCACAACGGGGCTCGGCGAGCTCCCAAGGAAGCACTCCGGCAAATGGGTGGTCTGTATTGCCGGAGGAATTACCGAAGTCATTCTCCTCGCCCCCGCCTCACAGGCGGCGACGTTTGACTGGAATAGTCAATTCGGACAGTGGTCGGACGCCAGTAAATGGACTCCCAACGGCGTGCCAGGCGTAGCCGATCTTGCGCGCATCGGATCCCTCCCAATCGCGGAGGACGCTGACGCTGAGTTGGACGTCAACGCCGCCGTGCGCGTGCTGCAGATCGAGAACGGGATGAGATTGAGGACGAACGGGCGTGCCATGATAGCGACCGACGAGACTTTAATCTTTGGCTCAAGCTCCCGCACGAGCGAGCTTGAGGTTGAAAACTCAACCTTCACGACGGACCTGCTGACCAACCAAGGCAGGTTGCGGTTGTCGCAGGGAAATCTGAATGTCAACGACCTGCTGATCAACAGCGTCGATTCGCTGTTGTTCGGGGGCGGGACGATAAACCTGTACGGCGCCGCGGGCAGCGCATTACGCAATGACGGCAGGATCTCGACTAACGGGTCGCCGTTCATCACTGTGAACCAGCTTGGCGACGCTTTGATGGACCTGGACGGGGTCTTTGGCGAAGGTCACCTCGACATCAGCACCGGGATTCTCCCGGGAGAAACGGTCACTTTCAACGGCACTCAACTCTCGGACTCCTTTAGCGGCACGATCGAACTGATGGCCGGCAGCACGCTCAATATGAATTTTCAGCAGGGCTGGACCTCTGACCCGTCGTCAGTGGTCAAGCTGCTCGGAAACAAGCTCACCACGAGTCCGGCCACCCTCGCCGGCGGCGACTGGACTCTGGCTGGCGAGTTGAACGTCGTCTCCGAGCAATTGTTCAATCTAGGGGCTGGCCAGGCCTTCATCGAAGCCGACACCGTCATCGCCAACACGGCCACAGTCTTCGTCGAATCGGATAACAGCCTGTTGTTCGACAACGTCACTATCGAAGGGGGCTTCTTCGAAGTTCAGGAGGATGCCGACCTGACGTTCGGTGGGGCCACTTTGGTTCGCGGAGGGCAGTTCCAGACACACAGCCTGCAGAGTTTCGACGGAGCGGTACGGTTTGACGGTACCACCATCTGGGACGGCGATGTTGGCGTAGAGGGCATCGCCATTCAGAACGGAAACGCCCAGGTCGCGGGCTTGACGCATATCGACGCGGGGGTCTTCGACATGGATGGCGGTGGTGGCAATGTGTGGAACTTCAACCATGTGGCCACCATCACTGCTCAGAGTATCGACTCGACCATTAATAATACCTACGACGGAACCATCAATGTCAATGGACTGTTGGGCAGACTTATCGTCGAACTCACGGGTGCGTTTGACAAGTGGACTATGAACGGAGAGCTCAACCTCACGAATCTGCTGCCCGGCGTCGCGGTGCGGATCGATGGAGCGACGATGCGGTCGACGGGAGTCATCCACTCCGATGGCCGCGTACGTGTTGCCGCGCCAGTGGAATTCGCTGCTAATGGCGAGGTGCACTTTTCCGATCCCGACGCCGAATTGTGGATGGAAGCCCAAACACTCGTGGAAGCCGGGGCGCTGTTTATCGGATCGGGAACGCTCCGCAATCGAAGCACTGGCGAACTCACCCTGGCCAATGGCGCAACTCTCGACGATGTGGGAGTCGTCAACGACGGATTGCTCCTGGTTGGTAACTCCCCGGGCATCGCCTCGGTCGATCGTTTCGAAAATACTGCCGACGGCACTTGGCTGGTCGAGATTGGCGGCCACCTGGGAGGGATCGAGCACGACGTGCTCCAAGTCACCGCGGGCGACGCCCTGCTGGGTGGGCTGCTCGACGTCGAACTGATCGACACAGGCAGCGGGTTGTTTCTGCCCTTGGTGGGAGATGAGTTTACCGTGCTGACTGCCGTAGGTGATGTGATTGGTATGTTTGTCGAGGACCCGGTATCCTACGCCGCAGGACACTCTTTCCATTGGGAAGTGCTCTATCATCCCCACGACGTCACGTTGCGGCTTGCAGAGATCGGCGACCTCGTGCCCGAACCGAACTCCGCCTTGCTCATGGTGTGTGGCATTGGGTGTATGGTGCATCGCAAGCGGAGATGCTCAACAAGGCTTGGCTAGATCCCCCTGCTGGTGAGTGCCCTAGTGACCCTCGACACATGCCACTCGTTCTGGACGGAGTTGGGGAGCGGTTGCCATCCATAGTTAATGATGTGCTTTAGGTGACGACGTTGTCACTACTCTCACCGTTTCTGACGTACCTAAAGACAATATTATACCAATTGAGGTAAATGAAATGTGTAACGACTTGCGACTGCTCTCTGACCGGTTTCCCCGGGCCTCTCGATATCACCCAGATTGGGTGATTGCAAGCATGGGAAGCCCTTCCAACGCGTTGTGGCTCACTGAATGGCTCTGCGAAACGCTCGACCTGCAGCCCGGCATGAGGGTGCTGGACCTTGGCTGCGGCCGAGCGATGTCGTCAATTTTTCTCCGCCGCGAGTTTGGTGTCGAGGTGTGGGCCACGGACTTATGGTTTAGCCCCTCCGAGAACCTCCTGCGGATCCGTGACGCGGGAGTTGCAGATGGAGTTTTTCCAATTCACGCCGATGCCCGGTCGCTTCCCTTCGCAGCCGACTTCTTCGATGCGATCCTGGCCGTCGACTCGTACATGTACTTCGGCACTGATGACCTCTTCCTCCACACGTTGGGGCGGTTCGTAAAGCCTGGCGGCCAGATCGGAATCGCCATGTCAGGCCTTACCAACGATTTAGGGCAGGAAATCCCCTCGCACCTCAGCGCGTGGTGGCGCCAGGACCAGCTTTGGAGCCTCCACACCGCGGACTGGTGGCGCTGGCACCTCGGTCGAGCCGGCGTGCTCGATGTCGCGGTCGCCGATACGCTCGAAGCAGGCTGGCAATTCTGGCTGGAGTCGCTGCGTACCGTCGCCCCCGATAACAAGGTGGAAATCGCTGCGCTGGAATCCGACGTGGGCCGGCATATAGGCTACGTCCGCATCGCGGGTCGCCGCAACAACGATGCGCCGGTCTTCGAACCGGTTGTCTCGATCCCGTCGCACTACGAGAGTAGTCCGCTGCTACGAGATGACGCATGATCGAGGTCGAGTAGGCCAAAAAAACTTCGCGGAGTTCTGACAGGCAGAAATCGCTGGAGGCGCGAGAAACTACGCAGTTGCGTCACAATTTCGACGATAGTGCGATCTCGCCTCACGAACCTTGTGCTTGCCTCACATTTGTGCGCAATGTGGGTGAGTCCAGTGTAATCAAGGGAATCGTCCAATGTCTCATGTGCACTAGGCGGAAGCGAATATCGCCGATTTCCAACCGAGAGAAGCTGCATCGTCTTCGCACAGATACTGGGTTCGCTACTGTGCAGCGGTCTCGACCACTTTGGCGGATTCCAGCCAACTCTGAGTCTTCAAAGTGGGACACTCCCCCGCGTTTGCGGTCCCTGCTGGGACGCGGCGGCGTAATCTACCGCCGGCACGAACCGGAACCTGTCAGGCCGTGGCCGAATGGACTTTACTCATTCAACGCGTCCACGCAAAGCAGATACTTTCGCCTATTTCTCCGTCCAAAATTTTGATGCCACACACTAGTGTCAGTATGCCAAAATCGCGGGTAACTTAGCTCCACAGAGGGCAGCTTTTTTCATCTGGTTCCGCGACATTTAGTAGAAAATCCCCCCGATTTTCTCGGGAAAACCTCGGGCTTTCAACACCCTTTCGCACTGGACGCAGATGCGAAAAAGATGGATACTACCGGGGCTCGACCCCCAGTCATGGTGCAATCGCCTGGCAGATGCCCGTTATGATTATGCGATCAACAACCCGACAGCTTTTGGCCTTCGTGCAACTCGTGCTTTGCAACGTGATCGTGGCTGCTTTGTTGCTGACGACTGGGCCTGTCGTCGCCACGGAGTCGCTGGTCAACAGTGAATCCAACGGGGCGTCGGAACCCGGCACCTCTCTTGGGGAAGGTGTTTTGAGTATCGACCATCGCCACCTGCGGGTGCGCCATCACCGACCTTCAAGTCAATTCTCTGCGTTCGGGCAAGGAACCCAATCGGCATCCCGGCAAGTTCCCCGGGCTCTTGCAGGACACCGCTTGTCCGACCAACTCTGCGCTCCGCTACGTTGTTAGCGTCGCGCGTTGCGCGATTCCCAGTTCTGCTAGGGAATCATTTTCCGGTGTCTTGGCGCGATTCATATCTACCGAATGCCAGAGTACTTTTAAGTGAAACCACCCGAGCTAGGGGCGAGAGTTTAGGAAACAAGATTTCGTTCACTGAGATTGGATCACTGTTATGCAAAAACTGATAAAGGGAATTCAACAATTTCAGCAGAGTGCCTTTGAGTTGAAAAAGTCATTATTCGAGCGCTTGTCGAAAGGTCAACAGCCGTCGGTTTTGCTGATTACATGTTCTGACTCACGGATTGATCCCAATCTGATCACCCAAACAGATCCAGGGGACCTGTTCGTCATACGGAATGCGGGCAACATTGTCCCACCTTACGGCGCGGTCACAGGGGGAGAGGCGGCAACGATTGAGTATGCCGTTTCGGTGTTGAAAGTTCCCGACATTATAATCTGTGGCCATTCGCATTGTGGCGCGATGGGAGGCCTGTTGGCTCCCGAGAGTTTGAGCGAACTGCCCGGTGTGAAAAGTTGGCTCGACTATGCCGAGAAAACGGCTCAACGTGTGAAAGAAAAATACTCTAATGTAGAGGACAAAGCCGACCTGCTTAATGCAGCCGTCGAACAGAATGTGCTGGTGCAATTACAGAATCTCAAAACCCATCCCTGCGTCGATGCCGCCTTGAAAGCGGGCAAGCTCAAAGTCCATGGTTGGGTGTACCGTTTCGAGTCCGGCGAAGTCTTTGCCTATCATCCCGATCAAGCGAATTTTGAACTATTGCACACTTCTGAACCTGGTTTGAATGAAACACAACTGGCTGCACTCTAAGATCACGAAAGTAAGATGAATAGGAGTATCTATGGCTGATTTAACGAATCCTTTTTCACCGACTCGCGGAATGTTCGCCGATGAGGAAATTCAAGTCTGTTTTGGTGCGGCCATTGGTTGTGGCCTGTTCGGTTTCCTGGGGGTGGCTCTGGAGAGCTTCGTTGCCCTCTCGACTCCCTTAAGCGCATTTCTCATGGCGGGGCTGGTCTACTCGATCGCGGGATTCGTGCGAGTGGTTCAGCTGCAGAAGGATGCACCCGGGGAAATAGTGAATTCCAACACAGAGTGTGAACTTGAACGACAAGTAGCCCGCAGCGCTGCGTGAGCTATTGCAATAGGCCGGTACGGCCGCGCTATGAAACCCCGGGACGAATTCCCGGGGAAAGTTACGATCGTGAATTCTAGGCCTATAAGGGCACGCTTACTCATTCATGCTAGCGCGCCCTTACAGTGCTAGTACACTAATAGGGTATCCGGTTCCCAGGACTTCGTCCCGGGCTTTCGCAGCGTGCCCTTGCAGGGATATTGGCCCATCCAATTTCCTCAATGCAAAGTGACTATAAATTTTCTCAACGAATCGATCAACAATTATTATCTCCATGTCAAATATCAAGCACGATTTTCTCGCGTCCATCGTCGTTTTTCTGGTGGCCCTTCCGTTGTGTATGGGCATCGCGATTGCCTCGGGGGCGCCGGTGTCCACGGGCCTCATCACGGGCATCATCGGAGGACTGGTGGTCGGCACGCTTGCAGGCTGCCCGTTGCAGGTCAGCGGTCCTGCCGCTGGATTGACGGTGATTGTTTACGAGATCATCCAGAAGATGGGCCTCGAGATGTTGGGCCTCGCCGTGCTGTTGGCAGGCTTGATCCAGCTCGTAGCGGGACTATTGAAGTGGGGGCAATGGTTTCGTGCCGTTTCACCAGCGGTCATCCAAGGGATGCTCGCAGGGATTGGATTTCTGATTCTGGCCAGCCAATTCCATGTGATGATCGACGACAAACCTAAAGGAAGTGGTGCCCACAATTTGGCTACGATTCCTCAGGCGGTTGCCAAGAGCCTGTCTCTCCCGGATTTAGCCCCCCGAGAGGTGAGACAAATCCGTTCGGATCTTCTTCATGAAGTGGGTGAGTTGCATCGGCGTCAGGTGAATATCCAAGAAAAACTTGCAGAACATGCCCCCCATCTACCGGGTGCCACTGCTTCTGCTGAGGCGGAACCCGAACTTCCTGCAGTCACTATGCCGCAGCTCATTGAGCGGCAGCAGAATATCATCACACATTTAGAAGACTTGACATCCAAAGTCGATCAACTGGGATCTCTGACGGATTGGAGCAAGCGCGCAAAAAGCATTCAGGCGGACATGGCAGCTGCGATCAAGGGCAGTGAAGCTGCCCTGAAGGGTTTAGAAGAATCGGATCTCGACGAAGCATTAAAGCTACAAAAGACGAGTATCATGGCCTTCGATGATTTATTGGCCAGCTTGAAGAATCACCATTTGGCCGCCAGTATTGGATTGGTAACTATTCTAACCATCATCTTCTGGCAAGCGTTTGCGCCCAAAGCCCTCAAGGTGATACCGGCACCCTTGGTTGCGATTGTGCTGGCGACTGTGTTGGCTACCGTTTTGGTGGTGCCCGTCTTGTATGTGGAAGTGCCTGATAACTTGTGGGAGGACATTCGTGTTCCCACGCTTGAGTTGGTAAGCAATGCTCCCTGGGCAGAACTCGTAAAGTCGGCACTCTTGCTCGCTGTGGTTGCTAGTGCCGAAACACTTCTGTGTGCTACTGCCGTGGATCAGATGGTACAGGGAGCCTGCCGCACCAATTACGATCGTGAGTTGTTTGCACAGGGGGTCGGCAACACTCTCTGTGGTCTGGTGGGGGCGCTGCCTATGACCGGTGTGATTGTGCGAAGCTCGGCCAACGTCCAGGCAGGCGGAAAGACTCGAAAGTCAGCCATCATGCATGGAGCGTGGTTATTGATCTTTGTGAGCATTTTGTCATTCATGCTTCGCTTGATCCCCACCTCCAGCCTGGCTGCGATGCTGGTCTACACAGGTTACAAGTTGATCAACGTCAAGTCGCTCGTCAAACTGCGCCAATATGGTTGGGGCGAAGTCTTCATCTATGCCGCCACGGTGGCCACTATCGTCTTTACGGATTTGTTGACTGGCGTACTCACCGGGATCGCCCTTTCAGCCGCCAAGATTCTCTACACGTTTTCGCACTTGGAAACTGATTTGTCGCTCTCCCAAAATGGCGAGAAATCGGCAGTGCTCAAACTCAAAGGCTCAGCCACCTTCATCCGCCTGCCAAAACTTGCAGCCGCTCTGGAGAAGGTTCCAGAGGGAATCGATCTGCACGTGGACTTCGGTTATCTGGATTACATCGACCACGCCTGCCTGGACCTCTTGATGAATTGGGCCAAACAGCATGAAGCGGGTAAGGGTAATCTGGTGATCGACTGGGGATCACTTCATTCGCGATTCGATCGCATGAGCCGTTTGAAGCAGGACGAAGCTGAGAAGAAAGTACCCCGAGAGCCCGAGGTGGTAACTTGAAAGCGCGGTCAGCTTTTAGCTATTAGCCAAAAGCTGTCAGCGAACTTCTAAGACCAGGTTTCTTCTTCCTCAATCGGATTCTCTTCGGCATCTAGGGCAGCCAGGTCCTCCTCTGCAAAGAAGTATCCGAGTGCAAAGCGGAAGGGGACGAGCAAAGCGATGAAGAGAGGGAAAAGGATTCCATATTCGCTGGCCTTCACTACCCATAGCAGAACCAGACACACAAATTGGATCAGCGTAAATAAATGCAGCTTCTTTCGCGAAACACGACGGACATAGTGTGTGGAAGGATAGAGTGCCGGGTCGGTGAAGAACAACCCGATTCGTTCAAAGAACTGATTTCCTTTGATCGAGACAACGCCCATGTACAGGAATAGCCCATACAAAACTGCCAATGGGATATATTGCAATAGTGGCAACAGCAACAGGGACAAGCCCATAAATAGATGGATAGTGAAGCCAGTGATTCTTGTTTCTCGCACATGCAGGATATGCGTATGCGTTGAGCCGGATTTGTCGACCTTTTCCTCCGTCGTCGCCAGGCTTCTGACATGATTCAGCGAGCGTACTGTTGCAGCTGCAATCCAAGGGAGACCAAACAGTGAGCAAAATCCGAGCATAATGCCGATGACGGCAAGGTCGAGATGGTAGGCAGACCCCTTTTCGAGTCGATTGTCGGGACTATTGACCAGACGGGCGGTGATGTTCTGATCGAGATAGACCAGTAGACCGCAAAGGATTCCTGGGGCGATAGTGGCGGCAATCAGCCAACCCGAAACATCCTGCCAGGGAACCAGCCAAGGTCGTCCACTGGTGGTGCCGAATTCGTTGGGGGCTGGCAGTGGCTCGAGCTGAGTGGCTTCTTTGGCAAAGTGTGCGATTGCCGCCATAGAGGCAATCGCAATTGTTGGGCCGAAGTCTGCAAGAAACTCTCTCACCTGGGGCAACAAAAAATTGCTTTGCCGGAATCGGCTGAGGCTGATGGCAATATAAAAGGTGCCCAACGCTAACAAGAGCGAGAGATTCGCCACGTCATAACCAAGCGACTCGGCATGGGGTACTCGATGATAGATGTCGATGAGGCTGTTGATCGCCTCGTAGATAAAGATCAGTGAGATCAATGCTGCGAAGAGTTCATCTGTGAACCGGGTGAAGAATCTCATCAAACAACTTGCGTCGGTAATAGCAAGGATAACCAACGTGACCGCTGCCCAAATTCCCACCCACGCGTAAGTCGTGAGAAATTCGAGCTGATGCTCCTGGCAATAGCTGTAGAGAATTCCCGTGAAGATCAGCATGGGGCCGGTGCCGCCCAATATAATAAGAGGTTGCCCTCCCAACAGGGCATAAATCATCCCGCAGATTGCCGACGCAACAATCATCTCAACGGCACCGATTGCGCCGTCCGTCAGAGCACTCATCAATCCCCCGAAGATGATCTCAGGAGCCATGCAGGCAAAGAATAAAAAGATTGTCGAGGAAACGCATTTACTATGAAGCCCGTCGGTGAAGTCACTCACATAGTGCGGCAATCGGCGGCGAATATCGGCCATCAGTCCGCCACCGAGGCGACCACTGTATTTCAGCTCATCACTAGGAGCCTCGTAAGCTTCCTCCGCCACCGCTTCGGCCGATCGCGAAGCGACCGCTACACGGAAGACGGCGGGCGTTTTTGCCATCGACGCGAGATACCGAAACTCTTCGTCCGACATCAGTCGAGCGACATTCGCCAAGGCATCCAGATGATCTGACGTGGCATCCGTCGGTCCAACCAGCAGGAAGACGAACCGGGTTGGTAATCCATCTGGGGCACCGGCGTTGATGCCGTGCTTGAGCCGAGCAATCACAATCCTCGGTTCAGCAATGCAAGGAAGATAAGAATGTGGCACGGCCACGGAGTGACCGATGGCTGAAGCGGCTATCTTTTCGCGTTCCCGCAAGGCGGAAAGCACCTCTGGAGCGTCGGTCGCAGCAAGCGCCCCTTTGCGGACCAGCATATCGACCATCTGCTGGATTGCCTCATCGAGACTCCCTGCCGCTATGTCGAGCATCAATAAGCCTTGATCACAGGCTTCGAGCAGTCGCTTCAAAACAGGTCCTTTCGGATCTCAATCTTAGTTTACTCTACAAATAACACTTCAGAAGTCGAACAGTTCCGATCGTGAAAAGTGAATTTAGCAATTCGAGCTCTAATAGCTATAGCAAGTATAATTAGTTAAGAAAGTCGTCTCTTCGTTTCTTAGGGGGAATAGGGAAATATTCTGTCAGGTCATTCTATGCTAAGGACTCAACTATCAGCAATTGCGAGTTGAGGCCTATAATAACTGCAAAGATCTCGTTTTTTATCAAGCGGCCATATTTCACAGGAAGAGTTGAACAGATATGAAGTTTTTGGGGATCGTATTGTTATTGATTTGTGTTTCTTGGTTTGATTGCGAACTTGGGCGAACCGATGATTCTCAACCCTCCCAAACCTTCAGCGGTAAACGAGCATACGAGTATCTCCGCCAAATCTGTGCGCTTGGCAATCGCATGAGTGGTAGCCCGGCAATGAAGAAACAGCAGGAGATGTTGGGCCAACATTTTGCGGAGCTTGGTGGGCAGGTAACCTGGCAACGATTCACTGCCAAACACCCTCAGACCGGGCAACCGGTCCCCTTGGCGAATCTAATTGTCCAATGGTATCCGGACAGCAAGGAGCGCATCTTATTGTGTGCGCACTACGACACGCGCCCGCTTCCTTCACAAGATGTCGATCCTCGTCAGCGTCGCGAAGGGGTATTTCTGGGAGCCAACGACGGGGGGAGCGGCACGGCTGTGCTGATGGAAATGGCACATCATGTGAAAAGCATTCCCGATCGTTATGGACTCGACTTCGTCCTGTTCGATGCTGAGGAGCTCGTATATTCTGACCGCACGGATCCCTATTTTCTCGGAAGCGAGTATTTCGCACGACAGTATAGAAAACAAAATCGCGATTATGAGTATGTCGCGGGTGTGTTGCTCGATATGGTTGGCGATGCCAGGCTGAGCATTTATCAGGAACAGAATAGTGTGGCCTGGGACGACACGCGACCGATCGTACAAGGAATCTGGGAAACGGCTGCTCGTTTGGGAGTGCATGAATTCATACCCCGCGTGGGATACCTGGTCCGTGACGAACATCTCCCCCTGCATAATATTGGCGGTATTCCTGTGTGTGACGTGATCGATTTTGAATATCCCGACCGTACAAACCGTTATTGGCATACTACGTCCGACACACATAACCGTTGCTCGGCTGATTCACTTGGGAAAGTTGGCAAGGTTATTTTGGAGTGGTTGCGGTCAGCAGAGTAAATTCTGTTGGATGACCCTATTCCGACAAGGCCGGCAAAGATAGCATGAGAGGATGCTCCCCGACCCTTTGCGACTGACAATAGCCCTTCTGCCCGTGGCATCCTACTGCCTGATGCTGGGAATTCTGAACGCGCGTCGCAAGCCATTTATCACAACAGGCGGTGCGGATCTTGCGACACTTGGTGTAGCTCTTTCGGGGCTGGTATTTGTGGGGCCGATCGAGCTGTTTCGTCCCGAGGCCGCATCGGTCGAGTTTGGCGGCTATGTGTGGTTGTTTCTCTTGCTACTGTATTGGTTAAGCATCTGGCTGACCATGTTGGTGTCGCGACCCAGGCTGGTAATCTACAACATCAGTAGCGAAGAGCTTCGCCCTGTACTAGCAGATGCAGCTCGGAGCCTCGATCCTCAGGCACGTTGGGCAGGAGATAGTTTGTCTCTACCCACAGTAGGAATTCAGCTTCACCTGGAAACGTTCGAGATCATGCGAAATGTCTCGCTCGTGGCCAGTGGAGCTAAACAGAATCTCACCAGTTGGAGGCAATTGGCAGGACTGCTTGGCTCGCGATTGGATACCCTCTCGGTAGATTCTAACCCTCGTTGGCTAGGTATCGTATTGTTTGCGATCATTCTTCTTGCCACAAGCATGATCCATATGCTCAACCACCCCCAACAAATTGCCCAAGCGATGCAGGAGATATTCGCTTATTAGCCTGCCAAAGGGCAAGCTGCCCTTCTGATATCCAAGCCTGGAGCACTCAGGTTTCAGCAGGTTTCTCCTGAAGGTGGAATACCACTCGATATGCCTGGTAACCAGCCGCTATTTTGTCAGCGTATAAACTGTCCAGTTCGGCTTGCAGCGCTTTGGCGGTAGGAAAACCGTCGGGCACAGCATCGGCGTCGGTCAACTGGTCGATACTTACTTCTTGAACGCTGTCGATCGTGATGTAGCCTGCTCCGGGAATGTAGCTTCGCTGGCCATCGCGCATCATGCGATGTTTCCACAATCGTATGGTTTGTGTCTTTTCACCGTTGCGAATCGCGGGCAGAAACTTCTTCTTGAAGAGGAGCATGGCCCCATCGTATCTAAAGAGTGCTCGACTTGGCTAGGACCGCTAAAATCCCTGGGTTTTTGCCCTGCAGAGGCCTGCAAATCCCCTTGCGTAAGGAGGCGACGAGCCTATAATTCGGGAATCGTTCCTGAATTACTATTCCGATGGGAAATGGGGTTCAGAACGCATTGCGGGTGTAGCTCAGTTGGTAGAGCACAACGTTGCCAACGTTGTTGTCGTCGGTTCGAACCCGATCACCCGCTCTGACTGTTGGTTAAGGCGAATTCGCCGGTTTCTGCCGGGAACCTTCGTCGGCCTATCAATTGTGTTCGCTTCAAATTGGAGCCCGCCCCCGATGATTGGCCTTCCTGGAGGGGAGGTGTCATTGCCGGTAGCGGGCCTTTGGTTTTTTTAGATGTTGATTTTCTTGACTCTGAGTTTCTCGGGTCGAGGTTTTCAAGTCGAGAATTTCACAGAGAGAAAAGTTCATGGCAGATAAAGACCTGGATGAAGTACAAGCCGACACACTAACCGCTGAGCCGGATGCTGAGGATCGGCCTTTGAATCTTCAAGTGGAGGTTACCTCTCCCAGTGATTGTGAACGTCATGTCACTGTGACGGTTTCCCGTGAAGACATCGATCGGTATATGAATGATGCCTATAGCGAACTCATGCCGAGTGCCAACGTACCCGGTTTCCGCGTAGGTCGGGCTCCGCGAAAATTGGTGGAAAGCAAATTCAAGAAACAGATTGGAGAGCAGATCAAGGGCTCACTGTTGCTCGATAGCTTGAGCCAGATCAGCGAGGAACAATCCTTCACAGCCATCAGTGAACCAGATTTGAATCTTGATGCGGTGGAAGTTCCTGATGAAGGGCCGATGACTTTTGAATTTGATATCGAAGTTCGCCCTGAATTCGAGATGCCGAAATGGAAGGGTGTGAAAATTGAACGACCAGTGCGTGAATTCACGCCCGAAGATGTTGATCAACATCTGGAAAAGATGCTGGCTCGGTATGGTCAGCTCGTTCCACACGATGGGCCAGCCGCCGAAGGAGATTATCTCACGGTCAACATCACGACCACACATGAAGAGAAGCAGATCGAAAAAGAAGAAGAGCTTGTAGTGCGGATCCGTGAGAAACTCAGCTTTCGTGATGGTGAGATTTCCGATTTTGCGAAACTAATGGTGGGAACCAAGTCGGGTGATCGAAAAAAGGTAGATGTCGAACTCACGCAAGATGCTCCGAATGAGTCGCTCCGTGGGCAGAAGATTTCAGTCGAATTCGAAGTGCTTGAAGTAAAAAAGCTTAAGCTTCCTGAACTAACTGAAGAATTCCTTGCGGAGATGGGGGATTTTAAAACAGAGGGCGATCTCCGCGATGCAATCAACGACAGTCTTAAGCGTCAACTCGAATATGAACAGCAGCAGAAGATACGCTCGCAGATTTCCGCCTTACTCACCAAGTCGGCAGACTGGCAGCTGCCACCTGCTCTCTTGAAACGGCAGAGTGCTCGAGAGTTGGAACGCACGGTGATGGAGTTGCGGAGGGCAGGTTTCAATGAAGCCGAAATCCGCGCCCGTGAAAACGTTCTGCGGCAAAATAGTGCTGCTTCCACTGCCCGCAGTCTCAAAGAGCACTTCATCCTTGAGCGTATTGCTGAGGAAGAAAACATCGAAGCGCAAGATGGGGATTTCGAAAAGGAAATCTGGCTGATCGCCATGCAAAGTGGTGAGTCACCTCGTCGAGTCCGTGCTCAAATCGAGAAGCGTGGCTTGATGGACGTGTTACAGAATCAGATCGTCGAGCGAAAGGTATTGGAATTGGTGCAGGAGCACGCCAAGTTTGTCGACAAGCCCTATGAGCCCGAGCGGTTCGATGTGGAAGCGGTGAATCTCGCCGCTGGTGGTGGAGAGGGTCCTGCATCAGTTAGCGAAGCCAGTTCAGAATCTGTCGAAGCGTAGTGTGGTTGAGTTGTCCCCCTTGAAAATGGGGTGATAATGGAAATGTCGTCGGCTCGAGATAGCGGGTGATTATCAGGAGATTTTCCAAAAAGGGAGTTGTTATGAAATACGAATCGTCGGCCGAGAATGGATTTGACCCTCAGCTCGCCACGGCCATGCGTGACTATCAGCGTCAACGTCAGATGACGCTGGGTGATCTCTTGCTGGAAAATCGAGTAATTTTTCTGCAGGGAGAAATATACGATGGCAATGCCAACGAATTGGTGATGAAGCTGCTCTATCTTCAGAGCGAAAACCGTCGAAAAGACATTCATTTTTACATCAATTCTCCTGGTGGTAGCGTGACCTCCACGTTGGCAATCTACGACACGATGCAGATGATTACTCCTCCTGTTGCGACCTACTGCGTAGGATTGGCAGCCAGTGGAGGTGCCGTCTTATTGGCGGGTGGCGAGAAAGGGAAACGTTTCGCTCTCAAGCATTCCAAAGTCATGATCCATCAGCCGCATGGAGGCGTTGGAGGCCAGGTCTCTGATATCGAAATTCAGGCCAACGAAATCATTCGTACCCGTGAAATCCTTAATCGAATTATGGCCGACCATACCGGTAAAACGATCGAAGAGATTCACAAGGCCTGTGATCGCGATTACTATATGACCGCCTCTGAGGCTAAAGAATACGGCATCGTTGATGACATTCTCACCAAACAACCGTCACTTGGTGGAAATTCGGAAGATGAGGATGACGACTGAGGCAGCTTCTTAAGCCGCAAGTTTCCTATTCAACCTTCGCTCCCAATTCACCCCCAACCAATGGATTGCCTGTTATGTCGCTAGTTCCTTTTGTCATCGAAAAATCAGGCCGCGAAGAGCGGGCTATGGATATTTACAGCCGTTTGCTCAAAGATCGCATCGTTCTGATGGGTTCCACGGTAAACGACGACGTCGCAAACAGCATCGTGGCTCAATTGCTGTTTCTCCAGTCGGATGATCCTAAGGCAGACATCCATTTCTACATCAATTCCCCAGGAGGCAGTGTGACAGCAGGCATGGCAATCTATGACACGATGCAATTTGTCACCTGTGATGTCGCCACCTATTGCCTTGGACAGGCGGCATCCATGGGAGCCCTGCTTCTGGCAGCAGGCGCAGCTGGCAAACGCCATGCATTACCCAACTCCCGCATTATGATCCATCAACCTTCGGCTGGAATGGAAGGCACGGCCGAGGACATCATGATTCACGCCACCGAGTACCGCAAAACGAAGGACAAACTCAATCGGATCCTGATTGAGCACACCGGCCAGTCGCTCGAGCAAATTGAACGCGACACGGATCGCGACCATTTCATGTCTGCCGCGGACGCCTGTGAATATCGGATTATCGACAAGGTAATCGAGAAGATGGAATTGTAAGGCACTGAACCAGGGCAAAGGTCCTCCGATTCGCTGCTAGCACCGCCAATCTCGCTTGACTGTGCCCACCAGTTTTCTTATTTCTTACCCCCCAATTGGCTTCGGCAGGAGTATGCGCAGCGTCTCCATCGGTTGCCGAATGACTTTTCCTCGGGTCCCGGTTGAGCTGATTGATGCCAACAGCAAGCGATACGACGAGTTTTTATTTTGAAAGGCCAGCCCTTCTTGCATTGTTGGTAGGTTGCGCTTGTATTTCGCTGTTACTTTCAACGGGATGTCGATCCACGCGCGACAATCAAATTGATATCCTCGAGCGTGAACTACGTGCCCAGGAAGACTACATCTATGAGCTGGAGGATTACGTCGTCGAGTATTCTGATAAACTGCGGCAATGCCGATGTTCGCAGCAACATGTGGCGGCCCGCACTGAACCGACTCCAGCGCCGAAACAGTCGACAAGTTCAAGTACAACGAGGAGTAAAACTACCGTCGACAAGAAGCCATCGGTTAAGCCTCTGCAGGAGCCCCGTGACGAATCGATCCTGGACACACCAATGCCCGATCGAACCCCGGAAACGCCTATTGAAGATCTTCAGGTACCAGAGCTGGAATTGGAAATCGGTGAGCCGATCGGATTGGAAGAAGAACCAAATGCCACTCTCTTTGCCAACGCTGATCAAGAGCAATACGAGCAGACTTCTACCAGGGGAGTTCGCATCCCCGATCCGGCAACCTATCAGACTGCTGCCTTTGACGAGTCAGAAGAATTCATCGAGTATCCTTTTAACGAAGAGGTTATCGAGTCTCTTGAGGAGAGTGAAACACTGGTCGAGCAGGATCGGCCCAGCACCTCTGGACGCCAGGCTGAGCAGTTAGTCATTACGCAGATCTTTCGTGATTCCTCAGAATCTGTTGAGCCAAGTAGTTTGCTTACCGTTGTGGAATCGCGTGACTCCCGAAACGAACCGGCAGACTTCAATGGCAAGGTTTCCTTGATGGTAATGCAAGGCGAGGCGGAAGCTCCGGTGCGGATCAAGCGGTGGGATTTCACCGAGGAAGAAACCACGGCAGCCTGGCAGTCTTCTCAATTTGGTGACGGGCTTCATCTGGAATTACCCTTGGAAGCCACACAGCTTCCTACGGGAAGATGTGAGTTGTGGGTCAGACTGGAGACCATTGACGGTCGTAAATTGCTTGCTCAAGTACCACTCGAGTCGGCAGCTCTCGCCCGTATGGAAGATGTCAACGACGGTGAACTCATTGCCGACAATCAAACAACTGGAGAGGCGGATTCGGAGAGTGAAGAAACGAATCCTCTCCGGGCAGGGAGCAAGCAGAAACTCCGTAGCACTCCTCTTGCGACGGCAGAAGCTGAATCGAAATCCGAACCTCAATGGCGCGCTGCGACACACTACAGCACTGGAGCGAACTCTGGATTCGCCACAACTGCATCGGGACAAAAGTGGAATACCAGCCCGATGCCAACATCACGCGATCCCCAGCCGGGTTCATCAACCGCTGGCAAGCAACGTTGGACTTCGCGTCGATAAGCGTGGAACGTTGATTTCCACCACGCTTGAATCCTTTTTTACTCAGGAATGCATTAAAGCATGCGGGGTAACTTCTAGGATTTCTTCTTTCCGATTGGTATCATGACCGGTTCTCATATTTCGTCTCGTCAGTTCTATACCTATCGGAGGTTTCTCAATGCTGCTTAATCGTCAAGTCTTGCTGTGTTTGGTGCTTGCTCATTTCTTCTCCAGTCGTGCCCTGAGCGATGGGTTCGACCAACTTCTTACCAAGGTACCGGCATCGGCGAATGCCCTGGTATTGATCGATGTAGAGAAAACCTTGGAAAGTTCGATTGCTCAGCAGGAAGGCTGGGGAAAAAAGTTAGAACTCGCGTATGTTGAGCGGCCCATTTTTCTTCCCCCTGAGGCGAATAAGTTGATTCTAGCGGCTGCACTTCAACCAAGCGACAATTTTTCTGATCTTTGGGAGTTGGGAGTGATGGAGCTTGATGAGCCAATCTCAATGCGCTCGATTGCCCGCAGCGAAGGAGGATACCTAGATACGATAGATGGTAGCGATGCTGTCTGGACTCCGAGCGATGCTTACTTTGTGCGACTGGATGATCGGGAGTTAGGTGTCATGTTCCCTGCCGAACGACAGTTTGTTTCTCGCTGGTTGAACTTTGTCAGAAAGAATCAGGAATCAGTTTTAACAGATTATCTTAAGCAGGCTTCCCGTTTGACGAACGAGAAAGTCCAAATACTCTTAGCATTAGACCTGACCAACGTGGTCCAACCCCACGAAGTATTGCAGAAGATCGAAGATTCACCCCTTTTAAACAAGACTGGGTTGCCTGCCGAGGAGATCGTTCCAATTTTGACGAGTCTTCAAGGGGCTACCTTACGTGTTGCGGTTAGCAAGGATGTGCAGGCACAGTTGCGCATCGACTTCAATCGTGATATCTCTCCGCTCGAACCTGTTGCCAAGGATTTGGTTCTCTCGGTGTTGGATGAAATCGGTGCCAACGTCTCTGATATGCAGTCCTGGAAATTCAACGTCAAAGACCAGGCAATTCATATGGAAGGCCCCTTGTCATTGGATGGTCAGCGACGCGTCTTCAGCGTCATTGAACTTCCTACCTCCAAATTTAGTCAACTCAAAGATTCGACGGGTGAAGGGCAAGCTTCAGAGGAAACGCCCGAAAGCCTCATGCGTGACGCCTCGTTGACCTATTTTCGCTCGATTGATGTGCTGGTGAACGACTTGCGGAAAGACCTCCGCGGCAACAAGGCTAGTGCCGCGGTCATGGAGCGTTACTCCCGCAAGATAGATCGCATGCCCATTTTAAACGTCGATCCTGAACTGCTTGAATTTGGGGCTCAACTAGCAATCACCCTGCGATCGATGGCCCTTTCCAAGCGGCAAGGCGGCATCGACTACGGAGTGGCGACGGCAGGAATGGGTGGTGGGGGATACAGCAATTACTCGATCGATTACGGCTACTTCGGTAACCTCATTGGCGATGCCTATGCGGGTGCCCGGGCGAGTGCAGCAGACCGATCTGCTGCGAGGGCCCAAGCCATGGCCGCGTCGAACAACGCTCGAGTGGAGGGCTTTAAGTTGATCGACGACGCCACTGCCGCCATACGCCGCAAGATGACCCAGAAGCATCAGGTGGAGTTCTGATTCCTCTGTTTGAGAAGAAAAAAGCCTCGTCCATGTTGTTGGACGAGGCTTCTGAATTAACAGTATAGACTCCGCTAGCCTACCACTTACCAATCTTGGCGATCAGATCGGCGGTGCGGCAACTGTAGCCCCATTCGTTGTCGTACCAGCTTACGACCTTGAGCATGTTGCCATCCATCACCTGGGTCCAGTCCGAGGCAAAGATCGAGCTATGAGAATCGCCGATGATGTCGCTCGACACGATCGGATCGTCTGTGTAGTAGAGAATGCCTTTAAGAGGACCCGACTCGGCGGCCTTCTTCATGGCGGCATTTACCTCTTCGGCAGTCACTTTCTTCTTCATCAGGGCGGTCAGGTCGACGACGCTGCCGGTCGGAACAGGCACGCGGAGTGAAATACCGGTAAGCTTGCCTTGCAGTTCAGGAATGACCAGGCCCACAGCCTTGGCAGCGCCGGTGCTGGTAGGAATGATATTCTGAGCGGCGGCACGTGCACGATACGGATCTTTGTGTGGCTGATCCTGGGTGGGCTGATCGTTGGTGTAGGCGTGCACGGTAGTCATGAGCCCTTTTTCGATACCGAAGGTCTCGTGCAAGACCTTGGCAACTGGGGCCAAGCAATTCGTCGTGCAACTTGCGTTGGAGATGCACTTCATGTCGGGAGTGAGCTTGTCGTCGTTCACACCGAGCACACATGTCAGATCGGCACCATCCTTAGCGGGAGCACTCAGCACGACTCGCTTGGCACCTGCTTCGAGATGCGTGTCGTAACCCGGCTTGCCGTCGGTTGCGCGGGCGGTAAAGATGCCGGTGCTTTCGACAACGACATCCACTCCCATATCTTTCCAAGGGAGCTCGGCAGGATTACGCACGGCCAGTGCCCTGATCTTCTTGCCGTCCACGGTCAGGTGCTCATCATCGTGAGTCACCTTGCCTGGAAAACGGCGATGCGTGCTGTCGTACTTAAGCAAGGTTGCCAGCATCGCGTTGTCGGTCAGGTCGTTGATGGCCACGACCTCAAACTCGCTGGAGCGGGCATGCAGGTTGCGGAACGTCAGGCGGCCAATTCGGCCAAATCCATTGATTGCTACTTTAATCGACATTTCTTCTCCTTTGTGATTTGAAATCCGTCAGGCCGCCTCATCAGGGGAACTCAACGAAAACGATATTCGCAAACGGCCAGAAGCGAGAGGCACATACCGAAAGCTGAATGATCCGGATCTGCCGATCGCCTACTGGCCGTGGTAGGTGGAAGCCGAATCGCCGATTATACCGATCTTATGCGGGGTGAACAACTGGCCGGGAAAGAGCCGAATTTACGCCTTCACAGCATCTTCACATGTGGATCTGCCAATGGAGTCAGCTTCGACATAGCTTCTCCAAATAGGCCAGTACTTTTTCCGCTACGTCCGCTCTAGTCACCTCTGCCAGAGAGCGCCATCCGGGCACCGCGTTCACCTCGATAGCATAAAGTCGACCATCGCGCGTCGGCAGCAAATCGACCCCAGCCACGCGTGCACCAATCGCCGCTGCTGCTCGCTGCGCAAGTTCCTCGAGTTCGCTGGTCACAACCAAGGGCTCCCCGACTGCACCCCGGCTGATATTAGTGCGCCAGTCCAATTCATTGCGGCGTTTCATTCCCAAGATTTCTTCGCCAATCACCAACAAGCGGAGATCGCACCCCTCGTGTTCCAGGAACTCTTGCAGGTAAAAGACGGAACCAATCGCTGCGAGTGCTTTAAAGGTTCGCATGGCAATCGTTTCGTCGCTGAGCCGCACGATACCGCGTCCCTCGGAGCCGAACAACGGCTTGAGCACCACGTCTGCGTTCAACTCATGAAATGCCTGTTGTGCTTGCTCGACCGTCTGGCACGTGATCGTACGTGGCACCAGCAGCCCCGCGGCCGCCAGCCGGGTTGTCGCGAGATATTTATCGACGGCCACTTCGATTGCCCGCGGAGGATTGACGACTGCCACCCCGGCCAGCGCCAGATTGGCCAGCGCATCCATACGAAAGATGATTTGCTCCAAAGTCCCCGGCGGCATGGACCGCACCAGGACGGCATCCATTTTGTCGAGCGACACGCCAACCGTGTGAACCGTTGTCTTCTCCCCCACAGTGGAGGCAAGCTGCTGATACTCGATTGGGGTGATTTCGTGTCGCCCCCGTGCTGCGCGCAGCAGATCGTTGGTGTACCAGCTTCCGGCGTTACCCAGAATGGCGAGTTGCATGGTGGGTGGTTGGTGGTTAGTGGTTGGTGGTGAGCCGGCTCGTCCCCGAGCCCGAACGGCTATCTGTCTGCAAATGACCGAGTCAAGACTGCCTCATTCACCTCGCCAAATCGAAAGTGACTACCCGTATCAATATTCACCAGCTCGATCACTGCCGGGCTGAACAGCAGCGGATCGACCTTGTAGAAATCGTGATCGTAGCGGGCGAGCACTTCAGCGAAAGGTTTGCCATAGTCTGGCGACGCAGAACTGGGGACTCGCGGGCCGATCTCGGCGAGCGAATTGTCGTCGCCGTGAACTTCGAGCGTGACCTGTCCACCGTAAAGGATCGCATCATTGGTGCGTCCGATTGCGGCCAAGTCGTCACTTATCAAGGGGGGCAGGGGGGCCGTGCCATGACCGGTTTCGATGCGCGACAAATCAAACTTTAGTTCGTGCAGCTTGTGAAGGGCTGTCTCGACGCTTCGCGCTACAATTTGCAGCGTGCCGCAAAGCGAGTGAGTGGGTGCCACCAGCAGCGTCAATCGCTCAGGAGCAACACCACACTTCTGGGCAACTTCGCGGCAAACCGCGTCCGGCGGAAACTTCGCTGTCTCCAACACTCCCACCACATGGCTTGCCGCTTCGCGACAACCAATGTCATCAAACAAGTCCTCCCGCCCCGCCGCGGCCCGCATTGGGCCCGATCCCATCGCGAAGAACTTTTCGCCCTGAATCTCCCAGCCCGCATACTGCGATGCGAGACAAGCGGCCACGGGATGTTGCGTGGAGACTTCCACCACCGGCCACGCTTTAGCTATTGATGCATGGAGAGAAACTTCTCCTAGATCGGCGAGACAAACACGAGCAAGGTAGATCGCCGCTTCCCTGCTTCCCGATACGTCGATGCCCATATCAAGGAGCGTAGTGCCGCAGTCGAGAGTGTTAACAGCAACACCTAGCGATTCCGCCTGGGTGATGATCTCCTGACAGAGTTGCCTGGCTCGATCGTTCAACTGGAAATTGGTGTGGTCGATCATAGGAGAAACGATACCGGATCGCTGGATGCTTTGCCAGTTGTAGATCGCTTCTGTGGGAAACGATCCTGAAACTAGCTAACTACGTATTACAACAATCGCCCCATCGATGCGCAGTTGATTGAATCTTACTTTTGTCGCAAATCAAAAATTACAAAACAAAAGTCGTTTTACCCCTTGTTTCATAGTGTTTGTCCGAGACTTTTGTAAACAAAAGTGGGTGAGTGGGAAGTGGTGAGTGGTTGGTGGTTGGACATCGGTCATTAGAAATTGGAAATTAGTCGTCGGTAGTGTGTGACGAGTCGGAAATCATCAATCATAATTCATACTTCATCAATCCTCTCCACCCTCCACTCAACTTGGTCATGTTGGTCAACTTGGTCATGTTGGCCGCGCGTTGTGCACTTTCATCGGTTTGGCCCTCTTTTGGGGTTGCTTACTGTGGAGACTACCCAGTTTATGAAGTTCTGCATTTCTGTTCCTTTCGATCTACGAGTAATGGCTTATGACTAACGACTAATGCCTAACGACTATTTTCCAGCGACTCGCATCATAACAAATCGAGTGGCCCACTTTCTACAAGATTCTTTGTGCCAGTGGGCCCGCTTGCCGAGCGGGTCCTGATTGGGTTCTCTCACGTTTGGTGGAACAACTCCGGTCGCTGACGCTCCCGGCTCGCCGGAGTGAATCATTAAGAGTCTTTTCCAATTCATCTGGTTGCGAATCGCAGGTTGGAAACTTAACGCGAATTACCCATTTTGGTCCAAATGCCCCATATTTTTTTGAGCACGGGAATCCGAGGGTTTGGTAGAATAAAATTTGAAAAGAATTTTCTTGACAACACAC
>CALALR010000003.1 GCA_937925545.1 uncultured Planctomycetaceae bacterium
GAATGGGTGGCCGGCTTGCCGTGGAATCACCGGCCGGAATGGCGTGGAATACGCAAGCGGTAGCTGACGCGTCGAGCCCGGACGCAATGAGTAGCAACTTCAGCTAATATAGACTGTTTGTTCTTCGCTCATATTTACGCAAACGACATGCCCATCTGATTGAGAAACCGACTTGTCACTTCCCATGCCAGAATGCGATACCTGTTACTTCTGTGAGATTGCCAACGGCGAGAGCAACCAGTGGCAAGTTGTGGATGCCAGCGAACTCACTATATCGTTGCTGAACGGTCGCCAATTCGAGATTGGGCAATGTATCGTGATTCCGCGCCGGCACGCGCCATCGCTACTTGATCTGCAGGAGGATGAAGAAGCCGCGGTCATGGCTGCGGCGAAGCGTCTGATGCGAGCCCTAATTGAGGCATACTCCCCGGACGGAGTGCTGCTTTACCAGAACAACGGTGTTGGCAGCGGTCAGGAAGTACCGCACTATCATCTTCACGTGGTTCCGAGACGGCCAGGAAGCGACTGGGGGTTCGGACCTCCGCATCTCGAGAAACTGGAGCGCGAAGGTCGATCGAAGCATCAGGATCATTCTGTCATTACCGATGAGAAACTGCAGACTGTCGCGGCGCTACGCCAATACTTGTGAGTCATTGATTTCGGTGGAAAGATACGCGCTGGATGATGCGAAAGGTAATTCTTCCTGCCTGACTAATGCGTACGTTGTTTGCAGGCGCGGAATTGCGAATACATATATCTGGTACAGGGACGATTCCATTTGATTCGGGACGCAACAATCGACGATTTAGCCGCGGTTGCCGCGCTAACCAAGAGAAATCGTGAGCGACGCGCTCAACTACATTTCGACTATTGGCCACCCGCCAAAGGCGCCGACGAGATGCACTCCCGATACTTGGAGACAGTACTTGCAAGCCCAAGTATCAAAAATCTCGTGCTCGAACGGCAGGGACGTGTTGCGGGATTTGCAACCATCCGCCGGCAGGCGTCATTCTACTTCGTCGACGATGTCTGCTTCATTGAAGACATTGATTGGAATACAGAAGTTATTCAACTATTTCGCGCGATCGAGGAACGCCCTGCAATCGCAACGCTCGCACACGGCGATACAGCACTGATAAATGGGGCCATTCTCAGTGGATTGAAACTCATTTCCACGCACAGACTTTTCAAATTGGGGAAATACGAGAGCGCACTTGTCGGCAGAGCAGTCGAAACGCCTAATGACCGGCCCGACCCACCGATGCATGTTTTCTCGGAATTTATGGACGAGCAATCGTCGATAATCGTTACGGACGATATCGGAGGATATGCAGTCTGTTCGCGCTCGATTGATCCGCCTCCAATCCTGGACATAGGAGGCACATCGGCTGTTATTGACCGCGTAATCGGAGACGATCGCCAAAGTACGCTGGAGAGTTGCCTTACCTTCGTACAGCGACGTGGGGACATCGGAGCAATAGTGATTGTTGATGCGCAAGATCGAGAGTTGGATCATATCGTCGCAAGCATGGGCGCGACTCATCCGGTCGACGTACTTGAATGGCCGGCTCCAGACGCCCAGGCGAATTGAGGTAGGATTTCAGCTTCGGCCCCCACCCGGACACGCGAAGGCTACTCTGCTAGTGATCAAAGAATTGACAATACTACTTCCGGTTGAATACGTATTTTTCGAAAAGACAATTGATTTCTATTCTGACGTGTTTTGCCTGAAAGCGACCAGAGGGGTCTCTGAGCTGGGAAACCCGTTTTGTAGCTTCAACGGCCTCGGCGTCGAAATGGTTGTTCACACAGCGAAACCCGGCGAGTTTCCCTATCCGGAGTTTCGACCTACTGGCCACGGGCTCGCTTTATCATTTGAGGTGTTAGATTTTGGGGCGACCATCTCCCGTCTAGAAACAAATCAAGTTCCGATTCTGAATCAGTGGAATTACGAAGATGGTACTGTCGGAATTTCGGTTGAAGACCCTGCCGGAAATCGGATAGAGCTATGGGGTCACTAGGCGGCTGCTTCTGGCCGACTTCAGCCGTCGAAGCAACTTCAACTAGAGTGGCGGCATCGGCTCCAAGGCACTCAATTGTGAGCCCCAATACTCCTTTGGAATAACAGGCTGATTCTCGATGGAGCATATTTTCTGGCTAAACGATAACTTAGTCGGGGGCAGGCCGGGTCCGAACCTGGTCCCTTGGAATCTGCGAGCCCTTCGGAACTCCGGAGTTGACGCGATCTTGTCGGTAAATGACGGCGAGCTTGTACAGCAAGATGAATTGAACAGTCTTGGATTCAAGTATCTCTGCACGCCCTTGTCGGAGAACGCACCGCCACGAATGGGCGACCTAGACACATGCTCAGCGGCCTTGCCAAAGGCATATGCTTTCGTATCCCGAAATCGATCTCAGGGGCTGAAGACCCTTGTCCATTGTCGGCAAGGCCGAGATAGAACTGGTTTGTTCCTCGCCTACTACCTCGTCAAGCAGAATGGAGTTTCGCCTGAGGAGGCGGTTATGACCCTGAGAGCGGTTCGGGGTGATGCCTTGGCTGCAGAGGGATGGGACGAGTTCGCTATTCAGGTCCTACAATCTTGTTAATGGGCTTGCTTTGAGTGGCCACTCTTAGCCGAACCCGGCTCTCCGAATGTCTGACGCTCAGCGTCTGCTTACGAGATGAGTGATAACGGTGATTGTGTAAACGGACCGATAATTCTTGCTTGTTGGTTGCTCGCCGGGATACTTGGAACATGATCACGAACGAAGAAATCGAGCAAAGAGCGGAGGCATTCGAGTTGCCGCCCCAGCAGGTCGAGAAGGACTACGTCCATAGCTGGGTTTTGTGGGCGCTCAACTATCGGCCGGAGCTTCGACGTCTCTTGATTCTCAAGGGTGGGAATGCCCTCCGAAAAAGTTATCTTCCCGAGACTCGGTTTTCGAAAGACCTGGATTTTTCTTCCGTCGAACACGTCGATCCAGGTTTTCTGGCCGCCGAGCTCAGGGAAGTGTGCCGCCTCGTGCAAGGCCAGACGGGGGTACGGTTCATCGGAGAAGACACGCGGGTCGAAGACAAGAATCTCCCGTTTGACGTAGACGCACTCGAAGCTCGGATCTACTTCAGAGGCTTCTACAACGAGGAGAAGCTGACCCTCAAAACGCAGCTCGACGTCACCCAATTCGACACGATCTATCTGCCGGTACAAGAACGCCCGATCTTGCACCCGTATTCCGACCAGGCAGCGTGCACCGGAACTATCCGATGCCAGAAGGCCGAGGAAATCTTAGCCTCGAAACTCACCACGTTGCTGCGTCGTCGTAGGCCAGGCGATCTGTTCGATCTCCTCTACTCGTTGATACGAAGCGCCAACCAGGACCTTAATCGACGCGAAATCATCGGTACGTTTCTCAAGAAGTCGATATTCGAACCACGGCCGAACGATGCTCGCGACGAGCTCTTGGCCATCCCGCTCGATGATTTTCGGCCGACCTGGACGTCACTTCTTGTACCGGCAGCCTCAGTGTTCGCATTCGATTTTGCACTCACGAACTTTACAACGCTGATCAACTCGCTTTTTGATCTTGCCGCACCGGCGCTTGCCGCAGGCGGTCTCGCTGCACCGGCCCGCGGCGGCGGCTTCACCCGTGTCACGGACTTCAGTTTCGTTCGCGGTAACGCAAGAAGCGCGATCCTAGAGGCCATCCGCACCAACCGGCTGATTGAAGTGGAATATTCAGGGCATCGACGCATCGTTGAGCCATACGAGTTCGAGTACTACGTACGGAAATCCGACGGCGTTGGAAATGAGTATCTGTGGGTTTGGGACACCACGGGCGGGAAAAGCGGGCCCGGCATCAAACGCTTTTTCGCTGACAAGGTCCGCAACGTCACCGTTACCGGCCAGAATTTCAATCCCCGTTACGCAGTTGGTTTCTAAACCCGGCGGGCTCAACGAAAGGTCCACTTTTGGCCGGAAGGCGCCGGCCAAGAGATTTAAGCTACAATTTCAGCTTCTGACCCGTTGCGGTCATTCTGAACTTTGTGTGATAGCGCTCCGGTGACACAGCTGAGCCTAATCAATGACAATAGGGTACAGGCTTGAGCTGGAGCGATTATCTTTGGGTTCCGATTGTCGTGGGAGTCTTCACGATTGTTACGGTGTCCGCAATCGCACTGAAACGAGCTATTGTTTGGAGTTTCAAAAAGATCACCGGAAGGGACAGAGTTGAAGCCGTTCGGCGAGAGAAAGTCCGCTGGCAATATGAGAACCCAGATTGGGCGTTCTACGAGAACCACCTCGGGCAAGTCGTCCCAGACTCTATGAAAACAGTTTGGGGGTCAGCCGCACTTCTAAGCGTCCCTATAGTTCGAGTCGACGACGAAGAGTTCTTTCTATATCCGATACATTCGGGCGGGCTATCGGTTGATGGCTTTTACCCTTTAGGCCAAAACGAACTGGGCGCAGCTATATTTCTTGACGAACGAGCTCCTGAAGGCCCAATTGCAGTCTATATGTATGTAAGTCGCGACGAGCGAGAGCTAATTCACGAAAATGCTCAAGATTTTTTCAGAAAAATCTCAGAACAGAATGCAATGCTTCCATGATCAGCAAATTTCACCGACCGCTTCTGGCTAAAAACAGACATTTGTATGAGCAAACGGAAAAACTCGAGAAAACCCGTCAAACGCGATCTATTCCTGAGCGTATTGCTTTTCATGTTTGATTGATGCCTCGAAGGAGCCGTAGGCGAGGTTTACGAGGCTGGTTCGAAGTCTCCTGATGGCCGAACCGAGACGGTCACTAGGTTCGCAGTATAATTTCCGCTGGTGACCCATGCCAGCCACTCACGACGTAACGAGAAATTCATGTGCTACACGTCACCAAGGTAGTATCCGTCACGCTAGTGCTAGCTATAACGTGCGCCGCGATTGCGCAGGAGCCAACTCGTGTCGAGCTTCCCTATCTTGTGGAATATGACAGTAGCCCTGATCTACCGAACGGAATCGCGTTCTATATGACACTCTTGATACTCGACCAATTCCACACCCGGTCGGGTGGTGTTGATTCGGCAGCGTGGGTCGCACAGGAACTCGAACTGAGTAATGTTGAATCTCATAGTTTCGTGTCTCAGGCGCTAACGACTCTCTACCTCATAGAAACCGATGTCAGGACGCAGTTAACCGGTCATGCATGCCGGTTCGCGGGCAAGGAAGTAAGTAAGAAGGACAAATATGCCGCGTTGCAGCAAACATACAACATACACAATGCGGTATACGACCACTATTACGATCAATTTAAGGCAAATCTCGACTCGGATACCGGCGAACGACTGCTACGTTGGATGGACGAGCGGAAGCTCAACACCGGTCATTATGAGATAGACTTTGAAGAGGCCGATAGGCGAAGCGGCAAAGATTCGACAGAAACTCTTTCAATGCTATGCGGAGGAGCCAAATAGCAGGCCGTTTCACGCTGGAATATCGCTTCGGAAATGGCTGGTTGTGGCCGCGAGCAGCCGGCCAGTCGATCTGAGCTACAATTGCAGCTTCTGACCGTTAGCAGACAGTTATCCAAGTTCTCAGGAAACTCCTCGTGGCCCGAAACTTACTGCTCGTCTTCATGGGAGTCCTCATCGGTGCACTTGGATTTCATTTGGTGAACAAGGTGCGGACGGATGAGCCGGCAATACAGGCTTCGGCAATCGACCGACCTCAATCTATAGAAGAACCCCGCGCTCAAAGCGGGCAGAAAGCCAAGGTAGAAGAGGCTTTTGCCGAAGTGCGTGACTTAGGTGCCGCCACTCCTCCGCAGTTACGAGAGCAAGTTGATTCCGTGCGGTTACCAAAGAAATACGCGGAGCAGATTGGCGAGGCGTACTCGCGAAGGCCTTCCTTTTCGGAGCGTCATGCACAATTCGCAGCCGAACAGCGGAATGAATCATGGGCGTTTGCAATGGAGGCCGGCATTCAGAATTTTCTTGCAGCGCACGCGGCTGACTCCGGAATTGTCATAGAGTCAGTTGAGTGCCGGTCTGAAAGCTGTGAAGTTGCTGGTTACGTTTCCGACGAAAGTGACGGTATAAACAGCACGATATATGGGTTTACGTCTGAGCATTGGTGGGATGGCGGAAATTCAGTTTCCGTCAAGGAGTTTGACCTGGAAGGCAGTACAGGCTTTATCTTCGTGACCTTTGAACATCACGATACTGACCTAGACAAATAGCTGCAGAGCGGCTGCTTCTGGCCGAAAGCAGAAACCAGGTGAACGTCTGCTATTCTTTCAGCTAATGACCCGTAGCGGTCATCCAATTTCGACGTAACGAATGAATCCATTAAGCGAGGACCATTGGCCGCTCGGATCGCAGTTCTCCTAGTTTTGGTCGGCGCCGCAGCCGAAGCGAGCGGCCCTTTTGCCGGTTGGTCGAGCCGATGGTCCGCGAACGTATGGAATACCTATTGCGAGCTCAAGTTGGATTACAACATTCCGGCCCGCCGCGATCCCAAACGCAGAGGCCTCTTTGCCAATACCGGCTATGATGCAGCTTTTGTAAGGTTTGGGTCGACAACGCGAATGCACGGAGACCTTTACCCGAAAACTGAGCTGTTCAGAACAAGGTTCCAGCTGCACATCTATGGAGAGAACGGCGAGTTGCCGCCACCGGAAAACCGAATTGTGGGCGCGAGAATAGGGAACTCGGAGCTTCGTCCTCCCAGAGACCCAGACTTTTGGATTCACAACTTTTCGTTGGACGAAGATTCCACGGAGAAGTTGATGGCTGAATTTCGAGCGAACGAGCCCGTAGAGTTGGTGATTCGATTCGTGACGGGTGAGGAGCGGTCATCGACAATCTATCCGTCCGGTGACCGAGACTTTCATGTTTGGGAAGCGATGTTCGAAACATGTACTAAGGAAAACGTTGGCCCGCGCCGATAGAAATCATGCGTCCGCTGCTGGCCGACAGCAGTCATTGAGTTGATCGATGAGATCGAGTATCCGGGTAACTATTCTTACAGCACTTGCTATTTCGAGTATTGCTGCTTGCAATTCGGACGTTGGCTCGCCCCCCTCAAGGGCTGACAATCAACCTCACGCCAAACCGACATTTAGTTTTCGTGGTTACGACGAGTACTCTGATTGCGCCGATGTCGTTCAGGCGGAGCAATCAGCCGGCAGCAAGGTCACCGGCCATGAACCGCGAGATTGGATTTCGAGCACCGGGCACATAACTGCAATGAAGGCTGAATTGTATGGCGTAGAAATGGACGCAGAGGTTAGGTGCGAGTTAGATGGCGATGTAGCTCGTGTTATCTATTGGCGCGACTCAGATTCAGACGAAAATGCCGATCGTTGGTTTAGTTCGATATCGGTTGGACTGGCTCAAGAATTCGGCGACGTGGAAGTTGAGAATCAGCCGAGCGGGATTTCGCGAACATTTCGGACCGATAGTGCACAGCTATACCTCGCTCACTCGTTTCCGTCGGAATCGGTGCCGCAGCACGTGGTATTTATGACTGTCGATCTGTACTTGAATTGAGCGGCCGCTTCTGGCCGAACTGAGACGGTCACTATGTTCGCGGTATAATTTCCGCTGGTGACCCATACCGGACGGTGGAATGATCACGTGATACTGCGAGTCTCAGCCATCCTACTTCTGGTTACGAGCCCTTGGAATGCCGCTGTCTCTCAAGATTCTGAGGCCGTGTTTGTTCCGTACACTCAGCTCACTCAGGACGAATTGGACAAGCAGAAGACAAAGTTGATCGAAGAACGTGGCTATGACGAAGCGACCGCCGACGAACTTGTCCGGCGCATTCCTGAGCTTCACCTCAAATTCACTGAAGAGAGTATTCGTCGTGCTTTTCCGACGATTGAATCGGGAGACACGCGAAAATCTTTGTGCAGAAACTCGATGATGAGTAATAAAACCGCGCTTGTGTACTTGTCGCCGAAGCCCGCACAAGCAGTAATAGTAAAGCATTCAAACTGTTACCCAACCGACGGCGGACTTCTTTGTTCACCCTTGTCCGAGTACCGATCCAATTATTTTGAGTCGCCTGAGATACATTTCACGCTATCAGATGATGTGACAATCGAAGAGGCTAATGAGGTTTTGACACTATTTCGGGACGGCGGAATTGAAGGGCTACCCGATTGGTATAAGCGCCAAAAGTTTGGCTACCGAGATGTGACGCACATTGATAAGGTCGGCATCTGGTATGTCTTACATCTCGGCGAATCCTATTGCCGCGGCTGTACGGCGAAGTTCAAAGTGATTATCGAAGCATCAGGTAACGCCGCGCCCGCATTGGTGCTGGATGCAGAGCCAGAAGGCATGTGCATCTAAGTTCCGGTTCTGGCCGTTCTCCGACTCTGGCGCATCAACGCATTGAATTGCAGGTAAGTGAAGAAAAAGGCATTCAAACTGTCGGCAGATGAAATCCAGAACTTGGCCTACGGGTATGGGGCGTGCTTCGCGACGGATCAAATCACGGTCGAAGGCAAGGCGGTAGGGTACATGTATCGAGAAGAGCCCGTCCAGCCAGAGGACAGCGGTTGGCGATTCTTCTCTGGCGAAGAGTCTCAGGAGTACGTAGACGATCTCGAGAACACCTCGATCTACGACGTGAATACGATTGCAAACTACGATCCCGCAATTATTCCGTACCTGGATTCTCCTGCAGGATCCGCCTTCGGAAGAGACGGTGACAACTTTAAACCTGAATGACCGGCAATGGCCGAAAACAGCCCCTGTCGTGTATTCACATTAAATGGCGGAAAAGTGAGAGAAAAGACATTCAAACTGTCAGCGGATGAGATTCGAAGACTGGCCTACGGGTACGGAGCTTGCTTTGCGACGGATCACATCACGGTTGAGGGAAAACCTGTCGGGTACATGTACCGAGAGCACGCAGATCGCCCAGAAGATAGCGGGTGGCGATTCTTTTCTGGCGAAGAGCCCCAGGAGTACGTGGACGATCCAGAGAACACGTCAATCTACGACGTAAATACAATCGCCAACTATGATCCCGCGATCATTCCCTACTTGGATTCGCCGCCTGGATCCGCCTTCGGTAGAAATTGTGAGACGTTCGTACCTGAATGACCACTCCTGGTCGTGAGGCGACGGTTGCCGCGCCTGGGCTATAATTTCTCCTACTGACCCAATCCGGACGGTCGCGATTCTGCAAAGGAAGGCCAGATGAACACCTCAACCAAAGGTCATCCGTATCGCTGGCGAACGAGGATTCGGCGGTACCTTCCGTGGTTTCTCATTGATCTAGGTCTCGCCGATAAAGGGAATGACTGTGAATCCGTGGGGGCGGAGCATTCTTGGTACAACATAGATAACGAGACCAGTGGTTGCTACCACTGTCACGTCACTCGTCAAGGCCGGCTTTGGAAGGAATGACTCCTAGTGGCCGAATCCGGTACCCATAGATGAACATCGAGATTGACAGTACCCCGATCGAGTACTACTCGCAGCGAGACGAAGACTCCTTTTTCCAGTGGGCGGCCCAACTCGACAGCGTTGCTAGTGTTGATCAAGGGATTCTGTCCATCGATTCCAAGCTTGTGGACGACCTCGAGATGAGGGAATTACTGGCTTTGTTGACTCGGTATGGACTATCGGTTGACCAATTGCGTGTCTACGCTGAGTCTGTGGGTATGGATTGGGTAGGCAACAAAAACGCTTACTGGAACAAACCGTGAACGACCGGCCGCTTCTGGCCGCAAGGCGCCGGCCAGGCGATATGAGCTACAATTTCAGCTTCTGACTCTTTCCGGTCACTCTGATCCTGGAAGGATTGAATACAGATTCTCGCTTCGTCCGAACGAACAGTTTATGAAAAAAGTCGCTATTGCGGCCCTTTTGCTCATCGTTGTCATAGCCGTCGTCTATTGGGAGCAACTGCGCTGGCCGCCTTACGAAAATGACCTGCGGGACATGTTTTCGCAGAGTCGGACTACTCTCAATCAGATTGAGAGTGAAATGATCAGTGACGGCTTACCTCATATTGGATCGGGGTTGAATCGAGCATTCAAGAGGGAAGATATTCCAGAGCTGACAGATGCGCAGACTGACAAGTACGCAGCATTGTTTGAAAAACTGCCTTTCTACACGAACGTACTCAGAATTGAGGGCAGAACTTACGTCAGGCTGGTTACTCAAGAAACTCAGTTCCGGGTTTTTCAGTTTGCGTTTGTGCGCGGCGACCCATGGGACAGATTGCCGCAATGTGATGATGCGAACAGATTTGCCGATTGCGGCGAATGTTACGTACCACTCGATGCAGACTGGCACTTGGAATATCGGTGGTCGGACGATAGCGGCATACCGTCTGTCGATGGCTGTATTCCTTTTGATTCGGAAGAACTTGAATGGGAATAGTGGGCTTGCGAATGGATGGTTCTGACCGCAACCAGCCGGCTATGCAGCTAGAGGTAAAATGACAGCTCCTGACACCGATTGATCCCGAAATCCATTGCGGACGTTCAGAATAACTATGAAAACAATCGTAATCGCGTCCACTCTCTGCAAGATTGCCGCCGTGTTTCTTTTCATGACTGCGGCTCAAGGCGTGACTTGGATTACGCTAAAGGCGTTTATGATAACGGGCGACGTGTCGGACTTGCTCTTGAGCTTGCTGTTCACGGCCGCTCCCGCCGTTGTTGCAGGCGTATTTCTCTGGAAGTACTCAGATAGATTCGGGCGCGTTGCCGATCACGCCGGGTCTGCCGAACTATCGCCCACCGTAACCAGCGACGACCTACTGAGGGTGGGCATATTCCTCGTTGGCTTGTACGCGATCCTATTCGGAATTGTCGATGCCATAGGAGTCGAGGCTGTTGACTGGATGACTAGGTCGAGTCCTGATCTCGATAATGATTATCAGGCAAATGCTCTGATCCGGAATTGGACTCGGAGAATTGGGTACCTGTTGCAGATAGTCCTGGGGGCTGGTGTGATCTATTACCGTCACCGTCTAGTATCCATGTCCTACAAATTCGGAAAAGCAGAGTCAGACACCTTATGACGACCGGCCGGTTTTGGCCGGCATGCCGCCTGGTCTGAGGTAGAATGACGGCTCCGGACCCAAACCGGTCGGCCGACTTTTCTTATAGGAGCCACTCAATATCGCGACAAGAGTCTGCGAGCGGAGGACACTTGAAGGTCAGTCTGTATGCAAACCGTTGCGATATGGAAACGGAGCAACTCCCTCAGTTGCTGCATGAACCGCTGGACCGAATCGGCGACGAGCTGAGCAACGACTATGGCGGGACAATGGAACATCTTTGGATCGAGTTTCAGCTCGTCGACAACTGCGGTCCTTTCTCATTTCGATTTCAGAAGAAAGTCGGTGGCAAGACGCCAGATCGGCTCACAGGAATAGTTCCCGGCACATATGAGAATGTAGGGCACTACAGTGTATTGCCAGACATAGCGGAGCTTTTGTACGTCCCGCGAGACTCAGTCATCGACTACGTCCTCCAGTCGTTATGCAGGTCTACTATCGTGCTCATCGACAAGCAGAAGAGACTTGGCGGATTTGATGCTGAGAGGTTTCGGGCCGACTTTTTAGCTGCGTGCAAGAGGCATGGTTACGATATGGATTCACAAATCGGCTGGGACTGACACGCCGGCATTTTCACCGTCCGCTTCTGGTCGGGAGGCGCCGTCTAGGCGCGCTGGGCTACAATTTCAGTTTCTGACCCAATCCAGCCGGTGAGAAATGTGGGCAACTAGTTAACCCCTTTCCTTGGCGCGACGCGTTACAGCATGCATCGATGCCACTAATGGCTGAGAAATAAAGGATTCGACTATGAGAGTTTCAACTTTCACGATACTTGTATCGGCGTGCTTTTTGGCTGCTGTCATTGCCAATGCGGATTCAACCGATGGCTATAGAGACGCGCAGAGAATTATCGTCATTACAGACGACGAAGCAATTCACTATGCTCAATTCTGCGGGTTTTATGAACTTCGTGAACTCTTGACGGAAAGTGTTGAAAACGTTTCAGATTCTATAGACGTGGCGGGCACTCCGAAGTTTGAGGTGCGCATACTGGCGAAGTCTGGAGAGTATAAGGCCTACGTCGGAGACCATTGGATTAGCACGGATAGGGGGTCGGCGTTGATACCATCCGCCACGTACGAACGAATCGTAGAATACGTAGAAAAGCGCAAAGGCCAAGGTCAGCCAAAAGCAAAGGTAAATACGTCTATTCAGCAGATTCTAGATCGAATACAGGACCCTGCGTATGTTGAACAGAATATGTGCTCGAAGAGATAGACCAGCTCCGGTTCACCGGCCGCTTCTGGCCGTAAGGCGCCTCAGGCTGAGGGTCAGCTATAATTCCCGCTATTGACCCTTCCCGGCCCTTCGGAGTTAATGTGAATTGAAGCCTTCCGCGTCGGAAAATGCGCTGCGTCAGCACTTCACGAAGGCGCAAATTGACCCTACGGAATTTACCGTGCGTGAGTTGGTAAACACGGTTATTGGCTTCTATCAATCGCAGCGAGCGTCCGGTCTTTCGTCTGATCCGGATTCGGATATGTTGCTGTTCCAGTGGGGCACTTATAACTTGGGAGATGGCGAACACTTCGAAGTCGATATGGTGCGCCAGTTCGCGAAGCGGCAGCTGTTTGGCGACCCAATCCTCAGTCAGCTTCACGCGACGGCGTATTTCGAACCGAGCAGATTTACCGGAATTTCCGCCTCGGACTTCTGGTGTCACTCAGTCGAAGAATCGGAGGAGTTTCGCGACCGGGTGTTGGCATCAACCGCTTTTGAAGCAGCAGCGGATTCACGTCCTCAAAAGACGGAAATTCGTTGGGAGCTCGTCTAAACGGATGGCTCCTTATGGCCGTACGGCATCCCTGGCCAAGCATCAGCTATAATTCCTGCTCTTGACCCATAACTGCCCGTCGGGTGGAGCGGGTTCGTACAGGTTCGAGCAGACTTTTCGACCGAGCAAACCCCCAGCTACGGAATCCACAAAGGAGCGATGACGTGGGGAGCTACGCGAATCTTTGGATTTCAGATTCACCGTCGCCTGTCGACGAAACAGAGATATCTAAAGAAATATTCATGAAATGGGAGGTACCGTTGGGCTGGTTAGTGCTGTTCGAACCGGAGGACTTCAGCCTCGAAACGGTCGAAGAGGACGGCGACTCTTACCAGGTTCTTTACTCGTCCAGTCCTGTTGACAAAGCAATTAGGAGGCTAGACGAAAGGTCAACGCTTTGTATTCAGGTGGGCGGCAGGAGCTGGGAGCAAGGAAAGCGGAAGTTCTTGGAGTTTTTGGCGACGCATCAGCCGCGATTCGTGCACGTGGGATATTCTGGTCTGATGGATGACAATTTTCCTGCTATTGATCAAAGACAGGAGTACATCGAAAGAATCAGAAATGTCCGAATACCAGTCCTGGTTGAGAGGAAGACGCTTTTCGGCAAGACGAAGATGAGCTTGGCAGAACACTGGCGATTGCTTGTTCCAGCAAACTACAAGCCCGGTGCCATGTTGCCTTGCTGGGCTTGGTTTGGTGCACCTCCGGAGGGGGAAGACTGGGTGTAGTCGCTCAGCTCCACAAATTGGATGTCCGCTAATGGCCGACACGCGACCATTGAAGGGAGACGGTAAAATCGTCTCTTGATGACCCAGAGCAGCCATTGGCGAAGTTGATATTTGCTGGCGCGATAGGATTGAAACGGATAGAAATAAATGAAAGCGGCGGCTTTTCTAACCTCCATTGTAGTGTCATCTATAGTTTCTTGTGCATCCGCTGAGCAGGAAACGGACGAGATACGCGCGATCAGAGTTCCGATGGAGATAGTGGAGCGGATGCCAGTGCTCGATTTTCGAATCAATGATCTCGATGTGCGCCTGACGCTCGATACGGGTAGTGGTACAACGTTAACTCTATACCCACAAATTCTCGACCAGCTGGAGAAAACTACAACGGGCGAGATTCATGAGAGCATCGGGATAGAAGGGGTTGTAATGAAGAATCGAGTCTTCGAAGTATCCACCGTGCAGTTGGGCGACGCGGTGTATACCGACGTGCTAGTACGCCAAGACGATCACACCGAGAAACACCGAACCGACACAATTGCTTATCGCGGTACCTATGGGCGCGTTGGCCGGAGCCTGTTCGACGATGGAAAATTGGTTATTGATTATGGGAACAACGAACTAACGATTATACCGCACGCAGCTCCCGCAGAGGATCAAGCACTTTGCCACGGCGTGGAACTCCCGCTCGAGACCGACAAAGAAGGTATGGGGCTTACAACGAGAGTTCAAACTGACATAGGTGAGCTTCACGTGGTTTGGGATACAGGGTTTCGCGGCAACGTAATGCTAAAGCGCACAACGGACGCCGCCGGGCTATCGTTACAAGCGCGAGACCAATTTAGAACAGAAAAATTCGCAATCAACGGAAACGATTTTGGACCAGTAAGGATGAACGTCTGGGAGCTCCCCGCGCTTCCGCCGGACTTGCACGCTCTAATCGGCTATTGGTTTTTCGCCGACAAGGTTGTATGCGTTGACTTTCCACGCCAACGCCTCTTTGTACAAGACCACGCTTCGACAGGGATTGCCAATTGATCCTCCGCTTGTGGCCGTAAGACGCCTCAGGCGGAGCGTCAGCTATGATTCCCGCTGTTGACCCATTTCGGTCATTCGGCGATCTGCGATATTCCGCCTACGATCTAGAACCTGATAAGCAAAAGAAACTTCATATGCTTCGATTGTCGGATCGCCGTGCGACGCGAACCGTACAGTGGCGAACCTGTGCTATGCCCAAGTTGCGGTGGGGTGTCCCATAACATTGGGTACAAGATTCCAGTTCCACCGAAGAACAAGAAAGAGTCGTGGGATGCGTTGCGCGAGGAAATTTTTGGCAACCAACAGGTTGATCTGGAAAACAGAATCAAGAGCAGAGTCAGGCGAACCCACGCTCTGGAAAAGGAGATTGAGAAGCTAGAATCGAGGCCCGAAACCGAGGGTCGCGCTAAGGAAATACGCCGCTTGCGAAGAAAACTTGAGAGTATTCAGTCGTCTACGACCACGCTGTTCAGGCCAGTTGGTCCGGCTGAGCTCGATCTCATTCGTAACTCCGATTGGACGCGGTTTCCGCCGCGGTTGCCAGAACAGCCGATCTTTTATCCAGTGTTGAATCAAGAATATGCACGCCAGATAGCTCGGGATTGGAACGTAAAGGACAGTGGTTCCGGATTCGTGACACGATTCGAGGTCGACAAGGAGTACATGCGCCGGTTTCCCCGGAAGATCGTCGGGGGAAGCGTCCATGAAGAACTATGGGTGCCGGCGGAGGAACTAGATGAGTTCAACTCGAATATCGTTGGCCCAATCGAGGTTGTAGAGTCATTTGGCGACGATAGTGTTTGACCGGCGGCCTATGGCCGAACTGAGCAGCTCCTGGCTTTCAAGCTATACTTTCCGATACTGACCCAAGCCAGCCGTTCAATTTTCCCTGTATAACGACTCGTATTTCTCCAATATCCAGCCTGATGAAAGACGACGATCTAAGGAAAGAAGCGCTTCATTACGCGGCCCAAGACGGCGATATTGACAAAGTCCGCGAGCTGATCAAAACAGGCGGCGACCTAAACCAGTTCGACTACCCATTGTCTTGGACGCCTCTCCACTACGCTGCGAACGGCGAACACATCTATATCGCGAGGATGTTGATTGATGCTGGTGCGGACGTGAATGCGCACAATGAAGTGGAAATCGGCGAGACGCCATTGGGTCTGATCGCGGCGTCATGTTCCTATGACATCGCGAAGGTTCTCATCGATGCCGGAGCAGATCCACGTATACCGGGATGGATGGGTATTTCCGCACTTGATCGAGCTTCGGAACGAAAAAAGCCGGAAGGCCGGAGCGTTTACGAACTGCTTGACGTCGCGGCACGTAAATTGGACTGGCCGAACGACCGCTAACGGCCGTCTCCGGCCATCCAGGCGGTCCACGTTAGAATGACGGCGTTCGACCCCAGAAGCGACGGTAAGAATAGATGATTCAGTTGGCTGTTGGACTCGTGTTTTTGCTGTTGGTCTACGTCGTCATGGGTGGCGTTGCGTTTGGCCTTATGTACCGAATAGGCTCCAGATTCCCATCGGGAACCGTGGGCCGCATCTTCGCGCCCTTGGAATACGTTTCAAGGCATTCGCGCCTATTCCGCAGCTTTTACAATCGACTTTGCGTAGCATCATATCGACTGATTGCTGGCGGACCACTCTACAACGGTTGGCCACCACCTCCTCCAAACCTCAATTCCGATGAAGATTAATCGTCACGACTGTCCACTTATGGCCGGATCCAGCCGCCCAGGCGATCTGAGGTAAACTGGCAGCCTCTGACCCGAAGGAGCCACTAAGATCGGCGTCATAATTGATGCATTGATTGGGGCACTTGTGACTTGGGGCGTACTCCGCGACCCAAGTGATAGTTGTCCAGTGCGTATTCCACTGATTCCGGCCACCTGTTCCAGCTGAAGCCGGCCACTTGTTC
>CALALR010000004.1 GCA_937925545.1 uncultured Planctomycetaceae bacterium
ATCGGAAGAGCACACGTCTGAACTCCAGTCACGTCCGCACATCTCCTTCTCCTCGAGGTGCTCACAAAATATTAGCCCTCCTTACTAGCGCCACCCCCAAGCTTGCCTTTGGGCTCAGGGGGTTGTTGAAGCGCGCACCGCGACGAATCCCCCTCTAGCAGAAGGATTCGTCGGGATGCGCAGGTAGTCTTGCCTTTAGGGACGAGGAGGCCGCTATCCACGCTCAGCAGTCGAACACCGCGCGCTGCTGACTGGGAGCTACTTGCGACGCAACGGTGCGCCGTCCGCTTCGGGCTTCTCCCTTTACCGCTGCCCTATCCGTATCGCGGAATCCCCAAGTACGGAAGAAATTCGCCAGCCCTCGTGCCTTAAAATCGCCCAAACTGGCAAATGAAAATCATCGGGTGGTGTACAATCCCCCCAGATGGAAGTCTTGTTATGGTAAGTGTTTGAGGTCTTTCTTGCTCATTTTGATCAAGTTTATCACTGCTGCCACGCAGGTACTCCATCGATCACGTTCATCCGCTTTCCATGTACAGAAACAGCGAATATCCGGTCTGAAATGCGGTCCGGTCGTGGGGTTTCAGTTGGTCGGTTTTCAAGGTAGGAGGGGTAGGGATGAAACAAGGCCTGCCGGTAAACACTGCCCCAAATCTCTCGCAAGGTAAGCTCGTTTTCTTTCATAGACCTGCTGAGAGCCTCGCTAAGGGCTTGCAAGTCACCGATTTTTAGCCCCCCTTCGACCGAAACACGTACGATTGGAAGTTCTCCGCCCGTCGGAGGATGTGTGCAGAAGTAAAGCAGGATCGCCTCGTGAGCGACGTAAATGATTCCGTTAGTGAGTTCCTCCATTTCGCGACGAGAGTTCATTCTTAATCGCTCCTTTAAGCCATGCGGGCAGCCTCGTGTTAGCGACCGCCCACCTCAAATATCCGCCAGGGACCTCGCACAAGGGACGCCCCTTGTACTTCCCAAAGATCATTCGGGGCGCACGGTACCGACGCTTGATCGACCCATGGGTGTCCCCGAAAAGGTCGACTGACTCGGTGTTGTAGTAGGTGTCCGCCTCAATGCGGCTCAGGCGTTCTCTCTCGGCCTGCCGCCTAGCTTCCTCCTCCCGCTCCCGTTCCTCCTTCCGGAGCCTCTCAGCCTCAATTTCGGCCTGCATGAGGGCTTCTGCGGGAAGCATCCCCCGACCCTCTTTTGAATTTCGGGCCAAGATATCACGAGCGAGATCGAGAACATCCAAGTCGAAACGGCCGCCAAGCACGTCGGTGCTGGAGCGAATCTTGTGCTGAACCGTTGTGTCTACGAGGTCGACCATCAGGAAGTCAGGCTTGCCGCTCTTCGAGATCCGGGCCTTCCTCAGCTCTGGGGTGGATCCAGGGAAGTCAACCACGCCAGGGAGAGGGCGGGTCCCTCGTCCAAAAATTTGGGTATACAGAGACAGGCTCTGTGTGGGGCGGGCTTGGACGATAGCCTGAAGGCCAGGAAAGTCCCAGCCGGTCGTAAGGATGCCGACGTTGCATAGGTGGGTAACCCCTCCTCTGTCGTGGACAAATGATTTGAGGGCGTGAATGCGGTGCTGAGGCGAGCACTTTGACGTATCCGCGCAGATCCATGCCGAGTTGATCCCGTGCCTACCACGCAGCCTCTCGCTGACCATCCGGGCTTCTTCCACGGACGAGCAGTAGACCACGGTCTTAAGCCCCGCAGTCTCCTTGGCTGTGATGTCAGCGATTTCGACGACGGTCTCGACGCTCTCCAAGGCGGCGTTCAGCTGCGACGCCGAGAAGTCGGTTCCGTAGTGCGCCGTTCTCTGGGTGCTAACATCCTTCAGGTCGAGCGACTGCACCTGCACCCGCATCGCCCTGCAGGGAACAAGCCAGCCGTCGTTCATCGCTTGCTCGATGCCATACTGATAGGCAACCGTTTGGTAAACGTTGCCCATCGCCATCTTGTCGTGGCGTTTAGCGGTGGCGGTAACGCCTACGACCTTCGACCCCTGATTCAGGAAGAAGTCGATCATCGCCTTGTACTGCGGGGTGATCGACAGGTGGGCTTCATCCACGATGACTAGGGAAACGTCGCGGAACCGCGTGTACCTTGGCTGCCCGTCTCTCATCGCTGAGGTGAGCGAAGCCTTGGATGCCACGATAAACGGACTCCTGCCCCATGGAGTCTCGTTCGACCATCGAGAAGCCTGCTCAATCCCCGGCATCGTGCCGGTTCGCATCTCAATCTTTCGAGCGGCCTGCTCAATCAGCGTGATCATCGGGCAGATCACGAGCGCTCGACCTTCGGAAGCACGGTTCTGCATCAGCTGAACAAACACCTCAGTCTTTCCAGAACCGGTGGGCATTTCCACCAGCGCCGTATCTGCGCTGTCGAAAGCGACCTGAATTCCATCAACCGCTTCGGCTTGGTAAGGGCGCAGGCGTAGGCCCTGCAAAGGCTTGTTCGGCTCCGTTGCCGTATCCCAGAAGGTCAGTTGGTTTGGCATCTAGTCCGCTGTCATTGCTTGAGAAACGATGCGTTCGAGCAGCGACCGTTCTTCGTAACCCAAATCCCCGGTATCGACTGCCTCTATCGCCCTCAAGGATATCTCTTTGTCTCGATCGAGCTTAGCTTCGTAGGTCGATCGAAATTCCGAGTCGGAACTCAGGGCTTCAATTCTCTTCACTGTCTCGTAAGCTTCCGACCAGTGACGAGAAACCAGAACTAACTGCCACCCCAAGATCGGAAGCACGCAGATAAAAAACAGCACGATAGCTGTTTTGCAGGTCACCTCGAAATCGAAATCTCCCTTCCCCTTCATTTCCACCTCCTTTTAAGGCAGCAGCGCCCGCGCATCCGCAACGGACGTACCAGTACCCGTCTGGGCCACTGGCGGAGCAGCCGGTACGATCAGCGCGATCAGGCTATTCAGCTCGATAAGGCCAAGAGCGATACGCGCCTGGGCCGTCTCGCAATCGTCGATGAAGTCAGACGTTCGCTCGGCAGCCCACGCGATCTGGACGGAGGCATCGTCTCCGTTCGAGACCATTTCCTCAGCAATGTCGAGAAGGTCGCGGACGATATCGATCTCGCCATCTCCGTCATCCTCCTTGACCCGCTGAAGCAGCTGGTGGGCGGACAAGTCCTCTTCCAGGACAGCCTGCTCAGAAAACAGGGCGTCGTCAGCTGCAAACCAAGTATCCCACTGAGACGGGCTGTAAGCGGTGGTGTCGAGTCCGTTCTGGCGAGTCTCCGCGTTCGACAAGTCGGATCTGTGAGTCGCCCACAGAGTGTTCTCAATGATGCTGAGCGCATCACGCAAATTGTCGATCTGAGTCTGCTGGTCAGCTCCAGCGCGAATGCTGAACAGAGAAAGCGACAATGCAACTACCGCTGAAACAAAGAACGCAACCCAGCTACGAAACCGCTTCATGATTCTTCCTTTTTGGCTGCCGCCTCAGCGGCGTAACGAGAAACGAGAGTACCGTCATCTTTCATCGAGACGGGCGTGCACATTTTGACCGCAGCCCTAACTTCGGTCAGGTTGAATTCGAGCCGTTCGAAGCAAGCGGACAGCTCAGGGTTCAGGCCAAGCTCGTTGACTGACTGCAGAGTCGTGAGGCAATGACCTAGCTCGCGATAGACCATCGAATAGGGGGCTGCTCGCTCCGAAAGAGAGACGTGAGGAGGTTCCTCCGGTGGCGGAGGTTGCAACTCGTCCTTCACATTCACGGGCTCTTTCTTAGCCTTGCGGGCGATGGCCTTTTGTTTTTTGTCCGACAGCTCAATCAACTTCTCTTCCGTCTTGGCGTCGCACTGAGCCCTTCCATCCAAAATCGCCTTCCGCAGCTCGGGCGTGAGGGACTCCCTCACCTCCGCCCGCTTAGCTGCGCGACGCACAGTGGATGGCGAGACGGAAGCCTCTTCCGCCACTTTATTCGCCGTCGACCCAGATCCGTCGCCCCGCCCCGCTCGCTTCCGAGCAAGGTAAAGCTTGCCTACTATCTCCTCCCTCCATCGCGGACTCAGGTTCCTCCGCGACAGCGAGTGGGAAAGAATCCATTCGATGCACTCATCCCGGCTCCCAAAGGAGATAGGTTTCGTCGGGCAAGCAATTCCCAGATCAAGACACAGGGAAAAGCGGTGGTGCCCTTCGACCAGGACGCCGTCCCAAACGAGCACTGGGTAAAGGCACCCCCTGCTCTTAAGGTCGTTCCGAAGCTCGGAAATCTCTTCGTCGGTCAGAGGAGGGAGTAAATCCCGAAACTCGGGGTCGATCGTGGGAGCGGTCATCCTGTTCTCCAGAGACTACTTGGCTTCCGAGAGTGCCCTGATTACGTTCCACGCGACAACCGATTCAGGAGCCTCCCGGCCCTTTGAGCGGGGCGCAGCATAAGCTAAGCCCTCTGGCGTGACGATCAGGGTTCCGAGCATTTGCTGGCCATCCGCGTTCTTCCCGTCAGAAATCCGTAGGCGGAGAGGGCGCGGCCCAATGTCAATCGCGACATCGACAGCGTCGAACCGCTCGATTTTGTTGTGTCGGAACGATAGAGGCCGTTCTTCGTACGAAACGGGCTTTTTGCCGGTCCTGAACTCCCGTCGAACTGCGTAAAAGGTGGCGTGTGAGCCGATGTACCCCTTCTCTTTCGACTGAGGGAAAGTGATGTCGGGGTTCTCGCTGAACATGGCGAGCAGCTGCTCACGCTTCGTGTTCTTGCGCCTTACAGGGTGCTTCATTGGTTGTGACATGCGGTCCTCCTCAGGAAAAACAACGGAATAGACGCCGCAAACCATACAGCGGCATCGTCTTGTGCGAGGGTTCCAGTCGATGGCTCCCCGGCATTTGATTGGGCAAAACCAAAGCGGTCTCACGTTTGCCATTGCTTCGTCTCTTGCCACATGTTCTTAAGCGACCGTTCGACGGCTTCGATGGTCGCCTTGGAGTGGCCGTCAGAATTGACTTGGTTTCGGTATTCCACGATGAGTTCGCGAGCCCGATCGAAGTCCGGCTTCATGCCCCGCAGCGACTCGATCATTTCGTTGGCGGACTCCAACACGGTGGGGTCCACAAATCCTCCGCTCGGCTCAGGGACAGCACTATCTTTGGGAAGCGCCCATGAGGGAAGCTCGGGAGGTAGCCAGTAGTGCGCCTTCCCGTCGATCTTCGCGTACAGGTAGCCATCGCGACGCTCGGTGATCACATCTCGGGCGAACGACTCGGGAAGATCGTAGAGGTATCGACCGATCCCCCAGTTGACGGCGGCGCGCTTGATCGCGCCACTGATCCCGCCCTTAAACGGCTCTGTGTCTGGCAGCTCAGACCCGTCGTACTTCGTAATCCACTCGTCGCCTCGCCTGATTGAGATGCCGACCACAAAGCCCCCGCAAGACTGGATTGGGGTGTAAATCGGCTGGGTGGTCGCCCAATTTTCAGCTCCAACCACGTCGTCCAGACGCTGCTGAACGCCGCGAGCAGTAACGTAGCAGCAACACCGCACCCAAGGCCTGCCATTGCCGCTGATTCCGGTATGAAGAGCACGCCACTCCAAGTCCTTAGCATCGAAGGGCGCACACAATCGTTCACTCCAGGTCGTCACCTTCGTCCCTCGCTATTTCGTAAGAAGGAAGAACCCGGCGAGGGTCGTATAGCCGAGCGTTCAAGTCATCGTCCCACAGGGCTTGGACGAGCAGCGTCCACTGGTACTTCTGCTGCTGCGCCCGCCGCCGCTCCTCGGGAGTCCATCGTTCCCACGTGTCGCTCACTAGAGAATCCCTTAATCAGTTAAGTCAGGTGAAACATGCCGCCGCAGGTTCCGCATGGCGCGACGAGAAACAGGGCCATCCGCCAGAGATCCATCGCGGTTGAGCCACATGACCGCCGCAGAGGCTAGGGATGTGACGCGACGCAGGCGATAGGTTTGGACAATGAGAGCGATCGCGGTAAGCAGCGACAACGCGATCGTGATTCGGTCCATCGTTGGTCCTCCTAACAGCAAAGGATCTTAGCCTAATTGACGCATGTGTCAACAAACCTTTCCAGCAAGGCCTGAGCCGCTGCCGATTGCTGAGCATCCGGAGCAACCGCGATAAGGAAATCCATGAACTGCAGCTTCAGTCGATAGCGGAGTATCTCCAGCGGCAGATCAGGACAGCTCTCATTAAAAAAGCGAGCGTGGTGCTCACACATCCGGATCCCTTCGTTTGCGATGTACCAAGCGATCCGTGTGCATGTCGGAGTTTGGCAGCAGACAGAATCGGGAGTAATCACGATTGAGTGTTCGCTGGACACGGAATACTCGTGTTCCATGACCGTTTTTGTTTGGTCGAGTTCTTCCGCAGACAAAGGGCGAAGGTTCACCTGAGAATTTCTCATGCAAAGGCGCTTTCATGGGGAGATGGGGTTGGTGTCCCGGCCGTCCTTGAGGAGGACGATCGATCCGGTAATCGTGCAAAACTTCTCCGGAGTTACTGGGAACAACTCCTCCCCAGGCAGCACACTTTCGGAGGGCTGGGCTGGGTAGTAGGTTTGGGTGCGGCGGACGCCCTGGGTGGTTTCGGCAGCGACCACAAGGCTCCCTCGAATCACAGCGGCGTAGTAATTCATTCCCAACTTACGTTTCGGACTTCTGGTTCAGATTCAATTGGCTTGGTTTCAGATAGCGGAGGCTCAGGTTCGCTCACGGGTCCCTCAGGAACGTACCCCTTTTCGAGCTTTTTGCTGAACTTAGCTAACGCATCCTTCACCGCTGAGCTTCGCTTCCGATATACGTCGACTTTCGATTGTACTTTAGCGCCCCTTCGTCCCCACCGGTACGTCACGTGATAGTGTCCGAGAGAAGCGACCGTGACCTCGAACTCCCAAAACTTGTTGCTCTTGCCGTGGACGTAGATGCAGCAGAGTTTCATGGCGGGCTCCTAGAAAACGTGATGGGGACTTTTGATTTCGCAGGTTGGTCCCCAGATCCTGCGCCCCTCCGCTGATCAAGCGGTGTCTGCGGGGGCGAAATCACAAAATGGCTGGGTTCCTTTCTTGGGTTGCCCTCCCGCTTATCAGGCGTTCAGGCATAGGCTCGATCCGGTTCGCGACCCGTCCGAGGCGTGCATTCAATTTCTAAAAAGCCTTCCGTTCATGGATTTTGCTTGTCGAAATGCGTACGCGACCTGCGATCCCAGGCCGCTCATAATTGCTTCGTGGTAGCTTTCAAAGCCACGGCATCTGCCCCGATAAATATTGTTAAGTTCGCTCGCCCGTTCCCACCGCATGTAATATTTGTGATTGGCGTCAACCACTCCTTCAGCTGTTAGTGAGACTACTGCGCATTCGTCGCTACCGCGTTCAGCAGCTTGAGCAGCCGCCTCCAGTCCTTCGTCTGAAATCATGACTCACTCGTGAAAAAGAACCCCTCGTTTCGCTTCCCTGAAACACTTGGCTCATCGTTGTTCATGTGTCCTACTCTACAAACAGGACTCCGATTTTTTTCGCTTTCCGGAAAGCAGCGGCGACTTCATCGCCTTTCCCAGCGTCAATAGCCTTTTCGTAATTAGGGTAAATGCCGCGCAAAAAATCATATCGTTTGTGGCGGGATGCGAAATCCTGGCGGTACGGGGGAAGAGAAGCGACTGCTGGAGAGGGGGTGCCGGTTGCGGGGTCTAACCAAAAATCCGCGCACGCGACCGCACTCCTTTCTTTCCAGGTTTCTGCGGCTACCGCAGCTGCCTCTAATTCGGCGTTGGTCATTCTCTGAATAGCCTCCCTGATTTGGCGGCGCGCATGGCCACAGCGACAAGGTCCCCCTTCCCGTTGACGATTTTCTGGGGGTATTCAGGGAAAATTCCCAGCAAGCATTCGATCACAGAAGCCCTATCTGCTTCTGGGGCGGCTTCGAGAACCGCCAAGGAGCACATAGGACTTCCACAATCCGCAGCTCTAGCGGCGATTTCTAGGTCAGCGTCGGATAATTCCATACTGTAGGCCTCGCGTCAAAACGGCTCGTCCAGGTCAACAGGACGCGCTACTGCTTCTTCCGGAATATCGAAGGCCGGGACGCCTGTGATCTCGAATGTCAGCATGACGCTTTCCGCATGTTTGCTGTTCACGAACACGAAGAAAGCTCGCCCCGCAGCGACTCCCGTCTCAAGAAACGGATCACTTATCCCATGGCAGTGAATCCTGGAGCTAGGAACCACTTGAGTTTTAGAGATGAACTTGACCGGGAATCCCGGCTCGATATCGAAAGTGGAGGAAACCATTACGCAAGGAGCCATCATGCAAGTCTTTATGTCTCGTAATTTTGTGTAGGTCTTCCCCGCTCTGAATGTCGATCCTCCGACATCAACCCTCACGGTCGCCCTCCTTATTCGAAGCTGACCGGCCGACCGTACGTCGTTTCGATCATGGTAGAGATGGTTTCCGATGCTTCGCTGAGCTGGTTAGCCACGTCGTTCCTGAACAACGCGTCGTTTTTCAGCTTGTCGTGATCGGCCCCGTCAACAACGTCCTCCATGCAATCCAGAACACTCGTAAAGGATGGGTCGTTGGTGATGTTGAAGTACCGAACCTCGTCGATGAAATCCTTTAAGTTGTTGACATGGCACCGCTGGATTCGCTTCGAGCCATCAGGGGTGTAGGCGTTGAGGTTGCTCACTAGCTTCCCGACCAGCTTCTGGAACTCGGCGAGGAACTCGGATTGAGCTTGGGAAACGGCGGCTTGCAGCTGCAAATCGAACTTGTGCTGTGTGGCTTCGTACATCGCCGCGTCAATGTGTCGTAGGGCTTCTGGCGGTGAAAACACTTCTACGGGACGAATATACAGCTGCCATGTGTCGTTCCAGCCGACCGGATACTTGTTGGCGTCCGCCCATTCCCCGCACATTTCCACGCCTCGCTCTTTGATTTCAGGCCACCGCTCCTCGAACTTAGCTTTGGCCTGATCCATCTGGGCGCACAGGGAAGCGTGTTCGTCCATCAAGATCGGCAAATCCGGCCGCTTCACGAGCCGCAAACCTTTGTCGTACGGCAACGTGATATCTCGCCAGATAGCCTTGTGCTTGTTGCGGATGCTGTTGAGCCGCTTGAAGTCCTCGTCTTGTGGGTCAATGATCCACAGCTGCCCAGAGAGGATCTTTTCGCTCGCCTGGGCGTTCGCCGAGATGGCTCTCCGCTCTTCAGCAGTAAGCGATCGCTTCACCCCGCCCATGTTCCGTGCGCCCTCTTCGACGCCTATGTAATTGGCGCGGATGTAGTTCAAGATTTCCTGCTGAGTCGACATCATTTGGTCCTCGGTGAATAAATAACTACCCCCCCTTCTCGGGAGACTTTAAATCTGGCGGCGAATGCGCGAGCGAATTTCTCGGAATCTCCAGCATCTAGCCCCAGACTCCACAGAGATATGAAAGCGGCGGCGGCGAGCCTTGCCTGTTCTTCGTCTTGCTTAGGGATCGCGTCGAACCCAATCACACCCTTGCTCCACAGCAAAGACCAGTGGCCCTGATCTGGCCATGAGCGAGTCCTTCCGTCTGAGCCGACGAAACAGTCGCACCATTCGACGGTTGCGCCGTGATTTTCGATCACTTGAGAAACGCCTTCGGGGGTGGCGTCGAAGCGAATAGGGGTTCTTCCTTCGGTCATTCCCCACTCCGAACAACGTCTACGGATAGTACGTAGCCGTAGATAGAAGATCCATTCATCTCAAGATCGACGACGGACCAATTGGTGTGGTCTTCCGCATCTTCACCGACCAATTCACCAGGGTTTTCGACCTCGACCGTCAGCGTGATTTTCTCGTACCCCACCCCCGTAAGCCTGAGAATGTCATCGGCGATGTCTTTTCCCTCGCAGCACAGCATACCGAGGTCAACTTCACCGCTGTCGATCGCGTCGCTTATCTTGTGGAGGATCCGACTGCTCTCTTCTTGGTCCAGGAGCGGCTTTGTTTTTTTGCGAGTGGCTGCGCTTCGAGCGACCTTCTTTTTCACGGTTTTCTTCTTCGGCATTGCGTGGTCCTCCTAAAGGTAAGTGTGTTGAGGCCCGGCGCGGCTAGAACACGGACCACGCCGGGACCCATCGCACTTACTCAAGCTCGACTTTCCGCTCCTCGCCAGCGGTCGCATCGTCCGCCAGCTTGGTGAGCGTATAAACTCCCGGCTTCCGGGAGTCTAGCCAGTTGCCGTTAGCCGCCCGCCGCGACTCATTGATGACAGTCGCCTGCTGACGAGCGGCGGGGACGATGTTCCCAGCAACGTCCTCGATATTCTGGCCCGAAACGGCGGCGGCCAAGCAGCACCGCTGAACGTTGCGGCCATTCCACCCAGAATGGTCGAACTTCGAGATGTCACCGGAAACGTCGTTCGCAGCCATGTGAATCTCAAACATCCGCTCCCGCTCAGCCTTGTCCGGAAGGTCGAAGTAGAAAGTGAAGGCGAAGCGGGACAGCAGCGCCTCAGGAAGGTTGCTCGTGGAGTTTGCTGTGACGATCATCAGCGGATTGTCGTTGGCCACCGCAGAGATAACCTGGGTGGCGCGCCGCACATTCGCTTCCGATTCGCCCAGCTCCTTCTGCTTCATGCCGCCCAAATCCATTTGGATGGTAGGAACGTTGAACTCCACGCCAGCCGATTCGGCGATAGCCGACTTACCGGACCCAGCGATTCCGATCATCATGATCGCGAACACCTTCTTGCGCTCCATGTAAGTGAGCAGGTGTCCCACCTGATCCTGGGTCACCCCAGTGTTGTCTCCACCATATCCAGCTAGGGCCTTCTCGATTTCGTCTACGAGCCAGATGGCGTCTGGTCGTTTAGGTCCGGCGAAGATGCTCGAAATGAACTTCTTCACTTGTCCGTGGCCCGCTATGTCGGCGAATGTGCTACCGTCGCGATACACGGAAAGACCGCCCGTTTCCTCGATCATCGAGCGTTTCAGCTCCCAGCACTGGTCGAGAACCAAGCCGTCCCTCGTGATCGAAAGGGCAATGACCTGCTCAACCTGAAAGATCGGCAGGCCAACTAAGGCTCGCGTCGCTTCTGTTACGGCAGTATCAGTTAGGTCTACATTCAGGCTCTTCGCGAACTTCCGCACGAAAGACTCGATGTGCTCCGCAGTCGGCAGCTCATCGTAGTAGGGGATGATGTCCCCAACGATTTCCATGGGCAAATCGATGTGCGGAGACAGCAGCACCAAACATCGGCTCTTGCGCTTGAACACATCTCGCAAGTTGGAAACGCCTTGCACGAAAGCCACGTCATCCGTAAACCGATGAGCGTTGTGAATGAAAACGGTGGTGCGGTCGGGTAGGTGCTGAGCCTGATCAACCGCCAAATGGGGACTCATTCGAGAGTCACGCTGAAAGTCCTCGTGGGCGAGCACTGAGTTGTCGCCTCTGAGAACAGTCCAGGCTCCGCACAAGTCCCACGAGACTACCGGGCCACGAATCGTTCGTTCGTCTAAAAAACGGAGATACTTGGCTATGGTGTCCCTCCCATCGGGAGTCGTAACCGACAACAGCGGGACGCTCGTCCTGATGGCGTTGTCGATGTTTAATCCGATGTCCTGCTCAATCATTCATTTCTCCTTAAGGGTCATGAAAGTGTCGGGTAACAAAAGAGGCGGTTTTGCAATCCTCACAAAGGTAGACCTCGCTACGCCCAGGCGCCCAGAAAAGCCGGATCGTGTCGGTTAATCGGCGGCCACAGCTCGGGCAAGCGACGGAAGGGCTCCACAGGGTGGCCGCACTTGACCACAGAGGCAACGCGTCTGTGACCATCGCCCCGAAGCACCGTTCGTGAAAGTTCATCTCTGGCCCCTAGAGGATGTGCCTTGCGGCGAATTGCTGCTCATAGGCCAAGGCTACCGAGCGGTCAGAAAACCCAGAGGCGTCGCCGAATGAATGCTCCTTGTTCAGGAAACGGACCCTCCAAGGCCCCCGCCACCGTCTCGTCCAGGCGGCTGCGCGGCTGTCGTCTGAAACGCACTGGCGAATCAGCAGAAACGCGATTCGCCTGAATGCGTTGCAGGGCTCGATTCGGCTGATTCGTGTCTTGGTTCCGCCTGGGAGAAATTCGCAGTTTTCGCCGCCAGTCGGCAGGACTCGAAACCCATTAGGTGTGATTCGAACGGTGAACGCGGTGGCAGGTTTTGTCTTCACGTGTTCATTACCTCCCTAATATAGGCCCCGCAGAAACTGCAGAAATTAAAGCTAAGCGTATAGAAACTGACGGTTTTTTGTCCGCACGTTGGGCACACTCCGGCACCCCAAAGAGAGGCCTTGTTTGCGATTTTGCCTGACCAACAGGTCGTGGTTACGTGCGAACCAAAACTACCCTGTTCGGTAAAAGTCTTCATCAATCTCGTCCCCCCCCCCGAACTAATAGCGTGCAGTTTTTGCAAGAGAAATGGAACGATGAGGAATAGATGGCTTGGTTCATGCATCCGCATTCGGGGCAGAACTTGTTTCCCCAAAGGGATGGAAGGGCGCGCGGATTACACCCGATCGACGTAACGACGCAAAAGCGTCCTCCGTTCATTTCTGGACCTCTTCAAGAGGGTAAAACAGACAGCCGCAAATATCGCAGAAACACGTGCGCATGTGATGCGGTTCATTATCAGCTTCGCCGCCGCACCTTGGGCATGTAGTCAGGCCCCATAAAGACGCGTGTATGCGTTTAACAATTCCGTCGTACGTCACTATGGCATGTGAATTCATCGGCAGCCCTCCCTCGGCGAATGGTAGCGACTCGCGACGCCACCATTCGCTCAGGGTCAGTTACTGCTTGAGCTTCCGGTTTTGAACCGGCGCTTTGGCGTAAAACTCAGGCTTTGATTTGGCGTCGACAGTGTCGCCAAAGCCTTCCAGCATCTTCTCAACGTCCGCCTGACAGCCCTTGCCACTGTAGCCGTGGGCCTCTCCTTTTGCGGAGCCGTCCGGGCGGATCTCCACTCGTACTTTCTTCATCATCTCTTCGATCCTCAGATGGGTTTCGTTGGCGGGTATGGGACTACTAGCGCGTGTACACGTCAACGTAGGTCTTGCCGTCTTGCTCGACACGCTGAGCTGTGTAGCCGTGCTTGTAGGCGTTTGCGCACACCTTAGCCACGCCGTACTCGGTCGTGAGCTTGGTGCATTTCTCGCCAACCTTGTCCATCAGGCCGTATCCCCCCTGCCAAAAGTCGTATAGCAGGCGGTAGCCGCCTTCCGGTTTCGCGACGACGCCGATCTCGTACGTTCGAGAGTCAGCGTCCTTTACTCGGATGGCGTGGTCGCACTTACCTAAGTCAGCCTCCGTCACGCCTTCAGGCATGGCGTAGTCGCCGACGTGCTGACCGTACCACCGGTAGGTCTTTTGGCCGCGAACAAGCTCGCAGCCGCACTCCTTCGCAGCTGTCTCAAGAGCGGCTAAATCGTCGATGTTAGCCGCCACGTCTTCAACGTGACTCATGATTACTACTCCAGGGTTACGGGACGAAAATCGTCAGTTGCGTCGTTTTGGATCATGAATCCTGGCCAGATGTCGTCATCACGAGAAAACTCGAATTCTTTTCCGGCGAAAATTCCGTAAACGACATGGTTCAAGCCTTCGCTGCGGGCGGCGAAGTGGCCATTATCGATCTCAGCGAACACGGCGTTATCATGGCCGAGCTGTGCGCAGAAATGGCACCACCGCCTGATGCCCTTCAGCGAAGTGGCCATCTGGATTCCTTTGTTCGTGGCAAGCTCCTCAGCCCGTGGTCCCCTCAACGAAACACCGCTCGAATCGATCCGGATTTTCATTGAAGACGGATCCGTCGCAGTAAGAAACGCGTCCAGCTCAACCATCGCACCAGATGAAATCTCGTCGGTTTGGTCCAGCTATGGATCGACTGGCCGACGAAAGAACTCCTGAGCGCCTCCGAACGATTTCTGTGCGCGGACTTTCCAAGAGGCTTCGTTGTTTGAGACAGAGACTGAGACTGTCTTGTCGGGGAGAGCCTTCGCCAGCCTCTCCGCATCCCGTGGCGTGAGGCTCAGCAATGTGAAGGTTGCGGGTTCGGTCCGGGTGACGCCCATTCTCAGATCAACGGCCCAGATTTCATTGATTGTTGGTGCGATCGCGAACACGCGCCCCCCAGGGTCTGCTTCGATAGAGACAAACGCCCGCTGGTCTTGCTCGTCAAACATCCTGCCCATGTGGCAGATGTGCCTCATCGTTTCGGACTGGATGTTAATTTTGAGTGGCATTTGGTTTGGTCCTAAAATCGCCTCGCCCCCGAATGGTTCAGGGGCGAGGCTGGGGTCTCTAAGGCTTGTACTCCGCAGATTCCCAAACGCTGTCGGCGGCGTTCAGCAAGTCTCCGTGGGAGTTGCCGAGCTGACGCAACGTTTCGATAAGCGCGACTGCGACTTTTTCTGGGTTGATGGCGCTTCCAATCGCCAGACCCATCTCCGCTGCAGCACGTTCAACCGGAGTCCTCTTGTCGAGGCCCTTCGGCATAAGCATGTTGTGCTGCAGCTCCATCGCAGTCGCTGCACAGCGGACATCAAGGTGGTTCATCGCTCCTTCGATGAGACCGTTTTCGGGGACAGTCCCCTCGTGAGAAAGGCGACGGATGGTGCTCAAGCGAGCACGACCAACCGCCTCCTCGATTTCAGCGGGAAGGTGGTTGGCCAGAAGCTCACCAATCTCGTCGAAATCCGTGTCGTCGGAGAACATCTTCCTGCCGTAAAGCTGCGCAAGCCGTTTGGCGGCGTCCGCATCTGGCCTTCCGAGCGGCAAGACGACATCTAGACGACCAGGACGGAGAAGTGCTTGGCTCAGCTCTTCCACGTGATTGGTTGTCAGGACGGTCAGGATCTCCGCATCCTTGGTGTCGACTCCATCCAGCACGTTGAGGATCTCGTCGACTCGGGTTGTTCGCTGGGAGCCGACCGCCCGGTCGATATCCTCAGCGAACAAAACAGCGGGAGAGTAATCGCTAGCGATGCGCAGGGCGTTCGCTAGATCTTGGACATCCTTCAGATAGACGAACGTCCAGCCATTCTCCACGCACAGTTTGGCGGTGACGGTCGCGGTCAACGTTTTCCCGCAACCGTATTCTCCAAACAACAGAATTCCGCGATTCAGAGAGGCGCCGTTGGTTCGGCACAGATCAGTATCGCGGATGGGCGTGAACAACGTATCGTCGATAACGTCGTACACTTCTTTCGAGAAGATAAGCTCCCGATCCTCCTCAGTGTTGATCGAGAATGACGGCGCGTTGGCAACCGGGTCAAATCCCCGTGGGTCAAAATCTCGCATCCACTCTAGGTCGAGGCGAATCGCCTGACCTTTGTAGATCGAGTTTTTGGCCAGCCATTCCTTGGTGAGTTCAACGAGCTTGTCCACCAAGTGAACGTCCCGCTGAACCACCACACCGGAGATCTGGAAAGCCGCGCCTGATCCCGACAGGTGAAGGCCACATTCAATGTGCCCTTCAATGTCTGGGACCTCCATTCGTCCCCAGAGGACCGTTCGCGACTCCTTCGGTCCGATGGGAACGGAAATGAGTTGCGGCGGCTCTGGGCCAAAGAACCCAGGAGTCGGCTTTTTGCAGGCGAACCCGTACATGTGTTCGACTGCATCCGAGAACGCGACTGCGCCATCCAAGGGGAAGCAATTGAGGACGTAGCTCAAGGCCACCTCCTTCTCTTCCTCCTCAGCTTTCTTGGCGAGCCACTTCGATCCCGCTTTGAGCGTCATCTTCTCCGGCAGCAAAATTCGACTGCTCTTGTGTCTTTCTACAGACACCGACTCGGGCAGCCGTTTTTTCCTGCCGTTTTTTCGCGTCGTCGCCATGGTGGTCCTCCTGAAGGGATTCAAAGTAGCACATCCAGAGTGGATGCACAGCAGCCCCTCTCCAGCGAAATGAGAGAGGATGGCTGCGCACCCGCTAGGACCACTGAACGGACGCGAAAAGAGCTAGGGGAGGCGCTGAAGCCTCACGACTGCGGCAGACCCGCAACCCTAGCTTCCAGCCCGCGACACTATTCTGCGCTTTCGACGGTGCTTCGCAGTCGCTCGTACTTCGCGTGCACATCGTCGTTGAGCGACGAGACGAGTTCCGGACTCATGAGAGGGACAACCATCTTCATCGCCTTGATGACATCAGGGTTATCCCAGCCATTCTCCTCAGCCGCTCCAAAGCACCAGTTGACCACCTCGGAGAGAGACTCAGTCGAGCCACGCGCTTTCGACATAAGTTCTTTGATCGCTGCAAACGACAAAGCTCGCTCGCTTAGCTCCCTGAGCAGGGTGGTCACAAAACTGCAGGCTGACTTGGAGTGCAACAAGATTACCGCTCCCAGTTCGAGGCGATCTCGATGGTTCGCTTGGGGCGGGTTTTCGTCCGGCTCGACGCCTTGGCAAGAGGCTTCTGCTAAGAATCCTTCAGCCTCCAGGAGCTGGCTCTCCAGCTCCATCAGGAGATCGTTGACCTCATAGAGCGATGAAGGCTCCTCGCTGCCGCAGCTCCCGGCGATCGTCGCAGCCATCATTGAGATGCTTGCGGCTGACTTTCCGATCTTTAAGGCGTCTTTCTCGCTAATTTTCGGATGGCTAGAATTGTCATACGGGCACATGTGGTCCTCCTAAGTTGTTGTGCGCCAGCAGATTAGAATCTTTCTTGTTCAAAATGAGCAAGAAAGATTTGGTCCTACCAAGTGATGATTGCGACCCATGTGACAGCTGCAACGATCGTTGCGGCTAGGACGCATAGCACGGCGAGTTCTTTGTTCATTTTCTTCTCACTCGTGAAACAGAACACCTCGTTTTTCGTGGCGAAATCGCTCCGCAACAGAGTCGCCAAGGCCACAGTCAATGGTCGCAGAGTAGTTCGGGAAGAGATTCCACAGCTCTTCCATCATGTCGCTCACCACTTGAAGGTCTTTTAAAGAAAGATGGCCATTCGTCGGCTGTATTCCGGAGGCTGCAGCTTCCGGTGCTGGGATGGCCTTTTGGCCTGCTCTAGGTTTTCCGAAGTGGCTTGTGGCGCACCTAGACGAAGTGCGGTCCGCCCACGTTTCTGCTGCGACAGCGGCCAGTTCGAGCTGTTCGTTGGTGAGCATGTGGTCCTCCAGTGCAGTGCAAGGGCGCTAAAGCCAGACCCTCGAAAGGGCCTGGGTTTAGGGTCCTAGGGAAAGGATTCACGGGTTATCCTTCGGATGTCCTGTTCAACGCACACGATCTGCAGGGCTAGATCATGGGCAGTCACCTCCCCGTCGTAAGCTCTGAGCATTCGTTGAAGAGATTGCAGTTCGTTTTTTTCTAAGGCGTTTGCCTGTTTGGTGACCTCCTTGTCGATCAGTTCATGTCTCCGCTGGTTGAGACGCTGCCAATCGGTTTCACTGATCTGGGGGGCGAGCCACGCGAAGACATTCATTTCACAGGATCCACTAAGGGTTTGGTTTAAACGTCGAGCAGCGTGGGAGCCATGTTCTTTTCGAACAGGAAGCACCGAAATGGCGACGCCGCCCAGGATTCGTGGTCGATGTAGTATTGCTCCACGACATTCACGAACGCAGGAGCTTGCACCACCCACAAGTCGTACACGTCCTCATTCTGGACGAGAACCAGTAACGATTCCGGGTGCTCTGCTTTGAACGCCCTGGTGAGGGCCTCTCGGTTGTAGAGATTGACCGGAGCGATCCCCGCGTAGCTGGTTCCGTTGCAGGAAAAAGACAGGTCTGTTGTCGTGTTGCTCATCAAGCAGGCTCCTTAAAAACTGCCGCACGAGGGGTGAAATGCTGCCGCACCGAGGGTGATGTCGAGGCGGGCGAAGTAAGTGTAAGTCCGTACAGTGTACAGACTTACAGCTTGACGCGTTGATTGTTTTGGTTTACAATCATGGTTGATCGCCAACCAGTTGTTGGCTGGCGCAACCATGATGGTCCGGCGCTCGACGCTGGACTGGCCCCACTCCGCCGCGAGCCACGAGGACCGGCCACAGCCGGAAGGCGACAGCGGCAGCGACCAACCCCGGGGAGCGGCAATTGCCGAAGGTCGGGAGCGATGGCGGAGGAGGGGCGGACCACAGGAGGACCACGACCGATGACAGTCCCGAAGCTTTACCGCGAGTTGTGCGACCACGACTTTGTAGCCCACCACCGCGCTATGCGTGCTTGGGCGATTCGCCGAGCACGCAAGTGGTTCAAGGACCAGCGGGGAGTAGCCGACCCTGGAATGGGCGGACTGCGCTATTCCGCGAACCACGAGGACGCTGGTCAGGAGATACTTGACCTTGCTTGGCAACTCGCCCCAACGGAGAGAGCGGCCTACGTGAGGAATGGCGGCAGCGCAGACGACAAGACGCCTTGCAAGCCATTCCCCTTGCCGACCTATCTCTACCGGGCATTGTGGACAGCGGCGCTAGACGTACGCGGATCGCTCAGCCACAGGCGCCAAGAAGATGGAGAGATCATCAGTCACCATCAAATCACCTTCGTCCGTCAGACCGACTACGAGGGAGACCAGTACGACGCGCGGCGAGTGGTCCGATCAGGCGAAGAGAACTGGATAGGCAACGACCTAGCCGCAAAGGAGGGGGTGGAGCTACACAGGGACGACGAAGCGCCCGAATGCGACCCCGAGACCGGAGAGATTCGGGGAACGATCCAAGACGTAGACGGATCCCCGATGCGACTGGCGACAGCGTATCAGCGGATCGCGGAGCTACTGGACGAAGCCACAATCGGGTGGTTGTTCGCCCCCAAGGAGATGCAGACCCAGAAGGGACTAAGCGACCGAGCTAGACGCCACAACGTGGCGAAGGCGAAGCAGCGAGCCAAAAGGACCGTAGACGGCGCTCGACTCGCCCTAGAGTACCAGCCACGATCAATCCCCGCCGACATCGCCTGCGAAGCGCTGAAGGCAATCAGGGACTACGTAAGACGCTCACGCCGCAAGATCCCCCAGCCACACAAGACAAGAGCGCCCCGCCACTTCCGCTATCGCGGACCATCCGGAGCGCTCACCAGCTACCAGGAACCACAAGCCACCCATCAGAGCGGTAAGCCAGCCAAAACAGGGCGGAAGATCTGGGAAAAGGATCCAGAGCCAAGAGCGCCAAAGCCAGCCAGCCAAAACACCCTGCCCGACCTAGCAGGCCTAGGCTGGACCAAATCACCCTACAGCCACCAACGCACAGAAGCATACGAAGAGGGACGCCTAATCCGCAGAACAGAAAGATTCCCAATCCATTGCCACCACACGGTGGCCGTGACGGAGTAAAGGACGAGAGGGGACAACACCCCTTGCAGAGTAGCCAGGGGTGGTTGCTCCCCAAATACCAAGGAGTAACCCCAAAATGAGTACCGCAGAAGTACACCCCGCACTTGCCGCAAAGCAAGCACAGAACCCCAAAAAGGAGGAACCAAAGGAAACCTTCGAAGAACGAAGGCAACGAGAAGACGAGGAACGACAAGAACTCCTCGCAACCATGACCGTAGAAGAAGCAACCGACGCAGCCATGGCCGGCGAAATCACCCCAGACGAATACGACCAAGTTGTAGCAAGCCAAGGAATGGTCGCCGAAACCAACTTCACAGGTGACGCCTTCGAAGGAAACAAAACCGTCAAAGGCGAACGAGTACCCAACGGACAAGTAATGACCGGAGTACGAGTAACCCGAGCAGGATCAAACGCAAGAGGCGCTTGGCTATCAGATGACGCCTGCAAGTACATCCTTCAAGACATCCAGCCCCAACAACGGAACGAGGCGCTAACCAAACTCGCAAGAGCGCTGTTCCAAGCACAAGGGAAAGCACGCGTCCTGAAAAAGGAGATCAAAGACAGGAACGAAGCGCAAGCAAAGGAATGAATGCGCTGATACAAAAAGAAAATCCACCATCCCATCCATCACAGCAAACACGTGGTGGGTGGGTATTGGTGGAAATGCTAAAATCTGCCATACTCTCAGCAGCAGGATTCAGGAGGACCAAAATCCTGCCTACCACCCGAGGGGTGGGGGCATGGAGCCCCAAAGGGGTATAGGAATCCTTAGAAGCAATCCCGGAGATTTTTTGCCGGCCATTTTGGCAGTCCCTTATTTGGTTGCCATAATGGCAGTTCTCATTGCGTGAAGAGTACGCCTTTTTTGGCATTTCTGAAGGC
>CALALR010000005.1 GCA_937925545.1 uncultured Planctomycetaceae bacterium
TCATTGGACATTGGTCATTGGACATTGGTCATTGGACATTGGTCATTGGACATTACTTATTGGGCCTTCTTCATCTTCGAGAAGCAGTTTATAGAATTCCACCCTACAGCCCACCCCCAATCAGTTCCATCTGATAGATCGGCAGATGCCGGTAGTAGACCTCCAGCATGTAGGTCGAGAGGCAGGTCACAAACAGCCGTCCCCCTTCTGTGTTCCAGCGGAAACCCTGCGGATCCCAGCTGCCGCGCTCCCGACCTTCCTGCACCTGGTGCTGTGGGATCACGGTTTTCATCACATCGTTCCAGGTCCGCCAATGCCGGCCTTCCATGTGGTGGCAGACCTGGGTGGCATAATACCAGGTGTAAACGTCACGATTCCTGCCCCACTTAGGCAGATGTTCCAACAGCAGGTCTGCCCCCAAGGTCAGTCGCTCGTCGTCGTGCTGCCAGCCCAAGTATTGTCGGCAGAGCAATCCCTCGGCCGTCATGCTCACGGTCGGCCCACTTTCAGGCTGATACCCATACTGACTACCATACTCATGGCTCACCGAGTCGAGGAACTTCTCGATGCGATCCAGGCAGGGTGTGGGGACATTGATTCCCGCCATCCGTGCGCTCTGCAGGGCCATTACAAACCAGCCCGTCACCGAGAGGTCGCTTCCCGTGCCGGGAAAATACTTCCAACCCCCCTCGGGTGCCTGCACACTCACGCAATAGTCGACCGCTCGCTGGGCCGGCTCGCGCAGGCTCTCATCGCGGGTCATGCCATAGAGTTCACATAACGCGATCGTGCAGAGCGCCTGGGTGTAAAGCTGTTGGTTTCCCTGTCCAGACTTGAAAAAATTCCCATGCTCATCCTGTCTGTCCAGCAGCCGCGCCCATGCCCGAGTTACGACGTCGGTGAACGGCTCATGCTTGTCGCCCTGGGTCGTGTAGCCTGCCCCTTGAAAGGCAATCAGCGCCATCGCAGTAGCCGCTTCGACATTCTCATCTCTCGCGCCGTCATCGTAGGGTCCCTGCAGACTCCACGTACCGTTCTTGCTGCGATTCCGCGACAACCAACGCAGGGCCTCCATCACGGCATGTTGCGTCTCGGCGGTTCCTCCATAGGCATCCAGCAAGGCACCCTGCATCCCCTTTTCTCGACCGGAGAGAGCCATTTGAATTGGGTCCGTGGTTATCGGCATGGCACGATCCAATAGTGGAGAGTCGTCGGCCGTCGGAGAGAGTGCCACCGGCTCGGCAATCTGCGGGATTGGCTCGGCTACCAGGGCATCTTCGATCATTTTTTCGGGTGAATCCAAGGGGATTTCAAAATCACCCCCCTCCGACAGAGGATCTTCGTTGTCATAGTAGTCGAACAACAGAACCAGATCATCGCGGGTGGGGGGCGTGATGAAGATCAATCCCAAGATGATCACCACCAGCCTGGGCAGTGCGATACTGAATGGCCGGTGTGGGTATTCTGTAAGCAAATGGATCGGCAGCCTCAAGGGTGGCAGCGGATTCTTCTCGGGCCGCTTTCGCTTCTTCTGCGCAGCGGGGTTTTTGTTTTTGTCCGCCAGAGGTGGGGGCGCTGGTGGCGGGACAACCACAGCGGGGAGATCGTCGCCAATAACAGGGCGAGGCTCCGATGCAGGCATAAACTTATCTCCGTTCCCAGGCGACACAACGCGCCTACTTTAAGTCTAATCCTGCCTTCGATTACCGGCAAGTTTGCCCACCCCGCCTCAGGAATTCCCAATGTCCAATGACCAATGACCAATGACCAATTTCGGTGGAAAACGAAGGATTTGGTCATTGGTCATTGAAAATTGGTCATTCACTTCTTTAGCACTATCCCTGAGCCGCAGGCGCTAGTCTCGGTTTTTCCTCCCCCGCCACGCGCCACCTCACCCTCGTCATCACCATTCATCGGAATCCCCGCATTGTCAGTCCCTCGACTTCCCGCGAGTTGCTGCTTTCCAGCAAGTCACGCCCTGCCGATCCTGCGGATTGGGAAAGCTGCTCGGGGCAGGCTCGCCCGCATGCAGGTCTGAAAAAAATCTTCAAGTTCACAATCGAGCTGGTCCGAAAATGGGGCAATATTCATCGTCGCAGTGCAGCGAGTGGGTGAACCCTTTCGATAAATTGCCACTTGTCGAGCGGTCGAGTTCGAGTGTAGAATAGTTGATTCCAAATGACGCGGGGTGGAGCAGCCAGGTAGCTCGCGAGGCTCATAACCTCGAGGTCGTCGGTTCGAATCCGGCCCCCGCCACTTTTTGCCTCTGCGGCAAGCCTAAAATCTCAGGGTCATTTCGGTTGAGATTGTACCGAGGTGACCCTTTTTCGTGCGCTGGTGGTCTGTGGAAAACCCTGTGGATTGAATGTTTTACCTGCTTTGCGTGCATTCGCATCAGTCACTAAAATCTTTAGCACTAGTCACTTGCGACCACTGTTAAGATCAAGTGACCAAGTAGCTGGTATAGAGCGAGGCGAAGTAATCACACATTTCCAGATAATGATTAGAATATCGCTGACCGTTTTGGACTCTGCAATCGGTTGTAGGTGCTTGACACGCTTTCCTAAATCCGCATAATACGTCCATGAACTGCCCGGATGGGTGGTGGTTGAGGAAATGTCAGCATTCTGACGTTGGTTGACTTGCAAGATTTTTGCGATCTTCTAATGCAGGTGTGTATTTTGTTTTTGCGGCGTGTTGTCGCAGGCCTCGCACCATTTCTTTCCGGCACCTTATTCATTCAGAAAGGTGTTGAAATGTCCCCACTTAGCAATTCGAAGGTAATTGTACGTATTGGTCACAAGTGCACTGAGAAATCTGCTCCGATATCCCGAGTAAAAGGGTATTTGGCCGCAACCGAATTGGTAAAACTGTACAATTCATGTACTCTCGCGGCCGATCCGCGTTTGCCGTCATTAAATCCCCAAGTACGCGACATGCTGCAATGCTTGGAAACTGATCCCGATAAATTTCGATACCAGAATAATGGAGTGCTTGTTGCTGCATCATCTGTAGATTTATCACTGGACAGGGATCGCGCGGAAATAGTCTTTGATCCAGTTGACAGCAAGGACAGTCCTCGTGGAATTCTTAACGGTGGCCATACCGCATTTTCCTGTCTGTTATTTTTGATGATGCGTGCAGCAGAGATGCACGATCAGGTTCTCACCAAGATAAAAAATTGGGACGATCTAACAATAGCATGGAATCATTGGCGAGATGAAGCAATAGAAGTTGCGCAGAACCTGGATATCACATTTCACGTACCAATTGAAATTCTTTATCCAGGAGATGGTACGAGTGCAAACGAATACGATTCAATGATTCATTCGATTGCCGACGCTCGTAACAACAATTGCCAATTGACTGATGAAACTAAGTCAAACTTCGTTGGAATGTACGAGGAATTGAAAGAAGCGATGCCAACTGATCGAATTCGTGAGTTAATCGAATGGCGAACCAATACTCCTGGTACTTGCATCAGGGTGAAAGATGTGGTCGCGCTCGCGTGCATTCCTGTATATGAAGCTGCAAAACCACTTCATGACGATGAGAGCCTTCATGATTTTCCCAACCGCTTAGACCTTAAGCAGGTTTACAATAGTACTGCCAAATGCACAGACTATTTCCATCGAGTATACCGTGCAGTTGCAAAACCTGAAGGGAATTTATATAAGCTTTGTGGAGCAAATGGCAGACTTATTGCGTCTGCAATTAGATGCACAGCAGAAATTATTGAATGCTATGATTGGCTCGAGCAGAATTTTCCAACTGCCTACAACGATGCAAATGGAAGGTTCAATTCGTTGGAGAACGTAGGTCGAAAATGCTCGACTGATAGTCGTCAGTATTTTACTAAATACTTTGAAGTGCCAATCGATACCAAATTTTCGGATGCGCTTTTTATACCGATTCTCGTCGGCCTCAGACGACTACTGGAAATTAATGATGAGGGATGCTTGTTCTGGAAGATTGATCCAATCGATTTTCTTAAGCGTAATCTGCCCTTGCTTATGAGAACTTATAAGGGCACTTTAAAAGACAATGGGAACGATTCCCGATTGCTTGCGCGTTCTGAGACGGCATACAGCCTTGTGTATGAAACTTTCGGAATGATCCTTGAATTGGAAGCATTGAAAGTCTCTTCTTGATCATTTATGATGTCAGCCAGAGCGTGAAATACTTCACGCTCTGGCATTTTCGCACTGCTACCATTTAGGAGACTGATTCAATCCAATCAGTCAATTGTATGGATTTGCTATTGATCTTGGACTCATCAATTGGTCAAAAAGGATCGAGTACGATTTTGATTTTGAAGGTCTTGCTTGCCTTGATTCTGTCACCTGCTTTGGCAACCAGTAACGAATCGGTTTACAAAATGGGGATTCCTCTCTTTGCAACCTGCCGGAGAAAAGTCTGGGAGCAATAACACATTAGGGACGTTTGCGATGAGATCTTCTCATTTCCATTTCTTCCCAATTCGTTACTTCTACTTCTGGCACACACTCTGGTATTAGTCTCCTCTCAATCAGTTCGTCTTCGCTCAGAGGAACACTCACAAGTATAGTAGTTGATTCATATTCCCTGGGAGTATGCGAGAAATCGGTGAATTCAGCCACTGCAGTTGAGTCGTTCGTAACGTAGGGATCCCATTTCCGAGTATCTATCCAGGCTATAACTCGGCTTGCATCGACCTCGATCTCGTATTCTATGTCCTTGCCGTACTCTTTTCCTTCAAACCCCTTTTCTCGTGCAACAGCCCAGAGGCCAGATTCCACTTCGAGCTGTCGGTAGAAGGAAATGACTTTTGGTGCGTATAACTCAAATTCCTCGGCATAGCTCGATCTTTTGGGGTCGACGAACGGAGCGAATATAAAGAAGTTTTTATTGTGCCGTGTTAAGAGTCGAAGTTTCATAGCCTCTACTTTAGCTCAAAGGTGGTAGATTGGTTTTGGTGCTGGAAGTCAACCTAGTGGTTTGAACAGATTCGATTGGCGGCGAACCAAAGTCAAGCTGGCCATGGCAAGCCCGGCAAGTGTCAGGCTTGCAGGCTCGGGCTCATAGATCCATTGGGAGCTAAAAGTACCACTTAGTCGAGTAGTGATCTCTAGATCGATTATCGTAATAGGCTTAGTGACGATATAAGCCAATTGAACTGTATTGCTCTGCAGTGAGCCCGGGATGCCCCAAGCACCTCTGAGGAAGGTTCCAAGCCCGTAATAAAAGTATCCGGTATTAGGGATTGGACTGCCAGCGCCACTATTGTCTTCTGTAGGAGCAGAGCCAATCAAGGCTCCGGCGAGGGGAGTTAAATGGCTATCGCCGCGACCATTCGCAGGAGCACCAACTGGAGTTGGATCAGGAAATCCGTCAAAGCTAATATCAGCCCAACGTTGGTGGAGTGGCCCAGTAATACTAATTTCAACAGCAGTAATTACATCTTGTGGATCGCTTGTAATAGCAGAAATCTGGAAGGCGCTAAAATTTGTACCTGTCAACGCTTCATCCGGAGTACTAAAACCAGGGACATATTCGGATATAATAAACACTTCCGCATTAGCTGTGGAAGATAGTGAGAATGCAACGAGTGCCGCGGTAATATAAAATCGCTTCATTAAATTTACTCCATCTCAAACTGGACTTGCCTTAGGGTTGAGCCAGGAACCGATCCCAACTCGTAACGTCGCCAATTTTATCAAGCTGCTTGTTTCAGTGGCAAGTATATGCAGTTACCTATAACTGAGTTAGTCTTTGGCCTTTCCAAATATGCCAACTAGTCGTCTTTAAGCTGGAGTTCGACCCAGTAAGCTAGAAAGAGGTATCGCAAGAGACGGTTTCATCTCGAGGCCCAGAAGCTTTCCACTTTGGCGATAGACACTCACCATCGAAAGCTCATTAAAGGTGATGCTCAGGATAGATTGGCCGTGCTACTCACTGTCTACACAAATCTACCGGCCGCGGATTCTCCCCCCGCAGCCAGAGGCCGCAACCAAAATAGTCTCGCGCAGAGACGCTAAGACGCAGAGCTTCTTTAGACGGCCTTTAATGCCGTCTCTGTGATTCTGAGATATATATCTCTAAGAGTTAACCCCATTAAAAAGAAGCACCGAGTTCCTTGATGCTTATTCTTTCTTCTAATTGGTAAGGAAGCTAAACTGCCGCCGGGTACCTGCTGGGTGGGCTACCATCGGGTAAACGTGTGTTAGGGCTAAGAATAGAAGTCACTCGCGGCTACCGTCTACAGCTCACAATAGCTGAAATCAAATTCAGAAACCGCTACTAGTGCCTTCGCCAACCATTTCGTCTGAGCCCTAGCAATGCAGTGGACGTAAGCATCAAGAGCATGCAACTCGGCTCGGGTACTGCTGACGTAGCCCCGACCAGCGGATTTGGGCCGTAGTTGTTTTGCCAGTCCGCAAGTTCAGCTGATGTGCCTCCGAGGGGAGATTCTCCGCGTTGCCAAATCAAGAAGTCCGCTCCATCCACATCACCGTCGACGTCAAAATCGCCGGGAGTCCCACTGGCTAACTCGCCGAGACTCCAGTTATCGATCGCGGCAACAGTTTGGGTAGGCGTACTGTTACCAAACTTGAATACCAAAACCTCCACAGAGCTTGTGATCACATCACCAAATTGGCCGTCGATACCGGTACCAGAATAGACGGAAACTGGCGTTCCACCATTAAGAGCATACGTTACGTCAATGGTATCCGTTCCACCGTGGTAGTCGACTCTGAGTTTCAGGGTATCTCCATCGGTATACCCGATAGTGATGTTGTTGGGGGAACCTCCTGCGATGTGGTCGCTGCTGCCTGTGTTAAAATCAGCGTGGTTGACTCTCAGATGTCCGAAGCTATTGTACACAACGTCTAGGACCCCATCGGCGCCAGAGGATCTGAACTTGAAATCACTCTGGGTACCTCCCGATCCCATAAGGAGATGGGGGTTGAGAACGAGTTCGATCTCGTGGGTGAATGAGCTGACTGTGCCCCCCGTGGAGCGTCTGAGGCTCGTGCCGGGTTGTCCATGAGCATCTGTAATATCGTACGAACCGGCAATGACTGTGGGATGACCAGCGGGATCGCCAAGTTGGGTCCAGGCCGGGTCCAAAACAGGCCCTGTAAAGTTTTCCACGAAAGCTGTTGGTTGTCCGTTAGCAGCACACGCCACAGCAGCTATCACAATCGGAATCAGAACCTGACTGAAAATGAAAGTCCGGAAGATACTCCCATGGACATGCAATTTCATAGTATATTCGACCTTACTCCTAATACCATTCAGTCGCTTTATTTGATTTGCTGAATCTGGCAATCCGCTATCGCCTGCGATAGCCGAGCAAGGATAGGCTTGCGATTCCCAAGAGAACTGCTGAAGCTGGTTCCGGGATAACATTGAGATTCCAACTGTCAATCGCGATAACCGGTACATTCTGCACCGATCCCCACTTGAATAGCTCGACCTCAACGAAATTACCTATGGTGTCGCCGATAGGACCATTGATTCCGCCACCCGAGTAGAAGGGAGCATCGCCCCCGCCGTTGAGCGAATACGTGACGTTGATGGTGTCCGTGCCAGAGTCGTAGACGGTCTTCAGGCGGAGAACATCGCCTTCGACAATGCCGAGGTTGGTGTTGGGCTGGATGTTTCCGCCGCTGACACCATCATTGTGGAAGAGCCGCATGTTTCCGAAGCTGTTCAACACGAATTCCATGAATCCGTTCGGCCCAAAGCTCTTCCACTTAAAATCGGACTGCGTTCCTCCCGATCCCGTCAGGAAAAACGGATCGAGGGTCACCGTGATCTCATGTGTGTAAGTATTGAGCGGACCCGCTGTAATTTCGGGTTCCCGCCACCACCTTGAATGGCCGTCATTTCGTAGGATCCGCCACTGATCCCAAGATGTCCGGCACCATAACCCGCCTGTACCCAGGCAGGGTCCAAAGTGGGGCCGGTGAAGTCTTCGACGAAACCTGTTTGGCCATAGACAATACATTGAATGAAAGAAATCGCCAGCAATGAGAGAGCCTGCTTGGCAATCCAGAAGGGACGTGTGAATGTGCTTGTGTTCATTAGACCTCCCCCACATCGAACCGACGCAGCCGTTGTTTTTCTCAGAGTAGTCAAATTGGAACAGAATGGGGCCTGGGAATCAGAAACAACCCAATAAAAACCACTGCCCACCTGCAAATATATGCAGAAAGACTACAGCTTTTCTCAAACTTCCCGCAGACCAGTAATAATGCGATTCAGACTTGAACACGCTTGTCAAAGCCTCGGCACTATTGAAGGCACTGGCCCCCGTATATTGGTGACAGCCGATTAACCCATAAATTGGACATTATTTTTGGCTGAAATCGTAGAAACATGATATATTTCCGATCAAATGCGATAACACACCGCTGAAAAGGCAGCCTTCAACAAGGTACTTCCTTCGGTAATATACCCAGCATCAAAAGGCCTTGTTTTGCGGCGATGGCGTGTCGAATGGTCAATTTCATCTGGTCCCCAGGCACCTCCAATTGAACAAGATGCCCGACAGAATCAGCACGAATGCACAGGGTTCAGGAATAACGAAGAAGACATTGTCTTGCACCGACATGCCGGTGTTAAGCCGGATTATTTGGCTGAGGGTGTGGTTCTGGAGATCCACTAGCGATGCGATCAATGGGTCGTCGAAGAACTGGTCACCTGTATAGAAGAAACGATCACCATCGCGAAGCCGGCGGAATTGCGAATTGAGGATAGAGGTGCCCAGCTCGCCCATGCTCGATCCAGGCAAGTGGTTTTCTGAAATGATCCCGACCCACATATCGAGGTTGTCGACAGTTCCGTATACATTCATAAGCTGAGCTTGGAGCACAGGATCAGAAGTCAGGCCTGCAAACGAAGCCAGGGGGGGAAGGCCGTAGGAGATCCGCGCTCGATTGTAGCTGTTCAATAGACCGTGATCGCGTCCCCGTTGGATATCCAGTGCGGCAAGGTCAAGTGGGATGCTCGAACCAGGGGGTCTCAATAACATATTTCGAAGCTCGTCGACCATCCTGGCGTCGTTTTCTTGGGCCGTTTGGCTTGCCAAACCTTTGAGGAGTTTATTTGCGAGTTCAGGGTCGTTGGACAAAAGGCTTGGATTCATCGACGCTTGAACCAAGTCGAGTGATCCGGCACTCGTCCCATCGGAATTCACGACTGCCAACTGAGGAGATTGCATGCTATGGCCAAATCGAAAAGCCGCTGTTGAAAAGGCGAGAGTGATAGATGCATCATTAAAAGCATCGTAGGCGAAGTCGTGCGCAAGAGGAGCCGCTCCGCCTATCAAGGCAGGTAGAAACTCGTTGTAGGTGATCGCCTGCATCTCTGCACCCACAATCTTTCGAGCGCGTTGATAGATCTCTTCATCCGATAACGCTCCATCTTGTGCCGCGATTAACTCCGCCAGACGGTTATGCTCACGGATAAACAAAGCGTGGATCGAAGTAAGCCCAACGTTCTCATTTGCACGCTCGTCACCCGCCAAAAAAAATCCGCGTGCGTCGGTTTCGGGCAGCAGGCCACCGGCCGAGGTAATCAACTTGCCTCCAGACAAAGTTCTCAGTGAAAGAGCCGTTGATATATCGCTACCATACACGTTTGAAGCATCAATGTAGGAGGAATTACTGTTGATCTGCCAACGTGGCACAAACTCAAACCCATTCCGCGTAAGCTCCATGCTGCCATCGCCCGTAGTCGGGTCAAACTCCGACCGATTGAACTTTATAGGTCCTGGACCGAGCGGATCATTCGGGTCTGTAATCGGGATGTTGAAATCCCCCACGGATCCAGTCGACAGTTTGTTGAATGCCGCCCCGGTGCGAATGAGTGTCATGTCATGCGTCAGAAACTGTCCCCAATGGACAACCCAGTCCGATAGCCCACGTGTATTGAGAATACTTTCCGACTGAGCCAGCACCGCATTACTCACGTCCCGCGGGTTTGGCTTGCCGACCCGCGTGATCACATCGCCAATTTGGTCCGGGTAGTCGTCATCGTAGCCAAAACGAACTACCCGCTCGCCAGCCACGCCTGCCAGAGGAAAAACCGTGTTGTTCCCCGATCCGTCAAATGTGCGGAACTCTATGGCACTCGTATTAGAATCGCTTAAAAAAGCTGTTAAGTAGATAATGACCAGAAAACAGTCCCAGCGCAATTCGGTTTTGTAAGTCCTTGAAGAAAGAATCACTTCGGTCGCGCCTGAATCGAGGTCAAGAGTGAGAGTTCATGCGGCAAGCAAACCACAGATCCCCTAGCATGCTACTACTTAAGCACAGAAGAATTGGACGAAAATTTTCAGAATAATTTTTATGATTGGATGCACTAGGGGAAATTGCTTTGTACGTCGATCAACGATATAATAATGTGCCTGATGTCCTCACGAGTACTAGTGTGGCTAGTCTCTGCTCAAGATCTTGGAAAGTTGCTCTTTTCTTTAACACTACTCGACCGTTCGAGAAGGCAATAGTTCCGTCACATGTTGTCAATACGCATTGAATTGTATCTGACTATTGCTCTGCTTGGAATTCTGATGAGTGGGCCCAGAGTCCAAGCTCAACCCTCGGTAGAAGGCCAATGGAGTAATGTACTTGATTGGCCACTTGAGGCGATCCATTCAATCTTGCTACCGACAGGCAAGGTCATGGTTTGGCAGTCATGGCGAACTAGTTCTGCTATATGGGACCCTGTTACTGGCTCTTTCGAAGATACGGCCTTTCCATCAGTTAACATTTTTTGCTCAGCTCACACCTGGCTGCCTGATGGCAGACTGTTTGTCGTAGGAGGACAAAGACCTGAGGGGAGTCTATGGGGGGAGCCTACTGCTGATATTTACGATCCCTGGACTGGTAAGTGGGCTTCGCAGGACCCAAATGTTCCCAATGTTCCTGCCATGAATCAAGGTCGTTGGTATCCAAGTGCCACAACGCTTGGCAACGGCGACATACTCGTTACTTCAGGATACTATTCTCCCTCTCCACCTTTCCCGACAAGACTCAATCCGCTGCCCCAAGTTTATGAGCATGAGACCAACACTTGGCGCAACCTTACTAATGCAACTCAATATATCCCGGAATACCCGAGAATGATGCTTGCGCCTGACGGAAGCGCAGTGATGCTAGCTGACTTCGCTAGCGATTCACAAAGGCTGGATGTGACGGGGACTGGTCAGTGGTCGTTCCTCAATGATAATCTCGCCAGCGGACTGCGTGACTATGGTCCTGCCGTGATGTACGACGTTGGCAAGGTCGCGTATCTCGGCGGTGGCGGTAACCCAACTCAAAAAGTCCACCTCCTTGATCTCAACGACGCCAATCCGCAGTGGACCTTTGGAGCTAACAACATGGCCCAGCCACGTCGACAGAACAATGCCACGATTCTCGCCGATGGCACCGTGTTAATCACTGGTGGCACTAGCTTGAAAAACAACGATCCGGCTGGTTCTGTTACAACAGCTGAGATTTTTGATCCGGTAACACAACAAGTCACACAAGTCGCTGCAGCGAGCAATATATACCGCGGCTATCACTCGACTGCGATTTTACTCCCCGATGGTAGCGTACTGGTTGCCGGGGGAGATCACGATCACAACAATCAGGGACCGTTTGTCCAGAACTATAATGCGGAAATCTATCAGCCCCCATATATGCACAACGGTTCGCGTCCAACCATTTCATCTGCTCCAGACGCCGTTAGCTACGGTGAGACCTTCTTCGTAGGAACACCTGATAGCTCAAATATCGCGAGGGCATTGATAGTTGTGCCGGGCGCAGCAACGCACGCACAAAACTGGAGCCAACGGGCTAACCGATTGGATGTCACTCAGGTTGTAGGCGGAGTCGAAATCACATTGACCAGCAACTCAAATGAGGCGCCTCCTGGAGACTACATGCTTTTCCTCATTGACAACAACGGGATTCCCTCAGTTGCCGAATTTATAAGAGCGAAGTTTGGACAACCGGGTGACTTTGACTTTGACGGCGACGTCGATGGACAAGATTTTCTGGCTTGGCAACGCGACCCTAATCTAGGCAGTTTATCCGATTGGATGACGAACTACGGGTATCCAGCCTTAGCTCCCAGCTCTACCATACCAGAGCCATCGACTGTGGTGATTCTATTGGGGGCTTTCTCTACTTTGGGTATTTTCTCGGCACGCCAACCACGCTAAGTGATTAACCTTTAAAGTTATAGCCCTGGTAATACAGAGAATGTTGCTCTGCAGTAGTCATGAGACTCACGATTGTCCTTCTCGCTCTATGTTTCCTGTCCACTGTGCCCTCACGAGCGATGGGGCAGACGAAGTTTGTTTCAATCCTTGATTCATCACAGGTTATGAACAATCCTTCTGACTCATCAGCAACAGGATTCGCCAGGCTCACCCTCAATGCTGAACAGTCAGAGCTCGCTTACTCGGTTCGGTTGTTTGGTCTTGATCTCAAGCCCGACGCTGAAAATAGGATCGATCCAAACGACGTCGTTGCGATCCACATTCATCTCCATGTTCAAGATGTCATTGGACCACATATCCTTAATATCTTTGGCATACCTGCTTTTGATGACGATGACCTGATGATTGACTATGAGAACGAATCGTTTTCTGGCGTATATGACGCTAGCGACGCGTCGCGTAATCCCGTCACCGGTGAAGTACTCCCCCAAGCGTTCCCACTCACCACAAAACTCTTCCCGACCTCATTCCGACTGGAAGAACTGCTCAATAACGAGTGGTACTTCGCCGTTCACACCGTTGGCACGCCCGGCGTCACTATCCGGGGAGCGATACTTGTTGTTCCGGAGCCCTCATCTGCAATGCTTGCGATATTCGGATTGAATTACTGCTGGCTGCAGCGTTTCCGATTGATACGCCGCATGGAATGACTGACATAGTATCAGGCAGCCATCTGGATCAGGGCATATCCACATCTCGGCATGGTGCGTCCCGCTCAGATAAGACGACAGAAGCTAACTTGATCATATTCCGATTATCTTAATTGAGGAGTATGTGCTATCACAAGTGATGGCACGATCTTTCCCAAGTCGTTATGCTATTAAAGCGGCCAGCGGTCCATCGTTCTTCTCAAGGTTAATCATATGTCGGAAATCTCTACTTCATCTTTTCGGACCTTTGCCGATGGATTGGATCATCCGGAAGGTGTCTCGCGTGGGCCGGATGGGTTGGTCTATGCCGGCGGGGAAGCGGGGCAGATTTATCGCATTCAATTGGATGGAACGCTCGAAACGGTTGCCTCCACCGGTGGGTTTATTCTAGGTCTCTGTCTCGACGCGCACCGTAATGTCTACGCCTGCGATATCAAGAACAAAGCGGTGATGAGGATCACTGCCGACGGCTCCGTGGATGTCTATTCTGATGGTTCCTCCGAACGGAAAATGATTACTCCCAATTACCCGGTCTTTGATGCTTCAGGGAATTTGTATGTGGCCGATTCCGGAAGTTGGCATCAGGGGGATGGGGTCATCTACTGCATTCGACCGGGGGGAGAGACTGAAATCGCAAGCAGCGACTTCGCGGAGTTTCCCAATGGGCTAGCCATCAGCCCGGAGGGGAAAGAAATGTTTGTAGCGTTGTCCAATGTGCCCAGCGTGGCGAAGGGAGCAATTCTCTCCGACGGAAAGCTAGGCGCTCCGGAGACGGTTGTCGAGATGCCTCGCATTATTCCGGACGGATTGGCGTTCGACTCCGAAAACAATCTTTACATTGCCTGCTATACCCCAGACATCATCTATCGCTATTCACCGGAGGGAAAACTCACGGTTTTCGCTGAGGACTGGGAGAGCACCACAATCTCCTCGCCAACGAACGTGACTTTCATCGGCGACCAATTAAAAACAATGGTGGTTGCCAGTCTTTCGCGCTGGCACCTGGCTTGCGTCGATGTCGAGACTCCTGGCAGCCCGTTGTATTATCCAGCGATTAGCAGATCTTAAGGTTCTTCAGGGAATTTATGCGATAGACTAAGTTATGTCATTCCGAACGGAGCCGCGCGACTTGAAGAATCTGGGTTCTACCATCACTCACTGTCAAAACGAGTTGGTAACGCAGCCCAGATCCCTCTGGTCGTTGAACTCCCATCGGGATGACAAGAGGAACTAAGTTTCGCTAGATACAACAACCTCCGTCGATGATGTGGACTCCGCCGGTAGTAAAAGCCGACTCGTCCGAGGCGAGGTAAACGGCCAGCTCTGCGACTTCCTCGGGTTTTCCCAGCCGCCCCATCGGTTGCCGTTCGACAAATCCTGCAAGCGCCTTTTCGAAATTGCCCTGTTTGGCGATTCTCTCATTAAGAGACGGACTGTGAATCGTTCCTGGGCAAATGGCATTGCAGCGAATGCCTCGCTTGACAAAATCAATGGCAAGCGATTTGGTTAGACCAATCACGGCCGCCTTGCTGGCACTGTAAGCGAAACGATTGGGGAAGCCTTTAACGCTGGATGCGGCACTGGAAATATTGATTATGTTCCCATGGCCGGCCGAGAGCATCGCAGGGAGGACGCATTTGATCAATCGGTAAAAAGAGGTCACGTTGATATCCAGCGACTGGGCCCAATCTTCTTCGTTGCATTCGAGTATTGTCCCTTCGTGGACGTAGCCCACACAATTAAAAAGGATATCGACAGTTCCCACTTGGGCAGCGATCCCGGCGATGGCATCTTTGTCTCGCACGTCCAGTTGACGGCACTCGATGCTCGGTGCTTCTTGTTTCAAAGCGTCAAGCGACTGCTGGTTAATGTCTGTTGCCACCACCGCGGCCCCTTCGCGATGGAAGGCCAATGCCGTCGCTTTGCCAATTCCCTGGCCGGCTGCCGTGATCAAGGCTTTTTTACCCTCGAGTCGCTTCATAATAATGGCCTGACTTGTTTCTCTTTAAGAGCTTAGCGAAGCTGGTTTGCCATACACGGATTCCATCAAACCCTTCAAATAGCCAATAGCAAAGGTGTGGCCAATCATTCCATAGCCATCATAATCACCAGACTCTACGGCAAGGAGGGGAACATGGTCTACCCGGATGAATCCCTGATAATTGATGTCGCGATAGGTCTTGATGACCTTGAGCATATCATTGACGCCGTTGTCGGGAAAAGTCTCGTAGAAATCCGTCGGTGTGCCCACGATATCACGGAAGTGAACGAAATGAATACGATCCTTAAAATGGCGGATTGATTCAGTGAGGTCGCATCCCATTTCCGCGAAGCACCCTTGGCATAGGGTCAGGCCATTCACGGGAGAGTCGACGAGTTCCAGCAGGCGATCAAAGTGCTCCACACTCCGCATGATCCGCGACAAATTACAAAGAGGCGATAAGGGAGGATCGTCGGGATGCATCGCGAGCAAGACTTCCTCTTGTTCTGCAACGGGTACAATACGTTTTAAAAAGTACTCCAGGTTGTCCCACATCTCGTCGTCAGTCGTAGGCCGTTCATTGTGAACAACGGTTTCGTCTCGAAAATCGGCTTCTCGATACTGGCTGGTTAGGGCACCACCTCGTTCAGCGAATGTACTGGAGGTGCGTACAACCATCGCAGCACTGGTGACTTGGGGCATGAAGTTGTAACACAACACCCGAATTCCCAGTCGCCCCATGTTTCTTAGCGATTGGATATATGCGTCGATCTGCCGATCGCGTCCCTCCTTGGCCAGCACGATTTGGTCGATGGCTGGTCCCCCTTCAATCACCGAGAGACGCAGGTCATTGTTTTCAACCACCTGCTTGACGGCGGTAAGTTCTTCGAGAGAGCTTGGCATTCCCTGCATGCTGTAGTATACGAAGTCATCAACCCCTAGCTGCTTGATCAGCTTCAGGTTTGTGTCGTTGAACTGTTTAGCTACACCGGCAATGCGCATAGTTTATTTCGAAGTATCTGCGAAGTTAGTCTTTTACACTCCCGCCGATTTCCAACCCGATTCCACCGTCGATCCGAATCGACTGACCAGTAATGAATGAAGAGAGATCACTCAATAGATAAGCAACCAGATGTGCGACTTCCATGGGCTCGGCAATTCTTTTCATGAGATACATCTCACGACATTCCTGGAGAATGGCCTGCTGATCGGGTACGTCGGCAATGGCAGCGGCTAACATCGGAGTATCGACCGTGCCTGGGCAAACTGCGTTGCAACGAATCTTGGGGGCATGGTCTACGGCGATGGCCCGCGAGAGCCCAAGGATGCCGGCTTTACTGGCGCAATATGCTGGAACTCGCTGCTGGCTCATGAAACTCTGCACACTTGCAACGTTCACGATTGCTCCTGTTCCCGCAGACTGCATATGGGGAATTACTTCACGTGCACAATAAAAATAGGATTTTAGATTCACATTCAGCACGCGATCTAATTGCTCGTCCGTGGTTTCAACCACTGTTCCATAGTGGCCAATACCGGCATTATTGACAAGCAAGGTTGGTGAACCAAGTTCCTTGGTAAGCTTTGCTACCGTCTCCCGGACCGAGGAAGAATTGCTAACATCCAATTCATAGGCAATACAGTTTCCATCAACCTCGCTAGCCAAAACCTTTCCCGACGCGTAATCGAGATCGAGGATGGCTACTATTGTTCCTTGTTTAGCGAGCAGTTCAACACAGGCAGCCCCGATACCTTTTGCACCTCCTGTTACGATCGCAGTTCTACCTTGAAGGCCGGGATAGGTTGGGCTTTCCATTCTGTTATTCCTGGTGGGTGAAACTTACCCCTTCGCTGTTGCTGGTAATATCTAGCAGTTTATTATCATAGCGAACATTGAGAAGTTTGCCTTCGAAACCTCGGTCGACGTCAGCTTCATAGAGCTTCAATTCCTGATTTGGTTGGGGTTGAAAGCCAAACAGGGTGCCGATGATCATCTCGGCAAAGGCCCCTCCACCTACGCTTTCACGCATACAGGCTCCACGCATGGCTATCCGGACCGGCGCATCGCGATCGCCCCGGTTGTCTCCGTAGAATTCTCGAGATTGACCATAAATGCCTTCATACAACACTTCTTGCGTGTCGCAGAAGAAATCGAGGGCGGAATCCCACGCACCCAGGAAGCACATCGATTCAGCAGTCAGCGCTGGCCAAGCATCGTAGGCTCCCATCGGTCCGTGATCGGGGCGGTCAGACTCAGCGGCAGCCTTGTCACGCGGAGACATGGCACGCATCCAGTGATCCGTGATAAGTTCCCGTTCGACAAAATTGACCATTTCTTCTTTCATCTGGGGCGTCAGGTCTTCGGGCATGAATCGGCCGATACAAACAAAGTCGTAACAATGCCGAAGCTCGACACGGTCTCCATCACGATGCAATGCATACCACACGCCGTCCCCTGGTTTATACAGTTTAAGCACCGCCTGCGCAAACTCATCAGCCCACTCGCGCAGCTGAGCAGCTCGCTTCGTATTTCCGCGTTTCTCATAAAAGTCCGCCGTGGTACGCATCATCCACACATTGGCTGCATTGAAGGACGGCACACGATGGATATAGGCCGGCGCACATTCTAATAAATTTCGGTTTTCACCATAATCCGCCAGCATAACACCTTTGTCACGCTGCAACTTCTGCCAATTTGTTGCCAAGGAATCCAGGTGCTGTAGGACCGTTTTATCGCCAACTTTTTCGTCAAGAAATGCCAAATCACCTGTGACATTCAGATACTCATTTACAAAAGTAAAAATCGTGGAATCGTTTGCGGCATACCAGCCTTCCCACTGATGTCCATCATCCATGCTATAGACGGGGCCTTTGTGAGGATCACAAGAGAGGAATATCTTTACATGCTCCTTCATAGCTTCAGGTTCAAGCAGCGCGAAAACTTTGGACCACATGGAAGTGTCCCAGAAAAATACAACTCCCTTGTCACGTTCGCCGCTCGTGACGAACACCCGGTCGCACATCGCCATATTGGTGCGGTGAAGGACCAATAGCGTGAGAATGCTCCGATAATAGATATCGCTAAGCCGTTCATTCGATGTGATGAGTGTTGGGAGGTGTCCCGAGAAGTGGTCATTTCCAGGAGAAAATACGTCATCCCAGCGTTCCTCCCAGCGAGATTTTATCGATTTCCAATTTTCCTGGAAATTTGCAGCCCAGTCAGATGCTTGATCAATCGTCATTTGTGAGGGGAACTGCTCCGTGTTTTGTCCGTGAGACATCACAAACCTGATGGTCTCAGACTCGCCCGGCTTGAGTTCGCGCTTCCACTGTGCCGCCACCGTATCGGGCATTTCTTCAATCTGGTCAGGCTGGTCGACGAAGGCATGCACCATCTCTAGTTTCGAGTCTGCTCCTTCGGACTCTGGAGTGGAATCACCAAATGCATGCGCAGTTTCCAGCTTCGGATCGTTCGACTCATAGGCTACGATTAGTTTCTCAGTGTCAGGAACTTCTATTCCCGGCACCTCCAGAGCAAGATCGACCGACTGCTCTTTGTCGGTGCTGTTCGTCACCCGTATTTCATAAAACAGCCCGGGGCCCTCGAATTCCATGCGAACCGTGGTTTCCAGATCGAGACCCTCAATGTTTCGTTTTCTCACGGCTTGATGAGGATACCAACGGCACGTTGTCGTTTCGTACTCATTGCCGTTCACTCTGAGTTTTAACAGAGGCAAGGTCAGATAGCGAAACCAACGGGGCCCCGTGGGCCAATCGAATAATTGTCCGTCGGGATTGTAGTTCACGCCCACCAGGTCAGGTGCACAGGCGGCCATGTCGTGAAAATTGTGCAAGGAAGGCATGTGGGCAAGTTCATCTACCTCTAGCCACTCGCTGGCCATCTCGTCGATACTTGGAATTGCTGGCCTGCTGTTCGTGTCTTCAGCTACTACAGGTAAGTACATTTGAGTGACAAGTGCGATGCAAAGAGTAAGGGACGATCGAAGCAATCGTTTCTGATAGGGAAGAGTCATATGCATTATTCACTTTCTGCGGAACTTTTGATGAATGCCTTGATTACCTTGGCAGGTCCATGGCCGAGATTGACGAGTTTATAGGACTGAGCAGCAGCTGGCACGACAAAGGTCTCCGCATAATGAAACTGTTCGACCATGCCTTGCTGTGTGGAAATTTCAATAGTCGATCCCTCAACTAGCATGAGGACATGCGGTGAACCGTTTGTGGAGCCGTCGACTTCTGTTTCAAATTCGTAGCGATGGACGTCGTAGAACTGGTCTGCATGGGTTGGCAAATGAACGATACACCAGTCTTCGCCCTCGTTGATCACCTTGGCTCGGCTTATCAATTGCTTTCTTGCTGCTTCACCCTTACGACTAAAATTCAAGTTTTCAAAAGCACGTTCAATATTCAAAGGGCGAGCAACACCGTCGAGGCCTAATCTTAACCAATCATACATTTTGAACGTGAAAATATAGGGTGTCGCACTGATTTCCAGCACCAGGATATTCTCGCCTGAACAATGGATAGTACCGTGGGGAATCAAGAGAAGATCATGCTTGCGGGCAGGAACGGTGTTGACGAATTGTTTCACATCAACCGGAGTAGAATTTCTAAAACTGCTCTCTAGTTGTTTGCGAAACTCACCAGGTTCGATCGAGGATTGGAAACCAAGGAAAACTTCAGCTCCTGGCTTGCAGTCGAGAATGTAGTAAGTCTCATCCTGTGTAAATGGCTCACCGAATTCTTCTTTGATGTAATCTGGCCTGGGATGGCACTGCAATGAAAGATTACCACCGTCGAAGGTATCCAGAAAATCAAATCGAATCGGAAAGTCGTAGCCGAAACTATCTGCACAGTTGCCAAGTATCTCTCTGTGGCTGTGGTACATCAACCAATCGAAGGAGACTTCAACCAAGTACTCTCCATCGGTCACTGCCAGCCCATTTTCGGGGGAGATCAATTCGAACGACCACGCGTAATTTGGTTCGTGTTGAGGTAATTGCGGGACGATTTTCTTGAGCAACTGTCCGCCCCAAGGGCCAGGCTCAAACCACGGTCTGACTCGGAAAACATTCTCGCTCATGCGATCGAATGCATCTCGCAAAACTGATCCGGCTACAAAAGTTGGCTCTGCAGGTCGCTGACCATCGATAAACCAATCTACTTTCTCGACGAAGGCAAGTTTGTGTCGATTGAGCACCTGCCAATCGACAAAGTAAAATTGCTTGTATTGCTCTTTGGGAGGAGTGGGAAATGTCGCGCCCAAATTGCATACTTTTCCAGCGCGGGAACGATATTGAAGTTCATTCTTGGGAAGATCGACATAAAGCATAGGTCCGTCCCATTGGGCTAAAAAAGCCCCGCAACCATACAATATCGACAGAGCACTCTCTGAATCAGCTTTCAGGGACTCAAGTTGATCCTGAGCAAAATAATCGCTAAGACAACCGGGAAACCTCTTGCCGAAAAGTGGGTCGTCTCCACCCAGGTAGGGGGTGACCATGGCCTCAATTACTTGCGGCGGCTTAAGGGCCTTGGAAACATCGATCCAGGTGGTCGAGATGTTTTTAGAGTTCAATGCTGTTTGGAGCTGTTCTCGAAAAGTCTCCCAGAACACGCCAATATAGCCGTCTATGCAGATCTGTCTGTAAGAGGTCAATAGGTCGGCTAAGGACTCAAAGCCAAAGCCCAAACAGCCGTCCTTCACGGGAAAGGCTGGGAACAGTTGATAAGTCTCAGACCAACCATCAGGTGGGTTTGCGGGAGCAAGAAGTTGCTCGGTCTTACGAAACGAGCCTGATTTCGCAATTGCCGATGAGTTTGACACGATGATTCGATTTCTTGATTTGCCCAAGTTAGGGGGCCATGTAGGGCATAGAAGACTTCTTATAAGATAACAAGTAGCCGTCTTGGCACAATGCATTTGGTAATAGAAAAAGATGCCAATTGGCATAAAATGATTTGCAATATGCTAGTGCATATTGTACCATAAGGCTATTGTTTTACGCCTCTTCGGTCCTTTGGTTTTTGTTCTCGGACTTATGAGTGAGAAGCCCATGATCACCTGGCTCGACAGCATTGATCCCAAGAAGCCTCGCTCAAAGCAAGTTTATGAGGCGATTCGCGAACGAATTGAGGTGGGGCAACTCGCTCCTGGCGCCAAGCTTCCCACAGAGCTTGAGTTGATGCATCATTTCAATGTCTCGCGGACTACCATTTCGCGTGCTTTGCGGGATCTGGAGCTACAAGGCTTTATTCGACGCAGACGCGGATCGGGCACCTATGTCAAAGAAATGGCTGACACTGTCGAGCAATATGACCTGGCTTTTTTCGTGCCGTGGATGGAATCGGGCATGACATTGCCTTATGTAGAGGGCCTGATTCATCAAGGCCTTGCAGATCTGGCGTCTCGAAGGCACTCCACTTTGCTGCTTAAGTGTTTATCTGGCGAGGGAACTTTCAAAGAGCGTGTTTTGAACACGACACAATCACTGATCGACCTGAGAGTTGATGGAGTCTTCTACTATCCGGCTGAACTTCCCGGCGATCAAATTCAATTGAACCGAATCGTCGTAGACAAGTTGGCTGATGCAGGCATCAGTGTCATCCTTATCGACCGAGATATCGCTTCATTCCCTAACCGGAGTGAATTCACACGTATTGGTTACGACAATCGTCGGGCTGGCGTAGTACTAACTGAGCATTTGATTCAGAAGGGCTGCCAGAGAATCGCATTTGTGGGGATCCCCGAGATTTCTACTGCAGTTGCCGATCGACTTGCTGGATACTTTGAAGCACATCGGATGCATGAACTGAATGTAGACGATGGGCTTGTGCATATGGTTGATGAGCACGAGCTTACAAGTTCGTTCTGCGAAGATTTTATGCAAAACGCAAAACCAGATGCTATCATAAGTAAGATGGATCGTTTTGCAGCTCTGATCGGTCGTCACTTGATCGCTCAAGGACTCCAGATTGGCAAGGATGTGAAAATGGCGGGATTCGATGATGATCCAATCGCTGAACTTTTGCCGGTATCGCTGACTACGATTCGATTGCCAATTCGTCCATTTGTAAAAGCAGCGTATGAAGCTATGTTGGACAATGTGAGTGGTTCCGATAAGAGTGCCAGGCAAATTATTGTGGACACCGAACTGATAGTTCGCAGTTCGACAGATTTCAAATCTGAACGAACACTTGAGTTATCCCATTCAACCTTTTCTGATTAATGCCATCCGGCAACGCTTCGAACGATATTAATTGGACTATCTCTTATGAGCGAGCAAGTAGTTATCGGCATAGATGGAGGTGGTACACGTTTGCGTGCAGCACTGGTCTCTCTCGAAGGCGAGTTGCTCGGAATTGGGGAAGCGGGGTCCGGAAATTATCATGATGTTGGCACGGAAGAAGTGCGGCAGAATATTGAAAGAGCCATCAAAAGTGCCTGGTCAGACTCACAATGGACTCCACGCCAAGCCGAGGCGGTATTCTTAGGCCTGGGCAGCATTGTCACGAAAAAGGACCGTGAGACGATCCAAAAGATTGTTGGAGAGCTGGCAATCGTACCGGATGGTGCCATTGGGGTCGATCACGACCTGCGAGTAGCCTTGATGGGAGGACTTGCAGGTGAAGCTGGAATTGTGCTCATCGCTGGAACGGGATCGTCGAGTTACGGTCGAGATCAAGATGGAAATAGTTGGCAGGCAGGTGGCTGGGGACCTCTTTTGGATGATCCTGGTAGTAGCTACTGGCTGGGCCGGCAGGCGATGATTGCCGCTGTTCGCGACTACGATGGTCGGGGAGAACCGACTTGCTTGCGTGAGCTTGTCATGAAAGAACTCGGACTCTCAGCAATGCATCATATCCTTCGCAAAGTAGAGCTGGAGGGTATGAAGCGTACCGAGATCGCAGCTTTGGCGCGGCTGGTAACTACTTCAGCGGCCGCGGGAGATGAAGTCGCTTGCAACATTCTCCGAAAAGGGGCGGATGAATTGGCCATGATGGTGGCGTCTGTTGCATCCAAGCTCGAAAAACTACGAACCTTGTCACAGATTCCAGTCGTTGTAACCGGTGGACTCACAAACGCTGGCGAGGTCTTCCTCGAGCCTCTTGCCAAAGCTTTGTCTCGCAGACTTCCTCAAGCATATCTGAAGGAGCCCTTGATGCCTCCCGTTCTGGGAGCGGCTCTTTTAGCCATTGAACTAAACAATAACTCATCGATGTCTGGCGCGTCGAAATGTCTTTTGGCAGCATATTCTGCCAACAAAGAAACATGCACGGTCAACTGAGTGCTATGTCGCCTGGTCCTGAGACAACTATTCGCACTGCAAGGGGCGACGACGTCAAAGCCGTCAGAATGTTGCTTTCTGCGCCTGTCGACCACTTTGGGTATCTCTTGATTGCCGAGCGGGGCAATCCTGCCCGAGTCGTGGCGGCAGCGGGTATGACTAAAAGTGAGCGGCCCAAACCTTTGGTTGGCCCTGGTGTAGCTCTCCATGTGATCGAACCTGCTCGTAGACAGGGAGTCGGAAGAGAGTTGATGAAGTGTTTGGTACTTCATGCCGAGAATCGCGGTGCCGAGGCAATCTATGCCACCCAGAAAGTGGCAAGTGACAGCCAGGAAAAGTCGGCCTGGGAAGCCCTCGGATTTTCCGTATGCGAGACCGTAGAATATCACGAATTGTCACTTGACCAATTTGAGCCTCAGCTGTCACCACTCTATCGCAGGCTCAAGGAACGTGGCAAAATACCAAAGTCTGCCAGAATCATTCCGCTATTTGAGGCGGATCTGGAAGACGTTTTGAAGATGCATTTGACGACAATGGGGGGCGATCCCAAGTCCCTAATGCAAAAACTTAAGGGCGAGGTGTCAAAATCCTTTTCACCTCGCTATTCACGTGTCCTGCTCGTCGACGGCAAAGTCATGGGAGTAATTCTTGGACACCGGGTGTCGCAAGAAATAGTTCATGTCGATGCAAATATCATTTCACCGGATATTCGCGGTGGATGGGCAAATGTGTGGCTTAAACTAGAAGCGACCCAAGGGGCTCTCAAGTGGGGCATTAAAAAGTTTGTCTTCTCCACGTTTGACCATTATGCAGACACGCGAAGCTTTACCAACCGGCTTCAAGGTCAGACGGTTCAGAAATTCGTATTGATGTTCCTTCCCCTTCCACGTTCACAGCCGCCTGCCTCCGAAGTCGAATGATTTCTCTTCCCCGCCGAAGGCACACCTTTGCTTGGTCAGGACCATGGAGGTAACGCTGAAAGACATATGCCATCCAGCGATATGGAGCAGCAGCTCGAGGTTCCACTGCTCCCCATGAGCGGAAAGCTCCTATCGCTTCCTCAGGCCTATTGAGCATTACTAAAGCGACTCCCAGGTGATAGTGTGCCCTACCGAAACTATTTGACAACTCAATGGCATCCAGAGCATGCATGGCGGCTGCTTCAGGATCGCCCAGATGAATCTTGGCGGCAGAGAGTCCATCAAGGGCCGTAGCCGAAGGGCCTTCCGTATTAATCGACACTTCAAAGGCTGCCTGCGCTGCAGGAAAATCTTGTCTTCGTAGATGGATGTTTCCTTCCAAAACCGCAGCACCTGGAAAAGGCTTCTTGCCGCGTTGAGTACAAGCCAACTCCTCAAGGGCCATCTTAAAATCTCGCTTAGCGAACTCAATTGCCGCGGTCAGTAAGTACAGCTGTGGATGCTCATATCCGTTCCACTTAAGAGAGTCGATTTCTTGGCAAGCTGCCAAAAACCTTCGTGTTCGATAGAGCGACTCTGCAAGAAGAAAGCGTGACTGGTAAAAGTCTTCGTGCTGCTCTTTCAAAGCCGTGAGGACATCTATAGCCTGGGTCACGAGTCCTGCGTCAAGAAGTGATGTCGCCCGATTAAATTCGGATTCCCGATAACAACGGCGTACTGATTCTTTGGCTGCGAGCTCAACGGGATCCACGTATCCTAGTTCAAACAAATGTTCCACTGATGAACTACCAGTTGGTTCAATAAATTCTGATTCAGGAGAGGGATTAGTTTCAGTGGGCGCCTGAAAGTCTGAACTCTGCAACAAGGTATCCCAAGATTTCACTGGCCTGGAAGTCAGTTCAATTTCAAAAAGTTCCTGTATTGGTTGGCCACTCATGTCCTCCGCCGTCGGCAACCCAAACATGGCAAGAATGGTTGGAGCTATGTCAAGTACAGATCGCTGCAGTAGGTTAGGTGAGTGTTTTACATTTGGTCCGGCAAACACGGCCAGGCCAGTGGCGCGAGCTCTGGAATCGGTTTCCGTGCGATTATGCTGTTCTTCAAGTTTCGTTGAACTTGCTTCCTGTGCTCCTGTAGGAGAGATCATGACCACGTGAGTTGACTCATCTACTTGCGACAAGATTTGGCCGAGAAGAAGGTCGTGTTGTTCGTAACAGCCAGCGATCACGTGCTTGCCCAATTCACGTGCAGCAGGTGACATGCCCGCTAGCCCAGCTGCCAGTTCATGGGCACGGCGAATTCCCGGAAAAACACAAGCTGCAAAGTTCCAAGGCTGAGCTTCGAGGCACCATCGCGAAGCGCGAAATAGCGTGGCAGTTTGAGCAAGAATGTCCCGACAAGCAATCTCTAACCAAGCATTTTCACGAAGTCCGATTGCATGGGCGGGCAAAAGTTGCGCGAGGGAGATTTCTTCGGCTTCTGCCGGTGAAACGCGTCGCTCGATCAATGGGAAGAGAGCTTCAATTGGCAATACCACCAATTCATCCAAGGAATCAGAAGAAGATTGAGAAAGTGGTTGCAGAAAGCGATCAGAAACTGAAATGCCTGGAAGTGATTCCGCGGGGTGTGAGACTGGCCAACCAATGTTGTGGGTTACCAGCCCTTGGCTTCCCAAGATGTTCCAGATAGCGCTGCACTTTCGACTACGCCTCGTGATCGGACAAAGATTGAAGTGCGCGGTATTTGGTATGAACTCGTGAAGGATTCCGTGCTCATGGGGACGTTTACCCGTGGCCAGCGAAGTCCATGCCGCTTGTAAAAAAACAGGTCGAGGCGCCGTTAGTTGGAGTATGCTTCCACTTTCGACGAGTGAACCAAGATTTGGCAGACGTCCATCAGCCAATAATGAGCGCAGTGTGGCGAGTTCCACGCCGTCCCAACCAACGACTAACAAGCGATTTGTCAGCCGGGGTGCGTCGTTCGAGACGCCGATGTCTTTCAGTGCTGATGTCTTTGGTTGGTCCACGCAAGAGATCTTCTCAGGATCTGAACCCGGGGACTAACGACTAGCTTTACTTCCGGAAAACAGTCTACGTGCGGCAAAGCCAGTGAGCAAGCAAAAGCCTCCCACGGCAGACATTACCAGCGAACCAGGTTCAGGGATAGCCGCTGTATTGGCTACTAAAGGTGTGCCGTAATTTGATTGCCATTGGGACAGAGCTGTAGCATCAAGAGGAGGATTCGTATTGCCTTTTTGCCAGACAAGAAAATCTGCTCCATCCACGTCGTTATCGCCGTCAAAATCACCCGGCTGCCCGATTGGGGTCCCGACATCGCCAGCTTCGATCGGCATGCCTCTGGTTGTTTCATAGGCCCAACCGGTAACGGTACCTGTGGCGTCAGCATCATTGTCAATTTGAATGCCGATCCAGCCGTACCACCATTGATTTGGCATGTTGCCATCGTTCAACCCGAATTTGCCCATATCATTCAGGTCGACGCGTACCCCAACGTACCGAGTTTCCCCGTTGTTGCCGAGAAAGTCGTCGAGTGCCGGAAATTCTGGTTGTGGACCAAAGGGGACCGTTACCGCTTTGCCATCGGCAGTGTCAAACTGTCCAGCATCTTCGTCGATAAGCCTGTTGGCGCGGATGGTTGTCATACCACCCAGAAAATTGTTCCCTTCCTGAAAATCCCAGAGCGTTCCTGGAACGAGGCCATCGGACGAAGCGGCGGATGCACCGATCATATCCCCTGCCTTTAGCGCGACGGCGTATCCTCCCTGGTCCCCGAAACTATTCGTAAATGACAAGTACTGGGCGTCGCCGTTCGCTTGAGTTCCATTAAGTGGAAAGGTCCCGAAATTATCAATCGGCCTCGGGTTGGCGGCACTGGAGGCATCGTTTTTATCTACCTGCAGGTAGTCCAAGGTAGATCCGCCCACGTTAATCCGGTCATGATCAATCTGGAAGTCAATCTGGCCATCCAAATTGAAGTCAATATTCACTTCCTGATTGATGCCGAAGGATTGTGGAGTGGTATTGGACACCACGGCAGCTTCTGCAGGTGAAGCAATCATGCCACCAATCCCACCGGCCGTAGCCAGATAGGCTTGAATACGAGTATCCAGCCTGCGAATCGACCGGCTGGTTTTTGTTTGGTTGATACTAATTTCCATATTGGTAACCTGCTGGGTCTCCATGAATGGCGAATGTTCCGGGGTAGAAGAGTAGCAAATATGCGGCAGAACGGACAAAGCAGTTGCCGTCCTGCCGCGTGTACCTCTGTCAATGAAACTTGCAAAAGACTCTTGGTAATTTACTTTTTCCAGCCTCGCTTAATCCGGCCGAATAAGCGACCACCGAATAGAGCCGCAGCGGCAAAGCCCGCCGTCATAATAGTTGCCGGTTCTGGGATTTGCCCAGCGATGATTCCTTGACCAGGATTCGTCTCATAGGCATATCCAACAACTGCACCAGTGGCATCTGCCTCATTGTCGATACGAATGCCGATCCAACCATAATTGATTAGGCCGGTGCTATTGAGATCCATCTTGACTCCAAGATAACGAACTTGGCCAGCCAATCCCAAAAAATTAGGACCGTTGGTTGGAATCGAGATGTCGGCAGCGGCAGTGCCACCAAGTATCATATCAACTTGACCGGCATCCTCATCAATAAGTCGGTTTGCCCGGATAATGTTTGTATTTGGTCCGAAGCCATTTCCCTCTTGGAAGTCAAAGAAAGAACCCGGACCAATTGGGGTACCTGCTGTGAGGGCAGCAGGATAATCCCCCAGTGTGCTGGTTGGAGTAACATGGGCAGCGTTGGTCGGGTTATTAACCGTTGTTGCATTCGGTGGGAAAGTATCGAAGAGACCAGGTATAGCCAGCGGATTTGTGGCGCTCGTGCTGTCATTCTTATCGATCTGCAGATAATCGACATTATTGCCGCCGCCAAGATCCACACGATCATGATCGATTTGAAAATCAATCTGGCCATCACCATTGAAATCGATGTTGACATCACCATTAATGCCAAACGGTTGTACGGTGGTATTGCCAACAATCACTGCCTGCGCTTGCGAAGAGATGGCAGTTGCCATCGCACCACCAGTTGCAAAGTAAGCGGCCAGTTTGCCGTTGAGTCGCGATTTCGTATCGCCATCAGCGGTAGTGGTTCGATCAACATCAAAAGTCAGATTCATTAGAGCACCTCCCAAGAAGATTGATTATTTTCGAGAGCACATCAAAAGGACTCTGGGGCGAACTCACAGATCATTTGAAATAGTTTATAAGTAGCGCGCCAGCAATCTTTAGTATCAATGCGAACTTCATAAGCGTCAAGCAATTTCAGGGATATTTTAGTAGTTGAGGCTTGATTTGTTATATCATTTGGAAGGCTCGCTTTTGGTGCCAGGTTGAGAACACAGATATCCCGCCACGGTTTTGGTACAATAGCCTTAGAAATCAATTGTTTTTTCTGCTGAATCTATTGGCTTCAGGGACGCTCTAAGGCATGCAAAATCGAATTCTGTTGGTCCTCTGTTGCTTGCTAACCGTGGCTGTAGACCACGTTGCTGTGGCTCAGGTATATCATGAGATCCAGGTAGTTGACTCACAATCTGGACGTGGGGTGCCGCTAGTGAAACTTCAAGCTAACGGGCAGGACTACTACACCGATAGCAACGGCTTGCTGGCATTCGGTACGCCTGGAGAACTAGACCAAAGCATCACTTTTTCTCTCTCCAGTTATGGGTACTCTAGCAGCGTTCTGCCCGTGCAAACTACTTCTGGAGGTACGACTCAACTTACTCTTCAGCGAGAGCAGTTAGCCGAGCGACTCTATAGAGTGACGGGCAAAGGAATTTATCAGGATACTGTTCTGCTCGGACAGACGGCTCCGATTCAGCATCCCCTTATCAATGCCAACGTAAAGGGCCAGGATTCCGTTCAGTCAGTGATTTACAATGGTCAACTGCATTGGTTTTGGGGCGACACGCTTTACGATGTCGGATTTGGCAACTTTCGCACTTCGGGGGCAACCTCACAATTGCCGGGGCAGGGCGGGCTCGATCCGGCGGTGGGAGTCAATCTCACCTACTACGTCAATGGCTCGGGATCGTCCAAACAGATGATGCCACTTACGCAACCCGGGCCTGTATGGATCGATGGCTTGTTTACTGTCAACGATCTCAGTGGTCGAGAACAAATGTTGACTCATTACTCGCGCCGTGATCCGAACAATGCACTGGGAGCACAAGTTGAGCATGGCTTGGCCAGATTTAATGACTCACAGGCAATCTTTCAACGCCATCAGGTTTATCCGCTCGATGCCCCCATTGTGGCGGCCGGTCATTCGTTTCAGCACACAGTTGGTGGGCAGGAATATCTATATTTCGCAGAGTCCTATCCAAACATTCGCGTGAGAAAGAATTGGTCCGACGTGAATGATCCCACTCAATGGGAAGCTTTTACCCCGTTGGCCGAGGGTTCGCTCTACGACCCAGCAAACCCAAATCTGGAACTCGACTCCCAGGGAAAGCCAGTATATGGCTGGAAAAAAAACACTCAGCCAATGAATACCGATATGATGGAAGAACTGGCACAGAATGGCCGTATTCTGCGCGAAGAGTCACCTTTTCGGCTCAGAGATATCCAAACGGGAAATGATGTTCGCTTGCATCGCGCATCGGTGTACTGGAATGAGTATCGCCAGAATTGGATCATGGTCGGAAATGAGGCCTTCGGAGATAGTTTCCTGGGAGAGGTATGGTTTGCAGAAGCACCGACACCTGAAGGCCCTTGGGAGAATGCAGTAAAAGTGGTCACCCACCATAGTGCTGCCGAAAACTATACGTTTTACAATCCCAAACAACACCCCTACTTTAGCGAGGATGGAGGGAGGTTTATCTTCTTCGAAGGGACATATGCCCAGACCTTTTCGGGCAATCCTAACCCAACGCCCTTATACGACTATAACCAGGTCATGTATCGCCTGGATTTGTCATTGATAGAACCACTTGCTTCCGCAGCAATTCCAGGAGACTTTAATCACAATGGTTTTGTTGACGGTGCCGACTTAGTTCTCTGGCAAAAAGGATATGGCGAAATCGGAGCGGCTGATGCGGATGGCGATGGAGATACAGATGGTGCAGATTATCTCCTTTGGCAACGCAATTACTCGGAAATTCCGCAAGCAGAATTCAAACTACTGCCAGAGTCGTCGAGCGCGATGCTCTTGGTAAATCTGCTGGCGGCATTGACGCTGGCCACGTCTTTCCGATCAACTCGAAATATGACACTAAGCGTATTTACGAATTAATTCAGCGACTCTTGAGGTCAACTACAAAGCTCGGGTTGCCCTTTTCGGTTTCATAACCAAGCGTCGTTTGCGTGTTGTACTTTTCGGGGATAGAGACTTCTGGGTGAGTCACTTCCACTTTGTATGTGCCATAATGGACCCCGAGAAGCCCTTGTTCTGAGGAAAGTGAATCTTCGTCCCGGATATCCATTGTGGCAGTGCCCCTGGGATTTGTCGTTCCGTAAGCGGGCTTCACGTCGTCCCCTAAATAACCTTCCGGGACAATCTTGACCTGGGCGCCTGGCAGAGGGCGTCTGTCCATGCGTACGTCGATGCGAAGAGTAGTTACCCCTACACGTGAAGAAAGCAGTTGCGTGAGTTGCTCTTCGATTTCCTCTCGCGAGACAGCTCCATTGCCATCTTTGTCATACTGGCTCAAGTGACCAAGAATTCCCGGGCAAGCAACTAATTCAGTCTCTGATAAGGAACCATCTTTGTCCTTGTCGTAGAGTTCAAGCGCCCGCTCACTGGCTGTGGCAGGATCCACTTCCGGCACATAAACAGCCGTGGGCCCGCGGCTGCAGCCACCCAAGGGGATGATAAAAGGTACTGCTACTAAAGACAAAAGAGTCCATCTGCGATTCTTGTAGCTTGGAAGATCCTCAACGAGAGCGCGATGTTTCATGGGAACTAATCACATTTGAATCAGTAAAGGCCTCAAGGGAAACAACCCGACAGTTACTAATTATAGTTAGAGGATCACGGAGGCGTAACAGGAGTTTGAACAGGGAGAATTCCGCCTCCATCGCTTCGATGGCTGGCGCGTCGATGTACTTCGGGGTCGATGTCGTAAGAGACGATTTGCACTGACCCATCACAGTTGGCCATATTGAACCCTCCAGGATGCGCACTGCCAAAGCTGCCATAGGATTCTTGTCCAAGCCGATCTTGAAGTGGCGGGTCATTCACGCTGGTCCACCGATTTACGTCCCAGTCGAATCCCTGATACATACTGTGGTTGTCACCACCATCGTTGGTGCCGTCAGATTCATAGTACAAAGGATTAAGATACTTCTCGCCGACTGCATATGTATTTGAAGATCCATCAGTAATGTCACTAAATCCGATCTCAGCTCCCTGATAGTTGATGCCGGTTTGACCATCGAAGGGAGGCCAGTTTTTTTCTCCTAGAGTCTTGTAATCGAAAAAAAGCCATTCAAGTTTGGTTTCATATCTTTGCTCATCTTCTAGCCAGAATTGCATTCCATTCTCTCCATCCCCTGCATTGGCTGCATAGTCACTGCGAGCCACCACGGGGGCACGATCGCCATTACGGGGCGTCCAGGAATTATTTAAGCGGTAAGGCTGAGGTTGTGCTTGACGCCGCGAAGGGCAATTGAACATGGGAATTGCCTTAGCCTGCAAGTCGATGGATTGTTGCCGCTGGGCAGGCGTGATGTTTAGTCTGTCACCATCGTCCGTGATATCATAAACCGCCTGCTGCTCGACATAGGGCAGAATCTGGTAGATCCACCCACCAGGTTGTTCACGTCCTGTGCCCATCAACGGATCACCGAGATACACCGCGGTCCATCCAGAGCAGGGAAGCATTTTGTGGGTCGATTCGTGATTTAGAAAGCCAATTCCCATCTGTTTTAAGTTGTTTACGCACTGCATACGGCGCGCTGCCTCACGCGCCGCTTGAACCGCTGGCAAAAGTAAACCGACAAGGACTCCAATGATTGCAATGACAACCAAGAGTTCAACAAGCGTAAAACCGGGCGAACGTCGTAAACGGTTCACAATAAGAACTCCGATTTAAACAAGACGGAAATAGAAGCTATACGATTATGATTGAGAGAATGAGCGAATAAACTCGCGGGTCGAATCTGAAAAAGAGGATGCCTCTGCATTGCTAATTTAGATTATTGCCAATTCCTTTCCTAAGGTCAAACCAATTGTGAATGTGCTGGTCATAAGCAGTAACAAATAGGATTCAGCCGAAATGATATAACAATTGATTGTTGACCGTTTTAATCTAAGACCGAGCAAGCGGCTGACGAATACTTGTGTTGTGAAGCCAAGCTGGCGGTTTGATCAGGTTCTATTACAATGAGCCTTCAAAAGATTGATCTGAAAGTGAATCGTGTGCCTAGCGGTATGCCGTGCAGAACCTGAGCTCGATCGGCTTCTTTGTAGTGTAATTTTTCAACCATCATTTTGCTTTAACAATAGGATGCTTCGATAAATGTTGCCAAAATATATTGGCGCAGTGATGGTTGCACTAATCTGGATGTTTGCCTCTTCGCAGGCGTGGGCCGATGTCACTATTCGCTCCAAGCGCAGTCCACTATCAATCACAAGTGACCACTACGAAGCAACGATCGCACCGGATGGGTGTTTGACAAACTTGCGGATTGCTGGTCACGAATTCCTGGCTCCAGGTGTGTCGATCTCTCGTGGATCCTACTTTTTTGCTGGTGGCCCACTCAAGCTTAATAAAGTCGAACAAACTACAGACAGTGCCGTGGCCGCCAGCAATAAGACTGCGTCAATTCGCTATGATTTCGGCGAACAGGAGATGTCTTGGCACCTTACCAACAAGTCGGATACTCCCCTGGTATTTTTCCTGGTGCTTTCCAGAGACGTGCAGACTGCTTTTAACCAAGCCGATGAGGCAGTCGCACTTCCCATCAACGAATCGTGGTCTAGCATCACCGTGGTAGCTGGAGACACACAGCTAAGCATCGAGGGCTGCGACAAACTCTGGGGCCCGTGGCAAGGTCCACATCAGGTATGCCAGGTTTCTCTGCAGCCGAAGGAAGAAAGGTCCCTTAAATTGACCGTAGGGAATGTATCTTCCCGACGACTCGCAGAAATCGTCGCACTTCTTCCCAGAATATCGGAATCTCAGCTCCAGTTGTATTCACCTCAAGAATATCAAGTCTTCCAGCGAAAAAGTGCTTCAGAGGGGGTTGTCCTTTTAAGTGGGCATACGACTACCGACGCAGATGCTATACGCTATCGCATTTCAGGATCATCACTGGAGGGCCCCCTGTCGGCAGAGTGGCAATCCTTGCGTGTTGTGCCTGTTACGCGCAGTTTCTCCTCCGAGAGTTCTCTTCCCGCCGGTGGCTGGTATGCCCTGGAGATCGAAGCACTCAAACAGGGTGAAGTATTGGCGTCCAAAAAGATTAATGCATTCGGGCTTGGGGAAGTGTTTGTCGGTGCGGGTCAGTCGAATTCTACCAATAGTGGTGAGACTCGTACCAGGCAAAAATCAGGCATGGTTGCTTCCTTTAGTGGCACCTCTTGGCAAATAGCGGATGACCCGCAGCCCGGCGTCGCTGACAGAAGTCAGGGAGGAAGCTTTTGGCCTGCCTTTGGTGATGCTATGGCTGAAAGGTTTGGGGTCCCCATCGGTGTGGCAGCCACTGGCTACGGTGGCACAAGCATCAATCAGTGGCAACCAGAAGGCGATCTGTTTCCTTGGATGATGACGCGCATCAATCAATTGGGACCACTTGGGTTTCGTGCGTTGCTTTGGCATCAAGGAGAGAGTGACGTCGGTATGCCATCCGATGAGTATTACGAGAAGCTCAGGCATGTAATTCTCGCTTCCCGAGCGGAGTCGGGTTGGTATCTCCCGTGGTTTGTTGCGCAGGCTTCCTACCACAATCCAGAGAAGCCGAGTTTCGATAGCGTACGCAAAGCCCAAGCCAAACTCTGGCAAGATGGCATCGCTCTCCAGGGTCCTGATACTGATACGCTCATAGGAGATCGGCGTGATATGGGGGGAGCCGGCATCCATTTCAGTCCCAAAGGGCTTTTTGAACATGGCCAAATTTGGGCCGATCTGGTTGGCGATTACATCGATGATGTGCTCGAGATAGACACGCGACTAAAACTTACAGCTAGAGCCTGGCCCGAGGCGGATGCATTGTTCCATCGTGATCCGAACTGGCTGGGAGGCGATGACGCCTATTCTCTGGATTTGGGAGAAGGTCGCGTTGCCTGGTTCTTTGGCGATAGTTTCGTTGCTCCGACTGTGCAGGGTGATCGGCGAGGCACCACCATGGTACGCAATAGCGTCGGCATCCAAACAGGCTACGACCCTACAACGGCCAATTTCAAAGCCTATTGGCAACAGAGCGCTGACAAGCCGCGGTCTTTTATCGCCGACGAAGGAGCGGAATTCTTATGGCCAGGGGGCTCGGTGATCGTCGATGGCAAGATTCTGATGCTTATGATGCGCGCTCGCAATGCGAAGAGAAAGCTGTCCTTTGAGACGACAGGCTGGGGCGCAGTGTTGATCGACAGCATCGAGAAGAATCCTGATGAGTGGCACATCCGCAAACTCGAAGCCCCTCAGAACAAATTCAACGTATTAGTTGGCTCTGCTTCTCTTATCATTGACGGCGATCACCTTGTCGCTTTTAGCGTGGGAGGCGATTCGCATGATGTCTTCCTGGTCCGTTGGCGGTTAGAAGACGCAGCACAAGGTAATCTTTCTGCCCCACAGTGGTGGTCGGGATCTGAAAGTGGCTGGGTTATGCAGGAACAGCTCTCTCAATTACCTGAACCCATCTTCACTCAAGGACAAACTGAATTTACAGTGCATTTTTCTCAGGAGGAGAACTGTTACGTCCAAGTTCAGTTTTCTGGATTTCCCTTGTCACCTATTGGTCTGCGGACTTCGCCGGCATTGACGGGGCCGTGGTCGACAATCAGGGAGTTTTTCAGCCCCGAAGAAACTCAAGCGAGCCAGAACGCAGATGAAGAGCGGATGTTGTATGCTGCAAAGGCACATCCTGAGTTGGCATCCACCGGGTTGGCCTTGACTTATTGCTCCAATACTTTTGACATTAAGCATCTCATGGACGGTCTCGACTTATACTTCCCCCGATTTCTCCAAGTGAATTTTAAAAGAAACAAAAAGTAAATTCTTCAACCTCCTTTTCCCCACAGGACCAATCTCCGTGTCTACACTCGATGCCGTCATTATCTTTTTGTTTTTTGCCGCGTTAATCGGAATTGGTGTTTGGCAGCAACGTCGTGCAGCCAAAAGCCTGGACAACTATTTCCTGGGGGGGCATCGAATCCATTGGCTGGCATTGGCCATGTCAGGATCGGTTTCTACGTTCGACATCAGTGGCACCATGTGGATGGTCACACTGATCTATCTGTTTGGAATGAAGTCGGTCTGGAACCACTGGATGTGGGGCTTCATGATGGCGGCCTTTTTTATGTCCTACATGGGTAAGTGGGTCCGGCGGTCGCGAGTGATGACCGGCGCCGAGTGGATGATTACTCGTTTCGGGGACAAAGCTGGTGGGCGGGCGGCGCGTTACGCTTATGCACTCATGGCCGTGATCACGCTCGTGGGGCTTACCGGATACGGCTTCGAGGGGATCGGCAAATTCTCGGCCGAGTATGTGCAGACGGGCCTAGATCCGGAGGATAATATTCGACTGTGTGCTTTCGTCGTCTTCGGCATTACGACAATCTATACGCTCTTGGGTGGTTTAGAGGCGGTCGTCATCACCAATGTGTTACAGACCTGCATCCTGGTGATTGCAAGTCTTGTGATTGCAGCGATTGCGTATTTTGAATTGACACCAGAGGTTCTGGCGGCGCTTACCCCGGTTGATGGCGACAGCTTTACCAGTCTGTGGCCGAAATGGGAATTGGAGAATGTCGACGCTCTGCCAGCGGGATATCAGGGCTATCATATGTTCGGCCTCTTAGTGGTCGCTTGGGTTGCGAAAGGATTTCTGCTGAACCTTGGGGGACCAGGGCAGATGTTCGACTTCCAGATGTTTCTCTCGACGCGTGATCCTCGCGATGCCGCCAAAGTGGGAGCCGCCTGGAGCGCATTCCTTGTCGTCCGCTGGGCGATGGTGATGGGGATCGCCTTGCTGGCGATAGCCGCAGGACTGGAAATCGTCGACGGCAGGGGAGCAGTCGATGCCGAGATTGTGATGCCTCGTGTGTTGGCAACCTACTTGGGACCTGGCGTGCTGGGATTGGTGTTGGCGGGTCTGCTGGCTGCCTTCATGTCGACCTTTGCCGCTACCGTAAACTCGGGGGCATCTTATCTCGTGCGAGATCTATGGCAGCCACTTTTCCGCCCTCAAGCCGACGAGAAGCACTTGGTTCGCGCCAGTTATGTTGCCACGATTTCGATCGTCACCGCGGGAACGCTAATTGGCCTGTATGCCAGCTCGATCCGTCAGGTGTGGGATTGGATCATGATGGCATTGGGAGCAGCGTTTGTGATTCCCAACGTCTTCCGATGGTACTGGTGGCGGTTTAATGGAACTGGCTACGCTGCGGGTACGCTGGTCGGCCTCGCCGGGGCGATGCCATTATTATTCATGTCACTCAGGGGAATTGAGCCACCCATCTATATCACCTTCCCGGCATTGTGTGGAATTTCACTCATCGCTTCGATCGCGGGAACTTATTTGTCGCGTCCCACTGAAGAGTCTACTCTGATCAACTTCTATCGCAACGTCCGTCCCTTTGGATGGTGGGGGCCTATTCGGAGCCGCTCCGGGCTTTCGCCAGAAGAGTTGCAAAGCCCTGGCGAGAGTGCGTGGTATGCTGGTCTCAATGTAACGCTCGCGTGCCTGGCGATTTTCGGTGCCTATGTGGCTCCCATGTATCTCGTGGGCCACTGGCATTGGCAGGCACTCTGCTGGGGAAGTGTGTCCGTGGCGGCAATCATCGTACTGAAATTCACCTGGTACGAACATCTCCCGCAGCCAGAGCAGCCTGGCAAGATAAACTAAATTCCCCTAGGAGAACTATTTAAACGTCACCTCAATCATCTGAGGCACATACGTGGCCGAGTTCACGAAAGTGACGTAAATGACCTGCCCATTGTCACGTGCTAATTCCGGATGCTCCTTGGCAGCATAGACGAGATCATCCTCACCAATCATCTCAGGGCGGTAGATGATTTCGGCTTCGCTCCACGGCCCTGTAATCTCGGGGGCCGTTCGCATGACGATCTTGTTCTCACGTAAATGGGAGTGAATAGCCAGGTATCGACCGAGATGTTGATTGAAGGACGCCGACATCTCATTCGGGACCGAGTCGAACAGCGAAGCCGTCGGTTCGAAAACTCGCGACCAGTTCGGCTCTGCTTCAGGATGGTTCGCTGTGGGAGCACTCACCAGGTACTCATAACTCGACATATCAGTAAGCTTGTCAGGGCGCGTACGGGCTAAAAACATGCCGGTTATCAGACTCCCCCAGACGTACACGTATTCGCCCTGCTGCTCCACGAAAACGCCGAAGCTGGGTTGATCGCCTTTCCAGAAGAAATCCGTTCGGTCAGGAGCCGACAGCCGTTTGAACTTCCATTCACCGACCTTAGCCTCAGCGATGCCCATGCCATCCAGTTCAAAATTATCAAACACGTCGACGCCAGGAATTAGCGAGATACGATGGTAGAACAAGTAGATCTTCGATCCGAGACAGATACCGTGGATTGGCCAGATACGTTCCAGACCAGGATCCTCGTCTGCAGCAAAGGGCACGAGTTGCAATGGTCGCTTGCCATTTGGCTGGGTAAGAAACTTGAACTCTTTGATCCCCTCAGAAGCATTCTGCTTAGGAACAAAGGCAGCCGTATTGGAGAGTTTGTCTTCGAGCGGCAATCCACGAATCGATTCAAATGGCCCCTCGATGGTATCGCCAAATACCCACAGCGAATCTCCCGACGGCAAGACAATGCTCGACGCACAATCCAACCCCGTGACTTTCAGCGGATTATTCTGAAATTGATCACCGAGATTCCGCACCCCAGCAATTTGATCTGACTCATGGGTTTCGCCCCGTGCCGATGGTGATCGCCACCAGGTGCCAGCGGCCAATAGTCCCCCGGCTGAACGGGTAATCATCTGACGCCGAGACATTAAAAGAGATCGAGATTTTGTTGTCATCATGAGATTCCACTTCGAAGAGAAGAAGTAGTCTATTTTGCTGCAACAGTCTGCTGTTCTTGCTCACCGAGCCCTTCGATACCCAATCGCACAGTCTGACCCGGCCTGAGAAAAACCTGGGGCTTCTGACCCATTCCCACGCCGGGAGGCGTACCTGTACTGATAACGTCGCCGGGCATGAGGGTCATGAACTGGCTGATGTAACTTATCAGATGCGCGACACCATAAACCATCGTGCGGGTGTGACCGTCCTGATAGCGATGCCCATTCACTTCCAGCCACAGGCTGAGATTCTGGGGATCAGCAACTTCATCCCGCGTAACCAACCAGGGACCCAGTGGAGAGAAGGTATCACAGCCCTTTCCTTTATCCCACAATCCACAGCGTTCCAGTTGAAATGCACGTTCCGACACGTCGTTCACCACACAGTAGCCAGCGATGTGAGAGAACGAATCCTGCTCGGTAACATACTTCGCACGTTTGCCGATCACCACGCCGAGTTCGACTTCCCAATCGGTTTTCTCGGAACCACGCGGAATTTCGATGTTGTCATTCGGCCCTGTGATCGATGAGGTGGCTTTCATGAAGATCACAGGCTCTTTGGGAACCTCAGCCCCAGTCTCGGCCGCATGGTCCGCATAGTTGAGCCCAATGCCGATGACCTTGCTCGTCCCGGCCACGCACGGACCCAAGCGAACTCCCGCCTCGACTTCCGGAAGCGTACTAAGATCAAGCCGGCGGATCTTTTCCATCGACTCGTCGGAAAGCGACTCTCCAGCCAAATCGGGAATCACTTCCGACAAAGAGCGAATCTGGCCCTTGTTGTCGAGCACCCCGGGAAGTTCACAACCTGGCTCACCGTAGCGTAGTAATTTCACAATGGTTCCCTCTCGTTAGCGGTTGAATTCTGACAATTTGCAACTTGTTCCCTCTCAAAATGGCCCCATTATAGCCGCCTAAGATGGACCCGAAAAGTTGCGATTAGGCGTTAGGTACTTTGGCCCTGAAGAAACTCCACCTGTTTCAGGTAACAACTGTGCTCCGGCAACGCTTAGTGATGCGGCGAGCCAAGTGTTCAACCGTTTCTTCAGCCCATTAACTAGGAGTTTTTGTCATGCCTACGTTTTCAAATGTCACGGGTCGTTTTTCCCACACCGCTACTCTGTGCATCGTCCTATTGATCTTGATCTTGGGTTTGATCCTTTCCCAACCCAAAGCCGAAGCCGCCACTTTTTCTTGGATTAAGTTCGGCAGCGGCAACTATAATGATCCCAACAACTGGTTCCCAGGTGGCACCCCCGGCACGAACGACTTCGTTGGATTCTCGGTCGGCTCGGGAACACCGTACACGGTCACCTTTCCTGGTGCCTCCCTAAGTAGTACTACCGGCGGGGGAGGAAGCCAATCTCCTCCGGTCTACGCCTCACGACACTTGCATGTCCGTGACAATGGAGTCACGTTCTCTGGCTCGACTCAGCCACTACGAACCACGTCTTCGTACAACGTTACCAGCACCTCAGAAACGGAATCGGGACGCGGAGTCATCGTCGGAGTCCTCTCCGGCGACAACGCCAAACTGAGTCTCAGCCACTCCGGCTTCACAGGTGGACCCCTCACAAGCATGAATGCCGCAGCCGCCACGCTCGGCGACGCGGCCGGTTCTACAGGCACGCTCAATGTCGGCGTCGGTGCCTTCAACGTGAGCGGTTCCGATTTTACCCAAACCCAGCTCATTGTCGGCAATCGCGGCAATGGCACGTTGAACCTGAACAATGGCTCAAAAGTCAATGTCACCGGCTTCAACAGCCGAACTTCGCTCGGCCACTATGCCAGCAGCAACGGCGTGGTCAACATCAGCGGTGTTGGCTCCACCTGGACCAGCGCTAACCAGCTCTGGATCGGCCATAACGGCGAAGGATCGCTCACCGTGCAAAATGGCGGTACCCTGGTGACTACCGGCACAGGAGGCACTGCTTCCACCATTCTGGGGACTTTTGCTGGCTCCCGCGGTGATGTGACCGTTACAGGAGTGGGATCAACCTGGACCTCCAGCAGTGAGCTTCGCGTAGGCAATACTGGTGATGGAACACTCACCATTACAAACGGCGGCAAACTGAACAACGTTGGCACCACTTTCAACAAAACTCTCACTACCATTGGCGGTAGCGGCGGTGCCAGCGGAGTCGCCACCGTCACCGGCACCGGGTCGAGCTGGACCACTCCGGGGGCAATTTATGTCCAAGGTACCGGCAGCGGAAGTAGCGGTGCCTTGGCAGTTCTCAACGGCGGCAGCCTCACCTCAGCCAGAGCTGTCATCCGCGGTCTCAACGCCGGTTCCGGATCGGTGCTCGTCTCAGGACTCGGCTCCACGTGGAATGTCACCTCGGGCCCAATAACCATCGGCCTACCTGAAGCAGGATTCACCACCGGCCCGACCTCGCTTACGATCAATCCCGGTGCCCATGTCAATGTCGCTAACGATATTGAGCTGAATAACAATGGGACCTTGAATCTGCAGGGAGGAACGCTCTCCACAAAGTCGATTCGCTCGAATATCGTTTCAGACCCTGAATACAGAGGCTTCTTCAATTGGGATGCCGGCACGCTCCATGTCGACGAAGTGTATGGCACCGTTATCAATGAGGGGGGGCGTATGGCTCCGGGACGTGTCGCTGCTGGCCGGACTGAAATTTTTGGCAACTACTCACAAGAAGCTGCCGCCACGCTCGACATCGAACTGGGGGGCACACTGGCGACCGTTCAGCACGACTACCTGGCCGTGAGCGGTTTCACCTTCCTCGGTGGCGAATTGAATCTTTCCTTGATCAACAGCTTCACACCCACCTCCGATCAAGTGTTTACCATCCTCGACAGTTTGGGTCCGATCACGGGCGACTTCATCAATGTCGCCAACGGCCAGCGGCTCGCCACCTCCGATGGACTCGGCTCGTTCCTGGTGAACTATGGATCGACCAGTGCGTTCGACCCATTCCAGGTCGTGCTCTCCGACTTTGCCGCAAATACCATCCCCGGCGACTTCAACGGTGACGGACGGGTCGATGGCAATGACCTCACGAAATGGCAGCAGTCTTACGGCCAGAACAACAATGCCGCATTCGGTGGCGGTGTAGTCAACGGCCGCAGCTTCCTCGACTGGCAGCGCAACTTCGGCGCCGGTGGTGCGGCTTCCCCAGCACTCTCCAACGTCCCCGAGCCCAACACGATCCTGCTCGCCTTAGTAGCCACCATCGGCCTGCTGACCGCCAGAAAATTCCAAAGTGAGTCGAGCGGCGCTAGCCGCGGGTAATTTTCCCCGTCCCCGTGAGCCCTCGGTTTCTTCCTTACTGACTAGCGCCTCGCGTCTGGTGCCTGGCGCCTAGTCTTCATAATTCATCAATCATAATTCAGAATTCTCTTCCCTCCCCAAGGAGCCCAGCCTATGAACAAATAAATTTCAACAAGGTAAAATCAAAACGCACGGACTGGGAGTTTTTTCCCAGTCCGTGCGCATTCACCCTCCACTCGCCACTTATCACCAACCACTCTTCTCTGACCAGCGCCTAACAAATAGCGCCTATTCCTCATCATTCATAAATCATAAATCTTACTATATACCCGTCCCCCGCTCCGCTCGATTCCTCGCGACCCTCCCGGGGGGAGGAGTGAGGAAGAAATTCGGAATGCGGAATGGGAAGGGGAAAGAATTATGAGTGATGACTCGCCAATCACCATTCAGCAGTCATCAATCCTAATTCATAAATCTCTTCCGTCCCCTGTCCTCTCAGCGAACTCCGCGTCTGAGCGGTGAAAACTCTTTCTTCATCTCCCGTCTGACTAGCACCTAGCAAACAGCGCCAAGCGCCTAAAAAACTGGCCAAAAATTCTTGTAGCGAGGAGCTACTCAAATCGCGATAATGACCTTCGCACGGCACAGGTGTTTTCCCTGGCTATTGGGCCGAGAAGTTCGTACCGGTCTTGTTAAGCGGACCAATCGACGGCTGCGTGATTTGACCAGGGGACTTTTGCGCTGCGCAAGACGGTTTGACTGCATGCACTGTCGAACTCCGGGGCGCCCCGATTTTTTTAGTCGTTAGTCGTTAGTCGTTAGTCTTTAGTTGTTGGTGGTCAGAGATTTGAATGCAGAGTTCGGATTGCGGAGTGCGGAGTTTCCTCTAACTAGCGCCTTGCGACTAGCGCCTGGCGCCTAGCCTTCATCAATCATCAATCCTAATTCATAAATCTCTTCCGTTCCCCGTTCCGGTCACTCACGTTCGCGGCTAGCCAATCGTCGCTGCGCAGCTGTCTCTTCCTGTCCCACGTCCCTGTCCCCAGTCCCCCTTTTTCTGACCACCAATCGACTTTTGTTTACAAAAGTCTCCGACAGACTCTATAAAACAAGCGGTAAATGAGTTTTGTTTTGTAAAAAAAGTTTTTGACAAAAGTCTTGAGGCCGAAAAACTCCGCTCAACGCTTCAACCGGATGAAGCGGAAGGAGACGACTCCTGCTGAGTCTCGCTGATTGCCTGACAATAAATATCCCGCAACAACGTGTAGTTGCGGTCGGCGGTGTAGAGCTGTTCAAACTGCTGGCGGACATTGGTGCGCATTGCGCGAACCTGTTCCGGAGAATCTTTCATCCAAGAGAGCGATTCCAGGAGTTTGTCCGCCTGTCCTGGCGGGAAGAGCAATCCCGTTTTGCCCGGAGTGACGACTTCAGACATGGCTCCCAAGTCGGAACCAATGATTGGTGTCCCGACCGAGAAGGCTTCCATGATTGTTTTTGGCAAACCCTCGTACCAGATTGACGGAACCAGCAGAGCGGTTGCTGCGGCGACCTCCTGCCGCACAACCTCAGCAGGCTGATGCCCCAACCATTGCACATGCTCGTGTTGCGTGGCGAACCTGGCGACTTTGTCTGCCAGTGGTCCGTCGCCGAGGATTTTGAGTGTTCCAGTGAACTTCGTCCACGCCGCGAGCAGCGTATCGATGCCTTTCTCTGGAGCAAGACGACCGACGAACACGAAATGCTCTCCCGTCCCGCTTCCGCATGGGGGAATAGGGTCGACGAAATTCGGTTTCACCGCGATTTGTTCGGGACGAAATCCAGCTTCGATGAACTTCTGACGTCCGAATTCGGTCGCCACCACGTAGCGCGAAACCAATTTTCTCCAGGTTCCCATTGCCTGGTGTGTGGCCAGCATCGTGCTGACGCACGCCGATGCCAAGCGATTGCCCCGATAACAGCCGTGCAGCACAGCGGGCCATTTGATCCTCTTAGAGAGGCAATCTTCACAGATCTGGCCGTCGCGCATCAGCAGCGAACCTGGGCAGATCAAGCGGTAGTTTTGCAAGGTTTGGACGACCGGCACACGCTCTTTACGGGCTGCGTAATAGGCAGCCGGGGATATTAGGGGAAACGTGTTGGTAAAATGCACCACCGCCGGCCGCTCTTTGCGCAGGAGCGTTCTCAGTTCGGAGTACGTTCTTCGATTCCAAATCGTGCGCACGGCAGCCGACAACGGATTCATCGAGTCAATCTCGTCGTTCGACACCGTATAGCGAATCACCTCATGCCCGTGTTGCTCCAGCAGCTTGGCTTCGTCTTCAAAAACCCGATCCTCTCCGCCCGGCAACTTGTAATAGTTGTGACAAACGAGGACCTTGGACAAATCTGGTGAGTTGGCAGATGGTGTGTTCATGAGAAGACCGATTGCCACGGCACGCTGTCAAATAAGCATCACTCTGGCAAAGAAGTGGAGAGCTGAGTCGCTCGCGCTTGTGCGACCAGATACAACAAATATGGCAAGAAGATACCCTGAGGAAATTCGATGTAGTTTTCAATGATGCAACACAGCAGAAAGAACAACAGGCCGGTGCAGCTCACCAATCCAATGCGGGCTATCTTGGGATTCGAAGAAAGCATCCAGCGAAGATTCCTACGTAAATGCACAACCATCACTCCCAGGCAGATAAGAGCGAGTGGAGGTCCCAATTCCATGACCACCGACAGCGCGGAGAAATAGGGTTTCGGTATGGCACTTCCCTCCCCAACTTCGTCGAATCGGCGCATGGCAGGGATCATCGAATCAACAAAATAGGTGGACTGACCCGAGAGTGGGCCTGGCAACTCCATATTCAAATAAATGTTCGAAGAGATCAAAGCCGCTCGACTGGAGTACTGTCCCAAGCCTACACCCAAGAGCGCATTTTTCGGATCGGAGAGATACTCGGCACTATCGTCAAGCACCATACGTTTGGACGAACGAGGATCCTGAACGACCTTTTTGTACCACTCCTTCGTGAGCACCAAGGTATCGGGATAGAGTTGAACCACGATGAACGTCAGGCAACCGACCAGCGCAATGCCTCCCAGAGCCGTCCCGACTCGACGAAATTGAAGCATGCAGCAAAGCGCAAGACAGGCAGCGAAGAAGATCGTTTGATGTCCTGATTGTGCGACGGCACAAGTCAACAAACCGGCCACAATCGCAATACGAGGGAGCATGCGTTGGGAATCCAGCATTAAGAAAAGAAGCATCCCAAACAGTGTAAAAGTGAAATACACCTGGGTGATCGAAATGGTGTTTAGATGAAAATCGAGTAGTCCAAACGTTCCCGTGACCGCATCACCGTTGCCGCTGAGTGCAAATTGTACTGCCCCCACTAAGGACTGCACGATTACAAACCAGGCCGTCAGGTCAATGAACTTTGGAAATAGTGAAGCATCGATTTCGCGGTCTGCGCGCGATGCGAGAAACAAGAACATTGGCAGGTAGGTGAGCAGCGCGAAGAGCAGACCTGGCACATTGATAGCCTGGCCACGCATCGCGTCGAAGATCATCGAGGCGCCTGACAAAACCGTGAACAACGCCATCCAAAGCACGGTCCGCCAGGCTGAGCGTTCTCCAGCAATCAACTCAAAGAAAAGAAAAATGGGCGGGACGATGTAGGCCAGATTTTTCACCGGAATGGAGATCAAAACCAGGCACAAAACAAACAACAAATAGAATCTTTGTCCCGGAACTGCTTCACTGGCAGCTGTGAGGTTCCATCCTGGAACCAATGGGCGACCGTTCGCGGTGGCTTGATCGATACTGGCCATACTGTTTACGACTTCCATTGGTTAGGGAGGATGCCCAATAACTCGACTTTCAGCTGCTTAAACAAGTGCTTGATTGGGTCGGCAAACTTCAGCTGAGCCAACCGGGGAGTCAGCACCAGAAGCACCCCGTCCAAATGAGGAAAAATCGCTAGGTTATGGTCTGAATTATCGATAACCGGCAGGTCGACGATCACCAGATCTGCATGTTCGCTGAGGCCTTCAAATACATCCGAAAGGGATTGTTCGCCATAGTCGACATTGGCCCATACTGGTTTCCCCAAGGTTACCACGGATAGGCCAGAAATCGTCGTGCTGTGGATACAATCGGCAATTTCTACATCGCCAGAAAGTGCAGAGAGAAAACCTGGACCGTTTCCAGGAAATTCTCGGTCGAACCAAGAGTACTTCCGGTTGGCGTCAACAAGGATGACCGAATGATTGCCGGAATTACTTATGGCAGCGGCCAATTGCATTGCTACAGAGGTAGTGCCAGCCTGCCGGGCAAGGCTAGTAACCCCTAAACGCCGAATCGGTGTGCCTTGGTATGTGGTCACACGCAGAATCTGCATAGCAAGCCGCTGGAAATCCTGGGCGAGCATAGTCCAGCGTTTCAGCTCGGGATTCAAGTCAAACGACGCGGTCGAAGCAGTGGGCTGCGGCATGTAGATCTAGCGAGGCAGGGAACTTATTTCGCAGATATCCCGGCACTTTGCATCTTTGCGGAAGGAATGGGATCAAACACGGGAGCACTATAGGCTTTTTCCAAATCAGCTGGAGACTTCATTGTCTCACGCTGCCAGTTCTCGCACACAAATGCCAGAGCAATCGCTCCAGAAACTGCGATCAGAAATCCTAGCACCATGATCATAGCTTTGGGCGGGCTCACCGGCTTTTCCACATAAGATGGGGGTTGAACCACATTGACGTTCGAAATGCTTTCGGCTTCCAATGCCAGATTGATGCGAGCCAACTCCGTGTTTTGCATATAGGTCATGTATTCATTTCTCAGCAGCGATACTTCGCGTTCGAGTTCACCTATTTCGATTTCGTGTTGATTGAGACGCTTCAGGTCAGCAAGCAATTCTTCGCGTTGTTCTTTAATCGCTGAGTATCTCGCTTCAAGCCCTGAGAGCGACGCCAATTCAGCGAATAATGCCAACTTTTGTTGTTGGTTGGCGGGATTCAGACTGCTGGTTGGCTGAACTCTGCGCTTTTCTTCCTCGTTAAGTAGCCTTTGGGCTTCAGCCGCTTGCTGTCGGATAGCCAACACCAGCGGATGCTGATCGGTGTGTTTGGCAGAAAGCTCCTGTTCCCTGATTTGCAGATCATATAATGTGTTTCGCATGGTGTCGGCGGCCTGGCTGGCCTCAGTCGTTTCCTCGGTAACAAGCCGCTCAGGGATTTCTGAGAGCGACTTTCGCAGGGCTTCAATCTTGGCATTCGAGCCCGCGATGGCAGAAGCCGATGAAAGCATATCAATTTCGACCTGTTCAATTTGCTTACTGAGCGTGAGCTGGCGTGCGCCGATGGTGACAATTCCATACTCATTCTTCAGGTCGCGTAATTCCTGTTCCGCGGCAGCAAGGGCTGCGGCACGTTCCTGAGATTGTTCAATAAAAAAGTCTTGAGAGCCTTCCGTCCTATGGGCTCGGCTGTGTTGTTCATGGTACGCGGAGAGGAATACCTCACCAACGCGTTGTGCGAACTCTGGCGTCTCAGAGCGAAACGCTACAAGAATGACATTGGAATCAGGTTCAGACTTTACCTTGAGGTCGCTGGCAAGCTGGAGAGCCGCTCGTTCGTTATCTCCGACAGGATCCGCAAGGTTGATAGCTAGCATCAACTTGTAGATTGATCCAGTCAGCGAGAAGCCTCCCGTGTCATCCGCTTGCTCTGGATTGCTGTATCGCTCTGGATTCAAAATATTCTCCGCGCCGAGCTCGGAGACGACTTTGTCGAGAACTGTTCGACTTTGCAGAAGATCTTTGACCGTATTGATTTCCTGTTCTCGAGTTTCCATCATGGTTATTGTGGGACCCGTCACAGTAGGGTCGATTGAAACGTTCTCGCGTCCAAGAAGCACGTGCAACATGGCCTGTGATTCGTATGTCCGGGGACAGAATATGATGCCGAGTGTGACGAGCACCATCGTGCTCAAAAAGAACAGGGCCATCTTGCGGCGATGTCGATAGAATACAGACAGTTGCTCTCGAAGCGATCCTGATGAGTCTGGCATTTTTACTGTTTCGCTATGTTGGGAGGGCAGTAGAGTATGGAGAGATGAGCGACGAATGGCAAGGCAAAAAGCAAAAGACTTTCACTGCCGGTATCGACGCTATTTCTTCGTCAGCTTTCATCTTAACTGGATCAGGTATTATTTCAACGAACCAAACCCAGGAGTGCCTGACACCTTAGAATCACAGGGCTAATATGGGGATTATACCAATTACGCCGAATGCGAGAGCATTCAGTAAAATGGTTGGAAACTTCTCTCAGAGCTACGCATCTTGGAAGCCATACAAATTCTTGCGTTCTGAGCTCGCTTGGGTTGATTCGAGGGGTGCCAAGCAGAAACAAGAAACTTGTCAGAAGTCTTTTATGTACGGATGAAATCCATGATTCGCTCTTAGAATTAATGAATCAATTGGGCACCTTTCCCGACCTCCAGTCTCACTCGATAGATATCATGTAGGCAATCTTGGATTATAATTTGAATGGAACTAAGCGGCCGTCTAGCGCGCACATACCAATGATTTTTGTTCCGTATTGACGCCCCCCCTTCGATTAGAGATCGACCAGCAATACTGGAAAATGTTTTGGACGAGAATCACCAACTATCGCCACAGGCCACAACGCTTGTGTATGCTGTCGATCAACGCAACTCCTATGCAATGCTGGTATCCCTGAGTTCTGCCTTGGAAAAGTCAAGCGGACTGGCAGATGTCTGCGTTCTCTATTCCGGCCAAGACCAAGATCGCGTGAAGTGTTATCTGGAACGAATCTGTGTAGGGATTCCTTTCCGGCTCATCAACGCGATCGAAGCGCTTCGAGGTCTCAAAGGTAAAACTTTACCGCTTGGCACGATAGGCGATGTTGCATACCTGAAATTTCTTGTTCCTGAGTTTGTCCAAACTCCAAGGGCACTGTTTCTAGATGCCGACACGATCGTTCTTTCCGATCTTCGCAGCCTGTACCAGCAAGATCTACATGAAAAACCAGTTGCAGCCGTTCAGGACTGGCTCGTACCGACTGTATTGTGTCCGAACTCGCCTATACGAGATTATCTCGAATTAAGTGAAGACCAACCCTATTTGAATTCAGGTGTGATGGTCATGGATGCTGCGCGGCTGCGGTCAATGAATTTATTGGAAATGGCACGCGAGTACCAGGGTATCAAAGTGCGCTATTCCGATCAGGACCTGTTCAATTTGCTCTTAGTAGGGAACTGGACGATAGTGGATCCAGTATGGAATTATCCGATAGACGACACACTTGTCGAGGTGTCGCTGAGAGAAATGCACCGGCGATTATGGTCTGAGAGAAAAATCAGTCACTATATGGGTACGAAGAAACCCTGGATATTTCCATTCAACATTTTCGAAGCAAATCGAGATTTTATAGCATGCCGACAGCGGTCCCGACTCCGATATTGGATACCCACACCACTGAGTCCATCAAGCTTACGTTATTATGCCGGTTACTTGCGACGCAAGTTAGGCACAGAGTATTGATTCGAAAGAAGCAAATACGAATTCTAGTTATTGTAAAAAACGGTTTCTAGCGTATGCCTTTCTTTAGCACTAACGAGGGAAGCGTAAGCAAGACCAACTTGATGTCGCTCCACAGTGAGACTTTCATTCCGTATTGCAAGTCCATACGCATCCATTCGTCGAAGGAGACGTCTCCCCGAGCAAAAACTTGCCAGGTACAAGTCATTCCAGGCAGCACTGAGAGCCGTCGTCGCTGCCAATTTAAGCAGGCCTCGGATTCAATGGTTGGTAAAGGTCGCGGACCCACAAGCGACATATCACCTTTGAGCACATTCCACAATTGGGGAAGTTCGTCGATGCTGGTCCAACGAAGCACTCGTCCCACGGAAGTGGTCCGTGGGTCGGTTCTCATTTTGAAAGCAGGTCCATCTTGGTGGCTATGATGGCGGAGCGTCTGTTTTAACACATCGGCACCGTCAATCATGGTACGTAACTTCCAAATCTGAAACCTTTTTCCTCCCAAACCTTCCCGTTCTTGACGAAAGAAAATGGGGCCAGGTGAATTGAGCTTGATTGCGACACCAGCAAGAGCAACGATCGGTGCCGCTGCAATCAGGCAGATAATACTGCCAACGATATCTAAGAAGCGTTTCCAACTTGGAAGAGTCTGACAGAAAAAAGGTTCCACGTCTGTTCCTGACGGCATGACCTCTCTGCTCTCAGACGAATCGGAGAGTTCCTTGCGACGTTTTGCCTTGACGTCTGGATATACAATGACATCGCATTCAGGACGAAGTGGTCCAGGGGGATAAACTTCGCTAATGTCGCTCGCAACCTTCCAGGCACCCTCTTCTGGTGTGTCAGGCAGCAACAGCACGACACGCCCATCGTTGAGCTTACCTGGCGTATCAGTTACGCGTAGTCTGCCCTCCAAGACGCGCTCTAGCAAAGAGAGATCGCTTGCAATATCCCCCTCATCTGCCAATTTGATGATCAGAATTGATAGTATCGATCCGTTGCGATCGACTCGCATGCGTTCGCACTCTGCTGCAAAGCGAATGTCTTTCTCACTTAGTAATAAAGTGGTGCTTTGAGTTTTTGATTTGCGCAGAATGTGAGCATGTATTTTACGGACATTGAGAATACCAGATTTCATGGTTGCCTTACGTCACAATGATGTTGTACTTTGATGCTATGACCGACGCGCAAACCGAACCTAGCGTAGAGTGGCGTATTCTGCAGTCACTGGATGCAGCCCTGTAGCCATTCAAGCGAGTTCAGCAAACCATGCGTAATAGGTAGGTTATCTCGCCCATTCAAGTTGAACTTTGAGAAACCCCTCGTGTCGACTCCATGCCTTACGGCGGAAAACACGCAATATATCAACTGTCCTGATGATTTGGTTTACTGTAGCGATTATAATTACAAACAGCCATAGGATCGAATAGGTTCCACCCTTTTTTTTGTGGTGCTTCTGAAAATCTGAAGAATTCTCAAATTTCTACAGGCTGAAAAAAGTTTCCCACGTGAAAATAAGCTCATTTCAACACTATCCGATTAAATGCATTTACAACTTGCAAGTAAAAGGCTGGTGAATTCTAGAACGTCTAAAAGCTTAATGTGACAAGACTTTGAGCAGTACCATTACAGAGAAAATGCCCCAAATGGGAGAACTTTTGAACTCGTTGAATGTCCATTCACTTGGGGATCAAACCGCATCATGGGGAGCTTGTCTGGTAGATTTCTCCCAAGACTGCGTACTAGCCGCAAACCACCAGATTCGCCAATGGATTGGGACAACGAAAAGTGCGATCTCAATGAATGAACTTTCCACATTGCTGCCAGTGCGTGACATCTACAATGCGGCCATGTCGGATGAGGATTTTGGTCGTGGTAAGTGTATCTATTCCTGCCAGATCGAGCTGCAATTAGTTGGGAATCCACCATCTCCGGCGACGATAAGTCTTCAATCCATGGCGAGCAAAGAGAATTCTTGGCATCTGCTACTAATTTATCCGAGTCTCCCGTCAACTCAAGAGAACTCACATAGCGACATTTTGACTGGTCTGCCCGATCGTCGGGCTCTAGCAGGCTGGCGACAACAGTGGCAATCTAAGAATCCTGGGAAGCCAATTCCCCATGCTTTGCTTTTTCTAGATTTGGACGACTTCAAGCAAATCAATGACCAATACGGCCATGCCTGTGGGGATCGCATCTTGTCGCAGTTGGCAGAGCGTTGGAAAAAATCTCTGCGGAGCGATGATCTTATTATTCGCTATGGCGGAGATGAGTTTGTCACTCTCCTATATGGAGTGAAATCGGCCAAAGAGGCAACGCTGGTGATCGAACGTCTCATGCACTGCGCATCAGAGCCTCTCTACGTTGAGGGGCAAGAATTTACTCTGTCGGTTTCCATCGGCCTTGCGCTGGCCGATAGTATCACTCATCCTTTAGAGGAACTGCTCGCATGTGCTGACCAAGAAATGTATGCCCAAAAACGTCTTCGCTCTCTGAAATGACCGGTGCTTGCAATTGCCCTTCTTTGCCAGAATTATTATTGTTTATTGAGGGTAGCAGCCAGAAATTAACGGAGTAATTGAATTGAAGGTTTTAGTAACTGGTGGCGCAGGATTTATTGGCTCGCATATTGCAACGGCTCTGGTCAAACGCGGTGACAATGTCCGCGTACTCGACAACTTCAGTGCAGGAAACCTTGAAAATCTTGCTCACCTAAGTGATCAACTTGAAATTATCGAGGGAGACATTGTCGACCCCAAGAGCGTGGCGGCAGCAGTTGACGGTGTCGAACTGATTTTTCATCAGGCCGCACTGGCTTCGGTGCCGCGCAGCGTAGCCGCACCGCTTGATACCAACGCAGCATGCGTCACTGGAACCGTAAACCTGCTTGACGCGGCACGCACCAGTGGTGTTCGTCGCCTGGTCTATGCCGGGTCGAGTAGTGCCTACGGTAATTCCCCTAATAGTGCCAAAAGCGAGCATGACTTACCGGCTCCCCTGTCGCCCTACGCTGCCGCAAAACTGGCTGCCGAATACTATTGCCAGGCCTTCACGGAAACTTACGGCTTCGAAACCGTCACCATTCGTTATTTCAATGTGTTCGGTCCCCGCCAGGATCCAACCAGCGAATACTCGGCAGTGATTCCCATCTTCGTATCGCTGATGCTTCAAGGGAAGCGGCCCACAATCTACGGCGACGGCAAACAGTCTCGTGACTTTACCTATGTGGATGATATCGTACGCGGCAATCTCTTGGCCGCTGAATCTCCCGGTGCTATGGGAAAATGTATCAACGTTGCCACAGGCAAACAATTTACGCTGCTGGACCTGGTGGCTGCGATCAATCGAGTGCTGGGGACCTCGATCGAGCCGGTGTTTGCAGAGCCCCGCCCAGGGGATGTCCGCGAGAGTCTGGCCGACATCTCGCTGGCTCGAAAACTGCTGGATTTCGAGCCTCAAGTTTCTTTCGACCAGGGACTGGAACTCTCGATTGACTATTATCGTAGTCTGGCCAAGGCATAATCGGCTCGCGGCTTGTTTTTTGCTTTAAATTGGCATACCGTAGTCCATGTTGGGAAATCCAATTGGTCGTCAATTTCAGGGTGATTTATGGGTTCTTCGCGTCGTGATTTTCTGATCCGTTCCTCGGTGTTTGCTGCTGGCTTTAGTGCGTTGCGCTATTCTCTCCAGGATTTGGCCTGGGCCAATGAGGCGACCAGTACTTCTGGTTATGGACCTCTGGTGGACGACCTTAATGGGGTTCTCGATCTTCCCGCTGGGTTTCAGTACCGTGTGATCTCCACGAGCGGGTTGCCGATGAGCGACGGATTCATCACGCCTGGCAAGCCCGATGGCATGGCCACTTTCGCAGGTCCCAAAGGTTTGACTCTTATCGTTCGCAACCACGAGCTCATGCCCTTCGAAGGGCCCGGCGCCTTTGGCAAGACCAACGAGTTGTTCGGGAAGATCGACCGCGAAAAGGTGTACGATCGCGGTGGAGATAAATTGCCCCATCGTGGCGGTACCACCACGTTGGTCTATGACACCCGCGAGCAGAAAGTCGTCCGCGAGTTCTTGAGCCTGGCAGGGACGACCCGCAACTGTGCCGGTGGCCCCACTCCCTGGAATAGTTGGATTACTTGCGAAGAGACGGTCATTCGCCCGGGTGAGAAAACCGAGGGGGAGTGTCTCATTGAGAAGGACCATGGCTATTGCTTTGAAGTGCCTGCCACGGTCAATGCCTCGCTGGCCGCTCCGATTCCTTTGACCGACATGGGTCGGTTTAATCACGAAGCAATCGCCATCGATCCGGAGACAGGGATCGTCTATCTGACCGAAGATCGCGAAGATGGTCTGCTCTACCGCTTCCTGCCCAATAAGCCTGGAAAGCTGGCCGATGGAGGACAATTGCAGGCGTTGCGGCTGAGAGACTTTTCCTCGATGGACACCCGCAATTGGGACCAACAAACCATTGACGTCGGCAAGCAGAATTCCGTTGACTGGATTGACATGTCCGACGTGACTGCCCCGGCTGACGATTTGCGGTCGCGAGGCTTCGCGGATGGAGCAGCCCGGTTCGCCCGTGGTGAGGGCATGTGGTACACCGAGGGCCAGATCTACTTCGCGTGCACCAACGGCGGCAAGAACCGGACGGGCCAGATCTGGCGACTCACACCCGGCGAGCAAGGCGAGTCGTTGGAACTGTTTATCGAACCCAACGATTCGGCCCTGCTGGAATCCGCCGACAATCTCACGGTCGCTCCCTGGGGGGACCTGATGGTGTGCGAGGATCATCCGGGCAGAGAGATCCGCATCGTGGGAGTCACCCCCGAAGGCAAACTCTACACCTTCGCCTGCAATCATCTGGAAACCGAGTTTGCAGGGATCACGTTCTCTCCAGATGGCAGCACGCTCTTCGTCAACCTGCAACACAGCGGCATGACCGTAGCGATCACAGGCCCGTGGCAGGGACGGGTAGACGCTAGTCGTTAAGCGCTGGGCGCTAGTCAGAGGGTCTGAGGGTTTAGCGACACCAGCGAAATCTGGCCCCAAGACTTTTGTCAAAAACTTTTTTTACAAAACAAAACTTATTTACCCCTTGTTTTATAGAGTCTGTCGGAGACTTTTGTTTACAAAAGTCGTTAGTCGTTAGCCATTAGTCATTAGTGAGTGGCCAGCCGCGAACGTGAGTGACCGGAACGGGGGACGGGAGAGATTTATGAATTAGGATTTATGATTGCTGACTCACAACTCGCTACTGACTACTAACCACTGACTACTAACCACTGACTCCTAACTACTAACAACTAACAACTAACGACTAACAACTAACAACTAACGACTAAAAAATCGGGGCGCCCCGGAGTTCGACAGTGCATGCAGTCGAACCGTCTCGCGCAGCATAGTCCCCTGGCCAAATCACGCAGCCGTCGATTGGTCCGTTCAACAAAAGACCGGTACGAACTTCTCGGCCAAGAGCCAGGGAGAAAACCTGTGCCGTGCGACGCCCATTATCGCGATATGAGTGGCCAATTTCTACAAGAATTTTTGGGCCAATTTTTAGGCGCCAGCCGCTGGTTGCTGGGCGCTAGTCAAACGAAATTCCGCACTCCGCAATCCGCACTCCGCATTCGAATCTCTGACCACTGACTACTGACTACTCCCCCCCGATCGTCATGGCGCTAGCCACCGGTTCTTCCCTTCTAACTCGCGCCTAGCGCCTAACTGGAAGCGCCTTCTTTTCCCATTCCGCACTCCGCAATCCGCATTCCGAATTTCTTCCCCACTCTCCCCCCGGGAGGGTCGCGAGGAATCGAGCGGGGAGGGGCCTACGCCTTAGTATCTCTGACTGGCCTTGCCCTGGGAATGGTTGGATTGAAAATCGGCGAAGCCCTGAAGGGCGAACTAATACCTAACGACTAACAGCTTCCCCCTGATCGGCATGGCGCTAGCCGCCGGTATTTTCCGTTTGAAGGGCCTGCTTCACTGGGGCTAGCCCATCGGGTACGATAGGCGACAATGATACTTCGTCCTCTTTAGCAACATGCATGGATCGCTATGGCCTACACTTATCACTTCAAGCCGACGCATAAGGAAATCAAGCAGTACTACGAAGAATTGAGCGGCTATGCATCGCATGAGGTCTCGCACGAAACGGCGGTTCGCAGCGCGTTTCAGAATCTGATCGCCACAACCTGTAAGAAAGCCGACTGGCATCTGGTGCCGGAACTTCCGGTCAAGGTGCGGGGCAAACAGGTCCGACCAGATGGCACGCTGCGCGATGAGTTCAATCTGCATCGTGGCTATTGGGAAGCGAAGGACACGAGCGACAAGCTCGACGCCGAAATCCGCAAGAAGATTGCCCTTGGCTATCCCCTCTCTAATACGATCTACGAAGATACGCAAATCGCTGTGCTCTTTCAGAATGGCAAGGAGGTCGAGCCCCGGTTCGATCTGACCGAGCCGCAGCAATTGTGCGATCTGTTGAATCTGTTCTACAGCTACACCGAACCCGACATCCAGGGTTTTGAGCAGGCGGTGGAGGAATTCAAGGAGCGCGTGCCGGAGCTTTCGCTGGCGCTCAAGGAGAAGATCGAGGCAGCCCACAAGGACAATAAGAAGTTTCGTGAGGCGTTTGAGCAGTTTTTCGAGATGTGCCAGCACTCGCTCAATCCCAACTTGAGCGAGGCCGCAGTCGATGAGATGCTGATCCAGCATCTTCTCACGATTCGGCTGTTTGACACGATTTTCAACAATCCCGACTTTGTCCGCCGCAACGTGATCGCAGCAGAAGTGGAAAAGGTGATTGACGCGCTCACGTCGAAATCATTCAGTCGTGAGTCGTTCCTTAAATCGCTCGACAGGTTTTACGTGGCCATCGAAGCTGCCGCACGTGTACTGGGTGAAGACTTCACCGAGAAGCAGCACTTTCTCAATACGGTCTACGAACGGTTCTTCCAAGGGTACTCGGTGAAGGTAGCCGACACTCACGGCATCGTCTACACCCCGCAGGAGATTGTGGACTTCATGTGCGCGAGCGTGGCCGAGGTGCTAGAAACTGAATTTGGCAAGACACTCGGCTCGAAGGACGTGAACATCCTCGATCCCTGCACGGGGACCGGCAACTTTATTGTGAACCTGATCTCTCGCGTGCCGAAGAAGGACCTCGCTCGGGTGTACCGAGAACAGTTATTTGCCAATGAAGTGATGCTGCTGCCGTACTACATCGCGGCACTCAACATAGAGCACGCGTACTTTGAACTTACCAGAGAATACGAGGCTTTTGAAGGTTTGTGCTTTGTTGATACGCTCGATCTAGCCGAGAAGAAGCAGACCGAATTTGGGTTCATGACAGAAAAGAATACGGAGCGGGTCGAGCGGCAGAAGAACACTCCGATTACTGTGATTATTGGAAATCCTCCATATAACATGAATCAACAGAATGAGAATGATAATAACAAGAATCGCAAATATGATATTGTAGATGAGCGAATAAGCTCAACGTACGCGAGGGATTCTATCGCAATAAATCGAACGGCCTTGTCAGATGCTTATGTCAAATTTTTTCGCTGGGCCGTAGATCGCCTCGGACCTCGTGATGGCATCGTGTGTTTTGTGACAAATAACAGCTTTGTTGATCAACACGCATTCGATGGAATGAGATTTCATTTAGCCAGAGACTTCTCAATGCTATTCCATATAGATCTACACGGAAACGTACGTCGTAATCCAAAATTAAGTGGTACGACACACAATGTCTTTGGAATTCAAGTTGGTGTTGGGATCACCGTTGCTATCAGACTCAGTGAGTCCAAAGGCAAACAACAGCTTTATCACCGCGTTCCAGAAAACTGGCGAAAAGAAGAGAAGTTATCATGGCTAAGTAGTCGGCGCCACATCAGCGGGATCGAATGGACAGTTCTAAAACCTGACAATCACAATAATTGGATTGTGTCACAGCATGCCGACGAGTTTTCAACGTTTTACCGGCTTGGTACGCAGCTTGTCAAATCTTCGGTTAAACAACCTGAGAACGTGATATTCAAAGTATTTTCCGTTGGGACAAAAACCAATCGGGATGACGTAATGTACGACTTTAGTGCCAAGCACCTAATTGGGAGAGTGAGAAACTTTATTGAGGCCTACAATGCCGAAGTTGACCGATACAAACGTAGCAAACGCCCAATAAGTGTGGATGATTTTGTCTCGTACGACATTATCAAATGGAGCCGCGATTTGAAGCAGGATCTGGAACGCGGCAACTATGCTGAGTTTGACTTAGCCAAAGTCCGTCACTCCCTTTATCGTCCGTTCACTAGACGTGTGCTCTTCTTTGATCGGATTCTAAACGAGGAAGTGTATGTTCTGCCCGAAATTCTACCGACAGAGGAAGTAACCGAAACCAACCGACTTATTTGCTGTACAAATCACTCTCAGATGCCATTTGTTGCCCAGATCACAAACTTATTGCCGAACGAAGCAGTAGGGGGAAGAAATGGCAAATGCTTCCCTTTTTATGTTTATGACAAGGATGGCACCAACCGACGCGAGAATATCACCGATTGGGCTCTCGCGCACTTTCGTGACCACTACGGCGATAGGAAGATCAGCAAATGGGACATCTTTTACTATGTCTACGGCGTGCTGCATCATCCGGGGTATCGCACGAAGTTCGCCGACAATCTCAAGCGAGAGTTGCCGCGGATACCGCTGGCACCCGATTTCAAAGCATTTGCCAGGGCAGGGAAACAACTCGCTGAATTGCACTTGGGTTATGAGCAGCTAGAGCCGTGGCCTCTGGAATGGATCGAGACCGAGGGGGTGCCGCTGAGTTACCGCGTCGAGAAGATGCGACTCTCGAAGGACAAGACCGAAGTGAAGGTGAACGAATCGCTCACACTGGGGAATATTCCGCCGGAGGTGTTTGACTATCGACTGGGCAACCGCAGCGCGCTTGATTGGGTCATCGATCAGTACCGTATCAAGACCGATAAGCGAAGCGGCATCACGAGCGACCCCAACAATCCGGACGACGAGGAATACATCGTACGGCTCGTGGGTCAGGTCGTCCGGGTGAGTGTCGAGACGGTGAAGATCATCAAAGGCTTGCCGAAGGATTATGCACCGGTGGAGAAGAAGGTGAAGAAGAAACGAAAAGCAGCGGGGAAAAAGTAGAAAACTCTATGGGCCAAGCTTTCAGACCACTATCAAACAAAAAGGACATCCATGCTATCTGAGCAGACAACTATGTGGGGTATCCACGCAGGTAGTCAAGGAGAAGCCGACTCCCTTTTCCTGGAAGGGAATTGCATCGCAATTGGCTGGAAGAAATGCGGTGACCTAAGCAATCTACCTGCAGAGCGAGAAGCCTTCAAGAAAAAAGTTGCTGAGGGCTATCCAGAGTGCAAGCCGGGCGCAATTCCCGTCTATGGGGGATTGCTCTTCAGATTCTGTCACGAGATGCAAGTCGGTGATCTCGTGGCCTACCCGAGCAAGATCGACAAGCAAATCCATCTGGGCCGTGTCACTGGTGAGTACAAGTATGATTCTTCTCACACCCACCCAAACATTCGTTCCGTCGAATGGGTCCGCTCCGTACCACGGACTACCTTTAGTCAAGGTGCCTTGTATGAAATTGGTTCTGCGGTCACCTTGTTTCAATTGAAGAACTATTTAGAAGAGTATCTCGCTGCATACGAAGGACGCGCAGTAACGAACACGACGGAGACTACTGGCGCTGACGTTACCGTTGGACTCGTTGCCGAAGAAGTCGAGCAGACTACGCGAGATTTTATAGTCAAACAGTTGTTGAAGGAATTGAAGGGACATCCTTTTGCTCAATTCGTAGCCTCTCTCCTAAATCTGATGGGCTACCATACACGCGTTTCCCCGCCGGGTCCTGATAAAGGCGTCGATATCATAGCGCATAAAGATGAGTTGGGTTTTCAACCCCCGATTATCAAGGTTCAAGTAAAAAGCACGGAAGGAAGCGTAGGCGATCCAGAAACATCCGCCTTATATGGAAAAGTAGCCCAGGGCGAATTTGGGCTTTTGGTGACATTGGGCAGCTTCACGAAAGCAGCGACCCAATTTGCAGAGACCAAATCCAATCTGCGCCTTATGGACGGCGAAGAAGTGGTAAGTTTAACTCTTCGATATTACGAGCAAATCGATTCGAAATACAAAGGCATTCTGCCTCTCAAGTTGGTGTACATTCCGCAAACCATTGAGGAAGGCTCTGATGAGGAATAGGAATGTACAACTCTTTCAGGGTTGGTGCATGATGTGTGGGATTGGCTTCCTAGGGTGGTGGTAGGGTGCGCTAAGTTGAAGAGAATGCGGAATGAAAGAGTCCCTCCCCGCTCGATAGCTCGCGACCCTCCCGGGGGAGGGTTTTGATTTATGAAGTGATAGAAGAGGCACTAGGCGCTGGTTGCGAGGCGCTAGTCAGAAAAAGAGGGGACGGGGGCGGTTTACTCGTAGACGCGCGTTTCGGGTATAGGTACTACGAACTTGCCGCCCCAGTGGCGGATGTAAGCGAGCTGCTCCATGATTTCTGCGCGAAGGTTCCAGGGCAGGATCAGCACATAATCGGGCTGGGTTTCTGCGATTCGCTCGGGGGCATACACGGGGATGCGCGATCCGGGCAGGAAGGTGTTCTGCTTGACCGGGTTGCGGTCGACGGTGTAGAGGATCGAATCGGCTCGAATGCCGCAGTAGTTCAAGAGCGTGTTGCCTTTGCCGGGCGCGCCGTAGCCGACGACTGTCTTACCCTCTCGGCTGGCCTGCATGAGGAAATCGAGCAGTTTCCACTTGGCCAGAACCACCCTGTGGGCGAACGCCGCGTAGGTGGCCAGTGTGTTGTAACCTTTCTCGATCTCCTCGTCGAGCAAGTCTGGCACACTCTTGAGCACGGGCTTGCTGGAATCCTCCGAGTGGCGGGCATAGATTCGCAGCGAACCGCCGTGGGTGGGGAGCCGCTCGACGTCGAAGATGGTCAGCCCGTGGTGCAGAAAAATCTTCTCGATAGCCAGCAGCGAGAAGTAGCAATAGTGTTCCTGGTAGATCGTGTCGAATTGATTTTCTTCGATCAGGCACATCAGGTGGGGGAACTCGAAGGTGATCACACCATCATGCTTGAGCAGGATCTTGAGCCCCGCCACAAAGTCGTTCAAGTCAGGGACGTGGGCCAGCACGTTGTTCCCCAGCAGCAGGTCGGGACGGATGTTCTGATCGACCAACTTCTGGGCCGTTGCCGTGCCAAAGAACTCGTTGATGGACTGGACGCCCTTGGCACGAGCAGCTTCGGCAACATTGGTAGCGGGCTCCACGCCCAGGGCAGGAATTCCCTTCTGCACGAAATATTGAAGCAGGTAGCCATCGTTGCTGGCCACCTCGACGACCTGACTCTGCGGGCCAAGTTGCAGTCGGTCGATCATCTGCAGAACATACTGCCGACAATGCTCCAGCCAGGAATCGGAATAGGAAGAAAAATAGGCGTAGTCGCTCTTGAAAATATCCTCGCCCATCACATGCGCATGCACCTGCACGAGCCAGCAATTTGTGCAGATCCTGGCCCGTAGCGGGTAGAACAATTCCGGTTGGTCTGCCTGCTCGGGAGTGACCCGGTTTTGACACAGGGGGGACAGACCCAGATCAACTACCGTATGTTCCAACGGTTGATTGCAGAAGCGGCAATGCTCGACGGCCTTGCCGCTGGTCACTGGTGCGTCGGAAGCAGAACTCATTGGGCGGCGACTACTTCTGCAGGGATGGGTGAAAGATCTCCGACCTGCATGTATTCACCCAGTGTGGTGCCCACGGCCCGGTTGTCGACGTTGGGAGCCGCGTTGCCAGCCACGACATCGTCCAGGTTGACCGTGCGGAAATCGACGCTGAAACGTGAATGGCCCGATGTGTTGGGACTGGTCGAGTGCAGGTGTGAGGCCGAGAACAGGATTAAACCTCCCTCTTCACATTGGAGGACAAGATCGGAACTGTGGTCGATATCCTGGGTGATCTCGGGAAGGTTGCGGGTGTCTTTTTTCACTTGCTTAACGGCCGCACCCCGGGCGTTGGCCAGCCACTCGGTGTGGTTGTAGCGATCCGAGATGTTAGCTACCGCACGATTGAAGTACCCCGGGTGGAGAATCATGGTGTTATCTGGTTGAACGCCTTTCATGGGGAACCACCAGTTGAGCTGTGACTGGTGGCCTGCGAACCAGGTGTCGCGGTGGGGTGGCACCGCCAGGGCAATGCCGGTGCGGAGATAGTCCCCGTGGGTCATCGTGCGCATGCGGGGCACATCGAAGTAGGTTGAATTAAGATCAGCTCCAAAGTCCTCTAACAGAGCCCGCATGAGGTCTTTCACCTCGGGATGGTGCATGAACTGAGGTTTCAGCTTGCCCAGTATCTCCGCAAACTGCTCGGGGGGCATGTGATGCTGCGCCTCGCACGGGTCGTGAGGGGCGAATGCCTCGACCGCCATCTGGCAGGCGAAATCGATGAGCGCGCGGGTGGAAGGACGCGGAGAGAATACATAGATATCGCCCTTCATCACGTTGCCGCGACGCACGGGTTCAGGATGTTTTGAATCAAAGTAGATTGTTGTCATGGTGCAACCTCAAGATAGCAAAATTATTTACATGGTCGACGCGGGAGATGAAACCGATGCACCGCACAGTCGGTACAGGACGTCCGAAACTCTCACCACGTCCTCATGAGTCATTCGTAAATTGCTGGGAAGATTAAAACCGTAGGGACTCTCGTCGTAGGCAACCTGATTGGATTTGCGAGCTGAGAGTCCACTCGGTGTGTCGGAGTAAGGCGGAAGGGAGCTGAGTGGGTAATAGAGCGGGCGAATGTCGATATTGTGGTCCTCGAGTTCCCGCATCACACGGAGTTTGTCGAGTTGCCGACCTCGCTCAATCGAGACGGCGGGGAGCCAATACGAGTTTGTGAGGCCCTCTCGCTCGGTGTGAATCTTGAAGGCGGGTAGCTCGCCGAGTTGTGCACAATACCACTGGTGCAACTGACGCTTGTGGGCAACCAACTCTTCAACCCGCTCGACCTGAGCCAATGCTAGGGCTGCCTGCAAGCTGCTCATTTTGAACTTGTTGCCGAGTTCGAAGTGGTAGTAGTAGCGGTCAAAATCCTCGTAAAAGCGAGTGCCATCCAACTGGCGGCCATGGTCCCGCAGCGACTGAGCGCGTTCATAGAGATCCTGCCGGTCGGTAACGAACAAACCTCCCTCACCAGAGGTGACGGTCTTGGAGCCATGCAGACTGAAGATGCCGATATCGCCAAAGGTTCCTGCTTTGCGACCTTGCCAACTGGACCCAAAGGCCTGGGCGGCGTCCTCGACCATAGCGATTGCGTGCCGGTCTGCAAGCTTGCGAAGCTGTTCGTAATGCGGCATGTCGCCATAGAGATCGACGACAATGACGGCTCGCGTGCGGGAAGTGATTTTCGCTTCGAGAGATTCAGCTGAGAGACACCAATGGTCGCGGTCGATGTCGGCGAACACGGGTGTAGCCCCGACATAACTGACGGGCGCTGCGCTGCCAATCCAGGTCAGTTCGGGTACGATCACCTCGTCCCCTGGTCCAATGCCAAGCGCCATCAACGCCAGATGAATGGCCGAGGTTCCGGTGGGAGTGGGGATTACATACTTGATGCCCAGGTAGTCGGCGACCGCTGCTTCCAGCCGTTGATGGTAGATACCGGCATTGGAATACCAACAATTGGTCACTGCATCGGTGACGTAGGCGATCTCTCGCTCGGTTATGGAAGGACCGGCACAGGGAATGCGTGGTTGTTGGGAGTCGGCCATTTTTGGTTCAGTGATTTTAATGCATTGAAGACTGCTTTTGGGACCGGGGCGACAAGCGCCCCGGCTCGCTTTGTAAGTTCAGCGGATTCGCTTGAGCCACCCACCTGGAGCATAAGTAATCGGTTCGTTCAAAGGGGATTCATTGAATTCAAACGCGGGAGTCTCGAGGACGAAATCGGGGTGTTTTTCGGCAAAACTCCTGGCGGCTGCCTGGGGATTGTTGGTGTGCCAGTCGTCATTCGGACGATCGTCCTCGAATCGCTGTAAGCCGGCCAACTCCTGCATCAGCCCGTCTGCCGCCACGATGTACGAGCCAACTGTCACCAGTGGAGAGTAATTTTCGAGTTCTTGCGCCACGTGGTCTCGAGTATGGCAACCATCGAGCATGACTAACACGGTTTCGCCTGGACGAATCAACGATTTTACAAGTTCCACGGTATTCGGAGCATTTGAATCCCCTTCGATAAGCGTGATGCGTTCGAATAGCTCGTGGCTTTCCAAAGCGCTGCGGTTATGGGGACGAATCTCGATGTCGATGCCGATCACGCGGCCCTTGCCAAACAGCTTGCAGAGGCTTGCGTAATAGATGAGTGACCCGCCATGAGCGATGCCCGTCTCGACAATCACGTCAGGCTGAAGGCGATACAGCACTTCCTGAGTGCGGATCATATCCTCGGGCAACTGAATGATGGGCCGTCCCATCCAGGTGAATGTATAGACGTGTTTGTTCTGCCAGCCACATTTGAGCCATGCTTCAGATAGAGCCCGAAAAGTTTCCGGCGATCCAATCGGATGACGAGTCTCACCGTTAGTTGAGGAAATGCACGCCTCTCCCGACTGCCAATTAATTTCTAGTTTATCCACCATAGCGGTCTTCTGATTTGCTGAAGAAGATTACTGAACTCAAAGCTGGCTATCGTGGATGCGATGTGGACAGCGAATGATGCTTTCCATAGGGGTTCTTCCAATGAAGGAACTTCTGTGGATCATCTTGTCCCCGATCCCACACTTCCCAAGGGGTTTCCCCGCGCGAATACATTTCGTCGAATCGCTGCTTGTCCTTATGGGTATCCATGCAGCCCCAGAAACCATCGTATTTGAAGGCATGCAGGCGCTCGACGGCGATCAATTTCGAGAAACACTCATGCACCAGATCATCGCCGTCTTCCAGATAGTCAAAGATTTCGTTGCGAAAGAGAAAGTATCCGCCATCGATCCAGGTGTCAGAAGTGCTGATGGGTTCGATTGCACGGACCTGTCCCTGCTCACCAATCACCACAGTATGAAATGTCTGGTTAGGTTGCACTGCCAAAAATGTTCCGATGGAATCGTGCTCATGAGCAAATTCGACCAGATGAGGCAGCTGAAAATCGGTCAGCCCGTCGGAGTAATTGGCAAAGAACATTTCCTCGCCTGCGAGATGTTTTTTAACCTGCAGCAGTCGCTGTCCGACATTCGCTTTGGTGCCGGTGTCGACAAATGTAATGTTCCAGTCCTGGATGTCGTTGTCGAGAAGTTTTATATCTCTACCACCGTCCGACAGCACAAAGTCATTCGACAAACATTCATCATAGTTCAGAAAATATTCTTTGATCGCATCCGCTTTCCAACCCAAGCACAGGATGAAGTCCTTGTGTCCAAAATGGGCGTAATAGCGCATCACATGCCACAAGATTGGCCGATACCCAAGCTTTACCATCGGTTTGGGGATCGACTCAGAGTAATCACGCAGCCGCGTGCCAAAACCACCACAAAAAAGTACGACTTTCATTTTATTGTCTCGCCAGAAGGTGAGTATTCGTGTGCTTCCGAGGTTGCCAGTTCCGTCCAACGCAATTCTTCGTCAATCAAACCTTGGGCTCCGAGTTGATTGAGCCTTGCCAGCCGGCGGAAATTGGGGCCGGTCATATCTTCAGTAGTCAAAGGCCGGGCTCGGTAGGCGGCGAGTAATTGCTCGACACCCCGGCGCACAGTCCATTGTGGAGCGAACCCAGGTAGTTTGCGTTCTGCTTTGCTAAAATCCACTCGATAGCAGCGCAGATCGGGACCGGCGTTCGCTGCATATTCAATTGTAGCGTCTGGTACTGCCTGGCGTATGAAATCAGCCAATTCTGAAATCCGGTAGTTTTCGCTTGTTGACCCAATATTAAAGGCTTCATTGTGGACGGCTTCTCGTGGAGCTTGCAAAGCGGCAATAAATGCGCTCGAAATATCCTCGATATGGACCAATGGTCGCCAGGGGGTGCCATCGCTAAGCATCAAAATCTTGCCCGTCAAAACGGCAGATGCTACCAGATCATTCAGTACTAAATCCAGCCGCAAGCGGGGTGACACACCGTAGGCGGTCGCATGACGCAAAAACACAGGAGTGAACGACTCATCTGCCATGTGGCTCACGTCGCGGTCGATAAGTGCCTTACTCTTACCATAGGCAGTTACGGGGTTGAGCTGGGCAGTTTCATCGATCAGGTTGTCGCCCGCCTTGCCGTAGATACTGCAAGAGGAAGAAACAATAAACCGGCGTACACCAGCCTGTTTCGCAAGTTTGGCAAATCGAATCGTTCCCTCATGATTAAGTTTCATGGTGAGTTCAGGATTGAGATTGCCTAATGGATCATTTGACAATGCGGCCAGATGGAGAATCGCGTCAAAACCGTCCAGTTCTTCCAATGTCACATCGCGAATATCTTGGTTTCGATAAACAAACCCATTCTGCGGTTGTTGAAAGAGGCAATCGTTAAACCATCCTGTATCGAGACCAACCACCTCGATTCCGGCTTCGATTAGCCGAGAGGTGAGGACACTACCAATATATCCCTGGGATCCCGTAACTAAGACTCGCATTGAACTTTTTCCGCTTTCTGGTCATCCATCTTCACTGATGTCGTGCTAGAGTTGTCAGTTGCAGTTGCGCTGCATTCGCCAGAAGGTTTTTGATGAGATTCTTTTTCGATCTCAGATAAATATGCATGATAGCCACCACCCGTGCCTTGATTGCGGAAAGTGGCCTTAAGAACTTTCTTCCATTTGGAAACTTGTAAAAGGTATCGTAGCAGAACCAGATAGCAGCGAATCCGATCAGTTGTTCTGAGATCGAACCGATGAATGGCTTGCCAATGAGCCCGCAATAGTCGCCAGCGCATGAATGTGAATCGAGTCTTTATGCGGGGATCAATGTAGTGCTGCAATTCCCGCTCGGTCTTCAGCGAGCCGGAAGCTTTTGGATGCACTCGCAGGAGGAATAGCGTTTCAGGAATTTCATAGTATTTTCCCAGAAGCGCCAATTCGCCGAGAAACACTTTCTCGGATCCATAGTGCGGTTGGTACACACCTGTCTTGGCCACAACTTCTCGACGATGCAATGCATAGATATCCAGGCCAGTATGGGCTAATAGAACAGATTGAAATCGTTGATGAAGTTTCGATGAAGACCGGTCCCAACCGTCCTTGCTGAGCAAACTGGCGTCGCGTCCTTCTGCGACGTTCAGCAACTGACCATCCGGACCAATATGACTGTGTCGACAAAAACACCAGAGGACCTCAGGATGGTGGTCCATTACTTCGACGGCCTTCTCCAGGAATGTCGGCAAATGAATGTCGTCATCGGCTGCCCACTTGAAATACTCCGATTGTGACAGTTCAAACACTCGATTGTAATTCCAGGCGCAGCCTAAGTTTTCTTCCACTCGGTGGTACGAGATGCGGCTATCAAGCTTGGCATAATGAACACAAATATCTTGGGTTCCGTCAGTAGAACCATTGTCGGAAATGATTAACTCAAAATCTCCATACGTCTGCCCCAACAACGACTCGATAGACTCTTCCAAGTAAGTCTCGCCATTGTAAACGGGTAGACCAATGCTGACACGAGGTTTTGTGTTTGCCATTTCAGGTTTTAAGCTCTTCGCTTGTGTAGAAACTATCTGCTATTGGCAACGCAATAAAACGCATCAAATGCGTTTATTGATATGGACCAGGCCAAGGTAAGTGGAACAACATCAATGACCGATTCACAAAGTGTTCAGAAACTGCTGGTCGACTATCGCTTATAAGGGGACTAACAACCGCATCTCAATAGGTGTTAAAAGTCCTCTTGCGACGATGAAAAGGCCCTATATTTACGATAAATACGCCATCCCCGCATGTCAACTTGTCGGGACGTCGACTGATGCGTTTAGAGAGCAGTTCATTTCATTTCGTTGCCGTACACGGTTGAGACGAGGGCTTCATCGGCAGTACTGCTCCTAGCAGCAATATTCGGATTACACGGATTATTGGAACCCGTCTCAAACGAAGCCCTTCGTTCGGTAATCAATCGTAGGTAGCAATAGATTGCGATACCCGAGCCGAGGCTGATTCCCAACAGTCGAGCTACGGCCGCACCTATCAAGCCATATCTGCCCACTAGAGGTATAGCCAGAGAGAAAGTCGTCAAGATACTGGCAAGATTGGATCGGAACAGCAGGTCCGTTCTTTCCAGCACGGTTAGGACAGAAGTTGCCCCAATCCCTAGAGCAAAGGCGAATTCGCCAAGCGCCAACAGGACCAGGAGAGTCCGATGTCCCGTGTACTCGCTCCCGTAGGTCACATGAATAAATAAATCTCCCGCTACAAATAGCACCACTGGCAGCAGTCCCATCCCTAAAGCGAGAACAAGTGTTGTCTTGCTTGCGACACGTTGTAATCCAGCAACTCCCTTTTCCGCATAGGCCGACGCAGTTTGAGGACCAAGCACATTTTGAACAGCGACCATCAGTGGCGCCGAAAGCCCCACCAATGTAGCACAAGCGGAGTATACCCCTGTTTGCGCTTCCCCCAAGAAGGCGGCAATAATCCACGGCAATGATTGAGCCGCAGCAATGGTTGTACATTGACTTGCAGCCAGCCAGCGTCCCAAGGTCCAATTCATCAAAGAATGCGAGATGAACCGCTGGGTATCAAGCGAAAACTTTACATGCTGTTGCAACCACCAACAGAAACTGATCAGGGCATAAGTACCGGTGACCACCACAAAGCTCAACGCGGCAGTCAGCACTTCAAAGTAATACAATGTAGCCATTAGAGAAAGCTGCAGAAGCGCAATTAGAAGATCGACTACGAGTGCACGCTCCAGATGCATGAATGTGTAATCAAATCGTCGCGCGAATTGACGAACCATGCGAAAAGGGACTGAGACAATCATCGCCGCAAATACAACGGCTAACTGCGTGAAACCTGCTGCATAGATTCCTGTCGTAACCATGAGTAGTATTGCACTGGCGATTGTGGCAAGCGCCAGGACCTGCGCCATGGCGCTGCCTGCGTAGACTGAACGCTCTTTTTCTGGCATGCGGTGCACGAATACCGTAAAAGGAGAAGTAACCAATGCTTCGAGTACTGCCAGAATCAAGTACCATGCGGTTAACGCCAGCGCGAAATAACCCATCTCCGTGGGGCCGCACTGCCGACCGACAAGTACGGCAGTCAGGAAATTGGTTCCCCCCACCACTGCCTGATCCAACATGGCCAAAGCATTTGTTCGGATGTTGCGACCCTGGCTCATCCATTTAGGACTTCGCATGCGAGACTCATATGTTTCGGTGCGGCCCAAATGGCAGCAAAACCTAGGAGGAATAATCTATTGACGTTTTACCTGAATGTCGCAGGTGTTGTGATCTCTCAGCCTTTGTAGGACATATCACCATGCGAGTTTTATATTCACTGAGAATATCACATGGTTTCACTGAAAGCGACTTCCTTGGGAAATGAAGAGGATTGGCTGGGGACTTCGATCCTGATTTGATCAGCCGATTTGCCATGATTCTCCAACACCTGGGAATAAATCTCCGCCATTCGTTCCCCCTGTCGGTCCCACAAAAAATGCTTTGCTCGCTCCAAAGCTGCCTCACTCTTGCGATCCACCATTTCTCGATCCTGCGAACATGCGGCGATAGCATGAGAAAGAGCTTCAATTACTCCTTGAGGAGTGCTCACAGGAATCTTTATACCGGATTCTTCCGTAACAATATCATGGGCACCCTGATGATCCAGACATATCACTGGAAGTCCATGTGCAAACGCCTCCAACATGACCGTGCCGGTGGTATCCCGCAAACTACTAAAAACCAATAGATCAGCCCAGTGGTACTGTTGGAGTGCTTCTTCGTGAGGTAGACGCCCCAGCCATTCGACGTTTTCTGCAATTCCTAATTCGACCGCCAGCTTTTGCAACCTTCGGCGAAGCTTTCCGTCTCCCACCACGCGGAACTGAAACTGTACATCACTCGGGAGTTGCGACAAGGCATTCAACACTAGATCGAGTGCCTTGGTCAAATTGAGGTTCCCAATCCACAGCAGTCGCAAGGGCTCACTAGGGTCATGCGGCTTTTGATTTTTCCCCACGATTCTCTTGATCCCGTTTTCGTGTAGAAGAATTGCTGGGTAACCAAGTATCTGTTCCACGTACTGTTTGGCGGTGGAATTCGCGGTCAAGCACACGGCGGCTCGCGCTGCCGCATGGCGAACACGGAGGCTGGTTCGCAGTTGGATCGTGTTGCAAATAGTGCGGAGTGTCTCCTTGATCTTGGACAACCTCCACCCGAGCGAGAATCGCCAGGGACAATTTTGCACACCTCCGATAGGGCCCCACACAAAGGGAACACCTAGTTTCCAAAGGTATCCCGGTTCTCGATATCCGATAAAGTTGACATGATGCACAAGATCAAAATCAATTTCAGCGTGCAATTTTTTTGCGAGCAGATATGCCTGAAAATGCCACCTCTGAAAAGCATAATAGCTAAGAAATGGCAACCATCTGCTGAGTTTGTGAATAGCGTGTTGAATGTGAGTTTTGGGGAGGAAGACGAAGTTTACATTTGCGATCTCGCCGTTCTCTGTCAAGTAATGTTCTATCACCCTTTGACAATCATCAGCGCAACATATGACCCACACATCACAGAACCGTCCTGCCTGATTGGCCCAGTTCCAGCCGACGGCCTGTTCCGAACCATAGTACGGTTCGCAGGCATAGGCAACTTGCAGTACTCGAGGACGACGTGGTGTTTGAAATGTAGTTTTCACAGGGAGTTCATCTAAATCGAGATTACCGGCTGTCAGGCTTCACGTTTCTAAAGAATAAAATCCCACGCAGGCAGGACATAACCCTTGCCGGGGCATGAAGACATTGTCTCTATCACCAGCAAGGGAAAGGCTTCACACTTGTGCGAAATGCTAATCTAGCGCAACTTTCAGTGTAATTAGACCGACGCAAAAAGTCAGGCAATTCTTGCCAGCCATGCAGTCTAAAGCCCGAGGAAAATCCATTTTTTAGAGGGGATTTATGAGTCCCGACAATTAGAAAAATTAGTGAGCGTTTTCCTCCAAGGGTTCGCCCTGACACTCTGGCGATGGGTTCGAGCAGGCCTCGCACATAATGTTTCCTTGAGTGTCGCGCATATTCGCCAGCCCGCCGCAACTCCCCTTGATGCGGCGATTGGAGACGATCACTCCCACCGCCATCGCGGCTAAAGCTACGCCGAAAACAACAATAGTTATCAGAATCGTGGTACCTGTCACTTTGAAATACTTTCTGTAGTGTTCATTCGACGAGTGAAAGCAGGGGTCGCATGTTCCTCGATTGCGTCGTCGGCCGTGCGAGTAAGAAACAGAGCTGCAACTTCGTGCTCCCCACACCAATCATATCCCTTTTCCTCTCCCATGACCAACAGGGCCGTTGCCAAGGCATCGGCTTCCATACAGGTGTCTGCCAGGACAGACACGGTGGTCACTTGATGCTGAACAGGCCGGCCAGTTTTTGGGTCAATCGTGTGAGAATAGCGGACACCATCCTGCTCGAAGAAATTGCGATAGTCTCCCGAAGTGGCCAGTGCGGCGTCTTCCATTTCCAACACTTGGCGGACCACTCGTCCAGATTCATCTGGTTGCTCGATGCCAATCTTCCAATGGTTTCCACCCGGTTTCTCTCCTTGGGTGCGAACCTCGCCGCCGATTTCGACCATGGAGGATTTGATCCCTTCTTCCGCAAGCAACTCGGTAACTGCATCCACAGCATACCCTTTGGCCACCGCCGAGAGATCGAGATAGACATCAGGAATATCTTTCCGCAGGGCAGGGGGGTCCAACCGGGCCTCGACATGCTGATAACCAATCCGCTTGAGTGCCGTCTCGATTTCCTCCTCGGAAGGCGATTTTCGGCGACGCCCCTCAGGTCCGAAGCCCCAGAGATTCACGGCAGGACCAACTGTCGGATCGAACGCGCCATCCGTCTCATTTGCGACTTTTAATGCGTAGTCGACAACTCTTGCAGTTTCAGGCGAGACGGCGAACCAGTCGACTCCGCCGTATTGATTAAACCTGGAAAGTTCTGAATCAGGGTCGTAAGTCGACATTTGTCGATTGATATCCTTCAGGAGTTCTGTAATCTGTGGCCCAATTTCACTCTGAAGGGGCTTGTTGAAAACGCTCACGAATTTCACAGAAAACTGCGTTCCCATCGTTGGGCCGTCGATCGAGAGGATATCATGCCTTGCCATCTCAATGCCAAACATGATAAACGGAGAAAGGAGCGCGCAAATAATTAGAAGGAGCAAGAAGACCCGAAGTGCCGCTCGCCACGAAGTCTGCCTATCCTCCGAAGTCGTCATACGCGATGTTTTCTTTCTCGACGCCCAGGTCGTCGAGCATCTTGAAGACGGCAGCGTTCATCATCGGAGGGCCGCAGATGTAGTACTCGATGTCCTCAGGGGCCGGATGGTCCTTCAGGTAGTTGTCCAACAACACCTGGTGGATGAAGCCCGTATAGCCGTCCCAGTTGTCCTCGGGCTGCGGTTCGGAGAGGGCGATGTTGAACTTGAAATTAGGGAACTCTTTCTCGATCTCGCGGAAGTGGTCGACATAGAAAAGCTCTCGCAGGCTGCGGCCACCGTACCAGTATGAGACCTTGCGGTTGGTCTTGCGATTGCGAAACAGCTCGAAGATGTGGCTTCGCAGCGGTGCCATACCGGCACCACCACCGATGTAGACCATCTCAGCGTCAGTGTCTTTGATGAAGAACTCCCCATAAGGGCCAGAGATCGTCACTTCGTCTCCCGGCTTGCGGCTGAAGATGTAGGACGACATCTTCCCAGGAGGGGTGCCTTCTGGTGCACGTGGCGGAGGACTCGCCACGCGGACATTGAGCATAATGATCCCCTTTTCGCCGGGGTAGTTGGCCATCGAATAGGCTCGGGTGACGGGTTCATCCACCTTGGAGACATAGCGCCACACATTGTACTTGTCCCAATCACCGTGGAATCGTTCGTCGATATCGAAATCTTTATAGGCAACCTCATGTGGTGGACATTCGATCTGGATATAGCCACCGGCCTTAAAATCGACCTGCTCACCTTCGGGGAGTTCCAAGAGAAATTCCTTGATGAAGGTTGCGACATTTCGATTGGAGCGAACCTTGCACTTCCATTTTTTAGTTTCAAAGGCCTCGGGAGGTACTTCGACGTCCATGTCCTGTTTGACGGCAACCTGGCAGGAAAGTCGCATCCCTTCACGGGCCTCACGACGATTGATGTGCGCCTTTTCCGTGGGCAGGATGTCACCCCCTCCTGAGTGGATGTGCACCTTGCACTGCGCGCACGTGCCGCCACCGCCACAAGCCGACGAGACGAATACGCCCGCGTCGGCCAGTGCCCCCAGCAACTTGCCTCCAGCAGGGACCGAAATATTTTTCTGCTCGTTGATCCGGATCTTGACATTTCCTGTGGCCACTAGTTTGGCTTTTGCCGCAAGAATCACCAGCACCAAGGCCAAAACGACCACAGTAAACATCAACATGCCAATTAAGACTTCAAACATGGGGTTGTCCTTAGTGGTTGGTGGCTTGTGGCTGGTGGTTTGTGGTTTATTCTGAAACCACTCACCACCAGCCACCAGCCACTATTCTCACATTCCTCCAAACGACATGAATGCCAGAGCCATCAAGCCGGCGGTCATGAAGGTGATGCCAAGTCCTTTGAGGCCATCGGGGACGTCACTGTATTTCATTTTTTCTCGAATGCCAGCCAAGGCAACAATGGCCAGTGCCCAGCCCAAACCAGCACCGAAGCCAAACACACAGCTCTCTGCGAAGTTGTAGTCGCGTTCCTGCATGAAGAGCGAGCCAGCCAGAATTGCACAATTCACGGTGATTAGCGGTAAGAATATTCCCAATGCGTTGTAAAGCGGTGGAAAATAGCGATCCAGCGTCATCTCCAATATCTGCACCATTGCGGCGATCGTACCAATGAACGTGATCAAGGAGAGAAACGTCAGGTCCATGTCGCTCCACTCGGAGTTGATCCAACTCAATGCGCCAGGCTTGAGCAAATAGGTAAGCAAAAGATTGTTGGCCGGCACAGTGATCGTGAGAATTACGATCACAGCGATCCCCAGACCAATGGCTGTCTTAACCGACTTTGACACGGCAATGAACGTACACATCCCCAGGAAAAAGGCTAAGGCCATGTTTTCGACAAACACTGCCTTCATGAAGATCGAAAGATAATGTTCCATGGCACTAGGCTCCGTGTTCCACTTGTTCCGGCTTCCAGGTTCGCTGGGCCCAAATCAAGAGTCCAATGAGAAAAAATGCACTCGGTGGTAAGAGAAGCAGTCCATTTGGGATATACCAGCCGCCGTCATTGACCGATGGCAGGATCGTGTATCCCCAGAGCTTGCCGGCTCCTATCAATTCCCGACAAAAGCCGACGATAATCAGGACCAGACTATAACCCAAACCTGCACCAATCCCGTCTGCTGCACTTAAAAGCGGAGGGCTTTTCATGGCAAAAGCTTCTGCCCGGCCCATCACGATGCAATTGGTGATAATTAGTCCTACGAACACGGACAACTGCTTGCTGATATCAAAAAAGAAGGCCTTCAAGAACTGATCGACAATAATCACCAGCGACGCGATGATGGTCATCTGCACAATAATGCGGATGCTGCTGGGGATGTAATTGCGTATTAAGCTGACAGCAGCGTTGGAACACCCGGTCACAAGAACCACCGATATCGCCATCACAGTCGCGGTTTGCAGCTTGCTCGTTACCGCCAGGGCTGAGCAAATGCCCAGCACACCCACAGTGATCTGATTCTTGTCCACCAGCGAACTAAGAATCGCATCTCTATATTTTTTGTCAGCCACGAGTATTACTCTCCTTTTCTGAGGTGAGTTTTTCCAAGTAGGGGCCGAATCCATCTGGGCCGAGCCAGTACTGTACGGTTTGTGTCACACCATTACTTGTCAGTGTTGCGCCAGAAAGTCCGTCGATCTTGTACTCAGCTTGAGGGTCGTCCGAGGAGACACTTCCCTTGATAACATGAAGGTCGACTTGCTCATCGTCCTGTTCAGCATAAAGTTTCTTGCCGGGCCACTGTCCGGTCCACTGCGGGTTTTCGATCTCGCCTCCCAGGCCAGGGGTCTCTCCATGTTCGTAAAAAGTAATACCCCGAATCGTGTTGCCATCGGCGTCAACGGAGATAAACCCATACATGGTCGACCAAAGTCCTTTGCCATGCACCGGGAGCACCACTTGCTCGAGCTTTCCTTCGCTGTCCTTCACCTGGTATGCGAATGCATATTTGGCTCGCTGCTTGATCCCCCCCAGGGCATTGGAGGGTTCAACCGGAACACTCATTTTCGGGTCACGAGTCGCCTCACGCTGGTTGTAGTTAGCTGCATCAATCTCATCACTGCTAACCGGTTCGCCTGTTTCCAGATTCACCAGCACTGATTCAATCTTGTCAGCAAAGATGTCATCAATCTCGGCAGGACGATTCTCTCCCTCTTTGTATAGCTCAGCGGCCAAAAGCACATTTTTCTTCTGGTCGAGCTGTTTGTTGAATTCTTGTCTACTACGCAAACCTACCGCAGCACTGGCAACCAGCACCGAACAGACCACGCAAAGCACCGTGGCGACAAGCAGTGTGTAAGGAACGCTATCACGACGCATAACGAGCCTCCCTTCGCTTGATGTTCGCCTGCACCACAAAATAATCAATCAGCGGAGCAAAGGTGTTGCCGAAGAGAATGGCCAGCATGATTCCTTCAGGAAAAGCAGGATTGATCACACGGATCAATATCGTCAACACGCCGATCAAGATGCCATAGCACCAGCGCCCGGTGTCGGTCATCGCCGCCGAGACGGGGTCAGTAGCCATGTAGACCGTGCCGAAGGCAAATCCCCCGATCACCAAGTGCCACCAAGGAGGGAGAGTAACCATCGCGTTCTGAGTAGCACTACCGCTAAATATCCAGAACAGAGCAGACGTGAAGATGGCTCCAAGCACGACGCCCGCCATGATCCTCCACGAGCCGATTCCCACAGCAATCAGCAGGATCGCTCCAAGCAAGCAAGCCAATGTGGAAGTTTCGCCCATCGAACCTTGGATGTACCCGAAGAAGCAATCCCACCAGGTGTAGCCCGTCAGTGCTGGAATAGTGTCAGTGACCTGGGCAGATGCCATGGCTCCGAGTGGTGTAGCGGCTGAGAAACCATCGGCGGCCGTCCAAATCGTCATTCCCGTGAGTTGCGAAGGATATGCAAAATACAAAAACGCTCGACCGGTGAGTGCTGGATTCAGAAAGTTCTTACCAATGCCCCCATAAATCTCTTTGCCGATTACAACACCAAACGATATTCCCAGAGCGACTTGCCAGAGCGGGATCGTGGGTGGAAGGGTAAGTGGGAACAGGGCGCTGGTGACCAGAAACCCTTCGTTGATTTCGTGGTTGCGCACACTGGCAAACAGTCCTTCCCAAGCTCCGCCCACGGCCACGGTCACAAAGTAGACGGGAATGAAATAGAGTGCTCCCAACACCATGTTGTCCAGGAAGCTCTCTGGATCATGCCCCAGTCCCAAACCGGTCAACACATCTTCCCGCCAGCCTTCGATAGGGGTTCCCAGCCCGTTAGCAATCGCCAGATTCGCCTGATAGCCGGTGTTGTCCAGGGCCATGAAGAAGCAGGGCAATAGTGCCACCACCACCAATGACATCATTCGCTTGAGGTTCATCCCATCACGAACATGGGAAGCCCCTTTGGTCGTATCGCTAGGCGTGTATAGAAACGTATCGATTGCTTCATACAAAGGATATAACTTTTCCAGCTTGCTCCCTTTGCTGAATACCGGGTGTAGTCGATTTAAAAGTTTCCGCAACACAAATGTTTCCTCAAAAAAAGCTATTAGCTTTTAGTAGTTAGTCGTTAGCCATTTCATTTATTACTAACTACTTACTATCAACAGCTGGCTACTTGCACTTATCCTTCCACTTCAATCTTCGTAAGTGCATCGCGCAACATTGGACCAAATTCATGCTTGCCGGGGTCAACGTACGTGCATAATGCCAGATCTTCTTCGTCGAGTTCCAAGACACCCAATTGCTGAGCATACTCGGTATCGCCCACAGTCAGTGACTTGAGTAGCGGTGTGGCAATGATGTCCAACGGCATGACTTGTTCGTACATGCCGATCGGCACGATCGCGCGAGGACTTCCCTCGGTACTGGTATCGAATTTGAAGCGAGACGTATCGCCCATGACACTTCGCCACGCCGATGCAAAGACTCGCCTGACTGAAAACTTGTCGGCCCCCGGTGCCATCCAACCGAGAAAATCACGATCCCCTCCTTCAGCCAACAGGGTCACCTGATTGTGGAACCGCCCAAGATATCCTGTAGGTTCCACACTACGCCTGCCTGAAAAAACCGAGCCCGATATGACCCGGACTCCGTGTCGCGACGGGGTCGTGAATTGCCAGGCAGTGAGTTCATCGAGCGAGGCCCCGATTCGCGTGCGCACCAATCGCGGAGTATTCACCACGGGACCCGCCAGGGAAACGATCCGTTCGGTGAGCAGATTGCCGGTCAGGAACAAATGCCCGACGGCAATCACATCCTGATAGCCAATGTGCCAAACAGCCCGATTGCGATTAACTGGCATGAGCGTGTGAATATGCGTACCGACGAGTCCCGCAGGATGAGGACCATCAAATGCGTGGAACTCGACGGGTGCTTTTCCCTCACCAGGTATCTCGGCTCCCGCTCGCCGGCAGACATAAGTTGGACCGTCACTCAAGCGGCTCAACACTTCCAGGCCAGCGACAAACGCAGCAGGCTGCTGGGCGATTACCACACTCGGATCGGGTGCCAAGGGATTAGTATCCACCGCTGTGATGAACAATGCATGAGGCACAGCATCAATGGCGGGGACCTTGCTAAAAGGTCTTGTCCGCAAAGCGGTCCACATGCCTGAGGCAACCAATTGTTCGCAGATCTGTTTGCGATCAAGCTGGCTGAGATTCTGATCCGGAAAAGCAGCAAAGCTCTCTTGCTCTTCGCCCTCGATTTCAAACACAAGTGAGAGAAACTTTCGCTTCGCACCGCGATTTACTGCCACAACTTTCCCGGCAGCAGGGGCTGTGAACTGTACCCCTGGAGTTTTCTTGTCGGTGAACACCGCTTGTCCCAGCTTTACCCGATCCCCCTCGGCAACGAGCATGGTTGGCTTCATGCCGACGTAATCCGCTGCAACAAGGGCGACATAGCGGATCGTAGGGCTTTCGGAGATTTCCTGCGCCGGAATACCTGCGATAGGTAAATCTAAACCCTTGTCGATCTGATGAACGCTGGTCATGGCAGATTGCGGGAGAACAGGCAAAAAACCGGGGAATAACTGACATCGGGAGATTGTGAATTTTTTCACAATCGCCGAGCGGAGTCAATAACCTACTACCACCAAAGACTTTGTGCAAGACCCAATCATCCTGACAAATAGCCGCTTGCAGATTAGCGGCTCCACACCTGCCATGTCAGAACCCCTCCGAAAAAGGTCATTACCAGACCTGCAATCTGGTAGCCACGTGGCGATTTTGCAATATTCCTGGCCAGCACCCAGTCAGCAAAGCCTGGCGCAACGAGATAGAGCGAACTCTTGATGGTCATTAGCCAGCCGGCGATCGTCAAAAATACCGGCCAGTCCCACACCCAAATGTTGTGTCCCACAATCAACACCAAGCCAATCGGCAGGGTGTAAAGAGGTATAATAAGATCTGCTATTTGAGTATGTCGGACGACTTCGAAAAACCGGATCCACTGATGAGGTTGGAAGAGATGGGATAATCCCGCTAGCAGAAAACAAGGAGCAACCACAGCTTGAATGAAGGATGGATCCATATCTTAGGGTAACAAGAGGGCACTTGGTTTCCGTTAGTTCCAGAAACGCGCTTTCTTTTAACTTCAATTCACTGTAAACATCGGCTGTAGCTCCACAAGCGACGCGATAATCATCTCCACAGCCAGTCCTGCCAAAATCATACCCATTACGCGAACCACCAGACTCGAACCCGCCCTGCCTAAATAGGCATAGATTCGGTTGGCCTGTAGGAGCAATACAAGAGTGATCCCCAGCACTGCCAGGAGCAGACAACTCGTAGTGATCTGCTCGGTTAGGAAAAACTCTCGGTTATCGGTCAGCACGACCGAAGCGAGAATCGCTCCAGGACTGGCAATCGAAGGTACTGCCAGGGGAAAGACAGCCACGTCGTGGCCTTCATCACTCTTACCATTCTCCACAGCAGAACCAGACCCAAAAACCATCTGCAATCCAAACAGGAAAAAGATGATACCACCTGCAAGCTGGAACGAAGCGAGTTGGATTCCCAGCGAACCTAGAAACAATTGGCCCAAGACAATGAAGGCCAACAGGATGACAGCCGAATAGGCAATCGCCCGCCAGGCGATCCTGGTCCGGTCGGGCGGAGATGCGCTGGCAGTCAAACCAACGAACAGGGTAAGTGTTCCTATGGGGTCGACCGTTGTGAAAAACGTCAGAAAATCAGCTACATGTTTTTCCATGCGGACTAACATGGCTGGTCTACGACAAGAATGCAATACTACTGTTAACCTAGACCCTGGTGGCTGAGGCTTGCGAGCCGGAGTCGAATGCGCCGTTTTGATCGACGATTCAACCTTCGCCTCCCTTTCGGCGTCGCATGGACGCCTGAACCGACTTGTAGAATCGTCCTTGCTTCCTTGACTCCTGATGTCGCTCGTGAAGGGATTGGGCATTACGGGCTTGCTCAGCCTGAAGCTTCAGATAGTTATTCAGACGTCTGGGATCAAGGTTACCAGTTTCGATGGCTAGTTGAACTGCACAATCAGGTTCAGCTTGGTGCGAGCAATCGCGGAATCTGCAGGATTTTGCCAACACGATTATTTCATCGAAAACCTCTGCCACACCGTCCTCGCAATCTGCCAACTGCAATTCGCGCATCCCCGGTGTATCGATCAACAACCCACCGGCAGTGAGCCGATGAATCGAGCGGGCGGTGGTGGTATGCCGACCCTTGCTGTCGTCTTCGCGAATGGGTTGCGTGGAAATACTCCCTGCGCCAAGGCTCATTGCCAAGGTGGACTTACCAACGCCTGAAGAACCGACCAACGCAATTGTCTGACCTATGCCACACCAGTCAGTAAGTACTTCCATTTGATCTTTATCCCGTGCATCCAGAGTCAATACAGAGATTCCACTCTTGAGCCGCAAGGCTTCCTGCTGCAAGCTGTTGGGATCGTCACAGAGGTCCATCTTGGTGAGTACGATGACCGGAAAGACATTGGCCTCGGCAGCTAATGCCAAATAGCGCTCCAGGCGAGAGGGATTGAAATCGTGATTGCAGGAACTGACGATAAACAGCGTATCGAGATTTGCAGCTATGAGTTGCGTCTGGGCTTTCTCGCCGGCAGCTTTTCTCGTGATGAGTGATTCGCGTTCGAGCCGCCTCACACCTCTCTTTGTATTCTTATCCAAAAGCAACCAATCCCCCACGGCGACTTCGCCACAAGAATGCATCAGTGCTGTGGGCACTAAGAATTCCTCATGCGCTGTCAAACAGAGCAGCAAACTACCCAGGTGCGCTCCGACACGCACGATGGCGAGATTTAACTCGTCAGCGAGCAATTGTTGTTCAAACCAGGGCTTCCATCCCAGGGTTTGTAAACCGGTAAGATCCATCAGTTGGGTCTCCGACGAGGTGGGGGCGTTAAGGGTGGACTCGCAATAGAGTTTCTAAGTTCGCTAGGAAGTAGCTTGAGAAAAGAATTTTCAGGCGATGGATGGGCATCAATTGTGACCCTTCTCGTGACTTGGACAAGCGATAAATTGTATAACGGCTTGTGAGCAAACATGTTACAGCGAATACCCTGGTCAGTTTGCTGGACTGTGTTGTCCGCTTCTGCAAGTTCCTCGAACCAGCCTTTTTCAACACCGCATAATAAGAAAAGCTGCTGCTAGAATTTTTGAAAGATTTTTCTTGGCAAGTTGATTCGAACCGGGTAGCATCAGTTCTGAGTGGGGCGGACTTTTCATAGGACCTCGCCCTTTATCCCATCTCATAATTTGGGCTCAGGATATGCCAGAGTCCTCGGGGGAGAAACAGCTAATGCGCAAGACACATCTTGGGTTAACTTCTTTGGGTGGTGGTTTTCATTTTCTTTCCCTCTGTGGTGCTCTCTCTATCGGCACTTTATTATCTGTCTTTGTGGAAGCCGGATCCATTTCCGACGGCGCTAAGTTGCCGGTGATTGTGCGCATTGAAGGCGTGAGCCCTGAGGATGGTCGGGGACGTACCGACGAATTTCAGATCCCCGTCAATACTGATAACTCTTTTGCTCTGGATAATGTGAGCAAAGATGGCACCCTCTGGAATTTGGACAGCCTGCAAGTAAGCGGGAATATCGATCCTTTCACTAGCGTGAATTATGCCGTTACCAATAACGCTGCTGTCACAATCAACTTTACCGTGAGTGTCTTGCTGCCGATTGCCCCTCAATTACCAACGACTCTCCACGGTGGCTCCGTGGGTGGTGCACTAACCGACGCAAACAATAATGGCGTAGCGACAGTTGCTACCGTTGGCGGAGGTGTGCCGTTCTACCAAGGACAGATCGATGGATCTACTGTGCTGAGTATTTTTACCGATCCCTATTCGTTGAGTGTGGCCTTTGCCGGACAGACAATTAATTTGCCGGCAATGAACCCTGGTCTTCCTGGTCCGACATTGCCCAGTGGTCCTGCATTGGCATCGATTGGAATTATCAATCGCTTCAGCCTAACTCCGGGCGACCAGTTTTCTGGCAATAGCTTCTTCGTGATTGAGCCGATTCCTGAGCCTGGCACGCTTGTTCTTGCTGGACTGTGTCTTGCATGCCTGGGCTTTCGACGTTGCAATTAAGTGATAGCCACTCGGAAGAGTGAGTCTGAACTAAGCAAAACTCCGATCGGCTCAATCTGTCGGTCCGTGAGTATGAACTCACAGTCCCATAGTAGCGCAGCGGAATAAGATCGATCCTACATTCCTACGGACCCGTCAGTTGCTCGTCAAGCCAGGCAAATGCAGCGTCTTGCATCTCAGCATTGAACTCATGGGGAACATTCCAGAGTCGAGTTTCTAACGCCGCCTCACACCTTTGAGATTCCCACACTTCATTCAATTTTTGATAGGCCTGCTCGACCCCATCGACAGGGAAGAGCTTATCTTGCCGGCCGTTGTAGAATAGCATCGGTTTGGGACATGCCATGCTGGCCACGTCGGGGTAGTCGAGAGAATTGAATAGATTGGGATGGAGCATCGAGAACGCCGAGTGTCCTTTGGTTTGATTATTCCCAGGCTGCTGTAAAGTTTGTACGGTTCCCAGCCAACAGATGGCCACGCCTGCAGCAATGTGATCCGTCATCGCCGCCACTTGCCAGGTACGGAACGATCCCATCGAGAGTCCCATTGCAGCAATTCGTTGCGGATGCACTTCGGGGCGCAGCCGCAGGTATTCAACCGATCGCAAATCATCCCAGGCGATATTGCCCGCCAGGGACATGCCCTGATGCATTAAGTTACTGGCGAGCGCTTGTTGCCCGTCGAAACCTGCTCCACCTCGTTCCGACCAATTGAGTGCATCTATGGCAAGACACACATACCCTCGTCGGGCGAGTTCATCCCCAAGAAACCTTCCTCCGTAGTATTTTTCGACCCACTGGTTGGCAAGTTCAATTTTTTCAGCATTGTCACCCCAGGGACGAATCATTTTCTCCTTACCAATGCGAAATTCAGCACCGTGATCGTGCAGCAGAATTACTGCCGGGAAGGGGCCCTCACCATCTGGAATGGTGACATAGGCCGTCACACGGCAGTCTCGACTGAGGTTCAACTCGACCTTGTGGGCAGAGTAACCTTCGCGTTTTTCACTATCAATATTGCGATCACTAAAATCCGCCAATTCGGGCGGAGTTAAGAAACACTTCCGAAGGTATTGCCGGGCATTTCGACGCCATCGCGCGTAAGAAATCTCGTTGGAGTTTTCCCAAGCCAACGGAAACTCCATGGCAGCGAGACGGCTCGAAGAGAACGAAGGTAGAAAGCCTTCGATACCCGAGTTTGCTGCCGCGGCGCTTGCCTTATTAGACTCATCCGCATTTGAATCGTAACCGAGCCGCGCCAGCACAATCCCCAACGGACTTTCTGGCGTTGGTGGCTGCAGCAATCTTCCCACGGACCGATGCTGCAAGTAAAACTCGAGCACTTCGGGAAAATAGACGATTCCCTCGGTGGGACAGCTGCCGGTGGTCAGCCTCCCGGCGGTGTAATCGGCATCCGGTTCGCGTTCATCGGGTGTTTGGTAAAGACTGTATATCTCCATTGGCTGACTGATTTTTCCCGTGCTGATCTCCCAGCCTTCCAGATTGCTAGCGATTTGACCCGTGGTCTTCCAAATCCACAATCGCTGGCGGAGGACGCGTTCAACGGCATCTAGATAGTGTTCGCGCGGACCCACAAATTTGGCCGCCTGGACAATTTGCCAGGCGTGTTCAATCGCCTGGCTCAAGAGCAGCCGCGAGGAACGAGGGTGAGGATATCGCCAACCCCCCAGTGGATCCTGACTCTCACAAAGAAAATCGGCCACCGCTTCGATCATAGCCTCCAGGTCCCTCTCCGTGGTGCCACTCGACTTGAGAGTTGCTGCCAACTGGGGACATCCTGCTAGGGCATAGCCGATGATATACGGCTTGGCATACGGATACTTTTTGCCCATTTCGTCATCGTCAATATACGCAGGTCGATTAACAATCGCTCTGCCATCCTGGCTGAAGAGTTTTTCAGGGGTCAAAACGGTCCGCAGTTCACGAAACAACCGCACTGCGTTGTCCAGGCAGTCGCCCTCGCCAGTCATCTGGTACAATCTCAGAAAGTCTGTCACGTCGCCAATATTGCGGCACTCCCCTTGCTCGCGATCGGCGTGTACATGATGAGCGGCATAGTCGGTTTGAGCCAGGCAGGCAGCCCTCATTCGTGGATCACCGGTTTGCTCGTATGCCAACTGGAAAGCATCGTACCCTTTGGTACAGAAATTCTTTGACTTGTCTCCTCGCCAGGTGAAACGGGTATCGTCATTAGGAACGTCGTTATCACCCAGACGGAGACTGGGATAACGTGTCCCTCCGGTCTCCTCGGGACCCCACCAAACAGTGAGATCATGAAAGTTGTCGCACCAGCCCAGCGCGACCGATACCAACTCAGGGTCCGAATTGCGAAGTCCTTCAAGGAAGATGGCCGGCGCGTGATTGAGCCGATTCATTCCGAATAGGCTGCCTTGCTGTTGTCCATGAACATGCGCAGCCAAATTACCCCAATCGTGACCAACCATCACTGAATCCAGAATCGCCTGGCGATGATAGTCGAATGCCGAGGCTAAGTCTGGCACAGGATCCAATTCCGCCGGAGCTGATATGGGATAAGCCCCGCTCCAGGCTCTCCAGTCCACGGTCGACTGATGCGGTGAGACCAGCAATGGCGTCGGTGGGGGGACGTTCGCTGGAGAGACCACCAGTTCGGCGCGTCGCCACGAGTAGGGTTGCATAGGTACGCGATCGTGGGGAGTGCTGCGAAGATAGCGGTAGCTGAGCAAGTCCTCGGCAGTCTCCCGCGTGGCGACGCTGCCACATCGTTTCAGAGGAGCTGCAGGGTGATCGATCCGGTAGCTCTGGCGGCTGATTAAGTGGCTAAACGAGTGGCCGGGAGTAAAGGAATGAAGCATCTTCCAACGAGTTCTCTTGTCGTTGTCTGCTTGCGAACGAACTGCCTTGGCGTCGTCCCCTGAATTGCCTTTCATCTCGGTGACCAGCCATCCGAAGTTGGGTGCCCAATTTCTCTGCCGATCTTTGTTTTGCAAGTGGGCGACGGCAATTACCTGGCCAAGCGAATCAATGCGAAATTCCACGGTGCGCTGCCAGTCGCTCAAGTCTTGTGTCCAAGTCCGCCAGTCGTAGTAGGTATTCGTTTCGATAGTCTCTACGCTCCACGGAGTTGAAGCTTTATCGTCGGGCCAGATGGGTTGGAGCCGTAGCTGTGTACCGTCGCGGTAGGTGATCAGCCACGCTCTCTCGCGCCGCTCGATTGCAACTTCAAGATCGATTTTCGGCACTGGCATATCACCAACGTGCAAGGGCAGGGTGACCGCTCGGAGATCAGAGAACTCGTAAGGGAAGCTGACCATGGCCACCCGCACACTGTTCGCTTCTTCCGCCACATGGTGCCACCCCAATGGTCGCACTGCGGCAGAGATCTGCTTATCTCCGTCGTCAACCGTGATGCCTTGTTCTGAGTGAAATTGCCCGGCAGCAAAGGGCAATGCGACGCGCACCAACTGTTTTCCGATAGCAGCAGGAACAACTTCTAGGTTCACGAGCAGCGACTTCTCCACGGCAAGGGCCTCGCCGTTTGTCAGTGCTGTTCCCAACAGCAACGAGAGAATAAACTTTTGCAGAGGAAATCGGCTGAAGAGATCTCGCACCAATTCGAGAAACGCCTGTATCAGCATCAATAGTTGATCGTTCATTGCTTCTGCCAAGGTTCAATATCCGGAAAGTCGGCCCGGAAGCGGCGTATTAATTCTTCGGGGTCATTTTCAATCGCGTAGACGACTATTCGCCACTCCTTGCCCTGCGTATCATCCGCAGGCAGCCAGCGAGCATTATTGTGCATGCAGTCATGCCAGGCCTGACATACCATGCTCTGGGAGCCCGAGCCGATGGCGGTCAAATATTTTCGATCCCGTGAAACGGCTCCAATCACGGGAACGGTAAATCGGTCGGGACTGTAGTCAGCCCAATTGTCCGGCCCGGCTCGCTTGTCGTCTGCATCTACCGGCAAGTACATCTGCACCCAGGGAGGATTGTTCCGCTTATGGGTGACCGGCTTGACGGGAATCGGGCGCCGCTCGGTATCGAGCAGGAAAGTTTGGCCCCGTTGAGTGAACACAAAGCACCGCCGCACAAACTCCGGATAGGGTTCCGGCTCACTGGCAAATGCCGGTGCGCGGCGAAGTTGCCAACAGATATTCAGTGCCGGGTAATCCTCCTCTTCCTCGCCGTTAACTTTCGAGACAGGGTCTAACCGAGCGACTACTTCCACGGAACCAACACTTGGGGTGGCCGTAGTAACAATCGTAGCGTCATGATCGGCCCATGAATGCCGCAACCGGACGGCTCCATCCTCAAGCTGCTCGGCAGATTCAAATTCAATCCCCGGCGACTCATAGCACCACAAATCACAAGTAAAGTCAGGCACGTTCGGAAAACTCGCCGAGATGTTCGTGTACCAGGTGCCCTTCTTCTTGTTATGCTCCTGCCAGACCACCAAGGTAGGAATTTCGTCGGGCAGCTCATTCGTGGTGACTGTGAACAGCTCCCGGTCATCCGCTTTGCACATGCTCACATGGATTGAAGCAGAGCATGCCACCAGAAGCAACATCTTTGGCATGAAAGTATTGAGCATGAAACACCTGGGAGGAAAATTGTCTCGGTCTCTTCAATAGCCGAGCCGTGATACTCCTAGGTTTAGGAGATCACCGATGTAGCAGTCGTGAAGAGTGCGAGTATTTAAAACGCGTAACCACTAAGGCTTAATGCCTAACATACCAAGTTCAAGTGAGTGAATAGGGTCCCCTTCTGCATAATCCATGCAACACCTTCGCATCGCGCCAATTTGCTTTCCTAATCCTGGATTCCCCAGACAACTCTCCACGTTTTGGCATGCGATTTTTACGCCAAGCCCTTGCTAACAAGGCCGTCCCTGCATTTCGCGCCAAGCTGGCAGAAGAACCCCATGGGTGAGGCCCCAAACGACGACTTGTGCCTTTGGTTTTGACAGTCGGTTGAAGCTGCGGCAGTCGATCTACAGCCGGCTGCTCGGGCTATGAAGAGGTGAACGACGCCGAGCGGTTGTGCATCGATCTGGCCCTGCGGCATGTCGTGGGCGGAAGAGCCAGTCAGCCGGACAGGCAAGCTGCCTCAGCGAGCGAGGTGGGCCGATTTAAAACCGAGATCCTCAGCACCCAGGTCAATCTCACGAAGCAATCGAAAAACGTCGTCAAATTCTACCAGCGTCTCCAGCACGTCGATCGCGTGGTCGGCCAGCCGCGTGCCGAAGACAAACCTCTGGCTCTTGGGGAAGCTGTCGACCTTCTTCAAGATCCACCGCGTCAGGTCGTACCCCCGAGTCGGCCCGATAGGGACGCGCAGCAGTAACAGAGCACAAGCAGGACCGGGGGCTCACGTCCCGGTCCTGCCAGGTCCTTGCGTCTCATCGTGAGACTCCGTTCTCCAAAAAAATCGCGCGCCGCCTACGGCGGCAAAAGGTAAAGGGTAAGAGCCCCAAGAGTGATCCTACCCTATCCTCCGCATCAACAGCCCTACGGCTGCCAAAGCCCCCATCAGCACCGAACTGGGCTCAGGGACGGTTGCCACGCGAAAACCGACGTTGCCGTCCGCGCCCCCGGGGCGGTTGAAGTCCCGGTCGTCGGCGCGCAGGCCGTTCGAGTCGTTGCCCCACGAACCACCCCGCAAGCCGCGGAAGGAAGAACTAATGACCGCTTCGTTCCACTCCCACGCGTTGCCTCCCTGGTCGAATGTGCCGTAGGGGCTCGTCGCGAGCGAATAGGCGCCCACGTCGGTCAAGTAGTTCTGAGCGTTCACTAAACTGGTTGAACCGGTCACCGCGTATCCGTCGTCGTAGCCGTTGGCAACGAAATCGCTCTTGAAGAAGTTCGCCACGTTCGTATCGTCCGGCGTGTTTAAGCTGCTCGGGTTGTCGCTGTAGGGTACCGTGTCGGTACCCGTGGGGTAGTCGTAGTACACGCCGCTGGGGTCGTGGTAGGCAGCCTTGTACCACTCGTCCTCGCTGGGGATCCAGTACTTGGCATTGGCCGAGCGGACTTCGTTCAGGCCGCTGCCGATCGTGTAGGCGCCGCTCTCCGTGCCCCCCGAACCCTGACCGTTGTGCAGCCAGTTGGTGAAACGCATCGCGTCGAAGAACGACACGAAAACAACCGGGTTGTTGTCGCGGCCGGACTTGATTTCGTACTTTGCGCCATTGGCCGCGCCGCCATTGAAGTTGATGCCGCCCACCGCAGAGCTCGACATCAAAGAATTGTAGAGAAAGCCATCGCCACCGCCCAAGTTGGCATTCCCGCCGGTCGGGTCGACCGCGTTGAGGAACTCCGTGTACTGCGCGTTAGTGACTTCGTGCTTGCTGATGTTGTAAACGTAGTCGACGCCGCCGTAGCCGGCGCCGTGGATATCGTCGGCGTTGCCGGGATTGCCGACGGTGGCCCAGTCGAACGTGACGACTGCGTGGGCCGACTCGCAGCACAGGGCTGCCAAGAGAAGAGTGAGCATGAGGTTGCGGATCATTAGTCGGTCCTTTGTGAGAGTCTCGGAGTTGTGGGGAATGGCGTGCGAGGAAAAGCTAGATTGCTAGCATAGTAGCAAGCGCCCCTCTGTACAGAGCGTCGTGAAGATTATTTGGGAATTTTGTGGTCGCTCAGAACCACGCCGGTTTCAATTTTCGAGACGCAAGTCCTTATCGACCGATCTATTCTCTTTTCCTTCTTGCTTTGAGCCTTAGCGCCTTTGCAAGAATCAAATAAAATGGTGGCCCAATAATACTTGTAGAAGCTGGCCGGCAAAAAAGAGATAATGGGGTTCGCCACAGACTCCACGCGAACATTGCAGTAAAGGGGTATTCGATGGAACCGAGCGTCTTCAAATGGTCGTTTGGGAGAGTAAACTCGGCGAGTTTTGCACTACCCGAAGGCTGTTCTGCGCTGTAATAGCCGAAGGTTGCTGAGCACCGCGAGTGCAAAACGCCGTGAGTTTCACACCGCTAACTGGGGCCCCCGGGTTTGGAAGCAAAACTTGACCCGTCGAGCTTGAATTCTTGCGAATCCTACTACGGTTTTGCGATTTATGTCCCCGTTGACCAGCCTACACCGGCGGCGCTATACTCGCCGGACTTGCTCAACTTTACCGTTTGAAAGCCAATCCCAATGAAAATACACGAATATCAAGCCAAAGAGTTGCTCCGCCGGGCCAAAGTCGCCGTGCCCGAGAGCATTGTCGCCCGCACTCCTGCCGAGGCTGCCGCTGCTTTCAAGAAGCTCGCGGGCGAGGTGGCCGTCGTAAAGGCCCAGATTCACGCCGGTGGCCGAGGCAAGGGAACCATTAAGACCAATCCCGACCAACGCGGCGTGCAGTTGGTCAAGAGTGCCGATGAGGCTGAGAAAGTCGCCAAGAATATCCTGGGGCACGAACTGGTCACCATTCAAACCGGTCCCGACGGCAAGACGGTCAATCAGGTGCTGGTCGAAGCGGGGTGCAACATTGCACGCGAGTTGTACCTGGGCATTGTCATCGACCGAGCGGTCGGGTTGCCGGTGCTGATGGCCTCGAGCGAAGGGGGCATGAACATTGAAGACGTGGCCGCCAAGACTCCTGAACTGATATTCAAGGAGCATTTTGATCCCGACACCGGCTTGCAGGCCTATCAAGTCCGCAAGCTGTGCCACAAACTCGCGATCACCGGCAAGAGCGTTCGCAGCGCGGATGCCTTCATGCGTTCTTTGTGCAAGTTGTTCGTCGAACTCGATTGCAGTCTGGTAGAAATCAACCCGCTGGTGGTCTCTGCAGAGGGCGATCTGATCGCACTCGATGCCAAGATCACGTTCGACGATAACGCCATGATTCGTCATGCCGATTTGGCCGAACTGCGTGATATTGCCGAAGAAGACCCCGCCGAAGTGCGGGCTGGTCAGGCGGGACTCAGCTATGTGCAGCTCGAGGGTAACATCGGCTGCCTGGTCAACGGCGCCGGACTGGCGATGAGCACCATGGACCTGATTAAGCTGCACGGAGGCGAGCCGGCCAACTTCCTCGACGTGGGTGGCGGTGCGCAGGTCGATCAGGTGACCGAGGCATTTCGGATTTTGCTCGCCGACAAGAACGTGAAGGCCGTGTTGGTTAACATTTTCGGTGGCATCATGCGTTGCACCACGATCGCCAATGCCGTGGTTGAGGCGTACAAACAGGTCGGCTTCAACGTGCCGCTGGTCGTGCGCCTGGAAGGAACCGAGGTGGCCGAGGGCCGTAAGATCCTTTCGGAAAGCGACGTAGACATCATCACGGCAACGGATCTTACGGACGCGGCGAATAAAGTTGTGGCGGCAGCGGGATAGAGGAATTAGTGGTAAGTAGTTAGTCGTTAGTAGTAAGTAATAGAATGAGAAACTTTCGCAAACTGGAAGTATGGAAGAAGGCACACGAGCTTACTTTAGAAGTTTATCGGCTTACAAGCGACTTTCCTGCGACAGAACGATTTGGGTTGAGTTCACAGCTACAACCTGCTTCTGCCTCCATCGGAGCGAACCTTGCAGAAGGGTGCGGTAGACAAACTGACGCAGACTTTCGCAGGTTTGTGCAGATGGCGGCAGGCTCGGCCTGTGAGGTTGAATACCACTTGCTTCTTTCAAAAGATTTAGGATTGATATCTGAGGATGTACAATCAAAGCTCGACGCCACTATCAATGAAGTAAAGCGTATGCTAGTAGGACTAACGCGGTACCTTGATTCCGAATCTTCCCAAAAAGAGAAACAATCCCACTAACAACTAACTACTATTATCTAACGACGAAATCACATGAGCATATTGATAAACAAGAACACCCGAGTCATCTGCCAGGGGATCACGGGCAAAGTCGGCGAATTTCACACCAAGGGCTGCCTGGAGTATGGCACGAAGATGGTCGGCGGCGTGACGCCCGGCAAGGGTGGCCAGAAGGTCCTCGATTTGCCCGTCTTCGATACTGTCATTGAAGCCGTGGAGAAAGAAGGGGCCGACGCCACGATGATCTTCGTTCCCCCCGCGTTTACAGCCGACGCAATTCTCGAAGCGGTGGATGCTGGGATCAAGGTCGTGATCGCCATCACTGAGGGTGTGCCGGTACTCGACATGGTGCGTGTCTACGACGTGATCAAAGACCGCGACGACGTGCGGCTGGTGGGCCCCAACTGTCCCGGCGTTATCACACCAGACGAATGCAAAATCGGCATCATGCCGGGCTATATCCACAAGAAGGGGCCGGTAGGAGTGATGAGTCGTAGCGGCACGCTCACCTATGAGGCCGTTTGGCAGCTTTCGGAACTCGGACTCGGCCAGTCTACGTGCGTCGGCTTGGGTGGCGATCCGATCGTTGGCACCTCGTTCATAGATCTTTTAAAACTTTACGAAGCAGACGGAGAAACCGAGGCGATCATCATGATGGGTGAAATCGGTGGCACGGCCGAGGAAGAAGCCGCCGCCTTTGCCAAGGAGCACGTTACCAAACCCATGGCAGCGTTCATTGCCGGACGCACGGCACCCCCAGGAAAGCGGATGGGACACGCCGGGGCGATAATCTCCGGCGGCAAGGGAACCGCCACCGAAAAGATTGCTGCTCTGGAATATGCTGGCATCGAAGTTGCTCAAAGCCCCGCCGACATGGGTGCCGCCGTCAAGCGTGCGATGTCGCGCTGATCGCCTTTTTGGGTGAGAAGACGTACAATCGCAGGTTATGACTAACAAAGATATCGCTGCCGCTTTTGAGCAGGTTGCCGACCTGTTGGAATTTCAAGGTGCTAATCCCTTTCGTGTGCGGGCCTATCGTAATGGTGCACGCAAGATCGGAGACCTGGGTGAAAGGGTTTCCGATATTCTCGCCGACGAGTCGCGGCATCTCACCGACCTGGATGGGATCGGCAAGGACCTGGCGGAAAAGATCGAGCAGCTAGTCACTACCGGTCGGTTGACTCAACTTGAAGAGCTTCAAGCCCAAGTTCCCAGCACTGTGCTGGCGATGCTCCGTGTCCCTGGTTTGGGTCCCAAGAAGGCGGCGGTCTTATTCAAGGAATTGGGCGTCGAATCCCTTGAGCAGCTACGCCTCGCCTGCGAGAAACAGCAGGTCCGCGACTTGAAGGGCTTTGGTGCAAAGACCGAGGAGGCAATTCTCAAAGGCCTCGCTATCGCAGAGCAAGGCGACGTGCGCACCAAATGGGCCGAAGCGGATGCGATTGTGGGCGAAGTGCTCCAACATCTGAGCAACGAGAAAAATATCAAGCAAGTCGAGCCGGCAGGGAGTTACCGAAGAGGTTGCGAGACGGTGGGCGATCTCGATTTTTTAGTGGAAGCCAAGGATGTTGTGGCGGTAATGGATCATTTTGGCAAGTACCCGGGAATCGCCGAAGTGATTGCCCGTGGCGACACCAAGATGTCAGTGCGGCTTTCCAGTGGCATGCAGATGGATCTGCGTGTCGTGCCCAAGGAATCGTTTGGAGCGGCCTTGCAATATTTTACTGGCTCGAAGGCCCATAACGTCGAGTTACGCGGACGAGCAAAACAGCGAGGGCTAAAGATCAACGAATGGGGTGTGTACGAGGTCGATCAGGACGGGAACGAGAATTATGTGGCTGGAAAAACTGAAAAGGATGTCTACTCCGCCATGGATTTGCCGCTATTCCCACCAGAGATGCGTGAAGACCGCGAAGAGTTTGAGTGGGCAGAATCAGGGCAATTACCCAAGCTTGTCGAGCTCAAAGATATCTGCGCTGATTTGCATATGCATACAAACGCAACTGACGGCAAAGCGTCGCTGGTCGAGATGGTCTCGGCTGCCAAGGCACGCGGTCTGGAGTACATTGCCATCACGGATCATTCAAAGCGGGTCACGATGGCCAATGGACTGGATGCCAAAAGACTCTTGGCACAGTGGAAGGAGATCGACAAGCTGCAGGCTGAACAGGACGGCTTCAGAATTCTCAAAGGAATCGAGTGCGACATTCTTGAAAAGGGTGGCATGGATCTGCCTGATGATATACTTGCTCAGGCGGATTGGGTGATTGCCAGTGTTCACTACGGCCAGAATCAACCCATCGAACTGATTACCGAGCGGATCCTGGGAGCACTGGAGAATCCCCATGTCGACATCATCGCCCATCCCACCGGACGGTTGATCAATCGCCGCGAACCGTATGCCTTGGACATGGATAAGGTTTTCAAGGCGGCCGCTCGACATAAGAAGCTGCTTGAACTCAACGCGAATCCCGCGCGACTCGACCTCCATGACTTACATTGCGCGGTTGCACGTCGCATGGGGATCCCCATCGTCATATCAACCGACGCCCATAGTACAGATGGATTAGATGTGATGCGTTACGGTGTATTGCAGGCGCGACGTGGAGGCCTGACGGCCAAGCACGTGGCAAATACATTGCCCTGGGAAAAGTTTGCGAAGCTCTTGAATTAGCCTGGTGCTACTTGCGTATGGGCGGATCGGTTTGCTTTAAATCGCAAGCCAAACAAAGAACAGATTCTCTCTGGAATCGCATACGATACACTGTAGCAAACAGGAATTACGATCAATGTGAGAACCGTTGCGAATGCCAGACCAAAGATGATTGCAGCAGTGAGAGGCTGCCAGAATTCTGCTCCGCCGGAAATGTTCAGAAGCAGCGGCAACAATCCTCCGATCGTAGTCACGGTTGTCAAAAGTACAGGACGCAGACGGTTGATCCCGGCTTCAACAATCGCCTCTCGCAGGGGTAAACCCCGGGCGCGGGCCTGATTCGTAAAATCGACCATTACTATGGCATCGTTGACCACGATGCCTGTGAGGGCCACCAAACCAATGAATGATGCGAGGCTAAAAGGATAACCAAGAAACCACATTCCCAGAGTAACGCCAATAAAACTCAAGGGGACAGTCAACATGACGATCAAGCTTTGGCGGAAGCTGTTGAACTGGGTTACGAGAATGCCGAATATGAGCACGACCCCAAGAATCATGCTACGCACGAGATAGCCGAAATTCTTATCGCGCTCTTCATTTTCTCCAGTGAATTCGGCTTTTACTCCTTCGGCGGCGGTCGTTGGTTTTCCAAGGAATACCATTGAGTTGCCCTTGGCAGGTCGGAATCCCAATTCCGGAAGAATCTCCTCCCTCAAAACCTTGAATATGTCATCGGGGAGAGTGGGTTTTACAACATCGCATTTTGCAACTACTGCTCGATCGCGTTCGTAACGGTTGATGCTAAAAAGACTCACATCATTGCGAATATCGGCAAGTTCCGAAATTGAGGCCTGACGTCCGTCAGGAGCCGACACCATCAATCGCTTGAGGCTACTGGGATAGCGTTGATACTCAGGGGCTAACTGTAGTCTGAGGGTTACGTCTTCGTCATCGAGTGTGAGTTGAATCTGTGAGTCACCAGCAATCGCAACTTGGATGGCCTGAGCAATTTGCGCCTCGGTCAAACCATAAAGCCCCACAACCTTAGGCTTGGGTTCGATCACCAACTCAGGATGGTCGTCTCGAAAGTCGGTGGATGCATCTACAGTACCACGCATGTTCTTTAGTCGGTCTGCAAGCAGTTTTCCAAGGCTTCCTAACTGCTCGAGATTGTCGCCCGTAAGACGTATGGCTACATCAGAGCCACCAGGAGGACCATCTTCAACTTCCTTAATAGAATACTTCATGCCAGGTAACGGACGGATCTCGCGTCGAAGATCATTGATCACTTCTTGTTCGTGGATGGTGCGGTCTAGAGGCGAGAGTAGATCGACCATGACTTCGCCAAACTCTGGACCAGAAGCCGGGTCGTTTTCGATCCGCGTTGCCAAGCCACCTGAGGAGCCGACCGCAGTAACATAATGCTGCAAAATTCCTCGCTCTTCCCATTTTTCCAAGGGAGCCGTGATAACCTTCGAGGCGGCAAGGGTTTCTTCAATGCTGTAACCCAAGGGAAGTTCGTATTTAATGCCAAACTGCCCACGATCGCTGGCAGGGAAAAACTCAAAACCCAGATTGAAGAACAGATGGGTAGCGCTAAAGAGAGCAACGCCTGCGAGGAGCAAGACAGCAAAACGGTTCGCCAATGCCGTACGCAGTACTCCTGCATAAAGCCTCGTCCACAAACCCAAATTGGGCCGCACGCGCGTGACTTCCGGTTGGAAACTGGCAGATTCACCTTTCGTGATTGCTGCAAAAACGGCCGATTCGTCGCGAACGGGTTCGCGCCGCTGATACCAACGTGCCGCAAGTGTCGGCAAAATAAAATGATCCACCAAGATTGAGCCAAATAAGGCCACGCTCACCACCTTGGGCATCACTCCCATGAAGTCTCCCATAATGCCTGGCACGAGCAGCATGGGCAAAAATGCAGCGACGGTGGTTAGATCGGCGGCGATTACCGGTAGACCTACCTCGTCGATACCAGTCTTAGCAGCAGTTACAGGGTCTTCACCCCGCTCTATATGGCGATGAATATTCTCAGCAACGATAATGGCGCCATCCACGACCATTCCCAATGCCAAGATAAAACTAAAAACCACCATATTCGAGATGGGTATCCCCACAAAATAGAGGAATACAAGTCCTACCGCTGAACTGAACGGGATTGCAAGCAGCACCAGGATGGAGATTCGCAATCCCATCGACCAAGCTAGTATTACCAGGACCAACATGGCTCCAAATAGCGCGCTGGATCCAAGCACACGGAACATAATCCAGATTTCTTGAGATGTGTCTCGAGAGGTTGTAAAGGTGATATTCGGATATTGTTGTCGCAAATCCTCAACCAGGGCATTTACTGCTCGAGCAGCTCCGAGCGTGTTGATGTTCGATTCCTTGTTGACAATGATTGTGGCACAATCCTGACCATCGAGTTGCGCTACATTTAACAACCGGCGATGGGAGTCGATTACTTCCGCCACGTCGCTGACTCGGATTACGCGTCCCTCTGCACTCGAAACGATCGCTTCGCGAATGTCATCCACTCCGCGAAACTTGGACTCATTGCGGATCGTACGATCAACTTTTCCTGTATCAAACGATCCAGCAGGGATTTTTGCATTAAAATCAACCAGAGCTTGTCGCAGGGAGCCCAAGGTAAGTCCGTATTGTGTCATCAGATCAGGATTCACATTGACATGAATCTCGCGCTCCTTGCCGCCAAACAGCTGGGTGTTTGCAATCCCATCGACGGATGAGATTTGCTTTTCTACCTCTTCCGCAATCTGTTTGAGAGCCCGTTCGTCGAAACCCTTGGGACCCGCAAGAGTAACGAGCATTAGGGGAGCACTCTCAAAGTCGATCTTCCGCACGTCAGGCTGAACTTCTCGACCTAGGGGCAACTCGTTGCGAATGCGATCGATAAGATCCTTAACTTCACGCTTCGCATCGTCGGGCTCCACCCCATCTAGAAAGATCACTTGGGTGATCGAAGCTCCCCGCAAGCTGGTCGATGCAATGAAGTCGACACTTTGTAGTTCGGTAAGTGCCTCTTCAACTTTTCGGGCTATCTCGTTTTCCGATTCATTGGGTTGAGAGTCAGGATAAGGAATGGCAACCAGCACAACCGCTTTGGAGATCGCCGGAGTTCGCTGCACAGGGATCAGATAGGCTGCAAATAAAGCCAGAAGCAATACCATTGCCGTGGCTACCAATACAAAGCGGGGATGATCAACGGCTTTGGCACTGAGTTTCATGACAATGTTACCGCTCGGAAGATCCACCTATGGAAGAAGGTGGCGAAGCAGCTACTGCAGGCGAACTCTTGGGAGAATCGACAATTCGTACCAACTGGCCATCTGAAAGGCGGAACTGTCCTCGCACGATCGCATTATTTAACTCGACTGAATCAGCGGGCACGATAATATTAGGCCCTTGATCTACCCATTGAGGAAGTTCAATTTGCTGAGCGCGGTAGATCTTAGCGGAGCCCAGATTCCAATAGAGAAGTTCCATATCTGCTCGCTCTGGTTCTACAGAAAACATGTATGCACGATGGGCTCGGAACAGAACTGCTGACTCTGGGATCGAATACCCAGGAACTCGGGCAGTCACCACGTCGGCTGTGGCTACCATTCCCGGACGCAGATGACGTTCCGCGTTCGGCAATTCAATCTCTACAGGGAACAGCCCCGTTCTTGGATCTGCCACTTCTGGAATGCGATAAACTTCTCCTGAGAGTTCAGGCCAAGAATTGCCGAAACTATCGGTACCCTCGAGATGAACGCGAGCGCGAAAGACACAAGTCTCGGCATCTTCTTGAACTACGGCACTTTGGATGCAATCAGTGACTTCGCGCTGACGGTTCTCGAGTTCGCGGATTTGCGATTCAGGCACATCGACAACTAAGAGTACCTTATCATTCTGAACAAGTTCAAAAACAATCTGATTCCCTCCAACCGATTCTCCCGATTTCACCATTCTTTTTGAGATCGTGGCGTCGACGGGAGATCTAAGAGTGGCATCTTCTAAATTTTTTTCGGCTACTTGAAGTTGCGACTTTGCCATTGCAAGGTCGGTTATGAGCCGCTGAAGTTCTGCTTCGGAAAGCGCAGAAGGGCTACTTTGTCGCACCTGTCGAGCTCGCTGCAAATCCGATTCTGCCTGAGAGACTCGGGCCTCCGCCTCTTCCTTACGAGCCATGAACACACGATCGTCCATGAGTGCCAACACCTGCCCTTGAGTGACTCGATCTCCTTCGTCTAGTGGCTTTCCTGCCTCGTTTTCACCGAGCCGATAAACCCGTCCAGGAACTTCGAATCCCACCTGGTAAGTTTCCCAAGGCTGAATTTTGCCTGCAAAGGTCGAAAAAATCTCACAGGTCTGAATCTCTAAATGTTCCACAGCCACAGGTGCCTTAGGAATTGCAATCGGGGCGAGCGGACGAACCCTCCCGTCAGCATGGAATTCATTTTGATGTGACTTAGCACTGAGCTTCCACATGACGATTCCAGAAAAGATCGTCACTACAACGAGAATTGTGTAGTGGAGAATGCGTTCAGTGAGGGCCTTCATAGATGCAAATGCGTTTCGATTGAAGTGGGATAATTGGAGGTGAAGGCCGATTCTTGGCGAAGATGGGTGGAGAGAGGCGTATTTCTACATAATAGATCGAATTTGACGGGGCGGCAATCCTAACCAACCGCATGCTCTCTCATGCGATTAACTGATGCCTTCGAACAAAAGAGAACCCACACGAACCATCGTAGCTCCTGCACGGATCGCTGCCTCGAAGTCATGGCTCATACCCATGGACAGTTCTCTAAGTTGGACGTTAGGGGGACACTCTTCTTGCACAGCATCACGTAGTTCCCGCAAAGCTGCAAAATTCTCTTCCGCTACTGCAATTCCCCCCTCAAGGGCAGCCATCGTCATGAGACCAACTACGGAGACATTCTTCAACTCGACAAGCGAAGGCAACAGGCGACGCAAGTCGTCAGAACTAAGCCCATGTTTCGAGCTTTCACCAGAACAATTCACTTCCAGCAGAACGCGGGTAGTGAGGCCCAATTCCTTCGAACACTTATCAATTGCATCGAGCAACCGCCAGCTATCAACACTGTGTATCAGTGAGCCAATTGGAAGAGTTCTTCGAACTTTGTTCCTTTGTAAGTGGCCAACAAGATGCCACCGGGCGGTAGCGAGTTCTGGGTTTGATGCCTTTTCCCAGAGTTGTTGAGGACGACTCTCTCCAAGGTCGGTGCATCCAGCTGCGACTAGGGAAGCGGTCTCCGATATTCCGACATATTTGCTAACTCCGATTAGTCGAACTTCACTCGGGTCGCGATTTGCTGTCGTAGCTGCCTCGGAAATTCGCTCTCGAACCTTGGCGAGGTTGTCGGCAATGATTCTTGAGATTTGGGACATGAAACCATTCTAACTTACACAAAGGTAGAAGAACCACGTTGCACCTAATCAATGGAATCAACCTTCGACTTCTAGCAATTCCTCGACTTCGCCACTTGGAGCCAGGAAGCGGCCAACGAGACTTTCTACAGAAGTGTTTTGCCCAAGAACTGTGCGGTTGGCAGCTTTATCCAGAGAGCGATAAATGAGCCACTGTGATTTTCCACACTGCACTCGATATCCTACTGCCACATCGTGCGGTTGAATCTCAAGCGATTGAGCCACGGTAAGCTGCCTCCAAGTGCACTGCCTACCGAGACGTGCAGGATCGAGATCAATAAACAGCGGACATGCAAGACCCTTACCTGGTCGCCTCTGATCCAGTTTCAAATAACCTTCAACTTGAGTGAGTTGCCCGATGCGGGGATCACTGCGCCATTCCGGAAGTGCCAAAGGCAAGACACGCGCAATTGGCTTATCAGCAATCAATAAGCCTTCACGGGTCTCAGCTTCGTGTGCGAACTGAACTTCAGAGGCAAGTGGTAGATTGAATTCATGGTGAATCGTATCACCGGATGCATTCAATACATGATCGACCAAGAGTAGGAACAGATCTTCTCGAGCCAGGAGGATTTGTCGATCGAGACGAGCTCCATCTGAGAGATCAATCGCCAATTCTAGATAGTCCACATCTTCGTCCGAAAACCAGCAAGTTTGCTCCCAAACACCGATAGGCTCGAGGTTTTTACCAGCGGTTTCTGTCTGAGCAGACCAAACACCACTCATGAGGCGTTGAGTACCACACCACACATCAATTCTCAAATCTGGAGAAGCGTAGTCGACCGCTACGACAGGAGCGGTCCGACTAAATTCAGTCCGCAGGATTGACAGGCCTGACCATTCACATTGATAAGAAGTTTCGGGAACCTCATTGCCACTTTTGCCCGAAAGATGCTTACTGAGCTTCTTCTCATACATATCTAAAGCGGCAGTCTCATCAGCAGTGTTTCCGCCAAAATACAGAATGGCTTTCAGAAAATCAGGAGCCCAATTCCTAGCTTCCTCATTACCCAGTAGTGGCGCCCCGGTAGAGGAGGAGCAGATCACCGCCTTAGAAACTGCCCAATGGAATTGTTCCTCGGCTTTCCTGTTCCAGGGGCGCTTTTCAGACGCGCTTCCCATAGCTCGGCAACGAGTCCAACATGCAAGGAGTGCGCGAAACACACTTAGGTGACTTGATTTTGGCAATCCCTCTCCATTTGTGAGTTCGATTAATCCTTCACTCAGTGGATCGTGCGCAGACTTACGCAGTTTGGCAAGGGGACGCATTTCAGGAAACATGTAGGCAAGTGTCAGTGGCAATTCTCCCGCTAGTAGTTGATGTACCAGGCACTTCTCAGCAGGCATCTCCACGTCGATCTGCCAATCTTCTGTTCGGGAGACAATCTTCCAAAGCACGTTGATCAACGACCACCACAGGTCGTAATCGACGATGGATGCTATCCTGGGCAGCAAATGGACTACCGCAAGACATTCAATAGCGTAATCGACGCTATGCACCTGCTCCAAGTTGTGTGCTAGCCACTTTTGAAGTTCACTTCTTGTTGATTTACGATCGAGGTCGTGATTTCCGTTTGAATGGATTAGAAGCTGAAGCAAAGAATTTGAGTCAGGGGATGTATGGCAAGTTTCTAAGCCCCATGAGAGTGAAGAAGTGGTAGCACAGCAGATATGGTCAAGAGATATAGGCTTGCTTCGCTTAGCCAAATAGCGAACCCAACTATCCCAGTTATTTTCTCGTATTACCTTTTTAGGTGCAGAACCATTCCAAAAACTTGCACGCTGGGCGCGAAACGAGAATTGCTTCGTGTCTTGCTCAGTCGAGAGGGCCCCAGTTTCGGTTTCCATGGTTGTTGACATGCTATTGTCTGCCTGAATTTCTATATAGTACATGTGTCGAAAACTACCCGCTTTTGCGAGGCCATATTCTACGCTTTAGTCTCGACTCAATCACGGGGGGTTGCAAATTTTCTAACGAGAAATAGGGTTCAAGACAAGAAGCTCGCAGATCGTTAAAATATCTCGGATTTATTCAATTTCCCAAACGACTCCCGCTGCCATACGTAATTGCTTATTACCTGCGAGGAATGTGAAATGTCGATAGCCTTGAGAGTCACCATTTCTGCCTCATTTCTCACTTTAATGAGTTTGAGCTTCTGTACTTGGGAAGTGGGGGAGACGCCTGCTTTGGGAGTTGAGACCAGCGACTATATTGACCCTAAAACAGGTGAACTGCTTCCTCCTAAACTACCTCCGCCAGAGGGAGCGAAGGCTTTACCCAAACCCGACCTCGTTTGGGTCGATCCGCAGGAAAAGAAGGTTTATGTCGATGGATATGTATCACTGCGAGAGGGAATGCTGGAGATGTTTGCCTGTCCGGTAGGGACAAAAGAGCACGAGTCTGTGGTTGCCGTATTTAGTAGGGCTCAGACGATCCATGCCGCCTTGCTTGCGGTAGGAGCCGAAGTTGGCCACCCAGCTCGTTTTCGCCCCAAATTTCGTCCAGCGACAGGAACAGTGATCGAGATCGAAGTCCAGTGGCTGGATGCAAATAAGCAGTGGCAGAGTGCTCGAGCTCAAGAGTGGGTTAAGGATATTCAAACGAACAAGCCAATGACCCAGCCCTGGGTTTTCGCAGGCAGTAGTTTCTGGAAAGACGAAGAGACAGGCCGGGAGTATTACCAGGCCGAGGCAGGCGACCTGATTTGTGTTTCAAATTTCTCCACAGCCACCTTGGATATTCCCATCGAAAGCAGCCAGGGAAACGAGGCTTTGCTCTTCGAAGCCAACACCGAGAAAATTCCCCGCTTGGCCACTCCGGTACGACTAGTCCTCTCCCCGAAACTCAAGTAATTACATCACCAATTCACTTATCCCGCACATCGAAACAGAACAGTAATTCCTGATCGCGGAGATAGAGTTTTCCGTCTGCGATTACCGGATGGACCCAGATCTTCCCCTTGGGCTTGCGAAGCTTTGTTTGAGGCTCGAGTGTAAAACGGCCGTGCTCCTCCCAGCCGTCAGGACTAGCGGCAATCAGAACTAATTCCCCTTCGTCTTCGCTCAGGCAATAGAAACGGCCATCGGCATAGGCAATTGCACCTTTTCCTAAGGCTTCGCGTTCCCTCCAGACGATGTCACCTGATGAATAATCCTGGCATACCCATCCTTTTCCATCACTGTAGCCGTAGAGGTGACCGTCGAGAAGAATAACGCCTCCATGATGGTTCGTCATATTCTTATTGTCGTAAATAACTTCGGCATTGTTGCCGGAGAGTTGCACTAGAACACAGCCGGCCCCGTAGCCGGACGTTGCGTATACCTTGTTGCCGGAAACAATGGGTGTGGGAATTACTGCTACGTTACCATTCCAGGGAACAGACCACATACCTGATCCATCCTCAGGATTGACTCCTACCAATTCCTTGAAGAGCAACTGTACCAGAGTCGTTTGGCCCTCATGTTCCATAGGTACGATGGAGCTGTAATGAGCAATGTCAGGATATTTCTTCGCCTGCCACAGAAGGTCACCTGAAAATTTGTCCAATGCGGCAATCGCACCCTGTTCACCTCCAGGTGTGCAGTAGACACGATCGCCTATCACCAATGGAGATTCACTATATCCCCAAGTGGGAATCCTGCCCCCCAACTCTTGCATTGATTTTGACCATACAGTTGAACCGTCCTCAACCCGAAGGCAATTGAGAGTTCCCTGTGGAGTCATTACGTAGACCTGGTCGCCATTAACGGTGGGAGTGGACCGCGGACCATCTCCCCAATCATTCTCGAAAGTAGGCCCCAAGGCGCTCTTCCAGATCTCTTGGCCTGTTGTGGCATCAAGGCACAACATATGATCCACCCCATCGAACGCACCGAGAATGTACATTTTGTTGTCAACCACTGCAGGACCTGCATAACCAATCCCGCAATTTTCAAATAGCCAGAGACGCCTAGGTCCTTCCGCCGGAAAATCCTGGATGAGTCCCGTCTCCGTACAGATAGCATCCCGGCGGGGACCCTGCCACTGGGGCCATGGTCCCTCGGCCAATACATTCGCAACGCATGTGGACAGGACACAAATAATTGTGACTAAAGGGCAATGATGTCGGTCAAGCATGAAACCATTCCTTGGAGAAAGTGAGGCGGGCAGGATACTTGTGTATACCCTCCAAGCGACTGATTTCCAAGCCTCGAAACAACTCTCGAAAGCCCGACTACAAAATCACCCGCCTAGACGAACTACTTCTCGACGTGTAGACTAAGCGACTTCCCAGGATATTAATTTCTCTGAGCACCCGTAGCTCAATTGGATAGAGCATCGGACTACGAATCCGAAGGTTAGAGGTTCGACTCCTCTCGGGTGTACTGCTTTTTAAGGGTTTTTTGAGTTTCGGTTTCTTGGGTGTTACCTAAAGTGTTACCTAGAACCTTCCACAACTCAGCAGCAGTGCTCTCGGCACTCTGGCCGACGTAGTAAGTCATCGTTGTATTGATGTCGCTATGTCGCATCAGCTCTCTCAGCACGGTCGGCATGACGCGCCGACTCCACCTGTTACCAAACGCCCGACGAAGATCGTGAGCACTTGCTGTCTTGCCACGCTCGGAGTCAACAACGATATTCGCCTGCTGCCCGATCTTCGCTATGGTCTTGCTCGCAAGTAGCGAATCCCGACGCATCGGCTTCCCATTCTCCCGCAAGGGCTTGAACACGTACCCGCTATCCCGCTGAATTGGTGTCAGCAGTTCCACGGCTTCAGGTGCCAGCGGGACAAGTTGCACCTTGCCCGACTTCTGCGAGTCGGAGCCAAACGCCAAAACCGACTTCTCGCCGTTCAGAATGACGCATACGCCGCTCGGCTGTTTGTCCCATCTTAGAGCCATCGCTTCAGAGATTCGCAGTCCTGAAGTCCACAGACCGCGTAGGAGTAGCTTCCAGGAGTCAGCAGCCATATTGCCAACAACTTTCGGAGTCACTTCGAGCATACGCTCAAACTCTTCCAGCGTGATCGGTCGCCCCTTCATGCGTGTCGCTCCGCTCGAGCGCTTCGGCATAGAGAACGATGGAAGCTTGAGAAGCATCCCTTGCCGGTGAGCCCAGTTCGCAGCTGCTTTCAGGTGTCGCAGGTGTCGAGCTACACTAGCTTCACTCCGCTCTGCCGTGCGGCTTGTTTGATTCTTCCCCTTGCCGCGTGTGATCGTGTACGGCTTGCGAAGTTCTCGGGCAAACTGTGTCACCCGTTCGGTTGTCAGGTCTGCCAGATACTTTGGATTTATCAGAGTCTCAAAAACGTTGAATGTCGAATCATAGTTCGCAGCTGTTGTTGCCTTGATGTCATTCATCCCGTCCGCCTGAAAACACTCGCGAAACTCTTCCCACAACATGCGATTTTTTTTCTGGTATCGTCCCTCTCTCAATTCGGCTTCCCACTTGGCAGCAATCCTCTCAGCTTCACGTTGCTTAGTGGTTCCAGTGCTTCTCGCAATTTGTTTGTTCGTGAACGGGTCCGTGTAGCGCATCATCAAGTTGGTGCGACCTGGATAATTCACAACGTACACTTTGATTTCGCTTTCCATCGTCAGTTCTCCTGAATAGGTGTCTAAGATCATCCCGCCCCCTCTGCGCTCTTCAGGGCGCAAATACGGGGACCGAATTTCGTCACTTCGCTTTCTTCGGTAACATTCCCGGTTGATATACCTGGATTGTCTCGGCACGCTTCGCAATCAGCTTCGGGTCCAAGTAGCTCTTCCGCGTTATCGCATCGCTTGAGTGCGTGAGCTTCGCAGTTGCATCGCCACCCGCAAGGTGCTCATGCGTTGCCCGAGAGCTTCGCAGCAAGTGAAACTTCTTGCCGTGAGGATTCGGCACGCCTGCCCTGTCGAGTATCCTTCCCCATCTCGCATAGATTGTGCCGTGATTCGACGCAAAGCGAAAGATTCTGCTATTCGCTTGTCGCCTCGGGTAATAGCTCAACAGGTGCTCGATAGCTTCGACGGTTCGCGGTTCAATTCGCTGAAAGTTATCATGCCGCCTGCCCTTTCGGGTCTCTGCAGGGAAGCAAACGCAACCCGCTTCCAGGTCGCAATCCTCTTCTTTCAGGTCGAATACAGCGCCGAAACGCTCAGCCGTATCCCAAAACACAAAGAACAGAGGCAACCACCAATCAGGACCGGGGACAAAAGATTGCACCCCGTCGCACGTTGAAACTAGTACGGGCCGATCTTCAGTGAGCACGGCTTGATGGATTGCGTCGAGTTGTTCCTCACAGTACGCCAGGGGCGCAGGTTGTGACGCCTGGAGAGTTTTAACTGTCGGACCATACTTGACCAGCCCCACGTCTCGCGCGAATCTCCAGAGTGCTTTGATGCAGACCATATCGCGTGCCACGGTCGCAGCTTTCACTTTGGTTTCGTACAGTCGCCACTTCGCAAACTCAGCCAGCGTTTCGTCATTCAGGTCTGAGAGTCTCGCTGGTTTCCCTAGGTAGCGCTCGAGCATATCGAAAGTGACGTAATACACACGAACAGTTTTCGGGCTACCCTGGAGCAATCGTTGCGGCTTGTACTTGTCCTCAAAGAATTCCTTCAGGAGTGGCGAGCGCTTGAATGGATTGAATAACTTCATAGCGTGCCTCCAATTCCTTCCCGAGTCGGGTAGACCAGCTCGGGAGTCGCATCACACAACTCATTGAGATAGTGAATGTAGTATTCGACGCGCGACGGTCTGACCGCTTTGCAGTGTGCCAGCTTGTTTCCCACGTCAATGACCATTCGGATAGCCTCACAGTCATCGTCTCCAAGCTGGTGAGCCTCTCGCAACACGCGCAGCATGTTCGCAGGGGTCCGGTCTCGCTTTCTCGGCAAGCAATCGCCGTACTGACAAAGTGCCGTGAGATAGCGCGTCACGGCTTCACGCAACAGACAACCAGCTGCGATAGTGTCACCACGTTCAAGTGCGCTGTGTGCGCGGTAGAGATACAAACGAGACAAGCAAACGGGTCGAAACTTGAAAAGGTCCGGTGATGCAAGGGCAACCATATTCAGTGCCTTTCTGTCTGAAAACACTTCAGGAAATTTTTCCTGAAGTGATTCAGCGCAACGAAAAGCGCGACAGCGCATTGGCATTGTCAGGTGGATTTGGGCCACCCTCGGTCCTTGCGGATACCGAATACCCGTGCGCTGCCGCGCTCTTTTCTCCAAATGGATTCGACATAGAATTTCCAAATTCGCTTTTCCCGTTCAGGCAACTTTTCCTGAACGGGGATCGCTTTGACGCCCGCCATTCTCACGGAATCGGACGCCGAAAGTCAAGATAGTTTGCCCGCCGCCGCTCAATATGTCGCCTTATCCACGAATTCAAGCGTAATCTCCAGGTCTCTCGCCTCTGGAAGTGATACACTTGCCGCCTCAATTGCCCACGCACAACGTCGCAGCCGCTCGGCTTCGCTCCAGGTTTCCTGGATTCGCCAGCAAGCTTGGCGAATTTCCTCCGCTGTCGGTGTGTGTTTCTGATTGATGATCATAGATCATATTTTTAGCGGTCCTCTCTTGATGAGCAATGGAATCTCTTCCAGCTCGCGCCGACAACCCATGATCTTTCCACCTGCAGCTAGCGCCCACCATGTTTCCCGCTCTGTGAATCCACGGAAACTAATCGGGAACACTCGAGCGCCTGGACCATAGCACTGCCTTGCAAGGTGGTTCACTTCCGATCTTGTCACTGTCTGCATCATCACTCATCATCCTCAAGTGGGTCTCTGCGAGGCTTTCGTGAGCGATTCAACTTCGCTTGGCAAAGGTCGCAAGTCTGCTCATCAACTACCGCAAAACCGTCTGGAGCTGGTCCAGGTTTCCAACTCTTGCCCCATCGGTATCGACCGCACGTGCAAACCACTACACGCTTGTACTCTCGCCGTGCTTTAATATCTGCGGCCTTTTCAATTTCACGCTCTGCCCTCAGTCGAATCTCTTCAGCGCTCGGCTGATATTCTTCAAACCCTTCCGCCTCACGTTCTCGCAACTGTTCTAAAAGTATTGCAATCACTGCCGCCCAGCCCGCCGCGCCGTGTTGCTGATTGATTGATTCGATCAATTCAACAGCTGGCCCAGGTTTCGAGATAGCATAGTCACACACGTCATCGCAAAGGTGCCTCACACGCTCCAACAATCCATCGGGTAATTCGCACGGCTGAAAATCGGTAGCTAGCGCAGAGAACAGCTGTCGGGCTGAATACTTTCCCGCCTTGCGCTCGAATCGGTGTGCATTGTCCCTGACCCACGTGCCGGGCCTGCCGATCATCCATGACGCATCGGCTTGCGAGAGATTTTCGAGCACTTCTCGTGCGTCTGTTGCCGGTTTCGCTTTTGCTTTCGCCATGTTCGCCCTTTGCTACCGTCAAACCACCCCTTCCCACAACAGCGGGAGCGGGAATGCGACCTTGAGCCTTTTTGATCTAATGCGTAACTCCAGACCGATCGCCGGCTTCGCCGCCTGCAAGGGAGGGGGGGTCACAGGACCCACAAACCCGGTGGGGGGGGTCCAGGTGCGTCTGTGACGCAGCTGATGGACAACCTTGACCAAACAGACCGGCTCTTGCTTCAAGGCCGCAGGAGCATCGCTACTGAATGTTCGTCGATACTGGAAGATTCTCGTATCCTTCCGTTGGCGCACCAAACGCAGTACGCGATTCAGGATAGCGACGTTTCACAGCAAGACACGCCTCCGCCCATCGGCAACCGTGTTCCTTGCAATACTCTTCCGCCATCTGTCGAAACATCGAAAGCTTCTGCTCAGGCGTCATTGATTCGAGTTCACTTTTGCTCAGGTGTTTCATAGCTCAATTTCCTTTCGGTTTTGTTTAAAAGAGCCGTGCCAAGGAGTATCTCGGCACGGCCCCGAGCCTTCGACCACTAGCAGCCGAAGCGAGGTTAATAATTCAAGTAAATTGGTCGAGTGTTATCAGTCCTTCGTTTTCAATCCACTCGTGAATCGGTCGCATCGGGTCTGCATCATCGAGGATTGCTTGAGTCTCACTCTGTAGCCGTTCTTGCAGTTCTTTCAACTCGGGCAATTCACGTGTGCGAAGATCATTGAGATGTTCGCGTAGATCGTTCTCATCAACTTCCAAGAATTCGTAGGGTGAAGGTCGCCTAGTTCCAAGTCCAACTTGTTGCCCGTAACCCATCAGAGCCTTGCGAGTGGCTTGACGTTTCGGATCAAGAGCGCCGCCAGACTTAGTAGTTTCTAGCAGCTGCTCAATGTCGCGAATCCGATCATTGCAGTCAGCGAGTTCCTGAAAACGCGGGTCCATCTCAGCTTTCTGTCTGCGAAGCAAAACTAAGTCCTTCAATGGTTGGGGAGCGGCATTCTCCAACTTGGCTTGCATCTCTTCCAGTTTTCGGACCTGATAGGCCGCATCGCGCTCAAAACGTTGCAAACCAGAAAGTTTCTCCTGCAGCTTGGCGATTGTCCTCGCTAAAACGGGTTCGGTCGAGTTATCATCAACGGCCAAGTCCTCCATGCTCGCAATTGTTGTGCGGACGGCTTCTCGTGCTTGCTCCAGCGCGGCTCGGCTTGCATCAAGTTCCTCAAAACTAAACTCTTCGAGCATAAACCGGGTGCCGCGCACCTTGCGCAGTTGTCTGCAAAGTTCAAAGTCGTTGCTATATTCAATGCCGCCCGACGCAAGCAGTTGCCTCTCAGACGGAGTGAGTTTCAACTGCGACGGTTCCAGGTCCGTGCATCGCTGTTCAAGTTGCGACATTAGCCGCAGTGCTGAGAGTGCCAGGATGCTCTGACGCTCGCATTCCGCTTCAAGCAATGGCAACGCTGGCAAGTCCAGTTCCGGCATGTTATCGTTCGACTTCGACGGCTTCTTAGTTGCAACAACTGGCATGGTCTCTCCTATTCAAAAAGGTCAGGTGACAATCGTTTGACGGTCGCGCACAATTGCGGAAACTCTTGCTCGATTCGCTGCCGATCTTCGACACTGGCACCGTAGCCAATCAACTCAAGATACTTGTCCTCTGCAGCTTCGCCTTTGAGCTTCTCAATTGCTTGCTTGGCACTTATCGCCTTGCGAGTTTCTGCAATGCTTTCTTGGTCGCGCAGCTCGGCAACTATTTGCTCAAAACTTCCAACACGTGTTGCGAATCCTTGCTTAACTGCTTCATCGCCCAGCCACACTGAAGCATTCTCTGCCAGTGCTACAATCTTGTCCGCATCTAAGAATGGCGATTGTTTGAGTGAGAGAATGAATTGCCGTTGATAGCTATTGACCAGATCGGTTATCACTTGCACGGCATGATCATCGACCGGCACCCCTTCGAGTCCAACGGCTTTATCCTTCCCGGTTACTATCGGAATGACGCGCACGCCAAGTTGCTCCATCATCTTTGAATCGTCGATGAGCACTGACCGCGTGCCAACACTTCCAACCAAACAAGTGGGCGAGACAATCAATTCAGTCGCCATCGCTGCCAACTGATAGCCAGCGCTTGCACAATACCCTTCGGCAACACACAAGATCGGCTTGGCTTTGTTAAGCTTCGCAAGTGCTGCTGCTGTTTCGGGTCCACCTGGAGCAACTCCGCCTGGACAATTCAGATACATGAGCACTTGCTCAACGCGCGGATTCAAACGAATCGCTTCCGCCTTTGCTCGAATCATCGCATAGTCAGAAAACTCTAG
>CALALR010000006.1 GCA_937925545.1 uncultured Planctomycetaceae bacterium
ACTGTGTACGCCATACGCATAAAAAAGCCCGCTTGCGCGGGCTTTTTTATGGGTATGGCGTCCCCAAGGGTAATCACAAGTAACCCCAGAGCCGCCAAGAATCAAGAACATACAACAGCCGGGTCCAAAAGGGGGCCAAAAAAGTGAAGATTCCGGCTGTCTCAATTCAGACCCGCTATCGCGCTAACTGTCTCATTTTGGAGTCCCAACTGAGACACCGATTAGACACGCTGCTCAACCGAAATCTCACCGCGACCCCAGGAATCGGTTCCGCGCACCTTAGGGTCTTGTCGGTTCTGATTTCCGTGATATCCCTTAGCCAGGTCACCCAAAACCTATTCCGACCGCCCAATCTTACCTGAGGACATGTAAGGAATGGAAAGAACAGTTCAGATCCTGATGGTCGCTGCCGCATGGCTAATCATGAGCTCAGTGCTCATCTGGACGCCAGCTTGGTGGCTTTACAACCACGTCGCTGCTCCGATCTTCGACTTGCCTCACCTCACGTTTTCCCAAAGCGTGGGCATGTTGATTCTCGTTTGGCTTGTTGCCAACGGAATGGCCAAGATTTCCGTCAAGTTTGGACCCAAAAACCAGACCTTCTGAGAGTCTCGTCATTAAAATGAGGATGCAAACATGATTAGCAAGAACCCCAAGCAGCCGGTGCCTCGGCACGACACGATCGAGATTCGGCTTCAAATCGACATCATTACGACTGATCGCAGTGACAGAAATGGCGAATCCACTCTCTCTGTCAGACAAGAGTCGACAGGGCGAGAGAACACCTGGAATAACCGCCGGCGCATAAACTTCTAGTCTGCTGCGAATGTGTGCGCTACTGTCGGCCTAAGGGCCACAAGATGGGCTGTTACACTGAAAGAAGAGTTAGGAACACGAGAACGGTGAACTGTGAAGTATCAGCCGTTAGAGCATTATCTGAGAGAAGTGCCTCCAGACAATCAGCACGTGTCGCTCAGCTTCGAGCAAGTTGAGAAGATCCTCGGCAAGAAACTGCCGAAGTCTGCATTCACGTACCGGGAATGGTGGGCCAATCAGAAAGGTGGCTCGCGCGCCCCGCACTGGCGCGCGGCAGGATTCAGCGTGGAAGCGGTAGACCTGTCAAGCAAGATCGTACGCTTTGCGCGAACCGGAAAAGCGAGGCAGCCCCCAGTGGCACGAAGGGCAAAGAAAAGAAAGGCAAAGCCACGCACCACAGCGACAAAGCCAATGAAGGCGGAGAAGCTCATCAATGCCGGATTCAAGAACTATGGAGGATGGGAACTGACGGAAGACCGAATCCATTTCAAAGGCAAGCTGCCGCGTGAGCCCGGCGTCTATGCGCATATCGTTGACGGAGATGTCTACTATATCGGCAGAAGCCTGAAAGGATTCAGGCACCGCATGGGGCATTACAAGAAGCCCGCTCCAACACAAAGCACGAGCATTCGCATCAACGGCCAGATCAAGTCCGCGCTCCAATCCGGCAAGAGGGTCGAGACCCTCGCCGCCTTTCCGGAACCAACGACATGGAACAGCCTGCCGGTCGATGTCGTAAGCGGTCTTGAGACCGGGCTTGTTGCCCAGGTACGTCCGCCCTGGAACAAGCAGGGTGTGTCAGGATGAGATAGCGCGAGGGATCGACGCCGAATGGCCAAGACCGCAGGCACGGGCTTGGTTCTCGAGAGCCCGGTCCCGTTAGCGCCGTAGACGCAGGCGCAGGCGTACGGACGCGTCCACAAAAAAAAGACAATCTACTTCCCGGTAATAGACCGCCACAGCCACGCCCAGAAGCCGGTCCCGGCCTGCCCCTCGCCGTACTGTCTTTGCTTCGCGATACGGTCCTGCTGCCGGCCATATCTGATTTGCGCGTCCGACCACTGCTCCGCCCACCTGATCTGACCGCAATTAATCCAGTAGTGCGACCTGCAGGGGAAGTTCCAGTTGCCGATGGAGGGGTAGACGCTGACGGCACCGCCATCGACCGTCACCGACCAGTCGGTCGGCCCGAGCGGCGTTACGACCTCCTGCCCGCAGCCGCAGCAGCACTTGTGCACGGCTGTACCGTACGCGGTCGAGACATAAAGGACACCGTCCGTAATCGTTACCGGGATGGCATCAACATATTCGGCCCTAATCGATTTGATTCTGATCATCCTTGATCATCATTCGCTGTTGCGTTTCCGTCAATGGTGTATGCCGCGAAGTGCTCGCATTCGAGGTCGGCGTAGAAGCCGAACAGCTTCTTCCACCTGATCACCGCCATCATTGCGTTCAGCGCATTCAGGTCCGCAACCTGAATGTTCGTGGCGTAGACGGCATCGGCATCACCGCCGCCCATCGGAATCCGGTTTTTCTCCCAAACATGACCACGTTTTTCAGGCGTGCTGGTCGTCACCCGGACGATGCCGCGAATGCCGGCATCCGAATCCTCGAGTCCCATCCCCGTGTCGATGAAGGGGATGCCGAACTCTTCGAGCTTCCGCACCACGATTTCCTTGCCGGGCCGCGCATCCATGCACAGAAACACGAAATCGAAATCCTTGAGCTCACCGATGTTGGTCTCATCGACATAGACCGCGTGTGGCACGATGCCACGGTGCATCCGCGAATAGAGCTCATGGTAGTAATCGACCTTGCGCAGATGCGCCCGTAATTCTTCGATGCTTGCCGCACCGGGTGACCGAAAGGCCGTGTGCTGGTCAAACCAGTCACCGTCATACAGGTGAATCTGCGCCACAGGCGTCTTCGCTGCCTGGTCGAGGACATAGGACCCGGTGCCGCCGAGACCGATGATCGCGACCTTGCCGAGCGCGAGCTTAGCGGTATGCGCCTCGATCCCCGCGCGGGCGGACGCGTTATCAATGTAGTTGAACGGTGAATCCGGATCACTGGCCTCAATCACCTGACGGGTCTGAGCGGTGACATTCGGATCGACCTTCTGGGCATGCCGCGAGATCATCGAAACGTAGGTCGTCATCTTGTGGTGATAGTCGTCATACCTTCCGCTCGGTTTCGGCTTGCAGGAGAATGACCGGTCCATCACGAGCCCGGGCCTTATCTGCTGGTTGTTCGGGCTGTGGTCGAGATGCGGGACCTTGTTCCCGTCGTTATCACACGGATGCTCACCTGCGAACAAAGCGACATGGGTTTTCGGTGGCCCTGTCGTATCGCCGTTCAGACTGTCCAGAACCGAGACCAGCGTGCCGAGCCTGATCACCCCTTTAGCATTCACATACGGAACACTGTGGATGATCAGGTGGCCGCCAGCGATCTCGACTTCATACCCGTCATCAATCAGCCGCTGCAGGTCGGGGCTACGACTTATCAGTTGCTGTGACATTGAAGATCATTCCTTCCTTGGCCTTGACGGACTCGCCTTCTGCCAGCGTACCCTCGGGCTTGTTCCCATGGCCCTTGCGGTACGTGATCGTGAAACAGATGAATTCGCCGGTCGGGACGGGGTTGAATGCCAGTGCAACCAGCTCATCGAAGCTGAGATCGTCGTTCTTCGGGACTTCCTTTTCACGCCCGTTAACAATGATCGTCACGGTCTGGTCGTGATGCGGATGATGTCCCCTGTCTTTGCCGGCCTGTTCCGGCTGCGTTACGTCTTGCATGTTACTGACTCCTATGCAGATTTTGCTTCGAAAAAACTTTCGTCATGCTATACTTGACGAAATCGTCTAGTTGACGACCAAAAAAATAGGGGGTGGCCCTATGTCATACTCGTCACCTTAAACTATACGAAACCGTCAAGTAGGAGTCAACCATTGTCAGAGAAAATTTTTTCACAACGATTACAGCAACTTCGCGAAGATCGCGACCTGAGCCAGGAGCAATTAGCCAAAAAATCCGACCTGCAGTCCACCGCTATTTCGCACTTCGAGACCGGTGCGCGTAAGCCGTCCTTCGACAACCTGCGCAAGCTCGCAGACGCGCTGGAAACCACAGTCGACTACCTTATGGGGCGTACAGACGCGCCGGACGCTGCCCTTGCTACCGGCGATCAGCTATATCGTGATTTCGAAAAGCTGACCGACCACGATCGGGAGATTGCCCGGGACTTCATGGCATCGCTCGCCAAGCGATCTAAAAAGGGAGCTTAATGTCTAAGTGGCTCTGGCAAAGGATTGCTGGTGGAGAAGCCGAAACGCTCGTCCGCGAACTCGGCATAGCGGCGTTGCCAGTGTGCCCCTTTTCGATCGCCGAGGAACTCGGCATCGAAGTCCAGGCCCTGCCCGCTGATTCGAGAAGCGGGGTTTCCGGAATGCTGCTCAGGCAGCGAAACCTCTTCGGCATTCTGTACTCGACATCAATCGACAGCGATGGGTTCCAGCGCTTCAGTGTCGGCCATGAGATTGGTCATTACCGCCTGCCAGGACACCCTGAGTGTGTCCTGCAGGACGGGGCCCATGCATCACACGCAGGATTTCGATCGAAAGACCGCTACGAACTGGAAGCCGATCACTTCGCCGCCGCGCTGTTAATGCCGAGCACGTTATTCGACGCCGAACTGCGCAAGGCCGGCGACGGCATTGCCGCGATTGAGCACCTCGCCGGTGAGTGCCAGACCTCACTGACGGCGACAGCAATCCGCTTCGCGCAGCGCTCACCTGATGCTGCAGCAATCGTGGTTAGTAGCGGAAAGCAGGTCGAATACTGCTTTATGTCGGACACCCTGAAAGAAGCCGACGGGCTGGACTGGATTAGGAAAGGCAGTTTGCTGCCACCGAACAGCGCGACCAAAGAGCTGAATGCCGACCCGAGGAACGTCCTTGATGGCGAACGGATGGAGGCAGAAGGAGCAATCCAAGACTGGTTCGGTGGGGATATCGACGCGATGCTGATCGAAGAGACGATTGGGCTAGGTGATTACGGCAAGACTCTTACTGTTTTGACCGTCAACGACCTGCCTGATGCCGAAGAGATCGAAGAGGAAGAGGAGATGGAGGAGTCCTGGACGCCTCGCTTCAAGCGGTGATATGTAGCGCTTGTTCCCCGAAACTTAGAACCGCTCTTCAAGCGAATGGCGCTACTGGATCCGCAATTCTTCTGACGACACTTTGCTAGCATGGTAGTATCCGATTTTCAAACGACTAGTGAGTACCGTTACTCGTCAGTACGGCTTCTCTAAGCATTTTGTCAACGGCTTGCCATTCTGGCGACTGCTGTTCGCGAATTCCTCGAGCCAACTCTTTCTTCAGCTCGCGACGATCTCGATTCACTGTGTATTCTCGGAAAACTCTTTCCAACAAGACCTTGCCGTTACACTTTAGGCGCCAATCCGAGTCCCAATCTGAAGCTAATTCGGCATGAACCTGCGAACACCGCGCCAAAAATTCGTTGTTCCATGCGTTCAGATCTAGCGTAGATACGGCCCCCTTCAGTTCACCCAGCTTATCACTCAAGATATCTGCCATTTCCTGAAAACTGTCGCGAACATCCTCATTTGTTAGTCCGGGACTGACAGGGCGATCGGGCTCGTACGCTTGGCGAGCAGCCAACGGCATCAACTGTTCAAGCGCCAGCTCCTTCACGCGAGAATTGAATTCGCCCCGATCTGGCAGCTCCCCGTCCTTCGGTGCCGCGTTCAACACGTCATACAAGACCTGAATATTGAGCAAGTAGTTCTCCAGACAATACCGATCCCACTGTATGACCTTAACTAGATTTGTCGAGCTCAGGTTGGTGATGCTCCTATCCTGGTCAAATATGAAGCAATGTAGTCGATCAAGCCTTCCAGCACTCTCTGCTGCTTGGAGGTTTTGAATTTCTGCCTCGACGGCCTTTCGCCCACCCAACGAGCTGACCTGACACCTATCGCCGAGCGTCCCGCGAAACCCTTCCTCCATTACGTCTTCATCATCGGGTCCTTCGACAAATACGTGCTGCTCATAGAAGAACGACTCCGCTGGGGTAACGCCGAGTCGGCCTAAGGCCTGGAACATCTCATCAAAGTCGCCACGATATATAGGAGTTGCATTGCTGGCATTCTTCAAGTGATGAATATCGCAATCATCTCGCTCATAGGCGCTATTCAGAATTTCCGCAGAATGGGTACAGATAATTGCCTGCAAGTTATGAGGCTTAATACACTGGTCGATCAAGAAATTGAGAAGTTTTCGGCACACACCTGGGTTTAGATGCAGCTCAGGCTCGTCGATCAATACAATTCCACCGTGAGCAACAGCTCGCCGAATGAGGAGAAAAGTAAGAATCAGGCCCTTTTCGCCGCTGCTCAGACTGTCAATATCAAATGGCCTATCCACTCCTTCTTCTTTAATTGAGACACGAAAATTCCCTATTGGCCCAATTTGCAGTCCAGCCAGCGCTTTACCTGGCAGCACTTCATCAAATATCACTTTGAAGTCGTCCGCTACATTTTGCTGCAGAAGCGTTGAGTTTGCGATGCTAGTTTTTAGTCGCTGAAATTTGATGTTTGGTTCGGCGATATGGCTCTTCATCTGATTGTCCGCATCGCCCCCACCCAGCTGTATCGCGGCTTCGCCAGTTGGAAGTGCTCTATCGGCAGAAAAGTAGCTGAAGAGCCCAACTTGTGGGGGTAGTGAGCGCTCAAGAAATCCACAGACAATCTGCGCAGCTGCGTCCAACCCTCTAATCTGTCCGTTTGGCGAAATTTCCACTGCAAGGACCAACGGATCGGACGTATTAAGTCCCGAGACAAACGACGAGATTTGCGCCTCTGCTTCGGATAACTTTGCACGCCCTTCGTTTGAAGACAGAAACTGAGTCATAGAGGCTTGATCCTGCTGAATCTGACTCCCGAGGTTTCCGCGCAAGAAGTCCAGCGCAAGTTGCTGAAGGGAGCCATTAATCTTCGGTAGCTCATGAGTCTCGAGTTGCACTTCCATTCGAACCAGAATATTCGAATCTGGATCACGAGCTATGGCAGAAAAATCGAAATATCCGCCTCGCAACATTATCTGATTCGGATTTGTCGTTGCGCCTAAAGCATGGAGCACCGCCTGCCCTTCTGAGGGATAGCGATTGAGTAACAACGCACGATTTAGGCGAACTGCCTCAAGAACCGTGGATTTTCCTATTGCGTTGGGACCGGCGATCAGGCAAGTATCCTCTTGGAACGCTAGTTCAACGTTCTCCAAACCGCGGAAATTACGAATCTGACAACGTTTGATCTTCATAGGACCTACCTGCGAATTGGAAACACGAGCGCTTGGGCTTCCTTATGGTTACCCAAGTCTCGCAGAAACCAATAGAACCAAAAGACTAAGCGAAAAAAGCCCACAGTAACAGAAGGTTAGTTACTACAGGCTCTCTTCATAATTGGCGCGCCCGGATACATTCATACTCCCGTCCGCGTGTTTCGTAGCCAATCGAAGAGAAGGCTCATTGATAGCCACTGACCTCTCGCTAACGCGTGGCGCCGCGCCTAAGAAAGCGGAGGCTCTCAAGTCTTCGCAACCTCGCTGCAGCCTTTGGCGGAAGAAGATCACACAGGATATCTGTAGACGCCATGTAGCCCAGGCGATCGAGCAACTTCAGCTTTGCTACCGGACTAAGCTCACCTAACCCGTTTCGGGCTTTCGATATCATACTGGGACTTATTCCGAGCGACGCCGCTATTTGGCCATCTGAGATGTTTTTGGATGGCGTCTCTGAGTTTTTCTTGATCAGTGTCTTTAGGTCGTCCAGACATTGGATCCAAAAGTCACGTTTAGCCTTTCGTCTGCCAGTCGGCTCGTAGACTTTTCTGAGCAATGGGCAAACATCCGGACGAATCTTGCTTGGGAAAATTGCCTCGTAGGCTTCCGCGGAAATAGGCTCGCCAAGCCTTCGCAGGATTTCCGCTTTTACCTCGCTAGAGAGTTCTTGTCTACCGTTCCGCGCGTCAGCCAGTTTCTGTGGGCTAATTCCGAGGTCTCGAGCAAGCTGAGCAAAGCTAATGTCTTCGGAAAGATTCGCCTTTTCGTGCAGCCTCTCAACCGCATCTGCCCAAATATCGTGCACTTTTGTCATTGCCGCCTCTTGCAAACGGGGTTACGACATGATAAACCTTTCCTCGAAAGGTACGCATTCCTTTCGCGGAAAGGCCAATGCAGCATACTATGCCACAAATCGGGGATTGGGTCACCACCAGTTCATTGACGTCTACAGAATTCAAGACGCGCACGGACTATGTACGCACGAAAGACGTCCCTGCTCTGTACTCGATAATGGCCATCCGTAGGAGCCAAGACGGAGACGACGGAACAGACGGCACAATATTTACACCGTTGTCACCTCTCCTGACTAAGATGAATGAGGACGGTTCCTTCGCCGCAATTAGCGATATTGCAATAATTGAGCCGGAGGCGAGGCGATCCGCGGCGACCTTCGTTCTAACGACCATATACGAATTCGATCCTGAGAATCGGCAGAACGAAAACAATCTCAGAACTATGTTGGCCCGCGTAGTGGGTGCACGCCAATCGAGGAGCATCAAGCAGGTCGTAATCGACTGTCTGAGAGGCAAGCTTGATGACTTGGTCAAGTTGTACGCCGGTGACGGCTCGAACCCAAGGTTCTTTGGGTCGTTAAAGAATCTCCTGTGTTTCGGTCAATTAAAGCGCTCAACCTACCAGGCTGAGCGGAAGAAGTTTCTCCCAGACAATTCAGAGACTCCGGAGCAAGAGTCCGAGACTTCGCCTAACGAGGGAAATCGAGGATGCGACCCCGAAACTCAGGCGGAAACAGAGCCTGAGCAATCCCCTGAGTCAATAAGCTCACACAATCACGACGGTAATCGCGGAGAGCAGTATGAACTCTTCCAAGACGAAGAAGACGAAGTCGAAAAATAGGCCTGCTGCATTTCCGAGCAATGTCTTTCGGGATACTTGTGCCGCCTTGCTCGAGTTTGCGGTCTCCGACGACGAGGAGCGGGCAATCGGCAAGGTTGTTCAATCGACCATTCCGCCTCCTTCCCTAGTCCTTATCGAGCAAATGGCAGCTGTGCTTATAGAAGTTGGGCTGCTGACAGCATATGACAAACAGCGTATCTCTAAGTATTGCGAGCGAAATGCCGGAGAAACGTCTCTCACTCGTACCTACCACGAGAAAGTCTATCCGGTTCCTTTTGCGTTAATGCACTTGCAAGCAGCCGGTGCTAACGAAGTACAAGTTCGCAATTGGGCAATCAAGTCGCTAGTTCGGTTTGTCAAAGAACCACGCCGCGATCGTTTCTCGGGACATGTCGCTTACCGACATACAATTGCGTTTCGCGATGTACTGCAAGACTTCTTCGATTCACGAACTCTGATACGCGGCCACTCAGCGAACTCCGCGTCGATTGAAGACGTCGATGGTTTTATTGCCAGGCAGAAACAAAGCCCTCTGTTGACGCCATACACGATAGGAAAATACGAGACTGTCGTTGCGCTCATATGCGGCGGACTGCAGCTTGGGGAGCGACAGAAGCGTGGCGGTTCGAGCAAGAGACCTCGCTCCTCGATTGGCACAGAGCTAGCCGTTTCTCCCGAACATCTGGATGAGCTGACTGAGCCGAATTTTCTTCAATCCGCAGAAGTCGGCGACGCATTCATGGACGAAGACGGGCTTTTCGTTTCGATTACGCATCCACCGCACGCGTCTCGGTGTGACCAATACAAGGTCGACAGGTTAGCCGAGAATGGATTCGCCCGTAGGAACACGCCATCGGTCGCCGACATGAATATCTGCAGCAAGGCGACCTTCAGTGAATATATGACCTGGGCGTTCCGCTCGTTGCCAAAGCCAGAGTATGGGGTGACATGGCTCCTTGCATTTGCCGGACTTGATCTCGCCCGCCCGTTACGAACGGCCGTTTGCAAGAGCGACGAGCCACAAGGCGACGAACTCTTATTAAAAGCCCAATCCAATTCCTTGGACTACCACGTGCTGCGAAGAGTGGACAAAGAGGATCCAGAAACGCATGAGTCAGCGGGAATCATGTCGACCCCTCTTCCGGACACAGTCTTCGAAGGTCTGACTAGCATTCATGATCGGGCAATGCAACATGATGTAATCGAGCGTTGTCGGAAGGCCGCGAACGGCTTTTCACGGCATCACACTGGGCTAACGCCAACTCCTAATCGCCTGAGGGCTTCGTCTGCTGTTCTTGTTCGATTGCGCAAAATGTCAATGCTTGAACAATGCGGTGTTGCCGGTCGAGTTCTACCCGCCCTCAAAGGGATCAGCGCGTATTATCGGACATCTGTCTCGGCGACCGTTGAGCAATTTGCCTCGGCCTACTCGGATTCAGTTGCTCAGCTGCAGATATGCGCGCCGGCATTGGATGTTCCGAAGACGACGGAAAAAGGCGAAGACAAAGACCTCTTTTGCCAATCGGCTATCCAGGTCGACGCTGTCGGGACGCTAGTTGAAGAGCTGGCAAACGCTTATCGAGCGATTCAAGAGAGAATCGATTCAAAGGGGCTCCTGTGTGAAATCAACGATGTACTTCTCGCGGCAAATCTCCATGAAACCGCCCGATACGTTGTTCAACAGTCAGCCCTTGGAATCCGTCCGGTCGGGAAAGTCGCCAAAGTCTCCTTTGCCGAGCAGCTTGGCGCTGTTGTCTTCGACAAACGATCGCGCCTGTTCGCTGAGCGCTCCTTCGCGCCGGTCCCGGCCCTTTACCTGGCGTTCGACGATTGTTCTGCGCTCAATCGCTCGGTTCTTAAGCAATATCTGCGGAATTCAGGGATATCGCTCGAGACAGACGGAAACATCTTCGATTTGGCGGCCGAATTTCGGCGTTGCAGCTCCGACGCAAAGGTGCTCCGCACTCGCCTTACTAACGGTCACTTCCGGCACGAGGCTCCGATAGCTTCAAAAATCGTCGACCTGAACTTTAAGCATAACTGGCTGCGACATGCGTCTATTCGGCACCTGGCCGGCCGATTCCCACAATGGATCGCAGATGAGTTTTTCGGCCATCGCAGGATTGGCCGTGAGCCTCTGGCAACGTGGTCAACCGCGGGGACCAGCCATTTCGGGCAGCTTCAGCGAGCACTTCAAGACTGGCTGAGTTCAATCCTCCCGGGAGAATTGCTGAAGCCGATCCGAATTCGCAATGTGAAGATTCAGGACGGGTGACAGGCTTGGCCTCTTCGACCTCAGTATCTAAACCACTTCGGTGCAACTCGTATCTGCCGAAGTCACCTGCGAGTTGGAGAAAGCTTGACGACCTCGTTGCCTGGTATCGCGGACTCTGGTTGGGCGACTGGGCTGCGAACGAGGCCGGTCATATCGCTCTCCTTCGTGCCTATGCGGCGCTTTTGATTGACAACGCGCTCCCGCACAGTGCCGCGCTCGACGTGTTGACCAGTTTTGCAGGCGTTAAGAACAACGACGCGTCCAACGTAGCCATACCCATTCATCCCTCTGACGCCACAGAACGGCACGTAGATCTCTCGCTCGCCGATGTCCCTGCGCTCGCGCTGCGTTGCTGGCGACAACGTGAACGGCACCTTGGAAAAGCTCATCAAGCGAGCCGCGAGAGGATCGAAATAGAGATCCTGGAGGCGTTTCCAAGCTCCCTTATCCATGGAGACACCGAACTAGACCTCGCAGTCCGAGACGTTCAGGCTCTAGCGCCGATTATCGCAATCCACAATGGCGCCGAACCCTTCATGATTTCCGCGCTCGCTGCGAAGGTCCGCCCCACTAGTCAGTCTATGTTCGACCCCTACTACATCGGTGATATCACCAAAGAACCCATGGCGTTTCTTGTCGAGACAATGTCGGACAGCTCATTACGCGCCCAAAATCTCAAACCTGCCACTATTGAGCTTCTGAGTTCGCACAAGATTCAAGCCGATTGGATTGCAAGAGGCAGGAAGCTCTTGCGGGACATGTGTAATGAACTAAATTCCGCACACAGCAAACGCATCAAGACTCCACTTCAGCAAGAGCGTGCCGAATTGATATTGCGTCGATACCGAATGCAAGCGATCACATTCTGCCCCGAGGACTCAGTCGTGGTGCTCGCAATCGACTATTCGAAACAACACTACATCCGGCGCGGGACAATTACGGCGCGATCTTTGCGAGACTATCTCGATCGAGCAGTCATGAATGGGCTAATGGACAGCGAATCATCGGACTCATTGTCATCGTGGGACCCCGACGACTTTGAGGAAAACATCGAAGAGAGAATCTCGAGCCCCAACCTAAGTATGGAAAGCAGGCGCCTGATACTCAATGCGTATGCACCAATAGTCAGATTCATAGCCCATAAGCTGAAGTTGCCGGCAGTATCAATTGCCCATCTCCGCGAGACTTTTGTGACGGGGAGCGGACAATGGGGGCTCATTTCACCCCATGTCATCGACAGAGTCATCCTAGACCTTTACGAGAGTGATTCTCGAGAGTACAGGCAAGTGGCAATTGTCATTGCGCTGGCATTCTACGGCGGATTGCGCGCGAGTGAGATTCGGCGCCTACGTCTCGACAACATCGTCTTCAGCGATGTTATTGAGTGCCTGGATATAGAGATACTGAACGGCAAGTCGGCGGCATCACGAAGAAGACTGCCCTTTCTCTGTCTGGCCCCACCAGAAATCGTACATGTAATCGTGGATTATGGCCGATGCCGAAGGTCAGAGTTTTCGAGTCGCGCAGTCTTGTCGAAAATTGCCGCATTTGGCCCGCTCAGAGACAGACAGGGCTACTCTCACAACTCTCTGACCAGATTCTCGAGAAACATGCTGAAGAGCATACTCGGCGATCGAGCAACTCTTCACTTGCTTCGCCACTGTTTCTGTTCGTTCTTGTTTCTTCGCTGGTACGCGACACGGTACCCGGACGTGCTCGATGACATCCGCTTTCGGTCTCACCCGTTGTTTCAGCCATCGCTGCTTGAGAAGCTCGATGACTACTTCGCATGCACGAGATATGAAGACGGCGACATTCGACCATTTGACTTGATTTCCATGACCAAATTGACGGGACACGCATCGCCGGAAACTCTATTCCAGTACTATGTCCATACGTACTCGATCGTTCAGGCACATGCCGCAAAGCGGATTCGATCGGTGGTCGACGATCTCGTGCTCACATCCGAATGCGTGTCTTGCCTTCTCCCCCGAGCCAGGAGTTCATCGACGATCGCAAAGACCTTCAGAGCGCTAGACAACAAGACTCTAGGCGCATTGGCCCGCCAGAAAATTGCAAACTATTCAGTCAACAAGATCGTAGGTTTGGATGCCCGAGATTAGGAATCGAGAAATGACATTGGAAGAACTGACGGACGTCGTGATTCAAGCCAGAAAGAAAGGCGCCGAGGCGTCGTCAGCAGTATACGAACGAATGTGCGACAAAAATCCGCGGCGCGGAAATCTCAGAGGCCTATGTGGTGGTGCACATATTATGATCAAACTCGATGGCAGAACCCGGCTCGCTCGCCTGCTCAAAATGGCGTCGCAAAAGATCGATGATTTTAGCTTCGGCCCATCATACGAACGGGGGATCAAATTAGTACACATCCGCGGAATGCACGACCGCCAAGAGCGAGAAGTCGACATAGCAGCGACAGGGGCTGTTTTGGCCGTTCTGATGGAAAAGTTGCGCGTCTTTGGCTACTTAGAAACGTATTACTCCTAACTAGTGATTATTTTCGTGCGACTTGTGCGACGATACACCGAACGGAACCATGTCTTCAGCGCGGGCAAGAGTACGCTAGAACGCCGGGACCACTACAGACACCTACGTGATTGCCGGCACCTGACATTGCAAAGGGTGTACGGCAAAGTCGCACCCCAACTGAACGCCGACTGCTCGTGGAATACCCGGCGTTTATCGATTGCAGGCGGCAGAAGAGATCAATACTTGCCACACTGGAAAGTATGTAGACATGATTCTTTCTAATACTTTTCGATGATTAATTCGGTGCGGGATTCGCCGCAGCCAGATTTACCCAGCGAGACAGTTAATAACTTAAAACTAGCACGATCGAAGTATATGTCCCAATGTGCACCCTGCGAAAACTTACCCAAGCAGATTCGAAGAAGCGGCGGCACGTACACAGATAAAATGACAGACATTAAGAGTGTTGCTGCCCAATGTGAGAAGGCCTGTTCAGCTATACTCCAACGGGAGGGACGACTCTGTGTGGCGTCACCAAGCGCTTCGTTTCGCGCAGCCAGGAAGCCCTGTCGGACAATAGGCCGGTCTAATCTGGGTGTTCTCCTTGAACGACGGCGGTGTGTGTCCTGGCCTAATTGGCTCCACAGTCGATACTTTCACATCGCTCGCGGCAAAGGATGATGTTCGACCTGGGCGCAGAAATATCCGTGATCGTCATCTGCGCATCGCAGTTCGCTAGACAGGTCAACCGTTCGGCCTCGCACATTTGCTCGGAATCTTCCTGTCTATCGCTCCCTACGGCTCGCAAGTCGTGTTCGGGACAAGGCGAGTATGAGGTTCCTGCAGGCACAAGATTCTCTACTCTAAACCACCGCGATCCAGATGACACTGCGATCTCAACCATTGGCGGGCGAATATCAATTACGTATCCGCACTGCGTACTGTCACCGATCTTCAGGTTCGCGCGAAACTCCTGTTGACGGCGCTCTTCGGCCGCCTTTTCAGCAGCACGCGTCTGGCGCGCTGCGTCTCGTGCATCCGCCTTCCGCTTGTCGTCAGCTGCCTTGGCTGAGGCATACTGGGCTGCAAATTCGGTATTCTCCGAGCGAGCGTGCGCCATTAGCGACTTTAATACATCGCCGTGAATCACGATAGCCACATATTTGCCAGTTCCTTGATCAACGTATTTGGCTGAGACGATTAGCTTCAGCCGTTCACCGCCGTCAGCAGATGCACCGTCGAGTTTGAAGCATGTATGTGCGATGTCGCTCTTCTTGTAACCGCCTCGGAGGGTCGGATCGTCAGATTTTGTGGCCAACGCAAAACCGCTCTCATTCTGGACATCAGAGACAACGCTCTCTATGAGTGGTCGGAATTCCTGAAGGTATTCGTCTCCATTATCCGAGACAAGGTTTACTACGTGCCCGGCCCCCATCATAACCACCCTGTGATCTAGCTGGATCCGACCATCCGAATCCCGATATCGGCCGCCGAACTCTGTCGCGCAAGCGGTACTGAGGAAGCGACCGATTTCCGAAACTTGCGGCGAATAGCTGCTTCTTGACTGCTTATCCCTTACTCGGACGAGAACAACATCGCCATCGTAATACGACTCGTAGTTCTTCTTGCCGTATTCTCGTCGTACCAGTTCCAGCCCTTCCGCAATCGTTGGCGGATCGAGACGACTGTGAAATTCACTGGCGAGAGACCTTTCCGGACCGGCGAAGACTGCTAAAAAGGCGACCCCAAGAAAAAAAGCCAAACGCATATTCTCACCTCCAAGCGAGCGAATTCCGATTCATAGACTGTCGCCGAGCACCATTGCCTGACAAGCCAAAATGCTACTTATCGTCTGTCGACTTATCGTCATCATACCTGAACGATCGTCGTCATGGCGAAACGAGCTTCAGGTCGTCGAGTTCTGGCACGAAACATGCGCAAGATGCGACATTCGATGGGCTGGTCCCAAGAGGACCTTGCCGAGGCAGCTGGCCTACACCGCACCTATGTTGGGGCTGTAGAAAGACAAGAACGAAACGTCAGCATAGACAACATAGAGCGGATTGCCATTGCATTGGAAACGTCTTTATCCGACCTGCTAGATGAACGGACTTAGGTCAGTCTTCAATTTCCCCATACAATAGCGAATGGTCTGAGAACTGATCGATCCAGTTCCTCTTGGCCTGCTTTGTGGATTTGTTCACCCAACCTACAACTTCAATCTCGGCATTCCCGAAGCTCTTGAATTGCAGGTGATCGGCGGCGAAGACGTGGTCCAGGCTTGAAGGATCCCAATCGTCTGAACCGTTCCACCAGGTATTCTCATGCGTTTTGGGCAGGCGCCGCATGCCGTTGACGGAGGCATTCATGCGGTTGTCGACAAAGCCGAGCTCTTCTGCGCCGGTCATGTCCGAAACGTTGTTGTACTGCGCCTTCATACCCATCGTATTCACGTCTCCAAGGGCAACGAAGTTAGCCTTCTGACCGCCTGGTGTAACCTTATCGATCGCCCGTTTCAAGCTGGCCACGTGCTGGAACATATCGTCTCGTAGGCCCCAGTCCCTCGGATTGGCAAAACTCTTGAAATGCAGAAACAGAAACGAATAGTTGTCAGAGCCAAGAGTAATCGTCGCCAGCGCACCCGGTCGCAAGGTGGGCACTTTTGACTGGAGTTCATCTTTTTGGGTAACAAAAGCCGTCAGACCGGCCTTTACACCCACCAGTATCTCCGGGATGCCGGGGCTTTCGGTGATGGTAAACGTGTATCCAGGCATCCTCGTTGTCATCGCCTGAAATACTGCGGCCCCCTTGACTTCGTAGATACCGAACACATCGGGGCTTTTCGATGCAATCAGATCAACGACGTCATTCACTCGGTTGGGTTCGTTGTGGAAGTTCTCGACATTCCACGATAGAAACGACAGTACCTTCGCCATTTGGGCCCCCTTTATCTATGCGTATCGACTGGATTTGTCGATTGGTCGGACTGACGTAAAAGGCCAATCTACCTTCATGTTAGTCAAAATCTACGTCGAAGCACTCTTGGTAGACCCGGTCTTAGCCGACGAAATCTGGGCGTTGTGGCATGCGAGGCTGATTTCAGATGAGGTGGCCGCTCGAGCGTGGCGAGTTGTTTCCCAATTGTGAAGGGAGGTGCAAAACGGGCCGAATCACGCTCTTCCTGCCGCCAAACTCGAGATTTTTTGTCCACCGATGTGAAGAAACGTCCCGCAAATACGTTTATTAAATGCATTCGTTCTGAATCGGAGGGACATGATGCCAAGGTCAAAGGACCAATCTACGGGACGTCCGGATGAGATCGATCTCGACGATCCCGAGTTCATCGAGTCGTTTCTCAAGAGTGTCGAGGCGCTGGCCGCCGAGGCGGGCGATTGGCGCGAGCATCTTCCGTATGACGCGCTCATTGGCTACCGCCACGATGCCGCTATCCGCGCGCGCTTCAAGGCGCATTTCACGGCCTGCCCGTATTGCCAGGAACTGGAAGCGACCCTATCGCGCCGCAACAAACCGCGGCCGTGAGTCCTGCCCATTAGCTGCCTGATCGTCCAGGCGGCGACGCCGGCCGCGTCGAACTAGCGCTTGTCCTTTTCCCGGCTGGTATCGAGCTTGTACCGAGCTCGGCCTGAGCTTTGTCGGACGGGGATTGTCGGAGCGTCAGCATCCGGGTTGGCCGGCGGGAAATAGTCGTCCCAGGTGCCGGTGTCGCGAAAGCCGGACAAGGCCGACTCCAGGTCCGCGAGTTGGATGTGGACAATGGGTCCGTCTTCCGTGAGTACGATTTGTGGGCGACGATCGCCCGGCGGCAATTGCTCCGAGGCCTTGCGCATCGACAATTTGCGACTGGCCAGCAATCGCGCCGTGCGTGGGTATTTTTCGGCAAATTGATCGGGACTCACGACGTATCTCCTGGCGAGCTTGAAATCTCTTTGAAGATGGCCGTAATTCTACCAATTGCTTCACTAAATAGGCAGCTGACTACAGTTCCTAGTTCCTTCCCGAAAAAAGGAGCTGAACGATGTTTCACAAGACAACAAAAACCGCTGCCCGGGTGCCCTGGAACAAGGGAAAACTGATGGGCCAGAAATCGCCGCTGTCCATGCACAATATCTGGTCCATCCGCATGAAATTGCAGAATGAGGCCCGGCTTCGTGATTTAGCCCTGTTCAACCTGGCGCTCGACAGCAATCTCAGGGCCTGCGATCTGCTGAATCTGCGCCTGTCGGACGTCTCAAGCGGCGACTCGATAAGTAGGCGGGCCACTGTCCTGCAGCAGAAGACGGGGCGGCCTGTCCGATTCGAGATCACTCGGAAAACCAGAGAGTCGCTCGCTGCCTGGGCCGAGCGTGCTGGCCTCAGTGGCGGGGATTACCTGTTTCCGAGCCGTAATCGCGCCTCCCGGCATTTGTCCACGCGACAGTACTCGCGAATAGTCTCAGCCTGGGTTGCCGATATCGGCCTCGACCCGACATCTTACGGTACGCACTCGATGCGGCGAACAAAGGCCACCCTGCTCTATCGCCGCACCAAGAACCTGCGGGCGATACAGCTTCTGCTCGGCCACTCGAAGCTGGACAGCACGGTTCGCTACCTTGGAATCGAGATTGATGATGCGCTCGAGATGTCCGAGCAGATGGATGTCTGAAAAAGCCAAGAACAGCAACTTGCACCACGATTCAGGCAGGAGGATACAAGGGATCGGATTCCGCTGAGCGGAGTCCGATCTTTGGAACTCGCGGACGGTGTGTTCTATGCTCCCGAGCGGTCAAAGACCTCGAGTGGCGAAGGCTGCTTCGACCTCAACACCAGCCGCTCAAGCGGCCGCTTTCGGGGTATCATCAACTTCCGTTAATGACCCATACCCGCCGTTGGACGAAGCCTGTTTGTCTCGCTCAAGGAGAAGTCGATATGTTGCGAACGTTGACCGCAATTCTGACGATTCTTGCCGTCTCAACAGTCGTCGCGCAGAGCGATGATCGAAGCACTGCTTTGAAGGCATTTTTCGCAGAGCTAGGCGCTGCCGCAGAGGCCGGTGACAGGGAAGGATATGAGGGCGCGTTCAATTCTGACGCTGTGATGTTCCTGCCGCATAGACCTCCTCTTCTCGGACAAGAATCAATCGGCGACTGGTTCGACATTTTCACGAAGCAGTTAGAACTCCAGATCGATTCTTACGAACAACAGCAAATTGACATTATTGGCGATGTTGCGATGGTACGCTCTCACGCGACCGGGCATTTCAGGAACAAAAAGTCAGGTGAACGGCTTCCCTTTGACCAGAAATACTTGGACGTCCTACGCTTCGAGGATGGCAGATGGCGGTTGGCGTACCATGTAGCCAGTAGCAATTCATCCGCGCCGGGCCTATGGGAATCGGACTGGGAAGCCCATTGAGCGAGAACCTGTTTCTCGCCGTGAATAGCTGCCCCGGTAATCCAGGCTAGAGTTTCCGCTACAAACCAATGCGGTCGGCCACGGGCTATTGATTTGGAGACCTACGTTGAAGAGGATCGACATCGGCTACACGGTTGCAACAATTGCAAATATTGGCGTCATAGTTGGCCTGGTATTTCTGGCATTCGAAGTTCGCCATTCTCGTATCGCCACCGAACTACAGACTATTGCTGATGTAAGGAGCGGGTGGTTTGCACTGAACGATGTCGTCGCCCGTGACACCGATGTGTCCCGAATCGTCATGACGGGGTTGTACAAGCCCGACGAACTCTCAACAGTAGAGGCAGCACAGTTCTCAATGTACCTTAGGATGTTCGCGAACCAAGCCGAACGAGTTTGGAAGCATTACGAACTCGGGCTTATCCCAGAGGAGGAATACTTGGGAATGGTGGCCGAACTCGCGGCACTGATGAATACGCCGGGTGGTAAGAAATTTCGCGAGGCGGAACCGAGATTCGACGAGTGGTGGCTTGAGGACATTGAACCATTCTTCGGCCAAGAACCACCGATGAACCTTCTACTCGGCAGAGCCCCCTCTTCGATCGAATGAGCGGTTGGCTGCTTCTGGCCGGAAACAGCCTCTAAAGACGCTGCGGGTGACAGGCGACGTTCGGTGGGGTTTGGTTAGAATGACCCGGCTCGTCGGAAGCCGATTTGAACGTCAATACTGATTCGGCGGACTCGTGGACTAGCTCAGTTTTCAATTCGTGGAATGACATTGCGACGCAGACAGGTTCTACAAGCATTGGCGGGAACGATGCTACCGTGTACGCTCGCTGCGTGCGACTCGAAGGAACCAGACGTTGTTGTTGTCGGTGCGGGCGCGGCAGGTCTCTCGACCGCGCGAACTCTCCTGGGCGCGGGGCTATCGGTCATCGTGCTGGAAGCGGAGGGCAGAATCGGTGGGCGCGCGTTCACGGAGACGAAAACGTTCGGCTTCCCGTACTATCGTGGTTGCCATTGGCTGCATCATGCCAGCACAAACCCGTGGATCGCCTATGGTCTCAATAATGGCTTTGATGTGCACCAGGACAACGGTGAGTCCTTCATTCTCGAAGATGGCCGTGCGTACCAAGGCAAAAAACTGAACGAGTTCGAAGAGGCGCTCGCATCGATTCTTGAGTCGGCTTGGAACAATTCTCGTGGTAAGCCCGACGCGCCGTTTTCTTCATATTTCGACGACGAAAACGTCTGGTCGCCAACCATAGAATCAATGATTGTCAACGATTGGTACGGGCTGGAGCTGTCGGATATTTCGACGGAATACATCATGCTGGAGGACGAGGACAATGACTGGCTCTGTGCTCAAGGCTTCGGTAGTCTTGTCGCACACTATGGTCGGAACCTTCCTGTCCGAACGAGTGTAGAGGTTAGACGAATCGACTGGAGTGGAACTGGCGTAAAGGTCCACACGACTGACGGGCTTCTAAGAGCGCGTGCCGTTGTTGTTACTGCGTCGACTGGAGTGCTGGCGTCGGATCAGATAGCGTTTTTGCCATCCCTCCCAACACAAAAGGTCGAATCATTTAACGCTTTTCCGATGGGTAGCTACAATCATATCGCGTTGCGCTATTCGAACGATGTATTCGAGTTAGGTCCAAATGCTTACGTAGTTCCTTTCGCGACCGATAAACGAGAGGCCGGACTACTATCAAATGCAAACGGACGAAACCTGGTAATGATCTATGTCGGTGGCGATTTGAGCTGGGAATTAGAGCGAATGGGCGTCGATGAGGCCATCAGTTATGGCGTCGATTACATCGACACACTGCTTGGAACTGACACACGAAAGAACTTCGTCAACGGAACGTTCACACTTTGGGGTCAAAATCGATGGACACTTGGCTCCTACGCCGCCGCCGCACCGGGTGGCTTATCGTTTCGTGAGGTCTTGAGGCAGCCTGTCGGTAACCGCATCTTCTTCGCCGGGGACGCCTGCCATACTGAGGGATCGTCAAGCGCGGCGCGCGCCTATGAAACCGGCATCGAGGCAGCGGCGAGTGTACTCAACGCAATACGAGTATAGCCACTGACGAGCGGCCGCTATTGGCCGGACTGAGCCGTTCGCGCAAATCGCCCTATGATTTCCTCTACAGGCCCATTGCAGACGTTCGCGACTAAGTTTGGGCTCGCGGTAGTCCCGGGTCTGTAGTGGCGACGCTCGGGCGATCTTGGATGTCCTTCCACCACCGCGACAACGAAGATCGTCCTGAAAGGACAGCGCTACCTTCGGATGTCATCGCAAAGTAAGACATCATTGGCACCAGGTGGAAATCGCAAAGCGAAAGACGATCGCCAACAAGGAAATCGTGATCGCTGGACAGCTGTTCTATTGCATCAAGGACGCGTTCGGACTCCTTCAGACCGAGTCGCAATTCGGTCTCGTCCACGGGCTCCCCGAATCGCTGCCGGAATAGTCGCTGTGAGGCAACCTGCCGTACCATCGGCCAGTAGCCATAATTATCGATCACTGAGATGATTTGGGACATTCTGGCGCGCTGACGGGGGTCGTCGGGCTGAAGAGGAGAACCGCTAAAGTATTCATCGACATATCGCGTAATTGCGGACGTTTCGTAGAGGATGAAATCGTCGTGTACCAGGGCAGGCACGCGCAGAAACGGATGGAGCGCCCGGTACTGATCAGGGACGGGCTCCTGGAATGGGTCAACTTCAATGCGCGTGAACTTGACGCCTTTTTCCAGCAAAGCTATTTGCGCAATCCGGGTATATACGCTGTACCGATACCCGTGTAGCTCCACAGTCACCCAGGACTCCGGTCGACAAACTAAGGATGGCCTAAATACTACAGTGAAAAGTGGTTGATTGCTTCGGCTCGGCAGCGGTTGCGTATTCCACTGATTCCGGCCACCTGTTCCAGCTGAAGCCGGCCACTTGTTCC
>CALALR010000007.1 GCA_937925545.1 uncultured Planctomycetaceae bacterium
GCCGTCCACCTGGGACATCGATTATCTCGATCAGATGTATGTCAGATATCTTGCTCGCGCTCACATGCAAAGCGGCGCTGGAAGAGGTCAACGTTAGAAGTGCAGCTTGATGTTACTCTTGATCCGGGCCCGAACATCTTCGAGGGCCTGCTCCAGCGCCTCTTGGACGTCGTGATACGTTCCGTCTTTCTTACCTCGAATCACGACATACCAGCCGTTCTCTGCCGGGAAGGTCAGCGTGGTGCGTTGGCGAGTTTCTTTCGGCTTGCCTCGCCGCTGGCGGACGGCGTTGGCCGCCTGTTTGTGTGTCATGCGGCCGCTGGCGGCACTCTGGGCGAGTCTCCGACGTGCCTCGTCGCCCGGAAGTTTGCTGATTTCATACGCCGACCGCGCCGCGAGCTGCCCGGAGTCCACCTGCTGTTGTACGTCCTCGGGCAGGTTCAACAGCGCCAAGGCGCGACTCACTTTCGACGGATCGATGTGCAGTGCGGCTGCGAGTTGTTTGCCGTTCCACCCGTTGAGTTCCATCAGAGAGGCGAATGCCCTCGCCTCTTCGATCGGCTTAAGGTCTTCGCGAAGCAGGTTTTCGACAACCTGCTGCTCCAACAGCTCGGACTCTGAGAGCGGGCCTTCATGGAAATAACAGTCGATGGACTCCAGGCCGGCTGCCTGAGCAGCGCGCCAACGCCGTTCTCCTGAGATGATGATCCAGGCCTGCTGCTGCTCGTCCCACCGCACACGAATTGGAAACAATTGCCCCTTACTGTGGAGACTCCGTGCCAAACGTGCAATAGATTCGTCGGAAACCTCCTTGCGCGGCTGATGTGGATCAGGCAAGAGGCGGTTGATGGCGATTTTCCCGAAACCGCCCGCGGGCTTGCGGCCAATATCCTTGGGTGCGGCTACGGGGCTGAGCTGAGATCGTCGTCTATCGCGCCTTGCGCCCATCGACTCATCAAGATTGCTGCCTAGCTGTTCCAGCGTCCGTCGGGTAGTGGCCATTACGCAACGTGTGTTCGTTTGTTACTCATAGCAATGTGGTCGAGAATCTCACGGCTCAATTGCTTTGTCAAAACCGCGGCCGCCGATCGGGGGGCGTGGATTGAGACGGGCTGACGGCAGGCAAGCGCGACTTTGAATGCTGAGAACTCCGGAATGACTGTCTCCAGCACCGACTGCCCGTACAACTCGCGAAGTCGTTGCTCGTAAGCGCGGTGGACCAGCAACCGGCTATCGGACCGAGTGACAACGTGTCCCAGGCATTGAAGCCCAGGATTCAACCGTCGTGCCTGCTCTATTGCCTGATGCACGACCCGCAATCCCTGAGTGCCAAAGTCTTCTGGTGGAACGGGCACGAGGCACCAGTCACAGGCCACCATGGCGGACCACGTGCAGCGGTATAGATTTGGCGGACAGTCGACGAGAATGACGTCAAAAGCAGTGAGGTCGTCTACGAATTCGCGTAGCGCGAATTGTGCGAGGCCGGTAGTTTCCGGGGCGGGTGTGTTCAAGCGAGCCGAATGCGAATTGGCGGGACAAATTGCGATTCCGTCGAATTGGGTGCGTTGAATCACACGCCTTTCCCCGAACCCAGCCTTTTCCGGGGCCAGCAGAGCAGCCACGGTCAGCTCGGGAGGCAGGGCTTCGACAAACTCCGACCCAAAAAAACCCTGGCTAAGAGACCCCTGCGGGTCAGAGTCGATCAGCAAGACGTGCAGGCCGGTCTGAGCGAAAGCGCCGGCGAGGTGAAAGCAGATGGAGCTCTTACCGCAACCACCCTTTTGATTGATCAGGCAAATCGTCGTCGCAGTCAAGCGTCCTCATCTGTGGTGGAATTGCCAGTGACAATTCTCTGTAAGTCGTCAGAATCCCTTTCGATAATCTGTCATGGCCTGTCAAAGGTCGTCAATCAAATTGTTCCTCCGGTACGCAGTCAGCTTGTTGTGCATTGCGGAACGTGTCGTGGTTTCACCTTTGCCGCCTTCGCAGGCGACGAAAATTCTCGTTGCCCGTACCGGCCTAATAACGCTACGTTTTGGAGGAGTTTATTAACTTGGGCCCGGCGTGAAGCCCGGGCCATCCGTGGAGGACAAGACGACGACATAGACGACCGCCGCCGAAAGTAAAGAAAAAAGCGACCTCGTTGGGAGCGACGTCGCTTCTTCAGGATCCACGGCCGCACGAATCGACGGAATCCGTGGTCAAACGGATGACTTGACCTCACCTTATTTCACTTTCCGTCGAAGAGTCAACTGGCAAACGTCATGGGTCCGCAGGGCAGGTGCGCCCTGAGACATGCATCGCGCTCGCGCGGTTCGGGCGAACGGATCGGTGCGTCTTCCGCGAAGGGAGCGAATCCAATGGAAACAGAGACTTGGAAGGTAACCGAAGATAAACCGCCTGGCGGCTACGTGGTGATTCGAGCAGACCAGCTGTTTGCCGTGTGGTGGTGCTATGAGACGGGTAGCATTGAATTGGCAGACGTGCGGACATGGTTTGCGTTGCAGGAAGTTGTCGCCAGGCGTTGCCTCGCCAGAACGCACCAACCACTCAGATTCACGACCGACGAACTGATGGTATTGACCGGTCATCGTCGCCGTGGAACCGTCAAAAAGTCGCTGCGGCGATTGGAGGAAGCTGGCCTGGCACGGCCACGACGCACGTCGATTCGTTTTCCCAAGTGCATCGATGACATTGATCTGGTCGACAGGAGTGCCTTTGCCCAAAGATTATCTTTGGTTCCCAATTGTCGCCGCCCCGTGCCGGTGCCTCGAAGAGTACTCCGCTGGTTGGCTGCTGGATCGCGATGCGTAACGATTGCGACCACATTGGGGCATCTGCTACGGCTCCTGTACTTGCGAAACGGTCTCTGCAGAGCTGATGGGAACTGCAAAGCATCGTGGGTTGCGGCGGCTTTTGGAATCAGTGTTCGCAGCGTAAAGGAGGGAAGGAAGCGGCTGGTCGAACGTGGGCTGCTCCGGCCTCAAGAAACGCCGCAATGGTATCGGAATCGGTATGGATGGCGCGGCAGCGTGAATCTTCAGTGGGCTGTGGATAACACTGGCGTGCCGATGGCTCGGCGCAGGAAACGGACACCACCCCCGCACGGTTTACGCACCAAACAGTCACCCCCAAGACAAAACCAAAAACTCTCTTCGAGAAGATCAAACCAAAAACCTGCCAGCAGACGAATTGGTTCCTGCGGAGTGGAAGGGCTGGGTGAAATCACATTGGATGATCTCCGCGAGGACCGGCGGACCATGGACCTTTGGCAGCGAGCCGTCGGGAGCGGACTTGTCGGACGGGGGGACCGATTGAACTTCTTCGCGGCAGCCGAGCATGCGTTGCGTGTCGGCACTAGCAATCCTGCGGGATTGTTCGTCTGGCTGCTCGCAAATCGCCGGTGGGACTACATCACGCAAGGTGACGAAGACGCGGCGTGTAGGCGATTGCAGCAGGTCGACGAATCAAAGGTCCCTCTGGAACTGAATCTTGGAACCGACCGAAGCCAAGCAAAACAAGGTCCGCGCAGGGGCAAAGACACCAGCGCCGGTTTGGCTCATTTTGTGGCTGCCATCGAGCGATGTCTCGCCGCCTGAACGACTGGCCACATCATGCGACAGAAGACAAAGTCTGATTTTGCTCGTACTGCCGCATGGCACGGTAGAGTTCCACAGTCGCCCAGACATCGTTAATGGCGTCGTGGAATTCGTCTTGCCTGAGTGGCACGCCAAAGTACTGGCAGAGCGTGGCCAGTTGGAAATCGGCGGGTGGGGTGAGTTGCTTGTATTCCTGAAACAGCCAGTACGCCCGTTGCTTCGTACAAAACACGCTGTAGGTTGCGGGACAAAACCGGTCAAGTTGGCGAAACCAAGCGTGAATCAGCGGGCCATCGAACCGCTCGGCATTGTGGGCGACGAGTTGCGCTAGGCGGTACGGCTTGCCGCTACGAGACATCTTGTCGACCGTGGCATGCCGTCTCAGGAATGCGGCAAATCGAGCGGCTGCAACCGTCGGTGGTAATGCGTGACGAACCCAGATGTCCGCGTCGTAGTGATTCTTCGACAATGCAGCCGCGTCAGCATCAACTTCGTCAAATTGCACTTTGACTTCAAACGTTTCGCAGTCGCGATCGTCGCGATCAATGGCGATCGCGGCGATTTGAATGATGGGCCTGGTGACTTCCACCTCTCCGGCAACGATGTCGAAGAACCCCGCCGTCTCAATGTCAAAGAAGACGAGCCGCTCGTCGAATGAGCACGACACCTCGGTTACTCCACAGCCGGCGAAGTATTCTCAGAAGTTCGCCGCCGGCCGTTGAGAGACCGCTCCGGTAGTCCGTCGGCCGCCTGGGGATTTTGTTCAATCCAATCGGATGCCAGATCGGCCACTTCTTTAATCCCGTCTCGATTACGGGCATAAAACCGCGTCGAATAGCCTTCCCGGCTGGCGGTTTTCCAGGATCGGCTGATTTCATAGTCGAGGTAGGTATGCCCGTCCTGGGACGTGCGACGGAAAATGTTCGCGGCGATGGCTGGGCATGCTTCGCTCCGAACGGTCGTAACGTAATTGGATTCTCGTTTCTTGCTGGACTGCTTCGACATGGCTCTCACGGCCTCCATGCGTTTTGGTTGACATTCCCGACCGCATATCACGGAATTCGCGGCAACGTCAAGTCGTCACAGGACCATCACCGCGGGATGACAAACAGGTGACAAAACCGATGGCTGTGCTATGGTTCGCGCGAACACATCGCCAGAACGCGAGCGTTCTTCGGTGTGGCGTTCGCGGAAGGTCTGCCTGCGAAACCCCGGATTTACCACCGGGGTGAAGGGAGAAGGTGCTGCTTTTGTATCGCAGTCATTCGGCGTCGGCTGTCAACCGTCGCTCAGTCCTCCGCTTGGCGGCGGATGCATCGAGAGGTGCTTGTCCGTCGCGAGGGGTATTTGTCGGTCCAAGTCGTGATGAAGTATCTACGGCGAATCCCGTCATCTGACCCCATTCACCATTGCGATCACGGGCGACCGAGACAAGCTTTGGTCTCGCGGTTGGAAGTTTCATCCGCTTGACCAGAGTCGTGACAAGCAAAGGCCGTGCGCGACAAAACGTGCGGCGGGATAATGTGCTCGACGCACATTATCCTCGGGTGAGAGACATCGACGTCTCAAATACTCCGCATACGGGGACAGCCGAAAGCGGTTGCGGTGCCATAAGGCATTGCAGGGACCAGGGTACGGCCGAAGGGTCGCGCCTGCGTGAAGGTGATTTGCTTTGGGAAATCACTGACACACCCGGTCAACGTATCTCGGTGGGGGAGCCATCAGCGGCGAAAGCCGCGATGCCGCAGATCATCCATGGTCTGCGGGCGAGCTGCGAAATCGGCTCGCGTGAATAGCTCAACCGACCAGAAGCCCGAACGGGCGACCGAGTAATGAGTTGGTGCCTGATGGACAGGCGGCGCCGAGTCTTGCCCTTCGGGAGCGAGACGATGCGTCAGAGACGGGGGACCAAGCTGTCTGCGAGGTCCCGATTGAAGCCGAATCGCAAAAAGGTGTTGGGGAGATGCAGTAAGCCGGTGCTTGGGTGTTCGGCCGGCTGAAAGCTCACAGGTCATGCTGAGTGAGACGGAGCGTCGCCGAGAGGCGGAGCTCTACCCCAACGGTGCGTCCTGAACGCGCCTCTGAGCCTGAGGGGACGCAGAGTCCCCGGCGACGTGACTACCAACTCGACGACATGCTTGTCACTAATCGGGGAAGGCTTCAGCCGTGAGCGGGATTGACACCCCGCCGTGTCACCGTGGTGACACGATGCGAGCTGATGTCCGGGAGCGTGGTCCGAGGGTCCGCGGTAACGCGGGCTGTCAGTAGAAGTCAGTGACCGGAGTCGGCGAGAGCTGACCGAGTTGCTGAGCGGTGTTCCGGGGGAAACTCCGGACATAGTTGCTGCGTGGGCAACGCACTGGCCTCAGTCCTGTCGCGAGGCAGGCCGTCAGTGAAGCGTTTACGTGGGAATTCAACTGTGCACGGCAAGGCAGTCGTGACCCGTTTGCTGTGAACCGGGCTGGTAACCCGGCGAGCGACGACGAAAGGACCGAGGCGGTTGTCGGCTCTGCCGACGGAAAACCGCGAACGCCATGCCCTGTCCCCTCGGCCTGCTTCGGCAGCCGGGGGGACAGTGTTCGAGAGGATTGAAGACGGAGTCTGAATTGTTGTTCCGAGAGGGACGACAGTTGAGGCAACGCTGTCGGCGGTGGCGGCTCGACGTACTCGTGTGCGTGCGAGTCCACCGCGAAGGTTTTTACGCGGACGTGGGTGAGGGTGTCTCCTGAGTGCGAACTGCATTTGGGCGTGATTGCGCGGACTTCGGTTCGTTTTTATCGACGCATGCATGAGCATGCGGCTGCAATCTTGAACACTCCATGCACCGGCCGCAAAGAGGAATCGACGGGCGGTTCTGCACAAGGTCAGCGTTTTGCAGACAAGGAATTCAAGCATAGGAATCGGTTTCGTGGGGTTGTCCGTCAACAACCTCACACCTTCTTTCGAGGGCTGTTGGAACGAAAGAGGAAAACATGAATCGAAAGCAGTACCGCTGCGAAGCCCGGAGCGTAGCCGGGTTCGTGGCACAGATCGTCCGCTACGTGGCCAGCGGGCACTATTTCTATGTGCGGGTGCTGATCCCCGAGCACAAAGAGCCCCGCCTGGTCGATGAAAAGCTGTTGCGGTTGTACGACATCGCGCGGCCGGCCTGGCGTCGCGAACGCCGCCGCCTCAAGAGGTCCGCCGGCATTCACTACCTGCGGTACGACCGCCTCGCGGTGATCATGTTGACGAAGGGCCGGCATGATCAGTTCTACCAGGACCATGGCCGGTCCGTGGCCGACATCCGCCGGCAGGCGCTCAAGGTTCTCGGTTACTCAATCCGCCTCAGCTACTCAACTGCCGAACAGCGCACGAAGGTCTTCATCCGATTGGACGAAGATCGCTACCGCGAACTCAAGAACCACTTCATCACTATGTCTGCTTGGGAATCATTCCGCGACCCACTGCGGTTGGAACGTGAGTTCCGGCGTTTGCCGGTGCTGGCCTATGACCCGGTGTTCGATCAACTCGTGGCCATCGCCCGGCAGGTGAACCGAACTCGCCGGCGCCGCGGCTTCGCTCCGATCCGCCTACGTTGTCTCCCTTGCAAGGTCCAGCCGACCAAGGTCTTCACAGAGCAGGCGGACGGCTTGAGCAAAGCCAACCTGCGGAGTCCAGTGATATCAACCGGAGCATCATCGCAGTAGGAGGGCATACAATGATGAAACCCAAGCGACAGAGCCCATCACAAATCGTTGAGTCACTGAATCGGGCTGAGCGGATGCGCAACGATGGCCAATCGATCGCATCCATTTGCCAGGAACTGGGCATTAGTCGACCGACATACTACCGATGGAAACGCGATTACGGCGGCATGACCTCGAGGCGGGCGGAAGACTGGGCAGCAATGCTGCAGGACCGCAAGGGCCTCCTCCAGTCGCTCGGTGAGCAGTCGAAGCAAGTCGAGATCCTGCGCAACGTCGTGGAAGGAAGCCTCGTCAGTCCGTCTCGCAAGCGAGAAGCCATCCGTTGGCTTGACCGGCAAATGATCATCAGCGAGCGTCAGGCCTGCCGGGCGCTGTCGCAACACCGCTCCACGCAACGGTACCGTCCGCAGACCTCGCAGAAGGAAGAAGCGCTGCGGGAACGCGTCGAAGTCCTCTCTCAGCGATATTCCCGCTTTGGGTATCGCCGTATCTGTGCCATGCTCCGCCGCGAGGGGTGGCACGTGAATCCGAAACGGATTCATCGTATTCGGCGCAGTCAGGGATTGACCGTAAAAGCCTTGCGGAAACGCAGCGGGAAGGGCGGAGCGACACTGGAACCAGAGAATGTGATTTGCGCGGACGGAAAGAACGTGGTCTGGGCCTGGGACGTGATTGATGGCTGGCTCGCAGGCGGCCGGTCCGCCAAATGGCTGACGGTCATCGATGAATACACGCGTGAACTTCTCGCCCTCGAGGTGGCCAAGAGAACGTCGGCAACATGGGTCATCGCAACTTTGGAACAGATCCTCACAGAACGCGAGCCACCAGAATTCCTACGAAGTGACAATACGCGGCCATTTGTGACTGATCAGGTCGATAAATGGTTGCGTTTGGCCGGCATACCCGCAGTAAACATAACCCCCGGCTCCCCATGGGAGAACGGACACGTCGAGGCCTTCCACGCCCGATTGCGGGACGAGTTCCTCAACGTCGAGGAGTTCGCATCTATGGATGAAGCAAAACGTCGCACGGCTATATGGCGAGATCACTACAATCACGTGCGTGTCCACAGCGCCCTGAATTATCTGACACCAGCGGAGTTCGCGGCAACTCTGGAGTGACGCTGCTCAAGCAATCCAGACTAATTTCAGAGCCGTTTTGTTGCTCCCGCCAACCCGACCACTCGATGTGTCTCAGAGGAAACGGACCAAGTCGGAGGGGCTGATGGTCCAGGAAATGGCGGAGCACAAAAACCCAAAAACCAAACTTGGAGCTCGTCCAGATTCAGTCAAACAAGCCGGGGAAAGGCTCAGTGGCAAATTCTTCCCAAAAACGGTCGAACGCATCGCGCGGCGACTCCACGTTTTGAGGGATTTCCGTCAATTCATCCAAGTTCACATTCGATCGCCACTGGCGTAGCCTGAGATCCGTGTTTTCAGAACCTGGTACGAATGTGTAATTCCCGCTGGACCGAGAAAACACATTTGTAACTCGGTTTTCACCGACGCCGGTGGTCAGCACGATGTCCAGGGCATCGGACCGATAATGAACACCGCGATGCCGGTTATCGCCATCTCCGAATTCGTAAAACACCTCGAGATGATCGGATCGAAAAACGGACGATCTTGTAACATTATCGCCATCGCCAAAAACGCCGATGAGAGATGCGTTATCAGATTTCCAGAATCGTTGATGGGACCAGTTGTCGCCATCTCCGGCCTGGAATGCGAGAACGGCTTGGTCTGAATGCCAGGCGCTTGCAGAGAATCGGTTGTTACCGTTCCCGGCCTGAGCGATCAACCCGGCCATGGGAGAGTTCCATAAATTCTCGGAGATGCGATTGTTCCCATGTTCCGCATGAATCGCCATCGAGGTATTGGCTGAATTCACGATGTTTGCCATGAATCGATTGGCACCGCCACCGATATCAGCACCAAAGTGCGAGTCGGAGGAACTCCAAGTGATCAGCCGAATATTGTCGTTTCCCTCTCCAGTGGAAAAGGACCAGGTACCTGCCTGAGAGTCCCGAATGTAGGTTCGGATACTGTCGGCGCCCTTTCCGCCAGCAATTTCAGCGTTTACGGCTTGCGACTGAGTGGAAACAACCGAGAGCAAGTTGGAACCGTCGAGCAGTTGAATGTCGAGGTCGATTCCATCCGCATTCCGCAGGTGAACGCGACCCGTGTCCTTTTGCAGTCCGCCGATGATTTCAACGACTGCACCCGGAGCGCGCACATCCAAATGGTAAGTGTTCTCGTCCAAAGGTGATTGGTCGCGGGTTCCGCCCAAATCGAGAATGATTTGCGCATCGGCGTGCCGAACGTGAAGGTTTACGTTGTCGGGTCCACCGAGTGCTGTGACATAGATAAACTCATTCGGCTGGGTGGTGCTGATGTGAAAGACGTCGGCTTCGTCCGTGCCGACATGGGTAGGCTCTGGCACTTCGTCACCCCCATCAGAGACCGGAGCACTAACAAAATAGGCACTCCCTTCCACCGCGAAATTGAGATTAACTCCGTCGAAAAAGACATCGTTAATAGCGAGTATCGGCGTGGGCAATACCAGACCGAACTCAGCAAGCAGCCACTCGTCAAACAGCCGAATCCCTGTAAAACTCTCATGCCAGATGAATCCGCCAAGGTCGCTCTCGCCGACTGCATAACCGTTAGCGGAAACACCTAGAACATCGCCCGCGAAGGCGTCGCCGTTCACATCTGCAAGAAGGGTAAGCTCGGTCCCATTCCAAACGGCTGCCTGTTCAACTGTTTCGAACGTATTGAAATCAAAGAACGAAACAGAACCGCCAATAAAACTACCGTCAGATGAAACATCGTTTGCAATACTTGAAAACTGAAAGGGATCCTCTAAGAAAGCAAACGAACCATCGCTCCAAATCGCGGCTTGAGGTGTACTCAGGGTGTTCTGTGCAAAACCAACCACGATATTACTTGTATCAGAAATGGCAGTAGCGGCTGAGGCGGTACTCGTTGAGGTAAGCCCTTGAATTCCATCACTTTGATCCCAGGTATATGCTACTCGACCTCCGTCAGCATCACCAACTACAACACCACCATTCGAAACGTAAAAAGCCGGAGACTGATTAGCTGTTCCCAAAAACCCCACCCCAGTCGCCACCCCCGGATTCCCAACTTCCCACACAGCACCTTCTCCAAGCCCTTCAGAAAGCGCCGACACCGAGTACCCGGAGATAAACTCCCCGTTATGAGAAATCCCCGTCGCAAAGGTATCACCCCCCAACGACCCCAGCGTCGTCGAGTTCACACTGGAGCCATCCGCCGACACGGTAAACAGCACGGCCTCATTCGTCTGCGTATTATTATTGAAAGTATTCCCCACAAGAAGCGCCGTACCATCCCCCAGCCTCGTCACCCCGACAACTTCTACCTCAGAGCCCAAAGCGACAAGAAGAGGCTCCTCCGGCGGTTCATCCACGTTGAACGGATTTTCCGCCATCACGAGACGCGCCGAACCGGAAGCTGCAAACAGCAACTGGTCGTTGGCGGCATCCTCGACAACAGCGCGAACACTGGTGGTGGCAGACCCGAAGGTCACCCCGCCGGGCTGCGCTGCCGCCCAGACGTCGAAGCTGGGAGCACCGACGAAGGGAGAATCGACGCCGTTGAACGACGGGTGCCAGATGAAGCCCTCGTTGTCGCCGGTGTCCTCGCCGACGACGACAAGGTCGTTGGTGACGTCCAGGGCCTCCCCTTCGAGCGGACTGCCGTCGGGGTTGGTCAGCAGCACCAGTTCGGTCTGGCTCGGATCGCTGATGTTCTTCCAGACGGCCACTTGTTGGACCGTTTCGAAGGTGTTGAAGTCGAACCAGGAGACGAAGCCGACCGCGTGTTGGCCGTTTGGGGAAGTCTTCAGGGCTAAACTTGCCACTTGAAAGGGATCCGGAAGAAAGATCGGAGTCGACTGGCTCACCACAAGAGCCTGTGAATTACCAGGACTAGCGATGGCCGAACCCACCAGAACAGTCCCGTCGTCAGATGTTGCGGTCCCAACACTGACAAGACCCGTCGCGACGTTCTGAATTCCTCCGGTCACATCCCAACGATAGAAGATCCGACCACCGTCGGCGGCACCCACAAGAACATGGCTGTTTGACACGTCCAGTGCGGGAGAGTCCTTGAAACTTCCAATGAATCCGGTGCCGATCGGGTTTTGGAGGTCGGCAACAGCGTAGAGCACACCCTCACCAAAGCCAACAGAGCCAGGCGTAGTCGAATAGGCACTGATTCCCGAGCCATCGCTCGAGATCCCAGTCCCGGTCGTCTTCGTGCCCAAGTTCACCAGGAACTCATGGCTCATTGACGTTCGCGCCGCATCCGTTCGAAACAGAACTGCTTGGTCTTGGTGATTGGCGAGAATCCGAATCTCGCCGCTGGGAGCCACGCCGAGGTCCACCACATCGACGGGCACGCCGCCGACCATCAGGTTCATGAAATCCACCGTGGGGCAGATCCTTCGCGGCAGCTCTTCGAAGCCTTCGCCGATACGGTGGAGAGCCGCGAGGCTAGTTGGAGTGCGCTTTTTGTAGCTCGTGTGAGTGCGTGGCAAGGATGGAAGAAACCCTTTGATAAGATTATGCACGGTGTAAAGCTCCAAGTTGAAGTGTGGGTCGTAGTGGTCTGCTCCCCGAATTCTGGCCCGGCGGTTGAGAGATCACGAACTGCATGCCTGTAGCGCGAGCGCTGCTGCAGAGCTCTTTTTCCTTGCACTCTGTTGACTTTTCGATCCGTGCGTCGCATAAGCGGATCGTTGTCACGGAGTTGTTATGGAGCAGTGCCGCAGAAGTTCTATTCATCCCTTTCAGCGTCAGACGCCTTTCATCGCGGGCAATCGCCGCTTGCGGGAACCACAAATTCAAGGCTATCGAGCGCTTCAATCGCACTTTGCCGTCGAACGAGAACCTGCTTTGGTGCAGATTCCGGTGGGATGCGGAAAGACCGGATTGATGGCGCTGCTTCCGTTTGGAATTGCAGAAGGTCGCGTTTTGATTGTGGCGCCCAACGTGACAATTCGAGAAACAGTGTTTCAGGCGGTCGACTCGGCGAACACCAATTGTTTTTGGAGACGCGCCGGGGTCGCGAAATCTAGCCCGGAAGGCCCATTTGCAGCTCGCATCGATCGCAGCGCGCACCTTTCGGACTGCATCGAGAGTCATTTTGTCGTCACCAACGTCCAACAGATCGGCACCAGTCGAAATCGTTGGCTCGAACGATTCCCGCAGAATTTCTTTGACATGATTCTGATTGATGAAGGCCATCACAATCCGGCGGCGAGCTGACGGCGGCTGATCGATCATTTTCCAAACGCTAAGGTCGTCAGCCTGACCGCGACCCCGTTCCGAAGCGACGGCGCAGCCCTGATCGGTAAGCCCGTTTATCGATACTCGTTCCTGAGAGCGATGAGCCGAGGCTACATCAAACGGCTGCGTGCCATTCACGTGCAGCCGCGCGAGTTGGCCTTCACGTTTGCCGACGAGCGCAGAGAAGTCGGCCTGCAGGAAGTCCTTCGACTGCGGGAAGAAGTGTGGTTCAGCCGAGGCGTTGCCTTGGCCCCGGAGTGCAACCGGCACATTGTCCGCGCGAGCATTGCCGAATGTGAGAGGCTGCGCCAAGCACGACAGATCAAGCATCAGGTTATCGCCGCAGCCTGCTCGGTGCGGCATGCCGAAGAGATAGCCCAGCTTTATCGCGAAGAAGGTTACGCGGCCGAGGAGATTCACAGCCGGCAAACCAAGATACAGAACCAAAACGTCATCTCTCGTCTGAAAGATGGTCGGATTGACGTGATCGTCCAGGTCGAGATGCTGGGCGAAGGATTTGACCATGATGAAGAGAAACGCAAACAGGTTCGGCCCGCCGAACAACCAGAGCGTAACGG
>CALALR010000008.1 GCA_937925545.1 uncultured Planctomycetaceae bacterium
CGGCCTGCTGGCCGGGTATAATGGGCGACCCGGGCGGCCGGGCAGACAGCGTTTCAAACGGGCGGCGGTTGGGGGATACTACATCGCCCCTTGGAGCCCGGCTGCCTGGATCGCTCTTGATAAACGATAGAGCAGCATGCCGAAGTCGCTTGCAGGCAATTATTTGCATTATTCTCTGCTTTTCGAGTCGAGCACACATCGCACCGAGGCACTGAGCTGCGTCACATGTCGCAATAGATGACCCCGCTTCTATCGATGATGCAGCCATTCGAGTGCATTGGCAGCCGCAGCTGCACTTTCAGAGAGCTTGAATCAATGGCAAAGCGCAGACGCAAGAAACCGACGTCTAAAGAACCTCCTCCACCGAGCGAAGTGATTTCGGAGTCTGTGGAGCGTACTGCAGAACGAGGCCAGAAGACTCTCGTTGTATTGGGGGCTGGATGCTCGCTCGCGTCTGGAGTACCTCGCATGCGTGACGTCTACGACTACCTATACGAAAAAGCGTTGATTCTCAAAGGAAGCGAGACGTCGAGCCGGTTGCCCGCTGATCTTGTCTCGTGGTTGGCACCCCTGCGACGCGGATTTGGTCATCGATCCCTTGCTGCCCAATCTCTTGGCACGTTGCAGTCTGCCAATCCTGCACTTACGGGATCGATTACAGACCGGCTCACCGGGATGTGGAGCGATTTCGCACGCGACTTTCTATCCGGACAAATCCCGGCAACCGGTGATCATGCTGGCCTTTCACTCCTGGAAAGACCTCCGACGAGTTTCCACAAACTTGTCGCCGAATGGATTTGCACCGACAAGGCTGTCGCTGTAAGCGTCAACTTTGACGGCCTGACTCGAAAAGCAGTGCGCGAGCGCCTGAATAGCACCGATGCGAAGTGTGTGATCCTCAGCTCTGGAGCCCACGTCGAAAACTTCTTCCTTCGAGACCACTCATCCACGCCACTGTTTCCTGTAATCAAAGTGTGGGGTGACGTATTCCACGCGACATGCAAGCGAGACGGATGTCCTGAGGCAGGGCAACAGCTCCCCGTGTACGATATTTCCTACGAACGAGGAGACGCATTGGCCTGCCCGGAATGCGGGCAACCGCGTGCACTGCAAATCTACTTTCCAGGGTATCAGCAAAAGGAACAAGACACGGAAGCCATTATCGACGGACTGCAACGCTTTGTATGGCAACGTATCGGACTTGTCATAATAGCTGGCTTAAGTGGAGTCTGGGATTCACTGTTGTTGCGAGCGTTAGCCACGCTTGGCCGAGAAATGCAAACGCAGCAACACTTGGGAAACTCATCTATGCCATGTGTGCACGTCATCGATCCCGACAACAGCTGTTATTCCGTATCGGAATTGAGACGCAACAATGTGGCTGTCATGCATCATTGCGTCGATGTCCAAGAAATCGCTGCCACCACAAAGCCGCGATCTGATCGAACGCCGCAATGGTCCACCGACGTAGAATTCAAGACGGATGAGATTACTGCTGAAGAGCAGTTTTGGAAGGAACTTTGGAAGAGAGGAAGCCGGAGCGGCTACGCACAGTTGCCAGCGGGTTACCGAGCGGTTGTCGATCACGAGTACCTCCAACCATTCCGTCGATTAAGGCAACTGGGGCTGAAGACGCGCCTGCTGCGAAGGGAGGAATCGCGTCATAATCGGCGGGCTCATTCGCTCGGGGCTGCACATTTGGCGATGTATTGGATTCCCGCGTTACTGGATGACCAAGGTAGCGTACCAGGCTTTTCGCACACATCACTTGCAAGTTTGGCATTCCTCGCATGTGCGCATCACGATCTCGGTCATCTGCCCTATACGCATTTGGCTGAAGAAGTATTCGATGAACTTCATTGGACAACGCATGAGTGGTCAGAAGGGTTCAGACACGATGAAGCAATCTTCGCAACCTCGTTTTCGAGCTTGCGCGACGAAGCCACCGCAACAATCGCCCGTGTCGCCGTGGAGCTCTCAGTGTCAACTGAGGATGTAATAGATATCGTAAATCGTGCAGTTGAGGGACGCTCGGGCATTCCACTCCTCGATGCAGTCGTGAATAGTCCACTCGATGCTGACAAGATAGACTATGTGTTTCGCGACTGCCACGAACTTGGGCAATCAGTCAGACTGCCTGTTAAGCGACGGTGCGAGTGGTTCGAGGCATTTGTAAAAGACAGACAGATTCTTCTTCCAAGTGGCATGATTGGAATCTCTGGGGTGGCGGGCGAGTATGCAAGAGACTTGATTGAGGAACGGTGGTGGCTATACAAGAATATGTACTTGCGCCCTGGCTATCGCGTAGTCGAACGGATTGCCCGGGGAGTGGTGATGCTGTGGTTGACGCATCGCGTGCCAGAAGTGGTGGGCAGGCGCCTTCAACGCGAGGCAGATGGTATCGGCACGGTCGACCTTCGCGATGTAAGGGCTTTGAAGGGGCAAGCGGCGCGGGATTTGTTGTGGAAACGATTGGTCGGCCTTGATGCGGGAGGCGGCGAACCAGAACTTGTAATGGCACTGGCTAGCGAATTGTTGGACGACGGCAATCGACTTGGCCTGGCATCGACATGTCGAGAGTGGCTAGCTGCGGCACAATGCCTGCTGGAACAAGTGTTCGACTTCCCGGAGGCAGATGACGGACGCTCGTACGAACAAATGGTGCGCCGCCTGTCTGAGCATGCTACGTGGTCCGGACGAACATATGTTGCGATTGAAGACTACGATACGATTCGTGATCAGATTGTCCGAGACATTGAGTATACGGCCGCAGGCGGACCAGTTGTTGACATCGCAGTGTTGCCCCGGATGTTGGCATATTCGCGGCCGCAAGGAGGGAGATTCGGGGCTGATGGCGGAGGAGTTTCCGAGAGCTGGGCAGTTCCAAGTCGTGACCCCGAGCGGTGGGGACGTAAGACAGGAAAGTGGATTCCTCTGTCGGAATCCGCATATGGGGCGCGAGATGCCATGCGGTGGTGCCAGTTGATTGTGTTGTCCCCATTCGGTGATTGTGACCCAAAGGTGCGTCACGCTGAGAATCGGCTGCGAACGAAGTGTAAGGAGTACGGCATTCGAATTTACGAGGAAGACCCAGATGAATTCTGGCGAGACCAGCAAACAGCTGCTATTTGAGTCTGAGGATTGTTTCAACGGACGTAGCGCAATCGCGATTGCATACGACTGGAAGTTCATGCCGCCCGGCCTCTCCGGCTGTCACCTGTTGCTGACTGTCGCGCGCGTCGAAGGGAAACTGAGAGACGGATCGGCTCTACAAAGATCAAAGGCTTGGTTGGAGACGGACAGCGACAAACTTGTGATCACGTACCGCATGTCGTTCCCGGCGGGCGGCATGAGACCTGCTGTAGGAGACTTGACAGGAAATGTTGGGTTATTGGGGCCGCATAACCCTGGCACTTCTGAGCGAAGTGGCATCTTCGAGCGCACGTTGTCAGACGCCATTCTTTGGAAGCTGTCAACCAGTAATCTGATCCGTTCGTCTGTCGCCGAGCAGCCAATTGTGCTTTGCCAAGGACCACTGCTGCCACGCCTCCGAGGCAGAATGTTCTATCGGTGCCTTATGCCAGAGATCGTACTCCTCTTCATTACCTCGGACGCTAGATGGTTGCAATCGCTCGTTTCCAGTTCAGGCGGGGGCGTTACGACAAGCCAGCAACGTGCTTCGATTACCTGGAATGGACCAATACCGCCGCTGCAGGTCGATGCCGGTAGTCGTGCGTTCTTCGCGAGAAGTGGTGAATACTGCCATCATGTTGAAGTTGTGGCGAACACACTTTTCCCGAACGAGGAGATTCACGCGTGGTGGAATAATAGAGCTCGCTTGTGCAGCGAGCTCTTTGACGACGATTGGCGCTTGGACGAGGACGGGCCTGCGCTGCGCAGCGATCCGATGTTGGGCGGGCTACCGATTCCGCTCGCTGCCGCGAAGTCTCTTGCAGCAAAACGCCTGCGTGATGTTTGGGACTTCGAGGTCGGAGTCGCGAACTCTTACGGGTTTGCCATTCGGGCGGCTCACAGGATACGATCACCCGCGAAGGACGCCAAAATTGCGGCGCCACTGGAAAAATGGAATCAACTGAGAAAGCTGGTTTTCCCGGCAATGAAGGGGTCAACGATCAAGCCATCCGTTACGCTGGATGAGTACCGCGTGAAGTGCGTTGAAAAGTGGCAGATTGCGGAGGTCATGGCCCTTCTTCGGGATTTCGCTTTACTTCCGGCGTACCATGAATGACGCTCTTGTCGAAACGCCGACTGACGCCGATCTGCGCTCATCGTCGATGGCGAAATGGATGTCATTTCTCGATGAACAGCTGTCTCCGGGCGTCGCTGTGGATGCGATTGGCGCCGTTAGGCTCTTGCGCCGCTTCACCTTGACTGGGCCGTCTGAGTCAGTAAGCACTTTGCTTCGGCGAGCGATTGCCAGCCTTGGGATCGCGGTGTCGGACGAAGGAGCGTGCGAAAACGAAGGCGCTATTCGGTTTTCAAATCCGGAGAGACTGCTGTTCGTCAACTTCGTGCCAACGCTCTCAGTTGGTGCAGCCTCTGCTCAACGTCGGCAGTTTGTTGTGGCCCATGAATTGGGCCACGCAATCGCGTGGAGCTTAGCAGCCCATCCTTGTAGTCGCGCCGCGTTTGGAAGTCGCGTCGTCACTGAATACGACTGCGAGCGGTTTTGCAACGACTTTGCCAGCGAAATCCTCGTCCCGAATCCTGTTCGGCGGAAGATCTCATGGCCCCGGACGCAGCTACTGCTGCGTGACACATCGCAGATTGGGGGGTTACCCGGTACAACTGCACCCACTTCCGACCTGACCTTCTGGCATCTACGCGCGCTGGCTGCTGCACACGGTGTTTCGATTCGAATGATGATATCTGTCTTGCACAGGCATGCCATGCTTGGTGACGCGTCAGCCGGTGTGGCTGTGATGCGAGTCGTTCCAAACCGGCAAACTGGACGGGAAATCGGCCTCCGTATCTGGCAAGCATCCTGTCCGATTTGGGGATTCATTCCGACCAATAAACGGGCGAAGCGCCTCGGATTCTCCGCCGCCGGGTCCATATTTGACACAATCGCGTCGTTTGAGAGCGCTCACCATCGAGAACAGCTGACGGTGTGGGAACAACAACAACAGCGACAACCTCGTTGGTGCAAGCGAATGCTTGACACCGTGTGTGAATACACAGCGGTGGACACGAACGGAGAAGGAAGGTTCATTGTTGCGACGTGGCAATGGCCGCACGCGACAACAGACGAAAAATGCAATTGACGAAAGCACCAGTGTCTGTGGCACTATGAAGTAGTAACCATTAGCCGCAAATGCGGGCGATGACATGGACACTTGTTCTTTAGCAGAGAAAGCGAGGCGTTAATGGACGTGGCCATTACCGAGGAAACCCAAAAACACATACCTCCGCTATATGAGACATATAGTGAACTAGACCCCTGGGTGCACGCGAAGCTCTCTTCACGGGAAGGAAAGTGGACGTTTTATGTGATTGAATATGATGCGAGCACACGAATGTGTTTTGGAAAACTTGTTGATGAGGGTGGTCGAAACCTAGTATACCGCAATGCTGATCAACTACTAAGTGGCGCGGGAGGGGTGATTGAACATGACTGGAAAGTGTGCAGGATGTCGCTTTGTGAGTGAGTAGGTGTGTTCATCAATACGGCTCAAGAATTTCGCGCAGCTCGTGAACACGAAGAGCGCGATTTTTTATGAATTGCTTGGCCAAGTCGCTGTCCTTGGCTGCCCGAGAACTGGGGCTGAAGAGTTGTTGTCGGTGCGGACACTGAGGCGAGGTGCGAGAGCAAGAGGCTGCTGGCCATAGGACCAGCTGTGCGTAGATGATAGGCCGCGTCTGTCGTTCGATGTAGCCTTCAGCGGATGACTGAACGGTGGGAGACTGGCCGGGCTCAGGTGTTCTGGGTTGCGCGGTATTGCGGTGTCGACGGCCGTGATTAGTTTGAAGGGAGATATTGTCAAAAGTCGTGTTCTCGCGAGTTGAAGAAAGGCGGCGTATCCT
>CALALR010000009.1 GCA_937925545.1 uncultured Planctomycetaceae bacterium
AATGTCCAATGACCAATGTCCAATGACCAATGTCCAATGACCAATGTCCAATGATCAGTGATCAGTGACTTGGTAGTAACATTGCACCGGGTCGCGTTTAGTCCAGCACGATTTCGTCGTAGAAGGCCAGGTAATCGTCGGGAGATTTGCCTTCGCGGAATTCCATGGCATCGCGGGGGTGGAGATTCATCTGGCCGGTGATGTTGTAAGGGATGCTCGGGCCCCAGTCCATTTTTTTCTTCAATGGCAAGATGTGATCCTGAATGAGCTTGATCACGGGGCGGAGTTTGAACTTGGGATTTCTCAGAAACCCAAGTAATAGCTCCATGGGGCAATTCCCTGCGCCACGACCCAGGCCGAACATAGTGGCATCGACGCGGTTGGAGCCGAGGATGATCGCTTCGACCGTGTTCGCGAAAGCGAGCTGTTGGTTGTTGTGGGCGTGGATGCCGATCTCCTTGCCCGTCCCTTCGAGTGCCGCGGCGTATTTTTTGTAAAGCCTGTCGATCTGTTCGCGGTACAAATGGCCAAAGCTGTCGACGATCACCATCACTTGGGCCGGGGTGTCGCGGATCGCGGAGAGGACCGTATCGATCTCCACGTCTTCAATATTCGAGACGGCCATCAGGTTCGCAGTGGTGTCGTAACCCAGTTCGGCACAATGATTGATCATCTGCACCGCTTCGGAAACCTGATGAGCGTAGAACGCCACGCGGATCATGTCGAGCACGCTCTCGTTGCGGGGAACTATCTGTTCGCGATAATCACTTTTGCCAGCGTCGGCCATCGCACAGAGCTTCAGTCCTGTTTTTTCTAGATCGTGGCCAGCGAAGAGGCGGTTGAGATCCTCCTCGTCGCAGTGCCGCCAGGCACCGAATTCGCTCTTGGGGAATGCCTTGGGGGAATTCTTGTAGCCGACCTCCATGGCATCGATGCCGGCCTCGAGACATGTGTCGTAAACGGCACGGACCGTCTCGTCGGTGAATTGATGTTTATTGATGAGACCGCCATCGCGGATCGTGCAATCAAGCACTTTCAGTTCGGGGCGGTAAGTGATCCAGGGGGCAGTCTCAGACATGCGAACTCCGGCAGGCATAGTAAGGGTTTTGAGGGGATGGCTAAACTATTAAGTATAGTTCACCCCAGGGGCCCTTGCGACGGGTAGAAAAGGGCGTTTTTCGGTCTTTAGCAGCCCGTAACAGGCCTATCTTAGTGAGTCCCAGAGACACAGGAGAAGCTCAAATCAGATCTGATTAGCCAGCCTGGAGCACTAGCGGAGCACCGTCGGACCAACTTGCTCGACGCCAAAAGTCCTTGAATTTCTGGAAGTCTTCACTTGGTATCAAGACCGTATCTATGTGAAGTTCGCGTTCGCAAATCAGCCTGCTTGGCTCGCTTTTCCACGAACATGCATATTTGCCCCAGGGAGCCTCAATTCTGACTGCTTCAGGAATTGCAATGGGATTGTAGTTCTGAGGTAATTTGATCACATGCCTTTCGAACTGACGATGGGCTCTGGGAAGCATCAGCGGTTGATTACGAATTTCTTGTGCCATGGGACCGGAAATAACAAGTTTCCCAGCCCAAGGAATCTGAAAAAGTAGAATACGTTCAATCATTCTGGCAGCAAGCGGAATGTGTACATTCCCCGAATAGCTGATACTTCCATTTAACTCGGGAGCAGAATCATGCCGTAAGTTCAATCCGCTTGCACCGGGATAATCTGCCCCTAACCACGCTTGCAGTACTTTCTGTTGGTGTTCTGCATTTCGTTCGTAAAGCTGCATTCTCAAATAGGCAGCAAGATCTCCAGAAAGAGTTGCTAAAACAGTTCCTTCGTAGTCTCCGTTAGTCTTGACCCTACCTTCTACTTCTCGATATTCCAAAAAGGCCTTGTCATATTCGTTTGGTACAGGCTCAAACCAGAACTTCTCTCGATTTAGCAGAAGGGCCTGCGTCCCGAGATCAACAGGAGGCAGTTCACCAAAGGAAAATTCTCCGCTAGCGGCATCTAACCAAAACGTCTGATTCTCGAGATTTAGTTTGACAATCGCATGATTAAATCTTGTAGATGGGAGGAAAGGTGTTCTTCCTGCATCACCGGTAAGTATCACCGCCACATGAGCCGAAAATCCCATCGCTCGCAGCAGTTGCACAAGTAACGCGGATTTATCTTTACAATCTCCCCGCAGATCCTGAAATATTTCGTTTGATCCTCGAATTGATCGCATCTCAAGTTCGCTCCGGGGACGACCGTAACGAACGGTGCGTGTGACATATGTGTATGCTGCACAGGCCTTTTCAATTGCATGGCACTTACCGGCTGAAAGATCTCCAGCCAGTTTACTCACTTCTGGAGCAATTCTGTTACCAGGCTCAAGTTCTTCCAAGAACTTCGCTGCGAATGGAGCCCAAGTAGACGCCGTCGTTACATCAATCCATGGAGCAAAATCTCTCAAGGGTGGTGTCCACTCATCTATTTCAATTCCTTCACTGTCGCACAGTTCCCATGTGCAAATGTGGTAATCCTTTATAGTCCGTTCAACTGGGTTTGGAGCACCATGATGGACATTGAAATAAAGGGAAAATGGCTTGGCAACTGCAACGGTGAATCGTCGACGGCGGCAAGGAGCAGTTGTTTCCAAAAAAAAGTTTTCCCAGACGGCCGGCCAGAAAAGTCCTGAAGAGAAGTCTTCTTGTTCCTCCTCGAGTTCAACAATCACGCCGGGGCGAAGGGGAGCGAACAGCAACTGTACTGTCCTTCCTGAGGCTTTAGTTCCTTCGCCCGGCAACAGAACTTTATGTAAGTTCGAAGAGGCCTTTCGAGACGAGCCATCAGAATAATATAGGTTTGCTTTCGTAGCCTTATATGATTGAATTCGCGAATCATAGGATCGAATCACTTCGTCCCAATTGACTAAAGCTTCACTACTGTGAAGTTGCGTGACCAAGTGCCGTCGTACCGTTGTACTTCCATCACGGTGAAGGACTAACAAATAATCTTCGATTAAAATATGTTCTCCCCATTGAGCTGAAATGCCTGGATCCGCAATCTCTGTCGATGGTTGATACTCAATCGGGGGCGCAAAGGATTTGACCTTACGGGGACGACGAAACCAAGTGCGGAAGAGTTTGCGGTGAGGTTTAGGGAATGCCGAGTTGATGTCATAACCGCATGGTTCGGAAGAATAATTCATCTTCTTGCCGCGTCTCCTGATGACAACTTGAATGAATCCAGAGTCTAGACATACACAATTTAGCTAGACTAGAACTTCAACCCAACCCGGGCAAGCATGGAATCGTCCAGCGAGACTTCCGGCGAGGGGCTTGAGAACTCCAGTTCCCTGCCGAAGACATAGCCGAATTCCACGGTGCAGCTGATTCCGCTGGAAAGATTGCGCTGGTAGCCGACCAGGACGCGGTAATCAAGATAGGTCAAGAGATCGTGCATCTGGGTGGAGGGCCGCTCGATGGACCAGACCCCGCCGCCGAATTCGCCGCCGAGGAAGAACCAGCGTTCGTCACCAATCTGTCGATTGCTGCCCGGCAACAACCACCACAAACGAGGACGGGGGAAGATCAGCTCATAAGAGACCTCGGGAGTCGGTTCGTAAATGACGCCACCGATGGGTAGGACGCTGGCACCAGCACGATTGAGATAAGCGACCCCTGCCAACCATTTCAGAGCCGGGCTCGATTCATAGACCACCAGCCCTCGGCCGGTGACCCGGAAGGCATCGGCATCGTCGTCTTCGTAGTCGCTGTAGTGACCCAACGTTACGGCAACGTCCATTGCCCAAGGCCCATCGCCAAATTTGCGGAGATGACGAAATTCAAAGGAGGCGTCGTAAAGCGTGTCAGGGAGATCGAAGTTAGCAGCTCCGTCGAGAAAGTGGACACCAAAGCGAGGCGTGATCAACAGGGGCGTATCCCTTCGCAAAAAAGGAAAACCAAAAACGACGCCCGTTTCCAAATCGCCCCAGCCGAGACTGTCGGATTCTATTTGCGGCAGGTAGGTGCCGGTGAACAGGAGTTTTTGAAATACGCCATCCCGCGTCCCCGGGGGAAGCTGAGCGTCGTCGGAATCGATGATGTCGAGATCGGATGCAATGGCAGTCGTCTCATCAGCAAGCCCTGCGAGGCGAACCTGCTGATCCGCGATAAGCATGGCATCCAAGTCGAGCGGAGTTGCATCTTCGACCCAATGATCAAGCAACTGTTCTGGCTGGTGGGGAATGCGTTCAGCAACCAGGGTGCCTCCCCAACCTCGCTGCGTTTGCCCGTGGGACGTCTCTATGCAGACTGGTGAGAGAAAGATCACGGCAAAACCCAAGATCATGAAACACGTTTTCGCAGGCTGAAGAGTTGTAGTCGCCATGCGAACACTCAGAAATCGAAGCCGCCACGAACCATGAAGGTATTGTCCAAGTCCAGCGTAGGCGTGGGAGTCTCCGCGTAGACGATTTCGCGATCAAAGACGAAGCCGAGTTCAATATGGCCCCTGATTTGGGTTTGAGTCTCCCATTCGATGCCAAAGAATGCTCGGATATCGTTGTAGTCTACGTTGTCATCCCCAACCGAACGTTCGACGGCCCAGCTGCCTCCGCCATACTCTCCCGCGAAGTAAACCCACCATTGACTGGCACCCACGGTAATAGATCGACGACGGATTTTGGGATTCGGAAACACGAGATAGAGATCCCAGAGTTCGTTCGGGCGCCAGTAGACGCCTCCGGCAGGCAATAACTTGACTTCGTTGCGATCCAGATACCAAACGCCTGCGATCAAATCGAATTGTGGAGTTAAAGCAATGGTCCCCAGACCTCGGCCCAGAATACGGATCGCGCCGTCCCAATTGTTGAAGTCGGTCCAGACACCTGTGCGAAGACCTAAGTCTGCGGACAAGAATTGATTGAACTGGGGATGCCAGGCACCGTCGATATAGGCGTCGTAGACTCGAGGTGGGAGATCGAAACCCGTCAGTGACGGGCCTTCCCACCAATTGAAGGCAAAACCCGGGGTCACCAACAGCGGCGTTTCAGGGTTATAGAAAATCGGCACGCCAAATGTTGCAGTAAGTTCCGTGCGATTCACGCCAAAACCAGTGGTGCCGCCGTCCGTGTAGATGTAAGTCTGCTCGGCACTCAACTGTTGCAGCAATCGCTGGAGGCGGGCTACCGATCCATCCGAATTTCCGTAAGCGTAGGTATTCGACTCCCATTGATAGGGCAAGCCGTTCGGGTAAAGCGATCCGCCTTGTTGCGGAATTCCTGGTGTTACTGGGGGTGCTGCCTGCGGCAAGATGGGCTGTGGCTGGCCTAGTTGTGGTGTGACATTGTACGGAATGTCAGCGGGTGGGGTGCCCAAGTTTGGGTTGGCGTAGGGATCAAAAGTTGGTGTGATTTGCGGCGTCGCAGCGTTGAGGCTCGGAGGCGTATAGCCGGGTGGTGTGACATCATACGATGGTACTTGGGAGGGAAACTGCACTCGCTGCGCACACAGCTGATTGGTACTTAGACACCAAACGACAAAAAGCAACAGCGGGTAAAACGTAAGTCGAAGCACAGAACTGCCTGGGGCGCGCGGGAGCCGATGTACGAATATTCGCGGGCCAATAAGTACTTTTCTCAATCTGATAAGTCAACGCCGATTCCCATTGCTGGCAACTTGCCTCCCCTGCGGCTTGCGATAGCACCAAATGAATGCTACCAAATGTGGGAGATCCAAAGACGATGACATCCGTCGGCGGAAGTCGATGGAGAACTGCATGCAACCATTGCCTTCCGGCATTGGCTAGCAAGGCTACTGGTGCTCCCCATGCATGGCACCGGGGATTCCCGGGTGCGGGGCGTCGACTCTTGTGCGACGCTGAGAGTTGCCCCTCTTGATGCGACGTTGAGCGCGACTCTTGAGGGCCACGAGACAGATCTCTTGCCGATTGAAGGCTAGTTGACGAGTTCTCACATCGCGGTATCCCCAACTTTTGACTCGTTTAACGAACTTGCCAATCTCTGAGGAGAGCGACCAATCTGCTAGCTTGAGGGTAAGCACTAAACCACGGATCGAAGGGGTCTTGTGCAAGACGATATCTTCTACAGCATCAAGCGTGTAAGAAGGTGCAACATTCATGTCGGCCGCGAGCCATTTTGCACGCTGGAGATCTCGCTTGGGCACATCCAAACTTCGTCGACGCACATGTATAAAGTTTGGATGCTCTGCCACGAGCGGGTCGACCTCTGCCGGATCGATGCCGACGACAAAAAGCCCTCTTTCGAGTAGTGCCTGAGCCGCACCACCGGGGGAACAACCTAATTCGACACAGATCTCCCCTCGAGCAAGTGGTAATGCTGACCACTCTAGGGCCTCATTCATTTTTAGAAAGGCTCGGCTTACAACATCTTCAAACTGAGCTACTGGCGGAACGCCTCCCACCCAACAAGCAGCGCGGCGGCTGGCAAAATGGCAACCCAACCACCATTCGCCAGGTTCGACGATGACAGTGTCTAAAATCCAGGTATTCGGTTGACTGGCCCCATGTTGTCGATACCGATGGGATTTCAACGACTCCACCGGAGTACTTGCAATCAATGCTGCATCGACTTCGGCAGCCAGAGCTGTTGGTCCTGGTTCGAATCCATCCTCTCCCGGCACGACGTGATCGCGCTGCCAGACATGCATATCCCGCGGCTTAATGGCCGTGAGCGCCTCAACTACCCCCGGCAACTGCCAGCATGCTGCGGCGAGTTCATTGGCTTGATTTCCTGCCACCTTACCCAAAGAGAATCCCCAAGTTCGAGCAAAAGTGCTACGAAGTTGAAACGTCAGTGGATTGACACAAGGTTGATCAAATTTAAACGTGACAAATCCGGGTCGGGAAAATGACGGTCGGAGGCTGAGTCTTTGTGCGGCGAGTTCGTTCTTAAGCGCAGCCTCGGCCCCGGGTTGGCAGATGGTGAACAGGAATTGAGGCTGCCATGTGGGGGGCATAATACATTGACCAACTATATTTACGGTGTGAACCGAACGGGATCTCGGTTATGGTAATTGCCGGTGAGTGGCAAATTGCATTATAGTCGATTCCCAGGTCCATAACTGCCGATAATTTGAGGAACTTCACCCCATGACCATAGACGCTTCTCAACTGATCTCCGCCGCGATTTCTGCGCGGCAGAACGCCTATGCACCTTATTCGAAATTCCTGGTGGGGGCTGCCGTGCTCACCGAGGATGGCACCATATTTACCGGTACCAACGTAGAAAATGCCTCTTATGGACTCACTATCTGTGCCGAGCGAATTGCTGCCGGGGCAGCGGTGGCGGCAGGGCATCGCAAGATCACGGCCGTCGCAGTCGCCACCGAGGGGGCTGCTTCACCCTGCGGCGCTTGTCGGCAGTTTCTGGCCGAGTTTGGCGGAGGGATGCAGGTCTACCAAGTTGATGCAGACGAGCCCGATCGAATCATCGAGACTTCGCTGGACAAATTGCTACCCGCGCAGTTTGACTTGAAGCTATAGTGCACACCGAAAACTCGATTGAGTCTTTACAGCTTCATGACATGGGTCTCTTGATTCATCTGCTCGTGGTGGTCCAGGTCTTCCTGTTCGAGGGCTGCCAGATAGGGCAAGTTGCGATACATGTCTTCGTAGTCCAGACCATAACCGACAACGAACTCATCCGGGATGTCGAACGCAGTAAAATCGGGTACATATTCTGATTCCTGTCGGCCCTTCTTGCGCAAGAGCACGGCCGACTTGACGGATTTTGGTCCGAATTCATGTAGTTTCTCGACCACGTTTTCCAGCGTGTGTCCAGTGTCGAAAATATCGTCTACTAGCAATACATCGCGACCGGCGATGTCAAGCATTAACTCGGAGTTGATGATCAGGTCCCCCCGCTCGGTGGTGGCTCCCCGATAACTGGAGGCTTGTATGACACCCACCCGCATTGGTTGCTCGATCAGTCGAATCAAATCAGCCAGGAGAACCACACTGCCCGTAAGGACCCCCACGATCGTTAGCTGTCGCCCTTCGTAGGCCTTTTCAATTTTGGCGGCCATATCAGCAACGCCGCGATGGAGGGTACCTTTGTCAAATAGAATTTTCATCGCCGCCAATCCTTGTAGGTGGTAGTAGGTGAGTAGGTTAGAAAGTGAATAAGTGACTAGGTAAGCACGTTCAAGTTGATCATCACCCATTGACTGGGAAGTAGCAAATTGTTCAATCAAACACTTTAAAAGACCGACATTTATCGTTGCGAATTCTTACTTACTTGTCAAATCAGCAGTCCTGCAAAACAGGCCGTCAAGAAGCTAGCCAGGGTTCCACCCACCATCGCCCTTAAACCGAGTTTCGCCAGGTCTGAACGCCGTTCGGGAGCGATCCCTCCAATTCCCCCCAACTGGATGCCGATCGAGCTGAAATTGGCAAAGCCGCAGAGGGCGAACATCATGATATCGCGGGACCGAGAGCTGATTTTTATGGCGCTATCCGCTGCGTCCCATTCTGCTAAACGACCATAGGCGACAAATTCATTGGTGGCCATTTTCAGCCCCATCAATTGCCCCGCCGCCGAACAATCTTCTGACTCGATTCCGATCAACCACGCCATAGGCCAAAAAAGTTTGCCTAGCACACCCTCAAGCGACCAAAGTCCCGTACCATCTGCACTTACATACCCAAAGAGTCCGCCTATCCAAGCCAGCAGCGTATTGATCGTGGCGATCAAAGCCAGGAATACTATTAACATCGCACCCACGTTCAAAGCCAGCTGAAGACCTCCAACGGTGCCGTTGGCGATTGATTCAAGCACATTCGCGCTTTCGTCTTTGATGTCAAGGCTCACCGAACCACGAGTTTTGGGTTGATCGATTTCAGGCTGAATCACTTTGGCGAGCAATAGTGCTCCTGGAGCAGATATGACCGATGCGCAAAGGAGATCTCCAGCGTCGAATCCCATCGAGGCAAGCGCACCGAGCACCCCACCGGCCATGGTAGCAAATCCCCCCATCATCACAGCATTCAATTCCGAAGTGGTCATCGAACTGATGTACGGCCTAATCACCAAAGGAGCCTCGGTTTGGCCCACAAAAACGTTCGCCGCTGCAGAAAGCGTCTCCGCCCCGGAAGTTCCCAGAGTTTTCTGCATCACGACGGCCATCAAACTCACAACTTTTTGCATGACGCCGTAATAGTAGAAAATCGACATGAATGCCGAAAAGAAAATGATTGTGGGGAGAACCTTGAATGCGAAAAAATGCTCTTCAAAACCAGATCCAAAAACAAATGAAGTGCCAGCATCGACACATCCCAACAAGCCCACAAAGATGTTGTCAATTTGCTCAAAGATTCCCTTGCCGAAAGAAGTCGTCAAGAAGATCACTGCAAAAGTAAGCTGCAGGGCCAAACCTCCACAGACCGTTCGCCAAGGGAAATGTCCTCGGTGAGAACTCATCAACCATGCCAGCCCGATAATAACGACAATCCCTAGCAGGCTGACATAGTTGTGCATTGATTTGTCCTTGGTTCGTATTCGATTGTCCGTTGTTGGTTCACAGTTTTGCCACCGACCACGGACCACAGAGAACGGACTTTGCCATTTGCTGAAACCGTTCTTACCCTGGATCGACCGTGTTAAAAATGCGATCCCCTGCATCTCCCAAGCCGGGAACTATGAACTTGCGATCATTGAGCGTGGGATCGACCTGTGCGACGTACACTTGCGCCTCTGGAAACTGAGAGGCCACAGCGTCGACTCCTTCTTGAGATGCAATCAGCGACACCACTTTCGTCTGCTTGACTCCCCATTCGCGTAACGTCATCAGGGCCGCCATTGCCGAACCACCCGTGGCGAGCATCGGATCGAGGATAATGGCCACGTCCACGGGATTCTTTGGAGGAAGCTTGTCGTAATAGCGGACAGGTTGTGCCGTCTCTTCATCGCGATAGAGTCCCAGATGCCAGACTTCTGCCATGGGAAGAAGATCAAGAACCGGATCAATCATTCCCAACCCGGCACGCAAGATAGGGATCAGACCGACCCGCTGAGAAAGCTCGACACCATCCGTCTCGCAAAGGGGAGTTTCAACCGTTGTTTCTAATACCTTCAAATCTTTGGTCGCTTCGTAGACCATCAAGGTTGCCAGGCGTTTGACCGAGGCTCGAAAAAGTGAAGGCTGGGTCGTCTTGTTGCGCAACTTGGTCAGATGCACTTGGATTAAGGGGTGCTTGATGACAGTCACCCCTCCTGACTGTTTTGCGCCGGAAGGAGTTGAAATGGTGCGGTCCTTTTTCTTTTCTACGGTCGTGCCAGGCATTTTGAGATCTCCAAGAGACTAGAGGCATCCTGCGAACTTTCACCTATAGCTGCCAGAACAGAAGCTTGCCAATCTATTTTAATCAAGCCAGCAGGTACTGAGAAGCAGTGGCAGTTCGACTCACGGGAATCACTCAGATTGCCATTTCTGGGGCTGCCCGCAGAGTGTACGCAATCCGCAGAGATTTACAAATTCCTGAGTTTCACATACCAATCTGGCAATGCTTGAGCATGTCGGCGGGAGAGCAAACGTAGCTGATGAGAAACGGCCCGAATTCGGCATAGCGGGCGCTGGCTTCATCGAATCGCATCCGATAGACAATGTCTTTCAGATACTCAGGATTGGCTGCCCACAAGGTGACCCCCCACTCCCAGTCGTCAAATCCCAGTCCGACGGTGATCAGTTGGCTCACCTTGCCTGCGAATGCCATTCCGCTACGGGCATGTTCGCTCATCAAGGCGTTGCGTTCATCCTTGCTTAGCAGGAACCAGTTTTCGCCAACTTTGCGTTTCTTGTTCATCGGATAGAAACAGGTATTGGGCCAGGCTGGGAAATCAGGAGTTAACCGTTGCCGATTCATTCCTTCGAGCCGATCCGCATAGCCTTTGACCTTGGCCGCATAAGTGGGACTGTCGACGGTTTCTCCTTCCGCGACGAGCCGCTCGCCAAACTGCTCGACCGAGGGAACATACTCGCTGATCTCAGTGACTGAGACGAACGAATAACCGGAAACCAGGGCATGCCCTAGAGGTGAAGCGAGGAGCCGCTGGTTCACCCTCTCGACCTTGAGAGGATCGGGGTCCATCAGCATCAAGCTGAAGTCGGCCTTATGGCCGCTGACGACGGATGTCTGCATCCGTAGTGGTGCGTCTTTGCTCTTAGGATCCAGCAGTGCAATCACTGCGTCGATGCCTGCGGAAATTTCCGCTCCCTGCATCTGCGCGAGTGCGGTCCGATTCCACGAGTAATACAGATGGCTGCAGTGCCAGCCGCCTGCGGCTGGGGAAAGGGAAACCTCGGAAGGGGGGGAAGCTACGTGCGGTCGGCTCATGGTTTTTGCTTAAAAGTCGAAATAGTTGGAGCAAGTGAGCAAAGTCAGTCCGCATCGTAGCAAATCTCCCAGTAGGGTGGTAAGGGGTTACAAAACCATAACTAAAATTCGTCCTTGAGTGCTTGTTGAGAGTCCTTCCATAGGGTGAGACAAGAATCGCACATCTCTGAGATACTATCGATGGCGAATTTATGTAAGACGTTTAATGCAAGAGCCAGTCGCTCGAACATCCACCACAGACTACGGTGGAGCGAGATGGGATCGTAGAACATGCTGCCCTTCATCAGATTCGAGATAAAATCGCTGTTACGATGGCTTTCGTAGATCTGCATGTCTTCTATTCTAATTCGACCCAATGGTGTGGCTAGCTGGAGAGAACTTCTTCCACCGCAATATTAAAATCCTCGACCAACCTACCGAGAACCTCATGGGTCAAAGTGGCAGGAACGGGAAGCCTGGAATTGCCGGGTTGTTTTTCATAGCGTGTGAGCGAAACGCTACCTCCTTGCCGCAATGTAAGTTCATAGTATTTCAGGCCATTGTCGTCTTTCTGAGGAGGATTGCTACGCATTTGAACCACACAGCCGGTCGCATCGATCTCGATCGGCGAAATGGGCTCGAGTAGATAGGTGACTCGCCCGCAAAGCGACTTGCTGGCCGTCTCCAGCTTGGCAATATCTGCGGACACCAACTCGCCCGTTTCAAGGGCCAGGTTAGAAATCGCCGCTCCCAGAGGATCGCATTGGAGAACCTGACACTTCACTGTGCGCGGACCGTCAATCACGCATATCTGCTGATTTGTCTGGCCGACGAGCGCACTGAGTTCTTGTAGAAAATCATCGCGGAGCATCACAATGATTCCTCCACTTCGTCGGCAAGTTCTTCCGGCTCGCCCTGTTCAAAGTCATGTTCTGAACCATCGTAAGACAATACAACGGGACCGTTCTCGAGGCGGGTTTCCAAATGCACGGGTCGTCCCCAGAGTCGCTGCAAGTTTTCGAGAGTATCGCGTGCATAGTCGAGCTGAAGTTCTACACCTGAGAAACTATGCTCGAGATAGAGTTCACCTCGGTTGTGGTAGTTGCCATCCACAACGGCGATAATCGGGCGGCCTCGGTTAGTCAGACTGTCAAGCAATTGCTTCTTCACCTTAGGAAATTCACGGCTTTCGATTTCGTAAACGTCGCTACGTTCATTATACCCAAAGCGGAAGAGTCGATGTTCGCGGACGAAATCCAACGTGAGGAATTCGTCAATAAAAGTAAGATCATTATGGATGCGACGGACCTCAAAAATCTTCTCTCTCCCCAGCCCGGCGTCAGTGTTCCAATTCTGTTGGGCGGCATGATCGTCGCAGTTTTCGTACTCCGGGCCAAAAGCACCCCGATTCCAGCGGTCTTCGATATTGCGAAAAAGTTCGATCCCAACCTTGTAAGGGTTTAATTGGGTCGGAGAACTGGCAAGGGTGCCGCTGTGATGGTCACAATAGTTAATCACGTCGGCAGCCGTGAGGCCCTGGCGGATCATGATTGTAGAATGCCAATAACTGGCCCACCCTTCGTTCATAATCTTCGTCTGCGCCTGGGGAGCAAAATAGTAGGACTCGTCACGGATGATCGACAGCACATCCGCTTGCCAACTCTTGAGCGGAGCGTGTTCCAGGATGAACAGCATCACGTCTCGTTCGGGATGCTCGGGGATTTTTGGAATCTGTTGTTCTTCCTCGGAATCTTCATCAATGGATTTGCGATATCGAGGATTTATAAACCGATCCATGTAGTCTTTTGCTTCAAAACGTGGAGAAATCTTCTTCTCCTTTTCCTTTTTAGAACTCGAAAAATCATAGCGGCTTTTTACTTCTCGGCGGCGAATATGGGGGGAGTGGATATCGATCAAGTCCTCAATGCTCAGACAGGCATCGATAAAGTTTTCGACTTTCTCTACGCCAAATTCATCCATGTAGCGGCGTATCCGGCTCCCATGGTTGGCCATCTCGTCCATCATCTTGCGGCTGGTGTGAGCGAACCAATGATTGTTTTTGAAGAAATCGCAGTGCCCGTATACGTGGGCCATCACCAGCTTCTGATCGATCAAACCATTGCTCCGCATCAGATAGGCGTAGCAGGGGTTGTTGTTGATCACCATCTCATAGATTTTTTGCAGTCCGTAATTGTAGCCTTTGCTAAGCTGCTCGTACTCCATTCCGAAACGCCAGTGAGGATAACGCGTAGGAAACCCGCCCCGAGCAGCAATGGCATTGAGTTGGTCAGCATCTATTAGCTCAAATATCGTGGGATAGAAATCCAGTCCATAGCCCCGGGCGTAGCCTTCGATTTCCGTTTGAATCGCGGCAAGTTCCGGCGTCAAATTACCTAGTTCGGCTATAGACATGGGAAAGAATTCCTGGGTTTATTTCAAGCCGCTCGGCGGACATTGAAGCAAGATATATCCAAAGCACGAATCAAGTCATAGAACCTGGGCAGATCCTTTGCCAATTGCAAACGGGCGTTGGCAATAGCCTCTTCATCGTTGGTTCCACTGACCACGACTTCGATATGACCTACTTTGACCTGATAGCGATGCAATTGAATGTCGCTGATGCTCTTCATTTCATTTCCCTCTACTTACCCTTTCCCAGAAAAGTCTTAATTGATTGATAGATGGCATCCTTGTCTGGAATCTCTGAAAGTATCAGTGCCTCATGGTCGTTGAATTCCTTTCGCAGACTGTCAATAAAATCGCCGCTGCCATAAGGGCTTTCGACTTGTCCGTAGCAAAAAGCATTAACTACGGGCAGCAGCTTTTGGCTAAGCAATTCGAAAGCAATTCGGTTGTCGTCTCCCCAGTTGTCGCCATCGGAAAACTGGAAACAGTAAATATTCCAATCTTCGCTGGGAAATGTGCTGGCGATCAAATCTGCACACACCTTGTAGGCAGAACTAATTCGCGTTCCACCACTCTCTCGAGTGTGATAGAAGGTATGTTCGTCTACCTCCTTCGCCACGGCGTCGTGGATGATGTAACGCGTTTCAATTCCACGATATTGATGGGTGAGCCAGGCATCGATCCAAAAAGCCTCGTTCCGCACAATGTTTTTCTGCTCGTCGGTCATCGATCCCGACACATCCATCAGATAAATCGCGACTGCATTCACCTCGGGAAGAGGCACGTCGTTCCAGGACCGATATTGTTTGTCACCTTTGACAGGAACGATACAAGGGTCTTCGGGAGCATAGTTACCCGTCGTGATCTGACGCTTGAGGGCACGCAAGTAGGTCTTCTTGAAGTGTTTAAGCGACTCGGGGCCGGTCTGACGAATGCTGTTGTATTTGGCCTTCTCGCTCTCGATGTTGGCTGTCCCTTTGGGCTGGATGCGGGGCAACTCCAATTCTTCACCAAGCATCTCGGCTAATTCATTGAGCGAGACTTCGACCTCAACTAAATGGCCCGTACCTGGCTCGCTGCCGGCTCCACCGGCACCATCACCCTCTTGACCAGGTTGAGTCAGGGGATCGCCAATTTCACCTTTCCCCTGCCCTACCCCGCCTGAGCCATTCTTTCCATATTTAAAGTGAGGAACATCGAGCTGAGGCACGGGAATGCTGACCGCATCACGCCCACGACGCCCAATCATTTCACCGTGTGTGATGTATTTCCGAAGATTCTGGCGAATACGTCCGCGGACGATTTGCTTGAATCGGCGTTGATCACGTTGGATGTCCATCACCATGGGATGACTCGCTCGGTGCTCACTTTTAATGGTTGATTCATCAGTTCTTGTCTTTTGTGTCACCACGGGCGAAGATGCTGGCCACGTAGTTGAGTACGTCGGTTGCACTTTCGTCGTCGTAGCCGTAATCGCGGATGAGTCTGCCCTTTACGACATCAATTTTCTTCTGGGTGTCGGCATCGATTACGTTGGACACCAAGCTTGTCAGCTTGATCGAGTCCTTCTGATCCTCAAACAATTTGAGTTCCAGTGCTTTGTTGAGCCGTTCATTCGTTTTGTAATCAAACTTTTTGCCATCGATTGACAATGCTCCGATGTAGTTCATGATCTCGCGCCTGAAATCGTCCTTTCGGCTCTCGGGAATATCGATCTTCTCCTCGATCGACCGCATGAGGCGCTCATCGGGTTCTTCGTATTGGCCTGTAAAGGGATTCTTGACCTTTTCTCGTTGGGTATAGGCCTTGATGTTGTCGATGTAGTTGCCGCAAAGCCGTGTTAGCGCGTCTTCATCAGCAGCAATAGCCCGTTGAACTTCCAGCTTGACGATATTTTCGTATTCTTCTTTCACGACACCCAACAAATCTCGATACTCCTGTTTGAGTTCCTCGTCGTTGATAAGACTGTGATGCTTGAGCCCGTTTTCCAATTCATTGAGAACCATGAATGGATTGATCGAGCGAGCATCCGGGTGGGCTACCAAGGCGTTCGAAATTTTGTCTTGCACGTAGCGTGGAGAAATTCCTACGAGGCCCTCGTTTTGTGCCTGATCGCGAAGTTCCGCAATGTTTTCCTCGGTAAATCCTGGCAACGACTTTCCGTTGTAGAGTTTCAATTTCTGGAGCCGAGAGAGCCCAGCGTGTTTTGGCTCCTCCAGTCGAGTGAGAATCGCCCACATCGCTGCCATCTCGATCGTGTGCGGGGCAATATGTTTACCCTTGACCGTATCCTTGTTGTAATCCTTTTCATAAATGTGCTTCTCATGTTCGAGAGTTGTCACATAAGGTATGTCGATCTTCACCGTGCGATCGCGCAGAGCCTCCATGAACTCATTATTTTTCAACCGACGATATTCCGGTTCGTTGGTGTGGCCGATGATGACCTCGTCGATATCTGTCTGAGCAAATTTCTTGGGTTTGATCCGATGTTCCTGACTCGCGCCCAATAAGTCGTAGAGAAATGCGACATCCAACTTGAGAACTTCAACAAATTCGACGATGCCTCGGTTAGCGATATTGAACTCGCCATCGAAATTAAAGGCTCGCGGGTCGCTATCACTTCCATAGACGGCGATTTTACGATAGTTGATATCGCCAGTGAGCTCCGTGGCATCCTGATTTTTTTCGTCCTTTGGCTGAAAGGTTCCTATACCGACGCGATCCTTTTCGCTGAGAATGATGCGCTTTACGCGAACGTCCTGCACAACCCGCGTCCAATCGCCGTCGTATTTTTTCAGCCGCTGCTGATACATGAAGCGGCAGAAGGGATCCAACTCGCCCCGAATACGAACCTGAAAACTTCCCTCGGGGTGACCTTCGTTGAGACTTGCTGCGACATCCTCGCGGAATCGCTCAGGGATCAAATGCAGTGGTTCCTCATTCATGGGACACCAATGCACTTCGTCTGGATTCTCATCGTCCACCCATCCCAGGGTATATAGGGCTCCTTCGTCTGATTCCGAATAACGCTGGAGTCCCTGTTTCAGCAAGCGGACAATGGTGCTCTTGCTGCTGCCTACCGGGCCGTGCAGCAGGAGAACCCGCTTTTCGATACCGTATTCATAGGCGGCACTTTTAAGAGCGTTCACGAGGTTGTGTAACGGTTCACGCAGTCCATAGACAGCGTCACGTCCCCCATTGTGAGGATCATCAAAGAACCGGTATTGATGCTCCTTCTCTCGGCCTTTCGTCACCACCTCGACGCCATAGGAGAGGATCATGTCGTAGATGCGTTGGTAAGCAGTACGAGTAACTCTCGGATCGTCGCGGACGATTTCCAGATATTCCTCGAAAGTTCCAACCCAGTTTTTGCGACGGAACTGATCGCGATCTTGACGCTGCGAGATAATTGAAACGATTTCACTTCCACTGACCATCGTGGTTCTCCTTTGCGGGACGATTGGTACCTATTTGTCGGGATGGGTCGTCTCGCGTTTCCTCATTGGGATTGTGGGGGGGATAAATCTTAACGGGATAAAAATAGTTATCTAGGAAGACAAAAGTCTCCTTCTTTACCAGGACACAGCCAGGATACACTTCGTTCAACTTGTCAGCACTTCCATGCGCGCTCAATTAGGTCTGCAGGGGCTGCTCAGTTCGCTTCTCAACGGAACGCACGCTGCACTACACATCATGTGACTTACTTGTGAGCACTGTCCGTGCTGACCTGCGTGCGATGGGGAGTTGGCCGGACACCCCAAAGGGTGGGGCCGAAGAAAGCGAACCTGACAAGACAGATTACGAGGACTTATAAGGTCCTCCACTTGCCAGTGAGTGGGCACACCTAAATGAAGGTTGGCAAAGAGCTCTGAGAAACTTCTCTGATTCCAGAGGCGAGTGAGTCATCCCAACATTGCTTGGATGAAACGACCGCTCACCCCGATTCACTCACCTCGACAATTGGAGTATTGTCAAAGTGAGCATCTCTACTATTAGTATCAACTGCGAAACGGTTGCTGGCAACATCGACTTTGTCGCTCGCTCGCTCGCTCGATCCTGGCACGAGCATGACATCACCAACCGCAAAGCCATGCTAGCAAACAAGTTATGACAATAACTATTCGCTTTTTGATCCCCTCAATAAAGCTGTCAGACAGTACGCAAATATCCCCCACTATTTGAGGGTAGACAGTTCTTATTCATTTGAAAACTGAGTAAATCTAGCGACACTCTCCGCCTCAATACGGTGTGAACCGAGAGACATTTCTCGTATGTTAAACAACTCCTGCCAGCACTTAAAAAATGCTATCAGGAAAACTTTGACGAATATAACGATTATTCTGAAAGTAGCAGCTTCACCGCGTCGATAACCCCAGTACACGTTTTGTTCTCGGGGGGGCTACCGAGACGCAAACTGTGCTGGCATGACTGCCGCGAGACGAGAATCGCTCGCAGGAATCCACACAGCTGCGTCGATCTCCATGGCAAGAACTTCGCTGATAGAGGCGATGGTTGCCGAAGGGTGATCGATGAAAACTACCCGTTCTAGCCAGATCAAGCTCCATTGTTCCATTCTCTGCTGCAGCGTCCTGGTGATAGCATCCCATGCCGCCGCCCAAGACAATCCTCTCCGCTTTCAGCGGCCGGGACAGTCCAAGCAATCTGCCGAAGTGCAGCAAAAGTTCCGCGCGCCTTCCCAGGTGAAGCAACAGCAGACTCCAGAGCCAGAAAACTCAGCTACCACCCTGCCTCGCCAACAACAGGTTGTCGAGAAACGAGTTGCCAAGAAGCCACAAACTAAGAATCCCTCATCTACGCAGGGTAAAGTCCGGCAAGCTGCAGCCGAATTGCAGCAACCCGAACGAATCATCAAACCAATTCCCGAAGAAACAACTCAGGATGGCGAAGTTTACTATGGTTCGAGCCCCGAAGGCTGGGAAGTTCCCATGCAATTCGACGGGTGTGAAAGCTGTGAAATGGGTCATCCGTGCGGTGACGGTGGCTGCATCTGCGATCCGGGCTGTGGTATTTGCGATCCAGGCTGCGGTGTTTGCGACCCAGGCTGTGGTATTTGCGATCCCGGTTGTGGCTGCCCGCAACCGAGCTGTGGCAGTTACGTTGGCATTCCTGGCCCAGAATTCTGGTGCTTTCAAGTTTGCTTGCCTCGCATCAAGGATGTAACTTTCTGGGGAGGAGTGCAGGGATTCCGTGGACCGCGAGACTTTGTAGCCGGTGCACCGCCGACCTCTCGGAGTGACTCTAATTTTGGCTTTCATGAAGGCGTGAACATCAGTGGCCGTGCACCTCTGGTGGGTCGTTTGTTTCCCCAGCTCAGTTATCAACTTGGTTTTCAGGCCTTCCAAAGCCGACTTCATGGCACAACCTACAATAGCGACGACCGGGGTCAGGAGTTCATCACTGCTGGTCTCTACCGCCGAGTATGCAGTGGTGTGCAGTTCGGAGTTGTCTATGACTACATGAGCGACGACTTGGATGAGGACGTCAGCCTCAGCCAGGTTCGATATGAGATTAGCCTAAAGAGTCCTCGAGGCCGGGAAATCGGTTTCTGGGGAGCGAGCAGCACCAACGACGACATTTCCGACGGTGTGAACTGGGAGACCGTTGATCAATATGCTGCGTTCTTCCGTTGGAATCTTTACGATGGCTATCAGGCGAGATTCTGGGGGGGCGGCACGGGAGACAGTGAAGGCATTCTAGGAGCTGATTTCTACGCACCGCTCAACGACCGTTGGTCAGTGCAATCCGGGTTCAATTACCTGATTCCCGAGAAGCAACAGAGCCCGATGGAGGTCCGGGAGGAATCCTGGAATATCGGGATCAACCTCGTCTGGCATATTGGCTGCTCCGCGAAGAAGGGAGCCAACAGCCCGTTCCGTCCGCTGTTTGGAGTGGCCGACAACGGCTGGATGTTTGTGGATCGGAAATAGTCTGATGGCCGGTTCTACCCCTCTTGGAACATACTGGGGGGGAGGAAAAATCGCCAAATTCGCCAAATTTTGGCGCTGTCCCCCAGTCCTCTACCGAATATACTTAATAGCTTGCCCGGTACTTACTCTTGCAATGAGTAGGGGCATAACACAGATATCTACTTTGTTTTGGAGTGATCACACGATGCATACCATTGAAACGAATTGGGAGGACGAAGAGAACAATCGCCAGGTCTCTTTTGCGGTACAGTTTACCCGCAAAGAGAACGCCGTCGAAATTCAATCGATCACTCCCAAGCAAGTCACCTTCCTCTGCCCTCAATCCAACGCCCCGCTACGCAGCATCGGCGTGTGGACCGAAAAGGGACGTCAACTTCTTGCGGAGCAATTCCGTGCCAGCGGCCACTTCGCCGACGTCGAAGCGACCTTGGCAGTTTAGGCAATACGCGAGAACACACTGCATAACAGGGTCCCGATTGGGGGCCCTGTTTTTTTACGCGCTTCGTCTACCACAGAATAGCCTTACGAAAGAATTATCTCACGCAGAGGAGCGGAGATGAAGAGGACTCCGTTGAACTCTTGAGTTTCGTCACCTCTGAGAGAATTCGCTTTAGACCGGTCCTCGTGAAAGAATCTATCGCCGTTCGAGATTCAATTTACGAAGCTCAGGCAATTCATCCTGGCTTGTAGGGCCCCACTGTGAGAGTGTGACCGGAAGTTCGAGTGTTTGAAATTCCTGGTTCTCCGCCCTTCTTACGACCGTAAGGAGCACTGTGTCTCCCGGTTGGAATTGGGCAATCATTGCTGTTAGAGCAGCGAAATTCTCCACCTCTTCACCAGCGATCTGAGTAATCACATCTCCACGCCGAATGCCGCCCTTGGCGGCAGCACTTTCTGGAACGACTTCCACAACATGAGCATTCTGACCGCCATCGCCTCGAATCCCCAAGAATGCCGCACTCTCGCGGATATCGATATTCTTCACGTTAGGAATCTTTTGAGGAAGATTTTCGATCGCTTCCTTAGAAAACTTTGTTCCATAGAGTTCCACACGAGCCAACTGCGGCAAACGCTGAAGACAATCCAGAGCCTCGTCTCCCAATGGAGGAGAATAAAAACTGACGATCCAGGCATTCGGAACCTCGTCTAGCAGCTTAAGGGATTCAATCCCCCCTCTCCATTCCGACCCAATAATGATCTGGTAATGGATCGTTGGCACAAAATTAATCACTCCACTCAGTTGGGGATTCACTTGATAGCTTCCCCCAAGTGAGACAATTTTTTCCAGGGCCGCCAACTCACGGACCTCAGCAAGAACCTCAGCAGCCCGCGCTGATTCAATGGGGCGATGTTTCATTGCGGCGAGCTGTTCAAGAGCGTCAACGGCCAATTGCCTATCTTCCTCCTCCGACCAGGACAACAGAATGTTGATAGCCCTGGTTGAGCTCTCTAGCGAAGCTGAGCGAGCGGCATCTGCAACCTGAGCCAATGCAGGTGAGCCAGCCAAAGTCAATTTCGCTTGAGCTCGCTCCCTTAAATCGAATTGGTCGCTATCAAGATCGTCCACTAATTGGGCGATCTCTTGGGGATTAATTGAAAGCTCTTCTTCAGAATTGCTCTGATCTGCTGGGGCCGTTGCCTCTCCTGCTGGGGAAGGACCCGTTAATCCGAGCAGAATTGCTATAAGGACTAGTCGTAGAAGATTCATGAGGAAACGCATGGTGGAACGATAGATCAAACAGGATTTCCTTGAAACAACTGGGCAACGGTTCTTCGACAAGCCGCCTCTTACACGATAGTATTGTAACATCTCTTGAGCAAAACTTGGCTGCCAAATTCAAGCTTGTTTCTCGTAGAGTACAAATAATTCTCTAAATCGTTGTTAAGGGCTCTGATCCATGAATTTCGCTCTCTTTGGCGTTGATAGCGAGAGTTTGTTATTAGCAGATGCTGCTAGAAGGCTGGGCCATACAATCGTTTGGGGCGGTGATTTAGGGGATGGCACCCAGGAAGACCGCCCCGCATGGTTGCCCTCGCAGGATCAGCAAGATGATTGGGAGACTTTGCTTGACCAGGAAGCCTGCGATGGCGTGATCGTCGGACGAGGTGAAACGCCAGGGGCTTTAAGAGCAGAGCAAGTCATTCAACTCACCAAGAATGAGATTGCGGTCTTGTCTTCATTTCCTTTGTGCGACTCCGTACTGAGCTATTACGAAATCGACATGGCCCGTTCTGAGAGCAAAGCCACGCTTTATCATTTCAATCCGCTGAGCATGCAAGCTGAGCAACTAGGAGAAATAGCCGAGTGGACTCGTAAGGGACACCCTGAGTTCGGCCCTATTGAGCAACTTCTTTGGGAGCGTCCCATCGAAAGTCGCACCCAGGAGAACGTCCTCTGGCATTTCGCGCGCGATGTCGAAGTGTTGGATCAAATCGCTGGCCCACTCGATCGCTTGGGAGCCGTTGGCTCGCCCGATGCGGCTGCTACTTATGCTGGGCTGAACGTTCAATTACTTGGCAAAGGCCGAGTGCCCGTCCGCTGGTCGGTTGGTCCGATTGAGAATACCCACTTACCGCAACTTACACTTGTTGGAGAACGAGGCAAATGGCGAACAGAACTTCCAGATTCCACTGAAGATAGACCCGCCCAGGCAGAGGCCTGCGTGCAATCATTTACCGAATCGATTTCCAATGAAGGTTCTCGCAAAACCACCTGGCCGTCAGCACTACGAGCAATGGAACTTACAGACACGATCGAGATCAGCCTCAGGCGGGGCCGCATGATCGACGTGCATCGTCAGCAACTTAGCGAACAGCTCGCATTTCGGGGAACGATGTCGGCCTTGGGCTGTGGGATACTTCTTTTTTTGCCTCCCCTGCTCTTGGTGCTTGGATGGCTGGCCGGAAAGCTGGGACTACCGGTCGCCGAATACTGGGCCCATGGGCTCCTGGCTCTGTTGGGATTGTTCTTGCTTATCCAGTTCATTCCTAAGCTTTTTCTGAAGTCGAATGAGGGTGATCCTGGTACGGATTGTCCCGATTAATGCCCCTGGCTCTTTCTATAAAGAACCTTCTGCTGTAAATGGCTGTGAAGCATTCCCTGCAAACATACGCCCACGCTGGCATGATAGCACTTATCAACTTTGTCGATTGGGCAAAAGTTATCGTTTTGATTTAGCCGATTCTGCTATCGGAAGGTTATCGATTCTCTCCGGGAATCAACACCGCTTCTCATAATCGGCTTATCTTGGTTTTCAGGTGGGGCTTTGAAAAACCAGAACTCTTTCCACTACGCTGCGCTTTTCGTGCTCTCACTATTGCTGGGCACCGGTTCCGGCTGCGCGACGATTCTCGGGGTGGCTGATGAGAATGGCGGTCGATTCGATTGCTGCTGCGGGGACTGCGTCGAAGACGGTTCTGCAGGATACTCAATATCAGCAGATTGTCTTGGCAAAGGCTGCCGTCAGGACCGCATGGGCCGCCGAGGGGCAGCATTTGGGCTCCATGCGTGTGGTCCTCGCGGAAGACATATCCAGGTCGGTCCACCCGCGATTCGCCATCAGCCCGAAATGCCGCCTGAGTTTTTGCCCGTTCCAGTCACACCAATCTATGCCCATGTGAATCCCCGTGCCCCCGACCAGATACGAGGAGCCGTGGAAGTCGGTTGGCCACCCCCCTGCCAGTTGACCATCTCCGGCCGAGATTAGCTCGCTCTTGAGCCTCTTTTCCAGCGTGTGTGAAGCTGGGGACTTTGTGAGGCTTACCAATCGCATCGTTTAAGCGAGTCCTAACGACGGGCCGATCAACGGTTCTAGCAATCACGAGTGTTTCCTCGCAGAACAGCCGTGATCAAGTTACGGGTCGCTTCGGCGTGCCAGCTACCAAAATTGCCAGCTCCCTCATTGGATGGCCCTCCATGAATGACCCGCGCACCGGCACTGCCCATGCTAAACCGTTCTCCTTCCGCTTGCTGTTAGTCATAGCGTTTGTCCTTGGATTTCTGGCTCAGTCGGTTCTGGCAGACTCAAGCTCCCGAGTCACTCCCATTGTGCGAGCTGTTCGCGATGCCAGCCCCGCTGTAGTAAATATTCAGGGGCAAAAGTCTGTCGTCGAGACCACCGAGTCTGCCAGGCAGATATCGAAGCAAGTTAATGGTATGGGTACAGGTGTGCTGATTGATCCACGGGGCTTTATTCTCACCAATTTCCACGTAGTGGATGGTGTGCGGCGGATCAATGTGACACTTTCGACAGGCCAGTCGTTCATCGCCAAAATCGTGGCTCGCGACCCACAGACTGATCTGGCAATCATTCGAATTAATCCGTCGTTCGATTTGCCCGTCATCAACCTCGGCACATCTCAAGGACTCATGCCGGGAGAGACGGTCATTGCGGTAGGTAATGCCTTTGGATACGAGAATACGGTGACCACAGGAATTATCAGTGCACTACATCGCAATGTGCAAGTCAACGAAACGCAGCAATATCTAGACCTGATTCAAACCGACGCGAGCATCAATCCAGGCAACTCGGGTGGCCCCCTTTTGAACATCGATGGTGAGATGATCGGGCTGAATGTCGCCGTGCGGGCTGGAGCTCAGGGAATTGGTTTTGCAATACCTGTGGACAATGCCCTGGAAATCGCCACGCGCATGATGAGTATCGAGGAGTTGGAAAGCAACTGGCACGGCATGGCCACTCTGTCGATGGACAAGAGCGATGGCCGAGTGACGGTAGCCAGAGTCGACCAAGATAGTCCTGCCGAGATCTGCGGAATCGAGCGAGGAGACCTTGTCGAAAGAATAGGCACTCTGCAGATTCGCAGACCATTGGACATCGAGCGGGCACTTTTAGGTCATCGTTCAGGTGAACGGATACCTGTCACTGTACGACGCGACAGCCAGGAAATTACTTTGGATCTCGAGATAGCCAGTCGAACCCCGGCACGTCCAGCAATTCCTGCACCCATGGGATCATTCGAAACAGCCACATGGGAGACGCTAGGTTTGATTCTGGAAGAAGAACCTGCCAGTTCATTACGCCAACTCAACCTTCCGTACGACGGCGGGATGCGCATTGTGTCAGTCCGCCCAGAGAGTTCTGCCGCTCAGCAAGGTGTGAGGGAAGGAGACATTCTTGTGCGATTTCATCGCTGGACGACCGCTTCGCAGTCGGATATCCAGTTCCTGGTTGACCGAGCTGATTCGCTTTCGCGGGCTGGTGCCTTGAAGTTCTATATCGTCCGGGGCGACAAGACCCATTATGCTCAGATGGAAGTTGCCACGCGTAAAAGTAGCGTGCGGTGAACTTGGTCCTATGAAATAAAACGCCTGGGGATTGCAATTCCCCAGGCGTTGTTCTGGTTCGCTTTTTCAAGAAGTAATTCGGGCCTAATTCATTGCCACGGTCACGGTTTTCAACTCGGTGTAAGCGGCCAATCCGGCCTCTCCCAGTTCGCGTCCGAGGCCGCTTTCTTTGAAACCTCCAAAAGGAGCAGCAGCGTCGAAGACGTCGTAGCAGTTGATCCAGACTGTGCCAGCCCGCAGTTTGTTGGCAAAACGATGTGCCTTGGCTATGTCGCGCGTCCAGACCGCCGCTGCCAGACCATAATTGGTGGCATTTGCCCGGCGGGCAATTTCATCGACGTCGCTGAACTTCAAGACACTCATCACGGGACCAAAAATCTCTTCCTTCGCAATCCGCATGTCATCTTTGACGCCGGTGAACATGGTTGGCTCGATGAAGTAGCCTTTATCCCCGTGCCGAGCACCACCGTTGACTAGCTTAGCTCCGTCTTCTTTCCCATATTCGACGTACTTGAGAATCTTATCGAATTGGGCCTGATCCACTTGGGGTCCCTGTTCGGTTTCAGGATCAAACGGATCACCAATGCGGCGAGACTTGTTTAAGTCCTGCAGTCGATCAACAAATTCATCGTGAATCTTATCTTGGACAAACAACCGACTCCCGGCACAGCAGCACTGCCCTTGGTTGAAGTACAGGGCGAAGTGCGCTCCATGGATCGCCGCGTCCAAATCAGCGTCGGCAAAGACCACATTGGGACTCTTGCCCCCTAGCTCGAACGTGACGCGTTTCATGGTCTCCAGTGCACTGCGCTGAATAATCTTTGCTGTCGCCCCTTCACCTGTGAATGCAATCTTGTCGACGCCTGGATGCGCCACCAAGGCGGCACCGGCAGTGGGACCGTATCCTGGAACGACGTTGATGACTCCATCAGGGATACCCGCCTTCTGAGCCAGGTGGGCCATCCGCAGACAGGTCAGCGGAGTCTGCTCCGCAGGTTTCATCACAATTGTACATCCAGTTGCCAGGGCAGGCCCCCACTTCCAGGCAGCCATCAGAGCTGGGAAATTCCACGGAATGATTTGTCCGACGACACCCACAGGCTCGCGCCGAGTGTAGCAGAAATAATCCCCACTCACCGGGATCGTGGAGCCTTGAATTTTGTCCGCCCAACCTGCGTAGTAGCGGATGCAATCAATCACCAACGGAATATCGGCATTACGCGAATCGTTAATCGGTTTGCCATTGTCGAGAGTTTCCAACGCAGCCAACTCGTCAGCCTCCTCCTCGATGAGGTCGGCCAATTTGTACATCAATCGTCCTCGTTCACGGGCGTTCATCCGAGACCATTCGCCCCCATCGAACTGGGCCCGTGCGGCATCGACCGCCAGATCGATATCAGCCTTATCCCCCTCAGCCACCTTAGCGATCACTTCTTCAGTAGCTGGGTGAATCGTATCGAAGGTCTTTCCACTGGCCGCATCAAGCCATTTTCCTCCGATAAAGCACTGAGTTTGGCGAATCTTGGGACGAGCAACTTTCTTTGCCGGTTTTTCGGTGGCAGTAGCCATAACTGGTTACCTCCTGCAAGAACAAGTGATTTGACAAGCAGCCGGCGGCGAGAGCTAGCGCCATTGCCGCAGAGGCGCAAAACTTATTGTAACCACTTTCGGCAAGAATCGCCTAGCGGGGTTTCCACAGTAGAAGGGCCGGATGGCCGAGAATAGAGCAATAATCCAGACAAGCCCTACAGGCATATAGATCGAAAGCGAGACCTAGCATACTGGCACAGGGATCTCGCTTTCCAAATCCAGAGAGGAACTGGATTATCAATCCACCTGAAAACTAAAACTGAAGAATTATCGGCCTCATTGGCAAGCGTTCAGCTACAAACTCAGTCTTGCCGTGCAGGCCTGGCCTGCTGCTTTGGGGCTAACCTTTCGGCAGACGACAGAACTCAACTGTCGGCCAGGGGTTCTTTCTTCTCAGTGATGACAGGACACTGCGGAGCCATCTCAGCGTTGAGTTCGATAAAGGCAGCCCATTCCTCAGGGACATTATCCTCGTGGAAAATGGCCTCGACGGGGCATTCAGGAACGCACGCCTCGCAATCGATGCATTCGTCGGGGTGAATGTAAAGGATTTGCTCGCCTTCGTAGAAGCACTCTACGGGGCAAACCACGACACAGTCGGTGTACTTACAAGCAAAGCAGGGTTCGCAAACTACGTGCGTCATAACAGCATTTCTCCTTCTAGTCGCTTAGGCCAACTTGGTCGCAGTGCCGGTCGGAATCTTAATGGGAACCCTATCGACAAGGCGGCGAAAAGCACCCCCACCGAGAGCAATGGTACCAATATCGGCAAAAGAATGACGAGTGTTTATCCGAGAAAGCTGTTTCGCCCCTCTTTTGCCATAATCCAGTCTGTTATTTACCCACCTGGGAAAACCTCTGTCAAGCGGATAGTTTGCCAAAATCACACGAGTTTTTCCAAGTTTGCCCTGGTTCATCTCCTCTTGCGCTTGCTCCCCCTTTTCTGGCTATTTAGAATTAAAGGTATACGCGGTCCAGCAGATCAATTCACTAGTTTTACCCTGGAAGTCCAAAGTTTGGCGATTTGGGGCACTTGGCGCTGTACTTTCGTCGGTTGGTACGACCGATTGGCCTGTTCTCCCCATCAGGCAACTGCTATTTTTCTCACCCCAGAAAAATCATGAATTAGGCGGCGTAACGTGGCTTTATCCGAAATCGATCGATCTCTACTGGAACGCTGCTTGGCAAAAAAACCTCGCGCTTGGGAGGATTTTGTCGACCGCTTTATGGGATTGGTGATCCACGTCATTAATCACACGGCCCATTGTCGGAGCGTGCTGCTCGCCTCGACGGATCGTGACGACCTCGTTGGAGAGGTGCTACTTCGTATCGTTGAAAACGATTTTGCCGTTTTGCGTCACTTTCGAGGGGAAAGCAGTCTGGCTACCTACCTGACGGTGATCGCCCGACGAGTCGTAGTCAAGAAACTCATCGAGCGGCATCAGGCCACCTCATTGGGGTCTCTCTCAGGCGAACCGAATACCAATGATGCCTCCTTCGAGCAGCGGATTGACGACCGCGAAGAAGTTGACCGATTGCTTCAATCCCTAGACGGTACCGAAGCGCAAGTCGTTCGCATGTATCACCTGGAAGGCAAAACCTATCAGGAAATCAGCCGCACGACGGGCATGTCGACCAATAGTGTAGGCCCCATGCTCAGTCGTGTGCGAAACAAGCTGCGAAGCCTGCCGCAGAAAAGTTGAAGGAAGCCATTCGCCTTCTTCTCAATAGCCGGGTCCGCAGAGATCAATCTCACCTGATGGCCATTCTCGGTCCGAAGGATAACGCATGATGACTTCGTCCCAAAAGGGACATTCACGGAGATTCGAGGCAAACGAATTCACGAAATGGTTCTCTACCGCACAGGCTCCCAGACGTTCATAGAATGGACTTACAAGAGGTGTCGTTTGAAATAGGGAAAAGCGAAAGTCGTCCGCGTCCACCATGTCAAACACCTTTCGAACAACCAACTCGCCTAACCCTTGGCCTCGCAATTTGGGGTCACTACAAACCTTGCACAATCCAGCGATTGTCAATTCTCCTTGCGAAGTGACAATGTTCCGTGGGATGACCGCTGCATGTGCAATCACATTCTCTTTCTCACGAACGACAAAAGAAAGGGGAACGCGTTGTTCTGGTCCACAATAGTCTTGCCCAATAGAGATCATCTGACGTTGTCTGAATCGTTCGTCTTTGCCCGGTTTGGGCCAAACCTTCACGATCAATCGACCGATAGCGAGTGCGTCTTCGGCACTGAGAAGGCGTAAATCTAATCTCTCGACCTGCATGCAAAATCCGTTCGCTATGATTGCAGCAGCTTGGCCACATCCCGGGCGAAATAAGTAAGTACCCCGTCGGCACCAGCTCGCTTGAAGGCGAGCAAACTTTCAAGTACAACTCGATCTCGGTCAAGCCATCCCTGTTGGCTCGCAGCGCACAGCATAGCGTATTCGCCACTCACCTGATAGGCAAATGTCGGGACACCAAACGTATCTTTCACACGCCGAATGATATCCAAATAGGGCATGCCAGGCTTAACCATGACACTGTCAGCCCCTTCGGCGATATCAAGCGCCACCTCTCGAAGTGCTTCATCACTGTTTGCCACATCCATCTGATAGGTGGATTTGTCTCCCTTACCAAGATTGGCCGCCGATCCGACAGCATCGCGGAATGGACCATAAAATGCCGAGGCATATTTTGCTGAATAAGCCATGATCTGTACGTCGAGAAAACCTGCTTCATCTAACGTATTGCGTATCGCTTGTACACGGCCGTCCATCATATCCGAGGGGGCAATAATGTCGCACCCTGCCTGAGCTTGAACGATTGCCTGTTTACAGAGCATGGCAACCGTCTCATCGTTTACAACGTACCCGTCGCGAACCAACCCGTCTTGGCCATAACTAGAGTACGGATCAAGGGCTACATCGCAGAGGATGCCTATCTGATCCCCGTGAGCAGCTTTCACAGCGCGCACTGCCCGGCAGACAAGGTTTTCGCTGTTGATCGCTTCTTCACAGTCGGGGGATTTCTTATCTGCTGGGGTGGCTGGAAAGAATGCCACAGCGGGGATGCCCAATTGTATGGCTTCTCCGACCACATCAACAGCATGTGGAATCGACAAGCGATCGACTCCTGGTAAAGAGGAAATTGGCTCTCGACCAGATGCTGCTTCACTGAGAAACAAAGGCCAAATCAGATCGCTCACCGAAAGCAGATTTTGTTGTACCAACCTTCGAGACCAGTCGTGGCGTCGCAACCTCCTTAAACGGGTCTGCGGATAGGCCCCAAGATTCCAGCATGAATCAGCCATTGATAAGTAATTTCTTAGAGTAATGCCTCTGGGTTTGATAATTCAGACTTCCATTATTCATGGAATGTTCCGTAAAATCCATGGGCATGCTCCGAACTATCTCTAATTGCTCCTTATGACGGAATTCTCGATTTATGCCTGCCCACGATCCCAAGATGACGCTCGGACCTTTTGAGTTTCGTCCTGCTAATGTGAAAGTGAGCGGGAAGCCGGAGTTGAGTGACTGGAAGGGCCCCCTACAGTTTGCCATCTGGTGCCAACGCGCGAGTCCTTGGTGGATCGGAGATCTGATCAATCGTGGGGAAGATCTGTTTGGAGAGGATTTCGGAGAAGTATGTGGTGACACGCTCTCCACGGAGATGGTCAGTCGTTATGCTTCCGTAGCCCGCCGAGTCCCCCCCCAAAATCGACAAGCGGAGCTATCCTGGTCAGCTCATGCAGCGGTAGCACGACTCACTCATGAGCAACAACGCGCAATGCTTAGCGAAGCAATCCAGAAAGGCTGGAATAGCGACGATTTGTTAAAAAAAGTACGCGATTTTGTAAATGAAGCAAAGTGACATCTTTTGAACCAGAATACTCTTGAACATTTGCTTACCTACTTATTTTCTCTGCCAATATGCCATGCTCTATTCACCATACGAAATCCTCCTAATCGCGTTGGTGATGTCATTTGGAAGTGTTGTTCAAGGGGCCATCGGGTTTGCTTCTGGCCTACTTGGTGTGCCGCTCTTGGTGATCTTTGGGTTTTCACTACCAGAGGCTGCAATCATCAATCTCATCTCTACCAGTGTGCAAAACTTTACGGGCACATGGAAATTATGGGATTACTTAGATGTCCGTGAATTGATTTATCCTACGGTAATACGACTCTTCGCTATTCCGCTGGGGACGGCGTCCGTCTACTGGGTCAATGAGCGAATCACTCAGGCCCAGAGTAAACAATTGGTGGGAGGATTGATGCTGTTGGTAGTGTCGTTGTTATGGCTTTTCAAAGTGGAGCGTCGTGATTACCTCAATTATTTCTGGCAAACGCTGGCTTTTTTTTCATCGGGTTTTCTCCTTGGATTTGCTTCCATTGGAGGTGCACCGCTGGTTATATATGTCAATTCTCTTACCTGGCGAGTGAACAAGTCACGTGCTTTCCTGTTTTTTTGCTCGGCAATCGGACAACCCCTGGCTATCTGGTTTTTCTGGCGACAGTTCAGTGGAATTTTCTGGACGCCCGTTTGTTCCACATTTGTGATACTACCTGCGATTTTTGCTGGACTCTGGATCGGGCTCCCCTTGGGAAGTCGTTTGTCTCAACCGGTTTTCCGCACGATTACTCTAGGCCTGATCCTAATGACCGCACTGGCGGCCATCGTCTCTCCCTACTTGTCGAACGCGTGAGAGATTAAGTTATTGGTGATCTTTAATTAAAGAGCTTTAATAAAACCTCCCATTTGCAGCTATTCGCAGGAGAACTCCATGTATCTGGCCAATGATGCACGTTATGACGCCATGGCTTACCAGCGTTGCGGAAGAAGTGGCCTCAAACTCCCAGCGGTGTCGCTGGGTCTTTGGCACAATTTCGGTGGGGTTGACGACTATGAGAACTGTCGTGCCATCGGCCTTAGGGCATTTGACTTGGGTATTACTCACTTTGATCTTGCGAACAACTACGGCCCTCCCCCAGGCTCTGCTGAAGAAAATTTTGGAAAGATACTCCGTGATGACCTCTCCTCGTATCGGGACGAGCTCGTTATTTCGACCAAGGCAGGTTATTTGATGTGGGATGGTCCCTACGGGGAATGGGGTTCACGCAAATATCTACTTAGTAGCCTCGATCAAAGCCTTAAGCGAATGGGCCTCGATTATGTGGACATCTTTTATTCCCATCGTCCTGATCCTGATACACCCCTGGAAGAAACGATGGGTGCCCTGGCATCTGCAGTTTCTCAGGGTAAGGCGCTCTACGTGGGAATATCAAACTACCCTGCCGATATGGTGGTTCAGGCCTGCAGTGTTTTGCGAGAACTTGGCACACCTTGCCTCATTCATCAGCCAAGATATTCCCTGTTTGATCGTTCGATCGAGTCGGAAGGTCTCTTAGACGTTCTGGAACAAGAGGGAGTCGGCTGTATCCCATTTTCACCTCTGGCCCAAGGACTGCTCACAAATCGCTACCTCGACGGCATACCTGCAGATAGTCGGGCAGCAAGTTCCAGCGTTTTCCTTAAGCCAGAAGATATTACAGCCACGAAATTGCAACAGATCAGACGACTTGCAGAACTCGCCGCATCGCGCGGGCAAACTCTGGCCCAAATGGCACTAGCCTGGGTCTTACGCGACAATCGAATAACCACTGTGCTGATCGGCGCCAGTTCAATCACGCAGTTAGAACAAAACCTCGGCTGTCTGGCCAATCGGTCGTTCACAGCTGAGGAAATATCTGGGATAGATCTTGTTCTCCGCAGTACCTAACGTACGGTCCGACAGTTAGAGCGCAAAAACAAGGCCGCCCTTATCAAAGGCGGCCTTAAAAAGCTCTTAAAACTATATCAATTCACGCCTAGCGGCGGCGACTTGATGCAAGGGCAATCATACTGACCATAGCCAAAACCATCGAAGATGGTTCTGGGATAAAGTCGCGATCAATGCGGGTATCAATATCGACATTGAACCGCTTCTTCACAATGTTTGCCACGCTGTTTGCCTGACTGAGTGCTTGCAGATTGTTGTTTAGACGAACTGTAATCTTAGTCGCAGCAGATGTGAGTGGGTAACCATTTGCAGTCAATGCTGCCTGAACATTGAAACCAAGCGTGTTGCTCCAGAATGGTGGTGGTGTTTCAGGAAGAGAGTCCATGAACATTGTCGCACCGCTTATTGAGAAAGGAGCCACGGGAACACCGCTCACTTCGTCAATGCGAATTGAATCGACAAGTAGTCTTGCAATGACTTTCGCTTGAGCAGGTGCAAACCCGGCAAGACCATAGTCTCCCCCTTCATCAAATCGTATCAGGCCGATTCCCAGACCGGGTCTGGAACGAACCATGAACGAGAGAAAACCATCGGTCACATCGGCAACGCCACCGACCGAAAATGCACCAAATCCTAGACTTGGATTCGGCAGCGGAACAGGCTCAAAAAAGCGCATCTGGTTGCCCACCACGACTGGCGTACCAAACAGCGGAACCGGATCAGTGGTAGAAGATTCAGTCACAGTCAAGTATGCGACGTCGGTTCCCGCGAAGTTGCCATGGTTGATCGTACCGGCATAGGAACCCATCGCTGTTGTAAGGATTAGCGCAATCGCCAACAGCGAAGAGAGAAAGATTCGTGATGTAGTCTTCATTAGTTCTGTCCCCGAGAAATTTTCTCTTAGATTTATGTTGCCGCGAACATCCTTGCGACGCGAGAAGAGATGAAGCAGCGCGAACAAGTATGCGCGCGCGCTTACATTGCCCTTCACTAGTCCTTAATGTACTCGAGGATAAAACCGACGCAAGCTTTTTTTCAAGATTTACTGGATTTATCCGCATATATATGAAAGCCTTGCCATTTTGGCGGCTGGTCTCTAAGCGACCAGCGTTTCATATCCAGGTAAAAAGGGCTAGTTAAGCTTAATAATTGCAAAAAATCTTACCAAAATACCAGAAAATCGGAATCTACTCGTCTCTTAGGGGAATCCTCGATTCCCTCCGGGTACAGGATATCGAGATGAGACGATAAACGTACCCAAAAGACTTTCTTTTGAAGTAGGCACACTGAATTGCGGACATCAGCAGCCGTTTCTATACTGCGATCCAGAGCAATTTCGTTTTGCCTCCCAAGAGACTCAATTCCCGCCTATGTCCTCTCCCGTATCCCTCCTTTCCCCTACCGACGCCCAGGTTCCGCTCTATGTAGGAGTCGATTTGGGGGGGACAAATATCAAGCTGGGCCTGATCGACAGTCTAGGTCGCACGCTCGCTTTTCATTCTGTGCCCACGAATGAGAAACATGGGCCTGAAAAGGCCGTCGGACGAATCGCTGATGGTATTGAACACTTGGTCAAATCTGCAGGTGTCTGCAAAGCTGACGTTGCACGAATTGGTTTGGCAACGCCCGGCCCGATGGATCTCGCAAAGGGGATATTACTTACACCAGGTAATTTGCCTGGCTGGTGGGACTTTCCAATTCGCGACCGTGTGGCAGACGCATGTAGTTTGCCTGTCCGTTATGCCAATGACGCCAATGCGGCGGCCTATGGTGAATATTGGCAAGGTGCCGCTGCGAACACCCATAGCATGGCCCTGCTTACGCTGGGAACGGGTATTGGCGGCGGGGTCGTCATTCGCGATGTGCTTGTTGAGGGCGCCCATAGTTGCGGAGCGGAATGTGGGTTTATCATGATCGATCCTCAACCAGAGGCCCGACGTGATTCCCTAAACAATACAGGCACGTTAGAAGCCTATTGTGGCTCTTACGGCGTCGTGGGGAGGGCAACCGACGCCTTGCAGGCGGGACGAGAAAGTGTGCTCGCCAATACGATTCAGTCGAGTGAAAAACTCACCCCGTTGACCATTGCTCAGGCCGCGGAAGCTGGAGACTCTTTAGCGAGGGAAATTGTCCTGGATACTGCTCGTTATCTCGCCTTAGGAATCGTGACTTTGATCCACATCGTGGATCCGGAATGCGTCGTCCTCGGTGGAGCGATGAATTTCGGGGGCAAGGGCCATAAATTGGGTGAGCAGTTTCTAGAAGTAGTTCGCAATGAAGTGCGCCCCCGCTTGTTGCCCCCGCTGCGTGAAGTCTTGCGCGTCGAATTCGCTGCCCTCGAAGGAAATGCGGGTTATATCGGCGCTGCCGGTTTGGCTCGACTAGAACATCTCCAGACGGTTTAATGGCGGAATCGCTAAACCGCAAGCGGCTGACGCATTGAATTCAGAATCCTTCCTATTACAGCCTCTATGACCTCCCCTCAATATATCCGCAATTTTTCTATCGTGGCACATATCGACCACGGCAAAAGTACGCTTGCCGACCGCTTGATGGAAATCACCGGTACGGTGAGTTTTCGTGAAATGAAAGAGCAATTGCTCGATGACATGGCTTTGGAACGCCAGCGGGGGATCACGATCAAATCCCATGCCGTGACGATGCACTACCAGCATCAGGGGCACAAATACGAACTGAACCTCATAGATACCCCTGGGCACGTCGATTTTCAATATGAAGTCTCACGTTCGTTGACTTGCTGCGAGGGTGCGGTGCTTCTGGTGGATGCCTTTCAGGGAGTAGAAGCTCAGACGGTGGCCAATGCGTATGCGGCGATGGAACACGATCTGGTGATTGTGCCGGTGATGAACAAAGTGGATCTCACTCATGCCCGGCCTGATGAAGTCCGCGAGGAGATGGAACATACTCTCGCAGTGGTCCCAGAGGAAGTGCTTGGTTGCAGTGCGAAAACGGGGATGGGGTGCAAAGAGGTGCTGGAAGCTGTGATTGAGCGGGTGCCTCCTCCTCAGGGGGATCCCAAGGCGACCCTGCAGGCGATGATTTTCGACGCAGTTTACGACGAATTTAGGGGAGCAATAACTTACATTCGGGTAATGAATGGCACGGTTACGAAGGGTCAAAAAATAAAGTTTTTGCAACAAGGAACTGTGCATGAAGTGATTGAGCTCGGGCATTTCTGTCCCCAGCGTAAGCCGGCGAACAAGCTTGCGGCGGGTCAGGTCGGATATCTCATCTGCAATATTAAGACGCTCGACAAAGTACATATCGGCGACACGGTAAGCACCGCTACGGGCGACCCGGCTCCAAAGCTTCCCGGCTACAGGGAGCCAAAACGGATGGTGTTTTGTGGTCTCTATCCTTCCGATGGGCAGGATTTCAAGCAACTTCGCGAAGCACTCGACAAGCTGGTGATCAACGACCCCAGTTTTGAATTTACCCCTGAAACCAGTGATGCCTTGGGCTTCGGTTTCCGCTGCGGTTTTCTCGGTCTCTTGCACATGGAGATCATCCAGCAACGGCTTGAGCAAGAAGCCGACATCGACCTGGTGCAGACGGCCCCCAATGTAACCTACGAAATCGTCACCAAGACCGGCGAGACCTTGGAAGTACACACGCCACAGGACGTGCCCGATCAGGGGGACATCGAAGAATTTCGTCAGCCTATTGTGCGTGTCAGCTTTGTACTCCCGACGGACTACATCGGCGGCATCATGAAGCTCTGTACAGATCGTCGCGGGACCTATGTGCGGACCGAGTATCTTTCGCCGACTCGTGCTATGTTGGTTTATGACCTGGCCTTGGCTGACGTCATCTACGACATGCACGACAAGCTCAAAAGTACCACCCGCGGCTATGGCACGATGGATTACGAGCTTCTGGGCTACGAGCCAGGCGAACTCGTTCGTATGGACATTCTGGTCAAGGGTGAACGGATCGATGCGCTTTCGATTGTGTGCGACCGCCGCGATGCCGATGTGCGTGGGCGGGCGGTGATTAAGAAGCTCAAAAAAGAGATCCCTCGCCACATGTTTGAGGTCCCGCTGCAAGCAGCCATCGGCACGCGGGTCATTGCCCGGGAAAACATCTCTGCCATGCGGAAAAACGTGACTGCCAAGTGCTACGGTGGTGACATCTCACGCAAACGTAAGCTCTGGGAAAAGCAGAAGGAAGGCAAAAAGCGAATGAAATCGATCGGCTCGGTCGACATCCCCCAAAAGGCGTTTTTAGCGGTGCTCGAAACTGGAGAGGAAGAGGGGAAGAAAAAATAGGCCTTACCCGAGCGATTCCAGATTCACTTCGGCGGGAGCGATCCGGCGAATTTTGCGGCTCGATCCACCCAAGATTTCAACCCGGTAGCCGACTCGACGCCAGCCGGTTCCACGAGCGCCCAGCCACGCATCACTTTGCTGGTGATGTCCATCGGTTTCACATGGGGCTCGGCTTGTGTCTGGTCGTGCTTCTCCCGATCAAGTCGGACTACGAGCGAGCCTTTCCAGGGACCGACGCACATGTTGCCGTTGATCATAAAACAGATGCCGCCGAACATTTTCTTTTCGGTAACGCCTTGTCGGCGTTTCAACAACGGCCGAATCCTGGCAACCAAAATCTCATCAGCTTCGGTCATTTTGCCCTAATGCAATCTGAGTTGGAGCTTTTTTCAGTAAATGAAGGAACCCTTCCCTACCGCAGCGTGCTGAGAAAAGATTTGCACTGGGTGCAAGAGTGGGGATGACAGGAGTTGAACCTGCACTCCCGAAGGAACTGGAACCTAAATCCAGCGCGTCTGCCAATTTCGCCACATCCCCTCTTACGTGCTGTCGAGCATCAAAGTATAGTCGGCTGGATGCTATTCGGCTAGGCGATTCTTGGCGTAGCATGCTGTGAATATCACTGGTTTCAGGTCGAAACATGAGCAACATTCCCCTTGATCTCAAGGCCCTCAAGGATGCCGGCCGGCTGCGTGTGGTCTGGGAAGATGGCGAGGAGGACTTTCCGTTTGCCTTCCTCCGCCGCCAGTGTCAGTGTGCCCATTGCGTAAATGAATGGACCGGGGAGCAAATCCTCGATCCCGCTACGGTGCCCGAGGATATTTCCGTCGAAACCATGGAACTCGTGGGCAGCTATGCGGTACGCATTCACTGGACCGACGGCCACAGCGCGGGGCTCTTCACCTGGGAGCGGCTGCGGGAGTTGAGAGACGATTTAAGCGGCAAGGGTTAGCAGCACCACTATGTGGAGTCGATACCAGGCAAGACTGCCCCTCGTATATTCTATTCTTGCAGCCAGTGCCCACCTTACAACGTGGCGTCGCCGACAGTGCCCGGTGTGGCGTTCAGGTGAACTTCCAAGGCATGCAATTGGCCACGGGTCTCGACTTCGAAGCGAATGCCGGGAACCTCAGCAGTGAGTTGCTTTTGCACATACTGCAGAAGCTCATGGCGATCCGCAAAACTTGCTCCGTCGACGGCATAGATTCGGTCGTTCAACTGGAAGCCCGCTCGGGCTGCCGGTGAAAAAGGGACGACTCGGGTGATGTACACCGCATGGGGTTCGGCCGGGTCGTCTCGCCACGAAAGGCCCAAATGGATGGGATTGCCCGAAATGGGGACCGACACATCTAATTGCTCCTTGATCCCTGGTCGCTCGATGGAGACTTGAAGCGGCAAATCGGATCGCAAGGCGAGAGACTCGAGCAAAGCACCGTCTTCGATTCTTTGGCCATTGACCGAGATGATGCGGTCGCCACGCATCAGACTACTGCTGGCATCATGGACCGTTTGTACCTCGATGAATCCGTCAGTAGTCTTTTCCCAGGTGAAAGTTAGTCGAGATGCTAGTGGAGGCAACGGCCTCTCGAGTCGCTCTTGATTGAAAGAATTGTCCAGCCGGGCTTCGCTGCGAAACTTGGGCAGGCTATCGGCGTCGGCCAATTCTTCAACCTGCTCGAGCATATAGCTGGCCACCAGCTGAATGCCGGGGATATTAATCTTTTCGACGTCGTCGGATGGGCGATGGTAGTCGTCGTGCAAACCGGTATGGATGTAGAGCGAAGGAATCTGCTTTTGGAAGAAGGTCCAGTGGTCGCTGTTGTTCTTGTATTCCCAGTTAAAATCGAGCCAGGCGTCGTGCAGATTCGGAGTACTCATAAGTCGGCGGAATCCGCTTCCGCTGCGTGAGCCTCCTATTTCAATTCTGCCATCGGTCAGACGCCCGACCATATCGACGTTGATCGCCAATTTCACGTTGCTCAGCGGTAGTGTCGGTTGACGTACCCAGTGAGAGGAACCTAAGAGCCCCTTCTCTTCTCCATCCCAAAAGGCAAACAGAATCGACCGCCGAGGACGATGCTCCGTACGAGTGAGGGCGTCGATCAGTTCCAAAACTGCCGAGACACCACTTGCATTATCGTCGGCTCCATTGTGGACATAACCAAATGGCCCGAAGCTGTTGCGTCGGTTTCCGTATCCCACATGATCGTAGTGGGCACCGACAACAATCGTTTCATGCTTCAGTTCAGGATCGGAACCAGGTAGCAGTGCGAGGATGTTTTGAGAATTACCTCGGAAGTGTTGCTGAAAAGTACCGTTAGTACCTGCTGGTTCGAGGCCCGATTGTTGTACCAACTCCAGGATATACTTCGCAGCTGCGCGACCGCCGCGAGATCCCGCTTCGCGACCTTCGAGCATGTCTGCCGCCAAGTAGTCCACGTGACCTTGGATCTCTGCAGTCGTGATCGAGGCACGAGCGATGTCAAACCAGGCGTTTTCAGCCGCTTTGGCAGCTAAGGGGCTTGCAATCACGCACTGCAGGGCGATCAGTAGGGCGTGAATCTTTGCAGGAAGTTGGCATGGTGGGGTCATTCGTCTTTCCTGAATTCGTGGCGGTAACGGCGACTAAGTATTAATCGACCACCCCGCCTATGAGACTAGCCTCTGACTGTCGAAAGTTGGCTCGTAACGGTGGCAACTCCCATTTGCTTTGACCCCAAAAAAGAGCCCAAAAATCCTATTTGCCGATGCAGAATTGACTAAAGATACGGTCAAGAATATCGTCTGTGTAAATAGTGCCCACCACGGTTCCCAGGCCTGTGAGGGCACTGCGTAGCTCGGCGGCTACAAGTTCTTCTCCGCCATGGTCTGCGAGCACCTCCAGGGCGCAGCGGAGCGAATCGCGGGCGCTACGCAGGCTCTCACCGCAGCGCACGGCTGTCGCGGAAACTACTTCCGCGGTCTGCTTTTCCGCCCCTGTGAGTTCTCTTGCAATTGCCGCTTTTAATTCGGGAATTCCGGCTCCGCTGAGACTGCTACAAATTACTATTCGGGGATGCGAGGACATAGATCCAGGTTTTTGATTGAGCAGATCACACTTTGTGAGTGCCACAATATCCCTGCCCCTTTGATTTGAAGCATTCATGAGACTGGCGACTTGTTCGTTAGCGCGCTGCTCAAGACAATCTATGCAAATGATACAGCAATCTGCCTGTTGGCGTTGGTTAGCCGCCATTTCCTGGGCGGAACTTACAATCGATTCAACCCCACTCGTAAACTCCGTACCTGCGGTGTCGATCAGTTCACAACGCAGACCAGCCAGGTCGACTACGGCCGAAAGATAGTCTCGCGTCGTGCCAGCTTGCTCAGAGACCAATGCGGCTCCGCTCTGTGGTGCCACGCCAAATTCTTTAACCAGAACGTTGAACAAGCTGCTCTTGCCCGCATTGGGTACACCTGCCAGGACGACTCGTGGCAAGCAGAGTGGTTGATTTCGGGTGGCCAACTGAGCGAGCACGGCCTCGACCTTCTTCTCTGCGGCAGCTAATTGTAAAGCGAGTTCTTCATGAGAAACGAACTCAATGTCTTCTTCCACAAAATCAAGTCCCGCTTCCAAGTGGGCTAGCAATATGAGCAGTTGTTCGCGGAGTTCCTGAAGTGGCCGTGAGAGACCGCCAGCAAGTTGGGTCAATGCAGTCTGGAAGGCGTCACCACTCGTCGCATCAACAATTCCCAACACAGCTTCGGCCTGAGTCAGATCCAGCCGTCCGGCGAGGAAAGCGCGCAGCGTGAATTCTCCGGGTTCAGCAACCCTGGCCCCCTGTCGACACATTGCTTCCAGCACGAGTTCTAACAAAGGAGGTGAACCCAACGTATGTAGTTCAGCGCTCGGCTGGCAGGTATAGCTTCGTTTTCCAGGCCACAGATAGGCTTCGCAGGGAAGTACAATGGCATTGCCCGTATGCAACCGACCTGACAATACCTGTGCTGAATTCAAAGAATTTAACTCAAGATCTCCGGGGGAAGGCTCGAAGCAGGCCTTTAGGCAATCGAGCATGTCTGGGCCACTGAGACGAATTATCGCACGCGCCGCTCCTCCCGGTGCCGATCCAATCGCAGCAATCGTGTCTGTGACGTCGGGGATCATGGGAGAGACGAATACAGCGACAAAGATATCAGAACTCGGAGGTCTGCCGCGGCAGATGCCTCGAATAAGGGTTTTTAAAGAATTAACGCTTCTTCTTACCGCGCTTTGCTAGCCTGCTGGCTGTTGAACCATTCTTTGAACTGGCCTTCGTGGTGGGCGAAGTCGCGATATCGAGGTTTGGTGGAGCGGGAGCAGGGATAAGCTTTTTCTCGGCGATTCCCCAAATACTCGAAGCGATGAAATAGATGCACAACCCGGCAGCGACTTTATAGAACAAAAGTCCCATGAAGATCATCATGTATTTCATCATCTTCTGCTGGAGTGCCGCCTGCTCATTGGCTGGTTCAGGCATCACCAGCTTTTGCTGCAAAATGAACAAACCAATAGTGATCAAGGGCAAAACGTTCAAATAGGGCCCCAGCACAAAAAAACCTTGGCCATCTGTGATGAAGCTAGGCATGATGGGCGTCCATTTCCACAGCATGTCGGGAGCTGCCAGATTCGAGCACCAGCGAATCGAATCGCCGAAAAGCGCGGCCTGCCTCAATTCCACGTCCACTGCCAACGATCGGTAGAGTCCGATAAAAACCGGTAGTTGGATAAACATTGGCAGACAGCCGGCGAGTGGGTTGATATTGTGCTTACGATACAACTCTTGCATCGCTTGCGACTGTTTGGGGGTGTCGTTCTTGTATTTTTCTTTGAGCTTATCCAGTTCTGGCTTGAGTGCCTGCATCTTGGCCATGCTTTGCATCTGCTTGCGGCTGATGGGATACATGCAGCTTCGTACCAAGACAGTAAGCATCACGATCGCGAGGCCATAATTGCCGACGATACCGTAGAAAAAGTGCAATATTCCCAGCATTCCCTTGGCAACGGTGCTGAACCAGCCGTAGTACATCAAGTCACTGAGTGAGTATTGTGGACTGTCAAATGCCTGATAATTAGCCAAAAGTTCAGGTCGCTTGGGGCCGGCGAAGATCGTGTAAGACTGTTCGAATGAACGTCCAGGCTGGATTACATTCTCCTTGCTAATCAGCCGACAAGTGACATTGGCGAATCTGCCATCTCCCGAGCGTTTTTTGGGTGGTGGACTCAGGAGAACGGGTCGCACTACATCCAACCAGATCTCTTTGGGCGACTCTTTGTGTGGAAGCAAGATGGATGCAAAGTACTGAGCATCGACTCCAACGAAAGCCATCGATCCACCCTCAAAAGCCTGGCCATCGCCTTCGGCAATTGTGCTGGCAGATTGTTCGGCAGTTTTACTCTCATAGTATCTACCCACTACGTCGCGGAGTCCGGCGGCTCCCCATTCTCGACCAAACTTTTGTGCGTACCACCACCCTTCGATCGGTAATCCGTTGGGACCATCGAGCCGATAGGCCACCTCGGTCGCCTGCTCACTCAAATTGCGAATTTCAATATCAAATGCCAGGGAGTATCCAGGATAATTCTCATTATCTTGTTGGTCGGGAGGAATTGGTTCAATTCGAAACTTCTTAATAACCTCAATTTTTTGCTGAGGGAGGAGTTGGCGAAAGGTGATGCTGGTCGAATTGCTCTCGACGATCTCCCAATTGGTGTCGAGCAAATGAATGCCCCCAATTTCTTCCTGACCCTCTGCGATTTTCTCCAATCCAATCTTCTCCAGTGTCAACTGGTAAGATGGAGGAGATGGAAATCCTTCCGGCAGTTTACCGGTCCGCATGATTTCATTTTCGCTTTCGGGGCGGATGACATCCAAAGGGCTCCACCCGAGCGTGACTTCAGTGGTGTAAGCTTCACCTGTACTCCGATTACCACTTATTCTCATCTTCGATCTTGGTTTCCGGCGGGCGAGGACTTTTTCGAAGTCGTCTACCGTTTCAAGTGACGTGGGCCCGTCCTTGCCCTCGGCCGTGAGTAAACGATCCCCTACTTGTATTCCCGCCTCGGCAGCGGGAGTACCGGGTCCCACCACCCGGACTAATAGTCCCCCCCGCGGATCGGGGATTAGTTCCAGTTGCCCCAGATATCCACCCCGATAATCCAGGTCGCGAAATCGTGAACTTCCTAGCTCTACACGGCGCAACGCCGCCCCCTGGTTCGTAAAGGTCCAGAGAGCGCGATAGGGGGATTTGGAGTCAAGAGACCCAAGCGTGAGGTAAGTTAGCGACGCCTCTTTCATCGGGGGAACTTCTTCGATACCGGCGGCCTCTTCTTCCTCGGAGTGCTTTTCCGCATCGGCAGCCGGTACGTCGTCCTTGGCAACCTCTTCAGCGGCCGGGGCCTGGGGATCATCGCCGGGTTTTTTCACATTGCGAGGCGGGGCTAAGAACATGCTGTTCAAAACCACTACCGCGAACGAGAGGGCGAGAAATAATACTATGCGACGTTGTTCCACGAACAATGATCCTTAAAAGTAATGCCTACTGCGTCGTCTGTTGAGAGATCGCATGAAAGGATGGCTTGCCGCGTTACAGGCAACTCGGGGACTCTAAAAATCGCATCAAATCTTGCTGCGATCGTTGCTGACCAGAAAGACTTTGCTCGCAAATTGAGGCGAGTCGAAACTCCTGTTACCGGCCTTCCTTGATGCGGTCGCCAAGAAAGTTATCCAAATCGGGAGTCTGATAGATTTTCTCGGCGGTCTTGGCGTTGTCGTATTCCACGCGGTGGAAAGTCAATTTGTTGTCTTCTTGAACAATGTAGCAAGATCGTGGATCACCATCCCGCGGTTGTCCTACGGAACCCACGTTGACCATGAACTTTTCGTCACGATACTCAAATACATGATTCGTCTGCTCGGGGGTAATAAATTCCAAGCTTTCCAGAAACACACCTGGCACGTGGGTATGCCCTTGAAAACTAGCCTTATTGATCAACCCAAACAGTTTCTCCATTTTCTTCTGGTTGTAGATGTCTTCGGGAAAAACATACTCGTTCACTGGATTTCTGGGCGAACCATGAACGTACAGCCAAGGATCATCGCGATGGACTCGAGGTAAGGTACCCAGGAAATCCCAGCGGAGGTCGATCTGATCGCGTGGTCCTGTGGCATTTTCTAATTGGTTGCGCGTCCAAAAAATCGCACGCTCTGCTCCGCTATTAAAACCTTCGGGATCAAACATGGCCCCCTGGTCGTGATTACCCAACAGACAGATCGCACATACATCGATGATCCTGTCGAGACACTCACACGGGTTAGGACCGTAGCCGATGATATCTCCGAGGCAAAAGATTTCCTCAATTCCCTGGCTGGCAATATGAGCGAGCACCGCATCGAGTGCTTCAAGATTGCCGTGTATATCACTGATTACCGCACGTTTCACCGGAGAGACGACCTCAATACAACTAGCTTGAACAAAAATTGCTGGACTAGCGAGAGAGAACCCCCCTCACGGACGCGGGACTCATCGAGCCAGCATCGCGGTGCTATTGCCAAACTGCCAGTCTAAGGACCCCTGCGGAGAGGGTCAAGGACAGCCATTCATAGCTCGCCGAAGATAAAAGATTCAGGACGACATGGTGTGGGTTGTTTTCCTGTCCTGGAGATGATTTCGCCATCTCATCTTCCATCGCATTGGCAAGCGGTTTTCGAGTGAATCGGTAGAAAATGCTGGAGAATACCAGATTTTTCATCAAAGGGGGGTTATGACGAGTGACACCCTTGGAATTGGACATACTTACTGCTAATTTCAGTGGCTTTAACCAAGTTTCATGGTTGGGAGTAGCGCTACCACCTTGCGAATTCTTGCTTTTGATACCAGTTTGCGATTCGGTTCCCTGGCGACGCTTGAGGGCAATGCTTCGGAGGTGAATCTCCTTGCTGAAAGACTACTCCCCCACCACCAACGGTCTGCCCAAACACTGTTGCCGGAGCTTTCTCATTTGTGCTCAGAATGCGACTGGCAACCAACACAAATCGAACTGATCTCTGTGACGATCGGCCCCGGTTCATTTACCGGCCTGCGGATCGGGGTGACGGCTGCCAAAGCGCTCGCGTTTGCTGTGGGCGCCAAGTTAGTCGGGGTCCATACACTCACTGCCTTGGCAGCAAGTGTTGCTAATTCAGCCGGAAGATTGTGGACCGTCCTTGATGCTCAGCGGCAAGAACTATTCGTAGCGAGCTTCATGGGCGAAGAGTTACCCCCTACTCCCGAGACACAAATATTGAGTATCGAGGATTGGATCGCGAAATTGAAACCTGGAGATTCCGTCGTGGGACCGCCACTGGCACGCATTGGAGATCGAATACCTTCCGAGATTCACGTCGTCGAAGAAAATCTCTGGCAACCCCAAGCCAGATATGTTGGAAAGGTCGGGTACGACTTATTCTGCTCGGGCATCGAAATGGATTTGATGCAGTTGGTACCGAATTACTACCGCAAAAGTGCCGCTGAAGAGAAGGCGGACACGGCGAGCCAGAAGCGTTAGCGTCTGGAGTATTACACACCACATGCTCCAGGCCCTAACGCTTCTAGCTCGCCAAAGTTTGTAAAACTTCCTCGGCGGCGGCGATCGTGCGGTCGATGTCGGCTTCCGTGTGTGCCGCCGAGACAAAGAGTGCCTCATACTGGCTACAAGGAAGATACACCCCACGGTCCATCATGCCCCAGAAGTAATCTGCATATCGCTCAGTATCGCAGCGGCTCGCTTGTTCCCAACTGGCAATCGATTCTCGATTGAAGAAAAGCGTAATCATGCTCCCGACACGAGCAATTGTATGAGGCAGATTTGCCTTTTTGGCAGCGTGATGGAGTCCCGCTTCCAGCCGAGCAGAGAGTTGTTCCAAACGGTCGTAGGGTGGCTGTTCTTTGAGAATCTTTAGAGTCGCACAACCGGCTGCTGTCGCCAGGGGGTTGCCGCTGAGGGTGCCTGCCTGAAACACCTTGCCCGCTGGGAGCACATGATCCATTATCTCGTCCCGCCCACCATAGGCTCCGACGGGGAGACCACCGCCGACGATCTTACCAAGTGTTGTGAGATCGGGATTCAGCCCCAAGAGTTGCTGGGCTCCACCAAACGCCACGCGGAAACCGCTCATGACCTCATCGCAGATCAAGAGCGCTCCGTAAGATTTCGTGAGTCGGTTAAGCGCCTCAACGAATTCGGAAGTTGGGCGTACTACACCCATATTGCCGACAACGGGTTCAAGAATCACGCCAGCTATTTTTTCGCCATGGGTAGCAAAGGCCTTTTCCAGTCTATCGAGATCGTTGTACTCCAGAACCAGCGTATCCTTGGTCGTGCCGACTGTGACACCAGGTGAGTTGGGAGTTCCCAGCGTTGCCGCTGAACTCCCCGCGGCCACTAATAGGCTGTCCACATGTCCATGATAGTTGCCCGCAAACTTGATGATGATATCTCGGCCCGTAAATCCGCGTGCCAGGCGAACAGCACTCATCGTGGCTTCTGTTCCAGAGCTGACCAAACGCACTTTTTCGACAGAGGCCACGGCATCGATGATCCGCTCGGCTAGCTCGCTTTCAGCCTCAGTGGGAGCTCCATAGCTAGTCCCCCTGGCGAGTGCCACCTCCAAAGCTGCAACGACTGCCGGATGGCGGTGCCCCAAGATCATCGGTCCCCAAGAACCGATGTAGTCGATGTACTGATTGCCATCGATATCGAAAAGGTAGGCCCCTTCGGCACGGTCAATAAAAATTGGTGTACCACCGACAGCTCCAAAAGCGCGGGCCGGGCTATTCACGCCCCCAGGCATCAAGTTGAGGGCCTTAGAGAAAGCTGCTTCACTACGCGGACGACTTTTCTTTGACACTGTCATTTCCGTAAGGTCTTTTTGGAGATTGTGATGAGGGAGCGATTATATCCTGGGATTGGAATCTGCGACACTCGTTAACGGCCTCTGGCGCCTCCACTTAAGGCCAGAGAATTCTGCAGAACGAGCTTCTGATTTCTTTATTCAATCCGTTCAAAGACAATCAATTCGAGTACAGTTGTTCTCAGAATGAGCAATCTGGATTCCGCCCTGCGGCCTGAATCGAGGAAAATCCGCGATTTTTTAATATCTATTTCGCGGCGCAATTTTTGCACATAAATTACATAGATCACAATGTGGCGTGATCGTATGCCAAATCAGGAGAGTGTAATTATGAGAATGCTAAGTCTAATCGGTGCGGCGTTGTTGGTTGCCGGGATACTGGTCGGCGAAGCAAGCCAGGCAAATGCCCAGGGGTATTATTATGTCCAGCGACCGGTAGTTTATCCTTATGCCGTCCCAACCTATTCCTATTACGGCGGATGGTATCCTGGCAGCTACCAAAATCTGTACGGCAACTACGGCTACTACCATGTGATGACTCCCTACTGGAATGGCGGTTATCGCTATCGGTATTGGTAGATGACCAGGAATTGGATCTAACTGATAGATTCAGCTTTCCACCCCGCTGCTTCCTCGCCGTCGAGCCTTAGTGTAAGACACTTCGCGCTGCCTCCGGCTTTGACGAATTCACTCAGCGGAGTCTCGACCGGTTCATAGCCTAGCATACGCAGCTTAGCGTGAAGTTTTGGGCAACCTGTGTTTGTGATTACACTGCTACCCACCACTACGGCATTGCAGGCAAAACTGCGAGCTTCGGATTCCTCCACAGCGTGCAGTTTAGGAATGGAGTCAGCCAGGACCCGCTGGCCGTAGTCGTCGAAAGCGGCGGGAAAATAAATTGCTTCGTCGACGGTGAGGGGGCAGAAGCAGGTGTCGAGGTGGTAGTAATAGGGATCGATCAATTCCAGGGGTAGTACTCTCACGCCTAAGAATTCGCCAATCTTTTGATGCCCGCTAGCATCGCTGCGTTGACGGTAGCCGGCATAGAGTGTATCACCGCAGAAGAGTGCGTCTCCCGCTCCTTCGAAGGAAAAATCTGTTGGCGGCTCGTGAACTTCCCACCCGTGGTCCTCAAGCCAGCGGCGAAAGCGAGGTTCTTCGCCCTGACGTTGCTGGTGCTTAAATCGTGCGAGAATAGCCTGTTTGCCAAAAACGATCGCTGCATTGGCGGTGAACACCAAGTCGGGGAGACCTGTGACCGGCGGCACTTCGGAAATCTGTGCTCCCGTATCGAGTAAGATCTGCCGAAGCGACTCCCATTGTTTACATGCCAAGTCGTGATCCGCTTGCCGAGCGGTGCTCATCCAGGGGTTGATTTCGTATTCGATGCCGTAGTGCACCGGCGGGCACATAAGGATGTGGGGCTTGGATGGCATGGAAGGTTTATTTGCTGGTGTGCGATGCCGTAGGCAATGGTTACTTTTCGAGGCGTTTGATTTCTTCTACAAGGGCTCGCAGGAAGGGTTCGACGTCGGTTACCAAACCCACTGTTTGAAAACTGCCTCGGTCATTAAGTTTGATCACCGTCGAAGGGTTGATATCAACACACACTACCTTCACACTGGCTGGCAACAGGTTTCCTACAGCGATGGAATGAAGCGTCGTAGCGATCATCAGGCAGAAAGTCACGTCGCGGATACTCTCTCGCATGCGGCGCTGGTTCTCGATAGCGTCGGTGACGACATCCGGCAGCGGGCCGTCGTCGCGGATACTGCCGGAGAGGATGAATTCGACGTCGTTCTTGATGCATTCATACATGATTCCCGACTGAATCACACCTTGCTCGACAGCATCCTGGATCGAACCTACGCGGCGAATCCGATTAATCGCCCTCAAATGGTGTTCGTGCCCCGTGTCGGCGAGGCTTCCCTCGCGGAGATTGACCCCCAGGCTTGTACCAAAAAGAGCCTGTTCAATGTCATGTGTGGCCAGCGCATTACCCGCAAAGAGCTTGTGAATATAGCCGTCACGGATCAAATCGCAGACTAGGTGTCCGCTGCCGGTGTGAACGATCGCCGGGCCTCCCACGAGCAAGGACTTGCCCAGTCCATGGCGATTTTCAAAAAGCAATTGAGCGATCTGCCGGATGACGACCCCCTTGGGCTTCTCCGTCGAAACGGCACTATTCATGAAGGCAAATGCGTGATCTTGCTGGGCGCGCTCGAGCGGAAACACACGAACCCCCGCGTGACCCACGACGATCGGCATGCCGACTTTCACGTCCGACATGGCGATGCACCGAGCCGCCGAAGTATTTGCATCGACGGTGATCCCGCAATCCATTTCCTGATCGGACACGGCATACCATTTCCCCTCGAGTCGAATCTCCGTCTGCTGATTAGTCGTGCTGTAAAAACCTTCCGGGAACGCGCCTGCGATGTCGGCTTCTACCACATGACAATCGCTCCCCGCAGTGGGAACGGCACCGTGATCAGCGATCTGGGCAAGTATCTCCTGCAATTGTTCCTCGGTACCTGCACGAACTTCGACCAAGGCAAAACTGGGATCGGTACGCTCTTGACCGATGCTGATGTTCTTGATGCGAAATGAGCCACCAGAAGTGGTGATGCAATCCAATACCTTGGGCAAAATGAGACTGTCAATGATATGGCCGCGGACTTCAACATCTTCAACGGGGCCATGATCGGTGGGATTGGCAGGTGTGGTGATTTCTTCCATGGCTTGGATTTCGGTTTATCAAGAGTCAAATCGGCCGATATTCTCAGCGATCTAGTTTATCCACGCAGCATACTTCCGGGGAGACCAAGTCACATTCGTCAGATGCTCAGCATCACTTATACCGGAAGCAATGGCCAAGATTTCTTCCACAAGCGGGCTATCGCGCTTCCCGAATGATTCTCGCAGCCAACTCGGACACACGAGCATCTTGGTCGCTGACGGCCATCTCACGTGCGAGTCCCACCAATTTCGGGTCATTACTTGTGGCCAATGCCGTGAGTGCCTGTAAACGGACTTCAGCGTTATCGTCACCAAGCAGTTCTCGCAGCCAACGCCGTGCCGTTCGGGCAGGCAACACCTTTAGATCTTGGACAAGGCGTAGCCGGTCTGCCGGATCGCTGGATAAAAGTCGTTCGACGAGTGAAAGCTCTTCGTCGGTAATTCCCCTGTCGTACAACACCAGCCGGATCGCACCAGTAGCGAAAAAATCCGCCACAGCCAATCGCTCCAACAAGGCACGAGTACTCTGAGTTCGCATCGCGGCGATCTGGGATTCCATTTCATCCGGCGCTGGTGGTTCGATCAACGACCGCGAAGAAATCTCCAGTTCTGTTACATCTGGGGGCCTGTCGGTATTGAACTCTGGTTTGGTTGGGAGAGATTCGATTGTGGATTCGAGCGGTGACTTTTGAGGGTTAACTTGCAGCGGCCGGGAAAATGGCCCAGGGAAATCGGTCCCCTGGGAGGGACTCTTTGTGACAGCATCAGCAACCACAGTGGGCTTGGAAGGTGGGGACGCAATTGCTTGCTCACTTGGAATGCTCAACAAAGCGAGGTCAGGTTGATCTCTCGTCGAGAAATGCGATTCCAGCACTGCGGCTGAAGTCCTCGGCTCGCCTATGGTTCGCATTCGAGTTCCGACCGCAGGCACACGTTCCAAGACCAAGCTGCAATCAGCAAGAATAAACGTAGCATCCTCGGCTGGCACTTGTTCAGCGATTTCAACAAGTTGCAGTGCTAAGTCGCTCGACCATTGCTGGCCGAGAGGTCCGAATCTGGTGATCTGCTCAGCCAATGCCTGGGCAAGCAGACGAGTTGGTACTCCCAAGTCAAACTCCGTATTTGCCTCGGCTGTGGTTTTCCAGGTCCCCAGCATTTCATCGATGATTTGCCTTGCTTGAAGCGCGACGTCGGCTTGTTCGGAGGCTGCTGCTGCAACCAGAGCACCGATCGAAGAGTTCCCCAAGCTGGCAATTTGCCTCAAAACGACCCGGCTGTTGTCAGATTCTGTCTGCTCCAATTTGGCAACAAGTCGGTAGGCAATTCGGCGCTGTTGCCATTCGCTGAATGGAGGTCCAAGCAAACGCCCTATAACCAGCAAACAAGCCGTTGCTGCTGCGAGCAGAATAAATCGCTTTATTAGCTGAGAGGTTTGCATGTTATTGCTAGCGATTGTGCACCGAGAATCTTGCGGCGGGATTGTCTTAGATCGCACAGCTCGCCACAAGGGCAGCCCGAAAGTGCTAGCACTCGGGGCAGCAATCTCAGATTTGCTGACGAGTGACCGGCCTTGTAGCCGAATAGATTCTACGACCCGCAGAGCTTCTCATGCACTGCGGAACAGTAAGGGGGGGATGCATGGTTTGCTGTCTGCGCAAGAAGAGCGCCTCTGCGCTCGATTCCAGTAAGATATCCAACTGGCAACAGTTTCGTTGCTTATTACTGGTTACTCTGCTCATTGTTTGCACGATTGTCGCTCTCTCAGGGAGAGCGGTCGCGGCAAACAAAGCCCATGAGGCCAGCACTTCTGTAGAGGCACGCCGGGCAGCAATTTCCGCAATTCCTTTTGCGAAGATTGATTCCCGCTATCGGCAACCCATGAAGCAAGTGATCGACGACTGCACGCTCTATCGTCGACTGCCCACGCAAGTCGTCGACTGTGATCCCGCCATGTTCACATTCATGGCTCAAAACCCCGACGCTTTGGTCGAGATTTGGAAACAACTGGGCATAACCCGCGTCAGTGTAGAACGCATCGATGAGAGTAGCTTCCGCCTGGCTGATGGAATGGGGACCACGGGCAAGCTGTTCATCGTCGAGGAGACCTGTGAAGAGAATGCCCAGAATCGAATCGTGATGTTTGGCGAAGGGGCCTACGAAGGGAAACCATTCACACGGCCCGTTCATGCTCAATCCGTGCTCCTGCTGCGAAGTGGCTCGATGGTGGAAACCAATGGAAGGACCTACGTCGCGGCACAATTGGACACCTTTTTGCGGATCGATCGGACGAGCCTGGAGATCTTTGCCAAGGCAATTCAACCGCTGGTTGGCTTGACCGCAGACCGCAACTTCGCTGACACGATGACTTTCCTTAGCGGCTTTTCCCAGGCTTCCGAACGACAACCCGATCGAATCGAGCGTTTGGCCATGAGTCTGCCTCGAATTACTTCTGAAAGACAACAAGAGTTGGTACGGATCGCGTATCAGACGCGGAAGCAAAGCGAGGCACGAATTGATGTGCGCTTGGCCGAACATGATGAAAATGCGACTCGCTGAACCGGAATATCGTCGACTCGATCCGCTACGTTAATGCGCAGTTTCGACCTGGCCGTCTTGCATGTATTCCCTTAAACGCCATTCCAGCGGTCAAAGCTACCCCATGCTTTGGGCCACTCGTTCTGATGCGTCTTTGCATGACTCCTCTCAGCGCTTTGCCGAGCACCTATAGTTCCAGAATTACACGTGGTGCACTGCAGTAAACCGATGGTTTCTGCAGTTCTGGAGATTTTTACCTAATTTAATTGTGATACTTTAACAGCCCGGCTATAATGGCTCCACGACAGGCTTGACTCCAATGTCGATGTTGGCCCAGAGGGCGATCTCCTATTGGGTAGACCAGTGGTAAATCTGTCCCACTTTGCCGGCCGATTGCTGAGCGGTAGTTCTCTTAAGTTCTTGCTGCGTAGTTGAGTCGGTCCTCACTCTTCGAATTACCCCTTGGAGAAAATCCCATGCGAGGTAAGCATCGGAACCGTCGTTCCAGTTCTCTTTCGCGTCGTAGCTCAGCGATTGTCTCCCCTCATCGACGTCGTCTCTTGTTTGAATCACTTGAAGACCGGCGGATGCTGGCGACGTTTGCCGTGACTAATCTCAACGACTTTGGCCCAGGAAGTCTGCGTCAGGCAATCGTTGATGCTAACAACACCGGGGGTGCCGACAACGTCGATTTGACTGGCGTGACGGGAACGATCAACGTCGCGCTGGGCGAGATGGCGATCACCGACACGGTAACGCTCGAAGGTCCCGGTGCCGATCAATTAATTATCGATGCTGGTGGTAATTCGCGCATCTTCAACTTCGACACCAGCCTTGGCGATTTCACGATCAACGGGCTCACGCTCACGGGTGGAAGAACAACGGGTAATGCGGCAACGTTCGCTAATACAAGCTACAGTGGCGGCGCCATCAGATTCCTTTCGAATGGAAACCTGACACTTGAGGACAGCATTGTCACGGGAAACACTACATCGGGTGACAGAGCGGAGGGAGGCGCGATTTTCGCGGAGGATGGGCATGTACAACTCACTCGAACTATCATCTCACATAATAGTACTACCGGTTACTTCTCCCGGGGTGGCGCCCTAAAGACAACAAATGGCTCGGTAACGCTTGTCAGTAGTACGCTTACAAACAACAGAACCGTGGATCAGCGGACTGCTGGTGGGGGTATCTATGTCCACTCTGGTACAGTAACGCTAACCGATAGCGAAATCTCTAAAAATACTACGGCTGGCGACGACTCCGATGGCGGAGCGGTCTTTCAAAGGTATGGGAGCTTAGTGGTGTCTGGAAGCACCGTCTCGGGCAACGTAACAGGTGGACTTGGCGCGAACGGTGGGGGACTTCGTACGGTTTATGCCCCAATTTCGCTCATCAACAGCACGGTTTCCGGCAATCGAACCGATTGGAATGGAGTGGGATCAAGCAGTGGCGGTGGCATCTTTTCCAGCTTTGGCGACGTAACGGTTATCAGCAGCACTATTACTGGTAACAGCACTGTGGACTCAGATTCGCTTGGAGCTGGAATCTTTCTCTCGGATTCGACTTACGACGCAACCCTGACAATTACCAATTCCATCGTCGCTGGCAACAACGGTACTTCCAACCCAGATATTTCCCCTGACCCGGATGGCGCGCTCAACGTCAACTACAGTCTGATCGGTGTTGACCCAGGCGGTCTCGTCGGTGTGGGAAACATTACCGGTATGCAACCCAGCCTGGGACCCTTGGCATTTAACGGAGGGCCAACACAGACACACGCTCTGCTGGCGGGAAGTTTAGGCATCGACGTTGGCGATCCCGGCATCGTGTTCAGTCCCAGCGAATACGACCAACGGGGTGTGCCGTTCACCCGTGTTGCTGATGGGGGCGGCGGACTGCGGGTCGACATGGGCGCGTTCGAGCGACAGAACCTGTCCGGCACGCTGGTCGTCGATACCGCGATTGACGAAAGCGACGGGGATTTTTCCGTTGGAGACTTGTCGCTACGCGAAGCCGTGGAACTGGCCAATGGGACCGATGTTGATACGATCGAATTCGACAGCGTGGTGTTTGGCACTTTGCAGACAATTCTCCTGGAACTGGGTGAAATTCAAATTGGCGAAGGGGTAACCATCGACGGACCGGGCGCGGAATTACTCACGATTGACGCCCAGCAGAACTCGCGCATTTTTAACGTCATCTCTGCGACCGGCGACGTCACGCTGCGGGGTATGACCCTCACCGGAGGCAGAACCACGAGCGACGGAAGCGGCACCGCAGATCTGACATTCAGAGGCGGAGCAGTGCGGTTTCTCAGCTCCGGCACGCTCACGATTGAACATTCTGTGATCACGCAGAACGGCACCACGGGCGATTACGCGCCAGGTGGGGCTGTAGCTTCGACCTCTGGCGACGTGGTCATCACCGGGGGCACGATCTCTGAAAACAGCACCTTAGGGACGGTCTTTGGCCGCGGTGGCGGTATCTTTACTAGCAATGGCGATATCACAGTCATCGACAGTAACATTCTGAACAACAGCACTGCAGGACTCGCTTCTCCAGGTGGCGGTATTTCCTCGGCCACCGGCAACGTTATGCTCCAGGGAAGCACGCTTTCTGGGAATTCCACTTCTGGAATTAGTTCCGAGGGGGGAGGAATTTATGCCTTTGGTGGAACGGTGACCATCACCGACAGCACTGTCTCAGGCAACAGTACCTCAGGTCCAGATTCCAGTGGCGGGGGGGTCTTCGACGGTGGGGCTTCTGGAACCCTTACCTTGACCAACTCAATCGTAAGTAACAACCATACCGCGGGTTACGAGTCGAAGGGCGGTGGCCTGCGGGTGGGAGGCGATCTGATCGTCAACTCCAGCACGATCAGCGGCAACTTTACCCTTGACGACGAGGCGGGGGGCGGTGGCGCATTCGTGTTCGACGGTTTCACGATGAATAACAGTCGTGTTTTTGGCAACTACACCGAAGGCAATCGCTCCTATGGGGGTGGAATCGTTGCTGGCGGCGGACCTACGGTCATCACAAATAGCAACTTCGACTCAAACTCGACGGCCGGAAGCCAGTCAGGGGGAGGCGGTATCATCACATTCGCAATTAATACCGTCACGTTTAACAAGGCCACTGTCAGTGGAAACCGCACACTGGGAGACGGTGCGGATGGAGGCGGAATCTATGTGGTGAACGCTCCCGCAGTCACGTTCGAGCAAAGTACGATCGCTACGAATTCAACGGCCGGCACTGGCTCGGAAGGGGGCGGCATTTTTGTCAACGATACCACGGCAGGTGCAGCTTCGCTGACCATCCGTAATACGATTGTCGCCAAGAACTCCGTCGGTGCCGGCAGTACGAATCCAGATCTGTTTCACGACCCCGGCGGCGTGTTTGACCCCGACTATAGTCTCTTTGGCAACACCAGCGGGCTGAGCGGGCCGCAGGTATTCGCGATTGGCTTGGGCAATGGCAATCTGGCCAACATCGACCCACTGCTGGGACCTTTGGCGTACAACGGCGGCCCAACGAAAACCCACGCACTGCTACCCGGCAGCCCGGCACTGGATGCCGGGGACCCCTCCATCGCATCCTCGCCCACTGAGTTTGACCAACGTGGCGATCCTTTTCTACGAGTCCGCCAAGCCACCCAAGGTGGAAGCCTCACAATCGACATCGGCGCTTATGAGCGGCAAGGGATCCCCAACCCAAGCTTGATCGTCGATACGGCCATCGATGAAAGCGACGGCGATTATTCCGTTGGCGATCTGTCGCTTCGCGAAGCATTGGGCCTGGCCAATGGCGATCTAGGTGCCAACACCATCACCTTTGACACCGCGCTGCGGGGATCAACGATCAACCTGGTACTCGGCCAACTTGAGATCACCGACAGTGTGACCATCATCGGTCTGGGAGCGGACATGCTAACGATCGATGCCCAGCAGGACTCACGAGTGATCGACATCGACGACGGCGACAACACTTCGGCGCAGAATGTAACAATCTCTGGCCTAACGTTCACCGGTGGCAGAACTTTCGGAAGCGGGGGTGGTATTCGCGTTCGTGAGAATTTCGAACTCGTTGCATCGCATGTCACTAATAATCAATCAATCGGCACTGGTTTAGCGGGAACCAGCGGCGGCGGAATTGATATTAATACGTTCTCGTCGACCACGACAACCATCACCAGCAGCACGATCTCAGGCAATTTTGCCTCAGGAAATGGTGGAGGAGTGCGTGTGGCCAGCTATCTAGGTCACACATTCGAGATGACCAATAGCACCCTTTCGGATAACATTAGTGCGATCTCCGGTGGTGGGATCGCCTTGACCGGCAATGGCGACGCCACGATCGACCACAGCACGATCGCATTTAATACGGCAGACGCTGACGCCAGTGGTCCTTTTGGCGGCGGGGCCGGCGGTGGTCTCAGCCGGGTACAGACCAATGTGACGCTCGATCACACAATTGTGGGCAGCAACACCGATGCGGGCGGACCAGATGAAGACTTAAGCGGCACTGTGACTGCCAACTACTCGCTCATCGGCAATACCACTGGTGCGACCATCAATGGGGCGAACAACATTCTCAACCAAGACCCTCGTCTGGCACCGCTGGCAGACAACGGTGGACCGACACCTACGCATTCTTTGTTGCCGATTAGTCCCGCACTAGGTACAGGCAACATTGGGATTGCAGGAGCGCCGACATTCGATCAACGTGGACCGGGCTTCGCAAGGATCGTTGGTACGAGAATTGACCGTGGGGCTTTAGAAATACAAGCCCCTTCTGCCGATTTCGACTTCGACGGCGATGTAGATGGCCGCGATTTCCTACACTGGCAACGTGGCTATGGCACACCCATGCCACTTGCAACTAAAAACGATGGAGACGCTGATAACGATACCGATGTCGACCTTGACGATTTATTGATCTGGCAAGCACAGTATGGGACGAGTGGCCTCCTAGCTGTTAGCTCAGAACAGGCTACCAGTGAATCAATTCCCGCAGCGAACCCTCTCGCAGAGTTGCGGAGCGAGGTTATGCCAGGTGCGGAGTTGCTGGATTTAGCATTGACTGTGGAATGGCTGCAACGCTCGGCAGATGAAAACACTGTGCCAATTCGTGACGATCAGCCGATTATTGAAGCGGCATTTGATGCCGTGTTTTCCCGTGACTTGATTATTCCCACCAATTCTAGCCCAGACACATTTGAATCAATGCGTGAGGATCTGGATATTGATAACCCTTCACTCAAGCAGTGGCTTAGCGACGAATTATTGGAGCGCGTGTTTGGGTAGGCTTTGATAGTGGTTCGTGACGAGTGGAATGTGGCTGGAGAATAGGTTTCGCTTCGCTCTGCTGGAGTTCCATTTAGAATACTCGGCTCGGCTAAAGTACCATACTTCGCAGTTAAACGTTACTTGGCAAAATGTTTCTTTGCCAGCTCACTGAGTCCTTTAAGATCAAGCTTGCCGGTGCCCAATACAGGAATTTGCTCCACTTCCAGGAAGCAATCGGAACCGGGTAGCCAGAGGTTGGGTAGACCCAGCTTCGAGAGATGATCGCAAATCTCTTGGGGAGACTTCTCCAACTTGGTATGTACCACAATAAGCCGTTCCCCCTTTTTCTCATCTGGAACGGCTGTTACTACAGCCTTAACAACCTCGTCTTCGGGCGATTGCACAAAGCCCTGAATTGCTTCTTCAATATTGATGTGGGGGACCATCTCGCCGCCAATCTTGGAGAAGCGACTCAGGCGACCCGTGATCTGAATGAATCCTTGCTTGTCGATGATCGCAATGTCGCCGGTGACGTACCAGCCATCGCGAATAACCTCTGCCGTTTTCTCGGAGTCACCCAGGTAGCCCTTCATCACATTCGGACCCTTGATAAGCAACATGCCGGGTGTGTCGGGACCAAGATGCTCGCCTGTATCGGGGTCGACGATTTTTGCAGATACGCCGGGGATTGGACGGCCCACCGTGCCTTCGCGGCAGTCGACTTCACCGCTCTGAGACCGTTTCGGAGGCACATTCACCGAGACCAGTGGCGAGAGTTCGGTGGCACCGTAGCCTTCCACCGGACGGACACCAAATTTGTTTTCGAATTCTTCGCACAGTGGCGTAGGAAGCTTCTCAGCGCCTGCCACAACGATCTCGAGCTTGGCAAAATCTTCTGGTTCGCAGCGACGCATGTAAGATCGCAAAAAGGTCGGCGTCGAAAGCAAAACAGTTACTCCCCATTTGCCGCACAATTTGCCGACCATTTTGGCATCGAGTGGAGTGAAGTGGTAGACGCATCGTACGTCGAGCCCCAGAACTGTCCACAAGGTGACCATAAAGCCAAATGAGTGGAAGAACGGCAGGATACCCATCAACGTATCATCGCTGCGCAGATGGATCACTTGATCAATCGCTTCGACATTGGAGCCGACGTTGTGATTTGTGAGCACGACTCCTTTGGGTTCACCGGTTGAACCTGAAGTAAAGATGACGGTCAATTCATCGTCACCCGTCATACGGTGCACACCAAGCATGCGTTCCAAGATGGGAATGGGAGTCAAATAGGCTTGTGTAATCCCAGCCAATTTGTCAGCGAGTTTGACCTTGGGCTTAAAATCTTCGAGAAGCACGATCTCAGCATCGAGTTTCAGATCAAGTTTTTCCATTACCTTCTTGCTGGTAAGAACATGGCGGATTCCCGCCTTACGAATACAGGCATTGAGTACGTCGTTGGTGACTGTGTAATTGAGGTTCGCTGAAACACGCCCAGAGAGAGTGACTGCCGCATTCGTGATGACGGCTCCGACCGATGGAGGCAGGAGGATGCCGACATACTTTTCATCGGATTCAATCACTTCACGCAGGAGAAGTCGGCGCAGGATCAGGGTTCTCATCAGCAGCGATCCCCCGGTAGCCTCTGCTCCACTGGAATCGGCAATCTTGAACCGAAACAAGCTCTTGCGACATTTTCGCAGCATCAATCGCGGTAAGGCCATCATACGTTCCTTTCGTCCCGAAACGGCATCGGCTCCCAAATCCTGAACCGCCTGCCGCAATTCGTGAATTTTTTTGACATTATCAACGTGCTTACCAAACCAAATCGAAACAGGTCGAAAAAAGGCTCCTCTAGATTTTCGGAAGAAGCGGCCTCCCCGAAAGGTAAAGATACTTCCCCATAGCTCATCGAGATAGACGGGAATGACGCTTGCGGAGGTCCCCCGCAGAATTTCCAGAGTTCCTCGACTGAACGACTGCAGTTGTCCTGAACGACTGATGTTTCCTTCTGGAAATATGCACACCAATTCACCATTGTTGAGTGCATCCCGGGCTGTTTCCAAAGCAGAACGGGTTGCTTTTGGGGTACGTCGAAAGATGGGTATCGCCCCCATGATCTTTGCTAGTCCACGGGCCCACCAGCTGGTGAGCAGATCGCCGGTGATGATCAGGCGAATAGGCCGAGGTGAAACGGCAACCAGAAGCAAGCCATCGATCCAGGAGACGTGGTTAGGAACAAGCAAAGCTCCCCCCGTTTCGGGCAGGTTTTCTCTTTGATGAACCCTGATCTTGTAAGCCGTGTGGGTGGTAAGCCATGCCAGAAAACGGATCGATGCCTGCGGGATTACCGCCACGATGTAGATCAACACGGGGAGGGTTACTACACCACAGATGAGAAACACATCTCGAGCGCTGAGCCGCAGATAGGGACTTCCAGCCAGCCAGTAGAGTCCTGAGGAAATAAGCATACCACTGAAAGTGAGGAAATTACAAGCTGCCAGGATCGAGCCGCGATTTTTGCGATCGCTGTAGCGTTGCATGTAGGCCGCCAACGGTACATTAAAAAGCCCTGAGAAGGTCCCTAAGAGGAACAATAAGAATGCGGCTCCGATATAACTCACCGTCCACTGCTTGCTAGGATCATAGAGTTCACCTTCAACGGTAAACAGCATCACGGCACTAAAAGCTAGTCCGCCGGCCCCCAAGGGGAGAATTCCCAATTCCACTCTCCCTGCCGACCAGACTCCCGCTAACACGCTTCCCAAACCAACGCCGACGATTAACGGCACTAGCAGCATGGCAACCTGAGTCTGTTTGGTGGCACCACCCTGAAAGGCGAACTGATCGATGTTCAACTGAGCCATCATCGCTAGTGACCAGAAAAACATGATCCCCAGTGCCACTCGAAGCATGGCAGGATCTGCGGCAAGTGTGGCCACATCTCGCCAGGTCTGCTGGGCAGCATCCCAAGGAAATCTTCTCAGCGGGTTAGCCACCGGCAATTTTCTGATCAGCAGGCTCGCAGCCAGGCCTGCCACCGCAAAACCGATCATCACTAGGGCCGAGAGCCAAAGATTTTCCTGTCCTCTAATACCCGTCGCGGAAGTCAACCAGTTGCCGCCGACCATACCAAGGGTGACTGCGACCACGGTTGTCAGTTCCAAGACACCGTTAGCGGAAGAAATCTTCGACTCGTGCAGCATCTCAGGAATGCTGCCGAGCTTCGAGGGGCCAAACAAGGCACTTTGGGCACCCATGGCAGTTACGACCAGCAGCATCAAAGAAACACTGCCCAACTGAATGGCCAAGACCGCTGTGATCATGATCGCAACTTCCGCCATCTTACAGATGACGATCACCTTCTGTTTACTGAAGCGGTCGGCCAGATAACCTGAAGGCGCCGCGAGCAGCACATAAGGCAGCACAAAAGACGCACTACCAGCGGCAAGGATCCAGGAGACTCGATCCGGCTGGACATACTGCTTACCGACTCCAATCACTAGCCAACGCAGAATATTGTCGTTAGCAGCCCCCAGGAATTGGGTCACTAACAGGCCGATAAAACTCGCCGAGAGGAGGCTCTGACTGCCGCCGCCTACGGAAGTATCAGATTCGCTCGCAGGCGTAGTGCTGGTCATGGAAATCGTTGAGGTGGGCAGAAAGAGGAACAGACTCTATCTTATCCAAGGAAAGGCGGTAGCACCAACGGCAGTTAGGCACCAAATCAAGAGTAGGAAATGGGACGCAAAGAAACCCAGAGCGAGCGGATTTTGACAGTTGGGTAAGGATAACGATCGGCGCAAAAGCCTCAAATCCATGTAACGGTGTACTATTTCTTCCGATTTACTAATGGTTTGTCAACAAAAGATGAACCAATATTACTAAATTGTTATGGCTTAGCGAACTCATTGTGAATGCTGATTCTTTGATCGATTTTGTCACCGCCCTTTGGCTCGGTTTTATTGGAGCTTGTATCGGCAGCTTCTTGAACGTCGTGGCCTATCGCCTGCCACGAGGAATGTCGGTCATTTGGAAGGCCTCGCACTGTCCCAAATGCAACCATCCCATCCGTGCTCGGGACAATGTTCCCGTGTTGGGGTGGCTGTGGCTGCGGGGAAAATGCCGAGATTGTGGGGCCTCGATCTCGCCCAGATACGCAATTGTGGAAGGGATTCTGGGCCTGGTGTTTTTTAGCTTGGCGTACACCGAGCTTTTGCACGGAAGTCCCTACACAGATTTAAGCGGTGCAATCGACGTCGTCTGGAACCCCCAGTGGCGTGCGATCGGAGCTTACGCATACCATTGCCTGTTGGTGAGTATCCTTCTGACAATTGTCTTGATGCGGTTGGACAGAACTCTTTCCACTCAGTTATTTCTCTTGGGATGTATAGGTTTTATTCTGCTTTGGCCGTTGGCATTTTTCTTTTTACACGTAAACTAAATGCGATCCCAAACGCAATTTCCCTCTCTTGATGGACAAGGCAACCTATATGGATTCCAATGACCGGCGTAGTTTTCTGCTTTCGTCTGCTGGCCTTACCGCTGCCGGTTGGGCGGCCCTCTCCGCGGAACTCACCGCCGCAGAGACGAGCAGCTCGGCTCCTTTGGTGGAGCCGGGGGACACCATTTTATTCCAGGGGGACTCCATCACCGACGCGGGGCGAAATCGAGACCAGACCACGTTGGTCAATCAGCAGTCAGCATTTGGCAGCGGGTACGCCTGGTTGGCGGCATCCCAAATGTTAGTAACCCAACCTGAAGACAATCTCAAGTGCTACAATCGGGGGATCAGTGGGAATAAAGTGTATCAACTGGCTGAGCGTTGGCAGACGGATTGCCTCGACATCAAACCCAATCTCTTGAGTATTTTGATTGGAGTGAACGATATTTGGCACAAGCTCAGCGGCCAATACGACGGCACGGTGGAAATTTACGAAAAGGACTACCACGCCCTGCTCTCCCGCACGAAAGCTGCTCTGCCCCAGGTGAAGCTCGTCGTGTGTGAGCCCTTTGTGCTCCGCTGTGGAGCGGTCGATGAAAGTTGGTTTCCCGAATTCGACAAATATCGAGCCGCTGCCCGCCGGGTCGCCGACAAGGCGGGCGCCCGGTTTGTCCCCTTCCAAACGATATTCGACCGTGCAGTGGAGTATGCACCTCCCGAGTACTGGGCGCAAGACGGAGTGCATCCTTCACCCCAGGGTGCGTCACTGATGGCATATTCCTGGTTACAGACGGTGGGCGTGGGGGCAGGAGTTGGTTGAATTAGACAAGATTTTCCCGGATCGCGTGGCGGTCCGGGCATGACGTCCAAGTCTGGCCCTACGCCAGCGCATCGAGCACCAGATCACCAATCTCGCTGGTGCTGTAGCCCATTTTGCCGGCAGATTGGCTTTTCATTTTCGTGCCGGTGACGTGCATGATCGCGCTCATTACACGCTCGGCGGCGGCGGCCTGGCCTAGTTGGTCGAGCATCATGCTCACAGCATTGATTGTGGCGATGGGGTTGATCTTGCCCGTGCCGGTGTATTTGGGGGCGCTGCCTCCCATGGGTTCAAACATGCTCACGCCACCCGGCTCGGGATTAATGTTACCCCCAGCGGCAACGCCCATACCGCCTTGGATAATGCCACTCAGGTCGGTGATAATATCGCCGAACATGTTGGTGGTGACTATCACGTCGTAGAACTCAGGATTCTTGACAATCCACATGCAGCAGGCATCGACGTGGTTATAATCGGTTTCCACGTCGGGGTAGTCGGCAGCCACTTCGTTGAAGGTCCGCCACCAGAGGTCGTGCCCCGTGGTGAGCACATTAGTCTTGGCCACCAAAGTAAGTTTTTTGCCTTTGGGATTGTTGCGGTTCCGGGTGTATTCGAACGCATAGCGGATGCAGCGCTCGCAACCCTTGCGGGTGTAGATGGCTGTCTGTGTGGCTACCTCGCGGGGTGTGCCTTTGTGCATAAAGCCCCCGGCACCACAATAAAGGTCTTCGGTGTTCTCACGCACGACGACAAAATCGATGTCATCGGGTCCCTTGTCTTTGAGCGGGGTCTCGACGCCGGGAAACAATTTGACGGGCCGCAGATTGATGTACTGATCGAGGCCGAAGCGGAGGTCCAAGAGGAGCTTACGCTCCAGGATTCCTGGGGCCACCTCTGGATGCCCCACCGCACCAAGCAGGATCGCGTCGAACTTGCGAAGTTGATCGAGCCCATCCGCGGGAAGCGCCTCGCCTGTTTTCAGATAGCGGTCCCCGCCCCAATCGAGGTTCGTGAGTTCCAATTGATCGGCAAAGCCCTCAATTTTAGCCACCGACTTGAGTACCTTGACTCCTTCGGCTGCTACCTCAGGTCCCGTTCCGTCTCCACCAATGATCGCTATTTTCATCGACTGTACCGCTATTTATTTAGGTTAAATTGAAGGCAAGAAACGGGCTATTGTAGCGGCGCGTGGCGCAGGCTTCCAGCCTGTGATTTTATTTGGCCTAAGCGACTCGCCTGCTGGGAGGTGGATTCTCCGTGGGAATCTAGCTATGCATACGCGGCAAGGGTTCCCGTTCAGCCATGATGGCAGCCTCGGCTTCGTAAAGTTCTGCGAGTCGCGATTCGACGATGTCGTCGGCAGCAAAATGTTTCGCCAGCCGGGTGTAGGTCGCATGATGACGGGCTTCGCTTTCGAACAGGCTTCGATAAAAAGTTGCTAGCTCGGGGTCCGAGACATGCTCAGCCAGGGCTTGGAATCGCTCGCAACTGCGGGCCTCGATCAGTCCGGCGATCAGTAGCCGATCGACGGCACGCTCCGGCTCACTCTTGCGGACCAAAGCATGCAAGCGAATTCCATACTGGCTCGGCTTGAGTCGGCGGAAACGAATCCCGCGACGCTCCAGCAGATCGAGGACCATGTGAAAATGCTCGAGTTCTTCATTAACGATCTCGGTCATTTCCTGGCACAGCTCACGATCTTCTACGTAGTGGAAGATAAGATTCAGCGCCGTCCCCGCAGCTTTCTTCTCACAATGAGCGTGGTCGATGAGCACTTCTTCAAGGTTTTTATCAACTTGTGCGAGCCAACTGGCATCGGTAGGAGATTTAAGGTGGAGCATATGTTAAAGATTTTCAAAAGTATCTGGTTATATATTCACTTCAACTTGGCCGAACCAACGCTTTGGTCCGGGATTCCAGTGGGCAGGTGTAACTCCAGCTGGCACAGTTTTGGCTCGGCGTGACGGGCCTCATTATGAGCGCATCTTCGAGCGACGAAACGAAGGAACCATGTAGGAACTAGGCGTTTGGCCCACCACGCAAGTCGAACTCTCCGACCCAAGGCGACATAGAGTTTTTTCTTTTCTACGGCCCTAAGTGTTTCACGAACGACATCCGCAGCCGAAATAACAGAGCTTGCTGTATAGTCTTGAGCAACTCGACGAAACAATTCGTCGTCGAACATGCCGCGTTCGAGAAGTCTTGAACGAAAAAAACCGGGGAGTACGACTGTGACTCCAATTCCCGATTGCCGTAGCTCATTGTAGAGCGTCTCTGAAAAGGCAACGACACCTGCTTTCGATACGCTGTAGGCCGCCATTGCCGGGGCGCTGAGCAGAGCGGCGACGGAAGCGATGTTCACGATCGCGCCTCCCGGGGCAGTCTCTCGCATCCAGGGGACCATCGCATGACAGCCGTTCACCACACCAGAGAGATTCACGTCAATTACTCGCTGAAAATCTTCCAAAGCTGCTTCCCCGATTCTCCCCGCCGCACAAATTCCCGCATTGTTGACGAGCAAATCCAAACGGGGCCATTTATCGCGAAGTTTCGCGGTTAATTCCTGCCAGGCGAGAGAGTCCCTTACATCAAGCCGCTCAATCTTTCCTCGCCCTCCAGCTTGTTCGAGCATCGAGAGTGTTTCTTCGGCACCGGTCAGATCTACGTCGGCCACAATCACATGCCATCCAATTGCCGCCAACTGCTGGCAAAACTCTCTCCCCAAACCGCTTGCGCCGCCAGTTACGAGTGCCAGTCGTTGTCTATTTGCTAATGCCATGAAACCATGATAGCTAGATTTCCCAATTTGCGCAGCCCACTTCTCCAATTTGCCTAACTCTCGGTGTTCAGGTTTTTATAGATCCGTTTCAAGTGGAAGATCGGCGTCGCGGCAGTGGCCCAGGCACATTACAATCCCGTCGATGTCAAACATGCGATTCGCCACTCTGATCTGGACCACATTTTTCTTGACGCAATTGGTTGCGTTACCAGTGTCCGCACAGGGTACTTCTCGCTTGAGTAATCAACAACTCTCGCCACCCTCCCCCATAAGTGCTGCCAATCGCCCTCGGATATCTCCGATTGATAGCATCACGGATGAAAACAATTTTCGGCCAAGAAGCTTAAAGCATTCGGCAACCACCTTAGTTGCGGACGGTTATTGTCTTGTTAGTCTTCGAGACAAACAGACTTGGATCCAGGGTGACCCAAAGATACAGATCGTTTTTGATGGCAAACTCTATTTGTTTGCCGGAATCAGGGAACGTGATATTTTCGCTGCTGCCCCGGAAGCTTATCTCCCTGTGCTCGATGGTGACTCGATAGTTGCTTTCGCAGAGTCAGGACAGCGGGTAGCGGGAGAGCTACAATTCGGATTGACCTATCGGGATCGACTCTACTTCTTTCAGAATGCGAAAGAGCAAGCAGAATTCAATGCAAATCCAAATCGTTACTTGAACACTGATCTGGTGGATCAGGGCTACTGTCCGGTCAGCAAAGTCGACGAAAAGAAGCTGGTTCCCGGCTTGCCGGAAACGGTGATTACTATCGGTGGTATGCGTTACTATTTTGCTTCGGCACGATATCGCAAGCTGTTTATTGCCACTCCAGAACGCTACGTGGAATCGAGGGACAAAGCAAAATCTGATTTACAGTTGAGAGGGGGATCCGTATCAGGGTTCGCGCAAACTCAGGACCATCCCAAGGATTCACAACCAGGAAACTACCCGACACCCGATGAAATAGATTCCAAGGCAATTAACCAGGAAAGTGAGCCAGAAGTTTCGGAAACGGAATTTTACGCTCGGCCTGCCATTTCTGGATACTGCCCGGTTTCCATTCAGAAACAAGGGGTATGGGTTCGAGGCAAATCAAAGTACAAAGCCACTTTTGACGGCAAAATCTACCACATGGCGGGTGCCGACGAATTAGCCCTATTTCGAGAAAACCCTCGTGACTTCGTACCCGTATTGGGCGGTGACAGCATTGTTGCTTTTGTTGATCAATCTAAACGAATTGCGGGGACCGCCTACCAGCCACTGATTGCAGGAGGCAGATTATTCCTGTTCGCTGACGCGAATGAAAAAAAATCCTTTAAGGACAATCTAAGTCTGTATGAAAATGCCGACCTGGTTCTACAAGGAAACTGCTTGGTATCACTAATCGATGACCAACGAGAAACACCAGGATTGCCAGCCTATGAAACTTTATTTCAGGGACTTCGCTATCGATTTGCTTCTCAGGCTCACATGAAAAAGTTCCTATCCGAGCCAGAATTGTACTTCGAACAATTCGCTGCCGCACAATCTCAAGATGCCCAATAGCCTCCGCGGGCGTGATCGAACTGGGCGGCACGTCCACGGCAATCGAGATTTATTTTTCCCGCTCGATAGACTTCGCACCCCAGGACCCATGTTCGCACGGGCCAACCTGTGAGTGTTTCGCCGTTCCACGCACTCCAACCACACTTGGTGAACTGCTGTTCGTTTCGTACTCTTTGGGCAAGCGACAGGTCGACCAACACGAGATCGGCATCGTATCCCTCGACAATGCGACCTTTGCCGACAATATCCCAAACCCGGGCCGGGGCATCACACATCCAATGGACAACTTGTTCCAGCGAACAGTTTCCCTGATTCACCTGATCGAGAAGCAGCGCTAGGCTATTCTCCACGCAAGGCATTCCAGAGGGAGATTGAGGATAAGGCTTTTGCTTTTCATCCAGTGTATGAGGTGCGTGATCCGTGGCGATTACCTGAATCGCTCCATTCTTCAAAGCCTGCCAAAGTTGTGCGTTGTCCTCAGCAGACTTTACTGAGGGATTCGTCTGCAACAACGTACCCAATCGCGAGTAGTCTCCCGTGTTTAAGAATAGATGGTGGGGACACGCCTCAGCAGTGATAAGTCCCCCATGGTCGGCCAATAGCTCGGTTTCCGCTCCTGTCGATACATGAAGCACATGAAATCTGTGACGGTGCCGTCGTGCCAAGTCAATCGCTCGCCGAGTGGCAGTGATGGCGGCAGTTACGTCACGGATTCGTGAATGATCAGCCACGTCGTTTGTCGTAGCGAAACGAGTCTTATTGGCCTGTACGGTAGCTTCATCTTCACAATGGGCCGTGAGCGGTAGAGTAGTTTCCGCAAAGATTCGTTCCAAGGCCTCTTGAGAATCGACAAGAAGATCACCAGTGCTGGATCCTATGAAGATCTTAATCCCTGGCGTATTTGTGGCAGCACGAAGTTCGTCGATATTGTCGGGCGTCGCTCCAATATAAAAGCCGTAATTGACCAGAGATTTCCCTGCAGCAAGTGCCTGCTTTTCAACAAGGCGTTCTCGTGTTGTCGTGGTCGGCACAGTATTGGGCATTTCGAGATAAGTCGTTATCCCACCCTTGGCACAAGCTTGCGAAGCCGTGTAAATGTCCTCCTTGTGCGTCAACCCGGGCTCACGGAAGTGCACCTGGTCGTCGATCACACCTGGCATTAAGTGCAAACCACTGGCATCGACAACTTCATCAGCTCGTGTTTGCACGGCAGCATCCACGGCGGCGATGCGATCGTCTTCAATCAGCACTGTTACCTTTTCAATGCCTGAAGTGAGAACAACTGAGGCATTTCGTATTAACGTTTTCATTGAACGATCCATCTACAAGAACGATTCACCACCAGTTGTGACAGTTGCAACGCACTTTCCGCGAATGAATGAGTGGTGCATTCTCTGCCAAGATAGTGCAATCATGCGTGGATGCAAAGATGCTCGCAGAGTTTCGCTGTAATCTGAACTTTCTTCCCAGATCAATGCACACATTGCGAAAATCTGCGCGAGCTGAGGCGATATCGTACCGATGAGCAGTACTTGACCCCTCTCATAACGCTCGACCCGGCATCTTCGAAGGACGCGGCTGGGCTTATTGAAACCTCAGATTCAATCGCTACCCTCTCCTGCCGCTTCCAGTGCGAGTCATTCCTCATTAGCTGGGGCAATTTGGTTTTTTTCTGCATGGCTGGGATTGGATGTCGTAAGTGAGCTCAACCAACCCTTTCGGCGAAAAAAAAGAAGTTGTCCAACAGAGATCGCTCCCATCAAGAGGAGGATGGCCGGATAACCGAATCGCAATCTTAGTTCAGGCATATTCCAAGGAGAAACATTCGGGTCGAAATTCATACCATAGAGTCCGGCTAGGAAACCGAGAGGAATGAAAAGCGTGGAGATGATGGTCAGCACCTTCATCACTTCGTTCATACGATTACCGACCTCCGTGGAGTAGAAGTCGCGTAGATCCGAACAAGCTTCACGGTAGCTCTCCAGGGAGTCAATGATTCGAATCACATGATCGTGGCAATCTCGGAGATAAATGCTCGTTTCCGGAGAGATCAGCCATTGGTGGCGATTGGTCAGTGAATCGACGGCATCTCGAAGAGGCCAGATAATGCGGCGGAGTAAGCGGAGATCATGCCGCAAACCGTGCAACCGAATGATCAAGGGGCGGGAGATCGTTTTTTCCATTTCTTCGTCAATGCGATCAATGGCTTCACCGATCTTCTCGAGAGTAGGGAAATAGCTGTCGATAAGGGCATCCAGAAGGGCGTACATCAAGTAGTCCGTCCCCATATCGCGTAATGCTCGACCGGTGAATTGCAACCGTTCACGAACCGTGTCGAAACAATCACTCGGTTGTTCTCGCCAGCTGATGACAAAATTTTTGCCGATAAAGAAACTGACCTGCTCGAAGGTGTGCTTTTTCCCATGGCGAGGGAATTGGCACACGATAAATAGGTGATCCTTAAAGGTTTCAACCTTCGCTCGCTGAGGTATATTGACGACGTCTTCCAGGGCCAATCTATGGATGCCGAACAGAGTACCAATCTGTTCAAATAGCTTCTCATCTCCCATGCCGGCAATGTCAATCCACTGCACGGGATACTTTCCCCGCATCTGACGGATTTCGTCGATGGAACAGTTCTGCTTGTCTTTCAGCTCGGTTGGTCCATAGCATGTCATTCGAACAGTGGGCTTGATTGCACCAGCTGGGATATGAATCGCACCTGGTCGAGCTGCCGGCTTTGATTTTCGTCGGTAACCCTTAGTGAATAAACTTGTGCCGCCGTTGTTAGAATTGTGTGCCATAAATCATCCTTGCTTTGATACCGACAGAGTAATTGTTTACTGAGGTCCTTGGCTCTGCAGTAGTTCAGTTTCACCACCATTGAGTTGCACAAACAAAGGCGAAGTCGTGTTGAGATGTACGTCTCTCTGGGGAAAGGCAACTGTGATTCCTGATTCGGCGAACAATTGAACAATCTGGTATCGGACGGCACTTTCGATTTGCCGGCGGTCCATCATGGTTCTCATACGAACCCAGAAATGGACCTCGAACTCCAAAGCATTATCACCGAAGTTTTGGAACAGCACGATCGGTGGAGGCTCCTTCGACGCTCTTCCAGTTTCCACCACGGCTCGCTTCAATAATTGAGTGACTTCAATAACTGGCGATCCGTAAGCCACGCCAACTGTCACATGGGTCCGCATCTTATCGCTAGAAAGCGTAAAATTGACCACGTTATCCTGCAAAAATTTGCTATTGGGAACAATAATCTCCAAATTGTCCCCCGTGCGAATCCTGGTGCTTCGAGCACCAATGTGTTCGACATTGCCATAGAGGTCTCCAATTTGAATCAGATCACCAATCTTCACGGGGCGTTCGGCATGGAGAATCAGACCGCTGATAAAGTTATTGATGATATTTTGACTGCCGAAACCAATTCCCAACGCGACGGCACCACCCAGTACGGTGAATGCAGTCAGGGGAACTCTCACGACACTAAGCGCTAGAAGCGTGAAGAGCACGATCAGCAAATAGAACGATAAGCTTTGCACCGTCGCTGCACCGCTGGCATCGATTTCCATCCTGCCTAAGAGATATTTCCCCAACCAACGGCTAATCACCCGCGCGATCAGAAAGCCCACAAAAAACAATAAAAGTGCTTTGACAACTTTCTGAACCGTCAAGGGCTGTTCAAAGGCACCCAACTCGGCATTCCAGAAATCTTCCAATTTGTCCCAGAATTCGGACAATTGCTCTCGGGCAGTTTCTGTGAGAGAGTCGGTTTGGAGCTGACGAGCGAGCTTGGACTGCAGCTCAAGAGCAGATTCAATACTCTGCAGATTCTCTTCCTGCGTGGAAATCAATCCCTCCAATGCGGACACTTGTTGGGCTAACCAGTTCGCTTTCTCCGATCCTTCTTCAGCCTCGCTAAGTTGTTTTGTGGTTGCCTTTAGCTGATTACGCAAATCGTCTAGTTTTCCCTTTGCCGTACGTTGCTCGCTCGCCAAGTGAGACAGCGACTTTTCGTTTTCTTCTTCCCAGGTGGAAATTAGCCGTCTCTCAGGTCGTTCGGCGAATAGTTGTTGACGCCGCTTCCATACTTCTTGAGAGTCTTTCAATCGGTGCAGTGCCGATTTCAATATTTCTTCATGTTCGTCGAGATTGCTGCGGCCCAGCTGATAAGCAAGCAATTCTTCATGGAGAATATCTTTGTCACCCGTCGGGGAATCGAGCTCACGTTGTGTCCGCATCCATTGTTCTTCAAAATATTTGCGACGTGTATTATTTGCATTTGCCTCTGACAATCTGTTGCTAATCTTTTCAGCTTGCTGTTCAAGCACCTGAATCAGAGAGTTTAATTCGCTCTGATCAAATCGTGCGTTAGCAGTTAAGACCTGGACTTTCTCTTCCAATAGCTTGAGGTAATGACTTTGTGCCTCTCTGGCGAGACGTGCACTTTTCAGTTCAGCTACACGACGTCGAACCGTGGCTTCTGCTATTTCTGCCTCAAGCGTTGCGACGGCGTGTTTCTGATTGAGGGATATTCTTTTCGCATCTCCATCGTTTGCGTCCAATGCATCTTTGGCAATTCGGCGTGCTTTCTCCAACTCCTCATACTCTGTACGAGCCTTTTCTAACTCTTGAACCGCCAGCCTTTCTCGCTCTTTAAGTCGTCTGAGGCGCTGCTTGGCGTCGTCTATCTGATCACGGCTTGAGTCCAAAAGCAAAAACGAACTCGCTTCAGATGCGGATAAACCTTGAAGCAAAAACTCTTCTAAGAGAGTCTGCGCTTCGTCTCGATTGGTGGTTGCTGTCTGAACATCTGCTTCAGCAGACGCAACCTGCGCGAGCGTAAGCTCCAGTCGATCCAGCAGCTCGACTTGCCTGACTATCGCAGATGCTGGTTGATCTTCGGACTCTTTTGCTCTAGAGAGTAAGGACTTTGCCTCGGCCAGTCGTTGCTTGACAGCTTCAATCCACTCAGAAATGGGACGAACTGATTTTTCCTTCGGTGGATCTTTCGATTCCAGAATCGAACCAGGATCGGGAAGTTGAGAACGCGCAACTTGGGTATGGAAGCTGGCGCCGATCCAGACGAATACCACCAACGACAGCAGCATGATTTTACTACTGACGGAAAAGTACTGGATCATGCGATGAATCAGCATTTGGAGATCTTTTTGTTGCTTGCACCTTGTAGACACATTTCTGACAAGATAAGTCACCCCGGCTTGTGCTCAAACAGCAACTTTCTACACCAATTTAAGTCACAACCACGAGATGCGAGGAATGGTGTGCGCCAGACAGTACAGATCGTAGAGGTCACAGCGAAAATACAATCGGATTCCAGGAAAAATCGTTTTGAGACGACAGAACCCGGTACTTTTGGCCTTCGAGAATTGCTAGCTGGCCGCTACAATTCGCCCCGCGTGGGTGCCGAAGCAAATGGTTGTAGCGCCCTGAATCGGTTAGTCGCCACGGCGCTTTTTTATGCGGCAATCGTCAAAACTCCCGGTGCTCATGGTGGCATGTGTCTCATTGGCAGGATGCATGTTGGTACGTCCAACTCAGCATTGGGAGCCTTTTCCCTATGAGATTACACGTGATCAGCTGATCATCCATAGCGACGCTCAGATATCGCGTAAGCAGCGATTGCTTGACGAGATCGCTGAGCAACGAGGATTGATCAATTCTAAGTTGCGATTGATTCCTACCGACACGCCGATCCATGTGTATCTTTATGCCGACGAATCGGCATACGCTGAATTCATGAACTTACGGTTTCCGGAAATGGCGTCCCGCCGGGCGATCTTCTTGGGTACCGATGTGCAACTCTCTGTCTACGCCTATTGGGGCGATCATGTGGCGGAGGACTTGCGCCACGAAGTGTCGCATGGCTATCTTCACGCTGCCATCCCAAATCTTCCTTTGTGGCTTGATGAAGGGTTAGCCGAATACTTTGAAGTCGGCGCAGGTCGCCAGGGCTTTAACTCAGCACACGTCCAACTGCTAGGGCCTCAGGCAGAATCTGACAACTGGTTGCCGGACCTAACACGGCTCGAGTCACTTACGTCTGCTGCCGACATGACCCAACAGGACTACGCTGAATCCTGGGCTTGGGTACACTATCTGCTGAGTTCAGACGAGCGAGCGGAAGTGCTCATCAGTTATCTGCATAATTTAGCTGATGGAAATCCTACAGAGCCGCTGAGCACTCGTATTGGACGTCGACTGATCGTGCCGCAGAGCGCGCTGGCTGAGCATATTCGCACACTTCGTTAAAAGTGTTGCTCGAATTGATTCTCAGCAATGTCATGAGTTTGTTTACTCGGATTCAGTTGACATCGTCTCGCAGTTGGATAATATAACCGTCAATTCAGTTATCCAATAGTTTTGAAACATTACTTTTTTCAAGGTGCATGAATGCGGCGATGGCTAGCAACTCGTCGTGGTAAGCTACTCATTAGCGCTTCTCTTTTGTATGTTTTGATCGCAGTTCTAATAGGGGCTACTACCGGAGTTGGGCTCTTTACGTTTGGCTATGCCGATGGGGCCTCATACCTGACCAATGACCCAGAGGCATGTGCGAATTGTCACGTCATGCGTAGACAACTTGATGCCTGGTTGAAATCTTCGCATGGCAAGTTTGCTACTTGCAATGATTGTCATGCACCGCACGATCTTCTGGAAAAGTATTATTGCAAGTCTCGCAACGGATTCTTTCATTCCTGGGCATTTACCACCGGACGCTTTCCAGACAACATTCAAATGCACAAATACAATCAGGAGGTGGTTGAGGAAAATTGCCGTCGCTGTCATTCACAGTTGACTCACGACATAGACCCACTGCCTGATCAAGCTGGAAAAGTAGAAACCAGTTCTTGCATCCGCTGTCACTCGACAGTGGGGCACGACTCCTGACAATTAATAGAAACCCGCTACGATCGATCAAGGACTAATCGACTATGCTTCGAATCGGAAAAAGTTCACTCGGATTGTTGGCACTCGTGGCTCTAGTCTCAGGGCTGGTGTGTTTCGCGGTTGTTTATGTGCTCACTACCGTTGTTGAGCACAAACAAGAAGCAAGAACACCCATCGTGCGAGTTGTTGAGATCACGGACGACACAACTGACCCCGCCGTCTGGGGTCAGAATTTTCCACAGCAATACGACGATTATCTCAAGACGGCCCACATGGTGCAGACTCTCTACGGTGGTAGTGAAGCGATCCCTCGCGTACCCGATGACACCGATCCAAGAGATATTGTGTCGAAAAGCAAACTTGAGACGATCCCTCAACTTAAGCGGATGTGGGCAGGCTATGCTTTCAGCAAAGATTTTCGCGAGGAACGAGGCCATGCCTACATGCTCGAGGATCAGATCTACACCGAGCGGCAAAAAGTCGGTCAGCCGGGCACTTGCATCAACTGCCACGCATCAACCTACACGGCCATGAAAGAACTTGGCGATGGTGACATTCTAATTGGATTCGAAAAACTGAATTCTCTGCCTTACGTGGAGGCAAAGGAACATGTCAATCACCCAGTGGCTTGCATCGACTGTCATGATACTGAGACGATGTCCTTGCGCGTGACACGGCCAGCATTTATCGAGGGAATTGCAGCGGTGAAGTCGAGCGAGGGAATCTCTGATTACGATGTGAACAAAATGGCAAGTCGGCAGGAGATGCGAACTTATGTATGTGCTCAGTGCCATGTCGAATATTACTTTAGCGGAGACAAAAAGAGACTTACCTACCCCTGGAAAAATGGGCTTACTGTGGATGACGCTTATGAGTATTACAATGAAATTGGCTTCAAGGATTGGACTCACGCCGAGACGGGAGCCCCGATGCTCAAAGCCCAGCATCCTGAATTCGAAACCTGGTCTCAGGGAATTCATGCTCGCTCGGGAGTGACATGTTCCGATTGCCACATGCCTTACAAGCGTGTAGGGGGCACCAAAGTAAGTGACCATCATGTCCGCAGTCCCCTTTTGAACGTGAATAATGCCTGCGGAACTTGTCATAAGTACAGTGATGCCGAGTTGGTTTCACGTGCGGAAGCGATTCAAACTCGTCATCGGCACTTGGTGGAAGTGGCCTTGAATGCCCTGGTTGATCTGATCGATGACATCAAAGCCGCTAAAGAGGCTGGAGCAACTGATGAGCAATTAGCTGAAGCCTGGGAATACCAACGGCGGGCGAGTTTCTATGTCGATTATGTCGAAGCTGAGAACTCCTCGGGATTCCATGCCGACCAAGAGTCGATGCGGATTCTAGGTGACTCGATCAACTTCTCGCGACTGGGGCAGAAGGAAGTGGAAAAGATTGAGTTAGATTCCGATAAGTAAGAAGAATAGTACGCATTGGTTTGCCACTCACCGTGCCGAGGAAGCTCCTCCACCGTCGACAATCGGGGCATAAAGATACTGCACCAAGAACCAGTTTTTGCCCAGCGCATGTGACCGAAAAGGTTGGTATCCACCTTCCAATCCGCTGTAATAGGCGTGGGGTTGGTTTCGCCCAGTGATTCTGGCCAAGGTGGCTCCTTCGTCACTGCCCGTTAATTGAAAATACAAGTCTCGGCCATCTCCGCGTTCGATGGTTGAAATGCGAAGATTTGAGCCAGACAAGTGCGGTTTGGTGAGCAACATAAGCGTGCGTGGACTACCAATCGGATAAGCATTGAATGGTCCTATCGCGGGATGTTGCCCATCTTGGCTGGGCCAATCGTCAAGCAACGTTCGGGCGAGCAGTTCTAGAGCAGGGAGGCTGCGGCTGACTCGCCAGGCCTGGGCGCGCCATGCATAATCTGGCCAGGTGGTGTAAAAGGTCAACCAAGCCGCCATCACAAACATTACCGCCAACCAGGCTCGCAGGCTCCGAGTTGAGCCTGCTCCAAAGAAGAGGGCGCATACAATCCCCACTGCTGAAATGAAACCGGCGATGACTAACGCGTTTAGCAAGTACACCCTTGTGCTGAGCATGGGAGGTAAAGTCACTATCTGCAAATCGGACTTGTCCCAAGGAGCAACGTGTGAAAGCAGACGAGCAGCCTGGGAGAATTTGCCGTCCATTCCGACCCACATCAGCAATCCAATAAAAAGAGTGAGATTCACGATCCAGTAGATCGTCACCGCTTGCCGAGAAAGCAAAGTGCGGGATAGACGTGAGAAAAAACGGGAGGGGTTAATGTTGTTTGACATAACAACGTAAGCGTGGGTGTCATCCCTAGGTACTCCGAGGGATCTGGTCAGATTTCTCGGCCAGCTTCGATCTTATTGGCTCGAAATGACAGTAAGGAGTATCTTTTCAACAGCGTTGCATCCGGCAATAATCAATTCGCCATGGCCACAGTTCATTTTACCAGTCACTTGCAGGCTTTCGTCAACAGCGAACCGGTCGAGGTCTCGGCAGAAAACGTCGCTGCTGCTCTGGAAGCTGCTCTTGATGGCAAAGAAAAACTACGAAGTTACATAATGGATGAACATGGTCGCCTGCGCCGGCATGTCATGCTTTTTGTCGATGGCAGAATCGTTGAAGACCGAGTGAATTTGTCTGATCCCATCTCGGACAGTTCAGAGGTTTATGTTATGCAAGCGCTATCTGGAGGATGAGAAAAGAGTTACGAGATTCGGATTGCGGATTGTGGAATATTATTGTTCGAGCAAATTTTAGACGTTTAAATCTTTATGGCTGACATCATTCATGTTTCGACCCGCAAGGGACTTTTCACATTCAAGCGATCGTCTGCTGGACGGTGGGAAGCCGTCAACGTGGCCTTTCTAGGTTCACCGGTAAGTATGTCGCTCGCCGATGCGCGCAATGGGAATTGGTATGCGGCGCTGTTTCTGGGGCATTTTGGGGTTCACCTGCACCGCAGTTCCGATCGAGGAGCTTCTTGGAATGAGATCGCAGCGCCGACGTTTCCCGAAGGGGCAATGCTTCCCGAACGGATGGCTTCCGAGGCAGAAACACCGAAGATGAAACCAGCGGCGCTCTCTGAAATCTGGGCTTTGGAACCGGCCGGGGAGCAGACCCTGTGGTGTGGCACGATCCCTGGCGGCTTGTTTCGTAGCGACGACGCGGGCGATCGCTGGCACTTGGTCGATGAACTCTGGAATCGTGAAGAGAGAATGAGTTGGTTCGGCGGAGGCAAGGACGATCCGGGAATTCATTCCATCGTGGTCGATCCGAACAATCCGCAGCATGTGTTGGTGGCGATTTCCTGCGGCGGCGTGTGGAGAACGCGCGATGGAGGCACCAGCTGGGAATGTTGCAGCAACGGACTACGCGCTGAGTACATGCCCCCAGATCAGGCCTACAATCCCAACGTGCAGGATCCCCATCGAATGGTGGCGTGTCCCGAGAATTTCAACCACATGTGGATTCAACATCACAACGGCATCTTTCACTCGACCGACGGTAGTCAGAATTGGGAGGAAATCAAGGATGTCGATCCGGCCGTCTTCGGCTTTGCCGTCGCCGTGCATCCCCATGAGCCGGGAACGGCCTGGTTTGTGCCGGGAGTGAAAGATGAATTGCGCTTTCCCAGAGACGCGCGCTTTGTCGTCACGAAGACGACTGATGGCGGCAGGACCTTCCGGCAAATCACAAAGGGACTACCGACGGAAGACGCGTATGACATCGTTTTGCGACATGCACTCGACGTCGATCAAACCGGTAATATGCTCGCCATGGGTAGTACCACGGGCAACTTCTGGGTCTCAGAAGACAGCGGCGAATCGTGGCAAGCGGTGTCGAACCATCTGCCACCGGTGTACGCGGTGCGGTTTGTTGAAGAATACTAATATAGTTTTAAACATTACACCAAGCTATTGATCGTATTCACATAAAACGAAAACAGCCGGAAGATCATGACGATGATGAACACGGCAACCAGGACCCAAATGGCGTAACCAGCAAATTGGGCGATGAGGGCAATGGCCGTGCCGGAACGTTCTTCATACTCTTCTGCCTGACGCTGCATGGTTTCTACCAGCCGGCCGCTCTCTTCTCCGACAGCTATATTGTCGAGCAAATCACTAGGAAACTCCCCGGTAGAGGCGAGCGCCTGGGTCATGCTCAGTCCCCGCTGAATCCGGTCCACTACATCCTGGCTGTGACGGGAATACGTATCGATGCCCGTCGCTTGGAGTGCCAAGGGCAGTGCCTGCCGCAGATCCATGGGGGTATCCAGCACCAATTGCATCGCCCAGGTAAATTTTGCCAGGGCGAGCGTCTTCAATGCATCGCCCAGCACTGGAATTTGCAAAGTCAACGAATGCAATTTACGTGCCCAGGTAGCTCCGCGGCGAACGGATTCGACTACAAAGAAGATTGCTACCCCCAATAAAAGAAGAATGTTGAGATACTTGATCAAGCCCGCTGTGCCGACAAGTCCCCAGCCGAGCATGTCGACCTGAGTTCCTTCCGCGGTATTGTTGATCGGCAAGATTCCTAGGACATAAATCAAGATGCCAATCACGAACAGAGCGATACCCAACTGGAGCATTGGCCAGATGAGTCGTTGCCAGAATGCTCGCCGGGCAGATAATACCCGTTCATAGTGTTTACCGAGTCGTTTGTAGATTTCACCCAGTCGGCCGCTGACTTGCCCCACTTCGATCATTTTGCGAAACAATGGCGGATAGAATTCGCCGCTCTTCTGCATGGCATCCGCGATCGAATTACCCAGTGCCAATTCATCGCGGACTTTCGCAGCAACCTGACGCTGTGCGGAGGAACCTCGTCCTGCTTCGTCCGACCAGATCTTGCGGTCCTGAATTCCCGCATTCGTCGCCGTCGCCAATCGGTAGCACAACTGTGAGAGAGCTTTCAGTGAGATGCGCGGCGAGAAAAACATGAGCAACAGTGGTTAGCGGCTGGTGGTGGGTGGCGAGTAGATGAGGATATAAGGCTAGTAACTGAAGTATTTCTATTCACCAATCACCAGCCACTAACCACCATCCACTCGCTACACCCCGATATCCTCGTTCCAGAGTTCCGGATGGGCGGCGATGAATTGCTGCATCAATTCTACACATTCTCGATCGTCGACGATGGTTAAATCCACACCCCGCGAGCGGACATAGTCTTCGGGACCTTGAAAAGTGCGGTTTTCACCGATCACGATTCGCGGGATGCCATACAGCAACGACGTGCCGCTGCACATATCGCAAGGGGATAGTGTGGAGTAGAGGGTGGACCGGCGGTAGTCGCGGGCTGAGAGCCGTCCGGCATTCTCGAGACAATCCATCTCGGCGTGGAGAATGGCACTTCCCTTTTGCACGCGACGATTATGCCCTCGACCGATTATCTCGCCGTCGAGTTCCAGGACCGAGCCGATTGGGATTCCCCCTTCGGCCAGTCCCGCGCGGGCCTCGTCGATTGCTGCCTGGAGAAACTTGTCCATCATTCAACTCAAGAGAGGGGTGAATTCGAAGCGGCTGCCATCAAATAATCCTCTGTCGCTCAGTTTAAGCGAGGGAATCACCAGCAGGGCCATAAACGAGAGGGTCATGTATGGTGCCCGCAGCGGTGAGCCCCACGACTTTACTGCCCGGTCCAGCTTCTTGTAGGCAGCGGCAACCTCAGCGCACGTGCCCGTGGCCATAAGACCCGCGACTGGCAGAGGCAATACCAGACTTTGATTATCTGCGCGACAAACTGCGGACAATCCACCACCCGCCTCCATCACGAGGTTGATTGCAGCGGCCAAGTCGTCGTCATTGGTGCCGACTGCGATCACATTGTGGGAATCATGGGCCACGCTCGAGGCCATTGCTCCCTGCGTGAGCCCAAAATTGCTAATGAATGCAATTGCAGGCGTCTGCGACTCATATCGATTTACGACGACGAGCTTAAGAATATCGCGATTGGTGTCGCTTACTGCCAAACCATTCTCCACCTTTGGCGGATGCTGGATGCAGTTTGTGATCAACTGGCCGTCGAGCGCCTCAATTACTTTCAAACTTTTTCCCGATGCCGGCACCGCCAGTTCGGAGGGCTTAACTGTCGAAGCGACGAATTTATTCACGACGGCTGGTTCCACTCGCTCAATGGTACTCGTACCATTCTCGGCAACGAGATTGCCGTCGATCCAAGTCCGCAGGACATGAAAATTCTTCAGTGAATCCACTTCGATAAAATCAGCAGGATCACCTACTCGAAGGCAACCCACTTGGAGGCCATAGTGCTTAATCGGGTTCAGGCAAGCAGCCTGCAAAACATCGAAGAGGTCGATACCATGTTCCACAGCGCGTCGCACGAGAAGATTGATATGCCCCAGCTCAAGCTCATCTGGGTGCTTGTCGTCGCTACACAGCATGGTTTGCTGGGGATATTCACCGAGCAACGTGTAAAGTGCAGCGAAATTGCGGGCGGCAGAACCTTCACGAATCGAAATCTTGCAGCCAACCGCTAATTTGTCGAGTGCTTCTTCCTTCGTGAAACACTCGTGGTCAGTCGTGATCCCAGCGGCAATATAACGAGCAGCTTCTTCACCGCGTAAGCCGGGGGCATGGCCATCCACTGGTTTGCCGGCGGCTTGAGCTGCCGAGATCTTAGCAAGACACTCTGAATCACCATGCAACACACCTGGAAAATTCATCATCTCGCTCAAATAGACAATTCGAGGATCAGCGAGCAATTGTTCGACTTCGGACACGGTAATCGTCGCACCAGCTGTTTCAAATGTGGTGGCCGGCACACAGGAGGGCGCACCAAAATAGAACTTGAATGGTGAACTTGCGGCATTGTCGAGCATGTACTCGACCCCTGCTACGCCCAACACATTGCCTATTTCATGGGGATCGCTTACCGTCGCAACGGTTCCATGCGCAACGGCAGCTCGCGCAAATTCACTAGGCACAAGCATGGAACTTTCGACATGCACATGCGCATCGATGAAACCTGGAAGCAGGTAAGACGAGGGACTACTGTCGGTCGGCTCAATGGCAGTGATAAACCCGTCGGAATAAGAAACTTTGGCAGGATATGAACGACGACCAGCGATATCAACAACAATGCCAGTGACGCTACCGCTGCTCATGGTCGATTCCTGTTTGCTTAGAGAACTGATCAGCCGCAGTTAGCAAATTCACGACTTTTTGTGGCGGCGACCACCGCGACTGCGACCACGTGATGAACCTGTGCTTTGCTTGGCGGGTGATTTACTACGTTGAGCCAGATTCGTGTCCACAATGACGCCGATCGCTTCGTCCCAAGTGGGCAGATTACGATGAGTTGTTCGGCTTCCACCAGTGGAGGAACTTTCGCCATCGTCGTCTGCATGACTGTCATCTTCTTCATCATCTTCGTCGTCACCTACATGAGTTGCGACATGCTTCTTGATGCGTGAATCTTCCTCATCTGCGGACAACTCTTGGCTATCCTTCTGTCTAGAACGGCCCCGCGATCGCCGACGCCGACGACATTTTTCTGGTGGAGCTGTTTCTTCGCTCAAATCCGCTTCGGCTGGTTCCTCGCTGGAGGGATCCGCGGGCTCTTTGATTTCTGCGTCTTCAATGCCTTCCCCTGCGGCCCCTGCATCGGTCTTTCCCCGACCGCGACCTCTACCACCACGTCGTCTTCTTCGTCGTCCTCGCTTCGGCTCCTCTTCTTCCTCGATGGAATCGTCAGGAATCTCATCAGCAAAAACAGCTTCTTCTCCCTCACTAAACAAGAAGGAGGACTCAACATTAGTACGCGGAGAGACAAATGCACTCCCCCACGAAGCTGCATCGGCTGCAAATAAAGCATCGAAGGCACTGCGGGCAGCTTCACCCGTCATCCGAGGTGACTCGGCAGCCTCGTCCTTGTTGTCGTCGATTTGCTCTATGAATTCGCTCGAATCAACCCGCTCTGATTCAACCTTGATTTCAGCCTGTACTTCTTCTGTTTCAACCGTAACTGAATCCGATTCCCTAGCAGAAACTTTCTTAACTTGGCCTTCGTCTGGTTCTTTGATAGGTGGCTGTTCGACTACGCGAGGTACTTCGATGCCAAGCGAAGAAGCCAAACCTTCCCAGTCACTCGGACAAGCCGCCGTCTCCTCTCTGTCAATCATACCCCGACGCCGTGAAGGGAGCTCTTTGGGGGCTGGTTGACGACGCTCCAAGGCATCATCAGTGACGTTTACCCCGAGCTCTCCGACCAATTGATCCCAAGTGGATAATTCTTTGTTTTCTTCGCTCATATTTCCGTAGCCAATAGGATTGTGGAGTTCTCGTCACTCCATTTGCGGGCATCGCGATTGCATTGCTCCTGCCACCTGCAATATACGCTGAAAAGAGCCTTGCGCAAAGATGCACTCCGTAGGCCACATTGCTGGCTCTTACGCCGCTGAGAACGTCAGGCGGAATCGCCGGCATATCGAGTTGGCGCTAAAGTGCCGAAAACAGTTCACTGGCAGTCAATTAGATAACTGAGGACAATTACCTGCGGATGCGATCTTCGATCAGAGTAACACGCCCAGCAGTGACATGCGCCTTTCGGAATTCTGGTATGAATCCACGCGAGCCGTTTACTCCAATTCGCATACCCACATAGGGTCGCAAATTCAAATCTGGAGTGGGCGTCACAAAGGAGACTACTGCGCCCTTATCGTCGACCAATGCATAGCGGGGTGCCTCCTTTTCCTGGGAAGACACTGGTTTCAAGCGGCCTACGGCATCATAACGCGGCTCATCTGGATTCGAGACCCTTCTCTCAAATGGATCGTTCGATTTCAAATCAAGTTCAGCAAGTTCACGGATTCTTGACGTCTGTCCCGTAAATTGACCGTTTTCTGGATCAGGCATGGCAATGCCGGTAATTTCGGGTGAGGTGATGAATCCTTTTTGAACACGTTGAAAACGAGCAATGCGGTCCAGCAAATCTCGCAAGTGCTCGCGTTCTGATACGGAGTCACTTTTCTCTAAGGATGAGGTGGCTTCCGCTTCGAGTTGTTCGAACCGCCATTCCTCTTTCGGGCGAATCACCGTCTGCGATAGTCGCAATTGCAGTTCTTGCACACGATCGGTTGCCGGTCCCAGAACAGAGGGAGAACTACCAAAGCGAATTCTTGGCGAAGTACTTGCCCGAGGTACCGTAGCTGTTGAGAAATCCGAAGTTTGCTCGGATCGCAATGGAGATATCTTGCTCGAAACGAGTTCCGGAGACTGTAATACTTGAGCTGCCGCCGGTGAACCTGTCACAACTTCAACTTCATCTGAGCCACCAGGTTCAAACTCCGGAGCATTATCACCCGAGTTTGGCATGGGGGACAAACTGGGAGTAGCAGCGTTTGCTCCGGGAAAAGGGGGCTGAACGGGTACTGTATTTTGTACCAAGTGGGCGAAACCTTGATCGGAATGACTCTTTGTTGAGAGGGAATTTCGGGGATTCGATTGACTCATCCAGCCTGCAGCGAGTTTTACTCCGCCGGAGTTCTCATAGGGTGGCGTTCGAGATAAACTACTCGCCGCCAGCCAACGGAATTCTCCGTCTGGGGGAGCGATGCGAACCCAGCGCGGATCGTCATGTGCTCCGGCCGGTAGAAGCTGGACTTTCTCACCTCGCTGCAACATTACTTGCACGGCACTTCGCGCCGGCGAGACGTTGCTTCCCACCCGGGCAATGGCATGCTCTACTGCGATCTCTGCAGTCATTTGATCGAGTCGATGAATCTCATGCGCGGCAACCCAGCAAAAGCTTCCTTCGGGAGGACGTACAGCGCACCAACCCTCAACATCGTGCCGATACACTTCCACGGCATGACCTTGAGCCAATTGTTGCGTAGGATAGTATTGTTGTCCCGGACCCCCACGTGCAAACGTCTGCGGCTCACTGACATAAGCAACGTATGGGAAGGTCGTTTGGCTTCCACCTGCGCTGGAGATCCCCCCTATCACGCAAGCGATTGGGAAAAGAACATTGCGTCTCAGGCGTTTAATAGTTGAGAAAAAAATCATCTGAACCATTCGCGTGCCCTCGTCAAGCGCGCGTGTCGAAAGTCACCCGCGCAGTAGGGAGAGAAGTGTAAATTTGCTTACGGCTTATAGGAAATTCGGACTACACTCTCAAGGTCTCCACAGCCTTCACGCCTGCTAGCAGAGTGTGATAAGCCCTGTTAGTATGAATGGGAGTTGGATTTTTCACGACCTTTGGGGCAATTGATGAAAATAGAGAAGTTAGGGCCCTACCGCATTGAGCGGCAGATTGGAAAGGGAGGGATGGGCGCCGTCTATGAGGCGACCTATCAGGGCCCCGGACCAGCTGCCAATTCACGTGTTGCCGTCAAAGCACTCAGTCCCCAACTGGCGATGGCAGAGGGATTCCGAGAACGTTTTGAGGCAGAAATCGACTCGCTCAAAAAGCTCAAGCACGAAGGAATCGTCCGACTCTACGGATACGGTGAGCAAGAAGGAATACTTTTCTACTCGATGGAGCTCGTCGAAGGGACAAGCCTCGAACAGGAGATCAACTCCGGGCGGCGTTTCAATTGGCAAGAAACTTTGTCGATCGGCATTCAGACTTGTCGGGCACTTAAACATGCCCACGACCATGGTGTCGTGCATCGGGATATAAAACCGGCAAACCTTTTGCTGACTCAAGATGATCAAATCAAGATTGCCGACTTTGGAATTGCGCGCTTGTTCGGAGGGAGTCAACTTACGACTGCAGGAGGCGTGCTCGGCACCGCCGACTACATGTCACCCGAGCAGGCTGATGGCAGACCCGTCACAGAAAAATGCGACCAATACAGTCTGGGTGGTGTTCTATATGCATTACTCGCGGGACGGCCGCCCTTCCGTGCGAAAACCATGCCTGAAATGTTGCAAATGCAACGATTCGCCGAACCCGAACCGGTACAGCGATTTGCTCCCGACACTCCCGACCAACTCAGTCGACTGATTCAGCAGTTGCTCTCGAAAGATCCAGAAAATCGTTTTCCCAATGTGTTGGTATTAGGGCGTCATATGGAAGCAATGCGAAAAGCATTGTCCCGGCCACCACAATTGGAGCCGACCAAACCGGAACAGACTCACCTCGATAGTCCAGCACTCGAACCCCTGACCAAGCAACCAGGAGCCACCTCGTCGAAATCGCCAGATAAGACCAGCGCCGACACACCCGAGTATTTTGATTTGGAGGGAAAGGTTGTCAGCAACTCAGACGAACTCTTCGACGCGCCCACGATTGCTCAACCAGAACCTGCTGTCCCCGCGGCTCCTCTTTCCTCCCCTGCGCTGGAACCTCTGGACCCTCCCACGCACCAACGTCCGAGTGAAACTCGTTTTACCACGTTGGACGAGGAGAACTTGCGGCGTCAAGAATTAGAAGACTCCGACGGTCGCCTATTGCTTGTTGCGCGACTACTTGCCCTCTTTCTTTTTTTGGGAGTTCTGGGCTTGTTCACCTGGAGAATTACGCGACCCGCCACTGCCGATGACCTGTATGAAACAATCACAGAAACGATCGAGCGCGAAGGAGATGAGGATCTACGCTCGATCTCCCAGGAATTGTCTGAGTTTATCGATCGCTATCCCGAGGACCCGCGGGGTACTGAAGTGGCAGAGTATCTTAAGAAACTTGAATATCAAAAACTAGCTCGCCAAGCTCGCGCACGAAGTCGGGTCAATGGATTGAGCGAGACAGGTTCTCTCGAGCAGCTTTATTTGCAGGCCATGGCAATCAGCGAAGATAACAGCTTCAAAGCCGAACAACTGTTGACTGACATGATTGCCTTGTATGATCCTGCAAATACAACTGCGGAAGGAGCAAACGATTCATCCAATGGGAAATATCATCTCACGGAAGAGGAGCAAACCTGGCTGATTCTCGCGAGGAAGGAAAAAGCAAGATTGCAGGAACTCAATCGTGAATTCGCTACCAAACATATTGACCCACTGAAAGAACAACTACGTCTGGCTGATATTATTGCCCGTGAAAATCCGTCCCAAGCTGCTCGGATGTATCATGCATTTATACGACTGTACCGGGGCGAGCCCTGGGCAGCTGGGTTGGTTGCAGAAGCACAAGAGTCCTTAGCTGAATTGTCCCAAGCGACTAAGGCCCGAGTAGCGCCATAAGACTCTTCTGCTCTAATATAAGTTATTTAGGATAAAACTCTTCCTTCACCAGCGCGCTGATCTTTTTGAATTCCGGCGTTCCTGCGACTCCACACCATTCAAACAATGCTGCCTCGGTGGTGGTCAGCACAGCTCCTGATGCTTCCATTCGCCTCAAGGCAATCTTGTGATCAACCTCTTGCCGCGCACTCACAGCATCGGCGACTACCAGGACTTGCATTCCCGCAGCAAGCAAATCGAGCACGGTTTGTTGCACGCAGACGTGTGTCTCGATACCCGTGACAAGCACTCGGTGTATTCCCGATGTCCGCCATGAGGAGAAAATTGCTTCGCAATTAATGCAACTAAAAGCTATCTTAGGCGTCGCTGGTGTTTTAAGAAGCTCGGCTAAAACCGTCGGCGTGGAGCCTAACTTCTCCGGATACTGTTCGGTAGCTGCGGTGCAGACGCCTAAGATATTGGCTCCGTCCAGCAATCGCCGAATGTTCCAGACGAGAAGTTGACTATCAGGCTGTATGGCTAGCAAGCGATCTTGGACGTCGATCACAAGAAGACCAGTGTCGTCTGGATTCATCAATTCGGGACTACGTGACATCGTGTGATAAATTGAAAACGATTATTGAGTTTAGATAGTAATATAGGCAGGCCAGAAGCGTCAGTGCCTGGAGACTCTATGATAAATGATGTGTATAATAGTCACCAGATACTACCACTTTGCCATTCAACGAATTTAATCGATGAGCGATAAATCTGAGCCATCCAAAGAGCTATGCGATTGGTCCAAGGATCAGATTCGCGAACATTTCGAACTCTTGGCGTGGATTGTATCAGAGCCGAAGTTTGTTTGCACAAAATGCTGTCGCGCGGCGAATCAGAAAAAATGGCTTTGCAAGCCCAAAAAGTTGCCGTCGCAATAGAGTCAGTCACCGTCGTCATATGCCCCCTAGTCACAGGCAGGCTTCTGAGCGAAAATGGCGAGTCTCACCAAGACCCCTCGATAATACCCGCCTACAAACTTACTGATTATGAAGACACGCTCTACTACCATCCTCACGGTACGACGTAATGGTCAGGTTGCAATCGGCGGCGACGGCCAGGTGACGATGGGACAGACCGTGGTCAAGTCCGACGCTGTGAAAATCCGCCGTTTGATGGACGACAAAGTACTGGTCGGCTTCGCAGGTGCGGCTGCCGATGCGTTTGCTTTAATGGAGCGGCTCGAAGCTAAGCTGAAGGACCACCCGGCCAATTTGCCGCGGGCATGTACGGAACTTGCCAAAGAATGGCGGATGGATCGAGCTCTGCGTCGACTTGAGGCCCTCGTCGCCGTTGTGAACGCCGAACACTCGCTGCTGGTATCTGGTACAGGTGACGTTATTCAACCAAGTGACGGAATCATTGGCATCGGGTCAGGCGGCAACTACGCACTTGCTGCAGCACGTGCCTTAATGAAGCAGACATCATTGACTGCCGCTGAAATTGTCAAGCAAAGCCTCGAAATCTCCGGGGAGATTTGCGTGTACTCCAACCAAAACATCGTTGTCGAAGAGATCAAGTGAAGAATCTCACTCCCCGCGAAATAGTTGAACATCTTGATCGTCACATCGTAGGCCAGGCCGACGCCAAACGGGCCGTTGCAGTTGCGGTGCGCAACCGCTGGCGGCGTCAGCAACTTGACGAAGAGATGCGCAAAGAAGTCGCCCCAAAGAATATTCTGATGATTGGCCCCACTGGGGTCGGCAAGACCGAAATCGCTCGACGATTGGCAAATCTAACCGGAGCACCTTTTATCAAGGTCGAGGCCAGCAAGTACACTGAAGTAGGTTACTATGGCCGCGACGTGGAGAGCATGGTCCGAGAGCTGGTGGAAAACGCCATAGGCCTGGTACGTGAGCGGGAATTGGCCAATGTCGAGGAAGAAGCCAAACGGCGCGTCACCGACCGACTTTTGGAACTACTTGTTCCATCACCTTCGTCGTTCGATGTTGGTGTCAGCACCGAAGATTCGCCCGAACGTTACGAGCGCAGCCGTGAAAAGATGCGCGCCATGCTTGTTGGTGGAGAACTCGAAAATCGCAATGTCGAAATCACCATCGAGCAACGAGCTCAGGCAATGATGATTCCCGGTATGGGTGGTCCCGGTGGTGACATGATGGACTTTGACATGCAGGGAATGCTGGAAAAAATCCTTCCTAAAAATGTGACCCGCCGCGAAATGACCGTGGCCGAGGCACGTAAAGTACTTTTCGACCAGGAGTGCGAGGCCCTGATCAATCAGGACAAGGTCAACGCCAAAGCAGTAGAACTTGCCGAGAATACGGGAATTATCTTTGTCGACGAGATCGACAAAGTGGTGGCGAGCGAAGGAGGCCGCGGCGCCGATGTCTCTCGCCAAGGAGTGCAGCGCGATTTACTCCCCATTGTTGAGGGAACCACCGTTCAGACTCGTTATGGCTATGTGCGGACTGACCACGTGCTGTTCGTTGCCGCAGGGGCATTTCACACCGCAAAGCCAAGCGACTTGATGCCCGAATTACAGGGGCGATTTCCAATTCGCGTGGAACTCGAAGCCCTTTCCAAGGATGATTTCGTACGCATCCTTTCAGAACCACGTAATGCACTCACCAAGCAATACACCGCTTTGATGCAGACCGAGGGGGTCGAGATAGCGTTTCTCGACGACGCGATTGAATCGCTGGCCGACTATGCCTATCAGGTAAACCAAACGACGCAAAACATCGGCGCCCGCCGACTACACACCATCATGGAACGGCTTCTGGAAGAACTAAGCTTCGAGGCCCCCGAAATGAAGATGGGACGCGTCGACATCAACGCCGGGTACGTCCGCGAGCGCCTTGATAAAATCGTTCAGGACGAGGATCAAAGTAAATATATCTTGTAGAGGCTGCACAGCTGAGAGGTTGCAGGCAACGATTCTAATACCGTCACTTCAAGAATAATTTCCCACAATCTTCAAGTGGAAAGACAGCCAAGTTCATGTATGGCGGCTTCATAATAGCCTGAATTTGCAGAAATAATGAATTCGCGCTCTTGTGCTCCTAACACTTCAATGCGCACAGTAAGTCTTTCTGGAGGCAAGCAGTTCTCAAATCGGTCTGCCCACTCCACGAAGGTGATACCGTTACTCGCAAAATATTCTTCTGGCCCAAGCTCGATAAATTCGTCTTCGTCTCGCAGTCGGTAAGTGTCGAAATGATAGATGGGTAGCCTACCTCCGACATATTCATTGACGAGTACAAAGGTCGGGCTAGTTACTTTGTCATGTGCAATCCCCATGGCAGCGGCAACTGCCTGGACTAAGCGAGTTTTGCCGGCACCCAAGGTTCCGATCAGGGCTACCACACTCCCGGGAGACAATACCCCGGCAAGCAGTCGACCTAACTCTTCGGAGCCCTCTTCATTTTTCGCATGGAATCGATATTCAGTCACTTCATAGCCTCGTGCTGATAACCTGTGGGGGTGAGAACTGTGCGTGTTCCATTGGACTCTACTTTCCAAAGACCACGGCTGTGGACAAACTCCCCAATGCGGGTAAGAGGCACCGCGAGCGGCTCAGTTGCGAGCAGTCGCTCTGCCTCGTTGGGTGGTACGGCCAATAGTAATTCAAAATCTTCGCCATCGCCAAGGGCATGATCCAGGGCAGATTTGCCGGAGACCTCGCTCAAGCGATGAGCGTCAGCTGAAATCGGGACATTTTCCAACACCAACTCAACGCCACACTCGCTGGCTTCCGCCAAACGATGGGCATCCAGTGCCAGGCCGTCTGAGATATCGATGGCCGCATGAATGTCATACTGTTGGTGGAGCAAGAGGGCCTCACGGATTCTCGGCTGAACTTGGAGATGGCGCCCCAGAATGCTGCCTCCCAAGTTGCCCGTCACCAATAATTGGTCACCTGTCTTGGCACCTGCACGCGTAAGTGCCCCTCGAGGAGAGATTTTACCCAAAGCTGTGATGCTGATCACCAGCGAGCCTTCCCAACTGTTGGTATCTCCCCCCGCAATCGAGACCCCATAACTTTTTGCAAGTGGTAACATTCCCCGGTAGATTTCTTTCGCCAACTCTAGTGGAGAACAGCACCCGGTAGTCTCACGAGGTAATACCAACGAAACAAATACTGTCATTGGCTCGGCAGCCATTGCTGCCAGATCACTTAAATTGACCCCCAAGGCCTTATGTCCGATTAGTCGAGGATCAACTCTGTCCAACTGAAAATCAACGCCGTCGGTGAGCATATCCGTGGTGACGACGATAGCGCTATGACTTGGATTCAATACTGCCGCATCGTCCCCAAGGCCAACCATGCAATGCTCATCCGTGGACAAGTTCTCCTTGAGCCAGTTGACTAGTTCTACTTCTAAGGACATCGAGATTCTTTCCGCATACGCAAATCACGCAAACTACCCAAATCAACACCAGATTGCAAAGTACTTCAAGGATTCTTGAGGATCGACACAGCAAACTGCTTGTCAACGAAATAGAGCAAGATTACCGTGACGCATATTGGGGCGAGCGAAACGCCAGTCAGTTTTCGCAACCTCATCTCCTATTCTCAGCTATACGAGCATCTTTGCAAAGCCAGAGAATAGGCTATTGAAAGGGACTTCAGCGCGCGTGTTGGTCGTTTCCCGAAAAGTTGGCGAACGGATTCTGATCGGCGATGAGATTGCCGTCACCGTGATCAAGGTCGGTAGTGGCGGAGTCCGTATCGGCATTGAGGCTCCCAAAGAGTTACCCGTAGTGCGGGAAGAACTGGCTATCCAACTCCGGGAAGCTGAGCAATTGGCCATCGAAAATGCCCGCCAATTGGCGGGCGAAAGTGAGCCTTGATATCGAATGGCCACTTGACAAAGTCTAATGACCAATTGAGTTTGTCCTGCAAAATCAATTGGGGCTATGAGAATTCACTATCGGTCATTTCACAACCGGTGTCTCTTCTGTCGCAGGTGGCTCCTTCTTGACGGTTCTTGGCTCCACTTCCTTCTTGACCGTGCGAGGAGTCACTGAGAGTTGATTTCTCACATCGACAACTGCGGGACTGCGAACCGTATCGAGGGGCCCAAGTTCTGCGACGCAGCTTCGGAGTCGCTCGAGCTTCGCCTCGAAGTTGTCTTCACCGGGTGGGGCTTGGGCTGGTGCCGCCCCCCAGACAATTCGCGTGCCACCGCGTGTCATCAGATCATAAACATAGTAACGGTGTTGATCGAGAATTTCAGGACGTGTCGAAGGTAGAATGTCAACCAGCGAAAGTTTTTCCCAGTCATCCGCCAATCGCACAGCCAGTTCCGCGGCACCGGTCACACGTGGATCGTCCCAACGCTGCCCGACCGGGGGTCGCTCCACAACGTTCTGGATGCGTGGCAAGTAGCGTCGATGGACTTCTGGCACATCGTCTGGTGGGAGATGGACTGCCTGATGGTCCACGGGAACCAACAGCATTCCTTGCGGACTCGACATTTCCACCACAGCAACCGGTTTACGGTAGGTGACCTCGACATGGACCCCGTCTGGATAGAGTTTTGAGATCCTCTCAACCTTAGCGATCCAGGGATGCAGCACAAAGCCGTCCTCCACGACACTCATGAACGAATCGTCGAGCGTCGAAAGCCGCCCATCGAGACCCGTGTTGCGAATCACCTCGGCACGCACGTCGGCGGTGATCCACTCCGGAGGTGGCGAGACCGTTATCCGCTGAGCCGAAAGCAGGTAAGGAGGACGATGGATAATCGAGGGCGCCACTCGATTCCAGACCCCGTTCATGCCCCAACCTAAGAGGCCCACGACCACCAGAACGATGATCACTCGCAACCGAGGGATAAACAGAGACTTGGCCCGATCCCCAATAGAACGGCGATCTGCGGACTCAGCGGACCGAGTTGATTTTCTTTTCTTCTTGACGGTGGCCACTCGAACACCTCCTTGCGCTCGGTCGCTGCAACGTGTGCAAAAGTCTGGAAGGAAATTACCAGATTTCCAGTTCGGTCTCCAATTCAACACCAAGCCGTTCGGCGACCCGGCTACGGATCGTATCAATAAGCCTTAACACGTCCTGGCTGGTTGCACCTTCGCCGGCGACGATGAAGTTAGCATGGCGCTGGCTCACTTCGACGGCACCAACGCGGGTCCCCTTAAGTCCGGCCTGATCGATAAGCATTCCGGCGCTCATCCCTCGGGGATTTTTAAAGACCGAGGCCACATTCTGATGCGATAGTGGTTGGCCAGCCTTCTTAACGATCCACTGTTTCTGCATCCGTTTGGTAAGTTGCTCGGGATCGTCCTCTTCAAGCAAAAAATCTGCGCTAAGGATCACCAGTTCGTCCAAACTGCTTTGGCGATAGGCAAACACCAAATCTTCGCGGTCTCGCTGAAAGAGTTCTCCGGAGCGAGTCATCACGGTCGCTCGGCAGGCCCATTGACCAATGTCTCCCGCTCGGCTGCCAGAATTTCCGTGCAAGGCTCCACCAATCGATCCGGGGATCCCTACCAGCGGCTCCAGGCCGGCCAGACCTGCCCGCACGGATTCACTGATGGCGTGGGCCAACTTCGCTCCGCCACCGGCCGTGAGCTGATTTCCCCGGATACTGAGTTCAGCAAAATCTCCGCTGGCCAGACTGAGGACCATACCGGCGACTCCGTCGTCGCGGACCAGCACATTGGAACCACCACCCAAGATGCGAATCGGGACCTCTTCTTCGCGGCAACGCCTCACCAGGGCTGCCAGTTGATCGACCGACTTCGGTTCGGCAAAAAAGGCCGCGGGGCCACCTATCTTGAGCCAGGTCCGGTGAGCGAGGGGCTCACTTGTTCGAACAATTTTTTCGAAACCACTTACCAGTGTCATAGCAGATTAAACCTTAAAATAGCTGGCATTATGGTGACGGATTCGTTGCCGCTCGTCAATTCGTACTTGACGGCACTCTTCATCGAGTTCCCCAAAGCCGGTCGTCTCTTCTCTATATTCGGCAACTAACTAGTTTCGCATAAAACTACCCAGGACTGTAACGAATCTCGCAAATCGAGTGCCAAAAAAAGCAAAAAAACCTGCTAGAACTCGCTGAATCCCCTTAAGTAAGCTTCGGGACAGCTAACCAGAAGGTTTTTTGTCTCGCACCTCCAGCAGTTTGAGATATTTCATTTATAGGGCAAAGCGCGGCCTTTTGACGACAGTTGCACGGCAGGTCCATCCTGATCTAGTCCCTTGCCAGCAAATATCCACCACGATTCACAGCCAGGAGACCACGACTGAGCAACTGGGACCTGCGTGTAGCGTCTACTGGACGCAGCAGAATTCCGCTCCGACAGAGAGACGATCGTGCAGACAAGCGGGAATAAGGGAAGAAGAAATCGTGGCGGATTTTGGGATTCACCTAAACCCCTCACAGGGCGGTGTAGGCAAAGTAAGTCTCCGATCCTGCGTAGAAATTTTAGGATATAGCAATACACTCTATGATAAATTGCTAATCTTAATACGAGGGGTAATACACCGTGTAGCCGCGGCCGGTGCGGACCAGGTACCCGGAGCGATAGCGGTCGTAACGCTGGTAACGCGACGCATACGGTCTGTTATAGTAGACGGCCTGCTGCCCCTGGAGACTATTGGCCCCATAGCCCCAGTACATCTGGGCCTCAGCGGTCTCGGGCTCTGCACAGAACCACAGGGCGACGAGTAACAAACTCAACTTCCAACCAATTCGCCACACGGTCGTTTTCATTTGTGATCTCCTGCGGTGATCCACTGCACGCCGCCTCCACTCCACACCAGTGTAACCGATCCCCAGCCGCCAACCAATCCTCCAAGTTCTCATTTGCGTCTTTGAAATTGTTGGCAACAAACGCATAGGTCAGAGACTCCCGACGATCCCGGCCCCTCCGTAGGAACCGAAAACGTACGAATGACCGTGTCCCGCTCTAATGAATTTCATTAGAATCCGCGTCCCATTCTTGGGGCGAGACCAAACTCGGCGAAAGCTGCGTCGAGGGCACGCAGCGACCAGTCCACCTTAAGGGCGGCGGGCTGCGGCTTGACCGATTTCAGAGCGGACATCGCCGACGCGGTGTCTATCCTCGGGCGGGTCGCAGATTCCGACGGCCCAGCTCCGTTGGTCGATGCAGTATATGTTGCAGTAGTGCCGCTGATTAAAGTTGTCTTTTTGGTCAGCGTTCCGGACGTTACAGACGTTACCGATCCACTCTGCATAATGACCGGTTGATGGGAAACCGTCACCGTAAACTGACCGACGTCGCCATAGTCGCCAAAACCCTTGACCTTCACATAGTAGGTCCCCGCAGCAACGTTTGCCTTAATGTTCGAGGAGTTGAGTCCGCCGGAGGTGGCCTTGGCCACGAAGCCTTTGTCCGACCAGAGTTCCGCCACCGGGATCAGGTTCGCTCCATATTGGTCCGGATTGACCCGCACTTCGATTTGTCCGCCGCTACTCGTGAAACGAAACCAGTCGTGATCGTTGGATTTTCCGATGATGCCCTTGCCAGTCCAAGGTTGCAGGGAATGGCTCGGAGCGGTCATCGCGGAGGCGGTGGCTAAGGTGTCGCCATGATCATCCGCGCGATAGCCAAAGAGCCCGGCGAGAATGGCCATGTCGTCCTGCAAGACATGGGGACCACCGTGGGCGGGGGCGTTGGCCCACGTAGTGCGGTCCGAGATGAGACTGTTGCCCATGATGGGGGACCAGAGCGGAGTGCCGGGATCGTACTCGATTTTGCCCACCAGATTGCCGTTCGAGTCCAACGTCTTCCCATCGTAATTGCTGAGATAAATCGAATTGTGTGTGAGACCGAACGCATGGCCCGCCTCATGCGAGGCCGTCGTTGCCGTTGCTGCAGCAAAGTTGATTGAACGACCGTCTCCGTCTATTTTTCCGGAGAGCGACCAGCTAAAGATGTTATCGGAGAAAACGAACACTACATTGCTGGCAGCGCTTGTCGTAAAGGATTTGAAATTGGAAGTACCACTCGTTTCGTTGAAGTCCGTCATCCACTCTCTGTACCAATCGGAGTCGTGGCCGCCGATGGCTACTTTCAGTGCTTTGCCGTCTGCATAGGTCCCATAGTAGTGCGTCGTTACGTTGATGTTGAACGGCGCAAAATCCTCGGCCACCCGGGCCCAGATCTCTTTGATGAGGGCCTGCTCGCTGGCACTAAAGCTGGTATGGTTGCTGTCCGTACTAAACGAAGGTGTCTCAACCTTGCTACCGTTCCGGGGAAAATCGCCTTTGGAGTTAAACCACGACGTTTCGAAGTTGCCGGTGAAGTCCAGATGCAGCGTCACGGGAGCACCAGGATTGCTATCCAGGAATGGCAGACCCATCGCTTGATCGCCAACTTCTGAGTTTGAGATCGGGTGTTGGAACTCTGCGGTCGTCAAAGGAAACGGTAGCGTGCCGAAACTCGAAGTTCCGGATCCGTTCGTGCTGGGACTCGACACGCCGCCCCTGGTCGACTCGACCGTTGAGACGTATGCCAACGGACTGACGCCCTGTTCGGCAATCAGGTCGCCAGTGGGGAAATCCAACAATGCACCGGCGTGCATCATCTGGCGGGATTCCAGGGATTCGATCTGAAAGCGTCGGGTTCGATTTCTGGGGGACATGGCTCTGGCTTTCTATATTAGCGATTTTGGAAAAACCGCGAGCAATCACTGCTCGCCAATAGCTTAGCGTAGGGGTTCGTCCTGTGTTACAGAGCCAATCGCCAAAATGCTGTCGCGTAGGAAAAGCACCGGTTGCCTAAGGCGGAAAGGTAAAAAAGCGTATCATTTTATCAGGTAGATCGATCTGATTGATGCTGGGGAGATAAAAACAGAACGCAACTGAATCCAGTTGCCGGTCGGTAGTACAGACCCGACGTGCCTCATTGACCACGCTTCTGTACTCTCGAGCCTTGCTTTCATTTTCTCAATCGGGCTATGGCCTGCTTACTGGGCGGAAATCGACGCCCCGGCGGCGATTGGCTTAAGACCTTCGGAGAGCAGACCAATTAAGGCAATACTTCAGGCACCCTGTGAGGGAATGATGGGACGGCTTATTCATGCCCACCACGCCAACGACTGGCTCCCATTTCCTCACGCTCAGCTTTCTCAACGGGATCCTCTTAATCCTGCGGGCCATTGTGCTGCAGCATCGGCTCGGCGGCAACTGGCGGGAGATGCCCTGGCGGTTCCCACCGGCTGCCAAGTACGTCTACTTCGCAGGGAGCGCTGTGGTGATCCTGGGCAGCCTGTTGGCGAAGGTGTGGATGTGAGTTCGGCGGCGAGCAAAGAGTTTTTATGAGTCTATTCCACCAAATCGGAATTCCACACCTGGAGAAAACAAGCCCCGACAAGTAATTACTCATCGGGGCCATGTTTGTTTTCTTGCGCATGGTTTCAGAACAACTCTTCTACTACGCCCTGAGTCGTCGCCCTCCGATGCTCGCCAATCCGCTCATCACAATGAGCGCCAGGGTGGCAGGCTCGGGAATCGGCACGCAGGTGTGGTCGAAGATGCCGGTGAAATCAATTTCTGTGTTGGGCGTAAGATTTTCAAAGTGAATGCTGACCTGTTCTGGACAGAAGGGCAAGACCACCGGCCCCGCGTTAATCGGCACGAGTCCCGCACCAGTCTGGACTGCTTCCATATAAAAATTGGGTGATGGAACAACCACAGGCGGACCCGTGGGATTGTTCGGGTCGATGTAATCAAAGTGTATTCCAAGAATAGCGGCAATCCCCGGCGGGCCGAAAGCCTCTGCCATCCCAGTAAACGACATGACCTTCCTGGAAGGGGGAGGTAGTACATGATTTGGGAAGAATAAATCGATCGGTTGACCAGCAACGGCCGTTAAGGGTCCGATTCCATCTTGGTCCGCCACAGCCCTCGATGTGACGATCGACATGATCGTCAGGAAAGCCAGAGTAACAATCAATGTTCGCATGAGCTTACTCCCTAGTGGATGAGGCTCTCCGCTCTCAAGTGGAGCAGAGTTGCAAAATAGTCAAGTGTCTTCCCAGACCTCAAACTTAGAGCGCGCCTAATTGTCTAGACCGCCAACAAACAAGAAACCCCTAGATACCGATGCGGCACCAGCAGAGAGCGCCAAACTCCATACCGTAGATCCGGCAGGACACTGTACCCGAAAAGGTACGGCCGTATGGTGACATGTTCGAGCAGGAAAGTCAAACAATTTCTGAGGTGTTAACTGGGATTCCCCACATGGATCAGCAGGGAACTTTTCGTAACACGGTTAGCCTTAATAACGACAGTGGTAGCCGAGTGCCAAGCGCATCGCGACTTTTTTCTGCACTTTTCATGCCCTGACGGTGCGCATCGGCGGCCAGGTACGTCTACATCGGCGGGATCGCCGTGGTGATCCAGGGCAGCCTGGTGGCGAAGTGGTTGATGTGATTGCCTGCTACTCGTCGTCCTCGTACCACACGACAATCTCAAAATCGCTCAATGTGCCGGTCTCCGTGACACTCACCACGCGCTCCGTGCCGATTTCATTGAGAAACTCCTCCACTTCCTCGCGTCGCTTCAAGCGCAAGGCGCGACCCTAAAGCGAATGCTCTAGGGCGGGAGCAGCAAAACCACGATGCAAAATTTTCATAGCAAATGTCTCCACGTCGTGAATCGATCGTAGCTGTGGATGATACAAGAGACTGTAGACGGTTATGAAGCAGGAGCGTACCAAACCACCGCACTGTTGAACTTTACTCACCCCCAGTAAGTCATCCACCCCGCCAAGTCTTATCCCCCCACCCGTCGCAGATCCAAAACACCACCGCGGCTTTGAAGCTCTCCCTAGGAAACGACGGTTGGTCCAACTTCGGTAGATTAGGATCCCCTGTGTGGTGCATCCTCGGCCGCTTAGATGGCTTCCGGATTCCTGTAGACAAGACAACGTTGTCATTCACGTAATTACACCATCGCCGAGAGTCAACATGCCTTGTGACTAACTCAACTGGTCATTGCAAGTCACGATTATAGGAGAAGTTGCGCACGGCAGCATGGTTTCGAAACTTAGACTCCGTCTTTAAGTCTGCTCTCAGCAGACAGGAAAGAAAAATTCTGAAAAATTCGCTATCGCTTGATATGAGAGTTGCGCGTAACGGCTATAATGAAGGCGAATCGTGTCGGGAGCGGTTCCCGGCTGCGCTATCTGGGGAATCAAGGTTGTGATCGCCGTCTTCTGTGGCGATGTCATGCCGAGAATTAAGAGGACTTGCTAATGCGTCGCTCTCACTTGTTGGTATCCGCTTTTGTGGCCATGATCACTTTTGGCGAGGTCGTCCGGGCGGAAATTGCGTCAACCGCCGGCGCGATGACCGAGATCGCGCCGCCCGCTTCGGTCGTCGTGGGCGCTCTGGAAAGTTCGTCCACGATCTACGTCTTCGAGGAGGGCCTCTCGACCGTGCCACTGACACCAGACCTGTTCTTTGACCACATTGGTCCTGGTTCGTTTGAAGGAACACCTCCACCGTTCTTCCTCATGCCCAAGGGCGCCATGCTCTACAGCTACCTCGTCCATTTCGACCCCGTCGGCACCACCCTCACGTCGCTGACCGGATCGATCACATTCGAAGCCGGCGAGACTATCGTCGGCATCCAAGCCCATACGCCCGATATTTACAGCACTGATGGTTTCTTCGGCGATCCCGGTGTCACGTACCCGGCTAGCGGCACTGATCTCACTCGTGGGTTCGACACGTTCGTAACGATAGACGATACAGGTTCTGTGGCGTTTGACCTCAATACTGTTACGTTCATGCTTGCTGCGGAACTCGGCGTCGACGAGGCGCGTATCTTCACCGTCATTGTGCCCGAGCCTTCATGCTTGGCGCTCATTCTTGTTGGTATCGGATTAAGTCTAGCTCCTCGACGACGGCAGTCCGCCTCATTAGGGCAGTGTCCATGACCGAGATCAAATTGGAGCATTGGCTCGTGCTGTTGGAGGAGCAGTGGGTGGAGCTGTAACCGCAGGCACGTTTGGGCTGACGGGTGGAGGAGTGGCAGGTGGCGCCCTTGCTGGTCGAGCCGGAAGTGGATTAGGTGGAGCAGCACGAGAAATCATCGATTACACTGTATTTGACGATGAGTTTGAGGTTGATGAGATTGCAATCGATACTGGGATAGGTATCGTAACAGGCCCCATTTCAGTTCTTCCTGAAGGTGGAGACGAAGCAACTGAGAAGCTTATTGATTTGGCAGTTAGTCTCTGCGCTGGTATTTGGATTCCAACTGGACAAGTATATGGTGATTTTTTCGATGACTTGTACGATAAAAGCAACAAGAAATAGTCATCTTTTATGAGTCATATGGCTACTGACTAACACAATTCTAAACATATTGGGCTGTATTTTCTTACTTGACTACTTTTTAGGAGTTGAGAATTTTTTCAATATGTTGCCATTCTATCTGCAGCTTAGTTTCTTCCTATTAATTCTTGTTGTAATTTATGTATCTATTTCAGTCCCAGCAGCACTTACTAAACCCACTCGAGAAGAGTCGGTTAGCGCTTCCCTTGGAACTTATGTTTTAGTAAGTCGTTTGCAGTTGACCACCTCACGGCACGAATAAGTAGGTAATGCCCACCGAGCTTCTTTTACAAAATCAAAGTTCCGCTCCGGCAGAGCGGACGTACCGGGGCTTCTTACAGAGTTTATCTCGGTGGGGCGGGCCGGTTTCGTGAAAACGCGCCTTGCTTTGCCTCGCCAGGCTCGGTGACGCGGCGCGTCTAACCAGTTGTGTGGCGGGGATCGCCTGAATGAGGCGGGGCCTCGAATGCATTGCGTTACCAAGCGGAGCTCGCCGCAGCGAATCGGCGACTTGGGAACGAGGGAAGTTGGGAACGGGGACTCACGACGACTCCCATTGTCGGAGGGCTTCGTAACCGGCGATGGCAACCGTGTTCGAAAGATTCAGGCTCCGCACTTCGGGGCGAGTCGGGATTCGCAGACAGCGTTCGGCGCTTTCATGCAACCACTCCTCCGGAAGTCCTTGCGATTCACAGCCAAAGACCAAGGCATCTCCTGGCTGAAAGCGGACATGGGTATAAATTCGCGTGGCCTTCTTGCTGAAGTACCAGTGACGTTCTTCTGGGACTTGTGAGATCAACTGTTGCCAGTCGTCGACGACCTCCCACTCAAGATGTTGCCAGTAGTCAAGACCGGCGCGTCGCAGATAGTAGTCGTCGATCCGAAATCCCAGCGGACGCACCAGCCAAAGCTTCGCGCCGACTGCCACACAGGTTCGTCCCACGCTTCCCGTGTTGTAAGGAATCTCCGGCTGATGGAGGACAATGTGAAATGTTGGTTCGTAGGACACCAGAGTACTCTGAAAATCGCTTCTTCAGTTCCGATAAATGCAAACGACTCGATAGGTCAATTTATTTATGCTATGTTATCCACCTTAATTACCTATTGTCTGCCCTCATTCCATTTAGATTATCCCTTTGTAAAGGAGCTTAGAGTATGTCTCTTGGTATTGCCATCGTAGGTACAGGCATGATCAGTCAGTTTCATGCCCGCGCAATCGGTGATGTCCGCGGCGCGAAACTTGTCGCCTGTTGCGACCGAGTGACAGAGAGAGCCGAGGCGTTTGCCAAGGAAGTTGGTTGCACGGCCTACGATAGCTTGGAAAAGATGCTGGCCGATCCAGCGGTGGATGCCGTGAGTGTGGCGACTCCCAGCGGGGCCCATATGGAGCCTGCCGTCGCCGCGGCCAAAGCGGGCAAACACGTCATTGTCGAGAAACCCCTCGAGATCACCTTACAACGGTGCGATAAGATCATCGATGCGTGCAAGAAGAGTGGCGTCAAACTGGCAACCATTTTCCCCTCGCGGTTCCACGACTCGGCCGTGAAGATGAAGCGTGCCGTGGAGGAAGGGAGATTTGGCCGCCTGACGCTCGGCGATGCCTACGTGAAGTGGTTCCGCACTCAGGAGTACTACGACAGCGGGGCATGGCGAGGAACCTGGAAACTGGACGGCGGTGGGGCATTGATGAATCAGGCAGTTCATACTGTCGATCTCTTGACCTGGCTGATGGGGCCCGTCGCCGAAATCCAGGCACAAACTGCCACGCTTGCTCATACGCGGATCGAAGTGGAAGACGTGGCCACGGCCACGCTTCGTTTTAAGAATGGAGCGCTCGGCGTGATCGAAGCGAGCACGGCGGTGTATCCGGGATATCTTAAGCGGATCGAATTGCACGGCGACCAGGGAACGGCAGTATTGGAAGAAGAGGACATCAAAGTCTGGGACTTCGCCAAGAAAACCCGCGCCGATGCTGCGATCCTCAAGGCGATGCAAAAAAGTCGCAGTAAGGGCGGTGGGGCTGCCGATCCCTCGGCGATCGGCCACCACGGCCACGCGATGCAGTTTCGCGATTTTGTAAGTGCTATCAAAGAGGATCGCGCTCCGGCAATCGACGGGAACGAGGGTCGACGCTCGGTGGAGATCATCGTCGCCATCTACAAAGCGGCCAAATCGGGGAAGACAGTCAAATTGCCGCTGAAATAGCCCTTATTTGCACACCGATGAAGGCAAGTGTGGAGCGGAATCTACCACCGCCTTCTGGCGATGGCTATTAAATTCTCGATTTCGCATGGATTTCAGACTCAGCAATATTACTATTTGCTCAATCGAGATTGATCGCCACAATAGGCCCTCTTGGCATCCAGGGAGGGACCCCGTTGAGCAGAAAACAGACAATCGATTTTGCCCTCTATTCGTTCGTGAGGCTCTTAATCTGTGTGGTCCAGGCTATGCCCTTGACCGCGCTGGAGAGCCTCTCAAAGCAGTTGGGGTGGCTTTGTTGGCATGGATTGAAGCTCCGCAGGAAAGTCGTGGAAGAGAACCTACGGATCGCCTTTCCCAAGGTGCCTCAAGCAGAGCGCGACCGAATTGCGTTGGCCATGTGGAAGCACTTGTTTCTGATGATCTGTGAGATTGCCCATGCTCCTCGCAAACTGCACCGCACCAATTGGAGACATCATTCCTCAATCACAAGGATGAAAGAGGTGGTGCATCACCTGGTGTCCGAGCGACCGATGGTGATCATTTCCGGCCATCTGGGGAACTTTGAGTTGGGGGGCTACTTGCTGGCCCTACATGGTTTTGAGACCCACACCATCGCTCGACCGTTAGACAACCTTTATCTCGACCGGTATGTGAACCGATTCCGCGGGGCCACGGGGCAGTACATGCTCCCCAAGCAAGGGAGTGGTCCACAGATCACTGAATTACTCCAGCAAGGGGGAACCCTGGTTCTGCTCGGTGATCAATTCGCCGGTAAGGGAGGCTGTTGGGTCGAGTTCTTCGGCAAACCGGCATCGACGCACAAAGCCGTAGCCGTTTTTTCGCTAGGCAGCTCTGCTCCGACAGCCGTCAGTGCTGCCCTGCGAGGGCAAAATCCACTTGAATTTCGGATGGAGATCGAAGCAATTACTGATCCGACAACGGAAGGATTTCCTTGGGCAACGGTCCCTCTGCTGACCAGTTGGTACACCAAAAACCTGGAATCCCTGGTTCGAAGTCATCCGGAGCAGTACTGGTGGGTCCACCGCCGCTGGAAGGGGGACCCATCTGATCGACAACGCATCCGCCTAGCGCATAGGCAGAATCAAGCGGCATGAGTCACAAGAAAAAAATTACAACAACTAGGCAATATCTTGGGTTAGAGGCTTGCCGCTGAGCGTTCGCCTGCCATAATCTTTAGTTGTAGAGTATTCCCGCCAAAAACTTCCCCCCGCCTCCCTGTCACGACGGTAGAATCGTGTATCAACTTCGGCCGTTTCGCAATACGGATCCTCCCCATCTGGCGGAGATCTGGCGCAGCCAGCCTCCTCAGCGGGGCATACTGCAGCCGATCTCGGCACCGATCCTGGAGTTCGCCGTATTCTCGAAGGCCCACTTCGATCGGCAGGGACTGATCATCGCCACGAAAGATGGATTGCCTGTTGGCTTTGTCCACGCAGGCTTCGGTCCGAATGATGAAGGGACTGGTCTTGATAAGAGCATGGGCACGACGCATCTATTGATGCTGCGCGCAGGCTACGAGGACGATGCGTTGGTCGATGCCCTAATGGAAGCAAGCGAAGATTACTTGCGCAACTCTGGGGCTTCGGTTATTTATGCAGGTGGTGTTAAACCGCTGAATTCCTTCTACCTGGGACTCTACGGGGGCAGCGAGATCCCGGGTGTTCTCGAATCGAATCGATTATTGCGCGATGCTTGCTTGCGTCGAGGTTATACCGAGAGTGGGCAAATCTGCATTCTCCAGTGTGACCTGGTGCGGTTTCGTCCTCCTGTTTCTCGCAAGGTGCGTATGCTAGGCCGGCAAACGCATTTTGAAGAAACGGTCGATCCCCTGAGTTGCAATTGGTGGGAGGCCTGCGTGTGGGGCTCACAGCAACGCGATCGATTCCGTCTCTTTGACAAGGCGACCGGCAAAGTCATTGCCTCGGCATCCTTCTGGGACGTGCAACCCTTGTCTGCCTGCTGGGGCATTTGTACGGCCGGCATGTTTGATCTGGAAGTAGATCCTGGCTGGCGCCGGCAGGGCTGTGCCAGCTACCTGCTCGGTGAAGCATTTCGACTGTTGCGCCGCCGAGGCGTAGCCACGATAGAGGCACAAACCATGGCAACCAATGAAGCAGCCAACGCTTTGTACGAGAGTCTCGGCTTTATCGAAGTGGACCGCGGGTTTGTTTTCCGCAAAAATGCTACGGGGCAAAACGGTGCTTCCAGTCCTGCGCTCTCTTCGGCAAGTAATTATTGACGTTCGCAAGCAAGATTCGGCTGTTTGCCCCTTGCTTTCTGTGTGACGATCAATGCTATCAATCGCGAGCAGGGAAAATATCTGCGTGCATCGCATTCTCTGCTATCTTGTCTAGGAGTTTTTCCCGACTCGGGATAGAATGAAGCAAATCGCGATAGATTCGTCTTTCGGGATTAGCTTTGCTTACAGCGATCTGAAGCGGCGATGCCGTTTTAAGAGAAAGGATTCAGTCATGATCACTGGGCTTATCTTTTTGCTCACGACGGGGATGGGAATTGTTTGTGGTTGGCAACCAATGCCTGACGGCGATGCCAGTTATGAATGTGTGATACAACTGGAACCTGAATTGGTGAGCACTTTGAAGAGTGGAAATTCTATTCCACTCTCGGTAGACATCCCCGATCACGTGCGACCCGTCAAGCGTGTGCGGATTGTTATTGGATCGGGACCAGTTCCCCAGCAAAGTCTCGTGACCAACCTGAAACCATGGTCTGGTGACCATACCAAACAATCTCGAGAGGGGATCGTCGAAGCGCAATACACTTACCCCAACAATGCTAGGACGAACCCCGGCAGCGACAACAGATACTCCTCTCAAAACGCGGTCACCCAACCCGTATTGCCACCAGGCAACACCGGATCGAACGCTCAAGATAACTTTGCTCGCTCTCTCCAAAATGGCGGCCAGGCTGTTCGGGATGCCGTGACTCAAACGTCACAGGATATTTTGCCACCCAACTCGCGTCGCAATATTGCTGATGCCGTGGATCGCACCGGCCAGCAGTTGGGAAATGAAGTTAGAAATGTGGGAGAATCGGTCCGCTCAGACATCCGACAACTCTTTGGCGCAAGTTCCACCAACGACGTCACGCCCTATCAACCGGCAGACAACCAGGATTCACAGATCCTCCCCCCCGGCAGTAACGCGCAACCCGGTTCCTCAGTTCGCAATGATAATTACAACAGTAACCAAGAGATTTTGCCTCCTGGTGAACATAATAACTACGGCAATCGTCAGTACGATCAGCAATTGGGGGTGAATCGCGATTGGCAATCGAGTGGCACTCCCGTCAATAACCAGGCAAGCCAAAGCAACCCAAACTACAACTCCGCTCAGGAAGAACCTCGCACCGGTTTATCAGGTGGTTCGGCACCTCCCTTCAATGGGCTTGGTTCGAACGTGTATCCACAAAGCGATCGTTATAGCAACTCCATCCCCGCTCCTGAGAGAAATGGCTTAGAGATTGCCGATTCTCGTAATGGTTCAAGCGAACCACCTGCTGCTTCAGGGCCAGGTTTTCCCGAGTTTACACCTTCGGCCGGCGGGGACTCACCTTCTCCAAGACAAGCTACACAGATGCAGTCGTCCGTGCCGGAGATTCGCCGCGACATGCTCAACAGGCCCGCCACAGCAGAGCTGCAAGGTGCCAATGGCCAGCCAATTGCTCATCAGAATTCAGGTAATTCATCACCTGGCAATAACCCAACAACTCCGACAAGCACTTTTGACTGGAATACCCAGGCTGGCCCGCAGTCTCCGCAGCAGACAGCGCAATCGGGTGCCAATTCCGCACCTATCTTCCCGCTGCTACTTTCTTGGGTTCTATTGAGCGGATCGGGGGCAGGCAATCTTTATCTCTTCTGGAGCTATCTCGATATCCGCAACAAATATCGGGATGTACTCTATGAGGCCTCACGCAAAATGTCGGGTCGGCATGGGCGGGATTAAAGGAGCCTACCCAACTACCTCGCAACCTGCAGGATTGGCCACTTCTCAAAGAGTTGCTCTCGCTTCCGGTAGGCACTTGCCGAGTTTAGCTCATCCTGGGTAAAATGAATGCTTCATCCAATTTCGGGTTGGTCGACTAACTATCAAGCGTAATATAGGAGTTCTTGTGGGAACAAAGAAATCTGGAAAAGGGCGGCGTAAGCTTGGCCGCAAGAAACGTCGTATGCGAGCCAAGATTCGGCATCGCAAAAAGTAATCTTTCTCTAGGGATCGTTCAGATCGCCAGCAGCCTCTTATAGCGGTCGGAAATCGCGGCAAACTTGCGCGCAAACTTCTTTACCCTTTGAGACCTGTCGTGGCCATGCCGCTCAAAAACGCGCGCTGCAAGACGGCAAATAAAAGCACAATAGGCAAGGTAAATAAAACTGCTGCTGCCAACAGGAGATTCAGTTCGCTTGAGTGCGAGCTAATGAACTGCTCAAGCCCATAGGCGAGCGGGAACCGCTCTGGATCGTTTAGATACAGGAGCGGACCTCCATAGTCGTTCCATGTGGCGACAAACTCCAACAGACCGACTGTTAACAGCGCCGGTCGGCAAAGAGGCAGCATCACACGGAACAATATTCCTAGTTCAGAGCATCCATCCAATCGCGCTGCGTCGATCAAGGATTGAGGGACGGTCAAGAAAAATTGCCTCAGTAGAAATATGTAAAAGGCTTCTCCCAAAAACTTGGGCACGATCAGTGCACCCAAGGTGTCGTACAATCCCAGTTCACGGATGATCAAGAATCTCGGGACCATCGTTGCTTGCCAGGGGAGTAACATGGTAGCAATTAATACTGCGAATAGGGTATCGCGGCCAGGCCAGCGGAGCCGAGCGAAAGCGTAAGCCACCATGCTGCAAGAGAATAGTGTCCCCAGCACGTTACCGGCACAGAGTAAAAGAGTATTGGCCAAATAGCGAAGAAATGGAATCGAGTTGACCGCGTCCGCATAGTTCTGCCAGCGAAAAGGCCGTGGCCACCAGGAATACGGCTCTGAGGCCAACTGTTCAGGAGTTTTTAGTGAAGTCAGCACCAGCCAAACCAATGGTGCCGCCATGAGGGATGAAACTAACAATAGTGTAAAGAATGTCCACCAAACGGGATAACGCTTATTCATCGCGGACCTCCCGCAAGCGATGGCGCACACGCTCCGTCGCAGCGCGTAACTCTTCCCTGGGGTCGGCACCTCGATACATCACTTGTTGAGCTGCGCGAATTACTTCCTGATAGTAATAAGAACTTACAGGAAGCGTGGGAACAGGGCGTTGATTCGGACTGGCGGCCAGGGTAACGAATTCCCGAAGAAGGGGTTGTTCGGCCAATGCTTTTTGATAGGCCGTTTGATCAACAATTACCTGTGACGGCGGAATCCATCCTCCAGCAGCACAGGCCTCAGCCGCGGCAGCCTGGTTACCATTGAAGCCGGTCCAATACTTCATGAACTCCCAGGCCCCTCGCTTCTGCTGGGCACCGCGAGGAACCACAAAGAAATTGCCATTCACCCAGCCAGCGTCATGAACGCCACCCGGTGGCGGGGGTAGCGTAACGACCGCAATTTCGTCTGCTATCTCACCAACCTTAGCTGCCGCATTGTTCGCCTCAGCCACATCACGAACTCGCCACTGGCCATCCATGACCACGGCATAGCGGCGATTAGCCAGCAGGGGAAACGCGGACCCTGTGAGGGCTTGCTCGCCTGAGCGAAAAGCAGCGACCTCACTCGGTCCATAGCGTCGAGCGTAACCCGCCATCCAGGTGAGAGCAGCGACAATCTTTGGATCGTCAGCCGTAAGAGATCCTTGAGGCCCGATAAACTCTCCTCCAAAAACGACTCCCCATGCCCACAATCGTCGAGGATCGGGTAAGTACCCGATTTGATTACGCCCTGCTTTATCCGCAGTCGGTGAGATGGTCTCAGCAATGGTGTCCAAGTCATCCAGGGTGCGTGGCAGTTCGAGCTTATACGCAGACAGCAAAGTGCGATTGCAATACAAGGCACGAATGTCGAGCCCATTGCACAGCGCATAAAGTTGGCCCTCAGCGGTCCCCAACTCCCGAGCCGCAGGAAAAAGCCACTCATTGAGCTGTAAGATCTCATCGGGTGTCGCCAATTCTGCAAGCGGGGTGAGAACTCTTCGATAGGCCCAATCTCCAACCACTGGATCATCGTGGTTGAGCAAGTCTGGCGGGTCACCGCCTGCAACACTCAGGAAGAACTTAAGATCGAGATTCGACCCTGGCATAGCTATGGCACGAACATGGTACTTTTTTTGAGATCTGTTAAACCCTCGGACGATTCGCTCGACTATGGGTCGATCGCGTCCTCCCCAAAAATGCCAAAAAACAACCTCAACACGTTCGGCAGAGTACGTTGCGCTCGCCATACTCAGAACTACCATCAAGGAACAGATTGAAACAAGGAGCTTACGTGTCATAAATTATGCCGCTCCTTGATGATGAACCCATCGCTGTGAGATACGGAAGAGCCAGATAGTGATGAGCAGAACGACGAGAAACAGAAGCCATGCCAAGGCCGATGCGTACCCCATGTCGAGTTCCTTAAATGCCGTCAGAAATAGATAGAGCGATAGTGTCAAGGTGGCTCCTGCCGGATCGCCTTGGCCATCACTGACCAGATAGATCTGCGTAAAAGCCTGCACTGAGTGAATCAAACCAATGACCACATTGAAGAAAACAACTGGGGAAAGCATCGGAAGCGTCACATGCCAGAATTGTCGCAAACGGTTAGCACCATCCAGTTCGGCTGCCTCGTAGAGTTGTGGAGGTATGTCGACAATAGCAGCCAGGTAGATCACCAGCAGGTTTCCTACACTCCAGACTCCCATCAGCACGAGTCCGTCTTTTGATCCGAGGATGCGCCCTGCGTGGTCTTCAGGCCATGAGGGAGGCCACAATGCGGAACTCGTGCTGTGAAACCAACCTTGTGCAGGGAGTCCCAACTTAACGAGAAGGCCGTTGACAAGTCCCTGCTGAGGATCGAGCAAGGCTATCCACAGTACCGCCGCAGCCACGATTGGCACGACCGAAGGTAGATAACAGAGAGTCCGGAAGACTGCCCGTCCCCGTACTTCTACGGAGAGCATCACTGCCAATAGAACTCCCATGATTACTGAGAAACTCACACTCAGCAGTGCAAAGTAAGCGGTGTTGCCGATTGCCAGTGCGAGGGTCTCTCCCGCCAAAAGTTCTGATCCCAACCGACGATAATTAGCAAACCCCACCCACTTGGGAGAGCTAAGCAAATCGTACCGACAAAAACTCCAGTAGAGTGAAGCAAGGAATGGATAGACTGTAAGCACAGCAAATCCCATAAACCAAGGGCTAACCATCAAGAAGCCTGCGTAGGTTTCCCTTTTGGAAGTGCTGCCGTTCATGGTCGGTCCTACTAGTCAATTGGCCTGCAAGCGTTTCGCAATTAGCTTATCGAGCGAAGAAATTTCACCGCATTGGCAAAATCTTCCACGGTATGTGCTGAGCCATTTCTCTCGATGGTTACCCACCCCCGATATTCATGCTCCTCGAGGTTGCCGAGTAGCGTGGGAAAGTCTGCTGATCCACGGCCGAGTTCGACCTCCAAATATCGACTCGCAGAAAAATCACGCACCGAGTCGACGGCATGGACATGAGCCACGAATTGGCCGAGCAACGCGACAAATTCGGCTGGCGAGTGCCCCGCTGCCATTAGGCTGGCAGGATGGAGATCCAGATACAAAGTCCCATCAGGAAATGAGTCAACAAAATCAGCGAGTTGGGAACAACTGTCAAAAGTGGCGCGCGCAGCCAGTTGCACTCCCAATCGCATCCCGTGGGCCGTTAGAGTGTTGATAACATCAGCAAGTATCGCTCCTTGCTCACCGGCAAAATCGACCGGGATTTTGCCCAAGTTACAGACAATCACTCTTGCCTGGAGTTTCGAGGCCAATCGCATCGCATCAAGAGTGGCAGCCACTCGACGATCCAAATCGGTGGGGTCTGAATATGTGCGTCGTGCCGAAAATAGCAGCGAACCAACTCGTAAATTCAGATCGTCGAGCATTTTCCGCAGATGGCGGAGCCCGGTGTCCGAAATATCGGAAGGCCGGATTTCGTTGCGTGCATCAAATTGTACTCCATCGCACCCTATCGACGCAGCCGTATGCAATGCTTTCTTGAAGGATTGCGCAAAACATCGAGTTTGAGCCGCGATTCGAAACGCCGTCACCTGATTCATTCCTTTCTACTTCCTGTTTTAGATCGAGAGGCTGGAGAAACACCTCCCCGCCGCGTTTGATATCCCATGATAAACACCATTGCCTGGTTTTTGCTATGCTCTGCTCTCATTGCTCCCACAACGGAGCAAAGACACGTCGACGCTGTGCAGATTTTCTACTGTAATTTTTCGGAGAATGACGTCAATTTTGACAATTGGCCCGATGAATGGAAACGCACGTTTGGCCCGGGCAGGCCACACTTCATCGAAGTTGAAATGCAGGACGACGAAACAGCGATTGCTGGTCGATGCCTCACCGTAAAGCTCAATGGAGGTGGAGCACACATCAGTAGTCCTGCAGTAGCAATCTCAGATAATTTTGGCTATGTCGTGGAAGCACGCATTCGCGGCCAAGGAGCCAAGTATTCCCGCGCTCAAGTTCGCATCGAGTTCTGCAACGAAAACCTGGAAGTGCTTGAATCAGCAGTTAGTGACTGGTATCAGAATACAAGCGGGTGGGAAAAGATTCACATTGGCCCCGTGAATGTTACTCACCCTGACGTGCGCTTGGCAATCGTCACAATGATTGTTGAAAAAGGAGAACATGTCGATCTCCAGGGATCTTTTTCACTCGACGATGTTTGGTTAGCCCGCCTGCCTCGAATGTATGTACATACCAACAGCCCATTCAATGTTTACGACAATCCCAAAAATGTAGTCGTGACTTGTGAACTCTCAGGGATTCGTGAACAAGACCCAAATATCCACTTCGAGCTGTTGGATGCCAGCAGTCACCGACTCAATGGCAATACAGTGCAGTTGGCAGGCCGGCTCATCACTGAGAAGCTAAGCAGGTCTTCCGAGTTCATAGATTCAAGCGTAGAAAGACCCGCTGGTTATGCGGGTAGCACGAGTTGGCAACCCCCCATCGAACAGTACGGCTACTACCGTGTCAAAGTCTCCATGCAAACTGCTCGAGGGACTCTCAAAGACCATATGATTTCGATCGCAGTGGTTCCGCCTATGCAGACAGCCTCCCGTGGAGAGTTTGGCTGGTCGCTGGCGGGAGACGACATTCCCCTTAACTTTGAGCAACTAAATCACCTGTTACCACGAACTGGAATCAGTTGGGTCAAACTTCCCGTGTGGTACGGCGAATCAGAATCAGAACGTGGTGAACAACTTGTGCTGTTTACGGAACAACTGGCCGCTAAAGATATTGACGTCGTGGGAGTACTTGACCACCCTCCTGCCGACCTTGATTTCTTTGGAAAGGAAGTACCTGCAGACGCCAGTATCGCCGACATATTGTCTGCAGTAGATTCATCGGTTTGGCTCCCCTCACTTGATGAGGTGCTTACTCGCTTGTCTTTACGCGTGCGTTGGTGGCAACTGGGTGTGGATAGCGACACGAGCTATGCCCATTTTCCAAAAGCAGAAACTGCAATCAAAGATTTGCGAGAAAAGCTGTTCCGCTTCGGCCAAGATGTCAGTTTAGGGCTAGGTTGGCCCTGGATGGAAGCCGCCTCGACCAAGCGATTGGCGACATGGGACTTTCAACAACTCTCCGCATCGCCTCCCTTGACAGGAGAAGAACTCGCAACCTACCTGGAACTTCCTCCGCGAAAGGGAGTCACTCGCTGGACCCTTGTCGAGCCTTTGTCCAGGAAATATTACGATCTCGAGACTCGTACCCATGATCTCGTACAGCAGATGATTTCTGCAAAGATTCATGGTGCTGCAAACATCTTTGCGTCGAAGCCTTTTGACGATGAAGCAGGCTTGATGTCCGATCAGGGAACACCGAGCGACCTGCTCTTGCCATGGCGAACCACGGCTTCACTTCTTAGTGGGACTCGCTTTCTTGGAACGCTTCAGTTGCCTGGAGGAAGTGAGAATCGGCTATTTGAAGACAAGCATGGGACTGTGGTCATGGTCGTTTGGAATCGACAACCTCGGCAAGAAGTTATTTATCTCGGCGACAATATCCAAGTCGTCGACGTTTGGGGACGATCCGAAGCACCTGCTTTCAAAAACCGTCGACACGTTCTGGAAGTCACGTCGCTCCCAAAGTTCGTCACGGGCATCAATGCCGCCATCGCACGAATGAGGTTGAGTGCGAAGTTTATTGAGACGACCATTCCCAGTGTATTCGAGATGGCACATTCCAACCAAATTGAGTTAGTCAATACCTTTGATCAAGGTGTAGGAGGAACTGTAAGAATCGTTGGTCCCGAAGGATGGCAGATCGTACCTGACCGCATCGACTTTAAACTTGCTGCTGGTGACAAAGCCAAACGTCCTTTTCAGATTGTGTTGCCGTTTGACGCCACTAGTGGTGAAACTCCGCTTCGCGTCGATTTTGAAGTAAATGCAGACAAGCCCTATTTTTTCAGTGTCTACCGAACACTGAACGTGGGGGACAAAAACATCGAACTTGAACTGACGACTCGACTTGCCGATGATGGAACGCTCGTCGTCGAACAGCGCATGATCAACCATGGGATCAAACCTGTCGATTTCAAGTGCTTTCTTTATGCACCAGGCTCCGAACGACGTAGGCAAAGAATGCAAGTCTTCCAATTGACAAACAATTGGGACATTAAGACTTATACCTACGCCCATGGAGAGGATCTCATTGGTGAGGAACTTCTCCTGCGAGTTGAGGAACTTGGCGGTGAACGTCGTGTATTAAACCATCGAGTGATCGTCGAGGAATAGTTGACGATTTTTTTGTGCTGGCTGACCGTCTTGTCGATTGCCAAGCCACCCACTAGGATGCATGCTGAAAAGCCCACTCTGCGTGCCTCATCCAGCTCAACAAATACACATTCTGTGCAGGCACGGCACATCATGTGTTCCCAGTACTTTGGTTAATAGCATGTCTTCGGTTGGAAAAGTAATTGAATACCTCGATCAAATAGCTCCACTTGAGCTAGCAGAGGATTGGGATAATGTGGGTCTTTTGGTAGGTGATCGTGTCTGGCCTGTCGAGCGATTGCTCACATGTCTTACTATCACACCTGCCGTGGTCGCCGAAGCAGTGGAAGGAGGTGCCAATATAATCGTGACACACCATCCTCTCCCATTTCATGCCGTAAAATCAATCACAGCAGATACGACTGTAGGCCAACTGCTTTTGAATCTAATTGGTGCTCGCATAGCCGTCTATAGTTCGCACACTGCGTTCGACTCCGCACGTGCAGGTATCAATCAGCACTTGGCCATCGGATTGGGCTTACAGGAAATCTCTCCCCTCTACTCCAAAGATGTTGACGATGCTGACGTCGGAGCAGGTCGCTATGGAATACTTGGCGAAGAAGTTTCTCTTAAAGACATGTCCGAACGAGTAAAAACTTTTCTTAGTTTAGAAAAGTTACAGGTAGTAGGGAAAGACAATCAGATCGTAAGTAAGATTGCTATTGCGTGTGGTAGTGGAGGCTCTTTCCTACAGCGCGCAATCGAACTCGAGTGCGATTGCTTGATTACCGGCGAAACCAACTTTCACACTTGCTTGGAGGCTGAAGCTCGTGGAATAGCCCTGATACTTCCAGGACATTTTTCCAGTGAGCGATTTGGACTGATTTCTCTCGCGGACTACCTAAATGATCTCGTCCCCGAAATTACCGTGTGGGCCAGCGAGAGCGAACAGGATCCACTTCGTACGCTTTGAAAAATTATCAGGCAATTAGAAGCGTTTGGTGCACGTGAAAGCAGATTGGCATGCTAAGAAATCGGTAAGTTGACCCTGTTGCCCACCCATCTAAAATGTGAATGAAAGGTCTTTGGTCATTCTCGAGAACAATGTTTTAAGCAATCCGAAGAATCTGCTAAGTTCGACGACAATTGCCCAAACGAACTTCCTGAATTGCATGTGGACTTACGAAGGGGCCTGAAATGAAACAACCATTACAAAACGGTCTTAGCGAATGCACCTCCTGCCGCTTTTTGACCGCTTTGCCAGTATTCAACGAAGCACGACATGTTACTACGGTTCTCGATGAAGTTATCAAATACGCAACCGATGTATTGGTAGTTGATGATGGTTCTACGGATGGAACTCGAGAGCTACTTCTTGAACGGAAAGATATCCATCTTTACTTTCATCGTGAAAATCACGGATATGGTGCTGCTTTGCAGACTGCATTCGATTACGCCATCCATCATCGCTATGATTTTATTGTCACCATCGATTGTGATGGCCAGCATGAACCTCAGCGCATCGGAAACCTCGCAGCTGCCTGCCGTCACGCAGATATTGTTTCGGGAAGTCGATATCTTGTAGCTCCACCCTCATTGGAACAGGTGCCAAGCGATCGACTGACGATCAATCGCACGATCACTAAGGAACTTAATCAGCAATTCGGTTTGGATTTGACCGACGCCTTCTGTGGATTCAAAGCCTATCGGACGAGTTCTCTGGCGAACTTGGAACTCACAGAAACTGGTTATGCAATGCCCTTGGAGTTATGGGTACAGGCGGCCAAGCATAAACTTCGAATCATCGAGGTGCCGGTACCACTCATTTACCTGGACGAAGAACGCAGCTTTGGGGGGCAGTTGGACACAGCAGCAACAAGATTGAATTATTATCGGGAAGTGATCAGACGAGCCAGAGACGCCGCTTATTCCGCCCATCCGGTTGTCTCGGCTTATCAAACGGCTCCGTGTTTGTTGCAGAATTGTTCATGACCGCAGCGAATCGCTATCCCCGATTTCGCGCACCTGCTGGAAACGGGGAAGTCTTCTGCGATCCTTCGTGGAATTCGTTACTCGAGCTGGTCGAGGAACGAAAGAACTTCGCCGTGGATTCCCAAGTGCTGCTTTTTGGCACTCCCATCCGGGAACTTTCAATACAGGCCAGAAAAGCGACCGTTTCTGCTGCAGAAGCTTACATGCGTTCGTATACAGATACGGAGAGTCTACCCCATGGGGATAGTGCATTGATCGCCACAGGCCATCAACCTGAACTCTTTCATCCGGGAGTGTGGTATAAGAATTTTTCTGCTGACCGCCTTGCCAAATCATCCGGGGGGATGGCGCTGAATCTGATCATAGACAGCGACTTGTGCCGCTCACCTGGTATACAAGTCCCTACAGGAATGCCTGACAATCCAAAAGTCAATTTCTTGGCATTCGACAAGATTTCGGCCCAGCTTCCCTATGAAGAAAGAAAAGTGATTGATCATGAGTTGTGGAACACCTTTGGGGAACGTTTGGCAAACGCGATCGGATCACTGGTAAAAGACCCACTTGTCCGAGATTGGTGGTCAAAGGTAGTTGAGCCAGGTCGTGGGAGGAATTTGGGGCTCGCCCTTTCTCAAGCCCGTCATCGCCAGGAACACTCCTGGGGAGCTAAAACCTGGGAACTGCCTCAGAGTATACTATGTCAGACCGACGCTTTTCGCCATTTGGCCCTGCACTTGTTCGTTCACGCGGACAGTTTCCAGAATGCCTATAATTCTGCTCTTGAAGAATATCGATCCGCCCATCATTTGCGGAATCGCGCTCAGCCTGTTCCAAACCTTCACAGGGATCAAGAATGGATTGAATCTCCTTTCTGGCTCTGGAGTACATCGGATCCCATAAGACGTCCCTTATATGTACGTGTTGGCCGGAATGAATGCCAATTGACGGATCGTTACGCCTTTGTCGAATCTCTTCCGATAAACAGCGATTCTGAATCCGCAACAGCTCTCGAACGGATGGCCGGATGGGAAGCTTCCGGCATCAAAATTCGCACACGAGCCCTCACCACGACCCTATTTATTCGACTCTTGCTAGCCGATGTTTTCATCCATGGCATTGGCGGGGCTAAGTACGATCAAGTGACCGACTCACTTTGTCGGCAGTTTTTTGGGATTTCGCTTCCTCCTTATGCCACAGTCTCAGCAACCCTTCATCTACCGGTGCAGTCAAGCGATCAAAATCCGGTTTTGGAGGGCAACTTTCGGCAGAAACTTCGCGATCTGTTATTCCACCCGGAGCGTCATCTTGATCACATGCAACGAAGCCCGGAAGACGAACTGCAAATTGAGCAACTCATCCGTACGAAGAGTAAATGGATCCAAACTGAAAAGACTCCTGAAAATGCTGCCAGAAGGCATCGAGAGATAACCAACGCGAATCGGCAATTACACAAATGGCTCTCCGGGTATCAGCAGTTTTTAGAAAACGCTCTGGAGCAATCAAAGCGACAAGCTCGCAAGATGCAGATACTTAATTCGCGGGAATACAGCTACTGTCTCTTCCCTGAAGCAATACTGAAGACATTTTTGCTTGAATAGTTTTTTTACAGCTATTCCAAATCGACCGACCAATATGCCGAGTCAACGAAAGCCTTCCAACTGGAGTACTTTGGGTTGCCAAGCTTGATGGTCAGCATGGGACTTCGCCGTGGCATGACCGGTTTACGAATCAGTTTCATACCAGCATTCTTAGGAGTACGTCCTCCCTTTCGAACATTGCATTTGACGCAGGCACAGACAAGGTTTTCCCAGCTTGTTCCTCCGCCCAGGCAAGTAGGCAAAATATGGTCCAGGCTCAACTCATTAGTAGGGAACCGCTTGCCACAATACTGACAAACATTGGCATCGCGAGCAAAGATATTGCGGCGGTTGAGTCGGACACGTTGCTTAGGAAGTCGATCGTAATACAACAATCGCAAGACGCGGGGTACACATACCTCAAAATTGACGCTACGTATCCAATCGTCGTGAGGCTCTTTGAACTCGGCTTTTAGTTCACTGATTTCCCGCCAGGAATGAAAATCATAATTGGCGTATTGACCATCTTCGACGTGAATGACTTCAGCTAACTGGTTCAAGAGTAGACCAAATGCTCTTCGTACGCCTACCACATGCACCGCCATATATTGGCGGTTCAAAACGAGTACGCTCGCATTGAGTCCCGTGGGCAAAGCAGCCGACATCGACGTTTCCTTTAAGTGTGATTTCTTCTAGCCAGCCAATGGCGTCTCTTAACAGTATCCTCTCTCGAAACTGGAGCTAGGGATCGAGGGCACATTTTTCTCTCCAGGAAAACACCTCGATTGGGGTAGCCATGGTCAAGAGTAGAGATACTACCCTTGGCACAAGTTCAGCGGAAATCGCCACGAAATATCGATGGAGACAGCCGTTGCGCCCCACGATCACAGAGGGTGGTCGGGTTCCACACCGGCCGGATCGCCTAATGGTGCGTAGCAGAGAATCCCGTGATGAGCGAGAAAACAGCTCTGCCACGTCCCTTCATTATACTTGGCAAGCCAGATGGAAGCCAGTCGAGGATTCGATCCTCCAGGCAAGATTAAGAAAATCTTCATAGGCATGACATTTGCTGCCAGTGCCGGTTCTCATATTTCTGGAGGCTACCCCGCAGATTTCGCAAAAAGAAATAGGGGGAGGTTTATCTTGCCCTGAGCCAGAATTAGTCGGTAGTATAAATCTACAGGGATGAGTACGCATACCCACCTAACACAAGGTGTTTGCTGATAGGAGCCAAGCAAATATGATTCACTTTACTTGCGATTGTTGTCGACGACCCATAGATATTGAGATCGATTCTCGCTACATCGTTCGCATGGAAGTTTATCCAGCTCTCGATACATCCGATCATGGTGATGACAATGATCGCGATTACCTTCAGGAAATTCAGGACATTCTCGAATCAGTCGATGATTCAATAGAACATCCATGCGAGGATGAATTGTATCGTCAAGTCCGCTTCGATCTTTGCAGTGAATGCCGAGATCGATTTGTCAAGAATCCGCTAGGGCGTGCAATGTCGCAGCAATTGGATTTCAGCAAAAATTAATTCGCCCTCTTAACTCATCAGTTGCGCATCTGCATAAAATATCTGCTATGGCCGGACGCATACGTCGCGATCCTCGGATTCATTTGATTGTCTTCATTATGCTGCTATTGGCAGCTTATCTCAGCAAGTGGCTTGAACCACATCTGACTCATGATTCTCCGCGCGATACAACAGCCGTTCCGATTAATGACAGTGAGCACGTTATATTGCGGGTTGTCGATGGTGACACGCTACTGCTTAAGCAGAATCGCGTGAGAGTGCGACTGCAAGGAATTGATACACCTGAGACTGTAAAAGAGGACACTGAGGTACAAGCATGGGGACCAGAAGCAACTGCCTACACGAAACGATTTGTGGAAGAGGCGGGTGGGAGGCTCTCATTCACCATTGATGGAGAACAGGAAGATCGTTTTGGCAGACAATTGCGATTCGCATGGCACCATGATCGGCTGCTCAATGAAGAATTGGTTGCGATGGGGTTGGCCAAAGCAAAGCTGGGATATAATTACAGTCAACCTATGAAAGACCGGTTAAGGCGAGCTGAACATCGGGCACAAGCCGCGAAACGAGGAATCTGGCAGAAAGGTCGCTGACTGAGCAGGTCAATAAGGCCTTCCCAGAGGAATTCCACCTGGAGGTAACGTCTGCTGGACAGGCTGGACCATCGATGGGATAGGTGCTTCAAACTGGGTCTGAATGTTAGGCATTGGGGAACTCGAGATTGGCTCTTGGGGGGTGGTCACTGGCGCGAAGCTTTGGGTGGGTGGGAGTCCAAAATTTGCTGGCGAAGCAAGCGTATTCCAATCCTGGCTTCCGGGAGCTCCCATTGCCGAAACTGCACCAGGCGGTGCCGTCCCTAGATCGACCTGTCGATAGCCCGCCAATGCCGGCAACTGCCAGAGAGCCGGATTGGGAGTTCCCTGATTGATTTGCACAGTGCCCACATCGATCGACAGGGCCAACTGGGCAGTTGGCAAGGAGATGTCGATTTTCTGGGGAAGAGAGATGTTTTGAGCGGGATAGTATTGGTGCGATCGTGCGATTGCACTGGCCAGCAGTGTTCCCTGGGCATCATAAACATGCTGTTCCAGTACCCAGGCGCGCTGTGCGTCCACCACGGTGCTCTTGGTGAGGGTACCGATTCGGGTTTGAAGCACCGAGCGGATCTCCAGGGTTCCGTTGCCGTGGGGAATTGGTCCTTCGTGAAAATCGTTGGGAGCGAACTGAGCAAAACCCAAGGCATCGAGCAACCAGCTTGGCTCGATCGGCATAATTTGCTGAGCCGCACTGCCAACGTACTGGCTATGCCGAGCATAATAGACGTCGGGAGGTTCGTTTCTTTTGACCCAGAACCAAAACAATTCTTCGTTGCTTCCTAAGTCGACTTCGGGGCCCGTCAGCGATGTGGAGGCCTGTAAGCGAACTTTATCAGGTCGCTCTGCAGCAATGTTTCCTCGTAACATTGGTAAGACCGTCGTGCCAGGAACGGTGATCGAAGCATTGTTCGTTTGATAGCTTTGGATCCGCGTCGCATTCTGATTTACGGCAGCAATCACTTGATCGAGTGCCGCACCTGGCACCAGCACTTCTGGTGCTGGTGGGCCTACAGACGTGAACGGATTGCGAAAAGAGCGGGAACAAGTAGCACCTGAACAGCAAAACACTAGCAACAGGCCGATGAGGCCCATAGTTGAGTGCCTCCTGCGGTAAGACGATACTCGCTTCATATGCACGTTTTACGAGTCCTGCTCTTGGGAAGTGGTTGAGACGGGCGCCGCTTCGCGAGCACCGTAGAGCAGGTCAAACATTTGTTGCTGCAATTTTACTGCCTGCTCGGGAGACGGCTCAGCGACAATTAGCTCGTAATCCTTTTCGCGACGTGGACAATGCAAAATCAAAACTTCCCTGCCATTGTCGTCGCGAGTCGTGTCCTCGCGGCGTAAAGATTTGCGGCGTAAGAGCAAAAGGCCGAGTAAGTAACGAAACTCGACTTCCGCAGGCATCTGTTCGAGAGCTTCCAGCAAATTGAGCATGACATCGATGGGGGCCATGATTGGCTGAGAATCTCCCTTGGCGGGAATGCGCGATCGCCACCAGCCGACGCATTCCTCTGTCGGTCCGCGCCAGGCGTCCGCACAAAAATCCTGTCTCTGCAGCTCACCGGCTTCCAGTTGCAAGATCGAAAAGTAGACATCCCCCGGCTGCAAGTGGCGCTCGGTCGCAGAGCAAATTCGACTACATGCACTAAATTCGATTTCCAGTTGCATAGGCGCACGATCCACCGACTGGTGTGAGCATTTTGGACTTCTGAGGAGCTAATGAGAGTGGACGGATGTTAGGAGAACCCCAAAAAATCGACAAGGTGAACCCGTGGGAAAGCTAGCGGATTCGAGAGTAGCACCATTTTTTTCGAAGAAATCGCGGTTTTTCGACATGGGTTGCCAAGACCCCCACAATTCGCCAGAATAGTGTACACCTGTTCACAATTCAGGAGTGTTCGCTATGCTAGCAAAACTCAAGACTTTATCATTGCTCGGAATTGATGCCCTCTCAGTCGAGGTGGAAGTGGATGTTTCCCCGGCAGCAATGCCGAAAATCATCCTCGTGGGGCTGCCTGAAGCTGCGGTCAAAGAGAGTACGCATCGGATCGAACGTGCTCTTGTCAATAGTGGCTACGTGCGGCCTCAGAATCGAGTGGTGATCAATCTGGCACCGGCCGAATTGCCAAAGCAAGCGGCCTCATTTGATCTGCCGATTGCCTTAGGTCTGCTGGCTGCGAGCGGACAACTTGATTCCGATTTGTTCGAGCAGTATGCCGTCGCTGGCGAGCTAGCGCTTGACGGCCAAACCCGCCCCATCAAAGGAGCCCTCTCCATGGCCATGTCTGCTTCAGCGGACATGGTTTCGGGCACAGGTCGCAAGCTCCGCGGCATTGTGGTCCCCTCATCCAATGCCTCCGAGGCGGCTGTGGTAGAAGATATCGAGGTGATCGCCGTTGACACGCTCGCGCAGGCAGCCGCCTTTTTCGCTGGGCATCTACCGATTGAGCCGACTCCTTCGCGTTTGGAGGAACTGTTTCAAGAATTAGGGGGCTATGAGGTTGACTTCGCCGATGTCCGGGGCCAGGAGATGGCCAAACGGGCAATCACCCTGGCAGCCGCGGGAAACCATAACTTGCTGATGGTGGGGCCACCGGGATCGGGGAAAACCATGCTCGCCAAGCGTGTTCCCAGCATTTTACCCGCCTTGTGCGCTGAGGAATCCATCGATACCACTCGCATCTACAGTGCGCTCGGTAAATTACCCAATGGCAAACCCCTTTTAGCGCGGCGTCCCTATCGCGCTCCTCACCACACGATCAGCAATGCTGGGCTCGTTGGTGGCGGTTCGATCCCCTCTCCAGGTGAAATCAGCTTGGCGCACAATGGAGTGTTGTTTCTTGATGAGCTTCCGGAATTTCATCGGCAGACGTTGGAAGTGCTTCGGCAACCGCTCGAAGATGGCCGTGTTTCGATCAGTCGAGCGCTGAGTTCTAGTGAGTTTCCTGCGGATTTTATGCTCGTGGCGTCTTTGAATCCGTGCCCGTGTGGTTATCGAAACGACCGCCGTCGCGAATGTCACTGCACAGTTCCTCAAATCGAGAGGTACATGTCGAAAATCAGTGGCCCTCTTTTGGATCGAATCGACCTGCACATAGAAGTTCCCGCTGTCCCCTTTGGGGAACTAGCCGCTTCGGCCCACGGTACGGATAGCAGCTCCATGAAACAAGCAGTCGAGAACGCTCGACAGAGACAATCACAGCGGTTTACGGGGACTTCAACGCGCACAAACGCTCAAATGTCGAGTCGGCAGCTGCGAGAATTGTGTCCGCTCAATGAAACGTGTCAAAAACTTTTGGAGCAAAGCGTCGACCAACTCGGCCTCTCAGCTCGAGCTCACGACAAAGTACTTCGCGTTGCCCGTACGATTGCTGATGTCGACGATGCCGAACAGATCTGTGCTGAACATATCAGCGAAGCAATTAACTATCGGATGCTCGACCGGCAGTTCTGGAGTTGAGTGAAGCCGTGGTTCGCGTTGCGAACCGGTTTAGCCATGAAGCAACGCGTCACACGGCATTACGACTGCGAGATCGATTTGATCCGCGCTTGCGAATATTTTCAGCCTGACCTGTCATTTCATACAAGAATCGGCTGGGAATGGTGTCGCGGAGTTTTCCCCATTTGCGTCTGCCGAGCGCGAATGACAGCGTCAGCTTTTCCTGTGCCCGGGTCACACCCACATAGCAAAGACGACGTTCTTCGTCGATCGCATCACCTTCGATCTCAACAGATCGTTTGTGGGGCAAAATTCCCTCTTCCATCCCAACCATATAAACGAATGGAAACTCCAATCCTTTTGCCGAATGAAGAGTCATCAGTGCAATCGCATTGTTCTGTAGCTGATTCTCTTTGTCGTCGGAGGTATCGCGGGTACCAAGAGCGATATCGTCCAAGAAATCTTCCAACAGTGAATCTCTTTTTTTGCGAACATCAAAGAGGGAAGCAGCATTGATGATTTCTTCGATCGATGCTGTTCGGGCTTCGCGATCGTTTGGATCTGGGTATTGACGCTCCAATTCTTGTCGATAGCCCGTCTGCGCGATCACATCTGAAATTAGCTCAACTAGCGAAGCTTTCCGGGCAATTTTTTGCAGCGACAGGATTAATTGCTGGAACTTCGTTGTGGTCTCGTGGGCATGTGCTGGCAGGATGTCCCAGACGGTGCAACCTTGGGCAGTCGCTTTCGCAAGAAGCTGCTTGACAGTCGAAGCTCCGATATTTCTTGGTGGCGTGTTGATAATTCTCAAGAGCGAAGATTCATCCTGGGGATTGGCAATCAATTTCAAATAGGCGAGCAGGTCTTTGACTTCCTTACGGTCAAAGAAACTCATCCCTCCCAGCAGCACATAAGGTAACTTCGCACGCCTTAGTTCCGTCTCGAAGACACGCGGCTGTTCGTTCGTGCGGCAAAGAATCGCGAAATCCTGTGCACGGACTCCTGGCTCTGAAAGCTGCTTCTGAATATCGGCCACAACCTTCTCAGCCTCGTCATTTTCATCGCGCAGTTGCATCACTCGTGGGCTCTGTCCATTGGGTCTTGCTGCCCGCAAGACTTTTTCGTGGCGCAATCGATTGAAAGCAATCAGGGTATTTGCATAGTTTAGAATAGCAGCCGTAGAACGATAATTCTCTTCCAAGCGCACCAACTTGGCTTCGGGCCAATCTTTTTGAAAGCTCAGGATGTGTTGTACCTCTGCTCCCCGCCAACCGTAGATCGATTGATCGTCGTCCCCCACGACACACAAATTACGGTGACCTGCAGCCAGGCCCTTCACGATCTGATACTGGCTCTGGTTCGTGTCTTGATATTCGTCGACCAGGATATGGTCGAATTGGCTCGCTTCCTCACGGCGTACCGTCGGATGCCTGGCGAACAGTTGCTGAGTCAACAAGAGTAAATCGTCAAAGTCAACCATGCCTTTTGATTTCAAATTGCTCTGATACCGACGGTAGGCAGCAGCAGCGAGATGTTCTCGATCTGACTCAGCGATCGACGCAGCGCGGCCGGGTTCAAAAGAACGGCTTTTCCACTGACTCACAATCGAAATCAAATCTGCTGGCTTGAGTGATTGATCCGGACATCGAATTTCGCGCAGAGCTGCACGAGCTTCGGAATGTTGATCCGACCGATCGCAAATGGTAAACCGGTGAGGATATCCAAGCTTTTCGATGTGTCGTCGAAGGATCTTCACGCATAATGCATGAAAGGTGGAAATCAGCGGCTGGGCCTCCTGCCCTTTTCGCTTTTTGCCCAAGAGCTGAGTCGAGCGTTCCAACATTTCCCCAGCTGCTTTTCGCGTGAATGTCACCGCTAGAATCCGATCGGGAGAAGTGCCATGTCTAATCAGTTCGGCTATGCGATGGGTTACGACACGAGTCTTACCGGTCCCGGCTCCTGCCAGAACCAGGAGCGGTCCAGAGAGGGTTCGCACCGCTTCGCGCTGGGGGGAATTAAGGCCGTCACTCATGCGAAATTTGAATGGAATAATTTTGGGAGCTTATGGGCGGAAATCTCGAATTAAGGATCGTAGAGCACCGCAACTTACAAGGAAAGACCTTGACTCTAAGTATTGCCAGTTCTTACACTTCGGTAACAGAGAATGGAAATTTCTGCCAAACAACATCACCATTTTGCATTTCCCAGGATGCCATGAAATCTGAACGACGCCACGATTTGGAAACGAATGATCTTGCAGTTCGCATGAAAGATGCCATCGAAGGCTCTAAGCCGTATCTTTTGCAGATTGTGGGCGGCGCAGCGATCGTCGTACTCTTGTTTGCACTTTGGACTGCCTGGGGCAGCACCTCTTCTGCGACGGAGCAAGAAGCCTGGGACAAGTTTTTGCTTGCCAGTTATAGCAGCGACCCGGAAATGCTTGATATGAAGCGGTTGGCTGAGAACTCGGACTACTCCGGCACAACGGTTCCGGAGTGGGCCTATCTTATGTGGTGCGACCGACAGCTTCTTCTTGCCTCGCAAACCTACCTCGCCGATCGTTCTGCAACGACGAGCCGATTGAAAAAAATCCAGGGCATCTACGAAAGTTTGGCTACCAGTGCGACTGTGGCACAAATCAGAGATCGCGCCAAATACGGCTTGGCCCAAGTCTATGAAATGCAGGATAAACTCGGTGATGCCGAGTCAAAATATGAGCAAGTCACCGGTGATTTGACACCTTTGGCTTCCAATCGCGCCGAGCAACTCAAGATCGAAGAAGTGCAAGAGTCCTGCAAGTGGCTAGCAACCGCCGAACTTCCTAAGCGAGAGACGCCGAGATCGAGTACAACAAAATCTGGCAGCCGACCAAGTTTCGAGGCGGAAGTACCCGGATCTTTGTCTACACCGGGTGATATTCAGGATACCCGATCGCTCGAAGAGATTCTGACCGGCTCTGTCGGTTCAGGCGGTGATGAGGATCGCTATGGGACAGAAGCGGCAGATGAAACTACTTCAGAAGAGCAAGACGCGGAATCTGATGAAGAGACGTCGGACGGACAATGATCCCCGAATCTGAACCTGCTCGGGATGCAGACCATACAGTCCCTGGGTCAGACGATTTTTCGCTAAAAGCGCAGGACAGTCGGTTTCTTCTCAATGTTTCCGACGAAGATGCGGGACAGCGGCTAGACACCTTTCTGACGCAGCATGCTCGAGGCACCAGCCGAGTTCACATTCGCCGCTGCATTGACCAAGGTCTCGCCAAGGTCAATGGAATTCTGCAAAAAGCTTCCTATCGTGTTGTCGCAGGGGAACAGATCGAATTTGTGCTGGCCCCTAAGCCGGCCTCGGGACCTGAACCTGAGCCGATTCCGTTGGAGATTCTCTACGAAGATGCCGACATCGCCGTCGTGAATAAGCCTCCCCGCATGGTAGTTCATCCTGCGCGAGGACATTGGTCAGGGACCTTGGCCAGCGCGCTGGTCCACCACTTTGGGGGTCTTAGCCAAGTAGGCGGGGAGTCACGACCAGGCATCGTCCATCGCCTGGACCGAGACACTAGCGGAGTGATCGTTGTCGCCAAGACCGACGAGGCCCATCAAAATCTTGCTGAGCAGTTCCAAAATCGTTTCGTAGAAAAAGAATATCTGACCATCGTCTTCGGCAATCCTGATCGTGACAGAGATCTCATCGACCTTCCCGTTGCCGACCATCCTTCACAGCGTGAAAAGATGGCCCTCATTCCAGACCATCCTACCAGTCGCCCGGCACAAACATTTTATGAAGTCGAGGAGCGATTCCGCGGTTTCGCGCTGGTGCGCGCCTTTCCGAAGACAGGACGTACCCATCAAATTCGATTGCACTTGAATTCGATTCGCTGCCCGGTGCTTTGCGACAAACTTTATGGAGGTCGGTCGCAGTTGACTTTAGGAGAATTGCGGAATATCACACGATCGAAGGCACTAGCGCCTGAACAGGCTGCTGAAACCGTTGTGCTTGATCGGCAGGCGCTTCACGCTCAAATCCTACGCATAAAACATCCCATCAGTGGTGAGAGCATGCAGTTCCGTGCCGAATTCCCCGAAGATCTCCATCGAGTTCTACTCCTATTGCGGTTATGCAACGAATTGCGATAGAACAAGTTTTCTGATTTCTTATTTGCCTGCGACGTCGCTAGTCGCACTCATCCATGCTGAAAGAGGGGAATCATGGGAATGATAAAGGAGTTCAAGGACTTTGCCATGCGCGGCAATGTAGTCGACATGGCAGTCGGAATCGTGATTGGTAGCGCATTCGGTGCGATAGTGACCGAATTAGTAGGTAAAGTGATCACCCCGATCATAGGATACATGCAAGGCGGCATCGATTTCAAAGAAAAAGAATTTGTATTGCCGGTTCCTGAACTAGCCGAAGGAGTAGAAGCTCCGACGATTGGCTACGGATCCGTCTTGCAAGCACTGCTCAATTTCCTGATCGTGGCCTTTGTCTTGTTTCTCGTGATCAAGGGAATGAACTCGCTTAAGAAAAAGGAAGAAAAATCTCCAGCCGCTACGCCGGAGGACATACTGCTTCTGCGTGAAATCCGTGACTCCCTTGCACAAAGATAGTTGCAATCATGATTCGTCAAAGAGGGTCCGCATTAAATCGCGGCTTCCTAGCGCACGCGGACTGACCAGAAGTTCGCCAGCAGGGTAGCCCGCAGCGTGCCCTAGCTGTTTGGCGATCGCCTCAATGCGAGGGAAGATGTATTGTTTCTCCGGAGGAAACTGGGTTTTGTAGCATCGGACCGAAGCAAGTTTTGCTGCGAGTGTGTCCCTAATATCGACAATCAATTGTCCTTCCCCAGACAGCGGTGTCGCGCGGTGCGACTCGAGAGTGTAGTACAACTGTGCTGAAATCGAATGCGGGGGAAGATTCGTGAAATCAATGTCCCACTTGGTGAGACGCGAGTAGAACACAGCCGCGTCGGTAATCTGCATCGCCTGCCAATGATCGGGCGAAGCCAGCGCAGTCTTTTCGCCAAGCCCCATCACCAGTCGAGGCCGATACTTGCGAAACTCGGTCGCCAATTTAACCCGAGCTTCATAACAATCGAACAACTTGCGATTCGGCAAATCGAGCGTTACTCGATGTTCGACTCCTAGAGCATCAGCGGCTGCCCGCGCTTCGGCAAGGCGTTCTTCCGGTCCTGAGGAAGCCGGGGTTGGCTCGCCGTCGGTAAGATCGATGATCCCGACCTGGTAACCCTGCCTTACGAGTTGTGCCACCGTGCCACCGCAGCCAATTTCCACGTCGTCGGGATGGGCCCCCACCGCAATAACATCAAGTTGTGGATATTCCGTCGAGGTCATCTAGGTCTACTTAGTTGGGGTGAGTTCGGGAGGCGCTATACCACTCTGCAATCTTAGCCGAGAAAGTTCTGCTCGCTGTTCGGCCGTTAGGCTTTGGGTAGGACCAGCGCCCTCAGCAAGTAGTACGATGCGACAATATGCATCCAGCACTTCCATCAGATTGTAGGCATCGATGAGGCTCGATCCATAGGTGACCGCCCCATGATTGGCCAGCAAGCAGGCATTCGTCCGCTGGACGTAGGGCAATACGGTGCGGGCAAAAGTAGGCGTGCCGGGAAGTTCGAAGGGGGCAATGGGGATTTCACCGAGAAAAAACTCAGCCTCCGCCAACAGCCCCTGTGGCACCGAACGGCCACTGATGGCAAATGCCGTTGCATGGGGCGTATGACTATGTACGACTGACATCACATCGGGACGGGCCTTGAGAATTTCCAGATGCAGAAGGATTTCGCTGGTGCGGCGTTTAGTGCCAGCCAATTGCTCCCCCGCAAGGTTTACGAGACAAATATCCGCTGGCTCCATAAAGCCTTTGGAGAGCATCGTCGGAGTGCAGAGTACCTCGTTCTCAGACAACCGAACCGTAATGTTGCCATCAATGCCGGCCACGAGTTCACGTTGCCAGAGCCTTCGACCGATCTCGCAAATCTGTGCTTTGATTTGCTCGGCATCCATTTGATTCACGTCTGGCATGATTGCCTTAACGCCCTCCACCGATGGTTACGCGGCGACCTTCCAAATGTATCTTGCCTGCTGCAAGCAGCTTCAAGACATGAGGATAAGCTTCTTTTTCAGCTTCAAACACCCGTGCTGCAAGGGTATCAGCAGTATCGTCATCAAACACAGGCACGGGTTGTTGCCAAATGATCGGACCGCGGTCGTACTCATTATCAACGAAGTGCACCGTACAGCCTGTTACCTTAGCCCCATAATCCAGCACCGCCTGATGGACACGATGGCCATACATGCCGTGCCCACAAAATGCAGGGATCAAGGCCGGATGGATGTTGAGCACCCGCTCGGAAAAATCTTCCGGCACGGGAGCGAGTTTTAAGAAGCCGGCCATGGCAACAAAATCGACCGCCGCTTCGCGACAGGCGTCAAAAATGGCCGTGCCATATTCATCGTCCGAGCCGAACTTTCTCCGCTCGAGGACTATCGAGTGGATTCCTGCTTCATGGGCGAATTGCAACCCCCCTGCTCTTTCAGAGCTTGAGATCACGAGATGCACATCGACAGGTAGTGTTCCTTCGGCTGCCAGGTCGAGAAAGTTTTTGAGAGTCCTACCCCCACCTGAGATGAGTACGGCAAGTTTGAGTGGTTTCAACGTTTGCCGGCTCACGATGACACTCGCAGGTAGAGTTCAATGGAGGCGTCACCGATCTTGGTTGACATCGGTGTAACACCCACCAATGGTTCAAAGACAATCTCGACAGCAAGGGTTTCTTGTTTGATTCGCTCAAGAAACTGCTGAATTGCAGTACGCAGCTCGGTGCACTCCGTCACAACACCAACTTTGATTCGATCAGTAAACTCACACCCAATTTCTTTTCTTTGATCTTGAACGACTCGAATAAGATCTTTGATCCATCCCTCAGCCAACAATTCTGGAGTTATTTCCGTTGCCAATACCACGACGACTCCCTTGTCGTTAGCCGAGGTCCAGCCCGGTTTGGCTTGAATACGGAACTCGACTTCCTCTGCGGTCAATGCAATTTGTTGGCCGTCAACCACAAGATCAATTTGCCCATTGTCGCGAACGTTAGCCAGTAACTCACTGCCACTTTGCTTGGCGAGGATACCCTTGACCTTCGGCATGAGTTTCCCGAGTTTTGGGCCCAAAAGCTTGAAATTCGGCACCACCTCGTGATCCACATATTTTTCGGGCTCATCACTGAACTCGACCGTTTTGACGTTCAATTCCTCCGCAATAACCGCTGCGTGCTCTTCCAGCCACGCTTGATGGGTTGTGTCGGCCAGGATGACCTCCACCTTGGACAAGGGTTGACGAACCTTGAGTTCCGCAGCGCTTCGCGCTTGTCGGCCCAACGAAGAAATCAGTCGCACCAGGTCCATCTGCTCTGATAGTGCCTGGTCGACAACCGATCCCTCGCCCTCGGGGAAATCACAGAGGTGTACACTCTCGGCGACGCTTTGCCCACTAGTTTCCCCTTGAAATAACGCCACTGCCAGGTCCTGCCACAATCGCTCAGCCAGGAATGGCACGAAGGGTGCGATCAGTTTCGTCGTGGTGAGTAGACATTCATAAAGCGTCCAGTAGGCGTCGAGCTTGTCAGTCGACCTTTTATCTTTCGCCCAAAACCGATCCCGGCTGCGACGGACGTACCAATTCGACAGACTATCGACAAATCGTGTGATTTGTTGGCATGCTCCGAAGTTGTCATAGGCGTCCATGCGCTCAACCACAGTAGCACAAGCCGCGTTGAGATCGCTGAGAATCCAACGATCGAGTTCGCTTCGCTCGGGGATGGGACGGTAGGATGGAGCTTGTGAAAGCGTGTCCGTACTCATTTGGGCGGGTCGCTCAGAGTTTTCTTTTTTATGGGACCCGTCTGCTTCGTCTACTTTGAGTTCAACGCTGGGATCAAACTCGTCGATGTTTGCATAGATTGTGAAGAAGCTATAAACATTCCACAACCGCAGGAGAAACTCGGGGATGCTGTCCTTGATCGCGTCTTCGCTATAGCGGATCGAAGTCCATGGCGGTTGATTGGCGAACAGATACCACCGCAGGGCATCGGCCCCGTATCTGTCAAAAATCTCGTTCGGCTCGCGGTAGTTCCTCTTGCTCTTGGACATCTTTTGGCCATCTTCTCCAAGCATGAGTCCGAGCACGATGCAGTTTTTGAAGGGATGAGGGTACGGGGGACAGGGGACGGGGGACAGGGAGGATTCGATAGACTCATCTTTTCCAAACATTAACGTCGAAATCGCTAATTGGCTGTAGAACCAGCCGCGGGTTTGGTCGAGGGCCTCGCTGATAAAGTCTGCCGGAAATTGTGACTCGAATCGCTCCTTTACTGCACCGCTCTCCTGCCCTCGGTATCCCCACTGGGCGAAAGGCATCGCGCCACTGTCGTACCAGCAATCGATCACTTCCGTAACGCGCCGCATCCGCGCCCCCTTGGCGTAAGGGGATTCATAGGTCACAGAGTCGATGTAAGGCTTATGGATCCTCAAATCGTCTGGCAGATCAGGGCTCTGGGCCTTCGCCTCTTCCCAAACCTCAATTCCCGCCGCTTGCGGTTTCGCGATGAGTTCCTCATAACTTCCCACTGCCTCCATCTTGCCGGTTTCCTCGCAAACCCAGATCGGCAGGGGAGTCCCCCAATAGCGTTCTCGGCTCAGAGCCCAGTCGACATTCGATTCCAGAAATTTGCCAAACCGCCCATCCTTGATGTGATCTGGCAGCCAATTGATCTTCGCATTATTGGCGAGCATCTGGTCCTTATACTCAGTCGTGCGAATGAACCAACTTTCGCGGGGATACTGGATCAGCGGATCTTCCTCCGCCCGCCAGCAGAAGGGGTAATCGTGCAGATATTGTTCCTGGTGGAACAAAAGCCCGCGTGACTTGAGATCGCGAATGATGTCCTTATCGCAATCCTTAACCCAGCGTCCACGACAGTAGTCGGGCCCTTCTTCAGTAAAAGTACCATTGGGAGCGACGGCGTTAATAAGTTTGGGAGTAGACTTACCAGGATTCTTAGTTTGTTCTCTCACTAACACATCATAGTCTACTTCGCCAAAAGCTGGAGCCTGGTGAACAATTCCAGAACCACTATCCGTTGTTACAAATTCTGCCGCAACTACTCGCCATTCGGAAGGAGAATCGGCATCGTAGTAGCAATCGAAAGGTGGCCTGTATCGAGACCCAACTAGGCGATCGGAGTCCAACTCATTCACAATCTTAAGCGGACGTTTGATTTTTGATTCAATAGCGGGCACTAAATCTGAAGCAATAATCAGAGTCTCTTTTGTCTCTTCATCGAACACATTGCAATAATGCAGGTCCGGGTTGATCGCAATGAATTGATTGCTGGGAAGCGTCCAAGGGGTTGTTGTCCACACCAAAAAAGAAACGCCAACATCCACTCCCTGATCATCCATCAGTGGAAACTTCACATACACACTCGGATCTGCAACTTCACGATAACCCTGCCCTACCTCTCCGGAGGAAAGCGCCGTGCCGCCTTGTGCCCACCACCAGACTATCTTGTGGCCGCGATACAAAAGTCCCCGATCAAAAAGCGTTTTGAGGCTCCACCAGACGCTTTCCACATAGCTCTGGTGATAGGTCACGTAAGCTTGGTCGAGATCGACCCAGAAACCTATTCGCTCGGTCAGGCGGCGCCATTCTTGCATGTAGCGCCACACGCTTTGCTGGCATTTGTGGATGAAAGGCTCCACGCCATAGGCTTCAATTTCTTCCTTGGAGTGGATGCCCAGTTCCTTGCAGACTTCCACCTCCACCGGCAAACCGTGTGTGTCCCAACCCGCTTTGCGCTCGCAGCGATAGCCACGCATGATCTTGTAGCGGGGGAATAGATCTTTGATCGCGCGGGTCAGACAGTGCCCTGGGTGCGGCATGCCGTTGGCTGTGGGGGGGCCCTCGTAGAAAACAAAGGGAGGCGCGCCCTCGCGCGCAGCCAGCGACTTATGATAGATATCATGCTCGCGCCAGAACTCTCCGACTGCCAATTCGCGTGCGGGGAAAGTTTCATTCTTATCGATTGTGGGAAACATGGCATCCGGTGGTCGAATATCTAGGCTCGAGCATCAACATAAAACAAAATGACCAATGACTAATGACCAATGACCAAACTATTGCTCTGGTCATTGGTCATTGAGAATTGGTCATTTCACATCTCAATCATCATCGAAATCAGGATCGTCGCTGAATGGTGAGTCATCTTCATCATCGCCATCGTCACCATCATCGTCGCCAAAAGTGTCTGGGAATTCATTGTCCTCGGTCAGGTCATCTTCCCAGTCTTCTTCGAAATCGTCATCGAAATCATCGTCGAAGTCATCGTCATCGAAATCATCAAACGGATCATCCATCTCTGCGACAATCGTCTGTACAGTCCCCGAAACTTCCCACGGCTGATCGTCAATCTGCCCTACCCGACCGGGCAAAGCTAGCACTCCACACCCCATTCGCTCACCTATCTCTGAGTTCGTATTCATATTGGTTACAGCCCCCGCGGACCGTTGTCTGGTTGTCTCTCCAATCGCTCACTAAGAATCGACCTAAAGTCCATCCTTACAAGGGATTATCTCGCTAAAAAACTATTGTAGGCGCGGATTCTGACCCAAGACAGCTAGTCTTGTCAAGTTCGCAGCCTGGATCAAATGACAGATTCTCTTCCCAGGACCAAATGGCAAGCTGAAGTTGGAGAAAAACGAGGTTCGGGGTAAACTCGTCCTCAGATTCCTAAAAAACCAACACTATGCAACCCCTAGCAGGGTTCGTCAACTTATCGGTCGGCAAGGAGGCTCCGATGTCGCAATCCCCACTTCGCTTCGTCCACTCCAGTGATTTTCACCTGGAAAGTCCATTGGGAGGCGTAGCTGAGGTCCCAACGGGCAAGCGGGAGCTTTTCCTGGAAGCTCCGTTTCTGGCTGCCAGTCAGGTCTTTGAGACGGTTCTTGCTGAGGGTGCCGATGCCCTATTGCTGTCGGGCGATTTGATTGATCCTGAATTAGCTGGTCCCCGAGCAGTGGTTTTTTTGCGTGATCATTTCCAGCGACTGGCCGACCATGGAATCCCCGTCTACTGGGCCTGTGGCGAGGTAGATGCACCCGATACCTGGCCAGCCTGTGCGAAGCTGCCCGAAAATGTCCACATTTTCCCCGTCGGAGGCGTTGCGAGCTACGAATTGCTACGGGAGGGCAAACCTGTGGCCTGCATCCAGGGCATCAGCCGCACACCGGGTGTTGCCCCCGATGACAGTGGTTTTCATTGCAGCTCCCAAGGGCTGTTTACCGTGGGGGTCGCTCACGGCACAGGAGCTTCACCGGGAGCCGAGGGAGACCGCGTCGATTACATGGCTCTCGGTGGGCAGCATCGGCGGCAAACGGTTGATCAGTCCCCGGGGATCGCCCACTACTGCGGAACGCCTCAAGGCCGCAATCCCATGGAAACAGGTCCGCGTGGCTGCACCGTGGTTCTCGTGGATGACGCGGGGCAGGTGAAAACAAACTTTGTCGCGACGGATGCTATTCGCTGGATTACCGAAGTGGTGGAAATCACGGCCGGAACGGATGAAGACGCTCTCATGTCGCAGATTACGGATCGAATCGCCAAGCTTCGCACCAAGCATCATGGCAGCGAACTGCTTGTCACCTGGCAAATCACGGGACGAGGCAGTGTCGTTAATCACATTCGTACCGGCGGAATCAGCGACCAGATGGTGGAGGTCTTGCGAAATCGATACGCGGACCAATCACCGGGAATCTGGACGGTCGGGATCGAATGTCGTGCTCCCTTGGACGTTCCACAAGAATGGGTCGACGAAGAAACCATCATGGGCGATCTGTTGCGAGATTTTCGCAAACTCGAAAATGATCCCGAGATTCCGCTCGATCTTGAAGAGTTCCTCCCCGCCGAGTATCGCGAGGGATCACTGGCCGAGATTGCGACCATTGCACCAGAAGATCGCGCTGAATTGCTATGGGCAGCCTCGAAACTAGGTGTCGATCTGATGGACGGCGAAGAGGTGTTGGCAGCAGCTAGTTGAGCCGAAACGCAACGCGTCACAGGAGAAATGAGCAGCGACTTAACGAGTCGAAGGGAATAACACGAGAATCCATTTAGGCAAAAACCTATGAGAATCAAGGATGTTCACATTGACGGGTTTGGTGTGTGGAATGATCTGCACCTTGGAGCTATCTCCCCAAATCTGACTGCTTTCTACGGTGCCAACGAAGCCGGCAAAACGACACTAATGCAATTTATGCGGTCGGTGCTGTATGGTGTCTCGCCTGCTCGCCGGAGACGCTATCTCCCGCCGCTCCATGGTGGACGCCCCGGGGGAATCTTAAAACTCACCGATGGCGAGCAAAACTTCTCCGTTGCCCGATTTGCGGACCGAGACAATGAAGACATCGGACTTGTAACGATCACCGATTCCGAAGGCATTACTTCTGGCGATCGTCTGCTGCGAGACGCGCTCTCAGGGATCGACGAAGTCACCTATGAGAACATTTTCGCGCTGGGGCTTGGTGAAATTCAACAACTTGGCTCACTTAGTGATACTCAAGCCGCCGAATGGCTCTACCGTCTGACGTCGGGACTCGATCGAGTGAGCCTGTATGACGTCATTCAAGGCCTGCGCAAAACCCGCCAGGAACTGCTCTCCGACGGGAATCAGGAATCCCTGATCACGCGACTGCTTAATCAGCGTGAAGTGCTCCGCGGTGAGATTGGCCAGCTCGCTCAGCAGAACCGCCGTTGGTCACAGCTTGCCGTACGGATCGAGGAGCTCGATACCGAGATACTCGCCCAGGAGGCAGAAGTTGCCGCTGCTGAACATCAAGCCCGAACCGTGGAAATCGCGGTTGGTATCAAAGAGAATTGGCGACGACGCGCCAAACTCACTTCGCAGTTAAATCAATTTAATGGCTCGATCCAACTCCCTGAGGACGCGGCATCTCGGCTAGATGCACTTAATCGCAAAATTGAGCAGCATCAACGTGAAGCAGATGTTCTTCAAGGTCAGCGTCGACAATTGAAGGAAGAAACCGAGCGGCTGGGAATCAATGAACTCCTCGTGAGAAATGCCTGCCGGATTGATGCCCTCGCTGAGCAACGCGACTGGCTTTTGTCGCTCGATCGCCAAATTGATGATCTCGGAAACGAGTCCAAAGAACTTCAAAACAGGCTCACGAACGAGCAGGAACGACTCTCAGCGGCTCTGGGAGTGACGAGGACAGGGCACTTGCAGGAGATTACCAACGCGGAATTTGAAAACCTTCACCCGCTGCTGGAAGAAATTCAGGCAGCACAGAAGAAGATCGATTTCGAGACAAAAGAACTTGCAACCCTTGCAGAGAATGAGCGGTCTCTCAAGTCGCGCATTGAATCGGCCATTGTCGCTGGTGAACACCACGGCCTGCCGATGGACCTGGAAGAAGCGAGTGACTTGGTCGCTCGATTGCGTCGGCGTCTGCAAGTCGAGCAACGACTGGAGCAGGCCCGGAGCCACGAGTTGGACCTGGAGCAGCAGAGTCACGAACTCTTGGAAGACCAGGTACTACCGCTGTGGATGTTCGGCTGGACGCTGGCAGCAGTGGTTTTGGGCATGTTGTTGGTGGGGCTATGGTTGTGGGTACCCAACAATCCGCTAGGAAGTCATGGGAGTCTCATTGCCCTGGCCGGACTGGCTGCCACAATATTCATGTTCGTACTTAAATACTTCATCGAAGATAGTGCCGCCGACAAACTCGACGCCTGTCAGCGTCAAATGGAATCTCTCACACGACAGGTGGAAGAAGCGGAGCGAGATAAACAATTGCTCGACTCGGAATTGCACATCACGGATGGCTCAGTCGTATTGCGGTTGCAAGCCGCCGAAAAGCACCTGGCCGAACTGGAGAACGTGCTTCCTGTGGAAGCCCAGCGCAAGCGGGCTGGTCACGAAGTTTCCTCGGCTGAGTCTCGACTCACCCAAGCTAAGGTGCTCTACGATAAAGCTCTCGCGGCGTGGAAAACGAAACTCGTTGGCCTCGGATTCTCGGATAAGCTCGATCCACAGCGATTTGTCGCGGTCACAGAGCGTTTTGCCGCCTTGGGCGACCTTGATGAGCGTGTTAAGCTCCGGCGGGAAGAAATCGTCGCTCGGCAGCGTGAACATGCCACGATTACACGTCGCATTCGTGATCTGGCGCTCGAGGTAGGTTGCCTTGAAGACGAGCACGGCGAAATTGCGACTATCGATTTGTTGGAAATTTTGATCGCCGAAAGGCGTAAACAGCTTGCCGACGTCGTACGCCGCGAGCAGCTTTACGAACGCGCCAAAGAATTGAAGGCTGAGGAGGGCCAGCATCGCCGGGCGATTGTAGGAATTCGCCGGCGCCGAGACGCCCTATTCCAAGCTGCCGATTGTGAAGATGAAACTGCCTATCGCCGTCTTATTGAGGAACAAGAGCAGTCCCAGAAGATTCGCAGCCAGAGGAAAAGAATCTCTCGTGAGATTGCCGCCGCCATTGGCAGTCACGCACCCGAAGAGACCTTTGCTTCGCTGCTTGCCCCGGAGAGCATCGATAAACTGGATTCCCTATGGGAGCAGTTCTCCGGTGAACTCGAAGCCGCCCAAGCAGAACTTAAGAATTTAGTGGATCAACGAGGCGCGCTGCGGCATGAGCAGCGGATATTGGTTGAAGACCGCTCACTCGCTGAGCGACAACTCGAATTGAGTTGCCTCGAAAAGCAACTCGCGGAAGCTCGGCAGGCATGGCGCGAACATGCCACTGTGAGCCGCGTATTGGAGCGTGTCCGACATCATTATGAAGCGAATCGTCAGCCTGAAACTCTCACCGAAGCCACTCGAACCATGTCACAACTCACGGGGGGTGAATACGTACGAGTCTGGACCCCAATCGCCGAAGACATTTTGCTGGTAGAAAACTCTGCTGGAGAATCGCTTACCGTTGACAAATTGAGCCGCGGAACCCGGGAGCAATTGTTCCTCAGTATCCGCCTGGCAGTTGTTTCCACGTTTGCTAAGCGGGGCGTATGTCTGCCCATGGTTCTCGACGATGTGCTCGTGAATTTCGATGCCATGCGGGCCCAGCGAGCGGCAAAGGTTTTAAAAGAATTCGCCGCTGGTGGACATCAGTTACTCGTTTTTACTTGTCACGAGCATATGTGGCAAATGTTCAAAGCACTTGATGTCGACTGTCGGCGCCTTCCCAATCGCACGGGAATCGTTGAGGAAGCGGACCAAGCAGCAACTGAAGCAGTGGAAGAACCAGCCTTGGTTCTAACAAAGCCTCGCAAGATTCGCCGTGTGAAAGTACAGCAGGTCGTCGCTCCTGATCCAGTGGACTTCTACGACTATCCTTTTGTTGAGCGCATTGAAGAGGAAGTCGTTCAGACTCCAATCGAACGGGAGTATTCACCGGTAATCGAGTACACTGTTCCTGCTGCAGAGGCCACTTATGAATGGCATCTTGAACCGGAAGTGGAGGACTACGATAGAGAGCCCTATGAATATCACTTCCGCGACCACCTCGAACCTCACCGGGCATGAGGTGCTGTTTTCCACTTGCTTATCGTTGCTGGGCGATCCCCTGAAGCAGCGTCGACACGAGTGCAGTCCAGCCGGTTTGGTGGCTGGCACCAATGCCCCGACCTGTGTCACCGTGAAAATATTCGTGAAATAGCAGCAGATCTCGCCAATAAGGATCCTCGGCATAGCGCGGGTCCTCGCCGTGACAAGGTCTACGCCCCGTTTCGTCGTGCAAGAAGAGTTGCGAGAGACGAGATGAAATCTCATGAGCCACTGCGTTGAGGTTCATCATGATGCCCGAACCAGTGGGACATTCCACTTTTAGCGAGTCGCCATAGAAATAATGATAACGCTGTAAGGCTTCGACTAGTAGAAAGTTGACAGGAAACCAAATCGGTCCTCTCCAATTGGAGTTTCCGCCAAAGAGCCCCGTATCCGATTCACCGGGGACATATTCCACGCGATGCTCCATCCCGCCAACCTGGATTTGAAAAGGATTATCTCGATGAAACTGTGACAAGGCACGCACCCCATACGGGGAGAGGAATTCGGACTCATCGAGTATATAACGCAACATGCGACTTAATCGCTCGCGTGAGGGGATCGCCAGTAAGCGATGCGCATGGTTGAGAGGGTTATCACTCAAACTGTCGGATTCACAATAAGCGATGTGACGAGCCAAGTCCTGCCGATGCTTGAGAAACCACTCGAGTCGTTTTTTAAATCCCGGGAGCCGATCGATAACTTCCTGTTCCAAGACTTCGACGGCAAACAGGGGAATGATCCCCACCATCGAACGAATTCGTAGCGGCACGGTTGTCCCGTTGGCGTTCAGAACATCGTAGTAGAAGCCGTCTTGCTCGTCCCACAATCCCGTCCCTCCCAAGGAATTCATGGCATCCGTAATGGAAACAAAGTGCTCGAAGAATTTTGAGGCGATGTCTTCATAGGATGGATCGTCAGCAGCCAGTTCCAATGCAATCGAGAGCATCGTAGCACAGTAAAATGCCATCCAGGCAGTGCCGTCAGCCTGTTCTAGATGCCCCCCTGTGGGCAGGGGTTTCGACCGATCGAACACTCCAATATTGTCGAGTCCCAAGAAGCCTCCTGAGAAGAGATTCTTCCCCTCGGGGTCCTTGCGGTTGACCCACCACGTAAAGTTGATCAGTAGCTTGTGAAATGCCCGGCGCAAAAACACACGGTCGCGTCCACCTCGGGGACCGGTCATTTTATACACTCGCCAAGAGGCCCAGGCGTGTACCGGGGGGTTTACGTCGTCGAAAGCAAATTCATAGGCGGGAATCTGGCCGTTGGGATGCATGTACCATTCACGTAGGAACAAAAGAAGCTGGTCTTTGGCAAACTCGCCGTCAACTCGTGCCATGGGTAGCATATGGAAAGCCAAATCCCAGGCGGCATACCAGGGGTACTCCCACTTGTCGGGCATGGAAATGACGTCGCGATTGAACAAGTGCAACCAGTTGTGGTTCCGGCCGTGCTTGCGCTCTTCGGGTGGAGGGGGTTCATCTGGATCACCTTCAAGCCAACTTTGAACGACAAGATGATAGAATTGTTTGCTGAACAACAGTCCCGCGTATGCTTGACGCGAGATCCGTCGCTCTTCAGTCGTTAGCTTCTCCTGGTACGGCAATGAGGCATAAAACTCATCAGCCTCCTGAATCCGCTGATCAAAAATGCGGTCGAATTCCCTGCCGAAAGGTTTTTCCGTCGCCTCTCCCTCGGCAGTCAGGCGGAGGCGAATCACCATCTCACCCCCTGCTGGTACACTTAGCTGATAGTACCAGGCGACTTTTGTGCCGTGGCCGCTCGGATTCACTGCCTCCCGCCTACCATGGATCAGGTATTCGTGGAAAGCGTCTTTAGTGAAGGGGGAAGCGTTCGCAAATCCGAATAACCGCTCCGCGTTTGTTTCATTTTCTGTGAACAATAAAGCAGGGGCTGTGCCATGGGGCCCCTTGTCCGCAACCATGCGGAAAGCACCTAACGTCGCGTGTCGAGACAGGACTCCGCAATTGCCGTCAGATTCGATCCTAGGTTTCACTTCGCATCCTTCATGGGTACAACCCCACGACCAGGTGTTCCGGTTCCAGAGTGTCGGCAGCAGATGTATCGTCGCTTCCTCCGGGCCGCGATTGGCAACCGTGAAACGAATCAAGACATCGTCGGGGGACTCTTTCGCATATTCCGTCGTCACGTCGAAGTAGCGGTTATCGTCAAACACACCTGTGTCCACCAATTCAAACTCTGGCTCACCTTTGCCGCGACGACGATTCTCCTCCACAAGCCAGGCGTACGGAAATTCGCTTTGTGGATATTTGTAGAGCGATTTCATATATGCGTGAGACGGGGTAGCATCAAGGTAGTAGTAGCACTCCTTAACGTCCTCACCATGATTTCCCTCGGGACCTGTCAGCCCAAACAGCCGCTCTTTCAGAATAGGATCCCGCCCATTCCACAACGCCAATCCGAAGCAAAGTCGACACTCGCGATCACATATTCCCAACAGCCCATCTTCGCCCCAACGATACGCGCGGCTGCGGGCATGATCATGCGTGAAATAGTCCCAGCACTCGCCGTTCTCTGAATAGTCCTCGCGCACTGTCCCCCACTGCCGTTCTGCTAGGTAAGATCCCCAGCGCTGCCAATTCGCTGATCGATCATGCGACTGCTTGAGCCGCACTGCTTCAGCTGTCTGATTGAAGGAAGTGGGCACCGCAGTAGAGTTCAAACTCTTAGTGTGTTCAGCCAATTCGACAACTGCGGACTTCATTGGCCAAGCCCATTGGGGTACTGAAGTGTGATCACAACGTTGTTAGCTAACGAATGGAGGCGAATCTTTCCCGACTATGACCAGTATACGTTCAACATGCCAAACACGCGAAATACAGGCAATTGGCTAACGATTTAAAACTTTACATCACTTGGTAACAGTGATTGTATCAACTTTAGGAGCCAAAGAACTTCCACCCACGAAGATTTCAAACTCTCCGGGCTCAAGAATTCGCGCTTCTTCGTTATTATAAAAAGCAAGGTCATCTACCGGCAAAGCAAATTCGACGACGCTTGTTTCATCAGGCTTGAGATGCACGCGTCGAAATCGCTTGAGTTCTCGAACCGGCCTCGTGATGCTCCCCACCAGATCACGTGCGTAAAGTTGCACGACCTCATCTGCTGCGATCTTGCCCGTGTTAGTGACCGGGGCGCGGACAGCAAGGACGTCACCACTTCGTAATTTGGTCGCTGACAATTCCACGTCGCCATAGGTAAATGAGGTATATGACAGCCCAAATCCAAATGGATACAGAGGATAAGGCCCAACGTCGATGTAGTTCGAGTTGTATCCCAATTCCAGATCGAACTCTTCATCCACAACCTTATCCTTTGCAAAATCATAAGGTCTTGGAGGACGACCAGTGTTTACGTGGTTGTAATAGAGTGGGATTTGTCCGACCGCTTTGAGAAATGTGACAGGTAGTTTTCCCGAAGGTGACTCGATTCCCCAGAGCAGATCGGCAATCGCAGGTCCTGCCATTGTACCGGCGTGAAATGAATAGAGCACTGCGTCGACTTTCTCAATTTGTTTACCAATAGTCAGCGGTCGACCCGCCTGCACGATTAGCACTACCGGCTTGCCTAATCCCGCAATAGTATCAATCAATTCGTTCTGTGCACCCGGCAGTTCGAGAATAGCCCGACTACGTGATTCTCCAGAAATATTTGCTCGTTCGCCAACAATTAACAACACGACATCCGCCCTCTTGGCGATAGCAGCTGCATCAGCAAATCCCGTTGTTCGCTGATCTAAATCATCTGAGAGCCCCGCTGCAGATAGGATTTCAATATCCTTTTGTTGGCCCACTTCGCGTATTGCGGCGAGTGGAGTCTGGCTGTCAGCCTCTTTGCCATCCGGTATCCATGTGCCAAGTTGATCTCTCTTGGAATCCGCCAATGGCCCAATGACGGCGACAATCTTTTGTTTTTCGGAATCTAGAGGTAGGAGGTGTTCTTCATTTTTGAGAAGTACCACTGATTGCCGCGCGACTTTGCGGGCCAGGTCTAGATGCTTGCCGGACAAAAGAATTCCTTCTGAGTTTGACGGTGTATAAGGTTGATCAAATAATCCGAGTTGGAATTTCACTCGAAGCACCTGCTCGACCAACTTGTTAATCTCGTCCTCGGGGATCTGGCCATCGGTCACCAAATCTGCCAAGTGCCTTCGATAGCAGAGACTGCTCATTTCCATGTTCACGCCTGCCTTGGCAGCGGCCAATGCTGCCGCACGCTCATTATTTGAAACTCCATGCTCGATCATCTCAAATATCGAATCCCAGTCACTGACGACAAAACCTCGAAAACCCCACTCGTTCCGCAATACGTCGTTCAAAAGGTACTCGTTGCGCGACATGGGAATCCCGTTTACATCGTGAAATCCACACATGAGAGTCGCCACGCCAGAATCGACGGCAGCCTGAAAGGGAGGCAGATACACATTGCGCATCATCGATGGTGAAATCATCGTAGCATTGTAGTCGCGACCCCCTTCTGCAGCTCCATAACCTGCAAAGTGCTTCACGCATGCGGCAATATGTTCGACATTAGCCAGATCATCTCCCTGGTATCCTTGAACAGAAGCCGACGCGAGAACACTAGTGAGATACGGATCTTCTCCAAAGCTTTCAGCAATTCTCCCCCAGCGTGCATCGCGAGAGACGTCTACCATTGGAGCAAAAGTCCAATGGACACCTGAAGAACGCGCTTCGCGTGCAGCAACTTCACATGCTTTGCTGATCATGTCGGGGTTCCAGGTAGCAGCTTGACCGAGCGGAATGGGAAAAACCGTACGAAACCCGTGAATCACATCTCGGCCTATGATCAAGGGAATACCGAGTCGACTTTCTTCGACAGCGAGTCGCTGAAACTCGTTGATGGTGGCCACGTTGACTTCGTTAAGAATCGATCCCAACTGGCCGGAGCGAATCAATTCATAAAGTGCACTATCGGCGACGAGGTTCTTAGTATTGCCCGTGGGCTCGCCTCCAATCCCATTCGACTGGGTGAGTTGTCCGACTTTTTCCTTTAAAGTCATCTCTGCAAGAAGTGAACCGATGCGCTCTTCGAGCGGAACATCTTTATCTAACCAAGGATGTTGCTTGACCACAGATTCAGCAGCATTAGAAATACTACCGATAGTCAAGCAACAACCTAAATAAGCAAGAAAACAACAAAACCATCGATTACGGGACTGGATCCAATAATCGGTCAACTTATGGCAGAATTTCATTTGCTTCTCAAACTGAAAGAATTATTCCGTGTCGTATCGGTTTCAAATCAGTAACCGACAAGATTGTTGAAAGAAAAGACTTCGTAAACTTTCGCCAAAATGCAAATTGGCAGAAGTGCTCAACTTAGCAGTTAAGGGGATGCTTTTAAAGTGAGCCGTATTCTCTCAGAAATCTCCGAGCATTAAAAGCCTGCATGCTTCCTCGCTCAACTGCTGATATTTTTGAGCAGCTGCAGGCGCCATCAGATCGTCGCCGAAAGTAGGAATTAGACGTTGAATCGTAGACCTGCCCGGATCTTGCTCGAGCAAATGGGGCAGGCAGGTCTTTATCACATCAAGAATAATGGATACAGAAACTGATGCGCCAGGAGAGGCGCCAAGCAATGCGGACATTGATTTGTCGGCACTAGCTACGACCTCTGTTCCAAAGTGCACAATCCCGCTCTGGCCGTCTTCCTTTTTGATCGCTTGCACCCGAATTCCCGCGTCCTGCAGCTTCCAGTCTTCAGCCCTAGCCTCCGGATAAAAGGTACGCAACAAATCTAAACGAGAAGCCATGCTCTGAGTGCCTTGCTGGATCAGATACTTCACCAATGGAACATTGGTAAGACCAACCTTCAACAGTGGACCAAGATTGTTGGCCTTTAAAGAGAAAGGCAAGTCTGTCCAACTACCACCCTTGCTGAGAAACTTAGTGGTCCAGGCAGCAAATGGACCAAATAAGAGGCACTTTTTGCCGTCGATGACACGCGTATCTAAATGTGGAACAGCCATGGTCGGGGCTTCTTCTTGAGCTTGCCCATACACTTTGGCCTGATGCTGAGCTACGACTTCAGGATTTTCGCACACAAGCCACTGCCCTCCGACTGGAAATCCCCCGTAGCCGCGTATTTCGGGGATTTTTGCCTTCTGCAATAGAGGCAAGCTGCCTCCTCCTGCTCCAATGAAAACAAAACGAGCTTGGGTTGTGAGTCTACGGTTAGTATTCAAGTCCTTGACTTTAACGGTCCAACCGCAGGCAGATTGTTCGAGGTCGATGACTCGATGGCTCGTGGCAACATTGCAATCTGGCTGGGCACCGAACCACTGGATCAGCTTTCGGGAGATCACTCCAAAGTTGACATCCGTTCCAGCGTCAAGCTTAGTCGCTGCTACGGGCATTGGAGATCTTCCCTCAATCAATAGAGGTGCCCACTGGCGGATCGTCTCCCTGTCTGTCGTGAACTCCATTCCGCGAAAGAAATGATGTGCCGACATTGCCTCGTAACGGGCCCGTAGGAAATTGACCTGGTTCTCCCCGTAAACGAAACTGATATGAGGTACTGAGTTGATAAATTCGTGCGGGTTATCAACCATGCCATCGGCAACGGCATGAGCCCAGAATTGTTTGGATTGCTCAAATTGTTGAAAAATCTCAATCGCTTTGGAGACATCAACCGAGCCATCTGCACTCTGGTAAGGGGTATAGCTAAGTTCGCAGATTCCAGCATGCCCGGTACCGGCGTTGTTCCATCCATTTGATGCTTCCTGTGCCAGTTCTTCTGTAACTTCAAACAGCTGGATACTTAGATCCGGTTGCAATCGTTTCAGAAGCGCGCCTAGATTGGCCGACATGATGCCACTGCCAATCAGGACAACGTCTGGATTCTCAATAATTGTAGACTTATTCAACCGGTCCTCCCGGCCACTGGCAAGACATTGGACATAGCCACTTCCGTATCTACACCCGCTTTGTTCAAGGAGGTTAAGAAACTCGTATCAGTACCTTCATCAGTTATCACAACGTCGACACTCTGGATGCTACCTGAATAGGCCATTGATCTCACCCCAAACTTACTGTGGTCCGCCATCAAGAAGGTCCGACTCGAAAGCTGCATTAGGAGTCGCTTGATCGAGGCATGAGCGGTAGAAGTTTCGCTATACCCTCGCTCGAGATCAATGCCCTTACATGAGAAAAATGCCTTGTTGATGGAAAACTTCCGCAGAGACTCTTCGGCAATAGGGCCGAGAAAACAGACGGATTTTGCATCGAGTTCACCTCCCGTAGAAATCACCTGAATCTCAGGACGATCAACCAATAATCGGGCAGCTTCGAGCCCATAGGTAATAACCGTCAGCGGCATATTGGGCAGCAGACAAACCAATTCCAAGACTGTTGTAGAAGCGTCAAAGGCTACGACGTCGTTAGCCTCAATGTGAGAAAGAGCTTGATGAGCAATCCGCCGCTTCTCCATTGCCAGGGTGTTGCGGCGAACCGCGGAGGGAAGATCGAATCGCTGATTTCGAATACTCAAGGCACCACCATGAGTACGCGCCAAGCGTCCTTCATCGCTGAGCCTATCCAAGTCGCGGCGAATCGTCTCTTCTGCCACTCCAAATCGTTTTGCCAAAGCCGCCACTCTCACAGATCCGGCATCCTCCAATTCCGACAGTATTTCTACTCGCCGCTGCCGGGCCAGTGGGTTTTTCTTCGGTACAGGCATCACATTCCCACAAAAACAACGAAAAAACCTTGGCAACTCCCTTGACTATTGTTGTTATACATGGGAATATGCCCGATATCAATAACTTTTCACACATAAACACACATTTTTCAAATGACAGCAACAGCTACTAGCAGCAAATCACAAATCAACAATTTCTGGAACGAACAAGAAATAGCGGGTGCCTCAGGCGTCGAGCGCCTCGTAAAGAGATCCAATTGGCTGGGTGCCGATCAAAGAGTCACCAACACGGGTGGAGGAAACACCTCGTCTAAGTTGATCGAGATCGATCCTTTAACTGGGCAGGAAGTTGAAGTCCTTTGGGTGAAAGGATCGGGAGGAGATTTGCGTACCAGCAAGGCGGAAAACTTCTCCTCATTGTATTTGAGCAAGTTGCTCGGACTGCAACAAACATATCGTGCCCAGCCTGAACGTGGCCCCAAAACACCGGCAGAAGATGGCATGGTGGGATATTTTTCCCATTGCACGTTCAACTTGAATCCTCGTGCCAGCTCTATCGACACGCCACTACATGCATTCTTACCTGCTAAACACATTGACCACATGCATCCCAACTCGGTGATCTCCATCGCAGCAAGTCGCCGTAGCAAAGAGTTGACGCAAGAGATCTTTGGCGACAGTGTGGGTTGGGTCCCTTGGTTGCGACCTGGTTTTGAGCTTGGTCTGATGATGCAACGCGAAGTCGAAAAGAACCCTTCACTGCAGGGTCTTGTGATGTCGCAGCATGGGCTGATCAACTGGGCTGATGACGATCGCGAGTGCTATGAACTAACTTTGTCGCTAATCAACCGGGCCGCAGAGTACATCGAAGCAAAGGACAAGGGCGAGGCAACGTTTGGAGGCGAAAAGTATGCAGCTCTGGACCAGGAAAGCCGAGACGCGATTCTCGTCGGATTGCTGCCCTGGTTACGGGGTCAAATTTGCCAAGAAAAGCGTTTTGTCGGCACACTTCAGAGCGATCCATCGATACTTCGCTTCGTTAACTCACACGATGCCGCACGCCTCGCGGAGTTAGGAACTAGCTGCCCAGACCACTTCCTCCGCACTAAGATTAAACCGCTCTACGTAGACTGGAATCCTCAGAAAGAATCGACCGAAGAACTTAAGGAGAAACTTGCTGCTGGCCTGACCCAATATCGCCAAGATTACAAGGCCTATTACGAAGCGTGTAAGCACGAGAATTCGCCTGCAATGCGTGATCCCAACCCGACAGTGGTGCTCATCCCGGGGATTGGCATGATTGCCTGGGGCAAGAACAAAAGCGAATCGCGCGTCACGGCCGAATTCTACAATTGTGCTGTCGAAGTGATGCGTGGCGCCGAGGCAATGGATGAATACATTGCCCTACCACAGCAGGAAGCGTTCGATATCGAGTACTGGCTGCTCGAAGAGGCGAAGCTTCAACGCATGCCGCCCGAGAAGGAGTTGGCACGGAGCATTGTTCTGGTCGTTGGCGCGGGAGCCGGGATTGGCAAACAGGTCGCTCATCGACTTGCCAAAGAGGGAGCCCATGTGGTGTGTGCGGACTTGAACGCGGAGATGGCGCAAGCGACGGCCGATGAACTCACAGAAATTTATGGTCAAGGGATAGGTGTAGCTGGCACGGGAATCTCCGGTTGTGGCCCGGCGATTGGTGTTGGCGTGGATATTACTGATCGCGATTCCATTAAAGCAGCCCTCAAGCAGACGCTTTTGGCTTATGGTGGTCTGGATAATATTGTCGTCACAGCCGGTGTATTCTTGCCTCCGAGTCGTGAAGGAAAACTATCCGATAAGGCATGGCAACTCACATTCGATGTGAACGTACGGGGGAGTTACAACCTTGTTGATGAGGCGCGCCGCATTTTTGAAGAGCAAGGTCTGGAAGGTTCGATCGTCCTTACCACCAGTGTGAATGGGGTGGTCGGCAAGAAGGGTTCGGTGGCCTACGACACTTCAAAGGCCGCGGCGAATCACTTGGTGCGAGAATTGGCTATCGAATTGTCACCACTCGTGCGGGTCAATGCCATCGCACCAGCAACGGTGATAGAGGGTTCCACCATGTTTCCGCGAGATCGTGTGATCGCCTCCCTCACGAAGTATGAGATTCCTTTTGCAGAGTCGGAAACGGATGAACAGCTCTGCAGTAAGCTCGCGAACTTCTATGCCCAAAGAACTTTAACCAAACGCCCCATAACTCCTGCAGATCAAGCCGAAGCGGCTTTCTTTCTGCTGTCCCAAAAATCTAGTAAAACAACGGGTCAGATCATCAACGTCGACGGTGGTTTGCACGAAGCTTTTCTACGTTGAGAGACTTTTCATTCAATGTCACTTGCCCACTTAGCTATTGATCTTGGTGCCAGCTCTGGTCGCGCGATCGTAGGTTTATTGGAAGGGGACCCGCTCAAGCTTCGACTCGAAGAAGTCCACCGCTTTGAGCACTCATCCTGCCCTACGCCAGTCGGCCCTGTATGGGATCTCACAGGAATCTGGTTAAATGTCCTGAACGGCCTGCGTTCGGCAGACACGTGGTGTCGGGAAAACGGTGCTGAACTCAAGAGCGTGGGTGTCGATACCTGGGGAGTTGACTGGACCCTCTTGGGAGCAAGCGGCGAGGTGCTAGGGGTGCCCCATTGCTACCGAGACCCACAGAATGAAGCTGCTTGCCAACGTGTGCTCGATCAGCTTGGTGGATTCGACCATCTTTACCAGCGGACTGGTATCCAGTTGATGCCGTTCAACACGCTCTTTCAAGTTGCAGCACGGTTCGTGGCGGAACCGAAAATGTTCGATGCCGCCGCACGATTGGTATTTCTCCCCGATCTGCTGCACTACTGGCTTTCGGGTGAACTATCCACTGAGCGGTCCATCGCGTCGACAAGCAGCATGCTGGACGTCGAGACGGGACAATGGGACTTCGAGTTGTTGGAAAAACTTGGCGTTCCCACTCATATGCTTGGCCCCATCGTGGAACCGGGGACTGCAATAGGATGTCTCAGAGAAGAAATCGCCCAAGCAACAGGGGCACCTGATACGCTGCAAGTAATCCTCCCCGCGGCACACGATACAGCCTCCGCAGTGGCTGCAGTTCCAGCTACTGGTGATGCGAAGTGGGCCTATCTCTCCAGTGGAACCTGGTCGCTAGTCGGTGTGGAATTGGATAAGCCAATCACATCAAAGGCCGCCCTGAGCGTGCCGGTTACCAACGAACGTGGAGCAAGTGGAACGATTCGGCTGCTGAAAAACATCGGAGGACTTTGGCTGGTTCAAGAGCTACGGCGAGAACTTAGAGAACAAGGCCAATCAATCGAGTTTTCCGAAATGGTCCAGGAGGCACGCCAATCCCCAGCAGGACGCACGATTATCGATCCGAATTATGCGGAGTTTGCCTCACCCGGAAACATGGCAGATAAAATTCGCAAGTTTTCTCAGCAGACGAAGCAACCGAAACCTGAAACGACCGGGCAATTGGTGCGTTGCTGCTTGGAAAGCCTGGCTCTCTGCTATCAAGCAACGCTCGAGCAGCTTGAATCCGTGCTGGGTAATCCATTGGACGTGCTGCATATCGTTGGCGGGGGTACGCAAAATGAGTTGTTGAATGAGTTTGCAGCAGCGGCAGTCCAGCGCCCCGTCATTACTGGCCCCATCGAGGCAACTGCCATTGGGAACTTACTCGTCCAAGCAATGGGTTGTGGTGAATTGACCGGTCTGAAGCAATTGCGGCAGATTGTTGTTGACTCTTTTCCGCTTACTACTGCAAAGCCCGATCCGGCAACTCACTGGAAATCTTCACGCGAAAAGTTCGCTGAAATATCAGCTACTCTCCACTAATGTGAACTGAATATGTCGAATATTGACCAAGCTTACAAAATCGCCAAGGATCGGTTTGCTGAATGGGGCGTAAACACTGATGACGCCGTTAAACAACTTGCCAAGATTCCCATCTCAATCCAGTGTTGGCAAGGAGACGACGTCAGCGGATTTGAAAACCCCGACGGCGCGTTGACCGGCGGTATCGCCGTGACGGGTAATTACCCAGGCAAAGCACGAACTCCGGATCAATTGCGAAAAGACCTCGACCAAGCCATGGCCCTCATCCCAGGTACACACAGGTTGAATCTTCACGCCAGCTACGCCGACACCGGCGGCAAGAAAGTCGAACGCGATCAATTGCAACCCGTGCATTTTCAGAATTGGATCGACTGGGCCTCACAAAACAAAATTGGTCTTGATTTTAACCCTACCTATTTCTCACACGCTAAATCTGCGGATGGATTCACACTTTCGCATCAAGACAAAGGTATTCGAGAGTTTTGGATTGAGCACGGCATCTGTTGCCGCAAAATCGGTGCAGCGATGGGCAAGGCTCTCGAGAATCCCTGTATTACGAATTTCTGGATACCGGATGGATATAAAGACACACCAATCGACCGCAAGGGTCCTCGGGAGCGGTTGGCATCGTCGCTCGATGCGATCTTTACCGAGTCGATTGATCCATCGCTGAATCAAGACGCTGTTGAATGCAAACTGTTTGGGATTGGCTCTGAGAGTTACGTTGTAGGTTCCCACGAGTTTTATTTAGGTTATGCAGTCCGTAATAAGAAGCTGTTGTGCCTCGATGCTGGCCATTTTCACCCGACAGAAGTCATCTCGGATAAGATTTCGGCCGTACTTCAATGGGTCAATGAAATCCTACTGCATGTCAGTCGCGGAGTTCGGTGGGACAGCGACCATGTAGTAACGTTCACCGATGAACTGCAAGCGATCATGCAGGAAATTGTGCGTGGTGACTATCTCGAACGAGTACATATTGGTCTAGACTTCTTTGATGCGAGCATCAACCGCATTGCTGCCTGGGTGACGGGCACTCGGGCGACTAGCAGGGCATTGTTGCAAGCGATCCTTGAACCTAGCGAGCTACTCCGCAAGTGCGAGTCCGAAGGCAATCTCACTGCTCGACTGGCGATGCTCGAAGAGATCAAAAACCTTCCGGCAAATGCCGTGTGGGACTACTATTGCCTGACTAACGACGTCCCAGTCGGGCGCGCATGGCTAGATGAAGTGCAAACTTACGAAAAACAGGTACTCAGCAAACGCTGAAGAGTCATTTGAGGCGTAGTCAACTACTACGGGGAATTTATGGCAGATGACCAGTCGCAACCAACCGGCGAATTTGAGCGTGAACCGGTGCCGCAGCGATCCCTTCTAGGGTTTAAAAGCTTTATCGGTATGTATGCCGGCGAGCACTGCGCTGGGACGGAGCTGATGATTGGTCCCCTATTTGTGGCGGCGGGAGTGAGTGCGTATGACGTTGTGGTGGGCCTGCTCCTGGGAAATGCATTGGCGGTACTTAGCTGGATGCTGCTGACGGCTCCCATCGCCGTGCGTGCCCGACTGACTTTGTATTACCAGCTCGAAAAAATCTGCGGGCGCAATCTAGTCACACTTTACAACCTGGCAAACGGCGTGATGTTTTGTTTCTTAGCCGGGTCGATGATCACGGTTTCGGCAACGGCCCTGGGTGTGTGGCTCGATTTCCCTATGCCTGGGCTTAACGACATCTATCCGAACAGCGTTGGCTGGGTCTTGGCTGTGTTGGCCGTGGGAACAGTTATCTCCGTCGTTGCCGCGTATGGCTACGAAATGGTATCGCGGATCGCGAATATAGCCGCCCCTTGGATGGTATTGGTATTCCTTGCGTTTGGACTGGTCGGTCTGAAAGAGTTCATTACCGCCACGGACTCGAAAATTCATTCGATTAGCGATCTCTGGCTATTGGCGCAGACCTCGATTTGGAAAGGAGGCGAGCCTTTAGAAGGTCAAGTGAAGTTTACCTTCTGGCATGTGACTTTCTTCGCCTGGTTTTGCAATATGGCTATGCACATTGGCATGAGCGATCTATCAGTCTTTCGATTTGCCAGACATTCCTGGTATGGTATTTCAACTGCCGCCGGGATGTATGTCGGTCATTTCATGGCCTGGCTTTCCGCCTCTGTGCTGTATGCTTTGCAACTCCACCATGACCCCACTAACACGGATGTTCTGCCGGGCCCGTTGGCATACAAAGCCTGCGGTATCGCGGGGCTGATTTGTGTGATCATCGCTGGTTGGACCACCGCCAATCCAACGATCTATCGTGCAGGGCTCGCGTTTCAGGCCATCATTCCCAAAAGTTCTCGCTTTGCAGTAACTTTATTTACAGGTGCAATTGCTACTTTGGCCGGTATGTTTCCCGCTATCGCCATGCAACTCCTGGGATTTGTCGCTTTGTACGGCTTGTTGCTCATGCCCATGGGAGCAGTTGTGTTTGCGGACTTTTGGTTGCTGAAACGATTCGGATTGCAGTCCTCCTACGCGGAACAAAGCGGACTCTCTTTCAATTGGGCAGCAGCGCTCACTTGGTTTATCACCCTTGGTATTTGTCTTGCTCTGGTGAAGTCGGGTATTGAAATCAATGGATTTCAGCCTTTTCAAATCTGGTTCGTCGCCCTTCCGGGATGGTTTGTCGCCACATTTCTATATATCGGGCTAAGTAAGCTGACTCAGCAGTCGCCAGCAATAGACAATTAATTCGGTGTTATTTGTAAGTTTTCAGAAAGTTATTCCCATGAGAAGAATTCTTCAGCTAATCTCAGCAGTCGCTTTGGTAGCAACCATTTTACCAGCCATGCTTTTTCTCCTCGGCAGAGTGGATCTCGAACAAGTCAAGTGGCTCATGCTGCTGGCCACAATCGTGTGGTTTGCATCTACGCCCTTTTGGATGGGTCGTCCAACTGAAGTGAAAGACGAAATCGACGTCCCATAATCGGGAGGGCATTTTTCTATAGATTTAGCGCAGATCAATTTAATATGAGAGAAGGCGAGCTTGTAGTTGGAGACTTATGACATATCTGACCGACCCAGACTATTTCGTGGGTTTATTTGATGCCATAGAATGGCAGCTTAGCTTGCCGATCTCTGAATAACATTCCCCAGTATTGTTAACCCTTTCAAAAAGTGCAGGTTTTCTACCATGGCCAATTCTTCAGACAAACGCTTTGCGATTGGCGTCGATTATGGCACGAATAGCGTGAGGGCGTTGATCGTCGACCTCGAGAATGGTGCAGAAATCGCCACTGCGGTTTTTGACTATCCTAGTGGCGAAGCGGGCATATTGCTCGATCCCAAGGATCCCAATCTGGCTCGCCAGAATCCGGCTGATTACATCGAAGGATTTTATCAGTCAGTGGGCACCGCAGTTCGCGACGCTGCAAAGATTCCAGGTTTCGCTCCTGATCGAGTGGTTGGTATTGGTGTGGATACAACAGGCTCCACTCCGATTCCAGTCAATAAAGAGGGAGTGGCTCTGGGAACGCTCTCTGAATTCAAGAACACGCTCTCCGCCCATGCCTGGCTGTGGAAAGATCACACCTCACACGCCGAAGCACAAGAAATTACTCGTGCTGCAACAGAGGGAGGATTTCCCTATTTGGCCAAATGTGGTGGCACCTATTCGTCCGAGTGGTATTGGTCGAAAATTCTCCACTGTCTGCGAACGGCTCCAGAAGTGGCCAAGGCAACTTACTCCTGGGTAGAACTGGCCGATTTTGTTCCGGCTTTTATCACGGGTAACACGAATCCTGATTCGCTTGCGAGAAGCATCTGTGCTGCCGGGCATAAGGCGATGTATCATACCGATTGGGATGGATTGCCTAGTGCGAAGTTTCTCGACTCACTCGAGCCAGGACTATCTAGATTTCGTTACACGACACCGGCAGTCGCCTCGAATCACCCGGCAGGCAAACTCACAGCGGAGGTCGCTGATAAGGTCGGCCTTTCGGCGGGCATTCCCGTGGCGGTCGGTGCGTTCGATGCCCACATGGGAGCCGTCGGTGCCGGTTGCGGCCAAGGTATCCTTGTAAAAATCATGGGTACGAGTACGTGCGATTGCATGCCCGCCCCACTATCGGAAAAACTGCCCGACGTGCCCGGGCTCTGTGGCATAGTTCCCGAATCAATCATGCCGGGGATGTATGGCCTGGAAGCAGGTCAATCGGCAGTCGGCGATATTTTCAATTGGTTCGTTAAGCAGCTGACCCCAGCGAAATATGGCAGCGATGCCCACGCAAAACTTACCGAAGAAGCCGCTCAAGTGAAGCCGGGGGAGTCGGGACTGGTGGCGCTGGATTGGAACAATGGTAATCGCACCGTGCTGGTTGATCCACTGCTGACGGGCCTCTTGGTTGGACAGACCCTGCATACGACTGCCGCCGAAGTTTATCGAGCCCTGGTTGAAGCGACCGCTTTTGGAGCGTTGACGATCATCAACCGGTTTGAGGAATATGGCGTCAAAGTCGAACAGGTGATCAATTGCGGGGGCATCGCCGAGAAGAATCCGATGGTTATGCAGATCTATGCCGACGTCTGCAATCGACCAATGAGCATCAGCCGTTCGGCCCAAACCTGTGCATTGGGTGCGGCGATTTTCGGTGCGGTAGCAGCAGATGCCTATCCATCTGTCGAAGCTGCCCAAGAGAAAATGACAGGCATCAAAGAAACAATCTACGAACCGATTCCCGAAAATGTTACCGTGTATCAAGAACTTTTTAAGATTTACAGCACACTTCACGACGCCTTTGGCACGGAGAACTACTCCGGTTCACTTTCCCACGTGATGAAAGAGTTGATCGCGATTCGCAACCGAGTCCGCAAAGGATCGTCTGATGCTTGACAAACTTAAAGAGCAGGTCTGCCAGGCCAATCTCGATCTGGTCGCACATGGCCTGGTGACACTCACCTGGGGAAACGCCAGCGGAATAAGCGAAGACCGTCAGCATGTAGTAATCAAAGCCAGCGGAGTTCGTTACGACGAGATGCAACCTGAGCATATGGTAGTCGTCGATCTTGAAGGCAATGTGGTTGAAGGAAACTTGCGACCCTCCAGTGATACGCCGACCCACGTGCTGTTGTATCGCAACTTCAACACAATCGGCGGCATCACGCACACCCACAGCCAACATGCGACCATTTTTGCACAAGCACGGCTAGAGATCCCCTGTCTCGGAACAACACATGCGGACCACTTTTACGGTTCGGTCCCAGTCACCCGACCTCTTACCGAGGAAGAAGTCTCTGAGGCATATGAATTGAACACCGGTCAGGTGATCGTCGAGCGGTTTGCCGAACTCGATCCGGTCGCCATGCCTGCTGTCTTAGTTGCAGGACATGCCCCTTTCGCCTGGGGGCCGACGGTGGCCAAATCGGTGGAGAATGCCGTTGCACTCGAAGCCGTTGCCGAAATGGCCCTGGGGGTCCGGCAACTTGTTGCCGATCCAATGCCATTGGAATCTTATGTCCTGGACAAACATTTTCTGCGCAAGCATGGGCCGGACGCGTATTACGGTCAGGTCCCCGATCGAAATAAATAGGACTCACCCAAATGATCGATCTCAAGAAATACGAAGTATGGTTCCTCACCGGCAGCCAACATCTTTACGGAGAGGAAACCCTGTGCGAGGTGGACAACCACGCCCAAAAAGTGGCCCAAGGATTGGAAGAGTCCTCTGAAGTCCCAGTTCGCGTAGTTCACAAGCCGGTTCTTAAGAGCCCCGATGAGATTCTCGCTGTCTGTCAAGCGGCCAACAGCGAGCCGAATTGTATCGGGCTCGTCTGCTGGATGCACACTTTTTCGCCGGCGAAGATGTGGATTGCAGGGCTCAAAGTGCTCAAGAAGCCTCTTCTTCATCTCCATACCCAGTTCAATCGTGAGATTCCCTGGTCGACGATCGACATGGATTTCATGAACACCAACCAGTCGGCCCATGGAGGGCGTGAGTTTGGGTTCATTTGTAGCCGGATGCGGCTCTCCCGAAAAGTGGTCGTTGGTCATTGGCAGGAGGAACGCGTGCAACGGGACGTCGGCGTGTGGACCCGTGCCGCTGCGGCCCGGGCCGACGCACAAACGGCCAAGATCGCCCGGATTGGTGACAACATGCGAGAGGTCGCTGTCACCGAAGGTGACAAGGTCGCGGCCCAGATGCAGCTTGGTTATTCGGTCAACGGCTATGGGTTGGGTGATGTAGTCAAGCACGTCAACGAAGTCGCCGAAAGTGCCGTGGACCAACTCTGTCGAGAATACGACGAGACCTACGAAATGGCGGCGGAGCTAAGGGGTGATCGCCGTGAGTCGCTCCGCGATGCCGCCCGCATTGAACTCGGTCTGAGAGCATTTCTGACCGAAGGAGGTTTTGTTGGATTCACTGATACTTTTGAAAATCTACACGGCTTGAAACAATTGCCGGGGTTACCGGTACAGCGGTTGATGAACGACGGCTACGGCTTTGGTGCCGAGGGAGACTGGAAAGCGGCTGCAATAACACGCGCTGCCAAGGTCATGGCAACTGGCCTGAAGGGGGGCACGTCCTTCATGGAAGATTACACTTACCATCTCACCGGCGAAGAAGCCACTTGCCTCGGTGCCCACATGCTGGAGATTTGTCCCTCGATCGCTGCCGGAAAACCTTCGTGTGAGATTCACCCCCTGGGGATCGGTGGCAAAGAGGACCCCGTCCGATTGGTATTCGACACTCCACCCGGACCTGCAGTTAATGTGACCATAGTAGACATGGGCAACCGGTTCCGGATGGTTCTCAACCAAGTGGAAGTGATCCCCCCACCTCAAAAGTTGGAAAAGCTGCCGGTGGCACGTGCGCTTTGGAAGCCGCTCCCCAACCTGAACGTCGCAGCCGCTGCCTGGATTCTTGCTGGCGGGTCGCACCATCCCACTTTCAGCCAGGCGCTCTCAACCGAGCATTTCGAAGACTTTGCCGAGATTCTCGGCGTAGAACTCTTGGTGATCGACAATGATACCAAGATTCGGGAGTTCAAGAATGAAATTCGTTGGAATGATGTTTAATTGCGTATTCCATGACTATCAGTTAGGATTCGACCAACATAATATGGGGTTTTTAAGAGAATAAACTGGGAATGTCTTGTCATCTCGCCAGGGCGAATCACCTGCGGAGCCCCTAGGGGAACCACTAAAGTGCCGCTTTTCCTAAAAAAAGGTATCCCACCTGAGTAGTTGTTTCGTTCACGCGCAGAGTAATCCCAAGTTGATTCAAAAGTAGTATTTTTGGAAAGCGAGAATTATGGAATCCTTGGATTGGGTAATCATCGCCGCATATTTTATATTGCTATTGGGTATTACCTGGTGGGTCATCTTAAGGAATAAGGACACTTCTGCGGATTATTTTCTAGCTGGGCACAGTCTTGGCTGGTTTATCGTCGGGGCGTCAATTTTCGCCTCAAATATTGGCTCGGAACATTTGGTGGGTCTTGCCGGTTCAGGTGCCTCCGATGGAGTGGCAATGGCCCATTATGAACTCCATGCCTGGTGTCTCTTGGTACTGGGGTGGGTCATGGTGCCGTTCTATGCTCGCTCAGGCGTGTTTACCATGCCAGAGTTCTTGGAAAAACGCTTCTCGCCATCATCACGCTATGTTTTGTCGATCATCTCTTTAGTTGCCTATGTCGTAACGAAAATCGCCGTCGGAATCTTCGCCGGAGGCATCGTGTTTTCTGTCCTGCTGCCTGATATGGAATTCGCAGGGCTCGACAGCTTCTGGATCGGATCCATCTTGGTGTTGTTGATCACTGGTTTTTACACCACCATCGGTGGTTTCCGTGCCGTAGCATACACCGAAACTGTCCAGACGGTGATTCTCATCATTGGTTCAGCGCTTGTCACTTACTATGGTCTCGAAGCTATCGGGGGCTGGAACGAACTCCGCGATACAATCGGCAACGACAAGTTCAATCTATGGAAACCACTTGTTCCCGCGGGAATCGAAGGCACCTGGGCTCCAGTGGAAGTCGTCAACGAAAGTGGCGAAATCGTAAAGAAGGCGTGGTATTTTGATTTTGAAGGGCACTACCCTTGGCTGGGCATGTTGTTCTGTGCCCCAATTATCGGACTCTGGTACTGGTGTACCGATCAATACATCGTTCAGCGGGCACTCGGTGCCCCAAATGAAACCGAGGCACGACGCGGCAGCATCTTTGCCGGGTGTTTAAAACTACTGCCTGTATTCATTTTCATCGTACCTGGCATGATTTGCTGGGGACTTATCTTGAAATCGAATGATACGGTCGCAATGGAAGAAAACCCTGTGTTGGCAAAGTTGGATTTTAGTGAAATGCTCGTTCCATCTGAGTCTGGCCCACCAAAAATTTCAGAGAGCGGTAAGGCGTTTCCCTTGATGGTCAAGAATGTGCTGCCTACCGGAGTGCGTGGCATCGTCGTGGCCGGATTGTTATCGGCCCTGATGAGTTCGTTGGCAGGCGTTTTTAATGCTTGTTCAACGCTCTTTACGATGGACCTTTACAGCAAATATCGTCCTCAGGCTTCCGAATCTCAGTTGGTCAGGATAGGCAGAAATGCCACAGTGGTGATGGTACTGATCGGCCTGGCGTGGATCCCGGTCATCAAAGGCTCGCGGGGACTTTACGACTATTTGCAATCAGTTCAGGGATATCTCGCCCCACCGATTTTCGTCGTGTTTTTCCTGGGCATTTTTTGGAAACGACTGAATGCCAAGGGATGTCTGGCCGCATTGATTGTCGGATTTGCCTTAGGAATCTTTCGGCTGGCTGTAGACACACCTATCAAGTTCGATCCCACATTCAGCTATACAGAGGGATCGTTTTTCTGGATTGTCAATAAAATCTACTTTCAATACTTCAGTTTGTTGATCTTCCTGATCTGTTCGATCGCAATGATTGTGGTGAGCTATCTCACGAGTGAACCCGACTACGGCAGAATTAGCGGCCTGACATACGGCACGATTACAGATGAACAGCGTGTGCAAACACGCAATAGCTGGCATGCAATCGATTTGATCATGTCGATTGGACTACTCGCGGCAATCATCGCGGCCTATATCTACTTCCGTGGATAGCACGAAAAAGGCTGGCCACAAAGTTGGCCAGCCTATTCATGGTAAATCACACTTGCTCGCGTCGTGCAAACAATTCTCTTCAAACCAATCGCTTACGTCCAATGACTAATGCCATTGCACCAAAGCCAAGCAACAGTGCCGAAGCCGGTTCGGGAACGACCGAAATCTGTGTAAAAACAACGTTCGTGCCTTGAAGCGAGCTGGGGACGACGACTGAAAACGCGCCGAGTTGCTTGGGGGCTGATTCGCTGGTGATAAGGTGTACGCCTTCGGCAATCAAATCCCGAGCCATGCGAATGGTAAGTTCGCTCTGAGTTGACCCGTCACCTTGACGCACCTGCAGGAGTCCATCGCCATTGATTTCCGTAACGCCTAGGAAATCGTCAATGGTCGTGATATTAAAATGGTATTCTTGAGTTCGCACAATTCCGCCGTTGATGGTCAACTTTGGACCCGAAAAAGTGTTGGAGTCGAAATCAAAACGCATCTTATCCGCCACTTCCATAAGTCCGCTGTCCACCGTAATAGCAGTGTCATCAAAAAAGAAGAAATCATCGTCAGCAATAATGGTACCGCCGTCTACATTCAAGATAGCGTTGCCAGACGTTACTAAGCGATCGCCGACATTGATTTGACCACCTGTCATGACGAGAGAGCCGCCGGCATTGATGAAGAAATCATCTCCGGTACTCGCCAAGCCGCTACTCATGGTCATAGAACCAACTGAACCATTGCTGATCGTGATGTCGTCACCCGCGACTAGCGTTCCACCAGATATGTTCAAGCTACCCGTATTGGCATTGGTGCCGTCACTTCCGACATTCACGTCTCTACCAGTGAGATCTCCACTGCTGATGCTCAGCGAGCCCGCACCAGCGGCGGTACCAACATTCACGTCCAAAGCGGTTTGGCCAGCTGAGCTAACTACGACACCCGTCAATGGAATGTCCGCAGAAGTTACGTTGTTGGGAGGAGTGGCCGGATCGCCACTAATGGGGTTACCAAAGGGATCGGTCTTTTGCTCCCAGTTGGCTGCATCGCTCCAGGAGGTGCCATTACCTCCTCCATCAAATTCATAGAGGCCAAGCAATTGGCCATAGCTGGCGGTCGTCATGAGACCGCACAAACAAAAGTAGAAAGAAGCTAAGCGAACAATTGTCCTAAACATTAGCATGTCTCCTCTAAGATAAGTGAAGGAAGTGATCCTACAAAAAAACCATATTCCTAAAATTAGTATAAACTCTTTACGAGCAAATTGAAAGTTTTTTTATTGTTCTTGAGCATATTCATCATTTAATTCCTGACTGGCCCTAGTTGCAAAGGCATTGTAAGGAATTGGAGAAATATCTTCCGAAATGAATTCCACATGGCCATCAGCAAAAAAGAAATTCGCTCCTCGTGAGTGCCGACTACCAAATGCGCACGCTGCGAAGTAGGGTCTGTCAGGGGGGACTCTCTTGCGATGCATCTTGACGAAATCCACGAAATCCGGTCCCGCTGGTGTATTTACAGGATTATCCGTCGTACGCATTCCATCCAAATGACGGACGGCAGAAGACCAAATGTTGCTACTGTCGATTGAGTGACTATCCAATGTCTCTCCGCCAAAAAAAGTCTGGCTAGTTCCATCTTCAATCTCTCGCAATTCGATTTCACGAATGTAGAAAAACAGACCAGAATTATCCGTTTTCACTCCAAAGAAATCCCTGCCCCAACTAGGACCTCGATGTCCCATGTTGAGGACATAGTCTCCAGTGGCGGGACGAAACTCCGCATTTTCATAAACAAGAGAATCGCTCACAGGTTCTGAACCCGCACTAGGACAAACGAACATATCTGGCCGCGTGTTGAGCGCTTGCTGAATCTGTAGAGTTGCCCAAGAGGTAAAAGAGTCCGCTTCTTCAGAAGAGGCCCCGATTGGCCAGATGATCCTGTTTTGGCCGCTTAGATCAAGCATGTCATGAATTGCTTGTTGCTCTAAATAGGGGAGTATCTTTACAAACGCACTCATTGAGGAGCGCAGAATGCTTGAATCGGGTTCACAGCCACGCACCGAAGGCTGGATCGCGCCGTCGCAGCCATGACGCCCAGCGGGTAAGTTTCCGTTCGCTCCTTCATAGTTTAGAAGCGCCAAAGCAATCTGCTTTTGATTGTTCACACATTGAGTTCGCCGAGCAGCTTCGCGTGCAGCTTGGACTGCCGGCAGAAGAAGCGCCACGAGCACACCAATAATCGCAATCACGACCAACAGTTCTACCAAAGTAAAACCCGCGTCTTTGCGTCGAAGCAATTTCACTCCACTGGCAATCCAGCTCATCCGATCTCTCCCTAAAAGTCTCCAGGCTCGTCGAGTTGATTTTTCTCGATAGGGCCTTAACTATCTGATGATATCCTCCAAGGGTCCTCGTGCTTATCAACAATCTTAAAATAATTGATCAAAGTTATTCTTAGTCATCTGAGCCGTTCCACAAAAGGTTCTCCACCATCCCATGTTAGGTTAATCACAAGTGAATCCGTCGGCTCGGAAATACTTTGTGTCAAATCGGATGTTGTGTAGCGAAAGTATTTCTTTGGTGCATGCCACATTCTTTTTTTTGCGCTGAGTTCCTCTGATCCATCGACCTCTACCTTAAACTCGCCAGGTATAACCCCATCATGCTTCTCGTAAGTGGAAAGTATGAAACGACCCTGCTCATCGAGTCTGGCGGCTGCTTGACGTCCCACTTCGGGTACGAACCGAATAAAACCATAGGACAGCGGCTGTCCGTCAATCAACACCTGCCCCGACACAGCCAGGCGACTTGGGCGACCGTCACTGCAACCAATCGCTGGCAGCAACAACAACGCCGTTAGACCGATTCTAAATGTGAGAAACTGCTCAACGTTTCTCAGATGATGGGACACACAACGCATATTGTAAATTATTCGCAAATCCTGCAGTAAAGCTGGAAAAACTAGTTTGTTATCTAAATTGTCAAGACTCTCTTAGCACGAATTAGTGGCGCAAAGCCAAGGAATAATAACATGAGCATACCCGATGCCGGCTCGGGAACCGCGGCCACTGCGGTGAGAGGCGGTGCGTTATAGTTTCCTTGCCAGTCAGCTAGGTCAGCGGGTGAAACAGAAACCCCTGGTGTTCCATTGGGTGAGTCACCCCGCTGCCAATGCAGAAAATCACGGCCGTCCACATCGCCGTCGTTGTCGAAGTCACCCAGCAGACCCGGTGACCCACTCGACACTTGAGTGTAATCGGTCCCACCCACATCCACGACGGATACTGTCAAAGGTGAACCACCACTGGTTGTGAAAATTCCACTGGTAATCAAGCCCTGCACAGCCGAAACACTCTCTTGAGCGTTTTTGAATTGCAAAAGGCCATTCCCGTTGATTTCAATGGTCCCTGTGCTGACAGCTTCATTGAAACTGCCTGCTCTAAGGATTCCACCATCCACCACAACCGACCCTTGCACCCGAAGGGCATTATTCGCTTGGAGTAACCCACTCATAATGTTGACAGTCACATTTGGTGTCTGCGTAACGTTGGAATCGGTAAACCCAAGGTTTGCTGCGTTAGCTACCATTATCGTGCCGCCATCAAGATCGAGCGAAGAGTTACGATACATCCGTATGTCACTACCCACGTTGATCGTACCGGCAGTCATGTTCAAATTGCTGCCAGCGTCAAACGTCCAGTCGAAAGATAAATCTGCACGGGTATTTACCACACCCCCACTCATATTCATTTGACCTTTTGAGCCACTACCAATCCACAAAGTATCCGTTGTGACCGTGCCGTCAATTAGATTGAAGGTTCCAGGATGGCGGTTCTCAGGAATAGCAACATCGGCAGCACCAACACGCAATCTCCTATTACATGTAAACGGAGACATCGTACAACTGTCTGCAGTGGTCAGTGTGCCTCCTGTCATAGTCAACAAGCCCTCGCCACCAAAGCGGGCAATGCGAACTTCAAATGCTTCGGCGACGTCACCCGGGCCGATGACTGGAGCATTCACACCAAAAGTAGAGGTCTCTATCTCAACTCGGGTACCGAGATCTGGTATCGGTGGTCCAAAGGGAGGAAGCGGGTCGGCTCCTGAATCGCTCCAGTTTTCGCTTGTCATCCAATCGGTGGGATCCGCAGGTTGTGGATCCATATCTGCTACACCGTCAAAATCGTAGGTCTCATCTTCCTGGCCCAAAACCTGTTGGGAGAATGCAAGATAAGAGAGCACGACCAGCAAAGTGACAACTGAAAGTTTCCAATGCATGTGCCTCAACTCCCTAGTATTCACAAGTAGAAGAATTCAAAGGACGAGCTAAATCCCATGGGATTGGTCTTAGACATTATAAAACTAATAAGAGAAATTTGCAACGAGAACGCGTATTCATGCGAATTACTGGTATCTTGCGTCCGAAGTTAGTTAAGTCTCTTGCATATTAGCAATTCTCATTCCAGTAGGATATTCTTCCTAATAAGCCGATGCAGTTCTTCTGTTTTGACCACTCTTTAGCAGACAACATTCACTGGTTATAGAAGCCCGTATAAGAAATTGAATTTATGATAGGATACGGCTAAACAATAATAATCGAGCTTCAAACCCTAATGCCATTTTTTGACTATCACTAATTCACGATTCTTGCTCACGATGCATGGTTTGGTGGAACTAGTATGAACCCCATAAACCGACGAGCATTCCTTGCAGCTGCCACCACGGTTGGTGTAACTACATTCTCAAGCAATATCAGGGCAGCGCAAACACAAGATATTCGAGTTGCCGTAATTGGAGTGAGAAGCAGAGGCAATGAGCATCTACAAGCTCTTGGCAATAATGTTGTAGCAATCTGCGACGTGGATGAAACAATCCTCCACGAGCGGAGCGAACTAGCAGAGCAGAAGTTTGGGCGAAGTATTGAAAGATTTGTCGATTATCGCCGCTTGTTAGACGAGGCTGACATTGATGCAGTTTCTATTGCAACGCCGAATCATACGCACGCGCTCATCGCCATCGCAGCAATTCAAGCTGGTATAGACGTCTACGTAGAAAAGCCTATCAGTCATGATGTCTGGGAGGGGCAACAACTTGTCGCAGCCGCCAGGCAATACGGGAGAATCGTTCAATCTGGGACGCAGGCCAGGTCAAGTTCAGCCATTGCTGAAGCCGTGGAATGGATTCAGCAGGGTGGCTTGGGAAAAATCATCTATGCCGTGGGTACCTGCTACAAGCCCAGAATGAGCATTGGAAAGCTCAGCAGTCCCCTCACCATTCCGAAGTCTCTTCACTACGACCTCTGGTGTGGACCTGCCAAAATGCAAGAGATTTTCCGTCCGGAACTGCATTACGACTGGCATTGGGACTTCAATACTGGAAACGGTGATATTGGCAATCAAGGAATCCACCAGGTGGATATCGCGAGATGGTTCCTGGGAGAAGATCAACTCCCACCGCGAGTCCTCAGTATTGGAGGAAGATTCGGCTATGACGATGCGGGAAATACTCCTAACACTCAAATCGCTTATTTCGACTATGCCAAAGCACCACTCTTGTTCGAGACGCGCGGATTACCGCGTTCCCAGCAGGCACAATCTGATTGGAAGAGTTCGATGGACGCTTATCGAGGAAGCAAAATTGGGGTTGTGATTCAATGCGAACAGGGCCATGTCCTCGTACCTAGTTATCATGAGGCAATCGCTATCGACCGTGATGGTCGGGAAGTGAAACACTGGAAACAATCCAATGATCATTTTGCAAACTGGCTCGATGCCGTCGCGAGACAAGATCAAACCGTGCTTACAGGTGATATTCAACAAGGACACATTAGTAGTGCGCTATGTCACCTGGCCGGAATCTCTCATCGAGTAGGCGAAGCATCGAGTCCAGACGCGGTCGCCGAGCAATTCATCGGCAATGAATTGTTGGCAAACTCCTTTGATCGTTTGGTTGGGCATCTTCGTGCGAACAACGTTCCTCTAAACGACAACAACACAAAATTGCGTATGGGAAAATGGCTTGAGCTTGATCCGGCCGGAACAGAAGTGATCAACAATTCTGAGGCAACAGCCATGCTGCGGCCTCCGTCGCGGCCACCTTTTGTGATTCCTGAAGTAACCTAGCTCGAGTTTCAAGACGTAGCCGAAATCCAGTCTTGTTGACTGTCTGTAAAATTAGTCGCCCCCAACTGGCTTGCTGAGGGATGTGAGTTCAATTTCCATCAATCTCTGAGCAGGCAACTCGACCGAAATCCGCTGTCCTCGGTTTTCGATCTTTACAGACTCCTCCTTAACCAGTGAGCCCGGAACCTTCGTTTGCAAGAGATACTCACCAGGTCGAGCTTGCCAGACCCGCATTACAATCGTTTGCTTCTTGTTGCCGTGAGAGAACAGTTGAGCTTTCAATCCTGTCTCATGCGTGTCAGTCACCAGTGCGGTGAAATGTTCGTCCGTTTGCTCCCACGAGACAGAGAAATAGGGTGAGGTGTTGTTCTGAATGTTGTCTCCGGTCAGCATCCCTTTGAGCGTTTCCCATTCGGCTACATAAACTCTATCGGTGTAGTAGGCTTCACTTGTCTTGAGTGGTGTATTGTAACGTAAATCGTCCAGGAGAGACGTCAGTCCTTTGGTCAGAAAATCTTCGTCCCCACTTATGCGATATTTGCCATAGGGAGAGCCATAACGCATGATAAGTTCATCAAATTCTTTGTTATTAGAGACAAACCTCCACTGTTCAATGACGTCCCAAAAATGGTCACACTTCTTCAATATTTGAGCTGCCCAGGCAGGAGAGCCTTCGGCAGGGATTGAATCGGTGTTTTCACGCTCATGCGATAGGATGAGATCCAGGGTAAGCAACAAAGGTTGCAAAAGTCGCTCGTCTCTTGTCAACAAGTAAGTAAACAGAAATTGATCGAGAAGCAGGCTTCCTGCTGAGTGGTCCCAATCGAAGTATTTCCAGTACATGTTTGCTTCATACCAGTTTTCCCCATCTCCGTTGATGGATTCGTCTGCAAAACGGATTGAAGCTGGCAGAATTCCGAGTGGCTTTCCCTTTTCGGTGTTCATTGCAACAGAAATCCACGCCAAGGACCATTCGTGGAGAGCGGATATGACTTCAGGATCGGGCCTGCGCCACACTAAATATCGAACTGCCATCACAGCACGGCAGTTTAACTCCACGTCGCGTCCTTTGGGTTCTGTCGGCACTAAGTCCGTGGCGCTGAACCAGGAAGATCGAAAAAAGCGGTTGCCACGGGGAGTCATACCAGTCCATAGATTTCGAAAATGATCGGCGGAAGGCTGCAAACGATCCAAATACTTTGGATCATCAAAATAAACAGACATCAATGGGGCCGTATCGGCGATAAATTCGGAGGCATGCTCCACGTCGGCCAATTTTCGTGCATAGCCACGTTCAACATGCTTGCTCTGCCACACTCCATCTGCCAATCGTTTCCAACCTTGCAATGCGATAGAATCGCCAATGAGACAGAGGGGCGGCCACCACCTGAGCATTTCTACATCATCTCCAAATTTGCCTCCAAGCTCCCCATTGGCTAGTTGACGCTGTGTAGTCCACCAGCGAACCAGCATTCGCAATCGGCATAAAGCTTCGTGCTGCAACAACGACCAGGCAGGAGCTGCAGATGATGATTCCATGCAATCACATTCGTCTTCTATATCAACTTGCTTACCGCCATACATCGCTACTAGCTCGTCTGCATGATAGTGTTGATAGAGTAGTTCTAAGTCGCGAGCAGCGTTAGCAATTATTTCGCTTCCCCCGCGCTCCTTGCCGAGCCAGTAGAGCATTCGACCGCGCAAAAAGCGGCCTCGATCCAACACGGGGTAGCCGACTTTCCTTTCTCCAGCAAGCAGTGCATCCAATAGCATGATCGCCTGGTGATGCCGCTCAAACATGCTGAGATCGGTTTCTTCCTCCGCCCAGTCCCAGCCGCGCATGTGATAGTATTTCTCCGCTTCAATCAATAACTCAATCCGCTCGTGCCAGAGGGCGAAAAAGCTATCCGTCGGATTGGCAAGAGCACCTGCCATAGCCACCTGTTTCAACGATTGCAGCGACGGGGGACGGTACAGATCAACCGTCGAATTAAGCATTGTCAAAAAACTCTGCTGGTCAGGTGTGATCTCATCCACCCGTCTTAACAGGGAAATACCAAGAAGCCGAATTTCTGATCCTCGACTGTTCAGCTTGAGAATCAAGCCATCACCGTCTACAGAGGCACTCGTTGCAAAGATACGATAGAGCTTCGGCAAGCCCTTGCCTGGCTCCGCAGGGGGTGGAAACACTTGCCAGTCGATTGGCACCAGCTTTCCTTGAACAAATACCTGTAGCAAATTGCTGTCGATTTCCGCAATTTCCAGCCAGACAAAGACTTCCCACGTTCCGACACCAGCATCAACTCTAAATTCAAGTGATTTTCCAGATACTCCATCTATCGTAAATGGGGAACGTGAGGGAGTCAGATCGGTTCGTTGGAATGAATCTGAAGGCGGTATCAACCAACCGAAACCCGTTGATGTCTTGTAAAGAGAATCTTCGTTTAGAGCGATCGATCGAGACGCCTGCAATGAGCCCTCAGGGCCAGCATCAAATCTTATAACACTCGAATCCGAAATCGAACCTGTCGCATCACAAGTAAAGCTGCCGAGAACCACGCAGCACACAAGAATGCGCGCCCATTTAGTCTCACTCTTTAAAAGTACACTGTACAAATGCTGGACCTATTCGTTCGAATCGCGGGTTTTTGAGGGACTCATTGGAGTTCGCCACTGAAACGTTGCTAAAAGCTTTTCCCTAGAATGGCTTTGCATCATAGCACATGAGCGTTTACAGCAAATGAACCCTCTAATTAATCTATTACTCTTTTGAAGCCAACCTCAGCATAATATGTTAATCTGAAAAGTACTTGTGATTTGGCTTCCCAAACGCAAAAATCAGATATCTAACACTGTCAGTCAAATACCGGAGTACTTCGTCTTGAAAAACAACCGTTCACGTCGTAGCTTTTTACAGCAATGTGCAACCTCTGCCCTGGTTCTGACCGGCGCTCAACGATTTTCCGAAAATGCAATGGCAATTGAGCCCATTCAGCGCAATGGTGCTCCAAAGTTCAAATTCAGTTTGGCTGCCTACAGCTACCGTAATCTCTTGACTGGGAACCCACCAGAATTAACTTTATATGACTTCATCGAAGATTGTGCTGCGATGGGCTTGGAAGGGACCGAATTGACCTCCTATTATTTCCCAGCCTCCCCGACGGATGACTACCTCCGCGATATCAAACAGAAATGCTTTCAGCTTGGATTGGACATCTCGGGAACTGCAATAGGCAATGATTTTGGGTTTGAGCCTGGACCTGAGCGCGATCAGCAGCTTGCTATGACCAAACAATGGATTGACCGTGCCGAAATCCTGGGGGCACCCGTCATTCGCATCTTTGCAGGAAAGCAAAAACGAGGCATTGAACCCAAAAAATCGTATGCTCTTATGGTGGAAGGCATCGAAGAATGTTGTGACTATGCAGGCCAACATGGTGTCCACCTCGCTCTGGAGAATCATGGTGGACCCACCGCAACGGTGGAAGGAATGCTCGCGTTTATCAATGATGTTAAAAGTCCGTGGTTTGGGGTGAATCTCGATACGGGAAATTTCTATACCGAGGATCCTTATTTGGACCTTGCTCAAATAGCACCTTACAGCCTCAACGTTCAAGTGAAAGTTGTCACCACAGACGAGGCGAGGGAAAACAAGCGACCGACGGACTTTCGACGTCTTGCTAAAATACTGCGCGATTCTAACTATCGCGGCTATGTAGCCCTGGAATACGAAGAATCAGACGATCCTCGAGAAGTGTGTCCAAAGTATCTCGATATTGTTCGAGAGGCGTTTGCGTGATTAATTTGGAATGCGAGAATTATCCCGCATCCAGTTTATATAGTGTGTTGCGTAGGAGTCCAGATTCTTTAGGGCTCCCCCACCCCGAATGGGGGAACACATTTCGTAGTTCGCGATGCCTGAGAACCCCCCCTCCTGCAGCCCTCGAAAGAACGCCGGATAGTCGATAAATCCTGTGCCGAACTTTACTGCCCGCACAAGATCAGGATGAGCACGCTCGTAGTTTATGAGTTCTGGTCGGTAGTGATACCTGGGCAATCGAACATAATCTGCATTCGTCGTTATCACGGTGTAGGGAGCCATCTTTTTCGCGCATTCATAGAGGTCCTCTCCACGTAATGCAGGTGACCAGGCATCGAATCCCAGTTTACAGTTGGGACGATCGATATCGTGTAGCACTTCAAGCAAAACGTCGCTATGCACACCCAGATCATGGTGATTCTGTACTGCCACAGTGACTCCATATTCTGCTGACCGATCGCACATCTCGCGTATTGAGGAGACCACGGATTGCCACACTTGCTGTGGAGTGAACGACGAAGATTCATAGGAAGTAAAAATTCGTACGTAGCCTGCTCCCAATTGTTCGGCTAGTTTTGCCAATCTGGTAACATAGTCAATTTGCATTTCCAAATAGGGCACCTCAGCTGCTGCCAGTGGAGCGAGATCGGTATAGCCGGCAATGACTTCACATGAAATGGAATTCTGCTCTAACGATTCACGCACAGAAGCGATCAATTCGTCGTCTGCATCAAGCAACGAAAGATGTGGACGCTTTCCCGCCAACATCACCCCTTCAAATCCAAGCTCAGCAGCTTTAGCGATGAAAGGCTTCAGATCCAGGCGATCTTGTCCCCAGTATCCGGCATAGCTCACTGAAAAAAGGCTGAGTTTCACGATGACAATCCTACAAAAAATGAAATTGTCTAAAAACAAGAACGCCACCAGACCAATTAGCAACATATTTGAACGACATCGAAACATTCCAGTCCTGACAGACTTTACCGAATCGACCAAGCCGAATCGACTGAATGCGCAAGCTCGCCCCATCTTCAGTTCTGTTGCAACTAGCACTTTCGACGAGTAAAATGCGTAATGCATTTGACAGAATGCCGAGAACACCAACTATGAACGCTTCAAGAATTTATTCAAGAGGAGTTTGTGTCCTCTGTCAAATATTGCTCAGCTGGAGCTTACAGGCGCTCGCAAATGACACTGCAGAAGAAAGCGCCGCTTCTGCCATTGCGACAGGATTCAATGAGCCCAACTCTGCGGTTGATTATCTTCAGGACATTCGCCCGATTTTCTCAGATGCCTGTTACGCATGTCATGGCCCAGACGAAGCCAGCCGTCAGGCCGATTTTCGGCTCGATCGCTTGGATCAATCGATCGCCATGGATGCCGCAGATGAAAAACCAATAATTGCCGGGAAACCTGATCAAAGCGAACTGCTGCGAAGGATCGCGAGCGATGATCCGTCTGAGGTGATGCCACCCCCTGAGACGGGTAAGGTGCTAACAGAGGATCAGATATTCTTGATTCGCCAATGGATTGAACAAGGAGCAAACTGGGAGCAACATTGGGCCTTCGTCACTCCCGTGCGACCTGAGGTGCCCAGCGTGAGTGATCCTCAATGGCCACGCAATACGATTGACAAGTTTGTCATGGCAAGGCTTGATCAGAAGGGATGGAAACCTTCTTCGAGGGCAGCGAAAGAGGTGCTCATACGTCGAGTAACATTAGATCTAACAGGCCTACCCCCCACACCAGAAGAAGTTGCTGCGTTTCTGGAAGATGAATCTTCAAATGCTTATGAAACAGTGGTCGATCGTTTGCTTAAATCGCCTCAGTATGGCGTGCATATGGCCAGGTACTGGCTTGATGCGGCTCGCTATGGAGACACTCACGGATTGCATTTAGACAATTATCGCGAAATGTGGCCTTATCGCGATTGGGTTGTCAATTCCTTTAACTCAAACATTCCCTACGATCAGTTTGTGATCGAACAATTAGCCGGTGATTTGCTTCCCGAACCGTCCCTTGACCAATTGGTAGCTACGGGATTCTGTCGCGCACATGTCACAACCAATGAAGGAGGTTCTATCGAGGAAGAAGTCCACGTGCGGAACGTCGTTGATCGCACGAGCAATACTGCCACTGTGTTTCTAGGCTTAACTCTTGGCTGTGCGGTCTGCCACGATCATAAGTTCGATCCCTTCACTCAGCAGGAGTTCTACCAACTTTATTCCTTCTTCAATAGTCTCGATGGACCAGCACTGGATGGAAACATTAAAGACCCCTCTCCTGTGATTAGTGTTCCGAGCGACCTACAAGCCGCGAATCTAGATACTTTAAAAGTCCAAATTAAGCAATTGAGTGAAAAACGAGATGCGAGAGCAGACCTAAAGGATCAAAGGTTCCTGGATTGGCTTGAGAATCTCTTGATTGATGATTCCTTAGCGAATGAACCAGAGCTTCATATCTCTGACCAACTTGTCGTTCATTGTACTTTTGACAACGAGGAAGGATCTCAAGTCTTCAATCATGCAAATCCTGATATGCTTGGCCGGATTATCGGTGCAAAACGAGTTGAAGGTCGCACAGAAAGTGGAATTCAATTTCCAGAGGGATCGGTAGTGGACTTGGGCAATGTGGCCAATTTCGATGACGATGAATGCTTCAGCTACGGAGCCTGGGTTAAAACTTCCAATGGTCGTAACAGCGTAATCCTGGCAAAAACAGATCCTAGCCAGCTTCACAAAGGCTATGAGCTATCCATGCAGGAAGGCCAAGTCAAAACAATCATCAGCCGACGAAGGCCTGGTTACATTGTTAAGGTGGTCACGAAAGAAGCTCTGATTACACCCAATGAGTGGCATCATGTTTTCGTAACTTATGATGGCTCGAAACTGGCAAGTGGCGTTGTGATTTATGTCGATGGAAAACCTCAGCCAGCAGATGTTTGGTCTGACGCTCTAAAATTTAAAGGAGGAATTCGCAATTCAGAACCTTTATTGCTTGGTCGCCGTGACGTGGATTCTCACTTTCTCGACGGGACGATCGACGATGTGCGCGTGTATGGGAAGCGGCTTTCAGAAGCTGAAGTCCGTGCGATATTCTTGGAAAGCGAAGTTGCTCACCTGACCGATCCACTAAAAAATCTGAGCGAGTCTCAACGTGCGACTCTAAGGCATTTCTATTCGATGCACCACGATGAGAAGTTCATTGCTTATTCAAAGAAACTTGACGCATTGCATGACCAATTACGCACATTGGAACAGTCTGTGCCTACGACACTCATTTATCGTGAAAGCCAAAACCCTCGCAAGACTCATATCTTAATCCGCGGGGAATATGATAAACACGGAGAAGAAGTGCAGCGATTGACTCCCTCGGCACTGCCACCAATGCCGGCGGATTTGCCAAAGAATCGCTTTGGGCTTGCACAATGGTTAGTCTCTCCCGAGAATCCCCTCACTAGCCGGGTTGCTGTGAATCGATTTTGGCAGCAGCTTTTCGGAATAGGACTGGTAGAGACGAGCGAAGATTTCGGCAATCAAGGAGCCGTTCCTTCCCATCCGCAACTCCTGGATTGGCTGGCCGTCGATTTCCGCGAGATTAAATGGGACGTTAAAAGGCTCATGAAACAGCTTGTACTGTCGTCTACCTACTGCCAGAGTTCATATATCTCTCCTGCTCTGGCCAAGGAGGACCCCAAAAACAGGTATCTCGCCCGTGGCCCCCGATTTCGCCTCGATGCAGAAACTTTGCGCGATCAGGCCTTGTTCCTGGGTGGTGATCTTGTATTGGATTTGGGAGGGCCTAGTGTAAAACCACCTCAGCCAACCGGCCTTTGGAAAGCAGTGGGATTCTCCAGCTCGAACACTGTGGAATTTGTACCCGATTCCGAACCTGACAAAATTAATCGCCGTTCATTGTACGTGTTCATCAAGCGAACTGCGCCTCCTCCGGAAATGAGTACCTTTGATGCACCCTCACGCGAATCAACTTGCATTCGACGCGAACGTACGAACACCCCTTTGCAAGCCTTGTTGTTATTGAACGATCCTCAATATGTGTCTGCGGCGCAAGCTTTGGCAGCGCGGGTACTTTCCACTCCTCTGGACAACCCCGCTGATAGAGCCGCTCTTATGTATCAACTATGTACTGCCCACACTGCCTCAGACGAGACCGTGGCGGAACTTCTAGGTTTATATGCCGATCAAAAAACACATTATGAGCAAAACACGGAGGATGCTCGGAAGTTGCTGGAAGTTAGATTTAGCGACAACAAAGTTAATAACACTGATCCAGCGGAGCTTGCGGCTTGGACCGTTGTTGCCAATCTCATTTTGAATTTGGACGAGGTTGTCAATAAGAATTGATGCTTTTTTGGGAGATACAAGTATGGAACCTGTTCGAGAGTACTTGTTAAACACTACCCGCCGACACTTCTTCAGACAGGGTGCATTGGGCCTCGGTTCTGCAGCTCTTTGCTCGCTTTTACCTGAACAATCTTTAGGAACATCTGCTACCACATCACCGATGCGCGGATTACCCGGTTTACCTCATTTTGCTCCAAAGGCAAAGCGGGCTATCTATCTATTCATGGCAGGCGCACCATCGCAAATGGATATGCTTGATTATAAACCTGCCATGCGAGAGTGGTACGACAAGGATTTGCCAGAATCTGTTCGCCAAGGGCAACGGCTGACTACGATGACAAGTGAACAAACCCGCTTTCCAATTGCGCCCTCGAAGTTCAAGTTTCAGCAGTATGGTCAGCACGGTGCTTGGGTAAGTGAGCTTCTACCGTTCCATGGTCGATTGGTTGACGATTTAGCGATTGTCAATTCTGTGTATACTGAAGCGATCAATCACGATCCGGCGATAACTTACATCTGCACGGGAAATCAATTGCCCGGCAGGGCGAGTCTAGGTGCATGGCTAAGTTACGGCCTAGGTTCGATGAATGACAATCTGCCGGCTTTTGTCGTGATGACTTCTTCCTGGACAGGACCGGTGGAGGCTCAAGCCCTTTATAATCGGCTTTGGGGATCTGGCTTTTTGGCAAGCAAACATCAAGGAGTCGCCTTGCGTAGTCAAGGGGATCCCGTACTGTTTCTCTCCAACCCACCAGGCATCGACGCTTCAACTCGGCGTCAAATGCTCGACTCGTTGGGGAGACTAAATCATCAAACACTCGACCGGTTTGGCGACCCCGAAACCGCTGCGCGAATCACTCAGTATGAAATGGCATTCAGGATGCAGAGCTCCGTACCCGATCTGGTCGATCTAAGCAACGAACCTCAGCATATCTTGGACATGTACGGTCCAGACGTACAAAAAGCTGGAACATTTGCTGCTAGTTGTCTTCTTGCCAGGAGAATGGCAGAACGAGATGTGCGTTTTGTGCAAATATTCCATCGAGGTTGGGATCAGCATAAGAACATCGCCGTAGATCTTCCTAACCAATGCCGAGACATCGATCAACCATGCTGGGCTTTAATTCAAGATCTAAAACAGCGAGGCATGCTGGATGACACGCTAGTTATCTGGGGCGGGGAATTCGGCCGCACGATTTACTGCCAGGGAGAGCTAACCCATGAGAATTATGGACGCGATCACCACCCACGCTGCTTTACCGTGTGGTTAGCGGGAGGAGGCATAAAACCTGGTATCGTATACGGAAAAACGGACGACTTCAGCTATAACGTCGTTGACCGCCCCGTACACATTCACGATCTCAACGCAACGATTCTCCACTGCCTAGGAATCGATCATCGTCGACTGACTTATCGGTTCCAGGGCCTTGATATGCGGCTCACGGGCGTAGAAGAGCAGAATCCTGTGCATGACATTCTGATCTGAGACAAGATAAAGCTCCCCGGGTAGGAAGCGAACATAGAGCCAATTCTTCGGGTACTCCTCCAGTGGGCCAAATGAAACCAGCATCGGTTCATGGAGCAGATCATGCCTAAAGTTTTCACCCCGAAGCAGAAAGCGACTGAATCTACCATCAGCAATGAGTGGGATGGCTGCGACGACCTAAGTGAATTGGAGGCCACTTGGAACGAATGGTTGCAGGTTCACGTCCTCCCGTGTGTGCTCCGTGCGGCAGAACGACTTGCATCGATTGGTGTGAGTAGAAATAACCTGTCAGAGAATTAGAGGCAAAGAAGTGCCCCAATAGTAGCCTTGCAAAACTACTACTTGGGTTACGAGCCCTAATGTACGAGGGAAGCAGACAGTTGTGGAAGTTCGGCTGTTAGAGGGGGGCCGAGTGGCAACGACCCTCGATTAGTGAACGTAGAATACAGTAACTCATTGCAAAGCCACTTCCCATCGAGCAACCTCTTTTTCATACCGACAATGCATTTCAGCCAATTCCCGCTGTTGTTCGATCTGAGTGAATTGGCCATCCAACTCGGCATCATCTTGTTCACTCAATACATTGGCAGCCATCCGAAAGAGAACGTTGTTTTCTTTAAAGATATGCTGGCGAAGCAGAGGAATGAACTCACTTGCGGCTGCGGCGAAAGCGGCTGCATCGAATGAATCACCCTGGTTTGACTCGCGCATCCGCCGGACGCAGTCGCGGCCGACATCATGTTCGTGGAGCATCACGCCGATAGGACCACCTTCTTCCGGAATGCCGCGCTCTTTAAGAAGGGGAAAAAATGCGTCTTCCTCCTTGGCGTGGTGACAACGGTCTGCAAACTCTGCAAAGAACTCAGGAGCCCACTTTACGAAATCCTCAGACGGGAATTGCCCAGCTTCGACTTGTTTTACGGCTTTCTCTAATAAGTTCAAGCCGCGCTCTATTATATCGTGTTCGGCCACCAACCGATCGACTGTTTTCATAAGATTTGCTCCTATTTGTGAGAACCATCGCGAAATGAGTGCCCTGACTTCAATCCCGCTACAAAAACGACCAGCGCCACAGCTCCTAGAAAGAAAATCGTATCCCCCGGTACTCGCATCCAGCGCAGGTTCTGCATCAGATCGGTCTGCATGAATTCACTACTTCTGGCGTACCAATAACCGTGCTCGACCGAAGCCTTTGTCTGCAAAAGTCCAACCGGAAGCAGGCTGAGGCAACACATGGCAAACAGTCCAATATTCATTCCCCAAAAAGATAAGCGAAGCAAGCCATCTTTCCATTCCCTGGATGGAATTAAAACTCGCAAACACATGAGCATCAATCCGATACCGAGCATGCCATACACGCCAAATAAAGCAGCATGGCCATGAACTGGCGTTGTGTTCAATCCCTGCATGTAATAGAGCGCGATCGGTGGATTGATCATAAAGCCGAATAGGCCCGCGCCAACCATATTCCAGAAAGCAACTGCGACAAAGAAATAGATGGGCCACTTGTAGCGCTGCACCCAGGGTGAGGTTCGAGATCGCCGCAGATCGTCCATTGCGTCAAATCCAACGAGAGTTAACGGCACAACCTCCAGGGCGCTGAACACAGAGCCCCAGGCGAGCGCAACGGTTGGCGTGCCGGAAAAATACAAATGATGGCACGTTCCGATGATACCACCCGCCAAGAAAATAGTGGCTGACAAAAGTGCGGCTGCAGCTGCCAGATTTGGACGAATCAAATTGAGCCGCATGAAAACGAATGCGATGACGGTGGTTGCGAAGACTTCAAAGAAACCCTCGACCCATAAATGGACCACCCACCAACGCCAGTACTCAACCATGGTCAGGTGCGAGTGTTGCCCCCAGGTTAGTCCCGCACCGTAGAACAACGCGATCGCACCGGTGGCCACGGCCAGAAGAGTGACCAATTGTTTCTGATGTCCTGTTTGCCGGAGTGCCGGTAGCAAGACACGAATCATTAAGGCGAGCCACAACAGCAGCCCGATCATCAACAATATCTGCCAGAACCGCCCGAGGTCCACGTATTCATAACCCTGATGTCCAAAATAGAATGAAACATTGTCAGAGAGCTGGTTTTTTACACTGAGCCATTCTCCCGTGAGCGAACCCACGACCACCACCAGTAGAGCTGCGAACAACAAGTTTACTCCCAATCGTTGCCCAGGGGGTTCTTGGTCGCTCACCAGCGGACCGATAAACAATCCGGCCGCCAGCCAGGCAGTGGCGATCCAAAACAAACCGATCTGCACGTGCCAGGTGCGGGAAACGCTATATGGCAGCCAGTCGGAAAGCGGTAGACCATAAAACCCGTCCCCTTCGACACCATAATGTGCTGTGACCACGCCGAGTCCCATCTGCACCAGAATCAATGCTGCGACTACCCAGAAGTATTTGATAGTTGCTTGCTGCGATGGGGTTGCCTCCCAGCGGGCAAGCGGGTCTGCGTCGATCGGCATCCCCGCGGTCTCATCATCTTCATTTCGAGAGGCATACCACCAGGCCATCGCAGAGATTCCCGCAAGCAACATGATGATGCTAACTCCTGTCCATACGACGTTGTCCCCTGTAGGCCGGTTACCAACCAATGGTTCATGAGGCCAGTTGTTCGTATAGCTTGCACTATCACCAGGACGAGTTGAGGTAGCGGCCCAGGAAGTCCAAAAGAAAAAGGACGTGAGGTTATGGAGCCGCTCACTGGTGGAAATCGAACCTGGGGGAATCGCGTAATCCTGATTTCCATCTATGAAAACCGAAGAATAGTGCTGCAAGCAGTCCTTAAACGCCTCAGCCCGCACAGGTTCAATCGTTAGTACGCCAGTCTCTGGATCATAGTTATTAGCTCGGAACTGCTCAGTCAAACGGGCGCTCAATTGCCCTTTATACTCTTTGTCGAGCTCATCAAAGCTCGTACCAAACTCGTCATCGGCCCATCTGTCGAGAATGAATACTGCCTCTCGGTGAAGGTAATCGGCAGTCCAGTCCGGTGCAACGTAGCTGCCGTGCCCCCACACGGAGCCTACTTCCATACCACCCATTGATTGCCAGACGTTCTGACCTGCAGATATCTCTCCCTCTTCGATCACAGTGATCCCGTCAGTGGTGACAACTGTGGCCACGAGAGGTGGCATTTCCTGATAGATTCTCACTCCAATCCAACTGAGAACCGTAAATGAGATCACCAATACCAATATAAAAAATAACCACAACCGACGCATTTCACTTCCTCCGACTGAACTAGCAAGTAGCGGGCGACTGCACATCTACCGTTGAGCGCATTGCTCACTTCTTGAACTTCCACGATCTTCTCCCCTTGAAATATATATGTCAAGGTGTAGAATTAAGAGCGTCAAATAAATATAGGAGAAAACTCTATGTTGCCCAAAACTGCTGAGTACGCTCTGCGCGCGGTAGTCTGGCTTGGCGAGGCCGAAAAATGTGTGCCAGCCGAGCCGCTCGCCAAGAACATCAAGGTTCCACGTCGTTATCTGCATACCGTTCTGCAGCAACTTGTGGGAGCTGAGTTGGTTCACTCCCAACCGGGGCCAGGCGGAGGGTATCGGCTCGCCAGTCCGATCGACGAGATCAGCATTCTTGACGTGGTCAACGCGGTATCGCCTCTAGAACGTATCCGGCACTGTCCGCTGGGCCTGGAGACCCACACGCGACTTTGCCCTCTGCATAGAAAGTTGGACGATGCCTATGCTGCGATTGAAAAGGCATTTAGCGAGGTCACTATCGGCCAAATTGTCCGTTCCACGAGCAAAATCAAACCTATGGTGGAGATCAAATTATGATTGCCTCCACACCGACCGCACATAGACCAGCAATTGAGAAGATGCCCGGGCATTGGCTCTTAGCTAAGATGGGCAAACGTGTCCTCCGACCTGGCGGAATGGAATTGACTCGTGAATTGTTAGAAACTCTGGCTATTTCTGAACAAGACGATGTTGTTGAGTTTGCGCCTGGCCTAGGCATTACGGCGCGACTGACGCTCTCTCGAGGTCCGCATTCCTATACCGCCATAGAGCGTGACCGGGAAGCTGCAGCAACTGTCAAACGCTATCTTTCCTGGCCAAAACAACAATGCGTTCTTGGTTCAGCCGATGACAGTGGACTAGCCGATGCATCTGCGTCGGTGGTTTACGGCGAGGCAATGCTATCCATGCAGCCCATGACCACAAAAAAGAAAATTGTGAGCGAGGCCGCGAGACTGCTGAAGCCGGGTGGGCGATATGGAATTCACGAATTGTGTCTCGTTCCCGAAGACGTAGATAACACGGTTCGCGAGACTATCCAAAACGATTTGTCAGATGAAATCCATGTTGGCGTGCGTCCTTTAACCGCACGAGAATGGCGTGAACTGCTTACCACGAACGGGCTTTCTGTCGTATCGCAACATACCGCTGCTATGCATCTCTTGGAACCCGCGCGCCTGGTGAGTGATGAGGGCCTGCTGCGGACATTGCGATTCGTGTGGAATGTGGCAACGCATGCACCTGCGCGAAAACGAGTACTCACCATGCGGCGAGTGTTTCGCAAATACAGCAATCATCTGGCTGCGATCGCCATGATCGCCATCAAAACAGAGGAGAATCCATCATGAATACTTGCTATACCCTGCTCGCCGATCTTACCCAGCAAGTCGAAATTCCAGCCGACGGTACGTTCAGTCGGACAGTTCTCCAAAACGATCACATCAAAGTTGTTTTGTTTGGATTCTCGGCCGGTCAGGAGTTGACGGAGCACACCTCATCCAAGCCTGCCATCCTGCATTTCCTCATGGGGGAAGCAGAAGTAACGCTAGGTCCTGATACTCATGCCGTGGAAGCTGACACATGGATCCACATGCCGGCACAACTACCTCATAGTATTCGCACGAAGACACCGGTTAGCATGCTTTTGTTACTTCTAAAGTGAACAGAAAGCCCTAAATTGATGGATTAGAGCGATCCCTCAAATTAGACAGTGAGAGTAATCGCCTAAGCTAATCGCAGACCTAGTGCGACCGCCAGTGTCCAAATAGCGCTAAGCGCCGCTTCTCGCAACCCTTGAATACGAAGCAATTCCCGATTCCAACCGACACCGGGCACCAGTGAATTTGCTATCCGCAGAGCTCGCCAACTGAAGAAAGACCAGAGAAAGATATATAGAATTGCAGACGGGAGGGGACTTGAACCGCCGGCAAAGGCTGTTACTGGCGCTGACATGGTAAGTGCTGCGATTCCACTTACTAGGGTTGCAGGGGACAAGGCACCCGAATTCTTAGCCAGCACTATTGCTGTACATGCCGGCAACAATGTCAGTGCCGCGGGGAATAAGAAAACTGGCTTTGCTCCGAGCCAGACTGCCAGTACTGGGGCGAAAACAGTCAAGGCAGTTCCTAGAAGAAGCTGACGCAGTTTCTTACGAGGCCCCACGTGAACTGCTGCAAGAACCAGAAAAGCTCCAGCAAATCCGGTCCCTGCAAGCAAGGCTGGTTCGACTGCACGAAAGGTACCTACCAGTGCTCCTGCTCCGATACTGAGAAATAAATAAATCCACGCGCCGTGAGCACGCATGGGATCCGGGCGCCAACGGGCATCGGAAATAGGATAGCTGCCAAGTCGCCGGCATTTGACTACTTTCACCAGATCCCCTCGAGGGTGGCTGTTTTCTAGCCAACATTTGATGGGTAGAGTTGCCTGAGCCTTAAAAAAAGAATTTTTATTCTTTTATTCTTGAATTGCAACCCGGCGTGTGGTAATTTGGCCGGAGAAAGGCTAAAAGCCCATGACTCCTTACGGAAAAACAGCACAAAACGCGATCGCAGCTATGAGCCGATTGGCCGAGGCTTATCAAGAGGGCCTCGTGCTTTCCTCTCTCGAAATAGCTCGCGACCGCAACTTGCCTCAGACATTGGTCGCCAAGTTATTGACGGGACTTTCACAGGCAGGATTAGTGGAAGGGTCGCGAGGTCCTGGAGGCGGATACCGACTGGCACGAGCACCGGGGAAGATAGCTCTGCTGGACATCGTAGCAGTGTTTGAGCGAATCGAAGATCGGACCTTATGCCCTTTCGGGCCAGGCTGGTGTGGCAAGAACCATCCATGCCCCCTTCATGATCAATACGCACGGTTTAATGAGCAGTTCGATGCGTTCCTCAGGCAAACGAAGCTCAGTGTTTTCCCGCCAATGCCTCCTGCGAGAAAAAAGAAGAATAAAGGCAACAAGGAGAAGCCACAACTTACCAGAAAATAGTATTCATACGCCACCATCAATCGTCGAGCAGATAAGCAAACTACTGGCCTTTGAACTATCCGAAAGGATCGCGAGTCATGGCAGTCATTCGTGAGCGTCAGGTTGAAAAGTTGGCTAGAACATACGTTTTGAATGTGTATGTACTGGCAATGGCGATTCATGGTTCTCTACTCTGCCAGGAATTATCGAGGGGACAACCAAGTGATCATAAGCACCCGGAACACGCTTTAGAGCAAGACTCGGCACTACCAATTTCCTCCGGCAAAGAACTTTATGGACTACATTGTGCCGGATGCCACGGTGAACGAGGCGATGGTTTGGGAATCGCTGCTCCCTACTTGTTTCCGAAGCCGCGAGATTTTCGTGCAGGGCGTTTCCGTCTCGTAAGCTCTGCGAACAACGTTCCGACGCGCGATGACCTGCAGGCCGTGCTGCTGCGGGGAATGCCTGGTTCGAGCATGCCACCATGGGGCCAGTTATCGCAAACCGAACGGGATGCTTTGGTAGATGAGATCATGCGATTTCGCCAGGCGGGGGCACGTGATACCTATGTCAATCAACTGAAGGAGTACGAAGACCTTACGGACGAAGAAATCGCTGAACAAGAAGTCCAGGAAGAGATCGATGAGTACGTACAAGAGTTCACTACGCCAGGCGAGAGCACAGTCGTGCCCAAGATCGGTCCGCCCACCTCCGAATCCATTGCTCATGGCAAAGAAGTTTACGTCAAGTACGGGTGTATCTCCTGCCACGGACCAACAGGACGCGGTGATGGAGTGCAGGCGATGTGGGACGACGAGAAAATGCCCACCAGCCCGCGCGATTTCGCACTAGGCATTTTCAAAGGCAGTCCTGAACCAGCACCATTATATCGTCGCATTGCCTATGGTATGCCCGGTACGCCGATGCCCGGTTCCAGCAGTATGTCTCCAGAACAGATGGTGGACCTGGTTCACTATATCCGGTCACTTTCCACAGAAGCGGAGCGCACGCAGGCAGTGCTTACTCGTCAGAGAATCGTTTCACGAGCGGTCAACAAGCTAGCGGACGATTTTGATGCGCGCATCTGGTCAAGCGTTCGTCCTGTAGCCGTTAGGCTAACACCCCTATGGTGGAGAAACAATGCCGATCCAGATCTTCAAATCCAGGCGATCCATGATGGCAACACAATGGTCCTTCGATTCACCTGGCAAGATGAGACTTTGGATGAACGCGCGACGAAAACTGAGTCGTTTGAAGACGCTGTGGCCGTTGAGTTATATCAAGGCGACACAGAACCTTTTTTAGGAATGGGAAGCTTGAAACAACCAGTCGATGTCTGGTTTTGGGATGCTGATCGTCAAACCCATACAACCGTCGAAGATCAATATCCACGAGTAGTTGACGACATTTATCCTTTTAGTGAGGAGCGGGTGGAAACTGCCGACTACCATCGCCCGGGAACTTTGACCAACAACCAGCCAGATCTTAGTTTGCCGGCATTGGCTAGTGGAAATCAGATTGTTCCAATTCGTACTCGCACAGGAGGAACGGATCTGGCAGCAGGAGGTCCAGGCAGTGTAACGTTCCATTTGCCAAAGAGTCAGATAGTAACCGCTAAAGGAAGGTGGAGAGATGGTCGCTGGACGGTTGTGATGCGGCGACCAATGGCAGTGGAGTCACCAGAAGAAGGAGTGTCCCTAGTAGCGGGTGAAAAGGTATCGATCGCGTTTGCCGTCTGGAACGGCATACACCAGGACCGGGATGGGCAAAAGTCCTTCTCGGTATGGCAAGATTTGGAGATTGAACCATAAACATCAGCGATAGCCATGAAAGTTTCCTCGTAGGTACTGGAAACTAAGAGTCTCTAGGAGAAAGATATGTATATAAAGCAGTTCGTGATTAAATCCCTGCTCGGATTGGCGCTATTGGGAGCGGTATCTGAGAACGTTTCTTCTGCAGATTGGGGATCACTCAAGGGACGTTTTGTGGTTGAGGGTGAACTGCCTCAACCATCACCGCTCCCGGTGTCTAAGGACCAATTCTGTATCGACTCGCATCCGCTCGATGAAACAATCATCGTGGGGGAGGACGGCGGATTGGCTAATGTCGTCGTATTCATTCGGCTTGGGCGGCGTGACAAAATAGACGTACATCCCGACTATGCCGCCAAGTTGAGCGTGCCGGTTGTGCTCGACAATGTAGCCTGTCATTTTCGGCCTCACGTCACCTTGGTCCGCACAGGACAGCCGATGACTCTCAAGAACTCGGACCCGGTGGGACACAATACAAATCTCGGTGTGTTTAATCAAATCATTCCTTCTGAAGGTGAATCGCAGACAAAGATCGACCGGGCTGCCCCTCTTCCCATTCCTGTTTCCTGCAACATACATCCCTTTATGAAGGGATTCGTACTCGTGCAGGATCATCCTTACATGGCAGCTTCAGATGCGGATGGCACATTTGAGATTGAGAATATTCCTGCAGGAAAACGCGTCTTTACCTTCTGGCACGAACAACCGGGACCCCTGAAAGATTTGAAGGTGGGAGAAGACACCACCGACCGGAGGGGACAGGCAGAGGTGACTATTAAGGTGGGTGAAACACTGGATTTGGGAGTAATCACAATTCCCGCTGCGATTTTCTAGTAAGGTTGAACATGATTGCTAGGTCAACTGAAGATTATCGAATCGTATCTTAGGAACCGGAAAATGAATATCACACGACGTCGATTCCTGGAAAGATGTGCTTCCGGTGGGGGCATGTTATTGGCCGCCAGTCCGCAAGCGTGGGCATTTGAGCCATTAAATGTCGAGAATCCGTTGGGTTCCTATCCAAATCGTGGTTGGGAGAAAATCTACCTCGACCAGTACCACTACGATGATTCCTTTACTTGGATCTGTGCCCCGAATGATACTCACATGTGTCGTTTGCGGGCCTATGTCCGTAATGGCGTCATGATTCGCAGTGAACAGAACTATGACCACGACCGCTATGGTGATCTGTATGGCAACAGGGCAACCAAGGCGTGGAATCCTCGTGGATGTCCAAAGGGATTTACGATGCAACGACGGATCTACGGTCCGTATCGCCTGAAAGGTCCCGTGTTGCGCAAAGGTTGGAAAGCATGGGTCGACGCCGGTTGCCCCTCCTTGTCGGATAATCCGGCACTCCGCACGAAATACAAATTTGACGATCGCGGTAATGACAGCTATGTGCGTATGACATGGGAGGAAGTGTCACGGTACGTTGCGGACGCATTGCATGCGATTGCAGATTCTTACGGCGGCAAACTTGGCGCAGAACGGCTTAAGAAAGATGGCTATGAAGACGTAATGATCGAAAAGGTAAATGGGGCAGGAACACGTACGATCAAGATAGGGTCTAATCTTCCCATTCACGGACTGGTGGGCAAGTTCGGCATTTACCGATTTGCGAACCTGTTTGGCCTATTAGATCACCACGTACGCGGCGTACCGCCTGAGCAGTCCCACGGGGCACGGGAATGGAACGAGTATACCTGGCGGGGTGACCAGGCACCGGGCCATCCTTTTGTACATGGTCTGCAAACTTCCGACATGGATTTCAACGACATGCGGTTCTGCAAACTGGTGATTCAAATCGGCAAGAACTTGATTGAGAACAAAATGCCGGAATCACACTGGCTTAATGAGTGTATGGAGCGAGGGGCCAAGCTGGTTGATATTGCACCGGAATACAACTGCCCCGCGACGAAGTCCGACTATTGGATCAGCGTGCGACCCGGACTGTCGGATACTACCGTTCTATTGGGCGTAACCAAGATAATGCTCGACAACGGATGGTACAAACCCGACTTTTGCCGTCAGTTCACAGATTTTCCATTGCTTGTGAGAACTGACAACCTAAGGCGACTGCGTCCGGAAGAGATTCAAGTTGACTATCGTCCGAAGGATCTCAGCGATGGCCCGTCATACCGCGTGCAGGGTTTGACAGATGCGCAGCGGGAGAAGATCGGCGACTTCTGTGTGTGGGATCGCAATGAAAATCGAGTTGCGTTTATCACCCGGGACGACGTTGGCAATAAATCAACCGTCAATTCGGCGCTAGAAGGCACCTATCAGATAGCTTTAGCCAATGGCAGCCAAGTCGAGGTGATGCCGGTGATGGAGATGTACAAACGGCATTTGGCCGACTACGACGCAGACACAGTCGAAGATATTTCTGGCGCACCCGCTAATCTTGTCCGTCGCCTCGCGGAAGATATCTGGAAAACCACTGAAGCGGGCCATCCCGTTTCGATCCATATCGGCGAAGGTGTCAATCACTACTTCCACGCAACCCTTCACAACCGTGCTACGTATCTGCCTCTTTTGCTTACGGGAAACATCGGCAAGCATGGCGCAGGTTCTTTCACGTGGGCAGGCAACTATAAAGGAGCCCTGTTTCAAGCTTCTGCTTGGAGCGGCCCAGGAGTTGGCAGCTACACACATGAAGATCCCTTTGCCCCCGTATTGGACGAGAAGGCACGGATCACGCATGAGAATATTCGGCACTTGACCGATGTGGAGGATCCATCGTACTGGGCTTGTGGTGAGCAGACGCTGACCGTGGACTTGCCCAAAGGTGGCAAACGCTGCTTTACCGGAGAGACTCACATTCCAACACCCACGAAAGTGATCTGGTACAACAACGCGAATTTCTTGAATCAATCGAAGTGGATTTACAACATCATCACCAACGTCTTGCCTAAGGTCGACATGATCGTCGACCAACAGATCGAGTGGACCGGCAGCGCAGAATACTCTGACGTAGTCTTACCCGTAAATTCCTGGGTGGAGATACAGGACTATGAATGCGGCGGATCGTGCTCGAATCCCTTCCTACAAGTTTGGAAGGGTGGCATTCAGCCAGTGCACGACACCGTCGATGATGGCATGGTGTTTGCAAAAGTGGCTGACGCCTTGACCAAAAAAACCGGAGACCAGCGTTTCTCAGATTACTATAAGTTTATCACGGAAGGTAAGGCAAAAATATATATCCAGCGGGTATTTGATAACAGCACGACGACGCGCGGTAAAGACGGTCCATACGACGTAGACAAGTTCATCGCAGGCGAGTACGGCGGTGAACCTGGCGCAGGGTTGATGCTTTTCCGCACTTATCCTCGAGTGCCCTTCTGGGAGCAGATTCATGATTCTATTCCGTTCTATACCGATAGCGGCAGATTGCATAGTTATTGCGACTTGCCAGAGGCGATCGAATACGGCGAAAATCTCTGCGTCCATCGCGAGGGTGTTGAGGCTACGCCCTATCTGCCCAACGTGATTGTGTCAACCAGCCCCTTCATCCGTCCTGTCGACTACGGAATCCCCCTCGATAGTATTGATCCCGACTTGCGCCAAGTTCGCAATGTGAAGATGTCCTGGGAGGAGGCAAAGCAAACGAAGAACCCGCTCTGGTCTCAAGGGTACTCATTTTTCTGTACGACACCCAAAAGCCGACACTCAACACATTCCTCCTGGTCAACCGTCGACTGGCATTGGATTTGGAGCGACAACTTTGGCGACCCTCATCGTACGGACAAGCGGGCGCCGGGAGTCGCGGATCGACAGATTCAAATCAATCCTCAAGCAGCCCGCGATCTCGGATTGCACGAAGGAGACTATGTCTGGGTCGACGCCAACGAACTTGACCGACCCTATATTGGTTGGAAAGACGACAAGGGCCCACGCCACAAGGCATTCCGCTGCATGGTTCGTGTGAAGTTTAATCCTGGATTGCCTTACAACTTTACAATCATGAAACACACGGGTTGGATTGCCAGCGAACGATCCGTCAAAGCGCATGAATCACGTCCCGATGGCAGGGCGCTTGCGGCAGAAACCGGCTATCAGGCGAGCTATCGATACGGTTCGCATCAAAGCATCACACGAAACTGGATGATGCCGATGCATCAAACCGATACGCTGTTCCACAAGAAAACTGGTGCCATGGCATTTACCTTTGGATTCGATGTAGACAATCACGCTATCAACACGGTTCCTAAAGAGACGCTGATACGCATAACCAAGGCTGAGGATGGCGGCGTCGGTGGCGTTGGTGTGTGGAAGCCAGCAGAATCCGGATACAGCCCCGGATCGGAAACGCCTCAGAACGATCAGTATCTAGTCGGGGGATTCGTCACAGTGAATACCTAGTAATCGCACGGCATGACTCATGCGATCACGGACCTATAAGAAAGTCAATGATGTCTGAAGCAACAAATAACTTGGCTCCAAAAACTCATCCAGCGACTCGGGAAATACTACCCGACGATCCGATGGAAATGCAGGCATTTGAGGTATCCGGAGACCCCAATCTCATGCTGCAATTGCTAGTAGAGGAATATGCCCGTATCGGCTGGGGAGCAGACGGCATTCTGCAGTTGGCCCGTGATCCAAACTATCTAGCGTTTCAAGGGTTGCTGAATTGCTTCGGAGAAGAGGAACTGGCAAGACGCGTTCGAGAAGCAATAGAAAGGTGTGGAATCATTCGCGTTCACCAAGTGGAAACCGACACATTACATAAAGATTTAGTACAACTCGAATTGCCAAATTGACAAACCGTGCTTTCATGAATTTTTCCTGCGTAGGAGGGCCCAGCAATGCCTGATGTTTACAATTGGCAAATCGGCCGCCAGATGAGTTATCCTCACGAGGAACATCATCCTCAACTCCAATTCGCTTTCGTATTTAATCCTAACCGTTGTATTGGCTGCCAGACCTGCACGATGTCCTGCAAGAGCACCTGGACATTCTCCAAAGGTCAAGAGCTGATGTGGTGGAACAACGTTGAAACAAAACCATACGGTGGATACCCACAGCATTGGGATGCGAAGTTACTGACGATGTTGGAGCAAGCCAATCCAGGGGGACAGATTTGGAACGCTCGGGAAGTCGAGCTGGCGAAGAAACCTTATGGCGTTTTCGAGGGCCTCACGATTTTTGAGGCTGCCCAGCAAAAACCACGTCCTGAGTTTGGCGCTCAGCAGGCCTTGGGCTACCTGCCTGAGGACGATGAGTGGCGTTCGCCAAATATTCATGAGGACACGGGAACCGGGGATCACTTCAAGACGCAGGGAAAAGGCCTGTATGGCGGCGAAGCTCAACTGCCGGAGCATAAAATTTGGTTCTTTCACCTGGCCCGCATCTGCAATCATTGTACGTATCCTGGGTGCCTTGCCTCCTGTCCTAGAAATGCGATTTACAAGCGTCCGGAAGATGGCGTGGTACTCATCGATCAGAGTCGATGCCGGGGCTATCGCAAGTGCGTTGAAGGCTGCCCCTACAAGAAAGCCATGTATCGTCCGACTACGCGCACAACGGAAAAGTGTGTGGCCTGTTTCCCTCGCCTAGAAGGCAAGGACAGGAAGGTGAGCCCCTCGGGTGCTCCTGCTGAAACACGATGTATGGCAGCTTGCGTCGGCAAGATTCGCCTGCAAGGTCTCGTGAGTATCAATGAAGATGGGACCTGGAAAGAAGATCCTCATAACCCCTTGTACTACTTGGTTCGTGAGCGCCAAGTTGCACTTCCCCTCTACCCGCAATTCGGAACGGAACCGAACGGATTTTACATCCCGCCGCGCTGGGTTCCGCGAAACTACCTTGTGCAAATGTTCGGGCCTGGCGTGGATAAGGCGATCGAGCATTACAGTTGCCCTGACCGAGAACTTCTGGCGGTCCTGCAACTCTTTCGCACAAGCCAACAGATTGTCTTCCGGTTTGAAATTGAAGAAGGCCCCAAGGTAGGCGAGATCAATGTGACGATGCCCGACGGATCAAGTAAGACTCAGGAGCTATTCAATGATACGGTAATCGGGTTCAACAAACTTGGGGAAGAGATCGTCCGAATCACCGTCGAAGAACCCACTTTTGAACGCCCTGCAGATGCACACGTGAATTCAATTTGATCCCGTTTGCCTCTGAATGGCTGCCCAAGTACACGCGGGATGAACAATTCTCTTAACAATACCATGAGTGAAAACCTTAACGCCATCTTACTTGATCCAGCGATTCTACTGGCTCGCCAGTCACTTTACCGCTTTGCTGCCCTGACGATGTTGGACCCCAAAGCGGATTCCTGGCAACGACTTCGCCCGTTGTGCGATGAGCCGCTACTTTCTGATGCGTCCTCCATAATACGCGATTTAGATGAAGCAGACCTTCAAACTTTGCGACTCGGTGAACTCCGACTCACTGAACTTGTGCCTAGCAATGTCCTGAGATTGCTTCCCGAGACAAGTAGCCAATTAAACGATCAATTTGAAAATGCGTTTGGTTTGTTAGTTTCTAAGGCGTGCCCACCCCACGAAACGGATTACATTGACAGCAAGTTGTCCTTCCAGCGCAGCAATACACTAGCCGACATTAGTGGTTTTTACCGGGCGTTCGGGCTAACGACCTCGAAGATACATCCTGAGCGTCCCGACCACATCGTGCAGGAATTGGAATTCATGGCTTTTCTAATCGGTCTTCAGCGACAGGCCTCCGAAACGAACGCCAGCGGCTGCCGAGAACAGCAAGAGGTATGCCTCGATGCACAAGTCCGTTTTTTACGTGAACACCTTGCGTGGTGGGTTCCAGCATTTGCCAAACTTCTTTGCCACGAAGCGGCGGGAGGCTTCTACGAGGCTGCAGGTAAATTCTTAGCTGCGCTTATTGCTGCCGAACGTGCATTGCTGAGTGTCACACCGGCTGAGCGAAATGCCCTGCCGACCTCACCCGAAGTCCCAGAAGCATGCGAAGGATGTGAGTTAGCTCACTGACAAAGTCTTCTTGTGCCACAAGTTGAGGTACCGAGTGGGACTACAACAAAGAAAAGCGAACACTATATATGACATTCTCACTGCCCATCAAGATTTATAGGTTTCCAACAAAGTGGAGATAAATCTTTCAATGATTAACATGGCTGCAAACGAACTCCCAATCATTATCCAGGGAGGTATGGGTGTCGGAGTATCTGGCTGGCAACTCGCTAAAGCTGTTTCCTCTGCTGGACAACTGGGGGTCGTGTCTGGAACTGCACTGGATTCCGTCTTGATACGTCGCTTGCAGTCTGGTGATCCAGGTGGACACTTGCAACGTGCACTCGGACAGTTCCCTCTGCAGGATATGGCAGAACGCGTACTCAATCGTTATTACCTGCCTGATGGAAAGGCTCCTGAAAGTTCATTTATTCCAACGAAACTGTTGAGCGAATCATTTTCACAGTCTCAACTGGAGTTAATAGTTTTGGCGAACTTTGCGGAAGTATACCTGGCCCGAGAGGATCACGTAGGTCTAGTAGGGATCAATTATCTGGAGAAAATCCAGCTTCCGACTCTCCCATCTCTATTTGGTGCAATGATCGCTGGCGTCGACTTCGTGTTGATGGGAGCCGGTATTCCCACAACTATTCCAGGTATCATCGATCATTTATGTGCTGGCCAACCAGTCGAGCTAAACCTCAAGGTTGATGGATGCGATCCTCATGATCGTTTCTTGACTCGATTTTGCCCTGAAGAATTTACTGGCGGACGCGTTCCTTGGCTCCGACGACCCAAATTCCTGCCCATCGTCGCATCTGCCACCTTGGCCACAATGCTCACCCGCAAAGCAAACGGGAAAATAGACGGTTTTGTAGTCGAAGGACCTACCGCTGGAGGGCACAATGCACCACCTCGTGGCAAATTGACTCTTAATGACCGAGGAGAGCCAATCTATGGCGATAGAGACGTTGTTGATCTTGCAGCCATGCAAGAAATAGGCCTGCCTTTTTGGCTTGCGGGATCGTACGGTTCTCCTGAACAGGTTGTTAATGCCCTGGACGCAGGTGCAACGGGAGTACAAGTTGGAACCGCCTTTGCTTTTTGCGAAGAATCGGGTCTTCAGGAACATATTCGGAGGCAAGTCATCGAGTTGAGCAAGTCCGGCTATCTTGATGTGCGTACGGATCCACAAGCCTCTCCAGCAGGATTTCCTTTTAAGGTATTGTCGCTATTGGGAAGTCTCTCAGATGCTGCAATCTACCAACTCCGCAAGCGACGTTGCGATCTCGGCTATCTGCGTCAGGCATTCAAGAAAACCGATGGCACCTTGGGCTGGCGTTGTCCGGCGGAACCGATCGAGGCCTATATAGCAAAAAAGGGAATGGAGCAGGACACAGTTAACCGCAAGTGCGTTTGCAACGGCCTCATGGCTAATGTTGGTTTGGGGCAAGTGCGAGGCGGAAAACCTGAGATGCCATTGGTCACCTGTGGTGATGACGTTAAGTATCTTGTCCAATTCCTCGACAGCGCCGAAGCCATCAAGTACACGGCCCTTGATGTCATCGAGCGATTATTGTCGTTGTTGAAAACTCGCACACCTGCCATGGTAAGATGAACAATTCTCAAAACTGCTAAACAACGGTTCATTAATGTTATTTCCCCGTATGATTCAACCAAACTTTCTTTGGTCATCTTTCAGAAGTCTCTTCTGCTGCTTTATAAAAAACTGTACTCCCCGCGGCTCTTCGCCGCGATTTTGGATTGCTATCGCTGTAGTTCTACATACATTCGTCGTTTTGTCGACTCTTCCAAGAATTGCTTGGGCACAAATGGACATCGAACGCCCACCCATCAACTATTCCAGCGCGACACCAGACAATCCCGTCTCCCGATTGCAGGATCTCTTGAATAGTGGTAATACGGTTTTGACCTACGAAGAAGACCACGGGTATTTGGCTTCGATTCTCTTTCAATTGGGAATCTCTCCTGAGTCACAAATACTCGTCTTTTCGAAGACGAGTTTCCAACCTCAAAAAATTTCTCCCTACCGACCTCGGGCCGTCTATTTCGGCGACGATGTCTATGTAGGCTGGGTTCAGCAAGGAGACGTGTTGGAGATTTCCACTGTCGACCCACAACTGGGCGCTGTCTTTTACACGTTGAAACAGGAAGTAACGAAGACTCCGTCCTTTGTGCGAGATCGGGGTCAATGCATCACTTGCCATGCTTCGTCGCGCACCTCCAATGTGCCGGGACATCTTGTTCGCTCAGTCTACCCCGCACAATCTGGTCAGCCACGCTTCGATGCAGGTACATTTACGACCGATTATCGCAGTCCACTCTTAGAGCGATGGGGAGGCTGGTATGTCACGGGCACCCATGGCAAACAACGCCACATGGGAAACGTTATCGCACGCGATCGTGAAAATCCCGAGAATCTGGATGTCGAAGCAGGCGCAAACGTTACCGATCTGAGGGATTTGCTCAACACGTCGTCCTACCTAAGTTCACATAGCGATATCGTTGCACTGATGGTACTCGAACATCAGATTCGCATGCATAATCTCATCACTCAGGCCAGCTTTGAAAGCAGGTCCGCTTGTCACTACGACAGGATAATGAACGAGGCCTTGCAACGTCCACTCGACCAACGTAGCGAATCTACCATAAGGAGGATTGATGCCGCAGTTGAAGAATTGGTGGATTGTTTACTGTTCGTCGACGAATATCACTTGCAAGATCCCGTTCACGGGACTTCTCTTTTCACCGAAAAGTTTTCAGCACGTGGTCCAAGAGACTCGCAGGGTCGCTCCCTATACCAACTCGATCTTTCCCAGAGATTGATGAAATATCCGTGCAGTTACCTGATCTATTCCGAACCCTTCGCGGGGATGCCTGCAGTGACCAAACAGCAGGTTTATCAACGTCTTTTTGACATATTAAGCGGAACTGACACGCACAATAAATATGTTCACCTGACTTCTGCCGATCGACAAACAATTCTCGAGATCTTGCGCGACACGAAAACTGATTTGCCCGACTACTGGATGAAGAACTGATAGGATGGAACGCTCCGAGTGACTCAAATCCTTAGAATAGCAAAGCAATACAATGCACCACTGCATGAACCGTGAAAAGTATTTGGCCGCCTTGGTATTTTGTCTCAAAGTGGAGACTGCAGGTGCCATCGCAGGAGAAGTGGCCATGTTATTGCGGGAGGATCCCGTGGAAAAACATAAACTTGATATTTTTCGGCGGATCGAGGCAAGCAACAAAATCCTCTGTGCTCGCGCATTAGAGGCTGAGGGCATTCCGCGGCCATCGATAGAAACCTCTTTCTATCGCAACGGCATCAAATTGGGGCAGCGCTGGGGCGAAGGTGACTGGAGTACCTTTTTGGATCGGATGGAGGCTACCGTGCATCCTGAGGCATTTGCCGCATATCTGGTCGATGATGGCGGCGATGAAATAGCACACGACTACTCGGGAGTCGATATTGGCCTCTTGAGGCACTTAGTTTGGCACGAGGAATCCTTAATGGATTTCCTTGAAAAAGAGCGGCAAGGCTGCTGTGAGTCGGTCGCCGCGATGGAAGCCGTTCTCAATAGTGAACTTTGTGCGGGTTTGGTTGGCTCTGATGATCCTGTCGGTTGGTAAGATCTGATTTCTCTCTAGGTGGTTTCCTATGTTGCAATCTAATTCAGTCCATCCACAGCATCCCAAAGGGACAAAGTCACGCGTGTTGCTCACTAGTGTGTTTGGTCCCTACGCCCAAGATGACGCCTACGGCAGTCGGTTAATCAATCCGATGGAACTCTATCACAACCAGGTTACCCGGGTGCAGCAAGGTTTTTCCTTGAGAACATTCAATCGCTCTTGGGGTTTAATGCTTATTCAAGCAAATATCCAAGCCCCTTGTACATTGCTCGATTTTCCCACAGAAGCGAGGTTTGTCGAAGAGCTCAAATCCCGCGAGTACGACATCATCGGGATTAGCTCGATCATGACGAACTTGCTCAAAGTGCGCCGCATGTGTAAGCTAATCCGCAAACATCAACCAAACGCGACGATCGTGATCGGTGGACACATCGCCAACCTCTCGGTGCTACCCAAGTATGCCGACGTTGATCATATCGTTCTGGGTGATGGAGTGCGGTGGATGCGCAGATTTCTCGGGGAGAACGAACATCAGCCCATTCGCCATCCAGTGGTTCGAGCCAACATTGGTTCGCGAATCATGGGAGTCCATCTCCGCAATCATCCGGGTGACGCCTGTGCCACGCTGATTCCCTCCGTCGGCTGCCCCATCGGGTGCAACTTTTGCTCCACTTCAGCCATGTTTGGAGGCAAAGGCAAGTTCATTGAGTACTACCATTCAGGGAATGAACTCTATGAGATCATGTGCGAACTGGAATCCGCGCTCAATGTGAAATCCTTTTTCGTGATGGACGAAAATTTTCTTCTGGACAGAAAACGTGCCCTGGAACTCCTCGAAAGAATCGAAGAAAAGGCCAAAGCTTGGTCCCTGTACGTTTTCAGCTCAGCGAACGTCCTCCAAAAATACACCATGGAACAACTGGTGGCGTTAGGGGTTTCGTGGGTTTGGCTCGGATTGGAAGGAAAAGGGTCGCAGTACACAAAGCTCTCTGGAACAGATACTCTCAAGTTTGTCAAGAAGCTACAGGACCATGGAATCCGCGTTCTGGGTTCGAGCATCATCGGATTGGAAGACCATACACCTGAGAATATCGACGAAGCCATTGAACATGCTGTGAGCCACAACACCGAGTTTCATCAGTTCATGCTATATACTCCGATCCCCGGCACGCCGCTGTTTAGCGAACATGAGGCTAACGAAACTCTCAAGCATCTTGGAGATGTCTCCATAGCAGACATTCACGGACAGCACGTTTTCAATTATCACCATCCACACATCAAAGACGGTCAGGAAACCGAATTCTTGCTGCGGGCGTTTCGCCGTGACTTTGAGGTAAACGGCCCGAGTGTCGTTCGAATTATCCGGAATGTCTTACGCAGCTGGCTGAAGTACAAGAACTATCCTGATTCGCGCATCCGTAGTCGGTTTGCTCATGAAGCTTCTAATCTGCCGGTACGTTACGCCGGAGTGCTCTGGGCTACCCGTCGGCAATATCGAGACAACCCACAATACGTTTCTCAGATTAACGAGTTACTACAAAGTCTGTACGGTGAGTTTGGCTGGCGTTCTCGTCTCGCTGCTCCAATTGCCGGACGCTATCTCTATCACAAGCTCCAAGAGCAACAAAGGCTGCTTGATTCGGGTTGGACTTACGAACCTCCTACATTTTATGAGACGAATTTTTCAGAGGGACCCCCGAATTCCAGACAAATCCAGAGCATATTGACATGCAGTCAAGGCCGATCTGCTGCACTCAACAAGAATGCTTCAAAGAATGCAGATCAGGAATCGACAATTCTTGTTGCAAGTTGAGTCATGGGAAGAGTGATGAAAAATGCCAACTTGTATTCGGATGTTATGAACTTAAGGATGCCTGACCTGCACTCTAGACCTGCTTGATTTCACTGATGAGACGACCCGGTTTTACGCTGGCCCAAATAAAATTATGGTTTTCATCAATCAGTATTCCTATTCAGAGTTGCCGCTGGTCTATTCCTGTTCCGGCTGTTCTAATACTGCGCAACTGGCCAATCAGATTGCAGTCGAGATGGACCGTGGCCGAGTCGCCGAAATGTCCTGTATTGCAGGTGTAGGGGGTGGAGTTCCTTCACTGGTGAACAAGGCAAAGGGGGCGAGAATAATCATTGCTATCGATGGTTGCCCGTTACACTGTGTAAAACATTGTCTTGAACAGCATAGTGTAGAGCCAACACGCCATTACACACTCACGGAGATGGGCCTCTTAAAGCGACAGCACGATAATTGTTCGCTAGGTGACGCTATTAAGGTCAAGGCTAGAATTCTCCAAGACATCTGCATGTTAGAGGGAGAAACAAAGCATTGAAACGCATCCACGTCATTGGTGGTAAGAATCATGGGAAGACTACGTTAATCACCGAATTGGTGCAGGAAATGATAGCCCGGGGATTACGAATTGGCACGATCAAACATACTCATCATCAACATGAGCTAGATTCCCCTGGCAAAGATTCTCACCGGCATCGTGAGGCTGGTGCCGCGATTGTCGGAATTCTCTCTCGATCGATGAATGCTGCTTTTTGGCCACCCCAATCGAATGAAAGCTTTTCGTCAGAAAGCCGCTACGAAGATTTCGAGCAGATTTATGCCAACTGCGATCTCGTACTGGTAGAGGGGGATCAGCAGACCCTCTCTAAAAAAGTTGAGGTCTGGCGAGAATCACTGGGGACTCCCCCCCTCGCTCAATCCGATTCTTCGATCCGAGCAATCGTGAGCCATGATACATTTGATAACCTTACCACGCCCTTCTGGCCTCGGGGTGATATTTGTGTGATCGCAAATAAGTTACTTGCCCTTGTAAACGAAGATACAGCCTAGAGGCAACTTAATATTTATTGTTGATAGATGTATGATGGCGGAATATAGGCACAATCAGGCTCTTCCGCAAAAGGATTTCCACTCACGGCATATGCACGTGCCCTACTGCCACCGCAGATCGTTCTAAACTCACATTGCCGACATTTTCCTTCCAAGCGATTGGGGTTGCGTAAATCCTTGAAGAGGGGAGAGTCTTGATAGACCTGCACGACATGATCATGGGGAAACTCACCGCAAGAAATCGGCATGAAACCGCTTGGATAGATTTGCCCAGTGTGCCCGACAAATAGTACTCCCTTTCCGTCATTGATCCCAGTAGCACAAAACGGCTTCTGCACTTCTCTGTTCGCCCCGGATAAACGTTCCTGCTGCATGGTGAACCGTCGATAATGGGGAGCCTCGGTGGTCTTGATCTGATATGCCTGCCGGTGAGCCTGAGTCCACAACCGCTCAAAAGCAGATTCACACTCGCTTGGAGAGAGTCGCCCGGAGAAGGCGGCACGTCCGATAGGTACGAGAAAGAATACAGACCATAAGACAATATCGAAGTTCGCAAGCAACTCGGCCAACGCTTCAATCTGGTTCACGTTGCCTGGAGTCAATGTCGTATTCACTTGAGTCGGCAAGCCGACTTGCTGTGCATCTCTGAGGATCTCTAGGCTTCGTTCGAAACTGCCGTCAACTCTTCGGATTCCATCATGAGTTTTCGCATCCGCTCCATCGATGCTAATAGCCATGCGCTGTATGCCACTGAATCGCAATCGTCTGACCGCCTCTCTGGTGACATGAAGTGTGGCTGAGGGTGTAATCGACGTCTCCAAACCACATTGCACTGCATGTTCGATCAGCTGAAAGATATCAGTCCGGCAGAGGGGGTCCCCTCCCGTGAGCACAAGCATAGGAGGATTAGGGAACTCGGCCAGCTGTTCGATCAGGCGCAATGATACCGAAGTTGAAAGCTCATCGGGATCCGCCTCAAACATAGCGCAAGCACGGCAATGGGTGCACACCAAGCTACATGCCTGGGTGACTTCGTAGAAGACTATCATCGGGCTATTTCGAAAGTCCGTTTGAATACCGTTTCTACTTCTTTGAGAAAGCATGATTTAGTCAAATCGCAGAATATTGGTGATTGAACCGCCTCCGAAAATTCTACTTGATAAAAATGTATATATCAAGATATATTATTCTTTTATTATTGGCTCTGCACTCCAGTGAAAAAATAAGATGCCGAGTACCCTTACAACCCTCCCACAACATAGGCCCCGCATTGGAGTAGTTGGCGGGGGAATCTCTGGACTTGCAGCCGCACGTAGCCTTCTCGATCTAATTCCAAGTGCCGAAGTCGTTCTGTTCGAAGCCAGTGATCACTTGGGAGGAGTGCTGCAAACAGAGAAACAAAATGGATTTCTCTTGGAACACGGCGCTGACAATTTCATAACGACGCCCTCCTGGGGAGTGGATTTCTTCCGCCGACTAGATCTCGAAACGCAGCTCCTTGAAACCAATAGTGAACATCGCCGAGCATTTGTAGTCCACAAAGGCAAACTGCAAGCAATGCCTGCCGGCTTTACCGTCATGGCCCCAAGTCGGATTTGGCCGATTGCAACGACCCCGATCCTTAGTCTCAGAGGCAAATTACGCATGGCCGCTGAACTGATGATTCCACGAAGCGTCCCCGATGAGAAGGAATCTCTTGCCGACTTTGTCCGCCGCCGATTGGGCAAAGAAGTGTACGAGCGATTGGTGCAGCCTTTGATTGCAGGCATCTATACGGGAGACCCTGAACAACTTAGCCTGGGTGCAACCATGCCACGGTTCCTGCAGATGGAACAAGACCAAGGCAGTCTCATTCGTGCACTCTGGAAACAGCAGAAAACACAGCGAACCACTTTAGAACAGAGTAGCGGTGCCAGGTACAGCCAATTTGTCACTCCCCGTCAAGGGATGACGGACTTTATCCAAGCGGTTTCCCAACGACTTCGGGGAGCGACAATCTTATTGAACGCTCCTGTTGAACGCATGGCCTCCTCCCCCAAAGGCTGGCGTCTATCTGTTGGAGGTGTGCGCCGACAGTTCTTCGATGTCGATGGCTTAGTCCTGGCTATCCCTGCACATCACTCTTCCAGTCTGCTCAGGTCCGTGGCCGGTTCATTGGCTGCAGAGCTAGGCAAAATAACCTACGGTAGTTGCGCTTTAGTATCGATGGGATTCCGACGGAACCAGATTGGACATGCATTAAACGGATTCGGATTTGTTGTACCTGCTACGGAAGGTCGAACAATTCTGTCTACCAGTTTCTCAAGTATTAAGTATCCAGGGCGTGCGCCAGAGGGACATGTACTGCTACGCACTTTCGTAGGAGGAGCCTGTCAGACAGAATTCGTTGATCTCGACGACGCACATTTAGAGAGACTGGTCCAAGACGAATTGGCCGATCTGCTTGCTATTGATGGCAAACCTGTCATGTGCCACATCGTTCGCCAGAAGCAGGCAATGCCACAATATTACGTTGGCCATGAAGCAATCGTTCGAAAAATCGAGCAGCAACTCGCCAACCATCATAACCTCGCCCTCGCTGGCAACGGTTTACAAGGCATCGGCATGCCTAGCTGTATTCACTCCGGAGAACTAGCAGCCCAAAAAATAGTTAACAGCCTGGAATCACACAGCCAACGTAATTCCCTTGACCAGATTGCGCTTAGTACTCCAATGACTTAAACTAGGCTGACTGCAGTTTTTTGCAAACACGAAATCTGCTGCCAAACACACACGAAAATCTTGTTCTGGAAAAAGGTGATAAGAAGTCAGTCACCAAGTTAGCTCCCCGGGTAGGACTCGAACCTACGACCCAGCGGTTAACAGCCGCTTGCTCTACCAACTGAGCTACCAGGGAATGGCCGCTTCAAAAGCGGCGAATTACTATAATATCTAACGTTGGAAAGTGGAACAAGTGCCGATTACAAGCCAAATTATGCTTCTCGAGTGAGACCTGGCCAGCCCTGGGTTCCTTGAATCGGCTGCTAGTCAAGCAACTTTTCCAGGACAACGCATTTGCCGTTTTCACAATGTTCCACATTGGTCATATAGGCCTTGATGAGGGCAAGTCCACGACCACCTGGGACCTCCAAGTTTTCAGCGTTGCAGCAATCGGGAACAACCGATGGATCGTAGCCAGCACCTTCGTCAGAAATTCTGGCATAAAACCGCTTGTCGGATAGTTCGCACTCGACATGAACGCTTTTCGACGGATCGTGCTTGTTGCCATGTCTCACGGCATTGCTGATCGACTCTTCGAGAGCCATGTGAACCCCGAAGAGAACTTCCTTGCTCCAGCCCAAGCTTTCTAAGCCTCCTAATACCTCCTGTACAAAATCGTGATAAGCTGTGAGCGTGCTGGGCAAAACACGTTTGATTCGCTGAGGCTTGGAATTAGAAGTCATGATGTACCGTTCGGTATACAGGCCTAACCACTGCCACTAAGCACAATCAAAGTACAGCTAACGCATCTGCCTCGCTGTCTTTTATCTTAAACAGTTTGTCCAAATTTGTGATTGTGAATACTTGGAAAATTTCGGGGGCGATATTCGTGAGAATGAGATCCGCACCGCTTCGTTTCGCCTTTTTCTCAAAAGTAATCAGTTTTCCGAGGGCTGCTGATGACAGAAATTCAACTTGGGAAAAATTAAGTACAAATTTCTGCGGCTTATCGTCTTCGCCTACCAATGAGAATAGCTCTTCGCCCAATTCTTGAATCGTCTCCGGATCGATAATTTTCTGATCCTTAAAACGAATGACTTTCACTTGAGCAGACTCACTAACTTCAATTCGATTCATAATGTCAATGCTCTGTAAGATTGTGGCAGTTAATACGGACCAGAACTCATGCACGCTGGCCAATAGCAGGGCACTACTCAATACCCAGCAAACCCTAATTGCGATAATATCTGGCTCTGAAAAAGTGTCAAGTCAGCGAAGGGTACACCTGATGCCTGTTGAGAAGCTCTCCACAAGCTTTCTATGCTTGAATCCGGTTTAATTAACCACTTGCTCGGGGATCGGAGGGGGCACCGAAGATTTATATACGGCTCGGCTGATCAGCAGATGATTCCGACCGTTGAATTCCGTTACCACCCCATTCACACTCCATCGAATGCTTTCAGATTCATCAGAGCCTTTCAAGGTGCGAACGACACGCTCAAGGTTGAGGTTAGGCAGCGCGGCTAACTCATAATTGTCTTCTGTTACGAAGGTCGCTCCCTCACCATCCTGTCGAAAAAATCCGCCCCTGTTAACTATCAGAGTTCCTTCGCGTATGCGAAGTTTAGCATTCTCGTCTGATTCATTTCGCAAGTGCTTGCCAGAATTAAACTGGCTCGTGGAGCTTGACACTCCCGTCACATTCTCTTGCGCGGTGAGCGTTAGCCCAAGGAGAGAAATTAATGTCGCAGCCAGAACCCACCTGGAAAGTCGAATACCATTCATAAGTGAGGTAATCATGGCGCTGTTTCTGCTTTCGGTTAGCTCAAGCAGCTGAGTCAAGTACCGATAGGTTTCCGTTTAACCACCAGGTCTTTTCATAGCCATGCTATGAAGGATCAATACCGAGCCGACTGAGATCAAACACCAACCCAACCATTCAGGTGGATTGATGACTTTGTTTGGTAGCACTCCTATATCACTTGTGAACGATACCATCGAGGTATTGCTTGTTGAAGCTTGAGTGCGTTCTGCCAGAAATTTGGTGGCTTCTTGGTTTAATACATAGGAACTTACCATGCGGAGCTGGAGTCCCATGAGGATAATCACAATGCCCAGAAAGAAATACTGGTTGCGATTAAGTTCCACAGTACGTTCCTTCCCCAGTTCGATTGTCCGTGCCAGAAATTGAGCAATGTATCCCGCCAACTCACCTTCAGCAGAAAACGGCGGGCTCACTATATATTCTATCGCTAGAGATGCTCCGCAAACTCCAGCATCTCTCCTTAATGTTTCAATCGTACGGAAAGTGAGACTGCTAGAAAAAAGTCGGAAAATAACGATTTGCGATAGAATTCGATTTTCCCAGCTCTAACTAGAATAACCTGTTGACTCTTAGCGAATATTACGATTAAGCAGGCGCTCGATTCCTTGATTGACCGTTTCGTTGATGGCATTGTCGATCAGGTCCCGCCGGCCTGCTTGTACCAGTGCAGCGGCAACCTGGGCATTCTGAGCCCAATCGGCTACTTGAAACTCACGTATATCTACATAAGTTGCTGCCAATTCCCCATTAATCTTGGGTATCAGGTGCAGGCCGTCTTTGGAATGGATCACATGATAGGACATGGCAAAGTAGACAAGCACCGCACCAATGACTAATCCAGATAAGAAGGAAAATAAACGACGCATAGCATGCTAATCCTTAGAAAGTTGCGTATAGTACAGGCCCGGCTAACAGTCTACCAGAAATTGCTCGAAGAAACCCGATCACTATCGCCGCCCCTTAACAGGTTACGGGGCTCCGCGGCAAATGACCGATCGGGCGTGAGTTTTCGGTGTTCCGGGGCGGATTCTTCCGGAAGTTGTGGTTATAATGACTTGCATTTGAGACCTTGTTCGCTGATTCGCCCGATTGCTTGACTTGCCACTCGGAGTCTGGCAATTCTAGACAATGGCGATGAATTTTTTCACCACAATTCGCCGCAGCGCGGTAAGTTTTCAGGAATACCTCTGAAGCTGTGGCTTTTACCCATGCTGGAAACCCATGCGCGTTTCATATCGTCCCCACCCGATTAAAAATTTATTACTGACAGGACTTTTCTGTCAGGTGGTAGTTGGTTGCAATTGGAATGGATCAGAGAAGACTTCAACTGTAGAGCATAAGACTCGATCCGTTTACGCTTTGGGGCGTATAGAACCGGCCTCGGGCATTATTTCAGTTAGCGCGGTTCCTGGTGAGCGGCTGATGCAACTTGATCCCGATGTGGCCGTAAACCAACGAGTACCCGCAAATGGAATTTTAGGTTTGCTGAGTAGTTACCCTTTGGGTAAAGCCCAACTAAAAGCTCTCATTAAGAAAAAGGAATTGGCTGACAACAATCGCCTAAATCAAATCGCGGTTGCCGAGGCTCAACAGGCACAAGCTGAAGCCTCATTGGCACAAGCACAAGCTAAGCTGGAGGAACTCGAACTCCAAGAAGAAAAACTACAAGCGTTGAAAACTGCCAGTTTACTTGCGAATGAGAAATTGATTCAACTTGAATCATTGCAAGCCAGTGATCCAGAACTGGTAACTGACTATCAGCTCAGAAAGCAGCGTAACGAAATGGATGCCACCCTGGCAGATTATACAATTGCGAACGATAGTTACGACTCGGCCAAACATGCAGCCGAGAAAACCGTCGCTGCCGCCGAGGCGAATATTGCAGCAACGAAACACACACTCAAACAGCTAGAGCAGAAATTCGAAGAGCAGGCGATCGATCAAGAAATTGAAGTTGCCAAAGAAACTTTAAAAAGGTCTGTGATACTCGCTCCCAATGTTTCTCCTGAATCTTTAAAAGACGTGCTGAGCATTGAAATCAAAGCCGATCATGAACCAGGCTCTCCCGAGGGGCGTGGTCCTTATACGGTTCTCAAGACCTATCTGCAGCCCGGTGAATTCATCACGCAAACTCCCATCATGCAGTTGGGCAACCTTCGTGAGATGGTATGTATCGCCGAAGTTTATGAGGCGGATGTCAAGGATCTCGAGATAAACCAACCTGCCACGATCCGCAGCCCATCTTTTTCAGGGAACTATGCTGACCGCATCGACCCAAATACGAATGAGCGTATCGGCGGAATCAAGGGACACATTGTTCAAATTGGTGGTGTGATAGGCTCTCCTGGCTTGGCAAGCCGAAACCCCCTAGCTCCTGCCGATCGCAATGTAGTCGATGTGCGTATTGCCATCGACGACCATGAGGCAGTTGCAGATCTCTCTCGTCGAGTTGGCTTACAGGTGACCGTTGAATTCGACGAGCAAGAGGTTGATTCTCCTTCACCCATTGATGAGCCGGCAAGTTCTGATTCTCTTCCCACCTCTCATTCCAAGGAAAGCAACTAACCCATCTTTACAAGAGAGCCAATCTGAAAACAAGGATCAGGTTTCTGGCTTGGGCATTACGGCAATGAGAATCCATGAAAACCCCCCTCGCCTGGAAGAATCTAGTTCATAACAAAGTTCGAACGGTCATTGGCGTGGCTGGCGTAAGCTTTGCAGTGATCTTGATCTTTATGCAACTAGGATTTCTTGGGGGCATCATTCAAACTGCCACTCAGATCTATGATGCCTTCGAATTCGATTTGATGCTCCGCTCACCAGCCTACTTGCATCTAACCGAAGCACGTTCCTTTCCACGTTCTCGTGTGTTTCAGGCCGCTTCATTGCCCGAAGTGACTCAAGCTCGGTCGTTTTACCTGGGACTAAGTGAATGGCAGGCGCCCGCTAAGATCAAATCGCCCCCATCAAATGACCGCCCCTCTGCGAGCAAGACGACCTTGGAGGAAGAAGGAGATTGGCGCGCCATCATCACGATGGGGACAGATCCCCAAGACCCCGCTTTCAATCGGGAAGACATCAACGCCGAGGCCCGCAAACTTACGGATCCAACTTTTGTGTTGGTTGATGTTAAGTCAAAGAGTGAGTATGGTCCCAAAAATGGTGAAAAATTTGGCAAAGCAGATATTGGAGTTGAGACGACTTTAGGTCCCGAACGTGTACGTATCGTGGGACTCTTTGAACTCGGAACCGGCATGGCATCTAACGGTGCATGCCTGACAAATCCGGAAGGATACATTCGGGCTTGTCCTTGGCAGACCATCGATGATGTGACTTTCGGCCTTCTCAAACTCGAAGATCCATCGAACGCCGATCGAGTGCGAGAGAAGCTGATGAGCATCTATGGGATCCCCTCCAGGAGCGATCCATCTGTTTCACGTCTGACTCCAGCCTCACTTTCAAATGCAGACGTTGAGATACTCACTCGCCAGCAGGCACTAGACCGCGAAGAACACCGCTGGGTTCACGAAACTCCCTTGGGGCAGATTTTTACTCTTGGTGTTTGGGTTGCGCTATTTGTGGGAGTTGCAATCGTTTATCAAGTCCTTTCGACGGACATCGCAAACATGATGAGCGAATATGCCACACTCAAAGCGATGGGATATGGCGCAAAGTATTTAACGCGCGTCGTGCTTTCACAGGCCGTACTTTTGGCTGTGTTTGGTTATGTACCTTCGATCTTGGTGTCGTGGATACTGTATTATGTGGTCGAAAGCCTTTCAGGCATGCCAATGAACCTGACTCCCGGCATAGCGGTATTGGTATTTACACTGGCGATCGTCATGTGTGTTGTATCGGGCTTAGCTGCGCTGCGAAAACTGTATAAAGCTGATCCCGCGGATTTGTTTTAGGAAATTCGTGAAACGAGATGACATCATTCCGCAAAACCCCATTGGCGTGGAAGAACTTAACGCACGATTGGCGGCGGCTGGTCGTAGCCATTTGCGGTATCGCCTTTGCCGTTCTGCTGATGTTCACACAAGTGGGGTTTCAAAATGCCCTGTTCGATAGCCAGGTCAAATTGATCGATGATCTAAACGGAGATATTTTTCTAGTGAGCAAGGCTAAATTCACGCTTGCTTCGGAAAAGCGATTCCCCATCACTCGCCTCAACCAGGCGCGATCCTGCTCTGGAGTAGAAGGTGCCTACCCTCTGTATACGGAGCTTACAACTTCTGTACTTCGGCGGATGGAAAATGGCATGGGGAATCGTGGCTATCCACTTCGTTCAATAGGATTTTTTCTGGATGATCCTGTCTTCCAAACGGATGCGATCAACGATCAACTTTATCGTCTGCGATCACAGGGGACGGCGCTGATCGACTCGAAGAGCAAACGAAGCAAGTTTCCTTTCCCATATGATAACGATGAAGCGCTGGCTCAGGAGCGAGTCGAACTATTAGGCAAGAAACTTTCGTTGGTTGGAACCTTTGAGTTGGGAACCGATTTTGCTCACGACGGCAACCTCGTAATGAGCGCCGAAAATTTTGCCCAGTATTTTCCCCAGCGAGTCCGTCTGGGCGACCCCTTGAGTGTGATTGATATCGGCATTGTGGACGTGCTTCCAGATGCCAATGTCGAAACTGTTCGTGCGCTCATTGAAAAAACCGTCGATAAAGATGTCAAAGTGCTAACTCGCACACAATTTCGCGAAGAGGAAGTTGGATTCTGGGATAAAAGCACACCGATCGGCACCATCTTTATGGCTGGAAAGATTATCGGATTTATTGTCGGCATGGTCATCTGTTATCAGGTGATCTATTCCGATATCACGGATCACATGGCAGAGTTCGCGACGCTCAAAGCAATGGGCTACAACTCTCGCTATTTCATCATGTTGATTCTTACCGAATCAGTGCTCCTGGCTATTGTTGGGTTTATACCGGGAAGCGCTGTTAGTGCGCTAATGTATACATGGCTTTCCGAGAAAACAGGCTTGCTGATGGTGATGTCTGATACCGCGATGTTACAGGTCTTTTCCTCGACGGTTGCGATGTGTGTAGCGTCTGGAATGTTGGCAGTTCGAAAACTTCTTTCGGCCGATCCAGCTAGTCTGTTTTAGAATGTAAATGTATTCAAATAACATTGATTGACTCGTAGAAACCCCCAAATATCAATTATGAATTCACAAACGACTATTCCCGCAACCAGTGGAGCCTTCACCGGTGGCATTCAAATGCCGAAAACGGTGAAAGTTCAGGGTCTGAATCATTATTTTGGCGAGGGTGAGCTCCGCAAGCAGGCCCTCTACGAGAACAATCTGGAGGTCCGGCGTGGTGAAATCGTCATCATGACGGGACCTTCAGGTTCGGGAAAAACAACGCTCCTGACACTGATAGGTACCCTCCGCACCGTCCAGGAGGGAAGCCTCAAGGTGCTGGGTAATGAACTATTGGGTGCCGACCGTGATCTTATCGGGCGAATTCGCAAGGAAATGGGGTTCATCTTCCAGGCCCATAACCTTTTCGAATCGTTGACTGCCTACCAGAACGTCAACATGGCTGCAGAACTAGTAGGACTTGATCCCATGATCGCCGAAGGGAGAATTAATTCCCTTTTGACTCGACTCGGGCTCGGACATCGGATTCACTACAAGCCCAAGAGTCTTTCTGGGGGACAAAAGCAGCGCGTTGCGATTGCACGGGGCCTTGTACACAAACCGAAGCTGATCCTGGCCGACGAACCAACAGCGGCTCTTGACGAGAAGTCGGGCCGAGAAGTTGTCACGCTCTTCCAGGAACTGGCCCGAGATGAGGGCTGCACGATCATTATGGTCACACACGATAACCGCATCCTCGACGTAGCCGATCGGATTGTAAACATGGTTGACGGCAAGATTAAATCCGACGTGGCCGTCCAAGAAACCTCGGTCATCTGTGAGTTCCTGAAGCAGTATCCTTTGTTCTCCGATCTCTCGCCGAATACTCTGGCTGAGGTGGCGGACCAGATGATGATTCACGAAGCCCAAGAAGGAGACGTCGTCATCCGTCAGGGCGATGCAGGCGACCTGTTCTATCTCATCCGGACAGGCAGCGTCGATGTTCTGATCGATGATGGCACCGGTGATAAAAAGGTAGCCGAGTTAAAGCAGGGCCAATATTTCGGCGAGGCTGCCCTGATAACCGACGAGCCGCGGAATGCAACCATCGTGGCACGCGAACCGTGTGTCTTCTATGCCCTGGGCAAAGACGACTTCCGCGCCGTGCTGGAAACTAGTGCCACGTTCGAAGAGGAACTGCGCCAAGCGTTGTTCCGTCGGCAATAAGAGAGTTGATCGCCACAATAAACACAAAGAGTCACGAAAAGATCGTGGTTATCCGACTACTCCTTTTCGTGCCTTGTGCTTCTATGTGGCTTTTTCATCTAGTTCCGACTTTGTTCAACTCGTGTGCTCCTATTCATTTGCTTAGTTGCGGCCTATAGATGCGTAGAGGTATAATCTCGTCGGATCGTCCTCCACGACTTGTGAACAGTATCAGCCCCACTAAGATGAGGTAAAACCGATCATGAACGCTAAAGAAACCTTGTGTGCCACTCTTGACACTAGCAGCATGGTACTCGGCAAGTACCTGGAAGATTTAACTGATTCTGATCTGATGCGGCGGCCGGGAGAAGGTTGCAATCATATCGCCTGGCAATTGGGCCATCTGATCAGCTCTGAAAAACAACTACTGCAAGCGGTTGGCGCTGGAACTGACGTCGAGCTCCCGGAAGGCTTTGCCGAGAAACATAGTAAAGAAACGGTCACTGACGACAATTCTGCTAATTTTTACACAAAGCAAGAATACGTCGCCTTGTTTGAAAAAGTCCACAATGCGACTAAAGCTGCGCTCGACAAAATATCCGAGGCTGATCTCGACAAACCCGCCCCCGAGCACTTCCGCTCGATGTTCCCCACCGTGGGCCACGTCTACGTTCTAATCGCCACTCACGGCATGATGCACGCAGGGCAACTGGTGCCAGTGCGCCGGGCGCTGGGGAAACCAGTGGTGATTTAAGTCATGGAAGGGTGAAGCCGCAGAAAAATAATGTGCACTTTATTCAAGCTTCTCTTTGAAACAGTCATTTCGGTTATCTAAGTGAAACACAGTCATCTGGCCCAGACCACGAGGGCATCGATGCGAATTGTTACGTTACTCAAAACGATTGTGGCCAGTTGTCTCCTAGCCCTCACTCTTTTCACAGCCTCCACTTCCGCAAAGCAGCCACCCAATATTCTGTTCATCTATTTAGACGACTTCGGTTGGAAAGATGCGGGGTACATGGGGTCTGACTTTTATGAGACTCCTAACATCGACTCTCTGGCACGAGGAGGGATGATTTTTACGGATGCCTACTCTTGTGCGGCGAATTGTGCACCTGCGAGGGCCTGTCTGTTGTCCGGGCAATACACCCCTCGTCACCAGATCTTCAATGTGGGCACCAAACCGCGTGGTAAGTCCAAACATCGCCGACTGAAACACATTCCGGGTACAAATACTTTGAGACCGGAGATCATCACTTGGGCAGAAGTTCTGCAGCAGGTCGGGTATCGAACTGGCATGTTTGGCAAGTGGCACTTGGGAACTGATCCGACTACCCAAGGTTTCGATGTGGCATTAGAGCACAATAAACTGCCTGGCTTTGATGCCCACTATGGACCCCGAGGTGAATATCTTGCTGATGTTCTGACAGATCGGGCAATCGATTTTGTCAAAGAGAGCGAAGACCAGCCCTGGTGTGTCTATCTCTCCCACTTTGCTGTCCACACGCCTTTCCAACCTAAAAAAGAGCTGCTGCCGAAGTACGAAGCGAAGAAACTGGGAAAGCTTCATGATAATGTCACAATGGCAACAATGATTCAGGCGGTCGACGACGCGGTCGGACGACTGATTGACGCACTTGCGGAAACGGGTGCACGCGACAATACAGTGGTCCTGTTCTACTCCGACAATGGGGGATTCGGTCCTGCCACGGATATGGATCCCTTATGGGGTTACAAAGGGACCTATTTTGAGGGAGGAATTCGAGTTCCCTTTTTTGTAAACTGGCCGGGTGTGATAACGCCTGGAACCGAGTGCGGTGTGCCGATCATAGGAGTCGACCTTTTCCCAACCATCTGTGAGATTGCTGGCGCATCACTGCCAAAACAGATACTCGACGGAAGGAGCCTCATGCCACTTTGGAAAGGGACGGAAAATGACTTGGAAAAACGCCCCATTTTCTGGCACTTTCCTGCGTATCTTGAAAGTTATCCTGTCAATTCGGAGCAAAGTGATCCTCTGTTCCGCACCCGACCCGTGGGTGCAGTGCGAGTTGGCGATTATAAGTTGATGGAATTCTTTGAGGATGGCCATATTTCGTTATTCAATCTTCAAAAAGACAACGGAGAGAGGCACAATCTAGCTGAAGAATTACCGGAAAAGCGGGACGAGCTACTTCAAATCCTCAAGACGTGGCAACACGATGTGAGGGCGCCCATTCCGTCAGAACCGAACCCAAAATTCGACCCAAAAGCCGAAAGAAATGCTTTGCAGAAAGCAGCGATTTACCGAGAAAAAACGTTGCAAAAAGATCTGTAACAATCTTCAGCCCCTCTCGCTTAATACTCCAGGAGACGACGCGTTTCCCGTCCTTTTCACGCCTGGAGACTCTATCTATGTACTCTGCTTGCCCCAATACGCTCAAGACCCAATCGCCTACTGATTCCCTGTTGTTGAACTTGCTGGAAAAGCGATCAAACCGTGCGCAATGGAATTTGGATGAGAAGAATAGTAAACATGTTCCAAGAGTTGAGGTTTACCGCGATGGCTGCGGAGACATTATCAATGTCAAGATCGGCTCCTGGCGGATTCTATCTCGAGATGTTCATCGCCGGATTGTCGAAGTTCGTGAACTTGCCTGCCAGCGAGTTGCAGTGCGGATTGAAGTAGAAAATCACAATCGACTCTGTTCGCATTGCACGATCTGGGAGCTATACGATTATAAGGGTCATCTTTTGTCGATGCTTCAGGACCTCGGTGACAGAGAGATTTGGCTCACCACCGGTTTTGTAAGCAGACGTAAGTCTTGCTGAATAGTTCGGTTGGCAGAAACTCATTTTGCCAGACCGTTGAGTTGGAGAGTCTCATGAGATAATATCGCTCGATAGGATCGCATTTCTGGAATTTCTCATGTGAGAGGAACAGCATGACCTTGCTTCCCAAAAATAATGGCGCGGGCGCGGGAAGAGATCAATTGGCGCTTATGCGAACCCACATGGCCAACGAACGGACATTGCTGGCATACCTGCGGACTGCATTGATGCTGGTCGTTACCGGTGGAACGATTTTAAAGTTTTTAGCAGATATCGTTTTCTATCAAGTAGTTGGGTGGATAATTATTACCAGTGGAATTACGGTCGCCGTCTTAGGTATTAAACGTTATCGCCAGTACCAAAGACAATTTGCCTTCGATGCCAATACGGCCCAGGTGGATTGCAAAGTGCCGGCAGGCGAATCCCGCTCAACACCTCCCACGGAACTCTAGGAAATTAAGCAAGCGATTACTCCCTTCTTTTACCAGCAGCCTATATTTTGTAAACTCGATGACTGTGTAGGCATTACCATTCCGTTGGCCAATTCAGGAATCCCGGTTCGGATTGACCCTAACTTGGATCATCTGACCACCTTATCTATTAAAGTCTCAGCCCCGCAATGGAAAAACCTATCTCGTCGCCCAACTACCTGGGAAGCTGGATTACGCTTGGTTTGCTTCTGGGGATTCTTTGCGGCGTTCTATTTGGAGAGTATTGTGCAAAGCTTGAGATTATTGGACAGGCTTATGTGCGTCTCCTGCAGATGACCGTGCTACCTTATCTTGTCTTCTCGCTAATAGGCAAGATGGGACGGCTGGATATACAGAAAGCCAGAAAACTCGGCGCTATAGCTCTTGTTGTAATGTTCTGCTTGGGGACGATCGGTGTTCTCCTGATCGTCGCAGTGTCAACGATACTTCCACCTGTTCAAGGAGCTTCGTTCTATAGTCCCACGCTCAAGAGATTGGGTGCGGAACAGAATGATCTGTTAGCTCAGTTTATTCCGATGAATATTTTTCATTCGCTATCTTCAGAATATGTACCTGCTGTCGTGCTTTTCTGCCTGTTTTTTGGAAGTGCACTTATGCTCGTCCGAGGAAGAGAGCAATTACTTGATTTTCTAGACATCTGCTCGGACGCAATAGGACGTGTGAACTTGTTTCTGGTTCGATTAGCTCCGATTGGTCTGTTTGCTCTTTCGGCAGCTGCCTCGGGAAAACTTCGGATTGATGAGATTTCGCGACTTCAAGCCTACTTGATAATGTTCACCCTGGCTTGCGTGATAGCTGCATTTGGAGTGCTCCCCTTGCTTGTTTGCAGCTTTACTCGCATACGCTACCGCGACTTGCTCAGGGCGGCACAGGAACCTGTACTTACGGTTATTGCGACTGGCAAACTCTTTGTGGTTTTGCCGCAAGTAGCAGAAAAATGCGAACAATTACTCAAAGAAAATGCAGAACCCAATTCTGACATTGGAGAAACTACTCCTGCGCTCTTGGTGCCTTTGACTTATTCCCTTCCACATATGGGAAAAGTGTTTGCATTTATTTTTGTTTCTTTCGGAGCCTGGTACGTGGGGCGCGAACTGACACCCGTTCAAACAGCAGGAATGGCAGCCACCGGTACTCTTACCAGTTTCGCCAGTCCACTAATCACAATTCCCTATCAGCTCGACCAATATCAACTACCACAAGACCTGATGGCATTGTTCATTCTGCCAGGTTTCATTACGACTCGGTTGGCAGACGTCGTCGGGGTATTTCACTTGATGGTTGTTACCATCATTGTGACCAAGGTTCTGCAAAGGAGTGCAAGAATTAATTGGACTATCTTGGCATCTGCCTCGTTCCTTCTGGTGGTATGCATGTTAATCTTGGGAACGGCCAGCCGTTGGTATCTTACATCAACCACTCCCAAATATGACCTCGACGAGCGACTTCTTTCGATGGAGATTTCCGCTCCATATCGTGATGTTTACGTATACGACTCCCGAGACGATTTGCCCAGTCGGTCGCATTCTCAAACCTCGACTTTTGATCGAGTCAAAGAAGAGAAACTGCTACGTGTCGGCTACCATCCAGACCATTTACCTTACTCCTTCTTTAATAAACAAAACCATTTGGTTGGTTTGGACGTCGAACTGATGCACTTGTTGGCAGATAGTCTCCAGGTGCGTCTGGAGTTTGTTCCCTATAAGTACAATACTTTGATCGAACAGCTCGATTCTGGAGAAATCGACATCGCTTTGGGGGGATTGATTGTAAATCCACGGAGATTGGTGCACATCGGTTTCACCGAACCTTATCAGATTGCCACGATGGCAATCGTTCTACCGGATCATAGGCGTGGCGAATTCGAGACCTGGCGTGACTCGAGTATACCGAATGACATTCGCTTAGGAGTCGTCTCAGAAGACCTGGCCATTGCAGCCCGTCGAGAGATGCCACAAGTCGAGATCGTGGTGATCGACTCGATCGCAACTTTTTTTGAAGGGAATCATCAAAAACTCGATGGTCTCATTATCACTGCCGAAGAAGGAGCGACATGGAATGTCTTGCATCCAGACCATGCGGTAGTTACACCTAACCCTATTGTGCAGAGACCCGTCGCAATGGCGGTCCGGTCGGATGACACCGAGTGGATTAGTTTCCTTAATAGCTGGATAGATTTTGAAAGGCTCGATGGCTCACTCGATCGGCTTCGGAGATTTTGGATAGAAGGAGCCGGCGCCCAGCAGAAACCACCTCGCTGGTGCGTGATGCGAGACGTGCTTCATTGGCTCCCGTGACACTTCTTACACTAAATGCAACAAGTCCCAGTGACTGCTAGCTGAAATCTAAGCACATCTACTTCTGTAATTGCAGCCCAACAGGCTGCTCTCATGCTAGCACGAAATGGGTGTCAAACTTTAGGAATTAGCGAAGATTTGCCGATCATGTAATCAGGGTCTGCGCGAATCCAATCGCTCCTCCTCCGCGCATTTGAACTGCCAAAAGTGAATTGTTGACTATGGAACCATCGATGGGATATCAGCGATATCGATGGATGGTTGCCTTGTTCATCTTTCACTTAGTCACAATTAGTACGTGGAATAATATTTCGATAGCCCAAGAACCCATCCCGCTTCCCCGTACTGCTGAAGCACTTCGAGTTCGAGGCGGATCTACTACGACTTTTCTGGATGTTGCCGATCCACGCGTACCGATCGACAACACTGAATCTGGAGTTTCTTACGTTTGCTATCAAGGAAGTTCGGTGCCGAATGGCTTAGGAGGGATGTCTCAAGTAAAAATCGGCTACGATGCTGGTTTTGTGCTAGCCAGCGAAAAGCAGCTTGATCTTAAGGAAGAAGAAACTCCATTTCTAATCCGGGTGAATGGGTGGGCCCAATTTCGACATTTAGCATTTGAATCGGAAGGCGCGAATCCAGACCAGAATCAGTTCCAGTTAACGCGTGCTCGACTCGTGTTTTCTGGAAACGTATTTACCCCCGACTTGGATTATTTCGTTCAGTTAGATGGTCGCAGCAGCAACGGAGATGACGCGCGGTTTTTGGACTATTTCATGACTTATGATTTTGGTCATCATTCTCTGGGCTACGAGAAAAGGATTCTCGGAGTCAAGGCTGGCAAATATAAAATTCCCTTTTCGTTAGCCCGTTATATCTCGGGCCGACAGTTGGAGTTTAGCGATCGGTCGATGGCCAGCATCTATTTTGACGCAAACCGCAGTCTGGCCTGTGGTCTATACGGTACTTTGCATGGATTGGTCATTCCCTGGCAGTGGGAAACAGCAATTTTAAATGGCTTAGATACTGGTACTGTGGAAACTGGCAGTAGCGGTGGCTTGGACGACAATTTCGCATACGCCGCTCGCCTGATGGCCTTTCCTCTGGGCGATTGGGGAACAAGTGAGTTGGCAGATTTCGAGTGGCACGACGAACTGGCAACGAGGATCGGCGCTGCCTGGGCCGATTCAATAATTAATAGGAGTGGATTGAATGAATTCGATAGTATTCGCGTTGTTGATACTGGACAAGAGCTTTCTTCGATATTGCCACTGGGTGTCGATCAATATACGGTCAATCTCTTCTCAATAAACCATTCCTGCAAATGGCGTGGGTGGTCTCAAACATTGGAATACTATTTCCGCTACATCAATGATTTTGAAGGAGCGGCAATTCCAAATCTGTTTGACCACGGGTTTTGGTTTCAACTCGGTAAATTTGTGCTACCAGAAAAACTCGAATTACTTGCTAGATGGTCACGCGTCGAAGGCAACTCGGGAACTTTGGGAGTTGCCAATGAAAGCTCAGAAGAAATTGCAGGTGGATTTGCCTGGTACTTTCATAAACAAAACGCCAAATTGACATCCGATGTAACTTACTTAAATGGGGCCCCGATCAACTCTGCCACTTTGGGAATTTCGCCCGGCGACATCGGTTGGCTCTTCCGAACGCAATTTCAGTTTGCGTTTTAAGCATCGGTTCGTTTGGTTTTCTTCCGCAATCTTGGAGAGGGAATTGCATGTGAATCCTTGTGCTCTAATTTTTTCTTAAAAGTCGACTAAGATTACTAAAGTCGCTATTTCTCACTTGTGGAACAATGTTGCAAATTCGATTTCGACAAACTAAATCATCCATTGAATCATTTGAACGAGTTTCCTGATTAACATTTGGAAATGTTTCAAATGAAAAACCAAAGCGTGAACTGCTTTGAAGTCGTGATTTATTGTTACAAATTACCATTGGTAATAATTAAGTTATTTTCATGCAATCCTTTTGTCCAAAAGGTAGCTAACAAACAACACCTTGGGTAGAATCCAGAGTAATCGCTCGTTACTCCCGTAATGACTTCAATCGGATCGACAGGATATCGTGCCATGGGTCGTCAAACAGCTAAAGTATTCACTCTTATCGTCTCATTAACTTTAAGTTCTTACTCACCGCAGGCACTCGCTCAAAGCAATCCGCATGGCACAACTCAAATGCTGCCTAGGCCAGAAGAGCCCTTTGAGGGAAAGATTGGATTGACCTACAAAGACTCTGAAGCTGTCAAACCAAAGCTTAAGATTCCCAAAACTTTCGGCCTGGAGAATCCCCCGAACATTCTCTTGGTGCTCATTGACGATTGTGGTTACGGACAGGTGGGTACTTTTGGAGGTGGCATTCCCACGCCAAATATGGACCGCGTGGCGAATAATGGACTGCGATACACGCGATTCCATACTACGGCACTTTGCTCTCCAACACGTGCTGCCTTACTCACAGGTCGTAACCACCATTCGGTGGCCACCGGTGTCGTGGGGGAATTAGGGACTGGCTTTCCTGGTTACTCCGGCATTATCCCAGCTAGCGCTGGCACATTTGCCGAAGTTTTGCGTGAGTATGGCTATATGAATGCCTGGTTTGGCAAGAACCACAACGTCCCCGACTGGGAAAGAAGTCTAGTAGGTCCCTTCGATCGGTGGGCTGATGGGCTGGGATTTGACTACTTTTATGGATTCCTGGGCGGGGATACCGATCAGTGGCACCCAGCCTTAGTGGAGAACAAAAAACGAATTGAGCCTCCGGTAAAAAATGAGGATGGTAGTCCTTACCATTTCACCACCGACATCGCCGACAAGGCTATCCGCATGATGCGTGCTTCTAAAGCAGTCGCGCCACAGCGACCGTTCTTTGTCTATTTCTGCACGGGGGCAACACATGCCCCTCATCAAGTGCCCCAGGAATGGATAGAGAAATTTAAAGGCAAGTTCGACGGCGGTTGGGACAAGTATCGTGAGGAAACCTTCGCCCGGCAAAAGAAGATGGGCATCATCCCACAGAACGCCCAGCTGACTGAACGTCCAGACTCGCTTCCCGCCTGGGATTCATTGCCTGAGGAGGAACGAAAAGTTTACGCCCGCATGATGGAAGTGTTTGCCGCCTTCACCGCTCATACCGATCATGAAGTCGGCAGGCTGATCGATGCCATTGACCAATTGGGGGAACGGGACAACACCATCATTATCTACATGGCAGGCGACAATGGGTCGAGTGCCGAGGGTGGTCTGAATGGCCTCTTGAATGAAATGACTTTTTTTAATGCCATCCCTGAACCCCTCGACTTGAAACTTAAGGCGTTCGACACCTTGGGTAGCGACAAGCACTACAATCACTTTCCGGCTGCATGGGCACATGCGATGGACACACCATATCAATGGACAAAACAGATCGCGAGCCACTTTGGTGGCACCCGGAACGGCTTAGCTATTTCCTGGCCAAAAGGAATCAAAGCCCGCGGCGACATACGCGACCAATTCCATCATGTGATCGACATTGCGCCTACCATCCTGGAGATTGTGGGGGTTGAGGCTCCCGTTGAACTCAATGGCATTTCCCAGAAACCTATTGAAGGAATCAGCATGGTTTACACGTTCGACGACGCCAACGCCGAAGACCGTCGGACCACCCAATATTTCGAGATGCTCGGCAATCAGGGCATCTACCACGACGGCTGGATGGCCAGCGCTATCCGTGGTGTGCCTTGGCTGAGCGCGAATCCACCCATGGACCTATTGGATATGCCCTGGGAACTTTACAACATCGAAGAAGATTTTACTCAATCGAACAATCTGGCGGAGAAGAATCCTGAAAAACTGAAGGAACTGATAAAACAGTTTTTCGCCGAAGCAGCCAGGTACAACGTCCTTCCATTAGATGATCGCAGGACAGAGCGCCTGAATGTCGCTAATCGTCCCAGTTTGACCGAGGGCCGTACCAAGTTCGTATACCCCAACTTACTTCGGCTACCGGAAGGTGCAGCCCCAGATCTAAAGCATCGAAGCCATACCATCACAGCCGAAGTTGAAATACCCCAGCAGGGCGGTGAAGGAATGCTGTTTACTCAAGGAGGTCGCTTTGCGGGATTCGGAATGTTCGTCAAGGATGGGAAACTTGTCTATCATTACAACCTTGCGGGCGTGGAACGCTTCACCGTGGAGTCTGATCAGCGCGTCCCTACTGGTAAAACTACCTTGAAAGCTGTCTACGAGTCGGATGCTGACAAGCCTTTTTCGGGTGCTGATGTGACGCTCTACGTCAATGACAAAAAAGTCGGAAAAGGCCGAGTGGAAAAAAGCATTCCAAATCGTGTCACACTCGACGAGACGATGGACATCGGCTTTGACACCGGCACACCTGTCATGGAAGGCTACGACATGCCCTTCGATTTTACCGGCAAGCTCAACTCAGTGACGATCGAACTGAATTAGGGTCGATTGATTGTGAAACTGCTAGGTATGAAAAAGCTATAGAGAGGTCTACTGTATTGCCTTTACTGTGAATGTAGGGATGGTTTAATTCCTTACTGGTCAAACGGTGAGGATCAATCCCACTACTTTTTAACCTGCGAACCAGTGGGTCCGTGACAAGTGTTAAAAAGTTAAGTAAGCTTAAGGGCATTGCTATCCCCTATATATTCTGTGACCTAATGGAGAATCGCCATGATCGAACCACTCCAACATGAATCCGAAAAAGTTCTTGGTTTCAAACTTTCCGGCAAGCTGCACGACGAGGACTACAAGAAGTTTGTTCCCATGGTCGATGCGGCGATTGCCGAAGAGGGCAAGATTCGAATGCTTGCTCTATTTAAGGATTTTCATGGTTGGGACATGCACGCCCTCTGGGACGATACGAAATTCGCCACAACCCATTGCACTAAAATCGAACGCATTGCTCTGGTCGGAGAGAAAAAGTGGGAAGAATGGATGGCCAAGGTCTGTAAGCCCTTTACCATGGCCAAAATCAAATACTTTGATGCCCACGAGATCGACGATGCGTGGAAGTGGCTGGATGAAAAGTAATGTCGAGTCTATTCAGTGAAACCGTCTACCCCTGAGCCGCATTCGGTAAGAGGTTACTCACATTCTATTATTAGTCCGATCCCCACATCGATAAACTGTCCGCCGGATGTTTGGTGGCAATGAACGGCAAGAGTGTTTTCGCCTTCGAGAAGTTCCGAGTTGTCCTTGAGAGGAATAACCCGATAACTTCCCACGAATTTGGGAACTTCTGCAATTTTCTTGCCATTGAGATACACTTCGGCATCCTCGTCGTGGTGAATCCGCAGATAGAGATCTTCTTGTTGAGGGAGGACATCGATTCGAAATGATCGCCGCAGCCAAATATCATTGGAGTCCCAGGTAGTCCCAACAACAGCCCCGGGCGTTCCTTCGGTTCCAAAACCTCCCTGCCCTTGCTGCCATGCTGAATCATCGAAGTCAGGATTGGCCCAAGTTGAGGCCGGTTGGCTTGTAGTGTACCGCCACAATTGTGCAGTAGTCTCGCTGGTAGGGACAATTTCCCTCAAGATCGGCTGAGGGCCATACAGTTTCTTGGCGGCCACGGCGATTCTCTCAGGATCCATTTTATCTATTTCACGATCGTAAGTGAGTAATCCATTCACTTCGATTTCTACATCGGAGGTTTGTGTGTAGACGGCGGCTGACAATCCTTGACCAATCAAGATACGCATAGTGTCGAGCAGTGCCACGTATGCTTCAGTCAACTCGTCCTTGGATTGGTAGGAGACATAACCCCAGTTGGCTTCATCCTGCCAAGTGTGGCCAGCGATAGGCAAACCCAAGCCGCCGAATTCTCCAAGCACAACTGCCCGATCATCTTCTAAGGGACGCATCCCAGGCCCCGGATAACTGTGCATATCAGAGATTTGGCTAGTTCCACGGTCGTGCCAGCCACTTGCCTCGTTGACTAACCGAGTGGGATCGTATTCTTCCAGCCACGCCACCACCTCAGGGGTATCATGTTGCCCCCATCCTTCATTGAATGGAACCCACATGACGATCGAAGGAAAGTTGTGCAGTGCATCGATCATCTTCTTCAGTTCACGACGATAGTTTGCTTTACTTTCGGGAGTCTTATCCGCATCGCCCGATGGCATGTCCTGCCAAACGAGCAATCCTAGCTTGTCGCACCAGTAGTACCATCGAGCCGGCTCGACCTTCGTATGTTTGCGAGCCATGTTCATTCCAAACTCTTTAGTCTTCTCGATATCATATTTTATTGCCTCGTCAGTGGGTGGCGTATACAAACCATCTGGCCACCAACCTTGGTCGAGCGGACCGTATTGAAACAGCACTTCGTTGTTTAAGAAAAGCCGGTTCACACCTTCATTATCCTTGCGAACCTCTATCTTTCGCATTCCGCAATAACTATCCACGGAGTCTACCAGCTTATTTTTTTCCAGTAGCTCAACTTTGATATCGTAGAGGTAGGGTGAAGTCGGAGACCAGAATTTAGGTTTCTCGATTTTGACTGAAATGTTTTCACCGACTGTTCCTTTCGCTTTAAAGCTATCTGCCTCGTTACGAACCATCACCCTGACACTCTCACCACCGCTGGCTTCCACCTTGATCAGCACACTGCTGGAGTCCACGTCCGGTAATATCTTGAGTGATTGAATGTAACTGCTCGGAACAGTCTCCAGCCAAACGGTCTGCCAGATTCCGGTAACCGCCGTATACCAGATTCCATGAGGCTTAAGAACTTGCTTGCCACGTGGTTGCGTTCCCGAGTCAGTCGGATCCCAAACTGCTACAATTATTTCGTTCTCACCGTCGTGCACCGCATCGGTAATTTCAAAGCTGAACGGATCGAACCCGCCTGTGTGTTCGCCAACTTTCATACCGTTTACCCATACGCTGCACTGCCAGTCGACAGCTCCAAAATGGAGCAAGAGGCGACCCTCTTCAGGAACAGACGGTTTGATGAATTGCCGGCGATACCACAATTGCTGATCTGGGGATACTTTCTTGCCAACTCCGCTCAATGCTGCCTCGATAGCAAATGGAACCAGAATCTTCCCATCCCACATTTTGGGTTGCTCATCTTCTTGCAGTCGGATTGCGTAGTCCCAAAGACCGTTGAGATTGGTCCATTCGCTACGCGTCATTTGGGGTCGGGGATATTCATTCCAGACATTCTCGGGCGTAATCTCTCCTGCCCATCGGGTAGATATCGGGACCCTGGCAGGGCGAAATTCATCGGCAGCACTGGAGGATACTGTGATGGTGAAAAGACAGAATAAAAAACTATTGAACCATGAAGTCATGATGTTTTGAACTCCGATCAGAGTCCGAGGAAAATGTTAATCTCGATTCATGTGAACGAGATTGTATGCTTACAAACGACAATTGTTAAGTGTGCTCAATCGATCTGCGGATTGCACTTAAGCCCAGGGTCCTTAATTACAGGCAGGTGATTCCTTCATTGCGAGGACTTGCTTGCGTGAGCCATGGGTGCAGATTAAAATAACTGAGGGTGGCCAGGCAATTCTATAACCGCTACCAAAAAAGGTTTTGTTTTTTAACCAAGCTTTTCTTGTTGGTCCTAGTCATTCCATGAAAAACAAAACACATTCATCAAAAAACCAGTACGGTTTTACTTTGGTTGAGCTATTGGTAGTGATTGCGATTGTAGGAGGATTAATAGCACTCCTATTGCCGGCAGTTCAAGCGGCCCGTGAGTCAGCACGGGCGATGGAATGCAAAAACCATCTTCGTCAGATTGGATTTGCAGTAATAAACTTTGAGCACGCTACCTCAACCTTCCCTCCTGCCAGATTGCGAACCCAGGACGAGTATGGTGAACTTGCAAGTGAGACGTCGTTCTCTATAGCTTGCGAGACATCTCAACCATCTTGGTTTGCCTGGATTCTTCCCTATCTTGAGCAAGGGAACTTCTATTCTCAGTGGAATCTCTATGCCCCGTATGAGACTCATGATTCTGTCACACGAAATTTTGCAAGTAAGAGCTTTATCTGTCCTACTCGTCGAAGCATTAATGAAGCTCTAATTGATTCTGGCTCTGTTGAGCAAGAAGTCTTCTATGGCTGCGGGTGCTCCGGCAGCGAGATCGTCGAATTGACCGGTGGAGCAGTATCTGATTATGCCGCCAATCATGGCGACTATACGGGCGGATCCCCAGATTGGATGTTTGCTTATTGGCGAGGCGGCAATGGCACTGGGGTAATCATATCGAGCGATCCGATCTGCAAGGGAAAAGAACCTATCAATTGGAAACATAAGATCCGATACAAGGATCTAATTGACGGAGCAAGCAATACGATCTTGGCTGGAGAGATGCACATTCCGACTGGCCGCCTCGCTCAAGTTCCTGAAAATGGCCCAATGTATAATGGCAAAGACCTGTCCGCATTCGCTCGAATCGGTGGCCACGGAGTCCCTTTGGCACGTGGACCAGATGACATCACGGTTCCAATCATCGGGTTTGGTAGCTGGCATCCTGGTATATGTCCAATGGTACTCGCCGATGGCTCGAGCCGGTCTTTGGATAACTTCATCGACAGTCGAGTTCTACAACAGCTTTGCCGTCGGGATGATCACGCCCGCCCCCCTTGGGAGTCGATCCAGTAAGAATTGTCTGAATCTGTAGACTGGCAAGGTGTGATAACTCAATCATGCGATTCGGTACATACTGTCTTTCCATGCTATTCTTGGCAGGTTGTGGTGATTCCCGACCTTCCACCTACCCTGTTGCAGGCACGGTAGAATTTGGAGATGGCACACCTGTTCGATTTGGAATCGTCGAATTCATTCCAGAGGAATCAGGCCCATCCGCCCGCGGAAAAATCGATCAACAAGGACGCTTTCGCTTGGGCACCTTCACTCAAGATGACGGTGCTATAGCCGGACGGCATGGAATAATCATCGTGCAGCACTTTTCTGCCGGCCCCTTCCCATCAGGTGAAGATACTGATCACATTTCCCACGCCGAGGACTCTACAGTGGTGGATTTCCGGTTTTCGCAACTTGACCTTTCACCTTTGACTGCAACCGTCAAAGAAGAATCCAATCAAGTTAAGCTACGGGTCGAGCGAGCGCCACAGAATGCAGATCGCTGATTTTCAGACTCGACGTCAACATCGGAGTCTTAGGTCCAGAGACGCTTGACTCCAGACAAATTGCCGAATATCTTACAGGGGTATGAAACTGCAGATTCTCTACACTCGGTTTTCCTTAATTGCGGCACTGCTATTGGCAGTTTATGGTGCTGCTGGGGTGTTGGGATACGGCTTGCACTCTTTGTGGGGTTGTGGACATTGTCATGAGGGGGTTTGCCATCTATCGCCAACTACCGCCTCTTTGACTGGTTTTAACACCGACAACGGTCGCCTGCATTCATCAGGCTCCATCGCTCGGGCTGAACGCCAGCACCAAGCCCACGTGAATCCTGCTCAGGAAGACTGTCCCATTTGTGCATTTTTGGTGCAGGCCCAGTCGCAATTTGTGTTCCAGATGGAATCTGCGTGTGTCGATGTGATTCCCACAATCCCACCGGCGATTTTCTACTCCTACGATTCCCCTCTCTTAGGGACTCACCCCGGCCGTGGGCCTCCCTCCTGCTGAATCTACGGGGTCTCTGATTGGCACGGCAACTCATGCTGCGCATTGCAGATTGAGCGCCAGCCAATCTAGTACCTCTCCTGGTTCGCTTCACAAGCATTCTGTTGCGCAGAGCGCTAGTTAGTGAAGCAATTCTCCTGGTTCAGATTCGCAAGTTAGAGGTGCTCACATGCGCGCGCGAAACGCATTTACTTTGGTAGAACTCTTGGTGGTGATTGCCATCATCGGGGTATTGATCGGCTTACTCTTGCCTGCGCTGCAGGCTGCTCGTGCTGCTGCGCGAAGGAGTCAGTGTGCAAACAACCTGAGGCAGATTGGTCTGGCTGTTCATCAATTTGCGAATTCACACCGGGGCAAGTTTCCCGGGATCTATCATCAGCGCGATAAGGCGGAGTCGTGGATTTATTCGCTTGCACCCTTCATGGAGAGTGTCGACGCTATCCGCCTCTGTCCTGAGGATCATCAACGGATCGAACGATCGTCCGGGAGAGACACGAGTTATGCCTTTAATGGATACCTCCGCGATGCCACCAAGGCTGAGGAATTTCTTTACGAGGGTACTGCTGACGAAGCAGTCGTGCATGACTTTGTGAGTGAGCTTTATGACCTGCCAAAAACCCATGCCACGATCATGGTGTTCGAGGCAGGTAGCGCTGTGGAGTCACACTTCGACCATGTCGATTCATGGGAATGGTTTACGGAGAAGTACCCTAATTCCGAAGCACGCTGGAAGCGGATTCAGTTAGAGGTAGCCGTGGATCGCCATCAGGGTGAGATCGCCAACTACCTCTATGCCGACGGACATGTGAAACCGTTGGCCAGCGAGCAACTTTCCACATGGGTTCGGGAAGGGTTTAACTTTGCCCGACCCGCTCAATAGTCTTCATTTTCATTTCTTTGTTTACAACGAGGGAGAATACCACATGAGTAAATTCTTTAAGCTTTGGCCCCCAGTGATCGCGGCGATTTTTGGATTTGCACCGACACTGGCCTCGGCCCAACATTTTGATGTGTTTATTGGCCGGCCCACCAGCGGTACTACAACCGCTTTCGGAGGGATCGACGTTGATACATCCGCCATCACTCTCCAGAAGCGCATCTTCAAAGCTGAAATGGGACCGGAACCATTCGATGGAGTGTTTCTTTCCGATGAACCCGGCTTCAATCACCCTGCAGACGAGTCTGCTTTACCTGCTGGAGTGACTTCGTTGAATCAGGGAGACGAAGTCTTTGTGACTGGCTTGCCGCTCACGGTAAACGGAATGACCTCGACGTTGTTCTTCTGGAATGTCCAAGGAATTGTGAACTTTTCACCAGCCGTAAATACTTCGTTCGTGATCGACACTGGGAACATGAGCGGCAGCATCGGCACTGCTGGCGTGGGGGGAGGATTCGACGATCACCCCTTTTTCATTCTCGATGACGGGGACAATCAGGCGAACACTTTCCCCACTCCGGGGATTTACCTGGCCTCGTTCCAGGCCCGCGTGGCTGATCTCAAGCCAGCAGGTCCGCTGTACCTAGTGATGGGAACCGAAGGGTTCATCACTCCGGAGTTTCTCGGCATTACTCAACTGGAGTTCGACATGCTTTCCGACGAAGACATCGATGCGCTTCTGGAGGGGGTGCTTGACGTTGCTGCCGGCCATGTTGCCGCAAATGTGGCCGTTCCTGAGCCTGGAACGGTATCACTGTTAACAATGGCATGCTGCCTAATACTCGCGTCCAGGAAAGCTCCTTTCTAATTTGACCAAGTCTACCAACGCCCTGGGAGTTTTTTATCCCAGGGCGTTCACTATCTGAAAGAACGAACTATGTTTAATCGAAGATTTTTTTACGGTTTGATACTCGTCGGAATTGGCACTCACAATGCAGTACTTTCTTGCAGTGCGCAGCACGCAGATGTATTGACTCAGACCTCGTCGGGGAAAATTGTCATTGGCGCTGCAGACTACGACCTCGGCACATGGACGATCGGCCAAAAGGTTTTTCAGCGCCAGCTGCTCTCAAACTTTCGTGCGAACGATCCAGGCTTTACCAGCTTGGCCACTGGCAATCCTCTGCTTCCACAGAATGTGGACGGTTTTCCCTCGATGCACAATGTGTTCTTTGACCTCCTGCCGATGCGAATCGGCTCAACGCGCTCCAATGTTTTTTATTGGAACGGAGCAGATTCAGGGGGTGACGGTTTAAGCCTCCAAGACGTTCTATTCACCCTGCCTGCGTCTGGCACAACCTGGAATATCTTCGACGACGGTTTCAATCTCTTCACCGCCAATGCCACCGAGACACTCGTCACAGGTGGCTTGTTGCAGAAAACTTCTTCAGACACCAATCCTGGCGACGGCATCGATACAGGGACCTTGCACACTCATCTTACAATCCGCATTGATGACGGCGATGGCAACACTCTGACCAACCCAGCTCAAGGCGTTTATCTGGTGGCAATGCGTTTACGCTCGCCGGGTTTTGAGAACTCGGATCCGTTTCTGTTCGTACACCGCAGTTCGGCTCTGTCGAATCAAACCCGTGACCTGGCCGCCGAGTGGGCAAACCTGAACTATGCCAGCATGTTCGCCCTTCCCGGCGACTTCGACTTTGATGGTGACGTTGACGGAAGCGACTTTCTCGTATGGCAGCGTGGGGGATCACCCAACCCGCTCAGCACCGGTGACTTAGCCAACTGGCAAAATCACTTCCCCTCCGCAACGGGACTGGTTTCGACAACAGCAGTTCCCGAGCCAAACACGCTTGTAATCACGGGTAGTCTATTGCTCGGAATAGCGGGTTGTCGAATTAAAGCTATTTGAATTATTTGGCCATTCACTTCAGGTCATAGGCAGCGTCATACGTCGCTTACCAACGACAAGCAATCCAATACAGACCAGCATACTTAGCACGCCCGGTTCGGGAATAATCGAAGCAATCGCCGCTTCACGTCTAAAAATTTCATCTCCTATGGAGCCAATTGCCGGATAGGGATCAAAGGGATCCGTCACATCATCAATCGGAATAAGGTCCGACAAAGATTGTGGATTCAGTTCGAAACCAAACCCATCACCTCCAAGCTCTATATCAACAAAAACTTCGAAGAAGGAATCTACAGCAAAGCTGCCGAACACCTCACGGTCAATATGCAACTCCGCCTGGGGATGAGGGATCGCTTCAGCTGAAGAAGGAGCAACCGCATGGGCCAATTGAAACCACAAATCGGTATTGTCGAATGGACCTGTAGGGTTAAAGCCTGTCAAAGTCTGTACTCCTTCCTGCACATTCGTCAGTCCATTGAACGAATCGTATGTCAAATGGAATCCCCGTTGAGTCGTAGTATCTACAATCGTGACCTGCGCGGGATTGCCAGGCGAGATCACTTGCCCCGCCAGGCTGGTGTGGTCAAGTCCGAATGACACATAGTCGCTAAACGTGGAAAGTGTCACCAATTGTAAAGTTGGATTGATATTGACCCCTACAAGCTGATACTCCGAAGGAACTATAATGCCATCGAACAAGATTGGCTTGGGACTGACTGTGGTGATTCCCTCGATTTTTGCCCTCAGGTTTGGAGTGGCCGTGCTGTATTCGAAAATCATATCCGCCGCCGGAAAGCTCGAATCCATTTCTATAATGCCTTCTGCATAAAACGGATCGCGGATTAATAGGCTATTATTTGCGGTATATCCATCGAGGGTAACGACGTGTCCACCTTGACGTGCACTCAATACACCAGGGGACGTCTCGGTGAACCAACCGATATGGAGCATCACATCCTCGTCCATCGTCAATTCGGTTTTAAGAAAATCAAGTGTGGCGGTGTTTCCTTGTGAGCCTACTGTATAACCGTTATAGCCAGTCCCCTGGAACTTAACATCGAATTGGTGTCCGCTTTGATTGCTCGGACCACGAAGATACTTCCGTAGTCCTTTCACGTAATCATCTCGCTTCGTGCCGTTCGCGCCACTTGTCATCACGTCCATGGCCAATTGGTTGATCAAATTATTATGATTGTTCGGCATGGTCGGCGTATCTTTGGAACCATCTGGCACAATATCGAATCCATTATTGTCGAACCAAGTGAAAGAATTCGCAGCAGCCGTTGGGGCACAGTGATTATTGCCTCCATTAGGAAAACCGGCGTTGAGCTGATCAAAGTCAGGCACACCCGGGCGGAAGAACGAGGTAGGCGGCATCGCAGAGGCTTGTCCTGCCAGAAGTGCTAAGCAAATTGTGAGAAGTAAATTGGGTGCGCGACCAAAATCCAGGCGATTGATTGTTGGCTTCTCATTATTCTCAGGATGAGATGGCAGTCCCAAACGATAGAACATTCGCAACATATTCCGTAACATTAGCTTTCCCCCTATAAAAAGTGTCAACCTGAGCAATCTTTCCTCGCTCTGAAATTCCGAGCTTCACACCCGGGGAGATCGAGGCACAGAAAAACGAGATAACTCGAACCATTTACGGCTGAGATACACAGGAATCGGAACGACCCGGCCTCATTGGCAAGGTCCGTTTCTCAACTCTGTCCAGGGCGAAGGAAGTCGCCGCCGTAAAGTCTCATAAGAAGCCGACTATTAGAGGGGAGCGACTCCACTTATTGCGCTGATTCTACCATTGGAGTCTCTAAGAACAAGAAAAAAACAGGAAAAAAACTGCCTTCAAAATTCATAAAGTCCGTGATTTGCGCTATTTGGAAATATGATCTCAATTTCGAACTCGAAGCAAGTATCCCATCACCTGGGGGATCTGGCCCGCCGGTTGCCCAACTCGATTTCAGTCAAAATTTTCCTCCGGTTTGTAGGGTTCGACCCGTGGGTTCATTGCTGGGCCCGCTAGCATACACTTCATGTGGGGGATTTCTGGAAGCTGCACTAACCCTGCGTGGTGATAGTGAAGAATTGTCCTCCCAGCAAACTCGCCAAGCTATCTAAATTCGTTCCGCGGTCCAAATTTTTTCCTTGATGGAGCGTTTTTTTCTGGTCACGCTGTGCCACGCAGGGCGCGCGGATGACACGCTCTGGGGCAGAACTCTCAAAGACCCGTTTTCGGCCCTCTGCAATCCTAGGTCCTCAGCGGGTCGTGTGGGACCTGCAACGCGGCACTGAGGACCAGGAATTTCTCTTTTCAGCGACTGACTTTACTCGAGGAAATTATTTCCCCGATTCTTCCCCCAAAACGCCGAATCACACTAGACGTGAGGGGGGCGATTTGCATAAAAATCTCTGAATCGTTTTTTGCCCTTTCCATTCACACTTTCAGCAGACTAATTAGTGCTTTGTCATTTGCAAGTTTTTGGTTTGGCAAAGCACTCGGTTCAGCAAACTTCGAAGGTTTTTCGATCCAAGCTGTGTGCTATATCGCTAACGGCTGTCCACTGTCTCGCTCAAGGCTGTACTCCAGGCATTTATTGAATCCTTGCCAGGGCAATTTAGCAACTTTCTATGCGGCACGTTGTCGCAGGTTGCGCACCTCACCCCTCTCTGACCAACGGAGAAACAATCTGTGTTGACTGAAGCACCTCCGGAATATCGGCGGATCGTTCATAACGGCGAAAAACACTATGGCCAGCATATGATGGTCACAGCCTTAGGCTGCAATGAAGCGATTCTGTCGATTGAAAAACTCTATGATTTCCTGCAATACTGTGCCGACGAGATCGATATGGTTCGCTACGGACCACCCATCGTCGCCCGGTTTGGCAAAGGCCACGAAACCGGCTGCTCGGGCGTTCAATTGATCGAAACGAGCCAGATTTCGTTCCACACCAACGACAATCATCGGGACATGTACCTCGATGTGTTTAGTTGCAAACCGTACGAAGAAGCAACCGTTTATCGCGTGTTGGAGACGTTTTTTTCCCCATCAAGTATCACAAGTGAGATGGTATACCGTAAATGAAAAGGCTCTATCCCGACCACCTACCAGTAATACCCGACGAACCCTGTTGGGAAGATTTCTGTGTCCTCGACGTCGATGACAAGCGCGGACAAGGGGTGCTTGTGCTGCGGGATTTTTCTCAAGGCAGCGTCCTATTTAGGATGAATGGCACGCTTAAAACAGAGATGACTCTGCATTCGCTGCAGATGGGGCCAGGCCTCCACCTGGATGATCCTTACTTTGCAGGGAAGGTGTTGCACAGTTGCGAGCCCAATTCTTGGCTCGACACCGAAACGCGACTCTTCATTGCAACCCGGAACATCGCAGCCGGTGAGCTACTCACCATGGACTATGATGAAACGGAGGATGTCTTGTTTCGATCATTCCGTTGCTGCTGCGGTTCCTCCCGCTGCAGGGGAACGATCGGCGGACGATTGGTTCGGCAACCTGTTCGCAGGGGGCGTCGGCGACAAAGCGTCTCTGCCGAACTGCCGGCCAAGCTTTATGCAACTGTGATGGCAGAGCGGCAGAACTTTGCCGACCAACTTGCCACCGCCACAGCAAGCTGAGTCGTATTTGTTTTTGGTGATCAAAACGGCCTGCGACTTCAAATCGCAGGCCGTTTTTCTTGCAGAAAGCCAGTGTGTCCTCTCCCCCGTTAGGAACAAAGGATAGGGGGCGAGGACGCCCCGGCTCGCACACTTGGCAGCAAAGAGCTTTTCTGCTAATTTCACCGATCTACGACTTTCGCATCGTGCCAAACGGTATAGCAGGATTGAGCATGTCAGATGCCATTGCCGGGGTCTCCCCAGCGACCGAACGTGAAGTGACCATCATGACGGTCTGGCCGTCAATAGCCTCCACGGCCTACGGCCGGTGGTGGGGTCGCCGGTTTGAGAATTCGGTCGGTCTCACGCTTTTTGGGCTACCGATCACCATCGGTCGCGTGATCGCCCTGGTTTCTATCCCTTTTATCTTACCGGTGTACTTTCATATGCTCATCCCCAAGCTTCCCTTCGTGTTTTGGGGAGTTCACAATGAAGCCTGCCGACGTTATCGTCTTACTAACCGGCGCGTTTTGGTCGAGCAGGCATTCGGAGGGGGAGAGCAGCAGAGTGTGTCGCTTGACCGGTTTGACTCGATCGAGATTCAAATTCTGCCAGGACAAGAGTGGTATCCTGCTGGCGACCTCATTTTCCGTAATGGCCAGATTGAGACGTTCCGTCTCTCTGGGGTGCCTCATCCCCAGCCATTTCGTCATACCTGTCTCAAGGCCCGTGAAGGGTTCGTGGGGGTCCAGCAGGCTCGCAGCCAAGGTGTAGCGGTTTAAGCTTCCTTTTATCTTCCTCAACAACATCTTCGGATTCTCAACCGAGCAGACGCGTGGTGTTGATCTAGCCCCGAACACAGGGGTTTAGTGCGGTCCTTTTATGACGAATAGTCGCATTCTGCGGGACCGCGAAGTTTCAGCCATCGTGGCGATTCTCCCTCGCAAGAAAAACTCAGCGATGCCCATGCTAGCGATGGCCCGATAGTACTCGTTAGCACCGAAAATCGAATGGTTCCGCATTTACTTTGGAGGAACTCAGTATGGGCCGCTACGTCGCAGGGGCACTATGTTGGGCAGCGTTGGCTGCTATTAATTACCCCTCAGCCCCTTGCCTGGGTGACACTCCCAGCGAAGCCACGATGGACTCCCCCGCAGAGACCTCGACGGAACCAAAGCCGCTCTTTAAGTACGAGAACTACCCCGCAGCCTGGTCAGCAGCCCAAGAGTCGAATAAGCCCATTCTGGTGTACGTTTCGATGCCTGATTGCCCCCACTGCACCAAAATGCTGGAGAGCACCTATGCCTGTTCGGACGTCAGCGAGATAGTTAAAGGGTCTTTCGAAACCCTCGAAGTCAGCCGTCATACCCATGCCGTGCTGGTGGAAAAGCTACATATCAAGTGGTATCCCTCGACCGTATTGGTCGGTTCCAACAATAAAGTGCTCGATCTGATCGAAGGCTATGTCGACAGCGAGGCCTTCAAACGACGCTTGCAGTTGGGAATTGCCTCTGCCAGCAACAACACGCAGACTCGATAGCACGATCCATGATCGAGTTGTTTTCGTGCCTAAATTGACTGCTGGACGCCAATTTCTTCGGAATATTTCTGCAGCATCGCGAAGACTCCTCGGCAGGATGCCGATGTAGGTAGAACTTCCTCGACTAGTCTGCAAACCGACAGGAATGCGTTGGCAGGAAAACTCGCAAGAATGAGAACATCAAATATGAAATCCTGCTTCTTTGTCCTTGGCATGCTGGCAATGCTTGCAGTGGTCCAACCCACGGTTGTCTTTGCTCAAGCGAAGTCGCACGCCAATCTGGCTCAGGAGGGAATATTCGACCACGCGACGATTGAAGCCGCCTGGAAAGAGGCTATTGCCCACCGTCGGCCTCTCTTGGTGATGTTCACCTCGGACAACTGCACTTTCTGTCGCAAAATGGCCCACAACACCTATGGCAATGCCCAGGTTCAAAGTCTCTTACGTGGCAGAACTGAATCGGTGATGGCCCATTCGGACGACTACGCCACCCTGATCAAGAAGCTGGGCATCCGCGGCTACCCTTCGTCGCTTTTGATCTCGCCCGAAGGAGAAGTGCTCGATTTCATCGAAGGCTACATGGAACCCAAAGCCTTCGCACTAAGAGTACGACCCTTGCTGGAACAACCTCTCACCCAAGTCGGCCGTGTCAATCTTTCGAACGTGGCTAGCCAGAACTTGGAATAGTGCCCCCTCGCAGTGCGCTATTAAACTAACACCGGTGAGCGTTGGTCTTGCTCCGTTAGTGATCTGACACAATCCTTTGCTTCCAGATCGACTTCAAAGGTAATCGGATACCTGAAACCCTTAGGAGTCTCGGGGGCGAGCTTCGGGATCCGCCGCATCACTCTCAGGGCAAACTCCTTTGTAGCAGGTCGCCAACCAGTCAGCTCCGTGTTACGGAATTCGCCTCCAAACAGATGTCGGAAATGCCGATTCGCCAGGAAGACATTGTTCCTCCGCGCTGCCCGTTTGGTCATGTGTTCCGTGGAAAGCGAAACGTTCACACCACCCGTGTTTACCACCCGGTGGGGCGTATGCTGGGGCCAGGTAATCATCTCGCCGGGCTGTAAATCCACCTCGACTGCCATCTCATCCCAGGCTGACTGGAATTCGAGCTCTTCTGACTTTTCTCCACAAAGAACCCCTTCGATGGTCTCATCCGAAACGATGCCTGATTCCAGTGGATAGGCCCAGACTCGCTTCGTACCGCGAATGTGCCACAGCATGTTCACCGGACAATCCAAGTGGTAGTACACGATGGCTTGAGGAGACGATATCAACAAGTTGGCAGAACGATTGTAGGTGGTTAGCCCTGGACATGTGTCTTCGAGTTCATTGTACAACTGATTCACAAGTGCTTCGTACTCAGGATGATGATCCATCACTCGCCGCAGGTTGAGCCACACGCGTCCCCGCCGGACGGCTTCAATTAGTTCCGCGGCGTTGAGCTTGCCGGCGCGACCTTCCTGCCACTGGTGATGGAGTTCGGGATCGGTCCCCATGGTGTTGATCCCCAGATCCTTGCGGGGATGCGCATCGAGAATCTCGACCAGATGCTCGTCACGGAACATCTCCAACTCATGCAGCCTATGTTGAGCGACGAAGATCGCGTTCTCCATCCGAGCGGCTTGATCGGGGGTCCAATTCTCCAACAGACGAGATGGCAAGCTCATCGTGCATATTCTCCGCAACGTATTTTGTGTGACCAACCGCAGAAAACCCTTCGGCGGCTCACCGAAATCTACGTCGCAGGAACTTGGAAAAAGCGGAAACTTCATCGCGAAACCGCTAGCCTCCAGAGGATGATAACACCTCCAGGATTCCAATCCCCTAGAATCGTCACAAGCGGACGAAGGGGGTGAGTGAGTGGTGAGTGGTGAGTGGGGATGAATTTATGAATTATGATTTATGAGTGATGAGGGAAAGAAAAATGACCAATGTCCAATTACCACTTATCAGCAACGGCGCAGCATCCGCGCGAGTGGTTCAACCTGGTCATGTTGGTCAACTTGGTCATGTTGGCCGCGCGATGCGCACTTTTATGGGTTTGGCCCATTTTTGGGGTTGCTTCTTGTGGAGACTACCCAGGTTATGTAGTTGTGCATTTCTGTTCCTCTCGATCTATGGATAGTGACTTACGACTAAGGACTAATGCCTTACGACTATATTTCAGCGACTCGCATGCTAACAAATCGAGTGGCACAATTTCCATGAAAATTATTGTGCCAGTGGGTCCCGCTTGGCGGCAGTTTGATCACCCGGGGTAACGCTGTCCCCCATGAGCCGCAGGCGCTAGCCTCGGGTTTCTGTCACTTTACGACGGGAGTACCTGCAAGGTATTGGCTTGGGAAAAGGCACTGCTTGGCAAGCCAGCAAGTGGAACCCGGTGGATTCTGCCCGCCGGGGATTCTAGTTCAACGGAAACAGCCAGCTCTTGTCTTTGTTGTCGTTGATTAGTTGAATCGTTGCCTGTTCTTGTTTCTCCAGGGCCCGGGCGGCGGATTCTCTCACGCGGCGGTCGGCGATGCGGTGGGCGAACCAGGGGGCATGCGTTTTGATTTCCTGAGTGAGCTTCAGGTTGACCCGGGTATGATCCTCTTCGCGTTTGAGGATCGTGGTCAACTGATATCCCTTGAGTCGCTCCGAGCCTTTTTCGAGTTTCGAAACCGAGTCAATTTCGTTGGGCGTGATCTCGACGTCCTGGTGGAGCGTAACGACCTCGCGGCCCACATAGTCGTCCAACGTGCGGACCTTGAGAATGCCATGTAGTTCGATTTTCCAATCTGGATCGGCAGAGAAAACGGTATTCAGGATCGCTTCGCCAATATCGTTGGCACCGGTTTGAACGGTTCCCTCCTCCCATTTCTGTTCGACAAACTCACTCGTCCCTCCCATGGTCATGATTTCCTTGGTCGCGTTGGTGCGGACCATGATCTTACGGACCTTGGTGAAATCCTCGTCGATGGTAAACGTACGTTCGACGGTCTGCTCGGTGGTATACTCCGCCGTGAGTACCCAACTCGCCCCGAAGGCGGCCACCAGTGCCAATATTCCCACGATCCATCTCCGTATTGATCTCTGTGGTTGTGTTGTTGATTGTTCCATAGTTGTCAGTGGTCTGTGGTCGGTTGTCAGTGGTCAGTTGCAAACTCACCTAATCACTTTTCTAAAGCAGTGATGATCTCCTCGGCGGAGACTCGGTTACGGTAGTCTGCATCAACGAAAGCAAAGATGATGTTACCCTCTTGATTGATTACATAAGCCACCGGAATCGGCAACTGCATGCTTGCATCGCCGTTGAACTTCTCAAGGTCAAATAACTGCTGATATTTTTTCGCGGTGCCAGGATCGAGCTTGAATACCACGCCGTATTTCTCACCCAATGCGTTCCCCTTGTCACTGAGCAGCAAGAACTCAAGGCTGTTTTTCTCTGCCGTTCGTTTCGACATTTCAGGCAACTCGGGGGCAATGGCCACAATCTTTGCCCCCGCGGCCCTGATCTGGGGCAGTGCCTCTTGAATGCCGCTCAGATGACGCATGCAGATGGGGCACCATCCCCCTCGATACCAGATCACTACCAAGGGACCGTCTTTCCAAAGTTCGCTCAGTCGGACTTCGTTTCCGTCGCCATCAACCAGAACTCCATCGATCGCCTGATCACCCACCTTGAGAGCCGTGCCGGCAGCTAGTTCGGCTGTCTTTTCCTGATGCTCTTCCGATAGAGCTGCGGTGTCCGTCAGCATGACACCAATCAATGCGCAGAGCCAGATGGGAAAACTCATGTTCGGGAGGTTACGAGCCATGGTAATTTATTTCGTAGCAGATCGGGGGGGGGAAATTCGGGAGGCAGGCAGATGCGATAGTCCCTAGCATAGGGGAAATTCAATTGGTTTGCCAATGGGCTCAAATCGGGTGGAAATCTATTATTTCTGCCGGGTGGTGCATTCGTTGAGATGAGTTCACAATATGAACTCCGCTTGTTCCGCCATTATCCCTAAGACTTACAAAGATTGTGCCTCCCCTGCTGAAAGCCGTTTTAACGATTCTCATTTTTTCCAGTGCACCCGCTTGTGTGCGCATGGTGCAACTTAATGCCTACACCTTGGGAATCGTGCGACTGGTATTGGCCAGTCTAGGGATGACTCTGCTGCTGATAGTCCAGAGAGAACTTACGCTGGAAAGGATGCGAAGCTGGGACCGCAGAACCTGGTGGTCCATGCTATCGGTGGGATTCATGTTCGGCTTGCACTGGCTGTTGTTCTTTTTGAGTATCAAGCTCGCGAGCGCCGCCATCGGAGCGATCGGGTTTTCTACCTACGGTCTTCATCTGCTGCTGCTCGGCTGGATACTGGGATTCGGTCGCGTCAGCGTGCTCGACGTGGTCGGGCTTGCACTAGCCTGCTATGGAACGTACTTGCTGATCCCGGAATTCAGCCTGGAAAATGACCAGACCCTTGGGCTGATCATAGGGATTCTCAGTGGCCTGGCGGCTGCGGTCTTACCGCTATTGCATCAACATAATGCCGAAATCGACGCCAATTTAAGAGCCTGGGGGCAATTTACTTTTGCTCTGCCTGTGTTTCTGTTGTGTTGGCCACTTACCGACTGGCAGATTTTGCCGCGAGACATTCCCCTCATCCTCTACCTGGGGCTAGGGATCGCACTCGTTGGACACGGCTTGTGGGTACACGTTACTTCTGTACTTTCGACCACAATCATCAGCGTATTGTCTTATCTCTATCTTCCCACCTCATTAATGTTCGGATTCCTACTCTTGGGGGATAGTGAAAGACTTTCTGGCCGCTCGTTAGTCGGAACGATTTGCGTTCTCATGGCCAATGCATTGGTGCTCTGGAGCCAGGCCCGTATGCGTGCTGTGGAAGCCGAAGTAGTCGAGACGGTGTAACCCAAAGCAAGTTCGACTAAAGCCCTTGTCTAGCATTTTTCCCAGCACCACGACTTGGGATTGTCCGGAGCAACTGGTCGTTCGTTTGACCCAGAAAGATGTCTCTGGCCGTTAAACTCAACGGAGAAACAAGCCGTGGCGGAACCCCAGGCTTGGCAACTGCAAGGGCCAAATTTTTCTGCCATTGGCAACCAAAATCGTGAATCAGCACCCGAATGTTGCCTCGGATTGGATCAGCCAGATAGACATAACGGTAATCCGTACCCCGGTAGACAACGAAATGTTTGAACTCGTTCTCGGTAATGCCTACGACTAGCGGTACTTTGGATTCGAATAATTGCTCTAGAGACATCTGGGCCACAACGGATTGATATCCTAACTCCACAGCCGCCTTTCGCAAGTCGCTCATCGCCAGACCGTTCTCGATGCGGTCCTTTGCTTCCTCGAAAGTCAGCAAATCGTCGAGGACTCTTAAGACTACCTCCTCTTTCATCGGGTCGCCTATGTAATACTGGATCACCGTTGCGAGAGCGGCTGCCCCACAGGAATAGTCGCGCTGTTGCATGACGATGTTTCGCTCTCGGAGCGATTTCCAACTGCAGACATATTTGGATGCAATATGCTGGCTATCACGTATCGGGGGCGCTGCGACGGCCGGCGCAAGATTTGTCAATGCTAGTGCGATCAGTAACACCAACCTAGCTGACTGCGCAGAGAGCAATTCCTGATAACTTTTGGCAACCGATATCATATCGTTGTGGTTGGACATCTCAGACTCTTTGCGAGGACTGGCTTAGTAGGTCCAAGTGATGCCAAATCGCGAGGCAGGGGCAGAATCGGTCGCTCCGATTTCAGCAAAAGGTTCAATGATTCGGTTACAGCTTGCGACCGTGGCGGCAAATCGCAGTGCCATGGGTTCCTGGAAAGTACCGTCAACAAACTGGTGGTCGAGACGTGTCTTGGTGACATAGGCAACATTGAAGCGAGTACTTAAAGTAACCCTCTGATTGACAGCAAAACCTACGCCCAACTGACCTCGGAAGTCCTCGCCAGGTTGCACATCAACGCCGAAGAATTCGCTTTCAAACTGATGTCGCCATCCTATCCCGTAGAAAATTACCACGGGGTCAAAAGTCTCAATCCACAATATGTCTGTTGAAATGGCGTAAAATCCACCACCCAAAGAAGGAGCATTTACTGAGAGCAATGCAGTAGTAAACGGATCCGTTCCACTCGGAAAGGTAGCCGCGACCGTGAAGATGGTGTCGGTACATCTTCCCTGCCCGTCTCGGATTAAGAAGGAAACACCCGTAGTAATATCACCAATACCGCCATCATTCTCGCGCGAATCAAAACCTAGAGTGGCCAACTCGGTTTGTGCCCAACCCACCGGGGCATTGATGAAAAACTGGGCCCTCTCGGTGAGACCGTAGCGAATCTCGAGTGGAACCACCAATTGGCGCTGCTTAAAGTGGGCTTCGACTAATTGGTTCCCGGCGTCGACAACTGCAAAGTCATTGTCGAGAAGTAGATAGGAAAAACCGATGTCAAACTGCATGTCCCCCGGTTCGAGTAGTACTGCGCTGGCGCGCAAGAATTGAAGGTTGTTGCTTACCGGTGCTTCTCCCAAGGAATCAGCTTCCGACAAAGCTCCTCCCTCAACAGGAGCAGGTGTTTCGGAAAGCGTTTCCGGAAGGGGAGGTGGCAACAAGGAGCCATCTTCTTCTACGACCGAGGGTATTTGCAGAACTTCCGGCTCATCGCGTAAAAACCCTGGAGGGGCAGGTGCTTCACCCTGTAGAAGAGCGTAAGTTGGTGCCTGGCGTAGATCGAGAACTCCTGACTCTGCGAGTCCAAAATACTCTTCTGATAAGAACCGGTCCGATCGGGATGTGGCTTGAGGTGCATTTTGCCAAACTAGAGGCCCCATGAAATCTATCGTCTGGCCGAACTCGTTTAGAGGCTTTGATGCGGTGACAGGATAACCAGTGTATTCTGCCGTCGTCTGGGGGTTCTTCCAGTAAAACGGCCCTGAAAATCCGTGCTGTGCGTTGGCCTTCGCGACAGCAGGATGATAATCGGGAGCCGCGGGAGCTGGTGGAATCCAATTCGACTGTTTAGAGGCCGCCTTGATGTCACCCCGAGCAACTTGCTCATCAGTAGGGTTTTTCCAAAAAATCGGCCCTAACAAACCGCTCACGCCTTGTTGTGCATTGGAAATACTTCCCAGAAACATGGAAACCAATATAGCCAGCACACCTATTGTTGAGTTTTGCCAACGAGGCCGCAAACCATCAGAGTAGCTAATCAAGTTCGCTTGCTGGTGTTTCATATTGGCAGCTTTCGATCACCGTCTATCTTGTCCGTCACAAGAAATTGAATGGGTACTTCGCGTCTCAACATCACGAATGCCAGGGCCAATCACGTGAGGGATTGAGGGGTTGCACCGAAAACTCAGATTCGCCGTAAGTGACAGTGATAGCAGTCGTGGCGAATGTGCAGGCTGGTGTATCCCATAGCGATGATCGGCGGACATCGCTCAGAACTTCATCAGGACGGCTACGTCGGGAGGTTGGTTCTTCAGCGGGCTTCCACCTGGAACGGTTAGTCAAAATCTGCAGGCTGTTTCTCGAGTTTTTGCTCCTAAAAAGGGGGTTCTGGAGACTCTAATGGTTATATCGATTGCAAGTGCGAGAACTAGTTTTGTGTCTCTTCAGTTCTATGCGGGTCGATCATGCGGTAGGAATCCTTACGATAGCTCCCGGTGATTAGTTGCTATCAATAATGCAGATAATAACTCTGAGTAGCACCCTGACATACGGGACCTGCGACGAGCCACAGAAACAACACTATCCATTAGAACAGAAAAAGGCTTCGCTATGAGTACAGGCAAATCTTACTGGAAACCCATCTGGTTTGCTCTATGGGGATTAAGCACCGTCATTGGTCATGGATCTCTCGTAGTGGCAACGGAGAGCAATTTGCCCCATTCCGTCGATGAATCGTTTCACGAACTCCCCCCTGTTGAAGCATCTCCGTCCCAAGAGACCGCTCGCAGCAATAAACCAGAGGACCTGCAACTCATCTCATCAGAAGAAGTCGTCACAGAGAATTCTCTCCAATCCGCTTTGAACAATTCAAACTATTTCATTGGACAATTGACCTCGGAGGAATTTGCCAAGGTTAGTGCTTACCAAGATTGTTGTGGAGGATGTGATCCAAATTGTGGATGTTGTGAATCTAATTGCTGTTCAGGAGGAGGTTGCTGCTCGGACGGATGCTGCTGTTGCAATTCATGCTGTGGCTGTTGCCGACCCCCTTGCTTCTGGCTTGCCGGAGTCGAGGCCACCTTTTTGGCTCCTGACTTGAATGCCAGCGGAGTAAGTTATCGCTTACAAGACGGATTTGCCAACCCTGCTCTCGATGCCACATTTGGCAGTGAAGATATCGCAATCGACGACATGTATGTCGCACCTCGATTATGGTTAGGAGCCCAGTGCGGTTGCTGGGGAGTAGTGGGTCGGTATTGGCACATGCAAGCGGCCGAAGACACCTTTGACCCCTTTACATTCACGCCACCTGGCCCGACTCCCGATTTCGGATACTTCATTCATAATCGTTTTGAAGCCTATACGGCTGACATCGAAGTGACCCGGAGTTTCTGTCACTACCTCTGCCGTAACACGTTTGCGTTCGGTGCCCGTTATGCCTCGGTACTTCACGATTCTGCATTAAGTGTTGATGCCCAGATAAATGATGGAGCAGCAGGCTTGGGAATTCTGAGCGGTAATGCACGCTCGAATCGCTCGGCTCACGGCATGGGGATCACGACTGCTCTGTCGGGATATCGGCCTTTCCACTGCAACTCATGTCTCAGTCTCTATTACAATCTGAGAGGGTCAGTCGTGTGGGGACCAGTTTCCAATAGTGTCGAAACCGACACCATAGAACTCACTACGGGAGCAACTGCAGGATCCTATAATGGCGCCGTGTCTCTAGTAGATGATGCCCTGTTTATCGGTGAAGCCCAGCTAGGTGTGCAAGCGAACTATCGTGTGATGTGTTTTCCTGCAAACGCCTTCTTCCGCGTAGCCGCTGAATATCAGTATTGGAATGCTGAAATTGGCTCGGCATTTGCGACTTCCTTTGCTGGATTTGGTGATCCAAATGCACCTCCTTTCTCGGAAGGTCGAGCGACCGCTTTAGCCCAAGGAATCGATCTCAGCTTGATCGGTGTTACTATTGGTACGGGCTTTACTTGGTAATTACGAATCCTCCGGACCGCTCCTTGATACGTAAAAAAAGGCCCCGACACATTTGTGTCGGGGCCTTGCTCATTTGCCGTACGAACGGCATCGCTCGCTTCTCTGTTTGTCAAGAAACGGATGAACTAGAATGACATGGCTGAGGAGAAACCACCTGCATAGACGCTAATTGCTTTTGTGGTTGTAATAGTCTTTGTTACGCCACCAATGTCGATCGACTTAGTATTGACCTTGGTGAAGCCAGCTTCAGATCCATTGGCACCCGAAGCAGCGAATTTCCCTTTTGCAAAGTAGCCGTTTACTGTCCCAGCCGCTGCGCCGTGCGTATGAACTTTAGCGAACGAACCTCCAGCGGCAATTGAAATGGGGACAAATCCCATACCACGGACTTCTGCAGCAGTGCTGTCAGAAACGACTTTTACCCCATTAAGGCCCATAGCGTTCAAAGTGCTGGAAGGAATGACTCCTTCGGCTGCATGAACCTGACCAATTGCAAGACTGGCAATAACACACACACTTAGAACAATACTTTTTCTCATCGTTGATTTCTCCATTGAAGTAAGCAAGGGGATTGCACGGCAGTTCGGAGGGAAGGGCGAATAGATCAGCCGTGCGAAAAGTAAGTGAAAAGCTTCTTGACAGCTTTCACACTAATTGGGGCAGATGTTGCTTCAACATCAGGAGGTAGACGACGACTATATTTTCCTGGTTTTGGCGTTGAACTTAACGAAAGCAACGGTTAGGCATACTTAGTCTCGGTTTTAAGTTCCCAATAAAAGACCATATCAAGTCAAACGATTACACCTACCAAGACTCTTGCCTGTAGATTGCCCACTGTTTTTTTCCCAAAAACAAGGGCCTGCGGACACCCAAAGGGGATGACTCGGGGTTACTCCGGACTCGGTTTTTACTTTTTCTATCCGGAATTATGTTGACGCGAAGCCAACCTCTTGTTTCAGTGGAGATAGATGGGTTGTATTAGTTCTACGGGTTGTGCGCACTTCCCGTTTACATCCCTGGTTTCTACTAAAGAGGTACTTCTATGAGTAAAGTGTTATTTGGAATGGCTAGTGTCATATTATTTATGACGGCATCTTCAGTTCAGGCGTTTGATGGCTCGATCGACCGAGCTACCTTGACCGCGATGGGCCTGCAAAATGCGACGATCGTCTCAGATCAGGTTGCCGAGTCTGTTCGAGGACACGGTTTCCAACCAGGATCTATCGCGATTGCTGCAGGTGGGTCGTTTGCTTTTGTGGGTAAGGATCATGCCGCCGCAGGTACTTTGAATGTTTATTTCGCAGCCGGCAAGCATTTTGCTGCAGGAAAGAATTTTTCTGAAGCAGGCAAGACTACAACAAAGACCGAAACAATTAAGGTTTTAGGGATCCCGGTAAAATCTACCACTACCACCAAGTCGGTTAGTGTTTATGCCGGTGGTTTTTCTTCCGCTGTAGCATTCTGACTGTGATTCTCTAATCGGTCTAATTGATCAGAAAGCCGGAAGCATTAAGTTGCTGCCGGCTTTTCTTGTTTACATTGAGAGAATCTATACGGTTACAAAATCTCTATAAAATCCTTAGAATTTGAGGAGAGGTTAGAATCCTGACTGTTGACATTCCAGAGTTTAAATTCTTATGCCTGAGAAATTCGATGCGATTCTAGTGGTTTCCTTTGGTGGGCCTGAAGGTCTTGACGAAGTGATGCCGTTTTTGGAAAACGTGCTCCGTGGCAAGCCTGTGCCACGCGAACGAATGCTGGAAGTTGCTGAGCACTATCAGCATTTTGGCGGAGTGAGCCCAATCAACGAGCAAAATCGCCAGCTTATCGCGGCGTTGGAGCAAGAGCTCCGCGGCCACGGTCATAGTTTCCCTATCTATTGGGGCAACCGCAATTGGCACCCCTTGCTGACAGACACACTGCGCCAGATGGCCGAGGATGGAATCAGCCACGCCTTGGCTTTCTTTACTAGTGCCTACAGCTCCTATTCGGGGTGTCGGCAATACCGCGAGGATATCCTCCGAGCCCAGGAGGCGGTTGGGCCAGAGGCACCTGTCGTGGAAAAACTGCGTGTTTTTTTCAATCACCCTGGGTTTATCGAACCGATGATCGAGTCGGTAGAAAACTGCTCGCAGCAAATCCCAGTAGATCGCCGAGCGGCGACTCCATTGCTCTTCACAGCACACAGTATTCCCATCGCCATGGCAGACAACTGCAAGTATGTGGCGCAGCTTCAAGAAGCCTGCCGACTGGTTGCGGCTGGTGTTGGGCATGAGAACTGGGAGCTTGTTTACCAAAGCCGCAGCGGCCCGCCACAACAACCTTGGCTAGAGCCGGACGTGTGTGATCGAATCCGGCAACTTCACACGGAAGAAGACATTACCGAGGTGGTCGTCCTGCCAATCGGGTTTATCTCGGATCACTTGGAGGTTCTCTTTGACATCGACACCGAGGCAAGAGAGCTCTGTGAAGAACTGGAAATTACCATGCACCGTGCCGCCACGGTGGGAACGCATCCCAAGTTCATCGAGATGATTCGGCTTCTCATCGAAGAGCGACTGACCGAGTCACCCGAACGGCTGAGCCAGGGTGATATGGGGCCCAGTCACGATGTTTGTCCCGTAGACTGTTGCCTCTATTCTCCTGGTCGACCAGCAACGAATGCCAAAAATAATGACTGAACCAAATCGAAAACTCGGATCCAGTAACCTATTAGTTTCTCCCGTTTCTCTTGGCACCTGGCCCATGGCTGGTACCACAAGCCCAGGGGTAAACGATGCCGATAGCATTGCGACGATCCGTAGTTGCCGGGAAGTCGGCGTGAATTTCATCGACACCGCCTATTGTTATGGTCCAAATGGCGAAAGCGAAAACTTGATTCGAAAGGCAATTCAATCTGACCGTGATGCGTACGTGATCGCCGGCAAGTGTGGCATTCACTACAACGCACAAGGAGAGCAGGAACAGGACGCCCGGCCCGAGACCATCCGGCGGGAATGTGAAGAAAGCCTGCAAAGATTGGGAACCGATGTAATCGAACTCTACTATTTGCATTCACCCGATCCTCAGGTGCCGATTGCCGATTCGGCCGGCGCCATTGCCGAGCTTATCGCTGCTGGCAAGGTTCTTACGGCAGGAGTCTCGAATGCACACTTGCCACAGCTCGAGGAGTTTCATGCCGTTTGTCCCGTCACCGCGGTGCAGCTTCCTTACAACATGCTGCAACGCGGCATTGAGCAGGCTACCATTCCTTGGTGTCTGGAGCGAGGAATTGCCGTCGTCGTGTATTGGGCTCTGATGAAAGGGCTTCTCGCTGGGCAAATCTCACGAGAGAACCCGCTTAGTGCTTCCGACAAGCGACTGAAGTATCCCATGTATCAGGGCGAAGAGTGGCAGAGGAATCTTCAATTTGTTGACGAACTCCGTTTGGTAGCCGAAGACGCTGGGAAGTCGGTCGCCCAGCTGGTCGTCAATTGGACAATCAACCAGCCGGGGATAACGGTCGCACTGTGCGGTGCCAAGCGACCGTATCAGTTTGCCGAAGTGGCAGGAGCGATGGGCTGGCAATTGAGCGAGGCGCAACTCAAACGCATCGACCAGGCCATTGCCAAGCGGGGCGACGCCGTCGTCAATCGGGTGTTTTCTTAGAACTTGAGATCTTAGCCTTCTCTCCCCGCTGTTGATTGTGTGGATTTCCGCTACAATGAAAGATGTGGGGAGAGTCCTCAGGTTCATTTGGCAAATCGATCCTATGCTGCAGCGAAGTCAACGACGCAGCTTTATTGATATTCACGGAGGCTTGTTATGTCGGTATCCGCAACGGTGTTGCGTGAGTTGCATCGGATTCATACACAGCTTGGTGATTTGAAAGACCGCCTCGCCCGTGGTCCTCGACAAGTGCAGGTACGCCAGGCAAACGTAACCCAACAAGAATCCGCTCTCAGTGCCGCTCAAGACAAAGTATTGCAAACCAAGAAGGCAACCGACCAAAAGCAACTCGATCTGAAGACGAGTGAAAACAAGATTCTTGACTGGAAGGCAAAGCTCAATGCGTGCAGCAGCAATCGCGAGTATCAAACCTTAGTCGAACAAATTGCTGCTGCTGAGATGGCCAATAGTGTGTTGGCGGACGAGATTTTGGAGTCCATGGAAAAGGCGGATCAACTCACGCTGGAAGTGAAAGAAGTGGAGAAATCTCTCGCCGCGGTTAAAAACGATCTGGCAACCTTTCGCGACACCGTGGCCGCTGAGGGTGAACTTATTAAGGGTGACATAGCACGATTGGAAGCGGAGTTGGCAGAGGTTGAGAAAAAGCTTCCAGCGAATCTCAAAGAAGACTATCAGCGAGTCATCCGTAACAAAGGTGCTGACGGAATGGCAGTCGTCGAGGATCTTGTCTGCCAGGGCTGTGGTAAGAAAATCACGCTAAACATGCAAAATGATCTGCTCCTTTCCAATCCAGTTTTCTGCAAGAATTGCGGGTGCTTGCTTTATTTGAACGAGTAAATGCGAAAAACCGCCTATCGGCCTTTACATCACTCCGAGGCGGCGCAAGAATAGTAGCTATTGGTGGGTCTCCTGCAGGGGAGGCCCATTTTGTTTAGCGGTACCGCCATTAAGTTTTCTGACTATCAAAACGGATGTTCCCATGATCGAACGTAATCCCATGACCCGCACTGGGTACGACAAGCTCAAGGCCGAACTAAATGACCTGGAAAATGAGCAGATGCCACTGATCGAAAAACGGATCGCTGCAGCGCGAGCCGAGGGGGATCTGAGCGAAAATGCAGAGTATCATGGCGCCCGCGAAAGCCAGGGGCTTCTACAGGCCAAAATCAATATGCTCAAAGACAAGCTTTCCCGGGCAGATATCATCGATCCTTCCACTTTGCCAAAGGATCAAGTGGTTTTTGGCGTAACCGTCAAAGTGAAGGACCTTGATTTCGGAGATACCGAGGAATTCACCCTCGTGGGTTCTGGCGATGAGGATTACGACGCGGGCAAGATCCTTGTAACTAGCCCCCTTGCCCAAGGTCTATTGGGAAAGAAAAAGGGAGATAAGGTAGAAATCGAGGTTCCAGCGGGCACCAATCGCTTTGAGATTCTTGATTTGCGATTTGAAGAATAATGTTTTTCGATACGCACACGCATCTCGACCAGGAAGAATTCGATGCGATTCGCCCAGAGGTGCTCAAGCGGGCTCACGAGGCTGGGGTCACAGCGCTTGTCGCCGTGGGAACAACTGCGGAGACAAGCAAAAAATGCATCTCACTCTCTCTGCAATACCCCGGTGTCTTCGCGGCAGTCGGTGTCCAACCCAACTATGTCGCCGAGGCAGGTCCCGACGACTGGCAGTCCATCACTCGCCTGGTGAAGGAGCCGGGGGTCGTTGCCATTGGCGAGACAGGACTCGATCGCTATTGGGACTACGCCCCATTCGACCTTCAGCAAGATTACTTCGATCGGCATCTTCGTCTTTCACAGCAAATCGATTTGCCCTTTGTGGTTCACATGCGCGACTGCGATGAGGACATCCTGGTGATGCTCCGTGAAGCACGACAACGAGGTCCCCTGCGCGGAATCATGCATTCATTTACGGGCGATGCTGCCATGGCTGCTGAATGCATTGAGCTGGGATTACACATCAGCTTTGCTGGCATGGTGACCTTCAAGAAGTCGCAGGCACTTCGTGAGTGTGCAGCAACCGTGCCAGTGGAGCGACTGCTCATTGAAACGGATGCACCCTACCTGTCGCCGGAACCGGTGCGGGGGAAGAAACCCAATGAACCGGCCTTTGTGGTTCACACAGCGGAATGTCTGGCTAAAGCGCGAGGAGTAGCTCTTGCCGAACTTGCGGAGACGACGACCAACAATGCTCGCGAGATTTTCCGCATCACTTAAGCCGCTTGCGACTCAGCGATAGGTCGTTTCCTGTGAGTCAGCAAAGCGAATCTCATCAGCCACGTTGCGACCACGCTTGAGAGCAGGCCGCCTGGCAAGCATGGGGCCATTCTGAGGTCCGTTATAGCCGCCGTATTGATTGCATGTCTCACATGGGACGGATGGATTGGCGTGCCAATCACCGTAGTAAGTTTCGCCGCTGCATCCACCACATCCGCAGCAAGAAGTACAACCACAGAAGAAATTCCTCAGGCAGGAAAGAATTGGGCAATCGCAAAGTCTTTGATTGGGATAGCATCCGGAACCGCATACCGGAGTGCCACATCCACAGGGAACTCCACAGGAGGCATCACACGCACAACATGGCTCAGGGCAGCAGCATGCCGGCTCGGGACAGCAACACCCAGGTTCGGGACAACAGCACCCAGGTTCGGGACAACAGCACCCAGGTTCGGGACAACAGCAGCCGGGATCGCTGATGCCACAGCAGGGATCACAACAGCTCCCACAGCGCAATCCACTCAAACACCCACAACAGCCAATCTGGCAGGCACAGGCAACCGCAAGGATCAATGAGAAAAGGTTTTGTGGGGACATGATTACTGCGCTCCAACAAGTGCGTGGTCCAATAAGTGATCTCTCAAGTTCCCCCCAATTCAGGGATTCGGCTTCAAGAAACAAGAGGATATTCGTCGTGGTTTATCGGCTAAGAGACTCGCGGCAGGCCAGAAAATCGTTAAAATCGACAAAGATTACCACGGCTTTGCTAGCAGCGCATGCTGTGTCGCCGAGTAAGAGAGCGCTAAATGACTGTAACATCAATCCAACTAGGTCCGATGGATCACCTGGCTCTGCCGACGACCGACCCAGCGCGTGGCGAGCGGTTTTATTGCGACGTGCTGGGGTTTCACGTCGTTCCGCGGCCATCGTTTTCCTTTGAGGGCCGCTGGTTGTTTCACGAGAACGCGGGGGTCATGCTGCATCTGATTCACCGCGCAGACCACCAGCCTAAAGGCGAGGGAATGAACACTCTCAATGGACACTTTGCCATTAGTTGCACGGACATCGACAATGCCATCTTAATGCTCAAAGAACATGGAATTGACTTCGTGGAAAAGAAACTTCCCGACTATGACTACCGGCAGCTTTTTTTTCGCGACCCGGACGGTAATCTCTTAGAACTCGGCGAGTGGCCACCTCGGAAGGCTTAGTCTTAGATCATCGAACACTTGAACTGAACAAAGGAATTTACATGGAAGCCTCGGCCAAGAAGTTTTTCCAATCCATCCTGGAAACTCCCAGCCCCTCGGGATATGAGCAGCCTGTCCAACGATTGGTTCGCAAATACGTGGAAGAGTTTGCAGATGAGGTATCAACTGATACTCACGGCAATGTAATTGCAGGATGCAATGTCGATGCTCCCTTGCGGGTGATGCTTGCAGGCCATGCCGATCAAATCGGGCTCCTGGTCACACACATCAACGATCAAGGTTTTATCTACACCAACACGATTGGTGGTTGGGATCCCCAGCAATTGATCGGTCAGCGGATGACAATCCACGCAGACTCTGGCCCGATACCGGCGCTTATTTCTCGCAAGGCGATTCACCTGCTTGATCAGGAAGAACGTAAGCAGGTGGTGAAAACGAAAGACATGTGGCTCGACATTGGTGCTAAGAGCAAGGAAGAAGCAGCGGAGATCGTCAAGATTGGGGATCCAGTCACGCTTGAACTTGGCTACCAGGAGATGCTCAACGGCCTGGCCAACTCACCCGGAATGGACGACAAGACGGGTCTTTGGGTCTGCATGGAGGCCCTGCGGAGGGCTAAAGAGCGCGGACTCGATGTGGCGCTCTTCGCCGTTTCGACAGTGCAGGAAGAAATCGGTCTCCGCGGCGCCCACACAAGTGCTTATGGTGTGAATCCCCACGTGGGGATCGCCGTCGACGTGACCCATGCTACTGATTGCCCCACGATCGACAAGACCCAGGAGGGGGATATTAAGTTAGGGGGCGGACCTGTGATCTATCGCGGCCCCAACATGAACCCAGTGGTCGTCGATCGCCTTCGCGAAGCGGCTGAGTATGGCGACCTTCCCTGCCAATGGGCTGCCAGTGGGCGAGGGACCGGCACTGATGCCAACGCCATCCAACTCACCCGCGCTGGCGTGGCGGCGGGGCTGGTTAGTGTGCCCAACCGCTACATGCACAGCGCGGTGGAAACAATTGCCCTGTCAGACCTGGACGCCTGTGCCGACCTGTTGGCCACGTTTGCGCACAAACTTGCCGCGGACACCGATTTTACTCCACGCTAAGCCGACTACCGGTTAAACATCATCCCCTGCGTGAATCTGCAGGTAACTCTCATAGCGGCGTGCGTCGATCCAACCTTCGGCGACGGCGTCTTTCACTGCGCACGGTTCCTCGTGCGTGTGCGTGCAATCGGGATAACGGCAGTGGCTCACATAGGGCCGCAGGTCGCGGAAAAAGCCGGCAACCTCTTCCGGCACGATGTCCCACAGGCGGAATTGCCGGATTCCAGGGGTGTCGATCACATATCCTCCCATCGAGAGAGGAATCATCTCGGCCGTCGTGGTTGTATGCTTTCCTTTTTCCGTTTCGGCACTCACCTGCTGCACACGCAATGCTAATCCCGGCTCGATTCGGTTGAGCAGGCTCGACTTGCCGACTCCACTTTGGCCCGTTAATACGGAGGAACGTCCTCGCAGGAGTGATCGCAATTCAACAATTCCCCAACCCTCGGTGGCTGATACTTGTAAGACCTGGTAGCCAAGTTGGCTATACACCCCTATCAGGGGCTGGAGATCTCCGCGCTCGATCAAATCGACTTTATTGATGCATACGACGGGTTGAATCTGTGCTCTTTCGGCAGTGACCAGATAGCGGTCAAGTAGATTAGGCTTCAGACGTGGCTGAGCGGCACTGGTGACGATGATAATTTGATCGACATTCGTCACCAACACGTGCTGCCGACCTCGGCTGTTTCGGCTTAGTACGCCCTTTCGCGGTTCTACACGCTCGATGATTCCTTCCTCATCGCCGGCCGGGCGCACCCATACGCGATCTCCTGCTGCAACGACGTGCCGCTGATCCGTGCTGAGAGTTTTTAGAAGCCGCCGCGTGGCACATTGCCGAACCGATCCGTCCGCAAATCGAACACTGCTCACCAAACCTTGAACCCGCAGAACTCTTCCCTCCATACAAACGGAAGTATCCACTGCAGGAAGTACAAGACCTTCCTCATCGAAATCAGCGTTTGCCACAGTGCGTTTGCGAGTCAACTCCCCTTTGCCACTCACATGCTGCCCGCTGGCAAGATCCTCCAGGGATTCTTCATCGCTGGAGAACTTGCGTGTGAGATCGTTACTGCGAGTCCGCACGTTTCTGTTCTTGCGGAGTTCAGCACGAACCTTGCGCTGCTTTTTGCCCATGTGGCATTTGCCCATGCGAGTTCAGATTAGCGACACCTTGAAGAACCCAGCGACGCTGCCTGGCAGTAACTTAGACAGGTCGATCAGGCATCTTGAGTTGCTCTGAGTCGTCCATGACATCGTATCTGCGGAATGATCCGTCAGCGGACTTCTTGCCAGCATATTGGGGGGTCCGATCTTTTGAATCCGAACTCTTCAACCCTGCCCTGGAGAGCAACGACTCGGTCATGATCTCGTTAGGCAAATCGTCGGCAGGTGGTGGCCCCACGGCCCCCAGATCCGCCGGCGAATAGATCAATTCGTAGTCATGCTTAGCAATTGAGAGTTTGTCGCCGGGATCTACCCGCTTCTCTTGCACTCGGATGCCGTTGACTTTCACACCGTTGCGGCTTTGCATGTCTCGGACATACCAATAACCGCCATTAAGCACCAGCCGGCAATGGTGGGCTGAGACATTGGCAAAACGGAGGACGATGTCGCAACTTTCCCGACGGCCGATCAACAATTGTTTCTTCAAGAGAGGAATTGGATCGCCGCCACCTAGCGGAGTTAATTCACCATACATAGGATTGCACTCTTGCGAAAAATGATTGTTGCCCCAATGATTGATGATTAAGGAAAAAACAAATGCCCGGAAGACAAAGCCAATCGACCCTTCGCCTCCCCTCGAACATATACCTCTGGCCCACTTATTAATGTAAGCAGATTGCTCCATGAAGTCAACTAACTCGCTACTGGATAGGGGTTTACAGTCATCCTGGCGTCAGGCTGGACTGCGATATTATTCCTATAACCACGCACTCAAACAAAGGTTTCGCTCTCGAGTGCAGAAGATCAGTCTCGACGCCGGATTTACCTGTCCTAACGTCGATGGCACGGTGGCCAAGGGTGGTTGTACTTTTTGCGATAATCGATCATTCAGTCCTAGCAGACGACTACCTCGAGCAAATATTTATGGACAAATTGAACAGAGCATCGTCAGGATGCGAAATCGGTACAAAACCTGCCAGCATTTTCTCGCCTACTTTCAACCTGCGACCAACACCTATGCCCCTGTTGAGCGGTTGAGGACACTTTACGATTCCGCGCTAAGTCATCCTCAGATTGTCGGACTCGCCATTGGGACACGAAGCGACTGTGTTGGCGATGAAGTGCTTGACTTGCTTGAGGAGTTGGCAAGTCGAACCTATCTTTCGGTCGAATACGGCATGCAAACGATGCACAACCGTTCGCTCGATTGGATGAATCGCGGTCATCACCACGACTCGTTTCTCGATGCCGTCGAGCGTAGCCGAAATCGCGGGTTCGAGATCTGTGCCCACGTGATGCTCGGTCTCCCTGGCGAATCCCATGCCGACATGTTGGCCACGGCCCATGAGCTCGCCCGCGTAAATATCGATGCGGTCAAGATTCACAATCTCTACTGCGTGAAGAATACCCCCCTAGCAGACCAGGTTGCGTCAGGCGAGGTTCGATTGATGGAGCGCGACGACTATATCCAAACCGTCGTGGACTTCCTGGAAATCTTGCCGCCTACGATGATCGTAGAACGCATTAGTGGCGAAGCCCCCCCGGACTATTTTATTGGCCCCACCTGGTGCTTAGACAAGCCGGCAGTGAAACGTGCCGTCGAAGCAGAGTTCGCACGACGAGATTCCTGGCAGGGAAAGCGGTATGCGATAGAATTGGATGCGAATTTAGGGGAAAGTACCGGTGAGAGGATTTGAACCTCCACGACCTTGCGGTCACATGGACCTGAACCATGCGCGTCTGCCAATTCCGCCACACCGGCTTGAAGCGTTTACAATCTCAGAAATGACAACGCTTGGCAAGGGGAGGCTCGGAAAAGCAGCTGGTAAGCAGTGCACCTGCTATTCCGCGGAGTCCATCTCTTTGATAGCGCGGCATATCTCTTGGACATGCCTCGACCGATCAGCTTCAGTCTGTTGTGACGTGTATTCGAGCCCGGGACGCAGGAAGTGCAGAATGCTTTCAACAGGCTTTATTCCCAAGGCATGCTCACATGCCAGGTTATAGACAAACATCTGCATTTCGTAGTGCTGTGCCTCAGCCGAAAGCCCATCAGCGGTCACATGGTTCGTCTTGTAATCCAACAGGTGCCAATTTTCATCTACATCCTGATAGAGGCAATCGATAACCCCTTCAAGATAGCGACCAGCGAGCGATTCATTAATCCGATCGCCAGGTAGGATGAAGTCCACCTCCTTCAACAAGCAACGGGCCGAGGCGAGCTGACTCATGCGAGCTGATTTCAAGAATCCCTTTACCAATTCAGCAGCCTCAAGTGCAGCTTCGTCCGCATTCTGCCCCAAATGCGCGGGTGCGAGGAATTGACACAATTCATGGATTTCAGAATTTGCCGGTCGCGGCCCTGAAAACGAGGATTGTTCGAGCACGGCATGCACAAGCGTACCAAAATCGCGTGGATCAAATAGTGAGGTTTCCATGGGGAACTGAGTCTCGTCGACCACTTCTCTTTCGATTTTCTTACGCAATTGCCCTGAAACGCGTGAGAAGGAAAAACTCTTTCGCGCTTTATGGTGAACCGGTATCGGAGCAACACCTTCGGGTATCAAGCCTTTACCCGACTCGGCTAACTTGCGAACTTTATCGACCATCTTCTCTAAATCTGCTCCCCGCACACGACCGGCCCGTTTACGTTCGCTTATTGGTTCGCTGGTCGTCACAATGATTTGAGGAACGGCATAGCCGGGGGGTAACGTCGCGAGACAGCGTCCAGTGACCAGATCAAATCGCTCCGCAAGAAACCTCGTCCAAAAACTCTCTGGCTTATCCAGGTTCTTCATACTACTCGACAGAATGAGATAGTCGGCAGCGCGAGTGCATGCCACGTATAGCAGGCGAATCCGCTCAGCTTGCTCTTCAATCCGCTCGCTCTGCTGGTAGAGGTTCCAGCCGACGCAAGATTCATCGGTCGGTTTCACCAACGGGCCAAGTTCTTCGTGGAACACGGGCTGCGAACTTGTAGGAGGTGCCTTTCGCTCGAGATCAGGAATCACCACGACGGGAAACTCCAGGCCTTTCGCATTGTGAATCGTCATCACACGAATTACGTCTCCCTCAGCGGTCGTGGCTGCGACAGGTTCTTTGGGAGCGCGGGCCACAAACTCGCTCAGTTGGGTGACGAATCCACTCAAATCACCTGGGCTAAGCCGATCAAGCGTCTGTGCCTGTTCAACAAGCTTATAAAGATTGGCCAGTTTTCGCTCTCCGAGAAACTCACTCCGCAACACGGCATCATAGCCCGTCAGCTCGATGGCCAATGTGAGTAACTCTGCTACTAACAATTCATCTTTACGGTTACGAAGTTCCTGGAGTGTAGCCGCGGCCTGGAACACTTTGGCCTGCTCGGCTGGGGATATCTCTTGAGAAAGAGTTTTCGAAGAAAGAGCCTTGTGAAGGGAATTATGCCTCAACACCATCCAAAAGAGTGTTTCATCCTCAAGCCCAAACAAGGGACTTCGCAAGGCGCCTGCCAAACTTAACTCATCCGCCTGACTGCATACCGAGCGGAGTAGATGCAGCACGTCATAAACTTCCTGCTGGGCATAGAAGGCATGTCCGCCGGCCAAATAATAATCAAGTCCCTGTTCGCGGAGCGCTTCTTCGTAAACCTGCACGTCGCTCAGAGATCGCAGCAAGATGGCTATGTCACCTTGCCTGACGGCTCGCGGTGACTCTCCTTCGACGACAACTGGTTGGCCCGAATCGATCAAACTTGCCAATCGTTGCGCAATGAAGCGCGCTTCGCGATAGCGTTCCCGCTCGGCTCCCCTGAGCTGGAGCGGAATCGAGTCATCCTCCTCAGAGCCATTGGTTGCCCAAAGAAACTCAATCGCAGGCAGTGGCGTCAGTTGCATTCGGCTCGGGCGAAGTGGTTTGTACTCTTCAACAAATGCCTCGCAGAAGAGTGCGTTAACAAAATCGAGGACCGCACCTTGGCTGCGGAAATTCGTGGTGAGCGACAACCGACTTGCCTCGGGTAGCTGCTCGGATAACGACCGCGAAACTTCTGGCTGGGCACCCCGAAACCGGTAGATGGATTGCTTGGCATCCCCCACCACAAACAGTCCAACATCGGCCCACTGTTGGCCACACAAGGCTTTGACGATAGCCACCTGCACCGGGTCAGTGTCCTGAAACTCGTCGACTAAAAGCAATTTCGTGCTGCAAGAGACTTCTTGTTGCACGTCGGCAAACTCCGGCGCGGTCAACAACCGGTGAGCCTTGTACATGAGATCTTCGAAATCCAAAACATTGCGTTCCTGCTTTGCCATTTCATAACAGCGGGCCAGATCAGCTGCGAGCGCCAAGAGTGCCAATCCCATACGGGCAGAGTCCTGGAGTTGATCCTCGTTCCACGGTTTAACCAGAATCGAGTTCTTGATATGTTTGTCGCGAATCTCTTTGCAGGAATCCCTGAACAGCTCGTAATCGCTCTCGTTGCACCAGTTTTTCTTTTTCGCTGGACCTTGGGTACGAGCAAGCTCATGTAAATCCAATAGAAGCTTTGCTGGATCCTTGCTGGTAGGCAACCTATCGAACAATTCCAAGATAAGTTGGCAATGGGTGCGTAGCTCATCCGCAGCAAATTCACCCGATGAGCAGAGTGTTCTCACCTTGCAAACCGCATCGGTCGCCAGAAACTCACTGGCGGTTTGAGCAATCGTAACCTGCTCAAAATAGGCTTTCCACACGGCGATCAGTTCATCGGGAGTCGCGTTCTGCCAGCGGGCTAGAACTGGTGTCAAATGATCGCCCAAGAGACTCAACAAATACTCGCGCAAGCTTCGCAAACCAAACCTTGTAGCCAATTGAATGACCGATTCATCTTTCTCCAATAGCAATTGTCGTAGTCGATGGTCCACCGTGCGTAGTCGCATGAGATCGGCGCTAGTCGGATCGAGCTGTTCAAATCGCGGATCGAGTTGAGCTTCGACCGCGTGACTCCGCAGCAAGGATGCACAAAAAGAATGGATGGTACTGATACGTGCCGTATCAAGAATGCGCAGTAATCGCTGCCACGCGCGCTTTTCTTTACCCTTGGTGGCCTGAGTCAGCCGCTCATAGCAACGCAGCCGAATTCTGTCCCTCATTTCTCTAGCGGCCGCTTCAGTAAAAGTGATTGCGATGAGTTCATCGAGCTCGGCAGTCGGCTCAATAATTTGCGGATCGAGATAGGACAAGAACCGCTGAGTCAACACAAATGTCTTGCCACAACCGGCCCCCGCCGCCAATGCCACTGAACGATCATAAGCAGAGAGCGCAAGCGACTGTTCGTCAGTTAATATCGATGAAGCTGTCATACAAATTCTTATCGCGAAAACCTAGCCGGACCGCCACGCGGTCCGGGAGTCCCGGAGGTAGGTGTAGCTCCAGCTAGGGAACAGGCCATACTTTCTCCAAGCTACGAATCTGTGCAATGCGACACATCTTGCTAAAGTCACACGATGCTGTGCAATCTTTGTTCTCATTGTAAACGGGAAACTCACCTGCCCTGATGCCTTGAACGATTTCCTCGATACGTCTGGTGATCGAAGATTTGAGTGAATTCCAATTCGTGGAATCTTGCAGTCCATCAGCAGTGATGGTGCGGAACTCCAAGAGAGCGTCTCGACCACTGGCAAATCCCTTTTCTTTGATGTTCCAGTAGCCAGTGGCCAGTGCAACGGCTTGTTGATCCGCAAATAAAAGTTTCTCCGCCGCAAGAGCATAGAGAGGCAATTGCAATTGCCGACCCGCTTCCATCTCGGTCGGTTTGAGTTTGACCCCCTTGCCCGATTTGTAGTCGATAATTGTAAACACCGTGACACCGCACACCTGGCCAGTATCGATTCGGTCGATTTGCCCGGTGAGCCGAATCTGTTCGCTGCCCAAGTCCAGAATGAAAGGTACCGGCTGGGAGAGCAGATCCTGGTACACTTCTTCAGAAGCATGTTTTCGCGGTCCAAAGCGAACTTCGAAATGGGCCGGTCGCAAGGGCTGGTCGAGTAATGGCCACTGGTGTCGATACTGAATTTCCTGCTCGGCATACTGCGGTGCCCAGGCTAGTACTTCTCGACACTCAATTTCTCGCAGCACCTCGTTCAAACCGCCTAACGGGTTTTCAGCGATGATTTTTTCTAATGCCTTGCCAAAACGATCGATTAAGTCCTCTTCACTCAAGGGGGTGTCGGGATCGAGTGGCTGTTGATGAATGGCTGCCAAAACCTGATGCAGTAAATTTCCACGGCGAAGGTGATCACTCCGTAGGGCAAGCTCTTCGAGGGGTTCCAGATGGAGAATCTGCTCGGCAAAAAAGCGATAGGGGCAAGCCGCGTAGGTTTCGAGCCGACTCGGACTCCAGAGATGCTCTTCATCAAAGCGGTGTGCCAACGCCGTCCGAACTGCTTCACTGGCAAGTAATCCTTCAAAAGGACCAAATACGTCGCGCTGGCTCCGCGACGCGACACACTCGACACCACGCAGAATCGCTCGACCGGTATTTTGCGGTGCCAGCCCGGCCAACCAGTTGCAATCGCCAGCCAGTGCCGCCTCCATGCCTTGCAGTCGCCAATCGCTACGGCTCAGCGGAGTGCGATCTCCATTTTCGCGATTCCCCACAGCCATGGTGACCTTGGGAATCGCGCGAAGAGAGAAACAGCGTTCCAGCTCTATAAGAAAAGGACTTGGCGAGAGTGTCTGCCCTTTTTCATCGAGGGCAGCATAGCTGAGCGTGAGACAGTCGCTGGTGCGCGTCACCATTTCGTAAAACAACAACATCGCGTCTCCTGCCAGTGCTTCAGCAGACGGCGCTTCTGAAAGTCCATCGGGGGCAAAGCGTCCCAACTCCTGCTGGCTGTAGAGCCGTCCGACACTTTCACTACTCGAATAGGATTGCTCACTGAGACCTGCCATGAACAGGTGGCGCACGGAAAGATATCGGGCATTGGCAGCAGAGAGAATTCGCACTCGGCCAACCGCATCTTCTCCCCGCAGAGTGATTTCGGCCGCCTGCATCTCCAGAAGCTGCTCTAAATCGCCGCACGAGAGTTCCTCACCGGCAACTTGCAGACTTTCATCCCTGGCAAGGGTTGCGGACAAAGCCCGTCGGAGCAAATCCCAATGCTTGTCGGCTATACCAAGTGACTCAACCAACTGGCTCAAAGAATCTATCCATGCAGCTAAGCTTGCGCGTTCTGGCAATGACGACAAGAGCCGTTCGAGGGATTCAAAAAAGGGGAGAGCAACTCGTGCATCTTGGACAATTTCTTGTGGGTCCTCAGCTTTTTCCGCCCACCACCGCAATTGCTCCAACAGCAATGTCCGACCGGACGGCAACTGGGCACGGCGGATACAGCGTTCGGCTGCGATCCGCCACTCGGAGTTTTCCCCCTTGTCTCCCGCAATGCGTTGCATCGCGGCTACTCCCGCAAGGTCTAACAACAAGTCGAAGGGCCAATCCTGTGTATGCAATTGCAGAAGTCTGATAAGCAATCGCAGAAGTGGCGTTTGTGCAAGGAGCGTGGTTGTCTCAAGAGCAATCGGCAAACCGAAATCGTCGCTGATGATTTTGATGCGTGGGGCGACTTCGGCCAAACTGGGAAAGACGACCGCGATTTCCTCAGGCTGTGCCTCACCTGCAAGGAGCAACGTCTTAATTCGCCGGGCGACTTCTTGAATCTCCCCCTGCTGGCTGTCGGCAGCCAGGATCGATAGCCCAGTGGGGTCGCTTCCTTGCGTGGCATCGTCGTCAAATAAATGGCGCTCGGCATGAGCAATCCCCGGCGCACTGAAATGACTCGCTCCGACTAATTCGCACTCGATACCGGGGAGAGTTTTCTCCAATCTCTCTCGAGTTGCGTATGTCCGGCCAAACATTAGCGCACGGTCCGAGCCTGGCTGCATCGGTTCAGCCTGCATCAGCAAAGAGATAACGAGCCGTTCGGACCTCTGAGACAACAACCTCAAGATGTCATGTTGTGCGGCTGTGAAATCGGTAAACCCATCTACGACGATCAGGCCCCAACGCGACTCGTTATCCTCCTGCAACAGATCACGCGCAGCCCAGAAGCGACCCTCAGCGTCATACAGGTTCTGACTTGTCAAATGATGATGATAGGCCGTATAGATCGCTGAGACATCACGATCGCGCTCTCTCGTTGCACGCTGCCGAAATTCATCGGCCCAGATGTCCTGCCGTTTGAGCTCGCCAATGAACTGAGCGACCTGCCGGACAAAACCCGGAGTGTGGGCCACGCCTTGATAGTAGTTGAGTTGCTTCTGGCCGAGCAGTTTACGGGTCAGTTGCTGGAGGATCCGCAGCTTTTCCCAATTGTTGATGGACCGGATGCGGCGATTGCTCTGGGAGATCAGTTGCTCGGCAAATCTGGCAAAGGTGACAGTGCGTGGATCAAGGAGGGCCGACTTGCTGCGAGCTGCCAAGGTGTCGTGAACTTGCCTGACGGCCCCCTGGCTGGGACCGATCCAGATGCCTCGCGGCTCTCGGCAATCCCGCTGCCACTCGCTGAGGAAACGGACGTACTGCTCAATCAAGCGTGTGGTCTTTCCACTGCGAGCGGGACCCAGAAGTAATTTGACGACTCCGTTAGTCATGATGAGAGTCTAATTGCTTACCAGCCGTTGGCGGAAGCCCGCGGTAACTCAGGGTATGACCGCAAGGGCTTCCGCCTGCGGCTGATAAAACAAGTGATTTTGAGACCAGCCGGGCAGTTTCATCAATCGAGTCGCACCTATTTGACAACCTAAGTCCACTTCGGGTAAACTGTTAGGGTAATGAAGTCCCAGGGCAGATGGGAGGCACCTTGCTTTCTTTGGTGCCGTTCGAGGCAAAAAGGAAGCTTGGCAATATCCTGCTTTTCGCAAGTAAGCTTGTCCATCCGCGCGGGGCGGTCCCTATTATTCTCGGGACCATTCATTTCATGTTTTCTCATTTTTTTCTTCCCTTTTTTTCAGGAGGCATCATGATGGATGCGAAAAGAAAGAGGCGAGGCTTTACCCTCGTCGAATTGCTGGTGGTGATTGCCATCATCGGCATTCTGGTAGCGTTGTTGCTGCCTGCAATTCAGGCAGCCCGCGAGGCGGCACGGCGGAATTCGTGCCTTAACAATATTAAGAACATCGCTCTGGGTATCCACAACTACGCGGACAAGAAGAGCGAAGAGTTCCCCCTGGCTTCGACTGGATTCTTCAGGAACGACCAGTACAAGGCCGGCACCGAGCAGGACCACTATAGCTGGTTGTTCCAGATCCTGCCCAATATGGAAGCGGGCACTCTCTACAGTCGGGTTCGGGAAGCGACACTTCCTGCATCTCGTAACACAGCATTGGGACTCGCTGGACAAGGTTCCGTCCAACTCAAGGCTGGTCCCTTCGGCACGAACGAAGCCAATAGTGTGAACGTCACTGGGTTGACCACGACGACTCAGCCCAACTATGCCCACCAGCAGAAGCTGGAAGTCTTTCTTTGCCCCAGCTATCCGGGGACCGACGAGGCCAAGGCCAACACCTATACCGGTATGACGAAGGTTGCCGTCGGAAATTATGTTGCTATGCCTTCGACACATTACAATGTCGATGGGCAAGGCACTGGGGCAACCGGGGCCATGGATGCTGGCGGGCCCTCTGGTAGTCTTTACGACAGCTATTCCGCTGCTAACAGACCCAAGCAATTGGCTGGCAATGGGGTCATTGCATTTGCTCAGAATACCCAGACCTCTGGCCCAGAAGCAAATGCTGTGAGCATCTACGAGGTTCAGCGGCGACCCAAGGGTGTCACCTTTGCCGGTATCCGTGACGGTACTGCCAACACGATCATGTTCTCAGAATCTCGCGAAGAGAATTATGCCTCGTGGATTAGTGGCCTCTCGGCCTATGTGGTGGCAGTTGATCCTTTACTTACCAACAAGGTTACCAAGTGGCCTGCTCAAACCACTGGTAATCAGGTCAGAAGATTGGGATGGGATCCAACCGGCACGGCAACTGGCAGAACGGCTTTAAATGTGGGTAACAGCGTGAAGGCCAAAGGCGGCATCGCTGCCACAGGCCAAAATGCCCCACAAGAAAACGGGGACGTCTATTTCAAGACTATGTACCCCCACAACCGTGGCGTTGCCTACCGGATCTTTGGTCCTAGTAGTGCCCATCCTGGCACCGTGCAACATGCCTATGGTGATGCCCATGGCAAGAGCATCAACGAAGACATTGATCCGAATGTCTATCTGGCGTTGGTAACTCGGGCCGGTAGCGAGGTTGTGGAAGTACCCTAATCGAGTTTGATTTTGTTTTAGTTTAGCGACGCCGTGGTGCGACACCTTCGCACCACGGCGTTTTTTTGTATCCAATCCTTTCCATGCCTGGGGATTGCAAACCCCAGGTTTTCCCAGTGAGTAACTTCAATGAAACCAGAAATCTCCTGCCCCGAACTCGATGAATTGCGTAAAAATGATGCTGAGTTTTTGCTCATCGATTGCCGCGAGCCCGACGAGCACGAACTGGTAGCCCTCAGCGGTTCGACCTTGCTGCCGATGAGCCAAATCGCCGAGCGCGTGTCAGAACTTTCAGGCCACGAGCAGTCTCACCTGATCGTGTATTGTCACCTGGGGGTACGCAGCCAGCGGGTGGCCGCCTGGCTCCGAGAGCAGGGCTTCGAAAAGGTGCAATCCCTCACCGGCGGCATCGACGGGTGGGCCGAGCAAATCGACCCGCAGATGACGCGATATTAAACAGTTTTGAACAGGAGGGAACAGAGGAAACAGAGAATTGGAAATTGGCTTTTTAAATGTTTTTAGTGGGGTAAAGAAACATGCATCCACAATTTGCTCAAGCTGCTGAGTTGACTCATGATGTAATTGGAGCAGCGATTGAAGTCCACAAAGAAAAAGGACCTGGATTACTTGAATCCATTTACGAGTGGTGCTTGAGTAAAGAACTTGAGCTCAGAGGCCACACGGTCGAGAATCAGCGCTTGGTTTTGGTGCGTTGGAAACAATTCCAGCGGGAGGAACCGCTTCGCTTTGACATGTTGATTAACGGATGTCTGTTTGTAGAGGTCAAGAGCGTTGAAACTGTCCACCCCATCAACAAAGCACAACTCTTGAGCTATATGAAGCTTCTAAATATTCCTTTGGGATTGATCATAAACTTCAAAGAGCTCAAACTCACTGATGGAGTCTCAAGACTAATTCTACCCGGAGCAAATTTGCAGTAACCAAACATTTTTTCACATTCTCTGTTCTCTCTGTTCCCTCCTGTTCAATACGATCCCTAAACGTATCGAGGGGGCAGCAAGTAAGCATCGTTTTCCCTATTATCAATGTCTCCCCCCCCAAGCCAACGTGAATTTGCTTTGCAGATCGTCCGGCAGCTTCGTGATGCTGGTCATGAGGCTTTGTGGGCGGGAGGCTGTGTGCGGGATCAACTCTTGGGCCTTGAACCAAAGGATTACGACGTCGCCACCGATGCCCGACCAGAAGAAATTCAGGCGCTCTTCGGCAAGCGAAAGACGCTGGCCATTGGGGCCGCCTTCGGAGTGATTGGAGTGCTGGCCGGACGCGGTCGCGAGCCGGTCGAAGTGGCTACCTTTCGCGCTGACGGCGCCTACCTGGATGGGCGTCACCCTCAATCGGTCTTCTTTACCACCGCAGAACAGGATGCCCAACGGCGCGATTTCACGATCAACGGGCTGTTCTACGATCCACTTGCCAACAAAGTGATCGATTATGTCGACGGTCAGGCAGATCTTGCGGCGGGAATCGTCCGGGCAATTGGGACACCTCGAGATCGGTTCACAGAAGACAAGCTGCGCATGCTGCGAGCAGTACGAATTGCGGCGACATTCGACTTTCGGATCGAGACTGCCACGCTCAAAGCGATTCAGGAAATGTCCGTCCAGGTAACCGCGGTGAGCGCGGAGAGGATCGGTGCGGAACTTGAGCGCGTGCTTGTGCACCCGCAACGAGCTGTCGGACTCGAACTTCTGCATGAGAGTGGTCTGTTGCAACCTTTGTTACCGGAACTCGCCAACGAGGCTGCAAACAATACGCCAACCTGGCAGAGCACGCTTGAGATTGTCCAGCGCCTCGAATCGGAGAATCTCTCGACTGCTCTGGCGGCGTTGCTCCACAAAGTATGCGGCCCTCGGCAGGTGGCCTCCTGTGGTCGAAGATTTCGCTGGTCGAACAAGCAGATCGAGTTGGCCGTCTGGCTGGTGAAGAATCTGGCAACCGTACAGGAGGCAAATACGCTACGTTGGCCAAAACTTCAACGCGTGCTCGTGGAGGAGGGGGCGCAGGAACTCATTGCACTTGCACGTGCAGTATTTGGATCAGCACACGCCGGTGTGAAGCATTGTGTCGAGCGAATGGCGCTCCCTGCAGCACAATTGAATCCCCCACCGCTTATCACAGGTGACGATCTCGTAAGCCGAGGCATGGATCCCGGACCTCATTTTGGTTCGTTGCTCACCGCAGTTCGCGATGCCCAGCTTGAGGGCCAAATCGCTAGTGCGGATGAAGCATGGGAGCTGATAGTCAACCTGACCGGCAAGTCTGATAACCTCTAACTTGGCCAAAGGCCAAAACACTTCGGCCGCTAAAGGGCGTTGCCCCAGGCTACGGTCAAGAGGACCGTCGACCAAAAAATAGATATGTGAATTCGAATCACTAGAAGAATGCTAATAATGTCGTTAGAATCTCTGAAGTAATTTTTGTTTGTGTCTTCTCATATCTCGCATGAAAGAAGTCTAAATGACGAAATCTTTTTACTCTTCGCCCCCACGTATTGCCCTCGCGATCGCTTTGCTCTTTCTGGCTTGTTCACCCACGATTGCTGCTGACAATAAACTCTCCCCTGAAGAAGAAGCTGCGGGGTGGATGCTCTTATTTGATGGCGAGAGTCTGGCTAATTGGAAGAACAACAACGGCCAGCCGCTGGCTGAGGGAATCGTCAAAGATGGTGCCATCAACACCCATGGTGCTGGTGGTTATTTGCTAGTGTATGACAAAGAATTCGGCGATTTTGAATTTGCGTGCGATGTAAAACTGACGCCCGGAGAGTGTAATTCCGGAGTCTTTGTGCGAGTCGAAGATCTGGCCGATCCCGTTTATTCTGGCCTTGAAGTGCAAATTTACTCGCCTCCTGGAAGCGGTCTGCATGACTTCGGCGCGATTTACGATCTCGTGCCTCCTGCCTTCATTGCCACACGCGAGCCGGGAGAGTGGAACAATCTGCGGGTCCGCTGCGAAGGCCCGATTATTTCGTCTTTTGTCAACGATCAACTCGTAGCTGAACTGAATTGCGACGAATTTGATAAACCTGGCATGCGACCTGATGGGACTGAACACAAGTTTCAGCGTGCCATTAAAGATTTCGCTCGCAAGGGTTACATTGGCTTGCAGGATCATGGCAATGACGTATGGTTCAAAAACATTAAACTGCGAAAGCTAGGAAACGATGAGCAATCCGGGACTGACCGATGACCTACCACTTGATAGCCTGGCAGAACGGGCGGCAACTACTTTTCGAAAACGCTTCGGACGCCCGGCAACCGTCGTGGTGGCGGCTCCCGGCCGTGTAAACATCATCGGCGAGCACACCGACTACAACGATGGATTTGTCTTACCGATGGCAATCGATCGTTACACCGTGATGGCTGGCGATTTCTGTGAATCAGGCCGTTCCCTACGTGCCGCGCAAATTTTTAGTGCAACCATCGAAGAGGAGCAGGCAATTTGCCTTGCCGGCGAACACTCTCCTCCGTTGCCAACTTGGGCGAAGTACATCCGCGGTGTGTTTGAAGCTGCGGCTGAACATGGACTCGTGCCGCCTGCATTTGATGCGGTAGTTGATTCGACAGTGCCTTTAGGAGGGGGGCTCTCCAGCAGTGCAGCATTGGAAGTGGCTACCGCTACTTTGCTCGAGGAGCTTGCCGATTACCACCTTGAGCCCAAGACAAAAGCGCTCGCGTGCCAGCAGGCAGAACATCGGGGAGCTGGTGTCCCGTGCGGCATCATGGACCAATTTAGCAGTGTACACTGTGAAGCAGGAAACTTGATGCTGCTCGATTGCCGTGACCAGAGTACTCGGATGGTTCCTCTGGCTGACCCCAGCGTGACGGTGCTGATAATCAACTCGAATGTGAAACATGAACTCACGGGTGGTGAATATGCGGAACGCCGCCAGCAGTGCGAGGCGGCGGCTAAGATTTTGCAAGTTCCTTCGCTACGTGAGGCGACATCCGAGATACTTGAGCAAAATCAAGACAATCTCGACGACGTCCACTTTCGCCGAGCCCGCCATGTCATTAGCGAGATTGAACGAACGACAAAAGCTGCCGAGAAAATCGCTTCCGGTGATTGGAACTCGGTCGGCAGTTTAATGTACGGCAGTCACGCGTCACTTCGTGACGACTACGAAGTAAGTTGCCCGGAACTCGACACGCTGGTTGAAGCACAGCGAGCGCTCGGTAGCGAAGCCGGAGTCATCGGTGCTCGGATGACGGGCGGAGGATTCGGCGGTTCGACCGTCGCCTTGGTCCACACGGATCATGCGTCCCGAATTGCCGAAGCTGTTTTGACCACCTATCGCGAACAAACCGGCGTCGATGCCTCCGCGTTTGTCACACCGCCAGCCCGCGGGGCACACGTCATTCGGTCGTCGAACTAATCGTCAGTCGCAGCGGCTTGATGGTTTCAAAAGGCAATTCTGGCAGCTTTCTGTTTTGCAGTTACCACACTGGCAACCGTATCCCAATCCACCTTCACAACGCATGCACGCCCCATTGCAGCAGCCTTCCAAACACAGTTGGGGTTCGAAACCACATTCGGTCGACAGCAACCCCTGGGCTTTTTTCAGTTCTACTTGCGCCAGTTTTAAACCTACCACTTGCTCGATCAGGGCAGACTCGGCCTGGTCAATTTCTATGCGGAGGGCACTGATTTGGAAGATAGCTACATCCTCTACATCCCGGGTTTTAATGAGCTGATCCAATCGATCCCGTAGATCGAGAAGCGTTTGTTGTGCGATCACGATCCGGTGCTGCTGAAGTCCGATTTTATAGACGGCATTCTTAATCTCTGCAGTCGCTTTACTTTCGGTGTCGTCGTAGAACATGGCAAGTTGGCGACAACGCACCGGGACTTCATGTTCATTGCATTTGCAACATCGCAAGACATGTATAATTCCACTACGTGGCTCGACCGAACCCACCGTGGAATCGGCATAGTGCAACACCGCTCGGGCAACAGGCAGCGTTATCTTCTCCAGATTGCAGAGCAATAGCTCCAGTCCTCGCAAATCGTGGCGATTCTGCAGACCTACGGCAAGCTCTAATTCGGCATCGACAGGACTCATTTCAGGATGCCAATCCATCTCAGGCCAATAGAAGGCATGTTCATTTAATGGGCAGCCGATTAACTTCTGAAGTTGACCGTTTAGTTGGAGCCTTAAGTACTCCATCTGCGTAAGCTGATCTTCCATTTGATTGATCTGTTTGAGAATCGCGGTGCGATTGATGCCGTCAGGGAGTTCAATGCCCGACTCACGCATCTTCTCAACCCGACTGAGCGATTTCTCAGATTCGCTCAGCGCATGTTGCAGATGGTGATGCTGTGCTTCCAGACCGGCAAGTTGATAATAGGCTGTGAGGGCTGCACCAGCCGTCTCGTTGCGTATCGTACAGGCATGCAGGGAAAGAAGGTCGCGGTCGAGGCAAAAGTTTTCTTGCACTCCCTTGGTGTCGCACTGGATGATGACCATGGCCCAATGCCGCTCAAGTTCGACCATGTTTGCAACTGCATTGTTGGTCGCCGCGTTGCATTGGCAGGTTGCCGCGGTGAGCACTTGATAGGTCTCTGTAGGTGCCGGCAGTGGCAACAGATCTCCATTGGTTGGAATCACATTGGCAATATCTGGTGGTGGCTGATTGCAGTCGCAGAGATCGTGGATGCAAGGCGCGCGAGGTGTACGAGGCACCCCGCACTTTGCACAAGGACAAGCGCAGCCTCCCACAATCGTTACGAACGACAATAGTACAACGATTGAAAGAATCCGTAGTTGCATGATAGCTATAGCAGGAGGTTCAAACGGACCACTGGGGTAGTTATCGAGAGACGCTTATGCCGCAGGCAACAGTTGCCCCATTTTTTCCGTAGAGACCGCTCAGGCAGACTTTAGCGGTTGCAAGCACTCTGCCGGCAAGGGAGACCTGCTGGGGAAGATACCGCTGAAACGGACTCATTTCTCGGCAATTGCACAGATCTGGAGCGGTTCGCCCTTACCTTTGACAGACTGGGGAGGTACAGGGATACAAGGGACCGTTTCCGGCAAAAGCTGCCTGGTAGCTTCCGTGATCAAGAGGGAGTAACCCAGCACTTTGGTCAGAGATTCCACCCGGGATGCGACGTTCACGGTGTCCCCAATTGCCGTGTACTCCTGACGCTTGGGGGACCCAATACTACCGACGATAGCCGGCCCGGTATTGATACCCACGCCGACCTGAAGCCCCGGCCAGCCTGCCTGCTCCAATTCGGCGCTTAAGTCGTCCAACCCACCAAGCATCTTTTGGGCGGCCATCACCGCCTGGACGGCGTGGTCCGTCTGCTGGAGTCCTATCCCGAACAGGGCCATGAATCCATCCCCGAGAAATTTGTTCACCATTCCACCATGGCTTTCAACCGTTTCTACCGCCGAGCGAAAAAAGATATTGAGCGCAGCCACGACTTCCTGTGGCGAATGGGTTGATGAATGGGCAGTGAAATCCCTTACGTCCACAAACATCACCGTAATTACCAGCTCGCTACCCACCAGTCCGTCCCCATGCTGCAGAATCTGCTCGGCAGCTTCCTGACCGACATGGCGGCCAAAAGTCTCCTGAAGCCGCTCGCGCTCTTGCAGTCCTTCCACCATGGAATTGAATCCATCGATCAAAGGGCCAAAGTCATCGGCCCGTTGCAAATTCACACGAACATCGAGATCCCCTTCAGCCACACGAGTTGAAGCGTCACGCAATTGACGTACGGGCACTGCCACGAGTTTGCTAAGCATCCAGGCCGTGGTGAGCCCGAAAGCAATTCCCACCAGGCCTACTGCCACGCCAAATGCCGGAGACTGATGAGTGGCATCCGGCACGATCAATAACAACACTAACGAGACGATAGGGCTCACCACTGCGGATAACGCCCACAAGATTCCTCGTGCCGTGATATCGAGGGGAACGGCCCCTGGAACCTTGGCCGGACTCGATTGGCGAAAAAACACGGGATAGAGCGCCCGTTGACTGACCAATTCGACCGCGAAAAAACTGTGAGTGATTGCAATTAGCGAAGAGGTGACAAAAGAAGTGACCAGGTGCCAGACAACAGCCGGCAATAACTTATCGGGCAACACATACAAAGCCAGAGGGAACACGGGGATACAGATCAACCAACTGACACCGGCGACGATTAAAATCCACCAAGGCAGATTGATGACTTTGCGTTGGGCAACTGCCAAGGTCTCAGGGTTCACCTTTTCTCCGAGCAACAACGATCTATGAATTCCCCGCAATAATAGCAGCGGAGTAGCCCAAAAGGCGACAGCCACAGGATAGACCAATAGGTTGAAGAGTTGCCAACAGAGGTCAAATCGCTCACGTTGAATCTCGGATAAAATCGGCCATATCTGCTGTTGGTTGTACATGATATTGAATGCGCTGCCGATCAAATTGGCCACAATGGGTGATATACCGACTAAGAGCAGGCCATGCCTCTGCACGAAAGTCCAATTTGGGAGATTCGCTGCGCCGTCGCTCGCTGTAGATTGCGGAGAGAGCTGCACGGGTTCTCCTTGCAAAGATTGCGTTCAATTCTTTTACACGATGACAGAGTTAATTTGCTGAATGATCACTTCGAATCCGGTTAAATCATCGAGGAGCAAATCAGGCTCTTCGGCTTGAAGTTGTTCGCGCGAGGCGCCACCGGTGCAGACTGCGATCGCATAAGCCCCAATACTCCGGGCACATTGCACATCAGCCGGTGTGTCACCAATGACAATGACCGATTCGGATTCAGAATCATGGTTCCGCTGAGGCTCTAATTGCGATTGTGAGCTGTAGGACCGAGCAGCCGAGAGTGCGGCGGCGGCAATGTCGTTGCGATCTGTCCAGTCATCTCCAAATCCGCCGAATGCAAATCGGTTCCAAAGTTGATAATAGGAAAGCTTGGCACGTGCACCTTCGGCAATGTTTCCAGTCAGAAGCCCTAACAAAACCTGGTCTGACTTTTCGAGTTCGTCGAGTAATTCAATGACCCCTGGCAAAACTGCACCTTGGCATTCGGGGAGCACTTCCACGAGTCGTGGCACAAATGCATTGACGAATCGGAGCCAACTTCCGTCATCGGCAACAATTCCATGAACGGTCATCAAATCTTCAGCAATGGCACGGTCACTACGACCTGCAAACAATACATCCGCTGAGATCTTATCGATGTGAAACAGTGTACGGAAGGTATCAGCAAACGCCCGCTGCCCTGCCCCTCCCGTTTGAATTAGAGTCCCATCAATATCGAATAATACAGTTACCATAGCTTGCCTGAGAATGATTGTTGAAGTCCGGCCAAATAAATACTTGGTGATCAGTTGGGTACGTGAGCATTATCGTCCAACAATATGCAAGTAGCTAATATCGCAAGCATTCAAGTTTGATTTGAACGGACTGAATTCTTGCCAATCTAACTACGCTTATGAACCCACCAGTTGCACATTTATGATAGATGTTCCTTCGCATTGTAAATGAGTGAGCTTCCACATGCGAGATGAAGCACTTGAGGAATCGGTCTGTTTGAGAACTACTTTAGTTCCGAAAGACCCAGGTTTTCCCGATGTTGATTTACAGAGAGAATGGCCTGAGGCTCAAGCTTAAGAAATTTCACCAATTGAGAATTTGTAATGCCGAGTCGACTTGCGGCAAGTGGAATTTGATAATTGAGGGAAGCCAAGAGATCCAAAGCTTCAGACAATAAAGCCGCAAAATCCTGATGTGACGTGCTAACAGAAATTCGACCTGCAGCAGTCCGACTGATCCATAATTGGCTTGGCAGCCACTTATCAGAGACTTCTGTTAGAGGAGTTCGCACCTGTAGTGCTAATTGAACGCGCAAGCGTTGTATGGCCGTCTCACGATTGAGAGCCTGGCTTCGGCGTTCTGAGGCCTCAGCACGAAGGTGCGAAGGGAGATGTTCCACAACGACGGCAGTCTCGACCTTATTCCGATGTTGACCTCCCGGGCCGGAGCGACGAGTTCTGTGAAACACGCAGTCTTTGAGCAATAGCTCAATCGGCATTTGAGCGGGATGAGTCAACACTCACCCCGCTTCGTCAGTAAAGCCGAACTTACTCAGCCGAGTGGAATCAATAGTAAAGGAACCCAGAAGGTTGTTATTTGCTCTCATAAGGAGCACTGGCCACAGAGCGCAGAATGTCGAGGGTGCAATAGAGTACAAATCCACCACAGGCAAAGAGTAAAGCTGGGCTAAGCATAGATAGTCTCCTTAATGCTAAAGAATGGTATTTTTCCGTCCACCACCTGAGTTGCTTAGGATGCATCTCAGGTCACTTTAGTGCGAATATGATGCCAAATGGGCCGAATCGACAAGCTTGCCCCAAAAGTGCATGAGTAGCTTATCTAATCAGAATAGCTTCCCAAAATGAGGCTCAGCATCAGCGCCCCACACTACAATTATTTTGCAGCAGTTACAAAACCCTGGCCCAGAATTGCATGGATTGCGAAGGAAGAAGTATTGCTAGGACAGCAAAGCAATCCACTCCTAAAATCAAAATCCATGTCAAGTTGCCAGGGCAATCCTTAATTCCAACCGTCGTTTGAGCGACCGCTTTTACGCTTTTCAGCGCGAGTCAGTTTGTCATCCAAGGGACTGATCTTGTACTTGATGGCCAAACGCGTCAGCAGGGTGGCCTTATCGGTTCCCAAGGTTTTCATGGCGGCGGCTTTGTGATTATCTACGGTACTCACTGCCAAATCTAGAATGTAGGCAATTTCTTCTACAATGCATCCCAGACTTACCAGCCGAACCACTTCCCGCTGCCTAGGAGTCAATGCGGCGATACGGTCTTTCATGCTATTCGACATATTTCTCTATTCTCTGTTTGTGGGTCTTGGAAATGGGGCAAAGGTGTAAACATGCTTAGAATGGCATCTTGCTTCCCTAAAGGGAATACCTCAATTAGGGGGAATGCCAGTCGATAAGTGTTTTCCTATCAATTTATTCTAATGCCTAATTAAGATAGGTCAAAATTTAGGAGTCCCCTATCGCCAAGGAGATGGAGGGTTCCAGGAAACAAGTTTTCCTGGCTTGTCGGTAAGACAAAATGACCTAACTATTCGCTTTTGCTGCTTTTGCACGATATGATATTTACGATCCAGAGAGGGTTGGGTGACCGCCGGTTCTCTAGGTGAGAACGGGAGGAAAGTCCGGGCACCTCAGGACAGGGTGGTGGGTAACGCCCACCGGTTGCAAGACTAGGGAAAGTGCCACAGAAAAGATACCGCCTAAGGGGAGCTGTCAGCCATATGCTCTCGGCCCTATCCGAATAAGGTCGAGAGCTAAAGGCTGACGGCTCCCCCGGTAAGGGTGAAAAGGTGCGGTAAGAGCGCACCAGCAAACGGGGTGACTCGTCTGGCTTGGTAAACCCCACCCGGTGCAAGGCCAAACAGGGAGCAGAGCCTGTCCGGCTCGCTATGACTTCCGGGTAGGCCGCTAGAAGCCACGGGCAACTGTGGCTGTAGATGAATGGTCGCCGATCCGTCTTGGCGGATTACAGAACCCGGCTTACAGATCCTCTTTGGATACTTATAAAAACGAGGAAGCCCCGACCGACGAGTTCGGCCGGGGCTTTCCCGAACATTCTACTTTAGAGACTCTTCAACCGGTGCCTCAAGACAACCTATCGGCAAGCCTTAAAATCGGGGCTGAGCTGGCTTGAATGGCATCTGCAGAGTCTGTGGCTGGTGATTCGCAACCGCTGTCTGGGGTTGATAATTGCCTTGTGAAGGCTGCGGTTGGGAAACCTGGCTACCTAGCTGATGATTTGTCGCCGGCCGGTGCTGAGCGGCGGGTGCAGCCGATTGAGCCGATTCTTTGGCATTTCCCGATCGTTCGTTGGGGATCATCTCCTCGCCAATCACCTGCAGGAGTTTGGAAATGCATAGTTTGTTCATGCTGGTACGCAGGTCATGGGCCTCGGTCCGCAGGTATTCGTGCATGCTCTTGGGCAGGCGGACGGTAATCACTCGGGTGGGTTCTGAATCGGGATCCGAAGAGTTTCGCTTCTCCCGCAACTTGACCAGCATTTTTTGAATTCGTTCGAATTCATCGGTTTGCTCGAACTTGGTGAGCTCCTCAAAGGAGGGAAACCGGGTCCGAACTATTCCGTCTATACCGAGAACTTCACGAAAAAAGGTCACCCAATCAGGATCTTGACGATAAAGATTGTCGGCGACTTGTAGAACTTCCCGATAGGTTTCTTGAGCTTGGGCTAGCACGATAAGTGTCTCCTTACGCTTTCTTGCAGGGTTTCCGTGTCGAAGTGCCCCTACGGCCTCCGTGTTTGCTCCCAGTATCAGCTAGCGAGCAAATGAATCACGTAGACCCTTGCACTGCTTGCACTTACGTCGAATGACTAGGGCTGCCTATTTTCGGGCACCTGCTGCCTAATAGGGGTAAACGCCTGAATGCCTAAGAAATAGGCAGGCAACGATGTCCCGTTTTCCGGTCTGTCCACTAAATTCGCTCTAAACTCTCGGACAATTTGGATTTGCTAGCAGAAGTGGTAAATCCAGCAAAAAAGGCGGCCTATCTGGCCGCCTTTTCCGGGCTCTCAGTTAGTTAAGCAGGTTCTAAGAAACCTCTTCTCGACATTTCTCCAGCAATCGTTTGGTGAGCATGACCCCCTCCACTTCGGTTTCCGGTACAGCTCCCTCCCATTCGATACCTATGTACCCGTTGTAACCTGCATCAAGCACGATCTGAACCATTTTTTTATAGTCTATTTCGGCCTCGTCCCCCTGCTCGTTAAATACATGGGACTTCGCGCTTACAGCCTTAGCAAAGGGCATCAGTTCCTCGACCCCCTGGTATTTGTCGTACCACACCCCAGGGCTAGTCTGAAAATTGCCAAAATCTGGCAAAGTGCCGCAGTTCAGCATGTTTACTCTGCGAATTACCCCAACCAACCAGGCTGCATCGGACGAGAATCCGCCGTGGTTCTCAACGAGCACATTAATCTCTTGTGGGGCAGCATAATCGCAAAGTTTACGCAAACCATCGGCTGCTAGCTTGGCCTGTTCTTCTCGAGACCCTTCGGAACGGGCATTCACCCGGATCGAGTGGCAACCCATGCGCTTGGCCACATCAACCCAGGGGTAATGCTTCTCTACTGCCAGCTGACGTTTGCTAGCATCTGGATTACCCAAATTGCCCTCCCCGTTGGGAATGTCAACCATAATGAGAAGCCCTTTGACACCTGCGTCTTCGCTTCTCTTGTGCATTTCGTCCATGTAGGCACGATCCTCGGCCTTATCTGCATAGGGTCCCATCCAGTATTCCACAGCATCCACGTCGAAATTTTTCTTACAAAAAGGCCCAAAATCCCTTGGATCGAGCTCGCCCCGAGCAATCATCCGGTGCAGGGAGTATTCGGCGACAGAGATCTTGAATGGCATGGGGGAATCCTCTTCAGCGCCAAGTAGGGTTGAGGGAAAGCTCCCGAGAGAGATTCCGGCCCCGGTGGCTCCCAGAGTCGCCAGGAAATCTCTTCGATCAGGGTTAGATGGTTGGATCATAGCAGAAGTCCTCAATAGAACAGGAATATTTGCGAACAGAATTGCCGTCAGTGACTAAATATAGAAGCAGGCGAATTCCGTAACAACTGGCTTAGGGGAGAGCAATTACCGACTTGTACCAATTTACCGGCTACAGCCGACAGATGAGGCCTGTTACGATGGCCCATTGACGAATCAGTAAGGCTACGTCAAAAATCGGCTGCTACCTGCTTGGGGTTCTTCGCTTGTAGGAAAGGGCCCAATAATGCGATGAATTAGAGAGAGAAACTGCTATGACCTCACCCACATCGGGCCGACCAATAAAGAAGTCAGGGGACCGACTGGAAGTCCCAAACAACCCTACAATCCCATTTATCGAGGGAGATGGCACAGGCCCAGATATCTGGCGGGCCAGCCAGCTTGTATTCGATGCCGCAGTTGAAAAAGCTTACAGAGGCGAACGTCGCATTCATTGGCAGGAAGTTCTCGCAGGCGAGAAAGCATTTAACTCGGTTGGAAATTGGCTGCCAGACGAGACTCTTGAAGCCTTCCGCACGCTTCTTGTCGGAATCAAAGGTCCTCTGACTACTCCCGTGGGAGGCGGCATACGTTCACTCAATGTGGCGCTTCGACAAATTCTGGATCTTTATGTCTGTCTCAGGCCCGTCCAATACTTCAGCGGTGTTCCCTCGCCTGTAAAAGAACCGGAAAAGACTGACATGGTCATCTTCCGGGAGAACACTGAGGACATCTATGCCGGCATCGAGTTCCAAGCTGGAAGCGACGACTGTCAGAAATTCAGCAAGCTTTTCTCGGAAGCCTTTCCAGACCAGTGGAAGAAGGTCCGCTTTCCCAATTCTGCCGGCATCGGTATCAAGCCAGTCAGCAAGGAAGGCACCACGCGTCTCGTGCAGGCCGCTATTCAATATGCCATCGACAACCAACGCCGCTCGGTAACGCTGGTACATAAAGGCAACATCATGAAATTCACTGAAGGTGCATTTCGTGATTGGGGTTACGAATGTGCGCGCGTTCACTTTGGAGCGAAGGAGCTTGATGGTGGGCCATGGTGTGAGATACCCCAAGGCAAGCCTGGTGCAGGCATCGTAATTAAAGACGTCATCGCCGACGCGATGTTGCAACAAATCCTCACTCGACCTGCTGATTATGATGTGATCGCCACACTCAATCTTAATGGAGACTACATTAGCGATGCGCTAGCTGCCTGTGTCGGTGGCATCGGCATCGCACCGGGGGGCAATATCAACTATCAAACCGGACACGCCATCTTCGAGGCAACTCACGGCACTGCTCCTAAATATGCAGGCCAAGACAAAGTAAATCCCGGTTCGGTGATCCTTTCCGGAGAAATGATGTTACGTTATCTCGGCTGGACCGAAGCGGCTGATCTTATCATTCGCGGGCTCAACGGTGCGATTAGTGCCAAGACTGTCACTTACGACTTCGAGCGACTCATGGAAGGCGCTACGATCCTCAAGTGCAGCGAGTTCGGCGATGCGGTCGTCAAACATATGAATTAGTCGTGCCGAAATGGTATTTTGCCATGTTGCATCGCGGTACACGGCCCTGACGAGCTGCATGCAATCATTCCTTGACAACTTTCGTCCAGCATTTTCTACTAAAACTCTCGTAATAACCAATCACTGTTGTTCGTAGAAAACTTTGTCATCTCCATTGAAAGAGGTCCGCTTCCAATGAGCTATCGTCCAGTTATTTGCTTCACTGTCCTATTATTATTTGCTGGGTGTCTTGTTCAGCCAGCAGAGGCTGTCATTCAGTTCCAAAAAGAATTTGTCAAACTCTATGTCGGCGACGACAAAGAAAGCGACTGGGCGATTCAAGTCAAAGAAGCCAAGTGCTGGGTTTGTCATCAAGGTAAATCTCGCAAGCAGCATAATCCTTATGGTGTGCACTTTCTGCCCTTGCTCGATCGAAAGAAAGATGCCAAGAACCCTGAAAAGATCATCGAGGCTCTCGAGAAAGTCGCGGCAATGCACTCCGTGGAAGGTGATGATACAAGTCCTACTTACGGCGAACTAATCAAGGCGGGTAAACTGCCTGGCGGCCCACTCGAAGAGTGCAAAAAAGAACCTGAAACGAGTGAATTGTAACCCAGCCCCGCTGGAAAGAGGCACCTGGCTATCCTTCAAAGCCAATAAAGTCAATTGCCTCCGCCTGTGCGCTGACGTTGTCGTGCTGTAGGTCTGCTCTTATTTTTGGTATTCGTGACCATCGCAACGTGCCAGTCATTAATATAATGACGACGATCAAGAGCCAAAAAGTTTCCAGAAGTGTTCTGCGATTGCAATCTCCCAATACAATGCTGATCAGTCGCTGGAGCAAGAGAATCATTCCAGTTAATGCTGCGACGAACGCTAGTGAACCTGCCAGGCTCCCCCCCATCAATGAGTTGCGTGCCGCTGAAGATGTACTAGCCAGTAGCCATATACCTACAGGGATCTGTAACAATGTGGATAGCAATGCCGCGATTCCCGCGCGACGAATGATTCTCTGAAATAGGGCCGTTGGTTCTGACACTTGAGAAGCGAGCAACAGCGTTGCACATCCCGCCACCACGATCGATGATAGACCGAAGTGGAACGACAATGCCAAAACATGTCCCTTCGACATCAATCCAAGCACTGCCGATCGAGTGAGAATGGGCTCGGTGGACCAATGGGGATTCACTGTCAATTGTCCGATGACTGCCATCAGTGGTGGAAAATGGTAGAGCAGATTGGTCGCAGACAAGATGGCCAACAGCTTCCCAAGCCATGGCCTGTCTTGCAATCGATTCCAAGTCAAAGCCAATGGCAGTAAACAGGCTAGCGAAAAAGTTAATTCTGCGGCGGCAAAACCGTAGGCACGCATCGGGAATCTGGCCAGAGCTTGCGAAAGTCCGTCACCTGGTAAAACAACCCAGAGCAATCCGCCGGTTACCATACCGACCAGATAGGCGACAACTGACCAGCGTATCATCCGCGGGAGCAAATCCCTTCCCCGTCCATTTCCGTCACCGTGGCTCCCCCAGGGAATCCACAAGAAGCAGAGCGGCCCCGCACTCGCCAAATTCATCGCGACCAGATGAGTCGCCAGGATTAGTGTTGCCAGCAGTTCAATTACCATTCAATACACTTCTCACTGCCAAGGAAAAACCCGGGGAAGGAATTCTCCGCCGTCAGCAGGCCATTGTCAGTAGTTTTCCACAGACTACAAACCACTGAGATTGGATAATTTGGCCCTAGACAACCCGCTGCCAAAAAAGATACCATCGAAGGCTCGCCATGTATAAGGGCATGGGCGATTAGCTCAGTTGGCTAGAGCGCCACGCTTACAACGTGGATGTCGGGGGT
>CALALR010000010.1 GCA_937925545.1 uncultured Planctomycetaceae bacterium
TGATAACTCGGGGACGTGAACCGCCGAAGTCCTGCAGCACGATATCCGCTTCGTCTATTGCATTGAACGTGCCGTTGTTGGTCCAGGTGGGAGCGGTACTCTCGTCCCCCGGTGCGTAGATATGGAAATTCGCTGCGCTCAAGGTGGTTGTACCTCCACTCACCACCTGGCGATTGCCGGTCAGATGTTTATCACCCCCATCGAGTGTGACCGCGCCGGAGAGGGTCGTCGTGCCGGTGCCGGTTTGGGTGCCACCCATCCAATGAAACCCACCATTGATCGCTACGCTTGCCGAGCCGCTGAGGACTCCACCGTTGAGCAATAACGGGGCAGTGAAGGTCGTAGAAGACTCGACTTGCACTTCACTACTGTTTTGAATCCCGACGGTTCCGGCACCACTGAAGCTTGCACCGCTATTGATTGTGCGAACCCCGCCGTAGAAGTTCAGTTCCGTTCCCGAAGCGAGCGTGTAGCTGCCCGTGTCAGTGCCACCGTAGAGGCCGAGACTGCCGGAGTTGACGTTGACGCTTCCCGCATTGTCGAACTCCGTGGAGATGATTGTCTCGGTGGCGGCACCGCTCTTGTTGAAGGTGCCGGTAGCGGAGTTGATAACTCGGGGACGTGAACCGCCGAAGTCCTGCAGCACGATATCCGCTTCGTCCGTGGCATTGAACGTGCCGTTGTTGGTCCAGGTGGGCGCAAGGCTGGCATTGCCGGGTGCGTAAAGATGCAGGTTCCCCGCGCTCAAGGTGGTCGTGCCGCCACTCACCACCTGGCGATTGCCGGTTAGATTTTTATCGCTCACGTCCAATGTCACTGTGCCGGAGAGGGTCCAGGTACCTGTTCCGGTAAATTCGCCCCCGCTCCAAGTTGTGGAATTAAGAATCGTCAAATTCTTCGTACCCGCGATGATCCCGCCGTTAAAGGTTATCTGGTCAAGGGTGATGTCCACATTCAGCACTGGCCTTCCTGAATTGATGATTGCATGAAAGGTGTTGGTTGCATCGTTGTTCGGAAAACCTATCGGCGTCCACTGCCCGTTAAGGGCCCAATTCGCGTTGGACCCGTTCCAGGTCCTGGTTAGAAATGCTCCTTGGACGAAATTCGTTAAGAAAAACCCTAAGGCGAATGCCCAAGTAAGGGTTCTGGATGAAAAAATAGATAACAATGTGTAGCCAGATAAATACTTCATCTGCTCAACTCCTAGATGTGATCTCTGAAAGCAATTAAACGATTTGCAGCAGGTGAGATAAGATCCGATCAATTCTCAGAACATGTCATATGTGGTCTCTCCATAAATCTTTTTTTTCGATGGCACATCGATCCATGTTGCCGACGGGATAGGATCGCGACCAACTCTGGCAGCGCAACCACAAAGAGAATTATTCCCAATGGCTCTGGCACGACCTTGACAGCAGCAGAGAAGGGTGTGCCGTAATTTGACTGCCATGCTGCCAGATCTGCAGCACTCAGTGGAGTCGTCGAATCACCACGTTGCCAGACAAGGAAATCTCGGCCATCAACGTCCCCGTCGTTATCGAAATCTGCACCAGAACCGGAATTCATCGCCACATTGGCGACTCGGAATCCTCGGCCAAAAACCTCAGTCGTTGCGCTGCTGGTCGCCTCGTTGGTCGCTTGCATTCCGCTCGCAACAAAATTGAATGCGCCCCCTCGAGAGCTGCGACTTGTGGCTGTTATCGTGCTTTGTCGCTCAGTCCACTCAGAGACGTTGCCTCCTTGATCGCTTGTACCGTAAAAGCTATTGCTCAAGAGGCCAGCGCTACCAACGGTAGTCACGTTGCCGTCCAGACCGTTCCAGTCGGCACCCTGATTGTAGTTGGCGACATTTGGACCAGGATTGCTGATGTCTCCCACAAGGTTCGCTAAGGCAATCGTGGGCACGCTATTAGTGGCGGTTGGGTAATCCCAATAGTTGTCGCTGTCGCCTCCTTGGACGGCTGGTTGATGGTAAGCTGCCTTATACCACTCATCCTCACTTGTCAGAAACCATGTCGCACCAGGGTTGCGTATGATACTTGTGCCATTGCTGGGGTTGAAGGTACCGCCAAGAATCGTGTAGGCACCAGATTCTGTGTCTCCGGCTCCTTGTCCATTGTTCAACCAATTAGCAAAGCGGATTGCATCGAACCAACTCACATAGTTCACGGGCTTGTTACTCATGTTATTTCTCACAACATAGCTATAGCTTCCATCTGTCCCGCTACGCGTGATACCGCCACGGTCGTTGAAACCCATGTTGGTGTTATAAAGGAATAGCGGATCGCTCTTAGCCTTTTCGTTTAGAAAAGCCGCATATTGAGCGTTCGTCACCTCAGTCGTGCCAATGTTATAACTATACGAAACGGCACCGAAACCAGTTGAATCCAGAGCGTTGCCAGGATTTCCAACGGTAACAGTGGGAATGGTGATCGCCCCGGCAGAAACTATTTGGAATACTAGAATTACAAAGGAAAAACATTTGATCAGTGAACTGAAGGCCTGGTGCATCGATAGGAACTCCAAAGATGTTGACAACTCGAATGTAGCAGGATTCCCTGGTGTAAAATGATTGTGAGTAGATTAATCAAAAGCAGAGCAATACAAGACAAGTGAAGTCTGCAAATAGGAAGTCCTGCCCCGACAGAGTGCCGAGACCATTAAGATCAACAGGACAAATCAGAAAGTGCCCTCATGTTCACCCAGTCCTTCCGCGAGCGATTCTCCAATCGCTCCCGCCGGGGAAGGAGGCCATGAACGCCACAAATTATCAGGCAGGGCTGATGGCGTGTCAATCTAAATTAGTATATTTCTAGCACGAAAACTTTGACACATAATCAAGCACACTCCCCACGAAAGCAAGATGACCCCCGAGGGTTCGGGCACGGCAATGTTCGCCGTAAATGGTGACGAATAATCTCCTTGCCAGGTAGCGAGATCACTGGCACTTAACGGCAGGGGGGAACGACCCCGTTGCCAAGCGAGAAAATCCCGACCATCGACGTCGCCGTCGTAGTCGAAGTCACCAGTTGATACTATTGGGGTAGCGTCCACGATAACGAGTCCCCGTGCCCGATCACCTAGCAATACCTTATCGAGTCCCAAGAATGGATACACACCCCAATTGCCGTTGTAGTTGGTCGACGTTCCAACATAAGTGTCAAATGCACCTACATGCACTGGATTGGCAGGATCGGCGATATTGAATACTTGCAAGCCGGCCTCGTACCATGCCAAAAAGAGTAAATTACCGAGCACTTGAGGATGGTGCGGGCTGTGGGCTTCGATGCCTACGCTCGTGCGGTTAAGTGTTTTCAGCAATTGTGGAGTGTCCGGGTCATTCGGCTGATCGATCATCGAGATGTCATAAAGATGCACGTTGCCGTTGGGCCGTTCCTCGGCGACGATCAGTGTTTTGCCGTCAGGCGTGGGACGGCTCGTGTGAGTTCTGGGTCCGGATTCAAAAGCTTTAAGTAGCACTGGACCTGTGGTACCGACGTTGGAGATGTCGTAAATGTGGGTCCAACCGTCGCCGCTGTTGTTGCTATTATTCTTGCTAGCCACATAGAGCCGACCGTTCGCTGCAATGGCTTCGTGCGATGCAATCCTGCTCGGCAGGCCAAGATCGATATTGGTTACGAATTGGGGATTCGACGGATCCGAAACGTTCCAGACTTTGACGAAGTCCGTGACGGATTGGTTGGCGGTATTGTCGACGGTATAGAGAAACCCATTCTCGATCGCAACGGTGTGCACCTTGTTGTGGCCACCGATAGCCCCATTGATTCGGCTCAAGCGCTGGAGATAGGTAGGACTGGCTGGATTGAGATCGACGATGTCCACGCCCGTTCCGGTCGTGACGCTAACGTCGCTACTGAAATACCCAATGTTGTTATGGACTTCCACGTCCTCCATTTGGTCGCCGCTGTACTCCGTTAGGAATTGCGGGCTGGCCGGATTGGAGATATCGAAAATGGCGATACCGCCGCCAGGCTCATCCGCTCCAACGTACGCAAAGTTTCCGTTTCCCCAAACGTCGGCATAATAGCGACTGCCGCTGCCAGCAATAGGATCCAACTCACTGACCAATTGGATGTTGAACGTGACATCCACCGCCGTCGCAAAATCGGCCGCTAGTAGTATCGTGGACAAAGAAAAAAACAAGCGAAGTACCAAGCCGATTCTGAAATACTTTAGGCAATGCCCTACTCGGAATTGAATCACAGACAAAACCCCTCATGAGGTGAAGCACTTGAGTAAACCGATCAAATCATTACCTGAATTCTAATTGCCAACTTCACCGAGGTCGACGGATAGGTCATTTGCTGCGCAAACGAAGAATTTAAATGCGCTTGAACAAGACTAGTGCCTGATGAGGCGAGTACTGCTTAAAACGAAGCCAATTAATAACAATAAAATATCGGAACCCAGCTCCGGGATGGCATTAGCAGAGGCAGTTGTGGAAGCTCCGTAGTTCGCTTGCCAGACAGTCAGTTCCGTACCGGAAAGCGGAGTGGGTGAACCACCCCGTTGCCAAACCAGGAAGTCACGACCATCGACGTCGCCGTCGCTGTCAAAGTCACCTGCCGAATCACTCAGAAACCAAGGTTGGCTGTGTGGGTCGGAGAGGAAAAACTTCAATAGCTCGCTTCCCACCTTCTCCCTCCCAGCGATTGAAGGATGGGTACCATCACTATTAAAATCGCTTGGCTCCCAGATGAGGCCATCACTCCGAGGATTCAGTCCGTCAGCCCACAGGTAAGGGCCCCATGAAAGCCAGGGTGCCGTACCGTTCAGATAATTCAAGTCGCCTGCCAACGGGTCAACCGTCCCGCCAGCCATCTGATTAATCTGAGCTTCAATCAGCCACTTGACCGCCAACCCCGATTCATAAGCATATGGCTCGGGATTGAGAGTGGTTGTCGAGTAGCCGGCGTAGATGCGGCTAGACAAGTAAACTTGCAGAATGTGGGGATACCGGTCCTTCAGCGAACGCACAATGTTCCCTATCTGCTCGACTAGCAGATACGCGTCCGCCGTGGGCTCGGGCAAGGAGTTCTCGGGACGCGGATTCGCCACCTTGACCCACGCAGCGGCAACTTGCAGTTCACTCAACCCCATGGGCATTAGGACTTGATCACGGACCCGGTCGTATTCCGCGTCATTAGGCGAGTCCCAGAAAGCGGCGCTCTTGCCTCCTTTGGCACCATTGACAATCACAAGCGAGTTTTTATTTACATCAGGATGTGCTGCGGCCTGCCCGACGAAGGAATAAGATGCGCAACCAGTCACTGAATTCCCGCTGCAGAACTCCTGAGTCGTGTTCGACATGCCAATGGAGAGCAGTGCATAATTACCGTCACTGTCAAGTTGACCAGCCGTATTTCGCGGTCGCACCTGATTGGCGAATGCTCTTCCCGCAGCGTGGTGTGGAGTCGGCATGCGGTTTTCCCCACCAGGATAGAGGCCTCCTTGAAACTGGTCGAGGTATAACCCCGTGCCTAAGTCATTGAGCGGAGTGAACGAGGGTAAGTCCATAGCACGTGCAGGAGAAATTACCCAATCCAAGAACAAAAAGAGAGCAATAAAAGACACATCTCTTGTCATGATCGCCTCCTCGCAGAAAAGGAAAAGCAGCCCCTGCATTCAACACCGCTGCGATCAAATCAGACCGGAAAAAACAAAGATTTTTTTCGGCGTCGCGTACACCACACTCCAGCGAAAACCCATGGAAGCACAAAACTTGTCGGCTCAGGGACAGCCCGAAAGGAACTACTCGGGGTGCCAAACTGCGCTTGCCAATCCGTGATATTGCCCACATTAGGGTTACGCTGCCAGACGAGAAAGTCGCGACCATCGACGTCGCCATCATTGTCGAAGTCGGCACTGGCACTTGGTCCAACCAGGTTGATTAGGATATCGTCAAGCAACGCTCGCCAGTTGCCCCAAGAATGACCTTCGTTTGTTTGCACAAAGGAATAGTCGTAATTATGGGTGTTCAGTAGATTGGTAAAATTCACTCCGCCGCTGCCGTCGCCGATCGTGCCTGCGGTGACGAACAGGTCAACTTGCTCTTGTAGTGACTGCGTGGCATAAAGGTTGAAGATACTGCTGAAGTTCGACGGCGACTGGATGGCGATATTCTCAAATACATCTGAGCGCGTGGCACCGAAGTAGGCGGAATTCACGCCGCCAAGCGACGTGCCGAGAATCGTTCTGCTTGAAGCCCGGGCATCGGTGCGATATGCCCCATCCACCAGAGGTACCAGTTCGTCTGCCACAAAACTCGCAAAACTTGCGTTGCCCGTGTACTGCTGAGCCCGACGGTTTTGCCCACTGATCGGATCACGTGGATCAATAAACACAGCCATCGTCGGCTGCAAGGCACCCGAGTCGATCAGGTTGTCGAGAACCACGATCATGCTGCCCAGATGATCCGCAGCATACTCGTGGCCGTCGGTAACGTAGACCACGGGCAGATTGCTCAACTGTTCGGCAGCATAGCCTGCGGGGGTGTAGACGCGATAGTTGACGCTATAACCCAGATTCGTGCTGGCGGTCGTAATGTTGCCGGTTATGATTCCTTGCGGAACGCCCGCCGTGCGGACGGTTTCCTGGGGGAACACATAATCGGGCATCCGCAGCTCGTTGTTCGGCCCAAAACCTCCCCACATCTGCAGCGGGTTGGCCGGATCGAGAATCCAGGTCGAGCCATTCAAGACGACTTTGTAATCGAGTCGGGCATCAGAAGGGAACGATTTTTCTAGTATCCACAAATCTGTCCCGGCAAACTGAGTTCCCTGCCAAGAACTGGCCGACGGATTCCATCCATTAAAGTCACCGGGCCAGGAAGTAGAGCCGACATTTCCCCGATAGAGAAACGCGACCTGTCCATCCTGAGCATAAGGAACCTGTCCCGCGGCCTGAAGGTTGCTCCAAAAGCTATTCAAGGCCGTCGTACGCTGCGCTGGATCGGCAATGCCAACCGTCGCCAACAGGTCGTTCTTGAAAGATTGATATGACGGATAGATTTGCTGGCGCACATAGTTCGGGTCTGGTGGCGATTGGGCCTGCACCATCAACGGCGCGGCTGCGAACCACAACACCAAACAATTCAGTTTCTTCATGCCTATGACTTGCATCGAATAGATCTTCTTAACACCAGATATGATACGCTGCAAATGAGCAAAGGGAAAACTAGTGCTGGCTCCGGCACTGTGTTTAGCGGGCTCGGGGACGAGCCGGCTCCCAATCCATACTGCGCTTGCCAATCCGCCAGATTACCCACGCTCGGATTACGCTGCCAGATGAGAAAATCCCGGCTATCCACATCGCCGTCACCGTCGAAGTCGGCTGAATAGGATGCAGACAACTGAAGCAGAATGTATTCTCCCGGATCGATGTTGCCGTTTGCATTGAGAGAGGCTGGAACCTGTTGTCCGCTCACCAGTGCTCCGCCGTTCTGACTGGCGAACAGCCCCACGGCGAGATAAATCTCAGTCGGCAGCGAGCCAAACTCTTCGGCCAGATTGATCGTTCCCTCGAGCACGCCGCTTCCAGAACCGGAAGCAATCTGTGTCGATCCTTGCGCGTCGAACCATCCGGCGTATCCATTGTCATTTTCGTCGGCGAGGAATGCATCCCAGGCGGCAATTTGCCCGCTCTTGGCCCAGTTGGCGGGAATCATTGGCCCCGGAGTATCGGCCAGATAGATGAAAACATCACTTCCTTCCCCCGCGTCCTCAGTGGCCAGGTAAAGAACGTCCCCCTCCAACACCGCATACAGATTGCGCCCGGCATTAGATGCCACCAGCTGTGCACTGGCATCCAGGATGCCGTCCATCACAAACGTCGGAACCACAGCGCCCTCGACCGCAAAGTGCCAGTCCTGACCGTTATTGTTGTCCCAGGTGCCACTGCCATTGTTGAATACCATATCCAGCATCGTGGCGGAGGTGCTCACGGGCACCGAAAGGTCCCAACGCGAATTTGTCGCATTCCATGTCATTGGCACGTCGGGCGACGCGACGGTTGCCCAATCATTAAATCCATAGTGTAGAAACACCTGAGAAGCGCCGGAGAGGGGGCCGCCGCTGGGATCATAAGAGATCGTCACCGCCTCGCCAGCCAGGGGTGGCGATGGACTGACCGTGACCCGGTCTCCTCCCGTTGAGACATTCGACCCAATATAGACATGCTGGATGTCACTGCGCTGAATATTGCCAAAATTGTCTATTGCCTCGACGTAGTAGTCGACCAACACGTCTTCGAGCCCTTCGATCATCCCTCCATAGCGAAGGGCCCGATAGGTCGGAGCCAGGATATTAGAAGGGGGAGCGACGTCACTCGACGACATCAAGATGCTACTCCAAGAACCGACTTCGCTCCCCCCTGCATAAGTTTCATTATCAAATGAATCAAGTGGATTAAACCCATCAGCATCAACTCGATATTTGAGTGTCACACTTGACAGCCCGCTGACGTCGTAAGCGTAGGTCCAAACTTCAAAGTCACTCGGCTCGGGAGTGCTGCCCCACTCGAATCCACCTGGATTGTACGACTCGCGTTGCGGTAAGAAGACTGTAGGTGGAGTCGTCTCCACTCCACCAGCAGCAGCGATCACCTGATTCGCTTGGGCCACAGCCAGGTTGCTGCCACGTGTCACGTTGCTATCCCACACTTCCGTGCCGTCCCAATACCAATGATCGGAAGCCTCGGCCTGCACCAGGTAATGCCAGGCCTTTTCAGTCGGCGTGCCCGTGCCATTGAGAATGTTCGTCATATTTGTGGCAGGTGCCAGGTCATCGGCGGTGAATACGCGATTCTTTGCTGCTGTCAAAACCGCCCAGGAATTGCGATCAGGACTCCAGCCCGAGGCATTCGGATCTCCCAGCCATTTCTTAAATTCCGGATCTCCATTGTCGGCCCCAGCCCACGAGCCCGCCTCCACATGAATCACATCATTCGGATCGACAGGAAATCGATCCAAATAATCCTGCACTGTGGTCACGTCGTAGTTCGGCGTGGCAGAGACCCAGTTGACCATATTCTGGAAGTTAGAATGGTAGTAGCTCTCCGAGCCCCCACCGAAATTGTCGCCGTCGTGATGCAGCATGACATACATCGGATGATCGGGGTCGGTATTGAATTGGCGATACTGCTCCATCACCTGCTCATACTGCAGGGCACCATATCCACCCCGCCCGTCTTCGTTTCCTTCGTAGCGCGCTGCCGGCACGGCAACGAGTTTGCTGACCGATCCAGTGGTCGGATCAACGTGCTGCACGTAATGAGGCTGATAGGAAAAAGGGGCACTCACACGGCTCGGCGCCCAGAGATTGTTCAGTTGCACCCAGGCCCCACCGTTGGCTGCCGGATCGGGATTGATCTGGTCTGCTCGATTCGGTGCGTAAAGATTTGATGCATTTGTATGCGGATAATTTTGCGTGGCACGATCAAAGTGGATATTGTCCACGATGGCCCACTCCAAGCCTTCGGCCACCAGTGCGGGAATCATTCGTGTCGAGAATGCCGTCTCCGCCGGGAAGATGCCCTTTGAATAGGGCACGTCGGTTCCCCACGTTTGAGCAACGATCTGTTTGTGCAGGCGAATATGCATCCGCATGTCGCGTTCATCCAACAACGGCATCAACGGATGGTAGGCGCCAAATCCAATAATATCGAGTCGAGGATTGCCCAAGGAAGTATTCCACGATTGGGCCGTGTTATAGGACGCCTCCCAGTTGTTCCACATCCCGCCATTGGTCCCAGCGGCTTCGAGGTTGTTCAAGTTCTGAATCAGCGAACCAGAGAAAGATACCTGGGCCCCCAAGTGTGGCAATCCCAGGCCTGCCTGTATCGCATCCTTGGGCCAACTCGTGTAGGGGCCAAATCGCTGGTTATGAACGTCAGCCAGGCTAAACGAGAAATGCCCTGCGGCGTCAGTCTGGTTAATTGTCTCACCAGGAAAGTAAATCGGCTGGTGCATGTGCCAGAGAAAGCCAATGTTGATTGGCTCCACTCCCCAGCACGTAGCGCAGAATAGTTGACAGCAGGCGAGCGCTACTCCGCACACATGTTTCATGTTCGTTCCATCCAGACCGATCTTGATTAGAAATCCGCTACACCTCGCCGCATATTACTGTTAGGCGCAGAGATGGGTATTTTGGTATGGAAAAATGGACAAGATTAAGCAAAACGCGTTGCCTTATGGCTGCAAATATTTGCATTTCCTACCTAAGCTCATACACAGGAAAGACTTAGCAGGTTCGTCCACATCTGACTGTACCCCCTACGGCTTATCAAATTGCCAGCAACATAGTCAAACCTGGCTGTGCCTGTTTGACACACCACTGTGCTCTTTGGCTCAACGCGATTTTGAGAACAGTTGCGAATCTCTTCGGCGGTATGATATTCAAGATAAAGCTGAGTTGAATCCTGAAACCATGTTTCGGCATTCGATTTGCGGTAATAACCTGTTTGACTCAGTGACTCGAAGTCATAGGCGAAGATCGAGCCCTGCGGCGTTCAAAATCCACTTACCCCGATTGCACGATCTCTTGCAGTTTGTAGTAACGGCAATAGAACGAGGCAACCCTCGGATAGTCAAGGATCTTTCCAGCTCATTGGAAATTAATAAACGGCCCATAAACATTCACCAGGATCCCCAGGAGAACTCGTCATGATAACCTACGTTTCAACAATCAAATTCACTGATAAAGGAATTGCTCATCTCAAGGACACTTGTCGGCGGGCCGAGAATTTTGAGAAACACGCCAACAAAGTGGGCGTTAAGATACTAGAAATCTTTTGGACACAAGGCCCGTTTGACGGCCTGATTCTGTTCGAAGCCCCAGACGACTTGACCGCCACGGGTCTAATGGCGCATCTATGTACCGGAGGTTTCGTGCATACGCAAACGACACGGGCCTATCGCGCCGACGAAATGAAGACCATCTTGGAAAAACTGTGATCCGAGTGTTCCACTTAGCAGATGCAACCATTACGCCTGCAAAGGAATTGACTTGCAATTGCTGAGCAGACGAGTAGTGAAGTTATCGGTTCCGGCAAGGCGGTCACCGCGGCATTGAGTGGTGTGCCGTAGTTCATTTTCCAATCGGCCAGGTTTCGCACACTCGGGTTGCGTTGCCAAACTAAAAAATCCCGCCCGTCGACGTCGCCATCGTGGTCGAAGTCACCGGGGATCACATCCAAGGTAAAGAGGAGTGAAAACTCTGCCCCCGACGTGGATGGAGAGGAAGCGTCTAAGAAAGACAGCATCGTATCGGCAGCAGCAATCAATCTATAACTCCCAGGAAAGAGTGTGCCGCTTTGCATGATACTCGTCTCAAGGTATCCCGTCGGCTCACCAATGGCAAAAATAGTTGTGGAAGAATTCAGTAACAATTCGACACTTGCATCCGAAACCTGGCCGAATCGATCGACATCCGCAGTTACATGGTAATCTGTGGACACATTCAAGGAGAATTCAAATATCATATCGGTCACTGCGTCGCCGAACGCGCCGCCTCCACTCGCAGTGTTCACACTTAAGGCGACATTTGTCTCGGCTTCGGCTTCAACCAAAGAGAATTGCACGAGAGATCTCTGAAATGCCGTTGCAGTTCCAGTCGCATTATCTCCCATTCCGCTGGCGACCACTTTTGCCTGGCGAGTCTCATCGAAGAGTCCCGATGCAGAGGACGAAAAGAAATGCTGCTGGGGGGATGGCGCATGGGAGTTCACATTGGCGCCGGCCGTCACATCCAGTTCACGAACTAGCGAGAGTGGGGTATATGCCTCAGAATGCGAAAGAGCAAAACATACTCCAATGACGACGACTATTCCCTGACAACTGCCCACCAACAAAGAAGCCGGCTTCATGATGTACACTCCAGAAGAGAGCGTCAGCCCACCTTCCCGATGTTGGATAGAAGAGATAAGTAGCGGGCCGCATACATTTTATGCTAGTTCAGGGTTTCACCGCACGCAATCAAATTCCTTGGACCACAATTTTCCTCGGGGAGACGACTTCATTCTGCTGAGGAGCAAGACTGCGGAGATCGCCATGAGTATCCCACCAGCACACGGCTCCGGAACGGCTATCGCCGTGGCCAATAGTGGTGTGCCATAATTCGCCTGCCAATCGGCCAGGTTGCCCACGCTAGGGTTGCGTTGCCAGACGAGAAAATCGCGGCTATCGACGTCGCCATCGAGGTCGAAGTCACCGGGAAGAGCTACGTGTAGAGAAACGGTAGTCGGATGATACACGATGCGCCACTCCAGTCCGCCTGGCAAAGGGGAGGCTGATAGGGTGTCAAATACGCCCGTCACACCTCCCATGGTGGTAATGATTTCAAAGCTGTCACCGATGCTAGGCGTGAAACCACCAATCAAATTGACGTCGAGAATTCCAGCGACCAAGATGCTCCCGATAGACTTTAGCCGGTCAAATTCTGCACCCGGAATGTCGCCTCCAATTTCTATTTCTAGGATTGCTGAGCTTGACAGTGAGAACAGACCGGCCAGGTCGACGCTGGATGGACTAAGCCCCGGTGCATACGTCCCAGTGATATCCACATTCGCCAACGTGCCAATTCCTTTCACATAGCCATCAAGGGTGATTCGGTTCGTGGTCGAGTCGCCTGTGATTCGTCCGTTTAGGATCACCGGTTTAAGTGGATCGTTGGTCGTGTCGAGCAAGCCGTGGCCCGTGACGTCGCTTCCAAAGTCGATAACCAGCCCACCCGCGGCCACAAGCGTCCGGGGAGTGCCATTCTCTCCAAGTAAAGTCAGAGGGCCTAGTTTGGCCTCGTTCGAGTCAAGGATGGTAACGTTCCCGTTCTGAACCGAAAGGACCCCATCGCTGTAAAACCCTATCGGAAATGTGGGATCGCCTAGGGTAAGAGCCCCGCCCTCAGCGGAGACGATACCGCCAGCTGGCACGATGACATTGGCCGCTACCGTGCCGAAGCCTTCGAGTTCACTTCCCGGCTGGAGCGTGAGGGCAAAGCTGGTGAGCGTCCCACCGGCAAGCGTGGTACGGGTACCCAGTTGGGCGAGCGAGTTATTAGGAAGTGTCATTGTGCGGGAGTTGACATCAAGCGTCCCATCGCCACGGAAGTTGTTGGGTTCGAGGTCAAGCGTCAGATTGCTCTCGAGTACAAGCGTCCCGTTGTTCACCAAGTCATCGGGGCCGAACAGGTTGTCTTCGACGAAGATGGTCCCCTCGTTGATGAGTTTGCCAGTTGAAATCGAGCGGGCCCTCAGAGTGCCAGTCGGCTCGACGTGGATTGTCCCAGCGATAATGATGCTGTCGCCAGCGTTCATGTCTACCGTGGTTCCGATTGCCTCTCCAACTCCGATGACCAGATTCGAATCAGCGGCAGACAGCTCGATAGCGCCTGAGGAGAAACTGATGTCTCCTCCTTGGTAATCGATTCTTGCAGCACGCAGCGTTCCGCCGTTGAGTTGAATGCGGCCAGAGTTCCTAAGTAGCACGGAAGAACCGTTATCGAACAGCCCCCCAGACACTAGTGACAATAGCCCGTTCCCGCTCTCTGAATTCCCGATGGTGATTTGACCTGTGTTGATCCATTGCGAGCCGGAGCCAGATACGACGATCTCGGCGACGCTTCCATTAAGCACATCCGCTAAGAATACAGAGTTCGATTCAAAAACTCCTCCGTTAATGGCGATTGCGCGGGGAACGACAATGCCAGAACCTCTGATAAGAAAATTGTCGGCAATCACCCTCCCTCCACTCGATGCGGTCAACGTTGAATTGGGAAAGGATCCAACCCCTCCGATTGCGTTGATAGATACCGCGTTGCCTTGCAACGCTCCGTCTGTCACCGTTAGGCTCGCATTGTCTCCCAAAGAAGTTCCAGGAGTGAGTTGAATTGAAGGAAGTATTGTTGAGGTTAACTGATAGATGCTACCGTTCAAATCGAACGTCACATTGTCGTCAATGACCCTGAGGGAATTGTTGAACGGCCCGAATGGAAAGGTGACTGTATACGTTCCATCGAGATCAAATAACACGTCGTCGCCAGCTCCGGGGAATCCGACCGGCAACCAGTTGCCAGACACGTTAAACGCCCCACCAGCAGGATTATTCCAGTTGAAAGAGGCCGCCGTGACGGTAGTGGTTGTAGTCGCAAGGACGATTAAAAAAACTAGCTCAAAAGCGGAATAACGCGCACGGTAAACGAGAAAACGTGCCATGGTAAGTTCCTCTTTTTTTAAAGAGACCCATTCCCAAAATAGCGAGCAACGTGACGAGCGTACCCGGTTCCGGCACAGCAGTGGCGGCGGCCGTGAAGGATGCGCCGTAGTTCGCCTGCCAGTCGGCCAGATTGCCCACACTGGGATTCCTTTGCCAGACGAGGAAGTCCCGGCCATCTACGTCGCCATCGTTGTCGAAGTCGCCGGGCGTGCCGTCGGTGAAGAGGACAACGTCGTTGCCATCGCCTCCAGCGTAGCTAATGAAGAGATCGGTGCCGCCAAAATTGCCGACCAGGGCATTTTCTCCTAAACCAGCAAAAGTGCCCGTGCGGGTACCTGCGACGTCGATGATCTCGAACGATTGTCCCGCTCCCAATGAGAATGGACTCAGCAGATCAACGTTGAGCACCCCGGCAAACTGAGCATCGCCACTTATGGCAAGGGCATCAAACTCCCCTGGCATGACTCCACCGAGCTCGATCGAAAGCGAGCCATTGGACCCTTGTGTGAAATTGCCCAGCGAAGCGATCCCCGGCGACTCTCCCACCAAGAGGGTCCCATCATTCCGCAGGCCGACGCCGATTTGTGCCCCATCCCGCAGTGACATCTCGAAACCGCTCGAATTGGTCAACAGCCCGTCTCCGGTAAAACTAGCACCTTCTTCGATCGTAGAATCCCCGTCGAGTAGCAGGCGGGCGGTAGCAGTGGTCAGGCTCACGCCGGCTCCATCTTCCCAGCGACTTTCACCCTCAATTCGCAGTGCCGACTGGTTGTTGGAAAGCATCGCACCAGACAAAAAGGAAAACATCGGTCCGACCAGTCGGTTACTAATAGCCGAGGTAACATTCAATTCTCCATCGACACTAAAGGGGGAATCAAAGGTCACGCTGCGGTTGTTCCCGATATCGAACCGTCCGCTGAACGGATCGAAGTGTTCCCCATTGAGGATAAGATTGCCCGATGACGTGACATCGACAAACCCCGGTTCAGTGCCGACCAGATTTCCATCCAGATCCAGAAACGAATTGGGAGAAATAATGGTCATGTCCCCTCCGGAAGGTCGCAGTTTGCCGGTGAGTTCCAACGCGCTGCCGATTTGGTTGCCCACCAGACCTATGACCCCATTGCCCGAGACAAGGCTGCTCGAACTTACCAGTAGCCGAAACGTCACGGTGACACCACCCCCGGCCAGAAAGAGTTCGGAGCCCTGGTGCAGTGAAATCGTGCGCGCTGTCACCTCGAATCCTCCTCCTGGATCGACTCTCAAGTAGGTGCTTCCCAAGAATCCCGACCCAAAGAGGAAAAAATTCCCCGGCGAGTTGGAGACATTCAACCGATTCCCAAACGTACGCATCTGCGTGCTGGTTTCGAGAGTCAGGTTGTCGAGCACTTCAGTGCTCTGCGAGAGATGAATGTTACCCGACATAGAGATGGTGGCCCTATCTCCAGTACCGGGTGGCCCACCCGCGGGACTCCAGAAATTTGGATTGAAGAAGTCGCAGGACAGGATCCCGCAGCCATTGGGTTGCGTCCAGGTAAACGTGGTCGCCGTGGTGACGGTTGCAGACCCACAGACTGAAGCAAGAAAAACCCCAGCCAACAAACAACACTGCCAAGCATTGCGATATCGCATGATCCCCCTCCGCGTTAGCAACTTCCGCTCAGAGTCAAGCCTCTCCGCTAAAAAAACCTCCTTAAGCACAATCCCTGTTGATGATGAGAATGAAAATAACTACCGACGGTCATCCTAACGCGCACTGTACAGGATTGCCACAGTTTTCAAAGCAAGAAGCAGTTTAAAAAAAGGCAACTTTTATCCTTTTGAAGTGGAAATCAAGTCGATCTGATCGGGGAACGAAACTACATCCGCCAAGGCGGATTCCGGTCTGCAAAATGGCTTTTTTCCTCCCCTCCGCGTACTGTCTAGCCAATTCAAGGATTACCGAGAAATCTGGCCAGATCGCTCGGGGTACCTCGGGATGACCATTGGTTTCTGCTAAGAGGCCGACCCACCCATTGTGAGGATTTTTCATCAACCTGCGTTCAAACTGCGACGGCGGTAGGTCAATCCCACGAGCGCGAGCCAGCACATCATGGCAATGGCATGAGGCTCCGGCACAGCAGTTGCCGCTGAGGTTAGCGGTTTGCCAAAGTTTGCTTGCCAGTCTGACAGGTCGCCCACGCTGGAATTTCGCTGCCAGACCAGAAAATCCCGGCCATCGACGTCACCGTCGTTATCGAAGTCGCCGGGGAGACCATCTACAACGACTTGAAGTGTGAGTGCGTTGGAACTGTAGAGAATGTCCCAACCAAGTCCTGGAGCGAGTGAAGGAAGATTCTCCGTAGCAAATGTTCCGGTCCGTCCACCCCCTGCGGAAAGTATTTGAAACGAGTCACCTAGCGATGGGCTAAAACCGGAAGCTAAAGTGACATTGAGTGTCCCGGCAAGGGTTGCGGCACCCAATGAGATTGCCTGTCCGAATCCTTCAGTCGGATCGCTATCGATCACGTCTGCCAATGCAATGTTCAAAGCCGAATTTGCTGAGAAGTTCAAGTTTTTAAGCGTCACGATTTCACTCCCGGGGGAAACGAAGATCGTGCCGTTGTTGGTTACGGCATCATGAAAATTGCCCGTCGCACCTCCGACAATCGCAATATTGGAGTTGAGTTGGTTGTTGACTGTGCCAAACACATTGACTGTGCCACCGGTGATCGATAACTGTGCATTGCCGCTGTTGGTCAAACCCGTACTACCGACACGCAGGACGGCGCCGTTGCGGGCAGTGGTGCTGAAGTTGTTGACCATCGTGCCACGAATTTCTAACTCACCACCATCGAGATCGACGACCCCGGTGTTGGTGAGAAGACCGGTGAGCAGCATATGGTCACCAGGGCTCGTGTGGAGTCGGCCGCGGACACCACTGGAAAGACCCAGCGACACGCCGGGCACGTCGAGTGTGCCCCTTCCCTCAAGCAGGCCAAGAACCGTGATGGCGTTTGTGTCGGTGGCGGAATAGTCCCAGCGTCCCCCGGCAAGTGTGACACGACCGGTCGTGGAAATCGTCGAAGGGGTGGATGTTGAAATTCTTCCCCCATTAGCAATCGTCACCTGGGAGTCTCCCTGGCTTGACGAGATCGATCCCGTGATATTCCATTGCGATCCGATTCCATCGATGAGCACTTCGGCACGACTGGTGGAATTGTTGGCGAGTGTTACCGATGCGCTGCTCACAATGCGTCCACCGTTGGAAACCGTCACACTGCCGAACCCAGAGGTACCAATCGTAGCAGCTGCAAGTTGCCAGCGAGAGAATTCCCCGGCGACAGTCACCCGACCTTGAGCCGTTGCGCTGGCCCCCACATTAACACTATCCGAGAGCAGCTGTCCCCCATTGAGCACTTCCACAATACCCAAACCACTCGAACCAATTGTCATGTCGTCATTGTTGTTCCACACCGAGCCGAGTCCGCTAACGGTCACGCGCCCCATACCTGAAGTAGTATCACCGAGGATCGTGTCGTCCGCGACCGTGAGTACAGCCGAACCCGAAATATCGATCGTGCCGATCCCGGCTTCACCCACCGTGAGGTCTGCACCACTGGAGGTCAACGTCCAGTTCGAGCCAAAGCCGTTAAGCGTGACAGTGCCGATGCCGCTGGCCGCATCACCTATAATCGCCGCAGAACTGTTGGTAATCGCCGTCCCGCCGGCAACACTGACAGACCCGAAACTAGTGTTGCCAATGGTGAATGGACCCGCAACGGCGCCACCGCCAACAGGCGGCAGCGGCGTGACATTGCCCACTGTGGTGACCGCAGCCCGAATTGAAGTAGTGAACAACGAAACTGAGACTGTCAGAACAAGACAACTTTGCCAAAGAAACCCAAGCCCGCCACGACAAAAACACGACGACATAGAAGGACTTCTCCTGTATTGAAATGCAACTCACAGGCAGTAATTTCCCGTGAGTGCTGATTCTTCCATACTCCTCTCGTCTAGAGTCGGCGTCAATAATCTGGTTCACGGAATTGAGAAGATTGCGGGGCAAGTTGTCGAACTAACCGGTTGGCCTGAACTTGCCAGCAAGCGTGCTCCCGCACCAGGGTCGCCCATTAACTGGCCGAGGTTATCGACCGACTTTTCCAGAAAAGCAAGCAGCAAAGAAGCAGCACGGGTGCCCCTGGCTCCGGCACGGCAGTGGCTACTGCCGTGAGCGGCAAACCATAGTTGGCTTGCCAATCGGCCAGATTTCCCACCGATGGGTTCCGCTGCCAAACCAGGAAGTCCTGACCGTCGACGTCGCCGTCGAGGTCGAAGTCGCCGGGCAGTGAGGACGCGACCACCTCCAAAACAACCGAATTGGAAGTGTAGTTGACTGCGAAGATATTGTTGCCGGTGAGAGCGGGCAGTATTTCGGTGGTGAAAACCCCGAAACGACCAGCCGCACCGGTGACAATCGTGAACGTGTCGCCCAAAGTAGGCGTGAAACCGCCGAGCAAGGTTACGTCGAGTTTGCCAGCCAACGTGGCATTGAAGTCGGCAGTGAGCGAGTCAAAATCGTTGGGATTGGTGCCAGCCAGCTCAATAAATAGCGTACCAGTGGCGGTCTGCTCAAACTGTGCCATCTCCACCTGCCCCGGAGAAGTACCCAAGTGCAGGTCTCCATCGTTTTGCAATAACAAGGAAGTCGAATCAAAATCGTCAACGATGGTCATGTCACCATTATCGCCATTGATTAGCGTGCCAAAGCCAGTAAAGGTTGTGCCGGCGGCGATTCTGGTCGTGCCATCGTTGAACTCCAGCACTTCATTGCCCGAGGGCAGATTGACCGTGAGAGTCGAACCAAGGTCGGCATCGCCGGAGACGAGGCCAAAATTAGTCACATGGATCGTGCCGTCGAGATTCGATTTTCCACCAGCGCTGAGCCTGGCGGCCAAGATCGACGACCCTCCACCGTTTAGGTTAAGCGTGCCGTTGGTCCCTAACGTCCAGTTGTTGTCGAAGGATAGAGTTCGGAGACCTGCAACTGTGGCGTCACCGCCGAAGGCATCGGTGGGAGTCTTCACGATGCGCAGCGAATTGCTGATAGCTTCAATCACGCCATTAATGCCGGCACCGTCGATATCGGGTGCACTTGTCGTATTGAGAATGAGAGTCCCACCGGTTGCGCTCAGCGTACCGTTATTTAAAAACCCAGCCGTGGTGATTGTCCCATTGCCTTGCGTGGTTCCGTTGTTGGTGATCGACTGACCGGTAACAATGCCTCCATTGAGTTGGAGTGTGTTGACGTTGGCGGTATCGAGCGTGGTACCAAGTTCAAGTGTGCCATCGGCATCGGCCGTACCAATCGTGTCGGCGTCGAGAATGTTGCCATTGACCGTAAGGGTGCCATTGTCGGCCAGGAGATCTGACCCTGCAAGAAAACGCACGTTGGTGTCGATCGTGCCGTGACCCTCGAGAACTGCAGCGCCGTTGGCAGTGATCTCGCCCGCACCCTGAATTGTGCCCCCGTCAATTGTGTTAGGGTTGGAAGCGTTGCCACCAGAGAAGCGGAGCTCTTTGCCTGCTGTGTTTACGCTGATCATCCCAGTTTTTCCCAAATCGATACGGGCCGTGAATTGAGTGCTGTCGGTGATGGAGATCTCGCCCTGGATATTGAGATCGGATCCGGCGAGTGAAACGGTGGGGGTGCCACCGCCGGTAATATTGATCAATCCCTTCTCGCCGAGCGTCCAGTGGTCTGTTGGGTTCGTGAGATTGATGGTGAGCGTCGCTGAGGAGTTCTGCAAGACAATCGTGTCAGTTGCTGCATTCGAGCTATCGCCGAAGGTGTTGCTCGCACCCAGCGAATTGGCGTCAACAGTCAAATCAGCTTGGAGTGTGAGCGTTTCCGCATCTGTCGTTGATCCGTCCAGGTTGACGGTGCCGCCAGGCATCGAGATGGTGTGATTGCCGGTGATCGTTGTCATGTTGCCGGAGAATTCCAGAATGCCGTCGCCGGAGTGCGTACTCCCACCCTGAAAAAATGTGTTCTCGATGAAACGCATCGTTGAGCCTGACGGAACCGTTGTTCCACCAGAGGCATTTCCCGTAAATATCACGGGGACATCCAACACGGCAAATGCACCAGTGGCAACCAGATCCCCGCCATCGACGGTCATCGTCTCTGTCGAGACAACAGACGGCGCGGCAGATGGCGCATTGATGTTCATGGTACCGGCGAAATTCCAGCCACCTGGAATATTGGGCCGCAGGTTCCCGTTGCCATTGACATGGATCGTACCATTGAACGCATCATCGCCTGCCGGTTCGATATCGCCCGAATTGATAATCAAAACACCCGTGCTTCTGATCGTCATCGTGGCATCTTCGGGACCGTCCCAATCGAAGCTCGGATCATTGATTTCGACAAACGAGTCAACGGTCATTTCGATTCCCGAACCGGAAAGAATCAAATCTCCATCAATGACCGACGAGAGCGTTGACTCCTTGAAGTGTATTCCTGTTCCGGTGCCAAGAAATATGGTGGCGGTTGGTTCTGCTTCAAGTCGTCTGCCAAACTCGGCCGTGCCCGAATTGACATTCAATTGAGCGTTGGACTTAAGTGTCGCACTATTCGTAAAGAGCGCCGTACTCGGCACGCCTGCTAATGCCGTTTCAGCATTCACATTGATTATGGCATCCTGGCCTGCAAAAAAGCCAGAAAAGTATTCCAGATGCGCTCCTGGGGCGAATTCCATCGTCCCATTAAATTCTTCCATGCGAATGTTCAGATCAAGCGTGGTCATGAGTCCGATGTCGACGATCCCATTTTCGGTAATGCCGTCGAGATCAAGGCGCGAACCGCCATTTGGTCCGCCGGGTGTCGAAGTGAGGTCCAAGTCGAACCGCTCGGTGTTGGATGCACCACTCGGACGCCGGGTTTGAAACGTGCCATTATTGACGAGTTGGACCGTCTGGGTTCCGCCAAAGTCTTCCCGGAAGAGTAGCGCGCCGTAACCCGAGAAAAGACTATTGGAATTAATCGCTATCGTGCCAACTGCAGCACCCGGTTCGTCAATTTCCGTTATCCCTTCAATCATGTAGGCGCCTCCGGTACTGACCGTAATGTCGTGCACGCTGACGGACACCGTGTTGGGGCCGCCATTGTGTTCACTGGCAGTGAAAGTCGAGCCGGCTCCGCCGACGGTGATGTCTCCAGCCACGGTGAGCACGTTGCCCGCCGTGTCGGCGTCCGCCCCATTGGTAAGCGAAAGACTGTCGATCGTGAAATCCTGATCGATGATTGTCATGTCGCCTAAAGCCGCAGGCAGATTTCCGATAAAAACGTCGTCGCCAGCGGTGGGAATAGTGCCTGGCAGCCCCGTGTCCCAATTTCCTGGGTGCGACCAATCCTTACTCAGAAACCCGCCATCGTCCCAGCTGATGTTTGCTCCTGATGATTCCAAGGCACAGAAGACAGAGAGCAGCCCCACTACGAAGATGATTGTTCGGGCGATCTGAAGCATGATGTTCGTCTCCTCGATGGAACTGCGGCTGACCGGGAGAACCAGGGAGAAGCGCGATAGTTTGACTGTATCCCATGACAAGAAGAGTGACAGTATTCTCCCCACTTGACTGCAGGTTAAACCGAAACTCTCACAGAGTCAACAAAAACATGCGAAAGTCGACTCTCAACATGTGAATTACACCTCAGACGGCAAATGTACACATGTTTACTTAGAGATAAGGTATCAACTTCCATTGCTGAGTGGAGAGCAATGAGCTTCCGTGAATGGAAACTTTCCATTATTCAACTCAAGCAGGCTTGGTATCAATTTCGCACTTCCATCAAGTTCACATAATATGACACGTGCAATGAATGAGAAAACCTGTTTCATTTGGATTATATTCTCGCTCATTGTTTCCCTTCGAAAATGAACCGTGGACCCTTTCAAATAGCGAGACAAGAAAGACAAAGCACCTGATCTAATTTAGTCTTTTATTATGCTTTACATGAATCGCCTACGCTAAAGATTCAAATCATAGGTGCCACGATTCATCCGCTGTGGCTAGGAGGAATCAGTACATTTCGAGGGCGTGTTTGGCGGGAAACAAAAATGAAACATGTTCCAGCCAGTAGACACAACGTCCCCGGCTCTGGTACGACTGCCGATGACGCAGCTAAAGGCGTTCCAAAGATGGCTTGCCAATCTGCCAGATTCCCCACCGATGGGTTCCGCTGCCAAACTAGGAAGTCCCAACCGTCGACGTCTCTGTCCTGATAGAAATCGCCGGGAGTACTGGAAGCTACTACTACCAACTGCACCGAGTTGCTGGTGTATTGCACCTCGAAATCCGATTGCGGTGGCGGCTCATAGCCTGTTCTTTAGATAAGTGCGACATCTGCTGCCGAACATGAGACAAGCAAAGGAGAAGATTAATAGTCCACTGCTTGCTTCAGGCACGGCGGTCGCCGCGGCTACCAACGGCACGCTGCCAAATTGACGTTGCCAGATGAGGAAGTCTTTGCCATCGGTGTCGTTGTCACCATCGGCATCGCCCAGTTGGTTAAGGTTGTAGGCTCCTTGCCAGATGGCGAGATCTGTCGGATCAACATCGCCGTCACCATCAAAGTCGGCCTCAAAAAACGGTTTGTTCACAACCTGCAACTGCACAGTATTCCCCAGGTAGGCGATATGAAAAGCCAGACCTGCCGGCATACCCGAGACATCGGCATAGTCAAACGTTCCGGTGACCGTGTTACCGGTAATGATATTGAACGTATTGCCCACCGCGGGTACGAAACCCCCGTCGATGTCGATGTTGAGATAGCCATCGAGCACAACGTCACCACTAGCGACTAAACGATCGAATGCATTCAGCGCGGTGCCGGTCAGCTCCACGAATAATTCACCCGTGTTGCCCTGCTGATAGTCCAACAGGTCGATTCGACCAATCCCGTCGAATCCGCCTGGTCGGAAGGTGCCTTGCATATCCAAAAGCACACCGATATTGGCCAGATTATCCACCACCAGGTGACTGCCGTCAGGGATGACTAGCGCCCCGCTACCTGTAAAGGTAGCTAAACTCTCGATGTTTATGTTGTTGTTCTCCAAACGAAGATTGCCACTGAGCATCGTGTCGCTCGTCGCTTCAAATGTTAGGAAATTGTTATTAGCGACCTTGATAGTTGAAGACATACCCGCGCCGACCATCACCGTACCTCCAATGTCAGTGCTGTTGGTGGATTCGTAGGTGCCGCTCTGCAGGTCGAGCGTGGAGCCCGGATTAAAATCCAAGGCGAAACCATTGGCGAAGACTCGACCGCCGACGTTGGCGTCCACGGTTCCTGCAAAGCCAAAGCTAGCGTTATCCCGCAGCTCCAATGTGCTGCCGAACCCCCCTGCTTCAAGCACACCCAAGTTCGTAGTTCCGTCCCAGTCGTTGTCGTTGCCCGAAGTCTCAAAGAGCAACGTCCCACCGTTGGCGAATAGCCGCAGGTTGTTGATCACCTTCGCAGAGACGAGGCCTCTACCCACAATGCTGCTTGGATTGGCCACAGTGACCGTCCCACCTGTCAGTTCTCCTCCAGACATAATGACTTGTGAAGCGACGTTCGTGCTCCACGCGTTGACTATGTTGAGGACGCCGCCGGATATCGCACCGATATTATTAACGTCGAGTATTGATCCGTTCACTGTGAGTGTACCATTTTCTGCAAATAGATTTGAGGCACCATCAAAGTCGACGTTACTGTTGATCGTGCCGAAGCCGTGCAGGGCCTTGCCTGTGTCGGCGGACAAGATGCCCGGCCCGTTGACCACACCTCCTTCAATTCGGTTGACGTTGTTCGTCGTGTTACCGCCCGTAAGGCGCAGTGTAGTTGCATTGTCAATGGCCGTCGTAGACCCGGCACCTAAGGTCACCGGGGCTGCTGCGATGGTGCTGCCATCAATGTTCAGCACGGCGCTCCCGCCGCTGAGAATCATGCGGCTCGTGCCGCCGATCGTTGCCGTGCCAAGGCCCGATGTGTTGGCGTTAAGCGTGCTGCGCATGACCCACTCCGCGGGACCGTTGACAATGAGTTGCGACCCGTTGCCGACAATCGCGATGGTGTCATCCATATCGCCGTCTGTGTCGAAGTTCGGCGAGTTGATCGTCAGCGTGACGCCGTCGTTGATGGAATGGGACGGGCCGATGCTAGTTCCATCCCAGTCAAAGGTCGCCACGTTGATGGTGGTGTTCGCGGTCGTGGTGGACCCCCCTTCGATCCGGAACGTCCCCGCGCCCCCGAAGGTCGCGGGACCGCTAAGTTGAGAACCGGTGGAAACGATCATGAGTCCGTCGATGGTCACGTTCGATCCGGCTGCGAAAAACGTCTGCGGCAGGGATAACGTGCCTGCACTGACGTTGACCGAACCTGTGATATTGAGATCGTCACCGCTGATGGTGGAGAATCCTGCGCCGTTCTTAACCAGCGAACCGCCCATGGTCCACGAAGTGGCGGCAACGTTCACTGCGGCGTCGGCACTATCGTTAAGCGTGAGCGTTCCGCCAAACACGTTGTCGAATGTGTCAACCTGGTTTACGGTAAGCGTAAGCTGCGCCGAGCCGTTGACCGTTGTGTCAGACGCCCCATTGCCATCCCAGTCGAAGTTGCCGGTGGCGTCGTTGAGGGTGAAATTAGCGTTGACAATTGTCTTAGCATCCAGCGCGGTGGGATCGTAGCCGGCTGCGGTGGTGATGGTCGTAGGGCCGTTGAAGATCACCGTACCGCTATTGGTGAACGACCCAGAAGACATGGTGAACAGGCCGTCGATTTGAAACGTGCCGTCGGTATCGACGACATTGATGGTGCCGCCGATCAGATTGAGCTGGATACCCTTGAAGTAAGCGGTGTCAGCGGGAATGTCGGTAAAAATCCCGCCGTCGACAAAGCCGTTATCGATGACAATAGATCCGCCCGTGCCGACCTGAAGATTGTGAGTGGTCTGGTAGGTCGAGTTGTGAAACAGATTCAGCGTTCCATTGAAATCGTCGAAGAGAAGCATGTTTGTGGACAGGGTCTGATTGCGATTCACGTTCACGACGCCCGTTTCACTCGAGCCGTCGAGATCAATCCGGCCATTCACGGATCCGGAGATTGTCAGTGTCCCTACAGGCGGCGGCGAAAAGATCGTCAGGCCGCGCGACAACGCAGTCAGCGTGCCGTCGTTCACCAGCATGAGTGTGGTGAACGCTGGCGTGTCGGCAAAGTTGATAACGCCGTTTCCTTGTAGCACACCGCCCGCATTGAGATCGACAAGCGCCGATCCGACTTCTTCGTCCATCGTGAGCGCCCCCCCGCGGAGTTCGACGGTGCCTCCCGAATTGATTAATACATCGTCAGCATCAATGCTGCCTGCGGATCCGTTGATGTTCAGGATGGTACTGGCACCCGTAAGTTGTACCAGCCCGTCAACTGTCAGGTCAAAATCATTGGTGAATAGGTCAATTCCCGCCGACATCGTGAGGGCTTGAATCGAATTATTCGATCCCAGATTAACTGCATTGGCCGTGTTAAATATCGCTTCGTCATCACTATCCGGCTCGTCAGCAGGACTCCAGTTTGCCGTGCTACCGGCATCCACCCAGTCGACGTTCCCTCCAATCCAAGTGCGTGGCAAAGCCTGCGCTGGCAAGCATACCAAAGAACCGAAATAGACGGACAAAAAGAAAATGCGCATAACGCGCCCGTATGAAGCACCCATTGAAACTCCCCTCCCAACAAATCGAATGATGAAAGTTTCCCTTACTGCTGCGGATTACAGTCGCAAGGACGGTGAGGGAAGCTTGAGCAGGTACCAGCGATTATAAATCTCTGTTTCCAGTTCTGCTACAGATCCGTTGCAAAAAAACGCAACATCATGGTGCGAATGCACTTAAACTAGTTTTTAAAAGCGCTTTTGCAGACGACACGAAAGAGCGATCAAACCCGATCGGATGAGTGGCCGCCAACCAAGACTGTAAATCGACACACAGTCGAAAACCTATGCCTTTGCCTTAAACCGAGCATTTCAACCCACCTAGTCAATCGGCGCATCAGTACGTTCAATAATTGAACTCAGATAGAGAAGTGTCGTTTCCTGTTTGGGGACCGGAATCGCCAACAAATTGTGGGCCGCATTGAGGACGTCGCGGCGGCTAATCTGTCCGACCAGTTTGCCGTCTCGAAGGACAGGCAAACGACGATAAGGCGTATCGAGAAAGATTCTGGCAATTTCCAGGAAATCGGTCTCTTCACAGATTGTGCGGGCCTTACAGTCCATGAATGATCCGACTTCTGGTGAAGGTATCGGTTCCTCGCTGGCCTCCGATTCGCCGTCACTGCGGTGGATCATCCAACTGTTTTTGGCAAGGTTGTCATCTGGGTTGCTGACATATTTAGACAAGTGATGATGAGCCTTCAGAACATCTCGCCGACTTATTTGACCCAGCAGGCATCCGTCGCGCAGAACTTCCAACCGTCGATACGGCGTATCGAGAAAAATCTGGGCAATATCCAAGAGATCTGTATTCTCGTCGATCACACGTTGGGATTCCTTGTTCATAAAGGCCTCCACACGGGTTGTCGGCAATTGCTCGTAGCCCGATGAGATCAACACCTGCATACTGGTCTTCTCTGAGAAAACACCCAGAAAATTCTGATTGCGATCGACAACCGGTGCCCCAGAGATATGGTTCTTGAGCAGTAATCCAATCGCTTCAAAGACATCCATTTCTGGGGAGAGCGTAAGGAGGCGACTGACCATACAATCCTTGGCACTCAGGTTACGGGCGACCGTTTTCTCATCTTCGCACGCCAGTCGAGCGGTCAACGTCAGCACACTCATGCAGCATTTCTCAGAAAAAACTCCAAGATAGTTTCCTTGCGGATCGACAACGGGCGCCCCCGTGATGTTCCGCTTGAGCAAGTGGGCTATCCCCTTAAAAACATGCATCTCGGGCCGAAGGGTCACCAAGCGGCTAACCATAATGTCACGAGCAAGTTCGGGATGATTCATCGAAAGCACCTGAAAAAGTGAGTGAGTGTTTGCACATGAGTTTACCAATATTTCTCAAAATGAATATTTCCTGATTTTCCTGGTTCATCGATGGTAAATCCGCGCTGCTGCAAGACACGTACCATGCCATGTGGTGTATCTGGGGGACTGTTGCCAGGAGTCGCGCGCGGCGGCGCCCCAATCATCGCGGGATTACCGCAAAGAAAAACATGACATGTTGACGGGTCCAAATGTAGTTGTGCCTCCTCTTCAAATTCCCCCGAGTCAAAGTAGTCTTGCATGTAGCGTTTCGCTTTATAGTTGGGAAGACTTTGATCAAGATTCTCTGGTTCCCTTGTGGTACAGGGAATATACCGAAACTGCTCGTAACGATTTTCAATTTCGCGGTACTTTTCAAGATATCCCAGGTCATTCCATTTTCGGACGCAGGTCACCGTTACAATGCGACCTTGATGATTCCTACCGAGCAACTCGGCCAACATGGCATTATGGGGTGCTTCCCCCGTTCCTGTAGCTACAAAGACTACTTGATCCGTTGGCTGGACTGAGTCAAGCGTGTAGTGCCCCGTCACCTTGTTTCCCATGTGGAGCCGATCTCCCTCAGTGAGGGCAAACAGACGAGGGGTCAAACCCGGGGGATGATCCTCCCCCTCACGAATCAACACGATATAGAATTCGACAAAATCACAGGAGGCTGGGCGGACTAGCTTCCCTTGTTCATCGAGCATTGGTGCCGAAAAAGAATACGCGCGTCGCACCATCTTCCGCAGGTGCACTTCGTCGAGTTCCTCTGGCTGGACATGTGCAACGCGGGGCTCCCAGTAACCGAGGCCCAGGGTTGTGTACTGACCGGGGTGATAATGAGAAGGGCCCTCATCAGGGATCACTCGCAAAATTGCCAAATCACTGTGAACGTAGCGAATCGCCAGCACCGTGGCATTATAGTGATCACGCCGGAGTTCAAAGATCTCTTCAAACGAGGTCTCCCTGTCTGATACGGTCATCACACTCTCCTTCGTAGCTCACGCGGTAGTGAGCCAAGAATACTTGATGGTCAACCAACGTCGATGCCAACGCCGAAGATCGCATCAATAGAATGTTTCGCAGGCTAGCTCAGGCTATCTAAAACCAACGTGGGTTGGAATAAGTTTGGCTTTTACAGGCGGAAGACAAGAGATGAAGAATCAAGAGAATTGTAGAGCAACATTGCTTGCACTTTGATCCATTATCGCACGTATCTTGACGAGAAGCAATAATCTCAATGGAGATCGATGGGGAGAATTGCCGTGATTCACGCAATAAAACTACTTCTGGCTAGGTTCTCAAAACCCTAGATTCTCTGACTTAATTCCATATAAGAGCATCTTACATAGAGCTGAGCTAGCTTGATCTCCTCCAAAAGAAGAAAGCGGCCCAAGTGCATGCGATTGTTGCAACCAAAGAGAGTGATGCAGGCTCCGGCACAGCAATACTCGCGGCAGTGAGCAAGTTACCCGTGCCATAGTTCGCTTGCCAATCCGCAAGATTGCCCACCATGGGGTTGGGTTGCCAGACGAGGAAATCGCGTCCATCGACATCGCCATCTCCGTCAAAGTCGCCTGGGACTCCCACTGTCAACCTCAACTCGTAATCCGAGTCTTCGGAATGGTTGCCCAGAAAATCATTGTCAGGATATCCCGTCACGGCAAAAGTCAGTTTGCCTTCGATCGGCACAGTTCCTTGCAGCAAAGACAATCCTCCACTACCGCCGTCGTCGTCACTTGCGGTTAAGGTACCACTGGCGTCAAACCAGCCCAATATCGTATCAATTTGGAAAGCGCTCGTCTGAAATGTTTCTGCCGTAAATGAAGCACCTGGAGTAAGGCCGGTGAAAGTAAAGAAGTCGATGTCACCAGGGACCCCCCCAAGAGTGTTGTCTAAGTAGACATCATAAGTGCCGCCAATGTAGTCCTCCCGAAAGAACATGAAATTATCTACTTGTCCTGGTTGAAGCGTGTGAATCTCGCTGAAAGAATGGACTGGATCGCCAAAAAAGTCATAGACATCGACAAAGACCTCGTAATCCCCGATTTCACCATGCCCGCCTTCAAAAGCCTCATCCGGAAACCCTGTGATCGAGAAATCTATGGAGCCGTTGTTAGTTGAGATGCCATACAAAGCTGAAGCCCGACCATTGCCGAGAGGACTGCCATCGTCATCGTAAACGTAGACGTTCCCTCCGATCAAAGCCCGAGCGCCGACGATAGTATCTGGGAAAAGGGCAGGTGTCAGATTATCGGTCACGGACAACATACCCGGCGAAAGCACCGTGGCAGTCGCAAATGATTCGTTTGGCTCAGTGGCTTTCAATGAGATACTAAAACCGATCAGAACGACGAACAACAACAAGCGCAGACCAAAATTGATTTTGCAAGAACGTGCCATTAATAATCCCTGTTCCTCATGCCCTCAAGCAAGCTGCCCTTCACTCACCTGCAAGGATCACGACCGAGCGAGAACTAACTGAATCCGAGGTCGGATCGTCGCGCGACGGTGTAATGTGGATTATAACGCATCTCTCGCGTGAGAGCCACTATTTGCTGCAACGTCTTGAAGCGAAAGCCATTGCGAATACAAGAAGCAGGGAAATCGTCAACGGCTCCGGTACGGGCACACTCGACAGGATTAAGGAAGACCCGTCTCCTGCAGAACCGGTATATTGCCGCTGCCAGGCAAGAAGATCACGACCATCGGTGTCCCCATCGCCATCGGCATCCCCTGAGGCATTGGCAGCATATGCCCCTTGCCAAACCCCTAGATCATGAGTGTCGACGTCGTCATCGTTATCAAAGTCGGCGGTAAAATTCGTCTCCTGACCCACGATCACAAATCGCATATTAGAGGCCAGGTTGGTCCGCCAGGTGGCGGACTGCCCGGGGGAGGGGACACTCCACAATATATATGAGGCAATTGTGGTGGGTGGAATATCTGGTTGATCAGTGCCATTGTGCAGCGCAGCTTCCCCAGTTGCTCCAAAAAGATTCGATCCAAAAATCAGCGCATAGCTGCCTGGAATCAACTTGGCGGAGAGGGGGGTGAGTATCTCCTCGCTGGGGAAATTCGGCCGAAAGGTTGTCGTTGCAACGACCTCCGATGAGTCGAAAGGGCTGCCAAGAGGAAAGGCCGTAATTGATGAAAGTCTTACAAGTGCCGCAAAGATGTCACCCGACGAGCTGGGATTCGCCAGCATGTGTCCCCCCACCTGATCCACACTCAGTGCGACGCTTGTTTGAAACCTCCAACCAGCGTAGTGAACCCCAGTGATTGTCGTCCCACCAACGCGTCCGATGGTGCCAAGTTGTGCCGACTCGAGAACGACCGTCTGTGTTAAACCGACCTGGGATAAGACCACGATGCAAAAAGTTGCCGCAATTACGAACAAGAGATGAGAAAGAAACCGAAACTCCATCCGTTGATTCTTTCTCCATCTACCGATGGAACTTGCTACGATGCTATTTGGACTTGGTAGTTTCCGTTGCAACGATCTCATTACGGTCCATGAGTCGTTCGCTCAACTCACAATCGGTTTCTCTCTTACAATTCTTTGACAGCAACAAAGCTGAGAGTTCCGCATAGTCGACTGGCTTGGCCATATGGTCGTCAAATCCCGCTTCCAACGCACGTTGTCTATCTTCTTCGCTACCCCATCCTGAAATTGCTATCACTATAGGCTGGGGGACATAAGCCTCTTTGCGGATTCTCCTCACTACTTCATAGCCATCCATTCCAGGCATGCCAATATCGAGCAAAATGAAATCAGGTTGCACAACCGACATCGCTTCCAATCCTGAGGGCCCATCGTACGCCGTATAGGTTTGGCAACCATCAAGTGCGAGCAAGGCCTCCAAAGTATGAACCGCTTCTTGATTATCATCGATGAGTAATACAGTTGAGCCCTCGAGGGAGTCGGGCATGGGTCTTGGGTGGGCCGGTTTAGCAGGCTCAATTTTGGCGAGCGTCGTGTCATCCTGGCGAGGGAAAGAGACCGTAAATTGACTTCCTTTACCAGGACCTTCACTATGTAGACTCACCATGCCATGATGCATTTCTACCAAGGATTTGACCAATGCCAACCCGATGCCCAGTCCTTGACGGTCGCGGTTACGAGGGGAATCAGCCTGTGCAAAAAGATCGAAGACGCTCCTATGCAAATCCTTTGTAATACCGATCCCATTGTCGATGATACTCACCTTAGCCGCCTCGGAGTCGCCATCCAATAGAATCTGAATTCGACCACCACGAGGGGTATATTTGGCAGCATTTGACAGCAAATTCGACACGACTTGAACAAGCCGAGTCGAGTCTCCATTGACCACCAATGGATGGCAGCTGTGTACATACTTTAGGTCATGATTCTGTTCGGCAATCAGTGGTGCTACCATGTCAATCGCCTGCTTGACGATTTCGCGAAGGTCCACTGGCTTGCATTCAAGACGGAGTTGTCCGCGAGTGTATCTCGATACATCGAGCAAGTCCTCTACAATCCGCATGAGTTGCTCGGTTTGGCGGCGCATCGTCTGCCGAATTTCACGCAATTGCTCGGTCTGCAGGGTTTCTCGATCCAGTAAATCGATTCCCGAGCGTATAGGAGCCAGCGGATTGCGCAACTCATGGGCAAGCAGAGCCAACCAATTGTCCTTCTTACGGTCAGCCGCCCGAAGCTGCTCGGTCAACTCAGCATTGGCTGCCGATTGATGGTTGACAGCGATCTGGCGGGTGTCGGCACGCCAATAAATCATAATCGCTGCAACACCAACCAAGGAATAAATGGCTAGCGCCAATTGGTCGGCTGGATGAAGGACCAGGAGGCTATTAGGTGGGGCGACCACCCAATGGGCTGCCGCCAGAATACCGAATAAAAGTGATAAGATCGCAGGACCTACTCCCGCTACCCAAACGGTTAACATCACCGAGAGAAAATAAAACCCGAACGGCATCCTATCCAATAGGACGTCTGACAGGGATACGCGAGCCCAAGTTGCGATCAAAGTCGCGAGTATAGCAAAACCGTATCTAGTCAGACACGCACGACACCGACTTTCCATGTTCGCCCCTAAAGTTGCTAATCACGATTCTAACCAGGCCTGTCCGATGCTGGTGCATCAGAACCCTGCTACGACAAGACCAGTCAGCACTTCAAAGAGTCAATGGACCTTTGTTGCACAACACAGCTCATCATTCAATGAATCGACCAACTCTTGGGGCCGTATCGGTTTTTGGAACCAGCGATCTACACCGCGAGGGCCTATTTCCACGTTCATCTCTTCCGGAGGTGAACCCGTCACGGCAAACAACTTCACACCTCGATAATCCGGATTCAACCGTATCGACTTGACTGTCTTCGGTCCATCCATACGGGGCATGTGCATGTCCAATAGGACAACGTCGGGGCGGTCACGTCGGGCAAGCTGCACCATTGCCTGCAATCCATCCTGCGCAGTATCCACATCGTATCCACTCATGCGCAGATAGCCGGCAAGCAATTCGCATTCATTGGAATCATCTTCAACCAGCAAGGCCCTGGGAAGTCTGTTCTCCCCAAGATTACCCGTGCCTTCGTCCGCAGAATCTTCAGCGATTTTCTCTCCGGCGTTGCCATCCAGTTTGTCAATTTCGCGAATGGCGGTGTGGAGCGAAGCGAGCGCTTCCTCGTGCATCCCTCTTTCTAGCTGTTTCTCCATAAGACTCAAAGAAAGTTGGGCGGAGTTGAGACGATTGCGAAGTTCGTGCGTGCTAGCAGAAGCTGCTTTCCGCTGCGATTCGTCCTGAAGTTCGCTATTTAGCGCACCGGTCAATTCATGGCGAAGAATACGTATGTCCTTGGGGGCCTCCACTCCCACCCGTACGCGATGACCATCGACTCTCAGTATCTCGACTGTGATGCCGAGATTGGGGAAAACAATTTTGTCTTGGGGTCCTCGTGACAGTACAAGCATAATACGGATCTCCTTATCTATGAATCTTTAATCGCAACGGGCGCACCTTGCCCCCTCGCCGCGCTGATTTACTCCCGCCCTGCAGAAGTTCATCGTGAACTACATTGATGGAGATCCGTTCCAACATGCTTGGCGGTCTGCTACAAGATTTTACCGTGATTGCTAAAGCTGGAATAGCTCAGATTCTTTTTCCGTATTTCCCAAGATCCGACCTGTATCAATCTCAGTACAAATGAACCTTGCGACTTGGGCCAAGCAAATAGGAAACCAGACGCCAATATGGCATAGGCGACGAATTGTCCAATGCTAGCAAACGCGAGATGCTTTCCGTTGAAGCCCGATCAATACACCGAGCATCGCCAAGAATACCGCGGTGTGCGGCTCTGGCACAGATTTCAATGAATCGCTCAATTTGAGACCAGCGATATCGCCATCCGACGTAAACGGAAAACTAGAACCGTATCGAATTTGCCAGACACTCAAGTCAACGGGACTAAGATTATTTGGCGATTGCCCCCGTTGCCACAAGAGAAAGTCTCGGCCGTCCACATCGCCATCACCATCGTAGTCGCCCGTGGGAATAATGGTCAAATTAGCACTCCAAATCGCCACACCTTCAGTGTTGTTCGCCAGGCGAAAACCAAACGCCATTTGGGCGGCTCCATTGAGTCCGCTGTGCTGGAGATCTCCAGACCCACCGCGCTCCGCCCAGCGCAATTCTGTAATCGTACTCCCCAGAAAAGCATCCCCTTTACGGGCTACCTTTAATAACCCAGCACTCGGATCCCAAAAGTAAAGCCCCTCGTTAGCACTTGCAGGTGCACCGCGAAAAACTGCCTTGAAGCCGACCTGTCCCGCGTCGTTAATGACAGGTAGAGAACTACTTAGTTCAAAAGTACCTATACCATTGTGCGCTGGAGTACCATCCCGCAATACGGTAGTGATGCCAAGCCCATCTCCCACGTAGATGCCATGATTGTCAACTCCCGCCCCAATGGTACCACTAAGCGTAGCCCGAAAGGCAACTGTACCGAAGCTGTTAATTGCAGGCGGACCAAAACTACTAAAATTCCCGTTGCCTTCTGACGGGACTTGGCCCTCGCGTGCAATCATCACGTTCGTTAGTTCGCTGTCACCGCGAAATACGCCAACATTGTCAGAGCTTCCTCCCGAGGTGTTGCTCAGCGTCGAAGTGAAAGCAACCTCTCCCAATTCGTTAAGCGCGACGTCATTGCCCAATACATTAAACAAGCCATTCGTTCCACCACCCAATGCAGGCGCAGGATTTCCATCCCGAGCAATCTGAGTCAGTGTACTACCATCACCGCGGAAAACTCCTGATGTCGCATTTGCTGCGGACAAATTAGCTGCAAAGGCCACTTGCCCGAATGCATTGATCGCCGGTGTGCGCAAATCTGTAAAAACTCCGTTCCCATCGGGAGCAATATCTTGCAGTCGTGCGATCTCAATAAGGGAACTCCCGTCGCCTCGATAAATCCCACGGTTCACATTCGCTGGAGTTGTCCCCACCAGATCGCCGACAAACGCCACTTGGCTGACCGAATTGATCGCCAAACCGTTGTATGCTGCAAAAGTTCCGTTTCCGTCCGGAGGAGAATCCGAATTATCGGCAACTACCCCCAAGGATCCGCCAGAACCCGTATAAACTCCTGCTTCCGTGAGGGACCCACTTTCTAGTCCTTGAAAAGCAACTAAACCCTGGGCATTGATCGGGGGGGGATTCGAAAAGGATGCGCTGAACGAATCTGCACTATTTGGGATCGAATCTTGACCTCGAACTATTTGATCAAGGTTAGTGCCAGCTAGACGAAAAATCCCAATATTGTCGGCCGCGCCACCACTCGTACCAGTAACATTGCCAACGAAGCTCAGTTGTCCCGCGTCATTGAGCGCAGGGGCATTCGCACTGGTCACCTGTCCGTTGCCATCGGGCGCCGCGACCCCATTAAATAGAAAAGTAGTAACGGTTGGTTGGGCAAACACTTCCGCTGTTAGAATTGCCAGAACCAGCCAAAGACATCCTCCGATTTTTTTTCCTTTGAGACATAAGTTGAGACTCATAAGATTGTGAATACCCCTGAAAGCAAAGCGAGCTTGCCTGATTCCCCTGGCCAAGGGAGAAAAACCACGGCTAAAATGAGACTTTTAGAATACAGCGTGGCCGACTGCCCGTCAAAGAAAAACCGGGGTATTGCTGGGAAAATTGCAAGGTCACGCGTTTGGCCTGCGTTTAATGTCCCATTTCCAATGCCCCAGGGCCAAAAGGATCTTTCAAACCACCCGAATTGGTGATCATCGGTAAGGCATGGACCAGCCCGTCCCTGAGCCCAAGTAGAGTCAATCAACAACTCTTAGTTCTTATAAATCTTATGCTGGGGTCGCCCCGAAAGAATCTGTTCTTTGCCCCAGTTGGTAACCTCTCGAAAGGCCTGACTCTGAATAAAGTCTGTAAAGGCCTTTTCGTCTGACCATTCGCTGGTAATGAGATAGGAGGCCTGATCACTAACGTCTTTCCAGAGCGTGGAGTTGGTATGACCTTCAGCCGCGTTCAAGGCACTGAGAACGCCGGCAAACTTTTCCTCAAAATCGGCTTGCTTCCCCTCGATGACGTGATAGTTCATTCCAACAGTAATCATGGCTCATGGGCTCCCAAAATAGTGGCTTTAATGAGGTCGAATCTTAGAACAGATTTCTTCACGAAGCAACCCAATGCTGACCTCGACGAGACTGCTGGGGCCTGCTCAGCAGTAACAATGCTGAATTAGCAGCGTCGGAATCGGCCTGAAACCGCTGCCCTTGTTCTCAAAAAAGTAGTATCTTAAATGTCGCTAACCAATCACGGAAATACTTCCTGGGGGAAGTCCCGGCGAGCCCAAAAACCGGCTGATCGCGCATCTCACTAACCAAATGAACATTTCCCATGTTCGCACCCGAACGACAACATGATCTGGTCGTTTGCCTTACCGCATTAGAGAGCAAATTGGTCCAAACCGAATCGCTCACATCAATATTGCAGGAGTGGATCGACTCACCAACAACATCGCTCATCCCTCTGCTGCGCGAACACGGAGTCCTCAATGAGTCTCAACACCAACAACTCGCCGAGAAGGTTGCCCAGCGGCTTGCCGAAAGTGGGCTAGAAACTGCGTCCATGTGGCAGACAGTGCCGCATCCATTCCGTGGCTCTCTCTTCAATCCAAATGATGATTTATCTGTGGAGGGCTCCGCCAGCAGCACGTTCGATCGCACTTCGGCTCACCCCGCGCCAATCGTGGGGGGCAAAAACGACGAGCGTTTTCAGATTCTAAATGCCTATGCTGAGGGTGGACTGGGAGAAGTTTCCATCGCCCAAGACCAACAACTCGGTCGCATGGTTGCCCTTAAGCAAATCAAAAACCGCTTTGCCGATGATGCCGCCGCACGCGCACGATTCTTACTCGAAGCCCAGGTCACCGGTCGGCTGGAGCATCCAGGCATTGTGCCGGTTTACTCTTTGGGGTTCGATCCATCGGGCCGTCCTTATTATGCAATGCGCTTCGTCGAAGGAGAAAGTCTGCAAGAAGTGGTGCGGCGATTTCATGACAAATTTTCTTCGCCAGATTCCAATCGAGGCCAGCGTGTCCTGGAATTGCGCAAGCTTGTGGGTCGCATTGTAGATGTGTGCCACACCATAGACTACGCACACAGCCGCGGCATATTGCATAGAGATTTGAAGCCGTCCAATATTCTGCTAGGTAAATATGGAGAAACTTTGGTGGTTGATTGGGGATTGGCCAAAGTACTCGGAGGAGGCAAACAGATCGTTTATCAGGAAATCGCCTCGGAAAGCGAAAAAATTGACTCGACCGTGACCGGTACTCCCATCGGCACCCCAGCCTACATGAGTCCCGAGCAGGCCAAAGGTCGAACCGACGACCTGAGTCCCCAGACCGACGTCTACAGCCTGGGAGTCACTCTCTATTATGTCCTCACTTGCCGGTTGCCTCACGAAGAAAACTCCGTGAGCGGTGTGATGAACAAAATCCAGGAGCAGTCATTTGCTCGTCCCCGCGAGCATTGCCCCTGGCTTCCGGCCCCGTTGGAAGCGATCTGTCTGAAAGCAATGTCTCCTCACCGCGAAGACCGTTACATAACTGCAGCAGCACTAGCCGAAGACATCGAGCGCTGGCTGGCCAATGAACCCGTCAAGGCACACACACCTACTCTTTGGGAAGCAACTTTGCGGTGGCTTGGAAGGAATGGATAGTAATTGCTGAGACCGACAAGCTAATTAAAGCGATGCTCCACATGCAAACGAATGAGAACTGTTTTGAGCTAGTCTAATTTTTTTGCCGTTTTTTCCACTTTGACGATTGAACGGTTCCATCGTCTGGAATCATTGCCAACTCTTCGGGCGTTGCGGGCCAGCGGCTTTGAAGCGTGATCTTTGTCAGCACCTGGAAGTTCTTTTCTCGGAGCAAGTCCACATTTCCGATCTTGAGCTGCTGATGATCGGCGATGGATAGCTGGGGATCTACCCTTCGATTGCCCTCCGTGTCGAGTACTTCAATTGGCTTATCTAGGGAAGAAGTTTCGCGAGAAGGGCTGACAACAGTCGGCGTGCCTATTTTCCAGAACAGGTTGCCTTCGATCGCATACTCTGATGCATGGGGTTTTTCGCCGCCCGTGATTTTCATGGGACCATACTTCACGCCGATCAAACTATCAACGATCATATTCTGTCGAATCTCGGGTACTGCTGGGCCACTGACAAAAAGGGCACTTTGTTTGTTTTCCAGGAAAAGGTTGGCCTCGTAGAGAGGCTCTTCGGGAGACCAACATGATGCCCCTACATTATTTCGGTATATCAGATTATTCCTGACGACTCCGTTCTCGCCGACCGAGTAGATGCCCCGCGAGTTATGAAAAATGGCATTGCGCTCGATAAGGACTCGCTTTGCCCCAGTGGATATCCCACTCCAGGCTGTACCAGAGATACGGCAGCCCTCGATGTCACACTTTTCAACACCAAGTGATATGTTGTAATGATAATTATTCCGAATATCAGAGTCGGCAATATGAACAACGGAATCATTGGGATGAGACGACGTGACTCCCGTTCCCCAGCAAGCAGCGACAAGGCAATTCTTTATTTCGAGTATTGAATTGCCGGTAACGCCTATGCCGTTACTCATGCAGCCAACGATGGCACATTCTATGAGTTGAACTTCTGCACTGTCCACTTTCACTGCTGCAGTCACTTGTAGACCACTTCCCTCGGTAGGTGTAAGTGGCATCGTGACTCCCAAAGCTCGAAGCACGACCTTTTCGATCCCTTCGATCAACACGACTGGTTCCAAGCAAGTCTCCACAAGACGACTCATTTTTTTGTAATCACGCTTGATGTTGTCGGCTTCCTTTTCCGTGATCTCTCTCGGCGGATTGGCCTCTGCAACGGTCCTCATCTTGTCGTCAATCATGCGGGAAATCGAAGTAGCTTCGTCCCAATGATCTTCCTGCTCCGTTTTGGTAGGGCCAAGAATCGTTTCGCCAGCACCTGCTCCTACAACCGTCACTGGCTTGCGAATGACGATTCGTTCATTGAACCGGCCTGCACTGAGATAAATGACGGCTCCCGACGGAGCCGCTTCGAGGGCCGACTGGACGGTTGCAAACTCTTTGCCACTTTGTCCCCCTATCGTTGCCGTAGGAGACAGGGGCGGAATTTCATTCGACACGCTCTCAGCAAGAATCAGATTCGTCGCGAGCAGCAGACCAATCGCCGAGCAGCAAGAGAGACGAGCGTTCATTAAGAGTACTCCTGAAAAAAGTCTTGCGACGGATAATGTACCACTGTAGTGCATTTTATGTCTGAACTTTTCTGCCCCTTGAACGACCCCCCGACTTCGGGCTACGATAGAGCGATTTTAGACGGGTTTTTAAAGTTCGCCGTGTACGACCGGGTTCAGGACGACCCGGCTCACGTCGCTACTACCCACCAACAACTCCGCGCAATGCGGTGCTTCGCCGCGACAACTCACTATGCCACGACGAGACGACATTCACCGTATTCTGATCATTGGCTCAGGACCAATTGTTATTGGTCAGGCCTGCGAGTTTGACTATTCCGGAACCCAAGCCTGCAAAGCTTTGCGTGAAGAAGGCTATGAGGTAATCCTTGTGAACTCGAATCCGGCCACGATCATGACCGATCCCGCCACCGCTGACCGGACTTATATCGAGCCGCTCAGTTGGGAGATGGTTGCTAAGGTGATCGAAGCTGAGCGCCCTGATGCGCTCTTGCCGACCCTTGGGGGACAGACCGGGCTCAACGTCGCGATGGCGCTGGAGAAACACGGCGTACTGGAAAAGTACGGCGTCGAAATGATTGGTGCCAAGGCCGACGTAATCGACAAGGCTGAGAGCCGCGAACGCTTCAAGCAAGCGATGGACAAGATCGGCTTGGAGGTCTGCCGCGGCAAAACGATCCACAATATCGACGAAGCTCGAGCTTGGATTCAGGATATCGGCCTGCCTGCGGTCGTGCGGCCCAGCTTCACCATGGGGGGAAGCGGTTCTGCAATTGCTTACAACCGACAGGAATATGATGAGCTGGTGCGCAGAGGTCTCGATCAATCTCCCACCAATGAGGTTCTGATCGAAGAATCGATTATCGGTTGGAAAGAGTTTGAGATGGAGGTGATGCGCGACGTCGATGACAATGTTGTGATCATCTGTGCTATAGAAAACTTTGACCCAATGGGGGTCCATACGGGAGACTCAATTACCGTGGCCCCAGCACAAACTCTCTCCGACAAAGAATATCAACGAATGCGCGACGCCAGCCTGGCTGTCATTCGCGAGATCGGTGTTGAAACCGGCGGTTCGAATATCCAGTTTGCCATCGACCCAGAAACTGGACGGATGATCGTCATTGAGATGAATCCGCGCGTAAGTCGCTCAAGTGCCCTGGCATCAAAAGCCACGGGATTTCCCATAGCCAAAATTGCCGCAAAACTGGCCGTAGGCTATCGGCTACACGAACTTCCCAACGACATCACCCGCAAAACTAAGGCCTGCTTCGAACCGAGCATTGATTATGTGGTAACGAAGATCCCGCGCTTTGCCTTCGAAAAATTTCCCGAGGCCGACGACACCCTCACCACGCAGATGAAAAGCGTTGGTGAAACGATGGCCATCGGTAGTACGTTCAAAGAATCCTTCCAAAAAGCGTTGAGAGGACTCGAAGTTGGTAGCTTCGGATTTGGTTGCGATGGGAGCGACCTGTGGGACACCGACCGCCAGCCAAATGAAGAAGAAATTAGAGAGAAACTCGCCCGACCAGGTCCTCAACGTGTTTGGTATCTCCGTTATGCGCTTAAGAGTGGCATGACCACGGAGCGAATCCATGAGCTGACGAATATCGATCCCTGGTTTCTCGACAACCTGGCAGAGATCGTCGAAACGGAGGAGCGAATTCGCAGCGTTGGAGGTTGGGACAACCTCTCGCCTGAACTTTTGCGAACAGCAAAGCGACAAGGTTTCTCTGACCGCCAACTGGCGATTATGCTCGGCAGCACCCAGATCGAAGTCCGCCAGCGACGGAAAGAACTCGGCATCGTGTCAAAGTTTAAATCGGTCGACACCTGTGCTGCTGAGTTCGAGGCTTACACTCCTTATTACTATTCAACATATGAAGAGGAGGATGAAATACCGAGCAAAATGTCAAGAGCTGAGAATCGAGAGTTGAGAGCCAGAATTTTTGATCCATTGCCTGGCTCTCCACTGTCGACTGCGGGAACACGACCATTAACAGTGATGATCTTGGGTGGTGGGCCAAATCGAATTGGCCAGGGCATCGAATTTGACTATTGCTGCTGCCACGCCAGTTTCGCCATGCGCGAATTAGGCATCGAATCGGTCATGGTCAACTCGAACCCTGAGACGGTCAGCACTGACTACGACACGAGCGACCTCTTATTCTTCGAGCCGCTAACGGTCGAAGATGTGCTCAACATATGTGACCGTGTCGAACCAGATGGTGTCATCGTGCAGTTCGGTGGCCAGACCCCTTTGAATTTGGCACGCGCGCTTAAGAGTGCAGGAGTGCCTATTATTGGTACCAGTGTCGATGCCATCGAAGCAGCCGAAGACCGTGAGAAGTTTCAGCAGCTTCTTGAGCGGCTCAATCTCAAGCAACCGGCTAACGGCATTGCTCGCACGATGGACCAGGCCCGCCGTGTGGCGGCGAAAATCGGGTATCCACTCTTAGTCCGGCCGAGCTTTGTACTCGGTGGACGAGCGATGGAAATCTGTTACGACCAGCAGCAACTAGAGAAATTTACTGCCGAGGCTTTCGTCGTCGCCCAAGGCCAACCGGTTTTGCTCGACCGTTTTCTGGAGGGAGCTACCGAGGTCGACGTCGACGCCATCTGCGACGGTCGGGACTGCATTGTCGCCGGCATCATGGAACACATCGAAGAAGCAGGCATCCATTCTGGCGACTCGGCTTGCGCGATCCCGCCTTACAGTTTGCCGGGACCCATCGTCGAGGAAATCCGCGAGGCCACAACCGCCCTGGCAAAGGAGTTGAAGGTCGTTGGACTGATGAACGTGCAATATGCCGTGAAGTGGGAAGAGGAGTCGCAAGTTGCGAGTTACGAGTCACGAGAATCTGAATCTGACTCACAAAACGCAACTCGGAACTCGCGCCCAGTACTTTACGTTATTGAAGTCAATCCTCGGGCCAGCCGAACGGTCCCGTTCGTAGCCAAGGCCACCGGGCTTCCTGTGGCAAAGATCGCGGCTAAGGTGATGGCCGGGGTTTCATTGGCCGAACAGGGTATCACCGAAGATCCTATTCCCAGTCATGTTTCGGTGAAGGAAAGTGTGTTGCCATTTATTAAGTTTGCAGGAGTGGACATCGTGCTGGGTCCCGAGATGCGCTCGACTGGCGAAGTGATGGGCATCAGTCCGCGATTCAGCATCGCGTTTGCCAAGAGCCAACTCGCAGCCGGTACCGTGTTACCCAAGGAAGGAAATGTGTTCGTAAGTGTTGCCGACCGTGGCAAACCGTTGGCGATCGATCTCGCCCGTCGTCTCCATGAACTGGGATATTCTTTGTTGGCAACTGAAGGGACGGCACGTGTCCTGGCAGAGGCGGGGATTCCTTCAGAGCCAATGAAGAAAATTCGTGAAGGACATCCCAACTTGCTCGACTATCTTGCCAATGACGACGTCGCCCTGGTGATGAACACTCCGCGCGGAAAGGGTGCTCGCACGGACGAAGGCAAGATTCGCGCTGCTGCCGTCCAGGCCGGAGTGCCTTGCTTGACGACCATCGAAGCCGCCACCGCCGCCATCGCCGCTCTCGAAGCATTGCGTGAAGAAGAAATGCAAGTCGAAGCCCTGCAAGATCGCTTCGCGGCAGTAAGCCGCTAATCTTGCAATAGCGATAGCCATGATGTCACGCCTCACAGGGCCTCTTGCTCTCTCAATCGCTCTTTGCGCCTTCACTATCGTTCACTATCATCCCGCGCATGATACAGTGGACTCTTCAAAGCAATGCGTGTGATGTATTGGGCCTCGGTCCGCGAGCGGCGGGGAGACTGGCTACGGTGGGGGTGCGCACGGTGGCGGAGTTGCTTGCCACTAAGCCTCAAGCGGCAGCGGATCCCCAGTTTTCGGCAGAAACGGTTGCTGCCTGGCAGCGAGAAGCGAAATTACTGATCGACTTACCGCTGCTTCCTTGCGACGCAGCCCGTATTCTGGCGGCGATTGGCGTTCACAGTGCTGAGCAGTTGTTGCGCTCGACACCCACGGAGCTAATTGCCGAGATCGAAACTCTGTGGCGTGAAGAGGCAGAAACATGGCTAGCGTCAAAAGAAAAACCGACAGTGCGCGCAGTGTGCGCCTGGATAGGTATTGCTCACCAAGCGCAACCAGTTCGAGCCGCATGATGCTAGCTACAAGAGGAATTGGTATCGTGCTGTCACAAGCAATTGGGTGCATAGCATTTTAGTTTGCACTAAATAAAAATCACATTCTCTGCATGGAATCCGACTCTCTTGAGATGAATATGAACAATAAGTGTGATACCAAAAACTTTTTTTCAAACTCACTCAAACCGACCTTGACCGCTTTTTGAGGCTGGCGTATTCTCCGCCGCACAACGATCAATTAACTGCTGCTGATGACTCGAGGCAAGGAAGCCAACAATCGCTCGACAGTTTTTTCGCCAGAGCTTTTCTTCCTAATCCTTGCAGCCAACAGGGCAACCATTTTCACTAGCGAGGAAACAACTCATTGGGAACCACGTGGTTGGATCGACTTGACTCAAATCACAGTCGATTCCGGAGCGGCTGGCGACGGCATGGACGCCTCCCACCGCCTCGAAACGTTCTCCCCCGTCGTAGTGTTAGTCACGGATGACAAACTACGTCCGCCCTCACGCATGCGTCATTGCGTCCAATCGCTCCCGGAAAAGTAACTACGTCCTTTGCCCCCCTGGGACGCGTGCTTTTCTGGGAGCATTTTTTATGCGCTCAAATGTAAGGAAGTTTCTAGCTGAGTAAGCTAGATAAGTAAATTGGTGGAAGTGGCTCGTCCCTTCTACTCACACGCATCCAGAAATTACCTTCCGCAAATCTGATAACAGGGCGCTGCGGGTTTGGGACACTTTCTCTCGGCCAAAGTGGCTGAATCTGAGAAATCTTTAACATTTTCTCCTGCCTATTCACAGTACAGCAGTTTCGGCACGCACTATGCAACGTTACTATTCTATGCGTGGTTCAGGCTGCGCTGAGAAAACTGTTGTAAGAACGAGAATCTATTTCACAGGAGAGCTACTTATGTCCAAGTACCTCACAATTGCTGGTTTATTATTGGCCAGCCTGGTCTCACTGAGTTCATCATCCATCGTGTACGCACAAGCAGCTCCATCAGCAAACCAAAATGACAATATGTTGCCCGAACCTGAGGTGCTCAAACAAGGCCCCCTCCATGAAGCCTTTGCTGAACCGCTCTCATTCGGACAACAGGAAGCGTTGATCGTTTCCAAAAAGCCTCCCCAACCCGTTCAAGAGATTCCCCCCGACCATCGTCCAGAAGGACGAAATGTCGAGTGGATTCCCGGTTATTTCCATTTTGATCAGGAGCGAGACGACTTTATCTGGGTCAGCGGGCTCTATCGCGATGTCCCTCCAGGACGCACGTGGGTTCCTGGCGAGTGGCAAGAAGTCGAGAAAGGTTGGCAATGGGTCCCGGGTTTTTGGGCTGAAGCTGATCAAGACTTGAGCCTGTTGCCGCAACCACCCGCAAGCCTCGAAACCGGTCCCACCAGTCCCGCACCTGGTGATAATTACTTGTGGGCTCCTGGTTGTTGGAAGTGGCAGGGAGATGGATACGCTTGGCAAGCAGGCTTCTGGTATCAAGCTCAGAACAATTGGGTTTGGGTCCCTAATCACTACAGCTATACCCCACGCGGGTGTGTGTATGTGAATGGCTATTGGGATTATCCCGTTCAATCACGAGGCTGGCTCTATGCTCCAGTCTATTGGAGCGGTGGCTATCGTGGCTACGGTGGCAATTATTTCTATCGCCCTGCCAGGCTAATTAACACTGGTTTGTTGTTAGCCAATCTGTTTATCAATAACCGCTACGGCGGCTACTACTATGGTTACAACCGTGGTGCATATCCCGGTTGGCTACAACCTTGGGGAGTGAACTATGCCTATTGGGGTTATTATGGCCGAGGAGGCAGGGGCAACTACTTTGGATATGATCCTCTGTGGGCCCACTATCGTTGGCACAACCGTCACCGAGATGGCGACTGGGACCGTGATGGAGATTGGGATCTGGACTGGGATCGTAATCGTAATAGAGATCGTGATGGTCGTGGCAACCGCGACCGGGATGATCGCGATGGAGACCGTCTGGTAGATGACATAAGAAACCGTGGAGATCTAGACGACGTCCTTCGCGATGGTGAAGGGAGAAATCAACGAGAACGAGCAAGAGACCTAATCACCACTCCGGAAGAACTAATCAACCGTGAGGGAAACCGCCGTCGCATTGAACAACTTACCGAGAGCGAACTGAATAAAGTTCGCAGTCAAGCTGAGAAATACAGAAACTTCGACCGTGCTCGAATTGGTTTAGATTCAACAATAGATTCTAACGCCAATACAAATCGGAATAGCAAGCGCGCCAATCTCGAAGGTAAAACGACTGTCCAAGGGCGTATTTTGCGTCAGGGTGATGACAATGCCTCCCAAGGCAATCTACGTGGGCAAGGGAATGTCGAACTCGGCAATCGAAACCGGGGCAACATTGAGTCTCGCTTTGGTGGTCAGAATCAAACCGAGGTCAATCAAGGCGACCTGAATTCAAGAATTCGCGCCAACACCCAGGTTGAAAACCGTGCACGTGTGCAGCGCAACGAAAGCAACTTGAACCTAGACAACTCCACACAACTGCGTGGAAACGTGAATCAGCGATTGAATCGTAATCGCCTCGACGACGGGACGGGCCGTTCCGGTCGACAAGAGTTGTTCTATCGCGGATCTACCCAACAAGGGAATATCCAGCAGCAGCAACCTCTCCAGCGTCTGCAACAAAATGTGCCCAACACACGGTCCTTGCAAGATGCCATTCCTCAAGGAAACTTCCGCCGGAGTACCCCCTCCAATTCTTCCTCCAACGGCGCATTTCGGGGAGGAGGGAATGAGGGCTCCCAGAGGGTAATTCAGCAGCCACGAATTTCCATTCCGCAGAACTCCGGTAATTTCCGAGGCGGCGGCAATCGAGGAGGAGGCAACCAAGCTTTCGGAGGGAATCGAGGTGGAGGCGGAGGCGGAGGTCGCAAAGGTGGAGGTGGCGGTAAGAAAGGCCGCTGAGGGAGGCCAAGCAGTCATTTGCAGCAGAGCGGCAACGTGCTAGCACCCCCCTTTGCTCACGTTGCCGCCGCTCGATGGATTACGTATTATCCAATCCTTAATTCACCTCCCACTAACGTTGTGTCAAGGAAGACCCACCGATGACCATGGATGCTGCGCTCCGCAAGCGAGCGATCGAACCTAATTTTACATCACGCTCCGAATCACTTTCTCCAGACGAAGTTTTGCGACTCGGTCGCCAGGTTGTGCGAGCCGAGGCAAGAGCACTCGCCAATCTAGAAAAACAACTCGACGACAGTTTCTACGCAGCCGTCGACTGGATTTATCACCTCCAGGGTGATCTTATCATCACCGGCATGGGCAAGGCTGGACACATCGCCCAGAAGCTTGCGGCCACATTTGCCTCAACTGGCACGCGAGCTCACTTCCTGCATCCTGCGGAGGCCGTTCATGGTGACCTGGGAAGAGTGAAGCCCGGCGACGTAGTTCTGCTTTTGTCACAGAGCGGCGAGACTGCAGAAATTGTCAGCCTCCTGCCAAGCTTTGAAGATTTAGACATTCCCATGGTGGCGATTACTGCCAGTCAGGAGAGCACCTTGGGCCGCAGGGCCGATGTGACTATTGAAATCGGCTCCGTGGATGAAGCCTGTTCACTGGGACTCGCGCCCAGCACCAGTACGACGGTTATGCTCGCCTTGGGAGATGCGCTGGCATTGACTGTTAGCCGTCTGCGGGGTTTCGAGGCGGAAGATTTTGCCCGCTACCATCCCGGTGGCTCGCTCGGCTTGAAGCTCAGTAATATCGAGAATCACATGCGACCCTTGAGCGAATGTCGTCTTGCCCCTGAGAGCGCCACGATTCGCGAAGTTCTGGTAACCTGCACGAAACCAGGGCGCCGTAGTGGGGCCATCATGCTGGTCGACTCCAAAGGGGCTCTCACCGGGCTCTTCACAGACAGCGACTTGGCTCGCTTGATCGAAAAACGCCAGGATCATGCCCTCGACAGACCGGTTAGTCGTGTAATGATCAAATCCCCCACGACGATAGGGGCCGGATCAAAGATGAGTGCAGCGATCGAGCTGCTTGCCGATCGCAAAATTAGCGAACTTCCTGTAATCGACGCCGAAGGTCGGCCCCAGGGTTTGATCGACGTGACCGACGTGATGAGTCTGCTCCCTGAGACTACTCCAGCGAAACCTCGCAAGACGATTCGACCCGCAGTCAGAATCTACTGCGTGGATGAATATGCAGACTGAACTGAATGCGGAATGAGACTGCAAAGGACAAATGACGAACCTTGGACGGGGTCGAGGACGACCCGGCTCGCTCGATGAAACTTGCAGATCGATGTGCTGCGATACGACTTATCCTCTCTGATGTAGATGGAGTGATGACTGATGGGCGCATCATCTATGACAATCAGGGGGGTGAAATAAAGCAGTTCCACATCCGCGACGGGCAGGGGATTCGCCTCTGGCAACAGAATGGGGGCGAATTTGGAATTGTCACTGCGCGAAGTTCACCGATGGTCCTCCAACGTACCCAGGAACTTGACATCAAGATTCTCAAACAAGGAGCACAAAACAAGCTTTCAGCAGTTCAGGAGATCGCGACAGAATTTGGTTGTGACCTGGATGAGATTTGTTATGCCGGTGATGATTTACTCGATCTGGCGACAATTCAATCAGTGGGCCTCGGCGTCGCTGTCGCCGACGCCGTAGAAGATATTCGCCACGCCGCCCACTACGTCACTAGCCAACCAGGAGGGCAGGGGGCCATCCGCGAACTCGTTGAACTTGTCCTGAAAAACACTAACCGCTGGGAATCAACGATTCGCAAGTTTTATTCGTAAAGAAGACCCCCGGCTTCCTCCGAGGGCTATTAGCGACAATCTTGAAATTCCGCATTCCGCAATCCGAATTCCGCATTCCTTTTCATGCTCAATCGTCTTACGCACGCTGCTATCGCCTTTGCCATCACGGTGGTGGTCTATCAGGTGTATGTGATGTTGGCGGTGCCGTTGTTGGAGCCCAATCGGCCAATCTCCGACGTGGATTTCACGGGTCTCGACCCCTCGGCAGACCAACCACGTCTACCCTTTCACAAGCATCGTGAACTTCTCGCAGCCTACTTTCCGCCGGATCATTGGACGCTCCAAAAGCCTCCCAAGAGTTTCGACAATGGTCAGGCGATGATTCTTGTCGACGATTACCAACCTCAGGAAGACGGTCAAGTACGCGTCCAGAAATGCGTCTTGCTATTCTTCCCGCAAGATAGAGTGATGGGTGAAGAGCCCCCTCGCGATGCCGTCATCCTCGAAGCACCGCATGGGGCAGTACTTCAACTCGACGAGGGCCTGCAGGCGGGACTCAAAGGAGTCGGCCGCATGCAATGGGCCCGTCTCCTGGGCGACATCATTGTTCGCAGCGATATGAAAGAGCCGGGGCCCCAGGATGACTTGCTCTTAAAAACCCGCGACCTTTACATGAACCAAGATCTTATCCGCACCGATGCGGAGGTCGAGATGCAACTCGGTCCCCACTGGGGTCATGGCAAGGTTTTGGAAATCCGACTCGTGGCCATCGAACGCGGTCGATCTTCAGCCGCAGGGCCAGACATCGGCGGCATTGATACCTTGGAAATCGTCCAAGACGTCGCGGCCAAACTCGCCATCGGCGAGACCAGCCTGCTGAGTGACAAGACTCAAGAAACGCCACCCGTGGAAGTAAGCAGCCGGGGTCGTTTCAAATTTGATTTCTCCACCAATGTCGCATCTTTTATCGATCAGGTGCGGCTCAAACAAGTGTATTCCAATGGCGCGCGAAATCGCTTGCTCTGCGAAGAACTGAATCTCTACATGGCCACTGGCGATTCAACGCCCACCAATGAATTCAACAGCTATGCGACGACCACATTGGCCGGACGCGCTCGTACACTAACCCAGTTGCTCCCAGGCACGGTCGAGGCGCATGGCACGGATCTCAAGCCGGTGGAACTGACGGTCGAGACGCATGCCGCCTCCGCCCGGTGTGGCTTGCTGCGATTGGAACTCGGTCCTCAGCGAGTCACGTTCAGCAGCCAGGATGAGATCGAACTCACGTATGAAGGGAACGAAATTCATGCGCCCCTGGTGCAGTACCAGGCACCTGCGAAAGATTCTGGGCACCGCATCGGTACCTTGCTCGCTGCAGGAAATGGTTGGCTCAAGTCGGCAGCCAACTCCCAGCAACCCGTGGAACTTCGCTGGACGGATGGTATCAACCTGCGACACATCCAGGGTAAGCCGGTGCTCACGGTACGTGGCCGCCCACGCCTGACGGCAGTTGGTGGAAGACTTTGGGCCGATGAACTCGAGATGATTCTTCGCGAACGCGCAGCTGATGGCAGCGAGAATGATTTGCTCCCCGAAGATATTGCGCCAGAAAGAATGACAGCCCGTGGCCACGTCGATATCGACTCAGCGCAGCTCAGCGGAAAAATCAATCGCCTGAAGATCGACATCCAATATCTGCCAACCGAGTTCGGCTCGGGAAATTCCGCCAACATCGCGGCCGGTAGTGCGCTGCTTGGCGGGGGTGCCAATGGCACCGGGCGCGGCTATCGCATCGACGGAGACACTCTTGATGTCGGGGTGATCGTGCGCAATCGCGAACCACAGATAAGTTCACTCGACGTGCAAGGTGAGCTGGAGTTTCGCGAGGAAACCACCACCGGACAAGGCACACAGCCGCTGATCGTGCGCGGAGGCGAACTGCAGATCAGAAATGCTGAAACTCCGGCAGCGAAAATCTCCTTGCGAGGACAACCCGCCACGATCACCGCTGCAGGAATGGCCATCGAGGCGGTCGAGCTACAGGTCAATCGCGGCACGAGTGCCGCCAACATCGATGCTCCAGGCCAGTTGGTTTTACCGATCGAGCGAGATCTGCAAGGCCAATTACTCGAACATCCCGAGCCGCTCCAAATCACTTGGCGCGGCGGCATGAATCTGGAGAACGACCGAGTCACGTTCCGTGGCAATGTCGTCGCTCGTACTTCCACAGGCCAACTCAACACCGAGCGGCTTGTCGTCGTACTGTCCTCCCCGATCCAATTTGACGGTACCACGCAGGCCAGCCAAACCCAACTTACGCAGTTGGAGTGCTGGGAAGGGGTCGCAGCCCAATTTGTTCAGCGTGATGAGGTCGGGGTCACCTCGATCCACAAGATGACACTCCAATCACTTCGTGCGAACCAAATCACCGGACTTGTAGATGGCAATGGACCGGGATGGATCGAGTCAGTGCATCTCTCGACCAGTCAAATACCCGGTAGCCCGGCGGCACCCTTTGCCGATGTAACGCCTACTACGAACTTCGCAGCAATAGCTGCGACGCGCCCTCCACAACGTCTACGGTTTTTGCGAGTCGAATTTTTCCGTGGAGTGGAGGGAAATCTCAACGAGCGAATGATCTCGGTCGTCGGAGATGTGAAATCCGTTTACGGACCCGTTGATTCTTGGGAACAAACCTTGTCGACGCAATTGCAGGGCTCCCCTCCGCCAGACACGGTCTACATCGAATGTCAACGGCTGCAAGTTGCCCAGAGCCCGACGGCTCGTCTGCAAAATGATCCGCGCACCGGCTCGGCAGAACTCATGGCCAAAGGGGATGTCATCATCGAAGGCCTGGCCGGTAATCAAGGCACCTTTACCGCCCGTGCTCACATTGCCAAATACGATCAACAGAAATCGAAGTTTTATCTTGAAGGAGATGGCGTGCGTCCTGCCATGCTTATCCGACAAAAATATCCGGGGGCTCCATTTGACGAACAGTCATTCAACAGCCTCGAATACAACCAATCCACGGACGAGTGGAAAGCAACCGGCGTCGGTCGAGGGCAGATCAATAGCCTCCCCACGAAATAGCCGCAAGTAGAAGACAGCTCTGATAGCCGAGATTCAACGAAACGCTGGTACCTGCGACGCGTCGCGTCGCGGCTTTTGCGAGATCAATTCACGCCCGTAGGCGCTCCTGTTCCAGGCTTCTGATCAGGAATTCAAACGCCGGTTCTGCCATGCGTGCGACATACTTCCAAGTATGACCCCCTGCTCGGGTCTCAAGATCGCACTCATGCGGTATGCCCAACGAGAAAAGTTTCATCCGCAATCGGTCCGCTGAGTCCCACCAACGCACGTCATCGGGATCGCAACAAAACCATTGATGTCGAGGCCAATTCAAGGGATGGATGTGCAGCGTCGCCGTATCCTGGCGGGCATCTTCAGCATCACGATAGATGCGCGACAGTAGGGCATGCCCCTCGTCGATTTTTTTTTGAAAATCAATCGCCGGAAAAAATGCCGCCGTTGTGGGAAAGAGATTCGGGTATTTGTAAGCCAGGCGCAGGGCCCCCTGCCCTCCCATGCTCACTCCCAAAAGCGCAATCTGGGGAGGCCGACAATCCCACCGCTGAGCAACATACGGCAGCACTTTCGTTAGCAAGTACTGCTCCACGCTGATTTCCGGATCGAATTCTTCAGTAATACGATCCGACCACCAGGTCTCCCCAGTCACTGGGGCGATGGCACGCAGTCCATGCTGTTCTAGTTGCCGAGTGATTCGCGGCTGATCTGCCAGATTCTCGACCTCCCTGCCATGAAGATACAGAATGGTGTAACCATGTCCGGAATCCGAAACTGGCTCAAACACATGGCAGGGGTGGCCGGCGACTTCTACAGTCGACCATTGATCGGCAAAATTCGACATGGGGTCTTCGACAATCTTTCGTACTTGGTCATTAGTAATTCGTCATTTACAATAGACACTCTACTGCAATCCGGTGCAGCTAAACAATCAGCATTAAAATTAGAGAGCATTCGAGTCAATATGTCGTCAATCAAGCGGGTATTAGTGACCGGAGGGGCAGGTTTTCTCGGTTCACATCTTTGCGAGCGAATGGTCGAAGCAGGTCACGACGTGATCTGCCTCGACAATTTCTTTACCAGCCAAAAAACCAATGTAGCCCATTTGCTCGACGAACCCAATTTTGAGCTCTTGCGCCATGATATTACGCATCCGATCTTTCTCGAAGTTGACCAGATCTACAACCTCGCTTGTCCCGCTTCGCCGGGACATTATCAATACAATCCCATCAAGACGATGAAAACCTCTGTGATGGGGGCGATTAACATGCTTGGCCTTGCAAAAAGGTGCAATGCACGAGTGCTGCAAGCTTCGACCAGCGAAGTCTACGGCGATCCCGAAGTCCATCCTCAGAGCGAAGCCTATCGCGGCTCGGTCAATCCCATCGGTCTCCGCGCCTGTTATGACGAAGGGAAACGCGCTGCTGAGACACTTTTTATGGATTATCATCGCCGCAACAAGGTCGATATTCGAATCGTGCGTATCTTTAACACTTACGGCCCGCGAATGCACCCATTTGATGGCCGCGTGGTATCGAATTTCATTCGCCAGGCTTTATTGGGCGAAGACATCACCATCTTCGGCGATGGCTCGCAGACCCGTTCCTTCTGCTATCGCGACGAATTGGTCGAAGGGATCATTCGCATGATGAATGAACCGGCCGATTGCCTTGGTCCGGTGAATCTCGGCAACCCTGGCGAATTTACGATCCGTGAACTGGCTGATCTTGTGATCGAACTCACAGGCACGAAGTCCAAACTAGTCGAACGCCCCTTGCCAGCCGATGATCCCACACGACGGCAACCCGACATCACGCTTGCCAAAAAGCATCTGAATTGGGAACCCAAGGTACCGCTGCGAGAAGGTTTGGCCGAGACGATCAAATGGTTCCGCACGATTCGGTTTGAGGATTTTCGCGCTCCGACGCCAAATTATTAATTTTTTTTGCCCAGGTCACGAAACAAAACGCGGTAGAGCAAAGGACGCAAGTAGCGAAACAACGTCAAACCAACGATGATCCCCAGCACGTCACATAACCAGTCTAAGCCATCGCATTCACGACCCACGGGAATTTGTGTAATTTCATCTATCGCACCGTACAAGGTTCCCACGATCCACACCGCAAAGTAATGCATGGGCTGCAAGGGCCCTGTGCTCAACTCCCAACTGATCAGAACGCCGATAGTCAGCGTCATATAGGCCAAGAAATGCAATAGCTTGTCATAATCATGAATCGACGGCGGCCCGCTTGTCGGCAGGTGAGTCCCAATAAACATCACAATCAGGCAAAGCAATGTGATCCAGCGGGCCACTGCAGCCGCCCGTTGTATGCGATTCATGGCTGTTGGCTCTTCTAGCATAGGCGTACTCGAATAAGGTATTGTACCACAGAGGTATTTAAATTCATTCTCTTCACATTCAGCCACCGATGACATTAAAAAATCTTAACAATTTGCAACAGGCTGAAGATGAGCGTCTGATGAAGTTGGCACTCGCAGAGGCCTCTTTGGCGGTCGCGGCCGATGAGGTTCCCGTGGGAGTTGTGATCGTTCGTGAGGGACAAGTGATCGCTTCGGCACACAACCAGCGCGAGCAACTCCGCGATCCAACCGCCCATGCCGAGATGATCGCTATCACTCAAGCGGCTTCGGCTGTGGACTCGTGGCGGCTGGAAGATTGCACCCTGGTCGTCACGCTCGAACCTTGCCCCATGTGTGCCGGGGCTATCCTGCAGGCCAGAATTCCACGAGTCGTTTATGGTGCTTACGATCCCAAGGCCGGCGCGGTTCGCAGCCTCTACCAACTCCTGGAAGATTCTCGATTGAATCACCGCGTCGAAGTGGTCGCCGGGGTGCTGGCCGATGATTGTGGCCGACTGCTAACCGAATTCTTTCAGCAGAAACGAGTTGCCAGCAGGAAATGAGTCGCTAGAAGTTCTTTTGGCCCGTATCAATCCACTAAGTCAGGATATTTCGTTCATGCCTCTTTCTGATCGACCTCTCTTGATTACAGGTGGTGCCGGGTTCATTGGAAGCACGATGGTTCGCACTTGTTTGCGGGACACCAGCTGCGAAGTGATTAATCTTGATAAGCTCACATACGCCGGCAAGCGCGAATCACTTGCTGATGTGCTTGGTGATCCTCGCCATAAACTCATCGTTGGCGACATCGGCGACCGGCAGTTGGTTACTAATCTCTTGCGAGATCACCATCCCCAGGCTGTCATCCATCTGGCGGCAGAGTCACACGTAGATCGCTCGATCGCCAAACCGGTCCCATTTGCTGAGACCAATGTCCTCGGTACCTGCACGCTATTAGAAACAGTAACTGACTACTGGCTAGAACTCCCTGCGGCCGAGCGTGCAGCTTTTCGTTTCCTGAATGTCTCGACCGACGAAGTGTTTGGCGTCGCAGGTGCGGGTAAGCTGTTCCGCGAAGACTGTCCACTCGCTCCAAATTCACCGTACGCCGCCTCCAAGGCCGCTGGTGAACTCTTGGCACGCTCCTTTTCTGCTACCTACGGCCTGCCCGTAATCACCGCGAATCCCAGCAATAATTATGGACCTCGCCAACATCCTGAAAAGTTCATTCCTCGTATGATCCTCTCGGCATCGCGTAAAGAAGCTCTGCCCGTTTATGGCGATGGATTGCACGAACGAGATTGGATGCACGTGGAAGATTGCAGCCGAGCTTTGTTGGCGATCCTCGAACATGGCCAGCCGGGAGCACGTTACCTGGTAGGGGCAAACTGTTGCCGACAGAATCTGGAGGTTGCCACGGCGATTTGCGATCTCGTAGACGAAATCATGGCAGACGGTGAGTCTCGCAGAGAGTTGATCGCTCATGTTACCGATCGTCCCGGTCACGATCGGCGTTATGCTGTCGACAGTAGCCTGCTGCGCTCCATCACTCCTTGGCGCCCTCAGATCGAATTTGCGACCGGATTGCGCGAAACCGTTCAATGGTACTTGGCGAACCCCGATTGGGTGAATCAGTTCTCCTGAGAGGCGAGACTGCATCCCATGGAGTGTCTCCCAGTCTCACGCCAACCATCTGCCACGCAGATTCCGTGCCAGCCGTGCCGATTATGCAAATTATCCCAATAACTTTTGGCGATAACCTTGAGAATAGCCTTGCCCTTCTATGAGCTAAACTTCAGCAGATTTAGCCAGAAGCAATTCAAATAGTTGTCTCTTCTGTCTTTTCACCTAGAATTAATAGTTAGAGTGTTAGCGATCAAATTGTTGTTATCCAGGAAACGAGCCATGTCCAAACAACACTTAGCCATTGCAACAACGTTGGTTTTGACAACATTCTGCTTTGAAGCTCCCCGAGCCTCGGCACAGAATGTGGGCGCTGCTGCCTTGAACAACTTATACAAGCAGAACAGCACATCCCGCTTCACGATTGCGCGGGAACAGCAGTTGGTCATTAGCCAAGGTATCAGGCCCGTGGGAGTGCCAGGTGTGAATCGTCAAAATTTTGCTCCTCGCTACCTGGATGACATGTCGCAGAAACAAAAGCCCTTCTCCAGAATTGATCGCGAGCCTGCAGTAAGCCCCTACCTGGCACTGTCGAATCCCTTTTCAACTGCCTCAGATTACTACAACATCGTAAAGCCTCAGCAGGAGCAACGCCGCATCAATCAACAAGTCGCCCGACAGCAATATGTTCAACAGAAGCGCCTCAACGAGGTTGCCGCACAAGGTCCCTACTCCATCACAGGCGACGATGAACTGGCTCCTACAGGCCACGGCAGCGGATTCATGCAGCTTGGGGCTTATTTGAATACCGGCAGCTACTTCGCCCCACCGACTGCTGGTAAGAAACAGCGATAAACTGACTTTCCTGCCTTACTACGCCTCACTTCTGTGTGATCGCTCTGTGCGTTAGCTCCAACGGGGTTGGTGTTTTAGCCGAATTCGAGCGGCTTTGCCGGTAGTATTTCCAGCCGGGAATAAAGAACGTGGCGGCAGAGACGAGTCCGTAGGCCGTCAAGCCATACTCGAAACCATATCGCTGCATGATTGCCATGACGATCGCCATGGCAAAGAGTGCCGCAGCATGGAAGTAAAAACTCCCCGCCAGAATTCCTCCCTTGATGACGAACACCATCCCATTGATGATGCCCAACACGGGTGAGAGTGTAAGGATTGGCAGCTTCAACAACTCTTCGACCAAGAACAAGAGAATCACCGCGATAATACTTGCACCCCAGGCATGGGCGATCTGCCGTTCGACGGCTGTCACCGGTCCGGCTCGGTGGCGTAAGGCCCAGAAAATCGGAGCCCATACCGCGATGCCCCCTCCCCATAACACCAGGTAGGGCCATGGTCCAGCCATTGCTGGCCAACGAATGCGCTCCAGGTAAAACCAATTGGTCACCAGGCAGAGGAACAGCAGCACAGCCGCGTGCCACATCCACAGGACACCCCAATTCTCCAACACGTTTGCGTGATGGGTTTCGCGAAAGACCCGTGCGATCACATCGGTGAGCCGACCACTTCTGGCAGCAATCGAATCGCCCACAAGAAAGGCTTCGAGATCATCGGCCAATGCCCCCGCCGAGGAATAACGCAAGTCAGGCGGCTTTTGCAAACATTTCAGGGCAATCATTTCTATATCGCGATTCACCTGTCGGTTCAACAGTCGCGGCGGCAAGGGGTCTTGCTCCAGCACCATCAGAACCGTATCTACGGGGGAAGCCCCTTGGAAAGGAGCCCGACCCGTGAGGAGTGAATAAAGAATCGCCCCAAGACTGTACACATCGCTGCGTGGTCCCACTCGACCTCTACCACCGGCTGCTTGCTCAGGAGACATGTAAGATGGTGTGCCAAGTATTGTTCCTGACTGAGTGAGTGACGCACTGGCAGAGACGTGTTTGGCCAATCCGAAGTCGGTCACATGGGGTGTTCCTGATTCGTCAAGCAGGATGTTGGCCGGTTTGAGGTCCCGATGAATTACCCCGCGGCTGTGGGCATACTCAATCGCGCGGGCGATGGTCAGCACCAATCGAATTGCCTCATCTTCCGGCACCGGTCCCAGCGCAAGACGACTCGAAAGCGTCTGTCCTATAATGAGTTGCATCCCAAAGTATTGCCAGCCGTCAGATTCACCGACCTCATAGATAGGGACGATATTGGGATGCTCCAATCGCGCTGCAGCAGCCACTTCGGCTTGAAATCGTGCTTTCTCGAGTGGAGAGGCTTGTGCTCCTTGTGAGATGAGTTTCACTGCGACATCGCGGCCCAAACTTTTCTGCCGGGCACGATACACAATTCCCATCCCGCCACGGCCAATTTCTTCCAGCAACTCGAAGTCGCCCAGCTCCTGTGGTGGCTGTACATCCAGGATCACCCTCGGCGTCATCAGGGGAGTGGTGTCTTGCTGAGAATGCTGGGCAAGTGCATCCACCAACATGGCAGTCCCCCACAACTTGCGAAGGTCCTCGGCCAGTTCGGGATAAGCCGACGTCAGTTCTTCCAAGGCTGGACGCTCTGTCGGGCTCTGGTCGGCAACACGCGCCAGAATCTCTGCAAGTTTGAGATCATTGCGTTCGGTCTCGGAAGAGGTCATGTCGAACCGTCCGCACTGTCCATCAGTTCCCGGAGCCGTCGCATTGCCCGCAGATAGCGCATGCTTGCTGCCTGGGGCGAGAGATCAAGTGCCTGCGCCGATTCGCTATTGGAAAGAAATTCGAAGTGCCGCAGGTACACGATCTCTTGATCGAGTTCCTCAAGCTGCTCGCAAGCCTGTTGGAAGCGCACTTGCAGCTCCTGCCAGGTCGCAGCTGCAGCGGGGGTGAGTTCCTGGTCGGTGAGTTGTGTGAGCAGGTCAAACGACGACTGGTCACCCGCTGCCGCGACCAAGGGCTGCTCACGGTCCAAGCTACGCCGGGCGGCCCCACGGTGACGACGATGGGCATCGATCAACCGATCTTTCGCCATCTGCCGCAGCCATAAATGAAAAGGCATGACCGGGTTCGCCAGATAATCGGCAATCCGTCTGTTGGCCTCAATCATCACCTCCTGCACAATGTCGCTGGCATCGACGCGCCGCTTGATTTGCTGATCCATCCTGAGATCGATCATCCGACGCACGGATGTGCGATGCCGATCCAACAATTGATTCACCGCCCCGTCATCCCCATCACGGGCGGCGGTGAGCAACTGTTCGGTATCTTCACGATCTGGCCACATGTGAATTTCTCTTTAATAGCCGTTGCTTCCAGGCAATGGCTGTAATTTACAGTATCGCAGGGCCGGCTCAGAATGACAACGTGCCCCTTCTATCGGCTAAACTCCGGCGCCGTGAAACCTTTGATCGGCTCGGGCAGCAAGGGTCCCATGCGATAGAACTCGGGGTCGTCACTCACGCGCCACACCTCACCTTCGCGTAAGTAAAGTTTCTGCTGTTCCTGCAGATTGAAGGGTCTGGCCCCAACTCGGCCAAACACCGCGATTTGATTGCCAGACTCATCAACAGCCCGATCGCGGTCGAGACCTTCGGAGATGGCCAGGGCTTCTCCCTTGGCCAGCTTTCGCGTGGCAATCAGACGGGGACAAGGTCGCGGACTGAATCCCGATGTACCCGGAGTGTCGGCCGAGGTAAGTTGCAGCACGTGCATTCCATGCTCTCCGTCCGCCAGATACGCAAACTCGCTCGCGTTGGTGATGCCAAGTTTCACATCGTGCAGATCGCAAATCTTTCCGTTGGCGTTGTAAATCTGGTCCACGAAGGGCTCGGTCGGATTCTCCACGTCGACGATCACCAGTCCCTGATGACCTGCAGCCACATAGGCGTAGGTTCGGGCAACGTAGAGGTTGTGCACGTCTTCGATCTCCAATGCCGCTGCCGGCACCGGGTGGGCCAGGTCCGTAATGTCCAACACTTTGAGCCCGTGATGATCCCCCACAAAAGCGTAGCGGAACTGAGCCTGCACGCTCACAGGGTGATCCAAAAACTCTTCGTCGATGACCGCCGTCACGCAGGGATGCTTGGGGTCCTGAAGGTCGACAACCACCAGCCCCGCGTTGCAACACACATAAGCATATTTGCCCACGATGGAAAGCGCCCGTGCCCCTCGCAACAATCCATCGGGGTTGAACGTCACTTCGCGGTGGAGGAAATTGTTCGTTGGATTACCGTCGAGTAGTGTCGCCGCGGGAACGGTGATCAGTCCCTCGTATCTGTCAGCTACATAAATGTAACCATACAAGCCTGGTATCGCGGGTTCCTGATTCTCGGGATGCCGCACTCGCGTTGGATCAGGTGCGAGCGTCGTCGGAGCCGCGACGGCCATCGCGCATTTCGTCTTCACGTAAAACTGCTGCCCCAGTGGCGAGAAAGGTGCCGTGGTGATTCGCTCGGAGAAACCCTTGTTGTCGATAAACGCAATGTCGAAGACTCGCAGCCCCCCCGTTCCACACGCCGCGTAGAGATACTCACCCCGCGCTAATAAACTGCGAATCGACGGTTTTTCCAGCGGGTGAACTATTTGCTGGCCGATATCCTTGCCGGGATGCTCGTGGGCGATCTGCAACTCGCGGTGATGTTCTAGATGTTCCTCATAATTCTTGGGAAATGCTAGTTTGTGCAGTGTGCTTCCCAACACTGCCTGTGGCTCGTCTCGTTCGGTTACCTCAACTGCTTCAAAGCCATGCTCTCCCGCGGCCACCCAACAGAACCGGCCGATAAAATTCACAAAGTTCGACCCCTGCATCAACAGCGTCGCCATCCAGGCATTGTTGTCGTTCTCCACAGACAAGTGGCAGTCGGTACACATTTTCGTCTCGCTGGAGAGCAGGCGATGCACATCTGGGTCGCGCAGCTCCTTAATGTGCGGCGGACCACCTCGCACGGTGTGCGGCACATTGGTGCTAAACGCGATCCCGCTCAGTCCGTCGCCGGAGATCGTCTGCTGTTGAGTGTAGATTGATTCCCGCTTGTCGTTGTAGCTGGTGACATGAATCGCACACGCACTACGGCAGGGTCCGATCCGATTTCCCGTCGCGGTGCCGTCCCGAGCCAGCATGTACACGTCGTCTCGCAGAGTTTGGAAATTGTACGACACATAGTTCCGCGAAACGTCCCCCTCATTGTGCAGACTTGGCATCTTGATGTTTGCCTTCTGCGGCAGGTGACATCCAAAGCAGCTTGTGTTCCACGACGAGTGACAGGCGATACAACTCATGTTGTTATTTGCATGGGCGCAGCGTGACTCGTCGCCGTCGGGCACGTCCCCCCAGGCAAACGAACCATCCTCAGCGAACCGCACTGTTTTCGACAGGGCAGACTTCTCGTTGTAGTGCCGGTGACCCGGTGTGATCGTGTCTTTCACCTGCATCACTTCCCACGACAAATCTTTTTCAACCATCGAATTCTGTACCCACTTGTCTCCTAACTTCTCAAACAAACGCTTGCCAAAGGGGGTGCGTTTCTGGGTGAGGTCCATCCCCTCCCCTTTGGCCGCCGGTCCCGACGTCTTGAAGTTGGCAATCTGCGTGACCGTGCCATGGCAATCGATGCATTGAATTTCGGTCGCTGCTCGGACCTCGGCGTACAGATGCGTATCACCATGCACATCCTGCTCAAAATGGCAGTCGACGCAGTGCATCCCTTTTTCCATGTGGATGTCCATCAAGTGCACTGCGGCCCCTTCGCGTGTTTTCCCCACTTCACGCTCTTCGGGTGTTGGAGGTTCAACCGCCGCCATCAGTTGCTCCGTCTCGACATCCACCAGTCTGTCGCCGCGGTAGTCGAGCAAATTCCCCTTGCGATCCTTCTTGAACACCGCGCGAAAAACCCAGCCATGACCATGGAAATCGGCAAACTGCGAATGTTTCAAATAGGGATTCAAATCGACAACGTTTCGCAGAAATTCAGGATTCGACCACAATCCCCGCGCCGCAGCCTCGTTGGGATTCGACATCTGGGCGCGTACGAATTGCTCCGCTGTCAGGTCTCGCTGCTCTTTGGGATACATCAGCTCACCATCAGTCTCGTTGTCCCACCACATTGTGCCCAAATACGTGTTCAACACGCTTGTACCCGGATGCACGTGGCAGACGATGCACTGACTTGTGGGAATGCCATTGGTGAACTTGTGCACAATCGGGTGCCCCGGCTCGTCATGCGGGATCGTCGGATCAGGCGAGAAACTCGTCCCCTCATTGCCGAATACAGCGTAAGGCCCTGAGTGGACCGGCGAGCGATCGTTCGCATACACGACATGACAGGCAGTGCATCCGCTCGAACGATAGTCGCCTGGGTGATCGTTCGTTCCCAGAAAATTGAGCGTGGGATCCAGCAAGCGCGTCTTCTGCAAGCCGATCAACACGGGGTCCGTTCGATTGATCGTGCCCAGCCCGCGATTGCTGAGCCGTTGCCGAGGCCGGCCAGGTTCTTCTTGTCGCTCGGGGATCCCCACCTCCGGCAGGAATCGCCCGCCTCGTTCAAAAATGCGGAGCACATTACCCGGCTGACTCACTTCAAAGCGTGGGAGTGGGTCGAGCCAGGGCACGCGCCCCTTGTAAACGATCTCATCCGCTGTGGGTTGCGGAACATCTTGAATCCGCTGCGGCGTGCCATGCATGGCATAGCTCTCGCCATAGTGCGGTATCTTGAACGGTACGGAGCCGTTGTTGTACAACGCCGCGCCCCACAGCATCGCACCGTGGGTCATCATGCTTTTCTTGACGGCGAGTGTCTCTTGGGGATGACACTGTCCACAAGTGATGTCAGCAACCCGCAGGTCGCCCGGGTTCACAAACCGAATGAATTCGGGTGACTCGTGATTCAACAAGGTGTAGGACCGCACCGGGTTGGCCGAGGTCCTCCACGCATCAGGAAACCGAGGATGGACATGGGCCTTTGAGAGCGTGCTGGCTGTCGGGTCTCCCCCGTGGCAGTCCACGCACCCCAGTTTCACGGTCTCCTGGCGATGCATGTCGGTCACGTTCTCATGACAACAGAGGCAGCCAAAACTCTTTGCCGCCACCTCCTCATCCGTCTGAGTCAAAATTCGCGGCGTGATCTCCTCAGCGACTAAATCTTTTGCGACGAAGTTATTCGATCCTATTAAAAGCGCACTGCTCCCGATCAATATTCGCATCAGTCGAGCTAGGTGAGCCCACGATTCCATTCGTTCCCATCCTGGAGAGTCAGCTGCTTGATTCGGATCCTGAGAAGCGATAGCATCCAATGCTGCAATATCCCCGACCTCGCCAATTGAGGCAAGACAAGTGTTGCTAGCATCGATTTAGCAGTTCACTGCCGCGAAGTCCTGCTACGCCAATCAAAGCAATTCCAGTATCACAGAATATTCGCGTCATTATGAAAAACACCCTACTTACGCTGGTCTCACTCACCGCGATGCTCTGTATCGCACCTTTTGCCCACGTCCAAGCTGCTCACGAATCCGACATCGTTGTCTATGGCGGGACGAGCGCAGGGGTCATGGCCGCCGTTCAAGCCCAACGCATGGGCAAGTCCGTGATTCTCGTCTGCCCTGACAAACATCTTGGCGGACTCTCCAGCGGCGGACTTGGGGCGACTGACATCGGCAACAAGCGTGCCATCGGAGGGCTGGCACGCGAATTCTATCAACGGGTAGGCAGACATTACGGACAGGATGAATCTTGGACCTTCGAACCTCATGTAGCGGAGCAGACATTCGACGCTTTTATTGCTGACGATCCTTTCGAGGTACATCGCGAACGGTGGCTCGATCGCGAGTTCGGTGTGACGAAGCAAGCAGGACGTGTCACTTCGATCAAAATGCTCTCTGGCGAAGAGTATCGCGCAAAGATCTTCATGGACGCCACGTACGAAGGAGACCTCATGGCGGCAGCCGGAGTCGCCTACACAACCGGCCGCGAGCCAAACAGTAAATACGACGAGACACTCAATGGCGTGCAAATTGCCAATGCCAAATTTCATCAGTTCGATGCACCAGTTGATCCTTACATCACACCGGGCGATTCCTCAAGTGGGCTGCTACCTGGGATTCATTCTGGTGGCCCGGGTGAACAAGGAGCTGGCGACGACCGCATTCAGGCCTACTGTTTTCGCATGTGTCTGACCAATGTGGCGGCCAACCGCGTTCCTTTCCCCAAGCCCGACGACTACGATTCCATGCGATATGAATTGCTGCTGCGCACGATTCAAGCTGGTGCTAATAAACACCCCCAGGGTTATTTCACCGTCACGGCCATGCCCAATGGGAAAACTGATACCAACAACTGTGGGCCGTTCTCGACGGACAATATCGGAATGAACTACGAGTATCCCGATGGCAACTATGCCACTCGCCGCCGCATCATCGCGGAGCACACCACCTACCAACAAGGATTCATGTGGTTTTTGGCAAACGATCCCCGTGTGCCTGAAGAGCTTCGTGAGTCCACCGCCCGCTGGGGTCTGGCCAAAGATGAATTTGTGGACAACGACAACTGGCCCCACCAGATCTACGTCCGCGAAGCCCGCCGAATGGTAGGCCCCTATGTCATGACCCAGGCCAATTGTCAGGGAAAAACCGTCGCCAAAGATTCCGTCGGCATGGGAGCATACGGTATGGACTCCCACAATGTGCAGCGCTACGTCGACAAGACCGGCAACGTACGTAACGAAGGCGATGTCCAAGTCCACGGGTTCAAACCTTACCCGATTGCTTTCAAAGCGATCGTGCCCAAGAAATCGGAGTGCGAAAATCTACTCGTCCCAGTGTGTGTCTCCGCAAGCCACATTGCGTACGGCTCCATCCGTATGGAACCCGTGTTCATGGTCCTTGGCCAAAGCGCCGCAACAGGCGCAGCACATGCCATCGACGAGAACTGTGCCGTACAGGAGGTCGATTACCAGAAACTTCGTGCTCGGTTATTGGAGGACAACCAAGTCCTTGAATAACCGCGTTAAGCCGACGCCCCCAGGGAAGCGACTTCATACTATTGATCAATCGGCAACTGAACAATGAGAATCTATCACCAGTCCGGCCATGCGCCGTGCAAGGTCGATGGTCTGCTTATTGCCGGTCACGTGCCGCGTGACATAAGCACCTTCCATAATGAGACATAACTCTTGAGCAAGCTGTTGTGGATCATCAGCACCTGCTTCTGTGGCGATTGCACAGACAATGTCCTCGATAGCCTTCTTGTTGCGGGCCGCCATCAGATGGGCTGGCTCATGGGGCAACGGAAACTCGATGGCTGCATTCACAAAAATACATCCGTGAAAATCATCCGATTCAATGATTTGTTCGATCACATTCATCACAGAATGTAACTGACCGACCGGGTTGGGGCCGCCTCGAGCTTGAATCATGCTGTGGAATGTCTCCTGCAGCCAGCGGTTTTGCTCTTCAAGGGCAGCCAGCATGAGGTCTTCCTTGCTCTCAAAGTGCTTGTACAACGCAGTCTTGCTGATCCCTACGTCGGCCAAGATCTGGTCGATCCCTACGTTGCGAAACCCGTCTCGATAAAACCGGCGAATCGCGGCTTCGATCAACTTCTGGCGAGTTGGAGTCTTCATATCGGTTCCAGATCGACCGGATCAGTGGTTGACTGACAGTCAACCTGTCAGTTTACCACAAGTCAACTAGGCAAAAATCTCCCTCGCACGATAATCTCTTCAAGTAGCCTCTTCCTGGGGCAATTGCAGAGTTTTTCAGTGATTGGTGAGGTTCGCAAAGTGAAACGATGGGTATTCTTCATTTATGGGGTGCTTTGTCACCTGCTTTTTCTAGGGACATTTGCCTATATGGCAGGTTTTGTCGGCGATTTTCTGGTGCCCAAATCCATAGATTCTCCCAGTAACGCAGCACCTCTCACAGCAATTCTTATCAATCTGGCACTACTGGGTCTGTTTGCCCTGCAACATTCAGTCATGGCCAGGCCAGCGTTCAAGCGACTCTGGACTCGCCTAGTTCCTACTCCAATTGAGCGAAGCACATACGTCTTGGTTTCCTGCCTGGTCACCTTCTTTGTCATGTGGCAATGGCGAGCGATGCCAACCGTTGTGTGGGATTTCCAGAACACAGGTATTCGCAATTTTATGTGGGTATTGTTCGCTGTTGGTTGGCTTTTAATCCCGGCTGTAAGTCTGTTGATCGACCATTTCGACTTGTTTGGAACAAGACAAGTGTGGCTGTTCCTGAAGCAGCGCCGATACGAGTCCCTGCCGTTTCGTGTGCCGTTGTTTTACAAACACGTTCGTCACCCCCTTTATATCGGCTGGACGATAGCCTTTTGGGCAACTCCCACGATGACCGTCGGACATCTCCTGTTTGCCAGCTTACTGACCGGATATATGCTCTTAGCAGCGATGATCGAGGAACTCGATCTTATCGCCCATTTCGGTCCTAAGTATGAGACCTACCGCAAGCAGGTCCCCATGTTCGTACCTCGCTTGAGTCCAGTATCTTCCAAAGTTTTCGATCTGGTACCCGACGAGGGTGCAAAACCTCAATAACCTCGAATTGGTCGCTTTCCATGCCCAAGCTTATTGAAAAACCTCAGATTATCACCGCTGCAGGCAACAAACCAAAACGAATCGAAGAATTCGTGGGCCGAGTAAATTCGGGCCACTCTGCAGTGAGTGTTGCTCACATGGTCTCGCCTGGAGGATGGGTCGAACCGGCTCAGCGCCCAGAGTTTGAAGAGATCACTGTGGTTCTTAGGGGAATGCTGCGTGTTGAAAGCGCAGGCAGAACTTTTGATATCCATGCGGGACAAGCAATCGTTGCGTCGCCGGGGGAGCAAGTTCGCTATAGCACGCCGCTCGCCGAGGGTGCCGAATATGTTGCCGTTTGTCTGCCCGCGTTTTCTCCCGACACGGTACATCGCCAGGAGGACTAGAGTTCGTTGTCCTCACTCTCGGGAAGTTACGCGCTCCCTTTTAGTTCCACCTAACCGCTGTGTCGCCAGCAGGACCATCAAGACCATTAACGAAAGCATCGTCGGCTCCGGTACCACACGTCCCACAGCAGCGGAGGCTGGCTGTCCGTAATTATTTTGCCACTCCAATAAATCGTTCGCGGCAAGTGCATTCGGCGAGTTCCCTCGCTGCCACACCAGAAAGTCGTGGCCATCGACGTCTTCGTCATGATCGAAATCCCCTGGGCCAGCTAATTTTACCAAAGGCAGTTCTTCAAAAAAATCGCCAATGTATCGCAGGTGCTCCAAGTGCGCATCTGGATCAGCGCCGAGTGCTCCCCAGAGGCGAAAGTTTCCACTCTCAGCGTATCGATAGAAGTTCAATGTCCCTAAGCCATTCACATTGTGAGCCGTAGCAGACACCCCTAGATGATGCAAGAGTTCGTCGCCGGTTTCCATTGTGTTCTCATAGGTGTAGGTCAACACTTGCGAATGGCTAAAGAGAAAGGTCTTGCTGCCCGCGTGCGCGAGACTGGCAAATGTTTTGTAGTCAACCATCTGCGAATCGAGCGGAGTGCCGTCGCCCGCTGTGGTGGCATATAGCGAGTCGGCTGCCAATAGGGCATCGATATCACTTCGATAGCTGGCACTCTTGAGAATTTCTCGAACCGCACCATAGCCCGCACTAAAGGACGAAACACCCAGTTGATCCCATGCCAGCGTGCTGGAAAAATCTGGTTGCGCCCGCACCACGGCCAGTGATTCACTCAAAATCGAGCCAAACAATCTATTATTGCTAAAGGGGCCCGCATAAGCACTCGACGCCCCACTGTAATTGACGGTCAGAACGATGGTGTTGAGCTTGGCATAGAGCGCGTTGTTCCAGACCGTCTGCGGGTCGCCGTGAAAGTGGACCAGCAAAGCGGCCACATTTCCTGCGCGATGTTGATACGTGCTAGGAATGAATACCTTCCAAGCCGCATTACTGAGCGTGAATTGCCGCCCGGTCGCCACCGGGAGTTGAGCAACCACCGAGTGACTCAAGTGTGCGCAAACCACCAGGGCAAGGATGAGAGTCCAGGAATTACGCACGGAGGATTACTCTGCAATCAATTGGAAGCCAGAACAGCAAGCAACAGGACTCATTATAGCAAGAGTTCCTGAAAAAAACGCCACCCACTGATCACCTGCTTTCCACCTACTACAAATCCTTGCCTACCCAAGCATCCGCTCCAACGAATCGTCAGTTCCCCACGTTGTTTCCTCACTATTCAACTCTTCCACTGTATCGAATGCAGATCCTGAAGAGGCCCTTTGCCGTAGATCGGTTGCCGCTCGCGTCTTAGCAGGGATAAGATTAACCCCCACCGCAAATGCAGCGTCACGCGCCGACACTATCTCGAATAGTTGTTCCTGTTCAAAGACTTCTTTTCCAAAGTCATCACGCTCCATCCACTCTAAAGCCAGCGCCAGGTCCACCAATTCCGCACTAAACTCACTACTTGCCACTCTCAACTCGCCACTCTCTACCGCTACCAAAGGCGGCACTGTGTCGTACTGCAACTGCCATACAGTGAGATCGTCTCCATCCACGTCATAGTCACTATCCGCGTCGCCGTCCTGTTTGACTGCGGTAGGAAACGGAGTGCCAAAACCCCGTTGCCAGTGGAAAAAATCCCTGCCGTCGACGTCCCCGTCGTTATCAAAATCAGCCGAGGCCGGAATGGGTTGATCCTCCACGGCACCAATGTCGATTCGCCCCCCCACGATTCGATCGAAAGGCATGCCCCGCTGATCAACGGCTGGCGGCGCTACAAAAGCGGGATCTCCCATATCAATGACGGGGCTGCCGGGTAACGGCCCATGGGTCAAGGTCGGGCCGCCATTGTCGGTTAGCGGACCCAGCATGGCTGGCTGATTCAGTTTGTTGCCCGTGCCGCTTGCCATCGTAATCCCAGAGCCGGTGGTATCCCCGATCAGACTGTAATTCACCATCACGATCCCCGTGCCTGGTGCCAGGTCAGGGCTAGTAGTCTGCGAGGTGTTGCCAGCAAGGATGGAATTCGTGATGGTGATGTTGCCGATGTTATTAGCGATACCACCTCCATACACATTGGGGTGATGCGTGTGGTTGTCTGTTACGGTACTATGCAGGACACTGATGCCATTGCTAAAAATGCCACCCCCACTTGCAAAGTCTCCCAGAGTAAAGTTGCCACTGATGGTGCTCTGATTCAGGGTTATCCCCCCGGAGCCAATCAACGCGCCCCCCTTGGCGTCGAACCCTTCAGTCCAATTACCGCTGACAGTACTATTCTCCAGCATCAAGACGCCATTGGCAAAAATCGCTCCACCATTGGAATCACTCCCCTCTGTCCGGTTTTCAACGAGCGAACTTGCGGTGATCGTGGCGGACGCCGTCCGAATTGCCCCACCTATACCGGTAATACCCTTGGTGTAATTTCCTTGGATCGTGCTCTGGTCAATCGTCAAGTGAGCCCCGCTGACATGGATCGCCCCTCCGGTGCCACGAAAACCGTCCGTGTGATTCCCAACTAATGTGCTGGCAGTAATCGTGGTTTCTTCCTCGGCAAAGATCGCACCACCGTAGGAGTTGTCTCCGATGGTGTAGTTTCCCGTTATGTGGCTGCGTAATATCGTCGTAAAATCGTCGACATACATGCCTCCACCCTTTGCTTCGGTGCCTCTCGTGTAATTGTCTGAAAGTGTGCTTTCGATCAAGTCGACATCATTGATGACGAACAGCCCTCCCCCATGCGACATGTTTGCTTCTGTATGATTGTCACTAATCGTGCTCCGGGTGACGATGATGTTGCCCGTGGAATAAAGTCCTCCGCCCTGACTCAGTGGTCCATTGGTGTAGTTGCCGCTGATCGTAGTTTGCAGGAGGTTGATATCCCCCAGGGCGGCGATGGCACCCCCTGGCGCTTCGTCGCCGTCCGTGAAATTCCCACTGATCATACTGTCGGTGACTTGAACATTCTGTTCAGAGTGAATCGCTCCCCCGTCAGCTTCGTCCCCCGCGGTGCTATTCCCAGTAACGATACTCTTGTTAAGCACCACATTGCTGTTGGACGCAATCGCGCCTCCCCAGGCAAATGCACCGGCAGTTTTGTTGTTGGTGACCGTCGTATTGTTGAGTTCTATGACACCCACTGCATGAAGGGCACCTCCACGAGCCGAAGAGCCAAGGGTACTGTTACCGATGATCGTGCTATCGTTAATCGTGAGCGCGCCACTCGATACCGTGCGTATGGCACCACCGCGATTGGTCGAGGCAGTGCCGGTCGTCCTCCCGCCGGTAAGAGTCAGTCCAGAAAGCGTGAATTGGGGAGCAGAACTCAAGAACAGTCGTGAATTCTGCTGGGCATCAATCGTCAAGGCATCTTGCCCGGGACCAGAGATCGTGAGCGTGTCCGAAACTTGGATTTGACCCGAAGTCAAGGCGATGGTCCCCGTGACCGAGAACTTAATCTCATCGGGGCTGAAGAAAGTATTTGCTTGTGCCACCGCATCACGCAAACTTCCTGGACCCGAATCGTTCAGATTGCTGACCGTGAACACGGCCAACATCCGCCGGTCTTCGAACTGTTCATAGCGAAGATTCTTGAGACGAGAACCTACGCGCAGGTCTCTGGCCAATTTTGTATTTTTCTTGGAACGGAGTTTGGCGAGAAGCCAATCTGAGCAACCCATGGATAGCATGGCTGAGTCGACTCCAAATTAAGAGAAGCTGGCCCGAAACCGAACCAGAGGACCTGGAGACTCGCAACGCCCTCATTCTAAGGCGATCGATGGGAGGACGCAAGAATTTTGCAGAAGCAAGGTTTTCGCTCATCAAACAGTTCAACCGACCTTTGAGTATCTTTCACATTTACTGGGAAATAAACCGTAGTACGGGTGCGAGCACCCATCCTACTTACTCGGAGATTTATAGAAAATTTAAACAAGTACGGCCTTCTACTGAATCTGTCTCTAAGGGTGGCTTGAGGGATTCTCGTACTACAGAGTTCCTTTATTGAGGGCATCCCAATTGCTTACATATTCGTCGCGCAATTACTACAATCAAGGGATGCCTAGCCGAGGGGGCTTCCAGGGGAGGCGAAAGGCCTTCTCAACAAGTGGAGTTTAAACTATGGATTATTCCTGTTCTCGATCTTTTGTGGTGGTGCACCATGTGAAAATTTTTCTGTCGTGCATCTTCTTCACTATGACCTCACCGCTAAATGCGCAATTCATTCAAGGGATCGATGTCTCCCACTGGCAGGGGAACATTAATTGGACCGCGGTCAAAAACGCGGGCGTTGTGTTTGCCTTTGCCAAGGCCACCGAAGGTGTCGACTTCATCGACGTTCGCTTTTCGCAAAACATGGCCGGTGCCAGTGCGGCAGGCGTTATGATCGGTCCCTACCATTTCGCCCGGCCAGATAGTTTTGAGAACAATCCCTTAGATGCCGCCAACGAAGCGAACGACTTTGTGGATGCGATCCAGGTCTACTATCAAAACCCCGGGCCTTTTTTACGTCCCGTGCTGGATATTGAGCGACTACCGGACGCTCACCAAATCCCACCGGGAACAACACAAAAGTCGTTTTTGTCTCAGTGGATTCGCGATTTTAACACCGTGGTAGAGAGTCGCCTGGGATTCACGGCGATCATTTATGCCAACAGCAATTACGCGATCACCTATTTTGAAGCGGACATTGCCCAATATGATTTCTGGCTGGCAAATTGGAACTACACCCCACCCTCGACTCCACCAGCTTTTCTAACTGGAATTTGGGACGATTGGGACTTTTGGCAATGGACTGATAGTTGGAGTGTGCCGGGAATCGCCGGACCTGTGGACGGCGATGTCTTTGAGGGAACCATGGATGACTTGCAGCAGTTCCTGGGAGTTCAGGTGCCATCCTCCGCCGACTTCGACGGAGACGGGGACGTGGACGGCCGCGACTTCCTCAAATGGCAACGAGACGAGACACCCGAACTAGGCAGCGCGGCAGAGTTGGCTTTGTGGCAAGAGCAGTATGGAAGCACCCCAGCACTCGTTTCCACCACAAGCGTACCCGAACCACCAGCGATTCTATTGGCATCAATCGCCTGGATGCTCTTGGGCTGTTATCGATGCCGATCATAGATGTTTCTAAAAAGTGGACATGCTATTTTTACTTCTAAAGTAGAATGTCCTCGTTTCTTCTCGCCCCGCTTGGTAACGCAAAATCGCACGAGCTTCCGCCTCTTGGCAACCCGCCCGTGCTCGCCCCAAAAACAACCATGAACCGAGGATAAAGAGAAGCGTGAGATCACCCGCAACAGATAATGAATCACCGGCTTTTGATTTCAACAAATCTACGTTCCGGTAGTTGCACTTTTCGTACGCGCATAGATCAATTTGCAATTCGGCTACGAGATTGCTTGCTTATTCCTAATTTTTGCTGAGCCAGCCCCTCGGCACAAGTGAAACGCTTAAAAGAAAGCCAAAATAGACTACATTCGAAGTCGGTTCAGGAATCGCAATGGCGTTCGAGAGAAAAACCGCACTACTGAATCGGCCAGTTCCAGCCACAAATACTATTTGGCCGCGATCATTTATGCTTCTACGTCCCCCATCTTCTCCCCCAGTTCCCGTTAGAAGGTGTATCGTTTCTATAGTTCTAATATCGACCGCGAGGCCATCATTGACATCAATTTGTTGGCCTATATCGGCAATCAATATGATTTCATTTCTTCGATTTACTGCCCAGAGTGATCCTCCACCTCCCTGGGTAAAGACTATCTGGCCTGAGTTGCTCAGTGAAAACGACGAATGATCAGAAAGGAAATCGCCAAAAGTTTTCCCATTGGGTGCCAAGTCTCCTTCTCGTGCAACTATTCTCAGTATTCCATCAGATCGACGCAACCAAAGCGCTGTATCATTAGCCTCGGTAATCCCAGGCCCATAGAATTTCGCCTGAAATGCTACTTCTCCGCTGCTATTTATCAAGACTTCTTTTTCCTCCGAGAAAGGCAATTCACTAAATCGGGCAAAATCCAATTCCGGTACTGGAGCATCTTTGATCGCAAGGAGCGTTTTTCGCCCGCTTTTTTCTGCCAACCAATACCCTCCATTCAATACTGCTGAAATTGGCTCAGGAGATTCGCGACTAATTCCGTAAATCACGGCGTCGCCGCGACTGTTCATATTGAAGTTTTCCAAAGTGTGAAGGTAGACAGTCGACTCTACGCCAGGCAAAGGATCACCTGTTTCTATGACCAACTGCGTCGTCGAGTCAGTATTTATACGCCAGAGTCCCTTAGACCCGATACTATTTGGACCAGAATAGTCGGCTAAGAAAGACACGTGCCCTTGTTTGGTGACCTCAATCGCGTATGGGCGAATACTAAGATAAATGGTCCCATCATTGTAGCCATCAACCGGTGCATAGTTGAGTGCTACCATTTGCAACTGATGAAGCGTATCTTCAACTAAGATGCCGTACTCAGGCACCACATTCCCTTGGGCATCGAAGTTTGCTCCCATAAACGCGACTTGACCAAAGTTGCCGACCGCGAACCCAGATTCCCTTCGATAAAAGGGGTTAAGACCGATGCCTAATCTGTCCGAGAGTGCGACAAGCCTCAATTCACCTTGACTATTAGCAGACCACAGCCCAAATTGGCCCGTGAGTATGTTCCGGTCCCCATCGTCCAGCACTCCGAAAAACGTGACTTGATCAGGCCCGTTGCTGCTCAGATATGCAAAGGTATCAAAGTTCATAGATTCGACACCTGGAGCACTCATCCCACGTTGTACGATTTTTCGGATTTCCCCAGAAGCCGAAACCGACCAGGCAGTAGGGATATGAATGCCTGGGGGCCGAATGTATTCTTCCGCCCGAAATGCAATTTCTCCCCAATCGTTAATTGTAGGATAGGAAATCCCGGAACCTATGCTTACACCATTAATCGGCGAACCACCTGCACCATAAGAAGCCGCTATCGTGATGAGTTCGGGACCTGCGGCCCCACCTGCGATGTTGCTGGCCATGAAAGCCCATAGACAGATGTCGGCAATACAAAGAATCGGCGTTAAATGTATTGCCTTCATCGACAACATTCCTTACGCCTTGATACTATTCAAGAAAAGTGAAAAAAGGTTATCTGTGATCTCTGGAAACGAGGGGCACAAGAATGAATTAAGGGGGACGTCGAGAGCCTAACATCGTCTCGCCTAATCCAAGCTTAATCCTTGCCTGACTCTAATGCAATGTGTTTGACTCGTGATCTACCCGTGGCTCCAAGTGGAAAGGCCAAAGATTCGGTCAGCATTCTATCACTAGCAAGGCGAGAACGTTCAGATGCAATGCGAGAATAAAGTTAGAGCCTGGTACGATTAGCGTTCCACGCAAAAGAAGGATACTATCGAATATGATCAGCAATCGTCTGACAACTTCAATACGCCGCCAGGACTTCGATGAACCCGGCGAACAGGTTGTCGACGTCTTCATCGGGGAAGTCACCGTAGATGTCTTTAAACCCTCGACCCGGAATCAAGCCCGAAACACCTCCCAGCACGATCAGATTGTCATTCAATAGCGGGCGATATTCCAGACCGCTGCTAATGTCGGTGCCGATGTGTTTGTTGATGTTCGACTGGAAAGTGAACTGCTCCAAAACCTGGGTGCGGTCGAAGTAAAGCATGTTCAGATTATTGATCAGTCGTGCCCGGGGCGTGAGTTCCACGTCGAATCCGAAGTTAGCCAGCAAAAGCCCTGGATTCACGAAATTGGTTTGGCCCTGAATTTTGCTCGATCGCAGGTGCGGCACGAGGCTGAAGCGATCGACCAGGTTCACACCATTGAGCCGAATTGCCTGGCGGTTCCAATAGCTGAACATGCCACCAGCGAAGTTGGGATTGTCGAAGATCGCATCAAAGCCGGTCCCCTCGTCGTCGAAGATGTCGCTGTCACCAGACGAGTAGAAACCGGAGGTGCGGAAGCGGATCCAGTCGCGGTCGTAGGAGAGCTCCAACGCGGCCATCCGCGCACGGATATCAATTTCACGACCGGCGAGCGGATTCAAGCTATCCTTACCATACACAAAGTACAGTGCCGAGTTGACATTGATGCGGTTGATGTGACCGTCGCCGGTCCAACCAAGATAGACGGCATCTACCCGATGCGGCGTGAACACACCGACCGGATCGGGCCGCACCAGGAAGTCATTCCTGTCAAAAACGAGCCCTTCGCCGTTGTCCTGGTTGTAATGCAAGCTCCACTGGCTGGTAAACCCAGGCCAGATGAAATCTTGCCGATAGTAGTTGGCTATGAAAACATCTTGAGGCCGATTGCGGAGGCGGTTGAGTTCGCTATTGGTATCTTTCTCAAGCTGATCAAACAACGCGATGTTGAACTGATCGCGGTTGGCATTCCGTGTGCCGAACAACCGGGCCGCCAGGTTGATATCTGCAAAGATAAATCCGCGGAAGTCACTATTGAACAATTGCGAACCGGTGCGCAGTGAGACGAAGTCGTAATAGGGACTCGTGTCGGCCAGCTTGGTTTCGATAAAGGCTTCTTCAAGCGCCAGGTAATTTCGATAACGCGTGGTACCGGCACGCACGTCAGGATTGACGATCCCCAGTTCCTCCACGTCGAGATAATTCAGATTCACTACCGGCGACACGCGAATCCGCCAGTCGGCCGGCTTGAAACCCGCATCGCCGTGAATCACGTCGATTGCAAACCGATAGTCATTCCTGATAAAGAATTGATCGGGATTGCCAAAGAACTGCTCCTCAAAGGGATCCTCGGTCGATTCAAACGGGGTGGTTGCCGTGGGGACCTGCCGAAACTCAAAGCTGTAGAATGCGATCGCCGCAAGGTTGATAAAGGTATGCTGGCCGTAGATCGGGTAATCCCCTTTCAACAGGTTCTGCCGATAGGGGTTGTACCAAGCGCCGCGAGCGTAGGGGGCATCTTCCTCGAAAGGATCGCCACCGCAGAAAACACTGTGGTCCGGTCCGTAGCGATCCCATCGGGGATAACCGCCTCGCCAACGATCCACGACGGGCACAAAGTGATCGTCCATCTGACAGTCGTCTGGCAAAATCCCCGACGATCCCGAATAACCGACGGGCACCTGCCAGGGAGTGGTGACGAATACCTGCTCCGGTTCGGTAGGCTTTGGCATCGGTTCGGTGAGCGGCAATTCTTCCTGGGGGGGTTCGCGCACTGGAAGCCTAAACTCCTGGCCCATACGCAGTGCATCGGGAAGCGAGATCAACTCGGGGAGCCGATAGTCTTCCTCTGGAGCTGAAAGGCCTAGACTGGCCGAGAGACTAGGAACGCGCTCTTCAAGCCATTGATCACGCTCAGCAGTTTGTGGCTCGACAAGCTCCCATTCTTGTTGCTGGGCATTTAATTGGTTCAGGCCACTCAGCGAAGTGATTGCGTACAGCGTAACCCAGAGTGCTAATTGCACACTTCTCACGCAGACTTCGAAGTTCATTCTTCGAAGCAACTTCAAGCGCAATCTATGCCAATTTACCAATGGCACCTCGGCTATCGGAATTGAAAATCAATTCATACGACAAAGCAGTACACAAGGAACCACTCGATGCGCGCAAGCTGTTGCTGCCTTCACATCTGTGATCCGGAGTCGTGACGTAAATTCCTGGTTGAAAAGAGAGAGAAAAGCACGCGAACTTTAGCTAAAGGTTTGACCGATCACAACAGATAATGCTATTGGGCATCGCACCAAATGACTGCAGATGCTGGCAAGGCTAGCTTCTTCTTTTCACCCGGCAACTCCACGAGATCATTCCATGCAGCAGGAAACCGTACGTACGGTCTTGATTGCCTTTGGAGCATTGCTGGCAGTGGCCCTGACCCGATCGCTAGCAGATGCAGAACCTGCACCATGCAATCTCTTCCAAGGGGCATGTCCCGCTGAAGTTGCTCGCGCCGGTTGGCCTCGCTGTTGGTGGTGCTGGGCCGAGCGTCAGAACCCATGCGACTACACTGGCTACTATGTGGGAGGTGGTGCACCGGGTCCGAGATCGAGAGATCGCGCGCGGTGTGAAGGGACTTGGGGATGGGACTACCAGGGTAAACACCTGAAACGATGCGTCGCACTCGATTGGACCTGCCCGTCCCGATATCAGGCAGGTACCGGGAGTTACCAACCCGATGGCCCCCGATTCGCGGAAGAAATCCACGAAAAGTGCTCACACCACCACGAATAGTCGGTCGGAATCGTCTTCTACTTCGTCTCAAAGTCCCTCTGCCGGGTTAATTCCCCCCCTATTTCTTGCTGATAGCGTAGCGCTCAAGTATATTAGGTAGCAGCGCTGGCATGGAGTTTGCCCCAATGAGCGCGGCTTATCTGGCAGGGCATCAATGGTTCGCATCGGGTTGAAATATGCGCTGATAATATGTTTCGCCGCGCAAGGTGCGCAAGTCCCGGCGTCTCCTAATACCTTCTTCTGGCTATCAAACCAAGGGTGGCCCTCTGAGAAAGGAATTCCTGCATCCCCGGCAACTATTCCCGCCATCTATAACTTCAACACCCAAGGATCGAGTAGCCTATATATTTGGGCACGTCCAGAAATGGGCCTGACGTTGAAAAACTGGTCACTTGATTTGCTCTCCACCAACTCAAGTGTGCTCAACTTCACTTCTTCGACGGTCTTTGGAGCCGGTGTAACGGGGGTCAACCGCTGGCAAAATCTTGGCCAACCCACAGGCAATAGTACTTCGATTCAGAGCATTGCCGGATTTACGATCACCAGTGGATCTGGTTTGGGAATCGGCCCAGCCACGAAAACCTCAGATGCTTACTACAATCCCACCACAGATGCCTGGTTATTGGCTCGCGTGGATTACACGCTTCAGCCCTTTTCTTCCCTCACGAGCACGGACCTTTACCTCCGAATTGGTTCTTTCGGAATGACGAACAGTTCAGGTACGACATCCGACGTCGATGTGGTTTTCGGTCATAGCAGTGAGACATCGCTCAATGCCAAAACACAACGCCAAATGATTTCCAGTGTGCGCGATGCGGTGCTGCATTACTATCCGAGGCCTGACGCCGATTTCGATGGCGACATGGATGCCGATGGACGTGATTTCCTGATCTGGCAAAGAAATTTCACCAACGTGGGGCCAAAGAATAATTCCCAGGGTAATGCCAATGTTGGCTCCACGGCTGGGCTAGACATGCTGGTCAATCACATCGACCTGGCCGCCTGGCAATTTCAATATGGGATGACGGTCAATCCCACGCTGCAAGCCGTGCCGGAACCTGGCAGTTGGCTGCTGGCTGCTGGATTCGCGGCAGCTGTCCTTACGATTCGACGCAGAATGCCTAGCAAAAAACTCATCCGGGGGCCTTCGGCATCCGTATATGCAGTTAGCATAGATCGGGAAGGAGTCGGAATACCATGAAATCCAAAGCCTTACTGCTGCTGGCGACCATCTGTTTATCGGGCTCGGCCCTGAGTCCATCTTATGGTCAATCTTTTTGGGATAACAACCAAGGAGGCGACTTTCACTTCCCTGGCAACTGGATTCCAGTACCACCCGGCCCGATGGATGAGGCGATCTTTCAAATTCCTGGTACGGCTTACACGATCAGCTTCAACACAACTGCCAACAGTGGGTCGGTAACGGTACGAGATGGCGAAGTGACCTTTGATTTATTTAATGCTGGCACGGGCACCCAAGTGTATGAGGTGTTGGGGGATGTAACAATTGAGATGCCAATGGGCGATGCTTCCACGACCTCGCTGACAGTCAATGAAGGAAGCGTAAATGCCTCGGGATTTATCCAAGTGGTGGGGGGCGCGACCCTCAATGGCACTGGACAGTTAATGGGCTTAGAACTCAACGTCTCATCCAATTCTACCCTGGGCGGAACGCTCACATTCAATTCCAACGGAAATCTCACGAACAACGGGTTTGTCAAACCCGGCAATAGTGGAAGCATCGGAACTCTGAATGCCAACAGCAACTATGCTCAAAACGCAGGAGGGACGCTGGAAATTGAAATCGACGGATCGATGCCGGTGGCCGAGAGCGATATCTTGCAGCACTCGGGCGGTGGAATTGTAACCCTCTCAGGACAATTGCGTGTCCCGTTCCTTGGCGGTTACATGCCGCAGCCAAATGACAACTTTACCTTCCTGACTTCTCAGTTACCCAGTGGCGGAATCATTGGACAATTTCATAGCCTATCCCTCCCAAATCTCACCGGCAACGTTGCCGCACGAGTTGATTACACTGCCTCGACGGCGTCTATTCAATTTTTAACGGCCTCTACTCGGCAGTTTTTTCCAGGAGCCTTGTCACCTTCCGGCCCAAACTTTTGGAGCAATCCTACCTTCTGGGGCGGAAGCCAGGTCCCCGACAGCACCAATGTTGTGAATCTCATCAATAACACGCCCAATGATCTTACTCTGGAACTCAGGAACGATCCCGCTGACCCCGTTAGCACTGATGCTTTCACACATTTCACTACTCTGAGCGGGACCAATCAGACGATGACGCTCCGCGTGCCGGAGGGAACCAACTTCACGGCCGTGCAGCAAATGAATGTCAATAATAATGGCATTCTGCACCTCGACGGTGGTACGGTGCACACGAATCGACTGAAGATCAACCCGGGGGGGTTACTCAACGGAGATGGCGGTACCATCAACGGTACCTTACAAGTTGGCACCAATCAGCCTTCGTCAGCCGTAGCTATCTTTAGCCCGGGTAATTCCCCGGGTACGACGACCATTGAAGGCAACCTCGATGTGAATACCAATGGTCAACTGGATATCGACGTTGTGGATATGAACTCGTTTGATATGGTCGAGGTTACTCAAACAGCCAACCTGGCTGGCACCTTGAATGTTGTTGCAGGTTCTATATCTCCATTGCCCACTGATGGTGTCACAGAAGTGACAATCCTAACAGCTACCAACGGCGTAGTTAGTCGTTTTGACAACGTTGTGACATCCGGCATGCAGGACCATTTTTTTGCACCTCGCTATGATTCCGGTTCTGTCTCTTTGCTTTCATATCTCGAAGGAGATATGAACCGCAATGGGCTCCGCAATGCCGAAGACGTCACGTTCTTCGCCATGGCCGTGACCGATCCGGACGGCTATTTTGACCAATTCTTTATCTTTGGAGAACAATCTGGAGATATCAATGACGACGGATTGTTTGATTTCGATGATATCGGACCTTTCTCTCAGTTGAGCGGCATTGGACTAACGGCTGAGGAAATTGTTGCAGCGATAGAAGCCTACCAGCACGCCGTTCCTGAGCCCAGCACCATTCTGGGATTCTGCATTTTAGGGGGGATATTCGCCTTAGGGCGGAACTGTTTACGTAACCGCTGTTCTTAAGCCGTTCGAGCGCAGTATACTGAGAGCAGTCCCAGGGAGTGCAACGCATGGCGCGGCACACAGTAATTCGAATAGTTAGGCAAAGCTCTGTTAAACCCATCTATGGTTTTACGCTCGTGGAGCTTTTGGTCGTGATCTCGATCATCGGGGTGCTCGTCGGCCTCCTCTTGCCTGCGATTCAGGCGGCGCGGGAATCCGCTCGTCGTTTGCAGTGCACGAATAAAATGAAGCAGATCGGAGTGGCCATGCAGAACTATCATGCTGCCAAGCGATTTTTTCCCTCTGGTTCCAACATACACGACGAGGAACGAAAGACCGGTATTAGTTGGAACGTCCTCGTACTGCCTTATCTAGAGCAAAACAACCTTTTCGATAGAATCCAGCCGCTCCCGAATGGTGGTGCAATGAATCTCTCGCCTGAGAAAGAACTAAATAATGCTTATATTTGCCCATCGGCCGAGCAGGAGCCCAATGAAGTTGATACCTTCAAACATGCAAACTATTCAACCGTCTCCGGGTCGTTTCGCAACGGAGAATCCATGGGGCTGACAGGGGCATGTGGTGATGTGTTCATTGACGGGACTTTCTATCCCAATAGCCGGACACCTATCTCACGAATCACCGACGGCACATCCAACACGCTGGCGGTTGGCGAACGCACCTACTATTTCGGACCCTATAGCTGGATGTTTGGGTCGCTCAAAAGGGGAAATCCCATCTCCGACCTTTGCATGGGTTCATCACACAATATCGTTGCTCCCATCAATGCTGATCCTAATGTATTTGGATACTATCGATTCGATCCAAACCAACCCCCGGGAACACCAGAAATCAAACTCAACAACCTCTACTTCGGCAGCGACCACCCCGGCGGAGCGAATTTCATGTATGCCGATGGAAGCATCCACTTTCTCGACGACAGTATCGACTTCACCATCTACCAAAACATGGCTTCGAAAGATGGAGGTGAGGTGGGAATCCCTCCCTAGAAAGAACGCTTTATTCTTTCTCAATCTGAATCAGCGGCTCTTCGGCAAGATAAGCAGCAACGCTGGCAGCCGCAATGGGATCTTTCGGCCAGGTGCTTTCTAAGGTCTCTTCGATTTGTTCTGTGCGCAAGAGATGCTCAAGATCGGATTCAAAACCTGCCAACACGCTGCTATTAAATTCTGACTCAATCCAATCAATGCGGTGCAAAGAGTTGTCTACCTCGGAGCTCGATAGTCCTTCATAAATCTGACTGGCTTCTGCCAGGGCAGCCAAGGCCTCTTTCTTGCGTTCGCTCCCATAGATTTCGGCAAGTTTTGTGTTGCAGCGGGCCAGGGCGATTTGCAGGTCTGGTGCCTTGGGTTCCACTTCGACTAGCCGACGCAAAATCGCCCGGGCAGCAAGATAGTGCTGTTCGGCAATCTCCTCTTTCTTCAGACTGTGTGCCATCACAGCCAGTCCCCAATTCCCTAGGGCCAACTCCCGATCACTGTAGTTGCCCGCTTCAAGCTGCTGGGCTAGGGGCTGATACTTCTGGTCGAAGAATTTTGTGAGCACGGTAATTCGTGGATTGGAAGCGGCTTGCGGAGGCCAAAACTTCCAGGGATTCGCCCGGCCGGTCCAGAGATCTAGCTCCCCTTGCAGTTCTTTGATCTCAGCCGTATCGCGCTGGGCATCTTTGGCCGATTGAGCGATCACATTGTTCTTCTCCGCTAGGGTGGCGGCCAAATCTCGCCGTTGCTGTTCAATTCGCACCGCCGCCGTGGGCCCCGCGATTGCCAGAAAAATCGTCAGGGCAACTGCCGTCGCCGCCGCGGGTTTGCGCTTTGCCCAGCGCCCCAGTCGGGCAATTCGTGAAATGGGCCTGGCCTTGATCGGTTCACCCCGTAGAAACCGGCGCAATTCCTCCGCAAGTTCCTGAGCGGTCGAGTAACGGCGATTCGGATCACGCTCAAGACATTTCAGGCAGATTGTCGACAAGTCGCGGGGGATAAACCGATTGAGCGTCCGGGGGTCGGGGGCATCTTCGGTCAGGCGCTGTTGAATCTGCCGCTGGATACTCCCCCGAAACGGCAACTCGTCCGTGAGCATCTTGAACAGCATGACTCCAAAGGAGTAAATGTCGGTCCGTCGATCAGCCCAGTGCCCCTGTCCGCCTGCTTGCTCGGGAGACATGTAGGTCGGCGTTCCCAGGATCTGTCCATCGACAGTCATCGTCACTTCGCCCACTTCTCGGCGGGCGAGACCAAAGTCCATCAAATGTGGCTGATTTGCACCATCGACCATTACGTTGGATGGCTTGAGATCGCGGTGAATGATTCCCTGCTGATGGGCATGATGCAATGCGTCGGCAACCACCACGGCAAGCTGGGCTGTGTCGCGAACATTGGGTTTCCGCTCGGTCATCCAATCCGAAAGCGAAACGCCCGTGATCAAATCGCTGACGATGAAGACGGTGTCTGCTTCACGCCCCACCTCATGAACTGGCACGATGTTCGGATGCCGCAACTGGGCGGCTGCACGGGCTTCTCGGTAGAACTGCTCGACGTCGATCAAACTCAGCTGTCCCTTGCGAGGGATCTTGATCGCCACCACACGATCAAGCTCTGTATCACGAGCCTTCCAAACCGTGCCAAAACCACCCGCACCGAGTTTTTCCTCAAGGTTAAAGCGGCCAATCGACTTGGGAGCCTTGGCAGCAGTGGTGAGCTTTTCTCGGTCCACCAGATTGAAGGTACTGCCGCAGTCATGGCAGGTGATGTCTTCAAACGGGGTCTCGGAAAGCAACTCCACGCCATTGCAACAATGAGGACACCGAATCAGCAGCCCACCGGTCGGCGTAATGGATTGATTTGTGTATGCAACGGTGTTCTCCGCATCGACTCCCTGGGTAGGCAACGATCGCGAAGCAGTCTGGCTCACCCTGCTCTCCTGCCGAGTGGGTTGGGTTACGCTGCGCCCGGCCGTGGCCGCTGCACTAAAGCCAGGAAGCTCCAGAGTAACTTCCGCTGCCGCCTCCGAAGGCATTACACTTTCGTGCCGATAGCGTGCTTCGATCGCTGTCAACTCACGAACAAGAAGTTCTCGAGTTGCACCATCAAAATCACCAAGATAATCATCGAGTATGGGAAACTTCCCCTTCTGCCAGGCTGTTTCAAATTCTTGGCAAACTCGGCGCACTTCCTGGGCTTCGTCGGTAGACAAGGTCTTGCCTGAAATGGATTCGCTCATGGTTTGGCAACTCGGGATGAGATTAACTGCAGAGAAAAGCAGTTGCTTACTACCATCAGTATAAGGTGTTTCTGCCGCACGAAACAGGCATCAGAGTCCCGACTCAGGTTGAGCAAAGCGACATTTCAGCCCATAATAGATATTATACTGCTCGGGAATGGGGCCTATTGCCATCCTATTCTGGCTTTCTTTCTAGGATTCTTATTACTCGACGTAAGATAATGGCTAATCTGATCGCTACTGGAATCGACGACCAACAATACTGGCGGCGCGAACTCGTCGAGGGGGTCGTGATCCGCGTGGGGAGGGCTCCCCGTGAAGGTTGGGCGGTTCCCTGGGATGTGCTCATTAGTCGCGAACATGCGGATATCGAGCTCGTTCCACAGGGACTCAAAGTGCGTGCTTTGGAGACAGCCCGTAATCCAATCCTCTACAACGACCAACCAAGCCTTGAGTTTGTCGCGGTAGCAGGCGACGAATTTCAGATCGGCCGGACTGTCTTCCAGTTCCACGATGCCGAATCGGTCCATTCCTCCACGACGACCTTCATCGAGCATACTTACACCAAGCAAGAGTTGCGGTCGATTGGATTCAAGAATGCCGATCGGTGTCTCGATGCCCTTTGCGAAATCCCCCGCTTGATCTCCGAATCGATGGGAGACGACCAGTTTGCCACCGAGATCGTGGAACTCATTCTTGACGCACTTCCCGGGGTATCGGCCGTCGCCGTGATCCAATTCGATACCTCAGCCGATTACGATTCTCCTGAGCCTAAACTCATGCGTTGGAACAGCCGTAACGAACAGGTGCATCGCTTTCAGCCAAGCCGGCGGCTCATGGCGCGAGTATTGCAACGGCGTTGTAGCGCGATCCACCTCTGGGAAGACAACCAGAAAACACCCGGCTACACCATGAGTGGTGATTTGGATTGGGCCTTCTGCACTCCCATTCCCACCGCCCAGGATCGATGGTGTTTGTATGTTTCCGGCAAGCGACAATTTGGAGGCATCGCCGCGGTCGAATCTCCTACAGACTTGATCGGCGAACTCCGCTTTGCCGAGCTGACCGCCAACTTCATTGGCTCGATCCGCAAGATTCGTTGGCTCGAACGGCAACAAAGCCAAATGCGGCAATTCTTCTCACCTGCCGTGGTCGAAATGCTGGTCAACACCCACGGCATGGCCCTGGAGCCGCACGAAGGCACCATCTCTGTGCTGTTCTGCGACGTGCGTGGTTTCTCTCGCAAAGTGGAGCAATCCCGCGAGAATCTCAATCAGCTTCTCGAACGCGTGAGCCATGCCCTGAGTGCCATGACCCGCAGTATTCTGCGTTTCGAAGGGGTGATCGCCGACTTTCAAGGGGACGCCTCGCTGGCCTTTTGGGGTTGGCCGAACCCCGCAGAAGGGGGTGCCGCTGCCGCCTGCCGCGCCGCCGCTTCGATCCATCGCACGTTTTACCAGGCGAACCAAGACCCGGACCACCCGCTCAATGGGTTTCAAGTGGGAGTCGCCTGCGGCTATGGCCATGCCATCGCAGGCCGCATCGGTTCCGACGACCAGATCAAGGTTGGCGTGTTTGGACCAGTCGTGAACTTGACCTCGCGACTCGAAGGGATCACCAAGCAGGTGGGTGCCGATCTCTTGATTGACGGTGAAATGGCAGCGCAAATCCGCGAGCAGATTCCTGCCACCGAGGCACGACTCCGCAAGGTCGCCCGCATGCGGCCCAAAGGGATGGACGAACCGGTCGACGTGTACCAACTGCTCCCCGTCGGCGTGGGCTACGATGCGATCACCGACGCAGAGATTGCCCAATACGAACAGGCCGTCGACGAAATCATCAGCGGCAATTGGAGCCAGGCGAAGTCCCTGCTCGCGAATCTGCTCCCCGACGACGGCCCCGCCAACTACCTGCGACAACTGCTGGCCGATCACGGCGACACCCCACCCGACGACTGGGACGGAGCAATCAACCTCCAGGCGAAGTAGTGGCTTACTCGCCTACTCACTCTCCCCCCATCCTCGTTACCAAGCTCCGCTTGGTAACGCACTTAGCACGAGGCTCCGCTTCATTCTCACCAGCGGCGCGTGATCCCACCTCATCGGGTGGAAGGCACTGCCAGGGTGCCGCTGGCTGACTTGCCCAGCCGTCTTAGGCATCGTCGATACCAACATAAACCTGTCAGTGCGGCGTCACATCAGCGGCACCTGCGAAAGAACGAGAAGGACAGGCACTTTCCACATGAGCAACCGTCCGATGAATTCTTGGATCTCTTATCTTGCTGCTTGTTCCGCTCAGAAAGGGTCTTGCCGGAGGCTGAATTGTGCCTGTCCTCTCTTCAAACAAATTACCCGCTCGGCAAGCGGGACCTACTGGCCCAAAGATTTTTCTAGAAAATGGGCCGCTCGATTTGATATGATGAAGAGCGATTAGCTTTTAGCGGTCAGCTATTAGGAAAGATTCTGATCTAACAGCTATTACCTATCGACTAATAGCTAAACACAACCCCAAAAATGGGCCAAACGCATAAACGTGCGCAGTACGCGGCCAACATGACCAAGTTAGGTGGCGGGTGGCTAGTGGATGGATGAATTATGATTGATGAATGATGATTTATGACTCACCACCAACCACTCACCACTCACCACTGCCCACTTTTGTTTACAAAAGTCTCTCACAGACTCTATAAAACTAGGGTAAAATGAGTTTTGTTTTGTAAAAAAAGTTTTTGACAAAAAGGACGGGGCAAAAAACTCGCCATGTGGCTCGAAATATGCCCCGGATTGGCTGACTTCACGCAACTCTTGGTCCACTCGCGCACGCTTCAGTCTGTTGATCCTGCTATGAGCTTGAATCCCGAACCCTCTGGAAGTGATGCAGGCACTCGTAACGCTTCCGACGAAAACGCCCGCTTCGACTGGATGCTTAGCGCGCCAATGGATTTGCCCCCTCACGAGCAGTGGCGGTATCGAAGTCTTGCAGCCATGCTCCATGAGGAGCATCAAGAGCGAGCCGAGCGACCGCTTCTCTTGGGGGCCAACCGCTCAGGTCCACTGGAGGTCACTCTGGCACACCTGCGTCATGCCGTGCATGCGGCACACGCATGGAGTGAGCAACTCGGCCTTGTGCCAGGTGATTCAATTCTGCTACTCCGCTTGCCTTATAGCTCCGAAGTGCCCCTGGCGGTGGCTGTCTTAGCACTCATGAGCTTGAAGTTTCGTGTGGTGCTTCCCATGAGCTTCGACCAACAGAGCCTGGCGGAGATTGCCGTTCGCACTGACTCCCGAGCCATACTGTGGTGTGCCAATGAGGCGGCCAGCACGCCTCAAGGTGCTGAGGCCGACAAGATGTACCGCGCAGTCGCCCAAGAATTAGGGCTCAAGACCTACTCGCTGGATGGACAACTCGATTGGCATTTAGCGCCGTCTGGTGACGTCCCGCAGCAATCGATTCCCGAGGAGCTTAGCGATGCAGAAGACGAAGTGCTGGTATTGAGTACCTCCGGGAGTACCGGGCGACCGAAGCTCGTCCGCTACACAGATCAGGCCTTGCTGCGGGTTGCCGAGGCCTGGAACGCCGCCGGCTTGATGTCCGCAGAACTTTTGGGGGGACGATCCATTTGCCCGACATTGTCCCACTCGATGGGACTTCGCAGTGTGCTACACGCGATCTGGAATCGCCAACCAATTCTCCTGGCCCATCCGGAGTGGCTCGAAGAGCATCCGAAAAAATTTGTGAAGCTGCTGGAACGAAGTCTCCCACAACACATTACCTGTGGGCCAGCCCTGTTGGGCGATCTGAGTTTGTTGGCCGCCAGTGTGCGGCGCGTTCGCGAGGCACTCGGCTCGCTGAGATGTATTGTTTCTAGTGGTGCGGCAGAGGCAGTCAGCAAGCATGTGTTTCCCGGCGAGGTTCAATCGGCGAACGCCTTTGGCATGACGGAATTGCAGCAGGTGCTCAATACGCTCGTCGGTCCGCCACCAGCAGTTCGTGGTGCCCTGGGGCATCCACTGCCAGGAGTCTCGGTTGGGGTTCGCTATTTGGATGCAGAACAGCAGCTTGGTCGCCTGTTTGTCGATTGCCCTTTTGGCGCCAAGGGATATGTAGGCGAGCCTGACTTCGGAACGTGGTTCGACTCGGGAGATCTGGTGCGAGTCGTGCGTGATGAACTGGTTTGGATGGGTCGAGCGGATGAAGATTTTCTTAGCACCGGCCACGGTGTGAAAGTTTCACTCACGGAATTGAACGTCCATTACCAGCGGTTGCAGCAGGAAGCGGAGGCCGTCCTGTTTTTTTCTGCACCGACACGAGGCGGAGTGGCCGCACTCGTTTATCTTGGCGACCGCGATCCTGGTGCGGTCGAAACTCACTCTTCGCTGCTAGAAGCCATTCAGGCGGACCATGAAGCGATGGCTGCCAAACAGCAAGATTTTGCCTTGGCCTATCAGGCGATCACGGTCGTTGGGTGCGTCAGTGGACGTCCTCCCAAACGTGGGCCGGGAAAAATCGATCGTAGAAACGCATTCGCCCAGCAGAGTGAGTTGTTAACGGCGATGGACGATCCCCTCTCGGAGCACCACCTGGTTCTTACCGTTCCACCATATGGATCGGAGAAACCGGACTGGCGCCGTTTTGCGGCAGGTAACTCATAGGAACTTCTACCTGAGCAAGCTCCTCGACGGTTGAAGCGTCCCTGGTACGAACCCGCTTCCGAGGGACACGCACTGGGGGATCCTCCGAGTAGAGTGGATGCCGCAGTTTGCGAATCTTCCGCTCGGGGCGTGGTTCGGGAGTGGCCAAGGCCGCGCGTTGTTTGCGGCTACGCCAAAATTGAAAGGTGTGCCGCAGCAGTCGCCAGGGCGAAATACGGAACAGCTGCCAACTGGCCGCCATGGCGAACATCGAAATAATCGACATCTGAGGGTAGGTGGCAACATACATCTCACGATAGTCGGGGCGGAAGCGACTCTTAAAATGATAGATGCCACGCACATCAAAGAGCCAATTCATGGCGTGCCAGAAGAATTGGCAAGCCCCTTGAAAACGCAGATCATCGTTTTTGATGGGCGGACCGCAGCGGAGAAATGGCACACTGGAAAGCGACACATAGGGGACTCCTTCGTCCTTCAGTTGCCGCATAATTTGCAGCATGCTGTACGGCATGACTCCTCGGGGCACTTCGTCTCGACGGCGATAAATTTCGATAGCCCAGAGGTCGCCAGCTAGTGCAGGATTGCAGACTACAAAGGCGATAATTTTTTCTCTATGGAATGTCACAAACAGCCGTCGGCGACGAAGGGACCAGGGATCGAACCTCCCCTCGAAGAAAATCAATTCACGACCGTGAGGGGTTCGAGCAAGATGTTCGCGATTGATCTCCAGCAACTCGGGGACGATTACCTCACGATAGAATTGCGGATCATCCTGGGGCTGAATCTCCTCAACACGCAAGTGTTTGCGAATGCAATAGTTTTCTTGGCGGCGGAGCCATTCGTATGCTTTTCCTTGCCAGTTGACCTGATCGAGGCGGACAATCAATTCTTCGGTGCATTTATTGATCTTGAACTTGTGTCGGCGGAAGAGCTTTTCTTCTCGACGTCCCAGGTTAAAAAAGTTCACCGTCAGCCGATTGATGCGTACAAACTCAAGAAAGCTCTCCAGCAGTTCCTCTTCGAACTCGGGAGAGGTCAGCAGTCCTCCCAACACATTCAGCACTCGATGCCAGCGAACAAAACCAACAACACCTTTACGCCCTGGGGACCAAAAGTATTGTCGATCGTCTTCTGTAGCAAGATACGCATCATAAGTCTGACCGTAGGAAAAAGCGTAGTTCTCCATGAGCGCAATCGCGTCACGCGGCATGGCCGACTGACAGGGAAAGTACTCACAGCCGTCTGGGACCTTGATCCTTTTGGAGCTCTTGCGATGCAGACTCTTCACAATATTCAACCAAGTTGCAGAATCAAAAGAACTATTTAGAAAACTTGGACGGCTACGGCACTCCGGGGAGTTTTCGTCCAAAGAGGCCATCCAAATCGCAATCAGCATGCCAGAGAATATCGGTAGTATAGACACCTTGTTCGCTTTTGTGAATTCAGGGTATCTAGGTTTTTTAGAAAAATTGTGCGGGCCATGAGATCGACTGAATCAGCCAAATATCGATATAGAGGCATAAACCCTTATCAGGATCCCGTGGTGATACGTGACAAAATGTCTGCTTAGGACCAGGTAGGTCAAGATACCTGCTGGAGGAGTTCTGTGCCTGCCTGGATCATTTCAGGCCACCTAGAAAGTTTATGCTTCAGCGAGTGTTTAGCGGGATAAGAAAACCCGCCAGGAAACTTATGGAAGCGGAGAAAAAACCCGGCACCCCAACAAGTGCTCAGCCGCAATTTGGACAATTGCGGAAATGCTGGGCAGCTGTCGTTCTTCGTCACCCGAGTAGAATCGGAGCGTCGTCGTCCCCTTCACGCTCGGCCCATTGTTTACGCACTTCGCCAAGGCCATAAACGCAGAGTTCAAAGTGATCGCTCAATCGCTGCAATACATCATCGGGTGTCGAACTCTCGTCGGCAGGAAGCCGGCTGGCCAACAGGTAATTGCGCTTACCTTGGTCTTGATAATTGATGAGACTGTCCTTGGTTTGCTTACGGCGCTTTTCCGCTGTTTCAGGGTAAACTCCCAGCCAGAACAAAGTGAAATCGCCGATGTGACGATGCACGCGACGACGTGCTGGGCCTTGGCGGGCCTGGGCTTCGGCTAGCATGTCGGTCACCTGCAACAATCGCTCGCCGGTTGGAGTGCGAAGTCCAAATATGGCGTCGGTCCTCACAAAATGGGTAAGCAGCCCCGAGAGATAATCGATCAGAGGGGGGTCGGCCACACCAAGCTGTGAAGTGAACGTGTACTCAGTTATGCCGGCAAAAAACCGGTGCAATACTTCGCTGCGATTTGAATGAGGAGAACCAGCGGTCATCAGCGACCTCCATCAAGGGACATGGAGTCGGTTCGGTCGCAAGTTATTGGGCACTCTACCCAAGTACATACGAGAACTCTTTTAATTGTACCTTGCTGCTTGAGGCAAGGTCAAATTTTTGGCACCTGATTTGCCGCATCTACTATCATCGGAAGTATGCGGAATCGGTCCTCAGAAAAAAACCACTACCGCAGATTAATCCAGCGATGCCAGCAAAGATGCGACATAATCGCCCACCGATTGAAGAGTCGCCTGGCGGCCATTTTCGGTGGCTTCAGCAATTCGTCGCACAACGGCTGAACCGACGATGAGGCCGTCAGCCACTGGAGACAATAGCCGCACGTGCTCCGGTTGGCTGATGCCAAAACCAATGCACACAGGCAGCGGCGTCTGCTCCCGCAGCCAACTGACTCTCTCAACCAACTCAGGAGGCAGATGTGTGCGTTCGCCTGTGATCCCCGCTACGGACACATAGTAGATAAACCCACTGGAAGTACCAGCAATTCGCAAGGCACGCTCTTTGGGAGTTGTGGGAGTGATCAATTGCACGAGGCTCAAGTCACGCGCTGTACAAATCTTTGCCAGTTGCGGCGATTCCTCCACGGGAAGGTCTGGAACAATCATGCCCGCGATATTGCGCTTGCAGAGTTCATCTGCATAAGCTTCCAAACCATGACGGTAGATGATTGCATAGCTCACCATCGTTACCAGCGGCGCCGATACCTGCGGAGCCACCGCGCCGAGCATGTTCATGATTCCCGCAAGTTTGATTTTCTTCTCCAACGCTCGGGTGTAGGAGGCCTGAATCACGGGCCCGTCGGCAATGGGGTCGCTATAGGGAATGCCCACCTCGCACATCGCTGCTCCACGAGCGACAAGTTCCCGAATCACGTCGGCTGTGAATTCCAGGTCTGGATCGCCCGCCGTGACGAAAGGCATCAGCGCCTTGCGATTCTCCGCGCGGAGTTTCTCGAAGAGTGTGTCAATTTTAGACATAAGTTCCAAATACTCTCGCAAAGGCGCTAAGGCGCAATAGAATCAGGAGGTGGTGAGTGTAAGCGATCTCTAAACTCCTTGACAAGCAAATCTACATCATCTCTCGTCTCATAAGTTGGATGATGCAGGAAATTCAACCATTCCAACTCTGCAAGACCTCTGCACTCTTATCATTAAGTACGGCAGTAATTATTGTTTCAATCGGCTCCTTGTTTGTTCCAGCAAAATAGCTATTTGATCTAATTTCTTCAAGAATCGTACTCAAGTAGTATGCAGTTAACACTCTTAAGCAGAAAGCTAAAGCACCTAGAACAACGCGAAGCCAAACCAGCTTTTGGAATTCCGAAATCAACCAAACCAAAGGGAGTATTACGAGGGCAGTTTCACGCAAGATACTCCACTTAACCTCTCACTTTGCGACTTTGCGAGAGATACTTCTCACCCAAACTTAACACCCTTCAGTCGTGCCAGTTCTGAAGCGTCTTTGTCACCGCGTCCCGATAGACACACCACGATTCGCTCTGTTTTTTTCATCGTGCCTGCCAGCCGCATTGCCTCTGCAAGTGCATGGGCTGACTCTAAGGCAGGCAAAATGCCTTCGTATTCCGCCAAGGCATCGAATGCTTCCATCGCCGCTTCGTCGGTGCAACTGGTATAGGTAACACGCCCGCTATCTTTCCAATAACTGTGCTCAGGACCAACTCCCGGGTAATCTAGTCCCGCCGACATCGAATGCACATCGCAGGTCTGACCATCCTCATCTTGCATCACGTAGCTGAAACTGCCATGCAGCACACCTGGGCTACCATAGGTCAATGGCGAGGCGTGATCCCCGGGCTGTTTGCCTCGCCCCCCCGCTTCAACGCCAACCAGTTTTACGGCAGAGTGTTCGACAAAGGGATAAAACATTCCTGCTGCATTGCTGCCACCACCGACGCAGGCGACGACCACTTCGGGCAAGGAATCGAAACGGGCGTGTGATTGTTCAATCGTTTCTCGGCCAATCACTGACTGAAAATCTCGTACAATCTGCGGAAATGGATGGGGCCCAACAACCGAACCCAGAATGTAGTGCGTGGAGTCGACACTTGCCATCCAGTCCCGCATCGCTTCGTTGATGGCATCGCGTAAGGTACGAGAACCGCTACTGACTGGTCGCACTTCTGCTCCCAACAACTTCATGCTGAACACATTGGGAGCCTGGCGGCGAATGTCTTCTTCGCCCATGTACACGACGCAATCAAGACCGAAATGGGCACAAGCAGTGGCTGTAGCCACGCCATGCTGGCCGGCCCCTGTCTCAGCAATCACACGCTTCTTACCCATTCGCAAAGTGAGCAAGGCCTGACCGAGGGTGTTGTTGATTTTATGGGCACCCGTGTGATTGAGGTCTTCCCGCTTGAGCCAGATTTCTGCTCCGCCGCATTTCTCCGTGAGTCGCCGTGCGAGGTACAGCGGAGAAGGGCGGCCCACGTAGTTGTGCAACAGGTCATCCAAATCCGCTTGAAACTGCGGATCGGCCTGGGCGGCCGCATATTCCTCAACCAACTTGTCGAGGGCATAGACCAATGTCTCGGGCACATAGCGACCGCCAAATGCACCGAACCGACCGGCGGCATCGGGCAATTGAACAGCATTTGGATTGGTGACTGGTGGCATTCAATTCTCTGGGGATAGCTGTCACTTTCTGTCAAACAATTCATTGTCGATTGCCGCCGGCATATGGTCAAGAAGAGGGAGGATTTCTTTAAACTGAAATGGTAGATTGAGGAAAGAGCTATACATCTCCCTTGAAACTTACCCCCTCAAACCATCCGAATCATTGACTATGCCTGAACTCCCTGAAGTGGAAACAATGCGACGTGGTATTCTTGCTACCATCGGGAGCCAAATTACCGCTGTCTCGCGTCCACGCTGTGTGAAACAGCCCATTGTCATCCAACCTTCATTTAGAACCTTCCGAAAACGTATCGAGGGAACAACTATTCTCAACCTGAGTCGCATTGGCAAACGCGTCGCTATATGGCTCGACAGTGGTGAGGTAATTGTGATCGAACCTCGCATGACCGGACTTGTGTTGGTCGACAACGCACCCACGCGTGAGCATTTACGGCTTCGGATGAAGTTAGCAAATGGGTCGAAGCAGTCTGCAATTGCCGATATCTATTATTGGGACCGCCGGGGACTGGGTAATGTTCGCCTCTTTTCAGCAGAAGAGTTTGCAGAGCAATTTGGGCCAAAGAAACTGGGTCCTGATGCACTCGAGATCACCGCGGATGAATATCATAGACGACTTGGCAATTCCCAGCGGGAAATTAAAGTCGCCCTTTTAGATCAAAGGGCCGTTGCAGGAATTGGAAATCTCTACGCAGCAGAAATCCTGCATGTTGCACGCATTCACCCGCAGAGGCGAGCGACTGATCTATCCCAAAAGCATTGGCGGTCACTCGCCAATGCCACCCAAGCTGTACTCACCGAAGCTATCCGTTACGAAGGTTCGACCCTCAGCGATGGCACGTATCGCAATGCTCTCAACAAGCACGGAGGCTACCAAAATCAACATCGTGTCTATGCACGTGCAGGCCAGCCATGTCCACGCTGCCGACGCAGTTCAATCAAACGGATCGTGCAGTGCCAACGTGCGACATTCTTTTGTGCGAATTGTCAGAAATAGTATTCTGCGAGATGATCTTTTGCTTACACAAATTTGAATGAAGCTTATCAACAACTAGTTTGCTGTGGCAAACTCTTCTCTCAGAAAATGCACCGCCTCTTCCCATTTTGATGCCGCTTCATCGAAATCAACCTTCATGGCATTCACCGTTTCTGGAGACTCAACGCGGCTACTCTTAGCAACTTTCGGCCTCAACGGTATTTGAGCGCTGGGCCCCTCTGCCAGTGTTTGCTCAACTTCTGGGGAGAGAAGATACTCTATGAGTAGCTGGGCGTTTTCCGGATGGGGAGCATCCTTGATCATGGCTACCGTATTGGGAATGAAGAGAGTACCCAATTCGCCAGCTTGCTGATCGGGATAGACGATCTTGACCGGAAAACCCGCTTCAATTTCGATCAACGCATCGTCTGTATCGGTCAGGCCGAAAGCCAATGCACCTGTAGCCACTGCGCGGGCAACTTGTTTGTTGCCTCCAAGAACCTGCGCATTTGCTTTCAAACATCGAAAAAACTCCCTCGCCCGCTCTTCTCCCCAGACTGCAAAAAGGGTCGCCGCGTGGCTCGCGGTGGTACCCGCGAGCGGCTTAGCGATTCCTACTTGATCTTTCCACTGGGGATCACACAAATCTTCAATACCAGTGGGCATTGCCTCCGCAGAAACAATCTCGGTGTTCACTAACAAAACCCGGGCTCGAGCTGCAAATCCGCACCATAAGTCTGACTTCGAGCGGTACTCTACAGGGAATGCTTCAAAAACAGTATTGTCGCAATCCTGCAACAAACCGTCGCGCGCCAGTCGCAGAGTATTTACGATTTCATTGTTCCAAAACACATCGCAGCGCGGTCGCATTCGCTCGGCAATAAGAGCCTGAGTGAGTCCCACGCTCTTGGTAGACTCGGTATCGTATTTCGCCAGCACTCGAACGCCCGTTTGATCGGTGAACTTATCCAGTATTGGGCGCGAGAATTGCTCATCGAGCGCTGTGTAAATCACAACCACTGGCCCAGTGGGGGAGTTCCGCAATGAGATCGCCAGACCCACCGCGGCTGCCAGTGCTAAACCCCCGATAAATATCACCGGGAGTCGGTCAAGAAAGCCTTTCGGCTGCATAGCTACTCCGAGAAAAAATGCTAGGATTACGTAGGGACAAATTACTCATTTACTCGAACTTGTTATGGCTCGCCTGCCCAAGGCTTAGTAGAATAGCAGATGTTCCCCCCGGGATACTACCGATAAGGTACGAGTGTCCGTCGTTCACGACTCATCCGAGAACCTTATGAAATTGGTCTTATTGGGTACCAGCGGCTATCATCCCAACGACCGCAGACAAACCGCCTGCTTGATGCTGCCGGAGTTGGGAGTTGTCTTCGACGCTGGCTCGGGAATGTATCGGGTCTCCGACTATGTTTGCACAGATAAACTCGAAGTGTTTCTCTCACATGCTCATTTAGACCATGTGATGGGACTTACATTTATGTTTGACATAATTTCAGGTACTTCCCTCAATAATGTTATTGTGCATGGTGAGCCTGAAAAGTTGCAAGCAATTCGCGAACACTTATTCACCGAATATCTTTTCCCGGTGGATCCTCCCTTCGAAATGCGTCCTCTGGAGCCAAAATATATTTTAACCGACGGAGCCGTGTTGACCCACTTTCCCTTGCGGCATCCAGGAGGCTCGGTCGGCTTCCGTATCGACTGGCCCGACCGCTCGTTGGCCTATGTAACCGACACCGTCGCTGCCCCGAACGTCGACTACATTGAACACGTTCGCGGCGTCGACCTGTTGGTGCATGAATGTTTCTTCGACGACAACCAACCCGACCAGGCCGAACTCACGGGACACAGCTGTATCACTCCCGTAATGCAAGTCGCCAAGGCTGCCGAAGTGGGCCGCCTCGTACTGGTGCATATCAATCCAGTGCTGGTTAAGGACTCCGATTTACCTTTAGCTGCCGCTCAGAAAATCTTTCCAAAAACAGAAATCGGCACCGACTGCATGGTGTTGGAATTCTAGGGTTTGTAGTTCCTATAGGAATCTGAGCCGTCATCATTGCATGATCGCCAAAGCCAAATGTGGTACAAAGTTCAACAGAAATAATCCTACTTTGTACACGGCCATACCAGAGTAATGAATCGTGTCGAAATTTTCGACTGAGATTTTGAAGAGCCTGCCGTGGAAGTGGTATATCCAATCGTGGGCCAGCCAAAACATCAGGAACCACCACGCAAGAAGGCCAATGTTGATCAGTGCGCACCAACCAAAAAAAGTTTGAGACATTTCGGTGGACATAGGTCTTCTCCTTTTGTTTATGGCTATAGAGACGATCTCAAACTAGTTGTTCAATCAACTTTCTCAACTCCTGCCGATAACCGAAATGTTCCACTTCCAGACGATGGCGTGGAGTGTCGAGATATTTCCCCTGTCCTCTCCATTGGTTAACCAACAGCTTCTTGAGTTTGTCAAATCGTGACACTGCAGGTGAATTTATCCGCTGGGCCACCAGGTATTTGGCGATTAGCTGTGCTTGAAAATCAACCAATCCCCATTGCCCGCTGTCGGGTTGGATGAGTCCAGCGCAGAACAAATTGTTCCGTTCGGGATGAAAAATGTTCAGATACAAATTGGGTCGGCCATCATGCCAGTTAAGCTCCGCTGCGTCCATAAAGGGGAAGCTGAGCTTGAAACCAGTCGCGTAAAGGAGAACATCGACTCGCTCCGTACTGCCGTCTACAAAACGGACCACATCTCCAGCGAGTTCTGCCACATTTGGTTTCACGCGCAAATTGCCATGAGCTATCTGGTCATGCAAACGTGAGTTGATCACGGGGTGGGTCTCAAAAAGTTTATGGTCGGGGCGTGGCAGGCCCACCCTTTCCGGCGGGCCAAGCAACCAGCGGACGACCAGCTTGGCAGCTAGTCGACGCATAGGTAGCGGAATTCTCCAACGGAGCAAAGTTTCTCCACACTGATCGATCGGTTTTCCTTTGAAAAACTTAGGCAGAATTGGATAACCACGGCGGATGCTGTGCATCGCATCAACAGCATAATTAGCAGCCTCGACTGCAAGATCACAGCCTGAGTTGCCACCACCGACGACCAGTACACGTTTTCCGGTGAGTACGTCAGGGGTCTTGTACTCGCTGGAATGCAAGACAGTCCCTCTGAATTCTCCAGGAAATTCAGGATACCGAGGATCCCAATTGTGACCGTTAGCAATCACAACTCCACGATAAACGCGGGTTTCACCTCCCCGGAGCCGAATATTCCAGTACTTTTCTGCTGGTTCAATTCGCTCAACCGTCGTGTTGAACTGAATATGCGGCAGCAGGTCAAAATGTCTGGCATACGCTTGCAAGTAGGCAAATACTTGTTCGTGCCCGGGGTACTCGGGATACTCCTCTGGCATGGGAAAGTCCGTGTACTCGGTCAACCGCTTTGAGGAGATCAAGTGCGTTGATGCGTAGACGCTGCTGGCAGGCTTGCCGTAGCACCAGTTACCGCCGATGGTATCCTCGCGCTCGAGGCAGTCAAAAGGGATTCCCTGCTGCAGGAAATTCTTCGCTACGGCCAACCCTGAGCTTCCGGCACCCAGGATGCAGTAACGATCGGCGTAGGTGGAGGACATTACTGAAACATTTAAGTGAACTGAAGGATAATTCCTTCATTATGCAGTAATATCGCTCGAAAACGATAGCTTGTGGTAAATATCGCCTCTATAAACCGGCTTCCGGAGCAGGCCCGGATCGCCTTCACTGGGTTTGAGCGGATCCATGCTGCACACCGGCCCTGGACGCCTGCTGGGGGCATAGACGCCAGGGCTCGGTGAGACAACGCTCCCATCAGGCAACCAGAGACTTAGATCGCGAACTCGTCGCCAGCCTCTCCTGAAGGTTTCTCTGCACCCTGGTCCAACTCAGGGCGTGGGGGCCGACTCGGACGCTCGGGGCGGGGTCTATCTCGCTCAGGGCGGAACCCATCTGGTCGAGGACCACCTCGCCAAGCTTCAGACATGCGCGCTCGCATCTTACGCATCGTGTCCGTGAAATTCATAAATTCCTCACGGCTGAGCTGCCCATCACCATCCTCATCAAAGCGATCAAACACTTCGTTCGGATCTGGACCAGAACGTCCATCAGGTCGACCAGGTCCGAATTCTGGACCGCGACCCTCACGAGGAAGACCGTCAAACTGGTTCCGCAATGGGGGACGATCTTCAGGTTCTCTCAAGCGAGGGGGTTCTTCAACGTCGAATTCTCGAGGCGGGCCAAATCCTTCACCTCCAGGGCGTCGCCGAGGTCGGTTCGGACCCTCAGGGGGACCAGGTCGAGAACCCCGATCAGCACGAGGTCCAGCGGGTCCGCCGCGATGCTGTCGTTGCGTTTCTATTAGATTTATGAATTCCTCGCGGCTGAGTTGTCCGTCTCCATTTTCATCAAAATGGTCAAACAGTTCATTGGGGTCTGGACGACCCTCTGGTCCGCGCCCTCCCTCCGGTCCACCGCGTCCTTGTCTGGCTTGACCGTTGGGACCGCCGCGACGCTCACGCATCGTTTCCCGAGCTGTTTGCCTTTCTTCATCATTGAGTTCTCCATCTCCGTCAGCATCGAATTCCTGGATCATTTGTTCGCGCATTTCAGGATTATGCTTTCGCTGTGTTCGCTCAGTTTGGTCGCTTTCTGGTTGTGCATTGACAACCCCCGTCAAAAACATTGAAAGTGCAACTGTCAGAAATAAGTTGGTTGCTCGCATGATTCGTTCTCCTTGTTTCGCATTTCTCGCCCATGTGACCTTCGTTTCGAACTGGATATTCGACCGATGTCCTACATGCTTTAACTCCGCAAATGGACCAAAGTTTCGCGAAATGGCATTTTTCCCGGCATTTGGCATTGGTATCGCCAGTGGGGCTCCATTCCCTAAAATATCCAGACTCTAAGAACCCCTCACGAGAACTATCCATGGAATATCCGCTCTACATTGCTGGCATTTTGGCTTTAGGCATTGCAGTGCAGTGGCTCGCTTGGCGACTTGAAATCCCAGCGATTGTGCTCCTACTGGTTTCTGGATTTGTCTTGGGGCAATTTACCGACTTACGTTCGGGGCCTCATCAGGAATTGTTCTTTGCACTCGTTTCCCTGGCAGTGGGAATCATCCTGTTTGAAGGGGGATTGAGTCTCGACTTCCGGGAAATTAAAGGAGTGCGCTCGGTAGTTTTTCGATTGGTTAGCCTGGGACTCGTGGTCACCTGGCTGTTGACCGCCTGGCTGGCATATCGGGTCGCCGGGTTTTCAGTGGAAATCTCGCTACTGCTGGGAGCACTGCTTACGGTGAGCGGTCCTACCGTGATCATGCCCCTCTTGCGACAGGTGCAACCCGAAAAGCGAATTGGTTCCTTGATGAAATGGGAAGGGATCGTCAATGACCCCATCGGAGCCGTCTTGGCAGCGATCGTCTTTGAACTCATCCTGCATCGTTCGTCGGGAAGCATTGCTAGTGATTCCCTCTACAGTATTGGGCTCACGCTGCTGACTGCCGTGGTGCTAAGCGTCTCGAGCGCAGTCCTGATTCTTCAGATGTTGCGGCGGTATTGGGTTCCTGATTTCTTGCAGAATTCTTTGGTGCTGGCATTGGTGGTGCTGGTGTTTGCGTTCTCAAACCAACTCCAGCCGGAATCGGGGCTCGTCACGATCACTTTGTTAGGGGTAATTCTTGCTAACCAGCATAGTGTTCCCATCAGACACATCGTCGAGTTCAAGGAAAACCTGCGCACCTTGCTGATCTCAACGCTCTTCATCGTGTTGGCCGCCCGTATCAAGGTAGATATGCATTCTCTCGAAATGCTGGGTTGGCGAAGTGCACTATTTGTTGCGCTGTTGATAGTCGTTGTGCGACCATTGGCTGTCTTTATCTCAACGGTGGGCAGCAATCTAACCTGGTCGGAGAGGGTGCTGCTCGCCTGGATTCATCCACGTGGGATTGTCGCTGCTGCGGTAAGTTCCCTGTTCGCTTTGGAACTGGTACGAGTTCTGGGACCGGACGACCCGTTGGCCCAAGAAGCCAATCGCTTTGTCCTCACGGTGTTTCTAGTCATCGTAGCCACGGTAACAGTGTATGGTTTGCCGCTCTCCTTGTTGGCCAGACGTCTGGGCCTTTCGCGTCAAAATCCCCAAGGAATCTTATTCGCCGGGGCTTCTCCAGCGGTGCGTGAGATTGCCGCTGCAGTGAAGAATGAGGAATTCACTGTAATTCTCGTGGATACCAATCCTCGAAATAATTCTGCCGCTCGCATGGCAGGATTCACCACTATTTTCGCCAGCATCGGCAGCGAATTGGTCCGTGAAAATACCGATCTGGGAGGCATCGGTCGATTGCTGGCAATGACCCCAAACGACGAAGTAAATACCCTGGCAGCCATGGCCTACGTGGAACGGTTTGGCAGGTCAGAAGTGTATCAGCTTGCCACCGGAGCTACGACCAATGGAAACAACGAACGAAAAGCTACCTATCGCAAGGGCAGGATACTCTTCAACCAACCGATCACATACGATGAATTGGAAGAGCGATTCGCCAACGGACAAAAAGTGAAGACGACTCTGTTGACCGAAGACTTCACGTTTGCCGATTTTCTCGAACGCTATGGCGAGTCGGCACTGGTGCTCTTCCGTGTCGATACGGTTGGCAAGCTTCTTGTGGCTACGAATGAAACCGAAATGACACCTCAACCTGGACAACGGATCATCGCGCTAGTGGATGAAGTGGAGGAGGTCAAAGTACCTGGCGAATCTGACTAATCCGAACCCAATTTCCATCTAGCAGTAAAAGGTTGGCATGCCGTAAAAAGCTCATCCGAATTCTTATAATCTTTGTCAGGCGCCAATAGAGCAGAGGCCTGTAAGCTAAGTGAAGCCTGCTGAAAAGGCCAAGGCTCTAGCACTATCCCCTGGCAATTAGCGCTCGCCGGGCGAATTTCTCGTACCAAGATCCAATCCTCTGCGGTTTGAAACGCTGACGGTATCTCGCAGACTATCTCACCTGCCACGGGATAAGCCATACAAGGCCACAAGCTGAGAATATCAAACAATTGCAACCACTTGAGAGCCTCTCCCGCGAGCATCAACGAGTGCACTTGCTCATTGCCGGTGTGCCAACTGGAAAACCAGTGACTCCGTTGCTCGGCAGTAGCCTGCATCCACGACTTGGCTAGGGGATCTGACATGTGGTGCTCTGATGTGGCCAAAATCGCGCTGAAATGGCTGGCCACAATCCAGGCGGCCAAATCGCCATATTGGCTGGCTGCTAATGCAGAATTGGTCCAAATCTCGAAAGCGTCCTTTGCAGACACCTCGTCAAATGAAAGCGGACGTTGAAGCTGTCCATCTACCAGACTATGTTCTTCCCAAGCTAGCCAGCCGTCGTCGTGATGGATAATGGCTTGGAGCAACTCGAGTCGAATGGCATCGAGAGCTTGACCCTCCCCGTCAGGAACCGAGTCCCCAAACTGGTCTAAGCATAGTTCAGCTAGGAAGCCACTTAGGCGCGCATGCTCGACCTGCGAAATCATGAGCCACTGCGACTCGCCATCGGCAAACATTACCTTGCGGCAAATCATGGAACCTGCTGCGATGTGACCATACGCCCCGCTTCGGACCGGGTCCATAATCCATACAAGCCAAACTCTCGCCGCCGCGATCCTAAACTGCAGCGTAGAAGCTCGAGAACTTGTCGATCGAAACCGGCTTGATTTTCCCTGCATGACCCGCCTGGCCGAAGCTTACCATGCGGGCAATGCAGACCTGTTTCATCGCCTCACGGGCTGGTTTCAAATAATCTCGGGGATCGAATTTTTCAGGAGCTACCATGAACACCTTGCGGATGGCTCCTGTGATCGCCAAGCGATTATCGGTATCGACGTTGATCTTGCGAACCCCGTGCTTAATGCCACGTTGAATCTCTTCAACCGGTACACCCCAAGTCTGCTTCAGCTGTCCGCCGTATTTGTTGATAATGTCTTGCAGTTCTTGAGGCACGCTGCTCGAACCATGCATCACTAGATGGCAATTTGGCAGACGCCGGTGAATTTCTTCGATCCGGTCCATGGCCAGCACAGAACCCGTCGGCTTGCTGGTGAATTTATAGGCACCGTGGCTAGTCCCAATGGCAACAGCAAGCGCGTCGACTCCGGTCTCCTCGACAAATCGCTCGGCCTCATCGGGATCGGTCAGCAACTGGTCATGTGAGAGCGTGCCTGTTGCTCCATGGCCGTCCTCTTGTTCACCCTCGCCGGATTCAAGAGAACCCAGGCAGCCAAGTTCCCCTTCCACCGACACCCCCTGAGCATGTGCCAACTCGACTACTTCTTTGGTAACTTGCACGTTGTAGTCGTAGCTGGCAGGGGTTTTGCCATCGGCTTCGAGCGAGCCATCCATCATCACACTCGTGAAACCATTCTCGATGGCGCTCTTGCAGGTTTCAGGGCTATTGCCGTGGTCCTGATGCATCACAATGGGAATCTTGGGATAGAGTTCCGCAGCAGCGAGCATCAGGTGGCGTAGATAATTGTCCTGTGAATATGACCGGGCTCCTCGGCTGGCCTGGACAATGACCGGAGAATCGGTCTCCTCGGCCGCTTCCATGATTGCCTGAATCTGTTCCATGTTGTTTACATTAAATGCGGCCAAACCGTAGTCATTTTCGGCGGCGTGATCCAATAACAGTCTCATGGGTACCAATGGCATAACGGGAACTCCTATATCGTTGAGGGGCCGCAATTGCGACACTTAATGGGTCGATTGCCTACGGCAGCATTGTAGCAGGTCCCTCACAGTAGGCAGAGGGGGTTAATTGGCCCTGGGCAATCCGCTATTAATCTAGATATTTCTGGTTACTGAATGTCCGCTGAGCCCTAACAGCTTTTCTCAGAACGACGCATCAGCCAGGATTTCGCTAGGCGGAACCTGCAACAGGCGAACAAGGACCAACTTTTGTGCCGCCGCTCCAGACTGCTGGGAGTCATGAAATGCACTTCCCAGGCTGCTTGATGAATCCGCAACGCCACTAATCACCAGAAACTCGCCCGAAGAGAGATTCAAATTGAGCTTCAATTGGTCGAATACCTTTCGCTCTCGCGATGTGGTCATGAGGAGAACTCCCTGATCGCTGCCCGTGTAGCGATTCTTCAGTTCACCGTGATGGAGTTCCGGAGTGACTTCTATTGCCACCTTTTGTCCACTCACGGACTCCGCTTGCAGGCTATACACACCCTGCACTTGCTCGTAGGTGCGGCCCTGTAAGCCATTTTCCGTATTCAGGAAAACAATCGCTTCAGCCTGGAGTTCCGAGGCCTGAATCGAGGCATGTTCTCGACGTTTGAGTTGCAACACCCGGCGCACAACCCGCGGAGCAGCATTTTCACCAGTGATGATCCGGTCCGTCTCGGCTTCAGGCATTTCACTCTGCAGATTCAGCGATCGAGCCAGTCTATCCGGCAGGGCACCATTGATTACACCTGCACGGAAGCCATTGGCCACGAGCCGGTTGCGAACCTCAACGTCCAACCGCTGCTCGTCGCTCGCTTGCCAGAGTTCGTCGACGAGCAGTTTATCATCCCCAGGAATCCTTACTTGGAAAATCTCTAACGTCACCTGGTCGGGCGAAGTCTTGATCGCGCGAAGGATATTTTGGGGATCCGACACGGTGGCGGTACTCAGGACCACCCCACAGCCAGAAAGGAAGACCGTCAACATGACGAACGCAGCTGTTGAGATGCGATGTATCGCGTGTCGCCTTGGTTGCTGAAGAGGCATAACGTGACCGACCCTGTGGAAACAGGACGACGATTGGTCAAAGAATAGGGGCAAAAGAGGCCAAAACTGTAGGTTTCCGCGACTGCCGCGTCAATGGAATCTGAGGCTGCTAGCATTTAATGTGACTAATGCAAAACGAAAAAACCCCTGCACCCACGAGGAGTGCAGGGGTTCAAATTTTCAAACTGTTAAGCCGGAATCAGCTTAGCCGTTGCGACGACGCATGACCAAACCGATCAGGCTCAGGCCAGCGAGAGCAAAGGTGCTCGGCTCGGGGATACCGACAACCGCCTCACCTGTGAACGTGCCCTGGTTAGTCGCAATAGAGTAACTGAGCAGATTCATCGAACCAATTGGTTGCACTGACAAACCAAGGGTCGCACTTGTAGTCTGGCTAGCACCGGGGATACCCCAAGCTCCCCTCATAAAGGTTCCCAAACCATAACCGGCAGTTGAAGTAATGGGCAGAGGGCTTCCAGACAGGCTATTGTCTTCCGATGGAGCCGAACCAATCAGGGCACCGGCTACCAATGTCAAATGACTATCACCACGTGTATTCGAGGCCTGACCAACTGGAGATGGGTCATCGGCAACACCGCCAAAATCGAGGTCAGCCCAACGTTGATGGAAAGTACCGGTGAAATTGACGTCGACGGCCGAGATCAACTCACCAGCCGTAGTTACTGCGTTAACCTGGTACGACGTAAAGCCTGTTAACGCTGCATCAGGGGCAGAAAAGGGAGGAGTTGCCAGCTGAATTACTTCAATCATGACTCCAGCATGTGCAGAGGAAACGCCAAGAGCCAATACACCAACGAAAGCAATAATTTTCTTAGTCATAATAGTGATCTCCTTGAGAGTAAACAAATCAAAGTTGAAAGTACTAACTTGCCAGGAGCTGTTTCACGTTGGAACTGAACGAGTCACGTCAGCGTCGCTCCGGGCGATGTAAAACGCAGGAAAGATGAATCTGCTGATCGTATCGAGTGGATCACAGTTAGTGTGAATATCACTCGGCAGTTCATCGCGCTGTTAGCATTAGTACCGTCCTCCTCAAGATTTGCTCGTAAGCTCAAAGATCACTAAAAGATCCAAGCCTTAAGTTGTTGATGAGTTTTTCTTGTGTGAATTTAGAAATATCTGCCCATAGTTAACAAAACTCAGCTCTTAGGTAACCACAAAAAAACGGCTCCGGTAGCACTGAAGCGCTATCGAAGCCGTTTAAATTGTTGATACTCGTGAGCTACTCGTAAAATGTCGTTCTTGTGAACTTACACCTTCATTCTAATCAGCGAGCAACCCAATGCAAGCAGAAAATTTTAAAAATCTAAAAATTTCTTTCCTAGCCTCTGCGACGCATCAAAACCACGCTAGCCAAGGCAAAACCGGCAAGTGACATGCTGGCTGGCTCAGGAATGAAGAAGTCGGGAGTACCAAGGCCAACAGTTCCACCAAGTCTGGTAGCAACCTCAACCTGGATGTCCATCGAGAACTGTGAACCATCAGGAATGACGATGTAGGCCAACCTGGCAGTACCTGATTGAAGATTTCCAGGGATACCCCATGCACCTCTCAGGAAGGAACCGACGCCGTAATCAAATGCCCCATCTGGCAAAGGGCTGGCGGAAACATTGTTGTCTTCAGCAGGAGCGGAACCAATGAGGGCGCCTGCAAGTGGGGTCAGGTGGCTATCACCACGACCGTTGGCAGCTGGGCCAACAGGAGTTGGATCTGGTACGAAATCGAAGTTCACATCTGACCAACGCTGATGGAATTGACCACCGAGAAATACGTCAACAGCAGTGATGGAATCTGATGGATCAATCGTTTGAACGTCGAGCTGGTAAGCGGAGAAGCCAAGCAGGGCCGTATCAGGTGCGTTGAATGGAGGTACAGGCAACTGGGTCACCACACCAATGACGGCTGCATTGGCTACAGAGGAGAGTGAAAGGGCCACAAGAGCCACAGGGAGATAAAATCGCTTCATTATACTTATCCTTTTAATTAACTTGAAAAACGCTTGTTGTAAAATAACTAAATCGATGCAACGCGTAGGGCCAATTCTCGTTCCAATTCACCCTAACACCACAAACTTAACTCATTGGCGAATTCCACAGGTCAATTGAAACTGTCCAGTTGAGCAACCAGGAGCCCCACTCGGGTGGGGCTCCCAAGCTCAAAACTTCTCTTAGCGACGGCGACGGCCGACCAAGGCGATCGATCCGAGCAGACCGAGCAGTACAGTCGACGGCTCAGGAACAGCTGCAATCGTAGGAGCTGTTGCAGTGAGCTGCCAGTTCGTTGCCAAAATACCGAGGTCCGTAACATTCACAATGGTATCGTTCTGAGTACCGGAGAAGTTACCGTCATTCCATCCCTTGGAGCTCAACTGCCAGTTGGTGGCAAGGATACCAAGGTCGGTCACGTTGACAATACCATCACGGTTGGCATCGCCACCACGAATTGGATTGGGCTCGGAGGTGCTGTCACCACGGACACCATCGCCACCACCCAAAATGATCGTTTCAGGACCGGGAGCAGCTACAGTGCGGCCAGCATCATTCCAAACAGCAGCTTCTGTCACGCCGCCCTGGCCAGCACCGGGGAACGTCGCAAACGACGGCCGGGTGGCACCGAAGCTACCCGAGGCAATTTTGGCGAAGTTGTCGTAGGAATTGGCAGCATTAGGATACAAATCGTCTTTAGCTACATTACCGGCGCTGCCAGCACCGGTACCTACAGCAAAAGTACCGCCGGGGCTAAGACTTGGGTCCTGGCCGTAAACAAATTCGGTAATCGTACCAGATGTTTTGGTTTGAATCGGGAGAGCGCCAATTCCGGTGTTCAGAACTGGGCTGCTGATCCCATCGAGTACGGCAACGATCGCGGAAATACCATTGGGGCTGTCGGTCTTGGCCATCAGATCCCAGGTACCACCGGCAGCCGTGTTGGCTGGATCAGTGTATCGAAGATTAAGTGAAAGAGTGACGTTTGCGGCCATTGCCTGGCCAACGAACAGCGCCACAACCGTGGCAGCACAAACAGACAATAGTAGGCTTCGCTTCATGTTCATTTCTCCAGTTTCCCCATCTCAATTTGGTAGAAAAAATACTAGTTGTAGAATCCCTTGTTTGCTGGGGTTTACGCCCATTGTACCTACAACGGACGAAATTTGCACGCGAAAACTTGTCAAAAAAAAGTTTTTAGATTCTGCCCCACGCGTGACATGACATTGAATCGTATCGATCCGGAAAAAAGAGTCAAAATCTGCTTCCTAGGGCAAGCCTATCGAGACTTTTCTCTCCTGACGGTACTTGTTACCTCACTGTGCTGTTACTTCACGGTGCAGAAACTTCAAGGTCATTGACAAGACAAGAAACCCAGTAGCTGGCAGACCAATTCTGCCATTCCAAACACACTCTACCAAGGATTTGCGGAGTTGCAACAGTTTTGGCGCTTAGGAAGATAAGATTTTTTGGGAAAAATTTGCGCAGGCTAGACGGTATTGGCGAATCTTCTTGCGCCTCAACCACTTACGCCAAGTCGCCCCAGCACGGTTTTTGGTACATTTTTGGGCCTTTTCGGGGATTACTGACCTCTTTACCGAAGCCCAACTGCCCCTTTTAAGGACGAGTACGCACGATTTAAACGCCCAGATCGAAAATATTCTTTAAAATTCAGCTCTATTACATCTAGACGAACTGGCTGCAAGATTCCTGGTCTTACCTATTCCAGGGGTACTCAAGTTCCATTGTACAGGTCAGCAGAAAGCTTATCAGCAATGCAACTTGGAGAATAGACAAATAAACACTACTCTGCGAAACTCTGCGAGACTGACAAGCAGTTTAATGTTTGAACTGCCTAATTGACTGCATCTTGCTCTCGATCGGATCCATCAATGACACAAGCCTACGGTGAGTTCACACTGAACACACGAAAACTCATTCGCAACAACTGCAAGAAACGCATGAAACTCACTGAAGTTTCGCATAGATTGTTTTAGCGCACTCACCCTGAAAAAGAAAAACTCAGTCGTTGTTGCATAGCGGAAATCTCATTCAAGAATTAAATGTTAAGAGTAACTTTGCCCGACGGCACCCAACGTGAATACCCCAACAGCACAACTCCATACGATGTGGCCGCTGATATTGGCCCCGGACTTGCCAAGTCTGCCATAGCCGCTGAGGTGGATGGTAAGTTAGTTGATCTTAGTACACCGCTCAAGGAGGAAGGAGCGGTTGAGTTACGGCTTTTCACCAAGCGAGATCCCGAGTCGCTCGATATTTTGCGTCACTCGTGCGCACATGTGATGGCCCAAGCCGTGATGCGTCTGCGCGAGGGAGTACAACTCGCTTTTGGCCCCTGTACTGGGAACGGTTTTTACTATGATTTTCAGCTAAAAGAGCCGCTTTCTGAGGATGATTTTCCCGAGATCGAAGCCGAAATGAAGCGGATTGTTAAAGAGAATTTGAGCTTCGAACGGATGGAAATTCCTCGCAACGAAGCGCTGGCGTTGTGTCAGGAATTAGGCCAGGAGTTTAAGGTCGAACACATCGAAACAGGTCTGGCAGGTGAGGAAACACTTTCCTTCTATCGCCAAGGAGAGTTTCTCGATCTTTGTCGCGGCAGGCATATTCCCAGCACTGGTCATATCGGCAAAGCGTTCAAACTGACGAGTCTGGCAGGTGCCTACTGGAAGGGAGATGCTTCGCGACAACAGTTGCAGAGACTCTATGCGACCGCCTTTTTTGACAAGCAAGAACTTGACGACTACCTTCGCCAACTCGAAGAAGCCAAGCGCCGCGATCACCGGGTATTGGGAAAACAATTGGATCTGTTCTCCATCAATCCTTTGGTGGGATCGGGTCTTATTCTTTGGCATCCAAAAGGAGCGATCATTCGCCAGACGCTCGAAGATTACCTCAAGAGCGAGCTCCGGACGCGTGGCTATGAGGCGGTATATACCCCCAACATTGGCAAGGTAGATCTGTATGAGATTTCGGGACATTTCCCTTACTACAGCGACAGCCAGTTCACCCCGATCGAGATGGAAGATGGTGAGCGCTATCTGCTCAAGCCAATGAACTGTCCTCATCACATCATGATCTACAAATCGAAGCCACGCAGCTATCGTGACCTGCCTGTGAGGCTGGCCGAGTTTGGCACCGTCTACCGCTATGAACAATCGGGCGAACTGAGCGGGATGACTCGTGTGCGCGGTTTTACCCAGGATGACGCCCATCTTTTCTGTACCGAGGAGCAGGTGGCCGGCGAAGTCCGTGGCTGCCTGGAAATGACCCTCAACGTGCTTAAATCACTAGGCATTGACAACTATCGGGTAAGGCTGGGGTTCCGTGATCCCGATAGCGACAAATATGTGGGTAGCAGCGAGGCCTGGGATCGGGCGGAAGCGGCGATCCAACAAGTGGCTGAGCAGATGGACCTTCCCGGTCGCGAGCCAGAACCTGGCGAAGCGGCATTTTACGGCCCAAAGATCGACTTTGTTGTGACCGACTGCATCGGCCGAGAATGGCAACTAGGGACCGTTCAGCTCGATTACAATTTGCCTAGCAAAGAGCGGTTTGACCTGGAATACATTGGAGCTGACAACCAGCCCCATCAGCCTGTGATGATCCACCGGGCTCCGCTCGGCTCGATGGAGCGGTTTGTCGGCGTGCTGATCGAGCATTTCGCCGGTGCTTTTCCGCTGTGGCTCGCACCGGAGCAGGTGCGTATACTCACCGTGAGTGAGAAGAGTGAAGATTATGGTCGTGAGATCGAGCAGAAATTTCGTGAGAAAAGCTTCCGGGTGTCCGGAGACTACCGAGGCCAGAAACTTGGTGCCAAGATTCGAGAAGCCCAGCTCGAATTAATTCCGTATATGCTGGTTGTGGGGGAAAAAGATGCTCAAAATGGGACGGTAACTCTCCGCGACCGCATTGAAGGGGATCTAGGTGCCATGCCGGTTGCCGAGGCACTGGCTAAGCTCCAGCAGGAAGTAGCTGACAAAACCGTGAGACAGGTGGCGCAAGCTAGCGGGGCGGCCTTGGTGGATCGCACCAAGAAAAATGAGTATTGACCGAATAATCTGTCATTCCCGTCTATGAGAATAACCTGAGAAGTGTTGACGACTCCTCGCTTTGTGTCCGATACTTGTGAGAACCATTTTTGACCCGATAGGAGGCATCTAAGATCGAACGAACACAGCAACGGATCAATGAACAGATCCGCACGTCGCCATTGCGGGTGATAGGCCCCGATGGCACTCAACTGGGAGTAATCTCTCGAGACGAAGCACTAGAACAGGCACAGGAGCTTGGACTCGATCTGGTCGAGGTGGCGCCCTTAGATAAGCCGCCGGTCTGCCGGATTATGGACTTTGGCAAGTTCAAATACCAGCAGAAAAAGCGATCAAACAAAGGGCACGTGCACCATGGCAAGAATAAGGAGATCCGCCTGCGCCCGAAGATTGGCGATCACGATTTCATGACCAAAGTGAATCACGCGCGGCATTTTCTCAAAGACCGTGACAAGGTGATTTGCTCGGTGATCTTTAGAGGTCGTGAGAACGCTCATGTGGAAGAGGGCTTTAAGCTTGTCAACCGACTTGTCTTGGAACTCGAAGACGTTTCGAAGGTCGAGCAGCCACCTGCTATGCAAGGCCGTCGGATCGTGCTGATTTTGGCACCAAAGTAGGGTCGCCAAGCCCTCGATGGCAGGGCTTTTCAGCCCTGCGAAATCTGGTAGAATGCGGGGCTACCGTGTTTCCCGCGATTTTGACGATGGAGTTGGCACCATGCCCAAGCAGAAAACTCACAAAGGTACTAAAAAACGCTTCCGCGTGACGGCTACGGGCAAGGTGATGCACCGCTCGGCGGGGACAAGCCATTTGGCTGCCCGCATGAGCCAAAAGCGCAAACGTAAACTGCGTGGAACCGAGGTTACGGCTTCATGCAACGAAAAGGGGATCAAAATCGCACTGGCTGGTAATAGCTATTAGTCCAGAGCAGGTCTGGCTGAGCAGTCGCCAGACCCCAAGCACGCCGGGCAAGCGAACACCATTCATTGTTGAATGGGGCCTGGGCGCGACATCGAAATGCAAAGGGTTTCTCCGATGAGAACCACCAAGGGAAGTGCCCGCAATCGGGCAAAGAATCGTCTTTTCAAGAAGACCAAAGGTTACCGGGGCGGACGCAACAATCTGCTTCGAACGGCTAAAGAAACACTCATCCGTTCTGAGGCATACGCCTTTCGCGATCGTCGGGTACGGAAACGCGAATTCCGCAAGCTCTGGATCATTCGCATCAATGCGGCGGCTCGTGAAAGGGGTTTGCGCTACAGTGAGTTGATCAACGGTCTGAACAAGGCCGGGATCGAGCTGGATCGCAAAACCCTCGCGGAAATGGCGGTTCACGATGCTGCAGCATTTGATTCGGTTGTGGAAAAGGCTCGTGAAGCCTTAGCTGGCTAACGTAAGCGGAGGCAACGATACGTGGCCCTCGCCGAATTCCTTGCCAATCTGGATGCTTTGGTGTCTCAGGCCCAAGACCAGTTCAATTCTGCCGCCGATTCGACTGCGCTGGAAGCGGCACGCATCGAGTTTCTGGGAGCCAAGGCGGGCAAACTTCGGCAAGTTCAAAAGGGCCTAGGCAGTGTGGATCCCGCAGATAAACCCGCTGCGGGAAAGCGATTCAATGAAGTGAAAGGCCTTGTTGAGGCGGCATTTGAAAGTGCCCAGCAAAGGTTGACTTCTACCGAAGCCGTCAGCGATGGGGCCTTCGATATCACGTTGCCGGGAAAACCTCGGAGAATCGGGCATCTGCATCCTATCACTCAGACGATCCGCTCGATGAAGGAAATTATGGGGCGTCTTGGCTTCACGGCTGTCGAAGGCCCTGAAATTGAAGACGAGTGGCACAATTTTGAGGCACTCAACATTCCTCTTATCCACCCGGCGCGCGATCCGCTTGATAATTTTTATCTTGAGCATGAGGACACGGTTGCTGAAGCGGCACCGCCTCTTTTGCTGCGGAGTCAGACGAGCACGGTGCAGATTCGCGTGATGGAATCGACACCGCCGCCGGTGAGGATCATTTCGCTGGGGAGAGTCTATCGGCCTGATACGGCGGATGCCACACACTATCCGATGTTCCACCAGATCGAAGGCCTACTGGTCGATCGCGGCGTAACGATGGCCGACCTCAAGAGTGTGCTACGGCTGTTTTGCCAGAGTTATTTCGGCGGGCACGACGAAGTGCACATACGTTTTCGCCCCTCGTTTTTTCCCTTTACCGAGCCAAGCGTCGAAGTGGACATGAACTGGCAAGGAGGATGGATGGAGATGGGCGGCGCCGGCATGGTCGATCCCAACGTACTGCGGGCCGTCGGATATGATCCCGAGGAAGTGACTGGTTTCGCGTTTGGCCTAGGGGTGGAGCGCGTCTGCATGCGTCAGCACGGCATCACCGACATTCGGGCACTCTATCAGAACGACGTTCGATTTCTGGAGCAATTTTGATGATCGTCTCCTGGAACTGGCTGAAAGACTACGTCGAACTCTCGATGAGTGTCGATCAGTTGACTGAGCGATTGACGCTCACAGGACTCAACCTCGAGGGGGTTTCCAAAGCTGGTGATGATACCGCGATTGATTTGGAAGTGACCAGCAATCGTCCCGATTGCCTGGGACATATTGGAGTAGCTCGTGAGGTGGCGATACTTTGGGACGGCAATTTGCAGATTCCCCGTGCGAAACCCCAAGCGAAGGGACCGCAGGTGGACTCTCTCGCCAGTGTCAGTGTAGAGTGTCCTGAATTGTGTCCTCGTTACACGGCAAGAGTAATTCGGGGTGTGAAAATTGGACCTAGCCCCAAGTGGCTTGCCGACCGTCTGCGAACGGTGGGTATTGCCGTCATCAATAATGTGGTCGATATCTCCAACTATGTTTTGCTCGAATGCGGTCAGCCTCTTCATACGTTTGACTTTGCAAAACTGACGGCAGGGAAGATCATCGTACGTCGAGCGAAAGCAGGCGAGAAGTTTGTTGCCATCAACCATCAAGCCTACGAACTGAATCCGGACGCATGTGTGATTGCCGATGCTGAAAAAGCCGTTGCCCTGGGGGGAGTCATGGGGGGGGCGACCAGCGAGGTAAGCGAAGCAACGACCGATCTCTTGATCGAGGCCGCTGACTTCTCGCCACTGTCGGTGCGAAACACAGCCCGCCGTCTGAATCTCCATAGTCCGTCTTCTTATCGGTTCGAGCGCGGGGTCGATCCCGAGGGCATCGATTGGGCCAGCCGACGATGCTGTGAACTGATCTTGGAACTGGCCGGTGGTGAACTTGCCGAAGGGGTGATCGACGTCGGTGCGAAGCCTCCCCAACGGGACGAGATAAAGCTCCGATTCGATCAACTCAAGCGGATTCTGGGAATCTGTATCCCTGATGAGCGCGTACGGCAAATTCTCACGGCTCTTGGCAACATTGAGACTCACGCCTGCGATCACTGTGTGAAGGTTGTTCCACCAAGCTGGCGGGCGGACCTCACGCGAGAGATCGATCTCGTGGAAGAAGTTGGCCGAATTCATGGCTATGAGGAAATACCTGAGGACGCCGGAGTGAAAATGGTTGCGTCTACGCGTAGTCGCGAGGACAAAGTGATCGACCAGGTACGTGATGCCATGGTAGCACTGGGATTTGATGAAGCGATGACCCTCAGTGTCGTGGAAAGCGGCTGGATAGCGCCGTTTCGTCCTTGGACAAACGCTGCACCCCTGGCCACTAGCACCCCCGTACTTCGCGGGGCCAATCAGTTGCGACAGAGCCTCCTGCCCAGTCTGCTTGCCGCTCGTAGGGCTAACGAAACTCTTTCCAACAGAGTGATTGAGCTGTTCGAAATCGCCGAGGTTTATCTCCCCCAACCGGCTGATCTACCAGATCAACGCCGCATGCTGGGAATTTCCAGTGGGGGAGATTTTTTGGAATTGAAGGGAGTGATCGAAACTTTGCTGAGTTCGATTGCACCTGGTGCCAAGCTTGTAGCGAAGCCTTGCGATTCGCCACTTTTTGTAGCCGGTCGCGGAGCGGAACTAAGACTTGGCGAATCTCTGCTCGGATTTATGGGAGAAGTAGGGCAGAAGGCCTGCGAACTGTTTGAACTTCGAGAGGGAGGCACCGTTGCCGAAATCGACGTAAGTGTGCTGATCGAAGCCGCCGTTCTCGTGCGGCGTGCCTCGGAGTTGTCGACATTTCCCCCCGTGGGCCGTGACTTGAACATCGTAGTTGACGAAAACATACATTGGGCAGACATCGAAGGAATAGTCAGGACAGGATGCGGCGAACTACTCGAATCGCTGGCTTTTCAAGAAGAGTTTCGCAGCAAAGAAAAATTGGGCCTTGGCAAGAAGAGCTTGCTGTTTTCGATCCAACTCCGCTCTGCTACTAGCACGCTGACAAACGAGCAAGCAGACCAGGTTCGCGACAAGCTAGTAGCAGAACTCGAAAAGCACCTTGGTGGGCAACTGCGGGCTTAGATCTCAGCTCAATTGGGGGGTGAATCTCGTGACAGCACCCACAGATCAGTCGACGATCCCCGCTCTACTTTCCACTACAGTCAAGCGATATCCTGACAAGCATGCCTTGGGAACAATCATCAACGGGCACCTCACCTGGCAAACCTGGCAACAGGTGTGGGACGATATAGCGCGAGTCGCTGGCACGCTCCGCGACAAGGGGGTAGGAGCTGGTGATCGAGTCGCGCAGTACGCCCCAAATCGTTATGAATGGATTCCCGTTGACTTGGCGATTCTCTCGCTTGGAGCCGTCCACTTACCGCTCCATTCCTCGCTGTCAGCTGCTCAAGTGGCTGAGCAAGTCGGCCAAAGTGGAGCTTGTCTATTGATCTTAGGTCGCGAAGAGAGCAAGCACCTCGCAACGCACCTACCTTCTAGAGTCACTTGTATCTCCCACGAGGAATTGCTCTCTAATCCAGAAACTAACATCTCTCAGACCGAATTTCGCCTTCCTCATCCGACCGATCTGGCGACCATACTTTTTACCTCCGGTACGACAGGCCAACCACGGGGAGTCATGCTCAGCCATGGCAATCTGGCCAGCAACGCTATCGCCACCACGGAGGCGGTTGGTGCGGCTAGCGATGAAATACGGCTATGCTTTCTCCCCCTTAGTCACATCTATGCTCGGACTTGCGATTTATACACTTGCATCTACCGGGGAACCCGTTTAGTACTTGCCGAGAGCCGAGAAACGATTTTGCGCGACTGCCAACTGGTCAAACCTACGGTCATCAACGGTGTACCCTACTTCTATCAAAAAATCGCGCAGCATCTTCATGCGGCTGGCAAGACGAGAGAACCAGAGGCCTTACGAGAAATCTTCGGTGGTGAAATCAAGCGTCTTTTTTGCGGCGGAGCAGCTGTTGCTCATGAAACGGAAAGGCTATTTGCTGAGCTGGGTTTACCACTCTTGACAGGATATGGGCTCACGGAGTCGTCGCCCGTGATCTCCGCGACGAGTTTGGAAAACTATGTTTTTGGTACCGTTGGCAGACCCTTGGCTGGAGTCGAAGTGCGGATCGCTGAAGATCGTGAAGTCCTGGTTCGCGGACCTAACGTCATGTTGGGGTATTGGCAAGATGAACCATCAACTCGCCAGACAATCGTCGATGGATGGTTACGTACGGGTGATTTGGGCGAATTCGACTCAGCTGGAAATCTGCGGATCATCGGTCGCCGCAAAGAAATCATCGTGCTCTCGACTGGTAAAAATGTTTCTCCAACCACCGTCGAACAACGGCTCCTGGGATCTCCATTGGTCGAAAATGTTTGTGTGCTTGGTGAGGGGCATAGCTGCCTGGGAGCATTGATCGTACCCAATCCAACCGCGCTGCGGCAAAAGATTCGCGAGCATCGCCTGTGGATCTGGTCGCGTCGTCGTGCAGTGACTCATCCGCAAGTGCTGCAGCTCTATCGTGCAGAAATCGACCGTTTGTTGGTCGATTTAGGACGCGAGCAACAGGTCGGACCATTTTTGCTTCTTGATCGTGCTTTCTCCCCAGAGCTTGGTGAGATGACCACCAAACTCAGCCTCCGCAGAGATGTGATCGAAGCTAATTTCGCTCGTGAAATCGACCAGATGTTCGACGGCCGAAAGTGAACTCCTGACACTATTTGAAGTGCCTTACCTGGGGTCGGGCATTGCTCAACTGTACAACCCCTACAAACTGAATCTATATGGGATCAGTTTTTGACCAGCCCACTGCTGCAACCTATATATTTTTGGGGAAACTACCGCATTTTTTTCGCGACTTTCTCTGACGAGAGAAAGGTCAGGTCCCCTACATTCTGACTCTGCGCAGCAACGGCATACTTGATCATGGAAGAACCGCAACTAGGGGCACATACCAACGACGACTGGTCTGTTAAGACCGGGGAGGCCTTGCGCGCCCTACGCACCAAACTGGTCGATCGGCAGGAAGCAGACCGTCACACAGCCAACGATGCTCAAGCCGACATCATTGCACGTATCTTTCAGATCACGGAAGAAATGGCCCTTGAGCAGTCGGCCGAGGCACACTCACAAGCTCAGTTGATGGAAGAGAAGCTTGTCAGTCTGGAAGGAATCCTGGCTGATAAAGAAGAGCTCATTACGGAAATGCAATCGCGGTTGGGTACGATGGAGCAAGACAAAATCCGCTTGCAAAATGAGCTCCAACAAGAGCGAATTTCATTGGAGCAGTCGCGAAGTGCCGAGAGTAGTGAGTGTAAAGCTCTAACGGAGAAGTTGATTGTCGCCGATCAACGTGCTGAAGCTGCCGAGAAGTTAATCAATAAGCTTACGGAGGAAGTAGAACAGGCAGCAGAAACAATCGCAGAGTTGGAAGTCTGGCGAGAAAACGCCGCCACACAAGACGAACAAGCTGCCCGCCTCCAAGAAGATGCCAGAGAATTTGAAGAGAGATGCATTGAATTCGGAGCAGAGGTGGAGAGATTGACCTCGGAGCGCGATGCACTGGCCGAGGAGCTCGCGATCGTTCAATCCGCTCTCGATCAACAGAGAATCGATTCGGCAACTGGCGAATCGAATCTAAGTAAGGAATTGGAAAACACACAGAATCTCTTAGAGATAGAACAACTCCGCTCGGTTACTGCGGAGCGAGAGCGCGATTCACTCGTCAAAGAATTGACAAACGCCGAATCGACAATTTCTCAACTAAATAGCAAATGCTCAGAACTCGAAAGCCGTTGCCAAAGCCTCGAGGCACAGGATGGTGAAAAAATTCAGGGACTTCACCAGGATATCTCCAGACTCCAGCAGGAGCGAGATGCCTTGGTAGAAGAGTTGGCAGGGACGAAATCCTCCTTCTCCGAACAGCTGCAGGCTTCAGAGGCTGAGAACCAACGCCTGGAACAACAGGTTACTGAAATGCGGCTCTCAGGCGAAAACACTCTTCAAGAGCAGCAACGCATATCGACGGAGCACGAAGCACTTGCGAGACAATTGGCTGAACTCAAGGAACAATTGGCAGCCGAACATGCAAGAACAGCAGATGAAGCAATCCGACACGAGCAAGCACTGGTAGCCGCAAAGGAAGAGGTGTCTCAAGTTGTTGAAGAGAAGCAACAGTGGGAAGACAGCCGCAACACGCTTACTCAACAGCTAGCGGACTCGAAGTCAAAGCTTGATGAATTGACAGAAGCTTTGCAGGCAGCCAATACAACGATCACTGGCTTTGAAGAACTTCACGAAGAATTGGAGCAAACACGAAAGAAATTTGAGCTTGCCTTGGCCGATTCACAAAAGCTCAAACGCGAAAATGCTGCACTCCAAGAGGAATTGGCACGTCGTCCCGAAGCGAACGAGCAAGAATCCCCCGAGTTGGTAAGCCTTCGCATGGAACGTGACGCTTTGGCTTCCCGAGTGTCGGAACTGGAATCATCGCCTCCCCCGTCGGTTGACGAAGACACCGAGCAACGTCTAGCCGATTTGCAACGTCGATTCGAATTGGCTGTGGATGATCTTCGACAAGTCAAACAAGAGAAGGCTCGACTCGAAGAAGAATTGGCAAATGTGCCCTCAGACTCTGCAAATGCTATCGATAGCGGCGCTATGGATTGGCAGTCGCAAAAGGCGAGGCTTTTGGCCTCTCTCGAGTCAGACGATGACGAAGAAGAACCAACTCCTGAACGAGCCAGGGACCTTTTAACCATTCAAGGAACGATTGATATCACGGACCAGGTTGTGGCGGAGAAGGACCGTGAGATTGCTGAACTGCAGGCTCAACTCGCGGACCGAGTTGAAGAAAAGCCCCATCAAATAGAAGCGGATATCTACGATAAAGACGAATTGATTCAAACAGAACTCGCTCGTCTGGCACAGTTGCAGGAAGAGTGGCGGGAAAAAGTTCGGGGAGCCGAGCTTGAAATGGCGACGCAACGGGCCGCATTGGCTCGCAAGGAAGCCGAATTGAAGGAACTTCTTGCTGCCGCCGAGCAAGCTGCAGCCGATGCTGCACTTTCTTGTGATGGCAAACCACGACGTCGCTGGCTCTCGGCACTAGGCCTGGGAGAAGAGGATCTCGAAACACAGTAAGCGTCAATCGACTGAGCTTTCTTCGAGAAAATAGATGGCGCGAGTCGTTCCATCCATATCGGCAAATTCTTCAAATCGCAGCACTCCCTCGACCGCGATGGGGCGAATCGAGTACTCAGCGGTCTCACCATCGCGCAGTTCCACTCGAATGCAATCAAACAATGCAGCGCCTGGTCCAAAACAGCACTCAAGGTTGTCCCGCACCAACACAAAGGCGGTGAGTCCTTTGCGTTTGAGTGTGGGATACATGTAGCCACGAATGCGAATTTCACTGCCAAATAAGGCTTCAATTTGCGAAGTTAGCATCGACCGTTTGAAGGTGTCGGTCTTCTCCATCTCAAACTTCAAGTCATCAAACGTGGTCTCGCGAACTGCAGTCAGTTCCTTCGGGGAGTTCCCTGAAGTATTCGCCACCACTTTCGTGCGGTCACAACCTAAGCTGCCACAAAGAAGTGGCAAAGCTAGCAACCAGATTGAGTGCCGCTGAGCTTTCATCTCACGTAATCGGCTTCCATAGTGTAGACCGGGTAATTCGGGCCACGCACCGCGTTTTCAGGATGAATGTGCAAGGTGCCAGCGACGCGAAACATCCCCGTTGAATAGTCTGTAGTAACATTATCGGTAAATTGTACAAGCACCTGATCATAATACTTAAGATTCGACATGTCCCCGAAACAACATTGATTGTTATCCCTGACTAATAGGAATCGGCGCACGTTGTGCCGTACCGGGGTGGAATCTGCTCGCATATAGCCCTTGATAAAGATCCGTTTTCCATCCAGTGCTTGCACATCCTTGGGAACATACATCCCGGAGACCATCTGCTGCTCGTCGGGTCGTAATTCTTGGAAGGACGTGCGAATAGCATCGGGTGGCACTTCCGTGGCGTGAACATATCCAGCGAAACCGAGTCCTCCGATCAATCCAACGGCAGAGAGAATCACTCCAATCAATGCCAGAGATCGTCCACTCAGTTGGTCTGGCATGGCACGAATGGAGGAAAGTGCGCGAATACCCACCAAAAGCCCCACTAAGGGAATCGGGCATAACATCAAGCAGGATTCCAAGCTGTCTCGACCAGCAAGAATTGTCAAAGGCGACAGAACACCAAAAATCGCAGCGGCTATCGCACTAGTACTTAAGGCCCGGTATTCGAATTCTTCTCGCTCACTATCCGTGGCAGAAAAACTCGTCAATGATTCTGAAGTAGCCATGATAAAACTGTCTATCTTATTTATTAGGCGGGAATATGACTTAACAAGGGATTTTTCAGCTCGTACTATGGCCGCCGCGGAGCATGATGCCGAACAACCCAATGAGCAAAACGCCTACCACCAACGGCACAGCGATAATCATAGTGCGGCTTGGCGCGAGCGACTCCTCGTCAACGTCAAGAGGTCCTGTTGACTCAGGTGGTGCGGTTTCAGCCAGTTGTTCGATCGGCAAGCCGGTCTGCGGATCGATCTCCTCATCAATTTCCGGGATTTCAACTTCTACGCTCTCGGAATCCGCTAGAACATCTCCTCCTGAATCCGCCGTGACTTTTTCATCACGCTCTGCTGAACCAGGGCTAGCCGCACCGCGGGCCATGAGGCCGAAGGAGAGATAACTACGTGCCCGTTTCACAGCGGTAGGGTCCATCTCTTCAAGTTGCTCGACTGCCTCTGTAGCTTTCGCACCTACATCACCCGGCTGCTCAGCGGCAGTTAACAAGTAAGCCAAAACAGGCTGACGAATCCAGCCATCTTCTTCCGACTGTTTAAACATCTGAATCAGGCGATCCATGATTTCCCAATCTTCCCACCGCGTAAGATCAGGAATCACCTGATCCGCGATTTCGGAATTGTCGAGCAACAGCCGTAAAGATTTTACGAGTCTCTCACGGGGAATTTCATGCGACTCCTCCCCGTGGAACCTTAGCGCCATAATTGTCGAATAGAGCTGTGTGTACTCAGCTTTTGGATTGTTCAAAAATCGCTCTTCGATAAGCTCCAAGCCGTCTGGACCTTTTAACTTCAGATAGGCTGCAATGAGAGCGTCGAGACACTGCTGTTTGGCACGCACGTCCGCGTGTACCAATTCATTGACTAGCGGGACGCCCACCGAAGAGCCGCCTAAACTCATCGACGCAATCAGTGTTGCAATTCCTGTCCGCATGGATTCGTAGTCGTATTTCAGCAAGGATTCCAACATTGCGACGTCATCAATTTTCCCACAAACCCCGAGCATTGTCAGATACAAACGACGATGGGTCGGACCCACTTGAGGATCGTTGATCCATACGACCAATTGTTCGCGATCAAGATCGTCCTTCAGATCAATCAAATCCTGGTAGGGAGCCCGTGCAAATTCATCGTAACCATCCTGAGCCAAGAGAGGATCAGGGTCTTCCAGATGACCCATGAAGAATTTCAGCCGCTCCTTGCCTCCGGCTGGCAAGGAGGAGAGCTGCTGGACATAGTCGACGGCTCGCGGCGAGAGAGGCAGGGGGGTCGCCCAATCGAGCTTGTCTCCACCGAGCGAATTGATGAGAAACTGTTTGTCCTTTGCGTCACCACCAAAGTACACAACTTCTATCTCGTCTCCCACCTCAACGCGACCTTCTCCCTTTAAAACCTTCTGCACTTTAAAGATAGCTCCGGTATAGGCATTGCCGGCATCTCCAGCACTCGGGTCGTTCAAGTCTCCGGTAGGAGCCGCTTTTTCAAGTGTTGCAATAACCGTAGCATCCGCAGCGGCCAGCTCTTCGCTTAGCGTTTGTGACGTGGCATTGCAGAACGGACAGGCACTCGTCGGTGCTGTCAGTTTGCAGACCAGAACCACGCTTACTAAAAGAAATAATACTTTTTTCGTTAGCTTGTGAAGTTTCATAGTGATGCCCGGCAAACGGAACTCCAAATCAACTTTAATTCATTATTGTACCGGTTCTATGCTCCCTCGAACACACGCCTCAGTCGGGAGGCTCACCAGCCTCCGGGATGCCTGGATGGACCAATATCTTGATCCTGCCAGGAATTCTTACCGTGCTCCGCCCAGAATTCGCCCTACATCCGTGCGATAAGCCGTGAGGGCTGGCAGAAAGCCTACCAGGGAGGCAAATACCACCAATCCAGGGATTAAGAGAGACTCCTTCCAATTGAAATCCCAGAAACGGAGTGCAACCCCGGTATGGGCCTCGACAATTGGTCCTGCGAGCCCCAAGACTGCATGTCCTAGCAAGACTCCAGCGATACCCCCAAGTAGTGATATCAAAATCGACTCTGCGAGAATAATTCCCATTACGGCCGAGCGGCTCGCTCCCAGAGCGCGCATGACGGCAATGTCGTGACTTCGTTCACTCATCGAGTTGTAAATGCTCACGAGGATGCTGACACCCGCTACGACGATGATCAATACCGTCAGCACCATAAGAATGATGCGCACTGGGCCGACAATTCCTTCTAAGAGCCGCGTGACCACGCCTCCGGGGGCGACAGCCTGGGCAACGCGTTCTTTGTCCTTGTTGATTTTTGTATCCAAAATCATCGGCCCAAACTCGTCTTTACATTTGACAAGGATCGAAGTCACTTCACGCTGTGATTCAGGAAGAGGCTTTAGGCCATAGTTCGGATCGTCGGTATCGAAGTTTTCCTTGGACAGCTTGTCTGCTGAAGCATGGGCCTCTTCACCTTCTTCGGGAGTAAGCGCATGGCCATCAAGCAGATAAAAACCTTCAATGTTGGCAAAGAGTGCTCGATCATTGGCCGTCCCCGTATGAGCAAGAACGCCAACGACTGTAAATTCTGTATGCTTATCACCCTCGGCACTCATGCCGTGTGTGGGCTGAAACTTATCACCAACTTTGAGTCCCGTCTTCCGGGCAACTGTGGAGCCAACTACTGCCTCAAAGAAATGGTCGCGATTAAAATTGCGTCCTTCCTCAAAAACGTACATTTTATCGCTGCCGTCAGAGTTAGCTCCATAAGGAAGTTTTTCGAATAGATCGGGGGTTGTTGCAACCACGCGAAATTGTAGATCGCCTCCCTGGTAGCTGTCGCCCAGGCAATAGGGCACTGCGATACTTGTGTAAGGGGCGAATTCTCCCTCGGTAAACTTTTTGTAATAACTATAGGGAATCGGATAGAGTGGCTTGCCTAGGTGAAACACTGTGGTCATCACCAATTGCAAATCACCCCCTTTACTACCTCCGACAATTAGATGGTATCCCTGGGCGTCGTTTTCGAATTGTTCGACAGTTACATCGTGAATCACGATCACAAGGATCATCAGCGCGACCCCTAAGGCCATCGACAACCCGGTCAGCGAGGAAGCGAGTGACCTCTGACACATGTTTCGCCAGGCAATTTTCCAGAAACTCATGCTACGCTCACCGCTCGATTGATTTCTTCAAGCACCTCGACCCGTGCGAACTGATCGGCAACTTCAGGACTGTGGGTTACCAGCAGCATGGCAACCTGCTCGCGATCACAGGCCTCACGCAATAAGTCGATGATCTGCTGCTGATGCCCCGGGTCGACGTTGGCTGTCGGTTCGTCGGCTAACAAAAGAGACGGCTGATTGGCCAATGCCCTAGCGACAGCCACACGTTGCTGTTCACCAACCGACAAAGCGGCTGGCTTATGTGTGAGTCGATGCCCTAGGCCCACATCGCCAAGTAGCTTTTCTGCCCGAGCCGCATCTGCTCGCTGTCCCGTGAATGACATTCCCAATTGCACATTTTCCAACGCCGTGAACGCAGGTAGGAGGTTAAATGTTTGGAATACAAAACCGATATATTTTGCTCGAAATCGGTCACGGCTTACCTCTTGCAGCCGCACGATGTCCGTGCCGTTGACGCTGATCCGCCCCGAATCAACGGTAGTCAGTCCAGCAATGCAGTTGAGCAGTGTTGTTTTGCCGCAGCCGCTCCGGCCGCGCAGTACCACTTGCTCGCCTTTGGCGACCGAAAAGGTAGGAATATCCAGAATTGAGAGGTTTTCTCCATTGGGTTCGCGATACGACTTGCGGACGAGTTCGAGCGAAAGCATGGCGGGAAATTGGCGAGGCGGGTGGAACTATAGTGAGATATTAAATCGGGATACTTAGCAGCTGACGACTAAAGCCTGCAGTCGATTCGCTAGCAAACAGACTATCGTAGCTGCTATCTTCGGCAACCAACAGGCGACTTTTCCAAGTGTAAGCTTTTCGCCTGGAATGACCGCATTGTCGCTAGGTCGTAGCACCTGCAGCGAGAAGACCACCCCAGGAAAACGGTCATTGCTAGTACGCAATCAATTGACTCCAGGTTCAACATCCTTAGCAAGTCCTACAATCGGGAATTGCAGATTTTACAATTCCCTTCGGCAGCCCTTCCACTGCTACCGTAGCCTTGGAAAATGAAATTATTGCCGCTGTTTTAGGACATTTGAGCTTTCTCGTGAGGTTGCACAGCGGTACATAAACTTTTGGCATCATCTTTGCCTTACCAATGCATCGGTAGAAGAGAAAGTGGTCGGCAGGCGGCTCGACACCCGCGGGCGAACCAGGATACGAGCCAGACGGTCCGTCGATCATCATGTGAAAAGTCCCACCTTTAAAGTCTCCCCCCTCCGAGGGCCGACGAGGTCTCCCGCACCTCGTCGGCCCTTTTTTTCATTGCAGAACATCTTTGATCAAGATAGAACCTGGACCGCGACTCTGGCCACACTCTGCCTGGCAATACAGCAGTCTCTTGGGAATAACAGATGCAAGTGCCTCGATCACATCCGCTCTACGACTTGGATCCCTAGAAGATCAAGTCCATAGGCAATTATTCGTGCTGTCAGGTCACACAAGAGGAGCCGACTCGCGCGAATTTCTGCGATTTCCGCTTTCAGCACAGGACAGTTTTCGAAGAATGCGGAGTACTTGCTGGCGACGTCGTAGAGATACGCAGTCAGGTGATTAGGACGATAGTCTGCTGCGACCCGCTCTAATGCTTCACTGAATTGCAACAACGCGAGTCCGAGTGCCCGCTCTGCGGGTTGATTGATTTGAATCTTGGCCCCGCTTGATCGCAATTCATTAAGATCAACATTCCCCTTGGCAAAGATACTGCGGACCCGGGCGTAGCTATATTGCATGTACGCGGCAGTATTTCCCTGCATAGCGAGCATTTTGTCGTAGCTGAACACATAGTCGCTAGTACGATTGTGAGCCAGGTCGGCGTATTTGATCGCTCCAATCCCAACTCCGAGGGCAACTTGCTTTCGTTCGTCGCTCGACAGTAAAGGTTCATCGCGGGCATCGTCGTTAGAACTCACGATCGCTAGTGCCCGCTCAACGGCTTCATCGAGAAGGCCTTCCAGGCCCACAGCGGCTCCGGAACGAGTTTTGTAAGGTTTGCCGTCCTCACCTAGTACTGTTCCAAAACTAACATGTTCAAACTCAATGTTGTCGTATCCCCACAACTTCGCTGTGGCAAATAATTGCTCGAAATGCAGGGACTGGCGGTGGTCAACCACATAGATAACCGCATCAGGAGACCACTGCTGAACTCGATACTGGATAGTCGCCAGATCGGTCGTGGCATAGAGAAACGCTCCGTCCTTTTTCTGCACGATAAAGGGAGCCTCGATACCATCGATGAAAATACATTTCGCTCCATCACTCTCTGTCACAAGTCCTCGCCGTGAGAGTTCCTCGACCACGCCGGCAAGTCGATCCTCATAAAAGCTCTCCCCCAGCGTGTAATCAAATGTGACTCCCAGACGTCGGTAGATGGAGTCCATGCTTTCCAGGCAGGGTGGAAGGAACTCTTCCCACAACGTCCGATTCTCAGCATTTCCCTCATGAAGCAAGGCCGTTTCGGCTAACACGGCAGAACCGATTGTGGTGTGTGCGGAAGCAAGCGCCGACAGTTTTTCATCTCCATCCACCATGGCAAGCTTCTTACGCATGCCATTAAGTGTATTACGAAGTTGAGATAACTGAGTTTCAGCCTGTTGTACTTGCCGATTGTGTGCCTTTCGCGCCTTAGGATCTTCAAGTTCCGTCGAGTCGTGCAACTGCTCCAACTGATGGGCCGTCGCAATGATTTGCTTCTCTACCGCTGGCAGCTTGTGCTCCTTGATATCGTGATATTCAGCCAGTTGATTGACCAGCCGATAGAGGCGGCTCAATTCGGCGACAGGTGCCTTTGCGAAGGCCTCATCATCGCGAAAGTGCTTAAAGCCATAGATAATCATGCCGAACTGCGTTCCCCAATCACCAATATGGTTGTCGCTGATTACGCGATGACCGAGTGCTTGGAGAACTTTGTAAAGCGCCGCACCAATGACTGTGGAACGGATATGCCCGACATGCATCGGTTTAGCCACGTTAGGCGCGGAATAGTCAAGCACAATCGTCTTCGGATTATTGGAAGGACTAATCCCCACAGATTCGTCGTGAATCATTGCTTGAAGTTGCGAGGTCAAGAAATCCTTGCCAATCCGCAGGTTGATGAATCCAGGACCGGCGATTTCCGGCGGCTCGCACATGTCGCTTACTTCGAGCAAATCTACCAACTGCTGAGCGATTTCTCGGGGAGGCTTCCCCAGGCGTTTACCCAAAGGCATCGCACAATTTGCCTGATAATCGCCAAATTTCGGTTCCTGACTCGGCAGCACCATCTCCGCCAGTTCTGCGGCGGAAGGCTCGAGTCTCGCGAGCGCTGTGCCAAAACGGGAGCGGAGTTCTGCCAGGATATTCATCAATCGACGGGAGGGTTCGGATCCTTGATGAAGGGAAGCGGCACATGCTCGGCAGATCCCCAGAATTGCTCTAACGCGTAGAAGCCACGAGTCTCCTCGTCGAACAGATGAATCACCACAGTGCCGTAGTCCAGCAAAATCCAGCGGCTTTCACTGTAACCTTCCAAGCCCATTCGCTTGTCACCCAATTCTTCTTCCAAGCAGCGGTCGATTTCTTCGCTGATCGCATGCAATTGACGACGGCTATTGCCCGTCACGATCACAAAATAGTCAAATTCCGGTGTGATCGACCGCATATCGAGAACTACAATATCTTGCCCGCGGTTGTCGTGTGCAGTGCGCGCAGCAGCCAGCGCCAATTGAAGACTACGCTCGGCAGTGCGGTCGGCTGTAGGGATAGATTCGGAAATCTCGTTACTCACAACAAGCAGGAATTGGAGATTCAAGAGGACCAGAGATTCTACACCGATTTTGCCTTGCGGGGCTAGCCCCGCCATGCCAAAGTAACAACACGTTTTGCCTGTTAATAGAGCTTATGCATATGCTTTTAGAACTCCTATTAATCACTTCACCTCCTTTTAAGGAGCAATTCTTATGAGCGACTTCGTCGAACCCGGACAAAAGGCACCTTCATTTACCCTGACTTCTCACGACGGCAAGAAAGTGAAGCTGTCCGATTTAAAAGGCAAAACTGTCGTCCTTTATTTCTATCCCAAAGATGACACTCCCGGGTGCACGCGCGAGGCGTGCGGGTTTAGAGACGCTCAGGCTCAACTCAAGAAATCTGGGGCCGTAGTTCTTGGTGTCAGTCCAGATGATGCGGCGAGCCACACCAAATTTCGCGACAAGTACAAATTAAACTTCACGCTCCTTGCAGATACCGATCACAAGGTTGCGGAGAAATATGGGGCCTGGCGTGAAAAGAACATGTACGGCAAGAAATCCATGGGCATTCAGAGAAGCACATTTCTGATCGATTCTACTGGAAAGATCGCGAAAGTGTGGAAGCGAGTCCAAGTCGACGGCCATGACGAGCAAATCCTGGAAGCCCTCAAAGACCTCGATTAATCCGTTCGCGGAGCCATCGTTCTTGGCCCCTCACAACCATCACTGCCGGTCCGTAGACCGCAATCCTCCCACTGGATGTTAAAGCCTGCGGCACGTGTCGATTGTCTCGCAATACTTGAAAAAATATTGAGTGGATTGGCAAGAAATTTTCTGCCCCATTCGCCGCGGTCGGGTACATTTGCTCAGAACACAGTAGCCGATAGCCGAGCGAACTTCAGAATGGCTCCTCTCTCGTTCGTCTGGCAGTTGGTTAGCGCAGGCGCACTGTTAAGCTTCTCTGTGATTCCAATGAAATGGGAAATGTTGCCTCGGCAGTTTTCCAAAGTCAGTGCGTAGGAACTCCAGCCTGCTGACTGGACGGGGGTCTTGTCGGCAGGCAGTTTTCTCAACTTTTCGTGAACTCATTTTTCAACAAATGCAGGGTCGAATTCATGATTGAACCAGATGTGGTTTCCTCAGAGTGGATAGACATGGCTCCCTATCTTTCGGATTGCTTGCAGACAGATTTCCAGAGCGATACAGAACCGAAGTTCGAAAACCTCCCTGGCATCTTGCTACGTGCTCGACTCACACCACTCGACGCACAAAATAGGCCAGCACCTTCCTTGACCGTAGTTGTCACAGCAATCGATGAACACACGATTGTCTTCAATCATTTCGTACCGCTCACTGCTCGAAAGGCGATCGTGACTTTTGAAAAACAAGGCATGAGCACGTACGCCGTGGAAGTAGAACTAACCTGGTGTCGATTCGACCAAAAACATCGCTATACCAGTGGCGGACGTTTTGTGATGCCCTTGGGAAGAACCGCTTGAAAGCACTCTGGCCCGTGGCGTGCGTGGCGCCTTGGGGCCGGGTTTCTCCCTCCCCCGGATAGGGCGGTCGCTGTGTGGGCGGCCGTCCTATCTCGTTAGCTCCTCTTAACAATCGCAGTCGCAAGGATCGCGGTTCTTTACTACCGAGGAAGCGTTCCCCGTAGCGTCTATCACTCTTGCCCGCTCGGCAAAACGTGCGATGATGGTGCATCATGCGACTGGGCACCACCGAGATCGTCGACACCTTTGCCGAAGCGTTTCGCATGCGCTTTGTCCGACTGATTGTTACAGCCGTTGACAACTACTGGCTTGATGCGGCCGTGCGGGAAGTCACCGGTTATGGATCGTCGGTCATTGGCTGCGATGCTGAAATTGCAGTAGAGCAGGCGCTCGGGCCAAATGAAACCCCTGATGGACGACCTGGCGCGGCAATTTTAGCATTCGGATTTTCAACCGAGGCCCTGGCCAAAGCGATTCCCAATCGGGTGGGGCAATGCCTGATGACCTGTCCCACGACTGCCGTGTACAACGGACTCTTTGAAGCCGAGGAGCAGATTCAATTGGGGAAGTTTCTGCGGTTCTTCGGCGACGGGTTTCAGAAGAGCAAAGTCATTGACGCCCGGCGCTATTGGCGGGTGCCCGTCATGGACGGCGAGTTCGTGGTTGAAGAGCAAGTGGGCGTCGCCAAAGGAGTCGCCGGTGGCAATATCATCCTCCAAGCCACAACCTGCGAGATTGCATTGGCGGCGGCGCGCAGAGTCGTCGAGGCGTTAACACAGCTTTCCGGAGTAATCACTCCCTTTCCAGGCGGGGTGGTGCGCAGTGGCAGCAAAGTTGGTTCCAAGTACAAGGGGATGGTGGCTTCTACCAACGATGCGTTCTGTCCAACGCTCAGAGGTCGAGTTGAAACGCAGTTATTGGAAGAGGCAACATGCGCTTATGAAGTCGTTATCGACGGCATCGACGAACCAGCGGTGGCCGTCGCGATGAGGGCCGCACTCCACGCCGCCGCAGGTGAGGGGGTACTTGCCATTTCCGCGGGCAACTACGGAGGCAAGCTCGGCAAGTTCCATTTCCATCTGCATGAATTGCTTCGAGATTGATAAATGAATTGGTCAGTTAAAATCTCTCGTCAAGAAGTAAAAGTGCAAAAAAGATTGTCAGGGAGTTCCCCTGGCGCCTTAACGCCTTTGCGAGCGATCTCTTTATGGATCTTCCTCATCACATTAAATGTGGCAATTGCTTCCAGTGAGGAACCCCTTGACGGAAAAAATGGCCGACCGCTCGCGCTCGATCAGTTCATGCCTAAGTCGCAACTGATGGTGCCCAAACACCATCCCCAAAGGGCAAAATTTCCTGCCGTCGATATCCATGTACATTGCCGCTATAAGCTGCACCAGACTCCTGAGGCACTCGATGAGTTTGTGCGACTAATGGATCATCAAAACATTGCCGTCTGCGTGAGTCTCGACGGTGGGCTAGGCGAACAATTCGCCGAGCACAAGAAGTTTTTGTGGACCAAATACCGTGAGCGATTTGTCCTCTTTGCCAACATCGATTGGCAAGGTACCGGTCAGAAAGAAGATCTAGCCTCCTGGGATTGTCATCGGCCCGATTTTGCACGTCGCATGGCCAGATCTTTAGCCGAAGTGAAAGGGCAGGGGGCTTCGGGACTCAAAGTATTTAAGATGCTGGGCCTCAAATATCGCAATCCCGACGGCTCGCTAATCGCTGTGGATGACCCACGCTGGGATCCCATCTGGGACGCTTGTGGCAAGTTGGGGCTACCGGTGCTAATCCATACAGCCGATCCCGTGGCATTTTTTGAGCCTCTCGACCGATTCAATGAACGTTGGGAGGAATTACAGCGGCATCCGGAGTGGAGCTATGCGGGCCAGGAGTACCCCTCTCATAAAGAACTGTTGCAACAATTTCTAAATGTCGTCGAGCGGCATCCTGAGACCATTTTTATCGGGGCCCACATGGCCAATATTCCTGAGAATCTTGGGCAATTGGGCAAGTGGGTAGATAAATTCCCAAATTTGCATATTGATATTTCAGCCAGACTTGCCGAAATTGGTCGCCAACCATTCACGGCGAGAGACTTTTTCCTGAAATATGCTGATCGGATTCTATTTGGAACGGATGGTCCTCGACCAACGAGCAGGCTCAATCCCCATTGGCGTTTGTTGGAAACACGGGACGAATACTTTCCGTATGCTGAAAATCAATACCCTCCCCAGGGGCTGTGGAACATCTACGGCCTCGATCTGCCAGATGACGTGCTGAAAAAAGTATACGCTGACAACGCAGCAAAGCTGATTCCTGGGGTACAAGAACGACTGCAAGTTTACGATTCATTCAAGAAAGATGCCCCGGTAGGGGGTCGATAAATGGGACTTAAATCTCCTCGTTCCAAACTTAAAGGCATAGGATATGCTTGCTAATTCGTCCAAAATAGTTGCATAGCCGTAGAGTTGGCTGTTAAACTTTCACCTTGCGCCAAGTGCCGGAGTTTGGCACATCAGTTTCCTAGGGTTCCGAGAACATGACCACGCATACCGATTCTTCTGATTCCACACGCTCTGTGTCGGCTTCCGATCCAGCTCACCCCAATGGGAAAGATTCCTCCCGGCAAAGGGAGGACTCCAACGTCACTGCTCAGAGTATCAGCGATACTGCCGAAAGCAAACAAGAACCATTGGAAAATCCAGCTGCCAAGTCGATCGATGCCACTACACCTGTTGTCAGTGAAACGTCTGCACCGGAGCCAACCGATATTGATACGGGACCAGCCGTTGAACCTCCGCTGAAGCAGTCCCAATCAAGCAGCCCTGAACAAGCCCGACCCAGTGAACGAATTCAAATCGGTACTCAGCGCTCATCGGCTGGCGATGAAGCTCCTAAAGCTAAACCGATGAACGCTGGCACAACTCCAGAAAAGAAACCTCAGAAAACTAATTATCCACCGCCGAATATTCGCGATGCTTTATCTCCCGAATTGGAGGCAGAACTCGCCGCGGCACTGGGAGAGGAGTCGCTCGAATCACTCATTGACGTCAGTGCCGACAAAGACACAGGGTCGGAGCTGCCCGTCGATACAAAGATAACCGGCAAAGTGACGAGCATTCATCGCGACGATATTTTCGTCGACTTGGGAGGACGCAATCAGGGTTTGCTCCCTCTGAAACAATTTGAGAAGACCACACCCCCTGAAGTTGGCGCTCAGATTGATGTCGTGGTGACCCGTTTTGATTCCGAACAGGGATTGTACGAAGTATCACTTCCTACGGCCGCAGTCGAAGTCGGCAACTGGGATGAGGTAGCCGAGGGCCAGATCGTCGATGTCACAATTACCGGAGCGAACAAAGGGGGACTTGAATGCATGCTCTCAGGAATCCGTGGATTCATTCCCATGGGTCAAATTTCAATCTATCGCATTGAAAACGCCGAAGAGTACGTTGGTCAGAAACTCACTTGCGTCATTACCGAAGCGAACCGTAGCCGTCGCAATTTGGTCCTCAGTCATCGAGCACTGATGGAACGCGAACGCAAGGAGCAAAAAGAAAAACTATTGGCCGAAATCTCTCCCGGCGATCTCCGCGAGGGAGTCGTCCGCAGCTTGCAGGACTTCGGTGCCTTTGTCGATCTGGGAGGAGTCGACGGCTTGATCCACGTGAGCCAGCTTAGCTGGGACCGCGTGAATCATCCCAAAGACGTGCTCAGCGTTGGGCAAACGGTAAAGGTTCGGGTTGAAAAGATAAACGCCGAAAGCGGTAAGATTTCGCTAGGCTACCGCGAGCTTGGGGAAAATCCGTGGGACAGCGCTGAGAAAAAATTTACGGTTGGCTCTCGGGTCAAGGGAACCGTGACCAAGCTCATGCAATTTGGAGCTTTTGTTCGTCTCGATCCTGGGGTAGAGGGCCTCATTCACATTTCCGAGATGGGCCATGGCCGAGTCCAGCGATCGAGCGACGTGGTAAGCGAAGGACAGGAAGTCGAGGTGAAAGTGGTTTCTTTCGACCGCGAATCCCAGCGAATTGGCCTGTCGCTCAAGGCCCTGCTTCCGCCGCCGGAAAAGGCCCCGCCCGAGAAAGGCGAGAGCGACCATCCTGCCCCCGAAACGCTCAAACGTCGGGAAAAAGACTCCGACAAAAACCTCAAGGGAGGCATCAGCGAGCCTACCGGCGGAGAGCAATTCGGCCTTCGCTGGTAACCCAGCCGCGAGGCATCGCCCTCACACGGTGCCGTCAGGCAACGCCTCACACGGCACATCGAGAATTCCGCAACCCTCGACCCATTTCGGGGTTACAATAGAGATAGCCCACTAGCCGGAGGGCCACGCCCTCAGGGACATGTTGCCTGCAAGCCGCAACACGCTTTTCTCTCAGCACGAACCTAAAAAGAAATGCAGTTCTTCAACCTTTTAACGACAACGTCGATTTGCTGTGGAATTGTCTTGCAATCGGCAACTGCCGTTGAAACGGTGCACATTGATCAAAAGGGAATGCCTCAGCAACTCGTCGGCGAAGTCATCGTAGAAGACTCTGCGGGAAGCATCTTACTGGAAACTGATGAAGGTGCATTCCACACCATCATGGCCAACGTAATCCGTAGCCGCCAAAGCGATGCACAGCCACTAGAGCGGCTCGACAAGGAAGGCCTTGCTGAGCGACTGCTAGAAGAAATGGGCCCAGGCTTTCAGGTCTATCAATCCAAACATTATGTTGTTGTCTACAACACGACTCGCAAGTATGCCCAGTGGTGCAGTTCCCTCTTGGAGCGGCTACAGCGAGGTTTCCTGGCTTACTGGAGAAAGCAAGGTTGCGACGTGCAGGAGCCTGAGCATCCGCTGGCTGTCGTGGTCCTTGGCGACAAGGCTTCATACATGCAATACGCCAAGCAAGAATTAGGAGCGGCTGCCGGTTCAGCAATAGGGTTCTACAGTCTACAGACCAATCGCATCACCATGTATGACTTGACGGGCATGCAGGCCCTCCGGCGTGAAGACACGCGCCGTGGCTCTCTGCACGATATCACGGCGATGCTATCACAGCCGGAAGCAGAACCCCTGGTGGCCACCATCGTTCATGAAGCAACCCATCAAATCGCTTTCAATTGCGGAATGCAGAAACGATTTGGAGCAAACCCTGTTTGGCTGGGAGAGGGACTAGCTGTGTTTCACGAAACACCCGACCTTTCCAGCAGTCGTAGCTGGACAGGGATCGGTAGGGTGAACTACGAACGCTGGGACCGTTATCGCCACAATGCTAATAACAACCGAGTAGCCCCCCTTCGCTCCCTCATCCTCAGCGATGAGCGCTTCCGCAACCCTCGCACGGCAGTCGACGCCTACGCTGAAGCCTGGGCTTGGACCTATTTTCTTATTACCTGGCATACGGACCAATACGTGGCCTACCTGAAGGATTTGGCCGCCAAGCCCGTGCTCACGGTTGATGACAAGCGAACCCGCCTGGCCGATTTTACCAAGCATTTTGGCAGTGACTTCCAGGCACTCGAAGACGAATTCTACCGCCGCATGTCACGGATTGATTGATGGGCAATAAGTGCCTGATGAGTAGGCCAAACGAGGCCTATTAGGGTTGCAAGAGAAAAAGTGGGCGATACAAGACTCGAACTTGTGACCCCTAGCTTGTCGATCGTTTCCGCTAAGTCGATGCTTTTGCCTTATTTGGTGAATTATTCGACGAATTTTAACATCTCTTGGGTATGTTGAATAGCATCATTTTCAACAAAAATTCATCAATTATACCCAGAAACATACCCAAACCATCTACCCCTATGCGAGATAACTAAGAGTCGCTGGTTCGAAAGTTTCTTCTCCGCTACCCCCCTGCAATTTCGGGAAAGGCTAGCATCGCATTATAGTTTGAAATTACCAAGCAGCAGAGCCAGCTCGCACTCCGCTTCAGGGTCTGGTGACTTTCCCTGGCTATGGCGACTGTACCACGAATCGAGTACTCCTCGACAATAGAACAGAAGTCTACGGCCATCCTGCTTGACGTGCTCGGGTCTCACGTAGCGTCGCACACCCTGATCGAAAGCAGCCTGAGATATGTCCAACACTCCCAGCATCTGCCGTTTGGTGAGCCAGGCGTCCTGTCGATCTGGTTTCGTGGGGTTTGCCATCCTAGTACCCTTGCCACTTACTTACTTAATCCGCCACCTTCCGGCACATAAATCTTGCCAGATCGTTGCTTCGCAACACCCCGAGGGGGGACCCCCGAGAGGACCCCGAGTCTACGGGGGGGTATCAGGTCTCAGTCCACTCGACGCAGACTCGGGACGGATCACACTCACATGATTAGATCGCATTCTAAACTATGACCAGTTTCATGGAAACGCTGCCCTCGTTTCACAACTGGATCGGAGGGGTTATTGGCCGCGGAGGTACGAGCCCTCTTTTGGCCAGGCATCAAGCTTCCACCGGCCGTTTTACAGCAGAAGGCAATTCGCTTAGTCATTTCGGGTGAAGCACCGATTGCCAGCTTGCCATCCACTTTGCTAGCCTAGTCGGTATTCGGAGGATTCAATTTATGCCTGCATCTCTGCCTAAAGATGTTCGCCACTTTGTTGATTCTGCACAGTGGACCTTCGCCAAGACGTACGCAACCACCTGGCCTCACGACTATGTGGTGCGAACCCCGCAGAATGCCCAGATGATCCTCGCTCTTGCAAAACACATTTTCGAGCACGGCACTGACGGACGTTTCTATTCCAAAGTCCGCAAATACCATCATGAAAATGGCAAGGTCTACTGGTCCATGAACGAAAGTCCAGAGACCACGATCCTTGTCAATCGTTGCGACGAGGATCAGACCTAAGAGGCGAGACTAGCGGCCGGCTCCCTCCCAAAAAACCAATCGAAGTGTTGAGGTGGTTTAAGGGCTGCTTCGTGAACCAATTCTAAAAGCACAATTCTTTGAGAAAGTCGAACCCCCTAAGCAGAGAATAGATTTGAATTGGCTAGAAGCTTCGACTAAGCTGGAATCTCGAATTCAATCGGTGCTAGAACAATGGTGGCAAAACAAGTGATTTAATCCTCATTAAGTTGTTACTCTATGACAGAATACAGTGTAGTTGGTAGTGGATCTGGCATGCCCCCCCTCGATCCGCATGAAGCCAAATTGCGAACACAGGCTGAAAAGTGGAGAACCAAACTACTCGATGTAGGAAATCGCAATCCTTTAATCAATTGTTCTTTCAATCTTAAGTCCGGCTCTCTTGAAATCATTTATCCGGATTGTGAAACAGTTTGGCGAAAGCTTGCCGCTGACAGCGAGGCAGGAGTCTCTCAGATGCGATTTCCCTGGCGTCGCGATCTGGTGCCGCCAGAAAGTCCAGTTGAGGAGGTGGAATCGCTTTCTGACGAGGAGGGAAAGAATTCAACTTTACAATCAAGCACCAGTGTTGGCAGGCTGCATTTGAATGACGAATCAAACAGGCGCCTTGAACCGAGACTTAAGCAAGAACAGGAAAAGGAAGCCTCAACTGAAGCTTGTCTTGCTTCAAGTCGGCTTCTCCCTTCTGATCTATTAAGTCAACTCTCCGACAAGGCACTCGATCGAAGGCTCAGAACACTTGAAGGGTATGCTAGGCTCTCGATGTCGGAGCAGGGAGTACATTGTCTCTATGTGGCATTTGGTTTTTTAAAATGGTTTGAGAGTGTCGATAGCGACAAGGAATTGTTTTCGCCATTGATGTTGGTCCCTGTGAGCCTTTCTCGTTCGTCCACCGATGCTCCTTGGGAGTTAACCGAAGCCGAGGATGATGTAATTGACAATCAGTGCTTACGCCAGCGTTTGAAGCGGGATTTTAACTTGGAGTTGCCTCTTCTGCCTGAAATCGATGAACTCGAGGAAGCGCAAGCAAGAGGTGGTTTTCTCAAAAAGGTACGTGACGCAATTGCGTCAAATGAACGTTGGACCGTAGAAGATCGCTGTACCCTGGGTCGCTTTGCTTTTCCCAAAATCGCGATGTGGCAAGATTTTGGTGACCACACGAACTACATCATCTCAAGTCCACTGTGTAGAGTCATTGCCGGTGATTCATCAGTCCCTCTCGAACTGGCATTCGGTGCTGTAGACTCACTTCCTGCTGCTTCTAAGCTAGATGACGAAGTGCAACCGGGAGAAATAAAGTCGATTTTAGATTGCGATTCCAGTCAACTTGAAGCAATTGTGGCAGCGCGCCGAGGTGTCAGCTTTGTACTAGATGGGCCGCCAGGGACGGGAAAAAGTCAAACTATCGCTAACATCATCGCAGACTCACTCTCAGCAGGTCGACGAGTGCTCTTCGTAAGTGAAAAGATCGCTGCCCTCGAAGTCGTCAAGCGACGGCTCGATGAACGTGGCCTCGGAGACTTCTGCCTAGAATGCCACTCTAGTAAGGCAAATCGAAAGACAGTCTTGGAAGAGCTACGGTCTTGTCTAGAGATACCCGCCGAGAAATATGACGACGTCCAACCCAAGCTTGACGAAGCGAAACGCAAGAGAGATTCACTAAATGCCTATGTGCGCTCAGTTCATCGCCCCCGCCCACCACTAGGAATGTCTCCATTTGAAGTCTATGGTCGGTTGTCGCGACTCCAACGAACTGGAGCAAACTTACGATCTAATTGCCCCCTTCCCGATCCAGGTACTATCAACCAAGCGATCTTGGATCGATGGATGCAATTAACCGGTCGTGCGGGAGAGTTTACGGAGTTGATAAGGCAATACGATGTGCATCCATGGCGAGGGTGTAAGTTAACTTCTCGTCCACTTAGTCTTACGGACGACCTTTACGAGCATTTCACATTACTAGCCGATGCTTTGGAGGCCCTTGATGAACTTATAGCACCACTGGCAGAAGACGCTTTGCTCCCTCAGCAGGTAACTTGCAACACCCTTTTAGAAACTCTTGCCAACTTGCAAGAGAGCCTCAAGACGCCTGAAATTCCTTCAGGCTGGTTCCGTGCACCTCGCGAGATAGCAGAGGCTGTACTTCAGAGGGGGACTGCACTCGAACGAACTTGCAAACTTAATGAATTAGTTGCAGATTACAACGACGATGTGATAGAGCGATTTCCCTCAGAACTTGTGCGCCAGATCACAGATAGTCAAGACTTCTCCTGGGCAGATCGTTTAAAGCAGACACTGCCAACGGGGATTCGAGAACAATATGAGGTCTTTTCGACGCTTTCTGTTAACTTACGTAACGTGGAACAGATTTCAGAGGTTTTGAGTACACGTGTCAATCATCTGATCAAGGAATTGGCGATTCCATTTTCTCCCAATTGTGCAGTGTCTGCGATACCTAAGCTGGTTCGGATTGCCAAAGTAATAGCAAAAAACTATCCACTTCGACCTAGCTGGCTTAAGCCTGAGAACTGGGATTCGATTCGTCAAACCGCGGCGGTCGCAATTGGCTGGCTTGATGCTTTGGAAGCGGATGAATCTTTGCTTAGCTCAAAGTTGCAGGATGGAGGAATTCGTTTACTTGAAGAGATGGTTTGGAATCTTTCATCAATTCAGGCGGATTGGACTGAGCTTCTTCCGGTTGTTCCTTCCGGAACTCTAAGTGATGTCGGTGAACTCAGGCGGCAATTACAAAGAGCCGCGGAACTCCTCGAAGCAATCTCGAATTCTACCTGCCGACTTGCGGAGATATTGCAGATCGCCAACACTTTTCATCCCAATTATCGGACAGTCCAAGCCATCAGCCAAAAGCTAAGTGGAGTCGCTCGCTGTGGCATGTATCACGGGGGATGGGTTTCCAGTGAGAACCGACAAAGGATATATGATCTTTGCGACGAAGTAATCGCCAATCTCACCGAAGCGGAAGAATTGCGTGAAGGATTGACAGAAAAAATGTCTCACCGAGCGTTTAAAACCTCGGCAGTGGAACTTATCGAGAGATCAAAGTCTTTTCGTTCTTTGCATAAACGTTGGTTTGGTGGCTTCTCATCTTTTAAAAGGGACATGGCTGCTTTTTATAAAACAGATCTTCCACCAACCAAGACTCTGCTGGCTGATTGCGAGCGTCTCGATCTCTACCATTCGTTGTTGAGCGATGCAAAAGCAGCTTGCGGCGAGGTCAATAATCTATTGCCGGAGGGACACCGTAAAGATGACCTTGACGCCTGGATGCATCTGCGCAGTGCCCTTCAAACTTTTGAAAGCTTGCTGAAGGATCTTCCCGAACTAGCTCCGCATCTTCATGCCTCAACTGTACTTCTAGATTCTGTGCAGGCTGAGAGCATTCTGAATTGTTTATCCCAGAATTTGTCAGACTTCGACTCATTTCTTCAAGAGTCTCTTCTGATTGGTCTAATCGACGTTGAATTGTCGCCAGATAGCAATGCTGCTTCTCTTCGGCAGAAAGCGAAGGCGAGTATTCGATGTCAGGAAACGTGGGATCGATTTAAAGAGGTTTATTCTGATCCACCAGACACATTTCACATGCTTGTGGAAGACTTGGTAATTGCAGCTCGGTGTGCTGCCCTTCGAAGAGATCTCAGCCAGCACCTACAAAATCATCATAGCATACTCCCCGTTGGCGCAATATCAACGGGAACTGACTGCTGGAAACGTTTGGACGAAGGGCTGAGTGCTGCTGAACTTCTGAGACAAGTATTGCCAAAATCGTCAGCGGTTGAGGAAGTGGTATGTAATGAAGGGATCATTGACACAGCCTCATTAATAACTGCCGCGGCTGCGGTAGTAAAGTCTTACAAACAGCTAGACACAGCTATCCTGGAAACTGAAAAAACAATTCTGCTTTCGGCACCCCAGGAGCCACCTGTACAAATAGGGCGAAGATCCTCTGATTCACTTGGCCGGATTGCGCGTTTAGCGGCAGAACAGTTTGAACAACGTACAAGAGAATTGGAAGCCATCGCGGGTTTTATCCGGGCCGACAGAGACGTTCCACTTGATCGCTTATCTAAAGATAATGAAGTAATCGAGAGTCTGCGGCGGTCGCGTGAGGAAATTCTGCTCGCTGACAAGATTTTGTTTTCACAAGGAGTTGATGTTCCTGAAGGTTCTTTAGATGGAGGTATTGAGGCTGCCAGTTGGATCCTCAGGCAATCTGATCCAGAAAACATTCCAGAACTTCTCCGAATAGTGGCTACAGATGGCTGCATAAGAGATCGAATCCAGCATATTTGCATTGAAAGTGCCCCTATTATCGACTCTCGATTTCAAAGATCCTGGGAGTTTCTTACTACCACTTTTGATTTGGAGAGTATTGGACCGACAAGCATGGCCATCGGACGGACACCTATAAGCAAGTTATCGACCCGACTGCGAGAACTAAGGGAGCAAACCAGTTCACTCGATGACTGGATAAAATTTTCTCGTTGGCAACGAGATATGACAGAAGCTGGATTTGATACTATCACCGAGGAGCTTTTAAAGAATAAATACGATCCCTCTCAAGCTAGAGACTGCATTGCAGCGCGTTTTTACAGAAGTCTCTACGATCACTTCGCCAAGGAAGATCCTTTGCTCGGCGAATTTGAAATTGAGCAACATGAGAAGTTACGAGAGCGTTTTCGTCAACTTGATGAATGGGAAGTTAAGGCCGCCGCGACTCGCATTCGAGAATATCAATTGGGACGGGAAGATCGGCCGCGTTCAGATTGGTCTGCGCCAGTCTCATCAGAAGTAGGGATTCTCCAACGAGAAACACAAAAGAAGCGACGACACAAACCATTGCGGCGACTATTTGCCGAGATCCCAAATATTTTGCAGCGACTGAAGCCATGTATTATGATGAGCCCGCTGTCTGTCAGTACATTCCTTCAATCTGAGGATCTGCAATTCGATCTGGTCGTCTTTGATGAAGCTTCTCAAGTATTTCCGTGGGATGCGGTTGGGGCCATCTATCGAGGAAAACAACTCATAGTTGCCGGAGATGAAAAGCAATTGCCACCTACGAATTTTTTTAATCGAGGAGACATTGAGTCAGAAGATGACGAAGACGAAGACATAGGTGACTTTGAGAGTATACTCAGTGTTTGCAAATCAATGGGAATGCCGAATAAGCGCCTAAGATGGCACTACCGTAGTCGGCGGGAGCCGCTGATCGTATTTTCAAACCGGCATTTTTATGATGGAGATTTGGTTACATTTCCCAGTGTATGCGATGCAAGTGGTGATGCGGTCCGTCTGGAACTAGTACCAGACGGTCGCTGGGTGGATCGCAAAAACTGCCAAGAAGCGTCTCGAATTGCAGATCTTGTAATTCAACACCTCCGTAGTCGGCCGGGGACGTCGCTAGGAGTGATCGCCTTTAGTGCGTCTCAGCAAAACATCATCGAGGATGAAATCTACGACCGTCGACGTACAAGCCCAGAAATCGATGCGCTTTTCCATTCTAATTTGCGAGAATCAATATTCGTCAAGAACCTCGAAAATGTACAAGGGGATGAGCGCGATGTGATTTATCTCTCAATGGGATATGCTTTTAATGAAGCAGGTAAATTCAACAAAAACTTTGGCCCCCTTTCAAAGGCGGGTGGCGAGCGGCGACTCAACGTAGCTGTTACTCGGGCCCGCCAGGAAGTGGTCTTCGTGGCCTCCGTCACTGCGGCTCAAATGGACTTAAGCGGAAGCCTTAGTGCTGGTGCACACCTCTTGAAAGCATATCTCGATTATGCTCATCGTGGCGTAGACTCTCTCGCTCAAAAAGCTAGCTTGGTATTTGGAGAATGCGATTCTATATTTGAGCAGGAGGTTGCGTCTGAACTGATCAAGCGAGGGCTAAAGCCGGTTCCACAGGTTGGATGCAGTGGTTTCCGGATTGATCTTGCCTTGAAGCATCCGCATCGCCCAGGAGAATTCTGTCTGGGAATTGAGTGCGACGGTGCATCGTATCACTCTTCACATACTGCGCGAGATCGAGATCGTATTCGACAGTCAGTATTAGAAGATCTAGGGTGGCGAATTGTTCGGATCTGGTCAACTGACTGGATACGTGATCCCTCTAGTCAAGTAGATCGCATTTTAGCCGCTTACGAGAAGTCAATCGATTCATTTGATTTAGAAATGCATGAATTTGAGGAGAGATATGACTCTGACGAAGAGTTTGACCTTACTCCCCGGATCGTCGAGACAAAGGATTCGAAAACTCGGTCCTATGTGAATATCGAAGAAGTGCCTGCGCACGAGATTGGAGATATTGCTCTTGAGATAATGTCACGCGTAGGCGCGACCGATTGGGACGATCTCATAAAACTTATTGCCCGTGAATTGGGCTTCAGGCGGACAGGTAGTAAGATTCGCTGGGCACTGGAAGAGGTCTTGAACGAAAAAGTCAGTCGTGGCGTATTGCGACGTATCGGAGAAAGAGTCGCACTACAAAAAAGCGAGAGAACATAAGGTTCCTCCAAAACGAACTGCTTTTTAAGGTGATCCCTCTGGCTAATTCTCAAAATCGACGAGTGGGCATAACCTGTCCACCGAAACAAGATAGCCTGACCATAGAAGTCAGAGACATGGCAGAAGCAAAGAGATTTATATGTAACCAGTGCGGCCATGCCATCGAGGCTTGGTCTGATGGAAACCCCTACTATATCGACGAAACCGGAGCAAAACAGTACGCCTATCACCCGGACCATAAACGTCTGGATAAGTGTATTGGCAACGACAGTCCGCACCTCTGCCTGGCATGTGGGGTTGAGTTCATGGTCGACTCGCGCGACCCACTGCAGGCTTGCCCAGATTGCCAGGACTCCCGGATCGTCGATACATTTCAGCTCTCTGGCCAGTCATGTCCCTTCTGCAAGACCGGCACTTTTCGCGACGCCCCCGATTTCTTTTTGATTTCGTGAGGGATTCGCAGCTTGCGTTTTAGATGCTCGTACACCCTTGTACAGCTTGTCTTTGCTCGCCACCGATTGATAATCGTTTCTGTCGTTTGGATCCATTTTAATCTCCGTAGGATCACGATGTCCAAATCTAGAAATACCCGTTTCCCCCTCGATGGCTGGCAACACCAACACCCCCAGTACGCATCGCTCCCTGGTCAACAATCTCTCTTCACCGAGTCTCTTTCCGCACCTCTTGCCCCAGAAGATTTTACCAGCCTGCCGAAACAGCGGAGTGAGTTGTTCTATACCGGCAAGGACTTGCCTGGGGCTTCTGAAACCGATCAGGTGCTGCTCTGGGACGTTCCGAAGTGAACTTGCTTGCTTTGCGTTGTGTCCGTCTCGCGTATAACCATTACACAACGCCCCATTACACAACTCCGCGGAGCCCAATCTACTATGCCACAGAACTCGATCACCATCATCAAACCCTACAAGTGGGAAGGCCAGTGGGTCTTCGACGACGATCGCGTGGAACTGGTCAAGGAACCATTCGTGGCGGGGGCCGACACCCTCATCGATGTGGCTCTTGAACGCAAGGGGATTACCAATGCCGAGCAAGGTTTCTTATTGCTCTTCTCCGCATCGGCATTTCCGAGCGCTGACCTACGCCTGCAGTGGGTCCGTGAAGAATTAGACGGCAACGTTTACCAATGGGCCGACGAGGACTTAGAGGGTTGGCTCTGCCCGGCCCTGCTCAGATATTTTGACTCCGCCCCGCCCGAACTTTACGTGCAGCTCAAGAATGCTTCTTAGATTCAGTTGAGTCTTCGCCACGAGAATCTTTCTGCTTCTCCAGCCGGGCGTTGTGCGCTTTTCTCATGGCTTTCACTAACCCCACTGCGAACTCTTTTAGCGACTCATCGGAGTAGTCTTCTGGCTTGCCATAGGCGATACTTTTTGAGCCTTTTTTCTCGGCACGTGTGGAGTCTTCGGATTGTCGTTTAGTCATCAAATTACCCTGTGAGTTTGAAATCTCTCGCAGTGGTTACACTGCGAGAGAGACCACTGAGTCACTTTCCTATCGGATCAAGTGCCACATTACTTCATGGCGTCGAGTTCTTCGGGAGTGAACTTGTTGTCAACCGTTTCGCATGCGCTCACTTGCGCTCTCATCCGTTTGACCTTAGAGGCGGTCCCGTGCCAGGCCGCGTCAACCTTACTCATCGCGAAGTTCGCCACGCCGTCCTGCTTGATTCCCATCCCCCCGGCTTCTTCAAAGGCATCTTGATTTGCACCCAAGAAAGTAATGTGCCAATTGTAGTCTTTCTGTTGCCGCTCGATCATCTCCTTGATCTGGGCCTTGGTAAACTCCTGGCTGGAGTTTTCCTGCCCATCGGTCACGACGACCACAATCACCAGCCCTGGACGGTCCGGTTCAGCCATCTTGGCAAATCGTTCCCCAGTCTCGTTGATCGCACGCCCTACGGCATCCAATAAGGCCGTCATTCCCCGCGGCACCAATTTATATTTCCGAACCTTATTGATTGGCACCCCTTTGTGCACAAACTCATATTCGGTGTCAAACTGCAAAAGCGTGACCACCGCTTCCCCGGGCTCATTGACTTGCTCGGCAATAAAACTATTCACACCCCCTTCGGCATCCTCTCTGATCGCTTCCATGGAACCACTGCGGTCGATGACCAGGGTAATATCTGTCAGGTTGGTATTCATCAACAATCTCCTTATGAAAAGTGTGTAATTGAGGAGTCTGAGACTAGCTCAAATCCGACTGAGCGAACCGCAACGGCTCCACAACCTCGAGAAGACACAATCAATCGGCAGTAGGTTCGCTACGCAATCTGAAAAGACCCTTGCTAGTAGAATATTCTATCGCCCGACCTGGTACGGACAACTAAACTCAAAGGCGTTCTACATTCCTACGCAGTTTTGCCTGTTTCGCTGACACCGCTTGAGTAGCACGTAAAGCTTGGTTTGCAGGCCAAGTCAACGAATAAAAATCTTTGCACCCGCAGGGGATCCGTGGCTCTCTGAACAAACGGCAGTGATCTCAAACGGGATGGCCGTGTGACTTGTGGGACGTGACAACTCTTCTTCAGTGGTGCCGATGACCTCTTTCTGGGCATTGTACACCGTCGCGACTACTTCAGGTTTCCTGCCTTTTTGGGGAGCTTCATTATTAAGGAGAGCTATCTCACCGCGGATAAGCACATATTCAGACATAGATGGACTATGTTCCGCCGTGACACCGATCAAGCGATACCGGTTTTCAGAGTCTTCAATAGCCTTGATGGGAACTTTCACGCCAGGATCCTCATTCGTATTGAAGGAAATCTCAAAGGATATTTCATCATCGCCCTCCAACCGCAGATCGTCCTCTCGCTCAGCACCAGCACAGATTCCATCGACCACATACCAATGCCACCAGTCCATATTTACCACCTATATTGAAAGTTGGCGAGTCTTGCTTCCAAGAGTATCTCGTGAATACCTTGGAGGCGCCAGTTGGTTAGCGATCAGATCAATGAACTAAATCTGTCGATACCTATAGCATTACAAAAACCCATAAGGATTAAAGGAGCGTAAGAATTGTCAGGGGTAGTTTTCCCCAGAATAATCCTAACTCAATTCGCTAAAACACATGAAAGCAGGGCGATTAAATCGAGAAACAAAGGGTCTGAAACAAGGGCTAAGTGCCGAAGCTACAAGAGATAAGGGGATTTTAAAAAATAGATGCCTTTCTTGGCAGCCTTAGAGTAAGCATATGCTTGACAACGCCCCCCCTGCAAGACATAAGGAGGGAAGTCTATTCGCAGGTTGTTCTTACTAGTAGGGATTGCAGGCGGACCTATGGAAACCAAGTCTTCTCTGATAAGCACGGATCTCGAGTCTCAGCCATCCGTGCAGCAGGCAGTCTCAGTTCGAGACCTTCGCCGCCACTGGAAACCACAAAAGGAGCGTCTGCTCTTAATCTCTCCAGACCATGCGACGACTATCCGGGTGCATCGTGCCTGTAGCTGGTTGCAGCGGGTCGAGGAGATTTCGCCGCCTGGCTCCGATGACGATCTGGCGCTCGTTGGGCAGTGGGTAGCCTTCAACGCCCTTTACGGCAGATGGGATCAAGCCGCCCAGCAACCCTGCCCGGATCGCGATTCATGGCGGCAGTTCATGGACCGCATTCTTAAGCTGGACCAAAATAAGCGCTTGGCAGACGTCCTGCAGGAACACAAGCCCCTCGTAATGTCGATTCTGGAAAGCGAGTATCTGAGCAGCTACTTCTGGCAGGAACCAGGACCGCAGCGGGCTGGCAAGTCCAGAAAGTCGATGTACGAAGCAAGAACCTGGTATCTGGAGGGTCGTTGGACGATGATTCTCGATCGCCTGCTCGAGCGAATCTACCTCTTGCGGTGCCAGCTGATGCACGGTGCCGCGACCCATGGCGGGAAGCTCAACCGCATCCCATTGCGAAGATGTGTAATGATGTTGGGGCATCTCTTGCCTGCAGTCATCCTCGTTCTTGCCGATCACGGTGCAGATGAAGATTGGGGGGAGATGTGTTACCCACCTCTATAAACTTATTTTCGACACCCTCGTTACTTTACGTTCTCTGAGTCGATCCACGAGAGATCCAAATGAAATCCATACTTTCTAATTTGCTTGAGCGGGCAACGGGTGGACGTGATTTGGCCAATTGCAATTTGTTTCGCCCTTCCTGGTTTTACAACATGCTTGAGGATCCCTTCTGGCTATGGTGTGAGTATCATGCCCTTCCTTCAGAGCGTGTCGATGAAACAACCGCTTACGATCGACATAGAATGGAGCAGGGCAATATCTGGGAAGACCGCTATGTAAGCGCAATCTTTCCGGAAGCTTATCGCGTCGAGAGCCCCTGGGGAGTAACAGCCCTGGATGAGACCCTGCAAGCCATGATGCGAGGAGAATCAGTAATTCAAGGTGGAGCTCTCTGGTTGTTGTCGGAAGAAGTCTATGGCAAAGCGGATGTGTTGGTCCGCTGCGACAATCACCCCTCAGAGCTTGGTAATTACCATTATCGTGTCAAAGAAGTGAAAAATGCATCTCAAGTAAAACCCCACCATCAGCTCCAAGCAGCAACTTACAACTGGATCCTAGGAAAGCTTCAGGGATATTGTCCGACGTCCTTTGATATTGTCCTGAAGGATGGGGAGGTAACGATACCCTTCGAGCAGGTTGCCGAACAGATGCACCATCATCTCAGACTTTGGCGGTCGATTCGCGATGGCAAGGAGACCTTACAACCCTTGAGCTACAATTCGACCCCAAGTCCCTGGCGAAAGTATGCCAATGAGCTTGTTCGCCAGCGAAAAGACCTGACGCTCCTGCCGGGTGTTGGGAGAGCTACCGCCGCTGGTTGGAAGCAACGAGGATTCACGTCCCTCGATGAAATTCTTGCTGCAGGTCCCGAGGAATGCGCAGGCCGACTTCCCAATTCCGATTGCTACTATCACGCTTTGGCAATCCTTGAAGGCAGACCTATCTTTCGGCCGGGTGAATCAGCCAGCATTCGTCGAAAAGAGCGCCAGGTCCATTTCGACGTCGAGGACATCTCACTATTGGATGGAGCGGTTGTAACTCGACCTCATACCTACATGATCGGAGTCGCAACTCCAGACGAATCAACACACATCTGGACTGCCCGTGGCCAGGATGACGAAGCACGAATTTGGACCGAGTTCCTCGACTGGCTGGGTGACCCCACAGACGTCGCCCTGTACTGCTGGTCGAGTTATGAATCTTCGAAACTTAACCAGGCTGTCCAGGACCATCCTCAACTTGCCACGCGTCTCTGCGCTGCCCAAGACGCCCTGATCGATCTGAAGGACCAGATCAAACAGCGACCGTACTTCCCGGTGCCAAGCTACTCAATCAAGTCCGTGGCTCCCGTTTGCGGATTCAATTGGAGCCAAGAGGATGTAGATGGCATGAGTGCCCAGCTGATGTATCTCGACTGGCTGAAGTCAGGAGACGACTCACTCATTAAAAAGGTTGAACAGTACAATCGTGAAGATGTGCTGGCGATGTTGGCGGTAGATCGCTACGTCTGCGGCCTTAATGGCTAGAACTCTGCCGGCCCGGTTGTTCATCATGCTGGCTCCGAACCGCTCAATCGTCGTAATAAGTGCTGTTTCCGATAGTTTGAGATGACCAGGAATGCTGTTATCTTGCACCATAAAGCTCAACGCCACCTTTGTGATGATTGAAAGGTCGATCGGTCGGTGATAACATCTATTCGCGATGGACTTTCACCCAAGGAACAGCCGTCGCAACTGACATGTATACTTCCGGTTGCCAAGTGCTATCCTCCTCTCAAGTATTAATTAGCTGCGGATTAGCGCAATGGTTCTTGGCCGAGTGGAGCAGATATGGAAATAGCCGACCAGATCCGTGATCTCAAGGGAGCAGCCGAACGTGCCTCGGCTGCTGTTTGGGAGATCCAGATCTCGGCGGGGGAGAACATCTTCGGGAGTGATGCATTACCTCGCGAAATGCCAGAGCCCCTTCATTTGGTTCTGAGATCTCTTGAGCGCGAACTACACGGAATCGGTGAACTTGCTTCCGGTCTCTTCGAGCGTCTTTGTGCCGGACCCTCTCACAAGCTCCTTGCAGGTAAGCCGTTGTCGCAGGAGGAATACTATCTCGTGCGTGCGTCGGGTGTGGACTTTGGCGGGGCCAAGGATCTCGGCCTTACCGACCTCACCGATTACGAGGTCTATCGGATGCTCTGCTACGAGGATGATAGGCGGTGGTCATACATCAATGTTCATCTTTCTCCGCGTGATCCGCAGTCACAACAGGTCAGTGCTAGGTTCGGCTGCCCGCCCGAGGAGTGTCGCCGCCGATTTCTTCGTCCCGAGCAAGAGACGTTCTTTCGAGATCGCTTCCCGAAAGTTTATGAAAGATTCTCCAATGACTGATGGCCGGTCATCTGTCAATTAGGAAAGGGTTCTTCTAAGTTCTTGGCTTGGCTCTAATTCTAACAGGAGATGGCTCTGGGTTTGACCTTCAGGCAGTTTCATCAAACACTCTCAATCACCTATGGGTCGTAATAAGTGCTATTTCCGATAGTTTGAGATGACCAGGAATGCCGCTGGCCATTGTCTGAATCATAAAAGTCATAGTAAGTTGTGTTTCCGATGCGGTAGGAGCTCCCTGAAACACTCGCTCCCGTACTCCGATCTCGGCCGCTGTAATATCTTGTATTGCCAATCTTGTAAGAATCCCCCGAGAAATCGCCCCCCTTCCCATAGCGATTCACATCGTAGTAGGTCGTATTCCCCACTTGATAGGACGAACCTCTAAAGCTCCCTCTTGTCCGGTTGTCATAGCCATTGTAGTAGTTCGTCTTTCCCACGCGATAAGAGTTGTAACTCAAGTCTGGCGATTTGAAATAGGTCGAGTTTCCAATTCTCTGGCTGACCCCATTGCGGTTGAAAGGCCAGAGGGATTCGGAACTGCCATTCGAGTCGTCCCAAGCCCAGGCCACGCTCTCTGAAAAAACGACTCCCACGAGCAGACAGAGAGCGGCTGTTCGAAGCGGACAGGTAATCACGCGAGCGGGCCGCTGAACACGACTGGAATTCACTAATGGCGACATCTGTTGGCTCCTTCTGATGAGTTGACTTTTGCATCAAAGAACTGTGTAAGGCACACATTCCTTGGCAAAGCTGCAAGTATTATGCCTATTAAGAGGTAGAACTAAGAGGCAAGTACTCATAGGCAAAAATCCACTTAAAGTGGCGAGCTTCGGGAGAAGATCTCAAGAGCAAATGCAATCATCATGACAATAGTTGTCATCAAATCGAATTCAGTGGACGCTTATTTCATTTCTGAAATTTCGCTTTACCCCAGACAAAATTCTTGTTCGACAATTTCACTTCCCCCTGCCAACGGTAGGCACAGAGAAAGCCGTCCTTGGCCACGCTGTAGTCGAGGCAAGCCACGTTTTCGGCCAGAACTTCAGGCTGTGTGGCCGCGAGCCAATAATGTCCCACGAACACAGGCTTGGCGTTTACCGGGTACGGGATGGCGTTTGAAATCACCCCGGGGTCAAGCTCCTGGTCGCAAGCGATCTCGTCACTCTGGAGGGCATAAGTTCCATAGGTATGTCCCTGGGGCGACAGGTACCAACGGGTCCGGATCTCGGTTCGTTCATTCCCATCTTTGTCGTTAAAACATATTCCCGGGGGAAGCGTGACTTCTTTTCCCTTGAGAATCACCTCCACGGGATGGAAAAGTTTGCCATGCTTCTTACACGCAGCCGCTAAGAATTTGTCCGAGATTCCCTTGAACTCGGTAATGCCTCGCTGAATCTCAAGCATCTTTTGCTCGTCCCAGCAGGCATGAACGACCCGCAGACCCTCGAGATCCAGCCAGAGTGGCAGCTTACGAAACCACTCCAGATATTGACCTAGTAGTTGGGGTGTCAATTGATGGAGGGTCTCGCTGTGTTGTTTTGTGTTCTTCACCGAGTGGGGGCGGAGGTATTCACCCTCGGCTTCAGGGTCCTCCGTGTGATACGCCAAGGCATTGAATTCGTGATTTCCCATCACTCCCAGGGCCTTTTCCTCTTCGATCATGGGACGCACGATTTCCAGCACCTGGCGAATCTTTGGCCCCCGGTCAATAAAGTCTCCAAGGAAAACCACCTTGTGCTCAGGATGACTATACACGCCCTGAGTCTTCTGATAGCCGAGCTCTTGTAGCAAATGCTCAAGCTCATCTGCGTGCCCATGAATATCGCCGATCAGATCGTACAATTGTGTAGTCGCCTCACTTCTGCAATCGATTCATAACCGACCACACTTCATGTAGCGAATGCTCGTATGCCTTGCCATCCCTCCCTTGGTGTCGAGCGACTTTGGATTTGAAGTTGTCATAGTCGACATCCTCATTGAGCCCGACTAGCACTTTTGACCAGACATCCTTCTCAACGAAAAACCGATAGGCGTAGTCACTCCCTGGGAATTCCTTGATTTCGCACTCAGCGAGCAGATCAGGAAAACGCTCTCGAATTGCCTCCAAGTGCCTGCGGACGCGGGCGCGAACCATGAGCCGCTGGAGGTCAATAGGCATGCCATGACTCCCGTCACCTTGTCGGGCGCAGACCACCGAGTAGAAACCGTATTTGGTAAACAACCACATACTAAACTTTCTTCCGGACTTTACTGCTCAGAATTGTTAACTGGGTGGGGCTGCCAGCAAAGGTTGCGGGCTCAGATCGATCCGACAAAGCTCGGCCATCTCTGCAGCTTCTTCAGCAGTAAACTGAGAAAGCATATAACGGACAAGATCTTCTTGTCGGCTTTGTCCGAAAACCATGCGATAAATCACCAGTGATCGCCGTAAGTTAGCTTGCTGTTCTGCCTCGCGACTATGAGGCAACGCCGGCACGTGGCGTTCGATTTTGGCGTGTCCATTCGGTGTAATCCAAAACGGGAATAAATCATTGTGGGTTACTGGCCTTGAAAGTTTGGCCATCTGGAACATGGCATCCCAAGGATCATGGTGGTCATTTCTGGCAGCATGATGGTATTCTGTAGCGATATTCTTGCGAACCGCATGTCCCTTGTAGCGGTGAACTCTTCCCTCCCGCTGTTCGAGATCTACAGGATTCGAAGGTAGATTCCAGTGAACGACAGCATGGCAATAGGGATGGAAATCCAAGCCTTCTTGGCCGATTGAAGTTGTTGCCAATACAAAAGGCCAAAATGGAGAATTAAAGGCCGACCGTACGGCATCGGCCCGAGTTGCTTCTCCACTCCCTTCCGTGTCCTGATCCCCAAATCGCATCGCGAATCTTGTCCGCAGGCGAATTGGGTCTTCCAAGTGAATACGCCGATTGCTTGCGGAGATGATGTCCGCCTGTGCCGTTGATGTACGCAAGGAAACACTCGCTTGAATGACTTGAGAAACTTTTTGTGCCGTGATGTAGGGTGGCTTATCCAACAGCCCCTGGGACTCAACTAAGATATGTGCATATTCATCGAGTACCGATTGCAAATTGCCGGAGAGACAGTACTCCAGCACACGCTGCCAGTAAGGAGTTTCCCGTCGGCGCTCGCGCAGTAAATACATGACCTCTGGAATGTTAAACAGATGGAGAAAAGCATAAGCCAACGGTGCCGCAACATTTCTCGCATCGAACTCTCCATTGGCAGGCAACTCAGGACAAATACGTCTCAATGCTCTCAAGGAGGTAACACCTGGACTGGCGAGCGAAATCAATGACAGCACGTCCGCCAGATCTTCGGGTGGCTGGCCGAGTGCAACCTTACCAGCCAGCACTTCCCGAGCCAGTTCGAGGTGTTCTGAGAATCCGCGGGCAGCATCTTTATCCATGCTGTTCAATTCTCCCGCCCACAGTTTGGCAAGATCCTTTCTTTCAAACCATTCACCAGTGGCTTTTGGATTGTCCGCCCCATCAATCAACAATCCCGCAGCCCAATACCAACGCTCATCGACAGGTTCAGAATCCGAAGCATGATTGGCTATAATTGGCTCAAGGAGTGGTCTGATCTTTGTTGCAGCAAAGGCTAGCACTTCACTGGTAGTCGATAGAGAATCATTCTCACCCCGCCAGTGTAAAGGATCACATTGCTCAGCTAATTTATGACAGGGATATAGCAATGCCAGTACTGGCATGCCAGTAAGCCTTCCCCTGCTTATGGAAAACTTCAGCAACGCCCTTCGCTTTTTCCGGGCTTCGGCAGTGTTGTGCGCTCGAAAACGAAAGGATCTGATCATTTCGCGCTCGGCCTGGTAGCTGAGAATCGAGGCGATCGTTTTAGGGACTACATTCCATGAAGAGAAAACTAACCGCTTTGTGAAGCTCGACAGATGAGGATCACTGAAAGCCCCCTCTGCTTGGTAGTAGGGAAGTGAGGGAGGCATCCACAACAGCTGCCAGGCACCTCTTGCAATCGTGTCTTCCGACAGCAGTCGCAGACGATAGTTTGCCGGATCTATTTCCTGATAACGCTCCAACTCTTCACGGCTGAGCAGGCCCTTATTGGCCTCTCGAATCGCTCGAATTAACTTGCGGTCGTGTCTCGGTTGGTCCATTGCCGTCCGCAACTTCTTTTTGATCTGATAATTGTCCATGAAATTGAGCAGATAAGGAGACGATTTCCAGTACTCCATGACGTCGCTTTGCCCTAGTCCGCGGGCGACACGCTGGACGTTTAGATAATCTTCAATTTCACCAGCCTTTAAGGCAACGCTCTCACAAGATGCATCCCGCAGCATGCCGTTGCGGTCGTCAGAAAGTGCCAACCTTTCAGTGCGCACCATTATTCGGCGTAGTTCCTCCTCGAGGGCGCGTTTCACACGCAGCAATTCTTCATGGCTATGGGTACCTATCAGAAGTAATTCGTCGCGATACTTACTCAAAGTGTGCTTGAAATGACCCAGACGCTCATCATCCGCCATTAAAAACCTAAGGGTGAGCAGGAAGTCCTCATAATGGTCATCCTCCGCTGACTCGTGGTTGAGCGTATACATCTTGTACGGAGTTGCGGATAGAAGCAGTACGCGTGCTGCAGAATCAGGATTATCTTGATGCTCCTGAAAAGTAAACAAATGCTCTGCCAATTGAGCCGCTTCCGAGGATTGCTCGTCGTTTCCCCCAAGCAGATACTTAAACCTTTGGAATTCATCGAGAATAATCAGGTCCGGCTCAAGCCAGTGGAGACATGTCTCAGCCAGTAAACGGCGGAGTTCTCCAATAAATTGTATTCGCTGGCGATTGAGATCTTTCGGTACATTACTACCCGCCCGAGGCATTGCCTCGCAAAGTTCATTGAACTCCTGCTGCAACTCCGGTCGCTGAGCTAGTTGCTCCGCGAAATCTCTCTGTATGCCTGTATTTATCGCGAATCGCGAAGGAAACTGTTCCACTCGACGACGAAATCCATCGATGCCAGCATACGCACTTAGTAAGCAAGTACCCTTCTTAAACGAGACATTCCAAGGTTCTTTCAATAACCAATAAAGCAATTCTCGCTCACGCGACATGCCCGCACTATCTTTCAATTCAAAAGACGTACCCGGAGTGAAGGAAACAAAATTAATTCTTCGATTCTGCATATCGCTAACGTTGATCGGAAGCAGCGTGATGCGCGACGCCAATGAAAAGTCGTCATGCCCAGTGATGTTGAGGCGATTGATATTTTGCCTGGCTATATCGGCATTCGAGCAGACATAAATCACATCGATACGACGCTCTTGGTCCCAAAGGTGCTCAATGGTCTTGGCGATAACTCCGCGCGCAACCAAGGTTTTGCCAAGTCCGACCTCGTCGGCAAGCAAGAATCGACGTGTGCAATCGTCATCGAGGTACATCCGGCGAAAAATGTACTCTACTGTTTGCTGCTGAAAGTCTTTCAGCTGGTCAAACACTGCTCTCGTATCAGGTCTCTCAGTGGCGTTGACTTGACTCATAGAATGCTAACCACGGGTTGACCGTTCTTCCTGTTTTTGACGCACTTCCCAGATTGGCTTCCAAATGGTTTCTAAGTCGGCCGGGAGGAGCTGCCGGCCTTCAGTCGACTGATTTAAGTCCTCGATGAGCGTGGCGACTTGGTCGATGCGACTTGGTTCCCTGTCGATCGCCTTCATCAACGACTCAAACAAGGTAGCATCGAACATCGACCCGAAAACCGTGAATTCCGCATTCTTCTCGCCATTGGTTTCACCCAACAAGCGACCAAAATCACGAGCTCCGTGGTCCAATAATAGCAGTAACAGGAATCGCATAACCTTGCTACTGTCACTGAGTAAATGATTGAGCACGCGTTGATGACGTGCGGCGGGAGAGTTCGACAATGGAATGTTCAAAACGAATTGCCTGGTGATAGATCCATCAGGTGTGCTGGCTTCTACCACATAAAAGGAAGTCAATCCTAGCAGGGAAACTGCTGAGAAGCTTACCCAAGTTTGATTCTCGATCTCCAAAGCCAGCAAATGGGCAGCCGGCAGGCTAATTGGTCGCACCCGCAACTTAAAATCGCCCGCCTTAATTCCGGTAACACGCTTCTCTGGCAGCAGGTTCACTCGAAAGCTCTCTGGCGTCTCCAGCTCTTCACAGTAGGCAACTGGTTGCGCTTCCGATAGTTTCTTTGCCAGCTTTTCGATGAGTCTCTCGAACTGGTCAATTTCAGGATCCTGCTTGCTAACGCTGTCGCCGGGCACAAACGGATGAAGCAAATCAGCCAAACACTTAGCGGCCTTGCGTCCTCCCTCTTGAGCTGTACCTAAGATCGAATCGACACCACAGCGGCTGCGTTTGCCAATTAGCTCGACCAAGAACTCAACATTGCGCTGAAAAGCTGCCCGTGTCGCATTTGCCGAACCAGTGTATACGTGCGAGTTCCACCCTGCGTCTGCAACGTAGAGCTTCGCATGGAGACCAACCAATGGGAACTGTTCATCATTGCTATTGTCGCCGCCGCTTTCGTGTTCCACCTCGCTGTCTGGTGGCTCCTCTGCATCCGTAGGCTCCTGCTCAGCAGTTTCGTCAAGGATCCAGACGTTTTTAAACTCACCTATTTTTGTCGGGTTGATCTCAGCCAGGCTCTCCGGGCGTGATAGGAGCTGAATCGGAACCTTCTCATTCAACAAGTCACCCAGCATGCCCTCATCGATAAAAGGTGAAACGACAAGCATTTGCTGGATGTTCTGAGGAAAAGGCCAGGTTTCCTGTGCTGCGTGTCCAATGGGCCAATACGCCATTTCCTGAAACGGCTCGGGGATCTGGAATTCAACACGCCTAATTTCATAAGCCAATTGCTGCAAACGCTCACGCCAAACGGAACTCATCTTGCGCGAAGCCATCTTTGGCAAAGCCTCGATGAATTCCCCAAGAGCATGGTTGCTGGCGAAAGCTTTCACACGGTCACGAAGCTCCCCCTCGAGGGTCAACATCGTGTCCCAGGAGCGGTCAAACGTCAGATTCCGGCTGAGACAAAGGAAGCGGTAGGTCACCACATCTTCGTCCGACACATAGCGCAAAAACCATACCTTGGGATGAAAACTTCCCCCTCCCGGAGCAACAGCTTCGTAGATCGAGTTCTCCAAATTGGCCAACAAAGGCTGGTAGGCGCTAGGCACTTGAATCCGTCCTGCCTGGCATAGAAGACAGACTCGGTCAGCATATTGTCGAACCGATTTCAAAAGCACCAAGGGATCCATCACTGGTTTTCCATCGTGATCCTGGCAGTCTGCAAATGCGAAGGCGACAGGAGCGGACAATAGTGCCATGAGATTCAAGGAGTAAGTCGTCCCAACTGCCCAGTCCAGCCGATGACCCTCGGGAGGCTGGAACGCTTCCATCAGCAAGCGACGGCTCGTAGGCTCAAGCATGATTGTCTTCCCCGAGTCCCGCGAGAATGTCGCTGATAATGCCACGAGCACTGTTCCACCTCAAATCCATCTGTCCCGCTCCTGCTGCACCATTCCATACCTCGAGCGCGCGATCATTCTTCAACCGCGCCAATCCACCCTTCAGTTGCGCTTCCCGCAGGGCAACCAGCTGGCGCGCGGAAGATGATTCAAGGATTTCACGAGGTGAACTACCCATCACGAGGTCGAGCCAGCGGTCGATGAAAGACTTGGCTCGCGTATGAACGCGGGGATTGCCTGAGTAGACGGTCTTCCAGAATCTCTGGCGATCCCAGACTTCTAACGCATTCGCACGCATATCGACCATCTCCCCCCATTCCGCTAATGCCTGGCGATACAGATCGATCTGATCTTGCCAGTTCCTTTTCTCAGCCAGCAAAAGGTTGTACAGCAGCTGTGCCCCAAGCATTAACTCCGAAAAGTTGCGACCATGCTCGATCTGTTCCTGCAAGAACTCGTTGAACTCGGCGCTCAGCTCCCAGGCAAAGCGAATTCCCTGTACCGGAAACTGCTTCCGTAAGAGAAATGCTAATAACGACGCGCGGTGATTGGTAAGCACTTGTTCACGCAAGTAGGTTGCCTCGATGCGATTCAAGGCAAAAGTCGCCTGGCCTGGAAAGTCCTCAGGTACAGTCGGGATCCCAGCATGCCAGTTGGAAGGTTCCGAATAGTAAGATTCACCTTCATATTGTTCTTGAGACGCCCGCCGCTTCTGTCGTCTCAAATAAAACATGTCGAGTGAACGATGGTATTCATCCTGGGAGCCTGTGAATAAACGAATTCCCCAGCTAAACAATCCTTGCCAGTAAACGCTGCCTGACAGTCGGCGAACATTCTCCTTCGCCAGTCGGCCAATCAAACCACTTGTGTCACCCGACTCCTCAATGGCTTGCATCAACTGGGATTCCAGTTTTCGCGCCTTCATGGCCACAGTGGCAGAGGAAGTACGGCGCTGCTCGAGCAGCAGATACATCCAAGGAACGAAGAGAAAATACTTGGCCCGCGTTTGGATCGTGCTGGTGCCGGGGAAAAGCAGGTCGGCAAAGGCATCTCGCACACTACCTAGCCCCAGTTCATCCCGAGTCGTCCGTTCCCCAAAAAGCTCGATCACATCGAGCATCTGCCGACGCTCGTGTTCTGAATAGTCAAGCCAAGTGAAAGTTGAGGGCATCGTCGGTATTCGTCAATGTGACTTGAAATCTTCGCTTCTAGCTTCAGTCATCGCCAATCATCGATAAGTTTGTAAATCGTCCGGACAATCCCTTATCCACGGAATTCAACAAGTTGACTGGTATAAGGTAGCAGCAACGGGTGTCTTGGGTATCCTCTCTGTGTCATTCCGAAGCAAGAAAGTTTGATTCCCTTATTCTTGAAAAGTTCAATTACGTGAATCGATCGCTCACGGAAACTGCCGTGCACTCCCCAACAGGCGACGACAATCTTTGCCTCTCTCGCGAATTTCGTCAAGAAGCGGTTGTTGTCAGGGCCGATTGGCTCGAGATGTTTCTTCATGAGATTAGGATTCCGTTCACGCAGTGCAAACAAATTCAGCATCTCTATCGCATCGCAGCCATGAAGTTTTGCAAAACCGATACATTTTCTGATCGTGTGATCGTCGACGTTTTCGTCGGCTGTCGAAGGATTCAAGCCGATGAACGTCATCTGGGTACCGTCCCCCCAACGTCTCCACAGGCGATACCGGTAAATACGATCAGGGCTCAACTCAGCCCCCTGGGAGACGACAGCGGATTCCATCAAATTGATCTCCTCAAGATCCTTGGTAGCTTTTTTCCAATAGCGGTTTTGCCTTTTCCAGATCCTCAATGGACTTAATGTTAATTTCCAGGTCGCCGGTTCCCCAGTGTCCAATGTTTCTAACGTCTTTTGTAAAACCTTCTTCAAGTCGGACTGTATCTGGATCAATCTTAACAAATACCAGTAGCCGATCTTGGCTTGATTTGAACTCGACACAAGCAAAATTCTTGAGCCGTTTGAAAGCCACATAGAGCTTGAGTCTCTTTTCTTGAACATCATCACCGAATCCCATGATCGTAGCCCGCAAAGCTTCATAGAGATCTATCAAATGTGAACTGGCATTGGCAAGATGGTCTTCAACTGTCTTGTCTTTCTGTTTGGATTTGGAAGTCACTCCGCTATGGCTAGATTCAGAGCTTTTACTTACTGCTTTTGAATTCCCCTCGGAGCTTGCGACAACTGCATTGACAAGCTCTAACAGTAAGAGTTCTTCGCCAAAACGCACATAACGAAGAAGTTCGATATTTCGATTAATCTGTTGAACAGCATGCTCATCATACTTGGTGAAATCTCCTGCAATGCATAGAAGCCGAGGGTTGCTCCATTCGATCGACTCCGCATGTTCTTTGCCATGGGTCTTATGCACAAGCAATTCGAATTCACCTTTATGGTCTAACAGCCAATTCAGGTAAAAGAGCCCCTGATTGATGACATTCTCGTTACTTGCACGTTTGTACTCGATGATACAAGGACATCCGTTTTCATCGATTCCCAATGTGTCGATGCGGCCACCATGGGTCTTGCCTGTTGCATATTCAGAGGCCAGAAAACGAATTCCTAGAAAAATATCCAGGTGAGATTCAATCAGTGTTTGCAAAGACTTTTCCAATGCAACAGAGCGACCTTCGAGCTCAGAGACATTTGGGCCAAAGGTTCGGAATAATTTAATGTCACTCATGCGTGTGCTCTATAGAATTCTGTTAAGGTTCTCTGTAAGATCTCGAGGATTTCGTAATCTGGGGCAGCAAGGAATCCGTTTAGTAAAACATTTAAGATAGCCTCGTATTTGTGCTTTTATTGCGAGCCGTTGGCGTTCTGTCCATCGCTTGAAAATAACAGCTGCTGCAGCTCACCCTTATCGATGGGCTGTTTTAAATCGACCATCTTTCTTAGCAGTTCCTCAAGAGTCAAAACTTTGGATTCGTCGGCGAAAGCGAATATGCGAATCGGATCACTTCTGCCTATTCTGATAAACTGCCCAATACGCGCGTCTAAGACTGCAGAATAGAGTGGCAGATCGTAGAAAATAACCGCAGCTACTTCTGGAATCATTGTCGCCATCGCTGACGTAGCGATCAAAATACCGCCCTTCTCCGCGAAGCTAGCGACCACTTGCTCTCGCTCTGCAAATGACATGCTACCAGTTATCGTGTTCACATTTGCAGGATGTTCACTCAGCGCACTTTCTAGATAAGTGGCAGTATCCACAAAGGATGTGAAGAGGCACACTCGACATGTTTCATTTGTGAAGACCCCGATGTCACGCAGCAGTGCAAGCAGCGACTCAAATTTGGAATCCGAATCGACATCCTCCAGCATGCTTAGTAATCCACCTGATTGATCAATCAATTCTGATTGGAAAACTGTGTGAGTGGTTGCAGGCCGTTCTGAGTCGCTCAATGTCTGAACTTCACCTTCATCATGAGAGGACTCGGAAAACCCTCCATGGACAATCTCGTTACGTTGTTGCTGCATTCTGTTTAATCGTTGTTCAAGAGCAAACAGACTTGAAGAAGCCTGCTGCAGGACGATTGTAGCTGCCAACTGATCTTGTGGCTCACTTGGTGCAATAGATCTCACGATGTCTTGTAGCTGAGACAGCAACTGAACTTCGGTTTTGGATCGATGGTGATTTATCCACTTGATGTGAACTTCAGGAAGCACAGCATTGCCATCGTTGTCACGTACCGTCTCGCGAGACCAGATAGTGATTGCAGCGTCGCTTAAAAGTGGATCTTTCTCGGCATCCCACTCTGAACCTATCAATGGATGGACGCGCAGTAACAGCACGCGCATGTCTGGCAAGTGGTCGCATAAACGGGCTACGGCGATGTGCCGCTGCGTACCTGGGGTCAAGTGTTGCGCCTCTTCAACGACTAGCAAGTCCCAAGTAGTTCGGAGCAGCTTCTCTTTCACATCCTCTTGTCGGGCCAGATCGATTGACATCAAGACGACGCCGGTGGCTGGCCAAATAGTACTGTTCGCATCTTGACTGGCTTCCAGTTCGCGCAAGCGAGGTCGATCAACAACGAATGTGGCCAGATCTGGCGCTTTTCGCCGAATCATCTCCGACCATTGAGCTATCAAGCCTGGAGGAGCGAGTACTAACACCTTGTCTGCCAGACCATGCGTCGCTGCGTAGCCGATGATTGCGCTGCCAACGAACCCTTTTCCCAAACCTGGAAAACTTATCAGCATTTGTTTCCGTGCAGATTTGGCAGCCAAAAAGTCTTCGGCAAACGCGACTTGATGAGGAAGGCAGTGAAGGTTGTGAAGATACTTTTTTAATTCATCCGTGCTCATTTTTGCACCTCCCTAAGCCTGGCTTCTGCAGTCCGCACTTTCCTGAGCATCCAATCACGGTTTGCAGCGAGGGTCTGGTGCTCTTCCACAGTGATTTCTCTACGAAAATGAAAGATCAAATTCCGCACGTCGCGCAGTTGTTCAAGCTTGGCCCGCGTTCGCAATCGATTACCACCAAGATGCTTTTCGAAATGGGCCCACCCACGACCGTCTCCTACGATCTGTATGTAGTCATTGAAAGTCATCTCATGCAACTCGGTTGGGATTTTCCCCGGTTCATATATGTCTTTGAGACATTGGCGAGCACACGCTTCAAGGGTTTCGCCATCTACCGCCATTTGGATGAGTGCTCGCAAGGCAAGTTCGACCTCACCAATCAACACGAAAGGGCTTGCCACTTCATAGAGATAACGAAGTATGTCCATGGCTGTGACAATCCCTTGAAGTCGATCAGGTGATCCCACCAGAACAGCATCACAACGGTCTATAGCATCAAACCAATCCACGAATTCGTCGGTCACGTGAGCAAAATCTGGTCTCGGATCCATGCACTCTTCGACGGTGAGCGTAAGCGGATCAAACTTTCTATTACTTGCGCTGGCTTGTTGACTATACTCGAGTACCTTCAGTGAAAAGGTTCGATAAGAGAATAGCCCCAACACTTCATTGCCCACTACAACTGGAAGTTGTGAGAAGCAGTTCTCTTGAAGCAAACGTAGCGCGTCTTCCACGAGCATTTCTGGTTCGATCGTGAGAAGTGTCTGAGCATCCGGGATGACACTATTAACTCGATGAAACAATTCCGTTACTGAATTCATCTCACTGGCTGATGATGCGGCCAGTATGTCGGAGGTATTCATGGGTCATCTCCTTTCTCCTCGTCGCCAGGTGTAGAATCCGGCACCTTCCACTCCCCGTTTTCGACTTGCTCTCGTATTCTTCCGAGGAGGATTTGCTTGTCTTGTGGACCGACCCAGGTCAGAGCATCATAGCTTCTGCCACCGTGACTCAGTCTATCCGCTTCCAAGCGAAGACTCGCTTTGTGATACGCCTGATTTAGGCTTGTGACCATCACAGTAACCTCATCTCCGATGATAGTCACAGCATTTGGCTTGACCTTCATCTTTGCAGCCTCTTCTAGCTTGGTGCCTATGTCGCTATAGATCCACATGCGAAGTCGGGCTTTTCCGGGCTTGCATTCCAGGTGGTTCTTCTTTCCCCCTTTCATGTAGAGATCTTCTTCGAGGATGACTTCCGCAGATGGCTTCCGTCGTAGACTTGGATCATAGGTCGGTGGATCGAAGCCAACGGTGATTCTGCTCAACTTGATCACGAACCGGCTTCCTTTCGGAAGGACTCTGACAGGTGGCGAATCATCACTTGCTTCCATCAAGTGGCCAAAAGAACTGCTCGTAGCCGGCTCTGACTTGAGTGCGTTCCACAGCCACCGTAGTTGTTCGGGTGCGATTTCCATACCACGCCTGGCCGATTCCATTCTGACCGCCTGCGCCCAGGCGTTGAAAGTCACCCGATGGTATTTTTCCGCAAGGGTTTCTAACTGGAAGCCTCCGATCACGAGAAATTGGCCAAGCTTGTGGCCATAAGCGTCCAGGTCTTGCGGGTCAGTGAAAAGTTTCATATTTGTTGCCGATCACATTCTACTGAGTGTTAGCTTTTGAAGACTGATTAGCATGAACGTCTGGCTACTCTCCCCGATCGCTGTACAAATACATGTATTGCATCAGTCGAGAATGGTTCTTGAACCTCTCTGCAGCAAATTCAGGTGCGATCCCAACTTGTTGCAGAAGCAGGAATCTGAGCAACATCGCTAGCTTCTCACACGCCCAGGAGAGTTCCACTCCGCGTAATGCTCCATCTCGAAGTTCATCTGAGTAGTGTGTCAGATAATTTCGCGTATCAACTACTCGATTGATGAAATTAGAACGCGAAGTGCATACGCAGGCAGTCGCATCATCACCAATAGCATCAAATGCTCTTTTTAAACGATTGCGCAGCGAGACTTCGTTACCATATTTGATTCGTGATTTGAGGCTTGCCCGGTGGTCTGTTGCAACGGTTTTTGGAATAGCATCGAACAGCGCATGTCTGACTTGCTCGTACTCCTCAACCGGCATATAAACGTCGTCACTTGTCGCTCGACTGACTGCCTCGACTGCTTGTGTAAGAATTAGGAATCTTCCAACAATTTCTCCTCGACTACGGCGAGCATCAGAGAAGAGAATAATTCCATCTTGCAGTGTCGGCGATGCTTCGAACCAGAGTGTAACAATGTCATTGAAGGAATCTGCCAGATGACCGAAGTAAAAGAGAAGCATAGCTGAGGCAACCTGCTCTCGCGAATCGGCTGCTTTTCGCCATAAAACCGTTACAGGATAATTACTGTCTTGAAGCTCGATTTCTACACGCCGTGGCGTCGCCGTTTCATCCGTCAGTAGCGATAACAACTGGCAGAGCCTCCACATTTGTTCGAGGAACCATTCAAGAACTTGTGGCTCATAGGATTCTATCAAGAGCAGTTTTCTAGCGGACAGAGTTATTGAACTCCGCGTATGAGTCAGAGAGGAAGCCTCTCTAAATGTTAAAGACCATTGATTCTCTTTAGAAGCTAGAACGACATCAGGCGGGGATCGATGCCGTATATGTTTTCCAACGAGAGAACCTCCTTCGTGTAAGTCTCTGACATCAAACTCAGGACCGCCGAAGAACTCATCGATAACGTCAGACTCGAAACTCAGGTAATTGCTAGGAATCGACTCGTCAGGGACGTGTGCGCCGATGACTATAAATCGGCTGCTGTAACAAGACTCCGTCACCTCATGAAGATTGTGTGTTGTCGATATGCAATAAGCCCCTACAAGGCTAATCGGTCCCATCTCTGTATGGCCGTAGATGATCGGAGCGCGTACGAAGTCGTGCTTCACTACTCCAAGTTGATCCGGATCTTGTTCCACCAGACTTCCGATCAGGCTCAGAGTAATTGACATCGGTGAGTATTGAAGTGTGCCGGATAGAGGTCGTTCGGGTTGCGCAGGTAGCCACCAATTCCCTTTAGCCTCAAAGGTAGTGCTCAGGTCTATGTCAGTAATGTTAGGCATCTGGTTTCGACTCTACAGAATCATCTTCTCCCGCTGGAAACAAAGGCAGCTTCCTTGCAGATTCGATTTCAACCGTTGGAGAACTTGTCATGAATTTCGTCTGAACATTTCTGGCTGCTTGTTCTTCCGCGTGACGCTTGTGGTTCAGCAGCAAAAGCCGCTTGAGTATCTCGCGCCTTGAGTCGGGGTGGATGGTGTAGCGGACGCGGTCATTTTCGGGGAGGTAGTCCACCTCGTAGAAGTCGTGCCGCAGGTCGATGGGGGGGCCATCGTCGCTGGGCTCGTGCCAGCCGTAGGCGGCCAGCACGGCCTGGTCCATCTCGCGGTGCAGCTCGCGGAGCCGCACGAGGCCGGCATACGCCTCGGCGGCCACGTCGGCGTCCTGCTTGCTCACCTTCGCCACCACCTCCGGGCTCAGTTTCTGATCGTGGAACAGGTTGTAAGTCTTTGTCAGGCCCAACTGCATCTGCAGCATCAGTTGGCGGCGGTGATTGTGGTAGGTTTCGCCTACGCGATCAATGTGTGATTGAGGAGCAACGTTTTGTGGAAATGGAAATGTTGCGAAACAGTCAGTGGGCGAGTATCTCAGGTCCTGTTTCAGCGCACCGCTATATTTGCGAGCCCATGCTTCGTGGATGATTGACTGAAGAACCGCGTATTCGGCAAAAGACTCGCTTGCAAGAACATAGATCGTGTTGAGAAATAGAACGTCGGTTGAGAATGCTGAGAAATTGAGGTGCTTTGTCGTTGCAGCCGCAACGAAACAGCGATCTAGATTTGCAAGTTTTCCGTAGAGTTCCATCCGCGGACGAAGATGCCTCCACCACAAATCCTTTCCTCCCTTATCTTTCTGTTTGAGACGTGCTGGCTTAACATGCTCCTCAATATGACGGAAGGGAGCAGTATAAGTTTCAGCTTTTTCAAGGCTCCAGTCTTGAAAGTTAATGATACGGCGTCCTGGCCTTTGGTCCGGTTGATTATTGAGTTCTTTTCCATTTATCACGCAAAGGATCACTGACGCATTAAGCTCATTCTGTTGGAGCATCGTTTCGGCGACTGAGTCTTCGATGAAGAATCCATCACCGAGAATGATTGAACCTTGATACATCTTGTCGGAGTTTGCCGACAACACGTGTGGATCACCCGCCTCTTGGTAGTCCTCAAGAAACGAACTAATGTGATCAACTTCACGATTATTGAGAGATCGTTGGCGCGCCCACGATCCTGTGTAGAGCGAAAGGAGAGACACGTAAAGATTCGCCCTGCCGGGCCACTTGATTCCATCGACGGCAAAGACAATTTCGCCGCCCAACGCTAAGAATTGTTCTAGACCGTCCTTGCGTACATCACCATCCGTAATCGAATTTGTAGTAATGAACGCGGCGAAACGATGGGCTTTTAACACAAACCAGAACCGTCGGACAAAAAACACAATCAAATCGCTCATGCCCGTTGGCGAGAATTGAAATCTTATCCATTCACAAAAGTTGTGGCCGTAGGTGCCGCTTAAGGACTGACCGCCGAGATAAGGCGGGTTCCCTAGAATGCAGTCAAACCCGCCATTCCCGAATACGTCGGGGAATTCTAAGAACCAGTGAAAGAATCGCTTACGATGAGCAGTCGCCTGGGCGAATGCCGTTGGCTCTGGATGCGGATTCTCGCCACGCAGGTAACGCCGGTATTGGTCGTGCGTTGTGACCTTCCGCCGTGTTTCCGGCGTCTTTGGAATGTAGAACTGAGCGACTTGAATGTCGGCGAGCGTCTTCAGGTTTCGCAGGTGAATGCCACGGCGAAACGCGTCGTAGGCAGCTTGCTTCTGGCGGATTTCTTCCGGCGTGTGTTCGGGCAATTTGGCAACATTCGAAAAATCGCTGCGCAGGGCGTCGAGGTCATCGGCAGCACGGCCACCGAAATCGAGTGATTGATAACCCTTGCGTTCCTCCTTGTTCTGCTTCCGCAGTTCGGCTGCGACGGTCTTGTCATCGTCGGGCAACGTCTTGAACGCTTCGTTGGGGATGCCGCGCTGGAGTTCCTCGCGGCTGGCGAGGCCGACGATCGCGTTGCCACACTTGATGTGGTGGTCCAGAAAGTTGAGCGGCTCGCCGGGGACGTGGGCCTCTAACCACAGGCCAACTTTGCACAGCTCGACGGCCAGCGGGTTCAGGTCGACGCCGTAGATGCAATTGCGAATCACGTCGCGCACCGCCGCTCGAAACGCCGATGGCGACGGCTGGTCTTCGCAAGTTCGCAGGATGGCCAGTTCGGTCGCAATGCGGCGGGCTGCGCTCAAGAGAATATGCCCCGATCCGCAGGCAACGTCGCAGACGGTGATGCCGAGCAGCGCCTGCTGGGGATCGGGCTCGCGTAGCTTGTCGGCGATGATGTAGTCGAGCGAATGTTTTATGAGTGGTTGGACCAACTCGTCGGGCGTGTAGTGCGAGCCGGAGGCGGCGCGGTCATCGCCGGCCACGAACGAGAATTCCATCTTTCCGTCCACATCCAGAATCTGCGGGTCGTACTCCAGCAGACCTTCGTAGACTGAGCCGAACTCTTCGACGTTGAGCGCCGCGTAGTTCACCCGCATTCGTTGGCCGGTGATAGGATTGGTAAACAGGCTCAGGTTGCGCAGACAGGTGAGCAGGATTTCGTTGTCCAGCCGGCAGTCGTTTAACAGGCCAATCGCCCGGCGGTCGAACAAGTCTCCCGCCAATGGGGCGACGCCCAGCTTGGGTCCGAATCCCGCGTCCTCGAACAACTGGAACGTATGCCGCAAACCGGTCCAGGCGTCTTGGTAGTTGCGGTCGGCGAAGTGTCGATGCTCGGAGAGCCGCCGCAGCCGACCAATGCTGTAGTAGTCGTAGTAGATGTCGCGTTGACGCCGGTCGGCGTCCGGGCCGTAGATGAGATTGCGCTCCTCGATGACCATCAGGAACAGCAGCCGATAGATGAGCCGCAGTTGCCACTGGTAGAACTCCTTATTGTCCGTCCTGCCGGAGCGGAAGGACTCACGCAAGCCGTCGTTGGCTGGATGCTGGAGAAACCCGTTGGCCAAGGACTTGATCGACTTCTCGACGGCCGCGCTCAGTCCTTCGCGAATCCGCGATCCGGAGTCGAGGGCATCCTGGTGGTAGATCTCAAAAATGCTCTCGGCTGCCGTCTCCTGCGACATCGGCATGCGCGACGCATGCAGCAGACGATAGAGAATGGCGAAATCGGCGAACAACTCCTCTTCGAAAATACGATCCAGGTCGAACTCCAGGAAGCTGAGCTTCACTAGCCGCGTGCTGTCCCGTAGTAACCGCAGCAGACGACCGTTGGTCACGATAGCGTAGAGATGCTCGGTCAGGTTCAGGTATTCCTGAACCAGGGCATGCGGCGACATTCGCTTCCCACCCTCAGCTCGCCGCAGATCGAGGCTGTCGTTGCAACCGACGATGTGGATAGGAAACCCGTCGCGGCGCGTGTCGCGATGACTGATGGCATAGTTACGCCCATTGACTTCCTCACCCTTGCGGGCCAGTTCGACGTGGTAGCCGAGTAGCCCCAGCAATGGCGACATCCAGAAGTTGCGAGTCTCGGTCGTGCCGGTGTCGGTTTCCTTGAGGCTTTCTATGCGATGATTGAAAATCCGCCACTGAGCTCGGGCGTCGGCCCAGGCGTTGGCGATCTCATCCTTGACTTTCACGGAGTGTTCGAGACCAAAGTCTTTGGCCTTCTGATAGCCTTTTTCATCCCGCTCAATCGCGTCGATAATGTCGCTCGACAGGATCGCGCCTTCTATTCTGATGCTGGGATACTGCATGGGATGTGGCGGCTTGCTTCCGCTCCTGGTGAATCAAGGAATCTCGGGCTTGGGAATGTCGGCAATAGCCGATTCTGGGGTGACCGTCACGATTGCGGGTATCGCCGAGTGGGATAGTCCCTCGATGAGCTGCAGAATTGATAGCCATTCGGTTGAACCATCTTGCGTCACATCGACGACCTCCCCTTTTTGAAACGCCTGCAATAATTCGGCTGCATCCTGCGCGTGATCGGTCCTACGGTTTTTGAACGTGTGCAGCCCTTCAAACAGAACTACTTGGTGATCACCATTAGCCAACAAACTGGCCAACCTCCGCAGAAAAAATATCGCCGCAACCAATGTGGATGCTCCTGGGCCGATGTACCAAAAGCGATTCACACTCTTGCCGCTCTGAATGTCTTGAATCTGCTCGAAGGGCAGCCGTGGTGTGGGATTCCCAGTGATGCCGAATTGGACTGAAAGTGGAGCCTCCACAATGAGTGTCGCTGTCTCTTGGAGTTTCAAGAGTTGCGCGACCTGGAATACTGCATCCGCAAACGTGTATTTGGCAGAAGTTGGTTTCTCTTCCTCCGCATTTTGCCAGGCAACTCCAGTCGACTTGCTTTTCTGAGAAAAGCCCAAGTCGGCAGAGACGATCAATGACTTGTATTGGGTCGACAACTCGGCTCGTTGACCCGCTCGAAATAAAGTACCTCCCATAGTCGCTATCCTTTCCCGCCATCAGGCACCAGGATATAGAGACCAATCACGTCCATAGGCAAGACCGGGTGAACGACTTGGAATCGTTTGCGGTCCATCAGCTTGCTGAATCTTTCGTGTGCTTCGACAAGATGCTGGGATCGCTCTTCCGCTACCCGGTCAAATTCTTCCTGTAAGAGATCCAACTGCTGGCATTCGTTTTCCAAAAAGCTTGAGCGAGCCTGGTCCGACATATTGGAGGTGGGCTGGGCAGACATGAGCAACTCCCTGGCCTCCGAAGAGCTGAGATAGTTGCCATCGCTGGCCGTCCCCCGGTAGCCCCACACAAGCATCTCCTCCGCCACAATCTGGTGGTCCTGCTTGCGAGTCTCAATGACATTCCGGACCCTGAAAAGCAGAATCGTGGTTTTAATCGAAACCGCATCCGTGCGAATCACCGCAGCACGGGCCGCATGCTTCCCCCGACGGCTGATGGTGTTTGCCAGAACCAACTGGCATAGTTGTTCGACGAAGGGATGATTTCGACCGATGTATTGGTAGCCTTCTGGAGTGGGAGAATGAAAGCTGATCAGCAGCGATCCCTCCGTGGGCAGCGTTGATTGCAGGGCGGCGGGCAGGTTGTTTGTAAAGAGCTTGTAACCCTCCCCCGATTCCACGATTTGAGCACCCAGCAGGTTATTGACCGTGGAGTAGACGAATTCCCGCACCGCTTCCGGATCGCCGATGGCTTCGTCGGTCTCTCTCAGATCTGCTTCGATCTCATTGGCCTTGATGGTGTTCTGAGCAAAGATGCTGCGAGAGGTCTTTTCTTGTTCCGCCATGCGGTCCATCTTGTCACTGGCTTCGAGTTTTGCCTTTTTGGCCTCATCAAACTCATCGAAGTCGAAGCGAAGTTGATCGTCGATCATCTGGGTGGAAATCCGACGATCTGGATTGACCAACAATGCGTTAGCGATGGTGTCGATGATACTCTTGCTGTCTTCAGGGAAAGGGACATTGATACCGATAGCTCGTTTGATTTCTCGCACCTTGCGAAGAATGACGTCCAAGACAATGCCATCGATCGGATTGTCGGAACCATAGAGCAGGTAGGCTTTCACAACCTTGGCCTTCTGGCCGAACCGATCCACGCGACCTTCACGTTGTTCGAGTCGATTGGGATTCCAGGGCAGGTCGTAATGCAGCACAGCCGTGAACAGTTTTTGGAGATTGATGCCTTCACTCAGGCAGTCGGTGCAAACAAGCACACGCTGCTTCGAGCCTTCCATCGCATCGATTCGCTGCTTGCGAACATCGTCAGGATCTTCGCTGGTAATTACCTGCAAATCCACTTTGGGGTATTTCTTCTGCAGCAGCGGTAGCAGCTTCTCGCCGACATAATTCGCCGTGGCGATATAGCGGCAGAAGACCACCGTGTTGAACCCTTCTTGCAGCCAATCTCCAACAATCCGCGCAGAATAGGCCAGTTTCTGGTCATCCTCTGGATTGGCCAGCTTTTCGAGCTGTGTTGCGAACCCCCGTAACTGCTTTCTCTGGTACTCTGACCATTCCGCCTGATCGACGACCTGGGAAGGGGCCAAATCGCTTTCGTACCCAAAGTCAATGTCGTGAATTGGATCCTCTTCCACATCGATGGACTCATCACCATCGGCAAGTTCAAGATTGCTCATCCGATTCTGCAGCATAGCAATCCCGGCCGCTGGACTAGACATTACGCCTCGCAACAAACCGAGAGCTGTCCAGTAATGGAGCCGTTTCTGACGGACTCCTTCAATTCTCTCTGGTGTTACCAGTTTTCTGGCGAACTCAAGAATCGAGTGAAAGAGCGCTAAATAGTTCTTGGATAGCTTGTAGTCATATTCTCCGGCTTTACGATCGGGAAACGGTGTTTCCTCACCCATCCATTTTTCCACATCTGCTCGCTTGCGTTGGATAAAATGTCGGGCAAGTTCCTTTCTTTCGGCTTGCCCCGAGGTGGCGACATCCATCTGCTCAAACTCGGGCTTCAGTAAGCCCAGCAGAGAGTGGAATTCTTGCGGCTTTCCGCTATGTGGCGTCGCCGTAAGCATCACCAGGTGCTGGTCAGATTTGTTGGCGATGTCGGAGATCAGTGCATACCGTTGTTGCTGGCCTTTGGTGGCACCTGCTGGTCTCGCACAAGAGTGGACCTCATCCACAATCACTAGTTCAGGACATTCATTGACAAAGACTTGTCGTCGAACGTCTGACTTGATGAAGTCTATTGAAATGATCTGGTACGGATAGTAGCTGTAGACGCTCACATCGCCCTGGATCTCACGGTCGAGTCGGGCTTGCGTGTTGGTGCGAATGATCACGGCGTCTAGACCGAGCTTGTCTTTAATTTCTGTCTGCCACTGATCACACAGATGTGGAAGACAGACAACTGCAAAGCGTTGGATGCTGCGACGCTCGAGCATCTCTTTGGCAATGAGTAAGGCTTCGATGGTTTTTCCGACGCCAACATCATCCGAGATTAGCAGTCGCACAGCCTCCTGCCTGAGAGCCATGATCAGGGGGACCATCTGATAGGAACGCGGCCGAAACGAGAGGCGCGCGAGTGACCGAAACGGGCCTGCACCGTTTCGAAAAGACAACCGCGCGGCGTTGTAGAGCATTCGCGTGGTCGTAAAGTCACCCAGGTCATCAACCGTGGGACGAGGGAAAATAGTCTCTTTGGGCTTGTCATCTGCAAATGCCAGCGGTAGAAAAATCCCAGTTGTTTCGTCTTCGGATCCCCCCAACGGCTTGATGAGCAACAGATCGGGGTCGTTGCTAGGCATGACTACCCAGTCACGGTCTCGCACATTCACCAAAGATCCAGGAGTGAAAACCATAGCTCAACGTACCTTCGAGAATATATCAGGGCGGCTGGCAATCTTGTTGGCCAGATCATCCTTGTAGTAGTAGACAAATACCTGGTCACCTCGATTTAAAATGGCTTGTCGCTTCACACGATCGTTTTCGCGTATCTCGGGCTTGTCGTGGGGACTTCCATCACAAAAAACCCAGACATCGGGCTCATAAAAAAAGTCGGGCTGGACATAGATGCCATCGACGGTTCGCTGCGAAGAATCGGGCAATCGCAAATCATGCGCACGGAGGTATTCGAGAAACTCTAGTTCAGTGCTCGAGTTCGGATCTAGCTGCCGACGTAGTGTTTCAAAGTGTTCGTCGTAATTCTTGAAGTCTGGATTTGTCTGTCTCTCGAGTTTGCACACCTTCAACTTGTTCAAGGCATCCTGGATCAGAAAGCGATTGATAATCAGATGATCTCTCTGGTTGTAGTAGCTCAGTAGATCGTCGTAAGATGCAGGGTCAAGGTAGTCGGGGTCGTCGAATCGAAGAAGTCGGATGGCTTCCTCAATCACACGGTGAAACACCGTGGTGTCGTCTGCAAATTGCGACAAAATGCCAAGACTGCCTTCGGCTGCCTCATACAGAAAGATATTTGGCTCGTCAGGTCTGCCCATCGATTCAACAGCCAACTCTGAAGATTCGATGAGGAATACGTTTTCAATCGCTCTTTTAAGGGCATACTGGAGAGTGATAACCCCTTCCCGCTGTAATGCGAGTGGTTCAATGGGTTCGATGTAGAGAGCGTCTGCTGTATCTGTGGCGAACAGCTTTACATCCCTGATGTCCTCTGCATCTGGACCTCGATTCGCCACATTTCCGGTCTTCCAGAAACCAGACATCAGACCGAGTGTGAAGCCTTCACCAGCTGCACCCCTCCATTTTCGGTTAACTTGGATCAAGTTCGCGGCGGGAATGAAATTCAAATGCATAAACTCATCCTCGTCAACCTTCAAGATCGCTTTTTTAACCCGAGACAGGTTCCCATCGGGCAGAGAGAAATAAGTGTCGATTTGAAAACCTTTGCTCAGACGTTCTTCCTCTTCGCACGATATTCGGGCTCGAGGCTCCGCGCGACTCTCGGTCATTTCAAGCAGGTCGTGGAGGTACTCACACTGATTGTTGTCAGAAAGACTTACATCCGTGAAAGGACACCGCTCTAAATCCTTTTGCTGATCACGCAAGAAGTACCCTGCGTTCAAGCTAACTTTCGCTGTCTGCAAGTGACTCTCGGCGTCTTGTAGAACCAATTGACGGATTTCATACTTTTGTCCGCTGTAATAGATGATGTTTCTCGGACCGAATTCTCGCAGCGCCGTGAAGCGAGGACGGGATATGTATTCCCCCGCGTCCCCGACCGGAATAAAGACTCTCAGAGGCAAACGAGTGAAGTTGTAGCCAGGCAAGAAACCCTCTGAAGCAAGATACCTGTAAGGGTAGAATTCTGAGAGTTGATTGAGTGACCCCTTCATATCATTCTTGAGCAAATCGAGTTGACGAGTTGCTTGATCAAGACTTCGCTTGGCTTGCTTGTACTCTTTGCTGCCAAGACTATAAGTGCCGCTTTCGATTTCTTGAGTAGCCTTAGATAGTGTTGCCCTAGCCTGCCGATAGAGACGACGCCAACGCTCCATTGATCCGTCAAGATTCTTGGTAATACTGGCCAACGTCTGATCGATCCATTCATCATTAAACCAATGACTATGCTTTTCTCGTAGCCGTGGCAGTAAATCGGAAACAACCCGATTGAACTGAGCGCGAATAGCAGAGAACCGTTGAGGTGGAATCTTCAGTTGTTCGACGATTTCTGAAGTCAAGGGAATCCCTTCCTGCGTTTCTTCCACAACGTCCAACAGAGAGTTGTCGATCCCATTGAGCCCTATCTCAGACAGTACCACGGCATTGAGGTGAGAAGCCAGGAGCTCTCGGTTGCACAAGTCAATGCGAGGTGGAAGCACATTGCCGGCCACCATATCTTTTTGATTGCGAAAGTAGTGCCGATCGTGATTTGAGAATGACGAGCAGTATGTAAACACAAGGGCAGCCTGTCCACTTCGGCCAGCGCGGCCACTTCGCTGTGCATAGTTGGACGGATTGGGCGGAGCATTACGCATATGCACAATGCTCAGATTGCGAATGTCGATGCCCAACTCCATCGTGGGTGAACAGAACAGCGCGCTTACAGACTCCCCCATTACCTTTTCAGTCTCGGACCAGTCAGCACGGAACCGCTCTTCACGATCAATCCTTTGCTCGTTGCTAAGCTGTCCAGTATGGTCACCACCGATAAGTCTCTTTCGATTGGCAAAGTCCAACTCATAGACTTTCTGGAAAAATCGATTGGGCTTTAAATTTAGCGACTTATACGAACGTTGCTTCACTACATCTTGAGCAACCGTCTCTCGGTCACCGGGGAGCCAGACGATCTTATCTAGTCGCAATTGGTAGACCTTGACCTCTTCGTTCTTGCTGTTTCTGACTAGGCGAGACTTAAGAAAGTCAGCAGCCTCAAGCGTATCGAGCAATGCAATAATGAATTGCCGGTAACTCGCTCGATTCAATTGAAAATCTGGATCGATCTCACGTGCTTTTTGCCGAATGAATTTACCTAAGGTACTGGCTAATCCAAGGCTTTTTGTAAATAGCTTCGTGTGAGGAGCGAGCTTATCGTATCGCAAATAGTAGGGATCAATTCGATCAGACTCTTCAAATTTCCAAGGCTGGCTTAGCTTTTCCTCGATTTCCTTTCGGTTTTGCCTGATTCGTTCCTCAGTTAAGTAATTTTCGCTGTAGATAGCATACTCAAGTCGGAAGAATTCCAGAATTTGGAACAGCAGTTCCCTTCGCTGATCTGCAGCAAGAGATTGGAGGAGTGGGACAGTTGCCCAGCCCTCTTCCCATTTAGCGATTTCTTCGATGTCCAAATAGTCGACCTTGAGCAATGCGCATTGTTCAAGATTGGGGAGAATGACTCGCCAGCCACGTCGCAAGTCATACAAAGCAAGATAGACCAAGTATTTCTTCAACGCTTCATGATACTTTCGCTTGACAGTTGGCGGTGGCAGAGCATCTACATCACTCTTGTAATTTGCATATTCACGAAAATTCAGTTCCAGCGCATCAAAGATTTGGTCGCCGAGATTTACGTAGGTGAGAGTCCCCTGTGGGACTGAATCGACAGCCTTGCGAATCGCAGAACGGAGCAGTGCGACTTTGATAAAATCATTGAAGTGTCCAGATTGCAAAGCAGCGTCTTGACGATTGTCTGTGAAACTCAAGAGCTTTTGATCTCGAGGATCATATCCGTATTCCGCCAGCCGAGAGAGAATAGAGAATGCGGTGATTGTTGTCGATGTGCTGCGTCCTTCGCTGCCAAGTCGAGTAAGCTTTGTGCCCTCACTAGTCTGCGCGTCGAAGAACTGCCCGCTGGTGGGGTCAAACAAAAGAGGTGACTCCATAAACCATCCACTAAAGCCTAGTGATGGCGAATCATCAAAGTTTCCCCATTCATCAAACCATATTTGCTGAGGAACTCGTCCCTGATACTTCTTAACAATGGACACTTCGCCTGACCTTGAGACGTTGAACCAAGATACAGGGAGCTGCTCATAGTCTTCGGCTGGATTCCAGACTTCTTCACCCACAACAAGATAGCCAGGCTTGCATGTCGTGGTCTCATCCTCAGTGCTGTTGAATTCTCTTGGAAGCAATGCACGGCTTGAATAGTCTTTATATACACAAATAAACGCATGACCGGAACCTCGACTAAAGACGTTCGGAAAGATTGGCTTCTTATCCTTGTCATGACCTTTATAGACGCCGGGCTCCAAAGTCAGAATGCGATCGTCAGCGGCTCCGAGAGAAGTGTAAACAGAACCTGTTTGGGCAAAAAACTGATGGAGCTTGAATGGCAGATAAGTGTAGCGTGAATCTTGATTTCGTTCGTTTACCTGACTGACCCAATGCATCAAATCTAACAAGTGTTGATGACACTTCTCAGCGTCTAATTCTGTTTCAACTGCAAGTAATTCCGTTATCGCCCTGAAAGTCATTGGAGCATTGCGAACTAGTTGATCGTTCTTATTCGCCAATGCAATTCGCTCTTCTAACCAAATTGCTGTTGGGAACGATGACAATACAGCAGGTCCCAGCTTGCAATCGACAGGTGAAGCAACTGATTCCCGCAGAGCGTCTACAGAAGGTAGTGGCGCATCGTCAAAAGAACGTGTTAGAGTTTCGTTGACCACTTGACTTGGGACGAAATCTGTACCGAAAATATCACGCGCAACTTGTGCAACTTGTTCTTTTTGTTGCTCCAAACTTCCATCACCAGCCACCATGGTCGCGGAAGTACCAATGCAAATAGTCTTGTGTGCTGACTTAGATCTGATTCGTCTTACCAGAAGACCAACATCCGCACCTTGGCGGCCTCGATATGTGTGCAATTCGTCGAAGACAAGAAATCGCAGGTTTGCATACATGGAGTCTCGAATCGCCTGCTCACGACGCCTTGTCAGCAAGAGCTCTAACATCATGTAATTCGTGAGAAGAATATCAGGTGGGTTTTCTCGAAGTGGCGCTCGATCCTCTTCTCTCAGCTGTCCGGTATACGATGCAAATCTAATTGGCAGTGATTGACCGGTTTTCAACTCATATGCTTCTGCGTACTTATCCAGCTCTTCAACCTGAGAGTTAATAAGAGCATTCATAGGATAAACCAAGACTGCTTGCACACCTGTGCCAATTGTTTTCGTCTTGAAAAGATGGCTAAAAACACTTCCTATAAAGGTTAATGACTTACCCGAGCCTGTTCCTGAAGTTACTACGAAATCCCTATCCTCAGAGCCCAATTTCAATGCTTGAAGTTGGTGCTCATAAAGTCGGTAAGGCTCACCCGATCTTGTGTCCCAAAACACGTTTTCGAGTTCAGAGGCTAGCCATCCTTCAGAAATCGGCTCGGATATACTGGAAACCGATTTAAATGCTGGATTGAACTGGATAAGTGGCTCAGGCCATAGTCGTCCATCTGTCAAGGCACGTTCAACTTCCTCGCGAATCTGATCGTCTTGGATATTGATGAAGCTCTCGATGTATGACCGATAGTCATCAACAATGTTCTTGTGCAGAGAAAAGATATTCATGGCGAACCAATTGTCTGTTATGGGACACCTTATTACTATCACTTTGGTCGAATACGCTTATGCATCTGCGACGAAGAGTGCTCAATATTTTCAAGCAGCTTCCTGAGTTCACTCACCTTGTAGAGCCGATAAGAATTCATTGGGTTGCGGCGAACTTTAATCTTTCCGCTTGCTTCCCAATTGCGAAGAGTGTTTGGCGATACTCCGAGGAATTCAGCAGCATCTTTTATCCGCAAATAGCCATCCAGTTTTGGCATTGTTGTTCCTCCAAGATTCCTGAGCTACTTATTAAGCGTTGCTTAACCTTACCAAACCATCTTAGTGATGCATAGCACCTATTTGTCGATCTCAGCGCGCGAATCCGAAGCCAGAGAATCAAGAAAGCAAGGAGTTGTTTTCACAGCTCGTCGCAAGAACTACCTGAATTATTAGTCGTATTCGATTGTGTCTTCCAAGCGGCTTATAAGAACCGCTACTCGATTAGAGTCTCCTCCCCAAACATGGAAGTTCAAGGACATAACCATCTCGTCTTGTGGGGCAAGCCGTCTGCTGATCACCTCTCTTGGTTCGGGTAACAGGTTATCGGGGTGCCCTAAGATTGGCTCCAGTCCATCAATACATGGTTTCATGAGAGCCTGGATTGACTTCCTCTGTTGCGCATTGTCAATCGTTACAAGAATGTCTATAGACATGGGACAGAGGGGTGGAAACCGTACTTCGGGTCGAAGCTGAAATAGCTCGTAAGACTTATCATACAGAGCCCATTTGACAGTATCCGCGTCCAACTTTGTGAGAGGCACCTCAATGAGGATCCCCGCTCTTTGATGATTACAGTGAGGTGGTTCTGGATGCCATTTAACTAATGCACCGGCCTTAGAAATGTCAGTGACGGCAACTTTGTAAGCGGTAACTGAACCGAGCTGTTTAAATCCGCGTTCTGTCCATCCTGCATCTCGAGCAGATTCCAAGAGTGGGGTCAGGAGATTATCCAGATCTTTTCGGTAGAGTTTTTCTTGAGGTAGTCGAAGTTCAAAATCCATCCATTGCGGCGGTACTTCTGGGATGTCCTTTTCAAGGATAGATCGAACCCTAGTTTTCCATTCCTTTTCTCCTGAGCCGAGCCATACTGCAGGCTCACCACTAATCCAAAGCTGCTCTATTGAATCTAGAGTGGTGGTTTCAGAAACCGCTGATGGAATTAGGTCAGTATTATTCCTTGTTGCAGTACGGAAACAGATCCCACATCTCTTCCACATTTGGGGACCGAGGTTTGAATCTGCTTGTTGGGCTAATTCATTTTCTGTCGCGGAGCACCATTTTTCCACAACCGTTCGTTTGCCTTCATCTTTCTCACGCCAGAGAAAAACACAATTCGAGCGGTGCAAGACGTTAAAAGCCGGATTCGTTCCCCCAAATCGATTTAATACAAAGGAATTCGGATGCTCCTTATGCCAGGCCAAATAGCCCGCTTCATCATTATTGAATACGTCCAAGGGATACTCCTCCAACAACTTCGCTCTAAGCAGCGTAAGACATAATGAGGCTCAAAACCATTTCATTTTTAGCCTGTGAGCAATCAATAATCTTACTTGTACACAGCAATCCTCCCAAAGCAATCCAGAAACGTCTGCTTGTCAAAGCATTTATTGAAAATTGAATGAGTTTCCCCGATCTTAAGAACTTGGCGGACGTCTTATCTTGGCGTTGGATCACATGGTGCACTGAAGTGGCTGCGTTTTATGATCAACTCGAATAGAACCGTTTCTTGAGGATTTTACCGATGACAGCGTCTGGACATCGATTGCCTCCAAAAGGCTCACTCGCCGGTCGTACGATTTGAGAAATCGCAGATCTTGGATCCAGGTGAATTCTCGAATCAGTGCATCCTGATCTGCTTTGCACATCGCGTCCGCTCTTGAACCGAATTGAGCTTCAAGGTGCTCAGCTCTTTCGCGCTCTTGGGCCTTGGCGGCGATGGCCATCCGCGCCTCGGATCTGAGTCGCTCAGCCCGATGGTGATCTGAATCTCGCGACTTTTCGCGGCAATATTTCGAGCTCTCTGGGGGCCACTCGGAGAGTTCTCCGGACACACGACGATAGAGGGCACCCGCGTCCCATGCACCTGGTTTACCGTCAAATTCTGCGACCAGCGACTTAATAGAGTTCGCCAGTGTACCACGAGCCTTGGCAGCATCGACGGCTGCTTGCGACTTGGAGACTCCCCTCTCGACCAGCATCCGCAGGACTTCCTCCTCCTCACCGACTGCCCAGGAGGAGGTGTTTTCATTGTTTGAATTGTTTCCCTTGTTATTTTGTGTTTCGTTTGTTGTCCTGTCTGCTGTACCACTTGCTGCCCCGTTTGTTGTTCTGTTTGTTGTACTGCAAGTCTGGTAGATATCGTAATTGACTATTGTTATTAAGGTGGTCACGTTCGTTTTCTGTTGTATTATGCGCTGGTCATATTCAAGCTCTTTCAGGTACCTTCGGACCTTTCCGCGAGACCACCTCCAACGCTTGCCTAAGCTCACTTCGGAGAGCCCCACCTGACCACGCGCAAGATCAACTCGAATTCCCTTGATTCGGATGTGCCCGGGTTCGAAGCGGGCGAATCCAACCAGATCGATCCATGCTTGAGCGCGTGTGAAAGGTTCACTCAACCAAAGGTCACTCTCCAAGAGCTTGCGATCCACGGAGAACCACCCGGTTGGTATCCGCTTCGACTCCGATGGCCGCATTTCATGTTTGCGGTTGGTTGTCGCCCCAGCTAGCTGCTTGTTTGCGGGAGGTGGTCCCTTTGGTGTATAATTTGTGATCACAGTTTGACTCCTTTTATTGCCGTACGCCCTGCCAGGCTGCGGCATTTTTTTCATTTCACTGCGGTGGTGAAGATTTAGACGCCGAGCTCATCGAGCCGACTCTCGGCCAGAGCGTGAGCACTAGAAATGGGCGACGGAGCGGAACTTGGATTGATTGCCGCCCAGAATTCCTCGATTGCCGCCTCGGTCGTACAGAGGGTATTGCCGGAGTAGAAGCTGCGCAACTTCACGCCCCGGAATCCCTTGTGGCAGTACCGCCGCAAAGTATTTATGTGGGGCCGATTCGGGAAATGTTTTTTCGACGCTTCTTTGAGAGTGACGGGTTTTTCCGCCAGCAGTGAATTAGAACGCATTTTGTTTGCTCCTTGGTTGATGTAGTCAACTTCTGGAACAAATTAGAATAGATTAATCGGGATCGTTCACTGGGAACGTACTGGGAGCGCACTAGGTGTTTCGAGAAGTTTAGTCTGAGCGCACTTCCCAACAGAAGCTCTCGCCATCACCCCCTCCAAAGAAACGCAAGGCTTTCAATTTTGAATTCAAGCTTGTGACAGTATCGGTGACACGAGCTTGATTCTTACTATTGGGGAGAGGATCGACGATTCGAGAGGGCCAGTTTAATTGTTGAAATTCGTTCAACACTGTTCGGATGTTGACCGCTTGACCAGAATACTTGCGAACAAGCTCACCTCGAAAAGATAATTCACCTTTATCCATGTCCCAGGAGGGAGTGTTGGCGTCGGCGTCCCCATCAAGTTGTGATCTTGGCGGCAGATACAGTAACAACTCGTCTATCGCCCGGCACCTCGCGATTGCGATCTCTGGGGGCATCCCATTGCAAATATATTTTAAGGCTCGTTCGTGCTCGGCCAACGTGGCTTCGACCAGCGGCAATACTGCCGATGCCGTGTTATCGTCGTGCAACTCTCCCACTACTTTGCGAAACAGCTCTCGCCTATGTTCCTGGGCCGTAGAACTGTACAGTAGAGTCCAGGCTGCCTTGCAAGTTCTCCGCGTGAATCCACGCCGACCGGAAAGGTGTTTCTTAACCGGAGTCACTTTTATCGGATGAGAATCGTCGCGTCGCTCACGTCGCTTCAAAATGTGCAATTGACCTGCGAGCTCAGAGCGAAAATTACCAATTGCTGACATATCGCACCACCTTTGAATTGAGCTAGGCGACTAACCAGGTTGTCGCGGTGGTGCCGACGATCAACGTGGCTAGTCTGTGCGGTTTATAACTCCGCGAACCTAGCAAAATTTATTCTATCCGATCTTCGCTGCCACCTCCAAACCCTTCTGCAAGTCTCTCTCGGCATAGACTTGGGTTACGTCTGCCCTGCTGTGTCCGAGGACTACTTGAGCGGCTTCGAGCCCAAACTGCTTTCGGATTTCCGTTGCGGCTGAATGGCGAAGTTGATTCGGGGACCACCTATGAGCAGCCTTCCACGCTTTCAACTCGTCGCCCTGCATCCCTTTGGGTGCCTTGAATGCTTTATCGCATGCCCGATGGATTGCCCGGCGGTAAGCATTGGTGCTGTACTGATTGCCCGCTGGTCGCTGAGGATTGTCCGCTCGATTCAAGCCAGGACGATTGCCTTGGTTCATCGGGGTTTGTCGGGCTTCGTGTTGGGCAGCCCTACGTCGGGCTTCACTATCGCACGGACAAAAACAGTAGGCTTGTGAGTCCCTTGCCAAGTATCTCAGGAGCACTTCTTGTCCCTTTGGACCGATCAGTACTTGCCTTTGATGCCCATGGTGTTCCGTCTTGTGACTCTCTGGACGGTAGAGCCAAACTTGCCCCGACCTATCCAAGTCACATGGTCGGATCATACACAACTCAGCAGGACGCATACCCGTCGCCCTTTGCAGGCGGATCATATCGCCCACGATTTCAGGGACGTAGGGTAACGTGGCATCGACCGTCGCATCATCGACCGGGAGCACTGGCGGTCTGTCAGGGGCTTCGGTGCGACCTTGACGTAGGCCGGTTACCATAGCAAGCGCTTGGGGGATGCTTGGCTCGATCAATTCTTCCGCCGCCGCCCAACGAAACATTCTTCGGACCCGATCCACGTTGGAATTGATATACTTGCGAGAATGGCCCGCAGCGATCATATCTTGGCGAATCTCTTTGAGTCGCTTGGGGCCAAACTGCGAGGCGGGGAGCGTGCTGCAACTCTTGCGGATAAACTTGAGGGATTCCCGCATCATCGTATATTCGTTGGTCACGTTACCATTCTTGACGTAATACCCTTTGGCATACTCCAAGTAGGCAACCATGATTTCCGCCATTGACGGCTCTTTCGACGGAGGGGGCGTTTCAGGCTTGGAAGTGCCGATCAACTCGGCATAGCGTTCTTTGCTCTCTGGGGAGCCGTACTTGCCGAGCGAAATCTTCTTGCCATCGATCCAGACGCACGCACGATCTGGTCGGCCCTTTTCGCGTTGGCGGCAATACTTGGGAACTGCTTTTTGAGATACTGCGGACATGTTAGAACCTCCTTTTTCACCTGAAACATACCCACTTGGGTATGTCGCATCGAAATAAGGCTGCACTAACTACGTCGTTAGGTCGTCACAAAGGACTACTCAGCAAAGACTTAGAAAAAATGGGCGATACAAGACTCGAACTTGTGACCCCTAGCTTGTCGAGCTAGTGCTCTAACCAACTGAGCTAATCGCCCTGTTTTGGGGAAATGCTGCATATTGGAAGTTGTGCTAGCACTTGCCCTGACAGACGCTCAAGTTTAGCATCCTCGATGGCGATGTGGTAGTGCTGACGCGTACCGGGACACTGGGAAAACGGGCGGAATATAACGGGTTGTCAGGGAGACCGTGATTCGCTCTATTGTGGGCATCTCGTTAGACGATTCTAGAATGATCGTCGCGCCTGGCACGGAATGGTTCTGAGTCGATACTCAGTAAAGATTTACAGGGAGTAGAGCAATGCTTAAGGACAGGCAGGAAATCTTGGCTGTGGGAGAGTTGGCTCTTTTCCTGGCCACCTGGGTCGCAGTCATCTTGGGGGCCATCGATCACTATCGTCAACGCGAGCATCTGCTGCCGGCAGATAGTGTCGCTTCTTTTCAGGGTGCAGATTCTGACGTGCCCAATCGCAAGTGAATCGCCTTTAGCCCGCACTCAAGTTGATTCGATTTCTTCGGTCTGTGCCGAAGCGGCCCCCACATCAGGACCGCCATTCGCCGTTGCAATGTTAGAATCCGATTCTACAGATCCAGCATCAGCAATCTTGATATCGTCACGGTGATCGGATTGCTGACGTTTCCTCAGATAGAGCTTGATCGGGACTTCTTCGAAATGCAAGTGGCTGCGTACTGCACCCAAAAGGTATCGCTGATAGCTAGGATCGATGCCTTTGGGATCACTACAAAAGAGTACCAGCGTAGGGGGTTGGACACCCACCTGGGTGCCATAATAAATCTTGGGACGGCGATTCTGGTGGATAGGTGGAGGAACACGAGTAATGGCCTCACGCAGTAAACGATTCAACTGTCCGGTGGGCATTCTCGTCAAAGACTGCTTGTAAAGCATCTGGCCATGATTCAAGAGAGCTTTGACATTCTTGCCCGTTTGCCCCGTGATGAATGCGATGGGTGCGTACCTCATCGTGCGGAAGGTATCGTGCAGATAGCGAACCCACTTTTCGGTAGGCATGGTCTTCGCCACCAGATCCCATTTGTTGACGACCAGAATACAAGGCTTGTATTGCTGGCTAATGTAATCGCAAAGTTGTTTATCGACCTTGCTGATTCGTTGGGTGGCGTCCAGAAACAAGAACACGACATCCGCCCGACGAATGCTGCGTTGTGCTCTATGGGTACCGTAGAAATCGATCGAAGCCCCCCTGCTCTGCGGACGGCGAATGCCTGGTGTATCAATCGCAACAAAAGACTTCCCATCCAATTCAAATCGCACATCGACGCTGTCTCGGGTCGTGCCGGGTATTTCGCTGACAATCATGCGCTGGGTCTTGGCCAAAGTATTGACGAGCGTACTCTTACCGACGTTGCGGCGCCCGACGATCGCCACTTTCATCTCGGGCTCTCCGTCGGGATCGCTGGAACCATCGTCTTCCGCGGGAGGAAGTCGTTCGAGGATCGAGTTCAAGAGCACTGACCGATTGCGGTTCTGCTTGGTGCTGACCGGCACAAAATTCCCGCGTCCGAGTCGATAGAATTCAGCAGCCTGCTCGTCGAACTTAGGGTCGTCAGCCTTATTGGCGACGCACAGAACGGGAACATCGAGATTCCGCAGTCGTCGGCCCACTTCTTCATCCAGCGTGACGAGTCCTTCCCGGGCATCCACGACTAGCAGAATAACTGAAGCGGAATCAATCGCCAGCTGAATTTGATCTTCTATATGCTGGGTGAGTCGGTCGACATCCTGGATGCCAATACCCCCGGTGTCTACAAGTTCGAAGAACCGACCCTCATGTTCCATGAGGTACTCGACTCGATCTCGTGTGACACCGGGCTGATCTTCCACGATGGCGAGGCGCAGGCCAGCAAGCCAATTCAGCAGGCTGCTCTTGCCCACGTTGGGTCGGCCAACAATGACAACACGCGGAACTCCCATCAGAACTTGCACCTCCCCACATACCAAGCGATTTTCAACATTCCATGATACCCGAGAAGCACGCCTAAAGCCACAATCGAAAAATGCGGGGGCTTACTACCTCTCCTGAGAAATCGTAAACTCAGATTCTAAAGAGCTGGACGTCTCTCCGAGAATTCCAGCGATTACTGCTCGTTTTTGCACAATTGTTCTTTCCAATCAGCCACGTGGGGCCAACGAGAGTTCTTCGCCTGCCGAGCGATACCGGTGCTAGCCACTGCCGCTGAAATCAAATTTGTGAGAAGCCAGACACCCTTCGAGATTTTAAATGTCCCATGCGTTTAGTCGGGAAATTGTTCGCCAAGCCCAGCAGATGCTTGAGAGTCTGCATGGAGCTGGCGTGCAGCAACTGCCTAATCCTGACTGTTTGCAGGGAAGGTTCGCTTTTCCCGAATCAGAGTGCGAATTATCAGCGACTTCTTCAGGGGATCGACCACTCCCGCCCAGCAAACAGCAACAGCAAGAAATCATGGTAGAAATGAAATCTTCGGCCCCGACACTTGAGGTTCTCCGCGAAGAGGTTTCCAGTTGTACGCTCTGCCAGGAATTGGCCGAAACTCGCACCCAAACCGTGTTTGGAGTGGGGAATCCCCAGGCCCGTCTTTGCCTCTTGGGAGAAGCTCCCGGAGCCGATGAAGATCGCCTCGGCGAGCCTTTTGTGGGCCGCTCTGGGCAGCTGCTGACGAAGATTCTTGAAGCGTGTCGACTTCGCCGCGAGGATGTCTACATCTTGAATATTCTGAAATGTCGTCCACCGGGCAATCGCAATCCGACTCCCACGGAGTCGCAAAACTGCCGCCGCTTTTTGGACCGTCAGCTTGAGCTGATTGATCCCGAGTTCATCTGCTGCCTGGGGGCCGTGGCCGCTCAGAATCTGCTCGACACGACCCAGGCGATCGGACGACTGCGAGGCTCGGTTCACGACTATCAAGGGATCAAGGTGGTCTGCACGTATCACCCGGCCTATCTACTCCGCAACCCGGCTGCCAAGAAAGACACCTGGGAGGACATGAAGTTCTTGATGCGTGAAATGGGCACCCCGGTGGATTGAGTTTTCGCTCAATTATGCTGGCTTCGCTGGCCTTGCTGGCAGGGATTTAGGGGGACCTTGCGGGTCATAACGATCCTGATTGAGCCTTTTTTGAATCTCTCCATTTCCTGGCCTCAAAATGATTTCCAGAGCGGTCGGTTGTTGATAAAGTCAAACATGTGGAGTGTTGGAAATGACCAATTTCCAAATCCAAAAGACCAATCTCATGCCCAGAAATGAGCACATTGGTCATCGTGCCTTGGACATTGGTTATTGAATCAAGCGACTGGATTTCTTTGTTTTGCACAAGCTATGAAATTGCCTGACTCTCATCAAACGGACGACGTAGAGCACCTCCTGCGAAATGCGCAGTTGCGCGACGCCTTGGAACCGCTCTACGACGAGTCCATCGGCTGTGTCAACGCAAATGTGATGTCCACCACGAGCGAAAATGAGTTTTTGCAATCGATGCTCGAATGGGAACGGGCTCCCATCTTGCCCATCTGCGAATGGTTCGATCCACCGCTGGAATTGCCTTCTCCCGATAAACTCAACGACGAACAACTGCACGCCATGCTGCACAATACCATCGAGCAGTTGTTCGAAAAGCATGTCGTGCTGGACTTCACCGAGCACCTTTCGGATCGTCAACTCTACTCATTGATTTACCGCGATATCCTTCCCTCGTTTGAGAAACGGATCGATCGGCGGACCAACTATCTGCATTGGGACTGCGCCAATGTGGGCGACGATCCGGAGATCTGGCTCCGGTACTATGCTTCGGAAGAAGAACGCCAAGCATGGGTTGAAGAAACGGACGGATTCCTTCCCCAAACCGAAGATCCTCCTTTCCCAAGGAATGTACCTCGGGCTCCGCTCTGATGGTTGCTCATCGCTCTATGTAGCACTACAAGAAATCGGGCCAGAGGGAATCACTCACGAGTAGCCCCTCGCGTGTTAGTTGAACTCGCTCTCCATCGTCGGCAAGCATTCCCAACTCAACAAAATGGCGAATCTCGTTGCCCGCCAACTCTTCAAGCGTGAATCCGGTCTGGGCTGATAACCAAGCGCGTTCAACCCCTGCGATGCGTCTGAGGCCGAAGACCAGAACCTCTCGAGCCTGGAAAATGTCGTCGAGACGTTCTTCCTCGGCGACGGGAGAGCGTCCTTGCTGGACCCGCTGCAGGTAGGTGGTCGTACTGCGATGATTGGTCTGCCGAACCCCCTCGACGTATCGAGCGGCCCCAGGTCCCGCAGCAAAGTAGCCCCGCCCCGACCAATACGTTTCATTGTGTCGACTCCGCTGACCCGGCCGGGCGAAATTGGAGATCTCATAATGCTCAAAACCTGCGGCAGCCAATCGATCGATTGCTAAAAGATACATGTCGCGTTCCAGTTCTTCGGCAACTCTTTCCATCTCGCCGTGTAGCAATCGATTCCAGAACCGAGTACCGCGTTCGAAGGTCAGTCCATAGGTAGAGAGATGGTCAGGCTCGAGCTGGAGCGCTTGCTCGAGATCATGCTCCCACTGGTCGAGTGTTTCTCCTGGTGTGCCAAAGATCAAATCAAGGGACACACTGATACCAGCTTGACGGCTTTGCCTGACGGCAGTGTGAATATCATCAGCCGTATGATCTCGCTCGAGCAGGGCAAGCTTCTTGCGGTCGAAGGACTGGCTACCGAGGCTCAGTCGATTGACTCCTTGTGTTGAGAGCACTTCAAACTTATCGGGGCTCAAGTCCCCAGGGTTGGCCTCGACGGTCCATTCGTAGCCCTCGGCCAGCGGGTGCCACTGCAAAGCTATCTCACAAATTGTGTTCAAGTGGGTCGGCGAGAGATACGTCGGAGTTCCTCCCCCGAAGTATAAAGTGTCGACTGTGCGCGGCGTGCCAAGCCAGCTTAGTTCCGTGGCGATCGCAGCAAGCAACGGTTCCACCAGATCGTCCCGCCCTGTGATCACTGTGAAATTGCAATAACCGCAGCGATGCACACAGAAGGGGATGTGCAGGTAAGCGGCGCGAGGAGGAAGGTGATTCATTTCTTGGTTCTTGCGGGAAACTTATGAGCAACACCTTGTTATTCCGCTGGAAGCCAAACATTTCTTTGTAGAACCAACTTTCAAGGCGAACTCTTTTGCGAGTTTGCCTTCTGCAACACATTGGCAGTTGCAGCGGGAAGCTGCGGATCGACCAGCCCACGCTCACCACGCCCTTCCTGATCGATTCTTCGCTTGACATCACGAGCGATCGAGGGAACGTCAGCTTGCCAATACTTTTCCTGTTCGGTGCGAGATGGTGCTACCACCGGTCTGACGATACGAAAACCAATATCAATGGCATCATCGCTGGCAAACCACCAAGGGCTCTTGGGAGTATTCGGATCGTAACTCCGCAATTCTTCGTCGTCGCTGGCCCGGCGACTCGCCGAGCGACAGTCGGCAGCCAAGACATACATCGAGCCACCTCGCAACACCCGCGGGTAAAGCTTGGAGGGCCAGGCAAGCGTCTCCGTGGTCGTGCACAAGCGATCCGGCAAGGCTGCATACCAATCGGGGCGATACTCATCGAGCACCCACTCGGCAGCATTGCCATGCATGTCGTGCAAACCCCAGGCGTTGGGAAGTTTCTGCCCGACACGGTGCGTTTCAAAATCCGCGTTGTCCTCGGTCCAGGCGTACTCATCGATCTGATCAGGGTCGTCACCAAAATAGTACTCCGTGGTGCTGCCAGCTCGGCAGGCGTATTCCCATTCCGACTCCGTAGGAAGCCGGTAGAAATCGCCCGTCAGCAGGCTCAGCCACTTGGTATATTGCTTGGCGGCAAATTGGCTCATCGAAACGGCTGGTTGATCCGGCTCTTCGCCCGCTTGGAAAGTAAAGCTCGGATCGTAAAGCTTCGACGGCGCAGAAATGGCGTCGATCTCGTTCTCCTGGGTAATCTGGCGAATGCCCTGATCGTTAAACTGCTCGAATACACTGCAGAGATTCATGAATAGCTTGTACTCTGCCCAGGTTACCTCATGTTTTCCCATCCAGAAAGGAGCGACTTGTACTTTGACTGGAGGCTGTTCGTCGTCTGGGGCGTCAAGCTGTGAACTTCCCTGCTCGAATTGCCCTCCCGGAATGGCAATCATCTCGAACGAAACATCCGATCCGGGAATCGTCGCCTGATAGGAATCTATGGGAGAGTCTGCCGCATTACAGACGCCCACAGAGACGGCATAAAGTGAGCCGAGTTCCAGGAGAAACAAGCAGATTATGTTATCTCGACAGGGCACGTTGTAATGCTTCTTTTCGGAGTGAGAGATTTTCCGCTATATCCCAGCACTCAGGTAATTGATGTGATCCCTGGAATGGCAACGGCTGTTTCAGAGAAATTCCCCCACTCGTATTTCGTGGGGCCCAAACTTTCGGTGCTCGCCATCACATCTTCCCATTTGTGATCCTTGCCGGTGTAAGTGCACATGCGCCCCATGATGGCCAGCAACGTGCTGTTGGTCATGTAATCCCCATTGTTGATCGGCGAGCCATCGCGAATGCTTTTGAACAGTTCCTCATGTTCCACGCGATACATGCTTGGCTTGGGGCCTCGATACTTCCATTTTTTCTCGCCGTCGATTCGGTTTGCAAGAATTCGGGCAGTCCCCTTGGTACCCATTACAATTTCATCCACAAACGACGTGCAATTGTCTTGTTGTCGACAAGTGAAGAACACCCGCACTCCACTTGGGTACTCATAAAACACCACGTGATGGTCGTAGACATTGCCGTATTTCTTGTCGGTGCGTTGCTGACGGCCCCCGATACCCATCGCTTGAAACGGTTGGATATCGCCCGTCAACCAGGCAGTCTTATCCAGGCTATGGATCGCCTGCTCATTGATATGATCTCCCGAGAGCCAGGTGAAATAGAGCCAATTGCGAATCTGGTACTCCATGTCGCTCCACTGAGGCTCATGACCACGGTGCCAGAGTGTACTGGTATTGTATCGTGAATCGATGGAAACAATCTCACCAATAGCCCCGTCCTGGATTCGTTTGATCGTTTCTTGGACTCCCCGGTCGTATCGCCAACACAGGCCAGAGACAACCGCCAGGTTTTTTTGACGAGCCACTTCGCATGTTTTTTGCACACTCAGCACACCAGGCACATCGACACCCACGGGCTTCTCGACAAAGCTATGTTTGCCTTGCTTCACTGCGTAAGCCAGGTGTTCCGGGCGAAAATGGGGCGGGGTTGCCAACAGTACGACGTCGATTCCCGCATCGATCACGTTCTTGAAGGCATCGAAACCAGAAAAAGCCGTCTCGTCGGTAACTGCCACTCGGCTGGCGATTTCAGGTGTGCCCCTCAGGGTCTCCAGACACGCGGCACTGCGATCGGCAAACGTATCACCGATGGCGACAAGTGTCGTTTGAGGATCGGCACTGAGGGCATCGATGGCTGCAGCCGTGCCTCGCCCTCCACAGCCTACCAAGCCAATTCGCAAGGTATCAGTACTTGCGGCATGGACGGCCTGGGGAAAGCCTAAGGTACCTAAAGTCGCCACAGTAGCTGCCGTATTCTGCAAGAATTTACGCCGAGAGCTCTCCCCATTGATAACGGTTTCAGCCATTAGTGAATACCTTTCATATCTATTACGCTTAGCGATGCGTAAGCACTTTAAAGGTTGCTTAGCTTATGCCAAGCACTTCGGTCATGCGGCGATGAATGTCGCTCAGTTGCTCGACTCCTCCTCCTGTCACTTCCGCTGTACACCATCCTGAAAAGCCAATCGCAGCTAATGCTTTACGGACTTCGGGCCAACCCACATCACCATCACCAATTTTACAAAAGCCATCCTTCTCACTCCAGTCTTTGACATCGAGTTTTACGATCCGTCTGCCAAGCTTGTGGATCCAGTCCTCGCTGGGACCAAACTTACGAACATTGCCGATGTCGAAATACGCACCGACCCAAGGGTTGTCGATCTCGTCAAGATAATCACGCATTGCATCCGGCGTTTCGCAGAAACCGTTCCAGACATTTTCAATCAGGATTCTCACCCCGAGTTCACTGGCAAGAGGGAGTACTTGCTGGATTCCCTGGATAGAGCGGCTCCACACTTGCTCGTGTGTCTCTTCTACTCCGTTGACTTTGCCGGGAACAAGCAATACCGAAAAACCACCCATGGCGTGGCAATCAAGAATCGCTTGCTTCAGATGTGCGACTGCTTGGGCACGAACCTTTTCATCAGGCGAGGAGAGTCTCGTGTCCCAATGTTTCATGTCGACCACACCGTGAACTCGCATTCCAGTCGACCGACTCGCAGCAGTCACATCTGCGATACTAAAGTCTGAGAGTGGGCTAATGAGTTCCATGCCGGAGTAGCCCAAATCTTTGCAAAGCTGGAATTTCTCTACAACGCTGCCGTCGATGTTGATCATGCCCCATTTAACGGCGGTGTAGAGCTTGCGAGGAGGTGAACTCCAATCCGAGGCTTCTGCGGCAATTGAAGGTTTCACGAAGGGTGGCAGCAATGCGGCACCCACAGCACAAGCCGCAGACTCCTTGAGAAATTGCCTTCGATTGTTGGTGTTGCTTCTCAATGGTTGCTCCAATTTGCAAGGTGATTCTTACGTTAGGATAAACGCGACCGCCAGCGCACGTGTCTACATATTGTGTAAATCCACCTTGAATGCGGCCAAACACCACTAGATTGCTCAATGAGCTTCGGTGACGTCGGAACTTGGCTAGAGTGGAGCGAAAGGGAGTCGAACCCTCGACCTCTGCATTGCGAACGCAGCGCTCTCCCAACTGAGCTACCGCCCCAAAAAGCATCTAACAATTCTAAAAAGTGCCCTGGCGGGTGTCCAGGCAAGCGGAGAGAGGAGGAGCTATTACTTGGCCTTCGTGAGTAGTGGACGGACTTCCGCAACGAAATCGCCAGCATCGGCAAACTGACGATAGACGCTGGCGAATCTAACAAATGCGACTTCGTCGAGTTCTCGCAAATGCTCCATCACGAGTTCGCCCAAACGTTGGCTGTCGATTTCCGTCTCAAACGAACCGTAGACATCGTTCTCGATCGCCGCCACGGTTCTTTCAATTTCCCGATCGCTAATCGGTCGCTTCCAACATGCCCGCTCCAACCCGCTCTTAATCTTAGCTCGCGTGAAAGGGACACGCGTACCATCGCGTTTGACTACCTTGATAGTAGATTCCTCAATCCTCTCATAGGTGGTGTAGCGACGGCGACATTTGAAGCACTCGCGTCGCCGACGAATAGAGAAGCCATCCTGGCAAGCCCGGGAATCAATCACACGATCATTATCTGTGCGGCAGAAAGGACATTTCATGGTCACTACTATACACTAGCAGGAGCCACAGTAAACTACTGGCCAAGCCAGCCGTCCAAAGTTTTCCAACCTTTAGGATCTGGCTTACAGGAAAAGAAAGGGGAAACCCTTGGTTGGTAGTTTGGGATGACTTGCGCCGGTGGATAACCCGTCGGAAGTCCTAAATACTTATGATCCCACACCAAGGAGGCCTCGTTAGAAAGCACCTATAATCTGCAAGCATTCGCTCAATTCTCCGCCAAATTTCATACGCTGAAAATGGCCCACAAGAGTCAACTCTAAAAAGTAGCAGTGGCGATCGTAAAAAAAGGGCAATCTGAAGCCCAATCATTTCTCCTTCGACCAATCCCGCCGCTGGCGGCTACTAGGAATGTCCATGGCTTTGCGGTATTTGGTGACCGTTCTGCGTGCGACGGTGATGCCTGCTTTGGCGAGTTCGTCAACCAAGGCATCGTCGCTCAATGGCTTTGTTTTGTCTTCGTTATCGACGATTTCTTGCAGCTTGAGCCGCACCTTGTCCCATGCAACTTCCTCACCGTCGGCGCTGGTGGTGCCACCAACAAAGAACCGCTTAAGGGGAAAAATTCCCCGAGGAGTTTGCATCCATTTGTCATCCACCGCTCGACTCACCGTGGTAACATGCACACCCACCTTGTCAGCGATTTGCTGCATCTTCAGCGGCTCGATGAATTCAGGACCATTGTCAAGAAAACTTGTTTGATGATCCACGATAGCCTGTGACACCTTGGTAAGCGTGCTGCGGCGCTGTTCGATAGCCTCGATGATCCACTGAGCCGAGTTCACCTTGCGCTTGATATATTCGCGTGTCTCGGCGTTGGTGTTGGGATCCTGGAGCAGATTGCGGTAGGTGTTACTGATGTAGAGGGAGGGCAGCTGTGTGTCTTCCAACCGAACTTCGTAGCCCCCTTCGTCTTTGCGCTCCACGTACACGTCTGGCGTCACGGCAGGAGCGAATGTCTCGTTGAACTCTGCGCCCGGCTTGGGTTTGAGCGTACGCAAATCTTCCCAAGCCTCTTGGATCGTTTCGATGGAAAAGCCGGTCTTCTTGGCAATAAGCGGCAACCGGTTGTTTTCCAGATCTTCCAAGTGGTTTTCGATCAGAACCTGTAGCTCTTCGTAAAATAACAAACCGGGAGTCAATTGCAGCAAAAGACATTCTTTGAGGCTGCGAGCGGCAATACCCGGGGGATCAAGTCGTTGAACGATGGCAAGCGCCGCCTCGGCCAATTTCAGCTGTTCCGTACGCCAGGTTCGCTCGTCACCATTGACGTCAGTGGGTATGGGAGGGACAAGTTCCTCAAGCGGTGATTTCAAATAACCGTTGCTATCAAGGTTGTAAATAATTCTCTCACACATCTTACGCAACGAATCATCAAGGTCGAACCAACTGAGTTGGTGATCGAGATAATCCAGAAGCGACTCAGGCCGCGACACCATGTTGGCCATGGCATCGTGGTGACGATCCGACTCGATCTCCATCTGCCCCCGCGAGGGACGACTGCGCTCCTCGTAATCGTCGGGGAGATTGTCGGTCATGTTCATCAGCCGCTCGAAGTCGTCCTCATTGTTGGTGTCGTCTCTGACAACCAACTCCTTTTCAGATTCGGTGGGGGCATCCGAATTGTAAGACTCTTCCTCGAAATCCGCTGACTCATCAGTGGGTTCGGCCTTATCAAGCACCGGGTTATCTTCCATCTCCTGTTCAATGCGTTCCTGCAATGCAAGGATCGGCAACTGCAGAATCTCCATCGATTGGATCATCCGCGGTGCGAGCACCTGCTTCTGAGCCATCTGCATTTGTTGGCCGAATGAAAGTCGCATGGAATCTAAACGCTAAATAAGAGTGGCTCTGACTTGTATGACTGCAGCCTTCAACGCTGCTGATATCCCGATCTGTAGCATAATGTGATTGCTGCTCGAAGGTCAAACTTGGACCTCCGACACACTATCACAATTCTAGTGTATTATTGCAGATTTAGTGGGATAGACTCGTGAAAAGAGAACCTGTTCAGAATTTGGGTTATTTGCGGCAACCAGTGCTGGCGCAAGAGGTTTGCCCGCAAAAGATTACTTGACAAATCTCTCGGAATGTTCCTCGGAAACCTCCCCCAAAGCAGGGTGAATCAAGATTGACCCGGACCACCGCCCAACTGGCTGAACATGTCTCCCAAGCCAGGAATATTCATCCCGCCGGTCAATTCTTGCATTTTACTGGCGTAGAGTTCCTTTGCCTTTGCTTGAGCATCGTTGATTGCCCCCGGCAGAAGATCCTCAACCAGCTCGCGATCCTGCTTTTCAATGAGCCCAGGATCAATCCGTACCGCCAGCACTTCGCCTGTTCCACTGGCCTCAACCTCCACAAGTCCAGCTCCCGATGAGCCAACGACCCGCTTCGTTTTCAATTCTTCAGTAAGTTGTTTTATCTTGCCGCTCATTTCCTGGGCTTGCTTCATCAGCCCACCCAGATTGGCGATATTCTCTAAACCTTTAAACATAATTTCCTCCGAATCCATGACAGTGAGAGACTGTCTGTTGAAGATTTCAGATTACTCAGCGGGCGGGATAAACTTCATTCGTTGTGTGTCGCCATCAAATAGCTCAATGGCTTTTTTCACAAAGGGCTGGGAAACCAATTCCATTTGTTTCTGACGCCGCGACAGAGCTGGGGCTGGTGAGGCGGAAGTCGCACTATCTCGTTGGGCCGCTTGCAATACCAAAGCAACTCGAAGTCCACACACCTCCAAAAGGGCAGATTCCAACCGAGCACGGTTCGCAACTCGTTCACAGGAATCGCGATAGAAACTCTCGGAAAAAGTGATGACCATACGCCCATCGGTATCCACCGTAACTTCGTCAACGTGAGAAGCATGGTCGGCGACCATGCCTGTCAGCGTATCGAGCGCCTGCTTCCAGATCTGTTCGACATTCTCCTCGGTCGGAACGATGGTAGGAGCCGCAGAGTCGGCATCCTCGATAGCAGTCGTTGCTGTGGACTCGGTCGAAGTCTGATTGGAGCGCGGAATCGCACTCTGGCGTCCCCGCGGTGTGGGTTTAATGGGCCTGGACTGGCTAGGAGCTACGTTTTTTTTTATGGAACCGGTGGCTTGAGAATCTGAAGGCTCCTCGCGGAGCTGCTCCAAGAGCAATGCCAAATCATCCAGGTTCTCCAGTTGACACACCCGGACAACTGCCATCTCGGCCAGAGTGCGGGCATGAGTGCTAACCCGCATGCGGGCAGCCGCCTGGTCGAGCACCTGAATAATGGCCAGCAGAGTATGAATACCCATCTGTCCAGCGATATCTTGCACTTCCTTCTTCTGGCTGGGCAAAGCATAGAGCATGCGGCTCTCGTCGCAGCCTACGGCTTGAGTCATAACATCCCGAAAGTAGCCGAGCAGTTGGTCGATCAGTTGGCTCTCGTCGGCCCCTTCGGCCAGGGCGGCGTCGAGTTCGGCCAATGCAGTTGCTGCATCGTGGTTTACCATGGGTAGCACAAGTTGGCTGAGCCGCGCAGCTGGGGCAATGCCCAACATTTCTGTCACATCGGCTGTCGTGATGGAGTTTCCTCCTGCCGAAAGCAACTGCTCCAAGAGCGATTGACTGTCTCGCATCGACCCTGCGGCTCGAATCGCCAAAATCTGTAGCGCGTCCGGCTCAGCGGTGACTCCCTCGGCTTCAGCAATCTGGGCTAATCGCTCCTGAATAGCAGAGGATTCGATCCCTGCAAAATCGAATCGCTGACAACGCGACAGGATCGTGATTGGGATCTTATTTGCCTCGGTCGTGGCAAAGATAAATTTGACATGATCGGGGGGTTCTTCCAGCGTCTTCAAGAGGGCGTTGAACGCCTCCTTGGTGAGCATGTGAACTTCGTCGATGATGTAGATCTTCAGCCGCGACCGGCTGGGACGCACAGCGACGTTCTGCCGAAGTTGGCGAATCTCGTCAATGCCGCGATTGCTGGCACCGTCGATTTCCAGCACATCCACGTCATCTCCTGCGGTGATCGATTGGCAGATCTCACACTCATTGCAAGGCGAGGGATTTGGCCCGTGCACACAGTTGAGGGCCTTGGCCAGAATGCGGGCAGCCGAGGTCTTCCCGACACCACGGGCACCTGTAAACAAATAGGCATGGCCTACTCGATCGCTGGTGATCGCCCGTTTGAGGGCCTGGGCCACGTGTTGCTGGCCGATCAGTTCATCAAAGCCCTGGGGACGATAGCGACGCGCGACTACGACATAATCGCGTCCCGTTGCCGTCGCTTGGTTTTCCTGAGTCATCGCCATGGGCCATTCGATTAAGATTAATAGCCGTCGCCGGGAGGCGATGGTTGAACCCTCTGAAACCATCGCCTCCCGGCGACGGCTAGAACAACGAGTCGCGACTGCCGGTGAGAGGCCCCCACACAAAGAAGCACAAGCTTATGGCTGCTGTGTCTCCACCCTGACCAGGTTCGCAAGGCCCCCATTGCAGAGACCTCTCACCCACGGCCGCGATCGCTGCTACGCTGACCCTTCTTTGTACGCTCTAAAGGCCGAATCGTCAAAGGTGCCCGATTTGGGCAGATATGGGTGCCACGACGCAACAGAGTCCGACGATTTTCCCTATAGGCCAGTTGAGCTGACTTTGAGACAGATGCAAACTGAGCGTTGATCGTGGTGGCTAGGCCGCTCTTTGTCAGATAAAATCATCGGTCTTTCCACACGAACAATAATCTAAATATCGAGCGGCACATCAGCGACACAACGATTCCATGGCGTTCCCTATACCCTTTCACTTCGCATTGGGCAGAAGTGAACGGCGGGCGTATGCACTACCTTGACGAAGGCCCCCCCGCTGCCGACAAGACGCTGTTGTTCGTCCATGGAAATCCCACCTGGTCGTTCCACTGGCGGCGACTGATCGAGGTCAATCGCCAGCGTTCTCGCTGTGTCGCCCCTGACCACCTAGGGTGTGGGCTCAGCGATCTCCAGCCCGATCCGCTGCGACTTGCCGATCACATAGAAAATCTGGTTGAATTGGTACGCAAGCTGGATCTTCATCAGGTAACTCTCGTTGCTCAGGACTGGGGAGGTGCCATCGGCCTGGGGACACTCCTCCAAGAGCCGAGTCGATTTGAACGAATTGTTCTCTTCAATACTGGCGCGTTCAGGCCGTGGTTTATTCCTTGGAGAATTCGCGTTTGTCGTTGGCCGCTGTTTGGCAAACTGGCTCTGCAGGGGGCCAATGCGTTTTCACGGGCGGCGCTCCGGATGACGCTCGCGCGCACACGTCGTCTCTCTCCAGCCATCGAGCAAGGCTATTTGTCACCATATGACAATTGGGCTCGCAGGGCTGCCGTGTATCAGTTCGTCAAAGACATTCCGCTTGCCGAGAGTCATCCCACATGGAAGACGTTAAGCGACATCGAAGATGCACTACCTAGCCTTGCCAACCTACCCCAACTTTTGGTCTGGGGAATGCAAGACTGGTGCTTCACTCCCGCTTGTCTGGACAAGTTTTGCCAAGTTTGGCCCCGTGCTGAGGTACATCGATTGGCAGACGTAGGCCACTGGGTCGTCGAAGATGCCCCGGAGCAAGTGAAACGCATTCTGAGTGAGTTTTTACACCGCACCACCCAGGCTCGTGCTGAGGTAACTCCATGAATGATCTGGCTGCTTGTGCCACGTTGGCGTGCATCTGGGAAGCGACTGCCCCCAAGCCAGGGAATGTGTATCGTGGAGCCGATTTCGAGGATGTCACTTACGCCGATTTTCTTACCAGCGCTGCCGTCATTGGCAAACCCATCGCATCGGCAAGTGAAATCGGTGTGGGACAAGCCGTTTTCGAGAGCATTCAAGCAATCCACACGGCAGTTGGTGCGAACACTTATTTGGGAACCGTATTGTTGTTGGCACCGCTGGCTGCCGTACCCGGTGGAATGTTGCTTCGCGACGGAATTGCAGAAGTTCTAAAAGGTTTGACTACCCAGGATACGCTCAAGGTTTACGAAGCGATTCGGCTAGCCAAGCCAGGTGGGCTAGGCAAGGCTGACGAAGCAGACGTGAACGTTGGTAATCCGCATATGAATTTGGTTGCAGCCATGCAGTTGGCTGCTGAGCGGGATTTGGTTGCCCGACAGTACGCAAATGGTTTTTCACAAGTGTTTTGGATCGCAGATCGCATGGTTCATGCTGGTCTTCCGTTAGGAGCTGCCATAGTCAATTCATATCTCGAACTGCTCTCTGAATACCCTGATAGCCTCATCGCCCGCAAATGTGGTGTCGAAGTTAGCAACCAGGTCTCCCAGCGGGCATCTCGTGTCCTCTCACTTTGCGAGGTTGAGGAGGGAGCTTTCGAGCGAGAGCTTGCTGATTTCGATTTTTATCTACGCACAGATGGAAATCGCTTAAATCCTGGTACTTCCGCCGACTTGATCGCCGCGGCGCTGTTTGTATTACTCCGCGACAATCGCCTAAAATGGCCAGTGAGGTTTTATTGAAGATGCCTGAGTCTTTTCATGTACGATTGAGCAAAGAACGCTTTGTGTTCAGTGCTGCGCATTTCATTACGTATGCCGGCGACGTATGCGAACCCTTGCATGGACACAATTACCACGTTTCCGCCGACATCACTGGTCCACTTGATGAGAATTACTATGTCGTCGATTTCATCATCGTCCGTGATGCATTACAGGAAATTGTCAACTCTCTGGACCATCGCATGCTCTTGGCACTGGAACATCCAACAATCCGTGTCACGCTGGAGACAGACGAAGTCCATGTGACCCACGATTCACGGCGCTGGGTCTTTCCCCGCCAAGACTGTGTGCTGCTACCACTTGCCAATACGACCGCAGAGCTATTGGCGAGCCACATAGCCAATCTGCTGCAAGAGGCTTTGCTTTCCAAAGTGAACTTTGCACCTTCTCGCTTGCGCATCGGCGTCGACGAATGTGATGGGCAATGGGCCTACTACGAAGTCAACCGCGAGTGAATTTCGATATTCTCCTTAGCCTGACCATCGCGTGGTCTGGGTGCCGTGCTTGAGGCAAAGCGATGAGACTCTCGGTGGACATGGTCCACCGCCTGGGGGAAACTGCTAGCACTGCTCCTAGACCGGAATCGCTGCTCCAATCGTCAAACTCTTCTCAAGTTACCCAGACAGTTAGCCGATTCAAAGCTATTAGATGCACACTAATATTTTTGCGCGAACGTTGCGCTGACACTTTTCAAGTGAATTACCATGAACGATCTTCGTAAGGCTGCTGTGCTGCTTGCTTCTCTCCCCGAAGAAGAAGCCGTGGCGATCTTATCCCGGTTGGATGCGAAGCAGGTCGAGTCGGTATCGATAGAATTAGCTCGCTTAAAAGGGGTCCCTTCCGAGGAGCAAAACCAGGTAATTTTGCAATTTGCAGAATCGAACCCTTCCAGTTCCATCGAATCCGGGGGTCTTGACCGTGCCAAACAGCTCGTGCAAATGGCCTTGGGCAAGAATGCAAATTCAACCTTAGACAATATTCGCCAATCGATCGAGGAAGTTCCTTTTTCGTTTTTACGCCATGTGGACAGCCAAAACATTTTGACCTATGTGGTCGACGAACATCCTCAAACGATCGCCTTGATCTTATCGCATCTGCCTGCTCAGACCGGTGCCGAAATTCTCGCTGGTCTTCCCTCGGATAGGCAATTGTCGGTCGTTCAACGAATTGCTTCTATGGGACAAACGAGCCCTGATATCATCCATGAAGTGGAACAAGGACTCGAACGCCGCATGTCTAGCTTAATGGGTCAAAGTTTTGAGAACGCTGGGGGAGTCGGTGCGGTTGCAGAAATGCTCAACGTATCAGATCGTGCAACTGAGAGAATCCTTTTGGAAAACTTGTCCCAGGAAGATCCTGATCTGGTAGAAGAAATTCGGCGATTGATGTTTGTCTTTGAGGATATGGTCAAGTTCAACGACAAAGATATGCAAATTGTTCTCAAAAACGTCGACAATTCTCAATGGTCGATGGCACTCAAAGGTGCCAGCGATGAACTCAAGGAAAAGGTATTCTCCAATTTGTCGCAGCGGGCTGGCGACATGCTTCGTGAGGAAATGGAATTCCTCGGGGCCGTCAAGCTCTCGGCTGTCGAAGCGAAGCAACAAGAGATCGTCGACATCATTCGTCGCCTGGAAGATAGTGGTGAACTCGAGATCAATAAGGGATCGGAAGAAGAGGTCCTCGTTCAGTAAAATGAGAGCTGCTGAGGTAATGCAGATCTGTAAATATTGGCGAACCCCTTCCTAAACCGCTTATTAATCCGGTAGCATGGACCGCTGCAATTCCCCCCTTCGCGGAGCAGTTCGTTCATGTCAGCAACTCCCATGATGCAGCAGTACCACGAAGCCAAACAGGCCGCTGGTGACGCACTGCTTTTGTTTCGCATGGGGGATTTTTACGAGCTTTTCTTCGAGGACGCAAAGACTGCAGCACGCGTATTAGGTCTTTCACTCACCAGCCGCGATAAAGGAGAAAACCCTGTCGCTATGGCAGGATTTCCTCATCATCAACTCGAAAGTTATCTAACCAAAATTATTTCTGCCGGGCTACGTGCTGCCGTCTGCGAGCAAATGGAGAATCCTCGTGAGGCGAAAGGAATCGTTAAACGAGCGATTACTCGAGTCGTGAGTCGGGGCACAGTGACTGATGAAGCGCTGCTGAACCCGGCGGAGAGCAATTATCTCTTGGCGATTTCTCGCATGGTGCCAAAGGGAGAAAAAAAATGCGGAATCGCTTGGATCGACTTATCCACGGGTCGATTTGAGGCGGCAGTCGTGCCAGCCGAAAAGCTCTCCGATGAACTAGCCCGTATCGCCCCTGTCGAGCTGGTAGTCTCTGAGGAAGCTTCCACGCTTCCGGACTCATGGAACGAAGGGCGTCAGGTAACTCAGCGGCCGGCCTGGGCATTTGGTATCGAAGCCGCGCGAACGGCCCTCACCAAGCACTTTGGCACACAGTCACTCTCTGGCTTTGGGTTTGAAGACGAGGATGCACCTGCTTTATCGGCTGCGGGCGCCATTCTGGATTACTTGACTGAAACTCAAAAGTCATCGCTCGCACACATCGCAAGTTTGCTTCCGTATCGCGCTGGGAATTGCCTGGAGATCGATCAGGCTACCCGCCGTAGTCTGGAAATCTCTCAATCATTGCAAGATGGTCGCCGCGAAGGATCCTTGCTGGGAATCGTTGATCGCACAGTGACGTCGATGGGAGCACGACTTTTGGGAGATTGGTTCGCCAATCCGCTTACGAACGTCGATCAAATCAATTCCCGACTTGATGCGGTCGGCGAATTAGTCTCCCATCCGCCGTTGACAGCCGAAGTGCGAACTGAGCTGAAGTCGATCTACGACATGCAACGCTTGCTGGCCCGAGTCACGACGGGGCGTGCAACTCCCCGCGACCTAAGTTTCGTTGCTCGGACACTAAGTAGCCTGCCCAGGTTGAAGGCCAAATTGACGGGGCGTACTTCTGAACGACTGACCCTTTTAGAGTCGCGGATTGATTTATGTGCGGACATACGTGGTCAACTTGAAGCGGCGTTGGAGGATGATTGTCCACTCACGGCACGTGATGGTGGCTTTATTCGTAGCGGCTATCACGCCGAGCTTGACGAACAACGGGAGCTCATGCGGGGAGGCAAACGCTGGATGGCAGAGTATCAAGCCCGCGCCATCGAAGAATCTGGGATCCCAAGTATCAAAGTCGGCTTTAACAAAGTATTCGGGTACTATTTGGAAGTAACTCACACTCATCGTGACAAGGTTCCTGCGAAATTCATCCGTAAACAGACCCTCAAAAACGCAGAGAGATTCATCACTCCAGAACTTAAGGAGCATGAAGAAAAAGTGCTTGCAGCGGAGGAGCGCTGTCAGGATTTGGAGTATGAACTTTTCGTCGAACTTCGTGAGCTGGTGGCCTCAGCTACCCGTCGTCTGCAGGGAACAGCCGAGGCGCTAGCCGAGATTGACGTACTGGCTTCGCTCGCCGATCTGGCGAGAGCGCGCAATTATGTGCGTCCGGAGTTGAGTGCCGACCCGATCATTGATATTGTCGAGGGCCGCCATCCTGTACTCGATATTCGAGAACCCGAAGGTACCTTTGTTCCAAATGATGTAAGATGCGAGGCACGAGTTGCGAGTTGCGAGAAAGAAAGCTTTTCTGAAGATACGATACTTCTCATTACCGGTCCCAATATGGCTGGCAAAAGCACCTACATTCGGCAGGTAGCGCTGATTACGCTTTTGGCTCAAGTTGGCAGCTTTGTTCCTGCGAAACGTGCTACGATTGGCGTGGCCGACCGTATTTTTGCCCGGGTGGGGGCAAGTGACGATCTGGCTCGAGGTCGCAGTACCTTTATGGTCGAGATGACCGAAACGGCACGCATACTTAACACGGCAACTGAGCGGAGCCTGGTGATACTTGACGAGATCGGAAGGGGAACGAGCACCTATGACGGACTGTCACTCGCCTGGGCAGTCGTCGAATATCTCCATAATCGCATCGGATGCCGTACGTTGTTCGCTACCCATTATCATGAGCTGACCGATCTCGAAGAATCGTTATCTGGCGTAAAAAACTTAAACGTCGCCGTGCAGGAATGGCGGGGAGAGGTCGTCTTTCTGCATCAAATTGTCCCCGGTGCGGCCGACAAGAGCTACGGCATCCACGTAGCCCAACTGGCTGGAGTTCCTCGTGAAGTCAACCTGAGGGCTGAAGAAATCCTGAAGCAACTGGAGGATCAGCACGTGGATGGAAAGAGCTCGATTGCTCGAAGTACTGACTCGTCAAGCAAAAATGGACACTCATTGCAAATGACCCTGTTTGAGACCATGGACCACCCCTTATTGGACAAGATTCGCGAGGTCAATCTCGACGATACGACCCCACTGGAAGCTTTGCAATTGATGAAGGAGTGGCAAGAGGAGTTGTACGAGAAACAAGTGGCAAGCCGACCCAAGTAAATACAGTTAAATAGACGAAATCTATTTCATATTCAATTCTTATCTGATGGGCTGCCAAAATATAATCGGCAGAATCGCTCAATCATTCCCAGCAAGGACCGCCAGGGTCTGCTTCAATTCCCTCCGAGTGCTTTCGCTGTATTCAATATCAAACCATACGATCTTGCCAGTGGAGTCGAGTACATACACACGAGGCAGCATCACCATGCCGACTTTGGCGAACGCCGTGGCATCGGAGTCTACGAGTTGAGGGAACGTGGCCCCCGCTGCTTTCGCTTCCTTAGCAACTTTTTCAGTTGGGGTTTCTACTGCGATTCCTACTACCGCCACGGTTCCGTGCTCAGCGCTTGACGCCACTTCTCTCTCCAAATCCGCCAAGGCCATGTGACTCATCCAGCGGTCGGGTCGCCAAAACAGGACAACCGTTGCCTGTTCGCCGTGGAGTGATTTAAGCGATACCTCACCACCTTTCATCTGTGACAAACTGATCTCCGGCATCTCGTCCCCTACTCGTACCCGGCACATTGCCGAATGTGAAGTGCTGAGAAATACTTTGGGAATCTCGGCTGCCATCTCCTCGGTTACTTCCTTGTGGACGACATGCGGTTTGGGCTCAGTAAGGTCAGCTGATTCTTTTAAGTGGTCAACGATGTTGGGAACAACGGGCGTTTCGACTTGCCTATCAACGACAGTTTTCTGCTTTTTTTCGGTCGCAAGTTGAGCCACTGAGACATCCGAAGGGGGCTGCGAACAACTTGTTTGCAAAATCGCGACTAAAATCGCCATGTACTGCAATCGATTACTTAAGAGAGGCTTCACGAATGTGGGCTCCTTGCCAGAAGCGATGAATCATTGGATAAGTGCGCAGGACTGCTTGAGCGGTACTCGATTGTCGAGAGTCTCACTGTGGGAGTCAACTACCCCTATTCTGCAAACCTGATTGCAAGATCTCGAAGTTGCTTCGCCTCGACTTCGCCAGGTGCTTCGGTCATGAGATCGGTTGCCTTTTGTGTCTTGGGAAAGGCAATACAATCGCGAATATTTTCCAATTGGGCAAACAACATAACAAATCGGTCGATACCCAGCGCAATCCCACCGTGCGGAGGGGCACCATATTGCAGGGCATCGAGCAGGAATCCAAAACGATCCTTGGCTGTCGACTCGTCGATTCCCAGAAGCGAGAAAACTTTGCTCTGAATTTTGTTGTCGTGGATTCGGATCGTGCCACCTCCTGCCTCATAGCCGTTCACCACAAGGTCGTACGCCTTGGCTCGACACTTGCCCGGGTCGGTGTCTAAAAGTTCTACGTCTTGATCGCGAGGGGCGGTGAAGGGGTGGTGCATTGCTTGCCAACGGCCTTCTTCCTCATCGTGTTCAAACATTGGAAACTCAACCACCCAAGAAAAATGCATCTGCCCTGGCTCGTAGAGTTTCATTTCACGGGCGATTTTCGATCGCAAAGCATAAAGGGCTTTGCAGGTGACCGCAAACGAATCGGCCACGAACAGAAGCAGGTCTCCTGGCTCGGCAGCGAGGCGCTCACCGAATTCCTTCAGGAGTTCCGGGGTAAAATTCTTCGCAATTGTCGAGTTGAGCGTACCGTCATCTTCGACTCTGAACCAAGCCAAGCCTTTCGCGCCATATTCAGCCACAAATTCCGTGAGAGCGTCGATCCCACGACGGGAGTACTGTTCGGTCCCGCGTTTGGCATTGATTGCCCGCACTCGACCACCTGAAGTTGCCACATTATGAAATACTCGGAACTCTGCTTTAGCCGCAAGATCTGTGCAATCCACAATCTCCATGCCGAACCGCAAGTCGGGGGCGTCGTGACCAAAACGCTCCATTGCCTCATCGTACGTCATACGGGGAAGGGGAGTGCGAACTTCGATCCCTAAGTGTTTCTTTGCCAATCGCGCAACGAGACCATCGATCTCGCCGATCACATCATCGGCATCTACAAAGGCCATCTCTAAGTCGAGTTGCGTGAATTCCGGCTGTCGGTCGGCACGCAGGTCTTCGTCGCGAAAACACCGGGCCACCTGCACATAGCGATCGTACCCAGCAATCATCAATATCTGCTTGTACAACTGTGGCGACTGAGGCAATGCGTAGAACATGTTGCGATGGACGCGGCTGGGAACCAGATAGTCGCGTGCCCCTTCAGGCGTACTGCGCCCAAGGATCGGGGTCTCTACGTCGATGAAGTTATGCTCAGCAAAATAGTCCCGCATATCTTTGACCAATTCGGCACGCAACAACATCGTTTTCTGCATCTCAGCGCGTCGGAGATCGAGATATCGATACTTGAGCCGGAGGTCTTCACCTGGCGGGTCATCAGAACTTGGAGAAACCGGCGGCGTCAGGCATTTGTTCAGCAACTCCAGCTTCGTGGCGCGAAGCTCAATGGTTCCTGTGGCCAATCGTTTATTGGCCATCCCCTCCGGGCGCGGGGCAACCTTACCGGTAACACGAATGACATACTCGGCCCGTAGCGACTTACTTGCCTCGATTACCTCAAGAGAGGAATCGGGAGGATTAAAGACTACCTGTGTAATTCCATAGCGATCTCGCAAGTCCACAAACAACCCGCCACCATGATCACGATAGCTGTCGACCCAACCACAGAGGGTGACGGTTTCTCCATTGTGTTTTTCAGTAAGTTGACCACAGGTATGAGTACGGAGCACGGCGTCCTCTTCTAATGACGATGAAAAAATCGCGAAAAATGCAAGCTGCTGATTGTAATTGCCAGCAGAGGAATCGGCTAGGTCGCGACTATGAGGGTCGCAACCATCTGGCAAGCCGCTGCATCCCCTCGGTGGTGGAAATCTGCGGCTGATAGCCAATGTCTCGGCGTGCCGCTGAAATGTCGAACCAGTGGGAGCTGGCCAACTGCCAGGCGAGGAAACGGGTCATGGGCGGCTCCTTTTGCGAGCCAACCAGCTGATATCCCCATTCAAATGCCTTGCCTAAAAGCAGGGCTTTCGGGAGAGATATGGATTTCTTGACGGGCGGTAAATCTGCCAGCGCCAGGATCTGGTCAATCCACTGCCAGCAGTTAACCGGCTCGCCCTGGCTGAGAAAGTAAGCATTTCCGGCGACAGGTGACCCGGGCTGGCAGAGTAAATCTGCCGCTTGTAAATGTGCCCTTGCTGCATTGTCGACGTAGACTACATCCACCTGATTTGATCCATCTCCCACCCGCCGCAACCGGCCACTCCGCGCCCGATCGATCAGTCGAGGAACCAGGTGCGGGTCGCCGGGTCCCCAAATCAAGTGCGGCCTCAAAGCGCAAGTCGCGAGGTGATCGCCATTGGCCGCCAAAACACTTTGCTCTGCCAGCGCCTTGCTACGCGAGTAGTGACAATCGTTTCTTTCAAGCCAAGCCAGATCGATAGGTGCTTCGCTTTCACGAACCCTACACTGATCCTTCCCGGCAAAAGTGATACTGGGGCTGCTCGTGTAAACCAATCGGGGCACACCAAGCTCTCGACAAGCTGCGATGATATTTTCCGTACCTACCGTGTTCGCTTCGTAGAATCGACGCCAAGGTCCTCCAATCCCAGCAATCGCGGCTGTGTGGTAGACGCAGTCTATCCCTGCACATGAGTCAAGAAGCGCCTTTGCATTACGAACGTCCCCTCGCGCAACTTCCACACCTAGTTCTGAAAGCTCAGGATACGCACTACGGCTAAATACTCGTACTCGGTCACCACGCGCAATCAGTTGTTCGACGATGGCACGTCCGAGGAAACCTCCACCGCCGGTAACGAGAGCATGCATTGTTGTGTGGTTGGTAGTGAGAGACTGGTGTTTACCTGTTCCGCGACGCTACAGACCCCAATTGGGTCGCCGCCCATTTAGCTAACTCTTCGCGATTGATTTTTGAATTGTGGCGTACGTCGACAGGAAGCTGTCCCGGATAGTGCAAGAAATTCTCTATCGTTATAGTTTGATGAGTACACTTCGCTAGTTCCACCGTTTTTACTTCCTCGCGAACGTTTATCCACATGGCCTCCTTGTTTTCTACAGCGGGAAGCAACTCAAAAATGGCTACTGGAACTTGCTTGCCTCTAGGTCCAATCCCTACTAAGGCAGAGCGGGAAACTTTCGAGTGGGTATTAAATATTTCCTCACATGGTATTGAAAAAAGCGTTCCTTGAGTGGTCTCGATACGATGGTTCTTGCGGCCGCAGTACCAGAAACGTTCTTGCTCGTCGAAATAACCCACGTCTCCCATCCTGTGCCAAACTCCTCCTGGATCGCTGATTTTTGCGAGTGAGTTGTATTGAGCTACTTTGTTCGTTGTCCCTTGACCAGCGTCGCCTGCCACAACGTATTCAAGTGAAACCTGCGGCCCGCGCACGATGAGTTCGCCGATTTCCCCAACCGGCAATTCTTCGGCATCTGAAATAGTCGCTATTGGCTCATCCGTGATACGAATAATACGCCACTCGATGGAGTCGAATTTCCGGCCGACGCAAACACCGGCCCCATGGACTGTCCGCTCGGCAGTCTCCGACAACACTTCGCTAGCATCAATCGTGGATACGGGGAGACTTTCGGTTGCGCCGTACGGTGTGTGCATTTCGGCGTGGGCATCGACGCAGGCCAAAGTTCGTTGCAACACTTCGGCGGGAACGGGGGCACCGCAAGAGAAAATCTTGCGCAGCGTGGGGATCTGCTCGCCTTGCTGCTGGCAGTAATGGCTCAGCTTGTCCCACACCGCGGGTGAAGCAAACGCCTGAGTTACCTGCCAATCGTACGCGGCTGAGAGTAATTTTTGTGGATCAGCCTTCGCTGGCCGAGAAAAATCCATCTGCGGGAACACCGTGGTAATTCCCATAGCCGAGTTGAACAAGCCGAATAAAGCAAAACAGGAAAGGTCTGCTCCTCCGGGCTGGAGATCGTACTTTCGGCAGATTTCGGCTACCTGGCTATCAAACATTTGATGCGTGTACATAACGCCTTTGGGAGGGCCCGTGCTGCCGCTAGTGAAGATGATCGCCGCAGGATCGGCGGCTCGCGAAGCCGGCAAGGGAGTCATGGATTTTCTTCCTGCGGCTAACAGTTGAACATAAGTGGTGCCTCCCCAAAACCAGCGGCGACCGACGGTTACGTTGAGCTTTGCACGAGGGAACCGGCGCTTAACGATTGTTCGTACGGCCTGAGCGGCGCTGATCGCCACGAAGCCAGCAGGCTCTGCCGCCGCAAGGCAATCCAGCAGATGTTTTTTTCCCATGCCAGGATCGACCAAGATCGTCGTCGCCCCCGACCGCAAGAGGGCAAATACGAGCTTCACAAATTCCACCCCCGGCTTCACCAGCAATACTAGCCGCGTCCCCGGAGTCACGCCCAGGTCGACCAATCCCCGTGCTAAGGCGGTGGCATCGCGGTCGAGTTCGGCAAACGTGCAGGTGGCATAGCTGTTGCGTCCGGCTACATCTCCGTGGCCAGGGCATGCTACAGCGATCGTCTCAGACAGATTCTCAGCAAATGGCGTCAGCCGATCGGCAACATTGATCTGGGCATCGCTTTGAAAGAATTCAGTGGTCGCCATCGACCTATTTTGGCAGTGATGGCACGTCGCGGGGAGGGGCTAGCTTCCAAGTTTGTCCTGATGTGTAGGAAAGTTATCCCTTCACTTGAGTTTCGCTGACTTTCGATACACGGCCATTGTCTGCCGAGTCTTTGCCGTCGCTGTCCCCTGCGAGCTTCGCCAGGCTCTCGGGAATTTCGATGCCGCCGATGTCGCGCATGACTTGCATCATGGGTGGAAGGGTGCCCGCCATTTTGTTGAGAAAATCGGCGGTGTTGGAGCGGCCGTTGCTGCCACCATTTTCCCACACGACGACTTTGTCGAACTTGATGTTCGAGATGGCCTTGGCTGAGCTTTCGGCTAGGGTATCGAGGTGTTCGAGCATCATCAATTGGAATGCCTCGCGTGCGCCGCCGCAGGCCTCGACGATCTGCTTGAGACCCTCGCCCTTCTTGGCGAGGATTTCGTATTGGCCGCGGGCTTCGGCTTCGAGCTTGGCATAGATGGCGGCAGCCTCGCCCTCGGCTTCCAGACGTCGCTTTTCGGCTTCCGCTTCGGCTTCGACCACAGTTCTCGCCTTTTGAGCCTTGGCCGGGGCTTCCAGTTTGGCTCGTTCTTCGGCTTCGATCTTTTCTGCTTCGGCCAAAGCCGCTTTGGCCATCGCACGGTTCTGCACTTCGAGAACGGCCGCCTCGGCTTCACGTTTGCGAGATTCACCCCGTTGATAGGCGTCGGCCTTCTCTGTGAGCAGCGTCGCCTGCGACTGGGCGATTTTTGCCTCGGAGAGGTTTTCTCCCTCGACCGCAGTAGCATTCGCTCTGGCGACCGAGATACGCATCTCCTGCTCGGCATTCTTTATGTGAATGTCACGTTCGTAGGCCGCCTCCTGCTCGCCAACCGACTGCAGTTTGGCCATGTCGGCAATTCGCACGGCCTGTTCGCGTTCGGCATCGCGGGTGCCAATTTGCTGGTCGCGGGTGGCGTTGGCCACTTCGATGGCCCGCTCGCGATTGGCCTGGGCAACACGAATTTCGCCTTGCTTCTCTTCTTCAGCCACATCACCTCGGGCCTGCTGGATCGCCTGCGAGGCGGCTTTCTGGCCGATCGCGTCGATGTAGCCACTCTCATCAGTAATGTCCGTGATGTTCACGTTGATCAGCACGAGGCCGATCTTCTTGAGTTCTGGCTCGACTGAGCTTTGGATGTGCTGGAGAAATGCATCGCGATCGCGATTGATATCTTCAATCCGCATCGAAGCCACCACTTGACGCAACTGTCCAAAGATGATTTCCTCGGCCTGTTTGCGAATGTCTACCGTAGTCAGCCCCAAGAGTCGAATCGCAGCGTTGGTCATGACCTCAGGTGCCGTGCCAATGGCGACAGTGAAGACACTAGGAACGTTGACGCGGATGTTCTCGATCGACAATGCACCCCGCAATGGGATTTCGATCTGAATCGGCTCGAGGCTCAAATACTCATAATCCTGGAACAAAGGCCAAACGAACGACGCCCCGCCGTGGACCGTTTTAGCGGCCTGACCCTGCTTGGTCTTTCCATAGATAACCAGTACTTGATTGCTGGAGCAGCGCTTGTAGTTAGTCTTAAGCAGGATAATCGTCGAGAAGAAGATTACTGCTACTAACGCAGTAAGGACTCCCAGGCCAATTAGAGTTTCAGTTGACAGTTCAGCCAGTAGGATCATGTTTGTCATTTTATCTTCCCCCCAAATTGTTCTTATCTAGCTCCGGGCGCTGACGCTTCCGGCTCGCCTATTGGTTACGCTTCCACAGGAGCGGCCAAACGTCGGACCGCTACGGTATCGCTGTTCTTAACTTCAGTTATCTCAACCGTCTCACCCGTGCTGAGCTGATCACTTTCTTCAGAAACGGCTTGGAATTCCACGGTACGATTCTGCAAATTGACTTGAACCTTACCGACACCAGCTCCCTCGGCTGGAATCGGAATATAGACGGTCGCGTGCTTGCCGATTGCAGAGACAATTCGTTCATTACCTGAGGATGTAAGTCTCGACATGCCCTGCATCAAGTAGTACATGCCATACATTGCTGAGAGGCCGAGAAGGACGGCAATCAGCAGCGCGATGGGTTGGGATAAACCTGCGCTGAGCGCTGTTTTGCCGGCGACGCCAAAAAATGCCGCCGCCGCGATCAGGGTGCGGAACGACAAAACACCAAAAAGCCAAGTGCTGTCTGGATGTTGATAGTCGGCGTCGGCAGCGTGCCCCAAAGAGGTCTCATGGTCGCCAGGAAGGTCGGCGTCGAAATCACCGGCGACGTCTGCATCTCCCGAGAAATCGCCATCACCCATCTCTCCGCCATCGTCCCCCATGCCCACCAAAGTGAGCAGGAACTGGCAGATCATCACCGTGCCGCCGATGATTGCAGCAATTAGAAATAGCATGTCGAGCATGACTTACCTCCTGCGCGTGGTATTGAAGGAACTTGAACCGTGGCCTCAGGCAATCATCCCGAAATTGTACCTTAAGTTCCTAGGCAGGAGAGGGACGTGCCGATTATTCCGGCCAAACCCCGTCTTTTCTCCTGCGGATTGTGAAAAGGTATTCGCCAGGGGGAGGAGAATCTTGCCGGAAAAATCAGCCAATCACGCCGGACGGGGCTACAACCCTCGCGTCAGAGGACTACAAGCCATGGGTTCTATGAAGTAGTAAGTCGCTTGGGGTTTGTAAGAATTGGTGCTAAGCCGCATACTGCTAGAGGCGGCAGTTTGCGATTGAGGTCTCCAATATCGCAGTCGCACCCAGGGCTTCTAGTTGCTCCATGATGCCAATCACTTCATTCCGCTTAACCATGGCCCGAACACTGTACCAGTTATTGTCTTCCAATTGATTGACTGTCGGCGAGTTGTAGCCTGGTGTGATCTTTTCTGCGTCGGCTAGCTGTGCGGCAGGAACATTGTATTCCAGGAGTGAATAAGCACGTGCGATGACAACCCCTTCGAGCCTACGCACAACTCGGTCGCACAGGGCATCATATTTCGTGTTGGGATTTTGAATGAGGACCGTCTCGTAGCTCCCGATCTCGTCCAGGATGCGCAGACGATTTGCGGCCAGCGTGCTACCAGTTTCCACCAGATCGACTATCGCGTCGGCAATCCCCAGGGCGATCATCACTTCTACCGAGCCAGTGAGCTTTACCGTGTGTGCCGTCACTCCATGTTTAGACAGGTAGGATTGAGTCACGTTTGGAAAACTCGAAGCAATTCTCTTATCGGACAATTGCTTGGGGGAATCGATGCCTCCTTCAACAGGGACACAAACGGCCAAACGACAATTGCCCACACCCAGATTGAGTCGCTCTATCAACTCGGCCCCACTCTCGGCCACCAGATCCGCACCTGTGATTCCCAGATCAATCGCTCCTTCGGCGCAGAGCACAGGGATGTCATCCGTGCGCAGAAAGGTGATGTCGATCGGCATTTCCTTGACACGGGCGAAGAGGCTGCGATCCTGGCGTCGGAAACGGAGTCCCGCCTCCAGGAGCAGTTCGGTAGAGATTTCTGCCAAACGACCTTTGCTTGGTACTCCGATTCGTAGGTTTTCAGTCATAAATGTCTTGATTATTGTTTTCTGGATGCTTTCTCTTCCAATCCGGAGACACCTTCCCGACGAGCAAGTTCGGCCTCAACTTCTGCCAGACGCACGTCCCGACACGCGAGCAAGACGAGCAAATGGTAGAGCAGATCTGCTGCTTCGCGAATGGTATGCTGTCGACCTTCCTCATCAGTCTCTCCCGCAGCTTCGACCACTTCAGCAGCTTCTTCGATGATCTTACCACCGATTTTCACGATGCCGCCCTGAAGCAGCTGACTTGTATAGGATTTCTCGCTGGGAGTCACTTTCCGAGAAAGAATTGTTTGTTCCAGAAGATCGAGTGGTCGGGAATTGTGCGACATGGCTAGCACCGGTGCATGGCTTCCCCAGAAGGTCGCTACGCATCAGAATAGGGAGTTTTACATGTGAAATTCCCAGTTTAAGCACCGGTTCAAGAGTTGACAATCTCACACCCGTAGTCGGGTCGTTTGAGCGACCAGTCCTTACCGATAGGAACCACACGCAGTGAATCCTTCGAATCCCGCACATGAATGTTGGTTTCTCACGGGCGCAACAGCCGTGGGAAAGACTCAGGTGGCTTTGTCATTGGCAGAAAAATTAGGGGCAGAGATTGTCTCACTCGACTCGATGGCCGTCTATCGCGGCATGGATATTGGCACGGCCAAACCGACTCCTGATGAACAGGTCCGGGTTCGGCATCACCTGATCGACGTAGTCGACCCCAGCGAAGAATTCAGCATCGAGCGCTATCTGGAATTGGCTAAGCAAGCAATTTCCGCCATCAAATCGCGAGGTCGTGAAGTGCTTTTTGCGGGGGGAACCCCGCTTTATTTGAAAGCTCTCTTGCGAGGGATGTCGTCGGGGCCGCCAGCAAATTGGGAACTACGCGAGCAGATAGCTGCCGACGTTGAAGAGTTCGGCAGCGAAGTGTTGCACCAAAGATTACAGCAACTCGATCCGCTCGCTGCTTCTCAAATTCATCCGCATGACACACGGAGATTAACCCGTGCGCTGGAAGTGTTTCGTGCAACGGGCGAACCAATCAGCCATCAGCAAACGCATTTTGAGGAAGGCACTTCAGCTGAAAAATGCCGGGTGTTTGTACTTCGTCGCTCGCGTGAAGAACAACATGATCGAATAAACGACCGAGTCGAGCAGATGCTTGAGCGCGGTTTGATCGACGAGGTGAAGCAGTTGACTGCCAAAGGAAAAACTCTTGGACGTACAGCAAGCCAGGCCGTTGGGTATTGCGAGGTGATTGAGTATCTATCGGGTGGCGACTATAAGCAGATGGTCGCCAGAATCAAGGCCCGTACTCGACGTTTTGCCAAACGCCAGGGGACCTGGTTTCGCAGCCTGAGCGAATGTCGGTTTGTTGATCTTACCGCAGTCTCAGAAGCGGACTCGATTGCCCAACAGATTGTAGACTCATCTTCCAGTTAATGCGCAACAACTGCATCAACTGCAACAACTCTGGCTTCCTTTACCAGATCATCTTTCGATTGCTACGATGCGCCATCCCACGAACTGGATTAGGCACGGGTCGTTTACGAAAGCTTCGACGTTTTGCGCGAGCGCGATCCGGAGCGGCGCCACTTCGGTGGCGTGGACCTGCCGATGAGAACTTTACGTTCGAGTAATCATCATCATCGTCAAGATAGTCGTAACGATCTAGATTCACGAGTCTGCCCTTTCAACTGTTTGCGTTCTCTCTGATACCCTAAATCTCTACGGCGGCAGAACTCCGCCATAGTCAAATTGACAATTGAGCAAGTGATATGCCATTTCCTTCAGAAGTCTTTACTAGTCGACTTTCCAGCCTTTACTGCCTATTTCCTAAACGATGGATTAAGTCGAATTGTTCGAGCACTGCTGAATGAATCACTTGGAGGCATGTTCAAAATGAAAAAACCTCATGAGAATCCGCCGACGGGCAGAATTTCGGAATCCACCAGTCTGGTGACCCAACCTTTGCTCGCCGTTAGTCTTTGAATTCAAACAACTTAAAGAGTTTCTTCTGGCATAGTGCTCGACTTAACAAAGTTCCGAGATTCGACGTAAGCCATTAATCGACAATTAGTTATGATAGCCTTTCACCATTTTAGAGAGGCCGTTTCACCAAAATGGTGAAACTTTCTGAACTAATTACAAAGCTTGAGTTACTCAATTAGGTGGATGATTAGAGCGCACCATGGACGCCGTCCGGCCATTTGCTTGAATAAAACGGCAGCAATTTGCACGGACTTAGCGTCAGAGAGTTTTCGAGAATCGAGTCCGCTATCCAGCTGCAGGCAAGGGCATTCTTGCGGGGGGATCCCAACGGGCAGCAATGATAACTGGGAAGAGAAGTAACCTTGCCTCGCGGACAATGCCTAGCTTGCCGCATTTGCACCAATTAGCGAATTGAGAAGGTAGTTGATTAGCGTTCCCTATTGTGAGTTACGATTAGAGATTGGCACACGTGCAATATGCGTGCCAATTTGTCATCCTGTCACTTGATAAAGGATTTCCCTGAGAACTGACGAGACACCAAAAAACGCGGATTTGCTCTGACACTCGAATAACCAATTGCTCAGGAGAAAGCACACTGTGAGAATAGAATGGTGGGATCACTTCCTCAACAAAATGTTTACGTCCTAGTTTGGCCAGCAATAGCCAAAATTCGTACCGCAGTCTCGTTGATTGAACTGCTTGTAGTTTTGTTCATCATGGGGATCATGATGAGCCTCTTGTTTCCTGCGTTGCAGAATGCCCGCAACCGTGCCCAGGACACTGTTTGCCAGAATAATATCTATCAATTGCATGTTGCCTTGTCACGGTACATTGACGCTAAAAGGAGATTTCCCACTCCCCACCGCTGGACGGTCGATATCCTCAAATGGATCGAACAGCGCCCCTTGGCGGATTTGATGGAGGGTGGCTTTAACCCCAACGGTGAATATCCCCGCCCACCACTGTACCGTTGTCCGATGCAAGACGACTTTCCCAGCAGGGTGCCCAATGTTGACGTCTGCCATTACGTGCTAGTCGTAACTCGCAACCCCACAGGCAAGCCGGAAGGACCCGTCTGGCATATTCACGACCGCCAACTTCTCGATGATGACTTTGCCGAAGAGCCTTGGCACTTTGGTCCAGAGTTGAGCCATCTAGCGCAAGAAAGAATGTTTGCAAACGAAGTTGGCCCTCATTCTTCGGGATCGTTCATGACCCGCCACGGGCTTGTTCCTCGTTGAAGAAGATTGCCGAGGCTAGTAGCAGCACAGTCATTTGCTAAAATGGCCAGCTCGATTCAACTAGTCTCATTCTGGATTTTGTCATGTCAAAGAAATCACTCAATGTTGCCCTCATCGGCTATAAGTTCATGGGCAAGGCCCACAGTCAGGCCTGGCGAACCGTCGGCCGGTTTTTTGACCTCGATCTCGAACCCGTGATGAAGGTAGTCTGTGGTCGAGACGGTGAAGCAGTCGCAGAATTTGCAAATTGCTGGGGATGGGAACACTCTTCGTCAGATTGGCGAGAGGTCGTCGAGCGCGAGGATGTAGACCTGGTCGATGTTTCTACTCCAGGTTACACCCATGCAGAGATCAGCATTGCCGCAGCCCATGCCGGTAAACACGTTTTCTGTGAAAAGCCGTTAGCGTTTAATGTGGCTGAGAGCCGTGAAATGCTCGCTGCGGTCCGCAAAGCTGGGGTGAAGCACATGGTCAATTTCAACTATCGACTCTGCCCGGCTGTTTCTCTGGCCAAACAGATAATCGACGCGGGTGAGATTGGTGAGATTCGCCATATTCGTTGCACCTATTTGCAGGACTGGTTGGTTGATCCTGAGTTTCCCATGAATTGGCGAATTCGCAGAGAGACTGCCGGATCCGGGGCCCATGGAGACCTTGGCGCCCACTCAATCGATCTGGCCCGCTTTTTGGTCGGCGAGATTAATGAAGTGGTTGGCACCAAGAAGACTTTTATCACCGAGCGTCCTGCAGAAGGAACCTCGTCGGGACTTACCGCTCAGGCAGGCGAGGGGACCGAGCAAGTGACAGTCGATGATGCGTCGCTATTCTTGGCCAAGTTCACCGATGGCGCCCTGGGATCTTTCGAGGCGACACGTATGGCACCAGGACGCAAAAACTTCAATCGATTTGAAATCAATGGCAGCCGAGGATCTCTGGTTTGGTGCTTCGAGGATTTGAACGTATTGGAGTATTATTCCACCTCTGATCCAAACACTCAGCAGGGATTCCGCCGAATCATTGCCACCGAGGGCTCTCATCCCTATGCCGGCAATTGGTGGCCTCCAGGACATATGCTCGGCTATGAGCATGGGTTTACCCACGCTGTTTACAACCTTACACAGGCAATCGCCAAGAAAAATCCTTGCATGCCTGATTTTCGTGACGGTGCACAATGTGTGGCCGTGCTGGAAGCGGTAGATGCTTCGGTTGAATCTGGGGGCTGGGCCAAAGTAGAAATGATCGATTGAGCTGCGTGTTCCCTGCGCAGCATGATTTCTAATCGGATTCCTAATTGCAAGAGAAGAAGAAATGAATCAAATCAAAGCTGGCATTATTGGCACTGGTTTTATTGGCCCTGCTCATGTCGAAGCGCTGCGACGCTTAGGTTTTGTCGAAGTGGCTGCGGTTGCCGAGCGCGACACGGCTTTAGCACAAGCCAAAGCTGATGAGCTCTCGATTCCAAAAGCCTATAGTGACTATCACCAACTGCTTGCGGATCCTGAGATCCAAGTTGTTCACAACTGCACTCCCAATCATCTCCACTTCGAGGTGAATCGCGACATCCTTGCCGCCGGTAAACACGTCATCTCTGAAAAGCCATTGGCGATGAACTCTAAAGAGTCTCGAGAACTCGTGAGGCTGGCTGAAAGCGCAGGAGTTGTACATGCGATAGATTTCAACTACCGCTACATGCCGCTTGTCCAACAAGCCCGGCTCATGTGCCAGGATTCAAACGAGGTGGGACGGATATTGGCCGTTCATGGTTCGTACCTACAGGACTGGCTTCTGAAAGAGACCGACTGGAATTGGCGATTGGTCCCAGAGATGAGCGGTGACTCGCGTGCCGTGGCCGACATCGGCTCGCATTGGTGTGATCTGATCCAATTCATCACGGGTCACAAGATCGTGCGCGTAATGGCCGATCTGATGACGATTCACCCTATTCGCAAGCGTCCTAAAGTCGAGGTGGAAACCTATGCCGGCAAGGTGCTCCAACCGGAAGACATGGAAGACGTAACGATCAACACCGAGGACTATGCGTCAATTCTCTTGGAATTTGACTCCGGGATGCATGGCGTCCTGACCGTAAACCAGTGTGCCGCGGGGCGCAAGAATCGTTTATTCTTTGAGATCGATGGCAGTAAGAGCGCCCTTTCCTGGAACCAAGAAAGGCCCAACGAACTTTGGGTGGGACGACGGGACGGGCCGAATGAGACGATCATGAAGGATCCTAGCTTGCTTTATCCCGAGGCTCGCCAATACGCCCATTATCCCGGTGGACACAATGAGGCGTATCCCGACGGCCCCAAAAATCTTTTCCGAAATGTCTACGGCTTCATCGCCGGCACTCGACCAGGTGGGGATTTTGCCACTTTTGTGGATGGGCACCACGAGATCGCTATCTGCGATGCCGTTTTAAAGAGTGGGCGTGAAAAGCGGTGGGTCAACGTTGAATACTGAGTAGCAACACGTCCACACTGAATAGGGCAACCGTTACAATCCCCCCCCGACCGCTGCAAATGCATGCAGGGAGGAACTTCGCCTCTCGTTTCATCGTGATTACTGCTGCAATGAAGTCGGCATTGCCTTAAAATGGATGGTGTGACACGCTTTTTACCGTTTTTACGTCACTAATTGAACCAATGACAGGAGTCTCAGGGGATAACCTACATGGCGAAACTTGCCACTTGCCCAGGCTGTACTACTCAACTGGCGTTGCCAGAAAATGCAACGTTAAGCGATGCAGCTCGTTGTCCGCGATGTGGAGATGAGTTTGCCTTGATGGAAGTGGTGCAGTTCACGGTTCCTACAGCAGAATTGATCCCCGCTTCCGAGCAAAGTGCCTGCAGTGAGGTTGCCGAATGGGCATCTCAGGCTATGGACATTAAGACTTCGGGGATGCGGTGTTCTTTGGATGTTACGGAATGTGAGGAAGAATCTGCAATTCTAGAGGATTCATCTTCTCCGACCGAACTTGCAGATGCTGGTGCAACTACCACTCTCAGCGATTGGGAAGCAAGGCTCAAGCGAGCCATAACAAGCACAGAGACATTTGCAGAAGAGGGAGAGAATCCGTCAGAAGCCAGCGAGCAAGGCACCCTTCACGATTTTTCATTTCCGCACGAGGCTCTTGAGCCTCCGAGTGACCCTGAGGAAGTTGATGCAGAAACACCTTGGACACCCATTGAAACCAATGAATTTGATTTTTCGGCCTCTGAACCGACTGTCAAATCGACTTCAGACGACACGATTCCTTGTTTGCCTACTACAACTTCTGAAGACATGGCGATCGACACCACGACGGAATTTGCCCCCCGCAAGAAGAAAAGTAGAAGCCTTTCAAGAACTTTATTCAGTGCTAGTCTGGGAGTAGTCGGTATTCCGCTGGGCCTATACGCCTTGCTTTGGATCAAAGGTCCGGAGGCTGACTTTACTCATTTGGCAGATTACCTGCCCGGTTTCATGCTTCCCCCAACATTGCAAGGTACGTCGGCACAACCGCATGAAATAGAAACGGTGTTGGCTTTGAATGAGTCGGAACCATTGTCTTCGCAAGCTGAGCAAGCACTACCGGAATTGGTGGAGGATTCCGAAGTTCAACCTGCAACAGCAGAAGCGCCAGTATACAGTGGCCCCAGTTTTGCGATGGTTGGGAGCGAGGAGTTCGGCAGACTCTTGGCTGACGCCACTTCTGCCGCAATTGAATTGGCTACCGGAACACTTGGAGCTGAATCGAGCAACAGGCGAAAAGGGAATGCTTATATGACCCTCTGCCGACTGGCAGAAAAGTGTTCCTTTATCAATCAACCCGAACTCTCAGCTGCGCATAGCGATCAGGCTGCCGAAGCGCAAGAACTGATGGAAAAGACTCTATCCAGTCCTAATGTATTGGAAGATTTGCCTCACATTGCTGAAACTTGGTGGAAGTTCAAGGCACGCCCTTCACCAGGCATTGTTCTTGCCGGTCGCGTTAACCATGTCGAGACTACTGCAGCTGGACCTCTGGCAATGGTAAAACTGAGCGAATCAGGAGAAACGGTGCCTGTCCTTTTTGGTGGCAGTCTCCCCAAATCGGGAACACGCATTGGCATTGTAGGCATCATTGTAAACGACCCACACTCCACAATTCCTGGACTTTCGGAGTTTACGGAATCCATTGTAGTTGCCCATTTCTCCGTGCCAATTCTGACAGAAGACCTTTCTGAACTATCAGATTAGCGTGGTCCCAAAAGCCTTTTTCATTTTGGTAAAAGGACCATTTGGAGGCTAAAATGGGAAAGATGCGTGATATACTACTATTGAAGTACAGAGATTTGTGCCAAAATTGGCGAGGTCACAGGTATCTCGCTTCGCTGATGTCTGTAACAAATGGCTTTGTAATCCCTGCTAAGATACGTTTTGCGACCACACGACGGCTGACCACGAATTTAAACTCCGCAGACAACCCCGCTTAAAGTCGCCATGAAAGTTGCCGTCGTTCGAGAATCGTATCCTGGTGAGAACCGGGTAGCGCTGGTACCCGACGTACTCCCACTACTCACGAAAGCGGGTTGGCATGTGCACGTGGAAGCTGGGGCAGGAACCGCGGCAGGATTTGCTGATGACGATTACCAAACCAAGGGTGCCGAAATCGTCCCTGATCGTCAGGCGGCGTTTGCCGAAGGTGATGTGATCTTGCAGGTGCGTTGTCTGGGTGCAAATCCACAAGCTGGGCGAGCAGACCTTGATCTTATACGGCGTAATCAGGTGGTAATAGGAGGTTGTGATCCACTCGGCAATCCTCAGGCAACCCAGGAACTCGCTGAGCGGGGTGCGATTGTATTCGCGATGGAATTGATCCCGCGTATCACCCGCGCTCAGAGCATGGACGTGCTTTCCTCGATGGCAACGATTGCCGGCTACAAGGCCGTGCTGAAGGCCGCTGATCACTTGCCGAAGCTGTTTCCCATGCTAATGACTGCCGCGGGAACTCTTGTTGCGTCCAAAGTATTCGTGATAGGTGCTGGGGTAGCAGGTCTTCAAGCAATCGCTTCTGCCCGTCGTTTGGGAGCCATTGTTCAAGCTTACGACGTGCGTCCTGTGGTAAAGGAGCAAATAGAGAGTCTTGGTGCAAAGTTCGTCGAACTAAACCTCGACACTGCCGAGGCGGAGGGTCAAGGAGGATATGCGAAGGAACTGAGCGAAGACCAGGTCCGGCGTCAACAGGAACAATTGGCCGACGTGGTATCTGAGTGCGATGTGTGCATCAGCACAGCCGCAATCCCCGGCAGGCCCTCACCCTTGTTGATTACTGAAGATGCTGTCAAACGGATGCGGCCAGGATCGGTGATTGTCGACTTGGCAGCCGAAAGAGGAGGGAATTGCTGTTTCTCACAGGCGGACCAAACGGTGGTGGAACACGGCGTGACAATCCTTGGCCCTACGAACCTTCCGTCAGAGGTCCCTCAGCATGCCAGCCAGATGTTTGCCAAGAATCTGGTTACTTTTCTGCTGCATATGACAAAAGCTGAAAACCTGGAAATGGACCTAAAAGACGAAATCATTCGCGACACTTTAGTCGCAAAAGATGGTCAGGTCCAGAACAGCCGGATGCGCGAAACACTAGGTTTAGAACCCCTCGTATTGCCCCCTGCCTCACCACCTGTGGATCATTTGGCGGGGGATTCGTAAGGCAGCAAAACTGACAACTGAACCACTGACATTTACATGGATATCATCACCGGTCTAACAATTTTTGTTCTTGCCGTCTTTGTCGGCGTGGAAGTTATTACCAAAGTGCCCCCTACGTTGCATACTCCGCTGATGAGCGGATCGAATGCGATCAGCGGCATTACCCTTGTCGGAGCCCTATTGGCCGGGGAGGGATTTATTGGGGGACTGCTAGGATTTTTGGCCATAGTTTTTGCTACGACCAATGTCATTGGCGGATTCCTGGTCACTCACCGTATGTTGGCCATGTTCAAGAAAAAGAAATAACTCCTTCCCAAACACCAGGGCATACTGACGTGTTTCAGATCTTGAATCTACCGATTTTGATTGCCGACCAGGGACTCGAATCGTCGACCGATGAGGTCGCAAATCAGTTGACCGAGGCACTTACCTGGAACCAGTTTTCCAATCTGGGGTACTTGGTCGCCGCGGTTCTATTCATCTTAGGAATCAAAGGCCTGACTCATCCCCGTACAGCCGTGCGAGGCAATTTACTCGGCGCCATAGGAATGCTGATCGCCGTGTTGGTTACTTTGGTCGGTGGACAAGTGAGTTGGCCGCTGGCCATTGCCGGTATTGCCGTGGGGACTGCGGCAGGGACCTGGTTCGCTAACACCGTGCAGATGACACAAATGCCACAACTCGTGGCCTTATTTAATGGCTTTGGCGGCATTGCCTCGGTGCTGGTGGCCGGAGCCGAAGTCTTGCGGAACGCTCCGACAACTGGCAATGTCGCCATCGCCGGACTGGCTGCGGGACTTGCCGGTTTGATTGGATCAGTCACCTTCACCGGCTCGCTCGTGGCGGCCGGCAAATTGCAGGAACTACCCCAATTCCGCAAGCCGTTCAGTTTCCCTGGACATCAAGTGATCAACGCCGTGATGGTGGCTGTCACTTTGCTGATGTGCTTGGAAATGATGGATGGTACTGGTTGGGAATACTTTGTGCTGACCACCATCGCCCTCGTACTGGGAGTATTCCTCGTCACACCCATCGGCGGGGCAGACATGCCCGTGGTGATTGCTCTCTTGAACAGCTACTCAGGTTTGGCCGCATCGGCGGCTGGCTTTGTGATCAACAATAATGTTTTGATAGTTGCTGGAGCCCTGGTGGGAGCCTCGGGGATTATTCTCACCAACATCATGTGCAAGGCAATGAACCGGTCGCTCATCAATGTTCTCTTTGCCAAGTTTGAGCCCAGCGCCGATGGGCCAAGCGACGACGAAGTTTACGCCGGCAAGATTAAAAGTACATCACCCGAAGAAGTGGCCATGCTACTCGACGGAGTGCAACGCGTTATTGTGGTGCCAGGTTATGGCTTGGCGGTTGCTCAGGCACAGCACATCGTCCGAGAGCTGGCCACCCTGCTGGAAGCCGAGGGGGTTACCGTCGAATATGCGATTCATCCTGTCGCTGGACGCATGCCTGGCCACATGAACGTGCTGCTCGCTGAGGCCGATGTTCCCTACGACCAACTCAAGGAAATGGACGAAATCAATCCGACATTTTCCCAGTGTGATGTTGCGATTGTCATCGGTGCGAACGACGTCGTGAATCCTGTAGCAAACACTGATCCATCCAGCCCCATCGCGGGGATGCCAATTCTCAACGTCGGTGAAGCCCGCACAGTGATCATGGTCAAACGAAGTTTGAGCCCCGGTTTTGCTGGCATCCCAAACCCTCTTTTCGCCGCCGATAACTGTTTGATGCTCTTTGGAGACGGCAAGCAGGCGATGATGAATTTGGTGGCTGCGCTAAAGGAGCAGTGAGCAAAGGATTTACTTGTCACTGCCCCGTTGCTCGTCTGGTATTGAGCAGGTAAAATCATGCCTGATTTGTTGATATCCAGTCTCACTAATTATTTTGCCAACATGTCGATTGTCGATAAACAGCTTCCGATGATATCTCTCTCTATGCTCCTTGCAGGGCAGCGAGCGATCGTTCAAATGGTTGCCGGGTCTACTGAACTTGTGCGACATCTCAGTGAGATGGGTATCCATGAAGGTTCCAACTTAGAAATGGTCCGTCCGGGAAGCACATGCATTCTGCGAATTAACGGTACAAAACTGTGTGTTCGTGGTGACGAGTTGCTGCAAGTGATGGTTACACCACTGACGACCACAAGGCAGGCGGGATGACGACGCTTGCTCAGCTAAGCCGAGGGGAGTCTGCCCAGGTAGTCCAGATCGCCCAGGGGAGTGAGCTCTCACAGCGTCTTCTGGAAATGGGCGTTACGCCTGGCGTGGTGATTCGATTTATCGGTGCGGCGCCGCTCGGTGATCCTTTAGAATACGAGCTGCGGGGATATCGACTCTGCATGCGCCGCAATGAAGCAGAACAGATCGAAATCCAATTGACCTCGCATGATCGCTGAATGTCCGCAACTATCTCACGCTCGACGCTTCGAATTGCCTTGGTGGGAAACCCTAATACGGGTAAGTCCACTCTGTTCAATGCACTTGCGGGAATCAACCAACGAGTAGGCAACTATCCCGGTGTCACGGTCGAAAAAAAAATCGGGCGATTTAACAAAGGACTACAGACCTTTGAGCTCATAGATCTTCCCGGTACCTATAGTCTGGCACCACGATCGCCCGACGAAATGGTGGCAGTTGACGTCCTGCTGGGTCGCGGAAGCTGTCAGTCTCCCCCTGATATTGTCTTGTCCATTGTAGATGCCGCTAATTTACAGCGTAATCTCTATCTGCTGAGCCAGGTTCTCTCTTGCGGGCTGCCCACGGTAGTGGCCTTGAACATGGTCGATGTCGCAGGGGATCGGGGCATCGAAATTGATGTAGCAGCACTTTCAGAGCGACTTGGCGTGAGAGTGATTCCCATTCAAGCTAACAGAGGTCAGGGAATTACCGAACTCAAAACCGCCCTAGTCCAAGTTGCCGAAGAAATTGCTCTGCCCGAACACGACCCGTTCCCGCCGGTGTTTCGCGATCTTGCCGATCAACTGACCGACCATCTCAATCGAAATCGATCAGAAGCTTTACCACGTTTTCTGGTGGACCGTTTAATTTTGGACGGCAATGGATATCTCGAATATCAACTACTGCCTGACGAAACTACCTCTCAACACGAGGAGCTAACAAAAATCCGGCAGGAACTGGCTGACAATGGCTTGCCAGTCCCAGCCGTCGAGGCAATTTCTCGCTACGGCTGGGTTGGCAAACTGCTCGACGGCATAGTCCATGTCCCCGATCAGAGACACCTCACGATCAGTGACCGGATAGATCACGTGCTAACGAATAAAATTTGGGGAACATTGGTCCTCTTAGCAGTAATGGCCTTCTTGTTCTCGTCAATATTCATTTTAGCCGAACCGGCAATGAATCTCGTTGATGATGGAGTTAGTTGGCTCGGAGAGCATGTGAATTCACTGCTTTCAGAAGGAGCGCTACAATCGCTTGTCGTGGACGGCGTAATTGGTGGCGTCGGAGCTGTCGTTATTTTTCTCCCACAGATTCTGATCTTGTTTGCCTTTATCGCTGTGTTAGAGGACTGTGGCTATATGGCCCGCGCGGCCTATCTCATGGATCGTCTGATGGCTGGAGTGGGGCTCAGCGGTAGATCTTTTATTCCACTCTTATCCTCGTTCGCCTGCGCTGTGCCGGGAATTATGGCGACAAGGGTAATCGAGAATCGCCGTGATCGACTCGCGACGATTCTCATCGCTCCTCTGATGAGTTGCTCTGCCCGCTTACCTGTCTACGTGATATTGATTGGCGCATTCGTCCCCGCCCACACTTACCTGGGCGGTATGGTTGGACTGCGGGGTCTCACATTGTTGTCGATGTATTTACTGGGGATCTTCGTGGCAGTGGTCGTAGCTTGGCTTTTGAAGAGGACGCTGCTTCGAGGAGAAACGCCTCCATTTGTTCTTGAGTTGCCGAGTTACAAACTTCCGTCATTGCGGACCGTGTGTTTTCGCATGACCGAGCGCGGCTGGGACTTTCTCAAACGAGCGGGGACTGTCATTTTTGCCGTGACGATCGTCGTGTGGGCATTGGCCTACTATCCCCGCAACGAATCCAAGGTGGCCAATCAAATTGCTGCCGAGCGAAATAAACTTCAGACTCAAATAGACTCTACTGAAGTTGATACCCGCGAGCACGAAGTGGCAAGTAATTCACTTGATGAGTTTGACCAACCAGAACACCTGGATCACCTTGCGGCGAGTCTGCACCAGCAACAAAGTTTCCTCGGTAGAGCAGGGAAATTCATCGAACCAGCCGTCCGGCCATTGGGCTGGGACTGGCGGATTGGCTGTGCGGCAATCGCCTCATTTCCAGCCCGCGAAGTGGTCATGGGTGTACTGGGGGTGATTTACAACTTGGGAAGTGATTTGGATGTTGGGAGCGAGGGGGATCAATCTCGCCTGCAGGAGCGCTTGCAGGCTGCCCGCTGGGACGACACGGGGGAACGGGTGTATAATCTACCCGTGGCATTGTCCCTGATGGTATTTTTCGCGCTATGTGCCCAGTGCGCAGCCACTCTGGCAGTGATCTACCGTGAGACCAATAGTTGGCGCTGGCCCATATTCACGTTCACTTACATGACCTTACTCGCTTACGTAGGAGCGCTGGCCACGTATCAGATCTCCAGCCGTATATGGTTATGAATATGCAAGATGCAATAGCCCTATTGATCGTTCTCGCCGCCGTGAGCTATCTAGCTCGCCTGGCTTGGCTGCGGTTAATACGCGGCTCATCAAATAGCTGCGGGGCTTGTGGAAGTTGCGCATCAAGCAGCAAGATTGTGGTTCAAATCGAGCAACTTGATTCCCTGCCGAAGAAACTTTGATCACTTTAACTCGCTAACTCGCTCAGCTTCTGCCAAATGAATTCGGCGGACGCGTCGTGACTAACCAAAGTAATTCCATCACTCATGGCAACGGACTGCACGTCTCCAGCTCTCAGCACGAAGTGGAAGCAGTATTTCTGGCGACGGCTACTGGATTGGTATGCCAGGCATGAGCGAGATCTCCCGTGGCGCAAAACACAGGATCCTTATCGTGTGTGGATAAGCGAGGTGATGCTCCAACAGACGCAAGTAGAAACCGTAAAGCCCTACTTCCTACGATTTATTAAGGCGTTTCCAACCATCAAGAAACTAGCCGTAGCTAAGGAATCGGAGGTGCTGCGGTTGTGGGAGGGACTAGGTTATTATCGTCGAGCGCGAGGGCTTCATGCAGCAGCCAAACAGATTGTCGCTGAACACCAGGGAGAGATTCCCCGAGATGTCGCTACTCTGATGTCTCTGCCGGGGATAGGTCGCTATACGGCAGGGGCAATCGCCTCGATTGCATTTGGGCAGCGGGCACCTATCCTGGAGGCTAACACCATACGCTTGCTGGCAAGATTGCTAGCCTATACCAAAGATCCGCTGAAAGCTCCAGGACAGCACTTGCTGTGGGCTACGGCAGAGGAAATCTTGCCAAAGGCTAACGTGGCTCGTTTCAATCAGGCACTCATGGAACTGGGCTCTCTGGTTTGTACTGCAACCCAACCGAAATGTGATCAATGCCCAGTTTCAAACAACTGTGGTGCTTTCAATGCTGGGCTGCAAAATCAATTACCTCGAGTTTCGACAAGAATAAAGTTCACCGATATTCGAGAAGTCGCTGTCGTAGTGCGCAAGAACGAACGTTTGATTGTACGCCAGTGCGGCCAAACTGAGCGGTGGGCGGGGCTTTGGGATTTCCCTCGCTTCAAAATCGAAAGCGAGGAACCTATGTTTGTCGAGAAAGAACTGATCGAAAAGGTTCGTGAGCAGACTGCCGTATTGGTCGAGCTAGACGGGCACATAACTACAATTAAGCACGGCGTAACACGCTACCGCATCACACTTGATTGTTACACGGCCAAATTTGTCTCGGGTCGGCTGAAACCTGGAATGCAGTGGATCAAACCCGCGCAACTTGCTGAGCTTCCTCTCAGCACCACAGGGCGAACTCTTGCCAATCGCATTGTCAAATAAGTCGCGACTGACCTAACAACCGTCAACGGAGGCAATGTTTACATTCAAACAGGATTCACTTCTTCGACGGATTGCGCTGAACTTTCATCTTTCATCTGAGCCAATTGGGCTCGAAATGCCTCAATACCAGCCAGCACATTTTCTTCATCAACGGCAGGCTGTGACTCCTCTATATTCGCAGTTTCCTCTGAGGAGTTTTCTTCGCTCATCGATTCGAGATGCTGTGCTACAGTCTCGGCAGGAGTGAATAGATCACTTGCCTGTTCAAGCTCTTCAGACTTATTCCCATCAGTGAGTTCCTCTGCGACTGTTGCCGGGATGACTGAATCTGGGGACTCACGCGTAGTTGTTTCTGAAAGTTCCGTATCTACGACAGCATGGGTAGTTTCGGCGCTACTCTTCGGCGAATTTGCGGTTGCTTGCACAGGTTGAACTATGGTTCTTCGCAAATAAACCGCTAGTCCATAACCAAGCGCAATATTAAACAAAGACAAAATTGCAATAAGCATTCCCATCGATCATTTCCCTGCAAATACAATCTGTTCAAAGTCTCCTTTTGCTCCGCAATAGCAGCGCTACTAAACAGAGCTCTAGGCATATCGCAAGCTTAGGTCGCTGGGAGAGGTTGAACCTAGGGGATGGGAAATGGCAAATCCGGCAATGCCAGGGTAGTAACTATCGTACTAGTTGTGCCGGTCAGAGGACGCTACCGCAGCAATTGACCCGCTGCGGCAGTTGCCGGTGAAGAGGTGTGTGAGACGCCTTGCTGCTGGGTCAGTGCTTCGACGAACTGCGGAGATACGCTTCCCAGGGTGATCACTTCGCTTTTCCCGTTTGGATCGCGTGGCCTGACAATGCATATCACCTCCGAATCACATCCCCGGCGCTTAATTTCCGCCAGAGCGGCCCTTTCCTGCGGATTGAGGGTAGATTGGACTTGCGCGGCTTGACCTGGGAATGAAGGATCTGCAGCATCCAACTCCTCCGCAGCATTTTGACCACGCACGGAGAGTCCTTCTCTGTCCGTGATACTAGCAAGCGAAGCTTGCGGCCCACTGGCATTCACAGGGCTAGCAGAGGCCTCGTAAACCATCGCCAAGTTCAAACTGCGAAGTTTTTCCTGGATCGAGGGCAGTGACGCGTAGAGTCCCTCATTGCCTTGAGGATCGGCAGCAAAACATACCCCGATGAGTTGCCCGTCAGAATTGAAGAGTCCACCACCACTGCGTCCCTCAATCGGTGCTCCTGCCACCTCAACGTTAGGGGCGCCCTTATAGCGGTCAACCGTTGTGATTTGCGAAGAAATTGCGGTGGGATTCGCTCCTTGATTGCAACCGACAGTGATTACGGGTGCTCCTGGTGAAAGAGGCGTATTAGGAGAGGCAATCCGCCGGGCTTCCACCGGTGAGGTTGGACGTATAACCACTAAAGCCAGGTCACGTTCCAGATCGTAATTCAATAATTCGCCAGCGACAGTTTCACGAACCTGCGCTCCTCCAGGGGACGCTGAGTACATCGTAACCGTTATCGGACCCTTCCCTTGGGAGGTGCGGAAGATGTGCCCACAAGTCAGGATGAGTGCGGCTCCCCCTTGGGCATCGATTATTGTTCCCGTCCCTGCTGACACACCATCGGCATCCTCGACTGAAAGTTTCACGGTTGCCTCCAGGAGTTTTGCTGAAAAATCTTGTGAAACTTCAACCGTGGCAGCCTGTCCAGTGGTCGTATTGGCAATTGGTACCCGTGGGCGATTGGGATCCTGAATCTCTAAAATTCGGTTAGGCACCGGCTGATTGAATTCATTTTGAACTGTTTGAGGGGAAGGGGGGGCTTGCGCTGATACAGGGACAACTGGAGTAGTAGCGCTATTAGATCGCTGGGCAGCCGTAAGCATTTCTACCAACTGTTCGTAGGAGCCAGGCCCGGTCATGCGAGCGATTTCACGACCATCGTTGACAACAATGAACGTCGGAACAACATCCACACGAAATCGCTGTTTGATTTCGGGTTCCTGCCCTATATCGACATGACGCACCGGGTAGCCGTCTGCCACAAGCCGTTCAATCGTGGGGCGCATTTGTTGGCAGGGCCCACAAGTAACTGAACAGAAATTCAATAGGAGCGTCTCAGCCTGACAAACGCTTACTGAAAGAAGACTGCCTAGCAAGATGCTACAAGCAGATAAAAAGCAAAGTTTCGACGCGACCATCGGTTCCCTCCATGGATACCCGGTCTATGCGGATTCGTAACATCCCACTGGCACACAGGACAAGATAAACTCACCCATTCCATTTCGTTGGGAGATCCTTCTCCACAAACAATGAACTGAGCCACAGGGATCATCAACAGTGTTCGAGCGGCTTGATAGCCTGACGAACGAGTTCATTCATTCTTGTAAGAGGGATACTTACCTGAAGATTGGTAAATCTTACAAGGGCAAATCGCTAATGGCATACCTCACTTCGATGCAAAGTCGATGTTTTCGCGAATATCTCTCTAGACAGCATTGCTGCCACGCTGAATTTCCCGCTCGAACATTCTGCGATTAATGCACATTGCGTACCTAACTGATAGAGCACCCTCCCGCGATTCGAAAACGCTCGCTACAATAGGCCAGCACTATCACTAACGCTCAGCTAGCAATTCTCAACCACGATGCCCAAACGCCGAATCCTTGTCACCTCAGCCCTCCCCTATGTGAATGGCCACATTCACCTGGGATATATTCTTGAAACGGTGCAAACCGATATCTGGGTTCGTTTTCAGAGGCTGCGCGGAAATGAGTGTCTCTATGTCTGTGCCGACGACACCCACGGCACGGCCACGATGATCCGTGCCCGCGAAGAAGGGCGTAGTGAGGCCGAATTGATCGCCGGCATGCAAGCGGCTCATGTGGCTGACCTGGAGGAGTTTGACATCTCCTTCGACAATTTCGGCAGTACTAATGACCCAGAAAATGAACGCTTATGTCGGATCATGTGGAAGTCGATTCGCAAAGCAGGTCTGGTAAAAGAAAAGGATGTCGAGCAACTTTTTGATCCTGTAGCTGGCACATTTCTCGCCGATCGCTTTGTGCGTGGGACTTGTCCCAAATGCAATGCAACTGACCAACCGGGTGACAATTGCTCCAAGTGTGGAACAACTTACACCCCTGCCGACTTAATCAATCCGCAAAGTACGCTTAGTGGTGCCACTCCCGAAGTTCGTTCTGCCAAGCATCTGTTTATCGAACTGGAGCAACTACATGACTTCCTTGAAACCTGGTCCCAAAGTGGCGATCATCTCCAGCCGGAAATCGCGAACTACCTGAGAGGACATTTTCTTGGGGAGCCCCTGAGAGACTGGGATATCTCCCGACCCGCTCCCTATTTCGGTTTTGAAATCCCCGATTACCCAGGAAACTACTGGTACGTCTGGTTTGATGCTCCGATTGGCTACATGGCTTCAACGCAGCAGTGGTGCGACAAACACGGGGGGAACTTCGACGACTGGTGGAAATCACCTGACACCGAAATTCACCACTTCATCGGGAAGGACATCACCTACTTTCACACCTTGTTTTGGCCCGGAATGCTCAAGACGGCTGGATATAGTCTGCCCACCAAGGTGCATATTCACGGGTTCCTCACGGTCGATGGTGAAAAGATGTCCAAGAGCAAAGGCACCTTCATCAACGCCCGAACCTATTTAAATCACCTGGACCCAAGCTATTTGCGGTATTTCTACGCGTCGAAGCTCAACGACCACGTCGATGACCTGGATTTGGCTCTGGATGAATTCATTTCCAAAGTAAACACAGACTTGGTCGGAAAGGTGGTCAACCTTGCCAGCCGCACCGCTAAGTTCGTTGAAAAGACGGGACTTTCCCAAGGATATCCCGACGATGGAGGACTGTTTTTACATGCTGCCAAGCTCGGTGAGGAAATTGCCGATGCCTATGAAAACTGTGACTACAGCCGTGCAATGCGACTGATCCTTGGTTTGGCAGATCGAGCCAATCCATATGTGGAAGAGAACAAACCTTGGGAGCTGCGAAAAGACCCAGCTTCAGCTCAACGTCTGCAAGACGTTTGTACGATCGCACTGAACCTATTTCGGCAAATCGCGATCTATCTCGCTCCTGTGCTGCCACGCTTGGCTGAACAAACCGGCGAACTGCTTAACGATCCAATCACTTCTTGGGACCAGACACAGAAGCCGCTTGTAGGTACCCAGGTCGCAAAGTTTCAACACATGCTCAAGCGAATCGAAGAAAAGGATGTACACTCAATGATTGAAGAATCTAAACAAGGCGAAGTTGCCCCAACATCGGGCGAGAAAGCGTCTCCAGAAGACCGCTGGAACGATAGCGGGGATGCCCTCGCCGCAGAACCCCTCGCCTCTGAATGCACGTTCGAGGATTTCACCAAAGTCGACCTCCGAGTGGCTCGGGTTATTGAGGCCGAAGCTGTTCCTGAAGCACGAAAGCTATTGAAACTAAAATTGAGTCTCGGCGGCGGTGAAACCCGACAGGTTTTCGCCGGGATCAAGGCGGCTTATGAGCCAGAACAACTCGTCGGACGCCTGGTGGTGATGGTCGCCAACCTCGCTCCTCGCCAAATGTCATTCGGACTAAGCGAAGGCATGGTAGTCGCCAGCGGCCCAGGGGGCAAAGACGTGTTCGTTCTTTCACCCGATGCTGGTGCCGTACCGGGACAACGGGTGCATTAACAAGCGAAGTATAGTTTATCAGCAGGGCTAACCCAGTGCATGAGGTCCTGAGCTTTCTCATATTCGAAAACGTCAAAGCCACAGCTTCAACCGCCCGCCAAGCATGTCAGGTACTGCCCGCTCCACTTGTCGACGTACGGCGTTGGTGTGGTAACGTGTGCTTAGGTGGGAAGCGATGATAAGTTCGTTTTGGAACCTTTCCCGACGCTCGACGAAATCGTCCAAGTGCATGTGGCCGAACTTGTGAATACGCTCCTTGCGATGCTCTGGAGAAACAAAAGTCATCTCACAGATTAGAATCTTTGCCTCGTACATCGCGGGGCAATCATCCAGACCCTGTGGAGCGGTATCTCCCAAATATCCGACCAGTGGACGACGTTGTTCGTCGGTCACTTCCTGGCCGCTTAGGCGAATGTCACGAATTTGATTCCCAGCCAAGCCCTGATACTCGGTTTTGAGCTTATGCCGGCGTTCCCATACGAGATATCCAAGGGAAGGAACCGTGTGCTTTGTGGTCGAAACGGTTACAACTAATTCGCGGCTCAACTCGATCTCATCACCCGCCTGAACGGGAAGTAATTCACAGGGCATTCGACCCCGGTCCAGGCGTGTAAATTGTCGCATAATCCGTTTCATTGGATCGATGGTCTCCGGTGGCATGAAAATCCGTGGAGGGTCCATTTTCATCATGCGCCGACGGGCCACATAGACGGGCAACGCAGCTATATGGTCCAGATGCCCATGCGATACGAACCAAGTCTCGGTCCCCATGAAAGACCATGGCTGAGCTCCAAGATCAAAACCGATTTTCAACTCTGGAATTCGCCAATACGTCTGAACGGCTGCTCGGGAATAGCCTTCAATCGTGAGTCCGTCATGGACGAGCGTTTGTACTGCTGCGTTTTCGATCATCAGGGATACAATGCGGGATGCTTGCTAGAATTCCTCATGGTAGACGAGCAAGCAAGTTCAGGAAAGGCGGCATAAGGAAGCAAGTCCTGTAGCTACCCTATGCTGCTGTTTGAGAGTCTACAATCTCACTGGCCCTAACAGAAATCCAAATTTCACCGAACAATTCTGTCTGCTCCGCTTGGATATTGTGGTGCCGGATAAGTTCCAAAACAGCCAGGAAAATTCCGATCATTTGCGAGCGGATCATGTCCGAATGGAAGAGACTGGTAAAGGCGATTCTTGGCTGACTCGCCAACCGCTCTCGGATTCTATCCATATAGACTTCGATGGGCGTGTCGTCATAGCGAATGGCTGAGGGCTTCACTACGGCGTTATCGCGAACAACTCGCGCGAAAGCACTCACGAGATCCCACATCTCTACTTCGTGAATAGGCTGCTCCGAGGGATCAACCCCACCCGTCGGTAGGTCGTTGGCACGCCTGGCAAACCGCCTCTGCCAGAGTTGGCCTCGCTCGGCGAGCATACTGGCGGCATCCTTGTATTTCTTGTATTCCAACAAGCGCTGGACGATGTCATGCCGTGGGTCTTCGACTTCGCTCTCCTCTTTGTCCTCCTCTTCGTGCCGAGGCAAAATCATTCGTGATTTGATTTCCATTAAACGCGTCGCCAATTCCAGAAAATCTCCGACAGCATTGACATCGATCTGTTCTAAGACAGCAATCATCTCCAAATATTGCTCGGTAACACGGGCAATGGGGATATCCATGACATCTAGTTCCTGCTTGCGAACCAGATACCACAATAGATCCATGGGACCAGCAAACAGGTCGAGTTTGACACGAAATCGCATGAAATGCCTACAATGTCAGAGGTTGGATGAGTGGGGATTATGCCGATTGCAGCCTCAGGGCACCAGCCCACGTTAGGTAGATCAATCAGGCCGGTCTTGCTGCCAGCAGTTAGAGGGCCTAAATTCCTCCGAGGAAATGTGTTTTACAGAAAGCGACCGAAAGAGTCAGACTGATCGAGCATTTGAGCAAGAAACTAATAATGGACGAACAGCGAATCTGGGCACCTTGGAGAATCGGTTACATCGCTGGCAATGATGCTACGCCAGAACCTGAACTGACTCCCCAACAATGGCAACCTGAGGCAGTGGAGACCTGTTTTCTCTGCCGCGCTGCGGCGAAGTACTCGAATCAGGCAGCAGGGGATCGACAGGATTTGGTTGTCGCTCGATCCGACTTTTGCGTGACTCTGCTCAATCGCTACCCTTATACAAATGGCCATCTGTTGGTAGCTCCGTTGCGGCATGTTGGGCATTTGCACGACCTCTCTCCACAGGAGCATCTCGCCGCGATGAATGCTCTTTCAAACTTCACCAAGTTGATCGGCACTCATCTCTCTGCTGAGGGTTTCAATGTTGGACTCAATCAGGGACGCGTTGCCGGGGCTGGAGTTCCGGGTCATCTGCACTGGCATTTGGTGCCTCGCTGGCCGGGTGACAACAATTTCATGCCCACTGTCGCGGGAGCGCGAGTGATTCCGCAGTCACTCGAAGCAGTTTGGGAATTGCTAAGCAAAGCGAGTGAGGAATGTCATGAATCGCGATAAGGCCCACTTAGCACCCTACGCGATGCACAGTGACCACTCGAAAGGGCGCGAACACTCTGAGCAAGCTCATCCCTATCGAAGTGCATTCCAACGAGATCGCGATCGCATTGTACATTCCAGCGCCTTCCGCCGACTGGCCCATAAGACTCAAGTTTTCACTGGCGAGCTTGGCGACTACCATCGCTCACGACTTACCCATACGCTCGAAGTTGCCTCAATTGCGCGCACCATTGGCCGCGTGTTACGGCTCAATGAAGACTTGATCGAAGCTCTTGCTTTGATGCACGACATCGGCCATCCGCCATTCGGACATGCAGGCGAAAAGATTCTTGATGAGTGTTGCAGGGAAATCGGCGGATTCAATCACAATCGCCATGCAGTGCGGATCGTCACCCTGTTGGAGAATCGCTATCCGGAGTTTCCCGGTTTGAATCTGACAGAGGAAGTACTCTCAGGCCAACGAGTTCGTGCCAGAAAGCAGGGGTCCGTATCGCAGGTACAGCCGCTGTTGGAAGTGCAAGTTGTCGACGCTGCCGATAGCATTGCCTATGACACCCACGATGCCGACGATGCCCTGGAACTAAGCCTCTTAAATTTTGAGGATCTGCTCTCGGTGCCACTCTGGCAGGAAGCCGCCCAACAGGTTAATCGCCGATACGCGAACCTGGAACCTGAGATGTTCCGTCGAACAATTATTCACCATCTCATTGAAACGCTGGTAAGTGACCTGGTCGAATCCACTCGAAAGCGACTCTCGTCGATCGGCAACTTGGAGGATGTTTTAAGTTCTGGACAGTGCCTGGTCACCCCTTCTGCTGAAGTTGCTGCCAAGAAAAGCGACCTTGAAAGCTTCTTGTTTGAGAATGTTTATCGTCATCCGACCGTTCTGGCCGAACGGGAAATTGCTGCCGAATCGGTACGAGCACTATTCACCCACTATAGTCGTGACCCAGCTTTACTTCCCAACCGCTTTCAGGCCCGTATAGAACCAGATGGGGCACTCCGTGCCACCTGCGACTATCTGGCAAGCATGACCGACCGGTTCGCGTTGAACCGCTTTCGAGAAATGAAGGAACAGGGGGAATGATGGCAATAGTGACGTCATACTTTCCCTCTTCCTCCCTTTCCCCGCCTCCCGAAAGGGCTGGCTCGACAGCATCCGCTTGGTAGAATGAAGGTTTCATACCCGCCACAGCAATCTGTGCCAAAGCAACCCAACATTCCTCCCTGCAAATCTTATGGCCCTGTTGATCCTGCGCTGCTTGTTCCTGATGCTGGCCATCACTTTGGGCTTTCAACTGCTTCAGACTGACTCGCTCAGAAGTGACAATGCCTGGCTTCCCTGGGTGGCATTCTTGGGAGTCCTCTTAGTTGCGATTGGTGTGCTGGTAGCTGACGCTCGGATCAGGCGCAAACAGCTTGATACAATAACGGCCGTCTATTTTGGTATGATTATCGGCTTGTTCCTAACTTATGTTTTGCAGATTGCACTCCAACCCCTCTTGCCGACAACTCCAAATTGGTTGCCTGATTGGATTCGACTTGCTCTGGCCACTATCGTTTGCTACTTGTGCATCAGCGTGCTTTTGCAGACCAAGGATGACTTTCGCTTCATTATCCCTTACGTCGAATTCGCCAAAGAAATTAAGGGCCTCAAACCGTATGTGCTAGACACGAGTGTTGTAATCGATGGCAGAATTGCCGATGTAGTCGAAACACATATCGTTGACAATCAACTGATAATGCCACAATTCGTCGTCGCAGAATTGCAGGCAATTGCTGATTCCGGCGATCGACTCCGCCGGGCTCGAGGTCGTCGGGGATTGGATATTCTCAATCGTCTGCGGTCAGATCCCAAAGTTGATCTACAGATTTTCGACCGCGAGTTGCCCCAATTTGCTGGCCATACCGTCGACCAAAAGTTGGTACTCTTGGCTAAACACCTCGAAGGAAAGGTCGTGACAAACGACTACAACCTCAACAAAGTTGCGAAGCTTCACAACGTGGGAGTGATAAATCTCAACGATCTTTCCAATGCCCTCAAACCCATTTTTCTCCCCGGGGAACAGCTTGAAGTACGCGTGATCAAACCGGGCGAAGAACCCGGGCAAGGGGTAGGCTACCTGGAAGACGGCACTATGGTTGTCATCGAAGGAGGTCGTGACCAGGTAGGCCAAAACGTCAATGTCAACGTAACAAGTGTTCTGCAGACCAGCGCTGGACGAATGATCTTTGGAAAGTTCGAAAGCGGAACAAGCCAGTCTTAGCTTTGGGAAAAAGTTGGTGACTTTCGAGCATAAGCTATCTTAGCATTGCTTCATCAACCACAGCTATGACTCAAGAAGCTACTCGGGAACGTAGCGGAAAGCAGAACAGTTTTCTACAAATCAAAGTTGAATGTCCGCGTAATGTAACGCACTAAACGGCTAGCCAGGGTGCGAGGAGCGGTCTTAATCCGTGCTGTACCCGTCAAACCGTTACAGAACATTCCTAGTGAGTTGTCCAATTTCACTTCTGCCTGATAGGAAGTATCGAGTGGCAGAACCTCGCCACCGGGGTCATGCTGTGCGGGGACTGGACCTCCTGATGTGCTAGCCAGGCGCGGACTGATATGCTTCATTTCGTCATCAGCCACCGATTCGAGTGAACTGACAAACACATGGTAAGCAGACTCGTTGAACATGAGCCGAACCTCCTGGCCTTCTCGGACGAGGTCCAGATCGCGTTGATTAATCACGAGAACTGCATCCCATTCATTTGGATCACCAATCTGGCAGAATAGGTTCTCTGATCCGTCGGGTGAAAATGTAGCCCCCAGATTCTTTTTGTCGGTGGGCCAACCCGACCAACTAGCCAGTTCCACCTCGGGATTGGTTCGAGATTCCGGCCTATAGGGCGGGGGAATCACAATGCCAGCGCGGGGCGCAGTCAGATTCAACCGATCAAGGTCACGCTGCTTCTGCACTAGTTGCTCATCGAGTGAAGCTAGCCGTTTGCGGACTACTTCTATCTGCAGACCTGCGTTCTGATCATGAAACTGCATCTGATACAGGCTATCGAGTTGCGCCTGGTTAGCCTCGCGTTGTCCCAACAATCTTTCGATCTCGAGTTCCAGATCGATATTACTCAAGCGGGCCAACAATTGACCTTGATCGACATGCTGTCCGGGTTCGACCAACACCTCTTCGAGCGTGCCAGCCACGTCAATGTAGACCGACTCCGAGCCACGCGGCTGGAGTTCGAATTCGCAGGTGACGCTCGACGGAAAAGGGATAAAGAGAATTCCTCCTATCACTGCCGCCAGCAACGCCAATGAGGCAAACATGCGGGCCTTTTTCACTTTACTTACCCTTCCCGGTACGCGAAAAAACTTGAAAACCTTCCAAAGTGGCATCACGATCATACCGTAAAGCGACGCCACAGCGATTGCTTGTCCCACGATTTTGAGTCCATACGGTTCGAACACCTTGTTGAGAAAATAAAGAATCGACAGCAAGACAAACCAACGATAAAAGAACGAAGCGACGGTGTAGAAAGCAAACCATCCCTGATGGCGATGGGGCAAAAAAGGGTCCTCAGGCTCTTCCAAACCCAGACACCACCAACGCAACTTGCGAGTAAGTATTGCACTTGCTTTTTGGCGAAGATTGGGAATCTCTAAAATGTCACTCAGAATGTAGTACCCATCGTAGCGGAGCAGAGGGTTGGCATTGAACACGATCGTGCTTACAGAACTGACAAACATAATGTTGAGGCAGAGATAATTCAGGAAACCCGGCTCGCTAAACCACCAAATAAATGTGGCAATCGAGGCGATCACCACTTCGACATACATACCCGCCGCCCCAATCGCAGCCCGATGCCACCGATTCGGCAGCATCCACGAGTCAGACACATTGCAATACAAACACGGAGTTAGCACCAAAAGCATGATTCCCATTTCATGGCATTCCCCACCAAAATGTTTACAGGAGAGGCCATGGCCAAATTCGTGGATAATCTTCGTGCAGGCTAGTACGCCAGCAATTATCAGCCAGTTTTGAGCTGCGAAAAACGATTGAAACGAGGGCAGCTTGGACTGAAAAACGTCGAATTGCACGATGACCAGTGAGAGGGCACATAGGGCAAGAGTGCATGCGCAGATCGTAGCAGGAACCGAGAAAAACCAGCGCACCCAAGGATAGATCGCATTGAGAATACGTTCTGGATCTATCCCCCGCATTCTAAACGAGAGAATGTTACTGAAGTTTTGGATCAATTCCTGGCGTTTGCGTTCGTCGCGCCGCTTCTTCAGTTGCACCCCTTGCCCTGCCGAGTCCGATAGCACTAAACCACTGCGGTGGAGCATCCCTATGAAGTTTTGCAGTTCCTCGACTCGCAGGGTCTGGGGGGGAAAATCTTTCTCAAAACGCTCGGCAATCTCTTCCAAACTCGATTCGCCGTCGAGCATCTGCAAGATGGCAAATTCTTCCTCTTCAAAACGAAAGTACTGCAACCCGACTGGATCCTTGACTACCCAATAGACCCGCCCTTGGTAACGCTGCCGCCGAGCTTTCAGATCAGGCCGCACGCGGATTTTCAGTTTCCGCGAGGAACTCGATACAATGCTTTCGGACAATGTAGCCATGTTTGCAAGTAGTTAGCGGTACGTTGTCAGTTGAGCTTCAACAACCAGGAACCCGCAATCATTTCAATTGAATAGTCATTTTTGCTCGTTGTCCCGTTCCAGGTTGGACGGCCCAAAAGTCGCCTTCCTTTTTGTTCTCAACTTCGGCTCGCACAATAAAATCGCCGCCACTCTGGATCAACTGACTCACGTGGACAATTTTTCCTGGTAGCTTTACTTCTCGGCCGTGCGCTCGAGAGAACGATACAGTCACATCACGGCCATAGAGTTCATTGCGATCATAGTTCCGGGCAGGTACCCGTGTCTCGACCTCCAAGGTATCGAATCGCATCAGTGTCAAGATCGGGTCTCCTGGATTGACCCACTCCGATTTTTCGCGATGAAGCTTTACGACTTCTCCAGCAAACGGTGCTAAAATAATTCTTTTGTCTAAAGAAACTTGTGCGGCTTCAAGTTCAGCTCGCTTGGTATCGGCTTCAAGACCGGCCATAACCCGGTCTTTTTGCGCTTTTTCGATTTGGAGATCTGACTTCTCGACAACTAGTTCTTTCTGAATAACTTCGATGTCAGGAACCGAACCAGGAGTGCGTTGATTCGCTTCTTGACTCTTTTTCAAATCTATTCTGGCAACATCCCTTGCTGCGACGGCATACTTTTCTTCAATATCATCCTTGACCCGCTCCTCCGCTGCCCTCAGCCCAGCTTGTGCCGCCTTAACTGCTGCTTTCGCTTCACGATCGTCGATCACTGCCAGCGTTTCACCTTTCTCAACCTGCGAACCTTCGATCACGGGCAACTCCGTCAGCACACCATCCTTCTGCGCGGGAATTTCCACCTCGTCTTTTACTGTGACCAAACAACGCTCAAAGACAGGATTCTCGGAGCTAACTTCCGCGTATAGAGGTAATGCCCAAAATAAAGGCAAGCACAACGACAATATCACTCTCATCAATCTGCTCCTAAAACAACTTCTTGCTTGCCCCCTACTAGCAGTCGCCGAAAGGCGATGGTTGCCCTCCAAGCAAACAACCAATCCCCTTCCGGCGAAGGCTATTAGTAGAGTCCCTCATAGCCTGAAGAGGATTCGCGACTGCACGAACTCAAATAGGTCGTGGAGCAGCACATACCCTACTGGCTGCTTGCCACACATTATTTTTGCTTTGGCATCGGCACCCACTTTAAGCTGATTCGCAGGGTCGTCAACGAGGCGATTTAAGTCCTCCTGAGGGAAGGCAACCCTCATTCGGACCGTATTGCCCTCTTCTCCAATCACCTCTGCACTGGTGTCGATCTCCTCAACCGTTCCCGTGAGGTGCTCCGAGGAATGCGTTGCCAGAATAAAGGAAACCTCCAGCTTAGCATCGGGATCAGTCTTACGCAGCTGCTGCAGATACTCAATGACATGACCCATTTTGGCTTCGGGAAGATAGATCTCCAACTCCCAGTCGCTTGACGGATCAGCGATCTCCATAAGACGATTGCCACGGCTAACGGGGCGATTCTCCAGCAACTCTCGCACGCGAAACGTAACGACTTTTCCATTGATTGGACTCGTGACAGTGAGACGCTCTTTTTTCTCCTCCAAGAGTTCGTACTGTTTCTCCAGACTGAGTCGCGTAGCATCTAATTGCGCCAGGCGACCCGTGAGTTGTTCGACTTCTGCAGGATCCTTCTGAGGATTATCGCTGAGCATCTGCCGTTGTCGATCGGTAGTGATGGTTTCTTCCAGATTGCTAGCGAGTTCTCCCTGAAGTTCGGTGAATTGTGCCTCCAGTTCAAGACTCTGCAAGATCGCCAGTACATCTCCCTTGTTGACATACTGTCCATGGCTTACTGGCACCTTTGTCACCAAACCGTCAATCCCGGGAAAGATGTTGCGGCGCACTTCAGGCAGCAGCTTTCCATCAGCAACCATCGTGAAGTCATATGGAACCGTGCAGAGTGCAGCAATGATTCCTGAGATGGCAATCGCAGCCAACACCGTTTTAGGCAAGTTCCGCGCCGTGAGCAGCACCTTGGTCTTACCGAGGGTCCGCCAAAGGGGCAAGAGAAATAAGCCTTCGAACTCCTGGGCATTCGTTAGCGAAGTGGCACTATGACGGCGAACCACGTCAATCCGCTGGAGCATGCCTTCTGGAGGTCGACTGTCGACCAATTGTTCAATAACTATTGCCCCAAGGATGTTTTCACGACGCTTGTCTCGTTTGTCTTCCGGAGTCTCTTCCAGTTCTTTGTCGGATTCTCGCAGAGGCAAAACTGCCAACTGCTTCGTATGAGACTCATCGACATAGGCATTGACTGCCTTCTCTACTTGTGGAGCCAAATCGGTAGTGTCACCGGTAAACCAGAGATCTTCACCCGTTCGTGAAACAGTGGTAGCCAAATTTCTTAGTAGCCTGACTACATTGGAACGTTTGTCGAACGTATCTTGACCGCTGATAGCAGTAACTTCGTATTTGGTTCCCTTGCGTAATACCACTGTGACTCGATCGCAACCGATGAGGCGGCGCCCTTCGTTGGCAATCGTGTAGGCTGTCTCACGCGAATCGAGCGCTCTGTGAACAAGGGTGGTAAACGCCTCAAGCTGCTCCCATAAAGTCTGCTTCGTAGCGAAATGCTGCAAACGACGGTTTTTTACATATTCTCCTGCCAGCTCGCTAATCTGCACTAGAAATCTTAGATAGCCGCGCTGGCTACTGGGCCGAGCCCTGGGGCGTTGAAAAACTTCGAGTACACCCTCGACTCCCCGATCACTGGTGATCGGGGCAAGTAACAGAAGAAACTCGGTGGGATTTGCGGCCGCTTCTTGATTCTCAGCGTTGCCTCCCGAGAAAGGAGGAACCATCGTAGGCTCGCCTTTTTCAATCACTTGAGTGAGCAGTCGGCCATGCTGAATCTGAGCCTCCTCACTTTCTGCCAATCCCGTCTCGCGCAGATTGACCTGATACTCCAGCTTCAGAGGTCCTCCCTCATCGAGCATCCAGACAACTCCGCCGACGGCTACGAGGGCAGAGACTGTTTTGTCCATCGCTGCCGAGTAAAACTCCCCTGGCTCAACATCGGATCTACTGAGTTGAACCACTTCTTGGACAAGGCTCTGAATCTCAAACTTGGCGCGTTGGACGGCCTCGTCATCAAGCGATGCGCCAGCGCCCTGGTCCGCAGAGGATTGAGAAGGATCCGAGGAAGAGGAAGGTGTCGACACAGGTTAAAAGTGAAAAAATAGGGTTTACGATGGACAAATTGAATGATTCAAATCTTTCAGGAGGAATCTTATCCTACATCGACACTGGGACGCAGAGAGAAATGGGAAATTTGCTGTGCTGTCTGAAAGGGAAGCCAACATTTTCACCTATCTTTAAGTCTAATGCTATATTCTCTTGCTCATTGCAGTTACGTCAAACTAGCTGAAAGCTTACATGGAGATGAATCCCCCCTTTGATCGTCAAAATCCCCCTATTTCCGACCAATCACGACCAAATCAGTGCTTCAAGAAGCATCCCCCAGACCATAGGGACAACCCTAGAGCAAGCACAGATTGGGTATTACCGCTTTATTTCCAGACTCTCACCTTGGTTTGTGATATTAATAATGGTAATATTATAGGGTCTGGTGCCTTACTTCTGCTTGTATAGGAGTCAGGCAGATTACTGTACGGTTGTCGCACTCGGAGAACATATGTCGAAGCAAAAGGAAGAAGCCCTCGAAGTAGAGGGATTAGTAACTCAAGCCCTCGCGAATACTCGATTTCGAGTAGAAATTGAAGGTGGACATGTCGTAACGGCCCATGTCGCCGGCAAAATGCGAAAGCACTTTATCCGCATCGTTCCGGGAGACAAAGTCCGGGTCGAGCTATCGCCCTACGATCTCACCAAGGGCCGAATTACCTTCCGTGAAAGGTAGCTCTAGAAGGGTCATTTCAGCAAAAATCGGCCCTGTTAACTCTGTAATTGAGCGATGCATCTGCCTCGGCGACTAGATTTCTGTCGGTTGCCTGTCTGGCATTTCCCAAGTAGGAAATTCTCGCAAATTCTGGCAAGAACCTCGTCCTGCCGCTCGTATAACAGTATAACTAGCTCACAGTGTGCCAAAACATTTGGCGGTTATCAGGAACTTCATCGCTGTGTACCGCGTAATGCTGGAGAACCTTTTTGGTCTCTTTTTTAACCTACGGAGAATCATTGTGAACAATCGCCGATCTACATGGAACTCTAGGAAATTGCATGTTTTCCTAACACTAAGCATATTACTGTCATCTGCATCTGCTTGCTGGTCGCAACCTGCTGCCACCCCAGCAAAGAGTGACCAAACGGCCCCCCGAGCACAAGGCAATCCTGCTCAAACACAGCCTGCGGGGGAAATGAAGCCAATGGCTTTGCTTACTATTTCTGGTTACGACGAGCTGAAATCTGATATCAACTTCCTCGGCTCTTTGGCGGGCCAACCACAATTGGCCGCTCAATTCGAGCCATTCATCATGGGTTTTGTACAGGGGCTCAACAAGACCCAGCCTTTAGGTGTCGTCTTACAGACGGACGGGATGAATTTCGGTGGGGCGATTTGCTTGCCGATTGCGGATTTTTCCACTTTCTTAACCAATCTTAAAGCCTTTGGAGTTGAATCCTCTGACGCAGGTGACGGAGTTACCCAAATCTCAGCCAACGGTCAGACGCTGTTCGGCAAGCAAGGAGATGGTTGGGCCTATCTCTCGATGATGCCTCAGATGCTAGAGAATCTGCCGGCCGACCCAGATAAACTTTTTGCCCCCCTGGCGGAAGAGTATGATCTGGGACTGCGAGCTCACATCCAGAATGTTCCCGAAGCCTATCGGCAGATGGCGATCCAGCAGATCAAAGCGGGCATGGATGCTGGCATGAAACCGATGCCTAATGAAACAGAAGAGAAATTTCAGGCTCGCAAAGAAATGACCGCTGTCCAGGTGAAACAATTGGAGCAGTCGATCAATGAAATCGATGAGCTGACGCTTGGTCTTGCAGTGGATAGCGAGCAGCAGCGTACCTTTTTAGACTTTGCTTACACCGCCGTAGCAGGATCGCAGTTGGCACAACAACTCGCTTCTATGGCTGATGCCAAAACGAACTATGCGGGATTCTTTCAACCCGACGCAGCTGGCATGTTGATGTTTGCCTCGAAAGTTCAAGAGAGTGACATCGCACAGATGGAGCAAATGGTTGGAGCCGCCCGCAAGCAGGTTGAGACAGCCATCGATGAAGAATCTGACCTTCCAGACGCTCAGGCCAAGGAAACAGCCAAGAGTGCGGTAAATGACTTCATCGACGCCATGATGGCGACCTTCAAGGCAGGTGTGATGGATGGCGGAGCCGTGTTCAATCTCAGTCCTCAGTCGCTTTCACTCGTAGCAGGAGGATTCATTGCAGACCCTGCGAAGGTAGAAAGCGGCCTTAAGAAGCTGGCGGAATTGGGCAAGGACAACCCCAATATGCCAGCCATCAAATGGAATGCCGAGAGCCATCAAGGAGTCACTTTCCATACTCTCAGCGTACCGACTCCCGATGAAAATGAACCGCGCCAACTCTTCGGTACTACCGTTGAAATGGCTGTGGGAATTGGCAAGCAGTCGGTGTACTTTTCACTTGGTCGCGAATGCATCGCGGCAGCTAAGAAAGTCATCGACGACTCCGAAGCCAATCCCGGCAAAGCTATCGCTCCGATGGAAATGAGCTTGTCGGTAGGACAGATCATCAAGACAGTCGCTGCTCTTGATAGCGAAGACGAAACCCTTCAAATGGTTTCCGCCGCCTTGGAGAATGAGGCCGCTGGGCGCGATCATGTGCGTATCGTCGCTCAACCAATCGAGAATGGAGTTCGCTCACGTTTCGAGATTGAGGAAGGGGCGATGCGGGCATTTGGTGCCGCGATGATGGCAGCCCAGATGCAGGCCGCGGGTGCGCCTCGTTAAATTCTTTCTGACTTGGTGAACTAGATTCAGCAAGTGAATACTATTTTAGGGCATCGGCTACTACAGTGGCCGGTGCCTTTTTTGCTATACTAGTCGATACGCTCGATCCCATTGAGAGGCTCTCATGCATAAAACTTCGCTGGTTCTGACAGTCCTCGGTCAAGATCATCCCGGATTGGTCGATTCTCTCGCCACAACTGTTGCTGAGTACGGGGGAAATTGGGTCGAAAGCCGGATGGCTCATCTAGCGGGGCAGTTTGCAGGAATCTTGCGTGTGGAGGTTGAACCCCAGCAGGTCGAAGCTCTTACTTCTGCCATCAAAAAACTGACTGCCACTGGCTTGGAATCTATGATCTGTGCCGACCCGATGGAACCCGCACAGGAAGGTGGTTTTGTCGTCGAACTCGACCTGATGGGGATCGATCAACCAGGCATCGTCCGCAGGGTGAGCCAGGTGCTCGCCGAGCGAGGAGTCAATGTAGAGCAATTAGCGACCGAGTGCCTTTCTGCCCCTAACACGGGTCAAAGCCTTTTCCACGCCACAGCCAAGCTACGTCTTCCAGAAGGACTTGACTTTGACGAGATTAGAGGTGCATTGGAACAAGTTACCGCAGATTTGATGGTAGAACTCAAGTTGGAGTGATATTACACAGCCCTGAAAGAGAAACTCAAACTTCGGACTAAGATTAACCTAACTGCCACTGTTTGATCGCCTCGATGGGCCAAAACAGCATCAACACATTCAACAGCAGACTATCGCGGATCGTGATCAATAGCACTACTTCGATGGAGAAGAACAAGACCCACGATGCATTCCAGCCGATTTTCTTGGCGACTACCAGGCCCAGCCAACAGGCGAACACATCGCCCAAACTGTTGATGATCGAATCTCCGGTATAACCCAAAGCGGCTGTCTCGTTTCGATAACGGCCAATCACAAACCGAGTGTTCTCTAACACTTCCCAACCTGCTTCAATCGTGATCGCCAGCCACACCTGCCAGGGCCACTTCCAATTTTTGGCCAACCAACCCACCAAGAAGCAGAGCACCAGCCCATGTTGGAAGTGAGTAAAAGTGAAGGGATCCGTCAAATGTTGCGATGTATGGGAACTTGCTGGGTCGCCGACCCAGGGTCGTGTCGTGCCACACTGGCAGAACCAGTTTCTCCCTTGCTCGCGAAGCTGGACCACTGCTAATGTCAAAGAAACGAGCAGGGCCAGCCATGGCCAATTCTTTTGCTGGAGTACTTTGGTCATTCAGGATTCCTTCCGGTGCTACCATTCGGTTGTAATTCGTAGGATATCAAGCGATTTCGGTTTCTAGCTGGAAATTCCCCGAAAAAATGCCTTCCGGCTTGGCTTGTCGCCGATGGTAGAGTAAGATTGTGACAGATTTCACAATGTCGTTTCCCTGCGATGCGTTGCATCGCGGCTTACCTTAAGATTTAGCCATGGCCAAACAAGGTCCCCGCAAAAAAGTCCCTAAGGAATTGGCGATAATTAACGCCGACAATTGCACTGGCTGCGAGTCCTGTCTGGAAGTCTGCCCGGTCGATTGTATCGAATTGAAGTCACTCCACGGAGGCATTCTCAAAGGGAATCAGCAGTGGTGCGAAATCGACCTCGAGCGGTGCGTTGGCTGTGAAGTGTGCGTCCATATTCCGGGCAAGAAGTCGAATCCTTATGACTTGAAGGTCTGCCCTTGGGACGCCATCGAGATGGTACCAACTGAGCTGGCCGCCCAAGTGATGGCGCAAGTGGGTGGGCCCCCAGAGTACATTCATGACAACTGGGATCGTTTGGTCGGGACAGCCCAAAACCTGGCTGAACTTCGGGCAGCGACTTAAACGGTTATGCGACTAAATGGTTGCTGCCCAGACCTTCTGCATATATTCAATACTTTCTCGGGCTATCTCCCATGGACTCGGCTCATATTTGAACACTTCCAAGCTGACCCATCCCGCATAGTTGATATCTTTGAGGGCCTCAAAAATCGGTCCGTACTCTACCTCCCCCATCCCAGGTCCGAGCAAATTGGGGTCATTGGCATGGAAGTGCACTAGCCAATCACCCCACTCACGAATGATCACATCTGGCGAGTTTGGCTCGGTCGACATGGCCTTGACGTCAAGATGGAGCTGACAGCTTGGCGAATCCACCAATTTCGCCAAATCGATACCCGTTTCAGCGGTGAGCATAAAATCGCCCTCGGCAGGGCCGAGCGGCTCCAGAGCGATGGTCACTCCCAGTCCTTCGCAGGCGGGCATTGCTGCCCGAAGCACTTCCGCCGCATATTTCTCAGCTTCATCATAACCCATTCCCGGAAGCAGATTGCGTTGTTGGGGCGATCCAAGGACCATCACTTTGCCACCTAAATCGGCACACAATTGAGCAAGTGCCTTAAGATACTCAGCCGTCTCTTTGCGAACCGATTGATCAGGGCTTGTCAGATAGAAGCCTGTTGTTTTAGCCAATAGCCAATGTAGTCCAACGACCTCTAACCCTGCATCGGCCGCCTGTACCTTGACTTCTTTGCGCTTGGCGTCAGAGAGCTTGCGGACGTCGACCCCCTCCGATTCAGGCAACAGGGTAAATGGTGCGATCTCGACACCGGTATAACCAAGCTCTCGAACCTTTGGCCAGGCCTGGTCGAAGGGCTCTGTGCCAAACATTTCATTGCAAAATGCATATTTCATGATTTTCTCCGCTAGGATGAACAGTTATTTAGCAGTTCTCTAGGATGGGCATAGTATTGCATGACAAGTAGACTATTGCTACATTGCATGTACATGCGCCCACTTAATTTCGTAAAACTTTTTGAGAGTTACAATGCTCTTTTCTTTGCGAATGGACTCCCCCAGATAGATTTGCCATGACGCTAAAATCGAATTCATTACGCCTTGGCAAGATTCATCAAGGCGATTGCATAAAGCTGATGCAAAAAATGGAGTCTAGCTCTGTTGATCTCGTATTTGCCGATCCTCCTTTCAACATCGGCTACGAGTACGATCAGTACGACGATCGTCAGGACGACGAGAAGTATCTGGACTGGTGCCGCAACTGGATCGGAGAAATTCATCGGATTCTAAAGCCTACCGGCACTTTTTGGCTGGCAATTGGCGACGAGTATGCTGCAGAACTGAAAGTAGCCGCTCAACGAGAGATTGGTTTCACGACTCGCAGTTGGGTAATCTGGTATTACACGTTTGGAGTGAACTGCAAAAACAAATTTAGCCGCTCTCATGCTCATTTATTTCACTTTGTGAAAGATGAAAGGGATTTCACGTTCAATGCTGACGACCCAGCCATTCGCGTCCCCTCAGCCCGCGCATTAGTCTATGGCGACAAACGTGCTAATCCCGCTGGGCGGCTCCCAGACGACACTTGGATTCTCCGCCCCCAGGATTTTCAGAGCGACGCCTATGGTTTCACGCCGGAGCAGGATACGTGGTATTTTTCGCGCGTGGCTGGGACTTTCAAAGAGCGACAAGGTTTTCACGGCTGTCAGATGCCCGAGCAACTATTGGGGCGCATCATTCGTGCCAGTTCTGACGAGGAAGACTTAGTGCTCGATCCTTTCACCGGCAGCGGCACGACCTTGGCCGTAGCGAAGAAACTGGGGAGAAAATATCTCGGCTTTGAAATGTCTGATGATTACGTGAAATACGCAACCGAGCGACTCGAAAATATTCGAATCGGTGACAGACTTAATGGACCTGCTGATCCAGTGGCCAGCGCTCCGAGTACTAAGAATGGCATAACATTAGAGTCGCGGGCCAGCCGAGCATCGCATAACAAACGCCAGAAAACTAAGCTTTATGATTGACGCCATGGTTGGATGACATTTCAATACCAATTTTCAATCACTGGCTTAATGCCAATATGTTCTTATCAATATCCTCCCGTGAAACATCAACTACGAATTCCCCTTCGAGGTAATTACGGCCCAATAGCATCGCATAATCCATTTTTGACCGATCGTTGAGCGACACGAGCACCTCGCGTTCTACGCCTTGATAGGAGAGCGATAGCGGCACGAGATAGCGGAGTTCTTCCTCCTCCGATGTGCGGATTAAACCTACCTCAGCGATCTGCTTGGAAATCCATTGAGATTCACCCTGTCGGTTCACCAGGCGAATACGAATATTCTTTCCCACATTCGCGCTCATTTCTGGGTGTCCCTCTTCGATTTCCCATTCAGAAACGTGCAATGAGCAGCGACTCGCACCTGTGTCCACACGTGCCGTAAACACTAAACCGCTATCCGTTTCTGCTACGGGAGCAACCGGTCCGATAAGCCGGACCGATTTATTGCCAAGCGAAAGGGTAGTCAGCGTGACTTCAGCGGGAGAATTCTTTTCGGCTATTGAGAACTTCGAATGATAATGATGTACACCGGTTGCCGAACAAGCAACGAATGTTAACAGCAGCAATGTAAAGGCAGTTTTCACGACTCGAACTCCGGAGCATGGGCAAAATTAGTGTCCATTGCCTTCCGTGCAGGTGCCATATTGTCATAATGACTCCCATTACAATTATGCGTAGTGAATCAGAATACGTTGCAATTCTAGCTAGGAAAAAGGAGCGACAAATTGCGCATCATTGTTCACAAACCTTGTGGCAGCAGGGAATTACGACAACTTGATCGAATGAGAAGAATTTGTACGGAATATCCGGAAATCCTCTATTTGGCAGGGATTTAAGGCCCAGTGAAGTGGGTTGTTGCAACTAGGCTCGTGTATGTGTTCGGTTCTCTTTCCGAACGAGTTGCCCACATGCAGCAGCGATATCCGCACCCAGAGAATAGCGAATGGTCGTCGGCAGGTTCGCCTGCTTGAGAATCTCAGCAAATCGTTCTCTCCCTACTCGTTCTGTTCCTTGTAGGTGTGGAGCATCCTCGATGGGATTATAGGGTATCAGATTGACGTGGGTGTCGAGACCTGAAAGCCATTCGACGAGAGCATGGGCGGACTCGTTAGAATCATTTACGCCTGCGAGCATCAAATACTCGATCATCACAGGTTTCCCTTGCAAAGCATTGATCTTTCGGAGTGTAGCCTTCAACTCTTCGAGCGGATATTTTGCAGCCAAGGGAATCAATCGTTCACGTGTCGGTTGCGAGACACTATGAAGGCTCAGGGCAAGATTTACTTGGGGAAATCTCCGTGCACAGCGGAGCATTGCTTCAGGAATACCCACGGTCGAGACAAGCATTTTAGCTGGTGAAAAATGAAAAGTTTGTGAAGCAATGAGAATCTCAATGGCCGTATATAACTGCTCCTCATTGTGAAACGGTTCACCCATTCCCATGAAGACAATATTCCTAATTACACGACCTTCTTCAGCCAAGATTTGTCCCGCGTGCAAAACTTGATCACAGATTTCTTCAGCCGATAGATTTCGCGCGATACCCATTTTGCCTGTAGCACAAAAATCACATGCGGCGGCGCAACCAACCTGACTCGAAACACATAGCGTTGTGCGACCCGACGTGATACGAAGAATCACTGCCTCGATCAGGTTCTCTGTCGCTGTGCGAAATAGCAACTTTGTAGCGCCGTCGATCTGGGAATCGTGCCTCGAAGCCTGTTTTAAATGATGAAGAACAAGGCGATCTCCAACGGGAACTTCTCTCAATGCTGATTCATCGGAGCGAAAGTGTTTAAACAGCGCGTTACGTAGCTTTCTTATAGATTGGGAATCAATGTTCAGCTCACGTCGAACTTTTTCGAATTCGAGTGTGTTGTATATGCTGACCTGCTTCATACGAGTACCGATTTATTCGGTTCTCCAGCGATTTCCTGCACATAACGCGGCACCATATATCCCGGCAACTGCCGCCGCAGTTCTCTCAGGATTTGAATACCTTCAGCAATTGGCACCTCAAAATGTGCGGCCCCAGCCACGCGGTCGAGTTGATGTAAATAATACGGCATCACACCCAAGGCAACCAACCGCTCGCTCAACGCACGTTGTGCTGCTACCGAGTCATTCACACCTCGTAAGAGGACAGCCTGATTCAAGAGCAAAATCCCTTTGCGGCGCAATTCCTCTAGACAAACCGCGACGTCGTCTGCCAATTCTTGGGCATGATTTGCATGAGTTACCATCACGACTGCCAATCGTGTCTTGGCTAACAAGCAGAGCAATTCATCGGTTACACGCTGTGGGACCATGATCGGTAGCCGAGTATGAATTCGCAGTCGCTCTACTTGTGGTAGCGCTGCAATCTTTTCAATTACGGTTTCAAGTCTCGAATCTACCAGCATTAGCGGATCCCCTCCGCTGAGAATCACTTCAGAGAGAGAAGTGTCTGCCGCGACGCTATTCAGGGCAGCATCCCATGCCGCATCGCTGTGGGGTGCTTGTTCGTAGGGAAAGTGGCGACGAAAGCAGTACCGACAGTGAACGGCACAGGCTCCTGTGGTAATCAGCAGAGCACGACCCTGGTACTTCTGCAAAATTCCAGGCTGTAAAGTAGCCAACTGGTCTCCAACGGGATCAGTAGAAAATCCCGCCACCCCATCAACTTCGTCGGCAATTGGCAGGACTTGTCGCAATAGCGGGTCGTGCGGGTTTCCAGGTTCGATTCGAGCCAAGTAACTCGGCGGGACAAACAGAGGAAATGGGCCTGCTCCAAGGACTGCCTCGGTCGCGAGTTTCTCGGAGAGCCCCAATTGGCGGCACAACGTGGCAGGGTCACGTACGGCACGGCGGATTTCCGCCTGCCAGGTGGCCTCTTCCATCAGTTTTAAGCCGGGGCGGACAGATCGCTGTGGAGTCGTTAGAATGTCCATTTCAATAAAAGGTAGGATTCTAGCAACATTTAGTTGCAGATTTTTGCCTCAGCCGATTTGTCAACAAGTGAGTACCTGAGTTGGGGAGGAACCAGACAACCCTGGAAAGAGCTTCTAAAGCTACACTTACCTACTCACCAACTTACCCCTCTCAACATAACCAGAAGTAGTACAGGAAGATATACCGTGCCCACGTATAGCACCAACGAATTTCGCAAAGGACTTAAGATCCAGATTGATGGCATACCCTTTCAGATGATCGAAATGAATTTCCGCAAACCTGGGAAGGGAAATGCCCTTTACGAGTGTAAACTCAAGAACCTGATCCGTGGCACGGTCACCGACAAAACCTATCGAGCTGGACAGACCGTCGAAGCTGCCGACGTGTCGGAATTCACCGCCCAATTCCTCTATAAGCAGGGTGAGAACTATGTGTTCATGAAATCCGACGACTACGAACAATATGAGCTCACGCCCGATCAGATCGGCGACGAAGCCAAATTCCTTAAAGAAGGGATGGACTGTCAACTCTTGGCCTTCAATGACAACCCCATTGGTGTGACATTGCCCAATCATGTGATTTTGCAGGTGCAATACTGCGAACCTGCAGCCAAGGGCAACACTGCGACAAATGTCTCTAAACCGGTTACTTTGGAAACAGGTGCCGAGATCTTGGCACCGGCATTTATCAACATCGGCGACTGGCTCCGCGTTGACACCCGCACGGGGAGCTACATCGAACGCTCCAAGGACCCCAATGAAGCATGATATCCTGGCCGGTGGCAATCTTGTCTCCGGAAATTATAGTTTTCTGGCAAGATCGCGTTGTTCCAAGCGAACTAGGTAAGGAATTTCAAATTCGCCCCATTTCCGCTAGCTAATGGAGACTCACATGTCCCCTTGGATAATTCTGGCCATTATCGTCGGCATCGGCTTTTTGCTATTGCTCTACGGTGTGGGCATTTTCAATCACCTGGTGGCACTTCGCAATCGGTTCCAAAACGCTTTTTCACAGATTGAGGTACAGCTCAAACGCCGCTACGACTTGATCCCCAATCTGGTGGAAGTTGCAAAAGGGTACATGAGCCACGAGAAAGGAACTCTCGAAGCAGTCATCAATGCTCGCAACCAAGCTGTAGGTGGACTGCAAAAAGCCGCTGCATCTCCTGGTGATCCTAAAGCGATGCAGGAATTGGCTGCCGCCGAGACGGCCCTTGGCGGCACACTCGGCCGGCTGTTTGCTCTCTCCGAGGCCTATCCTGATCTCAAGGCTAACCAGAACATGGCCCAACTCACCGAAGAACTCACTTCGACAGAGAACCGCGTGGCGTTTGCTCGTCAGGCCTACAATGATGCTGTGACAGCTTACAATACCTATCGCCAGTCGTTCCCTCCCGTGTTCTTTGCCAACATGTTTGGCCACAGCAGAGATGCGGAACTCCTGGAATTCGCGGACAGTGAAGCAATTGCCGAAGCTCCTAAAGTTTCGTTTGAATGAATGTCGAGAGACAACAGCTAAGAGTCTAACGCCTGATCTGAATTGCGTAAGGCAAATGTCTCTTGAAACATTACGGCTCTAGACTTTGTCCATGTCCACTAACTTTTACCAACGCCAATCAGATGCACGTCGCACCACAAAGTGGTTGGTAGTAGTGTTCATCCTGGCAGTGATTGCGATTGTTGCGACGGTATTCTTGGCAACAATCGGATTGATCGAGGCCTCAGGCAAAAGTCAGCTCTTTGCACATAGCGCTGCAGGCTATTCGCCCAGGGCGTGGAACATCCCATTGGGTGCGGGGGGTATCACACTGGCCTTGATTGCATCGGGGACTCTGTTCAAGCTTGCTCAACTTAGGGGCGGGGGAACGACCGTCGCTGAGAATCTGGGAGCTCAGCGTGTTCCGCAAAACACGACTGACCCAGTCGAACGTCGCTTGGTTAACGTAGTGGAAGAAATGGCTCTGGCCTCTGGAGTCCCAGTGCCACCGGTTTACTTGCTCAAGAATGAGAATGCAATTAATGCCTTCGCAGCGGGTTATTCTCCCAGTGATGCGGTCGTGGCTGTCACTCAAGGAACTGCCGAGCAACTCACTCGTGATCAATTGCAAGGAGTCGTCGCCCACGAATTCAGTCATATTCTCAATGGCGACATGCGACTTAACATCCGGATGATCGGCGTGTTGCATGGCATCCTGTTAATGGGGCTCATTGGACGGATGATATTCAGAATTGCTGCCCATGGGGGTGGAAACCGCCGCAGTAGCAAAGGGGATCCCACAATATACTTTCTGGTCGTTGGGCTGGTACTGATCGTGATTGGGTCCTTAGGTACCTTTTTTGGAGGCCTGATAAAAGCCGCCGTTTCTCGCCAGCGAGAATTCTTGGCTGATGCTTCAGCCGTGCAATTCACTCGCAATCCGGAAGGCATCGCTGGAGCGCTCAAACGCATCGGGGCTTTTGCCTCAGGATCGAGACTAAAAAACGCTCATGCCGCCGAGTTGAGTCACATGTATTTCAGCCAAGGTGTCTGGGAAGGATTCACCGGGCTGATGGCCACACATCCGCCCCTGGAAAAGCGGATACTTGCGCTCGATCCCCAATGGGATGGCAAATACCCTGCACTACCAGAAATACCAGATGTCGTGACAGAGCTGAGTACCCCCGCCGGAATGGTCGGCTTGGCTGCAGGTGCAGATGAAGTTCCACTGGAAGTAGTACGCCGTTCACCCGAACAAGTCGGTGCCCCCACAGAAATACATCGTGAATATGCAGCGGAACTTATTGCGAGCTTGCCCCCTGTGATTCTCGATACGGTCAGAGAGCCGTACGGCGCCAGGGCTGTCATGTTTTCCCTACTTTTGGACTCAAATCCAGAAATCGCTGAACAGCAATATGCGTCACTTTCTGAGAACATTTCCTCTGATGTTGTGGATCTGACAAAAAAGATCGAACCCTCGGTTCGAACGATCGATCCTCGTGCTCGACTCCCCTTGGTCGATCTTTCATTACCTGCGCTTCGCACTATGACTAGCGAGCAGTATCGCAACTTTTCTCGAGCGTTTGCAAAACTCGTGGAGGCAGATCAGCGAATCGCAGCATTTGAATGGATGTTGCACTCTGTTTTGTTGAGACACTTACGCCCACAATTTGAGCCCTCCCGGCCGCCACGAGTTGCTTACTACAGTCTTGCTCGACTGGAGAAAGAAGTCGGTACAATCCTCTCGACACTCGCCAACCTGGACAATACAGGAAAGCGAATAGAAACCTCTTTCCGACATGCCGCTAAATTACTGCCTGATCTTTCTATCCCTTTGCTACCGGTTAGCGAATGTACATTACCAGCATTGCAGAGAGCATTAGAAACCCTCCGCACAGTAACACCAAAACACCGCTATCGAATTATCGAAGCCGCGGCAGAGCTAATCTGTTACGACCGAGACGTCTCAATCAAAGAAGCAGAACTCTTTCGAGGAATATGTGATTTGCTCGATTGTCCCATGCCACCGCTACTGCCTGGACAACCAATAACAGCCCGGCAGTAACGCCTAGTTGGATAGAGCACAAGATGGACAAGCGAATTCAATATCTGCGAACTCGTAGTGACCTGCTCTTCAAACTGCGCACTTTCTTTCTAAATCGCAACTTTTTTGAAGTTGAAACTCCGCTACTTTCCGGCGAGGTAATTCCCGAGCTATATATCGATCCAGTCTCCCTCTGCGATGACGCAACGCGTCCCACGGCATATCTACAAGCCTCTCCTGAACTGCACATGAAGCGCCTTCTGACAGAGGGAATCCCCGCAATTTTTCAAGTAACTCGCTCCTTTCGCTTGGGCGAATCGGGAAAACTGCACAACCGAGAATTCACTCTCGCCGAGTGGTATCGTGCTGGTTACGACATGTCGGCAGGTATAACACTTCTCGATGAACTCGTACAATCGATGCTAGGCACACCACCTGCCCGGCGCATCAGTTACAGCGAAGCGTTTCAAACGATATTGAATATTTGCCCACACACAGCATCGTGCGAACAACTGGCCCTTTGCGCCGAGCGACATTCGGTTTCAGTTCCAACCGGGATGCCCGATGACCGGGATGAATGGTTGAACTTGTTGCTTTCAACGCGGATAGAACCCCAATTGGGACGAACCACACCTGATTTACTCTACGACTACCCTGCCAGCCAGTCAGCACTTGCGAAACTGGCAACGCGAGAAAATGGCATTGAAGTAGCCGAGCGATTCGAACTTTACTGGAGGGGTATTGAACTGGCTAACGGCTACCATGAACTCACGGACGCAGCTGAGCTTCGTGAGCGTCTAACTCAGGTCAATTCCCAGCGCAAGGCGAATGGCAGGCCAATTCTTCCTATGCCAGAATCGCTACTGGCGGCAATGGAACGAGGACTTCCCGATTCCTCTGGCTGTGCCCTGGGTTTCGACCGCTTAGCAATGCTTGCCGTTGGTGCGGAGTCGATTGAAGAAGTGATGACCTTCTGCGATAAGAGCTAACGCAAACCCCTCATCCTAGTGCTGCGCATTCTTTATATCGGAAGCAGTGCACGAGGTGATCGTTTACCAGTCCTGCGGCTTGCATGTGGGCGTAGATGATCGTGCTTCCCACGAACTTGAAACCACGTTGTTTTAAATCGCGGCTTAATGCGTCAGATTCCTTACTGGTAGCGGGAAGTTGACTCATACGTTTCCATTTGTTGATTTTGGGCTTCCCTTCGACAAATCCCCAAATGTATTTGTCGAATGTGCCAAATTCTTCCTGTACCTCCAAGAATGCGCGGGCATTGGTCACAGCAGCCGAAATCTTAAGGCGGTTTCGCACAATGCCGGGATTCTGCAGAAGTTTTTCAATTCGTTTCTCTGTAAATCGAGCCACCTTTTCAGGATCGAACTGAGCAAATGCTTTGCGGTAAGCGTCGCGTTTGCGGTAGATCGTAATCCAACTCAAACCCGCCTGAGCACTTTCGAGCGTGAGAAACTCGAACTGTTTGCGATCATCATGAACCGGTACTCCCCATTCCTCATCGTGATAGGGTACCAATTCACCGCCCCCGGCGTACTGCCAGTCGCAGGTATTCATAGCTTCTTTCGTCACGCCTTCACTCGCTGATAAACCGTAAAGGTATGGTCAAACTGATCAAACTCGTCAGCCGTATGATGCGACTCTTCTTTTACTTCCCATTGGGACCAGTCGACAGTCGGAAACCACACGTCCCCTTCGACCTCTGCATGCACACGGGTAAAGTAAAGCCGATCTGCTTGCGGGAGGGCAAGTTCATAGATCGCCGCCCCTCCGATAACGAAGGCCTGATCTTGCTCGCAGTCTGCTTGACGAGCCAAGGCGATTGCCTCTTTCAGTCCCGAAGCCACCTGCACCTCAGGATGTCCGGTTGTATAATCCTGCTGATGTGTTATCACGATCATCGTCCGTCCCCGGAGAGGCCGGCCAATCGACTCCCACGTTTTGCGACCCATCAGGATCGCGTGTTCCATGGTAATACGTTTGAATCGCCGCAAGTCGGCCGACATATGCCAGGGAAGCTTACCCTCGCAACCGATGATGCCATTCTCTGATACGGCTACCAAAATCGCTAATTTCATACTGCCACCGGTGCAGGAATATGGGGATGAGGCTCATAATTGGTGAGCTCAAAATCCGCAAATTCGAAGGAGAAGATGTTTTCAACGGCCGGATTGAGTTTCATCTGTGGCAAAGCACAGGGGGAGCGAGAAAGCTGCAAAGTGGCTTGCTCCAAATGGTTATCGTACAAATGGGCATCTCCTAGGGTGTGGACAAAGTCTCCTACACCTAGACCAGTTACCTGAGCCACCATCATCGTTAGCAGTGCGTAGGAAGCGATGTTGAAGGGAACTCCAAGAAACACATCCGCACTGCGTTGATACAGCTGGCACGAGAGTTTCCCTTTGGCCACATAGAACTGAAACAACAAATGACAAGGGGGTAATGCCATTTTCTCTACGTCAGACACATTCCACGCACTTACAATTAAGCGGCGCGAATCTGGATTCGTGCGGATCGCTTCGACTAGCTCGCTAATCTGATCGATGGTGCGACCTTCAGGAGTCTCCCACGAGCGCCACTGCTTGCCATAAACGGGACCCAGTTCCCCTTGCTCGTCGGCCCATTCATCCCAGATCGTCACACGATTCTCATTAAGATAACGGACATTGGTCTCCCCGCGGAGAAACCACAGCAATTCATAAATGATCGACCGCAAATGCAACTTCTTGGTCGTCACCAATGGAAACCCTTCCGAGAGATCAAACCGCATCTGATATCCAAAGACACTCCGCGTACCGGTCCCCGTGCGATCGCTCTTGGCAACGCCGTGGTCAAGAATATGCTGGAGTAGGGATAGATATTGTTGCATATGAGACTATCTTGTTAATCGAAGGGAATAATGAATCGCTTATGAACGCGGATTGAACGAATTACCGCAGATCGAGAAATCTTCAACTCCGCGTTTATCTACAATTTCAACGTTCATCGGCGGTCCATTTCTCCAAGTTTCATTTCTGTTTCGCCATGATCTCTTCTACTACTTTCACCAGCATCGAAGGATCGTCCTTCTTGCGGAGTTGCTCGATACGCTTTTCACTGAGTCCCAGCTTTTCCAAAACGCCAGTTACTTGTTTCCATTTTGTCTCTCGGCTCTTACCTTCGGCCAAATAGAGATCGGTCACCAATTCGCTGAGTCGCTGTAGCGAAATGGCGTCTTTGTTGTCGTAGTAGTTCTTGATAACCTTCTGTTGATACTTGGTATATTCTTTACCCATTGCTAAATTCTATTGGAATAACGTGTGATAGTGGTATTCTTGTGATGCGCCGTCGAGTGTAATTCACGCGAGATTTCTGGGGAAACTACCGATGTTTCCACTTTTCTGGCAATCTGCGGCGCGGTAGATTATCCTACCCACTGGTCGGAGACTGCGGTAGCCGACTCATTTGATTTGTATTTTTCCGAGTTCCCCAAAGGTTGGTCACCAATGCCGGTCGTGAAATTTATCAAAGAGAAAAAGGAAATCGAAGTACCTCAAGGTGCCAATCTCCGCAAGGAGGCGATTCGTGCTGGCGTGAATCCACATCAGGGGCTCAATGGTTTCGGGGCCTCGCTCAATAAGGTCGTCAATTGTCATGGACTTGGCCAATGTGGCACCTGTCGAGTGAATATCCTCAAAGGGATGGAAAATGCCAGCAAGATGGGAATATTGGAAAAAACTCGCCTCAAGTGGCCGATTCCGACCCCAATTACTCCTGGTGGCCTCGACCCTATCCCTGCAATGGCATACATCGGAAACGAAGACACGATGCGATTATCTTGCCAAGTGACGATACATGGTGACATGGAAGTCGAAACTGGCCCCGAGTTGGACCTCTACGGTGAAAACTTCTTCAGTTAGAATATAGTTTTTGCGATAAGCCGTCAGTTCTCAGCAACTCTGGCTGACAGCTAATAGCTATTTGCTGTGAGCCATCTCATGCGCCAAGTCATTGCCATCGTGAAACCATACCTTGCCGAGAAGATACTAGAGGGCTTGCGCCTTGCACCCTTGGAGGCTGTACATGTCCGGGAGGTGAAAGGCATGGGCAGGCAAAAAAGCTATCTCGATCAATACTCCGAGAGCGAGTACTCCAAGGCTTTTCTTCCCAAGGTGGAGATCACCGCATGGGTGGAAGATTCCCGCTCAGATGAAGTCGTTCGCAAGCTCGTCGAAGTCGCCCGCACGGGTCGCATGGGAGACGGCAAGATTCTTGTCCTTCAAGCCGATACGCCGGAAACGCTGGCCAAGACCATAGACCACTGACAAACAACCATGAAACTACTTTCTGTTCGTCAGAATCTCGTCTCCAATCCGCTTGCAGATGTCACTCGCGAAGTTCACGCGCAACTCGATTCGCTCGGCATGGCACCCCCACAAGGACGAGTGGCCATCCCCGTGGGAAGCCGTGGGATTTGCAACATCCCAGAAATCATTCGCGCTTGCGGGGTTTGGCTTCGCAAACATGGGGCCGAACCATTCATGGTGCCCGCCATGGGTTCCCACAATGGAGCGACAGCCGAGGGCCAGCAGCAGATGATCGAATCACTTGGCATGACCGAAGAGGCCATGCAAATGCCGATTCTCTCCAGCATGGAATGTGTCAAAATCGCCACCGTGAAAACCGGGGATGTGTGGCTCGATCGCCATTCGTATGAGGCCGACGGCATTCTGGTGGTCAATCGAGTGAAGCTCCACACGTGTTTTTCAGGCCCCGTCCAGAGTGGTTTGGTGAAAATGATGGTCGTCGGGATGGGTAAGATCCAGTCAGCCGAGACATTTCATTCGTCTCCGACACCACAGATGAAGGACATGCTGCTGGAGATGGGCCAGGTTCTCATCGATACTGGCAAGTTCTGGGCTGGCTTGGCAGTTCTGGAAGATGGCTTCGACCAGACGGCGGAAATCCACGCCCTTGCTGCTGGCCAGATCCTGAATGGTGAACCTGCCCTTTTGGATCGCTGTCGTGATTACTTCCCCCGGATTCCCCTCGATGAACTTAATGTGCTTGTCGTCAATGAGATTGGCAAAACTTTCAGCGGCACTGGGATGGACACGAACGTGATCGGCTTTCGCGGAGTAAGGGGCTACGAGGACCTCAATCGACCAAAGATCAAGATTATTGCCGCGTTGTCCTTGGCAGCTGCCTCAAAAGGCAATGCCATCGGTGTAGGACTGGCCGACTTTATCACGCAGCGCCTTCGCGATGCGATTGATGAACAAAAAACATTCATCAATGTCTATACCACTGGCGACATGGAGCGGGCAAAAATCCCTGCAACGCTACCCAACGATGAAACGGTGGTCGAGCGTATCGAACATCGCTATGGTGCCAAACGGTGGATGTTCATCCAGAACACGCTCAATCTGGATCACCTCTACGTGAGTGAAGACCTACGTGATGAAATTGCTGCTTGCGCTCGATGCTCAATAGAGGGCGAGCCAATCGAACTAACATTCACAGAGGGACGCCATTCGTTACATTTTTAAAAACCAAAGAGATCATCGAAAGTCTCAGTCGATGGTGAAACTAACTTTCTTCTTCGACAAAAATTTTCGAAAACGTCTCTCGCACCTTGCGACAAGTTTGAAAAACTTTTTCTGCAAGTTGCTCGGCATCGACTGCACCCATCAGAAATGCTAGTCTTGCGCGTTCGCGCTCTTCTTGGGGAAACTCGTGCCGACCCGTGGAATCCATTAGCCTAATTCGGGACTCCACGCTGCGAAGGAGGTTGTAGGCATCTTTGAGGAAGCGGGAATCTTCTGTCGCCAATAGACCTGCTTTCTCCAGTGCATCCAAAGCATTAAGCGTGTTTGGCTCACGAACCATAGGACTATTCTCACCGTGCTTGAGTTGCAGCATCTGCACGATGAACTCCACGTCCATAGTTCCGCCGGGACCTCGTTTGAGATTTCGGTCCGAGGCTGATTCCTCAAGCTTCATCCGCATCTCACGAATCTCTTTAGCATCACTAGCCTGCCATGGTTTACAATAAGTCGCAGTCGACACTGCATTCATGACTTGATTCGCCGCCGCCTGACTCCCGATCACGACGCGTGCCTTGCAGAGCGCTTGACGCTCCCAGAGCTGCCCAGCTCCTTCAAGAAAATAGCGCACAAACTCCTCGATGGAGACGGCCAATGCTCCACCCCTCCCCGTTGGACGCAAGCGGGCATCCACTTCATAGAGGCGACCATAGGGACCGAACTCACTCATTCGCTTGATGATCCGTTGACTCAATTCCCCGAAAAAATGATTGTTAGTCGTCGACTCTGCTGTGCCTCGACGATCGGCGACTGTGCGACCCTCAGCTTCGTAAAGAAACACTAGGTCCAAATCGCTGTGATAATTCGGCTCACGGCCCCCGAGTTTCCCCAATGCAAGCACTATAAGCTGGCACGGTTGTCCAATCCGCTCAGGCTTTGGTCCCCACTCGAGAAACGAATTGCCTTCGCCTGTAGACGACTTGGTTTCGCTAGGGGGATCGATCCGAGGCTCACCCCGTTTATCAACGAGCTTGTCGTATTCCATTGCCACGACCTCTCGCAGACAAACCTCGGCGATGTCAGAAAGCTCACCATGGGTGGCTTGGATATCATCTTTGCCGAGTATATCGCGTACTCCCACGCGCAAATGCTGCGAAACCTTGAAGCTATGTAAGATCGGTTCCTTGTCTTCGGCTCCACGTGTCAGTTCAGAAAGGGCCGTTTCTACGGATTTCAGATTGGGTAGCCTGCCCAAGAGCAGGCTATCAAGCAATTCGTCGATCATGCCCGGATTACTAGTTAAGATTCCAGCCAGGTAGGGACAGGCCGCGCACAAAGTGACATACAGATTCAACGTGGGCCGGTTGCTGCTGAACAATTCCCACAACGCTGCCTTTCCACCAAGCGAATCACTCACGCGGCTCAGATTCACCAGCGTTCCATCGGGGTCAGGAGTCTTAGCGATAGCTGTAAGCAGGCGGGGCGCGATCGAAGCCAAAAACATGCGACATCGCCGAGTAGAGAGAAACGGTATCCGTTCTTCAGCGAGTGACATTAGATTTGCATAGGCTGCATGCGGATCTGCAAACGGATATTTTCCCAAGACTTTTGCGATCGTTTCCGGTGAGGGGTCGGGATCGTTCACCAGGTCAACCTCAGGTTCACTCTCCGCATCGTCACCAAATGCATCATGGAGCAGGTGGTCGAGAATCTTGCGATCAATCTCCGTCCTCTGACGGAAATCTTTGCGAAATGTCTCCAGGGCTGAGAGTTTCTCCGAGTCGTTGTACCCCATCCGGCGGGCAATCTTCACCAGGTCTGTTTCTGACCTGGGGAGTTGGTGCGTCTGAAGGTCGTACATGATCTGTAGGCGATGCTCGAGCTTGCGAAGATAACTGTAGTTTTCTTCAAGAATTGAGCTCTCCTGATGAGTTAGTGCACCTGCCTTACTGAGTTTAGCGATTGCTTCAAGCGTGTTGCCAGTGCGCACCTCTTCGAGTGCCCCACCATTTAATAGCTGCAAAAACTGAATCACGAACTCGATGTCTCGAATTCCTCCCAAACCAGCTTTTACATCACTGGCAGCAAATTCCCCATTCGTACTTCGAACTTCAATCCGGCGTTTCAACGTCTTAATGCCAGTGATGTCTGTGAGACTCAAATAGCGTCGAAATACCCAGGGCTCTAACCGACCTAAAAACTCGAAACCAAGCTCCAAATCACCTGCAATTGGCCGCGCCTTTACATACGCCTGCCGCTCCCAAGTGCGACCCCGCATGTCATAGTAACCTAGCGCTTGCTCGACACTCACACAGAGCGGCCCTTGTCTCCCCTCAGGTCTGAGTCGCATGTCTACTCGATAGGCAAAACCCAACTCGGTTGTTTCGGAGAGCAGATTAATCGTCTCCTGGGCTATTGCAGTGGCAATCGTCTGGCTGGCATCCTCTTGTCCCGTAGAGCCACCTTGATAGAGGAACACAAGATCGATGTCGCTCGAATAGTTCAATTCTAAACCACCGAGTTTTCCCAAGGCTATCGCCACAATCCTTGGAGGCGAAAACGCTCTGCCATTTCCATACTGCTTGCGTTTCCCTACTTTTCGGATCGCAAAGTCCAGGGCTGCTTCAACCACGGCATCGGCTACATAAGAAATCTGCCGAGTGATCTGCGCTAATGGAACGTCGAGAACAATATCTCCATAAGCTATTCGCAATGTCTCACGACGCTTGAAACGACGCAGCGCAGTGAGCACATCTGATTCACTCTCCATGGACTGGACTTCTCCCATGAGTTCATTGACCAACACCTCACGCGCAACGGGGCGGCCTTCAGTCATGCGGAGCAAGTCGTAACTTTCAGGATCAGCGCACAATTGATCGCTTAGATGCTGACTGGTGTTGAGAATCAACAACAAATTCGGCAGAGTCGTGCGATCACGCTCAAAAAGCGATGCCATCGCTAAGGGGCTGCGAGCAGATTGAAAAAATCGCTCCAAATTGTTCAGGGCCATATCCGGATCGGCCAAATGTGGTGTGGCATCCGCAAATTGCTCGACGATGACACTCAAAAGCTCAAGAGGGATGTCTTCGGCAAGCTTCACGAGATTGGCGTGTGCCGAGCGAAGATTGGCGACCCCCAAGGTCTTCAGGAGCGGCCCTGCTTCCTCCCGTTCATTGACGGCACGACGAACAGACTCAAGATCAATCGCAACTTTAGTCACCAGGCAAGTCTCTTCAAAGCGGGATTTTATATGGTCGGCAAAGATCGCGACGCCGATTCATTTTCACCCGACTGCAACCATAGATCAACGGCACCCGCCTAAGCACCTAAAGAAAACAACTCCGGCCCTACATGCTGGGTCACTACAGCCCCGAACAAAGTATGGGCATTGGCATCATAGATGGTTATCGGCAGAGTTTGGCCAATCTGCCGCCGATTGCCGTCAAAAACCACTATTCGGTCGCACATTGTGCGGCCGGTCAACTGGAGTTGCTCTCCGTCCGAAGAGCCTTGTTTCTCGCTCGCCTTGCTCGGCCCTTCGATGAGCACCTCAACCTGCCGGCCAATGAACGGTTGATTGTCGATCTCACTGATCGTGTTTTGCATGGCCAACAGTTCGTTATTGCGTCGGCGCTTGACTTCCTCAGATACGTCGTCAGGGTATAAATCCGCTCCCTTAGTTCCCGGCCGTTCGCTGTACTTGAAAATAAAGCTGTTTTTGAACCGCTGCTCGTGGACCAGCTTACATGTAAGTTGAAAATCGTCCTCGGTCTCGCCGCAAAAGCCGACGATAAAGTCGCTGGTAACAGCCGCATCGGGGACAATGGCTCGGATCCGCTGCATCATCTCACGGTAATCTTCCACGGTGTAACCTCGCTTCATCCGTTCGAGCACCGTATTGGAACCGCTTTGAGCGGGCACATGCAGATACTTCGCACACTTGGGCATATCTCGAACTGCTTGGAGCAGATCGTCAGTCATGTCTTTTGGATAGTTGGTGACAAATTTAATCCGCTCAATTCCTTCGATCTCATGAAGATCGATCAATAGATCGCTCAAGCGAGTCACTCGATCCCCCTGCTTATAGCGATAACTGTTTACCGTCTGGCCCAATAGTGTGATTTCTTTGCAGCCTTCATCAGCAAGCTGACAGGCCTCAGCAATTATCTCCTGGGGAGGACGACTTTGTTCAGGACCACGCACACTTGGTACGATGCAGTAAGTACAGAACTTATCGCAGCCAATCATAATCCGCACATAGGCCTGATAAGGCGTGGGCCGCATGGCGGCGTCGCGCAAGGGATCAAAACTCTCATGGCTACGCTCGATTTGTTGCCGGCTACCGTCTTTGCGACCTAGGCTGACTTCCATTCGTGGCCCGCCACCTGCTTCAATACCGGCGATCAAATCGGGTACCTGGTGCAACTGACCCGGTCCGACAATCAGGTCAACATAGGGGGCACGCTCGAATATTAATCGCTGGTCCTTTTGAGCCATGCATCCGAGCACCCCGATGACTTTGTGTGGATGGGTTTGCTTGGCATTCTTTAGTCGTCCAAGAGCACTATAAATCTTGTCCTCGGCATGCTGACGTACGCTACAGGTATTAAAAAGAATAGTGTCAGCATCCGTAGTATTGTCGGTTAGTTCAAAACCCTGCTTGCGTAGGCTCGCGACGACGAGTTCGCTATCCAACACATTCATCTGGCAACCGACAGTTTCTATGTAAAGTTTCTTAGCCATCATTAATCACTTAACTCTTAACACTCAACTTACCTACGCTGCATTTCGATCCGACTTCTTTTGTTTCTTTTTTCTTTTCATCTGTGTCGCAATCTGCTCACGGGCCTGTTCGATTAATTCATTCCGCCGATTAGCCATCAACCGCGTGAGCGACAGTATCGCCACGTAACCAGCTACTGCGACAATAAGTACGTCCCAGCGATCCATGCTTGACTCCTGAGCTTTTCACCGCTCGTTTCCACCGGCGGCTAGAATGGAATAGACGAAATCGCATCGCCAACAGGATACTATGATACACGGGTTGGGGGGAAACGTGCGAGGCGAAATCTGCGTTTGATAGCAGGAAAACTAGCCTAACATGTCACCTGCTTGAATCAGATTGCCTCGCAGAAAGTCCTCGATACGCATTGTGCGTTTTCCCGCTGGTTGAATCTCCAGCAGCTTCAACAGACCATCTCCTGTCGCGACAATTAATTCCCCTTTCGCTGACAACACCTGACCTGGAGCATCACCCCTAAAGGGGGCGTCACAAATCTCCACCTGATGCACAATCAGCCTCAGCGGCCCAGAAGAGCTTCGCAGCCAATCGGTATAGGCGCGAGGCCAGGGTTGCAACGCTCGCACTTGATTTTTGATCTCCAATGCTGAACGGGACCAATCGATTTGCCCATGCTCTTTTGTGAGTCGAGGGGCTTTGGTGGCTTGGCTTTTGTCTTGTTCCAGAGACGATGAATTGCCAGCAGCCAATTCATCCACCACCCTCAGCATCAGTTCAGCACCGCGGACTGCTAAACGGGCCTCGAGTTCTCCAGCAGTTTCGTTGGGATCAATTGCAACTCGGTCTACGCCAACTATTGGTCCGGCATCCAATCCGGGAGTCATACGAATTACTGTGTTGCCAGTCTCGATGTCTCCATTCAGGATCGCCCATTGCACGGGAGCTGCTCCGCGATACTTGGGAAGTAACGATCCATGCAAGTTGATTCCACCCAGACGAGCCACTGCAAGGGTCTCAGGTTTAAGAATCTCGCCGTAGTCACAGACCACCAACAAATCAGGTTGCAAATCTGCAATCTTTGTTCTGGCTTCATCGGAATTGACTGTCTCAGGCTGCCAAACGGATATCTCAAGCGACTCGGCGGTCAGTTGCACCGGAGCGGGCAATGGTTTGCGGCCTCGGGGCGGTCGGCTAACGGCCAGCAGAACTTCATGAGTAGACTCATGGAGCAGGCGTAGCGATGGGACAGCAAACGGCCCTGTTCCCAACAAGACGATCCGCATGAAGTTCTCCGCTGAGGTGGTATGACGTTAAGCTCGTAAACGTTCGAGTTCTGCCAGTCGCGCCGCGATTTGCTCATCCGATGGCATCTCTCCATGGTCTCGCTTACTCTGAAAGTCGATCTCGAATTCTTCGATTTGACCGCTGATATCGATTCTTTGGCTCGGTGAAAGTCGATCGATAAACAAAACGCCATCTAAGTGATCGACTTCATGCTGGGCGATTCTAGCAAATAGTCCGTCAAGCTCCCCGATAAACTGCTCCCCGGCCAGGTTGTATGCTTCGATGGTAATTCGCTCCTTGCGGACCACATTTCCCTTCACTTCGGGAATACTGAGACATCCCTCTTCGCCTTCAACCTGTCCTTTGCCAGCACGAAGCACAGGGTTAATGAACACATGTTCGGACTCAGTCTCATTAGGATCACCGGTGGGATTGGCTATGAACAATCGGTAGGGCAAGTCAACTTGATTGGCAGCCAGCCCCACGCCTTCGTGCTTGTACATCAAGGCAAACATCTCCGCGATCATTTCGCGCAGCTCCCGATCTACCCGCTTCAGAGGCTTTGATACATGCCGCAACGTCGGGTGCGGATAATGGATGACTTCAAGTTTCAAGCGGGATACCCAAGGCGAAAACAACTTGGTTGGTGGACAAGCAGTCATTCTGCCCGATTTTTCTCCACAGCAACAGGTGAGGGCAAGTCACAATTTTATCCGACGCTGCTTGTCTTAAGCACTAGTCTCTTACGAGCAGACATATAATCAGGATTGGGTTTGTTGCACCGTGGCGAATCAGAGAGTTTTCGAATTTTTCAGCGATTTTTTGCTTCTACTCTGCTGCGATCTGCTTGACCTGGAGCAAAGGCGAGTTTAGCCTGAATGAACTGGAGCAGAGATCTTCTTCGCACGGATTTGTGCGATTTTCACCGCATGGCGAGCGGCCTTCAAACTCATGTTGGTCTCGCGGGGGACTCAGTCTGCATCGATTCTGTGGACATGCTCTTTCCGCACTTCATTCACAGTGCGGAATGTACACTAGCGGCCGATTAGGACATATCGGCAAAGGAGCTTCGCGATGGCATTCCGTGGACTCAAATACGTTCTGGCAACTTGCATTCTGCTGGCTTTTCAAGGGTTGGCTGAGTCGGCTCCCCTGGGGGGTTTTATTCCATTCGTGGGATTTGGACTTACTGACGAATTCAAGGACGCCAACACAGATCTTACTGGTACTTTCTTCCTGGCAGACCCAGAGACTTCAATTGTTGGGAATCCCTTGTCGGGAGATGTTGTTCCCTATTACGACATTGCCCTGCTGGATACCGGGGCCGCGACTCATATTCTTACTCCGCAGGCATCCGGTCCCACTGGGTTCGATATAAACGGCAACGGTTTTGACGGCACGAATGTCCAACAAATTGGTGGTGCCACTGGAATCATCTTTCTGGATATCAACGATCCTCTCGCAATCTTTGCAGGGGGGCTAACGAAGTTTACCCCCAGTGGGTCCAAACTCAACAAGAATCCCTCAGCTAATTTGCGCGGGCAGTCGAGTGTCGCCACTCTTAGTGCCCCAACGGAGTGGAAGCTGCCAAATATTTTGGGTTTGCCGATGGCTGCCCAACATTCGGTCACTATCAAGAACAGTGAGCCTCAGATATTTGAATTAGGGGGTCGGACCGTCCGTACTCCGGAGGTCGAGTTCGGAGATCTTGGCATTGGTGGCGGAAACATCATACGACGAGCCCCACTGAAGTTACGACCCGGTGCGTCGTTTATCGCAGGGCCACTATACGTTCAGAATCTTGACGTCTTTGGAGGTAATTTTGATTTTCATGAGAATCCTCTTTCTCCCACGATTATCGAAAACGGAGGTTTGTTTATCGACGTGGACATGACTCGCGGCACAAAATCTCTGCAGGACAAGGAGTTCCTCTTTGACACGGGTGCCGACCTGACAGTTGTCAGTGAGATCACCGCGGCCCGACTAGGTTTCGATCCGATTCTAGACACTCCCGACTTTGTGCTTGAGGTGGAAGGTTCAGGCGGTGTTTCCGCTGGCATTCCCGGCTTTTATCTCGATGAATTGAATATCGACACTGTGGGTGGAACATTTACGATGCACCAAGTGCCGATCGCCGTTCTCGACGTTACTAATCCCAATGATCCAGGAAATATTATTGACGGCATTCTAGGAATGCATCTGTTCACAGGAAGAGATCTGGTGATCGATGCGAAACCGTCAATCGGCCAGGGAGGAGTAGGACCAAGCCTCTACATTAGTGACCCCGTTACCGAGACACATGTTTGGACAAGCACTATTTCCCAGGCGATCTTCCAAACTGCCTCTAATTGGACGGCCAATGGAGTACCAAACCAAATGTGGGTTGCGGAGCTGCGCAACACAACAATTCCGACACAATTCGTGAATCTCAACAGTAATGCGACGGTAAATCAGTTGACTGTCGCAGGGGGGCCAACCAACACGCTTACTCTCCAACTCAACGGAACTCAGAAACTGACCACGTTCGGCGAGACCCGCATTGATGCAGGAGGCATCATTTCACTCAAAGATAGCGGCACGCGTCTCGACGCACAGTTCGTCAACATCCAAGATGGCATCCTGCGGGGCAACGGAAGCGTGTTTGTTGGTACGGGACCTATCACCGGCGTTGTGCGGAATCTCTCCGGTCGAGTTGAACCGGGTAACGGCATCGGTAGCTTAGAAATCATCGGAGATTATTCCAGTCTCGTCGATGCTACACTGGCGATCCAGATTGGCGGAACTGTGGCCGGGCAGTTTGACGTACTTAATGTAGATCGTTTTGCCTTCTTAAGTGGAACACTTGAAGTCTCGCTCGTGGGCTTCACCCCAGTGGTCGGCAATATGTTCACGTTTCTCTCAGCAGGGGAAGGGGTCAATGGCGAGTTTACCAATCTTGTACTCCCTCCAGGTTTCCAATGGGGAGTAGATTACCTGGCTAACAGTGTCGTACTGAAAGTACTCGGATTGGGCACACCTGGCGATTTCGACTCGGACGGGGACGTCGACGGACGTGATTTTCTCGTCTGGCAGAGAAACCCCAGCGTGGGAAACCTGGCCGATTGGCAGGCCCAATATGGCATTGTGCCTCCTCCGATTTCGGCAGTGCCAGAGCCAGACACAATTGCCCTGTTTATCCTGGCCGCGCTCCAAACCTCTTGGCCATACAGAAGCGGTAATATCAAGCGAATCCCCTGAATGATCCAAATTAACCATCCACCTGGGATTCCTAGGAGATGATTTTTGCCTTGGAAGTTTCATTCACCTAGCAGAACAACCGACACCCCTCTAATGAGGGGCTTGCTTTGAGAGATTATCAAATTGAATTGAAAATTTCTTGCATCACGCGTTGATGATTCTCAAAATGGTGGAGGTTTCTTCTCTCGCACCAAAAATCTACTAACGAGGACACCCCTGATGTTGCAGCGATCAGGTTTCATTTCGTTTGTTCTGATCGGCTGGCTTGGTCAGCTTTCAGGCGAATGCTTTGCGATTGACCGAACTTGGATCGGTGGCTCTGATTTTTGGAAAATTGACAGTAACTGGAATCCCACGGGCCAACCCCAGCCCGCCGACAATGCGTTCGTCAATGGTAGCCCGGAAGTCACCGATGTGGAAATCTTCAACGAACTCGACAACTCGGGCGAATTCCGCAGTTCGTCGGGGGCGACGATCAATCTCAGCTTCGCGCAATATTCCCAAGGTGCGAGTGGGCAGCTCATCGCCGACACTGACAATATTACTCTCACCGGCGGGACCAGTATCACTGGCGGTTCGCTCGAAACGGTCGGCGGCGGCTTCTTCGACACCAATGGCCTGATCACGTTGTCCGACGTGACCGTTAACGCGCCGATCGATAATTCGAACACGTCGGGGCCGATCAACGATGCCAGGCTCTTCGTCAGCGGTGGCGGGATCACGAACAATTCCACTATTACCGTCGCGGGAACAAGTGGCAGAAAATCCCAATTTGGATTCACCGACCCCGGCTCGCTAGATGGCAGCTTCGTGATGGGGCATCCGCAGGCCCGCTTGGAAATTGAGCTTGGCGGTCTCACTGCAGGCACTGAGCACGATCAACTTGTCTCTGCCGGTATGGTCACCTTGGCTGGAGTATTAAACGTGTTGGATGTTGACCTCGGGGACTACATCCCTGCCGCGGGTGATCGCTTTGAGATCATCAACTCGATTACACCGATCAGTGGTACCTTCAACACTGTGAATTTCCCCTGTATCGGTTTCGGCCGCAAGCTTACCTGGCAGCCAGTGGACTACACTACGGATCCGAATAAAGTCTTTTTGGAAATCGCGTCGGTCGGTTTCTTCGACGCCGATTTCGATGAAGACGGCGACGTCGATGGTGATGACCTAACCCGCTGGCAAGCAAACTATGAAACAGGAACCAGCCATATGCAAGACGACGCGATAGCGACGGTGATGTAGATGGGCGTGACTTCCTCCGCTGGCAACGGCAGTTTGGGTTGGGTGTGCCTACGACCGCAGTCTCGTTAGCGGTCCCTGAGCCTCGCTATATGCATCTCTTAGCTGCAGTTGCAATTTTCATCAACTTTAATTCTCGCAGGATAGCACAATGCAAACCAATCGAAAGTTGATAGTTCTGATAACAACGAGTTCCCTTTTCGCTATCTCACTCAATGCAAAACTCTTAGGTCAGGTATCTTGGCAAGGTGACGATGCGACTAATCCCACTAAGTGGGGAGTTCCTGGAAATTGGAGTAGTGGCCTTCTTCCAACCACTTCCGATGATGTCGTGGTAGGTGCGCCTGCGCCAACGGTAATCGATAGTACCCTCGGAGCCATCGTCGCGGGTGTTTCCACTTTGGAAGTGCAGGCCGACGGCGAGATTCAAGTGGCAGATGGAAGGAAACTTGACGTATCAAGTGGCATGCTTACCAACAACGGACTCATTACCGTGAATAGTAACTCCGGTGCCAGTTCCAGAATTGGTTTGTTAAGTGGTGGCACGATCGACGGAACCGGCACGATTGTTTTGGGAGAACCCGGCAACCTGGCGGAATTGCTAACGATAACCGGCACAATAATCCACGAGGCAGATCACACCATCGTAGGCGAAGGTCAAATCAATGGAGCCACTACGAACAATGGTACGATTACCGCAGAAGATGTTAATGGTGACTTGGATGGTGTATTAGTATTTACCGGTGGAGGTACGAAAACTAATAACAGCATCATTCAATCCTCTGCGACAGCCAGGATAAATTTCTTGACGGACATGAACCAAGGGGCCAACGGAAAGATTATCGCTAACACCAGCAAAGTGATCCTCAACAATCGTGTTTTCACGGGTGGTACGCTGGAATCGACAAATGGTGGCTTCTTCGAGTCGACAGGCAATTCGCTGCGATTCGATGGTGTGAAGTTGAATGGAATGCTGAACATGAGCAACCCCGGAGGGACCGTAGGCACACTGGCATTACTGAGCGGTGGCGTGACCAACAATGGCACGATCCAGTTAGGCCCTGATGCAGGAGGTGCCAGCATTGTATTCATCTCTTCGACAACCATAGACGGCACGGGCGAGATAATCATGAATTTTGAAGGCCTGGGGGCTCGCATTCTTTCGAATGCGGGATTCACTGGCACTCTTGGAGCCAATCAAACCGTCCGCGGAGTTGGTTCCATTGAAGGGAGTTTAATTAATGACGGGCTGATCATCGCTGAGCCGCGCCAAGGGACCATTCTGCAATTGATCAATCAACCTAAGACCAATAATGGCACTATCCGTGCCGATCTTGGGGCGACGCTACGAATCCGCAGCACGACGATCACCCAGAATGTCACCAACGGCATCATCCTTGCCAATGAAGGACTAGTAGAATTAGACGCCAGTGGAACCATCGTAGGAGGCAGATTGGAAGCGGCAGGTGTCGGCAGGTTCTCAGTACGAAGCGGGGCTTCGGGCTACCTTCTCGATGTGGTTAACAATGCTCCCTTTGATGTCTCAACCGGAAATACCGTGCTATTCCTGGGCGGGCAGTCGCTCGTAAACAACAACACGATCACTGTAAACAGTGTTACTCGTGTTGAAGGAAATGTTTCCATCTCGGGAACCGGAGAGATCGTCCTCCCTAATGCTGCCATTAATTCGAGACTCGAAATTCTATCTGGTTTTACTGCAACGCTGCAGCCTGGCCATCTCATTCGAGGGAAAGGCCAGATTAACGGCCCCGGTACTCTCATCAATGAAGGCCGAGTGGAAGGGGTCTCCGCCGCAGAGCCCATGGAAATCAACGGCAGAATCGGAGGCGGCGGTGTTCTGAAAGACGTACGAATCGACGGCACTCATGCTCCGGGGACCAGCACGGATATTGTTCCACTGGAAGGGGAGTATTCGATTAATCATTTTGCAAAGCTAGAGATTGAATTAGGAGGCCTTACCCCGGGGACTCAGTATGATCAATTGAACTCCACAGGTACCATTAGTCTCGCCAGCACGAGTGGGCTTAACGTCTCGTTTCTTGATCTCGCAAATGGATATATTCCAGCCCCCGGGGATCGATTCGACATCATTACGTCATCTGCGAATAACATTGTTGGCACTTTTGGAAGTGGTCAGATTAGCCTTCCGACGGTCGGTTTCGGCAGAAACATCAGTTGGAAGCCGATCGACTATAGCAATCCACTCAAAGTTACCCTGGAGATCGCCAATGTAAGTTTCTTCGACGCCGATTTCGATGAGGACGGCGACGTCGATGGCAACGACCTAACCCGCTGGCAAGCGAATTACGACACCGGCAGCACCCACATGCAAGGCGATGCCGATGACGACGGCGACGTCGATGGCCGCGATTTTCTCATTTGGCAGCGGCAATTCGGCTTAGGACTGCCTTTGACTGCGGCTTCGCGGTCTATCCCAGAACCAGGGACATTGAGCTTCTGTTCGGCATTGCTATGCGTATTCGGCCTGAGGCCTCTGGGCCGAGGGAAGCGGGTTTCTTCGGGAAAAATGTCAATTTGGGGGAACCTTACCTCTATTTAGGGGTGTCTGAATGGGTGAGAAACAGGTCCGCCGCCTGCTTGAGTGACTTTTGGCGCGAAATTCGCCCCGGTCGGCTTGTCACACAATGAGGTGCGGCTATATTAGTTGATTCGAGTAAGTTTCACCGAGTCAGGCTAGCGTAGCTCAATTGGCAGAGCAGCTGATTTGTAATCAGCAGGTTGTGGGTTCAATTCCCTCCGCTAGCTCGTACAGTTGGGTGGTGTGTTGGAAGTGGTGGGGCGAATGCCCCGTAATTGAACTGCGTTGTGCTGTCGTAGAGGCAAATAAGTGGACCTAGCGGGTGCAGCAGGTGGGCTAGAAGGCGAGCAGATCGGGGGAGTTACCGAAGCGGTCAAACGGGGCAGACTGTAAATCTGCTGGCTCTGCCTTCGCAGGTTCGAATCCTGCACTCCCCATTTTTGAATGCGGATTGCGGAATGCAGAATGTGGAAGAGAAATCGATTCTGCATTCCGCAATCCGAATTCCGAATTCAGCAGGCGGGTGTAGCTCAATGGTAGAGCAACAGCCTTCCAAGCTGATGACGAGGGTTCG
>CALALR010000011.1 GCA_937925545.1 uncultured Planctomycetaceae bacterium
TGCCGACGTCAAAATAGGTGCCCGAGAGCGTGGCTGCTGCGTTCTCATTGATCGGACTTGTGATCGCGAGAGAGGCGATCTGTGGTGCGACATTGTGAACCGTGAGCGGAATACTCGTGGTGACCTGTCCCGTATCGTCGTCCCGCAGTCGGATGTTGACGTTAAAGGTGTCGCTGGGGGTAGCGGTAGGGTCATCGTCAAGATACTGATGGGCGACTGAAAATGCCCCACCGGTGACGACTACGGTCTGGTCAAAAGTACCATCCCCATCCCAGTCGATGTCCAATTCATGGGTGTCCTGGGTGCCGACGTCAAAATAGGTGCCCGAGAGCGTGGCTGCTGCGTTCTCATTGATCGGGGTACTGATGCTCAGCGAGGTGAGCTGCGGAGCTATGTTTTTTATTAGAATATCAGCCGATGCGCTACCAGACTCTCCAGAAGAGTTGGTGATGGTTGCGGTAACTTTATTAATATCTCGAGAGGTACCAGTAGGATTGTCGTCCAGGTAACGGTGAAAGACAATAATCCGCTCAATGGGGGTAGTAGGGAGGGTGATGCTTTGCAAAGGCGTACCATCTCCCCAATCCATCTGAAGTAAATGAGGCTGCGGTTGGCTATCGGTGAATCGGATTTCAGCTTGAACAAATACACCCTCAAAGATTTCGCTTCTGTTGAGACTGATCGATACCTGGGGAAACTGTGCCACGAGCGAGGAGTCCGGTAGCGGGGGGGACAGTCCGCGGGGAGAATTACTGGTCGAAATCGAATCGCTCGTTTCATCCATGTGCATCAGATTGACACCCACCTGTACGTAGGGGTGATCTTCCATGACGGCATCAAACATGACCGTCGCCCCACCGGCATCGAGTACCCGTCTGCGTTCGAGCTTGCGAGGTCCACGGGGGTTCGCGGCAAAATTGACCCGCTGCTTGCGACGGCGAGAGAAAGGCACGCAACGGGTTAGCAGTGCAAACAGTCCCATCGTTATTAGAAATCCTGAGAGTTAGACCGGTTCCATCCAGCCGCCCGCTATCCATGACTCAGTGGCAATTGTGCTGGCAGGAAGAAATAATCTGCTTGGACTGCTGCCGTACAGCCGCTCGCTCCATTATCCGAAGAGAGTGGCGGGATTGTCAAACATTTGGCAGAATTTCGCCTCAAAACCGCTGAGTTCAACAACTCGATAATCGACAATCGGCGACTAATCGTCAGGATGTGACCATGTGAGGGTGTTCGTTTCCTTGCCGAGTAGCTTTGCTGCTAGCCAGCATCGACTTGCCCTTCTTCCCCATCAAGCATTTCGCTACTATTCACGTCTATCTTGTCCTCTCTCCTCCCAGATCCATCCCATGGCGCTAAATCCTCTTGCTCCAGTTACTAACTATCAATCGATGCTCAATCGCATCTGTTGGTTTACGTCGGCCGCTGCGCTTGGGGCATTTTGGTTGTTGCGGTTGCAGGTTCCATCCGTAGAGGCCGCACTCAGTCAGTTGGATATCGGTTTAAAAACGAGCGAAGGAAAAATGCTGCCGGTCCCCGGCGGCTCTTTGCTACCGGCGATTGCTGTGGGTTTGGTCGCGAGGGTGTTCCGCATTCACAGTCACTTGGGACATTGGTTGGGAATTAGAGAGCGTTTTGACATCGAAGTGATCCTTGCTGAGCTTGGCCACAGAATCGGAATTGACGTCGACAGCGTATCGGAAGAGCAGTGGCTCTCCCACCGGTACGACCTGATGCGACAAGCTTTCTATCGATTCACCAGCAGTCATGCGCCTCAGATCGACGAACATCTGATCCATCAAGCACTCGACCTTTGGTCGTGGTTCTGGATCGCCATGGAAGCGACGCTCGTTTTTGTGTTGACAGGATTCGCATTGATTGCCGTCCAGGTCTACGAGGTTGGTTTCCTCATCTTTTTTGGTGCCCTTTCTTTGGCCACGATTGGACTGCCGTTGATCCGCTCGCAGTGCAAACGCTACGCCATTGTACAAGTTAAAGCAATTCTGGCAGATCCTGCTCGTGAAGTGCTTGTCCGCCAGGCTTTCGATTGTCTGGGCGACAGTCGCTATCCTCTCAGAAAATCAGCCTGATCCGCTTGCGGCTTGGCATCATTTTTCTGTTTGAATTCTACCAAGTGTTTGTGCAACACTAGTTGTTGTAGAACCCCTTTTGTCCGCCACATGAAGGAGAAAACCATGATGAAAATCTTAGTCTCCCCCTCGTTTTCATTATTTCTTTCTCTGCTTCTTTCCAGTGCATTGGCCGAAGAATTCGTATCTGATTCTGAGATATTTGTTGATCTCACCCACCCCTTCGATTCCGAAACCATCTACTGGCCCACTGAGCCCGGTTTCAGTTTAGATGTAGAATCGGCGGGAGTGACAGACAAAGGATACTTTTATGCTTCCAATCGCTTTGCTACGGCAGAACATGGCGGAACGCACATCGACGCGCCGATTCATTTCTATGCCGACCGCGAGACGGTCGACCAGATTCCACTTGGCCGGCTGATCGGACCAGCTGTTTGTGTCGACGTCTCCCATCGCTGCGCCGCAGATCGAGATTACCTGATCAGTGTCGAAGATCTCCAGAAATGGGAATCCCAAACCGACAAGTCGCTAGAGAAAAAAATCGTACTCCTCAGAACTGGATATGGCCAATATTGGCCGAATCGGGAAAAGTATCTCGGCACTGCAGCCACAGGGCGAGAGGCCGTTTCATTATTGCATTTCCCTGGTCTGGACCCCGTCGCAGCAGAATGGCTTGTGTCGAAACGAAACATCCGCGCAGTCGGGATCGACACGGCCAGTATCGACCCGGGGCAATCTGACACTTTTGGCTCACACATTAATCTGTGCCGGGCGAATATTCCGGCTTTGGAGAATGTGGCCAATCTCGATCAACTTCCAGAACACGGTTTTACGATTCTCGCGCTTCCCATGAAGATCGCTGGTGGCTCCGGGGCGCCATGTCGGATTGTGGCAATTATGCGTGGCCAATAGCCTTAAAATCGAAAGAGTATCAATGATGCGTGCAATCATCTATAAAGACTACGGCGGTCCCGATGTTCTCCATTTAGTCGAGTTACCCGCGTCTAAGCCTGCTAAAGACGAAGTTGTGATCCGAGTGTTGGCTGCGGGTGTTAATCCGATCGATGCGAGACTTCGCGCTGGTGAGATGAAATTTTTACTACCGGGTGGCTTTCCACGAATACCTGGCTATGACGTGGCTGGAGTTATTGAGGAATGTAGCGGGAACTGCACGTTGCCTAAGGGGACTCGCGTGATGGCTTTTCTTGATAGTAAGTACGGAGGTGCTTACGCCGAGTTCGCTAACTGTTCCGAAAGCAGCCTCGCAGCAATTCCCGACTCGATGAGTTTTGAGGAAGCCTCGGCAATGCCGCTCGCAGCCTCCACCGCATTGCAATCATTGCGCGATCACGGCCAGATAAAGCCCCAAGTTGAAGTACTCATCAATGGAGCCAGTGGTGGAGTCGGATCTTTTGCGGTACAGATTGCTAAGGCCCACGGTGCCAGGGTCACGGGAGTTGCAAGTGGTAAGCACGAGACTTTTGTGCGATCGATGGGTGCCGACGACTTTATTGATTATGAGCTGCAAGACTTCATCGACATGGATCGCCGCTGGCATATCATCTTTGATGCCGCAGGCAAGAGCACCTTTAGCGATGCCAGAAAAGTTCTTACCAGGAATGGCACATTCGTTTCCACTGAGCCCAATCTGCGCGGTCTGATAGTTTCGTTGGTTACTTGGCCATGTAAGCAGAAAGGAAGAGTCATGCTTGCCCGATCACGGGCTGATGATTTACGCGAACTAGTACGACTGTATTCGGCTGGCTTGCTCCAAGTGAGTATTGCTGAGGTGTTCTCGTTGGAGGATGCGACAAAAGCCCATGAGAAGCTAGAAAAAGGGGGATTTTGTGGCAAACTTGTAATCAGGAGTGGGGAGTGAGCCCTTTCTTATGCTACATTTTGACAGTTAATCCCGTTTCATCGCCGCAGAATCTGCTATCCATGAACGACACCAACCCAAGCACCGCCCAGCAATGGCAAGCCTTTTTTCAAGAGTGGCCTGAGAGCATTCCGCGTCGCGGCATTGTGACCAATGCGCTCAATGAGGCGAATCCATTTAAGGGATTTATGCTCAAGGGCACGATGGTGCTGCTCGAGCGCACCAATCCCGATGCGATGGGAGGCCGATTCATTCTCATGAGTTTCGCGTCGATCGACTCGGTAAAGCTTATTGACCCGCTCAAAGAATCAGATGCCACGGCTGCTGGGTTTGTCGGCAAGTTCGCCAAGAATTAGAGAAAGGTGCTAGAACGGCCAAACCCAGGGAATCATTGCGATGCCGACGATTCCAAGGATGATATTTAGCGGTGCGCCTACCCAGAGATAGTCGGTAAACTTGTATCCCCCCGGGCCGTATACCATCATGTTAGTCTGGTAGCCAATCGGAGTCATGAAACTGGCGGAAGCTGCCAGGGTGAGAGCCATCAGGAAGGGACGTGAGTCCGTTCCCATCAAGGCCGCGGTCTCCAGACAGATGGGAAACAATAAGACGGCGATTGCATTGTTCGTGACCAATTCAGTCAGAATCGATCCCAATATATAGATAGTTGCTAGTGCAGCAACAGGCCCCAGCACTCGGGTCGACTCGACCAAGACTCCAGCGACGTTACCTGCGACCCCCGATTTCTGTAAGGCGATCCCCACGCCGAACGCTGCAGCGATCGTTACCAATACTTGCCATTCGACACTACGGCGGGCCTCACCTGCCGAGATGCAATTGGTGAGCACGAGAGCCGATGCGATCAAAGCTGAGGCGAGTAGAGAATCCATCCATCCCGTTGACATAAGTACAATTAACAGCAACAGCAGGGGCACAGCAATCCAGGCCTTGTCATACCTTAGCGGACGAAAGTCGCTCACCTCGCTGACCAAATAGAATGCGGGGTCGTTACGATAAGCACGGGCAAAGTGGGGTTCGGTCTGCAATAGCAGTGTGTCGCCCTGCTGTAGGCGTATGTCTCCCACTTTGCTGTCAATTCTGCTACCCCCGCGATGAACAGCGACTACTGCTGCCCCATATGTAGCTCTAAAATCTGCATCGCGTATCGTTCTGCCGATTAGTCGCGAAGTGTTTGAAACAACCACTTCTGCCAAACGACGTTGCAAAAGTTCGTGAGGCGTCGCTTGCTGGCCGACATCAGTTGCCGGGACCAATCCTGGTATCTTTTGCAATTCGACCACGCTCGAAATTATGCCTGTGAAGACGAGCATGTCTCCTGCAAACAGGGTCTCGTCTGGACCAACCGGAGAAAGAATTTCTCCGTCTCGATCGATTTCGATTAGAAACAATCCGTGAAGGTTACGAAGCCCTGCCGACTCGACGGATTTACCTACGATACCACTCCCTTCGAGTACCTTCATTTCCACCATGTATTCCCGTCGCGACTGGCCCAATTGCTCCAGAAGTTCCACTCGTTCAGGGAGTATTTTGCGACCAATAACAAATAGATAGATAACTCCAATCAGTGCATAGGGAATTCCGACTTTTCCAATCTCAAAGAGACTCATTCCAGGCAATCCATGCTGCAGCATCAACCCATGCACGACCAGGTTCGTCGAGGTGCCTATCAGAGTGCAGGTCCCCCCAAAAATTGTCAGATAAGACAAAGGAATCAGCAGCTTGGAAGGACAGCTTTGGCGAAGTCGGCACCAATCGAGCACCACAGGCATGAGCATCGCCACTATCGGAGTGTTATTCAAGAATGCCGAGCTGGGAATGACCACTAGGGACAATCTTTTCAATACACCAAGCTCATCGACGGCGGATCCCAGCAAGCGAGTCCCTATATAGTTGAGCACGCCTGTTTCCCGCAGGGCGGCTGCCACGACAAATAGAAACGCCACCGTGAGCATGCCTGAGTTTGAGAACCCCGCGAATGCCTCTTCGGCGGTTATGACACCTGAAAAGGCCAAAAGGACCGTGCCTAGTAGGAACAAGAGATCTGGAGGAGCAAGATTGCGAAGGAGGCCGACAAAGATTCCTATAACCACAATAACGGTAACCCAGGCGTCGAAGGTCAATTTCTCACCCGTAATTGTGGCATAGCAGTTTGAGGTTATTCAATTTGGCGGTGTTGAATGCTTGACTTCCCGAATTTGCAATGCAAAAACCTCGAGTCCAAAAAGGGAATTAGCAAACTCAGTAACCTCTTCAATTTATCTATTTTCTTGGAAACTTTCCAGATAGTTGGCTAGCTTTACGGACATCGGGGAATGCTATCACATGACCAAAATCGGGATTGCCCTAAACGGCTCAATCCGCTCGAATTCCCTGGTTCTGTCATTGTTCCATTCGTTTCCAGGGAAGGATTTTCGCCATGGAGTCGGCGCGTATGTTTTCTTCAATTCTGAATTTGTGTGGCCGTCTGGTAAAAGCTGGTTTTCTGGTCACTTGCTTGGGGCTGTCTCTTTCCTCGAATTCGGGGTTTGCTGAAGATAGCCCGATAGCTCGCATAGCCGAGAAGCGGATCATCGGCCCGACGACTATTGTAGCTGAGGCCAAGAGCGAACTCGACTTTAAGGCTCGGGTTGATACTGGGGCTACAACGACTTCATTGCACGTCGAGGAATGGGCCATAGAGGATGAATCTCCTGAGATGGCTGACAATGTGGGCAAAAAAATCCGCATTCGGATCAAGAACCATCGGGGTGAATCGCAGTGGATTGAGAGCCGCATCGAAGAAATTGGCATCGTCAAGACTTCAGCCGTCGAAGAGCAGCGTTACAAGGTCGGTTTGACTCTATGCTGGAACGACGTGAAGAAACACGTACTTGTCACGCTCAATGACCGCTCACGGATGAAGTACCCACTACTGTTGGGGCGAAATTTTCTGCAAGGGGATTTTGTTGTCGATGTCGATTTGAAGAAACAAACAAAGACTGAAATCTTGCAGGTGCTGGAAAAACCAGTCGACAACTCGCCTGAAGCCAGTGCGATCTCTGGCCAGGAAAGACTAGCCGAGCGGAGCGAAGCAGCAGAAACGATTCAGTAGCTGTACGCCTTGTGCACCGGGTATCGACAATTTTGGGTTCTTAACCTAGTTTTCGTAGCCGGTGGTTATTTCGCTGACCTATATGGGTGGCAGGACGAGAAGGGCGGCGGTTCTTTCGCGTAAAACCCCGCCGCTTCTTCCACTTGGAATGAGCGTAAGAAACTCTTTTTAAACCGCGCTCATCTTCCGGAAATTCGTCTTCATAGACGGTCGCGCAATCCATGACACAACCTCAGCAATTTCGGACCAATGAATACGTCCGATTCCAATACTCTTATTGCTGATGACTTCGACGGTGATACTTCCAAGAAATCTTGAAATCGGCCAACACCCCGTCACTCTTGATGGTGAATGAACGGGCCAATATCAACTCTTAAAGAAATTGTTAGACAATCGCCAAGTTGCGGCAATCCCGATCTGCCTGTTTTTGCCCTCTGCCGAGAAAATTGTTGCGAAATCGTACAGCCATTGCCGGTCAGGAAATCTGTAACGAGAGACTGCCTAAGCTGGACAAGCCAGGAGAAGTCAGCAAGTGGCAACTCATAACGATCCTAAGGCCTGCTTCAAACGGGATTTAACAACTTAGTAGCGGTGTGCGGGACACTTTTTCCCTGGTGACGCAACAATACCAGGGCAGGTTTTTCGACCAATTGGTGTAGCAACCATGCCAGCAGGAAAGCAATAACCACGGCACCTCCTATTGCCCAACCTGGGGCTATGGCTTTCGACTCGAGCCATCGAATGAGCACGTAGCCAATATTCTGATGGATCAAATAGAGAGGATACGAAAGCGCACCTAAGGCAACAAGTAATCGTGATTTAAGCAATGGCAGGTATCCCTCGACTGCCAGAAACAGGCTCAGTGATAAGAACATGACGACCAATGCGTTGGAGAACCCTTCGAATAGTGCTATTGTCGCCCAACAGTAAACGAGGCAAGCAAAATCTACTCGTGATACTCTGCTTTCTTGATGGGCGTTGTAAAGTAGTATCCCAACCGCAAACAGGGGAATAAACTTCAGGCTCGTGAGGGTAGCGAACTTTCCAAACGCACTCACCACGCCGGGCTGTGGATTCACTGCGATGATAAGGTGAACAACAGCGGCCAAGCCGATCCAAGCAGCTATCGTGAGTCGAGGTCGGTGGAAAGCGCCCAGCCGGTAGCAGACAAGCATGTTGGCATAAAAAATCAATTCCGCCTGCAAAGACCAATAGGCACCATCGACATGGGGCGAATCGAACAAGGATTGCACCATCGTCAGGTTGACCAGCGCTGCACCGAGCGAAACTTCTTGTCCTGGTAAACCACAATAGGTAACGACAGCAAAAGTCACAACGACTGCTGCCCAATAGGCGGGGTAAAGTCGTGTGAATCGACCCCAGGCGAACAGCCAGGGATCAGACTGGCGATCTAAGGTCATGAATATCACAAAACCACTTAGCATAAAGAACAGATCGACCCCGTAGTGTCCCCAGGGAAGGCTAATCGGTAAAATGGTGACATGGCCCAAGAGTTCTTCGTAGCGCGTCGTGAAATGGAACAGCACCACGGCAAATGCCGCTAACCCACGGAGAGCATCCAACTCAAGGATTCGCCCGCCTACTACTCGTCTCGGTGCAACGGTCGCCTGGTTCAATGTCATATTGTCTTAAGCAGAAATCGTAGAGATTTGACAAGTGATTCTGGGGCAATTCTTGTGCCCGGCGAATGATTACTGCTAAGCATACGATAGTCCTGGAGACTTTGTCCGTAAGCCTGAATGATTGTGAAGAAAGCACACATCCAAGACGGACAATGTTGCAAAAAAACAACAAGACTCCCCGGAAATCTTCACAAGATTTGTTAAGCTAAACGAAGTTTGATCCTCTCCACTAGCCAAAGAGCCATCTCATGCCCAATCGTCTGGCCCAGGAAACTAGTCCCTATCTGTTGCAACACAAGGACAACCCCGTGGATTGGTATCCGTGGGGGCCCGAGGCTCTGGAGCGGGCACGGCAAGAACAGAAGCCCATCTTCCTTTCGATCGGCTACTCGGCCTGTCATTGGTGCCATGTGATGGAGCATGAGAGTTTCGAAGATGAAGCCATTGCCAAATCGCTCAATGAAAAGTTCGTCTGTATCAAAGTCGACCGCGAGGAAAGACCAGATATCGACCAAGTCTACATGAATGCCGTGCAGATGCTCACAGGGCGGGGGGGATGGCCGATGAGTGTGTTTCTCACGCCCGATCTGAAGCCCTTCTACGGAGGAACCTATTGGCCACCACAAGCAAAACTTGGCATGCCGGGATTTGATCAGGTCATCGATGCCGTGGCCAATGCGTGGAATAACAATCGCGATGCTGCCTTGGAGTCGGCGGACCGAATAGCCGCAGAACTTGGTCGAATCGCCCAAAGCACGCCTGACCAGGCAGGAATCGATGCAACCTGGGTCTCACGTGCGGTGGATCACTTCCGACAAACCTATGACATTACCTACGGCGGCTTTGGCGGCGCTCCCAAATTTCCCGCACCAATGTCTTTGCGTTTTTTAATGCGCGATTGGTTTCGTCGGCAGGAAGAAGATTCGCTCGAGATGGCGCGGGGAACACTCGACCACATGGCAGCGGGCGGGATCTACGATCACCTTGGAGGCGGTTTTGCCCGCTATAGCGTAGATGCGCGGTGGTTGGTTCCCCACTTCGAAAAGATGCTCTACGACAACGCCCAGCTCGCGCTGGCCTACTTGGAGGCGTACCAAATCACAGACGATGAACGGTATGCTCAAGTAGTTCGCGAAACGCTCGATTATGTCCTCCGCGACATGACCGATCCTGCCGGAGGTTTCTACAGCAGTGAAGATGCAGACAGCGAAGGGGTCGAAGGCAAGTTTTACACTTGGACTCTGGAGCAACTTAATGAAGTACTCAGCGCGGAGACGGCTGCCACGTTTGCCAAGGTCTACGACGTCAGTGAGACGGGTAACTTCGAGCACATCAATATCCTTAACTTTCCCAGGCCCATCGATCAGCAAGCAAAACTGCTGAACCGTGATGCTGCGGAACTTCGCCGTGATTTGAAAGATAGCAGAGAGAAGCTGTTTGCAGCCCGCGAGAAGCGTGTTCATCCCCACAAAGACGACAAGGTTCTGGTCGCCTGGAATGGACTTATGATCGAAGCCCTTGCAGCAGCAGGGGCGGTTTTGAACGAAGAAAGGTATCTGAATGCTGCCAAAAAGTCCGCCGATTTTCTGCTCAAGGAATTACGCGACGCGGATGGTCGTTTGCTCCATACCTGGCGACAAGGAAAGGCAAAAGTTCCCGCCTTTCTCGACGACTATACCTATTTGGCCAACGCTTTGATCACGCTCTACGAAGCCACTTTTGAGCCTCATTACCTGGAAGAAGCCATCCAACTGATGGAAGTGGTGCTTACGAAATTTGCCGATCAAACAGACGGCGGATTCTTCTACACAGCCGACGACCAGGAGCAATTGCTCACGCGTAACAAGGATTTCACTGATAATGCCGTCCCCAGTGGTAATGCAATGGCCGCGGTTTCACTGGTCAAGCTTGGCAAACTCACCGGCAATGAACAGTATCTGGCAGCGGCCACCCGGACTGTTCAAGGAGCTGCCGACCTGGTGAAGAGTTATCCCTCGGCTGCTGCGCAGACATTGCTTGCTGTCGATCTCATGGTCGGTCCCACGTACGAAATGGTGTTAGCCGCGGACATGAAGACTGAGGAATCGCAAGAAGTGGTGTCAGACCTCCATCGCAAGTTCATTCCTAACAAGGTTGTCGCACTGGCCAGCAAGGACGCGCCAGCTGCGCTGACAGACTTGTTACGCGGCAAGGAGATGCTGGGAGATGACACCACGCTCTACATTTGTGAAGGATTCACCTGTCAGGCACCTGCCCAGGGCAAAGACGAAATCCTCCACGCCCTTGCAGACCTGCTACCAAAATCGCTCTCCGAATAATAATCAGCCGTAGCCGAAAGGCGATGGTTATTAAGAATTGTGATGTTTCAATCCAGTTCTTTCACTCGCAGATTGCGAAACTTGTACGTTTGTCCCTTTTCGCCGTGGTGCTGAATGGCAAGCGGGCCGCGCTGGTCGACGTCGTCGTGAATGTCGGTAATGAGAACATCATTCACTTCGATCTTGATCGAATCCCCGTTACAAGTGATGCGGTAGCGATTCCACCCATCGCGGTCAAAGGCCGCTTGAATCTCCGGACGCTCGAAGTGCACATGCGATTCTCCTTCGTACTCTAAAAGTTTCTTGTCCGTGGTACGACCCGACTGGCTCGGCCAGATCCATTGCCGCCGTCCTTCGTCATACAATCCTCCCGACCAGTTGCGCTCCGATCCATCAACTTCCGCCTGATAGCCGTACACATGGTTCGGTTCGACATGGCAGCGAAACATGAACCCTGAGTTGGCTTCTCCCGGCGGGAGTTTCACTTCCCCCTCAAACACAAAGTCGGAGAACTCACGGTCGGTGACCAGAAAAAACTTCTTGTCCGCATTGAGATGAATCTCCCCGTCGACGACCTCCGCATCGCCCCACTCATAAGGGTTATGCCAACCATTGAGGTCCTCGCCGTTGAAAAGCGTGATCCAGTCGTCTTCCGCAGCTGCGCACGGTTTCACAACGGTTAAGCAGAGGGCGATAGCTAAGTAAGGGAAAGATTTAAAGGGCATAATTATTCCTATATCTTTGGTAGTTGAGCATTGTTCAGGGGAACATACTTAGGCATTCCTGCAAAGCTTAGTTTAGCAGCGAATAAAAGTTCTGAACATGAGTGAACGGAGACTTCGGAGGATGATAATCTCAGAACTATTGAGAGAGCTCGTTTATCACTTAGATGTCGTCTTCCCTCATGACAATAGCAACACGTTCTCTACCAGCTTCCACTACCCGACGAGCGGAATTCATCCCGCAGGTCCAGAACAGGGCAGGGCGGACCAAAAACTCCAGAAGCGTGCTGGAGATCAGTCCTCCGATGATAACGGTGGCCACGGGGTACAGGATCTCTTTGCCCGGTTCCCCTGCAGCCATGGCGAGGGGGACAAGCCCAATCCCCGAGGTGAGAGCAGTCATCAGGACCGGCGCCAAGCGATCCTTGCCCGCGCGGACGATCATTTCACGTGTCCATGATTCCCCTTCGTATCTGACCAGGTGCAGATAGTGGTTGATCAGCAGAATGCCATTGCGCGAAGCGATACCACACAACGAGATGAATCCCACCATGCTCGCCACGGTGAGTGTCTGCCCGGTAAGAACCAACGACGCGACGCTGCCGATGAAGGCCATCGGCAGTGCGATCATCACCTGCAATGCGAGGTTTGCCGAATGAAACATTTTGAACAGGACCAGGAATATCGCAATAAGCGAGATCACAAACAGGATGCCGATGAGCCGTGATGCCGACTGCTGACTTTCAAATTGTCCTTCATATTCGATAAAGTAACCCGTGGGTAGTTTGGCGACGATGGGCCGCAGTCGCTCTTTGATGTCATTCACCACGTCGACCAGCCCGCGATCCGTAACATTGCACTGCACGACGATCCGACGTCGGACCCGCTCGCGGTTGATCGTGTTAGGGCCACTGGCTTTAAAGATACCGGCGACATCTTCAAGCTTCACGCTTCCTCCATCAGGCAGATCGATTTGCAGGCGTTTGAGAGAATCAAGATCTTCGCGAAACTCCTCACCCAATCTCACCATGAGGTCAAACGTTCGCTGGCCGACGAGCACTTGCGAGATTACTTCCCCCTGCATGGCGGTCTCGACGAATTCATTGACGTCGTTGCGACGCAACCCAAATGCTTTGAGTTTTTCCCCGTCTGCTTCAATCCGAAGTTGAGGGATGGTTACCTGCTGTTCGACCTGAAGATCACGCACTCCGGGAACGTCTTCGATTGCGGCCTTGATCTTTTCCGCCTGGAGGCGAAGTTCATCCAGATTATCCTGGTCATCTCCAAACAGTTTGATGGCAACTTGGGCCTTCACACCAGAGAGCATGTGAGAGATCAAATGGGCCAGCGGTTGTTCCACCGAAGTTACAATCCCGGGAATTTCAGCCAGAGACTTGTTGATTTCCTCAATTATCTCTTCGCGACTACGCTCGGAGCTGGGATTCACTGTTGCTACGATCTCGGTGACATTGACCCCTTCGGCGTGCTCATCGAGTTCTGCGCGACCGGTTTTGCGCACCAGGGCTGACAAGTCCTCGAGTTCAGCCAGTCGCTTTTCCACGCGTGCTGCCACTTGGTTGGAAGTGGCCAGCGAAGTGCCAGGGGGCAGCAGTACGTTTATTTGCACAGCCCCTTCGTTGAACGGAGGGAGAAAATCGCCTTCTAATTGCAACAAAGCTACTGCCGCGATTGCAACCGATACGAAGGCAATGCCGAGAATTGGCCAGGCTAAGCGTAAGCTGACGCGAATCACTCCGCCGGCTGCTTCCTTCAACCAGCGAAGAAGGATACTGTCTCTCTCCTCGGCAGAATTTCTAGTTCCCCGCAGGAGCCAATAGCTCAGTACAGGTGTCACAGTGAGTGAAACCAACAACGACGACGCAATCGAGACAATATAGGAAATCCCCAGCGGCGTGAACAACCGACCTTCCATCCCCGAAAGCGCAAAAAGTGGCACGAATACCAACATGACAATGATTGTGCCGTAAACGATGCTATTGCGAATCTCGACACTTGCTCTGAAGACAACCAGCAGTGGATGCTGCGGGGAAGCCGCATGACGATTTTCTCGCAAGCGGCGAAAAATATTCTCAACGTCGACGATGGCATCGTCGACGAGTTCACCAATTGCTATCGCCAATCCACCAAGAGTCATCGTATTGACCGACAAGCCAAAGGCTGTGAATACAATCGCTGTGATCGCAAGAGAAAGGGGGATCGCCGTGAGAGTGATCAAGGTTGTGCGTACATTCATGAGAAACAGGAAAAGAATGATTACCACGAGGACAGTCCCATCGCGGAGTGCTTCGACGACGTTGTCGATGGCCAAATCAATAAAATTCTTCTGCTGGTAGAGATCAGGGATGATGCGAACGTCGGTAGGGAGAGAACTCTTTTGTATCTCATTTAGAACCTCGGAGACTCGGTTGGTTACCTCGCGAGTGTCTGCATCAGGTTGTTTGAGGATCGTCAGCACAACCGCCGTTCCACCAACCATCTGACCATCCTTGTTACGCGAGAAAGCAGCACTATCTCCTCGTTTGACTTGGGCTCCTTCAAGAATTCGGGCAACCTGTGAGAGGGTCACCGATTGTCGGCCTTGTTGTTTGACAACGATATCGCTAATCTCGTCGACGCTTTTCACGCGACCCAGGGACCGCACTAGAAACTCATTGGGTCCTTGTTCATCGAGATAGCCCCCTGCCGTGTTTTGATTACTCTGTTTAAGGGCCTCTTTGACTTCGTGCAAAGTAACGCCGAAACGGAGCAGCTCGTTGGGATCCACGAGAACCTGAAATTGCTTCCGTTCTCCCCCCATCACGATCACCTGTGAAACACCTGGGATCGTGAGAAGTCGTTGCCGCACGGTCCAGTCGGCCATCGTGCGGAGTTGCATGGGAGAGGTGTCCCCTTCGGCAATCATGCCGATCATCATAATCTGACCCATGATCGAGGAGATCGGCATCAATTGCGGTTTGGCCCTTGGGGGCAGCGATTCCGCCGCCAATGCCAATCTTTCCGCAACGATCTGTCGGTCGTTAAAGATGTCGGTGCCCCAGTCAAATTCGACATACACCACTGAGAGACCAATTCCTGAAGTGGTCCGAACCGCCTGCACACCGGTAGCACCATTGAGTACAGTTTCGATTGGAAATGTAATGAGCGTTTCCACTTCTTCGGGAGCCATGCCGGGTGCTTCGGTCATCACGACCACACGGGGGCGATTCAGATTGGGAAACACATCGATAGGCAACTGAGTGGCCTGCCAGCCACCATATCCGAGCAGAAACAGCGCAGTCGCGATGACGAGCAAGCGATTCTGCAGCGCGAAGCGAATGATTGAATTGAGCATGAGAAGGACCTACCGCTTGCCGGTTAATGTTGATGACCCGCGTGGGGATCAATCCTGCCACCGCTCTTATTTGTGATCGCTAGGTGCAACTGAAACGCACCTTTTCCTGCTATAACGTCGCCTTTATGGAGTGCTCCATTATCGGCTATTACCACCGCACCTTGATCGCGATCGATGACTTGTACTGCGACTTGTTCAAAGTGATCTCCTTCTTGACGATAGACATACGTTTCGGCGTCTTCCTCTACTACAGCGGTTGTGGGCAGGACGAATTGGTCTTCCCAGCCGCGAATCGGTACTTTCAGTTGCATTCGCTGGCCAGGTTTGAAGGACCATTCCACGAAACGCTTGCCGTCCGAGGTTTTTCTGTCGAGGGCGATTCGATTGGGCAGACTCAAGTAAAACTTGAACGCGCGTGTCTCGGGATCGATCTGACCCGCGACGTAGAGTAACTCCAGATCCTTGACCGTAGCGCCTGGCGAATCGTCGACCAGCAAGCTGGCAGAAACTTTTCGACCTGCTTCGGCAGCCTGTCGCAATAATGGAGCATCATCTTCAAATGCCAGGCCCTCGATGTGAAGCTCACAATGGTCTGCGAGTACGGCAAGTTCCTGACCTGCTTCAACGTGTTCGCCTTGGGCAACGCTTAACCGCTGAATCTGATACGGGTGGTCTTCTGTACAACTACCATCCGTATGGACGTGATCAGGAGCACGCACAGTAATGGTCTTCAATAATCGTCCAGTATTTCTAATATGGGCGACTTGATCGTCAGTAAATCCATGAAGTAGCATGGCCTGGGACTCAGCGCGAAGCGATGCCTCCAATTTCTGTTTTTCATATTCTTGTTCGAGGACTCGGCGTCCAGCGATGACACCTGCTTCGAGAGTATTTAATCTCTCGATCTCGCGGTTTACCACGGCAAGGTTCTCTACAGTTCGCAAGAAGTCACGCTGGGCGGCCACTAGTTCCTCATGAGTCAGACGCATCTCAAAGAGTGGTTGATCGGCGGCGACCGCCTCCCCGTTGATTGAATAAATCTCTGTGATGATGCCGGTCAGTGGAGCCGTGACATATATCTGTGAACGTCCCGGACGCTCGACGATCATTGCGGGTAATGTGACAAGCTTATCAAAGCGGGTTGGCTTTATGACGAAGGGCTCGAACCCGATATTCTTGAGACCATTTTCGCTCAACACAATCGAAGTGGACTCTTTGTGGACGGCAGGACTATGATTATGTTCTGCATTTTCTTCGTGTTCATGTCCGATGTGCTCGTGCTTGTTGTCCCCCCCGTGCTCAAGATCGTGATCCTCATGATGCTCTTGTGCAGATGCCGTTGGTTCTAATTCGTTCTTGGCAGTTGGATTTCCCGGCCACCAACGATCACTGCTGACAACAGCTGCAATTGCGACACCCACAAAGATCAGACCAATTGCAAGAGCTGCATAGTGTTTCTGACGTTGAATTTGAAGTTTAGACATAAGACTGAATTACCTAACTAGAGCCTTTCGATGAAGGTGCATCTTTGCCGATGAAAATTGAGATTTACGATTAAACTGGGCAGTGCAGCACGAAAGCAGAGTAGGCACGACGACATGCAGTCGCGCCCATGGAAAATAGATATGTTCGCTGCAATCAGATCAATAGGATCTGCAACGTCAAATGGGAACGCAGATGCATCCCAGAAGGTGACGGCCAAGGTGATGCCGCATGTTGCGAGGGCGAGAAGACAACCTGCTCAAGATTGAAGTGGTAGAATACACCGTCGGAGTCGAATGGAGAACTAATTGTGATCGTTACGCTAGCAGAAGAAGGAAGCCACTGACATTGCGTGTGCTGGCAGTCGTTTTTACTTTTTGATGAAGAGTCTGAGCTTGAATGATCGTTGTTGCAATCGTGTCCATCTTCCGAATGCCCATCATGCTCACCGTGGAGAGTGGCCATTGTATGACAAGCATCCTGGTGAGACGAATGGGCGCAGCATCCAATGGCAGCATGGGTTATTATGCACAGAATGGTGATAATGGCGACAAAACGATTCATAGAAGATACTCGTAAACAAGGCTTACTACCTATCAATTATCGCTTCCATAATATGGAGAGTCTAGGGCATAGCAGGTTTTTCGCTTTTTCAGCCTGAGTCAGCGAGATTTCTTGCTGGTTGTCCATCTCTATCAGGCCAAGAATCACTGTTAATCTCGCAAAGTGATAACGGTCTAAATTTGTGTCCTGTTGGATTTCAGCCAGATAAAGATATCGTTCTCGCAATAAAGATTTACGATAAATGCTGCACATCAGAAAGAATATTGGCTCGCGCAAAGGGTATTGCTTGACGAGTGAAGTGCGTTTACCGGCTCCACGAGATGAAGTCTTTAAGCTGTTCTCTGATGCTTTTAATTTAGAAAGATTAACTCCTCCCTGGCTGAACTTTTCAGTGATCACTACTGCTCCTATCCACATGCAGGTAGGTACTCTCATCGATTATAGGCTCAAAATTCACGGGATTCCGCTGAATTGGCAGTCCAGGATTGGCTGCTGGGAGCCTCCAATCAAGTTTTCCGACAACCAGGTGCGAGGTCCCTATCGATATTGGGAACATCTGCATGTTTTTGAAGATGATGGCGACGGCACCATCTGTCGCGATGAAGTCCAGTACGGCATCTGGGGAGGTTCTGTCATCCACAGTTTGTTTGTGAAGCGGGATCTCACTGAGATCTTTACCTATCGGTCCCAGGTCCTTCACCAGATTTTTGCCAAGAATATCATCTCTATGCCCACCGACCTCGTATCTATTTAGGAAAGCTGAATAAGCTTCTTATGTGAAGGGAGAGGTCGATGAGAATTGCTGTTATTGGGGCCGGAGTGAGTGGATTGCTTGCTGCTCGGCTCCTTGCAACCCGACATGAAGTCATGCTCTTCGAGGCCAGCGATTACATTGGCGGTCATGCGAACACGGTTGATGTCGAGCTTGATGGTCGTGAGTTTTCGGTAGATACCGGTTTCATGGTATTTAATGATCGCACGTATCCCAATTTTCAAAATCTCCTCAAGTATCTCAATCTCAATTCTCAAGCAAGTGACATGAGTTTCAGTGTCACCTGTGAACGGACAGGTTGGGAATATCAAGGTAGCTCGTTTTCTGGATTGTTTTCTCAGAAGATAAACATGGTACGACCAACGTTTTGGGGGATGCTCACTGATATACTTCGATTCAATAGCAGGGCCATATCCGCCTTGAGGGATGTGAATTCTCAAAAAAGCTTGCAAGAGTTCCTTAACGAAGGAAACTATGGCTCTACATTTCGTGAGCGCTATTTACTACCTATGACGGCCGCCATCTGGTCATCTCCACATGAAGCGATACTAAACTTTTCTGCACAGTTTCTGCTTCGCTTTATGCACAATCATGGCTTATTACAACTGAGGAATCGACCTCGTTGGCAAACTATTCCTGGAGGCTCTCGACGATATCTTCTTGCCCTCGCGAATGGAATGAATGGCAATATCCGCCTGAACTGCCCTGTCCGCCGAGTGCTTCGCACTCCAAATCATGTGATGGTTGAGTTCAGAGATGATAGGTCAGAACAGTTTGATGCAGTGGTGCTGGCCACCCATGCAGATACGAGTCTGAAAATGTTGGCCGAGCCGTCCGAGGAAGAGGAAAAAATTCTCTCTGCATTTCCCTATCAAGAGAATCGAGCGGTCTTACATACGGATGAAAAATGGCTTCCATCGCGGCGTAGTGCTTGGGCGAGTTGGAACTATTTGATCCCAAAGGATTCTGAGAGCACCTGTGTTACGTATGACCTGACTCGCCTCCAGCGCATTGACTCCCCCAGGCGATTGCTTGTTACCCTCAATCCTCCAAGACCGATTGATCAGAATAAGTGTCTCAGGGAATTTGTTTATCATCACCCCTTATTTACTATCGAAGGCATCGATGCACAGCGACGCTTGCCCGAGATCAATGGAGTTCAGAAGACCTATTATTGCGGTGCTTACTGGCGAAATGGGTTTCACGAGGATGGAATCGTGAGTGCTCTTGCCGTCGCACGAGAATTTGGTATTGGATTAGAATCATGCACAGCAGCTTGTATAGCGGAATCGTCACACATCGTCGAAGCAGCCCAATAGTGCACGCATTCCAATATGGAGTGAATATGGCCTATTTGGATCTGGCGGAGGTCCCTGCACTGCTGAGTCAATGTAAACTTTTTTCAAGCAATCGTTGGGGGCCGGTAAGCTTTCGCGAAGAGGATCACCTCATGACCTCGGCCAGCCAGTTGGATCACGAAGTCCGGGAGTGGTTCTTTGCAATGACCGGTGAGAAACAAAGTGGGCCAATTCGTCTATTGACTCTCCTGCGGTGCTGGGGATATTACTTCAGTCCACTAAATCTGTATTACCTTTTTCGTCCGGATGGCAATAACATTGCAGCTATCGTGGCAGAAGTATCAAATACCCCGTGGCGCGAGAAACACCGATACTTATTGTTGCCAGCCAAGGTTACGCCAGCTACTCAATTGCGATATTCGCATTCGAAGCAGTTTCATGTATCACCATTCATGGATATGGATACGTCATACCATTGGCATTGCACTATCCCGCATGAAACTTTGGAGGTGACGATTAGGTCAGAACAGGCTCAAAATCATTTTTTCTCGGCAAATCTAAGTTTAAAGCGTCGGCCTTTTACGGATCGTGAATTAGCTTTGGCTATCTGTCGGAATCCGTGGTCGACGGTAAGCATCGTCGCAAGTATATATTGGCAAGCTTTAAAACTATGGTGGAAGAAATGCCCCTGCTTTCCTCACCCCAACAAACACACAAAGAACGACGCCCCCGCCAGCCAAGGTTAAATTTCGTCAAGCTGCAGCAGTGCCAATACAGAAGGCTCTCTTGGCTTGACCGATCTTTTCGGGCCGCTTTACTAAGGATTCTTGGCCGAGTCGAACGGGATTCACTACTCTTGCAGGACGATTTTGGTGAGCACACTTTTGGCGAACATAGAGCAACAAGATTACGAGGCTTAGTCCAGGTAAGAGATCGCCGATTTTACAAACTAGTTTTTTGGGGAGGGGGCTTGGGTGCTGCCGAGGCCTTCATTCGAGGGTACTGGCAAACACCTGATCTCACCACGCTACTGCGGGTCTTGGCGCGCAATCGTGCTGCGATTGAACAGCTCGATCGGGGCGTCACACGCCTCGTGAAACCGATCCATCGAATTGGCCATGCAATCAAACGGAACACAATTCAAGGAAGCCGTCGCAATATCCTGGCACACTACGATCTGAGCAATGAATTCTTTGCCTCATTTTTAGACCCGACCATGACGTACTCCTCGGGCATATTTGCCTCCCCGGCGGCCACCATGGAACAGGCGTCGTACTTCAAATTCAACCGTCTTTGTCATCACCTAGCGCTAAGCCCTTCTGATCACTTACTGGAGATTGGCACAGGTTGGGGTGGGCTTGCGATTTATGTTGCCAGAAAGTTTGGCTGCCGTGTGACAACCACGACGATCTCAATTGAGCAATATCAGTTTGCAAAAGCAAAAGTTGCTGAAGCGGGATTGTCGAGTCAAGTGACAGTGCTCAAAGAAGATTACCGGAAGTTGAAGGGAAATTTTGATAAGCTGGTTTCTGTCGAAATGATTGAAGCTGTGGGACGCGAGTATCTTGGAACATATATTGCTAAATGTGATTCATTACTCAAACCCGGCGGTCGATTTGCCTTGCAAATGATCACAATTCCAGTCGAGCGAGAGCAAGCTTATCACGACAATGTCGATTTCATCCAGCGGTATATTTTTCCGGGAGGCTGCTTGCCTTCCTTGGAGTCTTTCCTAGAAGCAGTTTCACAGCGATCGTGTCTGTCGCTATTCAGAGTCGATGAACTTGGTTCACACTACGCCGAAACGTTGGCCCGCTGGCGCGGCCGTTTTGAAGAAAATATCGAGCAGATTCATGCTTTGGGAATGACTGAAGATATCATTCGCACATGGCGTTATTACTTTGCCTATTGTGAGGCGGGCTTTCTCGAAGAAATGATTGGGCTTAAGCAACTGCTTCTCTTAAAACCATCGGCATAAAGTGAGCCTCAAGGAAACGCAAATATGTCGGATTTGCTTATTGCTGTCGCAATTGAACTTACCGAGAGGGGTTGGATTTCTGATTCCATTGTACGTCGCCTGATTCGGCGTTTGCTTGACGACCGATTGCAAAGTGTGCATGAGAAGTGCAATACGCACGATGCTACTCGCAAATTTGCCGAGCGGATGCGAAACACAAACATGCTCGTGGCGGCTCAGGAAGCCAATCACCAACATTACGAAGTCCCTGCTGAATTCTTTCGTCTAGTTCTAGGAAGCCACTTGAAATACAGTTGCGGGTATTGGGAAACGGCGACCTCGACGCTCGACGAGGCTGAGTCGGCCATGCTGAAACTAACCTGTCAGCGAGCTGAAATTGAAGATGGAATGCGAATTCTAGAACTCGGTTGCGGCTGGGGTTCACTCTGCCTCTGGATAGCGGAAAGGTATCCATCTGCCCAGATCGTGGCAGTCTCCAATTCTCACGGCCAACGTCAGTTCATTGAGACGCAATGTAGAGAAAAGAATCTCACGAACCTCAAAGTAATCACGGCGAATGTAGCTAAGTTTGAACCAGATGGCGTTTTTGATCGCGTTGTTTCGGTTGAGATGTTCGAACATATTCGCAACCATTCAGTATTGCTCCAAAGAATCGCGAGATGGCTAGCTTCCACGGGGAAACTATTCATACATGTGTTTTGCCATCATGATTATCCGTACTGCTTTGAAGTGAAATCTAGAAGGGATTGGATGGCCAGACATTTTTTCACAGGCGGAATTATGCCGTCTTTGGATCTATTCGGAAAATATGACGAGGATTTACAAATAGAGTCGCAGTGGATTGTTAATGGTGTGCATTATAGCCGAACCTGCGAGGCTTGGCTTCAAAAACTCGACGCTAGGAAGCCTGAACTCACTGCGATCTTCACCAAGGACCAGAGTAATGCTGAAGCCAAAGTCCTGCTACAAAGATGGCGAATGTTCTTTATGGCCTGTTCGGAGCTATTTCAATACAATAAAGGTAATGATTGGTTTATCGCTCACTACCTTCTTTCACACGCTCAAGCCAATTCATCGAATCAGCATCGTACGCCTTTAAAAACGCCGTTTAAAGTAACCTAGCGTGGTGGCCCAGGAAAGAAGGCGTTGGTTTTTTCAATATAGTCACGATAGGCAGGTCGCCGCTCTACTATCGAGGTCTCCAGCAGTGTAACTCCGCTTACCTTCATGAGTAGAAAACTCATTACAAGTGGACTGGCAATCGTCCACCACGCCCCTCCAGAGGCTGCGATAAGGTAGAATCCCCACCAGACACAAAAGTCACCGAAGTAGTTGGGATGTCTGGTGTAGCGCCATAAACCATTGTTCAAGACTTTAGCCTGATTTCTTGGGTCGCTCTTGAATCGAGCTAACTGCCAATCACCGATGGATTCAAAGGCTATTCCCACCAGGCAAATGATGGTTCCGATCAAATCAAAAGATCCCAATGATTCGTTAAATAGCATTCCTATTTGAATGGGCCAGGAGACAAACCACATTAGAGCGGCTTGAAGTAAAAATACCGTGAACAGACTGACCCACCAGAAGCGAGACCCATGTTTTACGCGCATCTGATGATAACGGTAATCCTCGCCACTCCCCCAATTCCGCCTAGTCAAATAGAGTGATAACCGAAGTCCCCAAATTGTTGTCAGGGCGACTAACAGGTTGGCCCGCATGCCAGGAATCGACAATTTTTCGTAGGTTGCCCAGGCGACAATCACAAACCCCGCTCCCCAACATGGATCGACGATACTCGCGTCGCGAAGTCTCAGGCTCAACAGCCAGAGGACCGCAAAAATACAGAAAACAAGTGACAGGTTTGAACACAGAATGGTGAGAATGGTGTGCATATCGTTAGAACAAGTCTTGCTGCCCATCCGGACCATATTTTTCGATATATTCTTTCACCTTTACTTTGCGGGCTGTGTTCTCGCTGCTCATGTAACGGATCTTGCCAAAGATAGGGCGTTCAGGGCCCCAGGCGCGGTCATAGCGACCCAGCACCCAGAAGATGCCACTGTAGCTGTTGGGGTTGCGGCCGTCGACGGCGTACTTATTGTTTAGCTCGATCATCACGTCCAGGGCATCCTGCGGAGTAGAGGACCATTCCAAGATCTTCTTGCCCCACAACATGCGAAGGTAGTTGTGCATGCGGCCTTCGCGAGTAAGTTGACGCTGAGCAGCATTCCAGAGTTCGTCGTGGGTCTCGGCGGACTCAAATTCCTCAAGAGAGTAGACATGCTCGCGAGGGTCGTCGGCGTGCTCGGCAAGTGTTTCTTGTGCCCAGTCGGGTAGCGAAGAGTAGCGATTGTAATCGTCTCGCTTGGAGCACATATTGTATCCTAGTTCTCGCCAAGTGATGAGTTCATCAAGAAAAGACTCTGCTGCTTCACTCACTCCCCACCAACCGCTTGAACTACCGGTGGCCTTATCGGCAAGTTTTTTAGGAGACCACTTTTCTTTTTCCATCGTGGCGGAGAAGATTTCGTGGGCTGAAATATGACCAAAATGCAAATAAGGTGAAAGTTCGCTTGTGACTTGCTTTTGCGGCTGATTGCGCGAGTCGGCGTACTCTGAAAGACGCTTATTGAGAAACAGCTTCAACTGTTCGCCGGCCGCGCGTTGGCCTCCATCAAAGCTTGCTGCGCCCACGGAATGGTCGATGGGAAGACTATCTAAGTTTTCAAGGAGATCAGTCAGTGATTCGTGATCGTCGGGTTCCCATTGTTTGATAATCTTGGGAGGTAGACTTTTAAGTCTCGGAAAATTCACCTTATTGAAAGGATCATCTGCTGGGAACTCGAATAAATGGGGCGGCAATTCTTTCTGGAGGTAGCGTCGTAAATCGTAAGCCCGCAAAAAAACTTTGTCCGTGGCTCGCATTGGAAGCAGGCCATTGGAATCAACCAACTCGAATCGGCATGGAATCAGTCTAGCAGCCACCGCAAGCATTTTGGGCAGGAAGAAGCAGGGGAAGTCATCGCTGATAACGATGCAGGCACTTTTGCTAAGTTCGGCAAGAAGCCCGGAACCTGATCCGGGTTCGCGTTCCAAATAAGGATAATAGCTAGCATGCGACTTCTTTAGCGCCGCAGCATTATCGACCATACCTTGAATAACAAACCGATGAAGTCGGTCACTCGCCCACTTATAATCACAGCGCAGCGCCTCAAGCACAATCAATGGCTTATCCAACTCCTGTGCCCATTCAACGGCACGCTGGAGGCTAAAGTTCCATCGCGTGCGGCGATTGGCAATCATCCAATAAAGAACGAATTCGCCGTCGGACTTCATATCCCGATCGTTGGCAGAGCGAATGCGTAGTTGGGGGACTTCAGATTCAAGCGAGTGGGACATGAGATGCGAAAAATGGGAGATTTCGGACTACCTAATGTCTGCTTAACCGAACACAAGGCTTCTGATTAACAACAGGGAGAAATAGAAGGCCGAATCGCTGTACACGCATCATCATGGTTGGTTGCTTTGGTTTTTAGAGCAAGTGACGCTTACTTGCCTCTGACGTTGTCGATCGTCTTACGAGCGATACGGGCGTTTTCCTCTATCGCTTTCCAATCCTTGGCAGCAATAGTATCTTTAGGCGTTAGCCAGGAACCGCCAACAAAGGCGATCAAAGGATCAGTAATGTACTCAGCGAGGTTCTTGATACCCACTCCACCAAGAGGAATGTATTTCACACCAAGGTGATTGTACGGTGGAGTCATTGCCCGTAAGTAGGTGAGTCCTCCCAAGGCCTCAGCTGGAAAAAACTTCAGATGACGGCAGCCGAACTCAAGCGCAGCTTCAATATCCGAGGGGGTCGCGATCCCCGGGGCAAAAGGGAAACCCTTGGCGTTTGCTGCCTCGACTACTTTCAAGTTCAGGCCAGGTGAAACACCAAACAAGGCCCCACGCTCAATTACCTCGCTAATCTGCTCCGGTTTAAGAATGGTTCCTGCGCCTACCAACATTTCGGGAACCTGCTCGCGAATTGCAGTTAGTGAGTCTAAGGCAGCTTCAGTTCGCAGGGTGAGTTCCATTGCATTGATTCCACCTGCGATCAGAGCTTTCGCCATTGGCACGGCAGTGGTGACGTCGTCGAGAATCACGACCGCCAGTACCCCAGCGGACTCCAGCTTTTCAAATATTGACGAAACATTCATGGCAGACAAATCCTGTAAACGAACGGTGTAGGTTGATATAATCTAATGAAGATCAGTCAACTTGTCACGTCCGTGATGAATTACCGTAGCTCCGTTTCTTTACAAGGAGTACATGTCAAATGATGAAGCGAATCCTTGTCGGATTGGGAAATTTGGAATATGCCCGTTCAGCTACTGCTAAAGCTATCGAATTAGCGAAAGCTCACGATGCGGAACTTACGGGAGTAACGTTATTGGACATTGCTCGCCTGGATGACTTGGGACCGATACCTATCGGGGCAGGGGAGGCGGCGCGAGAGTTAAGAGAAAGCCGACTGGAAACTGCCAAGGAGATCATCCAGACCGAACAAAAAGAATTTGCCGCCGCATGTGAACAGGCGGGTGTTTCCTATCGATTGCAGAGCGAATCCGGTGATCCCCTGACCGCTCTTGTGTCACTCACTCGATACCACGACCTGGTAATCTGTGGATTGCAGAGCCTGTTTGAGCATGGGGTGGTTGATGAGCCGGTCGACGAATTGGCCAAACTAGTGCAAGAAGGAATCCGTCCATTGCTGGCTGTGGCAGAAAAGGATCGACCAATTCAAAAAGTTCTCGTCTCTTACAGTGGATCTATGGAGTCGGCAAAGACAATCAAACAGTTTGTGCATCTCCAACTCTGGCCAAAAGCCAAAATGAAAATCGTCACATTCCATGATGATCGTGAAATTGGTGCAGAACGTCTTTCGGAAGTTGCCCAGTATTGCCGAGCTCATAGTTATCAGCCCGAAACCGAGTGCGTGGCAAAGCCTCCTATTGAAGCGTTGCTCCCTTACGCCAATGACTGGGGGGCCGATCTGATTGTTCTTGGCAACAGTTCCAAGAGTCTTTTGCTGCGGCGTATCCTGGGTGAGACAGCGTTGCACGTAATGAGAAATTCTGCTCTTCCGCTGTTCCTCGCTCAGTAAGTGCTGGAATTCGCGAAGTATTTTATTGCCTTGGGCATTTGCTCGAATGAGAATAGTAGGGTAGGTTCCTTCACCCGATTACATACTAAAGATATATCATTCAATCCTAGCTGATTATTATGTTCACTTATTATTGGCCCTTAGTTGGTGGAGACTTTTCATGAAATCCAACTGCCAAAACGTCTCAGTTCTGTTGATGGCAATGTTTTTCTCATCGACATTCGCTCTCGCGAAAGAGAACTCCACAAACCAAAAAGATTCCGAAAAGAAAACTGAAGAATCGAAGGAGTCTCCTGAGACCTACGAAGTTCAGCCGAAACCCTTCAGAATTGAAGAGGAATTGGCTGGAGAAATCGTGGCGGACATTAGCTCTGAGATTATTCTTCAGCCAGAATCCTGGTCAGATTTCAAACTCAAGACCATCGTGGACCATGGTGCAAAGGTTCACAAAGGTGAAACGTTGCTGACTTTCGAGGATGATGAACTTCGTAAAGCAATCCAAGACGTAGAAGTGGAACTGCTCATCAGCGAGAGAAAGCTTGCTCGTGCCGAGCAGGAACTTCCTCGCCTGGAAGAATCACTGCGCAGACAGCTCCAGCAGGCTGAGGAAGCTTTCCAGCGTACGGAGGAAGATACCAAGCGTTACAAAGATATCGAGCGCCAGCAGGCGATTGAATCGGCCGACATGAATCTGAAGATGGCGAAGTTTTATCTCGATTTCTATAAGGACGAGCTAGAGCAACTTGAGCAGATGTATGAAGCGGACGATTTAACCGAAGAAACCGAGGAGATTGTGCTTCGCAGGCAACGCTTCTATGTGGAATTCGCGAAGTTTGATTACGAGTTGTCCAAATACAATCATCGAAAAACATTGGACGTCATCATTCCGCGCAGGGATGAAGATATTGAGCTGTCACTGAAGGTTTCCCGAGAGGCACTGGATAAGGCCCGGATAGCCTCTGATATTGATTTGCCACTTGCCCAGTATGAATTGGAAAAAATTCGGACCGAGCGAAAGAAGTCTCTGGACAAGCATGTGAAACTGCTGGCTGATAGATCGCTTCTGGAAATTAAGTCTCCTGCTACTGGAGTCGTTTACTACGGAGAATGCGTCGACGGGAAGTGGAGCAAGATAAGTGACATGCGGCAAAAACTGCTCCCCGGCAAGAGCGTCGATAAAGGAAGCGTCATCCTTACTGTCGTTGATGATTCTTCGCGCTCATTTCTCATCACATTTGATGAAAAGCTTATCCTCGATATCCAGAAAGGAATGAAAGCTGCGGTGCAGCCGGTCGCTGAGGGCTCTGAGCCTCTGAGCGCCTCGATTGATCGTATATCCTCAGTTCCGATTTCTGAAGGAAAATTCGAAGCAAAACTCAAATTTAAGGATGACATCCCTGAATGGCTCATTCCGGGAATTTCAGGCAAAGCAGAGGTGACTACGTACTTCAATCCAAAAGCGTTGCTCGTACCCACGAAGGCTATTCATACCGATGAAGAATCAGGCAAGAGTTTTGTTTGGGTGATCGAGGATGACGACAAAAAGAAATCTTGGGTTGAGACGGGAAGAAGCAAGGAGGACCAGTCTGAGATCCTTTCTGGACTCGAAAAGGATCAAGTGATTTCTTTAGAGGAAGACAATTAGTCTTGTTCGCCGCATAGCGTAAACCTGAACCGCCGAAGACGAACGGCAAACTCACGAAAGTGTGGAAATGCAACGACCACGAACATTGAGCTTGATAAGCTTCCTGGCGTTGTTCTACATGAGCTATAGTGCCAGTGGGGAAACGGATACTTTAGCTACAGGCTTACGTCTCTCTCCCTTAGCCACATCAGGTCCATTACCCACTTCGATTGTGCCCCCCTCTTACGAGGAGATTCAAACAGCCATTGAGCGAGGTGTCGATTTTCTCTTGCAGGATCAGCGGCCCGACGGTGGATGGGGCAGCCCTGAACGCACGAAGGGCCTGAATATCTATGCCCCGGTGCCTGGTGCTCACCAAGGCTTCAAGTTAGCTGTGGCTGGCCTGGTGTTATCTGCACTCGTCGAGTGCGAACCGGCTCTCGATGGTGAGCGAGCAGCCAAGACCCGGCAAGCCATCGATCGGGGTACGGAGTGGATCCTGGCAAACCACGAGCGTGTGCTCCGTGCCGAACCGGCTTCGCTCTACAACAATTGGGGGCATGCCTACGCCATCGAAGGATTGGTCAAGCTCTTTCACCGAGCCGATGGAGATGCAGAGCTACAAGAACGACTGCGTGCTGCGGTCGAGGTTCAAGTGGAACGCCTGGAACGGTTTTCGTATCTGAATGGTGGTTGGGGCTATTACGACTTCACCCAGAACACCCGAATTCCGGCAAGCAGTCCCAACAGTTTTACCACTGCCACGGTGCTGATCCCTCTCAAAGCAGCCGAAGAGATTGGCGTCGAATTTCCCGAAAAGTTGATTGATAAGGCAATCGCCTCTATCGAGCGACAGCGCTTTCCAGATTTTTCGTATGCCTACGGAGAGTATTTGCGGATGATGCCCCGCATGGAAATCAATCGGCCAGGAGGAAGCCTGGGGAGAAGCCAGGTGTGCAACGTTGCTCTGAGGATGTACGGTGATGAACAAGTCACCGACGAAGTGCTGAAAACTTGGCTGAATCGTTTGTTTGCTCGCAACGGCTGGCTTTCCATGGGCCGCAAAAAGCCGATACCGCATGAGAGTTTTATGCTGGTCGCAGGCTATTTCTTTTACTATGGCCACTACTATGCTGCGATGGCCATCAATCTACTGCCTGATCAGGAGCAGGGCGAATTCTTCGCACAATTGGCCAATGTGCTTCTGCCGTTGCAGGAGAAGGACGGTAGTTGGTGGGATTATCCCTTCTACAACTACCACCAACAATACGGCACAGCGATGGCGCTCTACGCACTGCGGCAGTGCCAGATTGAGTAGCCTTCGGGGAGCCAATTCACTTCCGGTCTCTAGAGTACTTATTCGACCCCAAGACCCAGATAATCTCGCGCATTGCCGTAACAGATGTTGCGGATCATCGGTCCCAGCAGCGAATCATCGTCGGGGATGGAGCCTCGCTCGACATCGGTCCCTAACAGGTCACACAGACAGCGGCGGAAGTATTCATGACGGGGATAAGACAGAAACGATCGTGAGTCGGTCAACATACCGACGAATCGTGAAAGGAGCCCTTGATTCGAAAGGGCGTTCATCTGCCATTGCATCCCTTCCCACTGGTCGAGAAACCACCAGCCGGAGCCCATTTGAATCTTGCCGGCGACCGAACCGTCTTGGAAATTTCCGATCATGGTAGCGATCATGTAATTGTCGGCAGGATTCAGGTTATAGATGATCGTCTTGGGAAGAGCCTGTTCGCTATCCAGTCGACCCAGAAAACGAGAGAGCGCTTCCGCCTGGGGCCAATCGCCGATCGAATCGCCACCCACATCTCGCCCGAGTTTCTGCATTAATCCGGCGTTGGCATTGCGCAGTGCGCCGAGGTGGAGTTGCATGGTCCATCCCAATTCGCTATTCCAACGCCCAGCGTGCAGCATCAGATTAGTGGCAAATTGGCGTTGCTCCTCGGCACTCACCGGTTGTCCCGCCCGGGCCTTGTCGAAGATCGAGGCAGCCACCTTATCGTCACAGAAGTCGGCATAGGCATGGCTGAGACCATGATCGGAGAGTCGGCAGCCCACCTCATGGAAAAACTGATGGCGTTTCTTAAGAGCGGTCAGCAAATCTGAAAACTTAGCGATGTTCACGTCGCTCACAGTGGCCAGCTTATCGACCCACCCGTTGAATTGCTGGGTCTGGTCAATTTCTAACACACGGTCAGGACGAAAGGTCGGGAACACTTTGGTGGCGAGTTTGCTCGCAGCAATCTGGCGATGCTCAGCCAGATCATCGGTCGGGTCATCGGTCGTGCAAACGGCGCGTACCTGAAATTTTTGCAGGATGCCGTGGACAGTTAACTCATCGCTCTGTTGCAGTTGCTCGTTGGCCTCGTGCCAGATATGGGGCGCGGTTGCTTCGCTCAAAAGATCATCGATGCCAAAGTAACGTTTCAGCTCCATGTGGGTCCAATGGTAGAGTGGATTCCGCAAGGTGTGGGGAACCGTACGCGCCCAGGCGAGGAACTTCTCATAAGCCGGCGCATCACCCGTGCAAAACTTTTCGGCAACGCCGTTGGCCCGCATCGCCCGCCACTTGTAGTGATCCCCGGCTAGCCAGATCTCAGCCAAATCGGCAAACCGATGGTTCGCGGCAATCTGACCCGGCGGCAAGTGGGTGTGATAATCAAGAATCGGCTCCGCAGCGGCAAACTCACAGTAGAGCCGACGAGCGGTTTTGGTTTGGAGGAGAAAATCTTCGTGAATAAACGACATGTGACTTTGCTCAGGGTAGGGAAGGGAGTTGCGAATTCAAGGGTCTCCATTCTTACCCACTTTGCCCGGAAATTCTAGTAAGAGATATTTTGCAAAAGAGGACCGGCAGCAACGGGGATTCTGTGCGTGTTTGCACAATTAGAGAACAGCAGTCCTGCAGGTGATTCTCTTAGAGGATAATGCCGGCAAAAACACCAACAGACAGATCAAGCAAGTGCCAATTTGTTGCACGGTGAGCTCGTCGTAAAAAGTCATTGCACGGTGGGGTGGTGCTTCTTTCCGGGCGGTGTAAAACGCAACACTAAAACTTCAAAAACTGCGAATCACTTTATCGCTTACGCGATAGTGATTCACTCCAGACAGAAAGCTAATCATTCTGGTCAATCGGGATCGTCCATATCGCAAGCAAAGGCAACGTTGGCGAACACGCCGGGAACGGCGCCTATGCCAACAGTCAAAGCAGCAACGAGCAACAGGGCGGTAGTAAGTTTGCGAAACATGGTTTTGTCCTTTCGTGCCAGGAAGCCTGATTTTTAGTCAATTAAACTTGCCACAGTAAGCTAAACGGGAGAAATGCAGGGTTGTTACAGACCCAGCCAATAGCTTTTTCAAGGGAATTGGTAGCGGAGAATCTGGCAGACCTACTCGCTGTGTTTTGGTGGTCTCTGACTGAAATTAAGCATTCCTGCAATGGCTACATTTCCCGAGATTCAGCAACGTACAAGCTTATCCTAAGTGCAGAAATTGAAACTCGCAGGGATGAGCAGATTCCTTGATGTTGAGTATCAGGCAGACTACGAACAGTGCCGGTATTGGTTGGTGAGAACAGCAAATTGGTCCTCCACACCTAAGCGACAACCTATACGGCACAAAACTGCCCATTACTTGGCGTAAGATCCTGCACTCCCCGAATCCGCAAAAAGAAAAACCCCTCAAAACAAAGCGTTTCGAGGGGTTCTAGTGAGAGGCGCCGCCCGGACTCGAACCGGGGATGTCGGATTTGCAATCCGATGCCTTAGCCACTTGGCCACGGCGCCCTATGTGTGCCTCGGCGAGGGCCGAGTCGCTGTGCAAGGAATATTCGGTATATCCTCACACGATTCTTGAGAAGGGTCTCAATTTTGTCCCCTCTCAACGACTGTAAAGTTAAGCAATCAGGGAATTTCGGTCAAGTGCAGGGAGTTTAAGGGATCGGTGCTTTAGGCACTAAATCATGAGCTATCGGCAACCCTGATTCGCAGCCGCGATAGCAATTCGGCTGAAGAATCTGACGGACTCGACTCGATTCAATAGAAGGCGGTTCACTAGTGAGCAGGCTGCTCAGCAAGAGCATCCGGCGATTTATCGGAAACAGAGGAGACCTGGGATGATCGAGAAAATCATGAACTTGCTGGCGATCCAGCCAAGTGGAAATCTGGATGCCGTGGTCCGCCAGGTTGCTGAGGAGTCCCTGGACGATGTTTCTCAACTAGTTGCCGGCCGTACGAACGGGATGAACTTCTCGGAAGCGCGCGGTTACTTGCGTGCCCGCGCATCCAAGATCGTACGTCGGCGGACCAGGATTGTGCTTGCCAAATCTCCGGAATTCAAACCCTCTGAGTTGGCCAAGATCGCACAACTGGCTACCGAGCGACTGGTACCCCTGGTGATTCGCCAGGCGCGTGTCGGTGTCCCCGAACTACCCACGATTCGCCGTGCTGCTTAGTCGAAAGCGGCTCGTCCTCAAAAAAGTACTGCGGGCTTCTGCCAGCGGCTGGGGGTTATTGCTTCACCATTAATTTCGCATTTGCATGGACACGACAGATTATCCATCGTTGCCAAATCTTGCCAGGATGCACTCCCGTCTTGCTGCGGACAGTCGCCGTGTGGAATCCGTGGTCGATGCACATCTGGATGCGATCGAGCGCTTGTTTTATGCCACCACTGCCGAGGACTGGTCTGGAGTCGCCCAAGCCTCGAAGTTGCTCTCAGAACTTTCGCTGGACAAAGTTGGACCGGAAGTCGTCCGTGAGGCAAAGCTCGTCTATGAAGAGATGAAGCATTCGGCGAGTGAAATGCGCCAGCCTAAACATCTGGCACAACTGCTGGCAGCCTGCCGTGCTGTGCAAAGTCGAACGCGGAAACCTTGAGTGACCAAGTTTCAAGCCTTCCTTAATGACCAAAGGAGAACTTGGTCATTGGTCATTTTTCAGACTTACCAATAACGATAGCCGAAATTGTAGATGGGCTGGGGGTAGCCCGTGTACCAACTGAATGGCCGACCACCTGGACGCGACCAGGCAGGGCTGTACATGGTGGTGAATGGCATTCCAGAAGCCGTGGGACGCCCGGGTTGGAATCCATACCACTTTAGCGACGCCAGCCGGTCCATCCGCTGCTCGGCTCGAAGCATGGCTTTCTGCTGGGCTATGCTCTTGGTGGGTTCAGTCTCTTCGCTCCCATAGTACCAGTTGTTCTGATCGCTCTCTAAGTTGTCGGCCTTGGTAGAACGTTGTGCCATTGTCACATGCGTGTCCCACACTTGAACGAACGTAATTGCCAATAATACCGCGGAGATTCGTAGAATTCGGTGTTTCATGGGTTTGTACAGTCGCAGTGTCGATTGGCAGAGAGTGGATACGGAGAGGGACTCCGAGAGCCCCCAAAAAGTCCTTTCGGCAAGCGGCCTGGAAGGCATTGAGTCTGAGCAGGCTGTTCCAGGCTCAATCGGTTCAATCGCTGCTGAAAAAACAAGTTGCGGAAAGTTTGCGGGGGGCGCTGCTCAGCGGACATTGAAGCGACCAGTTCGTCGAGGGCACATCGCTCGCTACAGCTAGAAATGACGCGATCTTACGGCACATACCAGGAAACCCAGCAATAAAGCGATCCCCGCTGGTTCGGGGACAGCCAGAGTTCCTAGTGGAGAGGGAGAACCGATGATCTGGTAACCAAATTGAATCTGCCAGTTGTCTAAATCAGTGCCATCGACAGCTCCATCGCCATTGGAATCCCCATCGGCCTTGGTGGCGCCGCTAGTGATGCCGAATCCGCGTTGCCAAAGGAGGAAATCACGTCCGTCGACGTCCAGGTCACCATCGAAATCAGCCAAGTGCTCGGCAACCCGCAAGAAAAGCGAATTGCCGATCTGGCTCAACAGCCAGCTATTGTCGACCAACGTCGGAACACTGACATTCGAGAGCGATGAGGTAAGATCACCTGTAGCAGTCACGATCTCAAAAAGATCACCATCGTCCGGTACAAACATTCCTCCGCCGGCATCGATTAGAGAGACAGCCAGCCCACCCGTGATATTGGCTGAACCAGTTACAACGAGTTGGTCGAACTGCGGGACGTTTGGATTGGAATTGTCCGTGCCACCGATTTCAATCTCGAGGGTTCCGGTCGTTTGCTGCTGGTAATCCGCGTTGAGAGTCAAAATACCAGCCGACAGGCCAGGGGCGACGGTACCAGTTTGATTGTCAACAAGCGTGGCTGTGAGGCCTGCACCTTCCAGGCGTCCATTCCCTGACAAAATTACGTTGCCCGTCACAGCGACTTGAGCAGCACCAGTTACTCGTAAAGTGCCAGTCCCAGAGCCAAGAACTACGTCGGCGTCCACCAGTAATGATCCCGTCGAGCCAATGGTGAGTGTTCCATTCGCCCCAGCAGCTGCAGCCACTCGCACGTCCTTGGTTTGCACCGTGCCATTGTTAATCGTCAGGGTGGCGTTGTCAGTAGAGTCTTGACCGACAACCAAACCAGTCGTTGCATTGAGCGCGGCGAGGCTATATTGAAAGCTTCCCAGGTCAAATTCAACCTTATCACTTTTAATAATCGCGCTGTCGGTGGCCACGTTCGTACCAAATTGGACTGTATATCCAGCTACACTACCCAAATTCCAAATTGCCGAATCACTACCTAAGGGGACCAGTCCATCACTCCAGTTGCCACCGAGGTTAAAGTCGCCGCCAGCGTTGTTGTCCCATTGGAAATCTAGCGGAGCCAATTGCAGAAAGCCGTCGTCATAAGGAATTCGCAATTGGCCAGGACCGAAGAGGCTGTTGAGATGTACTTGCGAGCCAGCGATAGGATCCCAGGCGTAGACATTGATCCCGTTGAGCACTAGTGCAGAGTTGTTAAGGATTCGCAAGCCGGCAGGTCCGCCCAAGCCAAAGAGATAGAGAGCTTCTGCTTGTCCGCCTGCACCGCGGTTGCCGTTGTCGATGACATCCAATAGCTCAACAGACGTGCGTTGGGTGGTCGTACCGATCCGCATTTGTCCCATACCAAAGTTGCCATTGATGAAGCTGCCGACGCCAGAATCTGTGCCGCCAACTTCCACCTGCTGGCCGCCGATTCCTTCAAAGCGAACGATCGCGGAGTTGAGGTTGACCGCTGCTTCTACGGTTTGCTCGAACAGGAACGCACCATCAACTCTTACCTCTGCCCCGTTCTGCACGGAAAGGGTCGTGTCGGTACCCATGAGAATTTCTTCTTGAAATATCAATTCGGAGCCGAGATCGGTAGCAGACAGATCGGTATCAAAATTATTCAATTGTCCGAACAATAGCTGACCACCACTCGTCGCTACGAAACGCGTGTTTAGTGTAGTTGTACTTAGAGAGGAGAGGTCAATAGATCCACCAGATTCAGCCAAAAACTCAAGGAAGTCACCACCGCGGGCGCCAACCACCGTTGCCAAACCTGATAGATCGAGAGCGCCATTGTCCCGAGCGACTATCCGATAAATCGGCGATCCCCCAAAGTCCTGATTGAAATTGATATTCGCAATAGAACCAAGCGAGAGTGCGCTACCAGTTCCTTCTGCTGCAAACACGTCCCCGCCCCCAAAATAGCTTAAGGAATCATAGGAAGCAGCGGCAACGGAGAAGTTCTGACCTCCCGATACGCGGATGCGAGACCCATCGATATCTGCCAGTATTCCCAGATTAAGTGTTTGAGTGGGTGCCACGTTAATCTGGCTCCGGCGCACCGTGGTCAAGAGTGGAGCATCGATAGTTCCTCCATTGGGGGCCTCTAGCACTGCGCTAGAGTTGCCACCGGCTCCGTCGAGCAAGTGAAGCTGAGGGAGATCGAGCGTTTGACCATCGGCCAGTTCAAATAAAACACTGCCTTCGATGGATTGCAGTTGAGGGAGTGAAATCAGGGTCCCGTCGCTGGTAATCCGCACATTCCTATTACCACTGAGTGTTTGCAGATTGTTGAGATGCAAACTGCCACCACCGGTAGCTTCCAATCGAAGACTATCGGCTCCTCGAGCTCCTACAATATTCGTGACTCCCGTGAGATCGACGATACCACCATTACGTGCGGCAATTGTATAGATCGGAGAGCCACCGAAATCCTGATCGAAATTCAAGCTCGTTAAGCTGGAGAGATCGAGAATCGTGCCAGCTCCATCTGCCAAAAAAAATTCTCCTCCACCGAAACTACTCATCGAGTTGTAAGAGGTTGCCGTGATATTCGGCAATGTCTGACCTCCAGAGAGAAGAAATCTAGTGCCATCAATAGTTTCGAGGTTGCCAGTGGTAAGGCCTTCCCCAGCCGCCAGAACTACGGTCGTGCTTTGAATGGACGTGAGATTAGGGGCACTGATCTGGCCACCGGGTGAAGATTGCAATATCGTCGAAAAGTTGCTTCCGGCTCCATCAATCGAGACCAACTGGGGCAGACTCAAGATTTGGCCGTTTGCCAGTTCGAATAAGACTCCACCTTGGATCGACTGTAGTAAAGGTAGCGCCAGCGGGGTACCGTCGCTCGTAATCCTCACATTCCGGTTGCCGCTGATTGTTTGCAGCTTATTAAGCCGCAAGTCTCCACCAGTTGTCGTTTCCAGCCGGAGGCTATCAGCACCACGTCCCCCCACGATGTCGGTCACTTCCGAAAGGTCGACGATTCCACCATTCCGGGCAGCAATGGTGTAGATAGGAGAACCTCCGAAATCTTGGTCAAAATTCAAACTGGTCAGACTGGAAAGATCGAGCAAACTGTTGTTCCCATCCGCCAGGAAAAAATCGCCGTTTCCGAAGTAACTAGAGGAGTTGTAAGAAGTTGCCGAGATCGATGAGAATGTTTTGCCCCCCTTAATGATGAATCGAGAGCCATCAATGTCTGCAAGAGTCCCTGTGGTGACACTTCGATTGCTGTCGACTGAGAGCGTCGTACGATTAAGAGTCGTCAGATTTGTGGCATTGATAGAGCCATTTGCAGGAGACTCAAGCAGTGTCGTAATATTGCTACCCGCCCCGTCAATGGCAGTCAGCGCTGGCAGACTAAGGCTTTGCCCGCTAGCCAATTCAAACAAAACTCCTGCTTGAATATTCTGAAGCATCGGCAATGCGATGGGGGTGCCGTCGCTGGTAATTCTCACATTTCGATTTCCGCTGATGGTTTGGAGTTTATCGAGGCGTAAGTCACCTCCATTGGCAACTTCCAGCCGCAAACTGTCGCCGCCGCGTCCGCCGACGATGTTCGTCACGTTTGAAAGATTGACCGTTCCTCCATCAGTGGCAAAGATCCTCCGAATAGGTGAACCTCCGAAATCTGCATCAGAATTTATGGACAATACCGTGGAAAGGTCTGCCAGCGAGCCAGGACCCTGGGCCGTGACGATGTCACTGACGTTGGAAGTGTTGACTAAGGTTGTTCCACCTACGCGTAGAGTTCCACCACCTTGCGCGAGAACGCGCGGCGAGGTTCCCGATAGAATCGAAGCGGCCGAGTTGCCCACATAAGTTCCGTTGTCCGTGCTGAGCAGACCAGCAATATCAGAAGCGTCGACGACAGCGAGGTCACGACCTGGATTAATATTCAGCGTCGATCCACTGGCTAGTGTGAGTTGAAACACCTCATGCCCCGTGCCAGGAACATTAAAATTCACCGTTTGGCCCGTAGGAATGATGACTATGTAATCATCGGACAAGTTGTTGATGGGCACCTGGCTGATGTCCCAGTTGGTTGCAGTGTTGTAGTTGGAGTCGCCACCGGCGCCAGTCCAGGTCGCGGTAACCTGTGCGAGACAAGTGGATAATCCACAGATGAGGTGTGCTGCAAACCAAGCTAGCACTTTAACCGTGCGGAGTCGCCCGGCGAGAATAGTGAAATTCATTGTTGTCTCCCAAGGTGTAGTACTGTAGCTGGAGAGTAATCGGGCGAAGCACAATGTACTAAAATATGGTTGTGAAGACAACAAAATTCCTGAAACAAACGGTTGAATGCTTGAATCGAAAACGTGAAAACAATTTTCCGGCCGCGCGATTCGAATCTATTGCGTGGCCGCGATTACACTCCGCGCTTTGGTCGAGGCACTTTTCCCCCCGGTGTTTTCTTCCCCCGCATTCCTCGACGACCCTTCCCACCAGTTTTCTCCTTGATCGAGTCGACAGGTTCACCAATAGCGTCTTGCATCTGTTCAATGCGATCGCGAATGGCAGCGGCTCGTTCGAATTCTAACCCTTCGGCCGCCTCAAGCATCTCGGCTTCCAATTCGGCAATGTACTCCTCAGTGATGTATTTGGTTTCTTCAGTGCGTCCGACTGCTGCATTGGCCTGGGCGTGAGCGGCCGCGGTGGCTTCTATACCACGGTGAATTGCTTTTCGGATAGTCTCAGGAGTAATACCGTGTTTTTTGTTGTAGGCCTGCTGCAGTTTGCGTCGTCGTGCTGTCTCCTCGATTGCCCGTTGCATGGAGTTAGTCACTTTGTCGCCGTAAAGGATTACTTTGGCATTCACATTGCGAGCCGCCCGGCCGATAGTTTGCATCAGAGAAGTTTCACTGCGTAAGAACCCCTCTTTATCAGCGTCGAGAATGGCAACCAACGAGACTTCAGGAAGATCCAGGCCTTCACGAAGTAGGTTAATACCGACTAATGCTTCGAAGCGACCTTGGCGCAGATCCCGAAGCAGTTCGACGCGTTCAAAGGCATCTAACTCGCTATGCAACCATTTGCAAAGAATGCCTTGGTCTGTAAAATACGTAGCCAGATCCTCAGCCAATCTCTTGGTGAGTGTAGTTACCAGCACGCGTTCCCCAACAGCTGCTCTTTCGCGAATCTGCTCAAGCAAGTGAGGTACTTGCCCACGGGCTGGGACGACTTCTATTTCAGGATCTAGGAGTCCCGTAGGACGTACAACTTGCTCCACCACTTCACCACCGGTCTGCGCCAGTTCATAGTCGGCGGGCGTAGCTGAGACATAAATCACTTGCTTATATCGCTGCTGAAACTCGTCAAACTTGAGAGGGCGATTGTCCAGGGCGCTTGGCAGTCGGAATCCATGTTCGACCAGAGTGGTCTTGCGGCTCCTGTCACCGGCATACATCGCTCCGATCTGTGAAACGGTGGCGTGAGATTCGTCGATGAAAAGGAGAAAATCTTCCGGAAAAAAATCGAACAGGGTAAAAGGCGGTTCCCCTTCTGCCCGTCCACTCAAGTGACGGCTGTAATTCTCCACGCCAGGGCAATAGCCCATTTCAAGCATCATCTCTACGTCGAATCGCGTGCGGGCATTGAGACGCTGTGCTTCAAGCAGCTTTCCTTGTGAACGAAACAACTCCAGGCGTTCGCGAAGCTCCTGGCGAATATTGTCCACAGCATTCTGAATTCTTTCCTCTGGCAGCACAAAATGTTTTGCCGGGTAGATGAATACCTCTTGAAGATTGTCGATCGTTTCCCCTGTGGTGGGATTGATGATCGAGAGTCGCTCGATTTCATCGCCCCAGAATTCGATGCGGTAGGAGAACTCCTCATAGGATGGCCAAATCTCTACACAATCACCTCGCACGCGAAACTTGCCACGGTCTGGATCGGTGTCATTTCGTTCATATTGAATATCGATCAGGCGGGTGAGTACCTCGTCACGATCCAAGGTTCCACCGACTTGCAGGCCAACCATCATGTCTTTGTAGTCCTCTGGTGAACCCAAGCCGTAGATACACGAAACACTGGCGATCACAATAACGTCTCGCCGACTGACTAGCGAACTTGTCGTCGCTAGTCGCATGCGGTCGATCTCCTCATTGATCGATGCATCCTTTTCGATGTAAATATCTCGCTGGGGAATGTAGGCCTCAGGTTGGTAATAGTCGTAATAGCTGACGAAATAGCTGACCGCATTGCGGGGAAAGAATTCTTTGAACTCGCTGTAGAGTTGCGCGGCGAGTGTTTTATTGTGCGAGAGAACCAATGCCGGCCGTTGGACCTCCTGAATGACATTCGCCATCGTAAAAGTCTTGCCGCTGCCGGTAACTCCCATAAGCACTTGGTCGCGCTGACCGGATTTCAGCCCGGCGACGATCTGGCGAATTGCCTCCGGTTGATCCCCGGCAGGTTTGAATGGTGCTTCAAGTTCAAATTTCATGGTCAATACTGCGAGCTTAATCGTCCGCAATTCAAGTTTGTTCGAGGTCGCTGGCGAGTAGAGATCTAGTGCCCAACCAAATATTAAAGCAGAACCGAACCGTTGATTCGATGGGACACGAGAAAATAACTTAACGAACGATCAATCAGATTTCGTAAACGATTCGCCCACGCGTTTGACTGCGACTAATCTGGTCGGTGGCGTAAAGCCCCGCGAGAACAAATTCGACGCATGATGCCCGAACTGCCTCGTTTTCACTGGCATTCACTTCGAATGCCTTCTCCCAAACGGGTGGAACTCGCTGGAGTAGTTTGGCGTAATGCGAAGATGGCAACATGTCACCAACTTCGATCTTTACTCCCTGAGAAAAAATCTGTGCGATCTCGGCCAACCCATGCTTTTCGACGTATTCACTAAACACGGTTGCGATCGCCTGAGCCAGTACGGAGTCGAGAACCTGCTTCTCGCTCATTTGATGGGTGCCCATTAAATCCAATTCCAGCTTACCCAAGGAGGATGCGTAGATGTGGCCCAAATCACTAACCCGCGGTACGGCGGGAGATTCGCCAAGCAGTGCAGCTCGTTGTCGGGCACTGGCTACCATGGTACGGTAATTGGCGATCGAAAGCCGGGCGCTCACGCCGGACTCTTGATCGACATACTTTGAATTTCGGGCGGCTCGGCTGATTTCCTCGACAAGCTCTTTCATGAAGTAGGGAACGACCACGGATTGTGAGGCGGAGAGTGTTGCAGAAGAAATTGTCTGTACTCTTTTTTCACCCGCTTCCTGTTCCAATATCTGCACTCCCAATTCCCGTTCAAGCGGATAATGTGTCTGGATCATCGACCCAATACGGTCCTTGAGTTGGGGTATTACTTTTCCACTTCGATTATAGGTTGCTGGATTTGCACTGAATAGAATTAGCACATCGATATCAAACTTCACAGGATACCCGCGAATCTGAACGTCGCGTTCTTCCAGGATGTTGAACAGTCCGACCTGCACCAGCTCGTCAAGTTCTGGCAGTTCGTTCATCGCGAAAATTCCTCGGTGCATTCGAGGGATCAAACCAAAATGCAGAGCGTCTTCGGCACTCATGCTTACTCCTGAGGCAAGTTTCGCTGGATCAATCTCGCCGATGATATCAGCGAACTTCGTGCCAGGGGAAAGTCGCTCGGCATAACGCTGCTCCCGCGGCCACCAGGCGATTGGCACGTCCTCCGCGGAACGACTTGTGACAATCTCTTTACCAAGTCGCGTGATTGGATTTAGAGGATCGTCGTGTAAGGGAATTTCGGGATCGGCGATATAGGGGATCGCCTCATCAAGAAAGGTGGCCATCAGCCGCATCAGTCGACTCTTGGCTTGTCCTTTCTCACCTAAAAATAAGATGTCGTGCTGAGCAAGGATGGCTATGTTTAATTCCGGAATTACCGAATCATCGTAGCCAATAATCCCAGGATAGAGTTCCTCACCGTTTTGCAACAATCGGAGAAAGTTGTCGTGAATCTCTTGTTTGACTGTTTTCGATTGCCAGCCACTCTCACGCAGATCGGACAAGGTGGCGGGAAGGTCAAGTAGAGTTGCGTTCATGGAAATCCCAGTTCATTCCAGTCAGGTGCATTCAGGTGGACATGCCCGATTATAGGCAGTGATCTAGGAAAGCCAAGTTTTCATTTCAAAGCCGTCTCTAATTACGAAGCCTGTCTTGCTGCCTGAGACAAAGTCAAGGCTAGCTAGATTTCACTGCACCGTCACTTCGGCTGCCGAAAAAACCAGACAGAAACCCGATCATACTTTCGTAAGCCTGCTGTTCTTCACTAACTACGAATTGAACCTTGGCCTTGTGAAAACAAGCGACACTCGATTGGTATCTACAGCGGACGATTACCTGTGCATGGTCGTTCAGACGACGTACTTGCTCAAGAATTCGAAGTGCAATCAGATCATCCGGGACACAGAGTACCACTAAACCGGCTTCATGAATATGCGCAGTACGGAGTATCTCTGGCTTGGTTGCATCTCCCGCGGCAGTATGAAACCCCAGTTGTTCGAAAGGATAGAGATTGATTGGACTGCGGTCGATCAAGGAAACATCGATGCCTTGTGTTTCGAGAAAGCTGGCAATCTGCTTACCGATGGGGCCGATTCCGATGACGACAGCACCTGTCTGAGAGCCTTGTAGCAATCGATCACTAGGTAAAATAATCTCTTGTTCTTGAACTACTTCAACCCATCTGAGTCCGGCGCGCAAGAGCACGGGGGTAAGAATCAACGAACCAATGGCGACAGCATTCAACAATTGATATTCCTGAGTTGAAACTACATCGTCTTGCCATGCCAGGCGAGCCAGCACGAAGGCAAATTCACCAACATGAGCAAGTCCAATTCCAATTCCGAATGAGCTACGCCAGGAAAGTCCTGTCAGTCGCAATGCCAAGCATGCGGCCGCAGCCTTCAAAACAATGACGGCCATTATGGACAGAATTAATAGGATTGGAGACTCCCAAACGATATGTGAGTCAAGCAAAAGTCCCAAACTTACGAAAAACACGGCCGCAAAGGTTTCGCGAAACGGCAAGATCAGCGCTTCAATTTGTACGCTCCATCGATTTCCTCCAAATGCCAATCCCGCTGCGAAGGCCCCGACCGCTGCTGGAAGACCCAGGGCGTGCGCCGTCATTGTGATGCCTCCCAAGGCTACCACCGTAAACAAAATAATAATGTCTGGGCTACGATAGTTGGCCAGGCTGGGGATGAGCCAACCAGCGAGTACATACCGGCTTGCCAGAATGAGTCCTAGGAAAAGCAGCGACGCTGTTGCAAGTCTTGCGAAGTCTCCAAACGACGGTGCTGCATCGCCTGCAAGTATCGGTACCAGGAGTAGAAGAGGGACAAGTGCCATGTCCTGAAACAGCAAAATACCGATTGCTCGTTTGCCGTGAGGTGTGGAGGATTCTCCATATTCCACCAAGGCATTGAAAACCAGCACTGTCGAACTAAATGAGAGGGCAGCCGCTATCACGATGGAAGCGGGAAGACTGTATCCCATGACTTGTAAGAACAACCAGGCGGGGATCGCGACCAATGTCATTTGCACACTACCACCAACGACAAGCTGCTTGCCAAGCCGCAACAGGTCATCGAGTGAGAACTCCAGCCCGATTGAGAAGAGCAATAAGAAAACGCCAGCTTCGCTGATGACCTCGATGTCGTGGTTATCGCGCCCCACCCATTCCAGCGCTCCATTTCCCAGGAATCCTCCGATAATTAGATAGCCAACAATCGCCGATATTCCCAATCGTCGACATAAGAGCGCAGCCAACAGCCCTGCAGCAAGAATCGAAAGCAGATCGACGATTGTGTTGAAAGTCATAGCGTGAAGTGTAGTGCTTGTCCTGGGCAGCTGCCAGAATTTATTCTCAATTAGCTTATCTGATTTATCGCTTAAAGTTCCAGCTTAAGTCGCCGCCTCATGGTGACGAACCGAGATTATGCCGACTAGAGCCTGAGTAAGTATAGGGCACCTGGAAACTCCAGAGCCGGCGGATTACTATGGAATAAGAGTCACAATGAATCGCAAACGCCTTCGATAGCCGTTTTTTGCTTCGACGGCCAATACCTAATACCTTCCCTGGGGAGAGAAAAAATGGTCCAGCGAATTTGCAGCCAAGCGTCTTTGATCGCGTTAGGAATATCTTTCGGCATTCTTCTGTCAATTAGTTGGTTCGGGATAGGACAAGAGATTCCCGTGCAGGCAACCGCTACCCACGGAGAACAAAACTTTGCCATTGCCACTGGGTTTGTCGACGAAGAGCAAGAGGCATTTTATTTTCTTGATTTTCTTACAGGCGATTTACGGGCTGCTGTAGTGAGTCGGCGAACGGGAGAATTCGTCGCTTTTTTTGAAAAAAATATCCTGCAAGATTTTAGTGCTTTGAGTAAGAACCCCAAATTTCTGATGGTCACTGGCGAGGCGAACATACCGCGTGGGCAGGCCCCCTTTCAGCTAGGCAACAGTTTGATCTATATTGCCGAAGCAGCTAGTGGAGAGGTCAGTGCGTATGCGCTGCCTTGGAATCCAAGCCTGAGTGCCAAAGGGGCACCTCAAAGAGGCTCTTTTGTCAAACTGGCTGGGGGTTCATTCCGCACCGCGTTCGTTCGAGATGAGTAATCATAGTATGCAATTGAATGTAAATGGCCAAAATCGCGAGTTGGCGGAGGGTGCCACAGTCGCTCAATTGATTGAAGAATTGGCTCTCGATCCGCGCACTTTGGCTGTGGAACGCAATAGGGAGCTTGTTCCCCGCGCTCAACACTCACAAACGCAACTAAAAGAGGGCGATCGCGTCGAAGTAGTCACACTCGTTGGGGGTGGGTAACATACCCTTTACCTTCCCGGCCACGCACTGCTTCGACAAGATTTGAAAAGGAATTTCATAATGGTAACCGATCTGCAAACTCATGCATCACTTACTATTGGCACTCACACACTTGCAAGTCGGTTGATAGTCGGCACTGGAAAGTACGCAAATTACGAGCTAATGAGCGAAGCCTTAGTGCGCTCAGGAACCGATTGCATTACCGTCGCCGTACGCCGCGAGCGACTCATTGACGCTGCCGGAAACAATCTGCTTGATTTCATCGATATCGAGCGGTACACCTTGCTTCCCAATACGGCGGGTTGTTTTACCGCCGACGACGCAGTTCGGGTTGCGCGTTTAGGCCGCGAAATCCTCGAAGGCTTGGAGAACCCCGGAGCCGATTGGGTGAAGCTTGAGGTTCTGAGCGATACAAAGACATTGCTTCCCGATCCTGTTGCCACCCTCGAGGCAACCGAGAAACTTGTTGAGGATGGTTTTCAAGTCCTTTGTTACTCAACAGATGACCCAGTAGTTGCACGCCGGCTGAAACAAGCTGGTGCAACTAGCGTAATGCCTGCGGGGAGCCCGATCGGGTCAGGGCAGGGGGTTCTCAATCCCAACAATATCCGAATCTGCTTGGAGTATCTCAAGGATGGAGACCCCGACTACCCGGTAATTGTTGATGCCGGCGTGGGTACTGCCAGCGACGTGACGGTCGCCATGGAACTGGGAGTCGATGGCGTGTTGCTCAATACAGGCATCGCACATGCCCGGGAACCACTGCTAATGGCCGATGCGATGCGTCATGCCACCGAAGCTGGTCGCCTGGCTTATCTTGCCGGCCGAATTCCCAAGAAACTCTACGCCACCGCCAGCAGTCCTGAGGAAGGGGCGATCACCAGCAAACCAAGGTAGTCTCTCGACACTAGTTTCTCGAGGCAGAATGAAGGATTGATGTCCGCGCCATCTTCGCTCGATATAGCCGACATCCTGGGCCCAACCGGGGCCATTGCTCGGCGGCTCCCCAAGTATGAACAGCGTGAGCAGCAATTGGCGATGGCCGACGCCGTGCAACGAGCAATTCGTAAGAAAACGCATCTAGTTGTCGAAGCAGGAACGGGAGTAGGAAAGAGTTTTGCATACTTGGTCCCGGCTATACTGGCGGCGACGCAGGATCAGGAATGCGACGACACCAATAAGAAACCAGTCCGGGTCGTGATTTCCACTCACACGATCAGCCTGCAAGAGCAGCTCATCCATAAAGACATTCCGCTTCTCAACAGTGTGATACCGCGCGAGTTCTCGGCGGTGCTCGTCAAAGGTCGCAGTAATTACATTTCGTTGCGTCGTATGCATAAAGCCTTGTCACGGGCTCCCATTTTGTTTGATACGCAAGGGGACATGGACGAGCTGCGAGAAATTCGCCGTTGGAGCGAAACGACGGAGGACGGATCGCGAAGTACGCTTTCATTTCAACCATCTCCACAAGTATGGGAAGAAGTATCCAGTGACCATGGCAACTGCATGGGCCGCAACTGCCCCACCTTTAAGCAATGTTTCTACTATAAGGATCGTAGGCGTGCACAGCTTGCGCAGCTCTTAATTGTCAATCACGCTTTGTTTTTCAGTGATCTAGCTCTCCGTCGCGCCGGGGTCAGCATGTTGCCTGATTACGACGTCGTGGTTCTCGACGAAGCCCACACTGTCGAAGCGGTTGCTGCCGATCACTTAGGAATCCGGCTAACTACTGGCCAGTTTGAGTACCAATTGAGTCGACTTTATAGCGACCGCACGCACAAAGGACTGCTTTCTCATCCAGACATGCGTGACTTGCAGCAAAAGGTAGGACGATGTCGAATAATGGCCGACGAATTATTTGCTGACCTGTTGGATTGGCAGGAGGGCAAGGCACCTGCGAATGGGCGTGTGACGACTCCACTGGAGATTTCGAATCATCTCAGTGCTGAGCTACAGAATCTGGCGCGGGAAGTAAAAAAAGTCGGCGACTCACAAGAAGACGAGACGGAACGTCAGGACTACATCGCCGCCCACGATCGCCTCATGGCCTTGTCCGGTGAATTAAATTGCTGGCATCGCCAACAACTTCCCGATGCTGTCTATTGGGTCGAAGCGTACAGATCTCGTCGGGGTATGCCTCGACTCTCAATGTTGGCTTCCCCGATCGATGTCGGGCCTGTGCTAAGAGATGAATTGTTCAATGAAATCCCCACGACAATTCTTACTAGTGCCACCTTGGCAGTCGGCAAAAAGGCGGGGTTTGATTTTTTTCGTGAGCGGATTGGGCTGGTCAAGAGTGAGACCTTACAACTCGGTAGTCCCTTCGACTATCAGGAGCAGGCCGAATTGGTCACTCTACGGGGTATGCCAGATCCCGCTACGCAACGTGAGGATTTTGAAAGGGCTTCTTTCGAAATGATTCGCCATTTCGTTCGTGAGAGCGATGGTCATGCCTTCGTGTTGTTCACCAACTACGACATGCTCCGCCGTGCGGCTACTAATCTTGTTCCCTGGTTGCGATCTCACAACCTCAATCTCCTCAGCCAGGCAGATGGAACTCCCCGCACCCAGATGATTGAACTCTTCAAGCAAGATCCAAGATCCGTACTTCTGGGGACCGATAGTTTCTGGCAAGGTGTCGACGTGCCTGGGGATGCATTGCAGCTTGTAATCATCACAAAGTTGCCTTTCAGCGTCCCCGACCTTCCCCTGCTTGAAGCCCGCTTCGAGGCAATACGCGCTGCGGGAGGACAGCCTTTTCAAGAATATCAACTCCCGGAGGCTGTATTGAAACTGAAACAAGGCTTTGGACGTTTGATTCGCACTCGCACGGATAAAGGTCGCGTGGTGATCCTCGATCCACGAGTCCATACTAAGTACTATGGCCGCACATTCTTGGAATCTCTACCCGATTGCCGGAGATTGCAATTGGACTATACGAATCAAGTAGTCACCTGAGTCAGAGAGAAAATTATGAGAGAACAGGTCTTAGAATCAAAGGCTCAAGAAAGCACTGCCTCAACATCACGTTTGTTAGCGCTCGATGTGTTTCGTGGTCTGACAATCTTGGGGATGATTCTGGTCAACAATCCAGGAGATTGGGGACATCTCTATTGGCCTCTGGGGCATGCCGATTGGCATGGCTGGACACCGACCGATCTCGTGTTTCCTTTCTTCTTGTTCATTGTCGGAACTGCTTTAGCGTATTCACTCAGAAAGTATCGTACGGGTACGCAGATCTCTCCTGCCGTCTATTGGAGAATTGCTCGGCGAACTGCCGTCTTAATTCTCCTAGGTTTGCTTTTGAATCGCTCGAGTGCCATCTTCAACTTTCTGCTGGGAAACGCCGATTCGATTGATTTTTCCAATTGGCGACTACCTGGGGTGCTGCAGCGTATCGGATTAGTCTATTTTGCGGCATCCCTGATCGTGTTGCATCTCGGGCTCCGTGCTCAGATAGTCCTCTCTGCTGTTTTGCTCCTCGGTTACTGGGGACTATTGTCCTGGTTCCCCGGTAATGACTACCAGTCGAATCTTTCGCCTGAAGGAAACATGGTTCGTGTAATTGATCGAGCTTTGATCGGCGAAAGTCACATGTACACCCAAGCGACTTCGGAAAAGACTGACCCTGAAGGACTGCTGAGCACACTACCAGCAATTGTCACCGCGCTGTTCGGATATTGGGCCGGGTTACTGATTCAACGAAACGGTGCAACCGTCAGAACTGTCGGCTGGTTAATGACCGCTGGGGTGATCCTTATCGGGCTAGGCCTCTTGTGGGGCACCTCATTTCCTATCAATAAGAAGATCTGGACGAGTAGTTTCGTGATTCTTACGGCTGGATGGGCGATGGTCGTACTTGCAAGTTCACTACTGAAGTTTGATATATGGGGCTGGAAACGTATCGGCCGGGCATTTGAAGTGGTTGGCGTCAACGCCATCTTGGTTTTTGTAGCCTCAGGGCTTTCGGCTGTGCTTTTAACGGTGACCCATGTGGGTGATCAAACCACGAAGCAATGGCTTTACGAAACTCTGTTCACCTCTTGGATTCACACTCCCGAATTATCCTCGTTGGCTTATGCCACCGCAACGGTTGCCTTCTGGTGGTTTGCTATGTGGCTGTTATCGCTCCGCGGCTGGACGCTTCGTGTATGATCACAATCAAACCGAACCGTATTGCAACGATCTCCCCCCATTTGAATCGGGTTCTCCTCTTAGTTATACTCATTATCTAACCCTCTAAAGGAGATCTGCACTATGCAACTGCGTTTAATCTTTTGTCTTCCACTGATTGTTCCTTTTTCAGTAACTGCTTTTGTGCCATTAACTCAAGCAGCCGTAGACTTTCAGAAGCAAGTCTTGCCGATCTTTGAGGCAAATTGCATCAAATGCCATGGCGAGAAAAAAGCCATGGGCAAATTACGCTTGCAATCTGCCGAAGCGATTCAGGAAAAGTTGGCAGATGATGAACATTTAATTGTTGCGGGAAATCCAGACGAGAGTGAGCTCTATGAGCGTTTGGTCCTCCCTGAGGACAACAAAAAGCGAATGCCTAAAGGGGGTGATCCACTTGATCAGTCCTCAATTGATCTCGTAGCGCTCTGGATTAAGGAAGGAGCCAACTTCGGTGAGTCGACTGAAGAAAGTTCTCCACCAGCTGAGGCCAAAGAAAGTTCTTCAGTTGAAGAAGCGGCATCTACAGAACCGACTCCAAAGCCCGAGCCTCCCAAAATTGAACCCTTGCCACTGCCGGAAGTAGACCCGGCTTCTGAGGAGGCAGTTGATCGCTTGCGTAAGGCCGGTGCCCAGGTGATGCCCTTGTTTGCAAAAAGTAATCTGTTGGATGTGTCGTTTGCGCTCTCCTCTGAACCCGTGAATGATGAGGCACTGGCATTGCTTGCAGATGTAGCACACCACGTGATCTCGCTGAATTTGCGTGGTGCCCAGGCGACTGACAAGGGGTGGTCACAGCTGGCGAACTTGACCAATCTGACAAAACTCAGTGTGGAAAATTCCAACTTTTCCGATGCGGCGGCTCAGTACTTGGCTGGGCTGAATCGCTTGGAATCGCTGAATCTCTATGGCACAAAGGTTGGGGATGGGGCACTTGAACCTTTGAAAGGCCTCAAACGCCTGCAAAAAATCTATTTGTGGAAGACCGATGTTTCTTACGATGGTGCCGTCGGCTTGGAGACTAACCTGCCAGGCATCGAGTGGAATCTGGGCTGGGATCATCCCGTAGTTGCCCGCAAACGGCTCGAACAACAAAAGGTCGATTTCACTGCGGATGTTAAGTCGAAGCAACAGGAAACCGCCCGCTTGCAAGCCGATCTCAAAATCGCACAAGAGGCGCAGGCAGCAGCAGAAAAACGTCTTCAGGAAGTCGATGAAGCCTTGAAAAAACTCTCAGGAGAGCAGCCGGAATCTGCGGAAGTGGAGCCCGAAGTGAAGCCAGACGCCTAAGAGCTAGCTACATTTTTCGAGGTTTGGCTTCAAAGTCCCTCCCTCTGGTGCTTCCAGAATCCGAGCCGTGCTCAGGTAACTTGGCACTTCTAAAGCCTTAACTGGATTGTACTTAGATTGAGAAAGTAAATAACCCTGAACCGCGGTTGAATCTGACTTGCAAGTAAGATTTAGGGTTGGACTCTCAGGAATTCACGAAGTACTTACAGTGAGACCGATTGACGTACTCTAATAGGGTAAGTCTATAATGCCGCTGCAATCATTTGTCCAAAGCTTATTGGACGATGTTTGCGCCTCTCAATCGCAATCAACTGGCAAATGAGGCTTGAGAGTTCAGGTCAAATGTGAGTTGAATTCGATGAAGCGGTCAGTTGTTGTTCTGCTGGCGATATTTCTCTTAACCCCTATAATATTCTACTGTGCGATTCGCGCAGTAGCCGGGAATAAGAACGATGTCACGGATTGGCTCCCGGCAAGCTATCCTGAGACCAAAAGACTGAATTGGTTTCGCAACTTCTTTGTGGCGGATCAGTTCGTTATTATTAGCTGGGACGGCTGCCAGCTCGGGGACCCATCTCTTGGTTCCCAGGATGATCCCCGCATCGCCAAACTTGCAAACGCTTTGCGATCGGTCACGCTTCAACCTGCTGATGGTTCAGAATCATTTCACTGCTTTTCGTCCATTACAACGGCACGTGAAATTCTCGATGAGTTAACTTCTTCTCCTTCAGAAATCCCGTATGCCGAGGCAGTGAGAAGGCTCAAGGGCACGTTAATTGGTGTTGACGGAAAGCAAACTTGTTTGATCGCCTCGCTCTCAAAGCAGTCGATCGACCGCATGCGAGAGGTGTTGGGCCGTCCCAACGATCGCCCTCTGAGATTACGTCCTCCTCAGCAATCTCCGCTTTTTATCGCATTGGCTGAAGTGGGTCTGAGCAACGCAGAAGTTCGCTTGGGTGGTCCCCCGATCGACAATGTCGCCATCGACGAAGAGGGGGAGCGAACTCTTATTCAGTTGGCACTCCTCTCGGGTGCCTTTGGAATTGCGCTCACGTGGTGGTCGTTAAAAAGTTTGCGAATGACTTTCATTGTCTTCGGATGTGGCATACTTAGCGCTGCCTTGTCACTGGCCACCGTTTACATCACCGGTTCGACCATGGATGCGATTCTGATGTCGATGCCGGCATTGATCTATGTGCTCGCGGTTTCCGGTGCAATCCATTTTATCAACTATTACCGCGAGGCAATTCACGATGGTGGGTTCGAGGGCGCTGTAGCTCGTGCGCGGATTCACGCATTCAAACCCGCTTTGCTCTGCTCGGTTACAACGGCAATCGGTTTAGCTTCGTTAGTTCTAAGTGACATCATCCCTATCGGAAAATTTGGTGGCTACTCGGCTGCTGGAGTCCTCAGCATGCTGGCTGTGCTGTTTATTGTGTTACCTGCGATCATGCAGCTTTGGCCTTGGCATCCTCCAGAAGTGCCCCACCCCACACATTCCGAGCAGACGTCAAACAATCGCCTCAGGAATCCCAAGTTAACGTGGCTGGCCTGGGCCAAGGCGGTACATCGGCACCACTTGCTGGTGATGACAGGCTGTCTGGCTGTAATCGTGGCGCTGTGTTTTGGATTGCCCCGGGTGACGACTTCGATCGACTTGTTGAAATTATTCAGCGAAGAAGCGCGAATCCTGGCCGATTATCGTTGGTTTGAAGAAAAATTAGGACGACTCGTTCCAATTGAGGTGGTCATTAGATTTCCTCGAACTCAAAGACAAGAACACTTACCTGAGGGTGCGCAACCTGTGGAGCTTCTTCAGACCATGTCTTTTCTGGAACGATTGGAGATGGTGCAGAGAGTTCAGAATGCTATTCAAACCAAACTGGGTACCGAAGGCGAAGACCTGGTGGGGGCAACCATGTCGGCAGTCACGTTTGCTCCCAATCTTGCAGATGGTAGCAACAGCTTTGTGAATGCCACGATGCGCTATGTCGTCAGCGAAGAATTAACTGAGCATCATGAACAATTGGAAGATTCCGGTTATCTGGCAATCGACGAACAGAATGATGAGGAACTCTGGCGAATTAGCGTTCGTGTAGCAGCTTTCCATGATTTCGATCACGGGCAGTTAGTCAATCATTTGAAGTCCGCAGTTGAACCGGTGCTGGCAACTCAAAGGGCAAGTCTTGTCGTACTTCAATCGTTGGCTGACCGCAAAGATGCATTGCCTACCGGAAGTAAAGTGTTGATCTGGACAGACAAGCCACAACATCAACAAGCGGTAGACCTGGCTTCGACGCTGGTCAGCAAACGAATTCACGTGGATCGTTTGGAAGCACCGTTTGAAAAGCTGACAGCTTCTCAATTGAAGAAACTGAGTGAGTATGACGGGTTGGTGCTTTCCGAGGATGCTGATCTTGGTGAGCAGATTCACATGATTCGCTCCGGAGTAAAAGTACTCGGCGTCATCCACCCGGAGTATCAAGCGCCGGCCGATCATTCGCGACATGCCAGCGTGGTCTACACGGGAGTCGTACCGATTGTTTACAAAGCTCAACATGCCTTGCTCGACAGCCTGGTGGAGAGTAGTTGGTGGTCGTTTGCTTCGATCACACCTTTGATGATGTTCGTCTGCAGGGGCATCTTTTCTGGTTTGGTAGCGATGATTCCCAACGTGCTGCCGATTCTTGTGGTGTTTGGAGGCATGGGTTGGCTAGGCATACCTGTTGATATCGGTTCGATGATGGCGGCCAGCATCGCCCTCGGGGTGGCTGTCGATGATACGATTCATTTTCTCGCCTGGTTTCGTGAAGATTATGAAAAACTTAAGGATCGCAGTGCCGCGACCATCTCAGCATATTCCCGGTCGGCAACACCCACGCTTCAGGCCGCACTGGTCAATGGTTTAGGGCTCTCCGTGTTTGCAGTCAGCAGTTTTACGCCCACGGCCCGATTCGGTTGGCTCATGCTTACCATACTTTTTGCCGGTGTGATCGCAGAACTGGTCATGCTGCCTGCTTTGTTGTTCAGTCCTTTGGGAAAGACTTTCAGTATCGCATCTGAGCGGCGATGGATTCCTCGCATGAAGCTCAAAACGCGATTATTCGAATCCAAGCCTCTTGCCGGACAGATTCGGAATTGAATGATCTACTAGGGCAATCTAAGCTCTACTGAACTGCCGCTAAAAATCTGGTTCAGTTTTCTTACCAGCAAGAAGTCGCTTTCCCTCTCAATGAAATCCAACAGATGATCAATGTCCGACGATTCTTTGAAAGTTTCTGAATCGGCTCCCAATTATTTTGGGTCGGAACCTACGCACCAAGCCTTCTGGCTGTGGGTCATGTGTCTCACGGGTGTTGATTATTTCAGCACTCTGGGCTACCAACCTTCGCTTGCCTATGACGCCACGGGACGATTGGCGCCGATTGCCACTATTCTGCTGGTCGCAGTTACGCTCGGTTGCGCTTTACCCGTGTATCGCTACGTGGCTGCAAAATCTCCTCATGGTTTGGGATCGATCTCCATGCTGGAGAAACTAGCTTCCGGTTGGGCCAGCAAGCTCATCGTCCTGGTACTGCTGGGCTTCGCAGCCACGGATTTTGTGATTACCAAGACGCTCTCTGCTGCTGACGCTGCGGCACACATGGTGCACAATCCTTACTGGCAGCAACTCCCCGGATTTCTGCAAAGCCCGATGCTGCTTACGATGGGCCTCTTGGTTCTCTTGGGTGGCATGTTTCTGCGTGGCTTTCGTGAGGTGATTGGAATCGCCGTTCTGTTGGTCGGCGTCTACCTCCTGCTCAATTTGATCGTCATCGCCGAAGGGCTCCGCTTTCTCTTTTCCCGCCCCACACTCATTAGCGAATGGTGGTCGCATCTGCAGACGGGACTGTGGGAAATTCCCCATTCACCGGTGGAAGGCAGTGGGCTCTTTTCCATGCTGGCTACTTGTGTCATCCTGTTCCCCAAATTGGCCCTGGGTCTCAGCGGTTTCGAAACCGGGGTGGCGGTCATGCCGCTTGTCCGCGGTCACCTGACAGACGATCCCAATCACCCGGAGGGTCGCATTCGCAACACGCAACGACTGCTCCTGACGGCGGCAGCCATCATGTCGGTCTTGCTCCTTTGTTCTTCACTTCTGGTCGCTACGTTGATCGAAAAATCGGCATTGCGCGGTGGGCCGGCCGCCGATCGTGCCTTGGCTTACCTTGCCCATGGGCAGTCTCATTTTTCGATCAGTCCAATCTTTGGGGAAACATTCGGAGGCCTCTATGATCTTTTTACGGTTTTGATTTTGTGGTTCGCTGGGGCCAGCGCCATGTCGGGCTTGTTGAATCTCTTGCCCCGTTACTTGCCTCGCTACGGGATGGCCCCCCGTTGGGCGGAAGCTACTCGCCCATTGGTTATCGTGTTGACATTTGTGAGTCTCGTCGTCACCTGGATTTTCAACGCCAGTGTCGAAGCGCAAGGTGAGGCTTATGCGACTGGCGTGATGGTGTTGATGTCGAGTGCAGCCATCGCCGTGGTCACCGACATCTGGCAGAGCACATCTGCTGCCGGAAAGCCAAGGATCGCTTGGGGGTATGTCATCGCTTCGTTCGTGTTTCTCTACACGACCGTAGCTATCATGATCGAAAAGCCGGATGGAATCAAAATTGCCGGCGTGTTCATTCTGGCCGTTATCGTGGGGTCCGCCATCTCGCGGATGCGGCGTAGCACCGAGATGCGGTTCGAACGATTCGAATTTGCCGATGCCGAGTCTCGTGTCTTGTGGGAGACGCTGAAGTATCTCGACTTTCCGGTGTTGGTTCCTCACCGCCCTGGTCGGCACAGCTTGGAACAAAAGGAAAACTCAATCCGTCGAGTGCATCGCCTGGGCCCGGATATCCCTATTGTCTTCGTTGAGACACACTTGGGAGACACCAGTGAATTCACCCAAAGTCCGACCATCTCCGTTTTGCAGGAAGAAGGGCGCTTTGTCATCGAGCTGACCAAGTGCGTCTCGATAGCCCACGCCATCGCATTGGTTTCTCTCGAGTTGGCCCAATCGGGCAAAATTCCTGAAATACATTTTGGTTGGTCCGAGCGGAGTCCATTGACGGCAAGCCTTAACTTTGTGCTTTTTGGAGAAGGCAATGTCCCCTGGCTGGTGCGTGAGCTGATTCGCAGGGCAGAACCCGATCCCGAGAAAAGACCACGCGTCTTGATCGGCTGAGCGGGATTTTTGGCCCCGCCAGTTTTGTCAAAAACTTTTTTTACAAAACAAAAGTGAATTTCCCCTTATTTTATAGAGTCCGTCGGAGACTTTTGTAAACAAAAGTCGACAGTAGTCAGTGGTTAGTGGTTGGTGGTTGGTGGTTGGTGATTGGTGATTAGTGATTAGTGAATGGTGATTGGACATTGGTCATTGGAAATTGGAAATTAGTAGTGGGTGGTGAGATGAAAGGGGGGTAGGAATTAGGGGCTGGGGGCTGGGGAAAAAAGATTCACCAACCATGCACCACCCGCCACTCGCGGGGTTGATCATTAGTCAAGAGTCGAGTGTCAAGAGTCAAGAGCCAATCGATCTGGCTCTTGGCTCTTGTCTCTAGTCTCTCGACTCTTCACCATAGCAAATCGAGTGGCACAAATTCTACAAGAATTTTTGGGCCAGTAGGTCGTGGCTTGCCGACCCACGAGTATGAGACTGCGGCGGGTAGCACCCGTCCGCCCCGCTGCGGACAATCCCTCAAAGCAGGTAGATGATACCGTTGGCTCGGACATCTTCCCGGAGTGAGAGGAATCTCTCCGTTCTTCATCTGAGGGTGCCACTGGCTCCGCCAGTGTGCTTCGGATCTGCCATAGCCTTGCACTTGTCAGCAGATTAAACGCTCCAACCCAAACATCTCCCAAAGAGAACCTTGAGAGGTATTCAGGAAGTTACGACGGAATTACCGACAAGGTGTTGGTATAGGGAAGACACTGGCAAAGCCAGTGGCACACGGGCGACGGTACCAACGATCTGGTGCAGACCCGTTACCATAATGCCGTGAATGAGATCGATGGCAATGCGGGCAACTCGATCACCGCCAGTACGGGCACGAACTGGGCCGACCCGACGTATGACAACGCGGGCAACATGACCACCAGCCCTCAGCCCTCGGCCCCGGCATCCTCTTTCACGCTGAAGTACGACGCCTGGAATCGTTTGGTCAACGTGACGGATGGATCCTCGGTGGATGTCGATTACGAATTCGACGGCCTCAATCGGCTGATTGTTCGCACGACTTCCAGTGAGACCCGCCAGTTCTACTACACCGAAGACTGGAAGGTCGTCGAGGAGCAGGTGGGCACAACCGCTTCCACGGCCCGGCCAGATGTCCAGTACGTCTGGGGGACTCAGTATGTCGATGATCTGGTCGTTCGCTTCCGGGATGCCGACGCGAGCGGTAGTTCCGGTGCTCCCTCTTTGGAGGAGGAACTGTACTCGCTGGCCGATGCGAATTTCAATGTGACGACCGTCACGGAGAACGACGGGGATGTGGTCGAACGGTTTACCTATACGCCGTACGGGGAGAGCACAGAACTCGATCCCGATTTTAATTCCTACACCGGCACCGACTACGATTGGAAGTACCGCTACACGACTAGGGAACTCGACCCGCTGACCGGCAAACAGATCAATCGAAACCGCTGGTATGATGCTCTACTGGGAAGATGGGTGTCGAGGGATCCGATTGGATATGAGGGAGGTTCTAATAACTTGTATGAGTATGTGAATGGGATGCCACTAGGTGGGTTTGATCCAATTGGACTCACGAGAGGACTTGATTTTGTGTGGATTTTTGCAAAAAGAATTCAAGGGTTGCGTTGGGTAACCGATTGGATATTCGGTGACTTTTATGAATTAGCCGATGGAGAAGGAACGATTATTTCTGATAACAAGTCAAAGTCTGAGAGTTTTGCAAGGCAGTATCTTGAGGACAATAAAGAATTGTTTGTTGAAAGGTGTGGTGAAAACAACCTTCAATCAATCACTGTTGAACCTTTTGGTGATATTCGAGGCAAGTATAACACCGGACAATGGGTAGTTAAAAATAATGACTTTTTGGGCCGAGGTGGGTATTGGTTAAATGGGTCTCACGAGATTCAAGTATTAGGGGGTGCTATTTACGCCACCAAGTGCTGTGGTAAAGTGACTATGGTAGGCTATGAAATAAACTATGTTTGGCATGACTCTATCGACGCAAAGAGTTTTTATGAAAACTGGGACACTATTATGAACGCTTTAAGAGCTTCAGATGGTGAGAACGCTATTGCAGCTATTTTAGAAGGCTATTACGACCTATTTGGTGATAAGTTACTTGACTTAGACTATCGAGTAGGAATACGCTTTACTGATTCAGCACTACCTCCTTGAGAAAAGTCTTACAAATGGACTCCTATTCAAAACGGCGATGGCTGAAGATTCTATTGATTCCTATCGTCTTCTTATGTCTTGCTTCGGTTCTTTGGTTGCCACCTTCTATTACTCGAATTGAAATTGACAACTCTGCCTTTGGAAAACATTTTGTTTCACAGACAGAGATTCCTTTTATAAGTATTCGTACCTTTCACCGCTCTAGACATCGCACAGTCTGCGTAGCGTTTATAGGGAGCAATCACTCCTTGGAATGGCTAGAGGAATTAGGATTCGTATCTCTACAATCATTGAGAGCAAAAAATGGGATCGTTGATGAACCAATTCGATCCATACCAGCTGCCAATTTTTTTTTGGACGAGGATGATGTGAAAACTACCGAGCCTGTCTACATATTAAGACACCCCATGAGTAAGTCCGCTTATTTTTATTATCTTCCCAGAACGGGAATGCTGTCTTATGACGCTGAGGATGTTGATGATTACAAGTAAGACAATGGTTAAATGTTTCACAGGCAGTGGGATCTTTGTTCATTTCAATCATTAACTACTGGCAGAGCCTGTAGTATGAGGAAGGCCCCTAAAAGAGGCCACTTGGTTAGTCTATGTCAAACAATCCGCGTTCTTGGTCACACTCGGGTTTCTCCTGGTTCTGGATGTACTCTCGAATCATCGCCTCATCCAGCCTACGGTGCTCACAGAATATCCGTGTGACCAAAACGCTCGCCTGTAGTGGTCCAGCGATTTCCGCAGTAAACGGTTGTGCGGTATTTTTCGGTTGTTTTTAGTTGAGAAGGTTGCTTGTCCGTTTGCGGCGGAGGGGGATGTTGGGCCGGATAAAAAATAATTCGTCTATTTAGGAAAAACCGATTAATGGATAGCAACTACCAATTAACCAAAAAGGCAGAGCGTTCGATGGGTCTAGCATGTAAGAGAGCGACGTCCCTATTAAACTCATCGGATTTTGGCTTGCTGTTACTTCGTGAGCCAGTAAACGAAGACGGAATCCCCCAGTCAGTATTCATGCATCTTGGAAATGATGTGGCCTTAGTCTAAGAAGCAATAGATGAGTTTGTTACGCATATTTTTGCTTCCCAGGGCAATTCGCCCAATATCAGAATCCTTCAACTTGCTGCTACAAATGCTAAACGATTAGAGCACGGTTACATTGGTTTGGAGCACTTGTTGCCGGGGCTATTTGAAAAGTTTGAACTTGACAAGCACCCGGCACTAAGTGCCTTTAACATAAGAGCCATCGATGTCCAAAGACAGATCAGGGTTACACTTAGTGTCGATGTGTAAGTGCAATAATACCCGCCATTAGAAAAGGCACTAACCTAAAGAGTTACCCTACAAAAAACCGATTCGCCAATTCATTCAGTCAAGGGCATCAGTGCCCCAGCGGATCGTTTACTTGACAATCATTTGATTGGCACCCACAGCGAAGCATTCTAACGATCGCTCCAACGCCCTACCATCGCCACTTGCATCGAAGTCACGAATCGCAATCTGAACCCGTTCGCACTCATCGAACGAAAAGTCGCCATCGTATATCGCCATCACAAGATCGTGGGCTTGCTCGCAAAACGGCTTGGTCCGATGAATTTCGACCTTGCGGGGCTTCTTATCTCCGAAGAGAGTCGCCTCTAGTTGCTGAATCTGCAGGCGGCGGGTAGTTTCATCACGCTCAGCAATCATCGCATCGTGTTGAGCAAGTGCCCGGTTCGCGAACAGGGCAAGACCCAAACGCTTACGACGATCCGATTACGAGCGACTCAGCAGAGACCACGCGATATTCAATCGACCGAACGCAACCGCTCAAGTTGCAGCTCTTGGAACTTCAGGTTGCCATGTTCGGCAGGGAAGAAAGCAGCGAAGTTCATGCTGCCATGCTAGCGTTGAGGAATGGCAACAATGGACCGGCTGAGGCCGTGATTGCAAAGTATGCGAGGTAAACGATCCGCTGGGGCACGGATGCCCTTGTTTTTAATGGGTTAAGGATTAGCTAGGTTTCTTGTTGGGTAATTGTTTGGGTTCGTTGCTTAGCATAAATTTTTGCTTTTTGCAGAAATAGAGTCTTTCCCTTCTACACATCTCCCTCCTTTTTGATCCTTATACTCCCATTCTTATCAATCGTAATCCCAATTCTTACTAGAGTTTGAGTGTCCATATTTAGAGCTATGTAATAGCTAGTTGTTGAATCGACACCGATGTGTTGACGAATCAGATACTGAGATTGGAAAAAACCTCGATGTTTCCCCATCAGCAGCTTCTCAGTTTGCCACCGAGTAAGCAGTTGACTTTCAATCAGGTATTTGGCAGCATTTTGAATTCTTTCTGTATCGTTGCCAACATCCTTTTCGGGCTGGAATGAAAGGACTACCGTTTCAAGTTGCGATGTCGTCAAAAGTCCGCTTAGTTTCAGAACCCTAGCGAATTCCGAGAAGGTTGATAAGCTTACTCTCTCAAACAGCGAATCGTCCATCTAATATCTTTGCCTGAAATAAATACAAGAGATCATTCAAGAAACTTCCACCAAAGTGAGGGCCAGTCCTTAGGATCAGAAAGGTAATGTTCAGGGTCCAACAAAGGATTATAGTCCGGATCGCCAGGCTTAGGTACATATGGCGGCGGTTGACTTATTACAGGCAACGGCAACATTCTGGTAATGCATCTCGCCAGTGGTCCTGTCGCAGAACATAACAAACCCTCACAAAGCAAAACATCAGAAGGTGGTTCAGGTGGCAGAGGTTTTGAACCCGGAGGACCGCATTCTATTTCGCCGCTATGGCCGTTCTTGAAACAGCAATCCATTTGAAGGACTTCAGAGAAGAAACATGGCGGTGGTTTGAATGTGTCATCCCATTGGGACGGATCATGAGGCGGAACCCACCAAATAGGATCGTCTGGAGTGAATTCCAACCCTAACGGGTCAAGATAGTAAGTTGGCCTTCCCCCAACATACCAATAAAGATTCATTCCTCCTCGATAGCGGATCGGATCACGATTCACCCATCTCCCAAGATGACTTCCATAGAACCGATTTCGATTCAATTGTAAACCGGTCTCGGGGTCGAGTCTTCTGCCGGTATACAGATACTCGTATCTGTCTACCTAGGGCTAATCATGGAGTGGCAATGAAGAATCCGAAGTGTGAGTATCGCAAATGCTGATACCTTAACGACTTAAGAGAGCTTGTGGATCTTCAACTCCTAATCATTGCCTGTCCCTTTCTTTCCCTTTCTTTCTGTGTTAGTTAGCGTTGCTTCCCATATAGTTCTGCCCACTTACCTGCGAGTTCGATTCCTTCATCAAACAAGGGGCATAAGATAGATGAAGACTTCCAGAATGAAAAACACTTTCTGGCATTTTCTTTGTGCAACACGTGCTCTAAAACGACATCCACTACTTGCTGCCTAATATCTTGGTCAGATGTATCACAAACATCCGCTAATAGGTTGGCAATCTGGCGTGCAAGTAGCGTAACTTTGTCCTTGCATTCACGTTCTATCAAGATAGCACAGTATTGTAACGCATCAAACCTCCTCGGTCGAAATTCGTTCTCGCAATCTTCTTCAATTGACCTTCTAAGGAATGAAATAAAAAATGAATTGCGTTTATCAATCGGATACGACTCACATCGCGTAGTTCGCTCACGAAAACAATTAAAAGCGATTGCTTGCAATTCAGGGCACGAAGATTCCATCCAACGTGTTAAAGACGATGCAGAAAGCATATCGCCAGATTGAACTAGGTTTACCGCTTCTGCGATATCTTCTTCAAACTCTGGAGAAATAGGTGTAAAGCCCATCTTCGCAAATGCTCGTTGTTTGTCTCAGTATTGTGTTTGATCAATGAATCGCTTTGCAAAAGCCGGAAACTAAGCAGCCTTTTTCAGAGGATGGACCACTTGAGGAATTGTTTTGGGGGGCGTACCAACTCCAATCCCAATCCCAATATTTGCCCCGGGTGTAAAAATTATGGGTAAAAAGTCAAAGGGACTCAATGATGGATCCATGCCACGAGGGGTCATCCAATCATTGAAAGGCCAATCATTGCTTGGACATTCATCTGATTGCCTGTTTCTCTGTTGTTTCTTTTTCTTTCTGTTATTACATGGCGGGTCTTTAGAACCATAGAGGGACATGCAGTTTGCGAGCCCCCTCCCTAAGTCGTCTATCTCTTGAGCATGGCGCCCAGGATGATATGTCCTATCCCACGAGCGATGAATTCTAATGGCTTCACGGAAAAGATCAGCCTTCCGAGCCAACTCCTCACAAGAGTCTTCACCAGAACACCTTGTTGGCGACTCATAGCCAGGTACGTCTTCTGGACCACCTATTGGAGTAGGATATCCCTCTGGCTGAGGCCATATTGGCTTGCCACCGACGGGGAAAACCAGCCCAGTAGGATCAACGTATATTGTCGGCATTCCGCCTACATATGCGTATAGGTTCAGCCCACCTCTATACCCAATCGGATCACGATTCACCCACCTCCCCAACCGCTGGTGATAGAACCGATTCCGATTGATCTGCAACCCGGTCTCGGGGTCGAGCCTTCTGCCGGTATACAGATACTCGTATCTGTCTACCTATGAGCGTTTACAGGTTGCAGGCCCTAAACTCTCGCATGCTAAAGGGTTACAACGATCCTCGGTTGGCATATCTGGTCCTTTGTGCCTGTCCTAATACTCCCATCTCAAACAATAATCTCTTCTTCTCCATTTGATATTAAATAGGACTCGTAGTTTGATGAATCGTCAAAGACCTTTAGAGAATGCCCGTTTTCAAACATCATACTTAGAGTCCCGTCTGGATCACTTGACACGTTAATAGTTACATGCCCCAATAATTGCAAAATAGTAGAATCCGTCACTGGCACTCGCTGCAATGTAACTAACTCCTCACTCAAATCAGTGCTGTGAATAAAGGATGATAGAACACAAACCGAGACATTTTGCTCGAAATGGAATACGACACTGTTTTCCGAAAAAGCGATCATTGACAGCTTCTTTCCCTTTAGAAAGCTGCCATCGAAATCAGCGGGCAGTTTGTACATCTATGGCTACCTCATATTTAGGCTGGGGCCGGATGGCCAGTAATAGGATCTGGCTCACCCTCCAGTACGGGTATGAAAATTATACGAAACGGGAGTGACAGAATTATTCCCATGTACCGTCCACATCGCTTGAGAAAGCTAGGTTTGGGTTTGGGAACATGTGTTTGAGAACGAGTACCCGGTTTTCCCGTAGATGGATCAATGGGTTGCCAACTTCCGTCTTTCATTGGCTTTTCCAGTTTCCAGTAGCCATCAGGGTACTGCTGTGTCGGTGGCATTTCTCGTACCCGCCATCCAGGAGGTATATTAGTTGGTGGGTTTTGCGGAGGATTAGTTGGAGGTTCAAATATTGGTGACGGCTTAGGTTCTAAGCCACTGGGATCGGCAAAGTAGGTCGGCATTCCAGCGACATAGCCATACAAATTAGCACCTCCCCAATACCCAATCGGATCACGATTCACCCACCTCCCCAACTGCTGGTGATAGAACCGATGCCGGTTCAACTGCAATCCCGTCTCAGGGTCGAGCCTCCTGCCGGTATACAGATACTCGTATCTGTCTACCTACGGGCGATTGCGGGTTACAAGTCATAAACTTAAGTCTGCGACAGGGTTACGACAAATTTCGAGTGATGTATCTGGACCTCTGTGTCTGTCTTATTGGTCCGATTGTTTTGCAGTAACTGCCAATCAAATGATTGTCAAGTAAACGATCCGACGGGGCAAGGATGCCCTTGTTTCTAATGGGTTAGGGAATCGGTGGGTTTTGTTGGGTAGCTTTTAGAGTTCTTGGTTTAGCATGACCTTCTGAACATTACGGTTGCTGTCCACACAGAAATGAAGATTTGAGGATGACAATGCTTTTCTCGCCAACATAATCACGCAGTGATCTTATTGGCAATCAAAGCCATTATCGCATGCAATGCTCAATTTACTCACTGAATAAGGGTCAGCAGCAATACTACCACGATTATCGAAACGAAACTAAAGAAAGTTGCCTTGCGAAATAACAGTCCAGTATCGGTGAGAAATTCAGGGTAAAAGAATATAATGAACGGACTCCCAGGGATATCACGCCAAATGTTTACATCTTTCTTTCGGCCAAACAGCAGAGTGACATAGGCAAAAACAAAGAAAGACACCAGGAAAACCACAAATGCATGGCCCAAAATCATTCTCAGCATGCAATTCCCCTTAAGTCTCTCTGACGGATAAGGTGGCTATCTGTTTACCATTTTCCTGCAAGATGGAGGAGCGGATTTCCATACATCATTTCAAATTAATAGAGTCTAGGGCGAATCTAGTGGATTAATAAGGACCTTTTCCCGAACTACCTCCACCCGCCTGGATCCCGATTTCAAAACCTGCACCCACTCCACCGTAATACACGTCACCGCCGTACGGCAAACCTTGATATCCAAAATCTCCGAAAGGTGTGTTCAACTCCGTATAACTGTATGGACCACTTGACATATCTTCAGGTGACGCGTTAGGCGAAAAGTATAAGGTTAAGTCACAGCTTCCTCCAAAGCCCAATCCAATTCCCGTCTCGCAAGAAAAGCCACAATCATATTCGCCGGTAGATGGATTAATATATGCTCCTCCACCTACCTGAACACTTACAGGTGATGGAAGAAAAGGAAGATAAGGTATGGGTACAAAACCACCCACTGACACCCCACCTCCAACCGTCGCATTAGGGTAACTAGGTGGCTTTGGCTTTATGGGCATTCCCGGTAGGCCATTCGGATACCATGGATTTTGGAGGGGATCCCCAACAGGATTTACGATTAGCCCAAAAGGATCGTGATAATAAGTTGGGTTACTGGCCACATACCCATAGAGATTAGCGTCCCCTGCCCAATACCCAATCGGATCACGATTCACCCACCGCCCCAGATGCGCGGCATAGTATCTCTCACGATTCAACTGCAGCCCGGTCTCTGGGTCGAGTCTTCTACCGGTATACAGATACTCGTATCTGTCTACCTCAGTTTGAACACAGACATTATTTCTAACCCTATTGCAAGTCTAAGGTTAGGGCGAGAACCGCCTGCGCGATTCTCGCCATCCCAACAGATAATTATGCGTGTTCAAGGAACCAACCTGAGTCTACCTCAGGTAGTTCCTCTCAGCAAGTTTTCGACATTCGTTGCTGGCCGGGTGAGTCTCGGCATGAACTTGCTGCAGTTTGCGAATCGATACCCGAGTGTAAACCTGGGTAGTTTCCAAGTTAGTATGTCCTAGCATTTCCTGGACGTAACGCACGTCAGCTCCACCCTCTAGCATGAGTGTGGCCATCGATTGCTGAATCTGCTGGCGGGTGGCACTAGGTGTTGGTATGCAAGTGAGGGAAGTGACCTAGATTCTGTAATACCGAAGCTCACATCGTTACCGAGTGAATTCTTTGTAGGTGCTGCTGATGTGACGCCGCACTGAGGGTTTTTAGCCAGTACTGATGCTGCCAAAGACACTGCTGGGCAAGCCAGCAGTGCCACCCGGTCGGAGTGGGACTTTTGCTGTAGCTTCGACTACTTAGAGAAGAGTTCCGCTCCGGCAGAGCGGACCTACTCAACTCGTCTCGAAGTTCCGCCTCGATGCAATTTGCATCCGATAGGTTCCGCAGCATCTCTCGACGCCTAGCCAATGAGGCGGAGTTTCGCAGACCGTGCGTTACCAAGCCCAGTTCGCCACGGCGAATCTGCGACGTGGGAACGAGGGGGAATTGGTGGGCGGTGCCCACCCTACACGATTCGCCCGCTATCGGTTATGATCGGCCATTTCCCCCGGCGATGGTTTGGACCCCAAGGAACCTGCGATGCCTGAAGCCCGACGACTGACGACCGTTCAATGGTTGGTCTGCATCATTGCTGCGATTGGTTTTGCGTTTGATATCTACGAATTGTTGATGCTCCCTCTGGTCGCGCGTGGAGCGTTGATGGAGCTGGGGGGCATCTCACCCGGAACGCCGGAGTTCGCTCGTTGGTTTGGGTTGCTGTTCTATGTGCCGGCCGTCTGCGGTGGGATTTTCGGACTCTTGGGTGGCTACCTGACGGATCGATTCGGCCGCCGCCGCGTGCTCACTTGGAGCATTCTGCTCTACGCGATCTCGGCGTGCCTCTCGGGCTTCTCCACGAGCCTGTGGATGCTGCTCTTTTTCCGCACCACGACCTTTGTGGGAGTGTGTGTCGAGTTCGTTGCCGCCGTAGCGTGGTTGGCAGAACTGTTTGACGATCCCAAACAGCGCGAAAAGGTGCTCGGCTATACCCAGGCCTTTTCTTCCTTCGGTGGTTTGCTGGTGGCGTTTGTCAATGGCATCATCGCCCACCGTGCTGCGGGCTTTCCTGCGATTCAGATTCCCGAGTTCCTGCAACCCATGCTGGGAACAATTGCTCCCATCGGCGAACATGCCGACTGGCGCTACACGATGATGAGCGGAATCATTCCGGCCATTCCCCTGATCATCATCCGACCGTTTCTGCCCGAGTCACCAAAGTGGGCAGCGAAGAAGGCCTCAGGCACGTTGCGGCGGCCGAGCATTGCGGAGCTGTTCTCTCCCGAGCTCAGGCGCACGACGATTGTGACCACGCTGATGTTTGCCTGTAGCTACGGGGTGGCCTTCGGTGCGTTGCAGCAGGTGCCCCAAATTCTGCCCGGCCTCAATACCGTGCAAGCAAAAATGAAGGCGGCAGAAGCAGGCAAACCGGAACTCGAGGCGAAAATCGCAGCCGGAAAATCGCGGCAGGTGATTACCGCCAACTACACGAAGTCGCAAGAACTGGGCGGGCTGGCAGGCCGGTTTGCACTCGCTATTTTGGTTGTGCATTTCGTAAGTCGGCGCAACTTGCTCAGGTTCTTTCTGATTCCCGGGCTGATCATTTTGCCGTTGGTTTTCTACGGCTACTATCTGGGGAACGAGACCGTCTTCTGGACCGGCGACTTGAGTTGGATTCCTGGGTTTCACAATGTGAGCTTGTCGCTGCTGGGGATTGGGATTTTTCTGGCGGGGTTCTGCACCGTGGGCGTCTTCAGCTTTTGGGGGAATTACCTGCCTCATGTGTTCCCGGTTCATCTGCGAGGCACGGGCGAAAGCTTTGCCGCGAATATCGGCGGCCGCATGTTGGGGACTCCCTTTGCCTATGTCACTCAGGTGATCGCGACGTTAGGTTTTATCCCCGGTGCCACTCCGGCTGCCAAAACGGCAATCGTGGCGGCGGGGGTCGCTTTTGTTCTGATACTTTGCAATCTCTTACTGAGTTTTCTGCTGCCAGACCCTGGCATTAATTCCATAGATGATTTGGAGACCCCATGACAGACGAAAAGCGTTATCGCTGGTATAAAGATCTGAACGGTTATCAATGGTTCGTGTTGTTGGTAGCTGCGCTTGGTTGGCTTTTCGATTGTCTCGATCAACAGTTGTTCATTCTGGCACGCCAGCCTGCGATGGCGGAGTTGCTGCCCGGGACGCCGACGCAGGCCCAGATCGACGAATATGGCGGCTACGCGACAGCGATTTTTCTGATGGGTTGGGCAATCGGCGGACTGGTCTTCGGGGTATTGGGAGACCGTATCGGCCGCGCCAAGACGATGATCATCACTATTCTGCTCTACTCGCTGTTTACCGGGTTGAGTGCGTTGAGTGTTGGCTTTGCGGACTTTTGCTTGTATCGCTTTATGACCGGCCTTGGTGTGGGGGGAGAGTTCGCGGTGGGGGTCGCCTTGGTCGCCGAGGTGATGCCCGATCGGGCGCGTCCTTATTGCTTGAGCGTTTTGCAAGCTCTGTCAGCCGTCGGCAATATCTCAGCAGCGTTGATTGGCATGTCGATGGGAACACTCCGCGAACATGGTTTGGTCGAAAGCATTTGGCGACCGATGTTCGTGGTTGGCGCTTTGCCGGCTTTGTTGGCACTGGTGATTCGAGCTCGCTTGAAGGAGCCCGAACGGTGGCAGCAGGTATCGCACGAGGGGGATGTCGCTCGCAAGCTTGGTTCCTATCGAGAATTATTCGGTCACCCCACGTGGCGTAGACATGCCTTTATCGGATTGGGGCTTGCCTTCTCAGGCATTGTAGGACTTTGGGGCATTGGATTTTTCACCTTCGATCTTGTGGGGAATGTGCTGCGGGAACGTTTTGTTGAGGACGGACAGACCGAAATGCAAGTCGCTGGCTCGGTCGCCCATTGGAAGGCGATCGCCTCGATGATGATGAATATCGGTGCCGCGTTTGGCATGTATGGTTTTGCGATTCTGGCCCAGCGCATGGGACGCAAATCGACGTTTGCAATTGCATTCATAGCGGCGATGGTGAGTACCGCTTCGGTGTTCTTCTTCCTGTCTGAGTTTCACCAGATCTTCTGGATGGTGCCGATCATGGGATTTTGCATCTTGTCGTTGTTTGCCGGTTACGCGATTTACTTCCCCGAGTTGTTCCCTACTCACCTGAGGAGTACGGGGACCAGCTTCTGTTATAACGTCGGCCGATTTGTGGCCGCCGTTGGCCCAGCCTTGTTGGGTTGGCTGACGGGCCAGGTCTACGCCGATACTTCTGATCCCCTGCGCTACGCTGGCTTGACGATGTGCGGCATCTTTGTGCTCGGGCTGCTGGTTTTGCCATTCGCGCCCGAAACGAAGGACCAACCGCTGCCCGATTGAGTTGGCTGAACCTACCTGCATTACATTCGGTCTTGGTTTGTGAAGTGGGAGGCTCACATGACGAACGAGTCGGGCAATTCAGTGAAACGTCAACATCGTGTGGTAATCATCGGTGGAGGATTTGCCGGCTTCACTGCTGCGCGGGGTTTGCGCCGTGCGTTGGTTGATGTCGTGCTGATTGATCGCCGGAATTTTCATTTGTTTCAGCCGCTGTTATATCAAGTCGCAACCGGGGGATTGTCGCCAGCCAATATAGCGGCACCATTGCGAGGTCTGTTGAGTAAACAAACCAACTGTCAGGTGATCATGGAAGAAGTGACTGACATTGATGTTCGCAACCGCCGCCTATTCATTGGTAGTGGTGAATTAGATTATGATACGCTCGTAGTCGCTGCCGGCGCGCGGCACAGTTATTTTGCTCATCCGGAATGGGAAGCTTTGGCCCCTGGATTAAAAACGATCGAAGACGCCACCGAAATACGCCGACGCATTTTGACTGCTTTTGAGGATGCAGAAAGAACAGAGGATGAAATCCAGCGGCGCAGTCTGTTGAACTTTGTCATCGTTGGTGCGGGTCCGACGGGAGTGGAACTCGCCGGCGCACTTGCCGAGATTGCTCGACATAGCCTCCGAGAGGACTTTCGCCGAATCAACCCTCCGGATGCCCACATCTTGTTAATCGAGGCAGGCGACCGGGTGCTCTCGGCTTATCCAGCGGATCTCTCAGAAAAGGCCCGACTTTCCTTGGAAAGACTTGGAGTCTCCGTTCGCACGAACACGAGCGTCTCCGAGATTACAGAATCTACTGTGGTGGTCAAAACCAAAGACGGAGAAGAGTCAATCCCCACGAAAACCGTCCTCTGGGCCGCTGGTGTACAGACTTCACCGCTCGCTCAGCAACTAGCCGCAACAACCGGCGCTGAGTTGGACCGAGCGGGTCGGATTGCAGTTGAGTCGGACCTCAGCCTGCCGGGGCATCCCGAGATTTTCGTTCTAGGCGATATGGCCCGCTGCATCGACAAAGAAGGTAACCCGCTTCCAGGTGTTGCGCCCGTGGCAATTTCGCAGGGAAAATATGTTGCGAAGTTGATCAGGAATCGCTTGCGGAACCGTTCTACACCCGAATTCACCTACACGCATCTGGGAAGTCTGGCGACCATCGGCAAGAGTGCCGCGGTTGCGGAGGTAGGTCGTTTTCATTTCTCGGGATTTTTTGCCTGGTTGTTCTGGCTCTTGATCCATCTCATGAAAATTGCCACGTTCCGCAATCGTCTGTTGGTGCTTGTGCAATGGGGTTGGAGTTACTTTTCCTATGACCGTTCTGCGCGCTTGATAACGGGGGAGGAATCGACGAGTGCCGAAGCTCTGCATGCGAGCGAAAACTCCCAAACGAGGTGACTGAGCGACAAATAAAACCTTGATACTCAATGTCCCAAGAGCTTGATCGCGAAGAAGCCTCCGACCAGTAGGGCAAACAGTGCCAGAGTGATCCACTCGAAGTGGCGCTCAAGAATCTTACGGACCGAGGGCCCAAACCACCAGATGCACGCGGCCACCAGGAAGAATCGTGCCGATCGGCCGATTGCAGAGGCGATAATCAAGGTTTGGAGCGAAACATATTGGCTGAAAACTCCGGCTGAGATGGTGAACACCTTGTATGGGATCGGCGTAAAGGCGGCGGCCAGGATACTCCAGAAGGCGTTGGCTTCGTAAAGCTTGCCCACATAATCAATCCGCTCAGGTGTGACTCCGGGTACGTAGTCGTAAAAGAAACCACCCAGTGCCGCCCAGGCGGCATAGCCGATCAACCAACCAACAATCCCTCCCAGCACTGAGCCGACGGCACTCACAGCAGCATAGAAGAAGGAACGGCGCGGCTTGGAAACTGATAATGCAATCTGCAAGAGATCGGGGGGCAACGGAAAAAAAGAGCTTTCTGCAAACGAGATCAAAAACAGGGCAGGGGTGCCATAAGGGGTCTCGGCCCAGGAGAGCATCCAGTTGTAGAGTCGCCGGACGGGACCGGTCGGCGCAGCCTGAGGCAGGCCCGTGGGAAGGGTGCTTGCTTCTTTGCCCACATTCTGTTTAGCTTCCATGGCATCTTCTTCTGTCTAATAGAGTATTTGGCAAATCTCAGTATTGTACTCTAGCACAAATGTGTGAGACATTGCTCAAAAGCCAGACGGCTCACTATATTGTGGGTCGCGCGCCACCCCTCGCTGGTAGCGTCCCCCATTTCACAGCAAATTGATTGGCAACTCCGTGATTACTATCTGGCTGGGATTCTTGGCACTGATCATCGTGCTGCTCTTATTGGATTTGGGGCTGTTTCACCGCCGGGATACGGTGCTCTCTTTCAAACAGGCGCTGGGCTGGACCTGTGTATGGATCGCGGCAGCTTTGGTCTTCAACGTTTTCGTTTATGGGTTGTATGAATACAACTGGCTGGGTTGGACAGATGTGTCTTCTCATCAATCCTCAGGTTCCGAAGCCGCTCTGCAGTACTTCATAGGATATGTCGTCGAAAAGTCGCTGTCGATGGATAATCTGTTTGTTATCGCCATGATCTTTTCCTATTTCCATGTTCCGCTAGCCCTGCAACACCGCGTGCTCTTTTGGGGGATTTTTGGGGCGGTCGTGCTGCGCGGCATTATGATCGCACTAGGCAGTGTTCTGATTACACGCTTCGAGTGGATCATTTATGTCTTCGGGGCGTTTCTGATCTTCTCCGCAGTAAAAATGCTCATGACTCGTCAGGAAGAATTCACTCCTGAAAACAATCCCCTGATCAATCTCACCAAGAAGTTTTTCCCCGTGACTCACGAATTCCACGGGCATCATTTTCTCGTGAAGATTGCCGGCAAGACGATGGCAACTCCCTTGTTCCTGGCCCTGGTGCTTGTGGAAAGCAGCGACGTAATGTTTGCCGTCGACTCGATCCCTGCCGTCTTTGCCGTTACACGCGATCCGTTCATCGTGTTCACGTCGAACATCTTTGCTATCCTGGGGCTGCGGTCATTGTACTTCGTGCTCGGCAGCATGATGGAGAAGTTCCGCTATCTGAAGCCCAGCATCATCGTCTTGTTGGCGTACGTCGGCACTAAGATGCTGCTCTCGCACACTTACCCAATCCCCAATGGCATCTCCCTGGCGATCATCGTCGCGATTCTCACCACGGGGGTGGTGACTTCACTTGCTGCTGACAAGAAACTGTAGTTCCCGCTACAATCTTGCTATGCAAGATTACGAGCAGCGTGGATCTTTTTATCTGGGGCGGGAATTCGATCTGGCCAATCGCCAGGTCTTGCCGCAGAAGGTGCTTTACGACAGCAGCGACTTGACCACGCATGCCGTGTGCGTGGGCATGACGGGGAGTGGCAAGACGGGGCTTTGCCTGTCGCTCATCGAGGAAGCGGCGCTCGACGGCGTTCCGGTGATTGCCATCGATCCCAAGGGAGATCTGGGGAATCTGTTATTGGCGTTTCCCGATCTGCTGCCTCAGGATTTTCAGCCTTGGGTCGATCCCTCAGTAGCCGCACAAAAAGGAATCACTCCGGATGAGCTCGCCGTGAAGACTGCCGATCTGTGGCGCAAGGGGCTGGCCGAGTGGGATGAATCAGGCGAACGGATTCAACAGTTTAACGACGCGCTCGACAAGGTGATCTACACCCCCGGCAGCAGTGCCGGGATTCCGCTGAGCCTGCTGAAGAGTTTCCACGCTCCACCGCAGGAAGTGATCGAGGATAGCGACACCTACAGCGACCTGGTGCAATCGACCACCCAGGGTGTGTTTGCCTTACTAGGGCTGGAGGCGGACCCCGTGAAGAGTCGCGAGGCGATCCTGGTCTCCAATGTGTTGGATCATGCCTGGCGGGCAGGGCAAAGTCCCGACCTGGCCGGTTTGATTCACGATATTCAGCAACCTCCATTTAGCAAGGTGGGCATCATCGACTTGGAAACGTTGCTTCCGGCGGCAGCGCGATTAGAGCTAGGCATGAAGCTCAACAATCTGTTGGCATCTCCATCGTTTGCCAGTTGGCTAGAAGGGAGTGCACTCGACGTCCATCAACTGCTCTATACTGCTGAGAAGAAACCGCGCTTGTCGATCCTCTCGATCGCTCATCTGAACGAATCCGAGCGGATGTTCTTTGTCACGATTCTACTCAATGAGATCGTGGCGTGGATGCGGTCCCAGCCAGGCACCGGCAGCCTGCGGGCGATTCTCTACATGGATGAAGTCTTCGGCTACTTTCCTCCCACGGCAAATCCACCCAGCAAGAAACCGATGCTCACGCTATTGAAGCAGGCAAGGGCCTATGGTCTGGGTGTGGTACTAGCGACGCAGAACCCGGTCGATCTCGACTACAAAGGACTCTCGAATGCAGGGACCTGGTTCCTGGGCCGCCTGCAGACGGAGCGAGACAAGCTGCGCGTGCTGGAAGGATTGGAAGGGGCCTCCACGCAGGCAGGGGCGACGTTTAATCGCAGCGACATGGAAGCCACCCTCGCGGCCTTGGGATCGCGGGTGTTTTTAATGAACAATGTGCATGAGGACCAACCGCGGGTGTTTCACACCCGTTGGGCGATGTCGTATCTGCGGGGGCCGTTGACACGTGATCAGATTCGCACGCTCATGGAGCCGCGACGTGCGGAGTTTGCTCTAGATACATCTGCTGTGCCAAGTCCTGAAGCGACCACAGGTCGAGCGCAAAGCAGTGCGAAACCGGTTCTCTCGGGTAGCATCGTCCAAAAGTACTGGCCGCTGGCCGAAAAATTAACGGAGGACTGTTCGATTCAATTTCGACCGGGGGTGGCCAGCGAGGCAAAACTCCATTTTGTACAGGCCTCGGCTAAGATCGACTATTGGCGAAACTTGGTCGCACTGCAAACGGTTGAAGGAAACCTGCCCGAGCCGATGTGGAAATCGGCCATGCTGCTGGAGAACACGCGATTGCTCGAAGATGCGCCGCCAGCAGAGGGAGAGTTCGCCGAGTTGCCGTCACCGCTGACCCAGGAAAAAAACTATTCGCGGTGGGATAACGATCTGGTCGATCACCTCTATCGAACCGAACGGCTGATCACTTGGACATGCGACGTGCTGGAAACACGATCCAAAGCCGGCGAAAGCGAAGCCGAATTTCGTAGTCGGCTTGGGGAAATCGCAATTCGCAAGCAGGCAGAACTGATCGAAGAAGCGAATCGCGACTTTGCCAAGAAGATCGACCGCGCCGAGGCCAATGTCCGCAAGGCCGAGGATTACCTCAAAACGCAACGTTCCCAGTTCTGGATACGCCTGGGAGAAATGCTGATGGTGGTTGTCGACGTGCTCATAGGTTTTATGGGCAAGAAACGTTATTCTCGTCGTCAGCCTACGACGGCCGTCGGACGCACGATGCGGGAGCGGGGAGAACAGTCTCGGGCTCAAGATCGCCTGGATGAAAAACTAGAAATCTTGGAGCAACTCCAGGAAGACCTCGCGATCCGGATCGAGCAAATTGAGCAGGATTGCGATCCTGCCAATCTCAAGGTGGAAAAGCAGCAGACAGCTCCCCGCAAGAGTGACATTGATGTCGGACCGGTAGTCCTGGTGTGGCTACCCTGGAAGATCGACCGCAGCGGTCAAGCCGAACCGGCCTGGTGAATCATTCGGTTTATCAAGTAACTTCGTACCAGGTACTTGTCATCCCGAGGGGAGTAACACGACCAGAGGGATCTGTGTAAACTCACCTCAAGCACTGATCCCTATCCAAAGTCACTCCAGATTTCTCAAGTCGTGGTACTCCTTTCGGAATGGCAAACAACGTCTTCCACTAGAAGCCCTCTACGCGCTCACGCCGCGCGGAGGATCGATTGTTGGGGCCGCGACATTCGGCTGGCTGAAAGCTCATCGACAATCTCATTGATGGTGACGACCTGTAACTGATGGCGACTTGCCAGATGGGAGACCGATTGCAAAAGCTTATCGAGTTGCTGTAAGCAGCGTGCACTGGCATGTGCTACGGCCGAGGCATTGATCGAAACCAAAAGAGGGTGGTCGCTGCCCGTGAGTTTGCTAATTCTACGTTGTACCGGTTGATTGACTGTCAGGAAACTGAACAGGCCTTTCGGTCTTGGGATCTCGAAACTGAAATTCATCTGCCACAGTCCGCAGGGCAGGGGGGTGTGACTGCTTGTGGATGCACCAGTTGCAGCGGTGGATAGCACACCCTGGATTCCTTGCTCCACAAGGATGGCTGCATAGGGTCGCAGCGCTGCTGGATCGCAAGCAACCAGGTGAATATCTACTCCACTACACGCCCGTACCGCGGCGAGTCGTTTTCGCAGAGTGTCCCGAAAAATGCTGGCTGAGGCCTTGGGCGCTACGCATTCGGGGCCGAGCGAAAGTGCGAGATTCTCAGCCGAATTGAGAGTCCCCTTGTGTTGTACCACTTCCAGACTGCAACAACCTGCTACGGCCCAAGTACAAGCAATCCGATGTCCGCGAAACAGATGAACCACATGTTGGATGCGAGCCACGTCTGCAGCAGACCCCTGGGTTTGCATCTTTATCACAAAGGCTACCTGGGCTGCTGAGGAAGTTGATTTCATTTGTGTGTCTTCCGGTGTTCATGAGACAATCGATCTGCCACTATCTCCTAGAATTCGGGTTGATAAGCCATAGAACTCAATGAAAAGCCTCCGTTCCAGGATTGCCCAAGACTGGCAAGAAAGACCATCTGTAACGGATGGTTGGGAGGTGGATGATAAGATATTCCATCTGGCAAAACTGTACTGACAATACCTGGCATTTTTTGTTACATTGCGGTTCTTCACAAGTGAGCGGGCGAGCACTTTTTGGTAACTTTACGAATTCTGGCTTAGCAACTCACTTTCTCCCCGAAAGTTCACCTATTTCCCATGAGTCGAGTTTTAGATACTTGGAAGTTCCGTCCGCACCCGTTGCTGGCCAATGCGCACATGCAAACCGTTGTCGGTTTGCGCTGGCCCCAGCGTTCAGCCCCCTATTCTGCTCGCGTGCATCACGTGCAGTTGGAAGATGGAGATCAACTTGCGCTTCATGAGGATGCACCTTTTGGGAACAAGGAGGATGCTCCTAGTATCTTGTTGTTGCATGGACTCTCGGGGGGGCACGACAGTTCTTATATGTGTCGACTTGTCGAGAGACTCACCCCGCGTGGCTATCGAGTGTTTCGGCTTGATATGCGGGGCTGCGGGGCAGGGGAGCGCATTGCCCGCAAGCCGAACCACTGCGGTCGCTCGGAAGACATCGCGACAGTGCTGCATTTCATCGCTGAGCTGTACAGTGAATCCCCGACGACATTGATTGCCTTTTCGATGGGTGGCACACTCGCACTGAACATGCTTGCCGAAGCAGGGGAAATGCGAATCGGAAATTTTGAACGGGCTTTGATGATCTGTCCGCCCATCGATTTGTTTTCCGTCGAGCGCCATTTTCGCACCTTGCTTGGGCGTCCTTACGACAAATTCTTCGTAAAGAACATCTGGGCGCAGATCTTACGTCGTTGGAAAGAGTTTCCCGAAACAGCTCCCGCAACAATTCCCGAACGTCCCAAACGCCTGCGCGATATTGACCATTTGGTTGTCGCACCCAGCGGAGGTTTTGCTTCGGCCGAGGACTACTACACCAAGACTCAGCCGGGACCGAAACTCGAAGGCATTCGCCAACCGGTGACGATCCTGTTCAGTAAAGACGATCCCGTCGTGCCGTTCGCCCCCTTGTTTGATTTTCCTCACAGCTCCTCGATCGAAACGATCGTCACCTCCCATGGCGGCCACTTGGGATTCTTGGGCCAGCCGGGCATTGATGCGGATATTCGCTGGATTGATTGGCGGATTCTGGAATGGTTGGAGCACGCACCTGGATCTGTTGCTTTCTGTAATTCGTCCGAGCAGGTTTTTTCGCTCTAGGCGGACATCTCTGGGTGGTTTACTGAACGTCCAGCCGGCAAGATCCCCCCATGTGTCATAAACCGTTGGGCTGATCCCTAATGGGGATAATTGCTTCTCACCAACCACTCTTGCAGCAACCTATTCTAGTTTAACTGCCACCTGTGCAGGGTAGTGTTTGAGTCGATCAATCTCTACGTGATAACAAGGTCTGTTTCATGAGCCACGACGAATTTCCGATCGAAGATGAGTCCACAATCGGTGTCTTAGTTGAGGAGTCGATTGATGATATTTCTTCTCTGCCGAGTTGCGAGAAGTGCGGGGCAATAATCGCTACTCAGGATTCGCTTGCCTGTCGGAAGTGTGGTTGGTATGCCAGTATTGGTGCCTTTGTGGAAATCGACCGAGAGTGGGAAGAGAATTGCGACCCAGATTCAGAACAGATCGTCGCCACTACTGAGGCCGAATCGTTCAAATTGCCTGATTGGGCCTGGGTGATGATCGGGTGCGTCGGAGCAGTGATTGCCGAGAGCGTCGCGGCCCGTTTCCTCACGGAGTCCAATAGCCTAGCGCGCACGCAATGGTCGCTGATGCAGCTTACGATTGGGGGAGTAGCTGCGGCTGTATGCCATTTTGTTTCATTTATCTTGCTTATTCGCGACGACAGTGACGTCGCCCTGCTTGATATTCTGCTTAAACCAATTCGACCATGGGTGTTGCGAGTACGAGAACTGCCTGAGCGTCAATGGATCTGCCATACAGCAGTTAGTGGCATCGTAGCTGTCCTCATGTCGGTGCTTGTGATAGGAGCGATTCCTTACGAAAAATTCTGGGATTGGGGATTCGGCAAACCAGTAAAGCAGGACCTTATGGGTGCTATCGCCGATCAGGCGCGGAAGGCAGCCGGAAAAGACCAATCCCTGGAAGAAGCCGTGGAGGAACTTGGTGGCAGTCAGAATCTGAGCGATGCCGAAGGGAACAAGAAAAAGGCCGCCAAGCAGCCGACGGAGCGATCTAAGGACGATTGCGTGATCATCGGTTATCGGGCTAACGAGGCGGGGGTCGTCTACATGCTTGTACTTGCGGGTGAAAACTACGGTCGATTGCAACACGTTGGTCAGGTCGTCCCGCAAATGCCTGTAAGTGAGCTGTGGAAATTAGGCAAACAGCTAAGTGCCTATAAAAGAGTCGATCCCTTCGTCCGGGTGCAAATGGACAATGTCACCTGGGTTGAACCCAAGATCGCCTGCCGAGTGAGTTATGCCAGAAAGGGAAAACAAGGAGGGCTGTTCGACACCAAGCTGGAAGAGATTCTGGGAGAAATCAATATTGCTTCTGAGGTACAAATTCCTACTAATCCTTCTTCGCAAGAATCAATTGGCATGAACGACCAATGACCAATGAAACTTATAAAGAGGTTCGAGCATGCGTTGCATCATCTTGGTCAATGTAAATTGAAAATTGGTCATTTCTGTTCCCTGATGGTTCTCTCACTGGTTGGCAGACGCTAGACTAGTGCAGAAAACCACTAGGGGAGGATTCCAATGAAACAATGGGCACTCTGGCTCGGGCCAGTGGTCGCTGTCTTACTGGGCTCGGCGTTGTATCAGCAACAATTGCCCCCCGCTGCCGCCTGGACGGCCGGGATCACGGCGCTTACGGCACTGTGGTGGATCTTTGAACCGATTCCTATTCCCGCCACCTCGCTGATTCCGCTGGCGATGTTTCCCCTGATTGGAGTTCTTACACCCGATGAGGTCGGCGCTGCCTATGGGAATGAGATGATCCTGCTCTTGACCGGTGGGTTCATGTTATCTTGCGCCATGGAGCGCAGTGGAACCCATCGACGTATTGCTCTGGGAATGGTCTCACTCTTGGGAGGCACCAACGCGCGTCGGCTGGTAATTGGATTCATGATGGCCTCCGCAGCTTTAAGTATGTGGATATCCAACGCGGCAACGACGCTGATGTTGCTGCCCATTGTCGTAGCCGTCATTGAAAAAGTTCCCGACGAACGCTTGTCGCTGGCATTGCTCTTAGGTTACGCGTATGCCGCCAGTGTAGGAGGTATCGGCACGCCCATCGGCACTCCGCCCAATCTGATCTTCATGCAAAACTATGAAGCGCTTGTTGGCGAGGAGGTGAGTTTTATTACGTGGATGAGTTGGACGCTCCCCGTAGTGTTCGTGATGATTCCTTTGATTTGGTTCTGGTTGACCAGACGAATTGAATCGACTACCAAGATCGAACTTCCCCCAGTGGGAACCTGGCGGAGCGAAGAAATTCGTACTCTTGCCGTCTTTGCCACGACGGCATTCTTGTGGATCACCCGTTCCGATCCGTTCGGAGGCTGGCAGAAACTTCTAAACTTGAGTTACGCCAACGACGCCAGCGTTGCTTTGCTGGCTGTTGTTGCCATGTTTTTGATTCCCAACGGCAAAGGGGAAAAGCTGCTCGACTGGCCAACTGCTGTAAGTATTCCTTGGGGTGTCCTTTTACTCTTCAGCAGTGGCATTGTCATCGCCGAGGCATTTACCAAGTCGGGGCTGAGCCAGGAGATTGGAGATCAATTAGCAACCTTGTCGGCTCTGCCGGTTCCCTTGTTGATCGGTCTCTTGTGTCTTGTGGTGACCTTTATGACCGAAGTGACGAGCAATACGGCAATTGCGAGTCTGATGATGCCCATTCTGGCTGCGACAGCGGCTGCCACGGGCATAGACCCCAAGCTGCTCATGGTCCCCGCCGCTTTGACTGCCAGTTTCGCTTTTATGCTCCCCGTGGCGACTGCGCCGAATGCAGTGGTGTTCAGTTCTGGGAGAGTCACCGTGCGACAGATGGCTCGAGAGGGGTTTGTCTTGAATCTAATGGGAGTGGTTGTGGTGACGGTTTATTGTTCTTTTGTGTTTGGTTGAAACTCGGCAAGTAGAATTCTATTTAATATCTTTCACTGGTTGAGTAGCAATCAGAAACAAGACGACCTGAATTGTGAGTACTAGCGGCTGAAGAAAACGCTCCTTCCGCAGGCAGGGCAGGGGGGTGTGAGTGGGTTGTGGTTTCCAGACGACTGATTCCCCAGGCCAGAGCCAATCCTAGCAACAGCGCAGCTGAGAGTTTCCCGCGGTCGTGATCGTGAAATTGCAATTCCGGCAACAGATCGCTCAGCGCGATGCACAGAAAAGTTCCCGAGGCGAAGGCCAACGCGTGAGACAATGTAACTCCTCCATCTCCTTCACCCATCAATCCGAATCGAAAAACGACAATCCCCAATGGGATAGCCAGCGCGAAGAGTCCGTTGACGACGTGCCGCCAGGTAAGCGACCAGCCGCCGTGGGCCATCAGCGTGGCGATCGTCATCGAATCGAACGGTTTGTGTAAGACGATGACCAGAAAAGTGCCGAAGCCGGCGAGTCGGACAGTTTCGTGACCATGGGCTACTCCCGCTGCCAATGCAATCCCCTCGATGACACTATGCAGAGTGAGGCCAAATGCAGCGCCACTCCAAGAGAGATTGTGGCCGTGGCTGTGATCGTGTTCCCCCTCTGGTCCGTGATGACACGAAATTTCGCCATCTTCGACTTCATGATGGTGAAAACAAAAAAAGCGTTCGATGAAGAACATCGTCAAAAGTCCAGCCAAGAGCCAGAGCATGACCTGCATATTGGCCGTTGCACTGGGTAATCCAGAGCTTACCGCCTGCTCTAATGCGTGGGGCAACATGTGCAGCAGCCCGATCCCCAGCATCACGCCTGCCACGAAGCTTACGGCACATTCCATCCAGCGGTGAGTCAATCGAATCCACACAGGGATCATGCCACCGGCGATAGACACCAGCAGTACAAACAGGCAATAATAGGTGAGCAGTACGTTTGAATTCATGCGGTGAAGTATGGCACCGAAATGGACTTCCGACAAGCGAGTCTAGTTGATTCGAATTAGAATCGTAAGCGCCTGGAGATTTAATGCGAGCCTGTATCCAACGAGTCTCCCGTGCCCGCGTGGTGGTTGATTCCGAAACTGTCGGAGAAATTGGTAGGGGGGTACTCGTCCTGTTGGGAGTCGCGGCTGCGGATACTGAGACTGAGCTCAAGTGGCTGGCCGACAAGATTGTAGGGTTGCGCATCTTTGAAGACGAACAGGGAAAGATGAACTGCTCGTTGGAGGATATGGGTGGACAAATCTTGGTGGTGAGTCAATTCACGCTTTATGGGGACTGCCGCAAAGGCCGTAGACCTAGTTTCATTCAGGCGGCTCCTCCCGAGATGGCAGAGGCAATGTACGAACAATTCGTCGCCAGGCTAGTTGAGCAGGGCGTCTCAGTCGCGCGTGGAAAGTTTCGCACACATATGGAGGTAGAGCTTGTCAATGATGGACCGGTGACGATCTGGATCGACACGGATGTGAGATGATTGATGGAGCGTTAAGAGTTGAGGGTGAAGCGAAATGTACTCGACTCTCAATACTCATCCCTCAACGATGCCACTACTTAGCTTCCCCCCAACTTCGCCAGAGTCGGCGTGCGGTGTCGTAGATCGTCTGATCAATCTCAGGATCAATTGCCTGCTCTGCATTGGGGGGGAGAATTGCGTAGCCTTGTGGGTTGATTCCCGGATTAGCTTCAGTTACTGGAGAGCTACCCGGTAGGTTGCCCCCGATTTGGGACCGCCAAGCTCTCCGGTCCAGTGCGATTGGATAGTTATTTCCATAGCGCTCCATGACCATCGGTTCGCCAAGGATCATCGTAAAGACAACGATTAGCTTCGCATAGGTAGATACATTGGCCCATCTGCTTTTGCCCCAGAGTTTGAGGGCAGTACCAAATGATTTTTTGAACCGCCAGCGTCCACCTACCCATTCGACTGAATAAATCTCATCAAGAACCAGGTGCGACATGACTCCCAGCAACACGCCAGCCGCTTTGAAGTATCGCAATTGCAGATTGTTAGATCCAGAAAACAAGAATGCCAACCCGGCGAATATCAGCGCAGCAGGCAAGCTGTGGAACATTCCGCGATGAACCGTGTATTTCGATAGCATCTTCGCAACGCCGAAGCGAATGAAAACGTAGGTTCCTCCAACGGCCAGCACAAACTGTTCATGATTCAATCCAAGTTGTTCCAGGCGCGGCAAGAGAAGCACTGGAATGATCGCGGCTGCGAAACCCATGGATTCACGAAATGGCACGCCGGAATCGCTATCGATATCGGGGAGCATTCCACCAATTCCGCACAAGCCGCCGGCAATGACCGCCGACTCCCAGGGCAAACCATGATAGGCACCGACCGCTCCATAGCCGACGCCAAGCATCGTGCTGGTGGTGATATGTGTCTTGAATCCAGCCATCGTTTAAGAAGAAAAAGGTTCCATTTAAAAATTAGCGTGGCGGGCAAGGATAGGAAAAGTCATTTCTCGATACCAGAGAAACCAGAGTGCTAGCATTGCTAGCAGTCAGACATGCTTGGGCAAGGCAAACTATCCTTGAATTGCCCTTCGTATGTCCGCTCTCGCTCGATATACTTTCGCAGCTTTACAGTCTCAAGAACCCCAAACTGACCCTTTCTCATGCAAATCTACGATGTCCTGATGTTGGTCGTGCTGGTAGCCGCGACAATCTTTGGTATGTGGAAAGGAATGGCCTGGCAAATTGCCTCTTTGGCATCGCTCGTGCTGAGCTACTTCATCGCACTGCGTTTTTCCGACCAACTGGCTCCAACTTTTGAGGGGATTGCTCCACCACCGCTGAATAAGTTCGTGGCGATGCTCGTGATCTACATGGCCACCTCGTTTGTGATTTGGAGTTTGTTCCGATTCATTTCCGGGGTGATCGATCGGGTAAAGCTTGAATCCTTCGACCGCCAGATGGGCGCGATTTTTGGGTTTGCCAAGGGCGTCCTGCTGTGCACGGCAATCACTTTTTTTGCAGTTTCCCTGTTGCCACAACCCCAGAAAGAGAGAATCCTCGCTTCCCAGACCGGCCGATACATCGTCGTGATGTTGGACAAAACCGATTCCGTAGTCCCTCCCGAGATTCACGACGTGATTGGCCCGTATCTGCATCGCATTAACAAGGAACTCGATCCCAATGGCCAGCATCATCAAGAGCATGGCATGCACGCCAACTGGCCTTCAGCGGCATTCCCTGAATGGTCTGGTTCGACATCAGGGAGTAGTTCAGCACCTGTTGGCCAACCGATCTCGACCCCTTTGCCTAAATGGCCTCCCGATCCTCAGGCCGCAAGCAACAACGGCAGACAGTACTAAATTCGGTTTCTCATTCCGATAAGATCTGGAAAAGTTCGCGCGTAACTTCTGTTCCACTATCTTTCATCCGCGCGCTGCTGAGTCTATGATGGCTCAATGCATCACTTCAATCAGCAAAGTTGTTTACGCGTATTCTCTCCTTTAGCAAACTTTCTCGGCCAAAGTTTTTTCATTGTGATGATTTGGTGTGCATGGCTTTTCCCAACCCATGCCCAGGATTCTTCGCCAGACTCTTCGTTTCCTGTATCAGCCCAAGTAACTCTCAATCAGACTGACGATGGATACAGAGGTATTTGGTACATGAATCAACCTTCGGGAGACGAGTATGTTTACAAGTATAGCGGTGGGATGGCTACCTATTGTGCAAAGCACCAGCCGTTTGCATTCTATAGTCCGGAAGTGAAAAAGACGTTTTTTTGCTATGGAGGAGCGAAGAAGAATGACGATCGCTCACTATTGCATATGGTCTCGTACTTTGATCACCACACTAAAACCGTTCCGCGACCAACGATTCTTCTTGATAAGAAGACGGATGATGCCCATGACAATCCTGTCATCTCGCTTGATGGAACGGGCCACGTTTGGATTTTCTCAACATCACACGGTACGGGTCGCCCTTCTTACATTCACCGCAGCAAACGCCCTTACGATGTTTCAGAGTTTGAACTTGTGAAGGCTCGTAGCAGTGAAGCGGACGGAGAGGTCGATATCAAGAACTTCTCGTACATGCAATCCTGGCATGATCCGAAACTTGGGTTCGCCTGTTTCTTCACGAAGTATCAATTTCCCGCTGCGAGAACAATTTGTTTTATGAGTAGTTCTAATGGAGTTCTCTGGAGTCCAACCCAGCGACTTGCTGCCATCGATGAAGGGCACTATCAGATCAGCGCACTGGGCAGTGGTAAAGCTGGGTCTGCATTCAACTATCATCCGCGAGGCAAGGGGCTCAACTGGCGGACAAACCTGTATTACCTCGAGACTCCTGATTTCGGGAGAACCTGGCAATCGGCCGCAGGTGATCCTGTGCAAGTGCCACTCTCCGAGCCAATTAACACCGCTCTCGTTCAAGAATATGAATCTCAGGGGCTAAACGTCTATCTCAAGGACATCCACTATGATGAGCATGACAGGCCAATCATTCTGTTTCTGACCAGTAGAGGGTACGAATCCGGACCTAAGAATGATCCAAGAACTTGGAGGACGGCCCGTTGGACTGGCAGTCACTGGGATATCCAAGCGGCCATGCGATCGGACAATAATTACGATATGGGCTCGTTGTGGACCACTGGGGACGGAAACTGGCAGATCATTGCTCCGACTGGCAGGGGGCCCCAACCCTACAATCCTGGCGGCGAGATTGCCAGTTGGGTTTCCCACGACCTCGGGCACTACTGGGAAAAACAGCACTCCCTGACCCAGCACAGCCAATTAAACCACAATTATGTCCGCCGACCCGTAAATGCTCATCCCGATTTCTACGCCCTTTGGGCAGACGGACATGGCCGCAAACCCTCGGCTTCGACGCTTTACTTTTGCAACCAGGAAGGCTCCGTTTTTGTGTTACCAAGGAGGATGAAAACGGACACGGCTCAGCCTGAGCCATTGTCGCGCGGTTCACGCCGTGACGGCGACTGACGAGAACGAGCAGGGCGAGTGCTACGAGAATAAAACCATGCGAAATCCGCGGGGAAAACTACCCCAGAAACGAACATAACAGTGATTATCGGACGTTCGTGATAGATGCCTGGAGAGCGGGTTTTCTATTTGCTGCCCCACCCTACCTAAGCGAATTGTCATCCCGAGGTACTCCGAGGGATCTCGCCAAATATCGCGGAATACTAGCCAGGGACCGTCGGCGGAGTCTCAAGAAATGGACCGATGCGGCGGAACTTTTCGTAGCGATCTGCCAATAATTCGTCCGTCGGCTTTCGCAGGAGTTCCCGAAGATTTTTCAAGAGATAAATCTTCATGCGGCCCGCCATTTGATGGTGATCTCGGTGGGCGCCTCCCAAGGGCTCTTCGATCACGTCATCCACCACGCCCATCTCATAAAGATGTTTAGCGGTGATTTTCAGGGCCTGGGCTGCCTGCTCGGCATAATTGTGACTTTTCCAGAGGATGCCAGCACACCCCTCGGGGCTAATGACGGAATAATAGGCATGTTGCAGAATGGCAACACGATCACCCACGCCAATCCCCAGCGCCCCGCCGGAGCCTCCCTCTCCAATCACAATACAGATAATGGGTGTTTTGAATCGCGACATCTCCATCATGCTTTGGGCGATAACCATGGCTTGCCCCCGTTCCTCGGCGCCGATTCCTGGATAGGCCCCCGGGGTGTCGATCATGGCAATAATTGGGAGGCCGTACTTGGCCGCCAATGCCATTTTTTCCATGGCCTTACGATATCCCTCGGGATGAGCACATCCGAAGTAGCATTCATTGCGCTCCTTGAGTGTTTTTCCTTTCTCGTGTCCGACGACCAGCACCTTATATTCATCCAACTTGGCAAAACCGGTTCGCAGCGCACGATCATCGCCGAAAAAACGGTCACCGTGGAGTTCGACAAATTCGTCGAAGACAAGATCGAGATAGTCAGTGAACTTTGGCCGCTCCTTGTGACGAGCGACTTGAACGGTTTCCCAGGGATCGAGATGATTGTAGATCGCTTTGGTCGTTTCGGTGAGTTGCTTGCGCAACTCGCGAATACGTTCACGAAGCTCTGGCGTGTTCTTGTCGCTGGCTTCGAGCGTATCTATCTGCTCTTGCAGCTCAAAGATGGGTTGTTCAAACGGTAATCGAAAGTCGTAACCTGGCATGGCGAGATTATACCTCGTTTATTCTTCTTCGTCGTGACCTTCGGGTGGTTTTTCTTCCGGCTTTTTGGGCTTAATGTGAAAACAGCGCCCCGCCTTGAGTTCCCGATAAAACTCCAACAACGAATCCGGGCGATCCTTCGGATCCTTTTCCAGCATCCGGTGGATAAGATTGGCAAACTCAGGTTGCACGTTCTTCTGAATCATGGAGATGGGTTGAGGGCGCGACTTGAGATGCTTGTTCAGAAGCTCCGTGGAACTGCTGGCAGTATATGGCAATTTGCCGCACATCAGTTCGTAAACCATGCAACCGAAGCTATAGATGTCTGCCCGCTCGTCGACTTCCTTTCCACGAATCTGTTCGGGAGCCATGTAGCTGTAAGTCCCCTGCACCGGGGCTTTGTTGCCGAATAGCTTCGCAATTCCTTTTTTGATTTTTCGAGCCAAGGTGAAATCGATGAGCCGGACTTCATTGTCGTCATTGACCAAAAAGTTATCGGGTTTGATATCGCGATGGGTCCATCCCTGCTTATGCATATATTCCACAGCAAGTGCAGCGCCTCCCAAAATCTCTTCCAGCCGCCAATGGAGTTGTTCAACTCCACTTTGAATTTGTTGCTTAAGGTTGGGGGTCTTAAACAGTTCCATGATTAGATAGGACCCATCCTTCCCCGTGCCATAATCCAGCGTCTTTATGATCGAAGGATGATCGAGCGTCTTGCCTACGAGGTATTCGTGTTTAAGCTCTGCGGCGTTTTGACGGGTATGCTTTGGGCCTGGCGGCAACCATTTCATGGCAAAAGACTCGTTCTTGCCGAGAGGCTTCACCGCCCAAATCTCAAACATGGCCCCGGCCCTGATCAAATAGAAAAGCCTGTAGGGCCCAACAAATTCTTTTCCGACAGAAGCCATGAGTTCTTCTATAGAATGTTAAAGGTCAGTAAGCAGAGCATGGGCTTGAAAGTGCCAGTCTAGTCAGATCAGAGAACCAGCGGAAGGGTGGCTTTCAGCTCAATAGTCGACTTTGCAGAGACACAGTCCTTGGGGAGGAGCAGTTCTTCCCGCCTGGCGGCGATCCTTAGATGATAATGCCGCGGAGAGCCATGCCTGGTCTCGACGACCTGCACCTATCTCCACGAGGGAACCGACAATAATTCGTACCATATTATAGAGGAATCCGTTACCTTCCACATCAATTTTCACCAGTGAGTTTTCTTCTCCCGAGCCGCGCCGCACCGCGATGGACGAAATCGTACGTACGGTACTCTCTCTCTCAGAACCGGCCGACTGGAAGCTGGCAAAGTCATGTGTGCCCACCAGCGCTTGGGCGGCACGATGCATCGCATCGGTGTCAAGAAGTTGTGGCACGTGCCAAACGGTATCGCGCTCGAATAGCGGACGACATCGGGCGTTGTGAATGCGATAGCAGTAGTGTTTGCCCACAGCATCGAAAGTGGCATGGAAACCCTCTGCCACGTCTTCGACCGCTTTGATAATGACGTCGACCGGTAACAAGGCATTAAGAGCGCGGTGCAGTTGATCAGACGAAAGATGTGTTGTTGATGTAACTCCCACAACTTGACCGAGTGCATGGACACCGGCATCGGTGCGACTGCTGGCCGTTACTTGCACCTGGTCCCCAGTAATCTTCTGCCAGGTGTCTTGAATCGTTCCCTGAACCGTGCGACGCCCCGGCTGCGCTTGCCAACCAGAAAAATTCGTGCCGTCGTATCCAATCGTGAGCTTGAACGTCGGCATTGCACATACAGGGTTTTAGACGGCGGCTTGAGAACGCACCAGTAGCTCGGCAATCTGCACGGCGTTGGTTGCCGCGCCTTTGCGCAAGTTGTCACTCACACACCAAAACGCCAGGCCATTTTTGCTGGATATGTCTTCACGAATGCGGCCGATGAATACTGCGTCGTCTCCACTACAATCTGCTGGCATCGGATACTCGCCTGCAGTGAGATTGTCGACGACCTTAATTCCCGGAGTGGCCGCGAATAATTTGCGGGCCTCTTCCACCGTGATTTTCTTTTCCGTCTCGACGAGAATGCTCTCGCTGTGGCAATTCTCAACAGGTACTCGAATACATGTCGGACATACTTGGATAGAGTCGTCCCCGAATATTTTCTGAGTCTCGTACACCATCTTCATCTCTTCGCTGGTGTAGCCTTCATGCTTGGCCGAACCGATCTGCGGGATGAGATTGAAGGCGATCGGGTGGGCGAATGCTTTGTACTTATGGTCCTTATTTTCTAGAAACGCCCTGCTTCCCGCGATCAGATCCTCTTGACCCTGCACTCCAGCTCCGCTGGTCGCCTGATAGGTGCTGACAATCACTCTGCGGATGGTCCCCGCATCGTGCAGAGGTTTCATCGCCAAGACCATTTGTGTGGTCGAACAGTTGGGGCTGGAGATAATTCCCTGGTGATTGAATGCCGCGTCAGGATTGATCTCGGGTACCACCAGGGGCACCTTCGGATCCATGCGCCAGTAACCGCTTTCGTCCACAACTACGCAATTTCGTTCCACCGCCCAAGGACAGAACTCCGCAGCAATGGGATCGGGTGTGCTGCCGATAGCCAGATCGATTCCCTCAAAAGCTTCGGGACAGAGTAGCTCAACAGTGTGCTCTTCACCTTTGAACGTGATCTTCGTGCCGGCGGATCGTTCGGATGCCAGAAACGTGATCTTCTGATAAGGGAAGTCGCGCTCCTCCAACATTTGTCGTATCAAACTGCCCACAGCACCGGTGGCACCCACGATGGCGATCGAATCAAACACGTTCTTGCTCCAAGAGGTTGGGAAAAACCGAGGGTCAATTATAGCGGCAGACCCAAATCTACCACGCCCGGTTCGGTCACCGGGAATAGCCCCTCATTATAATCATTCATCCTAGGTGGCGACAACTTCCCCTGAGCTCAAAAAGCCCGATTCTCACCTCCCGCCGTAAGCTAGATTTAACTATAGCTCTGCTCGCAATCCCCTGTCATCTTCGAGGCTGCAAGAGTGGCCAATTTCCAAATGCTTGCGACCGAATCAGTTCCTCAACCGGTGTCTCGAGCTTCGCGGCGAGAAATAGCGGCTATCGTTCGCCTGCTGGCGGAATCCCTGTCCAACGATCCCCTGCAGCGCTGGCTTTTTCCCGAGGATCAATCACGGCTTAAAGCAAGTGAGCGTCTGTTTCGTCGACTGGTGTCTCCACGCATAGCCGAAGGTTTGGTCTCTGTGACCCACACAGAAAGCGGCCAATTGGCGAGCGTAGCCGTTTGGACCGCTCCTCACCCCCCTGCCCCTTCTCGATGGGAGCAACTTGCGGAATCTCTCTCCATGAGATGGGCCCATGGAATGCGAATCCATGAAGTGCGTGAGGGACTCACAGCGCTAGCCCGGCGACATCCCCAGCAGCCTTATTGGTATCTCATGGCATTGGCTACGGCTGAGAAGCAACGTGGCAACGGCCATGCAGCTCGGCTGCTGGAGGCTAAAATCAATGCATCCGAATCTGTGGGCCAGATGATCGCTCTAGAAACCTCTTTGGCAGAAAACATTTCGTATTACGAGCGATTCGGATTTCGCACGGTCGACGAATTGCAGTTAGCAAACGGCCCTTCTGTCTGGCTCATGTGCCGGGATTAGCAGTCACTGCCGGGAGGCAATGGTTTTTATCTAGATAGAGTATACACTTGCTATCTGGTGAGTCAGACTTTATCACTGTAGGAGTAATAAGACACTTTTGCAGTCCACTTTTGCGGAGCCACACTTTCTGATGATTCGTAGCTGGCGGAATAATTTGCGGCTAATTTATCTTGCTGCAACTCTTTGTATATACCAATGCAATCAGGCAGCGCTCCATGCGGAAACTGCCCGCGGCATTGTCTTCAACGACCAGAATGCCAATGGTGAACGTGATCCTGGCGAGCCAGGACTGCCAGACGTAAAAGTCTCCAACGGACTGGACATCGTTACTACCAATTTCGACGGAAGATATGAAATCGGCATTGACGACGATACGATTCTATTCGTTATCAAACCACGCGATTGGCAGACTGCGATTGATGAGCAGAATCTCCCTCGTTTCTACTACATCCACAAACCGGCGGGCTCACCTGATGCCAACTACCAATTTGCGGGGGTCCAGCCGACCGGGAATCTGCCCGAGAGTATCGATTTTCCTCTGATTGCGTCGCCCGACCCGGAAGAATTCACGATGATCGTCATGGGCGACCCCCAGCCAGGAAATCGCCAGCAAGTCAGGTTCTATGCCAACGATGTCATTGCCGAGCTTATTGACTCCCCTGCCCTGTTCGGAATGTCGATGGGAGATATCGTCAGCAACGACCTGTCACTCTTCGAATCCGTCAACGAAGTCCAGGCATTGGTCGGCAAACCCTGGTACAATGTCATCGGGAACCACGACCTCAACTTTGATTCGCTTGATGACAAAAACTCTGACGAAACCTTCGAGCGCATCTATGGTCCGACCAACTATGCGTTCCAGTATGGTCAGGTCCATTTCATTGTGCTCGACAACGTCGTTTGGCTTGGCAAAAGAGACAATAGTTACCTCGGCGGGCTCTCGGATGAACAGCTTGCTTTCGTGAAGAACTATCTCGATGGCGTGCCACGGGAAGATCGTATCGTGATTTGCACGCACATTCCCTTGCCGGAGATTGTGGTGGATGCCCACTCCAAGCCGCATAGTTCTCCTGAGTATCGTAAGCTGCTGGAAATCCTCTCCGGCCATCCCCACACGATGTCGTTCTCGGCCCACACCCATTTCAATCACCATCATTTTTCTGGTGCCGAGGATGGATACTCGTCCGATGCAGGTACGAAGCACCATCACCACAACGTGGCCACCGGTTCGGGAAGTTGGTTCAAAGGGCCTCGAGACATTGAGGGCCTCCCCGACACCACGATGGCCGACGGTGCACCGAATGGTTACATCCTGGCCATGTTCAAGGGAAACGACTATCAACTTCGCTACAAAGCTGCCCGAATGCCGCCTGAATATCAGATGTCGATACAGGCACCCGAAGTCATTGCTGCCAAGGATTCTGTTGGCACCAAGATCGTGGTCAACGTCTTCAATGGCAACGAGCGGTCGAAGGTCCGCATGCGCGTGCGAGGACAAAGCAAATGGCAGACCCTGCCACAAACTCCTGGCTTTGATCCAGCCTATCAAAGTTATCAAGCGCACAACCGAGCAACCGAACGGTACGAAGGCCGCGTTCTTCCGGAAGCCAAGTTCACGCGGCATCTCTGGTCAGGGCCACTGGGCGTTGCACTCAAGCCCGGCTTTTATGTTCTCGAAGTGGAAGCCACCGACATGTTCGGCCATAAAGATCACGGCGTGCGCTTGATTGAAGTCGAGTAGGCCCTCTCTGCCAGAGAGTTTTTCTCAAAGGCACTTGACACTTAGTGCAACATTGCCAAGTTCTGCGGCACGTGGGGGCGGAGCACGCCGCTCGACTAACCCATTCGAGACAATCTACTTGTTCACTCCCCTACTCAGCAGATCGCCCAAGCAACTCATCCACCCGGACGAATTCATACCCTCGGTCGTGCAACTGCTCAATCAACTCTCCTAACTTAGCGTACCCTTTGTCTTTGCGTGTGGCGCCCAGGTGCAATAGGAGTAGATGGCCGTTAAGTCCCGTGGCGGATTGGCTTTCGAACTTGAGGATGTCGGAAACCAACTCTTCCGCAGGTACAAAAGCCTTGTGATCCTCCGGTGCGAAATCGCGATGAGAGCCTGTTCCCTCAGTGAAGTTGATCATCTGGCAGCCCAATTCTTTCGCCCACTCGGTGTGCTCAGCGTTGTGCCACTCGTAGGGAGGAACGAAATAGACGGGTTCCTGCATGTCGGCCCCTAGCTCTTCAAGCTCGGCAAGATTGCGGTAGAGATCCGCCTGGAAGCGAGGTTTGCTGAGCAGCGACTTCTGCCGATCATCCCACGGGGCGTAGAGTAAATGACCATCCGAATGCGGGCCGACATAGTGCCCGGCGGTAATTGCGTTGCGCGTCCACTCGCGCATCCCTTTTGCGTCTAGAGCGTTGCCTGTCAAGAAGAATGCGGCTCTCAGATTGTGTGATGCAAGGGTTTGAATGATCGACTCGGCTCCGTCGACGTGTTCATCCGCGGTGAACAGCAGTGCGAGTTTTTTTTCCGCAGTCGAGGCCCTGCGGATGGTTCCTTCATCTAGAACAAACTCTGCTGGTGGGTCAGGCAGTCGCTTGAATCGCTCGGTTCGCACCACCTCGGGTTGAGCCCCAAAATGGGCCATCATAAAAATCGCGTCGGCAGTCCCATCCATCGTCGGTTCGTTCGTAGAATAGTCGCCAATGTCGTCGTGATAAACGACGTGCGGGTTTTGAAATTCGGCGAACTCATCTTCTTCGTTTAAATGGAGGCCCAGCAAGCTGTCGTAAACCTTGGCGTAGACAGGTCCATCGACCAGTCCCCCTGGCACAGCACGTCGCGTGAGCTTCCAGGTGCTGGTATGAACATCCAGGGGAAACTCGCCTCCACGAGGAATTCCCGTGAACATGGTGGTGCCCCAGGGATTGGTGCCGAACAGCCAATCGCGCTGGGCCAGCATATGATCGTGGTACTGCAGATCGCCGGTCATCCGCTCGTAGAGCATGATTTGAGTTACCAGCGCGGTTACCAGATTGTTGGAACACCAGATAAAGGGGACTCCCACGCTGAAGGCATTCTTCCTGGCCCGCTGGAGCGTGGCCTCGATTCCCGAGCGATAGAAGCTCGCCAGTTCCGCTTGCATGTCGGCGTTCACGTGTGGGTGCAAAGCGGAATGCCCGACGTTTACAAACGGGTAGAATTGATAGTGCCCGGCCTCTTCGAGCGGCATCCAGGTGGTGTCGGCGGCCAACTTCGCATAGCGAATGGCATCGTCCAAATACTGGCGCTCGCCGGTCTCGGCAAACAACTCGGCGGCCGCCCATTCCATGTCATCCGCCCAGGTCGTCTCGGCATAGCGGTACGGTGCGCCATAGGAATTTCCCTGCTGCACTCCTTCATTAGACTGGCCAAGGGCGTACAACTCCCGCGCTGCCCGTAGGCAACGGGCAGCGAAGACGGGGTCGTTCAAATCACGCTTCCAGATGCGATGGGCCATCGACATAGCCACCGCGCAGCGACCAGCGAGATTTGCCAGTCCGGTAGACTCGCTCTGGTACTTCCGCAGGCCCTGTGGCTTGCCGTCGGCTGCGTATACAACGCGGTAGCTGTTCGGTCCCCAGCCGTAATCGGAAATATCTTCATCCGGCAACTTCCAACCAATGTGATCGCGATCATCAGCCACCTGGTGATACAACTCGTGGGGACTGGGATGGAGATTGAACAGCCAATCCAACCCCCAGCGGGCTTCGTCCAGCACGTCGGGAATGTTATTGGGCAGTGGATGTCCCAGGCGGTCTGTACGATCGTCAAACTTCGTGGGCTCAAGCTCAAACGCCAACAACATCCGCGCTGTGGCATTGCTGCCCGTGAGCAGGTACTTCAATTGATCGCCCGCATCATGCCAACCCCCACTGGCCTCGATGAAAGTTCCTGCTGGCAACGGCCCGTAGGCGGTTCGGCCATCCCGCTGGTGGCAGACACAATCCAACACGGGGTTGTAGCCACATCGCTGCTGCCGCATGAATCGTAGCAAAGATTCGACATAGTCCCCGTAAGCATTGTCGCCGATAGTAAAGACTCGGGACATGTCACCGCCCGCGTCCATTTGAAGCCGATAATGCCCGGGTGTGGTGAATGTGCTGAAGTCAATCCGGGCATGATGGGCAAATGTCCCCCACCCCTCTCCTGCCGGTTGAACGCGATTGGAATAAACCGCCTTGCCAGACGGGACTTCCACCAAGGAAAAAGACCCTTCTATTGGTGAATGGGAAAAGGCCACAGCAAACTTGGCTTCATTGGGTAGATAGCCTACCTGATTGGCACGCAGATGAATTCGACGCTCATCTCCCGATAGGGCCGAGAGATTCTCAGGTAACACTGTTAGGTAAACAAGAAAAGATAAGAAAAGTATTCGCATACGTGTGAAGGACCTCACAACGAGTAAAATGCTAGATTATTTCATGGCTTATCCAGTACAACTGCAAGCTTATCTCACTGTGGCAAAAATTCCAGGCGTGTGAATCCAAATCACAGTCCGGATTCAACTGGAGAACTACCTCACGCATTGTTATCATGAAGAGACGATTCCTCTCTGCATCTTAACCCCTCAATCCGGCCTTGGCTTAGCTTGGGAGATAAAAAATTATGAACCGCATCCTTTCCATTACTGTTTGTTCCGCAATTGTATTGTTTGGCTTGACGACTTTAGCCATTAGTCAGAACACAAATTCCAGGCGTCCGAGTGCTAACTCCCAGTCTGGCTCGGCCAGCACAAGCGACACGGCCGCCGAACGCGAAAAGATTTGGAACAGTCCCACGATGCTTCATGCCCGTGCTTGGGTGCAGGAATACTGCGAGCGGTCTGCCAAGATTTCCCCTGAAGAAGCTCAGCAATACATGAAGGAACTGGAGAACTTGACCCCCACTCAGATGAAACTATGGCTGTTGAAGTTTGAGCACGAACAAGAGATGATAAAAAAACAACAAGCTGATTTTGAAATGACTCGTCAGGCCAGCCTTCGCCAGGCGATGTCTGTTGATCAAGCAACTCAACAAGCCTATTCGAATATCAACCGCGGTATCAATGAGGCGGCTTCCACGGCAGAAGAGTCTATTCGCACTCAAGCCGCTCAAGCCGCTGAACGCGCACAAGACAAGGCAAATCAAACTGCCGTCGATGCAGCTAATGTCGATAGCTTCTACGGAGGTTACGGCGGTATCTATGGTGGCTATGGCGGTCTGTACGGCGGCTACGGCTTTGTCCCCCACATCCACATTCATGTCCATCCACAGATTGATGCAGATCAATAATCCTTGATTTGATTCCAGGTTGTGATTCGACCAGGCTCTTAAGCCATCGGTGATCTTGTTTAGATGCAAAGGACACCGCCCGTCTCCGTATTCGCAAAGTTCAATGAGGTACAGCACAACTATGGGCGAATGAGAGATCCGGTGAATCGTAAAAAACTCAAGATCTACCAAGAGGAGGTGAAAAGTCGCCATACCAGTCATTGGGATTGGGACTACCTTCCCACACAAGAGCTTGAAGCCGCAGTCAAGGAAGGAGATTCACTTCAACACGAAAAGAGAAACGATCGTTCAAAATTCACCCGTTTACTTGCATCTCTCTGGAAATGGCTCCGAAGTTAAGTCATCCACTGAGGTGAATCGGTATCACGTGTGCTTTGAATTCGATTGAATGGCCATGCCATTAGGAAACGAAGCGAAGTTCTGCGAGATTCATGCCTCTCCTGGACTGTACATGTGGCGGCCTCCATCCACCGGAAGACAGACACCTGTGATGAATTGATTGTTCACAAATGCCTCTACTGCCTGTGCAACCATGTCGGGACAATCCGCTGTTTTCACAACCGTCGCCTCGATCAGCCTCTTTTCTCTTTCCTGAGAAGAATGTTCAGGAAACATCACAGGACCGGGATGAATACAATTGACGCGTACTTTCGGATTACGATCACCCAATTCGCGAGCCAGCACTCGCGTCAGGGTTGGTAGGGCACCCTTCGAGATAAAATAGGCTACGTGATCTGGATACGGCCGCTCGATTGCCCAGTCACCAATGGTCACGATTGTCCCTCCCTCTGCTTGTTCAACCATGACCAATCCTGCTGCTCGTGCTGCATAAAAAGTCCCCAGTGTATTCACGTCGAAGTTTTTATGAAGCTGCTCTTTATTGACTTCAGTAAATGGAGTTTCATCCCATATCGACGAAGTTGTCACTAATAAATCAATACGACCAAAATTATTCTTTACCTGTGCAACCAATTCATCGACTTCAGTTTCCGAACTAACATCCGCCTGATAGGCTTCGCACTCAACACCCATCAAGCGAATTTGATCACGAGATTCGAACGCTTCCTCTTTCGAACTATGGTAATGCAGTGCCACATGATAACCGCGGGCAGCAAAGTAACGGGCTATCACGTTTCCCACACGCGGTCGACCGCTGCCGGTAATCAGGGCCACTGGTTGGATCTGAGTACTCATATCACTGCTCCAAATGAAACGGGTTAATTACACAGTTAATCCGAACTGCAATTCTTAACTAATATTAACCCACTTGAAGTAAAGCGACCTCCATTTCTTAGAAAGATTCTCTTTTAAGGAAGATAAGGGAGCGGAAGTGCTTTGCAGAATATATTGCTCTCACAACCGACGCAGATCACGGACAATTGAGAAATTAAAATCGGTCAATAGTGCGCGGCTCCTTACGTAGCCTTTTTCTGGTGCTTCACGTAAGGGATATCTTGGAGATTCACGGTTTCGATGTTAAGTTACGTAACCGGTTTTCGATTCTTATGCGATACCACACACAGGATTTCTCGATGATTGAATGGTTCAAGAAATTGTTATTCGTACTCTGTTGTTTCAGCCCGTTAGCTTCAGAGGTATGGGGAGAAATCGATGAGTCGCCTCTTCCTATCGAAGTTGTACCGGCTTTTCCTTCACTGCAGTGGCCGGATTCTATCACAGGAATTGATACCGGAAAAATTCGTGATCCTCGGCCGATCGTGGTTACCGGAACCGGGGATGGATCGAATCGTCTATTCGTCGCTACACAATACGGCACGATTCACTATTTTGAAAATGATCCTGATGCGTCGGAGATGCACCTCTTCCTGGATATTCAGGAACGAGTTATGCCTTTTAAGGACCGTGAAAATGAAGAAGGGTTTCTGGGCCTCGCGTTTCACTCTCGGTTTAAAGAGAACGGAGAGTTCTTTGTTTACTACACCCCTGCACCGACCGACGCGAAACCCCATGCAGCGCGTATTTCGCGATTTCGCACGAAGAAGGATAACCCTCTTGAAGCAGACCCCAACAGTGAGGAAATCCTCCTGGAAATTGACGAGCCTTATTGGAACCACAACGGCGGTACCGTGGTGTTTGGTCCCGATGGTTATCTGTATATCGTGGTAGGCGATGGGGGGGCGGCAAACGATCCTCACATGCATAGCCAGAATTTGCATACACTGCTGGGGGCCATATTGCGAATTGACGTTGATCGGAAAGAGAACGATCTGCCCTATGCAATTCCGCAAGACAATCCTTTTTACGGACAACCGAAGTATGCACGAGGAGAAATCTGGGCCTACGGTCTGCGGAATCCTTGGCGTCTGACTTTCGATCGTCAAACAGGTGTCGCTTGGGCGGGAGACGTGGGACAAGATACCTGGGAAGAGATCGACATTATCGAGCGCGGAGGCAACTATGGCTGGAATTTCCGGGAGGGAAAACATCCCTTTGGACCTGGAGGTTTCGAGCCAGACGAGAATCTCATCGAGCCCATTTGGGATTATCACCACGACGTGGGTAAGTCGATCACGGGTGGTCCCGTCTATCGAGGCAAAAAGATTCCTGAGCTTGTGGGAGCTTATCTTTATGCCGACTACGTGAGCGGACAAGTCTGGGCGTTGTGGTATGACCACGAGAGGCAAGAAGTTACCGCCAATCGCACGATTCGCGCGAAAGGAGCTCCCGTAATAAGCTTTGGTGAGGATAACGAGGGAGAAGTTTTCTTTACTGGCGAGCGAGAAATCTACAAATTTGCCCCCACAGGGAAGTAATGAATCAGACCAAAATATCGTGCAGTACGTGGGCCTCCTCAACTCCGGTAAGTCGCATGTCGAGGCCTTGGAACTTCACTGTAAAATGTTTGTGGTCGATGCCTAGAAGGTGCAGCATGGTGGCGTGCATATCGCGAACATGCACAGGGTTCTCAACGGCGTTGTAGCCGAGTTCATCTGTTGCTCCATAAGAGATCCCAGGTCGGATATTGCCACCCGCTACCCACATCGAGAACCCTTTGATGTGATGGTCGCGTCCAGGGCCGCCCTTCCCTTGGAACATTGGCGTGCGACCGAATTCGCCTCCCCAGACGATTAAAGTATCCGCAAGCATGCCGCGTTGCTTGAGGTCCATCACAAGTGCTGCTGTGGCTTTGTCGGTCAATCTACAGCAGGTGTTCATGTGCTGAACTAGATCGCCATGATGGTCCCAGCCCCTGTGATAGAGGTGGATGAACCGCACTCCCCGCTCTGCCAGCCTACGTGCCAGGAGACAATTCGACGCATAAGAGCCGTCACCAGGCACTGCGCCATACATGTCGAGCACATGTTGCGGCTCGTCGGACATATCGACTAACTCGGGCACCGAAGTCTGCATGTGAAATGCCGTTTCATAGGCAGCAAGCCGGGCAGCGAGGTCGGGGTCGTGCAGTTTCGCTTGCCGATGGCCGTCGAGTGCCATCACACTATCGACGACCCGCTCTTGCAATTGGCCAGATACTCCCGGGGGACTTTTGATAAAGTGCACGGGATCACCGGCGGAATTGAAGGGAACTCCCTGAAACTGGCTGGGCAAGAAACCGGCCGACCATTGCCGGGAGGCGATCGGTTGTGGATTGCGACCGCCCACGCTCGTGAGTACGACAAATCCTGGGAGCGATTTATTCTCGCAACCCAGTCCGTAAGTGATCCAGGAACCCATTGATGGCCGACCGCTAATCACGGTACCCGTGTTCATAAAGGTATGAGCCGGATCGTGATTGATCTGTTCGGTTACCATCGATCTGATGATGCAAATGTCGTCGGCAATCTGTCGATGGTAAGGAAGAAAGTCACTAATGACCTGGCCACTCTTTCCGTAAGTGCCGAATTTCGTCATCGGACCTTGGGCCATTAGTTCCTGCCCTTGCAACTGAGCGATCGGTTGACCTTTAGTGTAAGACTCCGGCATCGGCTGGCCATTGATCTTCTCCAAGGCAGGTTTGTAGTCGAAGGTTTCCAGATGCGAAGGTCCCCCTGCCATGCAGAGAAAGATCACTCGCTTCACTTTCTGAGGCAAGTTTGGCAGCGTTGGGAGTCCCATGTTACTCTTCGAAGATGCCAGCGTTTCATTTCCCAAGAGCGATGACAGGGCTGCACTTCCCAAACCTAATCCCGTCTGCGCGAGGAATGTGCGCCGACAGAGCTGGCGTTCTATCAATGAGTTCAAGGAATCATTCATGTTCGGGTAATTTTAGTTGCGAGTTGTTGTTTCACTCATGTTAAGTATTGCACGGGCGACGCTAGTCCACGCTGCCAGTTCTACAGGTGGTTGATCCTTTCCTGCAAGAGATTGACCCACCCCAATGAGCGAATTACTGGCTGCGGGATTTGAGGTGAAGAATGATCGGCTATCGCTCAATAGGTCTACCAGAATCTGGCGTTCGCGATCATCAGGCAAGCGGGAAACTGCCGTGCGGAATGCGAATTCCAACCGATCTTGCTCAGTACGAGCACTATCTTCTGAGAGCATACGAGCTGCAAATGATCGGGCTGCTTCCACGCTGTTCGGATCATTCAATAACACCAGTGCTGCCAGTGCGGTATTTGATCGCGGGCGGTGGGCCGTACATTCTTCCCGCGTGGGGGCATCCAGTGCTTTGAGCATGGGATGTAAGTAGGTGCGCTGCCAATGCATGTAAACGCCCCGTCGCCACTGTTCATCGCCGGTATCCGGTTGATATTCCCGTGTGGGAAAATTCAGATTCTGATAATAATGAGCCGGCTGAGCAGGTCGCACGCTACGGCCTCCCAGGTCATCCACCAGCAATCCACTCACTGATAAGGTTGTGTCGCGAATCATCTCAGCGGGCAGACGAAATCGATTTTGTTTCGCAAGCAGACGATTGAGCGGATCGCTGGTTCGCAACTGTTCATCAGCCGCAGAGCTTTGTCGATAGGCGCTGCTCATGGCGATCAGCTTCAAAATATGCTTGGTATCCCAACCGCTCTGGACGTATTCCACTGCCAGGTTGTCGAGCAAGGAGGGATGAGTCGGTGGCTCGCCTTGTCCGCCAAAATCGTCCATTACCCGAGCCAAGCCCTCGCCGAACAATAGAGCCCAGTAGCGATTGACCATTACCCGCGCGGTTAACCCCCCCTCCCCGTTCTCCTCATCAGTGAGCCAGTTAGCCAAATCGAGTCGATTAGCCCTTCGGTCTTCCGCACGAAGGTCTCCGAGAAAACTTGGTACCGCGGGGCCGACAATCTCGCCACTCTCGTCTTGCCAGTTACCCCGGGCAAGGATGCGGACTTCGCGTGGTGTGGTTGACTTGGTAACCATTACCAATGATTTTGCTGCGGCCAAAGCATCCCTCTGAGCTTGGAGATGAGCAATCTGCTCGGCGTCAGCTGCGGAATCAAGTGCAGCGATCCGTCGGTCGAGATCTGTGATCTTTTCACGTTGATAGACACTGAGGACTTCAATTTGCGGTTCTCGAAGGGTAGGCGTCGCATCGAGAGGTTTGCCACTTTTCTTTGTGATGTGGTCTTCGTCGTCGATATCTGCAAAAAAAGCCCCCATCGTGTAAAAATCGCGTGCTGTATAAGGATCGTATTTGTGGTCGTGGCACTGGGCGCAGCCCATCGTGGCACCCATCCATACCTGCGAGACGTTCCGCACACGGTCGGCAAGGTAAATCGCTCGATATTCCTTGAGCTGAACTCCTCCCTCGTGTGAGGTTTGAAGGAGTCGGTTGTATGCGGAGGCGATTTGCTGATCTACGGAACTTTGCTCCAATAGATCACCCGCAAGTTGTTCGCGAGTGAATTGGTCGAACGGCATGTTAGTATTGAATGCGTGAATCACATAATCTCGATACGGCCAGATGTGGTGCTCCTGATCGCCGTGATAGCCGACTGTGTCTGCAAAGCGCACCAGATCGAGCCACATGATGGCCATCCGTTCGCCAAAATGGGATGAGGCCAAGAGATCATCGACCATCAGTTCATAGGCTTCGTCGCTGGGGTCGGCAACGAACGCTTCGACGACTTCAGGTTGCGGTGGCAAACCTGTTAAATCAAATGACAACCGTCGGGCCAACGTCACGGGATCGGCCTGTGGACTGGGGTCCAGGTTTTCCTTTTCCAACCGGGCGAGCACAAACGAGTCGATCCAATTTCGACTCCAATCACTCGTCTTAGTGACCGGTGGCTGCCACCATTTGGGAGGAACATAAGACCAGGCTGGCGACCAAACTGCACCTTCGGCAATCCATCTTTTCAGCAGCGCGATGTCTTCGCCGGAGAGGTGTTTCTTTGTCTCGGGAGGAGGCATCTGCTCAAATTCATCAGTACTCTCGATGCGGCGTACCAATTCGCTCGCTTCGATATCACCGGCGACAACCGCGGCATATCCGCCGCGGTCTTCTTTAGTGCTCTCTTCCTCGTCCAGACGAAGATCAGCTTCGCGGGTTTCCGCATCTGGCCCGTGACAGGCGAAGCAATTTTCCGAAAGCAGAGGACGAATATCTCGATTGAAATCAACCGGAGACTGCTCGGCGAAACTCTCCGAACAGCAAACCAGGCTAACGCCCATGGCTAACAGCAGACAAAATCGCGCTAGCAACTTGCTAGTAAACACTTAGATACTCCAAATGCAGGGGTACACAGGCAGAACTTCCGATTCCAAGCCCCTGGCCCACCCTAGAGGCTATGCCTATAGACAACCCATTCTACCCAACTGTCAGCCAAGGAGCTAGCAACCTGGGCGTTAAGATATGCCGGTTATAAGCATCTTTCTCAAATTGCCATACGGATCGGCTCGATCAGTTATATGGCCTGTTGCGCTCACGGTTTTGTGCTAGCTGCCAGGGTATTTCCGCGGTCCTTATCGCGACGCCACGGGAATCGATGTCGAATTAATCTCTGCAGAACAAGGATGTTCGCAGCATGAAGGGGAAACAACTTGGATGGGGGGGTGGGCCATGGCTTTTAGGAGTCTTGGTGGTGGCCATCAGCGCGCTGGTGGGTTATTGGCATGCGCAACCACTGAGCTCACCTGAATCAACTCGATATGAAGAAATCGAGTTGGTTGATCACTCCTCAAACCAGATAGAGAAGATCGAACAGGCGTTGGCTCAGGCGGGCTGTCCTGGGTGGATGGTGCTGGCCAGTGAAGGACCAAGTGTTTTGGGCTCCCAAGCAATCCCTCCAGAGATTCGCACGATCTCTGCCAGTGTACCTCGGGTACAATATCCACAGCCAATACGTGTAGCGAGTCGCCCCACGACCGAAGCAGTTGCAACTACTCCTGGCGATGCAAACGATCCTGACGACTTGCTCGATGGAACTGCTGACCTACTGTGGAAAGACATCGCAGATCCTGAGCAGGAAAAACCGCCTGTAGATTCTGGCGAAAATGATTCGAGTATTGAATCTCCCGCGTCTGAGTCGCCTGACGATACCTCCGCTGTGGAAGAGTCTGCTTCACAAGGTCAACCAAGTTCGGTCGTCGAGCCAGAGCCCAATTCGAGTTCCATTGAGAAAGCTAATCAACCCGTGCCGGCTCCTGTGCTACTGCCTGAGCCGAAGGAGGAAATCACACCTCGTGAAGATAGTCCCTTCTCTGCTCCCCCAAAGCCTGGTGGTGCCCCCCACTCGCTCCCTTCACAAAGTACAGGCAATACCCAGCCAGGTGTTAAATCTTACTGTGAATTCGTTGCCGATTCGCGTTATCCGTCTGCCTTTGCCTGTGCAACGTGTCACGAAAAGATCTTCGAAGAGTGGAGTGTTTCCAGCCATGCCTATGCGGCGGTTTCGCCTATGTTTCAGAAATTTGAGCAAAAAATCAATGACATCTCTCAAGCCACCATTGGGTATTTCTGCTACCGCTGCCACTCGCCAGCAGGTGTAAGTTTGGGGATCTCGCGGGCGGCCCCTTTGTGGGACATGCCCCAAGTTGCTCGTGAAGGGGTTACCTGCGTTGCCTGCCATCGTGTGAACCAGCGCTATGGCAAAGTCAACGGCGAACGTCGTATCGAGCCTGGAGATATGTTTGCACCTGTCTATGGATCGATCGGTGGCAGCGGCGTGGCCGAGGTGATCGACCATAAGAACGATTTCAAAGTGAAGACTTCCCCCTGGGAACAAGGACCGGGGCAGGACATTCATGTCGCCGGATGCTATTTCGATCAACTGTCGAAGCCCGAGTTTTGCGTCTCATGCCATCAGGTGGCCGTGCAGCCTGGGATCAAATTAGAAGTCGTTTGGGAGCAGTATCGCGCCAGTCCAGCTTGCAAGAAAGGAATTTCCTGCCAGGACTGCCATATGGGACGATTACCAGGCGTGGCAAGTGGTTACGAGACTGGCCCCGCGGCAGTTGTTAACGGCAAGACGATTTACAACCATCGCAAACATGCAAATCATGTGTTCTACGGCCCCGGCTATTCGATTGCCCATCCAGGTGTATTCCCCTTCAACAAGGATGCGCTGCGCTGGTCCATGCCCGATTGGCTGCAGTTTGACTACCGAGCTGGTTGGGGAACCGAAGAATTCGAAGAAGCCATTGCAGAAGGTCTTCTCCACGTCAACTTCCCACCCGTGTGGGCCAACGTAGACGACCGCTACGATGCTCGGGATGTAATCGATGCCAATCTCAAGAAACTCGGCATGAAGGACGTAACTCGTCATCAGATCATGGAAAACGGCTCGCATGTTGACGGACCGTTCTTTGACAAGCCACTCGTTCGCGGACACGATTTGCGCTTTCACTATATCGTGACCAACCGCAACGACGGACACAACATGCCGAGCGGCTCGCTCGGAGCCCAGCCACAGTTGTGGGCCAATGTGGTTCTTATCGGCCCTCGAGGTCAACGCATCTGGGAATCAGGTTACACAGACCGCTGGGGCGACGTGGCTGATATCCACTCAGAGGATGTTCGACACAAGCGGATTCCCTACGACTGGCAACTATTCAACTTGCAGACGATGTTCCTGATTACGGGCGCGACCGGCACGGACCGCGAGTTCTTCCTTCCTGTAAATGTCGACATCGACCAATTGCCCTACCTGCGTCCGGGCGCACAGCCGATTTCCGTGATGAACCATCCCCCCTTCATTCGTATGGAAGGTCGATCACTCGCACCACTCGGATCACGGCGCGCACCATACAAAGTCCCGGCCGAATTAATCCAGGAACCTGGCTGTTATCGTCTCTCGTTCCGGTTGCGGATGCGCACCCAGCCGATCTACTTCATGCGTTTCTGTGGGGCGACGATCGAAATGCAGCGGGCAATGAACGAAGGAATTACGAATTTCCATCACAGTTCTTACGAATTTGAGATTCGCTAATCAATCAATGATCGAACAAAGATCCAATTCGAAAGAATCACCAGCGTTCCGCACCTGCTGTGCGGCTTTGCTGGTGCTTGTGTTGGGATTCGGTCAGAACACTTGGGGCGAAGAACTCTTTGCTGCTCCGGAGACTGTAGATAAGCCAGCACCCAACGAGATGACAAACGCTGGTGAACTCATTCCGCTGCCTCCCGTTGGCGACATAGCAGGACATCGCTCGTCGATCTTGCCCTGTTGGACCTACTCACCATGGCAGTCCTCACTGTTTCTCGATTTCCCAGCTGTGACACGGCCGATTATCGGTCCCCCGCTACTCGATCATGGTCCTCAATGCAAGCCGGCACCCAGCTTCACACCTCCGCCCAGTGCACCGGGCTACATGCGTGGGCTGACGCGCTATGGCCTCACTTCACCGGTGGCACCAGCTACGGTCTCAGCCCATGCTCCACCCTGGGAGCAATTGCCGACCCCGGCTGAACTCAACGGCGCGATTATGATTGTCGGTGAGCAATGTCATGATCCGCGAAGTTGCGAGGTGCAACCTAACAGTGGTGATTTCTCGCCGGGGCCCTTTTATGGGCAATTCGGTTGGGATGCCTGTGGTGAGCTGGGGATCTATGGGGGAAAGTACATGAATCCCATTCAGCGTCCCGCGATTGAATGGGGCGTCCCCTTCTACGAAACAGGGCCCCTGCCCCGCTCCGGCACGGCCTTCGGCTGCACGAACCTGGTGCAGCAGAAATTCTATGTGTATGGCGACTACCGCTCGGCCATTGCCTACAACCAAAACATAGGCAACGAGCAAACCATTTGGGCCAACAGGCTCAATCTCGAGTTCGACTGGGCAATTACTGCCACCGAGCGAATCCACATGTTTATGGGTCCGCTGGACGAACGCAACGAATTCATGAGCCTCGTCTACGACGACGGAGAGATTTTCCGCAACGATGCTTGGGATTTCTGGGATCAACGCACCGATACGCTCTACTTCGAAGGTGATCTAGCCTACATCATCGGGGGACTTACTGATCAATACCCCTACTTTAACTTTCCATTTGCTGTAGGGCTGATGCCGCTGTTATTCCAGAATGGCATCTGGATGGAAGACGCGTTTCTCGGCGTGGCGGCCACGATCCCTGCGCGCAATAATCCTTGGCTCGATTGGTCGAACTTCGACACCACCTTGTTCGTCGGACTCGATGAAGTGACCAGCAACATCGCGTTCGAAGGAGACAATCGGGCCGCGAATGTTGTCGGTCTGACAACCTTCATCGAAAGCAAGGGTGGATATGCAGAAATCGGCTACGCATTTCTTGATGACACTGAGAACCTGGGTCGCAGCTACCACAACATTGGAGCCAGCTACACCCGTCGCTATTTGAATCTCGTTTCAAACTCAGTACGGATGATAGTCAATACGGGGCAAGATGGCCCCAGCGAACAACGTACTGCCGACGGTTTGCTTCTCTTGATGGAAAACAGTTTCCTGACCCGTAATCCCTACAATGTAATCCCCTATGTGAATTTGTTCGCCGGCTTTGGCCATCCGCAATCTGTTGCTCGATTGCAGGGACCCTTGAGAAACACCGGCATCAACTTTGAGAGCGATCTCTTGACTGGCTATCCGACGCTCGATGCCACGGGTAACAATACCTACGGGGGTGCCGTGGGTATTGATCTCTTAGGCAATTGCTTCGAACAGCAACTGATACTCGAGGCGGCCACGGTCCAGGTGATGAATTCACCGGCCGACCGTGTTGCCGTCGGCGACCAGTATGCCGTTGGACTGCGTTTCCAAAAGCCGCTCAGCCATACCCTCATCTTCCGTACCGATGCCATGTACGGGTTCCTGGAAGACAGCCCCGACATAGCAGGCGGACGGATCGAGCTGCGACGGAAATTTTAGCTGTTTGACGAGCTATCGAGCACCGTCACCAATCAACCCGCCACTGCTGAAACAGTGTCCTTGTCTTTCACCAACAACAAGGCTCAAGGTCGGCGACTTCGAATTCCTATCGAACTCGCGACTATACAGTACACATGATTTGTATCTCTATTACAATCTAATGTGTTCTACTATTATCTTCTGCTTGGGTATCTTCGATCTTGGGAATCACTCATGCTCCGATGCACTTCAATATGGCTAGGAAATTGTATTCTTGTCTTGGGTATCGTGCTGCTATTGGCGAGTAGCAGTGCAGCGGCTGAGAGTCGACCCAATTTCTTGATCATCCTGGCGGATGATTTAGGATTCTCCGATCTGGGTTGCTACGGCAGTGAAATTGCCACCCCAAATCTGGATTCTTTAGCGGCGAATGGTTTGAAGTTTACCCAGTTTTATAATTGTGCGCGCTGCTGGCCGACGCGAGCTAGTCTGCTATCCGGCTATTATCCTCAACAAATCGGACGAGATGCTTTGCCGGGGGTGAAGAACAATGGAGGTAGTCAAGGAAAACGGCCTGCCTGGGCGCGGTTACTTCCCCAATTGCTCCAACCTTTAGGGTATCGTTCTTATCACTCAGGCAAATGGCACATCGATGGGAGTCCGTCAGAGGGAGGATTCGATCATTCGTACTACTTCAACGATTACGATCATTTCTTCACGCCGGTGCTGCATTACTTGGATGACCAACAATTGCCAGCTAAAAAGCTCGCCGATAACTTTTATGCGACTACAGCGATTGCAGATTATGCGATTGAGTTTCTTCGCTCGCATCAGAAAAAACATCCCAATCAGCCGTTTTTTGAATTCTTGGCATTTATTGCGCCGCATTTTCCTTTGCAAGCGCCTGCAGAGGACATCGCACGCTACCAGGGTCGCTACAACGTAGGCTGGGACACCCTGCGTCAAGAGCGATGGAAGAAGATTCAAAAACTCTTAGAGTTGCCTGGCGAACTGTCGGCGTTGGAACCACAGATAGGTCCCCCTTACGATTTTCCCAAGGCTATGGAGCAGTTGGGATCGGGAGAAGTCAATCGCGAGCTGCCGTGGGCGAGCTTAACCACTGAGCAGCAAAAGTTTCAGGCCGACAAGATGGAAATTCATGCTGCCATGGTTGATCGCATGGATCGTGAGATCGGTCGGGTAATCGACCAGATTCGGGAAATGGGCGAACTGGACAACACGGTGATCCTTTTCCTTTCTGATAATGGGGCCAGCGCGGAAATTATGATACGGGGTGACGGTCACGATCCGTCGGCCGCACCGGGGTCGGCGCAATCATTTCTTTGTCTGGGCCCAGGTTGGTCCAGCGCTGCGAACACTCCTTTTCGACGGCATAAGACCTGGGTTCACGAAGGTGGTAGTGCAACTCCACTGATCGTCCACTGGCCCGATGGAATCTCCGCACGAGGCGAATTGCGGCACACTCCCACACACGTGATCGATTTGGCCCCAACGATTCTTGAGCTAGCCGGTGGTGACTGGCCCGATGATTATGAAGGAAAATCTGTTCCCTCCTCCCCTGGAAAAAATATTCTCGACACCTTCGCAAGCGATCAATCAATCGAGCGTGATTATCTCTGGTGGTACCACGAGGGAAATCGAGCTTTGCGTAGAGACAACTGGAAGATTGTGGCGGCAAAGGGAGAACCTTGGGAGTTATACGATCTTGGTACAGATCGCGCGGAGAATCATGATCTGGCTAAAGAAAATCCAGAGATCCTTCAGGCGATGGAATCTAAATGGAATCAAGTCAGAGAGAAGTTTACCGCTGCTCTGGAAGGAAGTAGTGGATCGCAGAGCCGGGCTACTGCAAAGTAATGGTTTTCTCATAGTAGAAGGCGACACCCACTGCGCTTGGCGTAGGTTTACTCGCAACTGGTCAGTGCGCTATACTGTGCGAACTTTTGACCAGCTTCTCATTTTTATACTTTATTCATTATGCCTCTTCTCTCTCCTCTATGGATTCTCGTGTTGGGTATTGCAATCGTCGTGGGGATGATTGTAGTGCTGCGCCTCAACGCGTTTTTCGCCATGGTCACGGCGGCCATTGCCGTTAGTCTGCTGGCGCCGGGGGAACCTGCCGAGAAAATCAGTCGAGTGGCTGAAGCGTTTGGCATGACTGTAGGGAAGATCGGCATTCCCATTGCGATGGCGGTGGTCATCGGCAAATGCATGCTCGATAGTGGGGCGGCCGACCGTCTTGCTCGGGCTTGTCTGCGGTTGTTTGGCCAACAGCGAGGGGGCCTCTCGCTGACCGCGAGTGGTTTCGTCCTTTCAATCCCGGTTTTTTTTGACACGGTGTTCTATCTCTTGTTTCCGATTGCCAAGTCGATGCACGAGCGGACGCGAAGTAACTATCTGAAGTACCTCCTGGCAATCGGAGCGGGAGGCACGGCAACGCATACTCTGGTGCCGCCAACTCCTGGCCCTTTGGCCGTGGCGGATAGCTTGGAAGTGGATATGGGCATGATGATGCTCGTCGGGATTCTAGTGGGTATCGTCGTTGCTCTGGTCAGCCTCTTTTACGCTCACTGGATTGATCAGCGATTATCTTTGAGCGAAGCGGCTGAACAAGGACCTCTGGGGCATGACCATGCGATAGCGGGTGTGCCGTTACCGAGTTTGTGGACAGCCTCACTTCCCATTACGTTGCCAATCTTGTTGATTACGACCAACACGGTGTTAAGCCGAGTCGGTAGCGATTCTCAAAGCTTGTTTAGCCAGCTCGCAGCCATCCTGGGAAATCCTTTGCTGGCCATGATGTTAGCGGCGACAGCGGCATTGTGGGTTTTCCGATCACAGACTGGTGCGAATGCTGGGACAGTTTCTCAACTCTTGGAACAATCGTTGATGGATGCTGGTCCCATCATATTGATAACCGCTGCCGGAGGAGCCTTTGGGGCTATGCTCAAAGAGGCTAACGTTGCCGAAGCGATCCAAACCGTGGCCTCGGGGGACGCCCAACCTGTGACGGGGATTGCCCTCTTATGGCTCGCCTTCAGCATTACAAGTATGCTAAAAATTGCGCAAGGCTCCACGACAGTTGCCATGATTACTGCAAGTGGCATGTTGGCAGCGATGACTGCCGATATGAGCCTCGCTTACGACAAGGTATATCTGGCATCGGCCATTGGTTGTGGATCGATGGTTGGGGTTTGGATGAACGACAGTGGGTTTTGGATCTTCGCCCGAATGGGGGGACTCACACCGCGCGAGGCGATGAAAACATGGTCGCCGATGCTCGCGCTGGCAGGTATTGCCGGAATGTTGTTTACGGTGATGTTGGCAGAACTGGTGCCGTTGGTGTAGAAGTGTTTATGTCATTCCGAAAAAGCCTTGGTCTGCCACGGCGGAAAGCATCTAAGTCATGCCTTTGCTAGTCCTCAATGTATGATGGTATCGCCACCCAGAGCGCTCTTATCGCGGGGCTCCCATCGGGATGACATTAATGAAAGCATTGTTACTCACAGAACCGGGCAAGTTGGAGATCAGGGACCTGGACATCCCAGAGTTCACTGCAGACGAGGTGCTGGTGAAAGTTGCCGCTTGTGGAATATGTGGGAGCGACATTCATGGATTTGATGGCTCAACGGGTCGACGAATTCCACCCTTGGTCATGGGGCACGAAGCTGCGGGCACCGTTTATGCGATTGGCTCAGCCGTATCGGAATTTCGTGAGGGCGATCGAGTCACTTTTGACTCGACCGTGTCATGCGGCAAGTGTAGGTTTTGCCAGCAAGGCCGTGTGAATCTTTGTGACGATCGACAGGTTTTGGGTGTCTCTTGTGGGGAGTATTGTCGCGATGGAGCCTTTGCCGAGTTTGTGGCTGTGCCAGCGCGAATTCTCTATCGCTTGCCAGATGAGTTGCCAATGGAACATGCCGCCCTTGTCGAGGCGGTGTCCGTTGCGGTCCATGCAGTACGACGATCTCAACTCGCTCGCGGTGAATCAGCAGTTGTCGTCGGCACTGGAATGATTGGTTTGCTTGTTGTGCAAGTGCTTAAGCATTTCGGCAGCGATCCGGTGTTCGCGGTCGATCTGGATGAGCGGCGATTGGAACAGGCACGTGAGCTTGGTGCTGACGAAACGTATTTGGGTGGTAAAGAACAGTTAATGGATCGCCTGTTCGATGCCAATAATGGAAGCATGTTGGAGCATGCATTCGAGGTGGTGGGTATCTCCGCGACGGTCGGGACTGCGGTGAATGCAGTCCGGCGGGGAGGGACCGTCACGTTGGTGGGAAATCTCGCTCCGGAGGTTGTCTTACCGCTGCAATCTGTCGTGACACGGGAACTGACGTTGCAGGGCACTTGCGCCTCAAGTGGCGAATATCCGGAATGCTTGGAATTGATTGCTTCAGGGGCAGTCAAAGTGGCACCCTTGATCTCAGCAATCGCTGATCTTGATGAAGGGCCTGAGTGGTTTGATCGTTTGTTCCATGGAGAACCAGGACTCATGAAAGTAGTGCTAAAGCCATGAGTAAATCTTCACCGAAAGACTTGTTCGATCTCACTGGGAAGGTAGCTTTAGTCACCGGAGCAAGTCGTGGACTCGGGCAATATTTTGCTCGTGCGCTCGCAGGAGCAGGAGCTGATTTGGTGGTGACAAGTCGAAACCAGGACTCTTTGGCTGCATTTGAAAAGGAGCTTGCCGCACTGGGTTCTCGTGTGGTTCCCTTGCAACTCGACGTGACCGACCAGAGCAGCATCGAGGCGATGGCAGGTAGTGCCATCGACGCGTGCGGCAAGGTCGACATTTTGGTGAATAACGCTGGCTGCAACATTCGCAAGCCAGCACTCGACGTCACTTGGGAAGACTGGAACACGGTACTCGATACCAACCTTCGCGGGCCGTTTTTTGTTGCTCAAGCAATTGCCAGGCACATGATTCCCAGGAAATCAGGACGAATCATCAATATCGGCTCGGTTACATCGGTAGCCGGCTATGCTGGGTTGGGGCCCTATTGCGCCAGCCGCGGCGGCATCAAGCAACTCACAATGAGCCTGGCTGACGATTGGGGTCCTCATGGGATCACTGTGAATTGCCTGGCGCCAGGCTGGTTCAAGACCAGTCAGAACGAAGTGCTTTACGAAGACCCACAGTGGGTGGAATATCTGGTAGACCGTATTCCACTCAAAAGACCAGGCGAGCCGCATGATCTGGATGGGGCGCTCTTGTTCCTGGCCTCAGATGCAAGTTGCTATGTCACGGGCCAGACATTGTTGGTGGATGGAGGGATCTCAACCGGGGCAACCAGGGCGACAAATAAGCGGTGAGAACTCTCCACTGAATAATACCCTCCCGAGTGAGGGTGATGTACAATGATTACTGGAATTCCGCAATTCCCCCTGCATGATAGCGGTGGCATTGCGTGCAGTTATCTCCTGCGGCACCGGATGTGTGACACTCAGAGCAGTCCTGGCGGGTTAGCTGGTGGAACTCGGGGGTAAATAGGTAGGGATCATTCTGCGTATATGTATTCATCACCTCGGGCGATTGATCCATTCGATGACAAGCTGTGCAGTCGGCTAGTTCCGCTTGAAGTACGTGGGGCGCGTGAGAGAAGAAGGTGAATTCGGCACCCTGACTGGTGGACTGCTTGGCCAACCAATTGACTTGCAACTGGCCTGAGCCCAGGCGATCGATGCTGTGGCAACTGCCGCACATTCCCGCCGCGGTGGGCTTCATCGCTTCGGAGAGCAGTTTCTCGGCAGCAAGTTTGTGCCGCCCTCCGCTCGCCTCGGCCAGGATGTCGATCCAGGAGGTCAGAAGCGCATCGGCATGCCCGGTGGGTCGATAGCGGAGTGAGAGCGAGACAGGATCGGTATACCAACCCCCTGCTACAACTCGTTCGGCATCATTCCGATCAGATGCAGCCGCATCTGTGTTCTCATTTGTTAGCCAATCTCTCGCAATGATTTCGATGCTTGCAGGTGAAAGTCTCGCGGTAAACTTCGACAATTCATCGGTCGTGAGGGGGCGTCCACGAAATAAGCCCAGACGATTACCTATGGTAGCCTGTCCATCGGTTTCTAGGTCTGCGATTAATTGCTTTGTGGCTTTGATGATGTTTGCTGCCGCTTCAAGTTGTTTTGCGTTGTCGGGGTCAATGTCGTAGAAATCGAAATCGGCTCCCAGCGTGTTGATCGCTTTTGCAGCTTGTTCATCGACGAGCAACAACAATTTGGTGAACAGCGGCAGCGGTCCGTCAAAATCCCCAGTGGCTTGCAGGGGCCAAGTGCCGACTGTATGCCCTACGGCGCTCAAAGCTTCGAGATCGAGCATCGGAAGCGAGATCACGGGCACGCCGGTGGCCCAACTCGTTTGAATTTTACTATCGTGGCATTGTGCACAGGTGGATTCGTAATCAAGAGTTTTTTGAAATTCCCCCCCAGTACCTTGGCGATGGCAGTCGCGGCAGGCGAAAGCGTGCTTTTCTTCTGGGAAGTGTTTGTTCTCATGTGCGGCGTGATCAAAGGCAATCCTTGTGCGGCGTTTCTCGGGCCAGTTGTCAAATTCAGGGTGATCGGTGGCAAAGCTCTGGTACTGTTCACGGTGGCAAGTCTGGCAGGCGCGGTCGCTGATCGCAGTCAAGTTGTGCTCCGGACCTAAATGTTCTTGATGGCAGCCGCTGCACGCGATCTTAGCAGTAGGATCACGACGGTGCGAGGAGAATAGCGAAGTGATTGAATTCTCAACACGAGTCAGCTCACCTTCAAAATCCTTCCCTGCCGCAGGCGGACTAGAGCGGTCTAGTCCATCGGGGTCGGGACGACCCGGCTCGCTGATGGCGAGTAAAACCTGTGGATCGACATTGTGAGCCCACAAGGCAGTCTCGACCGCGAAGTCCTTCTTGTGACATTCCAGACAGAGCATACTCTGCGTCGGAGTTGCCAGCGTAGGATCGAACGCATGGGCCAGCCAATCGCCCATCGATTGATTGCCAGCAGCATGACAGCTTGCACAGCGGTTCGTCTTCTCATCGCCGCGGGCTAACAACTGAGCGTGATGAACTGATAGTTTGCCGGGAGCGAGAAATTCATTGCGCCAGTTCCCACTCAATAGCAAGCAGAGAGCACCCACAGTTGCCACAACGCAGCCTATCACAAATCGGCCTCGTCGCGCTCGAAGTGATCGCACCGGGATACACTCATAATGGTGACAACATTTTCCCTCGGGTGATGGACCTTCAGGACACTCCCCCCCGCGCAACTCGGAGCGATTACACAACCAGCGATCTCCGTTCTTAATGGGGTGACAGGCCGCCGATCGGGAGCAGCGGCCATTGACCAGTGGGCCCAGGGGACAAGGGGGACCTACTTCTGACAGGCCGCATACCCACTTTTGATTCGGACGTTCGTAGTTGTCTCCTTGGTCAAGGGTGAGTGGATCTCTCACAACGCACCTCCATAGAAAAGGTGCGCCAGCCAGCCGTGCAGACAAGCGACAATCAACAGTGGGTAGGTGAGCCCAATATGCACAAACAGCCACGCCTTGAGTCGCCATTGCATCGCCGCATGAAAATCCAAATCATCACGGCGGCGGATCAGCGCAAAAAGCGTCTCGCTCGCTTTAAGCTCAGGTTCCGAGAGATAGCGAGTGACTTCGGTCAATTCGGCCAACAGTCGTTTGCGGACCTTGCTGGTCGGTCGCAGCCAGTAGCCCAGACCCCGAGGTTTTTCCAAATACCCCTGAACCCGCTGCGAGAAAAAGTCACCGAGGGTCTCGCTACCAGTGGCTCGCACCGTTTCCAAGACCGTCTGTTGAGCCCGGGTCTGGACCTGATTGCGCAATGCAGGGATACGTTCGTAGAGGAATTCCTCGCTGACCCGCGCCAACTTGGGGGGGATCGTGCGCGTCCAATAGAGCCCCACCAGCCCGCTTACAAACGTGGCAACGTAACACACGGCGAGAGTGATTTCCAAATAGCCGCTGGGGATCCGCCAGGCGATGTGAGCTAAGAACACTACGGCCGAAAACAAGGCGATATAGATGTGCGCTTGCAACCATTGGGCCGAGTTGCTCCAGGCGAGCATAGGGAGTTTCTTTCGCGTGTTGTACAACGCCAGAAACACCAGGCAGCCCAAGAGCAGGTAGCCGGTCGAAAAACTGGGATTTTCCAACCGCGACCTGCACCACCAGGCATATCCTGCCACTGAGAGCGCAGCGAGAATCGTCAAGACGCTATTTCGTAGTCTCCGACTAGCGAACGATTTCATGGCGCTGCATAAGATTGTGATTTGTGACTCGATCTGCTCAGCCGGAGGACCATGTCCTCCGAGTTCCCGGACTGCGTGGCAGTTCAGCTAGACACTGACCTGACTGAAATATCCACCGAAGTCACCAGGGTACTCTTTAGCGGAAGACGTGCGAAGAGTAACGCAGCTAGATCACCGGTTCACCCAGTCGGAAAGTTGACCCAAGTTACCTAAATCCATGCGCACCAGGGCGTCGTGGGGACAGGCTCGCTGACAGGCAGGGCCGCCGATTTGATCGGCACAGAGGTCGCACTTGGTCGCCTTGTGAATCGGTTGATGCGTTTTCTGATCGAGCAACAATGCTCCGCTAAGGTCACGAACCTCGACCATGTTGATATTGTCGTATGGGCAGCTATTGGCACACGTGCTGCAACCGATGCACGTGAGGTCGTTAATGCGAACAATTCCTGTTGCCAAATCGCGGCCAATTGCTCCCGTGGGGCAACCGATCATACAGACAGGGTCCGCGCAGTGCATACAGGCCTGGGCAATCATGAACGGACCATGGCGCTGGCCTTGCCTTACGAAGCGTGGATTGTTGTCGTGAGTCGCCGCGCAGGCCCGAACACAGTCGTCACATCGAGTGCAGCGATCCAAGTCGATAAGCATCGCCTGTTCTCCGTTGATAAACCGTCGTTCCACCAGAAATTCCAAGAGCGGAGTATCAATCTGCGGTTGCTCACCTCCCAGGTGCCCGTTCGTGTTCGCGCAGTGTTCCCTGGTACAGGAGACAGCGTGTTTCTTAGCCACTTCTGCCAAAGAGTCGCGGGAAAAGTGTGGAAAGACGTGCTCTTCCAGAATCTGTTGAGGGATATGCAGTACATCCACATACCCAAGCGCCCGCAGGGAATGAGTGCGCGCAATGAGTTCGCTGCCAAATGCCGAACTGATGGCTTCGTTCAAACCGTAAACCTGTCCTTTTCCCAAGTAGGCAACAGTGCGTTGGCCACTGCCAAAGTGGTGGCTCAATCGTGCAAAACCGGAACGAACCAGCAGGATGCCGTCGCAAGGGGAACCCTCCTCGGCAATCAAGGGTTCGACAATAATTGCTTCGCCTCGCTTCTGTCGAGCTGCATCGAACGTGGCGTGCCACTCGAAGTTTCCGTAAGATTCGAATACCGTGGCAGCGACGACTTTCTCCAAGGCATCGGTTGGTAATTGCGACAAGAGGGGCGTCTCGCGCAAGTGGACTCGCAGGCTGTTTTGACGGTAGAGTTGCTCGATATGTTGCCGAAGTGAGTCCGTGTAACGCATCAAATCACGGAGCCCTTGCCAGCGGATTTCCAGAAGCCACGCTTCCCCTTTCGCCAACACAGTTGCAGAGCGAGGAGTCCGCGTCAATGCAGCCAGTTCTCCAAAGATCTCCCCCGGCTTGAGTGTTGCAGTATGAGCGTCACCAAGCACGCGAGGCACGTCCTGCAGGAATACTCGAGTCTGGGTGAGATCGGCAACTTCATCGCTGTTATCACCAACCAGGTCTTGACGGGCTCGAATTTGCGCACGGACCTCGGGTAACTTCTCACTTCGCCACATTTTGGCAAGAGACTTGAAAAAGCCCTGCTTACGGATTGGTTGCCGACCGAGTACTTCTAAGTCCAAGCCAGAAAGTACGACTTGAACCCCGCCTCGCAAGACAAGGAATGCGCTGTTTCCGTAGTCCCCTTCGCGAACGACGATTCCCCCGCTTGGATAGTAGTTAATACGTGTGTCGTTCTTGAGTATCCCCCGCAGAGGGAGTGCTGCGGGAAAATTCGAAGCATCCATTTCGTAAAAAGGATCGAGTTCCAGAAGTTGATCGACTTCGGCATCTCCCATGGCATCGCCAAAAGGTACATCCCAGCGTTGGGGGCGTTCAACGGCTACTTCTAACAGTGACATGCGAAGCTCACGATCTAATTGTTCTTGTATTCAGCCGGCGCTGGCAAGAGAGGATCAATGGCTGAGAGCATACTGCCATTTGCTGTTGCGGCAAACTCATAGGCTGCTTTGCCGATCCTGTCGGCTGCAGCCGTAAGCTCGGCACGGTGATTTAGTTTCAAGGGGACGGCGAGCGCAGCATGAAGTGCATCCTCAATATGGGGGTCGCTTACGCGTTGGCTGATCTCGTAGAGTCTGCGCTTCAGACCGGCCGCTCGTTGCGCGGCGGCTATGCCAAAGGGTGCCTTTTCAGTGGCTTGGGCGGTGGCGCGAAGGCTTGCTTCAAGATCGGCCAAGACGCCGACTATATACATGACGCGCAGCTCGTCGGTGGTCGATTGGGCGTTCTCTGCTCCACCTGTGCGGAGAAAATTGTGTCGCACCATGCCTTGCGACCAGGAGACGAGCTCAAACTCCTTGCTCCCTGCGTTATGACCACCTACGTTGACCAAAGCTTCATTCGGTGTGGTATGACAACTGAGGCATTGCCGAGCAATGAGATATAGATTCGCAGGGTTATTCATTCCCGCATCGATGCTCGCTTCGATTCGTGCCTCGCGATGTGCGGAGGTTTCACTTTCTTTGGTGGCGTTCGGCCCGCCGTAGTCATTGTGCAAAGCGAGCCAGTCCCGCGCGGCCCCATGACAAGATTCGCAGGAAACACCGGCAACTACTCGGACACGCTCGTCGATTTGCTGCTGGGTGTAGTGGCAATTCACACAGGTTTCATTGCGTTTGATACTACCGAGACCCAGGCGGTCGGCGATTTCCTTTGCTTCGGGTTTGCGGTGCAAAGATTCAAAGGTGGCGAAATGGGGAGTTCCGTGCCATGCGTGCATCTCATGTTCGTGACATTTCGTGCAGGAATCGGGGCCCAATATCTTACTCGGATCGCGAAGCACAACATTAACTGCCCCGTTAGATTCTGCTGAAAAGGCAGCAGCGTCGCAGGACAAGCCAATTACTGAAGCTAAGCATGCCCAACGAAATATTGTTCGAGGAGTGTTCGTGTCTTGTTTCATTCAGGCTTCCAAAACCACGTCGCCGTGCGGCTGGCCAATACAGGTGAGACACTCATCATCACCAAGTGGTACGCCTGGTGCTTTGTTAAAGGCTATCTGGCCTCTGCGGACTTTGACGAGACATTGCCCGCAATTTCCCGCCCGACATCCGGATTCGAGCGCAACTCCAGCGCTCTCTGCCAGATCCAGAATTGCGGGATAATCTCCTTTCCAGAGCAAATCAGTTCCCGATTTTGTAAACTCTATATGGCAGGGTTCGCACGACACGTTACTTCGCTTAAGCATGCAGTTTACTGTTGCCGGACCGAACGCCTCGAAGTGGATATGCTTTTCAGGGACACCCCAATTCAAGAGGCCTGGTACGAGTTGTTCCATCATGCCTGCCGGTCCACATAGATAATAACGAAAGTTACTCGAGGGCAAGATCTGTCGGAGGCGAACGACGCTGATATGACCCTTGTATTGGTAATCGCGGTGCAGCGAGTCAGTGGCCAAGGGACGTGAATAGGTGATGTCGGTATGGATATTTGTTTCTAAGGACAACTTCGCGATCTGATCTCGAAACGGGTGTTCCTTGCTGTTACGGAAACCGGCAAAAAAATACATGGTCCTGGGGCTTCGTTCATGCACGATCGAGCTTGCCATGCTTAATAACGGAGTAACTCCAATTCCCCCTGCAATGAGTACGATTGGCAGTTGATCGGTTGGATCAAGAAAAAATGCCCCTTGAGGTGCCTGTACCTTCAGGACACTCCCGATCTTTACATTTTTATGGAAATAACCGCTGCCCTGCCCTGTTCCCGTGTGCTTGATGGTCACGCGATAGTAATCCTCTCGGGGCCTGTCAGAGAGCGAATAGCATCGCACAATGGGTTTGAGCTGCGGATCCACAGGTAAACTGAAGGTCAGATATTGCCCAGGCTCAAAATGAGGGAGTGCACGACCGTCTGAGGGCACCAGGTAGAAACTTTTGCACCCGACGGCCTCCTCGACAATTGCTGCCACGCGAAACGACCGTTCTCCAGTCCACGCCCGGAAGATAGGTTTTGTAGCCCGGGCATATTTCAATTCGTGAGTTAATTGCTGCTCAAATCGGGCATGTTCGGTTTGATAACGGCGTCGGCGTCGACGAGAATCCGAGCGGTGCTTCACAATGGCTGCGAGTGATGCCAAGCTGCTCGCGCCCACAAGGGCGGCACCCGAAATCAAACCTAGCGATTGCCAATCCACGTCGCATCCTTGCTAGAAACAGAATCTTCCCATTCGCGCCAGCACTGGGCCCGAGATCGGCATTATTTCGCAACCTGGCGACTGTGTCGAGAACAGATCGCAGGCATAGCTAGCGGTCGGTGCTTAGGTTCTATCGGAGAAAAAATATTAGTACTGGGAATTGAAATATCAGAGAAAAAAAGCTGGGCGTCATTTCCTGAGATTCTCTCCCTCAGGCATTGGCAAAGTTTCAGCCAGATCGGCTGCCTTACGCATTCCTGGGAGCCAGTATTTCTCCAGCGGACAGAAAACCCGGACAAAATGAGTTAATGGCAGATTGGAATAGCTTGGCTGGAAGAGAAGCGGCTCACCTTCACCTGCAATGAGGCATGCCGGCGATTCAGATGAGGAAGTGCGACAATTGCCGGTGACACTCAGTCCTGCCTCGCTAATCATGAAATTGCAGGCGAGCTTTTCAAAATAGAGGACTTCGGTTGTCGAACCGGTAGTGAGTTGTTTTCCCGGCACAAAGTAAAGCGATTTGGTGAGCGCCGTCGTGAGAGAGTGGCCGATCTGACCAGGCTCAGATTCGAGCGAACCTTGTGCCTCGCGAATCTGGCGATCCTGCCAACTAAGTCTGTCGAACTTCAGAAGGGCATTGCCCCTCAATATGTGAGGTGAATCCTTTCCGAGCCAGGTTTGTAAATCAACAGGCGCGATTGTCCCCTGCAACGATCCATTGAGATAGTTCTTGGTAGAACTAAGGTGCATTGATCCAGCGAAGTTTGCCTCATTCCAACTGGCTGCGCCAGGAACAAACTCTGCGAACAGCCATACCGGGAGTTGCCCCTCGCGACAGTCGATTGATACATCCCATATACCTGCAGAGGTACGCTCGACTTGTAGCCGCACTGTCGCAGGGTGCGATGCATTGAAAAGCACGTCGGCTTGAAATGTCAGCCTTCGTTTCTGCAACGTGAGAGGTTCGACGGCAACCTCCACGTTGGCAAGTTTGTAGGGCTCGTTCTCGCCGCGGGAAAACAACAGATTGGCTGCTTTAAACTTCACCGGTGGACATTCGTCTGCACTAAGCCAACTCTGCACTGTTCTCGCAAGGTCACACAGTTCTTGGGAGGAAATCTCAAGTCGGTTGGCATGCAGTGTGTTCCAGGATTGCAAGTGAAGTTTGTCGATCGAGGCAAATGGTTCGCCAGTCTGCAAATCAGCCAATCGGATATCGTGGATTTGTCGTTCGCCTGGGCGGGATGCGGTTACCCGTGAGATGCTTACTCGAGCATGGAGCTTGCTTTCAATCTGGCGTTGCCAGTCTTGCTCTTGCCAGGGGCGATTGAAGTAAAGCACGCTTCCGCTGATGAGTATGGTAGGGACGATGCACGCCAGTAAAAAGACGATGCGACAGACCAAGCGCTGAGTTCTTTCGTGCATCCGTGCACCTCGCTTGCAGTTTAGCGCTCCCGCGCCATCTTCAAAAAGAGTTCGTATCGCCCCAACATCTCGGGCAGGCTATCTCCACCAAATTTATCAACAACAGCACACGCCATTTCAAAAGCCACCACATTTTCGACAATGACACTCGCAGCCGAAATTGCACAGACATCACTCCGCTCGTAGCTGGCCTGCTCGGGCTCTTTGGTTTCGAGATTAATCGACTCCAGCGGTTTGGCCAGCGTGCTAATCGGCTTCTTGGCGGCGCGAATCACGATCGGCTGACCATTGGTCATGCCAGCTTCCAATCCTCCAGCATTGTTTGTCGGTCGGGTGTAGCCCATTGTGGGAGTATTTTTCTGACTTTCATCGTAATGAATGGGGTCATGTACTTGAGAACCGGGTCGTCGAGCGGCCTCGAATCCCATGCCAATTTCAACTCCCTTGATCGCCTGAACGGCCATCACAGCCTGAGCAAGGCGGCCATCGAGTTTGCGGTCCCATTGGGCATGAGTGCCCAATCCAAACGGAACGCCATCCACACGCACCTCGACTATGCCACCAAGCGTGTCCCCATCTTTACCTGCTCGGTCGATGAGCGCTTTGATTGCCGGATCGCGATCCAGATTCAGGCCGTACAATTCGCTCTGATCGCGGATCGCGCGTAGTTCGTCGAGATTGCCCTCGACCGGTTCTATCTTCTCCCCTCCCACTTCGATGACGTAGCCGAAGACTGTTATCTCGAAAGCTGCGAGCAATTGTTTGGCCAAAGCTCCTGCTGCGACTCGTACAGCCGTCTCGCGGGCAGAAGCCCGTTCCAGCACTCCACGAATGCTGCCGAGATACTTGATCGCACCGGTAAGGTCGCCGTGACCTGGTCGAGGCCTTGGCAAGTCGTCGAGACGTTCGAGTTTGTAATCGCGATTGACAACTTCCAGGGCGATGGGGCTGCCCAGCGTCATGCCATGCCAGACCCCAGTACGAACGTCGACCTTGTCTGTTTCAATCCTTTGCCGACCACCGCGCCCGTAGCCACCCTGGCGGCGCTTGAGTTCCGTATTGATTACATCGGTATCGATCGTCACCCCTGCGGGGAAACCATCGATCAAGGCAATCAGCGTCTTACCGTGCGATTCGCCGGCGGTCCAGTAACGGAGCATAAGAGTGGGGCTGGGGGCTAGGGGATTAAAGTAGGGTCCGAGCGGGAGAGTAGAATCCCGCTAGCTTTCACGCAAGGCGAACAACAATTTGTTTACCACACGCCATTCTACATTGGTAAAGGCTGGAAGGATAGGTAAAGCAAGGCATGGATGATGCTTTGCATCCAAAGTTAGAAACGATTGGTGAACGCAGTTTCTAAGCTTCGCCCTGAAGGATGGAGTCTGATTATCTGCTGGCAAATCCTGCTGTGGATTATTAATTCCTGTTAATGTCCTGATGGGACTACTTCCATGCAAACGACTCCCCAGTGATCCGTTCGTATGCTTCAATATATTTTTCACGGGTTCGAGCAACGATGTCTTCGGGGAGTTCAGGTGGGGAGCTGTTCTTGTCCCAGCCACAGTTGGTGAGCCAATCACGGACAAATTGTTTGTCGAAAGAAGGTTGTGCGTGTCCTGGCTGGTAGAGATCCGCAGGCCAAAAACGGGAGCTGTCTGGTGTCAACACCTCGTCGATGAGAAGGACTTCGTTGTCGACCACACCAAATTCAAACTTGGTATCAGCTACGATGATCCCTTTCTCGCGCGCATGGGCGGCACCTTGCTGGTAAGTTTCGATACTCAAGTGTCTCAGCTTGTCGGCAATTTCAAAACCAACTCGGTCGCACATCTGAGAGAACGTAATGTTCTCGTCGTGCTCCCCCTGCTCCGCCTTGGTTGCAGGGGAGAAAATCATCGATGGGAGTCGCGCAGACTCTTCGAGGCCGGTCGGGAGTTCAATCCCACAAACCTTGCCGCTGGTGCAATATTCCGCCCAGGCAGAACCGGAGATGAACCCCCGGACGACACATTCGATAGGTACGACCTCAGTCTTACGCACCAGGACCGTACGGCCAGCCAAGACTTCGAGGTCCACCTCCGCAGGAAGCCCCATCGCCTGTACATCAGTTTCTACCAGATGATTGGGGATGTTAAGGTGCTTAAACCAAAAGTTGCTTAGCTGCGTGAGTACCCGCCCTTTATCTGGAATTCCCGAGGGCAAGACCCAGTCAAACGCGCTGATCCGATCTGTGCTGATTAAGAGAAGATTCTCACCCAAATCGTACACATCGCGAACTTTTCCACGCGTCACGGAGAAATCAGGGAGATCGGTTTGCAGTAGTGGTGGTGACAAGGGAAGTCCTGGGCTAGGTATTTTGCTATAATTCTGGAAATTTAGAAATCGTTGTGAAACACAATTTGAATATAGCGAAAAGGGTTCGAAGCGGGCACCCCCGTTGCAACCAGCAAGTTTGGCCAGAGGATTGCGAGATCGAATGGATGCGTTGCCATTCCCTCTAGCTAAGAAGTGTTGCTAGAATAACGATTTAAGCACGCAAATCTTCTACGCACTCTGGGGCAAGAGTCGGCGTACCAGGAAAATCACCTCATGGGACAAATGCGATTTCGACTTCAGGATCCAAGTCGCATTCCTGAGGGGGGACTGGAGCGCATCTATGTTGCTGGTGCGGAGGATATCCCCTGGGCCACCCGGACGCGCTGGGAAGGTGACGACCTGGTCATCGAACGAACCATCAGTGAATCCGGTAGTCTCTACGTCCCTTGGCTCGTTGATGGAGAGGGGCAGTGTTTCTTGGCGACGGCGACGTTGATGGAACGTTCGTTACCCTATCAGCTTGAAGTCGAGTTAGCTCGGGGGTTAATCCAGCGGATCCGCAATCGCCTTTTCATCTGGCAGTGGCTGGGGATGGAAGTGCCAGCTATTCTCGATGAGCAACTCTCCGATGCGACGTTGCTTTTTTCCCGCGCCGCCACCAATCAGCACGATGCTGTGCTTGCGGCGGAGAAAGCCAACGCTGCCATCGCTCTGGCCTTGCGAACATCAGAAGAATTGGTGGCTGAATATTCCCGTCAGGCGACTGCATCGCGTTTGCAACAAACACCGGTAGCGACTCTGATGGGCGTTAATTTAGGTCCTAAACTCCCGAGCGTAGAAACGCGTCGCAAACTCGTCGAAGCCTGCAATATCATCCAACTCCCGATTGCCTGGAGAGCCATCGAGCAAAGCGAAGGGAAACGCAATTGGAAGCATACCGATGAGCAACTTGCCTGGTGCCAGAAATCGGGACTAAAAGTTTCGGCTGGCCCCTTACTGCAACTTGACGATCGAGGAATCCCCGATTGGATGGTTCTCTGGGACGGTGACTTCGACAATTTGATGAAGCTGTTGCTTGACCATGTCCGGGCCGTCGTGACACGTTATGCTGGCCGGGTTCACTTATGGCTCGTGGCTTCACGTATTAATACCGGTAAGATGCTTTCGCTCGAAGAAGAACAGCGACTCCACCTCGTTGCCAATGCTTTAGACATGGTCCGCCGACTTGATCCGCGCACTCCGTCGGTGGTTTCGTTTGATCAGCCTTGGGGTGAATACCTGGCAAATCAATCGGATGATCTGGCGCCTTTCCACTACGCTGATGCGTTAGTGAGAGCAGATTTGGGCATTTCAGGATTTGCCCTGGAGATCAATGCCGGTTTTGATCCGGGTGGGAGTTTTCATCGCCCGACCATCGAGTGGGGCAAATTGCTTGATCAATGGAGTATGTGGGGGCTGCCACTGATGGCTTGCGTTTCGACAGCAAGTGACTCAAGGCGAGATCCTTCTGCGCGGAAGAATATTGAAGTGAACATGCCGATTGGGCTCCAACGATCGGGCCAAGATCCCCAACGGCATTGGGCTGGATCGATCCTTCCTCTCTTATTGGCTCGCTCGGCTGTGCAAGTCGTAATATGGAATCAACTTTCCGATGCAGAGCCTCATGAATTCCCCAATGCTGGGTTGTTTGATGCCAAACAGAAAGCAAAGCCTGTACTCGATCTGATGTGTGATTTGCGTAAATCGCTGCTCTAGCTTAGATCAGACTCCAGCCTCAGCACCTTAGCACTCTACAGGAGCGTCTAGGAGTTGAGATGACTGACTAGGTGCTCAGCACTTCCAGCACAAGAACATCAGGAACGTACTAGCTCTGCGCCACGAACCGCTTCGCTTCGAGTAGAAAAATGAGGCAAAGCCTTATCCAAGCGACAGATATGTAAAGCCTCAAGGCACTCAGGCGAGAGCCCTGAAAGTCGCAACGAACCCCCATGTTTGAGAATTCGTTTGTGCAACATGACCAACTGTCCCATCAGTTGACTCGGAAGGAAATCAACATAGTCCATTTCCAATACTAAGCGATAAACAAAGTGTTGGTTCAGGACCGACCACAAACGGTCTGCCAGGTTGTCGAAAGGTTCATCCGTGGGCGTAAGCTGCACGATCAACCAATCGGGTCCTCGATCGATTTTCATTGCCTTGTTCCAATCCTGGTTCCGTCCAAACATGCCGCCGGGAAGAGCCGCCTAAGGTCGGCTTGTATTGGGCGCGATTAGAAAGAGAAATTATTCTCTATTGCTCCCCCTGCTCAGATTCTATACCTGCATTGGTACTGGGGACAAGACAAATTGATCGAAACTTCATCGCCTGGAGTAGGAAGCGAGAGGGCGACTTCCTTTGACCGGAATCCACAAGGATTTATTGATCTGCTAGCGGTAATTGATCCCAAGAATCCTAGACTATTTATCGATCATCTGGGCTATTGTCTGACGGGCTACATCGAGGGCATCGGGAAGTCGTCCAGGTTCTTTGCCCCCGGCCTGTGCCAGATCTGGCCGTCCCCCGCCACCACCCCCTAGAGCCTTAGCAACAGGTTTGATCCAGTTCCCAGCATGGCCACCTCGCTTTTGAAGCTCTTTGGAAATACCTGCCACGAGCGTCACTTTGTCATCGCCTTCGGTACTGGCCAGCAAAATTGCACTTAAGGCAACCTTTTGACGAATTTGGTCGATCAATTGTCGCATTAAACTTGCGTCGGCCGTGGGGGCCTCGGCAACCACGACCTGGACATCCCCCACTTGGGTTGCATCTTTGAGAAGTATTTCGGCTGACAAGGGTCCCGCGGCAGCCCTTTGAGCCAGGCGCTCTCGTAAGGTGCTAACTTCTTCACAGAGGGCAGCTACTCGCTCAGGAACTGCAAGGGGGGTAACGGAGAGCATTTTGGCAACTTGCGAAAGCAGTTCCTTTGCCTGCGCTGGTTTGGGAGCTTCAGCACTGATATTGGTCCGCGTTCCTTGCGCATCCGTCTCTGCAAGTGTCCCTCCAGAAGCAAGTAATTTCTTTAATTCCCTCTGTTTTTCAAGTAATTCGGTAACATTTACAGCCAAGGTGAGTTGAGCACATCCGACGGCTTCTGCCGCCCGCTGAACTGCCTCACAAATCTGTTCCGAGTACTTGGTTGCCTCAGGGCCAGTTAGGGCCACTATCCGACGAGTACCAGCCGAGACGCCTTCCTCACTGACCACTTCAAAAGCTTCAACTTCTCGGGTGTTGGAAAGGTGGGTTCCGCCACAGAGCTCTTTACTGAAGCTCCCCATGGAAACCATTCGCACGGGGTCAGGATACTTTTCGCCAAAGAGCATCATGGCCCCCTGCTTGCGGGCCTCAGACAAGGGTAAAGTTTCCCACTTGACGCGTTCACCGCTTTCAACGTGTTTATTCACATCTTGTGCAATTGCTCTAATTTGATCCGGTGACACTGGGCTTAAATTGGTGAAGTCAAATCTCAACCAATCACGGTCTACCTTGCTGCCTTGTTGTTGGGCATGGGAACCTAGGTGTTTTTGGAGTGCGTGGTGAAGAATATGTGTGGCAGAATGGGCACGGCGAATCCCCTGTCGCCGCTCAGAATCGACTACAGCACGAACCGTATCTCCCTCTCGGATTATTCCTTTATCGAGCTGTCCGATGTGGACGATCAACTGTCCATCTTTTAGGGTGTCGGTCACCGTAAATTCGAAATCATTTCCCAAGAGCTTGCCAGTATCTCCAACTTGACCGCCACTCTCTCCATAGAAAGGTGATTGATCCAGCACAACTCGAACTGCCTTGTGGCTTTGGTCGTCAAGTTGGTCGCAGAGATGGTCCTCGGGTGCCTCACCTACCACAATTCCCTTAACTACGGCCGTAGCTTCGGTAGTTTCGTAACCTAAGAAGGGAGTGCTGTGGAGAGCATGTTTGAGCGAATCAAGCGGACCCTTGGCACCCATGACCGTGTGCTGTACTTTGCCAGAGGCCTCGCCATGCGCCTCCATTGCGCGCGTATAGCCGTCCCAATCGAAGGTGAGATTGTGCTCTGCAGCCAGAGCCTCAAAGAGTTCTGGAGGAACCCCGAATGTCTGGTACAACTCAGCAGCAACGGCCCCCTCGACTTTGACTCGGTTTTCCCGGCGCATGTCATCGAACACGCGATCGATCCGGTTGAGACCTGCGTCGATGGTACCGAAGAAATTGGCTTCTTCCTGCTGAATCACACGAGCAACTCGAGTTGTCGTCTCAGTTAATTCAGGATAGGCACTCTGCATGGACTCTACCACAACAGGTACCAACTTGTGCAAGAAGGGTTCGCGGATTCCCATCTGATGCCCATCAAGTACGGCGCGACGCAGTAGCCGCTTGACCACATATTTTTCCTTGTTCGCTCCGGGATAGACGTTTTCGTGAACCGCAAACGTGCAGGCCCTTATGTGATCAGAAATCCGCCGGCAACGTCGGCCTTCCTCGCTATCGAGTGCATATTTCACTTCGCATATTTCTGCAGCAGCTTGGACAATCGGCATTAGATTGTCGATGTGATAGTTGGTTGGTACTCCTTGCAGGGTAGCAACGGTCCGTTCCAGTCCCATTCCCGTGTCAATGTTCTTGGAAGGAAGAGGACGCAAGTTATCAGGAGGATTGCCAACCCGGTTGAACTGCGTAAAAACTAAATTCCAGATTTCGACCGACTTTCCTTGATCGGGATGAAAATAGATCTCGCTGCAGGGGCCACAAACTCCGTCGGGGCCCTGGCTGGGGGCACTGGCAGGCCAGAAATTCTCACCTTCATCCAATCGCTCAATTCGCGCCGCTTCGAGACCAATATCGTTTGCCCATATTTCGGCGGCTTCGTCATCGTCAAGATACACGGTCACACTCAATCGCTCAGGAGCAATGCCGAGCCATTTCTTGTCTGTGAGAAACTCCCACGCCCAGTTGATCGCATCACGCTTGAAGTAGTCGCCAAAGCTGAAGTTCCCCAACATTTCGAAAAAGGTATGGTGGTAGGCAGTGCGGCCGACGTTATCAATATCCCCGGTCCGTAAGCATTTCTGACAACTCGTGGCGCGCGTATAGTCCAGCTTGACTTTTCCCAGAAAGTGATCCTTGAATTGGTTCATTCCTGCAGGAGTGAACAGCACTGAGGGGTCCCAGGTGGGGACCAACACGTCGCTTGCTACGCGTGTGTGTCCTTTGGTCTCAAAAAACGCCAAATATTTTTCGCGGAGTTCGTCGGATTTCATGCGAGTCTGATTTCAAGGATGAAACGTTGATTAAAGAACTAAATATAACGTAGGCTCGGCATCTGCGGCAGGGCAACTGGTTGACAACGAGAAAGTTCGTAGCCAGCAAGCCTCTCGCAGCTAAGCTGTCGAATTCGTATACTCTTGAAAAAGAAACAATTTGTCTGGAGCCAAAATAGAATGAATGTTGAAACAGCCCCCGTTTCTGAGGGTCCCCGCTGGCAACCGCTCGATCGCACTCAGCGACGTGTTCTGGGGGTGCTCGTTGAAAAGGCAAAAACCACGCCTGACAACTACCCTTTGTCTCTCAATGCCTTGGTCAATGGCTGCAATCAAAAAAGCAATCGCTTTCCGCAGATGCAACTCGACGAAGACCAAGTCGACGAAGCACTAGAAAGTTTACGAAAGCTTGGAGCGGTGGCAACAATCCAAGGTGATGGGCGCGTCGATAAGTATCGGCACTTGGCATACGACTGGCTAGGGGTCGACAAACGCGAACTAGCTGTTATGGCTGAGTTGCTGTTGCGAGGCGCACAGACGATCGGGGAATTGCGTGCACGTGCTTCTAGGATGGAACCTATCCCAGGCATCACGGAACTGCGCCCACTGGTTGAGAGTTTGCGGCACAAGAAGCTCATTGTCCTGCTGACGCCTCCTGGACGGGGATGCGTGCTGACGCATGCCTTGTATCAAGACCAGGAGTTGGCCAAAGTACGTGCCGAGCATGGAAATATGACCGTCGGCGACGAGCCATTTACTGACGACAATGAGTCGTCTGCTCCGGCTTCTGCAGTGACCTCCTCGGCACAGGTGGCGCCCACACAAGTATCGCGAAACGAAGGAGCCGACGATCTCAAGCGAGATTTGGCTGAATTGAGGGAAGAACTTTCAGTGGAAATTAATAGTTTGCGTGCCGAATTGGATGATCTGAAACGACAACTAGGCGTGTAATCGGGAATCAGCGGCAATTGGTGGGGTCGCCCAAAAAGCTGCGATGGCACATACTCCCGACAACGTGGCGAATAACCAGAGCGAAGGCGTAAAACCTCCAAGGTAGTCTGCGCTCACCCCCATCACGACAGGACCGACTGCGCTAGCACCCACGGCTGCAGTGAGTGAGGTGCCACGAATCTTTCCCAAATGTGCCCGGCCAAAATAACGAGCCCAGGCGGTGCTGGCGATTACGGATTTAAGCCCTTGACCACAACCGTAGGCTGCATAGCCCATGACGAGAGAGTGCTTATCGGTGGCGGTAGTGAGAACGACGCATCCCAAGCCAATCAACGTCATGGCAGTCACCAACAGCCAGCGCATAGCCAACCGATCGGCCATCAAGCCTCCCGCGACTTGGGTAGCTGCCATTGCCAATGCCACAGTAGTGACAGCCGCGGTGGAATCTTGGGCCGTGAAACCCTGAGCCCGATACAGTGCGACCAGATGAAATACAAGCCCCGTTCCTACCAGCGACCAGGCAGACGTGGAGAAAAGCAAGATCCAGTAAGCCCGGTGCCGCATCGTCTCATGGAGGGTGAATTCATTGCCGTAGCTGAATGCTTTAGATTGATTCGCTTTGTGAAATCTTAGCCCATCGGGCACTTGACCAATCTCTCGCGGGGATTCACGCAATAGCACGGCTATGAGTGGCAAAAGTATGCCTATCATAATTCCAGCAAAAGCCAAATAGGTCCCACGCCATCCAACGGCGTCGATTAAGACGACGATCATGATAGGCACAAATCCCCAGGCTCCCGCCATCGAAACCTGGGCAATACTACTTGCCATCCCCAACCGGCGGTCGAACCACGCAGCCAAGGTATTGTTGGCAAGCAACGTCATCGTGCCGGGCCCAAACATCCGCAGCATTAAGAAAGAGATGAAGAGCGTCACCAACCCGCTGGCCTGCGAGGCAAACGCACACGCCCCCGCCATGGCTACAAACCCAGCAATAGCCATATGCCGAATGCCATATCGGTCGATAAGAGCCCCTATCGAGGTCAAGGATAAGGCAGCCAACAAAGTGGCCACCAGATAAGTGGTTGACAGAGCCGTGTTGCTCAATCCAAATTCGGCAATGAACTGGTCGTTGAAATAGCTTACACCAAAGGTTTGACCTGGGCTGGTAGCCAGCATCATCTCTATTGCTAAAGGAAGAATTACCCAGCCGTAGAATAATGGGGGACTGGTTTCTTGTTGTGTGGATAGAGACGTGTGACTGGTGGATGGCGTGAGCGTTACGTGACTCATTAACTCTGTAGATTCTGCGCTCGGTGTCGACATGGAACTTCGTTCGTATAGGGGGGAGCGGCTTCGTACCGACTATTGAGGTGGGATTGCTGGCGGAGCAAATTGGATTATAGGCATCTCGACCTGGTTTGACACCAGCGTTTCCCAGCAGGTTCAGCCCTGAATCCATTGATGGTGAATCTAGCAGTCAAATCTGATATCCTGGAGCAGTCTGCGAATAAGGTCAGCCACAACCGATTGTTATCAAAGGTCTCCAAACACACGGCATCTCATGACATCGGCTGAACCCCCGGACGACAACAGGCGGCCTCTCAGCAACGGAATTGCTGCAACTTTAGAGTGGATTCATGTCCATTTCTTGTGGCTTTTGTTGGGCTGTTACTTTCTGGCAGCCTTTCTACCAGGGCCAGGCTTAATGATTAGAAAGTTCTCCTGGGGCAACCCCTACGCAGGGGAAATCACCACGCCCATGTTGCTCCTGGCATTGCTGCTTTTTTGTGCCGCGGCGGTTGTGCGATGGGAGCAGGTATGGCAGTTGATTTCACGACCGAGCATTCTCTTAATAGGACTAGGATGCATCTGGCTAGTGCCAAGTCTTTTTGTAGGAGTGCTGGGCTCGATTGTTCCAAATCTTTTCGGAGAAGCCGCCACAAGTGGAATTCTCGTGGGTCTGGCGCTGGTCGCTGCCATGCCCGTGGCGAATTCCTCAGTCGCTTGGACTCAGAACTCAAGGGGAAATGTTGCACTAGGTCTAGGATTGATCGTCTTGACGATTTTGCTCAGCCCGATCGCGACTCCGCAAGTTCTCAAGCTTATGGGCCTGGCCCTATCGGCTCAAGACACGGCTCACTGTGAAGAATTAGTGAAGCGATTCTCGGGCACTTTCTTTATTATTTGGGTGATTTTGCCATCAATGGCAGGGATGCTGTTCAATCGAGTAGCAGGTGCCAAGTTCATCGAACAGAAACGAAACTGGATCCGCCTGATCAGTGCGCTGGCCCTGTTAACTCTAAATTACACCAACGCCTCCCTGGCTTTGCCCGGATTATTCGAACAGCCCAAGTGGCGGGCCATTTTACTTGCAGCCGGGTTGGCGGTTGCTTTGCAACTGTTAGGTGTTGCCACTGCTTGGGTTCTCTCACGCCTCACCTCGCAAAACAGAGAATCCATGTCCGCTCTGATCTTTGCATTCAGCATGAAGCACACCGGTTTGGCGCTAGTCTTGGCGGGAGAAGTTCTTCAGCAGGAACCTCGTGTGATATTGTTGATTGTGCTTGCGACACTTCTACAGCATCTCTTGGCTGGCTGTGTCGATTGGTACTTGGAGCGAACCAAAAGCTCGCACACCTAGCCGGACCAACACTTTGGTCCGGCTAAGTAGCTCATTTTCGATTAAGGTTCGGTATCCCGGAGGAAGGCGTTCCTCTATCCAGACAGAATTCCTGCTCAATTGAACGCAGGCGTCTGTACAAGCACGACCCATCCAGCTTTAAGAGTTTTCGTAGTACCAGTCAGCACATCGCGGATTGTGTAGGTGACCGGCTCAAAGACGCCCCAATAGGTCGCATTTGCATCAATCGAAAGTGGATCGTGATAGCCTGCCAGAAACTTATCGTTGCTTGCATCCATCGCAGCTAGCACTTCAGGACTCACTCTCTTTGGGTGCTCAATATCCCTCCAAAGTACTTTCAACGGATGGTTGAGAATCAATCCGCGTTGAGGATGAGATACAGAAGCGTCGAGAGAATCTTCCCGGAGATCGACCAACACAATGTCTTTTCCCTGTTGCACATTTCTGTTCAAAACTTCGAAATCACCCAATTCGACTGACATGGATAACACAGCAATAACTTTGCGTTCTTCGTCATTTGCAGGTTTGCTCCACACTGGCACTGAAAACGCAACCTTCAATTTGCCCGTCGTGCTACTCAAATAGACAGCAGAAATATTGGGAGATGTTATCGGCTCGATTGCCTCCTGGCTGTCATGTGGTCGATCCTTTCCTTCGCCATGGAAGTAATCTCGGTATGAATAGTTTTCCAAGAAACTGTCTTCGGGCTGTTTCGTATCCTTGTCAATCAGCGGATGACGCGCTATTTGCGTTCCTTCGGCATCATTGATAAACCAACTATCCGTGGGCGCAGAGTCTACACTGTCTCGCCTATGCTCTTTGATCCACTCGGCCAACGGGTACGCTTCCAACTCGCTGCGCGCTTTCTCGGAGGAAAATCCTTGAATTAAATCTACGAGTTCTCCTTCAGCTGCAGCCTGTTGCAATATTCGAAACCGATCAGAGACATTTTGGCCAATCAGATTTGCCGCTGTTTCCGCTGCAAGGGGTAATGTATCCTCTGCTTGTTGCATCGCGTTAGCGATCATCTTCTGTCTGGCTTCATAGGCTTGCCAAGCCAATCCTGCGAATGCCCCGATGATCAACAATCCAGGAAGTCCCCAACGCACCAGCCATCGGCGTGTTGGATAGAGATGACTTGCTCGTGAAAGCCAGGTATCGATTCCCGCCCCAGAATCAACGCGAGTGTATCGAAACGAACTGGGGGAACTGCTCGGTTCAAGATACCCTCGCACGAGTGATGCCAGATCGTGACCTTCGCAGAAAGGAGTTAACTCTGCTGCAACTTCGGCCGGGGTCGAATAGCGATTCTCCGGTTTTTTGGCGACCATCTTTTCAATGATGTCCCACAATTTACGCGGAACATTATTCGTTCGGATTGGTGGCAACTTGGATTTTTCATGAGCTTTCTCGGGGCGTAATTCCGAATCGGCGAAAGGAGGCTTGCCGGAGAGCAAGTGATAGAGTGTGCAACCCAAGCTGTAAATGTCTGCGCGGATGTCGACACTGGTGGTCTTCCATTGTTCCGGCGACATGTACATTCCTGTGCCCATTGCTTTGTTGTCTAGACGTGTCAGTCGATCTTGGCCATCTCCTGCTAACAAAGCCAGCCCGAGGTCCAATATTTTGACAACTCCCTCTACAGTTTCGTCCTCATCGGAAATAGCAGGTTGAGAGGCAACTCCTTCTCCATCCACAAGAGTTACCATCAGATTCGAAGGTTTGATGTCTCGATGGACCATTTCATTGCGATGTATGTACTGCAATCCTCGCGCAGCTTGTCGCACAATCTCACAGGCGTCAGGCACAGACAACTGTCCCCGCTGCTCGACCAGATCTTGGACCGATACACCCTCGATGTATTCCATCACCAAGTAGTGCAACTGATCCGAGGGGGAGGAGGAGTCAATCGCTACCACAATGTTCTTGTGCTCAAGGGCACCGACCGCCTTGATTTCCTGATAGAAGCGTTGTTTGATCTCACTATCGCCAGCAGCTACGTATTGAGGTTTGATGACTTTAATGGCCCGCAGGCGCCCAAATTGGGTGTGGCGACCTTTGTAGACGTCGCCCATGCCCCCGCTGCCCAATAGTGATTCCAACTCGTAATTACCCACACGCTTGAGTCGCACAGCAGAAGCGATCGCTGAATCATGGCCTCCCGGTTCATTGCCAGCCCCCACTGTTGGTACAACGGTCCACTGGCGATCTGAATGGCTCGCTGGTTGCTGGCGCAATGGGCGCGGACCATGTTTGTCGTAGAGAAGTTCATGAACTTCGACGTGACCAATTCCTTTTAAATGACGACGGCCATGCAGGTGAAAGGAAATCCCTTCCAGCCCGACGTCATCGAGAATTGCCATCACGCTTCGTGAGACGAGAATCTGCCCTCCCGTGGCGTAATCGTTTAGGCGCGATGCGTAATCGACACTTTTTCCCACGAAATTGTCAGGTGCTGTGGGATCGACCTGGGGCACGCCCACATGCATGCTGATTCGCACCTCCACCTGACCTCCACCGGGCGTTTCGATGGGGTCCTCGAGATGGCTTTTCTGAACTTCGGCGGCCCAGATTGCCGCCTGGATCGTATTGCCAAATACCAGAAAATGACCGTCTCCTGCGGTCGAGACAACCCGCCCTGTCATCTCTTCAAGTTGGGCCTCGATCCGCTCTCGATGTGGCATCAGAATCTGCTGGATGAACGCCATGTCGCGTTCAGTAACACTCCTGCCGACCATCTCGTTCTTGAGATCGACACTGCGACAGATGTCGGTAAAAAGGAATGTTTTGAGTTCAGCCATAACAGGAGGCGCGAGGCGTTCGTTTCGAGACGCGAGTTCTCAGGGGCCATGAGCACACTCGCGCCTAGCGACTGACAACGAGCACCTCAACTTAATATCCATACACCACGGGTGTGGGGGCGACGACCACAGGAGCGTAAGCCGTACGATATCGAGTCACTGTGCCCCCTAGCAGTGGACGATACCGAGTATAGGCTACGGGAACTGGCTGGTAGCCAACTACAGGTGCAGGGGCATAGTAAGTGGTAACCGGCACTGCAGCTGGGGCAGCACAAGCTGGAGTTGGTGAGTAATAGGTTACATAGGCAACTTGGGCATGGGTCTTGTCAACGAAGGCCAAGCCAAACACACAACCAACTACCAGCATTAAGGTTTTGTTCATCAAAGTATCCCCTATAACAAGGAAAGCGTAATTTACAGCCATTTGATACAATTGTATCTCTGTTCAGTATCCCACGCCAATGGTCCAACTGCAACTATATGGCGAAGAGGGCTTCTCAGGCTTAAATGCCATCTCAAATCCCCAGGTTTGCCAGTGCTGAGGCAACCTGATTAAGTGCACTGGTAATTCTGGGGTGGTCTGTCTCGAATTTCAAAACCAAATCCTGAACATCGTCCGCGAGACTTCCGTGGTCTTCCGGGGCTGGTGTTTCCACAGTACGTTCAATTTCGTTGATCAACGCTTGCAATTGCTCGTGACGGCTTTCGTCAAGCGCCGAGGATGCCGAGAGTTCAGCCCGCAGCTGTTCAAGTTTTTCGAGGAGAACTGTCTTTTTCATGCGCGACTTTCCAGCAGTAAGCTATCGAACAGAATTGAATGTGGCTGCTTGATAAACAACCCTAGTTTTATAATAACCTAAGCCACCATAATTGGCGATTCCCCTCGCGTGTCGCTACCTGTTAGAATTGGCCCCGATTAAGAGAAATCACCATTTCACAACAGTTTTCCCCGCAAGAGGCCTCACATGCCCACTGCTTCCATCATTTATGATCCCCATGGCACGTATTTGCCAGAGCACGGTTTAGCTCCAGACGAGCTGGACAAGTTTGCACCGCAACTCGACGCAGCAAGAAACGAGGTGCTTGCTGACGCCCAGTTGTGGGCTGATGGTGTGGAGCCATCCTCTGACCGGCAACCACTTGATGCAGGATTTCACCATCTTCCTGAGCGATTGTTGACTGAGTATACGAACGATGGATCGGAAAGTGAATTGGGGCGCATCATTGCCACTGCCAATCGACTTTCTGCTGTGGTTGATCGTGTTGTCCTGTTGGGAATTGGAGGATCCTACATGGGGGCACGCGCTCTCTTGGAATCTTGTTGCCATCCTTACTACAACGAATTATCCCGCTCAGAACGCCAGAATCGACCAAGGATTAGCTTTGAAGGAAACAATGTCGACAACGATGCCTTGCAGGGGCTTTTTGATTTGCTCCCGACGGCACTCTCGAGCGGGGATGTCACTGACCGCTGGGGAATCGTTGTGATCAGCAAAAGTGGCGGTACGCTCGAAACTGCAGCAGCATTTCGGATTCTGCTCAATCGACTCCAAAGCTCATTAGGCTCAAATCAGGATCAGCTTGGAGACCTGGTCGTACCAGTCACTGGCACAAGTGGAAAACTGTTTGACCTTGCCACGAAGCTCGGTTGCCGAGAGATTTTTCCGGTTCCCGATGGAGTCGGGGGGCGTTTCTCCGTATTGTCTGCCGTCGGTCTCTTGCCGGCCGCAATCATGGGGCTTGATGTTGTGCAACTCCTGGAAGGGGCCATCGCGATGAATGAGCACTTCCGTTCAGCTCCCGTTGGCAAGAATGTCGTTCTCGATTACACCGGTATCTGCCATCTTATGGAAAATCGACGCGGCTGTGATGTACGCTTGCTTTCGACGTGGGGTAAAAGATTGGAAGCTTTCGGATTGTGGTACGACCAACTTCTCTCCGAGAGCTTAGGCAAACGAGAAAGTGGGGCCTTGCCACTTACGGTCGTCAATACACGTGATCTTCACTCCCGTGGCCAACAGCATCAAGAGGGCAAACGCGACAAGTTAATCACAAACATCATTGTTCAAGAGTCTAGAAGTGCACCTATCCCCATCGGGACAAGTAAGTTTAACCAGGACGGACTTAATGAATTGGCAGAGAAAACAATCCCCGACGTGTTGGCAGCCGCTACGCAGGGTACTAATCAGGCCTATCGTGACGACAATCGGCCGACGGCCGATCTGCGCTTGCCGAAGATCGACGAATTCGTCATGGGCCAGCTTTTCCAGATGTTCATGCTGGCAACGGTTGTCGAAGGACGGCTGGTGGGTACGAATCCTTATGGCCAACCTGGCGTCGAAGCCTACAAGAAAAATATGAACGCAATACTAAGAAAGTTATGATCCCCCGCTTGCGGTTTCGCGAGGAAAACTTCACCGATGGTCGCCGCCTATCACCTTATCTGGACCGCATACGGCTACTGGCTCCCCAACGACCCCCGGGGAGGCACGTCGAGCGAACTACGCTGTGTAGAGCTTGCTCCACTCGGAGAAATTCACTCCGGTCGTAAAAAAGTGCAACCGTCCAGTCGTGAAATTTCTGAGTTCTATGGGGCTGCCGAAGGACTTTTAAAACATGAGCTGCAGACCTTCTATGATGCTCAGTGTCCGCTGATGGCCGATTGCTTTGACAAAGTCATCCGTGAGAATTCCCTCACCTACTACGCCTGCGCGATCATGCCTGACCACGTCCACATTCTTATTCGCAAGCATCGGTTGCAGGCCGAAGAGATGATCAAGCGATTGCAGGATGCAAGTCGATCTGTAATTCTAGAGTCACCACAGTTTGCTCATGGACCAGAACATCCTGTCTGGGGTGTCCCCGGGTGGAAGGTGTTTCTGAATACTCAGGATGATATTCGACGTATGATCCGCTATGTCGAACAGAATCCTGTGAAGATTGGGAAACCCATGCAGCGTTGGCCATTTGTCAAAGAGTATGATGGCTGGCTGCCGGGCCAGGTTAGATATGCAAAACCCGCGAAACCGCAAGCGAGGAGATAAACCGTGAGGCTATGGATATTTATTTGGTTGGCAACTATACCGCTCACTATATCGCAGGCGCAGACCGAACTCGGGTGGAAGTTTATTGCCGGGGAATCACATGAATATCGGCTGACCCAGACAGCACGACTCAATACTGGCAGCGGGGAAAGAATCAAACAGATCGCTGACGTTGCCCAACAGATCGACTTCAATTGGAAAGTTGTCGAGGTTACTGAGAATGGTACGGCGACGATCTCGATTAAAGTAAAGTCCTATACGTTGACTGCCAAAGGACCTGATGGGCAGGAGGTAGCTTATGATTCTCTTGCCGAAGAGCATCCACAGGGATACGCGGCAATGTTGGTACCAATAGACCGTCGTTTAACCGAGGAACCTGTACAATTTTCCATGACTCCCCAAGGCAAAGTCAACATTCTCGACCTGCCAACCGATTTGGCCGATGCTGTGAAATCGATACCAGGCGGAAAACTTTATTCTCAAGATGGGGGAGTTGCGAGTTTCGAGTCGTTGGCTCGTTTGGGCGGACCATTATCTATGCCCCCCAATGAGTTAAGGGAAGAGACGACTTGGAAGGGAACAAACGAACTAGAAGTGCCGGCAGTAGGCAAGTTATCTGCGGAATACAGCTATGAAGTAAGTGAAGTTCAATCTGGAAAACCGATCAACATTTCGCAAAGCGTATCTTTCTCACTGCAACCTGATGAAAAGAACCAAGGGTTGGCCTTGGGCGAACAAACTTCAACAGGAGCCGTGCTCTTTGATCAGCAGCTAGGAAGACCTGACCATTCCTCGCTGAGTTTCAAAATCAACTTGATTCCCGCAATCAAACCGGCGGATGAGCAATCGGAGGAGTTGATGACGATCGAACAGAATATTAAGTTTACATCTCTCTCAGACACTACCCAGTGATTACTCTTCAGCCGGTTTCGCGTTCTGATCGACGAGCTGCACTTGGATTTCGTCTCCGACAACTCTTACAGGATAGGAAGGGATTTTCAGCCGTGGATTGTCCCGCCAGGTGCCGTCGCAGACGTCGAATCGCCAGGCATGCCAAGGACAGGTGACAGCCCCTTGTTCGTCAAGTTGGCCAGCCCCGAGCGAGGCCCCCATGTGGGGGCAGAGATCGTCGATGGCATAATAAGTGCCGTCACGATTAAACACGGCAACCAACTTTTCCCCGATCGCAAAAGTACCCCCCTGCCCTGCCGGGATTGCTCCTACCTTGGCCACCGTGACAAATTCCGACATCGAGGGATTCTCCACTACAAAAGCCTTTCTCACATATTCGCTGGTATCAAGATAACCCCAATGTTGTCATTCTTCTAGCGGAACTCTTGATCAACTCGAGGTTGAATTCTCGCCGTCGGCTATTAAGCCCTGGTCTATTTCTTCGCTGCCGATTATTCTGAATTGACCGGAATATTCATGTCTTCGCGTCAGCAGGCTTATCCATGCCACCAACCGAACCCACCATTTCACTCCGCGATTTTCAGCAACTCATTCGTGAGATGTATCTGGAGAAGGACGTGGCACGTGGCATCGATGGAACCTTTATGTGGCTCATGGAAGAAGTAGGCGAGTTGGCGGCCGCTTTGCGAGAAGGGAGTCCTGACGAGCAGGCGGAAGAATTTGCCGATGTGCTGGCCTGGCTCACAACGATAGCGAATGTGGCAGGCGTTGATCTTTCGGCGGCAGTTGCCGAGAAGTATGGCTCGGGCTGTCCGGGGTGTGGATTGTTGGTTTGCACCTGCGACGACGCGGAGAAGCCGTGACATTCACTACTCGGATTTTACTAGTTCTTCTCTTCGGACTCGGCCTCAGTTTGCCGAGCGGCGGCATACTTCACGCCCAGGAGGAAAAACCACAGATTACCAACGTCCGTATTGGTTTTGCGGGCGCGTATAAGCTCGGGAATTGGACACCGGTGCAAGTGGATATCGAAGGCGGCTCGAATGCTCTGACGGGGGAGCTTCAAGTTATCGTTCCCGATGGCGATGGTGTTCCCACGACCGTGATAAATCCTCCCAATCGACCAGTCGGAATAGAACCAGGGCGCACAACTACGGTTCAGCTGTATGTTCGCGTGGGGCAGTCGATTGCTCCACTCGAAGCGAGATTCATTTCCGCTGATCGCAAAATTCAAGTCAAGCGCACATTTTATGCGGGTCCAGAAGCTGTTGAGGGTATCATCACTGGAGGCTTGCCTGCTACCAGTCGACTCGTTTTGGTTCTCGGCCCGTCGTTGGGGCTCGGCGATCTTTTGGCCAACGAAGTCGATAACGAACTTACTCGTACACGACTCGTTCATTTAGAATCCACTTCCGAGCTCCCAACTCAGTGGCAGGGTTACGAAGGGGTCGACACACTGGTTCTTAGCACTTCGCAGCCTGAATTGTATCGACCATTGTTGCAGAGCCCCGGGCGAGTCGAGGCAATGCGTCGTTGGGTCGAATTGGGAGGAAAACTTGTCATCTTTTGCGGATCGCAAGCCGAAGAATTACTGGGAACTAACGGGGCACTTGTTGACCTTGTCCCAGGGAAACTCTCCGAGATCGTCGACATTCAACAGTCACAGGCTTTGGAAATCTATAGCGGCTCTGAGAAATCAGTCACCCCAGACCGACGAGTCAATTTCCAGGTTCCCGTGTTTGCTGAAATCCGTGGAAAAAAAGAAGCTGTGGTGTCACGCGGTCAAGTGGATGTGCCGCTGGTGATTCGCTCGTACCTGGGATTTGGCGAATTAACCTTCGTGGGACTCGATTTTGATCGGCCACCGCTGCGGGACTGGTCGGGTCGCGTCAGTTTCTTAAAGAGAGTGTTTGCCTGGGGTGACAATCGAAGTTCCCAACTAGGGACCAATGAGACTATTGAACTAAGCAATGAAGACATTATCACTCAGGTACGCAATGTATTGGATCAGTCGTTTGTAGGTGTCACCGTTGTGCCGTTTGCATTGGTCGCGTTTCTGGTCATAGGCTATATACTGCTTATTGGTCCCGGCGACTACTATCTAGTGACCAAGGTTTTTCGCCGCCCCGAATTCACATGGATTAGCTTTCCGCTGACGGTGGTAGTCATTTCGGCTGCTGCCTATTGGTATGCCAATTGGCAGAAGGGTGACCAACAACGGGTCAATCAGGTGGAGTTTATCGATTTCGATGCGACCAACGATTCTGTGCGAGGCACCATCTGGACACACTTCTTTTCGCCCCAAGTGGATAAACTGGACCTCTCATTTCGCCCGGTATTGTTTGACGATGACGAGATTGAAAACAACCACCTGGTAGCATGGCTGGGTCAGCCTGGATACACACTGGGGGGGATGCAATCGAGTAGCGGCCAGACGTCGCTATTCGACAGAGGATATCGCTTTACCCCCTCACTCGATGCCATGGAGCAGGTACCCGTCCAATTGTGGTCCACAAAAACGATTACTTCTCGTTGGAATTGTCAAACGAACTTTCCCTTGCAGCAATCTCTGTCGAGGACAGACGATCAACTGCTTGCCGGTACGATTACCAATGATTCAGGTCAAACACTGGAAGATTGCGTGTTAATCTACGGACAATGGGCGTGGAACATAGGACAGCTCCCGACAGGAACTACCTTTGACTTGAGCGAGGCAAAACAACCCAGGATGGTCAAAACCCTGCTTACCAGTGCGACGGCCGGGGATACGACGATCACAAATACCGCCAGTGACGGCACGGTACCATTTCGGCAAGCACAGGAAGACATGACCCGCCTTGCCAAGACGATGATGTTTTTTCATGCACTCAGCGGTGAACGCTATACTGGCATGTTGGATCGCTATCAGTCATTCTTGGACATGAGTCATTTTCTCGATCAACCTGAATTGGCGATTCTCATCAGCAAGAGCGGCGATCAGGGCAGCAAGTGGTATGACGCTACAAAGCCACTTGGAAGCGACAAAGATCGCTATTGGCTCTACTACAGATTTCTCATACCCGTGCAGCTAACAACGGACAACTGACAAACAATGATCGAAGTTCACGACCTGACAAAAAAATACGGTGAACTGTTTGCCATCAATAAAATCGAGCTAAAGCTCGACCGGGGTGACGTGTTCGGCTTTATTGGACCGAATGGTGCGGGTAAGACAACCACCATGCGCATCTTGGCCACCTTGCTCAATCCCACCTGGGGCGAGGCCTATGTGGGGGGGTATTCGATCTATACCAAGCCCAAAGAAATTCGTCGCATCATTGGATACATGCCCGACTTTTTTGGCGTGTACGACAACATGCAGGTGATCGAGTACCTTGAGTTCTTTGCTGCCGCCTATCGTATCAAGGGGCCCGAGCGCCGCAAGATTTGCGACGAGGTCCTCGATCTGGTGGACCTGGGCTACAAACGAAATGAACTGGTGACCAGTCTCTCGCGAGGCATGACCCAGCGATTGGGCCTCGCTCGAGTCTTGTTACATGATCCTCAGGTCTTGCTCCTGGACGAACCCGCTAGCGGACTTGACCCCAGGGCACGCATCGAGATTCGTGGCCTGCTGAAAGAACTCCGCAACATGGGTAAGACGATCATGGTCTCCAGCCATATCCTCCCCGAGCTGGCGGACATATGCAACAAGATAGGCATCATCGAGCGCGGGGAATTGATCGTGAACGCCGACGTAGCCGACGTGATGAAGCAAGTCCGCCAGCAGACGGTACTCAAGATCGACGTGTCCACGGACCGCGAGGCGGCCGGCAAACTACTCGAGCAGCACGCAACGGTTGAGAAGGTTGAAAACGACAAGCAAGGCCTGCGGGTTACACTGATCGCAGGGGACCACGATTACAGCCAGCTTGCCCGTCTGCTGTTAGACAACGGGCACTCCCTCACGCGGCTCAGCGAAGAGGAGATCAACCTGGAAACGGCCTTCATGACCCTCACCAAGGGAATCACCTCTTGAATGCGGAAATCGGATTGCGGATTGCGGAATAGAAGAAAGACGACAGTTCCACGGTGGTGCACTAACCTTGACAACGCGGATGCGAAAGCCAAAATGACAGTTCTGGTGCTGAGCCGCTGGCATTCCGAATTCCGAATTCCAACCTCCGCATTCGTCCTCGCCCCGTTCGTCTAGTGGCCCAGGACACCGCCCTCTCACGGCGGAGACAGGGGTTCGACTCCCCTACGGGGTATAGTGTTCACTTGAGCAGTATTGCGTGTAAACGCACTAGGTCGCACAACAGCCCGGTTTCGCCGGGCTTTTTTATTGGTTTGCATATGCGTCCGCTCCGGTCGCTGGCTAGAGAACGATGCAGAATTTGCTATTTCCCCGCCTAGCGACTAAACTGGGCGGGGAAGAGGCGTACTTGTTGCTGTATCAGGATGAATCCACCAGGGAACGCTGACCATGGCCCAGAATCGCCTCTGTCGGGGATTCAGTCTTGTTCCGTAGCGGCGGGACCTGTCTTGCTGCTCTTTTCACCTGGGAACTCAGCCGAGTAATCTCCCGCGTCACTTGTCGTTTCGTTTTTCTCTAAGGACACTCCAATTGAAAGGTTGTCTAATGAACGCCACCACACTAGCCAGTCGTCAAAGTTTTGCTACCCGAATCACCAACCGCCTCAATACCGCATCTCTCTCTCGGGCTCTCGCGTTAGCGGTCACGTTGGCCATCTGCACATCGGCTCAGGCCGTGGAGCTCAGCTTCTATGCGAATGTTCCGCTCCAGGTAACCCAGTGCTTTAGTCTGCCTCAGTGCGACTTTCTCGCTGTTGGAGATACTACTCCTGGCAGTATTAGTGGCACTTTCGAGATTGCCGATCCGCTTTCCAATACAAAGATAGAAATATTTAATCTGATTAATTTCGCTTATTCGGCACCATTCCCTTATTACCGACCTCATCAACTTATTTTTGAGGCCGAGTATCTGGCACCAAGCAGCCTTGGGGAAGTGGGTCAGGTTTCCATTATAAGTTTATATAGTTCTTTTAATCACATCGAATTGGAAATTATACGAATTCACGAAGCTATTTGGGAATATGATTATGATTCATTACGTGGAAATATAACGCTCAAACCCGTGGGTTCGAGTCCTCTCACGGCAAAGACAAATTTTGTGTACGCCGTTCCTGAGCCCTCCGCAGCGGTCCTTTCGTTGGCAGTGCTCGGCCTCTATTGCGGCAGATGGCGCACCGGGAGATCGCACTGAAAGAGTGCGACTCCCGACCGAGAGAGTAACCAATCTCCCCCCGCGCGAGACCCCACAGAGTATCGGTGCGGGTGGGATCCAATTGTGAAACCGGTTCTAGTCTTCCGGCTTGCTCCCGTCACCGCACATTTTGACAATTTTGGGATCAAAGCGGGCGATGGGCTCGATGAGGTCCGCCTGGTGCTGCATCACCTGGTGAATATCTTTGTACGCGCCAGGAACCTCATCGGCGCCGGCGGACAAGACGCGTATTCCTTTCGCTTCCAGGTCGTTGCACACGGCTTTCCAACGATAGGTATCCTTGGCTCTCCGGCGAGACATTCGCCGTCCGGCACCGTGCGCTGCTGAGTTCAAGCTCTGCGGATTCCCTTTTCCGCGAACCACAAATGCAGGGTCGGCCATCGAGCCGGGGATGACTCCCAACTCTCCAGCTCCAGCAGGAGTGGCTCCTTTGCGATGCACGATCAGTTCACGGCCTCCATGGGTTTCCTTCCAGGCAAAGTTGTGGTGGTTTTCTACGCCGGCGATGATTTGAGCGCCCACAAGGGCCGTCACTAATTTGTGAATCACGTCGTGATTCGCAGCAGCATAGTCGCCCATCAAATTCATTGCCGCCCAATACTCCTGTCCTTCCCCGCTATCCATCGACAGCCAGGAGAGATAGGCCAGGTCTTCGAACCGCTTGGGCAATTGGCGACGGGCGATCTGGCTGTATGTCGAGCAAACAGCCGCTCCCACGCCGCGACTGCCACTATGACTCATCAGGGCTACGTACTTTCCTGCAGAGAGTCCGAGTTCATTTTTTGCATGATCAACAGTCAACAAACCAAACTCAACGAAATGGTTCCCTGAACCGGACGAACCGAGTTGCTTCCACGCCAGATCTTTCTTTTCACGAGTAATTCGGGTAACGCCCCAATCCTGATCCATCACGTCGTGGTCCTGCTGACGCTGGTGTGCGGCACCAACGCCAAATCGAGTGCCCTTTTCCAAGGCGGTCTTGTAGTGATCGAATTGCTTGTCGAGGGTGGCTGGCTCCATATCCAAGACCGACAACTTCATCCGGCAAGCTATATCGACTCCCACGGCATAAGGAATCACAGCATTCTCCACTGCCAGCACGCCGCCGATAGGCAAACCGTAGCCCACGTGCGCATCTGGCATCAGTGCCGCCGCCGCAGCTCCAGGCACTCCACACGCTTGTTGCATTTGCTTGTGCGCATCGGCGTCGATTTCGTCTCCCCAGGTGAGATAATCAATCGGCGCAGGCCGGACAAACTCCCGATCTTCGATCAAGTCTTTAGCTAACTGGTTGAAATCTATGTCTTCCGTAAAATCAGTTGGGGCATCGAGCACTTGTTGAATAAACCTCTTAAGCTCCTTGCCGCTAAATCGTTTTCCAGCAGCAGAACTTTGAATACCACCGATGGCGCTCTTCATACAACCAGGTGGCACTCCCAGTTTTTCAAGTTGGCGGCTATTCATGGGATGTCTTAAGAACGAAAGTGTTTAGAGGCGGTTTCAAAAATTGGATTTAAGCTCTTGTGAGTCGTAGCGCTAGCCTCGGGTGACTTCAATTCTATGCCCAAACACCGGCTCACGCGATGCTAGCCCACCCAGAGGGTACCCGTCGGCTCACATTTTTATTGAACCATGACAGCCAGGTTGATTCGCTTGAAGAGGGCTCTTACCAACTGAGCTAACCTCTCTGCTGAGCAGCATGTTTACTTAAATCGTCGCAGAACCGATTCAGAGAATCAACGCAAGACTTTGTAATTTCGGATTAATGTTACATAGAAAAACATCATCGTTGTAACAATTACTATTGCTGAAGGTTCTGGAAAGCTCGCTTGGCTAAAGCCACCCTGCACTTGCGACCAACCAAAGTTCAGTTGCCAGCGGGCGAGATCCGCTGCATCGACCTTGCCATCGGCATTGGCGTCACCATCGAATGCTGTGGCACCTGAGACTAAACCTCTGCCGCGCTGCCACAAAAGAAAATCTTTCCCATCCACGAAATTGTCGCCGTTGAAGTCGCCAAGAAAAGAAGTGGCCGTACGGCGATCGACCAAGAGTTCGACTTGCGTAGCCCCCGGAACGAGAAACTGCTGCGCGCCAGCTGTTAGTTCCGCCACATTGAATTCGGTCCAGAAGCTGCCAATTTTGGCGACAATGCGATAGCGATCTGAACTGGTCACGTTCACGTTCCAGAGGCCGCTACCTGTATTATTAGCGACGATTGGAGCCGGGCGATGCTCCGCGGCAAAGTTGGGGTTCTGGGCATGGCCCAGACCGGCGACGTTGTAGAAGGCAGTCAACTGGTTTTCATACGACTCCAAGACTCCATCACTAAACCAAAGGCTATGTCCGGAGGCGCCTTCAGTACGGCTGCGTAGAATCATGGATTGTAAGTCTGCATAGGGAGTTAAGGGAGAGGGATTAATTCGCAAACCGAATACGAGTTTCTCCAGGTCGTTGGGTTTAAATGGATTAACCTGTGCGTTCACGATGGAATTGAAATCTGAAATGTTTGAGCGATACATCTGAATCGCAAACTCATCGAAGATTTCCTGAGCTTCCCACAGAGGCCAATTTACGTTGTAGTTTGTGGTCGAAAAGGTGGTAATGGACGGGCTGACAGAAAACTTGATTTCCGGACGGGCGTTTTTGACGGCAGTGTAAAACTCGAGTGCGAAGTCAGTGACCTTTTGCTGCCGCCAGGCACTGAACTGTGGGTTTGTCGGAGAAGTTGGTGCGGGATTTCCCGTTTGCGACGTATACAGATTAATGGTCGTCGAGTCGAAACCAAAGTTGACGGGCCATGCCATGTGATCGTCGAACTGGATTCCGTCCAAGTCGTAACGGTTCACTGCTTCGAGTGTCATGTTAATGATAAACTGTCGAACTTCGGGGACGGCTACGTTCATATAGGCAAAACCGCCGTTTGTCCCATCGGCATACTGTCCGGATTGATTTTGAAGCAACCAACCTCGGCTTTTCATGTAGTTTGAAAGAGGGTTGTTGGGATTACCCCCGGCACCAATGAACTGACTCATGACGCCGTATTCGAACCACCCGTAGTACGCCATCTGATTGCGATGGGCATGAATAAGCGTTTCCTGTAACAAGTCGCGCGAGGTACCTATAGTAGGATTACGATCTGTAGTGCCAATGATGGACTTGAGAGTGTGCGAAGGAAAGTTCGTGTAGCCGTTCTTCCAAGTTTCCACATAGACCGTGTTGAGACCGACTGCACGGAGATCTTGCATGGTGGTGGGAGTTTGAACTCCGGACCGGATGTGATCTATGCCCGTGGTGGTTAGCCATGTACCGCGCACCTCGGGTGTTGCCGCGTACGCTTGAGGGATTGTCAATCCACAAAGTAAGTAGAGCAGTATGAAGGAGCAGTAAACTTTCACAATTTGAACTTTCTACAAAAACTCGATTATTTTGCGGACACCTCGCCTCTCGTTATGCGGCAAGTAATCTCGCTGAATGCTATTGCTCGGGAATCGTCCAATCGATGGGCGTGAACTCTTTGACTCTTCGTTGCACTTCCTGGATCTGCTGTAGCGCCTGCTTGGAATTCTTCCCTGTCTCGGCCATATAAGCTGCTGCAACACCTGCCGCGGTACCTGTGGACCACTCAATGGGATGAAGCCGAGTAGCTGAATTGGTCAGGAAACTCTGCGCCATGGTCTTGCCGGCCGTCAACAGGTTGGAAAATCGATAGTGAGTCAACGCACGAAAGGGTAAATAAAAGGGGAGTGTTTCGTGGGCAGAATGTGTGAGCTTCGGGTAGGAGCAAGACACCAGGGGATGAATGTCTGCTGCATAAGCCCCCAAGGCGATGCGGTCGGGAAACTTCGTGCCGGTGACTTGGCTGGCGGGGCCTGAAATGTCTCCAAACTTGAGCACAAATCCATCCAATCCGATTGAGCGCCGGGTATCACGAATGTAAGGGAGTTTAGCCAAGCCGTGCCCCGTTCCCAGCTCAGCTCCATTGAGGGTAATCTGATCTGGCTTCACAGGTTCTGGCACGTGCTGCCGGAACCATTCATGCCAACCGAACGCACGATCTTCTGCTGCCGCGAGCACCTTGAGGTCGATGCCACCTTGCCAATCGGCGATTTCCGCGATCGTTTCGTCACGAGACTTGAATAAAAAGCCAAAAGGATAGTCGTTGCCCCCATCGCCGCGTCGGCCCGAGTACCCCCAGTTCTGCAAACAGAGGTCTCCAGATGCCGGCTTGCCTTTTCCTTTGATGCGGCGGTAAGTCCAGATCAATTCCCATGCATTTTCTTTGCCAGCGTAATCGGCAAATCCAAAGGTAGACAAATCTCGGTCGCAATCGGGTTGCTCTTGTACTTCGGCATGGAGTTCCTGTACGAAGCAGAAGACAGTCGCCTGGCCACAGATTTCATTTCCTTCCTCATCCCCCTCAAGATTGTCCGCCCCTTGCAAATAATCGGCACCAGACAATGCCAGCAACTCGCCCCATTCGGTAGCATCAATAAACACCGGGGTACGTCCAGCGGATGAACCAAACTTTAAAACCTCTTTGGTGAAGCGAGGAGAAGACTTCGGCGAATACCAGTCAGGAAGATCTTCAGAGGGGAGCCGATCGTATCCACGAGCCTCTAGCTTGTCGGCCGGGAATCTGCGAATGGCAGTTAGAGAGATGATGCGCCCACTATCGTTGTCCACTTCGAGATCTTTGACGACTGTTTCAAGAAACACGCTGAGGCGGTTTCCAACCTCGAGTTGCATAGGCTTGAGTTGTTGTTCGAGGTATTTGCGTGGACGAAAACAGTACCGGCTTACCCAGCAATCACCACAGTCGTCGATCGCTTCGAGCGATTGGCGGAAACTTGGGGGCATATTTTTGGGGTCTCGCGCAGCTTGGGCTACGTTGAGGAGAACTTCTTTGGTCTCAGGATCGCGAATACTGTGCCATGCCTCGTCCACCGCAGGCACCCCACTGGAAGTAAGCTGCCCACCAATCCAGTCCGTTGGTTCCAACAGAGCGGTCTTGGCACCACTTTTGGCCGAGGAGAACGCCGCAGCGAATGCGGCAGTTGATCCCCCCGCAATCACCACGTCGAAATCATCCATTTCGATGACTTCGGTTTCGATGGCATCTGCAGTGGCCATCGAACCCAGGTGTAAAATTGCCAGTAGACATAAGAACAGCCGGGCAGGCGATCGTTTTCTATGGCAAAACGGAGAAACAACTCGAATATGATTTGCTAAGTGGTGCATTATTTACTATTCAACGTATTGCGGCCCATCAAGTTGGGGTAGCAAGTTGAGAATCCTCCATTCGCTTAATATGCCAACGAAAAAGCGGCAGAAACATAGCAGCTCCGACTAGGGAAACGGTTCCAAGCATAAGAGAGTTACCGTATTGACCGACTACTAACTGCGAAAGTCCCAGCACAGCCGCGGCTATCCAGGCCGCTCCAAGTAATCCCACGAGTGATCCTGCCAAGAGTAAACGCGGCACAGGAGTATCCAAGCCCTCTTCAGTGCGAACCGAATCTCGAATAGGTCCCCAGATTCCTAAAGGGCGTGCGCGGCGATAAAAGTTACAAAGTGTCTCGTGGCTCTCAGGTGCAGTCACCAGCGCAACCACAAACCAGACAATCGTCGTCAAGCAGATGGAGATGATTGCTTGCAGCATCGCCATAGTGTCGGCATTGGCAGGACTGACGGCAATTTGGGTTGCCCACCATTCCCATTGAGGCAACCACCAGCCCAGTCCGAAATACACCAGCGGTCCACAAACCATTGCGGCCACCCACGAGAGGAAGTTCACCCGCCACCACCACCATTGCGCCCAGAAAAATGCCGCGCTTGAAGCAAACATGCCCGCGATGATCGTGGCAATTCTGAACAAGGAGTCAGCCGCCAGCATCACGCCAACACCACAAGCCAGGATTCCTAACATCGCCATTCGACCGATCCATACACAAATTTTTGAATCAGGATTGAGCCATTTGGAATGTGGAAAAAGTTGGCGAAGTACGTCGTTGACAAATGTCTGAGCACCGTAATTCATGTGACTGTCGATTGTGGACATGACGCTTGCCAGCAAGGCTGCCAATGCAATACCCAGAACTCCTGCAGGAAGATGTTCATTAAGAAGCATCCCGTAGGTTTCCTCACGAACACTGGGAGACGCATGGTAGAGTTCCGGTCGACTTGCCAGCAGACCCAACACTGGCAACGTGAGTAACAGCAGCATCAGGAACAAGCTCCCCGCTGCCCAAATAGGGACTTTGGCTGCTTCGCGGGGAGAACGTGCCGAAAACAGTCGTTGCCCATCGAGATCAACGCTCCCTCCTCGTCCTATCGTTGCCACAATGAACCAGGCAAGGACCACTAGGGGCCCTAAAGCCTCATGGCCAGGCACTGGAAAAACTGACAGAATCTCCTGATGCTCGGTGGGATGGGCTGCGATCAATTCTTCAGTAAGCCCCGTTGTACCACCGTGATCAACCAATACGGTGGCCAGCAGAATGATGCTTGCCAACACGATCACCAAAGATTGGAGAACGTCTGTAAAAACAACGCCTGCAAAGCCAGAGATCCACACATAGGCAACCAACAGGGGCAGAACAATAGTCAACGTGGTTACCTTGCTATCAATATCAAAGACAGGAGCGAGAATCTTATGGGTTCCCAACAGGCCGGCTCCCAACCAGGGAACCATATTGATGGCAATTGCAAACAATGCTGAATAGATTCGTACAAACTTAGCGCCGTGACCACCGAAGCGAACGGAATAAAATTCAGGTCCTGTCCGGATTCCCATCGAGCGCCAGCGAACGGCGAACAGCAGTGCCATCAATAACCAAGCAAAGGTAAATCGCGATAAATAATACCAGGCGATCGGCAACCCAATCACTGCTGTTAGTCCACAGTACAGTGGTGCCACATCAGCATTCATGGCAGTCACGGCGTAGGAGATGCCGTTGACCCATCCCGGCATTCTTCGCCCGGCCAGATAATAGCCCTCTTCACCTTCACCTGTTCGCAGAATTCGACTAGCGAACGCGCCAATTCCAAAGCTGACCAGCAAATAAATACCGATCACTACCGTATCAATCGTGTGCGCTGTTGCTAAAAGCATAAACTTGGGATTGCAGAACTTTCATGGCCGACGCTTACACGGAGTATTGCCGGCATGTTTTCTGGTGAGGGATAGAAGAAAATATTACTTGGCTATACCGAAAAGACTACTGGTTGTTGGCTGGAAGCGTAAATCCCATCGACGATGGCTTGAACGGCACTCGCCTGCTTGATGTCTGCACCCTGTACAACGCGGGATTCTACACTTCGTTGAAAGTCTATGTATTGTTCCAGGAAGAAATCGACGTCTTCAGCGGCGAGCTTTTCGTCCACAAGTTTGCCGACGTGTTCTGAAGTGAACTGCACCTCGCTCCCAAAAAGTTCAAAAGCCATACCACCCTGATCGCCGAAGAACCCCATGACGGAATCAGGGAAGAATTTGCTGGGATAGTTCCCCGCCCAGGCGACGTGCAATTCGAGAGTCGCGCCATTGGTGAAGCGGATCAACGCCTGGGCGGCATCTTCCACATCACAGGTGCCGCCAAGATCGGGAGGTCCTGCCCACATGTTCTCGTAATAGTAAGTTTCCATCCGACGGCCAAAGTTCGAGAAGGTTTGACCTACAATTGACTCGACTTTGGGAAAACCCATGATGTAGCAGGCCAGGTCCAGCAGGTGAACTCCAACGTCGATCAGTGCACCTCCACCTGAGAATTCTTTGGTGGTAAACCATTTTCCTAATCCTGGAACGTTTCGGCGGAAGAATAGATTGGCTTTGGCCGAGTAAATGTCTCCAAGCTTGCCTCTTGCCGATAACTGCCTGGCCAGTTTTCCTACCCCGGTGTAGCGATGGACGAATCCAACCTGCAGAACTCGGCCCGTTTCCTCAGCCACTTGAGCAATTTGTTGACATTCCTCGTGCGAGAGGGCCATGGGTTTTTCGAGCAAAACATCCTTACCTGCTTTCATGGCCTCAATTGCGAGTGTGCGATGCAAATAGTTGGGGACTCCGATGACCACAGCAGAGACGCTGTCATCATTCCAGATTTGGCTTACCTGTTTGCTATGAGTCGCTTGATACTCCAGAGCAAGGGCTCGGCCAACGGACTCGTTCGAATCGATCACCCAAGCAATTTCCGTTCCGGCCTGCCTGGCAGCAGCGGCATGTTTTTGACCGATTGTCCCTGCACCAATGATTCCTATTCGCATCGCTAGTTCACCTTATGAAGTTCAGATTGTTTCCAATGGGGTGCTGGAATCGTTTGTCTTTCTCCACCTGGAATGACAAGATCGACAAACTTCGACGCGGCATCCGGCGTCATGGCTAGATCTAGAATCCGACGGATTATCAAGGTCTCCTTGCGATCGATCTGAGCCGCATTGGCATCAAAAAAGTCAAGGATTGCTGAAGCGGCGTCCACGAACAGAGAGGCGGCATCCACTTCCACCAACTCAGATTCATCTTTAGTGGATAGCAATGCACGGAACGGGATGTCTGCATGAGAATTGAAGTCAATGATCGCTGTTCGATTGCTACTGAACTGCAATAGGAACTGTGGATGCTGCAAATCGCCAAGACGCATCAAACTCAACACATCGGCTCCCAGGCAACTGATTGCCAGTTCCACGGGGTGGATGCCGTATTCGGCAAACGAACTCCCTCCCGCAGTGATAAACATGCTTACTAGAGGACTAGTGAGCCGTTGGACTCGCCTCTGAATGTTTGTGTTTCTCAATGCAGAAGTCGTCTGTACGGGAACTCCAAACTGGTCGGCAATATGAAAGATTTTCTCTGCCGTTTCCAAGTCGGGGGCAAACGTTTTGTCAACGAATGTCGGTTTTCCGAACGGAAACACTTGTTGGCAGAGTTTCAAGTGTGTCTCTGGATTCGATGGTGCCAAGATCACGAAGTAATCGACCTCGCTTACAAGTTCCTCAACAGATGCGAGGTAAACCAAATTGGTGGATGCAGCCCAGACTTTGCTTGGCTCAGCCTCGATTGCCGTCGCTCCAGCAACCTCATAGCCTCGCGCGGCCAGTGGACCGCGTATCGCTTCCAGGTAAACCCGGGAGTGAAAGTTGTCCAGGTTGTAGTCGACGAAACCAATGCGCTTTTGTGGCATATTGATTATTTCTCAGCTATTGTTGAGTAGGCAAAGTCATCCAGCCGCTGCAGTCCGCACTTCGGCAGCCCGTTGTTTCGGGGGTAGTAATGGGTAGACTTTTGGTGTGTCGAACGGCTAGCCAGGCGAAACACTCGGCAGCCATGGTCAGTGGATTGAGACCCCGCTGACTCACATTCTTAACGGTCGCAAAGTGCTTGGTGAGAAGCTGGTTGATCACCGGGTGTTGGCTTCCTGGCCCGGTGACCCACAATAGATCAGGCAAGTCCGGCAGTTGTTTAACTGCCCTCATAAAGGCTTCCACAGTAATCGCACAAAGCGTAGCCGCTCCATCCTCGACAGTCATCCCTGCAAGATCGATATGATCAAATTCATATTTGTCAGCCGATTTGGGTAAGCTCCGAGAGAAAAACTTGGATTTCAGTGCTTGGCGTACCACACTCCCCACAACCTTTCCCTCGCTCGCTACTCGACCCTCCGAGTCGTTAGGCAATTCGGCCATCTCTTGAACCCACTCGTTCAGCAAACCCACACCCGGGCCAGTGTCGCCAGCAATTATTTCGTTTTCTTTACTGAGCCAGGTAACACTGGCGACTGAATCGAGATTGAGCATCAAAGCGGGGCGCGGCTCTTGAGCCATTAGCGCCCAATGAAACATGGCCACCAGGGGACCTCCCTGACCACCAATCGCCATATCATGACGCTGGAAGTCGCTTACTACTGGCAGCCCAGTCCCTTCGGCAAGTTGCCATGCATTGCCGATTTGCATGGTCAATCCGTTGCTTGGCATATGGCGGAGAATGTGCCCCTGAAAACCTAAAAGCTTAGCCCGGGCCACTTCTTCAGGGTATGTGGCCTTTAACAATTCGAAGGCTTTGATGTGGTGATTTGTCAGGACCTGTTCGAGTCGGAGGAAATCCGTCGTGGGCAGGTCGCTTTGCGTTGCCTCGAGTATCTGCCAGCGGACTTCGCTATCGTAGGGTAAAGACAAGCCTCCAAGAGGAATGATTTCGTCCCGACCGTCGGTATCTATGAGGGCGGCTTCCACTCCGTCGCCCGAAGTCGAGCTCGTTAACCCTACAGAACAAATAAGCTTTGAACGAGGCACTTTGTACTCAAAACGGGAAGTTTCAGTAGTTCCAAATACCGTGGGCGTCAGTCGGGTAATTCACCAGCCGTAGGCAGTAGCCTCGGTTTTTCTCCGACGCCATCCCATCGACCGGATACCCGTCGGTTCACGTCTAATTGGAACTACTAAATATCTAATGGGATTCTAGCTACTTCAGTCTATCAATTGACAGAAAACAGATTCTGACAACCAGCGCAGAAATTTCAGTAATTTGCGCATTGCAAATTGCACCGATTCCGTGGTGGAATACATACTAAAATTCGCGAAGAATAGTCCCCTGAGAGGCGTACGGCGGCCAGTCTGTTTAAGTGGAAAGTATAAGCCTCGGTGCCTGTTTATTAAGGGACTTGAGTTGGGAAGATAGTTCCAAGAGACCATCCTTTCTGATCGATATGTATTTGCTCTGACTCGACTGTTCAGATTTAGAATTCAATACAACTCGGCTGCTTACCAATACACATGCCCAAGAAAAGAAGACGCAAGATCCTGGAAGTCGCCGTCCTTGTCGAAACGGACCGTAGTTGGGGACGAGCTGTAGTCCAGGGGATCGCCGACTATTGCAATAAATTTGGCCCTTGGAATCTTCTAACCGATCCACGTGACTATGACCGTCGTTGGTCCCTTCCTGACCGCTGGAAGGGAAACGGCATCATCGCTCGGATTAGCACACCGCCACAATTGAAGGTGATCTCAGAAATAGGTCTCCCGACAGTCAATGTTGATGATGTGTTCCCGGAAGTTCCGAGAATGGGTCATGTCTGCACGAATGAAGCGGAACGAGCCAAGATGGCAGTCAGCCATTTCCAGGAACGAGGTCTAAAGCATTTTGCCTACTATGCACCTCCAAGCAATGATTATTCCCGGGAGTGCGAAAAAGCCTTTGAGGCAAGGCTTAGCGAACTTAACTTTCCCTGCCACGTCTACAGGCCAGGCTATCGCGTAACTCGACGAATCAAGCGAGACGAACAACACAAGCGAATTCACCGTTGGCTAAATAATCTCCCGCGTCCGGTTGCCATTTTTGCAGTGGACGCGCGGCGTGGTCTGGAGCTTACGGAGGTGTGTAATCTGGAAGGGATTTCTGTTCCTGATGAAGTGGCTATCTTAGCCGCAGATACAGATGATCTTATCTGCTCGCTTAGCAACCCTCCGTTGTCGAGCATTTCAGTTGCCAGTCAGAGGATAGGCTACGAGGCAGCTGCCATACTCCATTCGATGATGCAAGGTGAACGAGCACCTGTCACACCAGTCCTAATTTCACCCACTTGCGTAGTTGCCAAGCAATCGACAAACGTCTTGGCGATTGACGACGCGATGATCACCAAGGCGATGCGGTTCATCCAAACACATGCATTTCAAGGAATTGACGTGGCCGACGTCTTGCGAGAGGTGCCCGTTTCAAGGCGATTCTTGGAAATGCACTTCAAAAGGTATTTCGGTCGCCTGCCGGCGGAAGAGATTCGCCGCATCAGGCTGGATAAAGGCAAGGAATTGCTCCTGCAATCAGATCTTTCGGTCGAAGCGATCGCGGAAGCCTGTGGATACGCAGGGACAACCCAATTTGGCGTCGCATTTCGCAAGCGTTTCGGTAAGATGCCGCTTGCTTATCGTAAGAGTCATCGGATCCAGTAAAGCAAGTTCATACCCGCTTGCGACCCGCTGTCTTGCTTAGCCGGTTTCTCCATTGCAATTGAGGATTTGTGCATCCAAATTACAATAAGGACTTCGATGAAAATGCCACAATCATGACCAAATCAGTTCCTCACGTGGCATCAATCGACCGTCCAATTCTCGTTCCACTTGAGCCCACTGGTGGCGTGAAAGATGCGTGTAACAAGCATTCCAATTCAGTGATTTGACTACAGAAAAAACGTGCAAAAACGATAGATAAAGGGGTAGTTTTGCTTGCGCTTTCGATGGATTATTTTGCGCGTTAAATGTTTGCGACTTAGGAAAATCGCCTCTAATATGAGGAGAGTGGACATTTCGTATAACTTGTCTAAAGGTTCACAAAAGTTGGATGAATAAATCCGAGTCCAGTTCGCTTTGTTCGTGGCGGCTGGCAATCACCTTGGTCCCATTTCGTGGGGAGGAAGTCTAATGCAATTGAGAAAACTTCTAATGATGGTCTTCTGTGCTGTGATCGTGATCAGTACGGTCAATCAGGCATACGCTCTGACATTGTCGCCATTGACCAGCTTCGGTGGTGGTGATGGTTGGCTCTCGCCAAGTGAAGCCGCTTATTTGAGTGGCGCTAATGTTCAGCGTGGCATGACTTATAATGCTGCCAATAATCGCATCTATCTCGCTGACCGAAATGGTGGAAACTTTGTCCGTGTTCTGGACGGTGATACGGGTGCCCTGATTACCAGTCTCGACATGACCGGTGTCGGTGGTGGTACTTTTGCGATTAACATGATTGATGTTGCCGCTGATGGAGCCATATATGTCGGTAACCTGTCGATTGCATCTGCAACGACAACCAATTTCAAGATTTATCGTTGGGCCAATGAAGGCGCTGTGCCAACACTTGCTTTTGATGGACTCACGGGGATTCCACGCACCGGTGACTCCTTGGCCGTCCGCGGTTCAGGGACGGGCACACAGATCATCGCCAGCGGTTCTGGCAGCACTGGCTTCAAACTGTTTACCACAGCTAATGGAACAAACTTCACGGACGCGGGAACTTTTGGAACTACGGCTCCAGCGGGGGCTTATCGCTTGGGGATCGACTTTATCGACTCCACTAGAGCGGTTGGCAAACAAACCGGGGCTACCATTTACGATGCAAATTTCTCCGGTGGAGCTGCCAATGCAAATCCCACCAACGTGGCGGGAGAAGCACCACTTGCTTTTGACGAGCTAAACAAACTCTTGGCCACTGTGGACATCAATACCAATGATGTACGTCTTTATGATGGGAGCGACCTCAGCCTATTGACTACCACCGGTTTTATGGACTTGGCCAATAACACCACTGCTTTCGTTCCAAATGGAAACGGTGTTGGCGATTTGAAGTTTGGCCCAGGACCCTCTGGTGCCCTACGGCTTTATGCTCTGAATACCAACAATGGCATTCAGGCTTTCGAGGTTATACCTGAGCCCGCAACGTTTGCTTTGATGGGTCTTGGCTTTGTGGGACTGCTATGTGGTCGCCGACGAGTTTAGACAACCATAAATAGGAAATAGAATGATTTGCGGTTTGCTGCTCTCTTGCCCGAGTGCAGTGATCCGAGATGATTTCGGTCGCCGACGGCTAACCCTACACCGTTGGGAGTCCGTCGGCGACAGATTTTTTTACAATGTTAATGTGATTGACTTTCTTTTTGTGCCCCTGGGATTTTACGGGAGATGAGGAAGATGCGCTTCAAGCAACTCAATTTATGGAGCCTGAGTCTTTCGGCTCTGGTCGGGCTGTGTGCTTCATCGGCTACAGCTGCAACACTGAATCCACTTGCCACATTTGGAGGAGGGGATGGATGGCGAGCTCCTGCCGAACTTCTTGCCGGTGATGTGGCAAGTGCTGACACCAACACGGACGGGTTTTATGACTTTCTTTGGGACATAGCTGACGGCATCGGAACTCCCAACCTGGAGCGTGGCATAGCGTACAACCCCACTACCAACAACCTCCTTCTCTTAAGCCGCTTTGGTAATCCCGATACAGTAAAAGGGCTCCGCGTTTTGGATGGTACCACTGGCGTTGATAAGGGATTTGTCGATTTCAACAACACCAATGTCACCGGAGGTACGTTTACTCGCAATATGATCGGCGTGGCCGATGATGGCGCCATCTACATGGCCAATCTAACTACTAATGCGACGACTTCACCCTTTAAGATCTATCGATGGGACAATGAAGCAGCTGCTTCGCCGACATTGGCGTACAGTGGTGCCCCTCTGGCTGGCGCCCGACTGGGGGATACGTTCGACGTGATCGGCAGTGGAACCAATACGCGTCTGGTGGCCGGTTATGGCAACAGTCCTGTAGTTGCGGGTAACAATAGTTTCGCCATCTTTGACACCACTGATGGACTCAACTTCACCGCCACGCATGTGAGCGTGGCGAGTGACCCACCGGCAGCAGGTGACTTCCGCCTAGGGATTACTTTCCAAGACGAAGATACGGTGATCGGAAAACAAGGTGAGTTCGGTCGGATCGTCGACGTTTCGGGGAGTACAGGAACATTGGTTGACAGTTTTGACTCGGACGGAAGCACCCTGCGTCCTATGGATTTTGCGATCATCGATGGTCGACCCATTTTGGCAATCATGGAGGCTAGCGCAGCACAGGATCCAATCGCCAGAGCTCGCCTGTTTATCTACGACATGTCCGACCTCTCGCTGCCTCTTGCAGACCGTAAGATTGGCGAGGCAAGTCTTTTACCCACGGGTACAATTCAGAAACCCAATGTCAACGGCACGGGCCAAGTGAAATTTGGTCCCATTAACGGCCGCACGGCTATCATCTATGGTTTGAGCACAAACAACGGTATCCAGGCCTTTGAGTTAACCATTGATCCTGTGGTAACAGACAATGCCGATTTCGATGGAGATGGCGACGTGGATGGCAAGGACTTTATTGCCTGGCAACGAGGATTTGGCATCAGTGATGGCTCAGCACAGCTTTCCGACGGCGACGCCACTGGAGATGGCAATGTAAACGATGCTGATCTCGTAGTTTGGCAGACGCAGTACGGTGCCCCTTTGAATGCAGCAGTCGTGGCTGTCCCTGAACCCGCCACTGCGTGGTTGGCTGCTTGCGGAGTGATATGCATCTGGACGAGTCGGCGGAATCGTCGATAATACGAACCGATCTCGGTGACGCTGCCGGTAAGGGGTAGCTCGGCAGCGTCCTACTTTTGTTACAGTTCAGCATGAACGAGATTTCAGCTGGCTACATCTCAGCGGTGGCATCCAGCCACCAATTAAAACCTATGGCGGCTGGATGCCACCGCTACTTTATTAATCCTAGGAGATGCCGGATCATGGTTAGAATCTCTCAGCGTGATTCTCGTAGCGGCTTTACGTTGGTCGAACTCTTAGTGGTGATCGCCATCATAGGTGTACTTGTGGCCCTGTTACTCCCTGCCGTACAAGCTGCTCGCGAAGCCGCTCGTCGAGCTCAGTGCAGTAACAATTTGCATCAGATTGGGCTGGGGGCTCAAAACTACGCCTCGACCAATGGTGCCCTACCTATGGGATATGGAAGGACTCCTGAACACATCCAAGCCACACCTCCTGTTAATTTTGTTAAACACGGTTTCTTCGTCGACATCCTTCCCTACATGGAGCAAGCAAATATCTACGACCGAATGGACTTCAACTATGTGAAAACCAATGCGTCTCCTTACGCTGATCCAACCAGAGATGTTGTGGTCGAGTCTTATGTATGTCCCTCTTGGCCTGACCCCAAGGTGACGGGGCAAGTGGCTCCAGGTTTTGAATATCAACAAGGTGCCGTCAACACATATACCGGCATAGCCGGAGCGGTAAGAAATCGTGGTGAGCTCTTAATCAACTCTCAATTTGGAGCCTTACCAGACAATGGCGCGCTGACTGTGGAAGAGATCGGCATCGCTGCTGGTCGTGGTACGGTGAAGCATTTAATTGGGGTGGAACGAAAGCTCTCCCAAATCACTGATGGGCAAAGCAATACACTTATGGTCGGAGAATTCGTTCATCGAGATTGCTGCTTGGGGCAATTGATTGAGGCACCGCCGGGAAATCTACGCCCCTGGTATCTTTCTGGGTTCCAGGATGGTCCATATGCCATGAAAGTTGCAGAAACCCCTCCTAATGCGTGTGTTGTACGGAATTCTGGGTCCTGTGTAACCGGCAATGCTATCCCATTCAATTATCTTCCCCTGGGAAGCTTTCATCCTGGCGTGACACAGTTTGTTTACGTTGATGGCAGCGTTCATGTAATCTCCGATGATATCGAAATTGAAGTCTATAAGGACGTGGCAACCGCCAATGGAGAGGAACCAGTCAATGCGACCTTGTAAGTTGCGGGCGAATTTCCCGTCTGGGGTTGTCGTGTTGTACATCGCGGCTTTTACAATTTTAGGCTGCAATCGCGGGCCACAAGTAGTTCCTGTGGAAGGTGTTGTCTACTACAACGATGAGCCTCTTCCTTTTGGTAGCGTCATGTTTCAACCCATAATGGGGCAGCCCGCGGGTGCACGGCTTGCTGAAGATGGTTCCTTCAAACTGAGCACTTTCTCAGAATACGATGGAGCTATTGTGGGGGAGCATAAAGTAAAAGTCACCTGTTATGCTTCTCAAAATCCTGCTCTGGTCAGTCGCAACACTGGAGGAGAACAAACGCTGGGTCCCTCGCTCATTCCTGAGAACTACACCTATTCTGATCAGAGTGGACTTACTGCCATTGTCAAGCCGGAAGGAAATGAGCCACTTGAATTTCGCTTGACTGGTCCTCCTTTGAAATTATCCAAATGAGTTACCTGAGCCGAGTCATCGAGAGACTATATTTAAACTGGTCTATTCGGCGGCAATCCTCTCAACGTAGGTCTGTAAAACGTGCACTCGTGTACCTCTTCGTGGCTATTTGGCTGCTCATGCCGCAATTGGCGAATGCAGAGACAGATGCACGCCCCGTGCGCGGTGTATGGGTTGCCAACGTGGGCACTCCCACACTTGCCTCCGTTCAAGGAATTCACGATTTCGTGAATTTGGCCGATCGGTGTGGCATCAACACTCTGTATGTCGTGGTCTGGAACCGCGGAATGACCACCTATCCCAGTGAAATCATGCTGAGAGAAACTGGTAAGGCAGTCGATCCCAGGTATCACGACTTTGACATGCTCAAAGAAATGGTCGACGCCGCTCACGCCAAGGGTATCCGGGTCATCGCCTGGTTTGAATTCGGATTCTCCTGCTCCTATCAAGAGCCCGATGGTGGCTGGTTAATCCGCAAGTATCCTGATTGGGCGGCCCTCGATGTTGAGGGAAAGCTGGTCAGCAAGGATGGCTTCCAATGGATGAATGGCATGCGGCCTGAAGTACAAGATTTTGTCCTCTCTCTGCTCAAGGAGATCCTGACCAACTACGACGTCGACGGCGTTCAAGGTGATGATCGACTGCCGGCCTGTCCCAGCACGGGGGGATATGACCCCTGGACAGTCGAATTGTACAAACAGCAGCACGATGGAAAAGAACCACCTGAGAACCATCGCGACCCCGCCTGGATCGATTGGCGGGCCAATGTGCTGAACCAATTCATGGGGCGAATGTATCGAGAGCTTAAAGAGACGCGTCCTGATGCGGTCGTTTCCGCAGCGCCCAGTATCTATTCCTGGTGCAAACAGGAGTATCTACAGGATTGGCCGATCTGGATTGAAAACGGATGGGTCGACGAAGTATGCCCTCAGGTGTACCGCGCAGAAGTCGCGGTCTATGAATCGGAATTACGAAAGATCGTCGATCAATTTGTTGCACCACAATACCATCACTTGCTCAGCCCGGGCATTCTGGTCCTCACCGCGGACGGAGATTACAACCCAATTGAGCGATTGCAGGGGATGGTCGACGCGAATCGCGCCGCAGGTCTCCAGGGCGAGGTTTTCTTCTACGACGCTGCCCTGCAAAAACACCGCTCTTTCTTCGAATCACTTTACAAATGATTGCTCATACAACGGTTTATAGCGAACCACACGCTCAATAATCGTCATCCTGCCATTGCATTTGGGCAGTGAAGTGGACAGCGTGATGCAGCCGTCATTCCCCGAAATGTTCTTCATAGTCCGCCAATGCGGCTTCAATCACCTTCTCAGCGTGTTCGCGGCCGTAGGCTTCGCTGATCTTTACGGGAGGATCGTCAGGGGTGAGCATTTTGTAGGTGCTGAAATAATGTCGAAGTCGATTGACCATGATTACCGGCAAGTCGGACACGTCCTGCACGTTTTCCCACATAGCATCGTTATCCAAAATGGCAATGATCTTGTCATCCGCTTCGTGGTTGTCAAGCATAGGTAACCCCCCGACCACTCGTGCCTTGAGGATCACTTCGCCCACGTTAATGGGTCGTTCGCTGATAACACAGATATCCAGAGGATCGCTGTCTCCTGACTTGGCACCTGGCATCATTTCTTTGACCCGTTCGCCGCAATACGTTTTGGGGATGAAACCGTAAAGAGTCGGCGCAAACGACGATGTACGATTCGGCCGATCCACTCGCAGATAGCCGGTCTTCTTATCGAGTTCGTACTTGACCCGATCGAAAGGTGTCAACTCGATATACGCATATACCAGTCGAGGTGGATCGGGACCCACTTCCAGGCCATGCCACGGGTGGGGACGCCACCTAAAGAACGGAGCAGGGAAGCTCATAAAGAATTCCAGTCTTTCGGTACTCGCTCAGCGGTGCACTTCACCGTCGTCAACGTAAGTTTCCAGGAATCGGGTCAAGCGTTGGAAATCGCTGTCCCGCTCGATATAGCGGACAACCGTGACCAGAGTTTCCGGATCAACCAACTCATCAAAGGGAACGTACTCCAACTGGAGCTGCCCGGATATAGAGACCATCACGCCATTAAGCCGTTTTTCAACGAGTGCCCGATAAGCACCAACTCCAAGTTGGCTGCCTAGCATCACGTCGAAGGCGTGGGGTCTGGCACAGCGAGCTTCGTAGCCAAGTTGCACAGCGTTGACTTTGCGTTTCTTACCGGTTTGCCGGGTATATTCCTTGGCAATCAGGTCGGAAAAAATGTCATGCAGGTTGATAGCCGAGATATTGATATGCCCATGGTCGTCGCGGCCCACCCCTTCGAGATATTCACTGGGGAGAAACTCGGCAAGTCCTTCTGCAATCACGATCACGCCATACTCTTTCCCCTCTCGTTCCCGAGCAGTCATGGTAGCGACAATACGGGGAATAACCGTATCCATGTTCATGACTGGGCGACTAGTGCTCTCACCCGTCGCAGGATCGACAATCTCCTCAGTCGCACGGTATTTGCCTACTACATCCTCGACACTCACTACCAGGCTCGCCTCCCCAGCAATCGCCACTCCATAAGCCAGCCAGCCGGCGCTGCGTCCCATCGATTCGCAGAGAAAGTATGTGCGATTGGCTTCGGCGTCGGCCAACAGATTGCGGACTTCAGCAGCCAGGAAATCTACGGCGGTGAAGTAGCCGAATGTGAAATCGATGCCGCGATAATCATTGTCAATTGTCTTTGGCAAGTGGACGATAGGGATTCGATGCGCGTCGAGCGGTAACCGCTCTTGAAACATTTTGAATTTGTTGGCGGTCTTAAGCGTGTCGTCGCCTCCAATGGAGATCAATACGTCGACTCCAATTGAACGGAGCGCCTCGTAAACCGTCTTCAAGGGAGCACTTTTTTCGGGATCTGCCAGGTGCGAGGGATGCGAAACCATCTTGCCAGGATTAGTGCGGGCCGTGCCGATCATGATTCCAGAAGAATTGCGAGTGCGGCCCAGCATTTTATGATTGACCATCACATAATCGCGACCTTCAACCAAGGGACTTGACGGGGAATAATTCACGAGACCTGAGTAGCCGTGCTTGATGCCGACGACTTCAATATCGTTGCGCAAGAAGGCAGTAGCGGCCGCAGAGATTACGGCATTCGCAGCAGGGGCGGGTCCACCGGCAAACAAGATCGCAGCCCGGCGAAAGTTGTGCATCATTCTCGGAGGACGCGAAAGAGTATTATCAGCCATATCTCAATCCAAATTTCACGAATTCAAAAAATCAACTTACCCGGGTGGCCGCCCGCTTCCGCCCGTTCTGAGGCCATCTATTGTAGCCTAATGACTGGGCATAGAAAATGGTCTCACTCCCGTTGGGCAACCACCTACAGCCTGGAAGTCGGCAACACGAAGAATCTAGCCAAACGTGAACTCCCGCTCGATGAAGGTCGTATCGATGCGACCTTCGGCAAAGGCACTGTGGCTAAGAATCTCTTGATGCAATGCCGCTGTGGTCTGAATGCCATCCACTCGCAATTCTGAGAGAGCTCGCTGCATTGTGCGGATTGCCTCGACCCGGCTGGGTTGATGCACGAGCAGCTTGCCTATCATCGAATCGTAGTAAGGAGGAACCACATAACCACTATGAACATGGGAATCGAAGCGTACGCCAAAACCACCGGGTACGATCAAGCGTTCGATCTTTCCGGGCGAGGGCCGGAAATTGTTACGGGGATCCTCGGCATTAATCCGGCACTCGATTGCAGCACCCGTCTGCTTGATATCGTCCTGACTCACTGAGAGTTTTTCACCCGAAGCGATCAGGATTTGCTGTTTGATCAAATCGATGCCTGTGACCAATTCGGTGACAGGATGCTCTACCTGTATTCGGGCATTCACTTCAATGAAATAATAATTGCCTTCCTTATCGACGATAAACTCAACGGTAGCCGCGTTTGTGTACTCAGCTTCCGCGATCAACCGGCATGCTGCGTTGCACATTTCGTTGCGAGTTTCTTGAGTGACGCTGGTGCTGGGACTTTCTTCAATCAATTTTTGATGGCGACGTTGGACCGAGCAGTCGCGTTCCCAAAGATGCACCACGTTGCCGTGATGGTCGGCAATGACTTGCACTTCCACGTGATGGGGCTGTTCGATGTATTTCTCGAGGTAGACGTCGCCATTACCAAAAGCGGCCTCAGCTTCAGATCTGGCTTGATTGAAGGCTGTCTTGAGGGCCAAATCATTAGCGGCAACGCGCATGCCACGTCCTCCACCCCCAGCTACCGCTTTGATGAGGACAGGAAAACCAACTTGATGGGCGAATCGCAACGCTTCATCCACGGTTTCGACGATTCCGTCACTTCCTGGTACGACCGGCACCTCGGCCTTGATTGCTAAACTGCGGGCAGCATTCTTGTCGCCAAGCTTGGCCATAGCCTCAGGCTTGGGGCCAATAAAATCAATATTACAACTGCGACAGATCTCATTGAAATGTGCATTTTCTGAGAGGAACCCGTAGCCAGGGTGGATCGCCTGCACATTCCCCACCTCAGCAGCACTTATGACATTGGCGATTCGAAGGTAACTTTCTGTTGCTCGAGGAGGACCCACGCAATAGGCCTCATCGGCCAAATCGAGATAGTGAGCACCTCGATCCCCCTCGCTGTAGATGGCAACCGTTTCGATTCCCAACTCCCGGCAGGCACGGATTACGCGTAACGCGATTTCCCCTCGGTTGGCTATCAGAATTCTTTGATACATGGCAGGAATTGAGAACAGGGGCGGGGGTCAAAGGACGAAAGGCCGGGAAGATTTATCCACGCTGGACTTTGAACAGCTTCTGGCCATATTCCACCGGATCACCATTCTCCACGAGCCGAGCTAATATCTTCCCCGTACATTCCGCGGGGATTTCATTGAATACTTTCATGGCTTCAATAATACAGACGATCGTGTCAGAGCCAACGGAGTCTCCCACGCTCACGAGTGGCGGAGATTCGGGGCTAGAGGCAAGATAAAACGTACCGACCATCGGACTGGTGACGAACGCAACATTGGCCTCTTCGGCGGCAGCGGCTGGCGGTGGACTGGCTGCAGAAGGAGCTGGCGCTGGAGCGGCAACCGGTGGCGCTGGCGCCGGCGCGGAAGCACCCCCCAAAGTCACAACTGGTTCCTGACCGCGACGCAGACGAATACGTTGATCCCCTTGACGCAAGTCGACTTCAGCCAGTTCGTGTTCGTTCATCAGTTCGACGAGCCGACGCACTTTGCGGACATCGAACACATCGCTTGAGCCGGTTCCTTCCTTATTCATATTGCGTCTCCCGCTGTCTTTTTTTTGGGTACGTTTCCCTGACCGATCAGCCATCGGCTTAATTCCTTGTGGTTGATCGGTAGCAATCTTGAAAGAATCAACCGACCATGCATTCTTCTAATTGTTTTGGCACCGAGGTCAGCACCTCGTGACCTTCGCGCGTTACGAGGATATCGTCCTCGATTCGCACCCCTCCCCAACCTTCCAGGTAGATACCTGGTTCAACGGTAACAATCATGCCAGCCGCCAATTCCCTCGATTGACCTTGGGCCAATCGTGGAGCCTCATGAATCTCCAGCCCCGTCCCATGTCCAAGTCCATGGCCAAATTGCTTGCCATACCCCGCCTTCTCGATAATCGAGCGAGCGACCTTGTCAACCGCCTCACAGGTGATCCCCGGTCGGATTGCGGCGATGGCAGCCATCTGGGCCTTCAACACCACTTCGTAGATTTTGCGCAATTTAGGCAAGAGTTTACCGGTCACCAACACACGGGTCAAGTCACTCATATACAGGCCCTCATTTACCCCCCAGTCGATCAGGGTAAAATCGGCTGCGCTCAAGCTCTGACTTGTCGGGCTGGCATGCGGCAAAGCCGATCGAAAGCCCACCGCCACGATCGCCGGAAAACTCAAGCACTTTCCTCCAAATCTACGTGCCTGGTATTCCAATTCGTTGGCGATCTCCAATTCGGTCATCTCCGGCCGCAGGGATGCTCTGACCACTTCGAAAGCGCGACGCGCCTGGTCGCAGGCGGTGCGAGTGCGCTCGATTTCAGTGCGGTCTTTGATCAGCCGCAGTTCTTCCACCCAACCTGTGCAAGGCACCAATTCGCAACCGGGCACTTCCTTTTCCAATCCGGAGTGCAAGGCAAGTGTCATGGAATTAGCCTCCACCGAGAGTCGCTTGAGCTTGCCCTTGGTGAGGATCTTAGCAACCCAAGGAAGCATCTGGACACCGGGCCCGCGAATTTCCTTTTCCACATCGGGGGACTCTTCACAGAGCTGAGTCGTGTAGCGCTGGTCACTAATGATGATGGACTTCTTGGGTGTGATTAACAGATAGCTGTCGTCACCCGTGAAACCCGTCAGATAAGTAACATTCGTAAAGTTGGTGACCAACAGAGCGTCTGTCCCCTCCTTGCGGAGCTGGCTCGTGATCTTCGTGCGTCGTTGGGCGAAGTTAGACATGAGTTTAATTCTCATAAGAATAGTGTTTTATATTTGGGGACCAGTAATATCAGTTCTTCAGCGGATATTGGCAAGAGTGATCGCGTTCAGCACGTAGGCACAGCGAGACGAAACTGCTAGAATGTAGTTTCCGCCGCACACTCCAGAATTAAGGCATCATCTCTATGTTTCGCGTCACCCGAGAAATTGACTTCTGCTATGGCCATCGTTTGTTGAATTACGATGGCAAATGCCGTTATCTGCATGGCCACAACGGTCGTGCTGTGATCAGCATCGAAGGAACGGACCTCGACTCACGCGGGATGGTGCTCGATTTTAGCGACATCAAGAAGACCGTAAGCACGTGGATCGACGAGAACCTGGACCACCGTATGATCCTCTGTCGCCGCGACCCTGTGGTCCCTATGCTCGAAGAAATGGGCGAGCCGCTTTACTTGCTCGATGAAAACCCCACAGCTGAGAATATCGCCAAATTGATTTTCGATCAAACGAGGGCACATGACGTGCCCATCGTCGAAGTGCGGCTGTGGGAAACGCCACGCTGTTTTGCGACCTATGCGCCGTGAGCGAGCCGGGTCGTCCTCGACCCCGCAAACACCCGGGGGCGATGACGACCCGGCTCTCTCACGTTCCCCGTACCGGCCCAAACCATTCGATCTGTTTACGTGGGCAGAACGTCCAACCGCGCTGGATGCAGATCGGCTCCAGCCACTCGGAACGAGCGGCAAGCTGCTCTTGCGTTACGCCTTGAGGCATCAATAGCACGCGGTCAGTGCAAATCCCAGGAAAGTGGTCCAGGAACTGCTCCACTTCGGCGATTTCTGTCCTCTGATCGATCACGAATTTTAGTTGATAATCGCACAGCTCGATCAGTTGCGAAATTACGTCGAACTGAAATCGCTGTCGCTCATGTCGACGGTGCCAATGGGGGAATTGGCTTGGATCTGGTCCACTGGAGCTGAGCTTGGGGCTGATCGACATCAGGTCGCACTCGACCGGCAAATAGAGCGTCCCGGCCGTCTCGATAGTAATGTGCCGACCGCGCAATCGCAGCGCCTCCGCCAAGGGAATGAGTTCAGCAAACAGCATCGGTTCGCCACCGGTGAGAACCACGTGGCTGCAATCCCACTCTTCGACTTCCGCCACGATCTCATCGACAGCATAGTCAATCCCTTCGGGCCGCCAGGAAGTAAACGGCGTATCGCAGTACCAACAGCGGAGGTTGCAACCACTAGCGCGCACAAACACACTCGGCGTGCCCGTCAGCAATCCTTCACCCTGTACCGATTTATAGATTTCTGCGATTTTCATCAGGATCTCAACGCGAGTTCAATTCTGATATTCTATCAAATCCACCAACCCTGCGTCAGCAAATCCTTGTTTGCGAAGCTGGCAGGCATCGCATTTGCCACAGGAAATACCTTCTTCGTTGGGGGCATAGCACGTATGCGTCAAACTGTAATCGACTCTAAGAGCGGTTCCTCGCTGAATGATCTCCGCCTTGGTGAGTTGAATCAAGGGAGCATGGATGCGGAAGCTTGTCGTCCCTTCAACGCCTGCTTTGGTGGCCAGGTTGGCCAACTGTTCAAAGGCGGCGATGTACTCCGGTCGGCAGTCGGGGTAGCCGCTGTAGTCGATCGCATTAACTCCGACAAAGATATCGGCAGCCCCTGACACTTCCGCATAGCCCAGGGCCAGCGAGAGCATCACCGTATTGCGGGCTGGCACATAGGTGACAGGAATCCCATCTGCAATTTCTTCCCCAGTGCGACCTTGTGGGACCTCGATGTCTGCGGTCAAGGCACTCCCCCCCAGACTTGCCAAATCGATCTTCACGAGTTTGTGCTCTGCGACGCTAAGTGAATCGGCCACTCGGCGGGCCGCCTGCAGTTCAAACCGATGTCGCTGACCATAGTCGATGCTGAGGGCATGGAGGCGATAGCCCTGGTCGCGTGCAATCGCGGCAGTCGTAGCGGAATCTAGCCCGCCGGAGAGCAACACCACGGCGATTTTGGGGTTTTCAACCATAGTCTGAAATCACTTCAACCTGCACCAATTATCAGGACGCTCCTCATGGGCCACTTTGCGCCTGAAGGATATCATGCCACAATCAGAGATTCGCCGAAAGGAGAGCCCCATGAGTGACTTCCGCACGAAGTTAGAAACCTTTGACAATCAATTTCCCGAGCGGGATTACCGCATCGAAATCGTCTGCCCCGAATTCACGTCGGTATGTCCCAAGACGGGCCAGCCAGACTTTGGCACGATTACCTTCACTTACATCCCCAACAAGTTGTGCGTCGAGCTCAAGAGCCTCAAACTGTATTTGCAAAGCTACCGAAACGAGGGGATTTTTTACGAAAACATCACTAATGTCATTCTCGATGACATGACGGCAGTATTGTCCCCACGCTGGTTGAAGGTCGTTGCGGCTTTCAGCGCCCGAGGCGGGATCACTGAGACAGTGACCGCCGAGTTTGTTTCGGCCATTTGAGAGAAACCAGGCCGTGGGACTGCAATCCTCCGGCGTTACGAGCCATCCAATTCGATCCAGGAAAACATCATGCCCGCTGCTCCCCGCGTTATCATTTCCATTTTCGGCGACGAAGCCGCCATTCACAAAACTGCTTGGGAGCAGTATTCCGCATTGGCCGCCATGGGGCTCGAATACTACAGTCTCCGTTTCATAGATGTTGGCAGTGGTATTAAAAACGTGATGAAGCTCACCAAGTCCGAGATCACCAAGCTTCGCCATCTGGAAGGAGACTTCGGCCTCAATGTGGCATCGATTGGTTCACCGATCGGTAAGGTTAAATTGCTGAGTGGCGACGATGGCACATCGAATCGATATGTGCCGTTCAAAAAGTACCTCGCGACCGAAGTCGCGAAAGCCTGTGCCATGGCGCATGCCTTCGAGACGAAACTCATCCGGGGTTTTTCGTTCTACCACCCCAAAGGGACCGATCCCTGGGACCATCTTCCGCAGGTTGTGGATCAACTAGGCGAAATTGCCGAGATGTGCCATCGCAGCGATCTGACGTTTGGATTGGAGATCGAGGCCAATCTCGTAGGTCAAACGGGCCAATTGATGGCCGAGATACATCGGCGCGTCAACCACCCTGCCCTGGTTACCATCTTTGATGGAGGCAATATCGTTAGCCAAGGGTTTTCCACTCAGGAAACTTTTGAGCAGTATCAGGCCATGAAACCAAGCATCGGCTGGTTTCACATCAAGGATTACCATGACCCGCAGCTCCAATCACGACAAGCCCACGTCGATGAGGACAAGCTCAAGAATTTCGTCCCCGCCGACATTGGAGACAGTGGCCACGATCAAATACTGAAAGATTTTGCTCAGGAGATTCCCAAGCTCGAACGCCGATTGAAACGACGTGGCATCCCCGGTGTTTTTCTAGACTTGGAACCCCATCTGAAAGGAGGGGGGCAGTTCGGAGGGTTCAGCGGTCCTGATGGAGCAGCAGTCGCATTGAAAGGACTTACCCGCATCCTCGATTATGTGGGCATCGATTATCACTTGCGCGACTTTGCTGACGTCTGTGCCGATCGCGGATTCTAGCCGTCGATCGGGAGCGGATCACTCTCGTCAGACAACTCGGCTGGGTTTACCTCGACCGCATCAGAGCCGTCGCGGATGATTTCGAGGAAAACTCCTAGGAGTTTAAAGCCCCAATAGATGCTTACCACTCCCACTGCGCAACCTCCCATAAACAGGGGGTGAGCGTAGTGGTCAGCGGAAGCGATCATGCTGCCTGCAGTGCCCCCGGCAATCGAAGCGACCAGGAATTTTCCGAGAGCTCCCTCAAAATGCCGCCGCTTGCGATGTTTGGCGATTGCCGTGCGAGCCGAGGCATTTGCCAACTCTCGCATGGCAGTCAGATTGAGCGGTTGTGTCACTTTGCTCGAGGTCGCTTTCAGATCGGCAAGTTCCAATAATCCTTGGGATTGATGAACCTGGGCGGCATCTTTCTTCTCATTCTTCCGCTGTGGAGGATTCTCTGTTTTTCTTTTTACTTCAGCATCGCGCTTGGTGTCGGATTCAAAACTTTTTGCTGTTGGGGTATTGCTTGGTTCTGGAGATAAGTCACCGCGTACACGTCGCATAAGATTTGACATATACGCCTCTAGATCCCCATCGTCTCCATCTTCACTCTGGTGGGAGGGCAGTTCATTGCCAGCGGTGGTTTCTGACAATCGTTGCGAAGAACTTGAAACCGTTGTGTCGTCAGTTTCTGAACCAAGGTCGTTCTCATCGAGTAGATGACTGTACTGCTCGATAAACGATGTCGGTTTAAACTCAGGAGTTGGTTCCGGAGTAGTTTGCACTTCGCTTTCGGCTAGTAAATCGGCATCACATGACAAAGCTAGATCCTCTTCGGAATCATCCGCTTCGAAGCTTTCCTGGACCGGGTTATCTTGAACTGCGTTGTCCAGAACTTCGTTATCTTGAACTGCTTCGAGGATTGGAGTATCCTCCTTTGGCGGAAGAGTCTCCTGGCTTCGGTTGCGAATTGCTTCGAGTTCAGCAACAGCCTGTTGATAGGCTTCGTTGAGGTTTTTCGCCTCAGCTGCACAATCCGCCAGAAGTTCCTTCGACTGTTCCAATTCAGCTTCCAATCGCTCAATCTCAGCTTCTCGGGAAGTCAGACTCTTGGTAACGTGATCGCGTTCTTGCTCCATTAACGAAATCTTTTCTTGGGCAGCTTCGCACTGGCTGGTGAGTAGTTCAATTTGATCAACTTGAGCGGCAATGCACTGGGCATACTCTTCGCGATCATGCTCAAGTTGTGAATCACTTGAACGCACGTTTTCCAATTCGGTGTTCAAGTCAGATAGTTGACTCTGTTGCGACTCAATGATCTCAGTGAGTCTATCGCGTTCCTGTTCGATATCTAAGAGACGCGACCGAGATTCTTCGAGCTCCTCCGTGAGAAGTGCGATTTGGTTATCGCGGGCCGCAAGGTGTTCTGCATTTTCGTTCCGCTCAGTGGAAGATGTGATGGCTTCAGCCCGTAGCGATTCGAGCTCTGTGGCTAAATCTGCAGCCCTTGCTTCTTGCGAGGCTAATCGCTCTGCGATTTGATCGCGCTCTTGTTCAACTTCGTTGATAGTTGTTCTCAACGCATCGAATTGGATGTGAAGTTGTGCGATTGTATTTTCACGATCGGTTACCTGCTCAGACAAGTAGCTCCGCTGTTCATCGTGCTTGGCAACATTCGCCCTGAGGGATTCCAATTCGGTGGTCAGCAATTCAATCTGACCAACGCGGGCGGCAATATCCTCTGTCAAAGTGGCATGATCGTCTTCACTCTGCGAAACTATCGCATGGAGTTGTGCAAGACGTTCTTGAGCATTCTGCAAAAGCTCGTCGCGGGCAGAAATGTCTTCCCGAAGAGACTTAATCTGATTTGCCAATTGGTCCCGTTCAGAAATGAGCGCAGCAACGGCCTCTTTGTCGAATTGGGCTTGCTCTGCTTCAAGTTCTTCGATTCGCGCTGTAGCAGCCGATTGTGCTGCTTTCAATCGAACAACTTCAGCCTGGGCTTGCTGCCATTCGTGCTTCAGACTCTTTACGTCAATCTCCAAAAGCTCATTGCGTTTGCGAAGTTCCTGTGTTTCTGCTGAGTGATTTCCCTGTTCTGCGACCAGTTCATCGCGTTCGGAACGCAACTCGGTAAGTTCATTGCGGATAGAATCAAGTTCTTCTGCCTGTTGCTCAACCTGCTGGGTGGCGGCACCAAGCGATTCTTCCTTATCTTGCAACTGAGTTTGTAGTTGAGAAATGGTTTGTTGCAGTTCGTTTGATGCTACTCTGAGCTGATCGTACTTCGAGTTGACCTCAGACCGCTCGGCATGCAGCGTATCCAATTCGCTGTTCAAAGCTTCCTGGCGTTCAATATGCTCGGCTAGCTTGCTCTCGGATGCTTGTACATTGTCTCGTGCAAGCTGAAGCTCACGCTCCAATTCATCGAGTCGGCTATCCCGTTCGGCGACAGACTGGGCGTGTAATTCCTTCTCCCGGTGAAGTGCCTCACTGGATTCAGAGTGACGTTCACATTCGGCGCTCAATTCGGCTATGCGATGCTCCAGTTCCTGAACATGTTTGTGAGCCGCTTTCAATTCCGTTTCAACTTGATTCGTTCGCTCATGTGCAGAGGCCAACTCACTTTGGATGTGATCTTTTTCGCCGCAAAGCTGTGCCTCGCGCTCGGCTGAGTTCGCACGCAGTTGCTCCACTTCGTGACGAAGGCTCTCACATTCCTGATGTGCAGATTGAAGTTGGTCGGAGAGCTTATGAATCTCAATCGTTGAACTGCTGTGCTGTTGTTCCAACTCGCTCTTGAGGAAGTCGCGTTCACCGTAGGCTGCCTGAAGCTGCTCAGAAAGATGCCCAGTTTCATTGGCAAAGTGCGTTCGGGACTCGTCTAGGTCTCTGGCGATTTTGTCACGATCAGTTTGGACACTTCGAAGTTCCTCAGTAATGCGCCTAGTTTCCTCGGCAGCGCTGGAACGTAGTTGCTCCAATTCACTTGCTATCGATCCACGCTCTCCTTCGAGGACATGGATTCGCTCATTGAGTTGATGCGCCTCGGCATTCTTGGAATATCGAAGTTCTTCCAACTCTGTGGAGAGGGAATCTCGTTCCGCCTGCAGATTGTGGAGTTGATCAGCGAGATCGCGTTTCTCATTATCTGCGTGGGAACGTAGTTGGTCCAATTTGCTTGCGATCGATTCACGCTCTCCTTCGAGGGCGTGGATTCGTTCATTGAGTTGATGCGTTTCAGCATTCTTGGAATTTCGAAGTTCTTCCAACTCTGTGGAGAGGGAATCTCGTTCTACCTGCGCATTGTGAAGCTGATCTGCGAGATTACGTTTCTCGTCATCTGTGTGGGAACGTAATTGGTCCAACTCGCTTGCGATCGATTCCCGCTCACTTTGCAGTGTATGTAATCGCTCTGTGAGTTGATGAGACTCTTCCGTCTTGGAATTTAGCAGTTGAACCAATTCTGCAGAAAGAGTTTCACGCTCCGCTTGCAACAATTGAACTTGGTCAGCAAGTTTGTGGTTCTCGTCGGCTGATCTTGTCCGGAGTTGCTCCAAAACGCTTGCTAAAGTGTCTCGGTCTTTCTGAAAGGCTTCTAACTTTTCAGTAAGTCGATAGTTTTCTTCAGTCTTAGCTCGTCGCAGTTGTTCCAGTTCGGTAATGAGCGAATCCCGCTCGAGTTCCGCAATCCGCAGTCGTTCGTCACGGACGGCTACATTGTTCACATTTGCGATTGCTGGTTTGCAGGAGACTGGCTCTTCTGCCCGTTTTACTTCTTGGTTAGATAGCGGAGGCAGTGAGTTTGGATCGAGAGTGCTTGCCTGGCTTGTTTGAGTAGAGGTATCCGAGTATTCAGCAGTTTCCTGACCGCAGTCTGGCCCGTCTGGTTCCGACATTACCAGCTTGAGTTGCCAACTGCCGATTGAGAGAATGTCTCCTGCAAAGACCGAAGCAGTGGAAAACTCTTTGTCGTTTAGCAGTATTCCAGGTGCCCAGCTGGTGGCGCTCAATCCTTCGGGACTTTGCACGAGAAGGCAATGCAACGGTCGAACCTGACCCTCAGGAAGACGGATCTGACAGCTTTGACTCGAACCGATTGTGCATTTACCTGCGGGTATCGCGAGTGAATGGGTCCAACGGCCTTCGGCGAAGATTTCCAACGTTAAATGTGCTGAATCTTGCTGCGGACTGACCGTAGATACAGAATCTTCAGATTGAAGCTTGGTCATACTGCTTTACCAGGGAGTTCAGGAAAAGGGATAGCAAGGACGTTCCCGATTTGCACCCTAATGGCTGTGATTTGACAAAATCTTGATTTACGCAAGATTAGGTCACAATTGGGCATTCCTAGGGCGAATCTGGCAAAAAGTGGGGACGGCCAAGGGCCTGACCGGCGTAGTTTTCTCGGCGGAGGAGGCTGGCGAAAGGAGCTTGAAATGCGACTGGGTAGATTTTGCGGGTTGTAACAGGTTTTTACTGGTCTATCGAGCTCGAATGGCCGATGATCGAATGTGCCAAGAAATGACTAGACAAAGCGATGAAAAATGGGAAATTAGGCAAGATTTCCTGATTCCCGGGGATTTGTCCTGGTTGGAGAACGCGGCGAACAGCATTTTCCTGCGAATTATTCGCACCGGGGTGGTGTTCGTAACTCGTTTGAGAATAAATACTTAGAAGGGTTCGCTTCTGAGGGACAATGTTTGATTTTGTGTTTTTAGCTTCCTGCGACCCAACCTCCGCCGGATGCGTACTATAGTTACGTTGCGTCTTGCATCGTTCCCCACAACGGAGGGGGGTGCATCACACAGCGAAAGGCACTCTGGTTTCATGTCGGTGGGATCGGCTATTTCCGGAGCGGAACAGAGGAACTTGGCAACCGCAACAACTAATGACACTTGTCTTGAGGCAAAACAAAGGATTCTGGTCGTTGCGGCCTGATCGGTAGGGTAAACAACATGGCTCGAAAAGATTCAATCCTGAAACTGCGTGAACTTCTAGTGTATCGGCGTGACGCGTTACGAAAGGCACTAGCAGGTGATCTCAGCATGCTCAAATCTTTGCCAGAACAGACTGGTGGGGATGTTGTTGATGCAGCTCTCGACGCTGCCCAAGATGAAATCAGTTCTCAATTGGCTGAAGTCGAAAGCCGCGAATTGGCTCAAATTGAGAATTCCTTAGAGCGGATACGCCAGGGGACATACGGTCAATGTGAGATTTGCGAAGGAAAAATCCCCTTGGCCCGTTTGAATGCCCTTCCTTATGCGGTGACCTGCATCGACTGCCAACGTGCGTCTGAGACCGGCGGCGGTATATCGGCAGGCAAGAGTTGGGGGAGTCTTATCGATAGCGATTTTAGCTACTCTGATTGAGGCTTTGTTCGGGGAAGCGGAATTCCAATTAGTGCCAGAGTTAAACCGCTTCAATGCACCCTTTCACGGAGAAGCTGACCATGTTGCGAGGTACGATGCACTTTTGCATTGGGATCTTTGCCAGTAGCTTGTTAGTTTTCTCGACGACTGCAGTATCGCATGTTGCTGCACAACAACTGCAGGCAGAGTCGATTGTTCAAGGTTCACGTGAGCAGGCCTTCGCCGAGTTGGACCGCGATGTCGCAGCGCTTGATGCTCAACTAGGTATCTACAAGCGTGTGATTCGACTTGTTTCGCCTTCTGTGGTCCATGTCGAGGCGACTCCCCGTCCCCAGTATCGTCTTCGCCGTGATGCAGAGGAAGCCGGTTCTGCCGTTTTGGTCCGTTATCGCGGATCCGACTACGTACTGACCAATCGCCATGTTATTAAGCATTCTGACGAAAGTCTGATTTCGCTTGAGTTATTTGACGGTCGCCAACTGCGTCCCAAGCGAATCTGGGAAGATCGTGAAACCGACGTGGCTGTCATGCTGGTAGAGGCGGATAAACTTGTTCCTGCTCGAATTGGCAACAGCGACCAAATGGAAATCGGCGAGATCGTACTGGCTTTTGGCAGCCCGTTCAATCTCCAGCGAAGTGTGACGCGTGGAATCATCAGTGCCAAAGGCCGCTCGAATCTCGATCTCGGGGAAGGTGAGGTAATGTATCAAAACTTTCTCCAAACCGACGCGGCCATCAATCCTGGTAACAGTGGCGGACCACTGGTGAACCTCCGAGGAGAGGTCATCGGCATGAATACGGCTATTGCCAGCAATTCTGGCGGCAATGAGGGGATCGGGTTCTCGATACCTATCAACATTGCAGTGCGTATTATGCGTCAGTTAATCGATACTGGAGAAGTGGAGCGGGGTTTTCTGGGCGTGGCTCTTGACCGCAGCTTTGACGATGCCACCGCTCGTCGAGTCGGCCTGACTCGACTTACTGGTGCCCGGGTGACCAACATAACTCCCGGTTCTCCAGCCAGTGAGGCCAATATTCAAACAGACGATATTATTCTCCGCTTCGACGGGATGTTGATCGACAACGACGAACATCTGATTAATCTCGTGAAGCGCACCGAGGTGGGTCGAAAAGTGCCCGTTGAGTTATTTCGTGCCGGGCAATTGGTGACAGTCTATGTCGATATCGTGCGGTGGAAGGTTCCTGAACCGGCGGCCCCATAGCTTCGAGCACTCAATAGTCCGCTACTTCAATCCACGAATCAAGTAGTCTAGGGTCGCTTCGGTGTTTATGTCGACCACCACATCCATGTTGGGTTGATGTGGTGAAGTGCGCCGGCGGTCGATCACGGTCATGCCTCGCGTAAGTTCACCGCTGATTTCTACGTCGCAGTACAGTCGTTCGGTCGTAAAGAACTCAGGGTGAAGCATCATCGCAACGGCGACCGCTTCCGGAGCAATCAGGCCTTCAATCCCCAGACGCTCATGAGAAGCCAGCAGCGCAGCCGGAAAGAGAGTTCGGAGCACCCTGCCACGATTTGTTTTTGCATCAGGCAAGTGATCCAACAAATCGTATCGAAACACGACCTTCGAACTGATGTCAAAAGGCAGCAGGGTCTTGGTAATCGGACTGAGAAAAACGTTGCGGGCGGATTCAGAGTCGCAGTAGAGATTGAACTCTGCGACAGGCGACACATTGCCCGATCCCGACAATGTGCCTCCCACGATGATGAGATGCCCCACTTGCATTGCGAGGTCAGGTTCGCGTTGTAAGACGGTAGCGATGTTGCTTAAGGGTCCGCCGGCTAAGATCGTCACCTCCCCCGGTGCTGCTTTTATCTCATCTGCAATGAGCTTCACAGCAGAATGGCGATGGTGCAACTCGGCGACTCGAAAGTCGGCCCCGCATAAACCGTCTTCTCCCCAGAACTCACGGCCATCGGTGACAAGCAGCTGCTCTGGGTCAGCAGCCCCCACCCGAGGCCAGCGTTGGGGATCGAGTTGTTCGACGAGCGCCTGGACATTGAGCGTGGCCTGCTTGGGACCAACATTCCCACCCGTGGCTGTGACGGCAACAACTTCGAGGCGCGGGTCGAACAGTGCGAGGCAAAGCGCAATTGCATCTCCTACGCCCGGGTCCACATCGAGAATTACTTTTCTGCCCATTTAGCTTCTTGCCAATCCTTTTTTTGCCTAGGAGAAACGAGGCACTCCTGCCAGAATAAGGGCTTGTCACAGATAACCCTGTAATTCCTCTACGGCCCGATTATATCCTGGGCATTGTATGGTTCAATTCTGCAAGAAACAACCAGTATGACAGAATCATTTGATGAACTGAGAGCCTTAGTCGTGGCCGGCGAAGATCTCTCCGAAGGCCAGATGAAAAACGCCATTAGTCAAATCATGACTGGAGGTTGTACGGATCTTGAGATAGGCACTTTTTTGACGGCTCTGGCTGAAAAAGGAGAGTCGGTTGCTGAAGTTGCGGGTGCAGCAGCGGCTATGAGAGCCAACATGACACCGATTATCAGCCGACACCAAAAATTGCTCGACACCTGCGGAACTGGGGGAGGCGGGAGCACCACGTTCAATATCAGCACCACTGCTGCATTAGTAATTGCCTCTGTCGGAGTTCCCGTTGCCAAGCACGGCAATCGAAGCGTGACCAGCAAGAGTGGATCTGCCGATGTCTTGGCTGGATTAGGGGTCAATATCGAAGCTTCCGTTCTTCAGGTGGAACGATGTTTGAATGAGCTGGGTATCTGTTTTTGTTTTGCGCCACTTATGCATCCCGCCATGAAACACGTCGCTACAGTGCGAAGACGGTTGGGAATCCGAACCATTTTCAACTTACTGGGCCCCTTGGCCAATCCTGCTGGTGCAGCATATCAACTGCTCGGAGTTGGGCGTCCCGAGATAAGGCCACTTATCGCCTCAGCATTAGGAATGCTAGGTACCGAGAGATCGTTTGTCGTTAGCGGTGACGACGGTCTTGGAGAAGTCACTTTGGCTGGCACGACGCACGTTACCGAGGTGACTCCTGCCGGGGAAACCGAATTCGATTGGGAACCAGAAGAATTCGCCATCACTCGCAGAGGACTCGATACGCTTCAAATCTCTGGACCCGAGGAAAGTGTGAAACTGGTGCGCAATGTGCTCGATGGGGAGCCAGGTGCGGCACGCGATATCGTCCTGCTGAATGCCGCTGCGGGTCTGCTTGTTTTTGGACACTGTGATTCTCCCAGGCAAGCAGCCGCCATTGCGGCCGAAGCGATTGATCGAGGCAAGGTGAAGGAATTACTCGCCCAACTCGTTCGTTTATCTCACGAACCGGCGCATCATTAGTTCGCTACGAAATCCAGGAACTTGCAATTGTCTCGCTTGCCTACAACTCGTGATATCCAGGGTCAGTTGGTGTTTTTAGGGACCGGCACTTCAGTTGGGGTGCCCGCCATTGGCTGCGGGTGTGAAGTCTGCACGAGTTCTGATCCACGCAATCAGCGAACGCGATGCAGTTTGATTCTTGGACTCAAAGCGGGAAATCTACTGATCGATACCTCGCCCGACCTCCGCATGCAATTGCTGCGTGAGAAGATCGGCATTGTGCATGCAGTGCTCTACACCCACGAACATGCCGATCATATTTTTGGTCTCGATGATCTTCGATTAATGCAGTTCTATTTAGGTGGACCGGTCCCCTTGTACTGCGAGCCGCAGGTCGAAGACAGGATCTACAAATCCTTCGACTACGCCTTTCGGGATCCCAGCGGACTGCATAGGGGGGCTGTTCCTCAATTGCGAATGGAACGAATCGGTCTGGAACCTTTTGAAGTATTGGGAGTGAAAGTGATTCCGTTGAGGCTGGAACATGGGCCTCATTGCCAGGTCCTTGGTTTCCGTTTCGGAGATATCGCCTATTGTACCGATACCAACGCAATTCCTTCGGAAAGCATCGAGAAGCTACGGGACCTCGACGTCCTGATTCTTGATTGCTTGAGGTACAAACCACATACAACGCACTTCAGTCTCGACGAAGCACTAGCGATAGCAGAAGAGCTTGCGCCGCGCAGAACATTGCTGACGCATATCTCTCACGACCTGGAGTATGCCACGGTAAGCGTAAAGCTACCTGCTGGTGTAGAACTGGCATACGACGGAATGAGTGTGCCCTTGGTTTGAAGCCTATGCTATTTTACCAAGGCCACACTATCCTGATCCAACAAATCGAGATAATCGAGCGCAATGGCGATAACCTCTTCATTGTAGGGAGTCATCGGAAATACCGGGCGATCATTGTCTTCCAGATTGTCGAACATTTCTTCTTGATCTTTTTCAGAATTCACTTCCGCCCGCTCGGCTAGAAATTTTTCCTTGTTCAGAGTCACCGTCGGCTCTTGCTGTCGCTTGATGATCTCCTTAATTTTCTGCTTCTCTTTAATGAAGAATTCGTTCTTGGCTTCTCGAGCGGCAGAGCGTTCTCTTAACTGCTGGATCATGGGCGCAGACACTGCGTGATAGTTGTCATGTGGTTGAGGGGCAACCTGATCAAACTCCAGGGCATAATCCAAGTCAGCTTCGCCGATCCCTTCCCAGTAGCTGGTACGGTAGGGGATCTCTATGTCGGAAACAACTCCTCGGTTTTGCGTGCTATCCCCACCTGGTCGATAAAACTGCTGGATAGTCATTTTCAAAGCTCCCAAATTAGGAGCTTCCTGCAATGGCAAGATTTGCGTGCCGAGCTCAAACAATTGCTGGACCGTGCCTTTGCCATGGGTGGAGCGATCGCCAATGATCAGCCCGCGACCATAGTCTTGGATAGCCCCAGCAAAAATCTCACTCGCGCTGGCACTGAAGCGATTGATGAGCACAACCAAAGGCCCCGACCAGACCTCTCCTGGCTCTTCATCGGGATAGGGTTGCACTCGACCATCCGGACCTTTGACCTGAACAACGGGGCCCTTATCAATGAACAGCCCAGTGGATTCGACGGATTCGGGCAGTGAACCTCCACCATTAAACCGTAAATCCATCACTACAAGATCAACTTTCTGTTGATTGAACTCTTCCAGCAATCGGCGTACGTCACGTGTGGTGCTCTTGAAATCAGTTTTCCCAGCCCGACGACCTTCCATATCCATGTAAAAACTTGGCAGGCTGATAACGCCAATGCGGCGAACAGGCCCATGGGGCCCCTTCTGTTGCTCTACGATTTTGCCCGTGACGTTTTCTACAGTTTCTGTCTCAGGTACGGTCGTTTCAATCGCATGGGTATGATCTTCCGGAGTCGTGGGATCGGTTGCAGTCGAGCCCGTTATGGGACGCTCCAGAATTTCGCTCCGTGCCTCACTGTCCTTGAGTTCGATGCGATCTCGCACAATGTCGTAGATCTTTCGCCCTGACTTGTCAGCGGGTATGACTTCGAGCCGCACAATTGTCTTAGGTTTGCCACGAATCAATTGCACAACATCGTTGATTTTCATGTCGACGATGTCAACAAATTCGCCATCCATCCCTTCGGCTACTCCGACAATGACGTCCTCTTCCTTCAGTCGACCGTCTTTATCGGCGGCGCCGCCCGGCACAATCCGGCGGACAATTGTTTCACCGTACTTCGATTCAAGCGAGGCACCAATGCCGTCTAGCTCCAGACGCATCTGGATCGTGAAGTTATCCAGAGTACTTGGCGACATGTAGCTGGAATGCGGATCAAAACTACTGGTGATGGCTGAGAGGAAATCTTCCAGTAATTCTTCATTGCTGTGCTGTTCCCAGTTTCGTTGGATACCCCGGTAGCGCTTGTGAAGTTTTTCCACAGCTTCGTCATGAGGAACTTCGTCGGCGATTTCCAGGAGCAAATCATACTTGACGCGTTTGCGCCATCGTTCGTTCAGTTCTTCCTTGGTCTTAGCGTATCCCCATTCGTCTGGGTCTCGAATCATTGTTTCATCAAGCGAAAAGTCGTGTTCAGCGTCGATGTACTCCTGAGCAACAGCCACCTGTTCGGTTACCCGCTGAAGGAAACGATCGAAAATCTTCTTGGCGATTTTCACATCTCCCGCTTTGACGTAATCATCCAGATTGTCGCGCTCGGCCATGAACTCATCGACATCGCTTTGGAGAAAGAACAATTTCATGCGGTCGAGATTCTTGAGAAACATGTCGAGTGCGCGATGCGATATCTCGTCGTCCATCTGCAACTCGGCGAAGTTTCTTCGGTCCATGAGTGCAGCGACCATGATCGCGATGTGGCGATCGACCCGGGTGGGATCCGTCGGCCTGGCAGTCACGGAAGGAGCCCAAATGGCGGTTACCAGGCAGACAGTCGCTAGCAGGGCCAGCACAAAATTGCGATAACTCCGTGAAAGCCCGAAACGCTCTCCGTCAAAAAACATGACTATCCCTCTCTCAATTGCTTAGCTAGATAAACAGGTACGCCCGGTTACCAGGCAGGATTATTGACCAGGCGAGCTGTGGCAGATGGGCTCAGTGCCTTGCCAATGCCAGTTTTAGCCAATGACAAAGTACTCGGACCAAAATTAGTTGTTGTCATAGTACAAGGCAGCCCCAAACCGGACAAGATCGACGCAGTTGACCAAAGTCGCAACATTTAGCAGCACACCAACTTCCGGCACCACAAATAAACAGAATGGGGGTTCTGATTCCAGGGAAAGATCCGCCCAGAAATCCCAATTTCTTACCTCACTACGGGCTCTTCCACCGGAGAGTTCACTCCATAATCGAGCAGTTTGAGAATACTCCAGCGATTGGGCTGGCCGGCAGCATTGTAATCCGTGGACCAGGTCTGCACTTCGCCTCCCGGTATTTCAGGGGACAACATCCTGAGGTTGTGGATGCTTCCCTTGTCGCGAAGCCGCGTGGAATTCTCACAGACGCAGGACATAATTCGATCGTTTTTTGCAAAAGGAACGTGCCTGGCAATCACGTTTGAAGTTTCGCGTGGAGTCGTTCCCGGCGGAAGGTTTTCCGCCATGGCATAAGTCTCACGACGCAGGACGTGAGGAAACTGATCCGCAGAGTAATAGATGCGATCGCGTAGATTCTGCGTCTCTTCGTTGTACAGAATATCCCATACCTGGCACTTGTCTGGCATTTCGTCGATTACAAGTATTTCGTCACCAGATCGCGTAGATGAAAAGATGACCCCCGATCGATCAGTCAGGAGTCTTAAAACTCTGGTGTTCACAGGTCCAACAATCTGTTTGCCTGATACGTCCACAGTGGCCTGGGTTTCGAGCACATAACCATCTTCGGCCAAGGCCTTGAGCGTTTCTCTCTGCGTGGTCACGCTGCGACCAAAGACCTTTCCTGATTCATCAAATGTTTCAGTTGTGACTTCAATCTCGCGCCAAGAACCGATTGGAAACTTTGCCCAAAGATGATGTTCAACGGGAAAGGCAAATTCCTCGGTGGCTGTCGTCGGAGCTGGGATCTGGGAATTGCTTGTCTCAGTTTGCGCTGTTGTAGGCTCCGCAGGTGTAGGTTCCGTGGCTGATGATCGGCTCTCAGGTGAACCAATCGATTCTACTGGGTTGCTCACAAGGGTCTCGACTTGGGTGCGATTCTCCTGGGGAGGGCTGCCATCAGAAATTTGTTTCAGAGAAGGTTGATCCTCGGCGTTCAATCTGACACCGGTAGCCAGTGATCCACACAACAGTAAGCAACAAACAATCGTAGGATGAAGGTACTGCAAACTAAAAGGTCCAGATGTCAAAAAAAGTCCAGACGAGAAGAGTTCTTACAGACGAATGGCGCACGTTTGAATGTGCGTTGTAAAGACCTATGATAATTGGTCACAATAACTTTGCCAGCCCCTCAGAACTTGCGAATACCCCTCAAACAGTCGGCCAAAACAAAGCGGTCCTATTTAGTCGCAGGCCGCTACCAGATGCTGGTCCCAGCGAGGAAAGACTCCCCGCAGATCAAGCCACAACTCGGAGCTTTGTGAATCAGTTTGTTGGTCTCGACAGATTATTCGCGGTGATGCTGCTTCAAAAGCCCTAATCAGTGAGTCGCCGGCCTGGTCAGCCGGGCGAACTACAATCGCCCAAGAAGCGTCCGCAAGTCGCACTGATTCGGTTTCGCACCAGACTGAATTGCATTTTGTGGGGCTAGCCGAAGAAACAAGTTTGCTTGCCGTAAGCAGAGTGGCCATTCGCTGAGCGCGTTGTTCCAGATTCTCAAGTGGTGTTGTCAAGAGTTGCCACAATGGCAATTGGTGGATGACACGATCCCCCAATTGATAAATGTTCATCGTGGCCCAGAGAGCTGCCAAAGTAAGATCATTGGCTTCCGATTCGCCGACAGGTGCGTGTCGCATACATTCCGCTACTTTTTCTTGCTTACCAACGACGATTCCACAAGGTGGGCCATTGATGAGTCCCCCACCATCGACAACCACCAAATCGGCCCCTGCTAATCTTTGGGCAATCGTCTCAAAGTGTGCGAGGCCATAATCTCCAGGATTCAGAAGTCCCGCCTGGCGCGCAACGACAACTTTCCCGCCAACTGACCGGGCAGTCTTTTCGGCCACTGCAAAGCTGTGGCACACCCAGGCGCTTTCGGCACCGGTAGTGTCGATGATAGAAGCCGTGGTACGTTCAGCCAGGATCGGATCACACGCTCGATATTCGGTTGATATTCTCACGAGTTCATCGACAGCTGCTTCAGCTAGCGGAGGTGTAGGCCAGGAGTCTCCCAGCAATACGCCCGTCGCATTGACGCTTGGCGTAGAGCACTCAGCGGGACCAAGAAGACGCCGTGCCAACCTCTCAGCCAATTGACCCAAGGAGGGAACATTTCCCCAATCAGCGCGCTGTCGAATGCTCGCTTGCAACTCATCCAGAAATCCAGCGGCTCTCTGCGCCACGGTCGTTTGGTTTACCCGCTTAACGACCTGGGCAACGGTCGGGTGATTCAATAGCTCACTGAGTGAAGGGAGCTTGGAAAAGGGAGATTCGGGTTTCATGAGTCAGATATATAGCGGAATGAAGTGTAATAATTTGCATTATCGTACTTTACTTCGTAGGAGTCTACCTCCTGCCGTCGCCAGCGTCGGACGGCTATCCCCTTGCTTCGGTCATGCTTTTCTACTGTCATTCCCGCTTGTGTGGGAATGACGTGTCGTTTGAGAAAGCTGGTTACTTGAGACCAACTTGCTGCGGAGAGGGGAACGGATCGTTCTTGGCTTCTTGGACCGTTCGGCGCTCGTTGTTCCACTTGCTCAAGCCAGGAGGAGCCGAGTTTTGCCAAGACTGGCAACCGGCAAGAAATGTCACGCAAAGAAGTGCAACACCAATTATCCAGTTAGATTTTCTCATGATGTTGCCTTAGTTGGTCGCTAAGCCATAAGCGGCTTCATCAGGGATCGAGACGTGGTTGTGCCATCCACTCTCCCACGGTTTGTGGGCCGCTGGGTTGTTCAGGCTCCGATGCGAACATTCTGCTCCAGAAACCTGGCTGTTGCTGGGAGCTTTGTTTTGAAACTGTCTCTTTGGATTCTGAACCACCAAAGGTGAACATTTCTTTGGTTCCTTCCCACGCTCGCTTGGTGCCTGAAGTCACTTTGTTGTAGCCACTCTTCACAGGTCTTGTGATGGGTGAAAAATCAGGCATCCAAATTTTCGGCATGGAGATTTTTGGCAAGGGAATGGAAGGCCAGCCGGTTTGACGAACTTCCGAGTCCTGATGCATCTGTGGAGTACCACCCACTGCTTGGGGAGCTTTGGGCGATTGTGAGCGAACTGGCTGAGCGTGCGCCAATTGGCTGTCGTTCAGTGAGCAGGCGATTGCACACAGTGCCGTGATTAAGAATCGAGCATACTTCATGCTGGAATTCTCCCATCCATTGCTGGTGTTTGGAAAAATGGATTCCCCCTGCCCTTCTAGTAATTAATTGGGCGGGAAGTGTTTCAAATCTGGAGAGCATCGTCTAGAGAGGTTTTGTCAGCGGACCGAGAGCTTCGCAAAGGACCGTTGACCGGCTTGATCTTCCACAAAAAACGTTCATTTTCGGGCTCAGATACCGAAACTTGAGCCTGATGCGAGGGTTTAGATATGATAGCATTGGCACCATCCAACCGGGCCTCCCAGAAGAAATGCCTCGGGGTACTCATGTCGGTTCTTTCCATACAAAATTGGTTGCAGGTTATCATTCTCTCTGTGCAACTGGCTTTCTCAGGGGTCGCGGGCGCGGAGTCCGAGCCAAGCTCTGAACTTTTTCAGCAACTCGATGCAAACGCAGACGGCCTGTTAGACTTGTCTGAGGTTCCCGCAGAGCATGCCTCCCTGTTTCGCCGACTGCTGAGAACTTCGGACTCCGATGCCGATGGCAAACTTTCAGCCTCGGAGTTTTTCGAAGGGCTCACGCCGAGCCGTCCCGAGAAGCCACTAGTGGATAAAGAATCATCCGAGTTTCCCGGATCGGATGCCCTGCTCCTGTTGCTGGCTTGGATGGACGAAAACTCCGATCTGACGATCAAGGCCAAGGAAGTCCCGCCTAGTCTTCGCACGGTTTTTGATACCATCATTCGCATCTCCAAAGCCAAGGACACAGACCAGTTCCGAGTCCGGCAACTCCAGCAACAGGCTCCCCAGTTTGCACAGCTGGCGCTGAGATACACGCAGCGTCAGCAGATTGATGTCGAATTGGAGCTTGCACTGCTCTCGGAACAGCAACATGCGCTTGTAGAGCGCTTGCGCGGCAGGGTTGAGCCTGGGCGACCCTTCGCAACACGGGAGAGTGCCGAAGCAGTTTTCAGTCGGTTGGATTTCGATGGCGACGGGGTCATTGCGCTGGCTGATCTCCCAGAAGAGGTACAAGAGCGTATGTCATCTATGCTCACCCGGGCAGACCTGGATGGTGACAAACGCATCACCGAGGCAGAGTTCCTGAAGTTTCGCGATCAGATCTCGAGGATGGCCAATCAAGGTTCTTTCAACCCGCAGGCTGACCAAAGAACGGACCAACGAATTGGGCTACTACTGCGCAGGGCAGACACCAACGGAGATGGAATGCTCTCTCGAAGGGAATCTCCCCGATTTCTGGCAGCGCGTTTTCCCAGGGCCGACTCCAATGGCGACGGACAATTGGATCGGCAGGAACTGTCTCAGATACTTAAGTTACTCAATTCGTCGTCCGCAGGCCCTAACCAATCTTCCCGCCCCATCTCCCCCGAGTAGCCAAAAAACCCCCAATCGCCAAGAAACTTAACAATTTCTTCATTTGGAGTTGTTACACTCTCGCCACATTTCCACTTGGCTATCTAGGAAATCAGTTTTTCCGCCCGAACCGAGAACTTTTTTGCTGTGTCATGCGTATGATGGATGTATACCCGATACAGCTTGGAACGGTGCCTGGAGGGGTGTGAATCACCTAAAAAAACCTGCTCCGGTTAAGTTTCGAGTTGTAGCACGGTAAGTAAATTGCGAGCTGGATAGTTCGCCTTGGACACGAGGGATCGGCGGAACAGGTTAGGTTTCCTCATGAGTACTAGGAAATCCCGTCGAGATGAGGCAAGAAAATGGCTAATTCACAATCACCAGCTCCCAGTTCGGCAGACGCTCGTCATGAGTTACCCCCAGTGACCGTTGACGGCCATGCCCTGTTTGAGTTCAGCTTAAAATTGAACCGTGCCCTCAAGCGGTTGGAAACCCGCTTTGGAGCGACCGACAAGCACAAGATTCCGTACTTCCGCCAAACCTGGAAGCAACCGCCCCGCAAGCCGCGTTGAGAAAAGAGTCATGAGCTTAGAGTCGAGCGTCAAGAGCCATAAGTTTGATGGATGGCCCTAGACCCAGGACGCTCGTCTCTCAGACAATTTCTCAAACTATGGCTATAGAATCTTGTCGCTTAACTCTCAGCTTATCCTAAGAATTCTGGCTCTAGACCCTTGTCTCTTGACTCTGGACCCTCCCCGCATGATAGTTGGATCAGAGGACTCCAGAATCGTGAATCGGGGAATCGATCAATATGCGGGTATTGTTAGCTAGCCCCCGCGGCTTCTGTGCGGGCGTAAATATGGCGATTGAGGCCCTGGAACTGGCCATTCAGTCGCTTCCCAGTCCGATCTATGTGTACCACGAGATCGTCCATAACAAGTATGTAGTGGACCGCTTCCGCGCTCAGGGCGTGGTATTCGTCGATTCGCTCTTAGAGGTTCCCGAGGGTGCGACTCTATTGTTCTCTGCTCACGGCGTTTCTCCCGAAGTCCGCCGCGTAGCACGCGAGCGGAAGCTGAAGGCCATCGACGCCACGTGCCCACTGGTCACCAAGGTCCACCTCGAGGCCATCAAGTACGCCAACGCAGGCTACACGATTCTGCTCATCGGCCACGACGGCCACGACGAGGTGATCGGCACGATGGGTGAAGCCCCCGAGGCGATCGTCCTGGTAGAAACCCCCGATGATGTCGACCGCTTGACCGTGGAAGACGAATCGAAGGTCGCTTACCTCACGCAAACCACACTCAGCGTCGACGATGCCAACCGCATCATCACGCGAATCCGCCAACGCTTCCCTCAGGTCGCCTCCCCACCCAAAGACGACATCTGCTACGCCACCCAGAACCGCCAGGAGGCGGTTTCCAAACTCGCCACCGAGGCTGACCTCACCCTGGTCCTGGGCAGCCAAAACAGCTCCAACAGTCAGCGCCTGGCCGAACTCTCCCGCGAACGGGGAGTCGAAGCCCATCTGATCGACGGCGTCGAAGACATCGACCCCGCCTGGTTCGAGAATGTTGACTCGGTCCTGGTAACCGCCGGTGCCAGCGCCCCAGAGGTGGTGGTCGAAGCCGTACTCGATTTTCTCCAAGACCGATTCAACGCCACAGTCGAGTCCCATTCCCTCCGCACCGAGGATGTTTCGTTTCCGTTGCCACGCGAGTTGCGGGTGTTGAGTTCGTAGGCGGGTTATGGCTAAAGTCAGGAGATATGTTGAATAGTTCGATTTCTCGACGCAGCGTCCCATTCAGTTCTTTCCATTTTTTTACGTATAGGGCTAGATATGCAGATGACCGACTCATTTTGGTCTGGCGGACCTAAGGCTCATTACGACGGAATGAAAGTTATATTCGAGGCGAAGCTGGCCGAATTGAACGCTACACTTGTCGACTGCGAAGATCCGCTGAAAAGGCAAGAAATCGAGCAAGAGATTCTGGCGGTCCAAGCGGAGTTCAAGGAAAAGCTCAAAGAGTTTGGAAGGGTGATTTACTGATTCACTCACTATGTGACTTGCCAACAATGAATCCCGAAGGGATGGCGCTGCGATAGCCCAGGGCGCAGGCCAGGGGAGTTCCGCGAGCCTCGGCGTAGCCCTGGGTTACGTGACTAGGCTCTAGGCTCTGTTTCGGCCTCGGCATGTTCCTCCTGTACACGGGGCTCTCTACTCGGCCGATGAATGTTGTAACCAGAATACCCTGGGCGGCGCCCCAACTCGCCAAGGCTCGTTGGTCCTTGCCCAGGGCTATCATAGCGCCGCCCACTTCGATGTTGTTCTAAGTTAACGTCATCCTCTCGGTTGATGTTGCGTGTAATTCCGGCCTACTCTTGGGCTATCTTGCTCATCCCCAAATTCTTCCACAGGAACGCCCAGCAGTCGGCGGTTTCTTCAATCTTTTTGGTGGTGGGTGTTCCCGCCCCGTGGCCGGAGCGGGTTTCGATCCGCATCAGGATCGGGGCCGGCCCCGCCTGAGCCGCTTGCAGGGCTGCGCCGAACTTGAAACTGTGCATCGGCACGACGCGGTCGTCGGTGTCGGCAGTGAGAATCATGGTCGGCGGATAGGCTGTACCCGGCTTCACGTTGTGATAGGGCGAATAGGCCAGCAGGGCGCGAAATTCGGCTTCGTCGTCGACCGTGCCGTATTCATCGCGCCAGAAATGCCCCGCCGTGAAGTTTTGATAGCGGAGCATGTCCAGCACTCCCACGGCAGGGAGGCAGGCACCGAATAAGTCGGGACGCTGGGTGAGCGCCGCCCCCACCAGGAGCCCGCCGTTGCTGCCTCCCATAATCGCCAGCTTGGGGGTCGACGTGTACTTCTCGGCCATCAGCCACTCGGCAGCCGCGATAAAATCGTCGAACACGTTCTGCTTGTTGAGTTTCTTCCCCGCTTGATGCCATGCCTCGCCATATTCGCCCCCACCGCGCAGGTTGGGCACGGCCACCACGCCCCCCATCTCCATCCAGGTGGCATATGCCACTGAGAAATACGGCGACAGCGAAATATCAAATCCCCCGTAGCCATAAAGCAATGTCGGCAGTTGACCGTTGCGCTCCAAGCCCTTGCGATGGGAAACGATGATCGGCACGCGTGTGCCATCTTTGCTTGTGTAAAACGCCTGACGGGATTCAAACAGCGAGCGATCGAATTCCACTTCCGGTTGCCGAATGAGCGTACTTTTGCCCGTTTCCAGGTCAAGTCGATAAATGCTGGCTGGGCTGACGTAGCTGGTGAACGAGAAGAAAGTTACCGTGTCGCTTTGACGACCCGAGAAGCCGTCGGCAGAGCCAATTCCCGGCAGACCAATTTCGCGGAGCGGCGTCCCGTCGAGGTGATATGCTTTGACTTTTGAGATCACGTCTGCAAGATACGCGGCAACGATCTGGTCTTGAAAGAGCGTTACGCCTTCGAGCGTTGCCTCATCAGCAGGTATTATCTCGGTCATTTGCTCACGGATCGTTTTCTCTCCAACCAGGCTGGCCACATCAAGCGCGACGACCCGCTTGGTTGGTGCCTCGAGATCCGTAAGAAAATAGAGCTGCTCGTCGACGTTCCCTACAAACCAAAATTGATTCTCAAAATCCTCAACAAGTGGGCGAAACGCTGCATGAAGCGGCTCGTCCACACGGCGGAATAAAACTTGATTCTGAGGATCGGTGCTCCGCGAGATCATAAGGACCAAAAATTGGTTGTCGTCGGAACGCCTGAGTTCAAAGCTCCAAGTTGGCTCTTCAGGGCGACTATAAACGAGTGTGTCCTCCGCCTGCGAATCACCCAGCCGATGGAAATAGATCGCCGGGTTAATCGCCAAGGCTTGGTGCTGCTCGTCGGCTTGCGGCTCGGGATAGCGGGTATAAAAGAAGCCGGTCCCTTCTGCGTTCCACACGATGCCTCCCCAGCGTGTCCACTCCAGCTTGTCGGGAAGTTGTTCACCGGTCTCGACATCCATCACGTAGACCGTCGACCAATCAGAACCCGCATCTTTGCGTCCGTAGGCCAGGTACCGCGCATCATCACTCTCGGCCATGAATCCAAGTGAGATCGTCCCATCTTCGGACCACTTGTTGGGGTCGATCAGCACCCGCCCCTCACCATCGTCGGTGTCGGACACATAGAGGACCGCTTGATTCTGCAGTCCGTCATTTTTGAGATAGAAGTAACTGCCCGCCGTCATCGTGGGAACACTGTAGCGCGCGAAATTCCAGAGCGTTGTCAGCCGTTCTTTGATGGCTGTGCGCTCGGGAATCGCCTCCAGGTATCGCCGCGTTATCTCGTTCTCAGCCGCCACCCAATCGGCGACTTCTGCGGAGGTACGCACATCTTCCTCCATCCAGCGATAGGGGTCAGGAACGTCGACTCCATGAAACGTATCAACCTGATCCACGCGGCGCGCTTCGGGATATTTTAACGCGGCCTCTTTCGCTGCTGACTGATCAACGGTCGCCCAATGCGGCGCGAACAAAACTAAAAACAACGCATTTCGCAAACAATGCATGTATCAATCCTTCTTTTTGATCTAGCCAGCAATGGGCGGCATTGTAGCATAAATATCCAAGTCTTCACGCTCTCCGAGAATCGCAAACAACTCGCAAATCTGAGCGAGCCCCTTGGCAAACCGGAACTCTTCGCCCGATTTGCTACTTTTGCTTCCTAGCACGAAATAATCCGCGGTCGGATTCAGAAAACTGAGTTGCTCAGTCGCCTGACCATCGTCCTCTACAAAGTCTTTGCTACCTGCCCCGGTAGTATCGACGATACAATCTGCCGTGAACTCAGATCGACGTTCTCTCGAACCAAGACAGTAGATTTGCCAAGCGTCTTCTTTGGTTCGTTCAACGCTTAAGACCTCCATCTCTAATCGAAGCGACTCCGCTATCAGGTCTGATTCAGCCAGTGGTTTGAGATAGTGTTGATGATACTCTGCGGCGGAAAGCCTGGCCGAACCCGCCGGACATTGCCATTCGGAATCCTGAGCCACGAGCGCTGCCACACCCAGTGTCGAGGCATGATCGCGAAACGGGCCCTCAAGCATTCGCTCCCCTGCGTCATGAACCTGCTGGGCAGGCAACTTCGCTCGCTCAAATACTTCCGCGCTGTACCCCAGATAGCGGGCATAGAGCGCAGCTTCGAGTCCAATGGGGCCTGCTCCCAGAATCGCGATACGTGGTTGGGGATCATTGTCCATTGGTTAATTCCATTTTACTCCGATCGCTTACGCTCGCGGCTCGCCTAGCTGCTTGCGCTGCGATAGCTCCAAAGCGCCCATTTGAATATCCAGCGGCTTCCTAACAAGCTACCCAACGTTGCCACGATGCCAAACCCCGCTAGCCAGGAGTGTTCCCATTCGAGTGGTTTGGCCAGCAAGCGTGCCGGCACATTGATGACCACCAGAATCGGGATCACAAAGGTGAACAATTGCCGAAGGGGCGTTCCCCAGGGGCCCTCGTAGATTTCCATCGGATAACGGGAGAAATTTGTGATGTAGAACCAGAAATCGTAGAGGGATTGATTGCGCCCCAGCCAAATGCTCGTCGCCGCCAAAGCGATCATCACGCTATACATGATCAAGACTCCCATCAACACATATGCCGGGTACAAGAACACCTGCCACAGCGAAAGTTCGAATCCCTTGATCCGCGGCACAGCGTAGATCAACAGCAACACCGCGACGAAGAAATTTCCCAGCGAGGACCAGCTAACCCGCCGGAGCGAAACCAAAAACTGGGTATCGATCGGTTTCAATAGCGCAAAGTCGAGCCCGCCGGTGCGAACCTGCTCGCTCAATTCCTCGGCATTGGGCATAAAAAACGCCTGCACGAGGCTGTTGACAAACATGGTCGTGGCTATGAACACAAAAAACTCATACTTGCCCCAGTCGGCAATATTTGGTGTGAACTGGTACACAAGTGTGTAAAAACCCAGATTCATGATCATCCAGGACATGGATGAGATAGTATCGATCAAAAAGTTCGTACGAAACGTCATGTCCCGCACCAAACTGTTGCGGACGAATGTAAGAAAGACACCAAGATAAGAAGAAATGCGGAATTCGGAATGCGGATTGCGGGATTGAGCTGCACTACTTTTGTCTGTGCCCTCGTTTCCCCCTTTTTCATTCCGCATTCCGCAATCCGCATTCCGCATTCTTTTCCTATCCTCCATAGCCGCTGTAGCGATTGAAACCGGCTTGCATCGACACACGACACAGAACGATAAACCCCAGGATCCAAGCGGTCTGGATCATGAGCCCGTGGACGAGTTCAGTCCCTTGCACCTTTCCCAAAAAAACTGCCGCTGGAAAATACGCCATGTACTTGAACGGAAGGAAGTCGACGAACGTCTTCCAAGGCTCGGGCAGAATCTCCAAGGGAAACATGTGTCCTGAGAAGAAAAACGTAAACAGCATGTACACAAACAACAATGAGGACACCTCGAGAAACCAGAAGGCGATCATTCCCATCGTCGCTTCCAAGAAAAATCCCAGTAGAAATGCCAGAACCAATGAAAGCAGAAATGCAGCCATCACTTCGGCAGGGGGCCAACCAGGGAAGTAACTCCGGCAGAGATAGTAAACTAAGGCAAACGGTCCTGCTGCCACAAGGTAGTAAACAAATTTGTGGGCAACACGCGCCAGCAGTAGATAGGTAACAAGATCAATGGGTTGGATGAGAAACTTTTTGATCTCCCCCTCACGAACCTGGCGGGCAATCCCAGAGGCCAAACCGGGCATGCTCGAAAATGCCCGAGCCAGCATCGTCAGAAGATAATAGGCCACCACATCGTTACGGGTGTATCCTTTAATCAGTCCACTCCCTGCCGCGGCGAACACCGCTGTCCAGAGAAAAATCTGGGTCACAATCGGGAGAAATCGCATCAAGGTCCCCAGGGCAAAGTCTCCCCGATAGACCAGTCGTTCTTCAACACAGATCTTCAGGATCGTCCACCAGGTTTGAGCGCGAGCGAGCATGGGCTTGATTGGTGGCTATTGGCTAGTGGTTCTTGGTGGGTTTTCTGTCATTTCAAATTGATTTGGCTGCTTGCCCTTGCGGGTTGCTTTTGTCCGTTGCGTAGTTCATCACTCTTTTGCTGCTCGGCCGAGAATGAGAATAACTCCGCGATGACCTCTTCGAGTGGTGGGTCTTCCACGCTGATATCTTCGAGCGTATTGTTGGCCAGCACGGAAGACAGGACTTGTGAAATGCTACCGCGATCGACACGCAGGCGGGCCTTTGGTTCGACGACTTCCAACACATCACCATAGCGGGCCAGATCGCCAGGCATGCTGCCATCAGCAAATTGCAGCGAAAGTATCTTGTGACCACTGAAGCGGTCGATGATCCCGGCCAAGGAGCCATCGTAAATGATCTCTCCCTGGGCAATAATGACCACCCGCTTGCAGAGTGCAGCCACGTCCTTCATGTAGTGGCTCGTGAGCAGGATCGTAATTTTCCTCTCCTGCTGGTAGTACTTCAAGAATTTTTGAATATTGTGCTGGGCGATTACATCAAGACCAATCGTGGGCTCGTCGAGAAACAGCACATCTGGCGAGTGGAGCAGCGCGGCCGTTAGTTCCATTTTCATTCGTTCGCCCAGTGACAATTCGCGCACCGGTCGGCCGAGGAGGTGGGCCACATCCAAAAGATCGCACAACTCATCACGGGTTCGCACAAAGTTCTCGTGCTCAATGCGATAGATTTTTTCATGAAGCGCGAACGATTCCTGCGCCGGAAGGTCCCACCACAATTGATTTTTCTGGCCCATCACCAAGGCGAATCGTCGACGGTATTCATTTTCCCGTAGCCAGGGAACATGCCCTAACACACGAGCTTGCCCGCCGGTAGGACTGATCACACCTGAAAGAAGCTTAAGCGTCGTTGTCTTTCCCGCTCCGTTGGGCCCCAAAAAGGCCACGAATTCGCCCTGGGCCACGTCGAGATCGATTCCCTTCACAGCGTCCACATCGCGATACTCGCGATGGAACAGCCCTCGGATCGAAGCCACGAGTCCTTCGTTTTTCTGATAGACGCGGTAAGACTTCTGAAGCTGGCGAATTTCAACGGCGTTCATAGATAAGCGATTATAGGCTTGTCATGCCCCGACGCACAGAGCCAGACATTCTTGCTTATGAGCGAGCCGGGTCGTCTCGACCCCGATATGCTGGTTAGTGGTTGGTCACCGGTGTTTCTCCGTCTAAACTGGTGTAACGCTTCCCTAGCCACCAGCCACAAACCACCAGCCACTTTCGGCCACCCACCCATGCTCAAACGTCTTGAATCCTTGATACGGCCCTGGGCGATCCCCAATCTGACGGCGATTATCATCGCCGGTCAAGTTCTGTTGTATGCAGTACAAATTGCCCGCAACGCCGGCAATATGGGGGGAGATGCGCTCTCCATGATTTATCTGGAACCAGGCATGGTGCTCCAGGGAGAAGTATGGCGACTCTTCACATTTGCCTTTGTGCCTCCTCAAATTGAATTGATCTGGGCATTTTTCTATTTTTATCTTTTTTATCTCTACGGTACGACCCTCGAACATGAGTGGGGAACCGTACGCTATAACCTGTTTCTGCTCATAGGCCTCATAGCCAACGTGATCGCAGCATTCGTGGCCTGGCACTTCGGCGCAATCGATCATGCCAGTAATACTTTTCTATACAGCACGGTATTCCTGGCATTTGCCCGTTTGTTTCCAAACTTCATTCTTAATCTGTTTTTTATCTTGCCAATCCAAATCAAATGGCTGGCCCTCTTGATGTGGCTGGGATTGGCCTTTGGCCTTGTCACGGGCGATTGGATGCAACGCCTGTTGATTGTAGCCTCCGTCTTCAACTATCTGGTCTTTTTCGGGCGGGATCATTGGCGGGATGTTAAGCAAAAGCGGCGTCGCCGCTCTTACCAGGCCCGCACTGAAAAAGCGGGAAAGCCGCCCGTCCACACATGCCGCATCTGCGGACTCGACAGCAATACTTCTCCCAAGACATCGTTCCGCTACTGCTCCAAGTGCAGCGGGCAATGTTGCTATTGTCCGGAACACATTCGAGATCACGAACATGTAGTCGAAGTTGAAAATCCGGTTTAGCCGCGCCGCGTCGCTGAGTTCTGCTCGACAAAGCGAAACAAATGGTTAGATCCCACACTAACAGCAATCAGATTTGGATGAGGAAAAATCATGTTACTGGCTCACATGGTCCATGAAGCAACTCACACGGTCACCCAATCAGGAATTGGATTAGGTTCCGCAATTGCAGTCGTCTGTTCCTGGCAACGAAATCGCTCGATCTTATGGGCGATTGTGGCGGGGCTGCTAAGCTGGTTTTACGTCATTTACTTCGCTCTGACTCGCACTCCCAGCGAAATGCCGTAGATGTTCGAGACTCTCCTTGGGACTCCTATCACAGGTTTCGCTCGTTGAGTCAGCACGATAATCCCAGAAACACAAACAACGCAAAAACTCAACCGGCTGCCAGTTCAACAAGCTCGGCGGCGAGCTTCTTCCGTTTGGGGCACCCATTGCAGTTCCACCACTCCGAAGCCTGCAGGCTGGACCAAGGTTCTGATAGAGGGACTTGCTCCAACTGGTCGCGTAGTTCATCCACTGACTGGAAGCGGTCCTCGGGTTGTTTTTCCAGGCAGCGGAGGATAATCTCTTCCAACTCAATCGGTAGCGTGGGATTCCATTCACGGGGAGGCACGGGGGACTCGCTGGCGTGGGCGATGAGTACCTTGATCGGTTGGGGGTATTCAAACAGTGGTCGGCCGGTAACCATCAAATACATGACCGCTCCCAGAGAATAGATATCGCTCCGCTCGTCTACTGCATTGCTGCCGGTCGCTTGCTCCGGTGACATATAGAGTGGCGACCCAGTGATTGAACCTTCTTGGGTCAGTTCCACGTCATCCGCTTCTTTGGTTGGTTTGGCCAGACCAAAATCCAGGAGTTTAGCGACGTCGAACTGCCCGCCCCGGTATGCACAGAAGATATTTGCCGGTTTAATATCGCGATGGACCAATCCTTGCGAGTGCGCCTCAGCCAGCGCATCGCAAACTTGTTTCATCAGGTAAACCACCCGACCGGCAGGCAACATGCCATACGTGCTGACCAGTTCGCCAATGTTGTGGCCAGGCAGAAATTCCATCACATAGTAAAAGGTCCCATCGTTTGTTCGACCGTAGTCGTAGATGTCTATGGAGTTCCAGTGGGAAAGCTTTGCGGTGGCTTGCACTTCGCGTTCGAATCGAGCCAAAACCTTGGGATCGCGAGTCTTTTCGGGCCGAATGATTTTAATCGCGCAGGGGCGTTTCATCATGTGGTGTTCGGCGAGATAAACTTCTCCCATACCACCCGAGCCGAGCATCTGCCGAAGTCGATATTGGCCAAGTTGTTTCGCAGTGAATGCTTCTTGGCGGAGATTTCCAATCGTGCGAACGCCTGTCGTGCCTATCGCGACCATCAAGACGGACGAGAGGAATTGATCGACAAAGACCCCTCGAAAGAGTTCCATGTGAGCTAGTTCTGCAAAAGCAGGGAATGTGAAATAAACGAAAGCAATTACTGCTAGCGGTGCCAAACCCATCAGACTCAACACGACCAATGCGCGTTGCCATGTATTGGGAATAAATACCGAGTACGTAAAGACCAACAGCAACCATACTCCACCAATGTCGGGAATATGGGAGTGGCCATCCGGTAATTCTGCACACTCAACAAGCTGTTCATAATTCAGCAGGAGGAAGAATAAAGCTGGTGCACCAAAGACAAGCCATTCCGTAAAGCGAAGGTGTTTGAGTACATGGTTACAACGAGCGCACATTCTCTGTGCTAGCAGTGCTAGCAGTGCTGTCACTCCGGCATGGCACCACAGCATCGTTTGAGAATGAGTCGCGAAATAACGGGTCGGCGACAGTAAAGCCCAGATCAGATAAGCGGCGAAGCCTGCGCATAAGAGAAGTGCCACTATGCGGAGCCGATCACGCAAAATGTTCAGTGTTTCCTGGGATAGTTCGGGGGAACTTCCCTCAACGAGCGCGATATTTCGTTTCAATGGAACTCGTAGATTCCGCTCAACTGTTTCCGCCACTTCCAACACCGGGAGTGGTGATTCGATCGTTTCGGCGTAACTCGGTGAGTCGGAAGTCACCGGGACGTGATTATTGTTTTCAGGTTCCATCGAATTTATCTGCTGGACAATGCCAGCAAGCTGAGTGATATTCCTACTATCGTACTCTAGTGACCCCTTTTGGGGCAGGGGCGAAAGAAGTCCACGGGAAAATGGGCTTCCGAAGCGGTTTCCCGAACGGTTTCTTTTAGCCAACGTAGTACTACATGGGTGATGCAAGAGAGCAACAGGATGTTGCCCAAAACTTGCGCGTTCGCTGACCAAGTGGATGGACAGCAACACGCTCTGCGGAAGGATCCTCGGAACTGGACCCGGTAGGCTTGTCGAACCGCCAAGTCGTGAAAAGTTTTCTCTGTACCTGGGATTTGTGTACTAGGCTTCTAGTGTAATTGCCGCTGGCACAATCCTGCTTTTCACTACTTTTCCTTACTTGGCTGTTTCTTCTGAGAGGCTTCCACCTCGGTTCAATCTCGATAGCACACGACTCTTAATTGCTTACTCGATCACACGCAGAGCGTTGATGGATGAGTTGCTGCTTGGAAGAGTCGCCGACAAGGCACCCATCTATGGTTAATCACCGCAAGAATCAATTCGACTGGAAAGGCCACATCGAAACCTTGGAAGATCGACGGGTCATGTCGGCAGACCCGCTCAGTGGATTGTTGGGCACAGGTATTGTCCATCACGCTTTCGACGAAGCGATCGTTCACCATGGATTTGTGGAGGAATCACGATCGATAGAACACCACCTTGAATCAGGACCTGACTTCTGGCTAGACCCAAATGAGACCTACGATCTCGAAGCTCGGCTTGGTGAGATTGAGCAAACACTTTCGAGCGCCCACGGTACGACGGGACTTAACCAGGTTTTGTCTGACTACGGCTTCACTGGAAAAGGACAAACGGTCGCAATCATCGACAGCGGTATTGCCTACAGACACTTTGCCCTGGGAGGTGGGTTGGGAGCGAACTATCGCGTTGTGGGCGGCTATGATTTTACTGAGAACGACTCTGATCCCTATGACGACGGTCCGGGTGGTGCGCACGGGACTCATGTCGCTGGCATCGTCGGCGGCAACGCGGGAAGTGATCATGGCGTAGCGTCCGGCGTAGACCTGGTAGCCTTGCGGGTCTTTGATGACTCAGGTGCTGGCTACATGAGTTGGGTAGAAAGTGCATTGCAATGGGTTTACCAGAATCGCAATTCTTTCGCGAATCCTATTACTGCGGTCAATCTTTCGCTTGGAGTTCCCGGGTACAATTCAAGTTCCCCATTAATTACTAGTTTGGACGATGAATTCGTTCAACTAAAGTCAGCCGGAATTTTCATCTCCGTTTCTGCGGGGAATGATTTCGCCAGCTATAACACACCAGGACTAGGAAATCCTGCCTCGAGTCCCAATGTAGTGCCAGTGATGTCGGTGAGGGATAATGGAGCTCTTGCTGGTTACAGCCAGCGCGCCACGCACGCAATTGCCGCTCCTGGCTCCTCAATCCGCAGCACCGTCCCCGATTACAAGGGTAACAACAACGGAATTGACGATGACTATGCCGTTTACTCGGGAACCAGTATGGCTGCACCCTACATTGCTGGGGCGAGCGCCTTGATCCGCGAAGCAATGCAATTTGTCGGTTACACGGGGATCACGCAGGACACCATCTACGACCACATGATGGCCACTGCGACGGAGTTCCTCGACGCCGCGACCAACCTCACCTTCAAACGCATCAATATCGAAGCAGCCATCAACGCCTTGATGCCTTCCGACGACTACGGCTCCACTCTGGCCACTGCCTTCAACCTGGGAACGCTCACGACAACTGTCAGCCAGAACGGTTTGATCGGCACACTCAACGACATTGATTACTTCAAGTTTACAGCCGACAGCAATGGTACGGTCACATTCTCAGCTAACAACATTACCCACGATCTGGCGGCTGCTTGGACAGTAGATGGGAGCTCTGGTACGGTTAGTGGCAACCAAGGCGAGGTATTTACCTTTGACGTCGTTGCCGGACAAACTTATACCGTCGGTTTCTCCTCGAGCGATGGCTTGGGTTATTACACACTTGATGCCAGCCTCGAAAGCAGCTTCTCTTATGTCGATTGGGGTACCGTATCTTATTCTCAACTCACGGGACTTTCTGTTGCTGGAGAGAGTTGGTATCGCGTCCAGGCCAGCCAGGCAGGTTATCTGACCGTTGAAGGAATCTATGGTGCGCAGGGTGGTCAGGTCAACGTCATGCTTTACAACGCAAACATGCAAATGGTGGCCTCCGGCAACGCGGTGAATGGCACGTCGCGAGTTGACGCTTATGCAACCGCTGGAGAGGAATTCTACATTTGTGTCCAAGGAACCAATAACCAGGTCGATTATCGATTAAGTAATTTGGTTTCGGTCAGTGGCACAACAGTCAACGTCGCGGGAACCGCAGGCGATGACACCTTCAGTTTCACGGCAGGTAATACTCATCTGGTGACCGTCAATGGTGTGACTCACCAATTTGCCTCTATCGCAGTTTCGAATGTGAAGTTCAATGGTGGTGCCGGGACAGATAGCATCGTCATCACGGGATCGTCGGCCAATGAAGTGGCCCTCATGGGGTATCAAAGCGCTCAATTGAGTTCAGCAAACCTGACGGTGACTTCCTCAAAGATAGAGAACGTCGAGATTATTGGGGGAGGGGGCCTGGATACCGCTTATCTTTATGGCTCGTCTGGAGTTGACACTTACACAACTTATGGTGATCGAGTCACCATGACTGGAAATGGGTTTTCAAACCAGGCTACCGACTTTGATACGACGTATGGATATGGTAATACTGCAGGGGACGTAGCCCACATGTACGGATCTGCCGGCAAGGATGACTATCGTACCTACGATGATCGCGTAATCATGTCGGGGGCAGGTTACTACAACCGCGCCATGGGATTCAAAGAAACCTATGGCTATGCCAACAGCACAAACGATGTGGCCTGGATGTATGGCTCCACTGGTGACGATACTTATCGCACCTATGGCGACCGCGTTGTGATGTCCAGCAGCAACTACTACAACCGTGCCACGGGCTTCGCCACAACCTGGGGTTATGCAAACAGCGTGGGAGATATCGCGTGGATCTATGGATCTGCCGGCAGCGACAAGTATTACTCTTCGAGTACTCACTCGGTGATGACCGGAACCGGATATTATAATTCGGCAACAGGCTTCAAAAATACTTATGCCTATGCAGATAGCTCTGGCGATCAGGCATGGATGTATGGCTCCCCTGGCGACGACACTTATCGAACCTATGATGATCGAGTAGTCATGTCTGGCGCAGATTATTACAACCGCGCCACGGGCTTTCGTATGACTTACGGCTTCGCAAACAGTGCCGGCGACACAGCTTGGATGTACGGTTCGGCTGGAGACGACCTTTACCGCACCTACGATGTTCGCGTCGTTATGTCAGGTAGTAATTTTTACAACCGGGCTGATGGGTTCAAGCAGACCTACGGCTTTGCCAATAGCCCTGGCGACATCGCCCTGATGTATGATTCGGTGGGCGACGACCATTTCCGGGGATATTCCAATCTCTCGGTCATGTCCGGCAATGGATATTACAACCGAGCCACGGGCTTCGCAAAAGTGACGGGATTCGCAAGTTCGGGAAATGATACCGTGTGGCTGCATGATGGCACGGGAAATGACACGGCCACCGTCAATAATGCTGGCATGACCCTTGCGCTTAGTTCTGGCATCCTTCTCGAAGCGAAGGGATTCGACACCGCCTTGCTCTATGGACTTAATGGGGGAGTGAATACTCTTGATGTCGAAGCAGTGGACTATTATTTTGCCACGATTGGGCAATGGGTTTGAACCTAGCCCTAGCTTGAGTCTTGGTGGTCAAGCAGCTCGTTTCTTTACCGAGCTGTTTGTTTCTGAATTTTGACCGAGCATTTCGTTGATCAACTCTCGAAAAAACGCTTGTCGACGAGCAAACCGAAATTGATCGTCAACGCGCTTTGCGGCTCGTTTGCCCATCTCAGTGGCGGCTTTTTGATCGGTCAACACTTGTTCCATTACCTCCGCGATTGATTCGGGAGATTCATCAGCAACATAGTATCCGCATTCGCCAACTACTTCAGGAATCGCAGTCTTGCGATTGACAATGACCGGTGCACCGCATGCCATCGCTTCCGCAATCGCCACTCCAAAACCCTCATGTCGGGAACATTGGTAATAGGCTCCGCAGTTTTGCATGTAGTGAATTTTCTGCTCCTTCGATATCTTGCCGAGAAACTCAACTCGATCCTCAAGTCCCAATTTCTCACACCGTTTCTCCATCAAAGCTTGACCTTCCATAGGTTCCCCTGCAAGGACCAGGCGAGCATCGGGAAACTTCTCACTCACTCGTTTAAATGCCTCAAGCAATTCGATCTGCATCTTTCTGCGGACGTTGTTAGCATTCTTCCAGGCAACGTTGAAAACGACATTTGGCATCGATCGTTTATTCGCGGGATTTGCCAGGTGATACTCATCCATCACAATGTGAGGGCACAGCAATGGATTGCGTAGGTGCATTAACTGCGACAGGCGGTCGATCATGTACTGACTGACGAATACACTACGATCGGCAAATCTCAACCCAGATCGCACGAGAAAGCGGTACAGCCACGATCGCTTTTCGTAGAGATCAGGCTCGAGCGAACCGGTGACGCAGATCGGCAGACCACGCATTTTTAAAACAGGACCAACCAGCCAGAGCCAGTTCCACCACCAAAGGAAAACGAAGTCAGTCTTCGCTGGGACCTCTCGTAAGCTGGTAGCAACCTCTACCTCATAGCCAAGTGAGCGCAAAATCTCCAGATCTTGTCGGTAGAACTCGGTAGACATCAGCCGGCTACGATCCAGTCGATAAACGAGAAATGTCACATGCATTAAAGAGTACCTTTACCTGGTCGAAATGGGCGAGAGTTACCGCTTCGAGTGGATAAATATCCCGACGGCTGATGCTTCAGATAGGGGCGAGCCACCGGCAGACGCTTGCTTGGATTGCGCATGGTGCTGGTTCTTCTCCTCCGTTGGGTTCCGCTAGCGACAAGTTTGCAAAAACTGTAGACGCCAGCCATCTCGAAAAAGAACATGACGAACAACACAAACATTTCGTATGGTTCACCACGATGAATTAACACCAGAAAGCGACCGCTCAGCGGACCGACCCAAATGAACATGAACAGCGAAGTCTGCATCCGCTGAAGCAGCCAACAGTAAAGCATGCCGTGTAGAACGACGACTGGCAGCCCGTACCAACCCCAGAAGTTGATATAAATATCCCCCAGAATCGAGGGGGGCACGGTAACTTGCAGCTCTTCGGGTCGGCCATGCACCTCAAGCCCAAAAATGATGTTTGTATCGGGTGGTTTGAGATCAGGGAATTTCGATTCTTGCAGAAAGAATACTAACATTCGCCGATAGGTAGCCGCATCAAGATAGGGATGGCTATGAGGGAATGTTTCGATGGCTCCTACCAGGTTCCAACTGTAGCTCAGGGGGTCCCGATCCCACATGCCACTGTATGCAGTGGCTGTGCATAGAATCTTGGCTCCTTCAAGCAAACTGACCGAGTCTTGTCTCTGTCTCAGTTCAAACAATCCGATCGCCAATGCTAGTGAGACTAAACCAACGATCGCAGTCATGGCGACACGTTTGGGAGAGACCTTGAAGCGAATACTACCCGCTACCAGTAGCGTTACGATCAATGCCAAAGGGATCGACCTTGTCCCTTTGGAGAAAACAAAAAAGAACACGCCACTGGCTATAGGCACGTAAGCCAACGTTAAGAGTTGATAACGTCGATTGAGGAAGACACCGATAAATGCAGGTGCGTAGACAAAGCTCATCAAATGGGAAGCTAATACAGTGAGTACACCTTGGTTCTCAAATCGGAATGCGAAGCGCCCAGAATAAAGGATGTCCAGTAGAGAAATACCCTTGGCATACATCACAAGCAGCTGCCCCGAGATGGTAATGGCAATGGAGAGCCAAAAGATGTTTGCGAGCATTCGTTGAACGTGAGGTTCGCTGATCTTCTTTAGCAGGGCCCGTTTTTTGGGGATTAATTGCCACAAGGGTTGTCTGATCAAGCCGAATCCCACCATGAGCAGTAACACTCCTGCAACAGTGTACCAGGCTGCTTTGACCCGAGAGTCCATGCTGAAAATGTTTACATAGGAATCCGAGGACTGCATGATAGGGGCGAGTCCAAAAATCAGACCAAATGAACTGAAGAATGCAAATTCTCCAAAGCGATAGTCCAGGTTCCGGACATGCCGCACGCACACCACAGTGCAAATCAGCAGGACGATTGTGCAAGGAATGGTAAGCATGAATTCGGTTAGTAATAATGATCGTTTCGAATGCGACTGTCTTGGTCAGGCTTCTTACCTGCTTCAGCTAGGCTGCTAGGGCAAGAGTTGCTGTATGGCCGGGTTTCTTAAAGTAGAGCGACACACCAAGGTAACCACCGTGGTCCGTAAATTGGGCGTGAAAATCTTCTATGCCAACTTTCTGCAGCAATCCAAGCACGAGGTTTAAGTCATAATCGTTCATCTGCATCATGGGAGCAGAGAACGGTCGACCGCGAAGTAGATTGATCATGTTGTGAGCAAATGGTACCCACTTTTTGGTCCACGAAATCCACCGTATGTTACGATTTGCTTTCGCGTACGTCAGATGAAATACACCGATTCCATGGTCGGTGATGAGATCTACCAGTTGGGAAATGATAGCCAACCCGCGAGAAGTCGGAATGTGCTGCAGGACAATATAAGTGTGGACAAGATCAAACTTTTGGTCCGATGCAGCCAGCAAGGTTTGACTTTCGGTGAACTCAATATTGGTGATACCTCGTTTTTGGCAATTGACTTTTGCTTCACTCAACATTGCGGGAGAAATATCAACCGCGATGACCGTTTCGGCAAATTCTGCAAGCGGTATGGAAAGTCGTCCGACTCCGCAGCCGAAATCCAGCACTCTGCGAAAATGGTGTGGGGCATCGACCCGAGTGCGAGCCATAGCAAGCATTTGATGGACATAATTCTGGCCCGATTGAAAGAAGCTTTTCAGATCTACGTCAGAGATTGACTGCCGTCGATAGCGAGGTTGCGAGAGCACGCCGAAATACGGGTCATCCTTACCAAACTTCTGCCAGGCGCGATCTGTGCCACTGCATGCCATCAAAAAGATTTTCCTTAGTTAATTATTTGTGACGCAGGAATCCCTCACCCGCGCCTGGGAGAATCAGCGACTGATTAGTCGGAGTCTCACCAGCGATTGTCTCACAACTTCCCGATCGGCAGCATCGAATACACTTCGCCAACCGAACCATCCTCCGATTGCCAACAACAAGAACGTAACCATTGGTCTCACTGCAAGCGTGAGCTGCGATGTGGCAACGGCCACGATTGCGGGAATTAGTACGGCAAACACCACCGGTCGAACCACAAAATGCTCGCCATAAGATTTCCAGTCGATGGCAAGAGCTGGCAGGATTAGAAACGGAACACCCAATCCTGCCAAGACTGATGCAACAAATCCCCCTGCGGCGATGCCTACCAGCGGATCAGCAAACCCCATTGCAAAGCCTATTGCTAGCACGACCGTCAGCACGGCTTTGGTCGCCATCAGGAGGGAGAGTCCTCGCTGACGATTCATAGCTAGCAAAAAATGAATGGAAGTAGATGAAAGTGTATCGACCAGGAAAGCTCCTACGACGAGCACAAAGACTGCATTTCCCGGGTAGCAATCGCTTTGTAGCCATGTCTCCACAAACACTTTTGCAAAAGGTACGAACAAAGCCACAATCAATGCAGACACAATCATTGTGCCTTTAGTGAGTAGCTTTGCAATTTTTGTCAGAAGCACCGCATCTCGATTCGCCTCCCACATCACAACGTAGGGCTGCACAGCACGTGGTAGTGAGACAACGAAAGAATACGCAGCGACTCGAAATATACTGGTGAGCAGAAAGAAAGGAGGGGCAAATGCCAATGCAGTGAATCGAGGCACCAGCAGTGCGGCGATGCTTCGGTCCAATACTCCAGCCGCGCTGATCAGAAAAAAAAAGCCCGAATTCATGGCCAGCGGACGCAAGAATTTTGCCCGAAAATTCGATATTCGCAGACATGCCCAAATGCCACAGTGTGACGAAGAAAGGGAGATTGCGGCTGTCGACAGAAGCAACGAGGTATTCACGACGATCGTCAATCCCACGAGGCTGACGCCTGACACCAAAGCGATCGCAGTCGTAGCAAGCGTAAATAGTGTTCCTCCGATTTCCCAACCCACTCGCAAGGGCAGCCTTCGTACGCCGATCAGCAGACCTGGAAAGACCAGCATGGGAATCCGGGCCAATGCCAGGACCGTAGAGAGCACAAGACAAACGCGGAGCAAAGGCTCGAAATGGGCATCGCTTGCCGACAAAAAAATGTCGGCCAGCGGAAGTGTCATTATGAGTGCGACAGATATCACACCAACCGGCAACACAATTAGCCAATAGAGCACATGAGCCGTGGCCATGATCTCACTGATCTGGTCAAGTCTGCCACGGGTGTAGGCCTTCCCGATTTTGTTGACTATGGTTTGCCCGAGCCCTGAGTCAGATAAACTCAGATACATGGTGACCATGCTGATAGTTATCCACAGGCCATAACGCTCCTGTCCCAGCATTGAGACCATCAGCGGCATGATAAGTAGGTTGGAGCACGCACGCAGGAAAGTATTCGTAATTATCAGAAGATTGGATGCCAGCGCATCGCGGGTTCCCGTTCCACTCGAGCTTGTATGCCCGATCGCTGAATTAGCAGTCAGCTCAGTTCTCGCCAAACGTGGAGTTACTCGGCGAGTTAGGGGAGTTGTTGCTGGCATGATGAACTTGCTCTGGTTCAGGCAGCTTGAGCGTGGCTGTGCGAGTGGCTGCAAGTGAAAGACGCTGTCGCAAGTGTGATAACCTCAGTGACGCACTGCGCGATGTACCGCATATGTGTACTCGAAAGTGTAGGATCCACCAGAAACATCAAACTTGTCTCACCGAGCTCTTTTGCAACCGGATGTCGTGCGTTAGGTCTCCATTCGGCTGGAAATGCCTCTTCCAAATAAATCTCGCTACACGATCCGCTGAAGCAGGGAACTCCCCGTTGGCGGAGTTCTAGAATGATTCGATCCCGATTCCAATCTGAGGCCAACAAATCGGGACGCACGAAGCTATAGAATTTGTAGTTACCATGCAAAAATTCAGCCGATGGGATCGGGGTACGTAATGCCGGGCATTTCAGGCATGCATCAGCCAACTGGGCGGCATTAGCACGGCGAGTTTCTCTCCAAGCTGGAAGTCGCTGGAGCATGATGCGACCAATGGACGACTGCACCTCGCTGAGTCGATAATTAGAGCCGAAGCCCTCATGCAACCAGCGGAATTGAGCACTGGGGGGGCTGACATGATAGAACGACTCTTGCCCCTTGCCATGATCTTTGTAGCTCCAGGCAGTTTGCCAGAGGACTTCGCTATTGGTGACCAACATGCCCCCCTCGCCTGCCGTAGTAAGAATCTTGTCCTGGCAGAACGAGAAGGCCGCCATATCGCCCCAGCTACCGACGGACTTTCCGCGATATTCTGCCCCGTGGGCTTGGGCACAATCTTCGATGACCGCTAGATTCCGGCTGTGGGCTAGTTCCAGGATCGGTTCCATGTCGCATGGCCAGCCAGCCAGGTGGACCGGAATGATCGCTTTGGTTCGACAGGTTAAATGGGGTTCAATGGTTTCAGCAGTGAGTGTCTGGCTGTCGCGGTCGACGTCGACGCAAACAGGCCGGGCACCCCGAGCTACCACACTGCTGGCAGTGGCAATAAAAGTCCGGCTGGGAACAATCACTTCATCTTCTGGACCAATGCCCAACGCATAGAGAGCAAGCTCGAGAGCTACCGTGCCATTTGCCAGCGCAATGGCATGTCTCGTGCCCACAAAATCGGCGAATTCGCTCTCGAATTGCCGACCTTCGTTACCCGTCCAGTAGTTGACCTTACCTGAGCGCAGTACCCGTGAAGCAGCCTCGATCATCTCCTCGTCAAAGACAGGCCAATTGCTGGCAACTTTCATTCTGTGGTGTTTTGGAGTTTGAGTCATTTCAGGCCGCTTTCTGTCTTTGGGCGATTTGTGTCGAGATGTCGCCGAGTTGGGCTCGCTCTCCGGTACCAGTGACAGTTTGCCAGATGTACCACAGGTCAGATTGCCAACGGTAACTGCGGGCATACTCTGCGTTAATCCGCATTTTGTCTGGAAACAATATTGACGCGTTAACCCACTCTGGATCAGCGCACGTTTCGAGGATTTCTTCCTCGTTGCGATATTTCAGCGATGCCGGTCCTGTGATGCCTGGTCGCACGGTCAGCACGAGGGGTGCTTCTGTTTCGAGTCGCCGCGCAATCTCAGGAACATCGGGTCGCGGACCGACCAGGCTCATGTCTCCCTTGAGCACATTAATCAACTGTGCCAACTCGTCGACTTTTGCACGCCGAAAAAAATGACCCCAGCGCGTGATGCGTGGATCGTTTTGACGTGTTACATGGGTAGTCATTCCTGGCATATCGCGCATGGTGCGGATTTTGATAATTGAGAATTGTTTGCCGTTGAGTCCAATTCGTTTCTGCAAGTAAAAGCCACTCTTCTTGGTGTCAATTCGAGCAATGAGTGCGGCCAACCCAATCATCCATCCCAGGAGCACCAATCCTAAGATCGCTCCTGCTACGTCGATGATCCTTTTAATCCGTTTCTGAAAACGCAAATTTGTCATGGTGGAATTGATTCACGCAGCAAAGGACCGTTGTTGCTCATGATATTTTTCATTGATTGCCGTCGTTTCTTCCCAGGAGTATCCCAGCTCGGTCATCAGCTCGACGACAAGCGGATGAATCTCAGACAATTGTTCTTCGGAGAGATCTTGTTTCCACAGGGCAAGCGAACCCCGGAACATGTTTTCTTCAATCCAATGAACAATTGCACTTTCCCAGGGTAAGTTCGTGAATTCCATAATCTTCCGACATTCGACGAGGGGCCGATTGATTAAATCCTCGTACCTCACCATCAGATAGTTTTCTGACGATAACTCGCGGCCTGATTTGAGTCCGTGTCGGATCGATTCACTCCATTGAATTGCACACTTTACCGCCAGCGAGTGGTGACTGGCATATTGTTCGGTAATAGGCGTGCGGATGCCCCAAAGTTTTCGATAGCGATCTTTGCCACAGCGTGCTTGAGCAATATCAAGTGCGTAGCGAATACCGTAATAGAGCAAGTCACTAGGGGGTACATAACGCGATTTCTTAATAAAATAACTCCATTGCAATGCTGTCCGCCGTCGTTTGATGGCAGAAGCCACTGAGCCTCGGGGATCGCGCACGACATGGATAATGCGACAGTCGGGAAATACAGTCTGCACATATTCCAATCGCACGATATTGTGATCCGTTCGATCGACAATCCGATCGCATCCGCTCGACATGGCGATCCTGTCAAAGGCATCGCGAATTCTCTGCCTAGTTCGAAGGGAGAGCATCGCGGGAGATAGCGTGTCGTAGGGATGACGACGGTGACCGGTGCGCCACAGGCAGTTGATTTCATAGGGAAAACTAAACACTCCCGCAGCGCGACCAACGAGCTCTGAGGTCATTTTCTTGCCCGACCTGGGAGCACCAACAATAAAAATAGGGTGGTGATGTTGCATCATGCGGCTCTCCGCAGTTGGTTTGCGACAGGTTGAGGGAAGTTATGCTGACCAGCAGGGTTCGCTGCATAAGAAGCGAAGATGTGCCGCCATGCGACAAGCGCATTATCACGTCCGTAGAATGCCTCGCTCCGTTTGACCAATGCCGCTTTGGCGGCTGCTGTCCAGTGGTGTCGTTCATCTCGAGCCTTGAGAATGGTTTGGGCGATCTTCCCTGGAATTGTGTCCCTGGGGACATAGCCAAAGGCGTGTTCAACGATGTCTGCAGCAAGTTGACTTTCGCGCTCAGCCAACAGCAACAGCGGGCAGCCAGCTGCAAGATACGTCATCGTCTTGCTCGGATACGCAACTTGGCAGACCCCTCTACGCAGCGAAACCACCCCCAGGTCTGAGCGTTTCATACAGGCAAAAGCAACCTCGACCGGTTGATGTGGCTCAAAAAACACCGTCTTGCCTATGAGATCGCTCGCTATTTGCTGAAGCGATTTTCTCTCAGCGCCTGCTCCCATAAAGATGAATTGGATATCCTGCTCAGCTCTGAGCAACTTGGCTGCTTCCATCAGACGGGCCAAGTCCTGAAAGTGTCCCATATTGCCGGCGAAAAAAACGCGAAATGGTCTCTGCGGTGACTCCTCAAAAATTTTGGGAAGTGCGTCGGCGGGTTGGTAGACATCAAGCGCGAAGTTGTTGACCACATAAAGGTTGTTTGCCAAATAACCCGGGCGTCGCCGCAACGTTCGCTTCATGTCTTCCGAGAGGACGACAACTCCCCCTGCCCTCTCACAACTCTTGGCATCCATGGCTTGTAGCCAGCGTGAGATCCGACCCTGTTTGAGTTGTTGAGCGAGAACCGCGCTCTCGGGATGGATGTCCTGGCAGTGCAACAAGTAGGGGATCCCGGTTAAACGGTTGATGAGTCGCAGTGCCATGCCCATCAGCACTGGCGGATGCGTGTTGGCCAGAATCAAGTCGTAATGTCGCAATAGCAGTACATGCAATACAGCACGGGAAACGAAAATCAGGTAATTCAATGCCCTGAGAACTCGTAAGTGCTTTCTTTCTGGCAGGAGTCGGATCCGACGGACATCGACTCCACCGAGCATTTCTCTGGCAGGCTGCTGTGTGTATTTGATGTCGTTGTATCCAGGCTGTGCCGTAAATACGGTGACCGAGCGATCTTGAGCCGCTTGGTCTTCCAGAATCGCCCGTAGAAGTCGGGCGTAAGGAGTCGCATCAGGCCAGTAATGGCGGTAAATGGCGAGGATTCTCAATTTTGGGGATTCTCCAGTTCACTCATGCCGCCACAATGCCATCCCAAAGGTGTCCTAGCTTGGCCGTGCCGAGGATCAGCTTCAGCACCCGGTAGGAAGTGTTCGTCACTTCGTACTCTTTGGCGATACCTTGCTGCCGATCGCAGGCGGCGCTTTCCACCACTAGTTGAACACTACGTAAAATTGTCTCCGGATCACGACCGGTTAATACAATGTGTCCCGTGTCCATAGCCTCTGGGCGCTCCATCGCAGTGCGCATCGTCACCGCGGGAAAACCGAGAATCGAACTCTCTTCGCTAATCGTGCCACTGTCGGAAAGAGTGCAATAGGCGTCGCATTGCAAGCGAACGTAGTCGTGGTATCCGAATGGAGGAAGAAACTTGACGAGTTTGTTCGATTCGAAATTGAGGTTTTCCAACCGATGTTTAGTACGTGGATGAGTACTCACGATGATCGGCAACTGATAGCGTTCGCCAAGTTGGTTGATCGCTTCAAGCAATTGAGTCAAATGCAGTTGCACATCCACGTTCTCAGCACGATGCATACTGACCAGGAAAAACCTTTGCGGCTCTAAGTTCAATCGATCGAGTATGTCACTTGCTGCGATGCCATCACGATTATCGTCGAGGACCTCGCGCATCGGTGAACCAGTGAGATAAATTCGCCGAGGATGAATTCCCTCAGCCAATAAATTGCGTCGTGCATGCTCGGTATACACTAGATTGAAATCGCTGATGTGGTCGATGATCCGACGGTTTAATTCCTCTGGCACGTTAAAGTCGAAACAACGGTTTCCGGCTTCCATGTGATAGACAGGAATCTTCATCCGGCGGGCGATAATCGCGGCGAACGCACTGTTCGTGTCTCCCAAGATGACGACTGCTTCCGGCTGTTCTTGGCGGAGGACCTCCTCGCTCTTGATGAGCACATCGCCCAGGATGCGACCGAGCGAGTCGCGACTGATCGAGAGGAAATGTTGCGGCTGTCGCACCCTGAGATCACGGAAGAATACCTCGTTCAGTTCGTAGTCTGAGTTTTGGCCCGTATGCACGAGCACATGATCGGTATGTTGATCCAAAAGTTGCATGACCCGTGCGAGCCGTATGATCTCGGGTCGCGTGCCGAGTATCGTCATTACTTTGAGTTTCTTTGCCATGTCAATGTCGTTTGTATGAGTAGGTCAAGCGACCTTCTCGAAAAATGTGTCAGTATCCTCAGCCGCGAAAATCTCATTGCACCAGAACATCGTAAGTAGATCCCGTTCGCCGACATTCTCGATTTGATGAGTATGAAGCACGGGAATAGAAATGAACTGAGGAGAATCGCCTGAGACGCGGAACTCATGTACTTGCGTGTCGTCCACTTTGCGGAGGCGAATCACTGCGTCGCCCTCCAGAACACAGAACCATTCGATCTTGCGCGTGTGAAAATGATTTCCGCGGATTACGCCGGGCTTCGTCGTCGAGAAAAAAACCTGCCCACCTCCAGCCATGCGGATGACTTCAAATAGTTTTCCTCGCTCGTCGGTATGCACTTTCGGGCGATGGCAATGTTGCTCCAGGTCCAGGTATGATAAGTAGGTAGCGTACAAACTGGCATCCAGCGGAGCGGAGATGTTTGGCACGGTGTCGTGCTGGGCATGGCTCGTATGGAAATGTTGCAGCTTGACCAGCAACTCACTAATCCGCAGTTTTGCCGTCCCGGCAAGCCGCACTGTCCCCTTTTCAGGAGTCTCCAGGCAAGTCATGATTTTCTGTACGAGGTCGTTAATCCAAATGAACTCGACCACATTGTCTTGATGGATATGCGGCTTTTCACCTTGGGCCAATTGGTGACAAAAGGTCGCTACCACCGAGTTATAAAAGGGACGGCAACCAGGGCCATACACATTGGGAATCACCAGATTCGTCGCCACGCGATTGGAACTCCGCGATGCCCAGGCGGCGAGTTGCTCCTCGCCATATTTTTTCGATTTGCCGTAGGCCTGATCGCGATCCCGCTGCGTGGACGAGGAGAAGACGATATGCAACGGATTGCCGACCAGGTCAGCCGCCGCCACGAGTTTATTTATAAGGGCTACATTGGTCGCAAAGATCTCTTCTTCGCTGCCACGGTTCATCCCTGCCAGATGGACGATTGCGTCACACTCGGCGACGAAATCTGCCAGAAGAAGCTCATCGTTCCACGTTTTACGCGGGCAACGGAGCACCTTTATTTCGGGACGATTCGTTAATGCTCGGATCAAGTGCCCTGCAACGAAGCCGCATGGCCCGGTGACGCCGACTGTTCGAGTTTTCATGCGGCCCTCCGGAGCTTCGCGGCTTGTGGACGCCATTTTTCAAGATCGCGGCGAATCTCGGGGAGTTCCAGCAGCAACTGTTGCGTTTCGCTGACTGATAGTTGAGGAGCGTTTTCAGAAGTGTAACCTTCGCGAGCGATGGTGTCGGAGATGATTCCACGCACGAAATAGTCGTCATAGTTTTCGTCGCGGTGGCAATGAACTCGGTAATACTCGCCGCAATCTTCTGCCCGGGTGAGTTCTTCTGCGCTAACGAGAATTTCATGCAGCTTCTCTCCGGCCCGTACACCTACAATCTCAATCGGGTTGTTTGCGCCGAAGAGGTTTAACATCGCTTCAGCCAAAGTCTCGACCGAAGTGGCCACCGCCTTGCGGACAAAAATGTCCCCTTGCTCACCGTTCTCCATGGCAAATGTGACCAGTCGCACCGCCTCAGCCAGTGGCAAAAGGAGGCGTGTCATATTGGGGTCGGTGATCGTAAGCGGCGCTCCGCTGGTGATCTGTTTGACGAACAAGGGAATCACCGAACCGCGAGAGTACATTACATTGCCGTATCGAACTCCGCAGAAAATGGTCTCAGTTGCCGACTGTTTTGCTCGGGCTAGAGTCAGCTTTTCCATGAGGGCTTTGGTCTGGCCCATGGCATTGATGGGATAGACTGCCTTGTCGGTACTCAAGACAACCAGTTTCTTGACGCCGTTGATTTCAGCCGCATCGAGCACATTATTGGTCCCCATCACATTGGTGAGGACCGCTTCCATGGGAAAGAATTCACAGGATGGAACCTGTTTGAGCGCCGCGGCATGAAAGACGTAGTCTACCCCACGCATGGCCATGATGAGCTGATTGCGATCGCGGACGTCTCCGATCACGAACCCCAGTCTAGGGTCGTCAAACTCCAGCCGCATATCATGCTGCTTCTTCTCATCGCGGCTGTAAACGATGACTCGCTCCGGCTGGTGTTGGCTCAGAACCAGACGGGTGAAGTCGTAACCAAAAGAACCCGTTCCTCCCGTGACAAGCAATGTTTGTCCGTCAAACATCAGTGCAGCTTCCATTCTGCGAGAAATGCTATTTGTGCCACTCGGCATCCATGCCGGGCGGGTCACATGGTATGGGATCATTCCCATGGGGCGCGGTGGGGTTCGCCGCGCTGGCAATGTCGAGTGGCCAAGCTCGGGTTTGCGGGTCGAGTCGGCACTCGTCACTTGCGCGGATAGTGTATGACTGGTCGATTGCCAGTGACAACCCCAGAATCGGTGCACGCTCTGCTAGCATCCCTTGTATCAGGGATGTATTCCTCGAGTTTCTCACCGGCAGAGCTGATGTACAAATTCAATCTTCTCGACCACCGGTTGCACGAACACCTCAGGTACGAGGTCCAACAGACCCATGTCACGATTGAATTCGTTGGCAATTAGACCTACTCGCCTGTAGTTTTTGAGCATTCCCTCGAGATCAACCAGTTTGCCGCTTGTTACGCCAAAGTGGTTGGCCGTGTCCACAACGCTGACCATATCCAGATAAGCCGCAAAGGTCTCCGCGAAATCTTCCCAGGGATGCATGCTTGCATAGGCTGAAATGAAGTTGGTAGCCCAATTCATCTGAGGACCATTTTGATAGTAGTTTGTGAGGGCCTCTTGATAGGTGGGCGAACGCTCGTCACCAAACAGAGCTCGAAATGCGTCTTCGCGCTCTCCTTTCACAAGGCGTTCCCAAAAATAATGCCCCAGCTCATGTCTAATATGGCCCACCAAGGTTCTTTGGGGTTCCTGAAATTCGACACGAGTTTTTTCCCTCTCCACGCTGTCTGCCTCGCGGATGTTAATCGTGATGCAGCCCTGTTCATACCCGGTAGAAACTGGTTCCTCGCCATCGGCTTTGAACTCAAAAGTGAGTGCCGGCTTAATGGTCCCTTCGATCGGGCGATAATCTAAACCAATTTGGTCGAGCATATATAACACGCGCTGCTTGGCTTGTTCCAGGCGATGCCACTTCTCGTAGTTCCCCTCGACGGTCAAATCGGGGATCATCGTTGTCAGTGAGCAGTAGTCACAGAGTTCGCTTCGGGTCTCGCCATTGGCAGGTACGAGACGATTGCAAAAACTGTTCTGGACGCCATTGAGGCAAATGGCGACTTTTGCGCCGCAATCCGGATTACCACAGCCATACAGTTCATCGCCCTCTTCGCTCAAGGGCACCACTCGACTGCATGCAGGACACATGCCCGTAATGCGATGGCAACTCACACAAAAGGTGCTGTGAAAGAAAAGCGTATTTCCGCAACGACAATCAAAAGATCTCATAGGCGTATGCTAGCCCAAAATGGCAGACTCAGCCTACCTTTTCTCCTGCGGGATCCATCGCAATGAATGTGTGATAGATGCCATCTCCAACTTCATTGAGTTTCGTCTGCAACGAGTCCAAGTACTCGTGCAATCCGATAGCGATAATCTCGTCAACCGTCGAATAGGCTAATTCGCTACGGAGTTGTCCCAGACGCTTCTCAGCGATGTTCCAAAATGTTCCCTGCGGAGATCCCGAGATAGCATGCAGCGATCGAAACGCGGTATCGATACAGTGCATGATGGCCCGAGGGAATTGACGGTCCAATACCAAGAATCCTACCACGCGCTTCGGAGTGATTCCGTGGTGTCGTTTGCGAAACATTTCAAATCCGCTGACGCTCCGCAGCACGGCCGACCATTGCAAATCATCAATCGGTGTTCCCACGTCGGCCACGCTAGGCAGCAAGGTGAAATACTTCACGTCGAGGATTCGCGAAGTCTTATCCGCTCGCTCCAATACGCGGCCCAATCGCGAAAAATGCCAGGCTTCTCCCTGCGAAAAAGTCGTGACCGTGATCCCGACAAACAGATGGCTTGAGTTTTTGACGTATTGAAAGAAATCATTTGGGGATCCTGGCAGCCCCGTCTTGGCAGCCTCGCGCACAGTGAGATAGAACTGATTGAGTTGCTCCCACATCTCCGAAGAAATCGATTCCCGCACACTTCGTGCATTCTCTCGGGCAGCGTGTACACAGGAAAGGATCGAGCCAGAATACTCGCGGTCGAACGTGAGAAACTGCGTTACATTCTCCCGGGTCGCCTCGCCGTAACGCTGCTCGAAGAATTCCTGGTCCCCTGAAGCGTAAACCAAAGCTCCCCACTGCTGTTCTGAACCCGGCGGCAGATCGAGAGACATATTGTGCGTCACGTCCACAAACCGAGCAAGATTCTCGGCTCGCTCTACATAACGGCTCATCCAATAGATTGAATCTGCAACGCGGCTAAGCATGGAAGTAGTGGATGGTGGTTAGTGGATAGTAGTTGGAGACAACGGACAATTTCCATCTCTAACTTTGTTGTTGGGATTGACTTTGTTGATGCTGCGATGACCCAATGACCCAGGTGTCTTTGCTGCCGCCCCCCTGGGAAGAGTTCACAACAAGTGAACCCTTCTTGAGCGCCACTCGGGTTAAGCCGCCAGGCAACACGAAGATGTCTTCTCCGTAAAGGATATAGGGTCTCAAGTCGACATGGCGACCTTCGAACTTGTCCTCTACAATCGTGGGAATTCTCGACAACGATAGTGTGGGCTGAGCGATGTAATTGCGTGGATTTTCTTGAATCAACCCAGCAAACTTGCGACGCTCTTCCTCGCTGGCATGGGGCCCAATGAGCATGCCGTACCCTCCTGCTTCATTCGCTGCCTTGACTACCAGCTTATCAAGATTGGCCAGTACATACTCGCGCTCTTTGTCGTCGTAGCAGACATAGGTCGGCACATTAGGAATGATGGCCTCTTCGTTGAGATAATACTTAATCATCTTCTCAACGTAGGCATAGATTACCTTGTCATCGGCAATCCCCGTTCCAGGTGCGTTTGCCAGAGCTACACGACCATTGCGGTAAGCTTCCATCAAGCCTGGCACGCCAAGCATCGAGTCCGCTCGAAATGCCTTGGGATCAATAAAGTCATCGTCGATGCGCCGATAGAGAACATCGACACGTTGAAAGCCTTTGGTGGTGCGCATACAGACGAAGCCGTCGTGAATCACCAGATCGCGCCCTTCAACCAGCTCAACACCCATCTGCTGAGCCAGAAAGGAATGCTCATAATAGGCCGAGTTGAAAACTCCAGGAGTCAGCACTGCCACTGTTGGAGATTCAATTCCTTCTGGAGCCAGGTATTCCAGCAATTGAAACAAACGCCCTGGGTAGTCGAGAACCGGTCGCACGTGAGACGCATCAAACAGCCAGGGAAAGCTACGCTTCATCACGAAACGATTCTGCAACACATAGGATACGCCTGAGGGACAACGCAGATTGTCTTCCAATACGTAGATTGTGCCGTCCTTGTCCCGGACCAAATCGGTCCCGGTGATATGGCACCAAATTCCCGCCGGTGGATTTAAGCCTTTGCACTGCTCGCGAAAACTTTTCGCGCTCTTGAGCATGACCTCGGGGACCACCTTGTCCTTGACGATTTTTTGATCGTGATAGATGTCGTCGATGAACAAATTGAGAGCGCGAATTCGCTGTTTGAGGCCGCGTTCCAGGCGATTCCATTCCTCGGGTGCGATAACCCGGGGTACCAGGTCAAAGGGAAAGATTTTTTCGACGCCCTGATTGTCTCCGTAAACATTGAAAGTGATTCCCATGCGATACAGCGATCGCTCTGCCATCTGCTGTCGCTGCAAAATTTCGCTGTCGGGCAGCTCTTCAATCCGTTGTAGCAGGAGTTCCGCACCAGGACGAGGTTTGGCGTGATCGTCGATTAGCTCGTCGAAAAAGCCACGAGTATCGTAATCGCGAAAAGTAAGATGCGAGGCGTTCGGCTGTTCTTGATTCATCCCTAATAGCCCTGAATTCTGGCGTCCCCAGTTTCCGTCGAGAGACTTAACGGCCCGCCTGTCCACTATGGTCGCATTTTAAGAGAGATTTGACAACCCTCCAACACTTTCAAGTCATTCCCGCCAGAGCGGCAATGACTACTTGCTACTCAATCGCCGCCACATCCACGGAGACTTCCAACTGATGATTCCCGCCGCCGACGAACATCCCCGCCACGGGGCAAACATCACTAAAGTCGCGACCCCATGCAACGGTGATATGATCGGTCTGTGGAAAAGAAGCGTTCGTGGGATCGACGTCGATCCAACCAGCATTGCCGCAAAAGACAGAGATCCAGGCATGCGAAGCGTCGCCTCCAACCAGGCGTGGCTTATCACCGGCGGGATAAGTTCGCACGTAGCCACTGATATAGCGAGCCGCGAGCCCAAGTCCACGCAGGCAGCCCAGCATCAAGTGAGCCATATCCTGGCAAACTCCCCGGCGAAGTTGGAATACTTCGATGATCGGCGTGCTCACGGTCGTCGCTTTCGGATCGTATTTCACATCCGCATGCAACCGCTCGTTCAAAGCACGGAGGGCCTCTAAAACGGGACGACCAGGTGTAAAACTCTCTCGGGCATAGTCGGTAAGTTCGGTATGGATCGGTACATGGGGCGAAGAAAACGCAAACTGATACGTCGCGAACCCCTCCCGCGAATGGTCGCAAGCCAACGAATCGCGCACCACCTCCCAGGCGGCAGTTCTGCTTTCTTCAGGCAAGTCTCTGGATTCCACCGCCACCGAACTCGTTGCCGTAATCTGCAGAAGCTTGTGGGTACTGGCAACCGAAAATGCAGAGACCAGATTGCCAAAGTAATCGGTCCGCTTGGATTGGGTCGCGGGATTGGGATGCACCGTCAGCCGATGCCGCGAGCAGTTTTGAACATTCGTGTTACGCGGAGTGAGGTAAACCACATTATGACACACCGGCACCGGAGCGTCGTAGTTGTATTTCGTGGTGTGGGTGATCTTGTATTTCATACTGGTTAGCCGCGACGCGTCCGCCGAGTGGAGTTCGTCAGAGCGAAGCGGGACGGACTATCTTCCTCTGTTCACCTCTGACATTTGCCGCGCTACGCCTGCGTGGATGAGATAACGATGGCCAATCAAATCCGAGAGCTTGGGCAATTGGTCGACGACCTGGTGCAGAAAACGCTCCAGTTTAGATCGTTTGCCCCCGCTCGGGGTGTTGAGGTCGTCCACTTCGAGCATTCTCACATTGTGCAGGAGCGAGAGGGCGATCCGTTCTTCCGGGAAACCGAGTGGCTTGGATTCATCGCGCGGCAAGCTCGCCACGTGATCGGCAATTGTTGCCAGTTGATAGGCCAAGGAACGAGGGTTCGTCTCGTCGGTCAGCAGCAGATCAAGCGCTGCCGTTCGACTCACTGCGGCCAAATAACGACTGCGGTAGGTCATCAAGCTGTCGGAAATCTCGAGAATGGCTTCAAGGATGTGCCCTTCTTCTCTGCCACTTGTAGCGGGAATTGACTGCACCAGTGAGACCACATGCAGCGATCTCTCCAACCGACGGCCCAACTCAAGAAATCGCCAGGCCGAGGTTCGCGTCATGCTTTCGCTGATCAAGCCATCCAGTGCCGACAAATTAACGATCAATTCGCTGAGCAATTCATCGAGTTCCACCAGCCCAAATGGCTGGCGCTTGAGTGCACCGACTTCCTGGGTCGTTAGCAGTCCGCCTTGCGAATCACCTGGAGAGCCGTTCTTCTTGAATCCTTGTGCATATTGCTGTAATTCTGCAGCGCGCATCAAGAGCCGCTCGAGATGATGTACAATCCGCCAACTATCGAGCGACAAGCGGTCTCGCACGAGCGAAGCATTCCGATGTGCCTCGGCGACCGAGTAACGCAGGCTTCCGAGCTGTTCCATATCCAACACGGACGACGGCAGAATATTGGCAACAGTCGGCAAGCGATCCTTCATCTCTGCCACAGCGAACCCCGGTTCGATATGCCCCTGCTCTGCCAGGCAATGGATCAAATAGGCAAGCTCCTCGGACCCTTCAAAGTCCCCTTCCCCCGTGAGCCTCGCAACAACAGGGCGCAACAGCCGACAAGTATCCTGTGCCCGTTCGATGCGTCGACCGAACCAAAACAAGTTGTCTGCCACACGACTAGGCAATTCGGCGCCGCTACGACGTAGTACAACCGGTTGTTTCGCCGTTGCCAGAAGAGTCACCTCTTCGACGGGCCCCGTCGCTTGAACCCAAGCATCTTTGCTCAGGTGCCCACCGAGTACCGAGAGATCGAGCGGCGTCGATTCGCGATCCAAGCGGACCAATCCCCCGGGCAAGACGTGGTAAGATTTCTTTCCGGCCACCAGGTAAACCCTCAGGGCCAGATGCCAACGCGTGGGTGATTGATCACACCACACCGGTGTCGTAGAGCGGTGGACAGCCTCTTGAGCAATCAGCCCATGCGGCTCTGAATTCAGCAAACTCAACAGCTCTGAGACATTAACATTCTGCAAGCCTTCTGTCGGATTCACATCATTGCGCCCAACCCGATAGGCCGAGCGAAGGGACAACTGCGAGGTTGAGTTTTGAGCGATCTGCGAGGAGACATAAGCACGGGCATCGTTTTGACCACACCACCAGGTAGCCACCGACGGCAAAGTCAGTTCTTCGCCCAGCCACTCTCGTGCAATTCCAGGAAGGAAGGGCATCAACGACGGCGATTCAACCAGCGAACTGCCCAGTGCATTCGCGATCGCAACATGCCCCAGTCGCGCAGCCTGCAACAACCCCGGGACACCCAGCCCTGCCGTGCTTCGCAATTCGAGCGGATCGCAAAACTCATCGCTCAGTCGGCGGAGAATCACATCGACAGGCAGTAGACCGGCAAGCGTTTTGAGGAAAACATGGTCATCGCGAACTGCCAGGTCTCCCCCTTCGACTAAGGTGTAGCCCAAGTAGCGCGCCAGATAAGCGTCTTCGAAATAATTCGGCCCGCTTGGCCCCTGACTCAATAACACGATGCGCGGATTGTCGCGATGCGCCGGTGCGAGTTCACGGAGAGTCTCCTGTAATGTTTTGAAGAACGGAGCAAGTCGTTCTATGTTAAAACTGCGAATGGCGTTGGGAAGCATACGTGAGGTGACGATGCGATTCTCCAGTGCGTAACCCATCCCCAATGGTGCATCGGTCCGATCGCCCACCACCCACCACTGACCATCGGGGGAGCGTGCCAGGTCGGCTGCATAGTAGTGCAAATAAGTTCCATGCGGCGGCGATTGACCATGATACACACGCCGAAAACCAGGGTGGGCATATAGCCACTCCGCAGGTAGCAATCCTTTAGTGAGCACCTCCTGCGGACCATACAAATCCACTAACAGCCGATTCAAGAGTTGAGCACGCTGTTTCAATCCCCCCGAAAGTTGCGCCCACTCGTCGGCACCAATGAGCTGGGGCAGCAGATCGAGTTCCCAAGGTCGCACCGCGCCATCAGAATGCTCAAAGATATTGTAAGCAATGCCGGTCTCGTGAATTTCTTCCTGAGCCTGGAGCCATCGATTCATCAACTCCGTGCGACCAATGCGGGCAACCGAACTTAAGAAGTCACACCAGCTAGAGCGCACGTTGCCCGGACCGGAGAAGATTTCGTCATAAAACAACTCGTCGGGGGCATACTCTGCAAAGATGCTCTCACCAACAGACGAGTTAGCTTTGACGGGGCTCATTAATTCGGTTTAACTCGCCTCAGGTCAAGCGTCAACGGAAAAAGAGGGTTCGACTCGGTGGTGGGCGGGGGCATCGGACCGGGTGTATGGCCCGCAGCGAAAAAACGGGCTGCTCGGCGAGCCTCGGCCTCGTAGGCATTCACTGGGAAAGTTTCGTAATTGCGCCCCGCAGGGTGAGAAACGTGATAGGTGCATCCCCCTATGCTGCGGCCATTGAACGAGTCGAACAAGTCAAACACCAGAGGTGTGTGGACTTCAATCAATGGATGCAAACAACTGGGAGGTTGCCACGCACGGTAGCGCACCGCGGCGACGAATTCCCCTTGAGTCCCCGTCGAGCGCAGCGGTACCTGCCGACCATTGCAAGTCACGATGTAGCGTTCGTCTGTCATCCCCGTCACTTTCACCTGCAATCGTTCCACCGAAGAATCGACATACCGCGTCGTACCACCGCCTCCTGGTTCTTCGCCGAGCACATACCATAGCTCAACTCCCTGTCGTAGCTCCAGATCAATGCCAGCAAGATTGATGGAACCGATCCTGGGAAAACGAAATTCAAAGTGCGACGCAAACCAATCTCGATCCAGTGGAATCCCAAACTCACGGCATTCTTCGATCACTTCCGAGAGATCGCTCCAGACAAAATGAGGCAGCAAGAACTTGTCATGGAGCGTGGTCCCCCAATGGATGAGCTTCTCCCGGTAGGGTTGTTCCCAAAAGCGGGACACCAGGGTACGCAACAGCAGTTGCTGCGTGAGACTCATCCGGGCATGGGGGGGCATCTCGAAGCCTCGAAACTCTACCAACCCAAGTCGTCCCGTACTCGTATCCGGAGAGTAGAGCTTGTCGATACAAAACTCCGCACGATGAGTATTGCCAGTGAGATCAATCAGCAGGTTGCGAAAGATGCGATCCACCTGCCAGGCGAAGATCGGCTCGTTTCCAGCGAACGGATCCGGGACTTGCGAGCGTGCAATCTCCAATTCGTATAATGCATCGCGCCGACCTTCGTCTACACGCGGAGCCTGACTCGTCGGTCCAATAAAACTACTGGAGAAAAGGTACGACAGCGACGGATGGTTATTCCAATAAGCCACCATGCTGCTTAGCAGGTCCGGCCGTCGCAAGAATGGACTGTCCTGCGGAGTGGGGCCTCCCAGCACGACGTGGTTGCCGCCTCCCGTTCCGGTGTGGCGTCCGTCCAGGTCAAACTTTTCAGTGGCCAACCGAGCATAAAAAGCGTCTTCATACAATGCCGTCGTCGATTCTACCAACTCATCCCAGGAGCTGGCCGGATGAGTATTCACTTCAATTACTCCGGGATCGGGTGTCACCTTGATGTTGTTTAGCCGATGATCTTTCGGCGGCACATAGCCTTCGAGCACGATCGGTGTCTCAATCTGCCTGGCCGTCTCCTCGACCGCCGTGACAAGATCCAAGTAGTCCTCCAATCGCTCAGTGGGGGGCATGAACACATGCAAAGTGCCGTTGCGTGGCTCGACACAGAATGCGGTTTTGATCACTTTGCTTTTCCAGTCGAGCTTCTGCTCCGTTTGCCTCGCAGCAAGTGGTTCGTCTGGATTCTCTACAGGTGCAACTTCCTGTTGCACTCGTTGACTTGCTGCGCTGGATTCTACTGGTTGTGCTCGGTTGTCAAGTTGTCTGCGCATGGCCGGATGAGGAGGTAAAGGATCGACCGGTGCTGAAAGATCGACTTCATAGAACTCGTCCTCTTCGGAGGACCACGGGAGTGAGTCTAGCGGCAGTCGCAATCCAACGGGTGAATCACCCGGCAGCAAGAAAAGTGCTTCGGAGCGTATCGGCCACGCGCTGCTCATCCACTTGGCCTGGGCCTGCCACCATTGCCTTCGAATGGGCAGCACATAACCTGCCACCTCGCCCAAACCCTGTTCTGCAATGCGAGCCAGTCGTGCCCGCTGTTCGGGATCCTTGAGTTTGTTGTCCCGGGGATTGACATTTACCGGCAACCGCCGCTCCTGGGCGATATACTGGCAGACATCTTCATATGCCGGGATGACATACTGCGGATCGATCTCAAGCTTCTCGGCAAAGGTTTTCAAAAAACGTTCAGCATCAGCGGGAGTGCTTCCATAACTCTTGCCTTCCTCGGCTACGAGTTTTGGTTCGGTCCAAATAGGCTCACCATCTGCCCGCCAGTAACAACTAAATGCCCATCGAGGGAGCGATTCTCCCGGATACCATTTTCCCTGACCAAAATGTAGCAGTCCCTGGGGCGCAAACCGTCGCTGCATTCGCAGAAACAATTCCGCAGCGCGCAATCTTTTGGTTGGTCCAACCGCTGCCGTGGTCCACTCGGCGCCTTCCATGTCGTCGATCGAGACAAACGTAGGCTCGCCTCCCATCGTCAACCTCACGTCACCCGCAGCGAGCCTCTGGTCCACCTCGTGCCCCACCGCTTCGATGCGCTGCCACTCGTCGTCTGTGTATGGCTTAGTCACCCGGGGATCTTCGTGAATCCGCTTAACGGACATCGCATAGTCAAATTCCATTTCGCAAACATCTACACCCCCGGTGATCGGCGCGGCACTCATCGGATCGGGTGTGCATGCCAGAGGAATATGGCCCTCGCCAGTGAGGAGCCCCGAAGTGGGATCCAGCCCCACCCAGCCCGCTCCGGGAATATACGCTTCTGTCCAGGCATGAAGGTCTGTGAAATCCTTGTCTGTTCCCGACGGTCCGTCGAGCGATTTCACATCGGCCACAAGCTGAATCAAATACCCCGAGGCAAAACGCGCGGCAATTCCCAGGTTTCTCAGTATCTGCACCAGCAGCCACGCACTGTCCCGGCAGGACCCCGACAAATTGCTGAGCGTTTCCTCACAAGTTTGCACGCCCGCTTCCAACCGGATCAGATAACTGATTTCCTGCTGAAGTCGTCGATTCAGATCGACTGCAAAGTTCACCGTGTTTCGCTTCGTCCGATCCACACTCTCGAGCCAGGCAGTCAGCTTTGGTCCCGGCGGCTCGCACTCCAAGAATGGTCGCAAGTCCTTAGCTAACCAAGGATCATATTCAAACGGCCACTCTTCAGCTTTCGGCTCGACGAAAAAGTCAAACGGATTAATCACCGTCATATCGGCCAGCAGGTCCACCTCGATGCTCAGCTCCCGGACCTTTTCAGGAAAAACACACCGCGCAAGAAAATTCCCATGCGGATCCTGCTGCCAGTTTTCGAAGTGTTCCGCAGGTCGAACCTTGAGCGAATAGCTTGGCACAGGTGTCCTGGCGTGGGGTGCAGGGCGCAACCGAATGATCTGTGGGGAGAGATTTACCAGCCTGTCGTATCGATAGCTGGTCCGATGATTGAGGGCAATGCGGATGGTCATGCCCCCCATACTATGCGAGCCGAACCATCACGAACAGACGCCCCTGGGATCCTCCGTTCCCCTGCAAAGTAGGCTCCCGAAAGAACGAGGATGCTTTCTCCCTTTCCCACATAACACGTACTCGAGCCCATTTGTTATACTCGCAAACCGGAGTGTGTATCGAAATATCAGTCCCTAGAATCAGGAACCCTTATGCAACGCAAAAAAGCTTCCGATTTCGATCAAGAATTGCTCGATCTTTACGACGACTATGCCCATGGCCGACTCACCCGCCGTGGATTCGCTGAGCAGGCCTCGAAGTTTGCCATCGGCGGGCTCAGTGTGAGTGCCCTGATCGAAAGCCTGAGCCCCAACTATGCTTGGGCTCAGCAAGTTGCTCCTGATGATGCACGTATCAAATCCGAGACTTTCGACTATAGCTCACCGAAAGGTGGCGGCTTGATGCAGGGGTACCTGGCCTATCCTGCCGAAGGAGAGAAGTTTCCCGCCGTACTGGTTGTTCACGAAAATCGAGGCCTCAATCCCTACATTGAAGATGTCACCCGTCGGCTCGCTGTGGCAGGGTTTCTCGCCTTCGCCCCCGATGCCCTCACACCATTGGGTGGTTATCCTGGCAATGACGACGAAGGACGCACTATGCAACAAAAACGCGACGGACAGGAAATGATTGAGGACTTCATCGCCGCGGCTGAGATGCTGAAAAAAGACAAGCGTTCCACGGGAAAAGTTGGAGTCATTGGTTTTTGCTACGGAGGTGGTATGGCAAACACGCTAGCAGTCCGACTCCCCGACATTATTCTTGCCGCGGTTCCGTTCTATGGTCGTCAACCGTCAGCCGAGGATGTTCCCAAGATTAAAGCCGCTCTGCTCATCCACTACGCCGGGCTCGACGAGCGCATCAATGCCGGTTGGCCTGATTATGAAAAGGCATTAAAAGAATCCGACGTCACCCACACGGCCTACACCTATGAAGGCGTGAACCATGGCTTCCACAACGACACCACTCCTCGCTTCGACGAAGCTGCCGCCAATCTCGCCTGGCAACGCACCCTGGATTTCCTCAACAAGACTCTCAAATAATCGCAATACCCAACTGATTTTTGAATTGCTGTGGCACAGACTCTGTACCTCTGGATAGTTGACCGTGAGACATCGGTAAAGGTACATTCTTTTTGAGCAGATGGCCGATGCAGCAAGAACAAAGGCATAGAATTCGCACTACGCAGAATCAATGGTCTGAAACTCTGATTTCTAGTGCTTTCTGCGCAAGTGCGTTGCAGAAGTAGGAATTCTTTGCGCGCATTTTAAGCATCCCAGGCCTTCACTCCCCCTTTAGAAGAAGATAATTCATCACGATGCCAATAGATCTCAGAAAATCGCTGGGTTTGAGTAACAGAACGGATACGAGCGATATCGCCTCGATGCGTCCTCAGTTGCTCCAATATATCAATCTGCAACTCATTGCCAGCGGTCTGCCAGATGCTACAGATACGCTCGATATCCAATTTGCTGAGATGGCCCATGGGCTTTTGGACAAACATCGGGCGCAATCCCGTTTGTTGTCCGATCATCGGTGTCCGGTCGATGCACGCATCGAGACGTTTTTAGAGAACTATTTTGCCGACTTGAATCTCTCAGAAGCAGTTCGGCTGCCGCATCACACCTTGATCGTCGATCGGCATGGCATGGCACGCGAGTTGGCCTTGCCAGCTGGTTGCGACGAATACCACTCGGATATTATCCATTCGTTTCGCGTGCGAAATGGGGTGCTGCACAATCCCAGGCACGACAAGCGAACTACCAAGGGAACTTTTCACGTTGCCGAAGGTGGGTTGCCGATTCCCTATGAAAAGCGCGCCGTACCCAAGGCCGTTTTCGCTGAGTTGCTGCGACGTGCTTTGCTGCCCCCCGACGAACTCCTACGACTTCCCTTCACCTCGCAACTGGAAAACAAGGCGAGATGCTTCGTTTCACTGCTATTGCGACCGACCGTCTGCCCAGAAGTTGGAGGAGTAACCCCTGCCAAATCGATGGAAGTTCGGTTCTTTGCTCCCGGATCCCTGGTCAGCAATCTCGATTTTGTCGAATCCATCTTCGGCAATGCCGGAGATCCCTTTATCCCTGAAAACGACGCCGGTTTGGATGTCGAACATTGGACGGGACACACGGGGGCAGTCATCCTTGCGCCGCATCTCGAGATCCTCACCAAGCGGGAAATTGGCCTGCCGCACATCGACAAAGCCACCGATCGGCAACGGCGAGACGGCATGTGTTGGGAAAAAGAGGACGAACTCTACAACGGCGGACAACCGTTCAAACTCACTTGTCGCGATGCCTCGGGGGTGATTCTCACGCTGATTTCAGACAACTACTTTGGCTACTGCAAGAAGGAAGTTAAAACTCAGATAAGCTACGCGGCTAACCTCTCGGGCAACTACGAAGAAGAACACGCTGGGGGCGCGACCGCATTTGCAAGTTACAACCTGGGTGACGAGTTCCAATTCAACAGCAGTCGCTACAACGGTCGCACCTTTGCCGATGTGGTCAAAGACTACGGCTCACGGATTGTCGTCCACGATGAGGGTTTCGCTGAAGACCGCGAGTACCCAGATCTGATTTATGTTCGCGAAGACGCTCGCGCCGACATCAATCGTCAGCAAATCGTTTGGACATCAGAAGGAGTCGAGCATTCAATCCCGCTGCTGCCCGGCAAAGTGTATATGGGACCCTCCGGGTATCGACTCCGCATGGAGAAGCATCCAGCCGCACCAAGTTGGCGTCTGGTGGGTACCATCGGCGAAGGAGTGCTTTGCCACAAGCCCTGTACGGTCAGCGGTGGTGGGAAAAGCGAAATCAGCAAATCGATCCGCGACTACATGATCTTCGGTCCGTTCTTCGTTGCCGACATCGAAGAAGATGCCAAACTGGTGAACGAAATCTTTGCCCGCAATTATCAGGATCGTTGGAAGGAGTCGCCCGACTATTCGCAGAGCCCGACCCGCAGTGTCCTGAGTCCTCGCCGTTCGCTTGGCAGTGTGATCAAGCTGCTGACTCCATCTCCCGAATACACCGACGAGTACAACAACTGGCTTAAGTCGATTCCAGCCCGTGTCTACGCTATGGTTTACATCATCAAGCGATTCTACAAAGAGGAATGGGGCGATCAATGGCGGGATCACTTTGGCGTCGACGTTATTAACGGCGAAAGCGGACACGAACTCAAGTACCACGGCCGCGCTCTCGTCGCATCCTACTTGAAAGTTGGCCTCATCGAGCCTCAAGCATGGCGCACGTTCAAGCTCAGGCAAGATTTTATTGCATCTGAGAAGATGCAAGCAGAGGACGACATTACTGCTTCGGTCGTGGTACCCGCCGATCGACTGCACAATCTGCCCGCGGGAAGCGACGCCAACAGTTACAAATTCGTCGTTAACTGCGAGTATCGATTCTTTCAAAGGCCAGACGATGCGATCCACCGAGGACTCGACAAGCAAGCCGAATTCGATCTTTCTCAACCGGGGAATTTCATTTCGAACTTCGAGCCACTCACCCACCAGGAAGTCTCCGAGATGGCGAAGTATGTTGTTGATTTCGACGCCTTTAGCCAGCCGATGCAGGATCTGCTGACCGATGTTCAAAAGCAGAATGACGGCTATGTGGTTTGCTCTGCGAATCCCCGGCAGGTCGGAGGAAAGCCGACCCGTAATCCACGCTACCTGCAGATCCGACCCGATCTGGTGCGACCGATGGAAAGTTATGTCGCCGAAATGGGAACGCGCCTGTACCGAGCCGTACCCAACGATCAGCCCGTCTACATGCCGGTAGGAGCGGTGTTGATGGGTCGTCGCAACAACCCGCCCGACCGCGCCCAGGGCATTCGAGGGTTGGCTGTTTACAATCCGATTCACTACCAGGAGCTCCCCGAGTTGTTCATGGACGTGATCACCTCACTCACGGGACGCAGCCCATCGACGACGGGTTTCGGCAGCGAAGGCGCGTTGACCAAGGGACCCTTCAATTCACTACGCATGACCGCCGATCTCAATGCGGCGCTCGTAAGTTTCATCCTCACGGGACTCGGGGGTTTTTCGACCGCTGCGGGACACATCGGCCCGAATGTGCGTGTCGACCACGATATCAGTCTTTTGATTCCCGAAGTGTGGTGCCGAATGACGGCCGAGCAGCGTTCGCCAGATTACTTGATCGAAAACGGATTGCTCGAACCGGTGCAGGACTTCGAACACAATGGTCAAACGATCCCCGCTGGCCGGCTCGGCTATCGGATCACCGATCGCTTCGTCCGTTGGTTCTTCGCCCGTGTGTTCGACAACCCCAATAAACTATTTGACGAATCCATCTTGCGCCCTGAGTTGCAGGACCTCGACGCCTTTGCCGACGGGGTGTTGTACATCGCCGATGCGCAGAGGCAAATTGCCCAGCAATACCTCGACGACGGCTCGATTGAAGATGCGTGTCCCCCTCTACGGGCACTGCTGTTGATCATGGCTCAAGGTTCGTTTGAAGGCAAAACCGAACGTGACCCGGAGATTCGCGAGATGTTTACACTCAAATCGCTGTTGGAGAGTGATTGGTATCGAAAACGACTCGAAGCGCGCCAAGAGCGCGATATCAGGCTCTGGTCCAGGCATCTCGACTACCTAAAAAGCTTCAATACGAATCCGTATAACGTGGAAGTCGTCAAGCGCATGAATCTTACTGCCCGGGAGTCAATCGCCAGGAAAGAACTCGAACGAGTCCAATCGCCAGCTTACGCCAAGTCACTGGTCGGCGCTATCGGAGCAGACACCTTTCCCGCACCGAGTTGAAGCTTAGCGACCCTAGACGCTTCCCCTCCTAGCCGCGACGCTACGCGTCACAGGTCTTTCTTCCCCGCCTAGCGCCTTTGCTCCCCCTGCCGCGCACGATTCAAATCGCTACAATACCTAGAGAGACTTGCCAGCCGCTAACCACCAACTCAAGGGAGGAAGCAATCATGTCTCATGCCACCACCCGCAGGGCCTTTCTTGGCTCGACTGCCTCGACCGGAGCGATACTCGGCTTGGGCGATCTCGGCTTTCTCTCATCGTTACGATCCGTCTCTGCTGCCGAGGCGAACATCGATCCCAGTGTTGTCCAACTCCGCCCCGAAATCGCGCCGATCGTCCGCTTGATCGAGGAAACGCCGCGCGACCAGCTGCTGGAAGTTGTAGCCGGACGGATTCGCGATGGTCTCAGCTATCAAGAGTTGCTAGCTGGGTTGCTGCTGGCCGGCGTGAAAAACGTCGAGCCTCGACCGAGCGTCGGACACCAGTTTCATACCGTGCTGGTCGTAAACTCGGCGCACCTGGCGAGCATCTCGTCTCCAGCGGAGCATCGCTGGCTTCCCATTTTCTGGGCGCTAGACTATTACAAGAGTGCCGCGGCAACCGATGCACGCAAGCGCCACGACTGGACGATGCAGGCCGTCGATGAGGCGGCGCTCCCCACGCCGCTGCAAGCCCCGCAGGCTTTTACCGAGGCGATGGACAACTGGGACGAAGCGGCTGCCGACACGGCAATCGCCGGCATGGCACGCTACGCGGGCGCGGTCGACGTGTACGAACAATTGTTCCGCTATGGCATGCGCGATTTTCGTTCCATTGGCCACAAAGCCATCTTTGTGGCAAACAGTTGGCGCACTCTGCAGTGCATCGGATGGCAACATGCCGAACCGGTGCTCCGCTCCTTGGCGTACGCGCTGCTTTCCCACGAGGGGGACAATCCCGGTGACCGTGACGCCAAAGCAGATCGCCCCTATCGCCTCAATCTCCGCTTGGTCGACACGATTCGCGCCGACTGGCAAGCGGGAACGGTCGATCCCCAGGCAACGCGCGATCTTGTGACCACGATCCGCACCAGCACGTACGAGGACGCCAGCGACCAGGTCGTCGAACTATTGAATCGTGGAATTGGTCCGCAGGCGATCTGGGATGCATTGTTCATCGCGGCGGGGGAATTCCTGATGCGGCAACCGGCGATCGTCGCCCTCCATGCCGTCACGACTACCAATGCGCTGCACTTCGCCTACCAAACCAGCGGCAACGATCAAACCCGCCGCCTGGTGATGCTGCAGAACGCCGCCTTCTTGACCATGTTTCGCGAGGCAATGGCGGGGCGTGGTCGTGTGAAGGAAGTCAAGTTCGATGATCTCCAGCCACAGCAATTGAGTGAATCCAGTGAAACAGCTGTCGGTGAAATCTTTGCCGAGCTCAAGAGCAATCCCGACGCCGCCGCGGCCAAGATGTTAGGCTATTTGAACCAGACGCAAGACGTTAAACAGATGATCGACGCGGCCCGCGTGCTGATTTTTCTCAAGGGCACCAACGCACACGACTATAAATTCAGTTCCGCGGTGCTGGAGGATTACTACCACATCTCGCCCCAGTTTCGCGATACCTACCTGGCCTCGAACATCTACATGCTCCGCGGCTCGCAACTCCCGGACAACAAACTCGTCAACCGCATCCGTGCAGCCCTGGAGGCGTGAGCTGGGGACGGCGTCCGTCGTGAATTCATCGCTCCAAAAATCGCGTCGTAGAGCGATTTGATTGTCATTCAAAGCGTGAGACAGAGCATCGCAATTATCTCTATCGTCGTAGCCTCCACTGCCGACGACTTGCAAAAATGTGTCATCCGATTAGAATAAACCCTCTAGAGAAGTGGTCCGCGATTTTACTTTGAGATGATGGCCGGAGAGACCTGTGCTTCGCTATGGGAGTCTTTGGTCAACTTGAGTAACGAACAAGTACTTTCTTCGAGTAACAGGAAAGGACAGTCTCATGACCAGACGATTCGACAACATTTCTAACTCTCTACAGTCTCAACCTTCTCACCCAGCAGTTTATCTGCTGAATCTTGCTCACTTGGTCGCCGGTGTGCCCTTCTTGTTTGCCATGTTAGCTTGCTGTGCACAACAAGCAGACGCAGCCATTGTCTCTACCTCTGGCGCTGCCTCAGAGATTTCGCCGCCCGCCTCCGTCTTCCAAGGGGCACTGGAAAGCAATTCGGTAGCGGTGGTGTTTCTTGAGAAAGCAAACCTCACCCTGTCAACCGATCTCGAGGTCAACACCACCTCGCCAGGGACCTACACCGGCAACAATAACCCAACAGTCAACTTATCTGCCGGACATACAATCGCCAGCTATCTCGTCCACATGGATCAAGTAGGTACCTCGGGTAGCACTTCGTACGTGGGTTCGATCACTTTCGACACCGACGTCCTCGCGATCATTTGGTCACAAGCCAAACTCAACGCCACCGACAGCTTGCTTGGCTCAGCAAGCGTGTCCTATCCGACAGGCGTTAGCGGCATTGAACGGGGTTCGATCGATAGCTCGGGCACGAACGACACGATTGAACTCTCGGCTGACCGAAGGACGGTCTCATTCGACCTGCTGCATAACAGCAACAACATCGAGCAGTTCCGCATAATCACTGAAATCCCCGAGCCTCATTGCATGTTGCTGCTTCTGACAAGCCTGGCCGTCATGCCCTTCAGCCGTCACCATTAAGCCCTGAATGTGCGGCGAAACATCTGAATCTCCCCCATCAGCCGTCGGACTACGCCCGGCCGGTCTCCTTCCCCCTTCCCCTAACCCCCCACCCACTACCCTTCTTCACGGCACATCGTTTGCTATCCGTTTGCCTCCATCAGACTGCAGCCGCTGACGGTGCCCACAGCCATTGCTCCGTAGCGATGGCGGCAAGGCCTGCTCGGCGGGGTGCCGAATCGCACGGGACCTCGTAATTTACCGTGCAAATGAAACACAGGAGTAATGAAGATGCCATTGCTGGAAGAACCGCGGGTCGAGGGGATGGGGGCTATTCTTTGCGAAGAGGGAGTGGCCTTTCGAGTCTGGGCACCAAACGCCGAGAGCGTCTCTGTACTGGGAACGTTCAATGACTGGTCTGGTGACGACCATCACCTGGAAGCCGAAGAAGGAGGTACCTGGTATGGGCGGGTTCCTCAGGCAAAGGTTGGCGATGAATACAAGTTCCGCATTATAAATGGCGATCAGGTCCTCGACCGCATCGACCCCTATGCCCGGGAAGTCACCAACTCGGTCGGCAATGCGATTATCACCGATCCGAGTTTCGATTGGGGCGACGATGATTTCAAGCTCGACTCGTTCAACAAACTCGTCATCTATGAGATGCACATCGGCACGTTCCATCGTTCCGAGGAAGGCCAGCCGGGCGATTTCCACGACGCGATTGCCCGCCTCGATCACCTCAAAAAGCTGGGCGTGAATACCATTGAAATCATGCCCGTGCAGGAGTTCGCCGGCGACTGGTCGTGGGGCTACAATCCCGCTCATATCTTTGCGATCGAGCAAGCCTATGGGGGACCGAAAGCGTTCAAGGAGTTTGTCAAAGCGGCACATCAGGCCGGCTTTGGCGTGATCATGGACGTCGTTTACAATCACTTCGGTCCCAGCGATCTCGACCTGTGGCAGTTCGACGGTTGGGGCGAGCACGGCGGCGGTATCTATTTCTACAACGATTGGCGCGCCAATACACCGTGGGGGGAGACCCGGCCCGACTACGGCCGTGGCGAAGTCCGCCAATTTATCTACGACAACGCCATGATGTGGCTTGAGGAATACCACGTCGACGGCCTGCGTTACGACATGACCGCCTATATCCGCAAAGTTGACGTCATGGGAGACGCCGACATTCCCGAGGGGTGGGGACTCATGCAATGGATCAATCGCGACGTGGCAGCCAAATTTCCTCACAAGCTGCTTGTGGCGGAAGACCTGCAAGGCAATGACTATCTCACCCGCTCGACCGAAGAAGGGGGCGCTGGTTTCTCCACGCAGTGGGACGCCCACTTCGTGCACCCAATCCGCGACGTCGTCCAACAGCCAGACGATGCCTCGCGCGACATGTGGAAAGTCCACCATGCCCTCAACCACCGCTACAATCAGGATGCCTTTCAACGCGTCGTCTACAGCGAGTCCCACGATGAAATCGCCAACGGCAAATCGCGGGTGCCAGAAGAGATCGACCCCGGAAATGCGGAGAGTGGATTTGCCCAACAGCGCTCGGTGATCGCCGCTGCAATGGCCCTGACCGCGCCGGGGATCCCCATGCTCATGCAAGGGCAGGAGTTTTTGGAAGACGGCTACTTCGACGACGGTGACCCGTTGGATTGGCATCGTGCCAGAGAGTTTGCCGGCATCACGCACCTCTACCGAGACCTGATCGCCCTGCGCTTGAATCGCAAACAGACCACCCGTGGGCTCACTGGCCAGCATATCAACTTGCATCATGTGAACGACGGTGACAAAGTGATCGCCTTCCACCGCTGGGAGGAGGGAGGCGCGGGAGACGACGTGCTGATCGTAGCAAACTTTGCCAACAAGGCGTGGGACCAGTACGAAGTGGGCTTCCCCGTAGCAGGCGAATGGCAGCTCCGCTTCAATTCCGACTGGAGCGGCTACAGTGACGAGTTCACCGATTATCCAGTCTCGCACGTCACCGCGAAGGAGGTAGAACGCGACGGCTACCCCGCCTCAGCAGTACTCGCAATAGGCGCTTACGCCGTGCAAATCTATTCGCAGTCACCATCCTCATAAGCTAATTGCTGAGGAGGTTCGCAGACGCAACCTCCCCGCATCAACCCAGGCGTACACATCCCACCCCCACTCCCCTCCCCCACCGCAATAGCCGCCGGGCTACGCCCGGCCGGTCTTCCCCGACTAACGCCTTCTGACCAGCGCCTAGCGCCTAACAACTAGCGCCTAAGATACCCCCCGTCACAAACTTGCGCCTACTGCCCTTTGGCCGACCCGAAGCGCTGCGGTATAACAAGAAAAAGGGTGGCAAACGTCGTGGCCCTGTCTGCCACGTTCTGGTGTTTAATGATTGGACATTGGTCATTGGTCATTGGTCATTGGTCATTGACCACTAATCGTCCTTTACCCTTGGGAGTGCGACATGCGTACCGAAGCCGAGATTCAGCGTACCGCCAAGGAATTGGCAGCCATGCTGGGCCAGTTTGCCGGGAAAGGAGATAATTTTCGCTACGGGCTCTTGATCGGTAAGGTGACGGCCCTGGCGTGGTCGCTGGGTGAATCGGCGGATCTGACCCACCACTACGAGTTCGAAGAGTGGCTCAACGAGCAGCGTACCAAACGAGGCATGGCGCCGCTGGCCACGAACGTGGCGAAGAGCATGAGCGTCCGCGAGCTGTTGGCCCTGATCAAGTCCGACCACGAACTCCGGCAGGATATCAAGACCGTCTTGGGGCCGACCTGGGAGCAGCAACCCGATCGGCCGGTACTGGTAACCTTCCCGTCGAACCGCGTGGGCCAATACCGCGAAGCAACAATCCGCTGGAACGATGTCTACGAGTAAGCGTATGAGGAAGTGGAGCAACGGCAACACCCCTCACAATAGCCGCCGGGCAACGCCCGGCCGGTCTTCTCCGACGAGTGCAATCAGACCAGCGCCTAAGACCTACCCCAATGAGCGGATTGGCACAAGCTAACTGTTTTTTCATGTCTTTTCCCTTCTTTCCCCACTTTCTTCCCCGACACAGTTGGAAGGGTTTGGCATTGCATATCCAATGTGTCATTTGATGTTGAGCAGTAGGAGTAGCTTTAGCAGAAAAACACTAGTCTATCTAGTAGTTTTTGATTCATCGTCAATGCAAATTTACGGAAACTTGGGTTAATGTCATATAGGGTATCGAAGGTTCGTTCGATGAAGATTCGAAACTCTCATAAACTTGAAATTGCTAAGCTCTCAGCTGCTCTGCACGTGACAAACTCAGATAAGGGACGTATAAAGTCAGTTAGCCTTGTAATTGGAACTATATGTACCATTTTTAGTGTCTTCATCAGTTTTACTGCTTTAGCCACGGATTAAACACGGGTGAATCACTCTTTATCCGTGTTCGATCCGTGTCCCTCCGTGGCTTTATCTCTATTCATGGCCAAAACGCACCCTGCAATTTAGGGCTACCCCGGCATGTTATTTGCTTTCCTTTGCTTAGGTAGTCACTCTGCGTTTTCTCACAACACGGAAACGGTTCGTGAGACAAATTGACGCCACTGACCGCCAATATGACGCGAGACCGTTTTCGACTGGCCTGCAAAGGACGGACAAAACGATGAGCAACCAACCACACCAAGAACATCATCCGCACGAGCATCAGATGATGGGGACACGCGGGGTCACCCGTCCCATGGCTGAAGCGGAAATGCGCGAAAGCGATATGTCTGCTCACCCGGGCGATGGACATGATCACGAGGATGGCGATCCCGGCATGAGCTACGACGACCGCTTGTCGATGCTGAAGATGCATCACAAGCAGACGCTCTGGATTTACTGGTCCCTGCCGCTGCTTGGCGTGTGGATGCTGCTCGCGCCTTTTACCTTCGGCTATTTGAATGAAGCTCTCTGGGTTGATCCGAGCGGTGGACGCGGACCATGGTTTGCCGAACAATCGACTTCAGAACTACAGGAGCTGCGTGCGTGGCTGATGACAGGCAGCGATGTTCTTGCGGGGCTGTTGCTGATAGTCTTCGGCTGGCGGTCGTTGAAGCCGAACCGGCCGTATAGTCTTTGGGCGTGCTGTGGTGTCGGCGTGTGGCTCACGTTCGCGCCGATCGTATTCTGGGCTCCTACGGCTGCTTCCTACGCGAATGATTCTTTCGTGGGAATTCTGGTGATGGCATTGACCATTCTGATTCCCGGCATGCCAAACATGATCATGTACATGCAGCATGGTCCCGCACAGCCGCCCGGTTGGAGCTATAACCCCTCCAGTTGGCCGCAACGCTGGATCATGATTGTCACCGGATTCCTGGGCTTTGTGGTGTCTCGCTACCTGGCTATGTTTCAGCTTGGTTATATCGACTACGTGTGGGACCCGCTGTTCGGATTCGAAGGCGGCTCCAAGAAAGTGCTCAACTCGAACATGTCTCACATGTGGCCCATTTCTGATGGGGGACTGGGTGCCATCTCCTACACGTTCGAGTTCTTGATGGGCTATATGGGAAGTCCCTCGAGGTGGCGAACTATGCCATGGATGGTGGCGTTCTTCGGCTTTCTGGTCATACCCCTCGGCTTGACGCACATTGTGTTGGTGATCTCCCAACCCGTTATTGTCCACGCCTGGTGCACTATGTGTCTGCTGGCCGCATTAATCATGCTGCCGATGATCCCGTTGGAGGTCGACGAAGTGGTCGCCATGTTTCAACACGTGAAGCAAGCCAGGCAGCGAGGAGATCGCGGTGGTTCCCTGTGGACGATCTTCTGGAAAGGTGGCAAGGCCGATGGGTGCACCGCGGATGAACGAACGCCGGCATTGATTGATTTCCCCGATCGACCAGGTGCATTGTGCAAAGCTTCGATCTGGGGAATGAGCTTTCCATGGACGCTCTCCGCATGTTCGATCCTCGGCGTCGTAATCATGTTTCTGCCTACGGGGTTTGGTGTCGACATCACTACTACGGTAGCCGATATCGGACACCTCGGTGGTGCGCTGATCGTGACGGTGTCGGTGATCAGCATGGGGGAGGTCGTCCGCGTGATTCGTTATGTAAATGTGCCGCTGGCGTTGGCAATTGCCGGCGTCCCGTGGTTCGTGGAACAGCCACCCACAGGATACGCAATAACGTGCACGCTGATCGGTCTGGCCGTAGCAGCTCTCTCGATCCCACGCGGACAGATCACCGAATCCTACGGAAGCTGGGATCGCTACGTGAACTAGAACAATTCAGCAGAGTAATTTGATGGAAAAACCACGGTCTGGGGAAATTGAACGATAGGCCACGTCTAATTCTCGAGGTGGCCAAAAATTGTCTCTCAACACGGCCCGCAGAATGTTTATAATAGTGATTGCGAGATCAAGGTATTGCCCCAACCAGCAGGTTGGGAGTTTCTCGCCAGCGCAGATGTAGCTGATGAGCCGGCAAGCGCTCTGGTTGCAGACTCGCTGCCATCTTCTCTCACTCAAAGCGCCGGTCTTGCGCTTCTCGCCACGTTCTCCGTGGTGACAGCCATCCCCCTCTAAGAATACCCTAACCGCCCTCTCTCCGTGGACACCGCGCTCCCAACCACGCACCACTCGCCACACACCACCCTATATCTTGTGCCAGAAGAGCCCGAAAACAGAGAAACACCACAAGCGAGACACCGTCCCGCTCTACGCGGCACTACGCTGGGCTCCGCTTTCCGCGACCAGCGGCAGTAGCAACTCGACGGTCCTGGCAGTCGCCCCCTGCTGGCTCAGCACCAACTGCTGAGCCCGCTCGCCGAGAGTGCGGGCCCACTGCGGCTCGGCAAGCGCCCGCCGCACGAACGCCGCCAGTTCCTGCCCATCCTGCACGACGACCGCCCCCTCGACGGCCAATAACTGGGCGACGATTTCGCGAAAGTTCCAGGTGTTGGGTCCAAAGCAGGTCGCCACGCCATAGGCAGCCGGTTCGAGCATGTTTTGCCCCCCGCGACTGCCAAAGCTCCCGCCGACAAAGCCAATCGAAGCCGTGCCCCACCAGACGCCCAGTTCTCCAATCGTGTCGACCAGTAGGATGGGGGACGGGGGACGGGGGACGGGGGACAGTTCCAGTTGCGAACGGCGTAGCCAAGGGAGGCCCGATTGCTTGAGTAGCTCGGCGACCTCGTCGAATCGCTGGGGGTGGCGAGGTACCAGGACCAGCCGCAATCGGGGGAACTCAGACTTCAATTCGCGATAGACGGCCAGAGCGATCGCTTCTTCAGGTTCCTGTGTGCTTCCGGCTAACAGGACAACATCGTTCTCCTCGAATCGAGCCAGCGAGCGTAGTTGCGTTGTCCGCGGGTTGGATCGATCCGTCGTCGCCCCGTCGAACTTGAGCGAGCCGGTCGTTTTTACAGCCGCCGAGCGAGCTCCCAAGCGGAGGAATCGCTCTGTCGTTTCCTCGTTTTGGGCAGCGATCAAGTCCACCTTGGCGAGAATTTGCGCAACCAGCGGTCGTACTTTTAGATAACCACGCAAACTGCGATCACTCAAACGACCGTTGATGATGGCGACTTGTACCCCCGCCTTTTTCGCAGTGAGAATCAGTTGAGGCCAGAGTTCCAACTCTGCGAGGACCAACAGATCGGGTCGAATCCGCTGCAATGCCCGCCTCACGGCCCAGCTAAAATCCAGCGGACAGTAGAACACGGTATGTGCGGCATACTTATCTCGCGCGAGATTGTACCCCGTTTTCGTGGTCGTAGAGATCACTAGCTCCAAGTCGGGGCGTTGCCGCGAAAGCTCTTTGATCAGTCCCGAGAGCAGATTAACTTCACCCACACTTACCGCATGAAGCCAGGCACACGGCCGGTTGCCAGTTCTGAGTGGGACGCTCCCCCACAGCTTTGCGGCAAAGCCCTCTCGATACTTGCCATGTCGCCAGGCCGACCAAAGTATCCAGGGCATGGCGATCATGATCGCCCCGAGATATGCGGAATTCAGCAGCCAGGTGGAAGCTCGCGACACGGGAATCCTTTCCCCAGAGGTAGTGATTACGCTCGCCCGCAGCAGTTCTTGTACTTTTTCCCACTTCCGCAGGGGCAAGGTTGATTGCGGCCGACTTTCTCTTGCCGGTTGCGAATCGGCTCGAGTTTTTCCTTGGTATTAGTCCCCTGGATGGCGGCTTGCTGCTGTTCTGCGATGTCCGACGTGGTTGGGGCTGACTCGTGGATGGCTGCCGACTCGACCCAGGTGCTGCCTACAAATCCTTCGTCGAGCTGTTCCATTTTGAAGATCAGGTTGGTGACGTAGTTCGCCACGCTACTCCACATGGCCTCAAACATCCGCATGCCTTCACGCTTGTACTCGACTTTGGGGTCGATCTGAGCGTAGCCACGCAGGCCAACGCTTGAGCGGAGGTGATCCATGCTCAGCAGATGTTCTTTCCAGCTTTGATCGAGAATCTGCAACAGGACAGCCCGTTCCATGCGACGCATTTCGGGACGATAGCGGTCTTCGACCAACTGAGTTACTCGCCGCTTGGCGGATTCGTAATCGAGTTTTGCCAATTCTTCGCTCGAAAGCGTGGAATTGCACGACTTCGCCAGCCAATCGCTCAAGTCGCCGAGTTTGCCATTGTTGCCAGTAACCTGGCCTAAAGTGATCGCTCTTCCCGATTCAGTAAAGAGTGCTTCGACCCGTTGTTGGGCCTCCAAGGCGACTTTGTTGGCAGCGGCATTCATTTGCCGACTATATTCGACCAACATGCTGCGAATTTCTTCGCGTTGCTTCGTTTTAAGATCGTCCAGGGACAAGTTGGCGGAGAATCGTCGGTTGGCCCACTCGACGAGCTCTTCCCGTTGCAATCCACGCTGACCTGCCTGGTTGCGAGAGGCAAAGCGATACATTCCAGCCAGCACAGGATACTCCGATTCGCGTTCGTCGTAAGACTGCTGGGCTCGCTCCTGGGCCAACTCCATTAATTCCTGGGAGCTGAGATTTTCGACTTCATCGGGAGCGAGTTCGACACCAAATTTGTCATGCAACCAGGCACAAGCCGTTTTCACGCCATATCCGGGTTCCAACAAGCGCGCACAATCCGAGAGGTCGATTTTGCCGATTGCCTCGGTGGCATCCTTGATCAATACCTCTGCCAGCTGGTCGCGGCCGATCTTCTTGAGATCACGTTCACGATAGTTCGTCCCCCAACGGATATTCGACCATTTAGCAAGGGCTTCCCAGTTCCACTCGGTCGGCTCCTCTTCCTCAGGCAGATTCTCCTCGATTGCGTCCAGAATCTGAGTTTCGGCGAGCCGATAGGCTTCGTCTCGTGCCAATCGATCGGCATCCTCGGGACCTACATTGCGGAAGTCGCGGCTCTCGAGCTGCACGTTAAGCAAGTTGCCCGCCGCAGCGGCGAACGAATCGGTGCCGTAGTCCGAATCGAGAAAGATTTGCAGGTATTCGTCAATCTGCTCGCTGATCATCTCCATGATCAATTCACGGCAGTTGTCGCCGTCCAGAATCCGCTGACGATAGCCGTAAACCCGCTTGCGCTGTTCGTCCATCACTTCGTCGTATTCGAGCAGATTCTTGCGAATTTCGAAGTTTCGTTCTTCGACCTTTTTCTGGGCACCCTCGATCCGCCGCGTGACCATGCGACTTTCAATGGCCTCTCCTTCTTGCATGCCCAGGCGAGTAAGAATGTTCTTCACCCATTCCCCTGCAAAGATTCGCATCAGATCGTCTTCGAGAGAGAGGAAGAACCGACTGCTGCCAGGATCACCCTGACGACCGCAACGACCCCGCAACTGCAAGTCGATGCGTCGTGATTCGTGCCGTTCTGTGCCAATGATATGCAGGCCGCCAATTTCTTTGACTTGTTGCCCCTGTTCTTTCATCTTCTCGCGGCGTTCGATCTTCGTGACCAATTGCTGCCATTCATCTTTGGGGACGTCCAGGCGAGAGGCATATTTGTCTTGTAGTTCTGCCCAGGCCATTGTCTCGGGATTGCCCCCGAGCACGATATCCGTTCCACGACCAGCCATATTGGTCGCAATGGTCACCGCACCCAACCGACCAGCCTGCGCTACGATTTCTGCCTCACGCTTATGCTGCTTCGCATTAAGTACCTGATGGGCAATACCCCGCTTGTTAAGCAGATTGGAAAGCCGCTCACTCTTTTCGATCGACACCGTACCTACCAAAATGGGCCGACCCGGCCGTTGGATGTGCACAATCTTGTCAAGAGCGACGGTCTCTTTGCGTCGCTCCTCGGGAAGATCGAGAGTCACAGAACTTTCGTCTTCACTCACCACGTTGCCAACCAACTCAGATCCATTCTTGAGTTCTACAGTTGCGAAGCGATTGAGCCGTTCGATCTCGTCAGCAATGACGCCGTACTTTTCACGCTCCGTTCGCAGAATCATGTCGGGATGTTCGATGCGTTGCATCGGACGATTGGTTGGTACACCGATGACGTCTAGTTTGTAGATCTTCCAGAATTCACCAGCTTCGGTGAGGGCTGTACCGGTCATTCCCGCGATTTTCTTATAGAGTTTAAAGAAATTCTGCAGGGTGATTGTCGCCAGGGTCTGATTTTCTTCCTTGATTTGCACCCCTTCTTTCGCTTCCACGGCCTGATGTAAGCCATCGCTCCATTGGCGTCCCTCCATCAGACGTCCCGTGAATTCATCGACAATAATTACGCGACCTTGCTGGACGACATAATTCACGTCGAGCTTATACAGGTTGTGAGCTTTGAGGGCGTTGTCTATTAGGTGGGGCCATTGCATGTTCCCCGCAGTGTAAAAGCTTTCTACACCTGCGAGTCGTTCAGCTTCACGAACCCCTTCGTCCGTTAGATGAGCCGAGTGCTCCTTCTCTTTGACTTCAAAATGGATGTTCGGCTTGAGCTGCCGCGCAATCTTGTCGGCTTTGATATATTTTGTAACGTCATCCTGTGCCGGGCCAGAAATAATGAGCGGCGTACGAGCCTCATCTATGAGTATGTTGTCTACTTCATCGACGATTGCATAGTTGAGTATTCCCTGGGCTTGCTGCTGATGCTTGGGATAGCGATCATCGCCGCGGGCGGCGTGTTTCATGTTGTCGCGTAAATAGTCGAAGCCAAACTCATTGTTAGTACCGTATGTGATGTCACATGCATAAGCCTGTTGTCGTTCATTCGGATCCATGCCGGACCAAATGGCATCGACTGTGAGTCCCAAACCATTATAGATTGGTGCCATCCATTCCATATCGCGCCGAGCAAGATAATCATTCACCGTAACGATATGAACACCCTTGCCTTCGATCGCATTCAGGTAGGCAGGGAGGGTGGCCACGAGCGTTTTTCCTTCGCCGGTGACCATCTCGGCAATATTTCCTTCGTGAAGAATAATTCCACCGATGAGTTGAACGTCGTAATGCCGCATCCCCAAGTAGCGTCGCCCAGCTTCTCGACAGGCAGCAAAAGCCTCCACGAGCAAGTTGTCTAAAGTTTCTCCTGCTGTAATTCTTTGGCGAAACTCATTTGTTTTGGCTTTTAGCTCTTCATCACTTAGGGATTGAAAGACGGGCTCCAAGGCAGTGATTGCCGCTACCCGTGAGTGTGTGTGCTTGAGATAACGCGCATTAGCAGAACCGAACAGTGCCGTGATAGCACGCTCGAAGCGGCTCAGGATTCCGTTGCCAAATCCACTGACTATTTCCCAGATTCTTTCCAGTAGTTCCATTGCATACCTAAAGTCACTTATAAAAAATGCCAATGGTTCACGAGAAATCACTCGCGGCCACATGCATTAAATCGTTGAGTCTATTCTATTTTATTTATCCACCGAGGTCCGAGCTAAAGCCAGACAGAGGCACAAAGCCACCCCGACTCTTCACTTTCAAGCAATAAAGAATCCATTCAAAAGCCCCTGAGTCTGCATACCACTAGCGGCCCCGGCTTCGTGGAAGCTGGCGGAATTGCGCAAACTGTTCATAGCAAAAAGCTTATTGCGATTCCCGCGAAGGGTCAAGGTGGGATAGGACACGCCCATAGCGCCCAAATGTCTGCTGTAGAACGAGTTACTGCACTTTGGGAGCATCAATTCTTACCCTATTTGGGGGGGCAGAAGCTCGTTTTGACCTATTCATTTGTCTATCCAGTACGAAAATCTTCAACTTCTTCCACCTGTGGCAAAAGTAGCGGAAAGTGGTCACGCATTTCGTGAAAAGGAATGAATGCTCGTCTCTTTGAAATAAACACTGGTAAGGGCAGTAGTAAGTGACCTAGTAGCTCAAAATAGGAAGCGTTAATTTTGAACCGTGCTGAGACTCCCTTGTCCGATGTCACTTGCAAAATGCATGGTCTACCATAGAGATGGAACAATTTGTTAATCTAGTCTGATTGAAACTTATAGATCTTGCATAACAGCTTTTGATCCGACTTCGAACGACCCACTTGCAGATCCTATTCAAAAGTGGGAGCCCTATGACTTTTCCTGACTCGATTCGTGTACGAGCAGAACATCTGCGAAGCGGATTTTTGCTTGGACATGCTGCATTTGACGAAAACGAAGTTCTGGTTTTACCAGCTTCAACAGAAATTACAGAATCAATCAAGCAAGCCTTAGTGGAACGGCAGATTTTGGATGTCTATTTGCATCCGGATGATGCGTCGGCGATGTTTTCGTCGCCAATACGATCCAAGAGAACAGAATCGGATCTTTACGGTGCCCAGATTGGAGATTCTGCAGCCTCTTCCCTGATCGAATCCGTAGCACTTGTCAGCCAGCAAATCACGTCCCAATTGGAGGAATTTTCGAGCAAGATCCCGTCGGTTGTCGAAAATGTGGGCCCTCCGCTACGAGAACGAGCGGTACGAATTGGCTGTGAACCTTATGACCAGCATCAACAAGAGCTTTTGGTCCAGCAGTTTTCCACGACAAAGAAACTGATGGACACAATGATTCGCCACGCCGTTGCTGGGTTGACGCAAGATACACGAGCCATCAATACGGTGGCCCGCCGTGCCAGTGCCGAGCTTGTGCGAGACTCCGACCAAGCGTATGCAGCATCCTCAGAAGTGTCTCGTAACCCTGGATTTACAGATCGGCTAATACGCACTTCCGTTTTGGCGATGGCCACCGCCATTGAAATGGGGTGGGACGAGGACTGTGTACGTGAAGTTGGCGAATGTGGGCTTGTTCATAGCTGGGGATTGCATAGATTGCCTGAAGAATTGCATGACCAGAAGAAGCAGCTTTCCACAGAGGAGTTAAAATTGGTTGCACACCATCCTCTTCACACATTCGATCTTCTTAGCAAAATGCAGAATATTTCCGCAAGCGTGCGAATCTCAGCTTCGCAGGTACACGAGAAACTCGACGGTTCAGGTTACCCCCGACGACTAACCAGCGAACAAATACATCCCTATGCTAAGATCGTTCATGTTGCTGATTTGTATGTGGCCCTGACAGAAGAAACTTGGGGGCATCCCGCCTACATACCTTACGATGCCATGACGTACTTACTAAGCCAGGTAAGGATCAAGAAAATTAGTTCCGAAGTTGTCAAAGCTATGCTCGAAGTTGTCTCTCTATTCCCGATAGGAAGCCACGTAAAGTTGAGTGATGGCACAGAGGCGAGAGTTATTCGTCGGGGCCAGGGGGCTTATACCGAACCTATTGTACAGCGACTCGATGAGAATCGCACCTGGAGATTGGATGCTTCTCACGATACACTGGTTGATCTCTCTAAATCGAGTATACAGGTCAGTGCTCCGCTGCCTCATCCAACGCGTCGGGAAGAACGGCTGGACGAAGTGGCACAAGCAAAGATCTCGTCCTTGAGCTCGATCTCTTGAGACTTGAGAAAGCTTAGCAGGGTGTTATCTGCGATATTGCTGCAGGGTGTAACCTAACACAAATAGACCCACTGAGAGTAGGAGAAACTGCAGCATCTTGCCAGACGAAATGTGCTCGCCTAGTTGAGCTGCCATCGCCAAAGGAGGAATTGCCAACGCGGCCAATTGTAGTAGTCGAGCCAATATTTGCATTTACAAAACCTAGCGAGTTTCCAGCCTTCTCGCAAGTTCTTCAAATGGATGAGATACCATTGCCTGAATCTCCCCCAATAAAGCTTAGTACATATGTGTTCCGAGCTTTGCAGCTCCGCTGTCCAGCCTGTGGTCAACACAGAATGTTTAATAACTGGATCAGCATGATCGAGCAGTGCCCTGCTTGTGGCCGTAAGTTCAATCGGGCACCAGGTTATTTTTTGGGGTCAATCTACTTCAACTATGGTGTAACAGCGATTTTGATTGTGATTCTGTACTTCATAGTTTTTTTCAGTAAGCAGTTCACGGGCAATCAAATGCTTTGGTTATTAAGTGGATTTGGGCTGTTGTTTCCAATGTGGTTTTTTCGCTACGCTCGCGCGCTTTGGATCGCATTTGATGAGCGGTGGGATCCATGGCCCAATGAGGAAGAACGGCGAGCTATGATTGATCATTCCAAACCCTCGACTCGTTATTAAACCGTAGCGAAAGGACTTTAATGCCGATGAATCTGGCGGAGCTCATCGGCTATGATCTTGATTCCTGCTGCGACCGTCGACTCGGACTGAGAAAATGTCAGCCGAATGCACTGATGTTGATGAAGCCAGTCTTCGCCAGTATTCATGCCAAAAAAGAAGTATTCGCCTGGAACGATCAGCACGCCTCGCTTCTTCAATCTTTCGTATAGTTCTCGAGTAGTGATCGGTAGTTCAGGAAACCACAACCAAAGAAAAAATGCCCCTTCACTGCGATGAACAAGGTAAGGGAAATCGTCTGCAAAGTTTTGGGCGATGAGCGCTTGGGCGACCTTTGATTTGGACTGATAAAACGGTCTGATAATGTTACGAGCAGTTTGAAGTATGCGACCATTTGCTAGCAGAGGTTCGACCATTGTCTGTCCAATATTAGTATTTGCCAGCCCAATAATACAAGTCATGGATCGAATACGTTGAATGATCTCCTCGCTTGCAAGCACGATACCCGTTCGTGTACCGGGTAGACCAAGTTTCGAGAGGCTGAATGTCATCACGGTGCCTGGATTCCACACAGGCTGGATCGGTTCAAATACTGCTCCAGGAAATGGTTCGCCATAGGCATTGTCGATCAGTAGAGGAATGTCCCGTTCTGTAGCGAGTTGTGCAAGGTGGCTGACTTCGTCGTCGGTAAGAACATTTCCCGTAGGATTGGTCGGGCGGCTTACACAAATTGCTCCAATGTCTTCACCCACATTGAGTGAATCAAAATCGATGTGATACTTGAAGCTATGTTCATCGATGATGTCGATTTTTGGGCGGAGGCTTGTAAAGACTTCCTCATTCAATCCTTGATCCGCGTAGCCAATATATTCAGGCACAATTGGTAGCAATATCCGTCGTCGTTTACCATCCTGCATTTCGCCAGCCAAGAGAGTAAACAGAAAGAAAAACGCCGCTTGCCCGCCAATGGTTACAGCAACATTGTCTTCGGACACATCCCAGCCATAGGTGTTTCGCAGGCAGGTGGCAACCGATTTGCGAAACTGGGGATTTCCCGCAGGACCATCGTAGTTGGTAAGCATCCGGTCGCAAAGCGGTTCGTCAGCGACGATCTCAGTGAGTCGCTCTCGCCATAGAGCTTGCATCTCAGGAATGTGCGCAGGGTTCCCCCCGCCGAGCATGAGCATAGAACTACCGCCAGCCAGTGCTGTACCGAGGTCGTCCATTAGTTCGACGATTCCACTAGGTCCTGAGAGTGCCCGACCGATTTTACTTATTTGATAAGCCATTGCTTTCCGAAGTCTGTACTTCTGGATTGAGAAACTACAACTTGCAATCCACCAGAACCTTGCCTATTGCACTGCGTTCGACTGCTTGATGGGCTGCAATCACTTCACTCAAAGCGAAACGCTCGCCAAGGTGGTGAGTGAGTTCTTTATCGGCGAGCCAGTGAGTAATATCAGCGAGAGCTTGTTTTAAGAGGATTGGTGTGGACCCAAACACCAAGACGTGCCGAATAATGATGCTTTTGTACATCAGATCGTAAAATGGTAACGAGGGTTCGGGCACGGCCTGAGAAGCATAAGTTGCAATGATGCCACCTGGACGGGTGGCGCGAAGATTGGTTGTGAGATTTCCCCCGAATTCGACCTCCACAACGCGATCAGCGCCAACGCCGTCGGTGATTTCCAATACGCGATCGGCGACGTTAGTCGTACGGTAGTTGAGCACATGATCCGCGCCGGCATCGGCAGCTAGCTCTGCTTTTTCGTCAGTGCTGACAGTCGTGATCACCCGGGCTCCTGCTAGACGAGCAAACTGCACTGCGTATCGCCCTACGGCTCCTGCTCCACCTGTGACAAGGACAGTTTTCCCAGCAACCTCACCATCGGCAAACACACTGGCGTAGGCAGTTAGTGCAGGAATGCCAAGACAAGCCCCTTCGAAAAAATCACTATCCTCTGGTAAGGGAACGGCTTGCTCCGATGGTAGGGAGGCATACTCCGCAGCGGTGCCAAAATCGCGCTCCCACTGAGCAGCGTACAGCCAGACGCGCTCGCCAATGCGGGATGATTCCACACCTTCACCAACAGCCTCTATAACGCCGGCACCATCGAAGTGGGGAATGATCTGTGGGGCTGACATTGTTCCACGACCTCCCAAGCGTCGTTTCACGTCGATTGGATTGACGCCCGAAACATATATTTCCACACGTACTTCACCGGGTCCCGGTTGTGGGGTGGGAATGTCGCCAACTTGGAGTACCTCAGCGGCGGGACCTTGGCGTTCATACCAAACGGCTTTCATCTCATCCAACTCCTACATTTCATGAGTGGTGGACGGCGATCCAGCATGTCGCTCGCGCCACTCCCAGAAGTACCATATTGCGATGCCCATCAATAGCCCCACCAAAAAACCCTGCTTAATCCCTAGGGCGATCAAGCCGACGAGCAAGACTACTGTAAACTCTTTGCTGTCACTTGCCATGTCACGGACGAGCATCATCAGCATCGCTGCTTCGAAGAGCAAAATGACTCCCAAAACAGGGCGTGGATAAGCCGCAACAACTGCATCGACCGAATTGCCCAACAGTACTCCAATTACAAGGTACATCGTACCGTAAATGACCACCGAACCACCAGTTCTGGCACCAAACGCATAGTGACCAGCTAATCCGCCGCAACCGTGACAAGCAGGTATCCCTCCTAGCAGCGACGCCAAGAAGTTGGCCATGGAATAAGTAATGCCTATCTTCTGAACTCCTATGGCCCGCTCTGGAAAGAGATCTTTGAGTGTCTGTTCCGTAGCGAATACTGAGTTTGATAGCGACAGAGGAATTTGTGGCAAGGCCAGTACGATGAAGCCAGTCCAGATGGCATCCCACGCGGGAATATCTAACGTAGGCAGCTCTACGGATTTTGCTAAGTGCACGGTCGACCAATCGATAGTTACCACGCTGGCATAGAGCGAGCCAAACAGAATTACTAACAAAGAGGCAGGGATTCGTCGATTTCCCCAGAGAACTACTACAATGGCAAAACAAACTATTGCAAGGATATAGCCGTTCGTGCCAAGTGACGGCACATACTCTCTTAGTGCCAGAGAGGCCAGGCTCAAGCCGAGTCCAAATTGGATACCTCGAATCACGCATCGTGGAATCATTCGCGATAGCCAGGACAAAGCACCAGTCACACTTAAGAAGAGCATGACCGTGGCAACAGCAAATCCAGCCCCAAGAAGCACATCACCGGGGATCTTCTGAGTGATCACCAAAACAGCCATTGCCTTGAGTGGCTGCATCGGCATAGGTACGCCATAGAGAATCCCTGTCAGGATTTGCAGTACTCCAAAGACCATGAATACTGTTGAGCCATGGAGTCCCGCTGCCGGGATCATCGCGATAATCAGTGGAAGATCGGTCCCAATATCCCCAAAGCTGCCTGCTAGTTCGTTCCGGTCGAATCGGATCCAGGCGGAGCTAAACTGCTTTGGTAAGGGATCGGTCGCAGGCATGGGTATCATTATCTGGAACAAGTATTCATTTCACAAGAACTAATGCTCACTTGTTTTCCAATAGACAGCAGTTCATGAATTGAAAGAATCAGAGTAGAATACGTCTCACAATGACCGACGACTACATCAAAATCAGCGGTGGTACACTCTACGACCCAGCAAACGGGATCGATGGCAAAGTGCGAGACCTCTGGATCTCAGCCGGAAGGATCGTCTCTGCACCAACGAATCCAGAAGTGCGGCCCACTCGGACCATCGATGCGGAAGGCTTGGTTGTGATGCCTGGTGGAATCGATATGCACTGTCATATCGCTGGGCCGAAGGTGAACGCTGCTCGCAAATTGCGGCCAGATGATCGGCGTTCGCAGCCGATCCATCGAACTAAGACGACTCGCAGTGGCACGTTAGGGAGCGTGCCAAGCACGTTCGCTACTGGATATAAGTACGCCGCCCTTGGATATACGACAGCCTTTGATGCCGCTGTACCTCCTCTGTTAGCAGCCCATGCTCATGCCGAATTTGCCGACACTCCTTGCCTTGATAAGGGTTGCTATTTGCTCATGGGCAACAACCACTATGTGATGCAGAGCATTCGCGACAATGAGACTGCCAAACTACGGGCATTCATGGGTTGGTTACTCTCCAGAGGCAAGGGCTATGCTCCCAAGCTAGTTAATCCTGGAGGTGTCGAAACATGGAAAAGTCGTGAAGGCTCACGCGATACTGGTCTCGACGACATGGTGCCGCATTTTGATGTCACGCCGAGACAAATTATCAGCGAAGTCGCCCAAGCATCTGCAGATCTGCAACTGCCGCATCCCGTACACATTCATTGCAATCAACTCGGTATGCCAGGCAACTGGCGAACCACGCTCGAAACGATGCGAGCGCTCGAAGATCTTCGGGGGCATCTAACGCACATTCAGTTCCACAGTTATGGGGGCGGGGAGGCTGACGAAGGAACTTTTTCCAGCAAGGTCGCAGATCTGGCAGCCTATGTGAATGCTCATCCAAATTTGACTGTCGATGTGGGCCAAGTGCTATTTGGTGAAACCACCAGCATGACCGGCGACGGACCATTAGGGCATTTTTTGGCGAATCTTTATGGACATAAGTGGATCAGTTGCGACGTGGAGATGGAAGCCGGCTGCGGCATCACACCGATCGAATACAAAAACAAATCGTTGGTTCACGCTTTGCAGTGGGCCATCGGTCTGGAATGGTATCTGATGGTGGAAGATCCCTGGCAGGTAGTGATGAGCACCGACCATCCGAATGGGGGATCGTTCCTCGCGTATCCGCAGATTATTCGACTCTTGATGGATCGTACCTATCGGAGCGATATGCTCAAGAATTGTCATCCGACTGTGCTCAAGAGATCATCACTCGTCGACTTGGACCGACAATACACACTTAACGAAATTGCCATTATCACACGTGCTGGTCCTGCGAGAATCCTGGGGCTCACGGACAAAGGGCACCTGGGACCAGGTGCGGTCGCCGACATTTCGATTTACACTCCAAACGAAAACCAGGAAGTCATGTTCGAACTACCGCGCATGGTTATCAAAGCTGGTGAAGTGGTTGTCGAACAAGGCGAAATTCGCAGTACCCCCCAAGGCAACATTCTGCATGTTAGCGCGGAGTACGATCACGAAGTCGAGCCTGATATTAGGGCCTGGTTCGAGGATAATTACTCGGTGAGTTTTGCGAATTATGGAGTATCTCTTTAACAGCCGTCGCCAGAAGGCGAGGGTAGATTTCAGCATAAAGACCACCGCCTTCCGGCGGAGGCTATTAAAGACTAGTTCTCAAACCACCAATTCGCGCAACACAACTAACCCACGCTCAAGCGTTTTCATCGATGCTGCATAGCTGATACGAAAGTGCGTGTCGCGCTCGCTGAAAATATTGCCAGGAATGATCAGTAGTTCGCGCTCGATAGCACGCATGACAAATTCGGCCCCACTCCCCTGCCCCTCAGGCACTTTGGGAAAGACGTAGAATGCTCCACCGGTTGGTGCCACTTCGTAGCCTGCGTCACGCAAGCCATCAACTATAAAATCACGTCGTTTACGGTACTCAGCCACCTGCGAACTCATATCGGTTTCCAGCGCTACCAATCCGGCCCATTGCAGTGGGTGTGGCGCACAGACGAAAGTGTATTGCTGCAACATGGTGAGCTTATCAATGATTGCTGCAGGGCCGTGAACCCAACCGAGTCGCCAACCCGTCACTCCATACGTCTTGCTGAATCCGTCGACCACTAATGTTTGATCGTTCCAACGGGCCGGGCTGGGAGGGAAGCAATCGTAGCTGAATGTGCGATAAATCTCATCGCTCAACAACGCAATGTTGTGCCTGGCTGCCAAGTCCGCTACGGCTTTTACACTTTCCTCGCTCGCTATCACTCCGGTGGGGTTGGCTGGGCTGTTGAGCAAGATGAGCTTCGTGCGCGGAGTTATCGCCGCGGCTACCTTCTCAGGATCAATCGCAAAATCCGGATAAGTATCGATCATGACACACTTGCCCCCGACCATGCGGACCAAAGCCGGATACATCACAAAGTAGGGGTCCATGAAGATCACTTCATCGCCCGGATTGATCAGCGCCAGCATCGTCATCACCAAAGCACCGCTAGTTCCCGAGGTTACCAGCACACGGCGATCGGCATGACCGTAGTCCGCATCAATCCGAGCTTGAAATGCTTCGCGCAACGGAGGAATTCCTTGGGTAAGACTATAGCCGTTCTTATCGCTTTGAATTGCGTCAATGGCTGCATTCTTAACGGAGTCGGGCACGGGGAAATCGGGCTGGCCAATCGAGAGGTTGATAGGATTGGCCATTTTTGCCGCTAAATCGAACACTTTACGGATGCCAGAGCTGTCAAACTCTTTGGTGCGTTGTGCGAGCCAGGGATGTGACATAGGAATGCGGAATTCGGATTGCGGAATTGAGTAAGACAACAGCCGCGACGCAACGCGTCGCTGGTAATCAGCCTAACATATCAGGCGAGGGGCTCTTTCTGCGAGGGTGGCGATTTTGCAGCACCCCATTGCACCAGGGCAACCATCGCTAATGTACCTGCCATCGCTGCAATCTGCAGAGTTGTCAGACGTTCGCTATCGTATTGGCCCCAGAGAATGGCGACAAGTGGGATCACGTAGGTGACCATTCCTGCAAACAATGGTCCTTGGTGTTTTACCAATTGGATGAACAGCAGAATAGCCAGTCCTGTGCTGAACGCGGCTAGCAATACTATCGAAGTGATTGCCAATGGCCATCCATGAGGGTCCGGCGGTCCGCCCAAACCCGTCTCTGCGAGAAATTCGGATGCGAACTGTAGCGGCACCAACAGGGCCCCTCCGCAAGCCAGAAATAATACCGTGAGCGGCAGCGACGGCAGATGATCGAGTTTCCATTTGATGTACGTGTTTCCCGTGGCATAGGTGAGAGGAACGGTCAGTGCCAGGGCTAATAGCCACGGCGAAATGCCCCGCTGTGCGCCATCTTGCACAACTCCTGCCAGGCAGATTAGTCCACCGACGACTCCTATCATCTGCCGCAGGGTAGGCCAGGTACCCAACATCGGAATTGAGACCACAATTGTGACCAAGGGCACTAGTGTGACCATCAGTCCGAAATAGCCGTGCTCATTGGCCTGCGTCATCACGTAGGGCAACACGGTAAACGGCCAGGCATTTGCCAACGCTCCCACTAGAAGAATATGCTTCCAATCTTTCTTAGCGATCAGCAGTTGGGGACGTCTCCACCACCAAAACAAGCCCAATACTAATGCTCCACCCAAAAGACGGCACATGCCGATTGTAAGGGGACCCAATGCCAAAGCTGCCCGGTCCATCAGGATGAAGCTGGTACCCCAAGTCAGACAGATAAACAAGAAGCTGAGATAGGGCATGTAATGAATGCGGAATTCGGATTGCGGAATGTGGAATTTTGAAGAATCTAGTGCTAGCCACTGAGGAGGTTAAGCGTTGAAGCCATGCTAAGGCTCAAAGCGAGGACGGATCTTCCACGTGGTGAACTCATGTTGGTCAACTTGGTCAACTTGGTCATGTTGGCCGCGCATTGTGCACTTTGATGGGTTTGGCCCATATTTGGCGTTGACAGTTCTCCCGATTAACAGATTCCTGATTCCATGTCATGGTACGCTCCTCTCGTGGATGGCGAGTGGGATCATCAGGCGCAATCAATGCGCTCATTCGTGGCCCCCCATTATCGCGATTTGGGAGCGAGATTCTACAACGATTTTTGGCCGGGGGTTAACCGCGAAGGAATACAATTACCCACCCTACAAATAATCTGGCAAGAGTGGCCATTCTACTTTGGAGAACTGTGATGCTCTGCGCTACGATTCATGGGCAAGGTTAGCCTTGTGGTGCAGGAAAGTGCAGCTAATAAGCGGTGCGCTCCGCTGTGGGTTCGAGGTTAGCTCTTCGTTGATGCTGGAGAATATCGTCCATCACATCCAGCTCAGTGTAGTACATCGCGCTGGGGTCAATCTTGCGAGCTTGAAGCCAGTCGAGATGGGACTTCATTCGTGGGCGTTCTGCAAGCCGTGGGAGCACTGCCAGCCAACCGAGTGCCATGAGGCTGACGGAGGCTAAAAAACGCATTTTGTTGGTTTGCATTGACATGAATTAATGCACGATCTGATTGATTCGGTCGACAAAGATCACTCGGAACATCAGCCATGCCATGAAGAGGGTCAAACAGAGATTTAATGTCTGCCCACACACGTACAGCACAAGTGGTCTACCACCGCGGAGGTAGGGCACAAGAGCGCGGAAGTTGGTTTCCAAGCCGATGCTGACAAACGCGAGGCAAAACAACCAGCCGCGCAGAGTCTTTGTCGAGCCATCGATTGTGGCGTCTACAAGTTCTGGGCCATTATCGAGGCCCACGTAGACGAGCGAGAAAACGGCTGAAGCGAGTACGAAGCCGATGACAAACTTGGGAAATCGAACCCAGATTTCCATTGCGCCGAGTCGATGTCCCGCTGGGTCTTTCTCCACACAGGTCACCCAGTAGATAGCGACAGCAAATGCGACCACACCAATGAGGATGTTCTGAATCATCTTGACCGTGGCGGCCACTTCCAGGGCACGAGCTCCCAACGCAGCACCAGCGGCTGCAACGGCACCGGTGGAATCGATTGTGCCTCCCAGCCAGGCACCGCCGAGAATCTCATCCATGCCAACCGCTTTGATGATTGCTGGCATGACGACCATCATGATGACAGTGAACGTAAGTGACAGACCGATGGCCAACGATAGTTCTTCTTTCTTTGCTCTGCAGGCGGCGGCAGTGGCAATCGCGGCAGAGACACCGCAGACAGACATGTCGGCAGAGATGACCATGTTCAGCGAACGCGACTCGATCTTGAGAACTTTCTGACCGAATAGGTAGGTGCTCACCAGTACGATCGGAGTAACTACCCAGGCCACAAAGATACCAGGTAACCCCAGAGCCAGCAGTTGACTCATGAGGACCTCAGCGCCGAGCAAGACCAGGCCGGTCTTGATATAAAATTCCGTAAGAATCGCAGGACGCAGGAATGACGGAGTTCCGATGGTGTTGGAAATGATCAAGCCGACGACGAGCGCCCACAAGACGTACTCCAAGTTGTATGCTGCTACAACACTTTGACCTGCCAAAACGTAGGAGAGTGTGGCCAGCAGGAAAACTACCGAAAAAGCCTTCCAGAAATCACGTGCCGAGTAGCCACGTAATCGGTTGGCAGTTGCGAATAGCACTCCGATAACTGCAAAAGCGCCGAATATGCCCGGGAGCGTGCTGACGGGCAGAGTTCTGGATTCCGTTGTCGCATAAAAGGCATCGAGCGGACTGCTGCGCCACGACCCGGGTTTGGCGAGCCATGCTTCTAGCGGACTCGACAACTCGATTGGATCACTGCTTTCTGGCAACTCCGTAAGAAGCTGCGAATTACTCCACCAAACGGCGGCGAAAGATACCGCCAGTAGTAAACCACCGCACCAGACCGCCCACCAATCTTCAGATGTGCGCAACTCCTCAATTAAGCTGGATCGAATATCGGAAGATGATTCGATTCCAGCTGGTTGGTCGTCCATTTGTAAACTTGTTCTCTGATGTGGTAGGCACGCCAGAAAAGGGGGGTTCACTCTGAGGCGATCCCATTTCCCTTCCAGCAATTCTCAGCTTGAAGGTAGAAATCTACCACGTTCTCATTGTTAGGCAAGATCTCTTCGTCAAAGACGGTGCAACGAGTCTCGGGAGTCTTCCTAGTCCACAAGCAATTCGCTTGTCAACTCGATCGGATTGGAGATGTTGTAGTAATTAGGACTCGTTCGCTGAACTACTTCGTGCATTTTTTCGAATTGCTCCTTTGTGCCGTCACCTGCGATTCGCACAATGTAATGCAATCGTTCATATCCGGGGGGGACGCTTCTGTCGATGTCCAGAAAGCCACGAAGGTCGATATCGCCACAGATTTCCAATTCAAGCTTGGTTAACTTCACGCCCATCACCGCAGCAACTGTGGTATAACCAACCATCATGCAGGCATTGGTTGCTGCGAGCAAGTATTCTTGTGGGTTCGCATACTGATTTGTCCCACACAATTCACAGGGTTCGTCAATCTGGATTTGGAAGTGCCGATCGATTTTCTGTCCCCCAATGTCGACCCCATCAACAAAGTGGTCCGTGCGTGCGCCCCCTTGCCAACGGCTCTTGACGGTCCAGCGAGTCTTTCCATTGTCGTGGTCGGCCTCGATGTTAGTGATTGCTTGTTTTAGTGCACCCACGTCGATGCCGTTGATTGTTTCATGCGTTGTTTGCGTAGTCATCACTTCATCTCCAAGTTTTGGAAAGAGCCGAAAATAGTGGCTAAGGAAGGCAACTACACGCAATTATAAGTTGTACTCGTAGGGTGCAAAGAGCATTCCAAAAATCCCTGCGTTCTTGGAGTGAGCCCTCACTCACATCATCTGCAGCGATTCCGCCCGTTAATACTTCACCTAGCGTCGCTAGTGACCAGTGCAAAGTCGCTTTGAAGAGTAACAGTCAGAAGTGATCGTCCTGTGGCCCAACCCAGAAGTGCGGATTATAGGCTACTTCCCAGAGATGACCGTCTGGGTCTTTAAAATATCCGCTGTAGCCTCTCCAGGATACATTTTGTGGTTGCTTGACCAGCGTAGGACCTGCCCGGACGGCCTGGTTTACGACTTCGTCGACCTCGGCTTTTGAACTCACATTGTGTGCGAGTGCACACTCCTGCGGGTCGCAGCTAAACTTGTGGTCCGAATTTGCGTTGGCGCGCGCGACGGATTGAGAGGTAGGCCGCGCTGCCGAACGTGCCGATTACTACAAAGGGCATCGCCATCATGAACAGGATGCTATAGAAGTAGCCCGTGGCACGAGCCTGGGTCACTGGGTCGCCGCTGGCTAAACCGTCCTTGCAGGTCGGACAAGCAAGCACGTCGGTCGCAGCAAGTGTGACCATCATACACAAAAGCACTAATAATGCAGTGCGGAGCCAAAGACTTGATGGTAATGCGTTCGGTCGAATCATCTCAAATATCCTCTATCCCTATCTTAGATCATCCTGCCGTGGGTGGCCAGAGGTGGTAGAGCATCACGTAGACCACGACACCAGTGACCGAGACATAGAGCCAGATCGGCAAAGTCCAGCGGGCAAGTTTACGGTGCCGAGCCAGATAATGCCCACGCTCCTCAGCCGCCAATTCACTGGCATTTTTGAAGCCGGTGCCCAACAGGGCAAATGCGATCGTGGCAGCAGCAAGAAAGGGGACCGTCATAGCCAGCACAACGTGTGTAGCAAGAATAGAAAGGTAGACGATCTTGATGACTCCCGGATGCGTAAATTTCACACTCCCAACGGTCCAGTGGTAGATGAGATAACTCACAAGAAAAAGGCACGAGACGAGAAACGCGGAAAGCATCACCCAACCATGCGCCTGCCGATGGCCCCGCTTGATGAGCACAAAACCCAACACCAATAGCAAGGTAGCAATCGAATTGAGAACCGCATTGAGATGCACCAGGGGATTGGCAGTGGTGGCAAAATGCAGAGAGTTCATAAATGTCATTCTGAAGGAGCCTCGGCGACTAAAGAATCTAGGTGGAACTATCCCTTGTTCTCAATGCCTGTTGGCCATACAAACCAGATCCCTCTGGTCGCGGAGCTCCCATCGGGATGACAATACTTTTCACTTACTAGCCGTGGCCGGAAGGCCATGGTTCTCTTTCAAGGCGATCACATCGGTCTTTGTCTCTGGGGGTGGATCCTCCGCCAGGCATTCCAAGAGCAACTCACGTAGTTTTTTCGATTGGCTGATGCTTGTCGCGTCGTACATGCCACGCACCTTTCCTGCACGATCGATCACCACGGCATAATCTTTGTGACCTCGCCAGGTGACCGGCATCTTCATGATCTCCTCCCCCACGCGTTTGATGTAATCAAAATCACCCGTGCAGAAGAGCCAGCGATCGGGGTCGGCTTGATAGCCATCGGCATATTCTCGCAACACTTCAAGCGTGTCATTGTCGGGATCGACCGTGATGCTCACCCAGGTGACGTCGGCAAGCTCAGGTTGCTCGTGGAGAAACTTGATATTGGCGTTGAGTCGAGGACACTGTCCGGGACAACTGGCAAAGAAAAACGTGGTGACCCAGACCTTGCCTTCCATGTCCTCCGAGCGAAAAGGCTCCCCGCTGCGCTCCATGAGTTCGAATTCCTCTAGAGGTGGACCTTCAAACTCGATGCCACCCACGGCGTGCTGGGCTTCGTATTGATGCACCTTGTACCAGGTCCACAAACCATAGAGGGCAACGAAGCCCACCATGAGCGACAGCCAATAAGGGAGCGTACTACTTTTCACAACAAGTCTCCTGTCGTGCGAGTCGCAGCAATTCGCCAGGAAAGCACGATCATCAGTGCGGCGAAAGCGAGCGAGACTACCCAGCAAACCGGTAAACTGGGCAATGCTTTAACTATACTCGCATCACCGAAATGCAGATAGTGTCGGAGTCCGGCTACACCGTAAGTGAGTGGGTTAACACGCGAGATAAACGTGATCCAACTTTTCGGATCATCCGGGAAGAGAGACCCAGACAGAAGCCACATAGGGAACAGGAACACGCTCATGATCGCGTGAAAACCTTGAGTGGATTCCATTCGCCAGGCGAGAAAGAAGCCCAACCCGGTAAGCGCAATCGCAATCACGGTCATAAGTACAATTGACAGCACGATATCGAGCGGCGTTCCGGGCATACCCAACGTAACGCTTCCGAGTGCCAAAAACATGAGGGCCTGCAGAAGCGCGATTGCAGATCCGCCAAGGATTTTCCCCATGACCATGGCCCACCTTGGTGCCGGAGCTACGAGTACCGATTGCAGGAATCCTTCGCGGCGGTCTTCGATGATCGAAATCGTGGCAAAAATCGCAGTGAACAACAGGATCATCGCGATCGTGCCGGGAAAGAAGAACTCGAAACCCAGGTCGTTGCTGCGTAGGCCCAGGCTGAATAGCCCCCAAAACATGATGGGCTGAACGAGTGCACCGATCACGCGATTACGCTGGCGGAAGAACCGGACGAGTTCGCGGTGCGCCAACGTGAGGACCACAGGTATTGCGGGGACTGACGCTTTAGTGCTACTTGCCATTGGACTCCGTCATTTCTTTCCAGAATCTATGGCCCGTCCGATCAATGAACACATCTTCAAGCGTCGGTTTGCCGAGTGTTATGGTTTCGATTTCTGCAGGAAACGCCTCAACCAGGCGGGCGATCCACTGGTGTCCGTCTGGCTGTTCAAGCCGCACGGTGCCATCAACAACGGTGGTGTCGCAATCGAATTTCGCGCGAATCGCTTCGGAGAGCTCAGCGGGTCGAGCAGTGCGAATCGTGATGGCATCTCCACCCACTGAGGCTTGCAGCGCTGCCGGAGTATCGAGAGCGGCCAGTTTTCCGTTATGCATGATAGCAATTCGATCGGCGCGATCCGCTTCTTCCAAGAGATGGGTGGTCAGTACAATCGTCACGCCATCCGACTCACGAATCTGGTGCAAGTATTTCCACAGGTCGCTACGGGCTCCAGGATCAAGCCCTGTGGATGGTTCATCTAAAATCAGCAGTTGAGGACGATGCAAAAGGCCTTTTGCCAGTTCAACGCGGCGCCGCATTCCTCCTGAGAGGGTTTCCGTGAGATCATCGGCCCGGTCGGCGATACCTACGGCCGAGAGCATTTGTTCAATCCGCGCACGAAGTTCAATGCCAACAAGTCCGTAGAGTTTTCCCTGGTGAGCGAGATTCTCTGTGACAGTCAGTTTTTTATCCAGACTGGGCGCCTGGAACACGACCCCCAGCTTTCCGCGAATTTCGTTGGGAGACTGACTTAGATCATTGCCTAAGATGCTGATTTTTCCCGCTTGCAAAGGGATTAGTGTCGAAAGTACTCGAAATAGAGTGGTTTTACCGCTGCCATTGGGCCCGAGAAAAATAAAAATTTCTCGTTGCTCGATGGAGAGTGAGAGATTGTCAATGGCGGTTCGCGCACCATAGCGATGCGTGCAGGCGTCTATTTCGATCGCAGGGTCAGCAGGCATTGAGAAACCAGGGGAAAATTGGTCCTCTAGTGCGAAAGGTGAGGCAATAATTAAGCCGCCTTATTTTTAGCGGCAGGTTGCTCGTTGTGGGGAGCTGATGGCTTGTGATCCTCGGCATGCGCCGCCTCTTCGTCGGCTGGCACCTCGGCTGCATACTTCATGCGTTCGTGAGAGGCATTACGCATTCGCAAACCAACATCAGGCACCAGAGCAAGAATTAACAAAGCAGACATAATACTGGCTGGTACGGTGAGAACCCATTTCCAGTTGGCTTCCCACTTGAGATGCATAAAAAACATGATCACCAGCATCGCCTTGGTACAGGAGACGGCCATCATGAAGGCACGGCTCACTTCCGTGGGCACGTGGTTCCTCCAAAAATCAAAATAAGTCAAGAACGACATTGTCGTCAGAACACAGAGTGCAAGGAATACGCCCAGGAACAAACGCACATTGTCATGGTGTGCGTCTTCGTGCGAGTGTGCATCGTTCGTGTGGGTGTCGTGTGTATGAGTGGACATGTTTTTTTTAAGAATCCAATAACCGCAAGCGGCAGTTAGAACAGGTAAAGCAAGGGAAACAGGAATATCCATACGAGGTCGACGAAATGCCAATAAAGGCCCACATTTTCGATCGTGCCATAGGCAGCCCGGTCAAGTGTCATCGAGAGCAAGAATACGAACGCGATCAGGCCAACCACGACGTGCAAGGCATGAAAACCGGTGAGCAGGAAGTAGGTACTCGCCCACATATTTCCGCCGGGGATCATTATGGGTAACTCGAGCCAGGGATACTTGTCATTGAGCCCTACCAGATGGCCGCCATTGTGGGCAGATTCATGTTGCGCAGCCACCAACTGGAATGGTGAGCTTTCATGGGTGGCATGCGAGGCATCGGGCCGATGTTCGTGAACACTTGCCCGTGGATAGATTCTGTCGGCAAGCTCATATATTTTAATGCGACCTGCGAGTGAGTCAGGTTCATTACGAAGAGCTACTTCGGCGGCATCCACCTGGCGGAGCAGATCGTCGACCACACCAAGTTTTTGAGTGTCTTCCTCGGTCTTGTCTGTCTTGTTTTCCAACTCTGCCTTATGTTTCATGAGTTTTGTGCGAACACCTTGGGCGTAATAAACGTCGGGTTTTTCGTAGATGAGGCTGTGAGGTAATTGAGGATAGATTCCGTGGGAAAACTTGGCGTTGTATTCATACATCTTGATTCCCAAAAACACCAAGCCAAGCAAAAACGTCAACAACATCCAACCTTTGGCACCCGAGGCATTGTTCTTCTTGGCGGCTTCCAAAGCCAACACCACGGTCACACTGGAACAGATCAGCACAAAGGTATTGGTAGCACCCCAAATCTCAGCCAAATGGACATCGTGCGTCGAAGGCCAGGCGACTGCACCGAAACGCAATACAATGTAGGTGCCGATGAGGCCGGCAAAAAACATAATTTCTGTCGACAGAAACAACCACATAAAAGCTTTGCCATTAGGAATGGGCAACGCGGGTTGATAGTCGAACTGCGGGGCGTGATGCGTATCGGACATGGAATTGTTGTTTGTGAGTTGTCAGAAATTAATGGTCAGTTTTTGGTCACTTGCTAAAGCGTGACAACGAGCAGCATGGAGAGCCAGGCGGGGAGGAAAATCAACGATGCCCTCAAAAGCAGGCGAGCGGAGTGATCGTCTCGAAAAATAGCAAAGCGGATCGATAGGCCCAGCAAGATAGCTCCCAAGCAGAAAGTCCAGGTCAAATACAACAAGGGACTGCCACCAGTGGGAATCACGGCTGGGATCAAACTCACCGGGAGCAGCGCGGCTGCACCCAGAACAGCCTGGGCTCCTGCTCTTACACCGCTCGGGTCTACAACGGTCAGCATCCGGTGACCAGCGGCCGCGTAGTCATCTCTATAGATCCAAGCGATGGCCATGAAATGCGGAAACTGCCACAGGAACAAAACGAGGGCCAAAGCCAATGCTGTCAGTCCAATGGGAGTTCCCGTCGCCGTCCACCCCATGAGAATGGGAATAGCACCGGCAATGGCACCAACAGTTGTGTTAAAGGGGCTACGGGTTTTCAATGGTGTGTAAATGAGCACATAGAGAACCCAACTTGCCAATCCTAAACCGGCTGTGAGCTGATTGACTTGCCATACCAACAGAGAGGTGCCCGCAATGAGTGAAATCAGTGATAATATGACTGCCTCGAATGAACTCACTCGTCCTGCGGGAATCGGTCGATCGAAAGTGCGAGGCATTAAGGTGTCGTTGTCGCGTTCCCACCACTGATTTGCAATGCTCGCACTGGCAGCCACTAAACCGGTGCCTGCGAGGGCATACAAGAGAACCCGCATGTCGAGCGAATGAGGCGCCGCCAGACATGCTGCGGCACTGGCAACGATCAATTCCAACAAAACAATTCGCGGTTTGGTGAGTTCGAGATAGTCAGTGAGCCGAGCGGTGAGTGCCTTGACCGGACTTTCGACGGTAATGATCGTAGACGTGCTCATAGTACCGCCCCCAGTCGTGAGGGAGCAGAATCAACAGCAAAAACACCAAAACTCAGCTGACGAGCCGTACGCAGAGCAATGGCCAGTGCTGTTACCAAAATAAGAGAACCAACTGCCACGTGGCTCGTCACAATGATGGCCTGAAAGGCATTGTCTGCAGTATTGGCAACAGTCAGTTCACCGAACGTCTGTGAAGCCCAACGAGGCAGACCATACTTTACGATCCACGTTGAAGCTCCTAGCACGATCTGCATTCCAATCAGTATTGCCAGAAACCAACAACGTTCTGTGGGGAAATGACAGCGTGATGCTTGCCAAAGGAGGAGCAAGCCATGAACGATAATGGCGAAGGCCAGTAGTATATGAAGATAGACTGCTGCTTGAAACATTGCAGAGGCAGATTGGTGGGTGAGATGTGGGCTATGCCGCACCACCGCTCCAACCACGAGTTGCAGGTATGCCAGAATCGTCGTAAGAATGGCGAGGCGGAAATATTTCATTTGCTGCGATGAGCTTTGGAACTCGGAATTCGCTTGCGTGTCTCTCCACCATCTAGAAGTGAAAACTACCATTGCCACACACATGGCAAAAAACAGGGGGCCAGTGCAACCATGAATTAGAGCCAAGGTGCGCTCGTCGAACACGACACGCATTCCACCAAGCGTACCTTGAAGAATCACGCCTATTAAAATAGCCACGCTGAACATGCGAACCCAATTGCGAGGCTCCTTCTTCCAGGTAATGCCAACCAGACCGATTGCCTGCAGGCCAACGATCATTCCCAGTAAGCGGTGGCCATGTTCGATAAACTTCTCCCCAGTGGAATTTAGCCAGGGATAGAATGGCATTAGATATCCATCCGAGGTGAACCAATCGCGAAAAGCCATTCCTGCCCCGGTAGTTGTGACTAACCCACCCCACCAAATCAGCGGGAAAGTCGCGCACGCTAAGCCCCATGCCCAAAGGTGAACAATCGAGTTTCGTGTTGTGCGCGAGGTTGTCATTTCTCAGTGGGCAGTTGCTAGTGGACCGGGGCCTTGCCCTCGGCCGATTCCGGCGTTTGCTTTGGTGGTTGAGTTTGGGGATAGTAATCTTCGTCTGTCTCAGGGGACCCGTACTCGTAAGGTCCTCGATAGATAATTGGCTGGAAATCGAAGTTGCCGTGGCCGGGGGGGCTGGGAGCTTGCCATTCCAGGCCGTTTGCTTTCCAGGGATTACGCCCAGCGCGAGGGCCAAAAAAGATGCTCCAGAAGAAATTGATGACGAAGATGATCTGGGAGGCCATCAGCAGGAATGCTGCCCAACTAATGAATTGGTTTAGTGGAAGCAAATTGCGAAACGTTTCATAGTGATAGGGATCAGCCAGCCGCCGGGGGAAACCCTGCATTCCCAAGATATGCATTGGGTAAAAGACACAGTTCATCAGGACAAATGTCAGCGTGAAGTGAACCTTCCCCCAAGAATCGTTCATCATGCGCCCAAACATCTTGGGAAACCAATAGTAGATTCCCCCAAAGACTGCCATGGCAGTGCCACAGAACAGCACGTAATGGAAATGGGCCACGATGTAGTAGGTATCGTGGATGAAGATGTCGACGGGTGTGGCTGCCATGAAGATTCCACTCAATCCGCCGATGATGAACATCGAAACAAACGATATCGCAAACAGCATGGCAGTGGTGAACTGAATCTTCCCGCCCCAAAGCGTACCGAGCCAGTTGAATGTCTTAATCGCACTAGGCAGCGCGATCATCATCGTTGAAACCATAAAGGTCATGCCAAGCATAGGATTCATACCGGAGACGAACATATGATGACCCCACACAATGAATCCAAGCCCGGCGATGCCTGAGATCGAATAGACCATAGGCTTATATCCAAAGAGCGGCTTGCGAGCAAAGGTGCTAAGGATATCGGATACCATACCCATCGCCGGCAGGATCATGATATAGACAGCTGGATGACTATAGAACCAAAAGAGATGTTGCCAGAGTAGCGGCTGCCCGCCCCCGGTTTCCATGGGCGAATTGTTCGCCATGGCACCTTCGGGCAGGAAGAAGCCAGTGCCAACGAGACGATCCCCCAACTGCATGAATCCCGCTGCTGTGAGAACTGGCAGTGCAAATGCCTGAAGGATGGCCGTAATGAACATAGCCCAAATGGTCATCGGCAGACGGAACATAGTCATGCCGGGGGCGCGCATTTGGATGATCGTGGTCATGTAATTGATCGATCCCATCATCGAAGCAATACCGACGAAGGTGACGCCTAAAAGCCAGAGGGTCTGTCCTTCTAAACTACCGGGTGCGGCCTCTTGAATAACTGATAACGGCGGATAAGAGGTCCAGCCCGCCTGGGCCGCACCTCCCTCCACGAAAAAGCTCGCACCGATGAAGAAAAAAGCCGGCCACATGAACCAGTAGCTCAGCATGTTGAGCACCGGGACGGCCATGTCGTCGGCACCTATCATTAGCGGGATCAAGAAGTTACCAAATGCTCCTGCTAAAATGGGGATGATCACGAAAAAAATCATCACCGTCGCGTGCATGGTGACGAGCATCGTGTAATTCTCAGGGGCGATCTGGCCCCCTTCTGGACCTGCGAGCATGTTGCCCAGAAGCGGCATCGCGCGCCACGGGTAAGCCAACTGCCAGCGGATCCCCATTGCCAGCAGGCCTCCCACCGAAAACCAGATCAGCGTGCTAAACAAGAATTGCAGCCCGATGATCTTGTGATCAAGCGAGAAGACATAAGTCTTTAAAAAGCTGCTTGTGTGGGCATGTTCGCCGTGGGCAGCGTGGGTTTCAGCGGTAACGGTACTCATGGCAAACTTTCGATAATCATAAATGAGTGATGAAAGCATCACTCAAACAATGTCTCTTGGTTTCACTCTTCTTCAGGAACTTCGACGGTCATGGTGTTTTGTTCGGCAGTGAACTCGGCCAGTTTGGCGTCATATTCATCGCGGGGGAGAAAATACACCCGACCCTTCATTTTGTAATGGCCCCAGCCGCACAACTCGGCGCAAACGATGTCATAGCCGCCGGTCTTCTTTCCCTTAAACCACATTTTTTGCGCCATACCGGGGACAACGTCTTGTTTAACTCTCAAATTTGGAAGAAAGAAACTATGCAGTACATCTGCACTGGTAATCTTGAGGAGTATCTCCTCATTAACCGGGAGATACAATTTGCCGTCGGTGCGAACGATGTCGTCCTGGGTATAGAGTTCGTTGTCAGGACCAGGGTAACGGAAGTCCCAATTAAATTGTCGACCCGTTACTTCGCAGGTGTAGGATATGGCTGGCGGATCCATCTTATCGTTTGCCCAGGCCTGCATTTGATAAATGGCAATAAACAACAAAGTCACAGCTGGAATGATGGTCCAAACAAGTTCAAGTGCATGGCTGCCATGGGAGAAAATAACTGGCTTCTCGTTAGATTTGCCGTCGTATTTCCACAGGAAATAAAACAATACACATTCCGTGACAATGAAGACCGCGCCTGTCAAATACAAAATGAACATGAACAGGTTGTCGATGGTCCTGCCCTGTTCGGAAATATCACGGGGGAGCCAGATGTTGAAGTGTGGCGCAAACACAAATGTCGCCACGCCCAAGACGGGGACTAGAAAAAACAGAAAACTCCAGAAATGTTTCACGATGGCTCTCCACGCAAGCAAACTGACAAAAATTGGATATCAGTTCACAAGCTCAACATTAATCGGCAAGGCTTTTTGAGGTTGACTCGCATCTTCATAAGGCAAAGACAATACATAATCGACAATGTTCCACATCTCTTCCTCGGTCAGAGTGCCCTGGGCTCCAGGACTTGCAGGCCCGCTGCCTGGCATGGGTGTCCCGGCAATGCCAGCGTAAATCCGCCAAAAGATATCGATCCGACGATTCCCGCCTCGATACACTCCAAGCCGAAGATTCCGAGGTATAGCATTACGAACTGGATACAGTGACTCGGCAACCTCTTCACGAATGGAAGCAAACTGAGGCTCGCCTGAGTCATTGGCAACCGATTCCAGGAATTGAAGGTGGGCCTTATTCCAGATGTCGTAGTCGTCCTGCTGTCCATCGCCCAAACCGGTTGGGCCATGGCATTTCACACAGTTAGCCCGAGTGCCATAAAACAGTTCACGTCCCTTAGCCGCCGACTCAGCAAACTTCTTCATGTCCGTTACATCGGTGGGAATATCTTCTTCGGTAGGAACGATAATCTGCTCGTTGGCCTCATTCCAACCTTCGACGATCTCGGCGAGCATCTCAGTGATCGCCGCACGCTGTTCTTCGTCATTTTCCGGATCGAGCGGGATCAATTCGGTTTTGGGTTCTCCATCCTCATTGAGAACCGGATCGCCGTTTTCATCGAGAACTTCCTCCTCACCCAGGTCATTGTAGACGTAGTTTGTAAGGGCAGTCTCCATCTGTCCTCGCATACTGAGATACTTGACGTACTCGATCAAAGCCTCGATCTCTGCAGACGCCAGGAGTGAGAAGGATGGCATGGCCGATCCAGGAATGCCATTTACGAGCACTCGATGCAAATCTTCGTCAGTCGGCTTTGCTGGATTGTAGGTCGATTTAAACTTATAAACTCCCTGGCGGTAATCACGGGGATAAGGATTCAAAAAGAGTGCCGTCGGTCCCTGGCCATCTCCATCGATTCCGTGGCAGTGGGAACAATGTTGCCGGTAAAGCCCGAATGCTGCTCCCTTTTCATCTGTCCAAGCAGGACCAGCTGCCATCTTCAACCGCCTTATATCGAGACCTGTCTCGGGCAAGGCAAACGGTTCATCAGGAGTTCCGAACATGCCTCCGAGCACATCGGCAATTTGTTCTTGATATGGTTTTGGGGTAGGTGTCGCGTCGGAGACCATCTGCACCATGTTGAGATGAAACTCCGGCGTTTGAAAATCGCAGCCCAGTGTGACAACCGCCACCAGGGAACCCAACAAACAACTTGAACGCAAACCGTGATTCATCAAACGACTACCAAACTTTTTGTAATGCAAATAGGTACCAATCCCAACTACAAACCAAACGCAGCACTTGGAACCGTGAGATTCAATTCCTTTACTTCATCCTCAGCTAGCTTTACTTTAAACCGGCCTTTCTTCGACCACTTTAACTCTTTCGCTTCGGGGGTCGTCAGCACCAACGATTTGCCCGGTCCAGCGGCACTCTCATGCCAGACTTGAAATTCCAGGTCTTCGCCCGCAGGCAAGTTAGCGATCTCAAAACTTCCATCCTCAGTGGTGACGGCGACATAGCCGTTTTCGCGAGGCAGGAAATAGGCCAACATCCAGGGATGAATGCTGCAACGCACGCTGACAGGTACCGCTTCCTCCTTCTGAGGTTTGAACTGAATACTTTCTCCAACAGGTATCGTCTGATTGAAGCTGTTCTTACCTTCAATGTTGGTATTGTGCCCTACGGGATCGCTATTTTTGATGTCCATCGTATTGCCCAGTACAAAGGGAAATACATGCGAAAGGAAGACGCACTCTTTCTGATCAAAAAGTTTATCCTCTTCCTTGGGTTCTGCTGACTCATGGACGCGCGATACTTTGCGAACATAGATAGCAACATTGGCAATTCCCTTCGTCGCGGAATCCACTAACAGTGTTTCTTGCAAAGGTGCCTTGCCGTTAATCGTACAGGCAGCCATGTCTTTGTTGACGTTGTAGGGCTGCATCTGAGGCGGATCGCCATCAAAAATGAACTTTCCTTTTAGCGTAGCCCACCCCGTGCCAGTGGAAACAGCAGTTCCACCTTCCCCGCCGCCACTGTCTCCCATGAGTGCTTCACGTACTTTGGCAGATGCCGAGGGACTTGCCACGGGACCAAGATCCGTAACGCGGCGGCAACCGACGAGCATCAGCAACAACAGGATTGCGGTGCAGTTTTGTAGGCTCAATATGTTGGTTCGTAGAAGCGTCACTTGACTTGCCATGTTTCAGTTATTTGCTTGCCTGGCATCATTTATTTGCCTAGTGCCTTGGCGGGGACTTTAATTTCACCAAGATCGAGAGTCTCACCCGGAGCGATCTTCAACTTCGCGCGACCCTTGCGATCGGTTTTGCCATCTTTCAATTTCAGATCTCTCATGTTGCCTTTGGCTTCATGCCAGAAGATGAATTCGTGTTGGCCGGCAGGAATGTTTTCAATGGTAAACTCGCCATTCTCGTCACTAATGGCGACATAGGGGTCTTCACGTACAACTGCGTAGGCCTTCATCCAGGGATGCACATTGCAGGCCACTGGTGCTGGCACAGGTTCTGCCTTTTGCAATGTTTTAGTAATAGGTGAATCATTGGTGACCATTTCATTAAAACCTGGGTTCGCAACGAACGAGGCATTCGTGTTGTGACCAATCCCTGAATCATCATTGCGAATCTCGAGAGGTTGGTTTGTGCGGACTGCAATCACATGAGGATCAAAGCGGCAACCTTTGTTGTCGAGGACAACCGGCTCAGTGGCGGTGGCTTCGTAATCAGGATGCACGTCAAGCGACTGCCCACGCTTGGTGTAGATGTAAACGATCACATTTGCCAATTCACCATTGTCGCCCACGACAATTGTCTCATCGACCAGATCGTGCTTGCCGCAGAATTCTGTGTCTTTGTTAACATTGATGGGCGCAGGATCACCAGTTGAGCCTTCAACCAAAAACTTGCCTTTGAGGGAACCCCAATCAGCTGCATTGATTTGACAGGTAACCACCAACGACAATAGGGATGCTAAGGGAACTGCATATGTGTTTCGCATTTGTGTCTCTCCTTCAGGTAATCTACTTCAGGGATACTTCATTGCTTGCCGCGGCAGGTGTACTTCCATCCGGTGCTTCAGTGGCTTGTGGTGCGCTGGCTTCAGCAGCAGCTTTCACCATGGGAGCAATCTCCGTTTGCCGTTTCGCGTATTTATCGAAGTTCAACAGAAGATCCACGAGCCCTGACAATTGCTGTAGGCTGGTGCCAGAGAACAAATTCTGGGCGACCCCTCCCAAGTGCGGTGCATCGGGATTGTAAGGGATATTAACCGGCATTCCTGTGTATGGCAGAATTCTTTTGGGGTTCGCAATCCAATCGCGGATAAATTCAGGACGCAAGCGAGAATGAACGTCTGCCAGGTTCGGGCCGAACGTGGTTGGATCTCCTTGTGGGGCAAAGTCCTCCACGGCATGACACTTCACGCAGTAGTTGCCGTTGACCACAATATTCATCGCTTCCTGGAAAAGCTCCGGATGATCGGCTTCCTTTTCTGTGATATAGCTGTCGCGCTGGTTCTGATGGTATTCGTAGGGATACTTAGCCCCTGAGGAGGCGGCAAAGTAATTTACGAGCTTGGATGCTTCCTCGCTGGACATATGGAAATTCGGCATCCGCATCACGACCGCGGGACGAATTTCTGTGGGATCCATCAAGAAGGCATGCAACCAGCCCGGCTGCACCTTTTCGCCTTCTTCCATCAAAGGCGGTGGCAACCACCCCCAGGCTTCAGAACCTTTCACTTGTGGATTCACTTGTTTGGCATGCTCGATCACCTTCGGGTACAAGTATCGGGCCAGGTCGCCACCCCAGGCAGGGTACGCTTTGCCTTCAGCCGGGCCATAGCCTGTGCGGCTACCAGGAACCATGGGGTCCTGAATTCCAACATTCCAGGCTTCGCCTGCAATTAAAGTGTCCTGCCAAAGCGTAAAGCGGTAATACGGATCCGACTCGTCATCGTCAGGTTCAAGCTGCAAACCGTCGATGTCAAATCGCTCGGGTTCACCCGTTTCTTCGTTCATTACCGGCTGACCATTGAGCGTAGTGTGCATCCGTCCGCGAGAATCGACGACTAGTGACTCGGCAATCTCCTGCTGCGAGAAATGATTCTCCAGGAATGGATAGTCCTGTACCTCGATCGGCGACTCAAATTCTCCTTCGGTGAAGGCAACTTTCCACTCTTCCATTTTGAGAGTGTGACAACCAGCACAATTAAACTGGTCGAGAACATGACGCCCGGCAACCTCCGCCGCCCGGCGGGCATCTGGACGGTACACAAACTTGTCGGCAGGAGGCTCGCTGACCAAGCCTAAGACAAACGTCATCACGGCTTCACGTTCCGCCTCGGTGAATGGGAACTTCGGCATGCGAAGCCGTTCGTTGTAGCCCTTGTTCTTAGTGGTCTTGTAATCGTAGCTTCGCGGCATGCGAAGTTTCTGCCAGAGGAATCCATCACGAGCATGGCTCACCAGGGACTGGAGGAAATAGCTGATGCCATCTTCCACGTAGTCCCCAGGGTTGAGGTGACCATGACCACCCGCCTCATGTCCGGTATCCCCGTGTGCTGCATCTGAATGTTTGTCCGCATGAGGATCCCCGGGCCCTGACAGGAAGGCATGGATATTCTCAAAGGCCAACTTCGAGCTGTCTTTGCGACCCCAATCAGCCAACCCAGTACCGATCGGCTTGGCTTCCTCAAAGCCAGGAATGTCGTGGCAGCCAAAACAACCGTACTTGCTGATCGTGCGGCGTGCGACAAAGTCCTGAAGTTGTTGCGTTCGATTGCTGAAGTTTTTCTTCAACAGCAGCTTTTCGTCCGCCTTGAGCTTTGGTTCCAAGGAATCGGGGATACCTGTCTGGACAAATTCCTTGGCTCTCGCGGCGGGTATGGCGTCGCTGGCAAGCCACTCCTGAGCCAAATCAGCCAATGCCGTCAGGTCATCCCCTGACCACTCCCGAGCAGGCACGTCAGTAGGCTTCCAGTCGGAAGGTGTTCCCAAGAGGAATGCCCTGATATCAGCCGCAGGATCGGTGATCTTGCCGGTGGGCTGATTCTGAGCGTCTTTTTCCTCGATGGGAGTGAGATACAACTCGGGCATTTTTGTGCGAGGATTGTAATCATGTGGCTTCTTGATCCAACTATACAGCCATTTCTTACCGATATCGTTGTTGAGCTTTGCACCAATTCGCGACAAGTCTGGACCCTGATCGGCGTTAATGCCAGGGAATGCCTCGTGGGAGTGACACGCCAGACATCCACGTGATTCGAAGAGCCACTTGCCCCGTTCGGCAGAAGCGCTCTCGGTGACCTCCTTGGACGGGGCTAGATAGTCAAAGTCAGAGCTATTGGCCAGCAGATACTCGCTCAAAGCATGTATCTCAACGGCTTCGTAGCGTTTTGTTTTTGCCAACTCCTCGGGATCTTCTTCTAAATGTTCCCACAAACCGAAGAATTGAGGCATGCGAGTGGACGGCCGGAAATTCGATGGCAATTTGATCCAACTGTACAGCCAATCGTATTCGACCTTGGATTTCAAATAACGCAGGCTGGGACCCACCTTGCGATAAGTGCCAGGCGTCTCAACATCTTTCAGGCCGTCGGCAAGCTTGTGCGTTTCCGCGTTCAAGCGAGCTTCATCCTTTGTCTCGGAGCTAGACGCCAGCTTTGCATCTGCTTTAATTGCATCAAATAGCGAGTGGCGAGCGTTGGAGTCGTCAGGATGATTCTGCAAAGTCTTCGCCCATTCTTTTTCAGGCTCGTCTAAAGTGCCAATACTGAGGAGCTGGGCTGCCACCTCGCTGTAATTGGGTTCGAGCCGCACATCAGGGCCTACTCGCTTATTGGGTCCGTCGTAACCATTAATCTCGTGGCAGCCATAGCAGCCATATTGTTCGACGAGTGTCCAGCCCTCGACCAACTTGGGAGCAGGAGGCTCGGGAAATCTCTCGCTCGGCTCCAGCGCTCCCTTGTCGTAGTGACACTTCAAGCAATTGCTTTCGACAAAACGCTGAGGCTTCATCGGGAAAATCCAATGATGGTTGTCAAACCAACCATACTTGTAGATCCATTCATCCTGCTGATCAAAATCATTTGGCGTATGAGAAGTCCACTTAAACTCGGTTCCGCTTCCCTGGCCATCGTGGCACACCGTACATCCCATTTCTTTCTCGGGATGTGGACTTGAGTCGGTGAGATATAGATCCAAACGTGGGTGGGAGGTAAAAGGGTGATCCAATCCACGTCGCACCTTTAAATCAGCTGGCTCACCCCACGAGACAAGCGTCAACAGATAATTGGCTACAGCCTCTTTGTTATCAACAGGGATCCCTCCAGCCGCTTCAATAACGTCACCAGACTCCAGGCCAGCCTGGGCAGCTAGAGAACCAGGAAGTGCATAGTGCACAATCGCATGTTCTCCAGCTCCTACGATCACGTCGTTAGTGAGAACCAGTCCATAAACTTCCTTTAATACATTTTCTCTTTCAGCTAATGCCTCCAGTGCTGGGGCTTCATCAGGAGTCGGAATCTTCAAGTTCAGAGCGCGTTCAGATTCAGACAACGTGGGGAAAGCGGGGTCTGTGGCAGTGCCAGCGGCGGTCGTGGAAATATCCTGATGACACGTTTTGCAGCGGTCGAAGCGAGCTGCCTGCGAAAAGTTGTAGTTGATCGTGAGATCAGGAAGCCATATCTGATCGATCTGAACGTTTCCGCTGTAGAGCGCGTTGAGGATCGGCCAGCGGGTGACCCACTCACCAATTCGACTCAGACCTGTAGGTTGCGTCTTGCTCGCTTGTTCGGAAAGCCGATTCAATTCGGTTTCCATCGTGCTGCGTTCTTTGACGAGTTCAGATTCTCTCGCGGTGATAGAGGCACGAACTTCATCCAGGCGCAGGCGATAGTTGTTGGCTGCTGCGAGATCGACAGTGAGGTCAGCAATCTGCTTCGAATAATCATCGATTTTCTCTTGAACATTTGTCTTCTTCTCTTCGTCAGCCCCTTCATTGACCATCAGTCCCAGGGTACTGACTGCCGCGGTGCGATCTGCTGCCACAAACTTGCGTTTTCCTGCGATTGCCTTTTCGCGGCGTCTCGCCTCATTGATATAGTCGGTCATTAAATTGACAAGTTCATCCCGGGCCACAGCAGTAGCAGCCTGTGCAGCGAGCAATTCACGTTGCTGTTGAGGATCAATTTCAGGCTGGGCATCCTCTTCGGCACCAGAGTTTTTGTCTTCAGTGCCTTTGTCGGCTGGATCTTTGGCAGCACTCTCAATTCGGTCACGGATTTCTGCCGCTTTCGTAGCGGCTTCGTTTACTTTCTCAAGCTGGTTGTCCAGGGCAGAGAAGTCGGATTCTGGCAGACCGAGCCGTTCGTTTTCGGCCTTCACCAACGACTTGAATTCCGCAACGTCAGCAGGATCGACTGGTTCGCTTTCAGCTTCGCGAAGTTCTTTGTCGAAGCTCTCAAGCTTTGAAGAAAACTGATCCGCAAGAGCATCATGGCGTGCCTGAATGATCCAGGCACTTTTCTTGCGATTCTCTAGCTGCACGCTTTTCCACTGACGGTTGTGATCCTTGGCCAAGAGCCACAACGTAGCGATCGTCATCAACAGTGCCGTGGCACCGAAGATGATGTGCATGATCTTTTGGTCGTACCAGGTTTGTTCGCTTGCAGGCATATAAAAAGTTGTTAGTCGTTAGGAGTTAGTCGTTAGTAGATTTCTCTTACTACTAACGACTAACGACTTATAGCTAGAAGTTGAAGAAAAACTCCGGGATCGCAATCAAATACTTCAAGTTGAACACCCATCGCAGAACCATCTTGATTGGTAGCGATGCCATAAATAGCAACAGGTTGGCCATGACCATGAACCGGATGAAACCCATCCGCTGATAAAATCCGCGGAAGACTGTCAACGCCATGATCGGTGGCAGGGCAATAAAATAACCCAGCACTAAAAGTGTGCCAGGAAGCTCGCGGCCAAAGAGCAGCGAGAAAAATTCTAAGAACGGATTTAAGAATGAAGTCAGCCAATCGGGGAGCGGTACCCACGGCATGTCTGAAAAGGATAGTGCCCCGGGCAGGCTCATGTTCAGACCCCGTTGCCACACATACTCAGACAAGTTGACGTTGTTCAATGCTTCCACCTTGTGGGCATCCCAATGTTCGTAAGGCCCGAAGAAATTCCAGTTGGGCCCACGCAGTAACGTCCCGAGCACAATCAAGGTAATCCACATTTCCAGGAAACCGAACTGGAAGACGGCGTAGCTGAAGGGTCGCTGCTTGATGGTGTAATAGCCATTTCCCTCTTTATTGAAGTCGAGATAAGGGATCGCCATCAAGCCGACGACGATCAGGCTGGGAAGTACCACACCTGCCATCCAGGGATCGTAGTAAACGAGCATTTCCTGCAGGCCCAAAAAGTACCAGGGAGCTTTCGAGGGGTTGGGAGTCTTAACACTACTGGCCGCCTCTTCAAGAGGTGCCGGCAACGCAATCGCCCAAAAGATCAGGAAGGCCGTGAGTGCGATCATGCAAATCAATTCGGTGTAAACCAAATCCGGCCACACGAGGATCTTTTCGTCGTCGAGCTTCTCTAAGGGCGGTTCGCCATTAGCGATCCGGTTGTCGTTGATGACAGCTCGATACGTTGCCAACCAGGTAAAGAAAGCCAGCAGAAATACGAGCATGACGATCGGCACATTGTCTGGCTTCGCCACGATGTCGTAGAAATCGGGATCGGTCATCGATAGCCCGAGGAACAACCACATCAGATTCCAGATGGTCCAGGCGACTGCAGGCCGAACGAAGAAACCACGCAGAAAATAGAGCACGATCAACCCGATGGTCGTGCCTACACTGTAGACGATCGGTCCGGTGCCACGATTGATCGCTTCGCGTAGCCATTCAGGCAAAGATACCAGTGCCGTATTCCCACTGCCGGCTATCGCCGCCAAGATGGCGAATACCATGCCTACCAATAACCAGACCACCACATTGGTGATCGCAATGCTATGACCTCCAATGGACCCTGGCAGCTTGATCCAGTCCTTGGATTGCCCAGACCGCCACAGGTAGAGGGCTGCGAGCCCATTCATTGCTGCCAGCGCAATGTAATATGGCCCCAGGAATGAGGCCACTAAATCCTGAAACTGAGATTCCGACAGTCCGTGCATGTTTTGGAAATTGGTGGTATGTGGTTGGTGGTTAGTGGGGGGCGAATCGAGGCTCTAGACCAGCCACAAACCGCCAACCATATTCCACACTCTCATAGTGGTCCGCTGATTCCGCCGTCTTTTCTAACTCGCCAAAAGTGGATTGCCAGGAGCAATGCCACACCTAATGGAATCGCAATACAGTGCAAAATGTAAAACCGGTTGAGGGTCTCTTCGCCTACTTCACGCGCCCCCAACAGCGCAAAGCGCGCATCGGAAGCGTTGGTAATCATGTCTACTCCGCCCAATGTCAGCAATTGTTGTCCCGGACCTTCGTGTCCGAGGAACGGGGTTGCACGAGCCATATTCGATCCGACCGTGATAGCCCAAACCGCCAATTGGTCCCAGGGAAGCAAGTAACCCGTGAACGACAACAGCAGCGTCAACAACAATAGGAACACTCCGACAACCCAGTTGAATTCCCGAGGAGGTTTATAACTACCGGTGAGAAACACACGATACATATGTAGCCAAACGGTAATGACCATCGCATGGGCACCCCAGCGATGGATCTCGCGCAGGATTCCCAGCGAATGGACGTCCCGGAGCATTTGGATATCGGTGTAAGCCCACTCCACCGTAGGGCGGTAATAGAACATCAACAATACGCCAGTGACCGTCTCGACGAGAAACAGGAAAAAGGTCACCCCACCCATACACCACGTGTACGAGAGTGCGATGCCCTGCTTTTTGATCGAGACGGGATGTAAATGGAGGAAAAAGTTGGTCAGCATCACCACAATTCGGTTGCGGCGATCAACCGGCATCGGGTGACGAAAAATGCTTTTCCAAATTTGCGATTCGCGAATCGTCTCGCCTAAATCGGGCATGACTTGAGTGGTGAGTGGTTGGTGGTTAGTGGTTAGTCATTCAGGAATCCGCAATCCGAATTCCGCATTTGTTAAACTGGGATAAAGCTGCTTGGCTCTTCCCATTGCCCCATTTCCTCCTGGAAGGTGCGGCTTTTGTCGATCTCAATCTGGCCGTCATCGGCGACGCGGATAGCATATCGTTCCAGAGGTCGCGGGGCAGGACCCTCGAAGTTGATCCCGTCCTTGTAAAACCCGCTCCCATGGCAGGGGCATTTGAATTTTTGCTCGGCCTCGAGCCAGTTGGGAGTGCAACCCAAGTGTGTACACACGGATTTCAGGGCGAATATCTCTTGTTGTCCGTTGTACTCCGCATTGACGACCCACACGCCGAACTGGGCTTTGTATTTTTCTTGAACCTGGCCTGCAGGAAATGCGTCAGGGAATCCCACTTTGAATTTGCTCGGTGGCTCGCGCCGCACATTGGGGAACATGAATTTCACTGTGGCCAGTGTCCACAAAGCTCCGACTGCGCCGAGACTCCAAAATCCAAGACTAAGAAATCCACGTCGAGTTTCATCAACTGGTTCAGCGGACTTCTTGGCGGCACCCGCTGGCTTTGCTTTTGCATAGTCGGGCTTCTCCGGCATGGGAGGTACGACGATCTGCGGTTTTGCCTTGGCGGTCGGGCTCGCTTTCTCTTTGGCGGCGGCTTCGGCCTTAGAGGTCGGCCCTGCTTTGGAAGACTTCTTTGCCGCAGCTAGAATGCTCGCTGTATCGCGTGGCTCGCTGGGGGGGGACGCAGCTTTAGGTTTTTCGGCGGTAGCCGGCTTGGCGGCTGGCTTGGCAGCAGGCTTAGCGGCAGGTTTCTTCTCCGCGGGCTTGGCGGCACCCGGGGCTCCTTGACCTCGTGCCGCCGCAAGCATCTCAGCCACACTCAGTCGTCCGCCGTCAGCACCCTTGGCAGGGGCGGGCTTCGAAGCAGGTGTTTCTGCCGCAGATGCTTCCGAAGCTTGTGCCGAAGCACTTTCATCATCAACCTGTGATGTCGAAGAGTCTGAGGCGCTAACAGAGCTTTGACCGCCGTCCGCTTTCCGGGCAGCGGCAATCATCTCAGCTACAGACATTTTTTTCTTGTCAGCCATTGCTCTATCTATCCACAGCAACCACTGCGATCTGCCCAACCGCTCTCGCCATTTACCGCCGATTCACTTCCAATAAGAACGTGAACAAACGACTTCTGAGAGAGTTTTACACCAGAAACCCACAGCTGCAAGCCCTTTGATCGTAAGAACTTAAGGGATTTCTGCGGGTACTATCCGTAGATTGTGACATTTTTCACAAACTTATTTTGCTAGGCTACGGTGCCACACCATTATTGTCAACCGTTGTTTTTGCAAATCGTTCACTGGTGACCCATTCTGGGCGAAGGGTGCACATCTCGATTGCGTGCAACTTTGTTGAATCATTGAGTTACGTGTTCGCTTACATTCGAGTAGAATCGCGCCATAACTTGTCGAAAGACAAATCTTCATTGGCTTAGCTGGAGATCGGGGCAACTACGATGAAAGTATTGGTAGTCGGAGGCGGAGGCCGTGAGCATGCTTTGGCTTGGAAGATTGGCCAGAGCGAGCGAATTGAGCAAGTCTTTGTTGCTCCCGGCAACGCGGGGACGGCGGCAGACGGTTCAGCACCCATAGAGAATGTTGAGATCGCTGATACCGATATCGCCAAACTGGTGGGATTTGCCAAACAGAACTCTATCGATCTGACAGTCGTCGGTCCCGAGGGGGCGCTTGCCGCCGGGATCGTGGATGCGTTTACTTCCGAAGGTTTGCGCATCTTTGGTCCTAACAAGCAGGCCACCGAACTCGAGGCAAGCAAGGTCTTTTGCAAGAACCTTTTGCGTCATGCCGATGTGCCGACGGCCGACTTCCGTACTTTTCGGGATACCGCCAGTGCCCGCCTCTACCTGGATGAGCGCGAAGACTCCCCCGTCGTTGTCAAAGCAGATGGACTGGCTGCCGGCAAAGGTGTCATCGTTTGTGCTAATAAAGCTGAAGCAATCCACGCCGTAGAGCGCATCGCCGAGTCAGACGAATTCGGCAGTGCAGGCAAACAATTGGTCATTGAAGAACGGCTTGTCGGCCAGGAAGCAAGTGTGCTGGCGATTACCGACGGGCACACAATTCTGACCATGCCTGCTGCCCAGGATCATAAACCGGCCTACGATGGGGATAAAGGTCCCAACACGGGGGGCATGGGGGCCTACAGTCCAACTCCGCTGGTCACCGACGAACTCATGCGGTCGGTGGAAGAAAAAGTCCTCGTCCCCACGGTACATCAGCTCAAGAGAACACGGCGTCCCTTCAAGGGGATTCTCTACGCCGGACTGATGATCACTAAGCAAGGTTTGAAAGTGTTGGAATATAACGTCCGCTTTGGCGACCCTGAGTGTCAGCCTCTGATGATGCGTTTGCAAAGCGATCTAGTTGATGTGCTGGAAGCTGCCGCCGATGGCCGGCTCGATGAAGCGAATGAAATGGTGTGGGATCCTCGTCCCGCGGTCTGTGTCGTGATGGCCAGCGAAGGATATCCAGGCGACTACACAAAAGGACACCCGATCCGCGGACTCACAGAAGCTGCCGCAGTTCCCGATGCCAAGGTATTTCACGCTGGTACCAAACTTCTGGATGGCCAGGTCGTCACCAACGGCGGTCGTGTGTTGGGAGTGACAGCACTGGGGAGCAGTATCTCCGCAGCCAAGCTGCAAGCATACACGGCAGTGAAGTGCATTCGCTGGAATGGAGCCTGGTGTCGTAAAGACATATCTGACAAGGCTTTGGGATAATTCATCGTCTCTGTCTTAGGGCAGAGCGATTTCCCAGTTTCACTTGAACTGGTGGCTGCCAGGATGCGTATAATACTCGCAGTACATCTGAGACTTGGCGAAAACTTTGGCACATCGCGAAATCTAATATGCTCCTAAGCCCCTCAATCTTTAGATCAGCTCTTATGCTGCTCACAGCAGTGGGCTTTGTCGTGCCGGCCGGTATGGTTTCCCCCTGCCGATGTGCCGAGCCTGAGGGTTGTTGTGCACACCGAGCTGCGTCAGCTCGAAAATGTTGTGTCAAGCAAGACTCGAATTTGTGCTGCTCGAAAAAACGTGTATTAGAAATCGATGTCGCGTGTGCGGATGAGGGCTTTTGTGCCTGGTGTCCCTGCTGCAGCGAGCCTGCTTCACCTGCGGTACCTGCTTCTGATGCAATTGGCATCTTGCCTGACTTTTCCCATGCGCCTGCCATTGCGAGCGGGTTGGTAGGGATACCGGCGCCAGCCGACATTTCTCTAAATTATCTGGCCATCGAGCGGGGCAGTCCGCCGGGCCATCCAGCCCTGCGACTTCATGAACTCAAATGTGTGTGGCTGAATTAATGGGGAAATGGGAATTAGGTTTGTAGGTGCGTCAGAAATCACTTGGTGCATCTACAAGCTTCTAAACATTCTTGTTTTTTTCATTACTTCCATTCACAGCGAGTTAAAATCTCGCAGGAGAATTCTAATGTCTTTAACTGCTAAATTATTAGCCGGTGCCTTGGTCGCCGGTGCGTCTGTTTTTGGTTTCAATGCTTTTGCGGCCAGTGGCACCACAGCGGCATGTTGTTGCGGTGAAACGTGCAATTGTGAAAGCTGTGACTGTGCAGACGGCACTTGCACCGATTGCAACTGTGAAAACTGCACGTGCGAGAACTGCCAATGCGGCGGCGACTGCAAGCGCGGTTGAGCGTAAAACGTTGAACTGAAACGAAGTGACACCCCTCGGTTATCCTCGCGATAACCGAGGGTTTTTATTGTGCTCCGTGTGTAGCCAACTTCGCATCCTGGTGTTCCAAGTAATAACAGGCTGAAAGCCTGCACATCGTCGTGAAGCCAATCGTGCCGGCCTTCATAGCGCCAATGATCAGAACCTTGGGAAGGGCATGGAGCGTTGCCTTAGTTTCCGAGGCTTCTTCCTAGTCGAGGAACACAGCGACACAACTACAAATTGTTGCCATAATGTGCGTATGTCTCTGATTCGTTACATCTATGTGAGTCTCTGGCAATATCGCCGCATGCACCTGGCAGTGGCTTTGGGGGTGGCCGTGGCAACGGCCGTGATCACGGGGGCGTTATTGGTAGGAGATTCGGTCCGTGGTAGTCTGCGGAGTTTAACACTTGAGCGCCTCTCTCGCGTCGACACGGTGTTAGTTGCTGAGAAACCGTTTCGCGCGGCTCTCGCCAAGGAATGGGCAGAAGCAATTGAGGTTGATAGTGCATTCGAGCAGTTCGCCCCTCTTCTGTTGGTGCCGGGAAGTCTATCAGCGACCCAAGCGAAACTAACGAAGCAAGCAACTCGTCTCACGATTCTCGGTGTGACAGATGAGTTTTGGAAGTTGGGAGAAGGTGGACCGGCCACCTCGCTCAGTGGAGATAACGTTGCCATTTCAGAATCTATTGCTGATGAACTTGGAGTATCGAGCGGCGACGAAGTGCTTCTGCGGGTCTCTCTGCCTAGTAATATCCCTGCGGACAGCACCCTGGGTGAAAAGGAAGATGCGATCACGTCGAGGCGGTTAAAGGTCTCAGCAATTCTTGATGAAGGAATCTCAAGATTCAACGTGCAGCCGAGTCAACTCGATCCGCGAAATGTGTTTCTTTCGCTGGCTACGATGCAAAGGCTTCTGGATCTGCCTGATCAGGCCAATGTAATTGCCATTGGCGGGAGAAATATAGATCAACCAAGTAGCACCGCTGAGCAGAAATTGCTGAGAGAAGCCCTTCATCCGGAATTGGCTGACTTTGGGCTGAAGGTGGAAGCCATCGAGACGGGCGACACACCGATGAGTCGCTTTCTGCAGTTGACTGCAGAACGCCTGGTGCTCACTCCGAAATTAGTTGAGATAGTTTACGAGCTTTGGCCGACGGACAATTTACAGCCAGTGATTACCTATTTGGCCAACACAATCGCGCAGGGTGAAAAAAGCATTCCCTACTCGACAGTGACAGGAGTAGATTTCAACGCGGAATTAGGCCCGCTTCAAGATGCCGAAGGCAATCTTGTCCTGTTGGCAGATGACGAGATTGCGCTCAATGATTGGGCTGCTAGTCGTCTCGGTGCCCAGATCGGTGACAAAATTAGCCTCACCTACTACGAGCCGGAAACTACCCATGGAAGGTTAATTGAAAAAGCCACACAGCCACTCACTCTGCGATTGATTGCTCCACTCGAATCTGAGAGTGGCCAACCAACCGCTGTCAATGATCCTCTATTTACTCCAGAGCTACCCGGTGTAACGGACGAACGCTCAATTAGCGATTGGGATCTCCCGTTCAATCTGGTCGAAAAAATTGAGCCTGACGATGAAGAATACTGGGACGCTTACCGTACGACACCTAAGGCATTTGTTTCGTACTCACTTGCCGAAAAGTTGTGGTCGACTCGTTGGGGGACCGTCAGCGTGTTACGAATGCCAATTAACAACGGCGAACCTACGATTGACGACTTCTCAAGCCGTCTTCGAGCAGCTATCGATCCGCGTGATTTTGGGATGATACTTCAACCCGTGAAAGCAGAGGGATTAGCTGCTGCTCGGGGAACCACATCCTTTGAAGGTCTGTTTCTGGGCTTCAGCTTTTTTCTGGTGACATCGGCCGTGATGTTGATTGCACTCTTATTCCGCTTGGGGGCGGAAAGTCGCGCTTCAGAAGTTGGGATTTTGTCTGCCAGTGGTTGGGGGGAACGGCGATTGCGGCGTACCTGGCTTGCTGAAGCTGCAATTGTGGCCCTAAGTGGTGCCTTAGCCGGGGTGCTGGGTGGGATTGCTTACGCAGCATTGATGATTCACGGACTTAAGACCTGGTGGGTGGCAGCCATCGCAACGCCATTCCTGCAGCTGCATGTCACCTCTCGGAGTTTAATCTATGGGAGTGTTATCGGCGTGCTCGTGTCACTCGCTACCATTGCTTGGGTGTTGAGAAAGCTGATAAAAATTCCACCACGACAACTGCTGGCCGGAGACACCAGTTATCCAATTGACACTCATGCATTACATAGGAAGACGCCAAGGCGATGGATCCCCGCTCTCGTGTTTCTCCTGGCATTCGGTCTTGCAGCGGGGGCACTTGCGGGAGGGCTTCGTGAAGAAGCCCAGGCAGGATTGTTTTTTGGCAGCGGTGCACTTGTGCTTTCAGGGTTATTAATCTGGCTGGGAATGCGCCTTAAGCAATCGAGTACCGCAGAACCGGTTCTGCTTTCCCTCACAGGATTAGCTACCCGCAATGCGCGGCGAAATCCCGGTCGCACGATTCTTTCGGTGGGGCTGGCAGCAGTGGCGAGTTTTCTGATCATCGCCTTGAGTGCCTTTCGCTTGGCACCAACGGAGAAAGGTACAGGTGGATTCGACTTGATCGCGACTTCTGATCTACCCGTCTATTTCGATCTGGATACAGCCAGCGGTCGCAAAGAACTCGGTTTCACAGAGGAAGATGAAGAATTGTTGGCAGGTGCTAAAATCTACTCATTTCGCGTTCATAGTGGAGAAGATGCCAGTTGTCTTAACCTGTTTCAAACTACCCAACCGCAGGTGGTGGGCGTGCCGAAAAGTTTTTATGGCGACAACCGCTTTGCTTATATAACCAAGTACAAAGCTGGTTGGGGGATGCTCGATAAGGCGATAAGCGAACAGCAAGAAACTATTCCGGTTGTGCTCGACCAGAACACTGCTACCTACAGCCTGCACCTGGGAGGAATCGGTTCACAATTCACCCTTCGCGATGCTGCAGCCCGGCCAGTTGCGGCTGAAGTAGTGGGACTCTTGGGCGGCAGTATCTTGCAGGGAAACCTGCTCATGAGCGAAGCGAATTTCCTGCGACTCTATCCCGAAGAGGCAGGACGCACCTTATTCTTAATCCGGCTCGAAGCGCCGGAGGATTCCGAGAGAATTGCTGCTCTACTGGAAACGCGGCTGGTGGATTTCGGATTCGATGCGGTAAGTTCTCGGCGTCGGCTCGCTGATTTTTTGGCAGTGCAGAATACTTATCTGTCGACTTTTCAGATGCTCGGTGCCCTGGGACTGCTATTAGGTTCGATTGGCCTGGCGGTCGCACAATTGCGCAGCGCTCTTGAGCGGCGAGGTGAACTTGCTTTGCTACGGAGTTCAGGATTCCGCCGCCGCCGGTTAGCGGAGATGCTCCTGGGTGAAAACATGGTGCTGCTGATTGCCGGATTGGGCATCGGCTCACTGGCCGCTCTCGTAGCTACCCTGCCCCACTGGGTCATACGGCAAGTTGGCATTCCCTGGGGGACGTTGGCCATATTATTGGGATTGGTAGCTATTGCGGGTTTGATCGCTGGTTGGCTGGCGGTGCGCTCAGCCCTGCGTGTGCCGCTGCTGCCAGCGTTGCGGGGGGAATAGCAGGAGAGTCAAGAGCCAGAAAGTTGGCAATTCTGGCGCTTGACTCTAAGCTCTCGACTCTTGACTTTTCCTTTTGACTAGCGAATCGCACGTTATTGGATTACAGTTGAATCTTGTTACGCCCTCCCCTCCTTCCCCCACCTGATGTTATGAATCTTCTTTTCGTGATCGCTTCCTTCGCCGTCACTATCCTGGCGTGGGGAATCTATGGACCAGTTCTGCATTGGGGGCAGCACGACATGTCATTGACTGGAGGAATGGCCTCATTGCGTCCGTTTGTTTGCGTGGGGTTGGCCTACTTTGGCATTGGCGTTGCTGTACCAGCCATACTCTTGAAGTTGCGAGGTGAACCCGGAGACTGGACGATCACAGGAGTCTTGTTCAGTCTGGCGGGAGGGGCGTTAGGCGCGATCGGCGCTCTAGGAATTATTCTTGCGTTCCACCTTGGCGGGAAACCCGTCTATGTCATGCCTTTGGTGTTTGGTGGGGCACCTGTCGTCAACGCCTTTCTGACGATCTATCTCGCAGGCAAAATGAAAGAGATCGGGTCGATTTTCATTGCCGGTATGATTATGGTACTGCTCGGTGCGACCACGGTTCTGGTAGCAAAACCCAATTCGCCGACTCTCGAAAAGATAGTGCCAGCCAAAAACGCGGTTGCGAGCGCCGAAGCGACTGAGGCTGGCGAACCAAAGGCAATCGAGACCCACACATTTCGCGACTGGGTTTTGCGTTTTGCCTCAATCGGTCTGGTGATCTGCTGCTGGGGTGCCTACGGACCAGTGCTACATATCGGCCAGGCAGCAATGCACCATAGCCGACTTCGACCTCTGATCTGCGTGGGTCTGGCCTATTTCGCCATTGCAGTGGTAGTGGGGAATTTGTGGTTAGCCGCCTCGGGTGAGGCGAGTCAATATAACTTCTTCGGCACGCTGTGGAGTCTTGCTGCCGGTGCCGCCGGGGCGATAGGCGCACTCGGCGTTATCATGGCATTCAACTTTGGTGGCAAACCGGTCTACGTGATGCCCTTGGTTTTTGGAGGAGCCCCGGTCGTAAATACGCTTTTCACCATCGCTGCCGAAGGTCTCTGGGGAAAGATCAATGCCCTGTTCATCGCGGGGTTGATGCTGGTCATAGCAGGCGCGGTCATCGTGCTAGTCTTTGCGCCCCGGGGGGCCCCACCCCCGAAGCCGGTCCCAGTGGATCCAGTATCGGAATCAAAACCGGACTAGGGTCACCCTCTTGGCCGTTATATGCTGGCTGATTGCAGTTGCAGAATTTGAGGCTGCACAGACTGGGGAAACTTCTCTGATTGCGGATTGCTTAGCGGTTGAGCAAACCTTGATTGATTCAGGGATAGATTTGCCGTCATTGGTAGCACTTCTATGCTTTGTGCTGTTTTTGAGAATTGCTTCTAGAGAGAGCGCTTAGGCCGTGCCGATAGGCCTAAATGCTACGTCGTAAGGCCGCCGATTCACCAGGTGATTATGGTTGGGTGAACCGTTTCATCGAAATGCAGATCCAAAGATGGTTCTTCTTTGGTTGGCGGTGGTCGCGACACGCTTTTCTTGCGCATGAGGGTGAAGATGAATACCAAATCGATCAGAGTACTGTCAGCCGTCCTGTGGACAATTAGCATGGCACTTGCACCATGTGCTCATGCCAATCAGGCGGCTGTGCGTACGCTGGATATTTCGCTGCAATCCGATGGCGTCCTTTTTGGACAGGTTGCGGATGCGGGAGGAAATAGCCAAGTAGGAATACCGGTTACGGTGTTTGCCGCCGGCAAAATACTAGGCCGGGGCACTACTGACCGTGCAGGCAATTTTCAGATTAAAGGTCTTACGGGTGGCGTAGTCACTGTTGAGGCAGCGGGAACTCAAGGAAATTGCCGCCTGTGGGCGCCTGGCACGGCACCCCCGGCAGCGCAACAGGGATTATTGGTTGTCGCGCCAGACCAAGTCGCATGCGGACAGAATTGCGGCTCATGTGTAGGTTGCGGAAGTGGTGTATGCAGAGGTCACGGTGGTGGCTTGCTGGGCATAATGCTTGATCATCCATTCGTGACTGCAGGTGTTATCGGGGCTGCTATCGCCATTCCGCTAGCACTTGATGACGACGATGACCCCCCCGCTTCCCCATGAAAGTTTTGTGCAGGTTTCGCCGTAAGCTAGATGGAAAGGTTGATCCCAGGAGACGCATTGATCTTCTCGAAGGTCAGCGAACTCGCTAGGATTCCGCCGACTCTCTCGCGGAGAGTTGTGAAGAGACAGTGTTTTTTAAAGGATGTTCCTCAGCAAATTGAAGGGACTTAATTGGCTAAGAGGGGTAGAAAGGGAGATAGATTGATGTTGAGTTTCTGTACTAAATCTTTCCAAAGGAAGGTCACCTGGGTGGCGAGTGTCGCAATGGTGGCTCAACCACAACTCCTGATTGCCGCACAACCCACGGCCATTACACCCACCGAAACGACACGCCAAGTGGTTCAAGCTCCGGCTGATGTGGCCCTGGCAGAAGGTGGAATTGTGTCCGGTCAAGTGGTCGACACGGCAGGTCAACCTCAGGCAGGTGTTCCTGTGATCCTGCACACTGCCAACAAGGATGTAGCGAAGGTTCATACCGACGAGCAAGGCAATTTCCGTGTCGCTAGCCTGCAAGGTGGCGTGTATCGCGTCTCCACCAAGGGCAACGAGGGTGTCTATCGTTTCTGGTCACCTCGGACGGCCCCTCCTGGCTCTCAAACGGGTTTGAATCTCGTATCAGGTCAGAATGTCTTTCGCGGCCAGGTCGGCGGCGGCCCCTTCACTTCCATGGGTCAATGGATCGCTGAGCATCCAATTCTGACAGGCGGTATCGTGGCTGCAGCGATTGCCATTCCTCTGGCACTGGATGACGACGATGATCCCCCAGCGAGTCCTTAATTACTTGCTGAGAGCCGGTTAGAACTTACACTAAACCCGTGCGGCTTTTTGCCGTGCGGGTTTTTTCGTTTTTCAGATAAGCGATTAGGAATATGCAGCTATGGTCCGGGGTAAAGCTTCAAACAGCCGCCGCATTTCTACCATGAAAAACTTGGGACCAGCCTGCGAGCAGGACCTGGCACGGGCCGGGATCACGACGGTTGAGCAGCTCAAGCGATTAGGTGCCGAAAACGCCTTCGTGAAGATGCTCGTGGCCCGCAAAGCCGCAGGAGTTAGCGCGAAATGCGTGAACGCTGCCTATCTCTATGCTCTTTACGGTGCGATTCACAATCTTGATTGGCGGGACTTGCCTGAAGAGAAAAAGAAACACTTCAAAGAGTTCACGGCCGAGTTGCGGGCTGCGGGGGAGTTTCATTAATAATAGAAATCTTTACGTCGACTCGACAATAGAAGCGATTGTGGCACTGAACAGTGATAAGGTGTTTGCAATTGGCTTCACCAAATGTATTACGCTAGTCCGTACTAATATCTGACTAAACTTGTCATAGTCGGATCTGTTTAGATAGCACAGTGTCAGGGAGTTGGTTGGTCCTGCGAATATTCAGAACTAGCCTCGGAATACGTGACTCCATTTGGTTTGTCAAATAATGAAAAGTTTGGTTCTAACTCCGCATAGTACTGATCATATTGAACCTCGCATATAACTTTGTCACCGTCTACTAAAAAAGCATTGCGAGGCAGATGTGTTATAGCATCTACCATTAATCGGAGCCTCATTTGGCCCGAAGAAAATTCATATTGAAGAAGTTCTTGGTTTTCTAAGTTCACGCGTGATGGCTCAATACTTGCTTCCTGTATGAACTTAAGCTCTGACCCAAAGATAAAGTCATCGTATTCGGTAGTGTACCCACTGAATACCGGAGCGTAGACATCATAGCTTGTTGCGTTGTCAATAAGATGGAGCCCAGTCTTGTTCGCGAGATTGACCATCCAAGTATCACGATTGTTGCTCACGATCAAGGCATGGATACCAGTCTCAGAATTGGGCAATTCTTCAACTCGCTGATAATGAGTTCCCAGTTGATAAAGAGTTCTTGGTTTCGCTGTGAAAGAATCGCCTTCTGCTCCCGGTGCTGCATAGCGAAAAACAATTTTAGTCATCTTTGGAGTAGGATTCTGTACGGGTGCTGAAACTTCGCAGCTTGACAATAAGAAAGCTGTGGCGATCGTCCAAAGAATCAGAGATCGAATAGAAATAGCCATCCGCTAGACCTTAGATTCTACCACAACCACACGGAAACCTTGATCGAGATGCAACCTATTCTGCATTGCCTCAGGCTTAATAATTCTCTCCTTGCAAATGGAGAGTGAACAATTTTTAAGATTAACTTAGTACAAGATTCACTGCAATAAACAGTGGTAGAAGCTCTCAGTTTCGCGACCAATATTCATTTGCTGTAATGGTGCCCAGATCCTTCGGGTCGTGGAACTCGCCTCAAAATGAATGCATAAACCACATGACATTATTTGCAGCGTCGCTATTTTCTCGCGACCGGTGCCACATCCGGCAACTCCGCCAGTGACCACCATGAAGAGTCCAATAAGTGCTCCGGACTCAGCCGCAGGGAATCGCGCCGCTTGTCGATTGCCTTGTTCAGCTTTTCAACCAGCTTCGGCCCGTGGAGTTCGTCTTCGATCCAACGCTCAATCGAATTGCTGAGTTCCTTGACCAAGGGGCCGTCAGCGTTGCTGATGCGCTCCAGGCGGAAGTTGGAGAGACCAAACCTGGCATCTGTGACCTGCGGTGAAATGACCAACGCGGGGATGAGGTCCTCCGATTCGAGATCCACACCCACCTCGCAATCAAGCGTGAGATTCATAGTTGTGTGGCCCACGATCTCCAGGGCGATGAGATGGACGCCCCGCTCATAGACTTTCGCCCGGCCCCACAGCGACAGGTCGGCTTGGACTGCTAGCGTGAAAGCTACGCGACTCCCGTCGAGGATTCGTAGCTCCTCTATGCGTACCAGGAGTTTGTTCTCTGGATCGTTTAGCCGAACCTTGTAATGCTTCCAGACACCGTGCTTGACCTCTCGATGGCGTCGTTTGATGTCGAAGTCTTCAAACTTTAGCCCTGAGACGATTTTCTTCGTCTTGCCCCAGTCTTTGCGCCGCTCATACTCGGTCGGCAGCGTGGCACTGACCAGGTTGGCGAAGGCCTCAGCGAGTGCGCGGCTGGAAGCAGAAGGGGCCTCGACGGAGATTGTGACCGGCGCAACTGGCGACTCCTCGGCATAAGTCGGACGAGTGGATGCTAGCATGACTAGAGCCATCATGGTCACGCAGTAGAGTAGGATTGCTTTCATCACACTAATAGCCGGTGTCGGAAGGCGGTAGTGTCTCACGCGTTTTACGATGGGCTTCCGCGAATGGCTGTTAAGCAAAGCATGTGGTGTCTTTACGCAGCTTGCTTGCCAGGTTGTTCGCCAACAAAAAGAACCTGCCCCGAGCCCGAAAGCCCGAGACAGGTCCTCAGAGGGGGAATCAAAGCGTTCACTAGGGACTAGCGAACGAAGCTGGCGCTCACAACCTTGCGGGGCTGGGCAATCCGAGCACTCGGATCGGCAGCTGGTGCAGGTGGGATTGGAGCAGCTTCTTCCTGAGCTTCAGCGGCTGCGGGCTCCGAAGCGGCGGGGGCGGCAGCACGGACACCGCTGTCACAGCAACCACTGTCGCAGCATCCCTTTCCACAGCATCCGCTGTCGCAGCAGCCTTTGCCGCAGCAACCATTGCCACATCCGCAGCAAGGATCGGCACAGCCGCAACCTGGATCGCAGCATCCGCAACCGGGGTCACAGCAGTGGTCATCGCAACCACAACCTGGATCACAGCAGCA
>CALALR010000012.1 GCA_937925545.1 uncultured Planctomycetaceae bacterium
GCTCACGATTGAGCTGGTCCTTGGTGTCCGCGCAGACGTCGCGATAGACGTCGACAATCTTCTCGAATCGTGCATGAGGTGTGCCGCGTTGAATCCGCATCCAGAGGTTGGCCAGTTTCTCCGTGACGCCGATCTTCCCATCATCGAGTTGATCGATCATTTTTTTGGCATCTTCGCGAATAGAATCGAACATCTGGCTGATTTCCAGGTAGCGATTCCCCACGTTGATGTTCTCAACGTTGTCACGCACGAGCTTGTTAAACGTACTCATGTGCTGCACCGTGCGGGCGATAGCGAGCGCCCGGGCTTCATCGATGTGACGAACCTCTTCGAGCAACTTGATCAGCTCGGCGGGAACCTCCTCTTCTTTGGTGAGGCCAAATTTTTCGAGGACGTCGACGGCTCTGTCCAGATACTTCTGCATGCTTTTGTCAGCTTTAGTTTCAGTTTTCTGGGGAGCCGTCTTTTTTTGTGTTGCTTGAGCAGCCATGTTGTTTCTCGCAGAAACGGGGTTCGAGAGGTGAACGTTTAGGGTGTTGTGAAGATGGTTTTGAAAGTGATAAATTAGATTTCCTGTCACCGCAACGCCGCTGGATAGAAATACCGATTTTAGGAAACAAGTTCCTTTCCACCGTGGCAACGACAGATTGTTAGCATACCAACTTTGCCGGTTTTAAAATAGCAGCACCTCACAAGGCAGATTTACCGTGCCTCAAATTCAAATTGCCCAGCCACCTGCTGAAGAGCAAGCAATCTCTGTGGAAAAAACCGCGGATGTCGGTGCGGCCGAACTCAAGCAACTAAGCCTTGAGGAATTGCTGCGAATCATGGACGTTGCGACGACCTTGCGGAAAGAGCAGGATGTCGTAGAAGAGCAGCTGAATATGGACCAAATCAAGGTCCGCCTTCGTCAGCGGTTGTTAGATGCCGCCGAGATCACCGGTGAGCGCGTCACGGCGGAGCAGATCGACAAAGCGATCGAGAACTATTACGACAAACTCCACACATTTGAAGAGCCCAAGTGGAGTTTCTCGGTGTTGATGGCTCATATCTATGTGCGTCGTGCCACCATTCTGAAGTGGGCAATTGCGATTGGTGCGATAGTGGCCTTGCTGTGGAGTTTAATGATCGCAATTGTCATGCCCGCTTCTCCCTCCCTGGATTACGGGAGAGCGGAAGTAGTAACCGCCGCAATAAAACCAGTCGCACACTTCTTCCCACCTAGGATCGGTGCGACATGAACGTGAATGCTCGATCGGGTCGTTCAGTAGGTCATGCCATTCAACAGGCAGTTTCTGGGGTGAATGACCACCTGCAAAACTGTCTGACGACGATGAGTCGTTTCGATCGCTCTATGAGTGAGTTGGTCGACGAGCGAGGAAAATCGCTCCTTCGCCTGGCGGAACACTATTTGCCGAACATCGACCAACAGACCATCGCGGGAACGTTTGACCAAGTGCGAGGTCACCTCGTAGATATCCTCAATAGAAAGCAAAAGCACGAGCGGGAAATCGAAAGAACGTTGCAGGCAGACGCAGCCGAGGAGTCTCGACTTGAGCAAGAGTTGGAAGAGATAACTGCAAAATTGAATGAGAAAGTGGATCGACGAGAAGATTTGGAGAAGGAGGTCGCCAGGCTTTTAGAGAAGGATGCCGATTTTCAGCGATTGAGCAAGGAGGCGCTCATTGCCGAGAAGGAACTCAATCGTAATGAACAGCGTGTTGAAGAGATCAAATCAGAAGCCGCTGAGAAATTGCCTTCTTACGATAAAAGCCGTTTGTTCAAGTATCTTCATGATCGGGCGTATGGAACATCCGAGTACGAGAAGTCTGGCTGGACCAAGAAGCTCGATGGTTGGGTAGCCAACATGATCAATTATCCTCGGGCGAAACGAAGTTACGAATTCCTGCGAGTCACTCCCGAACTGGTGGCACACGAGGTAACACGTCGACGAAACGAGTTCAATGGCCTGATGGAGCAAGTCGAGGCGATTGAAGATCGCTATGACGACGAAGTGGGACTTACCGCAGTAATGCGTGAAGGGCATGAAATTGGCGTTCGAAGAGATCGAATCGTTGCTGCAATTGCCAACCAGCAATCACTTACCGACAAGCATCGACAAGAGCTAGCCAACTTGGAAGGAACTCAGAACGAATATTACCAGGAAGCCGTAGGTCGCATGAAAACGTTTCTCTCAAACATGGAGGATTGGCGGTTGGAGAACGCCTCGCGTTCGACCCCTGAGCCCGCTGACGATGAGATCGTGGCAGAGATCGTTCGGATAGGCAAGGAACTGAGCGACAACAAACAAGAAGTATCTGATCTCGGTCAAGAACTCCAGGTTTGGCGAATGCGTACCAACGATCTTCAAGCAGTTTTGCAGCATTTTCATCGAGGCGATTTTGATTCGAGCCGCTCGTTTTTCCCGTCGGACTTTGCAATTGAATCTTATCTAGAAGAATTTGTGCGTGGTCGCTTGGACCGAGACCAGCTTTGGTCAATAATTCGCAGCGCACAAAAGTTTGCTCCCCCTTGGTACGAAGAGCCCCCGATGAGGCGGGAACCACACTACGAAGGCGATTTTTCGCATGTTCTGATGCGGGTGTTATTAGATATTGCCGGGCAGGCACTTGAGAACGCGGCGCGCAGAGGAATGCAGCGGCGCAGCCCCCTCAGGCAGCACCAAAGGCGTCAACAGGGAAGACCTCGTTTTGGCGGCCGTGGATTCACAGATGGTCGTGGGTTTTAAGAATTTGTTTCTGCAGACTAGTTTCCTAGCCGGAGGAACACTTTCCTCGGAGATTTCCGGTTCGCGTGACAATCGGGCTAAAGTCAGGTGAAAATGCTGTTTTTTTCGGTGAAATAGAGCCCTGCCCTCCAAGGGCCAGTTTCGCTATAATGTGAGCCCACCGATAATAAACCTGCCGACTTTTCAAAGTCATTTATCCTTCTTGTTGTGAAAGGATTCCTCATGTCTCGCTTGTGTGTTTTATTTCTATTGACTATCGAGGCCTTGATAGCCACCCAGGCAGAGGGGCAAATCATTCGCCGACTTCGCGAACGTCGGGCAGCCGCGCTTGCCACAGCCGAGCCAGGTGCCCCCGTAGCTCCGTTGCCGCGTTTGCGCGGACTTCTGGCGCGACGCCTCCAAGCTCAGGAAGACCTAGTTGCCCAAGAGGATAGCAAGCCAACACCCGCATCCCCAGATCAGCGAACACCTGAGAATCCACAACAGAATCTTGTCGCCGGTCGAGCGGCATCTGCTTTGAAACAGGTGACCGCCTTTCAGAATCCCCAGATCCCTAATTTCTCGCTTGCCGAGCTGGCTGAATTGGACATCAATGGGCTGCAGAGCGCTCTGGAAAATGTGGATGGTGCGTTGCAGAATGAACTCAACCGTTTTAGTTCGGCGGAAAGTTGGCAAGGTTTCCTCGATTTGCCACCAGAGGTTCTCGATGACGAAGCTGTTGATATCGAGGCTTTGGAAGTATCATTGGACCGATTTAACCGCGTGGCTGCCAATCCGGCATTTTCGCAAATTTCCGGTTTAGCGAGCTTTGTGCAGACTCGTGGCATCTTGGCAGAGTTGGCCAATCGGACAATGGGCCCTCAGTTGAACACCCAGACTGAGACCTCGGTCTCCTCCGAGGCGAGTCAAGTGAGCGCCCAAATAGCCTCGACTGCAGAAAACTTACCTGCCCCCCAACCTGAGTCCGAGCCTGCCCGCCCAGTTCGCGAAAACAAAGGGGAGCGGTCGATTTTGGTGCGAACAGAGTAGGCTGAGCGGCATAATCGTAGCCTCTCAGCGTTAAAGGCTCTGAATTAATTCGCGTTTGGTCGAGATGTCACACACGCCCTCTTGGCGTGACTTTTCTCTATTTGGCGGATAAAATCGGTAAGGATTGTCGGTTTGCCACGTCAAACGGTAGTTGACCGATCTCTTACCGGATTCACTTGATTCCCCTCAGAGGTAAAAGATGACAAAGCAGAACTCTCGGTTTTTGTTGATTTCCCTGGCGGCTGCCGGGATTCTCGGTGGGGTCGCCTTGCTGACGCAGTTCTCGACTCAATTACTTGCGGAGACGCCAGATATGCAAAAGAAAGAAAACTCAGAAAGTCCAATCCCTAACGGCACAATGGAGACGGCCACGTTTGCCAACGGGTGTTTTTGGTGCACTGAAGCGGTGTTTCGTGAACTCAAAGGTGTTCATAGCGCTGTATCCGGGTACAGTGGCGGCAAGTCTAAGAATCCCACTTACAAAGAGGTCTCGACGGGACTGAGCGGACATGCTGAGGCTCTTCAAATTCAATACGATCCAGCCCAAATCAGTTTTGAGGAGTTGCTCGAAGTTTTTTGGAAGACCCATGACCCTACCACTTTGAACCAGCAGGGTGCTGACATTGGCCCGCAATATCGCTCGGCAATTTTCTACCACAACGATGAACAACGGCGACTGGCTGAGGAGTATAAGCAGAAACTTGACGAGTCGGGCGCATTTTCCAATCCGATCGTTACCGAGATCACAAAGTTTGATTCGTTCTACCCTGCTGAAGATTACCACCAGGACTATTTTGAACTGAATGGTTCTCAGCCCTATTGCAGATATGTCATCCAGCCGAAGCTGAAGAAGTTTCGCAAGGTCTTTCGCGATAAGATTAAATCACGGAAAGAAATTGCCGCGATGGAAGACGTCGAAATAGCCGTGGATTCAAAGAATACCGATGCCGAAGAAATCGATTGGAAAAACGTCAATTGGAAAGAGAAGCTTACGCCAGAACAGTATTACGTGACCACCGAAGCAGGGACCGAGAGGCCTTTCAAGAACGAATATTGGGACAACAAAAAAGCCGGTATGTACAAGTGTGTTCGCTGTGGATTGCCCCTATATAACTCGGCGACCAAATACGATTCAGGTACCGGCTGGCCGAGCTTCTTCAAACCAGTCGACAATAATAATGTCACGGAACATGTAGATCGATCCTTCTTTTCGGTCCGGACCGAGATACGTTGTGCTCGTTGCGACGCCCACCTGGGCCATGTGTTCGATGATGGTCCTCAACCCACAGGGCTGCGTTACTGCATGAATTCAGCTGCGATGCAGTTTGAACCTGCGGAACAAAAGAAACCCGCCCCAACGCCGTAACAAGTCCAACGCTCAGGCATTGCAATCCCTCTGCTGTGGGCTCGTGCTAGCAAGGTTGGCGCAGCACTGAAAAACCGTACACTAAAGCGAAGTTCGCTTCGAAAGGAGTACGGTTGCGATGGGAACTGCTACGGAGAGACATCTGCCTCTGATAGAGACTGGAGTGGAGCAATTCCGCTGGTCAGGCCTTTGTCTTCCTCCGCGCCCAACTTTTCAGTTGCCGATTGTAGATGATGCAGCTGCCATGCGGCGCATCCTCCGGGAAGAATGCCCTACCAAACCAGGTATCTATGGGTTTTTCGATTTTACCGGACAGTTGATCTACGTAGGCTACTCGTCCAAGCTGCTCCGTCGACTCACGACGTACTTCCAGCAATCTGAGCAGGCGCGAAAGGAGCACAGAATCTCTAACCGGGCAACCTGGTTGATGTGGGAGACGGTAGGTCATCCTTTCGCAGCGATGCACCGTGAGCTGGAAATCATTCAGCAATTTCAGCCCCGGCTCAATGTTCGTGGGCGATCGCGTCGGCAGAAGTTTGGCTACCTCTATCAAACCAACGATGCGGCACCTCGCTTCGCCCTACGATATCAGTTACCGGGGGGCATCCGCCATTGCTGGGGACCCTTGTGGATCGACAAGTCGATCCGCGAAGGGATAGAAGTCTTGAACCGCGCTTTCTTGCTGCCCGATTGTCCGATTACGACGCGGATGGTGTTTCAAGATGAACGCTTGCTCTTTGACCAATCTCTGCACAATCCGTGTCTTCGTGCAGAGACGCAGTCTTGTCTGGCACCCTGCGGTGGGACCTGTTCCAAAGAGAAATATTTTGCCCAGTTGCAAGCCGCGCGGGAACTCTTAGATGGTAAGTCAGATGCTGTTCTAGTCGCGCTGGAAAAGCGGATCGCAGAGGCCGCCGAAGCAAGACGGTATGAATTGGCCGCCCGTTTGCATGATACCCGGCAAAGTCTCGAATACTTACAACAACGATTGCAGGCTGTGCGCAAGCCCAGCTATCAAAACGGGGTGTATCAGATTCGCATGCAGCGGCGACGAGTCTGGTTCCTGCTCTCTGGAAGCGTGGTAGAAGCCTCCGTGGCCGAGCCGCTCTCGGCAAAGCGAGTTCGCAGATTTCTCGAACTTGTTGATCAGCACAGTTCCTGCCGCGTGCGAAAATCGACCCAACGAAATCGCCTTGCTTCGCAAATCGTCAATCTCTGGTTTCGACAACACCCTGAAGAAATGGAGAGAGTGATGACTTACGACGTGGCGCGGAGATTCTTTGAGAATATTAATTCGGCTCGTAGCCCAAATTCGGCGCTAACCAGCGTTCGACTTCCGTGATCGTCATGCCTTTGCGGCGTGCGTAGTCGGCGACCTGTTCCTGGGTAATGCGATCGACGGAAAAGTATCTGGCCTCCGGATGGGCAAAGTAGAGTCCACTTACGCTGGCAGCCGGGTGCATCGCAAAGTGTTCAGTCAACGTGATCCCCGTGTTCTTCTCAGCGTCTAACAGGTCGAAGAGAATTCGTTTCTCGGTGTGGTCCGGCTGGGCTGGATATCCTGGTGCAGGACGGATGCCTCGATACATTTCGTCAATCAGGTCTTCGTTCGAAAATTGTTCACTCTTTCCGTAATTCCAATCGCTCCGGGCACGGGCATGCAGGTATTCGGCAAACGCCTCGGCCAGCCGGTCGGCAAGGGCTTTTACGAGGATGGAATTGAAATCATCATGTTCCGCCAAGAACTCTCCGGATAATTCATCGCAACCGATGCCCGTGGTGACGGCGAAAGCACCGATGTAGTCCTGTTTGCCGGTCTCAGGGGGGGCAATAAAGTCCGCGAGCGAGTAGAACGTATCTTGTCCCTTACGCTGCCATTGTTGTCGGAGTCCATGGAAGTGGCACCGCTCGGTTGTGCGCGACTCATCTGAGTAAACAATGATATCCTCTCCCGAGCTTTCGGCAGGCCAGAAGCCGTATACGCCGCGTGCGGTGAGGCGTTTCTCGGCGCAGATACGGTCCAGTAAAGCCTGGGCCTCGTCATAGAGACGCCGTGCTTCGGTTCCCAATGCGGGGTCCTCAAAGATTTTTGGATACTTGCCTTTGAGTTCCCAAGTGAGAAAAAACGGTGACCAATCGATGTAAGAGCGCAACTCCTCGAGTGGAAAGTTTTCCAAAACACGAGATCCCAAAAAAGAGGGTTTCGGTATGTCGATAGTTTCCCAGTCGCAGGTAAACCGCTTCGAACAAGCCTCGGCAAAACTCACCAACGGGACAGCTTGTCGTTGGCTAAACGATGCCACCAACTGCTCTTGCAGCTTGCGGTTTTCGGCTTCGAAGAGAGGCCTGTTCTCGGAGCTGATGAGCTTTTCGACGACACCAACCGAACGCGAGGCATCTAGCACGTGGGCCACACAATGATCGTAGGCCGGGGCGATCTTCACAGCCGTGTGCTTGGCACTGGTCGTCGCACCCCCGATCAAAAGAGGCTTTTCGCTCGCTGTGCGTTTCAACTCCCGCGCGACGTGCACCATTTCATCAAGACTTGGTGTAATGAGTCCTGATAGACCAATGACATCGACATTCTCGGCAATTGCCGCTTCGAGGATTTTTTCACAAGGAACCATCACTCCCAGATCGACCACTGAAAAATTATTGCAGCCGAGCACCACCCCCACAATGTTTTTGCCAATGTCGTGCACGTCGCCTTTGACGGTGGCCAAGAGTACTTTCGCCCGCGCCTTACCTTGTGTGCCAGCCGCTTCCTTTTCCGCTTCCATGAACGGCGTGAGGTAAGCAACCGATTTTTTCATCACCCGGGCGCTTTTTACCACCTGGGGCAAAAACATTTTACCGGCACCAAACAGATCCCCAACCACGCTCATGCCATCCATCAGCGGGCCTTCAATAATCTGCAGACAGGTGTCGTACTTCTGCCGGGCCTCTTCGGTGTCTTCATCGATGTACTTGACAATACCTTTGAGCAGCGCGTATTTGAGCCGCTCTTCGACCGATTCACTTCGCCACTCTGCGTCGGCTGAAGCGGACTCGCCGACTTTCCCTTTGACAGTTTCGGCGAAATCGACCAATCTTTCCGTGGCATCGGGGCGGCGGTTCAAAAGCACGTCCTCGACCATTTCCTTAAGCCGTGGCTCAATATCTTCGTAAACGGCCAATTGCCCGGCGTTGACAATCCCCATGTCGAGCCCCGCCTGCACGGCATGATACAAGAACGCAGAGTGGATGGCCTCCCGGACGACGTCGTTTCCGCGAAACGAGAAGGACACGTTCGACACTCCACCTGAGACATGGGCTCCTGGACATGATTGTTTGATCCGACGAGTGGCGTTGATGAAATCAACGGCGTAGTTGTTGTGCTCCTCCATGCCGGTGGCAACGGTGAGAATGTTAGGATCAAAGACGATATCCTGAGCGGGGAAACCAGCTTTTTCGGTAAGGAGTTTGTAAGCGCGTTGACAAATACGCACTTTGTTTTCCTCGTCTGCTGCTTGCCCCTCTTCGTCGAACGCCATCACGACAACGGCCGAGCCATATTGGCGACAGAGTCGGGCTCGGCGCAAGAATTCCTCTTCGCCATCCTTGAGACTAATCGAATTGACAATCGACTTGCCTTGAACGACTTGCAAACCGGCTTCCAGGACCGACCATTTGCTGCTGTCGATCATCACCGGCACGGCGGCGATATCGGTCTCCCCTGCAATCAGACGCAGATACTTGGTCATCACGGCTTCGCCATCCAGGAGGCCTTCGTCCATGTTGACGTCGATGATATTGGCACCCCCCTCGATCTGGCCGCGAGCGATTTCGATAGCTTCGTCGTAGTTCTCCTCCTTGATAAGTCGGGCAAACTTGCGTGATCCGGAGACGTTTGTCCGCTCACCGATCATCAGAAAATTACTTTCCGAACGTAGCGTCATCGGTCGAGTGCCGCTCAAGCGAAATAGCGGCTCTACGGTAACTGGCTTGTGAGGGCGTACGCCTTGCATCCGGGCTGCGATGGCTGCAATATGATCGGGACCCGTGCCACAGCATCCCCCCACGATATTAAGCCAACCGGCATCGGCAAATTCTCCAACCAAAGCGGCCATACTTGCTGGGTCCAGATCGTAGTGCCCCATCTCATTAGGAAGCCCAGCATTTGGATGGCAACTGATTCGCACGGGGGCCACTTGCTGCAATGTTTCCAAGTGCGGCCGCATCAACTCAGGGCCGAGCGCACAGTTCATGCCCACTGAAAGCATGGGGAAGTGCGAAACCGAGGTCCAAAATGCCTCAACTTCCTGGCCTGAGACGAAAGTTGCTCCCCCTTTATCAAAGGTCGCGGAAATCATCACCGGGATGCGCGAACCGATTTCGCCAAAATAGCGCTCCATGGCGAACAGGCATGCCTTGAGATTAAGCGTGTCGATCACCGTCTCCGGCAGCAGAATATCGACACCTGCCTCGACCAAAGCTGCAATCTGGGCGTAATACGAATCGGCCATCTCGGCAAATGTCACGGCCCGATAGCTGGGATCATCCACTTTGGTGCTGATGGCAGTCTGCTTGGTCGTGGGACCGATCGAACCTGCTACGAACCGAGGGCGGTCAGGAGTTCGCTCGGTGATCTCATCGCAAGCCTGCCGGGCACAAGCCACCGCCGCCGCATTGATCTCGCGGACCAGGTCCAGGGGAAGATTGAACTCGTCCATTCCTACCGGGCTGGCACCAAAGGTATTAGTCTCAACAATGTCGGCACCCGCCTCGAGGTAACGCCGATGAATCGCCGTAATATCTGCCGGACGGGTAATGCAAAGAATGTCGGCAAAATTCTTAAGGTCGCGGTCGTGATCGGCAAACCGTTCGCCGCGAATGGCAGCCTCATCGAGTTGAAGGGCCTGTATCTGGGTTCCCATGGCCCCATCGAGGACAAGAATTCGCTCTTCAAGCAGAGCTTCGAGTTGTGCTGTGCAATCGTGGAAAGGCATATTTGCGGGTATTACTACTGTGTTTCGCGGAGAAATGACAAGCCGGTTAGTATCGCAAATGCTAGGGCTAAGTACAATGCGGTAGGAGACATATCATAGAGGCCTCTGCTCCATAAATAGAGCGACATACTCACGGTCAGGTTCGACAAAGTGCTATAGATGCATGAAGACAATTCTTCCAATTGCTTACTGCAGATGTTTAGCTGGCATTCTCTGGATTATGCCGGCGGCATTGGTTTGGGGTAACACGGGAACTTTTATCGATCGCCATTTGTCGACCGATCTTCGGGTGGTGTCTTACAACGTGCTGTTTGATACCATTTTTCCGACTCAGAACGCTCAGCAGGCAGCGAAGTTTGCGCGAGTAGTCAGTGCCCTCGATCCCGACATTCTCAATTTGCAGGAAATCCTCCGTCCTGCATCCGACGTTCAAAATCTTATGAATTCAATCGCTCCGCTACCCGGTGGGACGTCCTGGTTTGTACATAAGGGCGGCGACAATGTGATTGTCAGTAAGTATCCACTCTCTCTTCAGCGTACCAATACTTCACCTCCTGGAGAGCGTACGCAAGCGATTGCCCTAGTTGATTTGCCGGACAACCTCTTTTCGACAGATTTTTACTTTTTGAATAATCACTACAAGTGTTGCGGCAGGGAAGGCGGGGTCGAGGACTCGCAACGGCAACAGCAGTCCGATGCCATTATCAATTGGCTCCGTGATGCCCGCGAACCAGGAGGATTTGTCAACCTTGCACCCGGGACCCCATTTGCTGTGGTGGGCGACCTCAACATTGTAGGCGGACCCGGACCACTCAACACGCTGCTCACGGGCAATATATTTGACGAGGCCACTTATGGCCTCGACTCTCCACCAGATTGGGATGGCAGTATCCTCACTGATGCCCATCCGGTTCACAATGTGACCGGGACAGAGCACTACACTTGGCGAAATGATAATTCTATTTTCGCTCCAGGGATTCTTGACTTCGTGATTTACTCGGATAGCGCGCTCGACGTCGGTAATAAGTTTGTGCTCAATACTGTGAGCATGACGCCTGCAGAACGCGCTGCTACGGGTCTGCAATTATTTGACATCACTGTGGATAGTTCTGGCTCGAACTATGACCACTTACCTGTGGTCGTCGATTTTCGCATTTTTGATTTCGCAACTAGTGATTTCAATTTTAGCCGCAGCGTGGATGGCACCGATCTTGCCATATGGCAGTCGGGATTCGGCACTTCGACCGGGGCTACGCGCAGCATGGGTGACGCCGACGGTGATGGAGACATAGATGGTCGTGATTTACTCGTTTGGCAGCGGCAAGTAACTCTAGGGGGCTCCACGCTGGCAGTCCCAGAACCTCTTTCGATCACTATTCTCTTTTTTTCGCTCCTGACTCTTTCCCAGGCGAGCCGGAAGCGTTAGCGCCTGGAGCATGAGTACGATCGAGTGGCAGTCCAGCTAGAAGTTTGAAAAAGACGAAAATACCTCGGTACGCTTTCCAACCATTCAATCCCAGAAGCAATCAGTTCTTCTCCGACACACAATAAAGCTTCTTACTCGAGCGAATAAACAGCTCACCATTGCTGATGGCGGGTGTCGCCGAGAAATCACCATCATCATTCCCAAATCGGTTGACCGCCAGTTGCTCGAATTCGGGGCCGAGTTTCAAAACGTAGCACAAGCCTTGCCGCGTAATGAAATACAGTTTGCCATCGGCGGCAACGACCGAGGAGTAACTCGAGTTTGCGAATCTGCCTCGCCGCCCACCTGACTCATCGGAAGCGGACTCTTCTGCGGTTGGTGCTTCGAGACGTTCTTTATAAACTTCTTCGCCCGTCCTGGCGTCGATGCAGGTCGCGATATCGCGGTTGATCCAATAAATCAAACCATCATGCACAAGTGGTGAACCGATGCCGCCTCGTTCTCGACTAGTCCAGAGAATGTTGGATTCAGAGATATTCCCTTTGCCACCTGCTTTGACCGCAATGGTGTCACCATCACGATTGCCCAATGCATAAATATTGCCATCAGCAGTGACGACACTCGAAGTATAAGAATTATTGCCAGGGCCCTGGGAGTACCACTTGAGCTTGCCATTGGCTGGGTTGAAGGCCCATATTTCCCCGGGAACTGCCAGCACAATCTGCTTGTCTCCCTCTGGTCCGTCCACCAGGATGGGAGATCCCCAGGAACCGGCGAATCCTTCTGCTTCCTGCTTCCACACCTCGCTGCCGGTCTCTTTGTCGAGCGCCACAATTGCATGATTCTCGGCCGTGGCAGGGACAATCACTAGGTTTTCAATGAGAATCGGACTCGAAGCGGTCCCCCAATTCTGAATTCCAGATTCTGTGCCCACACTGGTCTGCCATAGCTGGTTCCCCCCCATGTCAAAAGCAATCACCCCTGTCTTGCCAAAAAATGCGTAGACCCGTTCTCCATCAGAGACCGGCGTGTGCGACGCATAGCCATGCTCGGCAAACATCCCGCCGTATTCATCTTCAGGTAAGTAGGGGTCGATCACTTGATCCCAGAGTACGGTTCCGTTCTGCCGATCGATACACACTACATGGCGCTTGAGATTGGATTGCTCTCCAGGCTGATTGCGGTCGAGTCCGTAGCCACTCCAGCAAGTGACCAAAACTTTTGTTCCCACCACGATGGGGCTTGAAGACCCTGGACCGGGTAGATCGATGCTCCACTTGATATTCTCGGTGTCGGTCCAGGTAGCGGGAGTTGGAGCAGAATCAGGACTCAAACCCGAGCCATTCGGGCCTCGGAAACGAGGCCAGTCCGAGGCCATTGCGAGCGAAGAAAGTGTCGCCACGAGAGTGAATGAAAAACCGAAAGTCGAGATTCGAGTAGATGTGTGATTTAGCATGTTGAATAATCAAAAGCGAAAGTGCATTGAGTGAAGGTTCATCAAGAAACCCCTTTATCTTAGGAGATGGTCCAATCCACTGGATAGATAGAGGTGGACGTAGAGTAATGTGTGTGCAATTGAGTGTGGATGTGATGCTTAGTCCCCCACTCTGCAGTGATCGATCACGTTGAGACATTGGACCACTTCGTGCGAAATCCTCATAAGAAGTTGATTAAGCAGCTTAGTTGCCTAACCCCTTACTATCAAAGGCTTTCAAAACTTAGCAACAGAATGTTTCAAACCTTTTTTCTATTCCTTGGGAGAAAACACTTGAATCTCCTATTTTGCCTAGTCTATATTGATGGCGCATTCGCTACAGGAGGACTGGGGACTCGTCTGCCCTGTTGCGCTCGGTGATATTTCGAGATACGCATGCGTTAGTGACCACGGATGGTTCAGTCACGAACATCCGGGGGGTTACATCATGATAGGCCGCATTCGCTCTTTCTTTTCTCAGTCTCGTTCACTAGACCGCATTCTGGAGTACAAGTCATATCGAGGTCGATTGCTGAGGCTTGAGACACTTGAAGACAGGAAGATGCTCGCCATCGACTCGCTGATGTTGGGCGCTAGTTATGATGGGTCCTTCTTCAACAATGGACCTTCTGCTACTTCGATTCAGACAGTTGGCATGTCGAGTTCCAACACAAGCAGCGGATTATCCGATGGTGGTCGAGATCCGATCGTCCTTAATTTTCAATTCGACGATGGCGACCGCTGGAGTGCGACGGCTACCGATGGCGGAGGTCTTGGGCAAGGTGACCCAACGACACTGACCTGGAGCATCGTCCCCGACGGTACCCAGACTCCAGCGAGCAGCTTCGACGACAACGGTGGGGGTGCAGGGCCTAGCGACCTGATCGCTTTTTTGGACGGTATTCGAGGTGCTGGTGGGGGCGGAGCAGACCTGACGAACCGACCTTGGTTCCAGGTGTTTGTCGATGCCTTTGACCGTCTCAGTGAAGTCTCTGGACTAACCTATGTCTATGAGCCCGCTGATGATGGAGTCGATCTTAATTCCGCCGCCGGCAGCCTGGGAGTTCGTGGGGATGTACGCATCGCCGGACGCTTTGTCGACGGCCAACCAGCTGGCGGCAGTACGCTGGCATACAATGCTTTCCCGAATGACAGCGATATGGTCATTGACACGGGAAATATCAACTTCTACAGCAACACAGCGAATAATTCACTTTCATTCCGCAATACCCTGATGCATGAAGCGGGACATGGAATAGGCCTTTCCCATGTGCTTCCGGTCGATCAAACCAAGTTGATGGAACCCACCATCACGACCAATTTTGATGGACCACAGTTTGACGATATTATCGCCATGCACCGTGGCTACGGCGATGTGCTTGAAAAGAATGGTGGGAACGATTCCACTGGTTCGGCTACCAATTTGGGTGCCTTGTCTCCCGGAACGATGATCACACTCGGCGCTGATGGTGGGCCCGATGCAGTGATCGCGCCTGGAGACGTTGATTTCCTGAGTATCGACGATGACAGTGACGAAGATGTCTTCCAGTTCCAATTGGTCGCTGGAGCAGGTCTGAAAGTCATGCTCACACCAGTAGGCCCGACTTATCTGCAAGGGCCTCAAGGAAGTGACGACGATCCTCCGCCAGCTCCTACCTCTTTCGATGCTTCAATGCAAAGCGACCTGGCTTTGGAGATCCTCAATAGCGGCGGTTCGGTTGTCGCCTCCGCTGATGCCAACGGTTTGGGCGGAGTAGAAATCATTGATAACTTCGTTGCTGCGGCGGGAGGCGTCTATTTCGTCCGCGTAACCGGTGACGACAACGCTGCACAGCTTTATCAGCTCGATTTGATCACTAGCGACCAGTTTGAGCCAAATAACACCCTTGCTACAGCAACTGTTTTAGGATCGCTCCCAGCCATCACATTGCAGAACTTGTCGATCCACAACGAGGCTGATCAAGACTTTTACAAAATCACTGCCAACAAGACTGGCAAGTTAATCGTCAACGCGTTTTTCGAACACGCTGTAGGCGACATCGATATTCAGATTCAAGATTCCGCTGGGAACGTAATAGCCAGTTCCGTGTCCGTTAGTGACAACGAGCAGATTATTATTCCTGTGGTCGGTCAGCAGATGTATTTCTTACGCGTCTTTGGCGTAGGTGATGGAGTGATGAACACCTACGACCTCGAAATCGAGAACTTTCCTGCTCCTGCGCCTGCTTTTGTCGATCTCATGGCATCTAGCGACACGGGCATGATGAACAATGATAACATCACTAGCGACACCACCCCCACATTCCTAATCCAGGCCGATTTGGCTGACTTCCGGGATATGGGCATCACACTGTTGAATCAATCCGTGATCGATCCGAACAACAATGGCAATGCATCGGATGCAACGGATGATGGGGCAGGCGTTTATGTGTCATTGATCAATCTCACGACAGGTGCCTTGGTGCAGGGGTTTGCAAATCAACTCGGCCCTACGGGAATCTTGTGGACTTTCACTGTGCCCGGCATTTCTGCACTCACCCAAGCGGATTGGTTTGTTTCGGCGGCGGTGCAAATTGTCGATGGTCAGCAGGACCCCAACCGCTCGACTGGTCGGGCTCAACTCTCTGACCCGCTAATTGTGACTATCGAAACAGGCGATCAAATGAACGCCAGTCTTCCCGATTTGCTGGCAGCGAGTGATTCGGGAATGTTCGATGACGACAACGTGACGAACAAAATGAGCCCGGCATTCGTCGGCGTGGCGCCAGCCAACTACAAAGTGAGGCTCTACGCCAATGGGGAATTGGTCGGACAATCGGTCGTCGGATCAGATAGCTCAGACGTAAGTGTTGGCGGTGTTGGAGGATTAGGTGGAGCCAATAACGATGGCCTCGGTTTATGGGAAATTACCTCCGAGCCACTCGATGATGGCATTTATGAAATCACCGCAGAATTTGAAGATGCCGCAGGAAATGTCTTTAGCACTACCGATCTTCTAGGTCCTAACGAGCAACCCCTGGAACAATTGGTCATTGAGATTGATACGAATCAGCCTAATACGCCATTCCTCGATCTGCTCGCTACCGACGATACGGGACGCAACAATATCGACAACACAACTTTTGACCAAACTCCTCGTTTGGATGCAGTGGTGGATGATCCCAATGGTCCCGACGTATCGGCTACTTATCCCAATGGCCACCTCTTTGCTGAAAACATCAAGTACCGCATTTATGACCGGTTTGATACGCAGCCAGAAGCTCTGATCTTCAATCAAGCGACTTTTGTAGCTAACGGTGGTTACCAAAATCTCGTTGCCTTAATCAATCAAGACGGGACGCACGGCTTAAAACTGGAGGTCGAGGACCGGGCTGGAAATCTAAGTCACGATTACTTACTGAACATTGAACTTGATCGAGTTGCACCACCTGTATCATTCGGTCTGCCAGGAGTTGATGGTGACGGGCTTATTGATCTCACCGATACCGGTAATACCAGCAATCCCGTGACGTTTACTGATCGGATCACCAGCGATGGAACCCCGAGGCTTTGGGGACAGGCGGAAGCCGACAGTATTGTGAAAGTCTTTGTGGATATCAACAGCAACGGGATGATCGATCCGGGTGTCGATGTATTCCTTGGGCAAGATACTGCGATTCCCTTAAATGGCAATCAGGCTGAGCCAGATGGATATTGGGAAATCGATGTCATTGTCGATTTGGACGACCCATTGTTCTTCACACCGGGTGGCGGACTCCGAAGCTTGCTGGTTTCTGCAGAAGATCTGGCTGGGAATGTGAACAATCCCAATGACGGAATTCCAGTCGATCCCGATCAGCAATTGGACATCTTCATTGATCGGCAAGGTCCTCAGGTTGCGGCAGTCACGATCACCGACGATCCCACCACTTTGGTCGACGAATCGAACTACGACTTGTTTGATCCCAAACCTTCTGTCAATGGTCCTACGCCGCTGATCCGCAGTATCGATATCGATATAGTGGATTTCCCAGACCGATTGGCGGCTGACTTCCTTTATGATGCTCTCGAAGAAAGTGTTGCGTTGGCTCTTGGCAACTACTCGGTGGTTGGTGACCATGTCGGTAACATAGCCATTGAGTCCGTCTCCATTGTGGATACCAATGTAGCGGATGGATTACCAGCCACTGCTACGGTCAGGATTACCTTTGTCGATTATCTGCCGGATGATCGCTTTACGCTCACGATTAACGACGGCATAGTCGACCCGGTGGGCAACCGTCTCGATGGCGAGTCCAATGCTGCCCAACCTCTGGAAGATCCTTTCTTCCCCAGCGGTGATGGACTTCCCGGCGGAGACTTTGTCGCACGCTTCACTATCGATTCAAGGCCGGAACCTGGCACTTTCGTTGCCCAGAATATCTCGATCGATATCAATGGCAACACCGTTTGGGATCCTGCAAATGGTCAGATCGGTAATGATGCGACGAATGTGGATCTTTCATTCACGTTGCCTGTCGCCGATCCAGTGACCGGTGCGGTGGCACCAGGCGGTTACAATGTGCATGATTTGGTGTTTGTTGGCAAGTTTGCGCCCATTCAAGGATTGATCGTCGGAGACGACGCCGTATTCATCATCGACGTCTCGGGAAGTACTGGCAGCGGCTTTGGTGGTGATCCTGTGGGCGATCAGAACGGCGACGGAACGGCCAACACCATACTTGATGCTGAGATTGCGGCTTTCAAAGCCCTCAATCAGGAACTGATCGACCGCGGTTTGGGCAACACGGCTCAAGTAGCGATTGTTGCCTTCGCTTCAAGTGCCAACAGTTTGGATATGGATCCCATCGCACCGGGAATCCAATTGACGACCACCCCGCTGGCCGACGCCAATAGCAACGGCATGCGAGATGTCGATGAGATTTTGATGAGCCTGAATGACGGCGGAGGCACTAATTATGAAGCAGCCCTCACAACGGCCACGACGGCTGTGAATGCCATTGCTTCGCCCAATACGAATGTCATCTTTCTCTCTGATGGAGCACCAAATTCTCCAGGAGCACATGCCGATGAGGCTGCTGTACTGCAAGGATTGGGTACTAACTTGCGGGCCTTTGGCGTTGGCCCTGGAGCACCCCTGGCTCAACTACTGATCATTGACCCCGCTGCAGAATCTTTTGCCAACACCAATGAACTTCTTGATGCATTCGGCGGTGGGGGCATGATGCCGGCTGGTGATGCTTCCGGGTTCGATCAACTTGCCGCTTATGGCAATTCGGCGGAGCTAGGCAGCTTCCGGTGGCTTATCGACACCAATAGCGATGGTGTCATCAATACGGGTGACGGTGATATTCTTTCGCTTCAACCCTTACAAGCTGGGTTCAATGTAGCTGCTGCGATACCACTTGCTGGTGACTTCGACCAGAATCCTGACAATGGTGATGAAATTGCACTCTACAAATCGACCAATATTGGTGGTGTCTTGTTCGGAGTCTGGATATTTGACACGGATCGTGACTTTGTCATCGAAACCAATGGAGATGATACGATTGTCACGGGTACCCTATTGGGACATCCCATCGTCGGTGATTTCGACGGCGATGGACTGGATGACTTGGGTGTATTCAATAACAATCAGTGGTTCTTCGACCTGGCGAACGATGGTTTAGGAACTTCAAATACGGGTGCATTTGGAGCGGATGCTGCGGGAGGAGATCGCGACGATACCCTTATCTGGGGATTCCCAGGAGTTCTTGATCGTCCGGTCAGCGCCGATATGGATCAGGATGGTATCGACGACATCGGACTCTGGATTCCACGTGATTCCTCGGCAACTCCACCCCGCTTGTCGGAATGGTACTTCCTCATCTCAGACGATCATATCATTCCTGATGTAGGTGGTAATCGTATTACAGGGCAGATTAACACGCTCGATCATGCCTTTAAGACGGTTCCCTTTGGTAAGGATCTCTACTTTGAATTTGGCGATGATTTGGCATTGCCGATCGTTGGCAACTTCGATCCTCCGGTAGCTTCACCAAGCATCAGTCCCCAAGGCGGGATGGAGGGGGATTACGATGATGATGGCGACGTGGACGGACGTGATTTCCTCGTGTGGCAACGCAATTATGGCTCGACAGAATTCCTGGCTGCCGACGGAAACCGCAATAACGTGGTAGATTCGGGTGATTTGGAGATGTGGGAAGACAATTACTCGAATTCCAATTCCAATGCACTCTTGGCAGGTAGTGGTGACAACGAGAGCTCTTCATTGGTTGCATCTCTCTCGGTCGTTACTCTGGAAATGTCTTCGATCTCACTAGCGACTGCCAATGAATCCACCCTTAACTCTCAAACACGTGAGAGCTCTCTTGCTCAGTTCTGGTTGAGTCTTCCAGAACGAGAAAGCACTATCGCTGAGGGAAACTACTTTGAGAGTATGGCAGAGACTCAAATTGAGCAATCCCGTATTGAGCAAGATCGTTTCGCTGTTTATCGGGTAGCCGAGCAATCCGAGAGGTCTGCTTTCGACACTGGCGAAAACGAGACGGACGAAGAATTCGAGTTGGTTCTGGATGAAGCCTTCGCCGAACTCGGAAGCTAGCAACATTCTCGCAGCCCCTGCCGAAAGGCAGGGGTTTGTTAAGAACTCTCCAAGTGTGACTCATGCTCCTGTCAATGCATGGCTTTTGATCGTACAATACTGCGGTCATGAGCCATGCAGCCGCTTCCCCCGTCGCCATTCAGCAACTCCGCGAAGCCCTACGCCAGTATTGGGGTTACGATGAGTTCCGCCCCATGCAGTTGCAAGCGATGCGGTGTGCTATGGAACATCGAGATTCGGTGGTTGTCTTACCGACGGGTGGCGGAAAATCACTCTGTTATCAAGTACCTGCAGTTTGCCTGGAAGGATTGACGCTTGTCGTTTCTCCGCTGATCTCCCTGATGAAGGATCAAGTCGACTCGCTTACTAATTGCGGCGTGAGAGCGGCTTGCATCCATAGCATGATCCCGCAAGAAGAGAAACGTCGAATCGCTGAAGAGATTCGTAGCGGATTTCTCAAGCTGCTCTATGTTGCCCCAGAACGAGTAGTACAACCGCGAACTATCGAGTTTCTTCAATCAGTAAAAGTGGCTCAAGTTGCAGTGGATGAGGCGCATTGCATCAGTTCGTGGGGACACGATTTTCGCCCGGAGTACCGGCAACTGCGCCTCTTGAGACAGTCGCTTCCGGGTGTGGGGATGCATGCATTTACTGCCACTGCTACCGAGCGGGTGCGAAATGATGTTGCCGAGCAACTGGGGTTAGAAAATTCTCAGATTTTGGTAGGAGACTTCGATCGACCAAACCTGGTTTACCGCGTAAAACGTAAAAATCGTCCAATCGACCAGATTCTCAGCACGATTGCTTGCTACCCGAATGCTTCAGGGATTATCTACTGCATAAGCCGCAAGCAGGTGGAGGAAACCGCGGCGTCATTGGCGGCGGCGGGGTTGCGTGTACGGCCCTATCATGCCGGTCTGGACGATGAACAGCGGCAGCAGTACCAAAGTGAGTTTGCCCAGGAGGAAGTCGATGTAATCGTCGCAACGGTGGCTTTTGGCATGGGCATCGATAAGTCGAATGTAAGATTTGTGATTCACTCGGGAATGCCTAAATCGCTTGAACAATACCAACAAGAAAGCGGACGGGCTGGTCGTGACGGGCTGGAGGCTGAATGTCTGCTCCTCTATTCTGGAGCCGATGTGGTAATGTGGCGGCGACTGATCGAACAAAACGATCAAGACCAAGGAGTCGCAGTAGAGGCTCGCCAGGGAGCCTTAGCTGCATTAACTTCTATGTCCGATTTCTGCCACTCGGCTTCATGTCGTCATCAAGCACTTGTTGCACATTTTGGTCAGCATCTTGGTCGAGACAATTGCGGCGCATGTGACGTATGTTTGAACGAGATCGAAACGGTTGACGATGCTCTGACAATTGCACAGAAAATTCTGTCTTGTGTGCTTCGATTGGAGGAGAGATACGGAGCGGATTACACCTGTAAGGTGCTTGTTGGATCTAGCGAGGCACGCATCTTTGAGCGTGGTCATGAGAAGCTGAGTACTTATGGCATCCTAAAAGAATATTCCTCAGGTACCCTTCGCGACTGGACTGAACAACTTGTCGGGCAAAGATTTTTGGAAAAGACTGGCGAATTCAGCACACTCGCGGTGACTACCCTCGGAAGGGAACTCTTGTGCGGAGAGTGCTTGCCGAGGCTCTTGAAGCCGGCAAAGTCTCAACGGTCCCGCAGTAGACATACTCTAACTGACGCAGACTCGTGGGAAGGTGTTGACCGAGGATTGTTCGAAGAGCTGCGAGAACTTCGCCGCGACCTGGCCCACGCCCGAAGCGTTCCAGCATACATCGTGTTTGGAGATCAGAGCCTTCGAGATATGGCCCGTCGCCGACCCCAATCGCTAGCCGATTTTCGCGATGTATTGGGAGTTGGAGAGAAAAAACTCGCCGAGTACGGTAATGAATTTATCGATCGAATTCGCCAGTATAATGAGTCTTCCTAAAGTGAACCGAGATCACTGTCCAGCAGTTCGAATGCTAGTTCGAGAACTGGACTGTCCTCTTCGGTAGATTGCAGTGAATCTTTGGCAAGTTGTGAGTAGATCGAGTCAGCATCGCGTTCCAGAGCATCCAGGTAGGGAACGAACTCCGAATCAAGGGATTCTTCGATTACCAAGTCAACTGCCTGACTCCGCCGAGCAACAAAAGATGACAGAAGTCCTTCCTGGCCAGACTGCGATATGTTTGCGATTCCAGCTAGAGAGCCGAACTCATTGTTTGGTTCCGACGTCACTAGAGCCACAGAAATCGCGGGCTGCGCTTCGACAACGAGAGTGCTAGTCAAAGTTGCAACCGCTGGCGTTGTGTTGTACTGAGACTGCCAGATTCCTAAGTCGGTAGCATCGACACTGTTGTCGTCATTTGCGTCGCCATCGGCAAGCACTGGATTAACCTTGCCGAAACCACGCTGCCAGGCGAGAAAATCGCGTCCATCAACGTCCCCATCTTCATCGAAATCGGCCGTCTCAGTTGAGGGAACTGGAATAAAGACACGTACTGCATCAGCAATTACGACAGAACCTCCGGTACTGGCTTGAGCATCAAGTACCACGTCATGCGATCCAGCCGTAAAGGCAAAGCTGCCAAGGGATACCCAAGTAAGGTCGTTCACCTTTTGATCGATGCTGACATCTTCGACACCATTTCCTGTATCTATATGATAAACTGTGTTATTCGCACGATTCGAACCGCTACGATACTGGACAAAAACTTCTCCCTGTCCTGCAAAGGGGGAATAGAAGTTCCATTTCGCAGTTGCTGCATCACCTGTTACAGCAAATCGATAGGTGCCTCCATTGAATCCAGTACTTGTGGAAGTCGTCCACGTACCAGTCTCTGTGTAGACCCCAGGTCCATCGTCATTGTCCAGAATCAAATCCAGATCTGAGAGCTCGATTTCGAAGTTGAAGAAGTCAAGAACACGTCCCAAGAAATCATTGCGAATGGTATCACTCGTGATCGTTTCAAAAGGAAATGCCACGTTGACGACTTTTGTGCCGGTACCACTGTCGTACTGAATCCCTGCCCCTCCGCCGGTACCTCCGACATAGGTTAACGCGGTGGTCGCTCCTCCAAGTGGGGAAATTACGTCAGGAAAATCAACGTTGTAGAACTGGTTGCCATTGTCGAAGGAGAAAGACAGTCCTTCAAAAATAGACCCTGCCGCCCCCACAACGTTGTACGTGTTGGCATCGTCAGAGACATAATCGGCCCGCAGACTATTGTTATAAAACGTTCGACCATTGTTCAAGTTGTCCAGATCCCAACCGATTTCACTGCCCGAAACAAACAACTGTCCCCCGCTGGCCAGATAATTGGAAACCAATGACTGTTCGGTTGGATCGAATGTCTTATCAACAGTCGATTCTTCCCCAGAAATCCAGAAGACGGCAGCATAGTTGGCAAGTTGAACATGGCCAGCGATCAGTGCTTCATTAGAGGTAGTATCGACGACCAAATCAGGCGCATTCGCTTGAATCGCTGCAGCAACTTGTACGGCGTAATCGTAAGAATTACTCTGCCGCGGTCGTACTCGTTCCGCACCAGACTGTACCGGATTCTGTTGGCGACTCAGTCGGTCGAAACCGTTGACGATGAGAATGTCCTTGGGTCCTGCATCAGGCGTAGCCGCTACGACTTCCGAATCTGGTGAGGCACCTCCCGCGTTCACCGCCACCACTTTAAAGTAATAGGGGCCCAAGTTGGAATCGAGGCCCGTGAAGGTATGCGAGGTCGCGCCTCCTCCTGCAACGAACGTACCTCCATCGAAACCATATCCATTCGTCGAACCATAGACCATAAAACCTGTGGGAGAATCGCCATTGTAACTGTTCGCGGCGGGTGGAGTCCAGGAAACGGTCACACTGCCTGAACCTGCTGCTTGGGCACGAACGTGGGTGACTTTCCCAGGGGCCATAATAATAGGTGTCGCACCTCCATCCACAGAATTAAAATAGCGGACCAGTCCCTGTACGGTGGCTCGAGCAGCGGCAGCACGAAAATCACCATTTCGCATCAATTCGGCGTCAAGTTGGTTATCATGAAACGCAACTTCGACAATGGTTGCGTCAAATTCACCTCCAATGACATTGTTGTTGATTTCGCCGAACTCAATGTCACTGCGATCTAAAGTGACCGTGGTGCGATTGAAAAAATCATGTTCAAATTGCCCGTTTTGGTCGACCAGATCGTCGTTGATTTCTCTTCCGAGCAAATTAGCAAGAAGAAACTGGTTCGGGGTTGCTGAACTAGGATCGTTGTTTCCATTGTAAAGCCCAAGAACTCCCCGAGCATTGCCGCCACCTGCATTCGAATGGTATCCCACATAAACGCGATCGGAGAGTGAGCCTTCTCCAGCCTGATTCATAAACGCTGCGTATCGAGTTGGTGCACTGACGTGGGAAGTTCCGTGTGTTGAACTCGATACCCCTTGCGAACGATCTACGTGCCACTGTAGCCAATTTAATGCAGTTTCGTCCTCTCGATCACGACCAGAAACCCCCCCTCCAAAATTCAAATCCCCTACTCCATTGCCAAAGCGAATCATGTCGGCAATGACCACGCGTCCAGATTCACTAGACCGATTGCTAATTTGCACCGAGCCCCCGGTGCCTGTTTCGAAGTGATAAGTTCCCAGATAAATGATACCTGTGCCAACCATGCGATGGTTGACGGTCACCTCCGTGCTGCCGCCGGAGTGGTTAATGCGATAGAGCTGATCAGAGGCCCGATCCGTTCCGGCGCGAGTCCAAGCATAGACAGGATAAAAACCTGCTTCCGTGACATTAGGCCGATAAGTCGCCACGGCCGTTTCGGTCGCAGAGGTACTCGCAAATCGATACGGAACATCGCCAGGGTCGCCAAAATAAATCCCAGCAACACTGTTACTCCATGGACCGGTGAAAGTTACTCCTGCATCGTCATTGTCCAGAATGATTTCAATGGGTTGATGTCCCACAGGGCGCATTGGCACGACCGTTGCTCCTGCATTGAAAGCGTAGTCGGCAAAGAAGGTCATCTGATCCTGGTTCCCCAGGTCTTCAATCATGTTTAACAGTAGTGGTCGCTGAAATCCCCAACTACTGCCACTCCAAGTTATTCCATGCCCCCCGCTTGTGTAGACAATTTTCCCTGAAAGAGACCCTGTGGGTTGAGTGCCAACGTCAACCAGACCTGCCGCCGCGAGAGTGAGCCGTGGTTCCAACGACTCGAAGTGTAACTCCTTACCGCGGAGTTTATTGTTCCTTTTGTTTCGACTAAAGAAAGATTGATTCATATACATTCCGAGGAAAGTCGTTGACGAACAAAGAGAATAAGCCAAACGATGTTGGCTTTAATGCCTCGTCCCGGGAGAGACAATATTATTATACCAGGGGATACCCATCCTCAAAGTATCTTGCACTACAAACTGCTGCACTGCGCAACAGTAAAAGAACGCTGCGCAAAACGTCGATTCTAGGCCCGAATGGCCTTTGTGCACTTGGGGCAGCCGAAGTGGTATGGCATACTGCACGGTCTCTATTCCAACCAATATGGATTTCTAAATGGGTGCGACACTAACGATGAAAATCAAATTGATTATGTGGGGCCTGCTTGCTTCGTGTTGGACCGTCTCCGATGTTTTGAATCTTTCCGCAAACGCAGTCGAATCTTGTGTGGTGGCCTCGGTAAACCCCCTGGCAACGGATGTGGGTCTCAATGCATTTGCCGAAGGTGGCAATGCTGTTGATGCCGCCATAGCGACCGCTCTGACCTTAGGCGTTGTGGATAACTTCAATTCCGGATTGGGAGGAGGATGTTTCATCCTGATTCGACTTCCCGATGGTTCAATCGCCGCCATTGACGGACGAGAAAAAGCCCCAGCTTCTGCATCGAGGGATATGTATGTTCGAGATGGCGTCGCACAGCCAAATCTAAGTACCACGGGACCATTGGCCGTTGGAGTTCCTGGAGCTTTGGCAGCCTATGCATTGGCATTGGAAAAGTATGGCCAACGATCTCTAGCTCAGCTTCTCACTCCTGGTGCTGAGATAGCTGAACAAGGTTTTCGCCTAGACCGCGTTTATGCCGGCAAGCTGGCGGCGACAGCGGCGACTTTGGCTAAGGTTTGTGGCGACCAATGTCCTTTGTTAAAACCAGATGGAAGTCCCTATGTCGAAGGCGAAGTCTTACGCCAACCAGATCTGGCGCATTCCTATCGCCAGATCGCTGAGCATGGTCCTGATTGGTTTTACCGAGGTGAGTTCGCCGAAGAGGTGGCCCAATGGATGGCCGAGAAAGGCGGAATTCTTACCGCAGAGGATTTTGCTAATTACAACCCCGTCGAGCGCGAGCCGTTAATCACCACCTACCGCGACTGGCAAATCATCGGTTTTCCTCCACCTAGTTCCGGTGGTGTCCACGTGGCTCAGATTCTCAACATCCTCGAAAACTTTGACATGGCCCAGCAGTACCAGCGCGATCCAGTCCGTGCTACTCACATTGTAATCGAGGCTATGAAATTGGCATTTGTCGATCGAGCCTATTGGCTGGGGGATGCGGATTTCGTCGACGTGCCCCGTGGATTAATCGACAAAGGCTATGCCAAGGCTCTTGCTGAGAGTATCGATCTCCAGCATGCTCGGCCTGTTCCACTACATGGCGATCCCCCACAAGCAAGAGAAAATGTGTTTGGCAAACATACGACGCATATTGCTGCCGCTGATTCCAATGGCTACTGGGTGGCGATCACTGCTACGGTCAATACAACGTTTGGGTCGAAAGTGATTGTCCCCGGTACTGGAATCGTGCTGAATAATGAGATGGACGATTTTTCCAGTCAGCCTGGGGTACCCAATGCGTTTGGTTTAGTAGGTGCAGAAAACAATGCGATCGCCCCCGGTAAACGGCCGCTTTCAAGTATGAGTCCGACCATCGTCCTCGATTCACAGGGAAATCCGGTTCTCACAGTCGGTGCTGCAGGAGGGCCAAAGATCATCACACAAGTTTTGCAAACGTTGATTCGCCAGCTCGATATGAAGGAAGACCTTGCCGCTGCTGTTGCCGCACCGAGGATTCATCACCAATGGCACCCTGATAGCGTAATCGCCGAAGCAAAGGTTCCCAAAGCGATCGTCGAGGGCCTTCAGCAACGTGGCCACGAGATCGTGACCATCAAAACCGGTGGAGTAACTCAAGCTGTGGGGTTGGACTCAAATGGGAAGTTGAAGTCCGTGCACGATCCTCGCGTGCCTGGAAAAGCGGGGGCTGTCATCCGCCCAAGTAAAAAAGTAGCCGGAGGCTCACCAGCCTCCGGGAAATAGCACTGCCTGGCAGTCCAGATAGGTTCCGCTAGTTCTTCTCTTGGAGGGCTTTTGCAACCTCTTCCGCCTTACTCATCACTCTGAGCAAGTTTTCCCCCAACACTTTATTGATGTCCTGCTCGCTATATCCGCGGTCTAGCAGGGCCTGTGTGATGTAGGGATAACTGGAAACGTCGTCCAGCTGTGATGGCAAAATGGAAACCCCGTCGTAGTCGCTGCCAAGGCCAACGTGATCGATGCCTGCCACTTCGACAATGTGATCGATGTGGTCGATAAGATCATGAATCGTACCTCGCTCCATCTGGGGTTGCTGATTTTCCCATTTACGTAATTCTATACGAACTTGGGTATTGTCTTTCAAAGTTGCCTGAAGCTCTCGTTCGTAATCGAGTCGTCGAGCATAGCGATCCGCCGCAGAGGGAACGACAAAACCCGAAAAGAAATTGACCATCACGATACCATCATTTTCGGCGACAAGCTTTAAGACGTCGTCGGGGACATTGCGAGGACTCTCGGCCACGGCCCGGGCAGAAGAGTGCGAAAAGATCACTGGAGCCTTCGTTACCCGCAACGCATCTTTCATCGTGTCGGGAGACACATGAGATAGGTCGACCAGCATGCCAAGCCGATTCATCTCTACAATAACATCCTCACCGAAGGGTGTGAGACCACCGTGGCGAGTCTCGTCGGTTGCAGAATCGGCCCAGTCGAGTGTATCGGAATGAGTTAGCGTCATGTAGCGGGCACCCAACCGGTATAATTGGCGCAGAACATTGATCGAATTCTCGATCGAATGGCCACCTTCGACGCCTATTAAGGAAGCGATTTTCCCCTCCGAACAAATGCGACGAATATCGTCGACAGTCAATGCCAGCTCGAAGGTCTCTGGATAGCGGTCGATCATGGCGTTGACAATTTCGATCTGCTCGAGAGTGGCAGTCAATGCCGTTCCGTCATAAGCTGTGCTGGCCGGGACGTAGACCGACCAAAACTGTACATCGAGCCCTCCCTCGCGGAGTCGAGGGATATCTGTTTGCAACGAGTCTTGGTGCTGAGAGATATCTAAACGCGTGAAAGAGAGTGATCCCTGTGCACGCAATTCCCAGGGGAGGTCGTTATGTCCGTCGATTACGATAGCACGAGAATGGATTTCTCTTGCACGATCTGTGAGTTCGACAGGCGGACGTCCGTTTGATTCACTCTTCGCTTCTCCGTGACTTGGAACTGAAATAGTGCCTGCAAATATCATGACGGTAAACAGCAGGAAAAGGGAAAGTAAGGATGCGTTCATGTTTTCGTCCAAAGAGTCGGATTAGCATTTTTCAGCGTCTTTGCCTGCCAATGCTAATAACACAATGATTCCTATTACTTGCAGCGGTAAGAGTATCCATACAGAAACTCCCCAACCTAGCGGGAGGGTACCAAAAAGGATCGCAACAAAAGCCACCAGCAGCGAATAAGGAAGTTGAGTAATAACGTGTGCCATGTGGTCACAGCCGCACGATTGGGAAGAAAGAATTGTGGTATCTGAAATCGGCGAACAATGATCGCCAAATACGGCTCCCGCCAGCACCCCGCCAACAGATGCCAGTAAAATGGGATTGCCCGCTGGCAATGCTCCTCCCTGACTACTTAAGAGCGAATGGGTGAGTGAGACGACAATCGGCAGAAGTATTCCCATAGTGCCAAAACTGGTCCCCGTTGCGAACGAAAGTATTGCCGCCAGGACGAAGACTACGGTTGGCATGAGGCGAGTAAATGTAGACAGGTTGCCAGCCGAATCATTGGGGCCAGTGTCATCTTCCTCCGTAAGCAAAAACTGAGTGAGGAATTCTCCTGTATAAAGCCGATGATTTTTGAATTCATAAGGGGTGGTGCTCATGGAACCATCGACATCACGACTGCCAGTCATTCGCGATAAGGACGATGCACACCACAGAATAGCAATAGCAGGCAGCACGACTTTAGCCCCCTGCCCCATCGCTCTTAGAATCTCTTTCTCGGTCGCTAATCGTTGGACAAGGGTAAGCACAACGGCCATCACCAGTCCCACTAGCGCCCCATATTGCAAGGAGAAACTTGAATCGGCAGCCCCAAGAATATCACGCAATTTCGGCGTTGGATCTCCTGGTTGTAAGGCGAGTGCCTCTAGGCCTGTGTTGTATAACAAAACCATTACAACCAAGAGAGTACTGGCGATTGGGAGGACCGCATTGTACCAACGAGCTGGAATATCTGCACGATCGTGCTCATTGAGTTCGTCCACGGGATGGAGCTTTGCTTCATCATCCAGTGTGCTCCGCAGGCGTCGACGCTCAGCTTTGAGCATTGGCCCGAAGTCTCGGCCAGTGAGAGCTATAAGAGGGACAAGCACGAGGGAAATTAGTACATAGAATCGATAGGGTATGCTTCCCAGAAACAGGTCGATGGCCGTCACTTCAGTAGACTTGCCGAGTGATTCGATTCCTTCACGAACATAATCAATCTCAACTGCCACCCAGGTCGACAACAGTGAGAGACCTGCCACGGGCGCTGCGGTAGAGTCGACCAGATAGGCCAATTTTTCCCGAGATATTTTCAATCGATCACACAAAGGCCTGAGGGTATTGCCCAGCAAAATGGAATTGGCGTAGTCGTCAAAAAAAATCAGCAGCCCCAAGATCCACGTGACTATTTGCCCTCCCCGGCGAGACTTGGCGAGGGGGGAAATAAGACCGATCAGTCCCTTCATTCCCCCGCAATAACAGATCACCCCAATCATGGCACCCATCATGAGTGTGAATGAGAATACCCGAAGTTTGCCGGGGTCAATGAAGGACGGCCAGAGATGCACTTCAAATAGATCATGAATTGCTGTCCAGGGATTGCCTCCCTTGGTGATTAAGACTCCGCAAAATAGTCCTACGATCAGTGATAGAGTTGCTCGCCGAGTGGCGATTGCCAGCGCAATCGCTACCAAGGGAGGCAACAAACTCAACCAGCCATAAGGATGCGTTGTCATAAAAATATTCTTCTAGTAGCCGTCGTTAAGAGCCGATGATTTACGTTCTAACTACCACAGGCTTCCGCTCACGGTTGTCAGGGATATTACTTCAGTTTCCCTCGACCGAATCGGACCCAAGTTGATGCCATGCCCAGCGAAAGAGATTTCTTGTATCCACATACCGGGCATCCGAAGAAGTCGCTCCTAACACGACTACAATCAGAGTGTCGCCGTCACGAGAACCCTGGGATACGAGACATGCTCCTGCAGCATTGGTAGTCCCGGTTTTAATGCCTTCGTATCCGGCCATTTTCAGAAGCCTGTTAGTATTGCTCCACGCCAAATTTCGCCGATATCCACCTGGCCCTGTGACGGTGCAGCCATGTTGAGGTGTAGCGACATATTCTCGGAATAACGGAATCTGCATGGAATGATGGGCTAGTTTTAAGAGATCCCCGGCAGTGGACTGGTGGCCTTCCTCAGGAAGTCCGTTAGGGTTTCTGAAGCTTGTTTGAGTCATATTTACTTGGCTGGCCATTTCGTTCATAGCCTGAATGAAGCAATCGTACGAATCGACTTTGTTCGATTCACAATCCTTTAAGAGTCGAGAACCGAAATGTTCGGCAAGTGCTACAGAGGCATCGTTCCCCGAGGGGAGTAGTAGCCCATAGAGCAATTCACGCACTGGAATCTTTTCCCCTGCTCTGACTCCAGCGGTGGAACCTGAAGTTTCGTCAGCCCTCGCGGAGAATTCGACGATTTCGTCCAAAACTTCCGGGTGCTCTGAGGCATATTTGAAAACCAGGTAAGCAGTCATGATTTTCGTTGTACTGGCGATATCTCGTATTTCATCTTCATTCTTGCCCCACATCAGATTTCCAGTTGTGCAATCTCCAATCGCCCAAGCCTTGCAAGTTGTTGCCGGTGGTGCATTAAGGTCCTCTACAGGCTCTTTTTCTATTACAGCAGCATTAAACTCTGCGGGGTCGGGGACGGGCTGTTCTTCCACTAAAGTACCTAATGCATCCCAGGTCTTTTCATCAACCACGCCGGTTTCTTCAAGGTGTTCTTGACGCTGAAAATCCTTTACGGTCTGTTCGGTTTGGGGGCCGAAGTCTCCGTCAACTCCAATATTTGGAGAAGGTTTTAGGCGAGCGTTGAGAGTGCGCTGCAACGATTCCACCAAGACACCCGTATCACCAGCCTTCAATAATGGCGGGCCATCAGATATTTCATCCGTCTCTTTATGAAAATAGTCATAAGCTTCTTTGGCGATATGCGCGCACAACATATCTGCAGCGTTGTCGTCATTCCAGGATCGGTCTTCGATGTTGGTGGTGAGCACACAGATTGCGATTGGTCCGTCCCGGCTTTCTATGACACCGGCATCAGTCCGAGTGTCTGAGACGGCACCCGTCTTGTGGGCCAAGGTTACTCCTGGAGGTAAAAAACGACCAAACTTCGATTTGTCATCGCAGGCACGTAGGTGTGCCAGCATTTGCTTGCTTGCTTGTTCGCTTACAAGTTGACCCGCTTTTAGTTTCTCCAAGAGAGACACCATGTCATGGGCAGTCGTACTCCCTAGCCCATAGGTGCGACTCCGTTCGGGAAAAATCGAAGTATCTCGTCTGTAAACCTTGGAATTTAACACGGTCTCATCACATCCGAGGTACTTCATCAATTCTGCAGTGGCGGGAAGCCCCACTTGGTCGATCACCAGATTGGTGGCGGTGTTGTCTGAGTACACAATCATCAGATGAATCGCGTCGCGGAGAGAAATTTCGGTCCCGTCCGAAAAATGGTCCGTTAAGATTCCGGATCCTGGTACCTTATCCTCATCCCGAAGTGTGATTCGCTTTTGCAAATCCAGCTTGCCATCTGCGATCGCTTCATAGGCAGTGATCATGAGTGGAAACTTGATGAGACTGGCCGTAGGCATCGGTTCGGTAGAGCGATACTCATACGTTTCTCCCGTCTCAAGTTGCTTGATCATCACGGCGATTTCGCCCTCGAAAGAATCTAAAAGCGGCTGAATACGGTCTGCGAGATCAGAGGCGAAAACTGTCGGCACATTCAGAACAAGAGAGCAGATGAATGCGAGAACCAGCAAGAATTTGTGCATGTAACACAGATGCTCCCTAGAACAAGATTGAGAAACGTCCTGGCGAGAAGTTGAATAATACATCGAAACTGCTCCAATTGGCATGAGAAGTGTATCAAGGAGATAAGAGTCGCACCCCATTGCCAGGGACGTTGGGATAGATGCATTTCCCTCTATCGACGATTACTCCCGAGGCAATATCTTTCGCCAGCAGTGCGGCCCCATCCATGTCAACATAGTCCAGCAGTGGCAATAATTGTGCGATAGCTGAAATGCCCACACTCGACTCGGTCATGCAACCAACCATTACCTTCATGCCAAGTTTGCGGGCCTCGTCAATCATTCGCCGAGCTGGGGTCAAACCCCCGCATTTCACCAGCTTGATGTTTACTCCATGAAAAAGACCATGGCAACGTGCAACGTCTGCTTCGGTAATACAGCTTTCATCGGCAATAATTGGTAGAGGCGACTCTTCGAATACTTTTTGATACCCATCCCAATCCGACGCGGGGAGGGGTTGTTCGATGAACTCGACATTAAGCGACTGCAACTCCTGTGAGTATTGGATTGTCTCGTCGGCTGTCCAGCCGCAATTGGCATCCACGCGGAAAACCGCATCGGTAGCCTTTCGCAATTCACGGACTATCTCCAAGTCGTGAGCAGTTCCCAGCTTAATCTTATAAATGGGCCAACCTGGCATTTCTTGAAGCTTGGCAAGCATCACATCGATCTTGTCGATGCCGATGGTATAGTTCGAGAACGGTATATTGTCGGTTGTGAGGCCCCACAGCTGATAAACCGGCTTCCCTTGTCGCTTGCCCCATAAGTCGTAGGCTGCCTGATCCAGGGCGCAGAGTGCAAACGGGCAATCCTTGAGCTTTGGAGCCACAGCTTGCCACAATTCCGGAGGATCGATTGGCTCGAATGACTCAACAGTGGATCGTACCCTATCCAATGCCCCCTTCATTTTGGCAAGAGTCATGCCGTAATAATTATTGGTCGTCGCTTCACCGTAACCGTGATTCACTCCATCGGTTAGTTCCACAATCATTGTGGGCTGGACATCGGTGGACTCACGTGAAATGGTGAACGTGTGTCGCAAAGGCAGTTCAAATTCGTGCGTAATCAGTTTCACAAATGCATCCCATGCAGATTAGGGGTGATAACTCAGGACACTCGTGACTTAGCTCCCAACTTTAACGGCGAGCATCTCTTGAATTGGCTTGAGCAGCTCATCTGGACCATGTCGGATAACGTCACAAACGGGAAGCCCAAGTTCTCGACGGACACGCTCCCGTTCCTTCTCTGCCTCTTCGGCGGAAACTTTGCGAGAGTTCATGCCCACACCGATTACCCGCGACGGGAGCGATAAACTCGCCATCGTTTCATAGACTTCGCGGAGTTTGTCGAGCGGCTGAAGCGAAAATCCCTCCATGCCGTAGACATGTTTGCGACCAACTTCATAGCAAAGAATCATCGCCTGTGGCATGCAACCATGAAGCAACCCTAGAGTAACGGCCGAATACCTCGGGTGAGAGATGCTCCCCTGCCCTTCTATAAACAATACTTCGTTGTGTTGGTGAGCAAGGATCATTTTTTCAACGGCACCGCTGAGAAAGTCAGCCACTACGCAATCGATTGGACAACCGTCCCCTTCAACCATGATTCCCGTCTGACCAGTCGCGATGAATTTCGATTGCACTCCACGAGCTTTCATGGCATTGGAGAGTTCCAATGCCACCAGCATCTTACCAACACTACAATCTTGCCCCACGGTGTGAACCCGCAAACAATCCTCACGGATGTTCACTCGGTTCGCAACGTCGCGCTCATTGTTCTTACGAACATCGACAAGCTGCACTCCCTTCTCAGCCGCAGCCCGAACAAACTCAGGATCATTGCAGAGGAACTCGTGAAGCCCAGAAATCACGTCCATCCCACGTTGAATCGCAGCCAAGATGATGGCCCGCCAGGCTGCTGGTATCTTCCCGCCAGAAGGGGCAATTCCCAGCATCAATGCATTTGCTTGCGGAGCATCGTCGAGGCTGCCTACGATCGGGATGTCGCCCCCCACGCTCAACAGCTCTTGCGCCGTTTTTCCCGCCTGAGTCGAATCCAAAAGGGCCACCACTTGCTCCGGGCGATAACGAACTACACAGGTGGCCGTCTTGCCCGTGACAGGTTCTGTATGACCTTCGGTCAAAATAATTAACCGCCGCTGCGAATCGGACACTCCGGTATTGCTAATAGCGTCGGATGCCATGTTTAACTTTTACCCTGAAATGATTCTTCTTGAAACTAAGAGTTTTGTCAGAACAGCCCGAATCCCTAGTTTGGGTACAGCATGCTGCTATTCTCTCGATCTAAGTGTAATGATTACTTCGAAGGTCGAGAAGCCATCGTAAGACAATAGAGACCCAGAGTCTATGCGGGACCGATAACTGGACGACCAATTCGTGATTCCATCAGAAACTTGGCAGCTCCAGGAGCTCATGCAATCGCGCACGCTTCTCTTGCGATTGCGCATCATTCAATTCCCTAGCTACAGCTTCAATCAGAAGAATCCATCGAACACTCAAGTTGTGTTGAACTGATCCGAATTGCAGGAAAAATGAGTAACAGTTCCAGACAAACAGCGTTCAATCCCTAGATCGCTTTCAATCACGAGGGCACCATCGTCATCGATCCCGTGGCACATGCCCATGATCTGTCGAGACTCCTGCTTGATTTCGATCCTTTGCCCTGTCAGCAGACAACGTTTTTGCCAATCACTGCGGAGGTCAAGATCCCCAGTTACAAGTCGGTCAATCCTTGAACTAAGATGCTGCAAAATACCCATCAAGACCGCCGATGGTGACACGGGTTGCAGCGCCAAGTCGCTCATTGAGATCAGATGACCACGTAATTCCAGCGGGGCATGTGCAGCAACATTATTCACATTGATGCCTATTCCAATGACTACTCTGCCACGGCGACTATCGGGAACTTCCACCAAAATACCGCAGGCTTTGCACCCTTGAAGATAGACATCATTGGGCCATTTAAGCCTGGCTTGGGCCCGATCCAGCTCAGCTTCAATAGCGTCGCAAACCGCCAGTCCCGTGACCAGTGATATAATTGGCCAGCGGCTGGAAGGAAGCCTGATCGCATCGCAATCAATCAACAGCGAGAAGGTGAGTCCTCCTTCCCCTGACCACCAGTTGTTTTCTCCACGACCCCTCCCTGCCGTCTGTCGCTCAGTGAGGACCAAAGTTGCCCCTGGTATTTCGGCAAGAACTTTGGCAAGTTCGAGGGCGCGGCTATTGGTTGATGCAATTTCAGGATGGAAATCAATTCCTTCAACAAACGTCTCAGATTGAATATGGCTTAAGACTTCAGGAGAAAAACGTTGCTCGTTCATAAGTGAATTGTTCACTTTACCTTATTAGGTACACGCGTCCGAGGAGGGTTCTGTTTTTTATTAGACGCGGCTGGATCCTCCTCTGGTACCTTTAACTCTTTACGAAGTCGCTTAAGTTCGCCTTCAAGCCGCTTTCGAACACTTGCATAGGCCTGGTTGTCGTAGACATTGCTGAGCTCATTCTTATCCAGCAGCAGGTCGTAAAGTTCCCAGCTGTCAACATCCGGTTCATAGAAGTAAATGAGCTTAAACCTGCCATCGGTGACTCCGTAGTGGCGTCGAACCCAGTGGTAACCAGGATATTCATAATAGTGATAGTAAAAGGCCTCGCGCCAATCCGAGGGAGTTTCGCCCTTGAACAAGGGCAAGAGTGAGCGACCTTGCATGTCTGCTGGAATTTCGCTTCCAGCAACCTCCAGAAAGGTTTCGGCGAAGTCCAGGGGTGAAACGATGGCATCACAATTCGCCCCTGCCTTGACCACTCCAGGCCAGCGGACCAATAGCGGCGTTCGCAGCGACTCCTCATACATCCACCGCTTGTCAAACCAACCATGCTCACCGAGATAAAAACCTTGATCACTGCAGTATGCCACCAGGGTACTGTCGGCGAGTCCCTCTTCATCCAGCCAATCCAAAACACGGCCCAGCTGCTCATCGACTGATGCAACACACCGCAGGTAGTCCTTGATATAGCGCTGATACTTCCATCTTACGAGTTCCGTGCCTGAGAGTTTTGCCTCTCGGAAGGCTTTATTCCGCGGTTCGTATGCGGCATTCCACTTCTCCAACTGGGCCTCAGTGAGTTCAGCAGGGGGAATCAATTTGAGATCACGCTTATCCATCGTCTCGGCTATGGTCATGTCCTGTTGCTGCACTGCCGGGCCCCGGAGCGAGTAATCTTCGAACAGCGTGGGTGGTTCAGGAATCGTCTTATCTTCATAAAGATCAAGTTGACGAGGACCGGGATCCCATGGTCGATGTGGTGCCTTCTGCTGGTACATCAACATAAACGGTTTATCGGGATCTCGGCCCGACTTAAGCCATTCGAGAGCTTTGTCGGTAATCACTTCCGTGGTGTAGCCTTCATTCTCAGTCATTTTGCCGTTGCGGATCATGCGTGGATTGTAATAGGTTCCTTGGCCGACAAGGATGTCCCAGTGATCAAATCCCGTCGGATCAGATTCGAGATGCCATTTTCCGATGATAGCCGTCGTGTACCCAGCGGCCTGCATTAGCTTGGGAAAAGTTTGCTGAGACCCATCAAACGTATTGCCATTGACCAGAAATCCGTTGAGGTGGCTGTATTTGCCTGTGAGAATCACGGCCCGGCATGGTCCACAGATAGAGTTGGTGACATAACAATTGTCAAACCGCATTCCTTCATGGGCGAGCCGATCTATGTTGGGCGTCTCATTGATCCGCGATCCGTAGGCACTGATCGCCTGGTAGGCGTGATCGTCTGTGAAGACGAAAAGGATGTTTGGCCGGGGGGCGGCATAAGTTATTGAAGCCGGTGTCAGCGAGACATAGAGCAGCAACAGGGAGATAACGGTTTTCATATTTCGTATACCCTTAGATATTGGAAGAGCATTTTCGATCATTCTACCGAATGCCAGGGGCTTGCGAACCCCATTGCTTAGAGCTTTATGTCCCAGCTTCTGACTCGGCTCATTGATCTCAATAGTTTGACCTGAGTGATGAATCCTAGCTAGAATAAGTTTTGCAAAGTGACATGACTTAGAGAAATTCTGGTCCAATCAGATGCTGAACTTTTCAATCCATAGAATTATCTTCTTTGCGAGTATTTTGATTCCAACTTATGCGGGGACTGCTGTAGAAGCGGGGTTCACGCCTATTCTAGATTCGCCCGACCGACACAATGAACCAAATTTGCTAGGAGCTAATCCTTTTCCCGGCAATCTCAATCCGTCGGCGTTAGAAATACTCTACGGAGAACAGAACCTGCAGCGAATTGATGATGCAAACGATCATTTCTTTCGCCACACAAGCAATGGGGCTGTTGCCAAGATCGTTGCCAAATTCAGCGGTGTTACCGAGCGATTTGGTTTCTTGCGATCTGACGGCAATCTGATGTCTGTCCTGCAAGTTAGAGATCGTAGAGGTTCTGGTTACTTTCCAGAGGTTTTTTCTTCGCCTGGATCGAGCGGCATAATTGACCCTGCCGCGAGTGGCGAAATATTCGTTGTCGGCATTCGCGACCTCAGGGCGTGGTCACTTCCAAGGATAAATTTGACCGGAGCTGATCAGATGGTCACCTTTGAAATAGTCGACAATGTTGGTTTTCCTGACAATGCAGTCGGGAGTTTCGTTTTGGCCTTCGAGGATACTCCTCCCGATTACCCCAATCTGACTTTCGACGGCGATTTTCAAGATTTGGTCGTCGAATTGAGCGGTGTTGAGTTAGTTCCGGAGCCGGGGGGCATGGCATTGATTTGGCTCTTCGTTTCTGTGAGCATTGCTTTGTGCCGCAGCCAACTCTCAATCCTCAAATAGGCTCCATGATATTTACAGCCAAGGTGTATCCACCTCAAGCGACTTCAATCTATCACTTCATCAACTTGCGAAGCACCGTATGCAAAATGCCCCCATTGCGGTAGTAGTCGAGTTCCACGGGGGTATCGATGCGGACCGTAGCAGTGAACTCAATTGGGTCGGCATTGGATCGCCGCGCGATAACTTTGATCTGCTGGCGTGGTTTTAGGTTGTCGTCGAGTTCGGGAAAATCGAAAACTTCCTCGCCAGTGAGGCCGAGGCTTTCCCAGGTTTGACCGCCGGGGAATTCCAATGGCAACACTCCCATCATCACGAGATTGCTGCGGTGGATACGTTCGTAGCTGACGGCCAGCACGGCTCTTACTCCCAGCAAAAACGCGCCTTTGGCTGCCCAATCGCGGCTCGATCCGGTGCCGTATTCGCTACCGGCGAGCACCACCAAAGGCACACTCTCGTCCCGATATTTCATGGCAGCATCGTAAATGCTCATCAGTTGGCCATCAGGCAGATGCCGAGTTACGCCCCCTTCAGTGCCGGGAGCAAGTTGATTGCGGATGCGAATGTTGGCAAACGTGCCGCGTGTCATCACGCGGTCGTTGCCTCGACGCGCTCCGTAGCTGTTGAAATCCCGAGGTTCAACGCCAGCATCCTGCAAGAATCGACCCGCAGGGCTGTCTTTAGCAATTGACCCAGCTGGTGATATATGATCGGTCGTCACCGAGTCACCCAGCAGCGCCAAGCAGCGGGCTCCCATGATTGGCTCGATCGGACCAACTTCAGGTTCAAGATCGACAAGAAATGGCGGCTCTTGGATGTAGGTGCTCGTCGGGTCCCATTCATATAGTTCCCCGCCGGTCACTTCGATGGCATTCCACTTAGGGTTCTTGGTCCACACATCGTCATACTGCGACTGAAACATTTCCGGCAGTACACAGTTATCGACCGCAGACTGCACTTCATCGTGAGTTGGCCAAATGTCAGATAGCATGACCGGTTGGCTGTTCTTACCTGTGCCAATAGGATCCTTGGTGAGATCGATGTCGGTTGTACCGGCCAGGGCGTAGGCCACCACCAGTGGCGGACTGGCCAGATAATTGGCCTTCACATGAGGGTTGATTCGGCCTTCAAAATTGCGATTGCCCGATAGAACTCCCGACACAACGAGATCATACTCACTCACGGCATTGGCAATCGGTTCGGGAAGCGGGCCACTATTGCCGATGCACGTCGTGCAGCCATAACCAACCGTATTGAACCCGATCTGATCGAGGTACGTGTCAAGTCCTGACTTGGCAAAGTAGTCGGTCACAACCCGCGAACCGGGAGCAAGACTCGTTTTCACGTGGGGAGGAACCGTAAGCCCTTTCTCGACGGCTTTCTTCGCAACCAGTCCAGCAGCGACCATGACCGAGGGGTTCGATGTATTGGTGCAACTGGTAATCGCCGCGATCACGACGCTGCCGTGTTGAATTGGAAACGATTTGCCACTGGCTTGAATCTCGACCCCATCAAAACCAGGATCAGCCACGGCAACCGCTTCTTCTACCACAGCAGTTGCGGCGGGTTCAGCCGGTTGGCCACCCTCTCCTTCCCAGCGGCCTTGAGGCGTGCCATTGTTAGGCCGTTTTCCATAAACCTCATCCAAGTCTCGGTGCCAGGTTGATTTCATCTCAGTAAGAGGGATCCGATCCTGGGGACGCTTGGGCCCAGCCAGGCTCGGCACAACCGTTGACAGGTCAAGTTTGACTGTCTTAGTGAAAGTCGGGATGGGAGCATCGTCAGTGCGAAACAACCCTTGTTCTTTCGTATAACTTTCGACAAGTTGCACTTCCTCCTCAGTACGGCCCGTGCGACGCAGATAGCGGAGCGTCTCTTCATCGATGGGGAAGAAGCCCATTGTTGCACCGTATTCGGGCGACATATTGGCGATCGTGGCACGATCGGCGAGCGACATCGTCGAGACCCCTTCGCCGAAAAATTCGACAAACTTGCCAACTACCTTTTCTTTGCGCAAAAGTTCAGTAACGGTCAACACCAGGTCAGTCGCAGTGGCACCTGCGGGAAGCCGGCCAGTGAGTTGCATGCCGACCACTTCGGGCATGAGCATGTAAATTGGTTGGCCAAGCATCACCCCTTCGGCTTCGATGCCGCCAACACCCCAGCCAACGACCCCCAGTCCGTCGATCATAGTGGTGTGACTGTCGGTGCCGACGAGCGAATCGGGTACCGCAACCTTGCCGGCGTGATCGTCCAGTAGAAATACGCACTTGGCCAGGTACTCGAGGTTCACCTGGTGGACGATCCCCGTGCCTGGCGGCACGACTCGGAAGTTGTCAAATGCCTCTTGGCCCCACCGCAGGAATTCGTAGCGTTCGCGGTTCCGCGAGAATTCCAATTCGATGTTCAGATCAAGGGCCGTATCTGAGGCAAAGTAATCCACTTGCACCGAGTGGTCGATCACCAGATCGACGGGTACCAGCGGATTGATTTTCGCAGGATCTCCGCCGAGCCGCTTCATGGCAGAGCGCATCGCGGCGAGATCGACCACACAGGGGACCCCGGTGAAATCCTGCAGCACCACTCGGGCTGGTTTGAAGGGAACCTCGACGCCACTCTCGCCGGGGCCTAGCACCCCCCGGCTTGCGGTCCAAGCCGCGAGTTTCTTGACGTCATCCTCGGTTACGACATAGCCATCGCAGTTGCGCAAACAGGATTCCAACAGCACCCGGATCGAATAGGGTAGTTCCGCCACCTTGGTGAGACCCAACTCTTCAAGTTTCGCAAGCCGATAAATCCCAGCCGGGCCTTTGCCAGTCTCAAAAGTGTCGCGGGCACGAAAGGGGTCGATTTTTAAGGTGGGAGTGGCCATCGGAGCGGTCCTATGTCAATCAGTTCTTTAGGGGTGCTTGAACGGGCAAATTCGATGCCTTGCCTCAGATTTTAGCGGATTCTTGGAAGCTTGTCTGCGGGCCAATTATTGATCGGAACGAGTGCGGGCAATCGCCCTCTTGGGGGTAGTGTGTTATTCTGAGATCCAAATTCGAAGGAAGACCTAACCATGGGATACATCGATGTACTCATTTGCCATGAGACTGCTTGCATTGCTCCTCATCTATGGTTCCACGGGTATTGCCTTAGCAGCTGAGCATGCCCGTCCGAACGTCGTATTGATCCTCGCCGACGACCAAGGTTGGCAAGACTACGGTTTCATGGGAAGCCAAATAGTTCATACTCCGCATCTTGATCAATTGGCCCAGCGCAGCCTTGTGTTCGAACGAGGTTATGTCGTAGCGCCATTGTGTCGACCCTCACTGGCGTCAATTGTGACGGGTCTTTATCCTCATCAACATGGTGTATGCGCCAACGACGTGAGTCCGGCGCGCGGGCTGGAAAGAGCAAAAGAAAACCAGCCCGTTTACGAAAGTTTTCATCAACTTCCGAGTTGGATTCGCGTGCTGGTGAACGACGGTTACCTGGCGTTTCAATCCGGAAAATGGTGGGAGGGTTCCTGGCGGGATGGCGGATTCACACATGGGATGACGCACGGCGATGCCTTGCGGGGTGGTAGGCATGGTGACGAGGGTCTCAAGATTGGCCGCCAGGGGATGACTCCCATTACCCAGTTCATCGATCAAGCGGTGGCTGCCGAGAAACCGTTCGTCGTTTGGTATGCCCCTTTCCTACCCCACACTCCCCACAATCCTCCTGCTGACCTTCTCAAAAAGTACCAAGTCGCTGGCCGGGCAGAAAACCTCGCTAAATACTACGCAATGTGTGAATGGTTTGACGCAACCTGTGGAGAACTCCTCGATCATCTGGAAGAACAAGATCTCACGGAGAACACGCTCGTGTTATTCTTGGCTGACAACGGTTGGGTGGCACGGGACGATTCCGCCGAATTACCACAGGGATGGTGGAACGACTATGCTCCTCGTTCCAAAGGTTCTCCCTTCGAAGCTGGTATCCGTACCCCGATCATGATCTCTTGGCCCACGGTAATCACTCCGGAGCGGTCATCCGAACTTGCGAGCAGCTTGGATCTCATGCCAACTATCTTGAGTGCTTGTGGTCTGGATGCACCAGAGAATCTTCCGGGCATTGACTTGCTGGATGACCAAGCCAAGCAGGATCGCAACGCAATTTTTGGGGCGGCCTACTCGATCCACAATATGAATCCGGGAGATCCTGCATCAACCTTGCAATACCGCTGGTGCATTCAAGGCGACAGGAAACTTATGCTCCGCAGCCATGGTAGCGATACGACCCCTCTCAAGACCGTGCATGAGTGGGACGATGTCCCCGTGAGGCTCTACAACTTGAAACTTAATCCGGGAGAGAATGAGAATCTAGCTTCTAGGGAAAAGGAAACCGTTATGGAGTTGAGCAGACGACTTGCTAGACAGATCCCAGCTTCCACTGAGGAACCTGCTACACATTAAGAAGTTTGAACGTAGGCTGAATCAAGCTGCTAATCTATCCCGTATTAATTGGTGTCGACTACTTTGCCTCCTCGCGATCCTTACGTTCTCGATCCAGCTTCCATCCAGGAGCCACCCACGCGCTTTCTTGAGCAGTTGAAATACTGCGGCCCCGGGTTCGTGCTTTCAGCCTCGATCGTGGGATCTGGAGAGTTGATCGCCACCACCACGCTTGGTGCGAAGGCGGGATTTGCCACTTTGTGGGTCATTCTCGTCAGTTGCCTCGTGAAGGTTGTCTTGCAACTGGAATTCGGCCGGCACACCATTCACTACGGCGAGACCGCGCTGGTGGCCATCAATAAACTTCCTGGCTGGCGGATCGGCAGGGCCCATTGGACGATCTGGTTCTGGCTGGGTTTGTTGCCAATCAAGATCCTGCAAGTTGGTGGAATCGTAGGTGGGCTTGCGATCCTGCTGAATCTCATTCTGCCTGCGATCTCGATTCTCCTTTGGTGTTGGATCGTAGCCATTGCGGTCGCTCTGCTGGTGTTCAGCGAACGCTACAAGATGATCGAACTGATGTCACTGAGTATGACCTTACTCTTCACGATCTTGACGTTGGTTTCCGTTGTTTCTCTCCAGTGGACCGAGTATTCCATTGATGGACGGGACATCCTGGATGGTTTGCAGGGACATCTCCCTTCAGGTGCTTTGCTGTTTGTCTTTGCCGCATTCGGACTGACAGGCGTCGGGGGCGATGAGATCATGCAATATACCTATTGGTTGTTGGAGAAAGGATACGCTGCCCGGGTGGGACCCTACCGAGCAGGCGATGCCGATTGGCTGCGACGAGCGAGGGGTTGGACCCGTGTGATGATTTTCGATGCCCTCTTGTCGATGGTCGCCTACACCACGGTTACTGCGGCCTTTTATGTCCTGGGAGCCGCTGTGCTTCACGCCCGAGGGGATGTCCCCGAAGGCAATGAGATGGTCACTACACTCGCCAACATGTACACCGAGTCGCTCGGCCCGTGGGCACGTGGGGTCTTCTTGGCCGGAGCGTTCGTCGTGCTTTTTTCCACCGCTTTCTCTGCACTGGCCGCCTGGACCCGCATCTACAGCGACACCTTCGGTCAGTTCGGCTGGATTGATTTTACGAATCAAATCTCACGAGTGCGGACCATCAAGACCCTCGCCTGGGTGTTCCCTTCTCTATGGGCGATTGTTTTTATTTGGATCGAGCAGCCTGTGATCATGGTCATGCTCGGTGGTTTGGCCACGGCGGCAATCCTATTGATCGTCGTGGTGGCTGCGATCCACTTCCGCTACCGCCGCTCGCTCCCCGAACTCTCCCCCAACATGCTCTACGACGTAGCGTTTTGGATTAGTACGATCTCGATCGTCACACTGGCGGGCTACGGCTTCTGGACCGCCATAGCCAAGTGGCTCACCCTCTGAGCCGGCGCTAGCCGCGGATTCTTCAACAATTGGTACGCGTAACAAGAAAACCCGAGGCTAGCCCACCCAGAGGGTACCCGGCGGCTCATGGGGGACAGCATTACCCCGGGGTAATCAAACTGCCGTCAAGCGGGTGCTTTTGGCCCAAAGATTTTCGTAGAAAATGTGCCACTCGATGTGTTAGCATGCGGGTCGCTGGAAGGCAGTCGTTCGGCACTAGTCGTTAGTCATTAGTCGTTAGTCGTTAGTCATTAGCCATTACTCATAGATCGAAAGGAACAGAAATGCACAACTTCATAAACTGGGTAGTCTCCACAAGAAGCAACCCCAAAAGAGGGCCAAACACGTAAAAGTGCGCATTGCGCGGCCAACATGACCAAGTTGACCAACATGACCAAGTTGAGTGGCGGGTGGGGAGGATTGATGAAGTATGAATTATGATTGATGATTTCCGACTGGTCACACACTATCGACGACTAATTTCCAATTTCTAATGACCGATGTCCAATCACCATTCACTAGCCACTAACCACCAACCTCTCACCACTTCCCACTCACCCACTTTTGTAAACAAAAGTCTCGGGCAAACACTATGAAACAAGGGGCAAAACGACTTTAGTTTTGTATTTTTTGATTTGCGACAAAAGTAGGATTCAATCAACTGCGCATCGCTGCTACTCATGCTGCTGCATCCGTGAGACCCGATCGTGGTAGGCACCAATCACGTCATGGCGGCTGAGCATTCCGATCACGTGGCGAGGAGATTCGGACTCCACAATTGGCAGATAGTCGATGTTCTTTTGTGTGAAGCGACGCAGTGCTGTGTGGAGGTCGTCTTCGGCCTTCACAGTGAGCACGGGTTGTGTAGCGATGTCGGCGGCCACGATGAGCGACCCGGAACCATTGCCCGTGAGCACCGCTCGTAAATCTCGCAGCGAAAAAATGCCTGCCAGTTGTTGTTGCTGATCCACGACGGGGTAGTAACTATTATTCGAGTAAGAAGCCAGCCGGAGGATTTCGGTGAGCGGCATATCTTCTGGAATCAAATCGACTTTGCGTTCCAGATGCATCACGTCGCGCACAAACATTTGTTCCAATACATCGACCACGAAGTCTCCCTGGTGAGCGGGACTGTCGACCAGCCCCGGCACCTGCTCTTCATAGAGACTCCAGCGAGAAGAAAGGACTGCCACGTTAACAATGCAGACCAGCATCAGGGGAATCAGCAAATTGTAGGTGCCACTCATTTCGCAGACCATCAACATGGCCGTGAGGGGAACCCGCGCGACCCCCGCAAAGAATCCTCCCATTCCAACCAGAATAAATGCCTCGGGATGGGTAACCAGACTGGGGAACAACTGTTGGCAAGCCTTGCCAAAGGCCCCCCCGAGCATCGCCCCGATAAACAATGATGGAGCAAACACACCGCCACTCCCACCGGATGATATCGTAAACGACGTCGCGAAGATTTTGCCAAAGCAAAGGATCACCATGATCCAGAGGGTCAAGTTTCCATCAATCGCCATCTGAATCCAGCCATACCCGCCCGACATCAAATGCGGCAGCCAGATCGCCAAGGTGCCCAGCAGCAGCCCGCCGATAGCGGGTTTGACGAAATTTGGAATGGGTAACTTGCGAAACACTCGATCGCGCATTCCGTAAAACACCAAGACATAGATGTAACCGACGATCGAACAAAGGATGGCAAAAACCACATATAGGGGGATTTCAGCTGCCCCGCCAAATTCCAAGCCGGGGGTCGTTTTAAACGCCAGGCCAGGGCCATAGATCTGGGCAAAGACGGTGTAAGCTGTGATTGAAGAAATGAAACAAGGAATTACCGCCGCAGTTTCCAAGGCGGTTGAGCTATAGAGGACCTCACTGACAAACAATGCCCCACCCAGCGGGGCGCGAAAGATGGCTCCAATGCCGCCCGCGGCACCGGCGAGCATCAGCAGTCGTCGGTCGCGCTCGCTCAAACTCAGCTTGATGGCAAGAAACGAGCCGAAACCTGCACCAATTTGTGCAATCGGGCCCTCGCGTCCCGCAGAGCCCCCGGTGCCGATGGTGATGATCGAGGCCACGGTTTTCACAAAGGGAACTCTGCCGCGAATTCGTCCGCTGAGGCGATGAAAGGCACGGACCAAGGCATCGGTGCCATGGCCCTCTGCTTCGGGTGCGAGGCCGTAGACGATTGCGCCGCACGCCAGCCCGCCGATCGTCGGTACCAGCAACACGATCCACCACTCGGTGGGATTCTGGGGGGCGTGTTCGATCGTTTCGCTCCCCGCAGCCGGCGGATAGTAGCCCGCAATACCTCCCAGCACGGTCCCTTGAAACCACATCAGGAGATAGAAGAACAAGGCAGCTCCAAGACCGGCAACGATCCCCACCAGGGGGCTGTAGAAGACAAGTCGTCCGGAGGACTCGGTGTCGAAAATGGAAGTAAAATACTGCCGAATCTGCTGAAACACACCCACCCTCAATTCCCATCGGAGACGCTCTGCTGAAATTTCAGTCTACTTTCCTCCACGAGATGTCACAAGTTCCGGATGTTGCAGTGGCCATTTGGGAATGAAGTGAACTAAAGCAGCCAAAATGAGTCGTAATAGAGCGAAGTTGCCCCATCGCCAACCGTGACTTGAACCACTAAAATGGCCCTTTTTGAGGAGTAATCTCGAGCTTCCTCTCCCAGCTACAAAGGATGATTTAAGCAACATGACTCAACGGGCTTACAATTTTGCCGCAGGACCGGCAGCGCTTCCTGAATCGGTGTTGAAACAAGTGCAAAGCGAGTTGCTTGCTTTACCAGGACCGAAGGCATCGATCCTGGAGATCAGCCATCGCTCGCCAACGTTCAAGGAAATCATCGAATCCGCTGAACAGAACATTCGTACTCTCCTGGGAATTTCGGATGACTATGCCGTGTTGTTCCTGCAGGGCGGAGGTCGACTGCTGTTCTCGATGATCCCGATGAATCTGCTTACAGACGAACAACCGAGTGCCGACTTCATCCTCACGGGCTCTTGGGGCAAGGCTGCCATCAAGGAAGCCAAAAAGCTCGGATCCATGAAAGTCGCCTGGGACGGAGCCGACGATAAATACACGTACACTCCGGCCAACACGGATCTAGACCTCGACCCTAACGCCGCGTTTGTGCATTACACGTGCAACGAGACCATCGAAGGAGTGCAATTTCCGACCGAGCCAGACACCGGGCAGGTCCCGTTGGTCTGCGATGCTTCGAGCGACTTCATGCACAAACCAATCCCGATTGATCGCTATGGCATGATCTACGCGTGCGCTCAGAAAAACCTGGGACCTGCGGGCGTGTCGATCGTTGTCGTACATAAAAACCTGCTCGAAAGGTCCAGTGATCAGCTGGGGAGTTATCTCAACTTCAAGGTCCATGCCGACGAAGGGTCGCTGATGAATACGGCCCCGACCTTTGCCATTTACGTCGTTCGATTGGTTACTGACTGGCTGGTAAAAGATATCGGCGGTTTGGAGAAGATGCATGCCATCAATCAGCGTAAAGCCAAGATGCTTTACGAAGTAATCGACAATAGCGGCGGATTCTACCAAGGTCATGCCAGGCCGGAATCCCGATCGCTAATGAATGTGTCTTTTCGATTGCCTAGCGAGGATCTCACTGCAGAATTCCTGAATCAAGCCGAGGCAGCGGACCTGACTGCTTTGGCTGGCCACCGTTCAGTCGGTGGCGTTCGCGCTTCGATCTACAACGCAGTTCCCATCGAAGGAGTCGAAGCCCTCCGAGATTTCATGACCGATTTTCGAGACAAGCACGCCAAGTAAAGTTTACTGCCGTCTGATGCGTTGCATCACGGCTTCACACCACACACCACCCGCCACGGACAACATATCCTGCCATGCACAAAGTCATTGTTCTCGACGATTTATCTCAAGAGGGTCTCGATCTGTTGAAGGCCGCTCCGGGCTTCGAATACGAAGTCCGCACGGGACTCAAGGGAGATGAACTTCGCGAAGCTTTACAGCAGTTCGACGGAGCGATATGTCGAAGCGGGGTGAAAATTACGCCTGACGTGTTGGAAGGTTCTCGCCGGTTGAAGGCCATCGTGCGAGCTGGTGTCGGAACCGACAACATTGACAAAGCTGCTGCCACGCGAGCCGGCGTTGTTGTCATGAATACCCCCGCGGGAAACACTCTCAGCACGGCCGAGCACACTATCACGTTGCTACTGGCGATGTCGCGGAACGTGGCCCCGGCTTATCAGAGTCTGTGCGAGGGGCGCTGGGATCGCAAGCATTACATGGGTTCCCAGGTCGCTGGCAAGACACTAGGTGTCGTCGGATTGGGACGCATAGGCCTGGCCGTTGCTGAGCGTGCCATTGCCATGGAAATGAAAATCATCGGCTACGATCCATTCCTCTCCAAAGAACGCGCCAGTGAATTAGGAATTGATCTGGTGGATACCGTGGCCGCGATGCTGCCGAAAGTGGACTATCTTACCGTTCATACGCCTCTCACCGAGGAGACCCGCAATCTGATTGATGTGCCGCAGTTGGAAATCATGAAACAAGGGGTGAGGTTGGTGAACTGTGCTCGTGGTGGAATCTACAACGAAGCAGCTCTCATCCAGGGATTGGAATCGGGCAAGATTGCAGGAGTAGCGCTCGACGTATTCGTCGAGGAGCCCTGCACGAATAGCCCCTTGTTTGGCATGCCAGGGGTGATATGCACACCCCACCTGGGGGCCAGCACTGAGGAGGCCCAGACCCAGGTTGCTGTCGAAGCCGTGGGCCTCTTGACCGACTATCTTGCCAATGGCACGATTCGCCATGCGGTGAATGTGGCCCCGCTGGATCCCAAAACGATCGAATCTTTGCGTGGCTATCTGGATGTTTCCTACCGTCTTGGAATCCTGCTGGCCGGCCTACAAGAAGGTGCTGCACAAGAATGTCGAATCGTGTATCGGGGAGAAATCGCCGACCGGGACACGAAGGTTCTCAACGCCACGTTTGCCGCTGGACTGTTGAAGCATGCCCTCGACCAGGAGGTCAATTTGGTCAACGCAGAGTTAATGCTCCGCGAGCGGGGAATTGAACTCACGACCGAGTCCCATAGCGAGATGGGATCGTTTCGTTCCTCGATGTCGGCAGAGTTGCAGACCGACGCGGGGAAACACAAAGTGGCTGGAACCGTCTTTGGCCAGTCGATGCCTCGACTTGTTGCCCTGGACGGATATCGGCTTGAAGCCTATCTCGACGGTTGCCTGCTTGTATTTACCCACCAGGATGTGCCAGGGATTATCGGTGGCGTGGGGACCGTCTTCGGCCAGCATGGAGTCAACATTGGCCAGATGGCAGTCGGCCGGGCCGGAGATAAGGCAGGCGGCGATGCCATAGGTATCCTCAACCTGGATGCGCCGCCCTCCCCCGAGGCACTGGAAGGGGTTCGCCAGCTGCCCGCTATCGGTACCGCCAAGGTGATCCACCTTCCCCCAGCAGGCGAATTGCCTTCCTGGCTGCAAGGTTAGGCCAAATCGTAGCATGGGTATTTCAGGCTTGGACGTGCTTCGGGAAATGGTACCCATACTGCAGGAAATTGACCTCTCGCGGTCGGCATCTAAACGTTAGACTCCGCACGACCGGACACATTTATCCGCAATCGGAGGGTGGATTACCTCAGAAGAGTGCCCCAGTGCAAATTTATGACCCATATTCTTTCGGGCCATGATCTTGCCGGGGTTCAATGCCCTCCCAGCTTCCTCCCTCCAGACAGGTCTATCTAAGCAGGAAACCATGACAACCGCATGTCCTCTCTTTGAACAAGTTCAAGGTGCTTTGACCGGTAGCCCTTACTTTGCAGCAAAGCAATTTCGCGTCCAAACCAACCAAGGCACCGTTCGCTTAGAGGGGACCGTTGGTTCCTTCTACCAGAAGCAAATGGCCCAGGAATTGGTTCGTCGCTTGGATGGCGTCCAGGGAATTGAGAACCAACTACAGGTGAGTTGGTCGTAAGGCTGCAAACGCCAGACGTACCGGTTGCGGAACCCTCCAGGATATCTGAACGCATCTGTCCTACTTGCGCGGCTGTTTCCGCCTAGTTCCGTTCGTCTAATGGCAGCTATTAGATGCCCGTTTTCACGCTATGCCGCGTTCCATACTGGTTGCAATACACCTGCGTATGATCGTCAGTTACCTTGGGTCTGAATTTCTGGGAGAGACCGAATCGCCTCAAGGACATGGCACACTGTGTAAAGATGCTGCGAGATCCAATTCCTTCTCTTTTTCTGAGGATTCTTCTCATGAAGTTCTTGAAAATACGTTGCAAAGAGTCCCTCAGGTGACTGCATGTAGGTCAGCGCATTGATGCCCGACAGAGCCGTGCGCCGCACATTTTCGTCTCCCGTCGCAGCAAAAAGATCCGCCAGTGCCAGGCAATACCGTGCGGTGTGGCCGGGCATCATATGATCGTAGCCCACCTGCTCGGAGACAACTGGTGCGGGGGCCGCAGCATGTCCCTCAGTATGCACTAAGCGTTCCTCTAGGGGCCTCATCACGCGGCGGCCCAACTCAATGTATTCAGGATGAGATTTACCGCGGCGAAACATATAGTCGGCCGTGAAACACATTGGTTCGGCAGAAAGATAGGTTTCTGGTTTTTCTCGAATGTCTTCGTGATAAGTCCCCCAAAGATTCTTTTCTACGTTTCTGGAGAACATAAGCTTCGATGCCTGTTGGTGAGACTGTTGAATTAATGGATCCGATTCATAGCGAAGGAGGTCTTCGAAAAACTGAACATAAAAAACGGGAGCTCCACCAAACTCCTGGCGGACTTCGCCGGTCCCCGGAACAACGCGGAAAGGCCAACTGCCGTCCTTATTTTGCCGCTGGACGAGCGTCTCAGCGATAGCTTTGGCGGCTGCGAAATACTTTTTCTCTTGGGTGGCTTCGAACAATGCAAGGTAAGCACTGCCAAGAAAGGCAGCCTTGTCGGGTTCTGTGCTGTCTTGATCGGCTGAACCCCCCGGTTTCCCTTTTTCATATACGGAGTACGGAATGTTGGGATAGGCCGCATCAGCGGGAGAAGAGTGAGCAAGATTCCAGTCCGCCAGATCACACGCCCGAATAAGCCATTCCTCTTCCCCAGAATAATCGTGATAATGCAGAAAAGTGAAAATGAAATATGCGTGATGGCGAGCTGGAAAGGCAAGTTCTCGCTCTGAGCGAGAGCCATCTTCGTTGACAAACGCGGTCGAAAAATAACCGGCCAATTCACCATCTATATTGCCTGGAACATAGGCACCGTCGGCTTTCTTGAGAAAGTCCATAGCATCGTCAATAGCTTCCATCACAGGTCGACGTGGCATGACGATACCATCAACCACTCTCACCGGCGGCGGAGTGATCTTTTCTTCTGCTTTGGCAACACAGACCAAACAAACTAGGTTACCCACGACAAGCACCAGCAAATGATTAGTAAGTGCCAGCAAAAAAAAGTTACATCTTCCGATATTCACGGGTCCCTCTCCTGTGGTACGTGGTCATGGTAAAACACAAATGGAATTCGACTCAACGCCTTTATTGAATACTGTAGCCGATCCTGTCTCCTCAGCCTGTTTGCAATTGTGAATCTAAAAGGAATTATTATCGCTTAACTGGTTAATCCGCCAATTCCCTCAACACCACATTCCGAAACTCCACTGGGTGGCCCTCTGACTGAAGAGAAATTGTTCCTGAGGTGAGCATCTTTGCCGCTCCGTCATCTAGTAGCCGTTTAGCGTCGGGGTCCTTCACGTCGAGTTGGGGCTTGCAGTATTCCAGCACGACCTGGCCGTTGATCATGTGGCGGATAAGCTCCCCGCCGTGAACTTCAACTTCGGCAGTGACCCATTGATCACCGTGGTATGTTGGGCTGTTGCTGTTGATGCAGTGCTGGGTGACCAATTTGCCGTCCATGACGACATGAGTGCCAGGTGTGCAAAGATTGCCCGTGTGGCGGGTATGCGTGCCGTCGCCGCCCAAAAGTTGCACCTCAATAGAAACAGGGAAGTCTTGATTGAGTGTCATCGAATCGGGCGATTGTCCATAGATCATGATGCCACTGTTGCGAATTGCCCAGGCAGGTGCATTTGGTGATTGCTCACCAACGATGCGATACTCCAGCCGCAGGACATAGTTAGAAAAGGGCTGTTCATAGAAGAGATGTCCAAATCGGTCTTTGAAGTCACCTTCGTATTGATCGTAGGACACCATCAGCACACCGTCTTCGACACGAAATGTATCGGCAAAGTTTTTCCCGGCTGGATAACCCTTGATCTTTGGGATCCATCCGGTGAGGTCTTTCCCATTGAAGAGTTGAATCCACTTGTCGGCTGTCTTAGCATCGTCGGCTGTCGCACTAGGAATTATCAGGAGCAAAGCAAATAACAGGGCACGAATAGACGTACAGATTCGACTTAACATTCTTGGACTTTTCATAAGAGGAAGAGTGGGGTAATGTTACCCAGTATAGTGCTTTTGGGACATTGAATCAGGTGGCGATCGCGTCCTGCAGTGACAAGTCTACGGCCATTTGGATTCGAAATCATGGGCTGCTCCCCTGCCCGCTTCGTAAATAAGGTCACCGTATTTACGCCAATGTGATAGTTCTTGAGAACTCATGGGAGGTGACTTGAGAACAAACAGATTTTCTTCCAGTTCATCGGTAGTCTTCGGTGATGTGAGTACAATGTCCACAGTGGGATGCGCTAGACAGTAGCGGTAGCAGTCAGCGGCCGTTGGCGGCGGTGGTTGCCATTGATAATGGGGGTGTAAAAGGGTTCCCCAGCGAGTGGCTGTAAAGGCAACAATAGGCGTATTATTATCAGCCGCCGTGGGAAAAACCTCATCGACGGCTTTGCGGTGTGCCATATTGTAGCGATGCATCACAACATCGACGCGCGGATCGCCTGCAAGCCGGCTGGCAAGCGGTCTGTCATGGGCACTGGCTCCGACATAGGTAATCGCTCCCTTTGCTTTCCATTGCGAAAGTTCATCTAGCACTCCCCCCCGGCTAAAAATGGTTTCGCAATCGTCGCTTGGATTGATGTACTCAGCAAAGAAGATGTCGATTACGTCTGTTGCTACTGCCGAGCAAAGCTCCTGAAAAGCAGAGCGTAAATGCTTACTATTCCGAGCCTCGCTACCAGTGGCAAGAAGGATCTCCTTTCGGCGATTCTTTAACAATTTACAGAGTGTTGAAAGAAACTCCGGATAACCAGCTTGATAAAAGTAGAAAAAGTTGATCCCGGATATGAATGCTTGGGGGATGCAGTCAGGATCCTGCCCGGGTGCTGCACCCAAACCGAGTGCGCTGGCCTGAGTACCGGATTGGGTAGAAATTTTCATGTAAATTATCGTAGCAGGTGAAAGTAGTGCTGGCGATGCTAGCTGGCAAGGATTGTGGAATCGTTAAACTCTTCCACTATTCTCGTCGAACTTGGAAAGAGAGTCCTACTAATCCTGCGCTTCGAATGCGAGATTGCTATGCGCTTTGTTGTCTTATCCCTGCTTGCACTGCATAGTGTGTGCTCTTGGAGCTTACTCCGTGCGGAGGATACCCAATTCACGCTTGATGAATTTTATCAATCCTCATCTGTTGATCCCTTGATCAAGGATTCGGCAATTGAACCTGTCAGCTATGACTGTCCTTCCTATGCGGGGTGCCAGGCATGCTGGGATTGCAACATGTGTAATGAGTGTAATTCCTGCTTTCAGACCGTCGGTTGGCTCTCAGGACCCTATTTCAAATTAGGGTTAACAAGTGTTTTAGGTGACGGCCTTTTGGACGAGAATCGCGAAACCAGCTACACAATTTCATTTGGAGGCCGCCAACCTCTGGGGCCAGGATGCGGTGGAAAGCGGCTATTTTTCGATGTGGGTGGATCGTATCTCCAAGCGGAAGGTTCCACCACACGCAATGTGGCAGGAAATCAAGTTAATACTACGACTAATGCTTCCATGATTGTTGCGAATGCATTTCAAATAACACTTGAAGAAGTACGCAGGGCTGGCGCACATGCCGGGGTTGGTTGCTATTTTGGATCGCTGTTGGATAATCGCAGTGAGGATCCTCAAGCACGACTTGGACTGATTGCCGGGGGAAGACTGTCGCACATCCACGGAGTATTTAGCGGACAGCGATTGGTGACACCACCGGCGGGGAGTACGCTTACCCCACTCAATGCTCAATCGGATATGGCAGGGGGTATTTACGCAGATGTAGAAGCACTCGTGCTTAAGCGTAATTCGCCGTTAGGTGATCTGCAATGGACCATCAACGGCGAACTAGCACACGACTGGATTGATATCTCAAACTTCGAACAGCGAGGATTGGCAACCGCTTCTTTGCTGTTCGGTTTTATGATGGTTCGCTAATCCGAGACAGACCATTTAATCCCGTCCAAGACAGACCAAACACATATCGTCACTCTGAGGATAGTCTCCTGCGAAGCCGCGAACGTCGTCGAGAAGGCGGTTGCCGAGGTCTGCAGTGGTGATGCGCTTGTCGCTGATAAGTTCGATCATACGTTCGACCCCGTACAGTTCGCGTTTCGAATTCATCGCCTCGCTGAAGCCATCTGTGTAGATCGTGACGAAGTCGCCCGGCTCGAGCACGCGCTCGTAAGCCTCGAACTCAAAATCATCAATAACACCAACCGGTACGCCCGCCTCTTCGCCACCGATTTCCAGCACTTCCCCCTTAGCGTTGCGGAGTATTGGAGGCATGTGTCCAGCGTTTACTAACGTAAGACGGTTAGTCGCAGGATCGACCACCGCAACGATCATCGTGACGAAGCGATCGTCCCAACCATAACCGGAAAATATAGAATTGATTTTCCCCAGGGCCTTGGCTGGATCGGGTTCGATGGCCAGCCAGAGACGCACATCACTGGAGAGCTTCGCCATGAGAATCGCGGCAGGAACTCCCTTACCCGCAACGTCTCCTAGTACGAGAGCGAAGCGATTGTCTGGGAGCGAGACATAATCATAGTAGTCTCCGCCGACTTGGAAGGCTGATTCGTAATAGGCAAAGAAGTGATAGCCAGCTACCTCTGGAAACTGATTAGGCAAGAGTGCCCGCTGCATCTGTTTGGCAGCCTCCATGTCGCGCTGTAAAGCCATCTGGTGCATGGCTTCTTGATGCAGTCGAGCATTGTCGAGCGAGATTGCCGCCTGATTAGCGATCCCAGCAAGCAACTGCAAATCCTGGTCTGTGAACCGACTGCGCTGATTACTGGTATCAATTTGCACGACCCCTAGCGATTCACCGTTGCTGCCAATCATTGGAGCGCAGATTAGCGAGCGAATTTGAAAGTCGGCGATGCTCTCAGCCATGCCGAACCGCTCGTCACTCGAGGCATCAGCAGACAATATGGCCCTCTTGCCTTCCATTGCTTGTTTGACGATGGTGCGACTGAACCGCATATTTTCCTCATCGCTTGCCTTGCGTGCCTTAGAGGCGACAGCCACTAAAGGAGCGTTGGGTTGCGGACGCATGACGACGAAACCTCGATCCGCTTGCACAAAAATCTTGAATAGGCTGTCAAGAATCTTGGGGAGGATTTCTTTGATCTCGAGAGTGCTACCGAGATTGTTAGAAATCTCAACCAATGCCTCCAATTGGGTTTCGGGGCGGGCTGACACATTCCAAACCGATTGGGAACCCTTGCTCACATCCAAGGTCGCCATGATCTCGGAAGTGGCGTCGCCGTCATATTCAGGTTCTTGTTCGAGACTTGGCAGTAAGGAAGAACCTTGGGGCAACTCTCCACCAAGAGTTCTTGGCGAAGTTCCATCTTCGAAGACGAATAAGATATCGCAGATCAACATCTGATCGCCGTTCTTAAGCTCGCCTCGATCTTCGACTCGGACATTGTTGATGTAGGTGCCATTGCGGCTTCCCAGATCCTGGACGAAATATTTCCCCTTCTCCTTGGTGAGAATAATGTGCCGTCGACTCACTGCCGCAACGTCGAGAACCAGGTCGCATTCCGGACTGCGTCCCATCACCCAATGGGCTCCATCTTTCAAATCGTAAACGCGACCGACTTCGCCCCCCTGTACGATTTTCAATCCAATCATGATTGCCTCGCAGACTCGCTAAAAGTCCGGGTATTTGGGTGCGACACAAATTGCTGCTCAGTCCTCGAACAACGAAACACTGAACCGACACAGCGTGAAGTAGTAACTGGCGATTCTAAGGTGGTCTATCGGGAGGAGTCAAGGAAGTAGCATTTACCTCATATGGATGGATGATGTTGTTTCATAAATCGGGGGTGCTGTCAGTCATAGGTACACTAAAACTTGGTTAGTCGTGGTATACTGTTCCAGAAGGAATAATACATGTCACGCAAAAAGAAAATCATCGGCGTCTCGCTGATCGCTGTCCTGATATTGACGCTGATCGCTTATGTGGCTGCCAATATTGTGCTGGATCGCGTTTCTCGCCGACTTATGACCGATCTGGCCACAAAAGCTGAGAATAGGGGCATTGGAGTTGGAAATCCAATATTTGAATCAGCGAGGTTTTCGTTTCTGCTTGCGCCAACCTGGTCTGATTTTCGAGCGCGAGTTTCCAGCAACCCAAATGGGCGGGGAACTGAGTGGGACTTGCACTTGGAGCGTGTAATTCTGGATTGGGGATTCAACAACCACGCTTCCTTCGTGGCAGACGGGGTCACACTCGTCGATGCTTCAGATGAGCGAGATGATCGAGATGTTTCTAATCGGCAAATTGTGTTGGATCGACTCAGCTGGCAGATTCCTTTCGATCTGTTGCATCCCCGAGCGGCGATTCCGGCTCTGTTGGAGGAGGCGGAGCGATTATCCACTGAGGGATCGACAGATTGGCCGCTTGCGATCGAGGGAGCAATTGTTTGCAATGTTAAGCATAAACCTGTCGAATTGCAGTTGCAGGTTGATGAACGTGATGGCAGGTCGTCACTCTCTCTCGAAACAGACGATCTGGCCGAGTTGTCGCCGCTTTTTGAGAAAAGCCTGACCGATGCAGAGGTTGAATTGATTGCGATTCACCCATTACGCGCTGCCCGACTGTTGCAGATCAAGGAGACTGCCGAATCCAGGTCTTCGCGAGCCAGGCAAAAAGATCCTTCCGTTCCGGAAGATGCCTATCGACACATTCTCTGGAGCTATCTCTTGGCGCAAGCCTTTGATGCCGAGTTCGCTGAGGAAGTTGGCAATGCCCACGAATCGGGCAACACAGGTAACACAGAGGCCGAGCGCGAGATGGACCTGCACAATAATGCCATCGGCAGAAAATACGCCGAGCTTGGCATCAAGCAGTCGGAAGTTTTACAGCAGTTGATGAACGACCCCGAAGTCCGACGCACGCCGTAGCCACCTCTTTTCTGTCGGTTTCTTGCGTTTTGTATCTTGTCGCATTTCTTGAGCCCAAAATAGGCAGATACTTGAATAGTGTACTAATGTATATTATTCTTGAAGGTCGAGAGTCACTCTCCTGGCTCTTGATCGAAGATTCGCCTTGGAGAACTCTTAGCTCTCGACTCTCGACTTACCTCCCCACCATGATTGGTCACGTTGACGCCGATTGTTTTTATGTTTCCGCCGAGCGGGTCCGCTATCCGCACCTGCGCGGGATGCCGGTGGGGGTGTTGGGTAACCACGGGGCGTGCATCATTGCCAAGAGCTACGAAATGAAAGCCGCCGGGGTCCCCACGGGAATGCCCATCTGGGAAGCCACGCCCCTTTGCCCCCAGGGGGTGTTTGTGAAACGGGATTTCCGCTGGTACGAGGCGCTCTCGCGCAAGATGCTGGCCATCGTCCAACGGGCCAGCCCCCGTGTGGAGTTTTATTCCATCGACGAACAGTTTTTTTCCACGACCGAACGTACCATCGAGTTTCCCCAACGACTTCAGGCAGAAATCCTCCGCCAGGTGGGCGTGCCGGTCTCTATCGGCGTTGCCCCCACCAAAACACTCGCCAAACTGATTTCGGACTCTTCCAAGCCGTTTGGTTGTGGGGTGCTCAAGAACGATAGTGAGCGGCTCGCCTTGCTCCGCGATCGACCAGTCACCGACATCACCGGCATTGCCCGGCGGAGTGCCAAGCGATTGGCCGAGCACGGCATCCACACCTGCGAAGAATTTGCCAAATCGGACCGGGCATTTATCCGCTGGTTACTCACCAAGCGGGGCGAGGATTTGTGGTGGGAACTCAATGGCACGCCGGTGATCCCGATTCAAGTGGCCCGCCCCCAGCACAAGTTCGTCTCCCGCGGCGGGAGCATCGGCAAGGCGAGTTGCGATCCGCAGCGGGTTGGTGCCTTTGTTGTGCGCAATGTCGAACGCCTGGTCGAGGCCCTGGCCCACTACCGCATTTGCTGCGATGCGCTGATTCTCACGCTGCTCTTTACCAACGAACCGGAGCGGTCGCTCCGCAGCAGCCTCTTGGGGAGCCGGGCCGACTTTGAGGCCCTGCTCGAAGCCGCCATGTATCTGCTCCCCCGCGTCTGGCAGCCCCGCTCGGCCTACGTCCACTACATGCACGTGATCGCCGATGGCCTGCGCCCCCTGTCTAACCGACAACGGAGCCTTTTTGAGCAATCGCAACTGGTAGATATCAAGCGGAAGATCAATAATAGGATGGGCCGGTTTGTCTTGCGCAGCGGAGCCACCCTCCCCCTGGTCGACGTCTACGGCGACGCCGCCAACGAATACGATATCTGTGATATTTATGGAAAGAGTTGTTTTTAAAGATGCTGTTTTTTAGCCACGGATTGACACGGACCAAACACGGATAAGATGCAGAATTCGATATTTTCCGTGTTTAATCCGTGTCAATCCGTGGCTAAATAATTTGTTCCGTTTGAGGTAGTAAAAGAGTATGAATTTGCAACATCAAGATATAACGGAGCAGATCATTGGGGCGGCGTTCGAGGTGTACCGCGTATTAGGCTATGGATTTCTCGAAAAAGTGTATCAGAAAGCAATGCAAGTTGAATTGCAGTTGCGAGGCATAAAGTCTGAACTCGAGAGCAAAATTAAGGTTCGTTATAAGGATGCATTCGTCGGAGACTATTCAGCCGATCTCCTTGTGGAAGATAGTATTCTAGTCGAACTTAAGATTGCCAAAACGTATCATCCAGAAGACGAACCCCAGCTATTGAATGAACTCAAAGCCACTGGAATCAAGGTCGGCATGCTATTCAACTTCGGAAAAAATAAAGTCGAATTCAAACGAATGGTATATTGACTACAACAGGGAAGATATAGCCACGGATGAAACACGGAAAATACTGAAATTAAAATCTTATCCGTGTTCGATCCGTGTCAATCCGTGGCTAAAAATGAATTTTAATTTTGGTCTTATTACAATGTGCAAAGGCATTTCGATACTCAAAGCCCGGCTGAAACAAGAGTTGTTCGAGCAATACGAACTGGAACATCGTATCACCACGCGCGGGGTGGATGCGCAAGAAGAGTTGCACTTCATGTACACCGACCCCGTGGTTCAACTCCCGGTGATTCATGACGGCCAGATGGTGATCTACGAATGGGGCAATCGGGGAAACAAGGAATCAAAACTCCCCCGCACCGGCTGGTGCCGGCTCGAAAGCCTCGAAGCGGGCAAGTGGCGCTGGCTCTCACCCGAAAAGATCATCATCCCCGCCGACTTCGGCCTGGAGAAATCCGTCTGGTTCCAGATCAACGAGGGCATGCAAGGTGTGTTGGTTCACGACGAACAGGAGCGCCCCCACGCCTACATGCTCACCCGCCCGGCGAGCCACTACTACCAAACCATGACCCGCCACGACAGGATGCCGATTCTGATTGAGCAGGAGATTTAAGGCGATATCAAATGACCGTCATTCTCGCTTGTGCAGGGATGATGATATGGGAGAGTGCCGCGGAGCTTCACCTTGACGATTCACCCTCTGAATCGTACCGTATTCAAAGAGACAGGTGGCCAATAAGAAGCCACCGAACTCGACCGATTGGGGAATAGTGTAACGGTAGCACTCCGGACTCTGACTCCGTCAGTCTAGGTTCGAATCCTAGTTCCCCAGTTTTTGACACCAAGCCGGAAAAAGTATCCTCTGCGGACCCCTAGGCCGCACCCATTTTTTATTTAGCCACGGATGGACACGGATTGAACACAGACAAGATTCAGAATTTGATATTTTCCGTGACTCATCAGTGTTAATCAGTGGCTAGAAATCTGTTTATGCTGTGAAAACTTCAGTTGTTCGTGGTGTCAATTATCCCAACTCCACTTGGATCTTCGTGAAATCAGCAGGATGATCGCTCCACTGTTGCAGGGTTTCGCCAGCTTCTCTGAGGGGCACGGTGGCGGTAATCACGTCGTTGATCGGAAATGTGCCTGCTTCCTGGAGACGGATTACGGCTTGGAAATCCTCCACCATCGCATTGCGTGAGCCGAGGATGTCTAGTTCCTTCATCACAAAGTACTTCGTTTCATATGCGACAGGTGCTTTGGCATAGCCGATGTAGACCACGCGCCCGGCGAAGGCCACCTCCTCAACGGCGCTCCGAAATGTCTGGGGAAGACCGACTGCTTCGACGATCACCTCCGGGCCGTGGCCATCGGTGAGTTGTTGGAGCGCATCGTGCAGTGATGCTCGCGACGAGTTGATTTCGAACTTGGCTCCGCACTTACGCGCAAGTTCCAACTTGTTGTCGTCTACATCGATGGCAATGACCCGAGCCCCGCGGACGTTCGCACCGGCGATCACTCCGAGGCCAATCGCACCACAGCCGAACACGGCGACGGTATCTTCTGCGGTGACACGACCCCTGGCAACGGCGTGAAAGCCGACTGTGAGTGGTTCTACGAGTGCCAATTCTCGCAGTGAGAGCTTTGGCGAGCTCAGCAGCTTCTCGTGTGGCGCGACAAAATAATCCGCCATCGCGCCGTCGCGCTGGACGCCGAGCGTCTGATTGTGCTGACAGCAATTCGTGCGTCCCTGGCGGCACGCCGCACACGAACCACATGCCGTGTAGGGGAGTACTAATACACTTTGACCGACATCCCATCTATTAGGCACTTCCGCCCCTACGGTTTCGATCGTTGCTCCGATTTCATGCCCAGGGATCCGGGGATAACTTACCAGTGGATTCAGCCCGCGAAAGGTGCTCAAATCGCTTCCGCAGAACCCGACGACTCGCGTGCGGAGCAGCACCTCGGTTGACCCAGGCACCGGTCGCTCCCGCTCCTCGATTCGAGTGGCGCCTGGTTTCTCAATGACGAGGGCTTGCATAGTTTTTACTTTCCGTGCGAGAGTGAGTAGGCTTCGGTTGCCGTCAATCCAAAGAGGGCGTTTTGCTCATCCTTGGAGAGTTGAATTGAGAAAGCCTTAACCGTTTCATACCAGCGCTGGTACTCACAGGCAACCAGACAGACAGGCCAGTCCGAACCGAACATCAACCGCCTCGGTCCAAAAGCCTCGAGAACGGTTTCCCAATAGGGTAGAAGTTGTGCTCGAGTCCAATTGCCGTATTTGGTTTCTGTCACCATCCCCGAAACCTTGCAGTAAACATTCGTTCGCCTGGCCAGTTGAGCTATGTACTTTCGCCAAGGCTCGAATAGATTTTCACCAATTCTTGGTTTCGCGATGTGATCAACGACAAAGATTTGATTGGGATGCCGATCTACAAAAGTGATCGTTTGCGGTAAATGACGTTCGAAAATGAGAATGTCGTAGGCCAATCCCAAGTCTTGTAATAGGCTAATGCCCCGATTAAAGTCCTCTCGCAGGATGAAATCATCATCTGGCTCCCCTTGCACCACGTGTCTTACGGCACACAGCTTAGGATGCATGCCCAGCACTTCGAGGGTGTCGCCGACATTTTGCTCCACCAAAGGTACCCATCCCACCACACCGTGGATGAATTCGTTTTCATCTGATAAATTGAGCAGCCACTCGGTCTCTGCGAGGGTCTGTCTGGCCTGGACGGAGATACCGCCGTCGATTTTGGCGGCCTGGATTTCTGGTCGCAGATCTGCTGGGAGAAAGTTGCGGCGAATTCGCTGCATCGACTCATCAATCCAATCGTACTCCACGGGATCGTAATGCCAGAAGTGATGGTGGGCGTCGATTTTCATGCGGATTCCAGAATAATGTTGGCATACTGAATCGTTTCCCCGGTGCGTATTAGTCCGATGGCCTCGGGGACACGCTTCTTGAATTCTACGTGGGGCTCATAAGACAGTGAAATGTCCTTCAGGCCAGCGGCGAAATCATCGATGGTCGATCGACTGTTGTTCTTGGCAAACTCTTCGGCCATCCAGGCTTTGCCGAAGACTGCCTGCTCGCGCACTGCCTGAAGTACTTCAAGCACTTTGGGAATGTCATCAACGAGAGAAAGATCAACTGTTTCAATCATCGGCCAGAAAGGGAAACCACGATCAGCAATCACCAGCGTGTTCGTGTGCCGAACACGACTCAGCAAAGAAAGAACATTTGGATTAAGAATTCCTGATTTTATCACAATAGCACTCCAAAAAGCTCAAACATAGGCATAATTACTTGCGATCAATCCAATCTGTCTTGCTTCTTGCCAAAACTCGGGTTCGATCAAAGCTTCAACGGCCAAAACATTATCCGCTACGCGTTGGGGATCGCTTGTATTGAGAGCGACCGCAGCTACCGCAGGCGGAGATAGCGCAAATTGAATGCAGGCCGTTGCCGGGACAACCGCGTGCCGCTGGCACAGGTCGAGGAACTTTTCCCTCCACACCATCACAGCTCGATCCTCGGGGTTGTCCGGTGTCGGGATTCGATAATCAAAAAACTTGCCACCGATCAAAAACCCTGCATTAAAAACCGCAGAATTGATCACGCCGATCTGTTTCTCCATCAGCCGACTAACAAAGTTTAGTAGGGGGGGCGGATGGCGATAAATCGTGAGACTGTTGGCAAACATCACCCAGTCGAGTTCCACCACGGCTTCGAGTTCGGCAATCAATCGCCAGTCTTTGGAGCCAACTCCAATTGCCTGAGTCTCCCCCTGGCGTTTCAGCTCGTGCAATGATTCATAGGCAGCAACCACGTCTGTGAATCGCTGCTCGCGCTCGGCGGGCGACTTGCCAGCCGCAACGTATTCATCCGGGTCGTGGACCGACAGCAGTTGAGGACGATACCCTTCTCCAAGCAGTTGGCACCCTTGCTCCCAGCATTCCAGAATCCCCTGGCGGCTGATGCACTGCACGGCATCGTGTTCCAAGTCGGCCCAAACTCCTTTTTCAAACGTCGGCTCAGGAGTTCGCAGAGGAACACGCTTCCAGCCCAGCTTGTTGCTGATGATGACCTGGTCAGCAGGGATCTCCAATTCTCGCAGATTTTTGCCAATCACCTCCAGGGCGAGTCCCGCACCATATTTACCAGCCGTGTCAATCACAGCCGGCGGCGCATGATGCGCAAACCATTCACGTGAGATAGCCAGCTTAGTTTCGTCCGGCAAGGACTCATAGAGATTACCAAGGCAACTCGTGCCGTAGACGATGCGTGGAATTGTGAGTCCAGTCTTGCCAAAACCTTGGTACTGCATCACCGCATCTCGTTTGCCACATCGAACCTTATTCAGAAACGTCTAAATCGGCACTGTGTATGGGAGGCCGTATGGTAAGAAAACCATAGAATGCAATTACGACGAAGCAGATCAATGGTAAGACGAAGGAAGCTCGCATGGATTCGAGTGTCGTTCCGGCAAATGTGAAGGGCTGCATGTCAATCATCTGCCCTTGGAACCGCGGCATAAGCGCCCCGCCAACGATGGCAAAAATCAATCCGGCGGAGCCAAGTTTGGCGTCATCCGCTGTCAGCCCATCGAGGGCGATACCGTAGATCGTGGGAAACATGAGTGACATGCAGGCAGATATTGCCACAAGACAATACAATCCCGCGAAACCCTGCAGAAAAATCGTGCCAAGGGTGAGCAGCATGCCCCCGATTGCCAAGATTCCAAGCAGCAACCCAGGACTGATGTATTTGAGGAAGAACGTACAGATAAATCGACTGGTGAGAAAAATAATCATGGCCAAGATGTTGTAACGCTGCGCTTGAGCGGCACTTAGGCCTAGTAGCGTCATGCCGTAATGGATGATGAATGTCCAGCACATAATCTGAGCACCGACATAAAAGGCTTGAGCGACGACTCCGCCGAGATAGCGGAAGTGAGCTAGATTGCGGAGCACTTGGAACAAATGAATCGCTTCATCGGCATGGCCCACTTTGGGCATTTTTGAAACGGCAAATGCCAACAAAACCCCCAATACTACCAGGGCAATCACAACGTATGGAACTCGAACGACTTTTAAATCGTGCGATTGCATTTTTGAATGTTCAGTCGGTTCGGCCTCAGAATATTCTCTTAATGATTTGGTTACCAAGGTGTCCACCTCGCTGGGAAGCATCGAGGCATATTCCGGATGCATTGCCATTTCACGATCCCGAAATTGGGACACTTGCAGATTAGGAAGAATGAACTGGCTGGCAACCAACATGCCAGTGAGCGATCCCATCGGGTTGAATGCCTGGGCAAGATTCAAACGCCTCGTAGCCGTTTCTTCGGGACCCATGGCAAGGATATAAGGGTTGGCACTTGTTTCCAGGAACGCCAGACCAAAAGTCAATATGTACAACGCGATCAGAAACAAAGAGAATTGCATGTTCATGCTTGCCGGAATAAACAGCAATGCGCCAATTGCATACAGGGCAAGCCCCAAGATAATCCCTGTTTTAAAAGAAAACTTGCGTATGACGAGTGCAGCCGGAATGGCCATCGTGGCGTAACCCCCATAGAAGGCAGTTTGCACCCAAGCACTTTCCGCTGTGCTGATTTGAAAGATTTCCTGAAAGGCCTTTACCAGTGGATTCGTTACGTCGTTGGCAAACCCCCAGAGCGCAAACAGCGAAGTTACCAACGCAAACGGTAAAAGGTATTGGCGTGGGACGACAGGAGTGGATTGAGTTTCGCAAGAGGAAGAGTTGGCCATAAAGTTTTGGAACAAGTGCGATTAAAAGTGGTTTTTGCCTGACGTTTCCTGGACAGATAGACGATATCCGAGAAGTTAATTCGAATTCTGCAAGATGCTTATGGTATCAGAAACGATGTAGAGAACAATTGTCCTCGTTTTGAACAAGCAGTTGGAGCTCTACTCACGGTTCACTTGGATTCGGAACTCCCACAACAATTCCAGTAGAAAATACATACAGCCTACACATTGTGGGTAATTGAAAAGTAGGCGATTGTGCGGAAAAACAGCGTCAAATTGCAGTCCTGAAGAATATCGGTTCTGCCAATAGCAAGAGAGCTTGGATACAATAGTGGATACGTCTAGGGTCGTGAAAAGACCTTCACTCTGGCATTCGCATTCGCTCTTCGCAAGTCATGTACGCGCCTTCCGGAACACTTCAAGTAGATTCATCGAACAAGCGCATCTCATGTTCTAGATGCATGGCTCGCTGGGGAGTCATCTCGGGTGTTCTCATTTCGCTGTTTCACGCACCAGCCATTGCAGCTTTGCCTGAGACGGTTGACTTTAATTTCCACGTCCGACCGATTCTTTCGGATCGATGCTATACCTGCCACGGTCCAGATGAAGAGACTCGAGAAGGGGGATTCCGGCTTGATCTGCAAGAATCGACTTTTGGAGAAGCTGACTCCGGAGCTCACCCGATTGTTCCCTTTCAAGTCGATGAAAGCGAAATTCTCGCACGGCTGAAGTCGGAAGACGAAGATTACCGCATGCCTCCCTTGGACACCAAGCTTCAGGTGTCCGAGGAGGAGATTGACATACTAACCCGCTGGATCGAACAGGGCGCCGAATGGAAGCAGCACTGGGCTTTATTGCCACTTGATGTCCCTGAAGTGGAGTTTGATACGAATCCTGTTGACCACTTTGTTTTCCAGCGGTTGCAGAATGAAGGATTGCAGCCGTCTGTCGAAGCTTCTCGGGAGCAACTGATTCGGCGAATAACTTTTGATCTTACTGGACTTCCTCCCACCGTACAGGAGATCGATGCATTCCTGAACGATGCTTCCCCCAATGCATATGAAAAAGTCGTCGATCGACTACTCAAGTCGCCTCGCTTCGGCGAGCGAATGGCAACGGAATGGCTTGATGTGGCCCGCTATGCAGATACCTATGGATATCAAGCGGATCGCTATCGGGCTGTCTGGCCGTGGCGAGATTGGGTCGTGAAGGCATTCAATGAAAACTTGCCCTACGACCAGTTCATTACCTGGCAGCTTGCCGGTGATCTGCTGCCGAATGCTACGGATGAACAAATCCTCGCCACCACCTTTAATCGCCTTCATCGGCAAACCAATGAAGGGGGCAGCATCGAAGAAGAATTCCGCAATGAGTATGTTGTGGATCGCGTCGACACGTTTGGAACCGCCTTTCTTGGGCTAACTGTTCAATGCGCTCGCTGTCACGACCATAAGTTCGATCCCATTTCACAGCGCGAATACTATGAGCTGTATGCGTTTTTCAACAACATAAACGAGAGTGGTCTTTATTCCCACTTTACCGATGCGGTGCCCACGCCAACACTGTTGCAAGCAACCCCCGCCCAGAAGGAACTTCTCTCTGAGCTGGAGGGAAAAATTGAAAATGCCGAAGCAAAAGTACTTCAGGTGGCAGAGCAGTATCGCTTAGCTTTCCAGGAGGCCTTAGATAAAAAGGAAGTCATCCTAAATAGTGATGGATTGATTGGAGAGTTCTCCATGGATGTGATTGATGGGGATTCAGTTGCGAATCTTGCCGACTCAGAAAATGATGCCAAGCTTGATGGAAGCCCGGAACTCGTGTCTGGTCGATTTGGCAAAGCACTCCAATTTAATGGGGAAAACGGGTTTTCGACCGATGTAGGTGGCAAGTTTACTCGCGATGACCCCTTTACGATCAGCTTCTGGCTCAATACCCCCGATGAGAAAGCCAGAGCAGTGGTGCTGCATCGCTCGCGCTCGTGGACCGATGCGGGAAGCCGGGGATATGAAATCCTGATTTCCGAAGGCAAGCTGGTGGGGTCGCTCATTCATTTCTTGCCAGGCAACGCGATAAGCGTGCAAACCACAGACAAGTTGCCTCTTGATGAGTGGGTCCACGTTTCATTGACTTACGATGGCTCAAGCCGAGCCGACGGACTACATCTTTACGTCAATGGCATACCTGCTGATACAGAAGTTTTAGCTGACGAATTAACAAAGACTATTCTCTATGAACGAGATGAGTATCTGGGGGGCGATGAAGACTTTGCCCAGGCTCATCGGCTGACGCTGGCACAGCGTTTTCGCGATCGTGGTTTTCAGGGGGGGGCAATCGATGAGCTGCGAGTCTATGATCGCGAACTTACACCCTGGGAAATCGCACGGTTTTACCAAAACAAGACACTAACAGAAACGCCCTCGGAAATCTCAGCATCCGACCGAGTGCAACTGTACGATGTGTTCGTGCAGCGCCAATCGGGTTATCAGAAAGCTTTGAGCGATTTGAAGGATCTCCGGCGAGCGCGCAGTCGCTTGTTGGACACGATTCCTGAAATCATGGTGATGCGAGAGATGCCCGAGCGCCGGCCCGCCTTTCTCCTGGCGCGAGGATCCTACGATGCTCCAACCGAAGAGGTAATGCCGGGAACTCCACGGAATCTACCTGCCATGGATTCCACGATGCCAAACAATCGTCTAGGACTTGCTCGCTGGTTGACCAATCCAGATCATCCTCTGACCTCGCGAGTTGCAGTGAATCGATACTGGCAGATGTTGTTCGGCCGCGGTTTGGTGGAAACATCCAATGATTTGGGAAGTCAGGGTCAGTTGCCCTCGCATCCTGAATTGCTTGACTATCTTGCCGGATCTTTCATCGAGTCGGGTTGGGATCTCAAGGCTTTGCTAAAGCAAATCGTCATGTCAAAAACCTATCGCCAGAATTCAGAGTGCGATGCAGCTTTGCGGGAACGAGATCCCCTCAATCAACTCTTGGCCCGTGGACCGGAAGGGCGCCTCACGGCCGAGATGATGCGTGACAATGCTCTTTATGCCAGTGGGTTGTTAGTCGAGAAAATGGGTGGACCTCCGGTGAAACCGTATGAGCCTCCCGGTTTGTGGGAAGAAAAAGGGAATGCGACATATGTTCGAGACGTGGGTGAAGGTAGCCATCGGCGTAGTCTCTACACAATTTGGAAGCGAACCTCACCTCCCCCCTCCATGATTACGTTTGACGCGGCAAATCGCGAGGTTTGCATCGTGAATCGGCAAACGACGACTACTCCATTGCAAGCTTTGGTGTTGTTGAATGATCCGCAGTATGTCGAAGCATCACGAGCTGCGGCTGAGAGATTCCTCTCTCAAAACATGAGCGATATTGGCGACTGCTTGACCTTGATGTTTCGCACTTTCACCAGTCGAACTCCCACTCCGGTCGAGCAAGAAACGCTCGACAATCTTTATGAAGAACAGTTGGCGTATTTTCAGGGTAACGAGACTCTCGCGAATGAGTTTCTCAGTATCGGTGATCACGAATCAGACACAAGACTTGACACCTCCCAATTGGCAGCGATGACAGTCGTCGCTGAGGCGGTCATGAATTTTTTTGATTCAACCATCAAATAGCATTTCGAAAAGTGAGATCTTCGATGTATTCACAAGAAGAGATGAGTCGTTCGCTGACACGTCGCCACTTTTTTGGACGTTCCGGCTTGGGTCTTGGGTCGGCAGTGCTTGTGCAAATGCTGGGCGGCGACCAAAACCAGGCGATGGCGTCTGCAGGTCAAGGGTCGGGTGGCATATTGAAGTCGCTGCACTTCGCTCCCAAGGCGAAGCGGGTGATCTATTTGTTTATGAGTGGTGGACCATCGCAGATGGATTTGTGGGACTACAAGCCACTCTTGAACGAAAGAAATGGGCAGGAGTTACCTGAGTCCGTCCGCGCTGGTCAGCGATTAACTGGCATGTCGGGAAATCAATCGACACTCCCTTTGGCAGGGTCGTTGTTCAAATTTGCCAAGCATGGACGCAATGGAACGTGGGTTAGCGAACTCCTGCCCCATACTGCAAAGGTTGTCGACGATCTTTGCATTATTCGCTCGATGCACACCGAAGCAATTAACCACGATCCGGCGATTACCTTCTTCCAGACCGGGTCGCAAATTGCCGGTCGGCCATCGATCGGTTCCTGGTTGAGTTACGGTTTAGGATCGTCCAACGAAAACCTACCTGCTTTCTGTGTGCTGGTCACCAAAGGTGGTAGTGGGCAGCCGATTTACTCCAGGCTTTGGGGGAGCGGGTTTTTGCCATCTGTGCACCAGGGTGTACAGTTCCGCGCGGGGAAGGATCCCGTGCTTTATTTAAACAACCCCTTAGGTGTCTCTGGCCAGTCTCGTCGCCAGATGTTGGATCGCTTGCGCGAACTGCATGAACTTCGGTTCGAGGAAACCCTTAACCCGGAGATCAATGCTCGAATCGCACAATATGAAATGGCATTTCGTATGCAAACGTCGGTGCCCGAGGTGACTGACATGAGCGATGAGTCAGAGAGCACATTTGAAATGTATGGCCCCGACTCGCGTGAGCCCGGAACTTTCGCCGCGAATTGCCTACTGGCTAGAAAGTTGGCAGAGCGCGATGTTCGTTTCATCCAGCTTTTCCACCGAGATTGGGACCATCATACGGATTTACCGAATGGAATCGTCACGCAGTGTAAAGCAACTGACCAGGCTTGTGCTGCGCTGATTCGCGACCTCAAGCAACGGGGAATGTTGGAAGACACGCTGGTCGTGTGGGGAGGCGAATTTGGGCGCACCAGTTACAGCCAGGGAAAACTTACTGCCGACAACTATGGAAGGGATCATCATCCGCGCTGTTTCACCATGTGGATGGCAGGCGCCGGTATCCAGAAAGGACTTGTTTACGGCGAGACCGATGATTTCAGTTATAATATCGTTGACAAACCAATGCACGTCCATGATTTGCATGCCACGATGCTCTATCTACTGGGAATTGATCACGAACTGTTAAACTACAAGTTCCAGGGGAGACGTTACCGTTTGACGGATGTCCACGGCGTGGTGAATCGTGAGATTTTGGTTTAGCTCCCTTATCAGGGCAACGGCACCTCAAGCCGTTGTAAACTTGGTGATTGGCCGAGTTTTTGACCGTCAGCAAGTAGAATTAGACCTTTGCCACGATTATACCGCTCACCTGTGCGATCCCAAATCACAGTCAGATTGTGACCGTGATATTGCACACCATCAAGACAGAACCAATCCCAGACATCTTCTGGGATTAGCGGGCTGAGTTCTAACACGTCGTCCTCGCGCGGCACGATTCCTACCAAGCCTGAAATCATGAGATCGTTGAAGGTTGAATGATTATAAAAGCGGCTTCTTTCGGACTTTGGACCAGTAATTAACCAGTCACCGGTTTGTTCGTCGAAGTATTCGCCGATGTATGCCAAGCCATCTTTCTTGTGCGCTTCGGCATACAATAGCAATTGTTCGAAGAAATCTCGTTTGGAGACATATGGTTGGGCGGGCCCACGCAACAGATTAGCAAGACCGTTTAAAGTCTGGCTCGTGGCAAAAGGCCAGACTGCTCCGTCCCACTCACAGGTGCCGGTGCCGTGAGTGCGAAATTCTGGGTGTCGCTGCTCAGCAGTGGTGAGTCCCCAGGGGCCACGAAAACCAGCAGGATCAGTCAGTTGAACCCATGCCTCGGCGTGCTCTGGCTCAGCAAGCTTAAACATCCAAGGTATATAACCAATCGCCTCACGGGCGGTAGAAAACCGCCCGTCGTCAAGAACCACTTTGAAAAAATGAGCATCTTTGTCCCAGAGTGTTCTGTTTGCAAGCGTACGCAGTTGTTGCGACTTGCTGCCGAATTCTTGACTGATGTCCGCCTGGTCGGCCAACTCGGCAATCCGTGAAATGGCCAAGGCATTGGCTGCCATATAGCTGTTGATCGTGGGGCGGATATTCTTGACACGTCTGCCTCCGCTGATGGACTCTTCCATGCCGTCTTGGACATCATATTGCCAGAATAGGCCATCTTCCCTTCGCCGTTCTTGCTCCCAAGTGTGATAGTCATCCACCAGATCGTCGAGAATGCTTAGAATAAACTGACGATCCTGAGTGACGAGATATCGGTCGTACAACGCTGCCGCGGCCCAACTGCTGAACTTGTGAAAGTGCTTTGCCGGGCCGCCATTTGGACCAGAACGGAACCAAAACAGTGTGTACTCATCGAGAAGCTTCTGGTTGGAAAGCCAGCGACCTTCGGCTATATGATGTCCATAAGCACAGGAAACGGTGTTGTAATCTCCAGCATGGCTGACAGGGAGAATAAATTCCGTAAGAACCATTCCTGCTGGTGTCTGCTTGATGTGTTTTCGATAGGTCCACCAACGAAAATAATAGACCTCTTCCATTTGGGCCGAGGGACATTCAAAGAGCGGTGCCTGTTCGACAATCCACTCCCAGGCGTCCGCATTGGGAATTAAATTGACCACGTCCTCCTTGTCGCAGTCGTTAAACCTCTCCACGTAGTGGGCAAAATCATTAGGAGATAGAATCTCTGCATCCCCAAAAGCGGATTGCAGATTCCACTGCGACTCTAGAAGTACAACAAGAACCAAAAGTAGACGATTCAAAATTACACTCTCGATACACAGATTGCGGGGAAGAATACTCACAACTCAAGGAGAAAACTGGAAATCAGAAAATAGATCGACTGGACATGTTTCCCCTTGAACCATACTAGCCGGGTGCTCAGGATTGAACAAGTTGTCTGCCATTAGGTGGAACAAGAAGAGAAACTGTCATACAATACAAATTGAATTCTATGTTCAATCAAGTCCAATTAGCAGCCGGTATTTTGGCACTATGGAAAAATTCACACACATCTTTCTGAACACACTTTTGGTGGCACTTGTCAGCGTGGTGTCTATCGATTTGCATGCACTCTATGGAGCTGACATTGTCGACACGTCAGAGAGTGAATACGCAGTCGTACGACCGGTCGGATTCGATCAAGTCGATTGGACAGATGGCTTTTGGGCTGACCGCATCACAGTTTGTCACGAGAAGTCAGTTCCAGCAATGTGGGACCTCATGAAAGGACACAAGTACAAGCCTTTCTTAGAGCATTTTTTGATCGCGGCTGGGCAAGCTGAGGGTGATCATCACGGTGCCAAATGGAACGACGGAGACTTTTATAAATGGCTTGAGGCGGCTATAGCTACATTCGCTGTAACAAACGATTCACAGCTTAAATCTGCCATTGATCAATCCGTTAGGGCAATCGTATCGGCGCAGAGCCCGGACGGGTATCTTCACACTCCAGTTCTGATTGCCCAACGCAACGGTGATAAATCCGCAAAACCATTTCAAGATCGACATGCGTTTGAGATGTACAATATGGGGCATCTGATGACGACCGGTTGTTTGCACTACCGGGTGACAGGAGAGACTAATCTGCTCGACGTCTCTAAGAAAGCAGCAGACTACTTAATCGAAACATTTCGAGATCCTACACCGGAACAGGCGCGAAATGCGATCTGTCCCTCTCATTATATGGGTGCGGTCGAGTTATACCGTACTACGGGGGAACCTCGTTTCCTTGAACTTGCAAAGAGTTTTCTTGAAATGCGAAATCTGGTAACCGAGGGAGGGGATGACAATCAGGACCGGATACCTTTTACACAACAGCGGGAAGCTGTTGGACACGCAGTTCGAGAGAATTATCTCTGTGCAGGAGCGGCTGATCTGTATGCGGAGACGGGTGATCAAAACTTGCTTGTTCCCTTGAAATCAACCTGGGAGAACATGGTCCACAAGAAGATGTATATCACGGGTGCCTGTGGAGCATTGTATGACGGTGCTTCTCCTGATGGCTCGAAAAATCAGCAGCAGATCACACGAGTACATCAAGCCTATGGGAGGAACTACCAGCTGCCCAATACAACTGCACACAATGAGACATGTGCGAATATTGCCAACCTAATGTGGTCCTGGCGTATGTTTCTAATATCGGGTGAGGCAAAGTATTTGGATGTGCTCGAGTTGGCTCTTTACAACAGTATTTTGAGCGGTGTCAGCTTGAGCGGCACGGAGTATTTTTATGTGAATCCCCTGCGAGTCGTGGATCCCTTGCCGACGGACTTGAGATATCCACGTACCCGACAACCATTTTTCGTTTCCTTCTGCTGTCCGCCAAATCTTCTGCGCACCCTAGCTGAACTCAGTGGATACGTTTATAGCAAGAACGAAAATACTCTTTGGTTGAATCTGTATGGGGCCAACAAGCTTTCGACAGAGCTTATGGGAGAGCCTTTGCAGGTTTCCCAGCAGACAGACTATCCTTGGAATGGGACAGTGATACTTAATATCGAGGCCTGCCCTGAAAAAGAATTTACTTTCAAACTTCGGATTCCAGGTTGGACTGACGGTTCGACTGTCAAGGTCAACAACGAGCAGGAGAAGCCGGCGAAAGATGAAAAGGGATTTTGCGAAATTCGCAGAAAGTGGAAAGCTGGCGATCGAATTGAACTCGACTTGCCGATGGCGACGAAGTTAATTCAGGCAAATCCTTTAGTAGAAGAAATCACCAATCAAGTGGCAATTCAACGAGGTCCAATCGTGTACTGCTTGGAATCCATAGATTTACCCAAAGGAGTGGAGCTTGAGGAGGTTCTTATTCCTCAGAATATTCGTTTTCGAGAGACCTATGATGCAAACCTTCTGCAAGGAGTTATCTTCCTGGAAGGAACTGCTGTTGCAAAGCAGTCTGAAAAATGGGGCAATGTATTGTATCGCGAGGTCGATACAGGGCCTACAAAGGAGTTCGAGTTGCGATTGATCCCTTACTACGCCTGGGCGAATCGTGGGCCGACGGAAATGTCAGTCTGGTTGCCTTTGCAGTAGAGTAATGGAGTTAAAGAGCGGCTTTCTTAATCCTAGCTGGGTGTGATCCAAACTACATTTGTCTTGGGTATGCCACCCAAAATTCCTTCAACTTCCATATCGGAAGTCTCAGTGATCTTCCCAGTTCTCGAATCAATCCACTGCGCTCGAATCTTTTCTACCTCGGTTGGTAGATCTAGCTTGAATTCTTGACTTGGATTCTGGAAGTAGATCAACATCTCTCCGCTGGATGTCGCCAGACACCATTGATCTTTCCCAGTGATGTATTTATCCGTGGGAACCATTTGCGGTATCTTTCGAGCTAATTCTGGCGGCAGGGTTAAAACCGGAAGTGAGCCACCACCAATGAGTACAGCCCAGCCTTCAGTGGGACTTCGACATTCGAGATCTGCATTGTAGAGGACCACCTTATCAGGAAATTTATGTCGGTACTCACTCACCGATTTGACTATCGAACTAAAAGAGGCGGTCTCTGGCTTTAATTGCCGCATGTGCTGGCGAGGCGCAAGATACTTTCCACCCTCTGGAGCATATAATTGGTAATTCTTGTCATATGTCCAGTAGCGGATGTCGATGACATCCACAAAAGGCTCACGCTCAGGGTCTGCCAGAATCGCATCTTGCACATCCTTTGTACAACTAAGCGTAACTAAAACATTGTTTCCAGTCTCCTGCTCCCACTCGACGATGGTGTCAATCCAAAACTGAACAAACTCCAATGGTCCTGTGAACTCTGCACTCGTCAGCTGCAAGACATTAGTACAATCGGCAAATGCTTCCAGGCATTGATGAATGTAACGCCTATGCAACTCACGCAAATTTGGATCTGAAACATCATAAAAGTGCTGTGCCATGAATAGACGTTTGTCGCCGATATAGGGAGGAGGCTCGGGAAGACCAGTGTCATTGATATTATTCGCAGGTCTCCATGGACTATCGGCCCAGTGAGCACCTGCTTCCAAAATGTTGTGCTGAAAATAGTTGTTGTGAAGGAGTACCAATCCATTTTCGTCACACAGCTGCGCAAATTCTCTCAAGCGATTCCAATACCAGGGATTGTTTTTGGTTAGGTCGTATTTACTCAAACCATCCCACGCGAAACCCTCACCACTTCTTGCAAACGGTTGCTCGTAAAATGGTGGAGCCACTGCTCCATCGGCTCTTCTCACCATAAGATGATCGTCTCGGCGGCGGTCGTACCAGAGCCCATAGTGATGTTCATAAGTTAAAGTGTTCGTCGAAACCATGTCTTCCGCCACGGTTGCTATATCCTCTGTAAGGCCAAGTCCTTCTCTACCAGGGGCAAACCGCGAAATGTTGTGACCGAACTCCGCTGCTTCACTTGGGCGAAGAGAGCCTCTCCACCAGGAAGGCTTGAGGCGTTTTCCTGCCAAGAGTTGCCCATTTGCGACAAGCCAACCATTATTGATAGAGATCAATTTGACACCGTCAGAGGCTGACGAGGCTTGAGGCGAAGCACTTTGAAGTTCCGGTATGGGAAGGTCTTCAAAATCTACTGCTCTTCGATACTGCTCAGTTGTGGTTTCTAGAAGCCTCGCTGCTGTCGCGACTGTAAGTATAGTTTGAATATCGTCCACTAGTCGCCTGGCTGGCTTTACGGATTGCTTAAGAAATTCTTCCGCCTCATGATAGGTTGGATTCGTGGCGGCGGTAGGTTTTCCCAGAATTGGATCAATTCGAGCAGCCGCTTCTTTTCCGAGACGATCCCGTAGCTGAGCTTGATAGAGGCTCTGAGGTGAAACGAAATCACTGAGGCCATGGAACGCGCCATCTCCAGCCGGAGTAGCCCATATTCCAATTGCCCAGTTGTAAGCGCCAGGGGGACGAAAGCAGCGGACATTCGCCGCTCGACATTGCCAGAGTACACAGTTTGCGGCGGCCCAACCTGTTCCAGGTGGAGAGTTCCATCGATTCTGTAATTGAAGATCATTTCCGTCGATGCGGACATTGTCAAAAAGGACTCCCGACGCCCAACTTTCGATCGGTCCACTTTCGCCAAGTGCTCGATCGGCGCGGCAGTTAACAAAAGCATTCGGACCGGGGGCGCAATGTCCAACTGAAAAATCGTGGCGGCCCAATTCGGACCAGCATCTGTTGAACAAGGTAAGTTGTCCCTGAGTGAAATAGGTATGCCGACGATAGCCGCCATCTTCTGAGATGGGTGCCAGGGCAATACAATCTTCAACAGTTATCGATCTTGTGTTTCGGCCAAGAGCAACGGCTCCTCCCGCGAAATGCTCAAAAACAATTCGTCGTGCCCATGCGTCTTGGGCATTGTCCATGGTAATACCGAACCACGAATGGTCTTCATCCTTGTGGTTCTGTGGATCATAACTTGATTCAAGCCTCAGGTCCTCGATGCCGACCTCTGAGACTCGACCAGGCCAATCATAGACCTCGATTGTTCCGCCTCCGAATTGCTTTTCTAGTGAGGTGGTAATTGGAGCATCAACTGTTAATGTGTTTTCAGAGATATCGGTGACAGTTCGATCCCACAAAATATCTCTAGAGCCGGGTTTCCAGCCTATGCCATCCGCCCTACCACCAACTTCCTCGATCCACTCCGGCGTACTGGGGCGTGTGATCACGATCGAATCGCCTACCGAAAGCGACTCTGCAGAATTAACGCGAAACTCTTTCGTTCCCACGGCGATATAATCACCCCGAATCTCCTGGACGCTTGGCATCTCGCGAAATTTCCGGTCGTCGACCCCAATAACCTTGATCAATGCTCGGCGATCCTGACCTGTTGCAACCAAGGTAGTCCCTCCCTCTGAAGCGCCAGAGCCCTGTAAGACTATGCCCCTGGACTGAATCACAATCTGTCCCTCAATTTGAAACTCTCCTGGTGCCAGTCGGATCGCACCCCGATACCCATTCTCACTTCGTGGAAGTCCAGCTACATAATCGATGGCTGCTTGGATTCGCCGGGTATCGTCACCATCGATTGGAATGACCACAATCTTTATTGGAACCTGTGGCAGGGGGCTTGAACCCGTGTCGTAGCCACAGAAGGAGAAATCGGGAATACTGTTCCCATGAGAATCGGTAGCATAAGACAATTCTCCCGAGTCTGAGATCCTTACATTTGGTTCTGCGGCTCCTGAAACAGAAATTCCAACAATGATTAGCTTGCATGCAACAAACAGAAATCCACCAGGATAGAGGGATAGTGGTAAAAAGGAATGAAAGAATTTCTGCACTATATTTTCCCACTCAGTCGTGTCAGGGTTAATCAATGTCATAGGAGTTTTGAGCCTTTGATTCGTTGTATCGTCGAATCTGATTGGCCAGGAGTGATCCGGAGATGTTCATCCATGGACTGAATACTGCTGCAGCTAATCCGACTGTGCCGAGTTTCCCCATGAGGCCAGCGATTCCGGAAGCCATCCCCCCATTCTGCATGCCTACTTCAAAGCCAACCGTAATTGCAGATCTTTTATCGAGACCGGCCAGTCGACTCATTAAATAGCCAAGTGCATACCCAGAAAGATTATGTATCACTGCCGCGAGGAATAGCACCATTCCAGCCACCAGCAGATTATCTCTTCCAGCTGCAGTAGTAACGGCAGTAAAGAAAATGATCCCAAACATAGAGATAAGATGCATATTTTCTTCAATCCAGAGAAGTCGATTCGCTATTACGTGATAAGTGACTGCAAATGCCACGGCCGCACAAAAAATAACCAGTCCCTCCAAAAAAGCTGGCGACAAGGGAATGGCAAAGGAGTCTGTCAAGAGAAAACTATTTATTCCAATTAGAACACAAAATAGCCCACAAATCACGGCAAAAGCAGCTATTGTATTTTTTATAAATGTTGGAGCGTACTTCAGGTAATCATGGAGCAGCGCGGCTCCAATCGGCACAAGTACAATCTTGACGATCTGACCAAGCATCGAAAGGGAATCAATTTCCACGAACTCACCCGCAAGGTGCTGCATCCAAAAGGTTGTGGCAATGGGTGCCAACAATGTGGCCACAGCAGTTAGGGTGATGGATAATGCCAGGTTTGCCCCGGCAAGGTAGCACATGACATTGGACGCCAATCCACTCGAACAAGAGCCTATAAGAACAACCCCTGCTGCTATTTCAGGGGGGAACGAAAAGACTTTTGCCAACGTGTAACCCATCAATGGCATGATTAGGAATTGCAGACCTACGCCGATAAATACGGGATATGGCATTTTTGCAACACCGGCGAAATCTCTAATGCCCATCTTCGTTCCCATCCCAAACATCACCAATTGAACAATAATTAGAATCACCCACTTATTCTGTAAGTCAATTGACGGAATTTGAAACAGTTTCAGGTCATAGGGGCCAAAGTGAAGAAAATAGCTTGGATAGATTAATGCCGAAACGACAGCTGTCATGATCCAAAGAGTAAATTGATAGCCTGCCAGGCTTGGAATTGCTCTGAATCCAATGGACGCTGCTACACCTGTAACCACGGCAGCAGGTTGCCAAATCATAGGAGAGGATATGACAAACCCTAGCAAGAGCAAGAGAAGAGCAAAACCTGCAGCTACCAAGCAAAGTTTATTCGCAATTGCCATACTATGCTTGTTGTAGCACACTCGCGAGATAGTCTACAGCTAGAGTGGGGCTCGATAGAATGGGAACATCAATTTTTTCAGACTTGGATTCACTCACTACTCTGGCCATGGAAGCTTGTGCTAAGACGATCACGTCAACACTTGGAGCGAGTCTTTCAATTGCACCTAACACAGCGAGATCGTGCTTCTCCATGTCTCCAGCCAGAAAGGCATCAAAAGCTCCGCTGCAAAGCTCTGTAACAATGTTGATTTCCTTTCCCACTTTCGTTGCTTGGTTGCGGATAAGATCAGCAGTTGGAGTCAAAGTTGTCGCCAATGTCGCAACTATGCCAATGTTTGTACCCAGTTTAACAGCTTCTTCTGCCAATGGCTGATCAACTCTCAGCAGAGGTTTGTGCAATCTTGGCCTGGCGGCATCAACAGCTGGACCAATCGAGGAGCAAGTCACCATGATATAGTCAGCAATTGAATCCTCGGCAGCAAGTAGGTGGTCAACAACTCGTTGCAAAGTATCAGCCGTCAATTCTCCGTCAGCGATCACATCGCGAATCAGGCTGGCATCTTCAATGTGCACTAAATCCACGTCAAGCTGCTTCTCTTTGCACAACCGATCAAAAACGGGAGCAAGAGATGATGATGTGTGGACTAAGGCAAGCGTTTTACGCTTCATAATTTACACTTAATCTCGATGAATTCGAGTGCTAAAACCTTATTGATTTGTTCCTTTGAGCAACGAGCCGAAATACTCCTCTTTGCCAACTTGTCCGCCCTTAAAATTTATCTCAACACAATCTGCGGAGGAGCTTGGCGCGTGGGCAGTACAGAGCGGGGCTCCCGGGCTCAAAGGACAGAGCATTTCTATAGTTTCAATGCCAATTTCCTGTGCCAGAAAGCTGGAAGTATCACCACCGGCTACACAAAGTCGACGAACTGAAGTTTCGTCAAGGGCCTGCCGTACCAGGCGGCCCATGGCCTTTCCAAGTATTCTCGAACAATCGCTTGCACCTGAATGACCGTTAGAACCCCATTTTGAAAGTACTTCGTTCGTGGCAGCAATACGAGGGTCCGAAGTCCCTTTACTTGTATGTGCAACAACACTTTTTCCTGACTTAAGTAGATCGATTACATCTTTTGTAGACCGTTGCATGGATTGCATCGAGCCTTCGTCGATGAGAACCGAGGGCGTGTCGATAGCTACTTCAGCAAAGCCATTCTTGGCCGCCCATTCGATCTGAGCTTTGGTAACCGGCGAACAACTTCCTGAAACAATAAGAACTTGACTTACCTGGCCAGGATTCTCCCAGTCATCTCTCGGCGAAAGCGTACCCATGGAGTCCCACTGAGAGCAAAGAGCCATTTCCACCCCGGAGGAACCAACGGTAAATCGAATTGACTCAGGTTCTCTACTTTCGTCTAGCAACGCCCCAATTTGCTTCAAGTGATGATTGTTCACAACATCAAAGAGTACGACTTCAGCCCCGCCAGCTACAAGCCGATTCAATTCGTTTCGTTGCTGCTCAGGAGTCAGATCGAATTTTAGAAGGTCAAACAATGCTATGGAGACCTTTGTTTGCTTTGACAAGTGAATTGCAAGATCACTTTCTGCCATGGGAGTTTTTGGATGGCAACTTGCAGAAGGATGTCGATCAAGTCGAAAAACCTCTTTGCCGAAATCTACTCCTGCAGTAGCGAACAAGTTGCCAAAGGTACAATAACGCCCCAAGGAAGGAGCACCGACAACCACCGTCACAAAGGTGGAACCAAGTACAAGCCGACCAACGTCAATCGCACAGCCAATACTCCCAATCTGTGGCGAGGAGTCGAATGTCGAGCAGACTTTATAATGTACGTGTCGAGGTTGAAGCTCTTGAAAAACCGTAAAGGCCTGCACTAACTCTTTCTCCAGGCCATCTGGAGACAGCGAGCGGGTGTTTCCCGCAACTCCAATTGCCTGCAAGTTTCTGTGGCTGGCCAACATTTCTGGAGTCGGTGGGCGGGTGAACAATACAGTTCTAACCCCTGCTCGAGACAGACATTCCAACGCATCGGTCGAGCCGGTGAAATCATCGCCGTAATAGGTGAGCAATAAGTCACTCATAGTATTGATGATGCGGATAAGGTGGAGGTTCTGACTGATCCTGTACTATTATGCTTGGAAAACTTTTCTGTGGCGTGCAATAAAGCGCTGGATTCGCGAACGGCTTCTTGCAAAGTCTGGCCAGCAATGGCAGCCTGCCAAGCGTCATGAAGTGCTCTTACTCCCTCACGAGGTCCATCTGGATGTCCGATGATGCCACCACCTGCGAGATACAACAGATCGATCGTCTTCGTTTGTCGGTAGGTTTCAAATGCCTGCCCACCCCACTGACCGGACGAGATCACCGGCATGACCTGAAAACCACCGAGCATAGGTTCTCGGCAAGCATTTATCGACCGAATAACCGATTCGTCACTTTCGCAGAACTTATTCTGTATGCCATTGACGTGAATGTGATCGATGCCCGCCAAACGCCATAGTTTCTGATACGCCTTAAAATCAATTCCCAAAGACGGATGTCGATTGAGCATGCCCCAGCCATTGCGGTGCCCGTGAATAGCGAGTTGGCCTCGATCGCAGATCTTCTTTACCCCAGCCATACCGACACTATTGAGGCTAATCATAGCGCAGGTACCATTGTGCTCTAACACAGTGTCATAGTGCTCGAGCATGCGGTCAATTTCGTCACTGATATTGAACGCGACCATGATTTTCTTGCCAGTTCGATCAGCAAATTCATTGACCACGGACATGACGGCAGCAACACGCTCATTGAATGGAGAGTGGGGAGGGTTTGCCATTAGCTCGTCGTCTTTAATGAAATCGACGCCCGCGTCGGCGAGGATCCGCACCAGCTTGGCTGTTTCAGCGGGAGCCAACCCAACGCTAGGCTTGATGATTGTGCCAATCAAAGGACGGTCGAATACATTGGTTAGATGTCGCGTACCCTCGACGCCAAATGCAGGACCGCGAAAGTACTCTTGAAAAGGTTGAGGAAAATTCAAATCAAGAAGCTTTAGACCCGAAAATTGACGAAGTTCGTAGAGATTGCCTTGAACCGTCGAAATGATCGTTGGCAAGTTGTAACCAACATTCTCAATCGACCATGAGACAACGATTTCGGCTCTTCTATATGTGTTAGATTCAGGAGAACTACCAGGCAAGCTCGGTATATTGTATTGCCCAAGTTCCCTGATGCTCTCAATTCGAGCGGCGAATCGCTGCTTAAGAGTCTCTGTTTCTCCTGGCACAGAGACGAATGTCCCGGAGGACTGTTCACCTGCTAAAGTGTCTGCGGCCGACGCAATGTCAAGCGGTGTTTCTACCAGATATGTAGCGGAAAATCTTTCCATTGCATTTCAAGCACAATCAGTACTATTGCCAAAATAAGTCCTGGTAAGTTTTGGGAGCAGACCATGGTAAATAGAGCGTGCCAGGATCCAGTCCATATAGGTAATCTTCAATGTGTGTGTACCCGTCTCCATTAAGATCGCCTGAAGCATCAGAGGGGTCGTCAGGATCGAGATTATATTGATGCTCCCATTCATCCGGCATTCCATCACCGTCACTATCAATATGTGGCTCGCCCTGATATTGCGGATATCCTCCAACTTGCTCGATGTTAGTGATGATTCCCTTACCTTCTTGAAAACCAACTTCGCCCGTTCGAACCATTTCGATCACTCGTTGATCAACGGCATCGCGTTCTGGAAGTGTCGCGCCAGCTTGGGCTAAAACGAAGTCATAAGCTTCCTCAGCCGGCTGAATATTCAGGTATGAATGCGGATAAGGTTGCTCAGACTTTACCTTTGCAAACACTTCAGCACGTGATTTTTCTATAAACTCTTTTCGCTGTTCAGACGTTTGATTTTCAATGCCTGATCGGAGTTGTTTTCGGGTCAACTGTTCAGGGTTGGAAATTAACTCATCGTCTTCAAACTGGACGCCCCCATTCCAATTGTCTTTGGAAACCTTTTCATTACCTTCGACATAGTTGCCCGCTACATACGCTTTTCCAAAATCCAGATTGAAGGTGGGGCTTCTTCGCTTTTCAGGTTTAAGAATGCGATAGCTAATCGGTCGTGAATGGTCAGTGATAGGCCCAGGCTTAAAGTAGTTGTTTACGATCGTGTAATAGCTGCGGTGATCACCACCATCGATCGTTCGATGTTTCCAATTGAAGAGCACATTATTGGCAAATGTAAAATCGTAGATCATGCCCACACTAGAATTTCGACCCGTATTGCATGCCCATAGATTGTGGTGGAATGTACTGTTGTAGCCCCCCAAAGTGCTGCCAAAAGAATGATTATAGGTATCTAGAGCTTCGCTAAATATCGAATTCTGAATTGTTATGTTGACCGTTGGAAGCTTCTGAGCCGGACTGCCATCCTCTGGTTCATACATATGGCGGTACATCGACAGGTTTTCATCCAGTCCCCAGCTAGCCGACACATGGTCGATCATAATGTTTCCCACCGGATTGCCTCCCAGGGAATCATTTCGATCACCCACCCAGGTAGCTCCTCGACGAAATCGCATGTGACGAATGATGACATCGTGAGTGTCTATTTCAACCGTGTCTCCTGCAATGCAGACTCCGGAGCCGGGTGCATGACTACCGTCAATAGTTATGTAAGGAGCGCGTACTATAATGCGCTCCTTAAGTTCGATAATTCCAGCCACATTGAAAACGACAAATCGCGGTCCCCCCGCCTCCAAAGCTTCGCGAAAGCTGCCGGGTCCTCTATCATTGAGGTTAGAAACAACAAAGACTCGGCCTCCGCGCCCACCAAAGCTGTACATCCCCCCACCCTGTGCACCCGGAAAGGCGGGAATATCTGCTTGAGGCAAATCACTAGGTTTCTTGGCCCAGGGAATGTATGGCTTGTCTTTTGCTTCCCAATGTTGAATGGTTGGCAAGGCTTTTCTCCAAGCGACCTCGGAATGCTTCAGTACCGCCTCCATCCGTTTCCGCGATTCGGCCGCCACCTGAGGAGAAATATCGGGATACTGGCCTAGACAACAATCTGCTATCAGAGAATGAAGCGAAAGTGAAATAAATAGATAACAGTATTGATATCGCGTCATTTTGATCCATCACCATTTGCAGTTTGATTGTTGCTAAGAAAGCTATCTTTCCCGGCCTTGATCTGCGAAAACTTTATAGCTTGTAGCCAGCAGAAGACAAAAAATTGTTTATCTTGCCTTTGTATTTTCGAAACCACCCATGCTTTTCATCTGAGGAACCCGCATCCATCGCATACTCACGTGCTTCAATCAACAAAGCCAGAATGTTGTGTTTTTGGTCTTCTGTAAGAGAAGGGAGTGTACGCAAGTATTGAGCGTATGTCTTGGGCAAAACGCCATACGTCATGCCATCCTTGATTCCATTTACTTGATCAGGGGTTAGCTCTGCAGAGAGTCGTGCTACAAAACTGCGATGTAGTTGAAACTGTTTGATAGACGATGCCTGTCGCACCTGCTCAATCAATCCATCTTCATCAGATGTTTGACTCTGAGCAGATTTTTGTAAACTCGCAATTTCGGTATCCCGGGCATCGTGAATTCCACGCAAACTTCGGTATTGTTCGGCAATTATTTTCTCGATGCGTCTGGCAAGAGCATCATCCTGTAAGTCTAGTTGTGCTACGATTACACGAGAACGCTCATCGATGACGCGAGTGTATTCCTCTTCAGGACTAAGTGCTTTAGCAGCGACCAAATTGAAATCGACTACCGTAGCTGATAGTACCCAAACAACGATACTGAATCGCCAAGAGAACATTCGATTAGTGAACGACATGATAAGTGATGCATTCCTTGAAAATTGCCTGATATTCTAGCTTATTCAGGGGGTGCAATTTGATAAAGGAGACCGCCTTGCAATGCTGTTCCGCAAAACCGCAGGGGATCTCGGTCAAGTGACTCAAGTTTCAGTCGAACCCCGAAATTTTGGCATGCTTTATTTATGAGCGGGAAAGCTTCAAGGATAGGTGCAATGTATCAAGATTGTGGAATGAGCAACTGGTAAAGTCGATGTTGAATTGCGAAGAGTAACAGATTGAGAGTCTTGTTCTCATTGATTGTTCTTACTTAACAAAGCAGAAATATCCTCGCCCTCTGCGATGGGTTGTAAAGTGAATTGAAGTTTATAACTAGTCGCTGGTACCGCGAACTTTTGTAGCACACCGGGACCACAACTGCTGTTGCCGAGTCCACATTGCCGCGAATCTAAAGAGAGGAATACTTCGGGTCGTGGTTCCAGAAGATGAGCATGCGTAGCTGTGGCTAAATCATCGACGGTGAAATGCAAGGCTGAAGCAGAGATCGGTTTTTGAGAAATTACTACGACTCCCTGTCCCCGCTCGTTCGTTAGAGCAATCCACTGCACTCCCTCTTTATTTCCATTCTCTTGAGGTCTTGGATAGGGAGTGTACTGTTGCGTTACAGTGCTTTTCCAAAGTCCGACAGGACAGGAAGCTTTGCGGTCGGCATAGTTTTCGTGAGGTCCGTGTCCCAGCCAACACAAGTTTTCAAGTTCCGGTGAAAGATTCAGCATGACTCCGATCCTTCCCAACGGCGGGAGTAGACCGGACGGTGTGAAAGTATTCATAACATCCAGAGTCCCATCACTTCTAGCAGTCCACTCTGAATGGTGGAGATAAGCACCCGTTTTGAATTCGTATTTGGCAAGGATATCGACTCTTACAGAGCCATCTTCCAAATTATCGATATTGCAGGATTGGATGCTGCGTTCCGGAGATGCTAGTCCAGCAAGTTGCCAATTCTTAGCCAGCCAATTTCCAAATCCTCGATCGTTGTCTGTTGGCGCTCGAAAAAACTGAGCGCCGGGACTTGCGGATTCCCTAACTGTTGGGGCAAGCATTTCACAACCGTCATAATTCAGCGAAATCAAATTCCCTTGCGTATGATCAAACCGAGCAAGAAATCGTTCGCCTTGGATATTTGTCATTTCGCCAGACTGTGTGACGCTGGGATGCGTCGATGCTGGCACTTGAGTTGTAGGAGCTGGAGTGTGTGGGACCGAAAAGGGAAATTGTTCCCACGCAATTTCGTGGCCTGCTTTTGCCCACTTCGTAGTTTCTCGACTACGTAGGCTGATTCTCAAGAAAGTAGTTTTCCCATTCGGTAACCAAGTTACTTCGCCGCAAGTGACATTCAGTTGTTTTTCTTTGCCCGGTTCCAGGTTTATAGGATCGAGTTTGCCTGATTGGACAACAGTGTCACCTGTTAAGAGTTGCCAGTGCAGGTCGAATTCATTCAAGTTGCTATGATCAAAGCGATTGGTTATTTGAAGTGTCGAAACGGGGTAATTCAGTTGTTCAGGAAGAAACTGAACTGGTTCATAGATTTTTTTTACTTCGTGGTACTTCGGCGTCAATTCACGATCAGAAAAAACGATTCCGTTCAGACAAAACGAACCCAAATTTGGAAAGTCCCTAAAATCACCACCGTAAGCGACATATTTCTTGCCGTCAGAAGTGCTTCGATACAACCCCTGATCGGCCCAGTCCCATATAAAACCCCCAAGCAAACGTTTGTGTGAATAGATTTCCTCCCAATAGTCTGCGAGATTGCCAATTGCATTTCCCATGGCATGGCAGTATTCACTCATAACTATTGGGCGCTGATCTTCGGACTTCTGAGTTAGTGACAACAGTTCTTCCCAACGAGCATTTTCGGCACGTTCTGGTTCCGGCTGCTTGCCATTGGGATGCGGTGGCTGCAAATATGCTTGCTGAACCCGCGGATAGAACCGACTGATAATATCAACGCTCTTAGGATCGTTTGGTTCAGATTGTGCACCTTCATAGTGCACCGGCCTCGTCGGATCGAATGCATGGAGCCAGCCAGAAATGGCTGCGAAATTTGAGCCATACCCAGACTCGTTTCCCATCGACCAACATATGATGCTGGGATGGTTCTTATCCCGCTCAGCCATGCGAATTGCTCGATCTAAAAATGCAAGGCTCCAGCGAGGAGCACTTGCCAATAGTCCTCGAACGCCGTGTGTTTCGATATTTGCTTCGTCGATTACGTACATCCCGTATTGATCACACAAATCGTACCAACGAGGATCGTTAGGATAGTGGGCAGTACGAACAGCATTCATGTTTGCCTGTTTCATCAGTTTGATGTCTTGCACCATGGTTTCCAGGGGAACGGCGTGACCATACTGAGGATGATGCTCATGACGATTGACGCCGCGAAGGCGAATAGGCTGTCCGTTTACGAGCAACTGTCCATTGCGAATAGCAATTTCGCGAAAACCAATGTTGCAGCCTACAACTTCGACCAAATGTCCCTTAGGGTCATGCAATGCAAGAACTAATCGATAAAGATTTGGCGTCTCAGCAGTCCACTTCGCGGGATTTTCGATTGTTGTTTCCATCCAGCCAAATTGTGGCAACCCTCGTTGCGGTGTGTGCTGATTTAGAATTTCGGCGCTGAAGTCTTGGTTTGCTACAACTGCAGCATCCTGCGTCAATGGCTGAGAAAACTCGGGTTTGTGCGCTTGATCGTAAAGCTGTGCTTGTAACGTCCAACCTGCCAGGGTCTCCTCGTTGCCAGGATCAAGTTCAGGTTCAATTAATAGGAGTGCATTCTTGTAATCTTCATCCAATTCAGTCCTCACTGCAAAATCACTAATTCGAACTGAGCTGGTTGAATACAGAAAGACATCGCGATAGATCCCGCTCAACCGCCACATGTCCTGGTCTTCAAGATAGCTTCCATCGCACCAGCGATAGACCTGAACTGCAATTTGGTTGCGTCCAGCTACGAGCCTCTTTGTAATTTCAAACTCTGCAGGCGTTCTGCTCCCCTGACTGTAGCCGATTTTCTGGCCGTTAACCCACACATAGAAGGCACTATCGACACCGGCAAAGTGCAGAAACACTCGCCGCCCGTCCCAGTCTTTCGGAAGGGTAAAACTCCGGCGATAAGAACCTACAGGGTTTCGCTCTGAAAACGATGTATATTTAGGATCCGGTTCAGACGTGACACGAGGTGGATCAATATGGAATGGGTAACCTGCGCTTACATAAATCGGTGTGCCATAACCATTCATCTCCCAATTGGAAGGAACTGGTATTTCTAACCACTTGGAATCGTCGAAGTCCAATTTAAAAAAGCTCCTCGGTCGATCTTCGGGTCGCGGCACCCAGTAGAAGCGCCAATCTCCATTGAGAGATAAATACCAAGGCGAGGAACTCTCTTTGCCTTCTAGTGCCTGCTCATAGGAGCCAAAGGGAATAAACGAGGCACGAGGGGCCAGCCGATTTTTTTGCAGGACCTGCTCATTCTCCCAGTCCGGCGGAGATGCCACTGCCCAACCGTGAGAATTCGCGATTAGCCAAAGCAGGCCACTAAGCAATGCGAGATCGATTCGAAAGTGGGCTAGCAAGGGAAAGGCATGAAGATTCACTTGTTACCCTCAGAGGAAATAGCTTGTGTAAAGTTCGACTTTCCATGGAGCGATTCCAGCTCACCATCGAAGGTTTTCTTCTCGCCTTTTTCCAATTCTAATGTGATAGATTTCGAACGATAACGAATCCGGGAAGGTACTCCATGCCGACTCGTTACCTCAGCCGAAGTCAACTCACCGTTCTTCCAGGTCATGGCAACCTCGAATCCTCCACGCGCGCACAGGCCACGAACTTCTCCATTAGGCCAGGCCGATGGTAAGGCAGGCAGCAACTCGATATCAACCAGACTGTTCTTGCTTAGGTCTGGTGGAGAGCTTTGCAACAACATCTCTGCGATAGCAGCCGTTGCACCTAAGTTTCCATCGATCTGGAACGGCGGGTGGGCATCAAAGAGATTGGGATAAGTTCCGCCACTCCACCTCTTCTCTAAACGGCCATGAAAGACTGGGTGCAAATGTTGTCGAAGTAGCTGGTGGGCACGATCACCGTCGTGCAAGCGAGTCCACATGGCGATTTTGTTGGCCAATCCCCAGCCTGTGCCCGAATCTCCCCGAACCTCCAGTGTCTTACGTGCCGCCGCGGCCAATTCTGGTGTGTGGTTCACACTGATTTCATTACCAGGGTACAGTCCCCACAAATGTGACACATGCCTGTGTTGCGGGTCTTTTTCTGGATATTCTGCGTCCCACTCCATTATACGACCATCGGAAGCGATTTGTGTCGGTGCCAATCGTTCAATCGTGAGACGAAGTTGATCACGAAAATCCTCATCTCTGTTTAGGATACTGGCTGCTTGCAAACAAGCATTGAAAAGGTAACGCAGGATTTGCATGTCCATAGCTGATCCGATACAAATGGACGCTTCCCCTCCATCTGGTAAATAATAACGGTTTTCCGGCGATGTTGATGGAGCGGTAACGAGCCAACCCTTTTCCGGATGCTCGACCAAAGTATCCAGGTAGAATACGGATGCACCCTTTATGATTGGATAGACCTGACGAAGGAACTCCTGGTCTTGCGTATAGAGGTAGTGCTCCCACAAGTGCTGACAGAGCCAGGCTGAACAAGTGTAGGTTGAACCCCAACTGGCTCTTTCACCCGGCGATGTAAATCCCCAAGGATTTGCCAAGACATGTGACACCCAACCGTCGGCATTGTAATAGTTTTTCGCCGTCTGAGATCCAGGTTGCACGAGTGATTTTATGAGACGAAATAAGGGTTCATGGAGTTCAGATAAGTTGCATACTTCGGCGGGCCAATAGTTCATCTGGACATTGATATTTGCATGCCAGTCGCCATTCCATGGCGTTTGGATCTCCTCCGCCCAGATCCCTTGCAGATTCGCGGGCCGACCTCCAGAGCGCGATGATGAAATCAACAGATATCGACCGAAATTGAAATAGAGCACTGCCAAACTCTGGTCCGGCATCCCATCCCAATTTTCATGCAACCTCACATTTGTCGGTTTATCAGTAGCGGAAATCTCTTGATCTGAATCCAGTCTGAAGCTTACTCGTTCGTAGAAAGACTGATAGTCTTGGAGGTGATCGTTCAATAACTCGGCAAATGACTTCGATGCAGCGTGATCGATGTCTGCCAAAGAGTCTTTCTTTGGACTTGAGGCTGGTTGGCGTACCAAAGACTCCAAGTCAGTGGCTGCAGATATCAAAACTAAGACCGTAGTCGCTCCACGAACTCTTATTAACTCATCTTGTACAGATACTGTGCCGCCAGTGGGGATGATTCTCACACGACCACAGAACCGGACACCTGTTCCACCATTGTTACCGTCATTGAGTTGTCCCTCCAATAGAAGTTCGTTGGCATCAACACGGTCGGTGTTGCTTCTCTCTGGTCGGTCGAGTGAAACATCGAATGACAATGCCCCGTCCTTGCTGGAAGTGAAACGATAAACAAACACCTGATCAGGAAAACTGACGAAAGCTTCGCGCGAGTAGTGCACTCCATCCTGAGAGTAACTAATCCGCACGATGGCATCTCGCAAATCGAGTTCCCGTCGGTAATTTTGAATCGAGGATTCGGCACCCTCCTCTAAAAACTTCAGGTGAAGAGTTCCTAGGGTTTGATAGCATCCATAGGGCAAGTTTGCTGCGCTGCCATGTCCAGACCCGAAGCCAGCACAAGTAAACTCCTCGTTCATAAGTTGCTCTGCAGCTACATTTTCACTGGCGAACAGTAAACGACGAATTTCGGGAAGGATGTCTGCTGCCTCGGGGCGGTCGGCAACTTGAGGAGAGCCAGACCACATTCCACTCTCATTAAGTACGACTGTTTCGTGGCTGGTGCCACCAAAAATCATGGCACCAAGTCGCCCATTCCCGAGCGGACTAGACTCCGTGAAATGCTCCGCAGGTTTATCGAACCAGACACAATGACTGTCGGAACCGTGAGCCGTTGCAAAGGAAGTCACGGCAAAAAGCACAATCAGAAAATAAACTTGCAACTTGAAAGTCATATTTCTTATTCTTTGTGAAGGTCCTTCGAGGTTGACAAAGCGAGTACTCGACCTTCTTCGCCGACAGCACAGTAAAAATGGTAGACAACACCATCGTGCTTAAACATCCACGGCTTGTGTGCAAATGTCTTATCCCAAGGCTCTGAGGGCTGAAGAAGCACCTCCCCGTCCCATTGAGTCCAATGCACGAGATCTCTGGAACAAGAAAAGCTATCAAATGCCCCAGGACCCCACCCCAAGCCAAAATAAAACATGACCCATAAATCGCCAATTCTTACGATCTGCGGATCTCCCGATATTCCTTTGCCATTATCGATGACGGGCCCTGATCCATAACGAGTCCAATTCACCATGTCTTGCGAGACAGCCATTCCGATGCGCTCTATTCCTTCTCCTTGTTGCTTGCCGTTGTAATACATGACAAAAGGGAATCCCAAGGACTCCTCCTTGTCCCAGAGGATTTGACTCTTGTAAAGTGTGGCGCGTTCAAAGGGGCGAGCATCAGGTTGGCTGGGAGTGAGAACCGGATTCTCTTCCAGACGATTCCAGGGCTGAGGTTTCTGCGGCTCAGTAGTCCATGCTAGCCCAATCGATAGAGGATCAGTTTCGTAACCTTGCAGCGCACCTCCGAAGTAGGACATCCAATACTTTCCCTCGAACGTTTGGAGTTTCAACGAACCGCCCCATTCTGGATCGATCAACGCAATACTTCCATCCGCTTGCCACTTGTCCCACCCACTCTTTCGAAAGGGAAGGATCGTGCCTAGTGGAGTCCAATTGAGCAAATCCTCGCTGCGTGCGAGATACGTTTCGTAACCGATCTTCCCTTGAATCCCGACATAAACCATGTACCAGGCATCATTGCCGCGGAATATGTTTGGACAATCTATTGAGTGACCTTCTTCAGGTCGCATAACGATGCCGTACTTGTAGGGCGTTTTAACTTCCTCATAAATTGCTTTCATTTCTTCCTGGGTGATGACGCTCTCAGCATCTGGCTTAGGGGCTTCAATGATCACTCGCTTCGGCGCTTCGGCTGCGTCTATCACGTGAGGTTTGAACCAAAGTGAGAGGAAACCAAGACTTAGCGACATAAGCCGAAATACTGGCTTGCTAAAAAATGATTGATAGGGAATAGAATTAGTTCGCATTTCTGGCTGCAGCCTCAGAATATTGGTTAATGATTTGCGAAGCGACCAGGACGGGTCCTAATAATCCTGCTTCTCGCAGTTGGGTGTCCTCTGGCAGAGGGGGGGCTGAAGTCCAACTCCGTTGTATCGCGTCAGGATGACGTTGGTCTCCCAGTAGACGATTCGCCCAAGTGTTTGTAACGTCAATTTCAAGATTATTTGTTCCAGGTTTCAGTGCAGATGTGATCTCAACTCGATAGGGAGCAGTCCACGCAGTCCCGCAGTTTCTGTCGTTCAACTTCACAGACGCAAGATCAGCCACTTTCCCTAATTCAAGCCAGTAACGAGTTTGATTGGGACTTTGTGGATTCCATTCAAAAGATTGGCGGTAACTGGAAGTTCCGGAATAATATCGTACGTCTTCTTCGGGTCGTGTAGTCCAGTCTACCAGACGATCAAACACCAGGGGCTTATTTGGTCCACCAAATTTTGGATTGAAAGCAACTTCCCACGGGCCATCTAGCTTCAACTCCGGCTGCAACTCGACCCAATTTGGTCCGATGGAACAACTTCGTCGTTCGGTTTCGTGACGGAACACCACGAACAAGGACTCATGAGGTGCAAGTTTCAACGGAACCACAGTACGGTTTCTATTCGTATGCCAGGTTTTTGCCATGAAGTGCTTGCCAGAAACAGGTTCCCATATCTCAGGCGTCCTTCCATGCACGCGAAACGAAGCTCTTAATTCTTGTTCGCTGCTTGCTTGATTGGATACGAAATAGATGTCGAGAGTTTTTGCCTGCCGGTGGACCCAAGCGATCTTGCTAGCGCGAAGCCCTGACTGCTTCGTGACAACAAAGTCGGGGTCGATCCCCAGACCGGAAAAAGTTGCAGTGTGAACTGGACCGAGAACGACTCTCCCCTGCCGATTCTTCTGTTCGGAACCCTGATCGCTCAACAAGATCTGATGAATCAACTTGCGAAGTTTTGGGTCACAATCAGGGTATCCTACCAAACTGGGGGATTGTGATGGGGGATCGCACATAACAATGGTCGCACCGGCATTGACTAAGTCATTAAGTCGAGTTGCCAGCTGGGGTGTCATCAGCTCCGAATTGGGAGACATCGGGCGAGACGACGGTAACACAAGTAAGCCGTACGAATTTCCTCCAGGAAACCTGATCTTCCCTTTGCGTACAGTAGCCAGTTGCATAAGCGCATCGTGATTCAATGAGTCATAAGAATAACCGTGCAGAGGATCTATCCAATCGTCCGGTTTCGTCATATTGGCAGAGTGCTTCACACCTGGCGGCAACTCGTGCAATGGCACATCCCGATTCTCTCGTCTTTCCTTTTCATGTTCGACGGCTGCCTTCCCTATAATCCCCGGCAGGGTATTCACAAGTCTTTCAGGTAATACTGCGCGACGTGGAATCTCTTCTCCTGTAAACACGGCGATGTCTACAACGGGTTTTCCAACTTGTAGCAGAGCTTGGCAACGCCGTGAGTAATCCACCCATGCTTTTGCTGGCTTCCACCAAGTTTGATCCCGTTGAAAGTAGAGACCGATATTGTCCAATGTCATACCCGGTCGGCGGTCCAACCAGGGATTGTGAGTAAATACGTGATAAACTAAACGGTTGATTCCCATGCAATACTGGCGGTCACCCAGTGGCTTGAGCATCGCCGGGTGCTCATTCCAATTCATCCTCAACTCGGTAAAGGCCTCGGCCTGCACGATCTGTTTGTTGTAAACGTGGGCGGCTGATATCGCATCAAGCATGTCGTTGGGTTTGTCGTGTGTAGGGCTGCGGAGCCAGAACTCGCCCATGGGAATATCGACTTCTGCAAAATGTCGCATCCCGTCACCTAACATTGTAGGTGCCACGCACTCGGCACTGAATTGGCATCCTGATTCATGAGCCAAATCAGCCATCGTGTCGAAAAAGTGTTCGACGAGTAATTCGTTAATAGTTAGCCGAAGGTCGTAGAGAAATCGCTCGGAAATATCAGCATTTTCAACGGGAATCCCGGCCATCGCGGGCAAATATAACAGGGGATCATACCCGCGCCGTTTCAAGAATTCGTCTTCAAATCCTGGCGTCCAATTTTGGCTGCCACATTCCCAGCTATCGACGTGGAATATCTTCAGGACACGGCTTGCCAATTCAGGGCCGACCTGGCGTACCGCTTCGCCAAACCAACTATCGAACTGCAAGCGAACTGCCCGTGGGTTGAGTTTATCGCATTCAAGCCCCTTGCCTCCCCCTCCGGTCTCATTACGTGTGCCCGTAGAAGTACGACCCAACCGCAAAATCTTCCAACTACCGGAAGGGACTTCCCAATTTAACTTGCCCTGATCATCAAGAGCATCCGTCAGATCAATGATGCTACTTAAGGACACGCAGGATTTGTCATCGATTTCTGAACTGGAGGTTCTGCGGCTTACATGCCAGACTTCACCTGTCTTACCTCGGAACTGATGAATACGGGGCTCACTTGAAAGTTCAATGTTTTTGACCTTCAAGATCGGAGACCATTTAGCTGAATCCAAATCCTCTGAACCGGGTTCTGTCCCCTCTTTGTCAAATACGAAGCGAAAAAACCTGGCAGATGTTGGTTTGATTGCATGCGTAATCTGGCTCGTTCCATTTTGCCAGCCATGCCGAGGAGGCTCAAGACGCCCTACTTTATAAAAAGTTTTTCCGTCATCGCTGGCTTGCACTAACAATCGATTGGCCTGAAAGTTATTCCCATCGGGTGTGACGGTGATTGAGCGGCACAGGTAGGGCTCTTCAAATGTGAAAAGAATCCACCCCGGTTGATCCATTCGTAGTCGAAGAGCATCTTGGTCAGATGCAAGGAATTGAGCATCGAAATCCCGAAGGCTCGTGGTGACCTTGGGAGATGTGGGTTGAGATGATTGATAGGAAGGGATGGCAAGGATGGCAATGTCTCGATAATACCCCTCATTTACGGTGGGCTGGGGCAACTCAAAAGTGTTAACTTCCCCTCCTTCGATTTGAAACATTGACCATACCACTTTCTGCATCGAGAGTTCAGGTGTGATCCATGGTCCTCCTGCGACGGCAAAACCATCGCAGGCATGCATGGCAATTTGCAGACCCACCCGATCAGCTTCGCTCATGGCATATCGAACCATCTCCCACCAGGCTGGCGTCAGTTGCACCAACGGAGGGTCGATTAAAGGCGACTCCGTTGGGCCCTTGATTGGCATTAAATATGCGCCCCCCAAGCCCAACTCTTTCATGGACTCTAAATCGGCGGTAACTCCTTCCCGCGTAACATTCCCGTTCATCCAGTACCAAAAGACCCACGGACTTGCCGATGAGGGGGGCGACGCAAATAAAGTCTCGATATCTACCGCGCACGCATTCGGATGGATTGGGATAAACTCCCAAAATACCAAAAGTGTCCAGAGAATCCGTCGTGCCATCGATAAGCTACTTTTGCATGTTGTCTACTTAGCTGATATACGTAGAGTCGTGACACTTCGATTCAAGAAGAATAGAGTTGTAGAGCCAGCGTCTTCTCTTTCTCATCTTACAATCACTCCAAAGCCATGCAACTCATTGACATACTACTCCAGTTTTTGTGGGCACTTTTGTATCCAGGAGTTATCTTATGTTGTCTCTGGTCAAATCTTGCAGGCACATCCATTGCGCGGGAGAGATATTCACTTAATTCGGATTGGAAATTCCGAATGAGCGAAAAGACGGAACCAAGTGAAATGGATTTCAATGCATCTGAATGGTTCCCAGTTCAGCTACCACACGACTGGAGTATTGCACTCTCTATCGACCCAAATGCTCAAAGCTCTGGGGGAGGAGGTTATTTTCCCACGGGAATTGGATGGTATCTGCGTGAGATTATGGTCCCGGAAAGATGGCGAGATCAGAAGGTCAGTATTGAATTTGAAGGGGTCTACCAAAACGCCGAAGTATGGATCAACGGCATTTTATTGGGAAAACATCCTTACGGGTACACGCCATTTCTTTATGACCTTTCTCCACACCTGAAATTTGGTGAGAACAATATCATCGCTGTACGAGTCGACAATTCCAAGCAGCCCAATTCGCGTTGGTATAGTGGGTCAGGGATCTATCGGCATGTCTGGCTAAATGTCACTGATTCCGTACATATTGAAGAAAGGGAAGTTGCTATCAACACAGAGCTGGCTTCCGATAAAGAAGCGCTCTTAGATATCATGGCAACGGTTTCAAATCTCACTGCAGAGAAGAGCCCTGTCGAGTTGGTAATCGATATATTTGATCCTGAATTCCATCTTATTGCTTCGGCAGCAGTCAAAAGCACAGTAGAAGATCACTCGATATCCGTGGTTCATCAGAAATTCACTCTTCTCTTACCACAACTTTGGACACCGGATTCTCCTGTGTTATATACAGCTCGGCTTCGACTGATAAGTGATAGTCAAAATATTGATTCGCTGGAAATTCCGTTTGGAATTAGGACTATCGAGGTCAAAGCTTCTCAAGGTTTTCTACTCAATGGTAAATCAATCTTATTGTGTGGTGCGAACGTCCATCATGATAACGGGCCCTTAGGCGCGGCAGCCTTTGATGACGCTGAAAACAGGAAGGCCGAGATTCTCAAATCCGCGGGATTCAACGCCGTTCGAACTTCTCACAATCCTCCTTCCAAGGCATTTCTTTCAGCTTGTGACCGAATAGGATTGCTCGTGGTCGATGAGGGCTTTGATGGTTGGGCAGCCAAGAAAAATCCTCACGACTATGGCACCCATTTTCATGATTGGTGGCAACGCGATCTCGAAGTAATTATACAACGAGATCGCAATCATCCTTCAGTGGTAATGTGGAGCATTGGTAACGAGGTCTACGAAAGAGGCAAGCCAGAAGGACTAGCCATTGCTCAGGCGATGACAAAACATATCAGAGAGATGGATTCCACTAGACCAATCACTGCAGGAATAAATGGCCTTGGTGAAAGCGGCGACTGGACACAATTGGATCCTTTATTCAATACCTTGGACGTAGTCGGCGTGAATTATGAACTCCATCGTCATGCAGAAGATCATCAACGATGTCCCAACCGAGTCATCATGTCGGCGGAGTCCTATCCGCGTGATGTATTTGCTGGATGGAATGCCGCGGTAACCAATGCCTATGTTATTGGTGACTTCGTCTGGAGCGGCATCGATTATTTGGGAGAAGCTGGCATCGGGCGAATATTTGCACCTGATGAAGAAATATTACTTCACTGGGAAGGAAGTCACTACCCCTGGCACGGGGCCATCTGTGGAGACATCGACATCACCGGCTGGAGGAAGCCGTTGTCTCACTATCGTAACATTGTGTGGAATCGTGGAGAAAAGATTTACATGGCGGTAAAGGCTCCCGTGCCGGGTGAACAGGATTGGCAACTCTCTCCTTGGGCACAGTTGCCAGTGGTGCCAAGCTGGACATGGCCTGGACACGAAAGTGAAGTATTTACCGTCGAAGTCTACTCACGCTATCCACGGGTCCGCTTATACTTAAATGACGAGTTGATTGGAGAAAACACTACAACACGTGAGGATGAATTTCAGACTCAATTCAAGGTCTCGTACAAGCAGGGCACCCTGAAAGCTGTGGGAGTGGTAAATGGCGAGGAGCAGGAAGAACATATTCTCACAACTGCTGATAACCCTAAGACTATACGACTTGTACCCGATCGCAAAACATTATCCGCAAATGGTCAGGACCTCGCATTTATTGTGGTAGAGATCCTGGACGAGGAGGGCCGCCTCTGCCCTCAATCGGAAGCTCTTGTAGAGTATAGAATTGGAGGAAGCGGACAGTTAGCCGCAATCGCTAGCGGTGATCTTTCTACTCTCCAATCCTATCGGTCTAATCCCAGAAGAGCCTTCCAAGGCAGGGCACTCGTAGTGATTCGGGCTACTTTGCAAGAAGGCCCCATAACACTAGAAGCCAAATCTCCGGGACTGAAACCGGCAAAAATTGAACTTCTTAGCGTGATTTCAGACTAGGCGAGTCACGCAGGTTCTTCGAGTTCGGAAAGCAATCAAACCACTTCTTGCGGAGAATTGGGTGTTTCTTGCAATATGGGGCGGTATCCTGCAAACGTAGTAACGATACCATGGAGTAAATTGGCCTACTCAATCGTCTGTCGGCACCTCGCATACAGATAGGAACACGCCGACCTCGATATAGAGAAGTCGAATTGAAGTCGCCCAGAGGCATTTGTCATTGAAGGGGATGAATCAATCGCTCAGCTTGCCATACTACTTGCTCAACGTACTATGAAATACCTCTTCACATGGATTGTTCTTGCTGTTTCGATAGCAACTCCGCTCTCGCTGATTGCAGTTGAAAGGGGGAGTGAGACTCTAGCTGAACAGCCCGGGTACGATTCAAGTGAATTTATCTATGAAACGGCACCTTATCCATCCTGTCATGCTTCTACGATTGAAGAAACTTCTGAAGGTCTTATAGCTGCCTGGTTTGGTGGCACACACGAGCGGCACCCGGATGTTGGGATCTGGACTTCCCACTGGACTAATGGCGAATGGTCTGTTCCTGAAGAGGTAGCCAACGGCGTGGTCTCAGATAGTGAACGCTATCCGACTTGGAATCCTGTTTTATTCCAGCCAGATTCTGGTCCATTGCTGTTGTTTTATAAGGTAGGTCCCACCCCTAGCGACTGGTGGGGGATGCAAATGACATCGACTGATGGTGGCAAGAGTTGGTCAGAACCGCGACGCCTGCCGGAAGGGATTTTGGGACCCATCAAAAATAAACCGATCCAATTGCCAGGCGGCGATATACTTTCTCCTTCAAGTTCAGAACATGATGGCTGGCGAGTTCATTTCGAGCGATCGACGGATCTAGGACGTACATGGCAGGCGACTCCACCGGTCAATGATGGAAGAAGCATTCGAGCAATCCAACCAAGCCTATTGAGTTACGGAGAGGATCGCATTCAGGCACTGGGACGCACTAGATCCAGTGGCATCTTTGAAATATGGTCAGAGGATGGGGGTAAGACTTGGGGGGAAATGTCTCTTACTTCGCTTCCCAATCCGAGTGCTGGAACGGATGCAGTGACCCTTCAAGATGGTCGTCAATTGCTTGTGTACAATCACAACCCCAATTACAAAGGACGTAGCCCTCTAAATGTAGCTGTTTCGGATGATGGCAAGAATTGGCAGGCAGCACTGGTTTTAGAGGACACTCCTCAGAGTGAGTTTTCTTATCCCGCGGTGATTCAGACAAAAGACGGGTTGGTACATATCACTTACACATGGAATCGAAAACGAATTAAGCATGTAGTTGTCGATCCCACTGGCATAGAACTAAAACCCATCATTGATGGCAACTGGCCAGCAGATCTTTACGAGGGCCATTGATATTTTTCTAGGGTCCCTTTGAGTAACTATTCGCTGAAAGAGTCTCCTTTAACCACTTCAAGTCCTACAACTTGAAGGAAACACATTTCAAGCAATTCGAAATCCGATCGTAAGTATTCGGCTCAACTAAGCGACCGATGGACTTGGATTCCCTCACGGCAAACAATTAAGGTATCGATTCGCAACTGTATTCCTCGAGTAAACTCAGACCGAATGAAGACAAATCCTTTGCGACCAGAACGAGGAATTGTTCCTCCATTAGTCACCCCTCTAACCGATCAGCACCAGATCGATGTTCCTGGGCTTGAACGCTTGCTCGAACATGTCGTAGGTGGTGGGGTTCATGGGGTCTTCATATTGGGCACTACGGGAGAAGGGCCTTCGATTTGCTTCAAGTCCAGGCAGGAAATCATTCGTCAGACATGTCGAATTATTGGTGGACGAATTCCTATTTATGTTGGGATCTCAGATGCCGCGATCAATGAATCAATCGCTGTGGCCAATTTTGCTGCAGATGAAGGATGCAGTTTTGTCGTGGCAACTCCACCTTTCTATTATCCTGTGGGGCAGAATGAGCTAAAGGCATATTTCCAGAAATTACTGGCTAACGTGCCTTTGCCTACGATGCTTTATAACATGCCATCTGTAACTGGCTTGTCGATTGAACCTGATACTGTTCGAGCTTTGCTTGATCACGAAAAGTGTGTTGGTCTCAAGGATAGTTCAGGCGACCTGAACTATTTCAAAAAGGTATTGAAGATAGCTTCGGATCGAGAAGAGTTTTCAGTCATGATCGGACCGGAGCATTTGTTAGCCGAGTCCCTCGCTTTGGGTGGAAATGGTGGTGTTGCAGGGGGGGCAAATATTTGGCCTTCTCTTTTTGCCGACTTGTATGAGGCGTCGTTGAGCAAGGAATTGGCTGATTTGTCATCGTTGAGCTCATCAATATCCCAGTTGGGAGAAATCTACAAAGTCGGTCCTGAATCGATACCTGCGACGATTGCCCGAACTAAAGCAGCACTGTCAATTTGTGGAATATGCGGTGAAATAACAGCTCCACCAATCTTGCCCGTCAATAACAATGAGCGAAAAAAAATTGCTAAGATCTTAGACCAGTTAGGGGGAATTCCAGGCCAATCGACTTCGGCAATTTCACAATCTCAAATAGCATGAAAGACTTCAGACGACAATGCGAATTGTTTAGCCGTGTCACGCCTTGCGGTCGATCTTTATGTCCGACCTTGTTTTTCTGTTTCGGCCTGATAGTTGTGCCATCGTGGTGTCTCTCGGCTAGCAGATTAGAGTCTGACGAGACTTCAATCAGCTACAGCAAAGATATTCGGCCAATACTGTCGGATAATTGTTTTCACTGCCATGGTCCAGATCCTTCCACACGAGAAGCCGATCTGCGTCTTGATCTTTGGGACTCTGAAAATGAGAGCGGTGCCAATAGCGTCATTACTTCCGGTGAACCTGAAACAAGTGAATTGATAAATCGAATATTCTCAGAGGATGCCTATGAGCAGATGCCCCCTGAAGAGTCAGGAAAGTCGCTAACCGAAGAGCAAAAGTTACTATTGAAAAAATGGGTTCAAGAGGGGGCCGCCTACGAAAAGCATTGGGCTTTTGAAGCTCCGGTTCGTCCGGTAGTGCCCTCGGTTAGCGACGAATCCTGGGTAAGCAATCCTATTGACGCCTTTGTACTAGCCCGACTTGAATCAGAGGGTCTCCAACCGTCTCCCGCGGCTAAACCGCTCGCATTACTGCGTAGGTTGTCTCTCGATCTAACCGGCTTACCTCCTACGATCGAAGAGATCGATCAGTTTCAGCAGCAAGAAACTGAACATGCCTACGAATTTGCCTTAGACCGCCTGCTTGCTTCTCCCCATTTTGGCGAAAAATGGGCACGCGAGTGGCTTGATGCTGCTCGGTATGCAGATTCTGACGGATACGAGAAGGATTTGCCTCGGGAAGTGTGGATGTATCGAGATTGGGTCATCAACGCTCTAAACAAGGATATGCCATACGATCAGTTTATTGTCGAACAGATAGCTGGAGACTTGCTTCCAAAGCCTACTCAAAGCAAGCAAATTGCAACCGGATTTATGCGTAATTCAATGACAAATCGGGAAGGAGGAATTGATCCAGAGCAATTTCGCATGGAAGCGATGTTTGACCGGATGGATGCTATCGGCAAATCTGTCCTAGGACTTACACTGCAATGTGCCCAATGTCACACGCATAAATATGATCCACTTACTCACACTGATTATTATCGATTGTTCGCATTCATAAACAATTGCGACGAAGCCGAAATTGCTGTTTACACAAAAGAGCAAGAACGCCAAAGACAACAGGTGTTTCAAAAGATGGAGGAAATCGAATCGGAGTTAAAAAGAAAGAACCCTGATTGGAAGTCAAAGATGGCTCAATGGGAAGAATCATTAACAGAACACGATTCAAAATGGATCATCGTAACACCTGATGTCGATAGTAGTGGAGGTCAGAAGCACTACCTTTTAGAGGATGGTTCGATTCTAGCTCAAGGTTATGCACCTCCAACGCAGAACTCGGATTTTAAGGCTCAGGTCGATCTCCCAAAAATTACCGGCATCAGGTTGGAATTGCTAAACGATCCGAATTTGCCGCGTGGCGGCCCTGGTCGGTCTTCGACGGGACTTTGTGCACTATCGGAATTCAAAGTTTCGGCTGAGCAGAAAGACAACCCGCAGGAAAAGGTAGAGTTAAAATTTTCTCATGCTACTGCGAACGTGAATCCCGAGAAACAAGAAGTTCTAAATAACAAAGATGGGGATTCTAAGGAGGTAAAGGCGATCGGACCAATTGCCTTGGCAATTGATAATGATGAATCGACTTCCTGGGGTATCGACGTCGGTCCGGGGAGAAGCAACGTGCCTCGTGAGGCCGTCTTTACTCTTGAAAAACCACTGGAATGTAACTCACTAACCCAGATTACTTTCTCTCTCAAGCAGTCTCACAAAGATAAGCAGAGTGAGCCCCTGCATACATTTAACTTGGGAAGATTCCGTTTTTCCGTCACTTCTGCCAGTGACCCAGCAGCCAATCCCATCCCAAAATCAGTGCGCGAAGTTTTACGCATACCGATAAATGAAAGGACTGCCAAACAAGTCGATCAGGTTTTCGGATATTGGCGTACCACAGTTCCTACTTGGAAAGAAGCGAATTCTGGGATTGAAGCAGCCTGGAAGCAGTATCCTGAGGGTGAATCCCAACTTGTACTCCATGAAAGAGAGCAAGCTCGTAAAACTTGTCGATTAGATCGAGGAAGCTTTCTCAGTCCAGCCGAGGAAGTTTCGCCGGGAGTACCTGGATTTTTACATCCCATGGAATTTGACTCTCCAGACCGGCTGGATTTTGCTCGTTGGCTTGCGGATCCACGTTCTCCTACTACTGCCCGTGTGCTAGTAAATCGAATTTGGCAATCTTTTTTCGGAATGGGTTTGGTTGAAACTTCTGATGATTTTGGACTGCAGGGCACTCCCCCGACCCACGCTGAGTTGTTGGACTGGCTCGCAGTGGAATTAATGGAGAATAATTGGAGACAAAAGCATATCCATCGTCTCATCGCAACCTCGTCGACCTACCGACAACAGTCTGTTACGACAGCATCCTTGAAAAGAAGGGATCCCTCGAACCATTTATTGGCTCGTGGTCCCCGGATAAGACTTGACGCAGAAATTGTGCGAGATGTTGCACTGAGTGCCAGTGGGTTACTGAACCGTACTCTGGGGGGGCCCAGTATTTTCCCCCCTGCTCCAGAATTCTTGTTTGTTCCACCTGCTAGCTACGAGGTCAAACCTTGGCCCTACGTGGACGGAGAAGAGCAATACCGTCGCTCACTCTATGTGTTCAGGTTCCGTTCGGTTCCTCACCCGGTGCTAGAAACATTTGATGCACCTAGTGGCAATGTTTCTTGTGTCCGGCGTTCGCGATCCAACACCCCGCTTCAGGCTTTGACAACACTCAATGAGCCGCTATTTATCGATTGCGCACGTGCTCTGGCTGAAAGAGCACTCGAACTAGAAACCCAGTCCGATCGCGAGCGGCTCACATATGCTTTCCGTCGTTGCTTAAGCCGTTTACCCCACGAGGAAGAGTTAGCTGCATTGTTGGAGTTTCTCAATCAGCAAAAGAATGCTTTTTCTCAATCCAGCTCGGATAAAACCCAACTTGTTGGTACCAAGATGGACCAATCAGGAACTTCTCGGGTTTCATTAGACCCTGCAAAGTTCGCGGCTTGGACTGCTGTTTCACGTGTGCTTTTGAATCTTGACGAAACAGTAACTAAAGAATGATGTTTTTGTCAGTTTCCAAACTGGTTTTTAATCTGATATGCTTAATGGAAGTGTCTCACCAACAACGGTGATAGATAGATGAATTGTCAATCACAAATCACGCAAAATATTCCTCCTAGAACTCTGGCTCGCAGATGGTTTCTCAAGGAATGCGGTATTGGCTTAGGGTCTATCGCTCTTGGTCAACTTGCAGGAATCTCCGCTGCTCGAGCGAGTACAGACCCAATCGCACCAAAGCAGCCACAATTCACACCTAAAGCCAAGAATATCATTTTTCTTTTTATGGCGGGTGCTCCAAGCCATTTGGAGCTTTTCGACTTCAAGCCAGATCTTGTCGAATTTGATGGCTCTCTTCCTCCGCCCGAATTGCTGACTGGATATCGAGCTGCATTCATCAAGCCCAATTCCAAACTGATGGGGCCAAAGTTCAAGTTTGGAAAGCATGGAACATGCGGCGCAGAAATTTCCGAGTTATTGCCTCACCTCGCTCAAGTCGCAGATGACATTACGATTGTGCGTTCGATGACGACTGACGCCTTCAACCATGCACCGGCTCAACTGCAAATGAGTACGGGATCCCAACAATTCGGGAAACCGAGTCTAGGATCGTGGACCCTCTACGGGTTAGGTAGTGAATGCAACAATCTTCCTGGCTTTGTGGTCTTTAATACTGGTAAAAAAGGTCCCAGTGCGGGGAGTGCCAATTGGGGTAGTGGATACCTGCCACCGGTTTATCAAGGCGCACCCTTCCGAACGGTGGGCGATCCGGTGCTTTATCTCTCAAATCCGCCAGGTATCAGTCGAGAGCTTCAGCGAGATTCATTGGATGTAATCAACAATCTTAATCAGAGACATTTTGAAGAGTTTGGCGACCCAGAGATCGAAGCTCGGATACGGTCCTTCGAAATGGCTTATCAAATGCAAGCCACTGCACCTGAAGCAACTGATCTGGCACAAGAACCACAGCACATCCTCGATCTTTACGGGGCTGAACCGGGTGCGCGCTCATTTGCGAACTCATGCCTGTTGGCCAGAAGATTGGTGGAAAGAGGCGTTCGCTTTGTCGAAATCTTTCATGAGGCTTGGGATCAGCATGGTGAATTGGTGAAAGACATTCAGCAAAATTGCCTAGATACTGATCGGGCTGCTGCTGCTCTGGTCACCGATCTTAAACAACGCGGTTTGCTGGAGGATACTCTGGTAATTTGGGGGGGAGAGTTTGGTCGAACACCGATGGTCGAAGGTGACAACGACGATGGTCGAGATCACCACCCTAATGCTTTCACGATGTGGATGGCTGGAGGAGGAACAGCTCCTGGGTTAACCTATGGGGAGACCGACAGTCTGGGATTTAATGTGGTTCGAGATAAAGTCCATGTTCGTGATCTACATGCCACGATTCTTCAACTACTTGGTCTCGATCACTCGAGGCTTACCTACAAATCTCAAGGGCTGGATCAAAGACTGACAGGTGTTGAGGAAGCACATGTAATCAAAGGAATTCTTGCGTGATTGACTCGATAGATGCTCCTGTTCATTTTTATGCTTTTAAGTGCTCCTAATAAAGGAAAATAGACAATGTCTCGTTCAAATCTTTTCTTCCTATCTGTCGCAGTAGTGGCTATTGGTTTTGCTATCTATTATCGCAGCCAAATTAAAGAAGCAAAACCTATTCCTACTACTCCCAGATTAGCATTTGTTACAGGCGGGTCAGGACCGTATTGGCAGCTTACCGCTGAAGGAGCGCGAGCTGCTGCGAAAGAGTTGGACTGTGAAGTTCTGATTGAGCTGCCGAAAAAGGACGAAAGTCTGGATCAGCAGATGACAATACTTACGGGTCTCGACTTAAAAAACTTGGATGGTGTTGCACTTAGCCCTTTGGATGCCGAAGGTCAGACGAACCTGATAAATCGAATCCAACAACAGACTAATGTCGTCACTTTTGACTCGGATGCACCGCATTCCATGCGGCGTGGTCACGTAGGAACCAGTAACTACGGCGCGGGTGGGATTTGTGCCAAACTGGTTGCCGAAGCCTTACCTGACGGTGGTAAGATTCTGGTGTTAATGGCAAATTTGACTAAAGGCAACATGATTGATCGTAAGAGTGGCTTCGAAGAGACTCTCAATAAGCCGGCAGCTGACAGTGATCAAGAGAATCCAGCGCCTAAATTTGATATTGTCGGTTTCTTGATCGATAACGGAGACGCAACAATAACAAAGCAAAACATTCAAGTAACACTCAAGTCACATCCAGATTTAGCATGTATCGTCGGTATGAACTCACAGCACGCGGCTCTTATTCTGGACGCTCTGAAAGAAGAAGATAAGCTTGGCAAAATTAAGGTTGTCACATTCGACGCCGAACCTGAAACTCTCGATGGTATCGAGGCAGGATATATTTATGCAACGATTGCTCAAGATCCTTACAAATATGGTTATGAAGCTACCCGCCTTCTCTCAATTCTCAGTCGTAGCGGAGCTGATGAACTGCCCGTTGTTGGTGGTGGTTCTGTGCACATCAATGCCGAGCCAATTCATCAGGAAGATTTGAAAGAATTCAAAAATCGACTTTTGGCAAGAACTGCGAAGAGTGAAACGCCTGCGAAGGCGGATAATTAGTTCCTTTGTCGTTAGTCATCGGCTTAAGAAGCAAAGTTCCAGGGTGTCAAATCACTTTGCAGGGTTTAGATATGCGCTTTGGCATTCTGATCGCAATAGTACTGCTTGTTTGTCCTGTCATCTCACTTGAAGGGGCTTCCGATTCACATGAATTAACAGTCGAGAACCTGAAATGTGAATACGCACAGGATCCTCTAGGCGTCGATATTGCCAAACCGAGATTGATTTGGCAATTAAAGAGTAGGGTTCGCGGCCAATATCAAACCTCCTATCAAATACTTGTTGCCACTTCGCCAGAGCTCTTGGAAAATGACACGGGCGATCTCTGGGACACGGGGAAACAAGTCTCAGATAAAACGACACTTATTTCCTATGAAGGTCAGCCTCTAAAATCTTCGCAACAGGTGTTTTGGAAGGTGCGGGCTTGGGACGCCAAGGATCTGCCAACAACTTGGAGTCCTATCGCAACTTGGACAACAGGTATCTTAACTGACGAAGATTTGGAAGCGAAATGGATCGTTGCGCCATGGATGTCTGAGGGACTGCTCATGCGTAAGGATTTTACCATCCGACCCGGATTGCAGCGCGCATTGGTACACTTTTGTGGGCTAGGGCACTTTGAGATGTCGCTCAACGGGACGAAAACTACAGACAATTTACTCTCCCCTGGATGGAGCAAATATAACAAAACTTGCTTGTACGAAACGCACGACATAACGGAGTTGGTTCAAAAAGGTGAAAACACCATCGGAATCGCACTGGGCAAAGGGATGTATCACGCAGAGCGTCGGAATCGCTTCAGTAAGTTTCAAGGGACTTTCGGGCCTATGAGAGCCTTTGGACAAATTGAATTAGAATACGACGACGATACGCGAGAGATTATACCTACTGACGAATCCTGGCGGGTTTCGCGTGGTCCAGTTACATACAACGACGTATACGGAGGTGAGGACTTTGACGCCCGTCTGGTAGAAAAAGGCTGGAATCAAGCTGGGTTTGATGATTCAGGATGGACACCGGCAGTGGAATTAGTTCGTCCTAGTGGTATACTTCGTGGATTCTCTGCCAGCGCTCCGCCGATCCAAGCAATAGAGGATATTCAGCCCGTCTCAATAGACAATCTCAATGAATCAACTGAGGTGGTTGATCTCGGGCAAAATGCATCATACATGCCACGAATTATGGTGGCGGGACCTGCTGGCAGTACGATTAAGTTGACGCATGCCGAGGTGCTTCACAATGATGGAACGATCAATCGCGATACTTGTGGGGGCAATCGTGGGCCTGCCTTTTGGCAATATACGAAGGCAACTAACGATCCAGAAACGTGGTTTCCTCAGTTCTTTTATGCAGGCTGTCGCTATCTTCAGGTGGAGAAGATTCCTGCCCGCGAGGGAGGTGAGCTTCCCCAACTGGAGCAATGCACAGGAGTTGTAGTTCACTCGATCGCCCGGCCAACGGGAGAGTTTTCCTGTTCGAACGAACTCTTGAATCGGATTCGCACTTTGGTTCGCTGGGCACAGAGATCCAATATGGTTTCTGTATTAACAGACTGCCCCCACCGTGAGAAACTCGGGTGGCTCGAGCAATATCATCTCAATGGCCCCTCGATCCGCTATGAATTCGACGTGCCGCTAATATTCGCCAAAGGAATGCGCGATATGGCTGATTCCCAACTGGCCAATGGACTGGTTCCTAACATCGCACCAGAGTACGTCGAATTTCCTGGAACATTTCGTGCGGCTGCAGAATGGGGATCAGCAGTAATCCTGGTTCCCTGGCAGCAATACTTATTCACCGGGGATACGAAACTCTTCAGTGATTACTATGATTCAATGCAACGCTATCTGGATTATCTCGGGTCACAGGCAGTGGATTACATAGTCAGCGAAGGACTCGGCGATTGGTATGATTTAGGACCTGCCGATCGGCCAGGTTTTGCCCAGCTTACTCAACCGCCTATCACTGCAACGGCATTTTACTTCTACGATGCACAGCTGATGTCGAAGATTGCCAAGCTGTTAGGGAACAATGCTGACTCGCAGAAGTATGCCAAACTGGCAAAGATAATCCGAGATGCGTGGGTCAAAGAGTTTCGCAATGAAGACGGTACATATGGGACGAATTCCCAATGTGTCAATGCAATCGGCCTGGAAATGGACCTTGTACTGCCCGACGATCGAGAGCGAGTTCTTGAAGCATTGGTCAAAGATATTCAGGAGAATAATAATGCTCCTACAGCCGGTGATGTGGGGCATCGCTTCGTTTTGCAGGCCCTCGCCCATGGGGGGCATTCCGATTTAGTTTACGATATGATCAATCAGGACGAGCGACCCGGTTACGGATATCAACTGAGAAAAGGAGCAACTAGCTTGACCGAAGCCTGGGACGCGAATCACCATTCGTCCCATAATCACTTCATGCTGGGTCATATCACAGAGTGGTTCTATGAAAATCTTGTTGGAATCCAATCTGACCCAGACAAGCCGGGATTTGAGAACATCATCATCGCACCCACTCCCGTAGGTGATCTCAAGTGGGCTGAGGCCAGCTACGAATCGGTGAAGGGGCCGATTCTAGTACGGTGGGACCGGCGCGAAGATGGCTTGGAACTAAAAGTCAACATTCCAGCTAATACCACTGCCACGGTTTATCTACCGGCAGTGGCTGCTGCGAAAATACTTGAGACTGGTAAGCCGATCGATGAAGTTGTTGGAGTGCGAAACATTCGCCGCGAGGAAGAACAGGTGATTATCGAAATCGAATCCGGTGAATACCAGTTTTTCGCCAAGAAGGGTTGAGTTATTCCAGTTCTGCAATCCGGATGTTGCGGAAGTGAACCGACATCTCGTTGTTCGGATGGAGCTGCAACCCGACGGGTCCTTTTACTACGGCCGTCTCCGATTTGTAATTCATCACGTATTTATGGTTCAGCCATACCGTGTAATTGTTCCCCATGGCAACAATGGTCAGAGTATTCCAGTCTTCCAGCTTAAGTAGATTTTGAATGCCTTCGGCTTCAACGGGATACCCTTTGCCGTCGATATAAGGGGAAGCCGTCATATCGCGCTTGAGAGATCCGGAGATGCCGATTTGAATCTGTTCCTTCGAGGTGCGTAAGAAAACGCCGGAGTCCACGGTCCCCTCGCCGAATTTGAACTCACATTCAAAGACAAAGTTTGTGAATTCCTGTTCGGTCCAGAGGATGGAACCGGTCTTTTGGGGGTCGCTCGTGGCCGTGAGCACTCCTTCGGTAACTCCCCACCAGATGTTGTTCTCAGGAACTTGCCAACCTGCCATGTCTCGACCATTGAAGGCCGATGGAAGTTGTTGGCCAGCCACCAAAGAGGATTTGCCAGTTGTGGCAACCAGCAGCAAAAGCAAAGTAATAACACATCTATTTTGGCAATAAATCATATTTCGATCTTCCTGCTTCCTATAGTAAAGTTCATGTTTTGATGTCGGTGAGTTCATTCACCTGCCCAGTGAACCAATACGATCCGGATTCGACCAGAACTACTACATAATGTTCGCTACGCTCGACAAATCTGAAAAGAGGGCTGTCCTCTAAGGGCTTACCGCTTTCCAAAGGGTTGCAACCTGGATCGCAAGGCACAAACACCTTGGCCATCGTATTCGCTGGAATCGTGACTCGCAAATGGATGGCGTCCGCTTTTCGTTCCCAATGACTCTTGATCAACCCATGGATCGACTTATAGCTCGCTCGTGCATAAGAAAGCCCACTGCCAAGATACGGTTTAATCACAAATCGCCTAAAACCGACAACATCGGGATCTAGTTCAACACCCGCCACATGGCGATAGAGCCATTCCCCCACAGATCCGAGCGAGTAGTGATTAAAGGAATTCATCTGAGGATCGAAAAAGCCTTCTTCCTTCGTCCATCCGTTCCAGCGTTCCCAAATAGTCGTAGCTCCGTGTAACACCGGATAAAGCCACGACGGATAATCTTCATTCAACAGTAAGCGATACGCCACATCCGAATGTCCCGAGAGTGTTAGCACTGGATTCAAATGGCTGATGCCGATAAATCCCGTGCTCAGATGCCAGTCGAGCTGACGAATGTTGTCAACCAGACGATCCGCGGCTTTCTCTCTCACGTTTTCAGGCAGCAGATTAAAAGCCAGCGCTAATAGATAGGCGGTTTGAGTGTTGACGGCAAGTCGTTCCTTTTCAAGCAACCATTTTTTCTGAAATGCCTCTCGAACATTATGGTGCATGGCATTGAATCGCTCGGCCTCGTCTAGCTTACCTAGTGAACTTGCCATCGTTGCCATCTTAGCGGCATCGTCTGCCCAGTAGGCAGTGGCGAGCAGGGTTTTCATTTCGGAGTGGGTGCGAAAACTCGTATCCGAAGGAATGCATAGCCAGTCGCCATAGTTATTCCCCAGGTGATTGGAGCGAATGAAATCGGGGTTCATCCGCTCTAGCCAGTCGAGCCAACGGACCATCGATTCCCAATGACGCTCGACAATCCGGTGGTCTCCATAGACTCGCCAAAGGGTCCAGGGGATGATGATCCCGGCATCCGCCCAACCAGCACCTCCACCCAAACCATCGAGACCAACGAAGTTATCACCTTCGCGCAGCCTTGGTGCCACGTCGGGAAAAATACCATCGACATCCTGTGAGTCAGTAACGTCCACCATCCACTTTGTGAAGAACGCGGCGACGTCCATGTTATAGGTTGCCGTGCGAAGAAAGACTTGGGCATCTCCCATCCAGCCCAAACGTTCGTCCCGCTGTGGGCAGTCGGTTGGAACGCTGAGGAAATTCCCTTTCTGACCCCACAAAGCATTCTTCCAGAGTCGATTCACTAAGGGGTGAGAACACTCAAATTCACCGGTCAACGCCGTGGCACTCATGAGCACGCAGCCCTGGATGTCTTCCAGCGGTAGTGGAGCATCAAGTCCCGTCAGCTCGATGTATTGAAAACCATGAAACGTGAAGCGAGGATGCCAGGTTTCCTTGCCTTTGCCCTTGAGGATATAAACGTCTGTCGCTGTGGCTCGCCGAAGATTCTCCGTGTAAACAGTTCCGTCAGGGTTCAATCGCTCTGCATGACGAAGCTTAATACGTGTGCCTCGGGGACCCCACAGCGAGATCTCCACCCAGCCCGCAATGTTTTGACCAAGGTCGTAGACGAACGTTTCAGGGGACACTTGATTGACGGAAACAGGTGTAAGCCTCTCGACGATTCGGACCGGCTCACTCCGCTGGGACACCAGCGACAAGGGATCAGCAGTGTCTTCTTGCACATTGTTCGAGAAGCCAAAGTGCGGGATGTGAACTCGGGGAGGCTCGATTTCCATAGCTGAAAGCCAATTAGCATCATCAAAATGCGGCTGATCCCAGCCACTATGCTCCCTACGAGCGTCGAATGTCTCTCCCATCATGAAATCGCTGAACAAGATCGGCCCTGTATTGCACTGCCAAGTATTGTCGCTAGCGCAAACAAGCGTCTTACCATCTGCCAATTCAATCTCAAGTTGCATGAGAAAACTGTTTTCCAGCGTCCCATACTGCCCTCTCGTTTCCTGCCAGCCAACATACCCGCTCCACCAACCATCACCTAAGGTAACGCCAAATGCGTTTGATCCCCGAGCGAGAAGTGGAGTGACATCAAAGGTTCGATACTGTAAACGCTTGTTATAGTCTGTCCACTCGGGCAAAAAGCGATCTTGGGTGACCTGAGCACCGTTTAGCCTCAGGTCGACTAACCCACGTGCAGTGGTATAGAGAGTCGCACGACGAATCGGGCTTGGTACGTCAAATTCCTTGCGAAAGAGTGCAGGTGTGCCAGGCTCTGTTTTGGTTCCTGCGATTGCTTCTGGATCGCGTCGAATGATCGCCGGATCGTGGGTTATCCATTGGGCCTGCCAGTCGCCAGGCTCCAAGAGTCCCATGGTCCACACAGCAGGTTGGCTCGCAGTGGAATTGCCTTGCTCATCCCAAAGAGTTACTTGCCAATGGCAAGCCATTCGTGAACGGAGCGCAGTCCCCGCGTATTCGATTTGGCATGTTCGATCACCTTCCACCCGCCCGCTATCCCACAAGTCAGCCTGGCCTGCTACCAGGTGTTGCAGGGTAGTCGCTACCTGGATTCGCCAGGCGATCTGTCGAGCCCCTCGACGGTCGCTCTGCATGAGCCAGCTAAAACGTGGAGAAAGTTCATCGATTCCAAGCGGATTGATTAAATACTCACAGCGAAGATGCTCAATTCTCGTAGCGTCATCCATCGTCCAACCCGCTTTACGAATCATCCACCCAGATCGTCAGGTTTGATCCAAAAAATTGCAGTACCAAACCAAAGCAGCATACCCACCAATAACAATTGGAAATAGGTTTCCTTGGCCATCATTCCCTGAAACACCAACAATGCTGGCAAAAACGAGATTGCTAACCCGGAGTACGAGACCAGTCGAAGGAAGAAATGGGAATTCTTGGTCACTGTTGCACCTCCGATGAGAGGACTGTTGGAGATAATCGCTGCTGCACCAGACTGCAGACCGTGTAGAGAGTGACCGCAATCACCCACGCAGGAAGTACTTGCGAGAATAGGTCGGCATGGTATTTAGCCAACATTGCTGGCAGACGGTCGTTGATCCAACCTAAGCTTTCGTAGTTGTCCTTCGCGTATAGCAAGAAACAAATTGCGAAGGAACCGAACCAACCCACAGCAGCCGGCCAACTGGCCAACAGTCCTTTCCGCTCAGCATAATTTTGCACGAGACCAAGGCGGGGAAACAGCCAGAAATCAATGAAGATGAACGCCCCCAGCGGCATGAAGAACAGGCCGTAGTAAGCGACAATGCGGTCAAGGTAATGTAGCACGGCGGGAATACAGGCAGTGATAATCATGACGACTCCTGCGATTAATGTGACTATCCACCGCCGCCAGTTGGGAGTCGCCACCTGAAATGCAAGTCCTGCACGATAGAGTGTGGGGTTGGCAGTGGTCCAACCGGCCAACAGTACACAGACAATCCCGGCATAACCAGCTCCGAGCATTGCAATATTGGCAGGGGTAGGATTCGGAGACATATCACCAGCGGCAAGTCTTGTGTGGACAAATGCAGCACAAAGAATCCCAGAGCAAATCCACGCCATATAGTGCCCCAGGAACATGCCGAATGCCGAACAGAAGCCCATTTGCCATTTCCGTGCGTAGCGAAAGATTGTGACATCTCCCATCCCCATGTGCTGACAGATATTGCAAAGCCACGCCAGACCGACACACGACCAGAATCCATATTGCATGTGTCCTTCGTGGGCTTCACCGGTCCAGATTTTCTCGTTGGCGACATCCCAAAACTGACTCAAATTTGTCACTCCCAACGAAGGCAGGGATGCGATGGCACCAGCCAAAAACACAAACGGCATCCAAGGCGCGACGACCTTGGCAAAGTGAGTCAGCCGCTCGAATCCCAAAACTGCTAAAACGGCAATGACTGTGCCCACCCCCACAGCAACGAGAATCCAGGGGATGCTCGGAACGGTTTCCCCAGCAGCATAATTGGGACTGGGAATTCCCATGGTCAACGAGACTGCCGTCGTTGATACATTCACCATCGAACCAGCCAACAGACACAGGATGATGGCAAACAGTCCGGAATAAAGCACTGTGAGGTAAGGGCCTGCAATTTTACGAATCTGCCAATAGACCGTAAGCCGTTCCTTGACAGCGATAGGTGCGCACATGAATGCCCAACTCAGCACTGCCAAAAGATTTCCAAGAGCCAATCCGGCGAAGACGTCGAAAGCGGTTACGCCATGTAAAACCAACAGCGTACCCAGCACAAACTCGGTTCCAGCGATATGCTCGCTGGCAAACATGGCGATAAATGTGCTCCACCCATAGAGCTTGTCCTCCTTGACAGGTTCGCGGTCGTACTCATAGAGCGCGTCTAGTCGTTCGACCAACGTAGGCGTATTGGAGGAGTCCATCTATTCACTCTCGATTCACGAACCGAACTTCCGAAAGCTCGCAACTGTAAAATCAGGCACGAATTGTTGATTGATAGTTGCCAATGTTTGGCGTATGGTTAGGGAAACCCCAGCGAGCCATTGCGATGTCTTATCCGAGAAAAGCCTGTTCCCACTTCGTAATTCTTGCCGTATTGTGGCACCTCAGTTTTAGTGCATCCAGCATCGTTGCTGCAACAGATGAGGTGGGACTTTATCGAATATTTGAGAAGTCTATTGAGAACAGCAAAGCCTACAAGAACAAATTCAAAGATGCGGAACTAATTTGCAAGTACACGTCTCCTTCTTCCAAAGAAACAGAATTCGCCGGTTTCTTCGACGGCGATGGGCAAGGGGGTGGTGATTCCAAAAACGGCAATGTCTGGAAGCTGCGCTTTATGCCTGATGAAATAGGCGAATGGAAATACACCTGGTCCTGGAGCGATGGCACTCCCGGCGGATCGGGAACTTTTGAGTGTGTCTCGACTGGCGCTGGCACAGGCATTCTGCGAGCTTACAAAGAGAATCCCCACTGGTTTGCTTACAACGGGACGGACCCTGTCTGGATCAAGTCCTATTACGAAACGGGCCATGGTTCGATTGCCCAGCCATTTGATTGGGTCACGGCAAACGTCTACCAGCCACTCATCGATCGCGGCTACAACCACCTGCAAGTAAACTGGCTGCTCTCGCTCTGTTGCTTTGGCCAGTATTATCTCGATGGCCCTGCGCCGTCGACCCAGGACCTCGCACTGTATGAGGAAGGAAAGGCATCGAGCACGATGCGACTAAACGTCTGGCAGATGATCGAGCGGCATCTCGGCTGGCTCAATGACCGCAACGTCGGCGTGCACATGTTTCTAGGGTTCGAAGGCCGCAAGAACGACGGGCCGAGTTGGGAGAAACTGAGCGAAGAAGAGAAAGACTTCTATGTTCGCTATGTGGTGGCCCGTGTCGCGCCGTTTGCCAATGTTGCCGGCTGGAATTTTGTCTGGGAAGATCCTGGTCATCGCGAAAGTCATGAGCTGGGCCTGGCACGCCGGTTAGAAAAATACGATGTGTTCAACCACTTGCGGACCTATCAGGATGAACATCCTCGCGACAACGAATACCAGCGGCCTGAGTACACGTTTGCCGCGATAGAAAATCATTTCATCGCCGCTCCCGAAAAACCGTTGGATCGGCTTTATCGCAAGACTGCCTGGACCCACCATCAGGCCTGCCTCGTCGGTTACGTCCCAGGCAAGCCCGTTTACATGTCCGAGGGCAACGCCCTCTGGCGCCGCTATTGGCACGAACGCACTGGGGCCACGCAGGACGACCTCCGGCAGGCGGCCTGGGGTTGTGCCACCGCCGCGAGTTCCTTCTGCTGGAATGGCCATGCCAAAGAATACGAACTCGCCGTCCGCGGCCCTGAAGGCATGCCGTTCCACGGCGACGACAATCCATTTACCAAGTCGGCTCAGTACATCGACATCCTCGCCAAGACGATGGCCGAGGAGATCGCCTTCCACCGCATGACTCCACAGGACCACCTCTTAACCCAACACGACCCCTTCCGCGTCTGGTGCCTGGCCGAACCTGGCAAGCAGTATCTCGTATTCTCCACGGCCGGCGAGCCATTCACGCTTAACCTGACGGCTTCATCCTATGCGAATAACATTTGGTTGAACGCCAAAACCGGTGAGCAAGAACCCGTTGATGAAGTTAAAGTTTCTGAAGAAGAACTGGCCACCGAAGCAGTGGACGAACGCCGTGTAGGTACCAAGGCGATTCAATTTACGCCGCCGGATCGTGAGACGGATTGGGTGCTGATTGTTCGTGGTAAATGATTGAATGGAAAGACTTGCAGAAATCAGTTGATTCGGCGAAGTCCTTCCTTCTTCTCTATAAACATCGAATTTAGGGTCACAGGCGAAACTAATGCCCTCACAGTACTCTTTTCACCGCTGCTTGCCATGCCTGGTGGAGTCGGTCGGCCTCGGCTGATGGTATCTGAGGGATGAATTCTTTATCGGAGCGGGGTTGATTTGCCAGTGTTTCGAGAGAAGTAGCTCCCAATCTCAGCAGGCCTGCCATGGCGGCGCCTAGGGCGGAGGACTCGACGACACTGGAGACGCTCCAGGGGAGTTGGGTGATGTCGGCGGTGAATTGCATCAGGAAGTTGTTGCGAGTGGGGCCGCCGTCGGCGCGCAACAGGTTGGGGGTGATGCCTGACTCGTCGTGGATCATATCCAGCACGTCGCGGATTTGATAGCCGATCGATTCGAGCGCCGCCCGCACGACGTGTGCCTTGGATGTGTGGCCACTCATCCCCAGGATGGCGGCGCGGGCCTCGGGCTGCCAATGGGGCGCGCTGAGTCCGGCGAAGGCGGGGACCAGATAGACGCCTCCGTTGTCTTCCACTTGTCTGGCAAGTGCCTCGCTCTCTGACGCGTCGGCGATCAAGCCGAGTTGGTCCTTGAGCCAGGCGATGGTGGCGGAAGAATAGTTGATGATTCCTTCCAGGGCGTAAGTGGGCTCACGGTCGATGACCCACGCCAGGGCGAGCACTGCACCTTCCAGCGTGAGCTTCGAGTTCGTGCCGACATTCACCAGGACAGACGTGCCTGTGCCGAAGGTGGCCTTTCCCATACCCGGTTCGTAACACTGCTGGGCAAACAGCGAGGCCTGTGAGTCGCCCATCACGCCACAAATGGGGAGCGGCTCGGTGAACAACCCTTCGACATCCGTTTTACCGAACCGGGCATCGCACGGTTGCACTTTCGGGAGGGCATGCATCGGGACCGCAAAGAGATTGCACAATTCTTGATCCCAGTGGAGTTGGTGCACATTGTAGAGCAATGTGCGGCTGGCATTGGTGTGATCGGTGGCAAAAACCTCCCCGCGTGTCAGGCGGTGAATAAGATATGCGTCGATTGTGCCAATGACGGCCTCACCTGAGTGAATCTTTGCAGCGATGTCGGGATATTGGCGCATGAGCCAGGAAATCTTGGCGGCGGGGAAATACGTATCGAGCTTGAGGCCTGTCCTGGCGCGTATCAGCGGCTCTTTTCCCTGCTCGCGTAGCTCGTCACACAGGAGAGCGCCCCGACGACACTGCCACACAATTGCGTTATGGAGTGGCTCGCCCGTCTTCCGATCAAAAACGACAAAAGTTTCGCGTTGATTGGCGATGCTGATGCCGAGTGGTTGGTTGGCATGAAGATCGTTCCGCTCCGCAAGTTCGCGGATGACTTTCAGCACATTCTTCCAGATTTCAGCGGCATCATGTTCCAGCCAGCCGGCCTGGGGATAAATCTGCCGGTGATCGCTGGAGACCTTATCCACTAGTTCGCCCGACTCGCTAAACAGCACGCCCTTCGTGGCGGAGGTGCTCTGGTCGATGGCGAGAATGAAACTCATACGAGGGATTCCGCGCGTTTGAGTTGTTCAAGAGCAGCTTGGCTGAGCCCCTCCATTGAAAGGCCGTAATGGCGGAAGATGTCGGCCTGGCTGCCTGTGACGGTGTCTTCATCAGGGATACCAACGATCTTGAGTGGCACGGTCACTCCAGCCTGCATCAACACGGCCGCGCACGCTTCCCCCAGCCCGCCGTGCACCGAGTGTTCTTCGGCAGTGACTAAAGCGCGACAGTCGCGGCCCGCTGCCAGGATGGCCTGTTCGTCCAAAGGTTTTACGGTATGCATGCTCACAACCCGGGCCGACAAACCTTCTTCGGCCAACTTCTCGGCGGCGAGCAGACAGTGAATCACCGTTTCACCCGTGGCGATAAACGCGACGTCGGTGCCTTCGCGGAGGGTGATCGCCTTGCCGACTTCGAATCGAGTATTCGAACCGTGCAGGTCGTACATAGCCGCTTTGCCGAAGCGGACATACACGGGATGTTCGGAAGCAGCGGCAGCACGGATCGCTTCTCGGGTTTCAAAATTGTCGGCAGGGACAAGGATGGTGATATTTACAATCGCCCGTAGGGCGGCCAAGTCGTGTAGCGAGTGATGCGTACTGCCCAAGGCGCCGTAACTCACTCCCGCGCTGATCCCGACCACGGTGGCAGGTACGTCGGAGTAGCAAATGTCGTTCTTGATCTGCTCCAGGGCGCGTGCGGTGAGAAAACAGGCAGGGGAGACGCCAAAGGATTTTTTGCCAGCCGCAGCAAGCCCGGCGGCGATGCCAACCAGGTTCTGTTCGGCGATTCCCACCTCGACGATTTGCTGAGGGAGTGCTTTACCGAAAGGCCCAAGTTTTCCGGAACCACGCGAATCACTTGTGACGGCGATGATATGGTGATCACGCTCGGCAAGCTCCTGCAGGGTGGCGGCAAATTCTTCGAGATTGGCCCGGCCCTTGTTCAGGCCCAGCTTTGCGATCATCGCCTGGGCTGCCGGGGAAAACATACTGGGAGCAGGAGCACTCATCGGACCTCACTCAATGCGGACTGCTTTTGGATCAGTTCTGCCTGAGCCGCCTCGTATTGCTCAGGCGAGGGGACGCCGTGGTGCCAACTCACCACATTTTCCATGAAACTCACCCCCCTGCCCTTCACCGTGTTGGCGATCACCATGGTTGGTTTTCCTGGAATTGGCTTGGCAGTGAGAACTTTTGTGAGTGCTGTGAGGTCATGACCATCGACACTAACCACGTGCCAACCAAAGCTGGCAAACTTTTCGTCGACCGGCTCGTTACTACATACGTCGCGTGTATGGCCGGTAATCTGAAGCGTGTTATGATCAAGGATCGCGGTGAGATTTTCGAGCTTATAGTGAGCGGCACTCATGGCTGCTTCCCAGTTAGAGCCCTCGGCAAGTTCGCCGTCACCTAAGAGTGTGAAGACCCGATGCTGAGCGTTGTCCATTTTGCCGGCAAGAGCCAAGCCAACGCAGATCGGCAAGCCGTGGCCAAGGGCGCCGGTGTTCATTTCGATTCCGGGAACCTTGCGGGTGGGATGTCCCACGAATGGGGATTGGTATTGGCAGAGCGTTTTCAGTTCCGCTTCCGGATAAAAGCCCTTGTCGGCCAACACGACGTATAACGCTTCGACCGAGTGTCCCTTGCTCTGGATGTAGCGATCGCGATCAGGGTGATCGAAGTTCTCTGGGGACACGTTCATGACACGATTGTAAAGCACGTTGAGAATATCGACGCACGAGAGACTTCCTCCCGTGTGGCCAGCACCCGCCTCGGTAATATAGCGCAAGAGCTTCTGCCGGTACTGAATCGATTTGAGTTGTAACTGCTGGTCGGTCATAGTTTAGAGAAAGTGTCAGTGTGCATTACAATAAAAGTGTGACTAGCAATGAATATCACTGCGATGTTCATAAGTTTCCCAGCCAAGGTAGTTTTCAAAGGCTTCTTTTAAAATACCCCCTGAATGCGAGCCGGTCATCACGACATGGTGTTCAAACCCTTCGCGGCAGACGTAATGCAAAAGCTCTTGCAATCGAGGCACATGCGCTACGGCGCGCGTTCCAAAGGTATCCAAGGGGTCGTTTGTGAGTTCGCCTTCGCCGACGTAGGCCCGAATACGACCTTCGCAATCGTCTGTGGAGAGCCGACCATAGGTGAGCGGACCCGCAGGGGTTCGACCCTCTAAGGCGCCATAGGTATTCTCAACTCCCAAAGTGCTCCCCAGGATAGGGGCATTGGCGATGGTGATATCAGGCAGAAAACTCTTTGCCCAATTGCCGCAGTGGAACAGGGTGCATTTATCTTCATCGTCGCCGTAGTTATTGTTCCAATCCACTATTGCCGCCGGAGAATTAGCCGCCAGTTGCATGGCATACATAGTGAGCACCCCAAGCACGTCCACCTCGCAGGCGCTGGGGAGAAAACTTTCGCTCATCATGCTCATCAACGTGCAGACATTGCAACCAAGGTTCTGCTGCACTGAGGTCCAACATTGAATCGCAGTGGCATCGATGGCGTTGTCATTCATCCAGCGTTCCAGAACGACTCCCAACTTCGCCATCTGGAGTAGTTTTTCGCCAGGAACTCCAGGTGCTGGAGCATAAGACTTGATCGCATCCAGCTTCGCACTAACGGCGTCCTCTTTGTCATTTATCTGGCTTACTTGAGCGATGAATTCAGAGAGATCGACCGTTGTGACACTGATGCCGTGCCGCTCCAGAATCTTTTCGCTGTAACGTACCGTATTAAAGGCGCCTGGCCGGGCACCAACCGCCCCAAGCCGCACTCCACGCATGCCATTGACCACCCGGCAGGCACCGACGAAGCGCGCCAAGTCTTTTTTGAAGTCCTCCGAGTTTGGATGCGTCACATGTTTGGAAGTGAGCGAGAATCTGATGCCGGATTGGACTAGATTATTGCAGACTGATATCTTGCCGCAGAATGCGTCGCGTCGTCGCTCCACCCCAAGTTGGCCGAGGTCGTCGGGATAGCCCTGTACCAGCACGGGGACATTCAAGTCTGCCATTTTCAATACATCAGCTACTCCCTTTTCATCGCCAAAATTGGGCAAGCAAACGAGCACACCCTGGATGTCATCGCGATGCCTACGAAACAAATCAGCACACTTTCGAGCCTCAGCATGGGTTTCCACGCCGCCGAGTTTGGTTTCTTCCGGTGAGACCCAGATCGGACGGATATTGTATTTCTCAAACAGTGCGTTCAAGTCAGCCCGTGCTTCAGTGATCAACTGATCGGGAAAGAAATCTCGATTACCAAGAATGACACCAAGCGTAGTCGTATTATTTTTCATGAGGGAAACCTCGTAGGACAAGGTATGATCACTCGCGTGATTTGGTGGAAGGATTTAAGTTGAGGCCAGAGATTTTCAAAGCAACGGCATACTTTGATAATGGGTCGCCGGGGAGTTCAACGGCCAATACCTCGGCAGTTTGAGTCCATTTTGGCATATGCTGTGATCCCAATAGTTCTACCGAGGTGATCGTGCCAACTTCCGTAGGCAAGGATTTCACCAGGAGCATGCTATCCGCCGGTGGGGCGAGTACAATGGCATATAGCTTATCATTTTTTGTGGTGAAGCGGATATCGGCACTGGTGAATGGTTCACGCTTCGTATCCGCAAACGAGCCGCCGACTGCCAAAGTGGGTCCTTCGCCAAATTGTTTCCAGGGTCGCGTGCCATAGATCGCCTCTCCATTTACCTTCAGCCAGCCGCCAATCTCGCGAAGCATCTCCTGCTCCGGCTCGGGAATCGTGCCATCTGCTTTCGGGCCGATGTTCAGTAGCAGTGCACCATTTTTGCTAACAACGTCGATCAGATCATCAATGATGCTGTCGACGTCTTTGTACTCATGATTCGACACATAGCCCCAGGAGTTTTTCGAGACAGAGGTATCGGTCTGCCAAAAATCGGGACGAATATCTGGCGCCAATCCGCGTTCGATGTCGAAGACTCCCGTTCCTTGTGGAAATGATTGCCCTTCCCATTCCTTAAAATTAATGGCAACTTGTTTGCCCCACTCAGCCCCTCGGTTGTAGTAGTATGCAGCAAAACGCTGCAGATAGGGCTGAAAAACCGGTTGGCAAATCCACCAATCGAAATACATGACTTGGGGTTGATATTTGTCGACGATTTCACAGGTCCGTAGCAGCCAATCGTCAAGGAACTGTTTGTCGGGCATTTCGGCATGAGTCTCGGCAACCCGCTTGTTGTTGGCTGGTCCATAGAGATCGCTGAATTCGGGGTCCAGAACATCGGAGTCGATGAGCATGCCTTGATCGAAAAACCACCAATGCTCGGCACGATGAGACGAGGCTCCAAACACGATGTTCTGCTTGCGAAGTGCGGGGGCTAGCTCACCCAGAATGTCCCGTTGGGGACCCTTCTTTGTTGCAGACCAGTCCGTGTACTGGCTATCGTACATCGGAAAGCCATCGTGGTGCTCCGCGACAGGAATGACATACTGTACCCCTGCCTCGTGAAACAATTCGGCCCACTCACCCGGATCAAACTTCTCAGCCTTAAACTGCGGAATGAAATCTTTGTAGCCAAATGTGGCATGCGATCCGTACTTTTTGAGATGATGATCGTATTCGGGCGTTCCCTTTGTGTACATGTTGCGGGGATACCATTCGCTGCCAAAGGCAGGGACTGAGTAAGGTCCCCAATGGATAAAGAGGCCAAACTTGCCGTCGCGGAGCCATTCGGGGGTCGCAAACTCCTTCAGCGAATCCCAGTTCGGCTGGAAAGGTCCCGACTCAGCAACCCGATCAATCTCGGCAAGCCGTATGTCGATCGCCGCTTGCGGAAGGGCCGGTTCTACGGGCAATCTCACGTCGTGAACCTGTTCGCTGCCGACTCGTATTAGGTACGCCAGTTCCTTGCGAGTTATCTTGATTGCTGTCCCATGCTTATGACCTGATGGGAAAGAGACTTGATCGTCAAAATCAGTGAAATTTTTGAAATCGGTAGTGCTTACAGCCCCATAAGTGTAATCGCGATAGGCATCGTAATAGATCACCCATTGGTCGCCTAATTTGAGTACCGTGGGGCCCTCAGTAAATTGCCGAGTGAATGGTGGGCTAATACTTTCCCACGGGCCAAGGGGGCTAGTTCCAAAGGCAACGCGAAGATTGAGTTCAGGTCGCGTATTGTCTTTTAAAACCAATACGTAATCATCTTCACGTTCTACAATCTTACAATCGATCACGCTGAAATCTGGATCAAGAAACAACTTGGTTGGAGCAAAAGTCTTGAAATCTTTAGTTGTCGTGTAGTACATCCGGTGGTTGTTGTCGTGGTCCTCCTGATAATCAGGAAATCTCCCCGGAATCGTCGATGCCCAACAAATGATGTATTGCTCTTCTCTATCATCATAAAACAATTCGGGAGCCCAGACGTTGACCGAGGAAGGTTCATGCTGCATGACTGGCACGAATTGCTGAGGTGCCCAATGGACCAGATCGGCAGAGCTAGAATGACCAAACCCCTGATCTTTGCGCCAGCCGGTGGTCCACACGAGATGAAAAGTTCCATCAGGGCCTCGGAGTAGACTGGGGTCACGCATTAGTTTGCTGTCGCCGACCAGAGCCTTTAGAAAACTGCCTGGGACATTTACCCACTTAAGCCCATCGAAACTATAGGCAAACCTGAGGCCATCCTCCCCGTTTCCACGGAATGTAGTGAACAGATAGACCTCTTCGAGTTCTTCTGCATCTGAAGAGTCCTCAGCGTAAGTTGAATCTGGCGCGCAAGCTGCCAAGCCAACGATAAGAAGTGCCGAGAAAAATGATGTTCGAAACAAGTGGAGGAAGCTCATTGTTCGGTATAGTAGTTATCGGCCATCCAATGGAGGTATTCTTCAAGGTTCGTGTATCCATCACCGTCAGCATCAGTATGCGTTTCTGAAAAATCATTGGGAGTGGAATTTGGATTGAGTCCCTCACGCTCCTCCCACCAGTTTGGCAAGCCATCGCCATCGGTATCCCAGTCGGCAGGTCGATAGGTTTCAGGATATTCTTCCCAGCCGCCGACATCTTCTTGAGAGTCGGGCAACCCCGGCAACCCTGTGACACTCCCTTCGTAGGTTGTCGTGCCGGTACGGGTCTCCTCGATCACTCGTTTGTCGTGTTCGTCCAATACTGGACGATTACAGCCTACGTCGGATAAAACATCTTCCAGTGCTTCCTCTGCCGATGTGGTCGACACATACGACTCGAAGAATGGATCATTGACGATCCAATTCTCATGGGGCTCGCCACGACGTTCAAACACGCCTGCCAGCTTTTGGCGTGCGTCGAAGTGACCTTCCATTACATTTCCATCGACATAATACATCTGAGGTCCAAAACTAGGTACTGCCTCTCGCTCAGCCATTAGTACATGAAAGACTTTGCTCGCCCTGCCGGGTTTGTAATAGTTGTTGACAAAGTTGACTTCACGAGCCCCACCGTCGGTTGTTCGATGGCTCCAGTTGTAAACGACATTATTGCGAATATCGAGTCGACCTGCGTGTCTAGTTGCCTTGTCGAGTCCCCCTGCCAGACTCCAGTTGCGACCCGCACAGTGTGCCAAAAGGTTATGGTGGAAGCTGCCGATGTCCCCACCGATGCTGGCTGCGTAGCCGTGCTGAGTTCCCTTTTTGTATTTCTTATGACCTGCGACATTCAGTGCCTCAGAGATCAAGGTGCGTTGCAAGGTAATATCCTTGGCACCACGGGAACTGAATGCCTCGTCTTGAGTCCAGCTTATGGAACAATGGTCGACGATACTGTTGTCACAGCTAGCCATTCCCATGCCGTCTAAGGTTTCCCCTGCCGTATCACCGGGGCGAACACGGAGGAATCGCAAGATACAATCATGAGACCCAAGTAATCCCAAGTTGTAATTCGAGATACAGATTCCCTTGCCAGGAGCCGTTTGACCAGCCAAGGTCAGGTAAGGGTCTCGAATAATGAGCCGGTCTTGTAGAACAATTCGGCCTCCAACGTCAAAAATGACAGTGCGTGGACCCTTTGCTTCGACTGCGGCACGCAAGCTACCAGGGCCGCTATCATTCAAATTGGTGACTTTAATCACGCGGCCACCTCGTCCGCCGATAGCGAAGCGTCCATAACCCTCCGCCCCTGGAAATGCGAGATGGCGAACGCGAAACTTCCAGACGTCACCGCGAGTGAGTTTGCCGGCACTATCGATGCAGTCTACTCGCCAGCAGTAGCAAAGTTGGCTAGCTTGAGGATCAACAGTAAACAAAATGTTGTTGTTTGGTGTACTCTCAACAAGTAATTCAGAATTCTCTTCTGCGGTTGCTATCTTTTCTTCCGCACGAGCAGCGTCAGTATCAGAAGCAACATAGATCAAGTGCTTAATCGCTGATGAAGGCTGTGACCAGGTAAGCTTAATTTGGCCGGAATCACCGTCGGCGTGCCAATCGCCATCATCAGGTACAGGTTTACGTGCCTTGTGTTTAGGATCGGAACCGTCTATCTCGATCCCATTGAGAATCACGTGATTCTCGTTCTCCGGATTGGCCGCAATTGTGAGAAAGACGGGCTCCCCTGCCTTCGCTTCAAATTCCAGATAGGCGCTCTGGGCATCTTCATTAATAGGCACACTCGAAGTCGGTTTCACGCTATCAATCACCTTGTTTCCATTAAGGGATATAAAATAGGATCCGGGCTCGTCACCTGTCACGACATTGTGATAGGTGACCAGCGAGTGGGGCCCCGGTTGCAGGCCCTCGATCTCGACTTGAATGGCTGCGGGCTCCTTCTTGCTCTCGACAGCAATCCCATCGGCCGCCATGGTTGCACCAGTAGCCAGAGCAGCCTTGTACCATTGGCCCTGAAGTTCATTGCCTTCTTCCATGGAACGCAGTCTGACTTGAATCTCGCCGAAGGACCTTGCTGCTTCAGACCCATTGGGGACTTGCCACTCTTGCCACCCAGGAGTTGCTGTGTCGCTACGACCCGAGGCCAAGCTGAAATCAATTCGCAATGGGGCAGCCGCGAAGGCACTTGCCCAGTTTATCGATTCTACGACCGGCAGAACTACGAAGGGCAATACACTGCAGAGAACTCTTAGAAGCTTCATGTGGATACCTTTGCTTGGAATCGGAAACCTGTAGATGAGCCTTCGTCGAGATAAAACGGGGTGAACAGAATTCTAGTCAAAACCGAAAGTGAAGGTTCAACTACAAACTATCGCAGATCACTGTTGCATTCAGCGAGCGTTTCTTGCAAAAACTGTCCGACACCTTGCATTTCAGGTTTGGCAGTATCCCTAGAACAAACGCTCTACTTAGAAGGGAGAATTGCAACAGAGCTACGTAGAAAGCGTCTTGGACGCCAGCTCTAATGCAAGAGAAATTTAATCGAAAAGCAATATCCTATCTCGAAGAAAAACACAGCTAAATTGCGGTATTTTGGCGATCTATTGCAACTCACTCCGCTATATCGCAACGCTGAACAAGCCTATCATTGCCATTAAATGCGTATCTTAAATGCCACATTTTGAACTCCCTCCTTGTGGCAAGAATCTCCCTCATGAATTCTTTATGCCGTGAATTTATACGCCAAATGAGACTGACTCTACAATCTTTGAAAAGATCCAAGTCTTCCGGTTCATTCAGGCTATTTCTCTTCATTTTAAACCTTTTATTCACAGCCCAATCTCCCCAAGTAGAGGCTCAAGTTCCTGCTTTTCCAGGAGCAGACGGAGCAGCAAAAAATGTTTCGGGAGGTCGTGGCGGCATCGTGTATCACGTTACAAAGCTGAATTCCGCGATTGATGATCCTGCAAGGTTCGACTTCGGTACGATTCGTTATGGCTTGGACAATAATAACTTTCCTAGTGGTGTACCGCGTACGATCGTGTTCGACGTAGGCGGTGTTTTCAGCCTGGGACGCTTGCCACAGATGGAATGGGACCCCAATGGGAATGGCTGGGACGCTCAATCGAGACTTACGATCGGGGGCACAAACGTTACCTTAGCCGGTCAAAGTGCTCCTGGTGCAGGCGTCATTTTTATGGGAGGCGGACTCAAACCCCAAGGTAATAACAACATTATCCGTAATATCACCGTGGCGTCAGGTTATGGAATGCGTAATTGGTGGAAACCAGGAGACCCCTTTCCCCAGCAGCCCGCACCTCAGCCCAGCACACTCGGCCCTGGGATTTTTCCTGATGCCACCGTTTACGATGCGATGGACATCTCGGGCACGAATCTCATGATTGATCACGTCAGCACTCTTTATGCTACAGACGAAACGATCTCGATGAATGAGGTTGCCAACAACATCACGGTCCAATTTAGCAATATTTCTCAGGGACAGAATTACCCGCAATGGGATGCCGAAGGAGGTGGTTTCACAGGACACGCCCTAGGCTCACTGCTGGAGGCTGGTCCAGGGGCTGCAATCAGCTTCCATCACAATCTCTATGCGCATCAGAAATCCCGAATGCCACAAACACAGCGCAACGCTGCCTATTATGATTTTCGCAATAACGTCTTTTACAATTGGATGGGGACAGCAGGTGCCATAAACAGCCCAACATTAGCCAACTTGATCGGCAACTTCTATCTTGCGGGCCATGGTGGCGACAATCCTATCGGTGGATCGAACACTGGCTTGACGACTACCAACGGTGGCACAAGCGTAGTAAGTGGTAACAGCAGAATCTATCGCCAAGGCAACCTGCTCGACACAAACAGGGATGATGATCCTGATGATGGGACGACTGTATCTGGTGGCGCCTCCAATCCACTGTGGTCCGGTGGTGTTACCACTTACGCTGGAACAACCGACACTGCACGTGATGCGTTTGACCGAGTGCTTGACTATGTAGGAGCCAATTGGTGGACACGCGACGGTGTGATCGACACTCCTGACGAGCGGATTATCCATGAGACTCGTACAGGAACGGGTAAGATCATGGCCTGGGCGGACGATCCCTGGAATAATGATCCCAATGAAGGGGTCGAATGGCGTGCGCTGAAGAACACCCCTCAAGTCAACCGAACTAACGATTGGGATACCGAAGCAAGCGTCGGATACGGTGTTGGAGACGGGATGCCAACCTACTGGGAACTGGAACATGGTCTCGACCCAGATGCTCGCGACGATACGGGGGATTTTGACAATGACGGCTACACAAATCTAGAAGAATACCTCAACGACATAGCCGCCTGGCCAGCTCCAAACGCGATCGTTTTTAATAATGCTAATGGTGATGGCCGATATGCCCACATCCTCAATTGGGATGCCAACCCTAGTCCCAGTTCGGTTCATCCTTGGCAGCCATCCCGCTATGACACCGCGATTATCGACAATGGCACCGTGGCTGTCGATTCAGTAGGTCAACACGCGGGGAATCTGATCCTGGCCACGAATTTCGGCGACAGTGCTGTACTAAATATTTCAGCAGGGTGGATAAAAGTCGAGGATGCCCCCCATGGCATGAGCGATGGTCTTACGGTAATTGGCGACAGTCCTTCAGCGACTGCCACACTCAATCTGTCGGGTGGAAAGCTCACTACCAAGACCCTGCTCAAAGGTAATGGTGGGGTGTTCAATTTTTCTGGTGGTACATTGAGCGCAGAGACAATCGGGTTCGACCTGGTAAACAACGGAGGCACAATCTCACCAGGAGCAAGTGCAGGTGTTACTCATGTCATGGGTGATCTTTCTATTAACAGTGGGGTGTTCGATATTGAAATTGGGGGGACGGGCGGCGGGCAATTCGACCAACTCATCATTGACGGTATGGCCACCCTTGGAGGAACACTGGACATTTCACTTATCAATGGATTTACATTGGAGCCCAACTCGATATTTAACATCGTGGATATTACGGGATCCCGGACTGGCGAATTCACCGGTCTGGGCGAGGGTGCATTGGTCGGTAACTTCGGACGGGACTTATTCATCACCTACACTTCCGGTGATGGCAACGACGTCGCTCTTTACACCTTGGCGACTCTGGCCGGTGATTTTGATCAAGATGGCGACGTTGATGGCGCTGATTTCCTCATCTGGCAAAGAAACCCTAGTGTGGGTAATCTCACCGACTGGCAAGCAAATTTTGGCTCGTCAACTTTGAACAGTACTCTTGCAGTTCCAGAGCCTTCTTCGATGATGTTGATCTGGTTCATTGCATCGTGGACTGTGCTAAGCCGCAATCAATCTCCTCCCAAAGTGAGAGTTGTGAGTTAATTGGACTGGAATTACTGAAATCATACCGACAAAGATGTACGCTCAAACGTCACCCTCCTCAGCATATCTATCTTGTCCAGCCGCGCTGATTGCCATGGAAACTATCAGTCTTGCTGAAATGGATGCTCATGCGCTGATGAATCGTGTTGATACGAAGTATGTTCTGGGTGTCAACCATCTTCAGAGTCTCCTCGAAACGATTGAACCCTTTTATCGAGTTTTGAGTGTCGACTCAGTTCGTCTAACTCCGTACAAGACGTTGTACTTTGATACGCCAGATTACAAGTTTTATCTGCAGCATCACAATGGAAAGCTCAACCGTCGTAAGATCAGAATTAGACAGTATCAATCGTCGGGGGCGTGTTTCCTGGAAGTGAAAGCTAAAAACAACAAGGGCCGAACTGACAAGCAGAGAATTGCAATCGATGGTTTTGAAGAAACACTTTCCGAATCGTCCCGGCAGTTTATCGAAGAGGTTTCAGGATCTTCTCCTGAATTGACTCCTCAGCTAAAAAGTTCGTTCTCCCGGATCACTCTGGTCAGTCGCCTTCAGCCGGAGCGAGTGACTTTCGATCTCGGACTAGTTTTCAGCCATCTCGATGAGCAGCGAGAAATGCAAAACATCATCATTGCAGAAGTCAAGCAGGAGTACGACAACTTTCGCTCACCTATGCGAGAATATTTGCGTCGGATCTATATAAGACCAATGCGTGTGAGCAAGTATTGCCTAGGTTCAGCACTGCTCAAGCCAAATTTGAAAAGCAATCTCTTTAAATACAAACTGAACTCTATTCGCAAGATCGCATAATTCAGATATGGATACAGACATCCCTTCATTGCCTGACAGTGATCTCGGGATGGAACTTCTTGAAGTTCCGATCTTTGACGATGACATATTTAAGCTGCTCTTCCGGTATTTGGTCAACTTCGTCGTGGTGACGGTGATCGTTAGATTTATCTACTACAAGAATACCAACAGTAAGGACTATCTCTTTACTTTCTTCATGATTAATACCATGGTCTTCTTCATTTGCTTTACACTGAAGAAGTTCGACCTGGGGCTGGGTATGGCCCTGGGATTATTTGCGATTTTTGGGATTTTGAGATATCGCACCACAACTATTCCGATTAAAGAAATGACTTATCTATTCATAGTCATTGGGGTAGGAGTGATTAATTCGTTGGCAAACAGAAAGATGAGTTATCTCGAGTTGGCCATTACCAATCTTTGCATTCTCGGACTTTCCGCAGCGCTGGAGAATATTTCACTTTTCAAGCGGGAAGTGCGTGAAACGATCCTCTACGAAAAGGTTGATTTAATTCGGCCTGAGAAGCACGCTGAATTGGTTGCCGATCTGCAGCAAAAAACAGGATTAAAGTTGAGTCGCCTTGAGTTGGGGGAGATCAACTTTCTACGAGACACGGTTTCCATTGACTTGTTTTACTACCCACATGAACAAGCTCCACCTCGGGAAGACTGCATTGAAGTGACAATGAGAACACAGAGAGAACTATAGAAATAGTTAATTGGAAGCAGCACTAAATGGTTGCCTGAATAGATAGTGAAAACTTTGAAGGTTTCTATGCAGAGTCATCTAAAAAATATAAGTAAAAAATTTAACATTTGCTCCTTACATACCAGTGGTGGCTTCACTTTAGTGGAGTTGCTAACAGTCATTGCCATCATCGGCGTTCTAATTGCACTTCTCATTCCAGCCATTCAGGCTGCTCGAGAGTCATCTCGACGCACTCGCTGTACAAATAACTTGAAACAATTGGGCGTCGGGCTCTCAAGTTATGAGTCTGCAAACGCCAGGTTTCCAGCGGGGCAGCGGTGGTCTGCGCCGCGTACGGAACCCGGAAGCTATGCTCTGGCCTGGTCAGCCGTGCTGCTGCCGCAGATCGAACAACGTGCAATCGCCGACAAGATTGACTCTCGATTTCCTCTGACAGATTCGCGTAATCTTCCGGCTACCAGTCAGATCATAAGTCTCTACATGTGCCCCAGTACTTCACTTATCGAATCCCACCGATCAGAGTCCGGCCACCTTTTCAATTTAGGCGGGCTTCCTGGGGAAGGATTGGCGTGCCTTGATTACTTGGGCATTTCTGGTCCCGACAAAGATGCCAAAAACCCACTCAACGATACAGAATACGGACGGCAGCGTGGCATATTGATTGGAACCAAGGGCCTTCCTAACGGCGACAAGCTTACAGAACCTCCACCTATCCGTGCCAAAGACGTAACGGATGGTCTGTCTAACACCACTTGGCTAACTGAATGTACTGGCCGTGGTGCTGATGAAAAGAAGGGCGCTGTCGATGCAATCCACGGTGCCTGGGCATCCGGCAACAATGTCACGCATATCGATAGCGGTATCAATGACGATAAACTCCCCGAAGCCTGGCACAACGAAAGAATACGTTCAGATCATCCGGGAGGAGCGAATTTTGCAATGTGCGATGGTTCGGTCCGATTCTTGGGGGACGATACATCGAAAAAAGTGATCCGAGCCCTCTGTTCTCGCGATGGCGGAGAAATGATAGAAGACTAAAACTTCTAGCAGTTTGGTCATAATTACCCGATCACTTATCCAGCAGCGTTTTTGCCAGCGGCGCGCATAGCCAAGTTATTCTTGCCGCCGCCGTATGAAGTGATGATGCAGGTGAAAGATTCCCAAGAAAACTAAGATCAGGCTATTGGGTTCGGGTACGGCAGTAAGCGTGTTCACTAAGCTTGCTCCATATTGACGCTGCCACACAAGAAAATCTTTCCCATCCACGCTGCCATCTGATGTCGCGTCTCCCTGGGCTTTCGTGGCGCCGGTATCGATACCGAAACCTGTTTGCCAAATAATTAGATCATCTAAGTTTACTATTTGGTTGGCGTCGAAGTCTGCTTCAAATGCCGAGGCAACCAACAAATCATGCTGTGCATTGATTGTGGATCCACTTATAGGGACTAGCCCTAGTAGATTGATCGCCAAGTTTCCTGTATCCCCATTGCGAATGGGTTGATTAGTCGCGGTATAGCTAGGACGACCTGTCCCAGGATTGAGTCGGGAGATAGGGTTCAATGCATACAGATCAGCACCAGGTGCTACTCCTGCTCCCCATATGAGAAGTGGGATCGTGTAGTTTGCTGGAGTAGATGCATTCCCATGTCCCGTTCCCGTCCCACCATGATCAGCAGTGAGAATGATGATGGTATCTCCGGCAAATGCGGCATGATTGTCAATCAGTTCAAGTATATCGCCCATGTATTCATCCATGAGTCGGACCGAACTATTCCAGGCTTCAGAACCCCATCCCGCACTGTGCCCGACACCGTCGGGGAGCAGGTAATGAAGAAATGAATAGTTGAACTCAAAAGCCACCATATCACTCAGATAATTCGTATGCATGGATATAAAATCAGTCGTGATTAGGTGATGGTCGATCTTATCACGACCATTGTCGATACCTACTGTGTCGGGAGCACCAGTGGTTGCATTGTAGCTTTGCTCATAAAGGGAAAATCTGTCCTTCGAGGCATATAGAGCTGTCGATAACCCATTGTCATGCACGACATCAAAGGTGCTGGCGACGTACGAGAGATTAGGATTTCCGGAGTTATGCAACGTCGCAGAAGGCGGTGGTACGCCGTTGTCGACATATCCATGGTGTGTCGTGTTTGGAGTTCCACTTGGCTGATCGACTGGGCGGCCGGTTAGCATCGATGTGTGGTTCGGTAGTGTCTCGGTATTGGAATAATCGGTTCGTGCATTGAATGTCGTAGCCCCTTCATCAACAAACCGTTTGAAGTTGGGATAATCTAATGGTGAAGTATTGATGTACGATTCCAATAGATCGCCACGTAAACCATCGATACTGATGTGAATGACGTGGCTTACTCCGCTAGCAGATCGCGCAGACATAATCATGAAGAAGCATAATAGTACTCTAATTAATGCTTTTCGAGTTGTTGAAGGAATACCGAACACGACATGCCTCATAGATCGCGACGATGGAGAAGTATCTGTTAGATCTGAATGGATAGCATAGCAGATCATAATGCTCATTATGACAACAGAAGAGATTCATGGCACGTTAATTGTGTGTTGAATGGCAGTATCTGACTAGCTGGGACCAAGTGTTCGTACACCCGTGTTGTATAGAGCACCATGATCTAGCCAGCATCTTGCAAGCGTGAGGCTAATTAACGCAAGTCGTCACCAAAGGTTCCCTTTAATTGGAAGATTGACTAGCAATTCCTTGCCGCCCATGAAATCATTGATTATAAGAAATTACCCACGGAACAAGACTTCTCTGTTGCCGTCTGGAGGTCGGACGGTTTATCCCCCCACTCAAATCTGCCAGTAGGCGAAGTACATAATAAGAACTCTAATTCGGATGAAAAACAAACGAAATCAACAACCCCACAAGAAATCATTGAAGTCTTGTTTGCCGGGCATCTTTGGTCAAACAGGTACAAAACTCTCTGCGCGGCAACGAGCCTCTTCCACGACGCTCGGATTTGAGCAACTTGAAGATCGGCTTGCTCTTGCTGTGGTAATCAACGAATTCTTGGCAGAAAATAACGATGGCTATCGAGATGCCGCAGGTCATCGCCATGATTGGATCGAACTGAAAAACACGGGTGTTGTTGCCGAGAATATTTCGGGTTGGTATCTCACGGACAGCTCTGCAAATCTTACCAAGTTTCAAATTCCTTCTGCGGGCGCGCTTACCACTCTCGATCCAGGCGAAATCCTGCTCGTCTACGCTTCAGGCAACAATGGCGAGGTCGGTCTGGTTGGAAACGAAATTCACACCAACTTTCAACTATCGCAAGAGCCAGGATATTTAGCACTCGTGCGCTCTAACGGCTCGACCATAGAACATGAATTCAATCTTTATCCCCAGCAGTCACCAGACGTGTCGTACGGCACAGGAATAGATGTAGCGACTGCGTCCTCATCGACAATAGTACTAGTCGGTGATAGCTCGCCGCTCTCAGTGATTTCACCCACAGGGCCAAACATTACGAGAGATGACCATTGGAAAGAGAGTGGATTCGACGACTCGGGGTGGCTTACGGGTACTGGGTCTGTGGGCTTCGACCGCAATGGCGACAGTCCTAATCTGTTGCCATTTATTGGCCGTGTACTGACGACTGGAGAGATGGATAGTACCGATGCCACTCCGCAGTATTCGGCGTATGTGAGATACGAATTCGATGTTGTCAACAAAGAGCAATTCACTTCACTCGTGATGAACCTTCGCTTCGATGATGGATTCATTGCCTCTTTGAATGGAAAAGAAATTGCACGAGCCAACTTTGCTGAAGATTTTGTCTACCCACAACCTCAATGGAATTCCTATGCTGGCCATCAGCAGGGGACTAGTTCTTCCTCGGGTAACTGGAATCGAATAAGTGACGCCGATCAAGTCGTCTCCTTCGATATCACACCTTATCTGGAATTGTTGCAAGACACTGATAATGTGTTGGCCTTCCACGGGGTAAATAGTCGCAGTTCCAGCAGTAGCAATACCAACCGTCTTGACTTTTTGATCGACGCGGAGTTGGTTGCGGAACGGGCTATGGGGGCGACTCAAGTCGGGTTTTTGGAAGTACCCTCACCTGGTCGCGAAAATGGGGTGGCATATGACGGTGTGTTAACAGACACAGTGTTCTCGCTTGATCGAGGCTTCTATGATACGACCCAGTCGGTGGCGATCCATGCTTTGGGCGCTACGGGGGTTATCGATTCCACTGCGACCATTCGATACACCACTGATTTCAGTGAACCGACTTTGACCAATGGCACCACTTACACAGGTCCGATCTCTGTTTCCACGACCACGGTCTTGCGCGCAAAGGCATTCAAGACGAACTTTATTTCCACTAATGTCGATACGCAGACGTACATCTTTCTCGCGGATGTCATTACTCAAAATGCTTCTTACGTTACGCAGCCTTACGCAACTTGGGGGCATGACAAGGATGATGCCGGCAGTGAGTCTGGATACAACTTGGATGACGAATCAGATTGGGACATGGACCCCGACATCGTCAACGGTAACGAAACTACGGTTATTAATGCATTGAAGGCTATTCCCACGATCTCCGTGGTCACCAATTGGGATAATCTCTGGAGCGGTACCCCGTTGCCGGGCACAGGGCAAGATTCCGGTCGCGTTCCCTATGAGCCTGTAGGCATTTATATCCATGGTCGATCAAGCGAGCGTCCCAACTCTCTCGAATACTTTACCGCTGATGGAGCTGAGAGTTTTCAAGTGGACTCTGTGATCGAAATCCAAGGCCATTCCAGCCCCGGCCGATGGAACACAGACAAAATGTCTTTCCAAGTGAAATTCAAAGCGCCGCTGGCAGATCCCAACCTGAGCTTTGATCTCTTTAAAGGTACAGCCGACGCAGCGAATGCAGTTGATCAATTCGACACGTTGATTTTAGATGCAGGGTACAACTATGGCTGGACTCATTCCAATTTGAGTGTTCAGTCTGACTATGCCAGATTTGTCACCGACCAGGTGACTGCCGATTTGCAGAACCTTGCCACTGGAGGTGCAGCCCCTCATGGAAAGTTCGTACACCTTTATCTCGATGGGCTCTACTGGGGTTTGTACAACGTCCACGAACGCCCTGACGAACATTTTGCCTCTGACTATTTCGGAGGAAACAGCGAGCAGATTTTTGTTGTCAAGCAATCTACCAACGATATCGATGGCTTGAAGTATAGCTGGGCCAATGGTGGTTTAGCGGCGGAACAAGCGTATAACGACCTGCTGGTGGCTACTCGGCAGAACATGTCCATTGCTTCCAATTATGAGGCAGTGAAGCAGATTCTTGATGTCGATGCATTTATCGACTACATGGTCGTTCACATGTATGCCGGCAACGAAAATGATTGGCCACATAACAACTGGTACGCTACCTACGATCCAGTTTCACCAGACGGAAAGTGGCGCTTTCATGCTTGGGATCAAGAGCACGCTTTTCCCACCAACGACAACGGTGACAGTTTCACCCAGTTTGTCGATTTAACAGACGATAATGATCCACAAACACCAGCAGAAGTGTTTATCAATCTGATAGCTAACACTGAATTTCGCCTCAGGTTTTCTGATCGAGTTCAAGAACTAATGTTCAATGGAGGTGTTCTGACGCCAGCCGTTGCTCAGTCGATTTATGAAGCACGCACTAATGAGATTGACCAGGCAATTATTGGTGAGTCGGCTCGCTGGGGCGACAATCGCAGGTCCAATGATCCGTATACTCACAGTGATTTCATCTCGATCAAAAACGGAGTCCTGGCTGCTTTTTTCCCGGTGCGAACAGCAGTAGTTCTCTCTCAATTCAACGCCGACAATTGGTTGGTTACGCTGAATGCACCAAATTTCAACCAATATGGTGGAGAGATTACCACGCCGTTCAATCTCACGATGACCAATCCTAACGGCAGTGGCACCATCTACTACACTTTGGACGGAACAGATCCCCGTGATCCAACAGGTGCCCTTAGTCCTTCCGCTATCGCTTACACTGGTTCAATAAACCTGACCGACTCAACACGCGTCAGAGCGCGTGTACGTGACACGGCACAGTCTGGCACGGCGAACGACTGGAGTGCTGAAGTTAATAAAGCCTTCTTAATAGAAGAACCGTTATCTTTGCGGATTGTCGAGTTAATGTACAATCCGGCAGTAACTGGTGATTTAGAATACTTCGAGTTGTTGAATATCGGCACTTCAACAATTGACCTAACGGGTGTCCAGATCACAGATTTCTCGACGGGTGGTTACACGTTCGCTGGAGGCACCCTGTCTGCTGGCGAACGGATCGTTGTGGCACAGAATGTAGGCGCCTTCCAAAACCAGTACCCCCTTGTGACAAATCTCGCGTCGACCCCTTTCTCTGGTAGCTTGAGCAACGGTGGTGAGACCGTAACGCTTAAAGATGCTTTTGGGGTGATAATCCAATCCTTTAATTATAGCGACGATGGATTGACTGGTTGGCCCACTACTGCTGATGGCGGAGGATACTCCCTGGTATATGTCGGTCCGCTAACTGGCACCGAAGATCCGCATGCTGTTTCCCCTGCTGACCCGTTTGACAATCCGGCCAACTGGCAGGCCAGCGCGCAAATTGGCGGCTCACCGGGAACGGCAGAGCCTGCAGTTGAAAACGCTGACTTCAACAACGACACCTTCGTTTCGGGATCAGATTTCTTAATCTGGCAGCGTAACTTCGGGAAAACCTCTGGTGTTAGCAACGCTACTGGTGATGCTAACGGAGACAACATGGTCAATGGTGCCGACCTCGCCATCTGGCAGAACCAGTATGGCACGTCGATACCAATTGCGGCTGCGTTTACCAGTAATCTGGATATTGAAAGAGAGTCAGCCACACTGCAATCTGAGAGTCTTGGCCCACATTTAATGGGGCTGGCTGGTTTAGCTTACAAGACAGAAGCTGGAGACACCGATGCCAACGAAGCTGTTTTTGCTGAGGAGTCTGTAGATTTCCTTGGCGTTCGTACTTCTATGGTCCTTGAACAAGCCCTTTGGAGTGAGCTGTCCGAGCACGACGAAGCCCTGTCTATGTTTCTCAACCAAGAAAGCGAAGAAGAACTCTTAATAGAAGATATAACATCTATGCTTTCTGAAGATACAGTCGGTCAGCAGGCATAGTGTTACGGGCTATTTAATTACTATTGTTGCCACAGAGTCGGCTCAAACTTGCATAGCAAAAAACTAACATGCGAACTTTAAACCTCATTACTTTGATCGCACTTTGTTTTTGTTTAGATCGTGGGTTGGCCCAGATACCAGCGTTCTCAGGTGCACAGGGCCCGGGAGCTATTGCGACTGGCGGCAGGGGTGGTGACGTTTACCGAGTAACGACCCTCGATGCAGATAAGAGCGGCGTTGTGCCAGGATCACTACAGTACGGCATCAACAATGCTCCTGCCAATGGGCGAACTATTGTTTTCGATGTGGGGGGGACAATCTATTGGGATGGGCTTACTGCCAACGACAGGCTTCGTTACGGTAAGGCCAATATCACCATCGCTGGACAAACGGCACCTGGCCCCGGTATTACCATAGCGGGTACAGGAACCAAATGGACCGGCACGAACATAATCCTACGCAACATCTCGATTAGGCCTAATATCAACGCCAACGGCACCACCCACGACGCTTTCGACCTCCAGCTAAAAAACTCAATCTTAGATCATGTTTCAACATCGTGGTTCACCGATGAAGGAATTTCTCAGACCGATTCAGGACATACGACAACCGTTCAATACGCCCTGATCAACGAGGGTCTCAACTACAATGGTCATTCTTATGGATCGATTATTAGCACTGAAGTGAACGGAGCGCAAAACTCTTTCAACCACAATCTCTACGCTCACAACAATTCTCGAATGCCACGGTTAGGTTCGGAGATGGCCGTCACCGCCACCGGAGCAGTCACGGATTTCACGAACAACGTAATCTACAACTGGCCGAGTCGCGCGGGATATTCCGGTACAGACCAGCCTAGCAGCACCAATTTCTTGAGTAATTACTATATTCGCGGCAATAACAACGGAAGCACCATCTTTAAGGGTGGCGATAGCACCGCTAATCCAGGTGTCACCAAAATATTTCACCAGGGAAATCTTTATGATGGCAATAAAAATGGCGTGGCAGACGGAACTCCCGTAACCAGTTCCCAATTCACAGACTTGAGATTAATCGTTTCCCAAGCATTCGATATCAATGGAACCGGGGCAGTGGACTCGGCCACTTTGGCGCTGCAACGTGTGTTGGACTACGGAGGGGCCAACTGGAACAACCGCAACCCGATTGAAGAACGCATTGTCCAAAGCGTGCGCAACGGCACGGGCAATGTCATCAACTCCACGATTAGCGGCGTTCAAGCTACCGAATGGGCTCAAGTGCTTTCGCAGCAACCAAGTGGTGGCATCGCACCTTACGAGCGCGATGCCAACTGGGATGTTGACGGGGATGGAATTCCTGGCGAGTGGGAGCTCATGCATGGGCTTGATCCTGACGTGCCGAACAACAACGGCGACTTCGACAACGATGGTTACACCGATTTGGAAGAATATATTAATGACATCGCAGCCTGGCCGGCGCCGACGCCTATTTATTTCAATGGCGCGAACAGTCGCTATGCAGAGATTCAGAATTGGAGCGTTTCCGGTCAGACAATTAACATCGCCGGAAAGGGAAATACTGTCACGTCTACCAAGTGGCAACCCTCGCGCTTTGACACCGCCGTCATTGATCAGGGAACGGTGTCTGTCGATGCCGTGGGGCAGCACGCGGGAAATTTGCTTCTGGCAACTCAACCAAGTAGCAATGCCACATTAAATATCACGAGCGGTTGGATCAAAGTAGAAGATGCGCCTCACGGGCTCAGCGATGGCATTACGATGATTGGCGATAACCCGAATGCCACCGCGGTACTCAATCTCTCTGGTGGCAAACTGACCACCAAAACATTGCTGCGGGGTGCAGGTGGGACGTTTAATTTCACCGGCGGCACGCTGAGTGCTGAAACGGTTGGCTTCGATCTGGTAAACAATGGCGGCACAATTGCTCCTGGAAACAGCCCCGGAACAACCCACGTTATGGGTGAGCTGACCATCAACAGTGGTAGTCTGCAGATTGAAATCGGTGGCACCAACAGTGGAGAGTTTGACAAGCTTCTTGTTGACGGTGCAGCCAATCTTGGTGGGAATTTGGAGGTCTCACTCTTTGACGGATTCCAGCCCAGCATCGGGCAGTTTTTTCAATTCATCACTACCAACGGTGGCATCTTTTTCGATTTCGACTCCGTGCAGTTGCCTGCCCTCACTGGCGGCAAGTCGCTACGACTGGTTTACGGTGAAACTCTTGTCGGCTTGGAAGTAGTAGCAGCTCTTGCCGGCGACTTCGATGCTGATGGTGACGTTGATGGGAACGACTTTCTCCTTTGGCAGCGGAATCCCACCATAGGCAACCTCGCCGATTGGCAAGCCAATTATGATGCATCGCTCACGGCCGGCAGTTTCTCCGTGCCGGAACCTGTCACGGCACTCTTGCTTGGCGGCTGTGGATTGATCGTTTTTCTCTCCCGAAGAGCATAAGAAAGTAATGTACTATCTCTTCCGATCAATGCTGCTAGGCGGTTGCGTGGCTCTCGTATTTGTATGCACAGCTCAGTCTGAAATACATATCGTGGTCGGCACTCCAGAGCAAGGAGGTCAGTACACCTCAGTTCAAGCCGCAGTGAATGCTGTGCCTTCAACTGGAACGGAGCGCTATGTCATTGACATTATGCCCGGCATTTATCAGGAGCGCGTGTTTGTACTGCCTGACAAAATTACCCTTCGTGGCATGGGTGTCTTGCCAAGCGACACGAAACTCACTTACTTCGAGACCGCCAGCACGCCGCCCAATGAATCGACAGTCCACGCCAGCACGGTGATCCGCGGCAAAGATTTCATTGCTGAGAACCTGACCTTTGAGAATTCAGCTGGCAAGAATGCAGGCCAGGCTTTGGCGATTTATGTCCGAGGTGATCGAGCGGTTTTTAATAACTGTCGCTTTCTCGGCTGGCAGGATACCTTGCGCTCCGAGTTGGGAAGGCACTATTTCTATGATTCTTATATCGAGGGAAGCGTCGACTTCATCTATGGCAAGGGGCAGGCCTATTTTGAGAATTCCACGCTGTTTGCAAAATCATCGGGTTACTTGACCGCCCAAGGACGTGAACAAGCCAACGAATCCAATGGCTATGTGTTCAAGAATTCCACCATCACGGGAACAGCACCCAATGGCAGCGTCTATCTGGGGCGTCCCTGGCAAGCATACTCGCGTGCCGTGTTTATCGACTCAAAAATGAGTCCAGTGATCAATCCGGCAGGCTGGTCCACCTGGTCGGGAAACAACCACCTGACGTCTTACTTTGCTGAGTACAACAGCATGGACTTGAATGGCAATCCGATCAACGTTTCGAACCGGGTAAGTTGGTCACATCAGTTGACTGCCGCTGAAATAGCACAATTCTCCAAGGAAGCATGGCTTGCAGGTTCCGATGGTTGGAATCCAGTTATCGGAGTCCCTTCAGATCCCTCTGCCGATTTCGATGGGGATGGTATGATTGATGGTCGTGATTTCCTGATCTGGCAAAGAGGATTTGGCGCGACCAGTCAAAACGACAATTCGGGGGGCGATGCGAATTTCGATGGCATCGTCGACTCCGATGACCTAGCAATTTGGCAGGGACAGTACGATAATTCTGAAAACATCCTTAGCGCTTTTGTCGTTCGAGTCCCTGAACCATTCAGTTGGTCCATCCTTGGTTGGACATCCTTGTTGTTGAGCAGTTTACCCGTTCGTTGTGACCTATTTCACCGGTAACGATGTACCACTCCTTAGCACAGCATAGCCTGACGATAGCAGGCGTTGCCCTTTTCGGCTTTGTCTCCAACCGATTACTTATTGCAGACGACGAGACAGCTTCAGCGGATCTGCCGACTCAGGCTTGCATACGGGTATTACCAGATAACCAATTGCCCGACGACCAACGCCTCAGACCGCTCAAGTCGGCTCGAATCGGCCACTTCCCTTTCCACCCTCCCCAGACAGTCGACGAGTGGGAACACCGCGCGGAGTCTGTTCGCCGCAGGATTCTCGTCGCAACTGGGCTGTGGCCTATGCAGGAGCGTCCCTCTCCCCACGCTGTGGTTCATGGCAAGGTCGATCGGGAAGGATACACCGTGGAACGTGTCTACCTCGAAAGTTACCCCGGTCACTTCGTGACGGGAAATCTTTATCGTCCTAAAGGTAAATCAGGGCCTCTGCCGACCGTGATTAGCCCCCACGGACATTGGCCCGGAGGACGTTTTCATGATTGGGGTCTCGAAGAGATCCGCACACAGATTGCGCAAGGTGCCGAGCGATACGAAGTGGGAGGTCGCTATCCGCTGCAAGCTCGTTGCGTTCAGCTTGCCCGCATGGGTTGCAACGTGTTTATCTACGACATGGTAGGGTACTGCGATAGTCAGCAATTGACTGAAGAGGTTATCCACGGAACAAAAGGTCCCCGACCAGAATTTTACGGTCCCAATGATTGGGGCTTTTTTAGTACCCAAGCCGAATTGCGGATGCTCAGCCCGCTCGGGCTCCAGACCTACAATTCACTTTGCGTACTCGATTGGATAATCAGTCTTCCTGAAGTCGATCGAGACAGAATCGCCGTGACCGGTGGCAGCGGTGGGGCAACCCAAACATTAATGCTCTGTGCCACCGACGACCGCATTGCCACAGCCTTTCCTGCGGTGATGGTTTCCACGGCCATGCAGGGAGGGTGTACTTGCGAGAATGCTTGTTGCCTACGTGTGGGAGCGGGTAACGTCGATTTTGCTGCTCTATTCGCCCCCAAGCCATTGGGCATGGCATCGGCCGACGATTGGACGAAGGATTTCCAGGAAGATGGTTTTCCTGAACTATGCCAACTCTACGAACTTCTCGATGCCCGCGAGAACGTTTCCTTGGCGTCACTAACTCAGTTTAAGCACAACTATAACTTCGTCAGTCGGTCCGCAATGTACGAGTGGTTTAATCAGCACTTAGATCTGGGCTTGGAGACACCGATTGTCGAGCAGGATTTCGTGCCCTTATCCGAGGAGGAGTTGACCGTCTGGGGGCCAGAGCATCCTGCGCCTTCCCAGAACGAGAATTACGAACGAGAGCTGCTAAAGACAATGAACCGATTGTCCAAGGCCTCGATCGAAGCCATTGATCCACAAGACCTCGAGTCGCTCCACCGTTATCAAGAGATAGTTCGTGGTGCACTGGAAGTCCTGCTCTCCTGCAAAATGCCAGATGCCACAGAAGTTGATTTTACGCAAGTAAAACGGAAGGACTACGAAGATTATCTGGAAGTTTGTGGCCTTGTACACAATCGAGATCGTAAAACCGAATTGCCAGCGGTTTTGCTCCTTCCTAAGCAATGGAATGGAGAGTTTATCCTCTGGGCACACGGAGTTGGCAAACAAGGGCTCTTTGCCGCTGACGGAATGCCCCTTCCTGAGATTCAAAAATTGCTCGACCACCATTTCGCAGTAGCTACCGCGGATTTGTTCCACCAAGGGGAGTTCCTTGAGGATCAATCGCAGTTGAACCAATCTCGCACGGTAGACTCCGATAGAGACCTGGCACCCTATACCTTCGGGTACAACCCCACGATGTTTGCTCATCGGACTTGCGATCTCTTGACCTTGATTGCCATGTTGAAGAATTGGGACGATTCTCCGCGAACTCTCCACCTCTTCGGAACCGAGGGCGCCGGAGTTTGGGCGCTGGCAGCGCGAGCACTGTCAAAGGAGGAAGTCGCGTCTGCTTTTGTCGCTACCGAGGGTTTTCGCTTTGCTAACTTGAGTTCCTGGCGAGACACCAATTTTCTGCCGGGAGCGGTCAAGTACGGCGACGTGCCCGGGCTGATAGCCCTCTCGGCCCCATTGCCGTTGTGTGTATCAGGCGAAACTTATGACGAATCGTTCTCCTTAGCAAATTCAGCCTATGAAGCCTCAAATGCGCAGGACGCTTTCGAATTGCTCGACACTGATGAAACCGTGAGTGCTACGCATCTCATTGGTAGATTCCTTGAGGCTTATCGTCGCGGAAATAACTGATAGAATAGCCTCGTGGCCGATCCAGTAGCGTCCTTCAAGGATTCCCTCGTGAAACAATTCATCTGGCGTCCAATCAGCACAATTCTGTTGTTTGCTGGTCTTTCTATGCCCACTCTGGCCGAAGCGACTCAACCGGAACTTGTCGGGTGGGATTCTGCAACGGAGATTCTTGCTCAGATAGTTCCTCCGGAGTTTCCCGATCGAGATTTTCCAATCACCAGGTTCGGTGCCATAGGTGATGGCAAGACGGATTGCCTTGTTGCTTTTCAAACCGCTATCACCGAATGCGCCAATTCTGGCGGAGGGCGCGTCGTGGTGCCCGCTGGTCGATGGTTGGTCAATGGTCCTATTCACTTGCAAAGCAACGTCAACCTCCACCTCGAAAAAGATGCGACAATCGCCTTCAGCACGAATCCGAAGGATTATTTGCCCCTGGTGTTAACTCGATTCGAAGGCACCGAGGTGATGAACTATTCACCCTTGATCTACTGCTTTGAGCAGGAGAACATCGCGGTCACCGGCGATGGTGTGTTCGACGGGCAGGCGGGTGCAGATCGGTGGTGGAACTGGAAGGGCCATTGGGGGGGTACCGACGAAACAGGTTGGAGCAAGGGGGATCCCGATCAGATTAAGGATGTGGAGAAGCTATGCCAACTTGCGGATGCTGGAGTTTCCCCAGGAGAGAGAATCTTTGGAAAAAATCACTATCTCCGTTCGAGTTTCCTCCAAGCCTATCAGTCGAAAAATATACTCATTGAAGGTGTCAAGTTTATCAACTCGCCCATGTGGGTGATCAATCCGGTTCTCTCAGAGAACATTACAATTCATGGCGTAACCGTGGAAAGTCACGGCCCCAACAACGATGGCTGCGATCCTGAGTCTTGTCGCAATGTCTTGATCGAAAACTGTGTGTTCAACACGGGCGACGATTGTATTGCCATCAAGTCGGGCCGCAATGTCGATGGCCGGCGCCTGGCCACTCCCAGCGAAAACATCATCATTCGTGGCTGCACCATGAAAGATGGGCATGGAGGAGTGGTGCTGGGGAGCGAAATGAGTGGTGGTATTCGCAACATCTTTGTCGAAAACTGCCAGATGGATAGTCCGAACCTGGAGCGTGCCATCCGGCTGAAGTCGAATTCCTTGCGAGGTGGTTATCTCGAAAACTTGTTTGTACGCAACATCGAGGTAGGCCAGGTCAGCGAAGCCATTGTGAGCATCAATCTCCAGTACTGGAACGAAAGTGGAGAGCACTTTCCAACCGTTCGCAATATTTACATCGACAACGTGACTGCTCAGAAGAGCAAATACCCACTGTACCTGGTCGGTCTGCCGGAGCGGCCCATCGAATCTGTTTATTTAAGAAATTGCATGTTCCATCACGCAGCCCAGCCCAGTGTGATCGAGCACGTCAGCCAGATATACTTTGAAAATGTGAGCCAGCCACGGTAATTAATTCATCTCGAAATTATTATTCCGATTTGATGGTATCACCACCTCAGACTGGGGCGACAAGCGCCCCGGCTCGCTTTTAATGTCCAGGCTTAAATTTCCGGCAGAACTGAAATTAAGCTTCAACGACGTCGGCTGCTCTTGCCGAGATTGAGTTCAATCAGGAAGTTTTCTTCGATGGGCCGGTCCGTACAGAATTCAACCCCCAGTTGAGTTTGTTCATTGTACTCCGGGGGGATTCTCTCTTTCCCGCCCATTTCCTTGGAAACCTTCACGCGGTAATACCCCATATACATGCCGGGAAGCTCACGTGAGATTTGAGGAGTCACGGTTCCGAATTGATTGGACCAGACGCGTTTTTCTTCGAGCCACTCTGCCAAAAAAGGTTCAGGCTCGAACGTAATCAATGCGCCGGGTACAATTCGGCCGTTGAACTTCAAGACCAATTCGGGACTGACGAGGCTCAAGACCGATTCGTTCCAACTATTGATTCGGTCAGTAATTTCTTCGGGGCTGATCTTGCCGTCAGAGTTTGCATCGACTCGCACCATGCCTTCTGCCAGCCCCGGTGCGCTTTGCACCTCTGCGTCATCTATAAAGCCGTCCGAGTTCTTGTCAAACAACTCGAACGCCTTGGCAGAGGCCGCCTCGGGATCAATCGTTACTTTCTGTATGCTGCCGGATCCCCCACAGGAAACTAGGGGGAGAAGCAGCAATGTGAACCCAAAACAGCGCATTCTGGCGATAGCGGTCAAATGCCATCCAGTACTGATATAGGAGGTGTGTACCAAAACACTAGATCACAATGAACTCAAACAGTAGTTCGCGCCGTTGAGCTTAAGGGACATTGCCATCGTCACGAGCACTCAGATTGCCCCACACCTGAGCATTGATGTCGTATTCAATCGCATGGACCGATCCATCCACATAAGCAACATTTAGAGTGGCAGGATGAGCACTGCCCATCCGTTTGTGACCGAGTATTCTATCATTATCTCGGATCGGAAGTTCACCAGAAGTATCTCCTGTTACTGGGTCTTGGCTACCACTGGGAAACCGCACGGTGTCCCAGTCATAACCCTCCCACATCGAATTGTTGTCGCCAGGATTATCGCTTCCATTGGGATTATCACCAGTCGCGATTACCTCACTATAATGGCGAGGATGGCAAAACTTCTCACCTGCCATGATCGTGTTCGCGGTGCCATCGGTAATATGCCGCATTTGCGCACCCGTTCTTAGAGTCACAATACCTCTGAAGGTATTAGCGATTCCAGCGTCATCAACGTCCCACTTACAATTTGGATATCCAGAGAAGCAGTCTGAGAAATCGGCATTGGGTGGTGGTCCAGGCCCGGTTGCTACACTCGCAGGTCCTCCGCTGGCTGCATAATCGGTCTTGGCATCGAGCGCGGGCATATCCGCATTGAATGCAATCTCAACGGCAGGCAGGCCTACAGCAGGCCTCCGGCTTGGGCAGTTGAATAGTGGTATTACGACTGACCGTTGTTCCGCCAGAGCGGCGCGCTTGGCCGGTCCCTTCAGTCCACTACCGATCAAAGTCACGTTCGTTTGTTCCAGCAGGGGCGCTACCTGGTAAATCCAACCCCCCGGCTGGCCAGGGCCTACGCCACGGTCAGGATCGCCCATCCAGCGGAATCCCCAGCCACCGGCCGGAAACTCCTTGTGAGTGCTTTCATAGTTGAGCATTCCCAGGGCAATTTGCCGCAGGTTGTTCTTGCATTGGGCGTTCCGAGCTGCCTCGCGGGCTGCTTGGATTGCGGGGAGCAACAGGGCCACCAAGACACCAATGATTGCGATCACCACCAATAGTTCGACCAAAGTAAAACCACGGATCAACCGAACCGCATTCCGATGTGAGGACCTACTCATGAGAATACTCTCCATTGAAAAGAGAAAACATTTACGAGAGGGCTCTTGCACCCGCCATGGAATCATCGTACAAGACAAGCAGATTGCACCCCAGTGTCTGTTTTTGCAATAATGACACCAAAACACGCAATCACTGTAGGTATCGTATCAAATCTTGGCTTTTCAGCAAATCCTTGTAGCCTCGTTGTTATGACCCAACCTAAAGATATTGCCCTGGCTTTTCCCCGTGGCGGACACCTCGAACTGTTGATCGAAGGTGTGCTGAGCTACGCCGATGAAAAACAACTCAACTGGTGCTATATCACCGCACTTGAGTCCCATGTGATTAGTGTGCTCGAACTAGCGAATTGGCCAGGCCACGGTATTCTTGCCGCGATCAACACCGAAGAAGAGGCTGCCTGTGCCAAGTCGCTCAAGGTTCCCATCGTCAATATCTCGAGCGCGCTACCGGATCTTCCTGTCCCCAGTTGTATCATCGACAATCATGCGATGGGGGTGCTTGCCGCCGATCACTTGATCAGCAAAGGCTTTCGCTCCTTTGCCTACTATGGACTCAAAGACGTCGAGTATTCTCGGCAACGACAGGCAGGCTTCGTCGACAAACTGAAAACGGGTGAGTTTACTGCGGATGAATTCTTGGCATATCCAACTTACGCCCACGAAGCCAGCGATTGGATCTCGCAAAATCATGAACTTGCACAATGGCTCGTTGATTTGCCCAAGCCGCTTGGGATATTTGCCGTTTCAGACTACAGGGCCCGGCAAATCCTCGATGCCTGCCGCAATTCAGGACTTCGTGTACCCGAAGAAGTGGCGATCCTGGGTACTGGAAATGAAGACCTGGTTTGCGGACATGTTGTTCCTACGCTGACCAGTGTGGCGAGGAATAACTTCCTCCAAGGTTATCGCACCGCAGAGTTGCTCGACAAGCTGATGCGAGGCGAGCCGGTGCAAGGGGACCCACTCCCTATTCCGCCACTGGAGATCGTCGAAAGAGATTCTACCAGAACTTTTGCGGTCTCCGATTCACGACTACGTGATGCGCTGGAATACCTCCACGAGAACATGCATGAACCGTTATTTTCTATCGACGACATTACTCGGCAGGCGAGTGTTTCCCGTCGCTGGTTGGAATACGCCTTTCGTGATGCGTTGGGAGAGACACCCTATCAATATTTGCGTCGACAAAGACTGGCACGCGCCAGACGTTTGTTGGTCGAGGAGCCGAAAACGAAGATCTATAAGATTGCCCAGTGCAGCGGATTCTCCTCCGCGAAGCAACTGGCGATGACGTTCCAGCAGGACTTTGGCATGAGTCCTCGCGAGTATCGGCGTATCTCTAAATCATAGTGCGACATCCTGTCGTGGACTCTGCTAATTGAAGCGGATCTATCCTCAGAAGGGTTTGCTGAGCTGCTCGGTGCTCGGCTGGAAGACTAGCATTTCGCGAGGGTTGATTAGTCGTTTGGAAGCCCAATGGGAAACTTCCTTGGGATCGCACGTTTGACCATTTTCGGGTCAGAATTTCCGCAAAAAGCTTCAATTTGTTCTTCAGTTTTGCGCATCCCGTTTATACTCGCATCATGTGGTTGCCTTAGTTGGCTGCAACAGGCTTACATAGGATTACCTCCCTTTTCAGCAGACTTGTCTGCTAGTTGGTTTCACGCTTTACCGGTAACGACCAGCAGCCAAATTGTAGGAGAGAATGCCCGATTTAGGGCCTTTCGCAGCCCTGCGTTTAATAGGAACTATATTGCAAAAACTCCCAATTTACGGAAACCCCCTGGTGATTAGGATGGGTTATATCATTTGGGTTAATTGCAAGATCAAATGAACTTAGGACTTTGCGTTTGGGGCATTGTCGAAAAGTAAGGCATTTAGAAACTTATCGCCACGAACTTTTCATTAACTTTTTTATGAGTCGTTGATTTCACTTCTTTGAAGCTCATCAGCGCTAACGGTTAGACTTGGGAGGGTGCTTATAAAAAACTTGATGTTTACTTGTTAATTTCTTTTGTTCTTGACTGGTGCTCGTGTTTAGCCAGTCTCATTCACAACTTGGTTAGGAGACGACTAATGATGAAGAAACTACTATTTGCAACTTTGGCACTTGGTGCCGTCACTCTCTTGGCTTCGCATGCTTCTGCTGTCGCAATTCACACCTTTGATCCAGGTGGTGCCGATGCGGAACTTCGCGAATCTGCTCCACTGGACGCCCGTGGCGGCGGAAGTGAGATTGCTTCCCGAATTGCCAGTGGAAGTCGAAACAGTTTGATTTATTTGAAATTTGGTGTAGGTGGTTTGACTCCTGCTGACCTGGCCAACACCATCTCCATTCAAACGCACATTCGCAATAGCAACCTTTCCAACGGACGTATCAAAGACAGCGTGGATCCAGTCAACAATCCCAATGCTGGATTTGACTATTACGTTCTGGATCCCACGCTGACAAATGCCAACTGGAATGAAGCTACGATTACACCAACCTCCGCGTTTGTGGATGGAATCGGTTATAACTTCGATGGTAATTTCGACACCAAGGGTTCTGGAACTCCTAGTTCTCCTACCGCAGGCTTGACCTTCTTGGGAACCAAGAGATTCCGTGATCTGGTACCACCCGAAAGCAACTTGCCGATCGGCGAGAGTTTTAACCTGCACCTGGCCCCGGGAAGCGCATTGCACTCGGCGATTGTTGCAGCCCAAGGTACTGCTCATCAAACGGTTTCTATCGTCATGTCGGTGAACCACGAGACGAGTAGTCCCAATAGCAACTGGCTTGGCTTTAACTACCTGTTTTCTCCCAAGGAGTGGGTAGCATCCCAAGGATTGCCTAGACACTGGGCACCCAGCCTCACCATTCCAGAACCATGCAGCTTTGCTTTGCTAGGCATCGCTGGTCTGGCTTTGGTTGGTGGACGCAAGCGAGGCTAGTCGCTCCTTGCAAAGAGTGAACGGTTCGAGAAACGCCCCCTTTGTGGATTTCCCACAAGGGGGGTTTTCTGAACCTCCTGATAATTCAATAGAAGAGTCTACAAGTTTCATTTTAGAGTTTTCCCGAAACGATCTGGGGCAGCAGTTTTGGGATACCACGATATTCCGCGAGGGCAATTTTGGGCAGGCCGGGTGGCCTCCCCCCCTGACAGCGAGACCGATCTGCAGCGAGTTCCGCAACGAGAACCGCATCGATGAGTTTTCAATTCATGTTTATTAATGGAGTGGGGAAGATGTCCTATACCAAGCTACTTTCAATCTCTGTGTTCACTTCTTTGCTGACGATTTGCAATTCGATTGGCCATGCGCAAATCACCGAGTTTGCCTGGAATGGTTCAACCGGAGCTCAATCCTGGCAGCAGAATGGAAATTGGAATATGGCCAATTTCCCCAATGATCCGCAGCACGTTGCCAATTTCGCGGTCCCACTTGCGGGCAATCTGTCGGTCAACCTCGGCACCGCCGGTAGCGATGTGACCGTCGCCGGAGTGAATCTGGGAAGTACGTCCAACGCAGTGACCACGGATATCACCTCGAGCGGTGCGATTCTGCGTTTGCAAAACAACTTTGTCCAAGCGCTGGCCAATGCCGATTTCAACAACAACAGCTTCGTGGATGGTGCAGACTTCATCATCTGGCAGCGGGGGTTTGGCAGTACAGGCGCTCAGGCAACCAACGCAACGGGTGATGCCAATGGCGATATGCTCGTCGATGGCGTCGACCTGGGGATTTGGCAGGCCAACTATGGACTCAACGCCACGGGAATCAATAGTGGTCGAGCGATTCTCAATTCCGGTGGACTCACGGGTTCGGTCAACCGCATTTCTGCTCCCGTTCGCCTCGTGGCTGAAAACGTCGATGTCAGCGGCTCAGCCAACTTGGTGATTGATGGAGGGGTCACCTTCGAGCACGACACACCGGTTGAAGGCACCGTCAGTGCTTCGTTGAATGTCCTCGGTAATATCACCACGACGGTTAATGGTACGATCAACCTCACGAATCAGCTTACCGGGATGCGTGGCGATTTTGGGCTGAACAATTCTCAAAGTTCTCGTGGTACGCTGATTGTGAATGCCGTGATCGACGATGGCGCGAACGATAGCGACCTGTTTATTGGGGCAGCCAGCAATGGCCTGAGCTTCCCCCTGCACACCGTGCGGCTCAATTCTGCCAATACCTACAGCGGTGGCACCATCCTGAGACGCGGAAATGTAGAAATAGCCAATGACGCTGCCTTCGGCACCGGGCCGATCAGGCAACAGGGACCAGCCAATCAGTTTGGGTACAACATTATCGCAATTGGCGGTGATCGGACGATCGCCAACAATATCACGATGGCCCAGTGGCAAACCTTCAAGGGCAGCAACTCGATCACTCTCTCGGGAGCCATCACCCAAACGAACAATCGTGGTCTGGTGAATCAACTCGATGCAGGTGAGACCCTCACCCTGACCGGACGACTCGATATCTGGGAAGATGATGAAGCCCTGGTTCGCGAATTCGAATTCGATGGGGCTGGCAGGACCGTCTTTAACGGTATCATTCGTGACGATCCATTGCTCTCTGGACAAGATCGCCGGATTCACAAATCGGGCACCGGCGTGTTGCTTATCGACGTTAATGCTGGTGACAACCAACATTCAGGTCCCACAACGATTGTTATGGGCAACTTCCATTATGCTGACAACAACTCACTCAATTCTGGTGCAGGGACTATCATCTCACGAGGTGGAGCCATCGGAGTCGATACGGGCGTTGCCAACAATGTTACTTTCGCCCAAAAAATTAATCCTGTGAGTACGGGTGGCCTGATGCTTGCTCCCAGCGATGCTGCGGCCAACTTGAACTTCACCACGACCCTCGCGAATGCTGGGAAAATGACCGTCGCAGCACCTGAAACCGGTTTGACCTATACGGGGACGATTACTCCAGCGAATTCCAAATATGGACTCGGGGGTGGTACCGGAACCTTGACTCTCCCCAATGCTCAACTGACAGGGGCTAATTCCTTGGAGGTGAGGAACGGGGGCACGGTCGAACTTTTGGGAGATAATACCTATACCGGCAAGACGACCATCATCACGAAATACACGGCATCCCATCAAGAACAGGCCCAAGCCGATTCCAGTAATGTTAATCGAGCGACAGGACTTTTCTACGATCGGCTGGTGTCGCCCACTCTTGTGGTCGATGACCTCGCAAACGGTGGCGTAGCGAGCAGCATCGGCTCGGCGACCTCCGATGCTGCCAATCTGTTTATTCAAGGTTCGACACTCAAGTATGTCGGGACAGGCGACAGCACCAATCGTTTGTTTACCATTGGAACCGGAGGCGCAACCCTCAACTCGTCTGGAACCGGCGCTGTCATATTCTCGAATACTGGCGTGCTGGGTCGAGATGATGCGGAAAGTCGGCTCGGGTCGCTTGATGATTTCAGCGGGCAACCCAATGAAATCACCAATGTTGCCGACACCAGCGACATTATTATCGGAATGCCAGTGAGCGATCCGAGTCCTGGCGGTGTCTTCACCCAACCTCCCTGTAACCCCGATGGTTCGAACTGTATCCCCGCGGGTACGGTCGTGACGGGTATCTCCGAAGATGGAACAACGATCGGCATCAGCAACAGTTTTCCGTTTATCTTCAAGCCGAACACAAACATTGTCTTCGGTACGGTGCCCAGGACACTGACTCTCGACGGCACGAATGCGAATGACAATACCCTGGCCTCGGTGATTAGTAACTCAGCGGCTGGGGGTATCGTGGGAGTCACCAAGAAGGGTAGCGGCAAATGGGTTCTCACGGGTTCCAACACCTACACGGGGGACACCACGGTAGAAGCTGGAATTCTCAGCATGAACAACGCATTTCTAGCTAATACCTCCACCGTAAGAATGAATGGTACGGGAGTGCTCGACTTGAATTTCGCAGGTTCGGACATCGTCAACAGATTGTTCTTCAACGGCGCTCAACAGGCGAATGGCACTTGGGGCCGCATTGGTCACCCCACGGCCATGTTCACCAGTGCCTTTTTCACGGGCAATGGCTTGCTGAATGTTGGTGGCGGACCGCTGGGCGCTCTGGCCTCAGTGCCTGAGCCAAGTGCTCTGATGTTGTCCGCAATTGCCACGCTTTGCCTGACCGGTTTGAGGAGGAAATCTCAGTTGACCAGGTGAGCAACATCAACTGGGGAATCGTTGCAAAAGCACCTTTGCAAGTATGGTCTAACTGGCACATCGGTAGGTTGAGGAAGAATCCTCATCGATACGAGTCATGGCGAAGAGTTCTCGTAGAGCGTTTACGTTAGTCGAGCTCTTGGTGGTAGTCGCCATTATCGGTGTGCTGGTCGGGTTGTTGCTTCCCGCCGTTCAGGCTGCACGAGAATCGGCACGACGGACTGAGTGTATGAATACCCTCAGGCAGTGGGCAGTGGCCATGCACTCCTATCACGGAGCGAGACAGGCCCTGCCCCCTGGTGCCCGGGAGAATCCTCGGCAAACCTGGGTGATGTATCTCTGGCCCTACATTGAGCAGGGACCCCTAGACCAAGGCAATGATTTCAAAACGCCGTTCTTCCAACCTCCGGGGACAATTCACTACACCCTGAATGGATTGACGGGGCAATTTGTCGAAAGTTATTACTGCCCGAGCGATATCGGCTCAGACCAGACCGTCGGTGAATATCAGCGGCGTCGTGGTAATTATGTGGTCAATTGGGGAAACACGCCCTATGGCTGGCCACTCGATCCATTGGGTTTGGCTCCCTTCTCCTATATCGGAGGCGACGGGAGGAAGCCCCGCAAGACCGATCTGTCAGATGTGACTGACGGGACTTCTCAGACACTGCTGATGTCTGAAACGCTTAAAGCGTGGAGTAACGAAGACAACGACTGGCGAGGAGACATTCAAAACGATCAAGGCAATTTCCGCTTTCAGACATTGTTGACCCCAAATACTTCCGCCCCCGACATCATCAAAGGTGGCTGGTATCGACCTAACGTCGATCCTACGATGCCAGCCGCTGCAGGAAGTCGACAAATCTACGCTGCACGCAGCAGGCATCCCGGTGGAGTCAATGCTGCATACTGTGATGGCTCGGTTCACTTTGTCAGTGAAACGATTGCACTAACAACTTGGAAGGAGTTGGGTAGTATGAACGGAGGCCTCAATGAATCGTTTGACCAGGAGTATTGGAACCGCTAACAGAATGCGAATTGCCTCGCTGGGAAAACTACCCTTGATAGTGCTGTCCACGATCATTACTGGATGCACTGATCCCAACGTGGGGATGATAGAGGGCACGATTAGTGTCGATGGTGAACCCGCCAAGATGGGCTCGATCTCTTTTTTTCCTGTCGACGGAGAATCGTTTACTGCAGGCGGTGCAATCGAGGAGGGTACCTATCGTGCCAAGGTTCCAGTTGGAGAAATGCGAGTCGAGATCCGGATCCCCAGAGCGGTCGGCGAAGTGAAGCTCTACGACGTGCCAGATAGCCCGACTCAGCCACTTTTGGAGGAGGCCCTGCCGGCACGCTTTAATGATCGCAGTACCCTGCGGATCACAGTGGTTCCCGGTCAAAGCCATCATGATTTCGAGGTGAGCACCAAATAATCCGGTGACTTCGTACTCTCATATTAGAGAATTAAATCGATCCTCGGGCAATTAACCTGTTCAATAGGCGTCTCGCTGAATCAATTCGCCATCGGTTGAAAGTATTAATTTATCCCAAACGGCCAGTTCCCCCGGAGGGGCTAGCGTCTCGATGTCGTTGTTGATCCATTGCACGCTACCATCGCACATGGCAACAAACAGTCCGTCCAGATGCATACTTCGAGGGCAGGCCTGACGGTTTGACCGCGTGGTTGCCCCGGAGCAACCCATTCCCAGTCGCGTCAGCTCAGCGTCACCTCCAACGGACTGAGATACACCAACACACCCCACGATGTCGTCAGCTTTTGGATACGGGCAGTTTGGGCCCCGGGCATCTCCATAAAAACCGTAGGCTGCCACGGCACTCGGACCTGCCCCTTCCAACGCCCAGGTGCCGCGTACATCTCGCTCATTCACACCCGTTCGTATTTCAGCGAGTAGAAATGTGTTGGTCGTGCCGTCCGTGATGTCTTTAAACCTCGAGGTGAGATTGGCGCCCATGACTCCTCGAACTTTGTGGTATTGCCAATTGATCAGATACCCGGAGCACCCTTGTCGATCGATGTCCCCGCAGCCTTGGGCGCGTGACAACATGCCCGTTCCAGCGTTTGCGCCATAATTCGCGCGTCCCCATTTGCCGCCCAAGTATCGAATTTCACTAAACGAATCAGAGTCAAGCAGTACCTGGTTGTAGTAATCCGAAGGGCAAAGCAGAAGTTCTATTTGAATCTCGTGAATGTGTGCATTGACCGGATCGGTGATTAGTTTCGTGAAATCAAAGTTGTCGTAAATGGCCTGCATATCAGTGAATGGCAAGGAAGCAATTATCCAGTTGGGACCGAAATTGGCATTGTTCTTGGCGTCCATGTCGTCAGGGTTTTCCCATGTCGTTGCAGGAGGGAATTCGTTCTTGACTAAGTGATAGTCGTGCAATGCCAATGCAATTTGTTTGAGATTGCTCTGGCACTTGGCGCGTCGCGCACCCTCTCGGGCAGCTTGGAGCGCAGGCAGCAACAACGCCACCAAGATTCCAACAATGGCAATTACGACCAGCAATTCAACAAGTGTGAATCCGCTTTTGGAACGTCTCACTGCATTTTCCATGAGGATGTTCATGTTGAATTGAGATCTAAGTATCGAATGTGAGCCACGCGACACGCGCACATACCTACGATAAATACAAGATGAGTGGTCAGGCACATGTCGGTGCATCCCGACGATCAGTGAAAAGCGAATTCACATTTCCATTCTGAGAAGTAACCAGAAGGTTGGCAAGTTGCCAAGGAGAACTCCATCTAGCGATTCGAAATGAACTGCGCGAATTCGGAGTGTCGGTTCGCAGGGACAGACATTTCCTGCCGTCATGGCTCCTAAAAGAGAATCGTATCAATCGATCGCAGCGACCTCGCTAGCTTAATGACATTCACGGTGGCAGCGGGGGCATCGGCAGCGCTCGCGCTTAGAGCTTCGGTTGGTGCAAACGTATTTCACTTCCCATTCATAGCCGCAGGTATCGCATTCATATTTGTGCTCTTCGAGTACGTTCACACAGCGAACCCAGCCGCATACGGGGCCGCAGCACTTTTCCCAGGGGAAGCGAAAGCCGGGAACGCAAACCAATTCAGAGACCACCTTCCAACAAGTTTTTTCTTCTTTATCTTCAACTCGTTTTGGACAGCAAACAGGTTCGCAACAAGTGCAGGGTGCTCTGCGACAATGACGGCATGCAGCGGGATTAACCAGGTCATCCTCGATGGCTTCCTTAGTTTGTGGGGCCGGAATACGTGTAGCTCTCTCTGAGGCATTACCAGAATTAGAAAGAAAGTAGATACACCAGATCGTTGCCAGAGAGAATAGCAGAGTGATAGGACGAATAAGTGTCTTCATGTTCTAGTTTCCATGATTCTGTTCGGAACCTAATAATCGATCCTGAAGCGAGTTCCCAGGATCGTGTAATGGCCTGATGTCTGTCCAGCGACTGGAGCATGATCATCGATTTCGCCGTGTATGGCGTTGAACTGCATACTGGCATAGGGATTCCAATACCAGACCAACCCAAGCGTATGGCTTGTGCCGACGCCACCGAGCACATCCTGGTCGGAGAAATCGGCGTGAGACCAACGATAAGCCACTTGCCAGGCGCCCCAGCCTCCGCGGATTCCATCATCGCAGGTATCGACCAAGAAGAAATTTTCTAGGGGAATAGGACGATCCAACTGGCCCGACTCGCGATCCCAAGGCATGTATTCTCCCGTCAGAAAATAGGCAATGTAAGCATATCCGCCATGAAGAAGCACATCCTCGAATCCATTGCGATCAACCCAATTGTGCTGGTACTCGCCCACTATCTGGACGGGCCCAAAATTCCAAACATTTTCAAATGCGAGCAATTGATAGTTGTCGGCACCGGCAATCGCGCCTGTATCCAGCCAGCGCCGAGTGGATCTTGCCTCGGGTCGAGTTTGAAAGCGGGCCTCATTGGAAGTGATTCCTGGTATGGGAGTGCCATCCGGATTGGCTACTGTTCCTGCAACAGCAAAGTGACCATAGCCGCGCCCATCAGACGGAGCATCATACCAGAACGTGGTTGCCATACGACCGGCTAATTCGCCTTGGAAGTGATCTCCAATGTATATGCCTTCATCTTGAATAAGCCTTTGATTGAATACACCAAATCGCCAGTTGTAGACAAGATCTTCGCTAAAACCATAGGCTTGGATCCCAAGTCGGCGAGAATCTTGATTGAATCCTTCAATTACAAATGGACGTTCTAGAAAGATGTTGTAACGACTACTATTGATGTGGTCTAAGCCATAAGGGCGCTTTTGATTTCCAGCGAGGATTGTTTGAAAGAAAGGAACATCGTTCCATCCCATATAGACATCTCGGAATTCAAAGTCATTGGCAGCCGCGAATTCCATTTCCACTTTGTATTCCATGGTTTTCCACAGTTTGCCATCAGCATGCAGGCGAACTCGACGGAATCCAAAGCGGTCCTGGGGGGTAATATCAGGATTGCCTGTCTCGAAGGCATTCGTACCAGGTGAATTTCCTGGAAATCCCCAATAGTCCAAATGAATACGCCCAGCAATTCTCATGGTCTCTTCGCCGTGACCCATGACGACGTATTTATTCAATTTCTCTTTCACATCAGAATAGTTTTTTTCGAGTTCGACATAATTCTCATTTAATTCTGTGAAGTTCTCTTCAAGTACAGAAAATCTTTCTTCGAGAGTTAACTCCTTAGGTGGATCATCTAGTAAATAGGTATCAAAAGCAGATACCTTCACCAGTGCGTCTGTCTCTGCAGTTTGGAAAAGGCCGTCTGTGACCTCACCCACAGCTCCTGATGACAAGAGTAATGCTATGGGTCCGGTCAAAACTCTGAGAAATCTCACAAGTTTGCCGACAGTGCTCATACGGCAGTGATTCGTTAGGTTGGCCACGTCAATAAGTTCTTACGAGGACGAAATACGGGTGAGAAGCAGATCTCTGGTGCCTGAGCCGAGACTCCCAGCGCAGGGGCCTTACCATTGGAATAATCGGCACCATTTATCCGTTAGAACCGGAATCACCGCTTATCTTCATATAATCTTCATAAACCGGCCGAAATAATCGGAAAAACCAGTAGCTTTTACCCTAGTGGAAGGGATTCCCCAGTCCGCAAACTTTAACACACCAATGGAGCTTTTCGCATGATTTGAATGCCCGGGATGACGGGCAAAAAGTGGGAAAACCGGGGATAGGGTTGACCTCTGACTCCAGCTATAATCGAGAATTAGCTTGTTTTTTGCCTGTTTCTCTTTCTTGGAAGCTGCACCATGGCCTCGGTCACCCTGGAAAATGTCGCCAAAATCTATCCCGGTGATGTGTATGGCGTTAGAGACTTTGATCTGGAAATCACCGACGGCGAGTTTCTCGTACTCGTGGGGCCCTCGGGTTGCGGAAAAAGCACCACCTTGCGAATGATTGCCGGACTGGAGACGATCTCCGCCGGTACACTTAAGATTGGAGACCGGGTAGTCAATGATGTTCATCCTCGCGATCGAGATATCGCGATGGTGTTCCAAAACTACGCACTCTATCCACACATGACTGTGTACGACAACATGGCGTTCGCCCTCAAGATGCGCAAGACGCCCAAGGCCCAGATCAAGGAACGCGTCGCCTGGGCGGCCAGCCTCTTGGGTCTGGAACCATTGCTGGCAAGAAAACCAAAAGCACTCTCAGGGGGTCAGCGACAGCGAGTGGCATTGGGACGTGCTATCGTACGCAAGCCGGCTGTGTTTTTATTCGATGAGCCACTCTCCAATCTTGACGCCAAACTCCGCGTCGAAACACGAGCGGAAATCAAACGTTTGCATCGTCAGCTTGGAACAACCACCATTTACGTGACTCACGATCAGGAAGAAGCAATGACGCTAGGAGACCGCGTGTGCGTTATGTGCGACGGGCTGCAGCGGCAATGTGCACCGCCTCTGGAGATTTATCGCAACCCGGCGGATAGATTTGTGGCCGGTTTTCTAGGAATGCCTTCAATGAATTTTTTTGAGGGAGAATTGCAACAGAAAGACGATCAGGTTTGGTTCTCGAATAACGATGCGAGACTACGTCTTGATGGAGCACCACATGAATGGCTTTTGGGTGAAACACGTCGGCCTATCGTCGCCGGAATCCGCCCAGAAAGCTTTCAGATCCTTGAGCCTCAGGATGCTGCTGAGGGCAGATCAATTCCCGCTACTGTTCAAGTCGTCGAACCATTGGGAAGTCAGATGGATATCTACCTGGTACTGAATTCGGGAGCGAGAATCGTATGTCGAGTTCCCGCCCGGTCACTTTCGGAAGGGAAAGCAATTGCCGCTCAAATAGAACCTGCTCAGGTACATCTCTTTGAGCCAAGCTCCGTTGAAGATCCCTATGGACGCAGTCTACGCTCATTGCAGAGGGAACTGGTTTAACAGGTGTAATTTAAATAACTCCTGCTAATTCCTGCAGCACGTGCCAGTTCTCAAGCCGATCCTGCTTGGCTGACAGCAAGGTTTCTGATGGGTTGCCCTCGGCGTCAAAATGTTTGGCAAACCGGCCTTCGCTCCTGGCGAAATCCAGAAAATCGACAGTTTCGCCTGTTTTTGGATTGGTGAACCAATCCTCCTTCATGGCCGGGTTCCCTTGTAATGAAAGTCTGTCCTTGATCTTTGTTCCTTTGTTGGGGTCGTAAATCAACAGAGGAAATGCCCGGGTGTCGACTGCCAGCCGAGCCTGCTCACCTGCCATGTTGTCTCCCACACCGTGTTCAGGTTGGCAGGTGGTATAGCAGTTCACAATCGCAGGTCCATCGAATTCCAACGCGCCGAGTACCGCTTTATAGAAATGATTGGCATGGGCGGCAGTCGTCTGGGCTACGAACGTGTGTGGATGCATCATCGCAATCTGGGCAATTTCCTTACGCCGTTCTTGCTTGCCGTCAAGCAGTTTCCCGTGATTGCTCATCTTGGTGTTCTGACCTGTGAAACTGCTTGTCGAGGCCTGTCCACCCGTATTGGAATAGACTTGTGTGTCGAGCACAAAAACTTTGACGTTCAATCCCGAAGCAAGGAGTCGGGAAAGGGATTGGAAGCCAATATCGAACATGGCCCCATCTCCCCCGATGCACCACAACGGCCTGTCTTGCCATCCCATTTGATTCCAGCGCAAGCGAACCCCCATTGCATCGGCTGGGGCATTTTCGAACAGTGAATTGGTCCATGGAACCAGATATGGGTTGTAGGGATAAGTCGATGTGTAAACCGTATTGCAACCAGTAGCGGCAACGATTCCCCACTGGTCCTTGTACTTGGCGCCCGTGGCAGCACATAGCATGCGCAGCGCTGTCCCTTCGCCACAGCCTGCGCAAGAGCCTGCCCCACCCACATAGATGTGGGTCTGCTCGCGCAGCATCATGTCAATCAGCAGATTGTCGTTAATGTAATTTTCATCCGATGGGCCGACTTCTTTGAAATAACGATGACTCTTACGGATTTGTTCCATCACAGGCTCAGTTTTAGGAATCATTTCCAGCGCAAGATCATCGCAGACTTTTACACACTCGGCGCAACCCTTGCATTTGCTCGGATCGATGATGATCGCAAACCGACCACCCTCCTGCCCTTTCTTCTTGGGGCCATCGTAGTACTTACGGGGCCGGGACCATTGGGACTCAAACATTGAGCGATCGTCCTGATCTGCGAAATGAGAGAGCTTTTCTTCAAGGTCGGGCTCGGCAATCACCTTGCCCAGAATTGCCGTATCCGGGCATTGCGTCACGCAGTCCATGCATCCCGTACAATTGTCAGGAATATAGGTAGGAATCTCTGGTGAGACATAACTGAAATCTCGCAGGGTAGCCGTCCCGGCGGGAACAAGGGACCGGGCCACTGAGAGATCGGCCGGGAGTTCTTTCTCTCCATGCCCTTCTTCGTAGCCGCGGATTACTCGCTCATTGAAATCATGCACGTCAAGAATCGGTAACTCGACTCCCACATAGCCACGATCGACCAGCGTACCGTAGCAATTGTTATTGTGCGGATCACGCGGATGAGATTCATTCATCGAGCAGGGTTCGTTGACAATTGCCATAAGAATATCCCTTTCTCTTGTCGATAAAACGACAAAGTGGATCTTAATGAAGTTTAATTTTTCCGTTGGTCTCAGAGTAAATGTATTCTGTTGGAACCTCTTGAATCTCGCTGTATCCTCGTTTTACACATGTAAGATTGTCTTGGACGACCTGTTCGCCTCTTTTGCCAAAGTATTTGCGAAGTGCCTCCTCGACACCATCATAGACTGCTTCGTCGTCCATTCCACTCATCTCCCGGTAGGGTGTGAGCTTCAGAAAAGCACCCAGCAAAACAATCCCCTGCATGCGCATTTGGAGATCCGACGCGGTTGCTACCTGACGCGCTATGGAGACCATATCGATATAGTAAACATGAAGGTGCTTCTCACGGATCGTTTTTTTGTGAGCTTCGGGTATGCGGGCCCATACATCAGCCGGATTCTCATAAACACTTTGCATGAATATCGCACCACCATTTACCATTCCCTTGAGTGGATTGCCGTTGAACAAGGCATTGGTGTCATTCAGCACGGTGAGGTCGACATATTCCAGTTCACTGTGCGAATAGATATGAGTGTCGGCAATCGTGAGATAGTATGTCGTGGGAAGACCTTTTTTCTCTGACCCATACTTGGGATAGGCCTGAACGTCTTTACCAAAGACCTGGCCGGCGATTGTGGCGATCACTTTGTTAGTTGTTACCGAGCCAAATCCACCGACTGAATGACCACGCATCGAGAAGGCATGCGGCGGACGCAGATCAGGGTCGTCCTCAGAACTGATCGCCAGGGGATGTTTGATCCCAACACAGAAATAGTCTTGCCCTTCCTCGATCATGTTGTCAAAGATGGCGTTAATATCTCCGGGACGCACGTCGCGGCTACCCAGCCCCGCTGAACCAGAATAAATCAGAGGCACTCTGTCGATTTTCTCCAGGCCATTTTGCCCTGTGATGGCATCGCAGAAGGCCGCCTTAATCTCCCGCGTGAGATGATTGCCGGTAGTAGATAGAGGGTCATCCATACGTTCTAAAACTGCGAATGCTCGGCAGTCTTTCAATGCCTCTACAATCTGTCGCCCAGGAAACGGGCGGAAACAGTGGATATTCAAACAGCCCGCCTTAATCCCTCGCTTTTCGCGGAGATAGTCGATCGTGATTTGAGCCGTCTCCATATAAGAACCGATACCGACCAAGATGTATTCAGCATCTTCACAGCGATAGGGGACGACCATATCATAGCGGCGGCCCGTGTTACGATAAAACTCCTCGAAAGCATCCATCAGTGCCGGAGCAACCTGATCGTAGTACCAGCGCTGGGCGATCTTTCCTTTCATGTAGGAATCTTGGTTCTGTACCACCCCTGACATCAGCGGATTCGAAGGATCCATCAGATTCATCAGCTTCTCTTCTGGACGACCTACAAATTCCTTCATAAACTCCGGTTCAATGAGTCGCGCACTTTCGACCGTGTGCGTCGTCAAGAACCCGTCCTGGACGTTAAAGAACGGAGTCTGAGAGGCTTCTGCTGCGCGACGGGCGATCAAGCAGAGATCACCAGCTTCTTGGGCATTACGACCGAACAGAACTCCCCAACCACAGTCGGCCACACTCATCACATCGTCGTGGCCTGCATGGACATTAAGGCTATGGCTGGTAAGTGCCCGCGCACCGATGTTGAACACAATCGGCAATCGCTTGCCAGAAATGGTGTAGAGGACCTCTTTCATCAAGACGAGTCCCTGTCCCGAGGTGAAGTTGGTGACGCGTCCCCCTGCGACTGCAAAGCCTTCGCAAAAGGTGGCTGCTGAATGCTCGCTCTCGGGTTCAAAGAATAAGAGCGGATCGCCCCACAAATTTGTCTCACCATTGGTGACCGCTTGATTGAAACCGCCACCCATCGTCGTAGAGCTAGTGATCGGGTAGGCCCCCGAGCCCTGACTTATATGTTTCTCGACCCAGACGACGGCCTCAGCCCCGTCACAAGTCGTGGGAATTCCTGGGTAAGGAAAGTTTGCCGCTTCATCCAGCGTGAAGTCAGTGGCACGATCAACAGAATCCGTCGCCATACGTATTCCTCCGCAAAAAGTGTCGCCTAGAATCTTCCCACCCCGACCCCACAATCGCGGTAGGCACCCCAAGCGAACCTAGCGTGGTGAGCGCAGGCCTGTGACGGGGAATGATTCAAATGGCCGTAGCCGGTTGTCCGGCGAATCTATTGGTTGCGACAGAAACTTGCAGGAACCGAGTTGCGGAGGCTGAATAGATGACTGCAAGATTGTCGATCAGGATCGCGAAACTTACAGGTCGAAGGAATCACATCAAGCAATAATTTATGAAAAGTTCAACTATCCCTAATCCTACACGACAGTGCGGTGATTGCAAGCACCATTGGGAGCACAGAATGCTACTCCCGGCAGCCGTAAACTCTTTCGCTGCATGAACTAATGGCAACTGATGGATTCAAAGTTGCTGGTCGTTGCCGGGGGGGAAATCCTCTTATTCATGTCAATATGACTCGTTTCCCAGCAACTGTAGCCGGTAGCACTGGACAAAGCATTTCCAAACGGACAGTTTTCAATTGGGCGATGAGGCTCCGTTCGATTCATTACGCGACTTCAGCGGATCCTTCATCGTATTCTACTTCGTGCTCGTGCATCCATTTTTTCAACAGCGGTGCGAGTACCAGGCAGATCACTCCGGCAGCAAGGGCGGCGATAGCGATCTTCTGAAAGACATCCCCGTAAACATGCACGGTCTCAATCGGAGCGGGAATAAACTGCTCTCCTCCATTGCCTTCGGAGACTCCGGTGAACTGGGAAATGATCGCCGCCAAGTACTGTGAGAACGCTGTCGCTAAAAACCAACCACCCATTACGGTGCTCACCAATATTTTCGGTGAAAGCTTGGTTACCATAGAGAGACCCACAGGTGAAATGCACAATTCACCTGTGGTTTGGAGCATGTATCCCAAGAGAAGCCAAGACACGGCGACCATGCCCCGTGCATCGGCATGATTGGCCCCCCACCAAAAGGCACCAAAGCCAAGACCGAGTTGAAACAGGCCCAAGGCAAATTTGTAGGGAGTTGCCGGTTCGATGCCGCGAGCCCCCAAAAACGTCCAGAGACCAGTGAATACCAGACCAAAGATTAAGATATAGATAGGATTGACTGCCTGAAAAGTGCTGGCTGCCAATTCACTTGTACGATCAGCAACACCCATGCCGACGTTGTCTGGGGCAATGAGCCAGTTAATAGTAAAGTCAGGATTGTCGCCGTTCTCTTTGCGGAGCTTATCAAGATGAGTCATCGTGAAAAGATCGTCACCATTGGAATAGCCAAGTTGCTCCTGGGTAGGCTGCAACTGGAGAATCGTGCCTACATCCTGATCCTGGATGATTCGTGATTCAGCCACGCGATCCACATTGCGATCAGTGAAGTTATTAACGCTGCTTCCAGCCTGCTCAAAGAACGCCCAGAATAGCATCGAGAAAAAAGTAAGTATCAAAACAACATACATTCTCTCTCGGGCCATCTGTTCCAGGCGGAAAGTTTCGACAATCAGATATCCAAAGGCCAGGACACCGGTAACGACCAGCAAGATTCCAGCCGGCTTACTGATCTCGGTTAAGAGAATACTACCCACCTCCGCCAGGATTCCTTCTCCGGCACTGAGTTTGGCAATAGTCTCAGCCGCAATCAGGCGAACCGGTTCACCACTATCTCGAAGTATCGAAAAATCGGAGACGAACAATGCTAAGAGGGGAATGCTTACAGCGATACCGAGTAGGATTGGCGTTAAAAACTGTGCCCTCCCGCCTGGTGGCCGACCCGCTTCATCAGGGATTCCTCCCATCGAGAGCGCTTTGATGGAGATTGCTCCCGCGATAAGAAGAGCTACCGCCACAATCGCATTGACGACTATGGCGGCCGTATTGTCTGGGACGAATATAAAAAGCGAGGCTGCTGTTCCAAGGGCACCCGCTCCAATTAAGAGCTGGGTAATTAGTGTTGGCATAACAAAGATAGCCAAACCAATCATCATGCCAACCGTAGCAAGACCAAAACCCTTGTGCCAGCCATAGGTTTCGCCAATGTATCCACAAATTAAGGGACTAAGTGACGCCCCCAGGTTGACCCCCATATAAAAAATGGTAAAGCCACCGTCGCGTTTAATACTTTCGGCTGGGTACAGTTCTCCCACAATCGCGGAGATATTCGGTTTGAAGAAACCATTGCCAGCAATGATTAGAGCCAGCGCCATATAGAAAAGCAGCGGAGATTGCATCGTCATGACAAGGTGGCCAGCCGCCATTAGGAGGCCACCAATGATAACGGCAATCCGTGCACCTAGTAGCCTATCGGCAATCAAGCCTCCGAAGAATGGGGTCATATAGACCAGCGCTGTGTACGCACCATAAACCCCGTAGGCTCGGGCATCATTGTACTGCAGGAAACCCTTGAGCATGTAAAAGACCAATAAGGCTCGCATGCCGTAATAAGAAAACCGCTCCCACATTTCCGCGAAGAACAAGACAAATAGCCCTGTGGGATGGCCGAGGAATTGTCGCTGCGAGATAATATCTGTACTCATAGTTGCTCCTAAACGATAGTTCTCGAGAAGCCAAGTCTAATCAAATGAGGAGCCTGTGACAGCAGCAATTTAGCTGCCTGAGACCGATTTCTCAGAGCAATACGGACACCTCTCGCCGATGATATAATCGGGCGATTGCTGGTCTTCCAGGGAGAGTAGCGACTGGCATGCGAAGCACATCTCGGTGTCGGTTTCCTGAAGATTGGCATCTAGAGCCACGCGCTTGTCAAACACGAAGCATTCACCGCTATAGTGTTCATCGCCGCAGTCTTCGAAATATTTGAGAATACCGCCCGCGAGTTGATACACTTCGCCAAAGCCTGCCTGCTGCATATATGGCCCCGCTTTCTCGCAACGGATGCCTCCAGTGCAGAACATGACAATTGGTTGCTCCTTAGTTTCGGGTGGTAACTTCTCAACAGCAGCGGGAAAGTTTCGGAAGTGATCGACGCCAATCGGCAGGGCATTCTCGAAGGTGCCCAGACCAACTTCGTAGTCATTTCGCACGTCCAGGAGCAGGCATGGTTTACCCTTATCCAGCCACGCCTTGAGTTCTGTCGGCGAAATCTTTTTTGTGGGAGCGTTTAGGGGGTCAATATCCGTTACACCAAATGCAATAATCTCTTTTTTCACTTTCACCAACATACGGCTGAAAGGTTGGGTATTGCTGATGCTTTCTTTCACTTCCAGCGGGCCAATTTCAGAGTCTCTCGTGAGAGTATCGAGTAACTGCTGAATATCGGTCGATTGCCCTGCCAAGAAAAGATTGATCCCTTCTGGGCTTAGCAAAATTGTTCCCTTCAAGCCGAGATCGCGCGTGAACACGCGTAAGTGATCCCGTCGCTCGAATAGATTTGTGAGCGGGGTGAATTTGTACGCAGCTATGTTAAGGAATTCAGTTTGTGGCGACGCTCCACAAAATACTTTTTGATCCACGTTCATTAGTTTGCCGTAGCTTGTCCCCAGACGTTTACATTCAGGCTATTAGCATAAACAATATAGAACTGTATTTCATTACCTTTTTCTAAGAATCGAGAAGCTCATGCGACGTGTCCATTGGGGGATTCTGAGTACCGCCAAAATCGCTACGCAGAAGGTGATCCCTGCCTTACAGAAAAGTGAACTGTGCGAAGTCCTGGCCATTGCGTCGCGTAATCAGACTGCTGCGGACCAGGCGGCCAAAAACCTGGGGGTGCCACGTGCCTATAGCAGTTACGAGGCATTGCTTGCCGATCCAGATGTCGACGTCGTATACGTTCCACTTCCCAATCATCTCCATGTCCCCTGGTCAATTCGTGCACTCGAAGCGGGCAAGCACGTCCTGTGCGAGAAGCCGATTGGGCTCTCGTCGACAGAAGGGGAAGAACTTCTGGCTGCCGCTGCCAGGTATCCACATCTTAAGGTGATGGAGGCTTTTATGTATCGCCACCATCCGCAATGGCTCAAAGCGAAGCAACTAGTGCAGGAGGGTGAAATTGGTACTCTACAGGCAATTCAGGCAGCGTTTTCCTATTGCAACACAGATTCCGCAAATATTCGTAACTCGTTAGCTATGGGTGGAGGCGGGCTGATGGATATTGGTTGTTACTGTATATCGCTTGCAAGATTTCTTTTTGATGACGAGCCGCGCAGAGTCTGCGGTCTGATTGAAAACGATCCAAATTATGGCATTGACCGGTTGGTGTCTGCGATCTTGGATTTCGACACGAGACAGGCATCATTCATTTGCTCAACACAGATCGTCCCTTACCAGCGAGTGAACGCTTTTGGAACGAGAGGACGAATTGAAATCGAGATTCCTTTCAATGCCCCCCCGGATAAACCGTGTCGAATCTGGCATGAGAAGGACGGCGAAAGGATTGCGATCGATTTTCCTGTCTGTGATCAGTACACGATCCAAGGTGACCTGTTGGCAGCATCCATCCTGAATGATACCCCCGTAACCACTCCCTTGACCGATGCTGTGGCCAATATGCGTGTGATCGAGTCCATCAAAGCCAGCGCCGTTTCAGGCCAGTGGGTTTAGTGCTTACTGCGGTTATTACGCTGCTTTCTTTATGCGTTCGAGCGTAAAATGGGGTAGTAGCTCTTTCCTTGTTTGGCGAACTTTTCCAAGGTACGTTTGGTGGCAACCAGCATTCTCGATCTGTTTACTATTGGCATTGGACCTTCGAGTTCCCACTGTGTGGGCCCGATGCGTGCAGCAAGAAACTTTGCCAAGCAATTACAGGACAATGGGGTGTTGGCCGCGACGCACTCGATTCGAATCCAATTGTATGGCTCTCTCGCACTGACGGGATTGGGGCATGGGACGGATCGGGCCATCCTCCTGGGATTGGCTGGCGAGTCACCTGAGAGGGTTGATCCGGAGTCGATTGAAGGTTTTGTCTCCAAGGTGCGTGAGTCCGGAGAACTGGCGATTCTCGGCCACCTTGTCTCATTTTCCGAACCTAAGCATCTTGAGTATCACACCAACGAACAACTTCCTTGGCATAGTAATGGGATGCGCTTCACAGCTTATGACGCATCGGGTTCAAGTTTATTTGAGAGTGTTTTTTACTCCATCGGAGGAGGATTTGTTGTCGACGAGCATGGCAATCCTCTATTGCAGACGGAACTCAAAAGTCCGCTAGCGTTCCCCTATCGATCAGCCGCCGAGCTGTTGGAGTATTCTAGCAAGTCGGGGCTAAGCATCAGTGAGATTGCTCGGCGGAACGAAGAGGCGTTTCGCAAGCCTGCAGAACTCGATTCCAGATTGGACGAAATCTGGAAGGTCATGCAGGAGTGCGTTGAACGAGGATGCCGCCTGCAAGACAAGCAGATAAGCTATTTGCCGGGACCTCTGAGGGTACGTCGTCGCGCACCACAACTTTTGCAAAAACTGCAAGCGAGCTCCCAGTCATCGAACAATGATCCACTTTCGCCACTTGATTGGGTCGACGTGTTTGCGTTGGCTGTGAGTGAAGAAAATGCCTGCGGGGGTCGAGTCGTTACCGCTCCCACCAACGGGGCTGCTGGTATCATTCCGGCGGTGCTGCATTATTTCCACCGTTTCTGCCAAGGTGCCGACCAGAAAGCCGTCCGTCGATTTCTACTGACAGCTGGAGCCATTGGAATTCTCTATAAGCAGAACGCCTCAATTTCTGGAGCCGAGGTGGGATGCCAGGGAGAGGTGGGAGCCGCCTGCTCGATGGCTGCCGGAGCGTTGGCCGAGGCAATGGGAGGTAGTCCCGCCCAGGTTGAACAGGCTGCCGAAATTGCTATGGAGCACCATCTAGGACTTACATGTGATCCAGTCGGTGGCTTGGTGCAGATTCCCTGCATTGAGCGCAACGCTATGGCCGCTTCCCATGCCATTCATGCAGCCAGATTGGCGCTGCGGGAAGATGGACAACACCGAGTATCGCTCGACCACGTGATCGAAATTATGCGGCAAACAGGAGCCGACATGCTCTCCAAGTACAAGGAAACCTCCCAAGGAGGACTGTCGGTCAACACGATAGCATGTTGAACCCGCCGCTTGCGATTTCGCAGATTGTGCCGATTGTGCGGTCGTCGTGTGGTGAATTTTTGCCACATCTTCTCTCTGGACCACGTTGCGTTTTCTCAACGCGATGTATTGTTTTCCAGACCCGCAGATTTTAACTGGATTTCCTAGCTCCCCTTACAGGCAAGGTTTACCAGCACTGCGGCGGTCGGTCTTCCCAAATCCCAGTTAGAAGAAGGCACAGAAATGAACACCAACTTCCCCCGTGAACTATCAGGCAGTCGTTTCCTGCGACTTGCCACCATTGCCTTGCTCTCCAGTGTTGCCTTGGCGGCGCTGGCTTCGGCTCAAGTCCAATGCGACGAATGCAGCATGTGCAATAGCTGCTTGAATTGTTGCAATCCTGCCCCCGAATTGTGGGTGCTCAATACCCGCCATCTACCGAGGTGTTCGAACCTCGATAATGCCTTTGAATGCATTTCGTACCAACGGTACGACCGATGTCGGGGATGCTTTGTCAAGGAAACTCGCGAGTCGTTCCTGGCCCAAGAAGCCTCGATGCCAACGCTGTTCTACGTGCATGGCAACACGCTGAAGCACAAAGGTGCTATGAAGGGATTTTGGGATATGTACGATAGCCTGCGTTGCTGCCCAGGACGAAAGCGATTGGTTTGTTGGTCATGGCCTGCGCAAAGAGTTTTCAAAACGAAAGGGCTTCGCTTCGGCGAGATGATCGAGAAGAACCTTCGTATTAAATATGTGTACTCCGAGTACCAAGGTTACTACCTGGCCAAGCTTGTCGATCAGATGAGCCTCACTCAGCGCGTGACCCTATCTGGCCACAGCTACGGTGCGATTACTTGTTCTGTGGCGCTGCACCTGATGGGTGGCGGTTGCATCCGTGGCTTGACCCTCGCCGGGGCTGAGCCAGTAGAGCGAGCCAATCTACGTGGTGCCATGATCTCTGGTGCGTTTGACTATGACATGCTGATCCCTGGACACCGATATGGTCAGGCCTTTGTTGCGGCTGAGAAGATTTTCTCCACGTTTAACTGTCACGACAAGACGCTCAAGAAGTGGCCAGATACTTCGTGGACTGGTCGTCAGGCCTTAGGTTATATCGGGTTACCAGCTCGTTGCCTGGGGCAATATCGCCACAAACTTTGCCAGATGAATACCTATCCGGAAAACGGGAAGTCGCACTACTTGGGGCCCCACCTCAAGAACAACCGCTTTCTTTCAGCCTTATGCTGCATCTCCTTTGGTGGATGCCATGGATATGTACCAAAATCCGGCGAAGAGAACGAAGCACCAGAGTTGGCGGAGCCTGTCAAAGAGTCGGCGAAAGTTGAAGAAGCTGTGGATGTAGACTCCGCAGACGATTCTCAGGAGGAAGCACCTGAGCAAGAGGAAGAGACTGTAAAGACCTCCCGAAGGTCGTCCTCCACGCAGTCACCTAGTTCAGGGAGTCGCACCAGCAACCGCCGCAATCGGGTGTTTGGTTCCCGAAGGTAAGAAGTGTCCCTGCTGCAAAAACCGAACGGTATACTCCCGCACCTGATCGTTTTGTGTCATGACTTGGTGAACTCCCTTCGCGAGTATGAAATCAACGGCTCCTGACAAAAGACTAGTCTCGAATGAAAGAAATCCGTCGAAGTCGCCAGGGATGGCGGCGAGGTATCCTTGGCCGTCACCATGTCCACCGGCAATGATACCAAATTCGAAACTGGGCGTCGCGAGTCGCTGCTCCAACGACTGCCAGCCTTTGCCTGGCGCGAGTTGTTGCAGCGGCTCGCCGGCGAATAGTTGGGCGAGTTTGCTTTCCGAGAAATTGTCCGCCATCGAAGCACCATGATTCGGCGGGGCGATCATCACGAATCGCTTGTAGGTAAATTCTGGTTGCTCTGTGGCAGGCAACGATGCCAAATCGGACAAAGCCATCCGGATCACAAGATTGCCCATACTATGGGCTACAAAACTGATCGTCTCCACACCGTCGAGATGCCTCAACACATTGGTGAGCGATTTAGCGTGCTCGCCGACTTCTGCGGTTGTGGATGGATAGCCAAAGTTGATTACATTGAGCCCCGTCTCCTTAGCTATGTAGTCGGCTAGTCCATTCATCATCTGTCGACTTGCACCTAGTCCATGTACTAACACAACGACTTCCTTGGGTAGTGGAGGCAGCTTTTCCATTTGCTTAGCACGCTCCAATTCCGCCAGGCAATTTTCAAAAGTGCCAAAAGTACGCCGGCGGTCTTTGGCGTCGATCAATCGATAGTGACCAAAGGTGGAGTGCTTCTGAATTCTCCAGCCGTCATAGATGACCTCATCAGACCAGACAAACCGCCCGCCAAGGGTTTGGCTTCCGATGCCGAACAATGCTGGCTCGGCCTTAGCGTAAGCGGCCAGGAGGGTAAGAAAAAACAGACCCTCGATTACGAGAGCCGCGAAGTGGTGCTGATTGCGGGGACTTTTCATGTTTGGCTCCTCTTCCTGCGAGCATGCCAGAAGTCCCCCGATTGAGTGGCGGGGTGGACAACCAGCTAGCGTGGATTGTACTCCTTCGGGCCCAGCAGCCCAACTGGTTTACGGGGCTGGAACGCCACGTGTTCTCGAAAATATCGAGGAAAAGATGAAAAGAATCCTCAAAAGTGCCATTCGTTGGGGAAAGCAAAGGATCCCAAGAAGTACGGGTGAAACCGCAAACTGAAGGAAACAGGTGTTGAGATGGAAAGGAACGATGGTTAGTCCATGTGACTTCATCCAAGCCAAGCTGACTCCGAGTGCGGCCGAGTCTGAGTAATTGAGATTTTTGAAGTCTCGCATTCACTCGCAGACTGCGGTAGTCTAGAGAAATGCCAGCAAGCACTTACGATTTCGATGTCATTGTTGTCGGCGCCGGTCACGCGGGGACCGAAGCGGCACTGGCGGCGGCGCGTATGGGAGCCAAGACGGCACTACTCACGACCAACTGCGACACCGTTGGGCAAATGAGTTGCAACCCTGCCATCGGCGGGGTGGGAAAAGGTCAAATTGTTCGCGAGATCGATGCCCTCGGGGGTGCGATGGGCCGTGCCATTGACGCCACCGGTATCCAATTCCGCATGCTCAATAGGCGCAAGGGCCCGGCAATGCATAGCCCTCGGGCACAGGCGGACAAGAAACTGTACCAGGCAGAAATCAAGCGACTGTGTGAAGAGCAACAAAACTTATCGCTGCGGCAAGAAGTGGTTGAAAATCTACTCACTGAGGAGAGTGGAGCACGGCCTCGCGTTGTCGGAGTTCAAGTTCGAGGCGATGCGATTTACCGCTCCAGGGCAGTCGTCCTCACGACTGGCACGTTCCTACAGGCTCTGATGCACACAGGTGAGACGAAGACTCCAGGGGGCCGCGCAGGCGAGGGCACTTCCGGTGGCATCAGCGGGGCACTCGGCAGACTTGGGATTCAGCTGGAGCGATTCAAGACTGGAACGCCTCCCCGCTTGAATGGCCGAACGATCGACATTTGTCGTATAGAATTACAATCTGGCGACGATGAGCCTCAACCTTTTTCATTTCTCAACGATTCAATCGAGATCGATCAACTTCCGTGCTACATTACCTACACCAATGAGCAAGTGCATGATTTGATCCGAGCAAATCTACAGCGGGCTCCCATGTATAGTGGGCAGATTAACTCTTCAGGCCCACGATATTGTCCGTCTATTGAAGACAAGGTCGTGCGGTTTGCCGATAAATCACAGCATCAATTGTTCATTGAACCAGAGGGCCGCAACACGCAGGAAGTCTATGTGAACGGTGTCTCCACGAGCCTGCCTCGCGACGTGCAAGACGCCATTTTTCGCCTGATACCTGGCTTGGAAAAAGCCGAGATCATGCGTTATGGCTACGCGGTGGAGTACGACTTCGCACCCCCGGATCAGCTAACAGTTAGCCTTGAATCCAAACGCGTAGAGGGTCTGTTTCTTGCCGGGCAAATCAACGGCACGACAGGCTACGAAGAAGCCGCGGCCCAGGGCCTTATTGCGGGAGCCAATGCAGTGCTGGCATTGCGGGGAGAAGCACCTCTGGTCCTCGATCGCGATCAGGCATACATCGGCGTGCTCATAGACGACTTAGTGACTTGTGGGGTTGATGAGCCGTATCGCATGTTTACAAGTCGAGCCGAGTACCGACTGCTTTTACGCCATGACAACGCGGACCGTCGGCTTACCCCGCTGGCCTTTGAGAAAGGGCTTATTAGTCGTGACCGCATTGACCGCTATGAAAAAAAACGGCAGGAAATCGAATCAGCGGCTGCACTAATTGAAAATACACGCAGTGGAGGGATGCCGCTTGCCCAAATCGCAAGACGTCCCGAAGCATCTTGGTCTGATATCGTAGAGAGACTGCCCCAATTAGCCAGCCTGAGTAAGCAGTCCGCCGAGCAAGTATTATCCGATTTGAAATATGCGGGCTACATTGCTCGTCAATCGGTCGAAGTCGACCGACAGCATCGCCTTGCCGAAAAGCGAATTCCCCAAGGTTTCGATTATGCCCGACTCACGCAGCTTCGCGCAGAGGCCCGGGAGAAATTCCAAAGGGTCCAGCCAGTAAGCCTCGCCCAAGCAAGTCGAATCAGTGGAATTACGCCAGCAGACATTGCGTTATTGATGGTGCACTTTGAAGGCAAAACTGCGACAAATAAATCGTCTGTATGACTCGACATGTAAGCATTGGCAGGACAGGCAAAGGATTTGCGGCGAAGAAAAAAATGAGTTACCTGATTGCAACAGGATGTAAATTGCTGTTGCCAAAGACTTTACAGAGAATTGATCTCTGTTGACTGGATTTCTGGGACGGCTATAATTCGGGCAATTGGCAATTCAGGGGATATCGGCAGACATGGAGAACATTGCCGTCTAAATAGCCTTGCTTATTTGAGTCGGCAATCATTGGTTTGGAAGATTACGTACTTCCCTGGTTTTTGAAAGCTGGGTGGTTTAAACAGGATGCACTCCTGTGCCATGTGGCCGTAACCTGCTGATTGCGAGTGTTGTATCCCTTGAAAACACTACTGGTCCCTTCACCATCGACTAAGGAGAGAGGTGGTTTGAGCTATGAAGACCGTATTTACAACCGGCGAAGCTGCGAAGATTTGCAAGGTTAGCCAGCAAACGATTATCCGCTGCTTCGATTCGGGGCAACTCAAGGGATTTCGCGTACCTGGCAGCAGATTTAGACGCATTCCCCGAGAGCAACTCTATGCATTCATGCGTGATAATGGCATCCCGACCGATGCCCTAGATTCGGGACGTCGCAAAGTGCTCGTTGTTGACGACGACGAGGATCTCGTCGAATTGATCGTTGATGCCCTCGAGCGCGACGGACGATTCGAAGTTCGCAGCGTCAATAATGGCTTCGGGGCGGGAATGTTGATCAAGGAGTTCCGCCCAGACATGATTATTCTGGATGTGATGCTCCCGGATATCAACGGTAAGGAAGTTTGCACACTGGTTCGCAGCCAGAAGACGATGGACGACGTGCGAATCATCTGCATTTCGGGCATGGTCGAGCAGGACAAAATCCAAGAACTGCGCGATGCCGGGGCCAACGACTTTATGAAGAAGCCCTTCGATGTGGAAGACTTGGTAGGACGCGTCTGTCAATTGCTTGATGTAGAGACCGCCTCGACCTGAGAGTTCGTTTCAAAATTGCGGAGCCCTGCCGTATGGACACGATCGAACGGCAAAAGCTCGATGCGATGAAGGAACTGGCATACGGCGCGAGTCACGAGATCAATAATCCGCTGGCAAATATTGCTGCGCGTGCGCAGACACTATTGCGAGGTGAAACACATCCCGATCGGCGACGGTCTTTAGAAGCAATTCATCACCAGGCGATGCGCGCGCATGAGATGATCTCCGACCTTATGCTGTTTGCGCGCCCACCGGAATTGGTTTGCACGCCTTTTGAGTTCTGCGAAATGGTTTCTGAAGTTGTCGCCAAGCTCGCAGCAGAGGCACAATCTCGTCAAATCGAACTGAAGTTCGAACTTTCTGAACAGCCAATTGTCTTCACCGGTGATCGTCTGCAATTGTTCGTTGCGCTCCGTGCTGTTTGCGAAAATTCCATAGAGGCCATTGGTCGCAAAGGGAGAATCAATATATCGCTTACTCATGCCGATGATATCGTGACGATTGAGGTTGCTGACGATGGACCCGGTATTTCTAGCGAGGTGCGCGAACACATGTTCGACCCATTTTATTCGGGTCGCGAGGCCGGGCGCGGTTTAGGCTTCGGACTTAGCAAATGTTGGCGGATCATCACCGATCATGGTGGAGATATCAACGTGGAAAGCTCCAATACTGGGGCCAAGATCAAGTTGATGTTGCCCCAAAAGTAGGCTTGACCGAGTGGAGCGAGTTCCGGCCTACACCTACTCACCCCTTAGTAAATCTTCGCCGTACCCTGGAGGGAACGGGTTCGACTCGTCTTGTTGTTGTACGGGTGGTGTAGTTTCTCCTTCCTCTACAACTATTCCTTCAGAGAACTTTTCGACCCAGTAGGCTATCTCAGCATCGGTAAGCTGTCCCACAGGCTTGTCAGCAAGTGGAGACTCTATTTGATTTTCAGATTCTCGTCGGCGCTGCCAGATATCCGCAAACCAGCGGTCGCTATCGAGGTGTGCTGCTCGCCGACGTCGGGCGGCGCGCTGAATTCGATGATCGCTCGAAATCACTAGAAGTGATCGAGGTGCTGTCTCCGCACGAATCAACTCTTCGATCAAGGCATCCGCATCCGCGTATTCCGCTGCATACCGAACGGTAATCCCCTGGTATTTCAGCGTTCGAGGCAGTCCTGGCGGGGCATCAGCGGCATCGAACACGATCGTCGTCTGCTGCCGTTCTCCATCAGAGATTGTAGCTGCGAGAAAACTCAACAATGCTTCTCGAGATCTTTGAAACGAACCGCTTCCCCCGCCACCACCAAAGCCCGTAACATGCAGCAAGTTGTAGCCATCAATTAGGAGTGGCATAGCTTGGAGGATATGAATGAAATGGAACGCGAATGAACTCGAATTGGGCAGATTTTCGCGGATCAATACAGAATTCGTGGGTAAAGACTTTGCGACGGAATTCCGCTTTCGGTTTCTTCAGTGGATTGGTGCCGGATTCTCATTGTAGTCGTGCCACTCGCTGTATTCTTCATGAAAAAAACGGGCAATCTGGTGATCGACCCCAAAGATTGAGGCCAAGAGAGCCGCGCGAACCCACATGCCGTTTCGCGCTTGGCGGAAATAAACGGCACGCGGGTCGTTATCAATCTCGGGGGGGATTTCGCCAAAGTGTTGATCGCGCGGAAAGGGATGCAAAATGGGAGCATAACGCTTCATCCGGCTTACCAGATCAAGATTTAGCTTATATCTTGACAAGTCCAATGCAGCAAATTGGGCATCATCACTGGCCTGATTGTGTTCCTTTTGAATGCGCGTCATATAGAGTGCGTCCAACTGCTCGATGACTGGAATACCACCGACGAGTTCTTCAAAAGATTGGACTTCGATTATTCTGACACCGCGATCGGCCAATCGTTGCCGCAGGTCGTCGCGGAGGGAGAGCGTTGGATCGTCAGGTGCGATGAAAATCAGCGTTACGCCCTCGTAGTTGCCCAGCAGGCTTGCCAGGGAGCGGACGGTGCGTCCTCGGCCAATGTCGCCGCAGAAACCGTACACTTTGTTCGAGAGTCCCTTGGTTAGATCAGGATAATCGCGACGTAGCTCATCAAAGCGGGTTGCCGCGGGGGAATCTTTCGGGCGGGAGAACTGAAAGGTGCGTTGGAGAGTGTAAATATCTAACAGGGCCTGCGTTGGATGCTCGTCCGAACCGGAACCCGCATTGATAATTGGCACACTGCGATTGCCGGTCGCCTCCAGATCGTTCATCAGATAAGCGCACGACTCCGCCAGCCGGGCAAGCTTGCTCCGCATGATGATCAAATCGAAATAGCTGGAGAACATTCGCAACGAATCAAAGCGAGTTTCCCCCTTGGTTTCCGAGGAGGTCGTCGGATCACGGACTTCGTTGCACGTGATACCCAGTATCTGACAAGCCGCCATGAAGGAGAGAAATGTGCGGGTCGAAGGCTGCGTAAAATACAGCATGGCCCGTTTATGGTTCAATAGTCGTATCAGAAAATCCTGCCCATCGCGCATCTTGGAGAGGATGCGAATCTTGTCGGCGGTCTCGGCCAGGTCTTCAAGCATCGAGACAGAAAACTGCCCGCTGAAAATCACGTGCCGCAGTCGTTCGTTTCGCTCAAATTCAGGGATTTTCATCCGCACAGGTCGCTGGATGCGCGATTCATAGTGCAGCAAATCCAGTTCATCCTGAGTGGGGGAGGGGCTGTCAGAAGGGTCGTGCGACATGGGAAATCCTAAATGGTGGCCGGCAAGGGGGTTTCTCCTTTATCGCATATCGAGGATTTGAGCGTCAACCGTGCAAAGTAGCAGGCACTCTCCGTCTGCCGTCCGCTTGTTTGTTACGGCATACGGAGTGTGCGTACTACTAAGCTAATTATCCGACACCCGCCAGCGGACTTGGAACAACCACATGACCGTAAGCAAAAGTATGGCGTTGTATAACAAGCTGAACAGCACATGACCAAAAAACACCGAGAGCGATACCTGGGGCGGACCCGCTGAACTCGACACTTCGAGTGGAAGATTGAAAACGGCCACAAAAGGACTTGCTATCCCGGAAAATTGCACGATATCCTCGACGACACCTGATTTTCCGAAAAACTCGACAAACTGATTGGCAGCCAGCGGCACAAGGAACAGGGTGATGATTATCAAATAAGTGGCCAGCAAGCTGGTCGATGATTTGTGAAACAACGTGGAGCAAAAGAGTGCCGTCATCGCAGTTGTACAACAGGTCAGAAACACGACGACAAAATAGCCAAACATCGTTGGTAGATTTGACCAGAAGTCGAGTGGCATGATACAAGCCAACACCACCGGCCACATGAGAAACGAGGTCAAAACGCTCGAAACCCGCAAGCCCGAGAGTAATTTTCCCCACATCATTTGCCACGGGGAAATTAGGGTCGTAAGCAGCAGGTCAAGCGTCTGGCGTTCGCGTTCACTGGTGACACTTCCTGCAGTGAACACGGGCCCGACCAGCATGTTAAACAGCAGCACATAGGCGATGTACCATGGGGCGAGGTGTTGTTTCAGGTAGAGCAGAATCGCCATCAAGGGGAGTGCCAGTCCCATACTGATCTGGATCACCAACCGTAGCATGAGTGTACCCTGGCTGAAAATCTCGCTCCGAATCTCCTTGTCGTAGATTGGGTTGGCATCTTCAGGTAGGAATGTCGTCCGCTTGGGAGGGGCGAACAGCCGGTCGGGGAATTCCTCGCGTTTTATGTACAAGCCGACCGCTGATTCCGCTTCCGTCCCCAAATCGATTGCCTGCTGGCCGGCGCTTCCCAAATTTGGGGCAGCCAATAACCGTTGCGCGGTGTTGACCACCAAGATTGTTGCCGCCGCCAGACAAGCCAAAGGGATAACCACGCAAACTACTACCAACCGGGCCTCACCCAATTGGGCGAGAGCTTGCCAGATGAAAATGCCCAGCATGGCCAATGGCAGGATCATCAAATAAGAAACAACTAGCGATGAAGAAGTCCTCGAAAAATAACTACTGCACCACAAGCTGATGGCGGTGAAGAGCGTAACCGAGGAGATCATCGCGAGGTAGGCGGCGACCACTTCGAAAAACTGCACCCCTCCCAGTGGCAAACAAAGCATCACCACTGGCAGCGAGCCAATCATCAACTCCGCCAGCGGGCACAGCGAGGCAGCCAGTTTGCCAAACACGATTGCCCCGGGCTTCACCGGGCTGGCCATGAGCATCTCAAAGCTGTCGCGTTCCTTCTCGCCGGTGATTGCCCCCGCGGCAAAACTGGGTGCCATGAGCGACATGAGCATGTATTGCCCAAGAAAGAGCAGATTCACCAGCGGCTTGGCCTTGTCCGAGTTCGACATATCCAGCCGCTCTTCCGCTGGCCACGCGGCATAAACCAATAACCCCAACAGTGCTACATAAGCAAACAACAGCGCAAACGTACGGTTCATCCGCAAGTTGCTGACGAGTTCTTTCTGGAGGACAGGGTTTTCAAATAAATACATAGGCGCTGGGCGCTAGTTACTAGACGCTAGTCAGATGGTTTCGGAGCAAGAGAGCGACGTAATCCACTGAGCATGCGACCTTCTTCTTTCAGTACATCAAGTAACTGATCGATCCGACTCGAGTCTCCGAAACACAGTTCCTTACTTATAATTAATTGAGTTTCCAACTCGGCAAGAGAACCTCTTGCAATCGAAACGAATCGGGCGAGTTCACGATTTGATTCGCGTGAGTGACCTTCAGCAATATTTGAGGGTATTGAAACTGCACATCGACGAAGCTGGGTAACAAGGCCAAACTTCTCTGTGTCTGGGAATCCTGACGTTATTTCATAGATGGAACGTGTAATCTGAATACCTAACTGCCAGACTTTCAAATCCTGATATCCCGCCATAGTATCCTCTCACTCTGACTAGCGCCGAGCGCCTAGCTACTAGCGCCTATTTTAATACTCCCGCCTCCTGACTTTTCCCATCACTCTGCTCGGCAACCCCTGAATCCTCAAAAATCCTTCCGCATCGGTCTGGTCGTAGCTGCCGCCACCTTCCATGCTGGCGATGGCTTCGTCGTAGAGACTGTTGGGGCTCTCTCGGCTGTGTATCATCACATTACCTTTGTAGAGGCCGAGCGTGACGGAACCGGTGACCGGCTTTTGCGCTTCGCGAATAAAAGCCATCAGGGCGTCCATCTTGGGGACATACCAAAAGCCATAATAAACCATCTCGGCCACTTCGGGAGCGATGCGGTCCCGCAGGTGAACCGTCTCGCGGTCGAGGGTGAGTTGCTCCATCGCCAGATGAGCCGCGTAGAGGGCCGTCATGCCGGGAGCCTCATAGACGCCGCGACTTTTCATGCCAACGAAGCGGTTTTCAATGATGTCGATTCGCCCGACTCCGTTACGGCCCGCGATCTCGTTCATCTTTTCGACAACTGACAGCGGGCTAAGCGGTTCGCCATTCACTCCAATAGGCACGCCACTCTCGAACTCAACAGTGACCTCCTCCACCTTATCCGGAGCCTCTTGGGGAGAAACGGTCATGCCGAAGTCGACAATCGCCATGCCGTTCACTGTGGGGTCTTCCAGCTTGCCTGCTTCGTAGCTGATATGCAGGCAATTCTCGTCGCTACTGTACGGCTTCGCGGCAGATGCCTTGACAGGAATTTTTTTGGCATCGCAGTAGTCGATCATCTCTGCGCGCCCAGGGAACAAGTCGCGGAACTGTTTGATCCGCCACGGGGCGATGATTTTTACATTAGGGTCAAGGGCTTCGGCTGCGAGCTGGAAGCGGCATTGGTCGTTCCCCTTACCGGTGGCACCATGAGCATAGGCTTCGGCACCAACCTCGCGGGCCACTTGCAGACATATTTTTGAGATCAATGGCCGTGCGATCGACGTCCCCAAGAGATAAATCCCTTCGTACTTCGCCTGCCACTGGAGCACTGGAAAGGCAAAGTCGCGACATAATTCTTCGCGGGCATCGATGAGCCGCGATGACTTAGCCCCGTTATCACGCGCCTTTTGCAGAATCGCTTCGCGATCTTCGCAAGGTTGCCCCAGATCGACGTACACGGCATGGACGTCGTAGCCCTCGTCCTGGAGCCAACCGAGAATTACCGAGGTATCCAAACCTCCCGAATAAGCCAACACACAACTGGGCATAATAAACTTCCCCTAAAAGTCACACTGGTAGCCGCGACTCAAAGAGTCACAGGGTCCGCAGCCGCGTTACAACGCATCGCACGGCAAGTTTCCATCGAGACAACCGACAGCCCATTGTGGTTCGCAGAAGCAAGACTGGCAAGCCAAGGGCGCGTCCAGAAGCATAAGCCACTGGAGAACGCAGCCCTTTTAGAAACTTCGGCGCCAAGACTTTGAACCGCAAACCCTAGCGACCAGTAGCTCCAGGCGCGAACGCTTCCGGCTCGCCGGGGAGTTCTGCAATCTTCAAATCGCGGAATTCCAGATCGGTCGTCGGATCGTGTCCCTGGATCATGAGCGTCCCGGGTTCGAGCCGCAGGCCACGGCGGGGGTTCTCGTTGGCCGGGCGGTCGTCGGTCCAGTCGCTCACCTGGTAGCCGTTGACCCACACGGCCATATGTGGCCCATTGGCGACGATCGTTTTGGCGAACCACTCGTGGTCCCGCGCCACAATGCGGCGGGCATTCTGGCGACGGAATATCCCCCCCGTGCCGCAATCGACCGGCTTGGTCGGATCGCCATCGACCATGCCATTGTGAATTTGACTCTCGTACCCCATCATCTTGTCGCCGGGGATGCAGCGAAAAAAGATCCCGGAATTCAGACCATCACCGTTCACCTTGCACTGGAGTTGCAAGATGAAGTCGCCGTACGCATCTTTGCTCTCCAATTGCCCGGGACCGTTCTTCACCTGGAGTGTCTTCTGACCACTAACGGTGAATTCGCTTTCTTCAACTCGATCATTGTTCCAGCCGGTGAGGTCACGGCCATTGAAAATAGGTTTCAAGCCAAGTGGTTTGAGGCGGACGTTTCGAAATGCAATCGGTCCTTCGCGGAATTGCAGGCCGATATGTCCGCGGGAGAGTGGGTTGGGATCGGTATAAGTAATCGCCTGCCGAGCAAAAGCTTTATTGACGATGCGATCACCTTCCACGACAAGGTCTACGGGTGACCATCCCGTCTTCAGTTCTGGGTACTCAGTCTGTCGTGCACTGTCCCATTTCAAGCGACCGACTAAAGAACCTGTGGGAAAAGGATTCTCATTTGGTGCGATATTGAATTCATAGCAATCCTTCGTTGGGTCAGTTGGAGCCAGTGGCGTACGCAAGAAAATCCCGCTGTTCGTGTCAGCCGGGGCTTTGAACTCGACGTGTAATTCATAGTCGGCGAACTCACTGGTCGTCATCAACCAGCCTTCGTCGCCGGATTCGACCTTTATCGTACCATCCTCCACATGCCAGTTGGCATCACTGGTGGCCTGCCACCCAAAGAGCGTCTCGCCATCAAACAGCGAGATCCAGCCATCGCTGACCTGTTCAGGAGTGAGAACATTCTCCGCTGCATGGACATTGCAACAGGTGAAGAGCAGTAATGCCGTGCGAAAGAGTTTGATCATGAAGTTAATTCATCGTTAAGAAGTATCAAATGTAATGCGGCCAACTTGTCATCCCGAGGGGATTTCCACGACCTGAGGGATCTGGTTGGCATTGCTCACAAGAATTGCGCACGAGAAAACATTCTATCCAGATTCCTCTAGTCGCAGAACTCCTATCGGAATGACATGCCACTTATCCTATCCCTCATCGATGTCAACCCGCACGGTGAAGGGCAACTCCCCTGCCCTGCCCTGGGGGAGTTCGATCTCGAGGCGATTGGTGAGCCCGATGAGGCGCGTAATCTCCAGATCGTCACCGAGCGGCTGACCATTCAGGGTGACTCGTGCGTCATCAGGCAAGGGCTCCACGACAATCCACACCTTTTCCCGCGGCGTGAGCCCCGCAGGCCAATTGAAAGAGCGCACCCAGCAGACCCCGCTCTCAGAAGGCTCACAAAGCCAGGGTTCGCGGAGTCGAATCGAATGGATGTCGGGCATGGATAGGCGCTAGTTGTGAGGCGCTAGGCGCGAGTTTCATATATTCTGACTAACGCCTAGAAACTAGTGTCTAGCGCCTACTCCGCCATCTTCCTCGTGACATTCGCTTCGCGGATCGAACGAGAATTGGGTTCATAAATCCGTAGTTTCACCTGGACTCCCTTGAGAGGTACGGGATATGGCGGAGAGGTTTCTCGTTCGTTTACGTCATCAGGTCCATTCCGAATATCGGCTACAGGTGGAGTATTCGGATTATTGTCGTCGTCATAATAGGCCTGATCGTCCAGGCCGTTCGTGCCTTGGTCAATATTCGGCGTCTGTCCGGCAAGCCATCCTGAAGTAGGAAGTATTGATTGATAGAAAGGCGAGCTCTCCTGGTCGATTTGATCCGTTTCGTAGTAATTCGTCCAAGTATCATAGACGACCGGTGGTTCTCGAAAGTATGGGTGATCACTTAAGGCAGGAACCCATCCAACTTTGCGTTCTACCTGGAATAATGGGGCAGGAGCTGAAGGGATCATGCTACGTACGGACTGATAGTCATAGTCAAGATTATCATTCCATCCCAGATCAACATACGTGCCAAACCCTGTAATGAAACTTGGGCCGGCACTCACGGCATTTTGGAATGCTTGAACAGGACTTGGATGAAGTACTGTACCTTGATAGTTGTAGAGCGGTGCCCCAGGATCAAACGCTAGTACGTCGAAAGCCAAGACGTTCGTGAGCACGATATCCCCACCTGCCCGGTCTCCACTTAAAGGTTGAAGTGAGCTGATAGGATTTTGGGAATTGTCCACAGCTCCCGGCAGCAGGTGGTGTATTGATGGGTCACGACTGATGATGTCGTAGCAAATGGGATGAGGAAATTTGCGGACATTTCCTGTCAAATTGTCCGGCAAATGGGCAAAGCGATGTTCCCTTCGCGCCAAATCTGCCAGCGTGTTGGGAACGATGCGGCCGTTCTCTAAACGGACTGAGATATCATACTCGTTCTGGAAATTAAGCATTTCTCGAACTTGTGCTTCGTAAGTATTGGCAATGCTTAATCCTGGGTAGAAAAACGGTAGCTCAGTATTTGGATGGAAATTCGTATTCGTCAGATCAAAAATTGGATCGAGCTGTCCGGTTGGCCCTACGGGAATGTCATAAGTCGTAACCCAGGGAGCAATCAGTAAGACGCGTCTGTAGATAGTTCGCATCCCTGGCTCGCCACGAGAACCATCGGCTGGGTTTTCGACCGCGAACCAAATCACTTCTGCAAATCGTGATTCGATTGTTGTGCCAATCCAACTCATAGGGAGATTCGGATTCGCCCCTGGAATCAGAGCCCGCCCTCTGCCGCGAAACGGGGCTCCCTTACTTTCGACCGTAAATGCTAGGATGTCATCGAAGTCGCCAAGCCCACTAAAGTCAGTCACCACAGCAGGATCAAAGAGATTGCCTTCGGCATCGGCAACCATGTTACTCGAAGGAATCAGCGAGACCGCTGGGTCAAGGGGAACCACACTGCCTGCAAGAGGAAGCTCATCCGAGGCGATCCCCTCAACGATCTCGAAATACCCATTGGGCTCGCCAACATCATCGGTCCGCACTGTGGCCCCTGCTAGATCATTGTACAAACGTTGTCGGGCGATGCGCAGCTCGGCGCTGATCTCCATCGCACCCTGGCGGTTGTTGACGCTGGTACTGATGTTGGCAAACAGGTTCACTACGGCAGCCATCATCACCAGCGTGATCGCCATGCCGACGAGCATTTCGATCAGGGTGAGGGCACTGCGTGAAGCAAGCGGTAGGCAGAAATGGCTGGGTTTCGACATGCTGACTCGTGTTCCGCGCTAAGGACCGGGTGCCTCTGAATTCATCGGTCTCATTACTACCATTGCACCGCGCAAAGGCCTAAAAGTCAAGCAGAACCCGCGTTTCGGGGTCTAGTCCCTATTTCGGCTCCCTCGCGTTCTACTACTACAAGCGTCGACCGAAAACGTGGGCTTGACCCCTTTGCGGATAAGGAAAGTTGCTAGATGTGGCACAATCCAACACACACTGCTCAATCGTGACTCACTGCCGGGCTGCATCCTGGCGTGTTACAATACAGATTGGATACTTAGACCATTTCTAGCAGCCGTCGCCGGAAGGCGACTGTCTTTCGAACAACCGCTATCATCTCATGCGAATTAGCTCCATCCCCCAAATCTATCGCAACGTGAATCGTTGGGGCGAGATCTTTTCGATTCTCAGCAAGTACGGCTTGGCGGGATGGCTGAGCCGTTTCGAATTCTCGTTGGGAAAATCTCTGCTGAAAAACCGCAATGGACAAATCCTGGCCAATGAGAGTCGCGAAACACGAATCCGACTGGCGTTGGAAGAACTTGGCCCTACCTTCATCAAGCTCGGCCAGATCTTGAGCACGCGCCCCGATGTGGTCGGTATGGAACTGGCCAATGAGTTGCAGAAACTCCAGTCCGATGTGCCGGCTGACACGCTCGATGAAGTCGCTGGCGTGATCGCAACGGAGTTAGGTCAATCACTCACGGAGCTATTCGCTGAGTTTACGGAAAAACCTGTTGCCTCAGCGTCGATCGGGCAAGTGCATAGGGCACGACTCCACTCGGGCGACGTGGTGGCCGTCAAGGTGCAGCATCCTGAGATTAAACAGCGTATGCGGGTTGACCTGGAGATTCTTACTGGGTTGGCTCAGCTTGCCGAGCGGTTGCCCGAACTGCGACCCTATCGGCCCGTGTTAATAGTGGGAGAGTTTCAACGGATGCTCCGCCGTGAACTCGATTTCACTTGCGAGCGACGCCACCTCGATCATTTTGTTCGAGCCTTCGAAGAGAGCGAGAAGGTAAAAATCCCTGCTTCGTATCCCGACTTAAGTACTGAGAGAGTACTTGTTATGGAGTGGCTCGACGGCGCGCCCTTGTCTGATCCTGCTCGCGTGCGTGCTGTGGGGATTGATCTGGCCGAAGTGGCGCGTTCGGGGGCCGAGGCGTATTTGGAAATGATCTTCCAGCACGGGATTTACCATGCCGACCCCCATCCAGGCAATCTGCTGCTGATGCAGGATGGAAAGATTGGCCTCTTGGACTTCGGCATGGTCGTGCGCATGGACGAATCTGTTCGCGAGGCAATCGAAGAGATGCTGCTTGCGATTGTGGAGCAAGACGCCAATCGATTGGGGTCAGTTGTAATTCGCGTAGGTGCGGTTCCGGCGGGACTGGACGAGACGAGCTTGAATCTGGACCTCTCGGACTTTGTTTCGCATTATGCCCACCAGTCGCTGGAACGCTTTGAGCTGGGAGCGGCACTCTCCGAGATGATCGACATCATGTTGCAGTATCACATTTTGCTTCCCACGCCGATGTCGCTCTTGTTGAAGGTACTGATCATGCTAGAAGGAACCGCTCAACGGCTGGAGCCAGATTTCAGCCTCATGGAAGTACTTGAGCCCTACCGGCAAAAGATCGTCACACGGCGGATGTCGCCTGCTCGGCAGTTACGTAAGGCACGGCGTGTGGCCTATGAGATGCAACAACTAGCAGAAGTGGTCCCCCGCCGAGTACGCGATATCTTGCAGCAAGTGCAGGCGGGCAGATTTGATGTTCACCTGGACCACCGGGGGCTGGAACCCTCAGTGAATCGATTGGTGCTGGGGATGTTGACCAGTGCGTTGTTTTTGGGCTCCGCTCTCCTGGTGACACACCAGGTATGGCCTCTCAAAGGAGTCTCTGTCCCCGGCACGGCAGGCTTTCTGCTCTGCGCTGTACTGGGATTACGCCTGCTGCGGGCGATCAGCAAATCTGGCAGCCTCGACCGGAAAAAATAGAATTAGGCCGCTTGTTGAGTCTCGGCCCCCATCGAGTCCTCTCGCGGGGGGGAAATCTTGGTGAGCGCGGCTTCAATATCCAAGCACAACGAGTCGAGCGCTTGGAGAATTTCCGCGTGGCGCTGGTCGAGTTTCCTGAGGGTTTCGTTGCTCGCAAGCTCGGGCATAGATTTGTGGGTGGTCAGAGGTGAGTTGGCAGTGGCTAGCAGGGGAAAGCCAACCTAAGCAATCGGCAAGCAATTCACCCCCCATGGAGCCGAGTTCTGTTCCAACCGCTTGCGTCTTCGCGACGAAAGTGGGGAAATTCAGATTGTGCCGTTCAAGACCGCCGTTGACTGATAAACCTGATAGAATCTGAGGAATTTAAGGCCTGAGGTGGAAATTCCACAGGGGATGGGCTGGACTCTCTGCTGCGTCGATGCTACTTTAAGTGTTTGCGCATAAGAAGTTAGGCCCGCCGGCAATGGAGCCGGCAGGCGATATCATGTAACAAGTCAGGAGATACCCTTGGTAAAGTTGACGTTGCGGGAAAGAGAATCTGCCCAGGAAGCCGTCAGACGGTTTCGAAAATTGGTGGAAAGAAGTGGGATCAAGAAAGAAATTCGCGTTCGCGAGTTCTATGAAAAGCCTAGTGAAACCAAGCGTCGCGCTCGCCTCAGAGCCCAGCGACGTGCCCGCCGTGATCGCATGATGCTTACCAGCCCTGCCGGCAGACGCAGCTTGTAATTTCTCCCTAGCCGCACCGCAACGCGGTGCTGGGATTTCGGAGGTACGCCGCGGCGGATGTCTCCGGCTAAGGATTGAAGCCTCAATCGCCGAGCAATTCAGGCAAACCCGCGACGAAATCGCGGATCTCGTCGCGCACTCTGTGATAGTGTTCAAGTGCCTCTTCCTCTGTTGCGCACTCGCGTGCAAGGGAAGGCGGATCGTCAAACGGCACATGCATCCTGTGTGTACTTCCTGGTAGTACAGGGCATTTCTCGTCGGCATGTGAGCAGACAGTAATCACAACGTTGGGCTCAACCGACGCAAGTTCTTCAATCGTCTGCGACTCTTGTGCGGAGATATCGACCCCAGCTTCTTTCATGGCTTGCACTGCCAGTGGGTTGAGCCCGTGGGCCACGATTCCGGCGGAATAGGCCTCGTATCGATCGCCGTGCAAATGCCGAGTCCACCCCTCTGCCATTTGGCTACGGCACGAGTTGCCTGTACAGAGGAATAAAACTTTTGAGAGGGCCATATTTGACTGGATTCACACTTCGATTGGTGATCGTTTTTGATCTACAAAGTGACTGGAGACTTTGAGGCATCTAAAATAAGGAATTAATATTTTCGCAGGGATATACTTTATATGATACTTCTAATCAAAATAAAACACGCCAGCCGGTTTAAAAGCGGCTGGCGTGTCGGAGATCATTCAAGTATTTTCCTGCGTCTTAGTAGGACAACACAGCCCTGGCAAAGAAGCCATCGAAGCCCAGGATGTTGGCATCGTCGAAGCCGTCCACCTGGAGACCCGGAATAGTCCAGTCGTAGTCATCCCGAATTCCAAGGTCATGCCAGGCGGCGAGAAAATAACCTGAGCTAAGTTGCAGGCAGTTCGTGATTTGAGCACTCACGCCTGCTTCGATTTCAGTGACCGGGATCAACCGGCAACCTGAATTGCTATAAGAACGCAACGTCAGCGGGGCCGAGCCATCAGGGTCATCCGTTGTGAAAGTGCTGATGCTCATATCACCATACAAGAGAGACCAATCTCCCTTGGCGTAGATACTCACGCACTTGGTACGACCAAAGTACCGCCGTCCGATAAGCCCCACCCGTGCACCGGTTCCTTCAAAGCTCATGCTGGTGATGGCACTGTCGACTTGATCGCCGTTTTGGGTAGTTGCGAGGTTAAACCGAGACCAATCCGCCTCGGCATAGCGAACGCCTGCCGTCCAGGTGATATCCCACGCTGGACAAGGGCAGCAACAACAGCCGTTGCCACATCCGCAGGAAGACCCTCCACCACAGCACGTATCACAACAAGTGTCACAACATGAGTCGCAACAACCGCTGCTGCAGCATCCCCCCAAGGGAATCGTCCGAGCGACACCCAGATCGTAAGACTTCACGTCAACGTCGAGGTTGCCGAACAGGGAGCCATTGTCGGAAGGAGCGTCTACTTCGTAGGGCCCAAAGATGGTTGTAGCGGTTGCTGTAGAAGTGTCAGTCACGTCAAAACTCGAGTCGCCTCGATAGCGAGCAAAGTTAAAAACGATTGCTCCACCACAGTCGCAGAAGTTGATGCCACCACCAAAGCGATACGAAGATTCGTATTCGCAGTCGTACTCGACAATGCTCTGACCCCCTTGAGGGTCGTTCGGGTCACTCACAATGTATGCGAGCGCTTCACTGAAGCTCGCCCGAGCGTAAATGTAGTCTGCGTAGGCAAAGAATTGGCAATCGTGACAGCAGAGTGCATTGCCGATTCCCAAGTTCCCGCCACCACCGAAACGTGCATCCGAACAGGTTCCTACCGAACACGTGCCGAAATAGTCGCATTGCTCTATCTCGTTGTAAGAAGTCAGCGAGTCGCTCGCCTGCTGAGCGGCTGTGTTAGCCGTTTGGTATTGCCGCTGTTTGGCAGCCTCAGCGGACTGTGCCGCCAGAAGTGCGAGGCTCACTGCGAGCGCAGCAGCCTTCCTGAAACAAAAGGTCATCTTGGATCCCCCCTACATAGGAAACTTCGAACAAGGCGACGCTTGCGGGCGCACTGCCTGCGATGGAAGCACTCAACTAGCGCCGGATCACCTACCAGCGCTGTCCGCCTGTTCGATTATTCGTACACAGAAGAGAATCGGACCCCGCAGTACCCTTACTTTCCCTTTTTTCCGAATAAAAGGAGGATTCGGCATAATCGGGCAGTTTTACGCATGCGGAAAACCTTAACTGTAGAAGTGAAAGCAGGCCAGTTAATAGCAACTCGCGAGAACCCACAAGTTCCACCACCTTCTGGCGATGGCCAGCAAAGAAAACAGGATCACTTAGCAAATGCCGAAGATTCGCCTTCTGCCGCCTAGCAGCCCCATAACCACCATTCCCAGCAAGGAAGCCGTGGATGGCTCAGGGATCATCCCATCCGTCTGAAACACGTCGGTAGGCGTTTGTAAATGGTATATCTCTAGAAGTCCGGCATGGGAAACCGTGGGAGGCCCATTCAATGTCGCCAGAGGAGTCGTCGCATCAGGCATGCCTGCCATACTGAACGTGGCTTGAACCATGGCGGGGTCGGTGGGGCCATTGCCTGCGTCTGCACCTAATAGTACTTCGCGGTAATCAGGGAACAAATTATTGACCATAGGAACCGGATCAAGATCAATACGGAAGATGGCAGCTTTTTGAATCGCCACTGAAGAAGTGAGACCGGTGAACGAAATTGTCAATTTCGTGTTCGTCGCGTCCAGCACACCCGTGACTCCCACTCCCGGGTCAGTATAGTTGGATACAGAGACGGGAGTTCCGTTAAAGCCCTGAGAAGGGCTGTCACCCAACCCAAACTCGAAACCAGCCTCTTTTAAGTCAACCACAAAACTGCTGATTTCGTTTTCTTGACCCGAAACGTTTTGAATCAAGATCGCCGGGCGATTGCGTTGCTGAAGGCGAATCGATGGATTCTTACAGGATTCCTCGTGATGAATCGCGTTGAGTTGCGTTTGGTTGATCAGACCCCGATTGAAATCCAATATGGCATCAAGATAACGCTCGCTTTCACCAATCATGAATTTGTAATTGCCAACGATCACCGCCTGGGACGGATGGGCAATGGCAACCACCAGCAAGAATGCGGCAAGCGCGGTCGTAATAAACTGATTCTGTAGTGCGTTTTTCATAGGAGTCTCCGAATTACAACCGCCCGTGCCTTCCGTAGCGGTATGGCAATAATCTCTGGTGTGGTGTGGGATCAAATAACCAGGGAGGAGACCTGCTTGAACAAGTGCCAAACGTTTAACTGTCTGGCAGCATTCGATAGGCGAAAGATGCAAAAATGCTAGCGCCTTCTGGGCAGCTCATTAGCTGTCATCAAGAAGTATTCGCGCACCTGTAGCGTGCCGAATTGACAACGTATCCAGGCCCTAAGACATGTTGTTTGCGGGGAGCATAAATTCATGCGCCTAGCAGTAACGTTTGTGGTTGTCTGAGGGATACAGGCCTATGTGCTATTAAGGGTTCGTGCTTAAAAATAAAGCAAAAATCCCCAATTGCAGGAAACTTGAGCGAGGCCCATTTGCGGAATTGCTGAGAGGCTTGTTTTCCAGCAAAACGTAGAAAGTTCAGCGGGAAACTAATCAGCAGGCAAAGATGGTGTCGTGAACCCAGGTTACCTTTGTTACCTGTCCGGACAACGATGAGTCAACTCGACTCGTCGCCGATCGAATGTTCATGAGGTCCACAACCCAATCGAAAAAATGTTAAAATCTGCCTAAAATCGCGGTTTTTTTACCGCATTACAACTTTATTCTAACCATGATCTACAGTGCTGTCAATCAAATTTATCCTGATTGCGTAGAATTCTCGGTCTAGTGAAGTTTACGGCAATGAGCATTTTCCATGACTAATTATGGTTCCTCCCAATCCAGCCCGATGTCGAGATTACAGGCTGAATGGGTTAGAGCGCCCACACTGATTCTGTCGACACCCGTCTCGGCGATTTCACGCAGTCTTCCAAGACGAACCCCTCCAGAGGCCTCCAGCTCAACCTGGGGGGCGAGTTCATTGCGCAATTGGACTGCTTCGCGAAGTTGAAGCGCACTCATGTTGTCCAGAAGCACAATGTCCGGCAGAGTCGGCAATACGGCTGCGAGCTGTCCCAAACTATCTACTTCAACTTCCACAGTTAGGTTGGAACTTGAAGCCCTATTAGAGGATTGCAAAAAACGCTTAACTTCTAAAACTGCATCGGCGGCTTCCTGGGGTGTGGCGATGCGTCTGCCCTCACGCTGGGCGAGGTGATTGTCCTTGATGAGCACTGCATCAAAAAGCCCCGTGCGATGGTTCGATCCTCCACCGCAACGGACCGCGTACTTCTCCAACCTTCTCCAGCCAGGAGTGGTTTTACGCGTATCGTAGATCCGAGCCCTCGTGCCAACTACTTCTTGAACATAGCGGCTCGTGAGTGAGGCTATGCCCATGAGTCGACCGAGCAGATTCAAAATGATCCGCTCAAGAGTAAGAATGTCTCCGACATTGCCACTCATTTTTGCGAGGCTTGTTTCAGCCGCGAAACTCTGTGAGTCTTGAATAAACTTCTTTGCTTGAACATCGGCTTTTGCTTCAGAAAGTACAAGATCAATCGCCATGATGCCTGCCGCGATTCCGGGCTCCCGCGCCACGATGCTTGCAGTCCCTTGCCGGTCCGCGGGCACTAGCGCGAGGGTAGTCCAATCTTGCTGGCCCCCGAGGTCTTCGGCGAGTGCGAGCCGCACGAGTTCCAGACATTCGCTTTCAAGCTGGTTGTCCCACTCTATCTGCTGAAAATCTGGCATGGTGAATTTCACGCAATTATTCGGTACGATGGTGCCCAGGTGAGAAGTTGCTATTTCGGTCTCGAATATCCCCTTTTCAATATATTCCATGCAACCCGGTAAAGAAAAAACTTTGCCAGATTCAGTGTCACGTCCTTGGATCAAGGCTCGCGATCAGGCGAGCTTGTTGGGACTGGTGGCAAGTTTGCTGTTGATGATGGCATGCTATTGGATCTACCAGGGAGGCCACAAGGGACAGCTGATCGACATCGATCGTGCTGATCCACTCAAGGCCAGCTATCGGGTGGACATTAATCAAGCCAAGTGGCCCGAGCTGCTCCAATTGCCTGGCTTGGGCGAGACCTTGGCGCGCAGAATTGTTAGCGACCGGCTTCAGCAAGGTCCGTTTGAAAGTGTGGAAGAACTCGATCGCGTGAATGGCATTGGCCCGCGAACAATGGAACGGCTGCGACCTTATCTGATTCCTATTCCTGTCGACACAGATTGGGCAACAAAGGATAGCCCAGTATCTATCAAAAACTGAGCATTTTCTTGTACTCAGCCATACGACTATTAATATCATCGCGGGTAATCTGCTGCATTCGTTCCAGGCCAAATCCTTCGACATTAAAGCTGGCGACAAGAATTCCATAGGCCATGGCCATCTTGAGCGTCTCGGGTTCAAAGTTGTCGCACTCAGCCAAATAGCCCATCATGCCGCCAGCAAAGCTGTCCCCTGCCCCGGTGGGATCAATAACCTGGGAAGTCGGAAATGCGGGAAGCACGTACGTTTCGTAATCACTGAAAAACATGGCACCGTGTTCGCCCTTCTTGATGATGACGAATTTCGGGCCCATTTCTTTCACTCGATGACCCGCGGTGACTAAATTCTCGGTCTCGGCGATCAGCTTGGCTTCGCTGTCGTTGAGCACCAGCCCATCGAGCTGTGTGAGAAGCTGGTTGAGGTCATTGCGAGTGGTTTTGATCCAGAGATCCATGGTGTCGGCGACTGCTAGTCGGCGACCTGGTACTTGAGAAAGCACTTTCATCTGCACTGATGGGACACCATTGGCCAGAAACACATACTTCGCTCGCCGATAGCTCTCTGGCAACACGGGATTGAACTCACCAAAGACATTAAGTTGTGTGTCGAGCGTATCACGGTCGTTCATGTTTTCGTGATAGCGGCCTCTCCAGGTAAACGTTTTGCCTCCGGGGATTTGCTGCAAACCGGAGGTATCGATGCCCCGCTGGTCCAGCACAGCAGTGTGCTCCGCCGGCCAGTCCTCGCCGACTACTCCGACCAGTCGGACGCTAGTGAAAAAACTCGCGGCGTAAGAAAAATGGGTTGCCGAGCCCCCCAGCAGGTTGTCCCTGCGTTCGGTGGGAGTTTCGACGTGATCAATGGCGACAGACCCGACAACAACAAGCGGCATGGAAGTGGAGGTGGTTTGTGGTGAGTGGTTGGTGGCGAGACGGGTCGTTCCCGACCCCCATCAGGTTCGCTTTCATGAATTGGAACCGGGGATTATGCCCGCTAGCGATACCCGATGGCAACCCCCCTCAGCAGCTTGCTAAGGATTTTGGACTTCTTCTCCACCCGCGATCGTCAAGTACGCCTTAAGAGTCTTAAAGTCTATGCTTTCGCTCAAAGCTTGGACATGAGCATCGGCAAAGCTTGCCAGAAATACGCCAGGGTGCAAATTAGGCACTAGTCCTGTTAGAGGATTCTTGGGATCGAATTCCCAATCATCGGGTTTTGTCCAGGTGGTAGCACGATCGTTGTTGACTTGAACAAGCATGATCGAGTTGGAAGTACCGTCCCGAATATCTGAAAACTTGGTTCCCTCCGCTGAGCCATCAAAGAACATGCCCTCTCCCTTGGCTCCTAGATAATTGGTGCGCCCTTCTTCATTTAAAAATGCCGAGCTAGGATCGGCATATACCGCCGGCATCTTGGCTATCAGTTTTCTGTTGTGCTCGCTGTCCCAGGGTTCCTCGAGTTGGAACTGCTCGTAAAGCGTTTGCTTTTCAAGGTAAGGAAGAATATGAACTCGCCAACTTAGAAGTGGTCTGCCGTTGCCATCAAAGCTCGCCTGAGCGGGGAAAAACTTTTTATTGTCCGCGTAATTGTGTAATGCCAAATTGATTTGCTTCATGTTGTTCATCGAGGTAGTCCGGCGAGCAGCTTCCCGCGCTGCTTGGACAGCGGGCAAAAGCAGCGCCACCAGAATACCCGAGACAGCAGTCATCCCGAGCATACCTATCTGACCTTGTTCTCCAGACAATCGGAAGACTACTAACCGCGATCCTTCTTGTTGTGGTTTCAGAGCCGTTGTCATCTCGTTCATCATCCGCTCTTTATAACGGCCCATTGCCTGTTGCACGGGATCACTGTTCTGTTTCAATCGCGCGATCTCCCGCGCGGTTTCGGCGAGAGCCATCTCGAAGGTCTGTTCCATGAGGGCGAGTAGTTCTTGCGCGTCTTGGTCATTGTTCGATTCGACGACCAATTCACTTTTCCCCGGGTGAGAGAAATTCATCCGCAACTCGATCCTCTGCACCAGATCTGCCACGCTATTAAACTGCTGCAGTTGTGGTGGCAACGGCTTCTGCATTAATAGCCCGTTGATCAGCGGCCTGAGTGGTACCACGTCGAGGGCCACGTAGACATCGTCGCTAGCCGCTTCCAAGAGATGATCGTGAAGCGAGCTGTCGGTGGGTTTGTACTTGCCTGAGAGATACTTTTGCAGAGTCGCCTCTGGAGTGGCCAGCAACACCGTTTCTCGAGGGAAGTAAAAACTCGGCATGAGTGGCGCATTGCTTTTTAGATGGGAATGTTGCGATTGCTCATTGGGGGTGGTGTGGTTCGTAAGTTGAGGATGGAGATTGCCAACAACGGGAGAAACAAAGCTCCCCATGACGGCGTAGTTGGGTGCCCCGGCGGCGGGTGGCTCCACAGATAACAGCAGTCGATCCAATTGCAGGGGATCGAGTCCGGTCTGTTGCAGTGATACCGCCTGCAAGACTTCGATCGGCATCATCCTGGCGAAAGACGACGCTAGAATCGCTTGTGGTCGAAGTGAAACGACCAAGCACGCTTGAGGCAACAGGTAGGTCACGTCCAGCGGCGTATCGACGATGTCCGGGACGGGAACAACCGGCGGGTCGGCGAGTAGCGTTGTGTCTGCACGATAGATCAAGTTGCCATCCGCATCTGGAGAAGGCGGCCGTGCTGGTTCTTCTAGCGGAATTGTGTCTATGTCTACATCCTCGGCAAGCAGGTGATGACCTGGAGAGTAGAGTATTAGCACAGTGAGAAACCAACAGAGTAGGTGGGTAGATTGTTTGTTGGTGCGAAACATGGGGATCCCCCACGTTGAAACCGAATTAACGGTCGGTGATGAAGTTAGACGGGTAATCGATTTGCCAGTGCTCGAAGCGATTGCGACCGCGATATTCTTTGACCTGACTTCGCGAGACATTGGTAATTCGCATGGACATGCGCGAATTGTAGCATGATTACCAACAACTGGGAATCATGCTCTCCCACACTCTAAAGCGAGCTCGCCGGTCACTTCATCTTCGCCCAGCTATCACGTAACGTGGCAGTGCGGTTGAATACAGGGTGCTCGGGTTTCGAGTCGATTGGGTCCACAAAGAAATATCCCAATCGCTCAAACTGAAAATGAGTGCCGGGCACCGCATCGACGAGCGACGGCTCGATGTGTGCCGTAATCGTTTGCAAAGAATTGGGATTAAGATTGTTGAGAAAGGTTCGACCCTCCGCTACGTCTTCAGGAAATTCAACGGCAAAAAGGTGATCGTACAAACGCACCTTTGCTTCAATGGCTCGTGCAGCCGAGACCCAATGGATCGTTCCTTTCACCTTACGGGTATGATCAGGATCAAATGAGCAGCGGAGTTCTGAAACATTCCCTTCGGCATCCTTGATTACCTCGTCGCAACGGATAATGCCGGCAGAGCGGAGGCGCACTTCGCCACCAGGACGGAGTCGGAAGAATTTCTTCGGGGCATCTTCCATAAAATCGTCTGCCTCGATCAATATCTCGCGCGTTAACGGCAAAGTCCGCATACCAGCCTCTGGTTTTTGTGGGTGATTCGGGGCTTCGATGTCGATGGTCTTACTGGGATCAATGTTCGTAAGCACAACTTTTAGAGGATTGAGTACTGCCAGCGCACGCGTGGAGTTCTGGTTGAGATCTTCTCGAATGGCGTCTTCGAGCCAGGCCATGTCGATAGTGCTGTTGAACTTTGCAACTCCGATTCTTTCACAAAATGCTTGGATCGCTTCAGGTGTGTAACCACGACGTCGCATGCCCCGGATGGTGGGCATCCGCGGATCGTCCCAACCCGAGACATGTTTTTCTGACACTAGTTGCAGCAACTTTCTCTTGCTCATCACCGTGTATGTCAGATTAAGCCGTGCGAATTCAATCTGCCGCGGATGGTGAATTTTAAGTGCTTCACAAAACCAATCGTACAGCGGGCGATGATTCTCAAACTCCAGCGTGCATATCGAGTAAGTGATTCCCTCGATCGAATCGCTCTGTCCATGGGTGTAATCGTACGAAGGATAAATGCACCATGTATCTCCTGTGCGATGATGATGGGCATGTTTGATGCGGTACATTACCGGGTCGCGGAGGTTGATATTGGGTGCAGACATATCAATCTTTGCCCGCAAGGTGCGTGTCCCATCGGGGAACTCTCCCGCTTTCATTCTGGCAAACAGCCCAAGATTTTCATCGATGGTTCTGTCGCGATAGGGACTGTTCTTTCCTGGCTCAGTGAGGGTACCCCGGTACTCTCGCATCTGATCCGCCGAGAGATCGCAGACAAATGCCTTGCCCGCCTTGATCAATTCCACCGCCCAGTCATGAAGTTGATCAAAATAATCTGAAGCGAAGAACAGGCGGTCTTCCCAATTGGCACCCAGCCAGCGGACATCATCCAGGATTGAATCGACGTATTCCTGTTCTTCCTTGGTGGGATTGGTGTCGTCGAATCGCAGATTGAACTTGCCTCGGTACTGCTGGGCCAATCCAAAATTCAAACAAATGCTCTTCGCATGGCCGATGTGTAGGTAGCCATTCGGTTCGGGTGGGAACCGTGTGTGGACCGGTACGTTTTTACCGGCGGCCAAGTCTGCATCAATGATTTGTTCAATAAAATTCCGTGAGGCGGACTTTTCTGAGTTAGAGGGGGATTCGGAGGGCATATTCATTCCTGAATATCAGAAGGCGGGAAGTTTCCCTGTTAGTGTAACAAAACACCACCAATTCACGGTAGACGACTCTTTCCCAGTCTAACGCTTGCCGTTTCGAGAAAGATGCTCAGGCAAGTCGTATTTTTTCAGTCCCGAGAGTTGTAGCATAATGCGGGCAATGAAGAGCGGATTATTTGTGAGGTACCGTTTCCAGAGACGGCGTGGTTCTCTACCGAGTCGATAAGCCCATTCCATCCCCGCACGTTGTATCCAACGAGGGGCTTGAGAAACCAGTCCAGCATGGAAATCAAACGCGGCCCCCACTCCTAGCATGACCATCGGGGCAGGTAATTGCAGATGGTTGACTGATCCAGCACCATAACGTGTCACGAGATCAGCCATAAAACGCTCTTGCTTGGGAGTGCTAAGACCCACCCACAGGCAATCGGGGCGAACGAAGCGAAGTTCCTCTACGAAGTTGAGTTCTTCCTCAGCAGTGAGCGGTCGAAATGGAGGCGTATGAATTCCAACAATCTCAGCGTTAGGAAAGCGGGCAAGTAGCTTTTCCCGTAGAATCTCCACCACCCCGTTGCCTCCACCGTAAAGATAGTGCCGCAGTCCAGTCTGCCGCGTTTCAGATCGCTGCCCTTCATCAAAGATCCGCAGCATAAGATCAGGGCCGTAGACGCGATCCATGTCTGCAGAGCCGAGCCCCTGCCAGCGTCCCAGCCATGTCAGCGGCATCCCGTCTGGAGTGGACATCAGCGACTCATTGTGAATCCTTCGGAGCTCAGCATCCCGCAGGCACTCTGAGATGCCATGAACACCTGTCACGGTCACATATCCCTGCCTGCCGGCTGAAACTGCTTGGAAGACAGATTCCACGGCCGAGTCCAGAGTGAGTACACTGATTCCCACCCCGAGTACATTGATTCGCTGATCATTCATTGAGACTGGCAAGGAAGTCCGATAGAAGCGACTAATTATCAGTTCTTTTCATCATAATCTATCATGCCAGGAAACAAGGATTATTTCCCCTTCTTTTGTTTCAGCATCCATTCGTACAGAGCTGGATTGTTGTAGGTTTCGGTCCAACTGTCATGATCAGCATAGGAGTAGACCGTTAATCGAGGGTTGCCACCCACTTTGTAGAGTGCGTTGACCATGTCGGTTGTGTTTTTAAGAGGTACAACGGAATCTTTAGCCCCATGGAATGCCCACACAGGGATCGTTTTTATGCGATCTGCTTGAGTGGGTTTCCCCCCGCCACAGATCGGGGCAATGGCAGCAAATATTTCGGGGCGGCGAACGGCCAAATCCCAAGTACCGTAACCGCCCAAACTTAATCCCGTTAAATAGACACGCTCACGATCCACGGGTAAATCTTCAAGGACGTGATCTACGAACGGAGAAAGCATATCGACATCCCACCGCTCATCAATAGGAGTCTGCGGGGCAACAATCAGCACAGGCAGGTTCAGTTCTTTGACCTTCTTAAAAGGACCATGCACTTTCACCAATTTCAAATCGTCGCCACTTTCACCTCGACCATGCAGGAAGATAATCAAGGGATATTTATCATCAGGATCATATTTTTCTGGTTTCACCACCAGGTAGGGGCAGCTTACGTCCTTCGAAATCGTTGTGCTGAACTTCTCGCGAGACTCTTCACCACGCACGACCCCGACTAGGCAAAAGGTCAATACAATCATCGATCCCAGAAGGCTGTTCATGTTTCTTGCTCCCAAAATGGTGCTAATTGGCCGAACAGTAGCATACTGCAGCCGAGGGGGGGTGCGACAGCCCCGAGAGTTTCGATTGATTCGACACGAATGAAGCCAACTCAGATCGAGTTGGCAAGTGTGGTATTGAGTGTCGTCAAACCATAGTAGAGGACCGCAAAAATAAGACCCTGGCATGTCGTCACCACAAGGGCAGACAAAGGGCCTGTGCGGACCAACACGGCGACGATAGCAATCGTCAAAACGATGGGAGCAAGGAGGTTAGTTCCCAAGCCTGGTGCTGCTACAGAGGTATTGACCCAAAATCGCAGCAGAATATTGGCGACTACGACTAAAAACGTGCAGAGAAGGCTTTGCCAGAAATCCGGAGGTTCAACTGCGGCAATCGAACAAGCAATCTGCAATGACCACGCTGCAAAGATCATGGCAGCGGGGACAAACAGGCACAGTACCAGCGTTGGGTCAAGCCCGGAAATGAATTGTAACATCTTGAATCTCCCACACGAGTACCGAGAGTCCCGCCGTGGAGCCCTATTAAAATATACTCCACCTGGAGACCGTTGTTCCGTGTTAATTGCCAGGTTTTCCTGTAGTATTTTCGCAACAAAATGTCTGGTAGCCATGGGCTTCCACCCACGGCTATCGACCAGATTTCGCTCTTACTATTCGGACTAAATGCGGTAAAATAGTTAAACTCGGCACATTCCTAGTGCCGACAGAACCAAGGATAGCCGGTTGGTGTCAATCATTTCAGGGACAGGAAATTACCATGGCTGATTCATTCAATCTCTGCGAATGTACAAACCCGGCCTAGGCCGGACCCTCTCGACCCTCGCGCCGGCCAACTCTTGGCCTGCGGTTTTACCCTTCAGCAATCAAATTTCCACAGGGTGAAGATAAAGACAATGGCCACTGATTTTCGTTTGAAAGACCAACTTCCGGAAATAACCGATCGCATTGTGCAGACCTATGATGAATTAGGCACTATCAACCATCTCGACCACTGCCCGTTGCCGAGCTATGAAGAAATCATTACAGCGACGCACGAACTAACTGAGATTCTTTTTCCAGGTTATCGTCGCAGAACAGGGCTGCATCGAGGGAATATTTCCTACTACGTCGGTGATCTGGTGGACCGACTTCATGACCGACTGACCAGCCAGATTGGTCGGGCTCTGCGGCACGATGCAGGTGCCACGAGTGATTGCCACTGTGACAGCGATTTTGAAGCTTTGGGCCAAGCGAAGACTTTGCAGTTTCTGGAGCACCTTCCCGAGTTGCGTCGGATTCTGGCAACGGATGTGCAGGCTGCATTCGACGGTGATCCGGCGTGCAAGAATGTCGATGAAGTGATTTTTTGCTACCCAGGGTTCGAGGCAATTGCCGTTTATCGTCTGGCACACGTGTTGTACGAACTACAGATCCCGTTCATCCCACGCATGATGACCGAATGGGCTCACAGCCGTACGGGTATCGATATCCATCCCGGTGCCACGATTGGCAGGTATTTTTTCATCGATCACGGCACGGGTGTCGTCGTTGGGCAAACATGCGAGATAGGCGAGCATGTGAAAATCTATCAGGGCGTCACACTCGGGGCACTGAGTTTCCCCACGGATAATGATGGCCAATTGGTCAGGGGCCAAAAGCGGCATCCGACGATTGAAGATCGCGTGGTCATCTATGCCAACGCCACGGTACTCGGTGGAAGAACGGTCATAGGCCGCGACGCAGTGATTGGCTCTAACGTCTGGATCACCTCAAGTGTCGCACCCCACACGACGGTGGTTCTGGAGAAGCCGAAACTCAAAGTGCGAAGCGAAGTCCCTGACGAACTGCGGCCGGAAACACAGTATCAGATATGAAGGGTGAAATGAAGTAATGCAGGATTTTGGGAATAGGGAAATAGGAGGAATTCTGCTACATTTCCCCCATTCCCAAAATCCTCCTATTTTCCAATTCCTTCTCCAATGCTTGCCGGCCCCATCTTTCGTGTCGAATTGGTCACGGTTGCACGCCGGCGCCGCTATTTCGTACTTCGAGCTGTTTATGCAGCATTGATACTTTTCGTTCTGTGGGCCATCTACGCTCAATCAAGTGTATTTCTTTATAGGACCGGTGGTAATTCGATTCGCAATGCGGCCATGCTTGCCTCGGGATTCTTTCTCAGTTTTAGCTGGCTACAATTGCTCGCAGTACTTGTTGCAGGTCCAGCGATGGCAGTCGGCACAATTGCCACTGAGCGTGAACGCAGAACTATTGAGTACCTTTTTACCACCGATCTCTCAAACGTGGAGATCATCCTCGGCAAAACACTAGCTCGTCTCACGCTGTTGGGACAATTGATCCTTGTAGGGCTCCCCATTCTGTTCTTGTTTCGCCTCATGGGGGGGATTCCAGCAGACGCTCTCACGGCTAGTTTTCTCATCACCGCGAGTTCAGCTCTGTTGATTACCGCGCTGAGTGTCTGTGTATCAGTCTGGTCACCGCGTGCCCGCGATGCCACGGGCCGCATCTATCTCTTGCTGATCGCTCTCTTTTTATTGCCGGCAATTTTGACTGGCTTCTTCTATGGCAAGTTGATCTCGCAAACTATCTGGGATTCTGTCGTTCAACCGATGGTTCAGTTTTTGACGTCGATCAATCCGTTCTCCATACTTTCACGGGCCATGGGAAATCCATCGGCTGTGGGTATTGGACTTGATATGCGACTTGTAGCAAGTTGCGTAAGTGCTCAAGTTCTATGCTCAGCGGTTGCCATTGGGTTATCCACATTCGCCGTTCGTAGAGTTCATTTAGCAGAGACTACGAAGAGTGCAACACGGAATTCATGGCTTTGCCAAGTTCGAGTGCCGAAGTTTCGTAGGCCCCTAGGCACGCGACCCGTACTATGGAAAGAGATGTTTTCCGAGACTTCAACAACCCGATTGGGCTATGTCGGTTGGATCGCATTGTCAATATTATTGGCAGCGATTTTTGTGATGACGGTGGTCATATTCAGTAACTCAATTTCTGCTTATCAGACATATTCTCGAAATGATTATTTCGAGTATTTGGGTGTACTCAGCGGTGCATTGGGAAGCGGTTTCTTATTACTCTTAGCAGCAAGGGCTGCCGGACTGATTGCTCAAGAGAAAGAGCGCGATTGCTGGAATTCCTTATTGGCTACACCACTCACTGGCGAGGAAATCATTGATGGAAAGACTTGGGGCAATATCTACAGTGTTCGCTGGATTTTCCTTGTGATAGTGGTCGCCTGGTTGCTGGGGCTCTTCTTTTCGACGACTTTCCTGGTCCCCATGATTGTCAGCACTCTGACTTTTCTCGTGTTGGCCTACTATGCAACGAACTTAGGGCTTCTTTTTTCCTTACGTTCCACAACCAGTATGCGGGCAATAGGTTTGACCTTGGTCACTCTTTTCTTCTGTGGCGGTGGTTATTTGTTCTGTTGCTGCGTAGTCATGTCCCAAGCCCCAGGAAGTAATGAATTCGGTGTCTTTCTAGCCCCGTGCATCCCCATGCTGCTTGCGCTGCCTTCGGCGGCGTATTTAGAGTGGAATTCCACTTATTTTTGGGATACAGCAATGCCGGTCGGATTTTGCTTTGGATTGATAGGCTACGCTGTGGCGGGTTACATACTGAATCGCTACATGAAAGCTTATTTCGACAGCTACACTGGTCGCACCGGTGGAAGCGAGCCAAAATCCCTACCTACCGGTATGTCGTCCTGACCAACGACTAACGCCCTTTAGGCAGGTATTTGCAGAGCAGAATCCCACCGAAGTAGAGAAATACCAGCGGCACTCCCATCAGGATCATACTGCCGGGATCAGCGGGAGTGAGAAACATCGAGATAACCGCGATCACCACGACTGCCAGACGCCACTTGCTCAGATAATCTTGAATTGAGAATATGCCTACCCGCTCCAGGAAAAGCATCACTAGAGGCAATTGGAAGCTTATGCCAAACCCTAGCGGCAAGATCAACACAAAACTCATCCACTCACTAATCCGAGGAGTCGGATTGATGCCCATCTGAGCGTTAAACCAGAACAGGAAGTCGAGTACATAGTCGAGGGCGGCAAAAAAAGCCAGGGCAGCGCCAGCCAAAAATAACCCCAAGCTCATCGGTAGGTATAGATAGACCAGGTTTCGCTCACGGCGGTAGAGGCCCGCGGCAACGAATTGCCACAAGAAGTAGAAGATAAATGGGCTTGCCAGTATGGCCCCCACAACGAGCGAGGCCTTCATGTAGACCATGAACGGCTCTTGTCCGCTCAGACTCACCGCCTGTGTTCTTGGATCAGCTTCAAGTGTGCGGTAAAGCCGCAGCTTGATCATCTCATCCCGAGAGGTGGGGTACTGCGATTTGGCCCCACCGGGTATTTCGATTCCCAATGCTTGGGAGAGCTCCCAGGGATCGACATACAAATCCTCGGGAACCAATCCTTCGTCCGCTAGTTTAGAGGCAGCTAGCGCTGGGTCTTCCGGCTTATGATTGTCCCTGGCATCCGATTCTTCGATCCGCTGCAGTTGGGCGGCTTCTGCCTGACCTCGGTAGTAAGCATCTAGAGCATCCCTTAACGGAACCTGCACGAAATCGACCACCTGCCAACCAAGCATCAAGCCGAATGCGGTACCCACCGCCCAAGCTGCGAGGGATTTAAATAGCGCCGTGCGAAGCTCTTCCAGGTGCTCAGAGAACGACATCTTCGTCCTCTCAAGCTGTTGTTCGTCATCCTCGGTCATTTTGGCCATTATCGCGGGGAAGGCTTCCTATCGTCGGCGTCGGGCAAAATTCGATTCCATAAAGAATACAACAGGAAGCGGCAAGAGGGCCGATTCGACCTAAGTTTTATCTTAGCAAGGGGTTGGAAGTTCTACAACGCAAGGCACAGCCATTGCCCTAGGCGGCCCAATCACGAAGATAGAATAACAGCCGTCGCCGGAAGGTGATGGTTAACGAGGATAGAACCACGGCCTTACGGCAGTGGCTGTCAGTTCAACATCAAAGTCTGCTGGATGTGATCGATGGCTTCCATTTGCAATTATCCCTTACGTTTTGAACCCTTGTTTCGCCAGTATCTTTGGGGTGGTCGCCGATTGGCCACCATGTTGGGAAAGTCGATTGGACCCGGCAACGATTATGCCGAGAGTTGGGAAATCGTAGATCACGGCGAAGACCAAAGTGTAGTAGCCAGCGGTGCGGCTCAGGGGCTTACTTTGCATGAATTGGTTGCTACATATCCTGAGGCTCTGTTCGGTCGTCACGTGAACCATACACAGTTTCCGTTGTTGTTCAAGTTTCTCGATTGCAATCGTACCCTCTCGGTGCAAGTTCACCCCAATGACCAACAGGCTGCGCTGCTGGATCCTCCAGATCTTGGCAAGACCGAGGCATGGGTTGTGCTTGCTGCGGACCCTGGTAGCAAGATCTATGCAGGATTGAATTCAGGAGTCACACAGGTTGAGCTCCGTTCAGCCATCGACTCTGGCAACTGCGCCGAGTGTTTGCACGAGTTTGAGCCTCAGGTGGGCGATTGTGTATTTATCCGGGCAGGTACTGTGCATGCCTTGGGAGCGGGTCTTGTGATCGCAGAAATCCAGCAAGCGAGTGACACCACGTTTCGGCTTTTCGATTGGAACCGAGTTGATGCCCAAGGCAATCCTCGGCAATTGCACATTGAACAATCACTGGCGGTAACAGACTACACTCGTGGCCCCGTGGCTCCGCAAGCTCCTAAATCAACCAATGTTTCTGGCAGGGAACGACTGGTAGAGTGTGATAAGTTCGTCCTCGACCGCTGTACGATCAACGAAGCGACTCGATTAGGGGGTGACCGGCGGTTCCATCACTTCGTGCCGCTTCAAGGTGCTATCACACTTGAAGGAGATGCTAGCGAAAAGCCACTTGCCCTGGGGGATACCTGTCTACTTCCAGCGGCCGCTGGTGTGATAGAAGCCGTGCCGAGCGAAGAGTCCGTCTTTCTTGACATCTATCTGCCGTGACCCCAAGCCGCACTTCCCCCAGGCCCAAGTCGTACCTACAATCCGCTCCACTCATATCTGTTTCTCTAGCCGTGGTGCGTTGTGGATCGATCATTGGTTCTTATTGCTGTTGCCAGTTTGCTGCTTTCGCTTTCAGCCGGTTGCTCACCCACGATTCGCATGCCGCGCCTCTTACACCCCGGCACGGCTGCCTACCAACGGTACCAGGCAGAGCAATTCGACCCCTATCCTCAAGACGACATGGGGCCAGCGATCGACGGTGGACGGCCGATCGACTACCAGAAACCGATCAACCAAGTCGAGCGCGCCCGCCAACCGATGCCAATTGGCCCCTGGCGAATGGGTTCGAGATATTGATCATCAATAATCCCAAGCCGGACCGCCACTCGGCCTGGAGATCCCAGAGGACGTGGTCTTCGGGATGAGGTAGCGCCCCTGGGTATTACCAGCCTTTTCAGTTAAGATGGCTGAAAGCGATCGAAAGTGAGTCGCTGCTTCCACCCAATGAATTGGCGTCCCAATGCCTCCACGTAAATCAAAAAAATTCACACTGAGGCCTGGACGCTCGCTTGCTAAAGGGCGGCGTCCAAATGCTCCTGGCAAGCGACAACGCAAGGCTGTCCCACAGCCGGCTTCCGAGCTTCCTGGTGAGCGCCTCCAAAAAGTGTTGGCTGCAGCCGGTGTGGCAAGTCGCAGGGAAGCAGAGACGCTGATCCTAGAAGGACGAGTCGAAGTGGATGGCCAAATGGTGACTGAACTCGGTACGCGAGTCGATCGCAGACAACAAGAGATCTTTGTCGACGGCGAACCTTTGCCCCGGCCCAAATTGGTCTACTTTGCGGTCAACAAACCAGAGGGCGTCGTTTGCACAGCAAATGATCCCTCGGGACGCCCGCGAGTGACGGATCTCCTCCCCCCCGACGCTGGTCGGGTTTTTAATGTCGGCAGACTCGATATGAGTAGCGAAGGGTTGATTCTCATGACCAACGATGGCGAATTAGCCAACCAACTCACACACCCTCGCCATGGGGTCCAGAAGATCTACGATGTGCAGGTGGCAGGTTTGCCCGACCCCCAGGTTCTGGTCCAACTTCGCAAAGGGATGCATCTGGCCGAAGGCTTTGCCCGGGTGGTGAATGTGCGAATCAAGAACCGCAAGAAAAACAGTACCATCCTGGAAATGATTCTCGACGAAGGTCGAAATCGAGAGATTCGCCGCCTCTTGGCCCGCGTAGGACACAAGGTGCAGCGACTCACGCGAGTGGCGGTCGGGCCGATTCGCTTGGGACAATTGCCCCGCGGAGCCTTTCGGCCTCTCACTCATGAGGAGGTGCGTAAGCTCAAGTCTGCCGCAGTCGAGGGCCCAGGCGCATCCAGTTCATCCTCTAGCGGAAGCACTTCAAAGAAGCCGCTTATAAATCCAGGAGCAGCGAGACAGCGTAAACGCAAGGCAGCACTTGGCAAAGCCACGAAGAAGACTGGAACTTCAAAAAGAGGGCGACGGTGAGCAACTCGCAGGTTGATGCAGGAGGCAATCCACTCTTGGCCCCGTATTACGCAGATTCTGCGTGCCACTACCGAGTGGTGATCACTGAAAATGTACGCCTTGCACGGGACACCTACCGAGTCCGATTTGAGTGCCCTGAACTCGCCTCAGCGATCTTTCCAGGCCAGTTTTTGATGATGCGGTTGGCAGATCGGGACGATCCACTTTTGGGACGCCCATTTGCCCTCTACGACACAGTGCTGGATTCTGCGGGAAACCCACTCGCCATCGACGTGGTCTACCTCGTGGTAGGGAAGATGACTTCCCGACTTGCGGCATGTCGAGTTGGCGATGAAATCGAAGTCTGGGGGCCACTAGGGAACGGTTTCTCCCCCCAACCCGTGGACCATCTGATTATGGTTGCGGGAGGCATCGGACAGACGCCCTTTCTGGCACTGGGGCGTGAGTTCCTTGGAGGTCGGAAATACGGGTCACCCCCACGCGTAGTCACTCCCGCTCGCAAAGTGACGCTTTGCTATGGAGTTCGCACGGTGGAACTCTTGGCCGGAGTAGAAGATTTTAAATTGTGCGGCATCGAACTCCAGATTGCCAGTGACGATGGGACGGTCGGACACCACGGTCTCGTGACGGAACTCCTTGAAAAAGTTCTTGTCGAAGAATCTATAGATTCATGCCGCATTGCCTGTTGTGGGCCTGAGAAAATGATGGAGGCCGTAGCAGGCATCGCTCGTGCTCAGTCCGTCCCCTGCGAAGTATCGCTCGAAACGCCAATGGCTTGTGGCATCGGCATCTGCTTCAGCTGCGTGGTAAAGACCAACCAATCCGATGGCGACTGGGACTATAAACGCACATGCGTCGAAGGTCCTGTCTTCGACAGCGAGAAAATCGCATGGTAGTAGCCGTGACGCAACGTGTCACACGGCCTACTGAGCGGCCTTCAGCTTCTTGATCCCAGCAGAAAGACGGGACTTAAGACGGGCAGCCTGGTTGTCGTGGATAACCTTCTTCGCGGCGGCTTGATCAAGTCGCTTGGTGGCAACCACATATTCTGATTCACTCTTGGCAACATCGCCCGAGGCGATGGCTTCGCGGACCTTTCGGATCTGCCCACGGAGGGCTGACTTAACGGAACGATTGCGGGCACGGCGATCCTTGCTTTGACGCAGACGTTTCTTTGCACTAACAGAATTTGGCATGTTTTCGATATCTAGCAGGTGTACGGAAGCCAGATTGGCCACCCTCGGCCAATCCGAATCACCCACTATTACGCAATTTGTTGATCTTGTCTAGCCGGTCAGACACGTCACGGTAGGCGAAATCCAAGCCCGCCAGTTCGGTTAAATGCCGCTCTGCCCGGTCCAATTCACGCATTCCGGTGGCCAGAACACCTGCTCGATAGAGGGCCAAACGGCGGGATTCGGAATCTGGCTCCTCACAAGCCTCCAGGGCCTGTTCGTAACTGCTTAGGGCCAATTTGTACTGCTCAATTTTCTGAAAACACTCTCCCAACTCAAGCAGGACCTGTACACGGCGTTTGGGATCGCTGCGAGCGGCCTGCAAGAGCGGGATTGCATCCTTGGTTTTCCCGGCCCGTTTTAGGCGTAGAGCCAATTCGTATTTGAGTCGTGTATTCTGCGGATCGCGATCTGCCTTGGCCGCATAGGTTTCCAATTCTATCTGGTTGGCCTGGGCCCTAAGGCGAGCCGCCAGTTGCTGATTCTCATCCGTGGGATCTTCTTCGTATTGCCGCTCGGCGATAGCCTGTTGTTGTCGGGAGCGACGCATGAGGACATCTTCCAAACGCTCTCGAACCATCAAATCACCACCGCCAGAGACTTGGAGAGCTCGCTCAAGAAGTTGCTCTGCATCGGCATACCTTTGCTCGCGAATCTGCAGATCAGCCAGTTTAAAGTAAGCTTGCAGATCGGTAGGATCCTTCGCGATTTCTTTTTGATATCGCTCTTCGGAAGGAAGCTGTTCGTCCTCAGTGGATTCCTCTGTGATCTCATTTTTCGAATAGCGCGAGTACCGAGCAACCGACGAATGAGATCCTCCATCAGCTGTGTTCTCTTGTCGCAGAAGGTCTGGGTCGTAACCCCCCTCATGAATCGTTTTTTCCACCGAGAGCCGCGAGATCGCTTGGAGCGCTTCTTCATCATGGGGCTTAGCCTGCTCGACCCGATTCCAGCAGGCAATTGCCTGGTCGAACTGACCCATTCGTTGAAGAGTTTGTGCTGCCTGGCGATTCACACTGATATCTTTGGGATTGGTGTCGAGCGCCCAACGCAATAGGTAGAGTTGTGATTCGTCGATCCCCAGCTCATCGCAAGCCTGGGCCATCGCCAGGAGAGTAGGGATATCCCAAGGATTGATTGCCAGGGCCGCGCAGCCTGCCTGCAAGGCTTCTGTCCACTTTCCTTTGGCGGCAGCCTTGCTGAGAGTTGAACGGGGGCTCTTGATCTTCAAGCTTGCCAGCCGCGCTCCCGACTTGTTGTTGCCATACTTTTTCTGCAAATTAGCAAAAAAGCTCTGCAGGTAAACGATATTGCCAGGGTCTTCCACGACGCATTGGGTGAATAATTGCGTGGCGTAGTCATAGTCGTTTTTCTCTGCACATCGCTGACCATGCTCGTAAACTTTCTGTAATCTCTGTCGTGAGGCAGGACTCAATGGAGCCAAACCAGGCAACGATTTCGATTCAGCGGCTTGTTGATTGGGTTCCATGGACATTATTCTAACATTATGTGTTGCGCTATCTACTGTAACCCCGCGGAGATCCGACAAGTATCGGGCTTATGAGCATTGACGCTGGCAAAGTATACCTTGTAGGAGCAGGCCCCGGTGATCCTGCCCTTATAACCCTGCGCGGTTTTAGCCTGCTGCAACGTGCGGATCTGGTGCTCTACGATTATCTTGTTGATCCCGTAGTTCTCAACCATGCCGGACTGATGGGGGATAATTCCAAGCAAAAACAGCTTGTCTGTCTCGGGCGCCACGGAGAGGGACGCATTCTGACGCAAGAGGAGATCAACCAACAAATGATAGAAGCTGCACGCTCGGGTAAGATGGTGGTACGACTCAAGGGAGGTGACCCGGCTATCTTTGGTCGTACTGCCGAAGAAATCGCCGCGCTTGAAGCTGAAGGCATTCCCTACGAAGTGGTTCCAGGTGTGACCGCTGGCCTGGCGGCCAGTAGTTATTCCGGAATTCCTCTTACCCACCGTGATGTCGCTTCCTGCGTCGCCCTTATTACTGGCCAAGAGAGCGAAACGAAATCCAGCGGTGCGCTCGATCTGGCTCAACTCGCCACGTTCCCCGGCACCCTAGTGTTCTACATGGGAGTGACGACTGCCCGAAAATGGTCAACCGATTTGATCTCCAACGGAATGAGTGCAACGACTCCTGTGGCGATCGTGCGTCATTGTACCTTCGCCGATCAGCAAGTTTTAACAACGACGCTGGGAGAACTAGGTGAATTTATCGCGACACACAAGATGCGTCCCCCGGCAATTATCATTGTGGGCGACGTCGTAGACTGCGCCAGTAGGAATTCCTGGTTCTCTGCTGCACAGCAACAATTGGCTCGTCCCCTCTTTGGCAAAACAGTGTTGGTCACTAGACCCGAGCATCAAGCTAGCGACCTCGTAACGAGACTCCACGATTTGGGCGCCATCGCTTTGTGTCAGCCAGCCATTGACATCAGGCCACCAACTAGCTGGGAGTCAGTTGATGAAGTGATTGCAAAAGTCGAATCATTTGATTGGCTAGTATTCTCCAGCGCGAATGGGGTGAAGAGTTTTTTGGAGCGGCTTCTTGTAACTGGCCGTGATTTGCGAAATCTGGCCGGATGTCAAATCGCTACCATCGGACCGGCTACCGCGACGGCAATTCAGCAATATCACCTCCGTGCCGACTTGCAGCCGTCCGAATATCGCGCCGAAGCACTCGCCGAAGAGTTGGCTCCTTTGGCGAAGGGAAAACGAGTACTGCTGTTGAGAGCGAGCCGTGGCCGCGAGGTTCTCGCTGAGATGCTGACCACCGCCGGAGCCGATGTTTCGCAGGTGGTCGTTTACCAGAGCGATGATGTCAAAAAACCCGCAAAGCACATTTTGGATAATCTGCGCTCTGGAAAAATCGACTGGATTACCGTCACCAGCTCAGCGATCGCCAGGTCCTTGGTGCAGATGTTTGGCGACGATTTAGGAAAGGCCCACCTCGCCGCCATCAGCCCCCTGACCGCTGAAGTACTCAGCGACGCAGGTTATCCAGCGGATGCCGTCGCCGAGGATTACACTACCGATGGCCTGCTGACAGCAATTTCGTTGAAGGCAGGATTGCCGGGTGTTCCCAATCAAGCTTAGGAAGGCGAAGGGATTCTAAAACTTACCAACTCTGTGTGGGCGTGGAGAGCTTTGCGACTGGCAAATCGCTTGCAGCGCGCAGATGATAAAAGGCACGCCGAGGCGACTAAACACCAAACACTCGGTTCGGGAATCGCCAATCGCGCAGTTTGAGTGCCTGGACCCGTGTATTGCCGCTGCCAAATGATAAAATCTCGGCCATCGACGTCACCATCATCATCGGCATCGCCATCCATATGCATTGTGCCCGTGCCATAACCTGCTTGCCAATTGTCGAGGTCGTCGCTGTCAACGTCACCGTCTATGTCGAAATCAGCGTCGTAAAAATCGACACTTTCGATTTCAAGGACCACTTCATGTGGATTGCTGTAATTCACCGGCAGCCAAGTGACGGTGGCAGACCCCGTTGTGACAGGCAGATTTACGACATCGAAAGAGCCGAGGATGGGACTTGTGGAGCTGATGATCGTAAACTGATCACCTGCACCGGGGAAATAGGAATTGCCAAGATCAACAAATCTGACGTCGAGAATGCCGTCGAGATTCACGGTACCGGTGGAATTTAGCTGGTCATGCCCCGCACCTGGAATGGTTCCCCCAAGTTTCATTTTAAGTTGAACTGAATCGCCGTTTAACAAATAACTGCCTTCGAGCGGCACGATCGCGGTTGAATCCATGAAGCCAGCCATATGTGTATTGTCGATACGCACGTCCTTCATGAGTCCGTCACCGCTGACCGTCCCGTTAATTTCGAGAAACTCACTCGAAGAACCACCCTGCAAAGTGCCTTGATTGATAATTATGCCATCGATTTGGCCTCGTCCTGAAATCAAACCTGCAGAAGTATTGGTAATCCCGATGTTAGAACTGATTGTCGCATCAAACAAATCGATCGTGCCCGCGTTGATAAAGGCATTGGCGGTGTTGAAGGTACGCGAGTTCGCTACCCGTAAAGATCCGGCGTTCATGGTGAGCATCGATTCTAGTGGTGTAGTCCCGACCTGTAACACCGAGCCAATTCCGCTTAATTCGACCTCCGTGCCGAGAGCGATTTGATGGATATTACTTCCCCGAAGGGTGACAGTTGAACCGCTGCCTGTGGAGATAGATCGCCAAGTACCACCTGTGAGAACCCCTGCCACGTTGTTCGTCGTGACGGCCGACGTAGAATAAGTCATATTCGAGCCATTCAATGCCTCAACCGTTCCTTGATTGTCGAATGTCCCACCGGTTAATTGCAAACCACCGGTTCCGCTGCCACGAAGTGTTCCCGTACTCTGATTGACCATGCTTGTTGTGGGGTCGATCGTGAGCACAGCAGTCTGATTTGCGTCAATCAGGCCCAGATTGTTCAGCCCCATGGAATTCCCACCAAGTTGACCAGCCCCTTGGATCGTGTGCTGGGTATCGTTGGTCAACACTTGAGTGTTCACCAGACCGATGATACGGTTGCCGATATTGTTGGACATGGCCCACATGCCGGTGCCCGATAAAGTGACGTTGCCGTCAATCTGCACTTGGGTGATGCTGCCGGTGGAGTTCTGCTCAACGGTACCGTTATTGGTGATCGTACCTTTCAGGATAGAATCGACATCGTTATTCATCTGCAGCAACCCATTCAAGGTTACGTCATGCAAAATATTGCCGTTCAATGTCATCTTAATCACCCCACTGCCGCTGGTGGATAGAGTGCCTCCAACGATTGTCCCCGTGCCAGCGAGCTCGATGGTCGAGAGATCTAAAGCGCGGATCAACCCTCCCGTATTGGTGAAAGTGCCATCCTGCAAGCGTAGTGTGCCACCATTGCTGGCCCGTAATATACCCGTATTGGTGGCACCAGTTGTGCTGGGGTCGATCGTGAGCAAGGCAGTCTGATTGGCGTCAATCAGGCCCAGGTTGTTGAGTCCCATGGAATTCCCACCAAGTTGACCGGCCCCTTGGATCGTGTGCTGGGTATCGTTGGTCAACACTTGAGTGTTAACCAGACCGATGATACGGTTGCCGATATTGTTGGACATCGTCCACTTGCCGGTGCCTGATAAAGTGACGTTGCCGTCGATCTGCACATGCGTGTTACTTCCGGTAGAGTTTTGCTCGACGGTTCCGTTATTGGTGATCGTACCTTTCAGGATAGAATCGACATCGTTATTCATCTGCAGCAATCCATTCAAGGTGACGTCTTGCAGTATGTTGCCGTTAAATGTCATCTTAATCACCCCACTGCCGCTGGTGGATAAAGTGCCTCCAACGATTGTCGCGGTGCCAGCGAGCTCGATGGTCGAGAGATCTAGAGCGCGGATCACCCCTCCCGTATTGGTGAAAGTGCCATCCTGCAAGCGTAGTGTGCCACCATTGCTGGCCCGTAATATACCCGTATTGGTGGCACCAGTTGTGCTGGGGTCGATCGTGAGCAAGGCAGTCTGATTGGCGTCAATCAGGCCCAGGTTGTTGAGTCCCATGGAATTCCCACCAAGTTGACCGGCCCCTTGAATCGTGTGCTGGGTATCATTGGTCAACACTTGAGTGTTAACCAGACTAAAGAGACGGTTGTTGACATTGTTGGACATGGTCCACATGCCGGTGCCCGATAAAGTGACGTTGCCGTCAAGCTGCACTTGGGTGTTGCTTCCGGTGGAGTTCTGCTCGACGGTCCCGTTATTGGTGATCGTACCTTTCAGAATGGAATCGATGTCGTTATTCATCTGCAGCAACCCATTTAAGGTGACGTCATGCAAAATATTGCCGTTGACTGTCATCTTGATCGCCCCACTTCCGGTGGTGGAAAGAATGCCACCAATAATATTCACCGTACCAGCGAGCTCGATGGTCGAGAGATCTAGAGCGCGGATCACCCCTCCCGTATTGGTGAAAGTTCCATCCTTCAAACGCAGTGTCCCACCGTTGCTGGCTCGTATTGTGCTTGTGTTGATAACGCCAGCAGCGTTCGGGTCAATGATCAGAATAGAGGCTGCGATATTGGCATCGATCAATCCTTGGTTGCTCAATTTCAAGAGATTGGCTCCCAGTTGTCCACCACCGGCAATGGTGTGAGTCGAACTGTTGATTAATTCGTTCGTAGCGACACCGCCGAAGATTCGATTATTCGTCAATCCGCCAAGTAGCAAGGTGCCGTCGCCGGAAAGAGTCGTGACAGCTGATTGTAATCTTAGGAACGTATCGGACCCAGTCGATTTGAGCGATATCGTGCCATTATTCTCAATAGACGAGCCCGCGATGACAAGATCGTGGCTGTCCAGGAATCTCAACTCATCCCCCATGTCGACCGTCAAATGGTTGATTTCCAAAGTGACATTGAGCGCGGCGACAACATCGAAATTGACGTCGTTATCAATGCGAACATTAAATTGATCGATCGCGTTGTTGTTAGGTACGACGCCGATGTCCCAATTGGCTGCCGTGTTCCAATTACCATTGCCGTTCAGACTCCAAGTCGCATTGATGACCGCGCCAACACTTAAAGAGATGAATTGCGAAAGTGCGAGTACAAAAGCTAATGAGCAATGGTTCGCAAAGATTAGAGACAGAACTTTTCGGTAGTGGCCGTTCATGATCTAACTCTCTCTTAAACTGGATTTCTCAAGTCGATTCCAATGGAAATCCTGCCGCGGCAGAGTGCCGTTACAGATCAGATCAGCAGGACAAAGAAGATCGCCCTCAGCTCATCCAGTCCTTCCGCAGGCGATTTTCAGATCGCTTACTCCCACGAAGGAGGCTATGAGTGGTTAAAATTATCCACTGGCTAATGGGGCGTGTCAATTATTTCCCCCCCCAGAGATAGGGCTGAGGAAAGATTGGAACTCTAGCAGGGCTTTTAACGGTTCGGCGCATCTTCTTCCTAGCCGAATCCGCCACGCGGTCCGGGTCTTCGCGGCTCAATCCCCGGAGGGCGTGGCCCTCTGGCTAAGTTGGTAGTAAACCTTGCCGGTTCTTCCGCATGTGCTGCAAATCCATCACGTTCCATCTGGCGAACCCTTGCGACGATACGTCATACGTTTGCAGTAACTGCAGCCAACGTCCGATGAATGCATCAGGGACACAGTGTTTCGCAAGGAGCGAAACCCCGCTTGAAACGAAACAGGGAACGAGAGTATGCAACCAGAAGCAAACCCGAAAGTTCGGGCCACGATTTACTTGCCGCTTGACGTTTTGAATGAGGCTCGCGACGCGGCGGTCCATCTGGCCGGCTATCCTGCACGACTGACACTGACACAACTGGCAGAAAACGCCCTGCGCGCCGAGTTGCGGAGACTCAAAGCACTCTACAACAACGGCCAGGATTTTCCCCGACGCGATGAAGAGCTTCGGGGTGGTCGACCCATCGCGGCCTGAGCGAGGACTTGCCATGAAAGACCTGCCCCTTGTGTCGGTCAGCTGCACTGAACGTGACAAAGCGGTGATTTCACCCGCTGCCAAGCCACATGGCTACCTCAAGAGCTCTGAGGAGGCCAAGTTGCTCCGCGGTCGGTTACTTCAAATGATTCTCGACAATGAACGAAATCGCCGCACCCCACCTCCCGCCTCCAAAGCCTGACACCCTGCAATGAATCTTCGACCTTGCGAGTTCTGGAGACTCTGTGCCCGCTATCGGTTCGCGATAGCGGGCTCCATCCTCAGTGCGCTCAGCGCACTTTGCCTACCTGCGAATGCCGATTTTTCATCAGCCAACTTCGCCCGCATCTGGCATGAAGAAATTGGCTCGAAACTGCGTGCTTCGCAAGCGGAAGCGGATCCCGATAGTAAAGCGTTGGGCACCCTGCCCACTCCTTCGACTTTCCCAACTCAATCCGCAGAGCCCCATCCTGCTGTGGTTCGGGTGGTAGTTTCAGAGGGGGAAGCGACATCGTTCGGCAGCGGAACCCTGGTTGATGTCCGCGAACAATTTGGGCTGGTGATCACCAATTGGCACGTGGTACGTGATGCGAAAGGCCCGATCGAAGTGATCTTTCCCAATGGCATGACCTCCAAGGCACGGGCACTGAAGGTGGATCAAGATTGGGACTTGGCCGCCTTGGTGATCTGGCGACCACAAGTCAAGCCCGTAAAGATTGCCTCCGCCGCACCGCGGCCTGGCGACCGACTCACAATCTGCGGCTACGGTCCGGGCATCTATCGTTCGGCCACGGGTCGCTGCACACAATATTATTCGCCCGATGTGAACTTGCCCCAACAAATGGTCGAGCTTGACGTGGAAGCACGCCAGGGGGACTCTGGTGGGCCTATTTTCAACGACCGCGGCGAACTCGCAGGCGTACTCTTCGGAGCCGGCCAGGGAACCACGTTGGGCAGCTTCGGTGGCCGCGTCGAATCGTTCCTTGCTACCCTCGCCCCAGATATCGGTCGTCAGACGGACAATGCACTAGTGCAAGCAGAATTACCGAATAGTGATTTACAGATTGATGAAGACGCAATCGATGCTTCGCAATCGACACCAGCTTCGCTCGAGTCAGATTGGCAATCCAGCGAAGCCCAGTTGGCAGACCTCAGGACAGAAACCTCCGAAGGCGCCAAAGTTCTCACACCCCCTGAGTTTACAGAGTTGGAAAAAAAGTCAAACAACTCTCCAGACATGTCCGCTAATGATTTTCCCTCAAGCGAAGCCCTCTCAGATACCAAGCCGCCACTGTTCGAGCAAGTAAAGACTGCACTCGCCGCGGTGGGAATCGTAGCAATCGCCGTAATGGTTCTCAAAGCGGCAGGGTGATCTATTTATCCTTTGCGGTGTCGGGCACACCCTGGGAGATCTACTGCACCAACAACCGACCGATGTAAAAGCAGTAGACCCCCAGCAGTAGCGCCCCTTCCACGCGGATGATTTGGCGACCGGACCAGAGCAGCGGGAACAACAGTAGCGTGATCCCCAGCATCCACCAGGCATCGTTGGCAATCAGACCTGGATCGACCGGCAGAGGGGACGCCAAGGAACTGATTCCCAACACACCTAGTATATTGAACAAATTCGAGCCAATGACGTTTCCTACAGCGACGTCGCTACGGCCACGGATACTGGATATCAGTGAGGCGACCACTTCAGGCAAACCGGTGCCCGCGGAGACGATAGTCAGACCGATCACGCGTTCTGACCAACCCAACAGGCGGGCGAGCCGAACAGCACCTTCCACCGTCAAGTTCGCTCCCAAGCCCAGACATGCGACTCCTGTTGTGAGTAGTGCAAGACAGATCCACGTTCGGGGTTTTTCGGCGGAGGGGGTTAGTTCATCCACTTCGGCTTTCAGCTCTGCCACTTCCTCCGCAGAGACTTGCCTTCTAACCAAACGCACCAGGTAGGCAGTGAAGCCCACATAGACGGCCACCAGCAGCACGCCATCGAGTCGATTAATCGTGCCGTCGCGTTCTAGAACTACCCCTAAGAACGTGACCAAGAGCAGCACGGGATATTCCAGCTTGATCGTGTTGCCCACGATCGCAATGGGGCGAAACAGGGCACAGATACCCAGGATGACTGAGATATTGAAAATGTTCGACCCGATGACATTCGCCACGGCGATGTCGGCACTCCCGCGATAGGAAGCCATCGCGCTGACCGCCAGCTCAGGAACGGAGGTCCCAGCAGCGACGACCGTGAGGCCAATCACTGCCGGAGTGAGCCGCAAGAGTGTTGCGAGTCCCACCGCACCGCGCAACATGGTTTCGCCCCCCACCACGAGAAGGACAACTCCTAGCAAGATGAGTCCAGCGGAGAAGAGCATTTAAACGACTATCCGAAAAACTAGAGAATCCCTTCCGCGTCGCCATTCCAACGGACAAAGCCCTCAATAGCTTCGTACTCGGCCAAGCCCAAGGCGTCGTAAAATCTGGCAGTTGCGCGATTGCGGTCTTCGGCGCGTTGCCAAAACTCCCGTGGGTCAGCACCAGGAAAGAGCGCACGATCTTTCTGCGACTGATGCTTGAAAATCGCGGTTCGCTTTCGCATAAGCTCACGTGGACTCAGCGGGACGGCCATTTCAATTTGATGAGGACTCCATTCCTGCCAGGCACCGCGATAGAGCCACACGATACATTTGCTATACCAATCCTGATCCTTCACCCGGTTGCATGCTTGAAATACTGCGCTTAAACAAGTGCGGTGCGTTCCGTGGGGATCGGAGAGATCGCCTGCCGCGTAAATCTGGTGGGGCTTTATGAGTTCGAGCAGATCGACCGTGATCGCAATATCTTCTTCGGTCAGTGGTTTCTTGCGGACTCGACCCGTCTCGTAAAAAGGCATGTCGAGAAAATGGAGTCGCTCGGCGGGTACACCTGAGTAGCGCGTAGCGGCACGAGCTTCACCACGCCGAATCATTCCCTTGATCGACTGAACCTCTGCACTATCAACCTGACCGGCAACCTTATGCTTCAGGAACTGCTCAACATGGGACTCAAGACTATCGACACGCTCGGCATCGATGCCAAAATGCCGGTTGAAGTCCGCAGCAAATTCTGCAAAGCGAATCGCATCATCGTCGAACACGGCAATGTTTCCCGACGTTTGATAAGCGACATGAACTTCGTGTCCATGATCAGCCAGGCGGATCAGTGTGCCACCCATCGAAATGACGTCGTCATCCGGATGGGGCGAAAAAATCAACACACGCTTGGGAAATACGTCGTCATAGGTTTGACGTCGATCACCAGGCTGCTTCGCATGCTCAGGCTTGCCAGCAGGCCAGCCGGTGATCGTCGATTGAAGGTGTCGAAAGACACGTAGATTGATTTCATAGGCAGACCCAACCGTCGCCAACAAGTCCTGCAGGCTTTCTTCATTGTAATCCTCTTCTGTGAGTTTGAGGATTGGCTTCTTCAGTCGAGTTGCCAGCCAAATGACCGCTTTGCGGATCGTTGCATCATCCCAATCAACGGGTCCCAATTCCCATGGAGAGCGAAGTCGGGTCAATTGCTCCGCAGCAGCTTCGTCGAGCACAAAGTGAGTATTAGGGTGCTCCTGCAAGTAAGTTGCTGGAATATTTGGCGAGATAGGTCCCTCAACCGTCTGGGCAACAATAGGAGCTTTTCCTTCACCAAAGGCCAACAAATAAATTTGGGCGGCCTCTGCGATGGTGCCGACTCCCATCGTGATCGCCCGACGTGGGACATAATCTTCCCCAAAAAAGTCGCTGGCGGCGTCACCACGAGTGATACGGTCTAGTGTGATCATTCGTGTACGGCTAGAACGGCCAGACCCAGGTTCGTTAAACCCAATGTGCCCCGTTCGGCCAATACCCAAGAGTTGGATATCGATTCCCCCCGCTTCGGCGATTTTCTCTTCATACTTTTGGCAGAATGCAGGGACATCCGCTTCGGCTAAGGTGCCGTCGGGGATATGGACATTGGAGGGTTCAATGTCGATATGGTCAAAAAGATGCTCATTCATAAACCGCACATAACTTTGCAGTTCATTAGGCTGCATCGGATAGTATTCGTCGAGATTGAAGGTGATGACATTCTTGAAAGAAAGCCCTTCTTCGCGGTGCAATCTCACCAACTCGTTGTACACACTCACGGGAGTGCTGCCCGTGGCTAGTCCCAATACGCACGATTTTCCCTCTTGATTTCGTTGGCGAATAAAATCGGCGATTTGGCCTGCGACATAACGGCTCGCCTCACGAGCCAGACGGAATACTTGACAGGGAATTCTTTCGCTAGGGGACATAGACTTTTGGCTTTCGATATTAGCTGGTTCGTAATTTTTGAGAGCTTTTCATTATGAAGGTTCACTCTATGCATCAGCAACGTGCAAATTCTTGCGAATGCGCAAAAAAACCTACAACTTGACAGCCCGGCGTTTGCGTAGGCTCTCCGCCTGCTTGTGACATAATACAACTGCATCCTTGGCAAATCTGCTATCAAGAATATCCGAGGTTCTCCCTCGGCTGAGACATGCGACGACTTCTTTAATTTCGGAAACGAAAGCGACTGTAGGATCTTCCCCCGCCAACGCAACATAGTCCACTTTTCCCGTATGACTCAACAGGGTGGGCGGGCAGAGGTACTCTGCTTTGTCACCGATCACAGCAAATTCGAATAGCAACGTCGCCTTTTCCAGTTGAATCTCAAAGCCATGCAAAAATGGACGTCCCTGCTGGGAAATTGTTCCCGAAGTGGCCTGCACCACAGGTCCCTGCTCTCCGTAATCAAAATGGGAATGCCAATACTCGGCCAAATCGTTCTTGGTGCGACCAGTTGTAGTGACCGCAAGCGGCATGCCGAAAAGCAGGCGAATGAAATGGGCGTCGTGGATGTGAAGGTCCAGCATAGGTCCACCCACCTGATCGGCTTGCCAAAAATTGGAAAGCCATTTGGGATCAGATATCACGCGCTTGAAATGACCCCCGAGCAACTTGCCATAGCGGCCGCTACGGACCGATTTCAGGGCCCAATTGTATTCAGGGAAAAATGGTAGAACATGGCCGACCAGGATTGAACGATCCGCTTTTTCCGCAGCCGCAGACATTCGACGACAGGCTGCAGAAGTGAGTGCCATCGGTTTTTCACAAAACACATGCTTTCCAGCACGAAGTGCTTTGATGGTCACTTCTTCGTGCAGCGCTGGTGGCAGAGTAACGTCGACGACATCGATGTGTTCGTCGGCTAACATGTCATCGATCTTGCTGTAGGTATCCACACCCGTCAGATCCATCATTGTGCCGGCCGGGCCAAAGTTGCCCTTGATCTCACGCCAATCTCCCGTCAACCGTTTTTGATTCTGCTCACAGATGGCAACGACTTTTGTCCCGCGAATTTTCAGATAGCTCAGGTAATGGATCATTCCCATAAACCCGATGCCCGCGATTCCTACTTTAAGCATAGTCTTGAGATAATCCGCCTTCCCCGCTCTGGCGGGATTCAAAATATTAACTGGAAAAATTAAGTGATTGCATGGTGCGGCGGAGCAGATCTACCCCCTTGCCGATCTCTTCTAATTGCCGCTGAGGGTCTTCAGGAATTTCGCGCTCGATGGTGAGAGGGCCCTTGTAGCGAATGGCTTCCAGAATTCGTAAAAACTGTGTGAAGTCGACGTCTCCTTCACCCAGAGCGACCTCGGTACCCCACGTGTCACCAGGCTTGTCGGACCATTTCGCATCTTTGCAATGGACACTACGTACATATCTGCCGATACGCTCCAGTGCAGGGAGCGGCTCCCCACAACCATACAAAATCATGTTGGCTGGATCAAAATTGACAAACAGATTTTCGCGGGCGACAGTTTCCAAAAACCCCTCGAGCACGTCTGCTGGCTCTTGACCGGTCTCCAAGTGGATCGTTTGTCCTTGTGCAGAGCAATAATCGCAGAGGTCCCGGGTGGTTTGAACCAATCGGCGATAGTCTTCTTGTTGGGGATCGTGTGGCACAAATCCCAAATGTAGCCCCACCGCCTTAACGCCGAGATGGTTTGCGTAGTCGACTATTTGTTTTAGTTCAGTAACTCTCGTGTCACGAGTCTCCTGAGGAACAAGCCCCACGGTGCGTTGAACAGTGGGAATATCCGCGTAGCTCTCCCCCGCGAAACCGGCGAAAACACAGGTAACCTCAATGCCCAGACGCTGCAGACGTTCCGCGGTCTCCAAAGCCGCTTCCGGTGTCCTGTTGGTAGCGTCTGGGGCATGAAGCTGGATCGTGGTGAGCTGGAGCTGGGCAAGAACATCGAAACTGACTCCCAAACCCGCATCGATACTGGTGAAAACTCCGAGGGGCCAGTGGTCTGTGGCACAATGAGTCATGGGATAGTTTCTCATACTGGGGTTTCGAGAATTAACAACGACCAGCCGTCTACGGTAGTAACCCAGTAAACGCTGGTCCAGACCCACGGCGCAAGAATTACGTTAGATTTACCGAAAAATATCCGCGATCGGGGCGCACTCAAAGAGAAACTAGGGCCATCAACAAAAAGGACAGGAATTCGGATTTCAACTGCCAAAGAATTCAGATAAGCTTTTCCGCCGTTGGAGGCTAATTGCAACGCATACGCCAGCAAAAAGTGCGATTGAGTCGCTCGTCGGTTCTGGGATTAGATGTGGATCATAAACTACATCGAACAGCAGTCCAGCGAAGCTTGCTCCTCCTTCGTTCGCATCGCCAGATAGTCTTAACTTGATGTAATCCCCTGCAACGAACCCATCGTAACGAAACGTATAAACATCTGCGATTCCGTTGAAAATTAGACCACCGTTGGTTTCTGGCAAGCCAACCGATTCAATCTGGATGCCATCTGCCAATCCAGGAAAGGTTTCGCCAACTTCGCCACGAGCTCGGAGCTGACCAGTCGGATCGTGCTCAAGATTTGTGTTGTCGGTAATCACTGAAAAATAGAATGTGCTCGGCACCACGTTGTTGAGTTGGATTCTATTAATCGTGTTGTTTGAGTTGCCGGCAGTGAAAGGATCGACAATGGCGCCGGAGCGACCTGTCTCGCCGTTGGGAAGCTTAAAGATGTTCCACGTCGGTTGGCCACCCTTCGATCGGGAGGGCCCATCTTGGGAGAAAGTTCGGGTTGGAAAGGTTAATGGATTGTTGTTAATCGGGTCAAGCGGATCGAGCGGGTCAGCTGTCACGTGATTGAGCGGTCCGGCCCACGCCGGCAAACCGTTGCGGGGGTTTTCGCCCGTCCAGCGTCCTTCTACCGGGCTGGATGCATCGAACTGAGGAAACCAGTAGCCGGCGTCTCCGAGGTTGAGAGTTTCAAAGTTAGTCTGATCGTAAATTACGCCAATGTACGTGATAGTTTGGGCATGCAATATTGACAACGGAGCAAAGAAGAATGCCGATGCGAAGGCAAAGACACGACGTAATGAAGTAAGAATCATCATTAGCATTTCTCCCAATCAAAGATTACGACGAGTTACACAACCAGGCAGTGGCTGTGAAAGAAAATAAAATGGGATCTAGCACGCGCATAATAATTGGTCGCAGATTCTCGAGTCAAGCATTTCTTGGCTTAATTAGGTCGGAAACTTTCAAGATCGTAGACATGCTGTCTAAGCCGTCCCGAACCATAGAAAGATATTCGAAATGTACTGAGTTGTTGCCATTTTTTAGTCTAAATATCTTGGCAGATTCTCGCAGTCGTCTGATGCAACACGAATCTGTGTGAAGGCTGTCAATACATCATTTTATTCGAGCAGTAGCCTGTTAGCATGAAACCCAATTCTACTCATGGCAACTTACAATTTTCACAGCGATGACCTGCTCGCTCCCACACGTGGACGCGAGAATGTGTATCAACCATGTTCCAGAGACGAGCGAGCCTGGTCTTTTATGAGCATGAGCAGATCATTTCCCGCGACAAAGTCTTCATATTATGCACGCTCCTCTTCGGTAAGAGTTCCTTCGTTCGATTTATCGCGCAAATATTCTAAACAATCAGTTGTGGAGGCATCGTCGAGACGAATAGCGATGATGCGCTGTGCAACTTCCGGCGTGAAACCGGCAGTTACTGGTTCTAAGATTCGTTCGATGGTTGGAAGCGTCGTCATGCTGATTATCATGCCACGCATTCAGTTCGGAGTCAGTGGTGAAACACATGTCATTTCTGGTGCAATTGTGATTAGATCTACTGCACAGGCCCGAAATCTACCACTTCATATTTCACCCGAAGATTGAGCATTTCCTGCGCAGAAAGCAATCCAAACTTTACCAGTGCTTCGGGATCTGGGTTGTTGGGATTGTAATGCGAGTTGTCAAAGTGAGTGACCGTGTAGAGCGCATCTCCAGCCTTCAGTTTCACGGGGTTGACGAACTCATAGGTGCGTTGCCAGTTGAAGTCGTAAGTTGGCACACTCATAATCAAGTGTCGCTTTTCCTCGGGAGTACCGGGGTGTTCTGCCTTATAGAGTGCAAAATCTTTTCCTCGATAGTGCATGTGGGGGGCAAGGGCGTAGATCAATACGTCCGTGGGAAATTGATAATAGTTAGCCTTCTCATAGTGCATGTCATGGGGACGGAGACGAATATCTTTGCGGTTAAATACTTTTGTCTCCAGAACATGAGCAGGCTTTTGTTTCGACCAACGAATTCCCATCCGTGAGAGATCGGGCTCTTCCTCTTTGCCGGTCGGGGTATAGTGCATCTCGAAAAAAATGTCGTGCCCTGCAGGCAGCTTGAGTGCAAAATCTTCTGCATACGTGCGAGCGTTAAAAGGATCACCCGCAATGTAGTCCCCCACTTTTTTTACCTTGTCACCAGTCAGGCCATACAGTTCAAACATCGCCTGTGTAGCGGCCAGTTTCTTTTCATTATGAGGACCGACTATAGCCCCAATATGATGCACGACCGCTCGATTTCCAGGCTTGAGTTCAATCGCTTGGATATAGCGATCTTCAGAGAAATTTGCCGTTACCCTATAAAACTGATATTCATCGAGTCGAAAAAGTGGCACATTGTAAGGCTCTGGCATTTCAAACACAAAGTCCGGTTCGCCGATCGCCCAGTCTTCTGCGGAGGGCCATTCTCTTGGCGGAGGGGCGTCAGTTTTGTCACCCGCCGGACACCCGTTTTCAACCCAAGCGCGAAAAGTGTCAATTTGTCCATCACTGAGGCGCGTATCGTGCTTGAAGCCTCCTGTTTCGCCATTGGGATCTGTATGTCCATGCCAAGGTGGCATCAATCGGCTCTCCATCCGATTGAGCATCACGTCGCTCATCGCGGCCACTGTTTCGTAGTCAGTAAAGGCACTAAATAGTTCGGCTCCAGCTTCCCCTTCGCGATGACAACTAATACAATTGTTCTGCATGAGGCGTGCAATTTCGCGGTAGTATGTGACCGATTCATAATTGCTCAAGTCTCGCGGGGCTTGCCTGGCAATAGCGCAGCCTGACGCGGCCGTTTCGTTCAAGGAAGGTTTTTCATCCTGGAGGAAAGCTGTCAATGCGTCGTCAAGATATTCTTGCTTCGAGTCTGCGGTTCCTCCTCCGAACCACATTCCGTTTACTTGGCCACGATAAACAATTTGAGTCGGATCATAACCACCTCGCGTGTCGAGTACGACGACCTGCGGGGTCGTTTTAAGTTCAAGTTGTTCATGCCAGGGGTTTTCGAAATCATCCTTAAAAACAGGAAAAATCAGGCCCGTCTCCTGTGCGTAAACGGCGATCGAATGTAGATCGTCACTGCCATTGGGGAACAGGGCAATGAATTGGATTCCTGTTTCATCATACTTCCGCTGTAATTCATTCAGCGTGGGAACTAATCGTCGTACTAGCGGGCATTTGGTCGAAAATGTAATCACGACCAAGGCCTGATTTTTCTTCGTTTCATATTGATAAGTCAATTGCTGCGGTAGGCGAGTGTCTCCCCATCGTCCCGTTAGAATGGGAGTTGAAGCAATGAGTAGTCCAGGCATTACGAGCGACAGAATCGTTACGAACGGGAGCAGCATTACTTCTTTCATCGTCGTATTCATTGCAATCTCAGATCAAGGAGGTCGTTCTTTATTAATTCATTGGCTCACGCCATTGAAAAGCAACTTATGCTTTCACAGAAAAACGCAATAACGTACACCAGCTCTGCAACTTTAGTTTAAAAAATCGCGACCCTGATCAACAACTTGGACACTACCCATGATTTACACTATTGCGCGGTGGTGGCTGATGTGCCTGCTCCTGGCCGGCAGTGCCGTGCACTCTTCTGCCGATTCTCTACATACAATCCGGCCTGGGATTGATCCTAGTGAGGTTTTAATCAATGCTGAGTCCCGGTTTGTTCAGCCACAAGAATCGTGGTTCTACGAGACCCAAGCTGCCTTGCGTAAAGAGATGGAACAGGTGGCGGCTGCGTTAGATGCCCAAGGTTCAGAATATGCTCAGCCTTGGAAGAATCATTTTCATTGGGAACTACTTGAAAAAAACTTAGGTCCGCTAGAAACCGTCAATGTCTCAGAAATCGCCCTTTCCCGAAGGTGGATGTATTCAAACCGCAAGGGTACAGAGTATCCATTTTTCGCGGGTCTTCGTGCTGCGACAGACGCTTATCTGGATGCCGCTTATACGCTTTCCCATCCGGATCTGCATGGCGAGTTTTTGGCAAAGGTTGCTCAGGCTCGCGAACATACGCTTGCCCTTTGGACAGACCCTACCGACGCACATGCTGCCGCTTTGGGCCGCACTCTAGGCTGGCTTGAGCAAACTGGCCAGCTCACCGCGGAAACAGCCTCGTTGCGTACAGCATTGTCGCATCCGAACTTACAGCTTGTTGTTTCCAAGCCGCTGATCCATCGCATCATGGCAACACAAGATACAGCAGTGGAGCACAGCTTGGCTGTGAGTGATTCGAGCCGGACTCCTACCAAACGTCGTTTTCAGAGATCCCGCACGGTGTATGTACAAGGAACGGCTCACACCAAGGGCGAAATCTCTTTGGATCTGGTTCCCAATCCTAACTTGGCCGAATTGAATATTGTTTATCAAGGTGAGGTGTATTCCTTGTGCCATGCCACGGCTGGTCCTCTTTCATTCAATATCCATACTCAAGGACCAGTTTCTGCTTATACTCCGGTTACTTTTGGTCCAAGTGGCATCAAAGTGGAAGATACATTGGTCCAGCCCAAAGTTCGCACCAGTGTCAGTAATATTAATGCCAGCAGTAATTTTGTCCGTCGCATTGGCAAACGCCGGGTTAATGAGCCCGAATCGCGTGCAATGATGAACATGCGATCTCGTCAGAAGACAGTTAATCTCTTGAAAGAAGAAATGGACGTTCGGGTCGGTACGGCAATTGAAGACATACGGTCGGAAATTGCCCGGATGCGATCAACGATGGGGCAATTCAGCGAGGTTTTTGCACCTGTGATCCGGGAAGGGGCTGCCCCCATCTTTGCTGGAACACAATCGACTGATAGTACGGTTTCCGTAAACATCCACGAAGGAAATCGTGAACAATTTGGTGCAGCCCAAGTTTGCCCGGTCACATTTCCCGAGGCAGATGTGGTGGGTCAAATTCATGTGTCATTTGTCAACAATCTGCTGGAAACCATCATGGCTGGCAAAATGTTCACTGACGAATACTTCATGAAGTATGCCAAGGTATTGCAGCCAACTTTACCACTTGACCTTATGGTCCACACCCGCGCACAACGTTGGGCAATCATCGCTGACAAGCCGCGCCCCCTAGAACTCGAGATTCCTATAACCGATCACTTCAAATTCACATTGAAGATCGCAGCGCTGGAAGTAGACGGCGAACGATACACGGCACTGACTACGGCCAATGTACTGTACCAGCTTCGCAAGAATGAATATGGCGACTATTTTCTGCAGAGAGAAGGCGACGTTCATCTCGAATCACAACTAGATTCACATCACCGTGAATTCTTGCAAAAAAAGCTTAACGCCTTCTTTGCACCAATTCTCGATGGAGGCGGTGTAATTATTCCTGAAGGTGGTTCGACCAGTACACTAAGTTCACTTGAATTGCTTGGCGTGCAAGCTACGGAGAATTGGGTGACAATTGGATACAAAGTACCTCAAGAAGTTGTTACCGCACTGATGCACTCGGAGCAGAACAATCCATCAAATCCGCTTTCTACACAAGATTCAACGGTCTTGGAGCCAAGGTTACCTCCCCCTTACGCCGTGGATGAAACTCTCAGCACCTATCCCGGTATTCGTTAATTCAATCATCCTTTTTTGCTCTCAAGCAAAAATTAATGAGAACGGCTTCAGCGAATCCAGTTCGCAATGGTGATCAAGGCGAAGAAAATATGACGGTTGTAGCGGTTTGCTTCATTTTCCGGGTGGGTCGATACGTCTCGGAGAGGGCGCCATCGGCGATTTCAACCTATTCTTAAAAAGGAAATAAATACTTCCTCGAAATACTTAGAGGCCTGAAAAATGGATGCAGTTTATCATGTCCAACTATGGGTAGATCAGATGTCTGGTCAAACCTGGGGTTGGTTTTCGACATTAAGCAAGTATGAATGGATGGTGGTTCTGGGGATTTGCTCAGCATTTGGTTTTCTGTGTATGCGGGGAATAGTAAATCGCGGAAAGATTTAATTTTGCTATTGAATCAGATGCTTAATTCCAACAGTGCCAATTGTTTGTAGAGAAATCCGTGTCCTTGCTCACTTCACTCACTGGGTTTGAAATTATCCTGGCGGATACTGCCGCTTTGGCTGCCGTGGCATTGATCGGATATCTGTTTGGAAGCCGATCTCGTGAACAGTCGAATTCATCAGTTGATGCACAGTTAGCCAGCGAATTGTCGCGTGCGACACGAATTGCCCGAGAACTTCAAGTCATAGCCGGCAACATTCGTGAGGAGGTAGCTCAACATCAATCTACGATTAATCATTTTCAAAATCGTCTGCGCGACCTGGAACAATGTGACAAGAGCGTTGGATGGATAGCACTGGGGCACGAAGCGGAGTTACTGCTAAATCCCACAATGAAACTGGCCAGCAACCTATCCCTGGCATATGACGAATTGCGCAGGCATTCCAATCAGTTGACTCAATTTGCTGGTTCACGTACGGATCGCGAATCAGGATTGCGCAATCGCCGAGCAATGGAAGAGCAGCTAAGTATCCTGCTAGCAATCCACTCACAGAATGACCGCCGATTTGCAGTAGTGATTTTCAGTATTTTTGAAAGTCATGGGCCAATCGAAAAAGAGAGGCTTAGGCAATTTGCCAATCTACTGGAGCACACTGCCCGAGATACGGACATTGTTGCGCGTTATAGCAGCGACGAATTTGCCATCTTAATGCCACAAACCAGCCTGGCAGGTGCTACCGTATTTAGTGAACGCTTATTAAGAAGTATGCCCGCAGAGTGGGATTTAACTCTCTTTGGCGGCGTCGTCGAAGTCCAAAATGAGGACACAGTTGAGAAGCTACTTTCCCGCGCAGACTCAGCGCTTTACAGCGCTCGTAGCGATGGCAGGAGTTGCCTTTATCAACACACCGGTAAGACAATACGGCCGTATGAGTTGACTGCCCCGCCTGTTGTCACCGAAGTGAGTTGATCACCTATCTTGGCATTCGCAGGAGGCGCGGTTGTGTCGAGTATCATTTGCTAGTCTTGCGAACCGGAGCATCAGGCCCCGGGAAATTAAGAGTCAGTTTTCGCCTAAAATACGGGATTCTTCCGCCAAGTTGACTCTTTACCGCTTTTTCAATTAGACTATTTTTCGGTTGTCGGAATACGGATTACTTAATTCTGACTTCATTACCACAACCGTCAGAAAGGAGATTGATATGCCACTCTTTGAGGTCGAAACGGATAGTCACATCATCATTACTTGGGCACAGGACAATGACGATGCATCGTCGGTCGTGACTCAAGCCTATCCCAATGACACAGTCATTCGGATGACCAAGCGGCCCCGTGATACCTGGGTTATCTCTAAGAGTGCCTTAGGGCTTGCCGGTTCGCTCGATGTGTGCCATACCGCCAGAGATTGTCTGTCAAAGGCAGAGGGTGATAAAGTCCACGCCATTCGTCTCTATATGCACGAGACAGGTGTCGATCTCGAGCAAGCCCGCAAGGTTATCGAGTCGAATATGGTCATGGGCTGGTAGAGTGCGGCTCATACAACCTTTTCCACTGCCGAATTCGAGCTTATGGCTCAGTTAGCTGGCCAATGGATTATTTAGAAGTTGATAATCTCACGAGGTGAAGGATTACCCTCATCTATAACTTGGCTTTCACTTACCGATACTGATTGGTGCCAGTACTCGGATAAGCCACATTCGGCACATTTGTCGTGCTGCTCGAAGTCACAGCAGGGCGAGTGGCGACCTCGTACTGTGCGTTTGAAGCTGCAATGCCAGGATAGGTACTTGTGCCGCCTGGACGGTAGGGCTCAGTAGAGGCGATTGCCGATGCAGCCTGAACTTGCTGTGGTTCTGCTGAAGCTTTTGTTACAGGATCCTTTGTTTCTTGTGTTGGCGAGTTCGGCATTGCATAGCGATCGCCCAAACTATTGGTGCCTGCATAAGGAGTTGCCGCGGTATCAGATGTTGAATTGGAGTTTTGTAGACCATTTGTCGGGCTGGAAGCTGTCCCAGTTGCTGGTGCAGAAGCCAAGGCTTGACTCGTTGTTTGCGTTGAAAAACTTCCATATCTGTCCTCAACAGCTGGACTGTTACTTAGGATGGCACTGGAAGCAACAGACTCCATTTTTGAGTCGGACTTGGGAGCAGGGACTGCGTTGGGATTGTACGGCATTGCACTTGTCAAAGCAGTTGTTGACGAAGCGGGTAACGTAGCTTGATTTGTTGCCGGTACATAGCTTTGTGCACCTGTACTTGGATAGGCACCGCTGGGCGAAGCCGTGGCAGTGTACGCTGGTGCTGCTCCAGTTGAGTTGCCCGTCTCGTTGCTGGAATTCGCAGCAAATGCAGGTGCCGATGATATTTGTACAGGATCGGCTGAATTGACACCCTCGGTCTGCTTAGCAACTTCCGAGGGGAGTTGAGGGGCAGCGTGAGCTACGGCAGTTGATTCGACCTTGGAATCTTTCGAGGAACTCCACCAAGCCATTTTTGGTGCCGACTTGCAACCTAAAGCTCCACATCCAATAACCAACGCTAAGCTGGCAGTAAGTATTCTTACCTGCATGGCATCCTTGCCCCAGTCTTTATACTAGTTTTGCTCCCCTGCTCTTCAGCTCGGAGATTTAGAAGTCGGGAGTCAGGGTCCTGCTACTCCGCACGATGCGATAATTGGACATGAACGGACTAACCCCTACTATTTTTCTTGTCGGCAAACTTGAGTGAACCTGCTTACAAAAAACATTCTTCTTTAGATAAGTTCTCTGAAGATCTTCGTCGACGCTAATTCTTAAACGCTAGCGAGCGGGGATTATATAGGTCCGTCTTACATGGTCAATGTCAGTTCCCCTTCATCACAAATGTGAAAAAGCACTCGCAGAAACAGATTCCACGAGTGCTATCAGGTTTGATTCGAACTGTTTGAACGCTAATTTATTGGATAGTCAAATAGCGAGATAGTGCTACAAAGCTCTGCAAACAGTGCTTACTAATTATGGTGCTAGCAAGCTAGCCCTTGGCCTTGGCATAACGTTCGCCGACAGCCTGCCAGTTGATCACGTTAAAGAAGGCAGCAATGTAATCAGGACGACGATTCTGGTAGTTGAGATAGTAAGCATGTTCCCATACGTCCAGGCCTAGAATCGGCGTATTGCCACTCATGTAAGGATTGTCTTGATTGGGGGTGTTTTCGACAACCAGCTTGCCTGCTGGGGTCACGCTTAACCAAGCCCAGCCGCTACCGAACCTGGTGGCAGCTGCCTTACTGAAGGCCTCCTTGAATGCAGCAAAGCCACCTAACTCACTGGCGATGGCGTCTGCGAGAGCACCAGAAGGCTCACCGCCTCCCTGAGGGCTCATCACGGTCCAAAACAGGGAGTGATTCGCATGGCCTCCTCCATTGTTCCGCACCGTCGTGCGAATGTTTTCAGGAACAGTGTCAATCTTGCGACAAAGATCTTCGATCGACATATCTGGAACATCTGCACCTTCGAGTACAGCATTGACGTTAGTCACATAAGCATTGTGATGCTTACCGTGGTGAATCTCCATCGTTTTAGCATCGATATGGGGTTCCAAAGCATTTGCGGGATAAGGCAAATCAGGAAGTGAATAAGCCATTTCGAGTTCCTCCTAAGTGTAAATGAACGGGTTCTGTTTATACCGGTAATAGGAATCAAAGTGCCACTTCAGCAAGCTGCAATCGACCACGAAAAACAATGGCTGCTGTGGCCAGGTCGTTTTGCATGGATCAATAGTGTGAGAGTGCATGCTACCGAGACAAAATGTTAATCTGAGCGATCTTCCTGGAGAAAACCACTCAATTAGCAGCATACCGGACGGAACCCAACTGAGCAATCGGCACGAAAAAGTGAGCCGGATGTGCGTGTGTAGCAATGAGGGGAGTCTAATACCAAACTTTAGTGACTTCCAGAGGCGATTTTGTCTTATCGCGCAATATTGTCGCAAACCAGTGCTTAAACTTTAGCTCTTGGCGGAGATTATCAATCTTTGCAGATGATGACACTGGGATTCCAGGGCGGCCAGTTGTAAGGTGAGTTCTTTGAATAGCTCATCTGATGACGCCATCTTTGGTGCGCCGCTATCGATTCGATGAGGTGGCTTAGCTTCAGAAGGTTCCAGATCAACTTCTTCAAAAGCGGCATCAACTGCAGCGATGGGTAGGGTATGTTCCAGGTTGACACTAGACTGTGCATGTCGTCGCTTGAGGGACCAACTCGAGTTTGCAGCATTTATTGTTCGCCGCCCAGATTTCCACTCTCCTGGTTCTCGTATATCGTCACGCATAGCTTGGCCCTCTACTTCTTCAATTATCGAATCTTGCTAATCGAAGGAAATTGCTGTCTTTCTCTTACAATACCAACTGCATAGATTCTTCGATCAACTCATGTTCTTCTTTTGCCATTAGATATGCCTTGACGCTTTGCAAAATCAAGGCTGCTCGATCGGCAATGTCACTTCGACGCCGTTTGCTGGTTCTTCGCGGTCGCACCTTCACTTCGATATGGGTAGAAGTGTATTCACCTGCAGCAAATCCTGCGTTGTTTGTACGTTTGACACGCTTTTCGCTGAATTCAAGTTCAACACGGAAGTCAATGTTATGATCACCTTTGCGTCGATCATAGGAAACCTTCGAACTGGCGATTTCAAGTTCGACAGTGTTTTCTTTGGTGGAGATGATCTTGGCCTGATGGTCTGAGACGAACCCCCGCAATTTTGCGATGGCAATGTCAATTGGCACTGCCGTCGAGAGAGATGTCTCAAGGACAGGTTGTCCAGCAAATCTACTTAGCCACCACCATTTCTTCTTACTGGTTTGTTGTTTTTCCATGCCGTTCCCCAATTGTACGACTTGATTACGGCCCTGTTCTTTTGCCATCAACAGTGCCCGGTCAGCACGACGCAGCATCGTTTCCGAATTGTCTCCCGCCTGTAACTCGGTCACACCGAAGCTGGCGGTTATCCTTTTGTCTCCCAATTGGGATTGCGGTGTTTCGGATAGTTTGCGTCGAATTTCTTCGGCACGACGTGCCGCATTGGCGTTGTTGCAATCGGCACACAAGACTGCGAACTCTTCCCCACCATAGCGTGCGACTAAATCACCCGTTCGGCACATCGATGATAGCAAGTCGGCGACTGAAATAATCGCTTCGTCTCCTGCCTGGTGCCCGTAGGTGTCGTTAATCGACTTGAAGTGGTCGATATCAATCATAATTAGGCTACAGGGGTGATGTGCCTGCTGATGGGCCTCGATAAACAATGCTTGCATGCGATCAAATTCTGCACGATTCGCCACTTTAGTCAGGGGATCGCGAGTGACTTCTGCATGGAGGGCTTCACATTTCTCCTCGAGTGAAGCTTCCGATTCTGCGTCATGCAATAGGATAGTTGCACCCAGAATTGCTCCATCACGTCCCAGTACGGGGATGGCATGCAAATCAATCGGCACTAGCTTTCCTTGGCGACCTAAGATCATCAATCGCTGTCGAATTTGTGAACTTGTGCGCAGCACTCTGGCGACAGGGCACGAGCCGTCGTGGATTCGCCGTTTGCCATTACTGCACATCTCTAACAAACTTGGTGCGAATGTACGTCCTGTCGCTGCCCCCCGGCTAATGCCAGTAATCTGTTCGGCTCCTTTATTCCAAAGAGTAATCTTCGCTTGGACATCGACAAAAACGACTCCGTCTCGCATTGCCTCGATCAATTTTTGTTCAAAAAGCGGTCGGCTGGAGGATTCGCTAGACGTGGCGCGGCTTGTGGCAGGCGAGCCGTTGGTCTGGCTCACAGGTTCCCAGGGGATTGCGTCCTGAGAGTTATTCAACTCATTCAGCCATCTGCCCGCTACGCGCTCGGTTAATACATCGTGATGCTCGGAAAGCACTTCCTGGAACTGTTTAACCAGTTGAGGATCAAATTGAGAACCCGAGAATTCGAATAATTCTTGCAGGGCGCGGTCTCGACTCCATGCGTCGCGATAGACCTGGTCAGTGGTCATAGAATCAAAGGCATCTACGATCGCGATCATGCGGGCTGCCAGTGGGATTCCTTCGCCACGAATTGGCTGCTCACTGTTTCCACCATCAAATCGTGTTGTTGAATGGTAGATAGCCTGTAAGATCTCTTCTGATCCACAACATTCAGCCACGATGGCGCTACCTTGGCGACAATGTTGCCTAATCAGGGTTTCTTCCTCGGAAGTAAGCCGACCTGCTTTGGAGAGGAGTACGTCGGGCGCGCCAATTTTGCCGATGTCATGCAACAAAGCGGCCACTTCGAGAGTGTCGCGAGTCTGTTCATCTAATCCAGCGTAAAGTGCCCACGAGCTACATCCCAATGCAACTCGCAATGAATGTTCTGCCGTATGAGGATGCTTCTGACGTAGTGCTGTGAATAACCCGCTGGCCATTCCCAGCCTTACCTGCACCAATTTATTTTCATGACGGACCGTTGGTTGGGGCTTCGGTTCATCATGGCGTTTCACCAGCCCGCTTCCACCAGCCACATCTTCCAGCGCGCGAAGTAACGAGCTAATCTCGGCAACACGTGATTCGGTAGAAACAAGTCGTGTCGATTTCGCTGAAGTTTTTCCGGCGTTGGATGGCTCTTTGGCTTCAGTATTGGAGCTAGTTGTCTCTGCCATAGGTTCAACGCTTTTGTGAATTCAAGGGAACTTCGGCTGCCAATTCACTCGGTGACACCCCTCCGATATCCTCTTCAAAGCTAGGTTATTTTTGCCGCCTCCGCGTTTCTGGGGTTTGTGTCGACTCAGAGGCAACGACCGAAATCGCAGTAAATCCAGGAGAATTGATACAATTCAATTTATAATGCACTAGATCTGAGCTTTCAGCGTAAAGTTTGCCCAATCCTTATAGAGCAGTATCCAGAGGGTTCGTAGCGACTGGTTGGATCAAAATGCCGATTCCGGTTGTAAGGAAGCAATTCGCTTACGCTCTGGGAGTGCGCGTGCTGTTCGCGAGTGCTAGCACCTCTGGCTAAAGCAATCTGACAAGCTCCGCCAAGTCAAATAGCATTGAAACCTTCTGTCGTTACTGAATCCAATCCAGCAAAGCAGCTCTATGGCTCGTAACAACGCACGAATCGGACGCCTAAGACGCGTCCTAAATGAAGATCAATCTTCCATGGGGAAGGCATACAATAGCCAAGAGAGTGACCGCGTTCCCGGTGATACACCCCGTTACGGCGCGGGTGCTAATATCGAAAATCATCCGCAAATTACTGACTACATACCCCGTCGTATCCGGATTTTTGGGCTGCTCTTTTTTTCGGGTGCGACTTTGGGGATTCTCGCCGAGGTGGTTGCACATCACTCTGTTTCGCTTTCTCCGCTATTTCCACAAGGCACTGAACTCGATCTTGCGGAGGTATTCTCGGCAAGGTTGATCGCCTGGACGTCGGCCGTGGCATTACTCATCACGGCTGCTTGCGCCCGGATTGTTTTCCTTTTGAAGCGACATCGCATTGATGATTTAAAGGGCCGCTACCGAGTGTGGCGTACTGTGAGTTGGCTTTCGGTTTTACTCAGCGCAAATTGTGTCATGGCAGTCCACTCCGTTTTAAGTGGGATGCTTGGTCACGCCACCGGTTGGCACCTATTGAAGAACGATGCAGGATGGTGGTTGTTGCCACAGTTGGCAATTGGAAGTTACGTTTTTGCCAGGTTGTTGCGTGATGCTTCAGAGTGTCGAGCAGCATTGACGTCGTTTCTACTTGCGGCTGGGAGTTTCATAGCTACAAGTGTCCTAGCAACCGGCTGGACACCAATCACCAATGAGTTGTGGATGGGAACTCTCACACGCACATTGCCGTTGTCTGGCGTCTTGTTCTTACTGACGGGATGTCTCCTGTCTGCGAGGTACGTCGTTCTAGATGTTCAAGGTTTGATCGAGCACGATGCCCCTGATCGGATTACTCAGTTAGCTACTTCTAGCCATGAGTCCATCCGAGAAGTCGAGATTCAGGATTCTCATGATGAGGAAGCGACCGAATCGGCTTGGATCGATGGTAGCCAACCCGAGGACGAGTACGATCGTCCCCTCACAAAGGCCGAGCGAAAGCGACTTCGCAAGCAGCAACGTCATCGAGCCGCCTGAAATCATACATCTTTCTGAGAAATATTTAGAGTCCCCTATCGTCATCTTTGCTCATCGGTGATAGTGGTATCAATCTGATATTCCCGCCAGCGCGGGAATGACACGCATTTTTCCGTCCTCCTTACCACGCAGGTTCCATGACAGTTCGCACTCGGTTTGCTCCCAGTCCAACAGGCTATCTCCATATTGGGGGAGTACGCACGGCTTTGTTCAATTGGCTCTACGCCAAAGCACATGGCGGCCAGTTCTTACTGCGCGTAGATGATACCGACCAGCAGCGAAACGTAGATGCTGCCCTCCAGCCCATCCTTGATGGTTTTCGCTGGTTAGGAATTGATTGGGATGAAGGACCGGAAGTCGGGGGGCCCCATGCCCCTTACTATCAGTCTCAGCGAGGAGACAAATATCAATCCGCGGTCGAAGCTCTACTGATTTCAGGTGCGGCGTACCGTGATTTCGCAACGACCGACGAGATTCAAGCGGAGCGAGAGTCAGCCCATCAGGCAGGCAAGCAATTCACTTACAGCCGCCGATGGATGGCTGAAACTGAGGAAGAAGCCGCCGCATTTATCTCCGAGGGGCGCCAGGCGGTAGTCCGCCTCAAAATGCCCCGCACGGGTGAGTTGATCCACCACGATTTAATTCGTGGAGAGGTGCGATTCCCATGGGCCAACGAGCAGGACCACGTGATCCAGCGTGTTGATAAAACCTGTCTCTATCACCTGGCATCGGTGGTCGATGATGCCGATATGCAGATTTCGCACGTCATCCGAGCCGAAGAACATCTTTCCAACACACCGAGGCAGATCTTTATCGCCCAGTCTCTCGGCTTCCTACTTCCTGAATATGCCCACCTCCCCTACGTTGCAGAACCTGGCAGCAAGCACAAGCTCAGCAAACGCAAGCTCGATAAATACCTTAAGAACAAAGATTTCGCCGAGCTCAAGGCCCACGGCGAGCGAATCGCCGAACGCTTGCATCTGGCGGTGGATAGCGAAGTATTCAACCCGGTCATTGTTGATTTCTACCAGCAGATCGGTTTCCTTCCCGACGCGATTCTCAATTATCTGCTGCTCTTGGGATGGTCGCTCGACGACAAGACTGAGGAGTTCACTCGCGATGAAATGATCGAGCATTTTTCATTGGAGCGCGTGAATAAGGCTCCCGCTAGTTTCGATCCACAGAAACTCGTCGCGTTTCAAGACCGCGCTATGCAGAAGCTGCCGCTCAAACAAAAAGTTGCCAAGGTGCTGCCATTTCTGCAAACAGCTGGATACATCGACAATCCTCCGCCGTGCGACACAGGCCCGTATCTTAGTCAGATTTGTGAGGCAGCAGGTGACCGGATCAAGATCGCGGGGGACATTCTCGACTACGAGGATTTTTTCATCGCTGATGAAAAACTTCAGTACGACGAAAAAACGCTCGGCAAGCGACTACGCAATGCAGTAAACGCAGTGCAGTTGTTGACCGAGTTTCGTGAGCGCCTTGCAAGTGTGAAAGCCTTTGACGCGGCAACGCTCGAAGTGAAGTTGAAGGAGTTCGTTGCCGAGAAAGAGATTAAGATCGGTGAGATCGTACATGCGGTACGTGTCGCAGTGACTGGCAAGGCCGTGGGCTTCGGCTTGTTCGAAACACTAGCAATCCTCGGCCGCGAGCGCTGCCTCGCGCGCATCGATCGTGCATTACAAAAGGTTAAGAGCTAACTTTGCTAAACAGCACGTCATCTCGCTTACATTTTCGCGACCACTGCCTGAGTGAATTCGCCGGTCGAAGCCTTGCCCCCGAGATCACCCGTGATCGTCTTCCCTTCGGCTAATACTTCTCTAACGGCATTCTCTACGATGTCGGCTGCTTTCTTCTCGCCAAGAAATCGCAGCATCAAGACACCGCTCAACACGAGCGCGGTTGGATTGGCTAATCCTTTGCCGGCAATGTCAGGCGCAGTGCCATGCACCGCCTCAAAGACGGCCAGCTTTTCACCCACATTCGCGCTGGGTGTCACTCCCAATCCACCAACAAGTCCACTGGTGAGATCCGAGAGAATGTCTCCAAACAGATTTTCCATCACGAGCACATCGAAGGCATGTGGATTGCTCACCAACTTCATCGCCGCCGCATCGACGATGCAGTCATCAAACTCGATGTCACTAAACTCCGTGGCCACTTCCTGGCATGTTTTCAAAAACAATCCATCGCTCAGCTTGAGGATGTTTGCCTTATGGACGCAAGTGACTCGCTTGCGATCTTGGCGGCGAGCCGTTTGAAAGGCGAACCGCGCAATGCGCTCCGAGGCAACCTTCGTGATCACGCGCAGACTCTCCACTACACCCGGCACGACCGTGTGCTCCAATCCGCTATAGAGGCCTTCAGTGTTCTCGCGGATTACGATCAGATCGATATCTTCAAACCGAGTTTTTACACCCGGCAAGGATCGCGCAGGACGATAATTGGCAAACAGATTCAGCTTTTGCCGCAAGGCGACGTTCACGCTGCGGAAGCCGGCCCCGGAGGCCGTCGCAGTTGGCCCCTTGAGCGTTGCATCGGCTGATCGGATTGCGGCTAGCGTAGTCTCGGGTAGTGGATCTCCGTGTGCCTCGAACGCTGTCTGCCCTGCCTCCGCTTCAATCCACTCGATCGGCACCCCACTTGCATCGAGGATCGCCCGCGCCGCCCCACACACTTCGGGCCCAATTCCATCACCATCAATTACAACAACTGAATACGTCATGCCAAACTCTTACCTTTGTTTATCGGTCAGCGAGCGTCAAAGGGCACCGTCAGTGCCGATGCCCCTCCGCTCGTAATCGCTATTGCCAAAAAACCATTTTTCGGTGGATTTCCAGTAAAGACTGGTGCCAAATACTCAAAAACCTTAGGAACCTCTGTACGGCACTTCAGAAAGGGATATGCACAAGCATACACGGTTGTGGCATTCGAGTCAGAATCTCTTTGCTCTGCAATGGCCTCGTCCACCGCGTCGTCACCCACCCAACTGCGGGCGATCTCGCCTCCGATTGTATCTTCACAATCAAGCAAAAACACCACCGGATCACGCATCTTATCACTCAAGGCTTCATCGTAAGCGCTGAATGCCAAATCAAGACTGCTTTCAAGCAGAAACTGTTGGGCCTCTAGAGCGGCTTCCACGTCTACTCTTTCTTCCACATCATGCTCCTCAATCCCCAAAGTCCGAAAGAATACTTTACAGCAGAATTTGAGCGTATCGCTCAGGCAGCAGTTCGGCAAGCGAGTAGATCAATAACTCGGTTAACCGAGCCCGTTTTCCTCGGCCAGGAGGGCCTCCAGGCTATCCAGATCGACGGCTGTTTCGAGTACGGCCGCCTGGTACATCGCCTGGGCTTCGCTTTGGATCGCGTCGATATCAATCTCGCCATCAATCCGTACTTGGAACACTTCCACGCTTTCCTTAACTGCTTCCTTGCATTGAGTGGCAAGCGAGATAAGATCGTCCACATCCAGATCAAATCGTGTCTTCAACAAAGGCAATAGAATCCGCATGTGTGGACTGTTCGATGTCCAGAGCACTTCGGCTAGCACACTCGCTGTCTTGAGTATCTGACTCATCTTCCCCGCAGAGGCCGGACATTGGTGATGCTCCGACACTGCCACAATGAGTTCTTCAGGTAATTGCCATTTTGTGAGCAACCGTACTGTTACGTCCACATGGGAAAAGCCAAATGTTTCCCGCTCACGGGTGATCTGACCTACCAGATGATCGCAGTTCTCACAGACCGCCAAGTACTTCTCGGTTTCCAGTTGGGCAAGAGCTATCATTCCCAGGTCAGCCAACAGGCCGGCGGCAAACACGGAATCGGCATGCACTTCCCGTTTGTCGCAGCGTTCGGCTAACTTGCGGGCAGCCACTGCCACGCTCAGTGACCGACGCCAATAGCTTTCGTGAAACGCCTTAGGGCATCCATTGGCAAGTGCCTTCACCAGCCCAAAGCCAAGCACCGACAATCGCAACGAACGCCGTCCTAAATAAGCCATCGCTTCTTGCACTGCGGTAATCTTGCGTGGAAGTCCGTAGTACGAGGAATTCACCAAACGCAACACTGCAGCCGTCAACGCGGGGTCGTTTTCCAAGCATCGCTTGACGTCGTGGAAATCAAAATCTGGATCGCGTGTGATTTCCATCACCTGAAGCGCTACCGCTGGCGAGGAGTGCAGCTTATCAAGTCGACCCAGTAATTGATCAATCGCCGTAGACGTATCTTCAGCCAAGAGAGGCATGAGCAATCCCCGAATAGGTTCCACAACTTGAGCGACCAACGGTCGAAAAACGATATCCCAGAAAGCCAGGACAGTTGGTCGCACACAGGCGTCTAATGCAATCCTAGCTCATATAGGCTCGCCTGAGGTGCGGTTCTATCGGTTGCTCCGAAAAAAGCCATGCTCACTGATTACGCAAAGAACCGTTGAATATGCTGTACTCAGCCCTTCCCCCGCCCTGCCAATAGAGCCAAGACTGCCACAAACAATGCGGAACCCGCAATCGACCAGACAATCGGAAAGGTCGCACCATTTCCAATCTCCAGGGCGAATACCTCCGGCAGATCCATTAAACGTGCCAACCACATACCCAAGAGCGCACCAATGAACCCCAACGCGATCGAACCTAAACACCCCGCACGAGAATATCCCGCGATCGCCTGCCCCAAAGCACCGCAAATTCCAGCAACCAGAAATAGCAATAGTATGTCCCAGAGACCCATGATTCACTCCAGATACGAAATTGAGAGTGCTTGTTCGCTACCTCATTGTATCACGGCAACTAACGATCAACATCCTTCTAGACTCGAAGTGAATTAACTGCTTCTTCCCCTCCACCAGCCACCCGCCACCAACCACGCAAACATTAGTCCAATCCCTGGTTCAGGGATCCGTGGAGCCAGGGCGACGAAAATCTGATCGACAGAGCCAGGACCGTAGGCAAGAAAGCTGTTCAATTCACTTCCCGTCTTCCCATCGAAGACTTTTACATGGGGTCCCCCGCCAGGACCTGGTCCAGTAATGATGTCCGCGAAGCCATCTCCGTTGACATCTCCAGCAGCGACGCGCACACCGCCGGAGAAGTTAGCAGGATATGCAAAGAAACTGCGGATCTCGCCACCCGTCAAACCGTCGAATACTTTGACATGTGGGCCCCCTCCAGCACCTGCACCGGTCACGATGTCATCATTACCGTCGTTATTCACATCGCCTCCAGCGACAAAGACACCTCCGGTAAAAGCAGGGAAGGCAAAAAAGCTTCTCACTTCGCTGCCGGTGAAGCCGTCAAATACCTTCACATGAGGACCTCCACCAGTACCGGCTTCGGTCGCGCCTGCACCTGTGATGATGTCGTCAAAGCCATCGCCATTAATATCGCCGCCAGCAACTCGAACACCTCCAGTGAACTGAGGCGAGTAGGCAAAGAAGCTTCTCACTTCAGTCCCAGATTGCCCATTAAAAACCTTCACATGGGGACCTGCTCCCGCATCTGCACCGGTAATGATGTCAGCAGATCCATCGTTGTTGATGTCGCCGGTTGCTACGAAGATACCTCCTTGAAATCCCGGGTAAGCGAAGAAGCTGAGTAGTTCGCTGCTTGTGGTCCCATTAAATACTTTGACATGCGGTCCACCACCTTGGCCTGGGGCCGTCACAATGTCAGCAATGCCGTCTCCATTGACATCGCCAGCAGCGACGCGCACTCCGCCGGTAAAGCTCGATCCGTAAGCTAAGAAATTAACAATCTCGCCGTTGGACTGGCCGTCGAACACTTTGACATGTGGCCCAGCACCGGGACCAGGGCCAGTGATGATTTTCTGAGCATGACTTAGAGACTGAAGCAGTAGGAAGAATACGGAGACAACAAGAATAGTCGATACCCTTGACCTTGGCATGAGCTCTCCTTTGGCAGATTAAAGGGCCTGTGAAATCCCACGACAATCCACACAACCTGATTCTAACACGCGCTAAAAAGGAAAGCGAACAAAATGTTCCGAACCCCCTTACCTGTATCAAACGGCAGAGAGACTAACCCTTCGGCTCCAGCACTTACCCGTCACTAAGCTCAACCATCCGAGAAGTAACCCCAAAGAAACGGGCTCCGGCACAGCGGTTGAATTCACCAAGAGCGACGCTGCCGAACCGTAGTTTGCTTGCCAGTCACTGAGGTCTCCCACAGCTGGATCGCCTTGCCAAATCAAAAAATCTCGGCCATCGACATCGCCGTCGAGATCGAAGTCACCAGGCAGGGCGTCGGTCGTGGTCAAGTTCCAAGCCAAACTATAAGAAACTGGGTTTACGACATTGCCGCTAGCTGAGCGAACCTTGAACACGTAATTGCCGGTCTTCGGTGCTGCTAGGAACAGATGTTCCACATTGTCAATTGGACTCATTGAATTGGCAACTGGAGTCAATAAGTCGTTCTGATCAAATAAGAACAGTTCCAGGTTCTCAAGCGGAGATGAAGCATAAATGGCAGTCTCGATATTTTCCACGCTTGTCGCTACCTCACGATTCCAAGTGAGCGTGGCTGAGATCATAGAACCACCGAGAACGGTCCCACCTATTTCATAAGTCTTGGACGTAGAGCCAAGCAACTGTGCATGGTCCCATCCTATTGCAGGGACTGACCCCGCTCCTTGTTTCCCCGCAGCGTACTGGTAATAGGCACTTTCCAAGTTCATCTGGCCGGCACCAAAATTGGGATCGAGAGGGGCGATTGCCGAGTTGCTCCACCCGGCAAGCTTATCAGCGGAGTTCAAGAGTACGCTTTTGATCACTTTTGCATCGACATCCAAGCCGAGAGTCCGTCCCATATCAATTAACAAGGCTGCCCCACCCGCCACGATTGGTGCAGCGAAGCTTGTTCCACTGGTTTCTACCCAAGCCCCTCCCAAGGTTGGCAATTCAAGAAGCGATCCAGGCGCAACAATGTCAGGCTTACTGCGCCCGTCAGTTGTGGGGCCTCGGCTACTGAAGGGCGCTATCTGAGAGTAATCCTCCGAAACAAACGCGCCCGTACCCCCGGTGGCACCTACACTCAATATGTTGTAAGCAGTGCTCGGTGGTCCAGAAAAAGAACTACTCGAGGGCCCATCATTGCCCGCAGCGACGACCACTGTTGTTCCTAAAGTACTGACAATATGATCGAGTGCCAGACTCCACTGATCGACGGCAGTATCTGATCCACCAACCCCGATGCTGAGGGTAATCACTTCTGCCGGATTTCCGTTTAATATTCCCAATCCCTGGGCAAAGGTTTCGGCCGATACGGTACTTGCCTTTTGTTGTGGAGAAATACCAGCACGATTCGTTGTTTGACCCGTCCACCATCCTGCTTCGTAAGCCACGCCACGACGATTAGGATCCTGGCTGACTGCTGCACCTGCTACTGCCGTCGCGTGAAACGACAACCAGCCCGAACCATTGACAAAGTTTTGGCTTCCCAAAAAGTTTCCATTGAGAGCCGGATGGGAAGGATCTGCTTGATGTAAATCAATTACTCCAATTTCAACTCCGCTACCCGTGTAACCTTGTTGCCAAAGAAACTCGGCGTTCACGGTATTAACGGCTTGTGTCAGACTGTAACTCTGCTGGCATAAAGAACCCAACGCCAATAAAAATACCCAACATCTGAAGCAGGATAGCGAGAATGTCAAAACAGAACCTTTACCGATCAGATAAGACTTGAGAGCAAAATGATCCACGCGATTACTTATACCCAGTGTAGCTACGCATGAAGAAAGGCTCAATCAGATTACTATTTCACAACTCGGCCAAAGTTCCACCTAAAATCGCAAGGTGGTCAATACATGTCAGCCAGGATGCGTCAATCGTGTCATATTAAACATCGCAGACCGTTTCTCTCTTCCTCGCCAGCAGACGCTTGCCACCAGCCACACAATTATCGCTCCCGCATTTGGTTCGGGCACGGCAGTTGCCGCTGCCGCGAGTGGTACAGCGCCATAGTTCGTCTGCCAGTCAGTAAGGTTCCCAATGCTGGGGTTGCGTTGCCACACAAGAAAATCCCGGCCATCCACGTCGCCGTCGAGATCGAAATCGCCGGGGAGCGAGGACTCAACTACCTGGAGTACCACATTCTTAGAATTATAGATCAACTTAAATGTGAGGCCGTTGAAGACGGGAAACTGCTCGGTCTCGAATTGACCTGCTACGTTTCCGACGTTGGTTGTTAGTATCGTGAAGGAATTCCCTAACACAGGCTCAAAGGCGTCGAGAAGTAAGACATTGATCGTTCCATCAAGGATTGCATTTCCTTCGACGGTCAGCGAATCCCAGTCGCCGGGAAACACGCCCTCGATTTCGATTTCAAGTGCTGCAGCAGGTCGCTGGGTATAGTTGCCGGAGATGGAGGTCGTGCCAGTTGAGTGCCCTGGAGCTAGCGTTCCCCCCTGGTTCAAGAGATTTCCATTAAAAGTATCGAAATGGAGTGTGCCGCCGAGGAAATTGAATTGTCCGCCGTTCATATTGATTGGGCCGCGGGCGTCGAAAACTGCCCCGCTTTCAAGGTTGATCTGCCCGGTAGCGTTGAGGTTGATCCCTCCTGTGCCAGACACAACATTCGCTCCGTTGCTTACATTGAGTATCGCAGAACCGCTTGTTGCGTTCCCGAGGGTAATCGTGTATCCGACATTTTGAACAAGCGCCGAACCTGGGTCAGTGATGGTGAGTGTGGCATTACCGCTCATTGGGGAAAGCACGATAGACCCCGACTCGATCCGACCGCCACCGGACGCGGTCACGTTGGACTTTGCAATCGACATGAACGCTGTATCCAACAGGGAGGGATTTCCGAAGACACTGGTGCCCTGGACAACAATGGTGGCACTGCCAGGGTCACCAATGTCCATGCCTTGCGTGGATTCAAGTCTCCCACCATTGAGAATGTGAATTGTTCCGTGGCCGGTCACATGATAGCCAAGATTTGGACCGTTTCCGCACACCCACAAGGAGGGAATACCGCTAGCATCGGTTCCGTCGATCGTCACTGTTCCGTTTGAGTCTGGATCGAAGCTACTGACCGCACCGTTGGGTGATTCTAACTTTGCTCCACCAGTGATCGTCATCAAACCGGTCCCGCCATAGCCGACGTCGATAGCGAACGTCGAGACGATCTGGGTGCCTGCGCCGTCGACGAGTAATTCAGCAGCCAGACCAGCTTGAATTCCTATCCGAGCGAAGTTTGATGTTAACGATGCGCCAGATAGTACTTGCATCGAAACGTCGCTTACCAGATCGAGATCGCCAGTCTGGACAACAGAAGCTCCATTCTGCAAGGTAACTGTGGCTCCGTTTTGAAACGTTCCTTCCGTAAAACTGACGGTAGCATTGGTATCTGCGGTGAGTAAGCCGCCATCGATCAACAAGTTCCCGATGGAGAAATCTCCGCTAGTGCTCACATTTACCTCGCCTGTGGAATTAACGGTTGCCGACGCGGCACTCACAGTCGCGTTATCGGCAATTTCTAAGCTACCGCCACCAAGAATTCCAACCGTGAGCTTGTTGCTATTCGTCCAGTTTGTGCTCGTGCCTCGTACTACCACAGTACCATCGGCAATGGAGGTTCTGCCAATGATGCCATCGAGGTTCGATACGCGACCTCCGTCTTCGATAGTGAGTGATCCCGTGGCATTATTTCCAATTTCCAGAAAACTACTGTTCGTCCAGGACGTTCCAACACCCGAAACATGCGCGATTCCTGTGCCCAGTTGGCCAATCGTTGAGTGCGTGCTCGTCACCTCCCCACCCGATGCTATTGTCAAGGTTCCCATTCCCTGTTCACCGATGCCAATAAAACCCAGATTCGTCCAGGTCGAGCCGGCTCCACTAATCGTGACTGCACCGGATGAGCTGGAAAGTCCACCAAGGTAGCTGTTTCCATTTCTGACAGAGCCGCCTGCTGAGATGTTCAGAGTGCCATTGCCGAGGTTGCCTATAGTCAATTCGTCTGTGTTGATCCACGTCGAGCCAACACCGTTTACGCTCACATTACCCACCGATCCGACATTCAAACCCAGAACGGTGTCGTCGGCAACGGTCACGTCGCGGCCATTGGTGATGTTCATCGCGCCAGTGCCATTTAGGCCCACAATCAGGTCATAAGTCGCTCCAGTGCCCGACACGGAGAAAGTGCCAGCGGAAGAGGATGTCAAATTAAGGCTGCCGCTTGAGCCGGCCGCACTGCCCAGCGTGGCGTATTGGGTGTCGAAGTTGACAAGTGTACTGTTCAGTGTAGCAACATCACCCGCTCCGGTGCCGATCACGACACCACGGCCCGTTTCAGTGATGTTTGTGCTGTCGACGGTGAGTGTGCTGCCAAAAACTCCGACAAAAGTCAGCGGATTGGTACCGATTAACACCCGGTCGACTATGGGATGAATGCCACTGTTGGGGACATTCAGATTGCCAAAGAAGACAGGGTATAACGTTACGTTGCCGCGATCGAAAATGACGGTGTCGTTGGAGTCGGGAATACCATCGTGGTCGGCTGGAAATCCACTTTGGGTCCAATTCGCAGCGGCATCAAACTGCCCGCTGGAAGAATTCCAGTTGAAGGTGGTCCCCCCGGCAAGCGATGTCGAGAGAATCAGACCCAGCGCAGCGGCGCATTTGAAGAGAACCCAAACCTCGCGGCCAACCCTGATCATCGGGCGTCAACCAGCAACTCTAAAGAGCTACGGCTGCTTCACAATAGTGCGTCCCAGGTTGCATCGCACTATAGAAGTGCCAGTCCTACCGATTCAGGAAACCCGTTCATCAAATCGTAGCATTCATCACAAGCACGACAAAACAGAGCCTTAGACGACGTTCCTAGTTCGGAAGGGCACGACTTAAATTTTAACTCGTAGGAGTCTCATTAAGCAAGAATATTTCTCTAAAATGGGAGCGCCGGCTCGCAAGTTTCACATTCCCAGGTTTACGAAAACCTGCAGCTTAATGCACTCCACTCTACCATTGACTCATGCGCGGTTGAAATCCACAGTAATACGTTCCAAATCATCGTCTCATAGCGGTGCAGATTCCTCGAGAAGTCCGCTGAACTGTGAAACTCTTACCAGCATAGGAACATTTTCCCATCAGATACTAAGTTAAAAGCCCTCGGTAAAAGCACGTCGCTGTGATCGACACGAGCAGGCAGCAAAGTGCCCCAGGTTCAGGTACAGCGGTACTTGCGGCTAACAGCGGGGGTGCAGCGCCATAGTTCGTCTGCCAGTCAGTAAGGTTCCCAATGCTAGGGTTGCGTTGCCAAACAAATAGACTTTGCCACCGAGCTCAAGGTAACCGGCTCAATCGAGCTACTTTCTGTATTGTTTTCGAAGGTTTCAAAATTGTGAAGCCGCATCTCAAATCCTCCCTGCAAGCAACGTCTGTGAATATCTATGCCGCTCCGTTATGATTGGAACCATGTCGAAGTTCTCTTTTAATTCCGATGTTTTAATCAATCGGAGCAAAAATTGTATGTCACCTCACGCTCTACTTGCTTTTTTAATTCCCTGGATTTCTCTCGCACTACTTTCTCCCTTTACCCTCGGCGAAGAGACGACTGAGGTTCGCATCGAGTCGCCCGACGGACGCAATGGGATTCTGTTCCAATCCCCTGACATAGAAGATCAGTCGCTGCAATACACGATCACTCGAGACGGAAAGACGCTCTTTGGTCCTTCTCCAGTGGGTTCATTACTTGCAACGGGTGAAGACCTTGGCCTGGAAGCAAAGATCAATGAAGTCGTGCATGGCACTACGGATGATAGTTTTATTCTGCTGTGGGGTAAAACGAAAACGGTCCGTGACCACTTCGCTTACGCCGAGATCTCGCTAACTAGCGCTGACGGAATTCCATGGAAGATCATCTCGCGTGCCTACAACGATGGGGTTGCCTTCCGCACGATCCATGGCGATCAAGATTCCCACCAACGAATTGCGATCACGGGCGAGGCGACCGAATTTGCCGCCATCGGCAATCCCACTGTGCATTTTATGCCGTTACTAGACTATACGTCTTCGCATGAAGCCCTGTATGAGCAAAGTCCGTTCGCCGAGTTGCCGGTTGAAACCCTCTTCGATGTGCCACTCCTCGTGGTATGGCCCAACGGACAGGCGGCGGCAATTGCCGAGGCAGCGCTGCTGAATTATGCCGGCATGTATTTACAACGGTGCTCGGATGAGAGAAAGCCTTCGCTTTGTGTCAAGCTCTCGCCCCTTCCAGACAGCAAAGACCTCTGTGTCGTTGCCGAGCCTCCGCTAGTGAGCCCCTGGCGCGTGGTGCTGCTCGGAGACCATGCAGGAGAACTGCTAGAGAGCAATCTGCTCATGTGTCTCAACGAGCCTCCGCCGGCCGAACTGGGCGACTTCTCCTGGGCAATTCCGGGCAAGACGACTTTTCACTGGTGGGCGGGCGAATTTGAGCACGACGATAAACTCCCCCCTGATTCGCAACAGTCACTCGAGAGACATAAACATTACATCGACTTCTGCGCGCGACACGGGATTCAGTATCACTCAGTATCGGGCAATGGTCTCTCGTGGTATATGCAGTCATCGACGGACTACGCTGAGCCATCAACAGACGCCGACGTTCGTAAACCACGGCCAGAAATCCAACTAAAGGAGATTTTATCTTACGCTAAACAGAAGGATGTCGATATCCGCTTGTGGGTCCACTGGAAGCCACTGAGCAATCAGCTGGAAGAAGCGTTTACACTATACGAAGCTTGGGGCGTTAAAGGTTTAATGGTCGACTTTCTCGATCGCGACGATCAAGAAATGATCGAGTTCACTCAACGCATGCTCGAGAGTGCTGCCCGCCACAAGCTCCATATACAAATTCATGGCTCCACGCATTATAGCGGGGAGCAGAGAACCTTCCCCAATCTGTTCAATCGCGAGGGTGTGCTGAATCTGGAGTATCTCAAATGGAGCGACAAGTGCACACCAGACCACGCTGTGAATGTAGCTTATACCCGCTCTCTGGCAGGCCCGGTTGATTATCACTCAGGCGGATACCTATCTGTTTCAAGGTCTGCGTTCGAACCTCAGTATTTCGATCCCGTTGTCCTGGGTACTCGTTGCCATCACCTGGCCACCTATGTTGTCTTCGAGAACCCCATGCCGATGGTTGCCGATACCCCGGAGAGATACGAGGGCCAGCCCGGATTCGATTTTATCGTCGAAGTCCCGACCACTTGGGACGAAACCCGCTTCGTAGTCGGGGAGCCGGGAGATTTCATTGTGCTGGCTCGCCGCAGTGGCGATACATGGTATCTGGGAGGCATCACCGATTGGACCAGTCGCGAAATCGAAGTACCGTTAGATTTTCTGGGCGACAACCAGTTCGCTGCTAAACTCTTCGTTGACGGTTCGATGGACGAGAGCAAGCCTAACGAGCTTACAGAGTTAAAGATGTCGGTTAACAGTTCGACACCACTAAAGATTTCACTAGCTTCCGGCGGTGGCTTCGTCGCCGTGCTCAAACCCGAATAGAGCAATTCGTTCTTTTGCCTCGCACCAATTCGTTAGCCTCGGCGCGGAGCGAATCGCGTGTTTCTTTCCCGCCACAAGCCACAAACCGCCAGCCCCACGAACACCATCCCGGTTCCTGGCTCAGGAACCTGCGTAAAAATGGGGGTCGAGACGGAGCCAGCTCCGTAATTCGCCTGCCAGTCAGTGAGGTTTCCAATGCCCGGATTGCGTTGCCAGACGAGAAAATCACGTCCATCGACGTCACCGTCCAGGTCAAAATCTCCTGGTAGGACCGACAAGAGTGTCACGTCGTTGCCGTCTCCTCCCAGGTAACTGATGACCAGATTCACATTACCAAACGCACCGACGATAGCCCCTTCTGACAGACCATTAAAGAAACCATTCTTGACACCGCCTACATCAACAATTTCAAAGGATTGTCCGGGAGTCAATGTAAAAGAATTGAGCAACAACACATCCAGGGTACCTCCGAGTGTGACGTCGCCAGAAACGATCAATTGGTCAAATTCAATCCCTGGCGTAAGGCCTGTGATCTCGATCTCCAAGTTGGCTACGGAGCCAAAATGGATATTGCCACCAAACATTTCTATCCCAGGGCTGGTGCCGGGGGTCACGTCGGCTTCAAAGAACACGTCTCCACCCCCAGAAATACCGAATCCCGCCGCACCAAAGAAGGTAGCACTGGAACCGCTCGACACTTGAAATAACGCACCGGTATGGGAGACGTCGTCCCAGAACGTGACATCGGCATTACCACTGACAATCACCTGGCCCGTCGTCTCATTACTGACATCTCCGAAGACATCAGTCTGTCCGTTGGAAAATGCCAGATCACCTTCGTTGGTCAAGCCCATACCACCCGTATGCAGCGTGCCGCGACCCAAAATGTTTCCAGCGGCGCCATTGGTGAGTTCTTGAGAGAACTGGAGTGTCCCTCCCTGCAGGTTGATCACACCGGTATTTGTTCCGTTCGAGCCAGTCAATTCCAGTGTCTTGTGGAGCTCAACACGGATTTCCCCACCCGACACGTTAGTGACGTCGCTACGTACGATGCCCGCACCGCGTAGAACGCCACCGTTATTCCATACCCCACCAGCCACCTCCGCCAATGGGCCTTCGAGAAACACGGAGCCATTATTGTCCAACGTGCCTGCGTCAAAAGTCGCTCCGCTGGCAACAAGGAGAGTAGATCCGGGGTCAACCGTTGCAGAATTCGACACGCGCACCGTCTGTCCCGTTGCCACAGAAAGGGAGTCGCCGAACAACCCGCCGATTCCGATCTTCAGATCATCACCGGTTAACTCAAACGTCCCCGTTTGAAAATCTAAATAGAAGGGATTCGTTAGCGAGCCGGTCGCGAAGGTGCCACCGGAGATAGATATGGGATCGAGCAGAGTGGTGCTTCCGATCCGCAGTTCCTTGCCGCCAGTTAGATTTGAGACCTGCAACTCGGTCAATCGAGCAGAATCAAGTGAATGGCTCCCAGCTAGATCTAGCGTGCCAAATTGAAAGTCAAAAGTTCCGCTGGAGATTGTCAGGTCATTTACTTCCAGAATACCACCTTGCAATCGAAGTGTGGTTTGATCGATCTCGTACCTTCCTAATCGCAACAGGCCACCATTGATGGCAGTGAGCGTAATACCGGGATCTCGAATAAACGAATTGGTAAAGAATGAAGTATCGAGTGTGCCACCATCCACCAATATGTCACCCCGTGCATGAAGGCTACCATTTGTTACGTCAATGGTACCCGTTGCAGAAATCGTGGTCAGGCCGGTGCCAGTCGTAAAAAGGCCTCCGAGAACACTCACCCTTGCAAATCCTTGGGTCGCATTTCCGATTTGTAAGGTACCGCTGAGCGTGAGAGACGAACCGGCACCATTAACCGATATCCTTGCATCGATGTTTTCTCCCTCCTGCAGGGCCATGGAAATCGAACGTGCCGTTGCCGTGGCACCGCCAAAGACATTAAAAAAACTGCGTGTGCCGGGGACTCCACCGTTGGCCATGCCTATTACCCCAAAGTCCCCCTGAGCCCCGTTATCAAGATTTACACGAGAAGTATTTCCATTACGTCCCCAACCGTAGCCAAAATTGGGGGGTGTAGTGACGGTAGATCCAATCCCAGTAACATTCAGCGTGCCATCGCCGGTATCGCCAAGATCAAGAAAATCCACCGACATGTCGGCGCCACTATCGATAGTGAATGTGGTATTGTCGTCGAGGTCATAAGCCCTGGTGAAATTAATCTGGGCACCATTGCTGGCAGTGAGCGTCTGACCCGTGGCAAGATTGAATTCAGCTCCATCGAGATTACTGGCACGTAGGAGTGTGCCGCCATCGATGACCACCGGACCGTTGGCATTGAACGCCCCCGCTGTGACGTTGACCGTTCCTGTCGGATTGATCGTTGTAGTGCCTGTGCCACTGTTGAAGGATCCGTCAGCATTGACGTTCAGGGTTCCCGTTCCGCCTGAGGAACTGCCAACGATCAAGTTTGCACTGTTGAGGGTCTGATTAATCGTCGAGCCCACCCCATCAACGGTCATTATGCCGGAGGCCCCCGAAGTTTGTGGTGCAATCTCGATATGTCCCGTGTTGAGAGTGCCGCCGGTCAGCACCTGAACGGTTCCCTGACTGGAGCTATTGCTTGAGTCACCCAGGTTCAGAGTACCACCTGTGCCCGCCGTGCCAAAATTGGCCGTGGCACCTTGTGAGACAATTAAAGTACCGTGATTACCACTAAAACCTAAGCTGTGATTGGAGGCACCGAGCACATCCAGGCGAGAGCCGCTGCCGACCACTGAGACGGTGCCATCCCCCTGGCTGCCGATGTTCATCACGCTGGTGCTGAGCCCCCCACCCGATGTTTCATTGGGCAGATTGAGAAATACTGGATTCGCATTCGTGCCGACCTGGATGCTGCCACCGGAGATGTTGGCATCTGCACTGCCAGTAGCGATAGTAAAGGTGCGCAAAGTCGAGTTATTGCTGGCGAAAGTTACGTCGCCTGCGAAGCCGCGCAAGGAATCACTCGCTTCATCCTGGGTGAAAGTTATCTGATAGCTGCCCAACTCGTTGAATTCCACGTCGTCTCCAGCGTTCGGGGGAGGGAGATCGCCACCCGTCGTGTTGTTCCAGTTGCCCGCCGTGTCGAAGTTTCCGCTAACAGGATTTGCCCACTCAAAAATGTCCGCCTGTAGGGGTGTCGTCTTCCAGTAAGTAAGCATTCCAGCCAGGAGTAACATGGCGGGTAACAGAGAGCGGCGTTGAAGAGGACTTTTCATCAGAATACCTCACTGGGTGAGTGTGAAGGTTGAATAATCCTTGAAACGATTCCTTTGTGCGTGGCGCGCATCGTTTCTGCACAAGATTTGACAGGAACCCTGCCAGAGGGAAGGCTTGCAGCCAACATAGTTCGGTCAAGATTACCGAACACCTCTCGGCTGGCGCGCTCCCCGCGCCGGCTGCCATTCAATCGATCAGAGCAAAGGCACGCAATAAGATCGTTGACACTCGTGCGGATTCGGTACATGACCGTTTCCTGCTAAATGGTGTTCGCAAATCTCACGAGAGAATATCTTAAATCAGAATGGATTCTCAGACTCGCCAAGTTTAACAAGATGTTTGCAGTATGCGCCTATTGCTGAGCGGTGTCAATTTTTTCCGAGTTAACAGAAATCTGTCCACAGTCAGTTAATCATATTTGGAGTGTTGTTTTTAAGGGTGCTCCAGCTCTGAATGTTGTTGAGGATTCTTGATTCAAACTATTTTATTAACGCAGATTGCTAGAGTGGCAGTGCCCCGAAATTCGCTTACCAGTCAGTGAGGTTACCTTTGCTCGGATTGCGTTGCCAGACGGGAAAGTGACTTTCTTTACCGTCACCGGTTTGCACTGTACGCCTATAGGCTCGAAGTACTGAAAGGAATTATTTATAGGCCACTGCTGCACTCGATGGTCCAGCTAAATGGATGATTTCGAAACGGGAAAATCCAATCCCGCCACACCATTTGCGAAAATCTGCGCCGGAGAAATCAAAGGCATCGCCAAATTCGATAAGCATGTTCAGCGACATCAACAATCCCTGGATATTTTCACGGCGGGCATCGTCTATGAGCGCCTCGATGGCGACCAACGCACCCCCCTTTGGCAGTGCTTCAAAGGCAGCACGTATCAGATGCAATTTCTTCTCGAGATTCCAGTCATGCAAGATCATACCCATGGTGATAATGTCCGCCTCTGGAAGTGGGTCTTGGAAAAAATCTCCGCTCACCGTCTTAATGCGTTGTTCCAATCCTGCGGCGGCGATCTGTTTTTGAGCAATGGGCTCCACTGGTGGAAGATCAAAACTAATACACTTGAGATGAGGATGTTTTTGAGCGACCTCAATACTCAGCAAGCCAGTTGCGCCACCCACGTCGCAAAGAGTCTCAAATGGTGAGAAATCAAATTTCTCCGCAAACGCTTCAAAATTGATTCGCGACATCCCGGTCATCGCGCCCATGAATTGTTCCAATCGAGGTAGATCAGAATACAGCTCTTCAAACATTCCCTTCTGACCATGCTTGATCTCGTTTTGTGGTCTTCCGGTCCTCAAAGCTTCGGGAAGATCATTCCAATATTTAAAAAGTCGTGCATTGAGCATCACCAGAATCCCGCCGATATATCTGGGGCTGGCCTCATCCAGGAACAGCGATCCTTCAGGTGTATTGAAATACTTTGCTTCTGGTCCGTCTCCTTCGCGCTCAAGAAATCTCATAGCGACCAGTGAATCGAAGAAGTCACTAATCCCACGAGGGTGTAATTGCAATTCCGCTCCCAACTCCTCACCCGTAAGTCGGCGACTTCCGAGTTGAGTAAACACGCCAAACTCAACCGCGGTTAGTAAAACTTTAGAACCCCAAAAACTAAAAGCTGTCTGCAAGATGGCCGAGGGATCAAATTTTGAGATCATGAACGTAGGGTCCATGGGTTAGGAATCGGGTTCTTGCAGAGTGTTCCTTGCTCTGCATCGCCAAGCCAATAGCTTACCGCCGAGCGACCAGAACGACAATCTCCCCACATGTATTATTCAAGTCGCAAGACAAACCAAGAAGTCTTCGTGAAGTGTAGCGTGACATAATTGCGCCATGGCCTGTGCCAAACTTGCTTAATGGTGAAGTGTACGGTCCGGCAGACTTCAAAGCTGTTACGGTTGTTGAAAATGATACACTTTTAACTAAGGGTGTATGCTGTTTGGGTAAACTATTGCCGCCTATCGATGGTGAATCCTGATTCTAGATCTAAGTACTGAAAACTAAGTACTGAAACCGAAATGAAGATTACCGTACAGTGGGGTTGCAATTCCACGTCGTCGGACTGCGCCGTAGTGTGTCTGCCAAGTATCAAACAATAAACATGATTTCTGACTTGTCTGGAACGTTTACACGAGTTTTCTCAGAATGGTGTTGCCCCCAACTATCTGCTAGATGGCGTTCATGATCAAACGTGGAAAGAGTGGCATCGGAAGCGATTAACTCTTGAAAGGCAGTTGCGTCGAGTAGGCACTTTGATTGAAGGAGTGCTTAAGTGAGAATTTCTATTCATCAAAAACTTTAGAATCACAAAGCCAACAAAGTTGCCATGAACTCGTTTTCTGAAACGCGTTTCATCCTGCCATTGTGGTCTCAGCGTGCTCAAGCGATGCGGCAGTTTCAACGCTTTGGAAGAGACTTCCAAACCATGTCGCACTTTTGCACATTCCACAAGATATTGATATACTCAATCAACTCTATTTACAGGAGATCAAAAAAATGGCTCTTCAGGACACATCATCAATAGCGCAATTGCCAGTCTTGCTCGATCGAGACAAATTCTTGCGCCGCTTACTTCGAGAATTATCGGGAACCCTTGAAGAGGTTGTTGGGCTTAAGGAAGCCAATGGCTTTATCTCAGTCGTAGGCCAACGCATCGGAGAACAGATAAATAATGATTATTTAGCGTCTCTAAAATCTGCCAAACTTTCTCGAGAGCAGGTTGCCCAAGTGTTGGTTGATCTCAAGCGACGCATTGAAGGAGATTTTTATATTATCGAACAAACAGAGGACAAAATCGTCCTCGGAAACCGTGCTTGCCCGTTCGGCGACAAGGTCCTTGATCGCCCGTCGCTTTGTATGATGACTTCCAATGTCTTTGGCGTAATTGCCTCCGAGAATCTCGGCTATGCAAAGGTCGAAATTCAACAAGCCATAGCTCGCGGTGACAAGGAATGCAGAGTGGTGGTGTATTTGCAGCGCAATGGCGACTCCGAAGCTGTCGAGGGTAGGGAATACTTCCACGATTAGCAGGTTCGCAGAATGTTATCAGAACTATTCAGCAGTTTGCTGGAAGACATTTCAGAAGGCCTTCTTCTCTTGTCCTCGAATGGCAATGTTGTGGCGCTGAATAAACAGGCAAGTAAAGTTCTTGAACTGAACAAGGACTTGGCAATAGGGAATCCTCTCAACTCGTTGGTCGCAAACGACTCTTCAAAACTCGACGCCTATTTGAGAATGTGCCAACGCAGCACAGGCGAGATCACGGGGAAGTTGGTAACCGCGAATGAGAAAATCAATATAAGAGTGTTTGGACGACGCGAAACCTCATTCTCTACAGAGCATCAAACTTATATTTTGTTGCGGATTCCTCCTAGCGAGCCTACGGTTGATCGGTTTGCAGCGTTGAATAAGTCGATCGAAAGTCTGAATCGAGAAATCGCACTTCGCCGCAATACAGAAGCGCATCTCTGCGAGCAACGCGATCTAGCCGAATTTGGCAACAAGATAGGAATGGCCCTGGTTCAGACAGCCACGCTCGACGAGACTTTGCAGTCTTGCACTGCCATGTTGGTGAAATATTTAGGCGGTGCGTTTGCACGCATTTGGGTTGCGTGTCCTGAAAGCGAAGAGTTAGTTCTGCGCGCAAGCGCTGGCATCTACGAACATCTTGATGGCGCGCATAGCAGGATCAAGTTTGGACAGTTTAAAATCGGCACGATTGCAAAGAATCAAACTCCCCATCTCACCAATAATGTCATAGGCGATCACCTCGTACACAATCAAGTGTGGGCACGCAGAGAACACATGGTCGCATTTGCCGGATACCCCTTAATCGTTGACAATCGTACGGTTGGCGTCATGGCGATGTTCTCACGCCATGAATTGTCACAAGAAATCCTCACCGCAATGGGAACCGTTGCCAACAGCATTGCTATCGGAATCGAACGAAAGCTCAACGAACAGAGGCTTATTGAAGCAAAGGACCGAGCATTAGCCGCGAGCGCCTCCAAGTCTCTTTTTGTCGCAAATATCAGTCACGAATTGCGGACGCCAATGACAGCTATTCTTGGATTTGCAGAGATGCTTTTGCAAGACGCTCACTCTTCTGAGGTACGTGAAAAACTTGAGACGATCCAACGCAATGGAAAATACCTTTTGAGCATACTAAACGATTTGTTGGACCTCTCAAAGGCAGAATCGGGTGCTCTTGAAGTGAGTTGCAAGAGAATCAATCTAGGTGCCCTTATGGAGGATCTTCAGTCCGCAATGAACGTCCGAGCGGCAAGTGAGGGAATCCCATTACATTTTGACTGGGGACCAAGAGTTCCAAAGCATGTGGTCGCTGACCGCATTCGCCTGCGACAGGTGTTAATCAACCTGATTGGCAACGCGCTCAAGTTCACTGATGAGGGGGAAGTGCGGGTTCACACTTTCTTAAAATCTCAGGGGTCAAGTGAGTATATCGCCTTCGCCGTACGCGATACCGGAATAGGAATACCCGCCGAAAAGCTTCCTTCTTTATTTAAGCCTTTCAGTCAAGTTGCGACAAGCTCGCAGCACCTTCAAGGTACCGGTCTAGGACTAAGCATCTCCAAGCGACTTGCCGAGGCGATGGGTGGTCACATCCAAGTAGAAAGCAAGCTTGGCACAGGTAGCTGTTTTACGCTGCTATTGCCCCTCACTGCAGACGAAGTACAAGACACTTGGCGTCCTTCCCAAGAAACTGCGTCCTACAAACGCTCTCGAGACGAACGCGAATCTTGGCCGAACATTAAAGCGAAAGTACTCGTCGCAGACGACCGTCGCGACATCTGGCGAGTTTGTAAGTACTTTTTAGAAAAATGTGGAGCTGAGGTCTCTATTGCCGAAGACGGTCGGCAAGCAATTGACATGGCACAAGCAGCAAAAGCCGACAAGACGCCGTTTGACATCATCATTATGGACATGCAAATGCCGATAATGAACGGTCGTGAAGCAGTTTGCATACTCAGACAGCAAGGCTTTACAATTCCAATCATCGCCCTCACAGCGGATGCGGTAAAGGGTGAACGAGACGCCTGCCTGGCAATTGGTTGCACTGACTATTTAGCCAAGCCAGTCAACGGTTCCAACTTAGCCAAAACAGTCGCCAAGCTGGTGAGTGGCACGTCTTCCACTTTAAATAATCAAGCATGATTCAATCTTTTCCTATCCACTAACACAGTGGTTAAAGAATCGTTACTGAACACTGCGTCACTATAAGTTAGAAGGACACAAGCAACATGCGGGTTTTTTTATCCTGTTCAATCAAGCTGTGAAGTCCACCGCGGCACTGGTACTTCGGGAGGCCAGGTGTTTCCCGGTCAACACAGCCAGTCGACTCGCTCCGTCTGTCCAACGACAGTCTGGGGCTAGAAGCATGATCTGTCCAGGTGGCCTAATACCTACCACCTATCACAAGCCAACCCTCGGTCACAAGCTCCCCGTGCCTAAGCACTTGCCACTTGCCGTATCTTGTAAGAATCCGACCCGAATTCGGCCAAACGCTACAAGTCACACGATAAACTCCGTTGGGCCTGAATCCTCGCCGCAGATCGTCATTTGTGACCCCCGCGAGGTCGTCGAAAGAAAAATACCTGCAAAGTTCAATATAAAGTCGGGCCGACAAGATTTGAACTTGCGACCTTTTGACCCCCAGTGTGAATTGGCCAAGTCGTTGCTTCGCTCATTCGCTGCGATAATAGCGTTATTCTACAATCAGCCGGATACTTTTACCAGCACTATATGACACCAAAGGTATCCAATTGGACAAAAAAAGTATCCATCAGATATTATGACCTCTAATAGAGTTCGTCGCTAGGAATAACGTTCGCATCTATCTTGGCTATTTCTTGCATCTCCGTAGATGCACCCTGTAGTATTCTCTAGAAAGATGTGTTCTCGAATGAAGTTTACAGTGACACTTACAAGTCGGGAAGCATACACCGGGCATGTCGTTCGATATTCTCACTTTCGGTGGGACGCGTGCAGGCACCTTCGACCAATTAATCGCTCCGAGCCTTGCCGGAGATTTGGAATGGATTTTGGATTTTCAGTCGGATCGTGTTTCGCTCTTTGCAACCTACGCCGCAGACTTCGATTACAACGGGGTGGTTGATCAGCTTGACCTCGCCGCCTGGCAAAACGGCTACGGTATCTTCCAGGCAACTCATGGCCAAGGCGACGCCAATCGCAATGGCATCGTCGACAAGGCCGATTTTCTCACCTGGCAGCGACAATTCGGCTTAGGCACTAATCTAGCGCAGCAGCACGCCGTGCCCGAACCGACCTCGTTATCTCTGCTAGTCTTTTGTGCTATAGTCATCTCAGCGTTCGCCTCTCTTTAAAGCTCTTCATCCAACAAACCTGCTTAAAGATGAAAAAACCGATCATCTATCACCGCCGTAGTTTTCTTGCCGTCGTCTTCCTCTCGACGCTCGCAGTTGATGCCCGCGCCGATGCAACCTGGCAGGCCCAGTGGATTGGCTTGCCCGAAGCGACCTCTCAAGATAAGCAAGGAATGCCGCATCCCAATCTTTGGATCTGTTTTCGCAAGAACTTTCAACTTGAATCAGTCCCGACCGAAGCCACGACTCAAATCGCCTGTGATTCAAAATACTGGCTGTGGATCAACGGCAAGCTGGTGATATTCGAAGGGCAACTCAAACGAGGCCCCACTCCCGACGACACTTATTTCGACTCGGTCGATCTCGCGCCCCACTTTCAAGAAGGTGAGAACTGCATAGCGCTGTTGCTTTGGTATTTCGGTAAGCAGGGCTTTTCACACAAGGATAGCGGGAAACCAGGCCTGATATTTCAAGCTGATCTCGGTGAATCTATGTTGGAGAGCGACGCGACCTGGAAAGTTTCTCGACATCCTGCTTATGGCAATACCGGTCCACCGCATCCGAATTATCGGTTGCCAGAATCGAATATTCGCTTTGAGGCTGGGGCCGATATTCCTGATTGGCAGCAGATAGACTTTGACGACTCGAGCTGGCAAACTGCTGAAGAATTCGGAACGCCTCCTTGTCTGCCTTGGGGCAATCTTTTCGAGAGGCCGATCCCGCAGTTTCGTAAGAGCAAATTGCGTGACTACGAGAATACTGCTGAACTCACCTCTCCCGCTGGCATCAAAACGATTTACGCAAGGCTCCCTTATAACGCACAAATTACGCCTTACTTAAAGGTAGACGCCCCAGCAGGCCAAGTGATTGATATCCGCACCGATAACTATCGAGGTGGTGGCGAGTACAACGTGCGTGCCGAGTATGTTACTAAGCAAGGGGTTCAAGAGTTTGAGTCGTTTGGGTGGATGAATGGGCACGAAGTAGAATACCGAGTCCCACCAGGTGTAGAGGTAATCGACCTAAAGTATCGAGAAAGCGGCTACGACTGTGATTTTGCTGGGTTGTTCGAGTGCGATGATCCATTTCTCAATAGACTCCGCACTAAGGCACTGCGGACACTTTATGTCGAGATGCGAGATGGGTTTTTCGATTGTCCTGGACGTGAACGGGCACAGTGGTGGGGCGATATTACCCTAGCACTGCAGCAGGCGTTTTATAGTTTGGACCGCAAGAGCGATTTACTTTTTCGCAAGGCAATTTGTGAATTAGTCGATTGGCGAAAGCCGGACGGCACACTGTTCTCCCCTATACCGGCAGGCAATTGGGATAAGGAGCTCCCCATGCAGATGCTTGCCAGTGTCGGTAAGTATGGGTTTTGGACATATTATCTCCACACGGGCGATCGCGCCACGATTGAGCGGGTCTACCCAGCGGTAAGAGAATACGTGCTTGACGTCTGGCAACTCGGCAACGATGGCTTGGTTGTCCAACGCACGGGCGCTTGGACTTGGGGCGACTGGGGCGAGAACAAGGATTTGCCGCTCCTTTATAACACTTGGTACTACTTGGCTTTAGATTCGGTCCGTTTGATGGCTGAATTGGTAGGCGAGCAAGCAGACCAACGGGAAGCTGAATCTCGAATGACCAGCATTCGCGAGAGATTCAATGCTACCTACTGGAACGGCAAAGAGTATCGCTCTGCGGAATATGAGGGTCTCACCGACGATCGCGGTCATGCTATGGCAGTTCTGACCGGCCTTGCTGAACCAGATCAGTACCCAGCCATAAGAAAAGTCTTCAGCAGTCAACAGCATGCCAGCCCCTACATGGAAAAATACGTGCTAGAGGCCTTGTTTGAGATGAACTACACAGATGACGCAATCCAGCGAATGAAAAGTCGTTTCGCCCCCATGGTGAATAGTCCGCTCACTACTTTGTGGGAAGGATGGGGAGTTGGCAGTGAGGGATTTGGTGGGGGTAGCTATAACCACGCCTGGAGCGGCGGTCCACTCATCTTGATCTCGCAAAGAATAGCTGGAATACATCCCCTTGAGGCCGGCTACAAGCGATTTGGAGTGAAGCCTCAAGTGGGTTCACTTAAACTAGCAAAAGCAAGTGTATCCACTGTCTCAGGTGAGATCATCATACAGATAGAAGCGGATGATGACGCTTTCAATCTTATGCTCCGCGTCCCCTCGGAAACGCAGGCACAGGTGACGATACCCCGAAAGTTTAGTCAGGAATTAAGCGTCAATGGAAAAAGCACTGAAGCTAGTAATCATCAATTGGACCTAAGCGAAGGGGATTGGGAGATTAAGGCTCAACGGCAGTGAGCACTCGAATGTGATCGATTGATTCGGTGCTAAACTTTACACTGAGCTTTCTGCGATCGGCGCCGATCGAAACAATATCGGCGTTGTAATTGGGTACCGATTCCAAACCACGCTCTGGATGTTGGCATCGCAAGAGGACATTCGATCCAAGCGATGAGTTGGTTGCATTAAGCCGATCAGAATCGCAGAGGACTCCCAAAATTTTCTGAGGAAATGTAACTGACCCGCTCAAGATCTGCCGTTTCTTCTCTGGGCTAAAATGAATTAGATAGGATCGCACGCGGGTACCAGCAGGGATAGTTCCTTCAGATGTGGTGAATTCGTTATGCGAACCCGGTGACATGATGTCAACTCGGAGGTCATGTTGGAGTACTGCCTCGGGACGTTCCAAGTACACAAAAATCTTGTCGTCGTGCTTATATTGGCCAATTCCAAGCGACGCAGGATGGTAGTTGTCAAAGACTACGTTACCCGAAGTCTTGGGCACAATGCGAGCAGTTGATCGCCGTCGAGGAAGATCCGATTTGGACCACTCCGCAATCTCTCCTGCCTGGAGTTCAAGCGATTCCCTCGAAGCTGCCATGTCGACACGCACTCGACCTTCTGTCACATAAAGTTGAGTCTTGCCGTCAATCCTTTCATCAATTCGAAATGCGGTGCCAAGATCAGTCACTGTAGCATCGGACATTACCACGCTGAAGCCGATGGCTTCAGGTGGCACATATGCCGACAATGATCCTTGTTTCAATTCACAACTTGATGAAGAGAGGATTCGAAATGTTGCAGGGCCTTCGACAGTCATAAATGCTCCTTCTCGAAAAGCCAGTTTTGAAGAACCGCTCTCGATAGTGAGCCAATCGTGTCCGAGTCCATCACCGATTTGACGATTTATAGTGTCTGCCCACAAAGCATCGTGATTTTCTAGAATGGTGGCAGAAGGAGGCACCAAAAGCGACCAGATGGTAGCACTAATCAAAACCAGTGCCGCCAACGATCCGCTCCAAGCGAGAACTTGTGGGCTGAGAATTGACCACAATCGATGCCAATCCGTTGTTGCTGGCGTAGCGATAGACTGCTTACCGCCAGCTGATACTTCCCGCTTTGTGACTGTTTCGCTACCTGTAACGCATTCATCACCCAAAAGAGCAAGATAACGCTGTACCCCCTCTTGTCGCAACAAATGATCTATCGAAATAAGGGACATGAATTCTGGAACCAAATCATGTCGTTGACTGAGCAAGGAATTCAATTCCTGTTGCTGCTGCATGGTAAGTAGACCATCGCATGTAGAGGCAACGAGGTTGTGGAGTTCCTGATTTTTTTGAGAACTTTGGGTCATGTTGCAAGTTGTCCCTTCATCCTCTTATCAACACACGCAGCTAATCTGGCTCGAATGCGACTCAAAAGTGAAGAAATCGCTGCAGGAGTCTTTTGTAAAGCTAGGGACATCTCGCTGACCGAGCCCCCTGGACTATAACGACTTCTTATTAAATTCTGTTGATCTGCTGGCAGATGCGACAAACATTCAAACAGAGCTTGCATCTGATCGTCGTTATCAGAAAACCTTTGTTCTGAGGCCACGGCCAGAACGGGCAAAAGTTGGTCATCGAAGACCAATTTTTCCCGAGCGAGGTCACGCCGTGTCGCTAACACTTCGTGGTAAGCCACACGACAGGCCCAGGCAAAAAAATTAGTACCTGTTTCAAACGTGTCGCGTTTCTCCAGGAGAACCACATTGGTCCGCTGAAGAATGTCTTTAGCAAGTTCATGATTCAAAATCAGCGAGTAAATATACCCAGACAAGCGATTTTGTACCTCGATCAATTCCAGGGCTAAATCGTCGCGGTCTGCCATCCGTTACTCCAAAAAACGTCAGCGAACCTCGACATATCAGGTCCTTTTGCTGAGCACTCATTCGATGCTTTACTTACTCCAGTGTTCCGCTCAATCTATCAATTCTTTTCGAGATTTTTGAAAGTTTTTTAAGTACGCCACGCGCCTGACCAAGAATGTGCCCCCCCCAAGAAGAGGGGTGCAATGGGGTCAATTCTTGTTTTTTCCAAAATTTAGTGAGAGATATGCATTCAGAATTGGAGTTTGAAATTCATAGGCGGGTATCTCATACCACAAAGCTCCTTCCAACGTGGCTTCAAATTCTTTCTATCTGATTGAAATTATCATCTATAAGGTTCTGGAGAATTGGTTCCATGACACGGAATGGCAGAGTTCGGCAGCGAGGTCCACTGGTGAATCGACTAAACAATAGCGGTGGTTTTACACTTGTCGAGCTTTTGGTTGTAATCGCGATCATTGGAGTCTTGGTAGCCCTATTGTTGCCCGCTATACAGGCAGCTCGTGAGGCAGCTCGCCGAAGTCAATGCACTAATAACATGCGTCAGCTTGGTATTGCGATACAGAACTATCACTCCGGCAATAAGAGCTTTCCTCCGGGCGATTTGGGTTACCGAATCCCAGGAGATTTCACAAAACCTCGAAGTGTACATTCGCCAGGAGCACCAGGATTTGTACCCTATACCCCAAATTTGGTTTTTTTACTACCTTTTTTAGAAGAATCCACGAGGTTTAATGCTTACGACCGCAAGCTGGATTGGGATGCTCAACCCCGTGCGGTATTGGAGCAGATCACTGCCCCTCTCCCCACCTATCAGTGCCCCAGCGATGAAGGTCGTAGAATGTTGTTGACCACCACTGGTGGGGGCCCCAGCTCCAAAGATTTAGGAGATCATAAAGGAAGCTATGGAGTATGTTGGGGAAGCTTCAACTTCCTTGACCAATATGACCAATCGATTATACCTGGGGCGACAAATCCTAGTCCTTTTTTTAGTCCCGACCATTATCGTGCGCCATTTGCAACAGGGTGGGGAGCAAGAATCGCGCAGATTACAGACGGCACTTCTAACACTTTAGCAATGCTGGAAATGATTCAAGCTCCGTCTGAAGATCAAGTAGATAGAAGGGCAAGGATTTGGAATCATCTTGCGGGTACCTATCAGATAAGCACCAGGGTCACACCGAATTCACCTGAACCAGACCTCTCGGGTTGCGTCAATCGTCCTGAGATTGGCTTGCCATGCACCAATACTGGTCCAGAAAATAATGCCTCTTTAGGATCACGTAGCCGTCATCCGGGGGGCGTTCAAGTTGTGATGTGTGACGCTTCCGCACATTATGTTACGGATAGTATTGACCCTGTTGTTTGGAAAAGCCTCAGTTCAATCGACGGAGGTGAGGTTGCTCAACTGCCTTGAGGACATTCTGTTTTCTCGTCGTGCGGGCCAAGATGTTTAGTGAATGAATTGATTGGGAAACTTATTTAGAACTCTTGAACTTAGACTTAGGAACACTGTGATGAATACTTGCAAACGCTTTTCGCAAAGTCTGATAATTTTAATGGCATTGTCCCTGCAATCTCAGGCTCAAACCGTGATTTACTCAGACTCTTTCAACCGCGTCACGGGCAGTAGTGACATTAACGGCTTGCCGGCCGCTCCGAATAATTTTTCTGATTGGGGGATGAACGACAACGCTTTAGGCGGCACAGTACAACAAACCTGGTTTGTGGGTCCTACTAATCGAACAGGGGGCGCAAATCAAGCAACTGATGGATTTGTTGGGGGGCTGATAAACGGCGGAACCATGTTTGGCTTTGATGTGACTACAGTCGCTCCCGGTGGATTTAGTGTTGCTTTTGACTTCAATCGTTTTCATCCAATAAATCCTGGAACTGGCAACGGTTTCGTAGCCATTGGTTTCGGCCGCGATGTCCCAGCCGATCCTAATACCTATGGAGCTTTGGGAGCCTTAAATATCACAGACTTTGTGGTATTGTTTCAACAAGGTATTGGTGCAAATGTTGGCAATACCCAGTTTTTTCAGGATTCAACTACCGCGGCTACGGAATTCTTGCCGGGCACTGGAAATGAAGGTCCACTCGACTATGGAGATCCTACGATTCAGCACTCGGTCGTGATCACCTTGACTCCACGAGCTGAGGGACAATATGGCGATTCTGACATCATTGATTTCTCAGTAATTGTCGATGGCTTGTCATCTTTTTCTTCTACCGTACTGGGAGGCGACAATTTCGGTAAATTGGCATTTAGTTCAAATCAATCTGTGCATCGTTACATCGATAATCTGGTTGTCACAGCGCTCCCATTTACACCTATCAACAACGGTGATTTTGATGGAGATGGCGACACCGATGGCCGTGACTTCCTGATTTGGCAGCGTGGTAATTCTACACCTGGTGGTCCTCTTAGCGCCTCTGATCTTCTTGCTTGGCAGGAAAACTACGGGGGTACTTCTTTGTTGGAGGCGTCTGTGGGAGCTGTTCCCGAGCCGTCCAGCGCGTTGGTATTGATCTTGGGCATGAGCATTTTTGGAGTGCAAAGACGTAGACTTGCGTAGTATTTTTTTCCGCCTGGATCCTCCTCTGGGCAAACTTTTCGTAGTCTCTATTAGAAAGGCAAAGACTAATGAAACGACAACTTGGTTACTTAGTAGTATGCATTGCGACCATGGCATTATTAACCATGGAAGCTTCTGCAACGGTACTCTACTCCGACTCCTTCAGTCGTATTCAAGGAAGCGGCGATCCTAATGGAAAACCGGCGGATCCAAATAATTTCTCGGCGTGGGGTGCTAACGACAATGCCTTAGGTGGTAGTGCCGTCAACACCTGGGTCGTCGGCCCATCGCGAGGCGGTGGTGCCAATCAAGTGACCAATGGCAACCTTGCATCAACGATCGAGGGAGGGGCATTCTACAAGTTTGATGCAACTACGTTTGCTCCCAACGGTTTCTCTGTGGAGTTCGACTTTAATCGTTTTCACCCTTTTAATCCTGGCACTGGAAATGGATACTCTGCCGTTGGAATCGGTGTTGATTTGTCCAAAACCGCTGCGGACATCGGTGGTGGTGCATTCACAACAAACAACGCCGACTTTGCATTGCTATTCCAGCAAGCAGCTGGAGGGAATACTGGAAACACTCAATTCTTCCAGGATGGAGCATTTCTGCCTGGCACTGGCGCCACGGGTCCTGTGGATTACGGCAATCCAACTGTTGGACATAACGTCCTCTTGAAGCTAATACCCGCTGTAGCTGGCCAATACGGAGCGGCAGATACGATCAATGGTTCGGTTAGCATCGATGGCGGGACTCCATTTAATTTTAGCGTACTGGGTGGGACCGATTTTGGCACCCTCAGCTTTAGCAGCAACGGTTTTGTCCACCGTTCCTGGGACAACGTAATTGTCCGGGCGATCCCCGAGCCGATGTCAATTGGATTGGCTGGCATTATAGGAATGCTCGGATTGGTAGTACGAAAACGAAGCTAGGTCGCTATCACTTGGGGCAGCCCCTCAGCTTTGCCGCCGGCCCTCGACTGAGAGGGCCGGCAGTTAATTCCATTAACAAATGAATTTGGGGCTGTCGTGAATATACTTGATTTCTTAAGTAGGTCTTTCATGCAGAGGCTAACTCTGGCAATCGGCATTGTCCTCTTACTTTCTTGTTCTACCAATGTGCTAAGTGCGGAAGAAATAAGACCGCCCAACTTTATCTTTATTCTTGTCGACGATCTCGGGTGGACCGATGTCGGTTGTTTCGGGAGCAGCTTCTACGAAACTCCTAGTGTCGATCAATTGGCGGCAACCGGGATGAAATTCACGGATGCATATGCTGCCTGTCCTGTTTGTTCGCCTACGCGTGCAAGCCTAATGAGTGGCAAGTATCCGGCGCGACTCGGTCTCACGGCTCACATCGGCGATCCTCAGCCCCAAAATTGGAAACGCGATACTCCCCTGCTTCCCGCGCGCTATGCGGACGGATTGCCTTTGTCGGAAACGACGATGGCTGAGGCGCTGCATGACGCGGGTTATGCCACTTTCTTCGCCGGCAAATGGCACTTGGGTTTTCAGGATATCCAGTGGCCTGAGTATCAAGGTTTTGACATCAATGTAGGTGGTTTCAGCCAAGGTGGCCCGTTTGGAGGTAAGCAATACTTCCCTCCCTATGGCAACCCACGGCTTCCCGATGGCCCGGCAGGAGAGCATCTTCCCGATCGCTTGGCCACAGAAACGATACGCTTTATCGAGTCGCACAGGCACAAGCCATTTCTCGCCTATCTGTCCTTCTACTCCGTACATGTGCCGTTAAATGCACGTGAAGATTTGCGCCAGAAATATGAACGCAAACGTAATCCTTTTGGTGAGACAGATAAGCCAATCTATACTTTCGACGGCGAAACACGGGTGCGAATGGTGCAAGAACACGCAGTCTACGCCGGCATGGTAGAGGCGATGGATCAAGCTGTAGGCAAAGTGTTAAAGAAGCTTGAGGATTTGAAGCTGGCGGAAAACACTGTTGTCGTCTTTACCTCAGACAATGGAGGTCTCTCGACCGGTGATCAGGGTGTCAGCCCTGATCAAGGTTGGCCCACGAGCAATGCACCATTAAGGGGGGGCAAAGGCTGGCTTTACGAAGGGGGAATTCGCGTGCCGACAATCGTGAAGGCTCCAGGACTCACTAAGCCGGGTAGCGAGTCCAATGAAATCATCACTAGTACGGACTTTTTTCCCACCTTCTTGGAACTTGCACATCTACCCCCTCTGGACTCGCAGCATGTGGACGGAGTGAGCCTCGTGCCGGCGCTACGTGGTGACACACTCGATAGAGATACCGTCTATTGGCACTACCCTCATTATGGAAATCAAGGTGGACGACCAGGAGGAATTGTCCGTCAAGGTGACTGGAAACTGATAGAATGGTATGGCCCTTTTAAGCCAGAGCTATTTTATTTGGAAGAAGATCTTGGGGAACAACACAATCTGGCTGATTCGGAGCAGCAGCAACTTGCTGTTTTGGCAGAAAAGCTAGCTAAGTGGCGAGAATCTGTCGGAGCCATCATGCCCGAAGCAAATCCCAGATACGCTGCCGAAGCGGCAACTGCCAAAACCAATTAGTGGACAGGAGTTATTCACTCATGGCCAACGACTCAACAACTCAATCCAAATCAATCTGGCTGCCCCTATCGCTGATAGGCTGCCTAGTGGTCGGTTTCATCGCACGTGGCTATTGGGAAAGCATAGCAGAGACGAAAACTACATCTACTGGCAAGCCGCATTTTGATTTTATCGTCGGCGGTCCCGATCCTTTTTGGGATACGGTGGTTGCAGGCGCGCAGGCGGCTGCGGATGAATACGGTGTGGATTTGGAAGTTCATACTCCTTCTGGCAGGCCTGCAGACCAAACAATCGAATTGGCGAAGGTCGAGTCGAAAGGGTCAAATGGCGTTGCCATCAGTCCCATTGCTCCGGATGAGCAATCACTTTTGCTAAGTCGCTTGGCAACTAAAAGTATCCTGGTCACCTTCGACAACGATGCCCCTCAGTCTTTACGTCATTGTTATGTGGGGACCAACAACTTTGTGGCAGGGAAGATGTGTGCTAAGGTCGTTGAAGAAGCATTGCCTGATGGCGGTAACATCGTTGTATTTATCGGCGACGTCGAGCGTGACAATGCAAAGGAGCGTTTGCGTGGATTTCATTCCCAGCTTGTCGGCGCGGATTCAAAGTCCGAGGAAGCCGATTATCCCCTTAAGAAAGCTTATGGCGATAAATGGATCGTCATGGAAACTTATCTCGACGACCAGGATTCCAAACAGGCGGAAGAAAACGTAAAGAATGCGATTGAACAACACAAGGATATCGATTGTATGGTCGGGCTTTATGGATATAATGGCCCGGCCTGTTTGAAGGTACTCAAGGACGAAGAAAAGATTGGCGACATCAAGATTGTTGCTTTCGATGAGCATGAGGCTACTTTAGAAGGAGTGGCCAACGGTGCGATTTTCGCGACCGTCGTTCAAGGAACTTACGAATATGGATTTGAGTCCGTGCGACTCTTGACTTCTCTATTCAATAGCAATGAACACTCTATTCCTCTTGGTGGTACGGGATTCGTATTCTTACCTTGTTCAGTGGTAAATCAGGAGAATATAGCCGATCATCGTGAAAAACTGGATAAGCGACTCGCATCTAACAAAAGCTCCTCGCAAACTGACTCGGCAAAAACCAACGCTGGCGAATAGGCGGAACGTGGACGAAGACAAGTGGGGTATGATTTGCATTTTATTGGTCGCAAAGACTGAAAGAAGCCTGACATCACGTTTTGTCTTTCTCGGCATCTTAAGCGCGCTGTTCTTGGGGCTTAGCCCTGAGCCGCTTAGTGCGCAGAATCGACCCAATATTGTCTTGTTCTTCGTCGATGACTTAGGATGGACCGATTGGCAATTCGATTCGGCACTCAATCCGACCGGGAGCTCTGTCTACGAAACGCCAAATATGTTGCGATTGGCACAATCAGGGGTCGTCTTCAACCAGGCTTATTCAGCGTCGCCCGTTTGTTCGTCGACGCGGTCTTCCCTAATGACCGGTAAGACTACCGCGCGCACGAATTATACGTATTTGGCAGGCGGTAGCGGAGGATCGTCTAACACCAGTGCGACGCTTCAATCGCCCATTTCGACTTCTGCCATTCCATCCACCGAAATCACTCTCGCCGAATCACTTGGATCTTCTGCAGGCGGCTATCACACGGGCTACGTGGGCAAGTGGCATGCGGGGTCCCTCCCCACTTCTCATGGTTACGACTACAACATCGCTGGCGGAAGTTCAGGATGCCCGTGCGGCGACGGATTCTTTGCGGGGGCCGATGGTGGCTGGTCCAACATGCCGGGTATTACCCCGGGCAGTGGCTATCCGACAGATGCTTATCTCTCCGACGTCTTAGCTGGCTTTGCCGAGGGCTATGTCCAGCAACGAGCGGCAAGCGGAAATCCATTCTTTCTGACCTTCGCACCCTACCTGGTGCATGTCCCCCTCCAAGCGCCCGCTCCTCTGGTAAGCAAATACCAGACAAAGATCGCCAGTCTCACCAGCCAGAGTGTAGATCTCCGCGGGCACAACAACGCTACCTACGCAGCGATGGTCGAAAAGATGGACGAAGCCCTTGGCCGCGTATTGGACCGACTCGAAGACCCAGATGGTAACGGTGATCTGTCGGACAGCATTCTCGATAACACAATCGTCTTGTTGGGATCGGATAATGGCGGCTTAAATATAGGTGAACTAGGTTATCCACGAGCGACAAGCGTCGCACCGCTTCGCGAGGGCAAAGGAAGCATTTACGAAGGAGGCATCCGCACACCCTTTATCGCAAGTTGGACAGGCAACTCGAATATCACTCAAGGCACAGCACGCGATGCGCGGGTCTCCAGTTACGACATCTATCCGACGTTGTTGGAGATGACCGGCCTGGAAGGGAATGCCTCGGTGCCGCGCAATTCGAATATGGATGGTGTCAGCTTTGCCCGCGCCCTGGAAGGTGGCCTCCACGACCGGGGCTACCAATATTGGCACATGCCCCACCGCAGTAATCAAGATAACCTCGCCCCCGGACAGGGCATCCCCTTCGATGGCGGGGCATTCGTCAGTGCCATCCGGGACGACCAGTTCAAAATGGTTTTTCAATATGAAACCCGGACCTATGAGCTGTACGATTTGTTGAACGACCTCAGTGAAACGACCAACCTCTTAGCATTCAACGCCACCAAAGCTTTTGAACTCAGCGCGAATCTCCACAACCATTTGAAGGAGACCCGTACTTCTATGCCGATCCTCAAGTCCACCGGTTTGGCCGTTGCATTGCCAGATGTCCTCTGGCCAACAGTGCAAGGGGACTTCAACGGTGCGAATGGCATCAATGCGGCAGACTGGCTGCAGTTGAAATCGGCGTTTGGCAGTGATATTTCTCAGCTTTCTTTGGTAGAAGGTTATGCGGCAGGCGATATCAATCTCGATAGAAAGATTGATCGTTTCGACTTCTCACTTTTCAAGTCCCAGTACGAACTGTTTCACGGAAGTGGATCCTTCGAAGCGATGGTAAATCGTGTACCCGAACCAGGATTCACCTGGTATGCTGGGTTTGTCCTGATGCAAGCGGTGTCACTGCGTTTTCGACTGGGGAGGGCAAGATTATGAAGTCCTCACTAGTCGGATTAAATGTACTCTGTGTGCTATTGTCAGCCTTTTTAGCAGAGACTCATGCTGCACTGCTGGTCCATTACACGTTTGACGACATCACAGGCTCCACCGTTGTGGATAGCGCGGGTACACCCAACAATGCGACCTTGTTCAACAATGTTGGCATTGGGATTCCCGGCGTTATCGGAAATGCGATTCGCTTGCCAAATGACGATGGTACCTCGTACGCCCGACTCCCTGCCAGTCAAAACCCCGCCCCTGTGTCGAACAATCCTCGAACGATTGCCTTTTTCTTCAGTCAAGAACTGGTGGGGGTTGAGAACAAGATGTTTGGCTACGGTTCGGGCGGTACTGGTCAGTCGTTCGATGTGTCGCTTGAAGGGGGTGGCATTCGCTTACGCTACAGCGGGGGCAACGTGACCTGGGGAAACGGCTACGACTTCACTGGGGCCGACGCAGGTTTTCATCATTTAGCAATCCGGGTTCCGAATGGGGCTTTTGATTATCTGGACGTCGAAGTCCTTCTCGACGGTGATCCACTCGTAGGCGTCCCAACCGGTGGAAACCCTGGTGGCACATTTATCAATACCGGAGGAGGATCTGCAACCAATTTGGATATTGGACGTTCCCCCGTTTTTGCCCCCAGTGGAGATTTTATCGGTCTGATTGATGACTTTCGTATATATGATACTGCGCTGACCGATGCACAAATCCGCAACCTTATCCCTGCAATTCAGTCTTTAACACTGGAAGTCGATCTACTCACGGGACAAGGGGCAATTAGGAATCTGACTGAAGCGGCGGTGGAGCTGGATTATTACGAAATATCCAGCACCCAAGCCGCAATTCAATCCACTGGTTGGAAGAGCCTTGAGACCCAAAACCGCGTGAACTTTCCTGCGGGCGATGGCTTGGGTGCTGGTTGGGAAGTTCTAGGCACTCCCAACACGAATCTGCTGGCCGAGGGTCGCTTGCTGGGTCTTTCGTCGCTGGAACCGGGAGCCTGGATCGATCTGGGCACGATCTACAATCCGGCGGCTCCTCAACAGCTTGCGCTCACATATGGGGTGGGAGGAGCTTATCAGACAGTCCAGGCAGAGTTCTTCACTCCCAACGCAACTGCTGACTTTGATCGCGATGGGGATGTGGATTCGGAAGATCTCGTTCGTTGGCAACTTGCCTACGGAGTAGACGGCTCAGCCGATGCCAACGGCGATGGCCTCTCCGACGGACGCGATTTCCTCGACTGGCAACGTCAATTCACCGGTGCTTCCCCGGTTGTGGCAGAGTTCCAATCGATCCCCGAGCCCGCAACTGGTGTGCTTATCTTCGGATGCATGATGACTTGCTGGCGTCCTGGTCGACGAGCCTTCGGAATCTAACTGACTACTCCGAGTTACGGTTCTCTGCCTCTGGAATCTTAGGAATCAGTGCAAACTTGTACTCGTGGGTCTCGTTGCCAGAAAGCGTGTACTCGGGATGCGTATGCGCGCCCCAACTATCATCCCCCCCCACTCCATGCAGCTTCCAGTCGATGTGAACGACATTGAAGTCGCGACGGGAGAGATCGATTTGGTGTCTGGCAACTTCCAGGTCCTCAAGCGCAAAAGGCCAAATACTCATGCTCAGCGGCTGGATGCCAACAAACTTCAATCCTAATCCGTCTTGATTGAGGAGAGTCAGCCAGCGGATGTCCGTCCGATTTCCCACGTCTTGGGGTCGGATGTAGGGATGATTCCAAGCTTCCACCTCAGATTCGTAGACTCGAATCTCACCCCCAGTTTTACGATCCCAGTAAGTTTCTTGAGGTCCACGCCCGTACCAGGTAATTTCATCAAACTGCTTGGGAACTGCCGTTTGCATACCAAATCGTGGCATGATGGGTATTTCCTGCTCTCCAGGAATGTAACGAGCATGCAGCGTAAGCTCCCCTGCACTGCCGACGCCATAGTCCAAAAAGTACTGTGCCCCCAAGGTCGGTAGTTCAAAAGCGACCTGGATGCGTTGCTTTCCGTCCTCGCTGGAGAGCGAAATTCTTTTCAGCACACGCTCTTCCGCTGTGTTCTTCCAAATGGCAAGTCGTTTGTCATAACCGCTGCCCCACTGGTTGTTATTGGGATGTTTCCAAAAGTTTGGTACGAGCGGTTGTGTTAATAATTCGTCGTCGTCAATCTTGTAGGATGTCAGTGCACCGTTAGACTTGTCGATCGTGGCCGAAACACGCTCCCAGGTGAGCAGATAGCTGGAAGGAGAATCCTTCACTTGGGAAACGTCTGCTTTTTCGCTGTGCGAACTACGGGAAAAATCGGTCAGCGGAAATTGATCCCAGGCAACCACGTGCCCCGCATCAGCCCACGGGGTGGCATCCAGTAAAAGAAACTGAATCGTCAGCAGATACTCGGCGTTGTCTGCCAGTTCGGGCAAGGGTATTTCCAGCTCAAATTCCTCTTGCGGAGGCACATCCAATCGACCCAAGCTGCCTGAATCAATCGTTTCTCCGTCGCGACGCAGGATCCATTTAGCGTCGAATTTGTTTAGATTGGTGAAGTGGTATTTGTTTCGCACCACAAATTGCTTTTGCTGATTATCTGTTGCCCGCACCTTGATGTGCTGGTAAACCTTCTTTACTTCCCAAAAATGAGGATTTGGCTCTCGATTGGGCCCCACCAATCCGTTCAAGCAAAAATCTCGATCGGTCGGGAAGTCGCCAAAATCTCCTCCGTAGGCAAAGAACTCTTTACCATCATCGGTTTTCTTATAGAGACCTTGGTCTACCCAATCCCAAATGAATCCTCCCTGCAGATGGGGGTAAGATTCGATCGCAGTCCAATAGTCCTGCAGATTTCCCACGCTGTTGCCCATCGCATGGGAGTACTCGCAGAGAATCAAAGGCCGATCGGGGGAATTCCCAGCATAATCGACGATCTGCTCGATTCTCGCATACATGGGGCAACGAATGTCTGTGTTGCGGTCTTGAAATCCTGCCTGCTCATACTGAACCGGTCGAGATGGATCTCGCTGTTTGATCCAATCGTAGTTTTGCATGAAATTGACGCCATTACCGGCCTCGTTGCCCAGCGACCAGATAATGATTGAGGGGTGATTCTTGTCCCGCTCAACCATAGCCTGGGTTCGAGCCAGATGCGCGGGGCCCCAACTGGGATCCTTGGCCAGAGATTCCGGTCCATAACCCATGCCGTGCGACTCGATGTTCGCTTCGTCGACCACATACAACCCATACTGGTCACAGAGTTCATACCAGCGTTGATCGTCGGGATAGTGGCTAGTCCGCACGGCGTTGATGTTGAATTGTTTCATGAGCCGAATGTCGTCGATCATGGACTCTTCAGAAATGGTGTGACCGGTGCGTGGATCATGTTCGTGCCGGTTCACCCCTTTGAGGTAAACCCGCTGTCCATTGACGTGCAGCAGTCCATCCAAAATCTCTACCTCACGAAAGCCAACCTGACACGACTGTACTTCCTGCGCAGTTCCGTCTTCAAGCAAGGTGAGAACCATGCGATACAAATTCGGCTGCTCGGCAGACCACTTGGCTGGGTTTTCAACCTGCTGTTCGATGGCAATCTTGGAAGGCTTTCCCGCGGGTACATCGATCTTTTCAGAGAGCTGCTCGAACATGACCCCACCCTGGTCGTCCAACAGTTCCACCTGCACCTGGCACGAGCGATCTTGCTGGGATTTGTTATCAATCTCGAGTTCGACTTGAAACTCCGCATCTCGATACGCTTCATCTAGATCGGTACGCACAAAATAGTCACGTATCGTGGTATCCGCCGTCGACCAGAGAAATACATCGCGAAAAATTCCGCTCAGCCGCCAGAAATCCTGGTCTTCCAGATAGCTTCCATCGCTGTAGCGGTAGACCTCCACGGCCAGGGTGTTCTCACCCTCCTGTAAAAACTCCGAAATGTCAAATATCGCTGGGGTCCGACTATCCTGGCTATAGCCGACTTTCTTGCCGTTGACCCAGACATAGAACGCCGAGTCTACTCCATTGAATTGCAGATAGATGTGGCGGTTCTTCCAGTCAGGAGGTACTTGAAACTCGCGGCGATACGACCCCACCGGATTTCGCTGCGAGTAGTTCGTATACTTTTGAGGAGGCTCCCCCATCACCCGGGGAGGGTCTTTCTTGAATGGATAAGTGATATTTGAATAGAGTGGCACGCCATAACCTTGCAACTGCCAATTGCTGGGTACCGGAATCTTTTTCCAGTCGCTCGCGTCAAATCGAGGCTGGTAGAAATCAGCTGGACGGCTTTCTGGATCAGGCGACCAGTGGAACTGCCAGTCTCCATTTAGCGGGAAATAGTACTCGCTCTCTGCAGGGATTGCTTCAAGTGCCTTGGCCCGTTCGGCGAAAGGCTGCGAAGCGCACCTCGGCGGGAGCTTGTTGATTCCAAAAACCGCCTGATTTTCCCAATCGAGTTGGTCTGTAGAGGCACTCGTTACCAGGCTGCAACAGAAGAAAAGAGTCAAGGATGCTCTTTGGAGACAATACTGCGAGATGCGGGTCCTTGATTTCATATCACAGCGAATAAAAAGGCCGAATAACTTTGGAGAGATCATAGACGAATGTCCTATTAGTCGCGGAGGATGCGTTAAATAATGCTTGAAGGGTCGATTTATTTTATTGCAATGAGGAAAATCTTAGCATATGCAGGAGAGCGCGACGCAAACCGTGTTGGAGCAGGCAGAGATTCTTTGTGCCGACTGGGTGGGTGATTGATTCATTACAAAAAACTCCCATATTAGCATGGGTAGATTCGTAACTAAGACAAAAATAAGTCACAGCTGTTTGGGCCTATAAAAATAGGCTATCACGACTCTAAATTTCCCAAATTAACATATGACTTTTCAGCTCTATTTAGAATTGGGTTGGTAAGGAGGAACCAAAGGTCGAAAGGCAGAAATCCCCTATTTTAGGATTCATGGAAGAGTATTACGCTGAAGCAGATCTCTTTCAATTCGCGTGAGGGGACCAATTATAAATAGGTTTCGTGAATCACGAAGAGAAATTCTTTGTGTAAGGGCAGCTAAGGGGGTGCAGTGAGGTTAAATGTTGCACCAATCGTGAGTGTGTCTCTAGTAACCGACGTTCATGGGAACGCGTCCATAACCACGAGGATCCAGACCGTAGTAGTAAGGCTGGTAGCATCTTGAATGACTCCAATACGGCGAATTATAGATGGAGGAATGGAATCCGTAGTCCCAACGAGGACTATAGCCTGAATACCCGTACCCACCCGCGTAATATGGCCCATGAGCAGATGCTGAAGATGGCAAGCTCACCAACGAACAAAGGGCTAATAGAACAAGAAAAACTCTCATCACACATTCCTTATTCGAAAAGGTTGGGGAACTTTGAAAACAGTGGCTCTCCAGTGCGAACCCTGCTCAATCCGAAGGACGAACTGGGCTCCAAACGCCCGTGACGACACCGGGTGAGCCAAAGTCATTATTTCATATCGAGCGTTTGCAGGAAAGCTATTAGTAGTCGACCGAATTAGCTAAATTAACAAGCGTTTTGTGTCCCCAGTGAGAGCCTGGCTAACGAGGTTCCCTTAAGGCGAACCGGGGGGAGAGATGGTAAAAAAACTCAAGGTCATGGGGCCCCTTCATGGTCGAGAGTCGCTGACTCCTAGGACGGTTAGGACGGTATCCGCTAATGTGTTCTGTGCAGCCATAAGTGTGCCTGAGAAGTCGAAATCCTGTGGAATGGGTACAATCAAATTAAGCGTCCTAAGCGTCCTTTGTGTCCTAGTGGTTCTGTTCCAATCGATCTTGCAAATCGTTGCAAATATGCTCGTTCACTACGTCCGCTTTGCTTCCGGTCCATATAAAACACCGCCCATGTGTTCGAGACGGATCTGATTCCAGTCGCTTCAGCTGCCCTTCGGTTGCCATCTGGTTGAGATGTCGGCTTACTGCCTGAGTCTTAGCCCTATCATTGGTCGCTGAGTTGTACCACTCAGCCACGATAGATACTGGGATACGGACTTGGACAGTCTGTGAACAATACCCCCTCTTCTCCAACTGATCGGCAAAATAGCCTTCGATTATCTCGGCCTCATCCAACTCGCAATTGGCTTCTCCTTGCCGCTCAAGAATCACCCGCTGGGCTTCGCCAGGTTCTGGCAGCCGCCTGAGAACATGCTGCTCCCAAGTGGCCCATCGTGAATACTGAGCTAGTGGGAAGGGCTCTGCACTTAGTGCCGCGATAATGTCGCCGATGATCTGACTGCGATGCTTTTCAATGTAGGCCCTCGTCTCTTCCAGCCAGGTGCCTATATTCTCGCCCTTCACTACCTTAATGATGACAGAACGCTGTGCCATGTCGGTTGCCAAACTGACTCCATTGAGCGTGAGAAACCAGGTTATCAGGTTAGGCCTCTGGCCTTCGCCAACATATAGTTGGCGACCACTAATAACCTGCGAAGTTATAAGTGCTTCTAGTTCAGCCCACGAGAGCTTCATGGTTTTGATATTATCGATGAGGGCGATACGTTTGGTCCTCGCTTCAGGAGTCAGAAATCGAGTTTTGAGTTGAGAAATATCTTCTCCGGCACTGACATCGATAATCCCGCCGCAGAGATCACCGATAATCTGTGCCACTTTGGATTTGCCTACCCCACGCCCGTGGTCTGACGATATAACAAAGGCAGGCCGACAACCAGCAGGACCGCCCCACAAGGCCGTCATGAACGCTGCCTTAATCAGATCATAGTCAATCGTAGTCTCCGGCCGGAACCGATCTAAGACCCAGCGGAGATGACTGCCATCTCCAGGTGGGGGGGTAGTCCCACGATAATAGATGCCCTCAATCGGTGGCTCATGGGGAAGTAGTTCAATCGCATCGTAGCGGTGGGCTGTCCGTTCCATCTCGGCAAACAATTCTGTTTGGCTGACATAGCTGGCCCCACGTTTCCAATCCACCGGATGATGACGCTGCAGCCAACCAAATAGGCCTGGTGCCTTATGACGATCAAACCAACTCAATCCATGTTCATCATCGACAAACAGCGTATTGTCAACACGACGAGGCCATCTGTCCCGCAATTCATCAATTTCTTCGAGAATGTCTCCCATCATCAGGGGGACACACTTTTTTGAAGCTTTCTCTCCTTTTTTGGGCTCTTCCTGCTCCGCATCCTCATCTTCGAATTCTTCGTAGTTGCGTATAACGACACCAGATCCTCGTTTGACAATGTCTCCATCTTCGACATCTCTCACGCGTTGCAAGATTTCCTGATCTGTCCAAGCTTTAGGAAATGGTTTTTTGGTTTCATAAGCCCTGAGAGTGGCAATTGCTTGAGCATCAGAGAGATTGAAAGCAACAACCCGTATCGCCGCTATATAGAGTCTCTTGGATCCATCGTTGCTGTCCTCCATATTCTTTGTGAAGGTAAGAATCTCTTTGAGGCACTCAGCATGTACTTCCGCGTGAACCTGCGGTGCACGTTGTTTCAGATTTGGCTTTTCATTGCCGATGTACTTCTGCCAGACCTCCTGGAGCTGCTTTTGCCGATTATCTATTCGTCTCGGCGTGCCGTTAACGCGCTGACCAGTGACCGTAAAGTATCGCCCTCTCGTGTAGATCTCTACAGTCGCATCGTTGTTCTCAGTTCGATGCTTTGGGGGAAGCGAACCGATCAACAGCAGCTTAATCCCAGTACCACTGGGAGAGACTTCGCAATAAGTATCCATCTTGGCGACTATGTCTTTTGCAAGGTCTGATAGCTCTCCAGTTTCGCGGTTTCGGCAATCATCCAGGTCGATTCCTGAAAAGTGCAGGCCCCCATCGCCTTCGCCCAGTACAAATCCGAGGCCATACCGCCCGTGTTGATGTTGAGCTGCAAGTGCCCGCTCAAACGTCAACCAGTTTTTCGGGTCGTTGATGCTGGCACGCTTGCCATCTCGCGGGTTGTAGGGGGGCTTGTCCCACTTCTTAAGCTTTTCATTCCACTGCCATTTCCAACAAATCCATCGATCAAAACTCTTCAGCCCATCGGGGATGTTGTCGCGGTCGACAGTGAGCATAGGGGGCTGCTCTTGATTGCTCAGAACGGCAGCCTTGCCATTAAGAGTTGCGTTGGTCATTCCGCGCCCCCCGAATTGAAGGCAGCTTCCACGGCCCAATCCCATTCCTCTGAGCGACGTTGCGCCCGACGCTCATCTTGGCTGTCATGGCTAATCCAGACCCCAGTACATCGGCAACCTTCGCTTGAAACTTCTTGAAGCTTTGCACGTCCACTGCTTTGACTGGGAGACTCCAGTTGTCTGGCCCGTTGGAGAAAGTGACGAACAACTGGCCGTCGACGTGAGTGATGCTGCAGAGTTCGATAGCAGCCGTTGCGGGTCGATCATTGCCTGACCGAGTATTTTTGCTTATCATGCTATATGCTCCGAAATTTGCCCGCATACTCCGCCACAGAGTTGCGGGCTTTTTTCTGCCCGCGCGGGACGTGGTGAAGTGGTTTAGACACCCAGCTCATCGAGCCGATTCTCGGCCTCAACGTGAGCGGTGGAGGGAGGGTGCTTGTCCCCTATGCTGTCCTTGCCCATCAGCGTTGAGACGAATTCCTCGACAGATTCCTGAGTGGTGAATCTTCTTCCAGCAATACGAAAACTAGGGAGAATCACCCCGTCATAGCCCTTGGACATCCAGCGACGGACTGTGTTTTTATGAGGACGGCCAGGGATGATCTTGCTGGCTTCAGTAGGAGAGAGATATTTAGCTTGGAGAATACTGGCGAATACCAGTAAACTGGCCATTGTTAGTAGAATGCTGATCATGATCGTACCTTGCAACTGATGTAATAGTTGCGTCGCCGATCATGTCGCACTTGAGAAAGCAGCACCGACCGACAACGCATGAAAGCGTTTGTCGGTCAGCACTAAGCTAAGTCGTCGAATTCCCGCTAAGAATGCCAGTTGTGCAAAGAAAAAGGCACTCCGCATAATGCAACTGCCAGATGGCCGCATCAAAGCTAGCTTAGTCTGATCCCCTGTGAGCTACTAACGTGGTGTGTACTTACGAAGTCTGAACTTACGCGTTATCCATGTTAAGAATTCATTTTCGCTCACAGCGAACAACTTGTTGAAGGAGGTCCTTCAGGATCCCATACTCTGGCTTTGTTACTAGATCCTGAATTTGTCTCCTCACAAGCGTAATCATACGAATCCCAGAGTGAGTGTCAATACTTTTTTCAACCTATGCGCATCGCCACTTCCAAACCCTTTGCTAGATCGCGCTCGGCATAAACTTGGGTAATGTCCGCCGCACTGTGACCCAAAATCACTTGCGTGGCCTCAAGGCCGAATTGCTTGCGGATTTCTGTTGCTGCTGAATGGCGCAACTGATTCGGGGACCACCGATGGGCAGACTTCCACGCTTTCACCTCTTCCCCCTCCATCCCCTCAGGAACAGGGAAGGCCTTATCGCAGGCACGATGGATGGCTCTACGGTAGGCATTCGTGTCGTACTTCTCACCTGCAGAACGTTTAGGATTGTCCACTCGATTCGTCCCAGGACGATTGCCATATGTGATTGGGGTCGTTCTGTATTCATGCTGACTTGCCCTTCGCTTGACTTCGCTATCGCATGGACGAAAACAGTAGTTTTGTGAATCTCGAATTAGGTAATTTAAGAGAATTTCTTGCCCCCTCGGACCTATCAAGACTTGCCGTTCCTTCCCACAATACTCTGTCTTGTGACTTTCAGGGCGATAGAGCCACACTTCGCCAGTTCGATCAATGTCGCAGGGGCGGATCATGCAAACCTCCGCAGGCCGCATGGCCGTTGCCCGCTGCAAACGAACCATATCGGCGACAACCTCAGGCATAAAGGGCAGGGTGGCATCAACCGTGTTATCGTGGACCGGGAGCACCGGAGGGCGATCCTTTGCGGCAGTTTTCCCTCGACGTAGGCCACCTACAGCAGCCAAATCCTGCCATACCGCACCAGGGATCAATTCCTCACTGACTGCCCATCGGAACATACGAACGACACGCTTGGAATTCTGGTTGACGGTACCTCGACATTGACCCGCCTCGATAAACGATTGTCGTACCGCCTTTAGTTTCTTGGGGCCGAATTCAATTGCGGGCAAGGAACCAGCAACTTGTCGAACATGCCGAAGGGCGCACCGTATCGCGTCAAACTCTGTGACCCTCCGCTGCTGTGTCTGCGGATAATACTCTTTGGCGTGAATGAGATATTCGGCCATGAGCATCGACACGGTAAGCCTACCCTTTGCTTGGAATTTCTCTGCCAATGGCTTGCCAATCAACTCGGCGTACTTTTCTCGACTCTCGGGTGAGCCATACTTGCCGAGGGGAATCTTCTTGCCATCGATTCTGACATAGGCCCTGTCACCACGGCTTTTGTCACGCTGTTTGCAATACTTGGGTACGCGATGAGTGCTTGCAGAATCTGACATCGTAAGTGCTCCTTGAATCGCAGAAAGTATCCCATTGGGATACTTTTCTTCCGAACAAGCTGCACTGCCGAACGTCAGCAGGACGTCACAAAGGACTAATCAGCAACAACTT
>CALALR010000013.1 GCA_937925545.1 uncultured Planctomycetaceae bacterium
ATTGAGATGAATCACTTTAGTCTTAACTGTTTTGATAGCAAGGGCAGAACACCCTATTGGTCCTACAATTGACGTATGCTGCATGCGGTCAGACTTCCAGTCGATTGATGCAGGTCTCGGGAAGAGTGCAGCCCTCATCGCCGCGCGAGCTTCTGGACTCTCGAAATTTGTCGGCAGTCCGTGCAAAGCGTAGATCGTGAATTCTGGTTTCATCCTGCTTTTACCCTATCCTTGAGATACGCGGTCGTTTCCTCTGGCATGTAGTGAACCAGGTCTGCCAGTCCGATTTGCTCGGCTTCCATGCCGCCGATGATGCCACTCACCAACCGATTGACGGCAACTCCAGGAATCCCACGCCGCCATTCACTGCCAGCGATGATCGGTGTTGAAAGCGTGTGCTCTGTCGATTTCTTGCCGGGCCAGTTCTCACACGAACTATCACCGGTCAACTTGCCGATCTCTGCCCTTCGTGAAGCAACCACAAAACGGCACGTGAGCGCTAAGGTAATCCCGAGTCCAAACGCACAATCGATGAAACATGCTGTGAGCATCTCACGTGATGCTTCCTGGAGGGCAGCGATTGCTTCCCAATGTCGCAGCCACTCTTGTGAGCGTGAATTGATTGTGATGAGCAGATAATCAATATCGGGATCGATGCGCGCCGATTGAATCTCATTTGCCAGCCAGTGCCAAGCATCCGCATCGATCATGCCATCGACGGTGATGACGCCAACCCGCCCATCGATCTTTGTCCACGGCTCGGCAAGACCACTTTCGCTCTCCAGGTCGCCAGTCCACAACGGTGATGAATCAATCAACAATTGGAAAACTCCCTCTACTGTTGCCGGTGGTCTTCAAATGATCTGAGATTCTTTGCAAGTCCGATTCCGAATAATGGTCGATTCCATTGATCTTCAAACATGGCGTGATTGCAAGTGACCGCGCAGCCGCTTGAATCTTTCCAGGCATGACCTGGAGAAGTGCGCTCGCCTGTCCAACTGAGAAAATCGATAAATTAAGTTCCATGTTCCATCCCTTTCATGACAATCATAGGGGCTTGAGAATGCACTTCCCCAGATTCCGGGAGTTCAAACACTAAAACGAATCTCGCGCCACACTCACGGCAAACGCACTGACGTGAGAAGCTTCCATCGCCCGCGCGATCGACGTGCTTGATGTCGGGCTTTCTTATCGTCCCGCATCCCGGACACGTGGGGATCGGAAGATAAATGATCGGAGCTTCAGACCAGCGAATTTTGCTCATCGTCATTTACTTTCACAACTTGCACAAAAAGGTGGTGAATCAGGCGCGGGACTCTCCCACGAGCCGTGCCACTTCACGAACCGAAGAGTCCGCGAACACTTCGCACAATCACGTCGCAACGACTGACCGTTGTGACAGGGGTGATCTCGATACTCGGAAGCGCCGCACCTATCGCAACGCTTGTCGAGCATCACACTTCGCTTGTCGTCATCGCTCATCGCTAAGCCTTTCTTCTAAACCCCAGATGCCAAAGGGCTCGGTTATTCTGGCGCGTATCGCCCCCTACCCCCGAAACGAATTTCGGTGATAGAGGGCAGATGCCAAAGGACTTCGGAATCCCGTACTGCATCGACGTAGGCTATCTTGGTACCCGTTCCCCAGCGCTCAGCCGTGCTGTTTTAGTTGCGCTCCTACGAAACGGTCAAACATTTCGAACAATCAATCAATGCTGCCGGACTGTGCTCTCGCCTTGGTCGCTATGTGGGCAGCGTCACTTTCAGTTGTAGCCGACTATCAGCCCATGTTTTCAATCATCTCCATGAGCGTTGACTTCTCGGCTTTTTCAACAATCCGCAATCGTTCCATCGCAGCTTTGTCGATATAGGAAAGGATTTTCTCTCGACAAAGTTCGCGTAGCTCTTCAGGGTCAATCGAATCAACTTCGACCGAATCACCCTCAAACGATTTGCTTCTTGAATCGGTTTTTTTGGTCGGTCTGGTCGGTAGCCCCATCTCTTCGATTTGATCTGGAGTGACTGCAATGCGCTCGAAGTGAAGTTCGACTTCAGGAGCCAACTCTCGGAGCTGTTGCTCTACGAAACGGTCGATGTCCAAACCGCTCGGATCATGGTCGCCAAGGTAGAAGAGGTGACAGGGCTTTCCTGCACCCTTCAGTGCGAGAGATGCTTCAAACAAAAACGAGTAGCTAGGATAGCCACGAGTGACCATCAGCGGCACGTCCCACTCTGAAGTGACATCCCACAGAACACCCGAGAGAGCTTCTTTCTCTAGCCAGCACTCGACATAGACTTTCTGTGAATCCCACAATGCTCGCCGGTAGAATTTCCGCGTCTCATCGAGCATTTGCGAAAGTGAATGAAACGTCTCAGGCTTCCGCATCCACCGCGTATTGTCGGCAATGAAGTGTGGCGGAATCTCGCCACTCCGCCGCATCTCAACTAGAAGTCGGCAAACCGTGTTTTTGTATTCCAGTTCGCTCTTGTCGATCGCGCCGCGAAACACAAGTTGGTAAAAACACTGCCGGACCGTCATCGGGTTGTATAGCGAAGTGATTTCTTTCAGAACATCACGAATCGCTTGAATTTCAGCTCTAGAACGCCGTTTTCTGGCTCTTATGGGACTAGCCTTAAAAGAGCGCTTACCTTGCTTTTTCGATTTGACTTTGCCATTATTCATCGGTGAAACCTTGAATCCGCCCGGACCCCGCAATAGCCACTGCGGACCGGGCTTGTTTTTTCTCATTGCACAATGACAGCGTGCTGGTCCAGGTAAGTCAGAATGTCCCTTCCCATCACGAACGATTTGCGCCCTATTCGACGAACGATGAGTCCCTTGCGGCGGGCAGTGCGAATCGCCGCCGGGCCCAGGCCCAAACGATTTTTGACTTGTGCTAGATCGTAGGCACAATCCGCACTAATAACGCCCGGTTCGCGTTGTTGGTCTGCCATGAAGATACTCCGCAGTAGGTGTTTCTTGTGAACACGGTGCGAATTTGGCTCGCACTCAGTGCGGGTAGTTTAGGAGATGTCCAGTGTCGAACGTTCATACAAAATCTGTCGAACGTTCGACAAAATTATTGCAGCCGTAAAACACTGCCCTTTTTGTCGGTATCAATTAGAATCCGCAAAGGTTCGGGGAGCTTGGCAATCATGCGTCTCGGCTGTGGTCTGTCGGGAGTTGTGAGTCCCTTTCGCTCGGGATACGCTTCCACCAACTCTTGAAAGAGAATCGCGCATTCAAACGAGATGCTTTGATGCTCAACTCCGCCATACTCGATGGTAGAGTTATCGCCATCTATTGTGCAGACTGGCAGGGCAGGGGTCTGGCTGTTGTTTGCCGTCTCTACAACGACTTGAACGGGTCTCTCACGGAGCTTTCGCCGTCGCTCGATAAATGCTGGCAGTAGCACGTGTAGCTCGAAAACTGTGGGCGCATATCCAGGCATTTCGCCATGCAGCCATGCAGCCATTGCAGGGTCTTTTCTCAAGATTTCCAGCGGTATCGGTTCGTCATTCTCCAGGTCTGTAATACTTTCGTGGATTTCATCGGCAACGGCACGCAGTTCTCGCATTTCCCTGCGAAAATGCGCCGCTGGTCCATGATCGGCGGAATACTCACTCAATCGGGGGTCACTGAAGGGAATGCACGTGCCATCTTTGCACCGATAGCCATACTCGCCTTGCGGGGTGTAATCGAGAAAGAGAGTCCCCTCGGGGGACCAATCCAAGAACGGCAACTCGGCTTGCCAATCGCGCTGGTTGATACCCTCAGCCGGTCGCTTCGCAACGTCGCTTTGCTTAGCCATTTTGAATCCCTTCCATCCAACCCGCCCCCATCGGCTGCTACTTGGAAGGGTTCGCAGCCGATGGGAGCCGACGCCGGGAGCTACCCGGCTAGTTGGCTTCAAAGTGTTACCTAAAATGTTACCTAAATCGCGCCTGATTCATGCTACAAAGGAAAAACGCCGATCTAATAAACACTGTAAAACAAGCGATTCGCATTTTATCCGATACCTGTTCACACGTATAGGGCATACTACGAATCCGAAGGTTAGAGGTTCGACTCCTCTCGGGTGTACTTTCTATTTATCTCGCCGAATTTACGGATTCTATGTGACTGTCGTCGCTTGGACGTGCGGCTTTTCTCAGATTCTAAAGGGTGCTTACTAGCTTTAGTAACCATTACACTTCCGACAGCTACTACTGGAAAATGTATCACTAGCGCGACATGGCATTCCTAAACAGGCAGAACTAATCAAAGCCTGTAAGGACATTTCTCTTATAGACTTTGGAGTTGAAGAAGTCTCTGCTTAGGGGTGCGACGCTCTACGCCTACCATACTGTTGAGGAGAGAGACGTTGAACCTGGGAAAATTCCTGATTAGCTGCGAGACACGACCCTTCAAGGAGTCTTAAGTGATACGTAATTGAGGCTAGGCTTTCAAACTTTGAACTAAATCTCTGGGTGTTACATGTATCCGCAAGCCGAACGATGATACAATTGATTCAACAAAAGATGATCGAGTTAAACTATGTCTCATCGCTGTATACTAGTTTTAATATCTCTGCTTCTGATTGACACACAGCTTTTGGCTGAGCCGATTGACTTCAATCGGCAGATTCGGCCTATTCTTTCCGATGCCTGTTTTCAATGCCACGGTCCAGATGAAGCCGTGCGCGAGGCAGACCTCCGACTGGACAAGCGAGAGGGCCTGTTTGGCGATTTAGGTGGGTACAGCGCCGTTGTGCCGGGTGATCTCAAGGCGAGCGAATTGATAGCTCGCATCACATCCGAGGATGGCGACTTGAGGATGCCTCCCAGCGACTCTGGTAAATCTTTGACCGCCGTGCAAATCGAGTTGCTTAAGACTTGGGTCCGCGAAGGAGCATCTTGGAACGAGCATTGGGCATTTGTTCCACCATCACGACCTTCTTTGCCGGAGGTGAAAGATCAGGATTGGCCCACGAACGATTTGGATCGATTCATTCTTGCACGACTGGAACAAGAAGGACTCGCTCCCTCGCCCAGAGCCAAACGGAGCACTTTAGTCAGGCGACTCTACCTCGATCTTGTTGGCCTGCCTCCTTCATCTGCCGATGTTCACGAATTCAGCGAACAGACCGATGAAGGAGCCTATGAACGTCTTGTCGACAAGCTACTCGAGTCACCCCACTATGGTGAGCGTATTGCCATGCCCTGGCTAGATCAGGCACGGTACGCAGACACCAATGGTTATTCAATCGACGGGGGACGGGAAATGTGGCTCTGGAGAGATTGGGTGATCAACGCTTACAACGAAAATATGCCCTTCGATCAGTTCGTCACCGAGCAACTCGCAGGAGATCTTGTCCCTGATGCCTCCGAGTCCCAACGAACTGCAAGTGGCTTTTCGCGTAATCACATGATTACTCACGAGGGTGGCACTATTCCTGAGGAAAACTTGGTGAACTATGCCGCCGACCGAGTGCGAACCACAAGTGAAGTCTTTCTCGGTCTTACCATGGGCTGCGCTCAATGCCACGACCACAAATACGATCCACTCACTCAGCGCGACTACTATCGGTTTTTTGCTTACTTTAACACGCTCAGTGATGAGGGATTGGATGGACGAGCGGGAGTCAATGCGGGGCCCAAAATTGCGACACGCACAGTGCGCCAGACCAAAGCGGAAGTCGAAGCAATTGACCGAAAATTGGAAAACCTCCGCAGCGAACTATTGCAGCCCCATCCCGATCAGCCCCGGTGGGAGGAAGCGACTCGCCGCGATCTGGCCCAACGAGGCAAGCGACTTCAGTTGTTTCCACTACGGGTACTCAAAGTTACCGAGCCGAACCAGGGAGGTTCATTCGAAATCCAAGAAGGTCATACCGTGTTCGTGCAGACTCCTAGAGGACACGCGCCATCCGTCTCGCTACAGCTTGACCAATCCGTGAGCGAAATTCAGGGCCTTCGAATCGAGTTCCTCCCCGACCCCAGTTTTCCGGGTGGAAGTTCGGGACATGGTCAGAAACACTTTCCGGGTGGATTTATTCTGACTGGCTTTTCCACCTCTGCTACCCTGCTCCCCGCTGACCAGGTTGATCTCTACAGGTTGCTGAAAGTTTCCCGTGCAACCGCCAGTCGCTCGGATCCAACATACCCACCAGAAGATTGCCTCGACGAACGTGATCACAATGGTTGGTCTCCCGGTAGTGATTTTGACAAACCGCAGCACATCACTTTTACATTTTCCGAGCCGGTCAACCCCTCCCTGACTCCCTTCATGACGGCAATGATGATTTGGGGAGGCGCTGGCATCGACGATCCAACCTTGATGGCTGGTCGCTACCGCTTCTACGCATTCACCGGCCAGGACGATGGAACAAATGTCCCTGAAGATGTGCAACATATGCTAACAATCGAACCTGCTCAGCGGAGCAGTGAGCAGGCGACGCGAGTGCGAGATTTTTTTGCCTCGGTAGCTCCGGAACTTGCCGATGTGCGTTACGCAATCGCCAATCTCGAGGACCGGCGAAATCAATTGACTGCTGAACACGAGACAATGGTTATGAACACGGCAGCCGAACCGCGGGTAACTTACATGCTCAATCGAGGCCAATACGACCAGCCGACCGAAGCCGTAGAGCCCGGTGTCCCTTCGGCGCTTCCTCCACTGGCCGAAGGTGCACCGGCCAATCGGTTGGGATTGGCCCAATGGTTGGTCGAGAAGAATCACCCACTTACCGCTCGTGTAGCGGTTAACCGCATTTGGCAAATGCTGTTCGGTCGTGGTCTGGTTGCGACATCTGAGAACTTTGGCTTACAAGGCGAACCTCCCAGCCATCCGCAGCTACTCGATTGGTTGGCCATCGAGTTTGTCGAAAATGGTTGGGACACCAAAGCTCTGATCAAAACAATCGTTATGTCCTCAACCTACAGGCAACAGTCGACGACAACTCAGGAGCTGTTGGAGCGTGATCCGCTTAACCAGTTTTTGGCCCGTGGTCCACGGCGACGCTTGGAAGCCGAACTGGTACGTGACCTCGCGCTCAAAATGAGCGGTTTGCTAGTGCCTCGCATCGGCGGTGAAAGTGTTTACCCATACCAGCCACCCGTTTTGTGGAAGGAGGTCAGCCATTTTGGAAGCGCGCACTCCTCTGCCCAGGTGTTCGTTCAGGATCACGGCGAGAAGTTGTATCGACGCAGCATGTATACCTACTGGAAACGAACATCACCCCCACCATCAATGACGGCCTTTGATGCTCCAAACCGCGAGCTGTGCGTGATGCGGCGCCAAGTGACTAACACCCCATTACAAGCCTTGGTGCTTTTGAACGACCCGCAATTTGTTGAGGCTGCGCGGGCCTTCGGCGAGCGTATCATGCTTGAATCCCCTGACGATAGTTTGGAAGGACGCATTCGATTTGCATTTGAAGAAGCAACCAGCAGGCTCCCTGATTCCGACGAGCTTTCCATTCTCCGGCAGAGTTATGAAAGGCACTTCCAGCGCTGGAGGAACGATCCCTCGGCTGCCCATGAATTTCTTTCGGTAGGTGAACGGCCAAGCAATGACCAACTTGACTCAGCAGAACACGCTGCCTGGACTTCCATTGCAAGTCTTATCTTAAACATGAGCGAAGTTATCTCGACAAAATAATATACGGAGACTCTGATGAATCTTCCTTGGCACCAAACCTCTGCGGCTCAGTTGGAATTTTCTCGGCGTGCTTTCTTGTCACAATCAGCTGGCGGCCTGGGACTTGCTGCACTGTCTATGTTGAATGGCTCCGCATTGTCAGCGATGGCGGCCAGTCAGAAGTCACGTCAGGGAATTGCCGGGATTCCCCATTTCAAACCACGAGCAAAAAGTATCATTTATCTGTTTCAATCTGGCGGACCTTCACACGTCGATTTGTTCGACTTTAAACCCGTTATGCGCGAATTGCATGGTAGCGAATTGCCCGACTCTGTTCGTGGCAGTCAGCGCGTTACCGGCATGACTTCCAAGCAGGCCAGCTTTCCAGTTGTCGCTCCATTCTGGGAGATGAAACGTTGTGGCTCTCACGGCACCTGGATCAGCGAACTCTTGCCTCATACCCAGAAGATTGCTGATGAAGTAACGTTTGTCAAAACTGTCAATACAGAGGCGATCAACCACGACCCTGCGATCACCTACATCAACACTGGTTCCCAGCAAATGGGACATGCCAGCATGGGGGCATGGCTCAGCTATGGCATGGGAAGCATGAATGACAATCTCCCCGCGTACCTTGTGATGCTTTCGCAGGGTACGGGTAAGAATCCTGGCCAGCCGCTTTTTTCACGATTGTGGGGCAATGGCTATCTTCCTTCGAGTCACCAGGGGGTGCAGTTGCGGCCCGGTGCTAGTCCTGTATTGTATTTGCAGAATCCTCCTGGCGTTTCCGCCGATTCTCGAGCCGAGCTTTTGGGCGATCTGAAGGCGATCAATCGTTTGGAGGCAGAGCGAACCGGTGATCCGGAGATCGACACGCGTATTAGCGCTTATGAAATGGCGTTCCGTATGCAAACGTCCATACCTGAGCTTACCGATCTTAGTGACGAACCGCAACATATTCTCGATATGTATGGCCCCGAGGTCCGTCGCCCTGGCACGTACGCTGCGAATTGCTTATTGGCTCGTCGCATGGTCGAACGAGGTGTGCGGATGGTTCAATTGTTTCACCGTGGCTGGGACCAACATATCGCTATTGAAGAACAGTTGCCCAGACAATGCCACGATGTCGACCAGGCTTCCGCGGCGCTGGTGAAAGATCTGAAACAGCGCGGGCTGTTGGAAGACACGCTCGTGGTGTGGGGGGGCGAGTTCGGTCGCACCGTCTATAGCCAGGGTGCTATTGGAAGCCCCGCTGCTGGCCGGGACCATCACGGGCGGTGTTTTTCCGTTTGGCTTGCCGGAGGAGGCATTAAGCGAGGATTTGAATTCGGTCGGACGGATGAGTTTTGTTACAACATCGTCGAAAATCCAGTGCACATCCGTGATTTGAACGCCACCTTGCTGGCATGCTTGGGAATCGACCACAAACGGCTTATTTACAAGTTCCAGGGACTCGACCAGAAACTGACCGGAGTGGAAGAGGCGCACGTCGTGAACGAGCTACTCGCCTAGACTGTTGCAGGGCGAATTTCTATTCTCTCCCCATGCTGTTTTTTTCCTATGTTGCAAGAAGCTGAAGTATCCAATATGGAAGTAGACAAGCAATTCATTCATTGAATACTTTGACTGCTGGCATCTGAAACAAACGATTCTGGTGGGCTTCAGTAGAACTAGACAATGGCTCTGATTCAACTTAGCGATATAACGGTCGGCTTTCGTGGCCCGGCTCTTCTAGAGAGCGTCTCTTGCCAAATCGAATTGGGTCAACGGATTGGACTCCTGGGTCGTAATGGATCGGGGAAGACAACTTTTATGCGAATTATTTCTGGGGAGCTCTCGCCGGATCATGGTCGATGCGAACTATCTACAGGAGTCACCGTGGCTCTGCTTCCTCAGGAAGTTCCGCAGGATTTGTCTGGTAGCGTGGAGGAAGTCGTATGCCGGGGCCACCATGAGCGTAACGAAGCGTACAGTCACAACTGGCAGTTCGAGCAGCGCGTGAAACGCCTGTTGAATGAAATGGAATTGGAAGGCGAGTTGGAAGTAGCCAGCTTATCAGCAGGGATGAAGCGGCGGGTTTTGCTGGCCCAGCAATTGGCCCGCGATCCCAGTGTCCTCCTTTTGGATGAACCTACTAATCATCTCGACATCACGGCAATCCAATGGCTGGAAAGTTTCCTCGAACGCTGGAAAGGAACTCTGCTGTTTGTGACCCACGATCGTGCCTTCTTGAGCAGACTTGCGACACGGATCCTGGAAATTGATCGAGGACGCTTGTTTGATTGGTCCTGCGACTATGCCACCTTTCTTGTCCGGAAGGAAGCAGCACTGGCGATCGAAGAAAAACAGAATGCCCTGTTTGACAAGAAGCTCGCCCAGGAGGAAGCGTGGATTCGTCAGGGGATCAAGGCACGACGTACACGAAATGAAGGGCGAGTACGGGCTTTGAAAGCAATGCGCGAAAAAAGAGCAGAGCGACGCGATCTCGTTGGCAAAGCTAAGCTTGAGATTCAAACAGAGCAACGTAGCGGTGCCCTAGTTGCCCGAGTGGAGGATATTTCTTTTAGCTACGGCGACCGTAAGATCGTCGAAAGCTTTTCGACTGAGATCATGCGGGGTGACAAGATCGGAGTGATTGGACCCAATGGTGTCGGTAAGTCTACACTTCTGCGCCTGCTCCTAGGTGAGTTGCAACCACAGTCGGGGTCGGTTCGCTTGGGTACGAACCTGCAGATTGCCTATTTCGATCAGCTTCGCGGACAGCTCATCGAAGATAAGACGGTGCAGGAGAATGTGGGGGAGGGTAGCGACCAGTTATCGATCGGCGGTCGCCAGCGCCACGTGCTGGGGTACTTGCAGGATTTCTTGTTCACACCCGACCGTGCACGAACTCAGGTGCGATTTCTCTCGGGTGGCGAACGCAATCGTGTATTGCTCGCCAAACTATTTGCCAGGCCTGCCAACGTCATCGTCCTCGATGAACCCACTAACGATCTCGATGCCGAGACACTCGAACTCTTGGAAGAGCAACTAATTGATTTTCCTGGTACGCTTCTGGTCGTGAGTCATGATCGTGTATTTCTCAACAACGTCGTTACTAGCACGATCGTTTTTGAAGAGGGTGGACCGCGGGAATATGTAGGAGGTTACGACGATTGGCTGCGGCAGCGCGATCAGCAGGAAGTAGTCGACAATCCCCCGAAAAAGGTCTCGCAAGGCTCAACCCGCAAAGCCTCCACACCCGCTAAGAAAAAGCTTTCTTACAACGAGCAGCGAGAATTGGACAAGCTTCCCGCGAAGATTGAGCAACTTGAAATCGAAATTGCGGAGATCCACGCGACGATGGCAGATCCGGATTTCTACAAGCAGTCTTCCGAAACAATTGCTACGGAAAGCGCAGAACTGAAACTTCGAGAAGAAGAACTCGCTGCTGCCTTTTCCCGCTGGGAGAAGCTTGAGTCAGAATAGTTGTCAGTGGCCAGTAGTCAGTGGCAGCGCGAATTGTCATTTCGAGGTACTCCGAGAAATCTGGCCAGATCCCTCGGAGTACCTCGGGATGACAATAAACGTTCTCGCTTCAATCTAATCTGAGCAACTCCTTGGGTATCGACTCAATCAGCATTCCCTCCGAAGTATGCACGACGATTCCCACCAGGTAACCATCTTCTGCAGAGAGGACGCAAGCACCGTGCCAATCTTCTTCGATGGGAATAGCTGGGTCGATTTTCCATTGGTTCTCTTCGATCGTGATTCGCTCGGTCGCCAAGGGGATTGTGAGATTATCCGTGCCGCAAGTGACTACCAACTCCTCAGGCAGTTCAGCGGCTTCCTTGATCGAACGAACTCGGGATGCCGGCCATGAGGTCTCCATGTTGGAGAGACTTTCAGGAATGACACGGGCAGCCAATGGATTTGAGGGAGCAGCTTCACCGGCTTCCAGCTCGATCGTTTTCCCGCTGATTTCAAGGGTACGCTTTTCCTCCGGATCGGCAGTGAGCAGATCGGCAGGACCGAGCAAGGTGACTCCATCGATTGCTAGAATCCAGCCTCGGCGTTGACCTCCACCAAACAGGCCGAGTTGTTTCTCGCCCCGCGACACTGCCAGCACTGGTTGTGGAATCGGCACGTTTTCAGGGAGCGAGGCACTGCCGATGGCCAGGTGAGGCTGCCAGCGTAGCCATTCGTCCCTGGGTGATTTGACTAATTCGAAGCGGTGACCAGTGGCAACGCGTTTTCCAGGTACATCCGGGGTAGCCATGGCAACGCCTCCAGCGGCAATGGTGGCCAGCGTTTCGGCATCGAGTTCCAGGCCGGAGATTCCCAACCGTAAATCGATACCACTATTGCTCCAGAATCTCGTGTTTTCGCGAACCAATGAGCGATATTCCCCCTGGATGAACGTACGGGCCACAACACGGGACGAATCATTGGTAAGTCCCACACTGACGACATGCCCGATTTCGACACCGCGATAGCTCACTGGAGAACCGCGCTCCAGACCAAACCTCTGGCTTGATTCCAACACGATTTCTAACCCATCAAAAACATTCTCGACGGCAGTCGGCGGGTCACTCAGTCCTTCAAAGTGATTGGTCCAGGGGGCATCTTCAGGTCCAGGGAGAACCCCTACATAGCGCCCTCCCATGAGCGTATCCAGCCCGCGCACCTGACCGAGACGAATATCAGGTCGCTCGATCCAGAATCGCGTACCCTCCCGTGCTAAGGGTGCAGACTCGGAGTTCAACTCCACCGTCACGACCGCCTGATCCAAAGAGTCGTTGAGCAGTACCGACTTCACTTCGCCAACGTCTATTCCCCGGTAGCGCACTCTGTCACCCGGCACCAGGCCACTGCCGTCGGCAAAGCTGATTTGGATCAACGTCCCCGTCAGGCGCAATTCGGCCCAGACCAGTAAGGCTGTGATTGCCAGGCATAGGAGCGTGATAATCCAGAGACGGGAGCGCAGCTTGCCAACCAGTTCCGCTGGTCCGGCTGCAGCGACGATGTGTGCTGTAGGAAATTCATTGGCAGGCAGGTTTTCAGGTGCGCTTTCATGCATCTTCGTCACCCCAGATCGAATGAGGATCGAACGACAGAGAGGCCCAAATGCTCATTGCGACGCACAACACGAAGGCCCATACGGCAGGGCCGAAATGAAATTCCACGAGCGAGCCGAGTTTTACCAGCATGACCATGAAGGCAATGAGCATCACATCCATCATACTCCATTTGCCGGCATGTTCCATGATGCGATAGGTAATAGCCTTGTGTTTTTTATGCATGATACCTAATAAGCTGAGTTCTAGGAGTAACACAATTTTCAAAAGTGGGAACACAATCGAAAACAGCAGCACTACGATTCCAACAAACCAACTCCCCTCGCGCAATAAATCGATGGTGCCCATCAGCAGGCTCGACTGATGATGCCGCCCCAGTCGTTCGATCTGGAGGATCGGGAGCAAGATCGCAGGCCAATAGAGAACAAATGCAGCGGTCGCCAAGGCTGCCGTACGACTGGCGGAATGGTCGCCATAGCGGCAGACCGTGGAACCACACCGTGTGCAAGTCGCAAGTTGTCGCGGCGCCAGTGGCGGGGTGTGCTGGATCTGGCCGCAGCAATGACAGGCTTTGAGATTACTTAGCATCGAGTTGCGAGTGGTGAGATGGGAAAGATCAAGATTTAAGAGTTGACGTTGATTTTAAGAGCTGACGGTGAATAGCTCCGCAGGAGCGGCATTATGACAGCCCTGGGCTAGTGATGGTGAGTTACACGAACCATCACTAGCCCAGGGTATATTTTCAGATTCATTCTTCGTCCGATGAGAAGATGTGGTGTACCAAAAGTGCTTTGCCGAGGACGAAATGAGTTGGTTTCGGCCTCGGCAATGCACCTCCAGAATTCAACGCCATTAGCTCGGCCGATGAAAAACCATTCAAACCAATACCCTGGGCGGCAGTCCAACTCGCCTAGGCTCGTTGAACCTTGCCCAGGGCTATTACAGCGCCGTCCCTTCAGGACTAATTTCATCAAGACCTTATGCTCAAGGTGTACTTCATTCAATTTGTAGAATCTAAAATCACTGAGGTAGGATTATTCCATTATGTTTGATAAAGCCCTCTACTTTTGTCAAAAACTTTTTTTACAAAACTAAATTCGTTTTACCCCTTGTTTTATAGAGTGTGTCTGTGACTTTTGTAAACAAAACTCCGCATTCAGGGCCAAAATTAGCAATGTACAATGCCCAGTGACCAATCGGAGATTCGCCGTGGCGAACCACAAACCACCAGCAGCGCAGCATCTGCGCGACTGACTCAAGTTGGTCATGTTGGTCAACTTGGTCATATTGGCCGCGCATGGTGCACTTTCATGGGTTTGGCCCACTTTTGGGGTTGTGTTTAACAATTAGCCGTTACCGATCAGCAAAAGTAGGCCGGAACGAGCGGTAGCGCTGTTCCGGCAGTTGGTACCAGAAAACGATGCAACGCCGACTTATCTTCAATGCCGGAACTGCGCGGAGCTTGTTCCGGCCTACAGCAATCCATTATAGGGCCTAGCGGGGCCCGATCTCTACAACAATCTTTGGGCCAGAAGTGCCCCCTGTCGAGATGGGACTCTTTTAACAATCGGCAATCCCACGTTACCTTGGGCTGAAAATCGCTATACGGCAGTTCGCCCGCCAATTACAATCACGGCAGCGTGGGTCACTTGTTCAGCAGGGCTTTGCCTCCATGATGCGCGCCATCACAACCGTCGCTGCGGTCACGACGCTCTCGCTTGTTCTTTTTAGCGAAGCCGCCAATGCACTCAATCGCGTAATTCGTGATTGCTCGGATCCCTTCGGAAATGATTCATGTTTGTCAGGAAGTTTCGTGTCATTCTACAACTACAATTTCGGTCGTCGCGAAGGGGATCCTCCACGTGGTCCCAATCCAATGCCCGCGCCGTTTTTTGGCTCAACTGATGTAGATGATGCCTACGATATGGTTCCCTTTATCGCTGCTTACTGGATGGAAACTTTTGGGCGTGATGGGGCCAATAATCTTGGCGGAACCGGAGACGGCATAAACAAACCATTCGATGAGACACAAGTATTTGTTCATACCGATGGAAACTCGAATATTGCGCCGACATGCGCTCCAAATGGTGGTGGAGCTTCAGCTAATGAATTTGGAATTCAGTTTTGTACTGGCCAAGCGACTAATCCAGATTTAATCGGCCACGAGTATGCTCATCTTGTAGCACTCTATCGCTCTGTAAACCCACTGACAGGAACTCCTAGTCCACTAATTTATGAGGACGAACCGGGCGCACTTAACGAAAGTTTTGCAGATTTAATGGGAGAAGCATTTGAAAGATATAGGACAGGAAGCAACGACTGGCTCGTCAAGCCAAGTCCTCCACTAAATCTTTTACGAAGTCTTTCAAATCCGCCCTCGCTAAGCAACAACGTTGCTGGAACCCCGAATCCAGATAGATTTCATGATCCTAATTGTTATTGCGGAGAAGCGGACCATGGCGGTGTGCACACCAACAGTACTATTCCAAGCAAGGCCGCTTATTTGTTCGTCGAGGGAGGCAGCTTCAACGGCTGGTCGCTAACAGGTGTGAGTTTCACGGCTATGGAACAGGTTTGGTACCGCGCTTTGAACGAATACTATTCGAACACAGAAACCTTTAACCAAGCGTACCTTCACCTGCGGCAGGCGGCCCGTGACCTCTACGGCGCTAATTCCTTGGAACTCTCGCAATTGACGATGGCCCTGCGGGCGGTCGAACTGGACCAGCCGGGGTTTTGCTCCGGCTTACCGCTGCGGCGGTGGGGTGATTTTGACCAGAACGATCTGTACACCCTCAGCGACAGCGACGCGCTCGTGGCCGCGATCAACACGAGTTCCACCGACCTGGCGTTTGACATCAACGGCGACGACCTGGTGACCGCCGCCGATTATCTCACCTGGCGCGGCCTGGCGGCCTACTTTACGTTGGGACCGGGGCTGAGCTATCTGGCGGGTGACGCCGACCTCGATGGGGATGTCGACGGCCGGGATTTTCTTCTCTGGCAGCGACAATTCGGCACGCAAGTGGTTCCCTACTCAGGGGCCGACGCCAACGGCGACGGCTGGATTGACGACAACGACCTGGTGGATTGGCGACAAAACTATGGCCTCTCCAGCACGATTACGGCCACGGTCAGCGTGCCCGAGCCGGCCACTCTCGCCATGCTGCTGCCGCTGCTACTGCTTTGCTGGCGTCGCTCAAAGAAAGACATCCAATAACATACGGTAGTGGCACCCACGAGGGGCTATGATGATTTTTGGGCCATTTAGACGCGATCTGCTTTGATCACTTCAGAAGATCGATGGCGGCTGCGAATGCGGCGGGGGAGATGCCGGGGACGGCGGCAGGGGCGGGTTCTACGGGGGAGGCGTCATGAACCAGGATTCCCGTTTCGCCTACAAAGAATGTGTGGAAATCGTCAACAACCAAATCGTAGCTGTCGATCGTGAAAGCCTTCGACCTCGAGGTTACTTTTGTTTCGTCGGACACGCCATGCAGGGAATCCTTGGTTGAAAGCTTGGAAGCAAGTTGCCAACCCTTGCCCGTAACCCAGACGACGTGCCCGCCGGCACAATGGATGGAATCATCGCCGAGCGAAATCTTGTCGACCTCGAGCTGCAGGGGATAGGTAATGGCTAAGACCGCCTTGTAGGCCAATTCGCCCGTGTGGGGGTTCTGAGCGAGGACATAGTCGCCATGGAGGACTTGCTCGATGGGTTTACGGCCAAGATTGGTCCAGACCCAGTTGCCTCGCGCCAGGCCGCGCTTTTCCTGGTTCAATAGGGCCATGCTGAGTTGCTGCCTGGCTCCCGCCGTGGCCTGGTCGGGATTGTCTATCAGAAAATCTCCCCACCACTTCCACCACGACTTGGGTTCAGGGGGAAGTGGCTGCCCCGTGAGATCGGTAAGAACCTCGGCAATTGCCTGGTTATTTCCTTCAATGATCTCGTTCCGCTTGACGATGCCATCGATTCTATCGTTGGCATTCGCCTGAGAATTGGCAGCGACTCGGTCGCGGGTCACTGCATAGAAGGGATTGTCGGCATAGACGGTTCGGTCGTACTCGGTGACGACGTATTCGCGAGAGTAGCTTGCTGGTACATATCGCGCGGGATGGGTATGCGCTGGTCGAAAACCTCCCCCACAATAGAAACCGGCGGGATGATGCTCAGCTGGAATCGTATGGGCTTCTTTAATCAAACGGCGAGGGACGACTCGGCTGCGATAAATGTCAGCGCCAATGTACTTATTCGCGGGTACTCGCTGGTAAGAGGAGTATTCCCTTTCATATCGCTGATCTGCAGGACCTTCCTGAGAATAGGAATAAGTCGTCACAATATTCGAGCCAATCTCCTGGACTTTGGCGGAGGCTTCGATGGGCATTTGCAATTCTGAGAGCAGCAGTGGAACGTACTGGTTGTAGGGCCTTGATTTGAGCCCCTCTCTTGCTGTGTAGCGAACCAGTTCCCAGGGCGACGACACTGCCAAGGTCGCCAGTGACTCGGTGGAAGCAGGAGAGTCGATATTTACCAGCGCGCGGGTGGCTTGAGCATGTAACTTAGACGTTACGTCAGGTTCCTCTTTCTCTCCCGCAAACTCCTCAAGCAAGACGGGAACCGCGGCCGGGTCGCGAATCTGCTGTAAATCCTCTGCAGCGGCCAGTTGCTCGGCAGGAGTGCCATGCTGCAAGTCGCGTCGCAAACGACGCAGTTTAGCTTTCCAAATTTTTTTGAGTTCGACGAATTCTTCGAGTTGCTGTTTGTACAGTTTCTCCTCATCAGAATTAAGCAGGTAATCGTCTACCCAATTCAAATCCAGCGCTGCTAGTGCACGCTTGTCGTTGGGAGATAAACGGAGCACATGCATCCAGTGCATACGTGATAGATCGGCGAGCCCCACTTTTTGACACCAGCGCGCAAGTTTCTCGTGATCCAGTGCCGTGTCTGTGAATTCAGCGCGTCGCTCGGCATACTCGGCCAGAATTGAGTTCTGGCTGGCCATCTGCTCAGCATCAACGGGGGAGAGCCACTGGCCATCGACATGAACCAGGCCTCGATACCAATTCGCCAACTGGCCGGCGGCATCTTCGCTCTCAGCCGCTTGGATGACGGCCTGACGAACATCGCTGGGAGCAGGCAGAGGCTGCTTTTCAACGGCTTGCGATTTTCTACACGTGAGAAAAATGGAAAACGCACAGAAACCGAAGAAAATGGCACGAGCGAGAGAAAGATTTCGTCGACACCGCATAACTTTTACTCCTGCAGCCGATCGAGAAGAAAGCAAGCTCACCCCAAGGAATTTTAGTGGAGTGGATGGAGAGAAAGCAAATGGAAAAGGCTGCAGATTTGCCGGGCGATTTCCGACACGTCGGATCTTCGACGTCGCGGCGCGCTAATCGTCGTCAAAGAGATCGTCGGTGGGGTAGGGAAGGGGCTTGCCGGCTAGTTCATTGATGGCGTTGTGGGCGGCACGTTGCTCGGATTCTTTCTTACTGCGTCCCCAGGCGGGCGCAAATTGTTGCGACGCCACCTGAGCGGCAATTTTGAAGCACTTGCTATGATCGGGGCCCTTTTCGTCCAGGAGATTGTAGGTTGGAGTCAAACTATGCTCACGCTGGGCATAATGTTGGAGCTGGGATTTATAGTTGCCGCGGAACTCACCCGAAGCGGATGCTTCGATCTCGGCTTCCATGTTTTTGATGATGAACTGCCGTGCCGGCTCCATGCCGCCATCCAGATAAATTGCGCAGATGAGCGATTCGAGCGCCGCTGCAATCACGGAACGAGGGATCTGAGGATCGGCTGCCATCCCCTTACCCAGCATGAGGAATTCAGGAAGCCCAAGCTTTTCGGCAACGTTTGCACACGTATCTCGACTCACGACGACCGACTTGATCTTGGTCATGTCACCTTCGAGGTAGTCGGGATAGCGCAGATAGAGTTGTTCGCACACCGCATAGCCAAGTATGGCATCCCCGAGAAACTCCATGCGCTCGTTAGAAGCTAGACGATGCGACACTCCAGAGGCGTGCTGAAGTGCAGCAGTTAGCAAGGTGGGATCGCGAAACTGATACCCGATTCGCTGTTGGCAATCCTCGAGATCGGGTTGCAGGGTAGAATTTTCTTCAGACAACGGAGAACTCAATTAAGAAAGCTGGACTCAATAAAATTGGGATTGGTCCGGCTTGCGAATTGTCCTCGAAAACCGGAGACAATCGGCAAGACGGGGGTAATTTACCCGAGGAACCGCAGACATAGCGAGGGAGTTGAAGCTCCAATCGCACTTATAGGCTAGCTGGAATATTCCCAAAAGTCAATTCTAGTGCTTTGGACGGGATGTAAAGTCTGGATAGACTGGCAAAAGTGCTCCTGCCCATCAAAGCAAGTTGCCGATACACTAACACGAACGATATCCAGCAATTAGACCTCTCGTAGATTCTATGAATACTCTCTACCTCCCCGAACTCCGCGAAATGCTGGCCTCGAATGATGTGGCCGAGCTCCGGGAATTCTGTACGGCGTTGCACCCTGCACGCACGGCAGAGTTCATGGAAGGTCTCACAGCAAGTGAGGCCTGGGGGGTACTCCGGGCTGCCGATGGCCAAACCCGTGTCGAGATTTTCACCTATCTGCCCGAGGAAATGCAGATTGAGATTCTCGAAGCGGTCGAGCCTGCTGAGTTAAGTCATCTGATTGCTGATATGGCACCGGACGATCGCGTCGATCTTATCAAAAAGGTTGATCCAATCGTTGTCGAGGAAGTTCTCAAATTAGTTCCCACCAAAGAACGGCGCGATATCCTGCGTTTGCGTGCCTATCCAGAGGGAACAGCCGGCGCATTGATGACTTCGGAGGTTGCCTGCCTGACCGAAAACCTGACAGTCCGACAAGCGCTGGAAGAGATCAGCCGTGAAGGGCATGAGTTTGAAACCGTCTACTATATCTATATCGTCGATGAGGAAATGCACTTGCGCGGGTTGGTTTCTGCCAGGCAACTGGTAACGCATTTGAACAGGCCGCAGATGCTGTTGTCCGATTTGATGACACGGGATCTGGTCACGGTGGTGGCGAGTGACGACCAGGAAACAGTTGCCGAGAAAGTTGCAGACTACAATTTTCTCGCGATCCCCGTGGTTGACGCTGAACAGAGGTTAGTGGGCATCATTACTCACGACGACGTGATCGACGTGTTGCAGGAAGAGGCCACCAAAGACGCATACCAGGCGGGTGCCGTAGAGCCCCTGAAAGAAAGCTATTTGGCAACCCCCTGGTTGCAACTTACGCGATATCGAGTGGGCTGGCTGGCATTGTTGTTTGGCGGGGCTTTGCTGACCGCGCTGGCGATGCGATCGTATAACGAAAATGTGCAGCGATTTGCCTGGATCGCCTGGTTTCTCCCCCTAGTTATCTCAACCGGAGGAAATTCAGGAAGTCAGTCAGCAACGCTGATGATCCGAGCGCTAACAACCAAGGAAATCACGCCAGGGGATTGGCGACGGGTCATTTTTAGAGAATTGGTGATTGGCTTTTTGTTGGGTAGCTGCCTGTCAGTGATCGGTTACCTGGTCGGCTGTTTTATGGCTCCGACACTCTTCGATGCCCTGGTGCTTCCATTGACGATTGTGCTGGTAGTGACTTGCAGCACGATCGTTGGATCCCTTCTGCCACTGATGTTCGATCGCTTGGGTTTTGATCCAGCGTTGATGAGTACCCCTTTTATTGCTGGCATCAGCGATATCGTAGGGATAGTGCTTTACATGAACGTAGTGGGTTGGCTCTTACACCAAGGAATCTGACGGAAGAGATTGCTTTACACGTCGAGAGCCGGTTCACCCACGTACATCTGGAGTACCTGGCTTTGAACCTTTATGGCTCTAATAAGCACCCAAATCTGTTCGCGACTGAACTTTTCCGGATCAGAGCTTGCCAATTCTTCAAGTTCCTGAGTCATAGCTGCATGCTGGTCAGTGGCTGCTTGAAGTTTGAGTCCGATTTCACTCCATGCTGCACGGAGTTTCCGATCGTCATGCAACTGATCAAGCTTCTCTGCATCATGCGAAAGCAGGAGACAAAGTCGTGCGATATCCTGTGTTGAAGATTCAGGTTGAAGTTGTTGAACAAGACTGGCAAGTTCTTGGCAGTTCATGGGGATCGGGTCCTACGATTGCGAATCAAGTTGTAGATCTTACGTGTGGAACAATTCCTAATCGACGAAAATCAACTCGGTTTCTGGTGAAGAAGAGGATTCCAGCTAAATGACAAGGAAGATGCGAAATTGGTAGTAAGTGGTTAGTCAGCTGCTCTCGCATCAAAAAAGTGTAGCTTACAAACTGCGAGCGTCCCGGTATGATGGAAGGTAAGCGAAAAACATCGGTTTTTCCGGTCGTTTCTATCTGAACTCGGACGGCTATCAGGTGTCCAGTTCATGAATGCCATGGATTTTCCCTGGACACGCAAGATCGTTAAGAGCCGCATTATTGATTCGAGCCAACTTTAGAAGTCCAAGACCAGAAATTAGAAGGATGCGCCATGCCCACACTTGGGGTAAACATTGATCACGTAGCAACTGTCCGTCAGGCCCGTATGACCAACGAGCCTGACCCCGTATGGGCGGCCACGCTGGCGGAATTAGGGGGGGCAGACGGGATCACGCTCCATCTCAGAGAGGATCGCCGCCATATCCAGGAACGCGATCTGCACCTGCTGGGACAAACGGTGGCAGTTAAATTGAACCTTGAGCTGGCTTGCAGTGAGGAAGTACTCGCGATTGCTTGCCAGGCGCACCCCCATCAGGCAACCCTGGTGCCCGAACGCCGAGAAGAGGTTACCACCGAAGGGGGGCTAGACGTGGTGGGGAATCCTCAACGGGTCCGCGATGCCGTTAAGCAGCTACAAGATGCCGGGATCATCGTGAGCTTGTTTCTCGATCCTGATCCTGCACAGATATCCGCAGGAATTGCAACGGGTGCCACGGCTGTCGAACTCCACACGGGAGCCTATGCAGAAGCCAAATTCGCAACTGGTGAGCAACTTGAAATTCTGCTCCATGCTGGTCGACTCGTCCATGACGCTGGACTGACACTTCATGCAGGGCATGGACTGACCTATCGCAATGTTCGCCCTGTGGCGGAAATTCCTCATATGTGTGAGCTGAATATAGGGCACAGCATTATCTCACGAGCAATTATGGTGGGGCTCGAACAGGCGGTGCGAGATATGAAGCGTCTGATTAAGTTGTAACGTGGGTGATTGCAATTCTTGCCATTTTCCCGCTATCATGCTTGGTTTACCTGCCGAACTGTGAACCCCACTCTACTGCTCCAAGGAGGAGATTACTTGCATGGCTACCAAAGGAGAAGCATTTGCCGGCCTGTCCGTCGCGATTGTCACACCGTTTAAGAATGATGCGGTGGATTACGCACGTTTCAAGGAGCAGATCGAGTTTCAAATTGCTGCGGGAACGAATTGTCTCTGCCCAGTAGGAACAACCGGCGAATCCCCTACGCTCTCTCACGAGGAGCATGAAGCAGTAATCGCGTTTGTTTGTGAGACTGTGGCTGGGCGGATCAAAGTGATGCCTGGCACGGGTTCCAATAGCACAGCTGAAGCATTGCGATTGACGCGCTCTGCGGAAAAGGCGGGCGCTGATGCCGCTTTGCAGGTCGCTCCGTATTACAACAAACCGACGCAGCAGGGTTTCTATGAACACTTCAAATGTCTCGCGGAAGAAACGGGCCTGCCGCAATGCATATACAATATTCCAGGTCGCACGGGTAAGAATATCGAACCTGAAACCATCATACGCCTGGCCGAGCTTGAAAACATCACCATGGTGAAAGAAGCTACTGGTTCAATGGATCAGGCCTCAACGGTTCTGGGCAATACCAATCTTACCGTGCTAAGTGGAGACGATAGCTTGACTCTTCCACTCTTGTCGGTGGGAGGCCGTGGTGTGATCTCGGTGGTGGCAAACATTGTCCCCCAAGACATGCTATCGCTACTGGCTGCTTTTAGGCAAGGTGACCTGGCGGAGGCACAGAGGTGGCATCACAAGTTGTTTCCACTATGTCGCGATATGTTGGGGCTTTCGACCAATCCGATCCCCATCAAGGCGGCAATGAAGATGCTCTCTCGCGATACGGGCGATTTGAGATTGCCGATGACACCGCTTTCGAGTGCAGAGGAAGGATCTTTGCGAAAGACGCTCACAAATTACGGCTTGCTATAGAGCTCAGTCAATCACCTCGACTTGCACACCACGATTTGCAGCGGGACCGATTTGAATCTCATATTCTTGATAGTTCTTGTGGGCCGCGACAGCGTCTTTAAGTCGCTCTGCCTCTTGAAGATTGGGTGCGATCGCAAAAATTGTAGGGCCCCAGGAGGACTGGCCGACACCAAGGAATCCGCTTTTGCGGAGCCAGCTGACTAAATTTGCGGCAACGGATGAGCAATAGACTCCTCCTTGTGCTGCAGAAAAACAATTTCCTGCAAGCCTGCCAAATTGATAGACCGACTCAGAAAAATCGCTGAATTCTTTGCGTTCGAGCGCCGGGATCATCTTCTCAGAAACAACATGCTCTAGTTCTTCTGTTACTTGTTCTGAAACGGGTGGCAGGTTGGCGATGGTACGGTCTTCATCGATGCCAGAACGACCTTTTAAGCGGGGGGGAGTAAGCAGTACGATCTGCCAGTCATCAGGCAAAGATTTCTGGTATGCCAACCGACCAAGAGGTTCTTGCGGCAAGTGCCCGCCATCGACGATGAATCCCCCCAGGAGAAAACCATAGGTGCCAACGGCAGAACGGCGCCCCCTTCCTGTAAGTTGGCAAAGCCGTGTCGGATCTCGCCAGGGGAGTCCCAACGATTGAGCCAACCCGGCTGCAACTGCAAGGGCAAGTTGTGAACCAACACCTAATCCTGTGTGCTGACGTGGGGTTGATTTGACATGCAATCGTAGTGCAGGCGGATAGCTGAGCTGTAGCTGATGGAGAATCGACTGTGTGAACTCAGCAACTCTTTCTCTGAGTGGCCCCTCAATCTGAAAGTGATTGGATGGAACGATTTCCAACTCAACACCCGACACGTCGACCATCAAACCGACGCCACCAAATTGTGGACGCTCGCAGCAGTGGCCGAGGCTGGTCAGGCCAAAGTGAAGACGACACGGGGTACGAACCAGGACCTGACGAGTCATAAAGATGTCTTTTCAGCTTTAAAAGTTGTAGTCAGTTCCTGCTGCACGTAGTCCCGCAAAAGTGCAAACGCTTTGAGTTCAGAGGCAGCTGCTGTCTTACGCACTGGCGGTTCTAGTCGTTCAAACTCAGTAAGCAGATCGCCTGGAGCGATCAGGTGGACACGAGTTGCCAGAATCGCAGCTTCGATAACGGCATGTTTAGCACGATTAAATCCGAAGAAGTTACGCAGATTGCCTCGCCCCGTCGCACGAGCCACTTGTACAGAACGCTCCTGACTATCGTCCACGGAGATTATCTCAAACTTTAACCAGCGACACGAGGAGGCCAGCACATGGGGCTCGGACGACAGAAATTCAGGATGCGGTTCCACTTTACCTATCGCTGCTTGGGCAAATAGAAGGGCATCGTCGGTAATATTGAGAACGCCACAACGAGTGCGTTGAAGATTTTGGTAGGTAGTCGAGGATCGGAAAGGTCGCAGTACGATGATTTCGAGTGATTCGTCAACAAGCGGTCCCATTGGGGCAATGTTGATCGAGCCATCTTTGTTAGTGGTCGTCAGGATTGCTTCGAGAATTCGCCCTCCTTTTCCAAGTTGTGGTAGTAGGATTTCTGGCATCATTGTCCTGCTCCTTAAAATGTTACAGGAACTGCTGGGAGAGAATTCGCCTCAGGATCTCTAAAGCAAAACTCAGTATCTGCCATTTGATCGACTGAAAGAGAGGTTGACTCGATGTTCAGTTCTATGCCGGAGATTTCCAAGAAATTGGCAAGCAGGCGAAATCCAAACTGGGTCAGGGTGGCTTCTGGATGAAACTGAATGCCGGCAAGAGGGTATTGAGTATGCTCGATTGCCATTGCCGTGCCATCCTCGCTTCGAGCAGAAACCACGAGTTCTCGAGGCAGCGTTTTTGGATCGACAATGAGGGAATGATATCGACAAACGGTTATGGGTGAAGGGATTTTATTAAAAAGGAAAGTTTCCTCATGAGTGACCACAGACGTTCGCCCATGCATAGGTTTATTGGACTGTTTGATCGTTGCACCAAAGGCAGCCGCAATGGCTTGATGTCCCAGGCAAATGCCAAGTATTGGGATCTCGCTACTAAAGTGCCGGACGAGGTCAATGCAGATGCCAGCCGATTCTGGTGTACCAGGGCCAGGGGAAATTATCACGGCCCGGGGGGACATTCTTGTGATGTCATCAAGAGTCACAACATCGTTTCGTACGATCTGAGTGTGCTGGCCAAGTCGCCGGAAATAGCGAGCAAGATTGTGGGCAAAACTATCGTAATTGTCGATGAGCAGTATCATTTAAGTATTTGATGTTGAGCTACTTAGCCAGAATCGCAGAGATCATGCCTTGGGCTTTGTGCCAGGTCTCTCGATATTCCTGCTGAGGATCGGACTGCGCGACGATTCCTCCGCCCACTGGTATTTGCCACCAGCCGTTGCCCGCTGTAATGGTTCTAATCAGGATACTGCTGTCCATCTGCCCGTCAAATCCTACATAACCAAGCGAGCCACAATAAGCTCCACGAGCGGTGGGTTCCAGTTCGGCGATAATTTCCATAGCCCTGATTTTCGGGGCTCCCGTGATCGAACCTCCAGGAAAACAGGCTCTTAATAGATCAAGCGGAGTGGCTTCGGGCGACAATTTTCCCCGCACTGTAGAAACCAGGTGTTTGACATGGGCATAGGTCTCCACGTGACAGAGTTGGGTTACCTGAACGCTATCTGGCTGGCAAACTCTAGAAAAATCGTTTCTCATCAAATCGACGATCATCACGTTTTCCGCACGATCCTTTTCACTCAGCTTAAGTTCATCACCCGTGAACAAGTCTGCTTCAGGTAAAGGAAAGCGGCCGCGTGTTCCCTTGATCGGGCGCGTTTCTGCCTTAGAATCGCGAACCTTCAAAAAACACTCAGGTGAACTACTACAGATTTGCCATTCTCCCAGATCAAAGTAGCCAGCGTAGGGGGCTGGGTTTTGTCTCCGGAGTTTGAGGTACAATGTTAGCGAATCACTTTTGGCTGAACAAAGCAATCTTTGCGACAGATTGACTTGGAATACATCGCCAGCATATATGTAATCGACAGCGCGCTCGATCATTCGTTGATAATCGGTGGCGGAAAAATTGCTCGTGATCTCACCGAGGCCGACATCAAACTGTGGTGCCGTTGAGATTGAAACTGCTTCTTTGCTGATTTGTAATCTTTGAGGAGGATTTTCCAGCCAGTTGAGGAACTGGCGGCTTCGCTGGCTGGCTTTGCGTTGTCGAGCAGCGGTTTGAGTTTCAGGAAAACCTTGGGAAATCAGCCAGGCATTGTTCTGCAGATGGTCGAAGGCTAACACGACGTCGTACAAACCGACGGCGAGGGATGGAATTGGCAAGTCGGTGATCCGCGGCGCCGGAAGTCGCTCCAGCGTTTGCGCCAATTCATACCCAAACAACCCTGCCAAACCTCCCTGAAAAGGAGGTAGATCAATGCGAGTTGCGGAATGAAATGCTCGTAGTCGCTGTTTAAGTTTGCCAAACGGATCGACTTTGGTATTGCGCTGTTCAATCCATTCAAATGGATCGGCAGCGATAAAAGAGTATCGCCCCAAACTCCCAAAGCCGTTGTTGCTGTCCAGAAACAACACATGGGGCAGATTTGCCAAACGTCGAAACGCGTCAATACCAGTCAGCGACGTTGGCAAACGTTCCACATGCGGAAGCGAGTGAGTTTCACCTTCTCGTTGTTCTTGGGTCACTGGAGCCTATCCTGCTTGTTCGAGCGAGGCTCTGGTTTGAGATAATGCCGTTGCTCGGGTTCTGTAGCAAGGCCCCAATCGAGGGACTCGTCTTGCACGTAGTTCTTACCGAGCATGAGAGCAATGCGCGCCTTCGCCATTTCGTATCCCAAATAGAATGCATGACCGGGATCCAAATTCGAGGGCAAACCACCGTCGGGGCCTGCATGGCATAGGGATTCCATCACGGTGAACGGATCGCGATCGTGCAGGTTTATACCACGAGCAATCACATGAATCTCGCCCTCAGATACGAAAATTCGATAGTTGTTGTCGCGAATCTCATCGGCAAGTCGGGCAAGCTGTTCTGTTGAAGGGGCCAGTATCTGCTCATCGCGAAGCATCAATAATCCCCTTTCAACGTGTTTGGGCGTTACTTGATTGACGATGGCATGGTACATGAGCCTGCGCGCCAAATCGCATTCCTTGACGCTTGTACGTGCCCAGTTAATCACCTCGGTGGTCAAGACGCTGCGAATGCCCAATTCTTGACAGAAACCCATAAGCAGCACATTGACACCCACGGAATCCACATCCGTAAGTTCCGTAAGATTGCCGATGCCCATCATCATCTCGGCGTCGGGATAGCGACGTCTGATTTCCAGATAACGGCCCAAGCTCTCGGCAAAACCGAAAGAGATTGGCTCAAGGATGGGGTCGATTCGTAATGGCACATTTGCCTTGGCGAGGAACTCTACTGTTTCGTCCAGCCCAGCGAGAGTGTGGGGATCGTCGGGTATGGCTACGACTTCTACTCCCCAATCGGGTGCCATCAACCGGTTGGATGAGTTAACACTCAGTACAAGCTCGGCTCCGCCTTTGACGGCTGGGACGATTTCATCAGTGTTCAGACTGTCAATGGAGATGCGAAAACCACGGTCTTTGAGATCGCGGACTGTTGATTCTACCTCAGTCCAAACCCTGCCTGGATCACAGCCGAGGTCGATTACATCGGCTCCACTTTGAGCATAATATTCCGCCGCTCGCAAGATTTCTTCATGCAGTAGTCTCGGGCAATTGTTGATTTCGGCCAGAATTTCGATGTCGTATTTGCCATAGTCAGCGAGTTCCATCGGACGAGAGAAGTGCTGCGGTAATTGGCGCAAATCCCGGGGGCCTTTTTCAACCGGTAATTCTACAAGTTCTTCCAAAGGCGCTATATCTCCTTCGCAATAGCCCGGGATCAGAACTTTTGTAGCCTCGGAGGGCACCTGGATGTGTTTGGCAATCCAAGCTGGAGTCATCAAAGCCGCTACCGTGATAGGTAAGACATCGATAGAGAAAGAGAAACCAACCTCGGCCGAGAGGTGTGGAAGTAATTGCTCCAGAGAGTGGCGTGCCAATCGCCCTGTAACAAAATGGATGTGTTCGTTGGCCATGGATTTTTACGATGCTACTAAGTCAACGAGGATCGGCGAAGCCTGCCCATCCACCATTGACGTTGATGATTTGGCCATTAATGAAAGACGCTGCGGGAGATGCCAGGAAACGTACGGCACTTGCCACATCGGCTGGCGTTCCCCACCGATCAACAAGAGCCTCACCGCGCGCTCGTTTCTGCCAGTACTCTGAAGCATTTTCCCCCCATTCTGTTTGTATCCACCCAGGGGCGACACAGTTGACCCGAACTTGAGGAGCCAATGATTTTGCCAGGCTTCTTGTGAATGCCATCACAGCACCTTTGATCGTAGCGAACATCTCACCACTGTCCCCGGCCATTCCATGTTCAACCTGATCCCAGCCCATGTTGATAATGACTCCGGTTCCGCGCTCCTGCATTCTGAACCCGAAAGATCGGGACAATTCGATCGTGGCACAGACGTCGACTTGCCAAAGTCGATCGAGTTTCTTCGAGAACGACCATTTTGCAGCTTCTCCGGTCAAGACGTCGACACCAGCATTGTTGACAAGGATGTCGATGGGGGCGATTTGCCAAACGGCATCGGCGAAGTCCCCACACCTATGAGGTTCCGAGAAATCCCATTGTACGACTTCCGCACGAGGTCCCAGGGAAATGATTTCCTTGGCCAATGATTTCGCCTTTGGCAAGTTATGGTGGGTGTGCAGAATCAGATTGGCACCAGCGAAAGCAAGATCCCTGGCAATCTGACTGCCGATGCCACCGGAAGACCCAGTCACGAGGGCCCAATTGTCAATCAAGGACTCTGCTGGAGTTTTTATCATACAGGGCAATTCCTTAGACAGGGGTATGAGCCACTATTGTCAAGTGGGCTTATGTCTCGGTTTTAGTCTCGTGGAAGACGAATAGCAACCTAGGATGCCGGGGAGAACCCATGTTGCCAGTTCATAGCCACAAGTCTACTATTGCGAGAGTTGAGCCCGAATAATGCATCTATCTCCAGATTGTCAGAACTGATACGTGACCGTCGAACCCGTTAGCCCAGAAGCAACCAACAAGAAACCCGCTCGGCTGCGTTGGTTCCCCTTGCTTTGGCTACTGCTGGTTGGCGGCAGTCTTATCGGAATTCGCACTAGCGGGCTCGATCAGGACTACAAGAACTCCGCGACGGCAATTTGCCTGGCGTTGATTTTAGTAGGACTCACGGGATGGGTATTCCTTTGTAGTCGCTATACCATGAGGAAGCGTTTGCTCTGGGGTGGGCTCCCCTGGCTTGTGGTAGTCGCCCTACGGGGATCGGTCGACATGGTCAACAACGGAGATGTAGGGATCGTTAGTTGGCGGTGGCGGTGGTCAGCGAGCCATGATCAGCGCTTAGAGGTCCCCACTTCTGAACAGGGTGCAACTTTTGACTGGGTGACTACCTCTCACGACTACCCTAGCTTCTTGGGTGGTGGTTATTGGGCAGAAGTACCGAATGTGCATCTAGCAGTGGATTGGGAAAATAATCCTCCCACAGAAATGTGGCGATGCCCCGTGGGTGCCGGTTGGTCGGGGTTTGCCATTGTGGGAGAATACGCAGTCACACAAGAGCAGCGTGGTGAGCAGGAGTTAGTCGTTTGTTACCGAATAACGACGGACGATCCTGAGGGGGAAATCGTCTGGACTCATGGCGACCCGGTGCGGTTTGATCCCAGTGGTGCCGGGGCGCTGGGTTACGTAGGCCCCCGGGCGACACCCACGATCTACGACGGACGCGTGATCACTATGGGGGCCACGGGAATCCTTAATTGCCTCGATGCCCGCACGGGAGAGCTCTTGTGGTCGCATGATACTCTTAAGGAAAACAACACAGATAACATCATGTGGGGCAAAGCTAACTCACCGGCGATCCTCGCTGAGGAGGGCGAGCCTACGCTTGTAGTCGTGAGTGTAGGAGCACCTACTGCGTCGCTAATTGCTTATGACTTGGAGACCGGCAAAGAAGTTTGGGCAAAGGGCCATCGACGCAGTTCTTATGCTTCGCCTGTTGTGTGTGAATTATTGGGCGAGCGGCAGATTCTTACCGTAAACGAGGATTTCTTGACTGCTCATTCGGCCAACGATGGCAGCGTGCTGTGGGAATTCCCCTGGGATGGAAACAGCGATAGCAATGCGACTGCCTCTCAACCGCTGCCGCTGGGCGATGATCAGGTGTTCGTATCCAAAGGCTACGGCATCGGCGCTTCACTCTTGCAAATTGTGCGCAATGAAGAGGGAAGAATCGTCCCTAAACCGCTGTGGAATCCGCCCGTGAGAAAGGTGATGAAGACCAAGCTGGGAAATGTCGTTGTACGAGACGGTTTTATCTATGGCCTCGATGGTGGGATCTTGCAGTGTATTGATATTGAGCAGGGAAAAAGCCAATGGAAAAAACGTCGGCTGCCGGCCATCGGGCACGGACAACTCATGGCGATTGGCGATTCGTTGGTCATTATCTCTGAAACGGGTGAGTTGATAGTGGTGGCTATCGACCCTGAAGAGTATCTCGAATTGGCGAGCATGCGCATCTTTTCTGAGGACCAGATCACCTGGAATAATCCTGCGTTTTCAGCGCCTTATCTTTTATTGCGTAACGCCCGGCAGGCTGTCTGTCTGAAAATGCCTGTGGTTGAAGAGGGCGAGCTGCCACTGGCCAAGCGTATGGTACTTGGGGAAGAGGCAAGCCGGTAGCGCTGGCGACTAATAGTAGAACCACTAAGTTGCGAACGGCTAGGGGACATGTTCCAGGAGCCAATCTTCCAGGATAATGTGCTCCACATAGGGGGCACGCAACAGGTTCGTGCGCGCGGGCAACATTCCTGCCAGCCACGGCCGACGAGCCAGCTGTGTCACTGCCCTTAGCCCATAGCAGCTCAGGGACGTGCAATTCGTTTGTTCAAGAATGTTTTCACTCAAGCGATGGAAGGTGGCGGGAATGACGTTCGGCTCCGGGCCCACGTGAATCACGCGCTCGATTCCTGCTGCCAGACAGAAATCGATAGCATCCCAGAGACGCTGGGGTCGATCTATCCATTGTCGAAGGATATCTCGGGCGGAGTGGTCGTTGTAGCTCAGCTTGCCGGTGACCAGGGAAAGAACCGGAGGGTTTGGCGGAAGGAAGCCACCAGCGAGCGTTTCCATCATCACAGCCGCTCGATCTGGAATCTGTCGTTGACGTACAATCGGCGTGTGTAGCGGAGGCCATCGATTGTCGTTGGTACGTAATTGCGCTCGATACGGAAGCAACTCGCGCATCACATCCTTGAATCGAGCCGTCGTCTCTCGTTGTCCTAACAAAAGATAGGTATTGGGAGAGAGAACTGCTGAGATGTCGATCGTGCCGTTTCCTTCGGCTGTGATCTGGTGGCAAAGACGCTCCACGTCCGTTTGATTGATCTTAGGCCCGCGTGAAAATAACACGCCCATGGTCACATCGGCTGCCAAGGCTACCGAGTCGGCCGCCATTGCCAAAGGAACCCGAATCATGTCGGCGGGTTCGAAGACACCCGCGCAACTTACGGATACCAGTTCTCCCAAGCTATAGCCGAAGGAGAGCCCAAATCGTGCGATATCCACTCCGTGAATTTCATTGAGGATTCTCAATTGGGCCACCTCGACAGCCGCGATCAGCGAGATGGACTCAGCATAATGCTCAATCCCGGGCTCTTCTTGATTCGCAACACGGCTTAGTAAATCGACCGGGGTGTTAGTTACCTCTGCACAGATCCCGGCAAAGCGTTCGAGCTCTTCGGCCAGAATTCCGTGGTAGGAGTCTACTTTCATCAATTCAGGAGTACGCCCCAAATTGGTCGAGTTGTATCCTCTGAAGGCGAGAGCAGTCTTAGCATGATCACTATTCGGCGAAAAGACTTTTCTAATTGGACGAGTAATGGCCACAGAAACTCTCTTTCAGATAAACAGAAGAATAACCAGTTCGACACGCTCTTTGCCGGGTAACTCGCTCGAGCCAGTCATGCTGATCATAGCAATTATACAGCGAAAATGTGGTTGGGGGTGGAGACTGTCCACTTGAATCATATGCAACGGACAGAATTTGAGCCAATCCTAGGTGAGTCACGACTTTGATCTGGCAATCGCGGCCTAAGCTTATGGTGATACCCAGCTATTTATAGCCTGCGTCAGAAAGCTATTAGCTATAGTCCTCTCAAATTTGGAGCATTGCAAAATGTTAACTGCACAAGACATCATGTCGGAAAATGTTGTGACCATTGGCTCTAATGCCACGGTCCAAGAGGCAATTGATACACTCCTGGAGAAAAACATATCAGGACTTCCTGTGGTGGATCCTCGAGGTCAATTTGTGGGTATTGTTACGGAGTTTGCCTTGCTGGCCATAGCCTATGATGAGAATATTCGTCAGGAAAAAGTTTTCAAACATATGTCCACAGAACTTATCACAGTGGACCCAAATGCTCCGGTTCGTAAAGTAGCCGATTTGTGCATTATCCATCGGGTACGCCGAATCCCAGTGGTTCAAGAAGGTCATTTGCAAGGGATGATATCTCGCCGTGACGTGTTAAAAAGTGTCTACGGAATGAGCCAGGCAACGTGCCTTGCTTGAAAGCTGGCAATTAAATCCTTGCATGAATCTTACGTCTGTTATGGCTGACGATTTCAGGTCATTTGCTTTGACTGGCAAGTGATTATGAAAGCAGAAATTATAACTTTCAGTACGTGAACAGTTATAAAGATTTTCTCAATAACCTAACTGAATTCACCATGTCGCTTAGGCTGCGCCCGGTGAACACAATGCCGGATAAATCGCATTTTGGGAAAAATGGATTGATCGAATTAGGCATTGATACCGCTAGAGATCGGATCGATTTCTGGACGAGTAGCGGAGGTTCGATCAGTGCGATTTCTCAGCTTCCTCCATATAAGTGGTCGCATATTGCCGCGGTAGGCAGCGGCAGTGCATTAAAAATCTATATCAACGGCATTGAAACCGCAGTGGGTGGGTCCTCAACAGTCAACTATGGGACGAACGCAAGCGTGTTCAAGATTGGAGAGGGTGTATTAGCACCCTCCGGGGACTTCTTTGAGGGACGAGTTGACGACGTAGGCGTCTACTCGCGCGCGCTATGTCCTGAGGAAATCCTAGATCTCTATCTAGGGGGACGACCGAGTGGAGTAAGGATCATTCGCTGTCCGGAGACACGCTAATTGAGCTAGAGTTAGACAGTTATTTCTCATTGTAACGGATTTGACACTGGAAGCATATTTCAGCTTTGTTCGTAGTTCCGTTGCCTAATCTGAACGCAGTTGTTTTGACTGTTTAACTCTGCAAGCTAGTGTTGTGCATTAGATGCGCACAAGTTTTCAAATTTGTGCGCCTTGATTCATTTCAAAAACAAATCGTTAGCTTGCGTTAACCGATGGAACTTCAATCTCATAAGATTCTACTGATCGAAGAAGAGGCGGTGCTTCGTGACATCACGGAGTTTCGGCTGGAACTGTTGGGATTTCAAGTCATGGCGGTTGATTCAGCCAGAACAGCTAATCAGGAATTAGAGGAACAGCTGCCTGGGCTCATCATCTTGGGAACTGCTGCTGAAACGGACTCGCTTGAATTTCTCAATCACTTGAGCAATGAACCCCGGACGAGCGAGATACCAGTCATTTATCTGTCAGGTAGCTCTGATATGGAAGATGTCAAAAAGGCATTCAATGCTGGTGCGGATGAGTTTTTAGTGATTCCCTATGATCCGCAAATATTGGAAAAAAAAGTCCAAGAATTTGTCAGTGCTATCCCCATCATGGAATAAAAAAATTTGCTCAAGAGCTAACTAGTAAGTCAAATCTCGATATATGGCATCATGCTACGACTAGGCGACATACTGATCAAGCACGGCTGGGTAACCGAAGCCCAGGTACAAAGTGCACTTGCTGCGCAAGGAACTGAGCGAGGACTCTTAGGAACCATTCTGATTCGTCGGGGGTTAATAACCAGTGATCAATTGGGACAAGCATTGTCCGAGCAATATGGAGTACCCTATCTGGAAATTGTTCCCGAAGGTGTCAATCCCCAAGTGGTGCGGCTACTCCCTGAAGAACTGGCACGCAGACATACGGTAGTACCAGTAAGCGTGTCAGGTCGGTCGCTGCAGTTAGCAATGGTTGCACCCGATGATATGGATGCCATCTGCGAAACAGAATTGATAACTGGGTATAAGGTAAGTCCACTCGTTGCGCTTCAAAACGCCATCGAAGGCACGCTTGACCGTGGGTTCGACGATCGGGTCGTTGCCCGACAGACGATCGTGGACATGAAGATGGCCGATCTTGAAGCGGCTGAGAATATAATCGACGAAGAACTGTCGACGGATGTTGTCCTCGAAGATGATCAAACCCCGGTCGTTCGACTTGTACGAGCGATTCTCATGGGGGCGATCAATGCAGGCTCAAGTGATATTCATCTAGAACCACATCATCCTGAGATGAGAGTTCGCTACCGAGTTGATGGATCACTCCAAGCGGTTATGTCGATTCCTCGTCATATTGAAGAGTCCGTGGTGGCACGCATTAAAGTCATGGCAGACATGGACACGACCGAGAACCGCCGGCCCCAGGACGGACAGTTGAGTGTTCAGGAAGCGGCGACACGAGTCAACTTCCGCGTCAGTACCATCCCCACTGTAGGAGGCGAGAAAGTTGTGATGCGGCTTTTGGACGAAGGGAGTCGCGTATTCCAACTGGATCAATTGGGACTTTGTGATCGTGATTACAAGAAGATTCGAGGGCTCATTGATAAGCCACATGGAATGATTGTCGTCACGGGTCCTACGGGATCTGGTAAGAGCACCACCATGTACTCAATCCTATCTCAGCTCAATGCTGTGACACGCAATATTGTTACGGTCGAAGACCCCGTTGAATATCGCTTGCCGGGCATCAACCAGGTTGCGTCTGACAATGAACATGGCTTGGGGTTTGCCAATGCCTTGAAGTACATCATGCGACAGGACCCCGATGTAATTATGCTTGGCGAAATCCGTGATCATGAAACTGCTACGACGGCAGTGCAAGCCGCCCTCACGGGACACTTGCTCATTAGCACGCTGCATACAAACGACTCAATTGGCGCAGTAAGTCGTCTCAATGATTTAGGGATTGATAGTTTCAAAACAGGAGGCGCTTTGCTGGGTTCGATTGCGCAGCGATTGCTGAGATCCATTTGTCCCCATTGCAAAGAGACAGTTGCTCCGAGCGACCATTATCTGAAGAAACTCGGTCACAACACAGTAATTCCTGAAGATGCCTTATTCTATGCGGGTCGGGGATGCAAGAAATGTCTTGGAAGTGGCTACATGGGTCGTATTCCTATATACGAAGTTCTCGTCGTCACACCTCGACTTACTCAAGCTATTGAGAAAGGCCTGCCAACAACCAAGCTGCGTGATATAGCGCTCGAAGAAGGATTGGTCGAATTGGCAGCAGCTGGAATGGAACAAGCGATTGCAGGCCGGACTACCGTCGAAGAGGTCTTTTACAAGGTGTCTGGTTAGCGAGAGTTACCTATGTCCCGCCGAAAACAGTTAACTTCGAATGCTGCTACATTAAGTAAATCGCCTGTTGGTGTATCGGCAGAATTAGATCAATGGTGGAAGAAATTTGTCGGCCGGAAGAAAGCCGTCGAACGACTTAAGTCCTATGAGTTAACGTTCATTCTGCAAACCCTGTCTACCTTGGTGAGTAATGGGGTTCCACTCCCCAAAGCGCTTGCCACTCTTGCAAGAGAAGATACTGTTGCCAAGCACCGTGAATTACTCGATTCACTCCGACGCAAAGTCGAGTCAGGTGTTTCCTTCAGCGCTGCTCTCAAACTGTATCCTCAGGTTTGTGATCCACTTACCGTCAGCCAGATACGATTGGGAGAGCGGTCGGGCACGCTGGCTGAGACATTGCAACATTTATCTGAGAACCGAGGAAAAAGCGCTGAACTGAGACAAGCAATCATCAAAAAGATGGCTTATCCCTGCTTACTCATCACGCTAGGCAGCGGGCTTTTGACTTTCTTGCTAATGTATGTAGTACCAGTGTTTCAAGAGACTTATGACAATGCTCATGTGCCGCTTCCTTTCATCACACAACTCTTAATAAAGTTTTCAGAGTTGGTCCAGAAAATTGGGCCTTATCTAATTTGTGGTTTCTTAATTGTAACAATTTCGATTCGTCAGCTTCGAAAGCAAGGCGATTTCGCCCTATTAATGGATCGACTCCTGCTAAGGTTGCCATTGATGGGAACTTGGCTCAGGGATATTGCTATATTGCAAGTAATGGAGGTGTTACACAGTCTCATGGCTGCCGGATACACCTTGGCTGAGGCGATCAAAGAAACGGCACCTTCAGTCAAGAATCGGAGGGTGCGTAATGGAGTGCACGAACTTCATGCAGCCATTCAGCGTGGTGAGCGATTTAGCCGAGAACTGGAACGACTCGAGGAACTGTTTCCCCCAATTGTGAACCAACTCGTGATCGTGGGGGAGAGTACGGGCCAGTTGACTCGAGCCACGAAAGACATTTGTGATTATCTTCGACGTGAGATCGAAAGAAAAACGACTTTGATGGTTGGTGCATTAGAGCCAATTTTGACCATTAGTCTGGCAAGTGCCATCGCCGTCGTGCTGCTTGCAATTTATCTCCCTATGTTCGATATGGTAAACACAATTAGCGGTTAGTGACGATCCCATGAACAGAATTCAGTACAAACTTCCCGGGTACACTCTCACCGAATTGATGGGTGTTATTGTCATTCTGGGATTACTGGCTGCAGTAATACTTCCGCGAGTCATCGGGGAGAGCAATCAGGCTCACGTCTCTGCGTGCCAAACCCATCGCGGCAATATTGAGATCCAGGTGGAGCTCTGGATGAATCAAAAAGGCGTCTGGCCGACATCCAATTTGAGCGATATTGGAGCGGATATCAGTTTTTTTCCCGAAGGGCTGCCAACTTGTCCTGTCGATTCTTCGGCTTATACGATTGACACCCTTACAGGCCGTGTAATCGGACACAATCACTGAAAATTTTTGAAGATTTTCCATCACTTTAAGAAGAATAACCTACGTTTCTATAGCACAGACATGTATTGCCAACTGGCAGAAAAATGTTGCCATCACTTGATTTTTGGATTCGAATAGGAGCTAGATTAGCATGTATTCACGAAAAAAGCAGAGCGGGTTCTCGCTCCTTGAATTGCTTGCCGTTGTGACGATTCTCGGCATTATCGCCGCAATCATCGTTCCACGGGTCACTGTGTCCAGTGATACCGCAAAGCAACGCGTACGAGACCATCACAAGGCTACGATCAATGCCGCTGTCGAGCGTTGGTACGTCGACAAAGGTTCATGGCCGCTCGATAACTTGAGCAACATTGGTGCAGATGTTAACTATTTCCCGGATGGAATTCCTACCAATCCTGTTGATGGATCTGCTTACTCGCTAAATGCTACTACCCATCGAGTAAACTAACTCAGGTCCTTGAGTGACAGAAGTAAACCAATTTAATCGAATCCAGTTGAACGTGGCTCGACGTACCTTGGTGCGTCGAGCCATGAGCTTATTAGAACTGACTGCAGTTGTTGCCATCGCGGGCCTCCTAACAATCGCAGCGATTACTTCCTTCGGCCATTCAACACTAAAGAACAGCGGTGCTGAAGGGTTTGCTCGGACAATATCTTTGGCACTTGTCCATGCCCGTCGTGCAACGATTTCTACAGGTGATAATCATTATCTTCAGCTCAATTACTCTGGTTCGTTCGTGTCGAGTTATGCCCTCTATCGTCGAACAGGGGGGGGAGATGTTCAAGTAGATGCGTTGCGACAAGTCCCTGCCGATGTAACTGTTACCTGCGCAAGCTCACAGCTCGAGTTCGATTTCGACGGATCTGCATTGGCAGGTTACACAATAAGCATCACAGGCGAACAGCGAAGCTGGGATGTATCAATTGTCATGTTGACTGGTGCAGTCGTCGTGACCGAAACGACCCCGTAAAACCGCTCTGCCGTTTCGACTGGCGCGCAGAGAAGGGGTATTGTGTGTTCCAGATAAGCTATCTTTTCGAGGTACTAAAAGTCTTGAAAGTGTGAGATCCGGCTATGAACCTTGGCATGCAACGCCGTGCAGAAAAACGGCAGCGAACCGCCTTTTCGCTGTTAGAGATGGTCATGGCTAGTACGCTGTTGGCCGGTTCGTTAGTTCCCACACTTGCCGCTATAAGGGACGCGATGGCGAAAAGCCGTGATCTCAGCCGCCGGAATCTGCTCTCCAATTATGCTGTGAGCATCCTTGAAAGCAAAACCGCCTTAAACATGTACACTTGGAGCAATTCGAACACGATTGGAAACTTCGCTATCGATGGGCATCCTAAAGTGCGCTTCATTGAGGTTAGTTCCGATGATCCTGCGGACGGGGGTATTGTCAATCAATTGATGCATATTCAAGTCACTGTATTTGATGACGCTGATGGAGACTCAACACTAGATAGCAATGAGTTACAAGTAACTTTCCGTACCAAGATTGCTAAACTGGAATCTTATGAAAATGAAGAATAGCACCTACCACAAAAAGAGAGGGTTTACCCTCCTGGAATTGATGGTTACCACCTCGATGCTGGCTATACTAACCACGGCAAGCATGACGTTAGTTCGTACTTCCCACACAGCGTGGAACCTTCATTCAGCAGAGCAAGAAACTAGACAGTCTGGTATTGCCGTCTTGCGACATATTGTTCGTGAAACTCGACAGGCATCTGGAGTGGTGGCCATAACCGATCCTTCCAACCTATCAGGAAGTATTTCACTTTTAAATGCAGCTGGAGAGACGCTTGTTTGGAGTCACGATCCTATCAACAAACGTGTTTTGTTTGGCGTTTCGACAGCTACCGACGTTTTAGCGAATGGAATTGAAGAGTTAAGCTTTCAAGGCATCCGCGCTGATGGAGTGCAGACAACAACCGAGGTTGGATTAGTCCATTCGATCAAGGCGACGACCAAGGTAACCTTGAATAAAGGAGCATCCACAGAAGATGTCATCACATCCTGTCAGGCATGGTTAAGGGCATGGTAGCGAGGAAGTGACGATGCACAATTCCAATCATAGATTCGGCAAATGCGGTACTCCTCGTCGCGGTGCAGCCCTAATGTTTTGCATGTTTATTCTGGTTTTTTCAGCGCTCATTGTCACCAGCATTCTCGATGCAACGACTCTCGAATTGGCGGCATTGAGGAATACCTTGGATTACGAGCGTGCACTGTATCTGGCAAACGCTGGTGTCCACGAAGTAGCAGCTATTTTGGAAACAGATATTAACTGGAGGGGTGTGATTACGGATGGAGCCTACCCAGCAGATAATACCTACACAGCGACGGCGGTGGATGGAATTAATAATACGATTCTAGTTTCTTCCACTGGAGTCGCCGGCGACGTGACTAGAAACCTGCAAGCAACGATCGAATAACCCCCTCAATTGAGAATCAAAAATGGCTGATAGACGTACAGAACATGAAAGACGCGCGACTCAAGAGCGCCGCCGTATCAAAGAGCGTAAGAGGTATTCCGAGAACCGTGTTGCCGTAATCGAAATCACGGAAAATGATTTACGTGTAGCAATCCTGAATCGAGGTTCCAAGGATACGGCCGATGAGGTCCAAGGGACGTCTCTCCGTTGGAGAGAAGAAGCAGACTTATTAGGCTCGGAACAAGGTCAGAGAGAATTGACGGCTGCCCTGCGGCGGATTTGTGAAAGTCAAAATCTTGCTGGCTCCCAGATTCGATTTGTGCTTAGTGGAAAGTTCTGTGTGACAAGAGCGCTGCTGGGAGCCACAGAAGAAGTGAAGTCCCAACTCCAGCAACTCCAACAGCGAAGCCAACTCTACCTCTTGTTGGGGACTGGTGAAAAAGTCATTGTGAGCAATTCAAAGCCACTTGATGCCCGCCACACTTATTCTGTCGCTGCTATTGCGAATGCACGAACGATCAATTCGATCCACACTGCCAGCGAGCAAGCAGGTATGTTCGTGGAATCCATCGAACCTGCACTGGTGTCCAATAGTCGCGTGGTTGATCGCTTGCAAGGTGCTACTAAAGAACCGTGCTTATTAATCCATCTCGACCGACATTCCGTTGAAATTGGCGTTTCACAGACTGGTCGACTGATGCTGGAATATCGACCTGGTACTTGTGAATCTCCTGAAGACTTAGTGGAGGTGGTCCGAACACATTTGAATAGGTTGGAACGCCACCTGGGTCGCATGCTCAGGCAGGCCCCTCCAAAACTTCAAAAAGTCTATCTGACGGGTGAGTGTGAAGAAGTCGAAAAGGCACGAAAAGCATTAACAGCGATTCAAGATATGCAAGTGATCGTTGCCAAACCTGAAGAGATCCAAGCCACCTGGAATCTCTCAAAAACTATGGAGAATACGGCGACAATCACGCTCTTAGGGGCTTTACTGGGAACTTACTTGCCTGCTGGTGAAACTGATGCACCTAATTTCATGGAGCACATCACAGCTATTACGCGTGAGCCGATCAAGCCAATCCTCTTGCGAAGCCTGGTTCCGCTAGCAGCAGTACTGCTCATTGCCGTGGGCCTTTTTTTTCTGAATTTTCGCCAACAAATGGTCAACGAAGGATTACAGGAGCAGTTAAACGAGCTTGCAGCAGCCCGTACGCAAACTCGTGAATTACGATTGCGTATGACTGCCTCGTCAGCCATGCTAGCACAGCTAGAGCGAATGCTCGCGCAGATCTCGAGTCCTCCCCATGCCGAAATGATGCGGCGCATTGCCAGGTGCATGCCAAATGATGTGTGGGTGAATACCTTGTCGGTATCTGACGCCAATACCGTGAAATTGAGGGGTTCTAGCTACTTGGAAGCGGGTGTGTTTGACTTCGTTAAATGGCTGGAGCTAGCACCTGGATTCGAGGATGTTGCCTTACATAGTACCAAGAGTGGTCATTCGAGATCAGGGCCAACTGTCGATTTCGACCTGGACTTAACATTCTCCGATGATGACAAGCCGATTACGGAGGTAGCCCAAAATGAATGATTCAATTGTCCGAAAATTTTGTGAAAGCCCCCGGCGGTCACTAATCGTTACAATCGTTACAATCTTACTGGGTCTGGTGGTACTGGCTCCGTTGGTCGATGACTATTTTGACAATCGTGAGGCTTTTGCGGTCCTTGAGGGGGAACTTGTTACAGCCCGACAGGAGGCAGAGCAGCTTCCTCAACTTCAAGAGACTGCCAATAAGGTAGAGGCCCAACTTGAATTGCAGGAGTCACGTTGTGTTACAGAGAAGAACCTGAGCGACTATCGGAGTCGCTTGGTTGAACTAGTGAGAGAAAGTGGATGTCAAATACGTAGACTGGAATTATCAGCACCGATTTTGGCACCTTGGAATGAAGGTGATAATCCAATCGAAGGGAAGAGAGTCACTGGTTCTGCAAGTGAGAAAACACCTTTTGTCATCGAGCACCGTAATGTCAATTTGTCAGTCAATGGAAGGACTGCTGGGATTTATGATCTACTGGAAAAGTTACAGCACGATACAAAGGTAACTTATCCAGAAAAAGTGGAAATCATTTCTGACGGACAGAATGGTGAAGAATTGATGCTTGAACTGGAATTGTGGTTATTTGCGCTTACTAGACAGAACTCCTAGAACTTGCAATGAGATTTCTAAGTTCTGAAAGCTTACGAGCTCACGGTTAGTGCAACTTGTGTCAGGGAGGACACATGGTATTGTCTCTCAAGAGTGAACTGCTCCGCTTAGCAGGCCAGAGACTGGCATGCTTAAAAGTTCACCTGTGCGCATTTATTTTCGCTCTCTTAATCTGCAACCCTAGTACGTTTGCCATCGATGAACCGCAACTCTTGGTACCGGGAAATAGTTCAGAACTTATTCCCTTGGATCAAGCTTTGGAGACTCGTGGTGACCTCTCTTTGCAGGATACGACGATTCAGAAAGCACTATTCACGATAGGTGCAACCTGGAAGGTGAATATCGTTGTAGGAAAAGACGTGGAGGGCACCGTGAGCTGCATCTACACACAGGCACCTCTGCGTGAAGTTCTAGATGCGATTCTTCTTGCTAACGGATATAGCTATCGCCCCGTGGGGCAAAGCCTCGTTGTGCAAAGGGCTCAAGAGGTTGGCAGTGCAAATCCCCTCTTTCAGTCGGCGGCTATTTCAATTACCCACACCGATCTTAACGAGGTGGTCGAAGGGGCAAAGCTCCTGCTCAGTAGTCAGGGACAATTGCAATCTCTGGAATCTTCCAATAGCGTGCTGGTAGTAGACTTTGCCGATCGAGTGGAATCCATTCGCAACTTCATCAAGCAAATGGACTCGGCTGCTTCCCAGAGCACGGGAGGCATTCCTGCAGAGTCGTATAAGCGCTTGCAGGTAGCCTACTTTCATACCCACTTTATTCCTGTGGATAACACCAAAGCACCTATCACCGCAGTCCTTAGCGCGAGTGGAAAGGTAGCGACAATGCCTGCCGAAAATCGCCTGGTGGTCGTTGATTATGCCTCGAATATCGAAATGGTAGGGCGGGTGCTCAAGAAAATTGATCGGCCGCGACCACAGGTACGCATCACAGCTCTTATCTACGATATCAGTTTACAGGATTTGGAGGATCTAGGTTTCAATTGGAATAGCGAGGGAAAAGGAAATACCGTTAATGCTGATGGAGTTCCCGATCAAGTCTTAGGACTTGATTCGACGACACTTGTTCCTTTTGCCCCGGGAGTTCCGGGAAGTACTTTGACAGTAAAGAGCCTCACCCAGAATTTTGATCTCAGGGCGATCGGAGTCTTTTTGCAAAACGCCAAGGATGCTCGACTGCTAGCCGACCCCCATGTCACGGTCGAGGAAAACGCAGTTGCAAATATGGATAGCGTCACAGAAATCCCCTTCCAGCAGCTCACCGAATCGTCGCTGGGAGGGCAGATTGGCACGACCGCGTTCAAAAAGGTTGGTATCAAACTGCAAGTCACTCCACAAATCGCTTCGGACGGCACCGTGAAAATGCTGGTCAGTCAGGAGTTCAGCCGGGTAAATGGCTTTACGGAAAACGATAATCAGCCCATTATCGATGCCCGAATTGCGTCGACCAGCGTCCGGGTGGCCAACGGGCAGACCGTCGTCATCGGTGGACTCCGCCAGCGAAGCGACACAGGCGATTTCAATGGCGTGCCATTTCTGAAAGAAGTTCCTTTGGTAGGACCGTTATTTCGCTCGCGGAGCACCAATGTGCGTGAAAGCGAATTGATCGTCTTTATTCGACCCGAGATTGTCGATTTCGATCAGGTCATGAGCTATCGGGAGTCCCTGGCAAATGACACGGTCAATTGCCGTCTCGATGCGATCCCGCTAGCTGAAGGTTGCCAGAATTGCCCGAATGGCGGACAAGGTCACGGCCTATTGCAGCTGCCACCCGTGGATGGTGATGCCTGTGCGAAGAAGGATTCGAACTTGCCCTCAATCCGACAAGCTCAGGCGACTTCTGATATGCGACCCGACTTCGATAATCGCTATCGCTCGGAAAAGAATACAAGCAAATCCAAAACTCCGACGATCAAAAGGCTATTCAACAAGTAACGATTGCGCGGGTTTTTCCGACAGTGGTTGGACGGTTGGTCGGCTAACCATCTTCAGAAGGCGAGCGGGGCAGTTTCTGACCTCATTTCAAGCTAGATTTAAGAGTCCAGTACGTACTTTCTTTAGCACTCACACTTAGGCACACCGATGCGTTTCGCCGGTAGATTCTCAGTCCCAAAGTTGTCCCTGCTTGTCTGCGCGGCATTCTGCGGATGCGATGCCATCCAGGATATTGAGATGCCCGTAGTAGCACCAGCTACCGCGAAACAACCCTCTACCGATCCCCATTCCCCGCAACTGCCGGCAGGGGAAGCTTCCGATGAGGAAGTGCCAACAAAGGAGTCATCTGACGAAGTTTCGCAGGCCTCCGAGGAAAAGGTAGAAAGCATCGCCTACGAACCCCCGTTTCCCGACCGCGAGAATCCCTTTCTAGCACCGCAACGCAATGTGCAGTCGGCTCAAGGAGAGGGGAGCAATTCCAGAGATGAGATTCAACTCCTGGGATTCGCAAATGTTGGCCGTCAAAAGGCCATCCTCTCAATCAATGGCATGGTCGTGCCCATTGGCGAAGGAGACCTGGAGTCTGGCATCGAGGTGATCTCGATCCATCCCCCCGCCGTGGTCCTGCAGCGAAACCGCCAACGCTGGCAGACGTCGCTGGAATACTAAATCTCTTTGTCGGGATTACCCCAAGAGCGGAAAAAACTGGCCTCCCAACGGTTCTCCACGCGGGATCGGAGGAACTCCCTCTAGCAGAGGTTCATCACTCATGCTGCAGACGCCGTCGGCGACTAGATTTACCACGGTGGCTCTACGTGGGCGCGAACTCTTGTTCGCTTGCGAACCGTGTACCGTCAGCGGATGGTGAAAGGTTGCATGACCCCGGCGGGAATTGACCACGGTGGGATTAGAGAGGGCCTCCCATTGTTCGTCATCCAGGAGCGCGCGGATTCCTTCCATATCACCGGCGAGCTCCGTCTTGGGCAATAGCTCCCAGCGATGGCTGCCAGGAACATATTGAATTGAGCCATTCTCCGCATCGCAGTCGTCCAGGGGAATCCAGCAGGTGAGATGTTGCATCGGTTCGGTGCGGGTCCAGTAGGAGTAGTCTTGATGCCAGGCCACAACACCGCCATGGTGGGCCGGCTTGCAGAAAAGCTGATCGTGCCAGAACCGGGGCTCCGCCTGCAGTAGTTGCCGCGATGTGCCTACCAGCGCCGGATTCCACAGCAAATCATGAAACCCGGGCCGCAACCGCCAGGCACCGAGGGCATGGAACAGAGCCGTCTCGGGCGTGGTGGATTCGTTGGTGTGATATTCGTACCAATACTCGAAGCCTTCATGCGCAGGCTGTAAGAACTCGGCGAGTTCCTCGCAGAGTGTGTCACACTGCTCGGGAGTGAGAAGCGGGACGTTCGTGATGAATCCGTCCCGCTGGAATGCAGCCAATTGTTCCTGACTCAATTCAAGCGGCACCAACGCTCCCTGATTTTTGAAAAGATCGCTTACCGGCTCGTGAAAGGTCGACAAATCTTTGTGATCAGCCATGTTTGAAGGTATCCCGCCTTTTAAAACGTAAATGCCGCTATCCGAAAATGTACTGTTCGAGCTCCAGAATAGGAGAAGGAAATTTTAACAGCTAGTAGACCCAGAATTAAAGACGTGAATGCTTGAATTTCAGCACTTGGAGTTCAAGCTTTTACCTCGCTTGAAGCCGAAGAGGCCTCAGCCTCCCAGGGATTAATTGGCTTCGGTTCTGGAGGAGGATGCAGCAGGGCTTCATCCTGGGCAACTCGCTCGGGAAGTGCCCGCGGCATGTGGTGTACGTCGACGATTAAGGAGCGAATATTCAGTAGTAGGACGACCAGCGCCGCCGGGCCGAGTATTATGAGCAATGTGTTGGCCTCCACGGCCAGGGGGCCATTATCAATGAGTGTGACAAGTGTCCAAATGGGATTCGTGGTCTGTATAAAGGAGAAATCGCTGCCCAATCGGAGCGAGGGAGTCATCAGGAAAATCACCTGGGGAATTCCGCAGGCCAACAGGAGCAGGATCAGGTGTACGAGGAACCCGGCTGAGAGTTGCACGTATGTGACGGTCCGGATCAGGCCGATCAAGAGTTTGCCAATGCCGAGAAACAGCAGTGTGTAGCACCAGCTCAGAAGCAGGAAGTAGAAAACCGTGTCTCGACTGGGCCAATTGCCAACGGGAGGGAAAAACAGTATCAACATCAGCCCGGCCAGCGTCACGGCCGAGAGGGAACTCACGGCAAACATGAAGCCAGTCTGCGGGCCGGGGTTGAACCAGGTGAGAAACATCCTGCCCAAGGTGGTAGAAGGAAGGCTCCGCAGGACTCGGCGAGATAGATGCGGCCATTCGCTGGTCATGAGTGCTCCCATCAGATACCAATAAGCGGCCGAGCTCGCGGCCGCAGTCAGCAAAACCAACAAGAAGAACTCTGGAGAACGCGGTCCAAAGAAAGAGCCAATGCTGATCCACCCGAGGAAGCAGGCGTGCAGAAGAAGCATGCGTTTTCGCAGAGGCGTCGAGCGATTATCGCTGGTAAAACCGATCTGAGCCGCCGCAGCGGCGTGTAATAGTGAAAAGGTTGCACCATAGAAAGTAAGGGCAGCAAAATTGGACAACCAAAACCATGGATCTTGCAAATCTACGAACCCGCGCTCCACAAACTCGGGAATGGAAGTAATCGTGCTCGACAATACAATGACCAGGCACAACACCACCAACAACGAGATCAACACATGAGTGTGCCGCGCTTTGGCATTAGTGCCAGCCAACAGGCCCAACATGGAGAGGCCCAAGCACAAGAACACAAAATAGATCAGTAAGAATACAATCGTCGGAATGTCGACGCCGCGCAAAAGATACGTGAATGCGATGCAGGGGCTGACTCCGCACAAATAGATCATCATCTGCACGGCAGCGCTCCCTAGTTTGCCGCTGATAATCTGGTTTGCCGAAAGCGATGTGATGGAGAGCAGTTCGTAGGTGTTGTCTTCCTGCTCGGCAGCCAATGAACGAAAAGCAAAGAAAGGAACGATCAAGATCAACGGACATGCCAGGATCGTGGCATAAACCATGAGCATGGTTGGTCCCGAGGCCACGTAGTACACGTCGGGTCCAATGATGGCCACGACGGCAAAGCTGACCCCCCAGCAGGCCAGCAGGACGACCAGGAATGTGGCGACAAACTGACGGCTCTTGAGTGCCTGGCGGGTTTCCTTCACGAGGATCGGATTGACATGGTCGATAAGTTGTTCGGCTCGCACCAAGAATCGAGCGAACCACCCAGGTGTTGTCGACTGAGTTGCTCTCGGAGCGGCAGATTGTGGAATCGCCTCGGCACTCATTGCACTTTGCCCTTGGTAACGTGGAGGAACACATCTTCCAGACTCTTGGTCTTGCTGGAAAACTCGAGGATTTGAAATCCCGCCTGTATGACTTCCCGCAGAAGAATGGCTTGATTTTCCTGGCCCCCTTCATGGGTACAGGCCACACGATTTCCGTCGAGGGTGATGTCTGATATGTCTGCTCGTGCCTTCAGCCAGTTCACCAGCGGCTGGGGATCATCCAGGCAGCGCATCGAGACTCGGCTGACCACCTCGGCATGACTGCTGATTTCTTCGACACTGCCAGTCGCCAGAAGTCGGCCTTGTTCGATGATGGCCACCCGGTCGCAAAGTTCTCCCAGTTCGGTGAGAATGTGGGAACTAATCAACACGGCTTTTCCCAACTGAGCAATACGGTCGATCATCTCCCGCAACTCGATTCGTGCGCGGGGATCAAGTCCTGCAGCAGGTTCATCGAGGATAAGCACTGATGGGTCGTGAATCATCGTGCGACCCAAGCAGAGCCGTTGCTTCATGCCCTTGGAGAGACCATTAATGGGTTTTTCCGCGAGTGTATTGAGTAGGGTGAAATCCATGACTGAGCCAACCGCTCTGGTTCGTTCGGTGCCGCGCAGCCCATAGGCCCGGGCGAAGAAATCGAGATACTCGCGGACGTTCACGTTTTCGTAAGTTCCGAAATAGTCTGGCATAAATCCAAGCCGACGACGCACGCGATCGGGATCGTCCACGACGGAGAACCCATCCACACGTGCGTCCCCATAGGTTGGCTCGTCAAGCGTGGCCAAGATGCGCATGCTGGTGGTTTTCCCAGCACCGTTAGGACCTATGTACCCGAATACTTCGCCGGGATAGACTTCGAAACTGATGTCGTCGACGGCTCGCGTTTTGCCAAAATAACGATGCAGGTGCAATAGTTCGATGAGGGGCTGTCTGGCATGAATCATGTCACCATTCCCCTCGGACAACGTGAAAGCTGGCACTTTCGGGAAGGTCTTCCATTCCCAGGGATAGATCAACTCCTCGGTCGGTGACTGCAATGAAAGTGCGGGTGCCCCAGGATGGCGTGGCAGCCGAAGAAATCGCTGACAACTGCGCCTCCATGAGATTCAGGGAGAAAGGGAAGGCCAGAATGTTCTCACCGGAGGACAATGATTCGACCGTTCCGGGAGGAAACTGGGGGGCATTGTCGGAGAACATCTTGCGCAGGCTTGTCATGGCTTGAACCTGGGAAGACTTCATCAGTAGCTTGGATTCGCCTGCTGGAAGATTTTCCACCAGGTGAACGGCTCCCTCTAAATCTGAGACGGCCATCAAGAGAATATCAACCCCTAAATGGTTCGTGGCTTGTAGTCCCTCCTCAACATTCTGAAAGACTACTTCTTGCGGCGACCGACGACTGGAGATGGTCAAGTATTGTGTTGGAGTCCGCGAAGCGAGCCAACCGCGTTTTAGTTCTTGGGAGTTGCTCCATTGAAGTTCGCGCGGCTGCAGAACCAGATTACGAATCAAGCGGCGATTCCCTGCTCGTGATGCAGGATGGATCGGATAGATCAGCGTGTCGGAGGGATATTCAAGCCCACTTGGTGGCGCGATGCTGGCAAAATAGGAGAGGCGTGCCCAACAGGTGGCCGTACTGGATCGTTGATCTAAGAGTGTAAAGCTGCGGGCGCGAACCTGCGCTCCAAAGCCATCAGACAAAAAACTGTAAACGACCAACATCAGAATCGTCGCACATGCCGCCGCCGGAACCGAGAGCAGCAAGAGCGGGAGTTGCTCGCGACGTTTAAGCAGCAAGTAGTTGACCGGCCCAATGCCTAACACAAACAGGGTCAGCAACAATTGAAAAGCAGTGACGGGGGCCGTTCCAACCTCGGGGATCAACCAGTCGTTGAAATTGGGATTACCCTCATCGGGGTCGTTGCCGTGGCGGGTAACCCAGGAGAGCCGCTCAGAGAGCAGTGACTGTGTGATTGCCCAGTTGGTCAATCGCTCAGACCCTCGAAATTGGAATAAATCCCGAAATGCGGTGACCGTGCCCATGCCATAGAGCCTTGTAGTGAACCACTTGCGCGAGTCTCTCTCCGAAAGTGTTGTGTTTTGCAAGTCGTCGGTTTCCGTGAGTGTTCGAGGTGTTCGGAGTTGGCGTAGCTTTTCTACTGCATCGGTTCCGGGATTGTCGATCCGTGGGAACCGCCAGCCACGCTCTTGCAGGTTTTCGTAGACATCGGAAGAAGTGGCCGATTGTTCCGGCAGCGAAAGAATTTTTTCAATGCGAGCTACATCTTCATAATCCACACCTGTTTCGAACAACCAGAGATTTCCTCCCGCGCGAACCCACCTGAGCATCTCCGCAAAACGGCCGGGCTGATTAGCGGCTACTTTATCGATTTCAGAAACGCTTGCCGTTACCAGATCGAAGGAAGAATAGTCAATGAAATGATCGGGCAACGGCTGATCGCTGAGAGTCATAGTATCTGCAGGAGCACCGCGTAATTCATGGAGCAAACGCGAGATGTCGAGTTGATTCACAAAGCCCAATCCCAGCACGCCAAAGGTGTATCCTCCGCGTGAAATATTCGATTGCGGGTGCTGGTTGAAATCCACACTTAGGTCTTCATCGCGGACGCCATCGATCCAGGTGGTTATTCCGACATAGCGCCACTGGGTGTATTCAGGAATGGATAGCGTGAACTCGGCACTGGAGCTGCCGGCTGGGATTTCGAAATCTTGTTCGACACTAATGAGGGGTTCGTCGGTCGTGCGCCATCCTGCGGCAAAACGTACCGTCACCTGAATATCGGCAGGAGCGGGACGAGAAAGCTGAAAGCGACACATTACGGGTCGGTATCCATGCTCACCGATCCAAGTCGTGTCGACAAGCAGTTGCATTCCGGATTGCTTGGAGTAAACGGCTTTGCCGGTCGAACTAAAGGGCAATACAAAAGAACCTCCATCTATCGCCGAACCAACGGGGCAATGAGCCATCCACAATATCAGCGAACACAAAATACACAGCAAGTTGGGTGAGAACTGGCGAGATGTGCTGCGATGATTATGCATGGCAAGGGAGAGGGCTCAGTTGCCACTTGGTTTGACGCGGGGACCAGCCAAAAAGCGATCGTCAGTAGTGGATTGGATCCCGCCCTGTTTGGTGCGCGCCGGCAGACGCTCATTTCGAAACAACTTTGAAATTACGACGACGAATACAAAGAAAGCGGCATGTACCAAGAGCACGACCAGAATGCTCACTACGGCGACACTCAGGGCGATGGCCCAATAGCTGCCAGCGAAGGCACGTGCCAGCACAAGAAAAAATATGGCCGCAATTGTGACCCATTTCATCGTGCTGCGCAATGTAAACTGTGGAAGAAACATGAATGATATTGTCGCAGAATAGGTTGCTGTCAAGCAAGAGTTTGGCTCACTTTTCGCGGTTGGAATCGGGTGATGAATTGGCGTCCCCTGGTCTGTAAGTGGAACAAGCGGTAGCATAAATGTCACAAACACGTTGTTGCAGCATATTAGAGGAAGATAATGGATCGTTTTTATTTTATTTCAATCATTTTATCCCGCTCAATTCTCACGTCAGTTCTTCTACAGACGCTATGGCCTGCGCTGGGGATGGCAGCTCCTGAGGTGGAAGCATACATTGGTCAGCCATTAGGGGTAGCGCGGGTGACGGTAGATGTTTTCCGTGGCGAACCGTCGCTTCCTCTGAGTGACGAGCGTTTTACGGTCGTCGAAAAGAACGGCCGCGCGATTTATCCGATTGTTAAGGAAGAGCCCGCACGGGAGTTGTTGCGTGGTTTGCTAGGAATCGAGACGCCACGAACGGTGACACTTTATTTCCTCTTCCGTGGCGAGGATCCATTCGATGTTTCCGTCTATTCTCCGGTAGAGCAGGGGGTGCGTGTCAAACCACAGCAAAGTCCCCAAGGCCATCAGAAGCTACTAGAAGAGTGGTGGACTCAGCTCACTGAGCGCTGGTCACGATTGCAGAAAGACCCAGAATTTCCACCTATCGTGGAGAACTTTTTAGTGGCTTCTTTTGCACGCCGGCTCAATCGGCCCATCCCCGAAGTAGGCACGGGACTGTTCGGTTTGCAGAAGAAAGATTCTGCCCTGCAGGAATTGTTCGGAGGTGAGTCAGCACTGCTTGCAGTCGACCGCGAAATGGTGTTTGGTACTGGGGATGATTCACATGAATTACACGATCTCCCCACAGCTCCTACCTGGCCGGCAACGAAGATTGATGAGGCTCAGCTTGGAGAAGTTAAACTTGAACCTTTGGCCTCGCACGTGCCCGAAGAATGTTTCTACTTGCGATTTGGCAACTTCAACAACTATTTCTGGTTCCGCGATCTGACTAACAAATGGGATGGCGATCTTAAAAATATGCTTCTCCGCCGGGGCATCAATCGCCTCCAGTCGAGTCGTATCGAACAGCAGCTTTCGTTAAAGGAGAACGTGCTCTCAAGAATCCTTGCCCCCCAGTTTATTAGTGATGCGGCACTCATTGGTATGGACCCGTACATGCAACAGGGAGCTTCGATAGGATTGTTGGTGCAAGCCAGGAATAGTCAAATGCTCTCGCAAGATTACATGCGACAGCGTCGAGAATCTCTGCAAAAATTTCCGGACGCCGCCGAATCCACGATCAACATCAACGGTACCGAAGTCTCTTTGATTGCCACACCTGATGGACAGGTTCGATCTTATTACGCCCAGTCCGGTGATTTCCACTTGGTGACGACATCCCGAAGGATGGTAGAACGATTTCTTGAAGCAGGAGATGGGATACGGTCATTGGCTTCTTTACCCAGCTTTCGCCTGGCACGTCAGAAGCTGGAGCTCGAGCGAGAAGATACAATCTTTGCCTTTTTATCAGAAAAGTTTTTTCAGAATCTCTGTACGCCAGAGTATTGGATCGAAGCACGGCGGCGCCAACAAGCAGATCAGCAACCCCTGTTGGTGGAGATGGCTCGCTATGCAGCACAATGTGAAGGGTTACCTGCAATTAGTGCAGAAGAGTTGATTTCCACAGGCATCTTGCCAAAAAACTTTGGCGAGATGCCTGACGGCAGCCATATGCATGAGACAGAATCTGGGACCGTAGACACTTTGCGTGGAATGCCAGGCTTTTTTACGCCTGTAGGGGACGTGCAGGTGAAGCAGGCAACTAGTGCTGAGTTGGAGGCGTACAAGAATTTCCTCGAAGAGTTTGCCGAAGAAGTTGGTCAGATGCCGCCGATTGCCGTTGGAGTCCAACGGCTGCCTCGTACCCCTGATGAGGATCACACACTCCTGGTGGATGTGGTAGCTGCACCACTTGGAGTGGTAAAGCTCGGCAAGCTGGTCGATACCCTTGGTGACCCCATCGATGAAAAAATGAAACCAATCGCTGGTGATGTGGTTTCGTTTCAATCCGTCCTCGATGTGCCGGTACCTTTGATCGGTGGCGAGAATCAGCCGCATTTATTGTTTGCAGGGCTAAGGGACTTTCGCTCACCACTGATCGTCAAACAAGGCGATGTGGCACCTGGTGCCGCACGCTCTGAACTGATACGCGCCTACGTCGGTGCCTGGCCACGACCAGGCCTATTAGGTATTCTACAAGGGCCTGAACTCGCCAAAGGTCCTGAGCCACAAGCTCTCGGTGATCAAATGTGGCAGGCCCAGGCTGAAAACTTTCTGATCATCTCTTTCAAACCTGATGTGATTCGAGAGGTCGAGCCCCAGTTGGGTTTCGAACCTGCCGAGCGACCTGCCCAGGTGCGAATTCGGGCGGAAGACCTCACTGGAAAGCAGATAGCCGATACCGTCAATGCCTTGGCTTACGCAAGAGCGCGAGAAACATCCGTGGCTCCGAGTCGCTTGATGAATACACTTTCAAACTTGCTGCATGTACCACGGCCGGCTTGCCAGGAATTTGCCCAGCGACTGGTGGATGGCACGTTTGTTTGTCCGCTTGATGGAGAATACAACCTTTATGAATCCGAACAGTCGCTGCCCGTCTGGTCGTCCAGTGCGGTCTCTGAAGCTAACCGCTTTCTTTTAACGGAAGTTCCTGAGGGATTCACCGTATCATTCTTGGAATGGTTTCGAGGATTGCAAGGGGATCTTCGGGTGGCAGATGGTGAACTGTCGGCCCATGTTGAACTCAAGATGGCCCCCGACGCACTTCCATGACATCAGACTCTTCTTTACAACGGTATAGCAGCAAGGAATTTCCCCCCTATAGCTATGTTCCAGGCAGCGGTACCCCGCATCCGGTGAGCGATCCCCAGGGGCACATGTATGGATTGGCTGAGCCAAGGGTGTCCCCACTCAATCCTGATCGTTGGCAAGAAAATGAGACTTTCCTCTACGCGATCGATCTCTTTAACCATGGTTACTTCTGGGAGGCCCACGAGGCGTGGGAAGCCTTATGGCATGCTGTGGGACGAACCGGTACCGAAGCCAAGTTTTTAAAAGGGCTCATCAAGATCGCCGCGGCAGGAGTAAAACAGCTTGAAGACAATGCCTCTGGGGTTCGGCGACATTCCCGCCGAGCGATTGATATTCTTTCATCACTCCCATTGCCTGTTTATTGCGGAGTAAATCTAGAAGTGCTGTTGAAAGGTACTGGACGGCTGGTAGAGAATCCTACGGCAAAGATTGCACCGATTGTGCTCTCTTCGCTTTCTCCATGAGTTGACCTGCACGATAGCTGCTGCGAACTAGAGGGCCTGAGGCCACAGCGAGAAAACCCATCCTAAGGGCAGTATCTTTCCATGCGTCGAACTGATCAGGATGCACAAAACGATCCACAGGAAGGTATCGCGTGCCAGGTTTGCCAGGAGCGAGATACTGGCCCAAAGTCAATAGTTCAACGCCCGCTTCGCGTAAGTCCTGCATCGCGCCGACTATTTCTGTGTCTGTTTCTCCCAGGCCGACCATGAGACTGCTCTTGGTCCAAACTTCGGGACGATATTGTTTAGCTAGCCGCAGAATCATGAGGCTCTGGTTAAAGGAGGCCCGTGGATCGCGGACTAGTTTATCGAGTCGCGGAACGCACTCCACGTTGTGCGCGAAGACGGCAAGCGGGAGGTCTAACAATAAGTGGGACAAGGCCTGCTTGTTGCCTTGCAGGTCACTGCATAACAACTCGACGTTGGTGCTAGGCAGACGATTTTTCACAGCAAGGACACATTGTCTGTAATGATCAGCACCACCATCAGGCTGATCATCCCGATTAACGACCGTGATGACAACATGCTCGAGTCCCATCCGCTCGACGGCATCGGCCAGACGCTGTGGTTCGTCCGACTCCAAAGGAGGGGGCTCGCGCAGGGTCTCCACTGAGCAAAATCGGCAGCCACGTGTGCACTCCTTGCCAGCGATCATGAAGGTGGCTGTGCCACGAGCCCAGCAGTCGTGAATATTGGGACAACGGGCTTCCTCGCAGACGGTGTGCAATTGGTTGCCGGCAACCGCACCTTGAGTGCCGTTAAAGTTAATCAGAGATTGACCTGCCGGCAAATTCACCCGCAGCCACTCAGGTAATCTCTGGCGCACTTTTGGCGAGCTACTTGGTTCAACGATCGGTAGCGTAATCATGCAACTCTTACTCAGCCCGTCAGTCCTTCAAACAGTGGAGTCGACAAGTACCGTTCACCAAGGCTCGGCATGATCACTACGATTCGCTTGCCGGCAAACTCTGGTCGAGCAGCTACCTTGGCTGCGGCACACATGTTCGCACCGCTGGATATTCCTGCCATGATTCCTTCCTCTCGTGCGAGTCGTCGCGCCCATTGGAATGCCTCTTCGTTGCTGACAGTAATGGCCTCGTCAACCAGTGACGTATCCAAGTTCTTCGGAATGAACCCGGCTCCAATCCCCTGAATTTTATGGGGACCCGGCTGGCCGCCGGAGATTACTGGCGAGTCGGCCGGCTCGACTGCAATCGCCTTGAAGGAAGAATTTCTCGGCTTGATAAATCTTGCTACTCCAGTGATCGTGCCCCCCGTTCCAACTCCCGCCACTATGGCGTCGATGTTTTCTCCCGAGTCTTCCCAAATCTCAGGGCCAGTGGTCTTCTCATGGATGGCAGGATTGGCAGGGTTGTCAAACTGTTGCGGCATCCAGGCGTTGTCGGTGCTGCTAACAATCTCACTGGCCTTTTCGATCGCACCCTTCATGCCTGCCGCCGCAGGGGTAAGCACCAATTCGGCACCCATGGCCCGCAATAATGCACGGCGCTCCACCGACATCGACTCCGGCATGGTGAGCGTGAGCCGATATCCCTTGGCGGCACAGACAAACGCCAGTGCGATTCCTGTGTTTCCGCTAGTCGGTTCTACGATCAAAGTTTTTTCATTCACGTGGCCAGCCTTTTCACCGGCTTCGATCATCGCCACGCCAATCCGGTCCTTCACACTGTTGAGAGGCTGAAAGAACTCACATTTGGCAAACACCGTAGCATGACCTTCTGGTACCAGCCGATTGATGCGTATCATGGGTGTATCACCAATTGCGGAGGCGACATTGTCATAGATTTTTTTGCGTGGCATGGTCTTCCCTTACTTCTCAAAGAGGAAACGGAGATTCAAAAGCGACGTGCGCTCGCTCACGGTATATGTTGAACTGAAACCGTGGATTATTAGCAGTAGGGCAACTAACGGCAACCCCTGTCAATTTCACGAGGAATTTACCTGCTTTGACGCTGCTTATTTGATCAGAAAGAGATGGTCGCTACCGCGGACGAGTACATGATCGCGCAAGGGAACCGGCGTGGCGACACATTGTTCAGCAAAATCGTGCTCGTCGAGATGCTGGTAGCCGTCGGCAATGCGGCCAATTTGGAGCATGCCGTCCTCGCGGAGGCAGTAGAGCAGGTCACCGGCCAATACAGGGGACGAGAAATACTTGCCACGGCCCCGGGGAAGCTCTGCCGTCCATAGCTCGTCTCCCGACTGTAGATCGAGGCACGTGAGATCGCCGCGATCGCCCAACACGATGACTTTGCCATCTGAAGCGAGAGGCGTAGGCACGTCGCCGGCATTCATGGGTTTTTCCCAGAGTTTGGAGCTCTCGGTAATATCTCCCGCTCCCCCAAGCTGGATTGCTGCGAGCACTTCACCACGGCGATGTGGCACGATGACCACCTCATCCGCAATCGTTGGCGATGCAATTGTTCGTTGGGCAGCTTCCCCGGCCGGATTAAGTCCGCCACATTCCCATAGTAGCTCACCAGTGCGGACATCGTGGCCAGTGACATGGTCGGCGCCCAAGGTGACGATCACGCTCTTATCTTTCGTCAAAGCTGGGGTAGTGTAGGAATTATCGCACTCCTCAGGAACCTCATAGACACGAGACCGTTTCCAAACCTCTTCACCGTTGGAAATGTTCAAAGCAACTAAAAATCCATCGCCATCATTCATCACTGCAACAATCACCAAATTGTCTACCAACACCGGTGAAGTACCTAGATCCCACCATAGTGTGTCCTCGCCATAAGAATCTTGCAGGTTCGTTTCCCATAGCACGTTTCCAGAGAGATCAAGACAGGCCAGCGTGCCACTTTTAAAGTAGACAATTAAATGCTGGCCATCGGTAGTGGGCGAAGGGTTACTACCGCTCCCCATCTTGTGCTTGCCGGGACTTTGCAGGCCAAATTGATGTCGCCACTGTTCCTTGCCTTCGAAATTATAGCAAACCACTCCGTCCGAATCATCGATGGCACATGTGACAAAGATTTGATCACCCCACACGGCTGGTGTAGAGCACCCACGGCCAGGCAATTCAATTTGCCAGACGATATTCTCGTCTGAAATAGATTCGGGATAGGTGCCAGACTTCACGACGGCAGCAGGATCGGGACCTCGCCAATTGGGCCAGTTATCGGCGCCCTGAACAGCAAGGGATGTCAAGAATAGAGTTTGCACTGACAGGAGGAACGGCAAGTGTTTCATTTGATAAACTTTTTGCTTGGACGTGAGGTTCGATAATCCCAAAATTGTACTCAATTTCGGTTCTTTGTCATGCGTAGCGGGTTTGAGTTTCGTTTAAAAGACAATCGTGCACTGATTGAAACCAATACAAATCGTTTAACCTAAACATGAACTTCCAGCTTTAACGACTTTTGTGGGGACCATCTATGGGATTTCCCCACCCACCTCCCCCTGGCGTCTCAATGTAAAGTGCATCTCCTGCTGCTACGGAAAGTTCACAAATACCGGGAAGTTCAACCAGGGTGCCATCAGCTCGTCGTAAAGAGTTTTTGCCTTCTTGACCGGGACTGCCACCGTTAATCCCATAGGGAGGGTGAGGTCCACGCCGTTGAGTAATCAGAGAGATTTCGAGCGCGGTAAGAAATTCAATACTTCGTACCACGCCATCACCGCCGCGGTGAAATCCTGTACCTCCTGAGTCGCGACGGATACCAAACTCAAGCAGGCGAACAGGAAGGCGTCTTTCCAAAATTTCTGGATCCGTCGCGCGGGTGTTGGTCATATGAACTTGGACCGCGCTCGCACCTGGGCCTTCTGCCGTCGCGCCACTCCCACCACAGATGGTCTCATAATAGCCGAAGTCTCTATTGCCAAAGAGCAGGTTGTTCATCGTGCCTTGGCTGGCTGCGGCGACACCTAAGGCACCTAGCAAGACGTCCACGACGCGCTGTGAAGTTTCTACGTTACCAGCAGCTACGGCGGGGCAATTCTCAGGCGAAGATCCGGCTAGCGGATTGAGAATTCCTGGCGGCAAAATGATTTCCACCGCGCGCAGAGCTCCTTCATTGAGTGGCAATTCTTCATCGACCAACAGCCTGAGGACATACAGCACGGCAGCGGAAACTATTGCAGGGTTCGCATTAAGATTGCCAGCGACCACGGGGCTGCTGCCAGTGAAGTCGATACTAGCGACTTCACCTTCGGCATGTGGCTGCAAATTGATTATCGCAGTGATGGGAACGCTTTCTCCTGTGGCAGTTTCCAGATAATCAGTGAACGAACGGGTTTGGTTGCCAAATTTGGCGAGAGCCTGGCAGACCTTTTGGGTGGCGGCGTCTTGGATGCCGCGCATTTTTTCCTGTACGACGGTGAGACCATAGCGATCGACAAGGTCCAACAGTTCGCGAGCTCCTTGCTGATTGGCAGCGACTTGGGCGCGTATGTCCGCCAGGTTTTCTTCTACGCGACGAGAAGGGTAGGGGGCTTCAGCCAATAGTTTGCGAAGTTCAGACTCGCGCGATCGACCATTCTTTACAAGTGCAAAGTTGGAAATCAGCACACCTTCCTCGCTCAAGCTCTGGGAACCAGGAGGCATCGATCCCGGTCGCACGCCACCAATCTCGGCGTGATGGGCACGGCAGGCGGTGAAAAACAATAGATCTCTCGACGTAGGATCGTGAACAGGTGTAACGACCGTAATGTCGGGCAAGTGGGAACCACCACGATAAGGATCGTTTGATACATAAACGTCGCCAGGAGCGAGTTCAGGATTCTCCTCGAGGACTGCTCGGACGGTTGCACCCATCGCACCCAGGTGGACAGGCACATGCGGCGCATTGGCCACCAACTCGCCCTTTGCGGTGAACACGGCACAGCTATAGTCAAGCCGTTCTTTCACATTCACACTCAAGGCAGTTCGCCGCAGAACATGCCCCATCTGCTCTGCGATGCCGGCAAATAGATTATTGAACACTGCCAGCTGAACTGCTTCGGGTTGGCTCGATGTGCTAATCACTCCTGCGGTTATCGGTGAAGTATCCGTCAGCAAGAGTTCTCCCCCCGAAAGGGTTTCGCATTGCCAACCGCTTTCTACAAGAATGGTGGAGTGGTCATCGGCAATGAGGGCGGGTCCAGTCAACAATGAACCGGGAGTGAGAACCGTGCGGTTGTAGCGGGGAATATGCAGAGATTGACCGCCAAGTCGGCAAGCAGCAGTTGTGGAAGATGAGGTAATTTTGGTAGGGCAACGGGTGGAAGTAGTGAGTTCATGGCTAGTTTTTCCGAGGGCTTCCACGCGAAGAGCGACGATCTCTATCGGCTTGTCGATGGGAACATAGCCAAACTCTTTGTGATGGAGAGACTCAAACGCTTCGCTGATCTCCGATTTGCTACCGAAGGGGACATTCAGTGGTACATCCGTACCCAAATAGCGGAGGTCGATGGTACGGAGGATTTCGATCTGCTCGGGACGGAGCCCCTCAGCAATCAGCTCGCATTGTGGTGCCTGTTCCATTTCGTCAAGCAAATCGGCCAAGTGTTCCGCTTTGCACTTGCTCAGAAGCTGCGAAACTCCTTGAACAGTATGTCTAACGACATCGGCCTGGCCGATGCCATAGGCACTGAGGATGCCTGAGTCAGGGTGATTGAGAATTTGGCGGATTCCTAACTCACGGGCTACAGCACAAGCATGTTGGGCAGCGGCCCCGCCGAAGGGAACTAGCAAATAGTCCGCTGGATCGGCTCCCTTGGCTATTGAGATGCTGCGAATAGCGCGGACCATGTTGGCATTGGCAACCGTAAGCAGCCCCTCCGCGAGGGCTTCTGGCGAGAGTATCTCTCCTGTGGTGTCGGCAATTTGAGCAGCGAGCGCCTCGAGTTGCCGCAAAGCGGCATCGTAATCGAGTTGGAAGGGAAAACGATCCACGGCGATGCGACCCAGAAAGAAATTCAAATCCGTGACTGTCAGCGGTCCACCGCGACCGTAGCAGGCAGGGCCTGGATCGGCGCCTGCACTTTCGGGACCGACCACAAGCTTGGTCCCATCGAATTTGCAAATTGATCCGCCTCCGGCTGCCACCGTGTTGATCGCCAGCATGGGGGTCACCAGTCGGACGCCAGCCTTTGTAGATTCGTACTCGAACTGGTAATGCCCGTCATAGCGCGAAACGTCGGTACTAGTGCCTCCCATGTCGAAACCAATCGCACTCTGAAAGCCTGCTGCTTGGGCTACTTGTGCGTAGCCGACGACTCCTCCCGCTGGACCAGAGAGTACGCTCAGATGTCCACGAAATGCTTCAGCACCAACCAAACCTCCGGCAGACGTCATCAACCGTATCTGACTGCCTGGTAGTGATTCGCGGAGAAGCTCCAAATAGTCCCGCAGTACCGGTTTGAGATATGCGTCGACAACCGTAGTCTCTGCACGTGGGACGATTTTTACTAACGGAGCAACTTCGCTTGAACGACTGACTTCGAGAAAGCCGACTTCGCGCGCCATCTCTTCGACCAATATTTCATGCTCGGGGTACAGGTCTGCATGCATCAAACAGATGGCTAGCGAATCGATACCCTGTGACTTGAGTTGCTTCAAATCGCTGAGTATGAGATCACGGTCGGGAGGAAAGAGAACGGTCCCGTCGGCTGAGACGCGTTCTGCGATTTCAAGGCTGCGCTCCACCAGAGGAAGTGGTTTAACAACGCGGAGCGCAAACAGGTCTGGTCGTTCCTGGCTGCCAATTTCCAGCAAGTCACCAAAACCTTTTGATATGGCAAAGGCAGTGCGAGCGCCAGTTCGAGTAAGCAAGGCATTGGTGCCGCGGGTCGTTCCCAAACGCAATCGAACAGGAGGAACCTCTGCACTGAGTGGAAGGCCCATCAAATAGCGAATTGCCAACACCGGTGCCGGCAGATCGCATCTCAACTCATAACCCGCACCAGTCACCGGTTCTGATGACAGCGGCGGAGAAAGCTTCAACTCTCCAGTGGGCTTCTTGAAGACTTCAACATTCGTTTCCTCAATAGGAGTACCATTAGAATCGAGTATCGTACATCGAAAGCCAATCCAAAAATTTGTCGGGTCAGCTATGCGAATCGAATCCAGGATACGTTCTTTCGTAGATCCTGCACCAACAGTGCCTTTGGTGACGGCAGAACTCAGCAGTTTGTGGCGGAGAAGCGGACCTGCCGAGGTTTTCGCGAGGCAATCGGTAAACGTGCCGCCAACGTCGATCCAGAATTCCCAGGGTGGTTCGGACATGAAGTCGGCGAAATCTTACGAGCTATGAATGTGATGAAGCATTCAACATATCATAACTTGTATAGAATTCCGACAGTGAGATTTTTAGATGCACAATATACGGCTGCGCAAAAACTACTACATCAGCTTCCTCAGACGACTGTGAGGGAACTTGACGTGTTTACCTGCGGATAGTGCCCGGTTTGCCAAAGGAGGAGCGAGGACGGCTACTGCCGCCTGTTTGATTAGCGATGCGAGGGCTGCCGCTGCGGCGGACCAAATTAGCAAGCGTTTGTCCTTCAGGAGGAATGACAAAGAACTGAGGATCATCAATCACCCAGGGAGTTGACCAGTTTGTGCCATTTTCCCAGTTGGCCACATTGACAAACATATTGTCGAAGTAAAGGCATTCCCAACCGTAGGCGAAACTACTAAAGAGATGGTCGTCTTCAGTGAGGTCTTCGACACCTGCATGGGCGTAGTAGTGGATGCGACCGTCGGGTGTGAAAGTCATGCCAAAGGTCCACCAGCCCGGTTCGTAGATCTTGGGTCCCGCCAAATCGAGTCCTGTTTGTTGGGCGCGGAAGCTCAGCTGTGCGTAATCTCTGGCAATTCCTTTGCTGGTTTCGCTCCGAAATAAAATGAAAAACCCAGGCCAATAGGGTTCGACATTTCCGTTAAGGTTCAATCCCCGACAATCTCCTCGCACTCCAAAGGATGCACCCGTTCGATTCTCCCACTTATCAAAAGGGGGCAGGTAGACACGTACTGTGAAACTCGGAGTCCAAGCAACTGGTACTGGTTGACCCAAGCGACTCATCACACTCATCAACAAATCATCTTGCATTTGCTTATTGGATATTTGCCCAGGAATTCCTGAAAGGCTCGTGCGAAGCATGAGAGCACCTTTACTCCCTGGCAGCCCATTCGGCGGAGTGGGAACACGCTTGATGAAATCCGGTTGGCCCCGCATTGCGCTTTCATACCAACGACCGTTCCGAGATCGACCTCCGGGCGGGCGTTGCTCTTCGTCTTGCTCGTGACTGGCCTTTTGGCCGTTCATGATGTACGACCAACCGGGGTCTTCGAAGTTATCACCCACCTGCGTGACGCGCTCTCCAGTGCCAGGGACAATGGGCTCGGCAAGCAAATTCGCTGACATAAAAAGGGAAAGAGTTGGAATCAACACGAACATTCGAGTCATCGAGTACCGTTCCTGCAGTTGAGAAGTGTGCTTTCAAAAGTCTCCCCAGCGCAAGCATTCGCGCGAGGACAATTTCCGCCTGGAGGATGTATCGGACCGTAGACAGGTATCGCTAAACTTTACCCAGTCGGAAAAGTCATCTATTCTCAGATTCCGTGGGGAGCAACTCGCAGCCAGTGCTGTCATTGCATACATCGCAATTCGTGCTGGTTCCACTTACTCGAGCAATGCAGTCAGCAATCCGCTGGTCGATTACCTGTAGCAGGTAAGTATGAAGCCCTAAGGGTGCTGTCACAAAATATTGGATCCCAGGCCAGGCTGCTGCCGCTTCAGCGGCTAGGCTCGGAATGTCCTCATGCCAATGTCTGCCGGGTGAGAGAAAATATGGAAATACAATCACCAACTCCGCACCTTGTTTTACACACCGACCAAAGGCAGTGGCGATCGAAGGCTCGGCCAACTCCATGTGGGCCGGCTCAACTATAGACCACAGGCCGTGCTGGCGATATGCGGCGACAACCTCCAATAACAGCTCATTACTTTCCTCGCGCCGAGATCCATGGTCGACCAGAACGACAGCAGTTTTTTCTGGAGGGAAGCCGAGTTGTTGCATTTGATTCTTCATAGTAGGTGGCAAATATGTGCTGAATCATTGGGAATCTAGTTGACAGCTTTAGAATTCTTCTCTCTTTCCATTAGATGTAAAGCTATGTCCATGATGGTCTTACCAATGACAAGTATTACCAACATCCAGACCGGTGAACCGAGCGCCATGATGAGGAAAGCGCCGAAGAGTATGGCGATATGCATGACAATGATGCGGCCGTAGGGTTGAAACATTAATTGCTGCACGGTCACTCGACGGTATTCGCCATGATACAAGAAATTGGTAAAGTACGAATACAAGTGGCTTGCCGCCAGTGCCAATACTGCCCAAATGAGATTGTCTTGCCAAAGCTCTTTTACGAAGTGAGGTCCCAGCTCGAGTGGACCACCAGCTGGCATCTCATCTGCTCTACCTAATAGGCTGAAAACGAACACGCCATGCACAAAACAGAACATGCCGTAGTGGAATATAAAGAAAGGTATGTAGAAGAGTTTCGAGGCATGGTGAACGATACTTTGGCTTTTCTCTTGCTGTACAAGCAAATCCTCCACCGCTTTTCTATTCCCAGTACGCCGCTTTTCAGAATTGTTGCCTAGTTGGATTGTCTCGGAAGTCGGGTGGCAAGTAAGCATCTTGAGAACATTGATTGCGCCTATGATTACATTTTCTGCCCAGTAGATCACGACGATCGCAAAGGTACTCCAGCTGAAAAAAAGTACGCCCAGAAGTGGAATCACGTTTGCGGCGATCAGCGTCAATACCGACGGTTTCGTGAGATCTATACGGTTTATCTGGAAATTCGAAGTTGCTGATCTCACTTTTCACTTCCCGGGTTCTCATTAATCCCAGCGGAGCGCAACTTGGCGCGAATTTCGATAAGCCGGCGACTTAACTCCTGCTCAAAACCACGTTCAACGGGGCGATAGTATTCACGCTGCACTCCCAAATAATCCTGAGCGGCAATGCCCCCTTCTGCAGAATGTGCGTATTCGTATCCTTCACCGTGCCCCAGGCGTTTAGCGCCGGTATAGTGCCTATCTCGCAGATGCACAGGCACCGGTATGGTGCGCCCCTCTCGAACGTCTGCCCGTGCTTCGCCAATTGCCACAGTTGCTGCATTTGATTTTGGTGCACAAGCAAGATAGGCAACTGCTTGGGCCAAATTCAGTTGACACTCCGGCAGACCCACAAATTCGCAAGCCTGCATTGTGGCAACAGCAAGCGGAAGGGCCTGTGGATCGGCATTGCCAATATCTTCACTGGCTAATATCACCAGCCTGCGGGCAAGAAACCGGACGTCTTCACCACCTTCCAGCATGCGGGCCAGCCAGTAGATCCCTGCGTCAGGATCGCTGCCGCGGATACTTTTGATCAACGCGCTGATGGCATCGTAGTGATTGTCTCCATCACGATCGTATCGGACCGCTTTTCGCTGGACGCTCTCGGCAGCAAGCTCAAGTGTGAACTCCACTGGGCGATCATCGCAGGAGAGCACACCAATTTCCAAAGCCGAAAGTGCCTGCCGTGCATCACCGTCAGAAGTTTCCGCCAAGAATCGCGCAGCATCGGAATGCAGGTGCACAGAAATATTTCCTAAGCCACGATCCTGATCAGCCAGGGCACGGTGGAGAAGTTCTGTAATATCCTCAATCTGTAAAGGCTGAAATTCAAACACACGACTGCGGCTGACCAAGGCATTATTTACCGCGAAAAACGGATTGGATGTGGTTGCTCCAACTAATACTACGGTGCCATCTTCCACATCAGGCAAAAGGGCGTCTTGTTGAGTTTTATTAAAGCGATGGATTTCATCGACAAACAAAAGCGTTCGCAATCCCTCGGTGGCAAGCACATCGCGAGCCTCCTCAATCACCTCGCGGAGATCCTTCACACCACTAGTAACGGCATTGAGTTGTCGAAACTGACACTTTGTTTCGGTTGCCAGCAAATGTGCTAGAGTTGTTTTGCCTGTTCCCGGTGGTCCATAAAACAATAATGCCGATAACCGATCTGCCTTGATGAGTCGATGCAGCAACTTGCCCTCACCGAGGAAATGTTGCTGACCGACGAATTCCTCCAGACTTCGTGGACGCATCCTTAGCGCAAGGGGTTGTGCTTGGCGGCGGTTCTCGGCTTCAGAAGCTTCAAATAATGACATCAGATGTTGGCATAAAAAATTGCTAAGGGCCCTATAACCGTTGTATGCGGAACGGCTTGGCCCGCCTAGTCTACCGGTAATTCCGGCAAGGTCTTACTTTCTCACTAGTTATAGTATGATTCGCCGATGGAAAAAATTACCCCACTTAGTTATTTGCTTCCTACCTCGCTTAACCACCATAAGGGGACCCTGTTCCCATGAGACACTATGACTGTATTGCGATCGGCACTGGTCCCGCTGGCCAAAAAGGGGCCATTCAAGCTGCCAAACTCGGCAAACGAGTTGCAATTGTCGAAAAACGACAAGTGCTTGGAGGAGCTCAAATAAATACGGGTACAATCCCTTCCAAGGCACTCCGCGAAGCCGTCTTGTACTTGACCGGTGCAATTCATAAAGGCCATTTCGGTAGAGCAAGACGTGGTCGTAAGGATATTACTGTAGCTGAGCTCGTGAGTTTTTCTCAACGCGTAATTCGGCATGAATGGGATGTGATCCGCGACCAATTTGATCGCAATGGGATCGACCTTCTCTGGGGCAAAGCCCAGTTTATCGGGCCAAACGAATTGGCAATCGATGGGCCTAATGGGGAAGAACGGGTAACGGCAGATCGCTTCCTTGTCGCTGTGGGAACCAAACCCGCGCGACCGACCTCGGTTCCTTTCAATGAACGGACTATATTCACCAGCGACGAAGTATTACGACTAAACCATTTACCTCGAACGATGATCGTAGTAGGCGGCGGCGTTATTGGTACTGAGTATGCGTGCATTATGGCTGCCCTGGGCGTCCAAGTGACTCTCGTTGAGGGTCGTGATCGCGTTCTGGGCTTCCTGGATCAAGAGATCGCCGATGCCTTTCAGTATTTTATGCGTCAGCAAGGAATTACTTTGCGCTTGGGGGAGAAAGTTGAACGCATTGAAGAAGTGGAATTCGTCAATGGGTCTACCCACCAACTTGTTCAAGCCCAGTTAGAGTCAGGCAAGACGCTACGCGCCCAGACGCTACTCTATGCCGTCGGTCGTCAAGGGGTTTGCAGCGAGCTAGGTCTGGCGAATGTCGGAATCGAGTTCGATGACCGCGAGAGACTACGGGTCAACGAGTTTTATCAAACGAATATCGATCATGTTTATGCGGCAGGCGACGTCATCGGCTTTCCTGCACTGGCCTCGACAAGTATGGAGCAGGGTCGTCGGGCCATCTGCCACGCCTTCGGTTGCAACGACGTTGCAAACTATAATACCGCGCTATTTCCCTATGGTATTTACGCCGTCCCAGAAATCTCGATGGTTGGAAAAACCGAGGAGGAGCTAACCGCCGAAGGTATTCCCTACGAAGCAGGTATTGCCAACTACCGTGAAATAGCACGCGGACAGATTCTCGGTGACGAACTGGGAATGCTGAAAATGTTGATCCACCAGGACACGCACAAAATTCTTGGGGTGCACGTTATCGGTACTGGAGCCACCGAACTGATCCACATCGGTCAGGCGGTGATGGCCTTGAACGGAGACGCGGAGTTTTTTGTCAACAACGTTTTCAACTTCCCAACCTTGGCAGAGTGCTATAAAGTTGCGGCCTATAACGGCTTGAACAAGCTAAATCACGTTTACTCTGGCACCTGCGAAGCTGTTTCGGTAAGCTTGTAGTTTCACACTCTAAGTGTCGCTAACTGCTTGCTGGACTTTTTATGCATTTGTTTACCTACGGCACATTGATGTTCCCAGAGGTGTGGAAGCGCATCTCAATCGACAGATTTCCTTCCCAGCCGGCTAAGCTGCCTGGCTATGCCATCTATCGTGTCAAAGACGCCGTATATCCTGGCATTATTTCTGCTGACAAAGAATCCGTGGTGGATGGTGTCTTATACGATGGGATTGACGAAGACACACTATTTGAACTTGATACCTATGAGTCGAATTTCTATGAGCGAATTCCAGTCCTAGCCTATACAGCTGATGGATTGCAAGTAGAGTGCCAAGCTTACATTGTGCCCAACTCACGGCATGAGATGCTGTCCAACGAGCCATGGGACGCAGACCAGTTTCGTGAGCAAGAGCTGGAAAAGTATCTGCATGGCTAGTTTCAGGTCGGCCATTTTTCCAGTGGGCCAACCGTGACCGTGGTGTGTCGATTGATAGGAAACTCCTTGAGCACACCTTCGATATCATCGAGAGTCACAGCGTCGATAGCTTTCAAATCGTCATCTACACTTCGATATTCACGCCGCTGGAGCCAATTGCCGCCCACATTAAAAAGCCGATTACGTGGCCGTTCACTTCCTAGTACGACCCGAGCCTTCACCTTACTCTTGGCTTGATGCAGCTCCTCCGCCTTAAAGCCCTTTTCTTGGGCGATGTGTTGCAACTCGCTCAATCGGGAGAAATTCTCAACCGCATCTTCTGGGGCACAACTCAGCCAACTGAAATACATCCCGGCTCCCTGGTACTCATAATGCCCCAAGCTGGCACTTTCGACCAATCCTGGATCCACCAGCTCCCAATAAAGCCTACTCCCAGAGTCGTCTCCGAACATCGTTGCTAAGAGCTTTGCGGCAAACCGACGGCTATCTTCCGCGGCGGGCGCATCAGCCAATTGCAGGATATACTGCTGTGTCGACGCAGAACGTGGGACACACTGAAAACTCGACTGAGATTCGTAAGGAGGCAAGTCTCTTAGTGTGAGGGAGGGTTTCCAGCTTCCGCAGCGACTTTCAACCTGTTTGACCAAAGCATCAAAATCTACTTTGCCTGCCGCTGCGACGAACATATTGTCCGATGCATAGCGCGACTCAAAATAGCTACGCATTTGATCAACAGCCAGCTCTCCGACCGTAAATTCAGTTCCCAGTACACTCCGAGCCAAAGGATGATGACCGTAGTGCAATTCTTTGATTCTGTCGTCCATGCCAAAAGGGGGTTGGTCGGCATACATTTGGATCTCTTCGATGATGACCTTCTTCTCCATGTTGAAGTCTTCATCACGAAGGCTCGGACGCATGATATCGGAGAGGATGTCAATCACAGGTTCTTGATATTCCGGAAGAACCGAGGCGTAGTAAACTGTGTTCTCTTCGCTTGTAAAGGCGTTGTAGTGAGCCCCCAATTCATCAAACTCCCTATTGACGTCATCAGCAGAACGGCGAGGTGTCCCTTTAAAGACCATATGTTCAAGAAAATGGCTGACTCCGGACACGTCATCGGTTTCATCTCGTGCACCTGTGCGAATGAAAAACCCGAGTCCGACCGAATGGGCTTTGTCGTTACATTCGGCGACAATTTCCAAGCCATTCTCAAGTGTGTGACTACGAAATTTCACAGGGCAACTCCAGGGGGCGCGGTCCAAGCGTGGCGAAAGTAAAATCCTGAGGAGGATGTGCCTCAAGGTACTCATTAATCATGGGACCAGTCAGGTCGTCTACCAATTTTCCTAACTCGTCGAGAGTACGGACTCGTCCCAAGTGATACCATTCACGAGCAATTGAGCCACTCCGCGAACTAGTCGATTCCTGCTGCATGATTAATCCGCTTTTGATTCGCGCTTTGAGACGAGCGAGTTCTTCGGGCAGAATTCCATTTCGCAACTTTAGTAGCTCAGCAAAAGTGACATTCAAGGTTTCTTGCGCTCGTTCTTCCGAAGTGCCTGCATAACAGAGCACCCGAGCACGATCGAGCTGTGTCTGCAGCGAAGCGCTAACCGTGTAACAAAGTCCGCGTCGTTCCCGGACTTCGGTAAAGAGTCGCGAACTCATGCCCCCGCTCAATATTCCTACCGCAGCCCAGGCACGCAGATAGTTAGGATCACGATAGGGGACACTCGGATAAGCAATTCCGATGTGGCATTGATTTGAATCGTACTCGATGTGCGGAGTAGACTGATCGCTTTGCCTTTCCACGATCATGGGCACATCACTTGCTTTCCAGTCACCAAACAAAGCTTCGACCTGTTCCAGAAGTTGCTCCCACCGGAAACTACCTGCGACACCAAGGATTGCCGCATTTGGTCGATAGTATCTCGACCAGTGCCCCTGAATGTCAGAAGATTCAATGATGGCAATACCCGCTTCACTCCCATGGCTTGATCGGCCCCAAGGCTCCGGATAAGTGCGCTTACGCAGTTCGATCATGAGTCGCTGTGACGGCTCATCCTCAATTGAGTTGATTTCTTGAAGGCAAACCAATTTGGCTGCACTTAATTGATCCTCAGGTAATCTTGGTCGACGCACGATGTCGGCATAAATAGCCAACATTTCACTCAAATTCTCTGCAATCGTGGCCGCGCTGAAGCTCGTTTGTGAAGCACCAACCGACTCCCCCCGTTCGACCCCGAGGACTTCAAGATCATTGATTAAGGATCGACCATCGCGGCGTCCCGCTCCACGGAGGACCATGTCGCAGAGTACCGATGCAAGACCCTGCTGATCGACAGGATCGGCACTATAACCGCAGGGCACGAGCAGTGTGATCGCTGCTGATTGAACGGAATCACTAGGTTCGCCAACGAGAGTCATGCCGTTGGCGAGACGATGTGTGAAGATCGTGGTCTGTTTTGTTTTGTCTTGGGTCGCGGTCATCAAGAGGTGCAAGTCCTGAAATCGCCTGGTGCTTTGTTAACTTGAAGCCAGATATAGCAAAGCACACGAATCGTCCGTGGTTCAGTTGAGAGGGAAGTGTTAAGCCTCATATATAATGAAGCAAGCCTAACTACCTGCAGGGCTGCAGGCAAGTTCAACTGACTTATAAAGGGTACTTACTGAGCGAAATCCCAGTCGCTGGTAAAGCTGCACAGCAGAGCGATTGTCGGCAGTTACTTCCAGGCCGACATGGGTTATCCCTACCTGCTGCATTCCCAAGAGGCTGGCAAGCAGAAGCCCTTTGCCTAAGCCGAGACTACGATGTTCGGCGATTACCCCCAAATTCTGGATATTGGCCCGATTTCTTTGGGTCCGCACTGCTTGGATCGTACCGCAATATTCTGCGATGCGGAGTCCGTCTCCGACATACTCCATCAGCCAGGTAGCTTCAGGGACAAATCCATCTTTTGCCTTGATTTCTGACATCAGGCGTTCGCAACCATCCAGCGTTCCCAAACAAGGAAACACTTGCGCATCAATTCCTTCGCGAAAACTGAGATACTTAACCTCAGCATGCTGCTGAGTCAAGGAATGGTGCCATGGGACAAGCAGATAACCATAAGGGAGCCGCAACACTGGAGCCCGCCATCGCAAGAGATTCATCTCCATGCGATATCGCTTCACATAATGAAAATTCATGAACCGCATGGCAGACTACGAAGCACCAATTGAGGCTAAGACATTTGGATCCATTGCTATAGGATACCACAACGATGAGGACGAGGAAGTAAATCTTGGCAACTTTAAGGGAAAATAGCAGCCATTTCGTCCACCAAAGCCGTTGGCGGATGCCCACGGTTCTCGAGTTTCCACTACAGGCTTCCGCCAGCCGCTAATAAGCTAGAGGCAGCTACCTCGAATCCACAAACTTTCTCATAGCGGCTAGAGTTTCAGGACTCACGTGATGCTCTATACCCTCGCTATCGGTGGCAGCCGCAGCCTCGCTGACTCCTAGGGCCAAGAGAAATTGGAACACGATTTCATGCCTTTGTTGAGAAGCATCGGCAAGTCTTCGTCCGGCCTTGGTCAACTCAATGGGTGCATAAGGGGCCGTTGTGACATAGCCGTCTCGCTCCAACCGTCCTATCGTACGGTTGACGGTTACGTGGCTCACTTGAAATTGCTGGGCCAAATCTACCGCCCGGCACGTACCCGATGCCTCCAAAATATCGGCTATTGCTTCGACGTAATCCTCTGCCAGCTCGGTCCTGTGATCGGAACGAACTCGGGAATGGCGGTTAACTCTCTGTTTTTTGGTTGCCACTTCCAGCGAAACTCCTCGAAAGAAAAATTGAGATTTGCCCTTGCAATAAGTTTAGCACATGATACACTTTGAGAAAAGTGTAGCACAGGCTACAAATGAAGTTTCGCTGGAGGATTGCATGAAACGTCTTCAAAAATGTGGATTTACCCTAGTTGAGCTGTTAGTCGTAATCGCGATTATCGGAGTTTTGATCAGTTTGCTGCTCCCCGCTGTGCAAGCTGCTCGGGAAGCTGCTCGGCGGATGCAATGCTCGAATAATCTCAAGCAGCTTGGCTTGGCAATTCAGAACTATGAGAACAGTTTTGGCCGATTACCTCCTGGTTATGCTTCCAACTCCACAATCAGTCCCCCCCCGGCAACACGCGATGCTAGCACTTGGGATGCCCCCCCCGGTTGGGGATGGGGAGCTTTTTTAATGCCATATGTCGAGCAATCGGCAATCAGTGAGCAAACTAATCGGGAGCAACCACTTTGGGCTCCTCAGTTTGAGCAGGTAATCAACAAAAATGTCGAGACGTTCCTGTGCCCGACTAGCTCAGGTCCCCGCGAGCCTTTCATGGTAACTGACCCATCAGGTGACCCACTTACCATCCAGGGCAGGCAAATCGAAGTGGGCCGAAGTCACTATGTTGCGAGCCATGGGCAAGAGTCTTGCTGGGGAGAATGTGGCGCCAACCCCACTGCTGTCGTTTTCACCAACATTTACACGAGCGACACAACAGTGATTGACGTAAACGGTGATGTATCAAAAGTGGCTGATGGTCCATTCTATCGTAATTCTAGAATTGAATTCCGCGAAATCTCAGACGGTTTATCGAACACCATATTTCTTGGAGAACATTCCTCCCTTTTGAGCGATAAGACATGGGTCGGAGTTGTTCCCGGAGCTCTTACCTTGCCGAAGTTTGCATCACCTGAAAATGGCGACGACGCGGCGGCCACCCTGGTATTGGTTCATGGCGGACCATCTGGAGGTGAGCTGGACATCACAGGCTTTCCAATAATTCATCCAATCAATTTCCCCACGTTTCATGTGGGCCAAATGTTTGCCGAGCATCCGGGGGGAGGAAATGTTTCCTTCGGTGACGGCGCCGTCCGATTTGTGTCTGAAGATGTAAATCTTCTTCTGTGGGCCGAAATGTCCAGCATCGCTGAAGGTGAAGTCTTCAGCTCGGAGCTTTAAACATGAGCGTGGAAGATCATCCTAAAAAAGTTGTACTCCTAGCAAGTTTGGTCGTGCTACTGATTTTTCTCCTGATGCCTCGCTGGAAGTATGGGGAAGTTAGCGAATTGACCTACGAAATCAGCTCTGCGTTGTATTCTTCTTGTAATCGACAAGATGAATCAAGGCTTCCCGCCATTGCCGCACAAATTCAATCTGCAACCGAAGGCAATCATTTATCGACGAAAGAAGCTAGATGGTTACAAGAGATCCTAGATCTGGCCCAAGAAGGCAACTGGCAAACTGCCCGCCAGAAAGCAAGGCATTTGATGCAAGATCAGGTTCGGTATCCATAGAGTGCCTCCTATGACGGCAAAACTTAAGGGGTTACATATCAAGAGTGGGAGCCGGTCGGCTCTGGGATTAATTTGTCTGGCACTGATATGTCTATTTGGTTGTAGTCCCCAACAACACTCAACTCATCAAGGAAATGGGCAATTATTCTCTGGCTCATATCCAATTAAGATTGTCTGCACCACTGGCCAAGTTGCAGAAATGCTCAGCCGTGTAGGGGGTGAGCACGTACATGTGGAGGCCTTGATGGGCCCGGGGGTTGACCCGCATCTTTATCGTCCAATCGCCTCAGACGTGGGAAAACTGAACGATGCAGACGCGATCTTTTATAACGGTTTGCACTTAGAAGGTCGCATGACTGAGATGTTTGTGCAAATGGCTCGCCAAAAGGCAACCTATGCCGTTACGGAAGGCATCGTCGAGCGCAACGATCCGCGACTCCGCGAGCCACCGGAATTTGCTGGCCACTATGATCCTCATCTTTGGCATGACGTGGCTCTTTGGGCCGACTGTGCAAAAGATGTGGGCAAAATGCTCGCAGCTTTCGATCCCACGCATGCAGAGGATCTCCGCAAAAATGCTGCCGATTATTCCACAGAACTACGCGACTTGGATGCCTACTGTAAGTCACAGATCAATAAAATCCCTGAAGAGAGTCGGGTGCTGGTAACCGCTCACGATGCCTTTGGATACTTCGGTAAGGCATACGGCTTGGAGGTTTTTGGACTAAAGGGGATCAGCACGGAAGATGAAATTGATCTGGCCCATCAAGAAGAAATTCAGAAAATGCTTGTCGAGCGGAAGATTCCTGCAGTTTTTGTCGAGTCGGCTGTAGCTGATCGAACAGTTCAAGCATTGGTGGAACCATGTCGGGCTGCTGGACATGACTTGAAAGTTCCGGAGAACGAAGAGCTTTACGCTGATGCTTTGGGGCCGGCTGATACTCCGGAGAGTACTTATGACGGAATGATTCGCCACAATGTGCATACCATTGTCAAATACCTTTCGCCCTAAGCATCCAACTGGTCGCTGAAGCATTCAGTCTACAAACAAGATTAGTCCCAACAATGAGTCAGATTGCTGTTGAGTTTCACGACGTGACAGTCGCTTATCACCGGCGACCGGTGCTCTGGGACATCGATCTGGAGGTCCCAGAGGGGAAACTCGTTGGGATTGTTGGACCTAATGGAGCCGGAAAAACGACTCTCATTAAGGCCGCACTCGGCTTGGTACCTCTCGCCAGTGGCAGAGTGGAAATCTATGGGAACAGCTACGAAGAGCAGCGACATTTAATCGGGTACGTACCGCAGCGAGAGACGGTCGACTGGGATTTTCCTGTTACTGTCCGCGACGTGGTACTCATGGGAACCTACGGGCGGCTGGGTTGGTTTCGCCGCCCCAGCAAGACCGAACTGGAAATTGCAGACCGCTCCTTGGAGCACGTCGGTATGGGGGCATATGCGCGCCGGCAAATTAGGCAATTATCCGGGGGACAGCAGCAACGTGTTTTCCTAGCGAGGGCTCTGGCCCAACAAGCTCAAATCTATTTTCTTGACGAGCCCTTTGCAGGGGTTGATGCTGCTACAGAGTCCGCAATTGTCGAGTTGCTTGATGAACTGCGATCTTCCAACAAGACTGTTCTTGTAGTTCATCACGACCTACAAACCGTGAGTGACTATTTTGACTACGTTATATTACTCAATATGCGCTTGATCGCCTGTGGTGAGGTAAGTGACACCTTCACAACTGACAACTTACAGAAGACTTACGGGGGTCGTCTGACGATTCTTGATGAAGCGGCCGAGGCGATTCGGCGGAGCAAACCTCTCGAATGATCAGCCTTTCATTGAGCGACAAAGTGATGCTCGGTACGGCGCTCCTGGGTGGGATGGCCGGCGTCGTGGGGAGCTTTGCGGTTTTACGTGGCAGGGCCTTGATAGGAGATATGCTCGCACACGCAGCCCTTCCCGGCGTGTGCCTCGCATTTCTTATTACTGGTAATCGAGATTTGTTGGGTTTATCTCTGGGAGCCTTGGCAACTGGCTTAGTTGCGATTGCAGTCGTTACGGTAATTCTGCGCTGGACACGCACGAAAGAGGATGCTGCAATTGGGATCGTATTGAGTACTTTTTTTGGGGCCGGAGTTGTTTTGTTGTCCGTCGTACAAAAACCTACGACAGGTGGCAATAAAGCAGGACTCCATTCGTATTTGTTCGGTGAACCAGGGGGAATGCTTACCAGCGACATTCTGATTTTAGCTGTCGTGTCAATGTTTGTGCTAGCGATTGTTGTATTGTGTTACAAAGAATTCTTAATCGTTTGCTTTGATTCTGGTTTTGCTCAATCGCAGGGATGGCCTACCATGTGGCTCGATCTAGCGATGATGTCCGCCTTAGCCGTTGTTACCATCGTAGGACTACCGATTGTAGGTGTAATCCTGATGGCAGCTATGATAATTCTTCCCGCAGCAACGGCCAGATTTTGGACGAACCGTCTCTCAATGATGCTGTTGGTGAGTGGTGGTGTTGGTGCGGCAGCAGGATTGATGGGAACCCAATTGGGGCGAGGATATCCCGCAGGTGCCGCCATTGTGCTCACTGCATCATTTTTATTCCTTATCTCTTTGCTTTTCGCTCCCCAAAGGGGTCTAATCGCTAAGTTACTTGTCGAGTATCGTTTGCGACGTCGTGTAGCCGACGAACATCTTCTTCGTACACTTTTCGAGCTGAGCGAAGCTCACTTGCCAGAGTTGCCGGTCATCTCGTTAGAAACTGTAAGAGAATATCGTCACTGGAATTCGCTGGAACGAGTTTTGCAGCGGGCTCACGAAGAAGAATTGATCGAAAACAAGGAAGGGCAGGTACAGTTGACGCAATACGGGTTGCGTCGTGCGGCAAAAGTAACCAAGGCCCACCGCATGTGGGAGTTGTATCTGATGGAATATGCCAACATTGCACCAGACCACGTGGACCGCGATGCTGACGATGTTGAACATTTGCTTCCTGAAACCCTGCTTGTCGAGCTGGAACAGGAGTTAGCTGCTGAGGGAAGGCTGCCAAAGATTGCGTCGGAGGTACCTGAATCACCCCACAAACTGACCCCAGAGACATCGTAAGGTTTATTGCTCCGTCGAACCGCCACGCAAGCCAAATCCTGGAAGAGGTGGCCTCCGATTAAGCACTAATTGTTGTAGAAAATTCAATGCAATTCATTCTTGCTACAACTGGACTAGCATTGCTCGGCGAACCGTCAACGAGTACTTGGATTATTCTCACAGGAATTACAGTGAATGCGGCATGTGCGTTGTTAGGATGTTTTCTCATCCTGCGTAAGATGAGCATGATGGGGGATGCAATTTCTCATGCCGTTCTTCCCGGTTTGGTAGTGGCGTTCGTACTCTCAGGCTCGCGCAGTATAGTGCCTATGTTTGTAGGAGCAGTAATCGCAGGTCTCATCACCACTTTTATGACTCAGTCCTTGCATCAATACCTGCGAGTTCCCAGTGATGCGAGTATGGGCATTGTTTTTACTGCAATGTTTGCCATAGGAGTCGTTTTAGTAAAACAATTCTCAGGTGGCCTACATTTCGACATTGGTTGCGTTTATGAGGGGGCGCTTGAATATGTGCCCTTTGGTACTCGCGTGGCGGGCATGCCTCGCCAATTATTTTCGTCGTTAATTGTGCTTCTGCTTAACCTTACCGTACTCATTCTGCTGTGGAAGGAATTGAAACTCAGTGCGTTCGATCCTGCACTGGCGACGACGATGGGATTTTCCGCCACCACAATGCACTACTTGCTGATGATTCTTGTATCAATTACTACGGTTGCATCTTTTGAAGCCGTGGGCTCGATCCTGGTTGTCGCCATGCTGATCGTTCCTGCTTCCACTGCTCACCTGCTCAGCGATCGGCTGGGATGGATGGTGTTTATCTCTGTGTTGATTGGTGCAGCATCAGCTGTCCTTGGTTTCTGGGCAGCTACATATTGGGACACCAGCATTAGCGGAATGATGACCGTGGTGGCAGGTTGTTTATATGCAGTGGCGGTGTTGACTTCTCCGAAATATGGCTTGATCAGCAGCGTTCAACGCAACGTTCGCATGTCGCTGTTGGTCTTGCGAGACGATGTCCTCTCTATGTTGTATCGCTTGGAAGAACTCAAGAGCAGAAAGCATTTCTCTCTTGCCGAGACCTCTTCCGCAGTAGGAGGTGGCATGTTGGCAAGATTGGCAGTCTTTCAATTGCAGCGAACAGGGAGCATTGAGCTTGTAGAAAATCGATTGCAACTGACCGAGCAGGGACGTGATTCGGCGCGGCAATTGGTTCGTTCTCACCGCCTGTGGGAAACATATCTTGTCGAACAGTTAGGTATGCCCTTAGACCATGTTCACGAGCCGGCCCACCGCGTGGAGCATTACATCGACGAAAACATCCAGAAGAAATTAGCCTCTGAGCTAGACATTGCAGACCAGGATCCGCACGGACGACAGATTCCCGAATAGTCATTCCCATCGGCAGAATGTCCCATAAAAGCGTGCGTCTACGCACACCTTGAAAAAAGCAGATTGCTGGTAGGTGACCATTTATTCTGCTTACCAATTCCGATATACTGGCAGTTATAAATGACCTGAAATCTACGCCAAGAACGAGCAGGAAAATGGCCACAGATACCCTTCCCGAGGAATCGGAACATATTGCCGACGAAGAATACGTCACTCCACAAGGCCACGAACACGCGGGGCCTCATCACCTTGAGTGGCCAGAGACTACGATCAATCCCGTTCAAGTTCGTTGGCGCTATGCCATCGGAATTCCTGTGATCCATTTGCTTGCTTGTTTAGCTTTTTTTCCTTACTTTTTTAGCTGGACGGGTGTTGTACTGGCCATTGCTGGGCTCTACATCTTCGGCACCTTGGGAATCAATCTCTGCTACCACCGGTTGCTTACCCATCAGGGTTTTGTGACTCCCAAATGGTTGGAACACACTTTGGCCATACTTGGCGTCTGCACAATGCAGGACACTCCAGCTTGCTGGATTGCCATGCATCGGATTCATCACAAGTACTCTGACGACAGGCCCGATCCACACAGTCCACTAGTCAGTTTTTTGTGGGGCCACTTCGAGTGGTTAGTTTTTGTGAATCGAGAATTCACTAACTTAAACTATTACCAACGATTCACCCGCGACATATTGCGAGACCCTTTTTACATGAAGCTTGAAAGAAGTGGAAACTGGATCAAAGTTTATGCCGCCTCAATGCTTGTGTTTTTCCTCGCAGGGTTCTTGATTGGCTGGCCATTGTGGGGTTCAGTAGCGGCCGGAGTGCAGTTCGGCGCCAGCCTCTTAGTTTGGGGTGTGTTTGTTCGCACTGTGCTTACCTGGCACATCACCTGGAGCGTGAACTCAGTCACTCACGTCTGGGGATATCGCAACTATGAGACTGACGACAATAGCCGCAACAACATTTTGGTGGGGCTTTGGTCCAATGGCGAAGGCTGGCACAATAATCATCACGCCGACCAACGCGCCGCCGCCCACGGGCATAAATGGTGGGAATTCGATCTCACCTGGCTCACAATTCGGCTGCTGGAGAAACTCGGGTTGGCACGGGATGTTGTCCGTCCACGCTGCTGGCGTGAGCAAACTGCGTAGCCCTGTGACGCGATAGGTCACCCCCGAAATGCTTACTCGTCAGCCGCCCGCATCCACGGAGTGATCGTCGGTGTGTCTTCGCACATTTCGCTCTTGTCGAAATAGAGAGCAATCTCACGCTCCGCGGCCTCGGGGCTATCGCTGCCATGCACCAGATTCATCTGGCGGCTACTGCTAAAGTCGCCACGAACCGTGCCAGGAGCTGCATTGAGCCCGTTAGTGGCACCAAGCATGTCGCGCACTACACGAATAGCCTCCAACCCTTCAACAACCGCAGCCACCACAGGCCCACCTGTGATGAATCCTTCGAGAGTTGGATACCAACCTTTCTCTACGTGTTCCGCATAATGCTGCTTTGCCAGCTCGGGAGTGATTCGCAGCATCTTCATGGCAACAAAGTTAAGCCCCTTCTGTTCGAATCGGGAAATAATCTGCCCCATGAGGCGGCGTTGGACACAATCTGGTTTCAGCAGGATAAAGGTACGTTGCATGAGTGTAGTGAGTGGATAGGGTTGGTAGGAAGTTGCCGCGACACCACGTGTCACAGGCTCTAAATCGAGCCGCATATTTTAGGGCATCGCCCGGTGACGCTCAAGGGCTTGAGAGGCTCCTGAGTGATTTATCCTCGATGTATCAAATTTAGCTGAGGGGCGACAATCCTAAAAAAAATCCCGAAGATAGACGTCAATAGTAGGGCAGCAGCTAGTTTAAATCTCCTTGAATGATTCCTCTGGAGAACTACATCCATGCCCTACCACTTTTTATAGGAAAATTCGAAAGAATAACGCCAAGCAACACGAACATTAGAAGTTTGGTTGTCGGCTCAGGCACGGCGACAGAGCTCACGGTTGATGGGACTTGAGTTCCATAGTTCGCTTGCCAAACGGCCAGATCAGCAGGGCTCAAAGCATTGGTCGAACCACCTCTTTGCCATACCAAAAAGTCAGCGCCGTCGACCAATCCATCATTATTGAAATCACCCGTGTTAGTGGTTGGTGGTGGGATGATACCGATGTATGTGATGTCGGCATCGAAACCTCCGCTGTTGTACGGGCCGCCGGAACCTTGGGGACCAGTGAGAGGAACGAATCCGCTCCCACCACCGAGGATGACGTTGCCTTGACCAGAGACATCGTCGACTCGGTCGGCTGGCACGAGATTAGCCACCCTGATTGCATCAATGGTCGCGCCGTTTGCCAAACCAAAATTGCTTAGATCAAAACCGGTCGAGAGAACCTGAGCGATATTGGTTCCCGCACTGGGAAGGACTCTAACGGAGTCATCGGCAAACTCGTAGCGATAATTAGTAAAAGTCTGGCTGCCGGTCTCGCGCACTGCAACCATATAAGCCTCGGGCCCTCCGGGTGAACCATTTTCATAAACGACAAAATCGTCGCCGTTGTGGTTGGTTGCTCCTGGACTGCCTCCCCAGTTTAGTTCTATGAATCCCTGAAAAGTAGTGTCACCTAAGGAAACCGAAGTGCCTCCTACATTCTTGCCAGGTATGGAACCAAGTAGCTGGATGCCAACCGATTTGTTGATGTCAAAATCGTTGCCTTGATTCGAAACTGGAATAAATTGAGCACTAAAAGCAAAAGGCTCAAAATCGCTCAATACGTTTGGTGGCACCGGTACAACAGCAGTGGGTCCCAGGGTATCGTCGAATGTAAAACTTGCGACTGTAAAAGTATCGCCGCTTCCCGGTGCAAGCTCGAGCATTGTTAGAAAGCCGAACAAGAGAATCAACCGAGCGACTAAACAGGCATATGAACGAGAAACGTCGATGGTAGTTTGGCAACGAGGTGAATCTGTTCTCAACATGTGATTTGAACTCCCATTCTTGAAGGAAGGATGCAGCCTCTCAATAGTCGTCTAGCTTGTCCTTACCTGTTCTATCCTGCTGAAAGTAGAGAAGCAAGTTATTTCTCAAATAATCAAGAAATACGTCGGCCATCCTGCAGCTTTAATGAGCATTCAATTCTTTGAAAAGTAGAACCGAGAATTGCGGTTGAATGCTCACGTATTTTGCCCCTTTCACAAACCTCTAGTGTCACTTATGTTCTTCCCATGGCGATTCTAGGCGCGCATATGTCGATTGCAGGAGGTTACTACAAGGCTGTTGAGGCGGCTCAGCGCGCCGGGTGTGACTGCGTACAGTTGTTTACCAAGAACTGTCACGTTGTAAGCCTCTAATGTCCCATTGGATTTGGTCTGTTCGGAGCTGAAACGAGCTTCGCCCTGGGCGAGTGGTTTTTCTCTCTCGCGATGGGTTCTGTTCGGCCTCATGCCAGCGCTCATCCCAGTACAACCGTACGGAATTAAAGATCGATTCGAGTTCACAACCTTTAAGTCTCGAATCGATGCCCTCATATTCTGCTAACAAACTATCGACGGACTGGCGAAGTTCTCTTTGGGCGTCTTTGAATTCTGCTAGTCTCTCGGTAATTGTTTTCGTCTGTTCACTGAGAGTGTCGAGTTCGGCTTCCATTTCGTCGAGTTCTTTCTCCAAGACTGCCTTGCGACGCTGATTGGCGATGTTTCCCCACTCACTTGTCTTCTTGGCATGTTTCTCCTCAAGAATCTGATATTCTCTTTTGACATTGGCGACGGCTTCAGCTTCCGCCTCGCGGACGGCTTCTCGAATCTCCTCGTACTCAAACGGGAGGTCTTCACGCCAACGATGGGGAATGGCGCCCCAACGATACATAGCAGACAATCGCCCCTGGAGCTTTTGTAAGCTCGCTTTAGACACCTGATAGTTCTCACCAAGGTATTTAATAAGGGCCTCTGTCCCTTCACGGATAAGCTTCTCGGTCTGCCAAGTTTTGTCTTCGTGCTCGGATTCAAGGTCTGAGATTCTTTCTTCAAGCTTGGCTCTGGACTTCTTGCCAGAGGTTTTGCCCAGATCGTGACCAATCTCCTTGAGCTTCCCGAGAATCAGAGCTTCGGCATCGTCGTGAGTAATTCGGTGAAACCCACACTTTGCTTTTTTGCCAGTGGTCATTCCGGCGTTGTAGGTCGAACAGACATATCCTGGTTTGCCCTTGTCAGATCGACCGGTCATCCCTCGGCCACAATGACCGCAGTAGAGAATGTTCTTGAGAAAGAATTCAGGTCTTTTTGGTGAGAGTCGATACCGATTCTCCTCTTGTTGTTGCTCTGCCCGCTCCAAGCGTTCTTTAGTACGTCGCCATGTTTGTTGGTCTATTAGCGCTTCATGGGTATTCTCTTTGGTGATTGACTGACTGGCGGCCTCACGATCTTCCTCTGAGGTCTTGTTGTCAAGGGCAATGATGTTTCCTTCACCATCGAAGGAATTGTAGTAGGCATTCTTGTTCTTACCGAAAACCGTATGCCCAGCATAACAGGCGTGATTGTGAATCAGCAACCGAACAGAACTAAAAGTGAATTCCTTGTCATAGAAACGAAACCCCTCATCGTTGAGACGCATGCCGATCTTCTTGTAAGAGAGCCCATGTTTGGCATAAAGTTCAAAACATTTCTTGATGCACTCGACAATTCGTTGGTCAGAATGCGGAATCAGACAGATACGATCGGTTCTCTCTTTGCGAGGTATCTTGCAGTCACGATCACCGAGAGTCAATTCACCTTCTTTGTTGGCATACCAAACTTCACCATAAGTACGGTTTCTGATTGGATACCATTCAAACTTCACCGATCCGTCCGCTTTGATGCATTGCTTACCAAAACCAAAGGGTGCAGCGCCAGTAGGCCATGAACCGGATGCCTGGAAATTATTGACCCGACTTCTGATTGACCTGCGACTGGTGTCTTTGAGTTCTTTCTGTGATTTCATGCCCTCTAACAAGGCATTGAGTTCGTCAATAAAATCGTCACTTGTGAGGTCGCGTTCGTTGGTAAGATCGATCAAGTTTGTTTGATGATCTTGCAGCACCTTCAGAACGGAAAAGAGTTCTTTGTTCGATTTACCGCCAAAACGATCTTGGCTCTCGACATAGATGGTGCGAACCTTATTGGCTCGAACCTCATCCATGACACGATCAAACTCAGAACCGGCCAGAACCTTACGCCGCTCGACCTTAAACTCGTACCAGTTTCTGTCAGGTACAGAAACTTGCCGCTTGGAGAGGAGAAGTCTGATATTCGCGATCTGCGGTCGTTCGTCTTGAGTCTTTCCGCTGACTCTCACCAATACGACGTCATGGCGGGGGTTTGTCCGAGTGGACCTGACTTTTTTCTTTGCCATCGAAATGCCCGGTTATCTGCCCAGTAGAGTTAAAGAGGACGGCGTGGGAGTCAACCGGGCAGAAAACTCCCGCTCACCGAGGGATCAGTCTCAGCGAGTGCCGTCGTATCAATTATCGCAAGTTATTGATTTGTTCGCACTCCCTAATAAATCCGCCGACTTGATGATGGAATGGCTGATTGGCACCATTCCTCAAGGTGTTTTGGTGGCACCTTGCATCAAGCCGACAGAGACACTATTTCTGTTCATCAAAAGCGGCTGCTGGCGGAATCCATGGAAGGATGAAACCATGGTCGGCGGACTTGAACACCTCAATCCGCCAGCAGCGACGCAGTTTACTCAATCAATATGTCAACAAATGTAACGGCTCACTCTCGTTGGCGTTGTTCAGTCTTAACATTCCGCAGCCATCAGCAATCGAACATGCTCCTTCACTATCCAACAAAATCGCAAGATGATCGGGTCGATGTTCAGTAGCAATGGCATGATATTCGCGGCCATTGTGAACACCTTGGATTGGTTCAGCTTCGGTGTAGAGACCTGTAGACACTTCAATCGGTTTGTTGGCGAGGATCGCACCGATCAACCGCTTATCGACTTGCTCTGCTTTCTCGACATCGATCCAGGCTTCGCCTAGTAATCTGTGGCCATCGAAACGGACATTAAAGACCGAACCTACTTTCTGTTGATCGAAGACCTCTGGAGCGCCTGCACTACCTTCATTGAAGTTAATATCAGGGTGCAGAACTACGATTGGTTTTCCGTTCCATAAACGCTCGGATTTCGCAATCTCATCCCGAGGGTAAAACAATGGCCCACCGGAACCATTCAATACCCCTTCCCGAATCAGAACTACCGGGCATACGTAATGCTCTCTGCCCTCCAATAATTTTGTTTGGTATCTCATGATGTTTCTTGATTCCTTTCCTGTGGTCAAAAGCCTGGCAGATTGAGCGGTGAGCTATCGCTGTTTGAACTACCGGCAGCCTGACCAGAGTAATCGTCCTCCTGGGGATCCTGCTGCGGTCGCTGGGGTGTGAAATCCTCCGCCGTCATGGTCGGCATGAGCAGAGGCCCTTGTGATGTTTGCGGGCCGCCACCCTCCTTACCGTAGTCAAGCGAAGGAAAAGGTAACGGATCATCTTGTTGACTGACATTCGATACAAAAATTCTCATTACAGAGTTATCTCCTGAATTAGTTTTTGGTAATTGATAACACCCTCCATCCGCTGACTTTCAATTTCAGCGTCTTTGCGGCGTTGGGCCTCCTCACGCTCTCGAATCGGTTTAGAAATGTCCTCATAGATTTTCTTCAAGCGAACCACTTCGTCGCGGAGTTCTTTGAGCTTGGCGGTCATGGTTTTGGCGTAACCGGGATCGATCCAACTCGATTTATTCTTTGTGCTGTAATTTGCTTCTTGTAGAGCATCGGCTTTGGTCTGGTCGAAGTCTGCCAGGGCATATTCGTATCGCAGACTCCAGTAGGTGGTTTGATTCTTGAGTCTGGCCTCATCGTTGACCTGTTCGCAGCGCAAGGAGAGTGAGCCGTCGTTATCTCGATAGAGACCGTTGGCGAAAAAGAAACGACCATTAAACAAGATGCTCGGCTCTCCTGTTTCTTTGACTTGGATTTCGTCCCATTCAGTGTTGCTTAGAGTAGGCATGTTTTTATTCCTTAAACGATTGCAGAAATGGTTAATGGTGAAAGCAAACAATAGTACGAACAACCGGCGACAACATTTGCTAAGTCATCATGTTGACCCGGTCCATGATCGATCTTATCTTTGCCGCCCGATCTTGTGCGTCGTTCGAGACCGGCCAGTTGATTTATCAAAACATCGTTGTCGAGGAGTTGTATTTCTTTGGAACAGAGTCTGGGCATGAGTTCTAAGTAAAGCTCTGACCGGTTGAGTTCGCTCTTGATGTAACGGATGCGGAGATCTTGAAAACCTTCACTGACAAAGCTCGCTGCATAATTGTCTCCGCAGATAGAATCGAGACCCCATAATTTACAAATGTCCGCCATTGCCGCGATTACTTCGCGAGGATTGAAGGGAGGCCGCCATCGTTTGAGATAATCAACGACAACTTTCTTTTCGAGCTTGTCAAAGTGGCCGATTCCAAGCGCTGCATCATCCAATCTCCCTCCTGAGAGATCGGCAAATGCCGTGTATCTGTGACCTTCGTGGCGCCGGTAGAGTAATTCTTTTCTGTTTGGTATTACACACCGCTCGATCACTGGTCTGGGCAGAAATGTTTCTACGTCATCACGAAACTGCCCCATGTACTCGGCGAGGGCCGCACTATAGTCTTCTGCCAGGGCCTGTTTCACCACCTTGAGTGGCAGCGTCGGGTTCATCGTTCGGGATGGGCAGTTCCAAACCAGAATGTTGCTTTGATCGTTTTTATGATGTTTGGTGTAGGTCTGATACGACCACCCTTTTCGGGCATAGGGAGAGCTGATTGCGACAAGCTTGCCACCCACAGTAGCAAGAGCAGGTTGTAACGCTCTGATAAGTTCGGTATCGCTTTTGACTTTGGACTCGGAGTCATAACCAAAGAAACAGACTTCATCAACAATGGCACCAACCAATGTATAACCACGAACTGTCCGCCAATCGCCGGTTAAGATTTCAATCCTGATGCCGTTCTTTAGACTAAAACCGGTTTGATCTTCTTGGACAATCTGCTGCGTGAGCATCAATGGTCTAAAGATCGCCCGCAGATAACTCTTGACGATGCGAGATTGCCCTTTGGACGGAGAGATAATGGGCAGCATGCCCATTTCACCAGGAGCCAGTTTCTTTTCATGACCCGCGAGGATCGCTTCATATGCTCCGATAATTGCAGCTATTCGGCTCTTACCTGAACGTCTACCTGTGAGAATGAGTGCAGTATCGAAACCATCTTTCGGTAGATACTCAAGGCGTCGGCCTGTAGTTTCTTTAACCAGTTCTTTTCTTGTGGTTTTGATCCCGTAGAGAACCTTGAGCAGAATCAACCATTGATTCCAGGTCTTGAGTGGCTCACCCAGAAATGGACGAAACAGATTCGGGTCTTTGCATGCCTGTATTATGTTCATGCCCTGGCCTCAACATATTCTTTCAAATCAATGATTTGACTGATCTGTTTCGTCAGACCGAGAGCCTTGAGAACACCCAGCAAAGAGTTGATTGCTTGAACATAACTGCCAAGGTTCAACTCCTCGCCTTCATAGGCGGCAAGTTCTTGAGTCTGGAGAAGTGTGGCCAAGAATACTGCTCGTTCGCAGAGAATCTGCTTCTGGAATGAGTCGGCATTGCAATCAGCTTTCAATCGTTCCAGTCGATGTTTGATCGTCTTCACAATCTGGCAGCGACCATCGGCCTTGTCGAGAAATCCGGGTTCAAACCGAGCGGGCAGAGTGGCCCCATGCTTTTTGCGGCGATTGCGTTTCTTTTTGGCGGGAACGAGGGGCATAATCTTCTCTTACCTGTGGGGTGAATTGATATAAACAATCACTCGGGTAAAAGAAGATTAGCGCTAAATCATGCAGATGTATTGAAATTGATCCTTTCTCTAGGAATTTCTAATTCGTCTCCGGGGTAGCCCGTTCGCATCACAGATAGACCTGATTGTGGGAACAGAAATGCCTAAACATAACTCGATGTTCTTGTATGAAGTATTCTCTTGGCGCAATCGCACACAGGCTTTCTCAATCGTGGGCGTAACCTTTTTTCGTTTGCCTTTAGGAGAGCCACCCCATTGAACTCCGTTCTCACGGGCCACTCTCTGACCTGCTCTGATTCTCTCGGCTCGTATCTCAGTTTCAAACTGGGCTACCGATGCGAGAACATTTGCCATTAGCCTCCCGGCGGGTGTAGTGAGGTCCAAACCGTCTTTGAGGGAAACCAACCCCACCTTGCGCTCTTGGAGTTCATCAAACAACTGAGTCAAACCACTCACGGTTCTACCGAGACGGTCGAGCCGCCAGACGACCACTCGGGCAACCTTGCCCCTCCGGATGAGTTGGTGAATTTCTTTCCAAGCTGGTCGGTCCATACTCGTGCCTGTAAAAGTATCAGTGAACCACTTGATTTCGCCTTGCTGGGCATCGGCCCATGCCCGCAGGTCGGGCTCCTGGCTCGCGTTGTCCTGAGCTTTAGTAGAAACTCTGAGATAGATGGCGGTGATCTTCTTTGACATTCTGACAACTCCTCCTAGATATGGTGATTGGTTATAGTGATTCAGGTTCATCATCTGCCAGGTGATCCCAGACATCATCTAAGATCGCCTCATCCTCCTCAGATAATTTGGGAGGTTGTTCGATCTTCTCAACGAAGCTGCAAACATGGCCGTCAGTCCATCGAATCGGCTCGGGTGGATTGGCGGCTAATACCTCATGCCCACAATGACGGCATCGGTAGTTCTTGAATTGATTTGCCATCTTCAATACTCCAAGGGCTTCGATACGGCTGCATGAAGCAGGATATCGAATGTCCTGCGATCTAATCGCCGGAAGGCATCTGCCAGCGCCTCAGCCACCTGCTGGGCTTCTATCGCATTGACAAATTCTCTGCGATGCTCAAGGCAAATCTCCTCTCCATCGATGGTGTCGTATTGCTCGACATATATCTCGGCCTCATGGACGAAGATCGTCATGTCATCATCGATATCAATCGTTTGATGGGTGGTAGTCATTTTCAGTTTCCTTTTGTGAGAGTGGGGATTGATTAGATACGGCTGCACCAGACGGCATCAACTTCATAGTATTGATCTGTCTCATCTTCATAGACAACCAGAACCTCTACGTGGTGAAGTGATTCCTCCTCTGACCAGATTTCAACGATCGTACCCGTGATTGATTCACGAGGGTCGGTCGTGTCTCTGGCATCCTCGGGGAAGTTTACTCGAACTCGATCATCAAGATTGAATGAAGTAGTGGACATTTCAGATTCCTTTTTGTGAGAGATTGAATGGTCAGAAAACACCAGCCTCATTCTATCCACCAGAGAAGATTAGCGCAAATATGGTCTTTAATCTAATTTTGCGCTTAACATGTTACTGATGAGGGTCTAAATCAGGGGGGAGGAGGGGGGTCTGAACCCTTGGACAACCGACTACCCATAGTTTCCCTTACAAGAGATATGCGGGCATGAAATCACGCACGCTTTTGAGCGCTGGAGATTGATTGGTTTGCCATGATAGAGGGCATGGGATGCTGTTTGTGTTTCTTAGCAATAACGACAGCAATTACACCCACTAATCATGTTCATGTTTGTTCATCCATTCGAGAGCATAAGAATAGCGAGAGAATCAATACCCAAAAAGAAAGACCCGTCCAGTTCATGGCGGGTCTGTATTCGATAGTCTTTGAAATGACCAAAGTTATTTCTTTGATTGTTCTGGTGCGCTTTTACTCTCTGCTTTAGATACCGCTGCTTGAGCTTTGATAATATTCCTGGTCGTAGCTCTGGCGCTCTGGGAAAATTCCTCTGGGATTCTACCTTCGACCAGTCGCTTTGTCATTCTAATTTTCTTATCGGTCATGGTTATTCCCTTTTCCATTTGTTATTGAGGTCCAATAGATTGGTGTAGATTGTATCGGCACGAAACTTATCGGGATGGTCTTTCACGAGATCATTGAAGTACTCTCGATACTCAATCTTCCAATCTTTGTCAGCTAGATATCCTTGCTTGATGCAATAGGCGAGGCGGTCAGCACAATTCAACCAATTTTCTAATAGACCTTCCATATAGTCGCTGAGAATACCTATTAGCTTGGAGTTATTTTCATTGTCCTCGCAGTCGAGTCTACGAATGTCAGTAGCGACCTCATCAACCTTCATTTTCCGCATGTTCATTTCGGACTCTAATCCGAGCACCACCGTGAGTGCATTCATGCGAAGAGTTTTGTTAAGATTTCCCAGTTGCCACCATGCAACGAATACCGCAGCAATGGCAGCCAGAGCAGCCACGCAGGTAGCAATGGTTTGAATGACTTCTAGGCTCATTTTTGGCCTTGTGACTGGCTATTATTTTGAGACTGACTCTGATTTGCCGATGTCTGGGCTTGATGATAGTTAGAGCTGGTGGCAGCCGACGATTGACCTCGTCGAGCGATTTCTTTGGCCACAGCTAGGTTTTTCAAGGTTGCTTCGGCTCCTTGACCTTCCAACAAATCGCCTATGTTTTGTTTTGGGTCTGGCATTTCTATTTCTCCTTAGATTTGTTTTTGTTGACCGCTTCTTGGGCCTTTTTGACATTCTGAGAAGTTTTGTTTCCAGTCTGAGAGCCCTGACTATGCTCAGCGGGATTCACATTCGTTTTCTTTTTGTCGATTGCCATAATCCATTTCCTTTACTGGTAGAGTCAGGCTTTGAAATCAACAACAGTGTACCTCAGTATACCAATTATTGGTAGTGCCATTTTCTGGCTAAAAAGTGGTAGATATGAACCAATGGAGGTTCAAGCCTGAGGACCGATCCTGGGGCCTTTTCTGGCCTCTGTATTTGATTTGTCCCGAGAGGATCACCTGGAAGCCCATTCCTGGGGCCATATCTTGCGGGGGATCGCTGACAGATTGAGATTCTTGATTGATCGACAAACATGCCAGTGTTAGAATTCGCCCTTTTGTGGCAAGCTCATTCACAATGAGGGTAATAACATGAATGTCGATGATAAACAGGTCGAGAAGATTCTCGCGGCAATAGAGCAATTCCGCAGCCAGCAGTATATGAATGATTCTTCGTCAGATGTGAGTTCGATTCAATTTGATATAGCCGAGATTAAGGAAGATATTTCCAGCATCAAGAAACTAATCGAAGATGCTATCGAAAAGCTAACTTAAATCCTCATCTATCGGTATGTTATCGCTGGGCAAGTGATTTCTTTTGCTTTGTTATCTGGCTTTCTATCTGTCACCTAATTTGATCCATTTTCAGAGGGTCGAGAGAAACAATTGAGAGCATTTTGTTCTAAGAAACCAAGGGTCTCAGATTTCCTCAATCTCAGCTCGTAGCAGACAAGATAAATCCCCAGAGGGGTTTGATCGGCGCTGATAGAGTGCAGATTGATTGACCGAAAACAGGCCAAATTACAAAAGGGAAATCAAAAGGGTCTAATGAATCTCCCATAAGAGGAATTCAGATAGCCACCATAGGTGGATGGCTGGTGGATATGGGAGGGTGGATTGTGGAGGAAAAGTGATGGGATTATAGTGGGGATATCTTTGAGGAAAATGGAGGGGTAAATCTTTGAGGGTATGAGTAATGGTTTCCAGGATTCCTAAGGGTCTGCTAGAAACCCATTTCATACTGCAATACTAGAGGTATTCTGTGAAACAGAGTGCTAGGGTGTCAGAGGAAAAATGGGTCTCCTTTATTTACCCTAGATTTCAAGATACCCATCGACGAATAGTTTCGTAGGGCAGACCAACATCCCGGGCTATCTGACGAACAGAGACCCCTCGCTCATGCAGCTTCTTTATTTGTGGCAACATTCTGAGTCTTCGTTTTTTCATTGGACTAACGACAGACGGGGAGGGCCGGCCACCCTTGCCCTTGAACCTTTGCCCACGCTGGCGCTGGTACGATCTTACCTCCTCGGGAGTCGCATCGGGATCTACGACCGTCATCAATTGACAGCCTTTTGTGCAGAGAGCCAGTTCCTGGAACTGCATGAGGTTTGGTTGAGCATTCGGTCTGTCTTTTGAGTGAAATCGCGAGCTTCTTAGAAACCGATCCACCGACTCCGCGATGAGAATTCCGTCCGCATGCCTGGCAACTCTTGCCGCCTTGCAGAGCCATGAAGGATCCCAGCCCGATCCGACTTGATGGACAATCGCAACAATCTCGCCTCCCTGGGCCTCTATGATCGCTCTCAGGTTCGCTTTTTGGTCTAACAGATTCTTTTTGCGGGCTTGGCTGCAATGGCTTACGCGGCAGCAGAGGACAACTCGATCCCCAGGCTTGATGGACAGAGGTTTAATGAATTCGCTCGCCTTGACTCGAACTGGGCCACAGATCGCGTCTTGTCGCTCTCGCCATAACTTGGCGATGGCCCGTCTGTCAATCGAGCGTGATTTCTTTTTCCTTACTAATTTTTTGTCCATTTCACTTCACCAAACATAAAGCTAAACTCTTCGCATGGCCATTCTCGGTGCTCACATGTCAATTGCAGGAGGATTCTACCGAGCAGTTGAGCGTGCGCACAAGGCAGGGTGTGAATGCGTTCAAATCTTTACTGGCCCCCCTCGCCAGTTCGCAGTTCAAGCAAATCCCAAATGTGTCCCAACCCGTGACAGCTTAACCAAAAACAACAATCAATGGCGGGCCAAACCAATTTCTGACGAAGAAGCCCAACGGTTCAAGCAGACTCTTGTAGATCTTAATATAGAACAGCCGATCGCACATGATTCTTACCTCATCAACCTTGCCAGTCCTGATGCAGAGTTGTGGAAAAAATCAATTGATGCATTTGTTATCGAGATACTGCGTGCAGATCAATTAGGGATCCCTTTTGTCGTAACTCACCCGGGGTCTTACACCACCAGTACGGAGAGCCGTGGAATCAAACGCATCATCAAGGCTCTCAACGAGATCCATAGACAGACCAGGGGAGCATCTGCTAAATGCTTGCTGGAAAACGTTGCTGGCCAAGGGACGAATCTCGGTTGGAAGTTTGAACAATTAGCTGCGGTGATCGAAGGAGTTAAAGACCCCGAGCGACTCGGTGTTTGTATCGATACATGCCATTTGTTCGCTGCGGGCTACCCACTTGATACTGAAAAAGATTACAAGAAATCGATGCGCGAGCTCAACGCTACTCTAGGTGTCCAGCTGGTGAAAGCGTTTCATCTGAACGACAGTCTCAAGGAGTGCGGATCTCGGGTTGATCGCCATGCGGCTATAGGTCGAGGCAAAATGGGTCTCAATCCTTTTCGCTTCTTACTCAATGATCGACGCTTTCGCAAAGTTCCCATGTATATGGAAACTCCTAAGGGTCAGGAAAACGGAGAAGACCTGGACGTTATCAATTTGAGAACACTAAGACAGCTTGTCCGCAGTTAAATGTACCGCATTACTGCAGAATTTGCAGGGACTGGGTATAATTCGTTGGTCCGATAGCCTGCTCTTACATTGAAAACGGAACAAAACGTCATGTCTCAATTCTCGCTTTCTACTCATATTGCAGCTCCTCCCGAGATTGTTTTCCCCCTGTTGAGTGACATTGAACACGCGGCGGAACAGATTGCCGGAATTGATCATATCGAATTGCTTACTGAAGGGCCTGTGGGGATAGGTACTCGTTTTTGCGAAACGCGTACGATATTTGGCAAAACAACAATCGAAGAAATGGAGATCACGGCATTCGACGATCCTCACGGCTACACTGTCGAATGCGATTCGTGTGGCGCACACTATGTGGTGACCTACGAGTTGGTTCCCGATATTTGGGGAACAACCGTCAAAGTGAATTTTCTCTGCCAACCGACTACTCTGTTTGCTATGGCCATGACGCCGTTGTCACTCTTGATGATGGGGCCAGTGAAAAAGAGCATGGAAGCGGATCTTGAGGACATCAAACGATTGGCCGAGCAACGCGAATGGCAGACTGCTTAGGATGCGTTGGCTTCCCGCCTTGTCTTTATTGCCAAGTTGTTTTGAAGCTGAAGCGAACGGTTGCGGGTGTCGATCCAGATGAATGTAGTAGACACGCAAGCACAGATTCCCAGACTTGCATACCACGGCCAATTAGCGTTCTGCTCGTAAAGCGCTGTTCCTATCAGTGGCGCAACTACCAACGCAGCGGACATGGTCATAGCATACACTGCCAGGTAGGAACCTCGATTAGATCGGTTCGAGCGGCTGGTGACATATGTCAATGACGGAGCAGATTCGAGGATTTCACCGGCTGTCCATAAGACCACCAGCACTGCGCAATAAACTGCACCACGACCAAACGGCAGCAACCAGAAGCAACTAACTTGAGCCTGAAAACTCGTTACGTAGCTTGGAAGCAACTTCCAGCCCCAATTCTGTCGTCAAGTACATTGCTAGGAACGGGAGTACCATCGTGCCAGAACGATTGATCAATAACCGTAAGAGTGATGAAGCACACAGGCAGCTGCGAATCGCGGAAAGGTAGCAGATAATGACAAGCGATCCAACGAAATATTCGTTTTTTTTCGGGACCGCAGGGAAGGGCGACAGAGAGCAACTGAGGCTTTAGACGCGACTAAAGGTCGGAGGTTTTCCGGAGATTAATTATTCGCAGCGGTGGCAATTCACTGGCCAAGTTGGGAAAAAAAGAATCAATAAAGCCCGCATCGGCTAGATGATGCAAGTTTGCACTAGGTGGATCAGCACTTTTGAATAGCACCATTTCACTAGCATGCTGTGTGATCGCTATTCGGGCTGCGATGGAGTCACTCGTAACGTCCGACGTTTCCACCAAGCGCGTGCCAGGAAATTTTGGTTCAATTTCCCTTAGCCACAGTGCGGGCAAAAGTATTACACCAATTGATTTCGATTGGTCTAACTGAGTGAGGGAATCGGACATAGGAAAGCTTGGAATTAGATTTCCTAGTAACCTTGCAGTATCATTCAGACGTTCAATACACAGCCAATGTGCAGTACGCTCGTCAGTCGCTAGGATGCGAATCTCGTCTATAAGCCTCCCCCCCCCGGCGATCAAAATGTTGAAAGCAAGTGGTTCGGAATCGATCCAAGCTTGAATTCGCGCGCCGAGATCTGGCATGTCGAACAGACTTCCTCCTACTTTGACGACACGTTTAGGAAGTTGGTTCATGATAGCTTGCCCACATTTTCTTGTGCCAATAGTGCAAGAGCGTGAGCCGGTGCACAACGGCTGACAGCAGAACCCCAAACATCGACTAGAGAAATAGTCTCTACCGAGAGTTTCCGTTGTTCGATCATTTGACGTGCCAGGAATTCACCGTGGCCACTTAACACGATGAACTGTGGCTTAATTACCATCGCTTGGGATACCCGATCAAATGCTGTTTTCAAAAGTTCTAGTTGTTTTTCCTTAATCGATTGAGCGAATCCTACCGCTTCTTCATAGGAGACCAGTTCTCGATCACCACAGATCATCCGAGCCAAGCGGGCATGCGATGCTTCACGCGTGAAAGGCTTACCATCGGCAGTGTCGATATATTCTCTGTCTTCCGGCAAACTCCCCAGCAAGAGATAAGCATCCGCGGTTGTCGCAAAGAGTTCCCTTGCTAAAGGGTATTTTTTATTGCGCCAGGGCAGTTGGGAGACGACTGAACATACAGGGGTCCGCTCAATTCCTGAATAAACGAGCTCCCCGTGGAACATTCGTTCTGGATCAATTTCGCCACGGGCTGCGACTTTGTCTGCGATAAACGGAACTACGTCCATTGTGGTCGAACCGATATCGATAAGCATTCCAGCTGCCTTCTCACAGTAGCGCGCAGCAATTTGTGCCAAAGCGTGCCAGTTGCTTGCTGCGGTAAGAAGTGGAGATGCGATCGCTTCTGAAGCAGATACGAAACGCCCATCCGTTTGATAAAAGGTTACTGATTGGTTCGATGCTGAATCAATCATTGCCTGGACAATCACGGTGACTCCTTCGGCTTTGGTCTCGAAACAATCACACAATTCACCGGTCATGGTCACGACCAGATTATTGGCAGGGGGAGCGTTCTTAAGACAGTGAGTAAGTTGTGCAGTGAGACCATCAGGATGTTTCCATAACGCGAAAGGCCAGGACGCTGCGAAGCCGCTGCCGTCAGCCACCTTGATGTTCGCACCACCAATGTCGAGAGCTAGTAGGGGAAGGTGGGGGCTGGAAGCTAGGGGCTGGCGCATCGAAATAGATTTTTCCTTAGCTGCTATGCAAGACATCGCAGCTTCATAGAGGTCGCCTCACCATCCCCGTGGCTGAGAACTCCAGGGGATCACGCTTAAAATCAATCATCGTCTCCTCACCGGAGGCAATGCGGAGCATCGCTTCAGCCAGATTACCGTTGGTCATAACCCTTAGTCCCACATAAGAGGTCGTCAGCCGCGGGTTTATCTCGATCACCACATCTTCGCTTCCGTCGGCCGCCTTGCCTAGTATGAGATCGACACCAATATAGCCGAACGCCCCGGGGATTGATTTGATCGCTTGCGTAGCAATCTCGGTTGCACGCGCTGCAAGAGCGGTATCCCACAGTAATGAGCCCCCCAAATAGCCAAGACGGCCATCCTGGGTGAGGTGCTGCTGACAAGCCGGTAATGAAGTACACCCCTGAGGGCCACAAAGGAAAGCCACACTTGCTGGGATCCCTGCGTGAAATTGCTCCAAGCGTCTAGGCCAGGGATGCGGTGGTGGGGTGTCGCGGTGCGAATTGAGCAAGTAAATGTCTTGCGAGCCCGCTCCGTCAAGTGGCTTTAAAACGGCAGGGTAGGGGATGTTGGTTGGTAGTTTCTCGGCGTCGGACTCGATGAGGATTGCAGAAGGCGTGCGAATGCCTGCCTGGACCAATTGTTCTGCTGTGCGGTGCTTATCTGAAGTCATTTCGATGAATTCGTCGCTCGCATTGAGCACGTGTCCACCAGACTTGCGGACGCGTTTCACCGTGTTAGCAAGAATACCGTCGAATTCTGGGGCGATCACAATGGTATGATCCGCCTCTGATGCACCTCCAACCAGTTCCTGCAAGAGATGCTCACGAGAATGAACTTCGATAACTTGGCAATTTGCCAGTGAAAAATTATCGAGTCGAACGTCGCGGAGAATTGTAACACGAGAGTCCGGCAATGCAGCGAAGTCGGCGGCCAGGGCAGCCAGCATTGCCTGACCTTCAGAGAGAAGCGACGTGGGCAATGTACCAGGCTCCTCGACCAGCCCACCTCCCGTAACCCATTCATAGAGAAAGATGTGCATAGGAGTGAGAGTCAAGAGAATGAACCACAGGGTCTAGTCATTCCGCACTCCGCAATCCACATTCCGCATTCAAAAGATTCCCAACTGGTCACGAGCATCTTCAGTCATTCGGTCAGGAGTCCAAGGGGGATCCATCACGAGACGCACATCGACTTCATTGACCCCTTCGAGGCGGCCGACGAATTCCTTTGACTGCCCCAAGAGTTGCGGACCAGCTGGGCATGCAGGACTTGTCATTGTCATGTTGACAGCCACGTTCGATTTGCCGTCATCTGTTTCATCGATCTCGATCTCATAAATCAATCCCAGGTCAACGATGTTAACAAACAACTCAGGGTCGATCACCTGCTTCAAGGCTTCTCGGATTTTGTCTTCAGCAATGGGCATAGGAGTGACTCCTTGTAAACAATTGCAATCAATCTTCAGATAGCCGAATTAAGATCTGTTCACCTTCGATCTTAACTTCGTGAGAGCGGGTTGGTTTCGTGGCAGGCATCGTCAAAGCCGCACCAGTCTTTATATCAAACTTCGCCCCATGACGGGGACATGCAATGGTGCCTTCCTCGGCATCGAGTGGCCCTTCGCTCAAAGGCCCGCCGTCGTGGGTGCAAACATCGTCGAGGGCATAAAAGTGTCCTGCGGCATGAATCAGCACCAAGAGTTGTTCATTAATTTCTACTAATAGAGAGCCAGGATCAGGGACTTCTGTTACTTTTGCAACGGGTTGGAATTCGCTCATTCTTCGATATCCCGTACCCGGCGGCCAATGGCTTCGCCTAACGCATCTCGTACGCTTTCAATCGTAATCCGGTCAAACACTTGTTGAAAGAACCCCGTAACAATCATCCGGACCGCCTCCTGGCGAGTGTAGCCACGAGTCATCGCGTAGAACAACTGCTGGTCATCCACGCGGCCACTGGTGCTGCCATGAGTGCAACGGACGTCATCTGCTTCGATTTCCAACCCAGGAATCGAGTCGGCCCGGGCTGTCGCTGAGAGCATCAGATTGTCATTACGCTGGTAGGCGTCCGTACGCTGGGCTGCTTCGTCTACTTTGATCATCCCCCGCCAGACGGTTCGCGATTTGTCTTGCAGTGCCGCCTTGTAGAGCAAATCGCTCCGGCAAAAGGCGGCCTTATGATGCTGATGGGTGTTATAGCAAAGATGTTGCTTGCCGTGCGTGAACATGACGCCATTGACCTGAGCTTCGGCGTCCTGACCTGTGAGCGCAACATGCTGATTCACCTTAGCGAGCCGCGATCCCAGGGCACCAATGGTCCACTGCAGGCCAGCATTTGCCCCCACATGCCCCATCTGGTGCGCAAAATGCCATACGCCGCTCCCCCAGTTTTGGAGATTTACGTAACGCAGACGGGCATCCTTTTCAACAATCAATTCAATCGAACCACAGTGCATTCCACCAGCATCGGGCTCTGTGCTAGCCGTTTCGGTAAGCAAAGTAGCCTCGGCTCCTTGCTCAAGAATGACGAGCGTTTTGCCAAGATCGACGCCGCCTGGAGACATTGCCGAAAAGGAATGAAACGGGTTCGCAACCTTAATCCCTTTGGGAACGAATAGCAGGTTAGCGCCACTCCATAATGCCGCATTGAGTGCAGAGAATTTGTCCTTATACGGATCAATTAATTGCCGCTCCATATAGGGACGCAATAAACTACTGTGCTCCTGAATCAATGTGTCGAGGCTACCAAACAATACTCCTTGCTTAGCCAGTTCTGGGGAAAGTTCCTTCGACACGTTGCGGCTATCGAGAGACGTACAGTGACCAGCCAGCTCCACACCTTCTGCCAAGAGAGCTGTTGGGAGCTTGGGAGAGGCTTCGAATTCAGCAAATGGCGTGAATCGATCAAAGTGAAAAAGCCGAATGTCTGTTCGCATCCATTCTTCATCACGGTTATTCGGCATGCCAAGCTTATTGAATTGCTTCCAAGCGGCCATGCGGTTGTCTGTAAGCCAAGCCGGCTCCTCGCGTCGGGCGAGAAAGGCATCGAATACTTCTTGGCTGAAGCCGGTGGTTGGCAAAGCGGTAGCAATCATTCAGTTATCTGGCTGTTAAATGTGGTCAAATGTTTGTTGTATAAAACACGAGGGGACACCCCGTCAAAAATGGTGAACTTTAATCGAGTAGTCTTAGCTCAGGGAAGTTAACCGACGCTGCCTTCCATTTGCAATTCGATCAAGCGATTCATTTCCACGGCGTATTCCATAGGAAGTTCTTTGATCAGGGGCTCGATGAATCCACTCACGATCATAGAACTAGCCTCAGCTTCGCTCAGCCCTCGGCTCATAAGATAGAAGAGTTGCTCTTCACCGATGCGAGAGACGCTGGCTTCGTGCTCAATCTGCACATCTTGCTCTTCGACCTCAATATAGGGATACGTGTCGCTACGGCTGGCAGAATCAAGAATCAAAGCATCGCAGACCACATTGCTCTTGCAGTCGGTCGCACCTTTCTCCACCTTGCACAAGCCACGGTAACTGCTGCGGCCGCCGTTTTTGCTGATACTTTTAGAAATGATACGACTCTTGGTATGAGGAGCACAGTGCACAACCTTGGCACCTGCATCCTGGTGTTGACCCTTCGAGGAAAACGCGATCGAAAGGATCTCACCACGCGCACCTGGCTCCATCATGTAAACGGCTGGGTACTTCATTGTGAGATGACTACCGAGGTTTCCATCGATCCACTCCATGAGCGAATCTTGGTAGGCAACGGCACGCTTGGTGACCAGATTGTAGATATTATTTGCCCAGTTCTGAATTGTCGTGTAACGGGCACGGCCATTCTTCTTAACGATTACTTCAACCACTGCAGAGTGGAGACTCTCGGTGGTATACATCGGGGCGGTACAACCTTCCACGTAGTGAACCGAAGCGCCCTCATCGACAATGATCAGCGTCCGTTCGAATTGCCCCATCTGCTCGGCATTGATACGGAAATATGCCTGAAGCGGAAAATCAATGTGCACGCCCGGCGGCACATAAATAAATGAACCTCCCGACCAAACCGCCGAATTCAGTGCGGCAAACTTGTTGTCGGTGGGAGGGATGATTTTTCCAAAATACTCACGCAGCAGGTCAGGATGCTCCCGAACTGCGGTGTCCGTATCTGTAAAAATAACACCTTTATTTCCCAAATCTTCCTGGAGAGAGCCGTAAACCACTTCGCTCTCAAATTGAGCTTTCACGCCTGCGAGATACTTTTTCTCGGCTTCGGGGATGCCTAATTTGTCGAAGGTATCCTTAATCTCCTGAGGAACATCGTCCCAAGTTTTTCCCTGATGGTCCGCTGGCTTCAAATAGTAATAGATATCCTGAAAGTCGATGCCGATATCACCGCCCCATTTTGGCATGGGCTTAGACTCAAATATCTTAAGTGATTCGAGACGAAAGTCCCGCATCCAAGCGGGCTCTTGCTTCATCTCAGATATCTGCGCAACGATCTCCGGGTTCAAACCCTTCTGGGCTTTGAACACGTCGTGTGACGGGGTAATGAAATCATATTTATTGATTTCACCTACAGTTACATCTTGAGAAATATCAGTAGCCATATTGTTCACCCTTCTCTTACGAGAATTCTGGGCTAGGGGATTGTTCTAAACTGCTTCTGCCATTACCTGTTCGGCAACGGCTGCTTCGGGGTAACTGGCACGAATGCGATCGTAGCCATCCGTGTAAAGTTCATGGGCAAGTTCCACGCCGCCAGTCTCGACAATCTTGCCGCCAAGCATGACATGGGTAAAGTCGGGAGTGTTCTGGTCAAGCAGCTTGTCATGGTGAGTGATAATCAAAATCCCCATCTGGTCACCACCAATCTCGGCGATGCTCTGGCTGGCTAACTTGACCGCATCGACGTCGAGACCACTGTCGGTCTCGTCGAGTATGGCAAATTTGGGTCTTAGCATGGCCATCTGGAGGATCTCTGCCCGCTTCATCTCACCGCCGGAGAAACCGTCGTTCACATAACGGCGGGCGAATTCCGTGTCCATCCGGAGCTGTTCCATTTTCTCGGTCAGTTCTTTGCGAAACTGCCGCATAGGAATCAATTCTTCCCCCTCTTTACGTGACGGATTACGCACATTCGTGGTCGCATGGCGCAAGAAGTCAGCCATCTTCACTCCTGGAATCGCCATAGGTCGCTGGAAGGCCATGAAGATGCCAGCCCGGGCTCGCTCGGTTGCGTCCCATTCTGAGATGTCTTCGCCGTTAAGTTCTATCTTACCTTCGGTTACTTCGTAGTTGGGATGCCCCATAATGACATTACCCAGCGTACTCTTGCCAGAGCCATTGGGTCCCATCAAAGCATGGGTTTCACCACGGTTGATCGTGAGATTTACTCCACGCAAGATCGGCTTACCTTCGACAGATACATGGAGATTCGTAATTTTAAGCGTTTCGGTCATTGAGTGGTTAGTGGTTAGTGGCTTGTGGTTTGTAGCCGCGCGGCAACGAATCGCGCGACTTATCCAGTAATTTTCTGGTGTTCGTAAACGGGCTCAGTGTCAATGGGGGTGTAAACGTAGCCGCTGTGGTGTGGCACTGGAAGTTCGTCTTCGACCTTGCGACCCAGTTGGCCGGTGCCGGCACTGCCATTCATTTTGGCAATGCGATGTCCCTTAATTTTGTCTTGGATTCGCATCAGTCCTTCAAGCAAAGATTCAGGACGTGGTGGGCAGCCAGGCACATAGACGTCGACTGGCACGACCAGATCGACTCCCTTCACCACGTGATATCCATATTTAAAGTAAGGTCCACCTCCCACAGTGCATGCTCCCATTGCAATGACAAATTTGGGATCCGGCATCAGGTTGTAAAGCCGTCGTACTCGGCTGGCCATTTTGTATGTCACCGTCCCCGCGACGATCATTAAGTCTGCTTGCCGAGGAGTGGCCCGAAAGGCACCAGCTCCAAAGCGGTCGAGATCGAAACGGCTTGCACCGGCAGCCATCATTTCAATGGCACAGCAGGCCAGCCCGAACGTCATCGGCCAAATACTCGATTGGCGTGCCCAATTGATCGCCTGTTCGACGGTGGTCGTTATGACGTTTTCTTCGAAACGTCCTTCTATCCATGGTTGTGGCATAACCGATTTCCTGATTGATCTAAGTACGCAACTGTGTGAGATAAACTGTTTTGCGGTTCTAATTCATACCGCTACAATCTCTCAAGCGTAACAACACCGCTGTACTGTGGCTAGTATAAACCTCTTCATGCCGAGCGTACCGCATTGCTACTTGTGTCAAACGTGCAATGCGTTGCACCGTCAAGACGACAGGAACTCAATCGCAGGCCTTCGCCCAATACCTCTGAGAACAACATTTTCTCCATCGAGCAAACTGAGCGATCCTTCTCGGCCAGACTCGGGTAGGGGCAGGCCAATGCCGTCAAAACGGGGAGTTGAGAGCCTTCCGCCTGGGTAACCTCGAACGGAACGTCACGCTCTCCCATTAAGGACACTAGCGATTTCATTCGCTGTTCAATTGTGCTGCCTTCAATCTGGTCTCGATACTGATCCGCCAGTTGGGTAACAATTCTCTTCAACAGCCCATAGCGAACATCAGGATCCTTCACGGCACGAATTTCAGACCATAGCACGCTGGCCAGATCCTCATAATTTGTGCCGCTGGTACGAATTCCCGCGGGTGAAAGCGAGTATCGATGGGTTGGACGACCTCGGCCCGCTTTTTCGGCTTCACGTACCAAGAGACCCTGATCCATGAGTCGTGTAAGGCGTTGCCTCACGGCTGTGGCAGTCACCCCAGTGAAATCGACCAGTTCATTGATCGATACTGCACCCATGCGACGGACGAACTCGATGATCTCCCGATCATTTGTCGCAGGTTCAGTTCCACCTTGGTTACTGGTTTCGGTCATAAGTCGTTACGCTGACTGAAGTTTAGCTGTCTTATCCATGAATAATCATATCCAATCCTCGATTTATGACAAGTGATTATGTGAAAATTACTTTTTGAACCTGCGATTGAATTACACAAGTCCTTTTTCACAAAGACTTTAGAAACATCATGAGCGTTCCTAAGGGGTAACAGAAATGCAACCTACCCAACTAGCTGGGAATTGCGATTATCACCATCGGTACTGGAGCGGACTGGGGGAAGGAACGAGATACGCTACAGGGATAGCATGTACTTGGCCCTATGATTCGGAGATCCATCCTGCCGCGGTATGGACTTCCCCTCCAGTCAGAAGAAATGCAAACTCAAAGCGGTCGACTTCTAAGCGAGTGAACGCCGGGAGTATAAACCAACCATCTCATAATTTATCCCAATGCTGTGATTTAGATCTTAGCTGCAACTATCTTTACGAGAATTATTTGTTTGCCAAGTAATCGTACTAGTTGAGCCTCGTTAATATTCCCATATTACTTGTGGATTTTAGGATTGCATCGCTGGGAGGATCATCTGCAATAAAACGTTGTGGGTTTAAAGTTAGGGTGTCAACAACTGATCAAACGGATCTCAGACATTTTCTGAAGAGCTGCTACAATATCCGTACTCATCGAGCTCATTCTCTAAGCTAACACTCTAAAGGAAATCGTATGGGACGATTTACAAACCTCAAATCAACGGTTGTCACGGTGCATGTGACTGCGCTTGTGGTTTTTGCGATTCTTGCTGCAGCTCACGCTAGCGAGCCACACATCGTTGTGTTTATCTCTGACGACCATACCCTGGCTGATTCGAGCGTATATGGAGCAACAGACATTGCCACTCCGGGCATGCAGCGGATGGCAGATCGGGGAATGACCTTCCAGCGGGCCTTCGTGGCTTCCCCTTCATGTGCGCCAAGTCGTGCGACCCTGCTGACGGGTCTTATGCCTGCTCGCAACGGAGCCGAGGCCAATCACACACGCCCACTCAAAAAGATCAAAAAACTTCCTGCTTATCTTCAAGAATTAGGCTACGAAGTCGTTGCCTTTGGCAAGGTTGGACACTACTCCCACACACCTGAGTACGGGTTCGATCTGGCCAAGCACTTCACTTATCACGACGATGTCGCCATCGATGAGGCATTAAATTGGTTAAATCAACGCGAAAGCGATAAACCTTTGTGTCTGTTTGTCGGTACGAATTGGCCCCATGTGCCTTGGCCCCCAGCGAGAGATACCGATGCTGCAAAGATCAAGATTCCGTCCACCCACGTTCACACACCAAAGACACGGCTAGAGCGTGCAAAGTACTACCAGGCTATTAGTATGATGGACAACGAGCTGGGGCGAGTATTTGACGCAGCTTATTCAAAACTGGGCGACAATACTTTGTTTATCCACACGAGTGATCACGGTGCCCAGTGGCCATTCGCCAAATGGAATCTGTACGACGACGGCATCCGCACTCCTCTCATTGCTGTGTGGCCAAATAGAATTGTGGCAGGGACGCAAACAGATGCTATGGTCTCCTGGGTCGACCTTCTTCCCACCATTGTCGACGCTGCAGGTGGTAAAACGGATAACTCTCTCGACGGGCGCTCCTTTCTTCCTGTTTTGCTCGGCGATGCTGAAGAGCACCGTCAAGAGATCTATACCACCCACAGTGGCGACGGCAACTACAATGTTTACCCGTCACGAAGTTTGCGAAACGAGCAATTCAAATACATACGAAATCTACATCCCGAATTTCGCTTTGAATCTCACGTCACCAAGTCTCGAGGAAAAGATAAGTATTGGTCCTCATGGGTGTCTAAAGCGAAGAAGAATCGTGTTGCAGCGGCGAAGGTCAAACGCTATCAGCAACGCCCCGCAGAAGAACTCTACGATCTAGTGGCTGATCCACGCGAAACGAAGAATCTGGCCGGGGACCCGGCACAGGCTGATCGCCTTGCCGCCATGCGTGGGAAGCTAACCAACTGGTTAGTCCAACAAGGAGATCAATGTAAAACTTACGGCATGCCAACTTTGATTTCCCACTCGGGACCCCCTCCTAACGTAATTACTGTATTCATCGATGACATGGGCTGGTCAGACTTGTCATGTTTCAATGGGGTGGAAGTTGAGACCACAAATATCGATCAGTTGGCCAGCGAAGGGCTGCGGTTTACTAACTTTTATGTTAACTCGCCAATCTGTTCCCCTTCGCGAACGGCTTTGACGACGGGACAGTATCCAGCACGGCATCGGATCACCTCGTACCTCGCCAATCGCCAAATGAACCAAGAACGCGGAATCGTAAACTGGCTCGATCCTGGGGTCGTTACTTTACCGCGATCCCTGGCTCAGGTGGGCTACAAAACGGGTCATTTCGGTAAGTGGCATATGGGAGGACAACGTGACGTCGGCGAAGCCCCTTTGATCACGGAATACGGATTTGAAGTATCACTCACAAACTTTGAAGGGCTCGGACCGCGTTTGCTTCCGCTTTGCGATGCTCACGATGGCCAAGTACCAAAACGGCATGATCTAGGCAGTGCGGCCTTAGGGAAAGGTCCTATCGAATGGGTTGATCGATCCCAAGTCACGGCTCGTTATGTGCAACGAGCGATTGAGTTCATCGAAGTGTGCCAGGATGAGGGCAAACCATTTTTCATTAATGTGTGGCCTGATGATGTCCACTCCCCATTTTATCCTCCCGAATCAAGACGCAACGATGAATCGAAAAAAACTTTGTACTATGGTGTGCTTAAAACCATGGACGAGCAACTCGGAAAACTGTTCGACCGCGTACGTAGTGATGACAAACTGCGTAATAACACATTGATCCTGTTGTGCAGCGATAATGGACCCGAACCTGGAGCTGGGTCGAGTCACCCTCTACGCGGGGCTAAGGGGCTGTTATATGAAGGCGGTATACGCAGCCCCTTGATCGTATGGGGACCTGGCCTAATGGCTCCTTCGGCACAAGGTAATTCAAACGATACAACGATCGTTTCGAGCGTTGACTTGGTGGCTTCTGTCATGTCCCTTGCGAACTTCAAGCCACCGAAAGACTACCATGCGGATGGAGAGGATTTGCTTACCGCCTTACTGGGTGTTTCCAAGGCTCAGAGAGGTAGTTCCCTCTTTTGGCGTCGACCTCCCGATCGACCAGGGAAGAAGGCCCAGCCCAACCCCGATCTGGCTATGCGAGACGGTCCTTGGAAGCTTCTTTGCCAGATCGACGGCTCAAAGGTGCAACTCTACAATCTCGGAATTGACCTTGGTGAACAGAGAAATCTTGCCGGCGAGCACAAGCAAGTCGTCCAGCGGATGAAACGGCTCTTGCTCGAATGGAATGCATCTTTACCCCAGGACGGTGTTTCCCAACGCGTTAGTAAGGCGCCACAATCACACCAGGTGCCCAGGGGCTAGGCTAAGTGTCCACAAAAGAGTGTCTTAATTCTCACGCGACAGCCGGCAAACTGTTGACCCAAAACACTTTATTCGCTAAAAGTAGCTGCCGGAAACTTATTCTGACGAATATCAACCACTCTTCAAAAGACAGGAAGCTCACCTAATGAGCGACAGCAAACCGCAAGGTGGCGAACAATGGGGCTCTCGAATCGGGGTGATACTGGCCGTAGCGGGATCAGCGGTAGGCCTTGGAAATTTTCTGCGGTTCCCCGGGCAAGCTGCTCAAAACGGTGGGGGAGCGTTCATGCTCCCTTACTTTATCAGCCTATTGGTCTTAGGAATTCCGCTTTGTTGGGCCGAGTGGACGATGGGCCGCTATGGTGGCACGAAAGGATTTAATTCGGCTCCTGGGATCTACCAAACTTTGTGGCGGAATCCATTAGCAAAGTATTTTGGCTCGATCGCACTTCTGGTTCCGCTAGTAATCTACATGTATTACGTCGTTATCGAGGCATGGTGCCTGGGTTACGCTTTTAACTATCTGACGAACGATTTGATGCTGGGTCAAAACTCGACCGAATACACGGATTTCTTCAGCAGGTTTGTCGGTCTCGAAGCAGATGGGGCACTACTCTCCGAAAAGGGATCAAACCTTGTGACCTTTTTAATAATTGTTTTTGCACTCAATTTCATCCTCATTTACCGCGGTATCAACAAGGGGATCGAGAGTTTTTGCAAGCTCGCCATGCCGATTATGGTCATCTGTGCCTTATGCGTTCTTGTGCGGGTTCTGACACTTGGTAGTGAAAAAGTTTTAGCTGGATTGGGGGCGATGTGGAATCCTGATGCAGAGCTATTGATGCAACCCAAAACTTGGCTGGCCGCCTCAGGCCAAATCTTCTTCAGCCTCTCTGTCGGTTTTGGCATCGTCATCAACTATGCCAGTTACCTCAAGAAAGATGACGACATCGCTCTGAGTGGCTTGACGGCAAGCAGTATGAATGAATTTTTTGAGGTTTGCCTGGGAGGGCTTATTACTCTGCCGGCGGCGTTTATCTTCCTAGGTGCCGCAGCAAAAGAGCAGGGTACTTTTGGTCTCGGCTTCAATGCTTTGCCAAACGTATTTGCTGTGATGCCTGGCGGTCGGTTTTTTGGCTTCTTGTGGTTCTTCATGTTGTTCACGGCAGCAATAACGAGCAGTCTCTCCATGCTTCAACCGGTGATCGCTTTTTTTGAAGAAGGGTTGGGACTCAAACGCCATGCGTCTGCAACCATGCTTGGCTTAGTTTCTGCTCTGGGATGTGGGTTTGTCGTGTATTTTTCGAAGGGCATGGTAGCTCTTGACACCTTTGACTTTTGGGTGGGAACAATGTTTATCTTCCTCCTCGCAATGATCCAAGCCGTGATTTACGGTTGGGTATTTGGCATCGAACGGGGGCATGAAGAACTTCATCGTGGCGCGCACATTCGAGTCCCTTGGTTTGTACAAGTGATGCTCAAATATGTGACGCCGGGTTATTTATTTGCTATTTTTATTGGTATCTGCATTACCCAAGGTCCCGATTACGTTAGAACGCTGAGTCGAGGAGGAATACCTCAGTTGTCAATTGCGTTCATCCTGACGATTTGGGTTTTCCTGTTAATATTGATCAACATTGCGGGTAAGCGTTGGATTGCCGAAGGGCGATTCGAAACTGTCAAAAACAAGGGATAATGCCATGCAACCCTCTGGTTGGCTTATCATGCTAATCTCTGTGGGCTCTGTGCTTACATTGGTCAGTTTCTGTCTTTACCGAGTATTCTCACTACCGGCATCGGAGATCGAGGATCTCGAAGGCCCGCTCACGATCGACACGGGTGACACAGGTGACGCAGATTAGCCCGATGGCACTACGATTTCCATAGCCAAGATGAACTATGTTTGGTGATCTAGGCTTGGCGCGGAAAATAATTCTCGACAACTGTATAAAACTCGGGCGGAGTCACAACTGTTCCCACGAATTTGCGAAATTCTCGTGCTCCTCGACGCCCTTGCGCGTAGCAACAGGCGAATTTACGCATCAAGAGAGTTCCTTTCTCATCGCCGAATCGTTCACGAACTAGCTTGTAGTGACGCAGCATGAGTTGTTTTTCTTCAGAGAGGGTCGGGTCAGGGGGTATGGGCTCTCCCCGCAGGGCGGCAGCAGCCTGTGCAAAAAGCCAGGGCTTACTCAGCGAAGCGCGGGCTATCATCACTCCATCAACCCCGTAGTGAAGAAAGGCATCTACCACCTTCTGCGGAGAATCAAGATCACCGTTGCCAATTAACGGGATCTTGCTGAGATGGGATTTGATCTCTGCAATGCGATCCCAGTCGGCCGAACCTCGGAACATGTCGGCAGCAGTCCGACCGTGTACGGTGAGGGCCGCAGCACCGGCGCCTTCAACCACTTGTGCAATCTCGCAGGCATTAATTGTCTCGCGAGTGCAGCCGAGCCGTATCTTGGCGGTCACGGGCGTAGGGGCGCAGGCCGCGACCACCTGCTCAATGATTTGACCCATTCGGTCGGGATGCTTGAGCAAATAGGAACCGCTGTGCGCTTTTTGTGTGACCTGCCTGACCGGACAGCCAAAATTGATGTCGACGACACTCACTCCGTATTCATTGGCCAGCCGTGAACCAACTTTGGCAAGTGTGGCGGGCTCATTATCCCAAATTTGGACAGCCAAGGGTCGCGGCTCATCGGCAACCCCCCAAAGTCGATCTGGATGCTCTGCTTCTTGCTCATCCAGCCAGACAAACCCTCTAGCGTTGACCATCTCGGTCGCTAACAGCCCAGCTCCACCAAAATCGCGGACAATCTGCCTGAAGGCATAATTAGTGTACCCTGCCATTGGGGCCTGTAGGATTGGGGGATCAATCAGCAACGAGCCGATGTAGAAAGGCTTAGCGATTGGAAGACAAATGGGGGATTCGAATGCAATAGACATACGCTCCATCGTACACCGAATTGGTGTGCTGCGTTAAGTCCGACAATCAGGCAAAGCTGCGAGCATTTAGCGACTGGGGACGAGGATGGAACGTTCGCTGTTGTTGGGCAAGGCGTGCCAACTATTTTCGGCTGTGGAACGCGGTTGGGAATTCCCGTTCATTTGCTCTTCAGCGTTTGTCCGCTGTACTGCGGGATCGACTGTGGTCATCGCTGTGGTATCGACACGAATAAGCATTGCCACCAATCTTTGCGGCTCGACACTACCGGGCGTGGCGAGTTCTGTATAACGGACGATACCTCGGTTGTAATCGATTACCGTTTGCACAAACAGCCGTCGATTGGCAGCAAACAACTCATATGCGGCTAGAAGTTCTCTACCATCCGTATTGGGATTACGCTGTTCGCTTACGGCGAACATCCACTCGCGTGAGTCAGAGATATCCTTCGCTTCGTTCTCTATAACTCTGGCAACTCGAATGAGATATTGGTCATATTTTTCTGCAAGTTGTGAATTCAATTGGAAAGAATTATCTTGTTGAGGGAAAAGTTCAGAGTAACGCGTATTGTAGGTTCCCACGAAAGGTAGATCACTGGGAATAGGAGCGAAACCCTCGCTTGTAGAGCTTAATAACCCTGCCAAGCGTCGCTGAGCAATATGCGCTGCTTGCAGCGCAAGTTGTTGACGAGCTTCGACCATGCTCATGGCATGGTCCCATTGGGGACTGGCCTGAATAATGCCACGCCGCAATGCTGCTAGTTCTATCTTTTCTTTGCTTGCCAAATTGTAGTCGAGTACTGCCCGCGACAAGTTCCAATAGTCTTCGACACGACGGGTCTGCTCCTGACGTGACGAGGCAGAAGTGATCACCTCAACAAGTGAAACAGGTGTCCCAGACAATTGGCTACCAGAAACGGATTCGTTGAAATCTTCCACCAGGGTTGCTGGATCACTCGCTGCTGTTGTCTGAGGAGGATTAGTTGTCGTTGGTTGGGCAGTTTCTTTCATCGATTCAGAAGATTCGATTGCTTGTGATTTACCGTTTGTCTGCGACTCGACAGGCCCACTCAGGTCGGCAGGGGCCTGAGGTGCATAATCAAACAGCTCCGACTGGGACGGAGAATCAACACTTGAAGAAGGTTCTTCGGGAGATTGATCTAAGCTCTCAAGTTCCGCAGTTCCTTCGGAAAGTGGCGATGCACTCTGCTCACTGGGATATCGATCGCCCAATTGGCCAAATAACAAGAAACTCAAGATTAGTAGAGCCTCTGCCATCTCACATACTCCTTTCAAGCGGAATCCTCAGGTTGAACCCAGGAAGAGATACATCTCAGGCTAGATTGATAGGCTGGCCGATAGCTTGGCACGATCTGCCAAAACCGTCAATCCTGGGAAAGGGCACACTCGTCGGCCGGGCAGTATTGTCCGAGCAAATCTTCGAAAAATCAGTCCAATTCTTCGAGCCAGACGCGAAGTTCGTTCTCATATTCGCTGGCTAAATCTCCGATCACTAAGCTTCGTTGAAATTCGGCAAGGCCACCCGCGCCGGTATCGGCATCTTCGGCACTGGCAAAACGAAGGACTGTGTCTGGGGCGGTCAAGCGGCGACAGATGCTCATTAACAGTTCGCTGTCTGCCACTTCGTCAGGGAGAATACTGTCCAGTCGTTGAGGCAGAGTCCATTTAGCTTCGAGCATCTCACCCAAATTTCTTAGCCCTGCAAATAGTGGCCTTCCTGCCAGTATCTCGATTAATACATAACCCAAGCTAGCCAAATCAGACTGGGCGCTGAATTCATTCCGCTCGAGCATCTCCGGGGCAGCATATTGTGGGGTGCAAGTGCGCTGTTCGGGCATATTGTCCAATTGCAGAGCGGAGCCAATGTCCACAATCTTTGGATGGCCTGTCCGCTTGACCATAATATTGGAGGGCTTTAAATCGCCATGAATGATTTTTTCGCGATGCAGCGCAGCCAATCCACCCAAACATTGGCGGATGATCGCAACTGCCACGCCTGGTTTCAAACGAGGCCGCACATGGCCAGCTGTTACGATAACGTCATTAATGTATTTCCAGCGGCGATTACTCACACGTTGTTCGACTCGCGACAACATCGCTGGAGTAAGGAGATTATCCAAGTCGTAGCCGTCCACCCATTCCATTTCCATCACGCGGATTCGGCTACGTTCGGCAAAATTTTGCACGTCGAGCAAATTGTCATGTTGAATCTTCGCGACACTGCTGGCCACCAGGGCGATACGTTCCATCGCCCGATCGTAACTTTGTTGGCAAGAGAATCGTTCAGGAGAAAAAACCTTGAGTGCCACTGGCAGCGTGAACCCATCTGAACCACGTCGATCGGTGAGATAGACAACCCCTTGACCACCCGTTCCCAGCAGACGCCGAAAGCGCAGATGTTCTGTCCAGCCAATGTACTGGGTATTGAGCAAATGCTCGTACCTCTGGTACAGCTCGCTCGGACAACGCCGCGACTCTTCGCCGTTAAAAGTGATTGTCCGCGTTCCTTGCAGAATTGTTGTGGAAGGATTCATCCGTTACCTAATATGGGGGAGAAAAGTAGATAGCTCATGGTGCAGCATTTGGAGGTAGCTTGGGGCACCGTCGGTGGATGGATAATGACGGGAATCGCGCCCAGGGGGGGAATTAATCGTGCGGGAGGGGTGTTATGTTTGCTCAGTTTTTTGAGTTCCACTATGCTTTTATCCTAATCAGGAAAGTGGAAAAGAGAATCATAATCCGGTATGGGAAATAAAGTCCATATCGCAATTTAGGGCAAAATGGCATACGAATTACCGATTTTTGTTAATTATCAGGACACTTTATGTTTGAAACAGGATCGCCCCAGCCTGTGGGAAACCGAGGTGTTTATCGACCTGATTGATGAGAGTCTCGCCTGCTTGAAATCGTTTCGAATTATCTAGAAACAGCTTCGTCATATCGTCAATTCGACTTGCACGTTGCCCCCCTACATGGGGTGTGAGAATCAAATTCGGTATTTCCCACAATGGACTGTCTGGCGGAAGTGGTTCTTCAGCGGTGACATCCAGTCCTGCCCCCCAGAGGTGCCCATCCTGCAATACTTTCGCTAAATCTTCCTCAACGACCAAGGGTCCACGAGCCATATTGATCAATACCGCATCCCGCTTGAGCAATCTCAAGCGACGCTCGTTGATCATGCCTCGGGTATGGTCATTGAGTGGTGCTGCCAGAATTAGTGCATCGACTCGAGGTAATATCTCCTCGAGTGAATCCGCGGGAAAAAGTTCGTCGACCTCGACAGGCTTGTTTTCCGGAAACCAATCGGTTGCTAACACGGTAGTCTCGAAAGGTTTAAGCACTTTAGCCAGGACACGTCCGTTGCCGCCCATGCCCACAATACCAATCGTTGCACCATGCAAATCGCGAGTTGGCCGACGAATGAATTCGCGCTTTTGCTTTGCTCGAAAAAAGGTAGGCAGATCGCGCAACATTCCTGCCAGTAGCGCGAGCGTATGGTCGGCGACCTGTTTAGCCAGAACTCCTGAAGCACTGGTCACAAGTATGTCGGATTCCACTACTGCCGGAGTCAGGCAGTGGTCCATTCCTGCAGCTGAAGATTGGATCCATTGCAGTTTTCCTTTAGCAACGACTTCGTCCCACGGAACAGGTACCTTGGCATGGCCGCAGTAGACGTCCGCAGTGACTAGCAATTCAGCAATGCGCTCCTGTCCGGCGTCGACAATTTCTGCTCCGGGCCAGATAGCTTGTATCTGCTCTAAATGACGCTGCTCGACAGGATAACAAAGAACAACTCGCATAAGGCTTATCTGAAATTAGAACTGAATGTCGAAAAATCGGGGTCCCTAATCATTTTGCATGGCCCAGATAGGCTCTGGAGCAACTGCTATTCCCATCGTAGAATACAAAGCTAAGCACATTTCCGAAACGGGCACTTTTTCCCAGACTGGTTTTCTTGCGATTTCTCGGGGATGAAAGATTTCGGTCGGTTGTAGTTCGAGGTTAATATTGTGAGCAAAGACACTCCAAAAGAAGACCAAGCTGCTTGTGGTTCAAGTGTGAGTTGCTGTGCTTGGACCGCAATCACGACACTGGTGTTATTGCGTTTGGTCGTTGGTTGGCACTTCTTTAGCGAGGGTGCGAAAAAATTTGAATATGATTCTGGCCGAAATGATTGGAATTTGACGTTTTCAGCCGAAGGGTTCTTCAATGCAGCCACCGGTCCATTTGAGGAATTCTATCACAGTCAGGCTCCCACGACCCACGATTGGCGTATCCTACTCGCTCAGCCTCGCGAAATGACGCCGGAGAATTCTGACAGACTCACGGCCTGGGTGACCCGCTATGTAGCGCGTCGCAAAGCAGAATTGGCCAAAGGCCAGTCAACGGATGCAGAGTTTGACGAAATGGTGCCAGGTGCCGATTGGGGCAAGCAGATTCGCGCTGACTGGCAAGCCACAATTAATCGGTTTAAGAAGCTCAAGTCACTAACCGACGAGCAACGCGCCAAGGCCGATGAAGAGCTGAAAGTTCAGGAGCGGAACCTTGCGGATTTTCTTGCTGAAGAGGCACTCGACATGCAAGATTATCAACATCAATTGTGGCGACTCGAACAGGCCCAGGCCGCCGGCGGTGCCGACGAGATTCCATTTCGCAAAGAGCGCATTGCAGACATGCAGGCCGAGGCGGCTCGCACTCCATTGCGCTGGGTTGCGACGGTGAAGCAATATGACAAGTATCTGGCTGATGATCTGCAGGCGCTACTTACTAGTGAACAGCAGGATTCTTCACTCGCTGGCCGGGTGGAAACCGCAGTAACTGATCCTCAAGTTACACAACTGCAGCGGAACAACCTGATCGTTGCTTGCGTAATTACGGGTATTGGGTTCTGTTTGTTAGTAGGACTCTTCACCCCTGTTGCGGCCATCCTGGGCGCATTGTTTTTGTTGATGGTCATGGCTTCCCAGCCCCCGTGGGTGGAAGGTGCCAGATCGGAAATGTTTTATTATCAATTAACCGAATTTGCAGCTCTCGTGTTCCTCGCCGCCTCGTGTGCAGGGAAATACGCCGGGCTTGATTCCATTATTCACCGCTGGTGGTCCAAACGAGGCACCGCCAAGGGAGTTTCCAGATCATGAATCTCACACCCGAAGAAAAAGAAATTGGCAAGCAAAACTTTCAAGAAGCGGTTGGCACGAGCCGTCGCGATTTCTTAAAAGGTACCGTGCTGGGAGGAGTTGCAGGTGGGGCAACCTTGGGGGCACTTTATTTCAATTATGGCTCGATCAAGAATGATCGCCTCCGTGTGGGCATTATCGGTACGGGTGACGAAGGGGGCGTCCTGATTGGAGCACTCAACCCAGACTACATCGATGTCGTAGCCATTGCAGACATCCGTCCCTACAGCTTCCACCGCGCATTCCATGGCGACCTTTCCAGTGACGGCACCAAAGCGGCTCGTCCTGGACTCATGGACATTTATGGTTGGAAATCCGAACAGGAAGCTCGCGACAAGGTCAAAGTATACGGCGAGAAAGAGGGAGAAACATATGATGAACTCCTGAAAGATCCCAACGTCGAGGCGGTGATTGTGGCGCTGCCCTTGTGGCTGCACGACGTGGCTTCGATAAAGGCGATGCGGGCAGGCAAACATGTACTCACAGAAAAGCTCATGGCCCATAGCGTAGCCCAATGCAAAGAGATGGGCCGGGTGGCCAACGAGACTGGCAAGATTCTCGCCACGGGCCATCAACGTCACTACAGCATCCTCTACGATAATGCCGTCGATCAAATTTCCAGTGGGCTCATTGGTGAACTTCATTCTATCCGCGCCCAGTGGAATCGAGGCAACTTGCCTGGCAGCGACAGTTGGTCACCAGACTTGCCCTCGCAGAAATTCGTCGACCAATCTGGTGAACCGCTCACACCAGAAGAGTTTGCCGTTCTGGAGCGGGCCGCCAGCAAGGAAGGTGGCCCAGCTGCAGTTGCCAGGCTGCGCGACGAATACCACATGCTGCGAGAGTATCACGCCTGGGTCAGGAAGCGTGATCAAACCAAGGGGAGCGAGGCTGAGAAGTGGGCTGAGAAGGTCGAGCAGAAGCGTCAGCAGATCATGGACTACAAGACAGATGCCGCTGCTTTTGGCTACGAGGCCAAGACTTTGCCCAACGGGTATCAACGCACTCCGATGGAGGAGTTGATCCGCTGGCGGTTATGGGATCGCACAGGCGGCGGATTGATGGCCGAGCTTGGCAGCCATCAGCTTGATGCCTCGAGCATCTTCATTAGCTCTCAGCGGGAAGGCAAACAAAAGGTGATGCCACTCTCCGTGGCTGGTATGGGTCACCGGTCTCTGTTCCCGCTGGACCGTGACGTGGACGATCACGTCTACACAATGTTCGAATTTCCCGGTTTGGGCTACTACAAAGACGGCAAGGGTGGAGAAGTCGCCGACCCAAACAAGAAGATCGTTGTGACTTATTCATCGATTAACGGCAATGGTTTCGGTGGCTACGGCGAGGTTGTGCTCGGCACTGAGGGGACCTTGATCCTCGACCGAGAGAAGGATGCCTATCTCTTCAAAAAATCTGACACTCAGACCAAGATTGAAGTCACCACCGGATCGGGTGGACCAGCGATGGACACCTACGAAACTGGCGGTGGAGGAGCCGCAATTGCCGAAGTGGCTACTCCGAAAGACATCAGCCGCGGCTACCAGGAAGAAATCGAGCACTGGGCCTGGTGCATCCGCAACCCTGACCCGGAGAACCAGGTGAAATGCCCTCCCAAGGTCGCCATGGCCGACGCCGTAATCGCACTCACGTCCAACATTGCCATGCGTGAAAATCGCCGCATCGAATTCAAGCCGGAGTGGTTCGACATCGACAGCGACGAAACGCCAGAGGGCACCAAGCCGCGGAAGGCGAGCGAGCTGGTTTAAAGTTTATTCATAAACGTATTTTGCATCGTGAGTTCCGACTTGGTTGGGTTTAGTGGAAGCAGCGTAAATGTCAATGCTTTAATGGAATTTCGCTTGGCTTGTTCTGTGGCCGGCACAATCGGAACCTTATCCAAATACAGGGTTCAATTTTTAGTTTCCATTGGAGCACTGGTTTGATAGGAGTAGCATGAAGCATTTGATTAGCTTTTCAACGAGGCGGCAATTACTTCGAGGAGCTTCCACCGCAGCAGCCGGATTGCTGATCCCATCTTTCTGGAATGTGCCCGGTGCATTCGCCGAAGCGCTGACGCTCACGCCCCGGCAGACGGAGGGGCCGTTTTATCCGGATCGCTTGCCGTTGGATACCGACAACGACTTGATCATCATTAATGACGGAATCACTCCCGCCATTGGCGAGATTACGCATCTCTCCGGCCGTATCTTCGATTCCAAAGGCCAAGCGCTTCGCAACGCCTTGGTCGAGATTTGGCAGGTTGATGGCAAAGGAGTCTACCTCCACACGGCTGATCGGCATGCCCAGCGAGATGCCAATTTTCAGGGATTCGGTCGCTTTCTCACGGGTTCCTCCGGAGAATACTATTTTCGCACCGTCAAGCCGGTCGCCTACCCTGGCCGGACTCCGCACATTCACTTCAAGGTGAAATTGCCTGGCCAAAGCGATTTCACGACCCAGTGCTACATCAAGGGACATCCTCAGAACGAAAGAGATGGCGTGCTAAGCCGAATCCGCGAACCGGGCTTGCGCGAGTCCGTGATGATAGATTTTGCGCCGGTTAAGGAATCGAAACTTGGCGAATTGGCAGCCAGGTTTGATATTGTCCTCGGCACGACCCCGGAGGAAGGGTAATCACTGAAACTCCGCCGCAAATGCCTTCGCATTGAGTTTTTCTCCCGTGGCGTGTTCTGTGAGTTCGTTCCATGGATACGTTGCTCCAGGATCGAATATCTTATCTTGCATGAATTCTCCAACGCGTGGGTCACGCGTATAGTAGGCATTCGCTGGCTCGCCAGGAATCTCCAGATCGCGGCAGATGGCCGCGTGGACCTGACAGGCAAAGAGTTCGCCCATCATGTAGTTGTGGTAATAGCAGGGTGCGCTGACAATGTGAATCTTACTGGCAAAATCGGGTTCGTCTCGATCTTTAGGACGTTTTACTAACTGGTATCTCTCGACCAAGTCCCACCAAAGCTGATTAAGGTCCTGCTCGGGGTTGTCGTACATCGCCATTTCAAATCGCAGCATCACCTGGCACCAGCGTGAGAATATCAGCAGTTTGTCGCGGCGCATCCGCTGGCTGGCTGCTTTGTAATTCGCAGGATCGTCGACCACTACGCCGTATGCTTTGAGCCATTCTGGATCGGTCGCAAATCGCTCGAACATCATCGCAACCCCCTCGGTCGTAAGAATGTGCGAATTGACTCGCAACAGATACGGCAACGACATCGGGATAAATTTGCTGGAATAGACTGCGTGGCCAAGCTCGTGGAGCATCGTACTCATCCAATACTCGTTGGGCACAATGTTCGCCAGCACGCGCACATCACCAGCACGATCAATATCGGTGCAGAAAGCGTGGGGACTTTTCTTCGGCTTCTCGTAAAGGTCGCTACGTTCGAGCACGTCCTCAATAGGGAGCCCAATACCCTCATAGAATTCACGACAGACCTGCAAAATGTCGGTCTTGGAAAATGGACCTCCCAGGTCGACTTCATAGATGGCAGGGGGCTCTTGAAAGAAAGGGTCTTGATAGTGCCAGGGCTGGAGGTCGGCGACTAACAATCCGTACTGATCCGCGAGTGCTGTATCGATCTGCTCTTTCGCTCGAGTATAAGGCTCGCGGGTGAGTTGATCAAGTTCGTCAAACAGGGCGAGAACTTCTCCCTGGTCTTGTTCATTGATGGCCAGTTGCATCGCGTGATAGTTCTCGAAACCTAGTTTCCTGGCCATCTCGTTTCTCATCAGCACAAGTTCACGCAGGTCGACTGCTACTTGGCCACCTACATCCTTGTTAGCCTTCCAGATTTGCTCACGTTCGGCAGAATCTTTGGAGTTGAGCAAAATCTCACGCACCTGGCTGTCGGTGTATGACTTCTCGCCGACGGTAGCACGGAACTGATTAAAATTCTTTTCAATTTCATTGGCCTTAGCCGACATGCGATTAAGCAGCGTCAAATCTCCCTGGCGATTCAGATATATCAAATACAGAATCTCGATTTGCCGAGCAAGTTGTGGTTCGCTGATCTTGCCTGCCTTGATTCTTTCGAGTTCTTGAAACTTTTCAGAGGAAGAGAGCAGTTCGTTCATCTGTTTATCAAGAGCTTCCTTCGTAGCGAAGGCCTCGTCGCTACCTGTCGTGTTAGCATCCCACCAGGCGCGATTTAGCGAAATCTCCAGCGGCACAACTGTATTTTCGTAATAGCGAATAAAGTCCTCTGCAGCAGCAGTTGTGTTCTCCTGAGCATTGGCGTCCTGCACATCAGATTGAAGCATGATAATTCCTGCAGCGAGGCACAGTGTAAGTTTTGCGATACGGTTGAGCATGATCGACTCTTCCATGGATGACTTAGGATGAAAGCAGATGAGCAAGCATAGGAAAACACATTCATTGCGTTCCTGCAAGCTCAGCTTCCGGTTCGACCGTAATAATCACCCCTTTAAACGCAGGAGTCTTGCTGTCTGGATCGAGGTGCCGACTCACAAGCACATTGCACTCGGGGTAATACATCGCAGTGTTGCCTGAGCGAATTTTGGGAAACGGATGAAGTCGTACTCCAGAAAGCGAACCTGCGGGACCGTGAACTGTCACTGGCATGGTCGCTTCAAGCCCCAGCGCGGCAATATCATCGGGATGAATGAGAAGCACGTGGCGGTCTTCCACGCCTCGATAGAGATCGTAATCCTCGTAAACAACTGTGTTAAATTGTCCTTCACTCCGGATTGTCATCAAACGTAGCTGCCCCGACTCTGAACCGCTGAGATTTGGCAGATCGTGCGTGTGAAGATTCGCACGACCGTTGACTGTAGGAAAGTTGGAGTCGTGAAAAGTGCGGCCACCGATTTGGAACTCTTCTTTGGTGGTGCTGATATCTTTGAGCTTGTCAAAACCGGGAACAATCGCCGAAATGGCTTCTTGAATTCGGCCTGTGTTGCGCATGCGGAGCCAATCGATGGAGTTTAAGGACTCACCGTGTTGCGATCTTGAACCATTCTCAGACACCTGGTGGGCGATTGCGGCAATGACTTCAATTTCACTCTTAGGTCCAATGTGTCGCCGGGGTCCGCCGTCGCTGAGTCGCACAAGGTTAAACATCGACTCCTGCGTCGTGGGTTGAGGTTCTTCATCTCGTGCAAGCACAGGAAGAATGAGTGTCTCGCGTGCCAACCCGAAGGCATGACCGGAGTTGAGGGTCGTACTGAGGTAGACCACCATATCCAGGTTCTTCAGTGCTTTTTGCGCAAATGTCGAATCCGGATTGGAGCCGTAGAGATTTCCTCCCAGGCAGAGACCAAATTTTACGTGCCCAGCTGCGGCAGCTTCCATGCAACCCATTGTGTCGAGTCCCACAGTGGTGGGTAGTGTAACCCCAAAATGCGACTGTAGCCGCTCAAAGATTGCATCCTTTAGCTTGGGGGTGACACCGACCGAGCCGATGCCTTGGACGTTGGAATGCCCACGGATAGGGAGCAAACCTGCGTTCGGTCGTCCCACCATCCCGCGCAGCAGGGCGAGATTGGCGATGGCTTGCACGTTTCTTACCCCATGCGCGTGATGAGTGATTCCCATTGTCCAACTGAACACCGCGTTCTTCGCTTTGGCATACCGTTGAGCGATGTCGTCGATCTGATCGTAAGTTACGCCGGACTTTGTTGTAATCTCGCCCCACGACAGTTCTTCAAGGTTGCAAGACAGCTCTTTCCAACCGTTGCAATGGGAATTTAAGAAATCCATATCGTGGGCAGCAAGTTCCACGACACGCTTGGCTATTCCTGTCAACAAGGCTAGATCGCCACCAATGTGTGGTTGCACATAGAGGCTGGCGATCTTTGAGCCGAATAATAACGAGCGTACATCGCTTGGTACGCGAAAATTCACTAAGCCCGTTTCCACCAGTGGATTGATGACGATCACTTCGCCGCCACGCCGTCGCGCCTGCATTAATGTGCGCATAAGTCGCGGATGGTTGCTTGCTGGATTGCCGCCAATCACAAACACCAGATCGGCGGCATCCAAGTCCTCCAGCACAATGGTTGCCGTGCCGCTTCCAATCGAACTGGAAAGCCCTACGCCGCTTGCTTGATGACAATAATAGCTGCAATTGTTGACATTGTTTGTGCCATACAGTCTGGCGAACAACTGCAGGAGAAAGCCCGCTTCGTTGCTGCTTCGGCCACTGAAATACCAAAAAGTTTCGTCGGCCGAAAGTTCTTTCAACTTTCCCGAGATTCGCCGGAACGCGTCTTCCCAAGGAATCGGCTGATAGCGGCGTAGCTGGGGTGTGTGAAGCAATGGCTGCGTTAGTCTGCCACAATTCTCCAACTCACGTGGCGAGAGTTGCTGCAAATCCTCGATCGCATATTCTTGCCAGAAATCGGGAGTGATCGCACCCTGCATGTCGGCAACCATCGCCTGCAAGGATTTCTTACAGACTTCAGGAAAATGGCCCTGCTCATTGACCATCCCCCCACGTTGCCCCCCCATTCCAAGAGCACAGGTCTTACATGCGTTTTTGGAACGCATGGCCTTCCACAATTTCCAAATACCACCTGCTTCCCGTGCTTTACTTAGTGTATACCAGATTGCAGGCCAGCCACCGCCTGAAGACACTTTTTTCATATCAAATAGCTTTCATTCAATTCATGCTTTATCTGACTTCGAGACTTCAACCACTCGCATGCTAAAGAGACTTCCCACTCGCTATTCTAGCTACTAACATAGCTTGTACATCATGATTCACCAATCGGTGTCACGAATAAGTCCCTCCATGGCCGATAGTAAGCACTTATGATCGACGAGATTGAGATTCAGGCCGTCACTGGTCCGGTCGTAGGAGAAATTCGCCCACCCGGGTCGAAAAGCATTACGAATCGTGCATTGATTTGTGCTGCGCTGGCAGATGGCGAATCTGAATTGCTTGGCGCACTCGACAGCGAAGATACCCGGGTAATGATCGAAGGATTGCGGGCCCTGGGAGTCAAAGTTGTCGTTGACGATGGTGGCCAGACCATCCAGGTCGTCGGCTGTAATGGCAAACTACCTGCGAAGAAAGCAGACATCTTCGTTGGAAATAGCGGAACCACGATTCGGTTTCTAACCGCTGCTGTCACATTGGGTTGCGGAGAATATCGCCTGGATGGAATCGAACGAATGCGCGAGCGGCCGATTGGCGACTTGGTTGCCACCTTAAATCAAATCGGTGCCGATGTGCGGTGTGAAGGGCAGGGGAATTGTCCACCCGTCCTGGTTAAGGCTGATGGGCTGCGAGGAGGAATGGCGACGATCAGCGGCAACATTTCCAGTCAATTCTTAAGTGGACTACTGATGGCGGTGCCCTATGCAGCTGAAGATGTAACTCTACGAGTCGAAAGTACCCTTGTTTCAGTGCCCTATGTTGAGATGACTCTCAAGGTCATGGAATCATTTGGTGTTGTAGCAAGCGCTAATGCAAACTTCAGCGAGATTCAGATACCGTGCACGGCGAAGTATCGGGCGTGTAAGTATGCAATCGAACCGGACGCCTCTGCAGCAAGCTATTTCTGGGCCTTGGCTGCGATCACTGGCGGCAGAGTAACAGTACAGGGATTGACCGCGAAAAGCTTACAAGGCGATGTAGGCTTCGTCCATTGTCTGAGTCAGATGGGTTGCGAAGTACATTTTGAAAAGGATGCAATCACCGTGCAGGGAGCACCGCTCCGTGGCATTGAAATCGACATGAACGCAATCAGTGATACCGTACAAACCTTGGCGGTCGTAGCGCTTTTTGCAGAAGGTAAAACCAAGATTCGCAATGTAGAACACATTCGTCACAAAGAAACCGACCGCATATCGGCATTGGCAACCGAGCTGCGCAAGCTGGGAGCAGAAGTTGAAGAGTATCGAAGTGGAATCGACATCACACCAGGCACATTAGTGCCAGCTGCAATCGATACCTATAAAGACCACCGCATGGCGATGAGTTTCGCCCTTGCAGGATGCAAAATTGAGGGGATCGTAATCCGCGATCCAGGTTGCACGGCAAAAACCTATCCTGAATTCTTTTCCGAACTCAAGAGTTTGACAGCAACTCAGAAATGATGACACACCGCCAGCGCGGTTCAAGCAAGCTATACTGTGCTATCAGGCAACTGAGCCAATCTTCACAGACTCAATTAGTTCTTCTGCACGAGCTAACAGTGCAAGCGAAGAGTCACTAGCTCCGCAATCGTCTTCATAAGGCTCTACAGTATCAAACTGTGCAGAGCAATGTTTGCATGAGACTCGCTTGCCAAAATACTCAACCCGGATTTCCAACGACCTGCCACAAGTCGGGCAACTGCGAATGAAATAAGCACCACTCGGCATGGTTAACCTCCTGTTTGGCGAGTAAGACTAGAATCGGTTCCGAATTCCTCTAAAGACAACTTAATCCATCAGGGTCCAATTGCAAAGGGTGGACCACCCGTTTGGGGTAATTTCAACGAGTTTTAGCATTTTGAGGATTCATAAGTTGTTTTGATTAAAAGGTTTAGGTGCTTTTTCAGCACTAGTCCTCATAAGCTAAGTTTGAGCAGATAGTTGCCCCACCTATGGGCATTCTGAATCCGTGTATCATCAGCGAGATTTGCCATGTACCGAACAGCAATATGCCTGATCTCAGTTCTGCTTTTTTGGATAGAAACCCGTGCAGCTGGTACGGAAATGGAATCTGCCGAGCGTCAACTAGAAGTTATTGCCGCGTCAGCCAAACTCTACCTTGAGTCTTCGAGTGGATACGTGGCTGGAGATCTGATTACAGAGTCGCAAGTCGAAGAGCTTCAGCACTATCTGCTTATTAGCCATGGCAAATCACCCGCTACTCATAGCGGCTTGTTGAATCGGGCTATAAAAGATCGGGCCCCCTTATCTAGGTTTTTCTACAGCGAAAATGGGGCTGAAACGCTCAGAGCGGCTGCAAGTAAACTAGGGGGTTACGCCGAGATTGAAGCCCTAGCACATCATCGCGAGGGCCGAGAGGCACTGCAAAAAGCAGTCTTTAACCAATCTGTCGCTGATATCGTCGACTTGGTAGAGATCTCACGCCATGCTACAAGCAAACAGGACAATCACGAGAAAAATAGTGATCGACATCAATTGAAGACAATTTATACGCTTGACGAGTTTCTCGAAGCCGCTTTCTCAAATGGTAGAACGGAGGCTCAACAGAGCGAATTATTGCAGCCTTAGCTGTCTTGAACTCCTATTTTTCTCGGCTGAAAGCGTGTTTTCCGCATATGTTAAGCCTAAATTCTGTCGCTTTTTCCTGAAAATTCGATTAGAATGATGGAGATTGCTATGTTGGACCGTCCGCATGCTCGGTGTTGGGATCAGCAGAGCTTTCAAGTTAGGCATCTGTGACCGAGGAGCGAACCTATGGCGAATCGGATTTTCGTCTTAGCCGTGTTCACGTTATGGCTGTGTAGTATGGCCTGGCTCGTGACCGAGCGAGTCTTACCTGGGTTAGGTGACGGGCAACCCCCTTCCTTCCAGACATTTGAAGACAACCAGGCGATTGCCTGGAATGTTGAATGGGCGGGCAACCACGTTGGGCAGGCCGCGAGCATCCGCATTGCCGGGGTTGGAGGAACCGTCGAGCTTCATAATCGTATCCGGCTTCAAGAAATGCCAATTGCGGACTTGGCACCTACATGGATGCGTATGGCGGTCCCTAGCCTAGGAGAGATGTCGCTCGATGTTATTTCTAGAATTGAAGTCGATTCCTTGGGGAATTTTTCTTCCTTTCTGAGTCAGGTTTCTTTAAACGAGATGCCTTCTGTACTCCGCATTTCCGGCAGGGTGAAGGATTCTTATCTAAACTTAAACGTCAGCACCGGTAGTCTGCCGTATGAAGTGTCTGTCTACTTACCAGACAGCAAGACACTTAATGAAGTTTTGTTTCCTGGATCAGAACTTCCCTACATGTATTTGGGAAGACATTGGCAAGAAGAAGTCTATAGTCCTTTCCGCGCCTCTGGTGATCCAGTGGAGTTGGTAAGAGTCGAGGTCGTTTCGGAAGAGACTCTCTTCTTTGCAGGGGAAACCCGACGGGTATTCCGAGTTGAATATGAAGGAATGCTCGGCTCAGGTATTTCTGACAAGGATCGACTTCAAGCAATCTCCTGGGTAGAGCCTGAGGGTAAGATTCTTCGTCGGGATGTATTCATGGGGAATTCTCGACTCCGATTCGATCGACTTTCTGATGAAGAGGCCAGCATCTTAGGACAAGAATTCTTTGATCAATTGACTGTGTGGGAAGCAATCGAACCAAATTCGGAAAAAGAGATGGTTCGTTAAGAAAACTCTCTATTTGAGTTCTATTCCTTCAACGCAGTTTCCTGGTACATTTGAATTGTGTTGAGTCTTTTGGATCGCTGCCTCTCTGCAAACGTAACCTCGATCGTATGATACTTTTTGAAGATGCTACCCGCACTTTCGGAAATCGAACGGCAGTAGAGAAACTCAATTTGTCCGTCGGCAAAGGGGAGTTGGTTGCATTACTCGGCCACAATGGGGCAGGGAAAACGACCTCGATCAAAATGCTGGTGGGGTTGCTCCAGCCAAGCTTTGGACGCGTGAAGGTTGGCCCCTATGTCGTGAATGAAAACCTGCGTGAAGCCAGTCGATTGGTAGGCTATGTTCCTGATCAGCCATTTCTCTACGACAAGCTCTCCGCCCGAGAATTCTTGGAGTTTGTTGCTGAACTTTATGGTTTGACGGCTTCCGAAGTGAGGGTCGCCGTGCAACGAGAAGTCGAGCGGTTTCAGCTAGGCTCGTTTCTCGATCGCCTGACGGAAAGTTACTCGCACGGCATGAGGCAACGTACCGTATTTGCGGCGGCGTTGATTCATCAACCTGAGGTGTTAGTGGTTGACGAACCGATGGTTGGACTTGATCCCCAATGCATTCGATTGGTCAAAGATTTTCTGCGTTTCTATGCAGACAGCGGAAAAACTGTTCTTATGTCGACACACACCTTGGAAATTGCTGAAGAGATTGCAGACCGGGTGGCTGTGATGAACGCCAGTAAACTTGTTTTTGACGGCACCGTTGCTCAGCTCCGTGAAAAGGTACCAGGCGTCCTGGGAACATTAGAGTCACTTTACCTGGCACTTACCACCGAGACGGGAAATCTCAGCAATACCAATGGAGAAGCAATCGAACATTCTCCAAACCCGGTTATTGAGCCCTGATAGCTAGAGATTGAAAATGGCTATATCAGCAAACATTGAATCCGATGCCGAGGAATCTGAGTATCTTGAACAGATCGAGCGATTGCCTACACATGAGAGGGAAGGACAGTTATTCTGGAAACTACGCTTGCGAGAAACTCGTAGTCAGTTGCGTCACCTGTTTGCTCACTCTCGGATGCGAACCTATCTGGTCATTGGGTTGAGCGTCTTTTTTTGGGTTGGTCTCTTCATCCTATTCTATCTCGGATTTGATTTTGTGGTTGGCCAGGTGGGAATGCCGGGAGCGACCTATCATGCTCAAACCGTGCAGTTCGTTTTTACGCTTTTCTTTATGTCGCTTCAGATCATGTTGGTTTTTTCCGCTGGAATCATTCTCTACGGAGGTCTATATGCTTCGCAAGAAACCGATCATCTGCTGACGCTACCTGTCAGAGATTCTCGAGTGGTATTGTACCGTTTTCAGGAGTCGCTGTTCTTCAGCAGTTGGGGATTCTTTTTACTGGCAAGTCCCATGATGATCGCCTATGGCATCGTCGTTGCTGCACCCTGGTATTACTATGCCTATTTGCCTTGGCTGATGATCTCGTTTGCCTACATACCATGTGCGGTTGGAGCTATTTTTTGTCTGCTGCTCATCAGTCGCGTGCCGCATTTACGCAGAATCGTTGTAGGCTTCGTTGCGTTATTAGTCGTGGCCGTAGCATATAGTTCGATTTGGCATACTCTGGACATCAAAGACGCCGACTTATTGGGGGCTGCCTGGTTCAAACAGACTTTCCGACGCTTTGAATTCACACGCGGGGAATGGCTGCCCAGCACCTGGCTCAGCAATGGCCTCTTGGAAGCTGCTCGAAAACAACCAGTCGATCAAGGGGATCTTCCCTGGTTCGAAAGTGGGAAATACCTCATCGTGTTGCTTTCCAATGCGATGTTCCTGCATATCATCCTTCTCTGGGTGGGAGGTCTGATTTATCGAACCAGCTATTATGGGTTGCATTCCCGGCAGGCACGCGAAACGCATGTGCATATGGCCTGGATAGATCGCCTGGCTGAAAAGCTGATGTGGTTCCTGCCCCGTGATACCCAACTGCTGATTGTCAAAGACATTCGGCTGTTTCGGCGCGATCCGGTGCAATGGTCGCAGTTCATCATCTTTTTTGGCCTTCTGATGCTGTACTTTGCCAATATCGATCGTTTCCGCCAGCATCGTCAGGACATTAGTGTTTTGGCATGGGTAAACATCGTGAGCTTTCTCAATCTGGCCGTTGTGGGTCTTATTCTCTCAACTTTTACCACCCGCTTTATCTATCCTTTGATCAGTCTCGAGGGGCGACGTTTTTGGATCTTGGGACGACTTCCCATTGAAAGAGACTCAATTCTTTGGGGCAAATTTCTTTTTGCATCTTGTGGTTCGTGGTTGCCGTGTGCGGGACTAGTCATTGCCAGCGATGTCATGTTGAAAGTGTCGCTCATGGTGTTTGTGATTCATCAATTCATCTGTTTGATGCTCTGTATTGGACTCTCAGGAATGGCCGTCGGGCTGGGAGCGATGATGCCCGATTTTCGCGAGCAATCCCCTTCAAAAATTGCTGCGGGCTTTGGTGGCACACTTAATCTTGTATTGAGTGCTATTTATATCTTACTGACCGTCTTGCTAACCGCTCTTCCCTGCCATTTCTACTTCATGGCCAACGAAAGCCGTTTGCATACCCAAATCGTGCCCCCTGCCAATCTACACATCTGGCTCAGCCTAGGTTTGGTAGGGGTCGTCCTGCTGGCCGTCGTGGTGACGATCGTTCCCCTGGCAAGCGGGCTACGTGCGTTCCGTAAGCTGGAAGTGTGAGCCGCAGACGCTTGCCTTGGTTTCTTCTGTTACGCGTCCCATCGCCTCGATCACCCGCGGACTAGAACGTTCGGCTCAGGCACCCGCGACTAGTGCCGTCGGCTCATGGGGCATCACCTGCCAGATTATTCAGATCTTTTCCGCTGGGTATATGATGCCCCATTCAACGTGCCACCTCGTTAAATGCACCGCATATGCTGCGGTTTCGTATCAAGAGGCTGTTGTCGCTTTCACGACCAACCTAGGCGGCCCATGAAAGGCCGTTTATAATGTCGCCTTTCGCATCTGCGAAAGGCGATTCACTCTAGCCTGTCCTTTGATACTTCGATGGCATCTATCCAAACAGTCCCACAGCAGAATCTCAGAATTGGGGCGGTCAGCTACCTCAATACGAAGCCGCTGGTTTATCGTCTCCACCAATTCTTGCCTGAAGCGGAGATCATTCTGGATTATCCGAGTCGGCTGGCCGATTCTTTGGATGCGGGGGACTTGGACATTGCACTGGTGCCCTCTGCAGAGTTACTCACGCATCCGGAGTGGGCGATTGTCTCCGATGCTTGTATTGCCTGTCGTGGGCCGGTTTTAAGCGTGAAACTGCTCTTCCGGGTTCGTCCTGAAGAAGTACAAACGTTAGCCTTGGACGAAGGGTCAAGAACCAGTTGCTTACTGGCCCAGATTCTTCTCAGAGAGAAGCAAGTCGTCTCGCCTCAGCTTCTTAGCTTGCCCCTCGAGGCAGAGCCGCAGGATGTTCAAGCGGACGCGGTCCTGGTCATTGGAGACCGGGCCATCCGAACGGCTAAGAGTGACTTCGTCGAGGTTTGGGATCTTGGAGACCATTGGTGCCGCTGGACAAGTCTCCCTTTTGTATTCGCGATGTGGGTAGCAAGAGCTGGGATCGACACAACGGCGGCATCCAAGGCTTTCATAGCTGCTAGAAATGAGGGCAATCGCAACCTAGACGTGATTGCTCGCGATCAAGCGGCCAAACTGCAACTCCCTTACGAATTGGTCTTGGAGTATCTCTCGCAGAATTTACATTTTACACTGGGAGATCGCGAACAGCGTGGTTTGGATTTATTCTTTCAACGAACTGACGAATTGAACCTCGCGCCCGGAGCATTGAAATCAACAACGGTAGGTTGTGCAAAATGATTGCAGAGATTTCGACCCAATATCTTCTGGACAAAGCGGTAGCTGGCGAGCGATTGACTCCCAGCGAAGGTTTGCGGCTGCTCGAATCGAATGACCTTGCTGCTCTTGGACGCGCTGCCGACGAGGTCACCCGCCGACTGCATCCCGAGAATTATCGAACCTACAATATCGATCGCAACATCAACTACACCAACATATGTACTGCGGTCTGTGATTTCTGTGCTTTCTACCGCACCCCCAAATCGAAAGAGGGATACGTTCTGGAGCGAGAACATTTGCTTGCCAAGATTCAAGAAACCGTAGAAATCGGGGGTGAGCAGATTCTGTTGCAGGGTGGTCTCCACCCCGATTTTCAACTTGAGTGGTATGAGAAACTTTTGCAGGATATCAAGCAACATTTTCCCCAGGTGAATGTGCATGGATTCAGTCCGCCTGAGATTTACCACTTCACGAAGGTATCAAAACTTTCCCTAAAGGAAGTGCTGAGCCGCCTGAAGGCAGCGGGTTTAGGCAGTCTGCCAGGAGGGGGAGCTGAGATCTTGGTGGACCGAGTTCGCCATGCGATCACGCGGGGAAAAGTTCTCACGGATGATTGGCTTAATGTCAACCGCGTCTGGCATGAAATGGGAGGGCGGAGCACTGCCACGATGATGTTTGGGCATGTGGAGACCCTGGCCGAACGTATTGAACATCTTGAGCGACTCCGGCAACTGCAAGACGAAACTGGCGGCTTCACCGCGTTTATCTGTTGGACTTTTCAGCCGGATCATACCGATATGTCAGAGGTTCCTCCTGCAGGTTCGTTTGAATACTTGAAGACCAACGCCGTGGCTCGGCTCTATTTGGATAATTTTGCCAACCTGCAATCGAGTTGGGTTACTCAGGGTTTGAAGATCGGGCAGATGGCGCTGCTCTATGGGGCCAATGACATGGGAAGCTTGATGATAGAGGAGAATGTGGTTGCCGAGGCAGGCACCGTTCATCATCTCAGTCTGGAGCAGATTCGCAGTGCGATCAGCGACCTAGGTTACGAGCCCCGCCAGCGAAATGTCTTCTACGAACTGGTGGACGGAGAAGCGACCTCGCTTGTTCCGCACAGTCGCCAAAACCAGCACATGTTGCCTATCGTAACTCGAGTCTGACAAAGAACTTGCTACGCAAATCGTCAGACTGCTGGTATCCTTAAGGGAAGCCTTTTTTCGTGGTTACCGGGCTACCCCACACTACGCGTCCTTCCACACACTAGCAACTGGATTGCTGACTATGTCATCCGAGAGCGTTGTCGTCGAAGCCCGCTCCCTAACCAAGGTCTATTCCGATTTGAGGCGGGGGGAATTCGTTGCGCTTGACGACCTTACCTTTACCGCCTCAGCCGGCGAAGTGTTTGGACTCCTGGGACCCAACGGAGCAGGCAAAACCACGGCCCTGCGAATACTTAGCACGGTTCTGAAACCTACTCATGGATCGGCAAGGGTCAACGGTTTTGATTGCGTTACCCAACCCTCCATGGTACGTCACCACATTGGCTTTATGTCCGCCAACACAGCAGTTTACGACCGAATGACTGCCTGGGAGATGGTGGAGTATTTCGGACGACTGTATGGAATGGAAGAAGATCGACTGCAAACTCGTATGGAAAGACTTTTTGAGCGGCTGCAAATGCAAGGAATTCGTGATCTGTTGGGCGCGAAAATGTCTACGGGCATGAAGCAAAAAGTGTCGATCGCCCGCGCAATCATTCACGACCCACCGGTTCTCATCTTCGACGAAGCCACCAGCGGGCTGGATGTGTTGGTAGCACGGGCCCTGCTGGATACGGTCGCCGAACTTCGCGACCAGGGAAAGTGTATCGTGTTCTCTACGCATATCATGCGCGAAGCGGAACGGCTGTGCGATCGGGTGGCCATCATGCATCGAGGAAAGATCTTGGCCGAAGGAAGCGTAGCTCAGTTGGTGGCCGAACACCAGGGCGCAGATTTGGAGGACGTCTTCTTTTCTCTAATACGATCTCAAGAAAATGAACCCGTGTTAAATTGACGAAGAATCGCATCGCATGAACTTGAACAACGTCAAATTGGTATACCATCGCGAGATGCGGGATCAACTCCGCGATCGGCGTACGTTGTTTTTGATTGCTGTGCTGCCGCTATTGCTCTATCCACTGTTGGGAATGAGCTTTTTCCAACTTTCGCAGTTCATGCGGAATAATGCTTCCAAAGTGTTAGTGCTGGGCGAGGAGCAACTATCTGATAGCGACTGGTTACCTCCTTTGCTTGACGGAGAGCACTTTGCTGCAAACTGGTTCAGCACACCCGAGGAACAAGACTCGTTAGAGGTGGTGAAAGCCGATTCGCTTTGGCCAGATGCCGTTCCCACGAATCCGTTATTGGATGAGGCAGCCCGCGAAGCGATCAGCTCAGGCGAAGTGCAGGTTGTGCTGCGATTTCCGCAAGGGTTCGACGAACAACTCAAGACCGTCCGTAAGGCACTTTTGGATCGAAATCAGGCCGAGTCCACGGAAATTGCCGATGAACTTCTCCAACCTGAAATTATTTTCATCTCAGCCAACGAGAAATCCCGTATCGCCCAGTTGCGAGTTGACGACGTGCTTCGGAGTTGGCGAGCTGAGGTTACGCGATCCAATCTACGGGAAGGTAAAGTTCCGATCAGTGCCACTAAACCATTTCATATCAAACAAAATGATGTCTCTCAAGAACAGCAACGGCATGCTGCGGTCTGGTCGAAAGTCTTGCCTTTCGTATTGTTCATTTGGGCTTTGACGGGAGCATTCTATCCGGCGATCGATTTATGTGCCGGAGAAAAAGAGCGCGGGACCTTGGAAACACTACTCGTTAGTCCCGCCGAGCGTCGGGAAATCGTTTGGGGCAAGCTGCTTACCATCATAACTTTCAGTGTGATCACGGCGCTATTAAATCTCGCAAGCCTGGGCGTGACGGCAAAATTCATCCTGGCACAGTTTCGCGACATCATTTCCCTGCCAGGTGCGAGTGCCCTGACGTTGCCACCCTTGAACTCATTGATTTGGCTCGTAGTAGCCTTACTACCCATTGCAGCGTTTTTTAGTGCCATGTGCCTGGCATGTGCGGCCTTCGCTCGCAGCACCAAGGAAGGTCAGTATTATCTCATGCCTTTATTGCTCGTGGTAATGCCTCTGATGATGCTGCCCCTTTCGCCAGGCGTGGAATTGACTCTCGGAAATAGCCTGATTCCCGTAACGGGAGTTGTGCTTCTGTTGAGGGCAGTGATTGAAGGGCAGTATTGGCAGGCAATGCCGTATTTGCTTCCCGTGGTAGGGATTACTCTGGGATGCTGCCTCTTGGCTATTCGCTGGGCAGAGGACCAGTTCAACCGGGAATCTGTCTTATTTCGCGAGGGGGAACGCCTGGATTTGGGACGGTGGCTTGCCCATCTATTCCGAGATCGAGCAGATACACCCACGCTTGCACAAGCCATCCTGTGTATTGTCGTCGTGTCGATCGTACAGTTCTTCGTAAATCTTTCCTTGTCTGCCCAGGAAGGAACAGGAAGTAGTTTTCACTCCCTCTCGCAACTGGTATTCATTAGCCAGGTCGTCTGCATTGCTCTCCCTGCGGGACTTATGACTCTGCTTTTCACACGTAGGCCGGCACGCACATTACTGCTCGATCGCCTCCCTCGGATTACCCATGTTTTGGTAGCCGCTGTCTTGGCAGTTTTGATGTTTCCGCTGGGGGGAAAGCTTGGCCAATGGATTGAAATGCTCTACCCAATAAGCAGCGATGTCAAAGAGCAGATAGCGGCACTGAGTGAAACGTTGCAGAATGCTCCCAATTGGTGGTTGCCCCTTCTATTAATCGGTTTATTGCCTGCCATTTGTGAAGAGATTGCCTTCCGAGGGTTTATCCTTTCGGGATTGCGGCATTTGGGACACAAGTGGTGGGCGATCAGCATCTCAGCACTTGCTTTTGGCATGGCTCACTTTATTTTGCAACAAAAAGTTTCTGCTGCGGCACTTGGATTGGTAATTGGTGTATTGGCAGTCCAGACTGGGAGTCTGATTCCCTGCATCGTGTTTCACGCGATCTACAACAGCCTCACGGTGCTTTCGGCAAGACTCGCTGAGAATCTCGAATCCTGGATGGTAAAGTATCCCCAGCTAAATAGTTTTTTGCGTACTGATAACCAGGGACTATTCCAATACTGGGTATTGATAGTCTGTCTCGTTGGTTCAGCGGGGATTCTCTGGTGGCTACATCGCCTCCCCTACCACCGAACTGATGAGGAACAACTTCAAGAGAGTCTCGACAAACAATTTGTCGGAGCTTGAGAATTGCTATTCAAGGCGACACAATGGGATCAAGACTCTCCCAAGTGATCCCTGTAACAACCTTCAATGTCGACATTCTCTCTACGAGCAAGATGGGTCTTGCCAGTCGATGGCCCCTTACTGAGCGACGGAGTCGTTTCAGTCAGCGACGGCATCATCACTTCCGTTGATAAATACACTGGCACCTCTCCGAACTTACAGGATCTCGGCGATGTGATCTTAATGCCAGGTTTGGTAAATGCGCATACCCATTTAGAGTTCAGCGACTGTAGGCGACCGCTCGGCAAACCAAAGCTGCCTCTTACGGATTGGATTCGCCTCGTCATCGCGAATCGCAAACGCAATGACCGCAGTGCCGAGTCAGCCATTCAAGCTGGTCTCGCGGAGTGTTTGCAACACGGAGTAACGTCCCTAGGTGAAATCTCCACGGCACAACCGGCAGCTTACGATGGTTTTCAGGGAGCGAGCTTGGTGGCATTCGAGGAAGTCATTGGCTTCTCCGCAAGTCGGATGGAATCAATTCTCGACGATGTTGGAAAACGGCTTGATCGTAGTCGTGCACTCAATCCCAGGTGCTTGGTTGGGATTAGTCCTCATGCACCTTATACAGTGCATCCTGAATTGCTGAAACGATTGGTGGCCTTGGCTCGCGAATATAGCTTGCCAATCGCAATGCATTTGGCAGAGTCACGACAGGAATTGGAACTGCTTTCCACAGGATGCGGGGCATTTCGTGAATTACTCGAAGAACGCAGCATGTGGGACTCAAATGCAATTCCCCAGAACAGTACACCTCTGGACTATTTGCGAATTCTCGCTGACGCTCCACGAGCGTTGGTCATTCACGGAAACTATCTCACCGAGGGTGAGATTTATTACCTGGGAGAACATTCCGATCGAATGTCCGTCGTATATTGCCCACGGACCCACGCGTACTTTGGCCACGACACGTATCCCCTCGAAAGCATGTTGACCGCGGGTGTAAAGGTCGCGATCGGGACAGACAGCCAAGCGTCGAACCCCGATTTAAATTTGCTCAGCGAGTTGCGATGGATTTCGAGGCAATTTCCCAATGTCTCGCCCGATACGATACTTCGCCTCGGCACGCTCAGTGGCGCGGAGGCTCTTGGACTGGCTCAAGAAACGGGCTCGCTAAGTCCCGGAAAGTGGGCCGATATGATTGCAATTCCTTGCCCGGAGATGAGCGTCCCGTATGAAAAGCTTTTGAGCAGCAACACGGGCCCAGATTCCATCTGGATCCGGGGGGTTTGTCAGAGGAGAAGCTACTGACCAAACACTTTGCCCACTTCTGACACGAATTCCGCCAAAGCTTGTACCGATTCCGCAGGAAGGCCCACCTCTGCCTGCCATCCGTTTTGATCACTGGATACTGCGAGCGCGAGCGGCGGGGCCGTCGGATACAGAGGTAACTGTGGTACCATGCCGAGGACCAGAAGAGTCTTCATCCAGGAGCTTCCCAATTCTACCAGCCCTTGTGGATTCACAAGCTGAATGTAAGCACCTTCAGTACTAAGCAAAGCCAGCGATTTTTGCACCGAGGCATCGCTTTCCAAGCCAGAATTTCCCTTCTGGAAACCGTCAATAAACTTCAGAAGTTTTTCTGTTGATTGCAGGCCGATGAAAACGTGCTGATCATCCACGGGTGCGCAGTAGATCGTGAGATTGTGCTCAGCACCTAGGCAGGCTGTAAGCAGCGCCTGCCAGACATCGACATTCTGATCGCCCGTGGCTTTGTCGAGATCTGAGGTAATCGCTACTCCCTCCACATCGCCAATCTTGGTGGGATGTACGTTATAGATCATCTTGATCTCGCTCTTGGAGCGCAAGGTAAGCTCGTTCGCAATTTCATACGACTGAGCAAGCGCAGCAAGATATTTTTGCGAATCGTCTACAGTCAATCTCGCAAAAAAAGTGGAAAGCAATGGTTCGCCTTCCGTAGGAGGAACCACGAGCACCGACACAGATTGCACATCAGCGAGCGTTAAATCCCAACTCTTCCGCTCGGCTGCCCAGTCTTGGGGCGTAAATTCGCTTCGACCTTGATGCGGAGCATCTTGAATCGAGAGATTTGTCATTAACTCGGCCAGAAACGCTCCGGCGTCGTGAGGCATGTCACCGGCTCCAGCTATGGCATAAGGCTCAGCCGCAAACCCCTTAAGTCGCTGCTGAGAGCCGTTACCAGATTCTTCGACAGCCTTTCGCTGATTCAGGAAGTCACCTTTCCAACGGATTCTAACGTTATTTGCATTATCGACCGCTAGTCCAACTCCCGCTTCGCGAAAATATTTACGGACGAACTCCATTAAAGGCCAGGAGTTTTGCAGAGCACCTTGATCAGTCACTGCCAATGCACCAAATGGATCATCAGCAAGCGGTGAATTATCTGTTGTGCCGACGAACCAGCCATGTTTCATAATTTGCGCAAAGCCTAATCGGGTCAGCACAAACGAGACGTTGTTTCTAGCAATCCACTCAGTAAAGGTATTCGGGGCAACTTCCGTTTGACGCGCTAGAATCTGCTGCATCACTTCGCGATGTTCGACATTCATAACCAGGGCAAAATTGCCGAGCTGAGCAATTAGCAGCTCTACTTCCGCAATACTTACCCGGCATATTTCTCCTGAGGCATCTCCCCCTATTGCAGATGCGAGGATTTCGTAGTCTGCTACCGGCAACAAAGCCAACGGTACGGGGAGAGCCGGCTCACTATTGTTAGCCAAGTAAGCAAAAAGCGCATCCCCTTGGTAGTCAATTCCCTGAGAAAGTCCCGTAATGGACCTGGCCAAATTTAGTGGCGACGGTAAATCAGGATGAAAGAGGCTTATCAGCCGAGCAACTTTCTGGTCAGTGGCGGCAATGTCTCTCACCACGGCATAGCCGAGCGTGGTATCAGGTAGATGAGAGACGACATCGGCTGCATGGAGGGAATGACTGAAATTGATTAGTAAAAGGCAGCTGAATGCCCATGATGATCGGAATAGGGTATTTGGATTCAACTTATTGATGGTGGGCATGTTATGTGGGTACTTATGCAATGAAACCTGTGCTTTTACAAAGGTTATGAAGGCTCCTGCGGGGCACGGTCAAGCGGCCAATTGGCTATTCCGTAGATAAACGACCAGTGACTTGCCAGTCCCAGTAGCACGGCAACGTGAAACACCTCATGCCATTGGATGATACCGCTGATCACTACAGGCCATTGTAGACTATCGAGAATCGCGCCGACAGTATAGGCAATTCCTCCCCACATGATCGGCTTGGCAAAGTCAAAACCATAGCGCCGCACGATGGAAAGCCATGAGCCGAAACCAATCCAACCCATACCGATATACATCGCGGTGCCAACGCTTGCGGAGATCGAGTTGAAATAAATGGATTTCAACGTGATTCCCAAAATAGCAATTATCCAAATCAAAAAGATCACACCCCAGCGACTCCAACCGTGAAAGAGGATCATATGGACGGGAGTGAACGAGCAGGCGATCAATGCGAAAATGGCCGCGTGATCGAGTCGCTGCATCACCAAGTGGGCCGTACCTTGCCGGGCAATCAGATGATTAACACCACTGACTGAGAGCAGCAGCACTGCTCCCAGACAGAACAATGCCAGGCTCGCCATTCTACAGACATTACCCCGTCCTCGCCGTAGCATGAAGATCGACAGACCGGCAAACAGGCAGGCACCCAGCAGGTGGGACAGACTACTGAAGGGATCGGAGAAACCGGTGATCGAAATCACATCTGACACGGGCACGTCCTGCGAGTGGGGCCAAATCGTAGGCCGGTACGCGTGGAATGAGTTCCGGCTTTGCAATTGTGTTAGCTTGGTTATGAATGTTGGTGCGCGTGGCCGTAACTGCGTACGGCTTGTTCCGGCTAACGAAATCTCAACAAACTCATTTGCCAAGAATCCGCTTAGCTTCAGCAACAATTTTGGCGGAGGTGATTCCAACGGTTTGGTAGATTTGCTCAAAGGGAGCTGACATACCGAATCCGTTCATTCCTACGAATGCTCCCCGGCTTCCAATATAACGGTCCCATCCCTGGCGGACACCCGCCTCAACAGCTACCCGGGCCATAATCTCCGGAGGGAGCACCTCGTCCTGATAGGCTTGCGGCTGCTCATCGAAAAGTTCGAACGAGGGCAAGCTGACCACTCGGGCCTTCACTCCTGTTTTAGCTAGTTCATCTTGCGCGGAAACTGCCAAGGAAAGCTCACTGCCGGTCGCTAGCAAAATCACATCGGGTTTGCCGTTCGCTGCTTCGGACAGAATATAGCCCCCCCGGAGTGTTCCCTTCGCAGGAGCAAACTTGGTGCGGTCGAGAGTGGGCATATTCTGGCGGGTGAGAATGATTGCCGTGGGTCGGTGGTTGTTTTGCAAGGCAGCTTTCCAGGCGTAAACGGACTCATTGGCATCCCCGGGGCGGATTACGACGAGTCCAGGTATTGCCCGTGCGGCGGCTAACTGCTCCACAGGTTGGTGCGTGGGACCATCCTCGCCGACACCAATCGAGTCGTGGGTAAACACAAGCACCGAAGGGATACCCATAATGGCACTAAGCCGCATCGAGGGACGCAGGTAGTCGCTGAAAACGAAGAACGTTGCGCCATAGGGCCTTAGACCGCACAGGGCCATTCCGTTGACTGCCGCAGCCATGGCGTGCTCGCGGATGCCAAAGTGAAAATTCCTTCCGGCATAGTTTTCCGAAGAGAAATTGCCCGTATCCTCAAATTCCAACAGGGTCTTTGTCGAGGGAGCCAGATCAGCCGAACCACCCAGCAGCCAGGGGATATTCTTGGCGAAGGCATTGAGGGCCTTACCACCTGAGTTTCGTGTGGCTGTCCCCTTGGGGTCGGCTGGGAATTCAACTATATCGCTGTCCCAACCGGCTGGCAGTTCCCGGCGCTGCATCTGAAGCAATTCTTTGGCCTCTGACGCATGAGACTTTTGGTATTGTGCAAAAAGGTCTTCCCAGGCCTCACGGGCATCGCGGCCACGTTGTCCCAACGTATTTTGGAAATGCTCAGGAACCTCAGGAGGAACCAAAAACTGTGCATCGGTCGGCCAGCCGTAAAACTCCTTCGTCAGTTTTACCTCCTCAGCACCAAGCGCTTCACCATGGGCCTTGGCGGTGTCGGCTTTGTTAGGTGAGCCATATCCGATCACAGTCGTCACGATAATAAGCGTGGGTGCATCGGTACAATTTTGAAAGGCATCATAGGCGACGCTCAATGCTCCAAGGTCATTGGGATCAGCCACACGGACCACGTTCCATCCCAGCCCCTCAAATCGAGTAGCTACATCTTCGCTGAAGGCTAGCTTAGTGCGGCCCTCGATCGTGATCGAGTTGTCATCGTAAATCCAACACAAGTTGTCGAGCTTCAGATGACCGGCGAGCGAGGCGGCTTCGCATGCGACACCTTCCATCAGATCGCCATCACTGCACTGCACGTAAACGTTGTAGTTGAACAATTCGAAATCGGGACGGTTGTAGCGTGCTGCCAACCATTTGCTGGCGATGGCCATACCGACACTATTACCACATCCCTGCCCAAGGGGTCCTGTGGTCGTCTCAACGCCAGTGGTATGTCCAAACTCAGGATGTCCAGGGGTAGCACTGCCCAGTTGGCGAAAATTCCGTAGGTCATCCAGCGTGACAGCCAGTTCGTCAGTGAGCTTGCCATCGGGCATGATTTTCCGCACCCCAGACAAGTGCAACATCGAATAGATCAACATCGATGCGTGACCACACGAGAGGACATAGCGATCGCGATTCGGCCAATGCGGCGACGAAGGATCATAGTTGAGTGTCTCAGTCCAGAGCTGATAAGTCACAGGAGCCAAGGCCATGGGCGTACCTGGATGTCCACAGCCTGCAGCTTCAACACCATCCATTGAGAGTGTTCGAATTGTATTGATGGACAGCTGGGAAAGATCGTTCGCGGTAATCGTCATTTTTTCTGGAGTTGATATAGAGGAAAACGGATGCCATTTCGGCTGAAATGTAGGCACAATATAAGGTGCCTACCCGTTAGGTGTCAAACGACCTAGCAGCAGGCTAGGTCTTATATTGTGGACCGATTAGTCCTGAGAATTGCAAAATATGCGCTGCCCCGTGCGGCAGCTAGTCTTCGCCTGATTCGTGATCGTGATGGCACGATGTGCATCTTCCAGGCTTGAACTTTTCAGTACGAGACTCTGCACGGCACGATGAAAATGCAGCAAGAGTTGTTCACCGACGTTACGATCATGCTCGAGCTTTTCCAGATGTTGCCCAGCTCCATCAAACCAGGCGACAGTGCTCGGCAAATCGATGAAGGCAATGCCCCGCTCGCATACAATCTTGAGATCTGCCGGGCGTCGATAGGAAAGGGATTCCTCGAATGCTTCGGGGACATAGTTACCGCAGCCGATAATGGCAACCGGCCCAACTCCTACCTCTGCATTGGGAGAGAAATCCAGGCTCACTGCAAAATAATCATGGAATGGTTTAGAAGGTGAGAGGTGCGCCGTGGCCAACAGGCTAGTAGGATTGGCATCCACGACATAACGACACCAATCCACCAATTCGACAAGGTCCCGGGTACAATGATCGCCATTTTCACTTTTGGAGGAAGTACTTTTGCGACGATTGCAAAAAAGAAGTTGAGGAGCACCTAGCTTTGTAGCCAGCAATTCTTTAAGTCTTAACGTTGCAGGTGAAAGCCTGCAGGCAAACTCTGCCATGAAAGCGATCCCCGCCTCTTGTACGCGCTCTCGCAAAATGGCAGCCTCGTCGTCTTGCAATTCAAGTGCAGCTGCGCAGTAAATGGCCTTGCTGTATTCGCAAGCCGCAAATATCGGCGTGGCACCATAAAAGTGCGCTGAGAGCAGCAGAACGGCGTCGATGTCCTGACGATCCATAAGAGCTCGAAAGCCATCGTAAACCGTTGCACCAAACGGCTTGGCAACCTGTACTGCCCGATGCTGAACCGGATCGCAGACAGCACAAACATCAAATCGGTCAGACAACGCTCGTAAGGCGGGTAAGTGCCGCGACTCCCAAGCGGCTCCCACTCCAACAATTCCCAACCGCAGTTTCATGACCGACCTATTCGATGTGACAAATTATTCGAGCATTGCAGTATAGCGAGTATTGGTCCTATGACTCAATCGAGAAAAATCGTTTGCTCTGGCGAGATTGCGACCTTTTCAACACTCCTTCCATACTCCGGGAGCTTACGCTTCCGGTTCGCCGATTTTGCCAATCATTTCGCCAAGTAACTCCAATGGCAGACCGATCACGTTCGATTCACTTCCTTCAACGATTCTCAACCAGGATGGCCGATCTTGAATCCCGAAAGCTCCCGCCTTGCCGCGCCACATTCCGGTGCCCAAGTACTCATCAATTGCATCGTCGGAAAGCAATTCCATCTCTAGCTCCGTGATAGCTATTCTTGATCGTGGGGCCGTTTTCTTAGATGGCTTCAATAACCAAAGACAGAGTCCACTATAAACTCGGTGTCTCGTACCTCGCAATTGTTCCAGCATCCTTCGTGCGTGATCCTCGTCTCGAGGTTTGCCGAGGATAATGCCTCCACATTCTGCCACCGTGTCGCAGGCGATGATGAGTGTAGGTTCACTTATGTCGCTAACCAAGTGACTGGCGATATCCGCTGCCTTGCGAGCTGAGAGATCGAGAACGAGCTCTGCCGGGCCACAGTTGCTGCAGATGCCATTCTCCACGGAATCATCGGGAGGAATCACATCGAATTCGTAACCTGCTTCAGCAAGCAATGCTTTGCGTTGTGGAGAACCACTGGCGAGAATTATGCGAAACTGCGACATTGGGGGAGGGGTAATTCTGTGCGTAAGTGAGTAAGTGGGTGGCCAGTAAGACACCATACACTTACTAACTTACCCAACTGCTCACCCCCGATCAAATGAGGGTACCACGGCCAGCAATCACTGCAACCTTTTATAAATGGCAAATTTGTCAAACCAACTCGATGTGTTGTACGAGGACAACCACCTGCTCGTGATCAATAAACGCGCTATGTTGCCAACTATGGGGGTGGCTGACAATAAACCAAGTCTGATCAAGCTTGCCAAAGAATACATTCGAATTAAATACCAAAAACCGGGGAATGTCTACTTAGGCGTTGTGAGTCGACTGGACGCACCAGTAACTGGAGTCGTTTTGCTGGCACGAACGTCAAAGGCTGCCTCAAGATTGTCGGCCTCATTTCGAGATCGCAAGGCTAAGAAAATCTATTGGGCGGTTGTGGCCGGGGAACTGGCTGATAAGACGGGCACTTTGGAGCACTTCCTACGCAAGGACGAACGTCATCGCAAGGTCCATGTGACCCACGCGGATTGTCCGGATGCACAACTGGCCAGGCTGCGGTACGAAGTGCTTAAGACTTCAAACGAATTCAGCCTACTGAGAATTGAACTCCAGACAGGTAGAAAGCATCAGATTCGAGTTCAGTTAGCCAAACTTGGTTTTCCTGTAGTTGGGGATAAGAAATACGGCAGTCAGCATCAGTTTTCTCTTGGTATCGCATTGCACTCTCGCGAACTCGAAATTAAGCATCCAACCCAGGAAAGAACTTTGTCTATCGTTGCCCCTGTTCCTAAGAATTGGGAACCCGGTTTCGCTGGACTCTTCTGACTAATCGTTCTGCGCAATAAGAAACAGGAGAAAAAATATTGGATTTCCGCAGGGTTACTGGCTATCTGCCCTATTTCAAGACAATAAAATAAAAAGCGCGGGGCAGTCATTCTCATTCCATCCACGTTTCTTGAGACCTTATCTTGCGAACTGAACGATCTATCCTGGAACGCGCGGGTTTGGCCAGTGGGTTGCTCACTGAAGCACAGATTGATCGTGCCTGGCAAGTTCTGGTCGAGTCGCTCCCGAGTGAGAGTCTCGGACTCGATGAGATTACTGACGAGCAGCTCTCGGCGCAAATGATCGCACTTGGTTATTTGAACCGCTGGCAGGCGGAGCAACTGCGATTGGGCCGAACGAAGTTTACCCTTGGTGCCTATCGTATTCTTGATGCGCTCGGCCATGGTGGTATGGGATGGGTCTTTAAGTGCGAGCACGTACTGCTGGGTCGTATCGAAGCAATCAAAGTGCTGCCCAAGAATCAAACCAATCCCGTTTCCATCGCCAGCTTTCTGCGTGAAATCCGTGCTCAGGCGCGACTCACGCACCCCAATCTCGTCCATTTGACTTATGCCGACACCGAAGGAGATACCTATTTTCTGGTGACCGAGTATGTGCCAGGAACCGACCTTCGCAAGTTGGTTCGAAATCACGGACCATTGTCTCTGAACGAGGCAGCAGTGGTCGTGTCCCAGGCAGCCGAAGGACTAGCTTATGCCCATAGCTGCGATCTGGTTCACCGTGACGTGAAACCGGGAAATCTTTTGATTACTCCAGAGGGCACCACAAAGCTGGCAGATCTTGGGCTGGCATCTTTCCATAGTGATCAGCAGCCCACAGGTGGCAAACGACCGCGGCATATCGTCGGTACTGCCGACTACGTCGCTCCAGAGATAGTCGTCTCGCCAGAGAAGCTGCAAACTGTGAGTGATATCTACTCGCTGGGTTGCACTTTGTATTATGCCGTGACGGGGAAGGTGCCTTTTCCCGGAGGGGACACCGCCGACAAATTACGCCGACATTTGGACGAAACTCCCATCGCACCTCAAAAACTGAATCATAAGGTGAGCGAGGAGTTTTCCCGAGTGATCGCCGCACTAATGGCAAAGCGACCAGCCGATCGTGTCTCAACTGCCCAAGAGGTAAGTACGCTGCTGCGTCCCTGGGTGACTGGGGCGGATACAGAAGCTCGACAGCAAGTCGGATCAATGACGAAACTATCAGGGCATCTGAACAACAAATCGACTTTGGCCGACACTTTGCCAGCGGAAATTGAAACTAGCGAAACCCAGGATGTCGGGCAGGACACCACCGATGCAGAAGCCCTGCGGAGTGCTACCTTGCCACAAATCGTCGCTGCCGAACGAGAGGCTCAAGCAAAACAACTGGAAGAAGAGTCAAAAAATATCCCGCGCACCTGGCCACTTGACACGATTATCAAGCTCCTGGTCGCTGCCGCCATCTTCACCGCAGGGGCGGCGATTTATTTATTGTTTGCAAGCGGATAGCGATCTAACCAAACAACTTTACGAGCGGCTTGCCGTCATCGCCTAGGGTGAAAGGGCGATTGTCGGGGGAATAGATTTCTTCGTCGTGAGCGAGACCCATGGCATAGGCGATGGTGCTGTTGAAATCTTGCACCGAAACGGGGTCTTTCTCAACGGTGCGTGCCTGCTTGTCTGTTTCGCCGTAGACCGTCCCTCCGACGACACCGCCGCCAGCCAACACACAGGTGTAGGCTCCCGGATGGTGGTCGCGGCCGGCATTCTGGTTAATGGCAGGAGTGCGGCCAAATTCCGTACCGATGACGACCAGGGTTTGCTCCAAAAGGCCTTGGCTCCTCAAATCCGCCAACAGCGTCGATGCTGCTTTGTCGAGAACGGCAGCCCGACCTGCCATGCTGCTGAACAAGTTGGTATGCATGTCCCAGCCACCGAGGTTTACTTCGACAAAACGGACGCCGTGCTGGATGAGCCGGCGTGCCAACAAGCATCCAAGCCCAAAGCCGTCTTCGCCGTAAGCTTTACGAATGTTTTCCGGTTCGAGATTGACATCGAAAACTGCGAGTTCATCACTCCGCATCAGGGAGATTGCTTCGCGATAGAGGTCCGCATAGCCGGACACCTGAGCAGTGCGATATTTGTTTTGAAATGCCCTATCAAACTGCTCGGCAAGCTGCATGCGGTTGTCGAATTGCTCGGCAGAAAGATATTTTGGGGGTTTGCTGTTTTCAACCCCTCGGCGAGCATCCGCGATGGGCACAGGGGCATACTGGGCTCCCAGGTAGCCTGCCGCGGGGTGCCCTGAGCCGCCACCGATCACCACGCTGCCGGGCAAGATATCGTTCCCTTTGCCGGCCAGTTTTTGAATCCATGGTCCAAGTGAAGGGTGTCGGGTGGAGGCAATTGCCTTGTATCCGGTCCGCATCAAGTACTTGCCCCCATCGTGATCTCCGGTCTGAGTACTCAACGAACGAATCAGCGCCAGTTGATCCATCATCTTGGCCAGTTCTGGCAAGTGTTGACCAAACTTCACACCAGCGACGTTGGTGTCAATCGTTTTCGTTTCTCCCTGGACCTCGCTCCCCGGCTTGGGATCAAACGTGTCAAGTTGACTCATCGCTCCGTCCATAAAGAGGTATATCACCTGTCGGGCTTTTCCTCGAGAGCTGGAAGTCGCTGCGAGCGCGTTTTCAGACAGCATCGGAAGAAAAGAGACGCCAAGCAGTTGTCGAGCCGTCTGTTCCATAAATCGGCGGCGAGTGGTATTCAATTCAAACATCACCAAACCTTTACTGAATAAACAAAAACTCCCGCGTGTTGAGCAGCGCCCAGATGACGTTGCCGTAGCCGGCGGCTCCATTATATTGAATTTCGGCTTGGGCCGTTTTATAGTCGTTGCGTGTTGGTTTCCTCCCCAGGATGCTGAGGAAGATGACATCGATCTGGTCTCGAAGGTCTTCTGCACTGACGACTTCATCGTAAATTACGGTCCCTTGATTGAGCAGCTTATGAGAGATGGGGCCATTGAACATTGTCAGAATTTGTGGCACGTGCCCCTCAGTGCTACCCCCCTCGATCAGTTCGCGATCGCTCTGACCAAACTGTCGCAAGAAATGAGACGGTGGCAAGGGCAAGGGCAATTCCGAAGCCCTGGCTAATAGCAAACCCTGATGAGTGAATTTCTTATTGAGCTGGGCCTCAGGGCCGTTGCGACGTACTGTCTCCAACTCAGTGGCTTTGTTGAGCAGATAGTCACTACTGGCCGGTTTGACAGTATCGATTTTCACTGCCGCAATCAACGCATCACTTCGAGGCCTTCGATAGGCATTGGGGTCAGCCATTGTGAGCGTCAGCAATGAATCCCAGATCTGTTCTGCCGTCATCCGTCGAAGAATGGGACCTGGAAAAAAATAAGGTTCCTCAGCAGCCAGGTCGCGGGTTGTGGCTTGGCGCTGATAAGTATCTGTGTTGTAAATGATGCGAAGCAGCTCACGCTGACTGTAATTCAACCTCTTCATCTCTGCGACCAGGTGATCAAGCAACGGCTGATTGGTTGCTTTACTATCGTCGGTCAGATCATCCACCGGTTCAATTAAACCGACTCCCATCGCACGTTTCCACAGGCGATTTACAATCGTGACCGTAAACCGCGGATTGTCTGGTGAAGTCAGCCAGTCTGCAAAGGCGGTCCGTTTGGATGCATTCTTAGTCAACTGGGGCTGCTGACCGAAAATTACCTTCGGCTCCATCACTTGTCCCGGCTTCGCATCGTCGTATTGATAGTCATGAGGCAACCTGAGCGGTCGGTTGCGATTTTCCGCGATTGCCGTACGATTCGCGCTGATCAAACCATTGACGCGCCCAGGCAGATTCCGCTTCTTCTCATCCTGCTTGGCCATTTCCTGGATTTGTGCGACTGCATTGGTGACGACTGAATTTACCTGCCTCCTGGCTGCATTCGTATCGACGCCATGGACAAATGCAGCCAGGTGATAGAACTCAATTTGCGTCCACTTGTCGAAAGGGTGATCGTGGCATTGAGCGCATCCGATCCGGGTGCCGAGAAAGATGCGAATCGTATTGTCAAGGTTCGCCAAAGGCATACCTGCATCTCTGAGCACATATCCCACAGGTGGATTTTCCCAGAGACGTCCCTCGGAGGAGACGAGTTGATGCACAAACTCGTCGTAAGGCAAATCACTCGCCAACGTATCCTTGATCCACTCGTTGTATGGTTGACTATAAATATTGCCGCTAGGCTGATCCTTCAATCGAAGGATATCTGCCCATATATTGAAGCTGTGACTAACGTATCCATAGGTATTTAGTAACTCATCAATGAGTTCAGCGCGCTTGTTACCACTTCGTGACTTATTGAGGAAGTGTGAAGCTTGTTGTGCACTTGGAATCGTCCCGGTAATATCAAGGTAGATCCGTCGCACAAACTGCATGTCATTGGTTAGAGGGTTTGGACGAACCTTCTCGGCCTTAAGCTTTTCTAAAACAAGGCGATCAATCTTAGCGGCTGATTCTGCGACTTGGTTTTCTAGATCAGGGTCGACACGCGTCGGTCGAAGCTTGCGAGTTGTACGCCGTGGTGAATGAGAGTCAGCCGGGTCAGCGTCGAATGCGTTCGACTCTTCATTCATAGAACCCTGCATAGCATCGGATTGCATTTCCATCATGGAAACGTCCGGAGCATCAGCGCCGAGATTCAGCAGAATCAACACCAGAATGGTTGCAAGGAGATTACGATGCCTAAATGGCAAAGGAGTTTCCATCTGAGAAAACATATTGAAGCATTCCCAACTGTTCCGCAATCAAGAAAGCAAGTTCACAACTATCAGGATAAATCAAACTGACCGAAGTTGTCTAGTTTTTCGATTGAGAAGTCGCGGAATGTCCTGTGTTTTGACAATATGTCTCTCACCCTGGAGACTTATTCTCATTATTTCGCTGATACTCGCGGACCTCGTTCTCAAGTTGGGTGATTTCACGAACACCTAGAAATCTGCCTAGCAAAGCCCTGGTATTTTCCAAGAGCTTGTTTATTTTACCTTGGATGCGGGGATTCTCGGAGTGATATTGGTTGTTACCTCGGGACTGTGTGAGAGCTTGAAGAGATTCGATTTCCTGAGCAAAGTCAGCGCGATTGGGAAGTGCGTTCAACTCAGCAACTAAAGCTTCGGCATCATCAAGCTGTCCCTGCTCCAGGAATGCTCTTACCCGTGCCATCAGAATATTGCGGCGGGCGACTACATCAATCAATCGCTCCTTTAGTGCTTCCAACTCCTCTTGGACCAGCAGTCGTGCCATGTCGTCGGCGATGGGAATTTGTGTTTCAGTGGTCGCCCCTGGAATAATCGGCACCTTAGCCAAAAGTTGATTGTCACTTCGCAAGACAAGCATTCGAACGGGTGCACCTGTTTTCTCAATGGGAATCGACCCTTGATAGTTTGTGACTCCCAGCAGATTGTATTCTCCTGACGTGAGGTCCTGCTCGAAGACTTCATACCCACGTAGACCTTGAGACTCGTCGTGGCTGGCGTGGAATCGTATCATGGTCTCGGTAAGCGGAGTCTTCAGCCCGAGCGCCATGAGTTCGACACGCCCTCGCCGACGCATGCCAAACGGACGGCGCGTGCCGGTGAAGACACGGCACTGCCAACCAGCATCTCCGGGTTTCTCCGCAACCAAGAACGTCCATGGGACGTTGGCAATCATTTCGGGTGCTGCACCACTGGTACGACTGAGACGAACCAACAGGGGCTGAAACAGATCCCCCTCTCGTACGAATAAAGTTTCAGTAGTCTGTCTGGGTAAGTCTTCTCCCTTGAACAGGAGTGACACTTGCTCCTCGTCGTCCGGGTCCACTCGAACCATTGCCAATGGCGCAAATACCCTGCAGAGTAATTCCAGGCTTTGTTGCGAAACCATATGTTCTTGGCGAACTATCGTTTTCAGAATCGGCGTCCACCGGCCGGTATAGCAATCAAACTCGCGACTTGAGAGTAAGATTCCCACGGGGCTCACTTGTGCTGTGAGGAACATCTGCTTGTCAAACTTACTTGCTCCTGACTTTTCCTCCTCGTCTGGGAAATCAATAAGAGAATGCAGCTGATATGTCCGCTCGCGTCCCTGGGGGAGGACTACCTCGACAATCCATAGCGGATAGATCGTCGTACGGATGCGCTGCATGAGTTCTGCTGAAAGTTGCTCAGCAGACAATGCCCCAGGTCGCGCGGAGGAATCAACTACGACATGCAATTGAACCCGATAAGTCGCCAGTTCCCAAGATTTTTCATCGGCAGCACGGCCAGGCATTGCTGAAACCATCAAAACCAAGACGATCAGTCGCCCTAACCAAAGCGAAGGAAGCAGGTAGCCTCGCTGGCGGTGACGCGTATCTGCAATCATTTCAGGGATCCCCCGACACATAGGAGTTGTGCCAACGGGCCACATTCTGGTACAGCGACACTGGCGACTTGCCCACACCATTGAAAGTCTTTTGAGTGGCAAAGAACTTGGGCGTTTGCCACAAGGGAATCACTGGCAGATCGTCGTAAGCGATCTGGTGAATTTGTTGCAAGCGGTTTCGGGCATCATTCCAATTGGTGGCTTGATCTAGCGATATGAGGGCTAAATTCATACTGGGGCTACAACGCCCGGCCAAACCATTGGGGCCGAAAAGTTGTTGTGCATCTACGAGCGGTTCCTCGAAGCAAAACTCTGCATAGCGTAGATCCCATTGAATTCTGTTGAGGTCTTCCTTTACTGAAATCTCGCGCACGTCGAGAGGGATCCCAATCGCCTCCAATTGTCTTTCAATGAGCTGACACATCGTTCTGGCAATTGCATTCTCTCGATGAACCAGGATAAGTGGCACCGGCTTAGCATCAGTACGAGTCTGCTGGCCATCACTTGACTCAACATCACCGCCTTCGATTTTCGCCTTTTTGGCCACCGCCGCTCGCGCTGCAGCGTTCAGTACTGCAGCAAGCCTTGGTTCATAAGGGTGAGGCTGCAATTGTTGTTTGTATCCGTATCCGATCGCATCTCCGATGGCAAAGCCAGCAGGGATTGGCCCGCTGAGAACTCTAAATCCAGGGCGTCCATCTCCTCCAGAAAGCACTTCAGTTAACAAGCGATTGCGATCGATGCCATAACATAATGCCCGACGAAATTCGCGACGACGGATGATTGGTGATTCGTAATTGCCAAGCAAGACATGAACCGTTGGCAAGCGATAGGCCGATACAACAATATCTCGAATCTGTCTCATCCGATCATAATTCCAAGGTGCGATGTCATCGAGAACTTCGATCTCACCTCGACTGAATGCTAATATTGCCGCCTCGTCGTTCTCGAATCTCTGTTCAACAATAACTTGGGGACCTTGGGCGTCGTCGTCTGAAGTCGATACGAACTGCACCTCAGAACTCATTTCTTCATGTGGCGCCAGTCGATAGGGGGCAGTAACAGCTGAGGGCGACGCAAGCTCTGAGAGAGGGAACTGTAAATAAGCGATTGGTTTGACTGGAGGAAATCGCCACTCAATCGAGACCTCTTGTCCGCCAAGAATCTCGATCTGTCGAAAGGCTTCGGCAAAATCCCCACGATACATATCACTCAAGGGGTCTGCCATTGCCAATAAATGCAACACCAATCTCGCAGGAGTCATTCCCAACTTCCGGGCTGATTCATTGAGGGTAATTCCCATTTTCAGTCCAGAGTCATCGTTCTGAATATCGGCCCACTGGCAACCATATTCTCCTCCCTCTGCGCCGACTCCAACGAGGTCCACGAAAGTGGGGGACAACAAGCGAGAGACTCGCTGATCCGCCCACTCCTGTAATGGGGCAGCTCGACTTGCCAAAGAAAGCTGTGATACCCCGATACGCATCTGAGGCGACAGACGATCAATCTCTGCCAGCAACTGCTGTGCTTCTTCGAGATCGGGAAGAATACCTAATGCGTGACGGACTGCTTGTCTGGCCGACGCAAAGTCTTGCTTGGAAATCGCTTGTCGTGCAGCAGTAACCTGAGCCTGGGCATCCGAGGAGAATCTTTGCTGCCACGACGAAAGATTCGAGAGCTGAAGTTGCGTAAAACCTTTTGCCAGTGACTCCAAAACAACCCGTGCTGCATTGTAATCTCCATTGGCAAGGAGTTCGCTGATTAAGCGGTCCGAAACTCCCTCCACGGCTTTAGCCAGTCCTCGCCTTTGGGGATTTAGATCATACAAAGAGGACAGAATCGCCAGCGACTCGTCGTAACGCTTCTCCTTGTAAGAGTTTAACGCATCCTGCTGCAGGTAGTTCTCTGTTGTCTCCTGCAGCCCTGCAAGATCAGGATAGTTTTTATGCAGAAATTCGAGGTTCTCATAGGCGGGTTTCAATTGACTCTTGCTGACATAATCTTGAGCCTCCTGCAGTACTAGATCTTCATAGAGGTCAATCCTGGCGATTGCGGACCAATCAATGGCGTAGAGGTTCGTGGGATCACTCAGCCGCCTGATTTCCAACGATCCACTGGTAGGAAAGGGATCGGGGACCTGCCGATTGGGAAACTCAATGAGTTGCACATCGATTACAGTACTGTTGTTTGATGCATCAAGTGTGATTCGATCGAAAGGATATTGATCGATAAGTCTCGGCTTGACATTCGCTTCCTGAGCACCGGCAAGAATTCTCGACGACCCAAGAACGATCAGTACCGTGTAGAAACAGCTCAGAGAGGTGAGCTTGTTGAAGTTGGCGATTCGATGCGACATGAAGGGACTGCATATCAAGGTTCAGGTTGATTTACGATCAAAAGAGTACCGTCTGAGGCAGCTAATACGAGGCGGCGACCGAACGGCACAGGGCCAGCCACTACCGCCTGACCTAAAGGCACGTGAGCTCTTTCTTGGCCATTTGCAGCATCGAGAAGCGAGACGCCATGAAGCTGCCAGGCGATAAGCAGGCTACCTTGGTCCGACATAGGGGTGCCCGTGGGGAGCTTCTTATCCAAAGAGTTTCTCCAAGCTATCTGACCGTCCTCCTGGAGACATACCAGTTCACCCATGTCCGTGCTGAACAAAAAGCCGGCATCAATTGTAAAAGGTCCCCATTCAATTTGGCCTCCAACATCGATCGCATCCCTGGCTGCGAGTGTGGGAAGCTCAAAGATCGCGACCGAGCCACTCTCAGTTCCAGCAACTACTATGCTTCCATTAACTGCCAATGGGGTATTGAGTCCCACATCAAGAAGCGATTCCTTTTTGATCAATTCCAAATGAGGATTTGGCTCAGCAGCCTGTTGCACTAGATAAACGTGCGACTTTCCGTCGCTGATGACCAATTGAGAATTTTCTCCCTCACCAAAGACTCCCGGCGCAAGCCAATTGATTTGTTGGTTTGCCTCCAATGGAGGCTGAAATGGTGTTCCAAGTTGCTCTCCATCTTCACTTGATAAGAGATAGACTTGTCCTGCCTGAGTGGGTACAACGAAACCATCTCGCCAAGCGATGAGATTACCCGACAAAGCTGCAGAGAGCTCTAAAAGTCTGAGTGGGTTTCGAGGTATTCCTGGCCGAAAATGCAAAATCTTCTTGGAGCCAGTGTTTCCGGCAGCCAGCCGTCCCTGACCAAGCGCTACACTCGTGGTAAAAAATGAAGAATCAAGGCGACCAGACACATGATCTGCCTGGTTCTGTACCCGCTGAGCCATTGCATCTCTGTTGAGCAGATAGGCTGCACCTGTGGCAGTGATGGCCGATATTTCAGTACCAACTGGATCGACCGAAGGAGCACCTGCCAGTGGTACGGCAAGATGGGTTTGCCAGAGAGTTTGCCCTGAAGTTGCATCGACGGCAGAAACAATTCCACCAGCCTGATCAGCCGGGCGGCGCACGTGAATTACTGTATTACCGACAAGTAAAAGAGGATTGTCGAACACATCCCCAGAGAAAACGTTGTCTAGATTTCGAACTTGAATTCGATTCCCCGTTGGTAGAATTGCCAATTTGGCAAGCTCTCGACCAGCCATCCAAACATTCCCATCCTGAAGGAGGCCATAGTGAGCTAGGGATGATCTCCTCTCGGGATCACGTTCAGCGATTCTACTCAAGGATGCGTTGCCTTCACCAGTAGAAACATCGTAGGCAGATATCTGGCCAAGGCTCGTTAGGACCACGAGTCGGCGACCATCGACCAGAAGCGGTGTATCAACGGTTCCTGACAGTCTCTTCTCGGTTTCGACTTTCTGAGGAAGTCCTTGTTCAGAGGTTGAGAGTACCGACAACTCGCTTGTCATAAGTCCGGTGTTCTCCGCTACTATGATCTTATCCAAAACTTTCACTACAGGTACTGCAATACTGTTAGCGTTGTGGCCTAGGTAAAATACCCCCATGCATGAATAATCAACTGTCGACAAGGTATAGAGACTGGAGTGGACACCAGGAACATAAATGCGTTGCTTACGCATATCGACCGTGGGTGGGACTGCGAGACTTTGGCTGAATTGGATAAATCCCTTACTATTACCGGAAGCGATTTCTACCACATGCAATTTGCCACTCTGATCAGCCACAAAAACCTGTTCCCCAGCAAGGACTGGTTGAATAATCGGTGACTCAAAACTTAGTCGCCACTGCACTTTTCCAGATTTACCAGTCACTCGAATAAGATCCTGGTGAACGGTATCGATAACCAAAAAGTCCCCTTCTGGAAGTTCTAGGGGCATTGAGCGGGAAGCATCTCCCAGGTATTCACGCCACAGCAATTTGCCGTCGCTAACTTGTAAGGCGTAAACTGCTCCAGACAAACGCACGGCCACCGTACCTGTCTCGTTGGTCTCAGAAGACACTTGATTATCTGCCAATGCCAGCGAAGCGACTAGTGAGCTCGGACGAGGCCCAGTTTCAGCACTTCTGTTTTCGGAAGTAAACGAGATCGCCTGAGCCTCGGCTTCCGAAATAGATTTGATTTTGGCCCCCAACGACTCATCATGCATTAGTGCTGGGTGCTTCTCAAGCAATTGACTATGAAGCTCATAAGCCACGGCGATGTTATTATCAGCAAGTTGCTTATCAATGTTTGACAGCGTTTCTCCCAAGTCAAGGTTTTGCTGCCTGTTGCGTTCGACGCGTTGCAATGTCTCCTCGATCGCACCTAATTGCACTTCATCGCGAAATTCTTTGGGAACATATTTGGTGTTCTTTGCCAGGGAAAGTGCGGTACGAGTTTGAGCCACTCTCTTTTCGGCCACTTCCAAGTCTGTCGCCTCTTCTGCTTGATTCGCTAGTCCTTCTGCAATCTTTGGAATCAATGAAGCGAGATCCCTTTGAGCAGACCGAAATTCTGCTTCGTCTTCTATGTTCTCCAGCACTTGCTGAGCTGTTTGGAGGGCAGATTCGTAGTCATTGGTGTTGGAGGTATCTTTCCACAACCGAGCCATGCCCAGTTTGACATTGGCAGCACTAAACTGGGGATGGCCTCTGTTCCCTTCGATGAAGTGCTCATACTGGCTTATTGCCTGGGTATAGGACCCGCTTTCGAAGTAATCACTTGCCTGCTGGAGAATGAGATCTGCGTTTTCACGATTGAGTAACCAATAAATTACCACCCCCGAAATGATAAGTACCAGCAAACCTCCTCCGCCGTAGAGGATCAAAGAGGAATCCCATTCATTCTTCTTGCGTTGCTTCTTACGCTTCGGCTTTTTTTTGCCCAGTTCTGGTTCTATCTCGGCAAAGGCCGCCTCAGATTCTTCTTGAGCCTTGACTACGCTAGACATTGATGCGAGCGTTGAAAGGTGAGGACTTTCTGATTCGTCAGTTTCCGAAGGTTCGTCTCGCACATCACTTGACTCAGAAACGTGTTGATTGATTTGATCTATCTTCAAGTTTCGTTTTGATTCGACGGGAGCGAGGGTCTCCACCTCATCATCAAAGACCGAACCAGTAGCCTCTTGTCCAGCAAGAGGAGTTTCTGGGAGTGGGACAAATCCCATAATGCTGGATTCTGCATTGGCTGAAACCGTAAGAGTTGTTTTCAAGAGTTGATATGCGACAGAACGCGGCACCAATTCCTTCTTGACCAGGTATTTTAGAATCGCTTTTGGAGTAACACGGTTTTCGTCTTTCTCTGCTTTCGCGCGAAGTTTGGCAATAACGTCACCTGGCGCCAGTTTGCGATGTTCCAGGATATCAAGAAAGTCAGAAGTGTTCATGATTGGTCTTGTTTCATTTCATGCAGAAGGCCAGGAACGTCGATTGATGCCGCTCTGAACTAAAGTTAAAAATCAAAATCGCCTTCCTCGTAACTCATCAACCGAATTTGTTCCATTCCCACGCCTGTTCCTGCATCCAAGGCAGCCACGACGAACTCATGGCGTGCATCGCCATTTGCCTGCACGAGCATCTTGGCTGCGCCCGATCCGCTCTCTTCTCTGACTTTGCGAAGTTTCACTATCATGTCTTGAACACTGGTGGCACGCTGTTCTTCTTGCATTGAAGGGCCTGAAATCCAGAATACGTTGTCCTCATCGACTCGAACTACAATCGAATCTTTTTCTAAGTCGTCGACGGTCTGAACGACAGCTCCTTCGTCTTCCTTAACCGGAGGAACCTCTAGTGACTTCTGCAGGGCAAATGCAGCAGTAATCATAAAGAAAATTAACAGCAAGAATGTCACATCGACCATGGGGGTCAGATCCATTTCGTCTTCACCACTATGGGTGCGGTGGCGAGTGATGGCATCTTCACTGTAATGAACTTCTTTTGGCATGGTCGATGCTGTTTAGTTGGATTCCATCACGGCCAGGTAGATCTTTGCTCCCTCAACTCGAGAAACCGCTTTGACTATCCGTGCGACTTCTCGATATGCCACATTTCGATCCGCCTTGATTAATACATTTTCCTTATTTTCTTCTCGTCGCCCCTTTTCAACTGCCTCGACGATCACATCGCTCTGCTCATCAGGATCGTCAGTGATGCGGGCTTCTTCAAGCTTCCCGTCTGCAAGATATACGGGGGCGTTGTCGACTCCTTCATCACTGACCGTGATAATCACTGATTCGCGCTCACCAACCCCCTTGCCGTATTTGGCTTTAGGCAACTCGATTGCGGTCATCTGATCAGGAGTAGAACAGACTAAAAAAAAGATCAGCAACAAAAACGTGATATCGATCATAGGGGTGATGTCCATCTCCGCATCCTCACCCCGAGAGGCCCTACGAGGCATAACGCCTCCCGCGGCATCCTGCCAATCTTCGACATCTAAAGCGTTACTGATCTGCTCTTCATTCACGACGGTTTTTATTCCAAGAAGGGTTCAAAACGCATTGAATGCAATGCTTCTGCCCCATAATCTCAAGTGGCAAATTTCATAGCTTCAAACAAACGCGACATGCCAACTCCGACCAGGTCTTCCATTTTACGAATGCGGATGTTGATGCTGGCAGTTGACAACACCAAGGGGACTGCGATGGCCAGTCCCAGGGCGGTCGTGATTAATGCAAATTGAATGTCTGAAGCCATTTGCACCGTATCGACTTTCTCTCCACTACTCAGATTGGCAAAGGCACCCATCATGCCCATCACCGTACCCAAAAGCCCGATCATCGGAGCGCTCTTGATGACTGTCCCCACCCAACTTAGCCGGTGTTCTATATCCGAGAGCACATCCTGCTGGAAGCGTTCCGCCACTCGGCGACGGAGCTTCTCATAGCCAATGTTGCGATTATTAATGGCGTACAATGCAAGTTGGGGCATAGCGCGTCGATCATCTTCGCACAATTCCGCAACTGCACCATAATTGTTCATTTCGAGGGCTTGTTCTAATTCTCCGAGAAACTCGTCTTGGTCCTCTTCATCTGCAAATCGAGTTTGTCCCACGCGTCGCCAGACGAGAATGACACAATAAGCGCCCCACAGCGCAAGAATGGCTAGGATGCCGTAGACGCAATTGTTCAGGATTCCAAAAAGCGTTTCCATAGTGGACTACTACCTTTGAGAGACTTCAAAAATATCGTTGGTCGATTACCTTAAATTCGAAATGTGACCCACTGGGTACCACCGTGAATACCGTTTCACGAATGGAGTTCACGTCGCGGCCTTCAGAATACTCGTTTTCCAAGGTCCAGAGAATGCTCTCCACCTCAAAAGGGTAGAAAAGCAGGACAATGTTTCCCAACTTCGCGATATCCGCTTCTCTGGCAAGCCGCTCTGTTAACGCAGGCATCGGCCCATCGGCAGCCGATGTATAGCCACGAGACTCCCTAGTCGGTTCGCCCTCACGTGTCTGTTTACTACTCTTGCTCAGATCGAAAGCATAATGGACAAGATTGTCACGCCCCAAAACTCCAATCTCGATCTTGTGGTAGTCGAGCCATTGGGCAAATTCACTTGCCGATTTGGGTTCAAAGCGAATCTTCCATCGCTCCCAACGAGGCACTCGCTCGATGACTCCGTCGTTCCCGGTGCCCGGCATGCGAGCATCGCCCAATCCTTTGCCCTTGCCGGCAACGTCTTCGGCTTCAAGCTCTTCATCCGAGAGCAGTACCTCTTTAGCCGTTACGGCATCAGTTAGAGTCTCCAGCATGTCTTCCAACTGTGGGTCTTCGAGTTCTTCTGCCTCTTCGCTGCCGGGGGGGTCTGGTTCAGCAGCTAACCCCTGGTTGGCACTCGAACTGGTGGCTTCTACTGGCACTACTGGGATAGGCTGCACTGTGGTCTGAAGCTTGTCGGCAAAAAAAACAATCATCAAACCCAGCACTGTAGTACCTACCAGAATCAACAATGCAATGATCAAGGTTGCCGTACGGTCGTAGGTGTTGACAGTCAACTGATACGTTTTGCCACGTTGAACCTTTTCTGCTATGGGAGTGGGTTGATCAGCGGGCATGATGTGTAGGGTGGGCACCGCCCACCACCAAATTAACTTGGGTTTCCATTTTTGGGCGGGTAAAGCCCACCCTACGGAGCTACTGGGGCGTTAGGCCGAACGCGCTGATACCAATTCTTCCATAACTCTAACGAATCATAGCGTTCTTTATCCGTGAAATTGTCAGAAGGACCGTAACCTTTGAATCGGCGACTGACAAACTGCAAGCCATCTCGAGCAGAACGAACTACCCGCTTGTCCGGATCCGTCAATGCATAGAGCAGAGATGGAACATAATCCAAACTGCGGAGTTGAGAGAGAGCTTCCACGGCCATGAGTCGGACTTCAGGGGCCCCGCTCTTCACCAACTGCTGAAGTCTCCGGATCTCTTCGAGACTAATATTGCTGACGTCGATTCTTGAGCTTTCACTCAAAAGAGAGTCAAGTTCCGGTCCTGCTGTAGCATCTAAGAGAGCCAGAAAATTATCTATCTCCGTGGGTTTACTTTCTTTAACGAGTCTGCCTTTTTGGATCTTCATCCTGGCAAGATTTGCACTAAGTCCCCGGCCACCAACTAATGTTCCTTCTCCAAGACTTGCCTTAATGCTTTGTTGTGTCGAACGCACGAGAAAGAGAATAGCAAAAGCCGTGGCACACTCTGGTCCGGCGATGCTTGTAACCGAACCATCTGCTTTCTGATTCTCTTTGATGAAATTGACGCCTATCTCATACCAGGAGGGCTCTTCATCGATATTCCCGGCCAGAAAGTCTTCAAAGCTCTTATATCGCTCCACGGAATAGAGCATGTAGTAGGGATAGTCTGCTTCAATATCTTTATTGAAATTCTTATCAAACCAAGCTTTTCCCGCAGTAGTGGCTTTGATGACTTGTTCGCGATCTAGATTGCCACCTGACAAAGTTTTAATCTTAGTAACTTTGCTGCTCTCAGCCACTTTTAATGCTGAAGGGAGTTGCTCCTTGGGCTTCGCTTCTACCTCCTGAGCCTGTCCAGGTTCGAGGGTCCCCAGAATATTTGCACAAATGAGAGTACTTCCCAGTCCCGCAGCCAACATACTCACAGTGATGTCGTTCTGGGCTTCAAGCTTAAAACTGCCTGGATCCTTGCCTTGGTATCCCCATGCCCCCCCAGGATCCTGCGTGCGTAAAAGCCAGTTGGCCCCATTTTCTACAGTTTCAACTTTCGGAGGCAAACCGACCTGCATCAATTCCCAGAAAGCGAGCACCGCATATTGAGTTTGTGAAGTATCTCCCGTCTGGTAAGCATCGTAGCCCCAACCACCATTTGACTTCTGCCGATTCTGCATTACTCCCGCAAAGCGTTCGATGAGGCTCTTATATTTGACAGGATCTAACTCTGCCAAGAAAATTATAGCTAGACCGTTGCTGTAGACACTATCGCCACGTAGTTGCTCAGCTGATGTGGCTTCACAGGCAGCAATTGCCTCTTTTATCCGAGGGTGGTCGGGAGAAGCACCATTCTTGAGAAATGCCAGGGCAATCAGACAACGTCCACCGAGCCTCTCGTCCGTGTTTGCCTCCAGATATTTAAGCCCCTTGTCCACCAGTTCCCGGACTTCGCGGCTCTCAGGCGTGACGCCGTAGCAAATAGGCGCATCTGCCCAAAGAACCAAGGAGAATGTGCAATTTACTGCTAAGAGGCAAAGAAATGGACCTCGAGTCCGTTGCATATGCATATGGATGGATGCGCGGTTGAAATAACCGATCATTGAAGACTCGCAATGTCTCAGTTTCTTTGTTCCGAAGGCTATAATTGCCAGTCGATGCCAGCATTGCCTCAAAGACATCTTAGTTTGGCGTTTTCTGCGATGTCAAGTTGCGCAAGCCGTCTGAGCGAACCGATTGACATACCAATATGCCGCTCTTACCATAGAGGATTCTCTGGTGACTGATTGTTCACCAATGGGGGGTCAGGTAGCTCAGTTGGTAGAGCATCGGACTGAAAATCCGAGTGTCGCCGGTTCGATCCCGGCCCTGACCACTCCCGATTCTTCCCAATTGAGTTGACCACCGGCCCGAATTCACTTATTTGCCGAGACACTGGTTAATTCAGCAGTGCAAAGAAAAAGCCCGCTGGTTTGACTCACCTGGCGAATCAATAGATTGCCAGACAAGAACAATTCAGCGGGCTCTTAAACGAAAAACGTAAGCTCTCGGGCAGAGAATCCTCGCCGAGGCTCTCTCCCACAGCAGCAATTTGATCGATTAGACCATGTCCTTTAGTTTCTTCAGCGGACGAATCTTGATAATGTTGCGAGCTGGCTTGGCTTTGAACATTGTCTTCTCTCCGGTGAAGGGGTTAATGCCTTCGCGGGCCGGCGTAGCAGGCTTCTTCTGAACAACGATTTTACACAGCCCAGGGATCGTGAAGGTTTCGGGCCCTCGCTTACCGAGTGCTTTGGTGATTTCATCATTGAGAGCATCGAAAACTGCGCTGACGTCTTTTTTGGTCAGCCCAGTCGTCTCTGCGATGCTGGCATAGATCTCTGTTTTGGTAGGTGGTTTTTTTGCAGCAACTTTCGCCATGTTAGGAAACCCTCCATAGTGCTCTGAAGTGGAAAGGGATGTCAGGATTACAATGAACCCTAGCACCAAAATATTGTTCAACGTGCTGATTTAATGCCTGCTGGCACGAAAAAACAAGTCGTATTTGGCCATTTTGACTAGAAAAATAGGGTTTTTTGTCAAAATTGTCCCCGTGATTCTCAATTCCAGACTTCAGCGAGCAGTGTTCCCGACATTGCCCTTGCTGGAAATAGGGTACTTAAAATCTAAATTGCCGCATCCGACAAACGAGCTAAAATGAAATGGTGAAAGGGTTTAGGAAAAACCAGGATGCCGTTTAGACTTGGTTATCAGACAATCGGAGTACGGAAGGAACGATTTTTCCATGCATTACGTCTATATTCCTGGCTCAAAACTGGATTCGCAAACCCCTTTAAACTCCTTCTTCGGAAAACCGCGTCGAAACACTTTTACGAGCATGCGTTATGGAGCGATTACAAGGATTGGTGCAACTGAAATGAATTTGAGTTCCGACAAGATGCTTGCATTTTCAAGTCATTGCTTCAAACGGACATTCTCAGGGCGTTTAAGCGCGATGATTATCACCGTGACTTTAGCTCACTCCCTTGTCTCCGTCGGGATGGCACAAAGGCAAGTTGTCAACCAGGTTGATACGGTATCGGAGTCCGTCGATTTATACTCAGATCGAAAACTATCTCGAGGAGTCGAACGTGCTCGTGAGCGAATTGCCAGCGGCGAATACTCTCATGCAATTCGTTTTTTGGATGAGGTTCTTGCCGACCCTCAAGATTCCTTTGTTTCTACCGATGATTCGGAAGGATATCGAGGTCTCAAGGCAACTGCCAATCTTATGATTCGTGACCTTCCCCCTGAGGGAATCGAGTTCTATGAATCGATGTTTGAACCTTTGGCTCGGAAGAAACTGGGCGAAGCGATCGAGGCAGGAAACTTTGACGACGTTCGTAAAGTAAGTCAGCGATACTTTTATACTTCTGCAGGCTTTGAAGCTGCCTTGTTGCTGGCCCAACATGAAGCTGACCTTGGCAGACACATGTCAGCGGTGCTGCTTTATCAAGATTTATTGGAAACCCCACGGGCTGTTGCAAAACTCGATCCACAGCTTAGCCTCTTAGCGGCTCAAAGTTGGCTCGCTTTGGGAAATCCCACACGTGCAGAATCACTTCTTGAGGATTCACGGTCTCACTCGGGTCGGCGCGCAGCTCCCGTAGTTGTTGCTGGTAGTGAGCAAAGGCTCACAGGTGAACCGCTAAGTTGGTTTGAAAAAGAAGTAGGTACTCTGGAGAGACGTATTGTTGAACCCGAAACGGACTGGTTGCTCTCAGGAGGTAATTCGACCCGCAATGGGAAAAGCGAAGGAGGGTTGCCTCATACGCGTGTGCGTTGGCAGGCTCGACTTTTGAATCGCCCTCAATTTGAAGAAGCTTATGAAGATCTCGTCGATTCGAACGAACAACTCCAAAAGCCGCTTGCCCCAGCCGGATCTCCCCTGGCAATAGGTAATACAATCGTTGCTTCCTCGGCTCACAATGTGGTCGCCTTTGACTTTCGCACAGGAAAGCGGATTTGGCAAACACAACCGCAGCGAGTTGCAGAATTCGAACAGCTACTGAGTCTTAACAATGAAGATTTGCCCAATGATGCCAACCTTGACATTTCTCAGGCGTTTGCTCGGCGCATTTGGAAAGACTATCTCTATAATTCGATAAGCAGTGATGGTGAGAGAGTATTTGTCATCCGGGATCTCCCACTCTCTCAATTTGCCGACAATGACATCTGGGCACTCCCTTTCCGGGGTGGAAACCTCGCTTTGGACTCTACAGGCACTGCAAATAGATTATGTGCCTACGACTTGGCCACGCAGGGCAAGCTTGTCTGGGAGATTGACGGAGCTGCTAGAACAGACGGCCTGGCAGGAGCATTCTTTCTGGGGACACCACTTGCCATAAATGACAAACTCTATTGCCTTTCAGAGATCAAGAGTTCAATCCATCTGGTTGCAATCGAAAGGCACTCTGGCAAGCTTCTATGGCTTCAACAACTTGCGGATTTGCACACTGGTATTCCTCTTGATCCCCTCCGCCGCTTGCAAGGAGCTGTTCCCTCTTACGAAGCAGGAATTCTAGTATGCCCTACAGGTGCAGGCGTTGTGATCGGCTACAACTTAGAGAAAAACTCAATTGCCTGGCATTTTCAATATGAAAACAACCGAACTGCATTGGAGTACTTGAGGAGAGCTCGTGGTCGATCGCGTGAGACTCTCGGAGAGTGGATTGATGGCAATATTGTTTTGGCAGATGGTCGTGTACTGTTGTCGCCTCCAGAAGCTGATGTACTCTATTGTCTTGATCTTTCAACGGGAAAACTACTCTGGCAAAAAGAACGAGACGGTGGGATCTATGTGGCTGGTGTCGAAAAGAATCTGGTGCTTATTGTAGGTTCTGAAAATGTTTATGCTCTGTCCCTCGAGAAGGGCATACCTTTGTGGAATCAAAAAAAGACCGTTTTACCAAATGGAGGTAGTCCCAGCGGTCGCGGCTTCTTCAGCTCAGGAAGGTATTTCTTGCCCTTGTCGAATGGTCAGGTGATCGCAATCGATCTAAGAAATGGTGACATTGTCGAACGTCTCACCGCAAAGTCTGAAACGACACTGGGCAACCTGATTTCTCATCGAGGAGCCATTCTCTCACAAACGGGGAGATTTCTCGAATGCTTTGACCAGATAGAAATACTTCGCCGCATGACAGAGTTAAAGTTGGCAAAGAACTCTGCTGACGCCGATGCCCTGCGAACACTTGGCGAAATCACCTACAACGAAGGCAATTTGAACGAAGCACTGGGTTATCTGGAAAAAGCAGATTCTATATCTCCAGGTGACTTACGGACAAATGAAGTGCTTGCTGACTGTCTTTTGGAAGCTGTCGAAAAAGATTTCGCACGGTATCGAGATCGAATCCCAAAACTGAGACAATTATTAACTTCTACACCGGAGCTCTCGCTCAAACTTCGACGTCTTGAGGCTGTCGGACTTTTAGAGCTCAATCAGCCTTGGGAATCTTTTCAAGTCTGCCTGGAGATTTTCAATGAGAATCTTTCAAATGATGAATTGCAGCTAATGGACGACCATTACGAGGCAAGTACGAAAAGTTGGCTCAAAGCACAGATCGCCGAAATTTGGCATCGCGCTCCCTCCGATATTAAGCAAAAAGTTACCAGCCAATTGGAAAAAACAAGAGGTCTTTTATCGAATGATCCGGAGAAACTTGAGTTGGCAGAATTTATTTCGACACTCGAAGGGATTAATGAAATGTCTACGGCCTTCGCGCTTGAAGTTGCCCTTCATAAGTTTAAAAACCAGCAAGTTTTGGCTGCCCAACAATGGCTCTTAGATATTGCCTCACCTGAAGGAGAACCTGCGGACCTCAATGGCAATGCCATTGCCACTTTTTCAATGATGTTACACAAAACTGATTTCAAACGACTTGCTAGACCTTACGACCTAGCTCTCACCGGGCCGCTTGCAAACGTAGAGTGCCTGCCTGGCAAAACCGGTCGTGAATGCGTAGAAAATGGGGCGTACTTGAACAAATTGCGAAATCCTGATTGGCCCTATGGGAAAGTAGAGACTGTTGTTTCAACGCCGAATAAATCGGAAGTGAACCCCAGGATCAATGTGCGATCCCCGTTGACAGAAGTGCGTTTGGAACATGGTGACAACCTATTAAGTCACTGCAATATTTTTTATTCATCACGAGTCGCAGAACTCATCATTCGCGATTCATTGGGACATGAAGCGTGCCACCACGTGCTAGGTGATCAAGAACGACAGGTTTTTCATGGTGGAGTTTACGGAGTATCTCGTGGCAATCTCTTGATCCTCTCACTTGGACAGTTGGTAGTCGCGGTGAACACGCTTGCTCCCCATTCGGAGAATGGAGCATCAGTATTGTGGCGTAAGCGGGTACTGCGCAGTCCAAGTGAACGCCAAATTTACGGAGGTTATGATTTTCGTCCCGATCTTGCCCACCCCTATTCCTCCGGTACTCCTCGCATGCAAGTCAATGGACAATGGATTGGGGTAATTGGTCCTTTGACCCGTGATAGTTTTGTCTACCAAGATCAGCGCGGGCTACACTCCGTAGATCCACTGACCGGTGATGCGCGTTGGTCCCGCACAGATTGCCCGAACGCCTGCAATTTGTTTGGTGATGATTCCGTCGTTATTGCAGTGGAAGACTCCAGCACAAGAGCGCAAATCTATAACACTATGGATGGACGTAAAATGGGGGAAGTGGAGATCCCACTTTGGAGGGAACAATTAGCAACCCACGGAACCGATGTGTTTGCCTGGCAACGAACTGCTGATGGCGGCTATCAATTAGTCTCTGTCGATGCTCTATCAGGAAAGACAAATTGGAAGAAGGAATTTCCTGCTGGGTCGCAAATCGATATCGCTCAACGGCGTTACGTGGCAATTGTTGATCCTCAAGGACATTATCAAATTATTGATGCATTTGATGGCGAGGTCTTGGTCGATTATCTCCACGGCGAAAAAGCGAAGGCAAGAAAAGTTTATTTGCTTGCCGGTAGAGACTGCTATGTTGTCGGCGTTTCACGTCCGCTGAAACAAATTGAGGTGGAGAAAAGAAATTGGTTTGGAGTTCCAAATACGGATTATGCGGCCTTCGATGGAGATGTCATGGTCTTCGAAAAGCCTTCAGGAAAACCTCGATGGTCGCATCCGGCACAAATTCGTCAACAGGCTCTCATGTTGTCTCAGCCAATGGACTCTCCCGTAGTCTCTTTCGCTGGGTTTTACCGGGGGCAGGATAATATGGGCTCGAAGCCCCTAGCCAGTCTACTGCTTCTTGAAAAGGCATCGGGCAGAGTCTTGTTCGCTGATGAAGGGATGCCGAGCTCAGGCAACCTGTGCCTCATATCAGCCAATGAAAATGCACACCAAGTGTCATTAGACATGGTTGGTCGCAGCGTGAAATTACAGTTCACCGACTTGCCGCGTCCCCCTGAGCCTCCTGCAACCATTGAAGCGGACATGAGTAGCAAACGGGGAACGCATGGGCTCAATCGCATCTTGGAGCGATTTTTCCAAGGGAGCTGACCTGAGACCAATGAACCGACGTTTTCTTCCTTCGCACCGAGGGATAAAATGAATTAGTCGGGAGCGAAAGGTTCCTCAGATTAGCCCAATAAACTACGTAATCGATAATCCACTGGGTAAATCCTTAATTCTATGTACCAATCCGGATATTTACCCACAGATTTTACCACAGTGCATCGGTCATTCACTCGTCCTTGCAAACTGATTTCTCTTTCGCGCGCAATCTTCCTAACAGCAAGTTTAGTTCTACCGAACTTGATGTTATTCGGATTGTCCTCTCACGCTTTAGGGAAAAGTAATCCTCAAGTGCAGGAACGGGTTGAACAAGGACTCAACTGGCTTGCCTTTCAGCAAGAAAAGCTGGGGCATTGGTCTGCACAAGGCCGATATCCCACGGCGATGACTTCCTTAGCGGGGTTGGCATTCTTATGCGAAGGCTCAACTACAACCCAAGGAAAGTATTCAGAAAACCTACGCCGGGCAGTTGATTTCTTAATACGCCGCAGTCGGCCCAATGGTCTCATTGGCGATCAAGATGATGACCGCTATACCTACGGCCACGGATTCGCCATGTTGTTTTTGTCGCAAATTCTAGGTGAGGAAGAGGATCTCGAGCGCCGGGAAGATCTTATCCGAGTCCTGACACAGGCAGTGATTTTCACCGGTCAGGCGCAGACGAACGCCGGCGGCTGGGGATACGTTAGCGCTAAAGACGGCAGTGGATTCGATGAGGGTTCAACTACCATCACTCAGGTCCAAGGATTGAGGGGTTGCCGTAACGCGGGCATCTCCGTTCCCAAGGAGATAATTGACAAAGCCATTGAATACGTTCATCGATGCACCTTAAGCGACGGTGGTGTGCAGTACAGTTCGAAAGGGGGAGGAAGTCGTCCGGCCATTACCGCGGCAGCAATTGCCTGTTTGTATAACGCAGGCCAATACGATGACGAGTATGTTCCCCGTATGTTAGAATATTGTGAAAAGAATCTGAAACCCGATGTGCAGGACAGCTTCGGTCACTGGCACTATGCGCATTTCTATTATTCGCAAGTCGAGTATCGACAAGGAGGTGAAGAGTGGCAGACTTATCTCGACGCCATCTCACGTCGACTCTTACGAGAAGTGAAATTGTTAAAAATTGGAGATGAAACCGTTGCCGTCTGGGAACAGGGCATGGTTGGACCTGTTTATACCACCGCACTTAATTTGATTATCCTGCAGCTCGACAAAGCATCGCTACCAATTTATCAGCGGTAATCATAAATAGAAGTTTTTTATTGAAAAGAGGCAAATCTTAATGAAGTCTTCCGAATCAGTACATGAGAATGGACAAGTCATTGAACGATTGGCCACGGCAGTCGATGACATTAAAAAGCAGTTGAGCCAGGTTATTGTGGGGCAGGAAGAGGTGGTTGACCAATTGCTAATCAGCTTGTTCAGTCGCGGACACTGCATGCTGGAGGGAGTGCCGGGGCTTGCGAAGACACTGCTGATTAGCACCTTATCTCGTAGTCTTAATCTCTCATTCAGCCGCATACAATTTACGCCTGACTTGATGCCTGCTGACATCACAGGCACGGATATCATCGAAGAGAACCGGTCCACCGGACAACGCGAACTACGATTTCTTGAAGGACCTCTCTTTTCGAACATTATCCTAGCCGACGAAATTAATCGCACTCCGCCAAAAACTCAGGCCGCACTCTTGGAAGCGATGCAAGAACGTCAGGTGACCGTCGGTCGTGTCCGACATCAATTATCGGATCCATTCTTCGTACTGGCGACTCAAAATCCCATTGAGCAAGAGGGAACCTATCCACTGCCCGAGGCTCAACAAGATCGCTTCATGTTTAAAGTTCTGGTGACATATCCAAGTTTTGATGAAGAATTTGAAGTTGCACGTCGCACGACATCGACGCCACACGACTCGATTGTTCCCGTGGTTGCCCCTGAGGAGATACTCGCATTACAAAAGCTGGTTCGCGAAGTCCCCGTATCGGATCACGTCATTCGCTATACTTTGTCGCTTGTGAGACAAACTCGTGTTCATGAAAAAGGTGTCCCCGATTTTGTCGCCGATCAGCTAGCTTGGGGTGCCGGGCCTCGTGCCGTACAATTCTTAATCATTGGAGCAAAGGCGCGTGCACTGATGAATCGGCGATCGCATGTTACGGTTGCCGACATCCAGGCTTTGGCGAAGCCCGTGTTGCGACATCGGATTGTCGTCAACTTTGCCGCCGAGAGCGATGGCATCTCTTCTGACGACGTAATCACCTCATTGCTAGATGCCACCCCGACCCAGGAGGATGAATTGGCCAATGACGCCCGATTCCAAGCGATTTTTGCATCCTGATGCCATTCGGCGGATCAGTAGACTTGAACTCCGCGCTCGGCATATCGTCGAAGGGCTTCAGACCGGTATGCATCGAAGTCCCTACTTCGGGCAATCGGTAGAGTTTTTGCAGCACCGGCAATATGTCCCAGGCGACGATCTTCGCCATGTGGATTGGAAGGTCTGGGCAAAGCAAGATCGGCTGTATGTCAAACAATTCGAAGAAGAAACTAACATGCGTTGCACGTTGCTTGTTGACGTCTCAGCTAGCATGCGATACGGCAAGGGACCGCTGAACAAGTATGAATATGCCGCTACGGTTGCCACAAGCCTGGCCTATCTTTTGCTTAAGCAGCACGACTCGGTATCGTGTTTTGCGTTTGACGACCATATTCGAGCGCGGTCTCCGCTCAACAGCTCTCAAAAGCACCTACGCTCCATCGTCCGCACCCTGGATGCCAACCCTCCCGATCAGAAAACGGACGCGGGGATCGTCTTACGTGAGGTTGCCGAAAGTAGCCCACGTCGTGGGATGATGGTCATTATCTCTGACTTGCTAGGAGACGTTCAGTCGACCTTACGGGGTCTGCGCCTACTGCGTCAACGAGAACATGACGTGCTTGTAATCCATGTCATGGACGACGATGAACTCGATTTTCCCTTCGACGGGCCTACGCGATTCGAAGGGCTCGAACTTCCAGATCATTTAAATTGTAACCCTCGAGCACTTCGGGAGGGATACTTATCGGCACTGGAGAGATTTCTCTCTGATTTGCGTCATGGATGTGCAAGGAATGAGGTTGATTACGCACTTGTCCGCACAAGCGATCCATTGGATGCGGCACTGGCAGCCTTTTTATGTCACCGGACAGCCGCGGAACGAATGCGCTGAGCGAGGATAGACAGTTTTGAGTTTTTTGTTTCAATCACTTCTGACTATTGGCCTGCCGTTGGTGGCTCTACCGCTGGTAATTCATTTGATCAACCTGCGCCGGCACCAGAGAGTCGATTGGGCGGCTATGGAGTTTCTGCTTGAAAGTCAGAAGCGAAACAAAAAATGGATCATGCTGCGGCAGCTCTTGTTGCTCCTTCTGCGGACTTCGGCTATCGCTTTGGTCGTGTTCATGTTGGCCGGACCTATCATCAAATCACAATGGGGAAGTCTGTTGGGAAGTGGTGTCACTCACCACGTTTTGCTGATCGACGATACCTACTCGATGGCAGACCACTCGCAAGACACTACAGCTTGGGACGAGGCTAAGGACGCCATAAGCCAGATTCTCGAACAAGCCATCACCAAACCAGGAACCCAGAAACTCACCCTTCTGCGTTTTTCAACTTCGACCGATCTGTCGGCAGGCAAGGATGGGGAATTCACCAGCCGTTCGCTTGACCGTGCGCTGCTCGAGAAAGTCAATTCGTATCTGGAGAATACTCCTGTTTCCGAATCCTCAGTGGGGCCCAGCGAATCTTTCAAAGCTGCATTGGCGTTACCAGAAAGTGACTCTGGCGAGTCTAAAATTTTGTACGTGATCTCCGACTTTCGTAGTCGCGATTGGGCGGACAACAACCAAACAAAGCAACTTCTGGGGCAGCTCCGTCATCAAGTCGCGGACCTACATTTAGTGCAATGCGTGGAAACGGCCCACCCCAACTTGACAATTACTCGTTTGGAGCCGGAATCTGGGATTCGAGCCGCAGGAGTAGAAACTTGGATGGAGGTTAGCGTGGCAAACAACGGCGATCAACCCGCGGTCGCCATTACGGTTGCAGTTACTCAAGACGGGCAAAGGCTACCGGCAGTGGAGTTTGACGAAATCGCTGCAGGGCAAACGGTCACCAGACGATTTCGCGTCTCCTTCCCCGATGCGGGCCCACATCAATTGAAAGCGGAATTGCCAGGCGATGCTTTGGCGACAGATAATGCTCGGTATTTTGCTTGTGACATCCCCAATAGCTTTCCACTTCTGCTCATTGATGGGTCTGGAACTGGAGAAGATGCCTACTATCTTGGAACGGCACTAAGCCCTGGGGGTTCAGCAAAACCAGGTTGGAGTCCCCGAGTCGAACCGCCGAGCTTCTTAAGAAACCATGATGAACTCAATAAATATGCAGCAATATTCTTGCTCGATGTACCTCGGCTCGACGAAGCGGAAATCACGGCTCTGGAGGATTATGTAAAGCGAGGAGGAGGGATTGGCATCTTCCTCGGCCCAGAAGTTCAGCACACCTTTTACAACGAAAGACTCTATCGCGATGGGACGGGTATCATGCCCGTAGAACTCGATGTGCCCCATCAACTCTTGAATGTGGGTCAGCAGGAATCGCCTGATGTTGAGGTCGAGGATCATCCCATATTTAGAATTTTCGCTGGCCAAAGAAATAGTTTTCTCTCTGTTGCAAAAGTAAATTTCTATTACGCAATTAAGGAATCCGTTGAAAATCAGGGAGACTCACAGGTACTGGCGAGATTACGCAATCAGGAACCTTTTGTCGTAGAGAAACGATTGGGAAAGGGGCGTATAGTCGTTCAGCTTTGTAAATTATCGCCACAACCAACCACACTAGGAGTTTGGAGCAACTGGTGCGTAAACCCGGTCTTCCCGGTGGTTGCCAATGAGTTGGCCGGATATCTAACGGCTACTCGTCGCGACTTCGAGATTCAGGAAGTCGGAAGTAAACTGAGCATCATGTTGAACGAGGCTGAGTATAAGCCAGAGGTGCTGATTCGCGCACCCCGAACTGGCAAAGAAGAACTACTTAACCTCTCAGCGCAAGCCAAGGATGGCAACTATCTGGTCGATGCCGGCCGCTGCCAGACAAGTGGAATCTGGCAATTTGACTTAGCGCCATTACAGCAGGCAAATGACAGAAAACTCGTTGCCGTTAATGTCGATCCAAGTGAAGGGGATTTACATTTGCTCAATCGAGAAAACTTGTCGGCTCACTTGACTGGTATCGATTACCGCTATTCACTCGCATCTCAATTGACCGCAACAGATGAACAACTTGCTGGTTTCCGACTCGGAGATACTTTATTGGGACTTCTTGTAGCTGTGTTAATCGGGGAACAGTGGCTTGCTTACAAGGCAAGCTACCATGGTCGATCAGAAGGGGGCAGTCGATGATCCCCTTAAATCTGTTACTTGCCTCGACATCGGGAGAAAATACTCGTGAGATTGTCACTTGGGAACTCCGAAGACTTGCACAATTCGATGATCCTCGCCTTTTCTGGTTCCTGATCGTGATCTGTGTCCTGCTACTGGTGACATGTGTAACGTGGCTCTACCGACGAGAAAGTGCCCAGTTGCCGACTGGGTTGCGAGTGCTGTTTCCCGCTTTGCGGATCATTGCCTGGCTAGGAGCACTGCTATTTTTCTTAGGACCTGAGAAGCGGATTGACCGGCAAATCGTTTCGGATTCCCATGTCGCAGTGCTCGTAGATACGAGTCAAAGTATGTCCGTTGCCGATCTGCAAAGTGCAAACGGTAAGAGTCAATCACGGGTGGAAGTCATTGAGGACGCTTTAAAGGGATCCGGGTTTTTGGCAGCTTTACGACAAAAACATAATGTAGAAGTTGCAACATTTGATCGTGAGTTCCATCCGGTGGCGAGTTGGGACCGGAAGATATCAAATTCTCAGCTATCCGATGCATCAGAGGAATTAGACCCGAGGGAATCAGGTACAGAACTCGATTGGTCAGCTTTGCTCCAGCCGCAGGGAAGAGAAACCCGATTAGGCGATGCTCTCCAAAATGTTTTGAAGCAACAACGTGCTGGCCAACTCGCCGGGGTAGTCGTACTCACTGATGGTGATCAAAACTCTGGCATCGACGCGATCTCATTGTTCGATACTGATAAGCCTGTCCAGGTACCTCTTTATACTGTTGGAATTGGCTCTAGTGACCCGCGTAGAAATGTCCGCGTCCAGGAACTCAACGCCCCGGCTCGTGTTTACCCGGAAGATCGGACGACCATTACGGGCATCATTCAAGCTGAGGGAATGGCCGGCCGCTTGGTAACAGTGCAACTCTTCGCTCGGGAAGCCGAATTGCCAGACGCGATAAGTACTTTGGTTGATGAACGCGACATTCAGATTGATGACAATCAGCAGTCTGTTCCAGCAGAATTTGAAATCGAACCTGAAACTATCGGTAGCCTGATTTTACAGTTGAAGGTAGTACCATCAGAAGACGACCATTACGCAGGGGACAATCATCGCGAGGTTGAACTCGAAGTTGTTGAATCTACTTCCCATGTACTCTTGATCGCTGGTGGAGCAAACAGAGACTACCAATTTCTACGAAATCAGTTGTATCGTGATCGACATGCCAAGGTTGATGTATGGGTGCAATCAGCCAGTGGAGCGGTGTCGCAGGAAGCGGATCAAATCTTGCATGAATTTCCTCAGACAAAAGAAGAACTATACAACTACGACTGCATTGTCGCGTTTGATCCGAACTGGGAATTCCTCGATGCAAGACAGGTCGATCTCTTGGAATCGTGGGTAGCCGATGAGGCAGGCGGCTTGATCGTCGTGGCAGGGCCTATTTACACCCTGAGTTGGTCGCAAAGCCCCGAGCACACCAAGATTCGTTCTCTCTATCCTGTGGAATTTCAGCGCCGGTTGACATTGCTTGATGACGGACTCTACGGTTCAAAAACTCCTTGGCCTATTCTTTTTACGAGAGAGGGAGAAGAAGCGGAGTTTCTTGCGCTCACCGATAATGCAGCTGAAAGTCAACTTCTTTGGACAGAATTTCCGGGGGTCTATGGTTGCTATGCTGTCAAAGGTCCTAAGCCGGGGGCTCGCGTTTTGGGCTACTACGGCGATCCCGATGCCAGTTTCACCGCGGAATATCCCGTCTACATGGCCGAACAGTTCTATGGAGGCGGAAGAGTATTTTATCTCGGCAGTGCAGAACTATGGCGATTACGTGCCATGGATCCCAGTTACTTCGAATATCTCACGACCCGCTTAATACGCCATGTTAGTCAGGGTCGGCTCTTGAAGGGCTCCTCACGGGGACGGTTGCTCGTGGAGCAGGATCGTTACACCGTGGGTAGCGAAGTGGTTGTGAGAGCCCAGTTGCTGGCTTCTAGCCGTGAGCCACTCCTTTCCGATAGTGTGACTGCGCGAGTAATTGATAATCAAGGTGTGGGCCAGAAGCTGTTACTAAAAGCTGACAAGAGTCGGCCTGGTAACTTCATCGGTCAGTTCACCGCCAGACAGGCTGGTTCCTATCGGATTGAACTTCCCGTACCGGAAACGGTGGAAGAGCAATTGGTGCGTAGGATTCAGGTGGTATTACCAGATCTGGAATTTGAGAACACCACACGCAACGATCAGTTGCTTAAACAACTTTCCGCCATTACGGGGGGAAAATACTACACCAGTCTGAATCAGGCACTTCACGGAGAGGAGGAAATCCGCTCTATCGAGAGTCTGATTGAAAGTCGCGCTGAAACTCGGATTCTGCGAGGCACCCCTGATCCTGATTTCTCTGAGTGGCTGAATAAGTTATTACTGGGGATGATTTGTGGCGCCCTGTGCCTGGAATGGTTGCTCCGTCGATTGATGAAACTTGCCTGAGGAATTGAATGTCGACCGTTGCTTTACCATTTACGATTCCAAAGTTGGTCCGCCGTAAGGTACGGTCCTTGCGCTGGCTCGTGAGGGGATATGTTTTCGCTGAAGGGCTCGCAACGCTTGGAATCTTTCTTTGTTTGGTATTCTGGATAACTTTGTTTCTAGATTGGTATTTTGAGCCAACGTCAATGGCTCGCGTGATTATAGGTATCGCAGTGCTCGGGGGATTTATTGTTATTACTTGGAAGTCCCTGCTTTCTCGCCTCATAGCTCGACTCACAGACAGTAGTCTTGCCCTGCTTGTGGAGCGCACTTATCCAAACATCAATCAAAGCCTTGTGACGACTATCCAAGGCTCGCGCGATATACAGTCGCTCTCTCGTACCCAATGCGAGTTGCTTGAAAACACAAGCATCGAGGCAATTCGGCATCTCGACAAAGTGGAATTGAGCAAAGTTTTTCGCTATCGTCCCCTCATCAGCAAAGTGACTTTAGCCACATTCCTCGCTTGCACTATTGCTGGCTTCGCACTCTTGAGTGAAGAATCGTTTGCGTTTTATCTTGAGAGAGTCCGATTATCGAATACACCATGGCCTCGCAACGTGCAACTCTCGGTAGTTGGTTTCGAGGTAGTAAACGGCGTTTTGGTAAAGAAAGTCGCCCGCGACGACAATTTCACGCTTGAGGTGCGTGCATCTCTTGAAAACGACCACATTGTCCCCCAACAGGTGGAACTTCGCTACAGGTTGCCCGATGGTCGTCGCGGACGAGATTCCATGACTGGGATTGGCGAAGCTGTCATTGGAAAAGACGAATATCAAGAGTTTCACTACGAATTCAAGAATCTGGCGTCGGATATCGTCTTCGATGTGATTGGAGGGGACGATCGCATTCGTGATCTTCATTTACATGTTGTTGAACGACCGCAACTCGTCGGATCCGAAATAGAATGTGTGTATCCTGACTATCTGCGACGGGCTCCACAGGCGATCCCATTTAGTGGTCGTGTCGAGATTCCGCAGGGAACACAGGTCGTTTGCGAGATTGAAGTCAACAAACCTCTTCAAAAAGTAAACGTCCATAATGCTTTAACAAAAGAGCAGCTTCCAACTACGTTATCATCAGACAATCCCCAACAATTCTCAGTAGCACTTGATACTGTAAACTCTGATCAGGTTTTGTTGGTTGACGTCAAAGACACCGATGGCGTGTCCAATCGTGAGCCCTATCGATTGATGATCTCAGTGGTTCCCGATGAAGTTCCTGAGGTCTCAGTAGGTTTGCGTGGAATCGGATCAGCAATTACACCTCAGGCCACGATCCCACTGGTTGGCTCAATTTATGACGACCACGAAATCACTTCAGCCTGGATCGAAGGCCAAACAAACGATCTAAAGTCCGAACGCCGTCCTCTCCCTGACTCAACATACGATCGACGAGAAAACTCGGAACTCGGGCACTTTGATTTGAATGAACCAGCAGCAGGCACACAACAGCACACACTAACTCTCAAGCCAGGCGAGCAACTTACACTTTCGGTGAAAGCCCAAGATGCATATGACTTGGAGCCTGAGCCACATGTAGGATCCAGTCAACGTTTCGTACTCGACATCGTTACCGACTCCGAGTTGCGGTCTCTGCTGGAGAAACGCGAATTGGGCCTTCGTCAACGATTTGAGGCGATTCAAGAGAAAATGATCGCCACGCGCGAGCTGCTCTCTCGGATCGAATTAAGCCCACAATCAGGCAACGATCCACCACTTTCGGACGAGGATATTACCTTGCGCCGGGATCGAGATCGACTTCGTATAAGTGGCGTCTTGCAGAACATCACACAATTAACATTCGAAATCTTAGGGGTGGCTGAAGGATTTGAAAATATCGTCGTTGAACTTCAGAACAATAGGATCGCCACACAAGAGCTCACTGGCAGGCTCGAGAATAATATAGCCGAGCCATTACATGAAATCGCCCAAAAAATGATGCCTCAGTTAGAGCTCCAAGTTCAGAAACTTCCCGCCGTCCTCGGCGATGACACAGAAAATACTTCTTTCCAAGCTGCCGCAATCATTCAATCTGACGAGATTATTGAAGCCATGCAGCGGATTTTAGACCGCATGTTGGAATTGGAGAGTTACAATGAATTAGTAGAGTTGTTGCGGAGTGTTGTCAAAGAGCAAAAGGAACTGAACGAAGCGACACGCCTCCGCCGCTTAGAGAAACTTCGAAGTCTGTTGGATGAGGAATGATTTTTTCCTTGAAGGTGTATTTGAGATCACCATGAATGCTCACTTGAATCAATGCCGAAGCAGATGGTCTTGTCTGTGGCTATTTGCAATCGCACAAAGTATGCTATGCGCTGCTTGTGCTGCTCAGGCAGATTCAAGGTTGCAAGTCGAACCACAGGACTCTTCTGAAATGGCTGAAAAGGAGGCCAGCCTGGCAGAGCAGTTCAATCGCTTGGAATTGCTGGCGGCCCGTTTGGCAGAGTTGTCTAAATCCACACAGCCGCGACGAGCGGAACTTCTGCGTCAACTGGTTGCAAAGAGTCGTGAAAAGGAATTGCCCGAACAGTTCCAAAGGATTGTCGAACACCTCAAGCGAGATCGCTTGGGAGAAGCTAGTGAAATGCAGACTGTGCTGCAAACTGAACTTCAGGCAATGTTGGACTTATTGCTCCAGGAAGATCGCGACCAACAGATCGAATCCCAATCGAAAAGGATTAGCAAGTACCTGGCCGATCTAAACAAGATCATTCGCCAGCAGAGGGGCATTAAAGCTCGTACGGCAGGAGGAGATTTACAAGACGAACTAGTCGACGATCAGCAGCGCGCTGCAGAAGCTGCCGGAAAACTTAGCAAGCGGATTTCCGACACAGATAGTTCCCAAAAGAGCCAATCAGACAAGCCTACTTCCGATAGCGGTTCGCAAGAGAGTTCGGATTCCTCTCGGGGTGAATCGTCCTCTTCAGAATCGGATTCTGCCGAAGCTAAGCCGGACGAATCTTCACCAACAGAGTCATCTCCTGCCCCTGGATCACCTTCCTCTGAGAAGCCAGGCAACTCATCTGGACAACCCTCGCAAGGTCAGGGCAATAGTTCTGGTGGCCCGTCCGCTGAATCCGACGACCAACAGCAGCAAAGTCCTGCCGACAAAGCCGTTGAAAAGCTAAATCAGGCACAGCAACGGATGCAACAAGCTCAAGAGCGACTCAAACAGGCCGAGCGAGACGAATCCATCGAACAACAAGAACAAGCACTTCGCGAGCTTGAGCAAGCCAAAGCAGAATTGGAAAAAATTCTGAGACAGTTGCGCGAAGAAGAGATGGAGCGCATGCTGGTCATGCTCGAAGCACGGTTGCGTAAAATGCTTGAAGCGCAGAACAAGGTTTATGACCAAACTATCAAGCTCCAAGAATCGATCGGACGAACAGCCGATCATGAACTTGAAATTGCATCTGCTTCGCTGGGCCGCAAAGAAGAGCAGATCGTCAACGAAGTTGATCGAGCCTTGATTTTGCTTAAAGAGGACGGTTCCTCCGTGGCGTTTCCTGAAGCCCTCCAACAGGTTCGCGAAGACATGCTGACCGTTGCCAGTCGATTGCGAAGTGTCAAAATAGACGAGATTACCCAAGCAGTAGAACAAGATATCATCGAATCCCTGGAAGAAATCCTCGCCGCGTTACAACAGGCCTTAAAAGAGCTTCGCCAGCAACGTGCCAGCCAGCAACAGGGCGGGGGCGGGGAACCGGGCGAACAACCTCTAGTGGACCAATTAGCCGAATTGCGTATGATTCGAGCATTACAAATGCGCGTCAATCGCCGAACTGTTTTCTATGCCAAACTTATTAAAGGAAACCAGGCCGAGGATGCGGAACTGCTGGATGCGCTAGACAAACTGGCAGAGCGACAACAACATATTTTTGAGGCAACTCGTGATCTTCATCAAGGAGCGAATCGATAGTTATGATTGACTCCATAAGAACCTGCCTGAAACTGAGCTTGGTGGCATTGGTTTGCCTCGCGTCATCGACTTCGTTCGGCCAGCTCTCTTTCGAGCCTTCCTGGCAGCCTCCCACTTACGAAACGGTTCGTCGTCAGGTCTTCGATTGGATTGACAACGTGCCGCTCGATCCGATCCTTGCCCAGGAAGGACGTTCCTTATGGCCTTCGGTACCGCTCCGTGAGATGGGCGGAGCCGCTCTCCTGGATTCAGTCGTCGAAACCGCTGCGATTATGTATCCTCCAGTTGGCAACCTCATGGCTCAGTGCAACCAGCATTCCACGCAGCCGTTGTTACCCGATATAAGTTGGCTCATGTCCAGAGAATATCCCGATTTCGTGCAAAACAATGTTCGGCTTTATCTAGCGCGCTGGTTGAATCAACATGCGAGATATGACGACGCATTGGCACTCTTGGAAGACGTTCATGTGCAGGAGGTCGTCGATCCCGCCAGCCTCTTGTTCTGCCGTATGGTGGCTCATCACCAACTTGTAGAACCAGATCGCAGTCGAGCGGCTTTAATTGAGCTGATGGAACAAGAAAATTCGATCCCTACTCGCTATCGCCAGGTCGCCGAGTTGGTTGCGCAGGACTTGGCAGGTCTACAAGACGAATCGCTCGATCATGTCTCTCGGCGGATGAACGATGTGCGTCGACGCTTGGATCTAGGGCAGGCTGGCAAACAAGTACAGATGGTGGAAAAAGGGGTTGTGGATTCTTTAGATAGTCTCATCAAGAAAATCGAAGAGCAGCAACAACAGCAACAGTGTTCCAAGAGTGGTTCCGCACAGAGTTCCACTCCCATGCAGGACAGCATGCTCCCCTCACTCAAGGCCCCCGGCAAAGTCGACAAAAAAGACATTGGCACCGAAGCAGGCTGGGGTGATCTTCCCCCTAAAGAACGTGAAGAAGCCCTTCAGCAGATTGGACGCGAATTTCCCGCACATTATCGGCAGTTGATCGAGCAGTATTTTCGTGATCTCGCCGATGAAAATTCCCGTCGAGAATCCCCATAGGAGGCCAGTGCGACCTCAGAGGGTGACAGACGCCATTCTTTAGCCTTGGATTCCTCGATCATTGACACGATTTGAATTCTTGGAGGGTGGAGTCAGCAACAGCTTGGCCAGAAAAAAATTATGTTATTCCCTACAAGATATCACGGTATTCTAATCGTCCTTTGCATGTGTTGGGCTACTGAAGCCAGGAGCGAAGATCTTCTATCGGTGGCAGTAACCACGGTCGACGGCCCTACAATTCAAGGGATACTTATTGACTGGAGCACCGAATCGGTGACTCTCAGAGATACAAACCAACAATTGGAGTTTGCAGCAACAGAGTTGCTTAGCATCCACCATCAGTCGCCTACCCATGAGGTGGCTTCATCGGACATACTTGTACAGCTAATCGACGGGACTCGTTTTCCAGCGATGAGTTTTGAGGTTGCTAATCACCTAGCAACCATAGAAACCCAGTTGTCTGCCATTCCCCTCTCGATTCCGACTGAGCACATTGCATTCGTCATTCTTTCTAATGCAGAAGAGCCTGCTCAATCCTTGTTGTCCAAATTGGATAAGGAAACAAGCACTAGCGATGTACTGGTCATCAGCAAAAAAGAATCTTCTGAACTCAACCTATTGAATGGTGTAATTAATGATGTATCTGTCTCGGATGTTAACTTTACCTGGGAAGGGGAAGCGATTCCGGTTAAGCGATCAAAAGTAGTGGCACTCTCTTATTTTCATTCTCGACCAGTAGAGCTTAATGAGCCCGTTTGTTGGCTACATCTTGGAAGTGGAATTCAGATACCGGTTGCTAAGATTCTGCGTGATGGAAGTGGCCTCGCATTGACAACCACTTTAGAACTTCATTTTAACGTTCCCCTGACTAGTATTCAGACGGCGGATTACTCAGTGGGTAAGTTAACTTATTTGAGCGATCTCGAGCCATTTCGCCAAAAATGGACTCCATTAATAGAGCTACCGACGTCAGACGAAAGGGTGAAACTATTGGGAATGCCGCGGCGCGATACATCTTTCGATGGCTCTCCACTCACACTTTCCTGGCAAAAGGAAGAGGGCAAAGAAGACGAAGAGGGCATCATCTTGAAGTCCTATGCGAAGGGCTTGGCGCTAAGGAGTCGCACAAATTTGGAATATCGCTTACCTCGGGGAATGAGACGCTTCGTTGCTACAGCAGGCATTGATCCAGAAACTCTTGCTCAAGGCAACGTGCTTCTTAGCATAGCAGCCGACGGTGAAGCATTGTTTGAAACAGTAATTGATGGAAGCCAACCGCCAGTCGCGATTGATGTGGAAATCTCAGGTAAGCAAAAACTTCAGATACTCGTGGATTATGGGTCGAATCTCGATCTGGGAGATCGACTCCACCTTGTGGAGGCACGACTGGTCAAATGAAGTTTCTCGCACTTTTACTCTGCCTCCCGTTCTTGGTACTGCAGACCATTGTGAGTGCAGCACCGACACCACCCCCAGAGGTATTGGCGGCTGAAGAAGCAAGAGTAGCAGTGATCGAGCGGGCTTCTGCTGCCTCCGTATCAATCTTAGAGGCTTCTGGACAAAGTGGAGGATCGGGCGTTCTGATTACGCCAGATGGATTTGCTCTGACCAACTTCCATGTCGTGGCTCCCTGTGGGGTAGCGATGAAGTGTGGTTTAAATGATGGTCAACTTTATGATGCCGTAATAGTTGGAGTCGATCCGGTAGGGGATGTCGCATTGATCCAGCTCTTGGGTCGCAACGATTTTCCCGTCGCCCAGTTGGGGGATAGCGATCTTGTGCAAGTCGGCGATTGGGTTTTCACCGCTGGAAATCCATTTCTGTTAGCCGACGATTTCAGTCCATCGATTAGCTACGGCATGATTTCAGGAGTACACCGCTATCAGTATCCAGCTGGAACATTGTTGGAATATGCCGATTGTCTGCAAACCGATGCGGCAGTCAATCCTGGTAATTCAGGTGGCGCATTGTTTGACGCCGAAGGCCAACTTATCGGCATTAATGGTCGTTGTTCTTTCGAAAAGCGTGGACGGGTAAATGTTGGTGTCGGCTATGCAATCTCGATCAACCAGATTAAACGCTTTGTATCGCATCTGAAGAGCGGTCGTATCGTCGATCATGCCTCGCTTGGATTTACAGTCACAACAGAAGAAATCGGTCGTGTAGTTGTCGATGACATCCTCGACACTAGTGATGCCTATCGACGTGGACTGCGATACGACGATCAAATCTTGAGATTTGCCGGCCGCGAAATTCGCACTGCAAATGCACTCAAAACTGCCCTGGGAACTTATCCACGCGATTGGACGGTGCCGCTGGCATATCGTCGTGATGGCAAAACCTATTCTATACGACTCCGGCTCCCTGGCCTCCACGACCCTGCCCAATTGGTTGACATGATTCAGCAGCAAGCTGAGGAGCCAAGTGAACCACCCGAAGGCTCTCCACCTCAACCTGAAAATGAACAAGAGGATCAGCCACTTCCAGACATCCGCGACTTGATCCCTGAAACGGCCGAGTTACCCAGTGCCGTGCAATCTCGCTACGAGGAAGTTCGCGGCTACGCCAACTACTGGTATAACCGACAACGGCAAGAACAGCTTTGGCAATCCTACATCAGCAAGAATGCCCTGAATCAAATGGGCACTAATTGGTTGATTGCAGGAAGCCTGGCTGATGACGAGCAATTTGAGATACGACTCGATGGCGAATTGGGTGAAATTCGCATGCCAATGGGGCAGTCAGGTGCAGTCTTTTCCGGCGATTTGGAAACCCAACTTAGTCCACCAGGCTCAGGAGGGTTGCTACTAGCACTCCATCTCTGGCAACGCATAATCGATAGGGGATTGTCGAAGTTTGGCGAAGTCTACTATTTAGGGCAATTGCCGGAAGGTCCTGAGGGTGAACTACTCGATTGCATGGTGGGTATCTACGGTGGGGTGGAGATACGATTTCTCTTTCTGCCGGAAGTAGGAGATCTTGTGGGTATAGAGCTTTTCTCTGCAGATGATATGGATCCCTGTGCGATTCGTTTTGCGAACTTCCAGGAAATCTCGGGTCGGCGACTACCAACACGCTGGCAGGTTCGACATCAGGAAAAAACTTTTGCGGAAATGCAAATCGAAACCTGGCAGGACGGTGATAATTCCTCCACGAAGTCGGGAGCTACCAATTGATTAGATTTATTTCAAGTTTAGCTTTTCTGGTTTCCGTGCTTTGTATGACCACTATGCCCCAGGCAACTTGGTCAGCTGAGGCCAAGCTGACGGAAGTAATTCGCTCAGCCCAGACCAAGATCGTCAAGATCTTTGGTGCAGGTGGTTTACGGCAACTCGAGGCTCACCAAACGGGGATTCTAATCTCTCCCTCGGGCCATGTGCTGACTGCACTTAGCTACGTGCTTGATACAGACGACTTGGCCGTGGTTTTGGACGACGGTCGGAGTTTTTTGCCGGAATATCTTGGTAGCGATCCTGTGCTGGAACTGGCTCTCTTGAGAATTCCAATAGAAGATGAAAATTTGCCCTACTTTGACTTGCAGACTAACACATCGGCTCGAGTCGGGGATCGCATACTGGCTTTGAGCAATCTTTATAGCATTGCAACAGGAGACGAACCTGTCAGCGTACTCCAAGGCACGATCACCGCAATCGCTCCGCTTGAGGCTCGACGTGGTGCATTCACTACTGCTAATCGTGAAGAAGTATACGTCGTAGATGCATATGCAAATAATCCGGGTGCTGCGGGTGGAGCGCTTATCGATTGGCAAGGCAACTTGCTGGGGGTACTGGGCAAGGAGGTTAAGAGTCGCGTCACAGGCACTTGGCTGAATTATGCACTGCCGACCGTCAGTTTTGCCGGGAGTGTCAACAAGTTGCTTGCTGGCCATGAAACTCCAAGGAAACCTCCCTCTCAGTTGCCTGAGCAATCGCTCACAGCCGAACTCCTGGGCATGCGATTGGTTCCTGACGTTTTGCCACTCACCCCACCTTACATTGATTCCATAAGGCGAGCTTCGCCTGCCGAACGGGCCGGATTGCGGGCCGATGATTTGATCGTATTCGTTTCAGACCGTCAGATCACCTCTTGCCGAGCATTGTACGAAGCCCTGAAATACCATGACGTGCGAGAAGAAATCGAAGTCAGTGTTCTTCGCGACGGTGAGCTGGTCGAAGTTACCTTACAGGCGAACGATGAAAATGCAGAAAACTAGGATCTTACCCTATAGCGTGGTGGCCATGGTGTTTTGCCTTGTTTGCCACGAATCTCTTACAGCCACTGAACCTGCAGATGCACTCGTCGACGCCACTTTTCACAATGCGACAGCGGAAGTTGCCGATTCCGTAGTGCAAATTCGCACAGTCGGAGGTCTGGATCGAATCGGTAAGACTCAACTCAGCCAAGGTCCACTCACTGGGCTGATTGTCTCCGCCGATGGGTATATTGTCTCAAGTGCTTATAATTTTGCCCAGCAACCCAGTTCGATCCTTGTAAGGTTGCCCAGCGGGAAACAAGTCCCCGCTGAATTGGTGGCTCGGGATTTGAATCGTATGCTGGTGTTACTCAAAGTAGAAACCGACCAGATGCTGCCGGTTCCCACCCCCATTCTTGAAGAAGAAATGGCCGTAGGACAATGGGCTATCGCCCTAGGACGTACATTTCAGACTGACGAAGTTGATATATCACTGGGAATTATCAGTGCGCTTAATCGGATGCATGGTCGAGTCGTGCAAACTGATGCAAACGTCTCGCCTGCCAATTACGGTGGACCGCTGGTCGATATCCGTGGTCGAGTTTATGGGGTACTGGTGCCCATGTCTCCACAAGCGGGAGATAGTGGCCCCGAGAACGCCCTTGCAGGAGTGGAATTTTACGATTCGGGCATTGGTTTCGCCGTACCTCTGGTACACATTTTCTCCGTAATGGACCGCTGGAGAGAAGGGGATGATTTGTTGCCAGGAAAAATGGGGGTCAGCTTCAAATCGGGCAGCCCCTATACGGAGCCCCCTTTGATTGCCACTGTCTGGCCAGGTTCGCCAGCAGCCGAAGCAGGTTGGAAACCCAACGACACGATCATCGCTGTAAACGGAGCGGCAGTAGATAGCCAGAATCAATTGCAGTTTCATCTCAAGCCGAGCTATGCTGGGGACAAACTAACTTTCTCGCTACGTCGCGGTGTCGGAGAATCAGCAGAAGAATACGACTCGCCGATTGTATTGTCGGGTAAACTCGCCTCCTACCGCCACTCGTTCCTTGGCATTCTCCCTGCAACCAGCGAAGGCGAAGGGATCAAAGTGGAGCACGTGTGGCCAGAGAGCCCTGCAGCAGCAGCGGGTATCCAACCACAGGATCGCATTACGAAGATCGGCGATCACGCCACACCGACGCTCTCCAAAGCCTGGATCGCCATGCATAATGCTCAGCCAGGCGAAACAATTGAAATCGACTTGGAGCGTGAAGGAGAAGTAGAATCGCTACCTGTGAAGCTTACGTCATTGCCAGAGGAGATTTTGAAGGAATCGTTGTTTTCCGACCCAAGAAATGATTCCAATGAGCAGCTAGAACCACAACTTTTGAAGCTTCCTGAATTCGCGCAAGAGGCTTATTTCATACAGCCTAAAACTCCCGAAGCAGAGCGACCAGGTCTGGTCATCTGGCTTGGCTCAGGAAATGAGGACGAAGAAAGAATAATGTTCGATTCGTGGCAAAAGGACTGTCAGGAAAGAGGGATCATCTTGGTCATTGTCCGCTCCGCAAGTGAATCCGGTTGGATGTCTGACGACATGGAATATCTCGAACAACTCACAAGACTCGCAGTGAGTCGATTTCGTCCTCATCCCCGTCAACTGATAATCGCTGGCCAGGGAAAGGGAGGCCAGTTGGCTTATGCCTTGGCGTTCAAGCAACTCGGTATCGCAAATGGCGTGATAGCCGACAATGCTCCGCTCCCACGCACTCTCAAGCTTCCCGACAACTCTCCCAATCGCCAATTGGCAGTTCTCTCTATCCTGCCAGAAGGATCAACGTTTACTTCACTGGTGAAACACGACAATGAACAGCTTCGCGAGGAAGGTTACCCTGTCAGTCAACTTGAGCGTCCCACAGGACCTATGCTGGATCAAACGACCATTTCAGCAATTGGTCGATGGATTGCCGGATTGAATCGGTTTTGATTTCAGTAAAAGCCTGTCTGGATCTGCCCTCTGCTCGAAGCAGAACAATTCGATTACCGTATTACGTTTTACTGTAAGACAACTTCTATCCAGGCGTATCCAGATACGGATCTTGTCCCATTTGGCGTTGGACTTTTTGGCGTTCTTTTTCGTGATAGAGAAGGATCTTACGGTCGCGAAAATGGCGCCGTTCGACGCGGCGTTGGGCTTTGTGAAATATTTGTTCCATTCCTCGCAACGGACCTGTTGATTTCTTGCCGAGGGCTTCCAGTTTGGCGGCGCGTTTGGGACCAAAGCCTAGTAGCAAGATCTCGTCGTCCAATGCGAGAAACTGCCGGTATGTGCCCGGATCTCCCTGGCGGCCGCAGCGACCGATCAGTTGACGGTCAATCCGTTTGGCTTCGTGCAACTCAGTGCAAATCACATGCAGTCCCCCTAGCTCGCGCACCCCCTCGCCCAGACGGATGTCAGTACCGCGACCGGCCATGTTCGTAGCTACCGTGACTTTTCCTTTCTCCCCTGCAACGGCAACGATCTCAGCCTCACGCGCCACATGCCGGGCATTGAGAACCACCGGTTCCATGCCCTGCTCTGTAAGTAGTTTTGCCAGATGTTCACTCTTGTCGATCGAACGAGTACCGATCAACACGGGACGATCCAACCGATGTTGCTCGATGGCATCTTCAACGACGGCCGCCCACTTTTGATCTTTGGTGCCAAACACCAAAGTCGGTAATTGTTTACGAATTGGCGGGCGATTAGTGGGAATCGAGAGCACATGCACGCGATAGATCTTCTTCAACTCTCCGCGACTAGTCGACGCCGTACCGGTCATACCCCCCAGTCGGTCGTAGCGGAGGAACAGGTCTTGGATCGTAATGCGGGCAGCCTGGTTGGTTGCAAAAGTGATTTCGACCCCTTCCTTGGCTTCGACGGCCTGGTGGATGCCTGCCCGCCACTTGCGGCCCTCAGCCATGCGCCCGGTAAACTCATCGACGATCACAATCTCGCCGTCGCGGACCACATAATGTCGCTCAAAAAACATTTCGCGAGCCACCTTGATTGCCCGCTGAACATATTCGTAAATGGTCGACAGTGGCAAGCGGTCCATCTCGCTTGGCTTTTGCAGCGAACGGACGAACTGTCGACCTGCCAGGGAAAGTTCAACCGTGCGTTCATCGTGATCGTATTCGTAATGCTCATTTTCAATAAACTTCGGAGAAACTTCAGCGGCCCAGCGATACGCTTCGGCTGCGATCTTTTCATCTTCGCCGGGTAAAGCACTGATAATGAGAGGTGTTCGGGCTTCATCTATCAATATGCTATCCGCCTCGTCAACCAACATGAAGTGCAAGCCCCGTTGCACGGGTTGATCACTTCCTGCACCTGAGGAAACGCCGAGCATCCTGCCGAAGATATCTTGCTGACCATCCCCTTGAGAGCGCAGCAAGAGGCGATCCCGCAAAAAATCAAAACCCATTTCATTTGCTGTGCCATAAGTGATATCACATGCGTAGGCCTTGCGTCGTTCTGGTTGGGGTTGCTGAGCCTGTATGATCCCAACCGACATTCCCAGCGCGGAGTAGAGAGGCGTCATCCATTCGGCATCGCGACGTGCGAGATAATCATTTACCGTGGCGAGATGGGCACCCTTGCCTTGAAGGGCAGCAAGATAGAGCGGCAGCGTAGCCGTAAGAGTTTTTCCTTCGCCGGTCTGCATTTCGATGATCGAGCGATGATGGATGGCAGCTCCGCCCAGAATCTGTACATCGAAATGTCGCATGTTGAGCTTCCGCCTCCCTGCTTCGCGCACCAGTGCAAAGGCTTCGACAAGCAATCTGTCGATCGGCTCGCCACTACGAACTCGGTAGCGGAGACCCAGACTCGTTTTACGAAGATCGTAGTCATTGAGCGCCTCCATCTGTTTTTCGAGCGCCGTGACGAGGGGAACGTACGTCGCGCAGCGGGCCAATTGGTCACCAAAGGTTGACCTCAGATTGCACGATAGACCGCTGGGGATTCTGGACACAGGGGAGAGGCGTTACTCGTGGGAATGGGCGATTTTAGGAAAGATGAGCGCTCAGCTACATTGGCGCTCTCTACGACGCGGCTAACTTACCATTGAATCATATCGCGTTTCTCACGATTGAGAATGGCAAGTCAGCGTTGGCGTTGGACTCCCTCGATGGTGTAGGAGGGCATGAATTGGCCACTTCCTGCGTCGAGAACCTCCATGAATCCTTGGACGAGCAAGTATTCTCCCGGCTGCAGACCGCCAAGAACCTCAGGATTGCTGATCACTGCTACGCCGCCGTATTGATCCAGCCCACCTCCAATCGTGATATACCTGAGTCCCCAGACTCCTGTTTCTGGATAAAACTGGAGTTGACCACGTAGCCAAGTGTATCCAGCATCGTAGCCAAAGAATCTGCTGTCCTCCTGCGACTGGAATGCGGATGCTTGAACATCCGTGGTCGAAGCAGATGTGTTGCCGTTGAGTCGGCCACTACCTTGGGGGCGAAAGCCATCGCTGGCAGTGCCGGGAAGTGTTGGGGCCGAAGTTGACGCCGAGAATGAATTCTGGGGCTGGGAAAAGCCTTGTCTGGCAATAGGGGGTTCGTATACGTAACCTTGCTGAGACAAAGATTGTTGCTCGGCTGCAACTTGAATAATGTCAGACGAATTGTTGTTAGGAACCGAGGCAAATCGAAGATTCTCATTATCAGGTTCGATGCGAACGACCTGTCCTTCAACTGGGCTGATGGTCGCTGGTGTATAGCCGCTAGTGGGTTGAACGCTGTATGGTGTGACGCTACCTGCAGGCGCCGGTTGGTTCCAACCTCCAGGAGGTGTCACGGGAGTTGACTGGGGAGTAGGTGAAGTACCAGGCGGGTAAGTTGTTGCCGGAGGTGGGTAGTTTCCGCTCGGAGGAACAACATTCGTTGTGCCAGGCACGGCGTCACCGGGATAGTAGGGCTGCGCAGCGCCAGGCTGCAGAACTCCAGTTGCGGGTGGTGGAACACGATCTGGCGACAGAAATGGATTTGTGATCGGTGTCGCCTGGTTGCGGCATCCAACGGCAACCAACAAAATTAATAGGGTATGAAACCACCGCATCGGCAGATTCCTTTCTACCGTGTGACGAACAGGACGGCACGACAGTGCGACTCTGACGCGTTACTAAGCGGTGAATGTTAGCCAAACTGCCGACTCTGTCCAGACAGATTTGCTGGCAACAGGTGCTTAAGCCGACGATTAAGAAAAAACGCCATGCATTGCTAGCAATGCATGGCGTTATGTTTTAACCAGAGAATTAGTTGCCTCTGGGATTCCCAGACCTCTTGGTGGTCCGGCTATGAATATTTATCTTTGAGGCTCTAATCCAGAACGACCAGACTCTTGCTGGCAGCCAAATGCGAACTCACGTAGGGATTGGTCACGACCAGAGGCTCGCTCCGTTGCTGGGTCTTTGTGACACGGTCGCCGCTGGCTGCTTCTTTCTCTGAGGATCCGGTAGATGTCGGTACAACATGAGGATTAATGATCTCCTCAGCGCAAGCGGCTGCCAATTCTACTTCCGGAGTCATGACACCTGGCGGATAAGCGAAAGGGCTATAACCGTAGGTCCGTGCTACAGGATAGCTGTAGTAGACCGGTGGGAAAGCGGCGTAGTAAGGAACATTTTGGGACAATACACCGTAGAGGCGTCCTGCATCCCAGAAGTTATAACCACCATAGTATCCCCCGCCACAGAATCCATCGACACATTGGGCATTAACTTGATTTCCGATGGAAAGACTGGCGACAGCCATTAGAACGATTAATCCACATTGCTTGATCATTGCTGCATACCTCTTCGTCTGACGTGTTAATCACTGGTTTGCAACCAAAAAGGCCGCTATCTCCAGAATAATCAGAGCAAGCAGAAACGCAAATAAATGCGTTAATTCCCGGAAAAAACTGCGATCTTTGACCTCAAAGCCATACTCGTCCACTACCATATCCTGATGCGATCTTCAGGCTGACGATATTGCTCGTCTCCGAGCTTAACGTCAAAAGCTTCGTAAAAGGGATCGAAGTTCGACATGGGTCCGTTGCTTCGATACATAGACGGCGAATGAGGATCGACCAGCAGCCGTTTCAACAACTCAGCATCGCGATACTTGCGCTGCCAACTCTGCGACCAACCCAGGAAGAACCGTTGATCACCGGTCCATCCGTCGATGATCGGAGCCTCCTTACCATCCAGGAACAAGTTGTACGCCTTATAAGCGATCGACATTCCTGAGAGGTCGGCAATGTTCTCGCCTAATGTCAACTCGCCATTCACGTTCTTATTGGGCAGCGGTGAATAGTTGTTGAATTGTTCCACCAGCTTGGAGGTAAGTTTATGAAAGGCGGCTCGATCCTCATCAGTCCACCAGTTGTTGAGATTACCGTCGCCATCATACTTGCTCCCTTGATCGTCAAAGGCATGGCTGATTTCATGGCCAATGATTGCCCCAATCCCTCCATAGTTGACGGCGTCATGCGCATCTACGTCGAAAAAAGGAGGTTGCAAAATTGCAGCCGGGAAAACAATCTCATTTTGTCCCGGATTGTAGTAGGCATTGACAGTTTGCGGCGTCATAAACCATTCCTCTTTATCAACCGGCTTGCCAAGCTTGTCGATCATGCGATTATGTTCTACCACAGCAGATCGCAGATAGTTGCCTAACAAATCGTCCGGTTTAACAACCAACGCTGAATAGTCACGCCACTTATTTGTATGGCCAATTTTTGTGGTGATTTTGGCGAGTTTTTCTTTGGCGCGTTGTTTGGTGACTGGTGTCATCCACTCTAGATCATCGATACTCTGCTCATAGGCGAGCATCAAATTGCCGACCAACTCATCCATTCGCTCTTTAGCACGATGGGGAAAGTACTTCTTGACATAAAGTTGACCGGCAGCGTCTCCCAACACCCCAAAGCCTCGCTTGCCGGAGATCGCATCGACGGCACGCTTCCAACGCGGCTCCAGTTCAGGTGTACCGGCAAGCTGTTTACCATAAAGCTCAAATTGGGCGTCGACATATGGGGCTGGTAGAGCGCTTGCAAATGCATCGAGCAGGTGAAAGCGGAGATAATCCTTCCAGACTTCCAAAGGAGTCTCAACAATTAACGCATCAAGTTCTTTATAGAAACTGGGAGTGCAGACGTTGAGCTCTTCTACTCCTTGAACATTCGCAGCATCAAAAAAAGTCGTCCATGGAAGACTGGGAGAAAGTTCAACCAGTTCTGCAATGGTGTGCTTGTTGTAGCGTTTGTGGGCATCGCGCAGTTCTGTTCTTGTCCAATGCAGCTCCGCGAGAGCCGTTTCCAGTTCCAGGATTTTATCGCCTTCGTCTCCTTCCAGAGATAAATCGCTCAACTCGAACATGGTATTCACATATTTCACCAACGCATCGCGAGCTGCTATATTCTCCTCGCTCTCTTCAAGATAGTATTCGCGATCAGGAAGCGTCGTTCCCGATTGAATCAATGCAGCCAGATAGCGGGTGGAATCTTTATCGTCTTGATCGACAAAAAACCCAAAAGGCGTTTCTACTCCAATCTTGTTGAAGTGGCCGAAGAGTTCTATGAGATCATCATGATTCTTTACCTTCTCAATCGCTTCCAATTCGCCCCGCAGCGATTCGATGCCATTCTTCTCGATCGTTGCTTCATCCATATAGCTGGTATAAAAATCACCTATTTGTTGTTCTATACTCCCCTGGGGATGATCCTCCGCAGCGGCTTGTTCGCAGATCTCCTTAATGGCCAATTGGGCTTCGTCCTCAAGATAACTAAATGATCCATAGTTTGACTTATCCGCAGGAATCGGCGTGTGTTTGAGCCAATTTCCATTCATGTGCAAAAACGGGTTGTCCTGCACCCGCACGGTTGGATCCATTGCTTTTTTGTCCAATCCAGAACGAAGTTCCGTGGCAACCGTCGGCGAAGTCGTGGCGGACAACAGCAATACAATCAGTATCAATCGAGTCATATCTCTCCTAGCTCCAAAATTATCACAGTGGTCAATCGCATAATTCTAGACGAGAATCCACTGGGGGGCGAGAGAAGTATTTCATCATGTTAGAATCACTCAAATGTCCCCTTCCGAACTCACAGCACGAATTAAAGATCGAGCCACTGAACTTGGCTTTGAATTGTGCGGAGTTTGCCCCGCGGCTTCACCCCAAGGTGCGGCACGACTAGACGAGTGGCTCGCCGCAGGATACGCAGGCCAAATGCAATATATCTCCGACCGGCGCGAGGCGTACTCCGATCCTGGCCAGGTGCTTGAAGGTGCGCGGAGCCTGGTAATGCTAGGGATGATGTATCACTCGGAAGTGGACACAAAACTGATAAGTGGCACTAAAGGTAGAGTGGCGCGGTATGCGCGGGGATCGGTCGATTATCACGATCTGATTCGTGAACGGTTGCATACGCTAGCAGACTGGTTAAAAGATTTAGTCCCGACGGCTACCACGAGAGGTGTGGTCGATACGGCACCCCTATTGGAACGAGAATTCGCGCAACTGGCAGGGCTTGGTTGGGTCGGCAAGAATACGCTGCTCTTGTCGAAACGCATGGGAAGCTATTTCTTTCTTGCATCGCTATTGACCGATCAAGAACTGGACTACGATGAACCGTTTCTGACAGATCACTGTGGCACCTGCACGGCTTGCCTGGACGCTTGTCCCACGGATGCATTTCCACAGCCTTATGTCCTCGATGCCTCCCGGTGCATAAGTTACTTAACGATTGAATTGCGTGACTCAGTTCCCATCGAACTACGTAAAGAAATGAAGGATTGGGTGTTCGGCTGCGACATTTGTCAGGAAGTATGCCCCTGGAACCGAGAAGCGCCTAAAAGCCAGGAAGTGAAATTTACCCCTCAGGCAGCATTAGATCCTCTAGATCTCCCTCCACTGTTCGAAATGAACGAGACGGAATTTCGGCAGCGTTTCCGCCACACTCCTCTCTGGCGTGCCCATCGCCGGGGGCTTTTACGTTCTGCGGCAATAGTGTTGGGAAACCAAGGGGATCCTAAAGCTTTGCCTGCACTCGAAAAGGGTCTGAATGACATGGAACCATTGGTCCGCGAAGCAGCAGCATGGGCCTTGGGACAATTCAATCTCGATGCAGCACGCGAATACCTCTTACGACGAGAAAACCTGGAATCGGACCCTGCCGTCCGCGATGAGATAACAAGGGCGTTAGACTATCGTTGACCGAGAAGCACCCCAAAGGAAGGCACACCAGCCTCGGGGAAAATCTTACCAGACCCTCGTGGCGCTCCGACTAAAAGCCAGGAGTTGACGCAGAGGGTTTCCCTTCGACAATGGTGGATGTGACGAACACGACTTTCAAAAACTTGCGAATTGGCGATTTGGAACTTGACTTTCCGCTGGTTCAAGCTGCGCTAAGCGGTTATAGCGATACTGCGATGCGACTCATCGCTCGGCGATTGGGAGCTCCTTATACACTCTGCGAAGTGATGCTCGACCAGTTGATACTCCAAGTACGCAAACGTCAGCGGACGCACCACTTGATGCATGTGGATGATGAGGAACATCCCGTCGCAGGTCAACTAATGGGTGCAGACCCGCTCCAATTCGGACCGGCTGCCAAAAGGTTGGTGGAGCAGGGTTTCGATGTGATTGATATTAATTTTGGCTGCCCGGTGAAAAAAGTCTTGGGACGTTGTCGGGGTGGGTATCATTTGAGCCAGCCAGCTGTTGCGTTGGAGATCATCGCGCGAGTACGCGAAGCGCTCCCTGAGCACATCCCTGTCACCGTGAAAATGCGCAGAGGGATTGACGATACCCAAGAAAGCCGTGACAAGTTTTTCACTATTTTTGATGGTGCCTATGAGGCAGGGGCAGTCGCGATTACTGTGCATGGACGTACCGTTGTTCAGAGGTACGACGGACCCTCGCGATGGGAGTTTTTGCGTGAACTGAAGGAATATGCCGGAGATCGCGTCGTGCTGGGTAGCGGCGATCTGTTCGACGCCCAGGCATGTCTCGACATGATCGATTACACGGGTGTAGATGGAGTTACGGTCGCTAGAGGAGCAATTGGCAATCCCTGGATATTCGCGCAAGCTCGGGCACTCGCTGCCGGATTGCCACTGCCTGAGCCACCCACATTATTCGAACAACGTGACGTGATCTACGAACATTATCGTTTGGCCGAAGAGTTGTACGGTTCGGAAAGATGTCTCCCGAACATGCGTAAGTTCGGCATTAAATACTCGCGTTTGCATCCCCATGGAGATGAAGTTCGAGCTGACTTTTGTCAGGTTCGCGGTCCAGGTGCGTGGCGGGATGTACTCACCAAATGGTACAGTGTTGACGGCCCGGGCCAGTATCTAGTGGCTGAAGAGCCAAATCCCCTTTCGTCTGCGGCAGGGATGAAGTATCAAACGACTTCTTAACGCCAGATTTTAGGAACGAATCTGCGCAGACGACCGCCCACTTTTTGGCGATTCTCCTCAGGATTGGATTCCGTGGCGGGTGGTTGCTTGGCAATCACTACAGGATCACGCTCGATAGGGGGTACGTACTGCACAAGATATCTTGACCAGTACTCGTTCACTAGTCGTAGACAATCGACGACCTGTTGATCCCCCAGGGCTGTTTTCGCTGCATAGACGCGTTTGACCAGTTCACCGCGACGCTGTTCGTCGAATCGTAGATCGCAGAGGTCGATATCATCTAGCAACAGATCGGTATTGCCAACGACATGGAATTGAATGCGGATTTGGTCACCTGAACCAACTGGCAAATCGGTCAGTGATAGTTCACAACGGGTCCATTGATCCGTAGGTATTTCTGCTGCTGTAAATATCTTGTTACGCCGATAAGTTCGCCCATCGTCTTCCGACTCGACGGCTATAATCAGACGTGAGTCGGGGTCCATCTGTCCAGCGCGCAAGTACGCTCCCACTGAAATCTGACCTGTCTCAGGAATCGGAAACAAGTGGCTCTGCACGGCAACGCCCATGCGGTCTTCACTCTTCAATCGTAACACGTTTGCGCCAGAATGCGACTTTTCCGTTTCTACCGCCACAATGCCGGTAGGTCCCTTGCGAACTTGCCAGCCAAAGATGCGTGTGGTTCCCTGTTTGATCTCGAAACCGGGATTTTGCAGTTGATGATAGTTTCGCTCGATATTCAAATTCCCGGTGCGATCCTGGATGGCCGCAATCTTTTGTTCTAGATAATCTTTCATTAAGCCATCGTCCATGATGCGCAAATTATCAATTTGAAGCTTCAGGTCATCTAGTTTCCAGGCTTGTAATGCAAAGGGTTCTATTTCGAAAGTCCACAACGTGTCTCCAGGTGGAAGAATACCTGAGCTCGTGGACTGATCACCTTCATTTACTAAGCTATTTGTCCCCAAAAGTTGCCAATCGGTCACCTTACTTGTCCCCAGATTAACCTGTACTTGAACTTTCCACGGGGACTCGTTGTGACACACGAGATAGGTGGCATCAGAGGTCCGCTGAAGGCGTAATAAAATTGGTTGCTTTTGGAGAGTACGCGATTCTGTATACTTTTCAGGCAATTGTTCCAGAGTGCTGAAAAGCGACCGACGTCTTGAGTCGAGAGTCATGGGCAGGTAATCACCACCCACTAGCAAATGAGGAAAGGGGCGATGGGATAAAACGCCCATCAATTGATAATCTCGCATTACACCTGCAGCTATTGGCTGGTGGGCTGATACCAGGTGTGTCATTTGCTTTCCATAGGGACTTAAATTGTCAAAACTTTCCAAGTGTGAAAGCGAGACCGGGTAAATTAACTGATCCGTCGTACGATACTCGGTCGGGAGTAGCTCTCCCTTAGAAACTAACTCATTAAGACCCACCGTCGCCGCATTCTCTTGCAAGTTCTCGCTGGAAATTTGCGTCATGGGATTGGCAATTTGAATTCCATCGATGGCAGCGAGTTGGTCCAAACTGATCCCCCTTGCGGCGAGCAGTTGGCCGAGTTTGCCTGAATTCGTCATGTTCTGACGAATTGCCTGCTTCAACAATGGGCTGGAAAAAAGGTCTTCTGTGAGTAGAAAGACTTGAGCATCGACCCGATGACTACGGACTCGCTCGGCCACTTTTGTATAAAAGCTAGTGAGTCGTTGCGATCTCCAAGATCTCCATGTCTGCAGTTCTGGCCCAAGCAGTATGGCCGCACGCTCGTGAACGCGATTTTCGCCCTGCAGGGGCAGTTCGATTCCTGTGGCTTCAGAAAAATCAGCACAAGTCTTGTCGTCGAATCCCCATTCCAAACCAGGCAACATTCCGTAGCCTGTGCTCTCAAGCTGAATACCAATGCCCACGCAACAAGTGTGTCCACACGCACGCTCAGCAAGTTGATCGACTAGAGAGAGAATTTCATTTTGAACGCTTTCATTCAATAGGTTGTAGCCAAACTGGCAGGTTGAACCTTGAACACCAGCCCCACGAAGTTCACGACCTTGGACGTCAATACATGTGATTCCTGATTTTAATGGGTTATTAGCAGATCGCAGGTTTTCAAGTCGAGGCAGAGGAGAGGCTAGCTCTAGGGTCGGAATAAACCGTATTGCCTCCCGATCACACACTCGAAGCATCATTTCCAAAACATCTTTGCGGAAAGGATCCTGGCCACTAGCAGCCAACTGGCCTGTATCGTAGCGAGGTGAAGGCTTTAGTAACTCGCTTGGATAAAGAGCACTCCCGTCGGCAGATACGGTGGTAAACACGGTGTTGAAACCCGAAAGGCGCAAATACTGTGTCATGCGCTGAGTTCCTTCAAGAAAGGTAGACCAGCTTTGCACGCTCATACCACTGGCAGAGTCCAGTTTTTCTGAAGCACCAAAGTTCTGGGTAAACTTAGGCTTGCCAATGTATGCTGCCAATAGCCGTCCCGTAGCAAGATTGCGCTCTGGTTGAATAGCCAAACTGCTTGTAGCTTCATCCTGACGTGAGAGGATGATCTTGCCAAACACTCCTGGCAAAGTGGCATGGCGATTGACAATTAGAAGCTGTGGGCTGAGAGTTCGAGGCCAAAAAACAATTCGATGCGTCGCTAAGCTAGATTCTTTTTCAGAAAGAATTTCATCGACATAGAAACCGGAATCTAAGACCGAAGAATTCACTCTACCTGCTGCATCAGGCTCAATGATACTAATCCCCAACTCTTGCCGAGTATTCTCAGGAAACGTTATTTCGACAAGATGTGGAACTCCTACCTCTAATACAGGAAGTGTAAATGACTGCCAGGCAGGATCGGAACCGGGTGACGCGGATGCCAGCTCCACCAACCCATCAGCATCATCAGGCCGTACGGTCAGACGAACATTGCCAATCGATCCCGATGACTTTCCACTAAGCCGCGTAACTTGTGCCCAGCTAGGCAATCGTTGCCACCAACTGGGATTTGCCGGATCAATCGTAAGGATTGGTGTCCAATGATCGGTCAATAGGGGAAGCTTCGCCAGTGGATCGACAACCACCAAATCGATTTCACGGGTAACATAAGGTTTTGTTCGTTGCCCTGGGACCAGACGCGTCGTGAAATTCTCCTCCGGACGAGCGGTGATTGATAACTGGTATGCCCCCTCGGCTTGAGGACAAACCACATCAATTTCAATGAAATTCTGCTCTGTGGTTTCAGTGGTAACTGTTTGCTGAAATTCCCAGGCAACTTGGGAGTTGGCATCATCGTAGAGTTTTGCTTCTACGACGACCGGGCCTTGCTTAAGCTCTTGCGAAAAGTCAACTTGCAACTTGAGAGGCCAGGTTTCACCAGGTTGAAATATGAGGTTCTCACGCGAAGAAGCGACCCTCAATCGATCTCCTGGACATCGATAAACCAATATAAAGCTCTCCAGAGAATCTATTGGCTCCTTTATTTGTCCATTGATGACCTTGGAAAGTGGTACATCGACAATCGTTGGTGCAGTTGACTGATCCGTACGCAAGTTGAATCGCAAATTCGATTCTAAATCAGCTGTAATCGTTACATCACAACCATCGAATCCACGTTTGACTAAGGGTTCTACCCTTAGTTCATTCTCGACGAGTTGGATGGCAGCGCTGGCATCTGATTCGACACCCAAGGGCTGGAGATCGGCCAAGGTTGCACCAGCGCAGGAGACGGTGCCATACCAACGATGTTTGGCGCCGTCCCCACTTCCCCATGCGATGCGCAGTCGCACCGTAGTACTTTCTGCATTGCTGTGAGAACCACCGATTCCACACATAGCAACCACAAGCGCCAAACAGCGCACGATGGGTACAAAGCGACGTGCGAATACTCGCAGATCACCCGTCAGCCTCCACTTTATCGGACTTCCTTGTCCGACCATGGCTCACCGAATGGTTCTGAGGAATAGAGCTTAGAATGTAGTGCGCAAAACTGCATCGCTGCGCGAGGTGAATGTCCCTATCACATCTAATGCAGTTAGCTGTCTCAGCTTGGAAATAAGTGAGGCGGATTTTAGATAGCACCTTGAGAGCGGGCTAGGGCAGTTGTAGATGTCATTTCAGTGCTAGCCCAACTCGTTATAAGTGCTAGCGATGCGGTTCTGCCAACTCTCTCGGTAGCTCGATTGGATGCAAATCAAGCCCCTCTTCCCCAGACTCATGGCACAGATCGAGCAACTTGTGGAGTTTAGCAACGATTTCATGACACCTGCTGGCAACATCATTCACCTCCCAGCGATCGTCTGGCTTCACAAAGAGCTTTTCGGCAGAGCCGGTTTCTGCAGAAGCCTGCAACATCCAAGCAGGTGTGCGGATCATCCGCTCACCACTCGGATTCTGGGCCAGAGCAATTTGCCGTAGCCTTCCTCCATCACCCGACGCAAACTTCAGCAGCGATTCTGCGAAATTGCTGCTTCGTTCTTGGCAACCAAACCAATCTAACAACGTTGCTCCGAGGTCGGCAGGATGGGCAAAACCATTCACACGAGGGTAGGGGAACTCCATTCCACTTGCATGCACTATCCATGGTAAATGCAATTGCTCGCTGAACAAGTTTTCTACTGAATGACCAATGACGCCGTGCTCACCTAACGCGAATCCACGCGAACCGACGAGCATCGCTAGGCGTGGGGCCGACCATTCCATAGCCTCAAAGGCCTCAATAAATCCACTCACACAAGAATCTAATAGCTCGATCTGCGCTCCATACCCTACTTGATAACTCAACAACAAATCGGGATCCTCACCCAACGGCAAAACCGCTGGTGGCTCGACAATTGGGAGTGGCTCGGGATCTTCTTCGTCGAGTAGTCGCATGCGCATTTCTAGAGGCGCGTCCCAGGGACCCGTGAGTCCTTGCAAATGCACCCAGAGCAATCCATGCTCAGTCTTTTCTGCAACTTCCTTTTGCCAACTGGCTAGTTGCTCTATGGCCTGAGAAAAGAATCGGGTGAAGTGGGTATCCTCGATCCGACATGCAGAGCTCACTTTGGGTGCTTCGAAAAGAATGACTTCTAAGAAATGCTCTTTCCTTGCTTGATCGGCTATCCAGGGATCGTCAGTCAGTAGGCAGGTTCGAACCCGAGCTTGCTGCAGCTTTCCGGCGAAGCCGTCCCAGGCAGCTTCGTAAAAGTCAGACAGCTTGGGAGAAATCCCGAGCAACCACTCGGCGACCAGAGATCTCGCGGCCAGCGCATCCATATAAGGCGTAGGAAACGAAGTGTTGCCGTACGTTCCTAAGGCAGAGGCACGAAGACCGTCGACGGCAATTACAAGTCCCAGGCGTGATTCCATGGGAAGCAATATACCCGATTAGGGCGTTAGCTTGCAGCGCCTGTAGTGCCGCTTCTACGCCACTCTTGCCACACGAGTTGGGGAAACACCAGAGCGTCTCGTAAGTAACGCCTGGCAAGTCGTTGCGGTTCGGATATCAGACGGTGAAGCCATTCCAGACCATAATCCCGCATCCATCGAGGAGAACGTGGTTTTTCTCCTGCCAGAAAATCAATCGTCGCACCAACGCATAGCGCCACCTTGGCTTCGATTTGTGGAGCATGCCGCTCGACCCAAATTTCCTGCTTGGGGGCACCGAAGCCCACAAGCAACAAATCTGGCTTGGATTCAGCTATTCTTTGCAGAATCCGCTGGCCTTCGAGTGTATCTTGTTCAAATCCCTGGGGAGGAGAATAGGTTCCTACAACTTCCACTTGTCGCCATCGGCTGTGAGTATTGTGAGCAGCTCTCACTGCAACGCCTGGCCCTGCTCCCAAAAGAAAGATGCGCAATGGTCGATTCATAGTCGCCTGAAAAGTCGCTTGTCGATCAAAAATAGCTGGCACGAGATCACTTCCAGCTACTCGCTCAGGCAGGGGTCGGCCGAGTAGCCGTGAAGCTAATACGACGGGAGCCCCATCTGCCAGGACCAGGGAAGCCCGCTGATAAGCAGCACGCAGTGCGCTAGACGATTGAAACATTACGGCATGATCAACATTTGGTGTCACCACATACCGACATGGACCTGCCAGCGGCTCTCGACACCATTCGAGAACCTTTTCCACCGCGGCGGACATATTTAAGGCATGGATTCTCATGCCAAAAAGCGAGATGATTCTCATAGTAACATTTCCTCAAACGTGTCTTGGGATGCGTGCTGATGGCATTCGCTGCAGCCAGCTCTCAGACAGCAAACTAAATTGTTCTGGACACTCCTGTGCCTGGGAGAGGCCGACGGTGACGCCGGTTATCAAGCACAAGAGCCATTGCTCACTCGGTGAAAGCGTCAAATCGTGGAACATTGCGTTAATCATGTAGGTGATCAAAGTCGCCAAATGAAAGAGACCTTGAGTACGCATCCAGGCGGGTCGCGTCAGATCATTGGCAAGTCTCCAAGCCATTCTCGTCCATGCCGCCAGCAATGCGACAAACAAGAAGAAGCCAATTAGCCCTGTCTCCGTGAGAATGCTTAGATAGGTGTTGTGATGATCGAGATTGCGGATCGATTCCAATTCGATTTGTTGACTACGATCGCTGAGATAAGGCATCTTTTTGTCGAAGAAACGTCCAAACCCACAACCGAAAATTGGTGTATCTTCAAACATTCTTAGCGAAACAATGGCGAACGACTCACGCTGGTAAACGGAATGACTTGCAGATCCGTTGACATCTTGGCGGCCCATATTGATTAACTTTTCTCCGATGAACAGGCCTGCCAGACAGGTGGACACTGCCAATCCGGTGACGAGTATCGGACGCCACTTTTTAGGGATCTGCACTAAAGAAATCATGGCCAAACCTACGGCCAGACCTAGCCAACAGGATCGCGTGTAGGTGTAAAAGAGTGCGATACACGACGCCAGCATCGAACCTGCCAATATCAGGCGCAACGCACGTCCCGATTCTGCCCACAGAAACCAAGTGGCCCAAAAGCAAATCGTGAGATAAACCCCCAAACTAGCGGACATGAGTGCCGGACCACGGGCGCGTCCAAAATGTGCACCTAACTCAGGATTGGCGATAAACCGGGGAAAGACGGCCCACCATTGACCTTTAACTTCTGCTATGCCCGTTAAAGCCAAATAGAGCCCAAAGACAGACAACCCAATAAGAAGCCATTTCCACTGCTTATAGTTGAGTTCAGAATTGCGAACTATCCAATAGAGCATGGCTGGCATTAAGAAACTTGCTATCAAACGCCATGTAGGGGACACGCTGCTTTGAGCTTCTGAGGGTGCCGCAGTAAATGACCATCGCAAGGTTAGGTAGCCAACTAACAGAACCCCGAGACAATCTACCATCCCGAGCGAAGCGATCTCCAATTGTCCCCTTCTCCAGCGCCAGGCGAAAAGTAGCACTAAAGCTAAGAACAGAAGTCGATCGAAAGTAAGTGGGAGGGGGCCGAGATGAAGCTGCCAAAAGTTACCAGTGAACGCGTATCCAGCTGTGACAAACAGTAAACAACCTACCAACAACGATCCATACCGGGCATACACTAGTGCCCAGAGTGTGACTGCGAAAGCAAGTATGAGGAAGAGGATTTCCATAAACTCGAGAGTTCATCAGCGGTCATTAAGAATCACGAAGAGATTGCTGTGGAATTTGCCTGGCTCGTGGGAGCGTCAAATTGCACCGGAGTGACGAAATTAGTGGAGGGCACTTTAGCAGTAAATGTGTCAAGATTACTCCAGTTCCCCGTGAGCTTACCGTGTTTTGCAGCGAGTTTCGTTGCTGCAACTGCAGCCAACACTTTTTCTGATGGGGTTCGGCGCTGCTGTGTCTTACGACCAATGTTTACACTGAGCTCTTCGGTTTGAGAGGCTGTTGGCGTTACAGGAGCCGGGTTTACCGTGAGACACAACCATCCCATCCCAATTGCAAATCCACCCAAAACACCAATACCTAATACTGATGCCCGGCCCATTCCAACTGGATAGGGGCCTGTGTCTGCTTCGTCGAAAGGCGTGACTAACAAAGCGTTTTGAGCAGTCACTTGTTTTGCACGTACTTCGCTTAATTGCTTTCTAGCCTGACTTAGCACTGCCCGACTGTTGTCGACAGTGGCTACCCTACTTGAGTATTCTGCACGCAATTCTGCCAAATGGCTCAATCGATGCTGAAGATCAGCAAGTTGTTTGTGTAAAACGTTTTGCCTATTGCGGCTCAAATCGATTTCAATTTCCAGACCTTTAATGGCGACGTCCAGTTCGCTATGTAGTTCTTCGCGAATACTGGCTACCGATTCCAATGCTGATTTGACATGCGGATGATCTTCAGTTCGCATTCCGCTGAGTCTTGAAGCACGCAGTTGCGCGTCTACGAGACCGTCTTTGAGCCTTTGCAGAGTGGGTTGAAAATTGAGTAAACTGCTAGGCATCGCAATTAATTGGGCAGGGTCCTGTCGTGCGGTTTTGAGCACTTCCAAGAGCTCTTCCGCTTGTCGGAGCCGCGATTCGTTCAAGCGTGTTTCCTGTTCTAATTCAACGGCTTGTTGCCTCAAATCGCTCTGCCCGCCAGACGCGGAGTGCAACAATCGAAGTTCTCCAAGGTCGGAGCCAATTTCTGCTTCAAAGGCAATCAGCCGGGCATTTTCTTGCTCGTGGATCTGATCTGCAAGCTCCACCTGTTTCTCCACTTCCGAGATCAATCCCCTGGACTGTTCGCTCCGCAATTCACCTAAGCGGTAACTCAACTGCTTGCAAAGCTCTTCGACAAGTAGCAAAGCCCTCTGACGATTTGGGTCCTTCACTGCGAGATAAAAGACTTCCGTTTTGCCGAACTCAGCGCCATTAGGAGGCAACATGCTCATACGTTTGCGGAGCTTTTGAATTTCCTCTGGTGAAGGCTCTACCGGCGTGTCCTCAGAATCCACAGCGGCAACCGCCTTGAGTGTGGCAGAAAGAACCTGCCGACTTTTGGCGACTTCTAAGATCGTCTCTTGGAAGGTGCGCATTTCATACAGGTCAGCGAATTTTCCTGGCTGTTTCAAAGAATGGGAGGATGCTTCATCGCGAACCACCAAACCTTGAACCGCTTCCCAGTTGCGTGTCATGAACAAGGCATAGAGTAATGCAAGAACCGAACAACCAATTGTGGGGATCAACCACACATTGCGATGCTCAACCAGGAGCTTCCAGAAATCATGTGGAGTCAGGAAATTGTTTGTTGTGGGGGCATTTGAATTCATGGAAGGCTACCTCGAGCGATAGAGGACGACAAGTTTGGGCTGTGTCGATTTTGACGACTGAGCGTTCAGCATTGCTAAGCACGCAGTTTGGATTGTTGCAATTGCTGCGCCGTTTAACGAACACAAGAGCAGCACGACTTTTTCACAGGAAGACGGACTATCAAAAGCTATGAGAGCATAGCTTTCTTGAGAGCAATTTGCCGTGCAAAGCAGATCAGAATTGTATGTTGCAAAAACACAACGTTTCGTTGCTAACAAACATCGTTATTCGCCTCATTTCCAATGCAACAGGGGCATTTCTTGGCGTAGGTTTGAGTACCAACGGTCTGAGAAAAGTCCGCAGGACACCCCTCTATAGAGGCTAAATGTCCATCGGGTTTCGCAGACGACTTTTGAGTAACCTCTACATTTTGAATACAACCAGCTATGTATGTTCGATGCGTGAAAACAATCGAAGATCTCCTGATCTACCAACAGCGTTGGGATGAATTGGCTGGGGATTGTATCTTTCGATCTTGGACTTGGCTCAGCACATGGTGGAAACACTACGGATCTGTCCCCGAGACACACCAACTAGCTGTGTTGTTGGTATACAAAGAATCGGCCACATGTAGCTGCGATAGCCACACCTCGCACTGTGGCAAATCTGAATCAGTTCGTCACCGAACTTCAGACGACTTAATAGGAATTCTACCGTGCTACTTTGAGTGTAATCGCTGGCAGGGAAGAGTGCTGCGAATGCTCGGAGATGGCGAAGTTTGTAGCGAACACCTCGATTTGCTTTGTGCCACAACTGATTCTGAAAGTGTGGCGAAAGCTATCGTGCACTACTTGAATTCGCATTCTGAGTGGTGGGATGCTTTGCACTTTGATGGAGTAAACGAAGAGACGTCGCACCTAAGCAAGGTAGTGGCTTGCTTTCAGGATGCTGGTTTACATATCAGCCGCCATGCTGGCCCAAATTGTTGGTCCATTCGCCTTCCAGAAACTTGGGAAGAATTCCTGACGATACAATCGAAGTCCCATCGTAAACAACTACGCCGACTGGAAAGTCGCATCCTTCAGAGCGACCGTATTTGCTGGCACACCGTCAGGTCACAAGATGATTTTCAACCGGCTTGGGAGATTCTAACCGACCTCCACCAACGTCGCCGGCAGAGCCTTGGTGAACCCGGCTGCTTTGCTTCAACTCGTTGGGCTAACTTCCATCGGGAAGTGGCTCAGCATTTGTTAAAGTCAGGTCATTTACGGCTCTCGATTCTAAGGCTTGATGGCGAGCCAATCGCTGCGGAATACCATTTCGGTGGGAAAGACGCCCTATACGTATACCAGGGTGGAATCGACCCAACTCGTTGCGAAGAAGAGCCAGGCCGACTCTCGATGATTCGCTGCGTGCAACAAGCCATTGAAGAAGGACAAAGCGAGTTCGATTTGTTGCGTGGCGATGAGCCTTACAAACCCCATTGGCGTGCCGTCCCGCACCCAACCGTGAACATTCAAATCGTATCGCCGAGATTTAAAGCACGCTGGCGACATTGCTCCGCAAGCGGAATGCACAATTTAAGCAAACTCGTAAATCACTTTGCAAACTTTTTGGGTTGAACCAACCGGGAGAACACCATGCTCGATACCTGCAAGAGCCAAATGCTCGGAGTTTACTACTTAGCGACATTGCCACAGAGAAAACACTCCGCAGTCAAACGCCAGTCGAGCGGTCAGGTCCCCATCATCTCCCTGATGTATCATCGAGTGGCCGATCAGCATCCGAATGCCTGGACGATCTCCTGGGATCGCTTTCGAGCACAGATGGAGTGGCTCCAGGAGCGGTTTGAATTGGTGAGTCTGGTCGAGGCACAGCGACGAATCGGAAAAGAAGAAAACAGCCGTCCGACGGCATGTATCACCTTTGATGACGGCTACGCCGAGAACTGCGACCATGCTATTCCCTGGTTGATTGAGCATCAAATCCCAGTCACATACTTTGTGACAAGCCAGAACCTGATCACGGGGGATCCCTTCCAACACGATATTGAGCTCGGCTCTCCCCTTGCTCCAAATTCACTCGATCAGATTCGCGAGATGGCTGAGAAGGGAATCGAAATCGGTTCTCACAGCCGCAGTCACGCTGATTTCGGGCAAATCACCTCGGTGGACGTCTTGTACGACGAACTAGTGGGTGCCAAGCAGGAATTGGAATTGCTCATTGAGAAGCCGATTCGCTATTTTGCCTTTCCGTTTGGTCTGCCAGAAAACATGACTGCAGAGGCATTCGAGGTCGCATTTCAAGCAGGTTACTGGGGAGTGTGCTCCGCATATGGTGGTTACAACATGCCGGGGGATGATAGTTTTCATATTCAACGCATCAACGGCGACCCACAGTGGTCTCGCTTCTTGAACTGGCTGACAGTCGATCCCAGGAAACTTCGTCGCAAGCGGCCGTTTTCGCCTGGGAACTACCGAGATCGATTCTAGCTACCTAGCCGGAGGGCCACGCCCTTCGGAACTATTCCCGGACCACGTGGCGATCCGGCTAGGATTGCAAGTGAAAAACACTATGCAAAGGATGCCTTCCATTAGCAATGCCACTGCATCAACGCCGACTGCTGAGCAACATGCCCGCTTGCGCTCTGACTCGCTGACCGCTAGCGTTGTGCTTTTGTTGCTGGCGACGATCATCCAGCGCAGTATTGGACTGGGTCGAAGCGTCTTGTTTTGTCGGTGGTTAACTCCAGAAACTCTGGGAGAATGGGAGATGGCTTACAGTTTTCTCCTTCTTTTTGCTCCTCTGGCAGTACTGGGTATTCCAGGCTCCTACGGTCGGTATTTGGAACATTATCGTCAACGTGGACAATTAGCAATCTTCGTACGTCGTACTTCACTCTGGACATTGGTTTGCAGCGCCATAGCGATTGCTATCCTAGTAGGGTTTTCTTCTCGCTTCGCCCACTTGGTTTTTGGTAATCCAGCGAGCGCTTCTATGATATATTTCGTCGCTGCATGCCTCGCCGCAGTCATTCTTCACCATACTTTAACATCGTTGCTCACAGCTCTAAGGTTATTTCGAGTTGTAACCGTGATGAATTTCGCGCAGAGTTTTCTCTTTGCTGCGCTGACTCTTACTGTTCTAGTATGGTACCCTAGTGTTTTGAGTATTATTGTTGGATATGGATTGGCGTGCGTGGTGGCGTCGCTGGGAGCATTGGCGTATATTTGGCCTGGCTGCCGTAGCGTCTCTGAACCCATTGAAAAGGTACCCCACTCAGATTTCTGGGGACGTTTGCTGCGGTTTGCCTTTTTTGTCTGGGTGACGAATCTTCTTTCTCATTTGTTTGCCGTTGTCGATCGCACCATGATCATCCATCTAGGTGGCATGTCCGCGGAAGAGGCACTGGAGCAAGTAGGCCATTACCATAGCAGTCGAATAATCCCCCTGCTACTGATCTCTTTTGCCGATCTCTTGAGCGGGCTGATCATGCCTCACCTGAGCCATGATTGGGAATTGGGACATCGCGGGACAGTCTCCAGGAAGATCAATCTCGCCGTTAAGCTAACGGGGTTAGGAATGCAAGCCGTAGGTATCTGTGTGCTGCTGTTTGGCCCCTACATGTTTGGAACAATATTGGAAGGGCGCTATAGTGAAGGCTTGGCTGTCCTGCCATGGACTTTAGCTGGCTGCGTTGTCTCTGCAATTTATGTGATCGCCCAATGCTATCTCTGGTGTGCAGAGCATCCCCGCCTGGCTGCTGTTCCCCTGGCGGTGGGCCTGGCAGTGAATGTCCTGCTCAACCTGGTGCTCGTTCCCCTCTGGGGACTCTACGGGGCTGTGCTGGCAACCGCTCTCTCCACAATTCTTTGCCTCGCTACATTGCAGCTGCTCAATATACGATATGGTATGGTCGTCGACCGCGGCACTTGGTTGATCTCCTTGTTGCCAATTTCCCTTGCTTTTGGTGTGACAATATCTGCTGCTTGCCTATTGTTCATTTGTGTCATCTCTCTATCGACAAAGCGCGTTTTTGACACGGAAGAACGTCAAAACCTTCAGCATTTATTTACACAGGCAGTTAACAAGCTGAAAACCTATGCTCCTAAACAAGTTCCCATCAATCTCGGTTCATAATCACTCCTTCTATCATGCGCATTTTAACAATAGACAGCTCTCCCATTCGAGTTCTCTTTCTCGTGACCAGTTTGCCGGTAGGCGGCGCGGAAACGCTACTCATGAATCTGGTCCTACGCATGGACCGAAAAAAATTTCTCCCAGAGATTGCCTGCCTCAAAGAACGCGGTCCCATAGGAGACCTTTTGCTAAACGAGATACCTGTTCACAGTAATATGCTAACCAGCAAATTCGACTTCCGAGTTTTATTCCGGCTTTGGAAACTTATGCGTGAACGACAAGTTGACGCAATCGTGACCGTTGGTGCAGGAGACAAGATGTTCTGGGGTCGACTGGCGGCGCGACTTGCTGGAGTGAAAGTTGTAATCTCTGCACTGCACAGCACGGGCTGGCCCGATTCAATTGGTCGCTTGAATCAACTGCTAACTCCGCTCACCGACGCATTTGTAGGCGTAGCACAGGCTCACACCACGCATCTTGTTGAAAAGGAAGGGTTCCCAGCAGATAAGGTCCATACCATCTTTAACGGCGTCGACACGAATCGTTTTCGACCTGGGGAAAAGCGAGCCGTGCGCGAGGAACTCGGCTTGCCGTTTGACGCTAAAGTGGTTGCCATCTTGGCCGCATTGCGCCCCGAGAAGAATCACGCGCTCTTTCTCGAGGGAGCTGTTGAGATTCTGCGTGCCGAACCTCGCGCACAGTTTCTCGTGATCGGTGACGGCTATTTGCGTGAACAGCTAGAACGGAAGGCCGAGACGCTTGGAATTTCAGAGGTCACTCATTTTCTTGGATCGCGTTCCGATGTTGAGCGAGTGCTCCAGGCTGTTGATGTGGTCGCTCTTACATCGCACAACGAGGCTAGCCCCGTTTCGATACTTGAAGCTCTCAGTTGTGGTGTGCCGGTGGTATCCGCTGATGTTGGATCCGTGGGCGAGACGGTCTTAGATGGAATAACAGGCAGACTCTTCCCGTCCGGAGATCTACATGGCTTCGTTTCCAGCACACTCGACCTGCTTGGCGATGACAACTTGCGGAGTGCCCTAGGGGATACCGGGCGGAAACGGACTATGGAGCGCTGGTCGCTGGATAGTATGGTCCAAGGGTATGAGACTCTGATTTGCTCGCTGGTAGAGCGACACCGACTACCCTGTCGGCAGTTGGCTAGCTAGGATAGAGAGTTTAGGCTGGAAGCTACTCCCCTACACGGTGGCTACGCCCTCCGGGACTTTATCGATAAAACCACAGATCGCCTGTTGCCATCTTTGAATTGACAACGACTTAATCCATGTTAACCGAAACGCTCTTAACACTGACCGCAAGAATTATTAGTGGTGTGAGCGTGCGCTGGGTGGACTCGCAGCCGGATACCTGCCAGCGAGTTTATTTTGCCAATCATACCAGCCATTTGGACGTGGTGCTGGTTTGGTCCTCGTTGCCTGCGGACGTTCGGCGTCTGACTCGTCCAATTGCAGCCAAAGATTATTGGGAAGGTGGATCAATTCGTCGCCATCTGGCGAAAGTCTTTAACGCCATGCTGATTGACCGAAAAGAAATCAAGGTTCATCAAAGTCCTGTTGATATGATGTTAAGAGAAATTGGCAAGACACATTCATTGATTCTGTTCCCTGAAGGAGGCCGAAGTCCCGGCGAAGAGGTAGGAGAATTCAAAAGTGGCTTATATTATCTTGGAAAGAAAAGGCCCGACCTGGAATTAATCCCTGTGTACATCAACAACATGAATCGCATACTGCCAAGGGGAGAATTCTTGCCCGTGCCACTCCTGTCGTCCCTCACATTCGGCCCACCGATCTGGCTCGAGGCAGGTGAACCGAAGCTGGATTTCTTAGCTCGCGCACGGGACGCAGTCCTCAGTCTGAAGGAAAGTTGAACATGAGAGACTGGGCATTACTAGGCACCGTTTTGGCTTTACTATCCCTGGCTACTTTAGGAGGGCAATGGTTAAAACGTCAAACAAAAATGGGGCTGGATGAGGAAGCCGTTTATGCTTTCAACAGCCGCATCCAGGCTTGGTGGTTCTTTTCTATCGTATTGGGGATTTCTTTTTTCCATCCAATTCTGACTGTTGTGTTGTTTGGAATGCTCGCTTTCTGGGCATTGCGTGAGTACATCACGCTGACTCCTACAACTATGGGCGATCATCGAGCACTTTTCTGGGTATTCTTTCTGTTTACGCCCGCACAATTTGTACTTGTAGGGTTCAACATGTACTCTCTCTATAGCGTGCTCATACCCGTGTATGCTTTCTTGTTCATCGCGGCACGAGCGGCCGTATCGGGAGACTACCGTCGCTTCCTGGAACGTATTGCCAAAATTCAATTTGGCCTTTTTGTGTGTGTTTATTGTTTGAGTTTTGTACCTGCATTATTGTTTCTCAAGTGTCAGAGCACCGAGGGAGACGAATCGGCCAACGCACGTCTCCTGTTCTTCTTCATCACAATGGTCTTGTTTTCTGAGTTGGCACAGTTCGTTTGCAGCAGGCTGTTCGGCAAGCACCTTATTGCAGAAGCTATCGATGAGACACGCACGTGGGAAGGCCTCCTGGGAGGGGCGGGGGCCACGGCTCTGTTGGGATCCATCTTATTCTGGGCAACCCCTTTTAAGAATCTCTGGCAGGTCGCCACAATGGCGATCTTGATCGCATTCATGTCCTCTGCTGGAGCCATAACCATGGCTGCAATTCGACGCGATCGGGGAGAGGTGCGATCAGGGACTTTAATCGAAGGCCACGGGGGAGTGCTCAGTCGCATAGATGCGGTTTGCTTTGCTGCACCCGTGTTCTATCACGTGACGCTCGTCTTTTTTGGAAGAGCAGCAGGCTAGCACAAGTCCTCAACCGAGCCACAACACCGTAAATGGCCAAAAAACATCAGGGCAAAGCCACGATTTCCTCTCCAGAAATAGTCGACAGAGATTCCAGAATTACAGGATCAGTCGACTCTGTGAGAAAGTGCACCGAACCGTCTGCCATACCTAGATTGACTCCCTCGCTGTGCAAACTACCAGCACTGGAAAAACTGGCCAATTGAGAACGACGGGGCTCTGCAATCACGCCCGGCCATTGATACTTGTTAATGCCATTTGCACCCACGTCGATACCCATCATCACCCAACCACGGAAACCCCACGCATTTCCAAACCCGTTGTAAACGTCACGTAATGTTTCAGCGAGTGCGATCGTGTTTGAAAGACCGTCTGTCACATCTTTATCTCGATAATTGGTGTTCTCACCAAACAACCGGCGATCTTCGTCTAGTTGTCGAATCCAGGGTTTACATTCGTAACTGCCATATGCAGAAAAATCGTAATTTGTTTTACCTAGTCCAGCTAGAAAACGTGGATCTCCAATATCTGAGGGGCAGGTGAAGATTGCCAATTCCTGTGCGACAAGACTGGCATTGCCACTCGAATTCGCATCACCGATCAACTTACCCCTCGTCTTCGTAGGTGGACAGCACACTTCGTTGCCGGAAACATTATTCGCTGCCGGGTGGCGTTGATCAAACTGATCGTAAATCGTCTGATTATCAAGATGAGGCAGCAGAAACAACAGACCGTTCCAATTGCGAATCTCCAGCGAACCATTCTGTTGAGGAGCCTGGCACCAGCCATAATCTCTACCTGCAAACGGAAATCGACCATGCGTTGCATGGTAGTTTTGCACTGCCAAGCCGATTTGCTTTAACTGGCTGATACACTGAGCCCGACGTGCCGCTTCTCGGGCGGCCTGGATCGCCGGGAGTAAGAGTGCGATAAGTACACCAATGATCGCTATCACGACCAGAAGTTCCACCAAGGTAAATCCAAGGGAAGGCCGATTTGATCTAGATTTCAAAGGGAGATGCACGGCAAATTATTCTCTGAGAAGACACCTTCGAGGTACTCCTTTAGGATAGCTTGCCCGAGTGCAACTGTCGAATTATGACCAGATTACGCAGATATTAGGGGACCACGTCTGGAGACTTGGGCTCCCGAAGCCCACAGCAGACAAGTCCCGAAACTGCCAGAACGGCGGCAGTCAGCGCAAACGTCGTCCCGATGCCGAAGTGCGTTACCCCATACTCTGCTGACCGCGGGCCTATGGTGGCAACCATCCAAGCGCCTCCCATCATCAAACTCGATGCGAAGTTCGCTCGATGAGGCAACAAGTGCTGAGCCATCGCAATCGTGACAGGCATCATCGCGGCGAATCCTACACCGGCCAACACAGCCAAAAGATAGCTCATCTGAATGCCTACGTGTGGAAATAATGCCACCAGAGGTGTGAAGCAAAGGGGGACCCACACAAGTGGCCATTTCTCGCGTCCTGGGATGACAAACGTTCCGCCTAGCAACCCTCCCACACCCATACCAAGGATCATGCAGGCATTGAGGTTGCCTACAATCGGAGCAGCTTCTTTGGCAATCGCTTCTGCACTCCATTGGGGGTGCTCGACCAAAACTGCCTGTTCAGTCCAGCGCACAAATAAGTAAATGAGAGAGGTGTTGATACAATAGCGCATCGCAGACGCGGCATACAAGATAATTACATTTGCCCAATTGCCACGCAATAGTCTTAGGTCTGCAGCGTGCCATTGGTGTTGCCTTATTGGTTCCAAATTCAAGAGTTGACGATGCAAAAGCATCGCGAAGAACAAAATGGGAATCACAATGAAGGGCAAAGTCATAAATCCACCACTGGCAGAAAGCCAGCGGGGCCATACGAAGGAACCGGCCACGCCACCAAACATGCCCGCCACAAAGAATACAGCAGTGGCTGAATTACGTCGATGATAATGAAGCTGAGCTACTGTCGTGGCCGCGACAGGGTGAAAAATGCCTGCTCCGATCATTCCCATAATATAAATCGAAGATACTGCGATCGCATTAGTTGAAAGCCCTATCATTCCAAAACTGATTCCCGCAACGGCAAGCCCTAAGACGGTCAGGAACCTGGTCCGCAGTCGGTCGCTAATCAAAGCACAAACAGGTTGAGCCAATCCAGAAGCAAACGATCCGAGCCCTAATAACCAGGCAGCCTGGGAATGGCTCAAGCCACTACGGACTTCAACGAGACCTAAACTCGAGGGGAGTAAAGTCGCTAGGAAATCGACCACAAAATGGGCTGCCGCCAACGCGATGAACGCATATCCAATTCTTTGAAGAAAGCTGGGGCGAGTTTCAAGTTCTAATACGACTCCATGGCTCATCGTGTACTCTATTTCTCCATTCCAGTGTCGCAACGCGGCACACGTCTCAAACGGCTCAATTCTCCATTCAACCCTTAGCGATGGTAGACCAGCAATAATCAAGTGAGGTTCGGTGGATTACCTGCTTACCAGCCTATTCCCTTCGTCTTGGTCTGGAGCCGACACAAGTACATATCGGCAGTCATATAAAGCACGGAGCCATCCTCACCCCAACAACAATTGGAGGTCGCCTCACCTGTATCGATACGTCCTAACAATTCACCTCGGGGTGAGATTACATGCACTCCACCTGGACCCGTAGCAAACAGATTACCCATAACATCCACGGTCATTCCATCGGGAGATCCTTTCCGCTTGCCATACTCGCTGCTGGCATCATAGAAAACCCGGCTATTGCTGAGAGTGCCGTCGTTATTCACGTCGAAAGCACGAATAATTGGAGCATTGGAATCGCTCTGTGCCACGTAGAGAGTTTTCTCGTCGGGCGAGAAAGCGATGCCATTGGGTCGCGTCATTTCCTTGGTGAGAAGCGATACCTTTCCCGACTTCGCAATCCGAAACACACCACATCCCCCGTAACCTCTTCGCTCATCGGGTTTCCGATCCGGCAGACCGTAAGGTGGATCGGTAAAGTAGACGTCGCCATTCGATCGACATACGATATCGTTCGGACTATTGAACCATTTACTTTGCCAGTTGTCGGCCAGGGTGCGCTTTCCTCGTCCCCATTCCATAATACTCACTCGACGATCGCCATGCTCGCAGCTAACCAATCGTCCTTCCCGGTCGAGCGTCAATCCGTTACTTCCTGGCTCGCTGCTGTAGGTCCCCACTCCCGTATAGCCCGATGGTTTAAGAAAAGTTGAGATTCCTTTCCCAAGTTCCCACTTAAATACCGTGTTCTGTGGGACGTCGGAGAAGAGCAGATATCCACCCTCGCGTGGAACCCACACCGGTCCTTCCGACCATTCAAACCCAGATGCCAACACTTCGATGCGGACATCCGGAGTTACCAATTCGTCCAGTCGCGGATCATTGCGGACGATTTCTCCAATGCTGGGAAAGTTTTCTGAGTCTTGAGCAGTGAGAGATAGAGACATAAAAAAGACCAGCAACAGAATCAGAAAGTTAGCTTGCATAGAATTATCCAATCAGACTCAAACACATCATCCGGAGCTACTATCATGCAGATCGGAGATCAGACGGTGAGGCCTATTATACGTTTCTTGGGGTAGTTCGCTACGACTGATTTGGCATTTCCAACGCAAGAGAAATTGTGAGACTACTCAAACTTCATACACTTGATATGTGCCTCAGCGGCATCTGCGAGGACATCTGTGAACATTCGGTCAGGATTGCCAAATACTGCACTACTGATCCCTCGATCGATCGCCCGCGTAGCTAACAATGTTTGCATCGGAGTCGGTGGAAAATAGAGCTCCATATAAACGAGACGCACACCCTCGCTGTCTTCATGCATTAGTCTCTGAAAATACTGCTTGACAAGATTCCCCTGGCGAGCCAGCACCGCCCCTTTTACAGCCACTCGCAACTCTTTCCACTCTGCGGGAGACATTTCCTGTTTCCAGGCCATAACTTGCCGGTGCATCGCTTTGAGCTGGCTTGCTGCCGCACAAGCAATGTTCTCTTGTATCAAAGGCAACATGTGTCGCGTGAATGATCGCAACTCACCAGAAGTGAAACTCTGCTGTTGAATGATCTTGTCGAGGAACTGCTTTGATTCTGTCAGAATTGATTTCTGTCTTTCGAGGTCGGCTCCACTGAGGCCAATCTGCTTGATGTTATTCTCGACGATTTCAAGTTCTGCTCTATAATTCTGCAATTGTTCGAGTCGCTGGGTATCAAAATTCCCGACACCATGTGGTTCGAGCATGAGGTAAATTGCGACTGGGACATGTGCAAATGTTTTGAAAACTTGATAATCAGGCAAAATGACTTGGGTAGAAACTTCAGTTTTATTTCGAATCAAAACGAGTTGCCCGTCCCGCAGCAAGATAATGGGGCCACCCGTGTCCAGATTAAGCTTGTTAGCAGTCGCGTGGGCGGTGATAAAAGCACTGTCCAAATTCAAGAGCAGCAAATTAGTCTGTTGGCCAATCTCATCGGAGTACATGGGCATGGCCGACATCAGAACTATAACACCTGTCAAAAATGCTCGTCTCATCTTGATTTCCCGATTGGTCTGGGACTTAAAAGGGTACAATGTGCCCTTGAATTCTAGCAAACGCTACTGCGAACTCATTATAAAGTTCTTAGAATGTGATGCCACGAAGGCCGCGATCTCCTGAGTAGTAGTAGGTAGTCTTATTTGACGGGTCAACTCAGGATTGTGACAATGTCAAAAGCAGTTCTTTTGTAGTCTGCTGGTTTTATTTTCAGCTTGCCATGGCTAGATTCCTCAATTCTCATATCAGGAAGTAGCGAGATATGAACGTTCCCAAAAATGCAAATCCCGATTTTTCCATCAATGATCTGATCGCACATCGCTGGAGTCCTTATGAATTTGCCGACAAGTCCGTGTCCGAGGATGATCTGCGTTCGCTGTTCGAGGCCGCTCGTTGGGCCGCCTCGTCCTATAATGAACAACCCTGGAGCTATATTGTGGCTACGAAGTCGGACAAACAGGCATTCGCGCGATTGCTATCCTGTCTGGTTGAGGGAAATCAAGGTTGGGCGGAGGCCGCACCGGTGTTGGCCTTGGGCTGTACCAGCCTAAAGTTTTCTCGCAATGACAAGCCCAATGCAGCCGCTGTCCATGATCTTGGGCTGGCGAGTGCCAATCTAACGATAGAGGCGACTGCCCGTGGTTTGTACGTGCACCAGATGATCGGAATTCTTCCAGATAAGGCCCGCGAACTCTACTCGATTCCCGAAGATGTGCAACCGACCACAGCTTTGGCTATAGGCTATGCTGCTGATCCCGCCTCACTCTCGAAAAAGTATAAAGATAGGGATACCTCAGAACGACAGCGGAAGCCTTTGACCGATTTTGTCTTTGGCGAATCCTGGGGAACCGCTTCTAGCCTTGTGGAGAATGATTGACCGACAATTACCATTCTTAAGCAATTCGTAGTGCCGCACGCACTTTCCGGATCGCTTCTTCCACCTTACAAGTTCGGTCGGCGACGCAAATACTCGCTCCTTGGCTTACCAGCCTGTCTATGCGACGTTGTGCAGAGATGACCGTGCTGTGGCTACGACGGCCAAAGTACTCGCTGATTTCCCCCAGTGCGGAGCTTGTGAGATTACAAGCTAGCCACATCGCCACCATGCGGGGCTCAGCTATCGAACGAGTCTTGCTCTTGGATTTAAGACTTCCAGGTTCAACGTGGAATACCTCACAGACGGCCTGCTGGATATCAGAGAGTCGTACCGAGGGAGTAATCTGCTGGACGTATTCTGCCAAAACGGTGCGAGCCAGGTCCACAGTTAGCGGCTTGCCCAAGGCTTCGCTGGTGACGATCAGACGGTTGATCGCTCCTCGCAGTTGACGTGCACTGCCAGCAATCTGATTGGCTATCATCGAAGCGACTTCTCCGTCGATCGACATGCCGATGATTGGGTGCATTTGGGCGAGAAATTGTCTTACCAATCCCAGTCGAGTGGCATAGTCGGGTAATTCAAGGGGGATCGCTAATCCGCCCGAGATCTTAGTGACTAACTCTGGGCTCACTTTTTTCAGTTCTGCAGGAGTACCGGTACAGGCAAGTATGACCTGTTTGCCACGCTCCTGCAGGGAATCAATGGTGACGAGAAGTTCTTCCAACGTTGCCCGCTTGCCGATAAGGAACTGAATATCATCGATTAGCAGAACATCCACGGAGCGGTACTTGTGACGGAAACTTGGAGAAGTACGCCCATTGAGTGCTTCGAGAAATTCGCTGGTGAACTGCTCGGCTGTCAGTCGCACAGCTCGAATCTGGGGATTATTATTTCGTACTTCTTGTATGATTGAGTATTGCAGATGGGTTTTACCCGATCCTGGAGGACCATGAAGTAGCAACGGTCCGTAGTGGCCAAGTCGGCTGGCAACCATTTTCGCTGTACGGAAAGCCAATTCGTTACAGGGTCCCGTGACAAATGCCGAAAAAGTGGATTTGGAGGGTTTCGTAGGAGCCACTTTGTTCCGTTGCGGTGTCTTCTCAGCACGCCCAGCTGTATGCTCCGCTTTCAGTTCTTTGCTCTTGGAGTGAGCAGAGCAGTTGGACACCGCAGAAGTGTGTCGATCAACGGTACTTTGATCTTCTTCGAATAGCCTTTGTTGCATCTGACTCGGTGGGTCGCCATTCGACCCAGCAGAAGTTGCCGGTCGAACAAAGTACTCTACGGAGAACTGTTTCCCTGCGACCAATGCCCCACCTTCCACCAAATGAGGATGCAATCTACGGCGGAGGAACTGCACTTCGAAAGATGTGGAGCAACCGATACGCAGTGTATTGGCGGAAAACTCCATCGTTGTCTGTGGGCCCAACCACAGATCATAACGCTCTCTTCCGAGTCGGTTTACCAAATCAATGCGCAACGCGGACAGCCTGTCCGAACCTTCCATGATCACTTCCTGTATGGCTCTAATGCCCAATGAGAACCACGAACAAGTCGAAACTCTTCACTCTCTTCGCCTCGGACCGATTCCGATGCAATACCCGGAGGCGAATGCGGTGCATGTTTCCTCCCACGCGAAGGGCCAATTCTAAGAGTGCTAGCACCCAGCTGGAAGGACTTGACACCGCTTCGAAAGTTGTCCCAAAGCCATTTTTTGAGGAACTGCTAAATTTTGCCATTTCTGCGCTCCTTGTTCGGAGAAAAAATTTTTCCCTTGCCTAGGAAGTGGTGTGGAAAATCTGTTCGCTCCATTCGACTTTGGTCCGATCGCAAAATTCTTGCCCCACAGAACTCGGGAAATCAGCCAAAATCTCATGTAGCGACGCTAGAGCGCTCGCCGGAGAAGACAGACCACAAAATCATGGGGCACTAGAACAATTGTTCACGCAAATAGTGCGAGCAAGTTTCTAATTCACCCACGGTACATAGAAATTAGCCTAAGCCCACTCGGTGAGAATGTGCCTAGCGCTTTTCACCGACCGGCAATCCTCGCGTAGACGGTGCGGGTATCCCAAAGAGAAAATCCCGCGCGGAGATACATCGCCTTGGCTGGGTCATTCTGGGTGTCCACAGCCAAAACCAAGCGTTCGGCGTTGCCGACGGCAGCATGGCTGATTGCGTGGCGGAGTATCTCGTCACCGAATGATCGACCTCTCGCCTTTGGAATCACCCCCATGTAAACAAGTTCGACCACTCTGCCGCCATCGTGCTCGGCAAGAATTAACACACCTACATCCCTGCAATCCCATTGAACCAGGAACCAGTTTTCGCCCTTGTAATCTCCCTGGGCCCGATAACTGGCAATCACGTCAGCAGGGTCTCTTAGATCATTCAATTGCGGACAGTCGAGCGTACCCTTATAAGTCTCCATAAGCACGGAATGCAGACGACCTGGTTGATCAGCGGCATAGGGTTCAAAAAGAAGCTTGTTGGCTAAGCAGTGCTCATCCGGACGAGGATTCTCCAATGCAAGATAGTCCAGTTCTACAAGTCTATGAAATCCAGCTAGGGCAAGCAGTTCAGGTGCAATTACCGCCTGAGTGCCTATCACCATTTGTGCCAGTGGTACGCGCCATTGTTTGAGAATACTGTCCACGGCTCGCATCAATGCCGTGGCAGCAGGTGAACCGAAATCGGGGGGCCAAAGAATCGCCGTATTCCCTGAGGCACGTTGGATCCAGGTAGCGGCTACGATCTTGTTTTGTTGCCTGGCGATCAGTAGCCCTCCCAACGCGGTTGCATCTTGCCCACGTAGTTGCTCAAGCGTGGCAACCAAGGCATCTTGCTGGTCCGTGGACACTCCGCGGTGCAAACATTGTAATGCTTCTTTACTATCGATAAGGGGGCAGGGGAGAATCTCAAGTTCACTCATAAACACAGCATAGTGCATGAAGCTGTCACTTGTTACCGCTGCTCGAATGAAATGCTAGTATCTCTCGAGATTGTCAAGATTCTTAATCTGTGCTTCCGGCACACGGCTACGGGGAAAGAACCGATTGATTGATTCCTGTAACTCTTTTTTGGCTGCCAGTTGTTTGGCTGCCGTTTCTTCCTGGGCTTTCTTGGCAGCTTCCTCAGCACTTAGGACGGGTTCTGGAGGAGACTTCACTTCAGGTATTGGAGGGAGTTGCACAGGGAGGGGACTCGTCGCGCTCGGCGATTGAAGCTGAAAATCGACTGTAAAACTATCATGCGGCGAGCTCGACCAGAGCACTGCTGATGGACGTGTGCGTAATTCACTCATCACATCGCTGCCACGTTTAATTTGAAACAGTTGCTCGCCAGCCACTAAACTAGCTTGCGGTTGAAGTCCATAACGGTGCATGGCCAGCATCACGATCTGGCTGGTGTCACCCGTATTGCCTTTAAATGTTATTTTTTGCACCCGGCCCGAGGGGTCAAAAAAGTAAGTCAAGGACCCTGCGATGTCTGTGAGTTGTGTTCCAGTGACCAATGGAATTCGCACACCATACAATCCCAATTCAGAGAGAGCAGTCGATTTGCGAGCCCAATGTTGGTAGACCCATTCTTTGGTCACGTCGAAACGAAACACCTCTTCGAGCGAGATACTTTGGATCCCTTCCAAGGGAGTTTGAACCGGATATAACTCGGCACCCGGTCCCCGCGGTGGAGTCACCGTACGGCGCGCATCAGCTGGGCTCGGCGAAGCTTGACTCGGGGACTCGTCAGAGGTTGTATCCGTCGATTTCCAGAGGTCGGATATCCCCTGGGTGCCATTTGATTTGACGTAAGGAATTGCAACTGCTGCCCCTACTAGTAGGGGAACGCCTAAGACACGGGAAAACATTTGAGCCAGACCTCAAAAAAGGGGATTCGATCGTAACGCGAGTGGCTTGACTCGGCAAAGGAATCCGTTCCCATAGATATTCATCGACAAATCGGGGACTTCACCTCGCGCAATGCGAGCACTGCCATCTAGTCTTCTTGACGTGAGTCGTGCGAGTTATCCAATCAATCGATTCATTCGTCGCGAGTCGTAACCATTGCTGGTAGAATCCATCTCTAAACCATTACCCAAGATTCCGAAGAGGAAAAGTTGACCGACTTTGCCGATTTTCAGTGGTTGGTGCAAGACGAGGCAAGAAGCTGGCTGGCCGAGGCTGGCTGCTGGAATCTTTCAGCAGCTAGTCTCGTCAAAAAGCTCAAAAAGTCGCTTTCTTCGGAACGCGCTCGCCTGATCGCGGAGCAGTTGAGCCTGCGAGAGAAAGCGGTTGAAAAGTTTGGTCCACTTTCTCAAGAGATGTTCTTCTCAGATCGTGCCTTACAGCAGGCCACGGATCTGGCAGTCGCACGGCACAAGGCTAGCCGTTTCACTGCAGATATTGAAGTTCACGACTACTGTTGTGGCATCGGGGGTGATCTACTGGCTCTCGCTCGGCGAGGTCCGGTACTTGGTCTCGATCAGGATCCAGTAATAACGCTTTTTGCCGAGGCGAATCTCCGTGCGTGTCAACTCGAGTCTTCTGCCAAGATGATCAATGGAGTCGCCGAGGAACATTCTCCGCAGGACCAAGCTTTTTGGCACATTGATCCAGACCGACGAGTGAATGACCGTCGCTCGACACGACCTGAGTGGCATTCGCCCAGTGAAAAGACCATCAACGAATGGCTCACAAATGCGCCGAACGGGGCAATCAAGTATGCCCCTGCTGCCAAACTCAAACTCGATTGGCAGCAAAGGGCCGAATTAGAATGGATATCCCGTGGCCGATCTTGCCGTCAATTGGTCGCCTGGTTTGGCTGCCTGGCAGAGGCACGTGGAATGCGACGAGCGACTGCGGTCGAAGAATATGGAACCGAGCTGAGGGTGTCTTCCTATTTGGGTGACCCACATATGCAGGCACCGACTGCGAAGAAAATAGGGGATTATGTTTTTGATACCGATCCAGCGATTAGGGCCGCAAACTTGACTGATTCACTGTCGACGAGCCTCGGATGTGAGTCGGTTTCTCCTAACGGCTATCTTACAAAAGATTCTCCAGTAGATCATTCACTCATTAGCTGCTTTCAAGTTAATGACGTCCATCCTTTTCGTGTTCCGAAACTCTCCAAACACCTCCAATCTCTTGGAATCGGTCAGTTGGAGATTAAGACGCGGGGAGTTTCCGTGAATCCAGACGTTTTGCGGAAGCAACTTAAGCTCACAGGAGAGCTAACCGCCACACTACTGATCACGCGCCAAGGGAAGAAGGAAATTGCCATCGTGGCTCGTCGCTGTGATTAGCAAGGGTTAACAGATCAATGTCTCACCAAGTAGAATCAACCAGTTAGCAGACCTCGCCGGAAGGCGGAATTTAACCCTCGCCTTCCGGCGAGAGCTCTTAAGAATACTCACATGCGGAGTCCCTTGTGAAACTCGCCTTTAGCTCGAACGCCTACATGCAATTCTCCATAGAGGAGACCATACGTCGCATCGCTGCGATTGGTTATCGCGGAATTGAACTGCTGGCTGATGTACCTCATGCCTGGCCGGCGGGCTTGTTGCCGGAACGACGAGAATCAATTCGCCGGGCACTCTCGGATCACAAGCTCACAATCTCTAACATTAATGCCTTCATGATGAACGCTGTCGGCGATCCACGTCAGCCCTATTGGCATCCGGGTTGGACGGATCCCGATCCCCACTACCGAGCAATACGTCGTGAACATACGAAACGAGCACTGCAGTTGGCGGCAGATCTTAAAGCGCCGCACATTACGACCGAACCGGGGGGATTTCTTGCTCCAGGGCAATCTCGCCAGCAGGCCGCCGATATTTTTTATGAAGAACTGATGCCTTGCGTCGAATTGTCCGCAAAGCTCGACGTAGAACTGTTGATCGAACCTGAGCCAGAATTGTTCATCGAGCGATTTGATCAATACCTGGAATTTGTCGAGAGAGTTGACTCAGTGAGCGTCGGATTGAATTTCGATGTGGGGCATGCCTACTGCGTGAGTGAGGAGCCAGAAGTGTGGGTTCCCAAGATGGTCAGGCACACTCGTCACTATCACTTGGAGGACATCGCCGCGACGCGTGTCCATCAACACCTGATCCCGGGTCACGGCGCGATCGACTTTCCTGCGACTCTACAGGCAATTGCCGAAACTGGTTATCAGGGTTGGCTCACCGTAGAGCTCTATCCCTACATCGATGCCCCCGACGAAGCGGCCCAAGAAGCACACAACTTTCTGAGCCATTCGATGCAATCCCTGGGTATCGCGGAGAGCGCCCCGTAATGGAAACTCGTGGTATTGAATGGCTGGCGTGGTGGCAACTGTTGCGCTTCGCTAACGTTTTTACTGCTATTTCCAACGTCATCGCTGGATTTCTACTCGTTCAGCAGCAGTGGCATCCCATAGGACCACTTTTCTTGCTGATCTTATCATCGGTTTGCCTCTACGAATCAGGCATGGTACTCAACGACGTACTTGATGCCGAGTTGGATGCCATCGAGCGGCCCGAGCGACCGATACCGTCGGGACGAATCAAGAGGGAACATGCATATCTCGCAGGGTTATTTCTTCTCGGAATGGGTAACTTGGCTGCGTTCTTCGCCAGCATGTTGAGTGGTCAGTATTTGTCGATTATGTTCGCTTTAGCATTGTCTTGGAAAATATGGAGTTACAACGCTTGGGAAAAATCGACAGAATGGGGACCTCTGGCCATGAGTACCTGCAGGGGACTCAATGTACTGTTAGGGGCTAGCATCGCGGCTTCGCTTCTTGAAGCAGTGACGATGGCTGGTTTCTTAGTCGGGGCAGTTTGCTTCCACACTTATGGTCTTACTCTTATCTCCCGCAGTGAAGCGCATTTAATTAGAAGAACTGAGATCACTACCGGTATTGCAGTTGTCTTCGGAAGCCTTGCATGGATTGTGGCACTACCGCTTGCAATGAGGGACCAGAGAATATCAACAGTCGCCTGGCTCATAATCTGTGTTGTGCTGCTAATCATCGAATTAACGTTGGCCAAGCGATTGTTGTCAAATCCGAGCCGGAATGTCATAAGGCACACTGTCGGAGCACTCATCATGCTATTTATTCCCTTGGATGCGGCAGCCTCTTTATTAGCGGCAGGCTGGCCTGCGGGACTGGGCGTCCTGCTACTCCTCGTGCCTATACGCGTTCTTTCCCGTTGGACTGGTCAAACTTGAGTGTACAATCAAACCTGTAAAATGAGATTCACAGGTGGAGATTCTCGCGACATGTATCTTGGTTACAACACAAATGGCCTGGCACACCACAGCCTTCCCGCAGCCATCGAACTCTTGGCAGAGATCGGGTATCGAAGTGTAGCCATTACCATCGATCACGCGGCTCTGAATCCTTACGGTCCCCATTTTGAGACCGAATTATGTGAAATCAGTAACCTGCTGGCCGACCACAATCTGCGTTCGACCATCGAAACGGGCGCACGCTATTTGCTGGACCCTCACCACAAACATCAACCCACGCTGCTCTGTTCTAAAGGGGAGGGGAGACCACGGCGGGTAGAATTTCTAAGACATGCGATTGACATCGCGGCAGCCTTGAGAAGCGATTGCGTCTCGCTCTGGTCGGGCACCTTACCAGCGGGCGATTCGCCCACAGACGGCATGGCGCACCTCGCTGAAAGCCTCCACCCAGTACTCGATTACGCCGGTCGCCATGGAGTTCGGCTGGGGTTTGAACCCGAGCCAGGAATGTTGGTCGACACTATGGATCGATTTGCCAACTTGCTTGGTTTGATCGATTCGCCATTCCTTAAGCTGACCCTCGACGTGGGGCACGTTCATTGCCTCGAAGACTGCTCGATTCCAAATGTCATTGTCGAATGGCATGAAAGGATCGTCAACATTCATATTGAAGACATGTGTCGCGGTGTCCACGAGCACTTGATGTTCGGAGACGGAGAGATCGATTTTCCCCCGGTCCTCGCTGCCCTCAAAGAAGTTGACTATGATGGGCCAGTGCATGTTGAGCTTAGTCGTCACAGCCATTTGGGGCCTCTCGCAGCGCATAAGGCATATGATTTTCTCAATCCGCTGATCGACTCAATTTGGTAACCTGGATACTTTGTGACTTATGTCTGAATTCGTCGTGCTACTTTCCGTGCCGGGGCTGCGTCAGCAAGATCTGGTTCACATGCCCCGGCTTCGTGCACTCACTGCCGAGGGTGACTGCGCAGAATTAGTGCCGAGTTTTCCTGGGGTAACCTGTTGCGTTCAAGCCAATATGACAACGGGCTTACCTCCCAACGAACATGGTGTCGTGGCAAATGGGTTCTACTTTCGCGAGGAAGAACGTTGTGAAATGTGGATTGCGCCCAATAGTTGCATTCAGCGACCCCAACTCTGGGACATCATGCACGAGCACGACCCCAGCCTAAAGTCCGCCGCCTGGTTTCCCTTGCATAGCGTGGGAAGCGGAGCAGATGTCGTTTGCTGGCCGGCACCAAAACACAACCCCGATGGGAGTGAGTCGCTCTGGTGCTACTCAAAGCCCGAACCGCTGTATGCGGAACTCTTGGAATCGCTCGGTCATTTTCCCCTACAAAATTTTTGGGGACCCTTTGCCAATATTAAATCGACCGAATGGATAGTCACCTCCGCGATCACAGCCGCCGAGCGATTCCGTCCCAATTTGTTCTACGCCTATCTTGCGCATCTCGACTACGCCGCTCAAAAAGAAGGGCCTGACAGTCACGCGGCTATTCGGGCGCTCGGAGAACTCGACGAGCAAATCGGCCGGCTGGTTGATGGATTTTCGCGTGCCTACCTCGGAACTGAGCTTCTGTGGCTTGTGGCCAGCGAATACGTGATTACTCCCGTCGACCATGTGATCTATCCCAACCGATTGCTCAGAGAAGCAGGACTTTTAAGCGTGAAACTTGAAGAGGGCCGGGAGCAGCTCGACTTCACTTCTAGTAGCGCCTGGGCGATGGTCGATCACCAGTTTTCACATATCTTCGTCAGGGATCACGACCCGCAAGTCTGTGAGCAGGTTTTTAATCTGTTTTCCACTAAAGCTGGCATAGCCGAAGTGTTGCGTCATGACGAACTGGATGTATACGATCTGAATCATCCCTTATCCGGGAACTTGGTGCTCATCTCTGAGCCCAACAGTTGGCAGGCATACTATTGGTGGCTCGATGACGAACTCGCACCAGTATTCGCACGCACGGTCGATATCCACCGCAAGCCAGGATACGATCCCGTGGAGATGTATTGGGAACAGGCAGCCAAAGGCATCCCACTCGATGCCACGTTGGTAAAAGGTTCCCATGGAGCCCCTGCGAAAACTTCTGAGCAGCGTGGAGTACTCTTATCTTCTCAACGAGGCGTCTTCGTCGAGCGACCCTTGGCCGATACCGACGTAGCCGACATCGTGCTGCGGCAGTTTGGTATTTGAGCTAGCAGAACCCCGCTAAAACGGGTGATTTGGGTAAGCTATTTCTGCTGTGCCGCTTGAACCGAATGTTCGCTTCAGTGCGTCCGATATCTCTTGATGAGTGCTCCCCCAGAGAGCGCTCCCTTAAGACCCTTCTTGACCCTTGCCGGGATTCTGTCATGAAACATTCATTGATCTGCTTTTTATGTGCCCTCATTAGTGCTCCTATAATTTCCACCTTCGCACAGGCTGCCCGCCCAGTCGTGCCAGGGACGGGGACTCGCATCGACTATGTCGGTGACGATTTTGAAGACCCCGAGTGGGACTTTGTCCATAAGTTTCCCAAGAGCTCTCGTGAGCAGGACCATCAACTACGATCGCCAACGGGTTATTCAACCAACGGTCGTTGGGTGGAAGGTCCTGAACGCGGCCAGCCTGACTACATGCAGATCGTGCCGACACCTGCTGGGGGTCTCAAAGGGAGCAAGCACTCGCTCCTCTTACGCACGCTGAATTCCGGAATTCCAGGGTTCAATACCCATAATACTGAGCAAGACGATTTTGTGGCGAATAGCCTGGCACGCATCGGTACCATTCCAGTGAGCGAAATCCCAAGTGCGGTTGCACGGATCTATCTTCCGCCTGTGGAAGAATGGGAAAACCGCTCGGGTCCCCACTTTGGGTTCCGTCTAAGTACCCAGACGACAACGACTTCCACGAAGAGTGCCGGCTTTTTTGGCTCACGTACCGTGACCGAATCTGAGCCATATTGGCCCGGCATATGGATTCACTTCCGCAGCAAGGGGAGTAAAGGTGCCAAAGAAGATTACGCATTTTTGACCTATCGGGGTGACACACGCGGTAATGACGTGAAGTGTAAAGATATTCCTGTCGAGCAATTCGGCTGGTGGACTATGGGCATGTCCGTTACCCCTGATGGCATGATTCATTATTACGCCAAGCCAGGTGTCGAAGACCTCACCCAGGCGGACTACATTACTTCACAGTTCCCGTACGGTTTCTCTGCCCAACGGTTCCGCACTTACTTTTTTGATGTGTGCAATCGAAGCGATGGCAAAACCTGGTCGACTCCTTTCATCATCGATGATCCAGCCTTGTACGTCGTGAATTCCTCACGGGTCGAAAGCATCGTGGAACGCAAAATTCAGCGTGAAATCCGCAACGCCGAATATCGAGCGAAGATGAAAGAAAAGACGGCCAATCGTTCGCGCAATTCATCAAGTCGTTGACAGAACCAACCCGAACAGCCATCGGCTGAAGCCGATGGTTGTTAAGCTGTTAGATGGGCCTTTGGAACACAAAGTTGCGACTTTGGCCGAAGAAAGCAAGCGGATTTTCGTAAACAATGCGTCGTATGAGTTGTTCGTCATGGCCTCGACGACGCATTTCTAGAATGAAGTCGGGGACGGCGGTCGGCTTCGAAGGCCCCCAGTCCCCGGCAGAGTTTACCAGGAGCCGCTCCGGGCCATAGATCTCGACCATGTCCGCAGCTCGGGCTGGAGTGCACTTGCTTACCGGATACAGCGTCATTCCTGCCCAATAGCCCGCTTCCAGCACCGGACGGATTGTGTGTTCTTCCACGTGATCCACCAGAACGCGCTGTCGGGAGATGCGGCTATCGCTGCCCAGCATGTCGAGAATCATACGTGTGCCTTGGTATTTGTCTTCCAGGTGGGGCGTGTGGATAAGAATTTGCTCGTCGGTCTTCATGGCAAGATCAATATGCTCTAGGAAAACGATCGCTTCGTTGCGAGTATTCTTGTTTAGCCCTATTTCCCCGATACCCAGAACTCCGGAACAATCAAGGAATTCGGGGATCATCGCGATCACTTCCCGAGAAAGCTCGACATTCTCAGCCTCTTTGGCATTGATGCAGAGCCAGGTGAAATGCTGGATCCCATAATTGGAAGCACGACGCGACTCAAAATCAGTGAGTTGACGAAAATAGTCCCGGAAACCATCGACGCTGCCGCGGTCGTAGCCAGCCCAAAATGCAGGTTCACTCAGCGCGACACATCCCATTTTGGCTAGTGTTTCGTAGTCGTCCGTGGTTCGCGAAACCATGTGGATGTGGGGATCGATGTAATACACGCTACTTCTTGCCTGGGGAAATGTGAAAGATGAAAAGACACTGATGTATTTAGAGACTTGGCATCTGCAAAGTGACAGGCCAGTTCTCTTCGTAGGGTCTACTGAAGAGCAGCTGGATTCGCTCGGCACGATCGGGCTCCGCTCCCAACAGTATTTCCAAGGCTGAATGAAACTGCTTGAGTCGGGGATCATGCATATTGCTTCCCTCGCAGCGAGTAATTCGATCCAATGCGGCGGCGATTTCCAGAATCTTCCCCCTCACGGGAAGATACTCCCTCTCTAGGGTGGCTTCGGCAGTCAATTTCTCAGGCATTTTAAGCTGCTTCCCATTCGTACGAGATCGTAGATTTGTCACTAGCCGCCCGACCATAAAGCAGCATTAACCGTATTATATCAATTCTGCCGGTCTGAAGAGCGATGGCAAGGGACCGGTCTCGCCCAGTCGATCAGAATTGGCTATTTTCCAGCCCTCTTTTGTGCCTGTCCCTTATACAACCTACGCTTTCCATATCCAGGAATCGTCATCGGCCAGCTCGAAAAATGTCGAAGTAGTTTCCAGATCCATGTTTAGCTGACCTTATGAATACACCTATCGCACTTACCTTTGAAGTCCTGGCCAAGAGTCGCAATGATTCTGCCAATGATGTCCTGCTTGCAGCATTTACACACGAGAGCGGGCAGGTATTCGTTGAATCGCTCAAAACGATCTTGTCTCGTCGAAATAAGGAAGCGCACAGAGCCGTACTCGAACGCTGGCACGAACTCGACGAATCTGAAAAGGAGATCCTACTTCAGTCGCGGGGTCACATTGCCGCTGCTTTGCGAGATGCAGTGTTGGCTGAGGACACTCAACTCTTTACCAATGCTTGTCAGATCATTGAGCGTGCTGAAGAGTACGACCTTGTGCCAAATCTAGTCACACTCGCCGAACACACCACGAGCCCTCATGCCAATCATGCCAGTACTGTTGTGCTCACATTGGCGGGTCGGTTGAATAATCTCCTGTACAATCCTGCCCGGCCAAATGTCGGCAGCGACCCTCAGGTATTCCGAAAGAATTTCCTGGACATCCTAAATCGCAGTCTTGACCGGTTTCGTTATCATAAGCGAATAGAATTGCTGGAGGCTTTCTGCTTGCTTTGTGGGGCTACTGATGACTTGCTGCTCACGATCCTCGATGACCCCCATCACCCTTGCTTTAAGGGGATTTCGCAAGTCCTCGCTACGAATACCCATTCAGCGATTGTCCATCTGCTGGTCGACTTGTTCCGGAGCGAGAAAGCTCCAGCAACTGTTTTGAGCATTGTTTCACATCGCTCAGATCGCAAATTCTTGTGCCGTTTTTTCGCTTCCTATGATCAGAAAAAATCTGCATCGTTCTCACGCAATCTCTCTCGGATCCGAACATTCTCATGGCTCAATGTGCCCACCTATCATTTGTCGTCCTTCGACGAAGAAGATCAGGTACGAGCCGTTAAGCTACTAAGTGCCACGGGCATCTCACCAAACCATAAACTCGATGCGCTCGAAGAGCTACTACTCAAAGGCGAACCGGCAGGCCGCGCGGCCGCATGTGACGCACTGGCTGAGTTTTCTGGCGATCATACGAATCATATGATCCTCCAGGCGGTCTACGACACGGCTCCTCAAGTCCAGGCAGCAGCCACGAGACAATTACGCAATCGACACATTCCAGGGACGATGCCACTATTATCCGATTTGCTGGATAGCCCGCATGAGGAGGTGCGAACGGCTGCTCGCGAAGCTCTTTCTGAGTTTTCTTTTGAAAACTTTGTAAGAGATTACGACGGACTGAGTGATGAAGTACGACAAACTACGGGAAGTCTCGTACAACGAGTTGATGAGGAGTATCTTCCTCGTCTGAAGACAGAACTGTCAGCGCAAGGGGTCAAGCGACGCCTGAGGGCAATAGAAATTGCGAAACTCCTGGAAGTGGTACCTTACGTAGTTGATGATTTAATTACACTTCTGGGAGATAACGATCACGTCGTACGTGCAACGGCCGCGGAAGCGCTACAGTATTGGCCTGTCCCCGAAGTACAAGCAGCCCTTGAAGTGGCCGCACATGACCGCAGTGGCACCGTGCAGAACGCTGCGCGGAGCAGTCTGGCCGTATTTACAAACTTACAACAACCCACGTCCAGCGGTCTATCGGAGGTGCTGTAATGACAATCAAGCTTCCCGTGGTCTGCTTGTTGGCTCAGTTCTCGAAGTGGGAGCGTCTTGGAGATAATTTCCGCCGGACACGACCGCCTATCGAGCTAACTGATTTTGTGCCCTACATCTTCGGAGTATTGCTTTTGGGTGGTATCGTGGCAGCAATTATTGCTTATCGCCGACGCAATGATCTTAGCCGGCCATGCTCTGACTCGCAAAAACTCTTTAGAGAATTGTGCCTGGCTCACAACCTGGACCGAGCCTCACAAAAACTTTTGAGCAGGTTGGCAGAAGCATATCGACTGGGGCAACCTGCTGAGGTTTTCGTCACCCCTCGAGTTTTTGCGACCGATCAACTATCGAAACAGTTCCAAGGCGAAGCCACCCAGATCTCGGAACTGGGACGACGCCTTTTCTAGCTCGATCAGCCGCTTGTCACACATCGACTGATCGTGGTTCATCCTCTGCAGATGCCTTCCATATCGTGCCGAGTACCATAATCGCTACCTGACTGAGGATAAAAAGCACGAGCCACTTGAGCCTGCCCTCGGTAAATCCATACGAGTGCAAGCCCACCCCCATAAGATTTACGCCGAACCAGGACCAAGCGGTCACCACATTGCCAAACACAGCCAACACGGCAAAGCTGCGTGGGTTGAGCATCCCTCCCCAACGGGCATGAAGCACGAGGGCATTCCAGAGCACGATGATCAAGGCACCGTTTTCCTTGGGATCCCAGCCCCAGAAGCGGCCCCAGGAATCGTCTGCCCACAACCCACCGAGTACCGTTCCTACAAAGCTAAAGAAAATTGCAAAACAAAGGGTCCCATAAGTCATGCGGGTAAGTTGCTTGCGACTATCGGCGTCCAACTTTTCAAACACCACCGCCATGACGATATAAATCAGCCCCATCATCCCAGCCAGGATTGTGGTCGCATAACCCAGCGTTATGCACACCACATGCGTGGCAAGCCAGAACTGGGTATCGAGAACGGCTTGGAGCACCATGTAGGTATCGCCATCTCCTGCCAGGTTGTAGGCGATGAACATCGTGGGAAACCCAACCACTGCCGCCAGCAGGTTTCCTAGCCCACGGCGGTAAACATGCTCGTAGACCAATGCGAAAAGTACTGCCGCCCAGCCAATAAACACAGCCGAGGAGTAGAGATTTGTTACCGGAGGTCTACCAGAAATGTAAATACGGGATATCAACGCAAACGTGTGGAGTAAAAACGTGAACCACAGCAGCCAGTTTGCCGAACGGTTGAGCACTTGAGTCCAACCCAACCAGGAACAGGCCGAGAGGACAAAGCAAACCAAATACAAAGCCATCGTGATCACAAACGGATTAAACTGGTTGATGTAAGCTTCGTAATCGATGCGGCGCAAATCAAGCTGCTCCGAAGTCTTACGAGGCAATGCCTCGGGATCGTTTTCCAGCTTGGCAGAGTACGCGGAATCAGCGTCGGCACGTTCTGCGATCAGTTCCTGGTAGGTTGCAATTGACGAATTAAACTTCTCCAAATCGCTAGCACGGTAGGCTTCGAGGATAGAACGCAGTGCGGGGACCGCGTCGTTGACGGGGCGCTTCGAGATCGTGTCAACGATGAAATTCGCCTCTGCCGCGAGCATGATCTGCCAGGGTTCTTCGGGGTTAACAGGGGGAACTGCCCTCGGGCTCTTGGAATCCAGAGTTTGTATTTGCTGCCCGAGTGCCGATAAGTCTGCCATCAGGTTTTCGCGTGAGTCCGTGCGCACGCTAGGAGAAGCAAACGAGTTCTGGAGTGTCCGATAGAGAGATATCTTTCTCGCCAAATCTAGAAATTTTATCTGGGCCAAAGTAAGCTCAGCCTCGGGAATGTCTCTAACCAGAAAGTATTGCTTCATGATCTCATCGTTGCGCTTAGCCAGCTCCTCAATGCTGTAGCGGAAGCCATCCCGAGGTTCGAGACCGAGAGTTTGCAGCACGTCAAGGTTTTCGATGCGTATCACACGATACTCTTGCGCTGTACGAGTATCTGCAATGACGTCCAAGAGCCAGCGAATGGCAGGGACATTTGAACTCTGTTTCACTTCACCTTTACCAGAAAGCACGGTCAATAAATTCCGCGCCATCGTGTCATATGGCTGAATACGACCTTCGTAGGCAAGTGGCAACTTGCCAAATTCGTGGATTTGTAATTCAGTAGGCGGAAGCTGCTGCGGTCGTGCTCGCCCCGCGACCCAACTTACAAAGACCAACATTATTAAGGCAGGAACCCAAACTTGCGGCGAACGCCAATCTAGCAGGACTTCCAGCGGAGACTGGCGATCCTTCGACATGGCAGCGCTGTTCTTTCGCCTGGCAAACCGCGTGAAGGAAAGTCCGAAATGGTACAACATACCGGCGGCGACCAACATGCAAGAAACATAGGGGATCATCCACCCCGTGTTGGAGACCACCTGCAAGACCGTGCCACGCTCAGTTTCCTTGTCCCAATCTGCCTGGTAGAGCGTGTCGCCGCCATAACGCAGTGGATTGTTCATCCAGATCTTTGCCTGCCGATCGACGTTGTTTGCTGGGTCGGTTAACCGAACATCCGAGGAAAAGTTTTTCGGAGTTTCAGTACCCACATAGCGGTCAAAGCGGAAATCAATCAATTCAACAGAGTAGGGTTTCATCACCCGTTTGAACTGGAGCTGTATCTCGAAAGGCTTGCCGTCGACCTCGAGACTCTCTGTGATAGCCGCCGAGGAAGGCAATGCCCAAACGAGAAAAGTTCCCAAAGATTCATGATCTTTTTTCGTAAGCAGTTCAACGTATGCTGCGGGAAGATCGACCGTCTGCTCGTTGGAAGCACCAGTCGCTTGAGGAATCTGCTCCACGACGCGCAGGCTACCCCAACCCTCAGTAGCACGGGGTTTTTCACCCGGCTGGGCAAGACGAGTGGTAGCATTCGGCAGAAAATCAACCACGCGAATATCAACGGGAAGGGCAGGGTGTTCGATCAAATCCCCCGACTCGGCCGCCTCACGCAGCATCCAGAGAGGCACCACGGTCACTTCATCCCGCTCCGAGTCGGACTTGTCTACGATAGCCAACTCGGCACTACGGATGTCTTCTGCATAGTTGACCGTTTGCCCTTCGGCGATCGTCATGCGAGCTTCGTTGGCGGTAAGGCCTGTATGAAGTTCACTGAACATCAGCAAACCCACGCCGCCGTGCAACAGGACGATGCCAGCTCGCTGGCCAAAAACCAATCGGCACCCTGCCAGGAGAACTAACCCTGCACTGGTACCCTTGATGAGTTGCCAGAGAATCCTAAGTCCCGAGGGATCAAGCTGAGCTTCGGGATGGGTAAACAACCAGAGCGTCAATACAACGAGGACGGAACAAGTTGCAGCCCCCAGCCACCACAACCAGGACGAGCCTGTCACAGCGCGCTTATGAAAATTTAATGCAAGCCAATAGGCGAACAGTAAGGTACCGGCTCCTAGTGCTGCGCGAAGGGCGTGCCAGAGGCCATTGCAAAACTCCGGTGACAATTCACTTCGGACGGTATCCCCCAATCCACTTTGCACAACGGCATAAGTCAAAAGGATACCGGCAGCAATCAGTCCAGAACCGAGACCCAACTGTTTGCCCGTACCAGTAACCTTAAATCGGCTGAGATGAGCAGCCAATAGATTGACCGTCAACAGTGCTCCCAAGGTCCAGCCACCAGGGAAAGGAAAAACTCCTGAGACCTCCCAATCCGTTGGAAAGAACACTTTTACATCAATCCAGGCTATCAACGTTCGAAAATAATAGTGAACCACGAACCAAATATCGTGGTACCTCTGCGCCAGGGTACCAGCAAACACCAGGAAGATGCTCAGACCAAACAACACGACGGTCAATCGCAGGGAGGAGAGCCCAGCCACAGCCGAAACGATCGACCTCGACTCTTGGGTCTCGTTGAAGGGAGCGGATGGTGGAGAAGCCGTTTCCTCAACGCCTTGGATTTCGATGGTAGCCACGATAGTTAATAAGCCGGATAGAGGATGGAAGGATGGTCGGTGGGAACTTTAAGCATACCGCGACGAGCTTGCTCGCGTAACAGCATCCAGATGGTGCAGCAGGAATCCAGCCCATGAATTCACGATTCGACAGCTAAGAAGGCTATTCGAAGCTTACCGAGGTGAGAAAATCTCGAAATGTGCCCTGTTGCTGATCTATAAGCTCAGGATCCCCGGTCATCTTAAAAAACCAGACTTTTTCACCATGCTCAACCATGGCAACCAGCATAGCGACACGGGGGCTTTTCTCAGCAGGGCTCTCCAGGCGGATAAAGCTCCCTCGATTGCCGTCGATTTCGATCTTCTCAATGAATTGTTCGAGTTTCGTTTCAGGGGGCAACCCCACCTGAGCAGCCCAGCGCTGCACATTAGCCTGGACATCCGTAATCTGGGGACCAGCAGATGTCGGCAGTGGAATGACGGTCACTTCGGCTTGCTTGCCATCAGAACCCACATCGAAGGCCGCTTTTCGCATCGCACTGGTCTTGCCCGGCCGCCAATCTTTAGGAGTTTCAAACGTGAATCCCACTTCCGAAGCTGGCTCTGCTGCTTTCGGAGCAGACTCAGAGGGAGAAGCTGGAGCCGCTTGGGCTACCATTCCGGCATGGGGATTCATCGCCGGAGATTTCTTGAGAATGCCGGCCAATTCAATCGTGGTCGCTTCGCCAGCACCCGTGTTGACCTTGGTAGTCTGCTTGAGAATGGTTGGCTTTGCCAAATCACCTTGGCTAAGCTGACCAAGCCAGCGATTCACGTTCAGGGTCACAAAATCCTCCCAAGCACCCGATAGAGGCAACGAAGAGATTGCTATTTCCAACTCTTGTGGCTCATGGGGAATGACGATTGTTGCCAGTCGCATGTCGGACGGGCCTTTTTCCGACCAACCTTTGGGAAGCTCCCACGAAAGGGGCTCAGCTTCAGTAGTTCCCTGCTTAACCGACTCAAGAAAGCTCATAAACGCATCACGATGTTGGGCAACTGCTACCGCAGGTCCCGCCAGCTTGAAAAACCAGACCGTCTCATCGATTGGCAACATTGCCGCCAGCGTGCGATCGAGTTGGTCTGCAACTTTTGCAGCGTTAAAAGGGGGGCGAGGTGGGGTGGTCCGTTCCGTCGAGTAAGTAGTAATCTCATCACGAGGCTGGCAGGCAACGCAGGCAAAGAGTAACAACAGAATGGGGTAATGTCGAGCAAGCATAGCGATGAACCAAGGGGTGATTGGACAGATCAACCACCAGCTTGACGCATTCGCTCAACCTGTGCAAGAACGCAATCTTAACAGCTTCAGACGATTCTAGGCTTAGTTCAATCCAAATAGCCCGAGGAGTGCTTCGAGCATCGAACTGTTGAGACTGTAGGTCTCGTCCCAGCTCCAGATATTCCAAACCATGTCGATCATCATGATGCCGGCCAACATCAGGAGGATAGCAGGAGCTGATAGCAATAGAATGTTTCCGATTGTGTACTGGGATTCGGTGGCAGGCATCACAGCAGTGCCGGCGTACCCCATGCCAATACCTCCTGCTGAAGCTCCTGTGAAATCTTCAACAAGTTCGACTCCTTCCTCTTCGTCGGCTGTAAAGGCATCAGCCTCGACCATAGCGACATTGCCTTCATCCTCGAAGCCACCCAAATCAGCGTCCAAGGCAATAACCTGTGAACTACTGTCACCATCATCGATCCCACCCTCGGTTAATGGTGTCAATTGAAAATCGTCATCGGTCTGCAGTTCAGCACCAGAATCTCCAGTGAGACTCGATATACTCGATTCTCCTCCCAACAATGAAATCTCTGGGTCGGAGCCTTCCAGAGAAAGGGAGCTAAGAATTGCCGAACCACCCACGTCGAGCGGCATGTCATCCAACTCCAGGCCGCTGTCGGAAGGCAGGAGGTTAATGCCACTATCCCCGCTGTCGAGCGTCAGGTCACTCCCTCCAGAATCTGCGAGAATCAGATCATCATCTCCGGCCAGGTCAAGTTCCGATCCCGATCCTTCATCAGTCGGAACGGATACTCCGGACAGCTCCTCCAAAGGAACATCCGTCGAGCCCATATTCGCGTCGTCTTCGGCTTCCTCCTCGTCCAGCTTCAGATCGCTGTCTCCTTCTTTGGAAACCAACTTTTTCTCTGATTTCTGCTCAGCTTCAGCGAGATCACTGGCATCAAGGGCAAGGCTCGATTCGGCGGCAAGGTCGATCTCTAATTCCTCAAGCTCTTCAAATTTGCGTTTAGCGCTGGAAAGGTCTTCGTCATCATCAAGGACTCCTGAACCGGCGATCTTCGAAGAAAGTACGTCAGATGCCTCACTGGAGACAGACAACTTGGTGTCTTCATCATCAGTTACTTCATCCGCCAATTCGAGTTCAAGATCTGCATCTGCCGATTCAAGTTCCTTGCGACCAATAATCGTGCTCAGAGAACCACTCACTGATTCACCCAACTCCTCCTCACTGAGTAGGATCGAGTCGGATGCATCACTGGATTGATCGGGCGGTTCGAGATCGACATCACTCGTTTCAGCCGTCACGGTGTCTTCCTGCTCTGCCAGCTCAAGTTCGCTACCTGTCGATAGTGAATCGGTATCTTGCTGACGCAGCTCCATTGCAGATTGATCAGGCTCACCTTCGGAGGAGGAATCTTCACCTTCGTCAGCTAACGCCAGCTCTAAGTCATCCGCTTCATCGAGGTCATCGAGTGGCTCGGCCTCAACCAGCTCTTCGGGATTTACCAGCCCAATGTCGCTCGGCGGAGGAAGATCTGGGACTCCCGACTGAGCCATGTCTTCGATTTCGTCCCCTCGAAACTTCCAACTCGAGCCATCGCGATAGGCGCGTAACATGCCACTTTCCCGCAGCCCGTTGAGCTTATCTGCAGAAATACCCAGCTTTTCAATCGCTTCGTCAAAGTTGTAAAACTTCTGTTCCATCGAGACCTCGTCGTATCCAAGCTGACTTGGACATCGTTAGGCTCGGCGCTGTGACCTCCGTGCGAGCGGGCGAGCAAAATAGTAATTAGTTTTCTTGGTGCTATTTTCGTTTGATCGAATTTTTTATGTCCGCCGGTGAGGGAGCCCCGCTATTGAATTCCAGCATCTGCAAGTCGGCGCTGAAATCCCTGACACTCTTCAACTGGATCTCACCTGTGTCGCGGCTAATGTCGTAAACTCCCATCACTCTCGTTGCGGGATCGATCACGATGACCCTCAGGGGCCTGCCATCAACGTCCTGCACATGGGTGATAATTCCGGTTCCTGACACCCCGCCGGGCAAAAGCGGAGCTGCTTCGGCAGTCTGCCCATCCCACAACAATGCCGAAATCAGCCATGCGGTGCCAATCGCCGTAAACACTCTGCCAATCCTTAGCCACATCTTGCGACCTCCTTTTCAAATTAGCCCGATAAGGGTTCGGTTTTGGGGATCACCCCCACTATTCATTCTAAAAGCGGTAAATCCAGGTTCAAGGAAATTTCGCCCCATCCTATTACAGGGATTGATTTTACCGAAAGTGAGATTCTCTCAAACCGAATAACCGCTAGAACTGCTGTGCCGGGAGTCTCCAGTCTGTTAATCTAAGCTCCATGGACCCAGAAAACACCAAAAAACGCCTCGATTTTGCCGTCAAAATCGCTCGCAAGGCGGGACAGTTTACCCTCCAATACTTCCGAGACCCAAAATTGGCCGTCGAGCGGAAGCGAGACGGTTCTCCAGTGACTAAAGCCGATGAAGGAGCCGAAAAGCTTCTCCGCGATGAAATCTCCAAAAAGTTCCCAGGCGACGCAATCTTGGGAGAAGAATTCGGCGAAACCATGGGCCAAAGCTCATACCGCTGGATACTCGACCCGATTGACGGCACCAAGTCGTTTATCAGTGGCGTGCCTCTCTACACAACTCTGGTGGCGATCATGCTCGAGGAGCAACCCGTTGCAGGTGTGATTTATGCCCCGGCTGTAGACGAGATGGTCTACGCTGCGAGGGGTAGTGGCTGCTGGCAAATGATTGCCGGCAATTCTCCTACACAATGTCGGGTATCCCAGGTTAATTCGCTGGCAGATGCCGTGTTCCTTACGACTTCGATTCGCTCTTATACAAGAGATCGCAAATCCGACGGGAGGGGGCTCTTTGATGCTTTGGCAGCTAATTGTCGAGTGACTCGTACTTGGGGTGATGCCTTCGGTTATCTGCTGGTCGCCACGGGAAGGGCTGAAATCATGATCGATCCGGTCATGAATCTGTGGGACGCGGCCGCACTACAACCTATCGTCGAAGAAGCCGGCGGCAGATTCTTCGATTGGCAGGGAAAGCCGAGCGTCCACAGTGGAGAAGCCATTGCGACGAACTCTGTTTTGGCTGAGAGTGTGCTGAAAATGGCCTCTGACTTTGGCAATTCTGCATAAAAAAGGCTGCTTTCTGACACCCAAAAAGCCCTAACTTCTAGTTACAACAGAGGTTGCGAAGGATGTAAAGATTCGTATACTGGATCGTTTACACAAAACTAAACAATCTCTACTTACATGCAGGTGAAGGACCAGAAAGATGGCCCGACAATGTGAAGTTTGCGGCAAGGGACCCCAGTTGGGCAACTCGGTGACGATTCGTGGTAAGCGGAAATACCTCGGCGGCGTCGGTACAAAGATCACGGGCATTACCCGTCGGCAATTCAAGCCCAATTTGCAAAAGGTGAAAATCAGTACCCCCAATGGCACGCACAAGTCCATCTTGGCTTGCACACAGTGCATACGTTCTGGATCTATTACCAAGATCGTCCGGCAGGCCCCATTCAAGGTTCCTGATCAGCCGGTCGTCTCCTAGGCTTGATACTTGCTAGTTGGTCAGTTCGCATGGGGGGGGACCTCGAATGGCGATCACGCGCGACGATGTTGAGAAAGTATCGCTCTTGGCACGGCTCCAGTTGAACGGTGAAGAGATCGAACGTCTCACCGGTGAACTGGCCAGAATCGTGGAATACGTCGACCATCTGAACGAAGTTCCCACCGAGGGAATCGAGCCAATGGCTCACGCGGTCGAGGTCCACAACGTTTTTGCCCCCGACGAAATTCAACCCAGCTTGCCCCGCGAAGAGGCATTGGCCAACGCGCCGAGTCACAACAATCGGGCCTTCCTGGTACCTCCCGTGTTGGGTTAACTAGAACATGCCCACGTTATCCCCACTCATCTACACTCCGGCTACAGAGCTACTCAGGCGTCTTCAGGAAGGTGAGATTAGTGCGGTCGAACTGACTCAGGCATATGTTGATGCAATTGCCACCAGGGAGCAAAGGATAGGGGCTTATCTTCGCGTCGAAGCCGAGCGTGCTTTGCAGCAGGCTATAGCCATCGACGATCGTCGACGCAAAGGCCACACTCTCGGTAAATTGGCCGGACTTCCCGTGGCTGTGAAAGACGTCCTTTGTGATAAATCGACACGGACGACTTGTGCCTCACGGATGCTGGAAAATTTTCGGCCTCCGTACGATTCAACGGTTGTAGCAAAGCTCAAAGCCGCCGACGCCGTGCTGCTCGGCCGTACGAACATGGATGAGTTTGCCATGGGTGGGTCAACGGAAAACTCAGCTTTCCAAATCACACGAAACCCATGGGATTTGGAGCGTGCACCGGGAGGATCCAGTGGTGGAGCGGCCGCCTGTGTTGCAGCAGAAATGGCACCATTGTCCATTGGAACCGACACCGGGGGTTCCATTCGGCAACCAGCGGGACTGTGTGGAGTCGTGGGGCTGAAACCAACATACGGCCGGGTAAGCCGATATGGCCTCGTAGCTTTTGCCAGCAGTTTGGACCAGGTTGGGCCCCTGGCACGAACAACGCAAGATGTCGCGCTTTTGTTGGAATCAATCGCTGGCCATGATCCGCGTGATTCGACTTCTCTCGATCAACCTGTTCCTGAGTATTCAAAGTCTATTTCAGAGCCCCTAAAAGGCCTTCGAATAGGATTGGTTCAAGAGCATTTTGCCGAAGGACTTGATTCCGAAGTTGAATCGGCAGTCCGAGAAGCCATTCGGGTGTATGAGTCCCTTGGTGCCGTTGTAAAAATGGTCTCTTTACCTCACAGCAAACATGCCGTGGCGACCTATTATGTGATTGCCCCCTGTGAGGCCTCCAGTAATCTGGCTCGCTATGATGGAGTCCACTATGGGCATCGCACCGACCAGGTAGCCATGTTGGCGGAACTTGCCGAAGAGCGCAAACTGCTGGAGGGTGCCAAAGATGAGGTTGGCCTCGAGCGACTTGACTCGTCCTTGGTTCGCATGTATCGACGATCTCGAAGCGAGGGCTTCGGCCAAGAAGTCAAACGCCGTATCATGCTCGGCACTTACGCACTAAGCGCTGGATATTACGATGCTTACTACTTGAAGGCACTGAAGGTTCGCCGCTTGATTCGGCAGGATTTTGACCACGCATTTTGTGAAGTCGACTTGATTGCTGGTCCTGTCACAGCACAGACGGCTTTTAGACTTGGCGAAAAAGTGGATGATCCCCTGGCGATGTATTTGGTCGACTTGTACACAGTGAGTGCAAATTTGGCGGGTATCCCAGGAATCAGCCTCCCCTGCGGTTTCGACAAAGCAGGGCTTCCAATCGGCTTGCAACTGTTGGCTCCTCCCCTCGAAGAGGAACGTCTGCTGCGTGGGGCCTACATGTACGAACAAGCAAACGATTGGCACAAACATAGACCCAAGATGGACTAAAACTGATTGCACTCCCAACATGCCCGAGAACTACACCACAATCATTGGTCTCGAAGTTCATGTACAGCTTGCTACCAAGAGCAAGCTGTTCTGTCGTTGTAGTACTCAATTTGGTGCAGAACCGAATACTCAGACATGTCCTGTATGTCTCGGTCTGCCAGGATCGCTGCCTGTGATGAACCGGCAGGCTTTTGAACTCGCCCTGAAGACGGCGGTAGCGCTCAATTGCGAGATTCCAGGATTCACCAAGTGGGACCGCAAGCAGTATTACTATCCTGATTTGCCTAAGGCTTATCAGATTAGCCAATATGACTTACCAATGTCCTCGGCAGGATATCTGGAGATCGCAGACGAAAAAGGTACGTTCGAAACAAAAAAGATACGCATCACCCGAGCCCATCTAGAAGAAGATGCAGGCAAGAGCATCCATGATGAAGCCGCCGGAAAGGGCGACAGCGAGATCGATCTCAATCGAACGGGCACACCTCTCTTAGAAATCGTTTCTGAACCCGACTTGAGAAGCTCGGCAGAAGCCAAGGCTTATCTGCAGGAACTTAAATTAATGCTTACCCACATTGGAGTCTCCGATTGCAACATGCAAGAAGGAAGCCTGCGAGTCGATGCCAATGTGAATCTGCACATCGATACACCTGAGGGAAAGATTGCCACTCCCATTGTCGAAATCAAGAACATGAACAGTTTTCGCGCCGTGGAACGGGCCCTCGACTACGAAGCCCCTAGGCAGTTTCGAGTTTGGCAAGAAACAGGCCGCAAACTTGGTGATTCACCCAAACAGACTCGCGGTTGGGACGATGCAGCAGGGGTCACACGTGGGCAACGAAGTAAGGAAGAATCCAGTGATTATCGTTATTTCCCCGATCCTGACCTCGTTCCCGTACTGATTTCCGACGATCAAATCGCTACAGCTCGCAAGTCGCTGGGAGAATTACCCGCTGATTTGCGAAAGCGTTACGTTGATGTTTACGAGCTTTCGTCCTATGACGCCAGCGTGATAGTCAATCAGGGACGTGCCGTCATCGAATACTTCGAGCAAGCCGCCAGCGAGAGTGGCGATCCCAAGAGCGCCTGCAATTGGGTAACGCAAGATATCCTGAGACTGCTTAAAGAAAATGATCGCGGGATCGACGAGTTCGAGGTTTCCGCCAAAAACTTGGCAGGCATGATCTCGGCGATCAACGAGGGAACCCTGCCCAAACCACGAGCCAAAGAGGCCTTCGATTTGATGCTCAGCAAAGGTTACGCAGCACAGCAAGCGATTGAAGAACTGGGAATCGAACAGATTGACGAGTCAGCGATTGTTGAGCTATGCCAAGAGTTACTAAATAAGAATCCCCGCATCGTTTCCGATGTGCAAAATGGCAAACTGCAGGCGGTCGGGGCCCTGATAGGCCAGGCGAAAAAACTAAACCCAAACATCGACCCGGCCCGATTCCGAGAGATTTGTTTGGAACTTGCTCAACAGACAACATCGTAAGAGATTTCTATGAGCGTCGATTCCATTGTCACACTAACGACTGACTTTGGAGCGAGTAGCCCTTATGTGGCGGCGATGAAGGGAGTGATACTCTCTATCAATCCCCAGGTCCAAGTGATCGATATCACCCACGCAATCCCTCCCCAGCAAATTCGTCCCGCAGCACAGGTTCTTGCCGATACCACCTGGTTGTTTCCCCCGAGGACGATCCATTTGGCGGTGGTGGACCCTGGCGTGGGGACTTCTAGAGCCATTGTGTACGCTGAAATTGCCAATCAGCAATACATCTGCCCAGATAATGGTCTGTTGGATCGGTTGGCGGAACTGCATTGTCCCACTAAGATAATTCAAGTGAGGGAATCAAAGTATTTTCGCTCACGGGTCACTCCCACATTCCATGGCCGCGACATTATGGCACCTGTCGTTGGACATCTGAGCCTGGGACTGGCTCCTGAATTGCTGGGGCCACCGCACGCAACGCTTGTAAGACTGAATTGGCAAAAGGCAGAGAAAATGGCCAACCGAATCGAGGGAGAAGTGATTGAAGTCGATTCTTTCGGGAATCTTATCACTAACATCACACGCGACATGCTCAACGATGTTCCCACTGACGAGACGGTTGCCATCCGTTGTGAAGAACATGAAACTCGTAGCATCTTCCAAACCTACGGGGATCAGCCTGCCATGACGCTGGTCGCCCTCATTGGATCGAACGACAAGCTTGAAATCGCGATCGTCGACGATAGCGCAACCATCATGCTGGGCGTTGGCGTTGGTGCACCCGTTGAGGTTTCCTGGTAAATCTGTTGAACCTACCGCAAACGAAATGCCGTCTCCAGAAATACTCTCCCAGTGGGACCTCGACTACTACTGGCATGCATTTACCCAAATGGCAACCTATGAGCCACTGGTCATCGAGCATGCCGAAGGGGTCTGGCTCTACGATTGCCAGGGCAACCGCTACCTGGATGGCATCAGCAGCATGTGGTGCAATCTCCACGGTCATCGAAACCCATCGATCGATGAAGCAATTCGCAAGCAGCTCAACAAGGTCGGCCATGCCACGTCGCTCGGCATGGCGACTCCTTCGGCAGTTGAGCTAGCAAGACGCCTGGCCGAACTTGCCCCCGGCGATCTCAATCACGTTTTCTTCGGCAGTGACGGTTCATCTGCCGTCGAAGCCGCCCTTAAAATCGCCTTTCAATACTGGCGACAATCCGACTCGCCTCAACCAGGCAAAACGCGTTATGTAGCCCTCGGAGGGGCTTACCATGGTGACACCTTGGGAAGTGTAAGTGTTGGTGGAATCGACATTTACACTGCCAACTTCAGGACTCTCTTGTTCGATGTGCATCGTCTGCCAATTCCTGATTCCCGTTTGCTCGAAATTGGAGCTCCGCCCAATTATTATCTGAGTCAGTTGGAAGAATTGCTCGAAGAACATCATCAAGAAATTGCCGCCATGGTGCTCGAGCCTCGCATTCAAGCGGCAGCTGGGATGATTTTCCATCCGACAGGTTATCTGCGCGGAGTGCGCGAGCTGACTCGTAAGTATGATGTCTTGCTGATAGCCGACGAAATCGTGACCGGCTGTGGGCGAACCGGCAGCATGTTTGCTTGCGAGTCGGAAGAGGTGGTCCCCGACCTGTTGTGCCTAGGCAAAAGCCTCACAGGAGGATATCTCCCGATGTCAGCCACCATTGCGACTCCAGACATCTACAAAGCGTTCCTGGGAGATATGTCGAGTGGTCGGGCTTTTCTTCATGGCCATACGTTTGGAGGTAATCCGCTCTCTGCAGCAGCGGCACTCGCCTCTCTGGACCTCATGGCAAGTGACGATGTCCAGACAAGACTGCTTGCCCAGATTGAGCAGCTATCCAAAATTCTCCATGAATTAGGATCTTTGCCCTTCGTGGCTGGTGTCAGGCAGTTGGGCATGATCGCCGCCTTAGACCTCGCTCCAGCGGGCACTTCGCGAGAGTGTTTTCCGGAGAAGCTACGTGTCGGCCATCAAGTCTGCCGCGAAGCCCTCAAGCGAGAGGTATGGCTTAGGCCGCTGGGCAACACTTTGGTCATTATGCCGCCATTGTGCATCTCAGCAGACGAATTGGACTTCTTAGGTCGTGTGATTTACGAAAGCCTGCAAACTGTGATGCAAGAATTATCCTAATGCATTTACCGAAATGGAACCGGTTTCAGCCTCAGCAGCGAACATCACCAGAAGAGATGTGCAGCTTATCGGCTCAAAAAAAGAAGCCGTTGACTCACTCTCAATAAGTGGGCTGAGGCTTGCGAGGACGGAATCCACCTGGCTTGTACTGATTATTGGGAATCTCGTAGTCGCCTTGAGGCTTCAATGGGAAATCCTCCGGTCGAGCCGAATTGCCCAAGGCCACAGTCCTTAATTCCACTTTCCAGCCCATCAATGTAAGAAACTCATCGAGCGTGATTGTCTCAATTCCCAGTCGATCAGCACTTTCGGTCATTTTGGACCAAATCCGCTGCTGTTCTTCGGCATCTTTCAATGAACTTTCAGGAAACTTTCCCAGGATCAGAAAGCGTGTTTCTACTGTCATCTCCCCGTCTACTTCACCCCCGGTTCCTGGTTGAGCATCGACCTTTCCATTATTAAGAGCAATGATGCGAGTGAGTTCATCCATGTCACTTTTGCCGTCGTTGTTCAAGTCGATGATTCCCGCTATCGCAAAGCCAACCTGCCGACCACGATTCCAAACCTGGCTGTAAATCTTGTCCCCTTCCATCAAAGGTCGAGTAGGAATGTCCTTGGTAATTCGAGCCTCGGCCATGTGAGGGCTAAGTATCTTTGTGACTTCGATGCTTCCTTTAGATTTGGCCTTCAGGGCATCGCTTTCATCACCACTGTAAACATTAAATGTCACCTGGGGACGTAGATGATCTGCCTCTCCGATGTTGATCCAAACTTTCTTATCCTTCTGATTTACCCATCGAATCAGCCCATCTGCTGGCTGGGCGAACGGATCGGGATCGAGTTGGTTGCTACGCAGGATTGCAATGTCGTGATCGAGCTTCGCGAGTTGCTCGCTTTGTTTCTTCTCTGCAGTGGAGAGTTCACTGCGGGCCTTGTCTACTTCCTGACGCTGCGCCGCCAACTGCTCTGAGAGCTTATTCTGTTCGGCTATCATTTCTTGGCGTTGTTTATCAAACTTGGCTCGCTCGGCGGCAGCATCTTCCTCTAATTGCTTTATTTTCTGCTGGTATTCGGCAAATTGCTTTTCCATTTCTGCCTTAAGAGCCAGCAGTTGTTCATTGAGTTCCTTGACGTTTGTTTTCGCGGCTGCTTCACTCAAAGCCTGTTTGTGGTTTTCCTGCTGCAAGTTTTGAAGCAGAGGGCTATAGAAACGAACACTTTCGTCAAAGGTGCTTCCATACTTCGCCATGTCTTCTTCAAACGATTTTTGGACCGTTTCCTGCGTATCCTCTTCTTTGAATCCCATCCATTGCTTATATTGGTTGGCTTCAGCCTGAGCGCTGCTGGCTGCTTGCCTTTGACTTGTAGCATCCTGTTCCGCTGAAGTGGCCCTAGCTACCTGCTTCTTGCGCTCATTGTTGATCAGCAGGAGGCCGACAATCATCAGGATCAAAAGCAAGACCAGGGCGATCACAACGCCCTGTAATGTTTGGTTGTCTCGAGAAGCCATCGTTTATCTCTGTTCTCTTGATTGCTCGTGGAAAACGTAATAGCCCAAAACGCCGTCCAGACATTCCACGGCCGGCAGTAACATTTATTGTACGAAGCAAGGCAACTAAGGTGTAATGGAAGAACCTAATTTGCCCGCTAATGACAAGTCTCGTGGATGTCTGACGAGTCTAGAACTTGGTCGGAGCAAATTACTAGAATCGCTCTAAGTCGAGCTTAATTAAGGGATTAGGACGTGTCAAGAAATTGCGGTGTTAGCATTCGGACTGGAAATAGTACCTAATGGCTACTTTGCCGAGTGCGACCGACGAGACCTTGGTCCCACACTGTTTCTAGGCGATACTGGCCCTGGATAGCTGCAGAGCGCTGTCCCCTGTGAATCTGTACGTGTTTGATGATCGGGGATATTTAATCCTTAATTCCGATATAACTGGCCCAACGCACTATGCCCTCCTCCTCGCGACAAACGTCTTTTCCGGGAATGGAACGAGAAGAAGACACAGGTGAAAATGAGGTCCTTGAATCGGTGAAACCTGAAAATCTAATGGGCTGGCGTGTCTGCGGAATTGATGCCCACTCACTGATTTTCCAGGTCTTCCACGCGCTGCCCGAGATGACTAGCCCCCATGGGGAGCCTGTCGCAGCGGTTTATGGGTTTGTCAGAGATGTCCTGCAGCTGTTGGAAACTCGTGAACTGGATGCAATTTTCTGTGCCTTCGACTTGCCCGGTCCAACCTATCGTCACAATATTTTCGCAGAGTACAAGGCCGACCGCAGTGAGATGCCCGTCGACTTAGTCTCGCAGATTCCCAAGATCATTGCGGTACTCAGTGCTTTGGGAATCCCAGTGATTAGCAGTTCGGGTTTCGAAGCAGACGACGTACTGGCGACACTTGCGAGGAAATGTGACGAGTTGGAGGCTGAATGTCTGATCGTGACCGGTGACAAGGATTGTCGCCAGTTAATCACCGATAAAGTATCTCTCTTCAATATTCGAAAAAATCAGGTGTACGATGCGCAATCGCTCATGGCCGACTGGGGCATCCTTCCCAGCCAAGTCGTTGATTTTCAGGCTCTCGTGGGTGACAAGGTTGACAACGTTCCAGGAGTTCCTTTGATCGGTCCTAAGATCGCTCAAGAATTATTAACTAAGTACCACACGTTGGAAAATGTACTGGATCACGCCAGTGAGGTAGCCGGAGCAAAACGGCAGCAGAATCTGATCGAGCATCGCAATGCCGCCTTGATGTCGCAGCAATTGGCCCGTCTGGAAGCGAACGTCCCTATCGAGTTCGATTGGCAGGCGGCACGAGATCGAAAGGTGGACCATGACCGACTGACCGAATTGTTCCGACTCTTTGGGTTTCGCTCCCTGGGTCAACGCATTGCGGAACTTGATGGGTCGGCTGCAGCGACGACTGGAACTTTGCAGACTCATACTGTCTTGAAACATCATCTGGTCGATTCAGAGGAAAAACTCTCGCGGCTCGTAGATGATTTGAATAAGCAATCGCTTATTTCTATCGACACGGAAACGACTGGCGTTAATCCGCGTACGGCAGAGATCGTTGGATACGCTCTTGCGTTTAAGCCCGAAGAAGGATTTTACATCCCGGTACGTGGCCCTTCAGGGCAATCTGTGCTCGATCCCCGCTTGGTAGCGGATCAACTGCGGCCGATTCTGGAGTCCCTCGCGATTGAGAAAATTGGCCAGAATCTCAAGTACGATTATGTGGTCCTGCGGCAGGAGGGCATTCGATTGGCAGGGATCACTTTCGATACCATGATTGCCAGTTTTTTACTGGAACCAGGTGAGCGGAGCCATAACCTCGACTTTCTCGCTCTACGACACCTTGGACACGAAACCACTAAGATCGATTCCCTCATCGGTAAGGGAAAGAAGCAAAAGCGGATGGACGAGGTTCCTGTGGAAGATGTAGCAGCTTACGCAGCCGAAGACGCCGAAATCCCTCTGCGGATCAGGCCAATATTAGCTGACGGTCTGGCAGAAAAAAAATTAGACGAGCTCAACAACACCGTTGAAGTGCCGCTCGTGACCATCCTGGGAGAAATGGAATTCCAGGGAATTTCTGTTGATAAACCGCGGCTAGCCGAGCTAAGTAAAGAGTATCGTGATCGATTGAACCGGCTCACAATCGAAATCGAAGAAATGGCTGGCCACCCACTGAACATTGCTTCGCCCAAACAACTGGCTGAATTGCTGTTTCGCGAGTTAGGCCTCCCCGTAATTAAGAAGACAAAGACTGGAGCAAGCACGGATGCCAGCGTGCTTGAGGAATTGGCACCGCTGCATCCGTTGCCGGCAATGATTGTTGAACACCGGATGTATGCCAAATTATTAAACACATACATCGATGCCTTGCCTGACATGGTTCACCCGGAAACCGGCCGAGTCCACGCTTCGTTCAATCAAGTCGTTGCTTCCACCGGTCGACTTAGTTCTAGCAATCCCAATCTGCAGAATATCCCAATCCGCACCTCCGAAGGGCGAGAAATACGCTCTGCTTTCCGTGCCGGCCCCGATGGTTGGAAATTATTGGCGGCAGATTATTCACAAATTGAACTGCGAGTGTTGGCGCATTTCTCCGAGGACGAAACCCTCTGCACAGCGTTTGCCAATAATGAAGACATCCACACCCTGGTCGCTAGTCAGGTAGAAAACGTGTCTCTCACAGACGTGACTTCTGATATGCGACGACGTGCCAAAGCCGTAAATTTCGGCATCATCTACGGACAAAGCCCTTTCGGTTTGGCCAAGTCATTGGGAATTACTCAAGACGAGGCAGCAGCTTTCATCGAAACCTATTTTGCTCGCTATCCGGGCGTGCTTCATTTCATGACTCAGACATTGACCAAGTGCAGGGAAAATGGCTACGTCTCCACGCTGCTCGGTCGTCGAAGGTCCGTTCAGGGAGTGCGGCCCGTTCCGGACGGGCTTCGCGAGGAAAAAACAGGGGCCCTGCGACAGTTGAACCTGGCAGAACGTACTGCCGTCAATACGGTAATCCAAGGATCGGCTGCCGACTTGATCAAACTGGCGATGATCGGTGTTGACCGCCAATTACGCGAGACTCAACTTTCAGCCGCTATGCTCTTGCAAATCCACGACGAGTTGCTGTTTGAAGTGCCGCCCAGCGAGGTCAATGAGCTTGCTCGCCTGGTCGTTGGTGAGATGAGCGGCGTCATGCCATTAAGGGTGCCGCTTCAAGTCGATGTGAAATTCGGTGACAATTGGGCGGAATGCGAATCATGGGAGGAATCCTGAGAATCCTCTCTCAGCAATGTGGCAAAACTCGCGAATTGGATGGGATAATTCAACGTGTATGTAATCGGGCTTATTGGTGGAATAGCCAGTGGCAAGTCGGCTGTGGCCAAGGAGTTGGCTGCGGTGGGGGCAAAAGTGCTCGACGCCGATGCGGCTGCCCACAAACTTGTTAATCGACCAGACGTTCGCTCAAACCTCGTAGATCGTTGGGGGAACGAGATCCTCGATTCGTCTGGAAATATTGATCGCACAGCAGTTGCGCGGCGGGTTTTTTCAACATCGGATACGAATCAGGTGGAGCTTGAATTCCTGGAAAGTCAGCTGCACCCTATCATCCGGGAAGACTTTGAGGCCGAAATCGCTCGATTGTCGCAAACTGATATTCCAGCAGTAGTTATCGACGCCCCATTGCTTTTGGAAGCAGGTTGGGGTGAGCTTTGCGATGTAATCTTGCTAGTGGAGAGTCCTCGGGTGGAACGCCTTTCCAGAGCGAAAAACCTGCGTAACTGGAGTCCGGAAGAATTTGCAGCGAGGGAAGCTTCTCAAATGTCGATAGAAGAAAAGCGTAAGCAAGCGACCCATTCGGTCGCCAATGACGGTACTCTGGAGACGCTGCTCAGAAGGGTACGCCAATTCTGGCAGATACTCACTCTGACCAACGCTGGAGACTAGAAACAGAGTATTTTAACCAAGAATTAACATGGGGAACGACTTCCCCTGGCTCTGTTTCTGTGTATATTGATAGCACTGGCGTGGAGTATTACTCTCACCGCCAGCCCGCCCGACGCAATTCCCGCGTCAAGTAACTTTCCAAATTTCACTTTCCATTTGTATTTGTTTTCTGCAATAATGGGATAGACTCAATAAGAGTTTCTCCTCGTTGTTGCTGCTTGAGATTTCCCCCCGCCGGCGCAGTTCGCGCGCCACAATACCTCACTTTTCAGGAGTATACTGTCATGTCCGAAACCGGAAATTATGGGACACGATCCGGCCGAAGTTCGTCCTACAATCGCCGACGACGGCCTTTTGATAATAGTAGCGATAGCCACATCGATGGCGATGCATTAGCACAACTCGAGCGCGAAGAGCCGCTCTCGATCGCAGAAGAGTTGGACAAAGCAGCCGAACGTGTCCGCCGAGTGGGTAAAGCTATTGAGCGGACCGATTCACCCGATCCCAACATGCACATCGCTGCCCTGCAACGGATGTCCATGCCAGAGTTGATCGAGGTAGCCGAGGCGGAAGGCGTCGAAGAAGCAGCTGGCTTGAAGAAGCAAGACCTGATCTTCCGCATCCTTAAGCAGCGTGTGAAGCTCGATGGGATGATGTTCGGTGAGGGCACGCTGGAAATCCTTCCAGATGGCTTTGGCTTTTTACGTAGCCCCGACTACCACTATCTCTCCTGTCCGGACGACATCTACGTCTCACCGAGCCAGATTCGCCGATTCGGATTGCACACCGGAGCAACGGTTGCGGGCACGATTCGACCTCCCAAAGAAAACGAACGCTATTTTGCCTTATTGCGTATCGAGGCTATCAATGGCGCAGATCCCAATTTGCTTTCGCGAAAGGTATTCTTCGACAATCTCACTCCCGAACACCCTGATGCACGAATCGTTATGGAGACCACTCCTGATGAAATCGCCATGCGTGTGGTCGATATGATCGTGCCTATTGGTTTTGGCCAGCGAGGCCTGATTGTCAGCCCTCCTCGCGCAGGAAAGACAATCTTGATGCAGAAAATGGCCAAGAGTGTCTTAGCCAACTATCCTGGTGCCTATGTGGTGATGTTGCTTATAGACGAGCGCCCTGAGGAAGTCACCGACATGGAGCGCGAGGTCAAAGGCCCCAACTGTGAGGTGATCAGTTCGACATTCGACGAACCGGCAGCCCGACATATTCAGGTAGCTGAGATGGTCATCGAAAAGGCGAAGCGGATGGTGGAATACGGCCGCGATGTGGTGGTGTTCCTGGATTCAATCACTCGACTTGCTCGGGCCTGGAATTCGGAGTGTCCAAGCTCCGGAAAAATTCTTTCTGGTGGCATCGACGCCAACGCAATGCAACGCCCCAAGCGATTTTTCGGATCTGCTCGTAAGGTGCAAGAAGGGGGATCGCTGACGATCATCGCCACCGCCTTGGTCGACACGGGTAGCCGCATGGATGAGGTCATTTTTGAAGAATTCAAAGGGACTGGAAACCAGGAAATCGTGCTCGACCGTCAATTGGTCGACAAACGCATCTGGCCAGCCATCGACATCAATCGCAGCGGAACCCGCCGCGAAGAAATGCTCATGGATCCCGAGGAACATCGCCGGGTTTGCATGCTGCGCCGGGTGCTCAATGAAATGAGTCCCACCGACGCGATGGATCTGCTGACCACCCGACTGCGCAAGACTAAGACTAACGCAGAGTTTTTGATGAGCATCAAGGAGTAAAAAGGTGTCAGGGACCTTTTTTCTGCCATGGAACATTCTCCACTAGACGGGTCAGAGAGATTCGCCATTGTCGTAGCAGAATGGAATCGCTCGATCACGGGCAATTTGCTGGAAGGGGCGCTCTCAGCGCTCTCTAACGCTGGCATAGCAGAGGGAAATGTTGATGTCGCATGGGTCCCCGGCTCCTGGGAAATCCCGCTGGTTGCTCAGCGATTTGCCCAATCGGGGAGCTATAGCGCTGTCATTTGTCTGGGAGCAGTCATTCGTGGAGAAACGACGCACGACCAGCACATCAATCGGGCGGTAAGCCTTTCGCTGCAACAGATTGCATTAAGTTGCGATCTCCCAATGTTGTTTGGGCTGTTGACCTGCGAAACGATGGAGCAGGCAATCCACCGCTCCGGCGGAAATGTGGGCAACAAAGGCGTCGAATGTGCTGAAGCCGCCCTGAGCATGGTCGCATTGCTCAAGAATTGTCCCCCGACATAGAATACTTTGCGAAGTATCCACAAAGGATCATAGACATACTCATACACACTGTTTTCTCCCTCTAAATCAACCACCATGGCCAATCGTAGTCGAGCTCGTGAAGTCGCCCTTCAGGCGCTCTTTCAGGAGGATCTCAATCCGAGAGATTCCCGCGACCAGGTTATGCCATTACTGGAAAGCCGCCTGAAAGATCATGAACTACGCGAGTTCGCGATTTCCTTGGTTCTGGGAGTCCTGCGTAACAGGGAAGAATTGGATGCACTCATTGCCACCAAAGCGGATAACTGGAGTGTATCGCGAATGGCAGCGACGGACCGCAATGTAATCCGCCTGGGTGCCTATGAAATCCGTTATACCGATACCCCACCGCGTGTGGCCATCGACGAAGCAGTCGAGTTGGCCAAGCGATTTGGTTCAGCCAATTCGTCGCAGTTTGTTAACGGAATTCTTGATAAGTTGATCGAAAAGAAACCGTAAGATGAATGAGTTGGTGCCTGTGACGCACTTACTCACCTGCTCACTTAATCACGACACACCGACATTTGTGTTTTTAGTATCATGGGACTATTTGACAAATTCCGCAGCGGGCTGAAAAAGACCGCCAATCTGCTGAAAACTGACGTTCGAGATCTATTCAAGAGCGAAGGTCGCCTCATCGACGATAAATTTCTCGATGAGATGCGAGCCATTTTGTTCAAGACCGACATGGGCTACGATTCGATCGAGAAAATCGTAGAAGAAGTCTCTACGAAAATGCGCGGACGCGTCGTTACGCTCGAAGACGTCGTAGCCACCTGGAAGTCCAAGCTTACCGATCTCTTGTCCCAAGAAAACTCGCCAATTCGATTTGCGTCGACAGGTCCAACGGTCATTATGGTCTGTGGAGTTAACGGTGCTGGCAAGACGACTTCAATCGCGAAACTGGCTCATCTACTTAAATCACAAGGCAAGACAATCGTACTCGGGGCAGGGGATACCTTTCGCGCCGCGGCAGTCGAGCAGCTTACGATCTGGTCGAAACGATTGGGGGTGAATCTCGTGACTGGCGCGCAGGGGGCCCATCCCGCCTCGGTGGCCTATCGAGCTGTCGAAGAATGCATCAAGCAGGGTGCCGACGTGTGTATCGTCGACACGGCAGGCCGCTTGCAAACGCAAAAGAATCTGATGGCCGAACTTACGAAGATCCAGCAGTCCATCCGCAAGCTGATCCCCGAAGCCCCACATGAAGTGCTGCTCGTGCTCGATGCCACAACCGGCCAGAACGGCATCAGCCAGGCCAGCAATTTTACTGAGGCCGTGGATTGCACGGGGATTATCCTCGCAAAACTCGATGGCACGGCCAAAGGAGGCGTCGTCGTAGCGATCAAGCAGCAAGTGGGACTGCCGGTCAAATACGTCGGCGTCGGGGAACAGCCCGAGGACTGGGCTCTTTTCAACCCGGACGACTTCGTCGATGCACTTTTCGCCGATATCGGTGCAACGGCTTCAGCCTCGATGTAATGGGGTGTGATTACCAAAGGAGCATTGTCTAGGCATGTTTCGGAAATAAACTTTCCGAATAAGCTGAGCTTGAGTCGGTGTGTAAAACCTTCGAATGGAATTTCAAAATTGGGAGAATCTTCGACTAATTAGAAATCCGATCGCCGATGCCATCAGACACAAACTCGTAGTTGAAGGCTCGGGGATGTTGAATTGGAAGTTTCCGGCGGTAAAGTTCCCTCCTCCAGGTCCAGCAATAGGCGTAGGAAACACAAATCCAGGCCCAGCACCAGCTCGCCCAATATAACTGACAAATGGGTCAATAGTTAGCAAAGAGCTATCCTGCAGAAACTGGTCTGCTGCCTGTGCGGTAAAATGCACGCCGATAACATAATCGCCGACCGGTAAGACAACGTCGGCAACGCTTGCATACCTAAAATCTCCGAGCAACAACCCTCCTGTTCCTGCCGGAACTGTCGCATCAGCGATTAGTGTCCCCGAGGTTGTCCATAGACCAACTTGATGTGGCGCGAAAAGTCCGTCTTGTCCTTCGTCAAAGACCCCTAGTCTGTTCAGAGTGACTTCCGTATTAAGGTTAAACGACCATCCCAACGTTTGGTCAAGCTGTGACGGCCCAAGAACGCCACCCGTTTGACTGATGAGGCCAACTGCTGCTTGTGCATTGGGTGATGCGTTAGAGAAGAAAATAGTAGCTGTTGCCAATAAAAGCCCACACATGTCTCGAGAAGTCATGATGCTCTCCGATCAAATGATGTCGAACTAAAAGTGCAGACAAAACCGCACGTAATCGTCAGTTAGAGGAGAATGCTCAATTACCCCCAATGACAATGCGGTGCGCTGATTCTAATTTCGGTGCTCTGGCAAATCAAGTAATCTGAAAAGGATTCTTCGTCGAGATGAAAGGCTGTTATCTTGAAGCAGTAATTGGATTTAATCGGAATTAATACCCATCCACACTGCCCAGAAGCGCGTCAGAGCATGATTACCTCACTAGCAATCTCATTCATCGGGCTCCACTTCTGAAATATCCAAAAACATTTATATGGGCTGTAACTTGTTAAATTCCAGCAAGTTATGGCTTCTTGCCAGCTCAATCTAATCACTGGTGGCACGCTGATTGCTCTGAGCACCAACCGACGATAGGCGAACTTTACTTCAAGAGTGATTTGCAGAAGTGAGAAATTGCCTCGTTGCGGGGCGGTCGTGTGAACGTCCCCAGGACTCAATAGGTGGAATTCTATTTAACTGTGTGGTCCTGCGGTTTACCCATCCTTCTGAAAATACAAAAAGGCGAATGCTATGTTAACTCTTTTTGAAACTCGCGGCTGGCACTCTCTGCTGGTCGCCCTGATGTTGTCACTCGGTGCGACTGCACTTTTGAGCCAACCCACATGGGCTCAGGAAGAAGAAGTTGCTGTAACTGAGGAAGTCGTTGCAGCAAATGAACCTGCAGATCTCGGTGTTGGTTATGCTCTCGACAACGCCATGTTGTTCCTTGCAGCGGTGCTGGTGTTCTTCATGCAGGCTGGTTTCGCAATGGTGGAGGCAGGATTCAATTCCTCTAAGAACGCAGTAAACATTTTGTTCAAAAACTCTATGGACATCTGTATTGGAGTTCTCCTGTACTACGCTATTGGTTTTGGCTTAATGTATCCCGGCAGTTATGGGGTGGACGTTGAAGCCCACAAGTATTTCGCTTTTGGGGGCTTTGGTCTCGATGGATACGAAGCTGCCGCCGATCGCAGTTTCAGTCCTGAAGTGGACTGGTTCTTCCAAGCTGTGTTTGCCGCCACGGCAGCCACAATCGTTTCTGGAGCCGTTGCCGGCCGCATGAAGGTTAATGCTTATTTGATTTACAGCGCTGTGCTCACGGCGTTTGTTTACCCTGTGAGCGGCTTTTGGAAATGGGGTGGTGGTTGGTTAGGACAAATGGGTTTTGCCGATTTCGCTGGCTCAGCAGTCGTTCATGCGGTAGGTGGTTTTGCAGGTCTGGCAGGTGCCATTGTCCTCGGTCCGCGCATCGGTCGCTTTGTGAATGGTAAATCGATTCCTATGCCTGGTCACAGTATGCCTATCGCAGCCCTAGGCGTCTTTATCCTCTGGTTTGGTTGGTATGGGTTTAACCCCGGTAGTCAATTGGCTTTCCATGCCACGAGCGATATTGATGCAACCATGCATATTGCCATGACTACCACTCTCGCGGCTGGAGCCGGCGGTATCGTTGCCACGCTGCTAAGCTGGTTCATGTTCGGAAAGCCTGATCTCTCGATGGGACTCAACGGCATTCTTGGAGGCCTGGTGGGCATCACTGCCTGTTGCGATTGCATGTCGAACAACATGGCAATCGTAGTTGGCACCGTTGCCGCCGGATTAGTAATCGCTGGGGTAATGCTGCTGGACAAGTTGCAGATTGATGATCCAGTGGGTGCGTTCCCTGTGCATGGTATGTGTGGCATCTGGGGTTGTCTGGCCATCGGTATTTTGCCGAATTCATTGACAGCCGGCCCCGAACCTTCCACCTCGTTTGGGATTCAAGCGATTGGCACGTTCTCTATCGTTGCCTGGTCGTTTGTCACGATGATGGCATTGTTTACCGTCCTCAAGGCAGTGGGAGTTCTGCGAGTCTCTGAGGCTGAAGAGCAAAAAGGTCTTGATGTGAGTGAGCATGGCATGCAGGCTTACACCGGCACGCCCAGCTACTCATGAGATAGCCATGTAAGTAGGAAGTGAATGATTCGTCGCTTGTGCATCGCAGGCTCCTCCCAGCGATGCACGAGCGGCGAGAGGAAAAGCTTGCAATGACTCTATGCTGAGTCTATGGATGATGTCCCAACTGGCTTGGTTGCACTTTGCCGCCTACAGTGTAACCAAGCCGGGACTTCATTGTTCAAGGGAAGCGCTAATGTGGCTATTGGCGGAGTGCTTTCTTAGACTTTCCCGGAATAATGCGATATTTGGTGTCACCTTCCAGCTCACTGGGAGACTTCTTGGCAGCCGCAAACCCATCAGACCAGAAGGATGCCCCAATGGCTTGGGTGGGTTTTCCGCCTATTCCTGCCCAAGCCGGGGTGTCCCCTGATTGCGGATTAAAGCGAATGCGGATTGCGGAATGCGGATTGCGGAATTAGGATGAGCGGTGTCGTTCAATTCGTTTATTCTGCATTCCGAACTCCGCATTCCGCATTTCCAATGAAACTTATCATTGCCATTGTCCAGCCCAGCAAGCTCGAAGACATCAAGGCAGCCCTCTCCAAAGTTGAAGTGGTCCGACTCACGATCATGGATGTCCAAGGCTTTGGTCGTCAAAAGGGGCAAACCGAAGTCTACCGGGGGCGTGAAATCACCGTAAACCTCTTGCGAAAGGTGCAGTTGCAGATTGCGGTGAACGACAATTTCGTCGAACCCACAATCAATGCAATCATCGAAGGAGGCCGCACAGGCGAGAGTGGCCAGATCGGGGATGGCAAGATATTCGTACTCCCTCTGGAAGACTGCATCCGGATCCGCACTGGAGAACGGGGTCCGGAAGCGATTTAGTCGCTCACTTGTGGTGGTATTAAAATTCACCTTCGTCTAAGATGCTCCTATCAAAGGCATCTGGACGCCTTCTTATCTCAAAGTTGTCTCATTTGTTTTGAAGCGTAAGGCTAATTCATGGGTGGCATCGATATCCTGGTTTTTGTGATCTTTATTGCCTCGGTTGTAGCCGTGGGTTTGTGGAAAAGTCGAGCGAGGGGAGAAGAAAGCGACACTCAGGATTTCTTCTTGGCCGGTCGAGGACTTTCATGGTGGCTCATCGGCTTTTCCTTGATCGCTGCCAATATCTCTACCGAGCAGTTTGTAGGAATGAGTGGCAATGCCGCAAGTCATGTTGGACTGGCAATTGCAAGTTATGAATGGATGGCCGCAATCACGCTGGTTGTGGTGGCCTTTGGTTTTCTTCCCTACTTCTTACGCGCCGGCATCTACACGATGCCGGAGTTTCTCGAATTCCGCTACAACTCCGCTGCACGACTGATCATGGCATCAGCCACGGTTCTAATTTACTTACTTCTCCTGGGGGCAGTCACTTATTCCGGGGCACTAACGGTTCAAACGCTTGGCAAGCAATTTGGAATGAGCATAAAGCTCTGGCAACCATCTGCTTTCATTGCCGCAATTGCCATGATCTACGTCGTCTGTGGCGGCTTGAAAGCCTCGGTTTGGGCCGATTTACTTCAGGGCACAGCCTTAATTCTTGGCGGAGCTGTCATCATGTTCTTCGCCTTCGAAAAGCTGGGACAGATTGAGGAAGCTGCCACTGTGGTCGATGTCACGACCGGCGAAGTTGAAATTCAATCACTCGATCCCGAGCAGGGGCCCGTGGCTAGATTCATGGAACTGAATTCCAACCAGCTCAACATGTTTCTGCCCAAAGATGACAATGTGCTCCCTTGGACGGCACTTTTGTTGGGATTGTGGATTCCTAATTTCTACTACTGGGGGCTGAATCAGTACATCACCCAACGGACTCTGGGCTCGTCTTCTCTGTCGCAGGGTCAAAAGGGAATCGTCTTCTCTGCCTATCTGAAGCTCATCATCCCATTTATTGTAGTGATCCCGGGAATCATTTCTTTCAATCTCTTTTCTGACAATATGCGAATGGCTGCGCGGGGAGATGCCGCTACAAGTATGGCTATGTATCTTAAGGCCAATCCAGCGACCGAATTCGTCAAGATTGCGGAATCATCTGAATCAGGCCTGATTGATTCTCATGACGGCCCCATCTTCCTGATTGCCTTGTTCGATTCCCAGGCAGATTTGGAAGCAGAAAAGCTCCAGAATCCTTTTGTTCTCCCGATGTTACGCGATGTATGGGAGGTGCTAGAGCCTGCCAAGTATCAACTTTTCAGTGCCAAAGAAGACCATGCTTGGAAGCACGTCAACCCTGAATTGGCTGCGGAGATCGACCTCTACAACAAGCAAGTCACAAAGCAAGCTCAAGCAGACAAGCAGCCGACAACTTCCCAAGCTCTCGTGGCTTATAAATACGACACGGCATTGGGGCAGCTTCTCGGCATGCTTCCTCAGAACCGAGGAATTTTTGGCTTCGTGATCGCGGCGTTACTGGGAGCTGTGATCAGCTCGCTGGCTGCGATGCTCAATGCTGCTTCATCCATCTTTACCTTGGATTTGGTCAATAAGTACGTCATTCCTGACGCATCACAAACTACGTTAGTTGCGTTGGGAAGAAGTTGTGTCGTGGTGTTCGCGTGTATTGCCTGCTTGCTTGCACCCGCACTTGGAAATCCGAATATTTCCAACTCCATTTTTACAATTATTCAAGAATCCCAGGGGCTCATTTCTCCAGGAATTCTTGCAGTATTTGTCATCGGGTTGGTCTTGAGACGCTGTCCCCGAATTGCAGGCGTTATTGGATTGGTCACTAGCATCGTCTGCTATGCGGGACTTAAAGTTGCTGCTCCCTCAGTGCAGTTCCTGAACCGCATGGCAATAGTTTTCGGCATTTGCCTGGCTGTTATGATCGTCCTCACCCTTTTCAAACCCCTTGCGCAACCAATCACTTTTGAATCAAAAACGACTCTCGACGTTTCCAGTTCAAAGAGTGCAATGTCCGCAGGCATCCTATGCGTGATCCTCACGCTCATGCTGTACCTTGTTTTCAGTCCCTGGGGTATCGCAGGGTGATTTTCTCAGGAATCGACGCAGCCATAGATTATGAGATCGGGTGCGCCTGTCAGCTTCTGTGCAAGGTCACTCGTGGTACTGACACTCATACTCTAGATCTTGTGCATCTATGCTCCTATTTGCATCTTGCCCGCCAGACTCCTGCGAATTTGTTCTAATGTATGGTTCCATCGCGTTTGCCCAAAGTTGGTAACCAAGCGATGTGAGATGCAGATAGTCCGGCATGATTTCAGAAGAAATCCGCCCACTCGGCTCAACAAATATGTGGTCGAGCTCTAAGTAATCGATTTGATGATGTTTTATTGCTTTTCTTAATCTTTGATTGACAGCTCTAGCATTTTGCCGACTTTGGCAATCGGGATACTCCCCACAAGGAAAGATACCAAGAACAAGAATCCTGCTGTTGGGTAGCTTCTCAGTGATTGCTTTTGTGACGGCTAGAATACCTTCAGTCGTCTCCTGAACACTATTGCGTTGCTCCTTAATGTTGTTCGTCCCAATGAGCAACACAACGACATCGGGAGAGAGTCCGTCCAAATTCCCATGTTCAATTCGCCAAAGGAGATGTTGAGTCCGATCTCCTGAGATGCCGAAGTTGGCCGCCTTACGACGGGAGTAGTATTTTTCCCAAACTTCCTTACCCGCATCATTCCAACCCTCCATAATAGAATCACCGATAAATACAAGTGATATCTTCCCACGTTCTGGGAGCTGAACGAAGCGATTAAACTTCGAGTGCCATTCCTGCCATTCTTGAGGCTGAGGTACGACTGCAGAGTTTTTATTCTCCAGATATTCGCGACTGAGTAATGGTGGATTGACGAGAAGAATCGAAATTGTCCAAAGCACAAGGTGCAAACGTCTTATAAGCGGCTGCAACGATTTTTGCATTTTCAATGACTGAGTTGGTAATCGTCACTTGATAAAACTAGTTACCTTGTTGAATGCGCAAGTCAGAGTTTTCGTACTTAAAAGGGATTGCAGAACAGACAATTCATGGCACTAAGTTCGATTGGGAAATCGAGGAATGCAAATTAATACTGAAAAACCAATACCACACATAATGCTAAGCGCCATAGGTTCGGGAACAGCAAGTAGTCGAAGACGATCCCCGTCACGCAAACCTCGATAGATGTATCCACTACTTATATCCACCTGATCAATGATGTTGCCATTAATTTCAACTTTCGCCAGATTGGTAGACAATCGGTTCTTGTAGATGGTCAAATCTCCCGTAATAGCTTTGTTCAAACTGGCAATATTGAGCTGGAAAGTCATTTCGGACTCGCCGAGCGAATAATTCAGGTTCGCAGCGGCATTCTGACCGTCGCCAAGAAAAAGTTGGAATGGCTTTGTCCGCACATAGCCAGCCACAAACAATTCATCTTGGTCGTTTAAAACTGGGTGAGGAATATTGCCAGCTCGCAAGTCGTCAAGAAACCAGAGTTCACCTCGTTCTTGCACTATCAAAGAACTGCTGTGGGGATAGTCCTGCAGTTCGCTAAATTGTTGAATGGAATCTCTGTTCCAATCAACCCAATCAACCGGATTGCCGGGACCCTCGTATTCAACTCCTGACTTTCCATTAATAAAGCGAATATTGCTGAATTCACCCGGAAAAGACTCTGCTGCGATAGCGTTATCGCGATAGGTAATATTGTTGATAATCGGTGAGATAGATTCCGCCTGGTTAGCAAACAAGAAAATGGTTGCGTACGGGTTGTTTTTGGAGGCCAGATTGGATGCACGGGCATGATATCGGTCAATTATGTCCGGTTGATTGGTTGTACGGTCTCCGATATCCACATTTAGGATGTTAGTTCTAGTTCCTGCTCCGTTGAAATACCATCCATTCGGTTCATGGTAACCATAGTCAGACATGCCAACGAACGCAGCCCCTGCATTCCAGTAATCAGGAAACTTGGTTAGCGCTGACATTGTATTTCCACCACCGCCGGAGTAACCCGTGATATAAGTGATCTCTTGATTGAATCGACCAGCGTATTTAGGAGTCGCCTTGACGGCTTCTACTGCATCGAAGATGTCATAGATTTCTAACCCTCCAGAGTCACGAACTCCGTCAGAACCATCTCTTTGCCGCATCGCGACCAAAATCGCAAAGAATCCCCTATCTCGCAAACGATCAGCATTGGCAAAAAACTGACCAAATGATGTGTTATCGGAATAAGAGTGCATAACCACAGCAATAGGTGCATTTACCACTCCATCGTTCCACAGAGCCAATGCCTTCAAATCTAACGGTCCGTCAGCATCACTACTGATGGAAGATCTGTAATTAAATACCTCATTGACATCTGCACCTCTGGTTGAGCAGGTTCCCAAGATAAGCAAGGCACAGCAAAACAACATCCGCAACGACATAAAAGTCCAAACGTCTGAGGAAAATGAAGTAAGTGATCACTAATACAGAAAAACAGCAGGTTAACTTCGCCCAAAGAAGCCTTTCCTTGAGGGCAAGTGATTTCTCATGAACACCGCCGACTCTTTACTCCAGGGAACTCGAAGAATATTACATAAAAACCACTTTCTCAGAAGAATTTGGGGCTTTAAAGAAAAATCTTTTGAGCTGCTGAATTGCACTAACATCCACCCATTAAAAGACTTATGAGAATACCACCATGGTGATCTAGGTTTTTTTTGTAATTAATTCGAGCTCTCCTGCCATAAATACCTGTCAGGTCTATGCTAATCGCAGTAGTACCTGTTTGTTCTCTCTACTTTTCGTTGGTCTCTTTGGGAGGTGCTCATGAAAGTTAGCAACAATTTTTCGAACTCTTTAGCTGCGGCAATTTCCGTGGCTTTTCTTGCAAGCGCGACACAAGCCGCGAATTTGATTTCCCATTACAGATTTGACGGCAACACCAACAACTCGGTTGTGGGTGCACCTAATGGCACCTTGGTCGGTGACGCCTCACTGACCAATGATTCCGCAGTCGGAAGTGGGGCACTGATGCTCGATGGCGTTGGAGATTACCTCAATACGACCACGGCTGGACTACCGCAAGCAAGTGGCCTCTATGAAGGCACCATAGATTTGTGGTTTAAGGCCGCCTCTGGAGCAACACTGGGAAACAAGCAGTTCCTTGGAAACTTAAACAACAATGACACAACCGCAATTCTGTTTGGCACCAACGGTGCGGGTGGTTTGCAAATCTTTATACGCAGTGCTGATAACAAAGTATTTCAGATTCGCAATGCGATCGGTGGCAATGCATTTAATATCGATACCACTTATGCTGATGGCAACTATCACAATATCCAGTTTAATTGGAAGATTGATTCGTCGGGAGGTTCTGGGTCTATTAAGGTCGATGGATCTCCGCTTGAAATCCAAACTGTCCTAAATTCCCTTACGACATCAAATCCGATCACCCCCTGGGAATTCGTCCAACCAATTGGTGCGCGTAACAATCGTGGTGCTATTGATCATACTTGGGCAGGGAAGATCGATAACGTAAGGATTTTTGACGGAGTCATTCCAGAGCCTGGCAGTCTACTGTTAGGACTGGCTGGAGCTTTGTCTGTGCTTGGTTGCACACGTTGGAAATACTGATCCTAAATCCTCACAAAGGCTAAGACTGATGGAGAGTGCCAGTTTGAAAACCAATCTGGCACTCTTCTTTCATATAACCATTGATAAGCTTTTTTGCAAAACTCTGCCCAAGACGTATCCGGCGGGGCAGCCAGGATACACAAGGTTTTCTAAAAATCATGTGACATTTGCTAGTCCAATCGGAGTTAATTATAAGAAGTGAAACTTATTGTCAACTAAAAAACACAAGAGGTTGACCAAGGAATGTCCATTGCTGATCAAGGTGGCGTAGATGATGAATTCGTGCGTAATATCACGAATTGTCAAAATCGACTCTATGTTTACATATTATCTTTGCTGCCCAACCCTGATCGTGCGAAAGACGTTCTGCAAGAAACGAATCTCTTGCTTTGGCGGAAAGCTGCAGAGTTCACTCCTGGAACGAATTTTGGTGCCTGGGCTTGCAAGATTGCCTACTACGAGGTGCTGACTGAAAGACGCAAACGTCAACGAGACAAGCATCTTTTCAGCGAAGGAATAATTAATCTGCTAGCTTCTGACGCTGAACGAAGAATTGCTGAACTAGACGAACGCTCACAAGCACTGGATGAGTGCTTGGAAAGACTGCCAGCCAAACAAAGGAAACGATTACTGGATCGATACAGCCCAGGAGGATCGATTCAGTCGATTGCTGAAGCTGCTGGTGAGTCACGCGGTGCTATTGCCACAGCGCTCTACCGTGTCCGGGCGAATCTGTTGGAATGTATTCAAGGCAAGTTGGCCAGAGGAATCCGGTAATGGGATTTCATTTTGAATCCAAAGACGAGTTGCTCAAGCTCGCTACCGATCTTCATGATGGATTGCTCGATGAAGATGGAATGCAAGAAATCGAGCACCGCCTGGAAGCTTCTTCAGCTCGAAATCAATATTTGGATTATGTCATGCTTCATGCCTTGCTCGAAGCTAAGCACGAGCCAGCATTGCAAGGAATAGCTGCCGTTCAGTTGACAACTTCAAACAAAACAGAACACCCTAAGCTGTCAATAGAAGACTTACTGTCTCAAGGAAAGAAAGGCCAATCGCGCGGCTGGCTCTCGGCGAAGAATCGCTCGATGTCCACTATGGCATTGTTTAGCTTAGCTTGCACGATTGGAGGATTACTCTTAGTTGCTGGCTTGTGGCGTCAAACTTCTCAACAAGGACATACAGAACCGGATTTTGTTGCTATCTTAACCAACACTTCTCGTGCGAAGTGGCTCAGCGATGCCCCTGGAGAAGCGCCAGTTCGACTTCGCGCCGGCAGCAACTTACAACTCATCGACGGCTTGGCGGAAGTGACCTTAAGTAGCGGGGCCGTAGTTGTTGTCCGGGGACCTGCCGACTTGGAATTAGTTTCCCCGATGCTAGTCCGCGCTCTTCGTGGCACGGTTCGTGCTCGAGTGGGTCAGGATGCGACTGGTTTTGCGATTGAAACTCCTAATGCTGAAGTTGTCGACCTCGGCACTGAATTCGGTGTTGACGTCAATGAAACAGGTGAGACCAATGTTGTAGTATTTGAGGGTGAAGTTGATTTGGCCTACCGAGCTGAGAACTTAAGCTCTACCCCTACTCGACAGATACCGCTCAGCTCCACCAGTCGCAAACGTCTCCGCGAAGGGGAGGCGCTTCATTTAGATGTGACTGGGGCAGCCCGCCGTATCGTTTCTATAGACAGCAATTATTTTCCCGTGACAGCCGCGAAGTGGCTCACAATTGAGGACGAGCCTGTAGTAATTACTGGGATTCGCGACAACCTTCGGGTTCCCAATCATGCTCAGTATTATCAAATCGTTCACAAAGGATTACGTGATGACGTTCGTTCTTATGTTGATCGCGCTCACGAGTGGAACGGAGTTGATGAAGAGGGTATCCCAAAATTCTTATTGGGTGCGGATTACGTCATGACTTTCAACTCAGATAAGTGGCAGAGCGATCTTGAGATCGAAGTCGAATTGAGTTGTCCTGCTTCTCTCTATGTGTTCTACGATGACCGCTTGCCAGTTCCAACCTGGTTGGCAGAGCGATTCACCGACACTGGGTTTGACATTGGTGGTGATGAAGGTTTTCCAGGGAATATCAAGATGAAGCCGCGAAATGCGACGGGATCTGGTCAGAGCATTGATACTGTCCACTCAATCTGGCAACTGGACGTATCGGAAGCCGGCACGGTCAAATTGGGTGCTTTGGCGGAAAATAAGATTGGCGTAAGCATGTATGGCATTGCCGCTGTTGCAAGGGAAGATGCATTCTCTCCACCTGACTCATCTTTGAAGCAACGCAAGTCACAAAAAATGTCAGGAATTCAAATATTGGAATCCATTTAGAAGTCACTCTGTGGAGTCAAATCGCCTTCTTCAGTGATTGTCGATCCCATATTGCATTCAAATCAGGAAAGTATGTCTCATCAACTAAACAAGAGGAAAACTAACTATGAAAACTTTACAACCTACAGGGCTAGTAATTGGGGCAATTCTCGTAACACTTCTTGTCGATCTCCAGATGCCTAACTACTCTCATGCACAACTGCTTTCCCAATACAAATTTGACGGAAACCTGTTAAATTCATCTACATTCATGGACACCAACGGAGTTACGGCTCCGCATGGAACATTTCGAATCGGAACTGATTCTGCGACGGCGGTAGCGGGAACAGCTACTTTCAGCACTGGTGTCGATGGAACACCCAACGGTGCAATCTCATTTGATGGAAACTCCTCTGAAGGGGGCTCAAACGGGTGGGTCGATGTGACGACTGCCGGTCACCCCGGGGCTCCGATCGCTCTTGTGGGTACTCCAACCCCTGGAGATGATCAGGCGAGTAGTGGGCCTGGGCTCGTATCAGGTACGGTGATGGCCTGGGTTCGCTCCACCACTACAAACGGAGCAAGATGGGTTATGGGAAATCTGAATGCTAACATTGACCTCGGTGGTGGGGTAATTATTCCCGATCAACAGGCTTTTCTTATGGGGTGGAGCGGATCTACGCTACAGGCTTTTCCACGAGCGGCAAATTCAAGTGTAAGTCGATTCATTGTCAGTGATCCCACCAATAGCACTATATGGGCCGATGGCAATTGGCACCACATTGCCTTCCGCTGGAATGGTGGTGCTGAACAAGGAAGTGGAATTCCATCATTGGCAGCAGTGTTTGTCGACGGAGTCAATTTGGGAGCCGCTTCAACCAATTACTTTTTGGACCCCACTGATACGCAGACTGAATGGCAATTCCCGATGTCGCTGGGGGCGAGAAATAACCGGGGAACACTTGATGGTTTTTATAAGGGCCTGGTCGACGACCTGCGGATTTATTCAGAGTCGCTCACCGATCAGGAAATATTTGACATCTTCGATGCCGTCACGGTAGTCAATGGCTCTCCTGGAGATTTTGACGGTGACGGTGACGCAGACGGAAGAGATTTCTTGATTTGGCAGCGGGGTGGGTCACCAAGTTCTCTCTCCCCAATTGATCTGAACGACTGGCAAACGAACTATGGTTCACCACTATTTGCAGCTGCTAAAGCAGTACCCGAACCTTCATCTCTATTCTTATTCATCTTAGGAGTTGGCATGCTCACAACGGGACGCAAATGTTAACATCACTTTGTAGCATGACGATTTAGAAGGCGGAGTATCAATCATGAAATTGCATGATAAACGTGGCTCATCCGGTTTTACATTGGTGGAACTTCTCGTTGTCATAGCAATTATAGGTGTTCTTGTAGCACTTTTATTGCCTGCTGTCCAAGCAGCTAGGGAGGCAGCTCGACGATCACAATGCCAAAACAATCTGCGTCAAAGTGGTCTCGGAATTGTTAACTATGTTTCAACTAACTCTGGTAAATTTCCCCCCGGAGGCATTACAAACGGTCCTTGCTGTACAACACCCAGTTTTACAAGCTGGACCATCTCAATTCTTCCCTACATTGAACAACAAGCACTCTTCGACCGTTATGATTTTTCGAAGGAAAACGAGGCCCCCGAAAATGAATTTGTAAGGCAGCAAATAGTTGCTTCTTATCTTTGTCCCTCTGACTTAGGAACGCGAGATATGATCATCCCATCGAGTGGTCCGGGCGGTCTCAGAAACCTGGAGTTTGCTCGCGGTTCTTATCGCGCCGTGACTGGGAGAGGTGAGACTGATCCACTCACAAATATCAATGTATTTTGGGATGCGCACGCAGGGACAAGTGCACGTCCTGACTGGATAGGACCACTCCCAACCACTGTTGATGAATCTTTCTCTTTGAAAATCTCTGCAGTTCCCGCAGGCCTCGTGAAAGACTACGTGCTCTCACCAATAGAATTGAGGCAGCTCACCGATGGTTCATCGCGTACGTTAATGATTGGTGAAAGGCACAGTGTGTCTTTGACCGCCGATTCAAACTGTGAAGGGCTCCTCGACTCTGTTCGTAGGCAGACCTTGTGGGCATATAGTTATTCCTCTTACAACAAGTCACAGGTCACGCCTTTATCTGGAACGCTTTTGCCGGATACTTGTCGTTGTTTTCAGACGACAGGTAAGGGAGAAGCATGCAAAAGGGGTTGGGGAGCACTTCATCCCGGGGGACTTCATTTTGCCTACTGCGATGGAAGTGTTCATTTCATCTCGGAGGATGTTGATATGGAACTTCTTGCAGGAATGGCCACTATTGCTGGAGCAGAGTTAGCTACTTATACTCAATAGTTAATGCGTTAACAAAACGATTTATATCCGCATTGCTCTTTGAGTCCTATCAAATTGGCAAAGTTTAGTCATGATTTCTGCTGCCTGTCCGCCTTTTTCACCCTCGAATGACCTAAAGTCGGCGGTACCAAGATTTTTGATTTTGGCTCTCTTGCTACTCTTAGATCTCGGATGCAATTCGAAACCTTACGATATTGCCCCCGTATCGGGTGTGATTACGCTAGATAGCAAACCTCTGGCAGGAGCCATTATAAATACCCAACCCATTGCGACCGAAAACTCATCGAGTCCCGGACCTGGTTCTTTCGCGAAAACAGATGAATTTGGCAAATACTCTCTTGAACTGGTCAATCCTGCCGTACCTGGTGCTGTCGTTGGTCCCCATCGAGTGACGATCCGTATTCCGGAACGGCTATCTGAGACAGACAATCTGGTTTACAACAAACCTACCGCTCCATTACCTGTAGAAGCGCTTGACGGTTCGCTGCAGGTTGAAGTTGTACCCGAAGGTGTTGCAAACGCTAATTTTGATCTTACCTCTGGTAATACTTCCGCTAAAAGATAGCTCAATCCCAGTTTCCCCCCTCCAATCGCACCAACTGCGTGAAGCTGCCTGATCGAAAGCCTTCAAGATCGACGGTGATGTAGCGAAACCCGAGTTCTCGCAGGTGGTTGGTGATTGCCTGTCGCTGACGCGGCTCGGCCATACGCGCTACTTCTGCTGCGTCCACTTCCAGTCGGGCCAATTCGTCCTGGTGGCAACGCACCCGAACCGAGCTGAATCCTTGCTCCCGTAGAAATGCTTCGGCAGCATCGATGCGCCTGAGACGTTCGGGCGTGATTTCCAACCCGTACACCACACGGCTCGAAAGACATGGCGACGCGGGCTTGTCCCACACTTCCAGTCCCCACGCCTGAGCAAGTTCCCGCACACCCTGCTTGTTGATTCCACACTCCACCAAGGGGCTCACCACACCATGCTCCTCGGCCGCCTGCAAACCCGGGCGAAAGTCGCCCAAGTCGTCGACGTTTGTGCCATTAGCAATAACCGCGATGCCAAGCTTGTCCGCCAACCGACGCATCTGTCCGTACAGTTCGGTTTTACAGTGCCAACAGCGAGTCGGCTCGTTTTGTAGATAGCCGCTATCAGCCATTTCATGGGTAGAGAGCGTCTCATGTCGAATGCCAATCGCGGTGGCAATTCGCTCAGCCGCTGCCAGTTCCCCCGCCGCCAGACTGGCACTCACTCCAGTCACAGCGATAGCCCGCTCACCGAGCGCCAATTGAGCTGCCTTAGCGACCACAGCACTATCGACACCACCTGAGAACGCCACCATGCAACTGGGAACCTCGGCGAGATACTCAAGCAATTGCTGTTGCTTTTCGCTAGTCGACATACGAAACCTTGCCTAATGCAGGAAATAGAATAGTGCTCGTTTATTGGACCACGGCAAGCAACTGAGGTCCAGGCGGATTATCCGCCCAACGTTAGGTTTAGAGAGTCGCCATCAGGGCCGTCCCCGTGCCCGATCATTTCATCCATTTCATTCGCCCGTCGCGTCGAAATAGACTTTCGAATTAGATGAACTTTACTTGCTGATATCGCGGTACAAGGGTTCCATGACCTTGGTATTGCGATCCAAGGCGAGAATAACCGTGCGCTGTTCCATACCATCACAGGAACTGGCGACGACGGGAATTACTTGCCTTTGCTCAGGAAGTTTGAGTTTGGCTGAGAAAGTGCCATCTGGTCGTACCGTGACGGGGACTCCTTTAAGTGTGACATGAGCGTGGCGTGAGGTCACTCCGAAAACAGTGACTTCCGCATCGACACCAAGCTCCAACCCTTCGCTGGCTTCTAGCGCTGCACCATTGCCGTAGCGTGTCTTCATCGGCGATCCCATCGGGCGATGCAAGCGGGTCTCCAGAAGTTCTTGCAGTTCCTTGCTGGTACCGTGTGGTGAGTAGCCTCCGCTCATGGCAAAAATTCGATCCGCATTCTCAGCTACGTCCGACCAATTTTCGTCGATAGCCTCGTTTGCATCGGCGGAGGGTGTTTCAACGCAATTGCTGCGAGCTATGGGGAAGAAGGTTCCCTCATTGGCCAGGTAGCCGATTTCCATGCGAAACTGCGAGGGTGGGTCGTTTACATCGACATACCAATTTGAAACTCCTCCATGGATCGCGATATCACGCTCCATCACGGCAGAACCCGCTTCCATGATGCGAAATAAGCGTAGGATCGGTTGGCAATGATGCCAGCGCTGTCCCATCGCAGCCTGCGCTCGATCGATACTGACCTGGGAAAGGCTCCAGGTGGCATGTAACCAATAGGGATCGCGCACCATGACCACCAACTGATCATTAGCCGGTTGATGGTTGGATATCTCAGAGTTCTTTAAGGCGAGATTCTTCTTAACTGCAATCTTTCGCTGAGCAGCCAGAATATCCTGACGGACTTGCATAGGGGTCTCAGTGGCAGGGCCTGGTGAATTGCCAGAACCGGAGTCCACATGTCGAGGATTCTTGGCAGCCGTCTTTTTTTGGGCAATTGGGATTAAAGCCTGAATTAGCTCTTCTTTGCGCATCGAATGCCAGCCGGGAACTCCATGCCTGCGGGCAATTTGTGCAAGGTCTTTGGCGGTGTGAGATCGGAGGGAAGCAGCGGTCATTATGGTTTGGTCAGGGGAGGTCCCGCGGGGCAGTATCTAAAGTTCGTCAGGCCATTCATGTCGAGGAATGCCATACATGTTGTGACATCCATGAATGTAACTGCCGATTGGAACGCGACCTTTTGGCACCGAAGCCCCAGTCGTAGACCACTCGGATTCTAGACCCTGGTGATCCCTAACCAGACGCCCAGTAAGGTGTACGCCCCCCGAACTAACTAGGGGGAAACCATACATCCTCCTTATTTCATACTAATTACATATTCCCAAAAACGCAAACATTTGGCACAAACAGAATCCCGTAAGTGCTTGTTTTCTAGAGAGTTACGCAGATCCGTCGATTTGCTTTGCTCACCCCCTGATTCTCAGCATCTTACCTCGCTCGTAAGTCTATAATCTGGCTTATCAAAACTCGCCTCTATCCCATTGCTCACAAACAGTTTGTGGCGAAATGGCAGACTTTGTGAAAAAATGCACGAACCCCCCTTTGCGCTCACCATATCCCCTATTAGATTATGCCGGACGAGGAAACTTTCGCGTTTTTGCGTTCCCGAGCGGATTTCAAGAGCCGGCTCCAACAGGTGGGGGAATTGATGCCCCGAAAACCGCAGAGCAAGCCTGAACTGGAAGGCTCCAGTGACGGGAAATCCGACGAACTGGACGCAGAATCCGACCATCGCTCGGCCACTGCTAAGGCAGCGGAGTGGGCTTCGCGAATCATGACCATTTCTTTGGAAATGGTTCTTCCGGGTCTGGCCGGTTATTGGCTTGATGGCGTGCTAGGCACCAAGGTTGTGTTTATGTTAATTGGTTTTGCCGCAGGTGCTCTGATTGCTTTCAAGCAGTTGCTGGCCATTGCCAACCAAAATACCAAGCGATCCCAAAAACAGGCACGTGCCCAACTGGTGAACGACACACTGACTAACTCTGCAACCGAGAATTCTGGGAAAGACAAACTGTGACCCCATCATCGTCAGGCTGGTCTACGAGCAGCGAATCACGCAGCTTGGTTTCCTGCGCTTTACTGCTGATTGTGGTTATGACGATCTTTCTCGGCGGCTGTCTTCCGATTGCGTTTTGGGTGGGCCAAACCGCCTGGCTCTCACTGCTGGCTGCTGTTGGCATCTGCCTCGCCGCCGGTTTGGCAGCCTTGGCCATCTCTTACCATTTCAGTTTGACTGGGCAAAACTTGTCCGGGATGCTGCTGGCCATGGCCTGCAGATTGGGCCCTCCTTTGATGGTCTGCCTCTGGTTGGCCCTCAACAAAAATGAAGCAAATCACAATTCTTTTGTCGGTTTTTTGATTGCAAGTTATTTGGTATCGCTGGCTGCGGAGACGTTTCTCTCGGTCCGGATGATTGAGTCCCCTCCACCTAAGAGAGCGACCAACTGAATTCGCACTTCCAACTATGGCCAATCCTCTCGATCCCAAAGAACTCTTTAGCCATGTCGAGGATTCGACGAGTTTTCATCTACCCAAGGCGATTACGCCACCGGATTCCCATGGTCATGTCGAATTACCTCAGCCTTTTCTGCTGGACGAACCGCTCGTTGAGATGCACACAGGCAATGAGTTGATCGACAAGACCATTCAGCCGCTCGAGTTCAAATTGACAAAGTTCATGGTACTCGAGGTGATCATCGCTGGGATCATTGTGGTGCTCTTTGTGTTCCTGGCAGCGCGGCTTAAAGGAGGATCACAAGCCAAGGGCCGCCTCTGGAACCTGTTGGAAGTATTCTTGCTCTATATCCGCGACCATATCGCCCGGCCATGTATCGGTTATCACGAAGCGGACAAGTTTGTGCCGTTTTTGTGGACCATGTTTCTGTTTGTTTTGGGGTGCAACTTGATGGGGATGATTCCCTGGATGGGTTCGCCAACCGGGGCATTGGCCGTGACTGCTGCACTAGCTCTAACAACTTTCATCGTTGTGGTCGGGTCCGGCATGAAAAAGCTTGGTGTCGTCGGATTCTGGAAGGCTCAAGTACCCCACATGGATCTTCCTAAGCCGATTGCCATTATGTTGATCCCCTTGATCTTTGTCATAGAAATCCTTGGCCTGTTTATCAAACATTGTGTGTTGGCCGTACGTCTCTTGGCCAATATGATGGCAGGTCACGTAGTATTGGCTGTATTGTTAGCTTTCATCGGAGCTAGTGCGGTTGCGAGCCAGGCGGTATGGGGGAGTGTTACTGCGGCGAGCGTTCTCGGTGCCACGGCCCTAAGTCTGCTTGAACTGTTTGTGGCCTTTTTACAGGCCTATATTTTCACCTTTTTGTCGGCCTTGTTCATTGGAGCAGCGGTACATCCCCACTAATAACCTCAAGTAAACAAGTTCGATTGTGTATAGTTCTTTCCAAGTTTCGTTTTGTTGTAGGAGATTTCAAAAGTGATGAAATTGGTCAAATTCCTGTCGTTCTGTTGGGCCGCTTTGGCCGTTGCTGGTCCAGCCATGGCTCAAGAAGCTGGTGCCGCTGCCTCTGCTGGTAGTGGGATGAATTTGGGTGCCGCCTTTGGTGCCGGACTTGTGATTATCGGTGCCGCCCTGGGCATCGGACGTATCGGAGGACAGGCTGTTGAAGGCATGTCTCGGCAACCCGAGGCTGCTGGAAATATTCAGACAGCCATGATCATTTCGGCAGCGTTGATCGAAGGAGCTACGTTCTTCGCATTAATCGTTTGCATGCTCTTTAACAATTAGCATGCTTAGAGATGGAAGTGTTTTTCAATCCTGCAACCACCAATGCGTTAGGGTGCTGCGCATGAACTTTCGACAGTTTTTCTCAACCGGGCTCTTGGTTTTTTCATTGCTTGGCTTACTGGTCTGCAATCAGACTACTTATGCCGCTGGTGAAGAGCACGGTGCCACGTCTTCCGAGCATGGGGGTGGCCACGAAGAGAAGGGAGACCCCAATCCCTTGAGCGTCGATCCCGACCTTGCGATCTGGACCGGTGTGGTGTTCCTCGTGTTGTTTTTTGTGTTGAGCAAGTTTGCCTGGCCGGCGATTTCCACAGCTCTCGTAGAGCGCGAGAAACGCATCGAGAGCAATATTGCAGAAGCCGCAGTGAAGCACGAACAGGCTAAGAAATTGCTCTTGGAACACGAGGCCAAGCTGGCCAGTGCCGCCGACGAGGTGCGTGCCTTACTGGAGGAAGCCCGGCGGGATGCAGAGCACACCAAGAACCAGATCGTTGCCGAGGCCAAGCACGCCGCTGACCAGGAACGCGATCGGGCTCTGCGTGATGTGGAGCGTGCCACGGACGCCGCCAAGAAGACCCTGGCCGAGACCAGTGCCAACCTGGCGGTCGAATTGGCAGCTCAGGTGATCAAGGTGAACATCTCGCCCGAGCAACAATCGCAGTTGGTCCGCGACGCCCTGGGTAAGTTGTCCGCATTAAGCCCTAGTAAGAACTGATTGCAATGGCAGAGAGTTTCTTCAGTCACGAGCGTACGCATGAGACGGTCCTCGACGTAGGTGCCGAGATGCTCTCGCGCGTCTACGCTAAGGCCGCCTTGGACGCTGCTGGGGATCGTGATGCCCAGCAGCGACTGGTCGATGAATTGCAGGCAATTGTGAACGAAGTGTTGGCCAATCACCCAGATCTGGAGAAAGTGTTCGACTCAGCACTTGTCTCGCAAGACGACAAGAAAGGCATTCTTGAACGAATCTTTGGCAAGAGCCTATCGAAGTCTGCGTTGAATTTCCTCAATGTGTTGACGAAACACAATCGGTTGGGAATGCTTCGTCAGGTCGTCCGTTCTGCGAGCGAACTTTGGAAAGAACGTTGTAATCAGGTCACCGTGTATTTGGAATTGGCCAGCGAGGTCGACCGCACACTCGAGCAGGAAATCGTCGCCAATTTGGCAAAATCCTTCGACACCAACCCGATCGTTCAAGTGAAGATCAACCCCGACTTGATTGCCGGATTTGTTGCTCGCGTGGGGGATCGAGTTTTCGATGCCTCAACCCGCACCAGTCTCGAGCGAACTCGACAATTGATGATTGCCTCGGCAGTCGATGCAATTCAGCAGCATCAGCACATTTAACACAAATCAATCCAATACGATATCAAACCATTAGATTCCCGGGAGAGCTTCCATGAAGTTCAATAGCGACGAAATCGCTTCGGTCATACAGAAAGAAATCGAGAATTATTCCTCGCAGATTGACGTCCGTGACGTCGGTCGCGTCTTGGAAGTGGGTGACGGCATTGCCCAGGTCTACGGACTTTCCGACGTGATGGCGGGGGAAATGGTGGAGTTCGAGAGCGGTGTGACCGGTCAGGCGTTCAACCTCGAAGAGAACTCCGTGGGCGTGATTATCTTGGGTGACTACTTGCAGATCAACGAGGGGGAAGAAGTCCGCAGCACAGGCAAGCTTTTGAGCGTGCCCGTGGGCGACGAACTTTTAGGTCGAGTGGTAGATCCGCTCGGTAATCCACTTGACGGCAAGGGCCCTATCGTCACCAACGAGCGCCGCGAAGTGGAAGTGATTGCCACAGGCGTATCCCAGCGCCAACCAGTGTGCGAACCACTGCAAACCGGCATCAAGGCCGTCGATGCGATGACTCCCATCGGACGCGGCCAGCGCGAATTGATCATCGGCGACCGCAAGACGGGTAAGACCGCCATCGCCATCGATGCGATCATCAACCAACGTGATTCCGGCGTAAAATGCTTTTATGTTGCCATCGGGCAAAAGGAATCTACCGTCGCAACGGTGATCGAGAAGCTTCGCGAGTCGGGCGCCATGGATTACACGACCATCATTGTTTCGGGTGCGAGTACACCTGCCCCGTTGCAGTATGTCGCCCCCTACTCGGGTACGGCCATGGCCGAATATTACATGTTCAAGGGTGGTCATGCCTTGGTCGTTTACGACGATCTCAGCAAGCAAGCCGTTGCCTACCGCGAGTTGTCGCTTCTCATGCGGCGACCTCCCGGACGCGAGGCCTTTCCTGGCGACGTGTTCTACTGCCACAGCCGTCTATTGGAGCGATCTTCCAAGCTTTCCGATGAACTTGGTGGAGGCTCAATTACCTCGCTGCCGATCATCGAAACGCTCGAAGGAGAAGTATCCGCCTACATTCCGACGAACGTGATATCGATTACCGACGGGCAGATCTATCTGCAGCCAGACTTGTTCTTTGCAGGTGTTAAGCCGGCGATGAACGCAGGCATCTCGGTTTCGCGAGTGGGTGGTGCTGCCCAGATTAAGGCGATGAAGAAAGTTGCCGGTGGTTTGCGTCTCGACCTGGCGGCATTCCGCGAGCTTGAGGCGTTTGCCCAACTGGGTACTGAACTCGATCCCGCCACCCAGGCTCGCTTGGATCGCGGTTATCGCATGGTCGAACTTTTGAAGCAGGGACAATACAACCCGTTGAACGTTGTAGACCAGGTGCTGGTGATTTTCGCGGGCACCCGCGGATTCCTCGACGATATCCCCGTCGACCGTGTGCAAGAGTGGGAACAGAAGTTCCTCACCTTCATGACCGACCAGAAACCAGAGATTCGCGACGAACTCGCCGACAAGAAAGACCTCGACGACGAATTGACCGAAAAGATCAAGGCCGCCATCGAAGAGTTCGGCACGCAGTTCCATGGTTCAGCAGAACCGAAAGAGAAACAAGAGGCTGTTTTAGTGTAAGGCCACTCCGGGCGCTTACGCTTCCGGCTCGCCTCACTAATTACTAACGACTAACTGCTAACGACTAACCCCTTCCACATGGCCAATCCAAGAGAACTTGATAAACGCCGCAAGTCGGTCCGCAATATCCGCAAGATTACGCGGACCATGGAGTTGATTGCCACTGCGCGATTTAAAAAGGCCATGGACCGGGCGGCAGCAGCCACCGCTTATACTGATCGCATTACCCAATTGGTCTCCGACTTGACCAAAACCGGTTTGCAGGTGAGTCATCCCTTGCTGGAACAGCGCGAACGCACCGACCGAGCTGTGCTCCTGGTGCTCACCGCCAATCGAGGCTTATGTGGTGGTTTCAACGGCAATCTGCTTCGTGCCGCCTTGGAGCGTTGGCAGCATTTGCGAGCGGAAGTTCCTCAGTGTCGGTTGGAAATCTCCGGCAAACGAGGCATCAGTGGTTTTAAGTTCCGGGGATATGCCCCCGATCAAAGCTACACCCACTTCGAAGACAAGCCCACATTTGCTGAAGTCGAATTGATCGCCAACCGCTATCTCGACGAATATGCTGTGGGTGCCATCGACCGGCTCGATGTCGTGTATATGAAATATGAAAGCGTCTCCCGCCAAAGTGTGTCAGTCGAAACGTTGCTACCTCTTGGTTCAATTGGCGATTCAGCATCATCCGCAGATTCTTCGACAGGGGGGCCCCAATACGATTTCCTCCCCTCGCCCGAGAGCATTTTGGAGGAAGTCGTACCGACCAGCTTCAAGGTGAAGCTGTTCAAATGCTTCCTCGACTCCGCCGTGAGCGAGCAAATCGCGCGAATGGTGGCGATGAAGGGAGCTACTGAAAACGCCGGTGAATTGATCAAGAGCCTGAGCATGCAGTACAACCGTGCCCGCCAAGGTCGCATTACTTCGGAATTAATGGACCTGATCGGTGGTGTCGAAGCCCTTAAATAGAAATTGATTTACGTAGATTTTTGTATTAGCCGCGATGCAACCCATCGCCGGGAGAAGTAAGAATTCATGGCAACTGTAGCAACAAACATTGGTCACATTACCCAAGTGATTGGTTCCACCTTCGACGTTGAGTTCGACGAAGAGAACCTCCCAGCGATTTATAACGCCGTCAAAGTGGTTTCTGAGCACAAAGGGGTGAAGCTGAATCTTACCGGCGAAGTCCAACAACAACTCGGCGGCGGAAGAGTTCGCTGTGTTGCCTTGGGTAGCACCGACGGCTTGATCCGTGGTCAAGAGTGTGTGGACACGGGGGGCCCCGTAACGGTGCCCGTCGGAAAGGCTACCCTTGGACGGGTGTTCAACGTGCTCGGTGACGTGGTCGATGGACGAGGACCTGTCGACGCCGAGGAGCGTTGGCCGATTCATCGTGAAGCACCTAAGCTGGATGTTCTCTCAACCAAGACGGAACTCTTCGAAACGGGTATCAAAGTGATCGACCTGCTCACCCCGTTCGTTCGAGGTGGTAAGGCGGGACTCTTCGGGGGTGCCGGTCTTGGCAAGACGGTGATTTTGACGGAACTGATTGCTCGTATTGCCTCAGCACACGGTGGTTACTCCGTGTTTGCAGGCGTAGGCGAACGAACCCGTGAAGGAACCGACCTTTGGCTGGAAATGCAGGAAGCCAAAATCGGCGACACCGGCCGCAGCGTTATCGATCAGACCTGCATGGTATTCGGTCAGATGAACGAACCACCGGGTGCCCGACTTCGCGTTGCGTTGTCCGCTTTGACCATGGCTGAATACTTCCGTGACAAGACTGGTGCCGATACGCTGCTCTTTGTCGACAACATTTTCCGCTTCTCCCAAGCGGGTAGCGAAGTATCTGCCTTGTTGGGTCGGATGCCTTCTGCCGTGGGATACCAACCAACGTTGGCAAGCGAAATGGGTGCCCTGCAGGAGCGGATCGCATCAACCAGCAACGGGGCCATTACCTCGGTGCAAGCCGTCTATGTGCCTGCCGATGACCCGACCGATCCTGCACCGGCAACTGCCTTTGGTCAGTTAGATGCCTTCCTCTACCTGGAACGCTCGATATCGGAAAAGGGCATCTACCCAGCGGTCGATCCCTTGGCCTCAGCGAGCCGTATTCTCGATCCTCAGTTTGTGGGTGATCGTCACTACAACTGTGCACGCCGGGTTCAGAACACCTTGCAACGATATCGGGAACTCCAGGACATTATCGCGATTCTTGGCGTTGATGAGCTTTCCGAAGAAGACAAGATGATTGTCCATCGGGCTCGCCGAATCGAGCGATTTCTTTCGCAGCCGTTCCTCGTGGCTGAGGTGTTCACTGGCAAGCCTGGCGAGATTACCCCGCTGTCAGAGACAATTCGAAGCTTCGAAGAAATCTGCGACGGCAAATGGGATCATTTGCCCGAAAGTGCATTCATGTACGTCGGTGCCATCGAGCAAGCTGAAGAGCAGTGGAAAAAGAGCGAAAAGAAGTAATCCCCACCACTAGCCGCAAACCACCAACCACTCACCCTGCATGTCCGAATCCACCAACAACTCGCCCATCCGCTGCATCGTCGTCACACCTGAAGAAACGGTACTCGATGCCGGTGCCGATTTTGTCGCGCTCCCGCTTTACGATGGCGAGATAGGCATCGGACGCCATCACAGCCCCATGATCGGACGTCTGGGCTACGGTGAGCTGCGACTAAAGAGTGGCAAGGAAAACCAATGCTACTACGTCGACGGAGGGTTTGTGCAAGTAGTCGATAACGTCATCTCCGTACTCACCAACCGTGCTTTGAAGGCTGCCGCTGTGGATACGGTGGCTGCCTCCGAGCAACTTGCTGAGGCGCTCACGCGCAGAGTTGGTGGAGAGGAGGCCCTGGCGATCCGCGACCGCCTGATTGCTCAATCACGGGCCCAACTCCGCGTTGGCATGAATGCAAAGTAGCCGTGGCCCAACGCTTAACAGGCGGTTTGCTTAAACCTCAGCATCCGTGATGTCGCCGTCGAACCGCTTTCCTGCGGGCTCCGCGGCCACCACTAGCCAGGTAGCCATGTTGAATGGCAAACCACTCTGCGTAACGCTCTCTATCGGTGTAGTTTGTGTTGCGATTGTCGAGCAAGTGACCTAATTCGTGGATGAGGATGTTGTTAAGGTAAAAGTCCACAATTGCGGCTTCGCTCCAACTCAAGCGCCAGGTGAAGTCGTCGGGGCGATCCCAACGTCCTCCATACATCCTCGCCTCATTGACGATCTCAGGTCGAGGTGGGCTGAAAAACAACTCTTCGCGAGATTCTTCCAAGGGATAGAGATACAAGGCAGCTCCCCATTGCATACCGTAACAGGGGAAACTCTGCTTCTTGCGAGTCATTCGGCTGAATTGAACCACTTCCAAGTTGCGGAGAAACGACTGCGGTAGCTGAGCCAGGCGGTCGCGCACCTGCTCGGGAGTCAGCACGTGACGATACCCAGGACCTGGATCCTGAACAAAGATTTTGTAGGATTCGCCATTTTCCGTGGGCTCATACCAGTCTTCGGGGGGTGAAAAAGGATCTTTCGTATCACGACTTCGTAATTGGAGCCTGCGCCCACGCTGGGAAATATGAACCACCGACGGTACAATGGACTTTTTGGCCTTTTTGCCGTTGTTTCTCAGAGGAAATTGACGTGTTGTTTTCATCGTCGTCACTGCGCAATTTGGGGGAGGATACTTGCTGGTCGGCTCTCTTGAGGGAGTAGGAGCATTCAACGAATACTGCAGGAGAACCGAGCGGGGGGAAGGTAAGCGGCTCTCAGCGGCCCCAGACGAGTAATTTTGGGACCCACTGAAGCTTATTCCATCCTACTCAGCAGGCCACTTTGATTCCACGAAATTGCCATAAAGTATTAAATAGCAATAAGTTAGCGGTTGGACACCCACCCCTCCTCTGGGGGGCTAACAGGAGCTGGAAGGTGCCTTTTGGGAAGCCCATCTGAGGCAAGAATTCCACGGTTGGGTGGCATTTGCTCACCACGTTGCAAATTGTGAATCCAATTGTTCGCTCTTGATCGCAACACGACCCAATACAATGAATGTAATCCTTTACACACGAACAGGTTGCCACTTATGCGACGAAGCACACGGCGTGTTACGAGAACATGGTCTATCTCCAGTTCTGGTGGATATCGATAACAATGACGACCTTCGGGCGCAGTTTGACACCTGTGTTCCTGTTGTCGAAATCGATGGGAAGATCCGCTTTCGTGGAAGAGTCGAACCCGTATTGCTCAAGAGACTCCTTGCTTAACTCGCACTGAATCTGGGAATCTAGGCTTTGCCTTTCCTAGTTCCTGTCAGGAGTTTTAATCACAAAATCATGTGTCCATCCAGTGAATCATTCGATGTGCTCCTAGTGGGTGGCGGTGTCATCGGTCTATCTATCGCCTGGGAACTTGCGCAACACGGTGCCCGGATCTGTGTCGCGGATTGTCGTGAAATGGGACGTGAGGCCTCTTGGGCTGCTGCCGGAATGCTCCCTCCGGGGCCTCGCCAGGAAAACTGGCCACGCTGCCAAGCATTCGACCAATTAGCCGGGCTGAGCGAGCCACTTCATCAAGCCTGGCACGAGAAACTCTTGAATACCACCGGAATTGATAACGGTTTTCGACTAACCGGGGCAATTTATCTTGAGGATGAAAAGATCAGCGAAAAACTTCAAGCCTGGGACCACTGGGGTACCCCATACCATCGGCTCGATGCAATCGCGCTGGCCGACCTCGAGCCAAATCTGGCACAAGTCCAGAATGGAGTTTTGCTTCCTTCCGAGGCACAACTCAACTCCCCTCGTCATTTGGAGGCCCTTGAATCGGTCTGTTTGAAGTCAAACGTTGTTTTGAAGCCTCATTGCCAGATAACAGGTTTCGAGAAAACTGGCTCACGGTTGACAGCGGCGTTGACCAGCGACTCTCGCATCAATGCGGATCAATTTTGCCTGACAACAGGTTGCTGGACGCAGCAACTCGGACTGAGCCTTGAACTTACGTTACCAATGCGGCCGGTTCGTGGGCAGATCGTGCAACTCGACGGCCCTCGGATAGTGCTGCAGAGGATCGTGAACTGCGGCCCACGCTATCTGTTGCCCCGTCCAGATGGCACAGTACTTGTAGGGTCTACCCAAGAAGAGGTCGGATTTGATCAAGGCACCACCCGTGAAGCCAGAGAGCAATTGCTAGAATTTGCCTATGGCCTCTGTCCGCAACTCTGTGAATTTAAAGTAGTGCAGCACTGGGCCGGACTGCGACCCGGTACACCCGATGAATTGCCCTACCTGGGGAAATTGCCGACCTGGGAAAACGCCTGGATCGCCTCGGGCCACTTCCGCTCAGGGATTCAACTCTCCACGGGGACTGCCGTCGTGATGCGCTCACTTTTGATGAAGCAACAGGCACCGGTGGATATAGCAACCCTCAGTGTAACCCGATCAAATGCGGCTTAGCTGTCCCGCCCATGCGCCTGCCGAACCGCATCACGAGCAATGGTTGTGAAGCTCACCCCCAGAAATGCAATCCAGGTTCCCAGTACGGAACCCGAGAGTGTTCCCACCACCCAGCCGGCCCAACCAATACGGTAGCCAATGGTGACCGCCAAAATCGTCCCTCCCAATAGAGTTCCGACACAAAAGCCAGTCAAAAGAAACCATCGCATGCCACTCACCAGTCTGCCAAAATTTGCCAGGTTGGTTTCTGCCGGAAGCGAGAGCTTCGCCAACTCGTAGGGCAGGGGAGTCGAGCGGGGATCATCCGACTCCTGTCGGGGATCACTCGCCCGCCACTCGCGCACCTCGTGAGAAGTATCACGAAGCCGAGTGCCGATCGAATTTCCAAGCACATGTGCCAGAATAATGAGTGCCACGAAAACGATCACCAGCGGCCACGGCCCGCGGGTGATCGCCAGGAGAGTGCAAAAAAGAGCTGCAAGTGTGACGACAAGAAAAACTTGCTTGAGCCCAAATTTGAATAAGTGGGGTTCTCTCATGCGGGCAGGAGGCTTAATAGGCTCGCTCATGCATTAATTATCGCAAGGTACCCGGTCCCTACAATAGCGCGTTGAAAGCCAGACAGAGCAACGAGTAACATGCGCATCGTGCAGATTCAGGGGATTTCGGGTAGGATGCTGAGTGAAGTCCGGTGACGGGTTTACCATTCGTGATTGGAATTTGAGTATAGTTTTTTGTGAAAGATTGATTAATGCTGTACTTTGCCACTGGTTCCCCGACCCACGAACTAACAAACGACGATATCCGCAACGCCCTGTTCGCGGTGTTCAATCAATTAGGCACACGCAAACGTGTGATTGCCGTTCCGCCGGACTTCACTCGGTTTAACAGCAGAGCTGGACTGTTGACCTGCCTTAGTCATGAATACTTCGGCGAATCGCTGGTGGATGTCTTGCCCGCGCTGGGCACCCATTTCGAGATGCCGGCCTGGCAGAAGGAAAAAATGTTTCCTGGAGTGCCAGACAATTTGTTCCGCTATCACAACTGGCGGACCGACGTGGAAACAATCGGCACGGTTCCCGCTGAATATGTGACTGAGGTCACCGAAGGGATTTACCAGGAAGCATGGCCATGCCAGATGAACCGGCTCATTAGTCAAGGCAATCACGACTTGATCCTCTCGTTGGGACAGGTTGTGCCCCACGAAGTCATCGGCATGGCCAACTACAACAAGAATCTATTCGTCGGCACGGGCGGGCTCCGCGGCATCAACGAGAGCCACTACATCGGCGCGGTCTATGGCATCGAACGTATCCTGGGCCGTGCGGACAATCCGTTGCGCAAAATTCTCAACTATGCCCAGGATCATTTTTGCCAACATCTGCCGCTGCTCTATGTGCTCACGGTGGTCGGCTACAATGAGCAACGAAAGTTGGTTGTCCGAGGGCTTTTCATCGGCGACGATGTGGAATGTTTCGAGCGGGCCAGCGAATTGTCATTGGCTGTCAACTTCGAAATGGTCCCCGAGCCGCTTAACAAAGTCGTCGTTTATCTTGACCCCGAGGAATTCCACAGCACTTGGTTAGGGAACAAGTCGATCTATCGAACGCGTATGGCCATCGCCGACGGGGGCGAGCTGATCGTGCTGGCTCCATCGGTACGCACTTTTGGCGAGGACCCACAGATCGACGTCCTGATTCGCAAGTATGGCTATCGCACTACACCTGAGGTGCTCGATTTCGTGGCGAAGAATGCTGATCTTCGAGAGAATCTGTCTGCTGCTGCGCATCTCATTCATGGCTCGTCGGAAGGCCGCTTCAAGGTAACTTATTGTCCTGGTGAGCTTAGTCGCGCTGAAATCGAGGGAGTAGGCTATCAATTCGGCGACTTGGCCGACTACGAACGCCGTTTTCCAGTTCAGAAGCTGCAAGATGGTTTGCAAGCTGTTGATGGCGAGGAAACCTTCTTCATACGCAATCCAGCCCTAGGGCTATGGGCCCATCAATCGCGGATGACTTGAAACAGTTTCATATTATTAAATCGCCCCAAGTCTTGAATTGGTATGCACTTGTAGAATCACAACAAAATACCAATTGTATGATTGCAATTTTAACTACGACTAGGATAGAATCCCCAATGGTTGGTTGAGGCACGCTCTTTTCTTGTGTTCGTTTAAGTAAAGTTAACTGGCACAATACAACCAAGCCGGGGGGGCTAATGAGATGAAATCTCTGAACAGTCTGCGCCATCTTTGTGGTGCAGAAATTGCCGGCAATTCTATCGCCACTCAGAAGCTTCTCGCAGCTATCGCTCGTATAGCTCCGTTCAATTCCACAGTGCTTATCACGGGACCAAGTGGTACGGGCAAAGAACTGGTAGCTCGGCATATTCACGAGGGTAGTCCTCGGTCGGATAAACTCTTTATTCCTGTTGACTGTGCTTCGATGACTGGTGAATTAATGGCCAGCCAGCTTTTTGGTCATGTAAAAGGGGCCTTTACCAGTGCTGACCAGGGCTCCTTAGGATGTTTTCGAGCCGCAGATCACGGATCACTATTTCTCGATGAGATTGGTGAACTTCCTCTTCCGTTGCAGGCCAAGCTTCTACGTGTTATTCAGGAACGCTCCGTCGTACCAGTTGGAAGTCACCAGGCAATCCCAGTCGACGTGCGAATTATTGCGGCCACCAACCGCGATTTGAAACAAGAAATGCTCGCAGGACGTTTCCGCGAAGATCTTTACTATCGACTCAATGTCATCACAATTCATACCACGCCGCTCTGCGAGCGTGTTGAAGATATAGCCGCATTGGCTCCTCAATTTCTGGCCGAACTGGAAGCAGAAGGGCATCCACGCCAGAGACTCACTCAGCAAGCACTTGAGCTATTACAATCCTACGATTGGCCGGGAAACATCCGTGAGCTAAAGAACGTTCTTGAGCAGGCAGCTGTCGAAACCAACGGGGAGTGGATCAGCGAAGAATTGGTCGTCTCGGTTCTATCGAATTCCGCTGGGAGGCAAATCACTCCTAGCCAGACTCCGATTCCTGTCCAGGAAACTTCGTATCCTAAGCCTGGATCAATCGACTCTGTGAACGGTGTGCACACTTTTGCTAGCGATCAGCCATGGCAAAGCCTTGCAGAGCTTGAACGGCTTCATATTCAACGAACTCTTAAACACACCTACGATAACAAGAGCGCGGCAGCCAGGCTCTTGGGTATCTCCAGGCAATCGCTCCTTCGAAAGATGGCCAAGTTGGAAATCTCTAACTAGGACTCTTCTACCTTTTGAACGTAATCCATGAGTCGGAAGTAAATAGCGCGCTCTTGCTCGCCAATTGAGGTTTGTGTCACTAGTCTGCAGATTGTCCGAAACCGGACACTTCTGTCTGGTAAATCCTCCTTTGAATCCGGCCAAATCTGTCGTGATTCCGGACACCTGCCAGCCCGTGGTCCTGCCATTTCTCGTAACTTCTCAGAAAATTCTTTTCTCCAACTTGCAGCCACAATGCACTTTAGCGTGAAGGCTTGCCACTAATTCTCACTATTGGCGCAACACGTGCTTTATCTCTTAACACCGCGTTGAGCCTGAGAGTTCGCGGACAAGTTAACAGAAAGGCAGGTGAACTTGATGCCTCCGCACATTGCAACAGAAATCGACCTCTTGGTTGTTGATAGCGAAGCTAAAGACTATCACAAACTTTCCAAGGAATTGGACGCAGCAGACGTTCCGTTGGTACATGCCAACGATGGTCACCATGCATTGTGTCTCGCGTCTGGCAAGACTGTCCGCCTTTGGATTTCCAATATGCAACTTCCCGATATGTCGGGCATTGACCTTTTAAAAATCGTCAGGGCGAAACGCCCTATGACCCCTTTCTATTTGGTTAGCAACAACTATTCCGTCGAGTTAGAACGACAGGCTCGAGCAGCTGGAGCAGCAGGTTATCTGCATAAGCCTGCCGATCACACCTGGTTTGAAATCTGTTGCTCAACCTTAGCACGGTTGGGGGCACGTGCGAGTCCCCGTCCCACAAAGAGTGCTTTCGCTGCGTCCCTTTCAAGTCCAGTAAATCTGTCTTCCACTCATTCATACAAGGAATCCTGAATATGTCTACGCTCGAAATTCAAGAACTTGAAGACGAATTCTTCTCCAGTTTTGATGATGCGATCACTTTTCAAAGAATTCGCCACCATCGTGATGGACGAATGCCTGTCTCGAGCGCCGCTTCGGCACACCGCTCAGCCAGACGACAAGACAAATGGCGTCAGAATCGCAGGAGGGCACTGCAGAAATAGATCTAATAAATGGCTTACGACTTTGCTTTTATTCACGAATTGCGGATTTACTATTTCAACCTCACAGTTTTAAAGGCGCTTAATTATGCGTTACTCGCTCACAAGTTTTTGTGCAGTGTTTGTGCTCGCTTGCTCTGTTACGCTGACAGTGCAGGCCGTTCCAATCAGCGGTTTGTTCAACACTGGCGTTGATGGTGGTGGAAATGCATGGGGCGCAGGGGGCATCCCTGATATCCATTACACAGCCCTCCACATACCCTCGACGACGAATTTTGTACCTGTCACAGTCACCGATACCGCTTATCCTTTTCCACCTTGGGTGCCTAACAACGCCAATTCACGCTGGATTGGTCCAAGGCCGAACGGAGATGGGCCGAGCGGAGCCTATGGCTATCGCACAACGTTTAACCTGCCGGCAAATGCAAATCTCAGCACGGTCATGATCAGCGGTGCCTGGGCCACAGACAACTTCGGATCGAACATTCGTATCAATGGCATTCCGACGGGACAAACCTCGCTCTTTTTCACTGCATTGACCCCATTCAATATCACCAGCGGTTTTAATATCGGACTCAATACGCTGGATTTCCTCTTGAACAACGCAGGCGGTCCTACAGGCCTGCGAGTCGATCGCATCCAAGGCAAATATGATCTGATTCCAGAGCCAGGGACCTGCATTCTTGCAGCTCTCGGCCTAGGAGGCATGCTCATGCGTCGCAGAACTTGAAACACTTCCTCACGTTTATCCTTTACCAACTACTCTTTTTCTGGAGATGATCTGATGAAAATCAAACTATTTACATTCCCATTAGCTCTTTGCCTGGTAACTGCCTACCTTGTGACATCTGTGCAAGCAGACCCGCTACCCAATCAAGTGCTTAAATTTCAGCAGAAGCCGATGATTGGTACAGCTGTTGGAGTGAGAGCAGATGGAACTCCTGACATCTACAATGGCCACGATGAACTTAGTACTGCTTGGCTTACTTCCCCAGTACCTCCCAATCCGGGAGCTCCGTTAACATATCAAGGCGTCTCGATGGCGGACGACTTTGCAGATAACTTCAGTTCACCGGTAGTCCATATTTCCTGGTGGGGTTCTTACCTAAACAATTTCATCAATCCCAATCAGCCCGTTACTAAGTTTTTGATTGCCTTCGAGGACGATGTACCAGCAAACCAGCCCGGTCCGGATGGAACCGTGTTACCCTACAGTCGTCCAGGTAACGTGCTTTCAAGTCAAATCGTCAATCTGGCAGGATCTCTTGCCCCTGGTTCTGGAACTTACACAGAACAACAGCTCACGTTCAATCTCCCCGAGAATATTTACAAATACAACGCCGAACTTCATTTCGACAAGCAATTTCCGGAAAAGGCGGACACCATATATTGGCTGAAGATCGTCGCTCTGATTGATGCGCCGCGTCAGGCCACTGCGCCTAATACCGAGTGGGGATGGCACAATCGGGATTATACAGCCCAAAACACTTTGGCCTCGCCAAACGTTACCCCTGGTGAAGTGGATCAACAGCCGCTGATCGATCCCACTTATCCGACCAGTGTATGGCACTTTCAGGATGATGCGGTAGAGTCCAGAGTATTAATCGAGATCAATGATCCCACGATGCCCAACATGCCTACCAAAGTGAATCAGATTAACCCAATTGACAAATACTATGTCGACGGTTTGGACGGCCCTGGCCCGATCCCTGGTACCAATTTTGGCGGCATTGGACACTTCTCCAAGGATCTAGCCTTCGAACTCTACACCATTCCAGAACCGACCACGTGCATGTTAATGCTGATCGGTTTAGGAGCACTAACAGTTCGTCCTAAGAAGTAAAACTCTTAGTGAAGACATAGAATTCTCCGTTTCTACACCTCCTCCCCGTCAGGCGGGGAGGAGTTTGATCCCCCCCGAGTGAGACTTGTCCTAAGAAAACGATTTCCACCAAAAAGAAAGTCAGACTCATGAAAAAACTCTCTACCTTGGCAATGCTGTCTTTTGCAACAACGATGTTGGCCTGTCAATCTACCTTCGCTCAAGGCACTGCGAATTCACCATCCACCACGCATGTTGTAGACCCAAGTAACACCATCGTGTGGATTGGCGGGCCGAATGACACGATCAATGGTCCTTTACCCATTCCCATTGATCTCGACGCGAACGGGGGACCATGGCGGAAAGAGATCTATAGCAATTCGACCAGCCCATTCTTCAGTGGCAGCCCAATTTTTCGTGAAACTATTCTCAATGCAGGAACTGAGCCTTGGACCGATTGGCATGAAATCAATCTAGGCAACGGTCAAATCGGTGCTGCCTGGGGATCTGGAAACGCGGTCACCGATGTGCGTGTTAACGGCAATTCCATTTCATACTCCGCTTCTGTTACCGGTCAAACATTGAACATCGATAATTTTTCGCAACCAGTACTCCCTGGGCAAATCTTGGAAATTGAAAAACATTTCGAAATCACTACGCAAAACATTGTAGCACCAAATACGCTGCTGTTTACTCTGGCCGAATTCCCAACGACGACCATTCCCGAACCCGCTTCACTTTCACTTTTAGTCATTTTTGGGCTGGCTGGAGTTAGATTTACCGGTCGAGCCTTTTCTCATGCATGTGAAACAAGCTCCTCATGATCATCTCACTTTCATCTTTATGGAAGAATCCATTTTTTACGCATTTTAACCAATCTCTTTCTCGAATGTTAACTCAAAAAGGAAACCAGCTCATGAAATCACACGCAACACATCTATTGATCCTTCAAGGAATGTTATTTGCCTCAACTGCTCATGCGTATCTAGGCGGCTTTGAAAACGTCGATGGCTATGCACCCTTTCTAAATGATGTGGCCAACTACAATGCGGGACAATACGGGCCCAACGCGGGAGGAGGGGTATTCACTCCAATTGCACCTAACACGGGATTGTGGAAGAAACTGCAAGGTCCTCTTGTGCCAACCTGGGGAACACTCGGACCAGCTTACGCCACGGGGCATCAATACTACGATCGCACCAACTATGGTTTTCCAAATCTTGATCAGGCTCTAATTATCACAACCAATGCGGATGGGTGGAACGCTGGACCACAAGAATACTCCTATAGCCTAGACACCTATGATCTGGGGGGAGTCAATCCGGCTTCTACTGGCGGGGATATTGTTCAAATCTCCTTTTGGGCATGTGTTCTTCTACATGGAACAGGCGAAGGTGGAGGACTTGGACCTGGTACTATTGGAGACACAATCTCATTCTACGATAGCAGTGGTAATCACGGCTTCTCTATCGGATATCAACAGCCTGGCACAACGACCGACTTTGCTGCGACCAATGTGGGAAGCTGGTCTCCGTCTTCAGTTGCGATCAACCCGAGCGCCTATCACCGTTGGGATATTACTCTCGACTTGAATTTGCAAACGGTGTCGATCGATATATTTGAAGCCTCTGTCCTGACGCCGCTCGTCACTAATGCCCCGCTCATTACTCCTATGAATAACTTTACGGAGATGCGATTTCTCAGCACACCAGGTGTAAACAACGCAAAGATCTGGGCCCTGGATGATTTTGGGATGACCGTGCGCACTATACCAGAACCCTCATCCATCATTTTCACTGCGATGGGACTACTCGGTCTGTGTTTACGCAGAACCCGAAGGATCTGCTCCTAGTTTGTTGTACCTGTTTCAACCTCCTTGAATCCACGTCTCTTAGTTTGCATGACATATAGACTTGCTTTTGGTTTTTTGCAGTGGCATAGCTCTTAAGCTCGCCAATGCAACTGAGAACAATCGCCAGATTGTTCATGGTGCGACACCCTAGTCGCTAGTTACTGTACGTAATTCCTTTCCTGTCAAATAAGGGAGTCAAATTGTGAAAAATCAATCCATACTCTGTTCCGTTCTGAACACCTCATGTTCACGATGGTCTCTCACTTCTGTTTTCATTCTCACATTGGTTTCGATGTGTACTTCCGCTAAAGCCCAAGGCGTTGCGGGTGGACCATTTACTGCACACGATGTCGAACCAGGCCCTGTAGCACTTGTCGGCAGTCCCGGGAGTCCAATTCCTATCGACCTCGACCCCACTGCTCCACCTTGGACCAAGGGCTTTTTCGACCCTAATATGTTAGGTGCTGGCGATGCAACGATTGACTTGATCGAAACAATTCAAAACGTCGGAACGGAGTCGTGGGCCGATTGGCATGAACATATCCTTGGGGACCCGGCTAGCGCTAGTGCTCCGAGTTTCTGGTCGGGCGTGGTGAGCGTCGAGATCAATAGCGTTCCTATCTCTTTCGTCGCCACGGGCATTGGCACAAAGGACCTCTGGCTAGACACTTTTTCTCAACCCGTCTTACCAGGCGACATTCTCACCATACACAAACAGGTGGACGTATTCAGCAATACTGCGGGGGCAGACGGTTTTCCATTGATCAGGATGCAGCAATTCCCAACCCCTGTTATTCCTGAGCCAACGACCCTCGCTCTGATTAGCGCGGGCAGTATCATGCTCCTTCTACGAAAGCGTTGCTAAACTCAAACAATTAATTTCAAAGGAGAATACAAGTGCCCGTTTCTAATACATTGCTCAATCTACATTGGCTAACTTTCACCAGTTTTATCTTCACTTTCTTGGTAAGCACTACGTTGCGTGCAGGCGAGATTACAAGTTTCACTTGGTCTTCAGGAATCGCATCAGTAGCACTCGATCCTATTGTTCCGCCAGTTGCCCCGAATAACGATGATATTGTGGGCACGTCGCCAAACGAGATTAGAATTACTCAAAAGGATTACGTCGGCATTGGTCCGGTCGATATCGAATTCACAGTGATACCTTCCGGTGGTGTCACTGAGTACTTGTTCACCGAGGGGGTTCAGAACGGCACAGGCATACCGTGGACTGATTACCACATGCAGTTGGGATTTGGGGTAGGTTCCGCCTTTGTGCCGTCGCCTCCCGGTGATGGACTGGATTTTGACGATGGGGTGTCGGCTACTTCACCATTTTCGTTCTCGCCGTTTACCACTGTCATCGTCACAGAAGACGACATTGATGCCTTTGGAGGGGTGATTGTTTCCCCGTCTTTCACTTTTCCGTTCGTGTTTCATATAGACGTTCCCGATGGAATCACTACGTTCACCCTACGCCAGTATCCTACTACAGATTTCATTCCCGAGCCGTCCTCTCTTGTGCTCAGCAGTCTGGCTCTCTTAGCACCCGCCTCAACAAGAAAACGCAAAAAGCAAATGAGCTAGAGCCATTCATGTTTTGTTCCGTATTCAATTTATATCGATAACTACTCAAAGGAGAAAGCTATGAAACCTTTTCTGCCTTGCATGTCAAAGCAACGCATCAGTCACGTGTCCCTTCTCGTAGTAGCTGGATTAATGACTACGACTTCCGCTCAAGCCGCCATCTGCGTCGTTCCCGACTCGGCCGGCACGGCAGGATTGCCACCTGTTGGATGCGAATACGAAACTCCGAATGATGACCTGTTTATTTCTAATGGGTTACCAGCAGGTACCTTCATTCAAATTGATTCCGTTCTCAACTCGTTTTTCGGCATCGCGACCGCAGCAGGCGGATCGTTGGGGGGAGAAAAAGAGAACTACATGGCTACATTAGAACTGGACATGGAAGGTCATGGCACCCTGACTGGGTATAACCGTTTCATCGTGATGCAGGTAACTAATGAGTCGCATTCCGCGCCGCGAACCCCCAACACCACTCCGCAGTCCTTTGCCACTGACATGTTTACCATGCAGGGTCAAATCTTCGGAGATCCAGACTTTGACTTATTACGCATCACAGCCGGAACCAACTTTGGCCTCCCGAGTCCTGGTCATACGACACTAACACGCCTTGGACCAGTTGGTTCAAACTGGAACGTCGACAGCTTCTTTGACATTACCTATCGAATCGACTTCGTCGGCTCCCCGGGCAGTGTACTACAGGGCCAAAGCGGAAGCACCGTTGGAACCGCTCGATTCCAATTGGGGAACATACCTGAGCCAAGCAGTGCTGTGCTAATCATGCTGGGGCTGGCAAGTTTTGGTGCCCGAAGAAATACTTTGTCGTACTAAATGCCGAGATAGATGGCTTTTCCAACCGCTGATACCGTGATCTGCTTGAAAAGAGATTTGCTATAACTCAAAATCAAGAAGTTAGACCGAATGCGGTGCGACCAGAGGGATATGGCTAGAGACTTCTAGAGATTGTAAACCTCTTCGAGCTAGAATTCGGGTTTTTTCATTCATAACTTTCACCCTATGGAATTTAGTGGCACTTTTGGGAATGAGAATATTCTGCCACGGACTCTTTCATGAATTTGAAAATAAAACTTTTAAGAGCTTGCACGAGAGCGATTTTTTTTAGTGCGATCCTCTGGCTAAGATTGGTTTCATTAGCCAACGCGGCGACGGTGAACACCGCCCAACCTTTTTTTGGCGTGACACATCACCAGGTTATTGAGGCCTACGACGGTTCGACCGTAGGTGGTCCATTCAATTTGCCACGTCCTTTGGTCATAAATATTATCGAAATCGATCCGACAGTAGCAGGTGTAGCTTTCCGGATGCAACCGGGTAATGGCTCTGATCCGGGTGAGGTAACTCGTATGACCACTCGATCACTGGTTAATAGCCTTGGGGCTCAAATTGGCATCAATGGCGATTTCTATGATACCAATCCTCCTTATCCTCCTTCTGGTGGCCAGTTCTTCACTGATGTGTTGCACAATGGTGTCTCCAATGGCATCGCCTACTCACCGAGCCGTTTCCACGGCCAATCGATTTTTAATGTCTCTGCAAACAACGTCGCAAGTGTATTGCTCGCTTCCGGTGCAGGTACGAATTCTACTCAAGAGGGAGTACCCCTTTACAATGCTATCGGTGGAAACCAGCGACTCGTGACCAATGGCGTTAATACCACCAATCCTAACGATTCCTATACGACGGCTTTAAATCCCCATTCAGCATTGGGAGTTACTTTCACAGGCAATGTACTCTTGATGACCGTAGATGGTCGGCAAACTGACTACAGTGAGGGCATGCGGACCGACGAAATGGCCGATCTTTTGATCAATCACTTTAACGCCCGTGATGTGTTGAATGTCGACGGGGGTGGGTCTACCACATTGATTTTCGACGACAGTAACGATAGCATTCAGAACGCTCGCGTAGTGAACAGTCCCAGCGATGGAGCCACTGGTCAGCAACCTGGCAACGAGCGACTGGTCGCCAATAGCTTTGCGGTTTTCGCCACTCCCAATCCTAACTATGTGCCGTTGCCTCCACCTTCTCGGCCCAGCGCGGCTCCTCCCCAGCCGTTGCTGGGTTCACTCACTCTCTTCGACGATTTCGAGGGGACCAAAGGGCATTTTGCTTCGGCAGTCAATTATTCAGGTTCGTCCCGCCACATCGCTGCCACTTCTTCATCTTCCGTGAGCAGTCAGTTTGCCCAGAGCGGGAACGAATCATTGCGCGTAAACATCGATAACACGGGAACGCAGCCTCCCCAAATGCAACTGCGCCTCCTTTCAGGTGTCGGCTCCCCAAGTCAAAATCTCCATGAGGGTGACAAAGCCATGGGCACCCAGGGTTTTGTGGGGTACTTCATGCGGGTTGAGCCTGGAAACGACCCCCTCTATGCAGCGATTCTGCTCGACGACGGAACTGTTCCCCAAAACGGATTAGAGCGATCCAATTTCATTCAAGTCATCGACGATGGCCAATGGCATCTCTACCAGTGGAATTTGGCAGATAGCGGACAATGGAACAACTTCTCCGGCGGCAATGGCATGATCGACGGACCAAACAGTTTCGTTGATTCGATTTATTTGAGTTCGGCACCCGCGACATCGGGTGGCACCAACTGGAGTGGTTCCGTCTGGATCGATACGGTCGCCTACAACCCTAACGGTGATCTCAGCTCCTTGATTCAGAACATGACCGCCGACTTCGATCAGGATGGCGACGTTGATGGCCGTGACTTTTTGGTTTGGCAGAGGGGTGAATTGCCCAATCCGTTAAATAGCAACGATCTTGCCTTGTGGCAGACACAGTACGCCAACGGAACTCTAACAGCGGCCACTACCGTGCCTGAAGCAGCGAGTTGGTGTCTTCTTGCACTTGCCACGCTGAGCACTTTCGGATCAAGATTCAAGCTGACAATTGGCAGACGATTGAAATAATTGATACTGGAACAAGGTCCCTGCCAGTTATCGCTACGCAACACTTTGCCCCTCGAACAAAGATGACCTTGAGAATCGTTAACTGCATCATCAAGGAAATCGATGCATAAGCACCCCCCGGGCAGGACTCGAACGACTTCCCAATTCTCCGGGAAAAACGCCTGAATTTCAAGCAGGCGGCACAAAATCCGACGCAACTGACGCAGATCTGTCACTGATCGCAGACAGGTTGCGTCAGGTATTGACTCCTGAGCAAATCAGCAGTCTTGCTCACCTGTTGACCTCGACCAAGGAGGAAAAACCATCAACGAGAGCAAAATAGAATTGACCCATCGCTTGCAACGCGAGGGCAGATGGAGCGAAGCCAGCCTGCTCAAGGATCAGATGATCAAACGGTTTCGCTCAGTAGGCAAGACCGGAAGCGAGGCCCAGGAAGCCGCCTGGGAGGCCATGGAAACGCAGTTTGCACCTCTTGCGACTAATGAAGAACCAGAGCCAGAACTAACGTTCTCGGAGCAATTTGACGACCTACCAGCGAGCACCCCTGGGGCCTACTTCCGTGATGCGACCTGGGTCTACGAGCGCTTGGCAGTGTCGGGCATGCAGCCAGGAGATGCCCCCAGCCCAGGTGCGTGGTCTCTCCTCCAGTGGGCAAAGCGCAACCAGGATCGGTTCTTCGAGCAGATCATGCCCAAAGTTTCAACAGCGAAGCAGAAAGCGACTGAATCTCCCGTCAGCAATGAGTGGGATGGCTGCGACGACCTGAGTGAATTGGAAGCCATGGTTGCTGAAGTCCGTAAAAACGTCGATGAACAGATTAGGGGTAATATACCCGACTTCGTCGCTAAAAAGGTTCATGAAGTCGTGGCTGACATCCACAAACGAATCGATCCCAGCTTTTCTGCAGAAGGGATTCAATCACTGACCGCACGCATGATCTCGATCGTTGACGAGGTCGTCCAAGCAGCGATTAGTGATCCAGCACATTTTCTGAAGAAGTCTGAATAATCTCGAGACATCTGGTCGAGGGACCCATTGGCTCTGATTTTTTACCACCCGTCCCCCCGTTGCCCCTTGAGGGAACCTAGTTAGCTAGGCTCTGACAGGAGAGCATTTTTTGAAATGTCTTAATGGAAATACTCCTTCTTTATGACATTTTCTCGAATCGTCATCTTCTTCTGTTCATCAGCCCATGTTATGTGAGTTGTCTATGTCTTTCAGTTGCCCGAGATGAAGCCAGCTCTGCCATATATCAGTCGATGGTATTTTGGTTAGGGCATGAACGGCAAGCATGGCAGCACCTAGGCTAGTAGGCTCACAACAGTTAGTGGCTTGTACATCGATACCGAGTTGTTCGCATTTGATCTTCAACCAGAGCTTGCTTCGTGCAGCCCCTCCTACCGAGTGCACCAGCGATGGTCGATCTTTTCCGCAAAGTGATTCGATTTGTCGCTGAAGCTCGGCAGCCACCGCCTCCAAGATGGCTCGTACCTCGTGGCCTCTCGTATGGTGCGGTTGGCGATTGACAAAGAAACAGTCTATTTTTTGCCTTGCTGCATCTGGATGCAGTCGCAGCCCTTCCGCCCCCCGCGGTATCTTGGCAGCCAGTTCATCGAGTGATGCAAAGCTAGGGCGATCAGCGAAAGAGTTGCGATATCTTTCCAAGAGACCTGCCGATATGTCACTGAACACCATCTGATAGTAATGTCCGGGCCATGCTGCCGGGCCCTGGAATACTCCATTTGGGGCATCTTGCAGGAAGTGATCGGAACAGCGGACCGTTGCCAGGACGGTCCCCGTGGTTTCACTCACACTGCCCGGCTCGACGTTACCCGCGCCGATGGCGCCCGCATATTGGTCCAAGCAACCCACGATAAAGCGGCAATCGTGTGGCAAGCCAAATTCGTCTGCCACGCAACGGTTGATTGGTCCGGCATCGGTGCCTGCTCGAACAATTCTTGGTAGCCAAGATAAGGGAAGCTTGATATGCGCACATGCTTCAGGCCACCACTCACATTGATGAATATCAGCCAAACCCGTAAGTCCTGCAACACCTGCCTCGATCAGATGGTTGCCCGACATCCACCAGGTGAGATAGTCGCTGATCTGAACAAGTCGACTTGTTTGTTTGACGATTGCAGGCTCGTGGCGTCGAAGCCAGGCGACTTTATACGCCAAGAACTCATGATTCATACTTGGGACACCGGTTCTCTGATAAAACTCCGATGATTCCACGAGTGCTTCCAAGGGATTGTCTTCTCCCAATGCCCGTTGATCCGTCCAGAGGATAAAGGGCGTCAACGGCTGGTCATCCTGATCCAACAGGGTGAAACTATTGGCCTGCGATGCAAAACTTAGGGCAGCAACATCCTCTAGGCCCCCAACTTCAAGAGAGAGATTTCTAGTTCCCTCAAGGAGGCTTTGCCGAAAGGTCGGAATTGGTATTTCGGCGCGTCCTTCCAGCGGGTTTTCTATAGGAGTCGCCAAACGCTGTAGCCCTAGAAGGCGACCCGTATCGTCGAACAAGCAGATCTTAAAATAGGTCGTTCCCAGGTCAAAAACGAGAATTTTCTTCATCATGTGTAAGAGGAGGGTGCTAAGCGATGTGGGCCGGAGCCAACCTATTTGTTTTATCTATGAGGCGAAGCGTCTGTTCTACCAAGAGGTTTGCCGAATCGGGGCTCGCGAAGACCGCGTTTGAGGATTCATAGGTCTTATTTTTTACGGCCTCGTCGGTGACCAGATATCCTTGCAATTCTCCATTGGCCAACGTGATCACAAAGGCATGCGGATAACGCTCTCTTACTTCGAGGGCAAACTCACAGAAGACTTCGCCGGGCCAACCGACGTAAGTCCACTGGCCGATTCCGATCAACTGAATTTCGGCGGGTAGACAGGACTGTGCTACCTGTTGTAAACGACCTTCCCCTTGAGCACGGGCCAGAGCCACGGTTTCCTCTGCCCCAAACCAATCACATTCGGCGGTGCGAATCTCAGCAGGGGGGGCATCTGTTCGCCGTAAGTGTTCCAGTCGGGACACCGCTGCGTTCAGGGATTCTTCTGCCTGCTCCGAAGCAGGAATTTTCCGCAACGGAAGATCAATGCTGGTGGTTGCAGAGGATACATTCCAATCGCTCGAGTACTCCGCGTCCTGGATGGCTGCCTCCAGGGCGTGTCCCAAGATTCCTCCCAATCGCTGAGCTTCTTCAAAAGTATTTGCCTTGGTGACATGGCGGGGACTTTGATTGCCAGCGGCTCCCATATGATAGACAACAGGAATTGCTTCCCTTTTTGATTGCAGATGTTTTCTGGCCAGACCGGGAAAGTCTCCGCTAATGAGTGTCGAGTCTTCATGCAACACGGTGGGATGCATGCTGCACACACACATCAGACCAATCAGGCTCCCATCTTGCAGGGAACGGACAATCAGGATCGGCACCTCGGGCAAAGACGGCCCACGGGGGTCGTGACGATTGGTACCAAGTCCAGTTACTCGGCTCACAGTCTGGCAAATTTCAGCAGGTTGTGCATTGCGATAAGCCTCGCAGGCTGCTTCGACAATGCCGTGAAGTAATGAACGCAGGAATTCCGAATCAGGCTCCGGGACCACACGGTCCCCTTCATTGCTGATCATGCGAACTGTGACTGGCCCAGAATGGGTATGGGTCGCCGTCACCATGATATTTTCAACAGGTATCGAGGTTGTCTCAGAGATCTGCCTGCGAACCTCAGCAACCTGTTGCTTCGATAGAAAAATGATATCGACCGCCACAAACATCGCCTGACTGGCACCATCATTGAAATAAATCGCTGAGGCGAGCAGCGGATCATGCACGCCGGTGCTCATTCGCTCAACGAAGGGGTATCCAAAGAGAAAATGCGGGGCCAATGGAGTCACATCGCGGAAGGCAGCCCCGACGCACTGCTGACTTGATCCAAATTGACGGATATCTGCTGACATTAAGAATGGGGCCTTTCTTTCTGAGTTGGTTGACATGCAGGAATTCTTGTCATAATATCAAGATATTGGTTATGACCATTTTGTGTCAAGCCGCTGGATTAAGGGAAATAGAAAGAAATTGAGTTCCGTTCAGTCATCCGTTGCCTATAAGCAAGTCGCCGATTCTCTCCGGAAGCAGATCCTCAGCGGGGAACTTGCGCCGGGTGCGCAGCTACCCACCGAACGAGAGTTGTGCCATCAGTTCTCGGCATCCCGGATCACGATTCGCAGGGCACTGCAAATCCTGGCTGATGAGATTCTTATCCAGCGCCGGCATGGCAGTGGGACCTTTGTGAGTCCTACTCCCTCACGGAGAATTCCCCTCTTGGCAACCGACTTTAGTGGTTCGGTAGCAGTTCACGCGCCTGAACTGGGCCGCCGCCTGGAATCTTGGAAATGGCAAAAAGCCTCGGATGAAGTCGCTGGGATGCTGCAGATTCCTGTGGATGACAGGGTGCTGTTTGCGCGCCGTATCGATGTCCTCGAAGAGGAGTCCGTTGCGTTTGACGAGGTCTATTTACCTGAAACGGTTGCAGACCGACTGGACAAGCAAGATCTGGCACAACTGAAATTCATTGAACGGTGGCAAGAGGTTCAACAGATTCGTATTGATTACCTGACTCAGAGCATCGAAGCCGTCGCTGCTACAAAAGAGCACACACAATATCTTGGTGTGAAAAATGGCTCGCCGTTGTTGAAGGAAATTGATCTTATGTTCCTTGAATCTGGAAAGGCTTGCGGCCTGTTCGTCAGCTATTATCGCAATGAGCTTTTTCGTCTCACTTCCACCATTCGTCTTCAATTGCCAAGCGTGGAATCGTTATCGGAATCTCAATGACCGCCATTCACATCGAAAATGCACTGCTAGTTCGTCCAGGACATTGGTCTCGGTCCGAGAGTGTTTTGATTGAAGACGGGAGAATCGTGGGGATTGGTTCATCCGAGAATCCAGCAAATGAAGCGTGCGATCGCATAGACGCAAAGGGGGCTTTATTAACCCCTGGCTTGATCGACATCCATTGTCACGGTATTCATCAGTACTTGTACGAAGCTCAGCCAAAAGACATTCTCGATGCAGCCGCCGTTTTACCTCACTATGGAACGACTTGTGTTCTGCCAACGCTCTATACCGTGATGAATCGTTCCTCGCTCAGCCAGCTCGAGCGTTTAAGCGCGGTCTTGCCAGAAACCTCAGGGGCAACGATGCCAGGGTTTCACCTGGAAGGCCCTTTCCTCGCATTACCTGGAGCAGGTGCCGAGACAGTGCCGGGTGATTTGATGCTACTGGAAGAAATTCTTTCGGCTTGTCGAGGTCGGGTTTTGGCTATGTCGGTTAGTCCGGATACCCCAAACATTCTTCCCATTATTGAGCGATTGCGTGAACTGAATATCACCGTATTTATCACTCACACGCGAGCGTCTGTCGAGCAGACTGAAGCGGCAATCGCCGCCGGGGCTCGCCATGCGACCCATTTTTATGACGTTTTTCCGATTCCCGTTGAAACGGAACCTGGCGCTCGACCGGTCGGAGCCGTGGAAACGATCCTGGCGGACACCCGCTTGACGGTTGACTTCATTTGTGACGGTGTGCACGTGCATCCCATGGCAATTCGCGCTGCACTGGCAGCGAAAAGCTGGGAGAAAATTATCGCGATCACAGATGCAAATATTGGTGCCGGACTCTGCGAAGGCGTCTACGAGACCCCCTGGGGCTATTCGGTCCGAGTCAAACCAACGGATGCGGCTCGTATTGCGGACAAAAGCCATCCCCTGCATGGCTTGTTGGCTGGCAGTTCATTAACGATGGATCGGGCCCTTTCTAATCTTCTGAAATGGTTAGACCTCCCAGCACACCAAGTGTGGGCGATGGGAACAATCAACCCCGCATCGGTGGTGAACCTTAAGAATAAAGGCGACCTGCGCATTGGTGCGGACGCCGACCTGGTACTCTGGGATACGGTCGATGGAAGGCTGCAAGCGGCCAAGACCTGGGTAGCTGGTGAATGTGTATTTGATGCAAAGCAACAACCTTGTCCAATAGGTGAACGGAAATGAGTGAAACATTTGAATACAATCCCTCCCTTTGCGTTCCATTTCGCGATAGAGCTGAAATCCAGCGGTGCCGCGCGATCAAACGGGAAGATATTGAAAAGCATCCCAATTCTGATTTTCGCATTCGGGTGGTCAAGGAAGCAGATCTTGGATTCATGTGGGTTGCCGACATGTTTGCACGGATAAAACAAGCATCTGAAGAGGGACGTCGCTGTGTGATGATGATGCCCAATCCCTGTCCATCCCTCTATGAACCATTGGCACAATTGATTAACGCGACCCAGCAGGACTGCAAACACGTCTGGCTATTCGCTTTAGATGAATATGCCAATGAACACGGGAGGATTGCACCCGAGGAGTGGCCACTGGGCTTTATGCACTCGATGCTGCGAAGTCTCTATTACGGAATTGAGGAGCATCTGCGTCCACCTCGCAAGCAGGTGCTAGGTCCTAACAACGAGAATATTGATCATTACTACGACCTAATGCAGGAAGCGGGAGGTGTAGACATCAGTTATACCGGTCCGGGGTGGACAGGACATCTGGCCTTTGTGGAGCCAGATGCCCCTGAGTTTGAAGGTTCCCTGGAAGAGTTCAAACAAATGGGCGCCCGCGTTTGCACGCTCAGTCCATTCACAATTGCCCAAAACTCTCTGCATGGCAGCTTTGGAATGAGTGGAGATATTGCTGCCGTGCCGCCCATGGCAGCCACCGTGGGACCAAAGGAAGTCATTGCAGCCAGGCATCGCTGGGAAGTGGCCGCTATCGGAGTTCATGGTACGGCGACGAGTTGGCAGCGAATGATCGCACGACTTTGTTATCACGGTCCCGTCACGCCAAAGCTGCCTTCCTCAATTCATCAACAATTACGCACAGATTGTTACATCGGTGAGTCGATTGCAGCCAATATCGAGCCTGATTGGGATAAGGGTTATTGATGAGAAGGCATGTTAAAGGTTTTGAAGTATTAAGAGGTGAATGCAATATGGGGGACAGTGATGAGAAGAAGTAAATCACTTGAGCGATTGAGAACGGGCAAAGCGGTCCAGATATGCAGCTTAGGACACTTCATTCCTCCATTTGTTTGTCATGCAGCGGAGGTCGGATTTGATTGCATTTGGCTCGATCTTGAACATCGGTCATTTGACAATCATCAGGTCCAGACCCTGTTAGCATTTTGTAGGATGTACGATATCGATTGCATGGTTCGTCCTTCAATTACTCAATCGACTCAACTTTACCGATATCTTGAAGACGGTGCGACTGGATTAATGATACCTCACGTATCGACCGAGGAACGTGCTCGTAGTCTTGTCGAGTCTGTAAAATTTCCCCCTTTAGGCAATCGTGGTCTGGATGGGGCTGGGCTAGACACTGAATATATGTTGCAGGGTGGCACGTCGTATCCAGAAGAGGCTAATGCCGAAACCTTTTTAGTCGTACAAATTGAAACACCCCAAGCCATCGAAGCAGTCGAGGCTATTGCAGCGATTGATGGCGTTGACGGTCTCTTCATCGGGACGGGAGATCTAGGTCTGAGGTTGAAATGTTCCAAATCGGCCATGTCACTAGAAGACGCGATTGATATCGTGGCATCGGCAGCTAAGAAACATGGCAAGGCATGGGGTTGTCCGATGCTGACGGTCGATAACATGAGAGATTTCTCTCGGCGAGGCGCTCAGCTTATCTCACACGGAGGAGATTTCTTAGGGCTCAAGTTGTATCTAGAATCATTGGCACGAGATTTCGTGCAAGCTGAAATCGGATGATTTGTTATGCAAAGTACTAAAAGAAATTGTTGAGGTTATTTATGTTGTCGACGCTTTCCAGTTCTTCAAGCACCTATCAATCGCAATGGGCGGAACTCGATCTGAAACAAACTCCCTATATTGAAATTAATCCTCCGGGCCCCAAGTCGCAGACACTGCACGCTCGTTGCACCAAATATTTCAAGGGGCTCAGCGGTCAGGTCAAACTGTTTCCTGTGGCATTCGAGTCTGGCCGGGGCTGTGAATTGACGGATGTTGATGGAAACCGGTACATCGATTTCTCCTCGGGAATCTATGTGACAACACTCGGTCATTGTCATCCCAAGATTACCGAGGCAGTCCAGAGGGCCGCGGCCACACTGATGAATTGCCATGACTTCACGACAGAAATCAAGACGCGTTTGGTCGAAAAGCTGGCTGAGGTGTTGCCGGGCGATCTCAATGGATTTCAATTCTACGATTCCGGTACGACAGCGGTCGAAGCAGGTCAACGTGTGCTTCGTGCAGCAACAGGCAAACATGAGATGATCTCCTGCTTTTATGACTACCACGGAAAAACCTATGGTGGGGTCTCTTTGGGTCACATCCGCTCTTCCGTCTACGGGGCAGTGAGGGCACCGGGGATGCACATGGTCCCCAGACCGGATACCTATAGGCCCTTATGGGTGCAGGAGGACGGCTCGATTGACACCGATAAATACATCGAATTCTTCGACGAATACATCGACAAGGGAACCGTTGGCGCAGTAGCGGGATTTGTGTTGGAACCGATTCAGGGCTGGGGGGGCTCGATTATGCCTCCGGACGACTTTTTCCCCAAACTCCGCAACTTCTGCGACGAGCGGGGGATCCTGCTGATGGCCGACGAAGTGCTTACCAGTTGGGGACGCACCGGCAAGTGGCTCTGCCTGGAACATTGGGATGTTGTGCCTGACGTCGTCTCGATCGGTAAGGGTTTTGGCAACGGATTCCCCGTTACGTGTGTGGCCGTGCGGGAACCCTACAAAGAATCGTTTGAAGCAATCTCTGCTTCGAGCAGCTATGGCGGCAATCCCATGGCGTGTGCGGCAGCCTTGGCCAGCACCGAGGTCATCGAAGAAGAAAACTTACTCCAGAGGGCAACTTACCTAGGCGAACTAGCATTGGCCAGGATGGAAAAGATGAAGTCGGAACACGCCATCGTCGGGGATGTGAGGGCCAAGGGATGTCTGATGGGAATCGAACTGGTCAAAGACAAAGAGACAAAAGAGCCTTTTAATGAAGCTGGCACGCTTGTCTACCAGAAGGCATTTCGCAAGGGTCTGGCATGGATACCTGCGGGGCACATCCTTCGGATGAGCCCGCCGATTGTCATGGACGATGCTGCCCTGCTCAAAGGACTGGACATCATCGACGAAGCGATTGGTGAGACGGAACGTGAACTTTTATGAGACCAAGAGAATTAAATTACTAAAGCAATCAAATCATGAAGAACTATCGATTAAACCGCCTTTTTCACCCTCGATCCCGCCGCTGTTTGGATGTTGCTATCGATCATGGGTTTTTCAATCAGCCGGGCTTTCTTCAAGGAATTGAGGACATACGTTCGGTGGTCCACACGCTAGTTGATGCTGGCCCCGACGCGATTCAATTGACGGTCGGTCAAGCAAGACACCTTCAGTCACTGGCAGGTCGCCATAAGCCGTCACTGGTGATGCGGACTGATACTGCCAACATATACGGTCGCGAACTGCCCGATTGCCGATATAGCACCTTGATTGAGCAAGCAGCCCTCCAAGCGGTGCAGTTCGACGCCGTGTGCGTCTGTGTGAATCTGTTCCAGATACCGGGGGCACCAGATGTGAATCAGCAATGTATCCATAACATCGTACGCTTGAAGCGAGAATGTGATCACCTGGCAATGCCCATGATGATTGAACCTCTCGTCTTTCGTCCCAACTCGGAAGCAGGTGGCTATATGGTGGATGGAGACGAGATAAAGATCAAGCATCTGGTACGCCAGGCAGTGGAACTAGGAGCAGATTTGATCAAGGCAGATCCCACCGATGACGTCTCGGTCTATCATCGCGTGGTTGAAGTTGCCGCTGATGTGCCAGTGCTGGTCCGCGGAGGTGGTAAGGTATCGGATCGTGAAATCCTGGAACGAACAAAGCACTTGCTGGAACAAGGTGTCGCAGGCATCGTCTACGGACGCAACATCATCCAGCATGAAAATCCTGCAGGGATAACGAAAGCACTCATGGCAATGCTGCATGAGGATGTTACCGCAGAAGCTGCTAGTGCCTTTCTAAATGACAAATAGGCTCGATATATGGCGTGAATTTGCCACTCAAAATAATATAATAGTAGTGTCTTTTTACAGCAGATGTTTCAATGCTCATTGTTAAATAAGACCGAGGGAGATCGTAGTGAGATACCAAGAAACAGGTGAAGTACATCTCGACTTCCATCGAACGATGAATGGAACGATCAAATACCTTCGAGAGACCTACGGAACCAGTGTGCCCGATGAAATCTTGCGCCGTACCGCTCATGATGTCTACCGTGAAATCCGTCGAGATATTATGGCTGGCAATCCAGAACAGCTTGTCGAGCATTGGACCTATTTTCTCGATCACGAGGGTGGCGACTTCACACTTGAGCGCAATGGCGCAGAGATCCGCTTGAGTGTGCATCTTTGCCCTGCAGCAGCGTACTTGCAGGAACGAGGAATCCCTATCGACCCTGCGTTTCGTCGTCAGACATCTGTATTAAATGAAGCACTTTGCAAAAATTCACCCTTCGAAGTTATCACCGAAGTGATTAGTGAGTCAAGCTATGTCCAGACCATTCGGAAGCGACAGCCATGATTCCAAGCGATCATTTTGTCCGATTCTACAATGAGGTCTTCAAGGCACTAGAAGAACGTGGTCATGAACATTTAGTTGCCTATTGGCGAGAGCTAGGGGAAGATGCAGGCTCCTGAGCTGGCTCATAGATTCAAGAGCGGCGGACTCGAAGCTTGTCGAGAATATTGGCAACGTATTGTAAAAGAAGAAAATTGCGTAGCGGACATTACTTTAACAGAAGACTATTATTGAATTCCGCATGCTGGAGTGTCCGAGTTTTTCCAAGGCCATGGATAATGATGCCACTCCATGCAAATACTATTGCGATCACTGCATGGCGTGGATTCAGCCCGTCATGGAAGCGGCTGGTTTGCATGTGGCGTACGACATCGAATCCCGAACAGAACCACATTGCGTATTTCGGGTGTATAAAGATTCGGACAAAGCTCAGATACATGCAAAACAAGCCAAACTTCCAGCGGATCCCTACAAGCTATTTCTCATAGACAAGAATGAGGATTAGACATTCTTGTTTGATAAACCTCGTTCTTTTTTTGGGAAAAGTATGGTAAAGGGAATCTCGGATAAGACTTCTGTCTATATTCTAACTGGCCAATCAAATTCCCTTGGCACAACGTGTTTGGAAGGAAGCGATTACTATCCCCCAGAAAGTGCATTTGATCGCAAAGTCCGATTTTTCTGGTCAAATGTAGATGAATCGAGCACAGGACATCCTCCAAAACTCTATGGAAGCTCGGAAGGAAAGTTCTCTCCACTGCAAATGCAGCAAGGAGGTCGAGAGAATCCCCACTTTTGGGGACCTGAATTTGGTTTTGCGCGAAGCATCTGCGAGGCTGATATGCACCGCTTAGTAATCATTAAGGCCAGTCGAGGGGGAGGAGGAAATTCGTATTGGCACAAACAAGCTTATCTAGAGGATGCTGGTAGAGGACACATGTGGGGGCATTTATGTGCCACATTGGATCAGTCACTTTCAAGTTTACATAACAATTGTGAGAACTTTCTTATACGAGGGCTCTTATATATTCAAGGAGAGAGCAATAGTTCTTCCGAAGCAATGATTGCGGATACAAGACTTGGAGAATTAATCGATGATCTAACAGTATGGCTTGAGCAAAAATATCCGAAGTGTACCTCAGGAATGCGAACCGTGGTCGGAGAAATTGCGGCCAGTAAGTCAAGTCACGAGAGAATTCAGACGACCCGTCTGCAGGCGGCACTTGCCGAAGTTAGAAGTGATTTAAAGTTTGTCTTTACAAACGACCTTGATCTCAAAACCGATGCTTTGCATTTCGGTCGCGATGCAAAACTAGAAATTGGCCGCCGAATGGCCGTAGCTATGCAAGCATAATAGTTTTCGGTTCACTGGCTGGTTGACCATTGCTCGGTATTGTCTGAGGTATCATTTTGAAGTACTCAAAACCCATAAGGACATTTGCCACGAGAGAAAATGATGGAAATAACAGTCCCTTTAGAATTCATCGTCTGGAAAAAAACTTCCCGGGCAGAATTATGGATGTGGACTGTAGGCCTCGATTTCTTGAATCCCCACGGCGTAGTCCAAATTATAACCAGTGATCCCAGTAAAGCGGACGTACTTTGCGGCAAACGGCCGAAATTCGATTTCGGTCCATGTTGTTCCCTCATCTGGCAATGACCCTTCGGCTATCTTGTGGAAACGTCGCCCATCGGGTGAGAGTTCTACTTTGTAGGTGTTAGTTCGATAAGCCGATTGAGAAGAATTATTGAGGATCCGAATCTTGCTTATAAGTTTCTTGGCCGGGAGATGGATCTGAATCCATTGATCGATCGCCGGACGCTGAGAAACCCATACCGCGCCATATCCATAATTCTCAGTAGAGAGATCGTCATCGATCGCATTGTCAAACTCCGTGCCGACCTCCCAGAAAGAAGAACCAGTAACTGCCTGGCCTCGCAAGAGATTGTCTTCCATGATGTTCCAGTTGTTGGACGCTTGTCGAGAGCTGATTGAAAAGTCCTCGACGGAAGAGTCAACAGGCTGCTCGCTTACATGAACTGAAACATCATCGAGAAGAAGGTCTGCAGTCGACAACTCGGAAATGAATCCAAACAAAAGATGATTTAGAACGAGAGACGCATCTAGTGGCACAACTGCTTCGATTCGTTGCCAATCATCTTCTCCAAGTAGCTTAATAGGTACTCGATAATAGGTCTCCTTACCTCTGCCCTCGTTTGTACAAACATCTAAGTAAAAAGGAAACGTGTCAATTTCAGTATTGGATTTGACCCAAAACGAGATGACTAGAGATGATGCGTGCTCGGGCAAACCCGTGGAGATTACTTGTCGTAGCTGGGCTTTTCCAAGTAGGTGAGCCGAAGCCTCACCGGACCGTACCAGGTTTGGTGATTCTACGCGATGGACTTGTGAAGCTCCGCCATCGGCCCAACTCTCCATGGCTAATTCGAAGCCAGGGTTACGAACATAGTTGACAGGCATACTTTTAATTTGATCTCTCGTCCATTGGGTAACTTCGGCAATTGCATCCCATAGGTCGTACTTGAAAATATAGTCGTCACGGTAGAATGCCAAACCAATGCAGCCTGTTTTCAAACATTTCAGACTTGCATCGATCAACAATCCATCCGTTGTCAGATACCAATCGTATGGAGCGATCATAGGCATATGCCAGACTTTTTCCCCACAAGCGTCATTAGCAATTCGCACCTTCTTGATCGATTCGTTAGGATCGTGATCATAGACCATGGTTACAACTCCCTGAACCAGGCCTTCGTCAACCCAGGTTTTCCAGTCTTGCATCACGTTCATGAGACGCTCTTGTGGATCAGGATTGACACATGCCAAGAGTTCAACGGGTCGCCCACGCTCTACGCCAATTGCATTGAGTTTCTCGCGCAATTCTCGGACAAAAGTTGTGACATAATCTGCGCGAAAACGTATCCAGTCGGGATCGTCGTTGGAAATCTGAAAAGCGTCTCGGCCAGACTTTGACCGGTATGCTTCAACAATACTAGGATGATAACCGCAGTTCCGATCAAACATGCGAGTGTAGTCAAGCAGAATTCCGTCGAGATTGTATTCACGGACCCGTTTTGCAAACATCTCGACTTTATGCTTTCGCACCTCAAGGACGCCAAACGACAACCCGACCTGCTCACCTTGGTTGGTTGGAGTGCCATCCCGACGTATCTCCAACCACTCAGGATGAAGCTTGGCAAACTCCGACAGATTTTCTCCCACGCCGTCAACTGCTGTGGCAAAAGAAGGGCATACCTTCAAGCCATCGGTGTGAGCTTGTTGTACCCTATCCTTCATCCAATCGTTGTCCTCATACCAATGAACTGAGATGAAAAGGTAGTCGATGCCCTGTTCGAGTGCCTTCTGATAGCTTTGTTGCCCTGCCCCCCCATAGAGCCCTAGTAATGGCTTGCCATTGTTGGCGTTGGTGTTTGTGGGCAAATCGTCTTTTTTTGCCTCAGCATGGAATGCATAACAGAGGATCATTGATAAGGCTAGAATCCACACAGTACTTCTCATAATGTTCGAGCTATTTAAGGAGGTCATGAATATCACCATGCAGTCCACCCGCCATCGATCAAGAGATTTTGACCTGTCATGAACGAGCTCGCGTCGCTTGCTAAGAAGGCAATTGCTGCCTTCAGATCGCTCGGTTCGCCAATACGTCCTAAAGGAATGTGCTGTTGAATTCTATGGATTAGTTTAGGTGATACACTGTCTTTAGCCGGGAAAGCTCCTGGGCTCAGTGTATTGACACGTACTCTGTCTTTCACCCAGTAAACAGCGAGATGTCGAGCCAATTGTATTACCCCTCCTTTCCATGCATGATAGGCAACCGGACTTGCAGATTGGATTCCTTCATAGACTTGAGGGTAGGATCCTACAACTCCGTACATCGAGGAAACTAATATGACGCTGGCATCTGCTTCTCGGCCGACAACATGATTGCGAAGCTCGCGAGCAATCAAGAAGTATCCCGTTAGGTTCGCGAGTTGTCGATTAAACTCTTCTGCAGTGGTGTTGCTCCAGTCAGCATGCGTGGCTTCGTAGCCGTTAGCCACAACAACGTCCACTTGGCCAGCCCTAATAACTGCCTGCTCAAAACCATCTTTTACAGAATCTTCAGATAAGTGGTCCATGGCTACGGCGAAATGGGTACGGCTGGAATAGTATTGCAATTCATCAACTGCCTCCTCGGCCGTTTCGAGATTCCTACTAGAGACAACGACCGTCGCACCAATTTCTGCAAGCCCTCGAGCCATCGCTGATCCCAAGTACCCCGTAGCTCCAGTTATTAGAGCTACTCTACCCTTGAGATTCATCAATTCGTCCACTCTTCGCTCGAACATGAAGGTTACTCTTTAAATGTTATTACAATACAATGAGGGCCGTTTCCACTTCTGCTCTAACACTGATGCGTAAATAGCTTTAGAACATGCTAAAGCAAAGATTCCATCATCGAGAGAGCAAGTTGGCAACTCTCTTAGCTCCACGGAATTAAGAAAAGCATTTGCTTGTCGAACATACATGTCGTCACGGCCCGTAAGTTCTAGAGGTTCCTCATTCCAATGGCCATCAATCTGATTCATCCACCGCCAGTCGCTCTTATGAGCTTCAAAACGAAACATTCCCTTCTCACAGATTACAGAAATTGTCAGTTCGTTGGCAAATTGGTGTTGATTCAGCGAATAGGAGGCCAGGATCGATTCGTGTCTGGCAAGTACATGGACCGTGTCTTCTACGTCAACATACGGCAAGGCAAGATGAGCCGAGTCCGCAACTAAGCTTGAGACCTGACCGATGAGCCAGTTACCTACGTCGACTAGATGAGGCAATGCATCTTGAATAGCCCCGCCACCAGTTGCTCGATCACGGAAATAAGTTTTTTCAAAGCACGGTCGGTAGGTAGGGAAGTTCTGGCCAGCAACAGTTACCATCTGCAAAGGCCTTCCCCACTCGCCGGCTATTAGCCTGTCCCGCATCGCTTGCAAAGCAGGATGACAACGATAAACGAAACCAACTGCAGCTACTAGTTTCTTCCGTTCGATGGTCTCCTTTAAATCTGATATGCTTTCGAAGGATAACCCGAGAGGCTTTTCGATTAGCAAGTGCCTACCGGAGTCTCCCAATTTGATAGCTTGCGACACATGAAGATGAGCTGGAGTTGCAATCACCGCAAGTTCAGCATCACCTTCTAAGGCCGAATTTACATCTGGAAAAATCGCATCTAGATTGTAGCGTTCTGCAATTTCGTTGAGTCGTGGCACATTCGTTTCACACAAAGACACATTTGCACGTCCGGTAGCCAGAAAACAGCGAATGTGGCGCTCGCCAATCGACCCGCCACCTATCACAAGTACCCGGTGAAGTGATGTCGTTTTAGTCATTGCCACCTTTTTCAGCTACTTCTGGTGTTTCCCCTGGGTGCTTGTAATGGTCTACTCGTCCATCATCTGTTGTGCCTGATATTTCTTCTGGGAGGGCACGACACAACAACTCCAAGACAAAATCCACCGATTACACCTAAAATGGTACAGCCTACACAGGCGATGGCATTCAAAGCACAATGCAAACGTTGATTATCGATGTCAACCAGCTCAAGACATAATACCTCTTTGATCAACCAATCAATGGATGCAACATTCATGGGGCAGAACACACTAACGCTTTGGTGGGGGAGGAAAAGCAGCTTTGCTATAAAAAGGCCCTTTCCCAAAAAAAGCGGCAACCGCTGGATCTAATTTACAATGCGATAGATAATGATGCCACCAGGGTCAAGCATTCGTTGCGCACTTACTCTTTCAGCCCAATCGGAGATCGTCCAAGATTCATGAATGGGAGGCATGCCTCCAATCGCTGGTATCCAAATTGCACCAGTCTTGGCAAAGACTTCTTTCTGATCTTTTAAAAGATTCATGTCGAGTGAAACATCATCGTAGTTCATGGGTGAAGCGTAGTCTATATACTGAAATGATATGGCCCAGTCTTGACCAAAATCTTCGCGAACCCATTGCCGTTGCGAGATCAGACAGGCCATTACCGTGATTCCAGGGCTTGCTTTCCGCACAGTTTCTGCCACCCGGCGCACGACCTCTCCGATTTTCTGAGCACGATACTCTTGGATTTTGACCTGTGCTGCAGGGTCACCAAATATATTTTCGTGCTTTAAGATGTCGACGCCATAGGAGTCCAAAATTTGGCGGCGATTATTCTCATCGAAGTTTAAGCACCCTCCGGTTGGATAGCGGATGTAGTCTAATCCTATTCCATACAGTTCGTAGCGAGTTGCCAGCTCTCGATAAGCTTTAGTCATAAAATCGACAACCTCTGGATTTGCAGGATCAGGAAAGGTTGGCATGCTGGGATCCGGCCCAAAAGCCAGCCACTTGGGGTGCTCGACTGCAATTGATCCTGGATATTCCACAAAAGAGTGCGTGCCGTAAAAGGGAGCTAAATAGCCAATTACCTTGATTCCCCGCTTATAGGCTTCTTCAATAAAATAGGTCAGTGCGTCGAAATCTTCCCAACCTTTTTCAACAGGTAGAATTTCTGAATGATAGGTAACATACATCCAGGAACCGAAGGAAAGATAAACACCACTCGCTCCTGCAAGTTCAAGCTTATCAAGGTAGGCTTGAGTTTGTGCCTCATTTTGCCCCATGCCGTGGTAGATCATCTGGGCCTCAACTGCTGAATCACTCATCGGATTAGGATAAATAGCTGCCCAGACAGGATGACTGATGGCCATCGCGGCCGCCTGCCAGTGTTTGGTAGCTCGATCGAGTGCAAGAGGATCGTCATTCAGAGACTTAAGAGCAGCTTCAATCTCTGCACTTGCCCTTCGAACCGTCTCATCCAAATCGCCTACTTGTTTTAGATTCTGTTGAAGGTCTAGAATCTTGTGATGCAGATGGTTCGCAGCAGACACTTCTGCATTTTGCGGTGTCAACTTTACATCGTCTATGAAAAGGTTGCCCTGCTTCATTTTGCCTGCCACACTGATGTGAATGCGATCGATGGTTAGATCGGGGCGAGCGGCTCCTTCAACAGACAGCGCTTGCCAATCATACGTTCCAGGTTTGGCAAGTACAAAGAAATGCGTTGCTTTGCTATAGGGTTGATCCTTGTAAAGTGTGTGACCTTAGAGGTGAATGAAGCTTCCCATGATTGTGGTGCAAATTGGAAAGAGATCATTCCAACATTTCCAAGTGATTCGCGTCCACTGATGGGTTTAGAACAAGCGCTTGCACGACTTAGCGACGGTCGACTTTTGGCAGTCTGCTGGACCTACGACCAGCATTCCGGAAAGAGTTTGCTCAATCGCTGGTCTTGGTCAAAGGATGAAGGCCGACATTTTAGTCCCCCAGAGTTTGCGCCGATTCATGGGGAGACTTGTAGGCCATTAGGTATCGAAGGCGATCACGTAGTGTTCGTCTATCGCCGGGTCGACCAACCAGGGCTTTGGGCTCATTTGGCATCTATCAAGGACGACCAGTGGCAGCCCTTGGAGGATATCCTGTTGTGGAATGGCTTAGCTTCTGAGCAACCAACAGTTGGTCATGGAACCATCGAGAAAATGAGTCAACTGAGATTCGGCTGCCCGGCGCTACTTCAAATGAGAGACGGAAGCGTGTTTGTTGTCTTCTGGTGCGTGGAAGATTGTGTAAGCGTAATCCGATGGCTACGTCTCGAGGTGTCCACAATATGAGTGTAACTCCTGCATATATTTGTTCTGCTATCGGAACTCCGCTGAACGACTTGGAAGAGGTACATGTGGAAGGGCTGGCCAAGCATCTTGAACAGCAGCAGGCCGCAGGAATCAATGGGATTCTCGTCGGAGGCACAATGGGTTTGATGCAGTTGTTGCTTGATAAAACCTACCAAGACCTCGTCCGACAAAGCGTTACTTCCTGGAAGGGGCAAGGCGAAGTACTTGTAGGTGTTGGTGATGCAAGTTTTGTGAGGACGCGAGAGCGCATCCGCTTCGTCAATGAACTAAAGGCAGATGGTGTGGTCGTCTTGGCTCCCTATTTCGTGCCGTTTTCGCAGTGTGAGCTTGCCGAATACTTTGAATCCCTTGCCGATGAGTCACGCGCACCATTGTTTCTCTATGATTTACCTCAGCGGACAGGTGTCCAGATTCAGGTGGAAACTGTGATGCGGCTGGCAGAGCATCCCAACATTATCGGTATTAAATGTTCTGGCGAGATCACTGAAGTGCGAAGGCTAATTGATAAACTGGCGGGAAGCTCTTTTAGAGTGATCCTTGCCCAGCCGTTATTGTTGGACATTCTCTTGCATAGCGGTTTCCGCGAACACTTGGATGGTGTGTTTGCCATTTTCCCGAATTTGGCTAGAGACTTGGCTACTGCGGTCGATCAAGAGAACTGGGAAGAAGGTTCTAAACGATTGCAAGTGCTCCGCAACGTCTTGATCGTGATCCGCGACTCAGGGATATTTTCAGCAATGACCGCTATCCTGAACACCAGTGGTGTTCCCGGTAATTTTGCTCCTCGACCATACGGCCAACTTCAGCAGGACGATTTAGAACGATTGCTTGATCACACTGCTGTGAAGGAAGCATTAGCTTTTGAAGGCGTTTGCTAAAAGAACGTCGTAATCATCAGTTGCGGGTATTATTCTGCTCCGAGCATCTGACTCATCCGGCGGTAAGTATCCTCAAGCGGCTCTGCCGCATAACGCAGATTGTGTGAACTGACGGGGAGATAATCGCAAACATGAGGATAAGCAGGAATGAAAGTTTCACTATAGGGAACACATCGATGGAGTGAGTGAATGCTGTTCGTACCTTCCATCATCTTTACCGCGAACTGTCCTCCGTAATACTGCGATTGAATCTTTTGTATTGCCTTTAGCTTTTGCTCAGCGACATCGGTGATATCGACTATAATTGCAGGGAAATTAGGTGTCGTAAAGTCTTGGATTTGTGTGTCGCCATGAATCCATACAAAAAAAATTTCACCGACACGATGAGGGAGGTTTCCGTCGTCAAGTAAGCCTCCGGCTGCTGCAACGGCTTGAAGGGTAATCTGTGAACATGCCCAATGAGTTGATCCAGCGGGCTCGAAAGGACTATGAGTAATCACCACATCCGGGCGAATTTCTCTTACAAGCTTTGCCACCGCGAGCACATGCTCTCGATTGGGCATCAGTAAATCATCTTCGTGACGTAGGAATCGTACATTCTCGATATCCAACAAACGACAAGCCTCGACGACCTCTTGTTGCTTATCATCGATGGCTTCACAAATTGTCACGCTTTCATTGCGAAATCGTTCCCCCTCAATTGTCTTGAACGAGTGTGAGCGTGTGCCATGGGTGAATACGAGCACCACCACTCGATCGCCGCGTCGGATATGATGGCATAGTGTACCGCCAACCAGATCAAAGGCGTCGGCCGGATGCCCAGCAGTATGTAAGATTGTGAGGGGTTGATTCGATTGATTCATTGGCTTATGTCCTACTGTTTTTCACGATAGAGATGGACACGGATGTTGTTTTCGCCAGGATCAGCCGGTGCGTCATAGTGATATTCGATCCACACCTTTTGATTGGGACCGGGACTCTGAAGTAAGTGGATGATTCCTGCCTGAGCATCATAGCCACCTCCATACTCATAGTCGGCTATCACCGAGATTCCCGGTCGGTGTTCTGTTTCTAAGCAAACAGACGTGGTGAGCCAATCTCCGCCAAAGTACGCATCGAGGTAGAGATTGTAGCGCACTTTCCGGCCAAGATTGCTCCTGAGAACTTCTAGGTCGTCGTTACCGATGAGGCCATCGTTATTGTAATCAAAAGCCGCGCAATACCCACTGGCACCCTGTCCGTCGCCATCGAAGTGATTGGCTAGAGCATACCCTACACGCCCTGGCTTAAAACGGCTTTCAAGTCGAGACTGCAATTCGTCGATCTGCCGATTGTCCACGATTCCAACGAGCGACTTCGGCATCGCGATAGGGCCTTCGTAGAGACTGCTGTGGTGTTGTCTTATAGGAATACGCATCATACCGATACGAGGTTGGTCGAATGGCACGAGTAGTATTTTCTGAAGTGCCTCTAAGTCTTTGCAGTTTCCTGTATATGGATCGAAAACCATGTCAAGAGGATCCTCGGCAGCGGTCGCATACATACCATGGCACTGCACAACAGGTGATTTCGGAGCAGTGCAGTACACGCCGTTGAGCATAGGAAGCAACTGAACGATTCGTTGGGTGTAATAGTTGGTCCCCACTTTGCTCGGTTCGGTCCATACACCTCGAACAGCGCTATTTGGCAAGGTATAGTGGACATTTCCTTCGATGGTTGTGCTGATCGGTCGATGTCGCACAGCAACCGTCTTGCCGTCATGACCATCGGTAAGACCTTCCTCCATATCTATGTGTCGCCGAAAATAAGTCTGAATGTGACCATGATTTAGATCCCAGGTATATTCGTGAGTATAAAGATTGTGGTCAGCTACGGGGTAGCAAAGCAGCGTATGTGATATCGCCCATCGATACCTATCGAGAGGGTATTCTATACGGGGGTCACAGGGATAAATCCCCTGATCAGTGTATGGATCGTCAGGGAGGTGCAAATCGTCGCTCCATTCGACCTTCCCTGTTTGGGGGTCAAGAAGCGCTTCTGGAAAGAAAGTAGTTCGGCCATCGCCGCTTAGTGAGACAGTTAAACGTTCAGCATTTCCCCAGCGTTTAAGATGGATACGCCAGCCATGAGGAGTCCAGATTCCCATCCACTTAAATGGATTGTGGATAATATTTGGTTCGTAGATCCGCTGAGGAGCAGTCATGGTTTAGAGGGGGGCACTACCCACCAAAATGGGTGGCTGATTTGGATTAAAACGGCAAGCTGTGGCCAACCTACTAATACTCAATTCCTAGTGGACCAAAAGCGTGACAAGCCATGTCGCTCTCGTCTACCAGATTCACCTTCGGAAACCAGCCGAACCCATACCAGAGACATAAATCGTCCCTGATCGGGGCTTCGGATCGAATCAATATTCGAGTCGGATCCTCCGGATGGATCGATGTACGATCAATAGCTGCTTCTCGCTCAGGAGCATGTTTCGAACGAAGACTGAATCCTTCAATTTGCTCAGCGGGTAATAAGCTACCGTTGACATGAGCAAACTTAATATGAATCGCACGATTATCGTGACGATCTCGCCAAGCTCGTTTAACCCGAGGACCGATTTCAAGCCCTTTGATCTGATAACTAGTTGCCAAAGCAACATTGGCCAATCTCCAGCCAACCCGCGTATATCCTTGGGTATCGACATGAGCACTACTAGACAGGTTCTGATCAATCGCGGTGACCGTTACGACATTTGGCATTATTTCCCCTAATTGCCTTTGCAGTTCGCGAATTCGCACCCGTTCCAGGGGAGATGCTTCTCCGCTTACCTCTTGGGGGCCAAGTTGAACCAACAAAAAAGGAAGTTTGGATTGTTTCAAGTCTTTTCGCAGCGATCCAATTAGATTTTGCATCTTGGCCAGATAGCCGGTACTATCATTTTCCGATTCTCCTTGCCACCACAAGATACCCTTGATACGACCTCCGACTAGCTTCACTCTTTTAATTAAGGCCCCATAAAGAGAATCACCTCCCAGATGTTTCAGGTCAGGGCTCCATTGGTCCATGGTTGTGCCGCCGAGGGAACAGAGTACAAGCCCAATAGGTACACCAGTTTTTTCAAGAATTCGTTTACCGAAGGGTAATCCCAAACCTGCCCCGACATCATCTTTGGCTGGCCAATTGGGCCAAGTTCCTCGCGGACGATATTCGATCGGCAATCTTCCAGCAGGACTATTAGGGGCATAGGTTGTAAGATAAACGGGATAGACCGACTCGTAACAGTAGTGCAGAGGCTCTTCAGCAATGCGCCAAGTGTTTGCCAGACTGAAATAACTAACCCCTTCAATCGGGGATTGCAACCACTCGCTGTCGAGTGGTCCACAACCATCCATATTAGATTGACCGCCGAGAAGCCATAGATCTCCTACGAAGAAGGGTCCACTTTGTCGCTGATCGATCTGCTTTCCATCGCGATCAACGAGTTCCAACCTAAGCAGATAAGGGCCCCCTGTTTTCAAGCCCTTAAGATAGATTTCCCACTTTCCAGCCTCCTGCAGTTCTGATGGAGTCCAATCGAAGTATTCTAGTACCTGGTCCCTCCGCCATAATGTATATCTCAAATGAACTTCGGAAGAGGGATTAGCATGGCCAGAAACAGTTATGTCGGTGTTATCATTGGGACCACGCTGATAGACGCGGTTTACTTCGGCACCCTCTTCAATCGTGATACGGCCTAAGATTGCAGAGGGTTCGACAGCCGAAATACGAACGGCCCAATTGACAGTGATCATCAGTGCCACGGGCCAGCCCAAGAATCGGACAAGCCTTATAGAAGCGACGAATACGATTCTAAGGCCTTCCAAGGTGTCCTCCGCTAAAGCCTTGGTATATGTGATGTCCGTTGCTGAAAACAGAGCAAAACCATAACGACTAGCAACATGCTGGAAGGTTCCGGCACAGAAACTACCGCCGAGAGACTTCCTAGACTCAAACTATAAGTGTTCTGCCAGATCGAGAGATCCAGGCCGTTCACATTTCCGTCCCCGTTGGCATCTCCTTCAGTCAAAGTTGCCCCACCGGTTGTTCCAAAGCCACGTTGCCAAATCAGGAAGTCGGCACCATCGACATCGCCATCCTGATCGAAATCGCCACTAGCTACAAAGATCACGCCTGAGGTTAGCAGTTGGGAAGTATTCCACTCAATTCCACTTGGTAAAGAAAGAGCCGAGAAGCTGCCTGAGAGTGATGAGAAGTCAAGAATGTCAAAACTATCGCCCGGGGAAGGAGTAAAACCATCTGTTAACAGTACCTCTAGCGAGCCGCCAACAAGAGATATATTCCCCTGAACATTCAGTACGTCATAGGTTTTTCCAGCTTGTTTTCCTCCAAGTTCGATACTGAGAATCACACCAGCTTCCTGTAAATAGTTGCCAGTAACTGTGAGTTTACCGGTCCTTTTGCCAGGAGCTACGATAGCCCCCGAATGGCTGGTCACGTTCCCAAACACGCGACCATGGCCACCTAAGGTACCTTCGGACACGCTAACATTGCCAGCGCCGCCACCAAGTTGATTGTTGATCAGAAGTGTGCCTGCCCCACTCTTGGTGATAGTCGAACTTCCGAGATGAGCCGCGTTGTTCACTGCTAAGATAGCCCCAAATCCAACAGTGACCTCCGTATTATCTATGAAGGTGAAGGGCAACTGTAACTGATGAGCGCCTGCCCCGGCCCCCCCAGCCACGTCGATTGTGGCGGTGCCTGTAGTCGATTCCAAGTTGAGCATTCCTGTGCCAGCAATAGCATAAGTGACCGCACTGTTAAATCGCAAAGTATTCAAAGTAATCGGTCGGTTATTGAACACGGTTCTTGGGGTTGCGATAGCCGCTCCAAACAGAGCAGTTTGATCATTGCCATTCGGAATTTGACCAGAAGTCCAATTTGCCCCGTCGTTCCAGTCACCACCTGAATCAGGCAGCCATTCAAGTTCACTCAAAGTTCCACCAGGCACGAATGATCCTGGGGTCCAACTTATGTAGTCGACTTCGACCTCGCCTGAAATACCTCCAGTGCTTAGATCTCCAAAAATGAAAGAATCAAATCCCCCGAACCAAAAGTCATTCTTCTGCAAGACGGGATTAGGGTCGTTATCGATGTACAATGAATAAACAAAGGGAGCAGAAGTATCAACTATCGCACGCAAAATACGAAAGTGACTCATGTCAATGCTCACAACATTGCCAGGTGCCAAAAGGCCCCCAGTTCCATTGAAGGCCAATTTGTTATGGAAAATCCTCAGATCGTAGGCATTGAGATTGGAAGCCGTGAACGCAGCAGAACCATCAGTAGCTTCCAGTGTGGCGTTTGGTACCCGGACTCGAATCTCTGCAGTACGGGCAGTTCCGCTGCCAGACCAATTGGGTGCGATATAGCTGTTGGAAACGCCCACTGCTCCCGATACATACTTATAGATATCACCGTCGGTGGACTCTGTGGCAAAATTGTTTTTATCGAAAACACTCCAAGAAGGCGAAGAGACCGTAAGGTCAGCAACATTTCCTTCAAAAGTATTAGCCCAAGTAACTCCATTACGCAACACATTGGTATCAGCTTTAACTGAACCGCCACAAACAAGCAATGAGAAACACATCAACAAAGTACAGATGTATCTTAGGGCTGAACAGTCAAAAGTCTCACTTACAGGCTTAATCATCTCAGCCAGTTCCAAATGTTATGTTGAGTTGGACTATTCATAGTTGTGATTGCACAAAGACCGATTGTGTTGGCTTACCAAGGAAGGAAGGCGTAGACAAGACGTCTGTTGAGTAAGAGTTAGCCTAGTGACTTCTTACGTAAAAAAGCAAAAGTGCAAAATGAAGCCATTACCAAGATCAGCGAACCAGGCTCGGGAACTGCACCCACTGCAGCCACCAATGGGCTATAGTTGTTCTGCCAGTCCTGCAAGTCTTGTGGACTAAGAGGTCCGCCTGGGGAATCGCCACGTTGCCAGATGAGGAAGTCGCTCCCATCCACATCGCCATCGCCATCAAAATCCCCTGGAACACCAAATCCAATCGCGGCCGTGCCATCCCAACTGATAAAATCCCAATCGCTCCGGCCAGATTGACCACCAGTGCTGATGTCACCGAATACAAGCTTGTCGAATCCAGGGGACGTAAACCAAAAATCGTTGGTCGATAGCGCCGGTACAGGATTATTGTCGACATATAGATTGACAACGGTTGCGGCATTTTGGTCAACCGTAACGCGAAACGTGTGAAATTGAGTCATGTCTAGATTCACAATATTTGCCGGATCTAGAACTCCACCTCCCGTTTGGGCTCCATTGTAAGCCAACTTGTCGGGATAAAGGCGAAAATCATAGGCGGCGCCGTTAATCCCCAAAATTATGCTGGCCGCACCATCGAGTGCAAGAAAGTCCGCATTAGGAACTCGTGCACGGAACTCCACTGTGCGCGTTGCAGTGCCACTATTCCATGACGCATCCTGAATCTGGTAAGAACTGGCTACTCCAGTTGAACCGGAAACAATGGAGTAAATAGCTCCATCGGTGGTTCGCGATGCGAAGTTATTCTCATCAAAAACATCCCACACAGGATCAGCGAATTCAGGTAGAAAATCTCCCTCAAAGGTTGTCGGCCATGTGACATCGTTACGGAGTACATTGTAATCCGCATGGGCGACAGTAATGCTAAAAAAGAAAATCGCTGCATTAAATAAAGCCAGTTGTAGTTTCATTGCATTCTCTCCAATTCAAATTAAGACAAGATACAAGTTTTACAAGACTTTCATGTTACTCTGAGTTGATTGCTAAACGGTCTTACCCCAACACTTTTGAATCTGATCCTTCTAGACACAATATGAACCGTAGCAAGAACTAGCAAAAAACTAGTCGAAGGTTCTGGGACCGCTGCCCCAATTGAAATGGATCCATTCGATAAAAACGATTGCAGATCCCACCGCAAACCTTTTGGAAGCTCGGGCAGCAAAAACGAATCGAACTGCCCCAAGATCGCACCGGCGTCGATAATCTGGAAGCTGTTGCCAAGTGATGCCTCATACTCCGCCAAGAATGAAACATCCAGTACTCCATCTAAGAACGCCGTGCCGCCCACTCTAAGGACGTCGTACTCCAATCCAGATTCGAGTCCAGCGATCTCCATCTTAAGAACAGCAGATGAACCCTGGATATAGTCCTCAGTGATTTCCATCCTTCCCGGGCTATTCCCGGGGGAAACGATCCCTGCCAGATTAGCCAAACTACCTACTAACAATCCGCTGCCGGTAACAGTTCCTGCTTGTACATCGATTATTCCGCCATCGGTGACCAACAAATTGTTAATAGCCAGTGAGCCCAAACCAATTTTGGTCACGGTGTTTCCATTTAGATGAAATTCATTGTTCATCGCCAGCGATGCGTTGTCAGCGATGTCAATTGTTGTATTGCTGTGGATCTGAACGATAGCTTGGAATTGATGATTGCCAAGGTCTACTTCAAGCAATGCATCGCCAAAAGCTGCTTCTAAATTTATCTGCCCCAAGCCGGCTACCGCGTAACTATGATCATTATTGAATCGTATCTGTTTAGCAGTCACATCTACGTCAGAATACACCGTTTGAGCTTGTGAGATAGCACCCCCAAACACAACCGTTTTATCCGTACCGTTGGGCGCACTTCCGGCTAGCCAGAGGTTTTGCTGGTTCCAATTCCCAGAGACGTTCGCTACCCAAATCGCCTCGTTCGGGAGCGGAGCAAAACGTAGAAAGTCCATGTCGAAAATGCCGTTAGCAGTACCCGCCAGATCACCGAATCGGATTTCATCCAAAGCACTCGCTTGCATTTGCTGAGTAAGAATGGGGTTCACTAGGTCATCATCAAGATATAGCAGTGCAGTGATGGCCCCTCCCTGTGTGGCGTCAGGGCGTATGATCAACCGATAGTTGTGCCACTCGAGTGGCGAGAAACCAGGATTGACGGCGGTCGAGTATTCGACCTGTCCTGACTGTCCTCCAAATCCATCCAGATTGATGCTGTTGTTGTCCAGCTCAAACGTGAGGGAGCCATGAGTTCCATCGCTAAGAAAAATCGACGCGGCACCTTCGGCCGACGACGAGGATCCAACCCTCGCCCGGGTTTCCAAAACTAGACCTTGCGAGAAATCAACACCGGCCCATGAAGAATTCGCTGCAGCTGCTTGAAGAGAGTAAAACTGGCTATTGTTCCCACTGACGATCCCGGTATCTGTACGGATAAAATCCTGGCCGAGCTCTGCCCACAACCGCACGCTAGAAGTTCCAGTTTGCGTACTCGACCAGGCTGGGTTTAACGTGTCGGGCGTGACATCCCCATGATAGTCAAGAGACCAGACCAAATCTTCGATCGTTGGATTAACTTGTATATCAAGATGGGCAGCCCAAAGATTAGCCGACTGGTCATTATCATAAATAAAACCACTCGGCACAGAACCATTCCAGGGCGGAGGATAAAAACCTGACTGGTCGTAAAGGTACACATGCGACCCATCAGCATTGGTGCGAAGTTCCGTATGACCGCTGCTGGGGCCGTTGTGGATAACCACTGGTTCTGACCAGCGCAGACCGGACGGATCCGCCAACATCAAACGGGCACCGTATCTTCCCGTGGTGAGAGCTACCGAACCATCGGGAAGTTTTCGCAATTGAGGAAAAACTCCCGCAACACCCAGGGTCTTAGGAGCCGACCAATTCATTCCATCGTCCGTAGAAATGGACCAAAATAGAGCGGGCGAGATGGCATTAATGTCCGTATTTGGGAAAGGCTGCCCCGTTCGATAGACGGCTAACAAATTCCCATCGTCGAGTCGCAACAAGCCCGTTTCCGTCGGCCCCTCACCACCCATCATTCCTAAATTCTGTGATGATGTGTGCTGAGCAATGGTTGAGCGGCGATTCCATGTCTTTCCACCGTTCGTGCTGACCATCAACACGGACTCAAAAGTCGAACTACCGAGGCGTTTACCGAATTGAGCCATGTATAAAGTGCTTCCCGAATGCAATACATCATCGTAACTGTGGTTCATGACGGTGTACTGAACACTTCCCGTGTTGTAGGTCACGATGTCCGTGCCATTGTCCCAAGTGGTGCCGCCATTAAAGCTTCGATAACGACCATTATTGTTCCATGTATTGAATCCTACAGGATTTTCAAAGAAAACACCGAAAGCTTGGCTCGTTTGTCCAGGAGGCACAATCAAATGCGCTCCTGCAGCATCGCCGTTGCTAAAAGGACGTGCAGACCAAGTAAGTCCTCCGTCGCTACTAATGGCCTGCCGACCGCTCTGCATACCACTCTGCGTTTGCCCCACAGAGTAGGTTGCCACCAGGTCGCCGTTAGAATGTTGTTTTAGGAAAGGAAAATTGAGATGTGCCCTGGCCCCACCAAGTTCGGCCGATGTCACGGAATCGACAAGAATCAGGTTATTTACAGATACCGAAAAACTAGCCGACTCCACCGCAAAGGTGGGTACTGGAATCGCTGAAATCGCCACCAGTGGCCCCACCGAGCGGAGGAAAAAAGCAAAGGATCTTTTTGCGCCATTCTTGTAGGCCATCTTCATGAAAAACATCCTTCGCAACTACAATCATCAGCTTTGGCAATCACTTATTGGCGGTGCCTTCTCTTAGCAACAATACCCAGAGCACTAGCCCCCAGTAGGATCAAGCTTGCCGGTTCCGGTATGGGGGCGAATGCCCCTGCAGTCCAACTTATGTAGTCGACATCAACCTTGCCCGAAATGCCTCCGGTGCTGAGGTCTCCGAATATAAACGAGTCAAATCCTCCAAACCAAAAGTCGTTTCTCTGCATGACTGGAACTGGGTTGTTATCGACGTAAAGTGTGTATACAAAAGCTGCTGAAGTATCAACAACTGCACGAAGAACCCGGAACTGGGTTAAGTCGAGACTGACGATGTTACCAGGATCGAGCAATCCGCCAGTTCCGTTGAAAGCAACATGGTCGTGATAGAGGCGAAGGTCATAAGCATTACCATTAGATGTCGTAAATGCTCCTGAACCGTCAGTGGCCTGCAGGGTCGCATCAGGAACCCGTACTCGAATCTCAGCAGTTCGAGCAGTACCAACACCATTCCAACTAGGAGCAGTGTAGCTTGCGGAGACTCCTGTAGATCCCGAGACATAAGAATAGATATTGCCGTCCGTAGATTCTGCAGCGAAGTTGTTGTTGTCGAAAACGGACCAGGCAGGCGTGGAGGCAGCCAAACTCGCCACATCCCCTTCAAATGTGTTATCCCATATCACTCCGTTTCGATTCACCAAGGTAGCAGCATCTACGCTTGCGACCCTATCTAGCATGCTTGTCATCAAACAGATTCCTGCAAGCAAAAGACTTAGACGATACTTATTCATTAGTCATCCCTCCAGAAAAAGACACTTGAGAAAGAAACTTCACCATACAAACAGAAAAGACAGGATTTCTCTAACTCCCTTAAAAGAAAGCGAAATACAGACACTGAATTGGTTAGTTTGCGCGACAAATATACTTCTTGTCAAGCTTTTTGTGCCTCTCGCAAGAAAAAAACATGAAAATTAGAGATCCCGGATTTCTCAAAGTTCAGCGAGCCTCTGGCGATCGTTTTAGAGAGTACGTATTAAGACGGGCGATTTGAGAGCGAAGTTCAGCAGCCAATCTTAATCATTTAATTCCTCTTCGAGAAATTATTCTGTACCAAGAAAAGGGTCAGCTACTACGCAACCATCGTGCATCACTTGAATCCATCGGGTCTATTGACAGGCAGTACATTTACGAGACAAACTAACTGTACTGGCCTGCTTTCCTTTGGATTCACAAGTAGTTTTCCTGACGTTCTCATTGACGAAGTATTCAATTTTCGCCCTCATCTTCCGCCCTGTTTTGTTACTCTCCAGAATTACATACTTTTTTGGACAGAGAAAGATCCATGAGTACGATGTTGATTAATCGATCTCTGCTTCTTAAATACTCCATTACTCTCATACTACATTCCATATAGATATGTCGAATCGAAGGAAGAACAGTATGCCGACTTTGTTAGAGTATCGAAGAGATAAATATTGCAGTGGTTTGAATCAAGTTTCTCAAGGATTTACACTTGTAGAATTATTGGTTGTTATTGCAATAATTGGCGTACTTGTTGCTTTGCTGCTGCCAGCGGTCCAGTCGGCGAGAGAGTCGGCACGAAGAGCTTCTTGCCAAAACAACTTTCGGCAGACAGGAATTGCTTTGCAAAACTATCATGCCTCAAACGACCGCTTTCCCATTGGTATTGAAATGTGGGATCCGAGATACAGTAAATGCTCTAACCCTTCAGCCAGATCGCACAAATGGGCATTAGGCTGGGCGGTACACATTTTACCTTACTTTGAGCAAGCACAGATTGCTCAGCAAATCGACTACAAAACAAATAGCTATGCATCGCCTGGCACATTCGAGGCGGGAGCGAATCCAATCTCCGCCTATTTATGTCCCTCCGACCCGCAAGGTGGTGAGTTGGTCTCTTGCTGCAGCAGTATGAGAAATGGAGGGACTGAAGTCGAAGACCTTGCGAAGACAAATATGGCCGGTGTTGCCGACAGTGTTGATTGGTCTTGCGACGGTGCATGGCCCGATCCTGAAGCAGACGGCGTGCTTTTCCAGTCCTCGAAAGTTAAAATTGGAGACATATCAGACGGATCCAGCAATACTCTCGCGATTGGCGAGATTCTGGGCAACGGAATCGGTTCTAATAGTGGCTATTTCTGGATCTCCTGGGATATACTCCATACCGCTAATGGTATCAATATTACGGTTAACGCCCCTTTGTTTAGTCCATGGAACGTGCAGGTCACAGGCTTCTCTAGTTATCACCCTGGTGGTTGCCATTTTGCATTTGCCGATGGCAGTGTTCATTTTCTCAATGAAGGGATTGATCATCGTGTTTTAGCAGCCCTCACCACGCGAGCAGAGGGAGATGTTTCCGGTGAGTACTAACAGGCCGTCTCTCATTTCCTGCCCTCGATCTCTTCGCAATTTTTGGCTTTTTGTTATTATTTTAGCTGGGTGTGGAGCTGCTTATCCTGGACGAGTCGAAGTATCTGGATCAGTCAGCTATGACGGAGAACCTATTGAAGATGGATTGATCCGGTTCATCCCAGAAGGTGCTACCCGGGGCAGCATTGCTCAGGGCAAGATCATTGATGGCCAGTATCACATCGATCACTTGGGCGGAGTTGCCGTTGGGACAAACCGTGTAGAAATCCGGGCCTACGATCCAAAGGTGCCAGAGCCAATGGGGCCAGGAATTCCACCTAGAGAGCAATTGTTGCCCGAACGCTTCAATAAAGAGAGCGAATTAATTACGACCGTCGAGAATTCCCGCAGCGTAATTGAGTTGAATTTCGATCTGAGGCCCTAGTTGGCATAAGCGGTGACACCAGCATTATAGCTCAGAGAACTACCAATCGCTTGAGACTATTAAGAAGTCGAGACTGTGCTAGAAACTGCTGAAAAAGATAGAGATTGAGCAAGTCGTGGCATTTCGAATATATCGCGAATTACCAATACGGCTGCTCCTAATAGGGGAGATTTATCCAATGCACTGGCCAGTTGAATCTTGATATGATCTCGTATTTGAGGCAAGGAACGCTGCCGTACCTGCTGACCGATTGCCTCTAGAATTAACTCATCCGCAGTGTCAATGGAACCGCATAAAATAAGCTTGTCTGGAGCTAAGAGGTTAACCAGATTGGCCGCGGCGAGACCAACATAGCGGCCTATTTCACGCACGATCTCTGCGCAATCTTTGTCTCCATCGCGGGCAAGACTATATACAAGTTCCGGCCGTAGTATCTCACCATCGCCAAGGGCTTCTGATACAGCCTTACATTTGTTTTTCTTCATGGCGAGTTTGACACGCTCAATAACGGCATCTGTGCTTACGAAGGTCTCCAGGCAGCCACGATTGCCGCATTCGCAGAGTGGCCCATTTAAATCTATGACGGTATGACCAATCTCACCCTCGAAACCGCCAGCCCCCATGTACAATTCACCTCGACTAATCAAGCTCATGCCAATACCAGTTCGCAAGGATAACACTAGCTTCGTGTTTAACTCCTCAGAATTGTCTGACCAGTCTTGGTGGAGCGCGGCCAAATGCACGGAACGCTCTACCTGGGGAGCTTGACCTAGTTTTTGGGCCAGCAAATCACGAATCGGAACATTCTTCCACAGAGGCATGTTTGTGGAGCTAATCAAAATTCCCTCATCGCGATCTATCATTCCAGGCAAGCTGAGACCAATCCCATCTATCCGACGCTGTTTGCCACGACTGATAATCTCCTCCACGACTTGGATTATTTGCTTGATGACCGTTTCAGGCTGACTGCGGCGATTAATTAGCTTTTCACGATAATGGACAATTTCTAGATTTAAGCCAACGAGAGCAACTCGAATAATATTGGGCTCAAGATCGATCGCCAGAATCTTTCGTGCTGTATTGTTCAGTTCAAGCATCATCGGGGGGCGCCCACCCGTGGGCCCTGGCGATTTCTTCTCTCCCGCAACCTCTTTCAAAAGCCGTAGCCGCAGCAATTCGTTCACGATTCCCGTGACCGTTGCCGGATTCAACTTGGTTTTCCGAGAAACTTCCGCTCGATAGGTGGGCTGCAATTGACGAACAGCTTTCATTACAAGTCGGCGATTCACCTGAGTTATGAGATCACTATTGCCGATCGTCGAGAAATCCATGACCGAGCCTTTATTCGCTTTAGGGGGGAATACAAATTCAATGTTAATTTAATGCACAAAGTAACTGACAGTCAACTCAATAGATCTCTTGGTAATTCGCTGAACATGACTTTCTGGATATTTGCAGCTAAACGATGCCTATAACCTGTCTTTTTGAGTGAAGATTGATAACAAGCCTCAATAATTTGCTAAATATGCAAACCCTGACGTCCGGAAGCAGGTAGCGCACTTTCATTCAGTACGGCCTGAAATCTGCGCAAAGGAATTCCTCATGGCAGTCATTGGGACGAGTCTGCAGGGCATCGTAATGCGTGAATCCTTTTTTGCTTATAATCTTTAGAGTGCCTTCTGCCCCCTGACCGATCGTTCCCTCGGCCAGCAGTGAGCCTAGCGAGCCATAAATCTCCAGCCGATTCTTCGACGCGTTGTCTGGCGTATTGAAAAGACAGTCAACGGATGCCAATGTGTCATCCTCAAATTTCAGCAGAACAACGGCTATGTCTTCGACGGCATAGTGGTGGACCAGATTACCAAGCAGACAAGAAACTTGAGTCACTGACTTTCCGAGTATCATTTCCAATAGGTCGATACAATGCGACCCCAAGTCGGTGATCACACCGCCGCCGCCGCTACGTTGAGGATTCTGCCTCCATGCGCCGTCTATGGGAGGATACCAACAAGACAATTGAGCCCATGCGTAAGATATCTGCCCTAGTTTCCCTGAGGCAATGGTCTCTGCAGCTTGTTAATGGCGAGCATGAAAACGCATCATGAAGCCGGTGCCTAGTTTGACCCCCGCTTGTTCGCAGGCCACTACCATTTGTTCGGCTTGGGTAGAATCTAATCCCCATGGGTTTTTCGCAGAGGACATGACGCCCTTCACAAGCAGTGCGGACTACTTGACGGAAATGGCAATCCACTGGACTTGCACCATATAAAGCATCCCAATCCACTTTATATAGTGCGTCTTAGGCTTCAGCCACAGGAACGTTGAATTGCCTGCCGATGTCTTTGCCTGTCGTAGGTGAGTAGACAGCTACTAATTCAGCATCTTCCGATGGGAGAATCCCTTCGGGAATCGTTCGCCTGCGCGCGATGCCTCCAGCTCCCATTACAGCCTAGCGGACTCTTGCCATTTTTCAAGCTCCTTATTTAGACACGGGACAGCAGAGAGCGAGGTATCCCGGCTGCCACGGTGAAGCTAGAGCGTATGACAATGCCACCGATCTCAACAATTCCCGCTTGACTAATCAATTGATACGCATCCCAGCGATTCACTCGGGGTGAATCAGCAACCCAGTCAAGCAATCTGGCGTAGGCGAGTTGGACGGCGCGACTAAGATCACCGTCCGTAGCGACAGCAAATAGGTGATCGCGAGTGATGATTCGTGGAGCGAGTATCGTTGTTTTTGCGATGCGTCGGACTCGAATTCTTAAATTTCCGCTAGCCTCAATCCCTTCTCCAATGATTTCGCCATGGCCTTGAGCCGCATAAATGTCACCTAGGAACAGTAGAGCACCCTCTGGAAAAACGGGTAAAAGCAGCGTGGTTTCGGTCTGAAGGATGGGGAGATCAATATTGTCTCCGAAATCACCAGCAATGAGTGTCGAATGATGTTGTCCCCAGGGAGATCAAACACCAATCGCTCCAATCATCGGTCTCAGCGGAATCGAAAATGCAACTCCTTTTAAGGGGTTTTTCATCTTGGCTAGATTGGCATCCTTTATGATCTGCCACTGGTAGAGATGGTCGGGTACTGTCGTCGAGGGACTGTCACAGTTCTGTAGAAGTTCGTCAGCGGACAACAAGTCATGGCTCGGGGCGAGCATTGTGATCGCAGGCTGTTCATCGAGATCGATCAAAAGAATGTCGACAGCCAGACTGTCTCCGACACACACTTCCTTAATGTAGATAGGACCTGCCATGGGGTTCCCTCAAATAGAGTCGTCCCCTGGAACTGTTGCCGCTGCTGAGCGGACAGTGTTGAGCCATCGCCAAGCCGGTTATCTGCATCTGAACAGACGACCTCGATTTTCTCACCGCTTTCGATTCGAAGCGTTGGCTCGTGTGGGCCATAGGTGTAGTGGAATCGCTCGGAGAGGAATAATCGGCTACCCATGGACGGCTTCACTATTCGCGTTCGGCATCTCGCGCGGTGTGAGCGGCTTCTTGAAGGCTTGCCCCTAGGCGAAGTTGCTCTTCCATGACTTTCTCTCGTCGGGCAATAAGATCGGCTGTTAGGGCAACTTCCAACAGCACCTCTTGAGGTACTACTACGATTCCTGATTGATCGGCTACGATCCGATCACCTGGGCAGACAGGAAGTCTGCCACAACAAATGGTTGTTTGACACTCACCGATTTCTGCATACGTTCCTGCCCGAGGACATATATATTTACTGAAAACGGGTAGACCAGTGGCTAGGATATGGGGAATGTCGCGTACAGCTCCATCAATGATTGCACCAGCTATACCCCGCGCCGATGCCCGCGCCGCCATCAAGCCTCCCATGATGATGACATCGGGGCGACCACCTGCATCCACTACGAGAACCGATCCTGGATCAGCGGCCTCGAGTGCTTTTTCCAAGGCCCAAGTCGCTCCAGGATAGCAACGAACCGTGAAGGCAGGGCCAGCAGTTATCATGTCACTGGCTAATGGACGAATGCTGCCATCCATTGCTTGGAATGGCTTTCCTAATTTTCTCAGGGCGTCTGACACCACTCCGCTTCCCCATCGAGCCCAGTCGTCTGCAGTCGCAGAATTAGATTCACTTTTTAGTAGTGACATGATCTTCCTTTGAATGGGCCCAGAGTAGTGGATCTCGCTGCAGGTATAATTCATTGACAGTCAGCGAGCTAACTCCGGGAGGAATCGTCAGCTTAAGCTCAAACTTTTCTAAGAAGAGTTCCGCAAAATTTGTTCTCGCTTTCAAATCAATCTTTCCCTTAGTTGTTCCTGTTTTTGTTTTGATTGCGTGTGTTACATCCTCCTCCTCCCCATTGGCATAATGCAAGTGACCTTCAAATAAAATGTCATTCACAAATTGTGCATTGTCAGGCACTGAAAAGCTATATCGAAATTGCAAGGAATCAACAGCGTACTGAGGACTCGAGCGAAACCTCACAGTCTGGGACAGTGACTGGGGAGAGGTTTCACGAAGTGAGAACACGAGACCGTTACCAGTTGAATGTGGATTCGCCTGGTCATTTTGCTTGTATTCTGGCTGAGATATGTGCCAGCCAGTCAATCCGCTAGAGAAGTCTGGATTTATCAGCAGGTTCTCTGAGTAAGGATCAAAACTCTCAGAGCGTATTTCTTCTAAGGACCATTGAGATATTTCATTTACAACAGGCCAAAGATTATATTGTTCGATCTCGGCAAGTCGGCAAAACCAAAGTCCGTCACAACCAGCCTTTATCAACCTTCTGGCAGCATCACGAACCAATTCAGGTGTCGGAACATCGTTCTTGTCAGGATCGAAACCTTCAGCAAGAAAAATTGGTCCGAAAACTCGACTATGTTCATTCTTGACTTTGAGCAGAGTTTGCATGGCTCTTGTCAAAGTAGTCATCCCCCCGGCCATTAGAATCATCGGATGATGTTCGTCAACAAGACCTTCCTTTTCCCAGGCTCGCCAATCTTGATGTACGGTCCGCAAACTGTCGGCAAGACCATATGTGCCGGAATTGTACACACCAATGGGTAGAGTGATCCCCGACGCGTCTAGATCGGCCCGCAATTCTCGAATGAATTGAGAGACATTTTCCGCCTTACATTGAACCCAACGAAGGTCGTCTTTGGCAGGCATATAGTCCTCAGCAAGTGCATGCTCTTTTCGAAATCTTGCCAAGGTAGGGGCATCATATCCGTGGCGACCAAAACCCTCACGTAGATCCATCGAGTAGTAGGGATAACGGATAAAATCAAGCTGGAGTCCGTCTACAGGAAAATCGCGGACATAATTCATCAGCATTGTCCGTTTATAACGGCGCACCTCCGAATGTGCTGCGCTTAACATATGCGGATCCTGTTCCCCGGAATCAGATCGCGTATGCATGTCTGGGTGCTTAGATGCAAAATCTTTGTCAGCAGCTTCAAAGTAAGCAAAGACTGGCAAGTCTGCAAAAACCTCGATATCGTGGTCGTGTGCAGCCTCGAAAAAGTATCTAAGGATTTCAGTCGTATGAGTCAAGTCAATGGCATTAGAACCATCAGGGTACAGTGCCTCAACCATTGGAGGGTGAATTCTACGAATACCGTTTTCCTGACAACGTCGCACTAATTGATCCACATCGTACTTTGAGATTTCTCCATAACCAGTCCATCGCCCATTGGTCATTTTTCGTAAGCCAATTCCACCGTAAGCAGCAATAAAAGGACGGTCAGGATCGTGTTTTAATGAATACTTTCCTGCCTCAGGATGTGGTACTACTACTATTGGCTCTTCGGCGCAACAAGGATATTGCGCAATGCCCCCTAAACCCAAAATTGTCGCAACGACCAAAGCCACCGGATAAATTGAATGCCAATTCATGTGATGCTAATCTCCGCTTAGGGAGCTCTCTATTGATGTGAGCTAGGAGACACGGCATGGGTTATTTTATGCAGTAAATATTCTAGCCTAGACCGATAAGACATGCAACTATCTTGCGATTTCTGTAGGAAAATCAAACGTAGCTATGAAACAGAATCATAGGAAAAACGTAATTTAGACTTGCAGAAGTTTAATGGGTGCAACCTAGAGATGCGATTGTCTGCCAATCACAAAACGAACTGAAGAGAACGATTGACGCAATGTTTGTTTATTGCTTAAATATTACTACAGGTCGTTAAACCTGCTATTTGTTTTGCATCAGGACTAACGCGCCTCAGTAACAAATTGTTCTTTTCTGTATGCTACGAGGCCAAATAACCTGAATCGAGGAATTGATAGTTAAATAAGTAACCATTTAAGTATTCATCAACCACTTTCGGCATTCGCTTAGCATGGCAGCATCTCATTTAGTCTCTCCACAGAAAGAGTTAGTAGAGCAGCATTGGATTCTAACTGACACGTCTCAGAACATTTCAACTCCGGATTTCATGGTCGAGAAAGAAACTGATTCGGGAGAGTTTCCTGATTGGAAAATTGTTAAGAAGACCCTTCAAGGAGGAGTAAGCGAAGGTGTCGAAGTTATTGAAATCAACAACGGCAAACTGTTTATATCTCTACTTCCGACTCGTGGCATGGGCATTTCACATGCAGAACTAAATGGCATACGTCTAGGTTGGGGGTCGCGTAGCCAGCGCCCAGTTCACCCACGCCATGTATCTTTTAATAAACATCACGGAAAGGGCTGGCTGGACGGTTTCTCGGAACTCATGTGTCGCTGTGGACTTGAAAGCAATGGAGCTCCAGTCTTCGACGGACATACCTTGATCTATCCATTGCACGGTAAAATTGCCAACATGCCGGCTTCCTTCTTGGATCTTACTGTAGATAACTCTTCGAGAAAAATCTCCGTTCGAGGTGTGGTCGAAGAGACCTCCTCCAATTCGCAAAAATTGAGACTAATCTCATCTTTCACTACAGATTTTAATTCCCACACATTCCAATGGAGTGATAGGGTGGAGAATTTGAGTGACTCTCCAGCGACAATGCAAATGATTTATCATATTAACATCGGAAGTCCAATCCTTGAGGAGGGGGCGAAATTGATCGCCCCCGTTAAGACCGTATCTCCTTACGATGATACTGCAGCCTCAGCAGGAGTATTACATTGGCGCTCCTACGATGGTCCAAACTCGCATTCTACGCAACATTCTTTTCTTGTTGATCTCTTGGCAGACTCTGCTGACCTATCTCATGTCTTGCTCAAAAATCGCGCAGGAGACTTGGGTGTGAGTATTCGTTTTAACAAGAGCCATTTACCCTATTTCACTCTATGGCGCAGCACAACTCCAGAAACAAATTGCTATGTTACTGCTCTAGAGCCAGGTACTAATTTTCCCAATCCCCGTCCCTTTGAAGAGAAACATGAGCGGGTGGTTCGGCTTAAGCCTCGCGGCTCGTGGACTACTACGGTCGGAATGGACCTGCACATCTCAAAGGAGCAGGTCGAGGGGGCACAAGCTGCGATCAATCTCATTCAGGGTTCCATCCTACCTATCCTGAACGATCAACCGTTGCCTGACTGGTCGACTGCCTCTGTATCAATCTAGCCTATGTGAGACGTTGACATGCGCACAAACCATCTTTTTGTCGGACTTTTTGTAGTATCTACACTTACGCCCAAGCTGTTTGCGGTAGACAAAGTCTGGAATTTCAATAGCCCGTTTGGATTGGCTGTTAATAGTCAAGACTGCGTTTACGTTGCAGAAATCAAAGCGGCGAGAATCAGCAAATTCAATCTCGAAGGAGATTCGCAGGGCGTGATCGATACAATCCCTGGATATGGCAAACTGATGGGTCCCTTTGATATTGCCATCGGTCCAAACGATTGGATTTATATCACTGATTGTCTGGCACACAAAGTAATTGTCTTGGATGAGCAGGAAAAGCTTCAACTTATCCTAGGGGAGGAAAGTAAGGGCATGTCCCCTGGGCAATTTTCTGAGCCCCATTTCCTAACCGTGAATCAGCATGGTGAGATCTTTGTAGCCGATACTTTTAACGCACGAATACAAAAATTCTCTCCAAGTGGAGAATTTATTTCGGCGTGGGGTCAGATTGGCATCAAGCCTGGTGAATTTCTACATCATGGCTACCTCGCTTGTGTTGGAGTCGACAATGAAGGTTTTCTGTATGTCCGTGAATTTGATGGAGGGCGAATACAAAAATTCACCGAAGACGGAGTTTATGTTGCAACCTTCAGCAGCAGAGGAACTGAGCCAGGACAGCTTGACGAAGGCTACGGCCTCTCTGTCATAGCTAACAGACTTATTTGCCCTGACACGTTTCAAAGCCGAGTGCAATTGTTCGATCTGGATGGCAAGCTCCTTGAAGTCTGGGAACCTGGTGAGGGGAATGGAGGCCGACAATTAAATCATCCAGTTGACATTGCCCAGGCAAGAACTGGCGAACTGGTCATGACGGACTGGAAAAATGAACGCGTTGTGAAACTAAGTTCTAGTGGGAAGTTTCTGGGAGATTGGGGTCGGTCTCAGGAGGGCTTGGTAGATTGGAGTCCTCCGGATTGGTATAAGCGTACATCGAATAAACCGATCAAAGTAGGTCTCTATGGAGCAACTGACAATACCACTTTAGATCGAGCAAGCGCTAATGGTATCGATATCATTTATCCCTCTCTTGACAATCAGCACCGTGACTGGGGCATTAATCAGCAGGTTAAACATGCCAAGGCTTTGGATGTTGAAATACATCCTTCGATAGCTTGTCTTCCATTTGGCAATGGCAGTGAACCGAGCGAAATATTTCAAGAGCATCCAGAGTGGTGTCTTTGGAAAAGAAGTGCGACTGAACCACTTTCCACAATTTTAAGTTGGGCAAACGCCGGAGCTAGATCTTTCCGTGCAGACCATATTGCTTTTCAGGTTCAAATCCACGGCGTTCAAGGAGTCATGCTAGACTATATCCGTTACCTGGGAACCGACTATGGTTACGACCCGATCATTATTGACGGATTTCATCAGAAATATGGCCTCAACCCGCTCGATCTACCTCAAGATGACCTTCGCTGGATGCAGTATCGTGCAGATTTCGTCACCGCTTTTATCGTTGAATTACGTGAGAAGCTGGAAAGACAGATCCCGGATCGCCGAGTGAAACTCTCAGTTTATCTGTCGGGAGACAATCCAGCTCCTGATGAGTATCTTAAGCAATCATTGCAAGACTGGAAAACTTGGGCACAGATGGGAGTAATTGATACGGTAAATGTCGCTTGGTATACCCGCGATTTCGATCAGATCTACTCTGCAGTGCGTCGAGTGCGTGAAGCAGTTCCCGATGAAATAGAAGTTAATAGCTTCATTGCTTGCTACGGAGGAAATTTGAATACGTCGGATCTTTTGAGAAAAGGCTTTGAGGCGTCAATCGCAGGAGGAGCGGATCAAGTAACTATTTATCGGGGAGATTCCGTTGACGAATTAGGATTGTGGGAAGCTATTGGAGGAATAACCACAGATATTAAAAGTATGCAGGTGGGAAGCTCTGCTGAGGATTAATCGATCCCTCAGTTTTCATAATAATGGTTTGATCCTTGATTAAGCATCAAAGAGATCGTTGAGAAGATGCTTTGGAAGAATTCATCTTAATCGGTTGGCATTGGTGGGGTAGCAACCTTGCTATCCTACGTGATATTACTCACACTTTCTGATGAAGTGATTTCCCAGAGTCTCGGGTATGTCACCAAGCTGCGTGCCAACGTTATGAATTACCATCGTTTGGATGGACATCGGATTCGGCTTTTAGAATCCCTGTATATGAAATTCATATTGTACATGACGGTTGATGGCTGATTTTCTGAGTTACCTTAGGAGTTGGTTGACTCTAGTTAATTCTGCCGACTAATAGGATGTTTTATAAATGAAATAATTCCCAACCGATATGTGGTTGGAATTGGTGGTTTCCGAAATACCTGGACTCGCAGAACGCTTGGTTGTCGAACGCTCTCAGTCCGGTGGCCGGCATGTACTCTATCGGTGTGTTACACCGATCCCAGGCAATCACAAATTGGCCCAGCGAACGATCGAGGTCGACAGTTCCGATGCGGTTGAGATTTCGGGCAAGCGTTATGTGCCCCGGCAGATCGCTGATCGGTTCGAGATTACCTGCACACTGATCGAGACCCGTGGTGAAGGGGGGCTGTTTCTGTGTGATCCCACTCCGGAATATCAGATCGAACAAGGTTCGCTTAGCTTGCTACCAATATTGACCGAGGCCGAGCGCTGCGTATTGATTGAAGCAGCCTGTGCACTTAATGAGGCGATGCCCGTGGTCACGTCCAATCCGTCCAACATGCTCGGTGAGAGACGAGAATTGAATAACTGCCCAGACTCATTTCCCACGATTTCTAAGATCAGTGGCGTTCCCAGAATGTCACTTATGCGGTTTTCACGGGGTGAGAGCAATCTTAGATTGGATATGGCAGACAAGTTGGCGGACTATTTTGGTCTGCAGCTGACAAAGCGGCGTAAAGGATAGTTAGATCAAAGCTCTGGGCACACTTTATCGAACACCCGCGCACGCGCGAGGAAGAAATTAATCGAGAGGTCTTATATGGCTAGCATATCCAATGATCCCAATGGTAGGCGTCGGCTTCAGTTTTCTGATGCGAATGGCAAACGTCAGACCATCAGGTTAGGCAAGATTGCCAAGCGGGCTGCCGAGTCGATCAAAGTCCATGTTGAGCATCTGTTGAATGCCTCACTTAGCAAACAACCCGTGGAAGCGGAAACTGCTCAATGGGTGGCTAGCCTTGATGACGTGCTGCATGGCCGCCTGGCGAACGTAGGCTTAATTCGAGATCGAGAATCGGTACTCCTGGGGAAGTTACATAGACGATTACATCGCTGGCAGAACCGATGTTAAGCCATCAACCAATGGCAAGTACAAAATATGTAAAGCAAAACTTCTGGAGCACTTTGGTGCAGACAAACCCTTGCGGGAGATCACCCCTGGAGATGCGGATATTTGGCGGCGAAAGCTGAAGATGTCGAAGTCTGAGAATACCGTACGAAAATACATAGCACTCGCCAAGACTTTTTTTACAGCTGCAGTTCGCAAAGGCGTGATCTCTGCGAACCCATTCAGCGATTTACGCTCCACTACGCTGGCAAATCCAGATCGCTTTTACTTTATCACTCGTGAGGAGGCTAACAAAGTCCTCGAAGCATGCCCCAATGTCGAATGGCAGTAACTCTTCGCTTTAAGCCGTTATGGGGGTCTTAGGTGCCCTTCGGAACACCTGGGACTGAGATGGGATGACGTAGATTGGGAACATAATAAGCTTCGAGTTTACTCACCAAAGACCGAGCACTACATATGAAAAGCTTCACGATTGATCCCAATTTTTCCTGAGTTGAGACCGTACTTGGAACAAGCATCTGAACTTGCACCGCCAGGCACTGACTATGTGATCAATCGCTACCGTGATACGAACATGAATCTTCGCACGCAGTTGGGAAGAATCCTTGATCGCGCCGGGCTGGAACAATGGCCGAAGATTTTCCAGAACTTGCGAAGTACGAGACAGACGGAGCTGGCTGAGTCTTACCCGCAGCACGTGGTTTGTGAATGGATCGGTAATAGCAGGGCGGTAGCCTCGAAGCATTGTCTCCAGGTCACCGAAGATCACTTCCAATAAGCGACGCAGAATCCGACGCAGACAGTGCAGGTAAGCGATTGCCAGCAGAAGACTGAAGAACAGAAAAGCCCAGCAATGTCCCTTCTAGACACTGTTAGCCATTACTGTACACATGCACAAGCACCCCGGGCAGGACTCGAACCTGCGACCAATGGATTAGAAATCCATTGCTCTATCCAACTGAGCTACCGGGGCATTATTGCTATTTTAGCCACTCGTTTTCTCCACGTAAGCAGAAAAGATGGCCCCCCAAATGAAGCAAAGATGGCTTAACAAATCGCTTTGAAGAGACGCAGAGTTCGATCCAATCCGCAAAAAGTCTCAATTCAGAGAATAGAAGGTAAGCGACGCCGACGGGGCTCGAACCCGCAACCACTGGATCGACAG
>CALALR010000014.1 GCA_937925545.1 uncultured Planctomycetaceae bacterium
GCGGGTGTAGCTCAATGGTAGAGCAACAGCCTTCCAAGCTGATGACGAGGGTTCGATTCCCTTCACCCGCTTTTGAGAAGTTGTAGGTAGTTGGTCGTAAGTTGTTTGAAAAGTGAAGTAATAAGGTACTAACTGCTTATGACTAATGACTTATGCCTCTCCTGCTGCTGTAGCTCAGTTGGTAGAGCACTTCCTTGGTAAGGAAGAGGTCATGAGTTCAAGTCTCATCAGCAGCTTTGTGAACAATTGGCTAGCGAATAGCTGTTAGTCGTTAGCCAAAAAGCCATATGACTAACAGCTATTTGCTAAGAGCTTTATATCGTAAGGGTTGGCAAGCAACACCTTTTTGTCCTGGAAACAAACGACCTAGTATTTTAGTTAGGGAGAAAAATGGCTAAGGATACATTTGAACGTACCAAGCCCCATGTGAATGTTGGTACGATCGGTCACATCGATCATGGCAAGACAACCACGACAGGAGCCATCCTGGCAGTACAGGCGGCTAAGGGGCTCGCTAAGACGAAGTCCTATGCCGATATTGCCAAGGGAGGTACTGTCCGCGATGAAACGAAGACGGTTACGATTGCCGTTTCGCACGTTGAGTACGAAACTCCCAATCGCCACTACGCCCACATCGATTGCCCGGGCCACGCGGACTTTATTAAGAACATGATCACCGGTGCCGCCCAGATGGACGGTGCGATACTTGTTGTGTCTGCTGCCGACGGGCCTATGCCTCAGACCCGTGAGCACATTCTGTTGGCACGTCAAGTTGGTGTGCCACGAATCGTGGTGTTCCTCAACAAGTGCGACCTGGTCGACGATGAGGAATTGCTTGAATTGGTTGAATTGGAAGTCCGCGAGTTGCTCTCGACCTACGGATTCCCAGGTGATGAGGTTCCCGTTGTTAAAGGTGCCGCAAAGGCTGCCTACGACACTCCTTCCGACCCGGAAGCCTCCAAGTGTATTTCGGAACTGATGGACGCCATCGATTCCTACATTCCCGAGCCTGTTCGTGAGACAGACAAGCCATTCCTGATGGCGATTGAAGACGTATTTTCCATTGAAGGACGGGGTACGGTCGCTACTGGTCGAATCGAGCGCGGCATGGTTAAGGTTGGTGAAGAAGTTGAGATTATTGGTTTGACTTCCGCTCCTACCAAGACGACCTGTACTGGGGTTGAGGCGTTCAACAAAACGATGGAACATGGCATGGCTGGTGACAACGTGGGATGCCTGCTACGTGGAATCAAGCGTGAAGATATTCAGCGGGGTCAAGTCCTAGCCAAGCCAGGTAGCATTACTCCTCATACCAAGTTTGAGGCAGAAGTGTATGTCTTGAGCAAGGAAGAAGGGGGTCGTCACACTCCGTTCTTCAGTGGATATCGACCTCAGTTTTACTTCCGGACGACTGACGTCACGGGAGCAGCCAATTTGGTCGGTGACGTCGAGATGTGCATGCCCGGCGACAATGTGCGGCTAAGTGTCGAGTTGGGTAAGCCGATAGCCATGGATGACGGTGTGCGTTTCGCCATCCGCGAGGGTGGCAAAACGGTTGGTTCCGGCGTGGTAACGAAAATAATCGAGTAATTAGGTGAGTAAGTGAGTGGTGAGTAGGTGATTGGGTAGCAAGTGAATGATTGAAATGATCTTGCTACTTGCTCAGTTACTCACCCACTCACTCTCCCACAAAGGGGTGTAGCTCAATTGGCAGAGCACCGGTCTCCAAAACCGGGGGTTGCGAGTTCGATTCCCGCCGCCCCTGCATACAGGATGTCGTGGAATTCGAGTATGCGAGTCGCTAATCGAGCTTGTGGTGACTCGCAAGCCGAAGCTTGCGACTCGTTGGAAAGTCAAACGTGGCAGAGTTAATCTCAGGAATGTTTAACGCTTCGCGATACAAGCGAAGCCAGGGCAGGATTGCCCGACAGGTCACTTTCGCCGCTATTGCGTTGGCGTTTGCTGCCGGAGCTTGGAAGCTCAATTCGGTGAGCGTCACAGACATGGGGCGCTACGTGTTCCCTATGATCATATTGGCAGTTGGATGCTGGATCGGCTTTCGTATTGTCAACCTGCCCAGGTTTGCAGATTTTTTGATCTCCGTGGAAGCGGAAATGAACAAAGTGTCGTGGCCTAGTCGCAGTGAATTGTGGCGGGCTTCCATGGTGGTAATCGCTGTGATTTTCTTCCTTGCAGGATTGTTATATGTGTATGACGCGGTTCTAACAGCGATCGCGAGCCAGATTTTCTAGCTTTTCAATCGAACTCGACCGACTTCGTAATTTATTACAGTTTTAGGTTTACGTGTGAGCGACGACAACGAAAAACTCACTGACAGTCAAGTAGCCGAGGAAGACAACCTCGAAGCTCAGGATACTGCTACGACTAGTGACGAAGAAGATCAGATCGAGGAAGTTTCAGCTTCCGAGCAGGCTGATGTAGAAGAACCTGCAGTCCTCAAGAGCCCTCCTAAGAAGGATCCTGAAGAAGAGCTGGATCCGGTGAAACGCGCCTTGTTGCCCAAAAAACCGGACACGGGCCCTGTCGTGATGGATTGGTATATTTTGAAGGTGCAAAGCAATCGCGAGCGGTCCATCGCCGAGGCCTTGCAACGCAAAATTGCCATTGAAGGGCTGGACCGTTACTTCGATCAGGTTGTCGTTCCCACTGAGAAAGTAACTGAGTTTAAGGGTGGAAAGAAAAAGGTTGTCGAGCGAAAGCTTTATCCGGGCTATATCGTCGTGCACATGTGTATTAACGACGACACTTGGTTTGCAGTTCGAGAAACCTCTGGGATAGGCGACTTTACTGGTTCAGCCGGGAAGCCCTCTCCGATGCTGCCACATGAAGTGGCCCGAATCATCACCAAGGAAGAAGAGGAAGTCGAAGAGGCGCCGAAACTCAATATCAACTTTAAGATTGGCGATCGTGTAAAGATCAAAGATGGAACCTTCGAAAGCTTTGAAGGAGACGTTAATACAATCGACGAACAAAATGGGCGGATCAATGTGATGATCAACATCTTTGGTCGCAGCACCCCCGTCGAACTAGAATACTGGCAGGTCGAAATTGTATAGGGGCTAACCTCTTTTGGGTTAGTTCGCATGTAGTGACCAGAAAGATTAATAACGAGTAAATCATGGCAAAACAATTAGTAGGCACTGCCAAGTTCCAGATTCCTGGTGGTCAAGCTACTCCGGCGCCCCCGGTGGGCACGTCTTTGGGCAAGTACGGCGTCAATCTGGGCCAATTCGTCCAGGCCTTTAATGATAAGACCCGAGAAGCCGGAGGGATGATGATCCCTGTCGTCGTTAATGTCTACAACGATCGCTCGTTTGACTTTATCACCAAAAGTCCGCCTGCAGCTGTCTTGTTGAAAAAGGCCGTCGGCTTGGCCAAAGGCTCCGGCGTGCCCCATAAAGTCAAAGTAGGCAAAGTTACCCGCGCTCAAATGGAAGAGATCGCCAATACCAAAATGAACGATCTGAACGCAAGCGATCTGGATAGTGCAGTCCAAATGATTGCTGGCACGGCTCGAAGTATGGGACTCGAAGTCGAAGGTTGAGGCAAGTTTGCCAAAAGGGCTGTTCTTAATTAAGTGAAGCGAAACAAATCATGCCAAAACTAGCAAAACGAATGAAAGCTCTGAATGAGAAACGACCTCAGGCGCCCTTGCCGATCGCCGAAGCCGTTGACACGTTGAAGAAATTCGACGGCACCAAGTTTGTGCAATCCGTGGAAATTGCTATGCGATTGGGCGTTGACCACACGCAAGCCGACCAAATTGTGCGAGGTTCTATCGTTCTGCCTCATGGCATCGGCAAGGTACAGCGGGTTATTGTTTTTGCGAAAGGCCCTGCTGCAGATGCTGCCCGCGAGGCAGGAGCCGACGAAGTAGGTGACGACGAATTGGCAAAGAAAGTACTAGGTGGTTGGACCGATTTCGACGTTTGTATTGCCACTCCGGACATGATGAAAGTAGTTGGTCCTCTTGGCCGTGTTCTCGGTCCGCGAGGCCTGATGCCTTCACCGCGTGCAGGAACAGTGACACCAGACGTAGCCAAAACCATCAGCGAGTATAAAGCAGGTAAGGTCGAATTCCGCAATGACAAGGGTGGAAACGTCCATGCAATTGTCGGCAAGATTGATTTTGAAGCTGAGAAGCTTGTCGAAAATATTCAGGCTTTCGTCAACACCATTTTAAGCCTGAAGCCATCATCAGCTAAGGGTACTTATGTGAAGTCAGCCCACATTAGTGGCACCATGAGTCCCAGTGTGCAGATAGCCGTATAATCTAAGCCCCATTCCTAAAGTTAGCGAAGTTCCATGAGCAAGTATGTAAAAGAATTGATCACCGATGAATTGAAGAGCCGCTTCGATGGTGTCTCGGATGCTCTGTTGGTAGATGTCGTTGGCATGGAAGCGAACAGCAACGTAGAGCTGCGAAAACAACTGCGTCAAAAGAACATTCATCTTTTGGTCGTGAAGAATAGCTTGGCTCGTCGAGCTACTGAAGGAACCTCCCTAGCTCCTGCCTTCGAGGGATGTGAAGGAACTCTGGCGATGGTTTGGGGGGGTGAAGACGTTGTCTCGCTAGCCAAGGAAGTGACCCGCTTGGCTGAGGATGCAAAGTTCAAGCCATTTGCTCCCAAGGGGGGCGTGATGGACGGAGCCAAGTTGTCTGCCGACGATATCAAAGCAGTCAGCAAATGGCCAAGTCGTGAAGAACAACTTAGCATATTGATGGGTCAAATCTTAAGTCCTGGCGCAACGCTATCGGCTCAGTTGCTCAGCCCTGGTGCCAAGCTTGCCAGCCAGATCAAAAAGAAGAGCGAGGAGTGATTTTCATCTGCGGATCGGCAATGTCTCCTGGCAGAATATATGTAAGTGTTTTGTGACAACCATTCAGCGATTTTTTCGGGCCGACGGGCCCGTCCCGAGTGAGAAAGGATAGATTGAAATGAGTGATGCAGCGGTAGCAGAGTTTTCTGCAGCGACCAAAGAGATGGGCGACAAGATCGTCGCTTTAACCCTGAAGGAAGCCAAAGAGTTGAGTGACTACCTGAAGGAACAATATGGTATTGAGCCAGCTTCAGGTGGTGGCGTCGTCATGGCAGCCCCTGGTGATGGGGGTGGCGGTGGAGCCGCGGCCGAAGAGAAAACTGAATTCGACGTGGTACTCGAAGGCGTTGGTGGCAACAAGATCGCTGTCATCAAAGTCGTGCGTGGTGCGACGGGGTTAGGTCTCAAAGAGGCCAAAGACCTTGTCGAGGCCGCCCCCAGCAAGGTCAAAGAAGGTGTTTCCAAGGAAGATGCCGAGAAGATCAAGGCCGAGTTGGAAGGCGCCGGTGCAACGGTCGCGATCAAGTAATTTATTCACGCATAGTTGATACGTCCCCTATATGCTTCCAGGATGGAAGCAGCGGGACTATCTTCAGCGCGAAATCGTGACAAATTCCCCCCAACAATTGAGTTCCTGGTACCAAGGGAGAAACTGGTAGCGATGGCATGGATAGTTGTCTGTCACCGCATCCACGTCAGCACATATCCGTGCGATTCCTTTGGTTTTGCTCGGCGTCACAGGGTCCGCCTGCCGCTCGTCGGTGGTTGGGTGCACCTATGCCGTCGTTTTCATAACCACTCGTGATATCGGAGCAGCCCGCCCTATGGCAGTCCCGGCCCAACGACGCTTGCAGACCGATTCCGTCCGTGCTTTTGGCAGTGCCCGCATCGGTTACGAAATCCCTGACCTCACCAAAATCCAGACAGAATCTTATGCCCGCTTTCTGCAATACGACGGCACCTCGTCGACGGCGCGGAAGGATGACGGGCTGGAGAGCGTTCTGCGCGAAATCTTTCCTATCGAAAGCTATGACAAGACGATTCGGCTAGAATACCTCCGCTACGATCTCGGCAAACCTCGCTACGAACCCTCTGAGTGTCGTCAGTTGCGTTTGACCTATGGACGTCCATTTCGCATCTGGTTGCGATTGGTAAAAGACCAGCCAATTGAAGAGGAAGTCTATTTGGGCGATCTGCCAATCATGCTAGGGGGAGGCGAGTTCATTATCAATGGCGCCGAACGCGTAGTGGTAAGTCAATTGCACCGCAGTCCTGGTATCGATTTTGTCTCTGAGTTGGACGCAGGTGAGCGCCGCATCCATAGCTGCCGGGTTATACCCGAACGCGGAAGCTGGATTGAACTCAATACCACCAAGAAAGATAGCATCACGGTGCGAATCGATCAGAGTGGTCGCTTCTCGGCAGTCACCTTGCTTCGCGCAATGAGCCCTGAATTAAGTCTTGATGCGGACATTTTGAAAAAATTCTACGAGACCAGCAAACAAAAAATCGTAGATGGTCGCAGCGCCGCAAAAATTGAAGGGAAGATAGCGGTTGGAGATATCATCTATCCCGTTGGGAGTGATCGCGCTGGGGAAATCATCATCGAAGGAGGCCAGCGAATCACCAAAAACATTGCAGAGGTGATTTGCACGTCCGGAGTTAAGAGTGTCGAGGTGATGGATGTTCCTAAAACTCCTCATCTCTTGAATGCTATGGCTGATGACAATACATCAAGCCACGAAGAGGCTCTGTTGCGGATTTATCAGCGATTACGGCCTGGTAACCCTCCCCAGTTGGAAAAGGCTCGCTTGTTGTTCAACGAGAAATTCTTTGACTCCAATCGCTATCGCCTTGGCCGCGTGGGCCGCTTTCGCATGAATCGCAAATTGGGAATAAACGTTCCTGAGAGCGAAATGGTGCTGCGTCCCGAAGATCTTCTGGCAGCAATTCGATACCTGCTTGGGCTTACCAGTGGTGATCAATCTGCGGAGATCGACGATATCGACCATTTGGGCAATCGTCGACTGCGAACGATTGACGAGCTTGCCTGCGACGAAATCCGCAAAGGATTCCTTAAGCTACGGCGCACCGTGCAAGAACGGATGAGCCTAAAGGATGCAGACGATATTACTCCACGCAGCCTTATTAACCCTAAAAGCATTTCTGCAGCGATTGATTATTTCTTTGGTCGAGGAGAACTCTCGCAAGTCGTCGACCAGACCAATCCGCTATCCATGTTGACTCATGAACGGCGATTGTCTGCTCTGGGTCCCGGTGGTTTGAATCGAAAACGGGCAGGCTTTGAAGTTCGAGACGTGCATATTTCTCACTATGGCCGCATCTGCCCAATTGAGACTCCTGAAGGCACTAATATCGGATTGATTTCCAGCCTGGCAATGTATGCCTCGGTGGATGAGTACGGTTTCTTGATTACTCCCTACCGTAAGGTCAAGAACGGCAAACTTACGGATGAAGTGGTTTGGTTGCGAGCAGATCAAGAGTCTGAAGCCTATGTTGCTTCAGCCGACGTACCTGTTAGTGGGGGCATGATTCAGGGTGAGACCGTTGTAGCTCGCTACAAATCTGATTTCGTACTTGTGCCCGTCGACAAGATCGAATTCACGGATGTCGCGCCTAGCCAGATGATCGGTGTTTCCGCAGGATTGATCCCCTTTTTGGAACACGACGACGCCAACCGCGCTTTGATGGGTTCCAACATGCAGCGCCAAGCGGTGCCCCTCCTGCTGGCGGAGCCACCGGTTGTTGGAACGGGCTTGGAAAGCGATGTTGCACGCCACTCAGGCATGCTCGTGCGAGCAGGGCACAAAGGCTCGGTCACATATGTTGATGCCAATCGTATCGAAATTGGTCCCGAGGTGCATCATCTACGCAAGTTTGTTGGATTGAACGAACGGACATGCCAGAACCAGAAGCCATTAGTACAAATCGGCGACAAGGTAGAAAAAGGCGATGTGATTGCCGATGGTGCCGCCACGTTCAAGGGAGAGTTGGCCCTGGGGCGGAACGTACTTGTCGCTTTCATGTCATACGAGGGATACAACTTCGAGGATGCCATCATCATCAGCGAAGAGTTGGTCCGCAATGACACGTATACCTCGATCCATATCGAGGAGTTCGACGTGGAAATTCGTGAAACCAAGTTAGGTCGCGAGGAGTTTACGCGTGATATTCCCAACGTCAGCGAAAAAGCGCTAAGAAATCTCGATGAAAACGGCATTGTGCAGATCGGCACTTATGTCGAGCCTGGAGATATTCTAGTTGGCAAGGTGTCGCCAAAATCCAAAACAGAATTGACTCCTGAAGAGAAGCTCCTGCATGCGATTTTTGGTCGAGCTGGTGAAGACGTGAAAAACGATTCGCTCGAAGTCCCCTCAGGTATTGAAGGTATCGTCATCGACACACAGAAGTTTTCTCGTCGGATGAGCCTTGCCGAGGAAGAACGCAAGTTATTTGAGAAATCTCTCAAAGCCGCCGAAAAGGAGGGTAATGAGGCTATCGCCGCCAAGTTCACGGAAATGGTGATAGAGATCGAAAAAATTCTTCAAAAGAAACTCACTGATGAAGAAGGCAATGAATTGGTCCACAATCAAGAGCCGCAGTTCGTCGCTGATCTTGCCAATCGCTTCCGACTCGATTCGATTGAAATCCGCAGTCCTCAGCGACTCAAAGATGTAGAGAAGGTTTATAAGACCATGTGGCCGGCGGTCGAAGATGCTATCGATCAACGCGATCGCAAACTTAACTCGATGAAACGAGGTGACGAACTCCGCAGCGGTGTGTTGCAAATGGTCAAGGTATATATAGCCACCAAGCGGGTCATATCCGTCGGCGACAAGATGGCCGGACGCCATGGCAACAAGGGTGTGATCTCCAAGATCCTACCTATTGAAGACATGCCGTTCCTAGAGGATGGCACTCCGGTTCAGATCATGCTCAATCCTTTGGGTGTGCCAAGCCGTATGAACGTGGGCCAGATTTTGGAGACGCACCTCGGATGGGCTGGAGCTAAGCTCGGCTTCCGAGCTGTGACGCCAGTTTTTGACGGGGCAACCGAAGAGCAGATCAACGAGTGCCTTCAGGAAGCTGGTCTACCTCGACATGGTAAAGCCAAACTCTACGACGGTCGCTCTGGCGAACAATTCGAGCAGGAAACCACCGTAGGCTACATCTACATGCTCAAGTTACATCACCTCGTCGACGACAAGGTGCATGCTCGGAGCACAGGGCCCTATTCGCTCATCACCCAGCAGCCGCTGGGTGGCAAGGCTCGTTTCGGTGGACAGCGATTCGGCGAAATGGAAGTGTGGGCGTTGGAGGCTTATGGCGCGGCATACATCCTACAAGAGTTGCTCACCGTCAAAAGCGACGACGTCGAAGGTCGCACGAAGATTTATGAATCGATGGTCAAAGGAGAGAATACCTTGCAAGCCGGCACACCCGCTAGCTTCGATGTATTGACCAATGAAATCCGAGGTTTAGGTCTCAATATGCAGTTGGAAAAGCGACAACAACTATAGCGATTTATTTCAAACTGTTGCCAACAATATTGGTTTGTGCAGTCATTTTTAGATTTCCACTCAGCCCCGTTTGTATGTCCCTACCAGACGGTTAATGCCAGAGGACAAATATGAGTGTTTTAGAAAGTTCGAATTACGACCGTGTCAATGACTATGGTTCCGTGAAAATCAGCCTGGCTCGGCCCCACGACATCCGCAGTTGGTCGTTTGGCGAGGTTAAGAAACCGGAGACCATCAACTACCGTACCTACCGCCCTGAAAAAGACGGCTTGTTTTGCGAACGGATTTTTGGTCCGGAGAAGGACTGGGAGTGCGCATGTGGCAAGTACCGCGGCATGAAGTACAAGGGGATGATCTGTGACCGGTGCGGCGTGAAGGTAACTCACAGCCGAGTGCGACGCAAACGGATGGGCCATATCGAGTTGGCGGCTCCGATCGTGCATATCTGGTTCTTCAAAGCGATGCCCAGCCGATTGGGAAGCTTGCTGGCAATGAAGACTTCGAGCCTGGAAAAAGTGGTGTACTTTCAGGATTACGTAGTGATCGATCCTGGTGACACTCCGCTAAAAAAACAGCAACTGCTTACCGAAGAAGAATATCGGTCCGCTCGCGAGCAGTACGGCGAGACATTTGATGCTGATATGGGGGCAGAAGCGATCCGTAAATTGCTGACCGGGCTTGATCTGGTGAAGCTGTCTACCGAATTGCGAGCTGAACTTAAGGAGACTGGTTCCAAGCAAAAGGCTAAAGACCTGATCAATCGACTCAAAACAGTCGAAGCCATTCGCGACAGCGACAACAAGCCGGAATGGATGGTATTGGACGTGATTCCGGTGATTCCGCCCGACTTACGACCTTTGGTTCTTCTTGACAGCGGCAATTTTGCCACGAGTGATCTCAACGATCTTTATCGACGAATCATTAACCGCAACAACCGGCTTAAGAAGCTGGTCGACCTCAATGCACCCGAGGTGATCATCCGCAATGAGAAGCGGATGCTGCAACAGTCTGTCGACTCGTTATTCGACAACAATCGCTGCAAACGACCAGTCTTGGGATCGAGCAATCGTCCGCTCAAGTCTCTTACCGACATGATCAAAGGTAAGCAGGGACGGTTCCGTGAAAATCTGCTTGGAAAACGGGTCGACTATTCCGCCCGAAGTGTCATCGTTGTTGGTCCGCGGCTGAAATTGCATCAATGCGGTCTTCCCAAGAAGATCGCTTTGGAACTGTTCCAACCGTTCATTATTCGTCGACTCAAAGAGCTTGGCCATGCAGACACCATCAAGTCTGCCAAAAAAATGCTGGAGCGAAAAGACGACGAAGTATGGGATATCCTTGAAGAGGTCATCACGAACCATCCTGTGCTTTTAAATCGTGCGCCTACCCTCCACCGAATGGGTATCCAGGCCTTTGAGCCAACTCTAGTCGAAGGAAATGCGATCACGCTGCATCCACTGGTTTGCAAAGGATTCAATGCCGACTTTGACGGTGACCAGATGGCGGTCCATCTGCCTCTTTCAATCGAGGCACAAGTGGAAGCTCATACTCTGATGATGAGCACGCATAATATTTTCAGCCCTTCGAATGGCGCTCCTATCATCAGCCCGTCGCAAGACGTGGTGATGGGAAGCTACTACTTGACCATGAGCGTCCCAGATTCCAAAGGGGATGGCATGGTATTCAGCTCCTTGGAGGAGGTAGAAACAGCGTATTCTTCCGGTAAGGTTGGAACCCACGCTGCTATTAAAGTCCGTCTACCACAGCATCGTTGTCTACGGGAAAACCGTGGCGAAGAAAGTGCCTATGGAGCACGGATCGATACGACGGTCGGTCGTGTGCTCTTTAACATGATCCTGCCTCGCGGCATGCCTTTTTACAATGTATCCATGCGGTCAGGTGAGTTGGCCAAAGTCATTTCCGACTGCTATGAGTTCATAGGTCGTCGGGCCACCATCGAGCTGTTGGACGACATGAACCAGCTTGGGTTCCGCCAAGCAACTCTCAGCGGACTTTCCTTCGGTACTGACGATTTAATAACTCCAGAATCTAAAGGCCGAATTATCGCCGACGCAGAGAAGTCGGTGCTCAAGTTCAACAAGCTCTTCCAACGAGGTGTTATTACCGAGGTGGAACGATACAACCAGGTACTCGATGCCTGGACACATGCTCGTGAACAAATCACTGCTGAAATGATGGCTGGGCTGGAAAGCGATTTCCGTTCGGGTGGATACGTCAATCCTATCTTTCTCATGGCTCACTCTGGTGCCCGTGGTGGTGTCGAGCAGATGCGGCAGCTGGGTGGAATGCGAGGCTTGATGGCCAAGCCTTCAGGCAAAATTATCGAAACGCCGATCAAAGCAAACTTCCGTGAAGGTCTTACGGTACTTGAATATTTCAGTAGTACTCACGGTGCCCGGAAGGGGCTGGCTGATACGGCACTTAAGACGGCTGACAGTGGATACCTTACTCGGAAGTTGGCCGACGTGGCCCAGAATGTGGTCGTCACTTGTCACGATTGTGAGACAACCCAGGGAATCACTAAGGGAATTATTTATCGTGGTGAGAAGGTTGAAGTAAGCTTGGCCGACTCGATCAAAGGTCGAGTCAGTCGTGCTAATATCGTCAATCCCATTACCGACGAAGTGATCGTCGCTGAAAATGAGATGATTACTGCGGACATCGCCCGTAAGATCGAGCAGCTCGGCCTGGAAAAAATCCAAGTCCGCAGTCCGATGACTTGTGATGCAAACCTGGGTGTCTGTCGACTCTGCTATGGCATGGACCTGTCGACCGGTTCGATGGTCGAAGAGGGTATGGCCGTGGGTATTATTGCCGCTCAAAGCATCGGCGAGCCTGGAACTCAACTCACGATGCGGACATTCCACATCGGTGGTGTGGGTCAACGCGATGTCGAAGATAGTGACATTAAAGTGAAGAAGGGCGGCATCGCAAAATTTGCTCGACTCAAGGCGGTGACGAACGATGCGGGGAACTTGGTTGTGCTTGCCCGCAATGGTGAAATTGCCCTCGTGGACGACAAAGGCCGGGAAGTCGAGAAATATGAAATTCCCGCCGGTGCTGTGATCCGAGTTAAGGAAAACTCACCCGTGGAACCTGGTGCAACCCTCTGCGAATGGGACCCACACAGCATTCCCATTCTGGCAGAGACCGGCGGTAAGGTCCGGTTTGAAGACCTTGTTGAAGGGGAAACGATTCGGGGCGAGCTCGACCCGAGTGGTAAGAAGCGATATGTCATCATGGAACACAAGGGAGATCTCCATCCTCAGGTGGTCGTCGAAGATCCCACGGATGGAAAGATTCTCGACTTTTACTACATGCCTGAACGGGCTCACTTGGAAGTCGACGAAGGACAGGTCATTTCGCCTGGTACGTTGGTGGCCAAGACTCCTCGTGAGGCCTCCGGAACACAGGATATTACTGGGGGTCTGCCTCGTGTTACTGAAATCTTTGAGGCTCGCAAGCCACGCGATCCGGCAGTCATCGCTGAAATCGATGGCACGGTCGAGATCCTCGGTGAGAAAAAGCGCGGCAAACGGTCAATCATCGTCCGCAGCGAAACTGGCATCGAGCGGGAGCATTTGGTCACCCACAGCAAGCATTTGCGGGTTCATGCCGGCGACAAAGTTCGCGCAGGTGAGGCTTTGGTCGATGGTCCACTGGTACCGCATGATATTCTGCGAATTTCTGGGGAAGAAGCCGTACACCAGTACCTAACCCGTGAAATCCAGAATGTTTATCGCAGTCAGCGCGTCGAAATCAATGATAAGCACATTGAAATCATCGTCTCGCAAATGTTACGCAAGGTTCGGGTAGAGTCTCCTGGCGACACCGATCTGTTGCCGGGTAGTGTGATTGATAAATTCGATTTCCGTCAGGCAAACGATGCCATATCTAAGTGCCTCCGCATCTCCCATCAGGGAGACAGCGAGTATTCAGAGGGCTCAATTGTTCCTAAGGATGTCCTCGAACAAGCGAACGCCCAAATTGAGGCGTTGGGAGGTGATCTGGCGAAAGGTGTTAAGCCTAAGATGGCTACTGCCAGCACACAACTTTTGGGGATTACCAAAGCTTCCGTGCAGAGTAGCAGCTTTATTTCGGCTGCGAGCTTCCAAGAGACTACTAAAGTGCTTACCGAAGCAGCCCTGGCTGGAAGGACAGATTGCCTCGTAGGCCTGAAGGAGAATGTCATCCTTGGGCACTTAATCCCAGCGGGTACTGGATTCCACTCGATTCAAGAGTCGGAAGTGCGTATCCATCCCGAGGCATTGGAGGCACTGGCTGCCGAGAAGGAACGAGTCCTGGAGCGATCCTTCCCCTTGTTGGAATCCGCCCTTCAAGCCCGCAGCGGCAGTACTCCTGCTTCCAACGGGGAGGAAAGGGACTCTGCCTCAAGCGAGCCGGTTTACCAAAGCGATGCCCCAGCTGGGCTCGACGCCCTACTCGGTTCTTCAGAAGAAACACCACCCAGTACGGGTGGAACCATGAGTACCACGCATTATTCCGGCCCACTGAGCGATGACGACCCTATGGCAGGATACGGAGAACCCAAGCCTTCAGATATTCAGGAGGATGAATAGTGCAAATTGGAAAGGCTTTAGTTTGTCAAGACAGGCTAAAGGCTTGCTCCATGGCGGTTGACACTGCCATTGAGTGCGGTAAATTGATTGGTTCACTACATTTTTAGTCAGCCCCTTCAGAAGGCTTGTTCATGCCCACAATTAACCAACTCGTTCGCAAGAACCGGAAGCAAAAGCGCAAGTTCAGCAAATCTCCGGTCTTGCAGCAATGCCCGCAAAAGCGTGGTGTTTGCCTGCAAGTGCGGACAATGACCCCGAAGAAACCGAATTCCGCACTGCGGAAAATTACCCGCGTTCGGCTTTCCAATGGAAAGGAAGTAACGGTTTATATTCCTGGCGAAGGACACAGTTTGCAGGAACATAGCATCGTTCTCGTGAGAGGCGGCAGGGTGCGTGACTTGCCTGGTGTTCGTTATCACGTCGTTCGCGGTGCCCTGGATACTTTGGGTGTCGTTGGTCGCAAACAATCTCGCAGCCTCTACGGTGCGAAAAAGGGATAAAACTATCGAATGACGAAGTTTCCCATGGCGAACTTATTTCGCTTCGTCACTCGGTATTCGATATTTAACTGTCATGGGTTAATCGTACATTTGTCACTAGGTCTATCATGCCTCGCATAACTGCAAGTCGTAAACAACTAAAACCTGATCCTATCTACGGTTCGCTTCTCGCTGGAAAGTTCATCAACTGCATCATGCTTGATGGCAAGCGAAGCGTTGCCCAGGGAGTATTTTATGACGCCTTGGAAATTATTCGAGAAAGAGTCCCGGGTGAGGAACCGATCGACGTATTCACGCAGGCTGTTGAAAATGTGAAGCCTGCTATCGAGGTTCGCTCCAAACGAGTGGGTGGTGCTGCCTATCAGGTGCCGATGCAGGTGGGCCGCACCCGACAGCAGTCTTTGTCGTTCCGCTGGATACTGGCGGCGGTGCGAGACAAGAAGGGTCGCCCAACGGCGCAAAAACTAGCCGACGAGTTGGTTGCCGCTTACAACCGCGAAGGCACCGCCATGACGAAGCGTGAAAACGTCCACCGCATGGCTGACGCCAACAAGGCCTTTGCTCACTTCGGTTGGTAGGTATGAAATCTGGAGCTAGAGATTAGGGGCTAGGGTGCTAAGGGCATCCCAGCCCAAAATTTCTAGCTTTTTTTCTGCGCCAAGGAAATGAAGCGTTCAGCGCTTGGGAGAAAATGTGATGCCTTACGTGAATGTCCAAATTACCCCAGAGGGCGTGACTCGAGAAAAAAAGGCGAAACTTGTCGCTGAGATTACCGATGCACTGGTGCGGATTTTAAACAAAAAACCAGAGCATACACACATTGTTATTGAAGAAATTGCTGAGGAAAATTGGGGGTTTGCTGGCCAGCTCACTGTGGATTATCGCGATTCTCAAAACAATTAGCTCATGTCCATCTCTCTATCAAGAATTCGCAACATCGGGATCATCGCCCACATCGATGCCGGCAAGACTACCGTCACCGAAAGAATGTTGTTCTGCAGCGGTGCGAAGCATCGTGCGGGCGAGGTGGATCGTGGTACGACAACTACTGACGATGATGCCGAAGAAGCAGAACGAGGCATAACGATCTATTCTGCCTGTGTTGCATTCCCTTGGAATGACGTCCTGGTCAACCTGATCGATACGCCAGGCCACGTCGATTTTACCGCCGAGGTTGAACGCAGCTTGCGGGTACTCGATGGTGCAGTCATCGTGTTTAGTGCCCGCGAAGGGGTCGAGGCACAAAGTGAAACCGTTTGGCGGCAAGCCGACAAGTACAAAGTAGCCCGCCTGGCGTTTATCAACAAACTGGATCGGGAAGGCGCAGACTTTGAGTCGGTGTTCAATGACATTCGACAACGACTTCATGCACGGCCAGTAGCCATCCAGATACCTGTCGGTCTGGGTCCTGCCCATGTGTCAGATCCTTTCCGCGGGATTATAGACTTGGTGACTATGAAGATGCTCACTTTTCCTGAGGGGAAAGAGGGCCGCAAAATTGTGGTCGAGGAGATTCCGGCCGACCACATCGAAACGGCGACCATGTGGCGTGAGGATTTGTTGAGCGAACTATCGAACTTCAGCGACCAACTGATGGAACTCGCCTTGGCCGAGGAACCTGTGCCTGTCGAATTGGTTCGAAGTGTACTACGGGAGGCGACAGTCCATCTTCAGATTCAGCCGGTGCTCTGTGGCTCTGCGTTACATGGAATTGGCGTTCAGCCGCTTTTGGATGCAGTTGCTGCCTACCTTCCCAATCCTACAGAAGTCCCGCCGGTGGAAGGAATTGACCCCTCCGGAAAGTCCGATCATCGCAAGTCGAAGTCCAAGAGTGATGAGCCAGACACCAAAACCGTACGCAAACCAGACCCGAACGAGCCATTCTGCGGGCTGGTCTTTAAAGTGCTCCCCTTTAAAACCGGTGATCTATCGTGGGTGCGAATCTACTCCGGAGTTCTAAAAGGCAACAGTCGGGTACTCAATGCCACTCGCGACAAGAAAGAAAATGTTGCCCAACTCTGGCGGATCCATGCCAGCAAGAAAGAAGAGCAGCTCGAATCTACCCAGGCAGGTGACATTGTCGGCGTGATTGGACTGCGCGACTCCGTGACCGGCGACACGCTCTGCGACACACGTGCCCCGATCATCCTCGAGTCTATCGAGTTCCCTGAAACGGTTATCTCGATGGCAATCGAGCCGGAGAGCACCGCCGACAAAAAGAAACTTTCAGAAGCACTCGCGATGCTTCGCAAGCAGGATCCCACGTTCGCCGCGAGTGAAAACGAAGATACGGGACAAACCCTCATCAGCGGAATGGGTGAGCTCCATCTCGAAGTGATCCAGCACCGCTTACAACGTGATTTCAAGCTCAACGTAAAAGTTCACAATCCTCGCGTAAGCTACCGTGAAACCATCGACCACCAGGCCGAGGTGCTGGGTGAGTGCAACCGGCTCATGAACGGAGTGCAGCACATCGCTGGCGTAAGGTTGCGGATTGAGCCCTTTGCATCACCCACAGGAGCACCCGTAGTCACCAATTCTCTTGACCATGGCCTCCCGTCTGACATGCTGTCGGTCGTGCTCGAAGAGTTGGAGAATGCTGCACAAGGCGGTGGACTGCTAGGTTTCCCCTTGATGCGATTGAAGGCCACACTCCTCGGAGGTGAAGTCCATGAGACTGCAAGCAGTGAAATCGCCTTCCGGACCGCTGCCAATCTTGCTTTTGATCTCGCCCTGCGTGAGGCAGGCGTCGTGCTTCTGGAGCCCATCATGCGGTTGGAGGTATCCACTCCCGACGATCACGTAGGCGATCTTATTAGCGATTTGCAGCAGCGGCGCGCAATCATCCACGATCAAGAGGCCCGTGCGGGACGCACCGTGATTCATGCCGAAGCACCACTCGCTGAACTGTTCGGCTACTCAAGTGCCATGCGTAGCCTGAGCCAGGGCCGCGCAAGCTGCTCGATGGAACCAAGCACCTACAACCGTGCCCCTGAAGACGTGCTTGCGAAGTTTATGTGATATCACATAAGTCGGGTTGATTCGTACACCGAAGTAGAATTGCCCTACCAGGGCGAGCGGGACGGTGTAGCCCACTGTGTCTTTTCCTCGGGAGCCTTCAGTGCACCTTGATACTCTCAACCTCCCTCAGATGGCCATCCATCAGAGACGCTCCCCCGATGGCCAGCAATCCTCCCCGTCCATCCGGCACAATTCGATGAAAGAATCTTGGCGTTTCTAACTCTGCGACTGCCTCCCATTGGCCAGCAGGATCGGCCAATCGGTAAAGCTTGCCGTCCGTACCAGAGACATAGAGCCCGGAGTCCAACCCCCATGCCGAGATGCCGAAGCCCTGCATATCGTCACCAGGCATCAGTGGCCCTTGCTCCCAGGTATTCGTGCTCGGATCGAACGAGTAGACGGTCCGCTGGATATCAGCGTTTTCATCCATACCCCCGAGGACCCAGATCCGTTCGTTCCAGGTAGCCAATGCCAGGGCACGGCGCTGGAACGGGGGCAAGGAAAGTTCCTTCCACTCGCCACCATCACCCGCTGAGGTGTCGTAGACCAATGCTAAAGTCTGCCAATCGCCGCTACGATCCCCGGTGAGAGTCCAACCTCCAACAACATAGATCTTGCCATCCAGCACTGCCGCATCATGAGAGGATCTCCCCGCAGGAAGTGACTGCAAAGCGGTCCACCGGCCAGTCGCAGTATTGAACCTGGAGAATTCGTCCACCGAACGTAGATCCTCTTCTTCCCGTGGTGTGTTTTGAGGCTGAAGTCCACCGACACGGTAAAGGTTTTCGCCGCAGCTCACCAGCGCCATACCTTGCAGAGGCGATTGCATCTCCAGCAGTTCCCAATCGGTGGGATCAGACAGCTTCAGTCTTGCGAAGGTATTTGAAAGATTCTCGCAAGAGTGCTGATGAGCTTTCCCTGTATGCCCGCTGTAGATATAGAGCCAATCGTTGTTCACCGCCGCGCCGAAACTGGAAATAGCTTCGGGGAGCGGAGGACCAAAGCTGTGCTTGGTCTGTTTTAGTTTCTTAATCGTAGATACCTTCTTGGCGGGCAGCGACGTTTCTCTTTGGGGGGTGAAATTGAGCGTAAGCGTAGAATAGTTCGCTTGCCCCTTATACTTTTGCCCGTTGAATTCGCCACTTTTCTCCTTTTCAGAGTGGTTGGTCATCAGGCCAATCTGTCCAGCCTTGGAGAGCACAAAAAATACCTCACCCAGCGCATCGGAGGTTTCTTCAAGAGTCTCACCGTCTGGATCGATCAGGGTCACAACAGCACCTTCCAAAGGTTTGCCTTCCCACAGTACTGTGGCAGCCAATCCACCCGCCTTGCTTCTGATGACAATGTTCAGTTTCAGTTCGGAAGCAGTCACAACTGCAATGTTTCCATCAGCCGAAGGTAGTAGATGTTGCGCGTAGTAACAAAGTTTCGAGCCTGCATAAATTCCGTACTCACATGCTGTTTCCAGGGCAACCAGTTCACCTTCTGACAATGGCATCTCTAAGCCAACGTAATCTTCTGTTTCTCGTGGCGTCGTTGTTACCATCTCTCGTTTTCCCTCGCCTGTCCGAGCATAGATTTTCGCATCTGCGATTGCTGCAGGTAGGTGATAGTTGCGATCACGAAGGCTTTCTCCAAAGAAGAGCAAGCCCACACGCGTTTCACCAGAGGATTCCGAATCTAACCACAGAAAATGGGCTGAAGTCGAAGTAGACGAGAGCACTAACATAACAACGACTGCGGCAAATAAAGATACTTGCTTATACATTACATCACTTTCTAGTCAATCCATAAAGGAACTGCGCGAATATGGCAAAATTAAAATGAATGATCGAGTTCGCCACCGGCACGCGTTACGAGCGCTCTGCGAATCTCCGGTTCTACCTCATCACGAAGAAAACTGACGCTGCCATCTAACAGCACAAAATGAACTCCCCCTGGATGATCGCTCCGATAGGTACGATTGCTATCGGGGGCAATGAATTGCTTGGAGTTGTTATAAAGATGTGGGTTTTCTGATGCCATGTGGCCCCAAGCCTTGAGCCAATAACTGTCAGCCCAGGCAAAACCTGTCATCTTCCCAAAGGTAACAATTCCTGCAGAAGAGCAGGGAGCCTCCAACTTGTCGGCGAACGCAAAATTAATTTCTCCTACGAGAAGGGTATGCGTCGTACCGTCGGTGATATCTTCCATCCCAAGATCGTATTCGTGGAGCTCGGCGGGCTGGCCGAAGGCACCATCATTGCGCTGATAGTAGTCCGAACGCGTTGAAATCATGTAGCTACCAGGAGCGAGTATTTCTCCGCAGTCACTTCCTACCGAGTAATTAGGCGGGCTCAGCGAAGGACACATGAAAACGTCCACTCGAGCTGTAGTAATCGGCAAGTTCTCGGGGGAAGCCACTGATTTGGCAAAGTTGTATTGTGACGATAAGCTGAGTTGCTCGAGATAAGGGAGCAGCAAAACAAAAGTACTTCCTAGATTGCTCGTTGGGCTTCCGCCTACTTTCGGAGGAGGTAAGTGCTTCTTGGCATCGTAAAAACATTGCGTTGCTATGCCGATCTGACGCAGATTATTCCGACAACTACAGCCGCGCGCCGCTTCACGGGCTACTTGAAGAGCGGGGAAAAGCAGCGCAACTAATACTCCGATGATGGAAATTACCACCAACAGCTCTACGAGCGTAAAACCGAATCGGCTGCGAGGGCCAGAAATCGTATTTCTCTGACGGTCGCTGGAATGCCTGGCCGAGTTCACCGCAGCCCTCCCATTACTGGTTTCCTCTGGGCAAAGTTTATGATGATGCCGCATACCACTAGCATTAGTGAATTAGGCTCAGGGATAGAAATATTCCCCGCGAGAGTCGAAGACTCGCGAGCGGAAACGGTGGGGCTTGAGCCGTAAAACTGTTGCCAATCTGCAAGATCCTCTGCGCTCAAGGCGCTTTGTGAAACCCCTCGTTGCCAGAGCAAGTAATCGCGACCATCGACGTCGTCATCAGCATCGAAATCACCTGGCGAACCGAGCTCGACAATCGTGTAATCGATCTCCAAAGTCGCTGGCTCGGCTCCCCCAATCTGGCCTACAGCTTCTTTCATAAACCATTGCGGGTAGGCAGCCAGACTACCGCTACCAGGCTGGGATGCCGCGTGCAGCGATGTTACTGCAAAGGCCAGTTTGCCGTTGGCAAGCGATTCTTGCAGATACAGCTCGACACCCACCCCATCCAGATTGATCTCGAACGTAAAGATCGTGTTATTGGGGACAGGATCCGCATAGGACAGCCCAGGCACTTTGCCAATTGCCCAGGGAGCAGCAACAAAGGGAGCCGTGGTGTTGCCCATGGCAGTTGCACTATAGCCTCCGGTGATATTGTTAGATAAGTCCACATATTGCCCGGGCTCATCTCCGCCAGCGAGTGGGTATGCAATGTAACCGATGTCTGTGTATGGGGCGTCACCTTCTGCGAATAGCAAATCTTCCGTGTCATTTTGCCCAAAGTCGAATGAATAACCTTGGGCCAAACCGACGCCGAACAATTCGATCGGACGAGCCTGGCTCCAACTACCACCGATTGTTTCTGCGAGAGCTGTAGATGGAGATTCGGGAGTCTCACTGTACTGAATCGTGCCAAAGGAGCCGTTGCGGAGCTTAAGCGTCAAACTGACTGATTCAATCTGATAGGAGTTCACTGATAATCCGGGTGGAACAATTTCCGAGGTATCAAACGCGAATATATTCGCAGCCCGACGTGCGGGGTCCAAAGCTGTTTCGGGTAAGAATTGGTTGCCATCGAGTGCAAATTCGCCTCGAAATGTTGGACCTGTACCTCGCAAACCAGGGTCCGTATTGAACCGGTATGACCAAAGATCGAAATCCGGCATGTGCAATACTGCAGTTGACGCTCTGGCTAAGCTCACCAGCGATATTAGCAGCAGGAAAACTCGCCCCACGGTAGCCGCTGGCGAGGACCAGAAACGATACTCAAGACGCCACCGGAAGTCCATCATCCTGCTACCCCAAAACGACGATCACATCGCCGCCCAAGTATCCCCGTGCTAGCCAGTAAACCCAACAATGCCGAAGAGGGCTCTGGAATTCTTTCAGGAAAAAAGCCGGAGGAGCGGATGGCGACGTCAATCGCTACCTGATCCAGACTCATCATGGATTCTTCTGCACTAAAGTTGAGCGTCAGGTTCGTCTTGTCAGGCCCCACACCATCACCGTAATTGGCGTAGGAAATGTTAAACAGAAACTGATGCTCCACGACGAAACCCCCGAATGGTTGAAAGGGAGCTCTCGATATCTCGTGGTGCAGTACAGGTGCGAGCGAGTTGAGTGCGAGGCTAGTTAGGTCGAGTTCCGTGCCTATGGTCTTGATCTGTACCAACGCGGTGAGATCGTAACTCGGGACATCTTGCTCTGGGATCGTGACCACAAAGTCTACAGCCCCGGCAGCTCCATAAATGTTCCCAGAACCTGTAGCAACGGATAACCCAGAAGTTTCCGACAGTAATGCCGTACCATTAGGGTTAATGCTTCCAACATCAGGTGCGTTGTCAGCAAGCGACTGGAAGAAATTCCAGTGCTGGTAAGAGGTATTGATCGACCCACGAGCCCAAGATTTTGGACTCGTGAATTCAGCCTGAACGGGGTAGGTGGTGGCAAGCATACTCGACCCAAGCAGGGCCATAAGTAGCGAGAAATTGATCCTTTTTATCATGAGCCTGGAATCTCCGGAGATGAAATAGAGTTTTAATTGATATTGACTCTCAAAAGCAATAAGATATCGCCTTTTATCGCCGTTGCAAGTGTGAAAAACATCCTTTTCAGGTTTTTTTGCCCTCACTTGGCGGGAAGGACCGCAGCAGAAACTCTTCAAGGCAGAAGTGGATTGCTTGCCCAAGAGATTTGTAACTTCAGCGAAAAACATTCAGCCCATGACTGACATGAAATGAGATCACCCAACCCCTTTAATCACCACGGTCAAAGAGCGCAGACAAGAGAATAATTCCATTTCATTGCAATGAGCCCATTGACCCTAATTTGAATACGCTTTAGAATCTGCGATTCGCCACAAATCGATGGCGAGCAGTGTGTTCAAGCGGCAGATTGTGTAGAACAATCAGCGCTCTTTGATATTCGGGTTTAGAGTCCAATTGGTGGGGTACTATTGTGTCCGCGGCTAAGGAAGTCATTCGTATTCGTATGGAAGCATACGACCACTCTGTTTTGGATCAGAGCGCGATAGAGATTGTCGATACTGCTAAGCGCACCAATTCAGAAGTACACGGCCCAATCCCGTTGCCTACGCGAATTGAGCGCTACACAGTTTTGTCAGGCCCACACGTTGATAAAAAGTCGCGCCAACAATTTGAGATTCGGACCCATAAGAGACTGATCGATATCGTCCAGGCTACTGCCAAGACGATTGAAGCGCTCAACAAGTTGAGCCTGCCTGCGGGTGTTGACATTAAGATTAAGGCGACCACTGCATAAAATAATTCCTATCCGGGTTAATCTGGGTAACAAACATGTAACGGATGTTGTGTAGGTAAGCCTTGCCACGGTGAGTGTCTCCTGCAACAGCGGAAAACTGACAACGGACCAATTGGCGACACAGAGACTGTCTGGGAATCAAGCACATGGCTAAAGACGAAAAAGTTGTCGGCATATTGGGCCGGAAAGTCGGTATGACCCAGGTTTTTGATGAGTCTGGTCAATCGGTGCCCGTTACCGTATTGCAGGCAGGGCCATGCGACGTCTTGCAAGTCCGTACAACCGACCGCGATGGCTACGAGGCGGTACAGTTGGGCTATCTAGATAAGCCCCGTCGATTAGCCACCCGTGCTCAGCGTGGCCAGGTTGCTAAGCTCGACAGCAAGCGGAGCAAGAAACGAGTAGCTGCTGGCGTTGAATTACCAGCCAAAGCCAATTGTGAGCCAAAGCGGTACATTCGCGAGATTCGCGGACCAGTTGGTGATCTCGATGTAGGTGGTCAGGTATCTGTGGGCGCGTTTGATGGTGTTGAGACGGTCGACGTCGTCGGCACCAGCAAGGGGCGCGGGTTCTCTGGTGCGATGAAGAGGCACAACTTTTCGGGCCAGCGTGCTACGCACGGCGTGAAGAAATGCCACCGTCATTTGGGAGGTACTGGGTGTAGTGCCACCCCAAGTCGTCTTATGAAGGGTGTCAAGATGCCGGGGCAATATGGGGCATCGCGCTGTACCGTCCGCAACCAGTCAATCGTACGGATCGACTCAGAAAACAATCTGCTTTTGATCAGGGGCGCCGTTCCTGGTCCCAACGGCGGATACGTAGTAATCAAGAAAAGTAACAAACTGTAAAGGTCTGGCTGGTTGCACCTGCAACCAGTGAATACGAGCCATGCCAAAACTCACTGTCCATGACGCCAAAGGGAAGAAAGTCGGCACCTACACCGTCGAGCCGTCTGATTTCGCTCCGCGCATTAACAAACAACTGTTGCATGATGCTGTCGTCATGTATCAGGCCAACAAGCGGCAAGGCTCACACAAGACTAAGACGCGCAGTATGGTTGCAGGTTCGACCAAGAAAATGTATCGGCAGAAAGGAACGGGCAACGCCCGTGCTGGCTCACGACGCAGTGGTATTCGTACTGGTGGTGGGCATATTCATGCCATCAACAATCGCGACTATTCTTACTCGCTGCCCCGCAAGGCACTGCGATTGGCAACCAAAATGGCGATTGCTTCCAAGATCAAAGATGACCAGATCACACTGATCGACAAGCTCGATTTTTCTGAACCCAAGACACGCGAAATGGTCAGCATTATCAGCCACTTGGGGTGCCAGGGGGAGTCGCTATTGATCGCCACGGCGGGGCATTCGCCCAATGTTTACAAGAGTGCCCGCAATATCCAACAGGTCAGCGTATCGAATGCAGCCGACTTGAATGCCTTGAGCGTGCTGTCCGCCCGTAGATTAGTGATCACTACTGAGGCGCTCGATCAATTGAAATCAAATGGCTCAGACACAGAAAATTCGCCAGCATAGCAAGACGAAATCATGCCCAGACACATCCCGCAATCAACGAGTATTACACTCAAGCCTCACCAGGTGATTTTGAAGCCATTGGTGACGGAGAAGGGAATGCATCGCTCGACCCGAAATAATGCTTACGCTTTTGAGATCAATCGCCTGGCAACTAAACAGGATGTTAAACGGGCCGTCGAAGAATTGTTTAATGTTCATGTACTGAAGGTGCATACACAAAATCGCAAGGGAAAGCCGCGTCGTACGAAGATGCACGTTGGCTATACCAAGGACTGGAAGAAGGCCATCGTGACGCTCCACAGCGAGCACCGAATTGAATTGTTTTAGAAAGAAGGCTCGAGTTACCAGTTGTGCGGTGCGAGTATAAAGTACTCGAAACTTCAACCTCGAAAGCTCGAAACTCACCATGGGTATCCGAAAATACAAGCCGACCACAGCAGGCCGTCGCGGGGCGTCGGTGAGTGATTTTGCCGAACTCACTCCCGGTGCCAAGCCGGAGAAGAGTTTGCTGCGTCCCAAGCCAAAAAAGGGCGGTCGCAATAATCAAGGCAAGATTACCGCTCGCCATCGTGGTGGGGGTCATAAGCAGCGTTATCGCTTGATTGATTTCCGCCGCAACAAAGATGGCGTTCCCGCCAAAGTGGATTCGATTCAGTACGACCCGAATCGGTCGGCACGGATTGCTTTGTTGCACTACGCCGATGGAGAAAAGCGCTACATCCTTGCCCCAGACGGCTTGAAGCAAGGTGACAAGGTGCAGAGTGGAACTGAGGCTCCTGCCAAGGTAGGAAATTGCCTGCCGTTGGCGAAGATGCCGTTGGGGACTGAAGTCCATAACATCGAACTCCGCGAGGGTCGCGGTGGTGTGCTTTGCCGTAGCGCTGGTACCCATGCCACATTAATGGCTCGTGAATCAGATTGGGCTCAGCTATCACTTCCCAGTGGTGAAATCCGCAGAATTCCGTCTGCTTGCCGGGCAACTGTCGGCACAACAAGCAACGTTGATCACAGTAGCATTGTGTTAGGTAAGGCCGGTCGCAAACGCTGGATGGGGCGTCGACCGCATGTTCGTGGTACGGCTATGAACCCGATCGACCATCCTCATGGTGGTGGCGAAGGCCGTACCAAGGGGGGTCGGCATCCAGTGAGTCCCACTGGGCAAAGTGCTAAAGGTGGTGCAACTCGCAATCGTCGTAAGGCATCCAACAAGGCGATCATCCGCCGACGCAAGAGCCGTCGCTATGGTCAATTGAAATTACCGAAAAACTAAGACAGCGTTGAAGGTTAGAATTCATGGGACGTTCACTGAAGAAAGGACCATTTGTCGATCCCAAGCTTTATGCCAAGGTTGACAAGCAGAATGAGTCGGGACGCAAAGAGCCGATTACCACGTGGGCTCGCCGGTGCACTATCATTCCTGAATTCGTGGGCCACACATTCATGGTTCACAACGGCAAGCAGCATCTTAAGGTGTTTGTGACAGAAGACATGGTTGGCCATAAGTTGGGCGAGTTTTCTCCTACTCGCAACTTCCGCGGTCACGGTGGCAAAGGTAAGAAGTAGCTGAGAGCTTAAAAATGGCATACACCGCAATACACCGACACGCCCGCATTAGCGCGACCAAAGTTCGTCCTTTGGCTCAGTTGATTCGGGGTAAACGCGTCGACGATGCTCTGTCAATCCTGCGTTACCAACCTCAGCGGGGTGCGCGGATGCTTGAGAAGGTTCTGAAGAGCGCACTTGGCAACGCTGAAGACCTGCGGGCTCCCAACCTGGGAGGCTTGCGCGTGGTTGATGCACGTGTCGATGGAGGCCCTATGTTCAAGCGGGTCCGTCCTCGTGCTCGAGGCATGGCACACATCATTAAGAAACGATTCGCTCACATCAAAGTATCCATCGAATAAGAGAGCTATGAGCTAGATCATGGGTCAAAAAGTCAATCCAATTGGTTTTCGCACGGGCATCATGCTGGGGTGGAAGAGCCGCTGGTATGCCTCGAAGAGAGAATATTCGGAGCTGTTGGTCGAGGACCACAAAATCCGAAAATTCGTGCATGAAAAGTATAAGTTTGCCGGCATCCCTAAAGTGGAGATCGAGCGGACCCGGGACGAAGTAAAGGTGGTGCTTTTTGCCGCCCGTCCTGGGGTCATCATTGGTCGCAAGGGGCAGGAAGTTGAGCAATTGCAAGACGAACTGCAGGCGCTTGTCGGCCGACGTATCAACATAAAGATTGAAGAGGTTTCGCGCCCCGAATTGCAGGCGCAATTGGTGGCTGAGGACATCGCTGAACAACTCAGCAAGCGTGCGAGTTTCCGCCGCACGATGAAGCGTTCAATTGAACAAACGATGGAAGCGGGTGCCAAAGGCATTAAAGTCCAATTGGCTGGTCGCCTGGGCGGTGCTGAAATGGCACGGCGTGAAAAGCAGATTGCCGGGTCAATTCCGCTGAGCACTTTGCGGGCAAAAATTGACTACGGTTTTGTTGAAGCCAAAACGGCACAAGGCCATATTGGCGTTCAAGTTTGGATTAACCAAGGTATGTACGAGGACGAGATCGATGGCGCTGATGCCCAAGAGGGTCAAGCACAGAAAAAGCCAAAGAGGTCGTATAAGAGGTAACGCCACCCGTGGAAACCGTGTCGTCTTTGGCGAGTTCGGTTTGCAGGCCATGGAGGGGGGGTGGATAAGTGCCCAAACGATCGAGGCTGGACGTATAGCCGCTCAACAATATGTTCGCGGTGAAGGGAAGTTGTATATCCGCATCTTTCCTCATAAATCAATTACTTCCATTCCTTTGGAAACGAGAATGGGAAAAGGAAAGGGTGAGCCGGAGTATTGGGCGGCAGTCGTACGGCCAGGTACAGTCCTCTACGAGGTATCTGGCGTGACCGAACAAGCCGCTCGAATTTGTCTGGCTCGCTTGGCGCACAAGATGCCGATCCGTGTGCGGATGATTAAAAGGACCTAGCAGTTAGTGGCAATTAATGCTGCCGACTACCAACAATTGACATCTCACAATGACCAAAGCCAAAGAATTACGCGACATGAGCGATGAGCAATTGGCGCTGTCGCTAAATGAAGCTATTGAGAACTTGTTCCGCTTTCGTGTGCAGGCCCAAACGGACCGTTTGGATGCTCCCAGTGAATTGCGGAAACAACGCCGACTGATCGCTCGCATCAGAACGATCCAAACCGAAAGAGCCAACTCGACCGCCGCATCAACCGCACATTGAGAATTAAGTAAGCCGTCGATAGCTGAGAGCAAAATATGCCAAAAAAACAATTAATTGGTGTTGTCACCAGCGACAAAATGAACAAGTGCCGTCGGGTAGAGATTGGCCGTCTGGTGAAGCATCCTAAGTTCGGTAAGTTTATCCATCGTCGGACCGTCTGCCACGTCCATGACGAGAACAATGAGTCGAATTTTGGTGACACCGTTGAGATCGTCGAGTGTCCCCCAAAGTCAAAGTTGAAGAGATGGGATTTGGTGCGAATTGTCTCTAGAAATCAGCAAGTGGACATCGTTGCCATGCGTGCTGCTGCCAAAGCGGAGCAGGCTGCTGATTCTGAGGAAGCTTAAAGCCGTTCTCCTAGCTCTTTGCCCGTTATACAAGATCGAACAATTACGTTGTAAGAGATACTGAGCCATGATCCAGATGCAAAGCCGCCTTGCCGTTGCCGACAATACCGGCGCCAAGGAAGTGATGTGCGTCAAAGTATTGGGAGGAAGCCGACGTCGGTTTGCCCAACTGGGCGACGTGATCATTTGTAGTGTTAAGAGCGTCATCCCTGGAAGCGATGTCAAAAAGAAATCAGTCGTTAGGGGAGTCATCGTTCGGGCGAAGTATCCCACCCGTCGCAGCGACGGTAGTTACGTGCGGTTCGATTCCAATGCTGTTGTATTGATTGACAAAGACAATAACCCTCGCGGGACGCGAATTTTTGGCGCGGTCGCTCGGGAACTGCGTGAGCGAAAGTTTATGAAGATCGTAAGCCTTGCCAACGAGGTCGTTTAATCATGTTGATTCGAACCGGAGACCAAGTCGAAGTCATAGCCGGAGCTGATCGGGGCACCAAGAGCCGTGTCATCCAAGTTGATCGCGCCTCAGGCAAGGCACTCGTGGAAGGTGTTAATCGTGTTTACAAGCACGTTCGCCGGAGTCAGAAACATCCACAAGGCGGCCGACTGAGTAAAGAAATGCCAATCCAGTTGTCAAACCTGTTGTACATATGCTCGTCGTGCGGATCGAGAACTCGCCTGGGGGCGCGATTCAGCTCGGAGGGTGCCAAGGAACGGTTTTGCAAGAAATGCGGGGCAAGTGCCGGAGAGATCTCGCCAGCTCATGCAGGACACGCCAAGAAATAAAGCCAAGAAATAGTGATACTCGCCAGCGATGCGATCGCGGGTCCTAGAAATTAGCCAAAAAGAACTAACGTCAGATGTCAGCTCGATTACAAGAACAGTATCAGAAAGAGATCCTTCCCAGCCTCGCTGACAAGCTTGGGCGGAAGAATCGTCACTCCCTACCCAAACTGGAGAAGATTGTTGTCAGTATGGGAGTAGGAAGTGCGATCTCTGACAAGAAACACATGGAAGACGCAGTGGCGGCCCTGACCGAAATCACAGGTCAAAAACCGATGATATGCCGAGCACGCAAATCAGTTGCAGCCTTCCGCCTCCGAGAGGGATCGCCAGTCGGCTGCAAAGTAACGTTGCGGGGCCGACGAATGTATGAATTCCTTGACCGATTGATCTCGATCGTATTGCCTCGTGTACGAGACTTTCGGGGACTTAATCCAAAGGCCTTCGACAAACGGGGCAACTACAGTTTAGGACTCAACGAACAATTGGTTTTTCCTGAACTGAATCCGGACAAGTATTCACGACCGCAAGGAATGAATATTGCCCTTTGCTGCTCGACAAATTCGGATGACGAATCGCGAGAGTTGCTTGCTGGATTTGGCATGCCTTTTCGCACAAAAGACGAGAAGAGAAAATAAAACTTAGAAAGAATATGATTCGGCCCATTGCGAATCCCATGACTTCTTGAAAGGACAACAAATCACGTGGCAAGTAAATCAAAAATCGCCAAGGCAATTCGAAAGCCTAAGTTTTCAACGCGGACTGAATCGCGATGCAAACTCTGTGGTCGGCCGCGGGCTGTTTATCGAAAATTTGGCATTTGTCGCATTTGTTTCCGAAAGTTGGCAGATCGCGGATTAATTCCCGGTGTCAAAAAGGCAAGTTGGTAAGAAGCTTTAATCAGTGAGAAGTACAACCCGGTAGGGGGACCAGAAGACTATGATGACCGACCCAATTGCCGACATGCTTACACGCATTCGCAATGCAGTTTGCATTGAGCGGCCTGTCGTCGAAATGCCTCATTCCAAGGTAAAGCGCGGCGTTGCCGAAGTACTCAAGCGTGAAGGCTACATCTGGGATTGGCGCGAAGAGAATGCCTCGGATGCTCCCGGCACTCGGTTGTGTATTGATTTGAAGTATGGCCCCAACGGCGAGCGGGTAATCCGCCATATTAAGCGCGTAAGCAAGCCTGGTCGGCGGGTTTACAGCCGTGCGACGGACCTTCGTCCTATCCTCAATGGCTTGGGGATCTCGATCATTAGTACCAGTCGGGGAGTGATCAGCGATCGCGAGGCCAGGCAGAAGAATTTGGGTGGCGAAGTTTTGTGTGAATTATGGTGAGGAAGCCGTTAGGCATTATTCGTTAGTAGTTAACCAGATACAGTATAACTCACGACCAACTACCAACGACCAACAGCTAAGAGCTTTGAAATGTCACGAATTGGAAAAAAACCAGTAGCCATTCCATCCGGCGTCAAGGTGGGTGTGTCCCTGCGCGAGATCACCGTCGAGGGCAAACTCGGCAAACTAGTGTGGTCTCATCGACCTGAAGTAAGCGTGGAAGTGGCTGAAGATGGTAAAGAGCTAAGAGTCTCCCGCAAAGAAGATAGCCGAGAAGGTCGTGCCTTGCACGGTTTAACCCGCGCTCTTATTCAAAATATGGTTGAAGGTGTATCAACTGGTTACGAAAAGAAGCTTGAGATTCACGGTGTTGGCTACCTCGGAGCGATTCAAAACAATGTCCTTCAATTGCGAGTTGGGTTTGCGAACGAAATCCAGAAACCCATACCTGCTGGGCTGGAAGTGACTTGTCCGGATCAAACCCATGTGGTTATCAGGGGCATAGACAAGCAAAAAGTAGGACAATTTGCTGCTGAAGTGCGAGCCGTTAGAAAGCCGGAACCTTACAAAGGTAAGGGTATTCGTTATGAGGGTGAACAGGTGCGCCGTAAGGCAGGTAAAACGGCTAAGTAGTTGATTGAACAAAAAAAGCGTGAGTAGGTGAGTAATCGAGTAAGTAGCATTCATCGAACTTACTCTCGTACTCACTTAAGATTCGAGCAAAAACATGGACCACAACAAAGCACTGGGTAAACAGCGCCAACGTCGGCAGTATCGCGTCCGCAAACGTGTTCGGGGCACTGCAGACAGACCACGACTCTGTGTCAATAGAACCTTGCGAAACATCTCGGTTCAGGTGATCGACGATATCGCTGGGATTACTTTGGCTAGTGCCTCAACCTCTGACAAGTCGCTTGCCAAGCAACTGAAGTACGGTGGCAACTGTGCTGCTGCGGAAGCTGTTGGCAAATTGATCGCAGAACGTGCGACCGCCAAGGGAGTAAGCGAGGTTAGCTTTGATCGAGGTTCTTGCAAGTATCATGGCCGGGTTGCTGCCTTGGCCAATGCAGCTCGGGCTGCAGGCTTACAGTTTTAGAAAGAGTGTGAAGAGGGTGAGTAATTGAAAAGAAGTTGTCGAACTCACTCACCTACTCGCTCACTAACTTAATAACAAATTTTGGGAGTAAATTAACGTGGCTAGTCCAGGTCGAGGCAAACCAACTACCGATGAAGAAGGCCCGCGCGCTGGCGAGTTGATGGAGAAGGTCATCAAGATTAAGCGTTGCTCCGCTGTGGTCAAAGGAGGACGCCGCTTCAGCTTCGCTGCAATGGTCGTTGTCGGCGATGGAAACGGTAAGGTAGGTTGGGGATACGGCAAAGCAAACGAAGTCCCTCCGAGTGTCGAAAAGGCAGTCAAAGAAGGGATGAGAAGCATGGTTTCCGTAGCTCGCCAGGACTCTACAATTCCCCATGTGGTGAAGGGGCACTATGGTGCTGCCCGTGTTATTCTAGTGCCAGCTTCCCCTGGAACAGGTGTGATCGCTGGCTCGGCAGTGCGTGCTGTTTGCGAAGCTGCCGGCATTCACGACATCCTCACCAAGAGTTTCGGTTCGACCAATCCAGTCACCTTGGTGAAGGCCACCATGGGTGCTTTGGAGCAGTTGCGCCCTAAGTTCGATGTAGAACGTCTTCGCGGAGTGACCCTCTCATGATTCTCAATGATGTCCATCGTGGAATAAATAAAAATAAGAAGCGGAAACGACTTGGCCGCGGTCCCGGTAGTGGGCATGGCAAAACGGCCGGCCGAGGCCACAAGGGTCAGGGCTCGCGTTCGGGTGTATCAAAGCTCTCAATTTTCGTGGGTGGGATGACCCCGCTGGTGCGCCGTGTTCCAAAACGTGGATTTCACAATCAGTTTGGTGCCGAAATTGCCGTAGTCAATGTAGGCCAGCTCGATAAGGCATTTGCTGCTGGTGAGGAAGTCACGCTCGAAGCACTGGCTGCAAAAAACCTGGCCAAGGGACGCTTTGATTGTTTAAAGGTTCTGGGGAACGGCGAACTGACGAAAAAGTTGAAAATCAATGCTCACCAATTCAGCAAGTCGGCCATCGAGAAGATTGAGAAGGCGGGCTGTGAGATGGTGGTAATTCCTGGCAAGACTCCAGTTGCAGTTAAACAACGCGAGAAGAGACAAGCGAAAAAGTCCTGAAGTCGCGCAGCTTGAGATTCCTCAATTTGCGATATTCAAATTATAATTCCGATTAGGATGGAGCTATGTGGGAAAAATTTCGCGTCGTATGGCAGATTCCTGAACTGCGTCGGAAGATTTTGCTCACATTAGGTCTATTGGCCATCTATCGGCTCGGGTTTCAAATTCCTCTGCCGATTGTTGATCCGATCAAAGTGCAAGCGTCGGCCACAAGTGGACAATCCGGCGGCATGACCGACGTGCTGCAGCAGGTCGCTGTCTTCAGTGCTAGCCAGCTTACCCAGGTGACGATCTTTGGCCTGGGTATCATGCCCTACATTTCCGCATCTATTATTTTTCAGCTGTTGGGAAGTGTTTATCCGCCGCTCGAGGCATTGCAGAAGGAGGGCGAGGCGGGCAGGAAAAAAATCAACGAATACACTCGCTACGCGACCGTTTTGATCTGCATTATCCAGAGTTGGGTCTATGTGAATGCTTACATTGTCCCCATGCAGTTAGTGGACAGTGCCTATCTGAATCCCGACACCGGCTCTCTTATGTTTAGCTGGAAAGTCGTCGCTGTAATCACCATGACGGCCGGGACCGTGTTTCTCATGTGGATCGGCGAGCAGATTGACGAATTCGGCATAGGTAATGGCATCAGCCTTTTGATTATGGCAGGTATTTTAGCTGCGATGCCTGGAGCAGGATGGGAACTGATTCAGCAAGCCTCACTACAATTGGGTGGGGAAGCCGGTGGAAAACTCGGGATCGAACAGTTGCTCATGTTGGCGGCCATGTTCGTTGCGGTCGTGGCCGGTGTTGTCTATATCACCCTAGGGCAGCGGCGAATTCCCATGCAAAGTGCCAAGCATGTGCGCGGTCGCAGGGTGTACGGTGGGACCCGTCAATATCTCCCTCTCAAGGTGAATCAATCTGGCGTCATGCCAATTATTTTTGCAAGCAGTTTGTTGATGTTGCCTGCTCTCATTTTCACTCAGTTAAACAACATTCCTTGGAAAGTAGATGGATTTTGGGACAACTTCTTTAGTTGGGCCAGCGACGCTTTTTCCCGTGACTCGTTGACATATGTCATCTGCTATGTCGCTCTCATCTATTTCTTCTGTTATTTCTGGACCGCGATTACCTTTAACCCGAAGGATGTTGCAGATAATCTGAAAAACTACGGTTCCTTTATTCCCGGCTATCGACCTGGGAAGCGAACCTCGGACTATTTAGAAAAGGTGATGTTCCGCATTACCTATGTAGGTGCGGGATTTTTGGCTCTTGTTGCCATTATTCCCACTGTAATCTCCACTTCCATGGGAGTCCCTTATCGCCTGGCAAGCTTTTATGGTGGTACTGGCCTCTTAATTGCGGTGAGCGTAGCGTTTGATTTGGTACAAAAGATCGACAGTCATTTGGTAATGCGAAACTACTCGGGCCTGCTAGAGAAATCTTAAGAAGATTGCAACTGGACCGATGTTGAACTACCTGCGAAAAACATCGTAGGGTAGTGGGACCTAAGTTTGTCATGCGGATCGTTTTCATCGGGCCACCTGGTGCTGGCAAAGGGACACAATCCTTACGTCTGGCGAACCATCTGAACGTGCCCCCTCTCTCGACAGGCGCTATGCTCCGCGATGCCTGTGCTAATGGCTCTGAGCTGGGACGAGAATCGGTAAAATACATGAAGAAGGGGCGACTCGTACCCGACCATCTTGTGGAGCAGATCCTTTTTCAGCGGCTAAGCGAACCAGATTGTGCCGAAGGTTGCATTATTGATGGATTTCCGCGAACTGTGCCACAAGCCGAGGCATTGGACGAGTGGCTTTCCGAACGGCAGAGCCCGCTGGAAATTGTCCTGGAGATCTATGTTCCCTTTGAAGAATTGCAACGCAGACTTGCCGGGCGAGGTCGAGAAGACGACTCGCGAGAGGTCGTCAAAACTCGATTGAAGGCGTACGATGATTTGACTCGACCTTTGCTGGATTACTATCAAGGCCGCGGCAAACTGCATAGAATAGATGGCCTGGGAAGCCCTGACGAAGTCTTTGATCGTATGCTTGCTGCAATCGAAAAAGTAGAGCTAGAACAACGGTAGCAACATACTATCTTCTTATTGCGATCGTTCGCTTTCGAGGAGCCTGGAGCGAAATTCCACCATGATTCACCTCAAATCGCCTAGAGAGATCGGACTCATGCGGCAGGCAGGGCTGGCCGTTTGGAAGGCTCATCAAATTGCTGGCGATATGATTGCACCAGGAGTCACCACTGCCGAAATTGATCGCGCCGTAGCCGAACATTTCTCCAATCTGGGAGCTATACCTCTCTTTAAGGATTATCCCAATTCTGTGAAGAATAAACGGCCTTTTCCCGCGGTTACTTGTATGTCAGTCAACGAAGCCGTTGTGCATGGGATCCCCGACAATCGCCCTCTTCAGGAGGGTGATATTGTCAGCATTGATACTGGCTGTCGACTTAATGGTTGGTGTGGTGACGCTGCGGTGACTTATCCCGTTGGCAAAGTGAGCCCAGAAGTTCAAGAATTGCTTGATGTGACCGAAGGTGTCTTGAATCTGGCAATTGAGCTAATGAGCGAAAAAAGCTACTGGAGCCAAATTGCCGAGCAGATGGCTCAATACGTGGCAGATCACGGTTTCTCGACAGTGGAGTGTTTTGTAGGTCACGGCATTGGCCGTGATATGCATGAGGATCCTCAGGTTCCAAATTATTCGAGCCGCACGCTTAGGGGAAGCGCGGATTTCCGTATCGAACCCGGCTTGGTGATTGCAGTTGAACCGATGGTTAATATCGGTACGAAAAAGGTAAAAACTCTCCAAGACCAATGGACTCAGGTCACCCTTGATGGCAAATTCAGCGCACATTTTGAGCACACTGTGGCGATCACCCAAGACGGGCCAACTTTGCTGACGATCGCTCCTAGTCCGGCGGAACTCAAGGAAATTGCGGTTTGAACGGAGGTGGGGCCTAAATCTCCCGCATGCACCCCAAATCAGTGGGAAAAAACCGCCCATCGGCCCTTGGAGGCCTTGAATGGTAGGCCGGTAAAGGTCTATATTCAAACGTTTCGCCAGTGCCCAACACTTCTAGCAGGACCCCCGTCTCACTAGCAAGTGCAGTCCCATTAGTGTGAGTTTGTGATGAAAGTTCGAGCCAGTGTCAAATGCATGTGCGATAAGTGCAAAGTCGTCCGTCGACGTGGAGTGGTCTACGTCGTCTGTACGAATCCTCGGCACAAGCAACGCCAAGGCTAGTTGGCTATTGGAGATATTTGCCCACTGGTCTGAATCAAGTTTTCTTCCAAATCTTCGGCTTAATTGCCGGTAGTGTTTTCAATGAAGTGAGTGTGACAGATGCCTCGTTTGCTAGGTGTGGATATTCCAACGGATCGCCCGACCGTGATTTCGTTGACGTACCTTTACGGTGTGGGCCCCAAAATTGCCCGAGAGTTGTGCGTCAAGGCGGGGATCGATCCTAACGCACGAGCCCGTGACTTGGGTGAAGACGAGGTCGCACGACTTGCGGCTTTGTTGGACAAAGATTACGTCGTCGAGGGTCAGCTTCGTCGGCAGGTGAGCCAGAACATATCTCGGCTACGAGACATTGCCAGCTACCGAGGCTTAAGACATCGTCGTGGCTTGCCGGTGCGTGGTCAGCGCACAAAGACAAACGCCCGAACACGAAAGGGTCCCAAGAAAACAGTTGCCGGCAAGAAGGGTGTCAAGGACCTTCGCTAAGTGGAGCTATTGTTTACTAATATGCCTGCCGGACGTTGAACTTCCTGCAGGCTTGATATTTTTTCGATCAAATCATTTTGTTGGGAGTTTGCCTACCAGTGGCCAAACAAGTAAAGACAACCAAAGTTAAGAAAAAGACGGTGCGTCGCAATGTGACTATCGCTTTAGCACACATCAAAGCGACGTTTAACAATACGACTGTGACAATCACTGACACTAAGGGAGATACTCTCTGCTGGGCGAGTGCCGGCACAAGTGGTTTCAAGGGAAGCCGGAAGAGCACGCCGTTTGCTGGCCAAAGTGCTGCCCAGCAAGCTGCAGAAAAAGCAAAGAAATTTGGAGTCAAAGATGTGGAAGTGAAGGTTAAAGGTCCGGGCAGTGGTCGTGAAAGTGCGATAACGGCGCTGGAAGCGGCCGGCCTGAAGGTCAAATCGATCGAAGACGTCACCCCACTGCCTCACAATGGTTGTCGACCTCGAAAGAAACGCCGTGTCTAACCGCACGAGAAGAAATCTAACCGCAAACAAGAAGTAAAAAGATTTACCCATGGCAAGATACACAGGTCCAGTTTGCCGCTTATGCCGCCGCGATGGCATGAAGCTGTTCCTTAAGGGATATCGGTGCGATACTCCCAAGTGTGCGATCGAACGTCGCCCGACTCCTCCAGGCCAACAACTCTCCCGTCGCGGAAAGCTGACCGATTATGGCATTCACTTGCGCGAAAAGCAAAAGTTGAAGCACTATTACGGTGTACTGGAGCGTCAGTTTCGCTGTTACTTTAAGAAGGCAACCCAGTCCAAGGGAAACACGGGGGATTCCTTGATGTCCTTTCTGGAACGGCGGTTAGACAACGTAGTCTATCGCATGGGGTTTGCTGCCAGTCGGAGTGCAGCTCGCCAATTGGTGAATCATGGTCATGTAACGGTGAACGGTCGTCGGTGCGATATTCCCAGCAATCTAGTGAATATCGGTGACGTGATCCGAGTCAAGAATCGAGCCAAGAGTTTGGATTTGGTTCGTAGCGTGTTGGCCGAACAGTCCCGGGATGTCCCCGATTATCTTTCCGTTTCCCCGGGGGACATCCCTGAAGGAATCGTGAGTCGTCTCCCGGCTGCTGAGGATGCCTCGCTGCCGATCCAAACCCAGTTGATTGTCGAATTGTGCTCGCGTTGACACGCGTTTCCCTTCGAGTTTTTATTCAACCCAATTTTTATCATCCGCTACTACCGGGTGGAGGTATGTTATGCATATTCGCTGGCGTGGTTTAGAACTACCAAGTAAGGTGGTTTGCGAAGTCGAATCTCTCTCGGCAACTTATGGCAAGTTTATCGCTGAGCCTTTTGAGCGTGGGTTCGGATCAACGGTAGGCAATGGCCTCCGTCGCGTGCTTTTATCCAGTTTGGAAGGAAGCGCTGTCACCCAGATTAAAGTGCACAATGCACAGCATGAATTCACGACGATTCCTGGGGTCATGGAAGATGTCACAGACATCGTCCTGAATATTAAGAGCCTGGTTGTCAAGAATCACAGCGACTCGACTAAGGTACTACGTGTCGAACGCAATACGGCGGGGGTTGTCACTGCTGCGGACATTGAAACCGATGAATCGGTCGAAATTATTAATAAGGATCTGGTAATTGCCAATCTCACCGACGACGTCCCTTTCATTGTAGAGATGGTTGTCGAGAACGGACGTGGTTACGTCTCAGCCACCGAGCATGGGGCCAATATCCAGGAAATCGGCATAATTCCCATCGATGCCATTTATAGCCCTGTAACCCGGGTACGTTATTCCATCGAAGAAACTCGCGTGGGTCAAAAGACTAACTATGACAAGCTTGTTTTGGAGATTCAAACTGACGGCAGTGTGAATCCGGAGATGGCTCTGATTGAAGCAGCCAAGATTCTTCGGAAGCATCTCACTCCTTTTGTGCAGTACACTGAATTGGGACCGCAGGTACATGCACCTTCACGCGGCGGAAGTCCTGGCATGGGACTCGATTCAGCGCTAGAGGCGATGTTCAATATGAGCATTTCCGAATTGAATCTTTCAGTTCGGGCGAGCAATTGCCTGGAGGCCGAGCACATCCTGTTCGTAAGAGACTTGGTCTCTCGTACTGAAGACCAATTATTAGAAGTCCGCAATTTTGGTGAGACCACGTTAGCCGAAGTGCGTCAGAAATTACGCGACCTTGGATTGCATTTAGGGATGAGGGTTCCCCCGTCTCACAGCGGTAGTATCACCAGTTCGAGTGTTTAATTTCCCCAAGAAAATGTAGGGTTGGCTCAGCTTATTCGGCGATTCCAACTAGAGAAAAAGTCATGCGACATCGAAATAAGGGCCGAAAACTCGGCCGCAATCCGAACCATCAAAGAGCCTTGTTGCGAAATCTTGCCAGTGCATTGATTCTTACAGAACGCGATGCAGAATTTGATGATAACAAACCCAAGGTCAAGGGTCGCATCACTACGACGATCGCAAAAGCCAAAGAAGTGCGTCCCCTTGTCGAGAAGTGTATCACCATAGCTCGTCGATCACTCAAGTCACAGGATGCTGCCAGCGAACACGCTACGTCCGCAGCCCGGGGAAGTGAGGAGTGGAAGTCATGGCGCAACAGCGACCGTTGGAACGCTTGGGCGACAGCAATTGCGCCTTCAGTCGCCGCCCGACGCCGCTGTGTACAACTCCTGGGAGACAAGGAAGCTGTGAGCATCCTGTTTGATGAGATCGCTCCCCGTTTTGCTGACCGACCGGGTGGTTATACTCGGATTGTGCGACTACCTCAGCCCCGATTGGGCGATGCAGGCACACAAGCAATCTTGGAATTCGTTGGGGTACGTGACCGTGTCGTTCAAAGAAGCGAACGACCGGCGTTTGAAGACACCGCTGACGATTCTACTCCAACTGAGGAAGTTTCTGAATCCACGGCTAATAAAACGGAAGCTGCTGACGACGAAGAAACTAAAACTACCGACTCTGAGTAGCACGAACATCCTAAGTCCCATAGAGTTTGACCTCGGCAGTCCCCTGGCCGTCTTGCTATGGACAGCTCCCGCCAAGGATTCAATTTTACTGCTGCAATGCACCGTCTCTGCCGAGACATGGTCGAGCGTTTGCCCGAGCTTTGTCATATCGATATGACTCGGATTGCCTTGGGTATATGCCAGACACGACAAGATGTCTCACATGGCATGTACGCTTCTCTGACTCCCTTGCGGTTCGAATCCGGCAAGCGGCGAAAGACGATTCGAGGAGTAAGTTGGGAAGTTCCTCCAATCATTGACGATCAGGGAACAGAGTATCTTTATCTTCTGAGTTTTTACCTTCCCCGCTTTCAGAACACTTCGCTCGAAGAGAAACTCTCGACGGTGGTCCACGAGCTCTGGCACATTAGCCCAGCATTCGACGGCGACCTGCGACGCCACAGAGGTCGCTATTATGCTCACGGCCCCTCCCAACGAGAATACGACGCTCAAATGGCCCGTTTAGGCCAGGCTTGGCTCAGGCTCAATCCACCTGCGCATCTTTATGAATTTCTGTCACTCAATTTTGAAGAGCTAGTCGCCGAATATGGCCAGGTCTATGGCAGCCGCTGGCCCACACCGAAATTGGTAAGGTGCTAAGAGTATTTTTCTAAAGAACTCCACCGCTCCTGGCAACCCGTTGTAAAGCTGCAGATTTGATGGCAGGCGTCTCATTTGTGCGACACTGCCTTTGGAAAACCGTGTCCTCTAACCTAATTGGGGGGCTTCCCCGGCTGGAAAATACTAGAATACACTAAGTACAATTGTGCCAATGCTTTCCGGCTAACTAGGGTGGAAGTTCGACGTTCCCTAAGAATCGGTTTTCGAATTGATCTCTGATTGGTACTGCGGTTGCTCATCTAAAACCGATGCCTGCATTTCTGTCACTTTGTTGGGGGAGGTGCGATGAAACATATTCCAATTGGATTGATCGGTTTGATCCTCGCTGGTGCCGTAGCCGCCTGTCTCGCGTCGCAGCAGGTTTATGGGCAACGGAATGCCCCGGCAAACGACCCTTTGGCCATGTGGCGGAAAACCTCTCCTGGAATGAGTACTAACGCTGCCTTGGCTTTTTACCGGCTACAGAATTCCTCACCTTCGCCAGACAAATTCCACCCGCGCTTTCAAGCAGGTGCGCGAAATAACATCTCATCGGCTTATTCTCCATTGACTCGACGCAACGTAAATTCTTCTGGTCTCGTTGGCGGATACTATCCTCTCTCGTCCAGACCAGCTAACAGCAAGCCTTTTGAAAACGTCCGGCCTGCACCTACCGCCTTCGAACGCTACTGGCGATTACTCCTTGTAGGGCAGCAAGACCCCGAGACGGGAATAATTGTCTGGTCTCTACCCTAGGATAAGTAAAGTATCGCGAGCCGGCTTTGGCGATTTGAAGAATTAACCAAGGCTCTCGACTCTCAGTTTTTAGCTTTCCGGAAATTCCACCCAGGCATCCACACGTATAGCGGCTTCGTGGGGACACGCGTAGACGCATGCATGGCGGTTTCCACTAAGGCTGCTGCACTGATCGCAGACGACCGCTCGCTCGGTCACCAACTTTTCTTCGATATCTTCCTGCTCACCTGCAATCAAATCTAGTCGTAGATTGAAGATTATGTCGCCTAGCGGCACCGGGCCCACCACACGGGCTGCCACAGTGTGCTTGCCACGCCCGATACGTGCGCGGGGGAGATGAACAACAAACTCCCCACGCTTTGCCTGTGGAGCATCCTGCTCAAGCGCAAGTTGTTGGCCATCGAGATAGATCACCACAGCTTTCGCTTTTGAAGTGACCAGAAATCGCCACGTCCGTTCCTTCGAAAGACGAGTTGGATCGACCTCGAGTTCGTAATGAAAATAGTAATCTCCTCCGGTATCCGTTTCCTTTAACAAAGCACCAAACTCTAGTGCAGTTTCGATGCCCGCCACAAAGGGGCAAGTTCCCGAACGCCAATTCCGAGAATTCGGTTCAACTGCAAACCAATTGCGGTTTGGCTCTACTTGAGACCTTAACCATCGCCAACCAGGGGCACCGGCAGGGATCAGCGATTCATCGTGCATCTGGATCGAATCATAGGGACATTGGCGGGCACACACGCCGCAACCAATGCACCAATCTCGGATTTGGACCTCGCCGTTCTTCCCTTGTTGAATGGAACCAACCGGGCATCCAATCATGCAAACTGGATCGCGACAATTACGACAAGAAGAGGGGATCAAATAGTTGCCAAAGCGGGGGCCATCAAGATACAGCCGTGTGTTTCCATCTTCGTGTGTATCAATGCACGCCTGCACACAATCGCCACAACGCGTGCAGCGATTCAGGTCAATGAGCATCAGTTTTTGACCTTGCAAGATGCCCAACTCTTCAGCCCGCGAAGAGTGCGAGAGCGATTGCAGTGGGGCGTCAGCCACTTGCTTGTCGCGAGCAGTACGGCCAGCAATCATTCTCTGCACTTCCGCCTTCACCTCGGGCGACATTTCTACCAGTTCTTGAAATAAGTCGGCAGGAACCCTCACAAGTTCAATTTCCGTGGCTTCAACATTGGCATCACTGTGGGCGTAAGCCACACAGGTGGCCGTGCGGGGTGACTCGCGCACCAACCCGATCTCTCCAAGAGCATCACCGCGCCCCAGATACCGGAGTACTCGCTGCACACCGGCAGGGGCAGGAGGGGAAATCTCATTCGGAGCGATCAAGTGATACAGAATCCGACTACCGCGACGACGCTGGAGTTCTGTCCAGTTCTTCACTTTTGTGTCAAAGTTGCTTCCCTCACGCTGAAAGCGCTGGTCGCTCAACAGGGGAGCCACGCTCTTTTCCGCCAGCAACTCAGTAGTTTTTGCCACTTCGTTGGATTCAGTAAGGAACTGCTGTTTGACATGGGAAGGAATTTCGGTGCCGCAAGTGCTGAGTGCTTCCTGCAATATGGGAGAGAGCTTGGACCACCAAGCGGCCATGGGACCCTCTGTAGCATCTCGCAGATTTTCCACCAGGGCAGGCCACTTAAGTATGTCGTTTTCCTCTAACCGCCATGGAAAGGATTGCAGCACTTGCACCATTCCGGAGCGAACTACGTAGACTTCTGTTGGTGGATCCCCTTCGTCCCACAATACAGTTCCTGGTGCAAAATCGACCAATTCCACTCGCTTTGCAACACGGCGAAATTGATCGGGCTTCAAGAGCGAAAACAAAGACAAACTGCGGAGATGGCCTTCTAATACTCGATCGCGATATTTCTGTTCCGACTGCTCTTTGTATTGTGGGTCTTTACGCATCTGGTCGAGAACGTTACGCAAGAATTCCAAAGCAAAACATTCTTTGTCAGCCACCACAGTCGCTGAGCGAGGCTGCCGCGTGAGGCAACTCATCTCACCAAAAACTTCGCCAGCTAGAATCGCCGCCTCACGACTCTCGTAATTGATATCTGTCGGTCCATCGTTGGGAATGAGTTGTGGGGGACTTACCCGCTGTGAAAGTGAAGCCCTTTTGTAAGTGCCGGTAAGTCGGTGCCAAAAACCTTCTGTGCGTGATGAAGTGTTCGCCCCCGCGGCCAAAAGTCGTGCTGTGGCTAGTCGAGGGGCTGCTGTCCCTACAGGCTCCGAAGTTCGCATACTCTCACTAAGTTGCTGGAACTTGCCAACGGCAGAAGTAGCGGATCCCTCCACGTCCGAGCTGAGGGCAGTAAGATCTTCTGTAGTCAGAAGATAAAAGGCGGAACAGCCAGGCTGACCTTGATGACAGATTATCTCCCCTGGGGCATAGTGTCGTAAGACATAACTCCCAGGGAACTTCGAGAACGTGGGGGCCTTTTTGATGGATGCAAATAGCGAGAGAGACGCCAACTGGGTGAGCGACAGGGGTACATCACTTACACGTGGGGGAAGCTCAGCTGTGGGATTAACAACAGTTTTTGCCATGAAAAGAGCCTTTTGGGCATCGAGAGTCTGCCAGTTGGTAACAACTTCCCTTATTCTAATGTCTTAGCAGGAAGTTTAGCTATGAGAATTCCTGAAGACATCTGAAAGGGAAATTCATGGGGTACAGGAGCCTTAGGCAATGCGTTGACGATCTCGAGCGACAGGGACATGTAATTCAAATTAAGGCTCCGATCGACCCGAACCTCGAGATGGCGGCCATCCAGCGCCGAGTTGTGGCGGCGGGTGGACCTGCCCTGCTTTTCACAAATGTTGTCGACTGCCGTTTTCAGATGCTGGCAAATCTCTTCGGCACGCGGGAGAGAATTCGACTGATATTTCGTAGCGGATTGGAGGCAGTCAAGCAACTGGTCGAACTTCGTCGCGATCCTCAGCAGTTGATACAGAGACCGTGGACATTTCGGGGAGTTCCGTGGACAGGGATCTCGATGTTGCCGAAGAAAGTCTCGAAAGGTCCCATCCTCGTCAACCGAACGACTATCAGCCAGTTACCTCAACTTAGGAGTTGGCCCGCGGATGGTGGGACGTTCATTACACTGCCACAGGTTTACACCGAGGACGTAGGTCAGCCCGGATTTAAGCACAGCAACCTTGGAATGTATCGCGTACAATTGTCGGGTTCTCGTTACCAACCCGACCAGGAAATAGGATTGCACTATCAAATTCATCGTTCGATTGGCGTTCATCATGAAGCTGCGCTCACTGCAAGGAAACCGTTTCGCGTAAATGTGTTCGTGGGCGGTCCGCCAGCAATGACCGTGGCGGCCGTGATGCCTCTTCCAGAGGGAATGAGTGAACTCGGTTTCGCCGGGGCATTGGGGGGAAATCGAGTTAGAATGATTTCCCGCAAAGCCGAGTTGCCAATTCACGCAGATACCGATTTCTGCATCGTAGGAGAAGTGATTCCTGACAGACTCGAACCAGAAGGCCCATTCGGTGACCACCTGGGTTACTACAGTCTTGCCCATCCGTTCCCAGTCATGCGTGTCAAGGAAGTCTACCATCGCAACGGTGCGATCTGGCCGTTTACAGTTGTAGGCCGACCTCCGCAAGAAGATTCAATGCTGGGTGATCTAATTCACGAGATCACCGGACCGCTCATTTCAGAAGTATTGCCGGGAGTGCGGAGCGTCCATGCTGTTGATGCCTCTGGCGTGCATCCGCTGCTCTTAGCAATCGGAAGCGAACGTTATATGCCTTTTCTCACTGCTGGTCGTCCACAAGAAATTCTCACCCAAGCTAATGCCATTCTTGGCCAGGGTCAATTATCCTTGGCCAAGTTTCTCTTGATTGTTGCCGAGCAAGACAACCCGCAACTGGACATCCACGATATCTCACAGTTCATTCGACACCTTTTGGAGCGTGCAGATTGGCCGCGTGATCTGCACTTTTACACACAAACGACGGTAGATACTCTCGACTACAGCGGCACTCACCTGAACGCAGGTTCCAAGGTAGTAATGGCCGCAACTGGACCGGCTCGATTCGAACTGGCTACGCAGCTCCCCGGGGAGTTAAACCTTCCAGAAGGATTCTGCAACCCCCGCTTCGTACTACCTGGCGTCTTGGCAATCACGGGTCCGCATTGTCCCGAGCCTTCGTTTGACTACGATGTTTCCCGTGCATCACAACATGATTCACGCCAGAAGGTCGCCGCTGCAATGGAGAAATTTTGCAACGAAAACTCCGCCACGAAATTCAACGGTACTCGTTGGATCGTCATTGTAAACGACAGCCAGTTTGTTGCCGAGTCGTTACGAAACTTTCTCTGGGTCACATTTACCCGCACCGACCCTGCTACTGATCTGTACGGTATCAAGAGTTTCATAGTCGACAAACACTGGGGCTGCCAAGGCCCGCTGGTATTTGACGCCCGCATTAAGCCACATCACGCTCCAGTGCTAGAAGAACCTCCCGACATCACGCGTCGGGTCGAAGCTCTAGCTGCTCCAGGTGCCCCGCTAGATGGCATCTATTGAAAGCATGAAATCCAGGATGATGATATCCGCAAATTAGCAGGAATGACAAAGTGGAAAACTCCTGTTCAGATTCAACTTGCAAACGGCTATGTTCATATAGTGAACAACCAACACGTCTTAGAGAGGTAATTTACTAGATGGTAAAGCTTACATTTCATGGTGCCGCACAGACAGTAACCGGTTCGAAATACCTTCTCGAAGTAAACGAAGCAAGCGTGCTTGTCGATTGTGGACTATTTCAGGGACTGAAGAAGTTAAGAGAATTGAACTGGACAGATCCCGCGTTCGACATCAAGCAATTAGATTCCGTTGTACTGACGCATGCTCACCTCGACCATGTCGGATATCTGCCTCGAATAGTTAAACAGGGTTTTCGTGGCAAAATATTTTGTACCCCTGCCACGGCTGAGTTGGCTGAGATCATTCTCTTGGATTCGGCTAAGATTCAGGAAGCAGATGCCGACTACGCCAACAAGAAGGGTTTCTCGAAACATATCCCTGCATTTCCCCTGTATGATGGGAGCGATGTCAAAGAAACCCTCAAGCTCTTTCGCACTCAGGCCCGTGAGCATTGGTTCACGCCTGCCAGTTCGATTGCAATGAAATTTCACGATGCAGGACATCTTCTGGGATCGAATCTGATAGAAGTAGAAGTTCGAGATCGTAAGCAACCAATGCGAATTGTCTTCTCTGGGGACGTTGGCCGCTATGACGGACCACTCTATCATGATCCGACCCCACCGCCCGCTTGCGACTATCTGATCTGCGAGAGTACCTATGGAAACCGTGATCACCCCGAAGCTGACCTAATGAAGAGTCTCACCGAGGTAGTAAATCGTGCTGCCAAACGTGGTGGTCTGATGTTAATAGCAGCTTTTGCCGTCGGTCGCTCACAGCAATTGATCTATTTATTGCAACTGTTGAAAAAGGAAAATCGCATCCCGGATCTGCCGATTTATCTCGACAGCCCCATGGCCTGCAATGCCACAGGTATCTATCGCGAACACAATGAAGACCATGATCTGAGCGAAGGCCAACTCGATCGGGACCGTCCACTGCTCGCCGGCCCTCGAGTCTTTTTGTGCCGCAAGGCTGAAGAATCCAAGGCACTCAATCGACTGTCAGGTCCTGCGATCGTAATAGCAAGTAGTGGCATGATGACTGGAGGCCGCATAGTGCATCACCTCAAACAAAGACTGCCCGATCCGTCCACGACCGTCGTACTGGGAGGTTACATGGCCGAGGGAACGCGTGGCCGGCTACTACAAGATGGTGCAGAGACCCTGCGGATGCACGGCCAGGATATCCCTGTTAAGGCAACAATCGAGAAGATCCCAGGACTCAGTGGACATGCTGACAGGAGTGGACTTCTTAGGTGGCTTGCTCCGCTTCCAGACCCGAAACGGGTATTCCTCACTCATGGGGAAATGGAAAGCAGCGAATCTTTTGCAACGGAATTGCGGGAATCACGCGGTTGGGACGTACATATCCCCGCTTTGGGGGAGACACAAGAACTCGACTAATCGGCAAGATCACTTCTAAACTCGGGTTAATACATACTCGTGCCAATTATGACGATAAGGTAAAGTTGCAGTACGTGCCGATCCGTCTTCGTGCCAATCCTTCCAAATAATAGAGCAATTATGGACCACTCTGCCCTAGTAGAAGAAAACCGACAAGCGATCCTTCGATCGCCCAGCTATCGCATGGCTGAAATTGATGTCGACTTTCTTGGACGTGCTGCACAGCGTCCGATCCGGATGCAGCTCGAACTGCACAAAGTGGAAACGCTCCTCCGCGAGAACAAGATTGATTCCACGATTGTGGTATTTGGAGGAACCCAGGTTGTCGAACGCGAAATCGCAGAACAGCGGCTGATAGCAGCCAAAGAACTTCTGTCCAAAAATCCTACGGATAGAAGTGCCCAGCGAGGTGTCGTCCGGGCCGAAAGCGTGTTATCCAAAACTCGGTTTTACGACGATGCAAGAGAGTTCAGTCGCATCGTTTCCTCGTCTTGCCAACACGAGGGTAAATGCAATTTTGTAATTGCGACCGGAGGAGGACCTGGGGTTATGGAGGCTGCCAATCGGGGTGCCTTTGAAATTGGTGCCAAAAGCATTGGCTTCAACATCGAATTGCCGCACGAGCAGGAGCCTAATCCTTATATCACACCCGAGCTGTGCTTTCAGTTCAGCTATTTCGCGTTGCGGAAATTTCATTTCGTCTTGAGGGCAGCGGCCCTTGTTGTGTTTCCGGGCGGGTTTGGCACGCTTGATGAATTGTTTAACACCCTTACCCTGCGACAAACAGGTAGAATGCAAGAAATCCCAATCATTCTCTATGGAAAGGAGTATTGGAAAAAAGTAATCAATTTCCAATATCTGTCAGATCAAGGGGTGGTCGCCGACGACGATTTAGATCTCTGCTACTACGCCGACACCCCGGCGGAGGCATGGAAAATCATCGCCGATTTCCACCATGTCGGCTGAGTTTTCAGTGGTTTTCCTGGCAATCTCAAGTCGCTGACTATTTTCGAGCCTTGCACCTTCCCGGGCCCCTGGGATAATTACCTGGATTCACTTACCGGGACTTTACAGTCGAGGCAATCTCCCCCTACCAACCCCTGTGATTTATTCTATGCTCCCCACCTATAGTCTTTCCTCGCGCGTCTTTTTTTATTTCCTCTTTTGTGGCTTTACCTTCATGGGATTCGCGGTGGACTCCCAGTTCTTGTTCGCGCAGAATGCTGCGATTTCGGACGTTGAGGATGGGAACTCTGATTCTGTGCCATTGCCAGCCGAAGCTAAAACCGCTGAGGAACTCTTTGAATTCATCGATGGCCTGGGCGAAATGGAACCAGAGGGCAAGAGCGATGAAGAAGTGATCGTACACCAGAGAAAGATCTTTCGCACTGCGCGGAATGCCGCAGACAAAATCCTGACGATGGATATTACTGACGATCAAGCAGTTGAAGCTACGTTTTACAAACTGCAAGCAATGCAGTATTTGCGGGAATTGGGAGAACCTGGTGCCGCCGAGCAGTTTAGTAAAGCAATTGATGTGGCTGTATCCGACCATCGCCCCAAAGTCACCGAGATCGGCATGAAGTTCAAGATCGAAATGGGTTTTAATATGTGGGGCAAATTGAATGATGCGCAGAGAAACGAAGTCGTTGATGCTCTCATTCAATTTATCCTTAAAGGTACTCCCGATGAAAGCAAGCTGCAAATGATTACATCGGTCGTTGAATACATCGGCGACGCAGGAGGGGCCGCCCAAGCTAAGCGGCTCCTGGACGCGGCTATTCCACTTTTTGAGAATGCACAGAATCCTGAGCTCCAGGAGTACGTTCCGGCACTCAAGGGGATGGCGCGGCGGATGGCACTGCCTGGGAACCCGATCGTTCTCGAGGGCACACTGCTCGATGGGTCTCAATTCGATTGGTCCAGCTATCGTGGCAAAGTGGTACTCGTCGATTTCTGGGCTACCTGGTGTGGACCCTGCCTTGCCGAAATTCCGAATATGCTAAAGCTCTATGAGCAATATCACGACAAAGGATTTGACGTGGTCGGAATCAGCCTCGATTCTAAACGCGAAGATACCGAGAACACGATCAAGGAAATGGGGATACCCTGGGTTACCTTGTTCAATCATGAAGAAACTCAACGCGGTTGGGACCATCCCATCGCAGCCTACTACGGTATTCAAGGCATTCCGCGTGCGATTTTGGTCGATCAGCAAGGTAACGTCGTCACAATGCTCGCTCGAGGTCCCAATCTTGAGCGTCAACTCAAAAGACTCCTTGGCGAACCCCAGGCAGGCGTTGATGCGTCTGACTCTAGCCAAGCGGTAGAAGCCGCTAAACCTGTGGTCAACGAATAGAAAAGCCAGTACGAGCGGAGCAGAGAATTGTTCATGCCTTCTTCCAGTGACAACGACTGACAACTCTCTCTTACGACATAATCGTGCTTCTATGGGGCTCAACGGTAGTGATTGCAATGAAGTCACCTAATTGGCTTCAGGTTCACCAATTGCCCTTCCCAGAGTTGTCTGGGGAATCATCGCTGTAACCTTTGCCGACGAGATTGGAATTGGCATCCTGGTATCGCCCTGGTAAGCCGTTTCTTTGAGTTATTCTCAGATTGAGAGCGGAATAGCCATCCAGCTAGAACCTTCTTCGATTTCGCTACTGCGAACTTCTCATAAGAGGATTCTTTCTCTTGTATCCAACTTAAAGAATGCCTTAAGATGAACACGGGGAGTCCGGCTCTTGCATAGGTTTAACCCATGAGCAATGTTTCGCCATTTCAGCCTAAGCTTCTCAGCAAGATCAACGAACGCTTGGTCTTGAAGATGATCCAGGAGCGAGGACCTTCCACCCGTTCGGAAGTGTCTAAATACATTGGGGTCACTTTTCCCACGGTGGCTAAAGCAGTCTCTTCGTTGCTTGAATCCCAACTCTTGGAAGAAATGAACGATGCCTCGGCAGGACCGGGACGGCCTGCCAAGCGACTTCGGCTGGCGAGCGAGAAATCTCAAGTCATTGGTATCACGCTTGGTGGGGATGAATGCACCCTTGTTGCGGGTGATTTGAATGGCAATATCCATGGCGAAAGCATGCTCCGGTTTTTGACGCCAACCACTTACGAATTGCTCCTCAAAGAAATTGAAACCTTCGGCAATCGACTGATCAACGAGAGTGGCAAAAAGACACTGGGGGTGGGCATTAGCGTACCGGCTGTCATCGACTATCGTGATCAAAAAGTCGTCCTGTCTGCAAATATGCCGATGGTCACTGATAAGTCGATTGGCAAAGATATCCAGGCGATCTTGGGACACGAGTGCATCATCGTGCGGGATGCCCATGCATTCTCGCTCGCCGAGCGTCTGTATGGCAAAGCCAAAGATATCTCCAACTTTGCGATGCTTGATCTTTGTGATGGGATCGGTCTGGGCCTTGTGGTCGATGGACGATTCTTGACCGGGGACAGCGGATTCGCGGGCGAGATCGGTCACAATATGATCATTCCCGATGGTGAAATGTGTGTTTGTGGCAAAAGGGGATGCCTGGAATCCGTAGCCAGTGTTTGGGCCGTGGAAAAAAGGATGTCGGGAATATTGGAACGCCCGGTGCGGATTACGGAGGTGCTCCAGCTCGCAAAGTCGGGTAACAAGCAGGCCCGCCAGGAACTGGAGCGTATGTGTGAATATTTGGCTATTGGTCTGGCACACATCGTTAATCTACTTAACCCTGGAACCTTCTTCATCTATGGGCGAGTTTTTGAGGAGCTCCCAGAGCTCGTCACTCTGTTGGTCAAAAAAACTGGTCAGCTTGCGTTGCAACCCTCGATGGCCGCCTGTGAGTTTGTGTTGGCTAGTTGCAGTCTGCAGGATGGAACCGTCGCCAGTGTGATCAACTATCTCACCGATGCTTTGGTACCCAACCTGGACAGTTACCTGAATTCCTTGAGCCCCGCGGAGCTGGCGAAGTCGAGGGCCCAAGAGGCGGTAGTGCAGGACTGCGCTACTGTGGGTTAATCATTTCGATGACATACTCGTCCAAAAAATGATCTCATCTTAACGCGTCTCTTGAAGATGGCGCTTCCTTAAAATCGGCAATTTCTGCCGAATCTTTCGCTTGCTGTCATTCTGGCACATGTTTCGCAACTCTTTTTTCTGACCATGGTTCCCATGGTAAGAGGCAAAGTGTCGGAGGGTTTTAAAATGAAAACATTGACTTATTTAGCTGCGGTTGGGATGGTTGTTGGCGGTCTGACTTGGAACACATCAGAGGCCAAGGCCCAGGGACTCTACATTGGCATCGGAAATTCAAATATCCAAAGTGGTTGGCAAGGTGGCAGCTACCGGGGGATCTATGGCAACTATGGTACCTACTATCGCTCCTATCACCCTGGCTTTTGGGAGGGCCGCGGCTGCTGGCGCGACACCGGCCACTACGACTACTATCCCGGCGGTTATGTCTGGCACGGCAACCACTACGACTACATCCCAGGCCACTATCACTGGCACGACACCGGCCCCTGGCACCACGGTCACCGCGGACACCACAAACACCGCGAGCACCACGACGACCATTGAGTCGGCTTAGCACTACCGTGTAGTTGTGAGGATCGAGTTGCGAGCAAAGAGTATGGACTCGCGCCTCGTAACTCACAACTCACGGCTATTCCACGTTGGTCATGTTGGCCGCACCAATATTCGATCTAGGTCCGTAGACTTTTGTCAAAAACTTTTTTTACAAAACAAAACTCACTTCCCTCTTATTTTATAGTGTTTGTCTGAGACTTATGTAAACAAAACCAGGGTGTGGCTAGGGGTTAGTGGTTGGTGGCGAGTGGTTAACGGCAAGCCATCAATCATCAATCATAATTCATAAATCATCTCTGGCTCCTGATTCTTCGCTATTGCCTTGCAACCCCCAACTTATCAAATTGCGTGGCCCAATTTCTACAATTTTCTTGGCCGCTGCTTATGTTGAGCTCATTCAAAGAAGTAGCAACATTCCCTGTGCCGTAACATCTCTCTTGGCAAACGGCACATCGGAGCGTGCCTGCTGGTGGAACGCGTTACAGGCCTCTCGCGAAATCGGGAATACTCTAAGCTCAAGGGAATCTGAATATTTGCGAATTCAGCTACCTTGTTGCTCTGCCTCTAGCACCGCGTCGCAGATTGCCGTGACAACGGTGTGGAGATAGAGAAGGTCCTCGTAACTGTGGCACTTCGTGCGGAAGTAGATGCTGAGGCTTGAGTTCTCAATCTTCACTTCGCCCAAGGATGTGTAATGCACGCCCACGAGCCATTTATGCAACTGGAGCACGTGTTCGCGAAACTCTGCTGACCGGATCCAGGGATTGCCTTCGCTACCCGAGACTTCCACCTGGAAGTGATCGTCGAATTCCCGCGAGGTATCGCCGCTGGCCAGAGGGTCGTAGTTGATGATTTCAAGGCGGGGGATAATTCGTAGAAAGGCGTCCTGAGAGATTGGCAGAACAAACCCGATCGTGGTTTCCTCGTACGCGGTTTCGTCCGTGCCGACGGTGTTCACTGTGAAGGTGGCGGGGTGCCCACGATACAGAAAATCGATGCGCTCCGGTTCCTCCGGCAGGATGCTCGTCCAGGGGTTTTGTTTCGCTTGCAGCGTGCCGCCAATCGCCACGGCGAAATCGCGGTAGGGTGCAATGAATCTTTGCCGTAGCGGTCCACTCCATTGAGGGTAGCGCCGTTGTAAAGCTCGCTCACGAAAAAATGTGTCGCAGCCGACAAACACAGCCCCCAGCAATCCGACTGCTCCAAAGAAGAGGATGGGTAACAGAGAATCGGAGATTGGCAGGAACTGGTTTTCGCCCCAGCGGTCGATTTTCCAGCCGAGGAATACGCCGAGTGCTGAAAACATGACGAGCGGGATGGCCGCCCACACGAGGGCAACTCGTAGCGATCTCCAGGGATTGGATGGAATCGAGCCAGTTGCGGAGGTCGATGGACTCGGCGTCTCAAGCGGATAGGAATCGGCATATCGATACTCTGGCGAGGTTTTGGCAGAGTGGTACGCCTTTCTCAAGAGGTAAACGCCCAGAGGAACGAGCAGCCAGTCCGTTTCCAAGCCGAGAAAGGCAGTGATGAAAGTCCCCAGCATGCACAAGAACGCCAGGAGAAATGCAGCGCCGCACAAATCGCTAAACAGCTTCCGCTGCCGAAGTTGATCGGTCAGCGAGAGACCAAAGCAGATGAAGCCCGCTCCGAAGGAGAGAAACGAAAGGGCACACTCGTATCCTGGCTCGTGTGAACTGTTGGAATTTTTGAGGACGGCTTCCCCGAGCGGATTGAATAAGAGATGCGACAACAAGGCCAAGCCTGCCGTTGAAAACACACCTCCTACCGATAGCAAGAGAACTCGATCGAAGGGAGTTGTGATGTTCATCGTTCTCGAGACCTCAGAGATTAGCCCATCGAGACCAAATAGCGGGGGATGCATGTCCCTAGGAGAGTAAACGACATACCGAAAGCCAACGCGCGCTATTGCTGGCGAGAAGCAACCCCTCACGCACCCGATACCTTGCGACCCTCCCCAAAAAGGGCGTGGGTGTGGTGTATAACCAGGCATGTTGAATTACTGCACCAGGAAGCGGGACAAATTGTGTTGTTACAGAATGGTTGCACAGCGCACCCTGGCGATGCTCAGCCCTGATGTGAGATTTGTTTTAACCTCAGCCAACCGACGGTTGCTGCCACCAGAAAAATCACCAGGGGAGCTAAGAAAATGCCGACCAATAAGTACAAGCCGTAGAGAAAGTTACGTTGATCGTCCAGGCCTCTGGTGCCGGGAGTTGTCACTGAGGCCACAATGACTCCCAGAACTTCGTCGCCTGTGATGCATTGCGCGGATACAGGGACCTTGAAATGGCCATCGTTTTCCGAGGGATACGGTTGGCCGACATAAGCGGATAGATGGGTGGCCTCTTTGAAGTAGTCCCGCTGGTGAAAGTCTTCACCCAGCACGCGCGCGCCGTGGGCTTCGTCAGAACTTGCCCGCAGGATGCCTTGGCTATCGAGCAGAAACCAATTGACCACCTCGATCGGCAGATCGGACTGGGTGCTTCGACTCTCGTGTTGCAACTGCTCAAGGAAGCTAGTGAGGGCGGCATTCGCTGGTGATCCTTCGGGTTGGTAGGGGGTGCTAAGTTCACTGGTAAGCTCGCGCATTTGCGGAATTTCAGTAGCAGCGAGCAGTACTTTCTCGGTCAGGCCTAAATCTCTCAGTTCTGCCATGCTCTGCAGGCGGATGTCTTGCTTGTTTGCCGCGAGGCGCGACTGCCAGGTGGGAACCAGAATTATGAGCGTCACTGCTACAAACACCAGCGCGGTTACGAGCGAGATCGCCAGGCCGGACGCGAAGGGGTGCCGGCGGGACCAACGCCAGACGGTTTCTGCCCATCCGATCGGACGGGCGACAATGGGCATTCCGTCGAGCCAGTTTTGCAAATCGTCGGCCAGGGCTTGGGCCGATTGGTAGCGTTTCTCAGGAGGTTTCTGCAGGCACTTGAGGCAGATCGTTTCCAGATCGCGGGGGACGTGTCGATTGAGTCGGCGGGGGCTGGGCGGTTCGTCGTGAATCACTTTGTGGGGCAGCACACTCATATTGCCGCGGAACGGCAGCGACCCCGTCATCAATTCGAACAACACCACCCCGAGTGAATACACGTCGCTCCGGGCATCACAGAGTCCGGAATGTCCCGCCGCCTGCTCAGGAGACATGTAGGCAATGGTCCCCAGAATTCGTCCATCCAAGGTGATTGTGATGTCTGGACTCGTTTGCTTTGCTAGTCCGAAGTCGGTCAGATGCGGATCTCCATTCTGGTCGATCATGATATTCGCAGGCTTGAGGTCTCGATGGATGACCTCTCGCTGGTGAGCGTGTTGCAGGGCCAAGGCGATGCGCCGGCATAGTTCCGCCATGTCGCGGAACGTCAGGGCGTGTGCTGCGGCCCACTGATCAAGCTGCTGGCCATCGATCAAATCACTCACGATAAACACACACCCCTCGTCACTACCAATCTCGTGGATGGTGACAATATGCGGGTGGTTCAAGCGGGCAGCGAAGCGGGCTTCGCGGATGAATTCTTCGATCTCGAGGGGATCCAACCGGTTCCTAAGTGGAGTTTTTACCGCCACTTCACGCCCCAGTTTCACGTCTCGTGCCCGCCACACCATGCCGAAGGAACCGCTCCCTAGACGTTCTATGAGTTCGAATCGACCCATGCGCGCCAGCGGAGTCTCACTTGTGAGAGACTGTGTCGCGAGGTGAAATACTTCACCACACGTCGGGCAGTGAATGTTTTCCAACGAAGCCTCTGGAGTGATTTCAAACCGCATCTGGCAGTGGGGACAGCGAAGCAACAGTTGGGCCGGTCGTCGATCGGTATCACGCTGCTCTTGCGCATCTGCTGACTGATTGCTCTCGCCCTGCAGACGGGCATGATCGATGAGTTCCAACTTGCGACATTCATCAGCCAACTCCGGCATCAACTCGGGATGTTTATCGAAAAGCAGTTCGCTCGATACATCTTCTCCCTGCGCCCGAAGCGCTAGAAAGTCGTCCAAAACCTGGCGTAGCCGCAGATCGCGGTCCGTGGTTTGAGTCTGAATGGTTTCGTTTTCTTTTTCACTCATGCGCAGTGGCTATTTCGTGCTCAGATAAAGGGAAGCGCGGACCAGTGCTTCGCTCATTTTTTTCTTAGCCCGCTGGAGCAGGCCGCGCACCGATCCAGGAGTACGATCCATCTGAGTCGCGGTTTCCTCAAGAGAAAGCCCCTCAAAATAATACAATTGAATCGCCAGGCGGTACTCCTCCGACAACCCTGCCAAGGCAATTTGAATTGCTTGAACTGCTTCGTCACGAGCTAACACTCGACTGGGGGTATTCTCATCTCCAATTAACTGGTCAATCAAGTTCGTAACTTGCTCACCTTCAGAAGTCACAAAAGCCTCCAGCCGAAAGAAATCTCCTCCTCGTTTCTTGCGCTGCTGAGCCCGTAGCGCATCTCGGATCTGATTTTCAGCGATGCTTGCTAGCCAGGCTAAAAATGTAGCTGTCTCGCAAGGCACATATCGGGTAATGCACTGGAAGACTCTCGCATAGGTCTGTTGAACGATGTCGTCCACACCTACCACGGCTCGAATTGTTTCAGGGAGTCGAGTCGAAATCAGTTGCGCAAGTGGTCTGTAGTGATCGAGTAGCAAACGCTCCAGTGCGGCGCGATCACCCACCACAGCCAGTTCGATCAATTGAGACTGATTCTTCGTGTCAAGCATCGTGTGACCGCCAAATGCTTGCCTATTTTCAATCCACAAACCGCGCGCCAGGTGTCGCTGGATGGCGTTTAGTGGATAGACAGGCAAAACATGGACTAGCAAGGAGCTCTGAAATGAACGAAAACTTAGCTCGATTGTACCAGAAAGTTCGTGAGTATTCGCCCGATGAAGCGGAAAGTGCATTGACCTTCTCTGGGCGACTCGCCCGGGAAAATGGCTGGTCACCTGATTTTGCAGTTCGTGTAGTGGAGGAATACAAGAAATTCATGTTCTTGTCGGCTGCTGCTGGACACCCCGTGACACCCTCAGAACAGGTCGACCAAGCATGGCATTTGCATTTGGTATACACCCACTCTTATTGGAATGATTTCTGTGGCACCGTGCTAAACAAACCTGTGCACCACGGGCCTACCAAGGGTGGCGACACGGAAAAGGTGAAATACCTAGATTGGTATGAACGAACTAAAGCAAGTTACCGGAAGCTGTTGAACGAGGAACCTCCGCCGGACATCTGGCCAGATGCAAGTACTCGATTCGGCGACGACCTGAAATGTGTTCGTGTGAACATTCAGCACAATTGGGTTATATCCAAGAAGACCGCCAAGAGAATTCTGCTCGCCCAATTTGGTGCTGTGATTCTGCTCGTAATTTGCGTGACGGTACTGTGTGGTTGGAAAGTGGACACGCCTGCCGAGCTTCGTAGTTCGGCTACGGACCTTGCCAATACTTTCAGAGGTGGTCTGAGCTCCAACGAGGAGGTTAAGCATGCGTCTTTTACCAGTGCGATTGGAGCTTTAAACAATCAATCCACACAGAGTCCCTGGAAACGCATAAAACAGGACCACGACTCCCCGATCAAAATCCGGCAGAAGGATTGGAAACGCGACAATCAGCAGGGCGTGTTAATCGCTTGCCTCATGATTGGGATATTCACCGTGTTGTTCATTTGCCAGCTTCTCTTTGGCAAAAGCTGTTCTTCCTGCGGGCGAGCACGTGCACTGGAGAAAACCGGCAACTTTGAAGAGAGTGAGGGACTCTTCTCCAGTACAAAGAAGCATGAATGGAAGTGCAAATACTGTGGAGCGACCATCTGGAAGGCAAGTGACTGCGGCGGATGCGGGGGGGGTGGGTGTGGAGTTGGTGGATGTGGTGACGGTGGCTGCGGAGGGTGCGGCGGATGTGGTGGCTGTGGCGGATGTGGAGGCTGAAACTTCAGCCACCACTTTTCACAAAAGCCTCAATTCCAATTTAGTGAAACGCCCTGCTTCGATTGCTGTCGAGTAAGTCGTCATTACAGTGCCAAGGTCGCCCGCAGGCCCACGACGATGGCGGTGTCGTTCGCTGCGTTTCCTGGCTCAACGAATTGCAGATCACTCGTGAGATGGAAGCATTTGGCGATTTCCATGTTGTAGTATAATTCTGCGCCGTAGACGTCCTGTACATCGAGGAACGGAAAAAGCAGATTCTTCAGGTCGTCGCTCACGCCAGTGTAGAAAGCACCAATCCCAATTGCATCTTGAGGACGGCTTTCAAAGAGGCCTGTCGACTGAACGGCGACGTTCGTGGACCAACTATAGGGACTGGTGCTCTCGTCGGAGAAACCATTCTGGCTCAGTAATGTTACTTTGCGGTCCATGTTGTAGTCGTCGAGCCAGAGAGTCTGTTCAGCAATGTATAGCAAAGTGTAGGCACCGGTTTCTTGAGGAACGACAATTCCCTGTCCGGGGATGAATTCCCAGCCGGTTGGATCAAGCGAGGTGAACTGGCCCGTCGATGCCACACCACCAAAAAGGTGCGAGCCTGGCAATCCACCAAAATCGGTGAAGAACCTCCAGAAGCCCATAATATTTGCGCCATTGTCGAACATGTCGTCGAACCCACTGGTGGTCGGGATGTTGTTGGTATCGTAAGCCAGAAGGCCTCCCTGAATCTGCTTGCCCTGTAGTGTCATGAAGCCTGCTCCCATGAACGATAAGGGAGCAACGCGGGCAACCGATAGAGGAATTACCATCGAGGCATTCATGAAGCCACTAACCCCACGACCCGTTTGCGGATAAAGCAAATAAAACATGTCAAGCGCATTAAACTTGCCAAACGTAAATTGCACCTCTTCGCTTAGAGCTTGGGAAAACTGAAAGCCTGTGATCGCCGTGTCGTGCTCATTGGATTTGGGATAAAGCATGGCCACATTGACGGGGGAGAAACCGACTGCCTGGAGATTTACGTCGTCTCCCAATCGCGACTCAGCGTGGATGATTACGTTCATTCCTTCCCAGAGACCCATCTTGGTGGTGTCGAGCATCAAGAACTGATCGATCTTGACACCGTTCTCGAAGTTTTCGTCTACCCCGCCGCTAGTTACTCCCTGATAGAAATCAGTCGCTGCTATCACATAGACGACACCGCTCTCTTCCATTTTCTTGGCCATGGCTGCCATGCGACTCTTGAAATCGCTAGCGTGACAGTCTTGAGTGACTGCTGGAGAGATTGCTACAGCCAAGAATGAACAAAGGCCTAACAAGACATATGATAACTGAGAATAGCGGGATCTCATCGAATCAGACCTTCTTCCTTGATAGGGCTGGTGCACCTGCGAGTTAAGCGCAGTGATTTAATTAGTATTTCGGCATTTTGCTGGTAAAAGGCAAAACGATTAGCTCAAAAGCGCTTCTGACTTTGCGGCTTGTGATAGTTGGGCAAACTTACAAGGGAAATAATAAGTTGTAACCAATTCGAAAACCTGCCCCGACAGACACTTAGCAGTTGATTGACTCAGCCGTTCAAGCCATTTATATTGCGCCCAACAGCCTTCCTTCACACTGAAACCCTCTCTGCCACTGTTTCAGGGGACCAACTATCGGTTACAGATTCTTTTTTGAGGTATTTCTCGTGAGAACTCGTCGAATTCAAGCGTTAGTCATTTGGGGAATCTGGCTTGGTACAACTTCTGCAGGGTTTACGTCAGCGCAAGATTCTGGTTCAGAGGTGGAACAGGCAATACGTACGAGTGCACAGCAGTTTGTCGATGCCTTCAACAAAGGAGATGCTCTGGCGATTGCCGCGTTGTGGACCGAGGATGGAGAATTTATCGACGAACAAGGCATTCGCACCGTTGGCCGGCAAGCGATCGAAAAAAGATACGCCGATTTCTTTGCAAACAACCAAGGGGCCAAAATTGAAATTGCAATTAATGCCATTCAACAAGTGAGTCCCGACACGGCCATCGAAGATGGGCATTCGCAAGTCACACTTCCATCGCCTGCTGCTACCACAAGCGGCGAGTATATGGCCTTGCACATCAAGAAGAATGACAAGTGGTTAATGGCAAGCGTACGCGATTCGGCGTCGCCCGCATCTTCATCGGCAGAACTAAGCTTGGAGGATCTCGCCTGGCTCGTCGGCAATTGGACCGCATCAGGAGACGCTGCCGAACTGGAGTTAGTCTACGATTGGATGGAAAACGGAAACTTTCTTCGTGGTGAAACGACGATCCGCAATGAAAAGGATTCTGCTTCTGGTGGAACTCAGATTATCGGCAAGGATCCAGTCACTGGCCAGATCGTCTCGTGGTTTTTCAATGCCGACGGAAGTCATGGCTTTGGGGAGTGGGTGAAAGAGGGAGCCCATTGGGTGATTCGCTCGCAAGGGGTAACGGCCAATGGAGCACCGACTTCCGCCCTTAACATCCTTTACGATGCCGACGACAACGTACACTCTTGGCAGTCGGTTAATCGCACCGTCGGCGGACAGCCGCTTCCCAGAACCAAAGAGATTGTGATCGAACGAAAGGCCGACAGCAAATCAAACAAGGAATCCAAGTGATGAGAAGGCATTATCTTTGCGCTATTGCATTCACACTCTCTATCTTGGTTGGCAGTGACTTAATCCATGCTCGCGGCTTTGGCGGTGGCTTTCATGGAGGTATGAGTGGTTTTCATGGCGGCGGAATGAGTGGCTTTGGAGGTGGCGCTAGTCTCGGCGGAGGCAGAAGTCTTGGCGGAGGTGGCTTTGCCGGTGCCGGGGGTTTTGCTGGTCCGGCGAGAATTGGCGGTGCAGGGCGCAACCTCGGAGGGTTCAGCGGTCCTGGGGGAATAGGTGGTGCAGGTGGTATTGGAGGAGCCGGTGGCGTCGGCGGCCCAGGTGGAAGACTCGGAGGTGTTGGTGGACCCGGTGGAATCGGAGAAGCAAGTGGCTTAAGTGGGGCGGCTCGCGATATTGGTGGACTTGGTGAGGGAAAATTAGGTGGCTTCGCGGGGTCGGCACCCACTGCGTCTCGACTCGATTCTTTCTTGGGTCTGCCGAGCGATTCAGGCATCTCGGCCGCCGGGGCCCACGATTTCCACGGCGCAGCAGGAGGAAGCATGCGAGGGTTGACTCCATTTGACCAAGCAGCCGAACACACGGGGGGAGCGGATGCCAATGTCTGGCATGGCCCCAACGGGTCAACGATCGCCCACGGCTCAGCTGGCGAAAGAGGAGCAGCTGTTGGACCACGAGGTGGAGCAGCCGGTGAGCGAGGTGCCAGTGGCACCGTGATCAAAGGCCCTGAAGGCAATGTGGTCGCCCATGGCGAGGCGGGTGAACGAGGTGTCGCTGCCGGCCCGCGAGGGGTGGCGGGGGGTTCTCGCGAGGCCCATGGTACGGTCGTCAAAGGTGCCGATGGAGGGGTTGTTGCCCACGGCGAAGCTTCCAGTCGCGGTTTCTATGCTGATGCGCGTGGAGCCGGCACGTGGCGTTGCTCTCGAGCTGATATGCGTGTGCAGGGCAACTATGTGCGCGACAATTTCAGTCACTGGAATGCGTTTGACCGAGACTGGTACCGGCGTTATCCAGCCGCCTGGTATGCACGAGGATTCGCTGCCGGCGTATGGACCGCGGCCACTTGGGCAAATATCAACACATGGTACGGCGTAGCCTGGCCGGCGATGAGTTACGACTACGGCGACAGTATTTACTACGATGACGGCAATGTTTATTCGGCCGGGGAACTGATTTCCAGTGCTGCAGACTATTATGAATCGGCCGCAGATCTCGCCCAAACTGGGGAAGAAGCCGACGTTCAGGAAGACAGTACGGCCAGCTCTGATAATCCCCAGTGGTTACCTCTGGGTGTGTTTGAAGCGATCCCCCCTGGCGAGAAGTCGAGCAAGATGACCTTCCAATTGGCCATCAATAAGCAAGGGGTCCTGCGCGGCAACTACTTCAACACTGGAGACAATAATGTGCAGCAAATCGAAGGCGCTCTTGATAAACAAACCCAGCGTGTAACTTGGGTCGTCGCGAATAAAAAGGATATTATCTTCGACACGGGCCTCTATAACTTGACCAAGGATGAATCGACAATATTGGTGCATGAAGGTAAAGACAAAACCCAACAATGGACTTTCGTACGATTGAAACAGCCTGCAGGTGACACTCAAACACAGAATTGACCTCCGAAACTTTCAGAAAGGAACACCTGATGAGCACTTTAGTAGTCATCGGATACGACGACGTTTTCAAAGCAGAAGAAGTTCGCCTTCGACTGCGTAAGATGCAGCAAGATTACTTGATCTCGTTGGAAGACGCCGTGGTGGCCGTAAAAGATGAGAATGGCAAAGTTAAACTCCACCAGGCAGTGAATTTAACTGGTGCCGGGGCTGTGAGCGGAGGATTCTGGGGAACTTTGATCGGTATGATCTTTCTTAACCCTCTCTTGGGACTTGCTGTTGGTGCGTCTGCAGGGGCAGTCACCGGAGCACTCTCTGATATTGGCATCAACGACAAATTCATGAAGGACCTTGCCGAAACGCTGTCTCCCGGCAGTTCGGCACTATTCGTGCTGGTGAGGAACATGACCCCTGACAAGGTCTTGGAGGAACTCAAAGGAACTGGCGGCAAAGTTCTCCAAACATCCCTTTCGCACGAAGACGAAGGTAAGCTTCAAGCCGCACTGACTGCGTAGTCAGGTTGTTAACTTCTTCCTGCATCGAATTCAGACCGCTTTGCTGGCCTGGGACGCGGTCGCGAAACGCGTCCAGAGACTGACGGCTCATCAGACAGCAACTTTTGCAAGCACTCATACAGCGGGTTCTAATCGCCAATTCTTAATAAAGCTTTGAGATAATTCTTCCCTTCGGTACAGCATTAATTTTGGGGCTAGAGAATGAGGTAGCCTCTACTCTCTAAAAATTATCACGCAACCCTGGATAAAGAACTAGGAGATGATCGCATGAGAGCTTTGACAAGCAGTATTTGTGCTGCGTTTTGCACTTTAATACTTGGAACTCTATTCACCACGGTCACACTGGCCCAAGGTCTCCAGCCTCCTGTATCAATTACTACGCCGGATACGGTTAAGACTCCACTCGGGACCCTAGAATTCAAAGACGGTGTTCCCTCGAAGGAAACTGCTACCAAATTGTTCGACACAATCGATTTCACTTATGCCTATCGCGCGTTCATGGACAATATGCGTGGCGTCAGCATCCATGCGATTCGCAAAGGTTTGCAAGATATGGGAGTCAAGGACGGCGAGGTTCTAATCTTCTCAGATTTGATGGACTCCAACTCCCTGTTTCTTACTGCCAATTGCGATACGATCTATGCGATGGGCTCGATTGATCTGACAAATGGCCCCATGGTAATCGAGTCGCCTCCAGAGTTTCTCGGCACCGTTCAGGATGCCTGGTTCCGTTGGGTAATCGATCTGGGTCTGCCTGGACCCGACAGGGGAGTAGGGGGCAAGTATTTAATCGTATCCCCCGACTATCAAGGATCTCTTCCAGAGGGCGAATTCAATGTAGCGAACTCCCGTACGAATAAAATCGTCTGGTTCGGTCGCTCTTACTTGAAAGATGGCACCGATCCTAAGCCGGTGGTGGAGACGATCCGCAAGACCTTGAAAGTTTATCCCTACACCCCAGGCAGTCTGGGTACGCCGATTGCCGAATTCCTCGCCGGCAAAGCTCCACTAGCTCCGATCACTCCACCACCTGCGACGGTTTTCCATGAAGGCAGTGGCAAAGTAATGAACACCGTTCCGCCGAGCGACTGGACATTCTTCGAGATGCTCAATGAAATTGTTCAACAGGAACCTGCTACGTCGCTCGATCCGGAATTGATGGGCCCGATTGCGGCACTTGGAATCGTCAAAGGCAAAGCATTTCAACCTGACGATCGTATGAAGCGGATCATGAGTGAGGCACTTGCGGTGGCTAATGCCAGTGCACGCACACTGTTCCTGAACCCTCGACATGCAGATTGGTACTATTATCCGGATTCATCCTGGTACAACTATTTATTTCAGACCGGATATGAGTTCGAAACTCCCATCCCTGAAATCACGAAAGAAGGCGCGAAACCATTCCCCCCCACTGGCTATCGTACGATGGATGCTCGAACAAGTTTCTTCTATGGTGTGACTGGTATCACTCCTGCCATGGCAATGCGACTGACCGGGATCGGTTCGCAGTACTTGCTTGCCATGTCAGACGCAGACAAGCAATTGTTTGACGGCGCAAAGACCTACAAAATGACACTTCCCAAAAACATCCCCGCTAAAAAATTCTGGTCACTAACACTTTACGACAATCAGACTCGTTCCATGCTCGCCACTTCGCAGCGTTACCCACGCGCCGGTAGTCAGAGTTATCCCTCACCAGCCGCTGAGGCAAGTGCCGACGGTTCGATCACCGTCTATTTCAGTCCCAATCAACCCCAGGGCGTGAAACGTGGAAACTGGATTCAAACGAATCCAGCCAAAGGTTGGTTCGTAATCCTTCGACTTTACAGTCCTCTTGAGCCATTCTTCACAAAACAATGGCGTCCCAGCGAAATTGAATTAGTGCAATAGTTTTCTCTACCTCCGCCCCTAGGAGTACTATCATGAAGTCCGTGCGCATGGCATCTCTATTTGGGCTCTGTATCCTCAGTGCCATTTTAGCTAATACAACTGATGTTCCCGCCCAAGAGGTCACTGGTGTGCTTGGCTCGCCAAGTGCAACTACGACCATTAGTGGCAAGCAGCTTCCGCCTCCTGCGCCAAAATTTGGTGGCGTAATAAAAGACAACGCGATGGAGTCGAAGTCTTGGTGGCCTCCGCGGATTGTACCGCCTAAAGACGCTCCGAATATCCTGCTGATCATGACCGACGACGCCGGTTTCGGTGTGCCCAGCACATTCGGCGGTGTCATCCCCACCCCGACAATGGATCGGATTGCCCGAGCGGGGCTGCGCTACAACCGGGTCTGCTCCACTGCGTTGTGCTCGCCTACGCGCGCCGCCATGATCACCGGACGCAACCACCATTCGGTCGGCTTCGGTGTGATCGCCGAGCAAGCGACCGGCTTTCCTGGCTACGACAGCATCATTCCCCAGAGCAAGGCGACGATTGGCCGAATCTTGCGCGACAATGGTTACGCAACCAGTTGGTTCGGCAAAGACCACAACACGCCAACTTACGAGGCTAGCCAGGTGGGACCATTTACACAGTGGCCCACGGGACTGGGATTCGACTATTTTTACGGCTTTGTCGGCGGTGATGCCAACCAATGGGGGCCGAACCTGTTCCGCAACACGACTCAAATTTATCCGTGGATCGGTCACGAGGGAACCTTGAAGATGGATCGCTCAGATCCCAATGCGAAGATATGGCCAGTCACCGGAAAAGAGAGTAGTTGGAACCTCGTCACGGCGATGGCCGACGATGCCATTGACTGGATGACACGAATTCACCAGAGCGATCCCAGCCAGCCAATCTTCATGCACTATGTGCCCGGGGCGACCCACGCTCCTCACCATCCCACGAAGCAATGGGTGGAAAAGATCGAGGCAATGCACCTCTTCGACGACGGATACGAGAAACTCCGCGAGCAGATTTTTGCGAACCAGCAGAGACTTGGAGTGATTCCCAAAGGTTTGAAGCTGACTCCTTGGCCGAAAGACATCCTGAAGCCTTGGGACGAACTCTCTCCTGAGGCAAAGAAGCTTTTCATCCGCCAGGCGAATGTATTCGCCGCGTATGTTGCTTACAGCGACCACGAGATAGGACGTGTGATCCAAGCCTTCGAAGACTTGGGCAAACTCGACAACACGATTGTTATTTATCAGAACGGCGACAACGGCACCAGCGCCGAAGGCGGGCCGGAAGGCACGTTCAGTGAGGTCGCCTTCTTTAACGGTGTCATGCCGCCTATTGATGTGCAAATGAAATTCTACGAGGCTTGGGGCACCGAGTTTGCCTACAACCACATGTCGGCCGGCTGGTCGTGGGCTTTTGATACCCCTTTTGACTGGTTTAAGCAGAACGCCTCCAGACTAGGCGGCACTAACCAGAACATGGTGCTTTCGTGGCCTAAGGGCATCAAAGATTCAGGCGGCTTGCGCGAGCAGTTTGTCCATGTGATTGACTACGTGCCCACACTTCTAGAGGTCACCGGCATTGCCGCGCCTGAATACGTCGACGGGATCAAACAGGAGCCGATCGAGGGCACCAGCTTTGCTTACACTTTTGACGCGAAAAACGCCAACGAGCCTTCCCGTCACAAGACGCAGTATTTTGAGATGATGGGTCAGTACGCCCTCTACCATGAGGGCTGGTTGATGAGCACCAAGGTGAATCGTGCTCCGTGGGATGCCTTTGGAGAGACTAACCCCGATCCGCTCAATAATCAGGTATTCCAGCTCTACAATCTTAACGAAAGCTGGAACCAATACGAAGATATTGCCGCGAAGCATCCAGAGAAAGTTGAAGAGCTCAGGACGATGTTTCTCGAAGAGGCCAAGAAGTATCAGGTGCTCCCGCTGAATGCGTCGGTCGGTGCAAGAGTTGCCGCCGAGCGACCGAGCCTCACGGCCGGTCTCACTGAGCTCACTTATACACGTCCAATGACTGGACTACCGCAAGGTGATGCACCCTACTTGCTAAACACATCCTACACGATCACAGCGGACATCACCGTTGGTGAAGGTAGCGCTGAGGGTATGATCGTGACCTCTGGTGGGCGCTTTGCGGGCTTTGGATTCTATCTTCTTAAGGGAAAGCCTGTCTTCCTCTGGAACCTGCTCGACCTCGAGCGGCTCAAGTGGGAAGGTCCCGACGCACTCTCACCCGGTCAACACACCTTAGAATTCGACTTCAAATATGACGGCACCGGCGCAGGAACCATGGCATACAATAGCTTTGCTGGCGTCGGCAAGGGTGGAACCGGAACGCTGAAAGTGGACGGAAAGGTAGTCGCTACGAAGAAGATGGAGCATACCATCCCCATCATTCTGCAATGGGATGAAAGCTTCGACATCGGCTCCGACACGATCACAGGTGTGAACGATGCAGACTATACACCGCCGTTCCCGCTCACCGCTGAGTTCAACAAGCTAACCATCAAGATTGATCGTCCTCAGTTGTCGCCCGAGGAGGTCAACAAGCTGGAGGAAGGCTTGAAGAAACTGGAAGCTGGCCGCGAATAAGCGTTTATTTGTAGACTCCCAGTAGAGCAGGATCGGCTATATTATCCCCATGGCCGTTCTCCCCGCTCTTGACAGAAAAGCACTTCGCGATCTCTGGCACATGAAAGGCCAGGCAGTGGCGATTGCGCTGGTGATCGGATGTGGTGTGGCGCTCTTTGTGCTGTCGCGTTCCATGTTGCTTTCGCTGGAACTGACGCAGACGACATACTATCAGCGATATAATTTTGCCGAAGTCTTTGCCTCGCTCAAGCGAGCCCCGGATGCCCTTAAAGAGCGGATTGCCGAGATTCCCGGTGTCGCTCGGGTGGAGACGCGAATTGTTGTCGGGGTGAATCTCTCGGTCCCGGGACTCTTGGAGCCAGCGACTGGTCGCATCATTTCAGTTCCAGACACTCGTGAGCCCTTTCTGAATCAACTTTACTTGCGTCGAGGCCGTCTCTTGACGCCTGGTCGCGACGATCAAATCCTTGCCAGCGAAGCCTTTGCCGAAGCCAACCATCTAGAAGTGGGAGATTTTATCTCTGCCGTCATCAACGGCCGATTGAAAGAGCTACGCATCGTTGGCATCGTACTCTCGCCGGAATACATCTACGAGATCAAGCCGGGTGATATCTTGCCCGACAATAAGCATTTCGGTGTTCTGTGGATGAATCACGAGGCGCTCTCCACTGCTTACAACCTGGAAGGGGCATTCAACGATATCGCAATCTCACTGATGCGTGGTGCCTCGCTTCCCGAGGTATTATTTCGACTCGACGAGTTGATCGAACCCTATGGAGGGCTTGGTTCATACGGCCGGCGAGATCAACCATCGCACATGTTTCTCGATAACGAGATTGAGCAAAATCGCCAGATGGGCCTGATCATGCCGTCGGTGTTTCTAGGAGTTGCCGCCTTTCTCCTGAATGTGGTACTTACCCGCACGATCAACTTGCAACGAGAGCAAATCGCCGCTCTCAAGGCTTTTGGATACAACAATCTCGAAGTTGGCTGGCACTACATAAAGATTGTGCTCTTGATCGTGGGTGGGGGGCTGGCGTTTGGAATTCCTTGCGGGGCGTGGTTTGGCCAGGTCGTAACGGGAATGTACGCCAAGCTGTTTCATTTTCCAGAGTTTACCTACCATCTCACTTATGATGTTGCTCTCACCGCGGTGCTGGTGAGTATTGTGGCCTCTGTCCTGGGTGCCTGGAGTTCTATCCATAAGGCGGTGTCACTCCCCCCTGCTGAAGCGATGCGACCGGAACCCCCTACGAGCTTCAAGCCAACGATTTTAGAGCGATTGAATCTCGGCCATCTGCTTTCACCGGTCGTGCGAATGATCCTTCGCCAACTGGAAAGGCATCCAGTAAAAACGGGGTTGTCTGTTCTTGCCATTTCACTTGCCGTTGCCATCATCGTACTCGGCAATTTCATGGAAGACTCGGTCGATTATGTGATGGAAGCTCAATTCAACCGCGTGCAGAAATACGACATGTCGGTCGTGACAATCGAACCCGTATCCAGTAGCGCTATCTATGAAATAGCCAGCATGCCGGGGGTCATTCACAGTGAACCGACGCGGAGTGCATCGACGCGATTTCGTGCTGGCCCCAGAAGCCGCCGAGTCAGCATTCAGGGTCTCCCCGTAAACAGTTCCTTGTATGGGCTAATCGACATCGATGGCAATGAAATCTCGCTCCCACCGGACGGTTTGGTCATTTCCCGAAAACTTGGAGACATCCTCGATATTAAGGTGGGAGACATGGTTCAAGTGGAAGTGCTCGAAGGAAAGAGGCCAGTTAAGGAAATCCCGGTTGTCGGTTCGCTTCAAGATTTTTCAGGAGTGTCTGCCTATATGAACATCGATGCGGTGCATCGACTCTTGCGCGAGGGACCAGTCATCACAGGTGCCAACTTGATAGTGGATGCTCAGCAGCAAGATCAGCTATTTCGAGACCTGAAAGCTGTGCCTGCTTTCGCCGGGGTGACGATGAAAGAGCATGCTATCGAGAGCTTTGAGAACACAGTTGCTGAAAACCTTATGACCATGAAGGCAATCAATTTGTTTTTTGCATGTGTGATAGCAATCGGAGTGGTCTACAATAGTGCTCGGATTTCCCTCTCAGAGCGTAGCCGCGAATTGGCTACACTACGTGTCATCGGGTTCACACGGGGCGAAATATCTGGCATTCTCTTAGGTGAGTTGGCGATTATCACGTTACTGGCCGTCCCGCTCGGTTTGTGGCTCGGCACCAAGATTGCCGCTGGGGTCGTTGCCCTGTTAGACTTGGAATTGTTTCGTTTCCCGCTAGTGATTGAGCGAACCACCTATGGACTGGCTGCGGGAGTGGTGATCTTAGCCTCGGTGATTTCCGGCCTGTTGGTACGCCGCCGCCTCGATGAATTGGACTTAATCGCAGTGTTGAAGTCTCGGGAGTAGGGCGGGCACCGCCCACCAAATTGAATTTGATCCTAACACTCTTTCTGGTGGGTGGTACCCACCCTACGACTTTATGCGTTCGAGATTTCGAAAACTGTTGCTCGTACTTTTTGGCTTGGCGATCCTGGCTGCGATCGGCTTTGGTCTGGTTCCTGAACCGGTAGAAGTCGACCTGGCGCAGGCAGAACAGGGCGCCATTCGTGTCACAGTCGATGAGGATGGCAAAACTCGCATCCGCGAAAAGTATGTCGTCTCTGCGCCTCTCGCAGGTCGAGTTTTACGGATCGACATGGACCCTGGGGACGAGGTCCGTGCTGGAGACACCCTTCTGGCCAATATTGAGCCTCGCGATCCAGAATTGCTGGATGCTCGTACCATTGCCCAGGCAGAGGCGCGAGTGAAAGCCGCCGAGGCAACCCTCGAAAAAATGGAACCCCTGCTTGAAGAAGTGACGGCTAATCAACAGTTTGCTGAGAAGGAACTGGAGCGTGTCCGTGACGTCCAGTCTCGGAATCCTTCAGCAGTGACTCAGAGCGAGTTAGAAAGCCGCTTGCTGGCCGCGCGTACGCAGTCGGCGTTGCTACGCACTGCTTTGCAGAACAAAGAGATTGCCCGCTTCGAACTCGATCAGGCGCGTGCGGCATTGATTCGGTCTCGTCCTCCCTCGGAGAATCCTCCCTCCCCAGCAGACAACGGGTGGAATTTTCCTATTCGCTCGCCAATTGATGGTCGGGTTTTGCGCGTTTTTCAGCAAAGTAGTGCCGTTGTGAATGCCGGGACACCTTTGCTGGAGGTTGGTGATCCCACCGATCTTGAGGTCGAGATTGATGTCCTGTCCCGCGATGCGGTCAAGATTCAACCTGGTGCCCTGGTGCTCCTCGAACACTGGGGTGGGGACCGAGTGTTGCAGGGTCGAGTCAAAATCGTCGAACCATCGGCATTCACTAAGATCAGCACTCTGGGAGTGGAAGAGCAACGAGTCAACGTTATAGTCAGTCTGGTAGATCCCCCCCAAGATCGCTCAGAGTTAGGAGACGGATTCCGAGTGGAGGCCCGCATTGTGGTCGCTGAGGCAGCAGACGTGCTGAAGGTCCCTACCAGTTCTCTTTTCCGAGCAGGTGACGATTGGGCCGTCTTCCGCGCCGCGGACGGGATTGCTCACCAGCAGTTAGTAGAAATCGGTCTGGAAAATGGTCTGGAGGCAGAAATCCGCTCAGGACTCTCTCCTAGTGATTTTGTAGTGGTTCATCCAGGTGATGACGTTGCGGATGGCACGAAGATCACCAAACGGAACTAGCCCCACGGACTGGTCGAATAAGCGACCAGTCCGGGTGCGCGTTGACAATCCTTCTGGTCCCACGGAAGATGGACATTCGGGGCCATACTTCAATCCGTCGGAATCCCCCTCAATGTCTGAAACTACTACGCCTCTGGTAGGCGTCATCATGGGCAGCCGCAGCGATTGGGAAACAATGCGCGCTGCAGCCGAAGTGCTCGCCGACTTTAGTATCGAGCATGAATGCGAAATTGTGTCGGCACATCGCACTCCCGAACGCATGGTGGAGTACGCCAAATCTGCCGAACAGCGTGGCCTCGAGGTGATCATCGCCGGCGCCGGCGGGGCGGCTCATCTGCCGGGAATGGTCGCAGGGCTCACGGTCTTGCCGGTTCTGGGAGTGCCTGTTGAGAGCCGCGCTCTCCAAGGTTTGGATTCTCTGCTCTCGATCGTGCAAATGCCCGGGGGAGTTCCGGTCGGAACCTTAGCCATCGGCACGGCTGGTGCCAAGAATGCGGGCTTGCTGGCCGTGAGGATTCTCGCCGGCAGTCGTCCGGAGTTGCGCGAGGCATTGCACAAATTCCACCAGGGACTGTCCGAACATGTCCTCCAAGACAAGTTGCCTTGAACTGTTTAGAGGAAATCGCCAGCTTTCGTGAACGAAGTTGACTCGTTATCTTAGTGCTTTAACAACTTCAAGAAACATGAACAATGACTAAGCACTCTGGCCATGACGGCTAATTCCCCACACAATCAGGACACCGCTCCAATCCTTCCCGGTTCGTCGCTTGGAGTCTTGGGGAGCGGCCAATTAGGACGCATGTTTGCCATCGCTGCAGCACAGCTTGGTTACCATGTGCACGTTTTTTCCCCACGCGCCGACAGCCCCACAGGCCAGGTGGCACATCGTGAAACAGTCGCCGAGTACGACAACGTTGAGGCGCTTGAATCATTTGCCCGCTCGGTCGAGGTTGTCACGTTGGAATTCGAGAACATACCAACCGTGGCAGTGGAGACTGTACAGAGATTTGTGCCCGTCCGACCTTCGTTGGACGTGCTCCACATTTCTCAGCACCGGTTGCGAGAAAAACGGTTCCTTACCGATGCAAGCATACCGTGTGCACCATTCGCTGAGGTAAATGACCTTAATCAACTGGAAATGGCGATCCGTGAAATCGGCCTGCCAGCCGTTCTAAAAACTGTTCACGCCGGCTATGACGGGAAGGGACAATACCTTCTAAGGCAGCCAGATGACGCAGCTACAGCATGGAAAGCTGTTGGCCAGCAATCGGCCGTCCTGGAAGGGTGGGTTGATTTCCAACAAGAACTCTCGGTGCTGGTAGCGCGCTCCTTATCAGGTGAAATCACGACTCTCGGTCCGATCGCCAATGATCATGTGAACCACATTCTGGACCTCTCGTACTTTCCTGCACCGGCCCTCTCCAAGGTGGCAGACTCTACGGAAGCGATTGCCCGACAAGTCGCTGAGAACTTGGAGCTTGTCGGTATTGCCTGCGTCGAAATGTTTCTCACTCAATCGGGGCAGCTCCTGGTCAATGAGATCGCCCCCCGGCCCCATAATTCGGGACACCTGACTATCGAGGCGTGTGCGACTTCCCAATTTGAGCAGCAAGTGCGTGCCGTCTGTGGGCTTCCGTTGGGGTCGATGCAAGCACGATCGCCGGCTGCGATGGCAAATTTATTGGGGGATCTCTGGTCAGCAGGCGAGCCAAATTGGCACTCCATTCTCGAGGCTCCCCAGGCACACTTGCATCTCTACGGTAAGGCTGAAGCCAAAGCAGGACGCAAAATGGGCCATTTAACCGTGCTGGCAGATAGTTCCCAGGTTGCCGCCAAAGCCGCTCTTGCTCTACGCGCAGCGCTGTAAAAATGCTACGAACCGGATTTTTACGGTAAGACAATCCCCCTCGATTCCATCGAATTCTCGGGGAATGTATGCTTCGTCACTTTCTTCGCCACTAGGCGAGTGTTAAGATGAAAGAATCTGTTCGGTTACAATTTCACTCTTAATCTAATCGGTCCCTCTACCAAATGGAGATTTAAGCATGAGTAAAATCCTGGCATTGTTGTGCTTCGGCTTCCTGGCCATGGCTGTTCTTTCTGATCGCATAGATCTCAAGGCACTCGATTCAGATAGCTTCGCACACTGTGGCAAATGTGGCGAAGGGGATGAGGAAGATCACGAGCACGAAGGTGACGATGAAGAGTCATTCGTTCACTGCGGCAAGTGCGGCGAAGGCGATGAAGATGGCGACCACGAGCATGAAGGCGATGACGAAGAATCCTTCGTCCACTGCGGCAAATGTGGCGAGGGAGATGAAGAAGATCACGAGCACGAAGATGATGAAGAGTCGCTGGTTCACTGTGGCAAGTGTGGCGAAGGGGACGAAGAGGATCACGAGCATGAGGACGATGAGGAGTCCTTTGTTTAGTCTCATTGCTGCGATCACACAATAAGCTTCCCAGCCCGCTAGAATCCGATTTCTAGCGGGCTGTTTCTTTATGATCTCCGACGGGAATATTGGGCAAAAAATGGATTGGCTGCCCGGCTTGCCACTCAGAGGAGCTATTCTATACTGGACTTCCCAGTGTGGGTTTCTGTGACCCTCGCCAAAGTCCACTAAAATACGTGCAAAGGACATGACGCGCGTGGAAGATTCGTCCCCTTCGTTTTTGGCACGCCATGAGTTTCTGATCCGCCGACTGCATTCGCTCTCGGGTCTGATTCCCGTGGGTGCTTATATGGTCGTCCACCTGCTGGTCAACGCCAGCGTGTTAGAGAGCCCTGCGACGTTTCAAAAAAACGTCTATCAGATCCACAGTCTTGGCTCGCTACTTCCCTTGGTGGAATGGACCTTCATCTTTATTCCTATCCTGTTCCACGCGATTATTGGTGTCGTGATCGTAATGGGAGGGATTCCCAATACGGGGAACTATCCCTATGCCGCCAACCGCCGCTACACCTTGCAGCGCGTGACGGGAATGATTGCTTTCTTTTTCATCGCCATTCACGTGTTTCACATGCATGGTTGGTTTCATGCCGATATTTGGTTGGAGAAGGTGGTAAGACCCCTTGGTGGAGCTGAGTTTCACCCTTACGCTGCTGCCTCCTCGGCCGGCCTGGCCCTGCAAAACTACGTTATGGTTGTCATCTACCTGATCGGCGTCCTGGCGTGCGTGTTTCATTTGGCCAACGGCATCTGGACCATGGGAATTACCTGGGGAGTCTGGATCAGCCCCAAGGCCCAAAGGCGGGCATCAAATGTTTGTGCAGTGTTTGGAGTCCTATTGGCTATCGTAGGTGTGGGGGCATTGTTCGGCATGAGGGCGGAGGGCTCTGGTGAGAAGTTGATCGAGGCCCGCGAGGTGGAAACCAAAATGTATGACCACAAACTCGAGTCGGGAGAGCTCGTGCCGAATCCCCATAAGCGCGGCGAGGGGCATGAAGGGCAAAGTGAAGAAACTGCTCAAGTTACGGTTCAAGAGTAGATGAGTTAGTGAGTGACGCGTAGGAATTTTCTTGTTTTTTTAAGGGTTTGGGATGGCAAAACAACGAGTCGTTGTCGTTGGCGGTGGTCTGGCAGGTTTGGCGGCCACTATGAAATTGGCTGAATTGGGCATCTCCGTGGACTGCATGAGCCTGACGCCCGTCAAACGTTCGCATAGCGTCTGCGCCCAAGGCGGGATCAACAGTGTCAACGAACTCACCCGGCAACAAGGCGATAGTGAATGGCTCCATTTTGACGACACCGTTTATGGCGGTGACTTTCTCCAGCATCAGCCTCCCGTCAAGGAAATGGCTTATTGGGCACCGAAAATTATCGACCTGATGGATCGACTTGGCGTTCCTTTCAATCGCACTCCCGAAGGCTTCCGGGATCAACGTCGTTTTGGAGGCACGCTATTTAAGAGAACCGCCTTCGCTGGCGCGACGACAGGGCAGCAGTTGCTCTATGGTCTCGATGAACAGGTACGGCGCTGGCACAGTGCAGGTGCCGTCGAGATGTACGAAGGATGGGATTTCTTAAGCCCCGTCATCGACGAGGAAGGCCGCTGCCGAGGGGTCATTGCCCAGAACCTGGTCACCATGGAGATTCGCGCTTTCCCCGCCGACGCTGTCGTCTTGGCAACTGGCGGTTGTGGATTGATCTATGGCCGCAGCACGATGTCGATGGCTTGCACCGGGAGTGCCGTAAGCCGTGCCGCCCAAGCCGGAGCAAAATATGCCAACGCTGAATTCATCCAGGTTCACCCGACTGCGATCCCGGGTGCCGACAAATTGCGCCTGATGAGCGAATCGGCACGCGGCGAAGGAGGGCGCGTGTGGGTCCCACGCAAGCCTCATGATCCACGCGATCCCAAGCAAATTCCCGAAGCTGAGCGATACTATTTCCTCGAAGAGCGCTATCCCAAGTATGGCAACCTGGTTCCCCGGGACATCGCCACACGGGAGATTTTCGACGTCTGTGTGAACGATGGACTTAGCGTCGAAGCGGACCGCCAGTGTGTGTATCTGGATTTGACACACATCTCGCGCGAGGAATTGGATCGGAAGCTCGGCGGCATTTTGCACATCTATGAAAAATTCCAAGGGGTCGATCCCCGCGAATACCCCATGAAAATCTTCCCGGCCGTGCATTACTCGATGGGTGGCCTCTGGGCGGACTACGAGCGCACGGCCGACGGCGGGCTCAAACTTGGTTCACCGCGCAATCATCAGACCCATATTCCTGGTTTGTATGCGATTGGCGAGTGCGATTATCAATACCATGGAGCGAATCGCCTCGGTGCCAATTCGCTGCTGTCGTGCATCTTCACGGGACTGATCGTCGCCCCAGGTATCGAAAACATGTTCAAGTCACTTAAGGATTCCGCAAGTGATGAGAAATTCTCCAGTCTGCTGCGAGGTCAGCGAGCCGTCAAACAATTGGAACACGACAATCTGCTTAAACGCGAAGGGGGACGCGAGAATCCGTATGTGATTCATCAAGAATTGGGTGACGTGATGACCAAGGCCGCCACGGTAGTTCGGCGGAATGAGCAACTCACTGCTGCCATCGAAAAGGTGAACGAACTGGCAGAGCGGGTTGAGAATTGCTCGCTCTCCGACACGGGCAACTGGACCAATCAAAACGTGGTCTTCACCAAGGCGTTGCGCGACATGTTCCCCGTTGCCAAGGCGATTCTCAAGGGTGCCTTAGCCCGCGATGAATGTCGGGGCGCCCACTACAAGCCGGCTTTCGACATGCCCGGCATCGACGCGACCGACCCCGCCGAAAAACATCGACAAGCCGAAGCCTGGTGCGATGCCTTCGAAGAAAAGAATCGCAAATGGCTCAAGACGACGATCGCTACCATCGATAAGTCGGGTGAGCCGAGTCTTAGCTACGAAGATGTAGACACCTCACTGATTCCACCCCGCCCACGACTCTATGGCCTGGTCGGAGCTGAAATTATCGAAAAGGTTTGGAAAGAACGTCAAGCAAAGCAGGCAGCTTCTGCGGACGGACCCAATGGTGTAGCTGCGAAGACGACTGTGGGGGCGGGAGCAAGCTGAGCTAAACCTAGCCGGAGGCACACCTGCCTCCGGGTGTTGAAAGAATTTCCGGACCGCGTGGCGATTCGGCTAAGAGAATTTGGACGAACATTCAGACAACTATGTTGTTAGTTAACCCAATCATAAAATCCGATAACCCTATCAACCGATCATGATTGCCGACGCCATACCAACCAGCAAGAAGCCCTCATCCTTTGAAGTCCGTGTCCTCCGTCAGGATGCCCCGGGAGAGCCCAGCTATTGGGAACGACACCAGATCACCTACGAGCCAAATCTCAATGTGATCAGCGTGCTCCAGAAGATTGCGGCACTTGCCACAACCTCTGATGGCAAGAAAACCACTCCTGTTGCCTGGGATTGCAATTGTCTGGAAGAAGTCTGCGGCGCCTGCACCATGCTCGTCAACGGCCGTGTGCGGCAATCGTGTTCTGCACTAGTGGATAAGCTCCTGGAAGAGAACCCTGAAGGCATTGAACTGCGGCCGATGAGCAAGTTCCCGGTGCTCCGAGACCTGGTGGTGGATCGCAGCCGTATGTTTCGCACCCTGGAAAAGATCAAGGGTTGGATTCCTGTCGATGGCTATGGCGACCGCGGTCCGGGGCCCCGTGAGTCTCAGGAAAATCAGGAGGTGCGCTATCCACTCTCCGAGTGCATGACCTGCGGTTGTTGCCTCGATGCTTGTCCGCAGTTTGCCAAGGTAGAACTTTTCCAGCGCAGCGATGAAAGTGATGCAGAATTTGGCGAACGAAAAAATCGGGCTTACGATCAAGCATTTATCGGTGCCGCGGCAATCAGCCAGGCGATGCTTTTCAACGATCACCCCACGGGGCACATGAATGCCGACGAGCGGCTCGAAGCTCTGTCAGCCCCCGGTGGCCTGCAAGTCTGCGGCAACGCTCAAAACTGCGTAGCCGTCTGCCCCAAGAACATCCCGCTCACAACTTCCATCGCCCGTGCGGGCCGGCAACTCACGTGGTATATGTTCCGGAAGTTTTTTGATCGGTAACGCAATAGTCGCTTTTCCTGAAGCGAAAATGGAAACCATTTGGCACTGCCCTACAACCGCCCAGGCTGCCTTGCCTGGGCCGTCGTTGCTAAAGAGAGAAACTCTTTAGCGAATTCAGGTCGCAATCGTTGGTAATAGTTCAATCGATTGAGCCATTGCGCTATCTCTTGCTGGGATGGCTGTCGGTTGGTTACGAGTTGAAACATCCGGCGGATGTATTCTGTGTCATCGGCATTCGATTGAAAATAAAACTCCGGAGTGCTGAGGATCTGCAACTGGGCATCGGCCAACGTCCCACCGCGCGCCAGGTGGGCCTCCCAAACGTAGAGTTCCTGGGCACGGGGATCGCGGCCCAGATATTGGCGGAACCACTGGGTAATCTGGGCGAGTTGGTCCTGCCGACTCGGAATCGTCGTCCCGCCTGGAACGGCGGTCGATTCGACCAACAGCTGGACGTTCGATTTCGGGTTAGAACCCAACACGGGGATGGGACGCCTCGAGTTGTAGATTTCGCGGCCTTGGGATTCGACGCGAGCGCTCAGCTGGTAATTCCGCCGGGTGTCGATCTGCGTGGGATCGTATTCGAGCGCAAATTGCACAGGAACCGAAGTGATGCCGCTAATGGTCTGTCTGGTGAGTGTAATCGGGCGGATGTCGCTGCGGACAACTTCCTGCAATTCCACGATCGCGACGGCATCACGCGGGAGAGCCGCTCTGTCGCGATAGCTGATCGTGCCGGTGATCGTTTCACTCCGACCATCGAGCTTGATAGGCAAGTTCATCAGTCGACCGTTGCGATTGTCTTGCACCAAGACACGAACCCAGCCATTGGCATCTGCGTGGCGCTCGAACTCCTGACCGATGTCGTAGAGCACTCCATTGACGTAACCCACCTGATAGCCATGGGCAGCGATGATGCGGTCGTTCACTTCCAGGCCGGCACGTTCTGCGGCCGAACCGCGTACCACCTCACGAATGACAACCCCCGTGTCGGTGTCTTCAGGATAAATACCGAGTCGCCATTTCTGTGGGGCCGATTGGCCGTAAGGGTTCGGATTGAAGGAAGGCTCCAATGGCCGTGTAAGTCGCGGATCGAACGAAGGTTGAGTCGGGTCGCTCCATTGCGGCAAGGTTGTGGCGCTGGCCCGATTGCGGTCGCGGCTGGGATCAATCGTCGTAGACCCAAAGCCATTGGCTGGGTCGTTGTAGGCATTGGTCGAAGAGCGAGCCCAATTGGGAGCTGCCTGAGATTGCTGCGATGCCCGATTCGAATCGATGGCATTTGCCGAATCCCCGACGAACAGCAGGAGCGCGTAGCAAAAAGCCCAACTGAGTTTTGACTGAGTTTTCATGGATATCCTTTCCCATCAGGAAATGCTTTTTGATTTGGATAAAAGAGAAGTCCGTCCAATCCCTCGCAATCACCTAGCGTGACAAGCCCAGCCCAACAGAGTCGAGCGCAATGCGTGCCGGTCGGGCTGGAATCGCTTGATAACCGGCCTTCACCACGTCTTCCTGACCCAAGCGGCTGAACACGTAGCGGATGAATTCGCGCTCGACGGCGGGGAGTTCTTTTTTCGGATCGTGTTTCACGACCAACTGCAGGCGTCGGACCAACGGATACATCCCCATGTCGGCCTCAGGGGAATCGATAGCGACAAACACTTGCCCCTCGGCAAATGCCAGTGGCACCGTCTTGATTTCGGGTGTTGCATAAGACAGGCCACCAAAACCGATGCCTCCTTCATCCTTGGCCACGGCATTGACGATTTCGATGTTTGTCTTGTGCGATACCATATCCTGGCGGATGGGAGCACCGAGCAACACCGCTTCCTGGATAAACACTTGCGAACCGGTGTCGAAGGTGCGGCCGTGCAAGGTGATCGGCAACTTGGCCCATTGACCCTTCAGTCCCAATTGACCCCAAGTCCGACAGGGTTCTTTTGCCTTGCGTTTGCACTCAGCCCCAAATGCAGCGTCGAGCTGAGCAAGCGTGAGTCCCTTAATTGGGTTATTCTTATTCACATAGATCGCCGTGCGTTCCAGGCAGGGAGTGAGGACCGTGGGCGGATAGCCGAGCGACTTGTTGAAGGACTCGACTTCTTCCTCGGAGATCGTACGACTCAACAGTCCGATCTGAGTTTCTCCCTTGCCGACCGATTCGACGGCCTCACGCGATCCATTCACGTCGACCACGATCTTCACGTCAGGATAAAACTCGGTGAACCCATGGATCCACACACTCGCCACATGCGACATCGTGTTCGAGCCTCCCAACTTCAACTCGCCGGAAAGTTTCTCCACGGGGCGATAATACGGCAGGTTGGGATCCAACAAAGGCACCTCAGCCGTGGCAGCAAATGACTGGCTGCAAGTGGAAAGTGCCAAGGCGAGAACCGAGAACAAGAGGGCTAAGTGACGCATCTGCTAGCTCCTTCAGTGCAGTGTGAGTAGAGAATCTGGGTCAGCCGTCTAGCAGGGCTGACGGCCAAGTGTGAAAAGCGAGTTTAATTCGACTCGCTGATGAGAGTAAATACGAGAATCTCTCGTGCTAGCATTCGTTTCTTCCTAGCCGGACCGCCACGCGGTCCGGGACTCAAGTTCCGGAGGCAAGTGTGCCTTCGGCTAAGAAGATAGGTTCAGTCAACCACAGGGCGGACCAGTACGCGCCCGTGATTTTTACCAGCGAGCATAGCTTCAACTTCTTCAGGAACCTGATTCAAGCTTACCTCCCGAGCAAGGGGCTCCAATCGATCCACGACGTTCCATGCCCCGGATAATAGGTTCCAAATTTCCATCCTTGGCTCGCGAGGACACTTGGCAGAGTCGATGCCCGAGAGTGTCACTCCCCGCAATATAAAGGGATAAACGGTCAAGGGCAGCGTATCCCCACCAACCAAACCGCAGGCGGCCACACATCCACGATGAATCGTAGACCGCAGCAAGGTTGCCAGCGTGTTGCCTCCGACGGTATCCACCGCAGCCGACCACTTCGAGGGAAGCAATTGCTTGTCACTTTTGTCGTCAACCTCTTCTCTGCCAATGATTCGCACCGCTCCCAGCTCTTGCAGCAACCCGGCAAAATCAGGTTTTCCTGTGACAGCCACGACCTTATACCCAAGCTTCGCTAGAAGGGCGACCGCTACGCTCCCCACTCCCCCCGTGGCGCCTGTCACAACGACTTCCCCACGATCCGGTTTGATGCCGTCGTGCTGGATGGCATGTACACATTGGGCCGCCGTGAATCCCGCCGTACCGTAAATCATCGCCTTTCGCGGAGTAAGCGACTTCGGCATAGCGACCAACCATTCGGCCGGCACCCGTGCCTGCGCAGAATAACCACCCCAAGCTCCGCTGCCAAAATCGTATCCGGTTACCAGGACCGAGTCGCCTGCTGAGAAGTCTGGTACCGCGGATTCAACCACAGTTCCGGCGCAATCGATCCCCGGAACGTGCGGCAACTGTTTTACCACACCCGGATGTGCCCGGCAGGCGAGTGCATCTTTATAGTTGAGCGAGGAGTACTCCACCTCGATCAAAACCTCGCCAGGCGGCAAGTCGGATCGGTCAAGCTGCTCTACGGCACAAGTCGCCTGTGATTTACCCTCGCGTCGCACAACCAGGGCAGGAAATTTGTCAGTGGGCATCGCTACTTACTTGCCAGTTGAATGGGAAGTTGGTCAATCTTAGCGGCGAGAATGAAATCGTTTTCCGACAAGCCGCCAATGGCATGAGTCCACAACTCGACCGATACATTGCGATAGCCTTCGATATGGAGGTCCGGGTGATGACCATCCGCCTCTGCGACTTCGGCACACTTATTAAAGAAGTCCAATCCCGCCATGAAGTTCTTTACTTTCCAATCCTTGCGGATCCGTTGGCCGTCGTGGGTGAGGTACCAACCTTCATGATTGGCTAGTTGGTCCTTGGCCTCGGTAGCCGAATAGGGATCGACCCCCCCCTCGCATGGGAGGCATTTTTTCTTGGTTAGCTGTTCTGCGGTTTGGGTAGCCATAGTGTTTCTCCTGGGTGAGGGAGTGCGATAATTGTTCTTTAATAGCCGTCGCCGGAAGGAGATGGTTAACTGAACCTTGCGAACCATCGCCATCCGGCGACGGCTAGAATCGGGTAGCTCACTAGAATTATCCCCGTCCCGAGGGGAATCCGTCAAATCGTCGGCCCTTGCCTATTTAACTTCTTCGGCCTAGGTTGCATTTCATGGCGGAAGAATCAAATAAGGCGCTGTCGCTCGTCGTGCTGCAGGAAAAGCTCACGTTCCAGCAGCGTCAACTCGACGAACTCAACGAGGTTGTCCTCGAGCAACAGGCTGAACTGGAACGTCAGCGGCGCGAGATCGAGAGATTGGCCCAGGTGGCTCGTGGATTGCTTGATCGCACCGGCGAGGACTTGCCCCACGAAAAGCCGCCGCACTATTGAAAAGTGCGTGCTGCCAAAATGGCAGCAGATTACCCCGTCAAATAGCCTGGATTCGTTGGATTTACCCAAAATGGCAGGACGGCACGCGGCACCATCGTTGCCTTAAAGCCTTGACAATAAAGCATTTACGGCAACCTCTGGCTTTGGCGCGCTGGTTGCAAATGCGTGTCGCACCCAGCGGGTAAGTTCTGCGCCCAGCTTTCGTTCACAAACTCAATCAAACATATCCACATCCAATTCTCATTTCGGAGGACATCGTACATGGCAGCTACCGCCACCAAGAAGAAGAGTAAGGTTACCCTACAACCCCTCGGCGACAAAGTCGTCGTCTCTCGCGACGAATCGCAGGACGTCACCACCGGCGGCATTTATCTCCCCGACAGTGCTAAGGACAAGCCCTCGCGCGGCACCATTATCGCCGTAGGCACTGGCAAGTTGCTTGACGACGGCACCCGCGGCGAAATGCAAGTCAAGAAGGGGGATCGCGTTTTGTTCACGAGCTATGCCCCCGAGACTATTGAAATCGATGACGAGGAATTCCTTCTCATGAGCGAAGGGGACATCCTCGCTGTCATCGACTGATTTCACAACATCTATGGACTGGTCGCTTAAGCGACCAGTCCGATTCTCGAATATCAACTGTAACCAATAAGGAATTACTCCCATGGCCAAAATGATCGCTTTTGATCAAGAAGCCCGCGATGCCATGCGTCGCGGCGTCGGCAAACTGGCCCGCGCGGTCAAGATCACCCTCGGCCCCAAAGGTCGGAATGTCATTCTGCAAAAATCCTTTGGCTCACCCACGGTCACCAAAGACGGCGTCACCGTTGCCAAGGAAATTGAACTTGAGGATACCTATGAGAACATGGGTGCCCAGATGGTCAAAGAAGTCGCCAGCAAGACGAGCGACGTCGCAGGCGACGGCACCACCACGGCCACGGTTCTGGCCGAAGCCATTTTCAACGAAGGTCTCAAGGCCGTTGTGGCTGGCGTGAACCCCGTGCAAATGAAGCAAGGTATTGAAAAAGCCGTCGAAGACATCACGGCCGAACTTAAAAAGATGGCCGTCAAGATCAAGACCTCCGAAGAAATGGCCCAGGTCGGCACGGTTGCCTCGAACGGCGATCGCGAGATCGGCGACATGCTTGCCAAGGCCATGGAGAAGGTCGGCAAGGACGGCGTCATCACCGTCGACGAAGGCAAGAGCCTGGCTACTGAAGTCGAGTGGGTCGAGGGTATGCAGTTCGACCGAGGATATCTCTCTCCATACTTCGTGACCGACACCGCCAGCATGGAGTGTGTGCTCGAAGACTGTTACGTGCTCGTTCACGAGAAGAAGATCACCAATGTGAAGGATCTCGTTCCTTGCCTGGAAGCCGTCGTAAACAGTGGCAAGCCATTGTTGATTGTCGCTGAAGACATCGAAGGGGAAGCCCTCGCAACGCTGGTTATCAACCGTTTGCGTGGCACGTTCAACGTCTGTGCCGTGAAGGCTCCTGGCTTTGGCGACCGTCGTAAGGCGATGCTAGAAGACATTGCCATCCTGACCGGTGGTCAGGCCATTTTCGAGGACCTTGGCATCAAGCTGGAGAGCGTTGGCCTCAAAGAACTTGGTCGTGCCAAAAAGGTGATCGTTGGCAAGGACAACACCACCCTGATCGAGGGTGCCGGCAAGAGCGACGCAATCAAGGGTCGCATCGAGCAAATTCGCCGCGAGATTGAGAACACCTCTAGTGACTACGACAAGGAAAAGCTCGAAGAGCGTCTGGCGAAACTCGCCGGTGGCGTTGCCAAGGTCAATGTGGGTGCCGCAACCGAAAGCGAAATGAAAGAGAAGAAAGCCCGCGTCGAAGATGCCCTGCATGCCACCCGTGCTGCGGTGGAAGAAGGAATTCTCCCCGGTGGTGGGGTCGCCATCTTGCGAGCCAGCACCGCTGTGAAGCCGGGCGAGTTGAGCCATGACCAGAAGGTTGGCTACAACATCGTCCTGCGTGCCTGTCGTGCTCCGCTGACTTCCATCGCTGCCAATGCCGGACAGGACGGCGGCATCGTCTGTGAAAAAGTGGCCGACTCTAAGGGGAACTATGGCTACAACGCCGCGACCGACGTCTACGAAGACATGGTCAAGGCCGGTGTTATTGATCCCACCAAGGTCACTCGCACCGCATTGCAGAACGCGGCCAGCGTCTCGACCTTGTTGTTGACCGCCGACGCCCTGATCGCCGAGGCTCCTAAGAAGGACAAAAAGGCCGCGGCGGCCCCTGGCATGGACGACATGTATTGAGTGAGGCGCTAGTTGTGAGGCGCTAGGCGCGAGTAACTTCTTGCCAAGCGAGCCGGGTCGTCCTCGACCCCGATCAACTGACGATTCAACTTTGAAAACCTGCAAACCCCGGCGGGAGATCAATTCTCCCATCGGGGTTTTCTCATTTCGTACTAGTGCCGAGCGCACCACAAAAGGCAACTACCATGACCCGCATTTACCTCGCCGTCGTTGGCATTCTGTACCTCGTTCTCGCCGCCTGGTGCGTGTTGCAGCCTACCAAGACAGCCAGCTCGATCGGCTTCGAGCTTCGCCCCGGCTCAGGCCAGAGCGAATACTTTACTGTATATGGCGGTTTGCAACTGGCACTCGGATTAGTATTTCTCTTGCCGTTGGTGCGTCCAGAAGTCTTGTCAGCTTCTTTGTTGACTTGTCTGATCGTCCATGCCAGCCTCGCAATCATGCGGACGATCAGTCTCTTGATGTACACCGGGGTCACCAATCCGACTTGGTATTTTTTTGCCACGGAATGGATACTGTTCCTGGCAACCCTCGGGATATGGTGGAAGTCTCGCTAAGGGGCATGATCCGCCTGCGGATTAGCGGAGTGGATTTGCCTCTCTCGTGAAATCCTCTAGTTGCTTTCCCAGTTCTGCCACACGCTGGTCAGTCCACCATTTCAGAAATCTCTTCCTGAGCCGTTTAGCCTCTTTGTGTTCCGAGACAATGCGGGACGCCAGTTCAGCTGCCAGGGAGTTCGCCTCCATAGGTGCCAGCCAGGTTTGAAAAAGTTTCTGTGCCGTCGCATGGTCATTGATCACTCCGAGTCGATCCTGCAGGCTCTCAATCACGGGGTATACTTTCTCGCGCAGCGCATTCGGAAACGCTGCGTGAAAAATCTCGATGGAATAACGCATTCGCTTCCCAGCGATCCGCATTTGATGCAATTCGGTGATAGTCGGGCTGGAAAGATGCGAGAGTGGTAAAAAAGCATTGCTGGCTACTCTCAGGGCGATGCGACCCAACTCACGGTTATCGATCTGTTTTGCCGTGCCAGAATCCTTGGCAAGCGCCCGCAAACATTTTTCAACGCTTTCGACCAGCTTCCCCCGCGAAGCCTTTTTTGCCACTTGGACCAATTTTCCCTGAGCTTCGCGCCTCTCAGCCTCCAGGCGTTCCATAGCATACTCGGTTACAGAGTCTGGCGAGGATTCTTGAGAAAACCTCTCGAGCAGAACATCCATGTCTCGGGCCGGTCCCGCTGCGTTGCGGATCCGCTTCAACCATTTTCTTACACCCTTTGGCTTAGAAGTGAACAATGGTTCAAATGCTCTAAGTGCGGCCGAAGCACGCCGACAACCGACTCGTAATTGGTGGACATGCTCCACATCCTCGCGATAATGGTGCGCTGCGAGTGGCAGTATCGACTCTACGACAGCCATTCGCTCAATCAGCACTTGCCTCGCAAATTCGCGTGCTGATTGCTCCGGAGAACTCATATCTACCCATTTAGTACCCATGAAACCAGCCTAATCCAAGCAGGAGGCCCTAGCAAATCGAACTGCTAAACTCAGCAGTGCATATCTGGTCTGATGATCCAAGGGTTGTTTTTGCGGCACAAATCTGGTCATTGGGACTTTGTCAATGAGTATTTTCTTCTCCCCTCTGTTGGGGCCTATCGAAAGTGTTGTTAAAATGCCATTGATCACTGGGCGGCATCCACCCACCGTAGCGAGTTTCTTATTATGATTTCGCAAGATACCAAGCGCGAACCATCTAGTTCGAATTCTACCGATAGGGAGTTCGTCGGACCCTACGTACTAGGACGATGCCTTGGCAAAGGAGGTTTTGGAGCGGTTTATGAAGCGACCCACCAGGAAACTGGTCAAAGAGTGGCCATTAAACTCTTGCACGGCACCAAGGAGTTGGAACCGGAGATTCAAAATCGATTCGTCCGTGAAGTGGCTTTGCTGAAAAAGTTAGACCACGAAAATATCGTGCATGTATTCGAAGCCGGCCTTCATGACGGAAGCATCTACTGTGCTATGGAATTGGTCGAATGTGGCACACTCAAAGATGTGCTCCTGGTCCGAGGCCGCATCCCCTGGCGCGAGGCTGCTGAGGTCGCTGTCCAAATTTGCCGTGCACTGGGTCACGCACATCAGCGAGGCTGTGTGCATCGAGATCTCAAACCGGCAAATCTGTACCTTTCGGAAGATGGCTTTGTGAAGCTCGGCGACCTTGGGTTGGCACGCGATCTGAACGATTCACGACTTACAGCTTCGGGCCACACCGTGGGAACCTGGCGTTACATGCCTCCCGAACAAATCACTGCTCAAGATGATATCGATGGACGCCTGGATATTTACGCGCTCGGTTGCATCCTGTTTGAAATGGTTGCCGGACATGTTCCATTTGATGGAGCGAATTTTGCAGAGATCTTCGACCAGCACCTGGAGAGCGCGCCTCCTCGCTTAGATGTAATCTTGGCGGATTGTCCAAGCGAGTTCGCTGATCTGGTTGACGCTATGTTGGAGAAAAAACCGGAGGATCGCCCCCAGACGGCCGAGCTACTTGCCGAACGCCTCGAGCAATTGCTTTCTGGAAGCTCCAACGAGTCTCGCCTCAATCTAAACTCCCAACCAAAACAAGAGTACATTGGAGAACCTCTTGCCAAGAGCCCCAATCTTACCCAACGCCTTCACAGTGGGCCGGTCGCAGACGCCAGAAAATCGAACTGGCGAGTACTCGTCGGAGTCCTCATTGTCGTTGCCATCCTGGCAACCGTAGTGCTGGCATTCAAGTAATAATGGGACTCTATGCCAAGATTCTCCGCTTGAAGGCGAATGCTCTTCGGAAAAGCGTTTTTTCTGTAGCTGCCAGATCGGTTTCGACCTGGGTTTTCAACGCTTCAATATTTACAATAATGACTCCTATAAGAGTTTGAGCTGGATATTTGAGTAAACATTTTTCCCGAGTCACCCCTTAATGGCAAAGACCCTCATACCCAATGCAGCAGGTTCGGATGCCCCCGAAGATGCGATTGTGCTTGACTTGAAAAACCCGTGGCTTGCAGGAGTTCTGGCTTGGGCAATTCCAGGCCTAGGCCACCTCTACCAGGGCCGCACTGGCAAAGGCTTACTGTTTTTCATTTGCATCCTCGGTACGTTCGCCTATGGGCTTTACCTTGGCGGTGGAAAGGTGGTTTACGCGGCCGTACCCTGGGAACAGCAATTCCGCTGGCAATACTTTTGTCAACTCGGCGTCGGACTGCCGGCAACTCCCATGCTGATCCAACGCCACCGGATGCTCAATAATGAACCCTTGCTGTTTGGGAGCAACTTTATGGCTCCCCCCAGAAATGGACCGGTCGACTGGAAGGATGACTCAGGTCATATGACCAGGCAACCCAATGAACTCGCCAAGTGGACCGTCGAGTACCATCCCTTCTTTGAGATCGGCACGGTCTACACCATGATCGCGGGGCTGCTGAACGTCCTGGTAGTCTGCGATGCAGTTGCCGGCCCCTTGATCATTAAGCCTCATAAGAAGGAAGAAAAAGATTCTGAGTCGACAACCGAGGAATAAAACCTCAAAGAATTTGCAGTTTCACATTTCAGACAATTGCCATGATATTCAGCAACTCGATCGAAGCAGTGTTCGCATCTTTCACTCCTTTGTTGGCAGTGGTGAACTTGTGGTATGCCGTACCCCTCATCGTGAGTGTAAGCTTGGTCTGCGCCGCCACACGGCACGAGGAAATCGGACCCATCCTGAGTCACGCCTTCCGTTTCGGTGTATGGGTAGTGGTGTTCATGGTGGGAGTTATGGCCCTGCTGAGCCTCCTGGGTTGGCTGGCATAGAGACTCATAATTGCGAGATTTTGCTGCCATCGGTGATTTGAATTCAGCAATCACCTCCCGCCGCTTGTCCAGGACCGGGGATTCTTTTATGCTGCTCTTTAGCTTCACGCGTCCGTAGCTCAATTGGATAGAGCACTGGTCTTCGGAACCAGGGGTTGCAGGTTCGAGTCCTGCCGGGCGTGCTGGACGTAACTCTCGCCGAAATAAGAGTTTCTGTTACCTGTCGACGTTCGACGGAGCGGCGTTTCCCAAGCTTCAAAAACGGTACATACCGTTTTTGGCACAAGGCAAAGGAGACCCGCATCATGCCATGGTCGAACAATCACCTTCCCAAGTACCGCAAGCATCGTGCTAGCGGACAAGCTGTCGTCACTCTCAATGGGAGGGATCATTACCTGGGACCCCACGGCACCCAAGTTAGCAAACGTAAGTACGACTGCCTTATCGGCGAGTGGCTGCAGAATAATCGGAACCCGATTTTCGCTCCAACCGATAGTCCTACGATAGTCGAGCTGTGTGCTCGATACTGGCAGTACGCCAAGGGCTATTATGTGAAAGATGGTAAGTGCACTGGAGAAAATCCAAGCATCCGAATCGCTCTACGATTCCTCAGGGAATGGTACGGAAAATCGCCTGCTGCTGAGTTCGGTCCCTTGGCCCTGAAGAACCTCAGGCAGCGGATGATCGATGAGAACCACTCAAGAAACTATGTGAATTCTCAGATTGGCCGTATCAAACGCATGTTCAAATGGGCTGTGGCCGAGGAGCTTGTTCCCCCTGCTGTTTACCAGGCATTGGCTGCTCTGCCAGGGCTTCGACAGGGCCGATCTGGAGCAAGAGAGTCGGACCCTGTGGAGCCTGTTGAGAAGCAAATAGTCGAGAAAACGCTCCCTTTCATGACAAGCGTCCTGGCGGACATGGTACGAATCCAGCGAATTGCAGGCATGAGACCGGCTGAAGTTTGCTTGATGAGGCCATGCGACTTCGACCGAAGCGGTGAGGTGTGGATCTACCGGCCCAGTTCCCACAAGACAGAGCATCATGGGCGTCAGAGACATGTTTTCCTGGGTCCACAGGCTCAAGAAATCCTGCTCAGGTATTTAGCCCGAGGATCGGAAGAGTATTGCTTTCGTCCCATTGACAGCGAGAAGAAACGTCTGGCCAGGCAGCATGAATGGCGAGTCACTCCACTGAGTTGTGGCAATCGACCAGGTTCTAATCGTAAAAAGAAACCCAAGAAAACCGCGGGGGCTCGTTACACCACGAATAGCTACCGTCGAGCAATTCACTACGCCTGTGACAAAACCTTCCCACACCCCGAGCTAGGTTCCAAAGTCACCAAGGACATGACCCCTGCTCAGATCGCCGAGTTGAAGCAGTGGCAGTCAGAACATCGGTGGTCCCCCAATCAACTCCGCCATGCGGCAGCTACCGAGGTGCGACGGAGGTTTGGTCTGGAGGCAGCCCAGATCATTCTGGGCCACAGCGCTGCAGATGTAACCCAAGTGTATGCGGAGCGAGATATGGCCAAGGGCCTGGAAGTCGCAAGGCTGATCGGTTAGGAAATCCTGTAACATCGCCCCCGGCCGGCGAAGCATCAACCGCTGGTTGGGGTTCGTTCTGATCTGCACTGCCAGAATGCTATTGAATGAGATGATTTGCAATTGATTGCAATACCCTATCACGTATGTGTGGGGTAAAGATGGATCACAGCAATGTTTCATCTCGCTTAAGGGCCCGCAAATGACGCCTAGTGAGCGCGGATTGCAGACAGCCACTTCGATGCCTTGTTGTCGTGCGATGCGTTATAGAGCCTTCTAGGAGGCCGCTGGTCATGCCGACTTATCAAGCGATTCAGAATTGATGAGGTTAGCTGGCGACTTCGTGCGCGAGAGTGATAGGGCGCGTCGATTTGAAAGTCGTTTCTCTACGGGGGGCCCCACTGATCTCAGTTTTTTTACCATCCCTCCCTTACGTTCGCCTTGAGGGAACCTAGTTAGTCATGCTCCAACTGGAGAGCCAGTTCAAGCAAGTTAAGATGGGTATAATGGTTTTCTGTCACTCTTACCTGTTCACATCAATTACCTCGGCGTGGTCCAAAGCTGTCATGGTGGAGCATCCTACTTTTCAGGTGAAATTCATGAATTAAGGCTCGCTCTCGTTTCCCCGACTGGATTCGAACCAGTAACCTTCGGCTTTGGAGGCACAATTATTCGTGGTTCCGAAGTTTTTAGCGGATAGCGTAAGTCCCTACTGGCGTTCTGATTGCATCGAAATGGACAACGCTTGGTCTTGCTCGATGGTCCATGTTTTAGAAATTGTGGCACGGAATACTATCAATTCCGTGCAAGGGTGGGTGCACCTTCAAGGAAGAAACACCTATAACAACCGATTCATCCCATCTCTCTTGAAGAGTTTGATAGGTCTGACTGATTTGAAGCCTATCCAAGAAGTGTACCGAAAGGATTTTGTCTTAGCAAAAAAATCATGTGCAGACGGGGGTACGTTTCGACCCAGTTTGTCTACGCGTAAATATTCTGGTTTTCAAATCGGCTCCCTTCTATGCTGGCTTTTTTATTTCAGTTTTCTTGTCGAACAGTTACTCTTCCCAGCAAAGTCTGTGACTGCCTTGATGATCAACCAACAACATTAGAGGGCTATCTCGAATCCTTTGAAGACTAGAATTATCCAGCAATGCTGGCTACTGCTTTCGCAACTCTTGTTTTCTTTCCTTTTTCTCAGAGGAGTTTACTTTCGTTGCGATCGCGTCCACTTTACGCTCTGTAACCGGGTACCACTCGTTTAGCAGTGCGCGCAGCTCTTTTACTAACGCAGGTTTCTGAGCTGCGAGATTTACCGTTTCTTTTGAATCTGACTTTAAATCAAATAACTGCGGCTCACCGCTTTGTGAGGGGAACTTTACCCTCCCCAATTGGCCATCGTATGTGAGAAGTAATTTGTCGTAACCTCGGATGACCCAACGATACAAAAGGGACGCCTGTGGGTTTTCGATATCGGCTATGTCATGTGCGAACGATTCACCATAGATCACATCTCGGTCGATGGGAGTCCCTTCTTGCAAATTGGACAATAAATTAAGGCCTGGTAGATTGTCGGGAATCTCTGCCTCCGCCGCCGCCAGGATTGTTGGAACAATATCAATGCTGCTGCAAAGTTCCTGTCGCTCTCCCGGCTTAAACTTGTCGGGCCAACGAAACAGGATTGGCGTCCTCGTGCCTCCTTCGTATGGGCTAAGTTTGGAACCTTCGGCAAAGCCACCGCCGTTAGGGTTTGGTATCCAACCATTGTCAGTGACATAGATCACCAATGTATTGTCCGCGATTCCCTTTTCATCCAGCTTATTAAGAAGCTGTCCACAAGTTTCATCGAACCAATCACACATTGCGTAATAGGCCGAAAGCGATTCTGGTAACCCCTCTCTTGTGTACTTCGCCAAGATTCGCTGTGGTGGATTGTGGGGCTCGTGTGGCAGGAATGGCGCGTACCAGATAAAGAAGGGCTTGCCGGCCTCTGTAGCTGTGTCAATGAAATCGTAAACTGGCTGCATGCCCTCGCGGCCAATCTTTAACCCATCGTCCCCGTGTCGTCCACCTCGTTTGGGGAAGCCACGTGTCATCCCATGCGTGAATCCTCCACGTAGGTAGCTTCCCTCCCACCATTTTCCGCACTGAAAGCTTTGATATCCCTTTTCTGCCAACATCTGAGGAATCGTGGGGTATTTGTCGATGTTTGCAATCAACATCTCACGTGGATCAGACCCTGTTCGCTCTGAATGTGCAAGATTCGCGGAGTTCGTAGCGGGATCATTTCCCGTGATCCTGTGTTGATGGGCATAGAGTCCTGTCACGATTGTCGCAAGCGCGGGTCGACACAATGCGGTCGGCACGTACCCTCTGCGGAATGTCACACTTTCCCTAGCTAACTTGTCAAGATGCGGAGTCTGGATAACATCATGACCCATAAATCCGTAATCGGTCCACGATTGGTCGTCAGACAAGATAAGTACAATATTGGGATTGGAATGCGCCGCTGTCACTACTTTCATTTGCAACTGAGTCTCGAGCACTGCGAACGTAATGAATACAGTCATGATCATGTTTCTTTTCATGCTTTTTCCTTCTAACCAACCCGAAATAAATTTTTTGCGGTGAATCAGCGGTGAAAATCTTGTCCACCAATTAGATGAAAAAGGCAGTCGCAAGTTGAAGAATCATTTGCGAAGTTCTATTTAAACCGGCCTGATTCGGATCGATGCGAAATCGATCCCGTAAGGTCATCTCATAGCTGTAATTCAATGCATATATTGGCGGAGAAGTCGTTCAATCGCTTGCGAACTTCCTCCAAATCTGCAGACTTTGTGACGAGCCGAGAAAGCGAACATTGCCAGTCTTTTTAGCCAAAGTCGGTTTATTAATATGAGACCGCCAAACTTCATAGGCGAAATCTCTTAAAACACGACGCCCCCAGAAGCATGAATATTAGACAGTTTGGCTCAGGCACAGCTGCCGATGATGCACTGAGCAATGTCGGCGCACCGTAATTGCTTTGCCACGCTGCGAGCCCAGCGGGTGTGCCATCTGTGCGTTGCCACACTAGGAAGTCATTCCCATCCACATCTCCGTCGCCATCGAAGTCTCCAGGGATTGCGTTCACTACCGCAGTGATGGCGATGTTGTCGACCCAGAGATCGTGGCCACCGGAACCGTCACCCGCTCCACCCGAAAAAGCCAGCAAAAAACTCGCGGTACCACCAATTTCTAGAATGTTATCTGCAAGTCCTGACAAGGAGTGACTGATATCGTCATGCGCCAAGTTGTCCCAGGCTCCACCAACGCTGGTGATCTCATCTGAGGCAGAAGTGTAAATCACACCATTGGTAATGTCTCCCGAAACCACGCTCAATTCGTAGGTTCTGGCTGCTTTGGGGCGGAAGGCGTACGCATCGAAATGAAAGCTGTCCAGCTCGATGTCTGTCGCACCATTGTTGGTGATCGTGAAAGTAATCGTGCCGCCTGTGGTTGCGTTGGGCAACTCCAGGTTTTCATTGGTCACACCATCCCCGGCGATTGTGCTTGCTATTGGTGGACCCGCAAAAGCTCCCCAATCGCCGTCCGCACTCGCGCCCCGACCGTCGTTGGTGTGCCAAGCTAGTCCTTCTGTGGTCGTCACAAACGAAGCAGTGACACCCGCTGTAGTGACCGAAGCACTCACAGGAGACGAACCACCCCCACTAAACATATCCCAGCCGGCGATCAGAGTGCCCGGCATTACCGGCGGCCCGGGGACGTGGGTGTTAAATTCGATAATGTGGAGCGGACTACCGGTCGGATCGGTTGGGGAAGTGCTGGTAGGTTCTTCTTGAACAAAAATCGATAATATTCCTTCATCGAACAAGCGTTTGGTATCTAGCAGCGGTGTGCCATCGTAATTGCGCGTTTGCTCACGGTACAAGACTTCCCAATCTGCATAACCGCCCATAGTTTTCTCCGCGCCGACAATGACCAAGTCTCTGCTTTGCGTATAAACACCGAACAGATGACCGGCGCTATCCACGCCGATCCTGGGGCGGCTACCCACTGCTATACCGGATGGAAACTGGTTGACATCCCAGATTCCCGTCAGCGGATTGCGGTAATAGTGATGATAGTCGGAATTTGATGCGTCGCTGAACGGTGAATTTGTGTAAGTGGGTCCCTTAGGTCGGTGAAACATCAGCACATGCACGCCTCCTTCAGCGTCGACAATTTGACCCTGTTGATTAAGCAATGCGTGGCGACGATCGAGATCGACGACTTCAATGCCAGGGGAATTCAGCGTGATCGGCGAGGCATTCGTCCCGACCTGAACATTATTGTTATTCCGCCAAGTCACTCCCTTGTCATCGCTATAGGCGTACATGATGTCATGATTCCCATCTTGAGTACCTTCCCGCCAGGTCCAGGTAGTGTGCAGTCTGCCGGTGCTGTCAGCGTGGAATCCATTATGGTAGGAATTGCGACTGTTCGAAGGATTATTATTGACGTCATCATAGATTTGGCCAGTTGATCTTCCCTTAGTCACGAACCGAGTACTGCTCCATTGCCCTGTTTGTGAGTTGTAGTCTGCAATTCTATGGTCACCGTTACCGCTGCCGTAATCGCGATAGGATAAGACTAGGTCATCGCCCACATTTGTGAAACGAGGATATGTCACTCTAGGAATTGAAGAACCACCAAGGTTCAATGAATCTCGCTCCGCGTTGAAAATTGAACTATTCCAAACGCCTCCTGAACTTGTTGCGACTCCAGAATTCGTGGTGACATAGCGTAGCCCATCCACGTGGTGATCGAAGGCCAAGTGGATTCGTCCGTCGCCCGAGATTCCCATTGAAATCACATTGTGAGAATCCCAATTTTGATTGCCATTGACCATGTCGAAACCAGTGTCGATGGTTTCCCACGTGTTGCCAGTCAAAGAGCGACGCGCAATGTAGATGTCCTGATTGGTTCCATTGTGATACCAAGTGGCGTACTGATAGCCCTCGTGAGTAATGAGCGATTCTTGCTGAAATGGACTGCCATTGATCACGTTGCTGAAACTTCCTCCCGTAGCTAACACCAAAGCATTGGAATCTGGAGACATGTCGAAAAGCGGACTAACGCTTATCTGTGCTGTCGCCTGATGGGCCGAGTGGAATGCCACAAGAACAATTAAAGCACAGACTGTGCTAGCTCGACACTTCCGAATGAGACTTAGAACCATTCCACTAACAACAAGCACCCCTGCAGAAGGCTCAGGTACTGTTGCCGAGGAAGCACTCAGCATTGTCGGAGCACCGTAATTGCTTTGCCATGCTGCGAGACCAGCGGGTGTGCCATCGTTACGTTGCCACTCGAGGAAGTCGGTTCCATCCACATCCCCATCACCGTCATAGTCACCCGACACACCGAGGGTCAGGCCGGTTACGCCCACATTGTCTAGGAACAAATGGTGACCACTACTAGTGGTCTCTGGCGCTCCGCCTCCTGTGAAATTCAGTCGGAACGTCACCGAGCCATTCGCATCCAGTGTGTTGTCGGCCAGTCCTGTGAGGTCGATGCTTTCATCGTCTTGCATTGGCCCTGCAAGTACAGTCGCCGTTCCCGTTGCCAGAGAACCCACAGTGATGTCACTTCCTGTCAACACGGACAATTCCCAGTCTGTGGCGGCATTAGTCCGAAAAGCGCCTAGATCGAAGTGAAACCCGGTCAGGGTCCTGTCGGTGCCGGTGGTGTCGGTTAATATGAAGTCAATAAACCCGTCGAACCCGTTCGACAACGTTACACCATCAGTAGGGGCAGCGACCGAGGTATCGGCCCCCGTAGGTCCCAGGTTTCCATATTGCCCGTCGCTGCTTGCCCCATTCTCGACGGTGGCGTTGTTAAAGTTAAACCACACACCTCCTGCCTCAGGTGTGCCCACTGCTTGGGCGGTTACTCCGGTAATTTGGGTTGCATCCCAAGTATCAGCGGAGACTTCACTCCAGGTTTCCCAACCAGCGATTAGAGGACCAAAGTCAGGCTCCATAACATTCCGCACAAAGCTGTCAGCGTCGGCGTTGGTGGGAATGCCACCGATTCCTTCGAACAATGGGCGCTGTTCGATGAGGGAGAGGGTGAGGCTGGTGAGAGAATTAGTATAGGCATTGCCGCCGGAGGTTGTTTCCGGGAGATAGGCGTAGTTGTCGTTGTAGGTGACCGGGAGGAATACCAGTCGGTCGCTCTGCATTCCATTCTCGTAGCCGATCTCGTTTCCCAGCATGACTGCCACGCGACGGGTTGATGCGTACTGCGTCATCGAGTTGTTCGAACGGGGGATCTGCAGGATGATGTCTTTGTTGATCGTATTCGGATTGGTCCACAGCCAATTCAGCAGTGTGATTTGGTTGTTGGCGTTGGTAAGCAGAGAGTTAGCGCTGGCCTCAATCATCACATGGTTAACTAAGGTGTTCTCGCTCCAGTTTCGATTCGCTTGGCTGTTGTTACGTGCGTTCCAAATTAGATTGACTTCCGAGTGGCCGTTATTGTCCAACCAGTCTCGCATGTGTTGCGCCTCAGTTTCCGTCCAATTGTAATCGTATTCCGTACCTTGGTAGGTAGTGCGGTTGTCATAAAACATGATGTGATCGATGTCGTATCCGAAATTGTTGGCAGCGGTGAATTTCTGCTGCAATTCATCGGCTATTTGGTTTATGGCGTTGTCGTCGATTACCGCGGGGTTCCTTGATACCTCGGAGCGAGCAATTTCGGTCATTGTGTTTTTCACATGAGAAACTTGTCCGAGAATCGTCTGCCAGTCTGAGTTGCTCGCGGGATTCGTGTCGTGAGGTGCACGATTGATATTTACTCCATCCAAGAGGCTGGCCGTTAAATCCCAATCGCCTAGGTTGCTTGCCATGGTTGATTGCATCAGATGAGTGCCCATCCAGACCTGATATGCAAATGAAGGGGAGGCACACAAACCGAGTAGCAGCGTGACGACATAAGAGGTTTGTTTTTTCATAAAGCGAGTATTCATCAGGAGTTTTGGACTGAAGTTGCCCCTAGCTGAGAGTCTCTGGCCACTGAGGAGAGTACATACCTCAACCCTGTACTACGTCTAAACAACGAAAAATTGGACATAAAATGCCGAATTGATGTGATAATAGGAGAACCTACATATCTTACTCGAAAAGACGTCCTTTTTTGCGATTTATGGCTGAGTTGCCTTGCCTCGTCTCCCTTAATTTTTTGTCCATAAAGCCTCTAGGCTAGACTCCAGTTCAGATTGAACTCCAACCACAAGCCCAAGAGGGATAAGAATTGGGTAACGAAGAACTAAAGTGGGCTTGACCCTTAGATTTGGTTGGAAATCCAACGTCTCTGAGCCAACGATAGTTCAGGGTCAAAGATGCCAGATTATGAGGCATTTCAATACTCCTCAATTCGCAAATAGGAATAAGCGAAAGAAGTAAAGTTCCTACTAAGCCAATCGCCAATTTAACTTGCAAGAGATCCGAAAAATATGATTATTATTTCAGAAAAATATAAATCACATCCATTTCCTGGTCGGTTAATAGGGGAGGAAGGAATACCATGATTCGAAAAGCATTCGTGATGCAGGTAGACCCAGAGCAGCTTGACGAATACCGCAAGCGACATAATCCAATTTGGCCAGAATTGAATGACACCTTGAGATCCCACGGAGTTCACAACTACTCAATCTTCCTACACCCAGAGACGCATCAACTTTTTGCGTACGCCGAGATCGACGACGAATCACGATGGGAAAGCATTGCCCATACGGACATATGCCGAAAGTGGTGGAGATACATGAAGGAGATCATGCCGTCGAACTCAGATAATAGTCCTATATCAGTGGACCTACAGGAGGTCTTCCATCTCGACTAGGAACCGAACAGAAATGAGTCGTTTTTTAAATGTGTTCGCTAGGCGACTCAAGATTGACGCGTCAGACTTTAAGGCATGAAGAGCTATGCCCCTTCATCGTGATGGTTTAAGGCTGCTTAATTGGCCAATAGGTTTCTACCTGATGCCAATCAAGATGCTCAACTTGTTGAAGTTTTTTTCTTATTTGAAGCGCGTTTCGTACCCTTGAGTTCTGCCTTACCTTCCAGCTCCAGCTCATACTTGGCAGGATTGAACTTGGGATTCGGCCGTGGAAGGACCGCCTTTGTTTCCTCAAGGAATGATTCAATCAAGGCATCAAGTTCGATGACTCGCTCGGGATGCTTTGCAGCAAGGTTATTCGTTTCACCGATATCTTCTTTCAGGTTATAGAGTTTGTAGCGGTGCTCTCGATTGTCGCCACCGTGGAAGATTCGAATTAGTTTCCAGTCCCCTCGATGAACGCTGACTGCTGGAGGCAACCAATCTGGAACCCTTGGGCTGTGAGGAAAAAACGTGAAAATCGCATCGCGCTCAAGGGGCCTCCCTTGCAGAGCAGGAACAATGCTGATGCCATCAAAAGATTGCTCAGCTTGCGGTTCAATGGCTAGCAACTCCAACAAAGTCGGGTAGAAGTCACAACTTTGAATGACTTGGTCGCTTCGCGAGCCCGCTTCTACTACACCAGGCTGCACCACGATGGCTGGCCCGCGTACCCCACCTTCATACAACGTCGCTTTTCCGCCTCTCAAGGGGGCATTGCTGGTTGCCGTCGTGCCATCGACTTCGTTATACATATTGCCGCCGTTGTCCGTAGCGAGCACGATGATCGTCTTATCCGCTATCTGTAGTCGGTCGAGTGCGTCAAGCAAGGTTCCTACTGCGTCATCCATACTCTCGATCATAGCCGCATAAGTCGGGCTGCGTTGTGGATACTGGGGATCTACTTGCTTCTTATATTCATCGATTAAGTCCTGCTTGGCATCGAAGGGGGCGTGGACACTAAACATCCAATAGTTCAAAAAGAAAGGCTGATCCTTGTGGTTTTCCATGAACCGAACGGCCTCTTCAGCCATGCGATCTTCGATGTGTTCGGAAGGTGTCTGCGGATCAAAGTCGGGAAACTTCCAAGGTGCAACGTAACTCCCCGCCGGCCCCGGGCCGGACCAGTGAGGGACGTCAACGTCGAAGCCATGTTCTAAGGGCGAGTAAGGCTCAGGCCCGAGATGCCATTTCCCAAAGTGTGCAGTCGCATAGCCATGGTCCATGAACATTTCCGCCAAAGTATAGTAGCTGGTGTCTAGCCGGGAGACTGACGTGGGAATGGTTGCTTTGCTGCTCGGTGCGGCCGCGGCGGGGGAAGTCGCTCGACGGACGACCTTCGGCAAGTGACAATTGGGCGATGTGATGCCCGTTCGCGCCGGACTCAGTCCAGTCATGATGCTGGCCCGAGTTGGCGAGCAAAGCGGGCTGGAAGAGTAGGCGTGCGTAAACGTCATCCCGCGAGCGCTGAGGCGCTCGATGTTGGGTGTCTTGTAAAATTTCGTCGTTCCAAAGAGTGTCGTATCGCTCCAACCGAGGTCATCGGCCAGGATGAACACGACGTTTGGTTTGGGTTCCAGGCGTTTTACACGGATATTCTTCCAGAGCACGGTCCCTTTGGGCCCCTTGTGAATCTGCAAGCCAAAAAAACCTTTGGGGTAGGTTCCATCATCGATCCAATGCGATGCCGCTACACCATTCACCCATGTTTTGACGACATTGCCTCTAGCTGAAATAGTTAAACGGTTCCAGTCGTCTCGCTTGGTGGCTGCTCGAACTTCTTTGTGTTCCTTTAACCACAATGGATAGAAATAGCCTCCGCAGCTCTGTCCATAGATGCCGCCCGACCAATGTCGATCCATCGAAAACCCTTCCATTTCAGCCTGCGGTCCGTATACGTCTTCGTTGCCATTCTTGTCGGTTCTTGACTTGGCGCGAAACATGACTCCGCTGTTGCCGTCGACTTCCCACTTCATATCGCAGGTGAACACAAAATCTTTATAGTCTGCCAGATCTGTGGATAGGTAAGTGCTGTTGGATCCCGGAACACATTTGCCGACGAGCAGACCGTCGCGCACTTCGAAGGTGCATGTTCCCCCTTTAGATGTCCAACCTTCCAAATCTTTACCGTTGAAGAGAGTCGTGAATCCTTTGGTAAGATCCGGCTCAGCATCTGTGTTGAGCAACATCTCTTCCGGGTTGGGGGCATTCTGCTGACTTTTATAGTGCGCATGCCATTTCTGCTGCTGAGGGTCAAGCTCTCCAGCCAGGACGATAGGGCATGAGCAGCAAAACGCTGCTAGAGAGAGCGATGAGAAACTGAATCGAATCATTTCGAGTTGTCCCTGGATAAATGGTCATCTGTCACTGTAAACGAACTGAGGGAAGCTTGATGATTTGAGCAATAGTTCGCTTTCCAGTTTGGCAAGTGTGTAGCACATGACGGTTCAGACACGGCGCCCCGTTGCCACTCTAGGATATCCACGCCGGCAGGATTCCCGTCCAGAAAGTCGTCCGTGTCAAGACTTTGATTGGCAACTGGATCGATAAGATGGTTGATGATTTCACATTTTCCTCTATCAATGGCGAATAAGTGAAAAATGTAGATATCCGAATGGCTGAACAGATCATTGCCCGCTTTACAGGATCGATGATTGGAATGTTGCATAGTGGAATTGACTTGGAACCGCTCCGCTCATCTATCTGGCAGTGAGCGGGAAAGCCGCTCTTTGATAGCTAAGTATCTAACATCATCAGCTAAATTCACCCACTCATTAGGATCCTGTTGATGATCATATAATTCTTTGGAACCATCTGCATATCGAATCAGCCGCCAGCGGTTGTCACGAACGGAGTAAATGCCTCGGTCGACGGTTGTAACTACCGCGCGATTCGTTTCCATGGAGGGATCAACCAACTGAGGAACAAGCGACACTCCATCCAACTCCGCCTTGGATGGCAAGTCGCACATTTCGATCAAGGTTGGATAGAGATCGATGAGTCCAACTGTCTCGTCACATTGGCTACCGCAATTGCAATTGGAAGCATCTGTCTTGGCCGGTACTATTACCAGCGGTACCCGTGTGGCACGCTCCCAGCCGGTGGTCTTGCCCCAATGCTCCTTTTCTCCCAAGTGCCAACCGTGATCGCTCCATAGCACAACGATCGTGTTCTCTGCGTAAGGACCCTTGTCGAGGGCGTCCAGCAACTGGCCAATCTGGGCGTCGACAAACGAGATACAAGCCATGTATGCCGCCACAGCTTCTTTCCACTGGCCGTGCCGTAACACATTCTCATGCAGTCCCCCGGTCTGAATGGAATGGGCCAGCGAGATGGCAGCGCTGTTGACGTCGTTCAAGTCGTCGGCAGGCACCTCTGGCAAGATCGTTGAGTCGGCGGGATACATGTCGAAGTATTCTTGCGGAGCGTAGAGCGGAATGTGCGGTCGATAGAAGCCACAGCCTAGGAAAAAGGGTTTTTTGTTGTCAGCTTCCCGGAGTAAATGCTCAGCGGCCCAGCGAACGACTTTGCTGTCTCCCATTTCATCGTCTGGTACGGGGACGGCCCCCCAATCGAACGAGCTGAACGTTCCTGGCTGGAGTTGCTGGCGATCGTTGGGCATACCGTTGAGCGGACGCATCGCAAGTCGCGAGGATTCTTGTTGCGATTGGGGCTCTTGGCTGACATACGGACTCCACCGCTGCTCCGTAAAAAAGCTCTCGTCATACATGTCCGTGAACTCACGATGCATTAGCTTGCCTGTTCCCAGGGTGCGGTAACCGTGCGTGTGAAAATGCTGTGGCAACAGCACCAGGTCCGGATGCCGCTTGCGAATCTGTTGTTTGTTAACGTAGACCCCCGTGTGAAATGGTTGTCTCCCACTAAAGAGTGCGGCTCGCGAAGGGCCGCAGAGCGGCGCGGCACAGTGCGCGTTAGAGAAGACAATTCCCCGCTCGGCAAGGCGGTCCATATTTGGAGTTCGGACTTGGGGATGGCCATCTAGAAAGCCAACCCAGTCGTTCAGGTCATCCACGGCGATAAAGAGCACGTTTGGGAGAGCTAAAGATCGCGACGTGCTTAAGGAGAGAATAGAACAGAGAACCATCGATACAGTGCAGGTTGCAGCGATGAGTCTTCTGGTTAAAAAGCGACTCTTAGAATACACATCAGCCTTTCTTATATTAACGCCTACCAAACTATCAAAACGACAACAACCAAATTAACTGGATGTGGGATTCTCAATAAACGGACATGCCTTAACAAGAAAAACACCCTCATAAATGGTTCAGCTAGACGTCTTGTTTTCTCAGACTCACGAGTAGGTTGGAGTTGGCCACAAAGACTCAAAATTCAAACCAAATCAACCAAACCACGCCCTTTTATGCGAGAAATGGACAAGAAAAAGTGAGAAGAGTTTTAAATTGTCGACACCTAATGGGTTTTAGTGTTTAGGAAGTATGCTTGCTGCATGTGTAGAACATGGAGATACGCTTCGATCGTTTGCGTGACGAATCGACGGGCGAACAACTACACGCTACAGCCTAACAAGGGGGCTCGCAGGTGGCCCCATCTCGTTCGTTTTGCTTTTCAGGAGGTTGGGATTTGGAGTCAGCAAAAACTTGTCGAATTCGAAGCCGTCTTCACGCATGGAAAACATGATGGTGTGCAAGCCCGGCTCATCAATGTCGAGCCAAATCTTGCCCAAAACTCCTGTGTGGACATCCTTGGTTCGCTGGCGGGAGTCCCACTGCCATCGTCCGTGCTGACCAGTGAATTGGAGCCGGGCACCCGACTCAGGCCACTGACCATCAAGGCCGACGTGCAAGCCGTTGTCTTCCGATCCGGTACAGCAGGTCCGCACCCAGACATAGTAGCGGCCCGGCTTTTCGATCCTGACCGGGTAGTAGAGGACACTACACTGGCCGGGAGTATTGGAAAAATTCACCCCGTTGACTAGAGGGTCTGCATGTGTGACGCGGGTGTCAGGGAGGATTTCGAGATAGGCGCCGTCGCTAGCGCCTTCGACATGACTCGGATCGGGATCGGGCTTCACCTCGGGGGTCTGGTCGACCGTTGTCAGATACCACTTGCGGTGATGTTGTCGATCCACAGTGTCGAAATCTTCCGCCTCGACGACCAAAATCCCCTTGGATTGCATGTGAACGTTTTTGGCCCGAGTAGGATCATAAGTAAATTCGTCAGCTGGGGCATTTACATCGCTCTGCCACGGCAAAAGGTTTGCCCCTGCCTTGGAATTCGGCTTCGGCTGAGGTATTGGAGTTCCTGGCTTAAGGATTGTGAGCGATCGCCATCGCCCACGCGAGAATCCAAACCCGTTTCCTTCGGGAATTAGTCCATTCGAGGCCGAGTTGAACTCCACACGGATCGTGTCTCCCGGTTTCAAAAAAACTGCGTCGAAACGATGCTTCACTGGGTCATAATCGCGATCTGTATCAGGGTTTCGCACTTCGCCTACCTTACTGCCGTCAACTAGCAGTCGATAGGTAGATGCACCATCAGTTTCCGTAAGCGTGGTAAGCACCAAGTCATAAACGCCTGCTTTGCCCTGGAAGTCCGTCTCAGCGGCAGCGAACTTGCTTCGATGTTTAGTGGCATTGATTGCCATCGCACGTTGCTTCTTATCTATGTACCCACGGACAAACTCGCCCGAGACCACGAATTTGAAATCAGACATGGCCGACAACACCGATTCCACCTCGGACGCTGCACCTGTAGCGGCCTTGCTTTGGAACGGTTTGAGGATAATTGTCACAGCAGACTCGGAATGCTGTCTGCCATCGGTTGCTGTGAGTTTCAAGACGTACTTGCCCTCGCCGCTGAGCGTTACCCGGGTGTTTATTGCTGTAGGATTCTCGAATTTAACTTCCCCTGGGCCACTGCTCTTCGTCCACTTGGTAGTTACTTTAGCATTAGCTTTTCCATCGTCACTGACATCGCCCTTTAGGTTGAGAGTGACCGCATCATCACCAAGTGGCAACATAATCGTCCTATCTGTTCCGGCGCCGACACTTGGGGGATAGTCAACATCGGGATTCCCAGGTCGGACGATGGCCAACCAATCTTGCCCTGGTTCTCCAGGCGGACGGCCCAATACGACCTTCCCACCCCCGATAACCGCCTGATTTGAACCCAATTGGAGAGGCCCCCCCTGGCGTGGGTTGAACCAAAGGATTTCGAATACTCCGTTTTCCTCGAAGAGATCAAGCGACGTTTGTTCTGCACGCTTCAGATAGACCAGGTATAGCTTGCCGGGTTCGCAGAGACAATAAGCATCCTTGCTGGAAAGTTTTTCGTTGGCGTTAGTCATGTTCCAGAAGGGAACCTGGTAATCCCTGAAGAAGTTCAATGCATGGCGGCACTGCTTCCACATGTTTTGCCGCACACGAAAATCTTGACAGGTCAAATCACTATGTGGGTGCTTGTATCCGAAGTACCACTCGACCCCTGCGCCCCCGGCCATGAGATTACCCCAAAGGGCATTCTTACGAGCATCATCATGCTTAGGAGTTTCCGCATCGGTGAGCAAGGAATGCATGGCGTCTCCCGGCTCATCGCAAGCAACGACCCAAGGCTTACCCGCTGCGGCCGATCGCTGAATGTATTGCAGCGTGCGACCATGAACGTAACGAAAATCGGATTGATTCGTTTGGAGCGAGAATCCAGTTAGCTGGGAAGCCTCACCAAGGAGATCGAAATGATTGTCTCCATTATGTATAACGATGTGGTGCTGATAAGGATCGTGTGTCCAGAAATAATCTGCCCAAGCGACTTTTTCCTCGGTGCTAACCTTGTTATAAAGGCCGACCTCTTCGCCCAGGTTCCAGTTCAATGCAAGATGATGGCCAAAGCGTGCGATCAACTCGCGATAGTACAACTTGCGCTGCGGACCGACTTTGGCATTGTCCAAGAGGTTTACATTTTCCGCTTCCTGCGTTTTGAAATGTAGATACATTCCAAGTTTATCACCGTGAGCAAACACGGTTTCCCATTGATCCATTCGTGAACAATCAATTCTCACGCGCTCGCCGTAAGTCTTGTAAGGAAAAACATTGCGATCGTCGCCATTGATGTTGAGAGTGATAAAAGAGAAGGAATTGAGTCCCTGAGAAGCCAGATAGTTGATCGCCCCGATGATTCCTTTTCCTTTGCCATTCTGCCACGTCGGGTCACCGGTTTGCCAATCTTTAATGTGTGGTCCCCAATCCTTGATGAGATTGTCTTTATGACCATCCGATTTAAAATCGCCATCGAAATCTTGATAAGCGAGAAAGTTCTCAGGAGCGTCGACGCCGGTCTTCAGAAAAAACTCACCGGTACCAGCAAACTGTAAATGATGCTTTCCCACATAATTCAGCCTTCCCTTACCGCGGAAATCTCGTCCACTCTTGTCCGTCGGCAAAACCTCAAAGGAACCTCCGAAGCCGTCTACGGAATCGACCGCAGTGCCCGAGTCGTGATCTTTAGAAACTGCTACATTAGACCCTTGTCGAAAGTAGACGGTGTAGTCCCATCGACCAACATGATCTGGGCAGAGGTGGGCACGCCACTTGTTTCCCGACGTAGCCGACGTATTGGCTGCATCGCCATCAGCAGCAAAGTATCCAGGAACGCTATATGCGAGCCCAGACGCTGGGTGCCGGAAGGTCACCTGCATGCGATAATCGAGAAATGGATTCAGTTTTCCATCTTCTGAGGCGAGTGGTCCGTCGATGGTTACTGTAATATTGTGCCACTGACGAAGTTCGCCAGAGATCGAATGAACTTGCCCCCACACTGAAATGCTCACTAGCAAGGCGAAATTGACAGCACACGCTCCAAGTCCAATCAGCCTCTTCATCGAAAAACCTCTAATCCACAAAAGTCCTTGATTAGGCAACAATAGTAACAACGATTGGCATGAGCATCGAATTACTCACCTGGGCAGTCGTGCACGTTGCTCAATTTTCATATTCACTCTAGATGGTTGTTAGTTCAAAGTAAATCACTCAAATGAGAGGGTTGACTGAGTGTTCTCAAGTTGACGGGCTTCTTCTCAACGGGAGCCAAGTATTTCGACGAGTTAAGATTTTTTATGTCCACTTTTACGTTGATGGGACGTGAGATTATTAGCCGAGTTGCGAACCAGCTGTATTCGCTAGTTAATTGGCCTGTTCCAGTTTGAGTCCGCAACATAAGGAGTGATCATATTTTTGAGTTAAGAATAGGCGCTACGCCGCAAGCCACCGGTCACATTGATATTCCGAAGGCCAAAACGCTTCTTGTCAATTTCACTTTCACTTTGTGACAAATCACTTGCTCGAACCCGACAGAAGAATAGTGATCTTACGACCCATGCGTCTGGAAACAGTTTCATGAATTGGCGAGTTTTTGATGTCATTTTTTGCTTGGCAGCCCTTTTGGGATGCTTCTTTTCGACTCCACGCAGCCATGCCTTATCAGATAATATTCGTGGCATAACACCAAATATCCTTTTCCTGTTCACGGATGACCAACCGGCGAATTGCACAGGCTATTCCGGTAACGAAGCAATCAAGACTCCTCATCTGGATGCACTCGCCCGTCGAGGAACCGTATTTACCAATGCTTTTGTCACAACGGCAATCTGCTGCAGTAATCGAGCATGTATTTTGACCGGACAAACGATGAAGCTTCACGGAGTTACCGACTTTCGGACTCCACTTTCCAAAGAAGCCTTTGCGAAGACTTACCCAGCCATCCTGCGTAAATCCGGGTATCGCACAGGCTACTTGGGGAAATTTGCGATCGGGAATCCCAAATTGTATCCGGCTGAATTGGCACTTCCAAATTCTGATTTCGATTTCTGGTACGGCTTTCCTCAAGACATTTCGTACAAACAAACCATTGACGGCAAAACAAGATTCTTGACGGAAGTGATGACAGAAAAAGCCATCGAGTTTCTCGAGACAAATGACGAACGGCCTTTTTGTTTGACCGTCGCTTTCAAGGAGCCACACGGACCATTCGATTATTTTGATCCTCATGTAAAGAATCCCTATTCTGGGGTCGACCTTCCCCCATCTCTTACGTTTACCTTAGCGGATTTCGAGCAACAACCTGCTTTCATTCAGAATTCACTCAACGGTTCGGATAGCCGGAGAATGCTTCAGAATACTGATCTCTACCAGGACGAGTTGCGAACTTTTTATCGATCGGTCACTCGGGCTGACCAGGCGGTGGGCGAAATACTCGCCGCCCTCAAGCGACTGGGATTTGCTGAGAATACCGTCGTTATCTTTTCCTCCGATCATGGTTCACTACTGGGAGACCACGGTTTGACAGGAAAGTGGTTGATGTATGAAAACTCGATCCGTATTCCACTCATCATTTTCGATCCTCGCGTCCACCAAAACGATCACCAATCCCCCAATACGCTAAAGCACTCTGAGCGAAATGAGATCGTACTGAGCATAGATTTGGCACCGACGATCTTGTCTCTCGCAGGAGTATCGATCACCGATGACATGGAAGGCCGCGACTTGATGCCATTGGTCCAGGGTCAATTACGTTCGTGGCGATCGCACTTTTACTACGAACACATTTTTACTTCAACGATCAAGAATCTCGCTCCGATTCCCAGGACGGAGGGCATACGTACCGCGAATTGGAAGTATGTCCGGTATCCAGATCAAAGCCCTGTTTATGAACAACTCTTCGATCTTGAAAACGATGCATTCGAACAATGTAATCTTATCGATGCAGTGAGTTGCGAAGGAGTTGCTAATGGGCTTCGTGCGATTTGCGACGCGGAGTCACGCTAATTTGAGAACTTTATCTTCACTGCAAATGCTCCTATCACAGTTACTTAACCAGACGACTTGATTGTCTTGAACAATAATTATTCCACCATTTCGGATCAGGTTGCAAAATGTCAACAAAGATTCTCCACAAAGTAATTTCGACAACTCTTTTCCTCATGCTAACTCGAGTTTCATCGAACCGTTTGGTTGTGGCCCTCTGGGTCTTGGGAGTTGGGTTTCACTTCGGATTGCCATTTGAAGTGGACGCAGCCGAAAGACCTAACATAATTTTTATTCTTGCCGACGATCTCGGCTTTAACCAACTTGGTTGCTACGGAAGCACTCCCATCAAAACACCGAATATTGATCGGCTTGCGAGCCACGGCATACGGTTCACTCAAGCCTATGCGGGCAATACGGTTTGCTCCCCTTCGAGAGTGTCGCTATTTACCGGACGCGATAGTCGATTGATGGATAACAATTCCAACACCGTCCAGCTTCGTGGGATTGATATCACAATAGCTCACGTGCTGAAGCGCGCAGGCTATGATACGGCGCTGTTTGGCAAGTATTCGATCGGCTCTCAGATGGGGGTCACGGACCCACTTGCTATGGGTTTTGACACCTGGCTTGGCATGTATTCGATTCTTGAAGGCCATCGGCAGTACCCAGAAGTGCTTTGGCAAGATGGCAAGAAACTACGCATCAAGGAGAACGAAGGGGGTAAAAAGGGCGAATATGCCCAAGAGAGATTTACAAAGGAAGCCATCAAATACATCCATCAGCCCCATGACAATCCGTTCTTCATTATGCTGGCATTTTCGTCACCACATGCCGAGTTAGCCGCACCGCAACGCTTCGTCGACCAATATCAAGACCAATTTTCTGAGACACCTTATGTCGGCATGGTAAACGGTGAAGCCAGTGATAAGTATGCCTGGTATTATCCAGAACCCGTTGAAAAACCGCACGCAGTATTTGCTGGGATGGTAACGGCTCTGGATGAATACGTTGGGCAGATTATGGCCGTGCTTGAAGACAATGGAATCGCAGACAATACGCTTATCTTTTTCACATCAGATAATGGTCCCCACGAAGAAGGCGGCGGTGACCCACAATTTTTCCAAGCGTCGAGTCCCTATCAAGGGAAAAAACGCGACGTTTACGATGGTGGAATTCATGTTCCAATGATCGTCAGTTGGCCGCAAGCAATTACCAACGCAAGAGTAGATGACACCCCATGGACGTTTGCCGACGTGCTGCCGACTTTCGCTGAAGTTGCCGGGGCATCACTAGACTCAGTGCCTCGCATCAAGACGAATGGCGTCTCGATTCGAGGGTTACTGCAGGACAAACCGATATCGATTCCGGAACGGACTCTCTACTGGGAATTTGGAATGCAAGTGGGTGACCCCAATTCAGGAATTGTCGGTGAAGTTTACCAAGCAGCTCGACGCGGAGCGTGGAAAGCCGTGCGGTACGGTATGAATGCCCCAGTCGAGATATATGACATTGAGAATGATCCGGGTGAGCAGAACGATCTTTCCAAGAAGTACCCCATAATTCACGGTGAATTCGTGCAACTCTTTGAAGCACATCAAGGCTAAGCTGCAGTTTGTCTAAGGTTGTTTGAGTTCAACTGTCAGGAGAGGTTAAAAATCAGTTTCTCTGGGCTGGACATTCCAGTTGTTGAGTGATTTGAAAGCGTGAAAGTAATGTCCGACGGAAAACTTTATACCTTGGTTTTATTTGCTCTACTTTCTAGTGTAGGAGTTTCTGCCTGTGCTCAAAACAGCACCGCTATCAGTTTGTACGATCTGCGAGTCGAACATATCCGGAACCCTATACAGCTTGACATTAGGCAACCTCGGCTAAGCTGGAAAATTCAATCTAAGGAATTGAGTGCCAGAAATTATCGACAACAAACCTATCGCATTCTGGTTGCAAGTACCCCTGAATTACTGGCTAGCAACCAAGCTGACCTTTGGGATAGCGGTCAGGTTTCATCATCTCAATCAGTTTTGATCCCATACCAGGGCAAGAGACTGCGAAGCCGACAAGTTGGCTACACGTTACCTCCTTTATGCTTGTGAGAGATTTCGCCATGTGCGAAGGCTGTTAGATCGGAGAAACGAAATGCAGTATGTACAGGATTCCAAAAGCTCTCTGGGTAAACAAACTTAATCGGTGCTATAAAACTAATATGCTTCCCGTCTCAGCAGAACGAGCTCTCAGCCTAATCCTCTCGGCCGTGTTGGGAGTACTCGCCCTCGATAAATCTCATGGAACCACCCTACAACTGTTAAAAAAGTCGATCGTTGAGGAGCTCGCCCTGACCTTCGCCAGTGGGCCTGCCACTCGCTTTTCCAATACAGCTAACGGGAGGACTCATCAACAAACGCCCTTGACGAGCTATCGAGGCTATCAATACGTGACATATTTTGATGCGGAAAGACGGGTATGTTTAGGCAGAAGAAAGTTACCAGAAGGATCATGGGAGATCATTCAATTCAAAGACCACAGACTCGAATCTAACGATTCACACAACTCAGCAGTAATCGGCATATGTGACAAGGATGGTACGATCCATATGGCTTTCGATCATCATGCAACGCAGTTGAATTATCGAGTTTCGAGACTAGGGGCTGCTCATGATCCTGGCGCCGTCGATTGGAATTCGGAGCTTTTCGGTCCCATCATGCACACACTTGGGTCGGTCAAACCCAATAAGCAAGTAACCTACCCGAGATTTTTTTCGGCATCCAACGGCAATCTGATGCTTTATTATCGGGCTGTTACTTCGGCCGATGGAGACGGAATGATCGAGGAATATGACGGTGAGAGGCATGATTGGACGCCTAACTTAGGCAAATTTATTGCTCGTAACATCGGCACCTATACAGTGAACGGCAAAACTAGCATCACCCGCTGTCCTTATATGGACACCCTGTCATACACAGGAGATCGTCTTCATGCTTCTTGGATCTGGCGTGATCGTTTTGAAAAAACCGATCCCGCCAATCAACATGATCTTTGTTACGCCTACAGTGACGACCATGGTCGAACTTGGCATAATTCAGCTGGGGAGATCATCGGGAAGACGGGCAATCAATTTATCCATCTCAATTCTACTGGCCTGGTCGTTGCACCTATACCCATCAGGTCTGGCCTAAGCAATCAGAACACACATTACGCATATGACGACGGAAGTATCCACGTCGTGTTAAGACACTATGTCAAAGGCACCCAGACAAGTTGTTACAACCACTATTGGCGGGTTAGCAATGGACATTGGAAACACGAGGTTCTTCCGTTTACTGGGGATCGGCCTAAGCTTATCGGCGCAGTGGATCGCACTTTGGTTCTCGTCTACACCGATGACGAGCAGTTGTTCATTGCCAAGGGTCATCCCGATTCTCATCAGAATCACTGGGAATGGACGGACGTGATATTACCTCAGCGGCATTCCATTTACGGAGATGCCGTTTTGGACCTCCAGCGATGGGAGCAAGAAAAGGTGCTTTCCATTTACAGCCAGCAAGAGCCCTCGAAGGTGATCGTAACGAGTCGACCTGAACCTATCGACGGTTTTCCCTCACCTCTCAATGTAGTGGACTATCGCTTGCTGCATACCGAGACTGCGACCGAGTAAATCAGGATCCAAGTCTTCTTAAGGCAGACCTAAGTTTATCACCAATGAGTATCACAGAGCTAATAATGAGCGCGATTGAGTGTCTTTCTGGTTTGGCTAGTTGCTTTCGTTGTAGATCATTTAAAGAGCTGACCATTAAAAGTACACACAATCAACGAGCCAATGGAAACAATGGGGAGTCCCTGGTAAGTAAGATGCTATTGTTCATGACGATGTTACTGACTTCTAATGCATTATCACCGAACTCTTCAAGAGCGGACGTGCTTTACTTAGATCGTGACCAGCCCATTGAATTAAGGGTCGAGGATCTGTTGGCTCGAATGACGATCGAGGAAAAAGTTAATCAACTCACCAGCGATTATGCAAAAACTACCGATCGAAAAAACGGACCGGCGCCTATTGATCCACAGTTCGCGTTAAGGTTGTCGCAAGGCCTGGGATCGGTGCAATATGTGAACCTGGCTCACGATGCAGCGCAAGATGTTGATTTCGCTAATTCCATTCAACAATACGTCAGAGATAAAACGCGTCTAGGAATTCCTCCGCTACTTGAAGGGGAAGCACTTCATGGTTTGATCGCACACAAAGCGACCACGTTTCCTCAGGCTATCGCTCTTGCATCCACCTGGGACCCTGACTTAGTGCACCGTGTTTATACTTTGGCCGGAAATCAGGCTCGTTCGCGTGGCAATCATGTGATGTTTACTCCACTGCTTGACCTCGCTCGTGATCCTCGATGGGGCCGTATGGAAGAAACTTATGGTGAAGACGTTTATCTGGTCACACAGATGGGACTGGCGGCCATCCGAGGGCTACAAGGTGATGGCAAAGTTGTTGGTCCAGGACACGTAATCTCCGCACCGAAGCACTTCGCAGCCTATGGCCAATGCGATGGTGGACGCAACTTCGCGCCGACAAGTGTACCGCCACGCATCCTTAAAGAAGAGATCTTGGAACCTTTTCGTCAAGCGGTTTGTAAAGCACATGTATGGGGGCTCATGCCATCGCACAGTGAGATCGACGGAGTCCCAGCTCACGGAAACGGATGGTTGTTAGGGGACATATTGCGTAAAGAGTGGGGTTTCAAAGGCATTGTGGTTTCGGACTATCACGATGTACACCGCCTGGACATTCTGCACCATTTGTGTGCATCGCAGGAAGACGCTGCTCTGCTCGCCTTGAAGACTGGTGTCTCATTAGATCAGCCTAATGGACTGAGTTATCTAACACTTTTGAAGTCTCTGAGGCAACGTTCAGAGTATTTGAATGCATTAGACGACCGCGTGCGTGAAGTTCTACGCGTCAAGTTTATGCTTGGACTATTCGAAGAACCCTTCGTTGACAAAACCATTGCAGTAGCGATTCAAAATAACCCAGAAAACAATAAGCTTGCGCTTGAGGCGGCAGAAAAATCGGTGATTTTGTTGAAGAATTCAAACAAACTTCTCCCTCTGGACAGAACCAGACTCAAGAAAATTGCCATAATTGGCCCTAATGCAGATGAGACCATACTCGGTGGATATACCCACCGCATGACGAAAGCACAGTCTATTAAAGATGGATTAGTCAATTATCTATCTGATACGAGTGTTGAGGTGATGTATTCCAAGGGCTGTGGGATCACGAGTCGAAAGTCGTTTGCACAGCTCGAAACCGGAAATGAAGATACTCATGGAATCTATACCATACCATTAGAACACGAAAAAGAATCTATTGCGGACGCGGCTGCGATCGCCACTGAGTGCGATGTCGCAGTAGTCGTAGTTGGTGACAACCATTTTACTAGCCGAGAGGCGTTTTATACTCGTCCGGCCTTGGGAGATCGTGGAAGCATTGATTTGGTTGGGAACCAGACTGCATTAGTGCGTGCCATTATAGAGACAGGAACCCCAACTGTCGTTGTTCTGATGCATGGCCGCTCTCTTTCTATCAACTACATCGATCAGCATGCGGATGCTATTTTAGACGGATGGTATTTAGGCCAGGAAACTGCACAAGCTATCTGTAAAACCCTGTTCGGTGAAAATAGTCCTGGTGGAAAGTTAGTTGTCACTGTGCCGCGTAGTTCAGCACACATACCGGCATATTACAGCCAGCGTCATTCTGCAAACTGGAAAGATTATCTTTTCGAAAATGGCCCACCGCTTTACTCGTTTGGATATGGATTGAGCTACACGAAGTTTTCACTAGAGAATATCCGTCTTTCTTCTCAAGTGGCAAAGATCGGCGAAACAATAGCCGTCTCACTCGATGTATCCAACGTTGGCAAAATGGATGGCGATGAAGTGGTTCAGGTCTATGTGCGAGATTTGGTAGCATCTACCACGCGACCTAATATTGCACTTAAGGCCTTCAAAAGAGTTTCGCTTAAACCTAATGAAACGAAAAAGGTCCAGCTGAATCTTACGCCGTCTGCCTTTGAGATGATAAACCTTGACTATGATCGCGTCATCGAACCGGGAGAGTTTAAAGTGCTCGTGGGTACTTCCTCACGCCAACAAGACCTGACTGAGCTAGATTTGGTATTGAAATGAGTTGCACTGCGGTGCTACACAGCATTTGGCGAGCTAGAGCTAAAAAAACATTGCGTAAATGATGGCAGCCATAGGTTGTGTAAAAAGCTGAGCAGAGAATTATGTTTGTTGCCGATAGTTACGTATCACTTCGAGATTGTCGACGTCACCACATAGTCCACCAATCGGCACTGCATCACTCGATCGCGATTTCATCAATCAATAGCCCACGGCCATCCGCCGTTGTTAAACGTATCGTATTTGCGCCGGGCCTCAAAGTGATACGCTCTTCGGCTGTCCGCCACTGGTTGCCCCAGTTGGCGGCGGGGAGCAACGAAATCTCTTTCTCATTCACTTTCCCGTTAACATTCAAACGTACTCTCATGGGTCTTTGGTCTGTCGGTGCTCCACTGTAGCGAATGACCAGCTGCACGTCGGTGGTGTCACCGTCGTTTTCACGATACCACTCAACGAAGGCACCTTTCCTTTTTCCCATATCAAGATACGCAGTGCCGTTGTAGTTCTTACCTTCTCTGGCAATCGTGGCCCCAGAGAATTCGGCTTCCTCGGCTTGTTCGCCGCCGAATTCTGTGTCAGTGCCTCCTCCTTCCCAGAGAAGGCCAATATCTTTGTCAAAGCGTTCTTCCATCATCAACGCCTGCATTCCTCGAATCACAACCAGTGCCTTGACAGTGGTCCCCAAAGGGATTGCAAAGGCACCTTTATAGCGCGCTGATTCGGTAGTGGGTGTTGATCCATCTATCGTATAGAAGATTTCTGGAATTTGAAATTCCGGTTCTCCTCGCAGAGCGATTTGCTTTACATCGATGTGAATATTATTCGAAAGCACGAGCTTCTTGTTGCCCAGAATTGCCCCAGCTACCAACGAGATGTCGCCCAGCTTTTTTGTGGATTCGATGTACGCACGTGTCAGGCCGAAAAAGCCAGTCCGGTCGCTGGTTCCACAAAAAGGTTCAACATCATTCGGCTTGCCGTTGTCCAAGGCTTTGATCCGAGCCGGACCTGATAGATCGAAAAAGACCCGGTTCTCGCCGTTGGGATAGAACTCATCCTTAGCATCGAGGAAAGTCACACACACCTGCACGATGTCCTTTTCTGCATCAGCAAGCGGTGCGCCGTCAACAGACAAACGCAGTTTCGAAGGATCGCTCGCCGTGCGGATGCGTTTTTCAGCCACTTTCTGACCTTCTCGGTATCCGACAGCGACCAATTCGCCAGGCGACCACCCGACCATCCACTGACATTGCATTTCTTGCCACTCGTGGCCAGGCTTCTGCTTGCCAAGCGACCTGCCATTTAGAAACAACTCAATCTCCTCACAATTCGAGTATATCCAGACCGGTATTTCGGTACCGGGCTCCATCACCGGGTGGGTCCAGTGCGGCAGAATGTGAACCATCGGCTCCGTTGTCCATTGACTCTGATATAGATAGTAAAGATCCTTCTCGAAATTCGCGAGGTCGCAGGTGCCGCCAGAAAACAACTTGAAAGGCCAGCCGCCACTAGCCAGCCCTGCTTCCCCGAGATAGTCGTGTCCGGTCCAGCGATACATCCCGGCGTTGTTTGGAATGTCCCGGATCTGGGCGATCATGCGTCTGGCGGGCGAGCGAACGGTCGCATTGTCGTAACTCGACTTGTAGAACTGCTTCCGATTGCCGCGATGCTCGTTGTCAGTCCAATCGATCGTGAATATCTCCTTTTCAGTTAGATCGGGAATGTCGACGGCAGCGTCGATCTTGCCATCGCGATACCAGGTTTGCGTACGGTAGTAGCCGCGAGTCTGCCAGGTGTGCGTGTTTTCAGTGCCGATGAAGACACGGTCTTTTGGGAGTTTGTCAAACCAGCCGACGGCCTCGCTCGCACCGTTCACCCCGAGAATATCCATAAACTCAGAACCCGAAGCGCCAGAAGTCACGGGTCGAGTCGGATCGATTTCGTGGCAGCGTTCTACGAGTTCTTTGCCAACTGCGCCGTGGGTCTCGTTCCCCACGCTCCACAGGAACACGGAGGGGTGGTTACGGTCGCGCTTGATCCAGTCGGTTAGATCCCTCTTCCACCAATCATCGAAATCATGGGCCCCATAGTCGTGGCGAGCCTTTTGGTTCCAGCCATCAACGAACTCATCCATCACGATGATGCCTAGCTCGTCACAGATGTCATAGAATTCCGGGGTGTGTGGATTGTGCGCCGTGCGGATAGAGTTCGCTCCCATTGACTTCATCTGCTCAACTCGGTAGCGGATGATCTTTTCCGGAACAGCGGCACCCAGCGCACCCCCGTGCTGGTGCTGGCAAACGCCCCGAATTTTTACATTCTTCCCATTTAACCACATTCCGCTGCCCGGCTTCCACAGGACATCCCGGATGCCAAACTTGGTTTGGACTCGATCCAGCACCTCTGAACCCATAATTACTTCACTGACGGCGCAATAAAGATACGGTGACTCCGGAGACCATCGATTGGGTTCGGCAATCTCTACTACCTGACCTGTTAAAGCAGTTTCCCCTTTTTCAACCTTCAACGGAGTTTGCGTCGACGCCACCTTCCTACCGTGGGCGTCAAGAATCGTCGTACTTACCAGGCATTCAGAGAGTGATTGCTTTTTATTTGATACCTCGGTGTCGATGAATATCGAGGAACCATTTGTTCGAATCCAGATTCCAGATGTTGGAATGTGTATGGGATGGCGTACGTTTATCCAAGTATGGGCATAAATGCCACTGCCAGTATACCAACGAGCAGCATGCTGCAGTTCGTTATCGACACGTACGGCAATGGTAAGAGTCTCTGATGCCTGAACAAAATTGCTGATGTCATAACCAAATGAGATCCAGCCATAAGGGCGTCTTCCGAGTTTTCTCCCGTTGACCCAAACTGTGCTATTTCGAAATACTCCATCAAATTCAATGGCAACTTGTTTGCCTTTCCACTCACTGGGGACGTTAATGGTCTTGCGATACCAGCCAATGCCGGTTGGCAGATAACCGCTGCGGTCTGCACTCGGATTTCGGCGATCAAACTTTCCTTCGACACTCCAGTCATGTGGTAGATCTAGGGTGCGCCAGTCTGCGTCTGAAAAATTTATCTGCGCCGCCCCCGGAATGTCTTTTTCGATAAACTTCCAATCTTCATCAAAGAGTATCCGCTCTGCGGAACAAATCTCCGCAGCAAACATCAAACAGACTGCTACACTTCTTATCATGGTGGTGCCTAAGCACAAAAAAACCGCAGGAATCGAAGAAGCAGAATTGTATCTTCAGATGTCACAACGCTGCACGGCCTGTGTATTTCGGCTAAATGTCAAGCCGATGGCAAACTTGAATTTGCGGATTGGGATTAGGGTGAGATATTGTAATCAAAAAGGTCTTGCGAGACGGATGCCATTTATTGAAATATGCCCCTCCGGAAAATCTGTGCTGCTATTCAAGGGCTGCTGTTTCTTCAGCAAGTTCCACTTCAGTCTTGGCTTCATTTGGATTAACTTTCCCGCTGAGAAGGGCTTGATACTTCTGGTCGTCATTGACTTCCAGGATCTTTCGATTGGAGAGCATCACCAGTCGAATGCCATCCTTACCCTCCTTTTCAAACACCAAAGGTTCTTTTGATCGTTCTGTATCTGGATTAATAAAAACTCCCCACCGGAAATCGAACTCTTGTCCATCGTTCTCGCTAACGAAATAATCATCGATGTTCGCGCGATCCAGCCCCATAAGCTCGAGGTTTTTTGCAATCTTTTCGTTAGTTTTGAGGAAACTCTTCAGCTCGTCCATCGACTTGGGGCCCATATATCCAGATCTGAAAGCATAAAGCTGATAGACGCTGGCCATCTTCTTGATATTCGTGTCATTTGACGCCATCACGAAGTCCGCGTCCTGATTCGAATTACAACCTTGCAGGCAACAAAGTACAAGTAATAACTCGATAAGAGCTGGTTTAAGAGGCTTACTATTCATGCTGAATTTAACTCCTTAGTCTCGCGAATCCTTTCATGCATCTCACTGAACTCGCGCGCGAAAAATACATATGCCGCTGTCACACATGCAGAAACGTAATCCTGGAACCTAGAACGAATCGCGGTCAACGGTCAAGCCATCGGCACGGTGACAGATTTTGTAAAGCGTCAAGGCATCGATACCCATGTTGAGGTTGTGGACGGACCCATCCCCAAAAACACTGATGAGTGTCTCAGGATGGGCCGACCCAAAACTCTGATTCTGGGAAAAGTGTTTATAATTTGGAGAGTCCGAAGTGAGGCTGTCTGAATAAGGGCCGCCACGCCCAAGTCGTACAGTTGAAAAACTACCTGCAAAGATTCCCCCCCGCTCTGTTGGGTTTTCGGGGGATGTATATAGGTCAGCAGGAACAGCTTTTTCAGCAAACATCAGAGTATTGGAAGTACCGTCAGAAACTTGTGCAACTCCAATTTTGCCGTATTGAACGAGAGCGCTGGGTGCCTGTGAGGCTCTGAGATATCCGCTTCTGCCAATGATTCCCTGAGTGACAAATTCCTCGATATCACCTGCCATGTTGGGTTCGCCGCGAATCGGATCAATTAGCAAGTTGGGAAAGGGCACGTCCATGCCAGAGTCCGACCTTATCCTTTGTGCAAAGTAATAGTCCATGGCAAACGAGGCATAATCACCGTAATACGCTTGGTCACCTATGGAATCAATGAGTATTCGAAGTCCCCGGCTAGGGCACGTCATGCCAGACAGGACTTTTTCAAAAGACTCCGGCACTAAACCGATTTGGGAACGCAACTCGAACAAGTTCTGCGCCTCAATGTAGGGCATCACCTGATAAACCCAAGACAAATTCTCAACTGGAACTTTGGAGCGCACGTTGGGTTCTCCGTTGGGCCCTGTCAAACCGGCACCGTAGCCGACATAAGCAAGGCCAATCGTTGGAAAGTGCTTATTAGCCGACTCAAAATTCAATGCGGCAAGTCCAGCTTGTTTCAGGTTGTTGACACATTGAGTCCGACGCGCAGCTTCACGCGCCGCCTGAACAGCGGGCAGCAATAAAGCAACAAGTACCCCAATAATCGCGATCACGACCAAGAGCTCGACTAGCGTAAAACCGCGTGCAACAATGCTCTGAACCGAGCGCGAGGAGCTGCGTGAACGTGGAAAAACAATATCAGACATGCATCTAGTTCTCCTAACTACAACAGAGCAGAAGCTGCTCAAACACAGGGATTCCCTATGAAGAAAATAAAAGCGAGAAGGGCCTTGATCGGATTCGCTGAACCACGAACTAAGCAGATTCCTCAGTATACAACTTCTCGGCAGTTCGAAAATGGACACAAAATCTATGAAAACTGGCAAATGGAAGATCGCTGAAAGTATGCAGAAACAGAGATCGTGGCAGTCCACGCGGCAATGTAGTCAAGAGGAGGAGAAACATCTAATTCAGCTAGACAACTCAAAATAGCACTCGCAAATTGCCATAAACTCTTTCATTGCAATCAGTTACACAATCCGGAAGGCCAGTTCGTGTTCATTCGAAATGCGATCTTTAAGATTTCCAATGAATTTTCGTCCAATTCCCCTCTGATCGACCGTAGTTATTCGAACTGAGAAAACCAGCCTTTTCTTTTTACTTGGACAACTCTCGTGAAAGTAAGCCGATGTTTTTTAAATGCCAGCCTTAAGACGGTTGTGCGCGGGCCTATTGCTTGTCCCCACAGTCCGCTCGTTTTTCAAGGGGCGCCCCCCAGTGCCCCTTGTTTGATTTGATCAATTTGACAGCAGTAACCCGCTAATGCAAAGGACTTCTTACAGATGAACCGACACCAACATGTACTATCCTCCTGTCGCACTTCGTCAGATATCGTGCTAATGCTTTCCGTCTCACCTGTCACGATTACTGCATATAGAAAGTTCGTCGGTGCCGCCAGCCTGATTGCGATGCTTACTTTAGCATGCCTCGCTAATTTTGCAGGCGCTCAGACAGTTATCTACGATGGTAGTCAGCAGCTCAACTTTTTCAGTGCGTCACATTTGACTGATACGCTTATGCTGACAAATAATCCCGCCGATCCTACCAGAAACGGTGTTGTAAACTCTGGTGCGGATCCTAATGTGCTTGAGCCGGGTGATGCCGCTTGGTTTCGTTCGACTGGGCGCCGGATGAGTAACCTTAATGGCGTTGGCTTGGCCGGCTCTGCTGTCGGCGTAGATGGAGACTTTATGTCGGATTCCGGGGCTGTCAACGGTCAACAGGGAGCCGGTGCATCTTACGTTCTCTATGATACAAAAGCGACGACGGGACTCCAAAATCTAAACATTAGTGTCTATTACAATGACCCGTCTCCTAACAGTCCAGGTGCTGCCAATGACATGGGAGGAAGCGTTGCAGTAAGAGTCTATGGCGTACAGAGCGCGCCCAACGGAGACCCTAACGATCCCTGGGGGGACGACGAATTTACTCATCTCGCCTCAACGGGTTTCGCGGCTGCCTTTATCTCGGCGGCGAATCACAGACCGAATGGCACTGCTGGCGTCGAGCCTGTGGTCGATCTCTTGCTGTGGTATGATAGCTCTTATGATGTGAATCGACCGGTTGGCAACGATATACTTCCCAGTGATGAATGGCAGGATCTCAGTTTCCCGTTTGATGCAGGGACTGGCTATGACTGGCTGATCTTCGCTGTCGGCGGTGTTGGACAGGCTGATCTTTTGTTACCCAATGTGCCTGCTGACCGATATGGCTTTGACAATATCTCCTTCGAGCCTGCCCCCGGCATTCCCGGAGACTTCGACGGAGACGGCGATGTCGATGGGGCGGACTTCCTGGAGTGGCAGCGTAACGATGTCACTCCGGCTGGCTTGATTGATTGGCAAAACAATTATGGTACGCCAACGCTGCTGGCAGCTGTGGCAGTTGTCCCGGAACCATCAAGTATTTTGCTCATTATCCTCGCTGCAGGGGGCTTACTTGCTGAAGTGCGCAATCGGATGAATGACTAATTATTCACGACTTGGTACCGCTTTTTCCCAAAGCGGTACAGTGAAATATTTACTATTGAAGTATGAGATATTTAAAGCGACGTTTGAGATTTCTTTTTTTAACCCCGATTGGGAGGAGAACTAATGATGATTACTAGAGGGTTACTTATAGCGTGCGTAGCATTGTGTTCGCACACTGTTTATTCCGCGACGATCGTCGCTGGCTGGGACACTTGGGATGACCCCTCTGCCCCGAGTGCAACGGTGACTGCGGCAGGTGTCACCGCGACCGCCACGGCATCGGCTGAAGGGGGCGCTTCCAATTGGAGTATCGCTGACACTGGCAGCGACCCCGGTCGCGGCTCCAGCGATGACACTACTTGGGGGACTTTCGATGGCAACGGTGTTCCAGCAAGCGCAGTGACCAATGTTGGGGAGGCCAACATGACTTTGACCAATGCCAAAACAGACGGAGAGGTCACAATTACGATCACCAATAATGGCACGCTCGCCGTGGTTTTGGAGACGTTTCACTTCGACGGCCTGGCATTCCGTCCCAAGGCAGCCAGAAAGTACGCATTGAATGTGCTGAGTGGCGATATTACCAATGGTAACGTTTTCACTTCAGATGATCCCATGAACGATAACAGTACTAATGCGATCACACACCTAGGTGGAGGTCTTAGTGGCCACGACCAGCATGACGATGTCGACATTGACCTGACTGGCCTTGCTGATAACACCCTCGCAGCAGGTGAATCTGCAATGATTCAACTGCAGTTCACGATGGGAGCAGGTGACAACTCCGGCGGTCATCATTTGTTCCTTGACAATGTCGCTGTCAGCGGCACTATAGTTCCAGAGCCGAGCACCTGCTTGCTGGCCTTGCTAAGTATGGTGTCAATGACAGCGTTTTGTCGAAAGCCCACCCTTTAGAGTAAGCCAGATAGGCTGACAGAGAGGAAATAGTGGAAACGGCCCGGTGCATCTTTTTCTGCGCCGGGTCGGTTCCGTTTAATGAGATAGCAATCGATTGGGCAGTCAATATTCTCAGTACTACTGAATAAGGCCGGTGTGATTATTCTTCGCTTAGACCTCGGGCTACGTTCATTCTGCTCAGTCGGTGGGGTGAAGTTAGCCACTGGCTGAAGTCAAATCAAAAAATAGATAATCGCCGTAGGGAGGACAGGGGCAGCATCTCCTTACTGTGTTACAATACGATGTAGTGAAGCAAGAGTACTTCAAAAATGAGTTCATTTCGCTTGCTCCTTAGTCACTTTTCAGCAACAGGAAAACCCTTATGAAAAACCTCATCTTGGTGACAACCGTTATGGGCATGGCCACACTGACTTGCGCCTTATCTGTTTCAGCTCAGCCGTTCTTGGTCGCTGGTTGGGATACGTACTCTGGAGATGGTTTTGGTACTTATAATGCGCCCGTTGCCGCGTCGGGTATCAGTGCATCATTTGTACTTGCCTCAGAGGGGATAGCTTGGCATGTTCAAGACGGACGAGGTGCCAGCAATGATGGTACGTGGGGAAGCGTTGCGATTCCCCCAACCGCAAGCACAGTTGCCGGGGAAGGTGTGACGAATGAAAACCTCGAGCTGTCTAACGCTACTACTGGTGGAACGATCACATTTACAATCACCAATAACGGTTCGTCCGACATCGAGTTGAGTTCCTTTCATTTTGACTCCTATGCATTCCGTCCTAAGGCAGCCAGGGCCTACGAATTGAGTGTGCTCGCGGGCGGCGCCATCTCAGCAGGTGTGCTATACACTTCAGTTGACGACGAGATCACTTCCGTTGCTGGCGCCTGGAACAACGGCGCTCATGACGACATCGATCATGCCATAACAGGGGCGGATACGACTCTCGAAGTAGGCGGAACGGTACAATTCTTGCTCGCTTTCTCAAGTGGTGTGGGTGATGGTTCTGGCGGCCACGATCTCTGGGTTGACAACATTGCCATCGCTTCCGGAGTTGAGCTACTCACTCCTGGCGACTTTGACGGCGACGGCGATGTCGATGGGGCGGACTTCCTGGAGTGGCAACGTAACGATGTCACTCCAGCTGGATTGACTGATTGGCAAAACAATTATGGTACGCCTCTGCAAGCTTTGGCGGTAAGCGTGCCGGAGCCATCGAGTGTTGCGCTCATTTTGCTGGCGGCGGGGGCCTGCTTGCTCAGACGCGCAGTCGGTGTAAGAGCTAGCTGACAAGTGGCAATAGATTGAGTCGGTTCGGCAAGTTTTTTTTCGTGTCAGATCAGCTCAGTTCAAAGGTACAGGGGAACGCAGTCGATTGGGCAGCCATTCCTCTCAGCACTGGGGAATGCGGCCGGTATGAATGTTTTTCGATACATTCTCGTGTTATCACTGTTGTGCGAAATCGCAGGGTCGGCTTTCGCCGTCCAATACCCTTTTACGAATGTTGAGCCACAGAGCGCAACTCTAAGCGTCAACACCTCCAATCCAACGCCGTTCAATAATAGGCTCCTGGGGCTAAACACAAACTTTCCTGAAAACCAGTATGGCTTAGATGGCTACAACGACTCGGACGGGCAGGCCTTAATCACCGCCTGGTCTCCTCCCGCATTGAGGTTTCCTCACGGTGTCTGGTCCAATTTTTATGACTGGGAAGTCGACGGCCGTCGGATCTACGACGACTATCCCACATCCTACCGACCTGCCGTAGAGAACGTGCCGCAGCTGCTCTACGGATACGATGGATTCAAGACTTTGCACGACAACCTCGGTTTCGACGTCCTCCACACCTGGAATGTCAACTACGACAGTCCGGCGAAAGGTGTCGCCAGGCTACAAGATCGAAGAGCAGATGGCTTCGATGTTAATCGGATCGAATTAGGCAACGAGACCTTCTGGCTCGATCAGCGAAGCAATGCCACCGCCACGCCTGAGTTGTATGTGGGGGTGGCCCAGGCCCATTCCCAGGCCCTAAAGGCGGTAGACGCAAGTATCCAGATCTCTGTGCCAGTTACGTGGAGGACAACGGGCCACCACGTGCCTTGGAACGCAGCCCTAGCGGCAAACCAAAGCTACTATGACGCTGTTACCTTACACAAGTACATCCGACCGGGAGAGTCAACCGCGGGATTACAGGAAGTCCTCGACGCCCGCTCGCAAATGATCCAGACCGCCGAAGCCACCCGCGCCCAATTTCCCGGCAAGCCGATCTGGCTATCGGAGTGGAGCGTTGATGCGGGAGCCAACGCGATTAGTGTACTAGGGATGTCGGACACCTACCTGGGCATCATCGATCGCCCAGATTTGTTTGATTCGTCTGAGTACTTCCAAATCCATAATCACGACCCCTTGGTCATCTACGACAAGTTTGCCAACCCCAAGCACGTGAAGACGACGCGTGGTGCGGCCTACGACATATTACGAAACGTATTCATAGACAGTGAACTGCTTTCGTGCCAAGTAACCTCCAGCGAGATCGTTCCTGGCCTGGATTCTACATCGGCCCAAGCGGTAATGAGAAATGGCGAACTCGTGGTTTACGCAGTCAACAAGTCGCCGGTCAGCGTGCCCTTCAGCCTGAGTGTCGACAACACTTCCTATAGTGGTGCGTACACGCATGAAACATTGCAGTTTAACGACGTGAACGACTTCCCCACTTTCAATCTCGGCGACAGTGGACTGACGACCATCGCGTCAACTCCAGGTTCGATTACACTGCCTCCACTCTCGATCAGCGTTCTCTCCGGCTTCGATCCAATTGTGCCGACAGTCAGCACGCTGATCGCCGGCTGGGATACGTTTAGTGGGGGTGGTGCATCTCCTGTCAATGCTTCGGTCACTACAGCGGGTGTCACTGCGTCGTTTGTGACGACCTCAGAAGGGCTAGCTTGGCACACCAACGACGGTCGGGGCGCGAGTGCGGACGGTGATTGGGGAACTTTTGCGGGTCCCCCAGCAGCAAGCACCGTAGCCGGGGATGGTGTCACAGGTGAAAACCTGGAGTTATCCAATGCCACCACCGGCGGCACGATCACCTTCACCATCACCAATAATGGTAACAGCGACATCGAACTGGACGGCTTTCATTTCGATGCGTACGCCTTCCGCCCCAAAGCAGCCAGAACCTACGAATTGAGCGTGGTTTCGGGAGACATTACCAATGGTGTGATTTACACTTCTGCCTCAGATGAGATCACCAGCGTTGGTGGAGCCTGGGACAACTTGGCGCATGACGATATCAGTCACTCCTTGTCAGGACTTGCAGATAACATTCTAGAAATTGGTGGTACCGCGAGTTTTTTGCTGGCTTTTTCGGGTGGAGCGGGTGACGGTTCCGGTGGCCACGATCTCTGGGTCGACAACATCGCCATCACTGCGGTAGTGAACGCAATCCCTGGAGACTTCGATGGCGACGGAGATGTGGATGGGAATGACTTCCTAGTGTGGCAACGCACAGATGGCACACCCGCTGGGCTCGCAGCGTGGCAAAGCAATTACGGTGCGCCGACATTGCTCAGTGCATCATCGGCAGCTGTGCCTGAGCCAAATTCCGTTACTCTCATTTTCTTAGGCACCATACTCGGTTTGATTTCCAGGAAATCTTAGTCAACATCGTTTTCATATAGTGGCCTACTCTCGCATCATTACTAATAGTCGTATCCTTTGAGCTGTCGTGTGCAGTGGAGCGAGATACTGTTGATGAAATACTTGAGTTGGCATTGGGTCAGTTACACTGTTGTGATGCAGATGACCGGCTTAGTTACAGTCCAAGAGTCCTTCGGACACGCGCGTCCCAACGTCATCTTTATCCTTGTTGATGATCTTGGCTGGTGCGACCTAAGTAATGAGGGAAGTTCTTTCTACGAAACGCCAAACATCGACCGCATCGCTGGTGCTGGGATGAAGTTTACGCGTGGGTATGCAGCTTGTCAGGTCTGTAGCCCGTCGCGTGCAAGTATCATGACCGGCAAGTATCCGGCTCGCCTCGATATTACCGACTGGATTGGGGCAGCCGAGGGAAAGCAGTGGAAGCGTAATACCAAGCTCCTTCCAGCCACCTATCGCCACGAATTGCCTACGCAAGATACGACCATTGCAGAAGCCTTTCGCGAAAATGGATATCGAACATTCTTTGCCGGAAAGTGGCACCTCGGTGGAGAAGGGTCTCTCCCGACGGATCATGGATTTGAAATCAACATCGGGGCTAATCACAGCGGCTCACCTCCTGGCGGTTTCTTTTCCCCGTGGAACAACCCGCAAATGAAGGATGGGCCCCAGGGAGAATACTTGCCGCTGAGACTCGGCAGCGAAACCGCCACCTTTATCGAATCACACAAAGACGAACCGTTTCTTGCTTTTCTTTCCTTCTATGCAGTCCATGCTCCGGTTCAGACTACACAGTCGCTCTGGCGAAAATATCGCGACAAGGCCGTCAACACTGGCGTAATCCCCGAGAATCGATTCATCATCGATCGCACGTCACCTGTTCGACAGGTGCAAGACCATCCTCTTTATGCAGGTTTAGTCGAAGCAATGGATGAAGCAGTCGGTATCGTGCTCTCCACACTTGACGAGATGGGATTGAGCAAAAACACAATCATTGTTTTCACGTCCGACAACGGTGGCGTGTCGGCTGGGGACAATCAAGCGACATCAAATTTACCGCTGCGGGGTGGTAAGGGCCGACAATGGGAGGGGGGGCTTCGCGTACCTTATTACATCATGTGGCCTGACACAATTGCTGCCGGTTCGAAATGTGACGTTCCCGTCACTGGAGCCGATTTCTACCCAACGTTGTTGGAACTGAGCGGTCTAATCAAACGAGCAGATCAACACGTAGACGGCGTCAGCCTGGTTCCTTTGCTCTCGGGTGAGGAGATCAACGATCGCAATCTCTATTGGCACTATCCACATTATGGTAATCAGGGTGGCGAGCCTAGTTCGATTGTCATAAGTGGCGATTGGAAGCTGATCCATTACTACGAAGACGGTCACAATGAACTTTACAACATCGTAAAGGACATCGGAGAAAACTCGAACGTCGCAACTAACTGCCCTGATAAAGTAAGAGAGTTAAAAGCAGATCTTGATTGCTGGCTAGAAAGTGTAGACGCCCGCATGCCGACAGCAAATCCAGAATTCGACGAATCTGAAGACGAACGCCTGCAATTACGCACTCGTCAAGTGGAGATCCTCGAACTCGAGAAGGAGCACAGCAGTTTTCTAGAGGAAGACTACACACCACAAGGTGGTTGGTGGGAGGACACAGGGAAGTGAATTAACAACATTAGTTTTTAAGTCGAATTCAGTTTGCGTTCTTGAAGAGCACGTTTGGATCCGGGTGGTTTAGGTTAATCCCTCTCAGTTTGATTGGAGCCTCGTAAAGTGCATTCAACACTTTCTTCAAGAATTCTTGTCCAGTATTAGGATCTTCGGAAGTGAGAAGCTGAATAATTGGCGGTTATCTACGAAGTTCGATGGGTTGCGGTCCATTCTTGCGAGTCTTAAAAGATGCATGCTCTTAATATAACTTGCAAGTCAAGTTGGGAGCGTGATTGTGCGAATTGCGACTTGGAATTGCAACATCGAGCTTCCAGCAAGAATCTAATAATCAAAGTTGAGCGGCCAGTATTTGCACCGGATCACCAACCACGATATTCGCAGGACTGATGATTAGGAGATCTATTCTTGAAATGAAACTCCAAGCGGTCTTCATCTGCCTAATACTTTCTTACATGCCACTCCCTGCGGGAGCGGGCGAAAACTGCAATGTCTTGATCTTCTTCATCGATGACTTGAGGCCTGAACTACGCTGCTACAATAAGGAGTACATAAAGAGCCCTAATATTGATGCATTAGCATCTGATGGGGTGATATTTGATCGGGCATATTGTCAGCAGGCGATTTGCGCTCCTTCTCGAGCGAGCATGATGGCTGGGCAATATCCAGATTCGCTTGGTATCTACGACTTGTGGTCACCTCTGCGTCGCACAGTTCCAGATGTGATGAGCATGCCTCGATATTTTATGGAGAGAGGATACGAGACCGCCTCATTCGGCAAGGTTTACCATCATCACAACGACGACCGAGATTATTGGACAGTTCTGCCTGATGTTCCCGGCGAGAAGTACGCTGATTCAAACACTCTAGCGGCAATTAAAAAGCGCACGAAGGAAGCGAAAGCGAAGGGGTTAAAAGGCATAGATCTATTCAAAGCTAGCAAAGGTCCAGCACTTGAATCAGCTGACGTAAAAGATGACGTTTATCAGGATGGTGCAGTTTCCCAGCAGGCAATCGAAGCGATGCGCCGCTTCAAAGACAAATCATTTTTTATGTGTGTTGGTTTTGCAAAGCCGCATCTGCCGTTCTCAGCACCCAAGCGATATTGGGATCTTTATGAACGCGAACAATTCAGTGTCCCTAGAAGAAAGCTGCCACAAAGCGCGCCTTCAATTGCCTTTACAAAGTGGGGTGAGTTACGGGGATATCTAGGAATACCTCAAGAAGGCCCGTTGAGTGATGAGCAAACTCGAGAGCTGATGCACGGATACGCCACTTGCGTCAGCTACGCTGATGCCCAAGTAGGAGCCGTCATGGCCGAACTCGATAGATTGGGGCTACGTGACAATACTATAGTTGTCTTGTGGGGTGATCATGGTTACAAATTGGGTGAATACGGTCTATGGTGCAAGCATACAAACCTCGAACTAGATACTCGTGTGCCATTGATCATCTCTGCTCCCGGATTCGCCAAAGGGATTCGCACCGAAGCCCTTGTGGAAATAGTTGATCTTTTTCCAACTTTAGCCAAGCTTACTGGTGGCCGTACTCCAGATTCCTGTGAAGGAGTAAGTCTTGAATCCGTTTTGAAAGACCCAAGCACATCCATTCGTCCATACGCACTAAGCCAATACCCTCGAGGTGCGACTATGGGTTATAGTCTACGCACGAATCGCTGGCGATATACGGAGTGGTTTAACTCTGAGAAGGAGAATATAGTCGCCAGAGAACTCTATGATCATCGCGATTCCCAGATGTCGGCACACAATCTCGCTGAGCTTCCCGACTATACACGACTAGTTTCTACCCTATCGAAGCAACTCCATTCGCATCAGAGAAGCAGGGCAAGCGTTATAAACGCAGGTCGCTAAAGCAGTTTTTAATGTCTTCTGTGGTCTTACAGTCGGAGAATTTCTCCCAAAATCTAACCAGATCTCCATGACGCTCAATACCATTAATAAAGAAGTTTATCCCAGTATTGCAGTGACTTATGGAGGCCTCAGTCTTACGTTATTCTTTGTGACGGCCTCATTGCTGATGGGAAGCGTCGTTCATGGAATCGAGTCAATCACCCTGCCCCAAGGGGGTAAGAATCTAATTGCGTTCAGCGAAGAAGAATATCTGCGGTTTTGTAAGAAGAATGTCGAGGCGTCCGGGAAATGGGTTTCTATTGACGACATGCCATTCTCACGGGCTTATCAAGTAGAATCAAGCACACGATTTAGCGACGCCAAGAACATACAGGTCTTCATCCCGATACGCAAGCCGATTCGGAAGGGCGATGTCATACTGATTTCCTTCTGGATTCGTCGTCCTAATGCCGGTGGCCAACCTAATAACACCTATTTCACTGTCAATACTAGTGGGGAGTTGCCGGGTTATGAGTATAAGCTTTCAGCCTATCGCGAGTGGAAACAACATGTCCGCTCGTTCGTTGCTCCTCTTGATTATGACCACACTAATAGCAACATCCGTGTCGACTTTGGAGAGGCCGGAACGATTGCCGAGGTAGCGGACCTGCGGCTTGTCAACTATGGCCCCCACTGCGGCCCTGCTACTCTTCCCAAATCGACAGTAATGTATCGGGGACGTGCTGCCGACGCGGTATGGCGTAAAGAGGCTCTGGACCGAATTGAAAAGATCCGCAAGGGCAACATTTCAATCCTAGTCGTCGACAATCAAGGCGCCCCAGTTGCCAACGCAAGCGTCACCATAGCCATGCAAAGACATGCTTTTGGTTTCGGCACCGCAGTCAATTCCGAGGTGCTAGGGGCCGATGAGAGTGAATTTCCTATGCGGCCGAGGAAGAAGGCGATCGTCACATGGGAGGATGCTCATAAATACCGCGAAATTGTCAAGAAGTATTTTGACCGCGTTACGTTTGAGTCAGAACTCCGTCCCGGCAATTGGGAACTCATGAAGAGTGGCAATACAGATTGGAGTCGCAAGCATCGGATTCTGATGGAGAACACCCTGCCTTGGTTGAAATCTAACAATATTGCTGCACGCGGGCATTATATCGGGTGGGCACCAATGGACTTCAACGCGGTCGAAAAACCATTTTTAGGCAACCCCCAGGGTCACCGAGCGTGGCTTTGGGGGCACATGGCAGACGTGTTGCCAAAGATGTCCGAGTTCGTGACCGAGTGGGATACGATCAATCATATCGTCGGCTGGGGACAACACACGTATGAGAAAGAATACGGCGGGCTCGATATATATGCCGAAATTCTCGCTGAGGCACGACGTTTAGCACCCAACGCGACCCATGCGATTAACGAGGGGAAAGTTCTGCCTGATGGCTACAAACGCGAGCCCTACAAACGCATTATCCGTTTCCTGAACGAGCAGGACCAAGCACCAGACATCGTTGGCTTCATGGGTCACTTTGACCTCTCTACGTTGACTCCTCCTGAAGAACTGCTGGAGGTCTACGACGACTTTGCCAAAATAGCTCCACGGTTACAGTTGAGCGAGTTTGATGTCGAAGCCGGTGACGATGAAGCGTTACAAGCGGATTATTTCCGTGATGTCTTGATTGCGACATTTAGCCACCCAAACTTTGAAGCGATCGTCCAGTGGGGGTTTTGGGAGCGGATGCACTGGAAACCGGCCGCCGCGTTGTGGCGCGACGACTGGACCATAAAGCCTTCAGGCGAAGTCTTCGTCGACCTGGTAGCGAATCAATGGTGGACCAACGAAACAATGACGACCGACACTCATGGGAGATGCCTGCTACAGGGATTTTTAGGGAATTATCGTGTGACCGTGGAACACGACGGAGCAACCGTAACGAAAGTGGTCAATCTTGACCACGATGGAATACGCGAACGCATTACATTACTACGAGACTAACAGGGGTTGTCCTAATCCTACTAATTCGGGCAGTAGCGCAACAGGTTGGGGAATGGAAGAATGATGAGCAATGTTTACTTGTTGATGCTCTCATTAATGTTAGTACCACAGGTCTCCCTGGCAGACGACGTGCCACTACTGTGGGAAGCGCAATGGATATGGCAAGAGCAGGATGGACCGGCTAATGCGTGGGTCGCTTTTCGTAAAGATCTGATAATTTCCAAGGTTCCGGAGAAAGTGGTCGCCAACATCTCTGCGGACAGCAAATACTGGATGTGGATTAACGGCGAACTAGCGGTCTTTGAAGGCAGTGTTGCGCGCGGTCCGAGTCCGGCCAGACCCTGGAAGCGAATTAAGGAAATGTGGGATCTTCCATCGGAAGCCAAACCGTCAAACACGTGGTATGAAGAAGTCGATATCACCCCACACCTTAAGCCCGGTGAAAACACGATTGCGGTGCTGGTCTGGTACTGGGGTAAGGAAACACACAAAGGCACGCATATCGACAGCGGCCAAGGCGGCTTTATTTTTCAAGCCGATCTTAATGGGAAAAAGCTGGTTTCAGACCGGAGCTGGAAGGTGAAAGCGAACCCGGCATACGCATTGGACAGCGGTGACACAGGCAAGATGATAGTTCAGCACAACGTAAAATATGATGCCCGCCACGAAATGGGCGAATGGACGGATCCGGACTATTCCGATGCTGATTGGAAACACGCTACCGAAAAAGGCATTCCGCCAGCGGCTCCGTGGTTCAACTTGGAGAAAAATTATGTACCTGCTTTGGTGAATCGTGGTCTGAACAACTACGAAAACTACCCGGAATCCAAATTCCCCTTTGTCAGCACCGGCGAAGAGATAAGCTGCGTGCTTCCCTTCAATAAACAGATCACGCCGTATCTCGAAGTGGAATGCGCTGAGGGACTGGAAATCAATATTACCACTGACAATAAGCTGAATAAAATTAATGCTTTCTATACGACCAAAAAAGGGAACCAATCCTTCGAGAGCCTTTCGTGGATGAACGGACATGAGGTGAAATACGAAATACCGAAGGGAGTAAAGGTTCTCGCCTTGGAATACCGCTGGACAAGCGTTGGCGATATGGCTGGTTCATTTGAGTGCAGCGATTCCTTCTACGAACGTCTGTGGTGGATGGGCCGCAATACATTGTATGTCTGCGCTCGCGACAATTTTATGGACTGCCCTGACCGCGAGCGCGCATGCTGGATTGGTGATGTGGCTGATCAGGCGGGTTACCTTTTTTATTGCATGGATGAATCCGGTCGCCAACTACTGAAAAAAGCGATCCGGATCACCATGGACTACAGCCATGAAGGCGTCTACGGTGCGCTCGGCCCATTGCGTATTCGAGAGCTTCCCAGCCAAAGTTTACAGTTTGTTGAGCAGGGCATTTGGCAATATTATTTGAATACGGGCGATGAAGAGACGCTGCGTTACGCTTTTCCTTATGTGCGCGACTACCTGAATCTTTGGTCGATGCAAGAAAATGGATTGCCTAAACGTCAAAAACGTTGGGTGGATTCCTGGAATTGGAGCGACTGGGGCCAGAAAGATACGATTGATGAGCAAGTGATACTCAATGCGTTTTATTTCATGGCTCTCAACAGCGCTAGAAAGATGGCACTGGAGCTAGGCGAGACAGGGGATGTTGTCTGGCTCGATGAACGCATTCAGGCCATGAAAACAGGGTTTAACAAAAAATACTGGAATGGAACGTACTACACCAGCAAACCAAGCACACTGCAGGACGACCGCGCCAATGCACTGGCCATTCTCTCCGGGCTAGCTGAATCGGATAAATATAAATCCATCGTCGAGAATGTGCTAATTCCCAATCAATACTGCAGCCCGCATTTTGAGTGGATGGTGGAAGATGCGATGTGCCGCGCTGGATACTATGAAGCCGCACTCACACGCATGAAGCAGCGCTATCAAAGCCAGGTCGACCGCGAGGATATGACCACGCTGTACGAGAAATTCCCTAAAGGCGGCACGTACAACCACGCCTGGAATGCACCGAATACGATTCTATCCAAACATGTAGCCGGAATCATGCCTACCAAACCGGGCTGGAGCGAATATCAGATACTGCCCACTCTGCTGCATTTGAGCTCGCTTAAAGCAGTTGTGCCCACAGTACATGGCAATGTTACCTTGAATATCCTTCAGCAGAATCGAGCTTATGAAATCGAACTCATTTCTCCTACTGAAACTGTCGCACTTGTTGGTGTTCCCAAGTCGGTCGGTCGTATTACTGAAATCCAGGCGAACGAGGCAACGATATGGGCGGATGGCTCTTTTAAAGAATGTGATCTGGGTGTCGAGCCGGCAGGTGAAGACGAGAACTTTATCAAGTTTTGCCTCACAGCTGGCACTTGGAGAATTTTGGCAAAAGCTCTCTGAATAGGTTCACTACATCAGCTTAATCATCGCGATCAAAACAAAGGAATAAAAATGAAAGTTCTTTACGTGAATCAATTGATAAGCATTGGTATGGCGTTAGCAGCCACGTTCGGGATGCAGTGTTTTGCAAAACCAAATGCCAATTATCAAGATGCATCTTTGCCTATTGAGGAAAGGGTGGAAGATCTGCTAAGCCGCATGACTCTGGATGAGAAAGTTGCTCAGATGCGGATGTTTCACGCTAATAAGGGGATCGAGCTTAGTGCCGACGATCAACTGGTGATGTCGAAAGATGTCCGGGTCCGGCTAGAAAATGGGATAGCCGGTATTAAGAATCCCGGCGAGCATTTGACGCCTGAACGTGCAGCCTTGCTCAACAACCAACTTCAAAAGTACATCATCGAAAAAAGCCGACTGAATATACCAGCCTTGTTCGTGACCGAATCCTATAATGGGGTAGATGCTCACGGCTGCACTCGTTTTGGTCGACCGATCAACATGGCGGCAACCTGGAATGTGGAACTAACCCGCAGTATCTGGGATGTGATTGGGCGCGAGGCGCGTTTACGAGGAATGCACATGTGCCATTCACCAGAAGCGGACATAGTTAGAGATCCTAGGTTCGGGAGAATGAGTGAAGCGTTCGGCGAGGATACTTACCTAACAACTGAAATGATTGCAGCCGCTGTCGCTGGCGTACAGGGTGGATACGACGGAACCAGGAATAACAACACTCATATCGGTGCAGTCGCCAAGCATTTCGCTGCCTATGGTCAAGTCCTAGGTGGAACCAACTTTGCAGCAATTGAGATTTCGCCACGTACGTTGCACGACGAGATTTTCCCTCCCTTTACGGCTGCAGTTCAGCGATCTCATGTCCTCGGCATAATGGCTTCGCATGGCGACATCAACGGCGTTGCAAGTCATGCAAATCCCTGGCTGCTCACCGATGTCCTTCGTAAACAGTGGGGCTTTAAAGGCTATGTGATATCAGACTCGAACGACATTGCTCGTCTACACTCCTTCATGAAAGTTGCCGAAACCCCAGAGGCTGCGGTTGAAATGTCGCTCAAAGCTGGGATAGACATCGACTTGTACAGTGACGATGCATACGCACTATTGCCGCAAATGGCTAAGAAAGATGTTGGTCTGATGCAGTACATTGACCGATCAGTCAGCCATGTGTTACGCACAAAGTTTATACTGGGCCTTTTCGACAAGCCTTACACTAATATTGAAGACGTAAATCGCGGCGTTCGCTCGGATTCCTCACTCACACTGGCAAAACGGATGGATGAAGAATCGATCATCTTGTTGCAGAATAAGAACAATGTCCTGCCGCTAAACAGAGAGCAAGTCCGTAAGGTTGCCCTCCTTGGACCATTGCTCAAAGATAGCACGAGGCTGATGTTTGAAGCGGCTGCAGGTTCCCGTGTGCAGTTTTCAGCAGAACGAGGGTTCAAGCTGACCAACGAAGGGAAAGGGAACCCGCAGCTCAGTAAGAATAATCAAAAAGCCATTGAAAAGATGGTCTCAATGGCGGGAGAGGCGGATATTGTTGTTCTCTTCCTAGGCGGCGACGAGTTTACTGCCAAGGAAGCATTCTTTAACAATGCACTAGGAGACCGTGACAGCATTGAGCCTGTAGGCCAGCAGAATGAATTGATACAGAAAGTCAAAGCTGTTGGTAAACCGGTTGTGGTTGTGCTAAAGCATCGCCGCACGCTTTCCATTAGCATCATTGCAGAAGAAGCCGATGCAATTCTTGACTGCTGGGATCTGAGCGAGTTTGGCGACGAAGTTCTGGCGAAGATGATGTTTGGCTACTTTACCCCATCAGGCAAGCTTCCGGTCACTGTGCCTCGCTCGATAGGCCAGATTCCATTCCATTACAGTCAGAAAGAGATAAACTATAAAAAAGGATATCTATTCTCCAAGCCTGGTCCATTGTTCGCCTTCGGACATGGCCTGAGCTACAGTGACTTTCAATATGACAATCTCAAGCTATCTGCAGACAGTATTGCTCAGGATGGCAATTTGGTGGTCAGCGTCGATGTTTCGAATACCGGCAACCACACGGCCAAGGAAGTTGTACAGCTCTATGTGAAAGATTTGATCGGTTCTGTAACTCGTCCTGACAAAGAACTGAAAGCATTCCAAAAGATTGCGATTCAGCCAGGTGAAACCCGTCAAGTAGAGTTCACGATCACACCGGACATGTTGATGTTTACAGGACTAGATATGAAACCTGTTCTGGAAGCAGGCGACTATGAGGTAATGGTGGGAACTTCGTCAGCAGATCTTCTAAAGGCTTCGTTCCGGCTGAAATAGTATTTTAACGATGTGTGTGATGCGTTAACTCAGAATAAAATGAATTTCTGGGCTGCCTATTATCGGGGATGCCTATCAAAACCATTAAGCAAATTGATTTAGCGAGCATCGGCTCTAAGCTCAGCAAGCCGTGATCGCATCTCGGCAAGTAATTCGGCATGCTCTGAATCAGCAACCAGATCGTGTTCTTCTCTCGGATCCTTTGTCAGATCAAATAGCTGTTCCCGATTAAAATCAGGCCAATAAAAATACTTCCAACCTTTGCGTACGAGTGCCTGGGACGATGGGATGAAGCTGATGTCTCGAATAGTTGGATGTTCGTAAAAGAACTCTTTGCGCCACCTTTGCTCACTGTCTGAAGGATCGGAATCTAAGTAAAGGAAGCTAATGTCGCGGCCCTGCATAGATTTTGGAACAGGAATTCCAGCCGCACTTAGAATCGTCGGTGCCAAGTCTACACTGAGCGTGAATTGGTCATTTGTTTCACCGTGTTTTGTTGTAGGCATCCGAGGGTCTCGTACAATAAGCGGCACGCGAATGCTCTCTTGATGTGGGTACCACTTATCGGCTAAGCCATGTTCAGCGTGGTAGTAACCATTGTCTGTAGTGAATATGACCAAGGTATTATCCAGTGCTCCCTGAAACTCCAGTTCTTCGAGTATGCGACCGCAGGTAGAGTCAACTTCCGTTGCCAATCGATAGTAGTTCTTCATCATCTTCTGGAATTTATCAGGCGTATCGAAACGCCAGTGCCAGCGATTACGTCCCTCGTTCTTTTCGTTGGCGATAAACTCTGGCAATCGGCGGAATGACTCCTCTGTTGCATTTGGAGGAACTGGGATGTTAACATCCCTATACAGGTCCATACTTTGAGGCTGCGGCAGGAATTGGAGCGGATTGTCGTCTTCGGCATGCGTGGCAAAAAACGCAACCGTTAAACAGAACGGTTTCTCGTCAGGTCGAGTACGAAGAAATTCAAGTGCGTCGTTTTCGTTCCGCTTCGTCACATGGACTTTTGACCCGTCGGGCATTGTGGTCCAGTGCTTACCGGCGTAAGAGCGACCGAAATCAAATCGCTCTGCAGGAAACTTTCCATTGTGCCACTTGCCCACGTGACCGACGAAGTACCCATTTTTGCGGAGCAACCCTGGATAAGTTTCTGACCAGGGTGTTTTGAAAGATCCGAATGCCTCGTTGCCATGACGGGACATCCATTGACCGGTAAAAAGTGTTGCGCGACTGACACCACAGATCGATGTGGTTACGCAGTTTTCTGTGAATCTTATTCCCTGGCGAGCTAATTGGTCCAGTACAGGGGTTATCACTACTGGATTCCCAGCCACCCCCAATGTGTCATGTCGCCAATCATCTGCATAAAGCACCAAGATATTCATCGGCGGTGCATCTGCTGCAAGTGATGGGATGCAACGAACCGCTAGTTGAATTAAAAAACAGGAAAATGAAACAACAATTAATAGATTTAGTTTCATGGATTCTATTCTGGGCAAGGTTCGATAGAAATTGATTAGGGCAAGAACAATTGCTCACTCTTGCGAACCAACCTTACATTGAAAACGATGTCTGCCTGCGACAATCGACTCTGAGGGACTGCCATCTGGAAATTGAACTGTAGCTTTAGTGTTTGGCGGAACTACCACATGAATTTCAACTATATCTTCGACTCTATTCCAACTACTGCTTGCCTTGCCGTATGTGGTTTCGAGTTGAGCTTTTGCTGAAATGAGCGGGCCAATAACAACCGGGCGCACAAAAAAATGCTTATAACCGGGATTAGCGGGATCGGGAGCTAGCCCAGCGATACGCTCATACATGAACTGGCCAATTGCACCATACGCATAGTGATTAAAGGAATTCATTCCCGCGTCGCCAAAGCCCTCCTTGTGGCTATAGCTATTCCACCGCTCCCACATCGTCGTTGAACCCTGATTGATCGTGAAGAACCAGGACGGATAGGTCTCCTTAAAGAGAAGAGAATATGCCAAATCCAAATTTCCTGTCCGATCGAGCACTTGTGTAATATGCGGGGTACCAAGAAAACCGGTTCTTAAATGACCATCAGCTTGATCAATAAGATTAACAAGGTGCATTGCAGCATGCTGTTGAAGATCTAAGGGGATCAAGTCGAAAGTGATTGCAAGAATGTATGCGGTTTGTGTCTCCGGTGCGTTCTGAAGCTTCCCGTTAGCATCAAAAAAATGTGCTGCGAAGGTCGCTTTCACGTCATCAGCTTCGGCCCCATACTTGGCCGCATCAGAATTCTTGCCGAGCAATCTAGCCGCATCAGCGAGAATTTGAACACTTTGAGCGTAGAAAGCTGTAGCTAATAATCTGTGGGGAGTATCACCCTTATTGTCAGAGGCGTAGGGCTGCAGCCAATCCCCAAAGCCAGCTACATCCTCAACAATACCCGCTTTGAGGTGCTTACGGTACCAGCCCACCAGTCGCACCATCATTTCGTAATTCTCGGCCAGAATCTGCTTGTCACCCGTTCGAATATACACCTGCCAAGGGATGATCGTGGCAGCATCCATCCATCCGGGACTTCCACCACGGTTTTTTAATGCGTCAGGTATCACGTGAGGAATACGGCCATCTGGAAACTGGTCGTCACGCATGGACCTGAGCCAGCTTTTCCAAAAAGCGTGGCAATCATAGTTGAACATGGCCGTCGGACAGAATGCCTGTGCATCGCCAGTCCATCCAAGGCGTTCGTCTCGCTGAGGACAGTCTGTAGGAATGTCCAGAAAATTGCCCCGCTGCCCCCAAGTGATATTACTCTGCAACTGGTTAAGCTTTTTATGAGACGACTCAAATGTTCCAATACGTTTCAGATTGGAATGCAACACCAACCCTTTTACCCAGTTGGATTTCGGAATCGTTCCCTTCGGCAATCCTGAGAGCTCTACATACCGAAAACCGTGAAAGGTAAATGTCGGCTTCCACGAGATTGTTCCAGATTTAGCCGAAGTATATGAATCAATCGACTTCGCAGATCGGTAATTCGCCGTATACATGCTGCCGTCTTGGTTGAGCATTTCTGCAAACCGAATAGTAACCGTATGATCCTTTTCTACCGGTATTGTTATCAGTGGCCAGCCGACGATATTCTGTCCCAAATCGAAAACGAATCGTCCAGTCTCTGGTTCGGTTATCTTTTGGGTTACCAGTGTATCTATATGTTGGACTGGCGCAAAAGGTTTAGGTGCAAGTTGGCCCTCTCCCAATTCTTCTCTGGCAATGACCGAGTTCCAAGCCGAGACGTCGAAGCCGGCTTTCTTCCAACCAGGCATCTCTTTTCGGGCGTCGTAAACTTCACCGTCGTAAATGCTGGATGCACGGATCGGTCCGTCCACCGTCGCTTTCCATGAATCATCGGTGACAATTATTTCTTTCCGACCATCCTGGTAAATGATTTCCAATTGCGCAAGGAGCTCAGGCCCCTTACCATAGAATTGCTTCTGATCCTGCCAGCCTATGCGCCCAGCATACCAACCATAGCCTAGCGACGCTCCTAAGACATTAGTCCCTTGAAGGATACTATCGGTTACATCGTAGGTCTGAGTGTCAATCCGGTTCGCGTAAGAAGTCCAACCGGGAGTAAAAGCATCATTGCCGACCTTTTTGTCGTTTAAGTATGCCTCGTACAGCCCTCTTGCTGTGACGTAGAGACGTGCCTGGCGGACTTCGTCGGATACCGTGAACTCACGGCGCAGCAAGGCCACTCTTTCTTCATTTGCATTGGCCCCACTCTCAAGACCGATCCAATGTGCCTTCCAATCATTTGATGACAGCAGTCCAAGCTCGAAATGTGCAGGGGGACTCCAATCGGAATTGGTCCCTGATTCATCACGGAAACGTACCCGCCAATTCAGCTGTTGTCGAGAGGCGAGTGGTTCACCACCGTAAGGTACCAATGCTGATTGATCTGACTCGACCCACCCACTATCCCACATGATTTTTCCCGCAAGAATGTCCTGCACTTCGATTTGATAAGCGGTCTGATGAAGTGTGCCTACAGGAAGTTTCCAGGAAAATCTCGGTGTGGCGTCATAGAATCCTAAAGGATCAACGAACCCTTCGCCAACAACCAACATTTCTGGAATAGACGCGGAAGTAAGCTGACAACTCCAGATTAAAAGTAAGCACAGAAATGTGGTCGTAGACTTTAGATACATTATTGAGCAAACTATTGGTAGAAAATGAGGATCATAGCACGTACGTGTTTCGCCATCGTGCCACCGGTACGCTGCCTCACCAATAAGTAAGCACTGTCCGCATCACCATGGAAGATGTAGATGTTGACTGTGCCCAACACGCATTGTAGTCGAGGGTGGAAATGAACTCCTAGCGAACTTCAATAAGCGTGTCGCCCACGAGGTCTTCTTCGAGTAGCCAGTAGCCGTTGTCTAAGTCGGCTTGGACGAGTTGACCGTTAACAAATACTCCTTCAGCGCCCGGGAACGTAGGCACATGAACTGAGGCAGACATGTCATCAGGCAGCTTCAGTTGCATCTTGAAATTGTCCTGCTGATTCCAATCCATAGATACTGGACCGAGCGGTGTAGGTACGGTCCCGCGCGCGAAATCTAGACCACTCGGATTGGGCCGGATCTTTGCGCGACTCCAGCCTGGCGCAAGTGGTTGGGCACCCAGAACAAATCGCGGCAAGAGGTTGGCAGGAGCTGCACCCCAGGCATGATTCCAGTCTAAATTGGGTTTCACAGTCTCGTTCCATGCTTCCCACGTGATCGTCGCGCCATTGTCGAGCATATGCCGCCAACTCCTTTTTCCAGGTGCGATAATGAGTTCAATTGCAGACTCGCCCGCTCCATTTTCAAAAAGTCCTTCCAATAAATATTGGGCAGCGTAAGTCGAGCACCGCATGCCACGTTCGATCAGCCAGTCTACCACATGTTGGCGGTCTTCCTTTTCGACGAGCCCAAAGGCTAAGGGGAAAAAATTGGAGTGCTGTGAGTGATGATTCACGCCAATCCCGTCACGAAAGAGCCCTGCCTCCGCGTCGAATAATTGATCGTAAAAAGCCTTTCTAGTCCGCTCTGCATGTACTTTGTAGTGTTTTGCGTCCGCAGCGGCACCAACCACCTCAGCTAGTTCTGCCATCTTTTCGATGGCAGCCAAGTGAAATGCGTTTATAACGGTATTCACTTCGGTCCGAACGTGGCCGTCACGTTCGGATGGAGGCCAATCAACAATATCGTTCCAATCTATCTGCAATTCATCGCTGTAAACCAATCCAGAATCACCGCAGCGTTCAATGAGGGTTTTTGTTTTTAAGCTCTCGTAACGCTTTGAGATCCACTCAGCATCACCGTTCCGCATCCAGTCAGCATGAGCCATGAAAATCATATGTGGACCCCATTCGGAGGGCCACGTTGGATACGCAAGTAGCCAGTCAAAGGTACGTCGCGCCGTAGTAGGATCGCCGTCAACATAATAGTGGCTCAGCTGATTTAGGTAAGCATCTGCCTCATATGGAATACGCTCCCGATCACCATCCACGTACACCCCCGCGAACATCGTCGCCTTAATAGAATAGCGGCAAAGCTCCCAAACGCGGTTAAGGGTTTCATCTGAGCTGACAAATGAGGCGGAGTTCTCATCCCAGTGTTTAGGGAATGCTGCTCGGCGAAGGATATGGTTGGCGCTGAATCCATCGGGCAAGCCTTCGATTTCAACCCATCGAAATGGTGTTAGAACACCCCACTCGGGAGGAGTTAAAACAGCTGGCGGTGTCACTTGACCGTTACGTCCTATAGCTTCTGACTGCTGAGTGTTCCTCGTATCGGCTGGAGGGGCAATAACTGATGTCATGCCAGGAATGATATCCACCTCAACCTCGCTATAACGTACAGTCCCTGGTGGCTCACGATCAATCAACCCATCTTGTAGTTTCTCACCAAACCGAACCTTCAAAGTGCCCTTAAAACCTGCTGGAGATGTGAACTCAAGGTTGCCGAAGGCGACTTGTCCGAAGTCAAGCAGCAGTGTATCAGAGTCGACCCATTTAATAGCCTGTGGTGCTTGCTGCGTAATTGCTACAGTATCACGCCCAGGAGGCCTTGTCGGATCGAGCCTAGGTAGCGAGGCAAGAATCGCAATTTCATTGAACTTGGATGATCCTCTTGGTTCAGCGCTGGCGATTTCAATGAACGCCAACAGAACCGTCATGGCTATTAAGACATTTCCAAAAGATTTAACTGCAACAACTTTCATACGTTCCTATTTCTCAAAGGCAGCGTGCTGTGGCAATAACAGAGCACTTTACATAAACATTGGTAAAGCATTATCTCCTGCACGACATGCTTTGATTGGGTCAACGGATCGCAAGATGAACGCATACTGTGATTGTTGCTTATATAAAAACGAACAACATCATAAACGACGCATCGTTCTCAACTTGCTGGTCGTTGGCTTGAAAATCAGTCGACCCATTCGAACTCGAATCAATAATCTCACAATTGTGGCTTAAGTCTGGAAAGGGTCATTACCGAAGGGTACTCATCCCAGCGTTGAGGAAATAGCTTCGCATTATCACCGGCTTTCGCAAAAAGTTGCTGACGACCAAAGGCGTACCACTCGACACGCAACGCCATCGGATTCGGAATAGCACTCAAAGGAGGATTTTTCGTCTTGCCGGTTCTCATCATTCCATTTTGCACATCGATCTCGATCACGTTTCGACCATTGACCAGACCTTTAGTAACATTCACAAAGCGGAACTGGAGATCGCCGAACGGTTGATATTTCACGTTGTCAACCCAAGAATGAACTTCCACAGGATGTCCGTTGACGCGAACTGCCGAAACTCCATTATCTGCCAAAAATCGGCCAAATAACTGCATCGTAGAAAGATCGTAGCCTTCAAGATCAAACTCGGTTTGAAACGTGTAGATGGCATTGGGGGCGGCATCCTGCCAGTCTGCGATAGATACCCATTGAGATGTGTTGGGGGCATTTGGTAAATAGCCACGTTCAGGCTCACAGACCGTTGCGAATTGCGGACTGCTGAAGTTGCTTATTCGCCCAGCTACTACCCGCCAGTGAAGGTCTTCGTCGCCGACCGCCAGGCCAACGCCAGTGTTACTCAAAGCGACTGGGCGATATGCTCCCGTGTCACCAAAATCCAAATTAGCAAGCAGCTGTTTAACATCATGTTTATGAGCACTCTCAAGCGCACCTTTGGCATCAGTCGACACCTGTTGACCTTCCGAGATGAGCAAACCTCTCCGCTGTGAACCTAGCAAACTCGATGCTCGCACGACCCCCTGAAGGACCGTAGCTTCTGTCTTATCGCCAGCACTAGTGGAGACTGTGAAAGTGGTACCAAGGTCTACAATGTCCATTTCCTCAGTAACCACGGTGAAACCTTTAGCCCAGGGCGCGACATCAACTGCGACATTGCCTTGATGAAGTTGGACTCGATCGTTAGCAAGAAAAGTCAAAGAGCAGGGCGCGTTAGCAAGAATTTCTGCCCCAAATCCGATACTGATACGTGCTTTACCCTGCTGCAGAGAGACCGTCTCACCCTCGAAGAAAGACTGTCCGACCTCGAAATCTGAATTCTCCCACAACGAATGCTCCTTGGATGCCAAAGTAGCCACCGGCGCCGGTGGCTTATTCACCAACGCATAGTTGGCTAGATTAGCGTCTTCTGACTCTCCGGCAGAGCCAAGCTGCGCAGAATGACCACCACGCCACTGGCCAATATTGAAATAGCTAACCAGGGAGACTGCAAGCAACATGCCCACTGCAAGCGAAGTGTACCAAGAAAACAATCGCCCAAATGCAGACGTACCCCTGCTCTCCGATCTCGTCGGAGGCAATGTAACTTGGGATTTAACTAGCCTCGCATTTTCAGAAGTCGTGGACTGAGCAGCTTCTTTGCGATTGGGCAACTTTTCGCTCAAGTTAGCAATTAACTGCCCGTGACCCAGCATGCCACTGGTGTCCGCGAACTCGTGGAGAGCCACATCAAGGTGAGCATACTTGCGAAACTGCTCCCTAGCTTCCGCCGAATCCCGCAATTTCTGCTGGAGTAGCAACGAATCATTAGCCTCGAGATGGCCATCGAGCCACGCGGCAATCAGCTTTTCTATGTCCCTGTCAGTCATCCTATCCCTTCCAAAGCCAAAGCCTTCGAAACGCATTTCAACAGCGCTGATCTCAAACGCTGAATAACCTTATAAAACGCTTGCTCGCCCTTGCCTGATTGTTTAGCCACTTCACGCATCACAACGCCAGGTGAGTATACTTTCATCAATAGTTCACGACTGGCCGCATCTAATTTTTCTAAACATTTTTCGAGGTGCTCGCGACGCATAAGACCGCGTTCATCCTCAGCAGCTTCTGCAGCTAAGAGGCCCCAAACATCCTCCGAGAAAACAAGTGGAGAGCGTGCAAGGCGTCTTCGATAACTCATAGCTTCAAACCGAGCAATTGTTAGGAACCAGCCACCGAATGAAGTGCCTTCTTCGAAATCTGAAAACTTTCGCCATGCCACCAAACTTGCTTCCTGAGCCACCTCTTCAACATCCTGCCATGTAGGCAGCAGGCCCCGCAAAAACGCTCGTACGCTTGGCTCATGCTCGAGTAAGAGCTTGACAAATAGCTCATACCGCTGAGGGTCGTCTGGTGGGCCTGGTTGTCTAGAGGTGTCTTCCATCACTTCTATCACGCCCCAAATGAGGGAAAGTGGACGAAAAAAGCGGGAAACTTGGGAAAATCTGCCAGATAAGTTCCCAAATATGCTTAGCAAATAGGCTGGACCTGTGACTCAACATTCGTTAGCCCCGAAAAATTAGGGCTAAATTGCAAATCGATACCTATCCAAAAACCCTTCCAGCAAGCTGAAAGAGGGACATTTCCGCATTTTTTCTGTCCACTCCCACTGGAGCTTGACGTGATGAATGTGAATGAAAAGAAGCAAATCATAGGCTGAAATAGGCCCCCGATGATAACGGCTGCCTATTACTGGTATTTCAGGCGTTTTTTTCGGTCAAATGTGGGTTTGCCCAGTGGCGATAAGTGTACCTCTGTTCATAGCAATGCCAAAGTATCTAATCTAAGGAGGAAATAGAAAAGATGATCCAGGATACTCGCCAGATGCTGAAAATGTATATGCGGATGCAAAAAAGGCAACTCACCGCAAAGAAACGTAACTCAAGCTTCTCTAGGCCCCTACACGGTTTTACGCTTGTAGAATTACTTGTCGTCATCGCGATTATAGGTGTGCTTGTCGCCTTATTGCTTCCTGCAATCCAGGCGGCACGCGAGGCTGCAAGACGCACCCAGTGTCAGAACCGACTTCGACAGCTTGGCATAGCCTGTCAAAACTTCGCCGATGCCCGCAAAGCGTTTCCGCCAGCGAACGGAAAATTATCTCCGACCGCACAAAAGCGAAATTCTCGTGACACGGGCAATTGGGGCTATCTTGCTTTCTTGACGCCATATGTTGAGCAGGCCAACCTGAAGAACTTGATCGACCCGGAGTTTGAATACGATCAGCAGACTCCCGAGGTCCGCAATTTCTTGGACAACACTCCCATACAAGAATTCAAGTGCCCCTCCTTTTCGCAGACTCAGCCTGTGAACACTTCGGATTTCGGTAGCGGAACCCCCAATGTTTTGGAATCTGGACTCGCAACCGCCTATTGTGCCGTCATGGGTGCCAACCTGGATGAGTACACTGGGACAAATCTTGTGCCCGGTTGTGGCGCTGGCAATCGAATCAATGAAGGCAGCCCCTACTCGATGCTTGAAAATGCTGCCGGCAATGGCAGGTGCCACTCGGGCGGTGAAGGTAAAGTCGCAATGAACGGCGTGATTATATTCGACGGGGATGTCGGCTTTCGCAGGATTACGGATGGGACGAGTAACACTTTTATCATTGGTGAATCGGCATTCGGAGACCCAAATGAGCAAGGAACACGCCCCTGGTGGATCGGGGCTGCGACAACCTGGTTCTACACCGCTCACAATCTTACGTACCCGCTGAATAGTGCCACAGCCTCTACTGTCGTTCGAAATGATGTCGGCTTTGGTTCAAATCATCCTGGAGGCTGTCATTTTGCTATGGCAGACGGCTCTGTTCAATTCATCCAAGAAGACGTTCAACTTGAAGTGCTCTGGGCCTTCGCGAGTCGTGAAGGGAATGAGGTTTCCATACGCTAAGCTACTGTAAAATTCTGTAACTTCTGCTGCCGACAGTTATCTGGTCCAAGATGTATATCGCAGAATGTAATGCAGACGTTTTCCGCACACGAAAACCCAACCAGATTGGCTAGTATAGATTTATTTATCTCGTGGAATAGTTTTGAATGGGTGATCTAATAATCAAAAGACTTTGCGTCGCGGCTGGGGTCTATTGCTCATTGATTTGCGGCAACTCAGTCGCTTTTGGTCAAAGCTCACTTTACACAGAGGGACCAGGCGTCAATCCACCGTTCGAAGATATTCGGGACAGTATCACGAACGGTTATCCCGGAACCATAATCGATGTCAATAACGAAGCGGTCGAGGGAGGCCTCTACGGAGCCTTTGGCATTGAGGACGATCTGAGATTACACACCCTTGCTAATTCCTCGATAAGTGAGAGCAATTTTGACCAGTGGAGCCGTTGGTATCAGACGGATGGTGCAACACAAATATTTCGACTTTTTCCAGGTGAGGAGAATGTTCGCAACAGCCGACCATTGGCTGCTCGAGTCGAAGCATTCGACGCCAATACAGGCTGGAACGTCGCCGATGGAGAGTGGCATGAGTGGGTAGGTCGCTACACGATAGTAAAACCAATTAATGCCGCGATCTTCCAGGTCAAAGACGTAGATGACGAAGCGTGGTCTATGCAACTTAATATGGAAAGCAGCGGCAGAGTCAAGGTTCAACATAGGACTCCATTGCCTGGACAATCAAAATTCGAGACTCTTGTTAACAACGCTATCGGCCAACCTTTTGACATCCGTATTCGAGATAATGGACTCAACTACGAGGTCTATTTTGGCAATCAAACCCAGCCTTTTACTTCTGGTCAGTACATCCGCAACGACCAGCCTGGAGACAACTCCGACACGAGGTTTCGTTGGGGTATCTATGTTGGAGCGCAAGAAGTACAGAACGAAGCGATGATCTTTGTGAGTCATGCGACCGTGGACCCGGTCCTCGAGCCATTGATTCCCCCAGACTATAGCACACTGATCGCAGGCTGGGAGAACTGGAGTGAAGTCGGCACAGATACTTGGAATGCAACCCAAGTTGCTGGAGTCACAGCCCAAGCCGTCGGCACACCTGAGGCAGGAGGTGTGTGGTTTAACTTTAGCAACGCCACCGTCGAAAATGGGGCCAGCAGCGACGGTCAGTATGGGGCTTTAGGTCCTTGTGGGGCCGATCCCTCTGTTGCCTTGCCAACGGATGGTGTGACTTTGTCAAACGGCTTTGATGGGCATATCGACTTCGGGTTAACTGACACCACTGGAACCGCGAGGGCTCTGACCGGATTCCATTTTGACGTTGGCGCTTTTCGGCCCAATGCCGCCACTGACTGGCAGCTGGAAGTGCTTGCGGGGAGTGACCTCACCGCAGGTATTCTGGCATCGGGGACTGCGACAGTATTGGCCGGTCCCATCCAAGATGATGAGACCGTTAATCTCACGGGCTTGGCTGACAGCACGCTGGATGCGTTTGGCTCGGTAATATTCCGGCTGACTTTCACAGGCGGGGGTGGAGATTCTGGATCACCCGCCAGTGGTCATCATTTGTTCTTGGACAATGTTGGGGTGACCGGACTGACCCTCGGTGTGTCGGGCGACTTCGACAGTGACGGGGATGTCGACGGAGCCGACTTCCTCGAGTGGCAGCGCACGGAAGGCACACCCGCTGGGCTCACAGCCTGGCAAAACAATTACGGTGCTCTGGCACCCCTGGCTGCTACTTCGGCGGCAGTACCCGAACCAAATGGTCTAATTCTCGCTGTGGTGTGTTATTTGTTCGCCGTCAACTGCCCACGCGAATCTTCTTATTAGAATTATGCGTTTGGTTCATTATGGCAAATAAATAAAAAGGGGGAGTGTTTTCATGATGTCTCGAGTAAAGCAAGTGCCGAGCTCAAGCCGTTTACCTCGGCCCTTACCTGCTCTAGGAAGAGTAGTAGCTGTCAATCTATCCACATACACAATCCGTAGGTTTTTGATTGTGCTGATATTCGGCATACTGGGAACAGTAGGGTGTGGGGGTTCTAGTGGAGAGGATCTTGCACCAGTAAGAGGTGTCGTCACACTTGATGGCAAATCACTAACAGAAGGTTTTGTTTTTGTAACTCCGCCTGAAGGAAAGCTGGCCATGGGGGCGATCCAGTCTGATGGGACTTTCGTTCTAGGCACCAACACTAATTCCGATGGGGCGAGGGTCGGCACCCATCCCGTCTCAATACAACCACCACCTGCAAGCGAAGGAATGCCACCGTCGACCACGTCAAAGTTGCTTCCGAAGCATTATAGGAGCGGAAGTACATCGGGCCTGAGTGTTGAGGTGAAGCCAGGCACCGACAACGAATTGAAGCTCGAGTTGTCTACTAAGTAGAGATGTCTGAAAAAGTGTTGAATCGGATCTCCATAAATCTTTATAGCTCGAGGAGATAAACTTCAATTACTTAGAACCGAGATCCCATTCATGCAGAACCGCAGATATTTCTTGGAGAGTTTATCACGCGGAACTGCAGGAGTGGCGTTTACTGCAGGAGGCTTGTTGACGAGCTCACTGAGTCTTGCTGATGAAATCACGGCTAGCGACTTCGTCTCATTGACCAGAAACCTACTCACCGATTGGTGCGACGGCATGATCCGTCATCAAATCAGTGAGCCGAGCAATCCAGGGCTTCATGGTGCGTTGGCATGCCCTGCATGCCGTCACATTCATGGCCGATGCTCTGACGCAATCTATCCGTTCTTGCATATGGCTCACGTCACTGGAGAGCAAAAATACCTCGATGCTGCGATCAATGTGTACAATTGGGCTGAAAAGAACCTCAGCCAGCCCGATGGCAGTTGGACGAATGACATAAATCCGAAAGCGTGGCGTGGGACTACCATCTTTGGCGCCATCGCGCTTGCGGAAGCACTGCACTATCACGGCGATGTGCTGGACAAAGACCGCCGGGCGGCCTGGACCAAACGTCTCGACAAAGCCGCTGGTGGTTATCTGTATCGGGATTTCAAGACAATTGACTTCACGAATCTAAATTACGGAATGACCGGGATCTACGGGTTTGGCCTTTTTGGTCGACTTCTAGGTAAACAGAAGTACATTGCACGCAGCCATCAACTTTCGAAAAGACTTAAAGAGTTTTTCACAGAACCGAATAAGCTGATATGGGGCGAAGGCAAGCCAAACAACAATCTCAGCGGGCGCGGCCTACTGCCGGTCGATCTTGGGTACAACGTCGAGGAATCCTTGAATGGCGCCGTGTTGTATGCCTTGGAAGAGAACGACAAAGAATTGATCGAGCTTTTGGTCGAGTCAATGAAGGGCCATCTCGAATTCATGCTGCCTGATGGCGCTTGGGACAATAGCTGGGGAACTCGATCGGCAAAGTGGACCTACTGGGGCAGCAGGACATCGGATGGATGTCAGCCAGCGTTCAGCATGATGGCTGCCTACAATCCAGTATTTGGCACAGCCGCATTCAAGAACGCCGAGCTACTACAGCGATGTACCGCTGACGGGTTGCTGCACGGTGGGCCGCACTATGTTTCTCACGGCATCAAACCCTGTATCCACCACACGTTTACTCACGCGAAGGTGATGGCTCTAGTTCAAGACAAAAAGGATTCACTGCCCAAAATTGAACAATCAGTGCCGCTGCCACGCGAAAGAACTTGCGGTGTCAAACACTTTCCTGAACTTGCAGTATGGCTTGTAGCGCTAAGGCCGTGGCGGGCAACAATCTCCGCATACGATTCGATCTACAAAACGAAATCCACGGACCATTTGCAGCAGCCGACCGGTGGATCGCTAGCCCTCTTGTATCATGAGAAGGTTGGTACGTTACTTGCCGGCAGCATGGCCCGTTACATCTTGGTCGAGCCACTGAACCAGCAACCGAATCCAGGGATGGATTTTCCACTTACCCCTAGAATCGAGACCCATGTAAACGGCACTTGGTACACAAATCTCTATGACTTGAAAGCCGAAGTTGAATTCAGTGATGACGGCCAACAGATCGCGTTCGATGTGAAGACCACGCTTCAAAACGAAGATCGCGATGTGGTTCCACAGGGGCCTGCAGAATACAAACTCAGTTATCAGTTCGATAACGAGCAATTGATCATCTCCGCCGAAGCATCCAAGCGAGCAATCAGCGGAAGTCCAACAGCACTGGTAGTCCCCATTATCTCGCCTTCAGCGGAAGAAGTTCGGCAAATATCCGAAACACGCATCGAGATTGATAAACCCGATGGAACTGTTGTAGTAGAAGGTAACGCACCTCTATCGATCAAGGACAGCCCAACTGGTCGTGTCTTTAATATGGTTCCAGGTGCCGAGGCCGTTCCCATTTTCCTTCGCGTATCAGAACGCGCGGTGATGAAGGCAACTTGTACTATCTCTGTTGTTTGAAGTGAGTTATGAATTGACACCCATTATGGAGACAATCACGTAGGCATTTCTAAAACAGTTTCATAATTTCCGCTGATTCCTCGACTGAAAGATAGCCATTCTCTGTTTCCTTGAGCCCATGACGGTCGCAAGGTACTGAGTTTCAAGGAGATACGTACTGTAACAGGCAAAATGGACAGAAAATCTCTTAGAACACACGCAGGATACTTGTCTGTATAGCGTCTCTGAATGCTCCCTGTCCTTCTCCCCAGCCTAAACATTCTGGCTATGGGGTTGCTGAACCATCGATTCCCTTTGAATTCTTCCCGCGGCTTTAGGGACTTACGAGCATATTTCGACAGAACTTTTTGCTATTTATGTCCATTTTTCCGTAAAATGGTCGTGATATCTTCGGTGGAAGAAGCTGAATGTGGATTCGATCTCTCAGGTGATCGGCGGCAACCGAGTTTGTCTAGGGCGTTTTGCGGGTTAATTTTCTGTCTGTTGTTTCACCGCACGAAACAAGTCGCTTCATTAGCCGCAAAACAATTCGGAATTGATGTTATCTTTGCGACTCTGGAACAAACTATCCACCTTCATGGTTTGATAAACGAATTAGGGGTACAGGATGATCAAAAACAAGTGGTTTTGGGTGTCAGTGTGCTTGGCTGTTCTTTTTGCCTTTTTCTTCAATCGTCGCGAACTTGTTTCGCGGGACACCTTGAGAGTGCCACGTATTGCCTTTGTGCTGGGAGGTTCCGAGCCCTTTCGTGAGCAAGTAGCGAACGGCGCGCGAGAAGCTGGCAGGCAATACAATGCAGATATCGAATTCATCGTGCCTGAGGAAGATGCTTCAGACCAAACCGAGCGACTCGCACGAATCGATCCGACTGACTTCGATGGTATAGCCATCAGCCCACTCGAACCTCAGGCACAATCGAGAACCATTAGTGCCCTAGCGACGCGCACCAAAGTGGTGACCTATGACAATGAAACTCCAGATTCTGTGTTCCATCGCCATGTAGGCACAAACAATTACGTAGCTGGAACACTTTGCGGACAACTGATCAAAGAAGCCCTCCCAAGCGGTGGAGATATCGCATTGTTTGTCGGTACACATGACCGTCAGAATGCGCAGCTTCGCAGGCAAGGACTAGTGGACGCTCTAAAAGGCATCAGAAGAATCCCTGGTGTAGATCTCGACCCTATTGATCAAGCAGTCGAGGCTGGTAATTACACGATCGTCGAAACTTATGTTGATGACATGAGACCATCACTCGCTAAAGAAAATGCAGCCCGAGCCTTGAAAGACCATCCCGACCTGAATGGCATGATTGGTCTCTACGGCTACAACGGTCCAATGTGCTTGGAAGCGTTACAGGAGGCAGAGAAACTTGGCAAAATAAAGGTTGTTGCCTTCGATGATCAAGAGCCAACCCTGGCAGGCATCGAAGCGGGAACCATCTTTGCTACCGTCGCGCAGAACCCTAACGAGTATGGATACGAAGCGGTTCGAGTGTTGGCAGACATGTCCCGAAATGAGTTCGCCGCGGGGGCGGGGCTCTATGCTGTTCCAAGCACTCTATACATTCCTTGCACCATCGTGAATGCGGAGAATCTACCTGATTATCGTAGCAAACTCGAGAAACAACGCACCCAGAGCACAAAGTAGATACATAAGAAAGCCTGTGTTGCCATCGCTGGGGGATGAAAAAACCACCTGAAAGTCTCTGATTTGCCTCTTTTTTTCGGATTCCATCTTTTTCTAGAGAATTTATGTCTAATTCATTGAGTCCTTGAAGTGTTATGCCAGTCGGGCAGGGAGGCTCCAAAATATCAAAGCGTTCTATTCCTATATTACCTTATCTAAATCTGGTCGATTCCTGTGATTTCAGCATTCAGGTGGAATGGTTTCTCTGTGACACCGTCTAAGTCACCTGCTTAATTCGAACCTTTGTTACAAGTCAATTTAATTTCCTGTGCAACTGGAGGTGTTTCACTATGAGGTTTCTTACTGCTTTAGCCTTAGCCAGTATCGCTCTGGCTGTCGTAACTTCACATGCTGCGACTTCTTATACGGACGGTTTTGACAGTAATGGTAATCCAGTCCCAACCATTTTTCACCAACTCGTCATCGGTGATTTTGACGTGGACGGCGACTTACAGGGTTGGACGGGGGTGCGAATGCCGGCAGTCGAGGCTGTTGGTGGCGTGCTTACTAACATCAACACAGCCGGACTCGGTAGCGATGGCAATGCGGATAGTTGGGTCTGGCTGGATTCCCGGCCCCCCACCCTTTTCAAAGTGGGTGAACTTCCCGGCCAGTATGATGTTGTGCAATTTGATCTCAGGTTTGACCAACTTCCTCCACTACCTCTGGATCCGAGCATTCGAGGACGGCACTTCTTGCAGGGGCCTGGCTTGTCGCAGCATGGTGTGACCTACGCACCTAACAGCTCTTTTCCAACAGACAATAACTGGCGAACCTATACCATTATACGCGACTTTAACGACTCCGCATGGGAGGTAGATATCGATCGTGTTCGTATCGACATGGTAGATGGTTTCTCGAATACTTCCTCGGTCGCTCCTTTGTTAGGGACGAAGTTTTCGATCGATAATATCATACTTGGTCGAACTACTTCCACCGAAGCATTTCCTGCAATTAACATTGTCAAAACAAATATTGTTAAGAACGGCGACCTTTCCCAGGTCAGCAATTTGGTACTGAGCGGTATTAACAACGGAGCAGCCGACATAAATGGAGGAAATGGCCATTACGGACCTTTCAGAGGGAGTAGCGTGGATGTCGATCACTGGACCCCCTACAACAATAATCCAAATTCGATTGTAGAAGCCGTTAACGGCCCCGACGGTACAGGCCTGAATTTACTCAATCAGGCAGGTACTACCCAGGGTTCCTACTATTTGGATACGCACTGGAGCACCACTAATGAAAGTTTCTCTCTAAACTCCGCGGGAGGTTATCTGAATGGTCTCATTCAAACTGATATTCTCAATGGTGTGACAATTGACCCTAGTGCAACTTATGAACTTTCGTTTGATACTAACTTTAATGAAACGCGACCTTCCAATCCGAACTCAAACTTCAAGGTTGCACTAACCGTTGGGACAAATTCCACCAATCCCGCTACTGCAGTGGCTGGCTCGCTCTTCGACCAGCAACTAAGCGCTTTTAACTCAGGTGATGTACAAACCCTGACCATTAGTGGCGCAGCTCTCAAAGCAGCTCAAGACAGTGGTCAGCCGGTTAACCTTATCGTTCAGTCACAGGCCAATACGTCGATCGTAAATTTTCCGGGAACGCCTGTCCCAGACAATCATGTAGACTCAGCCGTGTTTACTCAAGTACAAGTCGATAACTTCTCGTTGGCCAAGCAATTCGTTCAACAACCGGGTGACGTGAATAAAGATGGATTCGTCACCCAAGCCGATGTCAACTTGGCGCAACTCTACCATGACGGTAATGGCGGCGAGACCGCTTTTAAGCGTCAAACCGATTTGGCGAACGCCCCTTCGGCACCATTGGCGTCCGACATCCTGGCGTCGCTGAATCTGACTGATTTCGACCTGGTCGCCCCTTTCGACTTTTTCGACCAGGCAGACGTCGATGCGATTGCAGCCCTAGTTACCACTATTCCAGGTGATTTCGATGGAGATGGAGATGTCGATGGACGCGATTTTCTCGTCTGGCAACGCAACACCAGCGTAGGCAATCTTTCCGACTGGCAGGCCAACTATGGTGTCGGTCTATCAGCCGTATCTACCGCAGTTCCAGAGCCAACTTCTTTGGTGCTGGTGGGGTTAGCGATGTCAGCAGTCACTGGTTGCCGTCGTCGCCGTTCCAGCTAGACATGGGAGGAAGTACTCGCTTCGTGAGAGTCACGTAAGCAGAAAGCGGGGGAGCGCCGGGGCAGCGCGTCCCCCGCATGTTTTTAGCTAGAAAATTTGAACTTTCTCTGAAGAATCCAGAAATGCGTCTCAACACTCCAACTTAAATTGTACTGAACCCGGAAGGTGGACAGAATTTTGTCATTGTCGATTGGTTGAAAGGGTACCAGATCGTTCGACCCTACCGGGAAGATCCAAGGCTATTCCCACACCAACCCGTTGCCACAATTTTAGACCACCTTAGGCTCTATAAGCAATCGCTATTCACAATTCAGAAGAATCTTCGAATCCAAGCGATCCCATATATCTGCAGGATGCATTGTAAGGCCGTTTGGAATGTTCCCGCACTGTATCCGATGCACGACGCTTACTGCAGCATGGCCTGCTCTTAGATATTCACTCGAAGCTACGTCGACTTTTTTCTTAACACTCTGATTACAAGTTCTCAGTAGTTTATTTCAATAATCAATTGATTTAGCAATCCAACTCCATCATCCTGGGCCAGAAATTCGTATGCGCCCAAGGCTAGTTCCAAAATGGCTTGCTTTTCTTCGATTGCTTCCAATTCGGCATACCATGGCTCTTCTTCGACGGGGAGATCGCTTTGGCGCTTGTGGGCCAGTTCGATGCGTCTCTTCTGTAGGCGATTCCATTCGGCGAGTGCAAAATCCCAATCTTGATTCCTGCGTTCCAGTTTGGCCTTCGAGCGAACGTGGGCAGATGTGTTAGAGGAAAAGACCTCTGATTCTTTGTGATTCTCCCCTGTGCTCATCGCAACAGTCTGCCACATCCTAATCGCGAAAGGTAGTCTCTTCACTAGACTGGAGAAATCTTGATCTCTCTCCCAGTCATATTAGAAGTCCAGGATTAACCACAATTCTTGTCCACAATGGTCAGACTGATTGCGAATGACCTTTAAATGCGATACCGTCTCTAGCATGCCCCCCTTTCGAAGCCTCTTCACCCAGCCAAAGTTCCTATTCGTATCCCTACTGGGATCCCTCATTGTTGGCGTCACTTCGGTGTTGGCGTCTTTGTCGACTCAAATCGCAATTCTTGGCGTATTGTTGTCCATCCTCTTGGGACTACTTCTGACCTGGCTGGAAGCACAGGCAGGCCGAGACGCCAATCGAGCGGAACTGAGCATTCTGGACCGAGTCGTGGAAGCCTTAGAGGATGAGCCAGAGTTGGCAATGCCTTTTTGTTGCTTAGTTAACACTCGGAGCCGGTCGAGCCGACGAAGTCCGCTAAATGGATGCATCACCCTACTGCACAGAGACTGTTTTTAGTCCCCCGCAAGAGATCGACAACGGACCAGGTGAAGAAGGAGAGGTTGGTATCGGGCATATGTTGGTAAAGGCATTGAATTGACATGGCGAACGGTTGATATAGATAAGTTTACTCTGTCAGACTGCGAATCGAAAGTGGCGTAGGGGAGTTGAAGGACGTGAATTCACACCCCCGAAAAGTTGGGCGATGGAAGGGGGAGAAATCATTGTGCCAACCCTCCATTTTGAACCCACCTTTCACCAACTCCAGGCAGTTGAGATAAGTGAATTTCAAAAAAGGTACTTTTATGACAAAAAGGGCACCTTTTGCGATCACAATTCAGACTTTTTTTACTTCTACCTCCCAGATACGATTTCGCGCGGTAAATTGTGAATTAGGAGCATAAAAAACTTTTGTGAATTCGTTATGGCGCACCCGGGAAGTTTAAGTTGAATAGAGCTCGAAGTGGCTAGTGCCACCTGCTTTTCAGTCTTTCTTTAGTGAGAAAGTAATTCCGGTTGAAGTCTTGATGGCGATAATCGGTGAGACAAACATCTCAGCACCCCTTACCTTGAAATGAAATAAAGGCATGTTGAGTAATTTGGCGAAACATGTAAACACCTTGTAATTAATTTTTCGTTCTAATCTATCCGAAGGAGCATACCCAATGAACGCATCACTACAATATCCGCTCAATGGCCGAAGCGATGTTGAAGCTTTGCCAGTATTTCTAATATTAAGGCGCACTTATCGATGGGGATTTGACCCCTTAGAGTCCAAATTGGATGATCAGTATGTACTAGGGCATCTCACAAATCTAACGGAGAATCAAATTGTGGCGTTACGAGTCCAAGTTTCCGAGCTCGTTACAAAGTATGGAGCTACGTATGAAGTAATCGCCTTGTTAGATAGATTCGATGCGAATAACCAAGCAAGGCGTCTGGAGTTACTTCTGATGGCCAAAGACATGAAGTCAATCATCAAGAAAAAAGAACAACAACCGGAAACTAAACTCATCTGGCCTTATCGTTTAGCACTTGTTGTTGATGAATTGGCAAAAATATATGAGAAAGAGAATGCGAGAACAAAGCCTCAGAAGATCAACAAGCGGCCCGGGCGAAAGGTACAGTATGATCCAGATTTCGATAGACAAATTACTGAAGCTTGGAATACTAATCAGCATAAGACCTACCTTGATTTGGCGAATGCTCGAGGTAAGGGCGAGACATACAGAGACATAAAATTAGCCATCGATAGACATAAGAAGCGGAGCAAGGATCAGCAACCCTAGCCGACATTGCAATTCGACCTGCCAGAATAAAACTACACAAGCCGGAAATCTGTTTTTCTGAATTATTCCAACAAAAACTTTGAACATCATTTAAAGCCAGAATCAAGGACGTCTCCGGCCTGTGCGCCGGAATAATACGAGGAGTTAGTCTATGACGTAATTATTCAGTCAATATCTGCCTATTCAATGGTTTCCAAGGGCATCCATGTGTGAGCCCTACCTTCAACTTTCAATGGAGACCATTGCGATGAAAATCAAGTTGATTTACTGCTTATTTCTCTTTCTAATCATCTTGCTACTGTATTTTCTGTTGGCCTTAGATTCCTGGGGATCTTTCTGGCTAAACCTCATCTTATTCGGTTCTCTGATAGACGAGAAAAGGCTTTCTCTTTCTCAAGTCGCACAGCGGCTCGATGTCAACACATCGACTGTCTGGCGATGGGCACTCAAAGGAGTGCGTGGGGTAAAGCTTGATACCTTTTCGATCGGTGCGAAGCGATACACGACAGAAGAGAGTGTAAATCGATTCATTGAGGGGACCACCCGGTCCGCATCTGGAGACTCAATTCCAATTCAGTCCAGCCGCACTAATCGCCAACGCGAGGCAGCGGTCTCTGATGCCGAACGATTCCTAGACTCTGAGTCTATCTGACGACGGTCATTCTCCAACCACTCTAATTGCTCCGGAGGCACAACTGCGCTCCCGGTGCGCCTATACTTCAATACAGCGGCATCATAACAGTGGCACGTGGCAAAGAAAATTGGATTGCCGTCAGCAAGAGCAAGCCGTGCCCTATCTGTGGGAAGCCGGACAACTGCAAGATTTCGCGCGACAGAGGGGCGGTCTTCTGCGGCCGGGTGCCTTCGAACAAACAACCTAATGCGGGCGGCCAATGGCTGCACATACTTTCCAACTCCTCTGGTTACTCTCATCCCGTACTTGGTGATGCACCTCCTGCTCAGACTAAACCCAAGTCGACTGCGAAACCAATTAAGACAACTGACTGGGACAAGAATGTTGATCACTTCTGTTCACAAGGCAAAGAAAGTCTCCCTGATCTCGCTATACAGTTGGGAGTGGACGTTGAGGTCCTGCGAAGACTCAGGGTGGGGCGAGTAAAAGATGATAGAAATGATTTCTGGACGGTTCCAGAGCGTGATGCTGACGGAAAAATAATTGGCGTTGTGAGGCGATACAGCAAGACAGGGAAGAAGTTCGCCTTCAAGGACTGCAATCGAGGGTTAACCTACTGCGACGATTGGGACAAGACACCTGGACCGATATATCTAGTCGAAGGGCATTCTGATACCGCGGCATTGATGACGATGGGGTGCTGCGTTGTCGGTCGGCCCTCTAATTCTGGTGGAACCGATCAACTCATCGAATTACTCAAGCATCAACCCAATCGACAAATCATTGTTCTCGGTGAACACGACCAAAAAGAGAACGGTACTTGGCCAGGTCGTGCTGGGGCTATTTCCACTGCAAAGGGGTTGTCAGCTGGATTAGGGCGACCAATTGATTGGGCACTTCCTCCCGCTGGATACAAAGATGTTCGCGCCTATTTGACTAGCGAGGAGGAGAAACCGCCTTGGGAACTTGACCTCAACACGATTGAACCGCCTCCACCTCCAGAACCTTATCGCCCCCCAGTTGGTGAACAGCGATCCCTTGTTGACTGGCGAAAGGAACTTACTGATGCTCGGCTAGAGGCACTGAAGGAGCCGGGTATCTATTTCGATGGCTCTCCCACCGGTGCCGGAAAGAGTTTTGCCGATCGAGTGGCCATGGAAAAAGCCGGTAAATCTCTTACCCTACTTCCGACGCACCAAAATGGCGATGAACTGGTCCATGAACTAAAAGAGGCTGGACTCGATGCCGCGAAACTACCGGCCAGAGCGTCACCAGAGATGGAAGAAGATTATCTTGCAGAACAACAGAAAAAGCCACGCAAGGTACCGTGGAATTACGGTGTCTGTCAGAACTTTTCTGAGGCCAAGAAAGCGGAGTCTTTCGGTCTATCTGTTGGAGCAGCAGTCTGCCCAACCTGCAAATTTCGCGAAGATTGCAACTACCTCGAAGTTCGTAAGGAAGCGATGGACTCACCGCACCTTGTCGTTACACACCATATGTTTGCCCATTCTTCGCAAGACCTGAGCAAGAACCGTAAATACATCGCCATCCATGAGGACGCAGAGCAGGCAATCCGACCAAGTATTGAACTCGATGCAAACGCTTTTGAAGGGGTAATAGATGTTGCCGCAGAAGGCAAAGCTCTCCAAACCTGCAGGGCCCCAAAAAGTATCGACCTGGAATTGATCGAACTTTTTGACCTCATGGCTGACGTATCAAAATTGATCATCAGATCTACAGAGCAGTCAACAGAGACCAGGTTCTTCCCTACTGGGACACCGCATGACATCTATGGCTACCGACAACGGAGAATCTTTGAAGCATGCGAATCCTTGCTCAAACGCAATGCGTTAGAAGAAAAGCAGATCAATGCCGATGCGATGAGGTTTGTGCTCGGCTTGATTTCAGGTCAATTCAGTGGCTATGCCGTCATAGTCGACAAGTCGAATCCTTCAGGTAAATCGATGCCATCAGAGAAGACGGTTATGGTCTTCGGCAAGGCGTATATCCCTCCCCAGGCGACAATCGTCCTTGCCGATGCCACGGGGCGGCTGGAGAACATCGAGGACCTCACAGGTCTGCCAGTGAAGAATATTACCCCCACAGGCTACCTGAACACAAAGTCGCCCATCTACCAGGTGGCGATCGATATAACACGAAAGACGCGGCAGACGACGCTCGAAAAGCTCTTGGCTGCAATCATGCTACATAATCCCCAGGCAAGGAAAATCGGGGTTATTGGTCACACCAGCCACATCAAGAATTTGAAGAAAAAAGATTCTCTTTTGGGTTGTCTGTCCGGCAGAATTTGTAAATCTGCCTATTTTGGGCAGGGCATTGACCGCGCGTCGAACGATTGGCCCAACGAATGTGACTTACTTGTCGTTCTCGGCACCCCCCGAGTTTCTCCTCAGACAATTGCCGTTCGCTTGATTCGCACGGCAAAATTTGGAGCTGCTGCTCGAGATGGCCGCTGGGGGGAGAGGGCGTGGGAAGCAGAGACCGTGAGTGGAGTAAGACGGATTATCAAGGGTCGTGGTTATCAAGATCCAGACTGGCGTCGGGCATCTGAGGACCAGGTGAGGGCCGCATTGCTCCAGGCCGCCGGTCGTGGACGCTCCCACCAGGAGAGCGGAATTCCAGTTGTGGTGGTCTCCACAGAACCGGTCGGGCTCCCGGTGGAGGACCAGGATAAAGAGACGAAAATCCTGTCCAGCCGCGGGTTGGAACTGTTCATCTGGATCGAGTCCCAAGTTGCCAAAAGCTTAATAGATAATACTAAAGCTTTTGGCAACTTCACGACCGGTGATGTCATAGCCGGGATGGGCGTGCCGAAAGACCGAGCCAGCAAGGCACTGGCGGAACTTGCGGAACTCGGCTACCTCAGCAAGCTGGGTCATGGAAAGTGGGGCGTGACTCACTCGATGGATCGACAAAGCTATGATCCTTCCGGTTGAAACAAGAATTACCCAATGAATCTATTACTTGCTCATAGCCGGTAATAACCCCACGGGAATCCTCAAGTTAGTGTTGATTGAGAAGATTTGCAATTGTCTTACGCTCCATGAGACCCACTGGCTAGCCAAATTGCTCTTCTCCCTCCCGTGGTGAAAAAAATTCAACGAGAATCTAATCCTCTCGCGAGAGCGCTAATTGTTCACATAATTGAAAGAAGCAAGAATTTTCCTGGGAAATGTAAGGGTTATGAGCACTCGAATGGATCGCATGCTCTTTCCAACAAATTCCTTAAACCTAGGTGTGTTAATTTGGTTAATTTGCAATCTGCGATAGTCGCATCGCTACTCAATTCAAAAACGGTATGTACCGAAAGTGACGAACCTCTTCGCGCTCGACTACCGTTTTTCTTCGAGAGAAAATGGATTCGATTGAATGTTATTGCAATTGTCGAATTGCTCTGTAAAATGCAGAAATTATCGGGAAACAAAGCCTTTTCCACGAAACTCGGAGTCGCCTTCGGAACCAGGGGTTGCAGGTTCGAGTCCTGCCGGGCGTGCTAATACTTAAGGACTTACGTCGACAGCTACTTGCAGCCTGACAAAAGTGTACCCAATTTAATCGGATACGCTTCCTCACTCGGTTCTTAGATACTGTCTGGCACACAATACCACTGACAGCATAACTCGTGAAGCGGCTTTTGAGCATCCCACAAAGCACCTGAGCTTTCGTGACACAGAGCTAAAGCAAAGCTGGCGATTTACCACGGCATTTTACGTTCGGTATGCTTTCGACCTGCCTCGGCAGAATCCTCGCGCCGGCCAGCACCAATCATTACGCCAGAGTCTATCCTGGACGCAACATTGTCTGGTAAGACGTTGTCAAGAAAGTAAAGCCCGTTCTTCTGACATGCTGCGAGGACGCGCTTGCCCGCTGCATCAACTTCGGGTGGAACAGGTGGATCAGCGCGTCCCTCCAGATAGCCGAATGACAAACCGAGGTCTCGCGGGCCATGTTCGGCAAATGCAAGCCCAGGTACTGCTAAGGATGCTTCACAGTTTGCCAGGGCATCTTGGTCTTCTATTTTGACGCCGAGCATGATTTCACCGTCGGGGTTGAGGGGCCACACATCGGCTTTAGCGAGATATTCTTCAGGGCTGATTCCCCAAATTGAAGCTGCAAACTTCTGGCTTCCCCAGCCACGCAGTCCCTCTTCCAAGACATCCCGGCCTTGTTTGTGATGGGGATAGCGGGCAGCCTGTACATATCTTTTTACGGCTTCGGGATCACGTGCCCTCGCAAGGTGCAGCCCATGGACTCCCTGGGCCAATGCTTGCTGAACCATCCAGCCATTCACTATGACCGCTTCCTCATCGAGTCCCAGCATTGGCAGCGACACGATTACGGTGGGAGTACGGTGTCCGCTGGGAGTTGGCCCACCCTCGACAAGCCCAAGCATGAAATCGCGCAGCAAGGCGAAATCGAGAGGCTGATGCTCCATGTTGTAAATAATATAGTCAGCCCAAGTCTGAGCAGCCTCTTTCCCTTCGTCAAAGCCACCATAGATATCGTCGTAATAGATGGGCTGCTCCTGCTCAAGCAATTCAATGCACTTATTCACTCTTTTGGGTTGATAGGCAACTTCTGCGTGCAGACATTCGGAAGACACAAGCAGCAAGACACTGGAAATCAAGCCGAAGAATAAGTTACAGGTCATAATTCTTCCTCAGAAAAATGGGTGTTCTGGTAAATATTTCACGGGACATATTCGTCGGCGCCGATGTCTGATCTAGGTCCAATAGGCCTGAGGTCGCCGTCGATATCGGTCTGGGGGGCGTGTTGATCAGAACCTCGATCGATACATGGAGAATCCGCTTGCAGACGGTAAGTCGGTAGAAGATTCAAGTGGTCAGCTCGGGAGAGATCTCCCCAGAGGCAGAGTTGGTTTGCGTCGTTTGATTTCACTATCGACCAACGCTTATCAAATTCCACAACCCTTCCTGCCAGATAATTCTTATCCCAGTTCGCATCTACAATATCTAGAGTTGTCAAATATGTGTCAGGATCAAAAATAGCAAGGGCAACACTTAAACTTTGCAGTTCCTGATCCAACATCGGCTTAATGTCGATATTCCCCTCGCCAGGATGTCCATTGCGGACAATGGACGAGGTAATGGGCGTTTCCCAATCATAGACCAGATTGCCCCACATGATGTTGTTCACTATCAGTCTGGGGGCAAGCTGAGAAGTAAATTCTATAAGAATCATGTCTTCCAAAAAGGTATTGTTGGTAAGTTCGACTTCGCTCGCCTGAATAAAAAGCTGATCCTTCTCGGCCAAGATGTTGTTGACGATTTTTGCGCGCGACTGCATCGTAATGCGGATACCACCCGAATTGCTCCTCGGATTGGAATTTCCGCAAAAAAGGTTATTACTCACGAGTACGGAATACTCTTCTTCGTTGGGGAGTGGGTCGAATTCTCTGTCATAGCGATGCTCTTGTCCTCCAATAAACAAGGCACCACCATCGTCAGCTGATTTGTTACCCACAAACTTGTTCCCAACGATCGAAGGCGAACTCCACAAGGCGACAAATAGGGCCCCACCATCATTTCGTGCCAAAGCCTGGTTCTCGATGAAAAGATTCTGCTCGATTTGAGGCTTCGACCAGTCAAATATAGAAACGGCCCCTCCATCACTACTTCGATGTTCATCCGCGGTCCCCGCTTCGTTATTCAAGAATACATTCTCTCGAATAACCCCATCACAGTTCGAGTAGAAAGCAATAGCCGCACCACGCCCGATCTCGGAGCGGTTCTCAACAAATAGATTGTTGACAATCCTCGGTGCGGCTCCCTGACAAGCACAAATAGCGCCACCATCATGTGCCTTCGCGTGGAGAAATCCTGGATTCCAATCCACAGGAGACAACGTTTGATTGTCGCGGAAGCAGTTGTTTGTGACGGTCGGGGAGGTTCCCGCGCAGAATAAAGCCGCACCGTCTCCGCGCACCCTGGCACTTTGAATCACGAAACCATCGATTCGGGCGTGATTGGCTCCCAGGAGTATCCTGTCCTCATTCTCGCCGGAGAGAACTGTCGGGTAGCGAAAAATGTCACGCTCCCAGCCAATAGGATCAAATCCCCCGTATAGGTCGACGTATTCTCGCATTTGAAGTAAACCACCGGAGTAATTCCCCTTGGCCACAAGAATTGCTGAGCGACTATTTACTGAGGCATTTGGCACATCAGTCAAAGCCTTTTGCAAAGATTGCCAGGGGTTTGATTTAGTACCGTTTCCATGTGTGTCTGATCCTGTAGTCACAGATACGTACCAGATCGAAGCGAAATCTTCATTTACTACGTCGCAGTTCTGGGGTCCGGGGTCATCGACTTCAGCCAACACGTCTGTCTCGGCTGCAATCGATGAGAAAAAGAATCCAATCACTACCAGCAGCAACGGCTTTCGTTGCTTCATAAGAAAATGCACAGGAATTAAGTAAACTTTTTTAGCGGTCCACGAATTGCAAAGCATAAAGCTTGCTCCCACGCATGCGGATTTCTAACAGAATCGTCTTGCCTTGGAAATCTGATAGGTCTCTTCCCTGGTTAATCCAAGCAACTTCCGTATCGATAAAGTCTCCATTTACATATACACAATCGTCAACTGAATACCCAGGTATAGGAACGCCACGCTCATCAAGGAGACCTATCTGTGCAAACCCTGTGGCATCAGTATCGATATTGAGTGTCAAGCGATTCCCTTCGAAAGTCAATGGTTTCGTAATAATCACCGCCTCATCATCGTAGAGACTATCGAGAGATACAAACCCGTCCAATCTCTGCACAAGCCGATAAACGCCACGACCAGCAGGATCATGCTTATAAGCCGAATGGTATTGGGTTTCGCCAAAATAGTATTGCCAGATCTCATCACCACGACGCACCATACCGTGAGCAATATAAGCATTCACCACTTCACGTCCCGCGTGTGCGCCAATACCCACGTAAGCAGGTCGAGGATAACGCTCCCAATCTCTCCCGTTTCGACTCACCGCGAGTTGAGTCTCAACACAACCGGAACCCCGTCCACGCAAGGGATCATATAGTGCATGCCTCGCGGCAGGACCATCAGGCCAGTAATGGAAATAGACAATTGGAAATGCCAGATAGGTATCAGGTGCCCAGGGATATTTCTGGGCTTTGGTTACATAGATGTCAGTTCCTGGTGGATCGTCTTCGATCGGTCGAAACGCATGAGGAAACTCCAAACCAAAATCTCCCGGTGTTAGCGGCCCATTGTCCAGATACCAGGGAAGTGGATTGCGGATGCGTTGTTCGGCCTGCCGCCAGCGATACTCGTTTTGAGAAAGTGGAGTGAACTCAACTGGCTCTGCCAAATCCTTATGTTCGGTCACAACGGAACATCGCTCTGTGTCTCCTGCTGGAGAATGGTGAATTCCCGAACGATGATACGAGACATAAAGCTGACGTTGATCGTCATAAAAAGTGCAAGACTGCGTTCCGGAGCGAAAAGGCAGAGTCGCGGTTTTGTTTCGCTTCCACTCATAGCCATCAGGAGATGTATATAAATAGACTCCCCGACGATGATAATCGCTGAAGTACTTCCAGCGTTCATTGGCTGGACCATTGAAGTCAATGAAAGGGTTTCCAAGTCCACCGACCATCTCGCGAATAACGATTTTCGACTCGGCTTTAGGATCGTCGGGAGCAGAAAAATGAACTCCATCCTGTGAAACCCTTACGGCAAGTTGATCATTCTCCACGCTATTGTAGATACGAATCAACCCATGATTGTCCTCTACTACCGTTAGATGCTTGCGAAATGGTCCTTGAATATCGCTGATCACCAGTTCGGCCCGCCGTGGTGGATTAACGACAAACTCAGCACCATCTACTTCCGACAGCAAGGAATCATCGAGAAATAGATGCTTTCTATTCCCCAGGTGGATCGTTTCCTGCTCTGCTCCCGTATTATCAAACAGGAGAGGTGGGCCTGTGTGGAGATCCACCTTGGGTCGATGCATGGCGAAGCTCCTAGGGGGGCGAAACGTTTCTCGATAAAGTTCGCCGACAGAGAAACGCAACTCGTCAATTGTCCCAGGTAGTGGCATTTGCCAATTGCTGTCCCTGCCTAGGGAAAAGTACGAAGGTGTCGCGGTGAGTAAACTTCTTAACGGATGCGGCTCCGGAAGGGGTTGCAATTGGCCGTCAACGTAGTGACGAAGTTGCTGTTCTGCAGATGAGTATACGAAAGCACAGTGGTGCCAGGATTTATCCTCTCCATGGAACATCTTTGAATCCGAAGGAATTAAGACATTGCTTCCACTAGGATCGTTATGGAACTCAAAACTCTGGCGTTTTGGAGAGAACAATAGGCTAGTCGTCCCCTGCTTCCCAGAATCAGGAAGTAAGCCAAGTTCAAATACAATCCCATCGTCCGTCACTGAGTCTTTTACGTGAAACCAAAACTCCACCGTCCAGTCAAAATCCCCCAGATTGAGTCGTGTATCAACAGGACTTACAAACCCAACCTCTTTACGTAGATGTTTCTCGCCGTCGGTCATCAAAGCTGCAAAATGGCTGTTGTGCCAATACATCTTGCCATTATCCCCTGAAAAGATTTGCCAAGGGCGTTTCAAGCCATAATGGTTCGAACCTGACGGAAAGTAGATTTTCGGCGGCTCAGTGACATCCAAAGCATTGCCATATTTACCAGCAACAAGTCTCCCCCCAGGACCAAGCACCAAGGGGTAATCGTTCTCCGAAGAAGAATCGAGGACGCTACTTGGATAGGTACCGCGAGGCTCGTCAAATAGCCATAGGGCCGTCGTTTCATTCGAGCTCGCGGAGAGAATCGGCCACACCAGATAAAAACCTATGAAAAACTTAAGGGCCTGTTTGGTCATGGCTTAATTCCGATTCATAGAGAAGGTGCGCATGGATGCCTGACCACCCATCAGAATTCACGAATTCGGTGTGCTAACAATCAAGTTTAACCAACACGCTGAATGCAATGGTTGGCTTTTTCGGAAACTTGCTATTCGTTCAACCTGACAACCCCCAGCCGTACTATCGTTGGCACTTGAATCATGGTACAAATCTATGAATGCCTTTGAGAATGCTCCTAGACATCTAATTCGCTTATCCGGAATCTCATAAGTTTCTTAGGGAGTTTTCCAAAGGCCATCCCGTCTGACTGAATAGATATGAAATAAGTAGAGTCAGGATGAATCACGAGCACCAAGGGCGCGAACCGGTTCTGCGGCGCAGTAGCCCCGCATATCCATCACTTCCACCAAGTGGGATTTTGGTTTTCGAAAGTCATCATTCGACTTCTTTCTCAATGGACTTCAAGCGATTTCCCTTTCATAAGCTCTGCTGGATACCGGTTGGTCGGGGTGCTCTTGAATTTGGATCGTCGCGATTGCCATTGGGGAAAGATGAACTGCTCTTAATTCCAGCAGAGGATGAACACCGCTTTGTTGATAATCATACCGCTCCCATGACTCTTGTCTTCGCCTATTTTTCGGCGAACGTTGTCAAAGAAAACAAGGCGTTGCAATTGCTCCTCCCAGTACTCAAGTCGCGATTTGACTCACCCTATCCAATCGTTCAAATGCACAGCTACCGCCGTGGGGCAGTACGTGACATATTTAAGCGAATGCTTCTTGAGCAGGCACGCGGAGGCCCCGAATCTGAAGCGATTTTGCATGCTGGGCTGGTTGATTTGTTGGTCCACCTGTTGCGCAGCGATCCCCTGGAAAAGACGGCCAGCATCTCCCGAGAACAAGCGCTCGATGGAACCCTCGACTACATTGAGCATTTTTTCCACACCTCCATCTCTGTGAAAGACCTGGCCGAGATGTGTGGGATCTCGAGCCGACGCTATTCAGATCTTTTCAAGCAACGCACCGGAAGAACTGTCGTACAATATCTGAGCGAACGCCGCATCGCTTATGCGCAAGAGCGACTGAGGCAAACAGGCCAGATAATGTACGCGGCCGTATCTGCAGGATTCAGTGACATTACACATTTCTATCGCGTCTTCAAGCGAATGACGAACATGACTCCGGGCGAATATCTCGAACAGATGAGTTCCGGCGAGAACGAGGAAGAGCCAAGCTAGCGATATTCCCTTCAAGGCAGCTCGGGATCAGATGACGATTCCACTAGTTTAAAGTTGCGATACCAAACTTCGCTTCCGTGATCGGTAAGCATGATTCTCCCTTTGGGATTCTGGCCAAACTCTTTTACATCTGCGAATTTGCTGCATGACAGTCGGTTGTTCCATTCAGAACTTCCCACCGTGGCTTGCACAATGAGTCGGCCATTAAGCCAATGCTGGATGCGCTTGTCCTCAACTACAATTCGGCTCTTATTGAACTGGCCAACAGGCATCAAATGCTTTTCTTGATTGGGTTCATAGAGATCGTAGAGCGCACCAGTACTGGTGCGAGGAGTTAACTGTTTTGGATAGCTCACATCGTCACAGATTTGATACTCGATACCGTAGGTTCCCCCATCATAATCACGCACCCGGTACTTCAAGCCACTGTTTCCTCCCTCGGAAATCTTCCACTCAAATGACAGATCAAAATTCTGGTACTCAGTTACAGTGAGAATATTACCGGCGCGGAGTTCGTTGCTGTCTTTCTGACTTGGAACCAGATGAATCATGCCATCTTTGACTTCCCATCCATGCGTGATAGGCCGACCATTATTGAATGTCCAACCATTCAATGTTTCTCCGTCAAAAATTGGGCGTTCTGCGGCTGTCAAACTTGAAATCGGAAACAAGCTGAAAAGTGCAAGCTGCACCATTAAGGAAAAGGTAAGTATCACGTTTTTGGCAGAGCAAAGCATCGTATCAATTATGATTCGAAAATAGAGCATGCTCAAGTCAGCATACTCTTCAAAACAACAATGGAGATGATTCCAGCCAGCCCTTGAACTAGAGTAGCTGCCGTATGACATCGCAACGCGGTATCTGCATCCATATCTGAGAATTGTGAAACTACCCAAAAATAGCTGTCATTAAAATGAGATACCGTCATCGATCCGGCACCAATCGCTAATACAACCAAAGCTTTGGCGTTCGGCTCGGTGAGGCCCATCGGTTCCAATAGTGGTGTCATCAATGCCGCAGTGGTAATGATAGCAACTGTCGAAGATCCCTGTGCCGATTTGAGTACGGCTGCAATGAGAAAGGGTAGGGCAATCCCCATTTGCCAGTCTGCCATTCCTTGGGCAAGACCATCAGCGATTCCAGTGGCACGGAGGATGTTCCCGAACGCCCCTCCAGCACCTGTAATCAAGATGATTGACCCAGCCTCCTTCAAACCTTCAGACACCCAACGCAGCGAGGCCTCGGAATTGTTCATCCCTTGAAACCCAATCACCAACAACACACCAGCAAGGAGTGCAATAATCGGATCACCAATGAAGAGGAGAATATCTTGCGCCGCACCTTCTCCAAACGGAGCGGAGGGAGAGTCAGCAAGCGATCTTAGCGTGATCAGCAAGAGAGGGACCAGCAACGGAATAAAAGCAGTTAGCGCACCGCTTTCTTTCTTGGTCGATGTTTCGTGTTCTACTTCTGGGGGAACAATTGAAAACTTGGACGCAACTAAAAGTGCCCAGAGCAGTCCAGCACTGGCAGTGGGGATGGACACAATCAGTCCAAGTATAAGCACACGCCCGATATCGGCACCCAATGTCCCGGCAGCAGCCAAGGGACCTGGAGTGGGTGGTACAAATACGTGGGTAGTATAAAGCCCCGTTGACAGGGCTACCGCCAAAACTGCTAGCGAAATTCCTGTTTTCCGGCTTAGAGCCTTATTCACCGCCGAAAGAATGACAAAGCCAGAATCGCAAAACACGGGGATCGATACAATAAAACCCGTAATGTTCATGGCCAAAGGAGACTTCTTCTCACCGACCAACTTCATGACACAAGTAGCGATCGTACTCGCTCCACCCGTATGTTCCAGGAATGTGCCTATGATTGTTCCACAAGCGATAACAATGCCGACGCTTTTCAGCGTATTACCGAAACCTTCACTGAGTTTCGCAATTACATTGGCAGCATCCAAATTCCCGAGAAATCCCATGAGGATAGCAGCACAAAGCAACGCAAGAAAAGGATGGACCTTTAGCTTGGTCGTCGCCAAGATCACTAGAACGATGACTAGCAGCAGATAAATGAGATTTAGCATATGAGAAGTTTTTTCTGCTAGTTTTTGGTTGCACTATCTGCGGTTAAATGGGTCTCTTCAATTTCCACAGCATCAGATCCTGCCAAAACAACGAGTTGCGGCACGTCGAAATACTTGAATAACCCAAAGCAGAATTGTTCGGGTGCATCCTCAATTCTAAGATTCTGGTCGATTATCTCGCGAAGGGATTTTCTGGAATGTCGTAGCGTCAAGCCGAGCGGGAAGTCCGGTTCGAGAGCAGCAGCTATCAACGCGATTAGTGAGTTGCGTGGGCCATCGGCGATGATCTCTATTTCTTGCTCTTCTGACGTTTCAGCAGCCCACTGTGCTATTGCATCCAATTGTGCTGCTTGAATCCCTAGCGGTCTTTCACCGACTGTAGCAATCAGAAACAACATCACGTCGTCGTGATCTTTGGGGTCACTCCCAGGGTCGGCCTCTCCAAAACCCAACAGGTCGACGGCAATGACTCGCTTTCCTTCAGCGAGCAATTTAACCACATCACCGAGCATCGACTGCCTACCCCAGTCACTCGTCAAAATGCAAGTGCCACTCGGTTTGCCCGTAGGCTGGAATTCGGTCGCTGGCAGAGTCCAATGGGCACCTATCCGAAATCGCCAACTGGTAATCTTAACGCCATCTGTTTCACTTTGATCAACTTTCTCTTGCTCCACTTCGTATTCGGGTTGTTGGACGATGCTACTCAATTTTACTCTTTGAGCATCCTTAGATGTGTCCTCGATTGGCCTGGGTAGCGACTGGCTGATTTGCACTGCCAACTCGTGCAAAGTCAGATTGTCCACTGGAATCGGAACCGCCAACTCTGCTTCGGACTTTATCTCCTCTTCATCGACGGCCAGTTCAATCGGCTGGATGCTTTCATCCGCAGGCAGCCAATGATGGTGGATGAAGCGATAGAGCGCTTCGCGATTGTCTTGATCGAAATTGTGCGTGCCGGGATCTTCATTGATATGGATTTGAAAATTATCAGCTGCTGCACAAAGGTTATAGAAATCGTCGCCAACTTTCTTCAATCGATCCAAAATCAAGGAAGGGACAAAGCAACAGTCGTCCTTGGCATTGTATGTCAACAATAGTGGCCGGGGAGACACCATAGCTGTCAAATGTGTGTAATCGGCCACGTTACAGAGATCGGATGGAATTTGCTCCGCGTCGCCTATGTTGTTGTCTCCGCTGACGCGTTCGTGAATGCTACAATACCCAGCCACTGGATTGGCCAGCGTGATCCGCGGATCGAGTGCGGCCAACCAAATTGATTGCCAGCCGCCACCCGATAAGCCAGTAACTCCTACTCGCGACGGGTCGGCATGTTCATGGGACAGCGCCAAATCCAATCCACGACTAAGGGCAAGGTAAAACGGCGCGACACCGCTTGTCCCACAGAGATCAAGCTGCACCAGCCGATTGTGCTTGTTGTCGTCGACATGGAGCTGCCCCATATCGATGAATTCCAGATTGTAGGCCAGGATCCCACGCCGCGCCAGATTGATACAGCGTCGCTGCTTGTATGGCATTGCCTTGCCACCTCGGTGGTGACCGTTGGGATTGATCATCACAGGCATCTTGGCTGTCAAGGTTTCTGGCTCGTAAAGGAGGCCGGGAATCCAAAAATTGGGCAGCGCTTCGTAGCGAAACTTTTTGATACGATACCCTTTCCCTTCATCGATCGTGTCAAACCACTCGACCTTGGATTCTGCATCGCGCCACGCAGCGGCAACTCCCTGGAAAACGACTTCGTCCAGAAACTGTTCGCGCAACCGGGTAGCTTCCTTGAGCCACTCTCGTTTGGAATCAGCAGTCTCCAGGGATGGAATCCTCGCGGCTACGTAGGAGCGAACTTCATCTTTGGATTGAGCCAAGGAGAGTAACGACCGGCTCAGAGATTGCGACAGGGTGCTTGCGACCCAGTTGCCATCTGATCGCTCGAAGTCAAAATAGAACACACCACTGGAGTCTTCGGTTGTTCCAACCTCGTCATCCTTCAACTTCAATTCGTCGCCGAGCAGCACTCTTTGAGCAATCGCTCCCTCCGGCGTTGTCACGAGGAACTCTGCAGGATGGGTGAAGATAATGTACTTGCCATTCTCTTGAGAGCGCCGCTGCAGAATATGGTCGTTCTTTTTGGGGCCGAACATTCCCCCTGACGGACAGATCAATAAATCCGCCCCTCGCGAACAGAATTGTCTTACAACTTCTTCATTGCGGCGGTCAGCGCAGATCATAACCCCCAGTTTTCCGTAGGGAGTATCGATCACGGAGGACTCCGTCCCCATCGTTATGCGAACCGCCTCGTGCTCAAGCTTTTGCTTGTGATATTTCCCGAGCAATTTTCCTTCAGGATTGAGTACTATCGCCGTATTGTAGAGTCGATCTGACTCACGCTCCAGAATTCCCGCAACTAAATGAATATCGAGTTCGTCAGCCAGCTTCCGCAGTTTCTCGTAATACTTTCCACCTGGAATGGGTTCACCGAAGGATCGGAATTCTTCCAACGGAATACTTTTGTCTTCTATCGAGTAACCATCCAGGAAACATTCGGTCGTGCAAACGAGATCTGCTCCGCCAGCCGCCGCGGTGCGCACTAATGGCTCTAATCGGGCATAATTGGCTTCACGATCGCCACGAATCCACTTTAAGACAATTCCCGCGACTCGCAATTGATTCGGAGGTGACTCGACAACACCTAATCCAACCGCGGGAATTATCGTTAATGCCAGCAGTAGCATTGCCTTCGAGATGTTATTCGTTACTACTCGATTCATTGCTTGCCAAGTCGGGAATGTAATCCTGCGTTGAGAAGTTCAGCGATTCTTTTCACTAGATCAGTGAAATAGCCAATAAGAAAAGTGACAGAAAATAATGTAACTCATTTGCAAGCTTTCAACTAGAATCGCATCGGTTTCAGATATTTGCTAAACCAGAAACTATCGCTTGGCAATTCACGCGAATCAAATACTATTCATCAATGCCTGTAGTGCTTTTCGAAAGTATTATTGCCACCTTAAATGAGTAGGATATACTTACGCGTTCCTGCCGGTGGGTTTCCATAACCTGCTGCTTTCACACCTGGGACTCGGAGGTTTTACTCATGTCTCACACATTAAGACGACCGATTGGTTTTACCTTAGTTGAACTCTTGGTTGTGATCGCGATTATCGGCGTACTGGTTGGGCTGCTCCTTCCTGCCATACAAGCTGCTCGCGAGGCTGCTCGCCGCAATCAATGTTCCAACAATCTCAAGCAGATTGCGCTTGCTACGCAAATGTATCACAACGCGAGGAAGCAATTCCCGGCCGGACGGATTGGCACCGACGAATACACCACCTCTTGGGCATTTCAACTCTTGCAGTATCTAGAAGGTGGCAATGTCTACCAGACCTGGAAGCCAAATGTCCCACCCTTTGAAGTCGAGAATTCGTCGGCCATGCGTACTCCTGTGGAAACCTACACTTGTCCCAGCCGTAGAACCCCTTCAGCAGACCGAGACTTTGTAGATGGATCGGTTCCCGCATTGCTGGCCGAAGGGGTCGGTGCCAGTGGCGATTACGCAGCGAATGCAGGGCGCGACCGAGTGGAATATGGTGTCGACATCCAGCAGAAACCGCTACCGTCGATCGACGAAACTGTTGCTGGACCAATCTTCACCTTCTCGAGAATCGGCGATCGACAGGTCCAAGATGGATTGAGCAATACCATCGCTGAAGGTGAACGTCACCTGCCTCCGGAGCAAGAAAATCCGCTCGGTGGAATTCAGCAACTCGCCCAAGGTGACACGGCATTTTTCTCAGGGGATATCCCTCACACGATTATGCGCAGCAGTCAAGAGGGCATTGCAGACGGCCCGCAGGATCCCTCGCGAACCAAGTTCGGCAGCGAACACAGCGGGATTAGTCAGTTCGCATTCCTCGATGGACACGTGAAGGCGATCTCTACCACCATCGATATGCTTGCTTTTCAATTAATGACTTCGATTAGCGACGGTCAAATAATTCCTGCGGAATGATTTTGAGGAGTTCTCCTCCGCCCAATCTTTTCCATCGTCTTACGGTCTTTCCCACAAGCGAGAACATTCATGCTGAGAACCAATTCCATTCAGCCACTCCTATGGTTTTTGGTGTCATTCGTTTTATTGCTTAAATTCGGTGCATGTCAGTATGTGCTTGCAGCTGATCTGACCCGCCCCAATGTTCTGTTCATCGTCACCGACGACATGAACAACGACCTTGGGTGCTACGGCAATTCCCGAGTTCACAGCCCAAACATAGACAATCTGGCGAAGCGAGGAATGCTATTTGATCGTGCGTATTGCCAAGTGACCGTCTGCAATCCCTCGCGAGTTTCTATGTTAAGTGGCCTCCGACCCGATAAGACTCAGGTCTATACTTTGACCGAGAAAACTCGTTCCCATTTGGGCGACTGGGTGATGTTGCCCGAATACTTCCGTCAGCAAGGTTATTTCACCGCTCAGATTGGCAAGATCTATCACACGGACGATGGGTACGAAGATCCTCGCTCGTGGGACGTTGAGATTCGCGAATTCGGCAAGCGCCCGCCGGTGGAAGAAATCATTGCCGGCGCTGACCCAGATGGACCGGGAGAACACACCAACGATTGGTCCGTACTGAAGACTCCCGACGAGGAAACTCCCGACGGCATCGTGGCTCGCAAAGCAGTCGAGATCATGGAGCAGGCCGTCAGTCGAGATGAACCCTTTTTCCTTGGTGTCGGTTTTCGACGTCCGCACGCTCCATTTGCTGCTCCTAAACAGTACTTTGAGATGTACCCTCCTGACTCGATTGACCTGCCTCACACCGTACCTGAAGGTCATTACGAGAGTTTGCCTGAAGCGGCGATCAACTATCCAGCACCAGAGAAACCTCTCTCCGAAAAGGAAATACGTGAACTGATTGCTGCCTATTATGCCTGCAATACTTTTGTCGATGCACAAGTTGGTGTATTGATGGACGCTGTTGATCGCCTGGGAATCGAGGACAATACGGTGATTATGTTTGTCAGCGACCACGGCTATCACCTCGGCGAGCACGGCGGTTTGTGGCACAAAATGTCGCTCTTTGAAGAATCTGACCGAGTTCCTTTGATCATCTATGCACCTGGGATGAAAGCTGCCGGGCAGAGTACCGAGCAACTGGTCGAATTGATTGATTTGTATCCCACCTTGGTTGCATTGACGGGCTTGCCTGAGCGAGAGCAGCTTGATGGAACCAACCTTACAGGCGTGCTGGACGATCCCTCTAAATTCACCAAAGAGGCTGCTTACACGGTCGTTTCGCGAAGCGACACTCCGGGAATGGAACACGCCAAACACATGGATTACCTGGGGCGCAGCGTGCGTACCGACCGATGGCGGTATACTGAATGGGACGATGGCAAGCGAGGCGTCGAATTGTACGACCACCAAAGCGATCCCCGTGAACTGAACAACCTGGCTGACGATCCAACACTGGCGGACACGCGGGCAGAGTTGAAAGCACTTTTAGAAGCTTCGCAAACACCTTAGGAATTCTCCATGAAGAGGGCACTATTCTTCTCCACAGTCATTGCAATTGCCTCATCGATAGCGATTATTGATTCGCTTGTTTGTCTTGCACAAGGAAGTAAATACGGTCAGTTTGCTCCCCCTGATGCTTTTGAGGATGATCCAAAGCTCGCCTACTATGGCAGTGAGAATGAGTGGAGTCGTCGTCAGTTTTCCAAGGAGAAGGCCGAAAAGGAATCAAAGAGACGTGGGCAGCGGGTTCTCTTGGAAACGATGGATGGAAATCCGACCGCAGCCCTGGTGTGGGCTGCGGAGTATCTTGCTGAGGATCCTGACGACCTCGAATCAATCTTCAATCAAGTAGTCGCCTACAGCCAGTTGGGACAAATTGACGAAGCGTTTGCAGCAATGAAACAGGCCGTCGATGGCGGACTCCCCGTTGAACGTTTCCTGGCAGGGCCTCGGCAATTGCTGAAACCTCTCACGGAATCGAAGGAATTTCAAGATTTCGTGCGCGACCGCACCTCGGGTTTGATCCATGGACCAATGTTGGGCTACGTCACGGACCATTCCGCCCGCATCTGGGTGCGTACCGAGAATGAGACTCTGGTGACCGTGCAAGTCTATACGTGTGACTCAACGGGAAAACCAACGAACAACGTCGCAAGTAAGAGATCCGCTTTGTCCGATCCCCAAATGGACTTCACTGCAATGGTGGATGTGGCGGGACTTCAGCCCAACACTCGTTACGTTTACGACGTATTGATTGACAACAAATCGGTTCTCGCAGGTGACCTTCCTCAACTGCACACCTTTCCCACCCCGGGAACTCCCGGTCGGTTCTCAGCTGCTTTTGGAGGTGGGGCGGGTTTCATGCCGGATCACGAACGCATGTGGGACACGATCGCCACTCGCGATCCCGATGCGTTGTTTCTGTTGGGTGACAATGTCTACATCGATCTTCCTGAGGAACCTCGGGGCCTGCATCAATACACGTATTATCGTCGTCAATCGCAACCCGATTTCCGCCGGCTTACTGCGAGCACTCCTGTGTATGCCATCTGGGACGATCACGATGCTGCCATGGATGACGTGTGGCTGGGACCGTATCACGACCGACCTGCCTGGAAGCCTGCGATGCTCAGAATCTTCAAACAGAATTGGGTGAACCCCAGCTACGGCAATGAAGAATCTCCGGGGTGTTGGTTCAAGGCGACATTTGGTGATGTTGACTGCTTCTTTCTCGAGACACGCTATTTCCGCACCAATCCATTTGGCAAAGATCCGACCATGTTGGGGGCCATTGAAAAGGCATGGCTGCTCGCGGAACTAAATAAATCTAAAGCCCCATTCAAAGTCATTATCTCTTCCGTCCCCTGGGCACCCAATGCCAAACCCGGGAGCCACGACACCTGGGATGGATTTCCCCAGGAGCGCGAAGAAATCTTCCAATGGATCGAATCGAACAAAATCAACGGCGTGCTGCTGCTCTCCGCCGACCGTCATCGCAGTGAAGCATGGAAAATCGAACGGCCCAACGGCTACCCCCTCTACGACCTGATGAGTTCCAAACTCACGAACGAACATACTCACGAATGCGTCCCCGGACCGTTGTTTTGTTACAATAAACTCTGCTCCGTGGGAATGGTCACCTTCGACACCACGGTGGCCGATCCCACAATCACCTACGAGATTGTCAACATCGACAACGAAGTGATTGACACGCTCGAAATCAAGCTCAGCCAAATCAGCTTCTGACACAGATGTACTAGGATGGGTGCTTGCACCCATCCTACAGCCTGTTGACCAAGTTGTGGTTTTGATTACGGACCAAGCTGCGGCTCGGGTTCGATATCAAACAGAATCCCACCGATGCTGGGGCCTTGTTTGCTGTCGCCGTTGAGTTGGATTTTAATAAAATCGCCCGATTGAAAACCTTCATAGCGGAAAGTGTAGATATCCGCTGTGCCGTTGAACACGAGTTCCTCGGCGGGTGGCTCACTAACCGGTTCGAGATCGATGCCGTTGACTTTGCCACGGGCACGCAGCCGGTTCGTGGGGTTGTGCTCCATGTTGGTGTTGTCGGTCACAACATGCAAGAGAAACACTGGGGGTGTCCCCTCGCCAAGCTGGATGCGGTTGACCGAATTGTTTGTATTTTTGTAGGCGTGAGGATCAACGATGGCGCCGGAGCGACCTCGCTCGCCGTCGGGGAGCACAAAATCGTTCCACTCGGGTTGCCCCCCTTTCGATCGGCCGGGGCCATCCTGTGAAAAGGTGCGGGTCCAAAAGGCGGGGTCCCAAATCTTCGTCGCATGATTGAGCGGACCCGCCCAGGTCGGCAACGCATCGCGGACATTCTCCCCCGTCGGCCGGAGGGCGACCGGTTGCTCCGCGGCAAACTGAGGGAACCAGTATCCGGCCTTGCCGATGCCCATTTTTCGGAAATCAGTCTGATCACGAGTCACGCCGACATAGGTAATGGTCGCTTCAGCACGTACATGGCACGCGAGGAGTGCGACGATCGCGAACACGGCAAGTTGGGTTGATTGGCGCTGCGTTATCATAAGCATCAAATTCGCGAGACGAACCTTTGAACGTGCGTAGTTCACGTCGGCAGGCCTTCCAGGTCAGCTGGCAACGCGGGGTCGTCTTTGGCTTGTTCCTGCTTAAGCAGCCGTTGCATTTCGGCGACCCGGTCCTTTTCCGCCTCTGCCAGATTGTGTTTCTCGTAAGGGTCTTCGGCCAGATTGAATAACTCTGGCTCGCCTTTGGCAGGTACGATGAGCTTCCAATCGCCGAGGCGCAGGGCATGGCCTCTCTTCATGCCGATGTAAATGGCTCGCGGTTCGGGTTCGATATCTACATCCATGAGCGCGGGCCATTGGTCTTTGCCGTCCCAATGGAGATTCTGGGGCGGTTCGTAACCGGTTAAATGGGCAATGGTCGGAAACCAGTCAGCGACGTGCATGGGAGCGGTGTGCTTACGTGCGGCAAGCTTGCCAGGCCAATTAGCGAACGCACACACGCGAATCCCTCCTTCATAAAGCGTGTTCTTCTGGCCGCGGAGCGGGTCATTTTCGCTATTGAATGGCGATGGGCCTACTTCGCTGACGTACGGGTTTTTGGCCGACTCGATACCTCCGTTGTCACTGGTGAAGACGATGAGTGTATTCTCACGCTGGCGGGTATGTTCCAAGGCGACAATGAAGTCGCCCACACGTGCATCGAGTTGTGATGTCTCAGCGGCGAGCCGCAAACGTGAGTCCTGTTTCTCTGGATCGTCGTGAAATTGGATCCCGTCGTAGAGTCGCTTGTATTCGTCTGGTGCGTCGACGGGAGTATGCACGGCATGAAAGGCAACGTAGACAAACCAGGGTTGTGGCAATTGCTTGATGGAACGAACCGCCTCGGCGGCTATCAACTCGGTGGCATTGCCCGTCTCATCAAGTCGCCGGCCGTCGCGATGCCAGGTATCTTCGTAGGGACCACGACGATATTTGTGGGTCCACGGATCGGCTGCCCCGGTCAGGGTGCCATAGCTGTGGTCGAAACCGTAATGATTGGGTCCCCACTCGGGACGAGAACCGAGGTGCCATTTGCCAACCTGCGTTGTGTGATAGCCCATCGACTTGAGAGCAGAAGCTAGGGTGATCGTGTCCAGGGGCATTGCCCGCAGGTTGCTCGGCGCAATCGCATGAGGACCGAATCGCCCCGGGTAGCGGCCACTCATCAAGGCAGTCCGAGTCGGCGTGCACACAGGCTGCACGTAATGTTGGTCCAGCTCGACCCCCTCACGGACCAATCGATCCAGGTTTGGTGTCTGGCTGAAACCATCATGCCAACCCACATCACTCCAGCCGAGATCATCAGCCACAATAAACAGGATATTCGGGCGTGCTTCGTCTCCATGAAGTACTTGTGTCCCCACAATCAAGGACATCAAGTAAGCAACCGTGCAAGTCACTCGCATCAAGTGGGGCACTTCCAAGTATCTCCTCGGCATAAATCCGTGAGCGTTTCGCCTAAGCCATTTTTGGCACGGACCAGTGACCACCGTCTCGGTATTTTCGCGACAGCATGGCGGTTGCTTCCTTGTCGTCCATGATCTTTTCGGTCTTAGGATCAAGCTTGATCGTACGACCTAATCGTGTTGAGATGTTGCCCAGGTGAATCGCTGCCGCGGTTCGGAAGGCCACGTCGATGGACGCGTTTGGCACGGAGCCGGTCTTGATACAATCGACCCAATTTCGCTGGTTGTCGGCGACTTCAGATTTCACCGAGCCATCGAGCTTGACGTCGATCCGTTTCTTGTCGTCATCAAAGACCTCAAATTTGCCTCGCTTGCTGAGGAACATCTTCCCCTTTGTGCCAAAATATTCGGCACCTGCATCGACATTAAAGGGGTACGATGTCGACCAGAGCCGTTGCTCATAGATTAATAGCTTGGTTGGATCACCCGGATATTCCAGCGAAACCTGCATGGTGTCGGCCCATTCACGATCATCCTTGAAGTAGTAAATTCCACCCACTGCAGAAATGGTGGAAGGTTGCCTATCGACGCCCAGCCCCCACATGGCGTAGTCGAGCTCATGGACACCATCATTGCCCATACCTCCAGAACCGAAGTTGAACCACCAATGCCAATCATAGTGGAAGCGATTTGCCTGGTAGGGGAGCCACTCGGCGGGGCCAACCCACGTGTCGTAATCGACCCCTGCCGGAACTTCAGATGGCTGATGGTGGCCGATGTCATTGCGACGCTGCCAATTCCAGCATTTGGCAATCAGCACGTCGCCGATGATTCCATCGCGGAGCATGTCCATGGCCTGCTGGATGCCTTTGCACGATCGCGCCTGGGTGCCATGGGCAAATACTCGATCCGAATTGGCGAGTGCTTTGACCAACATCTGGCCTTCTGCGAAATTGTAGGAACATGGTTTCTCGACATAGACATGCTTGCCCGCATCGAGTGCCAGGAGTGCCGCAGGGACATGCCAGTGATCGGGTGTGGCAATTGTCACTCCGTCAATCGATGGGTCATCCAATATCTTGCGCAGATCAGTCTCGGGTTTCGCTCCCGTTCGAGTCACTCCTTCCGCGAGTCGCTTCTCGTCGATGTCGCAGACGTATGCAATTTTCACATCGGGTAAGGTCGATAGGGCCAGATGATGCGCTTTGCCCTGGTTACCTGAACCAATTACACCAATCCGCACGCGTTCATTTGCGCCAACGGCAGCCGAACTAACAGTGCTATATAATGTTGAGGCTGCCGCACTGGCGGCCGCTGTGGCAAGGAAATTTCGACGAGTGGTCTTAGACATGGAAAAACCCTTTGCAAAGAGTAGCGATCCCGAACTGGATAAGATCAAAAAGCTGAAAGAAAGGCGGATCTTCGCCCCACTGTCAAACTATCCGGTGCAAGAATTGGAGTCAAGTTCTTGGGCGACGGATCTCAAGTCCAGAATGAGATTTAAAGAACCAAGTCGCACAGAATGATTCGCCTAATGAGTAATCTGCTTTTGGCGTTTCGAGCAGCAGGGCAAACAAGTCCTGAAGGGACGGCTCTTCTGTGCAGTTGCTAGTATTGTTCACTCGACATCAAGTTGCAGCTTTCCTTAATACGCTACATAATCGAATGTAGTTGGTTTGATATTTAGCTTTTCCTGGCGATTCAAAAACCTGTTCAGAAAACGCATCCTATGGAGGCTTCCGTTGAGAACTGCACGTGGAAACTTTTTGCTGGTCTCGGAATTCGTTGTCGCATATCTCGTCCTCTGTTTTGGATATCCGAGTTGCTGTGAAGCAGAAACTGTAGCCCTCTGGTTGTTCGATGAGCAAGTGGGCGCGTATCCAAGTTGTGTCTTGGGCGATGCTGCGTCCGGCGACTTCCCATTGGTCATTGGTCCAGGTGGACAACTCGTCGAGGGCAAGTTCGGAAATGCTCTCGAGTCTTCTGGGCGAGAGTCGGTCAATTATCCCCCCCAAACACTACTGACTGAGTCCGGCAAACCAATTCACAAGAACATAAAATCTGCTTCAAGACCGACCGCACAAATGTCTTGGTTGAATGCGTATTTCTCTGCTTTGATGACTCGTGGAGAACAGCACTTGAGACAAGAGGTTGGTTTCGGTAGTCCAACCGCAAGTGGCCTCAATCTCGGCGAAGGAGATTGGACCGTGGAATTCTGGTACATGCCCTTACGACCTCCAGAACGATCGGGGGTCGTATTTGAGATCGGCACTGGACCGCGAAACTCGAATCCGGCAATTACCCAACTCAGCCTGAATGAGGATGGCCAGAGTTTTACGCTTATCAACGAACCGGGTGACATAGAACTACGCATACCCTCTAACTCCATCGCGCTCGACGCCGATCGTTCGCAGTGGCACCATCTCGCCTTTGTTTATAGCAATCAGGACGGGCAGTTACGCCACTATGTCGATGGGATTCTCCAACCCCTACCAGACCGCTCTGACATGAGGCCGCTTCCCATTGGCAAGAAAGATTACATGAGTGTCGGCCGCGATGGGGGGTGGCATCATCGGCTTCCTGGAAGAATTGACGAACTTCGCTTCTCCGACGATCAAGTTTACTTGGAGAATTTTACTCCACCCGCAAGCTTTTCGCGATACAACGCCAGTTATAAACCCCCTCAGCTCAAAAAAGGACCGCCACTCTTATTCGAAAACTCGAATGAGATCGACGAACCTATCCAACTGGGAAGTCGCAAGTATCTGTTTATCGATGATGCGATCATTGCTGATCGCGAGAATGTCGAATTCCGGGCCAACCCGCCGCGGTTAGAAGAGCTGGTGATCGAAGGTCGCGGACTGTCCAACCACTTGGTGGTCTTTGAAGATATTGAAAGCGGCGATGGCCTGGTGCGGCTCTACGGACGTGGGCCTCTGAATAGCCTTGCCGTATGGACTTCCACAGATGGCGTCAACTTCACGGCCCCTGATCTGGGACACGAATACCAAGGCGCTCGCAATGTGGTGGTCAGGGATCCTGTTGGACTCGGTACGATCTTTGTTGATCCCAATGCACCACCAGAGGAAAGAATTAAATACTTTAGTGGGTATCGCGGAAGGGGATTCTACGTTTATTCCTCACCAGATGGATATCACTTCACGCGAAATGAAACGAGTGCCGTTCCTTTCCGCGGAGCATCACAGTCGATCGTGTTTTACGACGATCAACGCCAGCGCTACGTGGGGTATCACCGAAGTGATATGCAGCGGTTTAAAAGCGGCAAAACAGCCAGAACGTCGGTGATGACCGAAACGACGGATCTGATGCGTCCTTGGCCGTTTGCTCCCGTCTCACCTGGTGAACAAACTCAAATGAGTCAAACCCGACGATTGGGTTGGAAGAATCCGTATTATACGGACAACGGCCCTCTCACCCCGCCAGGATTTGGAGTGGAATACCCGACCGTTTTCGCGCCGCTTGAATCGACAGATCCCGTGGGAGTCGATATCTATGTCCCGAAGTGCTTTAAATACCCATGGGCCGACGACACTTATCTGGCATTTCCTGTGATGTATTTTCACTATCATGGTGAAGAACCGACCGCGCGCGAGGCTCTGGGTCGAGAAGAGGCGAAACGCGGTTCGGGACCTTTGGAAACACAGTTATCGGTTAGTCGCGATGGAATCCATTGGCAACGGTATCCCCGCCCCGCCTATGTTGGAATTGGCAAGCATGCCGGGTTTGACCTTAAAAAGGCGTACTTGGGGCATGGGATGGTCCGTCGGGGAGATGAGATTTGGCAATACTATATTGGGAGTGAAGAATATCACTCGACGTTTGAAAAAGATCCCTTAGCCCGCGAGGGCACCTTCCGGGTTGTGCAACGCCTTGACGGATTTGTTTCTGCCGACACTCCCTATACCGGTGGCACCTTCACCACCCGACCCCTTGTCTTCTCGGGAAATCGTCTTCTGTTGAACATCGACACGGATGCCACGGGGTATGCCCAGGTTGGCCTGCTTGACGAGCATGGCAACCCGATCGAGGGCTTTGGCATCGACGATTGCATCTACATAAACGGCGACTTTACCGACGCCGAAGTCGAATGGCTGGGAAAGGGGAAAGACTTAACTCAATTGGTGGGGCGCGTTGTGCAGGTCGTCGTTCGATCTCGTGGCACGAAACTCTACAGCATGCAATTTGAAAAGCGATAGCCATGAGCTTTTGGCCAGAATATATTAAGCTGATTTGCAACCTATGCCTGACTGGCTGGGTAGCGCTCATTTATTTGCCCACCGACTGTATAGGGGATGATGCGGCCCGCCCGATCAGCTTTGCTCACGACGTGCGGCCGATCCTTTCTGAACATTGTTACCACTGCCACGGGCCGGATGCCAACACGCGCGAAGCCGACATGCGTCTGGACCTGGAAGAGTCCTTCGCTCAAGGTGATGATTCTTTGGGCATCGTGGTCGCAGGCAATCCAGAGGAGAGCGAACTATTCCTGCGGATTACTTCCCCAGACGAAGACTTGCAGATGCCGCCCGTCGAAGCGAAGCGACCCCTTTCAAAGAAGCAGATTGACACCATCAGGCAATGGATCGCAGCGGGGGCAGAATGGCAGCAACATTGGGCATTCATCAATCCCAAAAGGCCACATGTTCCAAAGTTGCCTGATGATGATTGGTCAAAAAATGAGATTGATCACTTCATCCTCAGGCGTCTTCGTCAGGAGAACTTAACGTCTTCTACTGAAGCAACCAAAGAAACGCTTATTCGTCGTGTTTCTCTCGATCTGACGGGACTGCCACCCACCCCCGAAGAGGTCGATCAGTTTCTTGCTGACAAACGGCCGGATGCCTACGAGCGATTGGTCGACCGATTGTTGAAATCCCCGCGCTATGGCGAACAGATGGCGGCCACCTGGCTTGATGCGGCACGCTATGCCGACTCTTATGGCTACCAGGATGACGGCGAAACAAGCATGTGGCGGTGGCGCGACTGGGTGATCGACGCATTCAATGCGAATATGCCTTTCGACCAGTTTACCATCGAACAAATTGCCGGTGACTTGCTCCCCAACGCAACCTTTGACCAGCGAATCGCCACCGGGTTCAATCGCAATCATCGGCACAATTCCGAGGGGGGCGCGATTCCTGAAGAATTCCGAGTGGAATACGTCGTCGATCGCATAAGTACTACGGGCACCGTCTGGTTGGGTCTTACCCTAGGATGTGCGCGCTGCCACGATCACAAGTATGACCCAATCACACAAAAGGAATTCTACGAGTTGTTCGCCTTCTTCAATAACGTCCCCGAAGATGGTAGAGCCCGCAAGGTGGGCAACACGCCTCCGCTCATGGCAGCACCAACACCCGCGCAACTCGATCGAGAGGCCGAACTTACAGAGCAACTGGAAAGGGCGCGGTTTCAGCTAAACAAATTGGAGTTGCAGTTCAACGCTGATTTCGACGATTGGCAACGCAGGGCTGATCCCGCGACAATCTCTGACTTGCCAGACGTGACACACGACCTCGACATTCATTTCAGGCTGGATGGAAACCTCGCCAATGAGGTATCCACTGAGACCTCGGGAAACATTGAACATGGGTCCGTAGATTTCGCAACCGGGCAGCAGGGGCAGGCTGCCTGGTTTGATGGAACAAAGGTTGTAAGCTTGGGAGACATCGGTAGTTTTAGTGACGACAACCGGGTCACGATCAGCGCTTGGATTCATCCCAATACGGGCGATGGTGCAATCCTCTCGAAGCTGGAACTGCCTGACAATCCTCAAGAAGAGGGTTACAGCATTCTGCTGCAAAATGGCAAGCTACGCGTCCATCTCACGTCGCAATGGTTCGACGATGCCATCCGGATCCAAACTGAAACTAAAGTGCCATTGGACCAATGGACCCACATCGCAGTCACGTACGACGGATTGAGTTTGGCCCAAGGCATCCGCGTGTATTTCAATGGCGAGATGCAGCCGATTGAGGTTGAGTTTGATTCGCTCTTCCAGGGATTTGGCAATGAAGGATCTTTGAGACTCGGCACGGCTGGTGATCCCAACCGTCAGTTCCAAGGGGCGATTGACGATGTAAGGATTTACGAGGAGAAACTTCCTGAGCGAGAGCTCAAGCTGCTGGCTGTCAACCAATCCGTGGCGGAGCTATTGCAGATTGAACCGTCGGAGCGAACCGCCAATCAGCAGCACAAGCTGCGTACGTATTTCATCGAAAACTTTGCCTCGGCTGAGTATCGTCAGGCTGCCGCTTTAGTCGAGTCCTTGCAGGATACACTCGAGATGCACCTGCGCAGCTATCCGACCTTGATGGTGATGGACGATCTGGAACAATCTCGGCAAACTTTCGTCTTGGATCGGGGCCAATATGATGCACCGAGCGAGAAAGTCGATCCCACCATACCGGCAGTGTTTAATGGGCTTCCAGAGGGTTTGCCTAACAACCGCTTGGGATTAGCCCACTGGCTGGTCGATCCCGAAAACCCGCTGACAGCCCGCGTGGCCGTCAATCGACTCTGGCAGATGTCCTTCGACCGAGGGCTGGTCCGTACGACGGAGGATTTTGGCGTTCAGGGGGAAGGTCCCAGCCATCCGGAACTGCTGGATTGGTTGGCCACCGAACTTATTCGCAATGGATGGGACCAACAGGCAATCCGCCGACTCATTGTCACCAGCGCTACCTATCGCCAACAGTCCCAAGCCTCGGCAGCGCTTGTGTCGGCCGATCCGGAGAATCGACTGTTGGCCCGTGGCCCCAGATACCGCCTGGCTGCCGAGGAGATTCGTGACGCAGCACTCCTGGCGAGCGGATTGCTCGTGGAACAACTTGGCGGCCCATCCGTCAGGCCCTACCAACCCCCCGATCTCTGGGAGGAGATTGCCGACGATACCTATGAGCAAGACAGTGGCGCGAATCTTTACCGGCGCAGCCTCTATTTGTTCTGGAAGCGGACCGTCACACACCCGCTCATGTCGGCCTTGGATGCACCAAGCCGCGAGGTTTGCACGGTGCGCGAAGAACGCACCAATACACCCATGCAGGCCCTGGCGCTCTTGAATGAAAAGGGTCTCGTCGAGGCTGCCCGCGTGCTGGCGGAACGCGTCCTCAGCGAAGACCACAGCACAACCAAAGATCGGCTGGTCAGGGCATTTCGCTTAGTCACTTCTCGGGTTCCTCAAGCTGAGGAAATCGATGTGTTGAGCCGTTCTCTCGATAAGTCTGTTGCACATTTTTCTGGGAATCCTGAAGAAGCTGAGCAACTGGCCACGGTGGGAGAGCATGCCACAGCGCGTAACTTAGACTCCGTGCAAGTAGCGGCCTACACCACCGTCATGAACCTGCTGCTGAATCTCGACGAGGTCGTGACGCAGCACTAAGCGAATACACCTCGTACCTTCGGTACGACTTGGCAGGGATAAGGACCGTAACGAGAACTGTCTCTCGCAGAGACGCGAAAGCGCAGAGATGATTAATTTGCTCCTCTGCTGTCTCTGTGTTTCTGCGAGAAAATATCTTCGTGATTTCAGCTTCCTAAGATCTTCTTATCGGTTAACTCTGTGTCCTTCTGTTCGAAGAAACTGCTCACCCTACAGGAAAATGAATCGTTAGTAGCACGGCAGCCCACAGGCTTGCAGCAATGTCTCTTGAGCGGCCAGATCATGGGCGCTGTCAAAGTCGGGCTGCTTTTCGCCGCGGATGATTGCCGCCAGGTCGGCGAGGTCCGCTACATAGCGCTCGTATATGTCAAAGGTTATGGTTTGATACCCTTCGCGATAGTTTCCTCGTGGCTCAGAGAGTGCCAATCGAACGCTGGGATCATCAAGCGGTTGAATGTGCAACGTGCCTTTCGTGCCGCAGACGGTTAGATGGCGGCGTTCTCCCCCTTCTACCTCGAGCGCTGTCGAACGGATCGTCGCGGTTGCGCGGGGGTAACTACAGACGGCCAACATGTTGTCCATCAGTTGGTCATCAGCTGGCGAGGAATGATGATTGTAAGGGGTCACCTTCTCAGGCTTTCCCATGATGCCCACCATCAAATCAATCAGATGGCAACCGAGTTCAAACATTGTCCCGCCGGGGTTCTGGGCCCACAGTTCGCGTTTTTCCTGATTAACTTCTTTACTCATCACGGCATCGAATTCAAAAATTTCGCCGAGCCAGCCTTGGGCAAGCAGGTTTCGCAACAATAAGACGCCCGGGTTGTAGCGGTACATGTAGCCGAGTTGCACGACAAGGTTCTGGCGATCTGCATCGGCAAGCAACTCCCGGAAAGCAGCCAGCGATGAGCCAGGGGGTTTGTCCAGATGTATGTGCTTGCCGGCGGATACACATTCCTTGGCCACAGGAAGCAACTGATCCACTTCCGTCTCGACGGCCACTGCCTCCACGCCGGGGGTATTGAGCAGTTGCTCGGTGGTCAAGAACTGCAAACCGCGATAAACGTCCGACTGCTGCGCCTCGGCCTTCAACTCGGGATCCGCTTCCACGACACCCACGACCTCCCAATCAGGCGAATTGCGCAACACTTCCATTTTGCCGGCGGCATGACTGTGTCCGACACCAATCTGCCCGACCTTGATCCGCTTTGGTTTCGTTTCATCAGCCGACGCCAATGCTGCAAATGCTGTTGTCGAAGCAACTGCTGCTACAGGGATGTTATGGAAAAGAAAATCGCGTCTCGAGGAGTTGTTTGGCATGATTGTCCTGCTGCTGGTTTCCGAATATGCAAGGAGATTCCGATGTCTGAAAAGAATTAATCACCAATGAATGGCTTGCTCCAATCCATGTTAACTGGCAAGGTCTAGGTTAGAATTGGCTACGATTGAAGTATCTTCACACCTTCTTGATTGGGGACAAATTACCTTGCCTGTTTGGATTCTAGTTGTGCTTGTTAGTCTGTCTAGTCACGCACTACTGCTGCATTCACTCTGTATCGCAGCTGAACCGTTGCACGACGTCACTGAGAGTGAACAACCGGTGATGCCGCAGCGGGGCATCTGTGCCCATCGTGGTGCCAGTGTGACACACCCCGAGAACACCTTAGCTGCCCTGCGTGAGGCGGTTCGGCTTGGCGCACACATGGTGGAGTTTGATCTGGCTCTGACCAAGGACTCTCAGGTTGTGCTAATGCATGATAAGACGGTCGAGCGCACGACCGATGGCCACGGACGCGTCGCCGATCTGACCCTGGCGGAGCTCCGGAAACTTGATGCCGGCTCGTGGAAATCGCCTCGGTTCCAGAACGAGAAAATCCCCACGCTTGCCGAGGCATTGGACGTGTTGCCCCTGAACATCTGGATCAACATTCACCTGAAGGGCGAAGCCAAACTAGCAGCCGAGACTGCGCGACACGTGGACGATGCGAAACGCCTGCATCAAGCGGTGCTGGCCTGCGGGTCCGCGGCGGCGAAAGCGGCCCGTGAAGTGGAACCGAATATCAAAATCTGCAACATGGATCGGCAACTAAATAACCGAGAATATGTGAATGCCACGATTGACCAAAGTGCTGAGTTCATTCAATTTCTTTCACTGCGCTCGCCTGACGCCGATCAGATAAAGCGACTGAAGCAGCAGAAGATCCGCGTCAACTATTGCTGCACCGATGACGCGGAAGCACTGCAACAACTCTTCTCGATCGGTGTGGATTTCATCCTGGTCGACGATCTTGCCACGATGCTTCAGGCTGCAGAGCGGCAAGGAATTGACCGCCTAAAACCTGTTTTTCGGTGAGTGATAAAGACGCACTTCTTATTTCTGAGCATCCTCAGGCGCAACATCTGGATCAATCAACTACGGATGCGCGAGTCCTGCAGCGTGCAACTGCTTGAGCGCTTTTTGTAAATGTTTTGGAGGAGGTTTAGATGTGGATAGCGAGTTGTGTTCAAAAGGATCGTCCTCCACATTGTAGAGCCGACCATCGCTATACAGCTTCCACTGGCGGTCTTTGACGAAAGCATTCCCTTTATGCTCGGCAAACACCCACTCGCGCTTCCCTGCACCTTCCCCTAAGATTCGTTGAGCGAATGATCTTCCATCTAGCGTAACCTGCTCAGGAAGTGGAGAATCGGCAAGTTCCGCAAGCGTGGGAAGCAAGTCGCTCACGTCCACCAGGTCATCACATGTGGAATCTGCAGGAACGCGATTCGGCCAGCGTACGATCAGCGGAACTCGCGTACCGGCGTCCGTCAACTGGCCCTTCCCACCGGGAATCACCCTACCGTTTCGGATGGAGGCGATCGGCTGGTAGATCAGCTCTCCATGATTGTCCACGCCGTCGATGTTCTTCGCTGGAGACCCGTTGTCAGTGAGAAAGATGACAAGCGTGCTATCGCGAAGGCCTGCTTCGTCAACAGCATTGACGATTCGTCCCACACGATCGTCCATGGCAGAGACCATCTCGGCAAAAGTTTGGTAGCGGCCATTGGGACCAACCGGCACAGGTTTGTCCAAGTCATTCGTCACGGCATGGCACAGCGCCATGGTATAGTAGGCGAAGAAAGGCTGATCACGTTCGCGTTGGATGAAGTCGATCAGAAAATCACAATAGACGTCCGGGCCATACTTTTCTCGGACGTCCTCGCGTTTGACGCCGTTCTGCCAGATCCACGGTTCGTAATATCTGGGACCTTCGTGCCATCCAAACAGACAATACTCGTCAAAGCCAAGCCGATTTGGATGCAACAAGTCCTCTCCCAATAGTGCTATTTGCCATTTACCTGCCACAGCCGTGGCATAACCGGCCCGTTTGAGCACTTGGGCGATGGTGTTGGCTTCCGCTGAAGGGGGGTAGCTCCCCCAATCGGGACTGCCCATCCGGAACGGGTATTGACCGCTGAAGAGGCAAATCCGTGTGGGATGGCACACCGGCATAACATACGCATGCACAAACCGCATCCCTTGCTCGGCAAGTTTGTCAATCTGCGGAGTGGAATAGCTTTCCCCTCCATAACACTCAAGAACTTCCGACCCAACATCGTCTGCCAGGATGAGTAAGATGTTCGGCGTCGAGATATGTTCCGCTCTGACAACCGAGGTAATCCAAACTAACACAAGAAATGTTATCATCAGCAATCGGCGACCATCGCTCACGACTTAGTCTCCCTGAAGTTGGAATTCAATAATTTCGCGATACAAATCGGGAGAACGGCGTTCGAGAATATCTCCTGTCCCCACATTGTCATCGATTTCAATAGTGGCATAAACCAATTGATCCTGGTCTCCTTGATTGCGGGCCACGATCTTGCCACTGGGGTTGATAATCAGTGCCTGATTCTGTTTCACATAAACTACCCATACGCTATTTTCCCAGGCACGGGTGCGGAGCAGGGCTTCGTTTCGCTCTCCGTCTGTTCCATAGGCGGGTATGATGAGTATCTGCGCTCCTTTGAGTGCAAGAATTCGAGGCACTTCCGGAAAGCGGCGATCGTAACAGATCAAGGCACCCAGCGTGCCGAGTTCGGTTTTCGCGACCGGAAAACCAGCCCCAGGAGTATTGAATTTTTCTCCCTTGATATGCGTCTTGGAATAGTGCAGTACCAACTTGCCCTCGGGGGAATACACTGCGACTGAGTTAAACATCTTTTGGCCACGACGCTCCGCAAACCCCACCGAGAGGTAGATTTTTAGGGTGGAAGCCAAATCCGCAATGCGTTTCATCAAAGGTCCGTCAAGCGGTTCACCAATTTCTAAGAATTTTTCCCGAGTCAGTTCAGGTACCAGGTTTGCGTTGCTCGTATATCCGTCGAGAAATCCTTCGCAAGTCACGACAAGGCTTGCCCCTTTTTCGGCCGCTTGAGATGCATACTTTTCGAGAAGGTTAAAATTATGAGCTTTTCCCCAGCGTTCGGGTTGTACACGCATTGCCGCCACCAGGAAACTCGGCGCACTCTCAGCGAATGCCCTGGAGAGTGCCACGAGTGGCAGCACACCATTGATCACAAGAATGATCAGCCATAATCTGAGCCAGGGCGCATCTCGAAAAGACATCTTTGAACCTAAGAAAAGAGTTTAGTTAGTTTGGGAGCTTCTGTTCAAACTACACATGAAATACATCGCCAACAAGAAGCCTGCGTACCGATTACCTATTGAAGGACGCAAAAGCAGAAGTCGAGTGTTGGCGAATTAAGAAATCTGTTGCGCAACCAGCTGCTGCACTTTCTTATTGCACGTTGCCCGCGAGCTAAAAGCCGATCTTTGTGCAAAAATTTTCTTTCTAACCCTTGGAAATGAATTGGTAGCAAATGCATACAATTGTATCATGAAGGAGGAGTCACCAGGTTTGTTCCCTACTTGAGTGGATGCGAACCCTGTGTGGTGTTCTTTCCAGTGGATGTAATCTTATGGACATTTCTCATCAACTAAATTGCTTGTGTAATCGTCGCAATTTCCTGGGGCGAACTGGGCTCAGTCTCGCGTCAGCAGCATTGGCTACCCTGATCAAATCTCCTGGGTACGCGTTCCAGGGCAACAACCCTCTGCGAAACTTTCCCAATTTTGCGCCCACTGCCAAGCGGGTGATCTATCTGTTCCAGTCCGGCGGTCCATCGCAGATTGAGTTGTTCGATTACAAGCCAAAGTTGGCAGAGTTGCGGGCAACGGAACTCCCTGAGTCGGTTCGCCAAGGTCAACGCATCACCACAATGACTTCAGGTCAGGGAGGGCTGCCCATTGCTCCTTCGCAATTTACCTTTTCGCAGCATGGGCAGAACGGAACCTGGGTAGGGGACCTTTTGCCGCATACTGCCAAGGTCGTGGACGATCTCTGTATCGTCCGGTCGATGCATACGGACGCGATCAATCATGATCCCGCGATCACGTTCCTACAGACCGGCTCGCAACAACCTGGCAGGCCAAGCATGGGAGCCTGGCTGGCCTATGGCCTGGGAAGCGATGCAAAAGATTTACCGGCCTTTGTGGTGCTACTTTCTGGAAGAGAAGGCCAACCCCTTTATGATCGCCTGTGGAGCAGTGGCTTCTTACCCTCAACTTATCAGGGAGTGAAATTCCGCTCGGTAGGCGATCCAGTTCTGTATCTATCCGATCCTCCGGGGATGGATCGTGAGACACGTCGCAATGTATTGGATGGACTGGCAGAACTCAACGAAATGCAGCTTGCTGAGTATGCCGACGAAGAGATTGCCACAAGGATCGATCAATACGAAATGGCCTTTCGCATGCAGACTTCGGTGCCCGAGTTGACCGATTTGACCGATGAGCCGCAGCACGTTTTAGACCTGTACGGTCCTGAATGTCTCCAGCCGGGAACTTTTGCTCACAATTGTCTCTTGGCACGGCGGATGGCAGAGCGTGGTGTCAGGTTTATCGAGCTTTTCCAACGAGGCTGGGACCATCACAACAAGCTGCCTGCTGAGTTACCTAGATTCTGTCAGGCAACGGATCAGGCTGCAGCGGCGCTGGTCACCGATCTCAGACAACGCGGCATGCTCGATGAAACTCTCGTGGTTTGGGGAGGTGAATTTGGCCGAACAGTCTATTGCCAAGGAAAGCTTACTCCCACCGACTACGGGCGGGATCATCATCCTCGCTGCTTCACCATGTGGATGGCCGGCGGTGGATTTCGGCCTGGGATTACCTATGGTGAAACGGACGATTACAGCTACAACATCGTCGACAAACCGGTTCACGTTCACGATCTCCATGCCACGATGCTGCATTGTCTGGGAATCGATCACACGCAGTTGACTTTCAGATATCAGGGTCGACGTCATCGCTTGACCGACGTGGCGGGGAACGTGATTCACGACTTGCTGAAAACCTAACGAATCTGGTTTTTTAACCTCCCGCCGCTGCAGAGCCCTACCACACGAGTCCTATGGAAGCTTTGATCTTGCGTACGCTGCTTGGTTGCTCGTTTACGCTGCAATTAATCTTCACACTCTCGGCATGGTCGCAGGCCGTCGAAATCGAGCAGCAAGGAGCCAATTTTCTGGTTTCCATCGACGGCCACGCGTTTGCACTCTACGATACTGGACAAGATCATTCTCGACCATTCTTTCGGGAAGTGCGTGCAACAGATGGCACGATTCTCTCGCGCCCGATTTCCCCTGCGGGAGGTGATCACCCCCATCATACCGGTATTTGGATCGCTGTCGACAAAGTCAATGACATTCAGTTCTGGCACCAAGAGGGACGCATCAAGAACCGCTCCGTTGAAGTCCTAAATACTGGCTCAAATCCGGCAATCTTGAAAGTGAAAAATGACTGGCTCGATTCACAAGGTGAGGTTGTTTTAAGAGAGCGCACCAAACTCCGTATTTATGACAATCGTTTGCTGATCTACGATATTCGCTTTACGGCAGGCGAGAACACGGTCACATTCGGTGATACTGAGGAAGGTTTTTTCGCCTTTCGAATGGCCGACTCCATGCGGGAGGAAGCGACGGGGGAAGTCGTGAATGCCGATGGCCTGCGGACCGCTAAAGCCTGCTGGGGCAAGCAGAGCAATTGGGTGGACTACTCCGGTCGAGTCGAAGGCAAGAAGTTCGGCGTCGCAATTTTTGACCACCCGCTCAACTTTCGCCCCGGTCGTTATCACGTCCGTGACTACGGCCTGTTCACGATCAGCCCTTTCGGAGAACACGACTACTCCGAAGGCAAACTGCCAGCAGAACCAGTGACCTTAGCGCCGGAGAACTCACTAAAACTACGATACGGCATGTATTTTCATCCTGGCGATGCTACTGCTGGCAATGTTGCGCGGGTGTATCAAGATTTTCTCAAAGAAACAGGTGTCCCCGCAACAGGCCAACGGGAGATTCAATATCGTAGTTCCGCCGACGGCACCGCACAGCCCGCGATGTTCTACGCACCCAAGAGCGATCAGGCTGTTCCCTTATTAGTCACACTGCATACCTGGTCCGGCGATTACAAGCAAGACGATCACGAGGAGTGCCTCCAGTGGTGCATCGCGAAGGAGTGGGCTTATATCCATCCAAACTTTCGCGGCCCCAATCGAAATCCCTCTGCGACAGGCTCCGACCTGGTCATCCAAGACATAATCGATGCAGTCACTTTCGCCACGCAACAGGCCAACGTTGACCGGTCGCGCGTCTATTTGGTGGGAACCTCGGGAGGAGGATACACTGCACTTTTAATGGCGGGGAGGCGCCCGGATTTCTGGGCAGGGGTCTCTGCCTGGGTGCCAATCGTCGATCTCGTGAGTTGGTACCACGAAAATAAGGCCGATGGTGATAAGCATTGGCGGGAGATTGCCGACTCTTGCGGGGGTCCCCCAGGTGCGAGCAAAGAAGTTGACCAGCAATACTCACAGAGATCTCCCATCACCTGGTTGAAAAACGCTCGTAGCGTAAATGTTGATATCAATGCCGGTATCCGAGATGGTCACGAAGGGAGTGTTCCGGTGAGCCATTCCTTGCGTGCCTTCAACAAAATTGCCAACCAACCCGATCGACTGACTGAGGAGGAGATCGCTTACTTTGTTCGCAAGGCTCAAGTTCCGTCGCATCTGGTACAGGATAATTCCGACCCCAGCTACGGCAACAAACAGCCTCTTTTTCGCCGCCAGTCTCAGAATGTGAGAGTCACTTTATTCGATGGTGCCCACGAACTCATCCCTCAGGCCGCCATGCACTGGTTACAACAACAGCGACGGCGAGAAGTTCCTCAAAGTGCCTCTAGTGGGGACAAGCAATCTGCCGAAAAAGAGGGGCAATCCGGCTAAATTGTGGCGCTACTCCCTGTCGGAGTGGGACAAGATCCTGACTCGTTTAATTCTGTCGGGCCAACTTATGGATCGCCGCATGGGATGATTCGAATTCCTGCCACAACTGCTCAAGAGTTTCCGTGGCAGGCAGTTCGGGTGACTTGATCAATTGATGCCGCACTTGCACAGTGAACTCTGTCTGGTCTTCAAATGTGTCCTGGCTCGGACCTGGGAAGAAGATGTAATCCATGGCCGCTCCCTGGATTCCCTGGGCCAATGCAGCAGCGTATTTTGCTTCGATCATGATGATCGATCTCCAGCCGGCGGGAGATGCGTGGGATATCAACATCGGTCTATGCCACTTGGCGACGATTTTCCCTCCGCCACGGGGGCAATGGGGAATCGCCCCACTCGCAGCATAGTAGGCGTCGGGATGCACCACGTAGCCATCCAGATGATCCACCCCATAGTCAGAGAAGCGAGATAGTCGATTCCCTGCATCCCAAAACCAACAAGAGTTCGATTCATTGAAGTTGGTGTAACATGCAAAGAATTGGCCATACTCTTCGACATCCTCGCCGGACACATTTCGGATCGACGTGACCAGATCCCAGTGCGGTTGCAGTTTGTCAACGGTTTGGGGGAGCAAAAACTTCTGCTCGCAATCAAAGCCGTCGATCTCAAACTGAATTCTGATATCTTTTGAAGTATCTGAAAACTCTGCAGTTGTCCAATACCTGGGACGACAACTATCTCCCCATGGGTGCCCTTTCCACCATTGCCATTCTCGGTAATCCCAGACCCGGGAATCGTCACCCCCACTGCGCATCCAAGACTCGGTCGGTGTGTCGGTAGTAAACAAGCCACTCAACCCGCGCGGATCAAACTTCATCTGCACAACGGCCCGACCATCCTGATCTGAGAGAGTGCGACTGACCACCGGCTCCATCACCACCGGAGGGTGTTCATCCTCACATGCCACTGCTTGCATCGGCAGGGTGACCAGCCACGTGAAAGCGACTTTCTTTAAAATTCGATGCATTTCTCAAGTCTCCCGAAAATCATTTGGATTTTGATTCGGACGGTGTATTTTCGGACAATTTAACTTGTGCTAAATAGATACTAGTGTTCTTTTCATGAGTTGAAAAATAGCTAATCCATAACTTGCCATCATGCCATACCATGCCCGGATAACTTGTCTCATGGTGTGACGACGGAAGTGTCAAGAGGGGCAGCATTCGCCCCCTTTCAACATCGAGCCAGCTGAGTTCTGTGCGTTGTCGGCCATCATACATTCGCCCACAAGCTACCCAATTCTTGTCGGGCAGTTGCATGAAGTTGGGCCCACCCAACCTTTTCTCCAAGTCGAACCATTGCCACTTCGTATAAGGTGGGTTGGCTTTTCCCAACAGCGCCGAATTCTCCTTTCCATCCCTTCTGTGCAAACAAAGGCAAGTATCCGCATCGAATTGAAGCTTCGCTTCGGTCGGACGACCCGCTTCGTAGAGTTCTGGAACGAGTGTTTCGTACTCGAGGCCGTCGCTAGTGGTCATCAACGAACTGGCTGGATTCTTATCACCTGTGGAATAAGTGACACCATAACCCAGACCTTGATGCCAAGTTACTTTCCACAACCATCGTCCGACCGGAATTACGATCTCTGGTTGGGACCACTCGATACCATCCGTAGAAAAACTTGCGATACTACCGGTACCAGGCCTTTGGGGGTCAAGGCTCGTGGCCCCGCCGGAGAGCATCAGTCTTCCATCGGGCATCACCGAGAGGCCGGCATCTCGAAGATCGAATTCCTCCAATTCAAGCAGAGCTGCGGATTCCCACTCTTTGGCATCGTTCGACCATAGAATCCGAAGTTTGCCGTCCTTGCTCACATGATGGGCTCCCTCCCGAAAGGCACAAAACCAACGCTTTTGAAAGCGGATCAAGTCGGTGAAGGCATTATGCGGAGCGTGATCCCAGATACGGTTGACCTCGATCAACTCCACTTGAAGGGGCGGATTCTCCGCGTGGGCTCTCTGGACAAAGCTCAAGAGACATATCCCGGGAAGTAAAATCTGGAATAGTGCGTTTGATATGTTCCGTTGCATGATGGACCTATTCGTGCCTTACCAACTCGAATGATGTATTATCCACAACAGTTTTGGAAGTGAACAGCTGATTGTGAGAAATCCAGTCTGATATCAAGTTCCTTCGAATATCCATATGCAAACTCTAGAGATCATTTGTCTAAACGGAAACTACGGCTTGCGTCATCAGCAGGTGGTTGTTTTCAGTCTGGACCTGCTAGAATAGATAAGTCTCTACTGAATGTCGAAACGACCCGATTCTGAAGTTCTTCGACTGGATTTTACCTAAATGACCTGGAACCATAAGCCCTGGACCGGCGTCTATGCCGCCACACTCTGTGCCTTTAGAGATGATCAATCGATCGACGAAGAGGGACTTGCCAAGTACATCTATGAACTGGCTCAAGTCGACGGTATTCAAGGTCTTGTGTGTAACGGCCATACGGGCGAAGTCATGTCATTGCTGCCCAGGGAACGTGCACAAGTAACCGCGATCCTCGCCAAGTCGGTTGCCAGGTCTGAAAGAGATGTCAAAGTCGCCTCAGGAGTGATGGCTGAAGGCACGTTGGAAGCCATCGAACATGCAATCGCTGCCAAGGAGGCGGGAGCCGATGCGATTCTGCTGATGCCACCACATCATTGGCTGCGCTTTGGTCGCAAAAGCGCCACCGCTATTGACTTCTGCACCGATGTAGCCGATGCGGCGGGCATCGACATCATCCTTCATCAATACCCTGCCTGGACGAAGGCTGGCTATTCACTAGAGGAAATGTTGAAGATCGCCAAGCACCCGCGCGTCGTGATGATCAAGATGGGCACTCGCGATATGTCCCGCTGGCTATACGACTTTGAAAGTTTGAAAGCATCCTCACCGGAAACATCGGTCGTCACTTGCCACGATGAATTTCTCCTGCCAACGCTTTTCGAAGCGGCGGATGGAGCTCTGATAGGATTCGCAGGATTTGCACCCCATTTGATGGTCGAACTCGTTCATGCCGCGCTGGATGGAGATTTTCAGCGGGCCAAGAAGGCTCAACGAACGGTCGCCCCACTGGCTCACTTAATCTACGATTTCGGTGAACCGGGTTGTGGGGCCCATCAGCGAATGAAAGTGGCGCGGTGGTTGTTGGGAAAGTTTCCTAGCCCCCATTTCCGTCGGCCTGTAAACCCACTGCCAGAAGCAGAAGTGGAGAAAATCCGTACCGAGTTGACTAAAATCAATCCTACCCTCTGAAGTCACCCGCCAGAAGCCACCCTCCAACCACTTGCCAATCGCCATCCCGATGGAATGTATCGACGTTTTCTGTCATTTCTTGCCTCGCAAGTACATTACTGCAGTCCAAAAGGCGTCGGACAGTTCACCCAAAATGTTCGAGCGTGCTCAGCAGATCAAGGCCATGGTGGATTTGCCGGCTCGGCTGGAGGTGCTCGAAGAGTTTCCAGGGTATCGGCAGATCATCAGCCTCGCCTCACCACCCACTGAGGGAATCGCGACACAAAAAGCGGTCGAACTAACACAGGTTGCGAACGACGAATTGGCTGAGGTTGTCCGTGCAGGGAGAGGGTGCATCTGTGGCTTCGTTGCCGCGCTCCCCTTGAATAACATCCCCGCTAGCGTCCAAGAAGTTCGGCGCGCGATCGACCAGCTCGGAGCCGTGGGCGTGCAAATTTATTCAAGCGTGCTCGGCCGCCCGTTGGACGATCCTGACTTTGTGCCCCTTTTCGAGATCATGGCAGAATACGATCTACCGCTGCTGTTGCATCCTACCCGATCGATGAATGTGCCCGACTACCCCAACGAAAAGTATTCCAAATACGACTTATGGTGGGCGATCGGTTGGCCCTATGAAACGACGCTCGCTTTGATCCGACTAGCGTTTTCGGGTATCTTTGATCGCCTCCCGAGTGTGAAAATCATCGCTCATCACGTGGGGGGATATCTTCCCATGTTGCAAGGACGATTGGGCCCCGGCATGGAATTGCTTGGCACACGCAATCCCCCCGGTACCGAACAATATGTCGCAACGCCGCTCCAGGAGCCACTCATTCAGGCTTGCAAGCGATTCTACGCCGACACTGCGTCGTTTGGTTCACAGGCAGCGATCGAATGCGCAAAAGCGTTCTTCAATGCGGAGCGACTCTTGTTCGCCAGCGACATGCCCTTCGATCCGGGGGGAGGTCCCGACTACATCCGCTCGACACTGGCGGCTATTGAAGGAATGGCGCTCTCCGCATCCGAGCGACGGGCAATTCTCTTGGAAAACGCCCAACGCCTGTTTCAAATAGAAAGGTGAGTAAGTGAACGGAGTCATAGAATACTATTACCCTCCCAGTGGGAGGGTCGGACGCCGTCGTCCGGGGAGGGTTTTTCGACATGATAATAACAACGTACTTCCCTTGAAGCATCAACCATGCCCGTAGGTTCAACTTATCCCAGCGAAAGCCACACAAACCGCGATCCTCGCACCGGGGTCACGGTGCGTCAGGTTACTACCTTCCCGTCGATTCATCACCATCCTTTTTACTACATTCCTCCTTACGACGACTCACAAGAGCGGCTGTTTTTTGTTTCCCATCGCACAGGCTCACCACAGCTCTTTTTTGAAGACCAACCGGGAGGTCATTTCGTCCAGATATCCAACCGGCCAGAGCTCAACGAATGGTCCTGCCACCCCTCATGGGATGGTCGCAGTGCCTACTACACTGCGGGCAATGCCGCCTGGCGCGTCGACCTCGATGCGATGCGCGAAGAACAGGTGGCCAGTTTTGGCGACCAGCCGATCCGTCAACCCGGCATGGTGGGTGCCTCGATGGGAACAACCAGCCTGAGCACTGACAACCGCTGGTGGTGTGTGAATGTCAAAGTAGAAAATCAGTTTCGGATGCACATTATTGATGTGCAGACCGGCGAGGACACAGTGATTCTCGAACGCGACACGATTGCTCATCCTCAGTTTCACCCAGACGATCCGTCGCTCTTGCGCTATGCCGGGCCGCATGACCAGCGAATCTGGACGATTCGCCGCGATGGAAGTGAGAATCGTTTAGTCTATCGCCGTGATGAGGCAACCAAAGAATGGATCGTCCATGAGACCTGGCTCCCAGGCACGCGTGAGATCGTCTCGACCAACTGGCCGCGCGGTGTGATGGCGATTGATATCGATAGCGGTGCGGTTCGCTGGATCGTACGCACGAACGCCTGGCACCCGATGGTCAATCGCGCGGGCACACAAATGGTGGCAGACACCACCAATCCCGACGTGGGACTGATCCTCTGCGATCCTCATGTGGAGAACAAATCGGTCAAGGATTTATGCGATTCGAATGCCAGCAGTCAGGGAACCCACTGGCTGACCGATCACTGTCCTTACGACGACGGCCCCGTTGAGGCATACGCCCCCCAACACACGCACCCTCATCCGAACTTCTCACCTGATGGACAGCGGGTCGTGTTCACTTCCGATCAATCGGGCTGGGCGCAAGTGTATGAAGTGGAACTGTAGGGTGGGCACCGCCCACCATTTACAAAAAACTTTACGACACTCTTTTGGTGGGCAATGCCCACCCTACACTCGCTACCTTTGTCGTCGGCGTGGCAAGACACACGACGCGGCAGCCAGCAAACTCAGCACAAGCGCACTCGGTTCGGGTACCGCGGCAAAATTCGCAGTCAGAGGATTCGTGCCATATTGATTCTGCCAGATCGCCAGATCAGCCTGGTTCACCATACCATCGCCATTGGCATCCCCCTGGGCTTTAGTGGTGCCGATGTTGTAGTTCCGCTGCCAGATCACAAAGTCTCTGCCATCGACGTCGCCATCGCCATCAAAATCCGCATTGGCAACAGGTGCAGCCACCGGGGCATGCACGCCAATCTGGTAAGAGAGAAAATCCAGATCAAATGATCCCCATTCAGCATTAGCGCTGACTCCAAATTCAAGAAACGGATTGTCTTCTTTTGCATACACAGAATTATTGTTCGCCGCTAAAGTCACTTGGAAGACGCTAGGCGTTAGCGAGCCATTCATATAGACCTTCACTTCGATGTTTCCTGGCAGTGCCCCATTATTCTCCATGGTTATCCAGAACTCGTTCCACTGATTAAGCTCATTATCACCAATCTCCAAAATATTGAGCGTGCCTCCACTCTCTGAATCAATCGCATTGCTGGGGACATTTCCATTAAGGTTGTTCATGATCAGACCGCCACTGCCCGTGCCCGTACACAGGGCTCCGGAAGAGAGCGAGCAAAACTGGCTCACGTCGGTACTGGTAACCATAGAAAAACCAACCTGCGTATCCTCATTCGTCGGGCTGTTTTGAGAAAAATTCAGGATTCCGCGACCATTGGTCATGATCGCCCCACGCCCGTTAGGTGAGTCCTGGAACCAGGGAATCACATCAGGTGCCGTGTCGGGGTCGTCTCCATCAGTCTCAAGATAAAGATCATCCAGAGGGCCACTATTGGGAATCCGGGTGCGAAATGAAACCGTAAGCCCCGTGTTGGTCAGCACTAATTCATCCATGGAACCCTCTTGAGTCATATCGTGACCGAAATAGACACGGCGGTTGGTGTTGACCGGTTTATCAGGCCCAGGCAAATAAGTGAGACTTGAATCGGAGAACCCTTGAATCCAACCATGAGGCTCAGGATTTCCAGCATCTTGGATGCGAATGTAGTTTGTAGAACCCTCGGTAAATGCTCCAGCTCCTCCAGGCGAAGTGCCTTGCTTGCCAGTAAGCGAGTTGGGAGGACTGGCAGACATGGTTGGGTCCGAGAGAGGGTCACCAGGCGCCGTGCCATCCCATTTGTCCCCTTGATCGTGACTCCAAGTGCCATCTAAAGCCTGGGAATCATCGCTTTGTCCATAGCCCGCCGGACCAAAATCTCCTATGAAATTATCACCAGCGGTTCCGGCCGCTCCGTCTGCCACGCCAGGATTAAAGGTTCCCTCATACGTATATCGCCAACCACCAGCAGGGTTGAGATAACTAACACCTGCCAAAACACTGTGAGCAGTCCAAACGAAAAACAATGTGGTGAAACTTACATAACTGATAGTCGATGGTAGCCGAATCATTTCAAATGTTGCCTCTAGGAATAGATATTATTACTGGTGCGCCTAAACTCTGTTAATCAAAGACAATGTGAGTGAAAACAAGTGATCATCGTTTACGTGGAGGGGAGACTTCAATACGAAACTCGTGGGGTGCGCCTTCAGGCGTAACGGTAAAACGAAGTCCTGAACTGCTGGCATTCTTGTAGCGGATGTCTATAGGGTTCATGGCTCTCAAGTATTCACGCTCTGACATGGACCCTTTATCGTCCGGCACCGTCGGCACGACCATTACCTGGTATTCTCCTGCCGGAGCACCATCCCCATTTTCAAATGTTGTGAGTTGAAATCTACCGTCCGATTCGAAATAGCCTTTCGCTTGCAACAATGGATCGGAATCAACAAGTTCGAATACCACTCGGCCACCCATAGGTAGCGTCGAGCCGTCCTTTAAAACCACCTGCCCACTCACTGGATAGGTTGGCACGCCAGACTTCCCACAACCCACTAGCAAGCACGTTCCGCTAAACAGCAAGACCGTGTAAACCGTTGCCGAATACCGCCAGTTTGACAAGCTAAGCAATCTCCAAATCAAACAGTGTGAAGCGAAAAGACTAATTCTCATGAGAGAAAGATTTCAACCAATCTCTCAATACTGGGTCTGAGGAAATGGAATGCCTTTGCCATCGAGGTCCACCGTTTTTCCGTCCGACTTGTGGCAGATCTGACCTAGCATATAGAGGTCGATGTCCACATTGATCGGATGGACGCTTCCATCACCAAAAACGAACTGGCAGATGCCTGGATGCCAACTCCCAAAGTTCTTGTTCCATTCACTCATAGCCTGCCCTCCTTGACTCCCATCCGAGGGACTGGCAATTGGAGACAGATGCCCCCCCTTTCGCCCAATACTGCTCCAGAAATCCGGGTTGTAGATCGAATTGTCCTTAGCAGCTATATGTCCAAACCAACTCCCATTGGGGCCGTCTGTCGGGACGTGCTTCTCACCGACAAATACTGTATTGGAAAGGCCATCGGTGATCTGCGAAAACGTCACCTTGTATTCCAAGCTGATTTTGCTCAGATCGACCGTATTATTGGCATTCTTACTGGCTCCCTCGTCATCACCTCCGTGGCCAGAGAATCGAAACGGCCCCGTCGGCTCCTTCAAGGTTCCGTCGGATCGTTCATAAGTGTTGTCATTGTCAGAGGCATCCGGCGAGGTATCGCCCGTGTTGCAGGCATAGTCCCCCAGCGCACCGGGCACATTATCACCATTGGCATTTCCATCGTCATTATCTCCCGTAAGACTCAGTTGCGGAGGTGCACGGCGAGAAGGGCACAAATAGATCGGAACCTGCGCTGTGCGTGCGGCTTCCTGCTGATTGTAATAGGTATTGAAGCGATCCCAGGTCGTGGCAATATTGCCTGCTTCCAGAAACGGCCACAATTCCGCAGCCCAGGTTATGTAATCGAATCGGCGGCGTGAGTTGGGGATTCTTTTGTAAGTGTCGTGGTGGTTTTGCACCGCCAAACCAATTTGCTTTAAATGGTTCGTGCATTGGGTACGACGAGCCGATTCGCGTGCCGCCTGAATCGCTGGAAGTAAAAGGGCCACCAAGACACCAATGATGGCGATTACCACCAACAGCTCGACCAACGTAAACGCGCGTTTCGTATGATTGGCCACGACAAAACCTCCCAAATTGTACTGGAGAAAAGTCTCAACAACGGGCTGAGTGAAGATAAGGTCAGCTTCCCCCGGACCCGCTACTATGCACTGACAAGTGGGCTTCCTCGCCCTATTTACAAGCTAACCGTTTGGCCCTAACCAGTCAAGTTTTCACGGGAGCTATTGCACCAATTGCTGAAGATACCACCAGCGATTGCCGGAACTCCGAACGCGATGGGAGGAGTTTACATTTTCGGAACACTAATCTTTGCCGATCGCGCAAACAAAAACGCCTCGACCAAATTGTTGGTCGAGACGTCTGATAGCAATGGATAGAAAGTTGCTCGACTACTTTCGGCGCAGGATGCCGATACCAAATGCCAATCCCAACAATGCAATGCTGGAAGGTTCGGGAACTGCATCAACCATAATACCGCCGATTGAAGCATTAACGCCTGCAACACCTGAATTGAGTTGCATCTTAATAATATCTCCCACGGCAACGCCTTCGTAGAAGAATGAATACACGTCCGCAACACCATTGAATGAAAGGTTACTTACCCTCTTATCCAATCCACTAACATCTTCACGAGCGCGTATCCGATTCATCGTATTGTATTGACCGTTGGTGTTGTCAGCGACAACATGCAACCAAAATGCAGGAGGAGGGTTACCTACAATACCAATATTCTTGATGGCATTGTTCGAGTTGTTCGCTGCCTTGGGATCCACTAATGCACCGGAAAGGCCTGTAGTTCCATCAGGAAGTGTGAGAATATTCCAAGGCGTATTACCTCCTTCAGAAAACGCTGCAAATCCAGGATCGTCCCCGAAGGAATAGTTCGCACTATTTGGATCGAAGTCGACTGCAAGCCAAGATGGCAAAGTGTTTGCGGCGTCCTGACCAACAGGGCTGTTCGTATTCGGAGTTGTTGCTCCAAAATTGAAGAAGAGATAACCGCTCTGCCCAATATTCAATCCGGTAGCGCTATAGTCAGTTGCATCAACGTGGGTAGGGACAGCGGGATCGTCCTGCTGGAAATAAGAGATACCTGTTGTCGCCTGAGCAGTAGGCGCCACCAGCAACGCTGCTGCACCAAGTGCAAACCAAAACTTCATAGTCATTAGTCATTCCTCCAAAGTTCGAAAAGGGTTAGTTACAACACAACTGCCTGCTTCACGCCCAAGTGGGATTAAATACAACAAACGCCTCATTCGTATTGATCTCGTCAAATTGACTGCTTGGTAAAGAGAACAACGAAGAGTTTCATCTGTCGTAGCCAAAGCAACTTGAGTCACTCAGCTCCGCTATTATCTATGTTGGAGCGTTTCTTTGAAGATTGCAAGAAAAAAAACGCAAAATCGTTCAACAGCTTGGTTGATCCCGAATGATTTTCATTGGCATTTTAGGAAACGGCAGTTTGCGATTGGCATTCTCAGACGTTCTCAGGAAACTCGCTGTTAGACTGCTGAACCGGTCCGACTTTTCCATTAAACTAAGATCTTATTAACTTACAGATTGTAAATCGTTTACCCACGCGTACGTGTCATGTCTCGAAATTCGGATTCACTTCATGTTGTCCATTCAAACAACGGCTCACCAAAAGAACCTGTGGGAGTCATTGGGCTGGGACTTTTGGGCACTGCCCTCTGTGAGCGACTGCTAGCTGCCGGCTACCCGGTCTATGTCTATAACCGCACACAAGAGAAAGCAATTCCTCTGATCGAGTTGGGGGCCCGCTGGTCTGATAACCCCTTTGTGGAATGTGATCGAGTCGTCATCAGCCTATACACCTCCGACATCGTAGATGCCGTGCTCAAGCAAATGGATTCCGGTCTCCGTGCTGGTCACATCCTGATCGACACCACCACCGGCGACCCTAGTCAGACTGCAGCTCTCGGCCGCCGACTGGCGAAACGCGACATTCATTACCTCGAATCACCCATCGCCGCCTCGAGCGAACAGACGCGTCAAGGAGATGCTTTGGCCATCGTCGCGGGGCCTGAGGACTCCTTCAAAGCCTGCCAGGACCTCTTCGCCTGCATGACTCCCAAGTCTCATTTCGTGGGCCCTTGGGGCAGTGCGGCCAAGATGAAATTGGTCAATAACCTGGTGTTGGGTCTCAATCGCGTGGCCCTCTCCGAAGGTCTGCTCTTCGCGGAAGCCATCGGTGTGCCGATGCAAAATGCCTTGGACGTACTGAAAGATGGCAATGCTTACTCTGTGGTAATGGATGTGAAGGGGCAGAAAATGGTTGATGGTGATTTTTCCACCCAGGCCAAGCTTTCGCAACATACGAAGGATGTCCGGCTCATGATCGCCGAATCGGATCGTGCGGGAATCACTTTGCCGCTGTCAAAATTGCATCTGCAATTGCTCGAGCAAGCCGAAGCGCTCGGGCTGGGAGATCGCGATAACTCGGTAATCATTCGGGCGATTGAAGCCGTGGTGAATCAGGGCGTCGCGGAGGAGATTTCGAGTTCCTGAACCATCTCATATACCCTTCCTCTTCGGGAGGGTCGGGCGCCGTCGCCCGGGGAGGGATAATCAACAACTAAATCGGGTGAAGTGCACATGATTTAAGTGCCCTCCCCGGCCCTTAAAAGCCGACTCTCCCTGAGGGTTGTTTCGTTTCGTGTATTGTTCCTCTCATCAAGAGCATTTCTAATATCCATGACCCAGGTGGTGGGTGGTGCCCACTCTACAAGGAGCAAACATGGCAACTACTTCTCGCAGGACTTTTCTTCAGCAGACAGGTGCTGGTGTATTGGCGGCAGGTTTGTCAACAAAGCTTAAAGCCGCCGGAGCCAACGAACGTGTGCGTTGGGGACTCGTCGGTTGCGGTCAACGAGGACGATGGTTCTTTGAGCAGGCAGACTATGTCTGCGATCCAGACCAACGCCGCCTCGCCGTTGCTGCCGAAGCATCCGGCGTAAATTCGGATCATGCCGTGACCGACATGCGTCGGATCCTCGACGATCCAACGATAGATGCTGTCGTGATAGCCGCTCCCGACCATTGGCATGCCCCGGCAGCAATTCTCGCCTGTGAGGCTGGCAAGCATGTGTATGTCGAAAAGCCTTGTAGTCACAACTTTCGCGAAGCGCAACTGCTGCTCAAGGCTGCCCGCGATAATAAGGTCGTCGTCCAGCACGGCACGCAACAGCGGAGCACACCGTTTACTATCGAAGCGATCCAAAAACTCCACGAAGGTGTGATCGGCGACGTGTTGGTAGCCAAGGCCTGGAATATCCAACAGCGCGACAACATCGGTTTTGCTCAGCCGAGTTCCGCACCGCCAGAAGTTGATTACGATCTTTGGGTAGGCCCCGCGGAGATGGTCCCCTTTCAAACGAACCGCTTTCACAGCGATTGGCATTGGTGGTATAACTTCGGCACGGGCGACATCGGCAACGATGGCGCCCACGAGATTGACTACGCTCGCTGGGGATTGGGAATTGATGCATTACCGTCAAAGGTGGTTGCCTTAGGAGGCAAATATTTCTACAACGACGCCCAGCAGTTCCCAGACACGGCAACATGCATTTTCGAGTATCCCGGGAAGGATGGCGGCGCACCTCGACAGCTTGTGTTTGAAATGCTGCTGTGGTCGAAAAACTACCCCCTGAATTGTGATAGTGGAGTCGAGTACTTCGGAACCGCAGGGAAAATGTTTTTGAGCAAACGGGGCAAGATGCTTATTTATGACGACAAGAATCGCGTGGTCGAAGACAAACGAGCAGAGAAAGACGATCCCTTGCTGCATCTGAACGACTTTGTTGATGCCATACGCACGGGTCGTAAGCCAAACGCTGATATCTTGGAGGGATTCCGCAGTGTGGCCCTGATTCACCTGGCGAATATTGCTGTGCGAACTGGCCGCTCTTTGGAGTTCGATTCCGCAACCGAGCAAATTACCAATGACCATTCAGCCAACGCTCTGCTGTCGCGCACGTATCGCGAGGGTGGTCACTGGGCAAAACCTAAGGGAGCTTGATAAATGATGACTCTGAGAAGCCTGTTGCTGTTCATCTTTTCGGCGCTATTGTCAATTGCTGGGAGTTACTCATCGGCTCAGGCTGGCGAGGGCAAGGTTGAATTCGACACCAGCAATGAGGGTAAGGTTGTTGTCACCATCGATGGCGAACCTGTGGCAGACTACGTTTACGAAGACGAGGATATTTCGCGGCCCTATTTTGCCCATCTGCGGACTCCCGATTCACCACAGATCACAAGGAACCATCCACCCGTCCCAGGGAAAGATCGCGCCGATCATCCCACCTTTCATCCAGGTCTCTGGATGTCGTTTGGAGACATCAGCGGCAATGACTATTGGCGACTTGCTGCTCCAGTCGAACAAGTGGCAATCGAAACCGATGCGGATCAGAACTCCTTGACGGTTCAAAATCGTTATCTGAGTCAAGAAGACCCTAGTCAGGTAGTCTGCGAAGAAGAATGTACATACACAATCGTCCCGCGACCCGATGGCTATTTACTACTCTGGGATAGCTCTTTCTCTGCTGACGACGAATTCTATTTTGGTGACCAGGAAGAGATGGGGATCGGATTTCGGGTAGCGACTCCAATCCGCGTCGAGAAAGACGCGGTGGGAGAAATGCCCGCTGGGAATGGGAAAATGGTTGACTCCGAAGGCCGTGAGAATGGCGATGAGATCTGGGGAAATACTGCCGACTGGTGTGATTACAGCGGCACACTCGACGGCCAACATGTGGGGATCACATTGTTCTGCCACCCGGATAACTTTCGACCCAGTTGGTTCCATGCTCGTGATTATGGACTTCTCGAAGCGAATCCCTTTGGCCGCGAGGCCTTTGGCAAAGGGGAGAAAAGCCAGGTGGACGTCGAACCAGGCGAGAAGCTTCGCCTCCGCTATGGGGTATTCGTGCATGCTTCGCCAGAAGGTGAATCACCCAACATGGAAGAAGAATACGCCAACTACATCGAGGTGGCGAAGTAGTCTCACAGTCATTCCCGCGCAGGCGAGAATCCAGTATTTTGGATGTGCCTTCTGGATCCCCACTCGCGCGGGTATTAAGGAAAACTCGATTTTCAAAACTCATCTAAAGGAAATTCATGGTCGGACTGCATCCTGCTGATATCGCCGTCATTATCGTCTATCTGATTGGCATCACGATGATCGGCGTCTGGACAGCACGTCGCATCAAGAACATGAATGACTACTTCATGCCGCGCCATTTTGGTAAGGCAATGATGATCACCAATGCTTTCGGTACTGGCACGGCTTCCGATCAGGCCGTGATTGTCGCTGCGGCGACGTTTCGCAATGGCCTTTCCGGTATATGGTGGCAATGGCTGTGGCTACCCGTTACGCCGTTCTACTGGCTGTTGGCGCCGATCATGCGGCGGCTCCGTGCGATTACAACCGCTGACGTCTACAAACTTCGCTACGATGCAAGTGTTGCCTCGTTGTTTGCCATCGTGGGAATGGTGGGGCTGTCGGTAAAGATCGGATTGATGCTCAAAGGGGCAGGGGAGCTGATCGAATCCTCCACGGCTGGTGGATTGCAAGCCGAGTTGGCGATCCCCATCGTGACGGTTCTTTTCGTGCTTTATGGCATGGCTGGGGGACTTTCCGCGGCGATTGTCACCGATTTTTTCCAGGGCATTCTCACGATCCTGTTTTCCTTCGCGCTATTGCCGTTCATCTTGTACGAGGTCGGAGGGATGGAGGGAGTACGACAGACAATTAACGACCCCTCTCTGTTAAAGCTCACGAATCGTGATCAGATCGGTATCTTTTTCATTGTGATGTTCTCGCTTCAAGCGTTGGTCGGAATCGTTGGCCAACCCTTTATCATGGGTGTTTGTTCGGCTGGAAGAACCGAGATGGATGGCCGGGTTGGCTTCATGGTGGGAAACATCGTCAAACGATTTTGTACCATGGCCTGGTGCATCACCTCGCTGGCGGCGATTGCCTGGTACATCAACCGCGGAATCGATCTCTCCGAGATCAAACCAGACCATGTTTACGGTGACGTGGCTCGAGCGTTTCTTCCCGCCATTCTGCCTGGCTTGCTCGGAGTGTTTCTGGCCTCCTTGCTGGCATCCGTGATGAGTTCCTGCGATGCTTTCATGGTTTCCTCAGCCGCGTTATTTACCAAGAACATCTATAAGCCGCTCGTTAAAGGAAAGTCTGAGAGCCACTATCTGCTGGTCGGGCGCATGACTTCGCTGTTCGTTGTAATCGGAGGGCTGATTTTTGCCTTTTGGGTTCCCAATGTGGTGAGCGCTCTTAATATCTGGTTTCGCATTGCTCCCATGGTGGGCATTGCCTTCTGGATCGGATTGTTCTGGAGAAGGGCGACCGCCGCAGGAGCTTGGGCCACGGCGATCGCTGGTTTTGGAACCTGGTGGATTCTTACCCTCAATTCGGTCGCCGAGTGGATTGGCAAGCTTCCCTTCGCAGATGATCTGCACATGGTGGTCCGAGCAGCGGACAAGCCGATAGCGGTTTACGAACCCTGGATTATTCTGGTATATCTCACGGCCGCACTGACTGCGTGTGTGGTGGTCAGTCTGCTGACCAAGCCGGTCGCTGAAGACAAGCTCGACACTTTTTACACGCTCACCCGGACTCCCATTGCCCCCGGGGAAGTCATCACCGAACCTTGCACATTGCCCGAGGGTGTTGCACCGGCCCAGCGAGCTATGCTGTGTACTGCCTTCGGTCTGGAAATTCCTGTGCCCTCGGTCACGTCGGTCGTGGGCTTCATCGCGGGCTGGATTGCCGTCGGAGCACTGGTGGTCTCATTCCTGTGGATGGTCTCCTGACCAGTATCCGTAGTCGGCTCATCGGCGACCTGAACGCGAACGTGCTGCGAGTTCTTGAGTAAAAGCCTTCATCCAACCGGAACACTCTTTTTTGAACCGGCAACAATAAAGGCTCCCATCCACGACTAAGGGCTCGGCGACGTAAGTTGCTCCTGAGAACTCGGCATCGAGACGGCAGCGGGGAATCGTCGTGACCTTGCGGCCACGGATCACGTCGGCAGCCGCGAGGATTTCAATGCCATGGCAGATCGAAGCGACTGGCTTGGAATGTTCAAAGAAGTGGCGGGTAATGTTTAACAGGTCTTCGTCGTAGCGCAAGAATTCTGGTGCGCGGCCCCCCGGAAGCACCAGGGCCAGATAGTCGTTGGGGTCGACGTCACGAAAGGCAATGTCCGAATCTAAATCGTAGCCGGGCGTCTCAATCGTGACATCCCAATCTTTGTTGTGATGATGCTGCACGAGATGATAGGTGCGCACCTCAGGAGCCGCCTTCACCACCTCGTAGTCTTCACCCAAGCGGTACAGCGGCACCATCGTGTCAATCACCTCGGCAGCATCGCCTATGACGATAAGAACCTTTTCCATTGTACGACTCCACGCACTTCACTAGTTCAGGACTATAGGATGGGACAACTATTCTAACGACGGATAAGCCAATGCCTATTGTGCCCTACTCGCGACTAATTCGCAAACAGCATGAGCATCAGCGTTGAGACCTGTGGCAAGGGTGAAGGCGTCTCACTTCTTCACAGAATCAGAACTGAGAATATGTGCATTAGGAAATTTCAATTGCTGCACGCTTCGCCATAGTCTGGAATGGTCCATTGGAGACCAAGACCAATAGATCCTGCCGAAATGGTTGATGCTTTTGTTGGAAAAGAATGTGATGGTGGCCGGACAGCAAGAGCGATCCATCCAGCAGACCACAGTTGAGCTTCAGTCAAAACAGGTCGCCATGACGAGAAAGCAATCTATAAGTATCCCCGACTGGATTCGAACCAGTAACCTTCGGCTTCGGAGTAAGTCCTTCGGACGAAAACTTCTGCGATTTGCAGTGCAAACGCCGCGTAAGCATCGCATAGTTTATGCAACTTCGCAAGTATTCAGTGCACGAATCCGTGCACTTTTTCAGGACCGATCTTGGTCAAAACTACCATACAACTCCTTTCCTGAACCACAGAGTGAAAGGGGCATTTGATGAGTATCAGACCCTCTTCAAGAGAACAGTGCATACACTATTTCGTATGGCCTTCAAATTACAGATTGCTACTCTCTCACTATTTGGCCTCGCGCGAGCGTGACGCTAAGTTCTCAGCGTCACTCATCTCGTCACCCATTGGGTACCACCATGTGGGCAAATTCTGGAAAGATGACACAAGTGACGCTATTCAACAGAAAGATCTGCCTGAAACGGGCTCTTTCCTGTTCGTTCAATTTGGTCTTCGATTCTCGTCACTTTCAAACACCTGCGACAGTCGCCTTCAGACGTTTAGGAAGGGGCGGCCACTACTGCCGTCGCTATAGATATGAACAGATTACCTCTAGAACATGACGCACCCCTCTCACCCGAGCAGATAGCAGAATATGCAATCAAGTCGGGCCTGTGGTGCTTCCAGAACCAGTTTTCTCGAGACTTTGCTTTCATGCCGGTGAATTCACCATCTGCGCATAGTGAGTGTCACCAGTTAGATTCACGAGAATTTCTGTCAAGATTAGATGCAATGATGCAACCCCATGGAGAAATCATTCTAGCTAATCTTAAGAAATCCGTAGAGATCCTGAAATTACATGCGTTACGAGCCCCACAAAGAGATCTGTGTGTTCGCTTTGCCCAAGATGGAAATTCGATCTTTATCGACTGCGGCGACGAAATACGCTCGATGATCGAAGTGAACTCAAGAGGCTGGCGAGTCATGCCTCAACAAACTCCTTTGTTTTTGCGGCCGACCCATCAGCGTCCTTTGGCACCGCCTACCGTCAACGGCAATGACAATTTTGTGAAGTTATTCGATTTCATAAATTTACCAAATGAACAAGACCAATTTCTGTTAGGGACTTGGTTCCTATCGGCAATGCTTCCCAATGTGTCGTCGCCCATCTTGCTTGTCGTAGGTCCGCAAGGTGCTGGGAAGACGACAATTTGTCGTTGGATTCGCTCGGTCATAGACCCGAGCGTAGTCCCCACACTCGGACTGAATAACACAAATGCCCATCACGTTTTCCTACACCACGCTGTGCCTTGCTTCGAAAACGTTTCCTATTTTGATCGATCAACAGCTGATCAGTTCTGCCGTGCCGTGACCGGCAATGGAGTGGAACGACGCAAGCTCTATACCGACTGCAATTCCGTGATCTATGCCTATCGTCGGGCGATCATTATCAATGGTCTGGTCATTCCGAGCTTGCGGCCTGACTTTCTGGATAGGTGTCTCGTCTTAAAATGCTCCCGATTTGAAAAATTTGGCTCGCTTAAGGAGCTGGACCAGCAGTTTGCAAGCGCTGCGGGTGACATTCTTGGTGGTTTATTGGATCTCATGGTCAAGACTTTGCAGCTTCGAGACACAACACCTCCAGCTACCGAATTTCGGATGGCGGATTTTGCAACTTTGGGCAGGGCACTAGCAACTGGGCTTGGCCACCCCTACGAATACTTCGATACCGCCTACAGCAACAACATCCTTCAAATCAACCAAGACATCGCCGAAGGCAACTTAGTTGCTCGATTGTTACGTGATTTCGTAAGGAGTCATCCCTTGGAAAAGCCCTGGATTGGCCCCCTGGAAGAGCTAGATTCCAGTCTCCGAGCGACTGCCAAGCGCTTGAATATCAAGCTCGACCGTGCCAGCTATCCTGGCTCTCCTCGCTGGCTGAGTACCAAACTCAGCGAGTTATCAACTGTATTGCGTGACGTCGGTGTAAATGTTCATCAATTGAAACGAACGAACACATCTCGACCGTGGAAGATTTCGCAATTGGATTGTAACGGTACCGTAGATCTAAGCCTCATTAACCAACACTTACAAGGAGAGACAAATGACTAAAGAATTTCCTGACGCTTATGACATCCAAAGATGGACACCGCAGGGACTCCCTCAGATTCTTGGCTGCACCAGCATTATAAATACGCTCCACGAGCTTTCAGAAAGCGGAGGCCGGTTTCCCAACCTGATGATCTGTGGAGAACCAGGAACAGGAAAAACCGCGGCTATCAACGCGTTTCGTAAAACGCTTAATTGCCCACACCGCTCAGGTAATCCGGCCAGTGCATGTGGCACATGCGATGACTGCCACAAATTTGATGTTCGGTATGACCTAACGGGATTTTATGCCGTTGGTTTGGAGCGAGTCGCCAAGTTCAATGCCATTCCTTTGCATCACTATACAATCAACTGTGGAGATGCCAATGAAAGTCTCTTCCGAGAGCTCTTCAAGGATCGGAGAGATTTCCAGGGAAACATGGTCGTTTTCTTGGATGAGTGCCAACGCCTAGTTCGACGCAGCCTGGATGAAATGTTGCTGTTACCCCTAGAGCAGGCGAATATATCGTGGGTCGCAGCAACAGCGCGCCCCGAAGAACTTGATCCCATGTTTATAAGACGCTTTGCCCTGAGGCTAAAAACAACCCCTCCCACCGCAACAGAGCTGGCCACTTTTCTTGCCGACCGTTGTCGTGAATGGAAAATCAAGGTCGACGACACAAAAACACTGGTAACTCTAGCCCAAAGTAGCCAATGCCGACCCTCGGAGTGTTTCTGCGTACTGTCTACGGCGACGATCACCCCCAACCGCTTGCTCACCATAAAGATGGTGGAAGATCATCCGTTTCTGCCAACCAGTAGTTAAGCGTAGCTGTTATCTCTAATGCCAGGGGTTTTGTTGCGCAATCACATACCCACGTAGCGTAACCGTATTACCGTGCAGCTTCTCATCAAATGGGTGCAATTCCTGCCTTTGAATAATCTTTTTCCATGATTGAGAAGCATTCAATGGAAATCGTAAAGAAGATAGGAAAAAAATGTTCTATCCAACATTTTTGACCTAGTGCCGGCTCCTTAGCGAACTGTGCGTGAACATTTTCATGTTCACACCCCCAATGATCCTGACAACCTTAGTCGCCCAGCCTTTGCCTGTTTGGACACCTACTTTGAAACTGAAGCCACTTAGAAAAATGACTTACTAGAAATAGAAGTAGAAAAGAAACTAACCGAAGAATGAAATGACTGTGTGATATATGAAGTTAGATCAAAGATCGAGACATATTGCATAGACTACACGTAGTTGACTGAACTCATAACAGTAAAACATGAAGGTAAATGTCAAGAGATACTAGACCAAAGATAACATGGAGTAAATCTATTAGCAAAAATAAGTCCTGAAAAAAAGAGTGAACCGTTGCAGGTATGGGCTGACGAGTTTGTCCGCTACTCGATCAGCCCCAACCGATGTTCTCACCAGAAATCACCCGGAGAAATTAACATGACGACCCAGACCCCGGAGAAACAAGTGCCTATTAAACCCCGCGACAAGAGTCGCAACTTACCACCAGGGTACCGAGTACTGCATATTCAAGTTCCTGAGCAGATCTTTAATCGAGCCAAAGCTGGGGCACTCCTGCGAGGCATCGACTGGCCACAATTCGTGATCAAGCTCCTGGAGGAGGCAAGCTCTCAAAATGGGCAGTATTGTGCCACACAGTCTCCCCCAGCCCCCAGCCCTAGATAGGCTCAACCCATCAGGGACAAGCGAAAGACCAGGCCTTTTACGATTTGTTTACGAAATAACGTCCGAGAGGAGATTAATTATGAAAGGTACGACGAACTGCAATCCAACGGTGAAAATCGCAAGATTCCAGCCGAACCGAGAAGACCCAGCCCCAGCCATGCGAGAGCGAATTTGTGCGATTTCACCCTCCCATTCGGGCTGCCTCTATCTCAATCCCTTGGCCACGGTCAGTTGCGAAATTCCTACCCCGGAATTCTTTCGAGTTGCTCGAAAGCTGCAGGGCCTGTGGTGTCAGCGTTGCCAGACGACCTATGGCCGCAAGGCACGACGATCCGTGAAGGATTGGGTGAATTGCGACGGCTTCCCCCAACGTGAAGAACGTTATCTCGATAGAACCTTGTGCTTTATCGGCATGCTGATCATCGACGGGAAGTTCGTCCCTCCCCATCAGTGGCCGGACCGAAAGGCTAAAACATCAAAGTCTATCAAGGCTCGCAAGCGGCCCAAGGAACGAATTGCAAGCGCTTCAATCAATGATTCGATGCCGGAGGATGTTAGAAAAGTTTCATAGATTCGTGGCGAAATTACCGGCATCCACACTCACCCGAAGGTCATTAACAAGTTTTTTTCCAGTACACATTTCAAATAAGGATAAAACCATGGTCACCTCAAAAACTTCCTTGAAGGCCGTCCCAGTTCCAACCGCAAAACCTGTAGAAGAGAAACCAAAATCTATCTCGTTTTCCTTAGAGTCCGTGATCGCCTTCATCATTCAACTCGGGGTCAGCCTGTCACTCAAAAAAAGACAGGAACTTTTAAATGACATCGTGGAAAACTCGCTTCGTTCTGAAGGTCCGCACATACCCTATCCTCAGTATTACAAAGCGGAACGCAAGATTTGTGCTGTAACATTATCGGAAGAACGTTATCAGGCTGTGGTGGCAGAGGCAAAGCGGCAAAGCGTCAATCCCAGCGAATTCTTGGAACGCGAGATAACCAAAGCACAACATCCCAAAGTCGTGGAAGCGATGAATCATTTGTTAAAGGTGATGGAACAAGTCTCAGCAAAATCTGCCGACAAAACCGCTCATCCAATGACGGACCTTTCACCAGAACATGCCAGCTGGCAGGAGAATGCGAAAACTCGTGCTACCTCGCAACTACCAGCCACGAACGGAACTGGTAACGCAATGACAAACCATGTTGCCCCAAAGTCGGTTCATCCTACCTTGCAGCCCAGCAACCTCCAAGCCAACTCAATCGGAAATCAAACCACCATTTTAGGTACAAGCCCAAGTCGAAGCGAATCCCCATTATCAACCCGCTTTGAAACCACGCAAACGGATGTCGGTTTCTTCGAATCGTCAAATTCACCGGAGGCTCCTACTAATCCCCCGCACTCTTCGAAACCTTACCAGGACCGAGTTGACGCGGACTTCGCTCAGCTGTTGGGTGAGGCACCCCCCGTTCGTGAAGAGCCCCCATTCTGAAATCCCCCACCGGAGCATCGAATCAAGAAGTTCTGGTGATGCCCCCAGCAGCAAGGCCGACTGAAGTCCTCGAATAAAAGAGTTCGAGTTTGGTCCTGCCTAGCTCTCCACCAATCCCAGAGGTCTTTGACAAATGTGACCCTCCCCAGAAATTACCTTGCTGAGGGAAATGCAATCAACGAGGCGAATTTCTCAATGGTCCGAAATGGCGGTCCACTTTAGATTCCAAAACCAAGTGCCAAGAAGGAGAACGAAACAAACGATGAAATGAAAATACACCAGGAAATGAACCAAAAAATGCGGCCAGAAAAAAATTAGTGACCCGTGGGAAATTCACGCAACCGACCGGGAAATTTCTCAACCTTACTGAAACCTCACCAAGCACTCAACCTACCCTAGGAGAATAAACCGTGTTTACTGCTGAATCTGATTCCTGTCTGGCAATTCAAGTCTTTGAAAAGGTACTCTCTTTTATGAAAGTCACGAACCAACTCGATGAGAGTCTTGATGAGGACGATTATCCTACCCTGTGCGAACTCTTCCAGAGTAATGCGTACTATGGATGCCAATTGGCTTCCAGCCTCGACTATCTCCGCAGGGAAGCTGGTGCATGTCTTTCCCAAGCAAGCCGGGCTGCGAATATCGAAGGACTTTTTCACGCATCTGACAACAAGATAACTTCCCTTCACCGACAGTACGAATCGTTTTTGATTGATTACCAGGACTTTCTGCAAGAACTTGCCGACGTAGTCAAGTTCCTGGGCCAAGAGTACGGCCAGGTTTTACCAAATCGGGACTTGGGTGCATTGGAAAAGTTGGAAAAAGCACTCCAAATCCCCTTGCTGAAATCCAAGCTAACCGCCCTGGCACAACAACAGCAGCAAATCCGAGCAGATGGATCAGTGACTCCAGATCCCGTGCAGTAGCGGATCCCCTCCTTCGTCTTGCTCAACAAAGGGGGGTAAACATGGGAGGTCCTGCCGCATTTTTCAATCGAGACCCTGTTGAGCGAACATGCCAAGATGAGAAAAATTACCGCCCTGGCCCCTTGGTACGGATCGAACCGCTTGAACGCCGAACGGGTAGGGACGCTACTCGCAGGCTGCGAATGGGTAGGAATTCCCTGCTGCGGAGGCATGTGCGAGATCCCCCACATCCGTGCCCGCACCATCCTGGCCAATGACCTCCACCACGGCATCATCAACCTGGCCAACGAGGTCCGCCGTGACTGTGCAGCCCTCCAGCAGAGTCTGCGCTCCCAACTCTTTCATCCGGACACACTCGCTGCAGCGCAAGCAAGGTATTTTTCCGAAAGTTACCAGGCTGACACGAACTCCGTGGACTTCTCTCGTGCGATGGACTATTTCGTCATTGCCTGGATGACCCGCTCCGGTACCGCAGGCACTCCCGCCGAGAAATCTGGCGCTCTTGCGCTGCGCTGGGACGCGGGTGGTGGCGATTCAGCCACACGTTATCATTCCGCTATCAACTCCCTCCCGAACTGGTGTCGGGAATTTGGCCGTTGTACGTTTTCCAGATTGGATGTCTTCGAGTTTCTCGACAAATGCAAAGACCGTCCCAACCATGGTCTCTATCTGGACCCCCCTTTTTTCGGTCCCGGCACCAAGTACGCCTTTCATGGTGGCAAATCTCAGCAAGATCAAAAAACCTGGCATATACGTCTGGCAGAACGCCTGCAGCAATTCAAGGACGCCCGCATCGTCGTCAGGGCCTACGACCATGAGTTTGTGAAGACACACTATCCCAAGGAAGTATGGACCTGGCACGAATTCACAGGCCGCAAACAAACCAATCGCGATGCTCCGGAAGTGCTGCTGGTGAGGAATTGAAGTCGCCCGTCATCGTCGCCGGAGGACGAATTTTGGTCTCACTCGTCAGAACCATCATCTATTGAAACCAGATTATCATGGTGATTCGTCAGTCCACCCTGCATACGTAGGGGGCAATCACAATCGCTGAATGATAGGGAAAAGTGTACGTATGCAAACTATCCAGCATTGCCTTTACCGATGATTTCTGGGAATCGGCCCTTGATGAAGATGACTTAGCTGATAGCGAAGACTCACATGTTGTGCATGGATTTGCAGACGGTGCACTCGATATTTGATCAGAAGTTGCCGCAAAACTCTAACCGGGAAGATGGCTATGCAACTTCCGCCTCTGTGGGGATGGAACATTGCAACAGCGTAAGGAACAATATCTGACGTGCTTAGTTTGTTGACACTTTTATAACGCTAGTGGCTCTGGTGCATGCTACAGATGCCTATGCGGTATGCTAGTGAATCTGTGTGGAGTCTCCAAGTCAACGGGAATCCGGCATACGATTCCCTATTGGCGTTAAGTCGAGGTCTTGCAATAGCACCTCGAACCGACTGTTCATGTTAAGACTACGACCGTTTTCTCAGGACCATCAGGTATATAAACTAACCATTTGCGACGATCTGTGAGTAGCTTACTTTCGTCAGCATACCAGCACCTTTCTACACAGTTAGATGCGGTCTTCTCAATCTACTGGCTAACAACTGGAAATACTTGAATCTGGTTCAATTGCTGCTATAAAGATAGAGCATAATAGCGACTTTCGGTGGAGAGTCGCAGCAGTTGAGGGCCATGACATGAACCCTATTTTCACGCTAAAACGTCTTTTCATTCATTCTGCTTTTTTCTGTCTTTCTGTAAGCCAAGTCCTTAGACAGCAACTTGAATCATTAGCTCCGATCGCTAGTAATTTAACCTACGAGGACCTCCTGAGTATTTCAAAGCAATACTTCGATTTGCTCAAACCGGTTTACGACGACTTTTTCTTTTTATCTTAGTTGTTAGCACGACACATCACTTTTTTGGGAGTTTTGCCTCTCGCTTCTCGTAGCTTCGGTATTCATTGTGGAAGCGAACTCTGAAAGTACTTTATGGCAATGCACAAGAAAATAAGCGGCCTCCTTGACCAGATTAGAGTACTCGCTGCCCAAGATAACCTCGCATGTGTGATTGTACATTTGAATGACACCTACTTGATTGATGAACGTCGGGTGAACGATAAAATCTCTATCCCAGGGATGGCCCGCGTAGCTCAGCTAGTCAACTATTTTCGAGGAATCACAATCAACCTGCTACGGGAAGACCGTGTGAATGTCATGCACTCCGGAGATTTCCTTTCACCATCGTTGATAGGGAAGACAACGAAAGGTGAGCATATGTGCGACATACTTGAGATGATTGGATTAACCCATTTCACGCTGGGGAATCATGAGTTTGACTATGAAAAAAGCAATGCGAAAACTCTTGCAAAACAATTGAAAAAGAAGAAATGGAAGCCAGTAATTTGCAATCTAACTCATAAGTCCATTTCGCATCTTGATTATGTTATGTTGCCAGCCTATACCAATGGTGCTGTCGCTGTGACAGGAATTGCGGGAAAAGACACCATAAAGGAGGCACGAAAGTTCGGATGGAGTAATATCGGTCGAAGAGATGATCGAGTAGATTTCAATGTATTGAAAAAAACGTTAGATACGATACGAACGGATAATCCAGGCGTAAAAGATTTAATTGTCTTGTCTCACATGCTCCAAAAGGAGGACCGCCGCACACTAAACGCTTTAAACCGATTCTGGAAATCCGGACAGTGCTTTGTCCTAGGCGGCCATGACCACGACATTGATTGGGCTGAACGGTCCCAGGGTGATCCGATCCTTCTGAAAAATCTTTCTAATGCAAAGTCACTTACTGTAATCGTGATGGCGTGGACCGACATATATCGCAAGAATCTGGAGTGGTATGCAAGGGAAGAGGACGAGCAGCTCCTGGCTCCCCTGAATAGAAACATTCAGGAGTGGGTGCATGCCCTCGGTAAACAGAAACTTCAAGACTATCTTTTCAACAATAATGTTGAGAATTTGATTTTTAGTTTGACCCTTGAAGAGTTAGCAACCTTGCGAGAACTAGGAAAGGTTGCTTATGCGGTGACAGGCTACGTTGCAAATAACGGCCCTCAAGGTCCCAAGATTCCTATCAAAGACCTGACTGATGAACTCCGGCATGTCGTGGAGGCAACAGCTGAGGAGAAAGATGAACCCGAAGAATCATTTCTTGTGCTTGATGGAACAGATGCCAATACCCGCAGTCGTTCAACCGACCTGGGAAACTACGTAGCGGATTGCATTTGCAAAAAATGGGATGCTGACCTTGTTATTCTCCATGCTGGCAGTTTCCGAGTAGACGATTATGTTTCCCCTGCGATAGACACGCATTCGATTCAAGACATTTTTCTCTACGATAACGACGACGCCTTGCTCGTCACCTCCATGCACCCCGATGAGGCTAAAGTCTGTTTAGATCACGGAGTGAACATGCCGGGAGGGGGATTTCCTCAAATCTCTACCGGACACCGCGTGTCCGTTAGCCAAATTGGTGGCAAAGTGACTATCTCAACCGAAGAGAGTTCCTTGAACGTTGTGATCGCATACTACTTACTGGACCCAGAGAAATCAGGGGACGGATATAAGGAAAAGTTGGAAAAACATTCCTATTCACCAAAAGAGATTGTTCAACGAAAAACAGACATGAGTAGTATTCTCGAATGCGTCAAGGCGTCTGGTAAAGAAATTCAATATGATAACAGTATACGCCTTCGTGCTGTTGAAGAGGTAGAAGATGCCGCAGCAGATTACGCTGAACTCTATGAGATTTTAGAGGAGCTTGTGGAAATTCAAAGGCAAGACCATCAACCCTATCCAGCATTGCTCACGCCGACGGAATGGGCAATGAGGAATTGCCTCAAGTACGACCCGAACAACCCATACCAGAATGCATCACCTCAAGCAAAAAGGCTAATCAAACTATATCTTGAAACTTTGAATCGCTTTATCAATGACAATACACCCGGCTATGCTGTGGATCTCTTGAAGAAAGCAAAAGTAGATAGGAGAGGATTTCGTAGTAACGCTAAAGGGAATTTGGGGAAATCTTCTGTTGATGAGTATGTCAACGTTATTATAGAAAGCATTGAATCTACAGGTAAGGCAGATCTTCATCGACCTGAACTTTAGCCCAAGTTGTATTTGCCAAACGGCTAACTTAAAACTAAGCTCGCCAAACCAGCATAGCATCAAGGGAACTTCCGCAACTGATGGTTCCCCTGAAACAAGAATAGGCTCCAGTTAACCTGGCTTAGATGAATTTTCTAGCATGGTCCTCTTGGAATCTCCCCCTGGACGACAATGTCAACTATCGACCTTTTCATCGCTTATGCTTTCGTGTTTTCAATTTTCACAGGCATTACCCTCGCCGTGGCGAAAGACATGCCGATCCTCAAAATCTTTGCACCTATCCACAGTTATCCTGGTCTCTTGTTTTCAGTGCTCATGGTAGGCATCAGCGGTGTGCTATGTGGGGTCCAACTAATGAGTCCCAGTGAGGTCCTTGGGGAGCCGCTCACAACGTGGGCGGCTCTATTGGCATTGATTTACTTCTGGGTCTGTATCAGCTACCACCTTAAAAAGTCACACTCCACTAGAATCGACGAAAGCCGATGAGAAAGATGCGGAGAACCTTCCTAAGTGTGATCGCTATGGCAGCGTGCTGCCCCTGTGTTGCCAATGCTTGGAACGCTCTCGGGCATAAGGTTGTGTGTGCGATTGCCTGGCGGGAAATAGATAGCGAAACTCAAAAGTCGATTGTCGACACACTCAAGCGTCATCCCCGCTTTGCGGAAGACTTCATAAGCAAGATGCCCGCCATCGATCCAGCAGATGAGTGGATTTTTCAGCAATCGGGAGCATGGCCGGATATCGCACGGGGTATTCGAGGACCTGACCGGGAAAAATTCGATCGACCTATCTGGCACTATATTAATTATCCAGTGACCCTTGACGGTTTTCCCGAGCCAAAACTAAACCTTGCGAGCAATCCCGCAGACAACAAATCTATTGCTTGGAACATTGCACAAGCGACTGAGTTCTGTCTTGAAGTCACTCGCTCCAAAGATCCTCCTGCTCAGAAGGCCCTGGCTTACTCTTGGCTCATGCATCTGGTTGCTGATATGCACCAACCAATGCACTCCACAGCTTTGTTTTGTGAACGTTTTCCCAAGGGAGATCGAGGCGGAAACAGTATCAAGACACGACAAGGGAGGAATCTGCACTCCCTTTGGGACAATCTACTAGGCAGAAGCCACGAACCAAACGATGTCTTGCGGGAACTTGCCCAGTTAGAGCAACGCAGAGAATTGTGGAATGTCGACACATCAGAGAATATTTCTGGGTGGATAGCTGAAAGTCACGAGTTAGCCAAGTCGTTTGCCTACACTCCTGAAGTCTTGGAGGCTGTCGGACAGCCGGGTGAACTGATACCTGTCAATCTACCAACACCCTATCTCAAGGAGGCTGGAGGTATTGCCCAAGGACGGATCGTTGCTGCCGGGCTGCGGTTGGCGAGGCTATTAGGGGGAGAGCCAAGAACTCGCACAGCATCTCAACAGGAATTGTATGACGAATATGCCGATGGGTCGGAAGATTCAAGGGAAACGTTTGAGTCTCGTGAACATATCCCGAACAAACCAGACCAAACTACCCGCCCAGCAGTTTCTCATTGGCTTAATACAAACTCTAACGTGCGACATAACAGGAGTTGCAAAAACTTTGAGAACACCAAAAACGGAAGGTATTGTGCCCCCGACGAAGGTAGGCCTTGCGGTATCTGTGGGGGGTAAACAGCAGCGTCTACTAACGAGAAAAAGAGGTTTGCGAAGCGAATAATTCCTCGATTGGTCTCATGGCATCCCCAGCCTCTTCCATGATTCCCTTGACGTATTCCTGATCCTTGTGGCTTAGATTGTCCATTGAAATCGTCAATTTCTTCCCATCTGAAACTCGAAGCAACCTTACGACGTTGCTGCTACTCACGGACTCAAGAATCCCGACTTCTGAGTATCTCCCATTCGAGCTGATCCACTTTCGGTTGACCAACGGCGGTAAGTCAGGTAACGCATCCGTCGGCTTTCGCACTGGGGGTAAAGAGCTCACTTGTTTTTTTGGCTTAGTTGCTCGGATTGAGGCGTCGGCAATTCTTTTCGCGATTCTTTCCTCCTTGCGTCGCTCTTTCTCCGACAGTTTTTGGGCTCTCAATTGCCGTTTTTGAGATCCCCAGGTATCGGGTGCCAAATACTCCGGTGAGTAGCTGGAGTAGCTCGAGGAATAGTTTCCGTAAGTGGAATTCACCCCGTAACCGGGAGGGCGTCTTGTTCGTGTCCCATAAACGCCTGTGTAGGGATTTACATTCCCTTTGGTGGTCCAATTGTTATTGAAATTCCCATCGGGATTTGATCGATAGTGAGGACGAACATAAGTGCCATCCTTACGGGTGTAGCCACGAACCCTCACCACTGCTTCTGAGACTGATGCCAATGCGACAAACATCGCTAGGCAGACAGTAAAAAAAGTGAGAATCCGCCAATGCAATCTGACCACAGATTAACTCCTTCTTAGACCGTGATTTACAGCCCAGATTGTACCACATCCTTCAGAAATTGCAAGTAAATTCTAGGCGAAAAACCCCGACTCAGACAACTGTTTGAAATCTCCCTGTAGTCTCGATCAAACAATGTCCTGGAGAGCTCAAACTAGTGAAAATATTTCCGGCTTGTGAATGAAGCTCGGAATACTTTTATTGGGGCTCGCATACAAATCCCTGCCACGACCATCAACAGTATTTCTGTAGTTGTTGGCTCAGGTACAGAAACGGACGTTGCCAAAGGGGGAGAATTATAACCTTGTTGCCACAGTTCCAGGTCGTCGCTGCTCAACATATTGGGCGATTCCCCTCGCTGCCATGCCAGGAAGTCTCGGCCATCAACATCGCCGTCGCCGTCGAAGTCACCAGTTGCTACGTTGTCGACCACCGCACCCGTCAGCGTCATGGAAAGTGAATACATCTCTTCACCAATTACATCCTCATCAGAGAAAAGCAGTTGAATCGTTGCCGAGAATGATCCAAGCGTATCGGTCACGAATGAGGTGGTATAGGTACGCTGCATCCCGGCATTAAGTGGAGTTTCGCCCAACTCAATACCCACATCAAACGCCGATGAGTCACCCGTATTGTTGAAACCATCGAACTCCAATTTGGAAGTAAATCCGGCCGTGCTAAGCAAATTGGCAATTTCATAATCAAAGAAGGGTGACGGTGCCCCTAAGGTCACCGTGCCAAAATCGTAAGTGATTGAGTTTAGATTAGTGCTACTCGCAAACGATGGGTTCGCATGATCGAGAACATCGTACCAGAACAGATTGATATTGTCTGGGCTCGGTGATTGAGGACTCGTTTTTTCAGTTGCAATCGAGCTATGTTTGGTCCCTGCAGTCGAAGTATTCAAAGGGAACAGGTGGGTATTTGAGCCGCCAAAGGCAGCCTCACTCCCCGTTTGTGTACCGTTGGCCCCCCCAGAGCCAGTAAGCGTATAGTTCAGTTCATCCGCACCCACTGCATCGACGACGAGTACACCATCCCCTGCAGAATTGCTTACGGTCACGGACGCATTGAAAGCTGCACCAATCATGACGCGTGATGGAACCGGAGCGTAGACTACCTCCATCTTGGCAGGCACTTGATACTGAGCGACTACCGGCAAGTGGTCGGAGGCAGAGCCCAGGGCATTGAGCACGGATGAGGATGCTCCGGATCCGGTGTTGATGTGGCTGTTGATCGCATGAGTTCCATTGTTACCGAATGCATGATAGGAACCGGGGATGATCGACATCCCTTCATTATCTTGTAGCTCACCCGTGATCATTTGCCAATCAAAACGATCATCCATGCCGCCACCGACGAAACCTGAGCCAGCTGGATTTTGAGTATGCCATGCCTTGAAACTGGAGTTATCGTGCCAATTGCCAACTTGATTCACCGGATCGAAGGCCTGCCCATTACCTGCTCCCGTGAGAGTTGCCCACATTGGCTCTGAAGAACGATAGATGTTGAAGTCGCCCGCATAAATTACGTGTGCCCCATCACCGAGTGCATCAGAGTTTGCGCGAATAGCGGTGGCTTCTAAGTTGCGACGATTCGCATCCGACGTCGTATCGCTCGCTTTGTAATGGCTGCCGTAAATATAGAAGTCGGCTTGGGGACTGTACCCTTGAGGTCTCAGCGTATATCGCATCACCCCGCGAGCAGCACCATTGGAGGAGGTGTTCACAACCTGTTGTTGAGTCACCAGAAAGACTGTGTTGCTACGATAAACAAGACCGACGCTCCCCGCCCCCGTTGTTGAGCCTAGATTGCCAGCAAGATAGGTTCCAACTCCTTGGTTGTTGAGGATGCCCAAGATGGTTGTGATGTCAGGACTATCGACTTCATTCAATATTAAAACATCAATGGGCTTACTGATTCCATTGATAGCTTCATCTTTTATCGCGTTAAGCACCGTCGTAAGTGCCGAGCTATTCGGGAGGCCCGCGATGTTATAGTCTACGATTCGCAACTGGCCATGGGCGTGACCAGAAACGGCAATGCCGACCATTCCCAATAGTGCGTAAAAGCAGAATTGTCTCATTAAAGTTCCTCGGATTACGACAGCCTTATCGCCTGATGCTACACATGGCATAATAACATCTTAACCGGGGGATTGTGGATTTGGTGACAAGGGTACGGGAATCACTCAATTCGCCCCCGGAATCCTCTTAGGCACCATTCGGCGAATTGATTAGACTGGCAAAATGTGCCACCATTTCCGCCTATTGAATGAAGCTCGCCAACTTGCCAAGCAATTCCAGGCAACTTTTGGCGATGAACAACTTCCGTTACCTTGCGGTGACTTCTACCCGCTCAACCAGGTCCCAGTGATTCGCCTCAATGATTCAGGCGACCGTGAGATCGTCCCCATGGAATGGGGCCTGTTACCATTTTGGTGGAAACCATCAGGCAAGCAAATCTCTCGCAAAGCCTTCCAGCGAAAGTGCTTTAACGCTCGGGGGGAGACAATCGAATCGAAACCGACCTTTCGAGCTGCGTTTAAAAGCCGACGTTGTCTCATCCCAGCTTCTGAGTTTATGGAAAAGAGCCACTACTTTCATTTAAAGGAATTTGAGCCTTTCGTGTTCGCTGGATTGTGGGAATACTGGCAGAGTGACGAGGATACCGTCGAAAGTTGCACAATAGTTACTACGAGTCCCAATGCTGAAGTCCAAGCGGTCGGACATCACCGAATGCCGGTGGTGCTGTTTGAGAAAAGAGATCTTGCTATGTGGCTCGACCCTGAGATTGTGGAACGTGAGCCCTTGGAAAGATTACTTCAACCCGCCGTCGATTCCACCTTTCAAAGACGTAAAATCGCGCGGTAATCGATCACGATCAGACTGTAAGAAAGCACGTTTAACTTTTCTTATCATGTCAAAACACTTTATCCACTTTTTTCTGGGCTTCTCTTTTGATGTCAAATGAAATCTCAACCGAAGTGCTTTGGAAGGGCGTTGTGGCAGGAACACCTCGCACCTACGGTGATAGAAGGACTGAGGATATCTGGCGACATGCGATTGTTGCCGGTAGATGGGAAGGGACGCTTCCGCTGCAGACCATCCTTACTCCTGTACATTTAGACTTTGAATTTCGTGTCAATCCACAGTCAGCCGCTTATGGTAGAAATGTGTCGTGCAATGGCCCTGATCTCGACACGATGGTAATTGGTGCCCTTGCTGGCTTACTGAATTCTCGAAATCCCGATCGGCCCACTCTTCGACTAATCGGGCAAGGAGGACAGTGTAAATCAATATCCGCTTCGAAATGTTTAGTCGACAATGACAATCAGACCGGATTCACGCTGCTTGTACGACCGGGAGGCGCACTACCATTCGATGAATCCTCAAATGAAGCCCCCTTATCTTTTTATGTAGGGCGACAGAGCCTTAAAACCGACAGGAGAAGAGCTGTGCAGGACACAGCCGAGCAAGCGAACGCCACTGGTTTTCGAGCTCCCAGGAATTCTCGTATAGAAATCACTCTGTCATTCGCGGAGGGGTTGACGCGAAACCCCCTCAGTGCCGATTGGTTAGAAGCTGTCATTGACGGACTGGGGGCTAGTCGGGTGGGTTCCGACCGCTTCTTTGATGGGCCATCCATTCAAGAATTCGGATACGATGACAGCGTCATCTACCGCTTGAACTGTGCCCACGTCCAGGGCATGCACGCCGAATCTGGACTTCACATTTGCACCAAGAATATCTTTTCTGCATCCTCAATGTAAAATGTTTTGTAGGCGAACTCTCTGACGTTCTTTGACTGATACGGTATGGAAGCTTTGTCGAATTTGTTACCCATCCTAAGTCTTGCTGCTGGGATTTCTTCCGCCATTTCTTAAGCGGAGACACCTTGTTTAGCAGCCGATTGGCTCAACCGAATTGACCCAATTATCAAACTCTAAAAAGACTATGAATTCGCTCTTTTGATAAGTATTATTGAGTTCTCTTGAGAGGGGTTTTTGGGCCTACTCTCCCGAAGAGACAACTTAGTGAATCCCAGATTGGAGATTGTTTGAGAGTTGCTCACTGGCATATTTGAATTCTTGATGATTGAGCTCATATCCAGCTTATCCGTGACGACAATCCACATGCCCGATTAGACTATTGAGGCACATAATGGCAAAACTTGAAAATTTCGATAGATCCTATGAAATTCTGGCGAACTGGGTGGAGGTCGCGTTTCGCACCCAAGATTCCCTCTTTACTCCGGGCAAGGCCCTTTGGACTGTTGCCAATGTTGATGATCTCTACAAGAAATTTGTTGAGAATCCGGATGAAACAAAAAACAAATTCATTGATAAGTTCAAAAATCAATTAGAGGGGAGTTCCGATGAAACTCTCCAACTGGCGGCAGAATTACTCTACATCCAAGTGATTGCTCCTTCCGGAATGGGTCGGAAGGCGAAGATTGAATTAGTTGAAGAAGTCTTGAGTTGGATGAGTTCCCCAATCCCGCTACCAGAGAAATACAAAGACGCATTAAGTCGTGGTTTTACCAATGACATGTCGTTCTTAAATCATCGTCCATTTCATCTCACCTTTCTATTGGAGTTATTAAGAAGCTGGAACTCCAAACCTAGCTCCGAGCAGACTCAATTACTGAAAGATCCTTGGGATTTCAAGCACTATCTACATCAATTACCGGATAAAGCCGGGCAGCCCATGCGAGAAATCTTATTGCACTTTTTATTCCCCGAAGTCTATGAAGCCATTTCTTCCAGAAAACATAAAAGATATATTGCCGAGGCTTTTCAAGATCTGCTGACAACACCCACACAGGATGTCGATCAAAACATTTTGGCTATCCGTCAATCTCTCGAAACAAAATATGGGAAGCCGATCAATTTTTATGCCACTGCAATTGCTAAGCAATGGCAGCAGAATGTATCCCCTCAGGAACAAGATCGTTGGCCCGCCTTCATGTCCTGGATTCAACGCTGTATCGCCACCGAGTCTTTTGAAGAACAAGAAACCGAATACAAACGCCAAGTCTCCGATCGACTCATGGCAGCCAAAGATGCAATACTTGCCGAGGACCCCACGTGGACAGATAAACTTCAGCACGCTTTTCAAACTGAAAATGTACTTACCCCCTGGCAAACGCACCAGCCATTCCTGAAATATGTCAGCGAATCTCCAGCCGAAGCTGAAAGAACATTACTGGCGCTCTGGAAACCAACTTCAGACCCTGTCGAAAAACGCATGAAACAGTTTGACGACTTGCTCGATAGCAAGTTGATCAGTGGTACGGGGGGACGAGCGACCTTGATGTCATTTCTGATGATGGCCGTCGACGTTGAAAAATACCCAATCTACCGCAGTCGAGCTTTTCGGAAAGCAACCAAGCTATCAGGCTATAAAAAACTTCCCCCCAGTCCGGATGCCGTTGACCGTTATTTCTTTGCTTTAGGGTTTCTCGATGAAATCGTTCGCAGTTCAGCCGACTGGGAACAGCCGATACCCAACCGGCTGGTAGCTCAGAGCGCCTTATGGCTGCTTATAAAATATGAAAACAAACCAAGTGACTGGACTGACGAAGAATGGCAGATGCTCCTGCAATTCCGAGATGGACAGCATGTGGAACCCGAGGATACTGAAACGGACACTGACAGTGAGGAAGGAGGAGAACTCAACTTGGAGTCATTGGCCGAGTCCTTACTCATTGATGCCGAGTATCTGAATACTTTTATTCGTTTGCTCGATGACAAAAAACAAATCGTCCTCTATGGCCCCCCAGGAACTGGAAAATCCTATGTAGCCCAGCGGATTGCCCATGCTCTAGCAGGGGATGCTCAGAGAGTCCGTTTGGTTCAGTTCCATCCCTCCTACACATACGAAGATTTTTTTGAAGGTTTCCGACCCGCCATTGAAAATGGAAATGCTGTTTTTCGCCTTCACGAGGGACCGCTCAAACGAATTGCCAACGCGGCACGCAATCAACCTGACGACACGTTCGTCCTGATCATCGATGAGATCAATCGGGGAAATCTTGCCAAGATTTTCGGTGAACTCTATTTTCTGCTTGAGTATCGCGATCAATCCATTGAATTGCAGTACTCCCATGAACTATTTCAGTTGCCGGAAAACGTGAGGATCATCGGGACAATGAATACTGCCGATCGCTCCATAGCTCTGATTGATTCTGCTTTACGTCGACGGTTTTATTTCTTGGAGTTTTTCCCTGACAAACCGCCGGTGGAAGGAGTACTGCGACGGTGGCTTACGAAACATGAGTCCACGATGCTCTGGATCGCAGATATAGTCGATGCCGCCAACAACAAGATCGAGGAGCGAGATTTGACAATTGGCCCCAGTCATTTCATGAAAAGAGGACTCACTGAAGAATGGACGAGATTGATTTGGCAGCACTCTATCATTCCATACTTGGAAGAACATTTTTTTGGACAACCCGACCGAATTCAAGAATTTGATTACGATCTAATTCGCCAGCAAACAAACGAAAAAAATAATTCCCCGAGTGGGGAAAACGAATATGAGAATTCTCACACTACGTGAATATCAGAAATCGGATCCGATCCATCTTTCTGAAGCCCAGTGTTTCACCTTGCAGGAAAAAATACCGGGAATTGTGGTCCAACCGGATTTAACAAGTCCCGGATATTATAATCTCACACCAGGTTCCCTTGTCGGCGTATTTCGAATCCAAGACTTGCAACTTGAGATTCGACCCAAGATCTCAATTGGCCGATTGTTTTTTTTGTTGTCTTATGCATTAGATCCTAAGACATGGCTTCAGGACCCCGTTGTATTTCAGGAACAGGATACCGTTTTAGAAGCAGTTGCTTCCCTTTATTGCCGACTAGTCGCCAAAGCAACCCAGCGTGGTCTCCTGCATAACTATCGCAGCAAGGAGGAGGCGCTGCTTACAGTTCGTGGGCAAATACAGTTTGCGACTCAACTACGACTTCACCACGGGTTACCGCTGCCGATTGAACTTCGCTACGACGAGTACACGGAAGACATTCCAGAGAACCAGATCTTACTTTCAGCACTCACCCGATTAAGACGTTTTCCCTTACGATCCAGCCTCATCCGTCGTGGACTCCGTGAGATCTCAGCCGCCTTTCAGGGAGTCAGCTTTGTCAATTTTGAGCGAGGACGCCTTCCCCACTTCCAGTTTCATCGGCTCAACGAGCACTATGAACCAGCCATCAGACTCGCTGAAATCATTCTGAATTCCTCCAGTCCAGAGATGGGAACGGGAAAAGTTTATGCATCTGGTTTTCTGGTCGACATGAATGAGTTGTTTGAGCGATTTGTTCATCGAGCACTTCAAGAATCTTTGCGACTCAGCTTCAACAGATTTCCCAGGAATGCCCATAAGCGTTCACTATTCCTTGATGAGTCTCAATGTGTACGGCTCAAACCTGACCTCTCTTGGTGGGACGGCAAGCTTTGTCAATTCGTGGGAGATGTCAAATACAAGAAGAATGAATCTGGCTTCAAGCATGGCGATCTCTACCAACTGTTGGCCTACACCGTCGCTACGAACCTCCCTTCAGGGCTGTTAATTTACGCATCTGGAGAAGCGGAACCGAACTCTTATCAAGTTCGCTTTGTTGACAAGTCTTTGGAAATTGTCGCCTTGGATATCTCAGGCAATCCACGTCAGGTCCTACAGCAGATCGATGAACTGGCGGACCGAATTAGGATGCATCATTATTACTCAGCGGGCCCTACCCAAACACCGCTTTAATAATGGTGAGAACGGTTTAATGCCCTTTTCCCATACTTATGGAGCAATTAGGCTTTGGAAATTGAGGGGTGGCTTCCACCCATGCCAAGACATCCATCGGGAAAAAAATTCCTCCGACATTGCTTGTAATAGAAGCGAGGCTACCGCATAATCACAAACTGGCACATGTAGTCACGAGTTCGTCCGATATCGATTGGGAGTGATCTCGCCACTGTGCCTCACATGCGTAGTTTTTTTGGCTGGAGATAAGATGAGATACCGCACACCGAGTTTAAAAACTTTGCTAGGGGTCACGAAAGCCAAGCGACGTATCAAGAAGGACTTGGGGATTTACGAAGTTACAAAGGTACTGAATGCTCCTAAGAATGCCAGACGAAGATTTCTAAGGAGTATGGGCTATGAGTCCGGTGTTATGAAGTTCTTACGTTTTTTGAATCGACTCTTCAGATGAGGCATCAACATTATTTTCGATGACCCATTCCGCAGTCAAGCAAATGTTCTTCCTAGAATTTATTGCGACCTTTTCGGCAGTGTTGTGACCAGAATTTTAATCTGGAATATCGTTCAGATACAGTACATTCGCACCGAATTTGTACAACAGTTGGTAATCAAGCCCCGGGCCCATTGCTTCCAATTCTTTACCGATTATTTAACGTACTTTCGTTTTCTTGTTAGGCTCATTCGAAACAGTTTTTGAGGATCTCATTATGCCAGAAATTGCGACTGCTTATTTAATTACATTAGGCTGGGCCCTTGTCGGCTCTATTTCAATGGGAATTGGGATTATTATCGCTATCAAATTATTTGATCTGTCTACCAGTAATGTAGATGAATGGGAATTGGTAAAACAAGGAAATATTCCCATATCGATCATACTCGGCTCCATCGTAATAGCGTTGGGTATGGTGGTATCATCTGCAATTCATCCATGAGGTTGCGGTAATGCGAATTGTTTTATTGGCAGGCTTCGCTACTATCACTCTCGTATTTCCTTTGTACGCTCATTCTGGACGTACGGATTCAAGTGGCGGACATTTTAATCGACGAACTGGTTCGTACCATACACATGGAGGTGGCTCGTCGATCTCGTCAACGTCATCATCGCCAGCACCACGTGTCTCCTATCGCACAAGCGCTAGAACATCGTTTAATACTACTGCTCGTGGAATGAGTGAAGAGGAATTGAAATATCGAATCGCAACCACGCAAACACAGATTCGCAGGAGCCGTAGCGAACTACCTGGACAAACACTAACTAGTCAAATCGAATTGACCGAAGACAAATCTTCTTCAAGAACAATTTATAGAATACGACTGAAACCAATAGGGTACTCTTTACCAACCGACAATGAGTTGAATGAAATTGTTCAGAATCTTTCAGCAAGGCGAAACGATCTTGCTTACTTCTACTTACCTACTATGGATATCAAAAAACCCGCATGGGCTGTTGCAACAAAACTGTCTGAAGATCCCGCAACAATTCGTCGTTTTGACAATAGGGTTCCAGTAAAGTTTCAATACTAAACAATAATTTCTTTGACTGATTATCTAAAGTTTCCGCTGGTGACGTGGCAACTTTGTATCTTGGTTCAAGCTAATAGCACCTATGTATGTCAGATCAAACTTCCTGAAAAAATAATCGTCCAGTTTGAATCAGCCAACTCAATTCCCTTGATTAGCTGGCTGCCATAAGGATCCAACTCTTCCGCCTTTCTGTCATCGAACTGGACATACCATCTAGCTCGCTCTGCATCAAAAAAGAGCTCTGTCTTGTTCAACACTTGGATTCCTTCCACCGGCAAATCAGGGGTCCAAGAGAATGCAGGTTTTGACGCACGATCAAGGGCAATGAGTTTGATCTGAGATTCCTTGGTGGCAACACTTGGCAAATCTCCACCGATCAGACAAAGGAACGCATGATGTTTTGATTTCCCCTGCTCGTTATGGATGGAGAGATCTTGGAAAAGAACTAACTTGTCTTGTTCATCCAGCCACCGTTCTCCTTTCTCCGCGAGCATCGCAGCCTTCCTTGCATCCTCCCAAATCTGATTAAATCCTTTGCTATCTTCATTGGAAGCGGAATAGATTTGGGAAAGTGCTGGAGAACGTTCTTTGTCATGACTAGCGAGTGAATCAATGATCTCGCGAAAGATCTCTTCTTCTACAAAGGACAGCTGAAGTGGAGTTGCAACAAGAGATTGAAGTGAGCGGCAAGTCCAGCGACACCGAGCAAACTCATCCCGACTCAGCTCAAAATGCAACAGGGGTGCATCTAAGGAGAGATTGGACTCCAATCTGGAATCCGTAAGTTTGCGGAAAGCTTTTGCGGTGACATCAAAAAGATGTGGCTGAATCAACGAATCGTTCTCCAGCTCCCATTTTATTTCACAAAGTCCCCAATAAGGACTGGTCTTAGTTGCAAACAGTTGATCAAGTTTTTGGTCGGTAAGGGTATGCAAAGGAGTTCCAGGAAATACCCGATGCCATTGCTTGACTTTCGCAGTTTCCAAATTAGTGCTTAACCCGGCGAGTGTTATCGTTTTCAAGACCTCGCAAGGTGCCACATCAAAAAATTCCCCATCCGTAAGTAAAAGCACTATAACCTCATCCACTTCTGCTAAGCCATTAGCCTTCTCAATTGCCTCCAGGGCAGGTCTCACAAAGGAGCCGCATTTACTTCCTTGGGATATTACTTCCGTTCTCTCTAGACAATCCTGAAAATCTAAGCGTTCCTCCTGCAAATCTTCGACTCGATAAGAATCAAGTGGAGCTACCGGTTCGCCGCTGCTGATGCGATACAACCACAATGGCCAGCGCCTGGGCAGCACGCTGATCAGTTTGCTGGCATGACTTAGGATTGCTCGATTCAGAGGAAATGAATCCGACGTATCTAACACTACTGCAACTGCCCCATTCTTGGGAGGGGAAGCGGAGATTTGAACAATGAAACCATCAGCTCCCGAAGGAAGTCGGTGAGGAGCGGCATTTACTGAAACTTGGCTCACGATGACAACTCAATACCCAACTCGGACTTATGAGAAGAGACCATGATCCCTTTCATTGCAAGACTTTTCAACAGGGCCTTTTCCATGGCCTTGTCAGGGAACCCTGTGATGCGAATTGTACCCTCATCCATCGAGACTTGGACTTCCTGCACGGGGGAGTCGTGGAACTGCTGGTCGGAAAACTTTCCCGTGAGGTCGATGATACGTTGGTTGTCAGAACCACGCCACAAACGGGCCCCCCCCGAGTGCTCTAAATATTCTCCGTCGATCAAAAGATCGACCTCGCCCAAGAGTGGACCGAATCGTGTTTCGTTCTCTAGCAGTGCCTCGTGACGATACCCCGAGTAGCATACAATGCTTAATCCGGCTGGCTTGAGAAGCCGACTCAGTTGGCCAAGTGCAGCTGCCTGCTCGAATGGTTCTCCGCCGGAATAGGTCACCCCATCAATTCCATCAATCGCCAAGATTCTTTCTGCGAGTTCCTCGACCCCCACCCAGGTTCCCTCTTCGAAAGAGAGGAACTCGGGTTTGATACACCCAGGGCATCGCCTCAAGCAACCGGTGACCCATAGGACTGCTCTTCGACCTGGCCCCGCAACGACGGAGCACTCCTGAAAAGCACCCACGCGTACTCGCTCAGGGTTTTGGGCGGGAGGAAGTACATCCAGAGGCAGATAGGTCGAGTCCAAATTCATGGCGAATTCCACCGATATTCAATTCGTTTACGGTCAAACTGGGTGTCGGGAATTTGAGCTTCTTTTACAAGATAGTCCACCCGAAAGGTCTGACCCTCTTTCTCCGTGCGATTCGCAAACACTTCCATGGCTAACTGATCGACGACTAGTTTGCTTAGTAGATTCCTGACACCTCGGGCCCCATTCCGCTCGAATCCACCCGGGTGGGTCTTGAGCAGGGTAATGAATGAGGGCGTGACCTCTAGTTGGACACGAAATTGTTCCCGCACCTTCGCCCGGACCTCTTCGATCTGTTTCTCGACAATCTCTTTTTTGGCTTGATCATCTTTCAGGAAGTTGAAGACCAAGATGTTATCTTCTCCAATTCGATTGAGAATCTCAGGTCTTCCCAAACTGTTTACAAAAAAGTCCTTCACACTATTCCGAAAATGATCGCAGAGAGACTCATAATCAAGATTTTCCAGCTGTGCATAGATGTCTGCCGTAGTCTCTCTCCTCACGATTTGTGATTCAACTGCAGCTCCCAACTCTTCACGTGACTTTGGCCCGAGTGATCCAGGTGCAGTGCCGAGATTGGATGTAAAAATTATGATTGCTTCCGAAAAGTAAACTGTTTTCCCTGTACCGTCAGTAAGTCTGCCATCATCGAGAATCTGCAGGAACTTATCGAGAATACGTCCATGCGCCTTTTCGATTTCGTCAAACAAGATCACGCTAAAAGGACGATCGAGAATTGTGTTGGTCAGTTGACCTCCCTGATCGAATCCAACGTAACCGGGAGGAGCACCAATCAGACGAGCCTGCTGGTGCTCTTCGGAGTATTCGCTCATGTCAAACCGCACGAGTGCCTTTTCGTCGCCGAAGATGAGCTCTGCTATTGCTTTACTCAATTCAGTTTTTCCGACTCCCGTTGGTCCTACAAAGAAGAAAACACCGCGTGGCTTGGTCGATTGCCTTGCATTCCCCAGATCACTCAGACCAAGTTTGGCCCTGATTAGCGTTGGGACAACTTGTTCAATGACTTCCTGCTGCCCTTTCACGCGCGTAGATAAACGCATGGTGGCGTTCTGTAGTGTTTCATTTTTAATTTTGAGCCAAGCGTTCTCTCTAGTACCATATCGGAATCGATCTAAGAGCGAACGGAACTGCTGCTTCCCCAAACCAAGTTGTTCTTGTTGACTGAGAGTAACCAAGCTGCACAAATCTTGCATATGAAGACCTTCAGAGAGATTCGCTAACTCTGTAAGTTGGTCTTGAGAATCATTGGGATCAAATCGCTCATGAGGCTCTGAATGGAAGTGCGCATAATTGTCTTGGAAAAACTGTTCACGCTCGGCGACGGAGGGCTCAGGAATGCGAACAGATCGAGAAAATGGCGACTGAACGTTCAATTCTTGAGGAATTGAACCTTCAAGATCGAACAGCATGATCAGCCGACTACCACGTGCGTTCCCTTCAATTATTGCGGGGACCGACATGGCAACCTTTTGAATCAACAGCGATAGTTGTCGTTCTGCGTTGTCTTGACGATCTGTATAGCTCAGATAGCGATCCGTAAAGCGGCAGATAACGGCAACGGGATCGTTTGTTCGAGGGAAAACATTCCTGTAGAGATTGCGAAAAAAACTATCGGGAGCTTCTTGCACTTCCAGTTTGACCATCCAATTTTCTGGCGAGCTAGAGCGTTCAACTTCTTGGGTAGGCAATGCTGGCAGCGATCCCGTACGCGGATTGCGTTCTTCAGGGGGAGCTTCTTCATTGGTTTTGGCTTGCACGGCCCCCGTTTGATTCGAAGTCTGTCCTTGAGCATTCAGTGAGGATCGAATCATTTGGGAGTATCGCTCCGCCATTTCACGTCGCAAAGCTACTCCTCCATCTACCAGATCATAGATGAGCACGGTAGGATACCCCGATTCCTCCAGTTCTAGAGCCAACCACTGATCAAAAGATAGATATCGTTGTTCACTCAAGGACTCGGGCAGAAGTCGACGTTTAGATTGCTCTAATGGAAAGATGTCCTTCACGTTCCCATGAACTAATATCAGAGGTTCTAGCAGGATGGCATCTCTTAAATTATGCAGCCAGATCGGCTCGGACATAACTATGTTCCTCGTTGATTCTGTTTTGAAGAAGGAAGGTCTTTAGCACCTTTCTGCTTTAACTGGGGGCGATCTTGCAGATCTGCCCGATCCGGTGTTATCTCCACACCGTGGTTTTTCATGGCATCAACAAATTCGAAAAACGACTCCTTACAACCTGCCTGCTCCGACTCCTTCCAATGCGAGCGAACATGTTCAGAGAGATCGACCCAAGTTGTCATCTCCTCCCCGCCTTTGCTCGCCTTGATGACTACGGCACTTTCCGGATTCTTCTCGTCGGTATAGGAAGGATTTGTGACGTAGAATCCGACCTCCTTCAGGGAATCCATGATGTTCTTGAGCAATTCATTCCGGGCAGTAAATTTACTTTTCAGTTCAGTCGTCGCATTGAATACTTCTTCAGACCTCGCCACAGACTCTTGAGCAGCAAGTAGCAGCTCTTTAACCGGCTTCGACGAGTCCGGGTTGTTTAGCAGACGATCGGATTCTTGTTTCCATTGGGCGTATTCCTCATTTTGAAAAGTCTGAACCTCCGAATCTTCGGCAAGTATCTCAGACCATTCTGCTAATTTTTGAAGTTGTGCTTTCAACGCATCGGCATCCTGCCGGGCCTCTTGGTGGGCTGATTGAATTCTATTGCGAACTTCGCCTAAAGAGGTTTGCATTTTCTCAACTGGCACCTCTCCAGATTCCAGCTTCGAGAGCTCCTTTTCATATCCTGCTACAACTGGAGAGCTTGTCGAATCCCCTACAAGCCCAGCAAGTTCATGTAATGCCACACGTGTCTCAGTCAACTGAGCTGCTATCTGTTGAAAGGCTGTTGACTCATCTTGCTTATTTTCCGCCTCTGTCTGAGGTGGTTCCGAGCCCGTCGTCGACTTGATATTGCTCACGCGGGCTTCGTTCGCCAACCGATTGGCCTCCACCTTGCTGGCGAGGATTTTCTCTGCTCGTTTCCGAGCCGTATCTGAGATGGACTTTAATTGTTGAGAATTCTGGGCTGCTCTCTCTTGGAGAATCTTTTCCGCACGCTTTCTGGCTTGCTCAGCAACCACTTTCAATTGCCGCGCCTTTCGAGCTGCTCTCTGCTGTCGGATGATAGTTGCTTCTGCCAAAAGTGCCGCTGCACGTATCGCACTATATGCAATGACATAATCTTTAGGTCCGCTCATACAAATTACCCCTATCGACGCCAGGTTTATTACTAAAAAAAGTCTTGCTTCATGACATTCGCTTCAACACGATCCGCAAGTTCAACCACCTGAAAAAGGGATGAAATAATCTCTTCTAAGAAATCACCATTGGGACAAATGATTACATTCGCAGTTACATCAATCACAGGTGGCTTGAGTGAAGTGACTAAAACACAGCCACAACAAGAATACTTGGAATTGATCCGCAGCGCGTGACGTACTATTTGAGGATTGTCTGCAATGCATGCTCGAGAAACGCAACGAGCCACATGATAGACACCATGTTGTCCTCGGGTAATTGTCACTTTCGCTGTTTGAGTTCTTCCATTGGTCAAACGAAGTGTTGCCACAAGCTCGTTGTTGACGGCATCTACTCCCGTAGCTCCAGAAGAGAGTAGCACACTCCTTAAGGCATCAATGACGGTGGCCATTTTTTGAAACATTCCAGGAATGGAAAACAGATAGGTCGCCTGCAACATCTAGCAGAGGTTCTCAACCAGGTCTTGATAATCACTACTCATGCTTCGCAATATCAGATAATACTCTCCCGGCGTCAGGTTTTCATAGTGTCTACAGTCAAGGAGTTCAAAACGTTCTTCCTTTGTCTGAGGATCTTCGACTAATGCAATATGCCCGAAATCTAACTGCTGACTCATTTCCAGGGCAGCCGGGAACAGTTCCCGTGAGGCACGCCCGAGATCACATGATGTGATAATCAAGGATCTTCCTTTTCGGTCTGCTCCAAAGCGAATTCGAAGCGAACATCTTATCGATAGATTATCCAAACTACTTTCATGGACGTAGACGCGATATTCATGGTCAATTAGTTCAGCCTTGACCCCAAAAGATTTCAGTTCGGATATCAATCGTTTGCGATCTACAACGTGAACTTGATTCTCTTGAACACCCTTGGAGTAGGCTTCGTCCGGGCGTTCTTGAGCACCCATTCCGAACATTGAGAAGAACCGATCCATGCTTCTGAGAAATCGGGCCGCAAAATGCATAGGGCGAGCAGGCAATTGGCGTACAGTAATCGAGTTTGTCTTGCCACTCAGGTAAAGAACACCACTCTGGCCTAAGTGCTCAAGCTCGATGCGATAGAGATAGGTTCCCCATACTCCCATACGTATCCCTGTAGCCCGAGAGTGAGCGTCTGTGTGGACAGTGGCTACCTCCATTGCTTTTCTTGCTTCTTCTGTAGCGATCCAATTGATTTGCTTGGGTACCGAGGCATTAATTCTTTGTTGCCAGTTCTCATCGACCAACAAGTCGACCACCTCACTTGAGATACAACCAGCACCAACCATCAAGTCCGCAGGTAAAAGTTCGTCAGGAGCACTGCCCAGATATCGATAGGAGCTAGAGGTTTTCGCTCTATTGATGATCTGCCAGGACTGAATCAACTGGCCGGTACTGTCGCAGTCATCACATGAGATGCTTCCTGATGCCTGACAATCTTGACAATCGATGTGCCCATTTCCAGAGCACCCTGTGCACTGGCTTGAACCTGTACCACTGCAGTTAATACAGCTTATTAACCGGGAGTTTCTGCCGATCACAGTGCCAGCTCCTTCGCAGGCGGTACACAAACCATGCCCAACTCCGCTACACGCCTCACAGACATGCCCCCCCTGACCTCCACAGGAAGTGCATGTCAACAAACCTGTCGCCGAACATTTTGCACAGCGTATTTGTTTCTGCTGTCCCTTCACGGGCAGTCGTTCCTCGGTCGGGAAACTGGGAAAAACACAGGTGTCACATGGCACAAGCTGAAACAGGTCATGCACTCTCCAAGCAGATCTATCAATTGGGCCACCCCGATATGGCTCGGTATAAGCCTCGCGACTACGTCGAACGGTTTGGACTTCGAAACTCAGGATAAAGACTGGTTCTCTTGTGACTCGATCAATTCTGAATTCTTCACTGAAAAAATCAGGCAAGTCTTCTCGATGCTCTGCCCAGTAAACCACGATTTGTCGAATGTCGTGGAGTAATTTGGGGGCATCTACTTCCGTTTGTGGATCCTGGATCGCCTCAAACGTCATTGTCGGCTGGAGAGTATCTGCTCCTGATAATTCATTCTCGGGAACAAAACTTATATCAGACATGATCGGAGTCTCGCAGGCGGAAGTATCAAGTTGGGAAAAATTGACATGCCAGTGGTTCATCCTCAGGTTTATAAGGGAGAAAAGCGTTTAAGCAACAACATTAGCGCTAGGGAAACGATCACAAGGAGACATAAGGTTGTTGCTATGACTATGTGGAGGTTCTCAGCTGCCTGCAATCGATCAGGAGGCGCTCCCTTGATACTGGCATCAACTGTGAGCGGAATGCTCCACAACCCTGCAACGCTCAACCCGAGGAGAAGGACAGATACCCAATAGGGGATCCCACTCTGTGTTATCTGCAATATGTAGAATACTATTGCGAACAATATGAAAACACTAAAGACCGCGAGCCACCGAACCCACCAGCCGCGAGAGTCTAATTTTTCGCGGAACAATTGCAAAAAGAGTTTTCCGAGGCACCAGGCCACGCCCAAGCAAACAACCGATAGTATGAATGTGAGTAAGAGTGTCGCTAAAATGTCCTTTCGTACATACTGCGTCGTGGGGAGCCAGGGATGCTTGATACCTGTTCGACTAATCAACAACCAATAGGATGTTCCCAATAGTCCAATCCCTAAAATAACACTCACCCACTTCAGGTAGCTCAGCCCAGATTCTTCATCATGATGGCTAGTCAGTCTCCTACCTGACGCAGCAGTCATTATTCGCGGTTCTATCTCCGGCAGCTCATCGACAAAGCCACCTGCATCTGGCGACTTGCTTTGCTTAACTTGAACAGGTGTGAGTATTCCCAGAGTTTCTAGATTCTTCCGGAGTGGAAGTTTGAATTTTCCACTATCCTCTAATAGGCCGACGAGCCTTTCTCTTTCGAGTACCTCAGGGTATCTCTCGCTCAACCACTTCACCTGATGTTGAAGTGAGTTCGACTGCAAAGCAAGGATCAATAGGTTCCGCACCAGAAGGACTTGCAATCCTCCCGGTGGTTCCTGGGCTACCAGGTCAATCACGTTCTTCAAACTTTCCAAGGATTTCGCTGCACCACCACCCTCTTCGTTTGCGTTTTGGCCGATCCCCTTAGAGAAGTAATTTGTCAGGGCATCTGTCACAAACATTGGAAGATGACCCACTCTTGCAAGCGTTTCGTTCACGAAAGATGCCAGACGTGGCGGCTCCCAAGAAAGGTTGTTGATGACTCCCTCGGCAGCCTGCTGAGAATACTCATTCCCTCCGATCGCGTCTTCCATGAAATCGATGAGCAGACTCTGGTTCTTTTCGATAAATCTTATAGTTTCACTCCAAATTGAATCTGCACGCGGATTACCCCTAGGGAACATATGGAGGGCGTGAGGGAGAGCAACTCGCCCAAACTTTTCAGAGCGAATTATTTTCAGGGAATGTTTACTCGTTTCGAGTGGCCAGTCTTCATTGAGCAAATAAGACATGGCTTTCCAACGATCTGGTTCGGGAACTTTTACCATGATCGTATCATCAATCAGTCTGTCACAGCACCATTTATTAAAACCCGGATTATTAACTAAAGTGCCTTTTCCTTGCTTCAATCGCATCAGAGTTTCTTGAAAAGAGGCTAATTGCTCACTGCGGGTTATCTGAGACAAGCCGACAACCAAGTCGTAAATCGCAGGAAATGCCTGCAGTCGTGTGAGATCCCATTGGAGGGCATCATACAGCTGCCCTACTTGTCGCGCCGCCCTAGTATCTTCCATGGGGAGAACCTTGGCGACGACTTGGGCATATCCTCCCGGTTCAGGTTGAACTATTGAAGCCGAATTAGTCAGGTCAAAAATAAAAGGGGCGTGGGGGTCTCGTCGCTCCAGGCTGGTTTTAGCAAAAGGGGCCTCAGGATAAGTAAAGATCAATGCCGCATTGGCTGGCAAATCTGCAGCAGTCACCACATGAGTAACGCAGATGCTACTGAACTGAGAATCTCTCGGAAGCAGGTTCAGCACATCGGCGATTAGTCTAACCGCAAACGGAGCCTGCTCCACCTCTATGAGACAAACCACTGATTTCTTGTCTAGGGGAAATCTCAATAACGACTCGGCCATCGAGGAAAGTAGCTCGACCCTATCAGGTCCTCCTAACAGCAGTTCCGTTTCTGCTGACGGGAATTGCTCCGCCGATGAAAACTCACCGACACCGTTTAGATCTCTAAGTGGTTCAATCCATTTTGGCTCTCCTTGCCATTTATTGTAAAAACAATCATCACAGCCTGATAAACGATTGAGTAGAATTGCAGGAGATACTTCACGACTTAATCGCTGCTTGTCGAACGCAAGATGATGAGCCAGAGGCGTGGTACGCGAGGTATGATCGGAGCCGGCAAACACAACCCGTGTCACGCAGTAGTAGCCACTTGCTTTGCCGTGCAGTGAGCAAATCCACCGGGGTGGGTGCAACTGGGGTTCAGAAAGTGGAATGCCTGCCAGGAGGTGATAGGAGCGGGAAAACTCCAGTTCTCGCTGCACATCGCTGGGAAAACCTTTGGATCGGGCGACAACTCCCAGGTCCCCCGTCGAGGAATTATCCAGTAATGCAGGGGCGGAGGTGTAGATTTCCTCATGGAACTGCATATCTCTGCCCCACTATGAAAACCATTTGGACCACCAAGGCTTTTGGACCTTTTTGGACGGTTTAGTAGCTAACTTGTGCCCCGACAAATCCACTGGTGGCGGAGTACTGCTCTGTCCACTTTTTGTAGCTGAATTTGTTGGGGAGACTTTCGCTGGTCCACCTAACGAGAGGTTGGGAATCCAAAACGGTTGGCCCATCTCAGGGTCAAACACTCGGCTGCCGGCATATTCGAAGTCCACAATAAAAGGAGTTGTCCGGTATGGGCTCGAGACCTGGATGCGATCTGCAGAAACGACTTTGATCTCTGCGGAAGGCAATTCCTTAGGTTTCGTGGCCATTTTCTTTGTTCTGCGGATAACTTTCCATTCGTGCAACATCCACAGCATGGGATGGGTGACCCGAAAGGGTCTTATCTGATCAGGCTGAATTTTTAAAAACTCGCCTTCCAATTTCGGACTGGCACCCAAGGCACTTACCGGAAAATATCGGACTCGCGAAAAATGAGCTTCGGCGGAAGTCACAAATCCGTGCGAATAATCACTAAGGAGCTTTCTGACCAAGAGAGAGATCGCATTCATCTCTTGAACATCTAATCCAGCAACGCCATGCTCTCTGAAGTATTCAATTGAAGAATGATCAATGCGATCAAGATTGGCATCAACTTTTGGGAGATAATGCAACAATGATTTCCACACATCATATTTTTGAACACAGACGATAAGTGAAGAATCAATGAGTTGCCCATCGTTCAGTCGTCGATAACGACGAATTCGTTGGATGGCTTCGGTTAATATGTCTTCCTGTCGTGCTGTTTTCAGGATCCCGGAAACCTGGGGGTCTTGAGAAATGAGCTGCAATCTTTGGCGTGCGGTGGGGTTCAACAAAAAGTCATATGTGAATAACACAGCATCCGACTCACCCAGGTGCTGGGTGTATCGTTTCGTTCCGTCATCATCAGATCTGAAGTTGAAGGATTCACCAGAATTGTCGTAATACACGATACTGGTAGTTTGAGGTGTACTTGTAGGGCCATGCCCTACTGTTGGTCTTACGGCAAAGATGAATGGTTTTGGCAAAACAACTTTCGCACCGTTGAGCTGAATAGTGTTATACAACTCACCTTCACGAGCAGTCTTTTCTAATAAACTAGCCTTGTGAGGGTCATCCGGTGAAAACAAGATTTGGGCGTATTTGGAGAAGAGGCTCTTTTCGTGGTAGTCGCAGACTTCGAATGTATGTTTAAAAAATTTCGATAGCTCCTCACGCAACTGATGCAACATGACCGTGAGGAAGTATGTTTTTCCCGAACTTGGTGCCCCTACTATCGAGATAAACTTAGGACGTCCGACTAATAATGCAGAAGGAATCTGCAGATGGCATCGAGGGCACGCCCGTTCCAACATGGGCTCCCCTTTCGGATCAAGGACTTTGCCACTGCGATCCCGTTGAATCTCCAAATAGCTGAACCGGCGAAACGCATTTTCTCCAAGTACTGGATCACCGTACAACTCAGTGTGTTGGGTAATGTAAGACGCATGTTCAGCATAAAAATTATTCCAACAATGTGGACAAACGACTTTTTCTTCAATGAGACTCTTCACCCGACTTCTCCCGCGAATTGTTTCACTGCGTCCAAACTTACCTAATGACCTTGCGAACTCGCTACAATTTCGTCTGTGGGTTTGCTATCCCAAACTCTACGAAATCCCAGATTTCCAAAACCACTTTCAGGAAAACGACCCACTCGATAGCTGACATGGGTATAAACGTCCTCTGGAGAACTTCCACGTACGGCAACTTTTTGTTTTGGGGCACTAGGATTCCACCGATGACCGCGTTGATTGCCGTTCGCTTCACAGTAGTGTGCAACAAACACATCGGCGGTCCATTCTTGAAGCAGGCCTAAAAACAATTGGCAACCCGAATCGCTTAACAAACTGCCAGACGACCAATCTTTCGTAGAATTTGCAGGCGGAGGAGAGGATCGCTGCATAGCAATTTCCCACTCACTCTCACGTGGCAAGCGGGCCCCATAAAAGCGACAAATGGCTGAAGCTTCAAACCAAGAAAGTCCTGTTAAAGGTAACCTCCGTTTTTCAGTGAGGCTTGATCCCCAATAGCTTTCCAGTTCTTCAGCGTAATTACGCAAAACCCTGCACCGGGCATCAATTGAGCTACTGGGCAACTTAGTTATTTGTCCTTGAAGAGCTTCCGGCCACAATTCGTCACGAAAGTATCCTTCCGAAATCACAAATGTCTCATAGTCCGACCAAGAGAGTGGTGAAACATCAATCCAGAATGATTTAGCGATGATGCTAAGATGTACTGGACCAGCCTGGGGTATGAAATCTGACCCGACCTCGTACTGGCCGGGCTCGACATGAACAATTCGTGCTAGTCGATCAGGCATGCAAGTAAGCAACGATACCAAATAACCTTACTTTATAAAGAATTAGCCATTGCGTATCATAACTTTCTCGTTAGTGGTTTGCAATCTACTCAGAGTTAGTAAATCCATACGGCTCTGGGTTCTCGACTCTCCATAAGGCGGTGATCAAACCCCACTAGCTACTCTAATTGACTCACTCCACATGCCAACTTGGCAATGAACTCTTCTGCAAAATTTGCACCTGCCCCCAGGTACTATTAAATTGCCAGAAAGTTTGAGCTATCCAGGGTATTCTTAGTCAGTGAACTAAGCACCTCTCCCCATGCGAGGACCGAATCATGCCCCACGAACTAGCTACCACCAATGGCCGTACGGCCATGATGTATTTTGGAGAGACCCCTTGGCACAGGCTGGGGACTCCCCTCAAGGAGCCCGCCACCGCCGCAGAGGCAATCCAGGAAGCGGGGCTCGATTACCAGGTAGAACTTCAACCTCTGCTTACCGACCACTGGCTCGACGTATCCCAACGCAAGGCTGTGGTACGCACCGATTCCAATGAAGTCCTGGGGGTCGTCGGCAACAGCTATCAACCGATCCAGAACTATCAATGCTTCGGCTTCCTGGATGCTGTCGTCGCTGACGGAAGACTCCGTTACCACACCGCAGGTGCCCTGGGAAAGGGGGAACGCATCTGGATGCTTGCCAAGTTGCCCGGTGAAATTCGCATCAACAATTCCGAAGATGTCACCGAAAAATACTTACTGCTGCACAACTCTCATGATGGAACCTCTTCCTTACGAGTCTTCTTTACCCCGATCCGCGTCGTGTGTGCCAATACACTGGCCATGGCCGAACGACGCAGCCGCGGAACAGATGGAGTCTCGATTGCCCACAAGGGTAACTTGGAGGCGAAGCTCGGAGAGGCCCAAGAGATACTGGGGTTTGCCAAACGATTCTTCGATGATGCTAGTGAAAAGATCAATCGATTGGCCAGCTACTATCCCACCCGGCCACAATTGGACGAGTACTTTCGGTCACTCTACCCTGATAAAGACGAAGTTGAGAATCACCGCTCCAGAAAAACTCGAGAGAAGCTCTTTCAACTCTTCGAATTCGGTCGAGGCCAGAATATTCCCCAAACGAGACTCACCGCTTGGTCCGCCTTCAATGCAGTCACCGAGTACGTCGATCATCACCGTCTGTCGCGGGGGGGAAATCAGCGTCAACAAGCTAGTAAGCGCTTGAAGTCGGCCTGGTTTGGCACGGGAGCACAGCTCAAGCAAAAAGCCTGGCAGGAGATTCTAAAAATCGGGTCATGAAGCGAATCAGTTGGATTCCCTCACGAACCTTCTCTGCAGAGCTTCCGAAATCTGCACCGTGATAAGTCCTTCTTGAGGGTACAGAGTGAAGTGAACCACACCTTCCTACGGAGATTTCTATCATGCTCAAAGTCCACGTCGGCCTCAGCCGTAAACTCACCCGCGACTTCAATTCCCAAGGATTCAGTATCAACCTGGAGGGTGAAATTGGTGTCGACCGCACCGATACCGAGGGGGTCGTCGAAAGAATCCAGGAACTCTACGACCTGAGCGAAGAGGCGCTCCTGAGACAGATCGAACGCTACGAAAGCGAATCAGCCATCGCCAGCCACGATGAAAGTCCTGCAGAGGTCGGCGAGTCTGCCCAACAAGCAGTACTACCTGCCACTGCTCCTGGAAATGGTGCTCCCCGCAACCGTATCTCTGGGGGAGAACCCGCCACCAACAAACAAATCCAGTTCCTGTTGACGCTGGCCAAACGGCTCAAGCTCTCCAAACCCAAGCTGGAAAAGCGAATCGAACAGATCCTGGGGGAAACGATCGACGTCTACGAACTCACCAAACGAGATGCCGGAGTCATCCTGGATTCGCTCACCGAGAAACCGGCAGCGAAATCCAATGGACGCTGACTGCTACTCTGCCCCAAATCACAGCTGGCTCTCAAGGAGGGACGATGGGTTGCTCTCGTAAACACTGGTCGTACTCGGCTCTCAACCAATATCTCCGCTGTCCGTTGCAGTACTATTTTGAACGAGTGCTGAAACTACCTAAATTGACAGTCAATAGCGGACTCGTGTTGGGAGGAGCCATCCATGAAGCATTGGCCCACTATCACATACGCCTCCAAAAAGGAGTATCGACCAATATAAGTCACCTGGAACGGGTGTTTGCCGCCGCCTGGAAATCTCGCGAATTTGATCAATTCATCCAATACAAGACGGGTGAATCACGTGCCTCACAAATGGCCATCGGAATCGAACTCTTAAACACCTATCTGCAAGAGCCAACCCCACCAAATATTCTCTTCGTGGAACGAGAACTCACGGTCCCCCTCATCAACAGCGCCGGAGAGTTTCTGGAAACCCCCTTGGTCGCCGTGCTGGACTTGGTCACCCTCACCGAAGAGGGACTTCAGGTCCACGAAATCAAGACTTCCGGACGGGCCTACGGACAATCGGAAGTGGATACTTCGCTGCAAGCCTCCTGTTATGCCCATGCGGCAGACATACAATTCGCAGCAAAAGTGGCATTCGAATTCACGGTGATGGTCAAAACCAAACAGCCAAAGTTACAAAGAATCACGACTGAACGAACGGAAAAAGATTTCGGTAGATTAGGAGATCTCGTGCAAATGGTCGAAAGGGCCGTATTGAACGAAATCTATTACCCCATCGAATCTCCCCTCAACTGTACAGGCTGCCCATTTCGAGGTCCCTGCAGAGAGTGGCAGTCTCAACCAGCTTTTATTCCCAGTGAGAATCTTGAACTCAATGGGGCCCCGTCATGTTAGCGGAACTGGGGGGCAAGGGGGGTCGGGTCTGCCAACCGGCCCTCGACGGCACCCTCCGCTGTCCACTCATCATTCGCCCCAACAGTGAAGATGCCATCACGGGTAACCTGTTCGGAGTCCTCCAGGCGATCCAGCCCCGTCACTGGCTGCCAAATCTGCTGAATCACGCCTTGGGAGCCCAGCGGTTTCGGAGCCAGGTTTATCGAGGCCTGAAAATCGAACTCTGGCAACGCCAACCGGTGATGCCCCGACACTTAGTCCCTTGGAAAGAAGGATCCACGGAAGTCGATGTCGTGATTACCTGGGAAAACCCACCCACCACAGTATTCGTGGAAATGAAATACAAGTCGCCTCTGGCCGAGCACACGTCCCACAATTTCGGCCGTAAGGGCTATCCCTCGGATCAACTCGTGAGAAATGCCCGCGTAGGACTCTATCACACGGGATGGTATGCCCAGCCACGACTGTTTGAAATACATGCCCGGGATTTTGTGTTGCTGCTCGTAAGTCCCACTCCCCAACAGGAGTTGGTCGAGCAATATCGAGACCCAAGGATCCTGCGTGAGTCGATTCCACACGGAGATCTTCTGACGCGACTTCCCCGTTTGCCGTTCATCGGGCAGATCAGCTACGAGGACATTCTCCTCTTACTCTCCAATCGCAGACCGTTGATGAACTCGACAGAAGGTATCTTGGTCACACAGCTTGTAAAGTACCTGCGATTCAAAATGGACTAGACAGATAGTTCTCTGTTTGAAATCAGTACAAAAAATCTGAATCTCAAATGGCTATTAATTTCGACGGATTTTTGTTAAATGTTCCATTGAGAAGGAGCATAGTGCTTATGGCTTTCATTTTCGAAATTTTTTTGCGTTCACGATCTTTGCAGGTATCGCATTTGCTGTAATGAGGGACTTGCCGATTCCCAATATCTTCGCACTGAACCTGTTCCCATTTCTTGGGGAGCATGCCAGGGCCGTGCAAAGGCAACCATAAGTACATGTGAATGCTTTCCATTGAACTGAAAGAGATTTTACTCACAACGCAACACGCTGGGTGCTTAAGACTCTAACCAATATGTCTCAGCAAGGTGACAAGCTCTACATTCGGCCAATAACTTCAGTTTCAGTTAACAGTCTGAACCCCCAGGAGGGGGTAATTCAGTAAATACAGTGTGGCGGGAATCGAAAGAGAATTCGATTCTTTTTAAGTGTCCTTGCTGTAATAACTTAGTTTCACTCAATATTGTGGTGGGAGCATTATAGCAGCGGTCAACATAACAATGAATCTTGCATTTAATGCTTTAATGCCCCTTCCTGACTAAGACACTATTTACGAAACCTCTTAATAAGGCATCAACAGTTATCGTTTGTCTTTACAAAACTGCAATGACTCTCATTTTTCACTCATCTTCACCTAGGTAAAGCTGAAGACCCAGTTTGTTTGAAATATCAATTACGAACTCTTTTAGACTGTCGTCACTGTCATGCAATACAGCAGAAAGCTCTTGGTTAAATGTTTCCTGATCAGATTGCGGTGTATGCGACCAACACTGGAGGTCTTGAGCTACAACTCGTGCCAACCATCTCAATGACGTAATGTCTCTTGAGCGGAGCAGTGGCACAAGTGCATTGCGGACAAACGACTCCTCCGAGTGTGCTATCGCAGCTTTTTCAAGATGATCGGGAAAAAGAGGAATAATTGCTACCAAATTCTTATTGGGTGTATCAGCAAGTTCAATTGCCCTCGAGGCTATGGTTTCCAACTGATTTATGGGAATCATATAGTACATATCACGCCAGTGTGCAGGAGGCTGATCTATACTGAGTGAGTTATCCAAAACATCGCTCAGTAGCTGCTCAAATGCCTCTGAGAAATGGCCAGCTAATGTGAAAGTTTCATCCACTTTTCTTAAGGCAATAATCATCTCCGATGATTTGTCCGCAGTCTGTAGTGATTGCTTCCATGCGTCTACAGTGCGAGTGTTAAGATAATCGTCTATGGCTCTTGCAAACTCAGAGCTGGAAGAACGTCCGCCATTTGCGATTAAAACAATCACACCTTCTAACTCGTCCTCTTGGCCTAATTTGAGAGTTCCTAGAGAAATTACAAACAATTCATCTTTTAGTAGAGCTATGCACAACTCATCAAATCTTGGCAATCCGTCTACTTCACAAGCCTTTTTCAAGGAATCAACGTTTTCAACGAATGCCGAAGCATCGAGAACACTGCCAAGCCTAGCATTCTTGATAAGTTGACTGAGAATCTCAGCTACAAGTGGTTTCACTTCGTCTACTTCAGCCAACACACCTTGAAGTAGGTCGTTCTTGTCATTTGCTTGGCAGTGTTCGAGAATACAGGCAATTACCTTGTCGTATTCTTTTGGACTGTTGCCAATCGTTTTCGCGATCGAAAATCCCTCTGGAGCATTTGTCGGTGAGCTCGGTGTATTGTCAAATCTGCGATGGGTGATATTCCACCTAAATAGATGGCCAACAGTAGGCGTATTGAGATTTGCTTGGCAGTTTGCAAGTCGACGAAAGAGTGTGCCTTTTGTGACCATTCCTGTGATGGATTTGATGGCTAGGTTTTGGGCAATACTTTCGATATCAACAAGTGTTCCTACTAAGTTATCAATTTCATTAGGGTTAAGTTCACCATCCGATTCTAAGCGAGCCTGAAGAGCATCAATTACAGTTTTATAATTGATATTCGTCTTCGGAACCTGAAAGAGAACTCTAATGGAGTTCGAATGGGCATCTCTCCATTCGGTCGCTGGTGTCGGCAAGAGGACTCTTGCAAACTCTTCAATATTGCCTATTAAGTGCAATAACTTGGGAATTTGTGTGCGATGCTGACTGTCGAGAGTTGCAATTGCAGACAAAATATCTGCCGTATTGTCATCAGCGGACATATTAACATGTCCCTCGAATATGTTCGACATTCCGACTGCATCTAGAGCAGATGATACTTCGCATGCTCCAGCAATCCACTCATTTACATCAACTGATGAAGGGGACTCGTCACGAAATGTGCTAACAAGGCGACTTAGAATGGAACCAACAACATCTTCGCCTAGGCCGAATCGTATTGCTCTCGCAGAACCCTCTCCCGTGACTTTATTCAGTTTGTACCAGTCGACTTGCAACACAATGTTGCTGAGAAATCGCTTCAGTGCAGATATTTCAGATCGAGTTTCAGATAATAGCGAGCTCTTTTCTATGGCTTCTAGAGCGTTTAATACTTGACGTTCGCCATACCAAAACTCTGAGTCTGCTTGATCACATACGATCTCAAGAACGGCCCAAAAACCAGGTGCTGTTGAAAGCTTAACTAAAGCTTCCGCATCTCCAGTTGAAATTGCATCCTCTATTGGATAGCGAAGCAGTAAATCTCTTGACTTCTCAACATCGGTTGTGCCATGAGTCATCGCGCACAACGATTCGATATAATCATTACTTCCCAGGAGTGCAGTGAACGTCTCTTGGTCATGCTGATTTTCAAGAAGCCACAATCGAACATCATGCCCAAGCCGCCGGAGTATGGCATAAAGTGCCAGATGGTCTAACGGGAATTCAGGGAATCGCCGATGTAAAGCACCGATATCATTGACAAATAACTTTAAGTGACGCGGCGTAGGTGGTCTTCTTTTCTCCTGGGACATCTGACGAGATAGAAGATAAACATGATGCATGACGACCTCATCCAGAACAGTATTAATGAATGCTTTTCTGATAATCTTCTCTAGGAATATCTTCCAATCTACAAGCAGTAATGGCGGTACATCGAACCGAATTTGAAAGGTCTTGTCCAACAGGGCGGCTGATAGCCGTGACGGAGTGGCTAGTGATATGTGGTCTTTGTTATGATTCATCGAATGATGGTCGGTTGACTTCACGGCGTAAGAATCTTCTATCGACTTAGATTCTTCCCCATCGTCCCAAAGCCGAGACGCAGCAGCAGGGTCATAAGGTACTAGAAACCATAATCTATTCGCCCAGCTTGAATTCCGACTGTCCTCGCAACATTCAGCAAATACACGTAGTGTGGCCCATAATGCTCGGGCAGTCGATGCCGGAACTCGGTCAAGATTGTCGAGGACTATAACTAATCTTCGATATGGTTCTCGTAAATATGAACGCAACATTTTTGAAAAATAACGTTGAAATTCTATCGATGTAGGGCCATTAGATTCATGAGCTGTGGTATTCACCTTCTCATCAATTTGTTTTGCATATAGTGAGATCAAGCGCCCAGCATGCTCCAGCTTCACTTCTTGCGGACTTTTTTCCTCAGTAGGCTTAGTAGGCCACAACTTACAGTAAAGATATACAACAAACATTAGAATCGGCATGGAGAATGCAACGATAATTGCAGCACTCAGTAACCACAAATGAACTTCTTGTTTAAGGTCTTGTCTGAACAATCCACTGATGCTTGCAAGAGCAATTGGATACAATGAGAGGAGTGTTAAAAACAATAGTGGCTTTGGAGAGTGAAGGATCGGAGTGGCAGTCTGCTGTGTCTCACGTATAGATCCTGTCAAATTTTTTTTCTTATTGTCACTCCATTGTTTCTTTTCTTCTGGCTGGTATTCCTGACAACAAAAGTCGGTTAGTTCCTCGAGAAACACTCTGCGAAGAGGATCACCTTCGTTTGACCAAGCATCGTAAACGAATAGACGAGTGCTAGAAGAGTCACAGTTCTCTTCCTCAACTCTCTGTTCCAGCATTTTAATTACACTTGATTTACCAGATCCCCATCCGCCTTCTAGGGCAATCGCTTTGCCACCCTCTTCAGCCACTATTAGATCGGCAATGGCATTAGCCAACCGTTTGTGTGGGCCAAATTCGTCTTTTGTAGTTGGTAAGTCAGAAAGCATCCGTACAGATTTTTCTGAAGGTGCATTGCTTGAGCTTGTTCTCATACTAGTTAAATGTGACTAGGAATAGGATGGATAAGGATTGAACATCCCAAGATAATTGATACGAGGACCCTGGTGCAATAATTAGCGTTAAATTGACCTAAAAGTGATTGCAACACCTTAAGAAACACCTATTGTTACATTTGTAACAACCTGCTACTTTCTGCATATGGCAAAGAAACGACTACCCACCGAAGAAGATATTGGGGCTGCGATGATGGCATGGTACCAGGAATCGCTTGAAAAGTGCCCTGATGGTCTGGTGTCACAGGCCCAAGCGGCAACTATGTTGGGCGTAAGTCGCGTGGCAGTAAACCGACTTATATCCAGGGGACATTTAAGGGCAGTCTATTTCCCTAAGCCTCCGGATGTTGAGGGATTTGCAGTGGGTCATGATGACCCATTTTGGGTAAAGCTCTTAGGCTGGCTTGGCGGTGAGTATGCAGGGTTCACTTTCCCAAAGGCAGTGTACGTGTCGTTCGGAAATGTTGTCGACCTGTGGCAAGCGGGTGATGTATCCGAGAAGTGTAAGATGGATTGGAAAAAGGTCTTCGAGGAAATAGCTACAGAGGAACTGCGATTCAAACGACAGAAAAAAGTACTGTCCGAGAAACTTGCTGATTCAGAGGCGAAGCAAGGAAAGCAGGGCTAATAATAACAGGAGAAGAGGCTACCCAACCCCTACTCTCATAAAGAGTGGTTCCACTTTTGGGGGCAGGTCATGATCTTCCAGTTAATGTTCGAAACGCAATTTCAGTTCTTTGCGGCGAAAGTTTGGGCTGACTGCTTACGAGAGCCCTTTATAAAGGCAAAACATAGCAAACGCTGAGAAACTGGAAATCCTGATTGGTCTTCCTTACGAAATCAATTGCTGCCTTGATTTTACTTCTTCCTTCGGCAATCTCTTCTTTTGAGAAGGCCACTTGAGCTCTAATTAATTCTCCACGATAACGAACAACATAATCAGATGAGTTTCCTTCGGCCTTTACTAAACTTTCTATGCATTTGTCAAATCTTCCGCTGACGTAGTATGCATTGGCTAACTCTAGCCACTCAACAGCGCTGATTCTTTCCTCAACTTTCTTGGAGATTTCTCCCGCTTGAAGAGTAAGTATAAGTAGCTGATATCGCTGCAAAGCAGTTTGTTCAAAAGCAAGGCCACCAAGGCATTCAGAGTCCGGTCCACATGGTTGAGGAGGTTTAAACCATTCATTTGCATCACGAAGATCTGAAATCTCATAAAGAAGAGTCTGAAACTCACCATATGAAGCCTCTTGAGTAGCATAAGGTACATTCTGGTCTGTTTTTCTCCGCCTCATACGCTTGACCCCGACAGCAAGGCGAAAAAGAAGCCCCAAGCCCAAAAGCCGCGAACCGATGCCGAACGTCGGGCTCGTCAATGTGAACGATTGGCTCGGGTGCTTAGAACTTTGAGGTGCATTTCAGGCCCGGGAAGATGGGACGTTCAGGCACTTTCAGAGGAATTAGAGTGTTTGGCCCGAACGGTCCAAAGAATTCTTCAGACCCTACAGATGGCAGGAGTGCCATTTCGCTATGATGCCGAAGCACGGGCTTACAAAGTGCCTTCGACTTTCAAGTTTCCTGGAATCTCTAGCAGCTCCATCAGTAATGATGAACTCGCGAATATAGGTACACTTCTCCCCCAGTTTAAAAAAACGCTGGCGGATGGTGAAAGGTTTGTAGCGGCCCTTCGAGAACTCTGCGAAGCCCTGGAAAAGTAGAAAGGTCCCAATAGCTTACATCGCATCGTTACGCTAAGTCATTTTCGAATATAAACTTAAGTTGATCTGCGGTTTGGATAAAGCACATCCACATGTGTCGATTCTTCAGTACCAAGCTCAGGTACCATCACAGCGAAATCTGACAGGGGAACGCCAAAATACCGACAAAGGCATTCATAAAAGGCCGTATTTGTGACTGGTGACCTCGTTGGGGAGCTGATATTTGAAAGGACGTTAGTGCTTACTCCCGTTGAATCTGCTACTTCCTTTAGCGTTATTCTCCGTCCCTCTTGACGTTCCTTCTCAGCAAGCAACTCCCGAAATCTAAATCGCAGCATAAAAAACCCGAAAACATCAAAAACACGTCTTGCAAAACACACTGTAGATGTTTATCCTGTTTGAGATACAGAATAACTCCTCTGTTAGGTGCCATTCTACCTTAGGAATGCTGCAGAGGGAATAACAAAAGGGAGGTTTTTTCCATGCCCGAGTATCGATTCATCGACACCCGAGAATTCGCCGCGATTCTCCACGTTTCCGTTCGTCAATTCCAACGTCTCAGAGCGGATGGAAAGATCCTCCCTCGCCACAATCGAGAAGGCCGTCCCAGATGGTGGCTGCCTTACGTAATTGGATGGATCGAGAATGGATGCAAATCGACTTTCGAGAACGTATAGTTTATATGAGTGTCTACAAACCTGCTCGTGATCGAGCTACAAAAGGTTCTGCGTACCGGATTCAATTCTACGACCACAACGGTCGACGTCGAACAACGAAGGGTTGCCCCGACAAAGAGGTTTCTCGACAAAAAGCAGCGATGCTGCAGACGCTCGTGGAGCAAATCAAACTTGGTCTCGCTCATCCCAACGATTTGGAACGGGCCCTCGGTAAGACGATCACAGGCGAGCTTGAGCAAATGGCAAGCGATTTCGGAAATTCACTTGCGGCTAAAGAAAACACCAAGAAACACAATGCACAAACGTTAAAACGAATCCGCAGTTCACTTGTTGATTGTGGCATAGTCTCCATTAGCGATTTGGGAGACCCCAAACTCGAAATCAAGCTTTGTAATTATTTTGCTAAAAAGGAATTTGGGTCACGAACCATCAATCACTATTTGCAAGCATTAAGCTCCTTCGCCACTTGGCTGATGAAGCAAAAGCTGCTGATTCACAATCCATTTGCCTGCATTCCCCGTAGAAACCCTCAGCTTGATGTCCGTAGAAAAAGGAGAGCACTTAGTTCACGCGACATCAGACTGCTTATCAAGACCGCCTATGCCAGCCATCGTATTGTCCAGGGATACGCCGGCGCAACCCGGGGCCTGCTTTATACCATGGCAGCGTTCACAGGTCTCCGTCGTAGAGAGTTGGCTAGCCTAACACCACACAGCTTCAACCTCGATTCAAAACCTCCGACACTAACGGTCGAGGCAACTGCCTCCAAGCATCGTAAACCCGATCAACTGCCCCTGCATGAATCGCTTATCCCGATCATCCGCCTGGCAATCGAGGGGCTCGGTTCCGGAGAGACTCTATTTCTCGGACTCGCTCGTAAAAAAACATATTCCATGATCGTCAGCGATCTCAAGGAAGCGGAGATCGACTACCAGACGCAGGATGGGTATGCCGACTTTCATTGCCTGCGACATACATATATCACAAATCTTGCCACCAGTGGGATTCCGCTCGTCGTGGTCAAAGAATTAGCACGTCATAGTGACATCCGGATGACGATGAAATATACCCATGTGGGACTCGAAGATCAGGACAAGGCGGTCAATCAGCTTCCCAAGCTTGATCTGCCCACACCACCCACCTCCGACCCTGGTGCAAATGACTGTCTGCATAATGTCTGCACTGACGGCGGCCCACAAGGGCAATCTGGGGCATCTGGTGTCACACATGGACACCAACCAGTTGCGGCCAAGAAACGAAAAAACCCTTGTAAAACCAAGGGTTTTAACGCGGATTGGCAGCCGGTGTCACCCGGTGGCAACAACCAGCAAAAACTGGAAGCGGCGGGAATCGAACCTTCTGGCGATTTTGACGTAAGTCGTGATGGGCCATGCGATTGTGAAAATTGCCAACAGTGCCGCGCTGCATATGTGATGCATCGAGAGCGCTTCAAGAGTCACTTTTTGGCATCTCTTGACTGTGATTTGCAACAGTTGATGATGAGATGAAATTCCGTTTGTCAGTCGAAGCGCAAGGCTATTTTTGCAATACTTCGTGACTGCCAATCTACGTGCAAATAGAGGAGTGATGTGAAGTTGAGTGGTCAAATGGATTGCAAATCATAAACCAATTTCGGAGTTTGGGTCGAAATGGCTTTTCTGATTGCCCTGTGATTATGAGTTTCTGAATCTTAAGGTATATCTTTCCTTTTCGGCGCTATCTAAATACTAATTTTATGTCGGTTACTGCCAGCCTCAAGGCATTAGGTGAAGCCCTGTCTATACGTTGGGCCGCACGGTGGACACTCTGCGGGCTGCTCACGATGCATACGCTGCTCTTGGCCTACAGTGCGTACGTCCATAGTCCTACCTTGAACGAACCGGGGCACCTGGTCGCGGGATTAAGTCACTGGCGGTTTGGCCGGTTCGAGCTGTATCGCGTCAACCCGCCGTTAGTGAAAATGGTCGCCGCGCTCCCCGTGATGGCCGTCGGCTACGAAGAAGATTGGTCGAGTTTTTATGAAGGCCCCGGTGCTCGGCCCGAGATGGCCATGGGAGAAGATTTTGTAGCAGCCAACGGTGAGCGGTCCTTCTTCCTGTTCATGATTGCCCGCTGGGCCTGCATCCCCTTTAGTTGGATTGGCGCCATCACCTGCTACCTCTGGGCTCGTGATTTGTACGGCCGCCCGGCTGGTCTCTTGGCCGCCGCCCTTTGGTGTTTCGAACCCAATATCCTTGCCCACGCCTCATTGATGACCCCCGACATCGGCGGCACGGCCCTCGGTGTTGCCGCCTGCTACACATTCTGGTGCTGGCTAAAAACCCCCACCTGGCCCCAAGCCGCCCTCACCGGCGTGGTTCTCGGCTTGGCCGAGCTGTGCAAAACCACCCTGATCCTCTTCTACCCCCTCTGGCCCCTCATGTGGATCGTGTATCGAGTAGCAGAAAGTCGAAAGTCGAGAGTCAAGAGACAAGAGCCAGCTACTAACCAATCTGTCATTCCAGAGTCGTCGGGAACCCAGTCCCCCACTCCGCAGTCCGCATTCGGCAATCAGAATTCTTTCTGGCTCCGTGAAGCCGTCATGCTCGCCTTGCGCATGCTCATCGGCATCTACGTCCTCAATCTCGGCTATGCCTTCGAAGGAAGTTTTACCCAACTGAAAGAATTCCACTTCGTCAGCGAGTTATTTACAGGGGTAGACACCCAGTCCTCCCCAACTGACCACGGACCACGGACAACGTACCCAACGAACCGCTTCTCCAACACCTTCCTAGGCCACCTCCCCGTTCCATTACCCAAGAACTATCTGCTCGGCATCGACCTCCAGCAAAAAGACTTCGAACACTACGGCCGTCCGTCGTACTTACGCGGCGAATGGCGCGACACCGGCTGGTGGTACTACTATCTCTATGCCTCCCTAATTAAAGTCCCACTGGGTCTCTGGGCACTATCCCTGCTGGCTCTGGTGATGCCATGGGTAAAAGAGTGTCATTGCGAAGACCATGCTGCTAGTTTAGCAGCGGCTAAAGGAGTTTCTTGCTCCATTCCGCAGTCGGAAATCCGCATTCTGCATTGGAAAGACACGTTCATCCTTCTCACCCCCGCCATAGTCATCTTCACAGTCGCCAGCATGAAGTGCGGCTTCAGCGAGCATTTTCGCTATGTGCTCCCCTGCTTTCCCTTCGTATTCATTTGGATAGCCAGAGTTGCGCGCCGATAGTAGGACCCACTTGCCGAGTGAATACCATTCTCCAGCGAAACTCGTCATTCCTCCGCAGGTCGGAACCCAGTTCACCCAAACCTCTGGCTCGCGCCTCGATACTCGTTGCTTGCAACTTCTTATAACAATTTTTCAGAATTTTCTTGACATCTCTCCTAGCAGTGGTAGATTGCACGAACATGGCTGATGGTTTCGCAGCACAAGCCGTCCGCCGCGGCGGACACGGAGAAGTGCGATGCTCCACTCCCTCTTTTCTCTCGCCGCCACCGGCTCTTTCTGCTGGCTCGTCACCAGCAGCCTCTGGATCTACCCGCACAGCTTGAGTTACTTCAACGAATCCATCGGCGGGCCACTCAATGGCCCTAAGCATCTTTTGGGGAGCAATGTCGATTGGGGGCAAGATTTGAGGTATCTGAGAGAACGTGAAATAAACGGGGACTTTGATAATGTCGCTTTGTTTATGGCCTACTTTGGATACGTTAGTCCTGCAGATTTAGGTTTTAATAAGACTCTTCAATTAAATGACATAAGTATTAGAAAGCAAAGAATGCCCGGACATAGCTCCTGCGCTATAAGTGTTACTTTATTTTATAACCGTCAGTACGAAGCACGAGACGGCTGGCGAGGAAAATATGAAATTGAGGAAGAAGTTTGGAGAAAACTTCGCGCACAAAAAAAGGGGACTCTTCTGGCCTACTCTATGTATCTAATCAATATGACAAGTTTAAATCTTTTCACGGACAATTAGGACAATTTGGCAAATAGTTAGGAGTGCGGAGCATGGCATTGGATAATCTAAATGAGTTACGCTATCGGTTGCTAGAATCTTCGAAAAGAGACCTGAATCGACCATTTACAAGAAGACGATTAATTACTCGAGTATTACCGGCAGTTGGAGCTGCATTTGCTATTGGAAGTGGAAATGCAAATGCTGGAAGTTGCCCTGAAGCTGATACTTGTACGTCTTGTGATTCGTCCTGCAATTCTTGTGATTCGTCCTGCAATTCTAACAATGTATGTGCGCCTTCAGATGCTTGTGTTTACAATACTTGTATCCAGAAGAACGAGTGCGAGTCAGAGAACGTTTGCTATTCCAATACTTGCGAATCCGAGAATATATGTGAGGTTGATAATAGATGCGAACAAGAGAATATATGTGAGGTTAAAAATGTATGCGAACAACAGAATATATGTGATTTAAATGCTTGCAATCTCGACGATACCTGCGCTGTTGATATATGCGCGGGAATAGATGACTGTGTTCATGGGAATGTGTGCGTAGTTGACCGATGCAACTCAGATGCTTGCAACTGGGTGGATCAATGTCTTTCTAAAGACATTTGTGACACCGATACATGTGTTCAATGGAATGCTTGTGACATGGTAAATCAGCTATGCACCGTTTTGGATGCTTGTACAGGTCCAAATGCATATCCTCCTTACTGTTGGCCTGAGAACTTAGCCTAAAAGTGAAATCCTGTTACTTTCAGTAACCTTGGCTGAGGTGCCCTAATGATACTCGAAGAAACGTCCAGATTATCAAAGAATGCAGAAAGACAATTTGGTGGGATCTTGCCGTTATTGCCTGTTGTTACTACTGGTGGTTGTGGATCAGGATCCTGTGGAAGCGGATGTGGATCACAATGTGATAGATCACTAAGCGTTTCTGATCAGAGCCAAAAAGTACAACGCAAACCAATCGCCTTTTCCGAACGACGAGTTAATCTTGAAGCAATACCCTCTACAGGCACATTTGTTACTACTATTGATCTTGATATTACTGTCGAATGCAATCTTAGATGCACTTATTGCTTCAAAGAAAAATGGAATGAACATATGGAAGCACAGGTCGCTTTCGACACAATGATTTGGCTGCTGCATGCCTCCGGTCCAGTTAAGAATGTAAATGTCAACTTCATGGGGGGCGAACCGTTAATTCAGTTTAAGCTTATCCAACGTTTAGTTCCATTTGCAAAGAGGAGAGCGGTTCAGCATGGCAAGAACATTCACTTTGGGATGACCACCAACGGAACTTTGGTAACCGATGAAGTAGTCAAGTTTTGGAAGAAATGGGGGCTGGGATTTCATACGTCTATAGATGGGACTCCAGACGTCCAGGATGTTAACCGTCCTACGACAAGCGGTCGAGGTTCTTCAGGTCTGGTGTCCAAAGCAGTACCGAAGATATTGGCCTATCGGCCTGGTACCTGTGCTCGAAGTACCGTAGTGCCGTCAAGTGCTCATAGAATAGTCGAAAGCTACCGTTACTTTCGCTCACTTGGATACACGAATATAGCTTTTGTACCTGGAGGACCTCAGGAATGGGATGACAAGTCAAATAAAGTTTATGAACAAGCTTACCACGAAGTCGGCGAGCTTTTAATTAATGACATGAGGAATGGAGTCTTTATAAATCTTAAGGGCGTAGATGACTTTATTCAAGGGTTTATTCGTCAACGTCGTTTTTCCCATTCCTGTGGTGCTGGTCGCGGGTTGCTTTTGATCGACCTGCATGGGGACATTTGGCCGTGCCATCGTTGGAATAAGGCAGAGGAGCAAAGCTGGCGAATTGGAAGTATTTATGAGAATTTTAATGAGGAAGCAAGAAAACAACTCGATTGTGACTCATTCACTGATAGGTTAGAGCAAAATTGTGAAATTTGTCCTGCAAACTTGTTTTGTTCGGGCGGCTGCCCTGCCGAAAACCTTGAGACTACAGGATCTGTGTATAGAAGGCACTGGAACTCGTGCGAGCAAACCCGCACTTGGGCGCGAGTTGGGAAGTACGTACATGATGTGCTGTATACTGAACGAAATCCCGTGTTCATGAAGCATTACTATCCGAATGTAAAGGTAGGATAAGTATTATGGAGCCTGCAAGGTTGTCTAATGTGCTGCAGAAAGACGATGGCATCTTACTTGAGGGATGGACAGATTCACCACTTAGTCTCGATAAGTTTGGTCGCATAATCGATTCGAATAGACTGGGATCAATCAGAGGGTCCGACCATCAAGCGGATCATGAAGTAAATCAGTCTGCTACCTTGGAAGGACTTCCTACACCGAGAATAGTAATTCGGATTCATATAGTTTATGAGGCATTACATGAAGACTTATTGCGTTTAGCCATAGTACATGTTGCGAAGGCCATGATGAGACGAGAACGAATTGTGTGTTGCATTCACTTTGGCAGTTCTTTACCAGATATAGGTTTTGTCCGAGACTTTGTTCGACTAATTCGTAAGTGTCAAGAGAAATCTCGGAGGTGCCATTTTGTTCTTTCTGGTCATTTTTGTGACACACATGCGAATGAGATTATTGAGTTATTTGACTATGGTGTTAATTTGCAGTTTGTTGTTGGTTGGTGGCCAGGGTGCCCACCTGACATGTACGTAAGTTTGCAAAGCGAGCTTTTGCGTCAAATTGCTGAGCTTGGATACCGAATACCATTGCGCTGCTATGTACATAAAGAGAATGTCAGACAAATTGCTAACGCTATTCCAGATGGGCTGAGAGCAAATTATGAATCTGGATTCTCCTTGCCCTTGATTTGTTCAAGTCCCTTTTATGTCAGTAAACATTCTGAGAATCCCAATCCTCCCAATTCGGAGGATTATTTGGAATTGTTAGTTCATTCTTTTGAGAATTATCGGCAGCATGATGATGTAATGGAGCCAATCGTTGAGTTGACGGAAACCGTAGTTCATGGGGGATGGCACGGAGTTCTTGATGTTCCAACGAGGATTAATTTGTTGGTAAAACCTGGCGCTGGTTTCGGTGTCTATCTACAACTGCCAGAGTATGCAATTCCTTGGCTAAACGCACGTGACATAACATCATGTGATATCGACGATCTTTTTGATGATCTATTAGATTTTTACAAAAAAACGTTTGCTTGGGACAAAAACGGTTTTTGCAACAAATGTCCATGGCGTCATATTTGTGGCGGATTAGATTATGTAGAAGAACGTCTGAAATCAATCACTACCCCATACGAAACAGTTTGTAATCACAGATTGTTTTTTCTGCAGTTTTTGACACACCTCAAATACCGCGAGCACTTGGCGAACCCTACGAGACCTTGAAGCTTTTTACTCAATGAATAGACTTAATAGTATGTTGCGAAGTCTCCGTCTTATGGTGTTGGACGCACTTGAATTTAGTGACAACGCGCATCCAGAGAATAATTGGGGGGTCATTCATGGCATATCTATTCCTTTTAACGATATTCGGAGCTACCTTTTCAAACGAAGAGGTCAATAGCATCGTCAACAATATTGATTGTGCTACTTCCGCTTTAAAGAGTTACGATCTTCAAATCACCCTTCACACTGAGACTTTTCGAGATAAGGCTGGGAAAAATTCAGTTGTAATTGAAAACCTTTTGTATATCCATGACTGGTTTAAGGAAGAACAGGGTAGACGAATTGAACAGAGTCGCGGACCCGAACAGGAAAATGTGAGTAGTTTTAATCAAAGACATCTAGGGGCCATCAGTGAAGACATAAAATACCGTGATCCAGATGGGAACGTTATAAATATGTCGCTAGGTTTTCGTCTAGGTTCAGGACGAGACTACCTGAGCTATATTCGACCCATGATAAATAATAAAGGACTTATTGAACGCTTGAGAGAACTTCAAGCATTGGGTTCACTAGAGCTAACTAAAGAAGGATCGCTCCTGTTATTGAGGATGCCGCTTAATAAAGTACCAATCTCGACAAACAACACCATAGCTGGGTATGGTTTCGAGGTCTGGGTTGATCCATTGCATGGCTATATGCCAGTCAAATTCGAGACATTTGCAAACGTTAATGGCAAAAAGCAACCTGTCATTCTGACCCAATCTGAGCTTGAGGAAGTTAAAGATGGTTTTTGGATGCCCGTGCGAGGTAAAGTGTCGAGTTTTGCAAACCTGAGTAAGGATTTTGGTGTACTGAAATCTATAACATCGATGAAGGTAAATGTCGAGAAAAGCAAATGGAATTCTGAGACTCTTGATACTGAATTCCTGACAAACCTGCCGAATCGAGATGACAGCGTTACTATTGATGCGCATAAGACATCTCACGATGGCTGGGAACGGTGGACCGAGGAACCGACCGATCAGTTTGCATCAAAGATGTCTTCTTCACGTTTTTACCTGATCGCTTTTAACATTCTGATTATTGTATTGCTTTGTCTATTCATTCTCATTAGACACAATTTCAGAGGTTTGGGACAGTCCAGGAACTATGAATGACAATTTGATGTTACCTTTGTCTCAGGCTGAATGGAGAGTAATGGATGTAATATGGGAAAATGGTCCGCTCGCTGCGAGAGACGTTTATTATTTATTGGTACAGAAAAATTCCAACAAACAGTGGGCCTATAAAACAGTGAAGACTTTTCTAGCACGGCTAGTCAAAAAAAATGCAATTTCTTACACGAGAGTGGGTAATTCATATTTGTATGAAACGTTCATCAGCCGAGAAGAATCAGCTAGAATAGAGGTGAATCGCCTAACTCAAACAGTGTGCGGCGTTGAGAAGAGCGAACTCGTCTTATTATTACTACAGGAGCTAGGCTGCTCTGAAAGCATGTGCAAAAGAATTATGAGTATCGTTCCTTCTTCAAAGCGAAAACATTTTTGCAAACCACCAGTGAAGCGAGCTTGATGCTATAACATGCTTTGAATCCCAATTTCATCGACATACCTTTTGGGCTATTCTAGCCTATCTTACCACTAAGTATAATGAACTTCAAAGAGAATCGTGGCGCTTTCGCCTGGGTGGAATTGCTGTTGTCTTTGGCGATTCTTGTTCTCGTGCTGCAGCTCTTTCCCCGAGCCGGACGGACGCTGCTCTGGACGCTCGACGTGCGGAATTGGCCACGGACCGTATGGATTGCAGCGAATGTGGTCGTGCTAATGCTGCTGGTCTCCATGCGTTTTGGGCCGCAATTGATTGAAGACTGGCGGATGAGGCAACAGCGGCTGACGGATGAACACTCTAAGGATAAGAAGCAAAAAGATATGAAGGAGCAGCGCGAAGCGCTGGAGCGGATGCAGCAGGCGAAGCGGAGAAGGATCTATTAGGAGGGGACTGCGTAGGTGGGAAGAAGGAATGTTTAGCCGCGAAGCGTAACGGAGCGCGGGGCCGAGGCAAGCCGGAAGCGTGAGCGCCCGGAGTTTTGAGAGCGGAGAGTCTAGTGCCGGAAAGAGGCGGAGCCTCCAATACAGCGCGTTCCCAAGCAGAGCTTGGGAACGCGGGGATGAAGAAATGAAAAGAAACTCGAAACTCGCGTCTCGAAACTCACAACTCGTCTCCGCCTTCACCCTCATTGAACTTTTGATCGTAATTGCGATCTTGAGTTTGCTTGCGCAACTTGTGCTTCCGGCTTTGAACATCGGGCGCGAAAGTAGTCGCAGGGCAACTTGCACTCATCATTTGTCTCGTATTGGGGCTGCAATACAAGCCTACCATGAATCGCATGATGAACTCCCTCCTGCTGCTGAATGGGGGTGGGACATTAGTCCCTTTGATATCGATGGAGGTACCACGGACGCCAATTGGACTATCTATTTGCTGCCTCATCTCGACGAACAAATGCTATCCAGCATGTACGACTCGACGAATCCTATTTCGGATCCGGCCAACAAAGAATTCCGAATCACTCATTTAGAAGTAATGTCCTGTCCCAGTGATGCCTACAACCGTGCGGACAATCTGTATTTCCGCAATTTTCAAACGGGTAGACGTGCACTGCCACAGACCTATGCCCGTGGGAATTACGCTATCAACGGGGGGGCTCATGCCCGCTGCGATGCTCCCGGCCACCCCGGTATGCCTTGCGCCAGTGGTTACCAAGTCGAAAATAAGGGGGTGAAACAGCGTGGAGGAGAGACTTATCGCCGCTGGGGTATTGGAATTGCAGGCATAAATAAGTCTTTTAGCTTCGACGAGTTTGCGAACGGCCTGAGCCGCACTGTTGCCCTGGACGAGATTCGTGCTGGCATCCATCCCCTCGATCCTCGAGGTGTATGGTCGGCGGGCCAAGTCGGAATGAGTATTACCTGGGCTCATGGCATCCATGGAGATGCCGTGGGACCTAACAATTGCGCACCCGAATCGGATGACATTCTTGGATGCAATATTCTTTACGAGATCGTCGGCATTGACAAACTCGTGGATGAGAAAATGGGTTGCTGCGATCATTGCCATAGTGGAAATGATCAGGCAGGGGCAAGGAGCATGCATCCTGGTGGAGTACACGTGCTGATGTGTGACGGATCAGTCCACTTTACTACTGATGAAATCGACCAAAGCATCTGGCATGTGATGCATTCACGTGAGAATAGTCAAGCATTTGAAATGCCTCTGTAGGTTGGTGCCCCATGCGATTCCTGATTTGTACGACAATCTATCCGTTGGTTTTGGGATGTGACATTGCAAGTAATGCCCTGTTACTAGGCCAAGGCGAACCTACCGAGAAGAGTGAATCTCCGAGAGATCGGAACAGAGCATCTGCCCCCAGTTTTGCGAATTCGTTCGGTATGAGATTTGTCCGGATTGATCCGGGAGAATTTGTCATGGGCACACACGATCTTGGGAAAGACTTGCCTATTCCGGTTGGTTTCGAGACTCATAGAGTACGGATCACAAAACCGTATTGGCTGTCCGTTACTGAGGTAACACAAGAACAGTTTGAGCAAGTGATGGGAACCAATCCTAGCTGGCATTCTAAATTGGCAGACGCAGGCGATTCGATCTCAGACAGATCTACAGATAACTATCCTGTCGAAAATGTAACTTGGCATGAAGCCGTCGAGTTTTGCGAAAGGTTGAGTGTGCGCAGCGAAGAAAAGAAAGCAAACCGTAAATATCGACTACCCACGGAAGCGGAATGGGAATTTGCCTGCCGTGAGCGGACCTCCAAGCCGTACCAATTTGAGGCGGGCCGAAATGAAGTCACGGGAGAAAGTGCAGGGCAATTCGAAGAAGAAGATTCACTTCCGGTTACAGAAGTTGCAAGTTATCCCCCCAATAGTCTGGGTCTTTTTGACATGCGAGGGAATGTGTGGGAATGGACCTCGGACTGGTTTTCCCCGAATTACTATGCAAATTCGCCCCGGGATAACCCGCAGGGCCCTGCCCATGGTATGCTAAAAGTGGTGCGAGGCTCGGATTGGGTCTTTGTGGGTGAGCGATGCAATTACCCCCGCGACCCACTGGAGCCTTGGCGAAGCAGTCGCTTCGTAGGTTTTCGGGTTCTTTGCGAGATCGCAACGAAAGACTGAGGTGAGCAATGAGAACTCACTACCGACGTTTATTCTACTTACCGAACTCTATTGACGCTAGGAAGAAATGCTTGGCGTTCACCCTGGTTGAACTTCTCATCGTAATAGCAATTATGTCCTTACTTATGCAATTGCTCCTTCCAGCGATTCAGGCTTCACGGGAGGCAGCGCGGCGGACGCAGTGTGCCAACAATCTGCGGCAGATTGGTATTGCGACGCAACAGTTTCATGATGTTTACAAGAAATTCCCACCTGGGCGTTGGTCGGGGAGTTCGCCGACATGGTTTGTGTTTCTTCTCCCCAACCTGGAAGCCAAGCCTCTATTCGACCAGTGGTCTCTCACGCACAAATACTATGCCAAGGAAAATGAGACCGCCCGACAGCAGGGAATTTCCCAGTGGATGTGCCCTTCCCGGCGTAACCTGGGAGATTATATTTCGGGTGAAAGGCACCCAGGAACAGAAGGTGCTGTTGGAGACTATGCAGGAAATATGGGCTCCTATTTTCGTGGCCATTACGAAGATAAATTCAATGGCGTCATCACTACAGCATCAACCTGGCTAGAGTTAGCAGATTCCAAAGCCAAGGAAGATGAGATTGCCAAGTGGGGTTCTGATATGAACATGGCGAAAATTCTTGATGGCACATCGAATACAATACTTGCAGGAGAAAGGCATGTCTTTTATGGAGATTTCGAGAAGTATCCGAATGATTCATCGCTCTATAACGGTGATCATGTAAGCACTTTTGCTCGTGGCGGCGGCCCAGACTATCCAATTGCTGACGCAAATGAACCTTGTAATAGCCGCTGGACTGTGGGTTGTGAACGCTTCGGCAGTTCTCATCCCGGACTTTGCCAATTCGTGATGGTCGACACAAGTGTTCATTCGCTGAACAACGAAATTGATCCGGAAGCTTTGGAGCGGTTGTGTGATCGAGCAGATGGAATACCGGTTTCACTGGATCAGTAGATTAAATCGACTGAAAAAATTGGATAAATTGCGGCACAGTGAATGAACGAGAATTCCGGGGAAAATGCCGCGTCTAAGCCGCTCCTTTCTCTCGTCATCCCTGTCTACAACGAGGAAGGCACCCTTTGCCAGATCGTCCATCAGGTGCAAGCGGCGCTTGTCGATCTCTCTTACGAGATCGTGTTGGTCGATGATGGCTCGGCGGATGGGACGGGGGAGTTGATTCGGCAGATAGCCCCTCTGGGTGCGGAGCAGAAGACCCTTCTCTGGAGTACGGGAGAAAGGGATAGTGGATTGCGTGTGCTTACGCATGCCTCCAACCAAGGCAAAGGAGCCGCGTTGCTGACGGGTTTTGCGGCGTGTCGCGGTGAGATTGTAGTCGTGCAGGATGCAGATCTGGAATACGACCCGCGAGATATTCCGCGGCTTGTTCAGCCGATTTTGGATGGCCGGGCGGACGTCGTGATTGGGTCACGTTTTCATGGCGATGTGCAGCGGGTGCATCTCTTCTGGCATCGCGTGGGGAATGCCCTGTTGACGCTGCTTTCGAATCTCTTCACTAATTTGAACCTTTCGGATATGGAATGCGGCTACAAGGCATTTCGCCGGGAGGTGCTCCAGGGGATTACCATCGAGGAGAACCGCTTCGGCGTCGAGCCGGAACTGGTTGCCAAGGTAGCACGCGGCGGCTGGCGGGTGTTTGAAGTGCCGGTGTCGTATGCCGGGCGGGACTATGCCGAGGGGAAAAAGATCGGCTTCCGAGACGCCGTGCGTGCGGTGTGGTGTATTGTAAAATACGGGTCGGTGAGTCGGTAGTTTTTAGTCAGTCCGCTTTCCTCCGTTCTATTTCCTCAACCTGTTTAGACGCCAATTGTAGAAACGTAAGTCCAACGCACCCAACAGAGCCAAGACGGCGACGGCGATCTGGATAGTAAATTGATCGTCGGTCACGGCGGGGCCGTTGAAGAGTCTTAGGAATGGAACAAGTGCCAATATGATCCAACAGATGAACTCCAGTACAGGGGCTATATTTCGAAATTGAATTTTCTCTTCATCACCAGCGCCCGAATGGTTCAGAGATTCCTCAAAGTTCGTATTATCGATTAGTTTGTTCATGAGTAAGTGGAATTTTGAAGTAATGCTTCGATTGAGAACTAAACGCAACTTCGACTTGGCATAGCCTGCTCTTCGGAGAGTAAGAGAATTCAGTATTGAACGCCCCTTTATAAGAATTTAGGGCTATGATGATGCGAATGCTAGCGCATTAAGCCATTTTCGAAGGATGGCGTGACAATTTAGATTTCAGATTTGGACTTGGAGTTGCTAAAAGCTCTCACGCAGGCCCTTGATGGCAGAGCGTAGGGAAAATGGTGCAGGAGAGAAGTGTCTCTTTCGACACGGAATCGAGAGCTGCCGGCGGGTTCCAGTCCTGCGGATGGTTTTGAGGAAATCGCTTTTTAATCTTTGCGGTTTTATGTGGTTTTGTCAGCCTTACTGCCTATACGCTGCAGAATAGGTGCATGATGTGACACTCACTCGAGCCCCCTGACGCCAACTGGCAATGCGATATGGAAATTTATTAGTTCCCACTGAAACAAATCTAAGCCACTTGACAATTCAGTCTTCACCGGACCCTTCTTTATAGGCGAAAATTAGGAACAAGAGAACCATGAAAACCTTTGCGGTATCTTTCGACCCATACGCACGACGCATCATGCCGTGCAGAATCGCATGACGATTAAAATAGTCCTCATCTTCAAGTCGAGATACGTCGACTTGCTGTTGAATCAATCCAAACTTATCAACAAATCCCTCACAGAAGCGGTTGAGCTTTTCGTCGCTGCCGGCCTTAGAGCAAGCAAGCTGCGGCTTTGGCATTTTCCCACGTTTTGTCGTAAAGTCTCGCCCGTCGTACAGAGATCGCGACAACTCATCAATTACGGGAACCCCGACCAGTGTAGCGATTTCATGGTCTTTGCTTGTTCTGGCGTCCATGACGATTCGGAAGCGATTCTGGCAGTATTCGGGAACGCCCCTTTGTTCTAACCACTCAATGCACTTGTCGACATCCAGATTGAGACTTGCGGCATGCTTAATGAGCAGTTCATCGATCTCCACATATTTTCGTTCGTCCACAAGTTTAGCAATCTGAGGAGTTACATGTGCAGGCTCTTGTCCAGTTAGATACCACCCACGCTCAGGTAGTTCTTTCTGTACGATTTGCAAGGCTCTTATCCAACGTTTTGATGACTCTACAATACTTCTCGTACGCTCTGCGGATTGCAGAACCGGCTTGAGACGTTCGAGGTGCTGTTGCTGGGCTTTGACTAAATCTAACAAGCCACGCGGGATAACCGATTCTTGAGGCATTTGATATTCTTCTAGTTGCTTCAGAGCCTCCTTTACGTATGGAGCCAACGTGCGGTCCGCAATCGAAGCGATCCGCTGCAATTGGTTGATTGAATCCTTATCCATATTCTTCTGTCGCATTAGGATTGCCGTTCCTTTGGTTGTGGTAGTCAAAAGGCTACTTCATGAGCGAAACCGATTGAATCCTGGACGACGCACATCAAATTCGCGAATAGATATCGCCGAAATGAGAGACTCTTCATCCTGGAACAAGGTAAAGTGATTCAAGTTGTGTTCTTCAAGATAGCACAAGGCTTCCCAGCGCTCGCTCTTCGGTAAGGTGATTTTCACGAGAACATTCTGATCAATGATTGAATCCAGATCGACCTCAAGAGCTTGGTCATGCCTACAAAAGACATGTTCGTTACCAGTGCTCATCGTTGCAATGCTGTATTGAGCTTGTTGTGAAAAGTGGCGTGGATGAGTCCTGGTGAACGGGCCAAGGACTTTGATTCGAGGCTTTCCTTCAGTCAACATCTTACCGCTGTCTGGAGTCTCGATGAGCACAAAGACTGAAACCTGGTCTCCCGGAAAAGGGTTGGCGAACGCGAAATAAGCAGCTATAAAGGGCGACCTTGTCCAATCTAGCAAAGGAGAGGGAAATCCCAGGTGCCTCAGATAGACCAAATAGTCGTAACAGGGCAACCTTGGATCTAGTGCGTCAAAGTATTTGAACGCCTCGCAAACTTGATTATAGGATGTCTCGTTCCAATGTTTTCCTGTGAAGGCTTCAATTTCTTCGGCATATCGGGTTGCGCATTTGACGTACAATTCAATTGAGAACTCTTCGTTAGTGCGTCGCTCTAGAGTTGTCTGAAGAAGCCAGTCAGCATTAGAATGTCCTCGGTAGAACATCTGCTGCGTGTGCTCGAACTTCCGACGATTGCCTCCTTCTACGATGCGTTCAGCGTACTTTCTGCGGATTTGCTCAATCGTGGGCCAATAGTCGGACCATTGTGTCAGTTCGTATGTTTCTCGAATCGAATCCATCAGAGATTTTTACATAGGTTTGCGGAAGCGATGGAACAGAGGTGAATGCATTCTAACTGGTAAGCCAATTGCGTTCTATCGGGCTTTGCGTATCTGTCTCGACTTAAGAAACTTGGCTGAATGTGCGTATGAAGCTGACTTGGGACGTTGTAGTAGTTTCCGTAAGATAAATTATCACTTCACTCAGAGTCAGCAGAGTCGCCTGAAGCCTCTGGCGTGTCATCGGCCTTTTTTGCCAGCAAGTCTTGCAAACGAGGATCTGCGAAGACAAGTTGAACAAGTGTTTCTAGGTCAACCGTTGCATCCGCTCCTGACTTACCTTTCTCACCTTGCAGACCCTGGATTCCACGATCTCCCTTTTCTCCGGTTGGACCTTTCTCGCCCTGCTCTCCTTTCGATCCGCGCAGGAGTTCGATCAGGTCAGGATCACTTCTTAGGTCTTGTAAGAATAGTTGGGATCGAGTGTGCTGTGGCGAACGAATTAGGTTCTCACAGAACATAAGGGTGGCAAGAGTGAGGGCGAAGAGGAAAAAACAACGTGCAGTTCTGTAAACGTCAACCAAATAGTCTGTCCGATTGTCGATGTCGGATTGGCATTGCAGGGAGAGGTTTATCAGGTTTTTCCTGATATCATCCCCTTCTAGATCGACCTCATGTTGATCAAGTACGATTTTCGTCTCCACACCAACATCAAAGAACACCAACAAAAGAGTGACCGTATTCAGTAGCGCTGCAACAGCTATGAAGAATAGGACCTTTGACCAGATGGAATCAGCAACAACGGTCGTCGATGAGAACAAGCCTATGACACCCAGCAATAGCGAAGCCATTGTGAGTAACGTGTGGCATTTTCCCGTAATCTCAGTCCTTCGTTCCTGGGCACCAGTAAGGCATTGCCTGGCGGTGGAGAGCAGTGCTTCGGTATCAATTGCAGATTCCAACTGCAAGTCACTATGTTCGCTCCTGGAGTATTTGCCTGCGCAAATATCAGTCCAGGCGATTTCCAGTCCAAAAGTCCTTAGCGACAAATACGCCAAAACTGACGTCAGAGCTTTCCGACCGAGGTAGAATCTGTCCAGAAGTTTTTGCAATAGGTGACCCACTCTTCAGGCTCCGGGGGTTGTGCAAATTGAAGAATCCTTGTCGGAAGAAAATGCACGTGCAAAAGACCCGGCAATATTCGTTATGCCCTCAATGTCGAGCCAGGCCCACTGTCCGTTGGGATTGACTTCCAGAAAATACCAAACTCCGTCGGTCGATTCTACCATATCGATGGCAGCGAAACGCAGGCTATAGCATTCCATCAGCCGGAATATCTGATTGCGAATTGTTTCAGGAATCAAGATCTCTTTGTAAGCGACATCTGCCATGTTGTTTCGGCGAATATCACATCGCTGTCTGCCATCTTCATCATGGGCAATGAGTTCTACGGCGTGACATGCGTTGTCGACTACTGTGATTCGAATATCTCTAGCCTTTGTGATAAACTCCTGAAACAAGGTCGGGCAGACCTTGAGATCAGCAAGATCGTGCAGATCTTCATGCGACACTCGATTGGTGAAAATAAGCGAGTCATTCTGATTGTCTTCTCGTGTGACATAACCCACAGCCATTGGTTTGACGATCAGCCGACCGCCATGCCTTTCAAAGAAGTACCGCAGCATGTCTTCATCTTGGGTAACAAGCGTATCGGGAACTTGAAACCCAAGTTCTGAAGCAGTCGAGAGTTGTTCGAGTTTATGGGACGCCAGAGAATTGACTGAGGGATGGTTGATCCATCGTCGCATGGGAATGTGGGCGAGGAAGGATTCGAGTCCTTCCGCCCATTCTTCCAGAATATACTTGCCCTCGGGTGTATCAGCGATATCTTCGCATCGCAATCGCTCTGGACGACGATACCAGACTGAGTGGATTTCTTCAGGCAAGAGCCTCTTACCCTCGAAATATAGCTCCGGACTACCAAGACGATAAGAGAACTGCAGACGGGAAACTAACAAGTCCGTGTCAAATCGGACAAACGGTATCTGATGAGAAACAAAAACGGATAGCAAGTAGTCCGCCGTAGCATCTTGGCTGTTTGTCAGTGCGAGCAACATCTAGGAATTACTTGCAAGTTAGACTCGGCTGGATCATCATCAGTGGTCTCGGCACGAATGGCAGTGAGAGTCTTGGTGCCAAGGGTTCTATCGGCGCTAGTGATAGGAATGGCAAGCGCAGTGGAGCATCTGTCAGAATCGGACTGCTCCGACTTTACGCGGGTAAAAGTCTGAGTGCCTGAACCATGCAACCAGCCCGAAATAGCAGAATACCGAGGCGGACTTCGATCGCTGTCAGGCTGCTCAGCGCGGACATAGGTCTTCGTTTGTGTTCCGTATTGAACTGCATATTCGTCACTGAGAAAACATGGCTCCTGAAATCGCAAGAGAAATGAAGTGGCCATCACTAGAGGCCTTTCTGGCTGATCGCAAGATAAGACCTCACATGCGGGTCTTGATCTGCGGCTTCCTGACGAACTTCGGTCATGGTCCTTGTAGCCAAAAGTGACTGTGAAGTCCTCAGACTTTCACTCACCGAAAAAGCCTTTGTGAACTGCGATTTCTGCACGACAGGTTCCATGTAACGAAGTATGTATGCTGACATTCTTGAAACTCAAAGGGGAGCAGTTCTAAATTGTGCAAAATTGATGACCGTTCGTCAATAAGCTGAAGTGGTCCTTGACGACCTGCCTAGCCAGTCACCAATATCCAAGTAAATTACTCTTGGAGAGAATAATGTTCCTGTGATGCAATCTTACTGGGAGGCTATTCTCAGAAGCACTGTCGCTCCCTCACTTCTAAATGCCAGGCAGTACAATAAGAACTTGTCTCATGTTTTACACAAATCACGCCATTTGATCACGCACATATCTGGCGAGTGCTTCTGAGAACATACGGATTTCAGGCTTGCTCAGTTGCTCAGTTTCCTTCTCGACAAACTTTACAAACGCCTTTTCATTGAGCACCCAGACGCGAACACCGGGAGACTGTCGCTCGACATACCAACCTGGAAAAAGGACGACCGGCCGCACTTTTGTGGTATGGCCGGTGTAGTTGGTAAGGATTTCCTCAAGTCGAGCTGCACCTGCCTGGGCCTGAGCAATTGGGTTTCGATCAGGCGTTCGTCCATTGACTTTGACTAGTATTCCATCGTATTGCACGCGAACGTCGCCGCGGATCGGCTTAGAGCGAGTTTTGACCTCCACGGCGAAGACGCCGCCTGGGCCGACGAGGACGTGGTCGAGGTTGAAATCGTCAATGCAGATGTCGTGTAGAACGAGATAGCCCAATGGCAGCAGTTGAGATTGCAGCAGTTGGCCTACTGCCCGTTCCCCTTTCAGGCCGAGCTTCAAATGCCTGATCTGATTTGCTACCGTTCGTGATTTCTTGATTGCAATGGCTATGATCACAGCGGCAAAGCAGGTCATAACAATGGGAGAGTGGTCTGCATTGGTAAGCCACTTGAGCCATTCTAACCCTGTCAAAACAACCACGAACAAAGCGATCATCAACCAGGGACCGACCCCTTCTAAGGCTTGGTCTAAGATTTGTTCTCGCAGCGATTGCCCTGGATCGCGAAGTGGAGCATCGCGGATCGGATCGCGCTGTGAGGTAGATGATGAAGTAGTTTGCAGATTCTTCAAGTCGTGCTCGGTTACGTTATGTGTCGCATTTCTTCATGCCACATTATTGCCAAGAGCGCTTCGTTTCTCAATGAAGCCGTGCTCGAGTTGTGCCAACTTTATCTAGATTTCATCCGAGTGGGGAAATTAACCATATCAAAAAGGCTTAAATTACCTCGCCAAGCTGAGCGTTGCCATCAGCTGATGATCACGGGTGAGCCACTAAGTTATCTAGACACAGCCAGAGGATTGCACTAGGCGTTTCGAGCGCGAACCTGACTCAGAAAGGTTGTCACAACCGTCATAAACAGAGCCAGAATTTCATGCTGCCATTCTCCGTAATTGGACGGGGCACCCTGCACTTTAGAGTCGAAGTTGAACTGACTAGTTGGGTACTGGGTCAGCAAAACTTTTTATGAGAATTCAGAAAATTTCTTCTTGTGTGGAAAGTAAGTGTGAGCGGTAAGGTAGTTCACCCCTTGGCATCGTATGGCTAACTGTGTCACAAAAGCAAAGCTTTTCTAGAACGTCGGATCTCTTCACGCATGGACTACGATGGCTGGTAAGCTATTGCCTTTTCGTCATCACCAGCTAGATTTGGTTCGTCTTTACCTCGCTCATCACTCGGCGAGGTCGTTATTTCCTGCGTAAGGTAGCTGATTTATAAACCGACGCGATTTCAGTTCAGCCGCTTGCTTTCCAGGGAGAAAAAAATGTTTAAGAAGAGGGGTTACGATTATGGTTGGTGAACGAAGCTATTGTAGTAGATGTGGCATGTTAGCGGAGTCAGAACCAGAAACGATCTCTTGCCAATACTGCAAATTCGACCTTCCTACCGGCAGATTCGATTGTTGGTGTGAAAGTTGCCAAAGGGACTGGGTTATTGGTCACTCTAGTCACTTAACTTGGTGCGATGCGCCTATTTGCATGAATTGCGCCAAACGAGAGGCAGGATCCTGTGTGATGTGTGAGAATATCGTGTCTATTGCGGAAGCTCAGTTGATCGATTCTCTGATTGTCTGCAATGCGTGTTTTGGCGCGAAGGAACTAATATGGTGTCCGAAGTGTGGGAAGTCACATCCTTATAGTGGTTACTTACGAGTGGCTTTTCGTAATGACCTGCCATGTTTACATGCTGCAGCACTTGTCACGCACTACCGCCATAAACACGTACAGTCTCATGATCGAGCTTGGCAAAACCCATACTATGCGAACAAAATCCCAGGCTACGATTACGAGGAATACAAAGCAACTGTCAACAATCGAGCCAAGCGTCAACTTATTCGTGCAATTGCTAAGAGATTGCAAGAAGCAAACTATCCCGCTGATGCCCCCATCGATGCACTTCAGCTTATTTGTGCCTTCAAAATGCTACGAGAAAATGATGAGAAAACAGAGAGCTTGATCGATTCGGTTGTTGCGAAATTCGGCGAACCTTCTACGTAGGTGATAGCGTTAAATCATATTCATTGATTGTAGTTTCGTAATCTACCGTGGGGATAACTCTGCAGTGCGCTGCAAATAGAGTGCTTTGAGTGACAGTCGCTGACGGATTCCGGCAACCAGTTTTTAACTCATTGTGTTCGTAATCTCGTGTAACCGCAGGCCGCTTCTCCTTATTCGGGTAAAGAAGTTATCCAACTTCATTAGCCTCAACAATAAGGAGCACACCCATGCCCACCAAATCCAAAGCAGCAGGTCCCGTCCATGAAGTCCGTCTCGGGGCCATCAAAGCCACCATTTGGGAGAATGAAACTTCCGTTGGCACGCGCCACAATGTGACCGTTGCCCGCCTCTACAAGGATGGCGATGAGTGGAAGCAGACCGAGAGTTTTGGCCGAGATGATCTCTTGTTGCTGGCCAAGGTCCTCGATCAGGCCCATTCCTGGATCCTCACCGAAGCAGCCTGACCCACCTGTGTCATGGAGGGGGACTACAATCCCCCTCCAGGAGGCACGTCATGCAGAAAGACTTGCTCAAGCGCTGTGGAGACAAGATCGAGGTCTTGTACCAACCCCGTCGGGGCGTCTCTGCCACGACCGCTTGGCAACGACTTCAGGAGGAACTAGCGCTGGTTACCGGCACGGAGGCCGAGCAGCGGTTCCTGAACGCCGCCGAACTCGCCACAGTGTGCCGACGGCACAACTGGCCCGTGTGGTTGGTAGGGAGTGGCCCGAGTTCGATCCTGCTGTTTCTTTTGGAACTCAGCCAGGTGGATCCCATCGAGAATGGCTTGTACTTCGAGCGTTTCTTTTTCCCGCATTTGGGTCAGACGGCCGACTTCACCTTAGTCACTCCTGAAACCACCTTTAATGCTGTCGATAAGACAATCGCAGCTGTGGGAGCCAACAAGTGGCTGCACCTGCAGACTGCTACTCAGTTGCAAGCCCTCCCAGCTTTTGTGGAAGACGATCTCCGCAAACAAGGAAAGGCCGTGGATTGGGGCCGCGAACCGACCAACTGGCCGGTCCTCTGGGATAGTGCTGATCCTTACCTCGTGCGCACTTGTGAACCTGATATTTATCAACTCGATTGCCCAGAGTTCTACCAGGCCAAGCAAGCCTGGCAACCTGGATCCCCTAGCCAATTGGCGGCCATCACGGCTATCGCCTTGCAGTCCGCTCTCGACGAGGTTGAACTGTTTACTTGGGCTCAAGAGAGAGAAACCCCAGCCGAACTCCTGAGGCCGTGGCTGCGAGAGTCGGGGGGAATCCTCATCTTTCAGGAACAGGTCATGGCCAGCCTGCACGAGATCGGGGGATTCTCACGGGAGTCTGCCTATCGAGCATTGAAGGACATCACCACGGAAAAAACGTTGGAGACGGACGCCTATGAAAGGAAGTTTTTGGACGGAGCGATGGAGAGAGGACACGCTCCCCAAGCAGCCTGGTTGGCCTTTGACGCGATGCGCGAAGCGGCTGCAACTTGCGTCTGCAAAGCCCACCACGTGGCTCAAGCGATCACAACCTATCGGGCACTTTGGCTCAGAAGTGTGCAGCCGACGACCTATCGCAAATTCATTCCCGCGAAATCCCCAGATTACGACGATGACTGAAGAACCAACCAAACACGCATGGGGCTGTTACCCGACGATTCGCCCCACCTTCAATCCACAGGGGAGAAACGGGGAGAGCGAACTTGTCGAGCGAAAACCACATCACTGACGCTGAGGCGGCCTGTTTGGTATGGATACTGCCGGATTTTGTCCCTGGGTTGTGTCATCCTCCGCACCTGACAGATTGAATCGAATCATCCACTTCAATTAGCAAAAAGTCGAAAACTTTTGTGGCCAAACAACTCCCGCCTAAAAAACCCTCTCTTCCCCCAGGTCGCACAACCCCCGTAGCGGGTCGGGCGGATCGTGATCGCAGGGTCCGCCAACATGCCCGCATGGCCCGAGTCCTGAAGATTCTTAATCTGATCCAGTCGCGGGGACGGTGGAATGTCAAAGCGCTTGCCGAAGAACTGGAATGCTCCGCCCGCACCATCTATCGGGATTTAGAAGTGTTGGAGTTTGCGGGAGTCCCTTGGTTCTTCGACGAGACCGACCAGTGTTTTCGCGTGCGGCCTGATTTTCGCTTTCCCACACTAGGACTCACGACGGAAGAATCGCTCGGTCAGTCCGTTGCTACACTGCTCACCCAAGCGGCGGGGCTCGATGCGGGTGGGACGGCCGGAGCCACCACGAGAAAGCTGGCTGCCAATTCTCCCCAGGAAGTGCAACAAGTGCTGGCCGATGCGATGCAGTTGATCGAGGTGTTTGACCTGAAACTGGCGGACCATAGTAAACATCACGAGACCATCAAGACGGCCCAGTTTGCCTTGCTGCAAGGTCGACAACTCACGGGGACTTATGAGAGTCCCTATGAAGCGCAATCACGAAAAATCGTCTTGCATCCCTATCGGTTGTGCCTGATCAAGAACGCCTGGTATTTGGTAGGGCACTTGGAGGGAGAACAGACTCCCAAGACGTTGCGAATTACCCGTTTCCACACCTTACGGATGTTGGATTCTCCAGCGGTCGTACCGGAGACGTTTAATTTGCGAGAGTATTTAGGCAATGCCTGGGCCGTCTATCGAGGAGATCAGACCTATCAGGTCGAATTATTGTTCAATCCGGCGGGTGGAAAACTCGTGACCGAAACCCAGTGGCATCACACCCAGCAGGTGACGCACCATCGTGATGGATGTGTCACGCTCAAGTTTACCGTGGACGGTCTCGATGAAATCCTTCATTGGCTCTTGTCGTGGGCCGGACGGGTCAAGATCCTGCAACCCCCTCAGCTTCGGAAGCTCTATCGACAAACGCTACAACAAGCACTGAGTGATACCACCGACGATTGAACAGGTCTGCTCAAAAGAATTAATGTCGTTCTGCACGTAAAGGAGAAATCATGGAACTGCTCGAAATCGTTATCTTCATCATCGCATTCATCGTGGCTGAAGTGGTTTATCGGAGTAATAAGTAAGACGAACGAAGCATTATTGGGGGAAGTATTTCCAGCTTGAAGTGTGAATTAGAAAACCTCAATTCTTGTAAAGCTCTGTGTACTTTCCTACAAACCATTGGCTCATCCGATCATGTTGACTGCAAAACTCTGTCGTGACCGCGAAAATAGTTGGGTCCTCTTCTGTCCGGAACTCAAGAGTACCATATCACTCGAAGACCCGGCGGACCTTGTTGCAGCCGCTGAGCTCACCGGTTGGCAATCTTGCGACTGTGGAGAACTTACGTGTCACCACCAAACGAGTGAAGCCACAGTTGTCGCGGCCAAGAAGATTCTTCGTCAGCACAACAAGCGGGAATTCTATCTTCCTTGGGGGACTCCTTTGGCGGACAGAGTCTTTGAGGAGTGGGAGTGTTCTGGCGAAAACGGCAAAAATTCTCCGTGTTTCAGTTAGCTGATTGAAAAACCTCAAGAAAGCTGAGGGCTTCTGACCCACTGTTGTCACTTCTTTTGGGTATCTATAGGACAAGAACTACTTTCAAATCCCCTGCCTGTGGAGATTCGTTCATGAAACCTTGCCAGAAGATGTGGTTACTGCTGATCGGAATACTAGCCTTGGCGGGGTGTCAGCCCCAGGAAGGTTCCGAATCAGCTGCTCGTCAATACCTTGCAGCAGAGATGCAGAAATGGATGACCAATCAGGAAACCGCTGCCAGACCGCATCTCTATCATGCATTACCTCCTCTCAGCTACACCATTGAGAGTGTGCTACCCACGACTCCCAGCGGGTTTGCCCATGACAAGCTACCCCTCCCGGAGAATACCGAAGGTTGGCCAGCGTACCAATTCAACGGCTCCCTCCAACTGCTGACGGAGGCCAAGACCTCGCGGGAGCAGGTACAACGTTACCGACTCACCTGGAGCCCCCCAGAAAAGCGATGGTTCCTCGATGAAGTTCGCTAGCAACCGGGGAACTCTCCGCAGACTCGTCGTGAGCTTCTGACCCACCCTTGTCGGTACAAGCTGCCAGGATGAGGGGGTTGTTGTTTCTGTGATTCGTGTCATACAACCCTTCACGTATTCTGCATGCAACTGACCATCCATCGCGGTACCCGAGAAATCGGGGGAACCTGTATTGAAGTCTCGACCAGCAATTCTCGCATGCTACTCGATGTGGGTCTTCCCCTCTTCGATAGTAACCGGCAACCCCTCGATAGTCGTCCGCTGCGCTCCCTATCGACCCCTGCACTCATCCGGTCGGGCATGCTCCCCTCGATCCCTGGTCTCTATGACGGCAAGAGCCCACCCGCTGCGATCCTCTTATCCCATGCCCACCAGGATCACTGTGGACTCTTGGACCGCTCATTCCCGGAAATTCCCGTCTACGCCACTACCGGTACCAGCAAAATGATGCTTGCCGGTAGTCTTTTCGCCAGACAGATCCGCATTCCCCGTGAACGATTTCATGAATTGCGACCGAAAATACCTACAAGGATCGGAGATTTTCACGTCACCCCGTTGGCCGTCGATCACTCGATCTTCGGCGCGATTGCCATGCTGGTGGAAGCCGAGGGGCAATCTCTGCTTTATTCGGGAGACTTGCGACTCCATGGCCGCAAACCCCAGATGGAAAAAATACTCGTCGAAACCATCCAAGAGAAGAACCTGGATGTGCTGTTAATGGAAGGAACCCTTTTTGGCATCCCAGAAATTGAAAAATTGAACGAGTATCAATTGGAAGACCAGCTTGTTACTCATATCAATGAAGCGAGTGGCTTGGTGTTGGCCAGTTTTTCACCTCAACACGTTGATCGCTTGGTCGGTTTGATACGAGCCTGCCTCAAGTCGGGTCGGACGTTCGTGGCCGATGCCTATACGGCGTTTGTGCTTCGTTTGATTGCCAGTGAAACCCGTGTCCCCGTGCCCGGGAGAGATAACGACCTGCCGGTGTTTTTTCCCAGCTCCCTCTGGCAGGACGAAGCCAAAAGAAAAATGCTGGCCGAGAAATGTCCGGAATTTCAAGCGGCAAGAATCGAAATGCCACAAATCCTCGCAAGGCCGCAAAACTACGTCATGGCATTCCGGGGATCAATGTTGGATGGAGATTTTGGCGGCACACTTCCCCCGGGAGTTGTGTGCCTCCATTCACGCTGGGAAGGTTATTTGGAAAAACCCGATGCCCAACCCTGGCTACAAGCCCTCGAGCGTGCTCATGGCAAGCTGGTTCAACTTCATACGTCCGGACATATCCTCCCCCAGGACATCGTGGGTTTCGTGAACTCACTCCATCCCCGGACAGTGATTCCGGTTCATACGTTCGTGCCGGAAGAGTTTGCCGCAACCCTGAGCAATGTCCGCGTGCTCAGAGATGGTGAACAGGTCGACCTAGCGGAACTCTCCAGCAGCTCTTATTAAGTGCAGCAGCGGATCTCTGCTCGACGACCTTAAAACACCTCAGCGGATTCTCCGCAGCTGGGACAATGCAGACGCCGTTGCTGCTCCAGGTAGCGGGCGTAGAGTTCAGCCCCCTCGTCAGTAGCCGGTTGTGACTCACGCGACTCTGAACAAGCTATTTGCTGGTACGGAGGGATGGAAGTTTCCGGCGACATGGTAGTTGGCTCCTGGTTTCAGTGGGCAGCACGACAAAAGCTACTCTCGTGGCAATTCTAGCTACTTGACGTATAAGTGTACACCCGTATATTATGTGAACGAGGGGGAAAATCTTCACCAGCACCAACAAACGAGTGAAAAAATGATGCCAGCCAATCCTGCTTGTTCACACAACCGGCTAGCAAGCTCTTCGCAGGAACTACTTCCCCTCCGTGAGATTATGCCTGCCGTACTGGCACGTTACGGACTGCACGAGGAGGCTCACAAATCAAATTCGCAGGAATTCAAGCGGACTAATTTGCCGTCATTCGAGAACGGTGGGATCAAAGACTTTGCACTGCCTATGGCCTTTTAAGGTTAGGTCTCCGCCATGATTCCCGCACAAGATTAAACCTGCCGCCACCTGATCTAATTCACTAAGCAGTGGCCCCCATTGCCCTTCCCCATTGAGGATGGCACTCACAGCTTCGCGGCTGCATCCACCGATAACTAACACGGCCTTGGAAAGTAATCGATTTATCACTGGTATTCCCTCGACACGATTGCTGAGGTTGAGTCGCCGCTTTGCCTCTACCATTTGATTGAAGGCACTCAGGATAGCGTCTCGGTGACCGGCAATCCTGCTGCTATATCCAGCTAGCTGTCTTAGAACCTCGGGAAGCCCGTTCCCCTGTTGGCTCAGTCGAACATCGTCTATTCCCTTCACTTCGACAAACGCAGCGCACCCAAGCTGCATGTCGTAATGGAGCAGATCCATTTTATCGCTATTCTCACCCGTTAATTGAAATTCGCTCTCCTGATCGACAATTAAATTCGAGTTGGCATCTTGCCAATGCGTGAGATGAAGAATTGTTTCACTCTCCACTGAATTGTTGGAAGATTGAATAAGCCGCTTGTATTCCTCCAAGACTTCGGGATCGCCATCCCCGATCGGCAATGCGCCGTAATCAACACCAAACTCAAGACTATTTTCCTCCAACTTGAAGGATACATAGATCTGATTATCTGGACGGCGAAGCGGTACATACTTGAAATGGGTAGCCCCGCAGAGCGTGCCTCCTTCAAGACGTAGATTTCGCAGTAAGGCAGCCCCCCGATAATACACCGTCACATGCCCATCTCGAATCGCGGGATGGAGGTCAGGATCCTTGATGATCGCCTGCCAAAAAGGTGCCTGATTAAGCGCCCCAATTAACTCGTCTGATAAGCCACGACGCAGAAGGCACATGAATCACTCTCCAACCAGGTTGATTTAACTGCAAGAGAATAACCCATGGCTATGCCAACTCTGAGTCGTTAGGTTTTGCGGCAAGAGACAAGAATGAAATTCAAGTTCACTGCGCTGGAAAGCTAAGAAATGGATTATTTCTGGGTCATTTTTGAGGAATTACTCCTGAGCAAAAGGGTGATTAACCGGACAGATGTACGACCCACTATTGTCATTGCTCTCCGCTACAGTCCTGTATGTCCACCAATGTGGCAATTAACAGACGATCCGAGAGCATGGCGAAGAAGAAGAAAGCTCAAACCCAGAAGCCGCGTACGGATGCAGAGCGACGTACCCGTCAATGCGAACGCATGGCGCGAATGTTACGCACCTTGCGTTGTATCATGGGACCAGGACGATGGGATGTAGAAGCATTGGCCAATGAGATGGAATGTTCGACCAGAACCATTCAACGCATCCTGCAAACACTTGCGATGGCAGGGGTACCGTTTCGCTACGACCCGGAACTTCGGGCCTATCGCGTACCCAGCGGTTTTCGATTCCCCGGCTTGGATACTTCGCAAACTCAAGGGGTCCATTCGACTGAACTAGTGAAGATTCGTGACTCTTCCAAGCAACTTCTTCAAGATGGCGAAAAATTCCTTGACTCGCTTCGCCACTTTCGTGAGCAGCTAGAAGACTAGGCCAGAAACTTCTCATTTACTGCTGACAATAATTCCCAATCCATCTTCCAACAGGGCATCCCCACAAAAATTCGAAAATTTTTTGGGGAACACTTACGTCGCGAAGAAGATTAAAAAATCCGGCTCAAATCCCAAGGGGCGGGATTACAGTCTGATTGGCTGAAAGAGTCGTCGTCGTAAGTATTCGCTTATTGATGCACGTTGTGAGCATTGCCAACGCTAGTTGCTTAACAAGTCGCACGACGCACACTACTATTTTAATGGTGATTTGCGTTGTCTTGATTTCCTACAAATGGTTTCAAAGAATGACTCGGATTTGTCACATAAATTCTGCTAAATCTAGTTTGCTCACTATAAGGGAGGTGGCGCACAGGCTCGGGGTCAGTTACGGATGGGTGCTCGCGCGATGTCGTAGCGGTGAGATTCCTGCGATGCAATTCTGCGGAAGGAATGGGCCTTGGCGGATTCGAGAAGAAACAATCACTGAGTTTGAAAATAACTCAGTTTTCAAGCCCGCATCTCGTGAAACTGGGCTCAAAACGACCAGATCCATCCTAAAGCATCTTGATGGCGAGCGATTGAGCAAGGCTTGGCAAAAAAGTAGTAGATTATCCCCTCAGTTGGAACAACCATGCCCATGAACCACATCTCCCAAGGCCGAGTTGACTTGAATTCAAGGCCGTACGGGTTTGATAATCTCGTTCACCGTACTGATCAGGTATTTTCTCTGAGAACTCAGGTGTCCATAAACGCGACAGACCATCGTGGTGTCAGCGTGTCCCATAAGCTCGGCGACCGTTGCCGTGTTGATTCCCCTCAGCAGCGCGTCCGTGGCGTACGCATGCCTCAGCCCATAAGCGAATACAGGTTCTTTGATTCCCAGTTTTCTTCGCAGTCGATTGAGACTCAACTGAACCGAATTGCAGTTCCAAGGCTTGCCCCGCGTGTTGAGGAAGACATGCTCGCAGCCACTCTTTCTCTTCATCTGCAATCTGGGCATCAATCTTTGCATAGCCCGGCTCAGATAAATTGTTCTCGGACTGCCTTTAGTTCTGGCAGTCTTATGGTCTTTGATACAGAAAGTCTCTGCCGAAACCTCATCCCAAGTCAAATTATAAATCTCAATCGGCCGTGCTCCGGTTTGCTTCAGAACGAAAAGCAAGAGTTTCAATTCTGGAGAAGCGGCTCGCTTAAGTTTGAGGTAGTTGTCTTCGAGCATGGGTTGAATTCGATTTCTTCCTCTGCCAGTTTTCAGGTTGACCACTGGATTCTTAGCAAGGATTTGCTGATCAACGGCCCAATTGAAAACGCGCTTTACACATCTACTGGCATTGGAGCGAGTGGTCTCGCCCCAACGTTTTTTTCCGTCCAGCCATTGGGTAACGTGAAATATCCTGAGCTCGTCTATTCGAAGCGGACCACACGATTCCGCAAACGACTGCAAATACCATTTCTGGCCCTCGTATGTACGGGGCTTCAGATTGTTCGCCGCCCATTCCAAGTAAAACTCACAAGCGGAATGAACCTTCAGGTCCGGCGACTCGGGAGCCTCAGTTGCAGTGCGCATGAACTCGAGGAATTTTTGTTCCGCAAGTTTCTTGTTGCTCCTACCCTTGACGAGTTTGTACTGCTTGCCACTGAAGGTAACCATCCACCAGTCGGTTTGAGCCCTGTACCAAGGTTTCCTAGAGACACGTGCCATACAACAACCCTCCGATCTATTTCTTCTGAGAAACAAGCACACACAGAAGGGTTGACCGAAAGGTCACTCGAAGCCTCCCGCCTGTTGCAGCGGTCGGAAGGCATTTTGATTCCGTGCATTATTCAGTGCACGGCCGAGATAATCAAGCCACAGAATCGACGTAAGTCGTTGTCTGCCTTGAATATCCCCGACTGGATTCGAACCAGTAACCTTCGGCTTCGGAGGCCGACACTCTATCCAGTTGAGCTACGGGGACACGATCTATAATCGTACATATTATAGCGTTTTTTGCACCGTTCCAAGTTCCAAAGCCAAAACGGCCTTCGTTTCAAGCTCTGCTTTTTACTCTTTTACCCTTGATTCAATTTCTGCAATCAACTTTTCTAAGGCCTGATTGTAGATCTTCATGACAGAACGCATATCATCTGCGGAGCGAAAGACCCCTTTGGTGCGAATCTCTTGGATACTCGCTTGCAAGCGGGCGATCAGTATTCTGGCAGCCTCTGGTTGATAAACTTCGTGACCTGCCACAGACACGTAGATTGGGCTCGTATGAGCAAACAGCGTCTTTCCCAAAATGTTTGTGCTGCTTCCTGTGAGGCGAGATCGGATATCGTATTGTCGGTCTGTAGGAATTCTCGCCGCAAGCCAACCGGGCTCGTCTATTTGGATCATTTGCTCCAACTCTGCCTCATAATGTCCGGCAACCTGCTTACGGCTTACCTCGTGGATGACATTGCCGTTCAGGACTAATTGTAAACTCAGAAAATCTTCCCGCCCGATGGCACGGGCATGCACCTTAATCTTGCCTTGACCCTCGAGGACTATAGTCTCTCCCGATTGCCTTCCTTCGACCTCGAACTCCAGGAAAGTGCCATTAGTGATGAAAGAGTTGCCTTGTTTAAGTGCTGCCAGAAAAGATTTGCTAGCCAAATCTCCAGCGACGGGCACGTAGACTCGAGAAAAATCCCATATCCCCCAATCCGTACCAGTTGAGAAGGGAATCTTCATTCCGATATTCAAGAGCGGATAATAGACTTCGTCGATAGTGCCTTCATTTCCTCCGTCAAAAATGTTTTGCGCGTGCAGAAGTCCGTCAATCCAATCAGGCAAAGCCTCGGTGCCCATTAGTCCGTGACACCAGACTACTGTGCCGCCATCAGCCCGTATCTGTTCAATCCCGGTTCTCAAGGGAATTCCGTCGGTCGTCGCAGGGTTTTCCGAAAGTCCCGGACCGATGCTTGCTGGCAAGATCAAGCGAGGGATGTCGAGAAACATGACGTGGCCATAAGAAATTTTTGTGTTTTCCGAATCGATTCCCCCTTGGTGGCGATATTCTTCCCCGTTCACAAACAAGATTTTCTCACTGGAAAGTTGGTGTAGATCCTCATGCTTGTAGTCGTTGCTGACATAAGTTTTTTCGGGACGAGTCAAATACGATACATAGACGATATCCAATCCATCGGCTTGACCGACCGTCTGAAGATAGTGATCCGCCTCAGCCCGAGACTCCAATTGCACTCCCATTTTTCGATGTTCGTCGCAAATCAGGTGCAAATGGGTATTGCCCGCACGCAGCTCGTGTGCTGAGGGCTCATAGAATCTGCGGAGCGGCAACGAGATGCTTTGCGCTGCTTGCTGGGAAAAATCGAGTTCGATGCTAAAAATCTCTGTTTCGATTCCATGACAGGCTTCAACACGAATTCTCCCCCGGGGCACCGAGTATGTCGCGTGGGGCGGAGTTGCGTACCAGTTCATGGGCCGCTCTAAAAACCTTTCCAGTCGTACGGGTCGGCCTGAAGCGAGATTAGTCACCTTTACCAAACCATACAACGGCTGGCGAGTCAGCTCATCAAACACCTCTATTTCCAGCACACCTTCCGAGTGAGATGCCCCTTCCGTTTCGGAGGTCCGACGATTCTCTATCAGGTACCCCTCCAAAGTATGCTCGTGAGCAACAACGTTGGGCGAACTAACCAGATAGGCTACAAGACACAGGGTGAGAGGGACCGCAGATTGAGTGATTCTGGTACCAAATTCAGAGCGCATATCAAAGACCCTCGCACATCGCATGGAGTTGCTCTCTCATCTTCTGTCTAATGGTAGCCAAAGAGGGGTCATCGGCTCTATTTCTGAGTCCTGCGGAATCGTCCGCGAACGAATAGAGTTCTTTTCCCTCGTTTCCTCCATCCCATTCGGTATACCGATAGGCTGTATTTCGCACACTTTTTCCTAAGAAGAGACGCCGATTCTCCTCATCAAGGACGGCGGTGGAGCTCAAAGCGTTTCTGTTCCACTCAGCTTGGGGATCTTCCAATAGAGGTACGAAACTTTCCCCAGCAAGCGCCGCTTGAGGTTCCAGGCCGCAGAGTTCGGCCAGTGTTGGGTAGATGTCCACAAATTCCACGATGCGCCGGCAGACACCGGCCGGACGATGCGGGGCGGCAACTATCATCGGCGTCCGCGTGGTCTGTTCAAAAAGCCATCCTTTGTGCCACAGTCCATTGTGTCCGGTGTGATAACCATGGTCAGAAATGAACATCACGACTGTATCCTGCCATAAATCTAATTCATCTACCACGTTCAACACTCGCCCCACTTGTTCATCGACGAAAGAAATACAGGCATAATAAGCCGCAATTGCGTGCTTGGTTTCATCGGGTCCTCCCGCAAAAGGTTTCCAATCCTTCACTCCAGGTGGTAGCGTCTCGGAATATCCTTGAGGCACTTCAGGAATTTGAATCCGCTCTGGTTCGTATAGATCAAAGTATTTGCGAGGCACAGCGTAAGGGGTATGAGGTCTTCTGAATCCCACAGCGATAAAATATGCTTGGTCGCTATTTCTTCGATCATGCAACAGTTGCACCGCCTTCAGCGCGATCTCACCATCGGGAGTTGTTTCGTCCGTTCCCTTCAGCTCAGCCCAAAACATTGACCCTGGACTGTCAGAATAGAGCCGACCCTGCCTATAAATCTGGTCTTCATCAGGAGATTTACCCCATTCTTTTACCTCATGATCCCAATAGGGTTGCTCAGGCACCCGCTTATGGTCGAGGACTTTCCCCAAGCTTGCCGTGAAATATCCTGATTGCTGAAAGTAGGCTGGCATGTATTCACAATTTACTAACCGGTCAGGCCAAGACGTTTCGTTATCAAGAACATTAGTAGTAAGCGGATGCAGGCCACTAAAAATGGATGCTCGACTTGAATTGCAGACAGTTCCTTGACAATAAGCGTGTTCAAAACGCACGCCCCTTGCAGCTAGCCGATCGATATGAGGCGTCTTAACTACTTGATTGCCGTAGCAGCCCAGGTCAGCATTCAAATCGTCAGCAACGATAATCAATACATTGGGACGACTCTTAATCCTCCCAGCATCCTGAGCGAACGAACGTGAATGGACCTCCGTTATGAAGGTAATCGCCAGGAAAATTACTGTCTGTACGTTTAATTTCATAGCAGATTCTTTGCTAAATCGGATTAGGTTCTTCACGTATAAATCGTGACTAAAAGGACTAATCGAGTCATTGTATGAAGGTGACAATGGTTTTACAGTCATCTGAATTGACAGCTTGCATATACATTTCCGGAAATTGTATCCCACCGAAAACAGGGCACGGTATCTTTTCAGCTTGACAAAAAGCAGATACTACGATTGCCTTGCAGAACACTGCCTCAACCGCCAAATATGCACGAATCTGATTGAGCCGCGTGAGAACGATCACGACGTTGGTTGCCAGAACTGCAAAAGAAAAAGCAACCCACAGATAGACCACCCACCAATGCCAGTAATCAACCGTGGCAAGGTTTGATAATTGCCACCAGGGGTGAGTCCCACGTCTTAAAACAACTCGATCAACAGCCAAAAGGGGCCCATTGTTCGGGCGACCTGGTTGCCAGGGGGGCCGGCATCAAAACACGAATACTGAAAACAAGCCTTGGCAGCCCACTATCAAAATGATCTGCCAGAATCGTCCGAGGTCGACGTACTCATAGCCCTAATGCCCAAAGTAGAATATGATACGCTGGGTTGTCAGCGAAATGTTGCATTACACAGTGCCATTCGTCCGTAAGTGAACCCACAACCACCTCTGGCAGCGCTTACTCAATTGAACAAATACAAAAGTAATGGTGCGAAACAATGAACGTCAAGCAACTGTCAGTCATGTTCATCCTGATCCTTCAGTTTATGCCAGGAGTTACTGGAGAGGAGCCTTCGTTTAGCATGCCTGAATATGGTGAGGGTGAAGTCCCTCCTGCTCGTTCTCAGGCGGAAGTCGAGCAGTTGTTGGCCGGAGCAGAACCGCTTACAGAAGAAGAACCATTCCACTTGGTGCTTGTGGCCGGCCCCAAAGACCACGATCCTGGCGAACACGACTATCCGAATTGGCAGAAGGTGTGGTCTGCCATGCTATCCAAAGTTCCTCAGACCGAGGTGGAGACCGCTTGGGAGTTTCCCGATCAAGCTCAGATCGATGCGGCTGACGTGTTAGTCTTCTACCAACGAGGGCGCTGGAATGATGAGCGAGCAGCCGCAATCGATCCCTTCCTGGCGCGCGGGGGTGGGGCCATCTATATCCATTGGGCCGTCGATGGACAGGGTGGGGAAGTAGAAATGGCCAAGCGGATTGGGCTCGCCTCACTCGGAGGCTCCATCGGCTACCGCCATGGTCCTTTAAACGTCGATTTCAGTCATAACCCAGATCATCCGATCGCGCGAAATCTTACGGAAGTCGATTGGGTTGACGAGAGCTATTGGCGGCTGCGAGGCGATCCATCGAAGATCTCACTGCTGGGGACTGGCGTGGAGGAGGGAGAACCGCGGCCCCTGTTTTGGACTGTCGAGCATGGCCGTGGCCGCGTGTTCGTTTCGATCCCGGGTCATTACATGTGGACCTTCGACGATCCGATCTTCCGGGCAGTTCTGTTGCGGGGCATCGCTTGGGCGGGACGACGAAACGTCGACCGCTTTAACGAATTAGTCACTCTCGACGCAAGAGTTGAATGATGGCTCTCTGGCAAACAGCACTCATCATTCATAATTCATAACTTAATAAATAGTCTCTCACCCCGGTGGCCATTGAAGCGGTCGACCTCCCAGAAGGTGGAAGTGCAGGTGGTCGACGGTTTGTCCGCCCTCTTTGCCACAATTGACGACCACTCGGTACCCGGTTTCCGCAATGCCAAGCTGACGTGCCACGTCGCGGATGATGAGCCACATATGGCTCAGTAGCGAGGAGTTCGTTTCGGCCAGGGCATCGATGGACGGAATCGGCTCGCGGGGAATCACCAGCACATGCGTCGGAGCTTGGGGATTCACATCGCGGAAGACCACACATTGGTTGTCTTCGTAGACGATATCGGCGGGGATCTCTTTATCGGCGATTTTCTGGAAGATTGTTTTTTGCATGTCAGGTGATGAGGTGAATAGGTTGATGGGATAAAGTCAGAACTGGCGAATGTCGATGGCTTCGTCGTAGAGCATCACCGGAATGCCTGAGACTATTGGGTACATCAAGTCGCCCGCGGCTCGCAATAAGCCTCCATCGATCGGTTTTTTCACCTGCTGGCCTCCAATGTTAGACACCTTGCCGGCGAAAATCTGCTGATTCGCTCTCTCGACCAGCTCGGCCTCAGCCAGGCTGAGTTCCGTATGATCCTGGGGACAGCGGAGGATTTCTAGCAATTGGGAATCAATCAAGGATCTGTCTCGAACAATATGCAATTCTTAGCCAGACCGCCACGCGGTCAGGGATGTATCATAGCAGTGCCCAGAGACAGGTGTGTCTCCGGCTAAACAGTTATCTTAAAGTCTTCTTGCTACCAGTGCTAGCTGAAGCGGGTGCGAGTTGATGATTCTCGCCACTCAAGGCCGATGAATAACGAAGAAGACTGTTATCTGGAATAGCTGGATTTAAGAAGAAATCTGTGTCTGATCTCCACGAACTGCTGCAATACATCAGAACTACTGCAATCGCCGAGGTTTGAAATGTCTGTTGCTCGACGATGGACCGTCGCTCTTTCATCCCTACTATTGTTCCTTGGTTCGCTAGGAGCGATCGCTCAGGAAGTCACTACCGAAGTACGGGACGGCGTTCAGATTACGCGGCAAGTCGTGCAACAGCAGGTCCCCGTCACGGTCATGCAGGATCGCCAACAGACCGTCTACGTACCACAGACTACGACCGAGAAAATTAGTCACCAGCAGGTGTACTCGGTGCCGGTCACTCAGTACCAGGTGGTTCCCGTTCTCGTGGGACGTTGGAATCCATTCATGACTCCCTATTGGACCTACGAAGTAGAGCAAGTGACCACGTGGCAGAACCAGGTGGCCAACGTGCAGATTCCCGTCAACCGCGTCTCCTGGGTACCGCAAACGCAGACGGTGCAAGTCCCCGTCACGGAAATTCGCACGGCGGAGAAAGAGATCATCACACGCGTTGCTGTGGGCAACTCGTCCGCTGCCAATAGCAATCAATCCCTGGCCAATGCCCAACCGATGGCAAATTCACCCGCAACAATCACCAACCCGGCTCCTTCGACTTATCGCAGTGCAACGATCGCCGCAAGGCCGAGCGCTACGAGCAACTCCGCTATTGGCGGGCAGGTGATGCCGAGTGATCCACCACGTCAAGCCACCGGCAATTGGCAAACTCCACCAGCGAATTCCCGCTATCGTTGAGGAAAGTCAAGAGTCGAGAACTGAGAGTCAAGAGCCAGATTGTTCTGTCTGGCTCTCGTCTCTTGACTCTCAGCTCATGACTATTCAGACTTTGCGGCGACGCGAGCGGCGGCTCGCCGGGGTGCTGCCCCACTCTTTGGTGAGGGCTTCAAACACCTCAGGCGTTTCGTAGCGGACAATCCCCTTGGACTCAGGCATGGGGCCGATCAGGCCCCGGAAAACCGGCATACCCCGCAAACTCAAGTCGGTGCTGCAGTCGTCGATGCCGATCTGGGTGTGCATCTTCAGAATGGCTTCTTGTTGCTGATAGTCGCGGGTGCGCAACTCGCCATTTGTACCACGAGTGACAATACGGATCGTTTTCTCGGCCGCCATAGGGGTTCTCACTGCAAATACGCGAAGATTGTCAGGATATAGCAAGTATCGGCCCAGGCTGCTAGCAGCTACGTTTTTTCGCATTCGTCGTGCATACGCGGCATAGGGGGAAGAATCCGCACAGGTGGAAGAAATGGGAGGAACGAGATGGGAACGGGGGACAGGGGACGGGGGACAGGGAAGATGACCAAATCCTAATGACCAATCTCCAATGACAAATGTCCCTTATGGACCACGGACAAATATCAAATGGGCCCACCACTCACCACCAACCACCCTTGGTCATTGGTCATTAATCCCCCGTCATTGCCCGTGAGCCCATTTGGGGCTAAATTTAAACTTTCCAGCTCGCTCCTGGCGAGTTGAACCCCGGAGGGTAAGCGAATTGGCCAGCGGTCTGACTCGAAATCAGATGCCCCGTAAGGGGTTGTGGGTTCGAATCCCATGCCCTCCGCTCTAGCGTCCATCGGTTATCTAAGCCACTCACCCCAGCGAAAGTCGATCCATCGTGACCATTGCCAACAGCTTTGACCACCCAAAACACAAGCGAAATCCCCTGCTTGGAGGTTCACTCGGTTTACTATTCCTCACGCTACTGCTGATCGGCTGTAGCGGGGGACCAGATAGGGTTCAGCTTCCTTCGTTCGACCCATCCGGGGCGGCCAGCAAGGCCATGGAGATCTACGACACCGACGGAGATGGATTCATCGCAGGAGAGGAACTGGAAAGAGCCCCCGGCTTGAAAGCAGCGATGGAAAACCTTGACACAGATAAGGACGGCAAAGTTTCAGAAGATGAAATCTCGGCGCGAGTTGCCGCTTGGAGATCTCAGGGGATAGGTCTCATGCGTTTCACCTGCGACGTCGTGCTCGACGGCAAAGGAGTCGAGGGAGCTGTCGTGACCATGGTGCCGGAAGAATTCCTGAAGAATACCATTCAAGAAGCGACCGGTGAGACGGATGCTTTCGGAACAGCCAGTCCGCGAATTCCTAAAGAAAAACGTCCTTCACCCTCTGATCCACCAGGTGTCCAATCTGGAATTTACCATGTCAAGATTTCAAAGATAGTGGGCGGGAAAGAAACGATTCCTGCGAAATACAATGAAGAAACGACACTCGGCCAGGAAGTGTCTATGGACGACAAGTCGATCTTGAACAAACAAGTCGTGTATTCAATGAAAAGCAATTGAAATACGCTCGCCGCGATTCAAGCTGCCATGACTAACTCAGTTGCCTATAACCTGGCCGTCTAGCCGATTGGCACTATAGGCATGCACATAGGGATCGACGTCGTAGGAGACGGATCGAACGGATCCATCGCAATAGTTCATATTGAAAATCGCTGGATGAGCACTTCCGAAGATGGCTTCACCCGTAAACCCAGGCGTATCCTGCCGCGGCTGGAAATCTTCTTGAGCAGTGAGGCTGTCCAACACAGGATTCCAGGTTTTCCGCTGATTGTCCCATTCATAGCCACAGTAGGCCGCTTGATTGGTTGCCAATGAGAGCCCACTACCAGTAGCCGTACCCCCCGCGTACTCATCTGGATTCACAAACTTTTCCCCGACAAAGTAGGTATTGGACACCCCGTCCGAAATCTGGCTGATGGTGGTCTCGCTGGCAGGCCCCACGACCCCACTTTGACAGTACTGCCTCGAGCCACCGCGAGTGGCGGGACCATCGCAATCATCAGTCGGTCTATTGGCAAGTGCAGTTTCAACTTGAGCATCGACAGATGAATAGTTGTTGCCGGAAGGAGACGACAAAGAAAGAAACCAGGAATCTCCGTCCCAGAATTTTGAGTCTCCTGAACTTGCAGCATAGTCGGTTCGAAATGCTCCGGTAGTGGTCGTCAGTGGGCGAACCCATGAGCCTAAGTTTTTGACGGGGGCATTCCAGATGGTGAGCGGAAGCCTCGGTGCGCTTCGCGAAGGGCACATTAGGGTATCTACCGGTGTCTGGATTAAAAGCGTCATCGCTTGCTGGTGGGCAGGTGTGCCTATGACGGTTCCCGCGCCAAGCTGACGAAGATTCTGTTGTTCGATGAACGCCAGGAGATCGTATGCCCAGCCACTTGGTTGTCTCCTTCCGTAACCGCGATTGGGGTCCGGGCCCCAATCATAAGTCCACCCTCCGGACGGAAAAAATCCATGCGTACTTTCGTGATTCAATGCACCCAAACCGATCTGCTTGAGATGATTCAGGCATTGAGAACGCCGGGCCGCTTCGCGGGCAGCCTGAATCGCTGGCAGAAGTAACGCAACCAAGACTCCAATGATGGCGATGACCACCAATAGTTCCACCAAGGTAAATCCTGCACGAAAGAAAACTGCACCATTGGGATGGACTCGGGATTGCTTCATGAGGGAAACCTGTAATGGAGGAAAAGGACAGATAAATTAGCGCACACTCCACCCCTCACCAAAAAAGAGGGGCTATTTCTCCATTGTTACCCTAGTCAACGAAATCGACAACAACAGAGAGCGCAACTTTTACCATCTTATGCGCAGGCCATGCTTATAACCGCAGATTTCTCTAGCGTGCGGGTCTCCGCAGGTGGCTGCTTCTATAGAAACGGCCCAGGAGAGAATCGCCTCTCCTGGGCCCGTCTGATACTTAAGAGGACTAGAGCCTGATTAGCTGCACTTGCGACCTGCAGCAACCAAACTTACCAAGCTTAAACCCAAAAGGGCAAACGAGGCTGGCTCGGGAACCGTCACCACAAGGTTATCGATCAGGCCGAAGGCTTGGCCAGTAGGCGATGATACCGAGCTGAACGGATCGTGGTAACCGATCGCGATGTTGCCATCGCCCTTACCCGTAACATCCAAAGTGGCGATCAGATTGCCATCAATTCTCCAGGTGACTGAGTTACCGATGCGAGAGATGATCACGTCTCTCCAGGCAAATGCCATCGCACCAGGCTGGGTGGTTCCCGTCTGGTTTGCTCCTTGGGCAGCGGTCAATGCACCGCCGTTAACGGCTGCCACGTCGATGCCGGGGAACTGGGCCGCGTAGTTGGGGGCATTCTGTCCGCCACCAGCATAGGTTCCCACAGCAGTATTCTCGGTAGCATCAAGGTGGGCACGATAGTCGCGACTCGTTCCGCCTTCGCCCGTTACGGCAAACCAGGCTCCGCTGCCAGACGTTCCACTTTTGTTATTGGAAGTCGAATTATGCAAAATGCCAGCGGTCATGAATTCTGTCGAACCCGTGCCACCCCCCGGAAACGGTCCGTTGGCATTCATCCACATGTGGAACCGAAGTTGGACATCTCCAACAAACGTCTTACCAGTCGGGACGATCGTGATAGCGTCTGTAGAAGTTGGGGCAACCAGATTCGCTTGAAACCTTGCACCCAAGGTCGTAGCAGATCCAGGAGCCGCAGGGATACCCTGGACGCTGTAGTCGTATGCAAATTGCACGAGGGCGTCGGCATCCTGAATCACTGTGTAGTTGGCAGAGGTGTCTACATCAAAATTGTCAGAGAGGAGTGCAGCCGAAACCTGGCTGTTAGCCGCCGCTACGAGCAGCGCTCCCAATGCAAACACAATAGGTTTTTTCATTAGACGGGTCCTTTTTAAAAGTGTTGGGACGAAAATGGGACCGGACCACGATTCCACCGGTCTACAGGCAATTCCACGAAAACGCCCCTCCCCGGCAAGCCGAGGAGGGGTAACAAAAACTCTTCAATTCTGTAGCAGGCCGCTACTCAATACGCAACTTACTCCTAAGCACGCTTGCGACCCATGGCCAGGAGACCCACCAAGCTCACACCCAATAAGGCAAAGGAAGCCGGCTCGGGGACCGAAATGTTATCTGATATAACAACATTGTCAAAGATGCCAAATTGGTTGACTCCGTCGGCGCTAATCGAACCGAAAGGATCCTCGTAACCAATCATGACATCGCCTGACGTGGGCCCAGCGACAGAGAAAAATTCACGATTATTGTAAAACACTCGGACAGCTCCGTTGTTCGCAGTGACGGTCACTGCTACCCACTGATTGGCCGGGGCATCGGCAACGTCGCTGGAAATCGTGGTCTGGAAAGCGCTATTGAAAAGTGCCGTATTTGATCCACCACTTTTACGAGCTTGTTCAACTGTATTGGCAAAGACAACCGTGTCTTCCGTTCCATAACCGTTCTCAGTTGCAAGCCAGCCAAAGGTGCCGTCTCCACTAGTGGTGCGATTATTGCGTCCGATGGCAGCAGTCGTGGTACGTCCGATACCGAAAACACCTTGCTCGGTCCCACCGCTCGGAATGGGATTGCCCACGTTCAACCACATATCGAAGGAAACCTGGTAACGTGAAAGCGAAAGGTCGGCGTTACCACCTGATACAGAACCGATGAGGTTGATTGCAGCTGCTGCTGCGGTTGCATCACCATTGTTGGCAGTAAACTTGACCCCGGTAGTGGCACCGGTTGCCGCGACCATGTTGGGCGCCTCGGGGATACCTAAAGCACTGTAATCTACAATGTCGGCTGTGGTGTCGGCCTGTTGAGCAGGCAACCAGTTGGCAAGACTGTCCAAGCCGTCGGAAAAGATGGTCACTGCCTGGGCCGTGAGAGTGCTGAGCGTGAGCAGACTCAGAGAGAGAGAAAATAGTAACAAGATGCGTCGATTCATTAGTCAACTCTCCTTCGAAGTAAGAAAAAAATCCCCAAGTTCAGTCAGTCTATAGAGTCTTAACGATGCTTCCTACCCATCACCACCAGACCCAGCAAAGACGTTCCCAACAATGCCAACGAGGCAGGTTCGGGGATGGTCATCACCATCACATTGTCGATGATGCCAAACTGTAAATCAGGCCGTGCGGTCACGGAAGGGAAAAAGTCAGCATAAAACAGCGAAATATTGCCGTCGGTGTTCACACCGGCTGAGCCGTCGCTGGTGTCGGTCTTGTCGTATCGCACGATTTCCAAGCGACTGCTGTCTGGCTTCTCGATGAAAATGCTCACCTCGTTACCAATGACGTTAAACTCCCAAGTGATCCATTGCACACCTGGAGATCCTGCAGTGCTAATGCCAGTTTGGCCTTGGGCAGCGGGAGCCGAAACGGAGGGCAGGAAATCTGTGTAGTAAGCTATGTTACCGTTATGATTGCCGCCGGTCATGTCTGCATCGGGAATAAAGAACTGGGGAGGTGACTTGAAGGCACGCCAGTCGTTGCTTGATCCCCCGTCACCCGTGGCAATCGCCTGAGCACCACTGGCCACGTCGGCCGTCACGTTGTCGTAACCGATGCCGCCACCGAGAAACTCCGTGCTGGATCCACCACCAAGTTCGTAATTCATCCACGCGTCAAACCGCAGCTGATAGTTGCCGGTGAAATTCTGTCCCACGGGATACAACGTCAAAAACTGGCTAGACCCGGAAGATAAATTTGCTTCCATCTTCACACCGCGCGTGGCGTCGTCTCCACCTTGACTATTGGGTGCTTCAGGGATGCCGTCAGCACTATAGTCGTAATTGTGTGTGATCGGCGTGTCGGCAGAGGAAACATTCGCTCCCCAATTGGTACCGTCGTTCATTTGATCTTGGTAGAGAACCGTCAGAGCGGAAGCTGAAACGGATAGAAATGCGACCAGGAAAGCCGCTACGAGAAGGGTGGCTAAATTATGTCGATTCATTAGTCGAATCCCCTTTCTAATAGCTAATAGTTCAAAGAAACAAGAGTTGGCACGTCAAAGGTGCAAAACGGACAATAGGAAGCCAGAGGCCGGGAAAAGTGGCGACAAGCACACAGTCTACCAACCTCTCGTGTTAGCCGCCTATAAGCCTCAATATACTCAAACTTTCTCGGAAAACAAACAAATGTGCGCAAAAAGGTACCAGAAAAGCGCATAAAATAGATGCGGTCGGCTCTGTTCCGGCCGAGGAATGACGCGCAAAGGGGCTCGGTTAATACCTAGTCGCCCAGCACTTTCAACAGTACTGCCCCCACCACGACCAACCCGATACCGGTCCAGCGAAGCAGCGAGGAAGAGGTCTGCGGGCTGTCTTTGATCGATTCGAGTTCTTGCTGCAACTCGGCAAGCTTAGCTTTCTTTTCTCGGTACTCAGCCTGAACTTCGGCAGGGTTCCCCTTGTAGGCACGAGGATTCTCTTCAGCGGCTGCAGCCTGGAACATCAGCTTGTGAACCTCGTCAGAGAGTTCGGAGAGGGCCGTCGCCTTCTCAGAAGTCCATTGATTGGTTGCAGGAAAGATCAATCCCCAGATCAAGCTAAGTGCAACGCAAAACACTCCCAGACCTACAGCGCCGAGTGAGATTGCTCCTTTCATCCGTGTTCCTCAGTTCTCATTCGTGGTGATGCCATCATGGATACAGATCAGCAAGCCATAAAGGATGGGATCAATATCCTCGCGAAGAAACCGTACGCTGCCATCAATGTTTGCGGCGTTGACTCCTCCCGGGTGCAAACTCCGCGGGGCGGCTGTGTGGGAACTGGCAGAATTACAAGGCATCCCTTCCAGATCCGATGCTACGTCCAACGGACTGCCATTGGTACAGCCTCGCACGTCGTCCTGATAGTTGGTACCGTTGGGAGGGAGAGCACCGTTGACTAAAGTCGGATTGGGAATATACGGAATATTGGTGGCACCAAGTTGGTCTCCAACATTCCCGGTCCCAACCCCCGATCCATGCATGTCAGCCCCCAAAACACTGGCTCCTGGCCAGGCCAAGGCCCAAGCGCCACGTTGATCGAGTGGATCCTCGCGGGTGCGAACTTCGCTTAGCATCAATGTGTTACTTGTTCCATCGGTAACTAAAGAAAGAGGCTGAGGAACCTCGACCAAGGCTCCTTGCCAAACGACCGAACTCGTGATGTGCTCCGGGCAGGCGAATGCTACGTAGTTTCCTTTGGCAAGCGGTCTGTCGTTGGTATAAGTTGGATTCTGATAAACCCGATTGACAGCGCCGTCTGAAGGGCAAAGCAGTACTGTGGGTTGTTGTGCCTCGGGGGCGAAGTTGACATTTTGATTAAAAACCGATTCATCCAGGTTAAATTGATCGTAGAGTGATTGGAGCTCCACATATGGTAGTACCTGCACAATCCAACTCAATTGTTGTCCAGAATACATGGTCAAGCTGTTGGAAACTCCCCCTCGACCGCCGCTGCCGCGCTGCATTTGGCTGGAAGGAGGAAGGTTTTTCCGCGCACTCTCGTAATTAGCAACCGCCAGACCTAGATTGTGCAGCTGGCTCTGGCACTGAATCCGCCGGGCTGCTTCGCGGGCTGCTTGAATTGCCGGCAGCAACAAAGCCACCAGCACACCGATGATCGCGATCACGACCAACAGTTCAACTAAGGTAAAGCCATTATGACGCTTGCGATCAGGCAAGCCGTTCTTGGAAAGGCGGCATCTCATATTCTCAAGACCCTTTTGATGACCCTAGGGGATATAGCACTCTCTTCAGCCTCTCTCCACTCTGCATTGTAGTACCGATAGAGTACTTGCAAAGTGCTGTTTCGCGCACAGGATTTGCGCATCTGCGAAGACACAATAAAAAGCCCCTCCCCGAAATCAACTTCCGAGGAGGGGCGGTTATTACCAGCCACTGGATGCTAACCATTAGCTACTAAGGGTTAGCTTCTGCGGCGCCCCAGCAAACCACATCCGGCCATGCCCACCAACAATAGAACGCTAGTCGGTTCAGGCACGGCACCCACAGCGGCAGTCAAATTTCCATAAGCACCTTGCCATTCGGCTAAATCGGCTGCTGAGACTGAGACCCCTGGTACTCCATTGGGAGATTCGCCACGCTGCCATTTCAGGAAGTCAGCGCCATCAACGTCGCCGTCTCCATCGAAGTCACCCGGGGTGCTCGAGGGAAGCAAAAAGCCGTTGGCAGCCAAGTAGGCCATGGGATCAGGCACATCGTTTGGCCCAGCCACGGCAAACTCCAAGTTGTCGTAAATAATGAAGTTCGCGCCGTCTGGATCGAGAGCGATTGAGGTAAACCGATCCCAGAAGCCCAAGACACCCGTACCAGACGAACTGAAGGGACTGAAGACATTGTCATCTCCATTAAGCCCGTCGGCATCCGGTGTGAATTGCAGGATGGGGACATTATTGATCACATAAGTGAATTCCCCGTTCACCCAATAGAGCTCGTGGGTCGCCCACCGATTGTAGATGGTACCACCTGGAACCGATGTATTAGGCGCCAGGAAAGCAGGTGGATTTACGCCACCCCCTGCATAGTGCAGTGGATCATTGTGCTGAGGAAAGGCTTCGAGGAACAGGTTGCGGCTGGCCCCGCTCCCATCAGCCAGATATCCCGCCAGATTCGTGGGGTCAGGAGAGTGATAACTATGGTTGCCCGTAAAACGATTGAGATTATCGTTGGGGTCCGGTGTCACGGGATCAAACTCAAAGCCCTGGGTGACCCAGTAGTCATTCAAGTCTCGACTGATAAGCCCTGAATCCGTTACTCCAGACGACTGGGAGTAGGCTTGTCCGGCTGTGTCTGTCAGAGAACGATCGCGGTAGATCGCACCTCCGTAGAGCGGGATGTAATCGTCCGAGGAACCAGCATCTGCGGTGACGACCAATCCAACTCCCTGACCTGACAAACTACCCGTGCTCCCGGGGGCATTTAAGTTATTCACCTGAACCGTCGTATTGCTCTGATTGATCGCGAGCAAAGAGTAATTTGTGCTACCTCTCTGAGAAAGATTCCCGGCACCATCATCGATGCCGACGCCAGTGCTGTTAAAAACGTCGACCCGCATCACATAATTGGGGTTTGCCGTGCCCGTCCCCACATTCACGCCAACGGGCGAAACGGATGAGAAGGAAAGGACTCCGGTTTGAAATGAATTGTTGTTGGCCGACATGAAAACACCCCTACCGCCACCGCGTGGGGCAGCAGGGATCGTGGCGGTCAAAAAGCCGTCACCAAAGATATCGATAGAACTGTAATCGATATTGAAGCGGATGTCGGAAGTACCCGCGCTACTGGTTGTGTAGCTCGCAGCCTGGAAATCGTTGTCGGAGAAAATAATCTGGCCAACAGCTGCATGAGGTGCCACGAGGGCACTCACAAGCAGAGTACATAAAAGTTGTGATCGTAACGACATTGGAGCTTACCCTTTTCAAAAGTTAGGAACCATCACTGTGAACGCACCAAGTTGAAACTCTTAGCACCAGCTATAGCACAGAATCTTGGTGAACGCCTTCTGTAATATCGCTCTGCGCATGTCACCGACCCCTAGCACAACAGCGGTTTTCCACAGTTGAACTTGGGGTCGATTCGCGGCAAGGTAGCTTGCCACCTGACACCGCAATCTTCTCAAAAAACTAAACTAACCAGCAAATCCGTTTTGCCACAAATAATAGACAACAACTACTTTTTGCGACGACCCAATAGCCCCCAACTCGCCATACCGACGAGCAAGAGGACGCTGCTTGGCTCGGGAACCGCACCTGCTGCTGCAGTCAAATTTCCATAGGCACCTTGCCATTCGGCCAAATCAGCAGCAGAGACAGAGACCCCTGGTACACCATTGGGAGATTCGCCACGCTGCCATTTCAAAAAGTCAGCGCCATCAACGTCGCCGTCACCATCGAAGTCACCCGGGGTGCTGCTGGGAAGCAGCAAGCCGTTGGCTGCCAGGTAGGCCATCATGTCAGGCACGTCGTTGGAATCTGCCACCTCGAATTCGAGGTTGTCATAGATGACAAAGTTGCCGCCATCAGGATCCAAGGCAATCGAGCCGCCGAACCGGTCCCAGAAGGCCAACACACCCGTGCCGTTGGTGCTGAATGGATCAAACACGTTCGTGCCCTGCTGTGGGGTGATCTGCAATACGGGAACAGTGTTGCCGTCGTATTTGACCACATAGGTAAAGGTCCCATCGACCCAATACAGCTCATGGGTGGCCCACTTGTTATAGGGCACACCAGGGGTTTGTGTGGAATTGTCCACGAAAAATCCCGGCGGAATACCCGGATAGGTCGAGCCCGGCGTGAGATGAAAAGGATCGCTATGGGTCACAAATTTCTCAGCCAAAATACTTCGATCCACCCCAGAACCATCACCCAGAAATCCCCCCGTGTTGGTTGGATCAGGACTGAAGAAGAGCGAGTCTCCGGTAAAGATATTCAGATCATTGGAAAGATCTGCGTCCGAATCGACGAGTTCAAAACCCAAGCCTTGAGCAAGCCAGTAATTGTTCAGGTGGTTGCCAGTCAAGCCGGTGTTCATACCTGCTTGGGTCCCCGTATAAAACTGGCTCGGAGTAACCGCACCCGGCCGGTCGCGATAAGCGGCACCTGCATAAATAGGCATATAGTCCTCCGCGGCACCCGTATCGGCCGTGATGGCCAGACCCAATCCTTGGCCGGAAAGGTTGCCACTTCCAGGAGCGTTGAGGGCACCAACCTGCACGGTGGAGTTGGACTGGTTAATCCCCAGCAGAGAGTAGTTCGTGGTGCCACGCACAGTCACATTGCCCGATCCGTCGTCGATGCCTTCGCCTGTGCTGTGAAACACGTCGACCCGCATCACGTAGTTGGGATTAGCCGTACCAGTGCCGACGTTCACGCCAACCGGAGAAATCGATGAGAACGACAAAGTACTGGTGGTCAACGAGTTGTTGTTTGCCGAGAGGAAAACACCCGTTGTGTCTCCGCCACCGCGTGGTGAGGGGGGGATGTTGGCAAATAGGAAGTCTGCTCCACCCACCGCCGCAAAAATGTCGATGTTGCTATAGTCGATGTTGAAGCGAATATCGGAAATGCCAGCGGAACTGGTAGTGTAGCTGCTCGACATGAAGTCGGCATCAGAAAAAATAATCTGGCCTTGAGTAATGCCGGGAGCTACCAGCGCGATGGCCAGTAGGGCACAGAGTAACTTTGGTCGTACGAACATGAGTTGGACTCCCCTTTCAATGATGTTAAGACTTGCTCGCCATGCTGCAGTAACAAAGCAAGAACCCTGGTGACTAACTTTTGAAACTCACTTCAATCAAACTAAGATGCTAGACTTTTCGTTGTTCAACCCTCAACAGACTTCACTCTCAGATGCCTTTCAACTCCTGGCCTCAGCCAAGCAGAACCATGGAACCAAAGGCAAGAGTTGCGTTTCGCGGTATGCCCCACAGAAGGCGAGCGCAACTCGACACCACATGATAAGCCGCCACCAAAAGCACATTTTAATCGTTAAAAATAGCATTATCAAGAAATTTGTCGGCAAAACCTCTGAAGACTGCGAATTCACTCCAAGTAACGATTTTCATTTGCGCAGTAGCAATAAACGCATGCGCAAAACCAAGTTGCCGGGAGGTTCCAGCGTCAAAAGTCATGTCATTGTTGCTCTTGCGACTCCTAAAATTGACTCATATCTACCAGCTCAGCGTCTTCGCGATCGCCCAAGCGATCGAAGAGAATATTGTCGATTTCATAGCTGATCACATGTACCGACCCATCGGCAAACACTGCGTTGATACCACTTGGATGCGCTGAACCGAAGTTAACCACGTCAGCCTCATAGCCGTACAGATCTTCAAGTGCTCCCCCGGAAGTCCCCACAAGGGTATCTTGAAGGGGTGGCCAGCAGGTGGACCGCATCGTATCGGGATCCCATCCGTCACTCCAACCGCGATCGTCAGAGGAACTCCCCCCCTCATAGAAGTCAGGGCGTACAAATTTCTCGCTAACCATCATCGTGTTGCTGGTGCCGTCGGAAATCTGTGCCGAACCGATCGTGGGTGTGACGTTCAGGGCTGGCACAGAAGTAAGTCCACCCCGAGAAGAAGCACTTCCTACTCTGCGGTAGGGAGTACGTACGATGACGCCCTGATAGATCTCATCGTCTGGCACATCCAAGATATGCGTTGCACCATTGGAACTACCAAAAAACCTGTCGCGCCGGGTAGCTCTATCGTCGCGGGTCGCGCCTCGGACGCCCGGATTAGGGACGATCGGAGTGTATCGATTTGTTTGAGTATAGTTTGAGTATCCACAAGGCATCGCTCCCCCATAATCAGAAAGCGTAACCGCTAGAGAAGATACCTGGGGAACCACCGTGGTGACGGCAGGTCGCCGGGAAGGGCAAATGTACTCGGGTACAACAGCCGAGTTAAGTTGTGCAGAAGTTGTGATATTCGAAAGATTCGTTTGCTCAAGGAAAGGGAGAATCTGATATCCCCAGCCGAGGCCTTGCTTCTCCGGACCCAAGGGGATTCCCCCTTCGACGTAGTCTTCGATTCTAGGCAGAATGCGAGTCCCGCCTGTAGGGTAGACTTTCTTCGTGTCAGAGAAGTTTGTGATCGCCAGACCAATCTGCTTGAGCTTATTAGTGCACTCCGACCGCCGAGCTGCTTCACGGGCGGCCTGAATTGCTGGTAATAATAAAGCAACCAGAATCCCGATGATCGCGATTACCACCAAAAGTTCCACTAAAGTAAAGCCAAACCATTTTGAACTTCTGCGGTTTTTCATAGGACTTTGTTCCGAACCATCCTCGTGGATTTTCCTACATACATTAAATCTTATGGGAAAATTTTTCGAAGTTCTGTCTCTGTCAACTCTTTAGTGCTCCCTCGAGCATCTATAGCCAAATACTTTCCATCTTTGCCAGACTGCTCGTAGGCTACCCAAGGCAATCCGGATGAACTTTGTGGGCCAAACTGTTTCCCCGTAACAATCTTCATAGGCTTCTCATCTCGTGGCGATACGAGAAACTCCTCCGCTGACGCAAAGCCCAACGGCTTCCATTCATCAGGAATTCTTTCCAAGTAAGCAATCAACTCATCTCGAGATTTTGGTGGTCGCTGGTTGTTCTCTCTCAGGAAATGTCCGTAGAGAATTCCCAACACTTTCAGTTGCGGGTAGTTTGATTTCGACGGAGAAGGATCCTTATCAATGCAACCCAGCATCGTTAATGAGAAAATCGTCAACATTTGGCCCAAAATCATTGAGCCAGGAAAAGTCAGCTTCCTCTCGGCCACAAAAAACGCTCCTCAAGTTCCGTGAGTAAAAACTTTAATGCCGCCGGCAGGGTCGCCAATCTGCATTGTCACGCACTGGTGCAGCGAGGGAAAGGGTTTTGGAAGAGAAAACATTGGATTTGCGCAAACTATACCGATTTCGTGCGCTAAATCGAGACCGCTAAACATCATACCTAACAGTCATCTTCCAACCCTCTGCGGGAACTACGCACGCGGGCAGCTGGGAAAAAGGGGATTTACGGTTAGCTATTTTACACTAACTATTTTCTTCTTCCAGGTGCAACTGCCTGAACCACACTTCTTCCGCCGGAAGAATGACTCAATCGCCATTGTGAAAAATCGGGCTTGTCGACTTATGGAGAATCACCGGTTCTCCCGCCTTGCGTCTAGCTTTGGCAGACATTCGCCAAGACCGATTGCATTGTAGACGAGAATCAGGCGCCGATCACTCTTGAAGAAGTCGTCGACGTTTAATCAGATATTGCTTGCCCGAATGGGGATCCATCAACCCACAAACGTCGCTGCCCCCATGATCAACGCGGACCATCTTTCGCCAACCCAACAAGAGTTGGTAATACTCTTCAGGCTCGACAAAAGCAGAATTGCAACTTTCAGAAGCGGAAGCGCATTGATCGAAAAAAGGTTCCATCGACGTCATGACTCAAATCCTCGTATGAGATGATTTCTTTTAAACAAGAAATCGGGACGATTCGACGCAGATTGTAATGCGTCTGATCACTGAGGCCAAGCAGGCCATTGCGAAGAAATACTAAATGCCGTGTATCTCCCGAGAATCACAGACTCGAAAACTGATTAGCGAAAAGATCGGGGCTTTTTGATTTATCAGATTCGTCGGCATTCTGTAGCTGCGCAGCTCGGGCTTGGTACAAAGACGCAGCATTTGGTGCTCTTAGAAGAAGCGGTTGGCAAAGAAACGCAGCTCTCCGTCGAAAACCCGATCGCTGGACGTCAGCGGCACGGCATAGCCACCCGTGAAGATGGTCTGGCCCACTTGCACGTGTCCGCCTATGACCTCGTTCACTAGTGACAAATCCTGACCTGGAATTCCAATCTGAAAATTGTCTACAAAGATTGTGTCGGCATCGTTGAGTGTTGCGGTGTAGTGTGTCTCAAGCGACCAGCCGATCCGTTTGATCATGCTGCCACGTGTGTAATTCTCGTAACACCAGGAACCCAACGCCAGGCTAAACGTAGCCAGATGCTGATCCTGCAATACGCCTACCTGCTCCAAGCCCGTGCCATTGACATTGGCGAGCACATCATTGCCAGCGGTCTCAAAATCAAAGGTCACATACGTCAGCAGGAAACAGTTGCTCTGCTGAGGTGTGAAGAGAAATGCAACGTAGGGCAACAAGTGCACCGAATCGTTCTCAACCTCGATCAATCGCGTGCCATCAACCAGGCCGACTTCCATGTCGTCGGCCGTGGGAACTGATACACCCACTCCCGCGGCAAGGGCACAGGTCTCCGAAGAGGTGAGCAAAAACTTGGAGATAAGCGCCATATTGCCGAACTCCCCCTTGGAGGTATCCGTCACTCCATCGATCACCATGGAACTGTCCAGCGTGAGCGCAACCGGCACTCGCACGTCCAGCGAAGCCATCTTATTCAGGAAGGTCTTTTCAAAGCCAGGAGCGAAGCGGTTCACATCGACTCCTGCGGCATTGAGCGGCACGTTGTTGTAAAAATTGTAATCAAAGAAAACACGGTCCTTGGGCAGTGGGCTGTTATTATCTTGGATGCGCACCCGACCCACAAAATCGCCGGCGGCAGGATTGGGTAGCACGCAGACGTGCTCTTGGAAGATATTGAAGACCTCGGCACCTGAAATATCGGGAGACGGATCATTCGCGTCATTGTATACGTCCACAAATTCATCGATGGTGGATTCGGCATAGAACACACCGGGAATGTTACTCGAAAGCCCCTCGACCAACGAAGGTGCTGGCGGGGCGGGGCCTGGCACGAAGAACGACCCAGGGGCGTTGCCCGCCGGTCCACCCACATAAACGGCTACCGGGCCGGTTTCATCAATCAAGTGAAAATCATCGATGGAGGTGATGTGATGAACAGCGCGACCAATGAAGATGTCCATCTCGGCAGTCTCCATGCCCTGGCCGATGAAATCCCCCATCATGTTGGGAGCGCGTGCCAGTCGGATGGAAAAGGATTGCGGGGTGCGCTGACCGCTGCCGCTAAGCGAAGCCTGAGCTGCTGAAGTGCGGCCGGAACCGCCCGCTCGGGCTCCTGATTGAAACTGAACAGGTAGTGCCTGGTTCAGGTCGGCGTCGGTGGAAACAAACGAGGCATCGTATACGTCTGAGTAGTCATGCGGACTCTGATTACGAAAGTTGCGTGCCGGCAACTGGCCCACGGACTCAGCCACGCCTAGGCCCCCTAGGGCGAGCACGATCAGAGATGAGCGGACAGCAAGCGATCTGACTAACATTACGATTCCCCCCCGAGAACATAAAAAGTACGTCTAATGTGGATATCGGTTAGGGAAACTTGCGTGATCGAGGAAAACTTGCCGACTCTCCGGATTAGGGGGGGGATGCTAGCAGGCGTAATCGCATGTTTCTAGCCGGAGGCACACCTGCCTCCGGGAATTTCTCGACACGTCCCGGAGGCAGGTGTGCCTCCGGCTAGGGGGAAGTTTTTTCCTAAGTCGTCAAGTCGGTTCCCTGCAATTCTTTGATGCGGGTCTCCAGCCGCTCAATAGTGCTTTCGATCACACTGCGATTGCCCCCCAGCACTTGCAAATCAGCTAGCAAATCTCTGGCTCGCTGAATCTGAAACACCGCTTCTGCCATCAACTCTGCCTGCACAAGAGAGTCCGCCAGACTGATCGTGTACTCAAAAAGCAGATCGGCTGCTTTTTGATTGGTCGGGTCGATTGCTAATCCATCCACCAGGGTGTGCTGGAATTCCACGATATAGTCGTAGCCTTGGCTGTTTCTGTCGGCCAGCATGAGTTGGGAGAGCATAAACTGTGCCCGCGCTACCCCTTCTCGATAGATAAACACACTTGGGTTGGTCATCAAGAGTTGCTGCATCACGGCCATGTTGCGTTCATAGGCAGTGATGGCTTCTGTAAGTTCGCCCAATTGCACATGACTCTCACCACAGAGCTGATAACTTCTGGCCAGATACATTTGAGTCTCGGCCGTGACCGCTTCTGGAGGAAGCTTCGTCAGGGTTTCGGCTGCTTGGGACCGCAAATCCAGCGCCTCGCGGAGCAGTTTTTCATAGGTTTCCGGGTCCGTATTTACTAGCGGTTCCGCTTCGGCATCTCGCAAACGTGCCAGTGCCGCCAAACCCTGCGCCAGATCTTTCTGAGCGAATTCCTCCTCCTCGGCTTGCTCTCGCAAAGTACGAAATGTCGCGTTGGCCTCTTGCAACAGCCGCTCAGCTTCAGCAAAGTCACTACCCTCGGGTTTTACGCGTCCCAATTCGATATGGCTCAAGCCCAAATTCATCTTGGCGTCGGCCTGCAATCTCTGGATTTCGAGGTTGCCCGGCGACTTGGCGAGAGCCGCGGTTCGATACTCGAGACACTTCTGGGAACATTCTCGCCATGACTTCAATCCCACCTGGGCGATCTCGTTGGCTTCATCAAGCCGTACGTTCCAAGCCTTTTCTCCCAACTTGGCAAGCTCGTTGTATGAGGCAGCTAAAGCTAAAGAGGCGTCGATCGTGCTTTCCGGCTTCTGAACCAAAACGGTCTGCATAGCGATGGCTTTCTCAAATGACTGCTGAGCTTCATTGGATAAGTTGAGAGAAGACTGTACCCGGCCCAAGAGATATCCTGCATTCGCTACATTTTCTGGTGAAATCTGGTCGGTGTTGTTGAGTTCGTCGTAATAGCGTTCGGCTATGGTGAGCAGCTTCCTGCGAACCTGCTGAGTGCCCGGCTCATCAGAAAGATCATTCTCGCTGACTGAGACGAAAGCTTCTTCTAGAGACCGTTCCAATAGAGTGAGATTATGCTCGGCGCGACTCAGGGCCGCCTTCGCTTGAATGGCAAAACTGATCGAGACTATCGTTGCCACAAGCATCGTCCCCGCGACGGCACCGATCAAAGCAGCGACGAGGGGGTTTCGTTGACACCACCGGTAGAACCGCGTCGCGGGGCCGACAGCCCGCGCGGTGATCGGGAATCCTGAGAGAAAACGCTGGAGATCGTCCGCCATGGCACCCGCGGATTCGTAACGATCCTCGGGACGCTTGGCGAGACTTTTTTCGCAAATCGTCCACAGATCAAGTGGAACCGGCGAACCGTGAAAACTGAGGGGTTCAGGTGAGGCGCTCTCGACCTTGCGCAACGTCTCCATCAAGTTCTTGCCAACAAAGGGAGGAGTGCCCGAGAGCAGGGCATATAGCGTCGCACCCAAAGAGTACACATCTGTGCGATTCGAAATACGGTCGACCTGTCGATGAGCTTGCGCCGGGGCCGTGGAGTTTGGCGTCCCCATAAACTAGCCGGGAATGGGCAGGCCTTCTTCTTCCTGCAAAACCTTTGCCAGCCCGAAGTCCGTCAGCCGCGGCTGACCATCTTTGTCGACCATGATATTTGCAGGCTTCAGATCGCGATGAATCACCGCACGATCGTGAGCGTATTGCACAGCGCGGCAAACCTTCTCGATCAATTGTGTAGCTCGCCGGGGATCGAGCCGGGGATTATTGGCTCCGATGTACTGGGCCAGGCTCTCACCTTCAACACATTCCATCGAGTAGTAATGGGTTCCCTCGTGTTCTCCCACGTCGTAGACCGGCACGATACCCGGGTGATTAAGCCGGGCTGCGGCTTCGGCTTCGATGTGAAAGCGGGCGATGTCTTCTGGAGAGCAAAGACTTCCGGCACCGATAACTTTTAACGCAACCGTACGGCGGAGTTTCTTCTGGTAAGCCTTGTAGACGACTCCCATCCCACCGCGACCTAGTTGTTCGACTAGATGGTATTCCCCAATCTCACCAATGAAAGTGGTTTCTTCGATCGGTGCCGCGTTGGACATCGTGTTCATCGAGAGTCCATCTTCGGCAGACTCGCTTTTATCCATCGTGGGCATATCTGCCAGGCTGATGGTCTCTTCCAGGTCCGGCATAGTTGACCTATCCAGCCTCAGATCTTTCAGAAAACTCTCCTTATCGGCTGCTTCGTAGGAGGTTAGAAGGGCAACGACTTCCTGATGAAGCTCCGCAGAATTCTGGGATAACTCGTCGAGAAATCGTTGACGATCTGGCTCCGAAAGCGAAACCACCTCATTGAAGATTTTCTTGACTTCATCCCAGGGAGCTTCTGGCATCTTTATCCTCGAGTAAGTTCACGATAGAGCCAGGCCTTCGCCGCGGCAAACTCCTGCTTCACCGTGCTGGCGGAAACCCCTAAAAGATCACCTGTCTCTTCGACTGTATATCCTCCAAAATAACGTAATTCGACGATCTCTGCTTGCCGAGGATCGATCTCGGCCAACCGCTTGAGAGATTCATGCAGCGCGAGAACATCTGTATTGTCCTTGTGGTCAGCCAGTTGGTCGACTTCGACGGTGGAGCGCTTGGCATCGACGCCACCCCGCTTTAGCGCCCTCCGGCTGCGAGCCCGATCGATCAACATCCGCCGCATTACCTTGGCTGCAACAATGTAGAAATGCTTGCGGTCGTTGAGATTCGCCGCCTCTCCGGCATTGACCAATTGCAGATAGGCATCATGAACCAACACGGTAGCCTGCAAAGTAATCCCTTCCTGCTCCTGGGCCAGTTTCTTCTCGGCCATCTGATGCAGTTTTTGATAAACGACCTCCAATAGCTGAGGACCAGCTTCCGGATCGCCATGCTGAGCACGGCGGATCAAAACGGTCACTTCCGATGGAGTTTCTCCCATTCGTCCGATTCCCCAAAGGCCAAAGGGATATATCTCATGACATCATAAGTCGAACCAGGGGGTAATTGAAGAGATTCTCGCTATTCCCCGGGGTTTTCGGCATGTTCGCTATTAAGTTTGATTTTTTTCTGGAAATGGTTGTCCCTCCTTGGTCTGTTCTTCGCTTAATAGGTTGAGGCAGAAAGAATCAATCCTTTCAAACTTCAGGAGACATAGTCATGCGTACCACACTTTCACTCGTTGCCGTCACGATATCTTCCTTCACCCTTGCCACTTTTGCCGAGGCCCAGCAGAGCCGTGAATACCTCTCTCCGAGCACAAACGCTTCCTTTCCCTACGCACCACCCGAGGCAATCCATAGTCATTCCTCGACTTATGCCGAAGGGGTCCTCCGCGGTAGTGCCGTATTAGTGCAGGCGTTGGGCAATTACGAGTTGGAATCCGCCCAAGCTGCTTCCATCGGCGAGGATGCCTATTCCAAGTATCTCGACAACCGGCTGAAGCATGTACAGACGGCTTTCAAGGTGAAGGATACTCGCCGAGATCATTACCACTCGGACCGGATCGCGCGAAAGTTGCACACGCTCGAACTGCGTAAGGTGAACCGGATGCTCGAACTTCAGGAAGCACTCGACTATCAGTTGTCCGATTTTGATCTCGACTGGGAAACAGGAACCATCTACTGGCCTGCGATGGCAGCCAGCCCACGTTTTGCCCAACAACGTCATGAGGTAGAACGCGTGATGGCCCGCATCGCATCCTATGGCAACTACGTTCCTGAAATAGAACGCACGAAGCTCTCGAAGGCCTGCGACAGCTTCCGCGACACACTGTACCAGGAAATGCTCTCTCGCGGTGGCAACAAGATCCCCACCGTACGTGCCGAGTACGACGCCGTGGCACGACTGCTCAAAGGTCTGGAGTATTCGCCTGTGCTATTGAGTCAGGCTTCGGGCCAAACGCTGAGCATGAATTAATTGGAGCCTTTCCTACCACAAAGCCGCGATCGGGGGGTCGCGGCTTTTTTTTCAATAAGAGCCTGAGAAATGGCTCTCGTGCGATTGGCAGTAGTGGTTTCTCAATGTACCCCGGCTCCCACTTCCAATTCTTCGTCTGCCGTCGTAACTGGTGAACCGATTTCATCGACTTCCTCCGCCAGGGCCACTTTCTTTTCACTACCGGTGATGAGTTGTTTGGCCGAGAGGGTAATCGTGAATAAAGTTGGCACCAGAATCAATGTAAACAGCGTCGACGAAATCAAACCACCTAACACGACACTCCCCAGACCGCGATAGAGTTCACTGCCCGCACCCGGAAAAACGACCAGCGGCAGCAATCCAAGCACCGTGGTGGTGGTAGTCATGAAAATCGGGCGGATGCGGGTGCGGACGCTCTCCAGCACAGCCTCTTGGGCGGTCATGCCGTCCAACCGAATGTGGTTAAGTGCCTGATGGACGATCAGAATCGGGTTGTTAACCACCGTGCCGATGAGCACCACGAAACCGAGCATCGTCAACACGTCGAGGGGCTGGAGCACGAACAGATTGAGAATGCGTAAGCCAAGAATCCCGCCGACTGCACCAAGAGGAACGCTCAGGATAATCACAAAAGGATAAAGCCAAGATTCAAACAAGGCCGCCATCAAGAGATAAGTGATCAAAAGTGCGATCACAACGTTTTCGCGAAGCGCTAACCACGTCTGACGGAGCTTATCAGCGGTGCCCTCCAGCGCGATACGATACCCCCCTTCAAGCTGATCTCCATCGCGAAGCGGCTGCACAATCTGCTCCTGAATGGTCGTCATGGCATCTTCCAGAGCCGTCTCGGGGGGAGGAGAAGCGGAGATCGTAATTGCGCGGACGCGTTCTCGATGGTTAATCTGTTCCGGCCCACTGGCCAAAGTCACGTCTGCCAGTGCATTGAGCGGAATCAATTGTCCCAATGGCGTGGCAATAGGTACGGCACCTACTAACTGTGTGCGGTCTGCATACTTTTCTTCTCCCTTGAGTGTCAGGTCTATTTTTTTTCCGTCCAGGAAATAGTCGCTGACATACGCACCATCAATCAGTGCATCAACTGCAAAACCTAATTCAGAAGAGTTGACCTGCATCTCAGCAGCTTGCAGAAGGCGGGGTTCAACATGCACCTCGGGACTGGAAAGATCGAGGCTCGGCTTTGGCTGGGCTTGCACGCCGGGAATCATTCCCATGACTTGTCCGAAAACCTGTCCTCCCAGTTCGACGAGTTTTTCCACCTCGGGGCCTGTAATCTCAATATCAATCGTGCGGCCTGCCGCTAGTCCCTGCTCAAACAGGCTCGACTGCTTGCCAATGGCAATCGCACCGGGAAGCTTCTGACCAACATTGAAAATCAGAGGCACATACTCACCGGCCCGCAGGGGATCTTTCGCCCGCAGTCCCAGAAACACCGAGCGGCCTCGAACGACGAAGAAAAAATCGGCAATTGCGGGGATCTCCGAATTACTATCGTCTACATCCTCTTCAACATCCCAATACGGCTGCAACTCCGCTTCGACCGTTTCACCCAGCGTCATCAATTGGTCGAGGTTATACCCGGGCGGAGGCAAGATGATACCGAAGACCAGATTACGATTTCCACTGGGAAGGTATTCCACCCGCGGCCACAGCTGCCAACTAAGCCCAACCGCAACCGAAATCAGCAACACGATCGTTGCCAATTGACGCAGAACTCCTCCTTGAATCCAACGGTTGATTCCCACAATCGTACGATTGAATCTGGATCCGATAGCATTGATCCATCGAACCATCACCACAGGCTGAGCAGATCTTGGCGAAGGCAGATCAGCTTCTCCGAAGTTCATATCATCAGGTTGCAACTTGTTTCGCCGACTACTGAAAAGTCTTGCGGATGCCGTGGGGATCACCGTCACCGAAACCACGAGCGACAGGGCCACTGCAGCGGAAATCGCCAATGCGATATCGCGGAAAAGCTGCCCCGCTTCTTCTTGAATGAAAACGACCGGAAGAAAAACGGCGATCGTGGTAAGTGTCGACGAAACGACGGCACCCCACACCTCCTCCGTGCCATTGGCAGCCGCATGGACCGGCGACTCTCCCTGTGAATATCGTCGGTAGATGTTTTCCAGCACCACGATCGCGTTATCCACCAACATGCCCACCGCAAACGCCAGACCAGCCAGACTGATCACATTCAGTGATCGACCCAGCATCCCGAGCACCAGGAAGGTGCCGATGATGCTGATCGGAATGGCCAGTCCCACGACAAGTGCCCCCCGGGCAAACCAGAAACCACTTCCGATAATCAGTGCCAAACACAGGGCAAACCACCAGGAAGAGAGATACACGGCCCCCAACGACGTTGCCAGGATTGCGGGGATCACCAGCAGAGTGCGATAGCCCAAGTGCAAAAACGACATCAACACGATCATCGTGAGTGCACCACCCAGAAAGATGTTCTCTTGCACCAGATTAATCGACGAGTTGATGTAGTCGGTTTCATCGTACACCTGAGTGACCATCAATCCTCTTCGGTTAAGGATATCGCGATTCAGTTCGCCCATTACCACCCGCAAGTCCGCCATCACGTCGAGTACATTGGCCCCTGTTTCACGAATGCAGTTGATGGCAATGCTTGAGTCGCCGTAACGCCGCACTACGCCGTCAGGTTTCTTGTATCCGAGGCTTACGGTCGCCACATCTCTGACAAAAACGGGTGCTCCATCGCGCACGGCAAGGAGTTGATTCTCCACTTGCTCTGGCGTGCGGAATTCTCCCAGCGAACGCACTACCCAGCGGCGTTTTCCTTCGTAAAAATCACCTGCCGAGGTGTCTTTATTTTGATCTCGCAGCACGTCTCGCATCTGCGTGAGCGTGATCTGGCGGGCAGCCAGCTTTTCTGGATCGACGATGATCTGCATTTCGTCTTCCAAGCCACCAATGACATTCGATTGGGAAACGCCGGGCACACGCTCGAAACGCGACTCGATCTCGTCCTCCGCAAAACGCCTCAGCTTCGTCACGTCCAGATCCGGAGGTGGCAGCAATGCTTTCACCTCGGGATGTTCGTCTGCAAGTGAGCGAAGCCGATGCAGCAGCAGTCCCGGATTGGTTGTCCGTGCACAGCGCTCAAGTTCCTGCGAAATCTCTGGATGCTGTTCCGCAAACTTTCTGATTTCTGCTGCCGTCGGCGGCTTGATTCCCAAGATGAACCAGGCAATTGGAGTATTCGAAGAATTAGCCGTCGTGATCACCGGCTGATCGGCATCCTCGGGATATTCCCGCACCTGGTTGAGGCGGCTATTCACCTTCAGCAGGGCCTGATCCATGTCGGTCCCCACGTTGAACTCAATGGTGATCACCCCTTGCGAGTCAGAACTTTCAGAAGAAAGTTTGTTGGCGCCTTCAACCCCTTTGAGCTGTTCTTCCTGCTCGACGATGATCTCCTGCTCGACCTCTTTGGGACTGGCACCCGGCCAAACTGTAGTAATCGTGATCGTCGGCGTATCAACTTCGGGAGTCAATTGCAGGGGCAAACGCGTGAGCGCAATCGTTCCGAAGAGGGCTGTCAAAAGCACCCCCACGGAAATCTTTACCGGATTACGGACAAACGCTGCAACTAAATTCATGACATCATCACAAAATCAGTAATCGAACCCTCTTGTTAGTTTCCGCTACCCTCTGTGATACTCCCGATAATTACCTGCTGGCCCGGGCGCACTCGTTCATTCCCTTGGACTACGACCATTTGACCCGGCTGGATATTCCCGGTCACTTGGATCAAGTTACCCAGAGACGTGCCAAGTATCACAGGCAACGAGATTGGAGAACCCGTTTCTCCAACAGTCGAGGCCCCTTCAATGACCACGACGATGGGTTGGGGGCCTCCCAGAACAACGGCATCCTTCGGGACCATGACTGCATCGAGTTTTTTGCCGACAGGCAATGAAGCACGGGCGTACATGCCCGCCTTGATGAGTGGGCCATCTGCGCTGATCTCATTCGCTACCCGAATCTTCACTGGAAAAGTTCTCGCACGCACATCCCCTTGAGGAATCGCAGCAATCGCCTTGCCGGCAAACTTGCGCCCAGGGATTGCTGGGATTTCGACCTCAACTTTTTCTCCCGTGCGAACAAACGAGATGTAGTCCTCTACCACTTGAACGACCACGTCTACCTCGTCGATGCTAGCCACCTCTGCGACTGCATCACCAGGGTTTACCCACTGGCCAACCTCACTGAGTTTCTGAATCACATAACCGGGGAATCGTGAGATGATGGTGTGCTTCTGCAATTGATCTTTGAGCTTCTCCACCAGTGCTTCCTGGATGGCTACCTGGGCTCGCGCCTGAGCGATGACTTCCTCGCGCGGTCCCGCAACCGCCAGGTCGTACGCGGCCTGCATCTCTGCATAGACTTGCTGACCTTCGAGTGACTGGCTTTTGGCGTCCTCGACCTCTTCTTCGGTCACCGCTCCGCGCGTATTGCGCAGGCCTTGCATCCGAGCGTAACGACTATCAAGAAAGGTTTGCCGAGCCTCTGCAGCAGCCATTCGCGCTTTGGCTTGGGCAATCTCTTCGGGACGACTCCCGTTTTCCAATTCGGCGAGTTGCTCTTTGCGTAAATCAAGTTCCGCTTCGGCTCCGGCAATTTCGAGTTTGATCGTATCGGTGAGGAGTTGGGCCAGTGGTTGATTGGCCTCAACACGATCTCCCTCCTCGAAGGGACATTCAATCACCCGACCACTGACCGCGCTTCCAATCGTGGCAACTCGTGGTGAGATCACAGTTCCTACAAAGGTTTGCTGTGCCTCGACAGATCGCTCGACGACTGGAGCTGCAACGATGGTCGACGGGGGAGGAGCCTGGTCAGGCTTTCCACCGGGAGGCTGAGCGACTGCTGAAAGTGCTGCCCCCAGCAAAAACACCATCGCCGAGCCGATTCGCAGCATCCAAGGATTACGATTCATCACCCTCCCTCGGGAGGGTCGCGAGCCCTCGAGCGGCGAGGGGTTTTTCGGAGGAGCTACCTGAACTCGCTGTAGGTATTTAGGCAGACGGTTTATTTTGCACATTTCACTTGCATGGGTGTGGTTACATTCTTGCGAACCTTATTCAAGAGACGCTTGAGCGTTGCCAGTTCGCGATCCGACAAGCCAGCTGATGCCCGTCGGCGAATCCGTCGACCGCTGGCAATCATCTGGCTCCAGAGCTTGTCTGCTTCGGGAAGTGGATGCACCAACTTCTTGCGACCATCGTCCGGGCAAGCACGTCGCTCCAAGAGTCCGCTCGCCTCCATTCGATCCAGAGTCCCCACCAGGCTGGGAGGTTCGATCAACATGCGGCTAGCGAGATCGGCCTGTGACATCGGCCCTTCCAACGCAAGCCAGCCAAGTACCTGAGCCTGTCGAAAGGTGATCCCGTGCGGGGCGATTTCTTCGTTGAATGCCCGCATGTAGGCGTGATGAGTCATCGTGAGCCAGTAACCCAGGCTCTCTTCAAAGTCGTATTGCAACACGGAGAGGACCACCAATTTGGCCAAAAGAAAATTCGTTAGCGCATTAACGATTATGAGTTGCAGGAGGAGCTGAGGCTAGTGGTGATTGGGAGAATTTAGGCGGTTTTTATGCCCAGGAATTTTCTTGACACACTATTGGGCCAAGGTAAAAATACGTACGGTCCCTTTGGAGACTCAATTAGCACTCTTTTTTGGCAGCGGGGAACAGCTAGCCCCGCGTGAAATGGAACTGGCGCTCGGGTGTTGGTTCACTCGGGCCTCCTCCCTTTATCTCTATCCATTCACCATTGCGTCTTGTGCTGTCAGGCAGCGTTGTGGTGCTTGCTGCGCACATGGGAAGGTGATCGTGCTCCGTGGAGATCAGTCCGATGCTCAAAATCCATCAATTCGGCAAGGCGTTCTCGAAACAAAGTGTCTCCTGCCCGCTCGTTCGCCATCTCCACTTCGAACCTCTGGAGGATCGACGGCTGCTGGCCAATGTGACGGTCAGCAATCTGAATGACGTGGTCAACGGCACAACGTCGTCAATTGCCAACTTGATTGCCAACAATGGGGGCGACGGCATTTCGCTCCGAGAAGCGATCCTGGCGGCGAATGCCGACAATACGGACCCGGCCGATACAATTAATTTCGCACCCTCAGTCACAGGCACAATTCAGCTCACGAACGTCGGCCACGCCGGCGAGATCGTAATCAATAGCAACCTTACGATCAACGGCCCGGGCGCTGAACTGCTAACCATCCGTGCATTCGCCGGAACGACAGCGCTGGGAGACGGCGCGCGGATCTTTAATATTCAGATTCCTATTCTCACCAGAAACGTGGCCATCAACGGCCTGACGCTTACCGGCGGAGATGTGGGCAGCACCTACGGCGGTGGAGCGATTCTCAGTTTCGAGAACTTGACGATCACAGGCAGCACGATCAGCGGCAACTCGGCCAGCGACAGTGGGGGTGGAATTACTAATCGGGGCGGCAGCCTCTCGATCGTCGGCAGCACCATCAGCGGTAACTCGTCGAACAATCTAGGCGGTGGCGTCTATAGTAATCTTGGCAGCTTCAACATTTCCCAGAGCACAGTCAGCGGAAACACGGCGAACCTCAGCAGCGGCGGCGGCATTTTTATTCGCTCTTCCACGTCGACAATCGATTCCAGCACGATCTCGGTCAATTCGGCGGGAGGGGCAGGCGGCATCGGCATCGAACACACCGGCCCCAGCACCAATACGACGCTCACCAACAGCACTATCAGCGGAAACTCAGCCAGCGGAAGCGGAGGCGGTGTGGCCGCGCTTTCGGGAACCGTCAATGTGCGGCACAGTACGATCACTGCCAACCGGGCCGACTCGGACAGCAATGCCACAGGCAGCGGCGGCGGCGTGTCTGGCAATGTGACGATTGATCACACTATTGTGGCCGGAAATTTGCGTTCAACCTCGAACCGCGACGATATCTCTGGCTCGATAACAGCCCGCTACAGCCTGATCGGCGACAACACGGGTGCAACGATCACCAACAACGGCGGCAACCAAATTGGCACATCGGCCGCCCAGGTCGATGCGCGGCTTTTCGTGCTAAGGGACAACGGCGGGCCGTCTCCAACACACTCGTTCTTGGCCGGGAGTCCCGCGATTGACACAGGCGATCCAGCCTTCTCACCGCCGCCGACGAACGATCAGCGCGGCACGACGTTCGGACGGGTGGCCGACGGCAACGGCATCGGCGGAGCGCGGATCGACATCGGAGCCTACGAGCAGCAGAACACAACTCCCGTCAGCTTCGTTGTCGATACTCTTGTGGACGAAGACGACGACAATTTTGCACCAGGCGACCTTTCTCTCCGTGAAGCGATCGCATTGGCCAACACCGCACTGGGCGCTGATACAATCTCCTTCTCGTCGGCGCTCACCAGCGGCGGGCCAGCGTCGATCAATTTAACGATCCTGGGACACCTAGCAATTACCGATAGCCTCACGATCGAAGGCCCGGATGCTAATCTGCTGACGATCAGGGGTTTCGATCCAGACGGTGGCGGCACGAACGACGGTGACGGTAGTCGGGTGCTGAACATCGACGACGGCAATCCAGCCACTCTGATCGACGTTGAAATAGTCGGCCTGACGCTCCGTGGTGGCGATGCAAGCGGTTCCGGTGGTGCGATATTTACGGCTGAGAACTTGACGGTGGCGAGCAGCATCATTACTGGCAATGCAACGAGCTTCAATGGCTCCAACGCCGGCGGGGGTGGCATTTTTAGCAATGCTGGTTCTGTCGCTCCCAACTCGCTCACCGTACGCGACAGTACCATTAGCTACAACAGGGCCTTCACCGATGGTGGGGGCGAGGGAGGCGGCATCTACAAGGCCTATGGAAGTCTAGTGATCGAACGCAGCACGATCGCCCGCAATAGTGCAGCCTCGGGGATACAGGGGGCCGGGATCGGGGGCGGTATCCGCACCCTAAATGTTACTTTGGATATTCGCGACAGCACCATTGCAACCAACAGTGCTGATGGATGGGGAGGTGGAATCGGCATTAGTGGCGGAATTGCCACAATTACCAATAGCACGATCAGCGGCAATCATGCTGAAACTGGTGCTACGAGCATCAGCGGCGGACGAGGCGGCGGGATTGGCGCTGGCGGGAACCTGACCATCCGACACAGCACAATTACGAACAATCACGCATCCACCCTTTCCCCTTTTGCATTCATTAAACCTACCGGCGGAGGATTGTCGGGCCAGGCGACCTTGGAGCACACGATCGTAGCTGGCAACTCCGTGGGTCCAGGTGGCAGTGGACCTGACGTCAGTGGCGTCGTGTCTGCGCGTTACAGCTTGTTCGGGAATTCAATGGATGCAACGATCATGGACAATGGTGGCAGCTTGATCGGTACGGACGCGTTTCCCATCAATCCCCAATTGGCAGGGCTGGCCGACAACGGCGGGCCGACGCGGACGCGTGCGCTCCTGGCCAGTAGCCCGGCGATTAATGCCGGCGATCCAAACGCGGTGCCCGGTATCGGTGGTGTGCCCCGATTTGATCAACGTGGATATGCCTATAGTCGAATTATTGGAGGCCGTATTGACATCGGGGCGTTCGAATTTGGCGCTGTGTCGGCAGATTTCGATAACGATGGCGGCATTGATGGCCGTGATTTCTTATCATGGCAGCGTGGCTTCGGCAAACTCAACGCCACCAAGGCCGATGGCGACGCCAACGGGGACAATCTCATCAACGGTACCGACCTGGGAATATGGCAGTCACAATATGACACGCCGCCACTGGTCGAGACGCTGATGGAATCCGAAGAGTTTGGATCGTCCCTGTCGCAGGGTGTTAATCTGGCGATTCTGCTTTATCCCAATGTGGTTGAGGATGAGAAAGACTTCGCTCCGTTGGCCATGGACCTGGCGATGGAACAAATCATGCGTATTGATTGGAAGCCTTTGGCGGCGACCGCCAAGGGTCTGAGACCTTAAATCGAGAGCTGACTTCGGCAGAAACAATGCAATTCGCCGATTTCGATGAGATCGGCGAGCTGATGAGCGAACTGCTCGCGGAATAAGGTTATCGCCCCGTATTAGCACTGATGGACATGGATTGAATTAAGACCTCAGTCTTATCCGTGTCTAGTCCGTGTCAATCAGTGGCTCAGTTTTCTTACGACCTGCTTAATCCCCACCACTCGGCGGGTCGAAATTATCCGCAAGCCGAGATGATCGCCCACAGGGAGGAGACCAACGTGCCCTGTCAAACTGCACAATCGATTTCAACGGAGCAATGCTTTTTCCTGTTACCACGTTTTTGCAATGCAGTGTCTGATCTCTAATCTAGACTTTACCGTCGTGATACTGCGCCTAGAGGCTATTTGGGGTTAGAATGTGTGGATTGCAGAAGTTGTTATGCAACGCGGCTCAAACATTCAACGTCGAGCTGGTTTCACGCTAGTGGAAGTGGTGATCACGATGTTGATTATCGGAATTCTAGCGGCCGTTGCTGGGCCGAAGTTTGCCAAAACCCTTCATCGCATGCGAGCGGAATCGGCGGCCAAGCGAATCAAATCTGATCTCAACTACGTGAGGCAAATGGCGATCTCGCGAAGTGGGCCGCTTACGGTGACGTTCATGCCGGCATCGAACGATTATTCCATCCCGGGTCTTTCAAGCCTGAGCCGCAATGGTGCACCCTATGCAGTTTCACTTAGCGTGCCTCCCTACAACGCACTGCTGGTCTCTGCCACCCTTGGCACCGATAGTGTCATTCAGTTCGACCATTACGGTCATCCAGATAGCGGCGGCACGATTACCGTCAAATCGGGCGGGTATCTGAAGACGGTCTCCATCGATCCCGAGACTGGGAAGGCGTCGATCCCATGAGATTGAAACCGAAACATTTATTGCTACGCAACGGTTGGTCGCTGGTGGAATTAATGGTGGCTTTGGGTGGGTCGAGTGCACTGCTTGTGGGTTTGACATCCACAATCTTTATCGCAATGAAGGCGACTGACACTTCAACCACACCAACCACCGCAACCATCGAAGGAAACGCCGCGCTCATGAATTTGCTGACAGAGCTTGAGTTTGCGATCTCCTTCAGCGAAAAGACCTTGAATGCTACCACATTTACCGTGCCTGACCGCGATGGCAACGCAAGTGCTGAAACGATTCGGTATGCATGGTCGGGTACGCCAGGCGACTCGCTGACGCGCCAGTACAATGGTGGGACAGTGACAAGTCTAGTTGAAAACGTCCATTCACTGGCATTTCAATACTTCCAGCCCTCTTCTGCAGTGCAATACGTCACCGTCAAGATTCAAGTTACCGGCAATCCAAAAGCCCTCGTCGAAACCTCCATTCGCATCTTGAACCGACCATGAAAATGATACACACCCTCATAAGAAAACCGAAACGTCAAGGTTTAAGCCTGATTGAGGTGGTTGTCTCGACATTGCTGGTGGGCATCATGCTGATCGGCGCCATGAATTGCCTGGGCGCGGTCATTCGAGGTCGGATGGAAATCAGCCACGAAGCGCGTGCGCCTCAACTCGCTCAACAATTAATGGCCGAAATCCTCAACACGGAGTACCAGGATACAGGGCCCTTGCCCCTGTTCGGTCTTGAGGTCGGTGAGCTCGGAATAAATCGGCTCGATTTCGATGATGTCGATGATTTCAACGGATGGTCCAAGTCACCTCCGCAGCACCGCGATGGCACACCTGTAGCAAACTCCAGCGGCTGGAGCAGGGAGGTCACTGTGCAATGGGTGGATCCCAATAATCCAAGCAGCCCTTCTGGATCGGATCAAGGTCTGAAACGAATCACCGTCACCGTGCGTCGCAACGGAATTGTTGTGGCTCAAATTTTCGCCCTCCGCAGCTCTAAATACTCGCCATGAATGTAAAAAATCCTTCCTTCGAGAGATCTTGTAAACCTCCGCGCCAAGGTGCGGCGATCTATATTTCCGTGCTATCCACAGCGGTGATTGTCTCTCTACTAGGACTGACTTCGGTGACCCTCTTGCGACTCGAGCGTCGCCACGCAACTTCCATCAATGATCGACTCATTGCCCGGTCAAACGCGGGATCTGCTGTTGAGTTTGCCTTGAAAAAGATTGACTCGGATTCCAATTGGCGAACTACCTACGTTAACGGTGTCGAAACAACACCCCTTCCGATCGGTCCCAGCAGCGCCGGCACGGTCAGTTTCATCTTGGAAGACAGTGACGCCAGTCTCACTGATGGGGATACAAACTTGCGGATAAAAGGTATTGGCCGCGTAGGCAACACAGTTCAGGTCAGCAGTGTGGAGATAAGTGGCAATCCCGTGTTGCTGGACTCCCTGCAATGTTCCGTATATGCAGTCCGGAATGTTACACAGAGTTCCAATAGCACAACCAACGGCGGGCCTTTTGCCAGTGGTAGCATGTTTACCGTCAACGGGACCGTCACTGGAAATGTGGAGGGTAATCCCGTCCTCAATTTAGGGACCGTAACCGGCACCATCCAAAGCCCAGTGCCGCCACGCACCATGCCATCGCCCAGCGTGTGGGATACTTACGTCGCATTGGCAACGGTCATACCCTACACAAGCTTCCCCCTCAGTGCTACGGACCCCAACACCCGGATCATCGATCGGGAATTGCTGAGTGGCAACGTCAACCCATATGGGGCTGTCAATACACAAGGAATCTACTACGTGCAGATTCCCAGTGGAAAATCGCTGACGGCGAGTAAATCAAGATTCCATTGCACAATGGTAATAGAATTGCTGGGCACCGCGACTTTCGACACGACACAATCTTGTCTCTGGGATCCGTACAACGGCAATGCCTATCCTTGCGCAATCATCAAAGGGAACGGTTCGGGGAGATTTGAATTAAAATCATCCAATGCCACACTAAAGGAATCACAGACGCCTAAAAAAAACTTCAATCCGCCTGGGGACCCTTACGACGGCATCACTAACTTGGCTGAAAATGACTCCTACATACCCAAAATGCGCGGTCTGTTTCATATCATTGGTTCGAACGTAAACACCGTGCTAGCGTCCAATCTGATCCTGCAGGGTGTGGTGGTGACCGAAGGCACCTTGACTTTGGGTGCCAATTTGGACGTCACTATGAATCCGAGTATCTTCTCCAATCCACCATTGGGATACGGCACGCAGGTCCGAGATATGGCGGCGGTCAGCGGATCCTGGGTCTGGGACTCTGCTCCCTAGAAAAAAAGGACAAACACGAAGATGGGTTTCATTTAAGGAAAGACTGCTTCATTTGGCCATGGGGAATGCCAAGGAAGTTTGCCTCAGGCTTTTCAATCCCCGCCACTGGGCGGGTCGTATTCAAAATCTTTCCACTTCATCGCGCGGCGGAAGGGTTCGATGCGGAGCATCACTTCGCCGTTTTGAAACAGCCGCACTGTGCCGTTCGATTCGCTCACGGCGATGGCAACCGCCCCCGTGGCGCGACTGATGGCAGCGGCGGCCCAATGGCGAGAGCCCAAACCTTTGCTCAGCGTAATCTCAGCGGCTGGGGCAGAGATGTATTGACACGCCGCGATGATCGTCCCCTCCGAGGAAACCACAAAGGCCCCATCGAGTTGAGCAATTTCTTTGATCGACTCACGAACCTTGGAGTCTTCCAGGCGGCGGTCGTCGATGTTATAACCCCGCACCGGATCGAATCCCAATGGGTGACAATGCTTGAGCACCTTACGATGGTCACCCACTACGAACAAGGTGCCAACCGGTTTCCCCTCGCGACCTTCGCGTCCGATGTCCACGGCCAAATCGACCGTGGTCTTGAGGGTGTCCAGCGGGACGCGCGTCTCGAGTTGGCGCAGGTCATGAACCGTCAGACGGCCTAAATGTTCGTCCAAACTGACCACGCTCATTGAATCGATCACCCCGACTTCAAAGCCGCTATAGAGCGCGATCACCGTGGCACCCGGGGTCAGCAGATCATCTGCAACACTCTCCAGCAGTGCCTGTGTGAGCCGCTCGTAAACTGGGCTGTCCGGGATATTGAGTTCCACGGTGTCAAAATCATAATCCTCAGCCTTGGCCAGATGCTGCTTGCGGTCGCTGGCCAAAATGACATGCTGTTTACCCGTGGCCTCTCGCAGCTTTTCCCAGTCGATCGACCCTTCGATGAGAAAGAGCAGCGCATCGGCATCCTCGTGTTTGGCCATGCGGCTTGCGATTTCGCAAAACACGTGGAGTTGCTCGGTGAATTTGATCGATGGTGCCATCCACTGCTCCGGGTCTCTTGGGGAGAGACCGCGTCTCAAAATAGTGAAAACGTGTGATCGTAGGGGGAGATTCCACTACAAGAGACTGCAATTTAGTACAGTATGCCTCCAGATTCAATGGAGGTTCAGAGAGCCTGAGACCGAAATGAGGAGCTACTTCCAACGCACTCTTGGAAAGATAAGACAAATCTGGCTCTGAGCGGTCACTCATCAGTACTCTGCCAGAATTAGGCTGCAAGTTCTAAAAATTAGGCGACAAATCTGAAGCCCGACCGCTCTCGCTCGACAGAACTCAGCGAGTGGTTGATTTTCTAAGCGAATCTCGAATTGCCACGGGAACATCGCTCGGTTCATCGTATGGAGAGTACATCAGCCGATCGTACACCATCAGGGCATGGAGAGCATGGCCCAGCGGACCGGCTTCCCAATCACGATAGCGATTGTTGTACATCAAATTCGTCAGGAAATAGACAGCCCTGGTCGTGCGGGGGCTCTTCAATTCGCGATCCGTAGCAGAATAGAGCAGCCATTCGAGGATGTGGCCCGTGGTTTTGAGCTTGCGGTCGGGATCGTCCTGGTTTTCGCGGCCTTGGAACCAGTTAGTGCTGAAGCTGCCATCTGGATTTTGCATGCGATAGGCGTATAGCTGGTGCTGAGCAACAAACCTTTGGGCCTGGAGGTACTCGCCATCTACAGGTTCGCCTCGCTGCTGACGGGCCTTATAGGCCAATGTCAGCCCCGAAAGTCGGTGAGTCCCACCACAGGCCGCACCTCGAATCGGCTGCCGAAGCTCTTCGGCGACTAGTTTTCTCAAATCCCACTGCATTCCCTGGTCGTTGACCCATTGGGTATCCGAATCGAGATAATGCATCAATCCGATCAGCTTGAAAGTGAGCTCCGTGCGTGGATAACACGTTTTCATTTCCTCTTTGATCAGATCTTTGACCTTCATTTCGTGGCCGTCCACCAGCATCGGATACTCGCTGCTCACCTTGCACTGGGCCAGGATCGCCAGCAATTGGCCCCGATGGCCTTGGAGTGCAGGTCCCACGCGAACATGCAAGTCTCCCTCATCATTGATGTACATCAGCTTCATATTTCGACACGATTGGTTGAAACAGAGCCAACCTACTGCCGACACAGGCTTCCCATCTGGTCCACCCTGTAAGACACGACTGTAAATCTCATAGGACAGAGCAGCATGAATCATTTCCCAAGGGCTGCGGTCACGGGTGTTCATCGGATGATCGTAGTAGTACTTCAACACGCGGCGGACGTGAGAGCGAAGTGCTTGTTGACTACGAGAAAGCGGAGGCAGCTTTACTTCAACTTTTTCTTCCTCCTGAGGTTCTTCCGATGGAGTCGGATACTCGCTCAGTGGGGTAGCATTCTTCTCTGAGTCCTCCAGTTCGTAAGAATCCCTCGTGCGCGGCATCATCGAATTGGATTCATCTGAGTCAGATACCTCCGGATTGAGGATTTCGCCAACACGACGCCCATCTCCACGCGAACTGACTGACCGAGGAACCGTTCGACGAGCCACTTCGGTCTTTGTTTGGCGAGGTTGGATGAGCAGGGGTCCATCCTCCGTGCGGTCGGGCTTGGCTACCGTCTCAGCCTGGTCGGTTGCTTCGGCTTCCGATTGTGGAGGAGGCTCTTGGGAATCTTGCGATGCCTTGGGTGTTGAGGAGCGAGGCGAGATCCATTTTCGAAACGGCGATGGAGACCCAGATGGTTGGGGAGATTCCGTCTTCGGCGAAGTCGAACTGTTTACGGCGGTCCGTTGGGCTTTTCGCGTCTTTTCAGTTTCTGGAGTTTTGGCTCGTAGGGCAGGGTCCGTCAGATAGCCCTTCACTGTAGATTGCCAAAGTAGGTTCTGCTGCGGAACACTGGAACCCATAGTTGGCGAATCTTCAAAGGGATCCACCAGCGAGGAACTGCTGTCTGCATGAGCAGCCCACGGGTGAGCTACCATAAGCAGACACAACAGAATCACTCTCTGGGACCAAGAACTCTGCTGGCACCAAGAAATCTGAACGTACTCTGGCAACGGGCGTTGCATCGAGTCTCACCCCCCAAAATCTACAATTCGTGCGCCTAGTCCTGTTTCCGCTTCCAGAAGTCTGCGGAGTGCGATTCTCGTCCTGATGCTTGAGCCTGACGGTAGGCTCGCCAGCAGTCCCAATCAAACTGGCAGCGCGAAGCATCAAATCAATCGAGAACACACAATCCCGTAAGAACAGGTATCGGGTCAGAAGGGCTAGGAATTGACCAAGAAAAAAAGACTGAAGACTGACCTGACTCGATCTGAGAAGGTGGGGGGATTGAGCGAAGCCTAGGGCTACGAGGCCTCTCTTGATTCAGCTAGCAGCATGAATAGGCTAAGAGATAGTGTACGCACAAAGCTAGCATTGCCAAGGCGGCCAAATTACGCTCATTAGATACTCAAAATATTCGGCGACATCGCTGTGGGGCAGATTTGATGCGTGAAGTCCTTCCAAATCGTTTGTACATCGGCAACGCGATGGATGCTCGGGACGTACGGCTACTATTCGAGCGACAGATTTCCGCTGTGGTTGACCTTGCTCTTAATGAAACTCCCGCACAATTATCCCACGAAATGGTCTACTGTCGTGTCCCAATCACCGATGGAGATGAAAACTCCGATGTCGTTATCGAAACTGCTTTTCGAACAATCATTCTGCTGCTGGAATTTGACTTCCGAATATTGGTTGCCTGCAGTGCAGGTATGAGCCGTTCTCCCGCGATAGCCGCTGCGGCAATAGCACTCTTCACGAATTGCCACCCGAAGGATTGTCTTCTCACGATAATGAAGGAATCTTCGCACGATGTTTCACCGGCTCTTTGGGAAAGCGTGTTAGCCGTATATAATCAAATGGTTGGGAATCAAACCACGGGAACAAAAAATGTCTGAGACTGCAGCCCAATTGTTGGCGACTTTCGATTCGCTGGCACCGCAAGAACAACATGAACTGCTGACCGAAATGCTCAAGCGGAGTGTAGAACTACCAACGACGATACTGACAGACGTTCAGTTGGTAGGGCTCGCTGATAACTTGTTCCAAGCACTGGATGCCGAGGAATTGGATGACGCCCAAACCGGCGAGAAGTGAGGTATGGTTGGTGGACTTGGGCATGGTGGCTAAATTGCGACCATGCTTGGTATTGAGTATTCCCGCCGACGATCAAAATGATCGTGTTCTCACAACAGTTGTGCCGCATACGACAAGTACACGTGGGTCACGTTTTGAAGTAATTTCCGAAGTCCGCTTCCTTAAGAGCGGGGCTTTTGACGCTCAGAACATCGTCACGATTCCAACCATCAAGCTAATTCGCCGCCTTGGAACGCTTCCTCCCGATCAAATGGACGCCGTCGAAGTTATTCTGAAACGTTGGCTGGGGTTTGACTCTTGAGAACTTGGAAGTTGGAAGGGTTTCAGCCGCTCCTCAATTAGCGAATCTACATTGGCAAATCACGGAAATGACGTTTCCAATGCGGTAGGAGACCGATTTAGCGGTCGGCACAAGCTAGAACGGTGACATCTGCATCACGCGATCGGCCACTGAGACTTCAGATTTCACAGTGATCTGCCCTGCCTCGGCGAACTTCTGCCAGGCAGCGACATCGTTGCCAAAGTCCTCTTCGCTCAGTTGCTTGAGTGCTTCCACGCCAGCATATTGCAAAGCGGGATCTCGGTCTTTCAAAGCGACCGACAGTGCCTTGACGCTTTCTGTGGAGCGGATTTTGCCCAGGGCGTCGGCGGCTGCGAGTTTTACGTCGAGAACCTCTCCTCCTTGGAGTACACCGAGAAGTATCGGCACATTTTCCGGTTCGCCCCGATGGCCCAACTTCTGACAGCAAATGAGCTTCACATTCAGGTCGTCGTCATTCAATCCAGCGATAAGAACATCGCGTGCCAGGGGAACTTCGAAATCTCCCAGCGATTCCTGAATGGCAGCACGGACAAGTGGGTCCCCTTCCGTGCGAATTTGCATGGCCAGTTCTTCGACGACGCGAGTTTGGTCATGCGAATCGCCGGTAACGGCCCGGGATGCCGACTCTTGGATGGTCGCAATCCGCATAGCAGGAGTCACGATCGAGGTGTATTCCTTCTGCTGCCAAGGCATGGTCGTCGAACAGCCCAACGAAAAGACGATCGTCAGGCCGACGAAACAAGGCCAGAGCATGGCCGATTGACGGAGGTTTCTTGGAGGCCGGTTCATGCGCGAGACATTAGCAAACCCCGCTGGTGGCTACCATGCCAACCTGCGATGCTGGTAGATTAGTTTGAGCATAATGCACTGCTAGCAGAATCCGTCCTTGAGCCTCCATGGATAATCGACTTCCAAGAGAGCTATCTTTTAGAGAGACTCATGTCGCCCATTGCATCTAAGTTGCCTCGATCTCAACAAATCCTGTTGCTTGCTTTAGCAGGTGGGTTTGTGAGCTTGGTGTTCGCCAGTGAGCGATTGCGCGGGTTGCTACTCAATTCGTTTTGGCTATCGGCTGGAGCCGTCGCGATAGCTGTACCATTGGGCACCTTTCTGGCCGTGGTGATTACCAAAACTTCACTCCTTGGACGACGTTTTTTGCAGGGGCTGCTGCTGGCGTGGCTGTTCGTCCCACTGTTCGTACAAGCGGCTGCCTGGCAAGTGGCACTCGGCCCAGGCGGCTGGCTTATTCCATTGGGAACCTTTAGCTCGCAAGGGGTATTTGCCTCTGCTTGGTTGCCAACCGTTTGGGTACATGGCGTGGCAGGAATCCCTTGGGTAGCGCTGTTGGTAGCCGCTGCACTTTGTGCCATTCCGCGCGAAGCTGAGGAGGATGCTCTTCTGGATGCGCCTTCATGGATGGTTTTGCTCAAAGTGAGTTTGCCTCGGGCGAAGGCAGGAATACTTACCGGCGCTTTATGGGTCGCGGTCGTTTGCCTGGGAGAAATCACAGTGACCGATCTCTATCAGGTCCGCACCTTTGCCGAAGAAGTATACACCTCTGCTAGTGTAGGATCGCTCAGTGGTCCGATTGTCCCGCTTGCCGATGATGAGGGCCAAGTGGATTTCATGACCAGCGACCTGGTCTGGGGCACCGTGATTGCCGTGTGCCTGGTGTTAGTTCTTTTAGCTGCGATTGTCCATAGGTTGCCGAGCGCCCATTATTTCACACTTGATGAAACCTGGAGATGGCAACTTGACCATGCTGCTGCTCCCTTGCTGTTGTTAACTTGGTTGCTGGTTATCAATCTCATCGGAGTCCCCCTGGTAAGCCTGATCGGCAAGGCCGGCACTGAAGCCACACGAACCGAGACAGGTATCGTGCGCAGATGGTCGCCGACCAAAGCGGCCGAGCTTGTCCTCCGCAGCCCCTGGGAACATCGTCGTGAAGTTGGTTGGTCCATTGCCATCGCCACTTCGGCCGCGGCAGGGGCGACACTCATCGGTCTCGTAAGCGCCTGGGCATTGCGAACAGGCTTCTTGCCGCGGATTCCTACTGCCCTCCTGTTGGCAACTTTGTTTGCTCTCCCGGGTCCACTGGTTGGCGTATGGCTGATTCGACTATTAAACCATCCCCCGGAGTCCTCCTGGGCATGGCTCAATACGTGGTACGACAATTCAATTCTCGCACCCGTATTGGCCCAAACAATTCGCACGTTACCACTGGCGACTCTCTTGATCTGGTCGCAGTTGTCGAGTATCTCACAACAGGTGCTTGACAGTGCGACCAGTGAAGGAGCCAATTGGTGGCGGCAACTGGCCTACCTTGCGATTCCACTCCGCTCGAAGGCAATCTTCGCGGCATTTTGCTTGTCGTTCATTGTGGCCATGGGCGAATTAGCGGCAACAATTCTGGTTGTCCCTCCCGGTGTGTCCACCCTTTCGATTCGCATCTTTGGACTCATGCATTATGGGGCAGACGATCAAGTCTCCGCCATATGTCTCGTCTTAGCACTTACAACAGCTATCAGCACACTCGCAGTTGCTTGGCTGCTGGGTTGGCTGAAACCTGGAAACAAGCCGTATGCCTTGCCCAGCGATCGGTTAGAATGATGTACCTACATCCTCAGTTTGTATGCATCCCTTCGAGACGCCATTCCAATGGGCAAGAACTTATGAACGCGACTCGAATGATCCTTCTGAAAAACTTGCTGCTCTTCTCATGCTTATTGCTGATGATATGTGTGCTCCCCCAGACGGTCTCTCTTGCTGACGAAGAGCAGCAGCTACTCGAAGACTTTGCAGGCGAGGCCAAGGAGCCTCTCTCACAAGAGGCCAAGACACCGGTAATCGAGAAAAGAAAAAAACCTCCACTGGAGATCGGTCCTCTCGCACCTGTGCTTGGTCAAGAAGTGGGTGAGCTGGCAGAAGATGGACCCGTGCTCTTGGTCAAACCGGGGCATTGGGCTCTGACGGCTCAATCGATGAAGGCCAACTACACGGACTTCGTCGGTCAACTTACTCTCGAGCCGGTTACTGCCAGCCAACGTCCCGTTCCCCTCGAACATACCCAGTTCGCACTGCAAACCACCCGATCGATTGCCTTGGCCAAGGGAAGGCCAAAGCAGGTGCAAGCCAGCCTCTACATTCCCCAGAAGTCCGCCGGCGAAGGGCTCTCGGCAAAATTGATCGATGCCGATACGGGCACGGAGGCGTATCGTGCGCTACTCAAGCTCATTCGCCTCCCCGCGTACCAGTACACCATCGTGGTTCTGGCCAGAGAACCCGATCAATATGCATTTCTGAAGGTCACCAACTCGGTTCGCGCACCCTGGGAAGAGGAGTTTGAAGAGAGCTCTGCACCACACTACCACGTCGCATTGATCAATGCTACCAAGGACGTACCTCTCTCGGAAAATTCACTCACCTGGACAAACATCGCTTATCTCGTCTGGGACGAAGTCGATCCCTCACAGCTCACTGTCGAACAGCAAAATGCCTTAATTGATTGGCTTCATTGGGGCGGAAGACTTATCATCAATGGACCAGATTCCTTGACAAGCTTACGAGGCAGTTTCCTCGCTCCTTATCTACCAGCGGAAGATGCCGGTCCCCGCAAGATCACGACAGCACAACTCATCCCTTGGAGTGCCTACTGGGGAAACCGCACAAAGGGTGAAAGCATCGCCCCGCTTGAGCCTGTCAAACCACTCGCCGCGATCGAACTCAAACCCCATGAAGCATCCAATGAACTTGCCGGTGGCGCCAGCCTGTTCTTTGAACGAAACGTCGGCAAAGGCAGCATCGTGGTCTCGTCCGTTCAACTCACCGACCGGGAACTGATCAACTGGCCGGGCTTCGACGGGTTTCTCAACGCCGGGTTACTTCGTCGTCCAAATCGTGTATTTTCTGAAGGACCCTACGGTGGACCCAGAGTCAGTTGGAATGAGTTTCCTTTACAGCGGCTCGACGCCCATTTTACGACGCCGCTGCGGATATTCGCTCGTGATGCACAGGTCGCTGCAAACACGATTCGGAAGACGACGACATCGTCGGATCAATTCGGTCAATTGCTGGAAAACTCCCAACTGGACGTGGATCGCCCTGGTGGGCTAGGCGCGTGGGACGAATTCTCTCCTGTCGCACAAATCGCGCGGGAACTGCTCCTGGAGGCCGCGGGCGTACAAGTCCCAGGGGCCGGTTTCGTCCTGGCATGTCTGGGGTTTTATCTTCTGGTGCTTGTGCCTCTCAATTGGCTCGTATTCAATATCATTGAACGAGTCGAATGGGCCTGGTTCGCGGTGCCAGTGATCGCACTCTTGGGGACTTGGGTCGTCGTGAAACAAGCCCAGTTAGATATTGGTTTCGTCCGCTCGGAGACCGAGGTTGCCGTTTTAGAGTTACATGGAAATTATCCTCGTGGCATCCTCACCCGATTCACGGCGTTTTATACCTCGCTCTCGACCACCTACGATTTGACCTATCCGGACGACTCAACCGCTTTAGCACTTCCCTTCCCTGCCAATGCGGAAAAATTCGATTGGCAGCACACGGTTCAATTCGTAAGTAATGCCGAGACACATTTAAAAGGTCTTGCCGTTTCGTCCGCTACCACCAATCTAGTGCATAGCGAACAAGTATTTAAGCTCGACGGCCCTATACGACTGGGAGAATCCTCACGCGGCCAACGGCAAGTCGAAAATCGATCTCAGATCAACCTACGGGACGTAGTCGTTCTGCGCCGCTTTTGGAACGAAAAAAGTCGCCTCCGCTACAGCGGTGCCTGGCTGGGAGAGTTGCGCGCGGGTGGTTCCGCCTTGCTTGCGTTACTCCCGGCGGATCTCTCGAAAAATAGCCTTCCCTATGAAGCTGAGCGAAGCACGGCGAATAAACTGCGCGGTGAAGTGTCCTTGAATGTCAATTCTCTGCTGCAGCTTGCATTTCACTTCCCGGCGAGAGATGATCCAATGGCAAACCAACGAGAGGAATTCCGCCTGGTGGGAATCGTCGACGGTGCACTCCCCGGATTGGAAGCCGAGCCGGACGCCTCCCAAATCCAAGGGGCCACTGTCGTCGTTGCTCATTTGGCGTTTGGTGAAATGCCCAAGCCTAAGCCCGATGCCAACAGCCTCAGCGATGTCGTAACCCAACAACCCCTCGATGATGAACTATGATCGAAATCCGCCACTTTCGCAAAGAGTACGGCGACTTCGTCGCGGTTGCAGATCTGAGCTTGAATATTCAAGTGGGCGAGATGTTCGGCTTCATCGGTCCTAATGGTGCCGGCAAGAGCACGACGATTCGCTTCCTGGCAACATTGCTCAAGGCAACCCACGGCGAAGCGACGGTCAATGGTCACAGTGTGACTCGTGATCCCATCGCCGTCCGCCGGAGCATCGGCTACATGCCTGACAATTTCGGCGTGTACGATGGCATGAAGGTTTGGGAATTCCTAGACTTTTTTGCCGTGGCGTATCAGGTCCCCATGGCCCGTCGCAAACAGGTCCTCTCCGACGTGTTGGAACTATTGGACCTGACTCACAAACGAGACGACTACGTAAACAGCCTTTCGCGAGGCATGAAGCAGCGACTCTGTCTGGCGAAAACGCTTGTGCATGACCCCCCCGTATTGATTCTCGACGAGCCGGCCAGCGGTCTCGATCCGCGAGCGCGCCTGGAGGTGAAGGCATTGCTCAAAGAACTCCGCAAGATGGGCAAAACGATCCTCATTTCCAGCCACATCCTCACGGAGTTGGCCGATTGTTGCACGAGCATAGGCATCATCGAGCGCGGCCAACTTCTGCTCAGTGGGCCTATCGACAAAGTCTATCGCAAGATCACCAGCAATCGGCACATCGTCGTCCGCTTTACCGGAAATCCCGACGAAGGAGTAAGCCTCATCCGCAGTGACCCGCACGTGCAAAATATAGAAGTGAACACGCGAAGTTGCACGGTAGAGATGAAGGCTTCCGACGCCGAGGTTCAGCGTCTCATCCGCCAACTTGTCGCCGCCAATTGCGGCTTGATTTCCTTCGCGGAGAAAGAACCCACTCTCGAAGACGTCTTCATGCTGGTGACAAAGGGGTTGGTGACTTAAGTTAAGCCCCAACCCACAGGAAAGCGGACCCCAGCCGCGACGCGCCAGCCGAGTATCGCGAGGCGAGAGTGGAGCGTGGGATGCAAAGTGAAAATCTATCTCCGTATTACATACTTCCTACTCAGTCTCATCGCCAAAAGATTGAGTAACTTTCGCAGGCTTCCAACCAATCCGATGGGCAACCACCTCCACCTTCTCAGCCTCCGTCTCAAAGGGCCCCGTGTAAATGGACCAAGGCCCTGAATCTTTTTCGCGATAGCCAATGCTGGCACCCTCGGTGGCGCAGTTGATAGTGATTCGCCAGGCATTGCCTCCTGCGGGTCGGCTGCTGACCTCTGGCTGGGATGTTGAAGGTTGCTCGCCATCGGGTGGCCAGACCTGTGATTTCAACACTTTCATTTCGGGAGTCGCCAAGGGATCCCGGATTTCGTGTTCCCACTGCTCTAGCGCCTCTCGCATTTTAGCTAGTTGAGCCAAGTGGCTCGGATCGCTTGCGAGGTTATTAACTTCATCAGGGTCCGCCTCGATGTCATACAGTTCTTCCAACGGTTTCGTTTGAGCAGCCCACTGCCATTGGTCTGCATTGAGTCTGTTGGAATCGAGCAGCCGATAGATTTCCCCCATGGTAGCCGCGCGATCTCGGTAGGGGATTGGTTGCAAATAGGGTCGATCCGCTTGGTAGTTGCGGACGTATCGAAATCTTTTATCTCGGGCCGCCCGGATCGTGTCGTGACTCGTGTCATCCATACGGTCGCGGTGCATGAAAACATACTCCGGTGGGGGCAAGGCCTGTGCTCCGGTGAACAACCGCCCCAGCATATATTCCGGCTTCTCGAGGCCAGCCAATCCCAACGCCGTAGGTGCCATGTCGATAAAACTCATGAGTCGGTCTTCGACGGTGTCTGCCTGGAAACCGTCCGGAAACCGCACGATCATCGGCACATGGGTCCCCGAGTCATAAACCCATCGCTTATGCCTGGGCAACCCATCACCGTGATCGGAAAAGAAAAACACGATGGTTGAATCTGCCAGACCCTCTGCCTCGAGTTCCGCGAGCTTTTCACCAACCCAGGAATCCAGCTCACGGATATTGTCGTAATGACGTGCGATGTCAGATCTGACCACTGCCGTGTCGGGAAGAAACTTGGGCACCACTACGGTTGTTGGATCAGTTCTGGCCGGAGACCGCCTAGAACCATGAATGCCAGACTCATGAGTTACCGTGTTGTTAAATACAGCAAAGAATGGCTGCCGCTCTGCACGGTTGCGGTAATGAGCCTTCGTGGAAGATTCATCCCAGGCGGTAACTGGGGCAATGAATTGATAATCTTCCTTGCTGTTGTTCGTACAGTAGTAACCTGCCATGCGGAGATACTCCGTGAAACAACGCACACCCGCGGGGGGCGTTGCTTCATACAACTTCCGCTGCATTGCTTCTTCAACGAAGGCCGGATCTTGATTTTCGCCTACTGCTGAACTTCGGGAAGTAGTCCGCATGTACTGAGCACCACTTTGCATGGGATAAAGACCCGTGATGATTGTGTGCCGACAAGGCGCGCATACGCCGGTTGCGGTGAAAGCATGGGTGTAGCGGATACCCTCGCGTGCCAATTGATCAATATTCGGAGTCGGTACCGTGCCGTCTCCATAACAGCCCAGTCTTGGCGACAAATCTTCACATGTCAGCCATAGGATGTTCGGTTGATTCTGCTCTGCTATACAAATCGCTTGACATTGCATAAACACGGCAAGCGTGATCATCTGACAATTGCGCCAAGCCATGCTTTGATTCTCCGATCGTGAGATTGCACTAGGTTCTGTGGCACTGATTCCAAAAAAATAGCAGATCCAAAGCAGACAACCGTAAGCTGCCTTCAGGGCATATCAAATAGGAAAATAGGCAATTGCCTACATCCGAGGTGCCACTCGAATTCCAGATTTTGGGCTCATTCTACACAACGATAGCAAAAACAACGATTGGGTGACCATTTGGGCCCCAACCAGCCTTTCTAAAGAACCCGATTCTACCTTGACCCTTATCGCCAAAATTTCTATTCTTCCCGACCACTTTCCCACAGAGCCCCCTGTTAATTCGCCAAAAGGCGATCATCTTGCCGTCTCCTGCATTCTTGGGTTTCCAAGTTCGACAGAAAGCAAAACCATGAATTCCATCACACACTGTATTGTGTTCTCGGTTGTCTTTCTCTGCTTAGCACCTGCTAACACTAATGCGGGGGCCTTTCAGGAAGACGAAATTCTTCGGCAAGCGAGCAGTGTCTTCCAGGAAGTCATGACGGCGCCCGGTAATGAAATCCCCAAGCAACTTCTCACCGATGCTCAAGGGGTGGCAATTATCCCCCAAGTCAAAGGGGGAGCCTTTGTCGTCGGCATCCGCATGGGGCAAGGGGTTTTCATCGGTCGTGATGCCAACGGTCAATGGCAGATGCCTCGCTTCATCGATTTGACCGGTGGAAGCGTTGGCTGGCAGGCAGGCATCCAATCAACTGACGTGATTCTGGTCATGCGGAGCCGCCAGAGCGTGGCGAACCTCATGCAGGGTAAACTCACCGTCGGTGCAGATGCCTCCGTAGCCGCCGGACCCGTTGGTCGCCAGGTCTCTGCCGCCACCGACTTGCCTTTGAGCGCAGAAATCTATAGCTATTCGCGGAGTCGAGGCGCATTTCTGGGTGTTTCACTAGACGGCTCAGTACTCAAGCAAGACTTGCGAGCCGACGCCGAGTACTATCAACAGGCCGCTGCGCTCGGCCAACAACCGGTACTCGCCAGCCAGTTGGTTGCGCTCATCGCACAGTACGCCGGCAACCCCACCTCGACAATGCAAAAGGTGCCACCGCAAGAAGCAATCCAGCCCCAACCCGGCTACATCCAGACGAAGTTCCAGACGAATTCTCCATTGGAAGCATCGTGGCAGAGAATCGTGGTTTTGTTGACTCCTGAATGGCAACAGTATCTTGCTGTCCCCACCGCCAGTGACTTTAACAATGCAGAGACTTATCGCGAATCGCTGTTAGCAACGATGCAGAGATATGAGACCGTGGCAGCAAACCCCCAGTACGCGCAGTTGGCCGCCAGGCCGGAATTTCAAGCGGTCTACGGACTGGTACGTCATGCGGCGAGCGCCCAATTGTCTGTCTCACAAGAACAATTGATCCTTCCCCCTCCGCCGACCCAACAAAGTCAGTCGGGTGAGCAATTCGATCCAAGTGAAATTCGCTGAGGTGGCTCAGCCAGCCGGAGGGATTCGCTGCGGTGGACCTCGGGGATTTGCTCGCTTTACACTCCCAGACTAAAGCGTTGGTCCGGCTAGGAAAGAGTGGTTATTGGCTTGTTCTTCTCAAACAAAAGCCGCTGCCGGGGTTCTTCTTGTTCTTCTTCAAACCAATCCACAGGCGGAAGGTCGTGTTCCTCGGCTGCGAGGGCTTGTGCAATGCGTCCGTATACGTGACACGGCCAGCGGACCAACCGCGTGTGAACCAATAGCGGCGGCACCGCGAATTGCTCGGCCAGTCGATTACGAACCACACAGGCGGCCGTATCGGTTTCGACCCAACCTTGCTGCTCGACAACCTCGCGATAGGCGGCAGAGGAAGCGGAGAGAACCGGCTCGGCTGGCAAAAGCATCGACAAGGCAAATCGCTCGCAGTCACGCAATAGCTGGGGCCAGTCGTCGCTCTGCTGCAGTTTCAAGAACCAATCGGCAGGCAGTGTCTCCCCCGCGTCGATCCATAAGGCGCGTGGTGCATAACAACGGGCCAACAATTCGCGGTACGATGCCAGCGGCCGCGAGTCGGCGACAATCCTATCCACCAGGAGCGTGATGTCTCCTTCGTGTAACAGTGCGCAGGCCTGGACACTAAAATTTGGAATCAGCCCTGGCATGATCTCCAACCGCACACCGGCCTGATTCTCCAGGACAGCCTCCACATCAACAGGTGCCGCCGCCGAACGCGCCTCGCGCCGACCGAGCAGATTCCTCACCCGCCATTCAGCGGCCAGTTCCGTAAGCGCAGGATACCGGGTCAGTTCACGAGCTGTTGCAGCAGATTCATCGGCACGAATCTCCCTGGAACAACCGTTGGATGCACCCACGAACTCTGAGAGTTCCTTGATCGCGACATGATCCAACTTGGGAGCCCGATCCGTGGTCCACCACCAACTCAGTTCGCCCTTTTTCAAAAGATCCGTACTGCCATTGGACGAGGTAACGTTCTTCGCCGTGTGAAAAAACTCCTCGCAAAAAGGGGAACTCGCGACCAATCCCAGTACGTCAGCAACTAACGAAAGCGTTTGCTGGTTGTGCCAGGGGGTTCGCAAACCATATTCGACAGCGCTCACGGTAGAGGTACGCTCATCGATGAGCTCGGCGAAGGTTCGCATTCCCAAACCAGCTCGGCGGCGCAAGTGCCCCAGGAGTTGCCCAAATGATGTCATCGTGAGAGTACGCGAATGGTTTCCAACGCGAGTGAAGAGTGTTGGTCAAACAAAAGTGGATATCGAGAAGCCTCCCATAATACCGAATTCGCTTGAAGTCGGCAGCCACCCACCCCTGAAAAGGCCAAAAGATGCCACATGTTGCTACCAGCGTAGCTAAGAGGTAGCGATTCGGGCAGCCGTAAGGGTGTTGATGAGCAACATCACCCGAGTCAACGGCCCCACTCCCCCTGGAACTGGCGTAATGTGCCCGGCCACCTCATTGACCCCCCCAAACTCAACATCTCCCACCAATCCCGCGTCGGTTCGGTTGATTCCCACATCGATCACCACCGCACCGGGACGCACCATCTCGGCCGTAATGAAATTGGGCCTGCCGATGGCCACCACCAAAATGTCGGCCTTGCGTGTCACCTCAGGCAAATTCTGGGTGCGGCTGTGGCACAGTGTAACCGTTGCATCGGCTCCCTTTTGGGCAAGCATAATCGAGAGTGGCTTTCCCACGATTTCACTGCGACCAACCACAACGACATGTTTGCCAGAAGTGCAAATGTTATTGCGTTTGAGCAACTCTACAACGGCATGAGGTGTGCAGGGCAAAAACACCGGTCGACCCTGAACAAGCCGACCTACATTTTCTGGATGAAATGCATCGACATCCTTACCGGGGGCAATCGCTTCGAGCACCTGATCGGTAAGGATTTGTTTTGGAAGGGGCAGTTGCACAAGGATCCCGTGGATATTAGCGTCTGTGTTGAGTTTGGTGATCAAGGCGTGTAGTTCCGCTTGCGTTGTCTCCGCACCGAGCTGGTAGAGCACGCTTTCGATCCCAACTTCTGAACAATCGCGTCGCTTGTTGCGGACGTACACCTCACTGGCTGGGTCGTCCCCCACAAGCACTGCAGCCAGGGTGGGAGTCACCTGCGTTTCCGATTTGAAAGCGGCGACCTGATCGGCCAACTCCGTGCGAATCTGTTTGGCAAGCGATTTACCGTCGAGGATGTGGGCGGTCATGGCGGGATAATCTTACTGTTGAAAGAATTAACTATTCGCGCGATCCACGATTCTAACCCGAAGCGACAGAGGTTATCAGCCCCCAACTCCAGGTGTTGTCGAGCCACACGAGTCCCCTTAGGGCGACGCAAGCATACAACGCGGCGATTACATCGTCGGCCATGATTCCCCATCCGTCTGGCAACAACTCCACTTGCCGCGCTGGTGGTGGTTTGGTGATGTCGAACAAGCGAAACAGAATCCAGCCTGCCAGCAATTCCCGCCAATTGGAAATCCCCGTGAGCAAAAAAACGATTGGCAGCACTGCGATTTCGTCTAAAACGATCTCCTGGGGATCTTTTCCACCGAGCAACTTGTTGGCGGAATTGCAGACACCCACCGATAACAACAAAATTGCCACGATTATGGCTATTTGCCAACCAATCCCAGGGAGGCTACCGACAGCCCAGGCCAGCGGAATCCCCCACAGACCTCCCACGGAGCCAGGAGCCGGACTGGCGCAGCCCACTCCCAAACCCGTGGCAAGCCAGAGCGCTAGCCGGTTTCGCACAGAAAAATCAACCGAACTCTCATGCTTCATCCTCGGCATCCTAAACCGGGATTTAGCGAGTTTCAACTGACCTGGTCAATTGCCGCGAGGGTCAATATGGTCGAAACCCCTTCGGGGGAGTATTATGAATCCTCTGGGGTTTTGACTGAGATAGGCAATCTGTAACGAACGAGCAAACAAGTATCCTGATGACCGACGATAAGAGCAAGAAACTGAGCGCCGTTGAACACATCAAGCAGGCGAGCAACTACCTCCTCGAGCCTATTCCCCAGGAATTGGCTGATGGCACAGATCATTTTGGCAAGGAAAGCATCCAGCTTCTTAAGCACCACGGCACCTACCAGCAGGACAACCGGGACGAGCGTTCCAAAGAAGGCAAGTCCTTTAGCTTCATGGTACGAACTGCTGTGCCGGGCGGAATTCTCTCCAGCGAACAGCTTCTGGCCGAGATGGACCTGGGAGATGACGTAGCCAACAGCACGCTGCGTATTACGACCCGTCAAGGGCTGCAACTTCACGGCGTGCTCAAGAAAGATCTGAAGCAGACGATTCGCCGCATCAATGATATCAAACTTACCACCATCGCAGCTTGCGGAGACGTGAAGCGAAACGTCATGTGCTCTCCCTGCCCCTACAAGGGAGACCCCGTCTATGATCAGATGCAAGATCTGTCCGAACGGATTGCCATCCACCTGACTCCTCGCACTCGGGCCTACTACGAACTGTGGCTCACCGATGAAACGACAGGCGAGAAACAGCTGGTCGGCAGCAACAATGGCCAGGAAGTGGAACCTATCTACGGTCCAACCTACCTGCCGCGAAAATTCAAGATCGGCATCGCCTTGCCGGGAGACAATAGCGCCGACATCTATTCCCAAGACATTGGACTGCTGGCGATTTGCGAGCACTGGCGAATCGTCGGCTACAACATCCTGGTGGGTGGTGGATTCGGCGTGACACCAAGCGCGAAAAAGACTTTCCCGGCAGTTGCTCAGGTGATGTGCTTCGTCAGTCCTACGCAAGCCATCGACGTTGTCACGGCCATTGTGAAAGTACAACGCGATTTCGGCAATCGCTCGGATCGCAAAGTCGCCCGCATGAAATACCTAATCCATGATTGGGGCCTCGACCGTTTCAAGAAAAAGGTCGAAGAGTATTACGGTGCGGAGTTACAAGATCCTCGACCTGTGGAAGTCCATGGTTTTAACGATGGAATGGGCTGGCAGGCTCAGGGAGATGGCAAGTGGTTCTATGGACTGAACGTCGAGAACGGCCGGATCAAGGACGAAGGGGATTTCCGGCTGAAGTCGGCCTTACGAGAAATCTGCACGACGATGGCCCCGCCTTTGCGCCTGACTCCCCACCAAAGCATCATCTTTTGCGATCTGGAAGAAAAAGATCGCACGAAGTTGTTCGAGATTCTGCGCAGACATAATGTGCCGTTGAGTGAGGATATCTCGAACGCCCGCCGTTGGTCGATGGCATGCCCTGCATTGCCCACTTGCGGCCTGGCGATTACCGAGAGCGAGCGCGTGCTTCCCTCGTTGATCGATCAACTCGAAGCTGAATTGGACGAGTTGGACCTCAAAGACGAAGTCTTCACATTCCGCATGACCGGTTGCCCCAACGGCTGTGCGCGGCCATACAACTCAGATATTGGTCTGGTCGGTAAAACAGCCGGCAAGTACACAATCTTCCTCGGTGGCCGCGTCTGTGGTGATCGCCTCAATTTCATATACAAAGACCTGGTCCCTGAAGCCGATGTGATTCCCGAGTTGGTTTCCGTCTTTCGCTATTTCAAAGAGGCACGAGAGCCCGACGAATCCTTCGGCGATTTTTGCCATCGCCTAGGTGTGGAGAAGCTTCTGGCAGCTTGTGATGGTGTCTCAAAGTAGTTAAGCTAGCCGCGACTGCACGATTCGCCGGTCCTTAACACAGAGGTAAAACATGGAATGGCTGTTCGAACGCATGATCGAAACCGCCGCATGGGTGGCTTTTATCCTGGGGATCGTATTTCTCTGCGAAGCTGTCTGGATGCTTGTCCAGTGGTTCATCAATCGAAGCGCGGAGGACAGTTCTTTGTTCCTTTTTAACAGCGGTCAAGCCGCTGCAGCGTTCGTAGGCTCTGCTCTTGCCCTGGGTGCATTGGCCTGTATTGATCGCTACGTGTTCGACATCGACGATCCCAAATAGATTTCATGACGACTCGACAGCCCACCAGTTCGGCACCAGCCAATCAGCCGTGCCACCTCCTGACGTTGGCAGTCGTTTCCCTCTTAGCGGGTGCCGGGGCAGGACTCCTGGGAGCCCTCTTTCGACTCTCCTTAATCGAGGCAGATCATTTCCGTGAGTCGGTCATATCCCAAGCTCAAAGCTTGGGCAGCATTGGACTGCCAATCGTTGTCGCCTCTTGTGCCCTTGCGACTGCCTTGGCAGCATGGCTCGTGAAAAAGGTTTCGCCAGAGGCCTCTGGTAGCGGCATACCCCACGTCGAAGCGGTGTTGAACGAAGAATTGCCCCCTACGGGGGTCAAACTGATCCCCGTGAAGTTTGTCGGTGGCCTGCTGGCGATTGGATCTGGCCTGGCACTGGGACGGGAAGGACCCACTGTGCAGATGGGTGCGAGTTTTTCTCATCTGGTGGGAAGAACGCTTGGACTTAATGCGATCGACAATCGATCTTTGCTTGCCGCTGGTGCCGGCGCAGGCTTGGCGACAGCCTTCAACGCGCCCATCGCCGGTGCGATCTTCGTGCTCGAGGAGTTGGTGCGTCGATTCGATACTCGCATTACCGTGGCCACCTTCGGCGCATCGGCCGGTGCGATCACTGTCGCGAGATTGCTGATTGGAGATCGGCCCGACTTTCAGGTGGAAATGCTTCCCTTCCCTACGTCTGCAGAAGTTGGTGCTTGCCTGGTCCTTGGAAGCATTCTGGGGATGCTGGGTGTGGCATACAATCAAGCCATTCTGGGTGCAATCAAGATTAGCAAGCGGTTTGACAAGTTACCTGCCGAACTCCAAGCTGTGACAATCGGTGGGGCAGTAGGCCTGCTCGCCTGGTATGCACCCGATATCGTAGGTGGGGGAGATTCGATTACCCAGAATGCTCTGGCACTGAAAACTGTCGCCTTCATGTTGCCCTTGGCATTTCTCATTCGGTTCGCTCTCGGAGCCGTGTCCTATGCCGCTGCGACACCGGGAGGTCTTTTTGCACCAATGCTGGTGCTCGGGGCACAGGCTGGACTGATGTTTGGCAATCTCTGCAATACCTGGCTGCCAACAATGGCGATGAACACCACGATCTTTGCCGTGACGGCGATGGCAGGCTTTTTCACCGCCGTGGTCCGTGCACCATTGACTGGAATCATTCTCGTGATCGAGCTCACGGGAAGCTACACCCAACTATTGCCCATGCTCGCCGTCTGTTTCTCGGCCATGATTGTCCCAACGCTCTGGAACAACCCGCCAATCTACGATTCACTGAAACCCGCTTCGATGGAGCAATGAAGAAAGGAGCTATCCATCTCATGACCAAATCATTCACTTCCGACAAGACTCGCCTTGGCTGGATCGGCACCGGTGTCATGGGGCAAAGCATGTGCAGCAATCTCCACAAGGCTGGCTACCCGATGACGGTATTCAGTCGCACCCGCGCCAAGGCTGAGCCGCTCTTGGAACTTGGCGCAACGTGGGCCGACACGCCTTGCGAAGTTGCGCGGGGCAGTGATGTGGTGTTTTCCATCGTCGGCTTTCCCGCCGATGTTGAGGAAGTATTACTGGGGGAACACGGTGCACTGGCTGGCTCCCAGCCTGGGACCGTACTGGTGGACATGACTACCAGCCGTCCTAGCATGGCCATCGAGATCGCCGCGCAGGCAGCCGAGCGCGAGGTCATCAGCATCGACGCGCCGGTTTCCGGTGGAGATGTAGGAGCCCGCAATGGCACGTTGTCGATCATGATCGGTGGAGACCAGGAGACCGTGAAAGCCTTGGCCCCCTGTTGGGAAATCCTGGGCGCGACCTGGGTCTGGCAAGGAGGACCCGGTGCAGGCCAGCACACCAAGATGGTCAATCAAACCTTGATAGCTTCGAACATGATCGGTGTCTGCGAGGCACTGTTGTATGCCTACCGCGCAGGCCTCGAACTGGAGCGCGTGATGCAGTCAGTCGCCTCGGGAGCAGCAGGAAGCTGGTCCCTCTCCAACCTGGGACCACGCATCATCGCAGGCAATTTCGACCCCGGCTTCTTTGTCGAACACTTTATCAAAGACATGGGCATCGCCCTGGCCGAAGCCGAACGCATGGGCTTGAAGCTGCCTGGGCTCTCGCTAGCCAACGAGCTGTACGGCAAACTCGCCAGCCAAGGCCACGCCCGCAGTGGAACCCACGCCCTGCTGCTCGCGCTGGCCGACATGAGCGACGTTGAGTGGCCGAATCGAAAAGGGTGAAACCAAAATTCCCCCAACAGCCGTCGGCGCCAGGCCGAAGGTGAAAGTCCTGCTAGCATTCCACATCTATTGACGCAATTTAATCGTCAACCTAGAGTTCCCGCGCCTATCTTTCTCGTATAACCCCATCGGCAGATTCTCATGCCTATCACTGCCAACAAATCCGATTCAACGAACGCGAGTCGCGCGATTAAGGGATCGCTCCCGCCGCGGATGAAGGTGCTGTACATCACCACCCTCAATCGCACCGGGGGCTGGTTGGCTGAGGCCTTTGCTGGGGATAGCGCGACACAAATTGTGCTCGAAGAGGTGGTCGGAGCTACCATAGCGCTGGCCAGACTCCGCGATGAAGTGTTTGATGCCGTGATCGTGAGTCACGAGCCACCCGTACTCGATGCCCTGGATCTGGTCGAAGGTTTGCGGGCAGGTGGGAATGAGGAACCGATGATCCTCTTGGGTTCACAGCCTCCACAGGAGATCGACGCCCTTTGCTACGAAGTGGGGGCAGACGACTACTGCTGCGTCACCGAAACCACCGTGCGGGGACTGCTGTGGAAGTTTGCCCGCGCCCGCGAGCGACATCAACTCCGCAGAGAAAACCACCGACTGATTCAAGCCGAACGGCAACGCCTCAAGCAAGAGCACCTCGAAGCACAGCGACTGCTCGAACAACAACGACTACTGATCGCCGACCTGGAAGTGCTGAAGGATCCCGCCGCTGCCCCTACCCAGGCGGATTTATTGACTGAGTTCGACGATTGCCTCGCCAAGGCAGCCAGTTCTACGAGCGATGTGCCATTGGATTTGCCGGAGGCACTCATCAAACATTACCGAGAGTTGCTGCGCACTTATGTGATCATGGGTGTCGGCAATCTGGCCAACGAGATGGCCGAACTCAGTGAATTGCTCGCCACCTTCGAGGTGTCTGCCCAACGGGCGTTGCAACTGCACGTCGCGGTCTTGGAAGAACTGGTCCAGGGACTCGGCACTCGCAGTGCCCGCCACGTAATGAACCGTGCCGATCTCTTAGTCTTGGAGGTGATGGGCCATCTGGCCGACGGTTACCGCCGGCGCTACTTCGACCGCCGAAATCCTCCCCGCCAACAGTCGCTCCCCGGCTTTTCAGAAGCCGCTTGATGGAGCGAGTTGCGATTCTGTGAGAGTCTGCTAACTTGTCATTTCGAGGGAGCCTAAGCGACCGAGGAATCTGGATGGCACCTTTGACACGTATGGAAAGCTTTTGAAGGGTCCACCTAGATCCCTCAGGTCGTGCGCCACCCTTCGGAATGAAAATGAGAGCCTCCCTTGAAGCTGTGCTCTTTCAACCACCCACCACGAACCACCCACCACTCATGGACGACACCCAAACCACCCTTGCAGACCTGCGAGAACTTGTCCGCAAGTTTGTTGACGAGCGCGATTGGCAGCAATTTCATTCCCCCAAGAATCTGGCGATGGCCTTAGCGATCGAAGCTGCCGAATTGATGGAGCATTTCCAGTGGGTCGACCTTGGCACTTCGCGCGAAGTCACCGACGACGAGGAAAAGCTCACGGCAATCGGCGAAGAGCTGGCCGATGTCCTGAGCTACACCCTTGCGTTGGCCAACTCCTTGGGGATCGACCTGGCAACGGCCCACCGGCGCAAAATGTTGATGAACGCGGACAAGTACCCGGCTGACAAATTCCGCGGCAAGTTCGGCGACAAGAAATCCCTGGCGGATTGAGGGCCGTGATGGCAACGCGACCTCGAATCGCCGTCGTTGGTGCCAGCGTCCGGGGGGCAGCGTTTTCTTTGCTGCGCGAAGGCTACGCAGTCGTTACCGCAGACCTGTTCGCCGATGCCGACCTGCTGCGCGTCTGCCCGGCAGAGCGGGTGACGAACTATCCATACGAACTGGCCGAATGGCTTGCGCGCACTGAGTGCGAAGGTTGGCTCTACACAGGGGCTTTGGAGAATTACCCCGAGCTGGTCGATCAGATGGCCACACGGTGCCCCCTCTGGGGAAACCCGGGCACGGTGCTCCGCCGCGTTCGCGATCCCCTGATATTGCAAGAAACTCTCACCGCAGCCGATCTCTGTTTTCCTGAAACGCGCGCTTGCAACGGCCAGCCACAAGGTGCGGGAGCTTGGCTCCATAAGTCGGGTCAGGGTTCCAGTGGCAGTGGGGTGAGGCAACTGGATTCCGCCTCGCGACCCAAAGAAGGCTATTGGCAACGCCGCGTGCCGGGACTCGCTGGTTCGGCCCTGTTCAAGGTATCAGAAAACTGTTGCCAATTGCTCGGCATCACACGTCAACTCGTCGGCGAATCCTGGACCGGGGCACGCCCATTCCAATATGCCGGGAGCTTAGCACCCTGGGAGCTATCGGCTGAAGTCGTCGCTAAGATTACAAAGCTCGGCACGGAGATTTCGATCGAGTTCAATCTCCAGGGCTCGTGGGGATTCGATTTTATCTTCAACGAAGAGCAGGTGTGGCCCGTCGAAGTGAATCCCCGCACAACCGCCGCCGCGGAGGTGATCGAACGCGCTACTCATGCAAAAACCTTCGCAGGCAAAATAGTCCTCTACGCTAAACACCCGCTGGAAGTTTCCCAAGCCACCAGCGATCAACTCCTGAACCGCGCCGGTTCATTCGTGCATCCCCACCTGGCCGACATCCCGAATCCGAGCACACCAATTGCAAGCGGTGAGCCAATTCTGACCGTGTTTGCGGAAGGAAACTCATTGGCCGAGGTAGAGAACAAACTCCGCCAACAAGCAATCGATCTTGAGACAAAACTTTATGGAAACGTGTCTTCCAGTAGGGTGGGCATCGCCCACCAGAAATTCTAAGAGCTTTGATCTTAGGAATTGGTGGGCGATGCCCACCCTACTTGCTATATGATACGATTAAAAGTTAAGGAAGCACCACTATGCGAATCGGCATTGTGAGCGACACTCATGGCCATGTAGCCAACACGCAAGCCGCGATTTCTTTGCTCGAGAGTCCCTCGGTCGAGCGGGTGCTACATGGCGGCGACGTCTGTTCGACGGTCGTGGCAAACCTCTTTGCCCAATGGCCGACCGATTTTGTGTTCGGCAACTGCGATTACGATCGCGATGAGCTTGCTGCTGCGATTGCCGAAGCGGGAATGACTTGCCACGGCAAGTTTGGAGACCTGCGCATCGCTGACCGGCGGATTGCCCTGTTGCACAGCGACGATTATCGCAAGTTCATGAAGGTCACCCGCAGTGGTGAATACGATCTCGTCTGCTATGGTCATACCCATGTTGCGAAGATCGACCAGCAAGGTCGAACGCTAGTTTTGAATCCGGGAGCGCTCTACCGGGCGAACCCGCATTCACTGGCGGTGGTGGAGTTGGATACTATGACCGCCGAGATCGTGAACCTGTAGCAATTTGTCAGCCGCGACGCGCCGTCCCAACCTCAGATCTATGGCCGCGGGGGAAAAGCAGAGTGCTAAAGAACCGCTCCAACAAAAAACCCGGCCGACGCTGGTGGGCGCCGACCGGGTAGTCGCAGGAGACTATCAACTTCCCCGGCCTGGCCGGGGTTGAGGTGCCTAGTAGCAGAACTCGATGCCGCTTTGCAGACCGTGCAGGAACAACGAGCCATTGCAATTGATGAAACCAATTTGGCCCAGGCTGGTGAAGGCACCAGGGACCTGATCGGCAGTCAAAGCAACGCCCGTAACACCCAATGCTCGGTAGCCGGCATAGAGACGACAATTGCAGGTGCATTGGTAGCTGGCACCCAGGCGAAGTTCACCCAAGAAGGCGACTTCATCCGTATCCGAAGAAGAAGAGAAAGTCTCTCCCGTTGGATTCACGGTGACAGGTCCGCCGCCGATCGGGGCATCCATCCATTGTCTGACCTCGATATGATTGGCATAGATGCCGGCATTCGTGCCACATTGGAGCGCGAAGCGACCGCAGCAACCCATGTAGTAAGCACCATTGGCACCAATCTGGAAACCAATCAGGTGATTTTCTGCCTCTACGTTGTAGGCCAAGAAACCAAAAGTGTTGTCATTCATACGCTCGAAATCACTACGGAAGTAGAGATCCTCGTCAAAACGCATGTAGCGTGCACCAATCATTGTGGTCACCTGACAACGTGGGCCGCAGAAGCATCCACCAGCCCCACAGCTACCACCGCCGCAGGAATCGCAAGAACCACAGCAGCCACAACCGCCACCCATGAGGGGCAGGCGAAGCAGATTCAATTCCACATTTTGGGCAGAGAAACTGTTGCGTGCTTGTAGCTGACGGATTTCTACGTCCCAAGGGGTCGTATTGTCGGTGGTCGGTGGCCCGTAGTCAAAATAGTGATTGACAGATCGGCCATTGTAAACCAGACCACGAAAATCCATCATGCCATAAGTGCGATCACCATCGGTTCCAAAAGTCGCCGTGTCGGTGATCGTGACCGTTTCGGTATCTTCTACCAAACCCCAGTAAGCCGCTTCCCAGGCGAGTGGGCCACAGCCACACCCGCAGTCGCCGCAAGAGCCATAGCCACAACCACTGCCGCACGCAGCACAGGTCGCACCAAAGCGGAATTCAGCTCCTCCTTGAATATCGTTATCAAGATCGCCTGTGGTCATCACGATTTCGGCATCGGTGGGATAGTAACCAACACCAGGAGTGGTGGTCACAAACGCCAGTGGCGTATTGCTGCAGTTCACACGATCCAGCAGCAAACCATAAACGCCACCAAACCAGTGACGTCGAGGACCGCATGGATTGCAACTACTGTAGCAAACGTTTCCACCAGCAGCGCAAGATCCACAGTTGCCAAATGTGTCGTAATTCGATGCGCATCCAACAGTTTGGCAACCAGCAGAATAACTCTCATAACCTGGATTGCCTTGAGGAGCTGCTTCAGTACTGGCAACTCGATAGGTGGGCTGCATGGGTGCAGCCATCGCAGTTGGCTGAGGAGCACGCTGCATCGGTCCCGGTGGAACCGATTCCAGATGGTTGTACGAAGGCATGTTTACCCCATTCGACTGATAGGCCACCGCTGTGTATTGCGGGGCAGCCGCCTGTTGGGGTTGTTGATAGGAATAGCCGTAGGGCGCGTACTGCTGTGCCAAGACACTTTCTGCCGGGACGGCCAGGAACGTAGCCAACACGGCCAGTCCCTGCAATTTAATAGCCGAGATTTTCATTTCGCTTGTCTCCTTTGCGATTTATCGATTCCCAAATCCATTTGGGCCCAAATCCGTCTGGGGAACGTGTCCAGCAAGCCTGCTTCCAAAACCTGGAGTCAAGCTTCGTCTGGACAATCGGCGGAGAGGTAGATTCCGCCCTAAATTCCAATCGTCTGTTACGGGGCGGTAAATTGCTGTTGGGAACCACCAGCACAAAGGTTTTTTTGCGCTTAAGAGTTGCAACCGGTGCAATCGTCAAAGTTCAACCGGCAGGCTTTCCCAAGTCAGAAAAGTTTACCAAGAAACCGCCTAGGAACACCTTCTTCAGAGAATCACCGCAGCGCGTGGCGATCCGACTCGTGCGGGTCGCTAGCAGAAGATCGCACTAGGCTGCGTTGCGTAGCACAAACGAAGGCTGATCGCAGGATAGCTCCAGCATCTCCTCAGCCAGAGCGAGATAGTCCTCCGCCCCTGCTGATTGAGGTGAATATTGAAAGATCGATTGGCCAAAACTTGGGGCCTCAGCCAGACGGATGTTGCGACGAATCCGAGTCTCAAACAGATGCACTTCCTGCCATATCCCCGGTTTCGTGCGGGCTTCCTGAAAAAAAGATTCCACGTCTGCAGAGACTTCAGCTGCGAGCCGCGTACCGCTGTCGAAGAGGCAGAACAATACCCCCGCAAGCTGCAAGCGGTTGTTAAGTCGCTGGGCGACCAGATTGATTGTCTGCAGCAATTTACTCAAACCATGCAAAGCCAAGAAATGTGGCTGCAACGGCAGAAACACATCGTCGACTGCCGAGAGGGCGTTGATGGTGAGAATTCCCAACGAAGGGGGGCAGTCGACCAGAATGTAGTCGAAATCCCCACACGCGTCGGCCAGTTTATCTCGCAAAATCAGCTCCCGACCAACTACACCGGCAAGCTCTACTTCGGCGGCAGCCAGGTCAATGTGTGAGGGAGCCACAGAAAGGTTTGCGTCCGCTTCTTGCCAAACCTCTGCAAGTTCTACGTCGCTGGTGAGCAGATCATACACGGTTTTTCGATCAGGCTCGTGGCCAAGTCCCAGATGCAGCGAGGCATGTGCCTGGGGATCCATGTCGATCAAGCCAACGCGCAAGCCTCGGTTGGCCAGCGCAGCGCTTAGGTTGACAGCCGTGGTGGTTTTGCCGACACCCCCTTTTTGGTTGATGATCGCGATCGACCTCATGCCAAATCCTTTCGCAGAACTTTTGCTCAAATCGGTCGCGGAGTATAGATGCTAGGCAAATGCACATACAGGTCACTCTGCCCGCTCATTTCTGGGGACTGCTAGCATCAAACAATTTGGCACTGGTAGCGTACTCAAGCAAAGTTTCGGCCATGGGGCGACAATCCACAGCTCGCACACGATCGCCCTCCAACAACCCCACGACGGTAAAATCCTCCGTAAACAGCAAACCGGCTTCCTGGTCAGCTTCGCTGAATTGCAGACACCTGCCCCAAACGGGCTCCTCTACTTTTGCAGACCAGTCATAGTTGCTATCCGTCAGCAGCGAATGGCGCAGATGCACCATGCCCGGCACGTTGGTTACATCATGCACGTTCACTGTCAGGTACTCTACATCGTCCACTTCCAACAGCTCCACAGAGGCCTCTTCAACTCCCTCGACCGCAGGGACCAGGGTAATCGCGGTCACCTGCGAAGGAGTGCCGATTAATTCCGCAGCCTCAGGTCCCCAGAACGCCGTGCTTTGATGTGCCGATTCAAACCGATACCACCACGAACCCACCCCTAATGCCAGGGCCAGAATGGCGAGCGCGACCACGAGCTTGGTTCCGGCAGGCATAACGACGGCGCTTGAATTCCTGGATTTTTCTTGTGTTGGTTGGGCTAGTGCACTCTCGCCAGTATAATAAAATGCTTCTAAATCGCCTACGATCCCCAGAAGGAACCACAACGTCCATGGCCGACAAATTTGATCCCTATCGCGAAGCTTTGATTGTCGAAACCTCCACAATCTGGCCGGAAGACTGTGAGCTCGATCCACAGCGACAATACCAAATAGCGACCGCGCTCCATGCCCATCCAGAGGAGGTGGCCAACCTGGAATACGTCCGCGTCCACTCGGGTTTCTGCCGCACGATCTACGTCACTGAAGAAGACATCGAGCGCGCCTCGGAAATGGTGGGATAAGACGAACAAAGCGAGCCGCGAGCGTTAGCGATCGGAGAATTCGCCTTTCCTTCGATTCTCTGCGTCTTCGCTTGCTCTGCGTTCAACTACAAGAAAGCTCTCTCGTGTCTGAAACTTCCCTCACTACCCGCGTCAATCTTGCCGAACGGAGCTACGATATCCAGATTGGCAGCGGCAACCTGGCTGACCTCTCACCTTTCCTGCGCGAACGCTGCCAGGGTTCCCATGTCGTAATCATCACCGACGACGTGGTCGATTCGCTATATGCCGACAAGCTGGGGGATCAACTCGCCCAAGACGAATGGGAAGTCCATCTACTGATAGTCGATGCAGGCGAGCAATCCAAAAGCGTCGAAAACATCCAAGAACTTTGGGAAACGATGCTCGAAGAAGGAACCGACCGCAAAAGCATCGTCCTGGCAGTCGGCGGTGGCGTGGTGGGAGACTTGGCAGGCTACGCTGCGGCTTCGTTCGCACGAGGTTTGCAGTTCTTCCAGGTTCCAACCACGCTGCTCGCGCAGGTCGATAGCTCGGTCGGGGGAAAAGTAGGGATCAACCTTCCCGGGGCAAAAAACATGATCGGCGCCTTCTGGCAACCACGGGGCGTGCTGATCGATGTCGACGTGCTCGGCACGCTTCCCGACCGAGAATATCGTGCTGGCCTGGCAGAGGTCGTAAAGTATGGCGTCATCCTCGATGCAGACTTCTTCGAATATCTTGAACAGCACATCGATCGGGTCAATGCTCGTGATGCCGCTGTGCTCAGCCGCGTCATCGAACGCTGTTGTCGGCTCAAAGCCGACGTGGTGGAACAGGACGAGCGCGAAGTCACGGGCCTGCGAGCAGTACTCAACTACGGTCACACTTTTGCCCATGCCTTCGAAACCGCCAGTGAATATGGATTGCTCCTCCACGGCGAAGCCGTTTCCATCGGCATGGAGTGTGCCGCGCGCCTCGCGCGTCGCCTGGGTCGTGTTGGCGATGATTTCCTGAGCCGCCAAACAGTCTTGCTCGAGTCACTGCGCCTGCCGACAGACGTCCCCGATTTCGACCTCGACGAGTTGGTCCGCATCATGCGCCGCGACAAAAAGGCCGAGGAAGGCAAGCTAAGATTTATTCTCCCAACCAAGTTGGGGCATGTCGAACTAGTGAAAGATGTGCGGGTGGATGACGTTCTGGCGGTGTTGAAAGATTAATTGTAGGCCGGAACAAGCTTCGCGCAGTTCCGGCAATGCAGCGTGATTTGCGCAGCCACACCCACCAATTTACCATGCCGAAACTGCGCTACCGCTTGTTCCGGCCTACAAGATCGGAAACCTTATGAGCAAATCCTCAAAGACTGATTTGGACGCGCTTAAAAGGCTATCAGACAACGATATCGACTTCAGCGATGTACCTCAACTTGATGAATCATTCTTCCAATCGGCCCAACTACGAATTCCAGCAAATCAAGCACCTTATTTCGTGCGACTCGAACCTGATGTTCTGGCTTGGTTTCAAGCCCAAGGCACACACTATCAAGAGTTGATTAATGCCGCCCTGCGAGATCACATCACTTCACACTGAAGTCACTCCGACTTACCTAGGAACTTGCCCCATCCAATCAGACCAACAAGCACTACAAGACAGCCTATCGCAGAAACTACAAATTGCGTGTCACCATGTTGAACCTGAGCACCTCCGGCAAGAATGATTGCTCCTGACAACACGACAATGGCACTGCTTAACGATTTCATTTCTTAGCTCACTCGTGCTCGTTTGTTGCTGGCAGTCTGAATATCTGCATTTCTCTCGGCCTACGCTCCAGCCTTAGCCCGCTGCCGCTCTTTCCACCATCCTTCGCTGATCTTAATCAGCGCCGTGCAATCTTCCAGATTCGGCCGGAAGATCGTCAGCAACAAGAGTGGCAGGAACCAGGCGATGAACACACCGCCGTCGTAGGCGTGCCAAAACTGGGCCCCTGCCATGAGGGCCGCTGAGCACGAAATCAGCGTGGCCAGGTTTTTCTGGAACGGCCAGATCGTAAAACTGAATGCGAGTGCCACAAACGCCGCCAGCACAGGGTAGCGGAATACTGGGTTCCAAAACTGCCAGATCCCTTGCAGATTGGCCGCGGTTGGCAACCGCAGGCCGAACATCTGCAAAAAATGATCGAGGAATCGCTCCGTGTTGGTTGCCGTAAAGGCGAGCGTCAACACCAAGATACCAATCATCAAGACCACGCCGGTGGTAAACCGCTTAATTCCCCGTTCCCAATAAAAGCTGCACCAGAGTGGAATGAGAAAAGCCGGATAGTAGATCGTCCCCGATGCCAGCCCAATTAGCATCCCCGCAACCAGGGGCCTGCGATAAAGCACGATTGCCCACACCAACAGCGCAGCTGGCATGGCATGTTCAACGCTGCCAGTCCAGAGTGCCGTGTAAGGGAGCAACAGATACGTCGTTGCCGCTGAAATTCCCATCGTCACGTTGTCGAAATGCAGATAGCCGACCAGCACCAATCCGACAACGATCAACACATGCGAGAGAATGGCCATCACTCGCGCGGTGACCTCTTGAATGATCCGCTCCTGGCGGTCGAGTTCCTTGGTGGTCGGCTGCTCCGTCTGGGGAGCCGCGCCGATGAGCGTCTGCGTCGAAATCCGCGGCATGCGATACAGCAGAAAGAATCCCGGTCCATCGGTCGCAAAGCTATCCTGCTCTTCACCAATGGTTTCTTCAATGCGAACTTCTTCTGCCTGACGCGCCGGCAGCAAATCTTCCATGTTCGGCTCGCCGGTGACGACGTTCGCCATCAAGAAAAACAACAGCGAACTCCCCATAAACAGCAGCCCGGCCGCATTCAGATTCGGCTCCAACAACGGGCGACGGACCATCATGGTGTCCATCAGCAATCGGGTGAGGAGCAGCAACTCAACCGCCAACAGCCAGAGGAACCCAAGATGCTCGATATGCACCGCATTCTCAGCAACCCCCGTGTTCTCCCACGCCCACTGAACTAATAGGAGCCCTGGGGCAAGCAGGATCAAAAGAAACAGATCCAAATTTCGCACGCTGAAAACGCGATTGAATTTGAAATACAGCGCCAACATCAACAGCGAAGAAAGATAAGCCCAACTCGTGGGATTGACGCGCTCGTAGTGAAAAAGAATTTCTGGCATGCGGTCTTTGCAATTTTGTGCCGACGAGCTCAGGCAAACATCTCACCGATCAGGAATATACCCAGTTTACCAGCAACGGCTCACTCAGGGAATGACTGGCCAACACGCATAACCGATAGAAGTTCGCGCCGCTTCAATCCACCACATGAATGCCCAATCGGGCACGTGCCGTTTCGGCCCACGGGCTTTCGGGAGACAACTCCAGGAACCGCCGCCAATGCTCTTCTGCGAGATCCACCTGATCGAGCCGTTCCAATACGCCTGCCAGATGATAATGCACGTCCGCATAGTCGCCATGAAACTTCAGCGCCCCCTGAAACGCAGCCACGGCTAGTTCCAACTCATCATTCTCCGAAAGCACACAGCCGAGCATCGCACGGGCTTCCACATATTCTTCGTCCAACTCCACGGCCATGTAAAACCGTTCCCGCGCCGCGGCCAGATCACGCATGCGATAGAGCACGTCGGCCAATGCAAAGTTTGTTTCGGCCGAGGGTCCATCGAGTACCAACAGCATTCGGTACGACTCCACAGCCCGCGCAAGTTCCCCTTGTTCTTCCCAAGCCAATGCCGCCCTTTGCAGGTCGGTCCCAATCTCGTCGGCTTGGCGCGTGGAACCGCAGCGCAGGGGAATCGTTCCAACAACTTCTTCCGGCGATGTCTGCTCAAGCAAAATCACCTGCGGCTCGTCGGCAGTCTCGTCCTCGTGTGTTTCTTCGATCGCATCAAAATCGATGAGCAGCTGTCCGCCGAGTTCGCTCAGGTCCTCGCCGCGTCGCAGAATCAGCCTGCGGCCCACCACGACCAGCGCAGGATTCGCCAGGGGGCGCTCTTCGGCGGGGAGCAGTTGTTCCAACTCCGCCAGTTGCCGATCGATCGACCGGAGCGAACAACCAGCATGCACCAGCGAGGCGAGCAGTCTGGCAATCGTCACCTCGGTGAAGTCGAAGTAAGAGAGCCGCCGCACCGAATGACACTCGCGCAAGATTCCCTCGCGCTGCCAACGACGAATCGTAGCAATAGGCACACGTACCAATTCGGCAAGCATCGCAGAGGTGTACCACCGCGCCACGCTGCTAGGCGTGTCGGTGTCGACACCGGCGAGCGAAGAACCTTCAGAGCGAACCATCGAGGGCCAACCTACAGGAAAGAATGCGAAGAACGACCTGTAGTTTCAGCCCGATAGCTCCAACTGTCAACTCACTGCAGGATTACTCTTCCGAGATCGCAACCAAACGCAATTCGTCGACAGATTCCTCCTTTATCGCAGTCGCATCGGTTTCAGCTTGCGGCTCGGCAGGAGCTGGTGCGGGAGTCGCTGGCTCAACAACGGTTCCACCACAGGGAACCTTGAGCATAATCGTGCGCGGAACGCGAATCGTGTATGTCACGGGCACTTTCTTGCAGACCGTGCGAGGAACCTGTACCGTCTCACATTTTTCTACCATGCGGCAGACGCGCACTTCGTAGGGAACCACCCGCTCTTCCTGCACATAACGGCACACCGTGACAGGAATCTGGCGAACCCGCTCTTCCTGCACATATTTGCAAACCTGCACGGGGACTTGCTTTTCGACCCTCTCCACCACCTGGCGGCACACGGTCACAGGCACCATCCGCACCTGTTCTTCTTCCACCGTCCGGCAAACCTGCACCGGCACCTTGCGGACCACTTCTTCAGCCACCTGGCGGCAAACCTGAACGGGAACTTTTTGCACGACTTCTTCAGGACAGTAGCTCGTCACGGGAACCTGTTGAGCAACGAGGTTCGGCTTCCAGACCTTGGTCACCACCTGTTGCGGAGGCGACTGCACGTTGGCCCACACCAGCCCAGGACGCTGCACCTGAATCTGGCCGGTCACCGGATTGGCCACTTGCATTGCTGGCATCCAGGTAAGACCCCTTCGCTGAAGTTGACCCGGCACGTAGGACACTTGGTCCACATAACAGCCCTGGTCGGCATAGCGGGTTTCGTAACGCACGACCGGTCGCATCACCGTATAACGGCGTTCCTGTTCGATAGTTTCAGTCACGGGCCGCATCACGGTGTAGCGTTCTTCGCGCTCGGCGGTTTCCCACACCTGTCGTTGAACCGTGTAGCGCTCTTCGCGCTGGCTGGTCTCCAGCACATTGCGGACCTGGTTGTAACTGGCATCCCGCATTTGCGTCTCATACACCGGGCGGGAAACCGTATAACGCTCTTCCCGATAGTTGGTCTCACTCACCGGCCGCGTGACGGTATAGCGGTGCTCGCGATGCTCGGTCTCCCAGACGGGAATTTTTTTCACCACCTGCCGCTCTTCGTAGACAGTTTCCGATTCGAGTTTGTAGGCAGTCACCTGCTTCTCTTCATACACAGTCTGACACTGCAAGGTGTAGAGTGGCTCGCAGCACACATCAAACTGCGCGGAGGCAGAGTTCGCAAACGAACCGCTTGATAAAACGATGGCCAGTACAAACCAAATGTGGCGTTTCATGCCAGGTATCCTGATTCAAATGGTGGATAAGATTTGCTCTCAGAAACGTGTGCTCCGAGACAAACAAGACCCTCTACAACAGTGTTGCGGACAAAGTGCGCCGAGGCAAATAAATCTTCTCAAGTTTTGCGTTGCTAGCACCGACAACGTTGCGAAAACGCAACATGTACTCATGCTAGTACCAATTTCAATGTGGCCGCGGAAGCGCTGGGCGACAATGGGTGAAATGCCCACAACCAAGAAAAGCAAAAAGGGCGGACCACGCAAACGCTACAACCCGCAAACTTTAAAGCGCTGCACGAACCACTAACCACTCACCAATTCCACCCTCCCTCCGGGAGGGTCGCGAGCTATCGAGCGCGCGAGGGAAGCGCGATAGGGGAACTTCACGCTTCCCATCGCCGCTCAACCCACCAGCGACATCAACTTCCCATAAGAATCCACCACATCGTACTTCACCTGTTCCGATGTAATCTTGGCAAAGAACTTCCGAGCGCAATCGATCTTTCGCCGCTCGATCTCGCGTAACTCCAGCGACGACATCGAACCCTTGGTCTCGGCAATGAAATAGACGTGCCGCACCTTGTCTTGCTCAAACGCAATTGCCCAGTCGGGGTTGTAGTTGCCGACAGGGGTGGGGATGGAAAACCCTCGCGGCAACTTGGCGTAGACTGCTACTTCTGTACTCGCATCGAGGTCTTCCACAAAGTTCCGTTCATTCTTCGCATCGGTAAACACGTAATCGTAGATATGGCGGTTTGCCTTGTAGGCCTTGCTGAAATCTCCCTTCGGCTTTTCCTGCGTGAAGATGTCAATGTCGTGGGTCCCTTCGATCGGATCGTAAGAAAGCTTCTCCACGATCACGGTCGCCTTCTGTTCGTTGATTAGCCGACTCGCTTCGGCGATAAATCCTTCGGGATTCGTCTTGTACTGTCCAAAGGTTGCTATACTCACGCCCTGCAGAATGCGGGCCACCGTGCGGCGCGTGAGGTCCGTCTGTTCACACAGTTTACCGATAAGGTCGTACTTCACCTCGGAATAGACCGATGCACGATGCTTGACCTCCTCCGACTCGCTCATCTCGAAGCTGGCGCCACTTCGCACCTGATCAAGCGTGGCTCCAGCTTTCTGCTCGCCCCGCTGCACGGTGTACTGCAAGACGGGAATCTTCAGCTCCCGATCCAGTGCCTCCACGCACTTTTTCACGAGCTCCTCCGAATCAAAATGCACCGTGTAGGCAGCCTTCTTGTTGATTCGGTTCCACAGCTCCTGAAACTCCTTTCGCTCAAAATTCTTCTGGTTGAGCGGATTTGTCTTCGTGCTTCGCTCATTTTCCATGAGCGGCAACTGTGCTTCATTGAACACACTATCCACCAGCTTGAAGATTCCCTCCTGATGCGGTCTCAACTCTTCCGGCAACTCGGCCAAAGTTCCTTCTTCCTTCGCTTGGTGGTACGCCGTTGTGATCCGGTCGCCGTCGTCGGTGTAGTCATTCTTTACCAGATAGCGATAAATCTGCTTCGCCATCTGGGGCGTGACTTGGATGTGACCTTCTTCGGTGGCAATCATCTTACCGGTGAAATACACTTCGTCGGCGATCCGCGGCCGTTCGGAAAGAGACTCGCTGATATCCTTCTGCAAGCCCGCAACAAAATCCTTGTAGCTCTCGTTCGCAACCACCGTTAGCACGTTCACGTCATGGACCGTGCCGGGGTCGTCCATCCGCTCGCCTAACCGCGCTCCTCGCGAAAAAACCGACAATCGCATTCCGCGCCCCACTTCCTGCCGCCGGGAGATCGTGTTGTCACTATGCTTGAGCGTGCAGATTACAAACACATTGGGGTTGTCCCATCCCTCGCGGAGCGCCGAGTGCGAAAATATGAACCGCGTCGGCTCCTCGAACGACAGCAGCCGCTCCTTGTTCTTGAGGATCAGGTCATAAGCATCCACGTCGTCCGTTTGACCCTTCATTTCACCAGTCTTCTTTATATTCGGGTCAACCATACGTTTCTTCTTGTCGATCGAGAAATATCCACTGTGTGTCCGCGCGACGTCGATGTCTTTGAGAAACTTGGAGTAATCAGATTCGAACAGCGTCTTCACTTCTTCGAGATGCGCTCGATATTCCTCCTCAAACATTTGGGCGTATTCCCCCGCCAGTTCGGCTCCGTCCTCGCCATACTGGCGATACTTGGCCACCTCGTCGATGAAGAACAACGTCAGCACCTTGATACCCTGCTCATAGAGCCGCTCTTCTTTCTCAAAGTGCGCGTGAATCGCCTCACGAATCTGGATGCGGCGCAAAGTCTGCTCGTTCACGTCGCCGGTCGCTTCCCCGGCGGAGAGCTCCGCGCCATTGGTGAAGCTCACCGTATCACTACGGGCGTCGATATCGGCAACGACAAATCCCTTGTACTGGTCGAGCCCACCCGACAGGTCATAGAGATTATCATTCTTGCCGACCCGCTTGATAACCCGCTTGATGCCGCTCTGCTGCTTGATCTCCATCTCCAGCCGTGCCTCTGGTGGCTTACTGGGCGAGATCAGCACCGACTCCAGATACAAGTAGCTGTTCGTGCCGCTCAGTCCCCGTGTCGCAATGCCCCGCACGGCAATTTTCTTCACCAGCTTCTGGTTGTAGGCGTCGAGCGCATCCAGCCGGTGTACCTTGTTGTGATTCGTTTTATGCGTCGCCGAGTAGCGGAGGATAAAGAGCGGGTCAAATTCCGCCAGCGATTCCAGCGTACTTTTACCCTCCATCTTCTGCGGCTCGTCGAGGATCAGGATCGGCCGATTCGCTTTGATCACGTCGATCGGCTTTCGCGACTGGAAGTCGTCGAGTTCCTCATAAATCCGCCGGGCATCCTGTCCTCGGGCATTGAACGCCTGCACGTTGATGATCATCACATTGATCCCAGAATCCGACGAGTAACTCTCGATCTCGTGCAGCCGCTTGCTATTGTAGATGAAAAAGCGGGCCTTTTTCTGGTAGTCCTCTTGAAAATGCTCGGCAGTGATCTCGAACGACTTGGCCACCCCCTCGCGGATGGCGATGCTTGGCACGACAACGATGAACTTGTTCCATCCGTACCGCCGATTCAGTTCAAACATCGTCTTGATATAGCAGTAGGTCTTGCCCGTGCCAGTCTCCATCTCGATGTCGAGATTCACGTCACACGCCTTGCTGGATTCCAGCTTGGTCGATTCCGGCAGATTCTGCTGCCGCTGCACCTTGCGGATGTTCTCCAGCAGGGGGACGTTCTTCGCGATCTCGGCATTGCGGAAGCCAGACGCGTAGTCGAACTCCGTAAACTCGCGTTGTGGACCGGTTGGTCCCGCGCCCGGGTCGATCCGGTAGCTGATACCGGTCATTGGCGGTTGGCCGGCAAAGCATTCGACCACCGCGTCGACGGCTGCCGTTTGATAAGCCTGTTTTTTGAACTTGAGCTTCATGCCGTTTGATGGTTGTTGAAAGTTTCGCGGGTTCTCCCTCCCCGCTCGATTCCTCGCGACCCTCCCAAAAGGAGGGTATTAATAATCACCCTCCCCCCGGGAGGACCTCTACCCCAACACCCTCCCCCTGGGAGGGTCGGGCCCCCAGGCCCGGGGAGGGTCTTCCCTTCACAGCGTCTTCACCTCCGTCCCCGGCGAAAGCTGCTTAAAAATCTGCTCCACATTAATCTTCACATCATCCCCCCCGTAGCCCGCATCGCGGAAGACGGCCCGCAGGGGTTCGCGCTTCGCCAACTCCTTAACAAACGCCTCGTCAATCCCGTCCTCGAAACACGCCGCCAGGGCATTGGTATCGACAAAGAAGACCCCTTTGCCGCCAATCTCTTCCTTGGCAATCGGCAGCGACAGATCGACCCCCCAATCCAACAACACCTGAAACAAGAGGTCCTCATCGGTGCGGTCGTCCTTGATGTTGTCGATTTGCCCAGCAAGCAGGTCGGGCGTGGCTTCGTCGGGGCGGTAATAAACATCTTTCATGTTGGAAGTGTCGACTTTATGAACGCGAAATCCTATGTCGAGGCCTAAAGCTTGTAGCCCAGCTTCCTTTTTAATTTTTTCGCCTGCTAGTCGAATACGAGCTTTGCATATGTCTGCAATTGATTTGTACTCCGGATGTTCGATTTCCTCAGGAATCTGCACAAGAATAAATGATCTTGCTCCCCCATCACGAGCATTTACATCTATGACAGAGTGTGCAGTAGTCCCAGAACCAGCGAAAAAATCGAGCACAATACCTTCTTTGTCAGGTGTGGCTTGTTCAATTAGTTCTGTTATCAGTGAAAGGGGCTTAGAGAACGGAAATATTTTTTCTCCAAATATATCTTGAATTACTCGAGTCCCTTCCGACGTTTGACCGATGTGATCAAGCCATGAAGAGAAGCCAGTCTCCAATCGTGTTGCTTCGTTCAGAAACTTTTTGCGTCTGGGTCGACCATCCGAATTTGTTGGCCATAGAATCCTATCCTCTTCTATAAGAGTTGCCATCGTCTCTTTGGCACAGGACCAGCCCCTAGTTGGTGAAGGTGGATAAGAAATGCCTGTCTTGGGGTTTAGAAGATCATAGTGAAGATTAGGTCTCTCTTGCTGGTTTGCGATCCCTGTTAAGTCTGCACTAAACCACGGACCTCTGGAGTCATTATCGGGATTACTATATTTGTCCTTGTCAATCGGCACTCCCATTAACTTAGCGCTTGGTTTTTTGTAGCAAACTACATACTCATGATCGGAAGAAGCGCGATCTTGGTTACGACTATCGGCCATTTTTCTTCGTTGCCATACGAACGTCAATAAAAATGCGTCTTTTCCAAACAATTCATCGACGAGTTTTCGGAGGTTAGAGAATTCATGATCATCGATACTAATCATTAACAATCCATCATCACTTAGCAGAGTTTTCGCGAGCTTAAGACGAGGATACATAAGTGACAGCCAGTCTGAATGATAACGTCCATTTGCGTCAGTATTGGTGACAAGTCGATTACCGAACTCATCATTTTCATTTGAACGTTCAAAGAATTCCTCCACCGATTCTCTGAAGTCATCGTCGTAAATGAAATCATTGCCCGTGTTGTACGGCGGATCAATGTAAATCATCTTCACCTTGTTCAAATACGTCTCCTGCAACAACTTCAACGCATCAAGATTATCCCCCTCGATGAACAGATTCCGCGTCGTATCAAAGTCCACGCTCTCATCGCGGCAGGGACGCAGCGTCTTGGCAATCGGTGCGTTGGCCGCCAGCAGCGCCTCACGCTTCCCCGGCCAGTTGAGGTGGTACCGCTCCTGCGGGCCTTCCACGACCTCCGTCGACAACTCCTGCCGCAACAGGTCAAAATCCACCGCCCGGACCAGCTCCCCCTGCTCGTTACGCGACTCAGTAATACACCCCGGAAACCGCTCCGCCACCCAGGCCAGGTTCTCCGCCACCAGGTCGGGGCTATGCATTTTCAGTTTGGTCATGATTGTTGTTGGTTGTGGAATGAAATGGAACTGAACCCTCCCCGGCCCTGAGGGGCCGACCCTCCCAAAGGGAGGGTTTTAGTCATTACCCTCCCTCCGGGAGGGTCGGGCCTCCGGCCCGGGGAGGGCTCTTCCCCCGGGAAGGACAACGACTCAAAACACCTTCTTCGGCCCCTCCGGCGCCTTCTCATGCAAAATCCCCGCCCCGCTACCAGCGCGGCGTTTGAACTCATATTCCCTCCCCAGGTGCGCAGCAATGGCACAAGCCACCGCTTCCGCATCCCGCTCCACCTCCTCATCTGTAAAGCGCAGGACCTGCCAACCCGCTGCGCGCAACTGAGCCTCTCGTTGCAAGTCCGCTTCCCCCACGGCATCGTGATAGCCGCCGTCAATTTCAATCACAAGTTGCTCTGCGACACACGCAAAATCAGCATAGTACGGCCCGATCGGATGTTGTCGCCGGAACTTCAGGCCACACAACTGCTCGCCTCGCAGCACCGCCCACAACAGCGCTTCCGACTTGGTCGGTTGCTGCCGCAGTGCTCGGGCACGGTTTGACTTCTCAGGTAATTGGGGACTGGGGTTCATCGATGCTCATGGGGAATGCGGGGGGAAGAAGCAAGTTTACCCGCTCCACGTGGCAAGCCAACCCTCTCAGGAACCCTCCCCGGCAAACCCTCCCCGGCCCTGAGGGGCCGACCCTCCCAGAGGGAGGGTTTTTATTTAACACCCTCCCTCTGGGAGGGTCGCGAGGAATCGAGCGGGGAGGGCTACTTCAACCCCTCAAGCTCCTCCCTCAGCATCCGCACTTCGCGATTCACATCAACTTTCCGGTTAAACTGTCGCTCGCGACCCAATCGCCCCTGGAGTCGCGCTAGCTCCCGCTCCAGAGCGTTAATCCGCTCTATCCTCTCGGCATGCGTGCGCAGAGATTCCGCCTCACGCGGTGGATATGGCAGCAACCGGCGTAGTAACTCCCCATAGAGTGCAGCGAGGTCCACGACCACCGGCAGTGGTGAACGTTCTTCTGTCATGGGGTACCAGGCCGAGTGATAATGATCTCCCAGCACCCATTTCCCACTCTCGGCCTCACTGGGCCGTTTGTAGGCAGCCACCACGCGCACACGCTCACGGTCACACACTTCGATGATGTTGGGAAAAGGCACAGCCTTGTCGAGACACCGCAGCACCTCGATCGCCAGCTTGTCGCCCACGCCCTCTTTCAATTCAAGCCGAAAGACCTGTATTTCTTCGATTCCGTCACGTGCCGGTAAGCGAATCGTCTCAGGGGCGAGTTTGTACTGCCATTCAATCCGCGCCACCTGATCGACAAAGGCCTGCTGCACCCGCTTGCCTGCCTTGGCATGTTTGTAGATCTTCGTCTTTGGTATCACCTTGCCAAAGGCGGCCTGTGGGGGGTAGGCGAACAGTGGGGAAGGGTGAGAATTTTGGGATGAAGTCATCAAATTTGCGTCCTGGTAAAAAAACCCTCCCCGGTTAGCCCTCCCCGGCCCTGAGGGGCCGACCCTCCCAGAGGGAGGGTGTTAATTATTACCCTCCCTTTGGGAGGGTCGCGAGGAATCGAGCGGGGAGGGTTTCACGCATCGTTCACACCACCTCCTGCACCGCGATAAACGCAATCAACTCAAAGTCGTCCAGCCCCGCGATCGTGTCAACCAATGCCGTGGTCTTACCACCAGCAAACAGGCTATCGACATCCTTGTTCTCTTTAACCTCGATGATCGACCGAATCGCGTGCTGCAACAGCGTAGAGTACTTCGTCATGTCCCGGCCATCTTCGGTTGCCCGATTGAATCGTGCGCAAATTTCGCGGACCGGTTCTGCGTGACGCCGGCAGGATGTTCGCGCCAGGTCGAGTAAATGCTTCACCTCCAGGTGACTGGCCACCACCTCGCCTGCCAGATTCACATAGACTAGATAGTAGGGATGCAGCCGATTCATCTGACCAATGTTCACCGCATGTTGCCGATTGCGCAGCGTGAAGATCGCCCCCGGTTCGAGACCTCGTTCCGAGTCGGCGGGTACCACGGCATGCAATCCACTGGGCAAACTCTCAAGGTCGCCATCCTGTTTCATGTAGCCCAAGAGGTCCATCCGAAAATCATTCAGTCCCAGATCGGTGATCGAAACACCTGTCCGAAGGTCTTCCATTTCGATCACTTCATCCTGCAGCTTGCGGAGCTGTTCCTTCCGATAGGACACGTCTCCCGCGACAGACGTGAGCACATTGTCGTCGCCGGTGGCCGACACGTCGGCGATCACCATTCGATTCTCAACCCGTTCCTTGAGATTGATGTATTCATCGAGCGTGATGTCGGGCCAATAGTTGACCAATTGGATCGTTTCGTTCTGCGAGCCAATGCGATCGATACGACCGAAGCGTTGCAGGATGCGTACCGGGTTCCAGTGGATGTCGTAATTCACCACATAGTCGCAATCCTGGAGGTTTTGTCCTTCTGAGATGCAGTCTGTCGCTATCAAAAGATCGACCTCCGACGGATCATCCGGCATGGTGAGGTGCTTCTCTTTTGACAGCGGAGAAAAGAGCGTCAGCAGCGATTGTAAGTCGTAGGTTTTGGAAGACCCTCCCCGGCCCTGAGGGGCCGACCCTCCCAAAGGGAGGGTTTTTCTTAACACCCTCCCTCCGGGAGGGTCGGGCCCCCGGCCCGGGGAGGGCGTGTTCGAGCCCGGGGAGGGCTCTTCCCCCACACCCTCCCCCTGGGAGGGTCGCGAGGAATCGAGCGGGGAGGGGAACATCCCCAGCGTCGACTTCGGCCCCCCTGTGCCGGTCACAAGCCCCGAGTGAATGCCTACCGACTCGAACATCGCTGGCGCAAGATTGCGGAACACATACTGGGCCGTATCTGCGAAGGCCGTAAACAGAAGCACCTTTTTGTTTCCCGCGTTGATCGGAGCAAGGATCTTGTTGGTGATCAACTCCCGCACATGCTGTAGCTTCGCGTCGTCTGGGGGCGTGACCTTTTCCATTTCCGTGAGCAATTCGCGAATTACCAGCTGATCGGCCAGAAGATCCCGCTCCCACGACTCAATGTCCATATCAGACAGGCGAATTTGGACTTTGCCGCTGGTACTCGGGTCGTCGAAGTCTGTCAGTTCGTCATCATCTTCATCCAGGTTGGCGAACAAACTGTAGGTATCCGTGAAACTTGTATCGACTCCCGTCCGGCGGAAGTCGGCAATCTGCTTGAGAATCGCGTCGTGCTTTGCTCTGAGTTTCCCAAGTGTTATGCGAAAAGCCTCTACCGAGCTTTCCAGCCGCTTGAGCAAATTCGTGGTCATCAACGATTGCAGGCTCTGTTCTCGATCTGCTTGCCGAAAACGACTTCGGCCACCTTCCACCTCTGTGTCGTACTTCTGCTCATAGCTGGCGAGTCGACTTGGCAGGATGTAGCTGACTGGGGCGTAGACGGCAAGAATAAGCTGCGAAAGTTGGGCGTAAATTTCATTGAAGCCGATCACATCGTTGCGGCTCGTGAGTGGCGGGCGAAACGACAGCGGCGGACGACGTTCAGGAAACGCTCCGATCTCCGACGTGTCGTAAAACATTTGAATATGCTTTCGCGAACGAGCAATTGTGACACTGTCCAGGAGTTCAAAAAAATCGAAGTCGAGTGCATCCAGGATCGCCTCAGTCGTTCGTTCTTCCGTAGGCAACTTCGACCAGGCGTTGAACGCCTTCTGGGCCTGCCGGAAGATTTGCTCAATATCGCTCGAGACGCCAACCTTTTCGCGGAACGCCTCAGCATCCCCTTCGTAGGCTAGAGCAAGCTGGTTCTTCAGGTCCGTGAAACGATTGTTGACCGGAGTCGCTGAGAGCATCAGCACTTTGGTCTTCACACCTTCGCGGATGACTTGCCGCATGAGCGTATCGTAGCGCGTCTCACGATCCTTGAAGGGGTCTGCGTTACGGAAGTTGTGTGACTCGTCGATCACCACGAGATCGTAATTGCCCCAATTCACACGCGCCAGCGGCGTGCCGAGCGATTCACCGGTGGCGCGCTGCAGGTCCGTATGACACAGCACATCGTAATTAAATCGATCCTTGGCGAAGAGGTTCGTCTTGAGATTCCGGTTGTAGTTGAGCCAATTGTCGGCCAGCTTTTTTGGGCAGAGCACCAGTACCGAGCGATTGCGTAGCTCATAATATTTGACGACCGCAAGTGCCGTGAACGTTTTTCCCAAACCGACACTATCGGCCAGGATGCATCCGTTGAAAGTCTCCAGTTTATTGATGATTCCAGTTGCGGCATCACGCTGAAAGTTATAGAGCTTCTGCCAAACATGGGTTTCCTGATAGCCGGTGCGGTCGTTAGGCAATACATCTTCGTTGATATCTTCCAGGAATTCATTGAAGATGTGATACAGCATCAGGAAATAGATACGGCAAGGGGGATTCTCTTGGTAAACCGCTGCGATATGGTCTGACAGTGTAGCGGTGACTTCCGCGAGTTTATTCTTGTCGTCCCAAATCTGGTCGAACAATGCCACGAAGGATTTGGCATGCGGTGCTTCGTCGAACTTGGTCACAAAGCTGGAGACGGCATCTCCACTCTGATAGCCAAGTTCTACAGCCGTAAAACCCGTAAGGGGCTGGTACACAGCAGTGCCCTGTGGATGCTCCACGCAGGCGAAACCTTGCATAGGCGACTTCGTGCAATTCGAGCGAAACTGCCCTTTGCGACGGATCCATTCAGCGCATTCTTTGGCAATCGCACGCTGGGTGAGTTTGTTCTTCAGTTGAATCTCAAAGTCGGTGCCGTAGAAGCTGCGCTCCCGAGCTAGTTTCGGAATATGAAACTCACGGCGTTGCCGGACTCCGCTGTCGGTCGCCTCGGTCGGTACGAAAGTGGGAGCCGTAAAGATGAACTCAAACGAGTCCACTTTTTCCAACTCCTCGCGTAGAGCTTCGAACGCATAGATCGAGAAACAACTCGCAGCAATCTTCAATTTGGCCCCAGGCCGTAACTCCCCCTTGAGGTCGTCACCCAGGAGCCGATTGATATTGTCGATAAGCTGCATAGTTCGCGAAGAAGAGTAACCGCAGTATGACCAATTTGAATCAACTTATCTTATCACCCGAGTGCTATAAAGTCATTAGACCCAAGCGGCTCGTCCTGATGATGCAAAATAAGAAGACGAGTTGGCCAAAAATGAGCAAACCTTGGAAATCATTAGCAATTTGTTGTTAGGTATTAGCCAGTCCTTATCACCCAGAACCCGTCCCCATTCCCTCCCCGCTCGATTCCTCGCGACCCTCCCACAGGGAGGGTGTTGGATCAGGGTGCAGATTGCACCCTTTCAGTCAACAGGCAGAAAATTGCCGGATCTCAATCGAGCCGGAGTCTCAGGTGTAGTCCGTTACGAGTCAGAGCCTCGCAACGAATAGGTAGCGCCGCCCTTTCAGGGCTTAGAGGGTTTTCATCCATCAATCCCCAGGGCTGCGCCCTAGGCTATCTTAGCGCCGCCACCTTCGGGGCTGAAGATAGGGAGCAAAAGGCGCTAGTTGTTAGGCGCTAGGCGCTGGTCAGAGATAGGTCGTGAGTGGCGAGAGATTCGAATGCGGAATTGGGATTGCGGATTGCGGAGTTTCCTCTGACTAGCGCCTCGCAACTAGCGCCTGGCGCCTTGTCTTCATAAATCATCATTCATAAATCAGAAATCATAAATCTTTTCCTCTCTAACTTCCGGTCAGAGGGTATCGTAGAATAGACCTCATCAGCGATGCCTGTCGAAGATCCGCCTGGACGGGGCAACCGAACTCGAAATCTTTTTTAACATAAGGCAACAGAGAGAACGAAGGTACATAAATGGAAAAACAACAATCGTTAATAGGCACTCTTGAAAAAGTGATTTGAGAAGATAAATGTTCCACCCAACTTTCACATACCTCAGTTTTCTCCGTTCCCTCCTGTCCAATAAATTTGCCCAACTCCTCCCGGAACTGCGTACGGCTTGTTCCGGCCTACTGACTTTGAGACTAGAACGGAGTACCCTGCTCTTTGCGCCTTCGCGCCTTTGCGAGAGATTGAGAGAGCTGGGAATTGGCCGTGAGTCATAAATCATAATTCCTAATTCTTCCCGTCCCCCGTCCCCTCACTGCTGTTTATCCCATCGGGTCAAGACCCTATTCTTGGACAACGCCTTAAGACACTGGAGGAAAAAACACGCTGAACCGATTTTCATCCCCACGACATATTGAGGCAAATCGACGCGAAATCGGCCAAACACCACAAGAGACGCCCATCTCACTCCAGCAGAGAGTCCTCGCTCGGCAAGTGGGACCTACGCTGTCAGCACCTGCTGGGGGTTGTGGAACAAGAGTTTCCCCAGCGTCTCGTCGTCTAGAGTAAGTTTGTGGCGCAGACGGGATTCCAGTTGGGGCATCGTTGCTGACGAACCCATGAGATGTGAATGGTCGGCCGACCAGGTGGCTCCCTCTTCGTCGACGACCACCGTTTGTTCGCCGAGTTGGTATTTGCCTGGCCCCAGCCCCGCGGCGCTGATCGCGTCGGTGACCACGATCGCCCGCTCCGTGCCGACCAGCTTGAGGTAATTGCCCAGCGCCGGCCAGGGGATATGCACTCCGTCAGCGATGAAGGAAATCCAAAGCCGCTCTGCACGGCTGAGCACGCGCTGGACGATGTTGTCGTGGCGCGGCAGCTCGCCCGGGCAGCCGTTGCCCAGGTGCGTGAACATGCGGAGGCCTGCGTCGATGGCCGCGTCAAGCTGGTCGAGTGACGGCTTGCAATGCCCGGCCGCCACGCAAATGCCTTGACCGGCCAACATGCTCGTGACATTCATCCCCGCATCCTGCTCGGGTGCCAGGGTCACGATCCGCGTGAGCCCGTCGGCGGCGTCAAGCAACTGCTGCATGGCGTCGACTCGCGCCGGCTGCACGGCTGCGCGGGGATGGGTTCCCACATAGCCCGGCTCGCTGAGAATGAACGGTCCTTCGATATGCACTCCCCAGACGACGCGCTCCACCAGGGGATCGGCCGCACGAAGCTTTGCGATACGAGCGAGTCGCATCGCCATCCGCTGGACCTGGTCGGTGATGATGGTCGCCAGAATCCCCGCGACGCCGTCGGCCTCGAGCCGCGCGCAGGCTTTGTGGAGCGCGTCGGCAGTGAGCTGGTCGCTATTGAAGTCGACCCCTTGGTAACCATTGACCTGCAAGTCAATGAACCTTGAGTGGGGTTCTCTCTTCCGTAGCTCGGTCATGGGCGTTTTTGAAGTAAGCTGGCAGCAGGGGGATCCAGGTACAAGGAAATCGATTCATGGGTTTGCAGGATCGACGCGGGGACCTGGTTGGTAACTTCGCCTTCGACGGCATTACGAACCGCCTGGGCCTTGCGTTCATCGGGCACACTACAGACGATATGCTGCGACTTCATGATCTGCTGAATCGACATGCTGATGGCCCGTCGCGGCACTTCCTCCAGGGTATTGAACCAGCCTTCCCCCAGTTGCTGGCGACGACAGCCTTCATCCAGTTCCACAATCAGATAAGGTTTCTCGGTCTCGAAATCAGCCGGCGGATCGTTAAAGGCCAGATGTCCATTTTCGCCGATGCCCACGAAGGCGACGTCGATCGAGTGGGCGCGAATGAGCAGATCAAGCCGGTCGCATTCGGCAGACACATCACCCCCTCCATCAAGACCCTCGCCGTTGACATAGTGAAATGATCCGATCGGAACCCGTTCGACGAACCGCTCCTTCAAATAACGGCGAAAGGAGGCTGGATGCGACTCGGGCATCCCCACGTATTCATCCAAATGGAAACCGGTGACCCGCGACCAATCGATATTCGGCTCGGCAACCAAGGCAGAGAGCGTTTCAAACTGGGAGGCCCCCGTGGCGACGATGATCGACGCACGATCCTGCTTCATGAGTGTCATGCGGAGGATTTCTGCTCCCTCCCTGGCAGCACGACGTCCCAGCTCTTGTTTGTCAGAGCAGATAACGATGTTCATGGATACCTCGATAATTCTCCTAACACTTGCTGAGCACGGTCGACAAGCTGCACGGGAACTTGCACGGTCCCATCCGCTGACTCGCTGATGAACTTTTCCAGTGCCGTGCGGAGAGCGGAGAGGTCCGCATCCGGATTCTCGTCCTTCACGACCACAATCGCATCCAAGGCATTCTTGAGAATCGTATCCCGCTTGCGGATTCGCACCTGCGGCAACGCCTCTTGAGTGGCCACCTCGAGTGACTCCAGATCCAGCATTTCTACCAGTGGCGCGACGGCCAGCAGGCTTCCCCGACGGGCAAGAGCCAAGGCTGCGTTATAGCGGGCATCAGAATTCAGGTCGTCCACCAATTTTTCCAGTTCCACCATCAGGCGAGGATCCGCCTCGTCAGATAACGTGATGACTCCCAGGGCATATGCCGTTTGGGAGCGGATATTGTCTTTCTTATCGTTGCTCAGCTCGATGAAGGTTTCGGTGAACTGCTCATCCTGGAGCACTTGAGGTGGATCTTGGGTACGGAAATCATCTGCCAGAATTGCCAGTGCGTTAATCGCCGACCCACGTACGTAATCGTCAGGATCCTCAGCGGCTGCTCGCAGAAGTGTGGGCACGCCCTCATCAACATGAAACTCACCCAAGGCGGAGCAGAGAAAGCTGCGGAGCTTGACTGAACTGTCGTCGCTATTGCCGGCGGTGATCTCTTCATCGAGCAACTCGGCAAGTTGGCTGGCTAGTTCAGTGTTGTTCTTGAGCTCGGGATTCTGCTTTTCGTTCCGCAAGGCATTCGCCAGTTCAAAAGCCTCCTGCCAGCGATTCTGGCTCGAGCTTCGCAGGGTAGCGACAATCTCTGCCGGGTCGCGTTCCCCTGTGTTAGCCAGCGAAGTAACCAGCATCCCCAGCAGAACAACCGCCAGCACGATGACCGCCGGGATGACAAACAACTGGAGAATGAAGCCGGCACTCGGAGGCTCCACGGGGGGAAGCAGTTCGTCAGCACTGACCGGATCGGGTGGCTCAGGGGAACTGGTAAACACGGAGTCGGAGGGAGACGGGTTGGAAGGCATAACAAACCATGGGATGATGACGCACAGTTGATCCCCTCAGAATAGCACAGCACCCAGGAGCCGACGAGGGCTGGCTCGAACTCACCGTCATGCAAAAACTGGAACTCACGCTACCGAACGCTGCGGAAAATCTAGCCCTGGATGAGGCCCTGCTCGACGGCTGTGCAGCAGGAGAGATCGCCTGCGGGGTATTTCGCCTCTGGGAGCCTGATCACTACTTTGTCGTCCTGGGTAGGTCCTCTCGGCCGGAGTTGGAAGTCAATCTGGACGCCTGCCGACAGCAGAGCATTCCTGTACTGCGACGCACGAGCGGCGGGGGGACCATTCTCGCCGGACCCGGATGCCTGATGTACGCTGTTGTCCTCGGCTTCCATAAATATCCTGAACTGCGGGCCATCGACCGTGCGCACCAATTTGTCAGGCAACGGCTGGCGGAATCGCTTGCTCCCCTGGTGCCCGGAATTCACACCGTCGGCACCAGTGACCTGGCAATCGATACTGGCGACCAATCTCTTCAGAAAATCTCGGGCAACTCCTTGCGGGCCAAACGGACACATCTCGTCTACCACGGCACGCTGCTCTACGATTTCGATCTTGCTCGCATCACGCAATTCTTAGCAACACCCACTCGTGAGCCCACTTACCGCGATGGGAGAAGTCACCGCGAATTTGTCGCTAATCTCCCAGTATCTCGTGAGCAAGTTGTTACCGCACTCTTAACCGGCTGGCAAGTCAGGGGATCACTCGCTGCTTGGCCGGAGGAACGTACAAAGGAAATAGTGCGTAAGAAATACATCGATGACCCAAAATGGATCATTCATTCCTAATGCATTTACAGCTCAACCGTGGATGAACATATTTAAGAACAGGAGAGAACTGAGGGAACAGAGATTATGAGGATTGCTTTTTCTAGTTTGCCACAAAAAGCACGAGAATGCACAAAAAGAAGTAATTCACCGGTTTCTGCCACAATAAGATTTGTGACTTTTGTGCATCTTGCGGCAATCCCAGTTTCTCCCGGTTTGTTCATTTCTCTCCTACTCAAGAATTCATTCATACATTAACTGCCATCACTTCAAACCCTAAAGGACACCCTTGCATCGCCAACCTCTTCTAAAACTTTTGGACCGTTATTCGACGCAGTATCCAGAAGAGTCTGAAGTCGCAACACGGATTCGTCGCTTGGTCCGGAGTTCGCCAGATTGTTTTCAGCGGACCTGCCGACCAGGGCATGTCACAGGCTCTGCCTGGGTGTTGTCGCACGATCGGCGGCGGTGTCTGCTCGTTCACCACGGCAAACTCGACCGCTGGCTCCAGCCGGGGGGACACGCAGACGGAGAATCCGCGATAGAGGAAGTCGCCCTACGGGAAGTGCGTGAAGAGACTGGGCTCGTCGACCTCAAGCTACCCACCATCGATGGTCTGTTGGTGCCCCTGGACCTCGATGTTCACCTTATCCCAGCACGGTTCGACGCGGATGGAAATATCCAAGAAGACGCCCACGAGCATCACGACGTGCGATTTCTGATCATCGCACACGCCGATCAAGCAATCGCCATCAGCGAGGAATCACACGATCTGGGCTGGTTCACACGCGAAGAGGTCTTGCAATTGACCGATGAGGAAAGCGTCCTGCGGATGCTCCGCAAGGCAGGCCCGTTTGAATGACAAATAAATGGGTATTCTGTCGCCAAAATAAGGCATTCGAGGCCTTACCGGACACGCCCATTGGCCCCCTCTCGATACGGTGCACAGCTTTTCAGAGCGTCACGGACCTGTTAGTTTACTCTTTTTGACACTTTCTACAGCGAACATCAGGACTGCTCTCATGTCTACTGGTTACGGACTCACTCAGATTCCCCGTGAAGAACTCCCCGAAGGCAAGGTCCTTTGTGAGTATTGCACGGCCAAGTGCTGCCGCTACTTTGCCCTCCCGATCGAGACCCCCGAGGACTACAAGGATTTTGAGTATCTCCGTTGGTACCTGCTCCACGAACGGGCCAGCGTTTTCAAAGAAGATGACGACTGGTATTTGCTGGTCCACACAGTGTGCAAGCATCTGCAAGACAACAACATGTGTGGCATCTACGAGACACGGCCGCAAATCTGCCGCGACTATACGACTGAGAATTGCGAATACGAAAGCGACTACACCTACGAGTTTTACCTGGAGACCGCTGAGCAGGTGTTTGAGTACACCGAGGCGGTATGCCAAAAGAAAGGGCAGAGTATCCGCAGCCGTAAACCAGAACTACTGGCGGTATTATAGAAGTGGGATTTAAACGCAGAGGTCGCAGTGGCGCAGAGTATTAATTGAGTAGACGAACGAGACAAGATTGTACCTCTCATTAAGTTCAAGCTGAAACATCAATCTCTCCCTCTGCGTCTCGGCGCACTCTGCGTTAATAATATTGATATCATGACCGAACGCATCCAGCCGCGTACTTTGAAAGGTTTTCGGGATTATCTTCCTGCGGCGATGATCCCGCGCGAATGGCTCATCGACACCGCTCGGCGAGTCTATCGTTCCTATGGGTTCAGCCCCATTGATACACCAGCGCTAGAGTATCTGGAGATTCTCACGGGCAAAGGGAGTGACGAGACCGATAAACAGCTCTACCGATTTACCGACCATGGTGGGCGTGATGTGGGACTGAGGTTTGATCTGACAATCCCTTTGGCACGTTTTGCTGCCCAATATATCCAGGAACTCGGCACACCCTTTAAGCGCTATCACATTGCCAATGTTTGGCGTGGTGAGAATACACAGCGGGGTCGCTATCGCGAGTTCATGCAGTGTGATTTTGATACGATTGGAACGGAGTCTATCACCGCAGATATTGAGATGGTGCTCGTGGTGCACGACCTGCTCACCGCAATTGGAATCGAGCGATTCACAATTCATGGGAACAATCGCCGCATACTTAACGGTCTACTGGAAAAGCTAGGTTTGATTGAGCAATCGATCCCCGTTTTGCGGGCTTTGGACAAACTCTCCAAGGCAGGGGCGGAAGTTGTTGCGAAGGAGTTGTCCGCTACAGCGGGTGCCAGCGACGATCAGATCCGCACAATCCTCGAATTGGCAGCCCTCGAAGGGAATAACGAGCAGATTCTTTCTCAGCTAAAGCCACTGTTATCTGGCAATGCAACCGGGGAACGCGGCTTGGCAGAACTCACCGAAATGACTTCCGCACTCTCGACAGTTGGCATCAAGAGTGAACGATTTTGCATTGACGTCGGAATTGCCCGCGGCCTGGACTATTACACCGGCACGGTGCTGGAAACTTTTCTCGACGACCTGCCGTCGATAGGGAGCGTCTGCAGCGGAGGGCGCTATGACAATCTTGCGGAAGTGTACACCAAAGAACATCTGCCCGGAGTCGGAGCCTCTCTGGGTCTCGACCGCCTGCACTCTGCCCTGGAAGAATTGGGTACTCTCGAAAAAACTTCCGCTCCCGCGCCGGTGTTCATACCCTTTTTCGATGCCGGCCGGCGGGACGATTATCTGCAATTCGCTGCCCACCTGCGTCAGGCTGGCATTGGCGTAGAATTCTTTCCCGAGCCGAAGAAGCTTGGAAAGCAACTGCAATTCGCCGACCGCCGCGGCTTCCGCATAGCGATTATCTTGGGCACAGACGAATTCGCTGCAGGCCAGTGCCAAGTGAAGGACCTTGCCTCGGGCGGGAGCAAGACGGTCTCTACAGCCGAAAACGCCGCCGCAGTGATTGCAGAAATCCGACAAATTCTGCCGTCATGAATGACGCGAGACTGCCGGTTTTGTGTATCCGCAACGATCCCCACCATTGCTACAATGCAATGAAACACCGATGTTGCAGTGGCGCAGAGATGCAGTGCACCTCATCGCTTAGAAGTCAAGCCTCGGGTTGTTACCGATGATAAGCGGATGACTAAAATCTTATCTGTGTTTGATCTGTGTTCATCCGTGGCCAACTTATCTGATTTTGTGAGCAAAGCGAAACGATGATTTGGCATGGCCAAGCGCAATAATCATTATGAACTCGCCTTCGAGGCCTACCTGCGCGAACATCGTGTTGCCTATGTGGCCGTGGACGAGCAGCGGAGGAGCCTCATTGCTCAAGGTTCGCTTAAGAATCTTGATTACATAGTCTCCCCGTCAGACTGTGTCTCGCTCTTGATTGATATTAAAGGTCGGCAGTTTCCCTCCGGACAAAAGCAAAAGCAGTATTGGCGCAACTGGTCTACTTGGGACGATTTGGTGAGCATGGCCCGCTGGCAGGAAAAAATGGGAGGAGCGAGCCTCGCACTACTCGTTTTCGCCTACGAAATTGTCGGCAGCCGCTCTCCGCTCGAAGTGGAAAAACTCTTTCATTTTCGCCAGCGGTGCTATGCATTTCTGGCGGTGCGAGTGGCAGACTATATCCATTTTTCTCGACAATTGTCCGCCAAATGGCAGACCGTCAGTATGTCGGCCCCGCTTTTTCGACAAGCGGCATTCGCGTTCGATACTATCCTCGGCAAACCAGAATTAATGACTGCCGGTTGGACTCCTATGACGGAATGATTATGATAAGGATTACCAAACCGTGGAATGCACGGTTCATTCTCACATCGCAAGGGAATTCGTTATGGCCTGGGCAATTGTTCTGCTTTGCTTCATCCTGGGCTCTTTCAGCGCGCTGCGACCCAGTGGTCGCACACTAGAGTTCCGCCGCGATAAGAGCGAAGATTGATTCTGGTCGGTAGGGTGGGCACTGCCCACCGATCCTATCTTGAATCGAAGTAGACTCGCTGGTGGGCAGTGCCCACCCTACATGCGTTTCAAGACTTCAAGCTGCACACTGATCGGAAGAGACTGCTGTGGCAATCCCAAAGAATTCGGCTAATGCGTTTATGACCCGGTTCTGTTCCGCTTGGGTAAGTTCGCCATAGATGGGCAGACTCAACACTTGCTGTGAAGCCTGTTCCGTTATCGGCAAACTGCCTGACTGGTAGCCCAAGAAAGAAAAACATTCCTGCAGATGTAAGGGGATCGGGTAGTAGACGGCTGAACCAATTTGTTGTTCTGTTAGATGCTGCTGCAAGACATCCCGCTGGCCGTTAGCGACACGTACCGTAAACTGATTCCACACAGAGTTGCACTTACTGGCAACTTCCGGTAGGGAAAGGCACGCATCGAGTCCGATCTGACTGAAATCTTTGATGTACCGCTCGGCATTAGCTCGTCGAGCTTTCGCCCAATCGTCAAGCCGTTTGATTTTGACATGGAGGACCGCCGCCTGTAGAGCATCGAGTCGGCTATTGAGCCCTACAAGCGAATGGTGGTAACGCGGATGCTGGCCATGGTCGCGGAGGATTCGCAATCGACTGTCCAATCGGTCGTCATTGGTGGTAAGCATTCCACCATCCCCGAACCCACCAAGATTTTTGGTTGGGTAAAACGAAAAACAGCCTATGGATCCCATGGAACCAGCCCGCTCTCCCGCAAACTCGGCACCTATCGCCTGTGCTGCATCTTCGATCACAGGGATGTTACCCGCTTGGTGGGCAATATGTAGGATCGTATCCATCTCGGCACATTGACCAAACAGGTGAACCGGTAAGATCGCTTTGGTGCGGGCAGAAAGTTTGCGAATGACATCATCGGGATCGATATTCAGAGTCGCGGGCAGGATGTCAGCAAAAACGGGAGTCGCACCCAGACGCGTGACGGCGCTGGCCGTTGCGAAAAAAGTAAAACTTGGCAGAACGACTTCGTCTCCCGGGCCGATATCAAGTGCCATCAGCGCAAGTAGCAGTGCGTCGCTGCCCGATGCACAGCCGATAGCATGTCGCACCCCACAATAGTAGGCCATCGCTTCTTCGAACTGTCGGCAGGCTGGTCCATGCACAAAGGCTCCGCTGGCACACACCTCGGCCAGGGCGGCCTGAATTTCTTCTTGAAGCGGCTCATTTTGCCGATTCACATCGAGTAGAGGGACCGGTGTGTTACAAGCGACATGGGATGCCATGGATTTTCCTCATTAGATTCCGACCACGAGTGGGGATCGACTTTTTGCGTCGCGTGAGAATATCAGATAACAACGGCCGGACAAGCTCAGTTCCCAGTGAATTCCACCAGATCACTTTCGCCCTTGCAGCATCGCTAAACGGAGGTTTGTATCGGCTGGATTGTCTGAAAGCCATATGCCAAACACGGCTTGCTTAAAGGCTAGACCAGGGACTGTCCCTTTCGGAGTACCATTCTTAATAACGTTCACACCATTACCAGGAAGGTAGACGATCTCAAACACATCTCCCTTGGCGATCGGATCGCGGAAGCACTGGCGAAACTGATGGATTTGGGGTTCGATGGCTGTTGTGCGACCATCCGTAGAGTTATGAAAACCCTCGTTGATCGAACTGACCAGCTTCTCCTGACTCACCATTCCAGAAGTAATATGCAGGCGAATTGCCATCGGCTGATCAGCCGCCAGGATGGCTGACCCATTGCTGCTCGGCTGCTGTAAGTAGAGTCCCCCCACATACATTTGCATGAAGTACTTAGTTCTCGCGCCGCTCCCATTAAGATACAAGGGAGTCCCTCCAATCTGAATACTGTCGGGAAGTTCGGCGGCAATGAGAGAATTGCACAGCAACAAGAATATGAGACCAATAAGCAATCTCAAGTTTAGTCTTTTCATGACAGCCTCCTGACTTTTTCTATTTTGCCGGAAATCAGAGCTTCGACCATATTGAGCATGATAAAACTGGCAGGAGAGTTCACCACAAAGCCGTCTCTTGCCAGCAGAAGCGGGATGCGAATGCTACCGACATCCACCGGGGATGCCTAGTCCGATCTCGTCTGCAAGCATTGTCAGCAGTGGTTCAGCGCTTGAGCAGCGCTTGCACACTTCGGAGGCCTGGCCCCAATGAATAGCGTTCCCCTTGGGGGTAATCGCGCAACCAGGCGTAGAACTGATTTCCAGGGCATAAGGTTGCGGCCACTTCACGATGCAACCACACGTCCGAAATCGTCAATTGGTATTTTTGTAGCAAGTAGGCAGCCAATTGGATAAAAGATTGCTTGGCAGCGTCCGTCGGTTCTTTCTCCATGAAATTTCCAAGCAAGCAGATGGTGATGTGCCCTGCTACGTGGCCGGGCCTGGGACCGGTGGCACTTTCCGGAAGGGTCTTGGTTCCCCCTATACCAACATTTCGTGAGTCACGGGCGACATCCTCCTGGGTGAAAATCGGCGCCTCACGCCATTGAGATTCGCTCTGATACCGCGTGCCACTGTTCGGGGCATACTGCGGTGAACGCCCAGAAAAAATGCGGCCATCGGGAGCGATCAGATAATGGTATGCAATGTCACCCCATTGATTGTCGTCGCGGTGCCCTCGCTGGATAATCCGCAATTCAGCCTCTGCACTCCCATCACCCCGCAATTTGTCGACTGCCGTGTGATGCACGCTAATGTGTTTGATCTCACCGTTAGGTTGCAATACTTGCAGTCGGTTGTCTTCCGGTAGGGCTTCCCATGCCGAGCGGGGAAGGATTTGGGGTGGGTCGAGACTCTCTGCCGCAATTCCCTGGACACTAACAAACAACCCAACCCCCAAGGCCCGACAATAAACCTTTGCCACAACGCTATTCATGTTACGCTACCCATATCTTAGGAGGAATTCAAATACACTCAGCAGCACTAATTGTAACTCGTACATGCTAACAGACACGCTGCAATTTGCATGGATAGTCACACAAATAGCCAAGAGGCTCAGGTGCTGCCGGCCGTGAATCGACAACTATCGATCGCCAAGGGTTTGCAGATGGGATTTCCAGCTGGGTAACTAGTCTGCAGGAGCGGCGAATCGCAGCAGTCTATTTCCTCAATCGCGAGATAATTCCAGAGGATGCCGAATCAATCCCTTTGAGTGCCGAGAGCAAGGCTTCTCGATTGGGAGCAGCGTCCAGAGCCACTACTCGCGAGATCTTTTCTGACAGCACCAATTCGCACAATGAATGGGTATATTCCCGCATCCCTTCGGCTCGGCATTGATGTAAAATTGCCGGGAGGTCCTCATCTTCTTCGTGCAAGATTTTGTCTTTGACAATTGAGTTCACTAGCAAAACCTCGGTCGCTGGAAAGCGTCGCCCCTCTTCGATGGCTGGCAGCAACCGCTGGCACATGATTGCCTTGAGGCTGTTTGAAAGCGATGAGCGGATAAAGCTGTGCTCGCTCCGTTCAAAGAATTCGAGAATCCGGGAAAAACTTAATTGAGCGTCTGCACAGTGCAACGATCCCAACACTAGGTGCCCCGTCTCGGCAGCTTGAATCGCCGCCAACATGGTTTCTCGATCTCGCATCTCGCCAATTAGTATCGCATCGGGGTCCTGCCGTACCACAACTCGCATCGCATCATGAAAGTTTGGTACGTCAAGTCCTACTTCACGCTGCGAGATGATACACTTTTTCCCATGAAAGGCAAACTCGATGGGATCTTCGATCGTAATGACATGCATGCTGCGGTGTTGATTGATGTGTTCGAGCATTGCGGCCAGGGTCGAGCTCTTGCCGCTACCCGTCACACCACACACCAAGACTAATCCTTCAGATGTCTCCGAAATTATTTTGCGGTAGACTTCAGGCAGGTTCAGATCATTAAAGTTCAGGATCTTGGCCTGCACACGCCGAATTGCAGCATGGAGCTCACCGCGCGAACAAAACAGATTGATCCGAAAACGGTCGCCTGTGTGGTGAGCAGTAGAGAAATCCACCGAGCCTTTATTCTCGAAGTCTCGCCAACGATCAGGCGGCATCATCCCTCTAAACATGCCATCGATATAGCTCGCATCCGGCAGTTCCGGCAACTGCAACTTGCGGAGGTGACCTCCGATCCGTACATAGGGAGGATATCCAACTTTCAAATGCAAGTCAGAGGCTTCGTGCTCGCTGACGAAAGTGAGGAGTTTCTGAATTTCTTCTTCAGGAGGTAAGAGATTCATAAGACAAGTCCCCTAATTTACGGAGAGTCTTCGTCCAGGCAGAACCAAATCCTCTATCTAGCCGTTCCTTACCATGATCTGGGGCAATGGAAACCCCTAAGAGCCTATTTCCATTATAGTCAGATTCTTGATGAAGTGCGCCCTACGCACGTTTGATTACTCGCAGAAGAGCAATAAACAAGATCGCCCCCACGGTGGCAGTGATAAGACTTCCCAATATATTGGTGCTTTCAAACCCCAAAAGTGCGAAGACGAAACCACCAACGACCGCCCCAATCACTCCCACAATGAGATTCCCCAACAGACCAAAACCACCTCCCTTCATCAGAGTCCCCGCCAACCATCCCGCCAGAATCCCAATCATAACAAACCAGATTATACCACTCATTTGTGATCTCCTGTCAGGAAAGGGTCCGGTTCGATTTTAACAAGAAGTTGACATCAAGAAATACTCTCGCCGAGACGCGGAGACAGCAGAGAATAACTCAAGCATTAGTCTGTGCCTCTGCGAGAAACAAATTGCAAGCCTCGGAGACCGGGACCTACACAATAAAATACCCTCGCTGCTCTGGGCCGAGTCAGCGAGGGCTGAATGAAAAAGAGTTAATTTGTTTGAGCAAGCTAAACTGAGCAGATCCGAGGAGCCCCTGTCCTCATTACGCCGCATAACCCTACCGGGCCGACTCGGCGAACTTTCCTGATTGTTGACATTGCTCGCAAATGGTAATCGCCCATTTCTTCGGGCAAATAGCTGATGTCGGAGGAAAGGTCGGATTCGAGTCCAACGTCTGCTGGCGCCTTCGGTTAGGCCCGAGAGATCTGACTCTAGTTCACTGCTGAATTACAAGACACCAAAAAAGTGGGATGGAAGAAAAACTCCAAGAGATGGCCACGCTGCCATCTCTCGCACCGACTGGCCTGGTGGATCTTGCATTGTCGTGCCCTCCTAAACTTGCGCGTGAGAGAGAGGCCAGCAACCGATCGTCGAAAAAGACACGATCGCGTTGCCCAACATCATTACATTATACCCCGATGGAGCCGCCAACACGAGACGAATTTGCCTTTACACCAAAGATTTCCCTAACTCACCGACGGTCTTGCAGTTAATACGAATAGGGACTGTTGGCGAAACTTTTCTGGCACAAGATTTGTGCCCTAAAATCCTGGCATAACTCTGTAGGGGGAGTTGGAGCCCACAACGCGTTGCAAAAAGATTACGGACTGCGGAATTGTTCATTCCCGCAATCCGCAATCTGAAATCCGCATTCAACTACATCCCATACTGTTGCCGCAGTTATGGCACAGGTAGCAATTGCCGTTGCGTACCGTGATCATGCCGCAACTGTCGCACGACGGGGCGTCGGTTTGGAAGCCGGCGAATTGATCGTTGCGATCGGCGCCTTCCAGATCCAGCCTAAAGTCGGCTTGCTCTAGCAGATAGCTGTCGAAACTGCTGGTGGAGGAATGATGGCCGTTGGCTTCCCCTTTTCCGCCTTCTCCCTTGGCAACCTTCTGCCCGTCGGCCTTCTTGGCGACGGGCTGGGACTCTTTTGGAGAGGCCTCATCAGTCGAAGCCGACTCCTTCTTGGGGATCGCACCACCGTTGGCTTCCTTGTATCCCGGAAGGAAGGTAATACCTAACCAGCGGAAGATGTAATCGATAATGCTCTTGGCAATCCGGATGTCAGGGTTCTTGGTGTAGCCCTGTGGCTCGAACCGCATGTGCGAGAACTTGCGTACGTAGTCTTCCAAAGGCACGCCATACTGCAGGCTCACCGAGACCGCCGTGCCGAAGGCATCCATCAGGCCAGCAATGGTCGAACCTTCCTTGGCCATCGAGATGAACAATTCGCCCGGGCGACCATCCTCGAACAACCCCACAGTGAGATAACCCTCGTGACCCGAGATGCTGAACTTGTGGGTGATCGATTGCCGCGTGTCGGGGAGCCGCTTGCGCTGTGGCTTACCCGCGAGTGCCGCCTCCTTGTCCTTGGCCTTGTCGGCCTCAGTGCCAGTGCTCAAAGGCTGGCTTTCCTTGGAGCCGTCGCGGTAGATCGCCAGGGCCTTCAAGCCCAGCTTCCAGCCGTCGATATATGCCTGGGCAATTTCCTCGGGCGTGGTGTTCCGCGGCATGTTGACCGTCTTGGAAATCGCCCCCGAGAGGAACGGCTGCGCGGCGGCCATCATCGTGACATGAGCGGGCCAACGAATGCTGCGGGTACCATTGCGGGCAGTGAACGCACAGTCGAACACATTCAGATGCTCGGGCTCCAGGTCGACGGCCCCTTCGATCGTGTCTTCCCGATCAATGTATGCCAGGATCGACTCGATCGCTGGTTGATCGTATCCCAAGGTTTTCAGTGCCAGGGGCACCGTCTGGTTGACGATCTTGAGCATGCCTCCGCCAGCAAGTTGCTTGTACTTCACGAGGGCAATGTCCGGCTCGATGCCGGTGGTATCGCAATCCATCATGAAGCTGATCGTGCCGGTGGGAGCCAGCACGGTAGCCTGGGCATTGCGGAAGCCATGGACCTTGCCGGCGGCCAACACCTCGTCCCACAACTTGCGTGCCGCAGTGACCAGATACTCAGGACACTCGCTATCGATTTTGTCCACGGCATCGCGGTGCATTTGCATCACACGCCCCATGGGCTCGGCATTCGGTTCATACTCCTCAAACGTCCCCACAGCCTCGGCCAACTCGGCGCTGGTCAGATTCGCCGTCCCGTGCAGTAGCGCGGTAATTGCCCCGCACACCCCACGACCAGCATCGCTGTCGTAGGCCACACCGTTGGACATAAGCAGACTGCCCAAGTTCGAATAGCCCAATCCCAGTGGGCGGAAGAGGTGACTGTTGCGTGCAATGTCACGCGTCGGATAGCTGGCGTGATCGACCAGAATCTCCTGGGCGATGAAGAACATCCGACAGGCGGCCTGGAATCGCTGCGTATCAAACTTGCCGTCCGGTTGGCGGAACTTCATCAGGTTGATGCTCGAGAGATTGCAGGCCGTGTCGTCGAGGAACATATACTCACTACACGGATTGCTGGCATTGATCCGGCCGCTGTTGGGGCAGGTGTGCCAGTTATTAATCGTGGTATCGTATTGCACGCCCGGATCGCCGCAGTGCCAGGCACAATCGGCCATACGGTTGATCACGTCGCGGGCATTGTAAGTCGGGCCTGCCTTGTTCGGATCCGTCACCCAGCGAGTTGTCCAATCTTGATTCTTCTCGACGGCCTGCATGAAATCGTCGGTCACGCGAACTGAGAGATTCGCGTTCTGGAACATGATCGAACTATAAGCCTCGCCATTGAAGTTAGCCTCGTAGCCTCCCTTCTCGATCAGCACACGGGCTTTCTGCTCTTCCTTCCATTTGCACTCAATGAACTCCATTACATCGGGATGCCATACTTTGATCGACTGCATCTTGGCAGCTCGACGGGTCTTTCCACCACTCTTAACCACCGCCGCGATCTGGTCGTAAACCCGCATAAAGGAGAGCGGTCCACTGGGATGCCCACCGCCGGAAAGCTTTTCGCGATGTGACCGCAGCGTGGTCAAATCCGTGCCCGTGCCGCTGCCAAACTTGAAGAGCATCGCCTCGCTACGCGCAAGCTCCATGATGTCTTCCATGTTGTCTTCAACATGCTGAATGAAACAGGCCGAACCTTGGGGATACTCATAAGGATTCTCCGGTTGCACCACTTCTCGGGTCACCGGATCCCAGCGCCAGTTACACTTGTCTCCTACCACGCCATACTGGTGATAGAGACCCACATTGAACCACACGGGCGAATTGAATGCGCCATGCTGATGCAGACATAGCCAAGCCAGATCACGGTAGAACCGCTCGCCGTCAGCAGGGCTGGCAAAGTAGCCATCTTCCAAACCCCAATCTGCAATCGTGCGAGCCACCCGGTGAACCAACTGGCGGACACTATACTCCCGCTCCTCGGTGCCGACTTCACCATAAAAGTATTTGCTGCAAATGACATTGGTGGCCAACTGCGACCAGAACGAGGGGACTTCGCAGTTGGTCTGTTCGAACAGGACTTCGCCGTTCTCGCCCTTGATTGCCGCTGATCGTACTTCCCAGCTCACCGTATCGAACGGGTCGGTCACTTCGGCGGGACAGAAGGTTGGATCAATCTTTAACCGGCCATGAAATCGCTTGGCCCTTTTCACATCCGCGACCTGCGTACCATTGGCAGTCATACGATCGGCCTCCTCTTTTGTGTGAGCCCCATTCTTGGACTGAGGACGAACAGATCCGAGTTCAACTGTAGCCACGGCGAAACCTCCTGTTTGAGTGCTAAAAAAGTGGGTATCCCTACCAATCATTAGTGTACATTCATACACTTCTACCGCAAGAGGGATCGGTTCGCCTCACCGGTTCCCTCCAATGAATTCTCCGTCCACCAAACCACAAGGGCCAGCGGCGTCCTACCAGATTTTGCGTCTCTTATGGGATTGACTCGACAGAATCGAGTGGAAAATTCAGGGAAATCACCATATATAGTATAGCGGATACCCAGATGCTACACCACATACAGCTTTGAGGGAGACGATCATACACCTCATCGACAGTTCGTCAACCTGATTTTGTACTTTTTGTAACCTGCTATCACACAACAGGTTGTGACAATTGTGAAGTGCTAGCAAAGAATGAATTCAGAAACTGTGAAGAAAACGGACGGTTGAAGGAGCTGTTTGTTGACCTGTCTGTAGCCTTGCTAAGTGATTTTCCCAAGTTGGCGGGGCGCAGCCAATGTTTCCACCTGAAAGGGGATTCGCGCTCGAGAACTGATTATTCCAACGAAGCTTCCACACCGCCGACTCGACTTCTAAGCGTCTCACGCCACGAAGCCGAGAGGGCAGGGCAGTTTGCAAGTCGCAGATCATTTACTGAGTTTCTTGGCTTGGAATACATCACACTGCTAGCCCAGGCGACGGTGAATTCGTAGTCGCGTTCGACAAGCTCTACCTTGTCACCTGCTGAAATACTTCCTTCTTCCAGCACTCGATAATACCAGCCGCTGCGCCCGTTGTTCTGCACCTGCTTAGCCAACTCAGGAATATTCCAGCGTCGGGAGAGTTTCCAACAGGGTTGACGCGGTTGGGAAATCTGCAGGAGACAATCGCCAATGCGCACCACATCGCCGATACGACATGAAGTTTCATTTACCCCACTGATGGTGAGATTTTCACCAAAGCCACCAGGGGCAAAACTTACCGAGGGGATCTCAGCATTCCACACGGAATAGTGCTCAAAAGCATAGGCGAGGACTGCCTTGTCAGGGCCACCATGATGCACTAAATCCGCTTGCTGGTCGCCGGTCAGATTTGTTCGGCTCACACACACCGGCCCTTTAACAGTGCGTTTGTCGATCCCCGAGGACCACGGCTTCGCCGAATCACTGTCGTAATCACGAGGGTGCCCGACTTGAATAGATATCAAGGTGGGTTGCATTACTACCCTTGAAGATTCCACTTGAAATAGGAGATAGTCTGACACACTGAGCTCGCGGCAATTCATCATACAACCTGCTTAATTGACCGAATAGTCATTCGGAATTACCATGACGGTTCACTTGTCATGTAATTGAACTTGAGGTGCAAAGATGTCCGTTCCTGAAGAGTTGCGTCAGGCAATTGAACAACGATACAGCGCCGAGGACGTGAAAGTAGTCTCGAATTCTACCAGTGGCAAAGACGAAGTCGTGGCTTATGGGATGCTCCCCAATAGCACGATCTTCGGTTGGTTTCCCCTGGGCGACCTTGATGAACTGGAAAAACAGTTGCGGGAAAATGGTGAAATCTGACGGCGAGAGGCGGGGTAAATAACTCTATTTCCCTCCAGTCAACCTGCTATCCCACTTTTCTAATAATTACCCACTTCAGGCTTTGCTGCCGCTACTCTCGGCTGCTTTGCCGTTGGTGGGTTGGCTTTGGTGGGTAGGTTGCTGATGCCAATCCGGCGGAAGGCTGCGAATGTGGAGGTCGTGTTGAGGAAAGGCAATTTCTAAGCCGGCGTCTTTGAATTTCCTATCGATGGCCGTGTGTAAGTCGTGGACCGTTTGTAACCTCTTTTCAAGATTCGAGATGAACGCAAACAACCTCAGACTCAAGGCACTGTCGCCGAAACCAAAGAACGTCGCCAGCGGCTCAGGTTCCTTGAGAATATGGGGGTGCTCAGCCGCTGCCTCACGTAGCAATTGGCAGGCAAGCTCGGTATCGCTGCCATAGGCAACACCAACGAGGATTTCGAGCCTGATCGTTTGATCGCTCAAAGTCCAATTCAAGAGTCGTTCAACAACGAAGTCTTTATTGGGAACAATGTATTCCTTGCGTTCCATATCGACCAGTGTCGTGGCCCGCATGCGAATGCGGCTAACCGCTCCAGTTTTCTCACCGAGTGTGACAATGTCGCCGACGCGAATTGGACGTTCAAATAGCAGAATAATGCCGGAGACAAAATTGGCAAAAATCTCCTGCAAGCCAAATCCCAAACCGACACCCATCGCAGCGACAAGCCATTGGATACTCGTGCCGTCAAAACCAAGAGACGTGTAAGCCCATACCATTCCAATTGCCACTAACGTATAGCGGCAAATGCTGGTAACCGCGTATCGCGACCCGGAGTCCATCGGGAGATGTTGCAGGACGGCGAACTCCAGCAGAGCGGGAACATTTCGTGCGGCGATGAAGGTGACGATCACAACTAAAAGGGCTTTGAGCAATTGGCCCCAGGTAAGTAGATTCTCAACGCCCTCTTGTGGGAAAATTGGCCATTGGTCTACCCTTGCTAAGGCGGGCAGCATTTCTCCCCAAATAAACCACGCCGAGGCAAAACCGATAAACAACAAGATGGTGACAACCAAATGAATGGTTTGCTCGCCGAGGGCTACTAAATCGACCGAGTCTTCCACCAATTCTGCAGGTGTGATCACAGGAGCTTCTCCTGCCGCTGCTTCGGCCGCCGCCAAAGCAGCAGCTCTCTTGTGTTTGGCGAGTTCACGGGCCAGGCGGCGACGGTTGAGTAAGATCCAGCGCCTGGTTAATCCACCAATCACCAAGAGAGAGAACACCAGCACCGCCGTCTGTAACAACCGGATAGTTAGTTGTTGGGCCGTGTAATAATATCCGACGACCGCCAACAGCGCCAAAACCAGCGGGAGAGCGGTAACAAGTGGCATCCAAATGCTGTGTAGTGAAATCCCTTTGTCCGATTTGCTGGCCAAGAGTTGACGGAAATGGCTGCGTCGAGAAAGTAGTATTCGGTAACACGTAAGAGTCAGGAGCAGCATTACGGCGACGTAGCAAACCCGGCCTAGCGTAGAACTCCACAACTTCTCAACATTCTGTACTTCAAGCCCCGTGAGCCAGAGCACCAGCGGAAGGCCGACCCAAATCAGCAAGCGAACATGTCGGCGAACCTGTCCCAAACCAGCTTGAGACCAACCAAAATGGGCATCAGCCAGGCCTCCTGATCGGCAGAGATGACGAACAACTTCGAGTCGGAGCAAACAAAGCGCCGTGAAGAGCAGACTCACGGAGAGAGCCCGCACAAACTCGGATTCGTTCAGCGGGCTATCGATCCACCAACCTACAAAGGCCAAGAGTGCCGGCCAGGGGAGGGCAAGCAGCAGGGTGATCACGAGTGCTTTGAATGTAGGCAGAAATTCGGTACTCGTTCGTTTGGCGGCTTGTTCGCCAATCTCGCGTAATCGGTTTCGCAGTCGGCGATGGTAATACATGGAAACCATGAACACCAAGGCAAATAAACTCACGATTACCGGTGATTTCCCCGAGCGAGCCCAAAATGCGGTCAGCACCGCCTGCCAGTTGGACGGATCGAGACTCCATGCCAATGCACCAGCAGCCGGCTCCAAGTCTGCCAGGCGCGGCCAAGAACAACTGCGAATCCAGAGAACGTGCTCAGCTATGAATTCGCGGTATTCATTCGTAGTGCGGATAAGATCTTCCTGAGCAGCAGTCAGATTGTTCAGATTCTCAACATACTTGCGATAATTTTCGATTGTCGAATCGAGAATCTTACGTTCTGATTCCAGTAAGTCATGGACTTCTTGCTCAGAGGAGGCTCGCTGATCGGATGGTACTTGTTCAAGGATCTCGGCCACTCGCGTCTTGAGATCGGCATCTTCGACTGCATTGCGTAGATCGATCAACTTATACTGGGAATAAACAGCAACCGAGATTTCTGCCTGCCGCAGGGCGATCTCCCGAGCAATTCCTCGATTGTCGGGCAATAACTCTTGTTGTTGGCGGAGCTGTTGACCGCTGGCTTCAGTGAGTCCCGCAGCTTCAACGCGTTCTTCACTTAATTCCTTGGCCTCATCCACTTTTTCCAACTGGCTCTTCGTTGCAGCGAGGTCTTTGTCCAACTCGGCTATCTTGGCAACAATTGCCGCCTGATCTTTTGCAAGCGCGGCGTTTGCAGTTGCAAGTTTTGCAATGGCCTCGGGCCGCTGAACGGCCGCGGCACTTGCTGCCGCTGATGCTTGTTGATTGGCGTCTGCCAAACGCTGTTCATTGACAACCTCGCGTAACGTCGCGAGGTATTTTTCATCCAATGCCACTTTTTTGGCACGGTAATCGCGCCGAACTTGTGCCAAGTCACCGCTCATGAGGTAGTATTGGCGGATCTTTTCAATGGCTTGGAGAGTCTCGCTCAGTGCCTTTTCAGTTGCCTTCAGATAGGTAAGTTCTGCTTCAGCTGCAACACCGGTAGTCTTGGTACCAGCAGCCTTTTCTAGTTGCTGCTTGACTCGGTCGTACTCTTGTTGTGTGTCTGCTAGAAGTTTTGGATAGCTGGCCAGCCAATCGGTTCGTTTCTTGAGTTTAGAATTCGAATCGGCAAGGAGATCTCGGAGCTCTTGAAGTTTTTGCTCCCGCTGAGTTAATTCTTCCTCAAGCTCAGAAGTGGTTTTATCATCGCTGACAAAGGGGACTTCGGAGGGAAGGCTGGCCAGATCCCCTTTGAAAACTCCAAGGTCTTCCTCGTAGGTTGACTTTAACCTCTCGTATTTCTGGCTCTCTAATTGTTTTTGCTCGATAACAGTCAGTGCGCTGAGAGCTTTCTGATAGAACTCTGTTGCTTTTCGTTTATCAGGTTCTTCAACTGCGGCATTATCAAGCGTACTAATCCGCTGTTGGACCTCATCGGCCGAAAGGAGTTTAACCGAGTCCTGCGGAGAACCTTCTTCAGATTTGGCGGGGGGTATAGTCGCAGGAGGACTAATGGCACCTGACTCTGACGGAGTAGCAGGAGGAGCATTTTGCTGAATCTGGGAAAAGAGTGGGGTTGCAAGGCACCCAATTGCAATGCCCAAAGAACATGCCATCCAAAAGTGGCGCAGAAAATCCGTTCGCATGCCTACCCCCTCAGCCTCCTGGGAATGATTCGCCCTCAAGTTCCATTGTCGCGATTCGACGAGGAAACTCTAGAGCAGATTCCATAGAAAGTCACAGCAATCTCGCTTCGAGATGCTGGCAGAGGCTACATCTCAACTAGAGATTTTTGCAATCTTCACACGGGTCAGGAGGGAGCGATGGCCTGTCTTACGGCGAGAATTCTTGCGGCGACGGAATTTCTGTACGACTAACTTTTCGCCTTTATCTGCACCGAGCACTTCAGCCGTGACGGTTGCACCAGCGACAGTCGGCGCACCGAGCTGAAGATCACCCGCGCCATTTGAAATTGCCAGCACCTTTTCAAAAGTCAATTTGTCGCCTGCTGGTAGGTCACGATAATCAATCGTAAGTTCCTGACCTTCTTCTACTTTGAATTGTCGTCCACCATCTTGGATGATTGCGTACATGGCAAAAAACCCCGATCTGATCCTGGCAATAATTGAGTCAGTTCTACGGAAGTAAAAACTCGCTCCCCCCTTTGGGGAGTCCCGACATAAATCCAAACCACATAGCCTACCGGAGCAACGGGGGCCTGTCGAGGGGGTGGAAAACAGGTCGCTGAAGCTACCAGTCCACCACCCTATTCCGTAAAGCGGATCTCTCGACCGGAGGCGTCTTCGCACTCAATCCTCAAGAATTCAGGCGAGGCTCCCTCATCGCTGAGAATTTGCACTTGCAGGTTGTATTCATCTTCCATACGGGTCAATTCCCGCCGTTTGCGATTGTTGAGGTAATTGGCCACATTCTCTTCGACTCGGACTGAAACCCGGGCGATCCGCTCATTGTGGGCGCACATCAACAGCTTGCGGATCACCTCGATCGCCATACTTTCAGCACTCTTAACCAACCCTGAGCCATTGCATGCCGGACATTCCCGATAGACGCTACGGCGGAGGCTGGGGCGGATTCGCTGGCGGGTCATCTCGATCAGACCGAACGGGCTCGTACGCAGAATCTTGGTCCGGGCGCGGTCCCGGCGGACGGCATCGCGTAATACGCGCTCGACGGTGCGGCGATGACGCTCTTTTCGCATGTCGATAAAGTCGTTGACCACGACCCCCCCTAGATCGCGAAGTCGGAGCTGTCTGGCGATTTCCTTTGCAGCTATCTGGTTGAGTCGAAACGCCGACTCCTCGGCGGAACCATCCGTGCGAAAACTCCCGCTGTTCACATCGATAGCCACCAGGGCCTCCGTCTGATCAATCACAATTGATCCCCCTCCTCGTAGCGGAACCTGACGCTGGTGGATGCGAGCGATTTCCTCATCGAGTTTGTTCTTATGAAACAGAGGCTCTTTACCTTCATAAAGCGACAAGCGACTCACATAGCGCGGCATAACAATCTGCAAGAACTCCTTGGCTCGTTCATATGCTTTCGCTTCGTCGATCACGATCGCGTCAACATCGTTGCTGAAAATGTCGCGAATCGTGCGGATGATCATGTCACTTTCTTCGTAGATGTCGACCGGGCCTGTTGTTTTTTTGATCCGACGGACTATCACTTTCCACAGTCGCAAGAGATAAGCCAGGTCGCGCGACAGCTCTTTCTTGGTTCGGTCAGTACCCGCAGTTCGGACAATGAATCCCAATCCCTTGGGGGGATTAAGTTCACGCAAAATATCACGTAAGCGTCTGCGATCATCGTCGTTTTCGATCTTGCGTGAAACACCGATTCGTCCCAACGCCGGCATCAATACTAAATAGCGACCCGGGATACTTATGTACGTGGAGAGTGTGGGTCCCTTGGTTCCGATTCCTTCCTTGATCACCTGCACGAGAACTTCGTCACCGCGTCGAAAAATCTCTTGAATCGGGGGTTTCACTCGAGGTCTTACTCCCGGCCGTGCCTTGCGAGTCTGCGTCACACCACGTCCGTTATGGCTCTTCTCGACAGGGCCATCTTCAGTCCAATCTTCATCATCGTCGTCCACATTTGGAGGCCCATCGCCCGGCTCAATAAGCTTGCTGGGATCGTACCCTCCTTGGCGAAAATACTGGGATTCCACGTCGCTAATATGTAAGAAGCCATTACGACCTACCCCAAAATCAACGAAAGCTGCCTGGATACTGGGCTCCAAGTTGACGATCCGACCTTTGTAGATGTTCCCTACATAGTTGTCCTGGCTACTCCGTTCGACGTACAGCTCTTCGAGCATGCCATCTTCAACGATCGCAATCCGGCATTCTTCCGGTTGGGCGACGTTGATTAACATCTCCTTTTTCATATTTATTTCTTCCTCTGGCTGGGTCCGTTGAGATCTGAGGATCGACCTGAAATCTCACGACTAAAGTTTTATATGTTTTTTCTGGCGGCTCTTCGAGACGCACTGTCTGATGCAATTTGTTAGAGCGGCAGTTCAGGAAATACCTTTGCCAACTCTTCTTTAAGGTAGTTTTTCACGTCGCGTGCACCTTCCAACTTCAGTACATGTTCAGCAACTCGTACACATTGTTCCGTGGAGACGCTCCGGCAAGCTCGCTTAACTTCTGGGATCGCGGAGGGGGTAACGCTGAAGCTTCGAAGCCCAAGACCCAACAACAGCATCGTGTAGAGCGGATTGCCACACATCTGGCCACACATGCTGATGGGTACACCATGTTGATTAGCGACGCGCACCGCCATTTCGATCATGCGTATCACAGCCGGATCGGCAGCCGTATAGAGGCTGGCAACTTCCTTATTACTGCGATCCACAGCAAGACAATACTGGATAAGGTCATTGGTTCCGATACTGAAGAAATCAACCTCATCCACAAAGCGATCCATCATCATAATCGCCGAGGGAACCTCCACCATCATGCCCACCTTGATTGAGCGATCAAAGGGCACGTTAGCTTCTTCGAGATCTTCCATCGCATCGGCGAGTACCATGCGCGCTTGACGTAGCTCCATGATCGTGCTGATCAATGGGAACATGATTCGAATCTCACCTAACGAACTCGCCCTCAAGATGGCCCGCAACTGGGTTCGAAATAAATCACGATTCCGCAATGCAAGGCGGATGCTGCGAAGGCCCAGGAATGGATTGCGTTCGTCCTCTGGGTCGGGCAGCGACCGCATTTTATCCGCTCCCAAATCCAAAGTCCGCATGACCACCGGGAGCCCCCCCATATCCTTTACAACCTCAGCATACGACTCGTAATGAGCTTCCTCGGAGGGGTCGTCGTCCCGCCCCAGGTAAAGAAACTCCGTTCGATACAAACCGATGCCGTTAGCACCACGTTGTCTGCAGAGCTCTACCTCATGGGGGAATTCAATGTTGCCCATCAATTGGACTTGCTGTCCATCGGTCGTGACGGCGGGCAAATCTCGGAGAGATTCGAGCTTGGCAGCGAGCGAACGCTGCTCTTCCACCTCATGGCGATAGTGGGCTACCGTTTCCTCGTCGGGGCGCAGAACAATTTGGCCTTGATCGCCATCGATGATGACCGTATCCCCTCCCGAAACATCCGTCAGAAAAGGCCCCACACCGACCACGGCTGGAATTCCCAACCCTTCGGCAACAATAGCCGTATGGCTGCCAGGACCACCAATCTCGGTTACAAATCCGAGAACAAAGCGTGGGTCGAGGTTGGCTGTTTCACTTGGGGTAAGATTGTGCGCAAGCACTAGCACGGGTGAAGTAATCGTGGCCAGTTCTTCGCGGCTGCGACCCAACAAATTACGCAGAATTCGCTTCTCAATATCAAAGATGTCGTTCGCCCGCTCGGCCATGTATCTGCCTTGCAGCGACTGGAAGACCTTGGCATAACGCCTTAATGCACGACTGACGGCATACTCGGGTGAGTAGTGCCGAACACGAATCATTTCCTGAATTTCTTCATGCAGTCGGCGATCTCGCAGCATTTGAAGATGGGCGGAAAAGATCGCGGCGTAGTCATCACCCAATTGCTCCGCGACCGCCTTACGATTGCGTTCCACCTCGCCTTCAGCTGCGTCAAACGCCTTTCTCAGCCGAATTAGTTCTTGCTCAACAGCGTCGCGCGGAAGGAACCGGCGCGGGATACGAAATCCCTCGTTGTCCAGGATCAGAGCTTCGCCGATCGCAATTCCTGGAGATACGGCGATACCTTGCAGGCGTTCCATTGCGCCCTCACTCTACGCGCCAGTCCCGACCAGCTAGAGAGCACAACAGGATGATGTCGGACATGATAGGGAGCACCCTATGAGGGCAAGCTCCTCGACAATTGCCTATTATCAATATAGAGTTGGCAACTTGCCGAATCTGTCAGGCTTGGTTCCACATTATTCCACTGGCATCTGATTCGCTACGGTACCAAAGCACCATAGCGAGTCCCATGTTCATAAACGCAGTAACCATCTTGTTCGCTCTGGAGTCAGTCGCGGGACTGGACTACCTTGTTTTACCAGACCAGGTCCACCGGATAGCCGATTGAATGGGATAGCATCAAAAAATTGCTCTCCACCAACGGAACTTTCTAACCCGATTTCTCCTGGCCAATTGTTTCGTCGGCCGCAAATTCGCTCTCCACTAGTCGAACGAGTGCGTCCAGTGCTTCTTCAGCATCAGGCCCCTTGGCCTCAATAATTAATTTGGTTCCCTGATCTGCCCCGAGGGTCAACATATGCAGTATGCTCTTGGCATCGACACGTTGACTATCGCGAACCAAGTCGATGATCGAATCAAATTGGAGTGCAAGTCGAGCCAACAACTGAGCGGGGCGCGCATGCAGGCCCTGCTCGTTTGTTATCACAACCACTCTTCTCGCAAATTGTTCGTTCATCACGTCCACAGCAGCAAGAAATCATACAAATTGATTGTTGTCGGCTTCTTCCAAAAGCTGCCAAACGTCTGCTGGTTCTTTGCTCTGCTTGAGGAATCGACAAAAAGTTTCATCCCGCAACTGTCGAGAAATATTCTCCAAAGCTCTTAAGTGATCGCCTGGGCGATCAGGTGGAGATACGAGCATAAACAGCAAATGAACTTTCTCGCCGTCGAGGCTGTCAAAATCCACACCGCTCTCGCTGACTGCCACAGTCCCAACGAGCTCTTTCACGCTTGGATGTTTGGTATGAGGCACTGCTACACCCCTACCGATCCCTGTGCTACCCAATTCCTCACGCTTCAGGATTGCTTCGACGATACTCTCGTGTTGATCTTCACTGATTTTTCCTGCTTCTAGCAGAGCACTCGACATCGAACGAATAACTTGCTCTTTGTTATCCGCTTCAATATTCGTTCGAATCGCCTCTCGGCTCACAAAATCAACGAACTTCATGATTTGTACTATCCTCTAATGAAAAATACTGATTTTTTTGGATCCTCGCTTAACATCTGGCAAATTATTATTCTTCCACAAGTTCATCTGCCACGCGTTCTTCACTTAACACCTCGTTAACCAATAGGTTATCTAAGTCATGATGGCGTGAATTGGAGTTGCGATGACGTTCTTGTACACGTTCTTTGTATTTTCGCAACTGCTGCTCAATTTTCTGAATCGCCCCATCAAAAGCACCGAGCAGAGTTTCGGAAGTTGCGTGGGAGACAAAGTCGTGTTTGTGTTCAGCTGAAACGTGGATATCTACACGAGGAGTTTGTTCGTCTTTCAAATCGACTGTAATTTCCACAGCCATAATCCGCTCAAAAATCCTAGCAAGCTTGTCCGCTTTAGCCTTGAGCTTCTCTTGACTGGCCTCTCCCAGATGACCATGTCTCACTGAAATACTAACCTGCACAGATGAAACTCCTCGTTATATTTCCACTCAATAGCCAAAGCCCGAGAGAGGTCGGCTCTTTTCTTAAAAAAGCTAAACTCGAACATCAGTCCAATTTTTTGCCTAGAACCCTATTCTAGCGAGAAATTGCCTGGCCGACAAACCACTTGTTTCAGCGATTTGGTTGGGCTTGATCCCAAATCTAAAGTGGCAATCGTTGAGAAAACACCCAAATGCTAATCTTGACTCGCGGAGGAAAACATGCTTGCCACGCCAGCATATTCGACGTCGAACCTACTAATCCACGAGGATTTACCACAACGCTCACTTCTGTCAGTTGCGAACGAGCTACTATTGTCGCTCTATCGTGCAGGAAGAAATTCGTTGTCTTCGACCAATTGGCGAATTTTGGCCACTGCAATTGCGCGGCTTCGCTGCAGACCGTCTGGTCGATAATCTTTAAGATCTTTAGTGCCTTTGATTTCGTCGAGGTTATAAATAGCAAGTACTCGATAATCAAGGCTAGGATGCTCCAACCAGCGGATAAGATCGACAACCACTCCTTGCTTGACCTCTTCGCGCGTAGTGCCAATTTCGGCTGGACTGAAACCTTGCACCATCCGCATTAAGTTTTCACCGTCTTCTACTCCACGCAACCGTATAAATGTTTCGTGTAATTGCTCCGCCTCATGAGGACTGCGTGCCAAAGCCTGCCTCATCGCTTCTATGTGGGATCGCCAGGCAATGCGTTGGTCGCTGTCGTTGAGGGAGTTGACAAAAGGCGCAAACTCTCCCACATGCAAACTCGCTTCGGCAGAGAGAGTCTTCACTTCGCGAGGGGCGCTCTTTTCCTCGTTGAGTTCTTGCAAACGCAATTCCACCGGACGACCCACTACCAATTCTTCAGCAAAGCGGTCGCGGGCACGTCGCTCCAAATCAGTCATCGGTTCACGGTCGATCCAGCGCGGAAGGTCAAATACTGCTGCTGGGTCGTCATCCACATCGTTGACGGTTTTCCAGGTGGCAGGTGCACGGATTATTGATTTCGTACCCGTTGGATCCTTCCACTCCACGCTACCACTTGTCAAATACCAATTGACCTCAACCGGAGCATTGTCTACTTCATAATCACTGCCAGGAACGAACACACGATGAACGTCCACAGCAAGGCTCGCGGAGCTGTCCAAATGAAAATCTCGCAATTCGTTGCCGACTTGCAAGGAAATGTCGCTGCCTTTGAGTCCTGCATTGATGAGTAGCTTGCCGTAGTTGACTTCGATTTCTAATTTCTGTTCCCCACCTGAGCTCGAAATCCCCTGCTCAGGAACGGTGATCTGAGTACCACCTGAAAGATAGGCATTAATGTTACCCAGAACCACATGCGTCCGATATTTCGGCAAAGCCATCAGCTTGTCGCCTCCGGTAATCGCGGTTCTCGGAGGAAGTCGAATCCATTCTTGTGAAGCAGGGAAATATCTTAACAAGACATCGTTATTGCCCACATAGGTCCCCACTTGCACTGGTCCAACCGGCTCAGGAGGTACAGATTCTTCCTCTCCGGATTCGTCATTCTCCTGCTGCGAACCAATACCGAGAGGATCGTCGGAAGCAACGGGCTCTTCGGCCATTTCACCAGATTCGCTTTCAGGCAGATCAGAAGAATCCTCTGCCAATTCTGGAAAATCAGGAACCGACTCATTTCCTATGGAGCCCTGCTCAAGATCATCTGGAAGGATTGAGTCCGATTCGGTAGTGCCATCTAGAGCCACATTATCCTGGATGGGTTCCGTCTCAGTAGGTTGCTCTGCCGATGGCGGGGGCGAAGTGGCGTCAAACGGAGGAGCATCTTCAAGTCCCGCAGTCGCATCATAATCTTTGTAGCGAGTGTTTTCAGAACCGTTCTCTATTTCAGGACTAGACGCGCCGGGTGTCGCAACTCCTGGTGGTGAAGATTCAGCCGTTGATGGAGCAGACTTTCCTACTGAAATATCCAAATCCATTTGCTCAGGATCGACCTCCGCTAAGACCGTATCTGGAACTTTGGTATCGCGCAATGAATCGGAAACTACCCAGGCAGTCAAACCACCTAAAATTGCCAGTACCGCGGCTGTAGCAATCATATGTCGGCGTCTCTTGCCGTTGGCCGCTACACGCAAATAATCCGGAAGGCTTTCGATCGGGGCTTCTTCAGAGTCGGCACCGAGTGTGGTCACGACAAACGGAGCGGCAGGATCGACTCGCTCGACTGGCGATGATGACTCTGATTCAGCAGACTCTGATGCAACCGGCGGGCTAACCGTTTGCGGTTCCGCCTGAGCAGCGGGTGCGTGAGCCGATTCGATTCGCAGTTTTTGACCCGCCTCCATTCGTTCGGGCAATGCATACATTCGGCGACGCAACGCCGGATCGATTTCAGCAGGCTCACCAAGGACCATCGTTAAAATGTGATGGCAAGAGGTGACTTCTGCCAGATGCATATCGGCTGTAGTGCCCGTGTCTAAGCAACATCGCTCGAACTCAGCGACTCGCTCAGGGGGAAGTGTATTGTCCAAATACTCCGCAACCGCATTAGCGTCGGCAGCCGGATCTCCGTCCAGAACATCATCCGATTCATCAGCTAGCACGTCGGGTGCCCCTAGCCGCAAACGCCGCACGGTATCGCGAGACCGATGAATTAGCTCTGCTGCGAAATCGCTAGCCTCGATTTTTTTGCCTAGATCTTCGTGATCGGCGGGGTCGAGAATGTCGTCCATGTATGCCAACATGGTGCGCAGGGTAAGTCGCATGGGAACCTCGGGTTTTAACTGCCATGAAATCGCGGAATTCCGCTTCCACACGGTAATAGTGGTGCGGGGACGGTGATTTCGTGCAAAAAACTTGAGATTCGGAGAAAAAACCTATTGGGGTGCTGTATTTCGCCGGATGGCTTTGCCTGGGAAAGCCAATAGCACGAAGACGGAGGCCCCTAATTCAAACCCTGCCACAAGAAAAGGATGCAGTGCAGGTAAATTCACAGGTCCGTATTCGGGGCTGAGGACCGACGCAGGCTCCCAGCCATCCACGGTTCGCACCCACTTTGGTAGATCCACTCGATCGGCTTCGGCATACTCGATGTGGCTTGCGACATAGCTGAGCGTCGCCACAACAGAGAGGGTAAACAACATTCGCAACAAGTTCGAGTGCCTCCGAGAGTTTCCAGAAAAGGATCGAAGGAGGCCAAATCTCTGCCTCGCCTCTGGCGAAAGAGATTCGCAAGGCGCGTTCCGCGAGAAGCAGAAGAGGAGAAAGTGCCGAATTCTTCGGCGATTGCAGGAAAAGGACTCGCTAATCCCGCAAAGATTGTTGCGGAAAATCAACAGGCACGTTGCGATAGGTCAACGTGCTCATGCGGTGACATTACTCTTTGATGCCGAGCAGCCGACGTCTTACAGAGAGAAAAGTTGAAATCACCAGAGGTGATAAGAATAGGAATGCACTAAAGCCCCAGTATCGCCACCATGACCGAAAAGACCACGAATGCGAAGCGGGGCTGATTTCGGGCAACTGCGACAACCAAAAGCAAAAACCAAACCAACTTGTCGCAAGAATTAAGCCAAAACACAAAGTGGTGATTGAACTTCTCACAGATGCATTCCAGTGCGTACCGCAAACTTTGAATCGATTACGATGTCAGACTCGAACTACACATGCGAATTCTAAGCAATTGTGTTTTAAATGCTTACTAGCCGAATAGTTTACGTACTCATTATCGCAGGAATTAATATACTTGACCACAAAAAATCAAACAATTTTCGGATGGTATAAGCCTTAAAGCATCGATTAGACCCAGCAGAGAGCACATCACCCCGCACGCTTTACCCCTTCCAACCAATCGTCAACCTTAGCCCACTCAATAATTTGCGTTCTACATTCGACTCACTCATGGTTTACGGCCCATTTTTCAAAAAATATTTTGCGTCGCGCAGTTTTGAGAGTAAAATCAGATAGCTTCTCATTTTTCTAATCAATTACTTTTTGCCTAAGTCATACTCCCCATGACTACCAATTTGCTGCGAGAACGATTGCTGCGCACCCGTCGGGAAGCGGAAGGCTACCTGGAATTGGGCATGCCGGAGCACGCCCTTCATTCGCTGCAGCGTCGCGGCAAAATTGTTCATGCTGATGCTCGTGGTTGCTATCTTTTGGGAGAGTCTTTACGGGAGTTGCGTCGCTATCGGGAGGCTATTTTTCCCTTGAGACGCTCGCTGGAGCTGATTCCCGATGATATTCATGTCTGGATGGCATTGGGATGGTGCTACAAGCGGGTCGGCGACGTTGCGAGAGCTATCGATGCCTTAGAGCAAGCGGTTGAGATCGAGCCGGGAGAAGCGATCCTGCATTACAATCTGGCTTGTTATTGGAGCCTTGCCCGCGATCGTCGCCAGTCGATCAAATGCCTTGCCCGCGCCTTGAACATTGATGGCAATTTCCGCGACTTCATTGCCACGGAATCAGATTTCGACCCTCTACGCAACGACCCACTTTTCAGAACGATCGCTGGTGTAGCAGAGTAGAGCTTGTCCGTGGTCAGTTGTCCATTGTATGGGACCAACAGAATCACTTACTCGTTGCTTCATGCACATAATCGACCAAGTAGCGCACATTATCCACTGGCGTCTGAGGCATTACGCCGTGACCCAAATTAAAAATATGCCCGGGGCGGTCTCCAACTGCTTGCAGAATCTCATCGGCTCGGGAACGTATCGTCTGACGATTTGCCATCAGCACCAGTGGGTCGAGATTACCCTGGACGGCATGATCATAGCCCACAGTCTGCCATGCTTCGGCCAGATTGATCCGCCAGTCAACGCCAATCACGTCACCGCCTGCCTCAGCCATTAATGAAAGCAACGCCGGGTTTCCCGTGGCAAAATGGATCAGCGGTGCAGTAGGGACAATCTCTTCGACAATTGACTGCACATGGGGCAACACAAAAGTACGATAGTCGGCAGGTGACAGACATCCCACCCAACTATCGAACAACTGGACCGCCTGTGCCCCTGCCGCGATCTGGGCGTTGAGATACAGCGCTATTGACCGTGAGAGCCGCTGCATCAACTCGTGCCACGCCGCACTCTCTCGATACATCAGCGTTTTGGTGTGAAGAAAACTACGACTGCCTCCTCCTTCGATGGCATAGCTGGCCAATGTAAAAGGTGCCCCCGCAAAACCTATTACAGGGATACCCTCGGGCAAATCTCGCCGCGTACATGCAACAGTCTCTATCACGAAACCAAGCGAATCGACATTTTCCAGTTCTACCACACGGTCAACATCGGTCGCTTCACGAACCGGATTATCGATCTTCGGACCGTCGCCTGCGGTGAACTCCAACTCCATTCCCATTGGTTCAAGTATCGGTAATAGATCGGAAAAAATAATCGCTGCATCCACACCTAGTCGCTCAACCGCCGTACACATGACTTCACTGCACAGGGCAGGGTTCTTACACAATTCCAGGAAGCTCATTTTCTCGCGCACGGCGCGATATTCTTCCATGTAACGTCCCGCTTGGCGCATCAACCAAATCGGTCTGTACGGCACGGGCTCACGGCGGCATGCCTTCATGAAGGGACTGTCGTACCAGGCAGGAGTTTTTCCATCGGAATGCGGAGGAGTCGACAAAGCAACTATTTTATCGTAAACGGTTCGTTTTCGCGCGACGAGAGAATTGGCAACTTCAGCGAGCTGGCTGACCAGCTGCCCCATCTTGCCATGCGACGGCTCAAAGTCCACGGCAATGGAAAGCTTGCGTAGCATTTCACTGGTGGTGGGCCCAATCGACGCCACCACTGTACGGCGTAATCCCTGGTGTAGTTCACTGGCGAGTTGTAACTTCTCGGCAACCTCGACCAGATGGATTACTTGCTGAGCTGATGTGAACAGACAGGCATCGACTTCACCTGCGACAATACGTCGAACGTTCTCCTCCAATGGCCCCAAATCCTCTGGCAGAGCCCACCGATAAACCTGTACCGGTACAACCCGTGCTCCACGTGCTTCGAGCCCCGCAATCAAACTGACATTTGGCACTCCGTATTCCTGAACTGCAACCACTAGATTGGCGACAGGCAAGTGGGCATCCAATGTTGCTAGCACTTCTCGCCAGGTATTGGGTTCTGGAACTTGCAGTGTAGGTTGGATCCCCAGTTCGCGCATTACTGCAAGAGGCTTTGGACCGCGAACAATCGTCTTTACATCCGAAAGAGCGTCGAGAAAACGTTGTCTATCGACGTGTCGATCTATGTGATCGAGCAGCTGTCGAATGCCGACACCGGTGAGAAACAAAACCACATCGATTTGTCCCGTAATGAGATGATTTGCAAAATCAATGACCGGTCTTTGCTCCGCAACGGCAACTTCACGCAACGAAGGGCTTACAAACGGAATTCCATTCTGTTTTTTGATAAGTTGTGCGATTTCCGTTGCGCGTCGGCTTTCCAGTGCAACAATCTTAAGTTGCGCAAAATCTTGTTGGGGCTCGCCGGGCATGACATTTGCTAAAATGGTTTTTTGTGGAAAAGAGAATTACCAACAACAAAATGTAGGAAGTCCGTCTCTGGGAAAAATCGCAAGCTCCTCAAGAAATGTGTGTCTAAGCTTCCGACAACACCCTCACTATCGCATACAAATGCGGCTCTGAGAACGTGGAATTTACCTTTTAATCGAGTGTATCAGTTCTTCTTTGAGGGTAGAAGTTCCGCAACCACGATGATGCTGATAAAACGACTACCTTCAAGGATGTCAAGTACTATGCATTCAACTTGTGGTGGTTGAGAATGAGCGCCCTGAAAGAAATTTAATTTGTTGCTAATCCATTGCTTGACATTTTCGAGCAAGTTGGCAACATTAGTTTTCAGTTGAGAAATACTTGTTAGAGATCAAGAGGTAACACGAAGTTTGCATTCAACTGAATAGACCCACTGGGTAGCTTGTGGTCTGTTTGTCTTACTAGTTTTTTTGAACTCCAACTCACGTTTGATTCGTCAGCGTGAGGTTTGGAGGGGGTCAGTTTTCTACAGGCGGAGTGTGCGTCTGTGCGCGCCAAGTGCGCTAGTCTGTCTGTTTCGGAGTAGTGTCCTAAGTGGGAACTGTTTAGAAGTTTCGACGAGGAAATTTAATTGGTCGTTAAATCCGGGGGGCGGCGACTGACTGGAGCGACAGTCGACGAACGCAGTTCGGGATTCGGAGGTCCTCCCCGATTTTTTCTTAGCACGGATGCGAGAACATGGGCCTGGGACGTTGTGTCCCAGGCCCTTGTTCTTTGTTTGAGTGGAAATCGCCTCGTCTTCGCTTAAGATTGGAGAGGGTCGAGTGGGAATGAAACTTATTGCTATCGCTTCCTCGCTCCCCTTAAGCGTCTACAATATTGCAAATCGAGTTCACGATCGAGAATTTACTTTCCCATGCCTCGTTGCTTGCTGGCTTTAGGTTCCAATCTGGGAAATCGTAAGCAAACCCTTGAGATTGCCCTTCGCGAAATCTCTGCCATTCCAAAATCTCAAGTACTCGCGCGGAGTAGCTGGCATCAGACGCTAGCTGTGGGTGGTCCTAGTGGACAGGGCGATTTTCTCAATGGGGTTGTGCTGGTTGATACAGAGCAAGACGTTCTTGGAATTGCCAGCCGCCTCCACTCCATTGAAAAGCGACATGGTAGAGAACGCAAAGTTCGTTGGGCAGCTCGCACGCTGGATATCGATCTTCTGCTTTGTGATGATGAAACGATTAACACACCGGATCTTACGATACCCCATCCGCGCATGTCATTCCGCCAATTTGTCCTCAATCCTGCTGCAGAAATTGCCGGCTATTGGGTCGTGCCCGAAACAGGTTGGACCATTCGTGCTCTAAGTAATCACCTACGCACAGCAACCCGTTATGTTGCCATCACGGCCGCGGATACCAAGACGGCGAATTGGTTGGCCGGCGAATTATGCCAACGGCTGAGTTCACCTCGTTTAGAGGAAATCATTTCATTTGCCCCTAATGACTCTCGGGGCCTTTCGGAGGTAGAATGGCAGCAGCACAAGGAGCTTCGCCAGCGACTCTCAGCGCACTTTGGAAACCAATCAGAATCGATGGTTCCTGTGATCAGTGCCTGCAGTCCCCTGGAAGAGCTTCTAAATGCTCGGGCTGGAATGGTATACCCTGGATTGCTGATCGCAGTATCTCCCTATTCAGAAAATTTACACCGAGAGAAGAAATTTCAGCCCTCGCAAAACTACACGAAACCCTTAAACGGGCCACTTGCACGCATATCAGCCGATACACCCGAAGGTTTGATTGAAGAAGCTTTGGCAGCCATAGAAGCTGCCTGGCCAGAAATAAACAATAATTGTCAGTAATCGCAATGGCCAGTATACCTACCACTACCGTGAGGGTGTTGACAACAATCACCGAGGTCCGGACTGCAATGCAGGCTGCTCATGCCGCAGGCGAAACTGTCGGCTTAGTACCCACTATGGGAGCGTTGCACGAAGGTCACCTACGTCTCGTAGATGCCGCCCTTGCCGAGTGTGATCAAGTTGTGGTTAGCATTTTTGTAAATCCCACGCAGTTCGGTCCAGGCGAAGACGAGGACCGCTATCCTCGGACCTTACAACGAGACTGTACCTTGCTCGCCGATCGAGGCAGTCCGTTGGTATTTGCTCCGAGTGCTACTGAGATTTACCGACCTGAACACGATACTTACGTTGAAGTTGGAGAAGTCGCCAGTGTATTCGAGGGTGCGATGCGTCCAGGGCACTTTCGTGGTGTCGCCACCGTTGTCTTAAAACTTTTCAACATCATTCCTGCGCATCGTGCTTACTTTGGTCGCAAAGACTATCAACAAACGCTAGTCGTCCAGCAAATGGTGAGAGACTTCAATCTACCGGTAGAGGTCGTCTTATGCCCCACTGTCCGGGAACCTGATGGTCTAGCCATGAGTTCCCGCAATGCTTATCTTTCTCCAGCTGAGCGTCGGCAGGCCAATGCGATATTTCGATCTTTGCAATTAACCGAGGAGCTGTACCGAGCCGGTGAAATCGAGGTAAGCACGCTGGAAATGAAGATGCGCAACTGTCTTAAAGATGCAGACATTAGAAACATTGATTATATCGCCTTCGTCGCCGCTGGGACTGTCACACCTGTGGACAAGATTAGCGGACCCACGGTGGTGGCTCTGGCAGCAAGAATCGGGCAAACGCGGCTGATCGACAATCACCTCATCACGCCATAACATTGCAAGGCACAACCACTCGCAACATCTCGTTACCGATCGATTACACTCGCCAAAAGTCACTGCTCTTGGTGGTAATCGAGTCAATCACATTCCAACGGTTTTCGCCGGTACGATCGGCCAGAGGTAGCGAATCGATGAATTTCAATCTTGGCATAATTCCTTCACGGTGTGCCAACTGGATCGCCAGCCCTGGACGGGCATTGGCTTCAAGCACAACTGGTCCAGTGTCGGCGTCGATCACAAAGTCGATGCCAACATAACCCATTTCAAGCGCGTCGCTCAGTTTCATCGCCTCTTCCAGCACATCTTTCCAGTTGGGGAGTTCGATTCCAGCAATTGGAAAATTTGTATCAGGATGAGTACTAATCGCTCGGTCGCGACACACTCCACCATATGTGCGCCCTGTATTGAGCTCTATGGCTGCTGCGATTGCCCCCTGATGAAGATTGGCCCTCCCGCCTGACATCTTCGTGGGAAGACGAATCATGGCCATTACTGGCACTCCTCGATAAAGAATCACCCGAATATCGGGAGTTCCCTCAACAGCAATACTCTTGAGCAACGGATGACTAACAATGCGGCGTTCAACGATTACAGAGTCTGCCTGACCACCCAGGGAATAAAGGCCAGAGATGATGGTCGACAAATGATGTCTCAGATCGGTCCATTCGATGAGGCGACCTGACGAGGTAAAAAAACCATTTCCTAATCGCCCTGCTACCACCACAATTCCACGCCCGGCAGCTCCGCTTGAAGGCTTTACCACAAATTCCGTTCGATCACCGACCATATCTATAAATCGGCGACACTCACTGTGCTCGGTGATTATAAAATAGGTTTCAGGAACTTTTATGCCGTTGGCTTGGCAAATTTCTTTGGTAAGCAGTTTGTTGTCAACACGCGGATAATAGGCCCGCTGATTACACTCGAAGATCACATCGAGATTTCGCTGGTTAATGCCGAGAATACCGCGGCGATGCAGCTCATCCGGCCAGGCCCAGAATCGTTTGGAATTATTCATGGCAAATGAAACTCTCGATCTTCTACGAAGTATTCCTTGGTTGCTATATTTGCTTTTGGGCGTCTATTTCACCATGTCACGGAATCGCCAAAGCTCTACCAGTCGATAACCACTGTACCGACCGATCCAGATAAATGCTGCAATCGTGAAGAAGTGCAATTCGGGGTAGATCAGCAAAATGCTGCCGATCTCTTTCCACCCCAGCATCATATAACAACAAGCTGCCACGACGGCTGTGCCAACGACAAGTTGAAGAGCAAATGCGGTGCCATCTTCTTCACTGGTAACGAAGTAACGTTCGATCAACACCGTGAGAATGACCAATGGCAATAAAACGGCCCGTACACCGGAAAGTGGATCGGCATAGTCGATCAGGGACACCCCAAACACGATCAACAAGATGATCATCGTCAATACGATACTAGATCGCGGAACCATCAGCAGGTGTAGTCGATCCAACATAATACGGCCAAAGTAACCAGCTGTGAGCACCGCGATCAAAATCACCAGTCCCGTTGCCAATTCGGCATAAATGAAACTCATCGCGAGCAGGGCTGGGGCAAACGTACCAAGAGTTCTCAGGCCAATAATATTGCGGAATATTGCCGTGATCAATGCTCCCAAGGGTAACAGCAACATCAACGACATGACTTCGTGCATTTCGACTGGTAGACGTGTCAGATCGAGCACTTGGGATGGCCGACGAACTTCAGCTTGCAATACGTTAACCGGAGGGGGCAATCTCAGGATCGTAAAGTTGCTTGTCAGATTCTTGATTCCACCCACTGGATGAACAATCACTTCACTATCACGCCGTACGGGGAGAAAGTTGTACGGCATTTGGCGGGCATAGCCATAAGTAGGGTCAAAAGGAACCCAGCGATGGCCATAAAAAGCTTCGACCCAAACGTGAGGGATCGCAGAAGCAGCTTGGCGAAGATCAAATCCACAGACTAGCCGTGCCGGAATTCGATAGGCTCGACAAAGGGTCACCAGAGTACGGGCACGACCCAAGGGGGTGGCTTGATGATTAGCCAGCGCATATCCGACTACGTCGAAACCATCTTCGCTAGTCCCCGGCTTAAAACTTTGCGAACAGAAATCGAAGAGTTGCTGGACTAATTCACTGTCGGTCAACTCCCCACGGGGAATCTGCTGCATGACTTCTCGGACATTGGCACCAGAAGTATCGATCTCACCTTCGCTTCTCAGAAAACGGGATCTGGCTGTGGAGGAAAGGTCAGCCACCTCATTTTGTTCTTTCCATGCATTACGGGGTTTGAGCCGGATCTCGAATTCGGCTCCCACTTGATAGTTCCCGGTTAGCTGAGTGGAGAGGGTCAACTCTCGATTCTTGTTCAAAGGAGAAACTGTCTCCTTGGCATCGAGTTTGATGTGCGTTTTCTCTTCAACTTCTATGATCGCGGCGGAAGAATCCTGGTCAGGCAAGCCAATTTTTAATGATGCTTCGGAACTATCAACTTCGAATTGAATGTCGTAGGTCAGCCTCCACAGACTGTCCTGCAACCCTTCCTGGACCTCGTGCCTGGACTGATAGCGTAGGCTAAACGCCAATATCCCCAAAAAGACAAAAACGGCTGCCCAAATCTGACTTAAAACACGAGCGCTCACGATGCTAAACCTTTAATCTGCCAGTGTTTGGATGTTCTTGATGGAGTCGCTGACTAGGCGGCAGCGCGTAGCCAATCATGATATTATAGTTCACTAGCTAGATGAGTTTGCCCCGATTATGCGATTACAAGGACATATTTTTGCGGTTCCTGAGGATTGTTCCGGCGGTTCCCATACCGAGGTTTACCTGCAAGAATATGGTTTCGCGTTGCGCTTAGCTTCGCGACGGCAACCCCTAAACGTACGCTACAAACACCTTTCGGAGACTTTCGTTCGTGAGACCGATTTCAGCACTCATTCGCTTCATAAATTGCCAACTGTTCTTACGGTTTAGCTTGTTGATGCTTGCCTTGTTGCTTACCAATGAAATGGTGTTGCTTGATATGTCATGCGCCGTGTGTGCTGCCGAGAAGAATTCAACTTCTGAGAAATCAAACACATCAACCGAGGAATCTGAGGAGGCGGATTTACCGTCTAATAATGACGAACCCGGAGATGATTCGAAAGAGTCTTCGAAGAAGTCTGCCTCAAGAAAAAATCCCACTCAGAGATCTGAAGTATCCGATATCGAGACTCAAAAGAATTCCGCCAAGAGCACCAAATCGCCTGATGAGGATGAACAACAAGAATTCGAGAATGAAAAAGCTAAGGCTGATGAAGAAGCCGGTGCAGAAGTAGAGGTGATTGACGATTCGGAAGAAGAAGAACCAGAGGATGCTGTCGAGGAGGAGACTCCCCTTGTTGAAGAAACTGAAAAGGAATCCCCCAAAGTGGATAAGCGTGTGATTGGCGCCACTGCCACAATCATGGAAAAGAAGAGCGAACTCTTGTTTCGAGCCAGAGTCGACTCAGGAGCTAAATCTTGTTCATTGCATATCGAAGACATGAAGATCGAGAACGAATCGGACAACATGGCCGACAACATCGGCAAAGTTGTCCGATTTAATATCAAAAATGGCAGCAATGAATCTCATTGGCTCGAAGCAAAGATCGCCGGCTATGTTATCATCAAAACTTCCAACGCATCGGAAGATCGCAAGCGACGATACAAAGTCCCTCTCACTTTCCGTTACAAAGACTTCGAAAAGACCGTGCTGGTTACTCTCAACAACCGCGAGCACATGGAATTTCCTTTGCTTTTGGGTCGAAATTTTCTCAAGAACGATTTTCTCGTCGATGTCGACATCGAAAGCAACGACTGAACGAAATATATTACATTGCCTAGCCTTCACACAGACTCCCCTGCTAGCCAGCCGGTGCTGAAGGCAGCCTGGAAATTGTAGCCACCGATTGGGCCATCCAGATCTAGTATTTCCCCAGCTACATATAGCCCAGGCACAAGCTTGCTTTGCATCGTTCGTGAATCTATCTCGGACAAGTCAATTCCCCCAGCGGTTACTTCCGCTTTCTTGAAACCAAGTGAGCCTTGGATTGGAATCGGGTGAGCCTTGAGTGCGTCGACGAGTCTGCGTCGGCTTGCTTTGGAGAGTTCTGCAAGCCGCTGGTCCGTCTGCAAACCTGCTTCGATAGTCAAGGTTTCGGCCAAGCGTTGGGGCAGCCACTGGCCTATGACTGCTCGGACATTTCGCTTGCCATCGCTTGACGCTCCCTGAGCAAACACTTCGAGAAGCTGCTCTCGCGAATGCCCCGGCAGGAAATCGCACACCGCTCGCCAATCATCAGCGTCCGGCCGTGCAGTGACTGCCCGGCTCACATCCATGATTACAGGCCCAGAGATGCCAAAATGCGTGAACAGGAAGGAACCTCTCCGCTCGGCAACCGGCTTTGCCGATTCTCCCTCCCAAATCTGGACTCTTACATCTGCAATCGTTACGCCGCGTAATTCGCGAATCCAGCGAACCGACGACACGAGCGGGACCAAAGAGGGTCGCGGGGGAACGATCTTATGACCTAATTGCTTGGCCCAGGCATACCCATCCCCTGTAGTGCCACATCCTGGGTAAGACTGCCCCCCACTAGTCAGTATTACCTTTTCGGCCGAGAGTTCTCTCCGTTCAGTCTGAATGGCAAATCCAGTCTCACTAGTCGCTAGTTGAGTGACTCCGTCGCCGAGCCGCAGTTCGACCCCGGCGCGTCGCACCAATCGTAGCAATGCGTCGCGCACGTCAAGGGCTCGGTTGCTTACCGGAAAAACTTTGCCTGTCGGTTCGACCTTCGTAGGAACCCCTTCCGCCTTGAAAAGCGCGACCAACTCATCCGGACCCAGTGCCGCTAAGGCTGAATGCAGGAAGTTGCCCTGCGGACCAAATGCTTCAACAATGCCACGACGATCCGTCGCTTGCGTGAGATTGCAGCGTGTCCCTCCCGACATCAAAATCTTTACGCCCGCCTTGTGGTTCTTTTCCAGCAATACAACATGCAAGCCGCGCTCTCCGGCCCGGGCGGCCGCGAGCATCCCGGCAGCCCCCGCACCGACAACGGCTACATCGTAGTCGTACATACCGTCACTTCGCCGACAGGTCGACGCAAATACATTCCTCGTCGTTGCGGACGAACATCTTTTGTCCTGCAAATGCCGGCATGCACCACACTACTTCCCGACCAAAGGCATTGTTAGTCGGCTCGATGATTTTCGCACGGTCAATCTCTTCATACCCTTCGGGTGAGAGTCGAGCAATGATCAGCTCGCCCTTTTCATTGAACAACCAATATCTCTCACCCTGACGCACAATAAAGGCCGTTCCGCTGCTGACCGGTCGATCGCTGATTGGTTCCGTCGTCTCCCAGAGATGCTCTCCGCTGGGAATCTCAACAGCCATAAGACTTCCCTTATGAGCAATGCCGTACATGATATTGCCGTCCAAGTAAGGTTGGACATTGACGGGCGACATCCCCTTCTTGGATTCGTTACCCCACACAACCTCGGCACCTGGCTTATCGGTGGTTAACTTGAGCAGCAGATTCTTCTTGTCATAGCCTCCCAGGAACATGTAGTCGTCTACAACAATCGGCGTCATACTGATCAGCCCACTATTCGCATCGTAGGGAGCAGTCCAATATTCGCTGCCTGTTTCAGGATCGACCGAGGCGACTTTGTCGGGACACAAGAGAATAAGTTGCCTGACCCCAGCCGACTCGATGATCGTTGGAGGAGCATAACCCTGATCGGTACAGGTGAGTGCTCTCCAGATTTCTTCGCCCGTGTCTTTGTTAAAAGCAACGGCATGACTTCCCTCACCTCCAACTACGCAGATCAGCTTTTCACCGTCTACCAGGGGAAAAGAAGAATATCCCCATAGCGAAGTTTTCGCACCATAGTCATTGGGGAAGTTTTTTGACCATAAGACCTTTCCGTTATTTACGTCAAAACAAAACAAGTCTCCTTCAGCACCAAGTGTGTAAACCTTGTCACCATCCACTGTTGGCGTGCAGCGTGGCCCTGCTGGATAGGAAATGGTATATGTCACCGGGTATTCATGTCGCCAGAGTTCTTCGCCCGTGTCTTCGTCAAGACATAATACTCGCTCGACACCTGTGGAATTCTTCCGTTCAAAGTTGGCAATTCTCACGTCGTCGGCAGTCACGTAGTCCGTAACAAATACCTTGCCATCGGCTACCGCTGGTCCGGCATAACCGCCAGCGATCTTAGTCCGCCATAGCACGGATGGACCACTTTCGGGAAATTTCTCGATCAACCCATTCGTGTGCCAGACATTGTCGCGGGTGGGACCCATCCAATGAGGCCAATCCTCTGCCACAACCGTCAAAAGCATTGCGAACAACAAACTGAACGTGCCGGCACTTCGAAGCAGCATGATACCGTCCCTCAAATTCCGTTAAACTTAAAACCCCCAAACAGCCACTGCCGGGAGACCGAGGTAATCCGCTTTATCGCTCACATCGAGAACCCTGGCCGACTCGTGCGGGCCATTAATGCATCCGCTTGTGAGTCATTAACGAAATGTTCCTTGTCCGGGTCCCAAGCGAGTTCCCGCCCTAACATCAGACTAATATTGCACAAATGGCAGGAGGTCATAGTACGATGATGAGTTTCCACATCCGAAATCGGTTCACTGCCATCGGCAATGCACTCGAAGAAATTGCCCATATGATTGCCTGGCTGCTTGCCCTTGTAGAGTTTGATAATCGCTTCATCGAGTTCGGCATTGTCCGTTTTTGAAAGCTCCTCGATTGGTTTTCCTGTCAGTTTCTCACGATTGACGTAGATACGACCCTCGCTTCCTTCGAAGAGGATGCCATTGGGAAATGAAGTGCCATCGGGGCGACTATAGACATCATTAACGCTAATCTTGGAGCCATTGGCATAGTTCAGGTCAATGTTAAACGTGAGCGCCGTGTTAAACGAATTCGGCAGGGCTATTTTACCATCTAAGAAAGAGTCCCAATCGTAGTTCTCAGGGACTATCGAGGGGAAAGTTCCCTTGGCCACCACAGACGTTGGTCCGGTTCGATCGACAGCTAAGGCCCATTGTGCGATGTCAATGTGATGGGCCCCCCAGTCGGTCATCTTGCCACCTGAGTATTCGAAGAACCAGCGAAATTCCTTGCGACGTTCGTCGCAATAATCTTTTGCAGGTGCCGGTCCAAGCCACATGTTCCAGTCGAAATCGTTCGGCACAGGAGTATTCGCAAAAAGCCCGCCGCTTTCTGCACCACCTATCGCGACGTAGGCATTCACGTCATCACCAAGTCGACCACTCTGCACCAATGCGATCGCCTTGAGGAATAACAGGTCATGCTCGCTTCGTTGTTGAGTGCCAACCTGGAAAGTCTTTCCCGTTTCTTTCACCGCATCCCGAATCCGAAATCCTTCTTCTATCGTGAGTGTTAATGGCTTTTCGCAATAGACATCGCAACCCGCGTGCAGTGCGGCAATCGAAATAGGCACATGCCAATGGTCGGGCGTACCAATGGTCACTACGTCAGGTTTCTCTTTTTCCAACATCTTTCGGTAATCGCGATAGGTGGCAAGTTTGTTGCCGAAGCTCGCGTTGAATTCGTTAGCACAAAGATCGTCCACCTCACATACAGCGACCATGTCGCCAAATGCAGCTGCCCTATTGGCTATGGCCTTCCCTTGACTGTAGCGACCGCGACTTCCTCCCACGCCAATTGCTGCGATCTTCGGACGACTATTGGAATCTTTGCCAAATAGTTGTGCCGCTGTGAGAAGATGAGAAGACGAAAGAGTGGCACTCAGCGCGACCCCTTTCTGTAGAAAACTGCGACGAGTTGAATGGACCACGAAATTTACCCTTCTGAAGAAACCAAGAAACGTCAATTCAAGTTCTACACAACATGCCTTGAACAAAGTCCACTGCATTTGATAAAGATTGCCAATCGCACTATTCCAGAAGCTTACGCTCCACCCTATGATAGGTGAAGTAAACTCCCCCACGCAAGAACCCGTAAGGGTTATTCAGTTTCCAAGTGCTCATTCCTCAATCGAATTTATTCATGGAGCAAAATGATGTCCACGAGAGTTCTGCACCTATTTTTTCTCTTCTTGCTGGTATTAGAATTTTCCTCAGCTCTTGCTGAAGAAGCGGCGCAATTTGGCAAATGGATTTCACTCTTTGATGGCAAAAGTTTGGCTGGCTGGACACCTTCTCAGGAGAATCAAGACTCTTGCAGGGTCGAGGAAGGCAAGTTGGTATTAGGCGGCCAACGGTGCCATCTATTTTACACCGGGGACGTTGGAAACCACGATTTCAAAAACTTTCAACTCAATCTTAAGGTTATGACAAAACCAAAAGCCAACTCTGGTGTGTACTTTCACACCAAATATCAAAAAGAAGGATGGCCTGACACAGGTTACGAAGTTCAGGTAAACAATTCGCACGACGATTGGCGCAAAACCGGTTCAATCTATGGTGTTCAAGACATAAAGAAATCGCCTGCCAAAGATAATGAGTGGTTCGATTACCTGATAACTGTCAACGGAAAAAATATAAAGGTTGAGGTCGATGGCCAGACAATCAATGAATTCACTGAAACCGATATTATGTCTCACCTGGAAGATTCCCCGGAGCGAAAGCTCTCCAGCGGCACAATCGCCCTGCAGGCCCACGACCCAGACAGCCTGGTCTACTACAAAGACATCCAGATTAAGATCTTGCCTTAAACGTCTTCCTCACAGATAAGTTTGATTCTCCGCATCTGGGGCTGTACACCGCACACGACTGCCAACACATCCTAAGTCTCTGCTAATAGCCAAGTTGCATCTGCCAAGAATTTTTCTTGCATTTAGTCTGCAGAGACCGGATAATCACAGGCAATTGGTGACCACGGCTACTTTTTACTACCGTGGAATCAATCATCATTGAGCCAAGGAGTCGCTACCCAAGAAAATCCTCTTGTCCTCTTGAGTGAAGGATATGTTTCCTTCCAACAACAAGTTTTTCTGGGGGTGACAACCATGGCTCTCAATAAAGTAGCGCTCTTAGCCGCTTGTGCAATTGCTCTCTCGATAAATCTCACCGGGCAAGCTTATGCCCAAATCGCATATGGAGTGAATGCTGCTGGCAACCTTTTTCGCTTCAATGTGGCAACTCCGGGGAATGTAACTGTTATTGGTCCAGTTCAATCAGGGGGGACGGCTTTCCTACCCGAAGGGATCGATTTTCGTCCCAGCACCAGCACCTTGTTTGCGATAGACGTCGGCCCGAACACAACTCAACTTTACACGATCGATCTTTCCACCGCCGCTGCTACCGCAGTTGGTGCAGGATTCACGTCTTCGGGAGTAGTACCAGCCGCTTACAATCTGACAGGTAATCAGACGTTTGGCTTTGACTTCAATCCCACAACCTTGCAAGCTGATGGGAGCATTCGGATTCGCCTGGTCGGCACAAACGGAGTGAACCTTCGCTTAAATTCTGATACCGGCGCAATTGCCGCCGTCGACGGAAATCTAATTATTCAACCCGGTGGGGCATCGCCGTTTGTTGATGCAGTTGCCTATGGAAATAACTTTGCGTCCATGGGTGGCACGACGACACTCTACGACATGGATTCCCGCAACAACAAACTCTACGATCAGACGCCAGCCAACAGCGGCCAGCTCAACGAGATCGGTCCATTTGGAGTTACGATCGACGCGCAGCGAAATATCGGGTTCGATATTTACAGTACACCAAATTTTGATTTTGGGCTGGCTGTATTTACGCGGCCAGATGCACCAACAGGGGGAACTACCCCGATTGGGTCTTACCTGCTATACGACGTGAATCTGGCAACTGGTGCAACGACTAACGGCCGGGTGGTTGGACCTGCGGCAACTCCATTTGATTTTGAAGGGGGCTTTGCCGTCTTGATTCCGGAGCCAACCACACTGGTGGGGCTGCTCGCCATTGGCAGCATCCTTGCCCTGCGGCGAGACTTAATCTGACAGTCACCGAAATCGATTTTAGCTAATCATCGCCTGGCAGAGGGTGCCCTCTGTCAGGCGATCTTATTGCATAGAACACTTGTGCTAATATGGCTTGCCGACCATTCATTTCATTAGAGGTGAGAAGTAGCCTTTGCTGTAGTTAAAGTGGGTGTGTTGACTTAGGAATCCCCAGAGTAGACAATCTCGGGAGGAACTGCGCAACGGAACAGCTTAGTTCTTCACCTCTCACGCGCGCGATCCACCCACCAACATTCTATCGCTCATAAAGTTTCATAACGTTATGAACGAATCACACCTGAATTCGCAATCTTGATCGACTCAAAACATCAGGAGAATTTTGCCTTGACTTCACTTGCTAGAATCTTTGTTGCTCCACTTGTTTGTTGCGTCGCACTACAGCCGATTCTATTCTCAAAGCTCGAATCGGCAGAACTGTTCGTGGCTGATCGTGCCTCCAATCGCGTACTCTCTTTCGATGAAACTTCGGGGAAATTCCTGCGTGTCGTCACTTCGACGGGAATCGACGAACCCTCGGGGATGACTTTCGGACCAGGTGGATTCTTGTACGTTTCTAATTTCCAAGGGGGATTTGGCGGTGCTGCAAGTGTTGTAAAAATAGATCCTGCGACCGGTGCGACCACCGATTTTATCGCGGATGTCACGGCACCCGGTGGTGTCTCATACCATGCTGCCAGTGACACCCTCTTTGTGTCTGATTTCATAGAAATCGTTTTTGACCAACAGCAACAACAGTTTGTGCAGGTTCCAGGTAGCGAAGTCTATCGCTACGACGCAACGGGGGTTCGATTACAAACGCTAGGCAGTGGCTCAGCCTCAACGGGACGTGCTGGGATGACATTCGACACAGCTGGAAATCTTTACGTTAGCGAGTTTAATCAAACTGGAATCAGCTCGGTATTGAAATATGCAGCTCCGGCAGGAAACCCCAACGATAACTTTGCATCAACAGGCACAACCTTCGCGTCAGGGACTGATGTTACTTTACATATTCCGGCCCCGGCGGCTGGTTTCAATGGTTTGACCTTCGATTCCAACGGTGATCTTTTCGTCGCGAGTTTGATCGGGCAATCAGTGGTTAAGTATACTGTGGCGGCAGGAATGGTAACCGGTGGCGCACCTTTTGGGGCCCCCTTACCCTATCCATCGGGCTTATTAATCGGTGACGATGGAAAGCTGATTGTGACCAACCTGGGCAATGACAATACGGGCGACCCATTTTGGGGACCAAATACGTTCCCAGGAGAACTTTCGCGCTACAACGCAATCACTTCGACACCATTACTAGTGGGGGACAATAACCGAGATGATGTCGTCGATGGTGCAGACTTGGTAACCTTTCAGAATTCTTACGCGCAAACAAGCTTCGGCGATCAAGATGGCGACCTGGATACCGATGGCAATGACTTCCTGCTCTGGCAGCGTGCCCTAGGAAACCAGGGAATCGTTGGCTCATTCCAACCCACGGCAATTGTCCGCTATACTCCCCCGGTCCCAGCAATCGCCGTCCCCGAACCTGCAGGCTTTGTTTTTCTTGTGCTAGGTGCCGCCGCTATTTGCCTGATGCGTAAGCCCCTCTCAAAATAAACTCGAAAGTGGCATGAAGACACGCGTGAACAGTGCAGCTTGTGTGGCATTCTCGCTCGTCGAGCTGCTCGTGGTAATGGCTATCATTGGAGTGCTCACGGCACTACTGCTACCCGCGGTTCAATCTGCACGAGAGAGTGCGCGCCGCAGTACCTGCGTCAATCACCTGCGTCAACTTGCCCTGGCAATGCAGAACTACGAGTCTGCCACTGGGCATCTACCCTCGGGTTCAATTGCCCAAGCCGATCCGGCAGACCCTGCCACACCACATACTTTTTACCGATGGAGTGCTTTTGCTCAGATCCTCCCGCAACTTGAATCGACTGCAATCCGCGAGCAACTTGATCTCTCACTCCCTATGTATCGCAAAGACTTTTCCGTGCCTGATGAAAACCGGCCAGCTCTTGACCAATTAATCCCTGTTTTGCTTTGCCCAAGCGATCGTCAAGAGCGTGTTCATCCCAGCTTCGGACCCACCAACTATGCCGCTTGTTCCGGAAGCGGCAACGACGGAGGCTCGCCCCACACAGCTGATGGCGTATTCTTTATCAATTCAGATTTGCAATTGGCCGAAATCGCCGACGGCACCAGCCAAACCATCTTTCTGGCAGAATGTCTACTCGGAGAACGTTTCGCGCCACAGACTCCCCGGATAGAAATTGACGAGCGATTTGCCTACGTCTTTGCCTCTTCAGCACCACTCACTCAGTCTTCTTGCGATGCCTCGAGCCTTTTTAACTACACCGATCCCCCAGGTTTCTCATGGGCCAACGGTGAATTCCGCTCATCCATGTACAACCACTATCGCACTCCTAACTCGGTGGAGTTTGATTGCGTTTCCGCCAAATTGCTCGCGCCAATCACTGAGCGTTACGCCGCCTTTGGCTGGCGCTCCGCCCGCAGCCTCCATCCTGGCGGAGTCAATGCGGCCCACGCAGATGGGTCAATTCACTTCTATGGAAATGACATCAATCCGCGTATGTGGCGCGCCCTCTCCACGCGACACGGTGAAGAAACTATAAGCCTTGAATAGTCCGGTTACGTTTCTTTTACACCCAGATTTGGGAAGTTTCTTACTAGTTGCAGCAGATATTCTCTCGGCAAGCTCATTAACCAGCGAAATCGTGAATAGACAAAAGAGACGTGGGTGCAGCTTAGAAGACTAAGAGATTTTGGACGGCCATTTGTTTTGTCCCAAAAAAACGTCTTCAGTCACTACACCCACTCCCTACTGGAGTGCTGTTACGTTGCGCCACCACAACGTCGATCCACACTCCAAGCCAGCAAGGCTAGCACTCCTGGAATAGCAAACAAGACTGCATCCCATCCAGGCAAGAGCCCAAAAGTCATCCAATTGATGGCAAAGTAGATTCCCGTACCAATAATGGCCAATGCACTACCTACAAGCAGGTGGCGCCATAAAAATGCATAGCCGGTGAAAACTACGAGCAACGCAGCCGCTTGATAGAAGGAACCCCGGGCAGGAATTTCAAACTGCGTTCTCACCAATTCCGCGCAAACAAAGGCGACCCAGCCAACAACTAATAGTATTCCGCTAGCCTCAGCACCCCAGCGCAAAGACTGAGAAATTGATAATGACTGTTTCAGAAATTTGGTATTCATAATGCCACCTCACAATCTGCCACCAAGCGGGGCTTTACACCCAAAATATCCCGCAAAAGATATGCCAAATTGTATGGAGCAATACAAAGAACACCCTCGCTTTCTTCTAACTCACACTTCAAGTGAATTTTCAAGGAAATTCGGTATCTTCGAAAAAGCAGCAGGAAGAGTTCGCTACCGCGAGTGTGCGGATTAGGCGCATGTGATGTGTCAACAATACGCGCTTGCACAGGGCGCCGCTAAGCGATGAATCGCCCGGAGATTGTTTATCCCCGCTCTTTTCCATCTACGTAGCGAATCGCGGCACGACGTGCTTCTACGTCACCGGCCAGATAGAGAACTACCGGTGCGCAGGTGTGAGCCCAAGTGGCTTGTTGCTTCATCCATAATACCTTCTCCGTTCCCGTGGCCTGGCAGCAGACTCGCACTGAATCCGCTCGCCAATTCTCCGGCACAACAAATCGGACGATCAGATCATGCGTGCCCTCAAGAGAGCTCTGCGAAGACGAACGTAATTTAAAAAAAACTCCATGTTCCTGAGAGATCGTGCCACTGGCCACGACGGCAAACTTGGGGGCGAGTCGAAGTTGCTTCTCGGTGATTTTTTCCGAATTGGTAGTCCCACCACTGATGGTAGGCGTCACGTGAGCAATCAGTCCTCCCACTGGAGTCGGCAATTCGCCTCCCAGCGATGCGCCTATTGAGTGTCCTTCTTCAGTCGTTCTCGACCATTCGATGTCACCTCCGAGGTGGCTTGCCATTTGTGTAGATGGAGAGAAACTGTGGACACGCATCTGATTCTGGGGATCTCCAACTTCGATTCGTACTTCTTCCACGTCGCTGAGTTTTCCAGCGATCAGATGAACCGATACTCGCAGCTTCAGCTCAACTAATTTCTCTCCTGGCGTGAGCAATACATTTTCATCCGCGATTTCCACACACTCAGCAATACGCCCGAAATCGAATGCGATCTGTGGACTACCAGCCACAACGATCCCTGTGTTGAGCATAAGGATCGCAATCGATAAGAAAACGTTTCCGTACGACTTGAAGTGCGACATGGCAATATTCCTTTGGCTCCGTCCCGCTGCTTCAGTGCAGATGGCATATCTCGGTGGGCCCCCCTGGCCACCGAGACCTATCTTGCGTTACGCATTGCATCTACAAAGTGTTTGCCAAAAAGAGAAAGGTTCGACGCTGGCAATCGAAAAGCCACACTAATAGAAAGTCAAACGCCCAGGGATGGCAATCCCTGGGCGTACTAGCACAATTATTTTTTTCTTTGGCGCGAACCAATCACGGCCCGGTACCGTATGCCTGCCTGAAATCGTTAATTGCTTTGAGCAAAGTATCGACGGTGGCTGGATCTGCAGACTGTTTGCATTTCATTGCCGCAACCATCACGGCGTGAGCCGTTTTGAGCTGATCGACGTAATTCTTCGCCTCGGGTTTGATCCGCTGAGTCAGAAAGTACTGGGCGATTGTGTGCTGAATCTTGGTGGCATGGTCTTCCTTAGTCGTAATCCAGCGCCCCATCTGATTGATATTTTGCGGGTTGGGAGTACCAGCCAGGTCTTGCAATGCTTGTATCCCCTTTGCAATCGTTTCAGAATCTTCCAGCATCGACTGGAATCGTGCTGGGTCGTCGTAAATCCCACATGGCACCTCACAATGTGCACTGGCAAGGGAGGAAGGTATCAGCAAAACGGCTAATAAGAGGCCAAACGAGAGCAATGTTTTCATGGCATATTTCTCCGAGAGAGTAAGATGGATCAACTTCCCGATCCTACAACTCAAGGAGAACAGGGTCAATCAGCGCGTTTGCCTAAACCACGGCTTGAAGCGAAACGCAAACAGCCGACCCTGCACGCCAACACCCCGATAAACAACAAGGTTACTCCGCTTGGTTCCGGCACAGTTGCAAGTGCTTCCGTCAGGGGGAGACTGGCCCCGTGTTGAATCTGCCAAATAAGAAAGTCTCGGCCGTCGCTATCGCCATCATCGTCGGCATCCGCCATGTCATCAACGTCGTAGGCGGCTTGCCATTTAGTCAGATCATCACCATCTACGTCACCATCATCGTCAAAATCAGCGGCCAAGCTGCTTGCCGGGATCTCTTCCACCGAGGAGACTAACAACTCATAATCACCCACAACATCGACTCCTCCCGGTTTCATAGCGGGTCGGATTTCGACGAAGTATTCACCCGTATAAGGCAACACCACGTCGAAGAGAATACTATCGGTGCTTTCGAACTGGTCGTCATTCAAAGCAGCCATCCCTACGATGCTATCCGCAGGATATGGGAGAGGCACTAATGTGGAACTGAGTAATTCCACATGCGGGTCCACCGGATCCGTGATCCGCCCATCGCCCAACGAGAGAATTTCAGATATGACCTCTACGGTCACTTTCGCACCTGCCGGACCAAAGAATTTGTAATAGTCCACATCAACGGTAAACATGGCTGACTTATCTTCGAGTCGGCCGACGATCACGCCAGCGAAAGCAGGAAACGACTCTGGACCGTTGGCAGGGTTAAAGGGCTCGCCCGGAACGATTCCAAAGGGATCGGGCGGGTGGGTCGTGTTGGGAATGGGAATTGGTGTGATGGGAATCGCAGGCGTTGAGGGCATAGGAGTGTCAGATACATCACCACCCGGTAGATCGGCTTCAAATCCCACCAAGGGACTGGGTCCGATCTCATCTTCGATTTTATTGATCATCAGCTTCGCTGCTGAGCGCGGGCTGAGCCAAGAAGGTGTGATCAAATTCTCGGCATTCAAAGCCACCGACGAATTGAGTCCCATGATGTGAAAAGAGGCTTCCGTTCCCATCCCGCCTAGGTAAGTCGGCACATACTTATCACCCGAGACACCAATTCCGCTGCCAATTGGTGTGAATGAATCGTGATGTCGTAACCCGAAGGAGTGACCCAGTTCATGGGCGGCGAGATTAGCCGTCGCCATGACAATGTTAGGACTTGTGAGCAAATCTCCTTCCGTCCAGGTCCCGCCTCCGAACTCCGGAGCACGGGGCGTACCTACGAATGATTTGAGCAGCTTTACCGGGTGAATCGTGACATCGTCGTCATCGTCCAAATTGCGGAAGTCGATCTTTTCAGCGTGCCCTAATCCTGCATTCACTTTCACCAAGCTCGCCGTAAACGGTGGAGGAGCCGAATCCAAGAAATCGATGCCGAATGCTCCCCCCATGGGATCAGCTGGATCAGTACGAAAAATCTCGTGCAGAATATCAAGTACCATGCCGCGTTCGGCAGGACTATATTCATAGTCGTCTTCTTCGCCGGGAATCTCCGGAGTTGTAAACGTGTCGAAATCAACCCAAACAGTTTGCAACCCTTGAGCCTTGGCTATGGTAAGAAAAACAAACAGAGCAAGACAAGAAATGCTTTTAGATAGAAGCGTCCGCATGATCTTTCACCTCCCGCGTTTCGGTGAACTGACAGCTCAAACTCAATTTGCCACTTCCACAAGGCCAAATACGCGGCTGTTCCGCACCCATCGCACCAATGTGCGAGAGCAGACTCTTCCCTGAAATCTAGTATAACGGGAATTCTCTCAACTCAAGCGATTTCTCGCAATCTTTCGCCATTTGCCCTCAAAATGCGGCTGAGACAAAGAAAAACCGTTAGATGATTCATTAGAAGCGGTTTCAAAATTGTGAGCCGAATGCGCTAGCATCGTGTGAACAAACGTTTGGTCAGTGCACTGAGAAAAATCATCACACCCCGGCTGCAGACCATGGCACCAAATAAATAATGGCAACTCTCTTACTCCACTCAAGACTCACATGTAAAACTTGGTTACAATTCCCCCATCGAATCCCTTTACCGATCGCCACGAGAGAAACCCAAAAAATGGATTATCGCACACTCGGTTCCAGCGGCCTGATTGTCTCACCCATCTGCTTGGGCACGATGACTTTTGGCAGCCCCGTCGGCAAGAGCGACTCGATCCGCCTGGTGCATGCAGCACTCGACCTGGGAATCAACTTTATCGATACAGCAAACGTCTATGAAGGCTACGCGCGGGTGCTGGGTAGCCCGGGAGGCGTTGCAGAGGAAATCGTAGGCGAAGCGATCGCCGACAGACGCAATCAGGCTGTGTTGGCAACAAAGGTTGGAGCCCCGGTGGGTCCCGGTCCAAACGACCGTGGGCTTTCAGCCTGTCATATACTGCGCGAACTCGATGCAAGTTTGCGGCGGCTTCGCACCGATGTAATCGACTTGTACATCATTCATTGGCCCGATAAGGAAACACCTCTAGAAACGACGCTCGCAGCGATGGAGGTGGCCGTTCACCAAGGAAAAGTACGATATTTTGGAGCCAGCAATCATAGCGCTGCGAAACTCTGCGAAATGCAATTGCTGGCTCAGCAACACGGCTGGCCTCGAGTGGTTTCTTCACAGATCCCTTTCAGTATGCTGCGACGCGAACTGACGGAAGACTTAAAGTTTTGCCAAGATCACGCTATTGGGGTCACTCCCTATCAGCCGCTGCAGGGAGGATTACTAACGGGCAAATACCATCGGGGTGAATCTCTACCGGCGAATTCACGCGCTGCTGAAAAGCCTGACTGGATCTGGCCACTCAAAGACACGTTGTTCGACACCTTGGAAGGCTTATCCCAATTGGCTACCGAGCTGGACACGACATTGGCCCGGTATGCCCTGGCTTGGACATTAACCCAGCCAGCAATGAGTTCACTGATAGTCGGAGTTAAAAGTGAGCAACAGATCTCCGATGCCGTCTCAGCGCTTGAAGTGCAAATTCCAGACGATCATGCCATAACGATTGACAAGCTCTGTCCACCTCCCTGGAAATTCCCGGACCCGATTCGTGGCCCTCAGGTCATGCCCGTAGGCAAATAACCGAAACACTTGGATGATGGAAGTTAGAGCGTATCCTTCAAGCTAACAATGCCCAGAGTGGACGGCCTAGGACGAACAATCCCACCACGGCTGCTCCAAGTGATGCTGCCAGGACGGCGCCACCGGCGATATCCAGCGCGTCGCGAATTGTCTTGTCTTGTTTCAGGGTAATCGCGCGGGCCAACCGTTCGATTGCCGTGTTACAGAGTTCAGCGGTGATAACCCCAGCAATAGAAAGCACCAATAGACACCACTCAACTCGAGAGATGCCCAATTGCAATCCAGTGACCACCACGATTGCCGTGACAAACAGATGCACGAAGAAACTGACTTCAGCGCGTACAGCGACTTTGATTCCGCGAAGGGCGTTACCAAATTTCAGCAGCCAGGTGCCCGAACGACGGGGATCTGATTCGACTGTTTCATCGATGTCAATTTCTTTGTCACGCATTATTCGAGTCCTAAGGCTCCAGCAGGGGGAACTTCGATCCCCGTGCGGCTGGTCAGGTTCAGCTTCGGCAAGAATCGCGGCTCGACCATGAATTGAAATCCAAAGTTATCCTGGCCTGTGTTCGAATTGATTCCGGCGGTTACGAGCAGTGATTCGCCGATTCGCGTAGTGGATATCGACTGGCCAATGTTTCCTGTTTCACTGACATCGACGGAGATGCCAGCCGATGAAATCCATTTCGGACTCAGGCGATAGCTATAACTGGCAAGCAGAGCGTTGCTGTTGATCGGTCCGCCAATGGAGCGAGCGCCCAGAAAGACGTTCCCACGCGTCGGTCGATTGATGATCACTCCCCCAGAGACGGTGCGCAGGCCATCACCAAAGAAGTCAGCGGCTCCGTCGGAAACGACCGTAAACCGATCTCCCAGATGCCAACGCGCGTAATAGTCAAACAGACCAAACTCTTGACCAAAGTTATCGCGATTCGCGTCGGGGAAATAAGTAATGTTCGAATCAATCGTCAGCCAATCGATAATGTGCTGTCGCCCTGGTCCGCCTCGTTTGGTTTGCCAACGATGCCGCATCCCCATGCGAACTGCCATCAGGTCGTCAGCAATTTCCGTGGTCGGCGAGGTGACCCAACCCTGGATACCCGAACGAAATGCCCAGAAGCGAGCATCCGTTTTGTTGCCTGAGATCGTGGGCGCCAGCGCGGTACCATACAAACGGCGATCCATCTCGATGATTGAAATATCGTCCAGTGGATCGTACAGCGGAATGTCAGTAAAGTTTTGATTCGCATCAGCATAGGAGGCTTCTACGTCGAATACCACCTTGTGCGCCAATCCATTAAGGTTGAACAGTGTGTCCTGCACATTGGGATACACAGCCCAGAAGGGGACGCTGGCCCTCGCCCCGGCTTGGAAATAGGCTCGCTGCAGACGATCGCCTGTGAAATCCTCACCCCATTGTGCCAACTCGCCCAGGGCGTACGGCACGATCTTCACTCCTCCCACGCTAAATGGCAGATCAAGTTCCTGCCTGGTTACCAGTCGTTCCCCTTCGAGTGTTGCGGGGGTCACCGCAGGCTCCCAAGGTAGGCCCGGGATCACTTGGGACGCGAGAATTGGATTCGTCGGGGGATCGTAGTAGTTCAACTTGGCGTAGGCAGCCTGCGAATGTTCGAACCATGTCAAAGTATCACCCAATAAAGATTCTCCCAGCCAGTAATGATCGGCACGCGGGAGCCATTCGGTCTCAGTGAAGAAATCATTCACTTGCACATTCGACTCAATGGAAAACGCTCGGTTATCGATCAGTCGTTTTGCGCGTGCCCCTGTCGAAGGGATGGGGCTCTCATCCCACTCTTGTTCGTAGTATTGTTCCAGGAAGGTACGATCGCTGAGCCAACCCACTCCAGCTGTTACGTCCCAACCACTCTCAAGCCGCTGGCGATGAAGGCCGAAGAGACGAAACCGGTAATCCTCTTCGGGTACAATATTTCTACGACCAAAACCAAGATTATCAGTCCCGTTGTCGTAAATTCCCCAAAAATCTAATTCTCCAAAAGCGGGCCCCTCGAAACCGAATATCTCATTGCGATCGTAGGCAAAGTCGGTCCCATGGCCGATGCCACGATCACTAAGATAATCGAGGCTCAATCCCCAATCCGTGCCGGCTGGCGCGTTGCGAATTCCAAAGAGTTGATAGGCGTCCAAATCGACCAATGTCTGAAACCCAAATATCCGGTCATTGCCGAATCGAATGTTGTCAATAAAAAAGCTTGGTTTGCTCAAATCAGTGGCTATCGTCGGCCAATAGAAGACAGGAACATTCCCCAGGTAGACAAAATTGCCGTTACTTTCAGCCAACTGACGATGGTCGGTCGTGACCGTTCCGGTAAGGGGGTCAAAGGTCTGTGTTTGCACATCCTGAAACGTGATTTCCTCGGCACCGAAAGCGTAACTCGGTTCCTCCAGTCGACTGGTCGTAACCAGTGCATCGGTGGCGGAAAAGCGGGCTTCGTCGAGTTGGCGAATCGCTGCCGCACGGAGGCGTACCAAGCCTTGGTACTCGAAGTTTTCCGTCTTTGGTAATGGTGTTAGCAACTCAGCATTCAAGATCACGCCCACCTGGCGGCGGACGTCGTAGAACATGCGGTCGGCATACACCACACGATCCCCTTGGCGGAATTCGATGTTACCCTCCATATAGATTTCTAGAGGCGTGTCTTGATTCTGATTCGATTGTCCGCCGAAACTCAGCTCGTTACCGGATGTCCAGATTACGGCACGATCCGTAGACAAGTCGATGGTCCCCACTGGCCCAAAGGCAGCCGGGACAGAACTAGTGTCCAGACCTTCGACTACGATGTTTATTCCTCCTGAGGCAACAATTACACTCTCGCCGTTTGCGAGCGATCTTGATTCGATATTGGGAAGTACATCGCTACGACCGGAAAACCGAATCCTGCGCATTCCCGTGAGGCTGGGAGGCACCAAGACTGCGGGTGGCACAAACTCGGTATACTGTGCCATCAACAATTGCTCCTGTCGCGCAGGATCAAATTGTACGAGCCCCCTTTGATAAATTTGCGGTGGAGTATTTGTGAAAGGAACTGGCTGGGGCAATTTCATTTTCACAGCGCTAGAAGATTCAAGTCGCTTAAACCAGGTCGGCAGACTCCGACGAGTCGAAGCATTTTCATTCGGTGAGCTTTCCGTCGGATCATCCACCACCACTTGATCTTCCGCAGCAGACTCAAAATATGCGATGACCTTTGTAGTTTCTTGAGGAGATTGACTGCTATCGATCCACAACACAGCTTCTGGTGCGCGAGCATAGGTCAGCCCTTGGTTGACATAGCAATTTCCACGTAAATGCCACACTTCGAAGTTCCCCTGTTGCCAGTGGCAACACCAGTCGGCAGCAATAGTGATCGGTTCTGTGTTAATCGTCACGACTTGTTCTGCTGCGAAGGATTCCGCGCGTAAGCACGGATACCAACTACCTAAAATGCCTAGACTGAGCACCAGCGATTGCATGATGGGCGCGCAGCAGGACACGATCCGCTGAATGCGGAGAAATTGCGAGCAACGCCTTGTCGTGCGCGCGGTGTTCAGAGGCTTCTTCTTCCTGGTGCGGTGTAAACTTAGCTCCTTGAAATCAAGCAAAGCTAAGAGCGACCGACTTTCTGCACCCAACAACTTGGGGCGCATCGGGTTACGAAAAGTGAACTCCCTCTGTGAGGGTCGCGGATTATAGGTGTCACCCAAGCGGAGGGTCAAGGCACCTTCGAGCTCTGATAGCGTTTCATAAGTCGTTGTCATAAAACAGGTTATGACGCGCGATTTCCACTCGGATCGGAGTCATTTGCTCCTGCTCAGCAGCAATACGTTTTTGTCCACTTGGAAGTAACAACTGCCTTGCTAGAACACTTGATGAAACAGGGCAGTATCACAACCCCTACGGCGTTGCCCATCCACATAGTAGCGTCCATACTGCTCATCCATTAATGGCTCCATCCCTCCCTAGATTGTCTCAACTGCATCATGGCGAACTTCACTCAACGCTTCCTGCAGCGGTTGATCGACACCCGGTGGTGGTTGCTGGCCATCGCGATTCTCGGTGGAATTTGGGGTGCCTACGTCAGCCGAGACCAGCGGATGGACCGTTCGCTGGAAAAAATGTTTGCCCCAGACGATCCGTTTTTGGTCCCCTATCGGCAACTTCAGGAAGCCTTTGGCGAGTTTCCCATCGTCCTGGCGATTTATGAGGAGCCCGAGTTTACATCCCCTGTGGGGCTTGAACGCATCGCCACACTGTCGGCTAAAGCCCGCGAGATACCGGGCATCGTGGCAGTCGTATCGCTCGGCGACCTGCCCGGCGTGCTGGAGTCCGATGGAACAGCAATTAAAACGGATGATCGCGCCGAAAGCATTCTGAACGCATTTTCTGGATATACTCACAACCAGGCGCAGAACTCCGTCGGCATCGTCTGTCTGTTGGGCGAGTCGAGTGAGGCGTATTTCTCCACCGGTGATACCGTTGCACAGTTGCGAACGCTTATCCAAGAGTATCCCGGCGGTATCGTTGTTGGCGAGCCTGTGTTGCTTGGCGAAGCCTTTGATCTGTTGGAAGCTGACGGTAAACGTCTCAATACCTGGTGTCTGGGTTTGTTACTTGCCACGATCTTCGTCTGCTTTCGCGAACTGCGTTGGTTGGTATTGCCACTCGTGTTGGTGCAGGTGGCATTAGCACTGACACGTGGCTTGCTGGCGGCACTCGGTTTGCAGTTGAGTATGGTCAGTTCGATGCTCGCTGCGATAGTAACCGTTGTGGGCGTGGCGACCGTGATGCACGTGATCGTTCGCTATCGGGACGAACTCGCGGCAGGATTCGCTCCTCGCGAAGCATTGTTGCGAGCAGGGCAGATTTTGGCAGCATCCGTGTTCTTTGCGTGTCTGACGGATGCTGTAGGGTTCGCCTCACTCATGATTTCCGATGTGAGACCCGTGGTCGATTTCGGTTTGATGATGGCGATAGGCAGTCTGATGGTCTTGGTAGTCATTCCTCTAACTGCGCCTGCCATTATCTTATTTCGTGCTGACAGACGCTCCGTGCAGTCGGATCATCTCCAATCGCGTCTCACTCGGCCCTTGCAACTGGTATACGCCTGGAGCAATCGGCATCGCCTGGTGCTCACTATGGTGACGCTGTTGGTTACCAATGCCGCCGTCATCGGTGCGACCAAACTGCTGCAGGAAACCGATTTCACTCGGAATTTCCGCCAGCAGAGTGAATTGGTGCAGGCTTACGAATTCGTCGATCAAGAGTTCGGGGGTGCCGGAGTGTGGGACATCTTAATCCCAGCCCCTCAGCATTTGGACAAAAAGTTTATCACTCAAGTTCTTGATTTCGAAGCCAGGCTCCGGGAAGAAGCTCCGGGACTCACCAAAGTTCTCTCGCTTGCTGATGCACTAGACGCTGGAGTAGGCGGGATTCGCAAACTTAATTTCGGAGCCGACATGGCCATCCGTGGTGGCACGGGCCTATTGCGAGGCAGGATGCCGGAATTCATGGGCATGATTTACAATCCGCAGGCACCGCAGGATCAGCGCTACCTGCGGATCATGCTCCGCGCACCCGAGCGTTTGGGAGCCCGGCAGAAAACTGAACTGATCTCCCAGGTTCGCAAGGTAACCGAAGAGTCTTTTCCCCAAGGTCAAGTTACCGGTTTTTATGTATTGCTTACCCAGTTAATCGAAAGCCTTCTCCGTGACCAATGGACGACGTTTGCCGCGGCAACACTTGGCATCTTCATTGTTATGGCTTGGGCCTTTCGCAGTCTGCGGCTGGCACTGGTCACGCTTATCCCCAACGTGCTACCAGTGATATGGCTCTTCGGTGCGATGGGTTGGCTGGGAGTGCCAATCAATATGGGAGCCGCCATGATCGCAGCGGTCTCGTTGGGCCTGTCTGTCGATGGATCGATCCACTACGTGAAATCGTACCAACGTCTCCGCCATCTGGGAGATTCACTCGACTCCGCATTGCAATCTGTCCAAGCTACCGTCGGCCGCGCCGCCGTGCTGGGAACACTCGCCCTAGTGATCGGTTTCTCAACACTGGCAACCAGCGACTTCATCCCCACCGTCTACTTCGGCACACTGGTGAGTCTTTCGATGATCGGCGGGTTAATCGGAAACCTAGTCGTACTGCCACTGTTGATTCGGGCGGTAGAGCGAAACTGACTACTTGAGGCCGCCGGATGCTTAAATGATCAGATCAATTTGGGGTTGGCGGTGGAGAACATCCTAAGGCCTTACAATATCAAATTGAAAGTCCGCTCAGAGCCACGCCGGTCCGCCGAAGCGACCTCGGCCGTCATTCAGGATCGGTCGGTTACTCTGTGTCAGGGCTTAGCGTGTACATCAACACATTGAGCCCGATCCTGGCGGCGTCTTCACGGGTGTATCCGCGGCACTCCATCGCTTCGTGTTGTTCCAGGGCGCAACTGATATCGTAGGGTGAAAAAATCACTGCCCAACGTCCGTCGATCTTTATGCCCATCAGTTCGGGTTCGACTTCGCGGGTGCGAGTGGCCAGCGGCTCGTTGGCTTGCCGCTCGACGGGGTCGCGTCGCTGAACCTTACGCAGGTCGAAGCCGCCGGCTGTATCCCGAAAGAGAGAATCGCTCACCGGGATACGCACAAATTGTGCGTCGGGAATCGCTTGCTTGATCTCTCGTTCGAATGCAGTGGCAAACTGGGGACTCGCACAAATGCTGTCGGCAAAGATCGTGCCACCGTTGGTGAGATATTTCCGCAAGGATTCTTGTTCCGCTGGAGTAAAGCGGAAATCGTGACGGCCATGCATAAAGGCGAGCACATAGCGATTCAAACTGGGGTCATCGGCCCGCAGGGGAATCTCATTCGTGGAAATCTGTAATTTAAGCTCACCCTGGGCCGCCGCACGTAGCAGATTCACCAAGGCTCCCGGGGCATCATTGCAACCTCCTCCATGTTGGAGCTTGGCGATCTGGATCGTGCCACGGCTTCCAGCAGCTGCGAGTTCAGCGGGGTCAATTGTAGCGACGAAAGACGCCTCTTTCCCTTTGGGCTCGCGGTTCGTGGCATAGGCCAACACATTCTCACCGATGGCCATGGCATCTGCGAGTCGGTCTTCGATCGTTTCTGGAAACTTGGGACGACCCGTGCGGCCGTACAACTCCCAATAACACGAGAGATCGATTTCAGAAAATACGACGCACGTTCGACAGCCATATTCGACCGTCCAAAGCCTGCCGACGTAAGGCGATTCAGGTCGCACGAGTTCTTCTACCCGCCAGATTGGGTGCTCCGGCCCGGCACGGCGAAGGCGATACTCTTTCTCGGGAAACACTTTGTCGAGATACTTGCGAAGACCCTCTTCAAACCGGCTCCCATCCAGGCAACACGCCTCGGCAAAGAGAAACCCACCGCGATCGAGATAGTCTCGCATTTTCTTCTCGGTACCAGCGAGTTCAGGGGACTTGCTTCCCGAAAGAAACAATACCGGAGCCTGGAGCAAATCATCCACGGTAGCCGTCTCAGGATTCAAAATTTGCCATGTGAGATCGATATCCCAAAGCTTTTCGACGCGAGCCGTGAGATTGGCCATGTCGTTTTCATGGTTGTTCCAATCTTCCCCTGGGCCATGTATGAGTTTCGCCATCAACACGGGCCGACGCCCCTTGGAAAGAAACAAGAGGGCCATCGCCGTGGCAACATGTGGGTCGTTTTCAGCTGTATTCTGGCCAACCCATTGATGGCTAAAAGGATCTTGTTGCCGGATAAGGTACTCGGCACCCTCACGATACCAATCGTGATCTCCAATGAAGCGCCGTGCCGTGAGACGTCCCACGCGTTCCAAACCATAAAGATAGTAGTAGTGCCACACTTGTCCCATGCCGCGGCGACCAGGATTGCGTCGCACTGAGAAATTGCGTCCGAGCCAGGTGAGTGCCCGTTCCAAGGAATCTTCTTCCTCATGGGGTTGGCAACATTGCACCAATCCGTTTTTTACGTCTGCATCAGCTCGCTTTGCCCTTTCATTGCAAATAACCGTGGCACCAATTCCTGCACATGTCATGCTACCGAGGCCTTCATCCCATCCGATCTTGTAGCCCCAAGAACCATCAGGGTTCTGGGATCCACTCCAGTATTCTGCTGCCTTCTTCCAAGTCTCCGGCTTGATGCGTGCTCCCGCACGCTCGGCCTCGTGCAGCGCAAGTACGGCAAACTGAGAATTGCTGTTGTCACCATCTCCTGATGGATAAGACCACGAACCGTTTTCCAACTGGATGGACTCGAGCCAATTCACATTGCGCTGGATGAGTAACTGATCTCGCTTCGGATCGGCCGCACAGAACACCATCGTCTGTAGAGAAACACTATAAGTCTTGCTGGGTTCGATGTCTCGCAAGAATGCAAGTGCGGATTGAATCTGCGGATCGTTGGGTTCTACGCCGGAGTTAAGCAGTGCGAGCGTACATAATGCTGTTACACCACCCGGATACGGTGCCAAATCGCTCCAATTTCCTCGCGCCAAGTTCTGCTCATCCAGTAAATACTTCACTCCACCGCTAATTGATTCGCGCACCTGCTCCGCGGTGAGCGGTTCCGCAACATCGTCGAGAAATTGAGCCCGCAGTGAAATAGATGCTGGCTGTAGGCATGTCACCACAGCAAGAACCAGCAAACTAAGTCGATGTCGCTTCATGCTCGACCTTTCGATGAAGAGAAAATGTTCCGACAAACACTATCGTAAGCTGCGATAACTGGGAAAACAATGCGTCGATCCATTTCGTAATAAAATCACCTACGTTGTCGTGTCGTGGGGAGAGCTATAGAATTGCTCGTAGACTTTATTATTTGACCATCGCTCCCGCATAGAGAGGACCCCAGGTCTGAACCGCTTTTTCCTGGATTCCTCCCCCCACCTTAATGTGGTGATACTCTGCGCGGCAAAGACTTATAGATTGGAATAGAAAGGAAACTCAGTGACGCGTAACCTTGGGGATATTCTCAAAGACTTTCGTCAACACCGTCAGGTCATGCAACAAGAGTTGCAAAAAGTGATCGTTGGCCAGGATGACGTGATTGAACAGATCTTCGCAGCCATCTTTACACGCGGCCACTGCCTCTTGGAAGGCGTACCAGGATTGGCCAAAACGTTGATGGTGAGCACGTTGGCACAAATATTGGACCTGGGATTTAAGCGAATTCAATTCACTCCTGACCTAATGCCCTCAGACATCACCGGCACGAACGTGTTGGAAGAAGATGAGCATGGTCGACGGAGTTTTCGCTTCGTCGAGGGTCCTGTGTTTACGAACATCTTATTAGCTGACGAAATCAATCGAACTCCCCCCAAGACTCAGGCCGCATTGCTTCAAGCCATGCAAGAGCGCGAAGTGACGATCGGCCAGACAACCTACGCGTTGCCCGATCCGTTCTTTACCATCGCCACTCAAAACCCCATCGAGCAGGAAGGGACCTACCCCCTTCCCGAGGCCCAGCTCGACCGATTCATGTTCAACATCATCGTCAACTATCCGTCTGCCGAGGAAGAGCAGCGGATTCTTGCAACGACTACCCGGCAAGAAAAGCCGGAGGTGAACAAGATCCTTTCCGCACGGGCGATTTTGAATCTACAAAAACTCGTTGGCTCGGTCGCTGTGAGCGAATTGATCATCAAGTACGTTTCCTCTTTGGTACGAGCAACCCGTCCCAGTGATAAGTCAGCACCCGAGTTTGTCCGGGAACTAGTGGATTGGGGGGCAGGTCCCCGCGCCGGGCAGTTTCTGATCCACGGCGGCAAGGCCCTCGCCGCCATGGATGGACGTTTCACAGTAGCCATCGAAGACGTGCAAAAAGTAGCTATCCCTGTCCTACGTCATCGCGTCAGCACCAACTTCCAAGCACAAGCCGAAGGGATGACGCCAGAAAAACTGATCGTGCGATTAATGGAAACAATCCCCGTGCCAGAAATGCCAAAATATGCGGGGTAGGTGAAGCTCATGAACCGCGGAGACGCAGAGGCGCAGAGAATAAATCAGATTACTGACGTCATCATTGGCTCTGCTATCGAAGTGCATCGTCATCTTGGACCAGGGCTGCTTGAATCAGCGTATGAGACGTGTCTTTGTAAAGAGTTTGAGATTCATGGGTTAAACTACACACGGCAGGTAGCATTACCGGTCGCTTACAAAGGCGTCAATTTGGATTGTGGATATCGAATGGATTTGGTGGTTGAACAATTAGTCGTCGTAGAAATAAAAGCAGTTTTGGAATGGCACCCTGTCTTCGAAGCGCAACTACTCAGCTATCTCAAATTATCAGGCCTTAAAGCAGGACTAGCAATCAATTTTAATGTCCCACTCTTAAAGACTGGAATCAAACGGATGGTTAACGGACTCTGATTGGTGTTAATTACTCTGCGCCTCAGTGACTCCGCGGTAAAATAGATGTCGACTGTTGAAAAATACCTGAAACCTGAAGTCGTGCGGAATATCGCGCGACTTGATCTGCGCGCGCAGTTCATCATCAAGGGTTTCTTCCAGGGGATGCATGCCAGCCCGTTTCATGGGTTTTCAGTTGAGTTTAGCGAGCATCGCAAGTATGTGCCGGGGGACAATCCGGCGGACATCGACTGGCTCGTTTATGCCAAGACGGACAAATACTACGTCAAAAAGTTCGAGGCTGAGACCAATCTTACCGGTTACCTGGTGATGGACCTGAGTGCATCGATGGCCTATAGCCACGAGCAGGAGTTGACCAAGTTCGAATACTCCATCTGCCTGGCGGCGGCGCTTTGTTATTTGATGATCCACCAGAACGATCCCGTGGGACTGGTCACGTTCGGAGAAAAGATCGTCGATTGCCTTCCACCCAAATCGAAGCGGGCGCAGATTGGGAATATTCTTTCCGTGCTGGCTAACCTCACGCCGCACGACCAGACGAACGTGGCCCAGAGCATCATTCAGCTCGCGGCCATGCTCAGGCATAGTAGCCTCGTGATGATCTTTAGTGATCTCTTGGTGGATCCCGAGCCAGTTATTGCGGCTCTACGGCGACTGCGGCATGGGGGACATGACGTGATTCTGTTCCACATTCTGGATCAGGCCGAAGTATCGTTTCCCTTTGAAGGGTTGGTGCAGCTTCGCGACCCTGAATCGCAGGAAATGATCGAAGTCGATGCCGACGCTTACCGTGCAGACTACGTGGACGAAATCAATCGGTTTCGCTCGCAATATGAAAAGGAATGTCGACAGAGCGGCATCGATTATGTGCCTCTCGACACAGGGATGCCTTTTGATCGCGCACTGACCGAGTATCTGATCAATCGACGCAATTGGGGATAGGCTATGGGATTTCTGACGCCCGCATTGCTGGCTGGAGCAGCTTTGATTGTTGTGCCGATCATTCTGCATCTGGTGATGCGCCGTCAGCCCCGGCAATTAACCTTTCCGGCACTGCAATTTGTCAAACGACGCCAGGAAGCAAATCGCCGCCGACTCAATTTTCGTCACCTGCTGCTCTTGGCGTTACGTTGCCTGTTGATCGCCGGAATTGCATTTGCCCTTGCACGACCCACCCTGCGTGGCAGTGGCCTGCGTGGCAAGGAAGGGGCGCCACTGGCTGTTGCTGTCGTGCTGGATAATTCGCTTCGCATGGAGTATGTCGAACGAAACCAAACCAGGCTCGCGGCTGCAAAAGAATTGGCCCAGTCTCTGGTGAAAAAACTTCCCGACGAAACCATGATCGCGGTTCTTGATCTGAGCCATGCGACCAGCAACTTCGTGGCCGACATGAGCACGGCCGAGGCGCGTTTGGGAAGTATTCCCGCCGAGAGCAATCCCCGTCCGTTGGCCGACGCGGTGCAAAATGCCATCGAATTGGTGGCAGACGAGCAGGATCGTCGGCAGGAGGTTTTTGTGTTCACCGATTTGGCAGCAGCGGATTATAGTGAAGCCTCTTTGGCCACGATCAAGGAGTCGCTCGATGGTGCCGAAGACGTGCGCATCTACCTCGTCGACGTAGGCGTGGAACATCCTCGCAATCTTGCTCTCTCGCCGCTGCAACTCAGCGCGGCATACCTTGGTCCAGGAGAACAACTGCGAATCGAAGCCGATCTCGCGAGCATCGGCTATGACGAGCAGCCTTTATTGGAATTGTTTCTCGAAGATGCTCAGGGCAAGCTGGTAAAAAGAGGTCAGCGAATTATCGAACTCGATTCGACCGGCACCGGTCACACCGAATTCGTTTTGAATGATTTACCTCTCGGGACACATCAAGGAGTCGTCAAGCTAACCACAACCGATCCCTTGCAGTTCGACAACTCGCGCTATTTCACCATGGAAGTACGTCCGGGAGCGAAGGTGTTGCTATTGGGAGAAACGCCTTCAGACACATTGTTCCTCCGCGAGGCACTCAATCCTACACTCTTGGGAGAGAATGCTCAGAAGCGTTTCGACACGGCAAGTGATCGGTTTGCCAACGCCACGAAAATTGACTTTGCCGACTATGATGTCGTTTGCCTGCTCGACCCACCACCCCTAGCCGATGACGTCTGGAACCATCTGGCCGACTACGTCCGAGCGGGGGGCGGAGTCGGCATCTTTCTTGGCAACCGCGCTACTCCCAGTGGATTCAACGGTCCCGCAGCACAACAATTACTGCCGGGGATGCTGAAACTACGCTCACGGCAGGAAACATGGTTCAAGCCCCAGCGACTCGACCACCCGGCACTCTCCCCCTTGCGTAACTATGCCGAGGAAATTCCGTGGCAGATCTACCCCGTCTGGCGATTTTGGCAGTTCGAAGATATGGCTGGGGATTCTTATGTCGTCGCCAACTATGCGAACAATCAACCTGCTCTCATAGAGCGGAATCTTGGTCAGGGTCGCGTGCTGGCACTCACCACCCCAGTCTCTGATCCGCTCCAGCCGGCTGGCAGGGATCCTTGGAATCTGCTCCCCACGCACCCCGAACCTTGGCCGTTTGTCGCATTGGCCAACCACCTCGTCGGCTATCTCGCCCACAACGAAGACCACGAATTGAACTACACGGCTGGTGAAACCGTTAGTCTCAGGTTGTCTCCCAGACAGCATGTCACCGACTTCGTCTTGCGTGAGCCGTCTGGCGATGGCATCCGTCGCACACTTCCACCCGGAGAAGATACGATTCGCATCAGCACCACCGAAAAGCTTGGCAACTACCGCGTTGCTGCTGGTGGACGCACTGGCAAACTCGATGAAGGTTTTAGCGTGAATGCAGCTGAGGAGTTGAGTCAACTCCAGCGTGCCGATCCTCAGGCGATTCTTGCTGCCTTGCCAGAAGGCAGCGTACATCTGGCCAGTTCGCTCGACGACGTAGAAAAATACGTCAACATCGGCCGCCGTGGGCGCGAACTTTTTTCCTGGGCCATTCTGCTCGTCGTATTCGTGTGGGGGAGCGAACACCTGCTCTCCAATCGCTTCTATCGTGAGGAGCGACAAACATGACGAATTGGTCTGTCGATCCAGTAGGTGGTTTTTGGTTCACAGGTGCCGTGGCAGTGCTCTTGGCATTGGCGATGTTTATCGGACCAAAGGGTCGCACTTTGCTGCCGCGACGCCGGATAACCCTGGTGATCTTGCGTGGACTCACCGCCCTCTTATTGATCGTGGCCATGCTGCGCCCCACTCTGGTGACAACCATCATCAACAAATTGCCCGGCTCGCTGTTGCTGCTGGTCGATGACTCTCGCAGCATGTCGATCGAGGATTCGCTTGGCAATCAATCGCGTTGGAATGCACTCAAGGAGTCTCTAGCGGCCGCTGAAAGCCAGTTCGCAGAATTGTCCGAAAACTGGGACGTAAAACTCTATCGCTTTGCAGATGAAACGGAGTTAGTCAAACGCAACGAGGGTGGATTTGACCTCCCCGAGAGTGCTGAAGGGTCGCAGACGGCGTTGGGTTCCGCCATCTCGGATCTCCTGGATCGTGAATCGCAACAACGCATTGTGGCGATGCTGGTACTAAGCGACGGGGCCCAGCGGGCATTTCCACCAAGAGATGAACCCCCACAGCTAGCCGTCTCTCGCCTGACAACCGATCGGATTCCCCTCTACACATTCACCTATGGGAAACCCTCCTTAGGCTTGCAATCTGATTTGCGAGTCGATGATCTCTTGGTAAATAACGTCCTGTTCGCCGAGGCACCTGCCACCATTCAGGCAACTATTACGGCTGACGGCTACGCGAACCAGACCGTCAAAGTTCAACTCCTCTGGGAGAATACAAAGGGAGAGATGGAGGTCGTCGCGACCGAGCCGTTGCAAATCGCCGCTAACCGACGCCAATATCCAGTGGCACTTACCCACACACCTCAAACACCTGGCGAATTCAAAATTGCCGTTGCGGTCGAGTCTCCTTCCGGCGAACTTGCGAAGACCAACAATTCGCAGAGTACGTTTGTTACCGTCATGAAAGGGGGGATCAATGTGCTCTACCTCGTCGGCGCGCAGCGTGTCGGTGGTGGGCCGGGAATTGAACCTCGCTTCGTTCGCGCTGCACTTGCCACGTATCCTGATCTACATGTGCGTTACGACCTCATCAACTATCGCAGACAACAATTTGATCTGCGCGAGCAACTTCGTGACGGCAAGTTCGACGTGTTCCTCTTGCAGAATGTCGACTATGCGGGTCTCAGTCGCGAGACATGGGAAATGATCGCCGACGAAGTAGGGCAGGGGACCGGCTTGGCCATGTTGGGAGGCTTTCATAGCTTCGGCGCCGGTGGATTTCGCAACAAAACGCTGGACGACGTTCTCCCCACTGTCAGGGAACGTGCTGCAAGGCCAGACATTGGCGAGCCTCCCCGGCAAGATATGCACCTTGCCGGTCCCGTGCGAATGCATCCCCTGCCCATGGGTACAAACCTCCATCCGATTTTTCAGTTGGGTGAGGAAAACAACGATAAACTTGACTGGAACAAGCTGCCACCCCTGGACGGTGCCAACCGCTTTGAGGCTCGTGCACTCAAACCCAATGCAGCCGTCATCGCCGAGGCCGACAACCCGCAGCGTTCCCCACTGGTGGTCGTAGGGGCCTGGGGTAATGGACGTACCGCGGCAATCGCATTCGATACCACTTGGCGCTGGCAGATGGAGGGTCATCCCGAGCTTCAAGAGCGCTTCTGGCGACAGCTGGTACTCTGGCTCTCGCGCAAAGACGATTCGAGTGCTGAAGCGGTCTGGGCGCGACTCGATCAACGCCGCTACCAACGCGGCAGCCGCATCGAATTTGCCGTCGGAGCTTTCGACGAAAAGCAAGAGCCAATTCTGGGGGCGCACTTCCAAGTCAAAATCGAGAAACCCGACGGCACCATCGACACTGTGCAAGTCACTCCACGCGGTAAAGAGCATATCGGAAGTTTTGATGACACCTCCCTTCCTGGTGATTACCGACTCACCGTCTCCGCCTCGGTGGACAACGAAAATCTTGGATCCTCCGAAGCTCGATTCACGGTCCCCGACCGTGATATGGAACTCGACCAACCAGCCGCTGAACCCACTTTCATGGCATCGCTGGCGAACCTTACCTCCGACGCGGGAGGCGCGGGTCTCGCCCCCGAGGAACTTCCCGAACTTTTAGAACGTCTTCAAGATCGCTTCGCGGAATTCGAAGAAGAGGTCTCCACGCAACGCAGCCTCTGGGATAGCTGGCCGATGCTCGCGGCACTCGTGGGCCTCTTGAGCACCGAATGGTTTCTCCGGAAACGCTGGGGACTGGTGTAGTGGGTTGGTGGTAGGCGTATGAGGCGAGAGCGGTGCGACTAATAGTTTATTGAAGCGGAGCCCTCAACACGGCCACCCCCGTTGCCACCATCCAAAGTACTTGCAGGTAAAATACCGGCTCAAAGAGCGACAACCGATCTGGCAAGCCCATCGTCAGAGCCATGGCGGCCAGCCCCAATAACACGGCTCCACCGCCAACCCACGCCGGCAGCACTTTCCATCTCACAAAACCTAGTCCCAAGAGCACTAGCCCCAAGCCAGTAAAAACTCGCCCAAATCGAATCAGGCAGGTGACGTATTCAGTATCAACGCGCAAATTATCCACAAACGCTTGAATCTCTTCAGCACTTTTTCCTTCAAGTTCCAAAGCGCCCCAGGCTCCGTGATGGTAATAAAACGCCGCCCCCAACGCACTGACAAAAGTCCCCGCCGCCGCCACGCCAACCCCTGGCCAAACCAGAATTCGGCAAGGATTTTCTGCCAAACTTGTCGCCACGGCAAACAGGGCGATGGCCGAAATCACCATGCCGAAAATATGCACCCGATATATCCAGATCCACAAGAGAAACTGATCATGCACCAAAGAAAAATCTTCGGGGACAAAATACGTGCCTAACTGACGAGGCAACAGCATCCACCCTCCCCCCAGCAGGAGCCCCGCCAGGATAAAGGACCAGCCGGTAAACCGAGCCTCAAATTCACGTTGCATCAGTTATCTCCCTGTGAACCGCGACCCGCTGGCAAGTTCCTCTCGACACAGGGAAGCGCGTATTCGGTCAATACCCTTGTCGACGCATCATCATCCAACTGCAGGCAACTAGCATCAAAATTCCACTTGCTGGCTCGGGCACGACGCCGAAATGCTCGCTTGCGAATTGATAGGCATTCATGCCGATCGAGGCGCCCATAATCCGCCCGGCAAAGTCATCGGGAGGGACGTGGATTCCGCCCCACAAGCGGGAAATCCCCGCCTCGTCGGCAGCATCGAAGTAGGTGGCCCACTGAAGAGTAATCTCTTGTGACGGACCCGCTTCGAAGTCAAGGAAGTCGGTTGTAAAGACAGCTTCCCCCAAGCCACCGGGAAAATACTCGCTACCAGTAATTTTTGCCAGGACTTCCGCTGCAGCGCGGCTGAACGTGCTATGACCTGAAACATAAGCGGCAAATGCCGGGGTGACAAAGTTGTCCATCTGATACGGAACCCAATTCTCGGCCAATATCCAATTCGTACCGCTCACCTCATTGGCAGGATCGTCCGGCTCATGATTCCAAGCAAGGATGGCTATCTTGCTGACCATCTCTTGCTCAGTCAAATATTCAAAGAAATCTCCATTATGGTCGATATTGGCATTCAAATAAGCATTGCGATGCCTGCCTCCATCGGCAATCGATTCAGCAGTGATCACTTCCACCAACCCCGCTTCAAGCGGCAGGCCATCGGGATGGTAGGATGGGAGACTGGTATCGGACGACTGCCCTAGACCTCCCTGGTAACGAATCATCGTGATCGGGCGTGTGTAATCATATTGTCGCTTAGTCCCCCAAGCAGCAACCGCCGCATCGTGGACGGCACCATTGAGTGCAAAGTAGGTCTTCACATCCCATTGCAGGTCATCAACCACAGGTCCCACGCCTCCGATCCGCTTCATTAGCAATGGGTTGTCGGCAACTTCATTGGCCAGCACATTCCAATGACCAGGAGGAGTTTCCGAATGAGGCCCATCGGCCCAAAACTCTGCCAGCACACGCCCATAGTCGGCCGCCTTTACAAAATTGTCTGCATAAGGTTGTTGCGTGACGGGATTGATCGCATAACCCTGATCGATATGGGTCCCTAAAGCCCGATTTCCACTTGTGTTCGGCGAAATATTGATGATATTTGCGCCAGGACCCTTATTGGGATCAAGCGAACTGCTATAGCGGATCAATTGCAGGGTATTGTCACGGTACTCCGCGTCGCCAACACCTCCCAATTGGGGCGGCGCGCCTGGATCAATCTCACTCCAGCTATTCGGCCCACTACCGCCGCGCCCCAGAGCAAAGGTCTCCACGCTACCCCAATGCGGCCCGACGTAAGATTGCAGATTCATCCCCAAAGGAATTCCATTTTGCAACGTGAAGGACTCTATAAAGAGAGGTTGCCACCGATTCGGATCGATGACCTCGTTATTGGGTGAAACCGCTGGGAAATCAACGATCATTGGTGGATTTGCGGGTGAGTATCCCGTGTTGTCTTGATATCCATTCGCTTCATTGGACCCGTCGTTCAACTGGCTGGTGAGAATATGCTGGGCTATGCGATTACCAATCGCAGCAGGAGTATCTCCAACGGTCGTCGTCACATTCTTATCGTAACCCAGAGACGTCATCAAATTATCAAACAACGCTTGTGAAGTAGTCGGATCTACCGCCAATGCGTAGCGCTGAGACAATACTCGATAAGCAGCGTAACTGATAGCTTCTTTGCGAGCTGCTTCAATGTCTCCTGCAGTGTGTTTGGTGGTATAAAAGTGCCCAGAGGAAACCTGGTCAAACGCGGCCCAGGCGTCGTACATTGCCGCCGAAGTGTGATACAGATTCCTGGCATGCACGGTTGGCGCAGGAAAATCGATGCGAATTGCGTCCAGCAGGGCCTCGTTCCATTGCCTCGCAACGGTCTTCTGGGCATGTGCAGAATTCACATTGAAAAGACATGCCAACCAACCGGCGGCAACGATCACTGTAGTACGTGAAGTGTGTGTGTTCAGAAGATGCATAGTTCCTGACTTTCGACTGTAGATCGATGCCATACCGCCTGTAGAAATACCGCGCAGGCTGTTCACACAGACAACATTACTCTGAGAATAATCCCAGCGATTCCAAGAAAGAGTGACGCCAAAAGGTATTAGAGGACCGAAGCGGTTGGCATCATTAGGCAAGAGTTCCTTGGATGGTAAATGAAGATACTGGCTTTATTGTACTTCTCGGCCAGGTTAAGTCAACAATTTGCCATAGCTTTTCGCCTGATTGACTGCAACTGGTCGGAGTTTAGTGTGCAAATCCAGCAATCAAAACCCGCCGAAATTTCCGTGTATCTCGCTGGCTATTGATTTATCCATCCTCGATTCAAGATTGTGCATCGCTTTCTTAATCGAGCTTTAACATCCCCCTGAATGGTTTCCAGGCTCGATACTTTTTGTATTTCTCTTGCTCATATAGTAATGATGTGGCATAAATCAAGTATTCATTAACCATTTATAGGAGCCCACTTTATGCTAGTTAGAACACCCTGGGTATTATTGGCTATCCTCCTCACTATTATCGCATCTCACTCCTCCCACGCTCAAAACAAAAAGCCGAACATTCTCGTAATCTGGGGTGATGACATCGGCACGTGGAACATCAGCCATAATAATCGTGGCATGATGGGTTATGAGACCCCTAATATTGATCGGATCGCACATGAGGGCCTCTCCTTCACCGATTACTACGGTCAGCAAAGTTGCACTGCTGGCCGTGCAGCGTTTCTCGGCGGTAATGTTCCCGTACGCACGGGCATGACTAAGGTGGGAATCCCCAGTGCCAAAGAAGGCTGGCAAAAGACTGACGTCACAATCGCCACCGTTATGAAGGCCCAGGGTTATGCCACCGGCCAGTTCGGCAAGAACCATCAAGGTGACCGCGACGAGCACCTCCCCACGATGCATGGATTCGATGAATTCCTCGGCAACCTCTATCATCTCAATGCCGAGGAAGAACCAGAAAACGAAGACTATCCAACTGACCTCGTCCTTCCTGACGGGCGAAAATTTATTGATGTCTATGGTCCCCGCGGAGTTTTACATTGTAAGGCGGATGGCAAGGGTGGCCAAACCATCAAGGACACTGGTCCGCTTAACAAGAAACGCATGGAAACAATTGACGACGAAACGGTTGCGGCCGCCAAGGAGTTCATCAAACGTCAACACGAAGCAAACAAACCATTTTTCTGCTGGTGGAACGGCACCCGGATGCACTTCCGTACCCATGTGAAGGAAGAAAACCGCGGAATCAGTGGCCCAAATGGCGATGAATACCACGATGGTATGGTCGAACACGATTTGCACGTCGGCGAATTGCTTGACTTACTTGATGAATTAGGAATCGCCGAAGATACAATCGTCTTCTATTCCACCGACAATGGTCCTCACTACAACACCTGGCCGGATGCCGGCACCACTCCATTCCGCAACGAAAAAAATTCCAACTGGGAAGGTGCCTACCGCGTACCAGCATTTATCCGTTGGCCTGGCCATTTCCCGGATGGTAAAACCCTCAACGGCATCGCGTCCCACGAAGACTGGCTTCCCACCTTTGCTGCCATCGCTGGGGAGCAAAAGATTAAGGAGAAGCTTCACGATGGGGTCGAACTCAACGGCCGTAAGTATAAGAATTTCATTGATGGCTATAATCAGCTCGACTATCTCATGGGCAGAACAGACCAGTCTCCCCGGAAAGAATTTATCTATGTAAACGACGACGGACATATCGTAGCCATGCGGTATAACGCCTGGAAGGCGGTCTTTCTGGAAAACCGTGGAATGGCATTCGAGGTCTGGCGCGAGCCGTTTACCGAACTCCGCGTCCCCCTGCTGTTCAATCTGCTACGCGATCCCTTTGAGAAAGCGCAACATAATGCCACCGTATACAACGACTGGTTTCTGGAACGCGTGTTTGTCCTGGCCCCCATGCAGCAACTGGCGGCCAATTTCTTGGTCACGATGAAAGAGTTCCCACCGAGCCAAACGCCCGGGTCGTTCAATCTAGAAAAGGTCCAGAAACAAATTGAATCCGGCATGTCTGGCAAATAGCGTCACAGTGCGAACGCCCAGGGATCGCAATCCCTGGGCGTTTACCTATTCTTCCAGCCCTGTTCCTTTCTCTTCCATTTCGCGGGCCACGGTCAGCGCCGTCGCCACCAAACCCGCTGGCACGGAAACCACGGCCAGGCCAATTAAGAGAATCGCGAACGTGAAACACCGTCCTCCCACGGTGATCGGATAAACATCACCGTAGCCAACCGTGGTCAAAGTAGCGACTGCCCACCACAGGCTATGAAATATCGATGCAAACTTCTCCGGCTGGGCCTCGCGCTCGCAATAATAGATCCCCACCGCCGCCAGATACATCAGAATTCCCGTCACCAACGTAAACAACACAATCTCTTCCCGCGCAATTGCCAGTGCCCTGAATAATCGCCGAATCGCCCGGTTGTATCGCACAATCTTCAACAGCCTGAACAATCGCAGAAACCGAAAGGCCCGAACGGCGCGGAGATCTATCACATTGCCCAGGAAGAACGGAAGAATGGCCACCAGGTCCACAATTCCATAAAAACTGCAGATGTACCTGACGGGATGTTCTGCCACCATGATCCTCAACAAATACTCCATGGTGAAAAACACAAAGATGAGATAATCAACTCGATCAAGCCACTCCAGAGTGACCGGGCTTAGCTGGGGAAGGGTCTGGATAGAAAAAGTAATGACCGAAATCAGGATGAGTAATTGAACGACAACCGCGAATGCCATCCCGGCTTTAGTATCCGTCCCTTCAATAATTCTCTTGAGTCGCTGCATAGTCGGAAAGTTTAGCACGACGGCTATTCCAGGACTAGCAATCTGGATCCCTGGTAAATTATTTCTTCATTCTCCGATACTCAAATTCCATTTCAATCCCAGAATGGGCTTGGGAGATCGCTTGTTCGACAAGTTCGTGATGAGGAGAGAATAGACAAACGGGGTCGGTCACGCCGGAGTCTCCCGTAAACAGAAACGCCTGGCAGCGGCACCCACCGAAGTCGAGTTCACGGCGTTCACAGCTTCGGCATGGTTCCGGTAGCCAGTCGGTGCCGCGATATTTTTGAAACACCGGAGCATCGAACCAGATTCGTGACAGGCTTTGATCATGAACCGAAGGAAACTCAAGTTGCGGAATTTCGCGGGCAGTCTGGCACGGGAGAACCGCTCCATCGGGAGCCACTGTAAGAAATCGCTGTCCCCAACCATTGAGGCAGGCTTTGGGGAACTCCTGAAAATAGTCGGGCAAGACATGCAAGATTTGCATTTTGTTGGCGTCCCGCTGCCGAAACTCTGCAACGATTTCTGTTGCCTGGATTACCTGCTCTCGGCGCGGCAGGAGAGCCTGTCGATTATGAAACGCCCAGCCAGTGTATTGCACATGGGCCAATTCCAGTCGGTCCACTTGCCATTGGCAAGCGAGATCAATGATCTGCGTTAGACGATCCAGGTTGTGGCGATGCAGGACGACGTTAAGTGTAACGGGGAATCCCAACTTGATAGCTGAAGCAACCGCTTGCTGTTTCTTTTCAAATGAGGGGACTCCGGCAAGCCAATTATTGGTCGCCGGTTCAGCATCCAGTAAGCTTACTTGCAGCGAATCGAGCCCGGCTTCGCGAAGTTGGGTCAAGCGTTGTGGATTGGCAGTCATAGCACTTGTGCTAAGGTTACTGTAGAGACCGTACTTGCAGGCAGTTGCTACCAATTCCACCAAATCGCGACGCACTAGGGGCTCTCCTCCGGAGAAATGCACCTGAACCACGCCTAGTTCACTCGCCTCGCGGAGTACTCTTTGCCAGGTGAAAGTGTCTAGCTCCTGGTCATAGCGGGCGAGTTCGAGCGGATTACTGCAATAGGGACACTGTAGGGGACACCGATACGTCAACTCCGCCAGTAACGCGTAGGGTCTAGGAGTCTGCATGGCAAATCAACCCCCGCGAGCTCAAACGATGGAGGAATTCGCGCACCTCTTCTGCGGAGGTCTCATCTCCGAATTCGAGGCGGAGTGTCTGTTGGATTTCTTCAAGCGATCGACCGTCACACAAACGAACGGTTGCTGCCCCGGTGTCGTTGAGAACCAACATGCCCTCCGGGAAAAGAAGATGGTGCTCAGCACGAACTGGATCCCACCGATATCTCACACCACGGGCCAGCGTTGGCCGTTCGATTTTGAAGGTCGCTTTCATGGCACTTAACTCCCAATCGGTTTCACAGAGTGATGATAAATCGCGTCGAGCTGTGCCCACAAGACATCACATTTAAAACGCAAGGCAGCTACTGCGCATTGTTGTTGTTCAAAAGTTTGACAGTGCTCTAAAACAATCTGAAGGCCGTGCTCGCTATCACGACTGGCCAGCGGCGGTCGGGCGCGGAAATACTCGAATGCCGCCGGATCGATCCAGGTGTAGTGTTTCTCCAGCGCAGCCAAACGATGCTTCATCAACTGAGGTCCAAACAACTCGGTGAGCGAAGAGGCAACGCCTTCGATCCATGACCGACTTCTGACGAAGTTGACATATGAATCCACCGCAAAGCGAACGCCGGGAAGCAAGTGCAGGTCCTGCTCCAACTCCTCTCGGGTGAGCCCTACTCCTTCGCCCAATTGCAGCCACCTTTCGATGCCACCGGAATGGGAGTCTAAACCATCGTGGTCGATGATGCGCTGCACCCAGTGGCGCCGCACTTCCCGCACGGGGCAACGAGCCAGTAACAGGGCATCTTTGATCGGGATATTTTTCTGATAATAAAATCGATTGGCGACCCAACACTGTACCTGTTCGCGAGTTAGCGCCCCCTCATGCATCAACAAGTGAAAGGGATGCTGATCGTGATAGCTGTGCTCTCCCACTCGGTGAAGCTGCTCAGAAAACTCTTCAGGCGTCCATGGTTGCATGACTGGCTTCTTTGCTAAATTGTGAATTGTTCACCGTCGCTTCCCACGCGAATCCCAGCCGCGATTACCTCTGCGTATTCTAGGCTGCGGGTATCGAGCAGTGGGTTGGTATTGTTCAGATGCACATAGACCGAGTTCTTAATCGGCAGTGTCTTCATCCAGGCAAGGCTCCCCGCAAGACCACTCACAGGTAGATGGCCCATCTCGAACGAGGTACGGTTCGTAATGCCAAACTTTTTCGGTTCGTCGTTCGACCAGAACGATCCATCCATCAGCAAGAGATCGCAATCAACGACCTCCTCGCGTAGGCGATCATCGATTGCCGGCACGCCCGGTGCATAGACCATCCTGCCACCCGTTGTGAGATCTCTGATCATCAGTCCCACGACTGATCCCTCCGCTTGAGTCGGGTCCTCAGCTACGTAACGCGGCACATCGCGCCCGGTCTCAAAAGGTGTGACCTCGAAACCGGCAGCAGATCCATCGGGTAATACAGGCTGCATTGGCTTGCCCAGTGTCAGTTCCATCCAAGGCCGCTCTGCGAAAGAAGAAAGAATCGGCCCGAGCGGAAAACACTCAACTAACCAGCGTCGGACTAGTGGGGTAGAGTAAATCGAAAGCACACACCCCTCGCGAAGCTGCAGAAGCCCCGAGGTATGGTCCAACTCCGCATCGGTAAGAATGCATCCGGCAAGCGGAGTGCCACGTTCGCAATCCGCGGCAGGGCTTAGTTCTTGATAGCGCGCGAGCTGCTGACGCACGTCGGCTGAGACGTTCAACAAAAACCAGCACCGACCGTCGGCAGAAATAGCCACGGAAGACTGAGTACGTGGTTGCACTTCTGGCACACCACTACGCGCAGCACGACAATTCGGACAGCCACAGTTCCACTGCGGCAGGCCTCCTCCCGCAGCCGAACCTAGGATGCGAACTTGCATGCGTAAAATCTACTCGGCCGGTTGCTCATCAACTTTCGACTGGCTCGTTGGATGCCGTTGATCACCATCGACAGGCAGTGGCATCTCATCCTCGGAATTGACGTAAGCAGTCACTTCCATCGCCAGCGCGATTTCTTCAAAGTCAGGTTTTTTCCAAGACATAACAGGATCCTTTATTCCAGGGACATTAGGTATGCGTAAAGGTCATGCAATTGTTTGACTGTGAGCATCTCGCTCATGTTATCGGGCATCAGGGAAGTTTCTGCGACTCGAACTTCTTCCAAATCGCGTTTGTTGAAAGAGTGAAACTGCCCTGTTTGCTCACGAAGTTGAATGCTGAAATTGGTTTCGTTGACTCTGATACCATTCACCACCTTACCTGCATCAGTCACAACCACCACTTGTTCGAATTGTGGATCGATATCCTGCGAGGGGCTGACGATAGATTCCATAATATACTTCGGCGAGCGTCGGCTGGCGATCCGATCGAGTGACGGTCCAATACCACCCCCCTTATGATTTAGAGCATGACACTTGTTACAAGTAAACAGCGTCTTGGAGTCAAAGAACAGTTTTTCTCCAGCTGAGGGGTCCCCCGTTGCGTAAGGTTGCCAGTCGGTGTCCTTGTCGGCCAGTGCAAGACTGCGAATATAAGCGATGATCTTTCCGATCTGGTCTGGCTTGAGCGATTCACCGAGCTTCTTCATCGTAGTTCCTGGCACACCTCGCTCGATAATTCCGCTGATGGCCATATCGGTGCCATCGCCGTGCAGCCAGCGATCGTCGGTCAGATTCGGACCTTTTCCTCCTCTGGCTGTTCCACCATGGCACCCGCTACACAATCCACGATACAAAGATTTGCCTTCGTCCAGAGCATTCTGATCGGTCATGAACTGTGCAGATAAGCTGCGGCTGGGATCGTCGGCGGGAGGGGTTTTTTCTGCCGCCAGGTTGCGGTGACTATTCAGTGAACCCTGCCAGATCATGCACAGCAGCGCAACTACCATCACTCGAACGTTTCGTACACCATTACTCAGCAAGTTCAATCTCATTGCCATAGAATCAGGGTGTCAGATCAGGTTTGTCGATATGCCAGCGTGCAAACACTTGGGCCAGCTGCCCAGAATTACGCAGCACTTCAAAGGCATAATCCAAGGCATCTCTCAGATCCAGGTCGTTTCGCCGTACGGCGGCGCAGATTGGAAAACGATCAACGGCTAGTTCTGGCGTCAAAAAGTCAATCTTCCCCGGCCATTTCTCTCCAGCGAGCCACTGTGCGCGTGTTGAGATTACGTATCCTGCAGACACGTCACCTGCAGCGACGGCAGACAGGATCGCAATGAGCTGAGGGTAAGTCTGCGTGCGTCGATCTTTCAAACCGCGAACCGCTATTCCAGGCTCCGTGGCGATCAACTGATCGGCTGACGGTATCCGACCACCCTTCGGCACGGCATACACATAGCTGGCGAAATAATAAGGATTGCTGAATACCACCTCGCCCGCAAAGCGGTCGTCAGGCATTACTCCCAAGATGACATCGCAAAGCTGCTTGTGGGCAAGCTTGGCCGGGTAGGAATCGTGGGACGAATAGGCCCAATAGATTTCGAGAGATACGCCAAGCTGCTCGGCTAGAAGTTCTGAAATCTCATAATCGAATCCCGCCGGCTGAGGGTGTACCGTCGAGAAAGGGAGATTGTTCTGATCGAGGCCGATTACAATGGTTCCGCGTGAACGAATCTTCTCCAGGCCCGAGTAACTCCGGCGAGAGCGCTCTCGGCGTCCCATCTGCGGCTCTAAACCTCGATCAAAGGGCTTAGGTCGAGTCGCCGAAACCTCTTCTTGAACTTTACGAGTCTCAGGAAACGGCGCGAAATAAGGCATGTTGTAGCGCTCCATCGCCTGCTCGATGATGCCTTGCTTCGCTATCTTCTCGAGGGAGTCATCGACGTGTTGTTTGAATTCGTCATCGTATTTACGCAGTGCGACGGCTATGTTCCATCGATCTTCCGGGACATAACCCTCGACAAGTGCGGCCTTCGCCTCCGCCTCGTTCGCAAGCATCCAAACGATGTTCGGCCACATGTAGGCATAGTCGATGCTGCCGTTATTCAATCCACTAAGGACGCCGAGTTGAGTACCAAACAAGCGTCGCTGGTAGCCCCGTTGTCGGAGAGAATAGTCGGCGATGGTGCCTGCCTGAGTACCCAGGGTGCGTGATTTCTCGCCGGTTAGATCAGACAGCTCTTTTATGGGATCTGCTCCTTCACGAGCGATCAAAACATAACCCGTCCCATAGTAAGGCTGAGAGTAAATCACCTTGCCGGCCAGAGATTCTTCGTCGTCCATGGCAGAGGGATCCACAGCAACACCCATAGCCAGATCGCACTCATCGTCGAGCAGCTCACCCGTGGCGGTTTCGCTGTGGATGTCGATCCACTCGATCTCGATCTTCAATCCAAGCTCCTTGGCCAAAGCGCGAGCAATTTCCACATCGAACCCTGGTTTGTCCGGGTCGGCACTGGAGTAAGGCAAATTGGCCGGGTCCATACTTACCCGCAAGACGCCGGTCTGCCGGGCCCGTACCCAGGAGTTACGCGTCTCTGGAGCAATTTCGGCAACCGCTCCCATAATTGGAGGACGAAACTTTAGGCCGTAATCGGCAAACAAAGGCACAAACTTCGCCTGGCGCAGACAAATATCCACGGCTTGAGAAATCTTCGCAAGCAGTTCGCCGTCATTGGCTCGCACGGCGATTCCAAACGTCCACCGATAAGGCGACACAAATTCATCGACCACGCGCAGATCCAATTCGGGATGTTCGCTCAAATACCAATTAGCAAAATCCGTGTCGACTAGCGCAGCTGCCAGGTTGGACTTTTCAAACTGGTGCAGCAATTCTTCCCGCGAAGGAAAACGTAGGACTGTGTGCTCTTGAGAAGAAAGCGGAATCGTGCCAGAGACGATGCCCACCCGTTTGCCTTTTAATTCGGTGAACGAACGAATCCGGGTTTCTGTCTTGGCGGTGACCAGTCCAAACTTGCCCGCTGCAAAGGGGGAAGCCCAACTGACGTCAGGCGAATTCACAGACTCGTGAGGCACACCAATGACTACGTCACACCGCTGAGCCTTTAAGCTCTGCAGCCGACAAGCATCGTTCTCACACCAGTGGAACTCGATATCACGGCCAAGCTCGGTAGCCAGCAGTTGCGCAACGGCCAAATCCACGCCCTGAGGATTCCCTGAATCGTCCTGCCCTGAGCGCGGCATAGCGTTCTTACAGAAACAAAATCGAAGCGGTTGGTCCTCGGAATATGTGAGATTCGTGCCAACCAGCAGCATGAAGCTCAACAACATCAGGCAAGTAATGACTTTCGTCCTTGGCACAGCGCTATTATCCGCAATCGTTAAAAGGAATTTCGACCACAATGGGCGGCAAAAGATTCTTATTCAGGCAATGCAAACACGAAGAGTGTGTTGCCTTTGCGGCCGTCGCTGAGCCATGGCGCGCCGTCGCCGATGAAACCGGCTAACCAGCCTCCCCACCCTGAGCAGACGGCGATGTATTGCCTACCATCCAGCTCGTAAGTGATGGGAGATGCATGGTGACCGCTACCGCATTGGTAGTACCAGAGAACTTCACCTGTCTCAGCATCGTAGGCCGACAAAAAACCTTCCGCATCTCCAGTAAAGACCAATCCGCCTCCCGTGGCCAGCACACCAGCCACCATCGGTGAGCGCGTGGCGACTTCCCACTTGATCTCGCCGCTAGTCACGTCGATTGCCTTGAACGCCCCGGACGCCTCATTCTCGATCAGAGTCAGTGAACTACCCCAGTAGGGCTGGCCTTTGATGTAAAACGCTTTGCCAGAGGTAAACTTGGCACAGTTGTTGATCACCGGCACATAGGCACATTGGGTCCCCGGGTGATAAGCCATCGGATTCCATTCCTTACCACCGGCCGCACCTGGACAAACCCGCACACCCTCGTCGTTAGGTGTGGCCGCTTCACTGACAAACGGTCGTCCGGTTTCAGGATCGAGTCCGTCGACACCTTTGCTGCGGTCAGTCCAGGTAACTTCACAGAACGGTTTGCCATAAAGGAACTTTCCGTTTTCACGGTTCAAGCAATAGAAGTAACCATTGCGATGTGCCTGAACGAGCGCCTTAACCTTCTGGCCTTTTACTTCGGTATCGACCAACACGGGCGTATTCACTCCGTCGTAGTCCCACACGTCGTGCGGACTATTTTGGAAGTGCCACTTATAGCTACCATCGTCTGGATTCAGGGCCAGAATACTGCATGTATAGAGATTGTCTCCTTTACGGACTTCACCGTTAAAGTCTGGCGAAGGATTTCCGACACCCCAATACAAGGTGTTCAATTCTGGGTCGTAAGTACCCGTGACCCATGCCGATCCCCCTCCCGTAAGCCAGGTATCTCCTTCCCAGGTCTTCATGGCTTCCTGCGCCGCTTCCGACTTGTCGTCGGCACCAGGTACCGTGTAAAACCGCCACTCGCGGTCTCCCGTCTCCGCGTTATAAGCATCGATGAATCCCCGAATGCCGTACTCGGCACCACTTATGCCAAGAATGACTTTGTCCTTGATAATCAATGGTGCAACAGTGGCACTATAGGCCAGCTTATAAATATCCTTCTCTTCTTCGCCACTCTCGTTGTACGCAGTGATGGCTATGTCAAATATTTCCTCTCCCGTATTGCGGTCGAGACACACTAGATGGGCATCTAGCGTGGTCATATACAGCCGATCGCCCCAACAGCCGAACCCGCGATTCACCGCATCGCAGCAGAGTGCCAAATTATCCGGCAACGACTTCTGATAGTGCCACAATTGAGAACCCGTGCGGCAGTCGATCGCATAGGCGTGATTCCAGGGAGTGGTGATATACATGATGCCATCGATCACCAAGGGCGTGCATTCAAACCCGTCGAGGACCCCCGTTTGAAACGACCACACGGGAACCAACTTCGAGACATTCTCGCGATTGATCTTTTCAAGTGCCGAGTACCGATTGCTGTTATAAGTGCGGCCATACATGAGCCAATTGGCGTTGTTGTCCTGAGCATCGAGCAGTTCTTGTTGTTCAACCGCAGCGATCGGTTCCTGAGCACAAGTGGAAAGACTCTCAAACAGTGTAATGAAGCAGACAAATCCCAACAGAGCAGCAAAGCGAATGGCAGACATGCTACAGATCTCCCTGAGTTGGAGGCGGGGAAAAGAGAAGAAATCGAAACAAACCTCCCTAAATATGGCGACATTCCCAGGGAGTATCAAGGGTTGGAACTTCGGGAATCGTTTTTTTCCAAATGGTACATCAAATCGCGACACATTCCCCGCTAGTCGCGTTTCATCCGCCGACTTTTAGGACGTGTAAGAAGATCGCCTGCCATCATAGCTACAGAGCTGCAGGTACAAGCGATCGTCAACGAGGAATGACAGGTTCGCGTGGCGTGATCTCCGCCAGTCGGAAAGAAGTGGCCACCCTCGGACGTCCCTAGAAATTCATATAAGAATACCGTCCGAGTTCTTTAATGGCTGCAAGCCAAGGAAGGTGAAAAAATCGATTTCTGGACTCCCAAGTGATCAAAGGCGTTCTGCCTACCACCGAAGCTAGGCGCGACGGATAACAACTTGAGCTAAACAAGCCGCATGTGACATCGTCGCCTTAGCGGACGGTCGAAGATGGCTCTCGTCACCACGGCTGTCAACATCAGCAAACCTGCACCAGGTTCCGGTACAGCCTGAAATCGATTCGCAAACACGTACTCGGCGATCTCATTGCCCAAATAGTTTCCATCACGCTGGTCGAATATCCAATGGACTCCAAGGTAGATGCGACTCGTTGCGTTCTCACCTTCGGGAGAGTTTTCCAAACCGATATCGATGATCCCTTCTTGAGTAAACTTGTCGAAGCTTCGGGCCATGCCTGCAATTCCATTCGCATTAAACTCATCCGAGTACAAGAAGTACTGCGAGTCAACAACGTCATTGCCAACACTTGCGTCTGCCGATTGGAAACTATTGGTCCCGTAGAATAGTTCAATAGCTTTGAATAATGCTCCACCCATCGTGGCATGGCCAGAAACGTAAGCAGGAAATGGTGGAGTAAAGTCGTCCTCGGCACTGGGATTATTCGGGTCATGAGCTATCGCACCGGGAGCTCCCAAGGGGACCCAATTTGGATCCCCCACGGTCTGAATATTGTTGTCGTTGTCTCCTTCGCGAATACCGGTGATCGGCCGCCAAAAATTATCCGCAAACTTCACATCCCAGGCGGTGATTGCCGCATCGGCCATCGCTGTAGAAGCAAGCGCAAACAATCTTGCATTTTCTGCCGGCGAGTTGCCCACAGCAGAGGCAATATCGCCCAAATTTCGGATAAAGAGCACCGGTGGTGGCCCCATCGTGGCTCGGTCATAGGCCCAGAACAAACCAATCTCTGTTTGGTCCGCTGTCCGAGATGTGGGTGTATTCGAAGGGCCAAAGGTAGACAGCGCACCGTAGTCCAGCACCATGTCATAAGCCTGTTTGTACTCCAGACTATCAAGCGCTGGCGGACCGGGCACTGGGAACTGGCTGCTGTGATTGATCACAAACGGGCGGACCGCTCCCCATTGCGGTCCCCAGGCGACCTGAGGAGCATGAAGCGGATCCGATCGCCACTCACCGGGAAGCGTCCCTTCCGGCCAGGGCGCAAGCGAATCTGATCCGTCGTTGAGACGCGAGTTCTTGTACATTTGTGCGATGGCTGTGCCCAGCAGAATGCCATTGGCTTTTTCGGGGCTCTCTGCAATGAGCGCCATCCGACTGTTGTAGGCCTCTTGAATCTTTAATTGCTCCGTCGAGTGACTATAACATTCAAGGAGCAGGTCCCGAGCAGCCTGATGAACCGCCGCTTCTAACGAAGCATTGGTGGTCTTGGATCTAAAAAGGAAGGGAGCATGTGTGCGATTGATGGACTGAAATGCGTCATAGATGGCACCGTTCATCATCGCTAAGGTGCGAGTTGCCCAACCAGGATTAGCGCTGTTATTGAGATGCACTCCGTCATTCTGCATTACCTGCTGAGCCGTGGCATTCCAATCCAATACAATGTCTGCCCGTGCGTTATCAGTCGTAACGAGCAGGATTCCTATCAACACCAGAACATGTAGACGCGACATCAAAGTTTCCCCGTCTTAAGAATGAAAATCTATGGCCTCTTCCCTAAATTATGCTCGGCTTAACAAAAACAGCAATGAACCCGGCTAAGATTCCGATTGTGACGCCTGTAGTCAAAACAACTACAGCCCTGTGCCAAACGTGCCAGTCCTCCGGTTCTTCGACCGGGCCTAACTCGCCATCCCGCAACAGATTAAACCGACAACGCTCTCCGCGGGTGGTGGAGGGGATGTCAGTGCAAATGTATGCAACCCCTACGGGGTAGGGATGTTGGGATGGCACATTGACCAAGCCCCTGAATCCCAGTCTCCAATTTACCTCTGACTTGCGCCTAGCAACCAGCGCCTAGCGCCTAAAAAGTGGCCCAAAAATTCTTGTAGCGAGGGCCCACTCAAATCGCGATAATGACCTTCGCACGGCACAGGTTTTCTCCCTGGCTATTGGCCGAGAAGTTCGTACCGGTCTTGTTAAACGGACCAATCGACGGCTGAGGAATGTGGCCAGGGGACTATGCTGCGCTGCGCGAGACGGTTTGACTGCATGCACTGTCGAACGCCGGGGCGCCCCGATTTTTTTAGTGAATGGTGAATGGTGATTTGTGAAAGGGGAATGGGCATTTATTTCCTGTCATTTCGAGGTACTCCGAGAAATCTGGCCAGATCCCTCGGAGTACCTCGGGATGACAATTCCGCATTCATTGCCCACTGACTACTGACTACTGACCACTGACCACTGACCACTTTTGTAAACAAAAGTCTCCGACAGACTCTATAAAACAAGGAGTAAAACGACTTTAGTTTTGTAAAAAAAGTTTTCGACAAAAGTCTTGGGACCAATTTTCCCCTGTGGCAGGTCAACTTTCATTACCTCCGACTAGCGCCTCGCGCCTCGCAACTTGCGCCTACCCATCCCTACATCTAGTGGCAAACGGACCCGAAAACAGAGAAACACCACAAGGGTATCCAAAGAAACAGGCCGGCGACTCTGGCGAGCTGCCGGCCTGGCGGGTTGCAATGCCGCGGCCAAGTGTACTTTGGCAATTAGGGTGTTAGTAGTCCGCACCGTCGATTCCCAGCCGCATCTTGAGTACGTCGAATTGTTCGATGTATTCTTCGTTGGTCGAGTGGACATGCTCGGCTTCGGTGATGAATCGCATTTCCTCGCGACAGTTCAACCCCGCGTCGATCAGAGCCCCTTCGTACGGTGTGAGATTCTTTCCATAGACAATCAAGAGTTTGTGTTCGTCGAATTGCACTTCTTGCGGTACCGTGGGATTCAGCACGGCGATGCCGGTGCAACCATCGTTGACCAGCAGGTCTTCGAATTCCCAGAGGATGCTTTGCAGGATCGGCATATCGATATGCTCGCGATACAGGTCCTGCATCCCGCTCTTGGGATATTGGTGGCTACTCTCCAGCACCACGTCGACTACGGGCCCCAGCGGATCCAAAAGTTCCATAAATGTTTCAAACAACTTCTCCCTCGAGACCGCTGCCATCACGACTGGCACGTCTTGTTTGGCATTTTCATCGCGATAGGAGTCGTGTCGAAAACCTGCCGAGGGAACGACGTCCAATCCGTAGGACGGTCGCACTGCATCGGTCAGCTGAAAGCTACCGTAGCGACTCACTCCCAAATGGGCTTCGAGTTCGGCTTCGTTAAGCAGTTCAAAACTACTGGTGCTTTGGGTGCCAAGCTCCTCATGGAACACGTTGCGGAAGAATTTTTTCAGGAAGCCCATCGGCGAACTCTTTTGTGGCTTGAGCAAACTGGTGTGATGAATCTTTGGTATCGGGGATCCACCCGCGAGAGCATTTTGCCTGCTACTGAAATGTAGGTTATGCTCCGCTCGCTGGTTGTCCGGCGACACTTGTCGTGCGAATAGCAAAACGTAGCTCAACACCATTTCACAATTGGGGAAAAAGTCTTGAGCAAGAGGACTTTTTCGGCAAAAACATGGATCCTCGTAGTGACCTACGAAAAGTTCGCTCTAACCCTACCAGCACGTTGAAAAACAGAAACGCGTCAGCGCCTAGACGATGATTTCAAGCCACACCAATCGACTGTCAGAGAACAACCTTGAAGATCGGCTCAGCGCTCGTCCGCTGGCAAAGAACGCACCAGCGAAGAGATCGCCATGGCAGTGCCATACTGCTGGTGGTAGTCGTAGAGGATATAGTCCCACCAGCTTCCCTCGCTCTCCTGCAAAGGAAGCAAAACATGCGCAAGCTGCCCTTGATAGAAAGGGCGATCTGCTTCAGGCAGCTCGTCGATGCACATCGAAGCGTAGAAGTGTCCGTAATAATAGAAATAACCCGCTACACTGAAATCTGCGAAATGGGGGGATTCTCCCGGATAATTGCGTTTCCGGCTCATACTAAGCCACCCATTGCGAGCAAAGAGCCGATTAAGCCAGTTTTTCAGCACTTCAACCGTGACAAGCTTGTCGCCATACAACCGTAACGCCAGATTGCACACCTGAGAACGACCCAAACTACCCCCCGGCCGATTGATGTCCATCCGAGGCGAGTACCTGAGATATTCGCCGTAGGCATACGCAAAATCGGGATAGCGTTGCCGGACGATCGAGGCAACCGCCGGCTTTGTAATCTTGGCAGGAACTTCGATATCGAACTCTTCCTCTGCCAGTTTGAGAGCTATTAACACGGTGGCCGTCGTAAAGCTGATCGAGCTGCCCGTGGGAGTCGCCAGTTTAGCACGACGCGGATGGGTGGGATTGCCATACTTATCTGAGAATGGATCGTCGTAATAACCCCAACCCCCATTAAGGAACTCGCCCTCTGAAAGACGATCTATGTGAATCTTTACAAAGTCCTTGAGCTTACCTTGCAGTTCATCTTCCCCCTTGGCCCGTTCGTGTAGTCGAACAGCAGCATGGATGGCATACGCATGGCCCCAAACGTTATAGAGTGCATAGCCCATGAAATCGTCGTAGCGATCCGGCGCACTCCGGCGAAGTTTGCTCCCTTCTTCCAAAAGCCATGCCTGTCCTCGGTCAATCGATTCTTCAATTCGTTTTCGCAGGTCTCCGTCAAATAAATCTCTTGCTTCGACCAGCGACATGATTGCCAGCGAAGTAGTCGCCGTGCGATAAGCATTATGAGCCTCAGGAATTGGGGACCAAATCCGATAGTATTTGCCGTTCTCCGAGCGACCCCATGCTCCTAACTTGAGTTGCGATTCAAGCAGAAACTCTACACCACGTTGAATCGACTGCTTGATCTCAGCAGCAGTCGGCGGGTCAACGGGAGCTGGCTTGGGACCCTCCACAGAGAGAGGGTAAACCACCTCATCAGAGTCGCTCTTCTTAGCCGACGCGAGCGATTCAGACGAGAGTTCCTCAGCATTAGCTACAAGACTCCATAGGGCGATCGCAACCGTGAAGAAAATCGTTTGTCTAAAAATACCAAATATCATGCCCTGTTTTGCCACTGTGAAATCGAAGTTCAGTGCGAAGCTATTCGCCTTCTGCCTTTTCCTCTTTCTTCGGCTTATCCTTGCTAATTTTATCCCCTTCTTCCAATCCCTCAAGAATTTCAACCATATCGTCCTTGCTTTGACCTACCTTTACATCTCGGCGCTGCGGCTCGTCCTCATCTTCTACAACGAGCATGACGTACTTGGTTTTCTCATTTTCCTCATCAGTCTGAACGAAATCCTTGGGAATCTGCAAGGCATCTTTTTTCTCGTACGTCAGAACCTTTGCCGTGCAAGACATTCCAGCAACTAGCCAGTCGGGGAGTTCGCTCTTTTCCAGATCGAACTGCATTTCGAATTTTCTGCTAGCATTCGGAATTCCCGCCAAACTTTTCACCTTTGCCTCTATCTCGACGTCAGCATCTTCACTCGGAGTGATAGTCGCCGTTAACCCCAGCTTATAGTCTGTGAATTCCTTCTCACTAAGATCGGTCGTCACAAACAAGGGGCGTTGATTGACAATCGTCATGACTACCGTATTCGGAGGAATCGTGCCGTAGGGAACCAGCTTTGAGGAGAGTGTGCTAATCTCCCCCCACTTTCCATTCACACAACGCCCATAGTAGACGGTTCCATCTATGGGAGCACGTAATTCCATGAGTCCCCTATCCCCGAGCAACTCAGCGTTCGTCCGCACGCTCTTGGCACGAGCTTCGCGCTTCTTTTCGAGTTCATATTTTCCTCGAGAGGTGCCCAGCTCACGAGCCGTCTTAGCTCGTTCCAAGGCTAGCTTCGCTCCCTCCAAGGCCGTGGTATAAGTTAAATCATTCCGCGGCAATGAAACATTCAAAGTGTAATCTCTACTGGCCGTCTGTAGTTCCAGCATCAACTCGGCTGTATTTACCTCAAACTCTTGGCGGCGAAGTACAATTGCCTCAGTCTCTTCAGTTAATTCATCCGCTTCGTACATCTTCTTCAGCTGCGCAAGTTCTTCCCGTTGAGACTCCAGGTCTTCTTTCGCAGACTCGTAGCGATATTTGGCGATCCGCTCAGCAAAGGGTCGATCCGTGTTCAGGTAGTACTGGTGATCTTCAACCAATTGTTCATAGCTTCGTTTCGCTTCCCTGTAAGCCAGTTCAAGCATTTTCTCCTCACGCGGTGTCTCCTCTTCCGCCAGCATAAGAGATAACTCGTTCAACCGTAGGTCGATTGCCTCATCAGCCAACCGATCATCGATTTGGTCATCATCAAAACGAACCAACAACTCACCCTTCTTCACCTGTTTGCCGTGTTCCACTGCTTCTAAAACCACAAAACGCGACCACGTATCCGGCCGGACTGCAACCTCATGCATCTCGGTTGCGACAAAGATTCCGTCTAATTCCTGTTCGATCTTGAGCGGCTTACGTTTAACGACAAAAGGCTTAGACTTTTTCTCAGCTTCCGGCTCTTTTTCAGCTTTGTCTTTGCTTGACTCTTCGTCGGTTTCTGACTTCTGAGCAGTGGAGTCGCCCGCCTGCCCTTCCTCTTTGGACTCAGATTTCGAGTCCTTTGACTGTCCGTTGGCGTCCTCTTTGGAATCTTTATTCTGCGCTGCTGGGGCTTCTTTTTTGTTCTCAGCCTTCTCCGAAGTAGCCTCGGTGGCAGCCGTTTCGACCACTTCTTCAGCAGAAACTTGGACCACAGAGACCCAGCTAGTCATGAGCGCTATTGAAATCGCGCCCAAGAGTGTCAATAACTTGGTTGGGGAAATCGATAACCGGGGCATCGAGGGCTCCTCACAATGGATCGGGGTCAGAGTCCGCAATAGTTCAAAATGTCCCAAAACGGGCAAGCCGGCAAGATGGGAAAACTTTGCGGCCCCTAGATTCTAGCTCTTGATCGGTCCTGCAACTAGGTTTGAACCTGCGAAACAAAGACTTTTAAGGTCTGGAGCTATTGATTGCAACGCGTCTCAGTTCCGTGGCTATAGTGGTCGGTATGGACGTTCTTTCGAAGTCTGCTGAAATACTTGATTTCACTCAAAAAAGAACGCCGCCAATGCCCGCAAATTCGAATCAATTGCTACTGCACTCAACACCGTTATCTGGAAACACCGTGCGATGAAGATATACACCAAAACAGGCGACGACGGCACGACGGGGCTCTACGGAGGAGTTCGGGTATCGAAAACAGATCGTCGGATCATGGCTTGTGGTGCAATTGATGAGCTCAATGCCATAGTTGGTGTCGTCCGATCCCATGGCCCTTCGAGCAAGATAGATCAAATACTCGCTCATCTTCAGAATCAGCTCTTCGATTTGGGTGCCGAATTGGCATCTCCCGATGCTTCTTCAAAAGGGACTGACTTCTTGCAGGAGTCCGATGTTTCCCAATTGGAAACTTGGATAGACCAATTCGAACCGACACTACCGGACCTTAAGACATTTATTCTTCCTGGGGGGAACTTAGTAGCGGCGGAGCTCCATTTCGCCCGTTGTGTTTGTCGGCGTGCAGAAAGAGAGCTAGTGGAACTTCACGAGCATACTTCCTTAAGAAAACCGGTTTTACTTTTTGTTAATCGGCTTGGAGATCTACTCTTTGTATTGGCCCGCACAGCAAATGCCGAGTCAGGAGTCGCCGATATCCCATGGCAGAAGTCGCATTAAAAGTCCGCTTTTCGCAAAAAAATCCCACTTTTGAGCTACTTTACTGAATCCCCCCAGACTCTTATTCTACTAATCAGTTGGGTTGACCAAATCTGCACCAGATGCCTCTAGATTTCCGAGGCAACTTTTCACCGTACTCAGGCGGAGGTTCTCATGTTCAAGTGGTCTCAAGTCACCATCGGGACGCTACTCATCGCTGCTATGGCGTCGGTTACCACAACAGTGGAAGCTCAAGAGCTAGCCGAAGTTGCAGCGAAAGCGGACGAAGCGGCCCTGGCCGGACACAATGCCTGGATGCTGACCTCCTGTGCCTTGGTACTATTCATGACTGCGCCTGGTCTGGCCATGTTTTATGGAGGACTTGTCCGTAGCAAAAATGTGCTGAGCATTATGATGCAGTGTATTTTTTTGATGGGCCTGATGACTATACTCTGGGCCCTTTATGGATACAGTCTCTCCTTTGGAGGTGATAACGCTGAAGAACTCGGTAGTAGCTATAGCCCCTATATTGGCAACTCTGATTACTTGTTCATGAAGAATGTCGAGCGTACCTGGAATGAAACGACCAAGGCTCCGAACGAACCCATGGCAGGAGTTATACCCCGATATACCCACATGCTATTTCAAGGCATGTTCTTCATCATTACACCCGCTTTAATTTGCGGAGCATTTGCCGAAAGAATGAAGTTCAGTGCGATGGTCGTATTCAGCATCCTTTGGGGAACCTTGGTCTACTGTCCGTTGTGTCACTGGGTTTGGGGTGGAGGAATTTTGGCATTCGGGTCCGAGTATGGACTTAAGGGGGGGGCCCTCGATTTCGCCGGCGGGACCGTAGTACATATCAGCTCCGGCGTTTCAGCTTTGATCTGTGCATTATTAATAGGAAAACGCAGGGGCTTTGGAACTGCCGACCTGCGACCCCATAATCTGACTTACACCACACTGGGAGCAGCAATGCTTTGGGTGGGTTGGTTTGGATTTAATGCCGGGAGCGAGTTGGCAAGCGACGGTCTCACATCGAGCGCCTTTGCCGTCACCCATTTTTCTGCTGCTGCAGGGCTTCTTGGCTGGGCGTGCTATGAATGGCTCACCAACGGCAAGCCAAGTGTCCTGGGTGCCGCCTCGGGAGCTGTTGCTGGATTAGTCTGTATAACGCCCGCCGCCGGGTTCGTGAATCCAATGCCAGCCATTCTCATGGGAGCAGCGGCAGGGATATTGTGTGCCCTCGCATGCGGAAAGCTCAAAGGGAAGTTTGGCTATGATGATTCGCTGGATGCCTTTGGGGTTCACGGCGTTGGAGGGACCCTGGGAGCGGTGCTCACTGGAGTATTTGCGACCCGAGCTTGCTGGAACATTGCCGATGGGGAGCCGCTCGGACTGCTCGAAGGCGGAAGTATCATGCCCGGCCAAATCACGGCAGTTGCAGTGACTTGGATTTTCAGCATCGTAGCTACACTGATCCTGCTGAAGATCATCGATGTTGTCATCGGCCTGCGAGTTGATGAGAATAGCGAAGTACGCGGCCTCGATCTCACCGAGCATGGTGAAGAAGGTTACATTTTTGTGTAGTATTTAAGAAGACTTTTTAGGCAGCTTAAAGAACCAATGGAGTTCCCACGATGAAGAAAATCGAAGCGGTCATTCGGCATTTCAAACTCGAGGATGTTAAAAATGCCTTGAGCGAGATCGGCGTCGCGGGCATGACCATAACCGAGGTCCGAGGATTCGGTCGGCAAAAAGGACATACTGAGACCTATCGAGGGACCGAGTACGCGGTTGACTTTGTCCCCAAGGTAAAGTTGGAGATCGCCGTCGCCCAAGATCGGGCTCAAGCCGTGATTGACACGATCATCAAGACTGCACAAACCGGACAGATTGGTGATGGCAAAATATTTGTTTCCGATCTTACAGACACGATCCGCATTCGCACCGGCGAAACCGGCAACGGCGCCTTGTGAGAAATGCAGGAATATGGGATAGATAGAAATTGGACTTGTTCCATTTTCCTAGACATTTCAATCCCCTATTCCCAGTGGTCATCTATCCATGGGGACTTGATTCATGTCTGAAAGTTCCCCCTTTGGCGAGTTATTGTCTGAGCTTCGCCAGGAACTCGTGGATCGTCGCGCTGAGATCCGCGAGGTGCACCAGCGCGGGCTCAGTGGAACGCAAGTTTCTGCAAAACTTGCGTCGCTTCTTGATACGGTCCTTATTCGACTGCTGGACGACTCTCTCACGCAAGCATCTGGACAAAGGGCAGCAACTTTGACAAACAATTTGGCAGTGGTTTGCCTGGGAAGCCATGGCCGACGCCAATGCTCACCTTTCTCTGATGTGGACTTGATGTTCCTCTACAAAGGGGGTTCAAGTACAGAAATCGCTGAACTATTGCGACCGATGACCCAGGGAGTCTTCGACATAGGTCTCCACTTGGGGTCAAGCATTCGCAAGCCTGCCGAAGCCGTTCAATTGGCACGTGATGATACGGTAATCTGTACGTCTCTCATCGACGCCCGAATGCTCAAAGGCAATCGAACGCTGTTCGAAGAGTTTCGTTCCAGCTTCGAAAAAATGGCGAAGCGCCATAGCAAGTCACTTTGCAGAGCGTTTCTCGAGGCCCGGGCTGAGGAGCGCAATCAGTACGGTGAGAGCGTTTATTTGCTCGAACCGCATGTAAAACGCTCGCGTGGGGGACTTCGGGATATGAACCTGCTGCGTTGGCTTGGGTTCGCCGAGTTCGGCAAGTCTGATCCCGATCAACTGCACTTGTTGGGGGCGATTTCGAAATTCGATCACCACCGCCTGATATCATCCAGCGAGTATCTCCTTCGCCTGCGAAACGAGATGCATTTTCATGCAGATTCCTCCAACGACATGCTTGACCGCGCTGAGCAATTACGAATTGCTGATTGGATGGGACTCTCTCAGCGCAGTGGTCTTCTGCCGGTCGAGCAGTTCATGCGAGATTATTTCCGCCACACAAATCACATCTGGCAAATGGTGCGCAGACGTGAAGCGAGTTTGCTTTCCGTGTCGACCACATCGAGGGTTCTCGATCCACTATTTGCGAAAACCGTGGACGGCGATTTTCGTATCGGGCTGACACATGTTAGTGCAACCCCAGCCGGGCTCGTCCGGGTGAAATCTAACTTGCTCGAAATACTTCGCCTTGTCGAGCTTTCGGCCCGCGAAAATAAGCCCCTCGACCAGCCAACTTACTCTGCTCTCCTCTTGGCGGCACCGGATTTCCCTGATGTCGTCTCCGGAGAAGTTCGCAAAGTTTTCTACGAATTGCTTGGGGATTCGCAGATCGTTGGAAGTTTGCTTGCGCTGCTTCATGAATTGGGATATCTGGAAAAGCTGGTTCCCTCTATTCAGCACGCTCGATATCTACTGCAGTTCAATCAATATCATAAATACACGGTCGACGAGCACTCTCTTCGAGCTGTCCGCGAAGCGTCCGCTTTTGCCAAATCAAACGATGTTTTAGGCCGCGTCTATCAACAGATACGCGACAAGCGAATCTTACACTTGGCTCTGCTCCTTCATGACTTGGGCAAAGGTTTTGAGGAGGATCACAGTGAAGTTGGCAAACGAATCGCAGAAGAAACTGCCGTATTGTTTCAATTAGATGAATCATCGGCTCAAGATCTTGTGTTTCTGGTTCACAAACATCTGGTAATGTCCCATCTAACCTTTCGTCGTGACACTTCCGACATACGAGTCTTGGAAGGGTTTGCCCGACAGATCGGCAGCGAAGAACGGCTGAGGATGCTGTTCGTAATGACTTGCGCCGACCTGGCCGCCGTTGGCCCTGATGTGTTGACGGATTGGAAGCGTGACGTACTTGCGGATGTATATTCCCGATCGCTCAAATTCCTTCAAGACGAAGACTCTACCGACTTTCGAGCAGTTCTTACGGCCCGGACAGCCGATGTACTCAAAGCACTAACTCACGAGCAGCGCGGAGATCCGTGGTATGTGCGCCAATTGGAGGCACTGCCCGCAAGCCAACTAATGAATCAGGACGCTCAAACTATTGTGGAAACCCTCAGGCGACTCCAGTTACTTGATGAGGGAGCTGCTGATGCATGGTGTTATTACAATCCAGAGACGAAAGTCGTCGAGTGCTTTGCCGGGGTAAGCCGCGGAATCGGTCGCGGCGTATTTTCCAGCATGGCAGGTACGCTCAGCAGTGCCGGACTAGAGATTCTCTCTGCTGACGTAGACGTGCTAGCCGACGATCTTCTGATTGTTCACTACACGGCCACTGAATCTCAAGCGACCAGTCCTCCTACGCAATACAGGCTCTCAGGTCTCGCCAGGCAGATGATTAACTCGTTGGAGAGCGATGAGCCACCCAAATTCAGGCGCGTATGGGGCCAGGATCAAGAAGAAGCTTCTCGAAAGCTGACTGCAATGAGTAACGAAGTTCGAATCGATACGGCTTTATCCGAAGATTTCACGATTGTGGAAGTTTTCACTTTCGACCGCACTGGTCTGCTGTATGATCTGGCTAGAAAGTTGCATGACCTCGGAATGTCAATCCGCCATGCTAAGATCGGAACTTTTATCGATCAAGTAGTCGATGTCTTCTACGTGACAAGTCGCGATGGCAGAAAAGTCACTGAAGAGGAGACACTCACTCACCTAAAGCATGAGCTCATGCAGGTAATCGAGCAAGACTGATATTTTACAGTTCTAAGGATATTTTCGAGCAACTCACCCAAAACGATGTCGAAGTGAATCTGCACTTTGTTTTAGTTCTTCCCCCTCACATAATCAACTATGTTGCAATGACGATACTCCGAGTCTTCCTGGTACTATTTACGGTATTTCTACTCCTAGGATCATCGCGTGCTGAAGAAAAATTGCACGATTTCAGAAGTGAACTTCCGAGGATCCCACCGGTAGATTTGGAAAACGCGATTGACACGCTGAGCGTCGAGCCAGGGTACCTCATGGAACTGGCCGCACATGAACCATTGGTCACTGACCCGGTTGCCTTAGCATTTGACGAATACGGACGGTTGTTTGTCGTCGAGATGCGCGGATACAGTGAGCAGGGTGATGAAAACCTGGGAACTGTTCGCCTGCTGACTGACACCGATGTTGATGGTAAGTTCGACCACAGTTCGGTTTTCGTCGATCAGCTTTCGTGGCCTACGGCGATCTGTTGTTATGATGGCGGTGTATTTATCGGTGTGGCTCCCGATATTATTTATTGCAAAGACATCAATGGCGATGGTCGCGCAGATATTCACAATACTGTTTTCACCGGGTTTGGTAAGTCGAATGTCCAGGGGTTGCTGAATAGCTTCCAATGGGGATTAGATAATCGAATTCATGGAGCAACGAGTTCTTCAGGCGGCCAAGTACATCGCACCACTGATCTGCCTGCATCGGCAATCAACCTTCGGGGGCGTGATTTTTCCTTTAATCCAGCAACGCTTGAAATACGTGCAGAGAGCGGTGGCGGCCAGCATGGCATGAGCTTCGATCATTGGGGGCACAAATTCAATTGTTCCAATAGCGACCATCTCCGTGCGGTAATCATCCCAGACCGCTATTTGGCACGTAATCCTTACTTCGCGCTGCCTAGCGCATCGGAGAGTATTGCCGTTGATGGCCCCCAGGCGGAAGTTTATCGCAGGAGCCCTGTGGAGCCTTGGCGCACTTTGCGAACGCGTTTGCGAGTAGCTGGTGAAGTCCCCGGAGTGGTCGAAGGTGGCGGTCGGGCGGCGGGTTACTTTACCAGCGCGACTGGTATAACCATTTATGATGGTGACGCATGGCCCCATCTCAACGATTCTGAAGCGATGGTTGCGGTTGTAGGTGATGTTGGCAGCAACATCATTCATCGAAAACAAATTACACCTGATGGCATCAGTTTTAAAGGAGAACGTATAGACGACCAACACGAATTCGTGGCCTCGACTGACATCTGGTTCCGTCCTGTCCAATTCTGTAATGGCCCGGACGGAGCACTTTACGTGGCTGACTTTCATCGCGAGGTCATCGAGCATCCCGACAGTCTGCCACTGATGATTAAAGAACACCTTGACCTGACCAGTGGTCGCGATCGCGGGCGGATATATCGTCTCGCTCCAATCGGTTTTTCTGAGCCCGACCGCAAGCTCCCTGGGGATGCAATCACATCGCAACTGGTGGCGATGCTGGAACATAGTAACGGCTGGCACCGAACGACTGCTGCCAGGCTGTTGTTTGAGCAACAAAACCCATCCGCAGCCCCACTACTTGAACAACTCGTCTTGAATTCGGTGAATTCACAAGCACGGGTCACGGCACTCAATGTCCTAGACGGCTTGAATAAGTTGAATGCAGGAATTTTGGTAACCGCCTTATCTGATAAGAATCACCACGTTCGAGAAAACGCCGTGTTACTTTCAGAGCGCCTTGCATCAACTTCAGCTCAACTTCGTGATAAACTATTCTCGTTGAAGAGGGACCCTCGGTTGCGAGTACGCTTTCAACTGGCCCTTTCTCTGGGCGAAGTTTTAAAAAATGAAAGAGAGCGGGAAAACTTCTCATCTGAAGAAAGTGCTCAAGAAAAGGAAGTTGAGGCGACAGTCGCCAATTGTTTAGCCGATTTGCTACGACTCGATGGCAAGGATCACTGGATGCGGGCTGCCGTTTTGAGTTCTTCTCTAGAAGTTCTTGATCCGCTCATCGAGATCTTGCAAACTGATGAGCATTGGGCGAGTACAGAAACGGGCAAGACGGTACTGCAGCAGCTCCTAGATATGAGCGAACGGAGACAAACGTCTCAAAAAGAAACCGAGCTTCCTTCCATCGACCGGTCGACTGTTCCTATACATCGTCCGCCAAAAAAACAGGATGTCATTGATCGCTATCTACTGGCACTAGAGAATGAATCTTCTGTCTCACGTGGTGCAGATATCTTTGAGAAGACCTGCTCCGTTTGCCACGATGTGGAGCACGATGAAGGAGGTATTGCGCCATCTGTAGCGTCGTTTCGTAATCGGGGAAACGAATCTATACTGACGAATATTATCGATCCTAATCGCGACATTAACCCGCAATACATGAGCTACAATGTTTTGACCAACGCTGGAAAAACTTTTTCAGGAATGATCATTGCAGAATCTGCTACAAGTATCACTCTTGCATCTGGTCGAGATTCTTCACAGACGATTTTGCGTATCGATATCGAGGAGATTGTACCAACAGGCATATCGCTTATGCCGGAAAACTTGGACCAACAACTCGACGAGCAGCAAATGGCTGACTTGATAGATTTCTTGACGACCACCCAATAGACTGCATGAATCGTCTTTCACAAATGGATTTTTATATGGGAATTGAAGAGTTTTATATGAAACGACGTCACAAGCACCTTACCCGCAGAGGTTTTCACAGCTGCTGTGCCGTAGCCGCACTTGGCTTATTGGAGACGTGTACAGGAGTAGTGTCGCGAGCTGAACCAACCAATGGCTCCGAAAGAATTATACCCGATAAGTACGTGGATATTCATGTCCACTTGGGCCAACCATGGAATGAGCGAGGACCCCTGAGTGCCGAAATGATGCTTGGCTGGATGGATGCTCACGAGATTGCACAAGCTTGGGTTCTTTCGCTAGTTTCACCCGAGTCATGGTTCTATCCAATCACAACTCAGTGGATTCTTGAACAGACAGCACCTTATTCGGATCGACTCATCCCATTTTGCGGTGTCGACCCGCGCTCAATCAATCTAGGGGGCTACAAGGGCATCCTTGACATCCTCAAGCGATATGTTGATGCCGGAGCCCGAGGATTCGGGGAACATAAATGGGGCGGCCCTATCGATGACCCACGTAATATCGAATTGTTTTCTGCGTGTACTGAATTGAAACTTCCTATCTTATTTCACCTCGACGGGCATCGCAATCTCGACAAACCGGGATTGCCGGGGCTGGAGAAAGTACTCACAGAAGTACCCGAAGGAGTATTTATCGCCCACGCCCAAGGTTGGTGGGCTTCGATATCGGGCGATGCAAAATCGGCTGACTTCAATGGTTATCCACGAACACCTGTGGTGCCAGGAGGAGCTATAGATCGACTCATGGAAAAGTACCCAAACCTGTATGGAGATCTTTCGGCTGGCAGTGGTGCTAACGCGATCCAACGCGATATTGAGTTTGGGCGAGGGTTTCTCATTCGTCGAGCAGATCGATTGCTATTTGGCACCGACTACTTGGCAAATGGGCAGGCAGTACCACAATTTGAATTGTTAAATTCCCTTGATTTGCCCTCTGAAGTGCAAGCAAAAGTATTTCGGGACAACGCCCGAAAATTGATGCGGGCATAATAATCCTCTCAACATCGCGGACCAATAGGCATTTTCAATTTGCCAATTCTGCTCGGGGCACCACCCGCTCAGCCTCACTAGAGAGTTCAAAAAACTCGGCACGATCGAACCCAAAGCTATTCGCTACAATACTGGAGGGAAACTGTTCACAGAGTTGATTTAGTTCCCGGACATTTCCATTATAAAACCGCCGCGATGCAGCAATTCGATCTTCGGTGTTGGCCAATTCGACTTGCAGCGCCATGAAATGAGTATCGGCTTTGAGCTCGGGATACGTTTCTACAATCGCAAAGAGTCGCTTAATACCAATTTGCAAAGCAGTCTCGTCAAAAGCCTGCTCCATTGCGGTCCCGTGATTCTCTAAAGCACGAGCACGCAGGCCACTCACTTCTTGAAATATCGTTAGTTCGTGCTTTGCATATCCCCGTACGGCCTCGACCAGATTCGGAATGAGTTCGTAACGTCGTTTCATTTCGACGTCGATGTCGGACCAACTCTCCCGAATATGCAACCGCAAGCGGGCAAACCGATTGAACGTGGCAATCAACCACACCAAAGGGAATATAATTAGAATCGCTATTATAAGAAGTGGAATAATTGCTTCCAAAATAATTTGCTCTCTCGCCGCTTAGTAAAAGTTCTGCAATTGGCATGATACTTTGGAGTATCCTGCCTTAAATCTTCGTTCGGCTTTATTCACAGGCTCAATAAGGCTGTGGAACATTCCGTTTTTTAAGCTACTGCGAGTCTATCTCTAAGGATTGAATTAGATAACGGGGCCAAAGTCTAAAGAACTTATCTGCCCAGTTCAAAATGGCTATAAACTTGCCAGGCGACCAGCAGCTATTACCCGTATAAAGGCAGCAGGCACGCCGCGCAATATCAATGTCGGGCGGATTTCCGTCAAGCAGAAACTCCATCATCTGAGGGTGGAGCACGTCATAGGCAAATTTTTTTTCTGAACTTTTCACATGAAATCGGTCACTAAATTCGACGGACTCAAAATCAATGTCATCGAACCCTATCATCCCTGCTAGCTTGTCTAAGACCCCTTCCTGACGAATCATTAAATCGCACGAACGTAGATGGGGTAACTCTAAAATGAGATAACTGAATCGGTAAGTATGTGTGGAGCGATTCTTTCCTGATCCGGAAGTAATGCGATAGTGATAGTCACCCATGACCACTGGCCACGATTTCTCGGCAATCTCGAACTGCCCTCTGAGAGTGTGATAAGCATATCGAGAGTGCCCGCGCCGGAAAATATTAAACTGTGGGTAGCGATCTTCGTGCGACGAATCATGCGATGAATCAAATTGCCAACCTAATTGAATAGCCAGTGATGACAGTTCTTGTCGGCGTTTCTGTTGCTGCAGATAACCTAAGTAGAGTAGCGCTAGTCCAATCGCCAGAAAAATCAGAAAGACAAGTATTTGCATCGGGCCGAGAAAGATGAACTTGGACTAAAGGGATTGCATAAGGTAACCACCTGATTATTCTTTTCGCACTTCATAATGGAATATTGTCTGAATAATTAAGAAATAGGAGCAGGTGGAGTTACAAGAGTGTGTGGGGTTTTCGCCATACAGCTCGGGAGACTATGCGTTCAGCTTTACGTTCGGATCATTGGCAACGTTCACCCACACATGAACGTGTGGCGAACCTCGGAAGTGCCACACGAACGACGGGCCTTCCAGACGCCAGTTATCCCATACCCCATCCTTGCCGATATCGCCCTGTTGGAAGAAAGCCAAATGGCAGGCATCAATGCCACCTTGCTGATTCAAGCAGGCAATGACTTCGTCGCGATCGCTCTGGCGGTAGGGTTCTATCAATTTGCGAAGCACTTCCTGAACCCTCTCTTTCTGATCACTGGAAAGCTCAGTGAGAGGGATACCTTGGAATTCGCCTTCCACACCTTGGAAACCAACGCGTTGTTCGCGAGGAAGACCCCGTTTCACTAAAGCCAGTTTCTGTTGTTTACCATCAAGTGCCTGATACAACTTATTCGCTTCGACCGCCTGGGGCCAAAACACATTACCGGGGTGCGTTGGTCCTTCGTCAAAACCATCGGCAGCGTGGCCGTAAAAGATTGGCCCGCCAAAAGCAACGTGCTCGGCCGAATTGCCATCGCAACGAATCGTCATGTGACGTCCAGTGAGTACAAATTCAAAATGTTCGCTACCTGGTTGACCAAAAATGGCAATACTGTTCTGCTCCCCGAAGCCGCCTGAGTCGTCGTCGAGTTGCTGGTCGATCTTGGCATGCCATTCTGGCTGATAAAGACTCTCAAAGATCGCTCGAATCAATGCCCGCTGGTCAGGTGTATAGAAGTTGTCATTGACATAATAATTCGTGATATCCCAGTTGTTTGCCACGCGTGTCCGCAGAAGTCCCCGCTCTTTGTCTTCAAAATCCCAAGTGAAACAGATTTTCTCGCGTTGGCCTGGTGAAAGTGCTTCATATAGCAGTTTCACAAGCGATTCTGAAGTTGGCCCCGACACGGTAGCATTTGTCAAATCAGCGGCAAACACCTCCCTGTGAGAAATTCCAACTGGGAAACCCGTGAGTGTCGCACCCCCAGCCAAAGCCATTTTGCTAGTATGTTCAAGAAAAACTCTGCGATCGACACCCCGAGGTTTGAGATTGCCGATGCTCGATTGCCGAGGATTCATTCTGATTTGCCTCATTAGACAGGAAATATAGAGGACTATTAAGCTCAACTGACATTAGAACGGATGTCGCACCTCTTGGCAAATTGCTTCTACCCCAGTTGAGGAAGATGTGCTAATTGACACAATCCATACATGCATTCTTTAGTGATCGAAGTATAAAAATTGAAAAAAAAGGCAAGCATTAAAAAGAATCCTACGCTTCAGTACGGGAGAATAGTAGTAGGGTTTTGGTTAAACATCGGGCGGACAATTCAGGAATGGTCGCTAATCGGCAATCAATGACGCTTTCCCCTGCACGATCAACGCAGCAGGAGTTCGTTTCCATTCCTCTCTCTGTGTTCCGGCTGGATCGAAATGCACAAGTCGATCTTTATTGTAAAATCGAGGGTATCCATAATCCCGTCCTCTACCGCAGTGCAGCGATCCCTGTTACAGCGGAAGACATTGAGGAGCTTCGCCAAAAGGGTCATCGCGCCCTGTATGTACTCAGCAGAGAGTATGAGCAACTCGATCGCACCTTGAACGAATCACTGCACGACGTGCTTGCAGATGAAGCCATGCCTCCGGCAGAAAGGTTTGCGATCCTGCAAACAGCAGCTGCCATGGAAATGGACATGGCATTTCACATGATCAAATGCGATCGTTTCGTATCGATGTCACAACGGATTGCCACCCAGATCACTAAACTGCTTGATGGAGAGAATTTAGTTCCCCAGCAACTCTTCTCTGTTGTGCAGCACGACTACTACACTTATACGCACGTGGTCAACGTCGCTGGTTTTGCCACCTTGCTGGCAGATCTGTTGGGTTTCAGTGACCCGCAAGTGAGAGAAAAGATTACTGTGGGGGCCTTGCTTCATGACATCGGCAAACGGTTCATTCCGTCAAAGGTACTCTGCAAATCCAATACACTCTCAGATGAAGACTGGCAACTGATCAAATCCCATCCTCAAAGGGGCTATGAAGATCTCTGCCAAAGAACCGACCTGACTGAAGAGCAGCTACTGATGGTCTACTCGCATCATGAGCGCTACGATGGCAAAGGCTATCCTGTGGGGCTAGTTGGCAACGAGATTCACCCATGGGCCAGGCTGTTGGCGATCGTCGATGTTTTTGACGCGATCACCAGTGCACGTCCCTACCGTAATCCCATGACTCTGCCTCAGAGCCTAAAGTACCTCGAGTCAAATTCAGGCTCACACTTTGATCCGGAGATGGTCCAATGCTGGGTATCAGCCATGAGACTAAGCTGAGTGTGCAACTTTGGAAGTCGCTTCCCTCACGTGCGTCACTACCATGTCCTCTCGAGGAGTTTCTCGACATCCAAATTGGACAGCGAGCAGTATTTAACTCCAAACGCCTGCATGCCAGAAAGCCGCTGAGAACGGCGGCTATTGCACTCCTCGCCGACGGACTTCACGCCTGCTATGTCAAAGACATATCCCGGATGGGTGTGGGGTTCTATGCGCCAATTAATCTATTACCCAAGAAAATTGTCCGACTATGGCTGCCCAACGGAAAAATTTTGCAGCTATCGATCACGCGATGTCGGCGGAGATGTGATAATTGCTTCGAGTGTGGGGGAACATTTCATCTCGCCACGGCACTGCCAAGCCATCACGTGCTTCAATCTAATTGAAAGGTTCCTGCCATGAAAATTGTTAAAGACATAATGAGTACCGAGTTTGCAACCCTTTCTCCTCAAATGACTCTGGGAATGGCCATCGAGTTGTTCGCTGAAAACGAATGCGGTGGTGTACCTGTCGTTGTAGATGGTGTATTAGTTGGCATTCTATCGGAAATTGAACTATTTGATATTCTGTTCGATCAGTCTCTTCGAAATTCTCCTGTTTCAGATTTCATGACTCGTAAAGTGTGGTCGCTCTGTGAAGAAGACTCGCTGGGACATGCTGCCCACATGTTTGCCCTTTACGAAGTTCGCTCTCTTCCTGTGCTAAGAGACGGTAAGCTTGTTGGGATGGTTTCTAGGCGAAATTTTCTATTAAGCGCGCTGCGTCCTGATACATCCTCAACTGAAACAGAGACCAGTTTTATCCCCTTCCTCGATGAACCTGCTACTGACGGCACAAATCAAGAACTCTTTCTGCTAGACAACCTCGTCTGAAACAGCTTCACGGCTCGGAAGGTGAGATTCCATGCGAAAGAGTGACACTCGCCTTTTTCGCGTCGAGGCGCTACACTTACGGAAGTAGGTCAAGCGGAACTATCTCGAAATGAGAACCTCAACTGCCATGAACGAAGAACAAGTCGAATCCCCAACAGGCGATAGCTATCCCCAACTCGATGCCAAGGATACCGACCGCAAACTGTCGCAATACTATTCCAATAGTTTCTCGCGGTACACTGATTTCGAACCCCTGGCAAAAGGTGGTTCCGCGCTTTTGCGGACTTGCCGAGACGGCAACCTCGGGCGATTGGTCGTGATGAAAACCCTGCATCCGCATTTGGCACAAAGTGAATACATGCGGTCTCGCTTTTTGCGTGAAGCACGTGTTACGGCTCAGTTACAACACCCTGCGACCGTTCCCGTTTATGAAATAGGGCATGATATCGAAGGCCGACTCTATTTCACGATGAAAAAAGTCGAAGGCGAGACTCTCCGCGAAATCTTTGAGAAACAAAGCGTAGGAGATGAACAAGCGATTGCCATCTACAATCTCGACCGCATGTTGGGCCTGATTATTCAGGTTTGCAACGCCCTGGCTTATGCTCATGCCCACGGCGTGGTACATCGCGATGTAAAACCAGAGAACATTTTGATTGGTTCTTTTGGAGAAGTCATGCTGCTTGATTGGGGAGTCGCCAAGGTATGGGCCAATAACGACCCCGATCTTCCAGAAGTGGAACATGAAGTTCTGACTGATGTAGGCCAACGCCCCGGTACTCCTCTTTACATGTCACCGGAGCAGATCCGTGGCGGGGGAGAGGAGATTGACGAGCGGACTGATATCTATGGCATAGGCGTTGTGCTCTACGAAATACTTACATTGAAAGAGCCTCATCGAGGTGAGAATATCCATGAAACTTTTGAGATGATTCTCAAAGAAGAGACAATCCCCCCTGAAACGCGTACCCCTAATCGCCAGATACCAAAGCGACTTTCGGCCATCACAATGAAGGCCTTGGAGAAAGATCCGGCAAATAGGTTTCAGACTATGGCAGAACTGATCGATGCCTTACGAGAATTCCGTAGTCGCGTATTTCAGTCTTTAACAGGTTACTGATGCGGGACCCCGTCGCGAAAGGTTCCCAGACAAATCGTTTCAGAGCGCTCGCCGGTGGCGGCGTCGAGGACGTTGGCCAGGCGGAGTTGGCTTCTTCTCGATTGGCGTCCCATCATTGGGCATTTCTTGGGGAGGGGCTGCCGCTGCAACCGCTTGGAAGCCCTCGATCTCGTCCCGTTTTAGAAGCGTGTTGATAAGCATCTCGATCCGAGTCAGTTCGGTGCCTTGTTCGGGCGTGACGAAGGAGAATGCGACTCCCTCGCGTCCCATGCGGCCCGTACGACCGACGCGGTGGACGTAGTCGTCAGAAGATTGAGGCAGATCATAATTGATGATATGCGAGATATTCGACACATCGATGCCCCGGCCAACGACATCCGTAGCGATCAGAATTTTCACTTCACCGGCACGAAACTTTCGCATGACCCGATCGCGGGCCGACTGGGGCATATCGCCGTGGATCAGGTCCACCAAGAGTGTTTTTCTTGCTAGCTTATGGTGCAGTCGATCCGTTCCCCGCTTCGTACGGCAGAAAACAATTGCCTGTTCAGGCTCTTCGCGTTCCAAAAGCCGGACCAAAAGTTCGTACTTACGCTCCTCATCGACTGAGAAATAATGCTGCTCGATTGTGTCGACTGTCTTAGTTTTGGGAGAAAAGTCCAGAATTTCTGGATCAACCATATAACGCTTAGCCAGTCGCTCGATTCCCGGCGCCACGGTAGCACTCAATAGCAATGTTTGCCGCTTCTCAGGGCAGCGCCTGAGGATTTTTTCGATATCGGGACGAAAACCAATGTCGAGCATCCGGTCGGCCTCATCGAGTACGACAAACTCCAGCTTTTCAAGCCTTAGAGCGCTACGTGATAACAGATCAATCACTCGGCCGGGAGTTCCCACAACGATGTCACAGCCGCGCCCGAGCTTGTCGATTTGCCGCCGAATTGGTTTACCACCATAGACTGCCACACAACGCGTTTTACGACCCTTGGCCAACTTGCTGATTTCATCCCGAACTTGGACTGCCAATTCTCGAGTCGGCACCAAGATGAGGGCCTGGGGGAGGGGTCCTTCGGTCGATGTGCCAAGTCGCTCGAGAATCGGAATTGCAAATGCAGCCGTCTTCCCTGTCCCAGTTCGTGCCTGGCCTAATATATCGACGCCTGCGATAGCACGAGGAATCATTCCTGCTTGAACTGGAGAAGGCTGGTGATATGCAGCAGACTTGAGCGCTGCCAACATCACTTCGGATAGGCCGAGCTGGTCAAAAGTGGGAGTGGGAGAAGCGCCAGATGGCACCTCACTGGAGGCTGAATTGGTAACCAAAATGAGTAGGATTTCTCGTAAAGCTATTGGCTAAGGAGGCGGATTCTAGGCGGCCTTGGCGACCGTCCCGTGGAAACTCAATTTCCATGCGAAAAGGCTAACACTTCTAGTTGAAGGGGTCAAATGAGGCCAAAAATAGTAAAAAAGCCGATCGCACCTTGAGAGGAGCAATCGGCTCGGGTAAATCAACTTTGTGCCTACCCAGAGTAGGCGTCAGGGCTACGGAGTCTGTAGGATCTTCGCAGCCTGTGTAATGAGGCTAGCAGCTTTTTTGCGAGTCTTCTTTCGCTTCACGAGCTCCTTCTTAATCGCCCCAACTGAGGATTTCTTTTTAGTTGACTTCTTGGCAGCTTTCTTCTTGGTCGACTTCTTAGCGGCTTTTTTCTTGGTCGACTTCTTAGCGGCCTTCTTCTTGGTCGACTTCTTGGCTGCTGCCTTTTTCTTGGTCGACTTCTTGGCAGCCTTTTTCTTAGGGGCTGCTTTCTTCTTTGCTGACTTTTTCTTTGTAGCCATGGCCTTTTGGGCTCCTTCCGTGTTTGCGCCCGGTTTTGAATTGGTTCTCCCTCTGGGCGCTCAGAAAGAAAGGGAGGAACTCACCTAGAAATTGAATAGGGCTACTTACGCTAAAAATACTCTGCGAATTTAAACCCTAATGACTCCTCATACTTTTTGTGGGGAACGGCTGACAATAGTGGCAAATTAAGGTGCCGGAGAATAACGCGTAGGTCCGCCGTCGAATGATAAACCAGATTGAGAATAAGTGATTGGTTGAATGAATGAAGGTAAGTGCAGCATAAGTGCGTTTGAATTATTCGTCAAAAAATCTTCTCGAAAATTACAAGATCTAGTCACAAATTCTCAAATCAGTTCAGCACATTTGCTTCACTGCGCGCAATTGAACCAATTTTTTGTTCCTCGCGTCAAGATGAGTTCGAAAAAAATCCTAGATTTTTGGGAAGATTCTCCAGCGGCTTCGGACCGTGGATAGAATCGACCAGAGACAGATTCGGTCCAACAATATGATCCGGTCGCTCTTCGCGACTAAGTGCGGGACCATGAGATGAGGTCCGCCATCTGTTCGGTAAAACCATAGTGCTGTGTGCCAAGAGGACTCTTAAAAAAGCTCCCAAGCACCCCCAGGGCACCCGTCTCACCCCGTTCTTGAGCCACGAAGACAAAACGAATCAGGTCAAGCACAAGGGGAGCAGCCAAGAGAGAATCGCAACCTTGCCAGGTGAGTTGCAAAGTCATCGGAGTTTGCAAAAAACCGCGGAAATGCACGTGATCCCAGGCTGTTTTCCAATCTCCCAGGCTCTCGACAAGTTCGATCGAAACGAGCGTCTGAGGGGCATAACCAAGGATCCGTTCCAGGAGCTGGTCCTTACTCTGAACCTTGGAAGCCTTGTTCATCGGGTCACTCAAAACCCTGCCATCAAGGTTGCCAAAAATGTTGTGTCCGACCCAACTCATGACCTCCAGATTTCTCGCCGCAAACATCGGAGCTAGCACGCTCTTCAGCAAAGTCTCGCCCGTCTTGGCGTCCCGGCCCGCATGGCAGGTTTTGTGTCGCCGGGACAGCTCGTCGATACCCGGTGGAGAGGCTCCCAAGGATGGGGTAAAGTTGATGTAGGGCATGCCCAATTCTAATGCCGCGATCGAATAAAGGCTGCTGGCCGGCAATGGACAATCAGGTAGCTCAACCAGATGTTGAGCCTGCTCCCAAGTCTGTGGCCAGTCCGAAGAATCCATCAAGGCTTCGGTGGAAGCCAGATTGACCACGATTACCTTATCGAGTCGCTCTCGCTGCTGGAATTCTTGCAAATCCTTCTGAACACGTAAAACTGCTTCCTTAGCTCGCTTTTCTTCGGGTATTTCCGGGGAAGCCAATTTCCGGATCGTGGAGCCGACATTCCAGAGTATTCCTGGACGGATGTTGGTCTCGACCTCCGACAGAAACTCTCGGCTATCCTCCAGGATCAAAGCCTCGATTACTCGGCTCTCGCGATGAAGACGCTCTGCCTCGGCAATTAAATTCGTTGGGCGAATTTCGTGCCCCCCCACGACAAATTGATCCCACCTGGGCAGTGGCATGTGAGCGAACAGGGCGAGGCTAGTCACCAAGCCGGTCTCGGGGGTAAGACCACTTCGAAGTGCCGAGAGACCTACCAAGGAAGTGACAGACACCCCACCGCGAGCCCCAATAATCCAAATTCCGATTCGTGAGGCACTCATGATCGATTTTCGAGGTGTTTGAGGGAAATTTATGGGAAACCGGCTTACTTAGAAAGAGCCCCCAATCGCAATTCCACTAGGAACTCGCCTCAACAGGGTCTATGATTGTCGCATTAGCCCGTAAAGAGCGTCAACGGGCACGACCTGATCTTGTTAGAACATCTTTCGCTCCACGCGACGAACTTTCCCATGCTAGAAACTGTTGAGTTAGCACCTCGAGATGCGATTCTTGGTTTGACTGTAGCATTCAATGAGGACCCGCGACCCCATAAAATCAACCTGAGTGTCGGGGTCTATCAGGATGAAAAAGGAAAAACCCCGACACTTGAATCGGTCCGGACTGCAGAAAAGCGGTTAGCTGAGGGACCTTCGAACAAGGCATACCTGCCGATTTCGGGTTCGGCCACGTTTATCGAAATCGTAAAGCAACTAGTCTTCGGCCTCGGCCAAGAACAATCTGGACAATTTGCAGGCGTCCATACTCCCGGCGGCACGGGTGGGCTGCGGGTGGTTGCCGATTTTCTACACGAGAATTTTCCAAAATCTACCGTGTGGCTCAGCGACCCAACCTGGCCCAATCATCCAAGCATTTTTGCGGCGGCAGGCGTTCCTACAAAGACCTATCCCTACTTCGACGCGAGCACAAACAGCCTCGCATACCAGCAGATGCTGTCTGTTCTTGAGGAAATTCCCCCAGGTGACGTAATCCTCCTGCATGGTTGTTGCCATAATCCTACCGGTATCGACCCCTCAGGCCGTGAGTGGCAAGAAATCGCTCAGTTGGTTGCCAAACGCGGATTGTTGCCGCTGCTCGACTTTGCTTACCAAGGATTTGGCGATGGATTGGAAGAAGATGCAGTAGGCGTACGAGAGTTTCTTAAAGTTGGAAGAGAACTAATTGTCTGTAGTTCTTTCTCCAAGAATTTCGGTTTGTACCGGGAGCGAGTAGGAGCACTTTTTGTTCTTTGCCCTACTAAAGAGACTGCTGCGGCTGTTCAGAGCCAACTCAATCGAGCAGTGCGGGCAAATTACTCAAATCCTCCAGGCCACGGGGGGGCAATCGTCGAAACGATTCTCAGCGATCAAGAATTGCGGGCTAACTGGGAAGATGAACTCGCCACTATGCGAAATCGTATTAACGGTATGCGTCAGCAACTAGTCGATGCCTTTGAGGCGAGAGGGGTTCCAGGAGACTATTCGTTTATTACCCGACAGCGCGGGATGTTCTCATTTTCCGGCCTGACAAAGGACCAGGTAGAACAACTGCGTGAACAATATGCTATCTATATAGTAGGATCGGGGCGGATTAATGTTGCCGGCTTGACCCCTGCGAACATCAATCTGGTTGCCGAGGCCATCGGTGCCGTGTTTCCATAACAGCCCTCGCCGGAAGGCGGGGGTCAGCGTGTCTGTTGAGCGAACCATAGCCTGCCGGCGATGTCTAAGCAGCCGCTGGCGTAAATCTCAAGTAGTTATTAATTCCGAGGTGGTAGCAAAGTGAATATCTTGTTCGCCACAGCCGAGGCAGTACCTTTTGCAAAAACTGGTGGGCTGGGAGACGTCTGCGGAAGTCTTCCACGGGAACTTTACACCCTCGGACATCGTCCAGCGGTAATTCTGCCCGCTTTCAGGCAGGTCTATCAGGCTGGTCCACCCATCGACTCCACAGGTATCAGTTTCGAGATTTCGATTGGTCAAAAGCGAGTTGGCTGTCAGATCCTTGAGAGCCACCTGCCGAATTCCGCTGTGCCAGTTTACTTCATTGAGAATCGCGACTACTATGATCGCCCCCAGCTCTATGGAGAAAAAGGCGAGGATTATCGTGACAATTGCGAGCGATTCGTTTTCTATAGCCGTGCTGTGCTTGAAGCAATCAAGCAGCTTGATCTAAGAACAGAACTTATTCACTGTCACGATTGGTGCGCTGGCTTAATACCAGCCTATTTGAAGACACTTTATGCCGAAGAGCCTCCGTTTGACCAAATTGCGTCGCTCTACACAATTCACAATCTGGCCTACCAGGGGAACTTCTGGCATTGGGATATGGCGCTTACCGGGATCGACTGGAAGTACTTCAATTGGAAGTACATGGAATTCTACGGCAATCTGAATTTCATGAAGTCGGCGATTGCATTTGCCGACACAATCAGCACAGTAAGCCCCACTTATGCTCAGGAGATTCTCCGCCCGCCCCTAAGCTGTGGGCTAGAGGGGGCACTCGAACACCGCAGAAACGACCTCTTTGGGATCATAAATGGAGTTGACTACGACCAATGGAATCCGGCAACAGATCCTTTTTTGGGTCCCAACACCTACGACATGGAAAGTCTGGCCATAGGCAAGGCAGCCTGCAAACAGTCTTTGCAACGAGACTTGAATCTACCAGTGAACTCAGGGATTCCGATTGTCGCGGCCGTCGGCAGACTGGCTGACCAAAAGGGCTTTGACCTAATCTCGAGAGTCATGCAGCAATGGGTCAAGGAATACCATGTTCAATGGGTCATCCTGGGGACTGGAGACCCGAAATATCACCAGGTACTTGGTCAACTGGCGGCAGAGAATCCGGACAAGATTGCTGTGCGGCTTGAGTTTTCCAACGAGTTGGCTCATCGCATTGAAGCGGGAGCCGACATGTTCCTAATGCCCAGCCAATACGAACCCTGCGGACTCAATCAGCTCTATAGCCTCAAATATGGCACCATTCCCATCGTCCGTGCGACGGGTGGCCTGGCAGATACAGTTGTAGACGCCTGTGATGAGACTCTGGCAGACGGGACTGCTACAGGGTTCAGCTTTACTGAATACACAGCACTTGCCCTCTCCGACACCCTGGCCCGAGCCTGCGCACTGTTTGAAGACAAAACCGCGTGGCAGAAACTCATCCAAACCGGGATGAGTCAAGACTGGTCGTGGAACACTAGCGCCCGCGAGTATAGCAATCTCTATAAACGCACCCTCGCTCAAGCTCAACAGGGAGTGTTAAGCTGAGATTGGCTTTTTGCAGGAAAGGCAATTCTTTGCATCGCAAAATTTTTCATGGAGCAAACACCTGAATAGCCAGTCAGTTCTCGAGCTGCGAATCGATCCTTCTACGGGTCGTAGGGTTTTGATCGCTGAGGGTCGGGCAGCGCGACCCAATGATTTTGCTGTTCCTTCTGTTCAGCAGTCTAGTGGTCAAGGACCCACGTCAAATTGTCCTTTTTGTCGTGGCAACGAAAACCAAACTCCAAGGGCATCAGCTGTGCTCAACGACTCCTCAGGCAATTGGCAGGTGCGCGTGGTACCTAACAAGTTCCCTGCAGTCTCGCTTAATGCGCCGCTTCCTGACAACGAAACGGCAGTAATCAATAGGTTTGAATCGGCAGTGGGAACTCACGAAGTTATCATTGACAACCCAGAGCATATCAGAGATTGGACGGATATGTCTCTCGACAACGTTTCTGATGTGTTAAGAGTTTATTCCGAGCGATTGAGTCATTGTTACGAGCAATTGAAACTACCTGCAGCGGTGATTTTTAAGAATGTTGGCGCGCAGGGAGGGGCCTCGCTGGAGCATGTTCACACCCAACTGATGTCTTTTCCGTTCGTACCAGAAATACTTGAGCGTGAACTCCAGGTGGCTTCTGATTATTTCTCAAGAGGAGAAAAGTGTTTATTCTGCCAATTAATCGATGATGAGCTCCGTAGTCGCCGACGGCTTGTCCATGAAAACGACAGTTACGTTTGCTTTTGTGCGTATGCAGGCAGGCAGCCCTATGAATGCTGGATACTTCCCAAGCAGCACACTAGCAGTTTTACAGACATCAAGGAGATCCACGCTTTGGCGGAAACATTGCAAAGTGTCCTGCGTCGCCTCTGTAGAATTGCTAGCCCACCCGCATACAATCTAGTGCTCCACACAGCCCCGGCAGGCGACCCCCGTTCCGAAGCGTTTCATTGGCACTGGGAGCTGATTCCGCGGATAACTTCACTTGCAGGGCTAGAAATGGGCGGCGGAGTTTTCATCAATTCGGTATCACCCGAACGAGCAGCACGTGCCCTGCTCGACATAAACATCTGAGAAAATCTTGCCGATCCTGTAAATTAGACCGGCGTCGTCAACTCTTGGTCCTGTCCGGATTGTATCCGAGCAAGCATCCAAAAGTCTTGAACTTTTGTGAAAGTTCAGCAAGAACCGGCTAGCTTTATTTGCTTCGACCGGCAATCTTAGAAGAGAGTGAATAACCGTCAACTGAGACCAACACGCAATCGATCCGAAGAACCATTATGAACCATCCACTGCGACTCCTCCTGGTCCTCCACAATCATCAGCCTATCGGCAATTTTGATGGCGTGTTCGAGCAGGCTTACCAGGATAGCTATCTGCCGTTCTTGGATGTTTTCGAGAAATACGACAAACTGCGGATTGCTTTGCACACCAGCGGTTCGCTCATGGAATGGCTGGACGCCCATCACCCAGAATATGTCGATCGCCTTGCCGACTTGGTCGCCAAGGGTCGGATCGAAATTGTCGGCGGTGCCTATTTCGAGCCTATTCTGACCATGATCCCTTCGCGCGATCGGCGTGGGCAGATCACCACCTATTCCAGATGGCTCGAACATCGCCTCGGTGCCACGGTACGGGGCATGTGGGTTCCAGAACGTGTTTGGGAACAATCACTTGCCAGCGATTTGGCACGCTCGGAAATCAATTATACGATTCTTGACGATTTTCATTTCAAGAACGCGGGTCTCGTTACCGAGCAACTTCACGGTTATTACGTCACTGAAGACGATGGCAATGTGCTCAATGTATTTCCAGGAAGTGAGCAATTGCGATATCTCATTCCATTCCAGCGACCAGAGGAATCGATCAAATATCTTCGTTCAGTATCCGAGCAGCATCCGGGTGCCGTGGTTGTCTTCGGCGACGACGGCGAGAAGTTTGGAACCTGGCCCGGCACGAAGGAACATGTGTACGACCGAGGTTGGCTCGCCGAATTTTTTAATGCCTTAAGTGAAAACTGCGATTGGCTCCACGTCACGACTCCTAGCGAAGCGATCAAGAATGTTCCTCCTCTGGGGAAGCTTTACATCCCTGAGGGAAGTTATCGTGAGATGACCGAGTGGGCACTCCCGGCTGCTAAAATTAATGAGTATGAGGACCTGCATCACGACTTCGAGCAACAAGGTCTGTGGCACCGGGTTGTTCCTTTCGTAAGAGGGGGCTATTGGCGAAACTTCAAGGTGAAGTACCCTGAGACCAATGTCATGTACTCGCGGATGCATTTGGTAAGTCGTCGGCTTCAGCAGCTTGTCGAGGACGGGGCCAAAGGCGATCTCATCGAAAACGCCCGCCTGGAACTCTACCGAGGACAGTGCAACTGCAGCTATTGGCACGGGGCCTTTGGTGGTGTCTATCTGCCTCACTTGCGAAACGGTGTCTATCAACACCTGATTGCAGCCGAGAACCTCCTGAATCAGTTCGAACAGCGCGGCTGGCAGCTGGACCAGCAGACCTGGGTCGAGATTGACGCAGCTGATTTCAATCTCGACGGACGACCCGAAAGCCGTTTGGCAAACAACAGGCTGATGCTCCTGGTTTCGCCCGTCGAAGGGGGACAGATTTACGAATTTGACGTAAAACCCATTTGCCACAACTTGCAAGCGACTCTCACTCGTCGTCCGGAAGCCTACCATCGCAAGGTTCTTACTGGTCCCAGCGACGGTGGAGATGGTGTAGCCAGCATCCACGACAAAGTGGTCTTCAAACAGGACGACCTCGACCAGCGATTGGGATACGACTTGTGGTCCCGACATTCACTCGTGGATCATTTCTACTCTATTCATGAGCCGAGAGAGGCTGTGGTCGGGGGGGGTGCCGAGGAACTGGGCGATTTTGTCCACGGCCCTTATGAGGCAAAGCTCCGTCGCGCGCCAGGACGAGCTCAGTTGCAACTCACTCGCGAGGGAAATGTCGACGGGAAACGAATTCAGATCACCAAGGGAATCACGCTAACCGACGAAGGCTCCACAGTCGAGATAGCCTATTTTGTCGAAAACCTTCCTGAGCAAAACGAGTTTCTTTTCGCCCCAGAACTCAACTTTGCCGGTTTGCCCTCAGGTGCACTCGACCGCTATTTCTACGACGCGCAAAAACAATCTCTCGGACAATTAGGAAGTCAACTTGATCTGGCTGAGGCCGCATCCATTGGACTTGTCGACGAGTGGTTGGGAATTGATGTTGGCCTCTCTTTCGACCGTCCCACCGCAATCTGGACCTACCCGGTTGAAACCGTCAGCCAAAGTGAGGGGGGCTTTGAGTTGGTCCACCAATCCGTCGCCGTGGTCCCGCATTGGCACCTCGTACCCGATGCCAACGGCTGCTGGAGCGTCACGATACGTCTCGCGATCGACACCAGCCTCGCCGAAAGCCGCATGACCGAACCCGCCGTCGCGGCAGCCCTTTAGCCGCTCGCGGTTATACCCCCGCCACCGCAAACCAATCCACCTTCGGTGCCATCTGTTGCTGCCCATAATTGACCGTTGCGAGCAAAGGTGCGCTCGCACGATGCGCAATTTCTTCGGCATTCCATTTAATGCTCTCGTCGCTGGTCGAGAGTGCGACCCGATTGAGCACGATTCCTGCAATCGGAAGTTTTGGCACGACATTTTGGGCGGTGATGAGCGTTTGGAGGGTCGCATTAATGGTTCCCAATTCGTTCAATGCGACTACAACCAGGGGATAACCAAACTCCTCGGCAAGGTCGGCGTTGTAGTCCTCGTCACTCAAGGGCGACATCAATCCCCCCGCTCCCTCGACGATGACGATATCGCTACGCTGCTGCCAAACTTTCAATCCATCGCGGAGCAACTTGCGATCCACCGAGTTCCCTTCAACTGCGGCGGCCATCGAAGGGGCTAAGGGGGCTCTAAACCGCTGGGGACAAACCTCGTCGAGTGTCCCCGGTCGGCCGGCAGCTTCCCACAGCTTGACAGCATCTTCGGCTATCAGTTCCGTGCCTTCCCGCTTGCAGCCGCTCGCCACAGGCTTATAAACACCAACTCGATGGCCATCGGAAATAAGCGATTTGACAATAAGCGCGCTTACCTGGGTCTTGCCGACGCTTGTATTGGTTCCGGTGATAAAAAGTCCGCGAGACATGAGCAGTAATATGATTAGTTGTGGGTGGTTAGTGATCCGGAATTTGTGGATCAGACATATTAAATCAACTTTCAAACTATCACCAACCACCAGTCAAAGTACTAAAAATTCTTCGACCGCTTCGCGCATCGCTTGGCGGTCCGCACTGGCACCGGTCCAGATTTCAAATGCTAGAGCTGCCTGTTCAATCAACAGCGTGAGGCCATCGACCGTGCGGCAACCGCGGGCCTGTGCTTCCTTCATCAGGTGGGTATGGGGGGGATTGAAGGCCACGTCGGCAACTAAAGTGTGCTTCTCCAGCCCATCAAAATCGAGGGGCAAGTGCTCATTGGGTTGGTTTGGCCCAACCGGTGTAGCGTTGATGAGTACCTGAACACTGTCGATGGAAAACAGGCTGTCCGCTGCCAACACTTCAGCCCGACAACTCGCTAGAGGAGTCTGGTCCACCAATGTTCTGGTTAGTTCTTCGATCTTTTCCGGGCTACGACAAAGAAAACGGATCTCTCCCGCACCGACGATCGCCAGTTCTGCCGCAATCGCGCGTGCTATGCGTCCCGCTCCGATGATCGCAACCTGCAATCCTTTCACAGCCCCTGTTTGCTCAAGCAATTGCCGTAGCGCCCTACCTTCGGTATTGTAGCCTGAGAAGCGCCCTTCGTTCTGTTTGATACAATTGACCTGCCCACTGATGCGGGCAGCCTCTCCGATTTCCTGCAGATAGGGAATCACGCTGCTACGGTGAGGAGGAGCGAGCATGATGCCATGGAAACCAAAGATGCGTGCTCCCCGTAGCGCCCCCTCAAATTCCAGAGAGGGTACTTCAAATGTCAGAAATCTCCAGTCGAGACGCGCTGCTTCAAACGCCTTTTCCAACATATATTGGGTTGGATTCCCCGCAATCGGTTCACCCATCAGGCAGCATACGTCTTGCTGAGGTTGGCTGGTCAAAATCTGTTTCCGATCCCTTTTGGCAGCCGCAGCCAAAGACAAGCGGCAGAAAACTTGTAAGAATCCTCCATTCTGACGGCCAAGGGGCCGAAATTCAACGCCAACTCCCCTCAAGGCCCAAGGAGAAATCTCTTCATCGTGCTATCGTAGAGAGTGTTAGAGCGCCACAATTAGCAGAAATTTCGCAATGCTCCGCAGTCGACCTTTAACCTGGCTATTCATTCTCGCGACGCTGTGCGTCGATCTGGCCTTGATTCTGGGCGCCCGTCGCAATGGAGCTATCCAGGCGAGTGAAGGGCTGGCATTTTTCGTCTACAACTATGGCCTGCCTGCTCAGATTAGCGTGCTGGCGATCTGGGCCGTGCTGAGTCGCGTTCACCGCCTGGTGAAAGCCGCCTGGGTTACACTCGCTGGTGGCCTGCTCCTCTTGATGACTTGGTGGGTGATTGAATCCGCTTATCGGGGCGAATTGGTAGCCTTCTGTTTTTTGCAACTGTCGCTCGTGCTTCTCGGCTGCATCCTCTGGCTCAAGTTGGGCTGGATCTCCCTACTTTCTGAAACCACAGACGAGGTGCAAGAAAAATTTCAATTCTCGCTTGTCGAGATTTTCGGCTGGACGATCATCGTCGCCTTTTGGGCCTTCGCCCTCCGCTTTGCCGACTTCAGAATCATCACCCAAGATCTCTGGTGGATCTGGCTCGGCTGTGCTGTTCTGATTCCTCTGTGTATCGTGTTGGTCTTCTTTAAACAACTGCTGCCTGGCACGCGCTTACTGCGTTTGATGGTGGCCTACCTGTTCGCACTGGTTCTGTATGGCATTGCCAGGATTTACGACAAGGGGCCCTTGCCTTCCTGGGCTTTCGCCATGGCGATCACGCAAATCACCTACATCACCGCTTGGTGGGCCGTAATGCGAATGGACGCCGTGATGGTCGAACGAAAAGAAGTGACCGCAGCCAGCCGAGAGCGGTTAGCGATTTTTGATCCAAGCGACAAACGAACAGCAAGTGAAAACGTGCCGAAACAGAATCAATAGTGCCTGGAACAGCGAGAGTCGACAATCACCACCATAATCAACTTTGATGCTTTAAATTAGTTGCTGTACTTATCTGTATGAGCACAACCTCTCTTATACCCGTCCACGAACTGCAGGCCCTGCCAACTGGTAATAGTAGATGCTTCGAACTTGTCTTAGGAGGTCTTCATGTCAAGTCTCCTTCCGGATTGCGCCCGAACGACTTATCATTCAACCCCAACACGTGTCAGCAGTTCGCCAGCACAAAAAAGCTCTTTAAAAAACACTGGAACTTTTTGTCACTCTGCGTCAAATTCTTCCTTGATCACGCCAGCCAGGTCGGCAAGGAGTCGATCCGCCGCGCCCATGTAAGACGAGCCGTGCATGACGGCGAGTGTGTCGGGTTTCAAGTCGGCCAGCGATCTTAAAACTCCCTCAGTCTGCCGAGTGTAAGGCATGTATCCTGCCAGCGGACCTTTTTGCATTTGTTGCATGGCTTTTTTTGTCGGCCCGATCAGGTCCGAGGTAGTCACGGGCGCAACATCTCCAAAATGGTGAAATAAATCGGAACAGAACAATGTCTTGCGTGTTTCCTCAAATAACACACCTGCATCCCAGCCGTGTGGAATGTGCGGGGAACGGTAGAAACGGTAGCGATACTTGCCTGTGCTCAGTACATCCTCGGGGGTCATGCCTATCGCCGGGCGGATGGAGAAATCATCCACACTAACGAGCTTGCCAACGAGAGTACACACAGGTTGGGCTTGGGGAGCGCGTTGAAGCCAGTCGTTGAGAGCGCCACATTCATCGGATTCAAAGTGACTCCAGGCGATATGACGCAGCGTCGCAGGATCGATCAATGTGGCTATTGCATCCCTCAGCGCCGGGAACATCGCTTTCAGCCCAGCGTGAAACAGTAGTGGCTCTTCATCCCGGACAAGGAAGTGGTTGAACTGCATGTCTAACTCAGGAACGTAAATGGAAAGCCGGAAAAGGTCCGGCGCGATCTCGTTGATAGTGGTCATGTGAATGTACTCAATATGTCAGATTGACTGGCCAACTCCTCGAGAGGTAGTGTGCGATTTGCTGGATTAACGCAAACTTCAATTGCCGCTAGTATATCAACGTAGTCGCTTGGTTTATCACTTGTAAAAAAGTCCACCCTGAGGATTGTGCTGCCAATTTACTCTGTACAAAGTGTTAGTCAAACCTCAGGAATTTATTACTCTGTCTAACCATAGTCCGCGATGGACATCACGCGTACTGAGCCACCAGTCCGAAAGACGATTGGAGTTGCAATGGAGCATCGCTCGAATTTGAAAATCGGTGAATCCATTCAAATCAACTCGATCCTCAGATTCGACTTCTCCAAATGGATACGCCGGGCTTTCAACCGCATATACGGTGCGATGTAATTCGATCGATGGCCGAAACTGCCCGGCGTGGCCGCCGATTCGGCATGCACAGGTTCTACCAAGTCCTCAATTACAAACCCTGCTCGGCAGATTCCGCCGACGAGCTGTTCCCAACGGTGAAGATACTCCAACGTACCTGTTTCTCGGAGTCGGCAGGATTCCACAGGAGGAAGGGGGCCCGTACGGTAATACGGTTCGATAATGCGGTAATTACCATTCTGAGGGCGAATATCTGCTTGTAGGCTCGAAGGAGATTTATGTTGACTAATGTAGAGTCCTCCTGGCTTAAGGACCCGCGCCACCTCAGAGAACACTTGCGACACATCTGCCAGGTAACAGGTACTCACCGGATGGACCACGATGTCGAACTCTGCCGCTGTGAACATCGAGAGATCGTCCATCGAAGTCTGCACGGTGTGAATAGCTAATTTACGTTCAGCGGCAACTGCTCGATCAAGTGCCAACATCTCGCCACTGATGTCCACCACAGTGACATTTGCACCTGCAGCAGCATAAATCGCGCCATGACGACCACCTCCCGCAGCGAGGCACAGCAAGTTCTTGCTCTGTACCGAACCACCCAACCAACCGAGCGGATCAACCTTGCTTAAGGGGTCGGTAAGATCGGCATCGGTCGCTGGCCGGGCTAGTGGTACCTGATCCCGGGCCAATCGGTCCCATGCACGAGCATTGTGTACGACTTCAGCGGAGTTTTTAGACATGAAAGGGCATTCGAAATGGTTTGGAAGTCACAACGACTGAGACCTCCATTGAACCATTGTGCAGCCCAAAAGTCACGCGGTACGATTGCGCCGAGTACCAAGTGAAATCAGCATGACTGCTACCAAAATGAGCGTACCGGGCTCAGGTACGGCCCAACCCGTTGCGTCGGTTGAAGGGAAATAGTGTCGCTGCCAGATAAGTAAATCTCTACCATCAACGTCTTGGTCGCCGTCAGCATCGCCGTGCACGTTGTCGGCAGAGCAGCAGGCGCCGAAGTTTACTTGCCAGACTTGTAAATCGGTACCGTCGACGTAGGAATCGTCATTGAAATCTGCATCGAGTGGTTCAGCAGGAGTAATTAGTGTTACGAAGGTGTCCTGATTGCTAAAACCGAAATTGCCCATAAACACTAGCCTACCACCATTAGAACCTGCGAAGGGTTCAAAGGGATCGCTGCCTGGGTTAAAGGCAATAGCTGTGGCAAACTGAAACGGATCACCATCGTGGTAGAAAAGGCTTTCTGCAGGTGGCTCTCCGGCAACCTTATAAAGACCTCCACTCCCGGTGGTGAACAGATCGCCTTCGCCGTCAAAGACAATTCCTGCCCCTGATTGCATGTTACTGATCAGCGGGACCAGGCTTCCGAATGCTAAGGAACCACCTGAGACGGTAATGGGCAGTCGATGGATTCTACCGGCAAAGGTAGTTGCATCTGCATCCTGAACATATAGATCTCCGGAGGCGTCAAATGCTAACCCCGCACCGAAGTCGATCCCTGTCACGACTGCACTCGCATTCCCCGTAGTTCGATCTACCTGAACCACCTGTCCTATATTGTCGCCCAATGCAGTAGATACAAAGATCTCCCCAGTGCTGCGAACAGCTACACCTGCGATGGCAGGTATCCCACTGGCCACGAGTTGCTTCGTGCCTGCCTTGCTCAAGGAATAAATCCGTCCATCGGACGTGTTATCCGTAATAAGGAGGCCATCAGTGATAGGATCGTAGGTCATGCCGCCAATAAAAAAATTGTCTTCATCGTCTCCTGCCAGCAAAATATCTGTTCCAAACGAACCGTCAGGATGTATCACGCGAATCTTAGCCACATTCGTTCCAAAGGGTGCCCCCTCCATGGCGTAGAGCGTACCCCCTGTGTCAAACGCCAATCCCACGGGCGGAGCATCGAGCTGTATTGACGAAACCCCAAAGCCCAGGGGCAGGGCACTTGAAGAATGTAACGTCAGGCAGCAAATCGCTTGGACGAAACACAAAAATGAGAATTGTTTGATCGAAATAATTCGAATCATAGTGTTGCTCTTTCTGCAAAAGATAACTATTAGGGGATCACACTGAGGTGTGATTCGGAACCGCTTCTTGTACATAATGCTCGAAGTACTTCTTTCGACACCGATTCACTTAAGAAATGTACGCTTCCATCACAATAAACAGTCATTGCACCCGAGGGATGGTCGCTCCAGATTTCATTGTGTTGCTGGGAGTTGATGGTGCCCAATTGGTCGAAAACGTTCTCTCCGTTGATCCACTCTCCGTCCATGATCCAATCTCGGCCGGTATCCTCGCTGGCCAATAGAGTTTGGCTGGAACCGTCTGTGATTTCTCGTATCGTGATCGCTCGGTCATAAAGCAATACTCCGTTAGCTGAGGGTGCAGTGAAAGCAGCCCCGTAGTTCCCCCCATAGTCAGAAACGGCCAGACCTTGCCTACCGTCTGGAGCACCTGCCCAATACCCCTGACGCTCACTTGCCAGGCGCGAAGTGCTAGGACACAACAAGACAGGAATCAAAGTTTGCGCAGGACGTTGATTGCGCACAGCATCGTAGCCTGCCGAAAGATCTAACTGGTCGTATAGTTTGGTTTGCTCTAATTGAGGCAGTACATGGATCAACCATGACAACTGCCTGCCCGCAGGATTTGTGACTGGTGTACGTTTCTCCTGACAGCCAATAGGAAATTGCTGGAGTTGCTGTTCAAAGTTGAGTACGGCTACGCCAATTTGTCGTAAGTTGTTTTGACAATGTGCGCGCCGGGCTGATTCGCGAGCCGATTGCACGGCAGGGAGCAAGAGCGCGACCAGCACCCCTATGATGGCGATTACGACCAGTAGCTCGACTAAAGTAAAACCGGCGCGCCGCTGGACAATTTTCTCAGAAGGCTTGATGTCGCACATACGCTGCTTCCAAGGGTAGTGCAGCGAGATGGCCGAGCGCAGTCGCCCCAGAAGATAGGACCACCCACAGCCAAATCAGTTGCACAACTCAGCAGAGTTTTCAAATTACGTGGGCGCCGTCCCTCGCAGCGAGCTCACATACACCACGTTGGTAGGTCTTCTGACTCCCAAGCTCAAGCGAACGGGCCTTCTCGATCGAATCCACCTTGAGTGGACCAGCGATCAATGGCTCTAAAAGAAAATTCGCTTGATAATGCCTGGTCACAGCGGCGGGGCCGTCCCGGATTTTCACCGGAGTTCCCTGTTTGTCGGCTGAGACAAACTTCTCACTAGCCGATCACCAACGCACGATCAATTCATCAAGGCAGTTTAGCGATGGTAACGAGGCTTGTCAAATAGGCTGGAAGCAGTGAGAAAGATGAGCGCGGCCCAAATCCCTGCTTCGTATTGGCAATATTACTAGAGCCGGTGACTGGCAATCTCACAGCCATTCTGAAGCGAATCAATCGCCTTCATAGAGCGCATGAGAAACGACTGCCACCGGATGGGAGCGGTACGGATGGCGAGACTCATACAGTTTGATCCTGGCCAAATAATCGCCACGCATGACGGAGGGAGCTAGCTCAATGGCTTCTTCGAGGGTCTTGATCGCCTCTTCAAACTCGCCTGCATTCGCTAGTGCAGCAGCAAGAGTATCGAGGGCAACATGGCGTTCACCATATTCAAACTCCAGTGCCTGCCGTGCACCGAGTACAGCATTTTCTGGATCGCGGTATTTTTCGTCGGGACAGGTAGCCAACAGCCAAGCACCATTGCGATAGGCATGGGCAAAACTGGGCTTAACTTCGATGGCCTCAGCATAGTCTGAGAGTGCCTCGGCATATCGGCCCATGTCGGCGAGTAAATCACCACGGCTACAGAGGATACCAGGATTCTCTGGATCGAGCTTGGCGGCGGCTGTGAAATGGGCGTAGGCTTCTTCCCAGCGTCCTCCAATGTGACACACCCGCGCGAGACCCAGTCGAGCCGAGGAAAGCTTGTTATCGAGGCGGCACGCCTGCTTGTAGTCTTGTTCGGCACTTTTTAGGTCACCTGCCTGTACGAACAGAGTGGCCCGATTTGTGTAGGCTTTCGCAAAGAGCGGATTTATCTCAATGACCAAGTTGAAATCATCAAAGGCCTCGGCAAACAGGCCAGCTTCCGCATAGGAGACACCTCGATTGTGCATAGCGCGCCAATTCTTGGGGTCGAAATGTAAAGCTTCTTGAAAATCAGCATCTGCCAGTTCAGCCTTCCCTTCATCCGCGTAGAGCTGCCCACGGCGGTTTAGCGACCAGGAAATCAATCGGTTTGCGAATTGCTTGTTCTCACCTTTAGCTCCCAGCCGGATTGCTTCGACGCCAAGATCGATGACTTCAGAAAAGTCGGTTGTGGTGGCAGCAGTTTGCGATTGGAAGTGAGCATCAACAAGCATTTGACCCACGGCGTCGAGAGGTTTGGGCTCAGATACCTTGAGCCGCACAGTGGCAGACTGTCGCACAACCGGCCGTGCTGCTATGGAACTCTGCATCGCTTCCTGGGCTCTTCCGGCATGCGAGCCGTTGAGACGAGCATCTTTACGGACAACTAGAGGATGACTCAATTCATCGCTAACTAGCTTGATCTCTCCGCGCGATTGTTGAGAATCCGCAAGAGCAGGAGCGGAAGCTTCTTCAACGAATACAAACGAATCTCCATCCTGCGAGTCAGCAACTAATGGGGACTCAGCGAGAGAGGCATCTTCTACGAACCGAAAAGATCCCTCTCCAGCGCAAACGCTCCATATATCCACCAGGAAACCGATCCCGATTAAAAGAGGAAAGTAATAGACTAAAACTGACTTATTCATAATTCACGATCCGCAAGTTGGGGGACTTTGCAGAGCTAGCAACCTAGCGTGGCGGCTGAACCTACAGCGCCTCAGTCGTAGGTATCGGCTACAGCGTTAAAATCACTGGAATCGAAACACTCAAAAGAATCGGAAATCTTTGGGTAGCTTGCCTATCTATCCTGTAGCCGACCTTATTTGTGCTAGCATAGGGGCAGCAGTTTCCTGTCATTTCGAGGTACTCCGAGAAATCTGGCCAGATCTCGGGTTGACCATTCGCCTAGTCTCAGTGTGTATCGAAAATGTTGCTAAGAGCGTGTTGTTTCCTACTAATCGTCGTGATCCCTGCACAGCTTGGGTTGGCTGACTCAGACGCTAGCAAGCCTTCTCGCTTGAAGCCGATTCGCATCAGCGATGGGCATTTTGTGCGTGGCACATCTGACGAACCATTTGTTCCCTGGGGTTTTAACTATGTAGGAGATTTCGGCGAGATCGTCGAAGAGTACTGGGAGAAAGAATGGCCACGCGTCGAGGAGGACTTTCGGGAGATGCGCGCACTTGGCGCAAACGTCGTGCGGGTGCATCTTCAGCTTGGAACTTACATGAAGTCACCGCAGGACGTTGAGGAAGCCGAGCTGGAGCGGCTCAAAGACATTTTGGATCTTGCCGAGAAATTCGAGCTCTACCTAGATCTTACGGGCCTTGGCTGCTACCACCTGGCAAAAGTCCCTTCCTGGTATGACGAACTCTCGGAGAAAGACCGCTGGCAGGTTCAAGCAGTTTTCTGGGAAGCAATCGCCAAGACGTGTGCCGGGCATCCTGCGGTGTTCTGTTACGACCTGATCAATGAGCCCATTATCACCAAGGCCAAAGCCGAAGAGAATCCCTGGTATCTGGGCGAACTTGGAGGAATGTACTTTGTACAGCGGCTCAGCATCGAACCGGGAGAGCGAACCAACAAGGTAATTGCTGAGGCATGGGTCAGGCAGATGGTCTCTGCGATCCGCAAACACGATGCCGACCATTTGATCACCGTGGGAGTCATTCCGTGGGCACAAGTATTTCCAGGGGCCAAGCCCCTATTTTATTCGCCTGAAGTTGCCCGCCATCTCGATTTCGTGAGCGTGCACTTCTATCCGAAATCAGGTGAAGTGAAAAAAGCTGTAGACGCCCTGGCAGTTTATGACATTGGCAAGCCCCTGGTAGTGGAGGAAGTCTTTCCCTTGAGCTGCTCGCTGGAGGAATTAGACCAATTCATCCAGCAGACCGATGATCGAGTCGACGGTTGGATCAGCCACTACTTCGGACGGACGATTCAGGAGCACCGGCAAGGGGCAGAGCCAGCCGGGGAATCTGTCGCGAAGTTTCTGGAATATTGGCAGGCTAAAGGAGGGAGACAGAAACAGTAATCGCTTGAAGACTTCTATAAGACTCTACTTTCGCATCACAGCGATTTAATAGAAGATAATGTGCTATAGACACCTTCGAACTTATGACAAGCCTGACCCACCTCACCCACCTATGACTACAGAAACGCCTAAGTCACGCTTGTGGCCGGGTCATGCTATCGGGATCGAGCGCTTTGTCGAGTTCGGCCTCCGGCAGAATCTTGCGATCCAAGCACAACTCGCGGATAGTGGTGCCCTGTTTAAAGGCGTCCTTGGCCAGCGTGGCCGCCTGTTCGTATCCCACTACGGGAGCGAGCGAAGTGACCATCATCAGCGATTGATCGATCAACTCGCGGCAGCGAGCTTCGTTGACTTCCAGATCTTTTACGAGCTTGTCTACGAACACACCCGCCGAATTGGCCAGCAGTTTTGTTGATTCCAGGAAGGCGTCGATCATCACTGGCATGGCGACGTTCAGTTCAAACAACGAACCCACGCCACCAAGACCGGCAGTCGTCACGGTTGCATCGTTGCCAATCACGCGGCAGGTCACCTGCATCACCGATTCGCATATGACTGGGTTCACCTTGCCAGGCATGATGGAAGAGCCCGGCTGGGTTGCAGGCAGCGACAACTCAAAAATGCTGCATCTTGGACCAGAGCCCAGATGACGAATGTCGTTGGCAATCTTGGAAAGTGAAACGGCAATCGTTTTGAGCTCACCATGGGCACTAACGAACGCATCCTTAGCCGCTTGTGCTTCGGGGTGATTGGCAGCTTCTTCAAAATCGATGCCAAGTCGTTTTGTCAGTGCCGCGCACACCTTGGCCGCGAATTCGGGATGGGTGTTGATCCCCGTGCCGACGGCGGTGCCGCCGATTTCGAGGTTCGTGCGGAGACTGAGCGCCTGCTTGGCACGGGCAACGGCGTACTCAGCCTGAGCCGCGTAGCCGCCAAAGACCTGGCCGACGCGAATTGGCGTGGCGTCCATTAAGTGAGTACGACCAATTTTCACGATTGCATCCCACTTGGTTGCCTTCTCGACGAGTGCTTTGTGGAGTCGCTCCAGGCTGGGGATCAAGTCTTCCTTGATGGCCTTAGCCGCAGCAATGTGCATCGCAGTGGGAAACGTGTCGTTCGAAGACTGCCCCATGTTCACATGGTCGTTGGGATGCACCGCTCCTTCGACCCCCTTGGCACCCACGCCGAAGCCTAGCTTTTCGTTCGCCAGATTGGCGATCACTTCGTTGGCGTTCATGTTGGTCGACGTGCCGGAACCGGTCTGATAGATATCGACCGGAAAATGCTGATCGTGCTTCCCCTCAGCCACTTCGTTCGCCGCAGCAATGATCGCGTCGGCCCGCTTGGCGTCGAGTTTCTCGAGCTGGCGATTCGCCTCAGCACAGGCCGCTTTGAGATGCCCGAAGGCATGGACCATCACGGCGGGAACCGGTTCGAAGGAGATTGGAAAATTATCGACAGCGCGGGCAGTGGAAGCTCCGTACAAAGCATCGGAGGGAACTTGCATCTCGCCCATCGTGTCACGTTCAGTGCGGAAGTTTGTCATAGGTGGAGAGTGGTTAGTGGATGGTGGTTTGAATATCTTAGGCGAGCCAAAAGCGCAAATGCCTGGAGTGATTTGCGCCCCCTATGCAGGCCAATCGTCTACCATAACGGTATCCTCGTGTTCGTAGGCTGGAGCACAGCAACAAAGAAACTTCAATGTTCCGCTACCCGTGTTGGTAATTTGGTGGCGAGCGCCAGGGGGGATGGCAATCGCGTCTCCAGGACCAACGTCTTGCATGTCGTCCTCAATCTGCATTTTGCCAGTTCCTTGGAGCAAATAGTAGATCTCTTCGCAAAGCGGATGGTAATGCGGGGCAGTGCTCCCACCCGCCGGCAACCGCGCTTCAGCCAGGCTTTGATTCTGTATGCAGGAATTTCGATGGGCCAATAGCTCGCGGATTTCGGAACCATCCTTGGTGGTAAAGGCAGGGACGGAATCCAGGTTCTGAATGTCCATGAAATCATTCCCCATAAATCTTGGCTAGCCGGAGGCACACCTGTCTCCGGGAATTCCGGAAGCAGGTGTGCTTCCGGCTAATGTTTAAACCTCCACACTGGCAAACCGTTAAGCTAACGCCGAAACGTCTGAGGGGCAAGTTAGGCAGCTTTATCGCTGTCGATGCCATTGGATGACTGGAGGTGAACATCCATTTGCGGGAAGGGAATGCCGATCTGCGAACGGTCGAGTTCCACCTTGATCGCACGAATAAGGGCTTGTTTGGCGTCACCGAAGTCGTCGCGACCCACCCACACTCGCACGGACCAATTGATGCTTGATGCGCCCAGTTCCAGGAGGACAGCGGCCGGTGCGGGATCCTGAAGTGCTTGTGGTACATTTGCCATCGCGCGTTCCAACGCCTGGCGGGTTTCGTCAAGGTCGGCGGCGTACTCGGTTCCTACGGCAATATCAACGCGGCGGGTGCGGTGGTAGGTAATGTTTTCGATCACCGCACCATAGATCGAACTATTGGGGATAATGATGCGACGCCCGTCAAAAGTATCGATTTCGGTCGTGAAGAGTGCAATCTCATTCACTTTTCCCAAGTGATTGGCAATATTCACGGTATCGCCAACTTTGTAGGGGCGGAAAATCAGTAGCATCGCACCTGCAGCAAAATTGGAAAGCGTCCCTTGGAATGCCAATCCAATTGCCAGACCGGCAGCACCGATCAGCGCAGCAAAGCTGGTGGTTTCAACGCCAAACAAGCTCAGACATGTTAGAGCGACGAGCAGAAGTGCAAGCCAACGGACTAGTTTGGCGATGAACTTGGTAAGGGTTTCATCAAACTTTATTCGCCTCAGCCCCCGGCCAACTCCACTAGAAAGCCACCCCGAAATCGTCCAAGCCAGGATCATGAGCACCACTACTAGCATGGCGCGGAATCCATAATACTTCAGAGCAAAGAGCCATTCGCTCCCATCAATGGACTCCCATTTCATACTCCAGAATTCCTGCCAAAAGTTTTTTAAAGCAATATCTGTAGCATCCAGTTTTTGGGGAGCTTCACTTGGAGTTGCTGAGGCAGCTTGGGCGATTAAGTTAAGATTCATCGTTTGAAAATAACACGAGGGAGATGCCTGAAAACCTTTGGCTTTTTAACTCACCTGCTTTGCGCATGTCGAGGCCAGACCCCAATGCTAGCACGGCAATCCAGACCGCTCTTGCCTGTAGTTGATTTCGATTTCTATCATTTAAAGTAATGTCCAAATCCTCGAAGATTGATACTGGAAAGAACGCTGCTGACAATGCGGTCGAGCCCGATGTCACTGCGAGCAGGTTTTCTCTTCAGCGTCTCTCGGCAGCATTTGCCCGTCTGACTGCCTCGGACACAAGGGAGCCATCGGATCAGGAGATCACGAATCTTGAGTTAGCGCAGTCACTCGATGAAATTCAGCAGCAATCTCCAGATGCTTGTGATAAGCAGGTCCTGTCCCCTCGTATGATTGTCGAAGGCATGCTTTTTGTCGGTCAGGAGGATGGCAGACCTCTTAGCAATCGCTCGATGGCCGCACATATCCGAGATGTCTCACCACATGAGGTTGATTCGCTGATCGATCAACTCAATGAACTCTACACCGAAAGCGGATCTAGTTACAGAATCGTAAGCGAGGGTGCCGGGTATCGTATGCAACTTTGCGCAGAACACGAAGCAGTTCGGCAACGGCTTAGTGGCAACACTCGTCACGTAAGGCTGTCACCACAGACAATTGAGGTACTCTCGATTGTTGCTTATCGCCAACCGGTGAGCGCCGAGGAGGTTGCCAAGGTGCGCGGCGCACGCAGCACGGTGCTGCTCAATCAGTTGATACGTCGAGGATTGTTGAAACTCGAGCGGCTTAGCCAAGCAACTGCACAACCCGTCTATCGAACGACGGAACGATTCAATCAATTGTTAAACATAAACTCGCCAGCGGATTTACCGAGAAGTGATGACCTGGATGACAATTAGGCCCGCAATTCGATTGGGGCATGTTTTTCTCTTATGACCTTAATTTGACATAACACCTTACAGACAAAGAAGTAACGATGTTTCTCAGGACCCTCCCCGACTGGTCCCAGTAGAGATCGACGAGAGAGGTTGTTAGAATCTGGCCCCTGTTGCAGATCCTTCCCGTAGTCGGCCCAAGAGTTGTCCATTCCAATTTGTACGAAGTCTGATCCAGCCGACCCGATCTTTTGTTGAACCCTATGAGTAACGGTTTTTCCTTTGCCCAGTTGCGCGCCACTCGTCCAGTAGTATTACCATCGATGCTACTGTGTGACTTTGGCAACTTGGAGCGTGAAGTTCGGGCCGTGGAAGAGGCCGGTGCTAAGGCGTTGCATCTGGATATCATGGATGGACATTTTGTTCCGAACATCACTTATGGGTTCACCATCATAGAAGCTGTAAGACGTGCCACCGATTTACCGTTGGACGTGCATCTGATGATTACGGATCCCGGCAGGTACCTTCCGCAGTTTGTTGAGGCAGGGTCAAATCTCCTCTCCATTCACATTGAGGCGGTTGAGGATCCTCGCCCCTTACTAGAGCAGATCCGCACCCTTGGTGCCGCGGCAGGTCTGGTATTAAACCCGCCTACTCCGATATCCGCTGTTGAACCCTTTCTAGATGCGTGTGACTATGTACTCGCCATGACTGTGATGCCAGGATACGGCGGTCAGCAATTCAATGAAAGCGTGCTCGACAAAGTTCGCCAGCTGCGGGCCGTGCTGCCACCCGAGGTACTCATTGAAGTCGATGGAGGTGTCGGACCGGATACAATCAACATGTGTGCAGAAGCCGGGGCTGAAATGTTTGTCACGGGTTCGGCGATTTTCCGTACTCCAAACTATGAAACAAGCCTTCGCGAACTGCAGCGTTTAGCGGATGTCAAACGATAATTAAGAAAAAGTGACGGGAGTATTCCCCTAAACTGCCATGCTGAACATTCTCTTGATACGCACAGGACAAACCGATTATGACTCGCAGGGTCGGATCCAGGGGACAATCGACCTTCCCTTGAGTGAAGAAGGACGCAACCAAATAGCGGGGCTCGCCGAGCAATTGGGAGAGTACCAAGTGGAAGCACTCTTTGCGGGCCCCGGCAAGGCCACGCAGCAAACTGCCGAATTAGTTGGGGAATTCCTACATCAGAAAGTTAAAACGAACAAGAATCTCCGAAATCTTGATCTGGGTCTGTGGCAGGGAATGCTTATTGCGGATGTGAAAAACAACCAACCAAAGGTCTATCGGAAATGGCTCGAAAACCCTGAGGCAGTTTGCCCCCCAGAAGGCGAAACTCTGCAAGCAGCTCAGGAGCGACTGCAAGAAGTGCTCAACAAATGGATCAAAAAGCATAAAGAGGGGACCATCGCCCTCGTGCTTCCTGAACCGCTGGCAAGTGTGCTCAATCACCTGCTGAAAGATGCCGAATTTGGCAATCTCTGGCAATGTTGCTGCCATTCTCGACCAGCCTGGGAGTTGATCTCCGCACCCGAACCCTTGGTAACCGCTTCCAGTCTGACCAGTGATGAGTAGGTTTCGCACTGCCTTGCGGCATGGTTAGCCTCTGAAACGCTTGGTATACTGGTGCGGTGTGGTAGACTTCTGGCAAATCCGTCCCCTATCGATTAAGCACCTGCCAACATGGCAATCGGCGAAACAAAAATGTCGAAAGAACAGGCAAAGCCGGCACGAGAAAAGCGGGGCGTTCCAAGCGGGCTGTGGCTCAGTTGTGAAGACTGCGGAGCGATGATCTTCCGCAAGGAGTTTGAGCGACTGATGAACGTCTGTCCCGAGTGTGGCTTTCATATGTATCTCGGTGCGCGGGATCGGATCAACACCGTGCTTGACGCGGGCACTTTTGAAGAATGGGATGCCGACCTCTCGCCCACCGACCCTTTGGGATTTGAAGACAAGAAGAAATATAGTGAGCGAATCGTCGGCGAGCAAAAGCGGACAGGCTTACGCGACGCTGCACTCACCGGTAGCGGGATGATTCGTGCCCGGCGGGTGGCATTTGGCGTCACCGACTCTGCATTCATCATGGGTAGCATGGGATCGGTCGTCGGAGAGAAACTTACCAGACTTGTCGAACGCGCGACCGTCGAGCGTCTACCGCTGATTATCATCAGCGGCTCGGGTGGGGGAGCCCGCATGCACGAGGGGATTTTTTCTCTCATGCAGATGGCGAAAGTTTCTGCCGCGCTGGCCCGCTATGACGAAGCACAAGGGCTATTCATCTCGGTACTCACAAACCCAACCATGGGTGGCGTTGCCGCAAGTTTCGCTTCGTTGGGAGATATCATCTTTGCCGAACCCAAGGCACTTATTGGTTTTGCGGGACCGCGAACTATCAAAGCCACGATTCGTATCGAACTCCCTAAGGGATTTCAAACAAGTGAATTCCTGCTCGAACACGGCTACATCGACCGCATCGTCAAGCGAGCCGATCTAAAGAGCGAGATCGCCCGCATCATCGACTACTGCGGGAAATAGCTAGCTGGCGAGCCAGAAACGGAAGCCCCTAGGGAGGCGGCCGTATCAGTCCACCAACAGCACTTCGGCCCAACAGCTTGGATCCTCTTCATAGGGAAACTCGGGGCCCAAAGAGAACGTTTGCAACCCCTGCTCTCGATCCAGGAGTGCGTAAGTAAATCCCAAGCGAGGCGATCCCACGGGATCGAAACCGTGGAGGGCAACAGCGGGTGCGAATGCAGACATTTCGTACCCCGACTTCGTCACCTTCGCTTTCACTTGTAACTCACGGGGGCGGATTGGACGGGCATTTTCGCGGGCCCGATTGATCAGCAGTTGGTCTGCTACAGGCTCTTCGGCTGTGTGTCCACCTCCGCGAGGTAGAAACGCATAGCGATGACAGAACCGGCTGGCACGGTGCACGTTGGTCGTGGCGCGTGTATCTATCCACACCTGTAATCCATCGCTATCGTCCAACCGAGACTCACGGCACCAAGGGAGTTGGTTCTTTCCTTCAACGCGTACCCACCAGGCCAGGCCTTGCCCGCTCCATGCCATCCGTACCTCTGCCAACTGGCGCTGGCCGTCGAGTTGCTCCAATGCAGGTAACCGATACTTCTCATCAAGCACGACACCCGCAGCACTCCACAACGGCTCACATCGCTGAATCTCAACGGCGAAGCGGAAGAGAAACCGCGGAGGTATCAGTGATGAATTTGGAGCGGATGGGGTGGGCATGATAGTAGGGTGGGCACTGCCCACCTTCTTAGCTTTGAAGGCGAACCAATTTTTGGGTGGGCCATACCCACCCTACATCAATTGCCACTGATCGAACAGGACAACGTAGAGTCCTAACAGTAAGTTTGTGACGCCATGGGCGACGACACAGTCCCAGATATTACGCGTGCGGATCATCAGCCACGTGACCATGCTAAACCACACAGCCGCAGCTAGCAATTCGCCAGGGTGCATCAACATGGGAACCAACGTGCCGACCAACAAGGCAGTGCCGTCGACCTCTCCGAAGGGTACTTGCCACCACTGCTGATGCATGACAAACCGCATAAGGAATCCGCGTAGAAAAAATTCTTCGATCACTGGTACGATTAGAGCCAGACCAATAAAGCGGACGAACAAAAATGCCCAAGCGACAACCGGCTGATCCGCCATCTGCAACAGAGGGTTGTATGCACTTCGCTCGCCGGTCCCCAAAATTCCAAGTAGCCCGATCGTAGGAACCTCTCCAGGCTCACGACCAGGAATGAAACTTCCTAAGAAGCGATCCACCGGGCCGATGAGTTTGGGTTCCAACCGCAAATGACAAAGCAGGATCCACAAGCCGACCCCCACAACCCCCACTAGCAGGCTCAGCCAACTCACACGCCAGGGGAAGGTGCGATAGCCGGGCCAGACCAGCGCCATCGAAATGCCCGTCAGCACAATCTTGAGCGTATAAACCCAGGGGTAGTAGGCATAGGGAATCCTTGGGATCAGGCCACCGTCGTCCGGAAAGAACTCTTCGGCGACGGTTGTCTCCATTACTTCTTCCAGAGGTCCCTCGCTTGAGGCATTGGCAGTGTCATTCTGTCGAGCATTCTGTTTGGGAGGGGTCGGTTCCAGACTTCCAACTAGCATGAAAACGGCGAATGGAAGGAGAAAAGTGAGAGCAGGCCATCGAGAAAGCCATCCCGCTGGGAGCGAATTAGCCGACCTCTTCACCGATTCTTCACTTGGCTTGGCCATGCCAGCACTCCCCTCAATACATGCTTTGCTTATCTAGAGTACGTATCTATCTATGAATAAAGCACTTACCGCTAGTATTATCGAGGCCTTTCAAGGATCAAGGAAGAGGGATCTAGGTCTTGTAAATCGGCTTCGCACAAAAATCGCTATTTGCCCGATTGCCTGCGATGCCTAATCTTGTGCAGCAATGGAGCGACGAATTGTCCAGCGGAGAAGAATGATAATTCCCCTAGAAAAACTGCATTTGCACTAGCTATCTGAATCCATTCAAGGCAAAATACCAGTTTACCCCGCCTAGCGACAGGGCGACAGGAAGTCCACCCTTGTTTGAATTCTGAGTGTTAGCCTGGAGGGCTGTCGCCTTCCCGGTAGTTCCACTGTGATATTGCCGCGTGGTTGTCCCATATGGCAAAGGCGCACCAGCTGTAGCGTGATGGATTGGTGATTGGTTTGTTTGAGGCAAAACTATGGACCTTCGCAAAGTAAGAAACATTGGTATTTCGGCGCATATTGACTCGGGGAAAACGACCCTCAGTGAGCGCATTTTGTTTTATGCTGGCCGCATTCACAAAATAGAAGACGTGCGCGGAGGTGGTGATGGTGCGACCATGGACCATATGGAGCTCGAGAAAGAGCGCGGTATCACTATCACCAGTGCTGCGACATCAGTCAAGTGGCAAGGAACCAACATCAATCTTATTGACACGCCTGGCCACGTCGATTTCACGGTTGAAGTGGAACGCAGCCTGCGCGTATTGGACGGTGCCGTGTTGGTGCTTTGTTCAGTAGGTGGCGTGCAGTCACAATCGATGACTGTCGATCGACAGATGAAGCGTTATAACGTTCCCCGACTTGCGTTCATCAACAAAATGGACCGCACTGGTGCCAATCCCGACTCTGTCGTCAAGCAAGTACGTAACAAGCTGGGCGCCGACGCAGTTGCCATGCAATTGCCGATCGGCAAAGAAGAAAAATTCCAGGGCGTCGTCGATTTTATCAAGATGAAAGCCATATACAACGATGGTTCCAATGGCGAGATCGTGCGCGAAGAACCAATCCCCTCTGAGTTGCAGGAAGCTGCCGAGGCCGGGCGACATCACATGCTCGAAGCACTTTCGATGTATAGTGACGAATTGATGGAACTGCTTCTTTCGGAGGAGGAAGTCCCTGAGGAACTGATTCACAAAATTATTCGCGATGCGACGATCAACCAAGGTTTTACCCCGGTTTACATGGGTTCGGCTTTCAAAAACAAATCCGTTCAACCCCTTCTGGATGCGGTGAACCGCTATCTTCCTTCTCCTTTGGATCGCCAATTCGTGGCTCTCGATCCCACCGAAGAAGGCAAGAAGATTCCTCTCACCAGCGATCCCAAAGACCCCTTCGTGGGCATGGCCTTTAAGATCGTCGACGACGAATATGGCCAACTCACTTACACCCGTGTGTATCAAGGGACCGTCGCCAAGGGTGAGCAGTACTACAATCAACGAACCGGCAAAAAGGAACGTTTCAGTCGCATCGTTCGCATGCACAGTGACAAGCGAGAAGAAATCGATAGGGCTGAAGCCGGCGATATTGTAGCAATCATGGGAATCGACTGTGCCAGCGGCGATACGTATTGCTCACAGCCTAACTACTGCACGTTGGAGAGCATGTTCGTCGCGGCTCCGGTAATCAAGATGTCGATTAATCCCCTCTCAAGGGACAATGCCGACAAGCTCGGCAAAGCCCTTCAGCGATTCCGCAAGGAAGATCCGACCTTCCAAGTTTCCACCGACGAAGAAACCGGCGAGACCGTAATCGCCGGAATGGGTGAATTGCACCTGGAGATTTACGTAGAACGCATCCGCCGCGAATATGGCGTGGAAGTGGAAGTCGGTGCACCAAAGGTGAGTTACCGCGAAAGCGGCACGGTCCCGTTTGCCTTCGACCACAAACGCAAGAAACAAACCGGTGGTTCTGGGCAGTATGGCCACATTGTCGGTACGATCAGTCCGATGAACGATGAAGATCGCGAAGCCGCAGCCGGTAGCGAACTGTTGTTTATCGACAAGATTACCGGTGGCAAGATTCCCAAGAACTACATCCCGGCCATCGAAAAGGGCTTCCGAAACATGATGGAAAAGGGACCCGTGGCAGGCTATCCCGTCGTGGGACTCAAGGTTGAATTGGTCGATGGATCCTACCACGACGTGGACTCATCGGACATGGCATTCATGCTCACCGCACAGGAGTGCTTCCGCGAGAATTTCCAGCGGATGAAGCCTGTGCTGCTTGAGCCGATCATGCTCATGGAAATCGAATGCCCCGAGTCATTCCAGGGTCCGGTAGTCGGCCAAGTCTCCAGCAAGCGCGGCATGGTCATCTCGACCGACACGCAGAATAACATCTGCAAGATCATCGCCGAAGTGCCGCTGGCCGAAACCTTCGGCTACTCCACCGACCTGCGAAGCCAAACCCAGGGCCAGGGTACGTTCACAATGGAGCTATGCAAATACGCTCCCGTACCAAGCAACATCCAAACGGAAATCATCGCCGAGCGCAAGGCCGAACTCCAACCGGCGTAAATCTTACGGGGAAAATCAGCCTCTCCACCAACGCCCAGGGACTGCAATCCCTGGGTGTTATTGCGTCCCTACGATCGGCACAATCGCACCCCGCCCTGGGTGACCTAGACTTTCCGTATGACGGAAACCCTCTTGGCACCCGCTGAACCGACAGCAACGGCTAAGTCTACGCAGCGCATTCTGCATGTCATTAATGGTGAGCATTACTCTGGTGCTGAGCGGGTACAGGATTTATTGGCTCAGGAGCTACCTCAGTTTGGTTTCGAGGTCACGTTTGCCTGTGTGAAGCCGGATCGCTTCCCAGAAGCCCGTAAGTCTCAAGCGACGCAACTGTTTTACACTCCCATGCGAAACCGTTTCGATTGGCAGTGTGGCCGCAAGCTAGCGGAGCTAATCCGTCAGGAAGACTTTGCCCTCGTTCACGCCCACACACCCCGCTCTCTGTTGGCAGGCACCATTGCCGCTCGACTTGCGGACGTGCCGCTGGTGTACCACGTGCACAGCCCCACCGGCAAAGACTCGACTCGATGGTTTCAAAACTTGGTGAACGAACGTCTGGAACACTTTCTGCTCAGACGGGCGACTCGTTTGATTGCCGTGTCGCCAAGCTTACGGGAGTTGATGGTTTCGCAAGGCTTCTCGCCCAAGCGAGTGGCCTACATCGCCAATGGAGTGCCCGCCATTGAAGCAACTGCCCGCAAACGTCCCTCGGACTGCTGGACGCTCGGCATGGCCGCCCTGTTCCGGCCGCGCAAGGGAATCGAAGTACTCCTTCAAGCCTTGGCAATTCTGCGTGAGGCTGGCCACAGCGTACAGTTGCGAGCCATCGGACCGTTTGAAACACCTGCCTATGAGGCTGAGATAAGAACGCTGGCGGAACGGCTGGGCATCTCTGACATGATTACATGGACAGGGTTCGTGAGCGATATCCAGAATGAATTAAGTAAGGTCGATCTTTTCATTCTCCCGAGCCTGTTTGGAGAGGGCATGCCGATGGTGGTGCTGGAGGCAATGGCCGCTGGATTGCCGGTGGTGGCAAGTGCCGTCGAAGGGATTCCCATTGCCGTACAGCCAGGTATTAACGGCCTCCTGGTCGAACCCAGCAGTGCTGAAGCACTTTCCGACGCGATTGGCGAGATTCTTCGTAGCGAGAGTCCCTACGACTACGAAGCTTTCTGCCAGCAAGCCAGCAGTCGGCATCGGGCCAGTTTCTCCGCGCTATCGATGGCTAGCGGAGTTTCTGAAGTCTATCGAGAGATACTCGGTGATTAGGCCGTGCTGATGATGCTTACCGGAGGCGCACCTGCCTCCGTGCCATGGATAAGCTCTGTCCGAACCAAAGTGTTGATCCGGCTAAGAAGGCTTATTTCAACTGAGTGTCTACCGGCTGGGAAGCCTGGGGTGCCGTTGGCAGTTCCTCGACAACGCGTGTCCATCCCAGGGGTGTCCGAGGTGCATTGAACAAAGCGCCGAACAGTTGGTTGAGTGCGCCATTGACCGAGGGATTTTCAAACATGTAGACAGCGCGATTGCTGTTGTTGGGCATGTGGACTTGTATCGCTCGAGGCATCATTGTCTTGCGTTCAAGCATTACATCCACATGGTGATAGTTGGCCGCATCGGCTTGAGTTCGGGGATACGCTTCGAGCCAAATTTCTGCAGCGTTTGATTGCCGGCTGCGAATCCAATAGCGTGCCTTGAGCTTGGCAGCCTCGGCACCGAACAAGAAAGGAAGCGGGCCGTCAACAATTGATTTCCCGCGCATATCCTCTGGAAGAGCCTGTACCACCAGCTGTTTCTTATCGTGCTTGTATTCGTAGATCGCTTTACCATCGCAAACCCAGTGTTCGCCCACTTCATCCTTTTGTAGAACGTATTCACCTGGCTTCTCGGGGTCCTTCTGCACAAAACGTTTGATCTCATCAATCTTAAAGCTTCCTTTATCGGGCTTGGCATATGTGAGTTGGCCAGTGCATTTGATCATCGGTTCGCTCGGCGGCCCAAAAACGGGGTCATATTCCCAGCGCTCGAATCGACAATCGAAGGTCTTAATTTTTGCGCCTTCATTTTCCCACATCTGTAAGATCTGATCAACGAATTGTTGTTCAACCGCATCGAGTTGAAAGGGAGGGCCGAATGCGGCTTGCTCGGTTGGGGCCGTTGCATTCGGAGGCTGTGCGGCGGGAACAGATGACATCTGAGCTAGAGGCGCACTCACCGCCTGGGATTGCTCCAAAGTCGACGAGATTGCACTTGGTTGCTGCAAGCCTCCCAACGATGTCGATTGGTCCACCGGAAGCTGTTGACCACTATTTGCCGTAGGATCTGGCAACTGAGTTTGGCCCAAGACACTTGCCTTAGGTAAAAAGCATATCATCAGGAAAAAAATTTGCAGTTTCTTCGACAGTTGCATGGGATATGATCTCTCGTTGGGCAGGTGCGGAGATTGCTCCGCAATGGTCTGCTATCGAAGCACCGACGCGTTGGTTGGTCGGCAACGGGGCGGGGATCATAGCAATCCAAGCTCACACTCACCAGGGCGATATTCAAGATGCAAAGCTCCCTTGACGTGTTGCCAGCACCAAGCGCACCATGGTGCCCATGTCCCCTATCAACCTTCGTTGGAAGGCCAGTCTTTCTGTTAGTTCGTTGTATGCCGTGTTATGCTCGGTCGAGGGTCATCGTTCTGCTAGCAATTCACTTGCCGAGTTGCTGCACGAACCTAGCAACACTTTGGTACAAAGTATCGAAAGTAGTGGTCTGGACGTACTCTCACTACTGGATTCTCTTGTTTGTCTAGCTGCGGAATACGAAAACAATCGTCAGCTGGTAGAGGTTACACTCACTCGGCTCTATGGCAGAGAAACAGCAACCCCTGAACGACTAAGCATTCTATCTGGTGCCATCAGCGGCCTGATAAGTCGCACTATGAACCAAAGACCAGAATTGATTGACGAGCTCTCCCTCCGAGCCAAACCTCTCCAAGAGCAATGGGAATCTCGCGGCCCTGGTTTGATGAGAACACTTGCTCAGTTGACCGAAGAAGGCTTTGTCGCCGAGGGGGGCGAAGTGGTGCTTGTTACCCCATTTTTGGGAGGAAATGGTCGGGCGTTTCTCCGCACGAACCGAGTGCTTATTGAAGCGGTTCTCACCAATCCGCATCCCAATCTGCCGGAAACCCTTCGCCTGGGTTGGCTGTTGGCTCAACTTCAGGCCGACACCCCTTCTTATGCTGAGGGAGTAACAGGTGATCAACTCGCAACGCTGGCCCAACTTGCAACAATCCCGGCGATTCTTGCCGCGGCAGAAAGCGTGGAATGGGCCGCATGTGATCTGGCCACCATTGAACAGGCCCTAAAATGCTGGTATTTCCAAACAGATGCCCCCATCGAACTGGCCGAAAAACTGCTCCACTGGTGGAATACTTATAACCTAGGCGCCTCTTCCTGGCATGTCGCCTGGCGGGCACTCGATGCAGTGCTTCAGAATGATTAGACATCTGATTTACAGCCGTTCCCGGAAGGGGACGGTCGAAAGTCGAAGTCTGTGACATCATTGCCAACTGGCGACAATTAGAAAAGTGCTAGCGGACTTGCATCGGCACAATCGCTGTTGACCCTGCCACAAGTCTTGCGATGATACTTGCCCTTCCAGGTCCATTTGCGTCTACCTGAGGTAGCAAGCCATGCATAAAACTCATTTTTTCTATGTGCTATTGGTTATGGTCGCGATCTGTTTTCCACCAGCCGCCTTTGCGGAACAGACGGTTCTGCCTACCACATACACTGCGACCGCTCCGTTCCAGAAACCGGTGTCCTCAACCAAGACGGTTGTGTTTTCTCAGCAAACAACTTATGTGGGAGACCGTGTGACACAGCGTGTGGGCATGGAGCTTGGACTTCACACAGTAATTAAACAGGCCGGGCAGATTGCCAACGACAGCAAGACGGCAATGCGTAGCCGCCAAGAGCGTGAGATCGAAGTTCTTGAGGTGACAAACGGACAGGCTAGACGCGCACGAGTTTCCTATCCGCTTGCAAGGGAGATGTCTCCCGAGAATCCCAAACCTGAAATTGAAGTTTCCCAAGAAGTCGAGGGAAAGAGCTATCTGATTACACGTTCAGGCACCCAACTGCTCATCACAGATTCGTCAGGGGCAATCCCAACACGTAAAGAATTTGAGATCGTTTTGAGTAGCATGGAAAACTTCGGTAAAGCCAATCCACTGGCCGAGTTCTTGCTTTCGCAAGAGATTCAGATCGGTGACACCTTAAAGGTGCCTACGGAAATCGCTGCCAACATGATGGGCTTTGACAAGATGGGAGAGGTCGAGAAATTCGAACTCCGCCTTGAGGAACTTCGAGAAGTGGATGGCAGGCAATGTGCCCTCTTTTACGCCACGATCGCTACCGTTGGAAGCACTCAGGCACCTCTGCGCATCGTTGCCACTGGTAGTGTGGCGATTGAAATTGCCACCGGCCGTACAATTGAAGCGACTCTCAAGGGACCGGTCACTATGAAGTCGATTGAGAACGGGGTGTTCTACAACACCTCAGGAGACCTCCTGATGGCCGTACAATCCTACTATCGTACGAAATAACTCAAAGTGCGGGAAAACACGGCTTGGAGAGTCTAGCTCTCTCCAAGCCGCGCTCATGAAGTCCTGTTCGGTCGGTTTCATCGTCGCCGACTGCACCAGCCAATACCTGCAAGCCCCAGCAGTAATAATCCACTAGTTGGTTCAGGAATCGTTAGTTCCAACGCATCGATATTCGACTGATTCTGGAACGGAAATCCTGGTGCACCAGGAGGCAAGCCTAAATCGGTAGCGAACGCAAATACTCCAAAACTACCGGTAAAGTCGGTGAAGAAAATATCGGAGGCTGACTTTGGTACGCCCCCTACACCTGGAGTGAGCGATGCCGATCCGGGAGCGAGACTGAACAGTGCAAAATCTCGTGCTGGTTCGCCACCTGGTCCACTATTAGAGGGGCCACCAAGAAGCCCACTATCGAACACCACAAGAGCGTCTATCGAATCTGAATTATGTCCTAGTGTGTCCAGCCCCATTGATAATGCAGGCGCATAAGGAATGGCAACAGTTCCAGAGGCAAAAGCGGCTGTATCAAAAATATCCGCAGCGGAGGCACCTACCAAAGCCGCCTCATCCGGAGCAATGGCAAAATAGGAATGGACTGGGAACACTCCAGCGCCTGGAAATAGCGGCAACGGATCTGGCACCTGACTTCTGAAATCAAAGGCATCTACGTTGTCATGAGAACCAGGACCGAGTGGTCCAGCAGGAACTCCGGAGGGTACGACACCCGCGGCCGTGGTAAGCCCGAAAGCAGATTCATCAATCAACAACGTATTCGAGCCGCCAACACCTGCACTGGGCAATACGCCCGCAAAGGGTCCAGGCGGGAGCAATCCCACAAACGCAGCAGGGTGGGGAAACACGGCCGTTGAAGTGTAGATATCACCCATCTGCTGAACAAAACCCGCTTCAGCAAGTACCGCACTCCCTGGTAGCCCCGTTGTCAAACGATCAACACTGAATTGAAGTGTGATCAAGGGAATGAATCCTCCAGGCGCGCCGAAGGGAACCGGCTTGTTGGTTGAGAAGGCATCGATAAAGTCGCCGTTGGGCAGGTGCTCAAACGTAGTAGGGATCCCGGGACTGAAAATAATTCCATCAGAGGGTATGCCCAATAATCCGAGAGAAGGCGAAGGCGTGAGAGTAGGTGCCGCGGCAAGGCCGAATTCATCTTCGGCTCCCTTACCAAATCCACCCGCCGCCATAGGATTGTCATCAAGAGAAAGGGACAGTGCAGCAGCCGAGCCACTCACGAAAAGATACAGGGCTGCGAAAGTAAATACCGTCGCACAGATTTTGCGAGTCATTAGTCTCCCCCCACTGGCTTTTTGCCAATTCTAGAAGTGTAGAGATTGACCCCTTCAGTGCATCGACCCGAGAAGACACGGGGTCAAATGACTACGAAGTATCGCAGACAACCGTCCACCTTAACGGAACTCAGAATCGAGTCAACTTTTTTTCGCGATATTCTTGAAATTTCACAGAGCGAGATTCACCCTGCTTTAGAGGTAATCAGGTTCTTTCCGATCGGCATAAGACCAGTGTGACAAACACCTTATCGGCACTCGTAAAGCGGATAGATTAGCGTTGAAATTAGTGTAAAAACACTTGTTGAGGAAAATAATTTTCTTATCGCGTCTTCGTTTGGAAGGGTGATATTAACTTTTGAGAAGTGTGCTCTACAGCGAGCGAGTAGCATCGTTTTGCCTTGCCCGCCGCCACAACGTGGCTAGCACTTCCCGAAGCGAATCTGCCTGACAGCGGCGATAAGGGGAGTCAGCCGGCAGATCGCGAATAAGTCGGCGATGAGCCTCGGCCAGCGCGTGATAAGGCATCGAGGGAAAAATATGGTGTAATGCATGAAATCGCAGACCAACCGGGGCCCACAAGCCCGCTGTCAAAGGATTTTTAGGATAGTTCACTGAATCGAGCATCTGCTCCACGAATGTCATCTCATCATTCCCCAAGTGGGTCCAGCGGTGGGCACCCAGTGTGCGAAGGGCATTAATAAGAAGCACAAATACACCGGTGAGATAGGCATGGAGCAGGAAAGTGGGTGGCAAAGGCTCTTCAAATAATAGACCGCCGGCCCATACCATCCGCAAAGCCACGAACCAAATGAACAGAAATACCAACACCTCTTGAAATCGAATAATCCGCAGTGTTTTCTCAGTAGGCAGTGGTCTGATGTACTTCGGATCCATGATCATTGAAGAGGCATGCCGATGGACCCAGTTACGCAATGATGGGCTGACCCAGGTAAGCGGGGTGAGCACTCCGAAGCGAAAAATTGCAACAATCGGGATCACAAAAATCTGTGAAAGATAGAATAGTATTTGCCAGGCTGGGAGTCTCGCTAATGGGATATACTCGCCGTCTTCTTTGGTCCCATAGTGCTTGCGGCGATGGTGATCGAGGTGTGTGTAGTAGACAAACGTGGGAATCAAAAACGGAATACCGCAAAGCAGGTTCCATACAAACCGAAACGCAGTAAACTCCCCAGCTCGGATGTGTACCAATTCATGAATAAACAGCGAGCAACGGTAAATCAGCAGGGACGAAATCACAAATGCCACGATTCGCACAGGCCAATGCCAAGTTTCATCGGCTGTGACCAATCCCGGAAAATCGACCACTTGGAAGGCAGCGATGCCAATGGTCCAACTTAAGAGGAAATCGGGCCAGTAAATCCACGGGTTTGGAGTAAAGTATTCACCGACAATTCGGCGAGCCTCAGAGAGGGAGAATTCTCCCTCAGAGGGCGTGTTTGAGACAACTTCAGACTCGATCGTTTGCGACATGGCCGAAGGCCACTGCACCACCACAGCTTCGCTTTGGGGCACAGCGGTTGTTCACGGGAAGAAATGCGGATGCGTGATTCAGTTGGTATGTTCGGCTCTTGGGAGCCGCTAATTTGCTTTATCCTGAAGTTTATCGCTCTCGGTCACGACTTTCCAGCCAAGACGGCCCGTTTTGGACAGTTGTTGATAGCTCTTTTGGGCGATAAACTGTTTATTCTCAGGCATCCGCGGGCAATTTGTGGCAATCCACCCATCAGATTCCCGATCAAATGCCTTGAAGTCTCAAAATCAGCGGTGTGAGTTGAATTCGTGCAAGAAGTTGTGATCACGGGAATAGGGATCGTTTGCCCACTGGGGATTGGCTCAGAGGCTGTCTGGACAGCCATAGAGAATCGCCAAAGTGGCGTGCGTACGATTCCCAGACTTGCTGAGGCTGGCTTTCCCATCACCATAGGAGGGGAAGTTCCCGACTTTGACGGCAAGCAGTATGTGCAGCCCCGTAAAAGCCTCAAGGTCATGTGTCGCGAGACTCAAATGGCCTTCACCGCCGCAGAATTGGCATGGGCCGATGCGCAATTGGCCGATGCTAAGCTCGATACCGAACGACTGGGAGTTGTTTTGGGCGCGAGTGTTTTTCGTTCTGAACTCCCGGAACTCACTGCCTTGTACCGGGAGACGAACAACAACGGCCAGTTCGACTTCTCCCGTTGGGAATCGGGTATGAAGCAACTTTATCCACTCTGGATGCTGAAATATCTCCCAAATATGTCGGCCTGCCATATTGGCATTGCCAAAGATGCCCGGGGACCAAATAACACCCACACTTTAGGTGATATTTCTTCGCTGCTTGCGATTATCGAAGCTGCCGACACAATCGCGCGTGGCCACGCCGACGTCATGTTGTCCGGGGCAACTGGCTCACAACTGGCGTGGGTCGATGTCTGCTGGCACGGCGGGGCACGCATCTCTCGCAACAATCAAGACCCGGCTGGGGCCAGCCGTCCCTTCGACGCGGCGCGAGATGGCTTTGTGATGAGCGAAGGATCTGCGGTCCTAGTGCTCGAGAGTTTGGCCCATGCCGAGCAACGTGGTGCCAAGATTCTCGGACGAATCTTGGGCCATGGTCGACGCGCAGAAACCGTTCCACCGGGGAAAACGCTCACCGGGCAATCAATCCGTCAGGCGATCCAAGCAGCCCTTCAAATGGGGCATGTCTCTCCAAGCGAAGTCGGCCACGTCAATGCCCACGGACTCGGTACCATCGAAGACGACGCTGCTGAGGCAACCGCCATTCAAGCAGAAATGGAGGGTGTCCCGGTAACCGCCCCCAAGAGCTTTATTGGTAACTGCGGGGCTTCGGGGGGGACCATCGAATTGGCCATCAGCTTATTGGGGCTCGAAAAGAACCTGATCCCCCCATCCTTGAATTGCGACAACCCCATGACAGGGCTGAATGTTGTGACTTCTCCTCAGCCCCCCAAGAGTTCGGCTTTGTTAGCACTGAGTCACAAGTACACCGGACAGGCCGTAGCTTTGTTGGTGAGTGGCGCTGAGTAGTAGTTCTTTCGATGGTCAATCGCGGTTTGTAACTATTGAAACTCAGCGCCTTCTTCGACCCAACATGCTCACTGCAAGAATAAACAACATCCCGCATGCTGCAGGTTCGGGTACTGCGTTGCTGACTGCAACGGAACCCGAGCTACTATTATAGTTTCTTTGCATTATGAGAAAATCTTTGCCATCACTATCTCCATCGCCATCAGCGTCACCATTGGCATTAATCCCATATGCCCCTTGCCACATCTCCAGATCATAGCCATCGATCACTCCATCTCCGGTGAGGTCTCCAGCAACTGGAACTTCCTGCAAGAATAAGGTGCCAAACTGAAACACCTGATCAATCTGCTGTTGAGTCATTTGATCGGTTGTCCCCTGGGGGCTCATAAAGTTCGCGATCTTTGATTGGGTGTGATCTAAGCCCAGATTATGCCCAATTTCATGAGCTATTACACCGGCGATTAAATCGCGTCCGTTTTGGGTGGTCAGCTTTGAGCTTCCTATGAAGGCGGCCATTCCATTACTCGCCACATAGGCGATGCCCGCTACATAAGAAGAGCCATACTGTTTGAAACCTGGTGCGATTTCCACGAAAAAAAGATTGAGGACCCGAGGATCAGGGTTCAGCTTGCCCGCAATTGTCGCATTGCTGACGATCGTGTTAAGGTCCGTTGTTGGTCGAACTTGATCAGGAGGAAGAAGTCCCTGGTAGGCAAACGTATTGTTGTAGGAAGTGATGCTCGGCAAGAAACGAATGTCTATACCTGCTTGAGCCCATATCGCATCGATTCCCTCCTCGATACTGGCACGTTCAGTGGCGTTTCCAAAGGCTGTCGCGGTTTGCGAGCCGTTGGTGAGTGAAGTCTGGATGAGTTGTACTTCCACTCGGTGAGTGATGGGGCGCGGAGGATTAACAATGAGTGTTGCTCGCGCAAAATTCGGCAAAGCGCAGAAAACCACTAATGCCAGAGCCCGCGCAGTATGCGCATGGCGGCAGAATCGTCTTAACATGGAGAGCCTCTCCTCAACACCTACATCTTGCAACAGCACTGCGTTCCGAGACAGTGCGACAGATAAAGAATCCTTGATTGTTCCAAAGATCGAAAGAATCCGCAAGTTATCTTGAGAAGTATTTACCTGGCTGAGATCCCTTCACCCCCACTGCGGAAGGGGTTTTAAAGACTCGGATGTGACTATCTCCGACGCATCGCCCGATCGATATCACGTTGCATCTCCTGTTTCTTCATCGTTTCTCGTTTGTCGTAGAGCTTCTTTCCCTTGCAGAGCCCTAGAAGCACTTTAGCCCGACCTGATTTGAAATACATCTTAAGCGGAACTAGTGTCAGGTTCTTCTCCGTGGCAAGTGCTGCAAATTTGTTCACTTCACGACGGTGCATCAGCAACTTACGACGCCGCTTGGGTACATGATTCATCTGATGAGAAAAGCTGTATTCCTGGATATCACAACCCACCAGCCATACCTCGCCCTTTTCCACTCGGGCATAAGCCTCCTCCAAAGAGAGCTGACCACTGCGCAGACTCTTTACCTCACTCCCTACCAGGACGATACCACACTCGAGTGTGTCGATTACCGAGTAGTTGTGGCGGGCCTTGCGATTGTCGGCAATTGTCTTCTCGTTCTTATCTGTCTTGGCAGATGACGATTTGTCTTTCTTTTGCTTAGCCGTAGCTGGTACCTCCGGAGAAATTCTAAAGCCGGTATTCTAGCAAAACTCTCGGTTCATCGCATGTACTTTCTACTCAAAGATTGCCCCATGGGGACAAGCTCTGCAGGACGAGGAAAAAGGGAAAGAAAACGCGACTTGAGGCCGCCAGAGGGAGGTGAAGGGCGGACCTCAAGTCGCGGAGGCGTTTGTTAAAAAATTATCAGAACCGTAGAAGCGTCGCTCAGTCGGTCAATGGAGGGTTGATGTTTGCTTGGCTGGGAAATCCAGGAGGCGGAAAAAAATCCGAAAGTGAGCCCAGAACGGGTGATTTTGGTTGCTGTTGGGAATCTTTAAACAGTTCCTGCAAATCGAAATGGAGCTCCACACACTGGATGTATCGTTGGCGGACTTCTGAGTTGGCTAGGAGTTTTTCCAATCTTTGGACACTAGCCGCATCAATGTTCTCATCCAATAAGCCCCATATGAGGGCTTCGGCTTCGTCCAGCAATTGCTGGGAGTTTTCAATTGGGTTGGAGTTTTCAGAACTCATAATCTCTTCCTTCTCTTATCAAGATCGGAGGCAGGTCTATGGAATTCCATACTGCCAAACATTTTCCCTCAAACCTTTATGTCTACATCTCAAGGGTAACCCTCAAGATTTGCAGCGGATGACTTTTGTGTGAGAGTTTTGTGAACTTTCTGATGCTTTGACCATCCTAGAATCAATCAATGACGCAGCTCTCGGCAACGGAATTTTAATCGGCGTGGTTGAAAGAACCCGCAAATCGTATGCCGATGTACTGGATTGACTACTTCCCGACAAGATTGGTTCATAACTGCTGGCATGGAAGATGGAATTGCCCAAATGTGTGGCATATCAGTCCAAAGGCAGAGTCACGATGTGGCAACCACCTAGAAATGTTACGCAGAGAGCATGCGAAGGATCAATCAAGGCAAGCGAATGAGCCTCAAAGAAGAAAGCCAAGCAGTACACATAGTACTACCTGACCCAAAATATGGTGTGTGAAATCTGCTCAGACGAACAGTGACCTTCGACAAATGCAGGCATAGCAAGCAAATCCCATCGAGAGCAACAGGCTCGATGGTTCGGGAATCAAAATCTCGTAGCCAACCAAGTCTAAGGCGCGCAGATCGTTTTGTCTGATGAGAGAAATCTCCCCAAAAGTCAGCGTCGGATCCATAATCCCGAGCATCAAGCCATCCTTCCAATGACTCGCCTGACGTCCATCGCCAAAATTCGCACCGGTGGACATACGGACTTCGACATCAGCCCCAAAACTTCCGTCAATCTGATCGGTAATAGCATCAAAGCCGGGGACCATCCAGCGGGGAGAAGTCGTGAACTCGGCTGGAGTGCTTGGATTGAGAATTGTTCCGGGTGGAACGAACGGTAAAGCTGTGCCACTTTCAAAACGAAATAGATCCAAACTTGTCGGAGCCACATCGGTGGCAACCTGGCCCTGATTTAACACAAAATCAACGTAATCCACATCTGAGATGAAACCTAAGATATGGCCAATTTCATGCGCCGCGACACTCTCGAAATCAAAAGTACCGGCAGAAACACCGTCGCTATTATCGAAATCAAAAGCAAGGGTACTGCTAAATACGATGTCGCCGTCTGATGTTCCGAACGCTGCGTCGAGATCACCGAATCGGCCATCGAAATTGAGTGCTTTAGCATTGGCTTTGGTGACTTGCAAAGTTCCATTGAAACCAAAACCTGTTGGAAGAAATCCAACGTATTGGGCGACCGTGGGCAGAAAAGTGACGATACCATCGTCTACTTCACCATGAGCCGCGTCGTCTACCATAGCATTGCGAATCGTGTTGTAGAAATCAAACAAGAGTACGGAATCCGCGCCGCCAATGATGCCAGCTCCCAAAGGTGCGAGGTCTGCGTCAATTGTCACAACGATAGGGTCAGCGATAAAAGATTCCCACTGCTCTGCCGCGCGATTAAATGCGTTCAGCGCGGGGACATTTGCTGCAAGAGTGGGCCCTGCATTGATTACAATGTCAAACGAGCCAAGATGAGAAGTTCTTCTTGTGCCAACCGAGAGGGCAGCACTAGGGCGATTGACTGGCATGCCGACTGCATGCGAAGCAACCGAAACCGGCCGCTTTAGTTGCCCATCATCAATCACAACAGACAATGCTTGGGAAGCTAAAGAAAATAGTGTAGATACTGCCAAAGCGCAACATAGAGAATGCCGCAAAGCGGCATCGGTCACACCTGATTTCCAGTTCATTAGACTACCCCCAGTTGAGATATTAAGCTTGACGCAAATCACCCGCGCGTCCCCAGAGCGGGTTATTGTGACAAACTCCGTTGTAACCAGTAAAACAGCGGAGTCAAATTATTTGGTAAAAAATTATCATAAACCCACATTCTGCCCCAAACCGATAAGCCTAAATTATCTTTGCAGGCTAAGGGAAAACCCAAGAAGTGCGCTAAATCTGGCCTTCGGGTCGCCGTTCAGTTCATCGCGACCAGTTCTGAGACCGCAATTGCCTTACCGAGAAAGCTGGTACATCTGAGGGCGTTGTTTTGCTGCCACATGCCATCCAAAGTTCACCCTGAACCGAGAACGATTTACTTCAGACCATGCCAAGAATTCATTGCAAATCGAGTTTAATTAGAAGTTGAATTCAAAGTGTGATCTGGTGTTAACTGAATTTCCAAGAATTCAATCTTTTTTGGATCGAGCACATTCACACAGAAGTGAAAAAATCTGCTTTAACCACGTTGCGACATTATTGCCACACAAAAAGCGGAGGAGATCCCGGTCAGTAGACGCCTTTACCTGACGAGAATCAGGCAAATTCGAGCTATGCCAACAATTCAGATTTCATTGCCGCGAAACCTGTTTCAGTGAGGCTGTACCCCCCCTTGAAGCTCTCCTTTAAGAGTAGTTCTCGCTCGGTCAATTCCCGCAAGGAATCCCTATGCTTGTCCCACAGAGGCCCGTGGAAACAAAGCATTTCACCTTCATCCATAAGATACTGACGAAACACTTGCAAAACAGACCGCTCTGCGGCACTTAACATGACTTCCCCGTGGTTATTGACACACTAAATTCATTCTAGAAAATCCCCTCCCGGCCAACCTGCTGAGAAGTTGGTCGGGTGGGGGCATAATAGCTATATAAGGAAAACACGGGCTTAGTAGCGACGGCCACCACCGCCACCACCTCCACGATATCCACCCCCGCCGCCCCGGGGACGTTCTTCACGAGGACGTGCTTCGTTCACCTTCAAAGGACGACCGTCGTGCTCCTTGTCGTTGAGTGCTTCAGCCGCTGCATCGGCGTCAGCGTTGTTTTCCATTTCGACGAAGCCAAATCCTTTGCTCCTGCCCGATTCTCGATCCATGATCACGTCGGCACTGCGAACTGGCCCAAATGGTGAAAACAGGGCCTCCAAATCCGCACTGGTCACCGCATAACTCAGATTTCCACAATAAAGCTTCTTACCCACCAAAACTCTCCTCGAAAACACAAACTCGGCCCCCATTCAATCTCGGGGCCACAAGAGCAGACCTACACGGGGCCTAATCGCAACAACCGGCGAAAGAGTCTTCGGGCTCTTCAACACAGAAGAGAGCGGCGGTAACCCGTTCGACGAGCCGAGCAATCGAATATTCTAAGGTATTATCAACCAAGTTGGTATGGTTATTTTGCGAGAAAAAGGCAATTCTTGCCCCCGAGCATGTTTTCTCGAATAATCGCTTCCTCAAAGCCGGGGTCACCCCTCCCTGGCAAAAAGGCTTACAGCTGGGGTTTTCAGCTAGGTGCCCCTTTCCCAAATTCCCTGCTTGCGCATCTTTATGAAGTTGTCCACTCGAATTGCCGGTCACGCTATCGCGATAGCCATGCGTGTTTTGAGGTGCACCTGCCGCATCCGTTATCACGACGATCCTCGTCCCACTTTGCGAGTTGCCGGCCAAACTTATGTTTTTGCCATATTGCATGCCCACCAGATCGCAACCATGTCCGAGACGGAACCAGGATTGGCCGCCATGGTTTCCCAGTCGGCCGACGGGGACCTGCTGCTGCCAGTCTTGAAACTGATCCGAGTGAAACCAATCCGTGGGTCGAGCCGCCGAAGGGGCAAAGACAAAGGTGGCAGGCAGGCTCTGGATAAAATGATCGCCCATGTCAATGAAGGCAAACCGGCATACATCGCAGTCGACGGCCCTCGGGGCCCACGCAATCGTGTTCGCAAAGGGATCGCACAACTCTCGATGAGCACCGGGGCAGGAGTGATTGCTGCGGTGGCAATTCCTAACCATCGCTGGATTCTGCGGAAGACTTGGGACCGGATGCAAATCCCTAAACCGTTCAGCACGATTGACGCTTACTTTGCTCAGCCGATCTATGCTCGTGAGGACGAAAGTTTGGAACAGTTTCGCCGCCGCATCGAGGAAGCTCTCAATTCATTGGAACAGGAGCACGACCCCAGCGAAGCACCTCCCTAGAGCCAAGTCCGACACACCCAAACAGGTAAGCCACTGTCGTTATTTGAGGCTCCAGAAATTCTTGCCGATTCAGAATAATTTTCTTGCAACCAAAAATTACCAACAATATACTGCTGATCATCTGGGAATTGCCGTTGCAATTCCCGCAGGATCCTGACAGGGCAATTTATTAAGGGTGCTAATGATGCGAACGGTACACTTTACTTCTATCTTCGTTGTGATGTTAATGGCTAACTGCCTCACAACCCAAGCCGCGATTAAAACGGCGAATGTTTTTTTAGATGGACTCCAGGAAGTGCCACCTGTGGCTACACCAGCCACTGGCAGTGCGGCGGTGACGTTTGACACTGTCACTGGCGCGATGTCCGTCTCGGGTACTTTTTCAGATTTAATCGGCACCTCAATCGCCGCCCATGTACATGGCTATCAGCCTGCCGGGGTTCTGGCGGGAGTTGTGTTCGGTATTAACTATGATATGGGTGTCAATTCTGGCACATTCAGCGGCAATGGGATTATACCGGCAATTAGAATCATGGATGTTCTTAATGGGCTCACCTACATCAATATCCATTCAACTTTTAAGCCAGGGGGTGAGATTCGGGGGCAGATAGTAAACTTTGTGCCCGAGCCAGCGACTCTTGCTTTCGCTGTCTCAGGGATTGGACTTGCCCTAATGCGACGTAATCGCCGCCACAGATAACACTGAGAGTTTGCGACTACTGATACAGCTCGCCGGTGCGGACTAATTCGCACCGGCTTATCCTTTTTTTGAGCTCTCTGAATAAATCGCTTTATTTAATCGAGAAATACCTTCCAGTCATTGGCAGTCTAGTTCTCTAACAGACAAGCCGGGCAGAATAGCCGCAAGCTTTTCGAGCTGCAACGATCCAGTTAAATCGAGACAGAAGCTATTCTCCGCTTTTATAATGGAGAAATGGTTTACGCCCTCGCTCTGTTGTTGTTCTCGTCGCTCACTTGCGTAGGCTTGTTCTCCATCTGGGCGGCCACCTCATCGCAGCATTGGTTCTTGCAGACGATGCTGTTTTTGGGGGTGATTTCCACGGTGCTGCTGATCCCGGCGTACGAGCCGTTCGTGGCTTTCCTACTGCAAGGGGCTGTAGTGACGGCAGGCGTGCAACTGGCCCGCTGGTGGAGGGAGAGAAGTACCAATTCAGCAGAGCGCAGAACACGGATTGCCTTGCGGACGATTCTGCTGGCAATGATTCCACTAGCCATCGTGAGTGCTGTGGCCGTGCGGCTGCCGGAACTCAACTTTCGCGCCTGGCAAAGTGTGGTGTTGATCGGTTTGTGTGCGGGTGGAGCGACTCTGGTGGGGTTGTGGATGGCGCACGGAAAGCTCGTACGTTGGTGGTTGCGTGTTTTGCTGGGGATTACTCTTGCGGGAGTGATCTCACTGGTACTCTTTACTGGAGATTGGTTTTACGATGCAACTGTTCAGACTTGGGGCTGGCCCCCTCCTGAAGATGATGGAACTGGCTGGTACTTGTCAGGCTACTATGATGACCAACAGCAGCCTGCTTGGATTGCCGTAATATATCTGGTTGTTGTTTGTGTTGCTGTTGTGTCGTGGTTACTGGTTAGTTGCCGGCATTCTGGGCGAGGACCACGTAAACATTCTTCGTATGCTCAACGTTGCTTATCGGGTGCCATTCTGCTTCTGATCACTATTGTGCTGCTCGTTCCGACAGTTTGCACGTATTACGAACTTATGAATCCCTTGCCGATTCCTAAGCATAATCTTCCTAATCCCAACGGGTATGATGATTTTCTGGCAGCAGTTAACTTGCTGCCGAGCAATATGATCGTGAATGGTGGGAACTTCGATGCTGACACTGCCACTATTGGTCAATTGCAGGCGGCAGAAAACGAACTGCTACCTGCAATCGAAAGAGTCCGCAAAGGTTTAGAAAAGCCTGCTTGGAAGCAAGTAGATTATTCTTCCTCAGAATTGACTATACCTGATCTTCAAAGCTATCGCTCCATCGCTCGTGGCCTGAGTGCAAATGGAAAACTTGCCGAGAGACAAAATGATGTCAAGAAAGCCGCTGATACTTATTTAGAACTTATGCAGTTCGGCGAAAGCATTGGTCGCGGTGGTCTGATGATCGACGTGCTCGTAGGAATGGCATGTACGGGCATTGGTTGCCATGGACTCTACGATGTTCGTAACGATGTTGCACCCGACGACTGCATTGGCATCGCTTCAAGAATTGCTGAGTTGGAGAATCGCTTGGAGCCCGTAGAAGATGTCATCCATCGTGATCGGGTTTGGACACAACATGCCTACGGTTGGCAAGCTCATCTCATGCAATATCTTGAAAGTGAGTCGGAGAAAAACTCTTGGACAAATTATTCATTTATTTCTGCTGATCGACTAAACCACGCCATCCTGCGTCTTCTCCAGCTCGAATTTGCCCTGCGGGCGTGGAAGGCCGAGCACGGAGAGTGGCCAGAGTCGTTGGCGCAAATGGCTCCAGCATTGATCTCCGAGGTGCCGATTGATCCCTTTCCTCCGGCCGGCAACCAACTGAGGTATTCTCGTACCGATGAAGGCTATCTGCTCTACAGTGTGGGGCAAAATGAAATCGATGAAGGCGGCAGAAGCCCTGAAGATGATGGCAGTGGTTGGCACGATCCATCTACCGGTGATCTACGGCTCGATATTCACTTTGCCCCGGATCCACCGGTGAATGTAGGGACGGGGGACGATGATAGGGATGGCGAATAGCGGGGCACGCGCTCCGCATAGCAGCTAACCTCGTTGGTGGATCGCTTGCTCTGCGGTGGCAACTTCATCGCTTGTCGTCAACCAATCGATGCCGACTTCGGCGTTCCACTTCTCACCCGGCGCCAAATTAACAACCCTTCCGGCGGCTTGCTCGGTGGAGCGCGGCTTGGGGTAGTTGGTGCCGGGCTCGATGCCGACGACGTAGCCGTCCTCGCGGGCAACCATGTTCTTCCAAAGGGTGAAGCAGGGCAGTTCGCCGGTCAGGTACCGCAAGGCCGTGCCGGCTGTGCCTGCGGGGTTCTTGAGCAAGACCCGTGCGTCACCTTCGTTGTCTGCTCCAAGTTTCATGAGGTAGCACTCCTCAGGAGAACCTACGGCAGCGGGTCCACAGGTGTCCCAGCCATCTGGTGGTGCCTCGCCACTCAAGGTTTCGATGGATTCTACGTTGGCAAGGATCTGAGAACCCGGCTCGAGCATCGGCTCGCCGATGTTAATGTGATAGAGCATCTGCATCTGGGCAGGCGTACCGCCAAAATTTTCCACTTCGTCGGAGATGGTAAACGAGGTGGAATTCAGGTGCGTGGTGAGCGTCGCCGTGAGGCGCAGTTTTTGAAAATGGAAGCGTGTTTCTTCGACAATGCCACGAAGCTCTATCGTTCCGACTTTTTCGTCGACGGTCACCTCGACATGGTGGGCAGGCCGGTTGGCGATGCGACCGTGCAACGGATACTTAAGCCGTCCCTCATCATCGAACTCCGGAGCACCATTGCTTTCGAGTCCACACCGCACAATAAGTTCGTCAAACCCCTCCAGCCAGCCCAGCCCACTGGCCTCCGTGAGGGGAACGTGCATGGGATGCACCGGACCTCGCACGGGAGAGCGCCAGCCAAGAGTTTCCTCACCGATACTCGCCTTCCAAACCCCCATGCCGCGCGTCGGCAGGACAAAAATTCGCATCCGTCCATTGTCGATTTCCACAAGATCAACTCCATCGCTTAGACCACCATGAAGGGTGCGCTGGGTAATTTTCCAATCTCCCACCGCAGCTACATCGGCAGGCAGTAGCTCGAAAGCACTCTCATGAATGCCGCGTGAGGAGTCGAGGAGTGTCCAGGTCTTGGTATGCATGAGGTAGGTCCCACAGATTTTAGGTTTGCGACGGATGAAAAAATCAATACCCCTTAGAGATATGACCGCTTCAAACTTCTTCACTCAATGGGTCGATACTCTTTACCCATTGCTCTCGATAGGCTTTCGGGGTGCAATTCATAACTCTCTTGAATCGTCTTACAAAATGACTGGCATCACAGAAACCTGTGCGGCTGGCAATGCATTCCACGCTTTCTGACGTCGATCTCAAAAGAGAGCAGGCAGCATTAATGCGAACGCGATTAATGTATTGGCCAGGCGATATTCTGAACAGTTGTTTGAATGTTCGATTAAACTGGCTCACCGAAAGATGAACCAGGCTGGCGAGAGATTCAAGGGTTATTTTTTCTGAGAAATGATTACTGATGTGTGTGATGGCCAGGCTCAGTCGCTGATAGGGAGCCAGCGATGCACCCGCCTTCTCTAGATCGTGCATGATCCCTGCCACGCCGATCGGTCGGTTCTGTTGGTCGAAAAGAGGAATCTTGGTTTCCACGTACCAGCGCAGTATTCCAGCCCCGTCGGGCACACCACATACATGGTCCGTCAGCGGCCGTCCCGAAGCCATCACTTGGCGATCCTGCTGCCGATAGCGATCCGCCACTTCGGGCAGAAAAAAATCGTAATCCGTTTTGCCGATCACCTCGGATTCACGCGCTACTCCCAACACATCGAGCAGCGCCCGATTGATGTGCATGAATTGCCCCTCTCGGTCCTTGGCGAAAAAGTAGATGGCGGGCAGGTGATCCAAAAGTTCCAGCAGTGGACCGGGACTCTCCAGATGCGCCAGAAACTTTTTTTGTTGATCGGGACAAGAAACGACAGGAACTCTCATGCGCTATTTGTACCAGAATTTGACCGCATTATACATTGTTTAAGCCGGGATTTTTCCAGATAATAAGGTTCTCCTTGGCTTATCCCGATGAATTGATTGTACATGAATTTGTGTTCGATTCACCCTAATTCTGCAGGAGTTTAGCTCTCACTCTCAAGGGCAGACCTTCTTTCTCTTTAAGATAGGAAACAACGCAATGAGTATCCAAGCATTAGCCAACCGGGCTTTGGACCAGGGGCAAGGTGTGGTGCGGCTTTCGCCTACCTGGGTGCCCCGATCATTCTGCATTCCAGGCAAAAGAATCAAGCTTCATCCCGACGATTACTATGCACTCGGTGCGAATCGGGGCGGGATCGACGAACGCTGGTTTTCCTCCACGACACCGGCAGACAATGGCCCCCTCACAAGCAAGAACGAAGGGCTGAGTCATATTGTCATTCAAGAAGGTGGCAAAACCGAACTGCTGGTGCTGCGGGACGCCGTAAGCGAACTAAAGGGAAAACTGATCGGCGAGGACTTGTGGAACGCGCACGGATGCTGGCCCATGTATTCCAAGTTTTTCGACAACCAGGGCGCCCTGCCGTTTCATATCCACCACAACGATGAATATGCGGCGCGGGTGAATGCCAAGGGGAAACCAGAAGCGTATTATTTTCCTCCACAGGTGAACAACCACGGCGGGGACTTTCCTTACACTTTTTTCGGATTGCAGCCGGGAGTCACCAAAGAGCAAGTGCGGGAGACTCTGGTCAACTTTACCAAAGGGGCCAATCGAATCACCGATCTCTCGGCCGCTCATTGCCTCACGCCCGGTACGGGATGGGATGTGCCCCCCGGCATCCTCCACGCACCAGGGAGCCTGTGCACCTACGAGCCTCAAAAAGCATCGGACGTGTTTGCGATGTATGAGTCGGTCTCACACGATAAGGTAATTCCTGAAGAACTGCTGTGGAAAGACACCCCCAAGGATCAGGTTGGCAATTTCGATTATTTAGTCGAAGTGATTGATTGGGAAATGAACGTTGATCCAAACTTCAAAGCCAATCACTTCATGGCACCGATTCCCGTTGCCGAGATAGACCAAATGCGAGCCGAAGGATACGAAGAAAAATGGATCTGCTATCGGAGCGAAGCCTACAGTGCTAAAGAATTGACCGTTCTTCCAGGCCACAAGGTAACAATTAAGGATGCCGGAGCTTACGGACTCATTGTGTTGCAGGGTCACGGCAAATTGGGAGCATGGGACATTGAAACCCCTTCTTTGATTCGGTTTGGTCAATTAACACATGACGAATACTTTGTCTCGGCGGACGCGGCAAAAGAAGGGATTACCATTTCGAATCCGAGTCGGACTGATGCAATCGTCATGCTGAAGCACTTCGGACCGGGAGTGAATCCGGTCTTGTCGGCGGAGTAGGTCAGGTACATGCAAATTGTCATCCCGAGGTAACTCCGAGGGATCTGGTTGATAACTCCAAGAAGCTGAGCGCCAGTGATGACATTACCCAGATCCCTGTGGTCGCACGGCTCCCATCGGGATGACACTTTTGAGAGATGAAAGCACCAACCATGACAACGACCACTCAAAATTACCCTAAACTTCACAACGCAGCCTGGCCTGGTCTGGTGGGCAAGGGTGGCGAAGGGGGAGAGCCACCGCTTTCCCTCGACACGATGCTCGATTTGACCGCTGCGGCAGAAGCAGGCGGAGTTCGATTTGACGGGATCGATTTATTTCTCTTTGACCCCCATGTGGAGATCAATTCCAGCGACAAGCAACTTCAGTCGCTGGCTGATCAAGTCGCATCACGCGGCTTGGTGATCGGCACGCTTGTCGCCCCCGTCTGGCCACCAACCGGTGGTGGCTCAGCCATGGGAGAACCTGCAGAGCGTGACCTCTTTCTACAGCAAGTAGAAAAAGCCTGTCGCATTGGTGCCGCGCTCAAATCATTGGGTATCAGACCCTATGGCTGCATCCGGATCGATTCAGCTTGTGATCCGGGCTCATGGGCAAAGAATCCTCAGGAAAACCAGCGATTGATCGCCGACACCTTTCGCCGTGCATGCGACATTGCAGAAAAGCATGGGGAGCGTCTCGCAGCAGAGGGGGAGATCTGCTGGGGAGGGATGCATAGCTGGCGGCACATGATCGAGTTGCTGGAGTTGGTCGATCGACCTCAGACTCTTGGTTTTCAAGCGGACATGGCCCACACATTGCTGTATCTCCTGGGTCATAACGCCCCGGAAGACGCTCTCTTGGACGCAGATCATAATTGGCAGAACGAGGACAAGTTCTACGAGAAGTATCAGCAACTTTGCGATGCCTTGCGTCCATGGACCATCGATTTTCATGTCGCACAGAACGACGCCACTGTGTTTGGTTCAGGATCGCATGACAAGACCGGACGGCATTGCTTGCCAGATGACCCAAATGGGAAGCTCGACATCGCCCAGGCAGCCGGTTATTGGCTGCGGGACAGTTCCGGAGAATTGACCAAAGCTTTCCAGCATATTTGCTGGGACGGGTGCATGTTCCCCAACAATGTGATGCAAGACGCCAAAACCTGGAACAAGGTTTTGTCAGCAATGGTCGATGTACGCGAAGCTCATGGTTGGTCGGAAGAGAAGTAACAGACGTTAAACTCCTTCGAATTGACAACTTACAAAAAGGAATTTCTACCTGTGACTAAACCACTTGCAGTCGGCATGGTCGGTTATGGTTTCATGGCTCGGGCACATACGAATGCCTACAAAAGGGTCCGTGATTTCTTCTCTGGCCTCACTTACCAACCCGTCTTGAAAGCTGCCTGTGGCCGAGATGAGCAAAAAGTCAAAGCTTTCGCTGAGCAATGGGGATACGAATGCTATGAAACCGATTGGCGAAAGCTGGTCGAACGTGATGATATCGACGCAGTGGATATTTGCGTCCCTAATAATCTGCACAAGGAGATCGTGTTGGCCGCAGCCGCAGCCGGCAAAATGATTCTCTGTGAAAAACCTCTCTCGATGAACATTGCTGAAGGTCAAGCGATGTGTGAGGCGGTTGAGGCTGCCGGCGTTGCCAACATGGTATGGTACAACTACAGGCGAATTCCTGCGGTGACCTTGGCGAGGCAACTCATCGAATCCGGCCGCCTGGGACGCGTTTATCACTACCGCTCTAATTTCTTGCAGGACTGGACCATCTCAGGTGATGTGCCGCAGGGTGGTACTGCCACGTGGAGACTCGATTCTGCCGCCGCGGGTTCAGGTGTCACGGGCGACCTACTTTCGCATTGCATCGATACCGCGTTGTGGCTCAATGGCTCAATCAAGGACGTCAGCGCTATGACCGAAACTTTTGTCAAAGAACGCCTACACGCTGAAACGGGTCAAGTTCAACCGGTCGGAATCGACGATGCCTGTGCTTTTCTTTGCCATTTTGAAAATGGATCCCTAGGATTGTTTGAGTCGACTCGCTATGCCCGCGGCCACAAGGCCCTGTTCACGTTTGAAATCAATGGAGAACATGCCTCGCTTCGGTGGGACCTGCACGATTTGAACCGGCTGGAATACTTCGATCATGGTGACGATTCGATCGTCCGAGGCTGGCGCACCATCCATGTCACTGAAGGAGAGATGCCATACATGAACCGCTGGTGGGTCCCCGGGCTGAGCATCGGCTATGAGCACAGTTTCATCCACCAGGTGGCTGACTTCCTGGAAGATCTTGAAAAGGGGCAATCGTGCCAACCTGATTTTCGTAGTGCACTCCAGACACAAGCAGTCTGCGAAGCAGTCCTCGATTCAGGCAAGTCACGGGAATGGGTTGCAGTTGAATGAAAGCTTACGAAATCTACTACGCGAACAAGAAGGTATTTCTCACAGGAAAACATGTGTGCCATCCACGCCCAGCGAGAGTACCTGCTCAGAACAATCATCTTTTCTCGTCGGTGTTACAGATTATCTTTGGCATCGTGATCCTCGTGAGTGGCCATGTTCAAGTACTGTTTGCAGCCGAGACTCAACGACTTTTCAACGGCCGCGACCTGACAGGATGGTCGGGCAATGAAAAACTCTGGTCCGTAAAAGACGGCCAGATTGTAGGTACGACAGTCGATAATCCTCTCAAAGCGAACACGTTTCTCGTCTGGACTGGGGGAGAAGTCGGCGATTTCCGTTTGACCTACAAAGCAAGAATCGAGGGGGACAACAATTCAGGAGTTCAATACCGCAGCACACTTGCTGACCCTGAATCGTGGAAGGTCGTCGGTTATCAGGCAGATATGCATTCCAATCCCGAATACTTGGCAATGCTCTACAGCGAAGGAACGGGACGAGGGATTGTCGCCACCCGCGGGCAAAAGGTTGTGGTTGAGTCGGAGACAGGCAAACCACAGGTTGTCGGCGAAACCAATCCACCCACCCCTGTCGACGTCTCCCAATGGCACGACTACGAAATTATCGCCCGTGGAAATCACCTCATTCATAAGCTAGATGGCAAGGTGACGGTAGAAGTCACAGACAATCACCAGGAGAAGCTCGATCGCGGAATCATCGCCCTGCAACTCCACGCTGGGGCACCCATGACAGCCTACTTCAAAGACATTGTACTTGAGACTTTCGAAAAGGATGCGGATGAAACGAACGGCACCTCCGATCAGGGTGCGCAAGATACTAACCGAGCTCTGCCAGCAGAAATTGAAACCGTGGCTGAGGGATTTCTGGTGGAAAAAGTCTTTGAAGTGCCTCCGTCCATGGGATCATGGGTCTCTCTGACCTCTGATCCAATGGGGCGTTTGATTGCCTCGGATCAGCAAGAGGCCGGACTATTCTTGATCACGCCGGGAAAGCCCGGTACGTCGGAGGCCACTGAGGTTCAGAAGTTGCCGGTCAAACTAAGCGGCGCTCAAGGATTGGAATGGGCCCTTGATGCGCTCTACGCGATGGTCAACAACGCTTCTTCCCCCGGTTTGCATCGACTGACAGACACAAACGGCGATGGGTTGTTAGACACTGACGAATATTTATTGAAAACCGCAGGTTCCGGGGAGCATGGCCCCCACGCGGTGATTCTTGGCCCCGATGGTAAATCGCTGTTTGTGGCAAGCGGCAATCACACAAAACTCCCCGACGAGCTCGATGCCAGCCCCCTCTCACAAAGTTGGGGAGAAGATCATCTGTTGCCCCGTCAATGGGATCCCCGTGGCCACGCCAGAGGGATCCTGGCCCCAGGGGGATGGATTTGTCGGGTTGATCCCAATGGGAAAAATTGCGAGGTCATCAGCACCGGCTATCGCAACCAGTACGATATTGCCTTCAACGCCGACGGAGAATTATTCACCTACGACGCCGACATGGAATGGGACATGGGCATGCCCTGGTATCGCCCCACACGACTACTGCATGCCACCAAGGGAAGTGAATTCGGTTGGCGAAGTGGCACGGGCAAGTGGCCCGAGTATTACGATGATTCGCTCCCCGCTGTCGTGAATATCGGTCCTGGTTCTCCTACGGGAGTGCTTTTTGGATACGGGGCCAAATTCCCAGCCAAATATCAACGAGCATTGTTTCTTTTCGACTGGACCTTTGGCACGATTTACGCGGTCCACCTCACCCCTGAGGGAGCCAGTTACCGTGGTGATTTAGAAGAATTCATCACAGGGCGACCCTTGCCGGTAACAGATTCGGCAATAGGTAGTGACGGAGCTATGTACTTTGCCGTGGGCGGACGGGAGATACAGTCGGCGCTCTATCGTGTGACCTATGTGGGAACTGAACCGACAACACCAGTATCTGCAAAAGACTCAACACACAGCCACCAGCGTGAACTGCGTCACAAGCTTGAAGCTATGCAGGGACATGGCGAGGGTGACCTCAATTTGATTTTTGACAACTTGGGGAATCCTGATCGGTTTGTTCGCTATGCAGCCCGGATCGCACTGGAATCTCAACCACTAGACGATTGGCGCGAGCGTGCGCTGTCGCAGTCTACTCCGCGAGCCGCCATTACAGCCTTAATGGCCTTGGCACGTCGGGGGGGCTCTACCGAAAAAGAACCTCTACTTCAAGCACTCGACGGAATCGATATCCGCTCTCTTAACGAAGCAGAACAGCTTGCTCTGCTGCGAACCTACGGCCTGGTTTTTATTCGCTTGGGTAACCCCGGCGAAGCGACTCGTCAGCACTTAATTAACAAGTGGGGTCCGCATTACCCTACACCTGGCAGTTCGGACGAACTTAATATCGAGCTCGCAAAACTGTTGGTTTATCTTCGCGACCCCGAAGTGGTGGGCAAGACGCTGGCTCTGTTGGAAAACATGGGCCCTGAGCTCGTTCCTGACTGGGCAGCGTTGGCCAACCGCAATGAGACGTATGGCAATTCGATCGAACGCATGATGGAAAACATGCCGCCACTGCGTGCTATACATCTTGCTTTTGTCCTGAGAAATGTCAGAGAAGGTTGGACGCTTCCTCAACGGCGTAAATACTTCGAGTTCTTTCAGGATGCTGCCAGGCATCCGGGAGGAATGAGCTACTTAGGTTTTCTGAATCAGATTCGTGATGACGCCCTGGCAAACTGTTCACCGGCAGAACAACTCGAATTGAAAACCTTGGCAGATCAGCCGTTGTCAGGTAAAACTTTTCAATCCACGCCACCTATTGGGCCTGGTCGTATTTGGACAAAAGCAGAGGCTCTCGAGGCTTTAAGAGGTAATCTCAGGGGTCGAAACCAGGAGAGTGGTCGCAATCTGTTTCATGCTACTTCGTGTGCTAAATGTCATCGCTTTCGTGGCGAAGGAGGTGCAATTGGACCCGATCTTTCAAGTTTAGCTACCAAGTTTTCGGTCTCCGATCTACTCGATTCCCTCTTGGAACCGAGCAAGGTAATCTCCGACCAATACGCCTCGCAGCGGATCTTGACTATCGATGGTTTGCTTCTCGAAGGACGAGTGATCGAAGTTGACGACGAATACCACGTCTATACCAGTGATCCTGATTCGCCTCCCAAGATTATTCACCGGGAAGATGCGGAGTCGATTATGCCTTCGAATATTTCTCAGATGCCCACGGGCCTGATCGACACGCTCAACGAAGAGGAACTCAAAGATCTGGTAGCCTATCTGATGTCGATAGGGAATTGAGTTCGTTCGCGAGGTTTTCGGGCCGTTGTTGGTAGGGGCGAAAACTGGTAGAATTCAGGCTTTTCCCCGGTGCCTTTGCGATGTGCTGCATCGCGGCCATTTGGTTTCTCTTGCGGTAATATTTCTGCTGCGAAAGGATTCCCATACGTGTCGACAGACTCAACTGATCCCGAAGAACCGTCCTTCGATCCCGAACACGCCATTGCGGCTCGGTTGATCGATTTGCCAATTGAAGATGAGCTCAAAGACAGCTATCTCACCTACGCGATGAGCGTGATTGTGAGCCGGGCTCTGCCCGACGTGCGCGATGGCCTCAAGCCCTCTCAGCGCCGGATTCTGGTGGCAATGAACGACTTGAATCTTACCCCCGGGGCAGGACGTGTGAAATGCGCCAAAATCTCTGGCGACACCAGCGGTAATTACCATCCGCACGGGGAAAGTGTCATCTATCCCACTCTGGTCCGCATGGCTCAAGAATGGAATATGCGGCACGTGTTGATCGACAAGCAAGGAAACTTCGGTTCCATTGCCGGCCTGCCTCCCGCGGCCATGCGATACACCGAAGCTCGGATGTCGCCCTTTGCTGCACTGATGCTCGACGACCTGAAACTGGACACGGTGGATTTTGTTCCCACCTACGATGAGCGTCATACAGAGCCGACCGTTCTGCCTGCCAAGTTTCCGAATCTGCTTGTGAACGGTGCCAATGGAATAGCCGTTGGTATGGCCACCAGCATTCCGCCTCACAATCTGGGAGAGGTTTGTCGTGGGGTGATCGCGCTGTTGGCCAATCCTGAAATTACGGTTCAGGAACTGATGGAGCACATTCCCGGGCCGGACTTCCCCACCGGTGGAATTATTTGCGGACGCTCTTCCATCTGGAAGGGTTACGAAACAGGCCGCAGTACGATTGTAGTCCGCGCCCGCACGTCGATTGATGAGTCTTCGAAACGAACTCGCATCATCGTGCACGAAATTCCGTTCCAACAGGCTCGTGATCGAGTCGAGGAACGCATTGCCCAATTAGCTCAGGATGGCAAAATCCCGGGGATCGCCGCCACTCGCAATGAGAGCGATCTCAAAGAGCCCGTCCGGCTGATCCTGGAACTCAAACGGGATGCCGATCCCGACGTGGTGCTCAATCAACTCTACAAATTCTCGCCACTGCAAGAGACCTTCTCAATAATTTTCCTGGCACTGGTGGACGGCAAGCCTCGCGTGCTCACGCTCAAGGAAATGTTGGGGGAATTTATTCGCCACCGCGAAACGGTGATTCGTCGCCGCACACTGTTCCTCCTTTCTAAAGCACGCAAGCGAAAGCACACGGTCCAAGGACTTTTGCTCGCACATGCTAACATCGATGAGGTGATTCGCGTTATTCGTGCTTCCAAGACGCAACCTGAGGCCAAGCAGGCTCTGATGGCTATCAAGACGCCTGGGGCGCTGCTTCAGCGGGCACTTGGCGACGAAGGATTCGCCCAATTTCAGCAGGAACGCGGCATAGCCGAAGAGTATTCGCTTTCGCCTGTGCAAGCCGACGCCATCTTACGCATGACGTTGGGCCAGCTGGTAAACCTCGAGCAAGAAAAGCTGGCTGAGGAACATGCCAAGTTGATGGAAGAGATTGCTGAATACACCGGCATCTTGGCCGATCAGCAAAAAATTCGAGACATCATCCGTGAAGATTGCGAGATGCTGATCGCTAAGCATTCCGACCCACGCCGCACAGAGATTTCAAATGAAGAATTAGGTGATGTCGACCTCGAGGATCTGATCGAAGAAGAGCAGATGGTGGTCTCGATCTCACACAACGGCTACATCAAACGGACGCCCTCGAGTGTTTACCGAGCCCAGCGTCGCGGCGGGAAGGGGATTAAAGGAGCCAAGGTCGACGAGGACGATCCCGTCGAGCACCTGTTCGTGACCAGCACGCACGACTATCTCTTATTCTTCACGTCCAAGGGCAAGGTTTACTGGCAAAAGGTCTACAATCTTCCGCAGTTATCCCGAGATGCCAAGGGCAGGGCGGTCGTCAATCTCCTAAATCTGGCTGAGGACGAAAGCATTACTGACTGTCGGGCAGTCCGCGATTTCGATTTACCGGATCACTATTTGATGATGGCTACACGGCAGGGGCTGGTGAAAAAAACCGAACTCAAAGCATACAGCCGTCCCATGAAGAGCGGTATCATAGCGATCAAGCTTCGCGAGGATGATGAGTTGGTGCAGGTGGCTATCACCAAAAGTGGCGACGAAGTGGTCCTTGCCACCGCTAATGGGATGGCGATTCGCTTCAACGAGGCGGATGCCCGTCCGATGGGCCGCAATACAAGCGGTGTAAAGGGCATCAAGCTCTCCAAGGGGGACTCGCTCGTAGGAATGGTCGTGGCCGATCCCAATGCAACTCTGCTCACGGCCTGCGCCAATGGCTATGGCAAACGCACCCCCTTTGGTCCCAATGCAGCACCCGATGAGCCTGACTCTGGGGAAGATGATTCTGCGTCTGAAGACGAAACCAGCAGTTCTTTCCGCTACCGCACACAAAACCGCGGAGGCAAAGGAGTTCGCGACATCAAGACCACAGAGCGGAACGGACCAGTAGTTGACATTGTCCGCGTCGACGATCAGGACGAATTGATGATGATGACTGCTCGCGGCAAAATTCAGCGAGTTAAGGTAAGCGACTTCAACCCCATCGGCCGCAACACCCAGGGCGTGCGCATCATGACCCTCGACGAAGGAGACACCCTCACGGCCGTAGTTCGAGTACCGCTAGAGGAGACCACGGTCGAGAATGCAATCGCTCCGATTTCACCTGAGTCTGAAAATATGGAGTAAGTGTTTCAAGCAACTCGGTGCAAGTCTGTTCTGAGATTGGGTTGTGCTAACACAACGTCCGATACAAATGCTACTCGCACTAGTCTGCGGGGTGACTCACACATCTGCGAGCCGAGCGGTGGAATCGCCGAAGCGCGGCAAGTTCTCGACTCCCATGCGATCGGCTAGACTCAGGTAAAGGTTACATAGGGACTGGGAGCCATGATGCTGATACCGTCCTGGGGTGAGAGTGCCACCACCGTGCCCAGCCAAAATGATCGGGAGATTGACGTGGGTGTGACGGTTGCCGTCCGCATTGCCACTTCCGTAGACAATCATCGAATTATGCAAGAGTGAATTGCCGTCGGTATCAGGTGTATTTTGTAGCCTCTCCAAGAACTGAGCAAACCTTTCAACATACCAGCGATCGATCCGTGCAACCTTCTCCATTTTGTCTGCATTGTTTTGATGATGAGTCAAATCGTGATGCCCCTCGGAGATGCCGATATGGTCAAAGGAACGATTGCTACCATCGTGGGCTAGAAGCAGCGAAGCTACGCGGGTCATATCAGACTGGAAGGCCAGCAATAGCATATCAAAGGTGATGTTCACGTGTTCTGCAAAGTCTGGGGAGATTCCTGCTGGAGCGTCGATCTGCGGTCCTTTTTCTAGAGAAATTCGCTCGGCCCGATCCAATCGCTGCTCGATCTCCCGTACGCCGTTGAGATATTGATCAAGTTTCTCGCGGTCCCTTACAGCCAGACGTTTGTGCATCTTGCGAGCATCGCCGAGAACATAATCGAGAATCGACTGTTGATCGGCCCGACGTCGGGCCAGATTTGCTGCGCGTTCAGACGGAGAACCACTACCAAAAAGACGTTCGAACATCAACCGGGGATTAGGCTCCGGCGGCATGGGCTGAGTCGGAGATCTCCAGGAAATATTAAACTGGTAGGCACAGGCATATCCTGAGTCGCAACTTCCGGACTGACGATGTTCATCACAAGTCATCTCTAATGAGGGAAATACTGTTTCTCGACCTGTTTGTTGGGCGATGACTTGATCTATCGAGATGCCAGCCCGAATGTCGGTAGCACTCTTGTTCAATCGCACACCAGTCAAAAACACCGAACTCCCGCGAGCATGGTCACCAGCACCATCTTTGCCTGCCATAGCATTCTCTTGATTCAGACCACCCAGAAGTTGCAAATGTTGCTTCACTTTCTCCAAAGGCGCAAGGCTCCCGGCGAGTGGAGGAGTTGTTCCTGGCTCGGCAGGCCACCACTGTTCGGGAACTACGCCATTGGGGAAATAGATGAACGCCGTACGCAGTGGGGCACCACTAGAGGTGGTCGCCAATCCTGGGATCGAAGAACTCGCTGCTAAAACCTTACTTCCCCCTAGTGAGACAAAGCCCGGCAATGCAATACTGACACCTACGTTCCGCAGAAAAAGACGGCGATCTACTTTGCCATTCAAATTACTGATAGACACGATTTGTTCCCCTTTTCATCGCAGCTTGAGGTTTTGCACTGCGACACTTCTGAAACGCAGCGCTACTGACAATCCCGTAGAGCAGAGCCGAGGGACGTCCCCCCGATGCCTCCAGTTGCTCGACAATTGCGTCGAGTGTTTCTATATCATGATAATCAATCCCGCGACCCAACGCGTAGATCAGCATTTTCTCGGTCAAACATCGATAAAATTCCTGCCGATGCTCTTTCACCAGGAGCTTTTTGAGTTCGCGAATGTCGGTAAACTGCTCGCCTGTAATTAATTCTCCGCTGGTTTCGACAGGTTTTCCCTGGTCCGTTTTCCGTTCCATCCCCAAGGCATTGAATTGCTCCAAGGCCAGGCCCAATGGATCCATCCTATTATGACATGAACTGCACAACGGATCTGCTCGATGCAATTCCAAGGCCTCGGCATTTGTTAGCGGTTTCTTTCCAGCATCTCTGCCCGCTTCTTCCAAAGAGGGGATATCCGGCGGGGGGGGAGGGGGGGGAGTGCCCAGAATATTATCGAGAATATACAGCCCTCGTTTCACAGGAGAAGTGCGATTGGGATTCGACGTGACCGCCAGCATGGTTCCTTGGGTGAGAATACCCCCTCGTACACTCCCTTCAGGAAGTTCCACTAGACGCATCTGGTCGCCAACCACTCCAGGAATTTCGTAATGCTCGGCAAGCTTTTCATTGAGAAACGTATAATTGCAGTCTAGAAGTTCCAAGAGGCTACGGTCTTCACGCATAACCGTCTCAAAGACCAATTCGGTCTCCAGGCGCATCGCCTCGCGCAAATTGCCTCTTAACTCTGAAGCCTCGAAGCGACGATTGAGATTGTTGTAAGCCTTTCTAACCTTCTTGAGTTCAATCTGCTCGGCCGCTGTCAGTTCTTCTTTAGGAATTTTTTGCAATTCTCGAAATCGTCTGCCCAGCTTGTCGGGGTCAACGTGCGAAGGGAGGTCACGCTTGATGACCTCGCGTCCTTTGATAACAACAAAATCAATGTCGCGTGACCGAAGCCACTGACCGGCAAAATTGCGGACGAACTCATCGAATCGCTCACTCTTCACCATGCGGTCGAGTTGATCAGGAAGATTCTCTCGCAGCCTATTCTCAGAAGCCAACTGGAATAATTCTTCATCAGGCATTGTCGACCAAAGAAAATAGGAAAGCCTCACAGCAAGTGAATAATCGTCAAGGAATGCATACCCACCCATCACTGACGATGGATCGGTAAAATCTTCGCGGAACAAGAATCGAGGTGAAGACAATACGGCCACCATTGCCTCTGCAACTCCCTTTTCAAATGTGCCATCCGCTTCAGAGTAAACGCCCTCTGCCAATGAACTGAGCCTATCGGAAGTTTCATCATCGATCGGTCGGCGATAGGCTCGCGATGAGAACTCAGTGAGTATTTCTCGGGCATACGCCCGCCGATCTCCTGCATCCTCGGGAATCGCGCGAGGAAAGAATTTATCTTCACCTGGCTTCGCTTCAGTCGGGATAGCTTGGTTAACTATCTCACGGGCAGCCTTTAAATACTTTTCCAGGAGCAATGGCGATACCGTTAGCACCTCACCCAAATTGTCAAAGCCGTGTCCGCTGTCGTCCTGAGGGAGATTTTCACGTACGTTGTATTCCACTCCTAGCAGGTCGCGAATGGTATTGCGATACTCAACCCGATTGAGTCGTCGTAGAGTAACATGCCCCGGATCGGGGTTCTGAGGATCACCATGAAAGACTGCCGACTTGATCCATTGCTCGATCCTTTGCATTTCTTCTGGTGATAGTTGAGTCATCTCGGCAGGGGGCATCAGGCCCGAACGCAACATCCGCAGCGCGCGATACCACAATTCAGGCTCGGCGATAAGTTCTTCATCCGACTCGAAGCCATCAAATGCAACGCTTCCTTCTTGCATCCCATCGGCGTGGCAATCAAAACACTTCTCCTCCAGAATCGGTTTGATCTGTTGATGAAACTGTTCTAATGCCACTGAGTCACCTGCTAGAACCATGCTACTCCCCCAGCCGATTACAACAATTGGCAGACTGTAGAAGATTCCAGCCTGAATCATGCTGATTAATCCAGAGAGGCGTTTTGTCATCGCTTAGACCGGCGGAGGAGGGATTAGCTGGAAGGGATCGCTATGCGGCAAGGCAAATGAATGGAGGGAATTGGTACCATTCTATCTTATCCAATAGCCGCCGAAAACCATAAATAATCCAAGCGGCAAGCACTCCACTCCCTGGCAGGAGCTTGGTATGCACTAATGTGGCATTCGCTCGGACCCTCCTGCGTGGTGTAATAAACGAAGTGGCATCACGACCATCTTGACGGCAGAATCTCTCCAGGTAGACTCGATTGTCTGGCTTCAAGCGACCGTTTGAGGCACTATGGGCTCGTGGCGAAATTGGCAGACGCGCATGCTTGAGGGGCATGTGCCCGTAAGGGCGTGCTGGTTCAACTCCAGTCGGGCCCACTTCCTAGCCGCTGGCGGCTTAGCAAGTGATCGCTAATTGAGATTGAGGCTCGTCGTCAAGTACTTGGCGATGAGCCTTTATCTATTTTCGCTTTATGTGACCCTTCTCCTCGCCATGGACACGCCACGCGAGACTTCTAGAATTGAGTTATCTACGGACCATTAGATTCGAGAGGAGATCCACTTATGCTTACCCAAGTCATGCAAGATGCCATCAACGCCCAGATCAATAATGAACTCTTTTCATCATACAGCTATTTGTCGATGTCCGCCTGGTGCGAGTATCACCAATTTCTTGGATGCGCACACTGGATGCGAATCCAAAGCGAAGAGGAGCGAACTCACGCATTGAAGTTGCAAAACTTTCTGCTCGCGCGAAATGCCAAAGTTCTCCTAAAGCCCATCGCGCAACCGGAAGTCGACTTCGAATCCGTCGTACAGGTTTTCGAAAAGGCTCTCGCTCAGGAAGAAAAGGTCACGGGGCAAATCGACAATCTCTATGAGTTGGCCTTCCAAGAGAAGGCATTCGCCGCATTGGTTGAGTTGGAGTGGTTCATCACCGAACAAGTCGAGGAAGAAAAGACTGCCCGGGAAGTCGTTCACAAGTTCCACATGGTGAAAGACGACCCTGCTTCGCTTTTGGATCTAGACCGCGAACTGGGTGGTCGAGTCCCCGAACCAGCGGAAGACTGAGTCATTATCCAGTAATAACCATAGGCTTCCGCCAATGGCCAGGAACATACCGCTAAAATAGTAAGTCCAGTGGCAGGGGAATTGTCACCGCCCCTAGGCTGCCGCGAAATGCGCCAAAGCCGCCATACTCGCGAATCTCAAGAAAGAGAAACAAGCACGCCATCAAGAGCGACACGAGAGCAACCACCAACAACATGAAATAGATGTTGTATTGAGGCTTCTTGTTAATAACACTCGGCATGCTAACCGATTCTAAATCGGGTTGCGACATCGTCCCCCTCCTCAATCTGGCCTTGCTGGAACTGGCGAAGAACGCGTCCGACGGCACGATCCGGTTCGGTCTTAAGAATCTCTGCTCGACCTAAGTAGCGGTCTCCCCGGAAAACCTCGATGGTATGTCCTGGTTTTAGTCCGTCATCGGCACCCACGGTCACTTCGATCAACTGACTACCTGCGGAGCGTTGCATCTTGCTCACGATACCACGCACCCTGGGGACCACGGCATCAGGACTGGAGTTGGGATCAATATTATTGTCTTCGAGCAAAGCCATTTTGTCGGCAACTTCCTGTGCCAATTGGCGATTGCGATCTAAGAGCGCAGTAAGTTCACCCTGGGCTTGGTGCAAATCGTCTGTCGCAGTGACTGCTACATCGAACGACTCGTCTCGTGCCTGCTGTTCAGTGCGAATATCCTTGCGAAGGACTTCCACGTCGGCAGTTAGTTTTTCATTAAGCTTTTGAGTCGATTCGGCAGCTGCTGTATTAGTGCGCTCTTTTTGTCGTAATTGATCCAATTCCTTCTGGATCAGTAAATTCTGCGAAAGCAACTGCTCTCGTTCAGTAGCCAACTTGGTCGCTTCCTGACGAGCAATCTCCAACTCCGCGTTTAGTTGGCTCTCCAGGCTGTTTTTTTTGCTCTCAAGTTGTTCATTCCTGGCCTGAGCTTTCGCCAGTGAATCTTGTAGTGCCTCGGCGTCTTCGCGCCAGTTCTTGTGCGTTGCGTAGACAAACATTGAGATAATCATCACGGCGAATGCCGCGAATCCCACAAAGAACGTGAGCATTTTGCCAAGAAAATTCATCGATCCAATTCCTCAAATCACTGCCGACGCAAGCGAAACATCTCTCATCGCAGTATAATCAGGGCGTGAAAAGAGTGTCAAATTTTCGCCCAAGCAATACGGTCCACCAACGCATTTCCAGCCCGGTTCTTCCAATTCTGACGGCCGCAGCACCATTATACGCCCATTCGAGACCAAAAGCGACTTTCTCCGGGACAAACCAGCAAGCAACTAATCAGCTCAGAGTAAGCCAGAAAACCCCCATCGGGGCTTATTTTTGTACGACAGTCTGACTCATTCGTTCCGCAAGCCGTCTGAGCGCCTGACTGCAATCGTTGCGGTCCAGATAGACATTGAGGATGGTCGGACCTGATGTGTCTTGCCAGGCAGCGTCGAGGGCCGCATCGAAATCTCCTTCCGTGCGAACTTTGTAGCCTTTGCCGCCTCCTAGCAGTACGGGAATCTGGTCGTATTGCCAGGCTGGTATGTTGTTGAACTCATATTCGCCGGGATGCAAGAGTCGCTCCGTACCGTAGCCTCCGTTGTTCAGTACGATCACGATCACCGGCATCCGGTGGCTGAGAAGACTGGAGAACTCCATGCCGGTCATCTGAAATGCTCCGTCGCCGACGACGGCTACCACCCTGGCATCAGGTCGTGCAACCTGGGCTCCAAGCGAGGCGGGAACGGCGAATCCCATGGAAGTATAATACGCAGGGCTGAGGAACTCCGTGTGGCCATGGGTCGTTAGTTCCGTCGAGGCAAACAACGCATCACCTATGTCCGCCACAACAATCGTGTTGCCTTCGAGTTGTTCGTCGAGTCGGTCGATCATCCGCGTGATGGTAATAGGTGAGTCGGCGTCGAGAACAAAAGGAGCCTTGTTCCAGTCGGTCGGTGCGGGCGGAAGTGGCTGCTTAATTTTGAGGCCGCGTTCCGAGAGTTCTCGCAGAAAATCTTCAAGCCGGACATTGTGATAGTGATGGTGGCGAATACGCAGTTGCTCGCTAGTAGCATAAATGCAATCTGAAACACTCAGTTCCGCCGTGTAGATGCCCAGATTAATATCCGTCATAAATGTGCCGAGCATCACCACGCAATCGCTCGACTCGACATACTTGGTGACTTCCTCCCGACCGAGAGCGCCTTCGTAGAGTCCCATGTACAAAGGATGTGTCTCGGCGACGACCCCTTTGCCGAGCATCGTGGCCGTCAGCGGGATCCCGGAAGCTTCGGCGAGTTGGAGCACCTCCGCTTGGAGGCCAAAACGATGAATCTCGACGCCCAACAGAAACACAGGTTGTTTAGCAGCCTCAATCCGCCGGGCTGCTTCCTCAACGGCTTCGGCCAACGCCAGAGTGTCACTTTGTGGAGATTTTACCTCCAACTCAATCTGCACCTCTGGTCGGACATGAACCATGTCACGGGGAATCTCAATATAGACAGGGCGCTTGAATCGCTGGCAGGCGGCCAGAACACGATCAATCTCGCGGAAAGCCGTAAGCGGATCGTTAAGTTCCGTTCCCGCTACACACAACTTCTCAAAGACGTCGTATTGTGTGCGAAAGTTCCGCACCATGTGGTGCAACAGGGGGTTGTGGATGCGCTCTCTCATGCCTGGGGATCCGGTGATCATCACAACGGGAGATTTCTCAGCATAGGCTCCAGCTATTGAGTTGCACACGCTCAAGCCACCCACACAATAAGTGACGCATAAGGCCCCCATACCGTGCACGCGGGCATAAGCATCTGCAGCAAAACCAGCACAGTCCTCACGGGTGCAACCCACCGTGTTGAGCGAACTCGCCTCGAGCATCGTATAGAAAGACAAAATATAATCGCCAGGGATCCCGAAGACATCGGCGACACCATAGTCTTGCAACCGCTGGATGAGGTACTCACCGATCGAAGGGGTTTCACTTGTATTTTTTTGGGATTTGTTCATGGTGAACTCAAGCAGTGTGCCGGAACAAGCCGTGTTCAGTTCCGGCAGGGGCAATCGCTTTCCTAATATTGGTACCGGAACAACGTGTTACTCGATCCGGCCCACGAGTGACTCGAGCTTATCTCGAGACGGCTGCTCAACCACTCCTCGCTCAGTAATAATACCCGAGATCAGCTCGGCTGGGGTCACATCAAAGGCCGGATTGTACACCGCCACTCCCGCGGGTGCTGTGGCCATTCCAAATCCGTTGACCACTTCTTGGCCACTTCGCTGCTCGATAGGGATCTCGTTTCCAGACGCGATTGTCATATCGAAAGTACTCGTCGGAGCAGCAACATAAAATGGGACTCCATGAGCCCGGGACAAGACAGCCAAGGCATACGTACCAATTTTATTGGCTGTATCTCCGTTGGCAGCAATCCGGTCGGCACCCGTGATCACCGCTTGCACTTGTCCTGTAGCTAGAACATGGGCAGCCGCGGAATCGCAGATTAACGTACACTCGATTGCTCGCTGCATCAGTTCCCAGGTCGTGAGCCGGGCTCCTTGCAGCAAGGGTCGAGTCTCGTCGACCCAGACACGGGGGTGTTTGCCACGACTGGCAAGTTCAAAGATCACCGAGAGTGCCGTTCCTTGCCCACCGGTTGCCAAGGCACCCGTATTGCAATGCGTGAGAATTCCCGCTCCCACAGGGAGTTCATCCAGAAGTTCCGCCCCGTATTGCCCGATGTGGTCGCACATCTGGTCATCTTCGGCATGGATCGCGCGGGCTTCGGCGAGCAACTTTGCCGCCAGCTCTCGCGGGCCACATTTCGTTTCGTTGTCAGCTACAAGCCGCATCCGCTCCAGAGCCCAGGAAAGATTCACCGCCGTGGGCCGGCTCTCTGCCAGGTAATTGCATACTTGTCGCACGCGGGATTGCATAGACTCTAGTTCGGTATCCAGGGCAACTTGAGCTCCCAGGCAGACACCGTAGGCCGCCGCAATACCAATTGCCGGGGCACCCCTCACACTCAATTCCTGGATAGCAATCCAGACTTGATCAACGTCCACACATTCAATCAGCTCAATTTCAGCAGGAAGACGCTTTTGATCGAGAAGGAATAACGAACCTCCAACGTCGCCTTGCCAATGGATTGTAGGGATAGGTTGATTCATGATCAGTGTCATCCCGAAGGGAGTTCTATCGCCTTAGGGATCTGGCCAGATTTATCGGAGTACCTCGTAATAACAGGGAAGAACAAGCCGGACACTTATAACCATCTATTTCGCAAACAACTCTGCACAGGGCAAAGAAAATGTTGAAGCGACTGCTTGATTGGTGATTTGCCCTCCGTGCATGTTGACTGCCCGGGCGATGGGCTTCGAAGTATGGGCTGCTGTCTCGATACCCTGTTGAGCAATCTGGATCACGTAGGGTAGCGTCACATTACAGAGGGCATAAGTGCTGGTACGTCCCACTGCCCCCGGCATATTGGTCACGCAGTAGTGCAGAACGTCGTCGATGATATACGTGGGGTTGCTGTGCGAAGTAGGTTTTGAGGTTTCGATGCATCCGCCTTGGTCAATCGCCACGTCAATAATCACGCTTCCCGGTTGCATTCGCTTCAAATCATCACGTTCGACAAGCCGGGGGGCCTTGGCTCCAGGGATCAACACGGCACCAACCACGAGATCTGCTCGCTCCAGCTGCCTGCGAATGGTGTGGCGATCGCTGAATAGCACGTCCACATTGGGGGGCATCACGTCGTCCAAGTAGCGGAGGCGATCCATGTTGATGTCCAGTATGGATACATTGGCATGAAAGCCAGCAGCAATCTTGGCGGCATTGGCCCCTACCACTCCCCCTCCCAGCACCGTGATCCAGGCTGGGGCCACTCCCGGCACGCCACCCAACAGGATGCCCCGCCCCATTTGCGGACGCTCCAGATACTTGGCCCCTTCCTGGATGCTCATGCGTCCCGCAACCTCGCTCATTGGCGTCAGCAGGGGTAGCCGTCCCTGATCGTCCGCCAGCGTTTCGTAAGCGACTGCCGTGCAGTGGGTCGCTAGAATCGCTTCGGTGAGCTCTCGATCGGCAGCAAAGTGAAAATAGGTAAACACGATCTGCCCAGGGCGGATCATCGACCATTCCGCGCTCATCGGTTCCTTCACCTTGACGATCATATCGGCGCGGGCAAAGATTTCACTCGCATCGGCGACCATCTCGCAGCCATTTTCCAAGTAATCGTGGTCGGCCAGCCCCGAGCCCAGACCAGCTCCTTGCTCGATGAGCACCTGGTGACCGCGGCGAGTAAGTTCCTCCACGCCGACAGGCAACATGGCCACTCGATATTCGTCTTGTTTGATTTCTTTGGGAACGCCGATGATCATGGGAGGTTGCTCCTGGCCGAAAGCAAAGGATACTGGGGAAAAAAGTCCGTTTGAATTCATCCTACGATACGTCCCTGGCAGAATCGTGGCTAGTTGAGAGCCTGAAAGAGAAGCCAATTTTGCGCTAATCACACATAATCTTGAGCAAAGTGATGAAAGAGAATCCGAATCGCCGCTGGCTGCCTCTGCTGCTGATTGCCGGCGCATTGGCACTCTGGGGCTTCTTGCTGGCCTGGGGAGCCTATCAGGCACCCGCAGGAGAAAACCCCGGCCACGACCGTCGCAAACTTTGGGTGGTTGCTGCCACTACCGGCGGCTTCCTCGTACTCTGGGCATTGGCACTCTGGATGGGCAGACGCAGAAGGAACAGCCTGCACTCGAAGCAAGAGCAACAGCGTAATGATCTTTGAGATTACCTTCAGCAACTTTGAGTGCGACTTGTGAAACCCGCCATCCGGTCATTTCGATAAGTCGCGTAGAGCCTTGGGCGCAAAAGAACTTCGAAGTACATTGAGCACGCCTTCCTAGCTCATTGAAGTAATTGTAATTAGCTTCTCAACTTGCAGCGAGCACACACATACAGTGCAGGTCTGTTGCCGGCACCGCAATCTTTTTCGATCAACAGAAAATGTTTTACAAACGTTTCCATGGTTTTTGTAGACACGCAAGCCTCGGGGGAAACAACGTTTCAAAGCTTCATCTACAGTTTTGCGCGGGCCAGTTACACTGTGTTAAGATGGGAATATCCCGAGACTGCTGCATTTCCAGTCTCATCCCATTTTGAAAATGTTTGTTGCGAGTGCTGAGTGAGTAAATTGAACAAATCAAGCTTTGAATGGTATCTTTTCGTACTGCTTTTCTTTGTCACGAAGGCTGCCTTTACAAATGCAGCTGATGATTGGCTCCCCACGGTTCCTACAGGAACAACTACCGTAGAGATTCTGCCTTTCGTCTCGGGACTCAATGGTTCGTTCAACAACGTCAGTCAATATTTTCCCTCAAAGATGGTGCCAATTCCAGATGGCAGTGGACGCAACGTAATTTCGACTTTCGGAGGGTTACTGCGAGTGGTGGATGGCAACGGCACATTTCTGGATAGCCCCTTGGGAGGCGCCTATCTGAACACAACCACTTCGGAAACCGAAATTGGCCCGTTTGCCTATGGAATGAGCAGTGTGGCATTTCATCCCGAGTTCGCAGTTCCGGGAGCAGACGGATTTGGCAGAATCTATGCCCTTGTGACTGAAACCGCCAAGTCTGTTTCTAACCAGTATGACTTTCAACCCGCGATTGGCACACAGAATCAACATGCCGCAGTCTTAGTAGAATACACGGTTGATCCCACCGCCATCGGCAGCAATCGACTTTTCACAAGCGGTCCAAGTCAAAACGTGACACGTCGAGAATTGTTTGTGGCTCAGGAACCGGACAACGAACATAATTTCGGCGATTTAGCTTTTGACGATAATAATTTGCTCTACATCACCTCTGGTGATGGACTGTTTGAGTTCAACGGAGGGGTAAATGCCGAAGCTTTTAATGCGCAAGAACTCTCCACTCCCTTGGGCAAAGTGCTGCGGATCAATCCTACAGGCAACAATAGTGTGAACGGTAATTACGGGATACCAACTGGCATGGGTGGTAACGTCTTTGCTAATGATGGAGACCCTAATACTTTGGGAGAAATCTATTCTTATGGTCATCGAAATCCTTGGCGAATCAGCACTGACACCATCAGTGGAGAGGTGCTTGTTGGCGAAGTAGGGCATTTCAACATCGAAGAAGTTAATCGCATCCAGAATGGTGGGAACTATGGGTGGCCTCATATGGAAGGCACATTCCTGATCAATCAGAGCGACGGATTCGATCTGACGTTTGACGCGGACGTTGATAACAATGGCATTGGCGACTTTGCCGATGCTAATGGACTGATCGAACCGCTGTATCAATACGACCATCAAGATGGCAAGTCGGTGACCGGTGGGTTCATTTACCGAGGAACACTCTTGCCAAATCTGCAGGGCAAATATGTCTTCGCTGAATTTCAGGGGGGCGAATTCGGTCAGACGCGATTGTTCGCAGGTGATCTTTCGACTCAACAATTTGAAGCTTTACAAATCTCCACTGCTGGCTCGCCGCTTCCAGGTGGGATCCTAAGCTTCGGAACTGATAGCAACGACGAACTGTATATTTTAACTACCAATGGAAGCATCTTTTCTATCGGCCCTGAGACGCCTCTGCCGCCTCCCATGGCAGAGCAGATCGCAAATGGCAGCTTCGAAGCTTCCGGGGGTTCTCTGCTCAATTGGACTCCTTTCGGAGATATTGGTCCAAATATTGACGTCAACAACGAAGTTGCACTGGACGGAATTTTCTCCCTTGCTATGACTGGTCAATTCACTGGTGGAAACAATTTTGCCGGCATCTTTCAGGGAGTGCCGCTCAATGGAGGAGAGACGCTCAAGGTGTCTTCTCAAGCTTTGGTTACCGCAGCGGAATCGTTAGCCGGCACCGGCAATTTCGCCGAGATGAAGATTGAGTTCTACAGTCAGTTTGGTGCGACCATCACTTCAGAGCACTTCTTAGGACAGACCGTTAAGGTCATCGCCGATAATTCTACCATCAGCGATATCTGGTTGGAGCATGTGATTCAGTTGGACGCCCCTGCAAATGCCGTTGAAGCACGATTGACGTTCGTCTTTGTTCAGCCCGCTTTAGAGGCTGGCACGGCCCACGTCGATTTGGCATCACTCCTGATTCTCCTGGAATCCGACTTTAACGCCGATGGGCATGTCGATGGCAACGACTTGACTTTGTGGCAAACTGGATACGGGACTTCTGGCGGAGCCTCACGTTCTGACGGCGATGCCGATGGAGACGGCGACGTCGATGGAAGAGATTATTTGTTATGGCAGCGTCAAGTGGGTCAAGTCGCAGTTTCCGCATTAAGTTCTTCAACTGAGACTATTCCAGAAGCATGCACCGCTGCACTAGCCTTAATGGCGTATGCCACATGCGGAGTACTGGTGGGGCGAGGAAGCTTGAGACCAAGGAAGAATCAGATTCCTTAACTAGTTCCTCTGGGTGGGTTCCTTTGCCTACTGTCCTTGGGCAGAAACAGGTGGCTGAGCCTATGAGACTGCACAAATACCTATTTATACGTACGCTCTGATAGATGGCCAAGAATCGTTGTAGTACTTGATGACGGAGATCATGATAATGCTGTTTGCTGCAAAGACTGGGCGCTCCATTGAAAACTCTTCAACGTTCACCGGCTTCCGAATGATGGCTTTTGGTCGTTTGAGAGAGTAAACTCAGCGCGAGTTGGACCAGCGTAAGACCTTTGAGTCTGTGATTTCCAGGGATATACATGGGCACCCGCGCAAAATTGGCTGAGTTTTGCATCGGCGACTGGGACCCTCTGGCTTGAACTGCAAAAAGTGGTCCTTTTAAGACAAGATTTATCGAGTTTTTGCCTGCCATTTCTCGCTGAGCGAGGATACTTTTGCGCTGTAGGTTGGCTAGCACTAGACTCCCGCCAGTGCGAAACTGATCATCCATGACCAAACTCAAGCCCGATTTTTCGGCGTTTCTCACCCTTGTAGCCCTGCCGATTCCCCGGTAAATTGGTGGATTCCCAAGAGCCCGCGGTTTTGCATGGGCAAAGCCTACAGTAGCGGTACGAAAGAATTCATGTCGGAAGTCACGTGCAGATGAATACTTACATGGCCAAGGCCGGCGAGGTCGAGCAGAAATGGTTGCTGGTAGATGCCACCGACAAAGTGGTCGGGCGCCTAGCCAGCGAGATCGCCATGATTCTCATGGGCAAACATCGTCCCACCTACACCCCGCATGTCGACACGGGAGACTATGTCGTCGTCGTCAACGCGGAAAAGATTGCCTTCACCGGCAAGAAGTGGGAAAACAAAAAATACGCGTGGTACACCGGGTACACCAGGCAGCGCACGGTGGCAGCAGGCGTGCGACTTGAGAAGAAGCCAGAACTGATTCTCGAAGAAGCCGTCAGACGCATGCTCCCCAAAAATAAGCTTGCCCGTACGATGTTAAGCAAGCTGAAAATCTATGCAGGAACGGACCACCCACACACAGCTCAGCAGCCTGAACCCACCGAATTGGCAATTAAAGCATGACACACGGTCAGTTGCCTTGTGTCGGATCGAATTGAAGGAAATTTCTTATGGCAGCAGTCGTCGAAGAAGCCCTTGGCACAGGACGTCGTAAGACTTCAGTCGCACGGGTGCGTATCCGTGCTGGTAGTGGAAAAATCAGCATTAACGATCGCGAGTTGGATGAGTTCTTCCGCGTTCCTCAGGATCGCAATGCAGTTCTCGCGCCGCTGGATCATTGCGAAGTTCGCGACAGCGTTGATGTCATGATCCGCGTCCATGGGGGCGGCACGACTGGGCAGGCGGGCGCCTGCATGCAAGGAATTGCCCGTGCCTTGATGAAGCACGACAGTGACCTCGAGCCAAAGCTCCGCGAGAAGCATTTCCTTTCCCGCGATTCCCGCATGAAAGAGCGCAAAAAGCCTGGTCTGCACGGTGCACGGCGCGGTACCCAGTTCTCCAAGCGATAATAATCAAGCCAAATTTTCATGTTGACAGCAAGCCAGTCCCACCTCGGTGGGGCTGGCTTTTTCTGTTTTTGGCAGTATTTCTGCAACATGGGCAACTCTGCGATACCCAAGAAAGCAACCGGGGTTAAAAATGGAAGTAACAAGTACCAGTGAATAGTCCACAACAAGGCAGGCTTTCACCAACGGCTAGTTTTCGGTTGAAACGAATTATGGCACGAATCAACTATTTGGCATTGTTTTTAATTGTGGTGAGTCCAATCGCTCAGGCCGAGTCCCCGGCACGTCTCGCCAAACGGATCGATCATTCCTTGCAGAACGAGGTGTTTGATCAGCATTCTCAGGCGGAGCAACTCAAACTGGCACCTCGGACTGACGATCTGGCTTTCATGCGTCGAGTGTGGCTCGACATCGTAGGCGACATCCCCACACCAGAAGAAATCACAGCGTTTGCCCTGGATCCAACGGAGGAAAAACGCGATCGCTTGGTTGATCGCCTGTTAAACGACCCACATTATGGGCAGAACTGGGCTCGGTATTGGCGAGACGTGATCTTCTTCCGTGCCGTAGATGAACGCTCACAAATCGCCACCAACGCCATGGAGTCTGATCTCGGCACGTGGCTCAACGAGGGGCGGGCCTGGAGCGAGATAGCTACAGAGTTCATTACCGCGCACGGAGATGTGCAGGAAGTGGGCGGCGCCGCCATTATGATGGCTCAAGATGGGATGACTGAGGAGACAACCGCCGAAGTCTCTCGCATTTTCCTGGGCATCCAGATTCAATGTGCGCAGTGCCACGATCATCCCTACGATCGTTGGAAGCGCGATCAATTTCACGAGCTGGCAGCTTTCTTTCCTCGTATTGCCGTACGGCCTGTGAGGGAACTCACGCAACGGAGTTTTGAAGTGGTGGGCACGGATCGCTTTGGGCGAAAACCGCCAAACAATGAGCGATTCCCTACCGCTGAGCACATGATGCCCGACCTGGAAGATCCGCAAGCGCCGGGTACTAAGATGGAACCGAAGTTTTTCTTGACCAGCGCTAAAGTGCCTTGGGGAACCACTGACTCTGCCCGAAGAACGCAGCTGGCCCAATGGCTCACCGAGAACGAGTGGTTTGCTACCGCAATTGTCAATCGGATGTGGGCGGAGCTCGTTGGAGAAGGGTTCTATCCGAATGTGGAAGATATTGGCCCTGACCGTGCACCAGTTGCACCTAAAACGGTTAAACTCCTCAGTCGCAAATTTCAAGAGAGTGGCTACGACCTCAAATGGCTCATTAAGACAATTTGTGCGACCGAGGCATACCAGAGAGAATCCCGACCCCGGCGAGCAACGGACGGCACTCCTTTCGTTGCAAACGTTCCCCAACGCCTCCGTAGCGACCAACTGTACAATGCGTTGCTGACAGCCTTCGATGACGATGAAGAAAAGCCGACTCGCAGACGCGGCCCAAGGGCTAATACTTCTCAACGTGGCCGCTTTGCCGAGGTGTTTGCCTATGATCCCAGTATTAGTCGAGAGGAAGCCGTGTCGTCGATTCCTCAAGTGCTGGCCTTGATGAATTCGCCAGAGATAGACCTGAAGACTCGCGGCAAACGTGCTGACCTGTTGGAAACTCTGATTAGCGAGATACAACAAGACGATGAACTAACAACTGAGATTTTTTTACGCACTCTGGGTAGAGAACCCACACACGAAGAACTCGAAGCAGTCAAGTCCTATAGAGAGGAAATAGCAGATCGCCAAATCGTATTTGAAGACTTAGCTTGGTCCCTAGTAAATACTACTGAGTTTCAGCACCGAAAATAGGAGGAAGGGTAAGCAGCAGGTGGGTATGTAGATATCGCTACTTACTCACTAATTCACTTACTCACCCCAATGAACACTTCCACACTCCAGCATGTGACCAGCGTTGCTACCCATCAGGGTCATGTAATCAGACGTCGTGATTTCCTACGGAATCTCACTGCCGCGAGCCTGGCGGCCGGTTCTTGGAACTGGACCGAGGCGATCGCAGCCTCCTCAGAGCAGCTCCGCTCGCAAGGAATGGCCTGCATTCTGCTTTGGATGCAGGGAGGACCATCGCAATTCGAAACCTTTAGCCCCAAACCAAACCATCCCAACGGTGGCGAAACCAAGGCGATCAGCACGAGCGTTCCGGGAATTCAAATTGCCGACAACTTGCCTTACTGTGCCAAGGTGATGGACGAACTGGCGATTATTCGTTCGATGTCCAGCAAGGAAGGTAATCACCAGCGGGCAACCTATCTCTTGCATCATGGATACTTGCCAATGGGAGGTGTCAATTTTCCCTCCCTGGGTTCCAATGTGGCACATCAAATAGGTAATGCAGCTAATCAGCTTCCAAATTTCGTGCGTATTGGAAATCGCCTGGCGAATGCCGGTGGCGGTGGTTTCTTGGGGGTTGATTTCGATCCGCTTGTTTTACGTTCGGCCAATCGCCCACCCGATCATACGAAGCCACTAACTGATGTAAAGCGATACCATCGGCGTCTACGGCTCTTGGATTCGATGGAAGCATCGTTCGCTGCGGAAGGAGGCGCTCAAATCGTTACCGATCATCGCAAATTGGTCGAGAGTGCCTCTGACATGATCATGAGTCCGCGGATGGATGCGTTTGACTTGGAAAAGGAACCTGCCTCAATTCGCGAGGCCTATGGCCAGGGGGACTTTGCTGCAGGCTGCATGATGGCCCGGCGGTTGGTTGAGCAAGGTGTCACCTTCGTCGAAGTGGTTTCCAACGGTTGGGATACTCACCTCGATGGCTTCAATCGCACCCGTGAGCTGACCGCTCAGATCGACCAGCCAATGGCTGCACTCATAGATGATCTCAAGCAGCGCGGCATGCTGGAGAAAACGCTGGTCGTATGGCTCGGCGAATTCGGTCGAACACCCAGAATAAACCCTCGTGCTGGCCGTGACCATTTCCCTCGGGCTTTCAACGCCGTACTCGCAGGGGGTGGTGTTCGGGGTGGGCAAGTCATCGGAGCCACCAATGATGCCGGCACGGAGGTTACTGATCGGCCTGTTGCTATCACTGATCTCTTTCGTTCGATCTACTACACCCTCGGTATCGACGCTGATGAAGAAAACCTGAGTCGGATAGGCCGACCAATCAAGCTAGTTGATGGTGGAGAGGTCGTCACAGAGTTGTTCGGGTAGCATCGGATTGTCGCTTTGCTCAGACAGACATTACAATGATTGGATGGACATTTCTCAGCTATCCCACATCCTTAAGAATTGATGAGCGAATTCACGACCTCATCGATACGAGAGTTCTTAGACACCCTCTACCGTACCGAGTCGCGCCGTGTGTTTGCAACACTGGTCCGTCTACTCGGAGACTTTGATCTGGCCGAGGAGGCGCTTTCAGACGCTTTTGCGGCGGCGTTGCGGAAGTGGCCACAAGAAGGGTTACCGGCAAATCCACGTGCGTGGCTAGTCTCGGTGGGGCGATTCAAGGGGATCGATATCATTCGTCGCCGGGCTCGGTTTGATGCTTCACTGGAGTGCATCGCCCTAAGCGTGGAGGCCAATGAACCCGAAATTGTTGAAAACGACGAACTGGCGGATGATCGCCTACGGCTTATCTTTACCTGCTGTCACCCTGCTCTTGCACCCGAGGCACAGGTTGCACTCACGTTGCGGGAAGTTTGCGGACTTACGACCGAGGCAATCGCCAGTGCTTTCCTGAAAGCTCCCTCGACCCTAGCCCAACGGATCGTGCGGGCTAAAGCGAGAATTCGCGATGCCAAGATTCCTTACCAGGTGCCGGAGCGCGAAGATTTACCTCAGCGACTGGATACGGTTTTGCAGGTGATCTACCTGGTGTTTAACGAAGGATATGCTGCCTCCTCGGGTGAAACGCTTACTCGCCCCGACCTGTCGGGCGAAGCAATTCGTTTGGGACGGCTGCTGGTGGAGTTGCTACCTGATCCGGAGGTCCTGGGCCTGTTGGCATTGATGCTCCTGCAGGAGTCTCGCAGAACTGCACGAAGCTCTCCAAGAGGGGAGATCATTCTTCTCGAAGATCAAGACCGCGCGCTTTGGGATCGCGAATCAATTGCCGAGGGAAAACAGCTCGTGGATAAAGCCTTCGCCTCAAATGAGGTTGGGCCCTACACCCTGCAAGCAGCCATTGCCGCCGTTCACGCTGACGCTGCTAACCCGGCAGATACAGATTGGACACGAATTGTTACACTATACAATCTCTTGCTGCAGGCAAATCCCTCGCCGATTGTCGAGTTGAATCGGGCGGTTGCCGTGGCGATGGCGACCGAATTCGAACAAGGTATTCGATTGATCGACGCCATATTGGATCGCGGTGACTTGATAGAGTACCACCTTGCTCATGCCGCCCGTGCGGATCTTTGTCGCCGCTTGTCAAGAGTTGATGAGGCCCGCCTTTCGTATCAACGTGCATTAGAACTGGCTCAGCAAGAACCCGAGCGGAATTTCCTTGAAAAACGCTTAAGAGACTTAGCCTAGAGTTTGCGATGGCTCACCTGTCTCTCACGATTTCGCGCGAAACTGCTGCGAATTGTACCGCATCAAAGTCGCTGATCGGCGATAAAATGAGCTTAAGAAGAAATCCAAGAATATTTCTGCCCGTTGTCGAATTAGCCACTTGGTGCTCGACTAAAAGATAGAAAAGTCGATTTTTGCCATATTTTCGACATCCCTTTCTTGGAAGTCACCATGAAATATGTCTGTTTAGGATATCTAGATAAATCACAGTGGAAATCGCTCTCTTCAGCGGAAGGTGAGCAGAAAATGAATGAGTGCTACCACTACGATGACCAGTTGCGACAAGGAGGGCAGTTTATCGGAGGAGAGGCCCTTCAGTCCGCTCGCCAGGCGGTCACGCTACGATTCCTGGATGGCGGAGTGGATGTCACTGATGGACCTTACGCCGAAACCAAGGAAATGCTTGGTGGAATCCTGTTGCTTGAGGCCCGTGACATGGATCATGCGATCGAACTGATGAGTAAGCATCCCGGTGTCCGCGTTGGGCCATTCGATATCCGACCGGCAGATGAGCAAATCAATGCACTGGTCGCATCTCGTGATGCAGCGATTCCCAAAGCAAGTCATGCCGCCACTTAACTTTACTGTGTTTTAGCCGACCAGCAGTGATTCCTTGTCAACTAGCATAGATTGAGGAGAACGAAACCATGTCGGATTCACTACATACGGTCAATCTTCACCGCGTGCTGCGAGCGCCGGCAGAGCGGATTTACAGAGCTTTTCTCGATCCCGAAGCCATGGCCAAATGGCTTCCACCGCACGGATTCACCGGCAAAGTGCATGAGATGGACGCAAGCATTGGCGGATGGCATCGGATGTCGTTCACCAATTTTACCACCGGCGAAAGCCATTGGTTTGGCGGCACTTATGTCGAACTCTCGCCTCACGAGCGGATACGATACACCGACAAGTTCGACGATCCCAATCTGCCAGGCGAAATTCAGGTTACAGTTTCTCTACGCCCGGTCGCCTGCGGAACCGAACTTCGCATCGTGCAAGAGAATCTTCCCGAGGCGATACCCGTGGAGATGTGCTACATGGGATGGCAGGAGTCGCTTTCACAGCTGGCCTGTCTCGTAGAACCAGAAATACGAGAAGAAACATAGTCAAACTATCCTCGAATTAAGCTAATCATTCCAAACGGAGCCAATCGTCCCATCAAGAAAATGTGAGTTTTTCGTTGAGGAAAGAAAAAAGATCACAAGAATACGTCATTGCACCTTAACAATGGAGAGATAGCATGAGATTCATGGTTATTGTGAAAGCGAACAAAGATTCCGAAGCTGGTGTGATGCCAACTGAGGAAATACTCACTGAGATGGGAAAATTCAACGAAGAACTGGTGAACGCAGGAGTGATGCTCGCTGGCGAAGGACTACACCCCAGTCGCCAGGGAGTCAGAGTCAAGTTCACGGGCAAGCAGCCAATTGTAATTGATGGCCCATTTGCGGAAACGAAGGAGTTGATCGCTGGTTTTTGGATTTGGAAGTGCGATTCACTTGCCGATGCCATCAACTGGATCAAACGAAGCCCCTTCCAAGACACAGAGATCGAAATCCGCCAGATTTTCGAAGCGGAGGATTTCGGGGCCGAATTCACTCCAGAGCTACGCGAGCAAGAAGAACGGCTGCGAGCCAAAACGGAGGAAATGAGTAAACCGTAATTTCATGCTCCCTAATCGGACCAAGATTCTGGTCCGGTGGAAGCCGGAGGCAAGTGTGCCTTTATCCCCACACAAGCTTTGGAATCACATTCATGCAATACATGCTGCTAATCTACTCAGACGAAGAGGACTGGACCCCTGAAGAGCGGGAGCACTGCTTCGCGGAGTCCACAGAACTGACACATGAGCTGCATGACCGGGGACAGTTCGTCTCCGCTTCGCCATTGGAATCTGTGAAGACGGCGCTGAGCGTGCGTGTGCGGAACGGAAAACGAACAGTGACCGAAGGTCCATTTGCCGAGACTCGGGAGCAGCTTGGTGGTTACTTTATAGTGGATGCGAAAGATCTTAATGAAGCAATCGCAATCGCCGCCCGCATTCCTTCAGTCCGTAAGGGCACTGTGGAGGTTCGTCCCGTTGTGGAGTTGACTGGGTTGCCTGTTTCAAAGTGATGGTGTTAGTTTGGATTAGCGTTCGCAATGTTGTGGATGCTCAGTTTCTTCTATTTGAGGAGGTTCTCTCATGAAAGCGAAGAATATTGTTGTCGGCCTCGCAGTTGTGGCCCTGTGTGGACCGATTGCCTTTGCTGCGACATCGTCGGATTCCAAGTCGGCCAATCCGGCGGATATGCAATTGCCCCCCGGGTGGACCATGGAAGACATGCAGGCCATGATGCAAGCCGGCACACCAGGCAAGATGCACGAGCGGCTAGCCAAAGACATTGGCACTTGGGACTGTGAAACTACGATGTGGATGGCCCCCAACACCGAACCCATGAAGAGCAAAAGTACGGCGACTTACACGCCGCTGATGGATGGACGCTTTGTGATGTGCGAATTCAAGGGCGATATGCCCGGCATGGGACCTTACCACGGTCAAGGAATCTATGGCTACGACAATGTCGCTGGAGAGTTCGTCTGCAGTTGGTTTGATAACTACAGCACCGCAATCATGGACGGTGTGGGCAAACTTTCCTCCGACGGCAAGACGCTCACTTGGGAATTCACCGGCAGTTGTCCCATCAAGAAAGGACCTTGCAAGATGCGCGAGGTGGAAACAATCACCGGCCCCAATACCAAGACCTTTGAAATGTTCGGGAGCGACCCAAAGTCGGGCGAAGAATTCAAGATGATGCACATAGATTACACGAAGCAGTAAGACTTATCAGATTTACTCTCGCAGAGGCACGAAGACGCGGATTAGTTTGAATCGATAGCCTCACTTCGCCCGAGCGTCTCTGCGAGAGATTATTCTCTTATAGCAAGGAAATATCATGTTCGTACAACCTTATGTGTTTTTCGGTGGTCGTTGCGAGGAAGCACTCCAGTTCTATACCAAGGCACTCGGCGCTAAGGTCGAAATGGTGATGCGATTCAACGAAAGCCCTGAACCCCCACCCCCGGGTGCCGTCCCCCCAGGATATGAGAACAAAGTCATGCATGCCTCGTTCCAAGTCGGCGAGAGCACTCTGATGGCTTCCGATGGCTGTGAGGAAGGCTCGTCTTTCGGTGGGTTTTCGCTGTCTCTTTCCGTTGCCGACGCAGCAGAAGCAGACCGTGTATTTGCGGCGTTGGCCGAAGGGGGTAAAGTAGGCATGCCTTTGGGAGAGACCTTCTGGTCACCTCGTTTCGGCATGTTGACGGATCGGTTTGGAATCGGCTGGATGGTAAGCGTCCAGCATGAGGTCTGATCGCACCCCAATCCTGGAAGAGCCAATAAACGATGGAGCAATCCACAGGAACACCGCTATGGAACCCTCGTCCCAAGCATCAACTGATCCTACTTCTCCTTCCAAAGCCATGCTCTGGGTGGGCTGGATTGTGAGCGCTATTCCAGTCGTGATGCTCACGATGAGTGGCATCATGAAGTTGATGAAACCAGCACCAGTGGTCGAAGGGTTTGAGCACTTGGGCTGGCCAATTAGTCTGGCCCTTGCCTTAGGAATCGTCGAACTCGTGTGTACGGTAATCTATGTGATTCCGCGCACGGCAGTGCTGGGAGCCATTCTGCTGACGGGCTATTTGGGCGGGGCTATCGCCACGCACGTGCGCATCGGCGAGGTGTTTATCGGCCCGGCTGTGTTTGGTATGTTAGTTTGGTTGGGGCTGTACTTGCGCGATCCACGCATTCGGGATTTATTGCCCTTGCGAGAAGTGCGATCCAGTTAGGCAAGCCTGGGTATTCTTACGGGCACGTCTGTCTCCATCCTCCCCCTCGTTAGTATTCGCCTGACCAGACGAATGTGATCGCGAAGTGTTCCCATCCGGCGCAACTTCTGCTACGATGACGGCTGAATGTGCTAGAAAGGAGTTGCCTGTTTCAGTTGCTACGACCCGCGCCATGGCCGGCCCAGGGCCCCAGCCTTTTGGCACGGAATCGAACATGAAGCCCTCAACACCCTTAGTTCCTTCCCACTGCGAGTATTTCAGTTCGCAGGCGGAGATGTCGCCGGAACTAATTGACCGCCTGCGGCTGAAAGCACGCACGTTTGGCGACACCTACGCTTCCTATCTCATCACCGAACCTGGCCGAGAGTATTTCTGGGGACCAGAGCGATGCGGAGTTGTGGCGTTTCGCCGCGTGGGTCGCTATGTCAACGTTGCCGACGGATTGATTGCCCCGCCGGAGGATCGTGAACGACTCTTGACCGAGTTTCTCACTTTTGCTGAGCAGAACCGCTGGGTTGCTTCGTTCATGAACGTGCCGCGTAATGAAATCAAGATGTTTCGCCGGCAGGGATGCCAGGTTTCCAAGTGCGGTGAAGAAGCTCTCGTGCAACTCGACCGCACCGACTGGCGCGGAAAGCATGCCCAATGGCTGCGGCGTCAAGAGAACTATTGCAAACGTCACGGCATCGATCTGTGTGAAATCGATCCCGATCCCTTGGAAATCTTCTACCGCGTTGAGGTCGCTCCCCAACTCGAAGAGATCTCTCAGGATCACATCGCTTCGACGTTGCATCAGCGAGAAATGGAGTTCTATGTCAGCCATTTTTCTGCGTACGAGCTCAACGATCGACGGCTCTTTGTCGCCCGCGACGGTTCTCGCATCATCGCATTTATCATTTGCAATCCGGGATTGGACGGCGATTTTTGGGCTGTCGAGGTTTATCGCCGCAGGCAAGACGCCTTGCGAGGCGTGATCCCTGGCTTGATCCTTCATGCCATGCGGGTGATGAAGGCCGAGGGAGTGACCTACTTCTCGCTCTCGCTGGTCCCATTCGTGCGTTGCAACGCCGTGGTCGGCGATAGCCGCGTCTATCGGTTTGTTGCCAACTTCTGGTGGCGGCATCTCAACGCCATCTACGACGTACAGGGGATTTTTCATTTCAAGAGCCGCTTCTGTCCCGACTATCGAGAAATGTACCTGGCGGCCAAACCAGGAGTCTCTATCCGCTCTCTGCTGGTGATCGCCTATCTGTGGAAACTGTTCCACTTCAATCCATTCCGGTTCCTGAAACGCAGCCTGCAACGCAAACGGACGGCCGAGAATCGCTCGCTGGCCATGCCCGAGCGGCGACCGCAGCGGATGATTCGCGCCCTGCATAGCCGACGCGCATCGCAAACTGCGGTAATCGAGCAACCTCCTATAGCTACCCCGTACGACCAAAATCATGCTGCAATCCACACGCCCGAAGAGATCTCTGTCTGAAGCCAGTCTGTGGATGGGCATCGATTTCTTTGCCTGGTTGCGGTTATTGGGTCGTAATCGATTTGCCATCAGTCTCGCGAAACTCCCATTGGTATTGCTTGTTACCTGCGTGGCGGTGGTGAACACTCTCTTGCGATGGCTCCAGGCATTGTGCTACGGCGCGGCTGTACGCCAGGTTGAGGTTCCAGACGACCCGCTGTTCATCATTGGGCATTGGCGCACCGGTACGACGATGCTCCACGAATTGCTGGCCCTCGATCCGCATAACCGGTGCCCCACAACCTACGAAAGCCTCTCCCCCAATCATTTTCTGTTGAGCGAACGCCTGGTGCGCCGCCTGGCATCCTGGATGCTGCCGCGGACCCGTCCGTTCGACAACATGCGGATGAGCTTCGATCGTCCGCAGGAAGACGAGGCCGCCCTCTGTCTGCGCGGTCAACCGAGCCCTTTTCTGACCGTCGCATTCCCGCGCCGCCCCGTGCAAGACCCACAGTACATCACCCTCGATTGCCTCACTCCCCGGCAACTTTCGGCCTGGAAGCAACGGCTATTGAAGTATCTCCGCTTGCTCATCTACAAGAGACCGGGCCGCCTGGTATTGAAATCACCGCAACATACGTCTCGCCTCCCTGCGCTAAAGAAAATGTTTCCCCGGGCAAAATTCATCTACCTGGTTCGCGATCCCTATGTCGTCTATCCCTCTACGGTGCATTTTTGGAAAACGATGTACGAAATCTATGGACTGCAAAGTTTTGAGATGGAATCCGTCCACGAGCAAGTACTGTCCACGTTTGCTCAGATGCACGAACGCATTGAACAGACTCGCTCGTTGATCGCTGGAACGCATTTTTATGAACTCCGCTACGAAAGCCTGGTTGACAACCCCGTCGGACAAATGGAACTGCTCTATGAATCTCTCGATCTGGGAGATTTTGAAACCATTCGCCCCGGCGTGGAAAAATACGCTGAGCGCTCTCGCCGCTATCGAACCAACCGCTACGAATTGGACCCGGCCACGCGGGACGCGATCTCGCAACGCTGGTCGGACTACATCAAACAACATGGCTACGAAAGCTGCGCAGCCACTTGACGTACGCTCCTCCCCGGCGGGAGATTTAGCCCCCCGACTTTTGTCAAAAACTTTTTTTACAAAACTAAAGTCGTTTTATCCCTTGTTTTATAGAGTCTGTCGGAGACTTTTGTTTACAAAAGTGGGAGAGGATGGATGAATTATGAATTATGATTGCTGATTTCTGATACTCCACTCGCCACTCACCACTCACCACTCATGTTGGACATTGGTCATTTTTTCTCCGGTCACTAACGTTCCCGGCTCGCCGTTGTATAGCTCGCCACTCACCACTCACGACCCATCCCTCTCTTTCTTCCGCGCTGCTTCCGCTTCCCGCCGATCTTTAGCCTCGAAGAACTTGATGGCTGCCTGCCAATCGCCGTCACTCTCAGTAATGAGATGGTCGGGGATATTCGCAATGTCGCGCTCAATTTCGCGTTCTATTTGGTCAAAAAAACGATCCTTGGCAGACTTGGGTTCGGGATCGCCTTGTAACGTAGAGCGATATTGGCCGAAGCGGTTCTTCTGCAGCTCTTCGAGCCGCGCGCACATCCGCTCCAGCTGGTCGTCGTCGGTGGATTCGTCGGCCATGATGCTGGCCACCTCGTCGAGCAGGGTGCGGACCTCGCTCGGCGCAATGCTCTCCGGGGTGCGACGGGCAAAGCGATCCGGGTAGGTCCGCTCCAAGAGCCAGGCGGCGGCGCGCCAGTTGTTATTGGCCGCGATGCGCAGAGCCTGCAGGGGCGACAAACCGGCGGCTGTTTCTGCGGCTGCCAACTGCTCGGCAAACTCGGGATCACGCTCTGCCTCCCGGTGAATGGTCGCGACGGAACAACCCACATGGCGAGCCGCCCCATCGTATCCCGCGCCGACTCCAATCAAGGTGCAGATTTCGCGGCGCTTGAGCGGATCAGCCAGCGCACGTGGCCGGCCCATGGAATTCATGGCAAGGACTCCTGGATTTGGAAGGGGGAAGCTGTCAGTCGTTAGTCGTCAGTAGTCAGAAGTCAGTGTTCAGTCAGAAGAGAATCGTGTCGCGAGACTTTCTGGCTGAATGCTGACGACTGCCCACTGAAGACTTTTATGCCTGTATAGCAAACCCGGTGGCCCAATTTCTACGAAAAAATTTGGGCCAAATTGAAACAGCCGCTCAGCGACGATTGGCTAGCCAGCTTTTCAATTTCGACAGCAGCTTTCTGGCCATTAGGGAGTTTCATTTCGTCACTTCGGCCATCAACTCCCAATTTACCAGCGATTGACTATAAGCCCAGAGCAGTGGCAAGTAGCACTGTCGAATCTTCCGTAAGTCGGCGAATGGATTGAAGTTGTCCGCCATGGAGATGGCCGTTCTGATCAACTTCCAAATGATCTTTCTTGCTCTCAAAGCGTAGTCTTGGAACTAGATGATGAATATCAATGTCTTTTGCCATTCTAACTGATTCTGTAGCGGGAATAACATAGTATTTCGCGGGATATAGATCATCCTCATCTAAAATAGTCTTCGCCGCTTCTCTATCGCAAACTTGATCAACGAGCATTCGACCAATCAAACGAAGAGAGCCATCACGTATCGAGACAATCCAGACAGTATCGCCCGGTTCAACTCGCGAGTATTGATTGCTTGCCGCATAAGTAAGCGGTCGCCCTCTTCGCAAGGCTTTGTCGTGCTCTTTAGGCTGCCAGTAGGCAAGGAAGTGACGAGACATTGATAACCCTTGACAACTTCAGAGCAATAATAACCAGCTACTTTACTAAATATGCCTTGCTAAGGTATCAGGAGACTAACCATTTGTAAAGTTTTGAGAAGCTAAACACTCACAACTTCTTGCCGCAACTCTCATCTTACCGGTGGCTAGCGCCATGCCGTTCAGGACATAGCTGCTAGACGTTAGTCATAGGAAGTGACGCGCTGCTTGCGACTCAAAGTAGCAGGCACGCTCTGCCGCGCCGTCCGTCAGGAGTGTTCGCAGCACGGCGGAGCGTGCCTGCTACTTTGGGCTAACTCACCACGCCACGTTGTTTTAGTAGCTCGACGACTCGCTTGACGCATTCTTCGACGTCCAGTTCGTGGGTGCCGAGGGTCAGGTCGGCGCTTTCGGGGACTTCGTAGGGCGCACTGACGCCGGGGAAGTTGGCGATCTCGCCTGAGTCGGCGGCGCCGTACAGCCCTTCTTGATCGCGCTGACGGCACACGTCGATCGGGGCGTTGAGATGGACCACGAAAAACTTGTCGCGGCCCACGACTTCGGCCGCTTTCTGCCGGACCTCCTCCTGAGGGGCGACGAACGCGGCAATCGTGATGAGTCCCGCATCGTTCATCAGGCGGGCGACCTCGGCGCTACGACGCAGGTTTTCGCTACGATCGTCCACCGAAAAACCCAGATCGCGCGTGATGCCGCGACGCATGTTCTGGCCGTCGAGCACCGTGACGGCGTGTCCCAGATCGAAGAGGCGGCGCTCGAGGGCGTAGGCGAGGGTCGTTTTTCCCGCTCCGGCCAGACCGGTGAGCAGTACCGTGGCGGGCTGCTGTTGGAAACGGCCCGCACGCTCGGCGGCGGAGACGTTACTCCGCTCTTCGTGCAAGCGCTCGTCGGCCTCGTCGTCCCAGTGATCGGTGTCGGTTGCTGCCGTACGCTCCAGGATCATGCCCGCGCCAACCGTCACGTTGGTCATGCGGTCGATGATGATAAAGGAGCCCGTGCCGTGATTGTTGCGGTAGCCGTCAAAGGCGATCGCCTGATTGAGCCGCACGTGGCAGCGGCCGATTTCGTTGAGGGCGAGCCTGTCGGTCTCTTCGCGGTGGAGTGAGTTCACGTCGATGCGGTAGCGAATACTCGCGACGCTGCCCGAGACGGTTTTGGTCGCTTGCTTGATGTGATACTGCTTGCCGGGCACAAGCGCATCCTCGGCCATCCAGACGATCGTGGCATCAAACGCATCGGCCATGGTGGGGACATTGTCGGGCCGCACGAGCATGTCGCCCCGGCTGACATCGATTTCGTCTTCCAGGGTGAGCGTGACCGACATGGGGGTGAACGCCTCTTCGATATCGCCATCGTAGGTGACGATGGATTCGACACGGCTGGTTTTCCGCGAGGGGAGCACCATCACCGAGTCTCCCTTCTTGATTTTCCCCGAAGCGATCGTGCCGCAGAATCCGCGGAAGTCGAGGTGAGGGCGATTCACAAACTGCACGGGATATCGGAAGTCGATAAAGTTGCGGTCTGATGCGATGTGGACATTCTCCAAATGGTGCATCAGCGTCGAGCCTTCGTACCAGGGCATCTTTGCGCTGTGTTCAACCAGGTTGTCTCCCTTGAGAGCGCTGATAGGAATGAAATGCTGGTCGACCATGTCGAGCCGAATGGCAAAATCGCGGTAATCCTGCTTGATTTTGTCGAACACTTCTTCCGAGTAATCGACCAGGTCCATCTTGTTGACGGCGACCAGCACGTGTTTGATGCCCAACAGTGACACGATAAAGGAGTGCCGCTTGGTTTGGGTCAACACGCCGTAGCGAGCATCGATGAGAATGATGGCCAGATCGCAAGTGCTGGCTCCGGTGGCCATGTTGCGGGTGTACTGTTCGTGGCCCGGGCAATCGGCGATGATGAATTTTCGCTTGGCGGTCGAGAAATAGCGATAGGCCACGTCGATGGTGATTCCCTGTTCGCGCTCGGCCTTGAGGCCGTCGGTGAGCAGGGCAGGGTCGAACTCCCCGCCGGTCGTGCCGTGGGCGGCACTATCGCGTTCGATGGCGGCCAGCTGATCTTCGTAGATCATCTTGGTCTCGTAGAGGAGTTTGCCGATAAGCGTACTCTTACCGTCGTCAACACTCCCACAAGTGAGAAATCGCAGCAACTCCTTCTGCTCATGCTGCTTGAGATAGGCGTCGATGTCGGTGGCGATTAAGTCGGATTGATGGGACATAGGAATTTATGATTTTGTATATCTGAATGATGATTTGCGGACAGTAGATTAACTCACTCGGAAGCTATGAGGTCACCTGGCTCTTTAGATCCAACTTTTGTTGTTCGGACTGTAGCAGTAATGATTGCCACTAGTTGATTACATTCATCCAATAGGTCTGCTAAACGATTCTCAGATACTAATCGCGATTCGCCCAAGAGTTCGAGCCAGTAAATTGTTTCGTCCCCCTCACGGAGGCAAATCTCCAGTGTCGAAATGAATTGTTTTCTAGAAGACGCTCGTACCGCTTCTCGGTAATTTGCCCCAATTGAGGTTCCTGATCTGAGCACCTGTCTTCCCAGAACATCTGCTTCACGTGATCTCGGCAAGGCTCTTGATAAACGGATAATTCGCAAGGCAAACTGCTTCGTGCGATTCTTCATTTCATCACGATTCATAGTACACCTTACCGAGCTGGGCCTATTCAGAAATCAGAAATCATACCTCTGAAATCAAAAATATCCTTCTTTCTTTTTCTCTTCCATCGAGCCTGATTGGTCGTAGTCGATCACGCGGCCTTGGCGTTCGCTGGTTTTGGTGAGCAGCATCTCCTGGATGATTTGGGGGAGGGTGGTCGCATCGGATTCTACGGCACCGGTCAGGGGATAGCAGCCTAAGGTTCGGAAACGAACCATGCGCTCTTCGATGACCTCGCCAGGCTCGATGGGCATGCGGTCGTCGTCGACCATGATGAGCACACCATCCTTATTTACCACGGGACGTTTGGCTGCAAAGTACAGCGGAACGATGGGGATGTTCTCTAAGTGGATATATTGCCAGACGTCGAGTTCCGTCCAGTTGGAAAGCGGAAACACGCGGATACTCTCACCCTTGTGCACCTTGCCATTGTACAAGTCCCAGAGTTCGGGACGTTGGTTCTTGGGATCCCAGCGGTGGTTCTTGTCGCGGAAGGAATAGACCCGCTCCTTGGCGCGAGACTTTTCCTCGTCGCGGCGTGCCCCACCAAATGCGGCGTCGAATTTGAACTTCGTGAGTGCCATCTTGAGCGACTGGGTTTTCATCACATCAGTGTGATATTGGCTGCCGTGGGTGAAGGGGCCGATGCCCTGCTTGACCCCCTCTTCGTTGATGTGGACGATCAAATCCCAACCCAGTTGCTTGCGGATCAGATTTTCTCGGAAGGCAATCATCTCCTTAAACTTCCAGGTAGTGTCCACATGCATTAACGGAAACGGTGGCTTGGCCGGGTAGAACGCCTTCTCGGCCAGGCGGACCATGACCGAGGAGTCCTTGCCAATCGAGTAGAGCATCACGGGATTCTCAAACTCGGCTGCCACTTCGCGGATGATGTGGATGCTTTCTGCTTCGAGTTGCTTAAGATGGGTGAGGTGATAGGAGGTCATTTTTATTGCTAGATTGAATTACGAAATTGCATTTTTGGCAGATTTGCAGTCAGAATCTCGGGGATGCGTTAAGTTCTCGCCGCGCGTGAACGTTTCTCCACCAAAACACTATCCATCCCGCTGCATAATCCGCAGAACCGGTAGTCTAGGTGTCTGGGGCCTGAAAAACAACTCGTACTAGCTGCCCTACAGTCAGTTTGGAGAACCACCAGTAGCGGGTTTTTCCTCAGGCTGCTGGGCCCTCAAGCCGCCTGACTATTGTAAATGTGCCTATTCAAGGGGATAATAGTGCTACGGGGGCGACGAAAAAGGGGGGTGCTGGCTGAGGACTGGCGTGGCACCGCCTGGTAACGGAACATATTTAGACCCAAGCTGGTGCTGATTCGCACTTTTCTACGCGCCGGGCTGGCGTGGGAATCTGGCAGTGGTGGGGGCGTTTTTCTTTCTCGGCAAATCATTCATGCACATCAAGCCCAGACCCTTGTCTGTCAGATTGGCCATTGCCCAGATGGCAAAGAGGCTCAAAGTGGCTTTCTTGAGCTATCTTTGCGCCACGCTGTCTCTTTGGTCCGGGCTTTCAAATGGGGCAAATGCAGACTGGATAGAAGATATCGACTTCAACAAGCTGGTGGCGATTGTTGGTTCATCGTTGCCCAATGGGAGCGGAGTTCCAATTTCTTTAGTGGAAGCTATCAAGATCACAAAGGATGGTGGAGGGACTGTCCTTACTCGCAGCTACAAGCCCGACCCCTCGCTCGCTCAATTTCTGGCTTTGAGCGACCCGAATATGGAGTCCGTTACATTTATTGATGGAAGCAACAATGACTGCGGTGGAGCTAGTACTCCTTGTATAGGATTTTCCACCCACGCTGGTGGTCAGGCTCAGAATTTTTTCGGCAATACCAAGAGTATTTCTCCTGCAGCGAACCTGGTGACTCTGTACGAGGCCAATGATTATCTGGAGAGCGTACTTCGCGCACCCAATGGGGCTCCTCCAATAAGCCAAAATTTTCGAGTTCAGAATTTCAGTTGGGTTGGCGACTATGACGACACGCCGTCGACCCCGAGAACTCCGACGGAGCTAGCCAATAACATTTCTGCTTTGCGGCGATTTGATTTTCTCATCGAACGCGACAATGTAACCGCCGTGGTTGGATTGAACAACGGGGCGACCAAGCCCGTTCCTCCTTTGCTTGCGCAGAGCTACAACGCCATCGCCTTGGGTGTTTCCGACGCAGATCACAGCACAGGTTTTACTGACCTGCCTGGGTATGGACTGGGAAGAAGTAAACCAGATCTGGTGATGCCACAGACCACAACGAGCACAGCCACCTCATCCACAAGTTCTGTCGCTGCCTTTTTGCACAGCGTGGTGGCAGGAACGGACGCGGCAAAAAGCGAGACGATGAAGGCCATTCTGATGGCTGGCGCCACCAAGAATGAATTCCCCGCCTGGTCCCGCACAACGACCCAACCGCTGGACGTTACTTATGGAGCAGGTGAAGTGAACGTCTACAACAGTTATGTGATTACCCAAGGGGGCCGATTTGCCGGCGACAGTTCAGTACCAACTCCCGTGGCATCCCACGGCTGGGACTACCAGACAATCACCGGCGGGAGTGAACTGAAATACTTGTTCTCCATTCCTGAGGGAAGCACTGCGACCGAACTCTCAATTTTGCTTGATTGGAATATTGATATTCCGACCGGATTCAACAGCCAAACTCTTGCTGATTTCAGCTTGGATCTCAAAGACTCTTTAGGACAAAGCATTCAGGCCAGCAACAGCCCCCTAGACAATGTAGAGCACCTTTACCTAACAAACCTGGGACCAGGCGAGTACACGCTTAGCGTGTCGAGCAACATGACTCACGACTTTGGATTGGCATGGCGGACCTCAACTTTGTTTGATATTGCCTCAGCAGATTTCGATGAGGATGGCGACGTGGATGGCCGCGATTTTCTTGCGTGGCAAAGGGGCTACGGCAAGCTCTTAGGAGCGACCCATGCCGAAGGTGACGCCGACGGAGATGGCGACGTAGATTCCGATGATATTATGATATTTCATGCTCAGTTCAATCCACCCATTGCACTGACATCAGCATTGATTCATGCCGTGCCCGAGCCAAGCTCTATTGCGTTGGCAACGGGTGGAATTCTTTTTTATCTGCTGAAACGACGGCGGAGAGGCGGGGCATTCTAAACCGCTCGACGTCCCAACGTCAGGGTCGCAAAACCTGCGAGAGCAACCGCACAGCCCACGATCTTCAGCCAAAGAGAAATCTCTGCGGGTCGTTGCCGGGCAAGTTCCAGTTCCGCCTTGATCTTGTTAAAGCGTTGCTGCGTGGCGAGTGCCTCAGCACGAGTCTCTTTTTCATCCCTCGCTTCATAGATGCGCTCGTGGGCCTTCTTTATCTGAGCTGCCGAGGCTTCAGCAAATTCCTGTGCCTGCTCGTCAGTCCAATGGATGTTAGCTGCTTTAGGCCACAAGAAGCCTACCAGTATCAGAATGAGTCCCGCAAAGACTGCACACATTGAAAGAGTGTGCTTCGATACCAATTTCATAAAGCGTGAGTCAGTTAGAGGAGGATGTAGAAGCAGTTGATTCAACATCGGATGTTCCAGGGATATGTCCATCATTGATGCTGATCATATACGCCATCACATACTCATCGATGTCATCTAGGATAAACTCGATGTGACCATCTACAGAGACTACGTTCACTCCTCCCGGATGTAGGCTGCGAGTTGCCGCAGACAACCACCTATGCTTGTTGGCGTCCAGGCAAGGCATGGCATCCAGTTGAGCATCACCGACGTCTGGACAAACTTGCAACATATCGCTGTTAGGGCCTAGAGTGTTGGGCAATTGTGTCTGATAGGCATAGCGGTTGAAAGCAACAAAATGGTTGTCGAACTGGTGATTAGTGTCGTGATGCATGTCAAAGGCCAATAAACTAGCCGCCGTCCAGGGAAGAGCCCAAGCTCCCCGTTCGTCCTGTAAATGGTCTCGCGTCCTGATCTCACCCAAGAGGAGCGTGTTGCTAGTGCCATCGCTAATCCTTCTCATCCGTTGGCCCTTTGCCACGAGTGCCCCCGGATAGACCATTTGCATGTCGGTGTGAAATGGAGTGCAAAACGCTGCATAGTTTCCTTTCGCAAAGCGTTTCCCGAAGGTAAGCGATTCATCCTGAAAAAACCGCCCATAGGCCTGGTCACTTGGGCAAGCAAGTTGCTGCAAAAATTGTGATTGCGGCTCACTACTTTGCTCGAACACGGTCTTATCTAAATCGAATCGATCGAAGAGATTTTGCTGTTCAATGTAGGGTAGCAGCATAACCGCCCAGCTATATTGCTTTCCTTCCCGCTGGAGGAAAGCCTCATAATCGATGAGGCCATACTTTCTTGATTCCAGGGTAACGATTCCAGAGGGTGGCAATCTACCGATGGCGCTCTCGTAGCTAGATGCAGCCACCGCCAGTTGTCGCAAGTTATTCGTGCACTGCATTCGTCGGGCGGATTCGCGGGCTGCCTGAACGGCCGGCATGATCAGAGAAATCAGCACCCCAATAATCGCGATGACGACCAACAACTCAACAAGCGAAAACGCCCGCTTTGGGGCGGTCACCTGTGCGCGGCGCGATGGAGACAAAATGGCTGGGAGCATGAGAGAGCTACAAGAATTTTTGGCGGATTTCACCTTAAAGTCCGTACTGTTAAACGGGTCTCCTGATTATACGTCATCGGACGAAAGTGGGCTAACCGTTCGGTATTGGAGCCGAGCGAAAATTTGGCGGAAATCCCGCTTTTTCGGGGAATACGAACCCAAGCCAAGGCGGTATACTCGACTTTTTGACCAACACCCTCCCTTAACTTCAAAATCCAACATTCAGGAGTCATCATGTACTTCCCTCTCCCAGTTAGATCCCTAGCTCTTGCTGCAGGGCTAACTGCACTGTCTTGTGTTGTTTCCGTAGCCGAGGAAGGACTCCCCAGCGGAGATCAATCCGCCAATTCCGCAGTTCCCACCTACAGCTATGCCATTGGTCTTGAAATTGGAACGAGTTTTTTGGCTGATGGAATCGAACTCAATATCGATAGCCTGGTAGCAGGCATTAAGGATGGCCTTGCTAAAGCCGAACCCAAGTACGACCAGCAAGCCCTCGTACAATCACTACGCCAACTATCTCAAGCCCGAGCAGGAGCAATGATCGATCAAAACAAGAAATTCCTGGAAGAAAACAAGAAAGCCGATGGAGTTGTCGTCTTACCCAGCGGCTTGCAGTACAAGGTAATCAAATCCGGCACGGGAGCCACTCCCACAAAGGAAAGTACGGTGCGGACCCATTATGAAGGCAAGCTAGTCGATGGGACCGTCTTCGATAGTTCCTACGAGCGAAATGAGCCTGCCGAGTTTCCCGTCACCGGTGTCATCGGAGGTTGGACCGAGGCGCTGCAACTGATGAAAGTGGGCGACAAATGGCAGCTCTTTATCCCAAGTAACCTGGCTTATGGGGAAGCTGGTGCTGGAGGGGTCATTCCTCCCCATGCGACCCTTATTTTCGACATTGAGTTATTAGATATCGTCGAATAACGCTGTGTTCGACATCTGAGCACTTTCGGTTAGCCGTAAATCACGGTCCAAGGTAGTGGTGCGCATCTTCGATCAGCGTCGGCTAGCGTTAAAGTGCGAAGCGAAGCGCGGTTTGTCGAGCTACACGCACTTGGTGTTTGCATAAATTTATTTAAACAACCAAGATGTGTGTCAATTTGACGAACTGCGGAAGCACAAACGGAGGTAACTAGTTACTTCGACAGAACTAGCCGTTGTTTGCGCATAGTTATCTGCTCATCTCCAGAGAGCTGAGTGGAGACTTAAATCGAGCAACAACGATAATTTCCCCAAAATATGAACTTTTTTACTTAGGGGATCGTTGCGTGCCCGAATTCTCTTGCTAGAATCGCTTGAATGCCTATCTTCCTTAATTAGACAGACAATTAGGCGGGAAAGCAAGCGTAAACACCAGGATGGGAATTGTGGGCAATTTATATTGCCCTGTCAGTCTAGAAGAATCTTACTTATTTCATCAGTTGATGGAGGGCGAACTATGTTAAGAAAAATTGTCTGCTTGCTCCCAGTAGTTGCACTGCTGGTTGCAAGTGTCCAGAGCGACGCTCTGGCCGGAAGGAGACACCACAAGAACTGTTGTCCGAGTTGCTGTGAAGCCGCTCCAGCCTGCGGCTGCGCGGACGCTTGTGGATGTCCTAGTGGTTGCTGCGGTGCTTTGCCTGCGGATGGCGGTTGCGGATGTGCTCCAACCATGGTCAAGAGGACCATTATGGTGCCGTCGTACGAAACGCAGATGCGCACGGTGATGTGCACCGAGTACCAACAACAAGAGCGAACTAGCAACTACACAGTGATGGTACCAGAGACTCGCACCAAGACAGTGAACTACACTGTTTGCAAGCCAGTCACAGAAACCAAGACTCGTGAATACACAGTTCAGGTTCCTTACACGGAGAATGTTGAGCAGAAGTATACTGTGATGGTTCCCACTTATGAGGACAAGACTGTCAGCTACAACGTGCTGGTTCCTTACACCGAAAACGTTGAGAAGAAGTATACAGTGATGGTTCCCACTTACGAGGACAAGACTGTTAACTACACTGTGCAAGTTCCTTACACGGAAAATGTTGAGCAGAAGTATACTGTGAATGTGCCTTACACAGAGCAACGTCAAGGCACTCGCACTGTGACCAAGCGAGTTCCCGAAACTACCATGAGGACCATCACAGTCCGCGGTGGTCATTGGGAAACCCAGACAATGGAAGTTCCTGGCTCAGGTTGCGGCAACAATGCCTGCGGTGGTTGCTGTGAATGTGCTCCTCGCGTCTGCTGCAAACGCGTATGGGTTCCTACTTGCGAGACCAGGGAAGTACCTTGCACGACCTACAAGTGCGTGACTGAAGAAGTTCCTTACACCTACAGTGTTTGCTTATCTCGCTGCGAGGAACGCACTCGCACCGTTTGTGTACGCAAGTGCAAGACGGAAGAGCGCCAGAGAACTGTCAAGGTTTGCAAGATGGTTCCCGAAGAGAGAACTTGCACCGTGTGCGTCAATAAATGCCGCACTGAAACACGCGAGAAGACTGTCAAGGTTTGCAAGATGGTTCCTGAAGAACGAACACGCACCGTGTGCGTTCAGAAGTGCAAAACCGAAACTCGTACCTGCGACTACCAAGTCTGCAGCTACGTCAAGGAAACCAAGAGCAAGGACGTTAATTACACCGTCTGTGTACCTGAGCAACGAACCAGGACTTACAATGTTTGTGTCCCAGTTCAGGTTCAGAAGCAGGTCGAAGTCAAGGTCTGCAAGATGGTTCCACAAGAGGTTGAGGTTCCTTGCGGTTGCCCCGCTCCATGTGGATGTGGTGGCTGATTCTTGCGAAAGCTCGAATCACCTATGCTAGCTAACGACGGAGGCTGAGATCTTCTCAGCCTCCGTTTTCTTTGCGCCCAATGCATGATCTTTCGAAGCATTTGCTAGCACTGCATAAGACTGTGAAGGATCTCCCTTGTCCGCTCCTCAAAACATTGGCTATATCGACTCCACCTCTCAAGACCCAATCTTCCCGTGCCAAGCCTCCGCAGTTCGCTTGGCGAGCAGCCATGAAGTACCCTCGCCATACTGGTACCCCTCGCATTATCGAGGTCATAATAGTAACGACGGTGCTTTTCTGCGCCCCATACGCAGTCGCAGCCAATGAATCTTCTGGCCCAGCAGTCCTGCCGCCGCCGAGCTCATCTCTGAATATTCCAGATCCGTCTGAATACTCAGAACTTTTACTGACCCCTCCATCGGAGGACACTCTCGAGAAGTCGCTCTCTGACGAGTTCGAATTAATCGAACCTTCCGTTGAGCTTTTGGAACCCGTACCTGTCTACCGTTGGTATCAGGCCGCTTATTGGTTTGGTCCCACCCCCTGGGATATGGGGGTTGAATTTGGACTCAATGGCAGCGAGGGTGCCAACCAGTCCCAAAGCCTACAGGTAGGTGGCCATCTGAAACGCAAAACAAAGCGGTGGAAATTCAACTCCAAGCTCGCCTATAACCGCACCTCGGCCAACAATATCGAAACTCAAAACAACGCATTGTTGGATTCTCGTTTGGACCGAAATCTGGACGACTCCCCCTGGTCCATCTTTGCACTTAATCAGACTCAATATGATGAATTCCAAGCCTATGACCTGCGGGTCTCGCTGAACTCTGGTGTTGGGTATATGTTGTTCGATACGGAAACTTTCGACCTGGAAGGCCGTATCGGTGCTGGTACATCCAGAGAATTCGGCGGGCCAGATAACCGGTGGACGCGCGAAGCACTGTTCGGTCTGGAAACAGAATACCTGATCAGCAAAACGCAGCGATTTTCGGCAAAAGTAGACTACTTCCCCGAATTCCAAGACTTTGGACAATATCGGGTCGTCGCCGACGCGGGCTGGGAGATCGATCTCGATCGTCCTACCAACGTCAGCTTGAAGTTTTCAGTGAATGATCGCTACGACAGCACTCCCAACGGTGTCGATCCCAACCTGTTAAACTACTCCGCTGTACTCATCTGGGGGCTGTGATCCACCCAGAACCGGGTGACAAACACCGTAGCCTCAGGTGGTCACGCTCACTTGCTTTGGGTTCGAGAACGGTCGACTTCCGCCAACGGCTAGCATGGAGTAGCATGGGGTGTTTCGGAACCCATATTTCGGGTGTCTATCCCATCCTCAGCGTCTGACTCCATGACCGATACGCTCTTAGAAAAGCTTCAGCAGACGCTTCATCGGGAAATGCCCATTTCCAAGGAGATGGGAATTACCGTCCACGATTGGAGTGGTCGGCAGTTGGCCATGCAAATGCCGCTCGAGCCCAATCGCAATCATCAGTATTCAGCATTTGCCGGGAGCCTCAACGCGCTTTGCACCGTGGTGGGCTGGGGGACTGTATTCCTGCTGCTCGAAACTCAAGGGCTTACGGGCAATATCGTCATCCGCCGGGGTTCGATTCGCTATTTGAGACCCGTGCGAACTTCGCTGTTCATCGCCAGGGGGCAGCCGATCGCGACGGAGGCATTGGAGTTTTTCTACGAACTTCAACGTTCTAAGGGTAAATCAAAGATCGATGTCTCCGTAGCTATTGCTGACGACGAGGGGCCCTATGTGAAATTCACCGGGGCCTACGTCGTCCAAGAGTGAATTGTTGGACCAAGAGCCCTCCCACTGCCATATTGGCAGAACCTCCCCCTAGCGGAGGCCTCTGAATGCCAACTCGACACTGCCATTGTGACATGGCGGCTCTCAGCTGTTATCGTAACCTATTACATGCAAATCAGTTGCGTCGAATGATTGCTGCCGATCTGCGTTCGGCACAGGCCTTGCCTCTATAAGTAGATCAGAAATCACACATGTTTAGCGGCGGGCAGTGTTGTGAGTTCGTCGCAAGGTCATACGAGGTGAAGTATCGAAGGAGGTATAGCAATGTCCACTGTTATTACTACCCCAAAGAATCGATTGCGTGAGTTTCTCCCTTCCAATTTGGCGGAATTTGATTCCTTCCTGAATCAGGTTCTGGCACCTACAGGAATGCGGGCTGGTCACACCCCGGCTGGTCTGTGGGAAGACGATGGAGCCTATCACATCGAACTCGATGTCCCTGGCGTTGCCCGCGAGGACGTTGAGATCACACTCGACAAGGGAACCCTGTCGATTAGTGCCGAGCGTAAGCATCAGGAGAGTGAATCGTCTCGTAAAGGTTGGCGGGAAGAAAGGTTCTATGGAAAAGTAACCCGGGCGTTCAGCCTGCCCGACACAATCGATCCCGAAAGCGTCTCTGCTGAGCTGAGTGATGGTGTGTTGAGCGTTTCGATTGCCAAATCGCCGGCCGCTCAACCAAAGAAGATTGACGTCAAATAATCAAGTTGGCGTCAAAGTATGTGTTTCGAACGGGGCCACGTCCAGGACGTGGCCCCGTTCAGTTTTGACTTATGTGGAAGTTACTTTCTTGCCAACTGCGGGAATCTTCTCTCCCACCGACCCAGTGAAACAGCTATCCTGTTCGCATGCGAACTTTGCAGTATTTCGAAGGCGAGTATCAGAGCCCGGTGCGTAAAATCTCCTGGTTGGCACGTATGTTTCCATCGCTGGTGTTTCATGCCCGATTTATGCTCATCGTATTCCGTGCCAGTTGGCAAGCCGTGTGCGGAAAATACGACGATCTGGCCTGGAGCGAAAGCAGTCTGTCGGTACTGCGGGCGCTCGAATCTGTGGGAGTTCAATTTGAAATAACAGGCATCAACTATTTACGTGAAGCGGAAACTCCTTGCCTGGTAATCGGGAATCATATGAGTTCGCTGGAAACCATGGTCTTGCCTTGTCTCGTTCAACCCATCAAGAAAGTTACCTTTGTTATCAAAGAAAGTCTCCTTACTTATCCGATCTTTCGCCATGTGATGAGCTCCAGGGATCCAGTAGCCGTAACTCAAACCGATCCCCGCCGCGACTTAAAAACAATGCTGGACGGCGGACTTGAGCGACTAAGGCGCGGAGTTTCAATGATCGTGTTTCCCGAAGGGGAGCGGGCTAAAGCGTTCGACCCCAAGCGGTTCAATTCGATCGGCGTGAAACTTGCTGGCCGTGCTAATGTGCCGATTGTGCCCGTCGCACTGCGAACCGATGCCTGGAAGCATGGCAAACTGCTAGGCGATTTCGGGCCTATTGATCCTTCAAAGAAAGTTCGAATCGCCTTCGGTCCCGCCATCCAGGTCACTGGACGCGGCACCGTCGAACAAGAAGCGATCCTCCAATTCATCCAGCATCATCTGGATCAGTGGAATGGTGAGACCACTGAGTTGCTTGAGAGCGAATTGATGCCGCAAGCTTCGGAAATTGAATGACAACAGTCTCGACCGACCGGCTGCTCCTTCTCAGGATCCCAGCTTCTCCTTGAATAGTTCTTGCATGGCCTGCCAGGACTTTTCATCGGCTTCTTTGTTGTATTTGATGCCAGGGATTCCCACGCTATCTGCACCAGGAACCGTAAAGCTGTGCACTGCCCCAGGATATGCGATGTATTCGTAAGTCACGCCAGCCTTGTCCAACGCATTTTTGAACGCTGACACGGCTTCTTCACTAATGAAAGTATCATCTGCCCCATGATTAATGAGCAATTCTGCTTGAATATCCTCTGCCTCTTCAGCAGTAGGCGTGGGAAGGGCACCATGAAACGTAACCACTGCGTCGAGGTCCGCACCTGAATAAGCAAGCTGCAGGGCGGTTGCGCCGCCAAAACAGTATCCAATCGCGGCAAGTTTTGACGTGTCGCAATCAGGCTGAGATTTCAGTACGTCGAGTGCTGCCTGGGCACGGCTCCTCCATTGGTCCACATTAGCCCGCACTTCACCAGCCATCTTGCCCGCATCTTCTGGATGCGTCGTGGTTTTCCCCTTTCCATAAATGTCGGCTGCAAAGGCAATGTAACCAAGCTCGGCGAGTTGCTCGGTCCGCTCACGGGCATAGTCATTGAGCCCCCACCACTCGTGGACCACCAGCACGCCAGGACGTTTTCCTTCTAGATCATCGTCCCAAGCCAGGTAACCGTGGCACTCGACGTCGCCATCTTGATAGGTGATCGTTTTCGTCTGAACTTCAGCCTGAGCAGGATAGGCAACTAGCAGGAGTGACAGGGCAAGTTCGATGCGAATTATCATGACTACCTCTCTGAATAAGCGAAAATGGAAACTTGCCTGCATTATTTGGCACGAAGCTTGAATCTGCAACCAGCCTCCGGAAGAATCATCCCGGATCAAGGTGTTGGTCCGGCTAGGAAGATGTGTGTATGGTTTGACTCGACCCTAGATGTTCTCGATACTTGCGATATGCCAGCAAACACCGTCCCACAACTTGACACGGTCTTCAGCGCACGTGGCATCACCAAGGTTTACCATATGGGTGAAGTGGACGTGCATGCGCTCCGCGGCGTGGACCTTGATCTGTACAGCGGTGAGTTCGTCGTGCTGCTGGGTCCTTCGGGGAGCGGTAAGAGTACGCTGCTGAATATCTTGGGCGGACTTGATTCTCCTAGTGAGGGAACCATTATCTATCGTGAGAAGCAACTCACAAGCTTCGACGATGCTGAGCTGACCAGTTATCGCCGGGAACACGTAGGATTCGTTTTTCAGTTTTACAACCTGATCCCCAGTCTCACAGCCCGTGAGAATGTCGCGTTGATCACGGAGATCTCGCGCAACCCCATGGATCCTGTCGAAGCTCTCAGGATGGTCAACCTCAGCGACCGGATCGATCACTTTCCAGCGCAGATGTCTGGAGGCGAGCAGCAACGGGTTGCAATCGCTCGGGCAGTGGCCAAACGACCGGCTGTACTCCTATGCGACGAACCGACGGGTGCCTTGGATGTGGAAACGGGCATCCTGGTGCTTGACGCTATCCAACGCATCAATGAAGAACTGGGGACAACCACGGCGGTCATCACCCACAATGCCGTGATCGCCGACATGGCTGACCGTGTGATCCATCTCTCAGGGGGTCATATCACGGGCATCGACGAAAACTCTGTAAAGAAGTCTGCGCACGATCTAACTTGGTGAAGTTTGGTTTCCTTGTTCCAGCAGTGATATCTATCCAAGTAGCAGCCAAAAGCTAAAGAACAAGATCGCGACAAATGCGATTAGCCCCAACAGTATGCCCAAACTCCCTGCGAAGAGTCCCACCGGTGATGCTTCAGACATGCAGTTGCTGCAAGCTTCCATTTGAGATGTTTCAGGATCGATCAGTAGAGGTGATCCACATTTCGGACACTTACCCCAGTTCTCGTTGTTATCATTCATCACTTAGCACTCCACTATCGTCGAGTTCGCCAGTTGTTTCATAAGACTGGATACTTGTCTACCTGACTACAAGGCATCTGCCGCAGGTACCTGCTGGCCATCTCCTTCGGGTTCGAGAGATTCGTCCATTGTCATGACGTAGAGTGCAATTGCAACGAGCATTGCGATCACCCCCCAGAATCGCCAATCACGGTGGATTCCCGAACCAGAAGCAGCTTTCTGGTGATTATGTGAATTAGTGTGTTTGTGATCGTGGTTCTTCTGTGTCATACAATTCCTTCTATGCTGTGCTTAAGTGCCCGTTTATGCGCCATGAACAATCGCTCAATAGGTACAATATACTATCAAATTGGCAAATGGGAATTCTCATTCTCTTTGACGACGAGCTTCGTAGAATAAAACAGCGGCTGTGGTTGAGACATTCAAACTATCTGCAATACCTCGCATAGGAAGTCGCACTCCAAGTCCATCTGCCTGCTTCCATGTTTGGGTCAGGCCTTCCGCTTCATTGCCTAATACAATGGCAATACCTTGGGTGTAATCGACTTGCGTGTAAAGTTGGTCGGCATCAGGTCGGGCAGCGACTAACGTTAAGCCCCAGTCTCGGAGGCGGCCGACCGTCTCATCCGACGACGCTGTACATACTTGTTTGGAAAAGACTGTGCCAACACTGGCACGAATCGTGTTTGGATTGAATAAATCGGTTTGCGGATCGACGACGATCACCGCATCGAGGCCCGCCCCATCGGCAGAGCGGAGAATTGCTCCAACGTTCCCCGGTTTCTCGAGTTTCTCCAATACTGCAATGAGCGGTTTCTCCGGAAGCATGAGGGAGTCGATGTTTCGTCCAGGGGTCCTGGCAACTACGACGACTCCATCGCTGCGTGAGCCAAATGAGAGTTTTTCAAAAACCTCACCTGTCACCTCAGCCACCACGGCGCCCGAGTTATCTAACCGCGCGAGGAGCTCCTTCGCTACGGGGGAGCTGCACAGCGAAGGACAGAGAAACGCTTCGACGACTTCGATCTCAGCGTCGATTGCCCGGGTGATCTCGCGCAATCCATCGATGATAAATCGCTGTTGCTTCCCCCGCTGCCGCGCATCGCGCAGTTTGACCGCTTGCTTGACGCGCTCATTCTGTCGACTCGTGATTGTGTGACGAGGATTCATGAAGAAATGAGCCACTGAAAACCAAGGATCGGGCGGATCGACGCGGATTTAACATCTATTGACTGCATTGTGGTCTTATTCTTATCCAATTCCTTCTTATCCGCGAAAATCCGCTTGATCTGCGTTCGTCCGCGGCTAATTCCTTACTCGGGCCAATGAGCAAATTCCCCACTCGCCAGTTTTCGGCCAGTAGAAGTCTTTAGATACAGCCTACCGCTCTTCGGGGGATGACCACAGTGGCCAAAAAGGCCGTCGGATAGATAAGCACTTAATTCTGCCGGCCCTATGCCAGGTGTATGGCAGGTAAGCAAGATAAACTTCGGACGACCTGCCGACAGGTCACGACAAACGTTGATCAGTGGCAACAGATCTCGCTTGATGGACCAATCTTCTCCTTTGGGCCCATGACCATAGCTGGGAGGATCGAGTACCACTGCATCGTAAAGATTTCCGCGTTTCACCTCACGATGACAAAACTTAACGGCATCTTCCACGATCCAGCGAATGGGGGCACTTGAGAGTCCTGATAGTTCAGCGTTTTCCCTGGCACGAGCGACCATACTTTTGGCAGCATCAACATGCGTTACCTCTGCACCAGCAACGGCAGCTGCCAACGTACTCCCCCCCGTGTAACCGAACAGATTCAATATCCTCACCGCTTGTCCAAGATCAGAAGAGCCGGAGAGTTTAGCGACTTGCCGCGCAATCCACTGCCAATTGCCGAACTGTTCAGGAAAAACTCCAACCTGACCCGACGGCAACGGCGAAAGCAACATTTTGAATTGCTTGCCCTCGGTGAGACTCACTGGGAACTCGATACTCGTTTCCTTCCAACTCTTGATCACGGGTTTCCAAGAGCCATCTGTCGTGCGACTGCCGGTGTATCGTGCCGTAGCCGATTTCCAGAGATCGGGTTGAGCCAGTGCTCCCTCTACACCTGGCGCTGGACGATCAAGCACCCACTCGCTGAAGCGCTCCAGCTTGCGACCGGCACCAAAGTCTAGGAGTTCGTAGTCCATGTTAATAGCCGGGGGCGGGTGCCCACGGTTTCATTGCGTAAACCATGGGCCTGGCGCCATTGGCTGTTAAGGGAATTCATTTCTTCAAATGCGGTCGCAATAGCTCGGCCCAGAGCACGTAGCCATTATCGTTCATATGCAAACCGTCACCAAGAAAGATGTCTGATTTCGGCTTTCCATTTTCATCGAGCATTCCTGGCCAAACGTCAATGAAGGTGAGCTGATCGTCTGCTCGACAGTCCGCGGCGATCAACGCGTTCGCCGATTTCATAGTCTCGGCCATGCTCCAGCGTGCGATGCTTGGTTTGATGGCGATGTAGAGGAGCTTCGCATCGGGTAGTTCGGTCTTGAATTTTTCCACGAACACACGAAAGTCCTCGTGGACCTGTCGCGCATCATTGCCAGCGGCCACGTCGTTGTCGCCTGCATAGAACACGACCAAACGCGGCTCATGTTTTCCGACCAATTCGTCGAAGTAATGCGTTGAATCGGCGATCTCTGACCCGCCGAAACCGCGGTTCAAAAAAGCGCCATCGGGGAAAGACTTCTTGAGATCCCACATCCGGATGCTGGAGCTTCCCACGAAGACCACCCCACCGGGCCTCGTGGGTTGGTCCTTGTCGGAGGCCACAAAGGCATCAATATCGCCCTGCCAACGCTTGGGGTCGCGGCCCGTTTCCGCAGAAATGGAGGGAATTGCAACCGATAGCATCAAAAAGACAACAAAAGTGCTGCGGATTACCATAAAAGAGCTACTCCAGAATACAAAACGTCAGTTGGTTGTTCCTGGCGGGGGCGTATAATGAGTGGTTCGCTATTTCCCTGCGGCTCGTTGAGTCGCGGCTAAGATTAGGCCACCATTGAACTTGCCACACGGACGTATGCCCGCCTCAGATATCATCATCAAAGGTGCCCGCGAACACAACCTCCGCGGTGTCGATCTTGCACTCCCCCGCAACAAACTCATTTGCCTCACCGGTGTGAGTGGCAGTGGGAAAAGTTCGCTAGCCTTCGACACGCTTTATGCAGAAGGGCAACGGCGATATGTCGAGAGTTTGTCAACATTTGCCAGACAGTTCCTCGGCCAGATGCCCAAGCCCGAGGTGGACCATATCAGCGGCTTGAGCCCCTCGATCTCGATCGCTCAGAAATCAGCCGGCAACAATCCTCGCTCGACCGTTGGCACGATCACCGAGATCTATGATTTTCTGCGGGTACTTTATGCCCGGGTCGGACAGGGACACTGTCCACAGTGTCACCGGCCGATCACTGCACAGTCTCGCGAGGCAATTATCGCCCGCATTCAGTCGCTCCCGGCAAAGCTGGCCTTTATGGTGTTGGCCCCCGTGGTCCGGGGGCAGAAAGGAGAGTTCCGAGACCTGTTTGAGGATCTACTCAAGAAAGGCTTCGTGCGCGCCCGAGTCGATGGCCAGGTGGTACAGCTCTCGGAGAATCTCTCGCTCGATCGCCAGATGCGCCACGACATCGAGGTCGTCGTTGATCGCCTCGTGAATGGACCAACAATTCGCACTCGCTTGGGGGAAGCAGTAGACCTCGCATTAAAGCTGGGTGAGGGAACACTGATCATCGCCACCGAGGACAGCAGTCCCGCTTCAGCCGGAGTGCAGAAGAAAACCAAACGCGGCACCGGCGTCCAAGCGGGTGATATGGTCGTGTCTGCCGACTATGCCTGCAACCATTGCGGATTGAGCTTCCAACCCCCCTCACCGCAACTCTTCAGCTTCAACAGTCCCCGCGGAATGTGTCTTGAGTGTGATGGCCTCGGCACGATGTTCAGCTTCGATCCCGAGAAGCTCGTTCCCGATCCCTCTAAATCATTCTCCCAGGGCTGCATTGAACTGGTCGGTCCGTGGAAAGATCTCGGACGTTGGAAGCGGCACATCTACAAAGGTGTTGCCGAGACGATGGAGAGAAAGCTCGATTTGGCCGAGGGATCGCTTAGCGAAACTCCCTGGCAAGATTTGACCGATGAGCAGCGTTACCTGTGGCTCTGGGGCACTGGTGAGGAGCATATTACCTTCACCTGGCGAGCTGGGAAAAACTCGCAGAAGTATGGCGGCACGTTCGATGGCTTGATTCCTGATCTTTTGGACAAATACCGCGGCGCCAAAAGCAAAACTCTCATCGCCAAGCTCGAAGAGTACATGAACGTGATTTGCTGCCCCGACTGCCTGGGCGAACGGCTCAATCCGCAAGCATGTGCGGTAACTCTCACGAGTGCCCACTTAAGATTTGTTGACAATCCCCAATTAACGCTTCCGGCCGTCTGTACATTGCCGATAGACGAAGCCAAGGAATATTTCAGCGAGTTGGTACTCAATGAGACACAACACAAAATCGCTTCCGAGGTGCTTAAAGAGATCCGCGGCCGACTTGGTTTTCTGACGAATGTCGGGCTGGATTATCTCTCGCTGGGTCGCACGGCGCCTACGCTTTCCGGCGGCGAGACGCAGAGGATCCGTCTCGCGGGCCAGATTGGCTGCGGGCTGGTCGGCGTGCTTTACATTCTCGACGAACCTTCGATTGGCCTGCACCCGCGCGACAATGAGCGGCTGCTCTCAACGCTCGAGCAGCTCCGCGATCAGGGCAATACGGTCGTCGTTGTCGAACATGATGAAGACACGATGCGAGCCGCCGACCTGGTTGTCGATTTTGGTCCCGGTGCAGGAGTGCGTGGCGGCGAGCTCATGGCTGTCGGCACTGCCGAGCAGGTATCCAAAGAGCAGAAAAGCGTCACCGGTGCGTACCTGGCTGGCAAAAGGAAGATTGAGGTACCACAGAAAAGGAGAATCGAGGCAGTTGGTGATCAAAAGCTTGTCATTCACGGAGCCCGGCACAACAACCTTAAAAACATCACGATGGAGATCCCCTTGGGGGCGTTTGTCTGTGTAACCGGCGCCAGTGGAAGTGGCAAGAGTTCCCTGGTGAGCGACATCCTGGTCGAAGCTCTGCGACGTGATCTCAACGGCGGCAACGGAGAACCTGGAGAACATGATCGTATCGAAGGGCTCGAACATCTCGACAAGATGATCGCCATCGACCAGTCCCCCATTGGTCGAACCCCACGTTCGAACCCTGCCACGTACATCAAAGTATTCGACGAAATTCGCAAGCTTTACACCCAACTTCCCGAAGCGAAACGCAGAGGTTACAAACCGGGGCGGTTCAGTTTCAACGTCGCCGGTGGTAGATGCGAGGCGTGCAGTGGCAACGGCTCAAACAAATTGGAAATGGATTTTCTTGCCGACGTGTGGATTACTTGCAACGTGTGCCAGGGGCACCGGTTCAACCACGAATCCTTGCAAATCCGCTACAAAGAAAAGTCGATTGCCGACGTGCTGGAAATGGATGTGCAGCAGGCCCTCGAACACTTCGAAAACGTCCCGCAGATACGGCATAAACTTGAAACACTGCACTCTGTTGGGCTGGATTATCTGAAACTGGGACAACCTTCGCCCACACTCTCAGGTGGAGAAGCCCAGCGGATCAAGCTTGCTCGCGAATTGGTCAAGAAGTCCACCGGCCGCACCTTATACTTACTCGATGAGCCTACAACAGGGCTGCACTTTGCCGACATCGAGATGTTGCTCAAGGTGTTGCACGCCTTTGTGGACGCCGGCAACACGGTGCTCGTGGTGGAGCACAATCTCGACGTTGTAAAAACGGCCGACTGGGTGATCGACGTCGGCCCCGACGGCGGCAAACACGGCGGCGAAATCATCGCCACCGGCACCCCCGAGCAAATCGTCGAGGAAATGGTGAAAGGAGGAAGCGGGAAGGGGGAAAAGGCCCCGTCCCCAGTCCCCAGTTTCCAGTCCCCCTTACTTTCTCATACCGCCGCCGCACTTGCTCCCTACCTCAACGGTAAGTCTCACGCCAAATCTCAACCGACGAAACGAGAACCTGCCAAACAAGCCACCCACATCGTCGTTGAAGGGGCGAGTGAACATAATCTTCGCGATGTGAGTGTTCAGATTCCCCGCGACCAGTTCACCGTTTTTTGTGGTCCCAGTGGCAGTGGTAAAAGCTCCCTCGCCATGGACACCATCTATGCCGAAGGGCAACGTCGCTACGTCGAGAGCCTCAGTTCCTACGCCCGCCAGTTCGTCGGCCAGTTGCAGAAGCCTCACGTCGAATCGATCGAAGGCTTGTCACCGGCGATCGCCATCGAACAACGGACCACAGGCCATTCTCCCCGCTCAACGGTGGGTACCGTTACGGAGATTTACGATTATTTCCGAATTCTCATGTCGCGACTCGGCCAGATGCACTGTCCCGAATGCGACATTCCCGTGGGGACACAAAGTGTCGACGAGGTGATCGAAGCGATTCTCTCTGAGCCCGAGGGAACCAAGCTTTACCTGATGGCTCCCGTGGAAGTTGCCGCCGGTCAGAAGTACGAGGAACTGTGGCAATCGCTACGCACAAGTGGTTATCTCCGCGTGCGGATCGACGACAAAACCTACGAGCTTGAATCGGCACCCGAAGTGGATCGCCGCCGCAAGCATAAGGTCGAAGTCATCGCCGACCGTGTCACGATTCGTCACGACAACCGCAGTCGGCTGGCCGAAAGTGTTGAGAATGCCCTCTCACTGGGACGCGGAGTGATGGTCACGGTGGTGGTCGAGGAGGACATCCCCGAAACACGCTGGAAAACCAAGACCTACAGCCAACACCGTTCATGCGGCAATTGCGGGCGGAGTTTCGAAGCACTCTCGCCCCACCATTTTTCGTTCAACAACAACCACGGCTGGTGTGATGCCTGCGAGGGATTAGGAACCGAGATTGGTGCCAACCCGGCAGCACTTTTAAAAAGCACGCAACTCACTCTCGCCGAGGGAGCCGTCCTCGCCTGGCCTGGAGTGGAACAGCCCTTATTCTCCGTGATGCTCGACGCACTTGCTGCCCACACGGGACTTCGGACCGATGTACCATTCGAACAACTCTCCCCCCGCCATCGTCGAATCGTGCTCTACGGCACTGGAGAGGAATGGATCAAGGTAGGCGCGAGTAGCGAGACGCTAGGCGCTAGTTTGGGAAAGAAAAAAACTAGCGCCTCGCGCCTCGCGCCTGGCAACTTCTTATTCCAATACAAAGGCCTCTACCCTGCGTTGGAAGAAGCCTCGCGGTTGTCACCTCGGCTCAGATCGCAACTCGATCATCTGGTGGACGAGATTGAATGCAGCCAGTGTGGTGGCAGCCGGCTACGCGACGATGCTTCGGCCGTTCAGTTCCAAGGGAGTACCATTGGCGAGTATTGCCGATTGCCACTTGGTAAACTGCTTCCTGAAGTTGAGAAGTGGAAACTTACCGCGAGCCAGCAGAAAGTTGCCGGTGAATTGGTCCGCGAGATCAGCAATCGGCTCACCTTCCTGTTGGAGGTGGGGCTCGAGTATCTCACCATTGGCCGCTCGGCCCCGACACTCTCGGGGGGCGAATCGCAACGTATTCGTTTGGCAAGCCAGGTGGGCAGCGGCCTCTGCGGAGTGCTCTATGTGCTCGACGAGCCGACCATCGGGTTGCATCCCCGCGACAACACACGTTTGATCTCCGCGCTGCACAAGCTTCGGGACCTTGGAAACACGCTATTGGTGGTCGAGCACGACCGCGATGTGGTTCAAAGTGCGGATCAACTCTTGGATTTTGGCCCTTCCGCAGGGCGGCTTGGTGGAGAGGTGGTGGCCCGTGGCACGCCCACTGTGGTATCCAAGCGCCGCGCCTCGGTGACGGGACCCTACCTCTCAGGCAAAAAAGCGATCCCGGTTCCCACAAACCGCCGCATCGAAGCCACTCCACCAAAGCAGTCACGGTCGAAGAAAAAGACGACCGAGCCCGCTTCAGCGGGCCGGACTTCCTTCCCCTCAAAGACCTTGCGTATCCAAGGCGCCCGCCACAACAATCTCAAAAACATCGACGTTGAAATCCCCCTCGGCATGCTTACGGCCGTCACCGGCGTGAGCGGCAGTGGCAAAAGTTCGCTCGTCGAAGACGTGCTGTACAATCAACTCGCCCGTACCTTGCATCGAGCCGGCACCAACCCGGGGGGACACGACCGCATCGCCGGTATCCAAAACATCGATAAGGTGATCCGCGTGGATCAACGAGCACTGGGCAACACGCCTTCGTCCAACCCTGCCACTTACACTGGTGTGTTTGAGCTGATTCGCAATCTCTTCGCCCAATTGCCTGAGGCGAAACTGCGTGGCTACTCGGCTCGCTGGTTCAGCTTCAATGTCCCCGGCGGTCGTTGCGATGCCTGCGAAGGTGCCGGCCAACGCTGCATTGAGATGCACTTCCTCCCCGACGTGTGGGTCGATTGCGAAGTGTGCCACGGCGAGCGTTATAATCCCGACACGCTGGAAGTACAGTATCGCGGCCGGTCGATTGCCGACGTGTTGACCATGTCGTGCGGCGAGGCGCTGGAGTTATTTGAGAACATTCCCAAAATCCGTCGCATTCTGCAGACCTTGTGCGACGTGGGACTCAACTACGTGGCTCTCGGTCAAAGCGCTGCGACTCTTTCCGGAGGCGAGGCCCAGCGTGTGAAACTCGCCGCGGAGTTGTCTCGGCCCGACACGGGTCGAACGTTGTACATCCTCGACGAACCAACCACGGGCTTGCATTTCGACGACATCGCCAAGCTTCTCGACGTGCTGCACCGCCTGGTCGACTTGGGGAACACCGTTCTTGTGATTGAGCACAATCTCGACGTGATCAAGCAAGCTGACTGGATCATCGACATCGGTCCCGAAGCCGGCGCCGCAGGAGGTCAGGTAGTCGCCACCGGCACCCCCGAACAAATCGTCGAGGGAATGGTGGAAGGGGGAAAGAGAAAGGGAGAGAAAGCCCCGTCCCCCGTCCCCCTTCCACCTTCCCCCGTTGTTTCTCATACCGCCGCCGCCCTTGCTCCCGTCCTCGCCGCGGGCCCGCACAAAAAGCGTCAGCCTTTCAACTTCAACAAACTCTCTGAAGTTCGTGAAGGGGATGTCGACATCAACGATCTGGGCGCTTCGATCAAGATGCCGTGGGAGGTCGACGGCCGGCGTTGGCACACCCGCGATCGCGTCACTCGTAGCGGGGCACCCTGTCATTGGGACGGCAAAATTCTCGACGAGGTGGAACGACGCATCCAAGAACTGGGTGACTTCGCCCCCACCAATTGGAACACCCGCAGCATCGTGGAAATCGCAACGGCCAAAAAATCCGAAGGGTGGTTCTTCCATGCTATCACGGGTGAGCCGTGGCTGTTGAAGATGAAATTCCGCACCGCCAAGAAAACCTTCCAGCGCGATACCCTGGCCGTCGCCCTCGACCTCAAGCCGCTCAATGATATGCCCGAGGTCGAGTCTTATGGCCGCACCCCGCGGGTGAAGTGCAAGAATTTGCGGGCGCCGTACCAGGAAGTAGAAATCCGCGCCTACAGTTGGGAGGAAATCGACACCCCCGCGTTCTGGATATTTCTCGAACAAGCCGTCGCCGGTTTCCGCAAGTTCTCCGATCGTAAGCCGCAAGACCCCGAGGACGTGATGCCCTGGAAGGTGCTGGGCCGCAAGTGGCACCTCGCCCGCAAGGGTTTTCCCCCAGGAAAGAAACCCGCTTGGAATCTCGAGGTCTTAGAAGAACTCCTGGAACTGTTAGGCGAGGTCGCTTCAGCGACCGGTGGTTCTCAACCTCAATTTCTCTGGAACAACCAGCAAGTGATCAACGTGATGGTCCCCCAACAACGCCAACCGTGGGCCACGGTCTACACCAAGCAGCTCGCGGGGGTGGATCTGGTGCTCAATGGTCCCACCGGCGGATTCGACACCGAGCGAATCAAGGAGCTGGCCGCCAATCGCGCGATCAAGTCAAGTGAAAATGAACTCGATCAGGTAAAACTCCGCTTCATAGCTGCAAGCGACCTCCACAACGGCGACCTCCCAGAATTCCTAGCGGAGCATTTGGCCGCCGTCGTAGGAAGTGTGGAACGGATTGTTGCGAGTTGAGCGCTTCGCAGAGCTGATCAAGGAACGCTAGTCAACGCTTCTACTTGAATTCGCGATGAATAGCTCCACAGGAGCGGCGCTATGACAGCCCTGGACAAGTGAAGGTGAGCCAGACGAACCTTCGCGCCGCCCAGGGTATGTTGATAAAGATATTATTCGTCCGAGCAGAAAGCGTGGGGTTTCGAGGGCGCTTGCCGAGGACGAAAATGAGCCGTGCTGGTTTCGGCCTCGGCAATCCACTTTCAGAATGCAAAGTCTTTTGCTCGGCCGAGGAATTCGATTCAAATCAATACCCTGGGCTTTTCCCGCTTGGAGTTTCCGCCCCGGCAGGTGATAATCGAGGGTAGAGCGGGTCGCTCATCACCGCTTTCCCTTGGAAACTCTCATTGCGGGGGGTGTGATGGAAGAATTGTTCTTCTTGTTGCTTGGCCTCGGGGCACTGTTCGTGGTGTTTCTGGTTCCCATCGGCACCTATGTGGTCATCAAGCGGCTGGAACGAAGTCAGTCTGAGGGATTTCTTTCGCTTGAGCGGGAGATCGGCAAGATTCGCCGACAGGTTACAGAGCTTAGAGAAGGAGTCGCTCCATCTCCAGCCCCTCCAGAAGCAGAAACTCCTCCGCCTGCACCTGTGGAACCAGAGCAACCCACTCCTCCCGAACCATCCGAGCCAAGCGAACCTGTGATGAGGGTCGTTGAAGAAATCAGGAAAATGCGACGGGCTGCGTTTGCTGAGGAGGCTCCTCGTGAAGCAATCGCTCGAAAACGAGCATACGAACCGATCCCCCCTCGTGAGCCGAGCCGCTTTGAAATTGCGGCCAAGGAAACGCTCCAAAAGATTTGGAACTGGATCATCGTCGGCGAGGAACATGTGCCAGCGGGCGTGTCGATGGAATATGCAGTCGCCAGCCAGTGGCTGTTGCGAGTCGGCGTGTTGGTCTTGGTGGTTGGCATTGGATTTTTTCTGAAGTACTCAATCGAGCAGGGACTGCTAGGCCCCCAGGCGCGTGTTGCTCTCTCGGTCATCACGGGCCTGGTTCTGTTGGTCGTCGGTACGCGGATCCTTGGCAAGAAATACCATGTGCTGGGGCAGGGGCTTCTAGGAGCCGGGCTGGCGACGCTCTATTTCAGCGTCTTCGCCGCCTCGAATATGTTCCATCTTATCGCAGCGACTCCGGCGTTTGTGTTGATGGGATTAGTGACCGTGCTCGCTGGCGGGATCGCGGTCCGGTTTGATTCCATGCTGGTGGCAGTCTTGGGCATCATCGGCGGTTATCTCACCCCCGTGATGCTCTCGACCGGGGTCGTGAATTTTCCTGGCTTGTTTGGCTACATGCTCGTTCTGGGAATCGGTGTGCTGGGTATCTGCTACTGGAAGAACTGGCCGCTGGTGAACTATCTGAGTTTCTTCGCGACGTACATCCTGTTCTTTGCCGCGATGCAGAAGTACGAATTGAGTCACTTCTGGGAAGTGTTCCCCTTCCTGATTGCATTCTTCGTGCTCTTTTCTACCATGACTGTCCTCTACAAGATCGTGCGGCACACCAAGTCGAATCTGCTCGATCTGATCGCCATGTTCATCAATGCCGGGGTTTTCTTTGCCGTCGGCTATCGGTTAATCGACGAGATGTATGGCCGCAAGTGGATCGCGGCGCTTTCTCTGGGACTCACGGCGTTTTACACAGCACACATCTATTATTTTCTGCGCCGTAAGTTGGTCGATCGCGAACTCTTGGTCTCGATGATCGGCCTGGCGACGTTTTTTCTGGCGATCACCATGCCGCTGGTGTTGTCGCGGCAGTGGATCACCGCCAGTTGGGCGATCCAGGCAGTGGTGTTGATGTGGGTAGCCCAGAAGCTGGGAAGCAACTTCGTTCGTCAGGTTTCGCTGATTCTGTTTGCCATCGTGCTGGCGAGGTTCTGCTTCTACGATCTTGGGCGGCAGTTCTACGGGCGCGCCGGCTCGGCAGCAGATCTTCCGATGGCCGACTATCTACGCGCATTGGTCGAACGAGTGATCGCATTTGGAATTCCAATCGCGTCATTTGGCTTGGCCTATCGTATGTTGGAGAAGCAGCCTCCCTCTGCTGCCGAGGAATCCGTTATCAGTCCCGAGAACGACATCAAGCCTTGGCTCGGTGGTTCCACCACGTTGCGGATGCTGGTCTTTGCCGCGATCTCGATGACCTTTTTATACTTGCACCTGGAACTCAACCGCACGATGGGGCAATTTTACGCCCCGGCAAGGCTGCCGGTTCTCACCATACTCTGGATCGCATTGTGCGGATTTCTGTTGTACGAATACTCACGACGTGCGAATGCAATCCTGCTTGGGTTATTCAGCCTTGCCGTGGCTGGAGTTCTGGCAAAACTTTTCTTTTACGATCTCCCGTTCTGGGACGTGAATGAGCGGATGCTGTACATGCAGCCCTATTCCTTCCGCGACGCTTTGATGCGGCTGATCGATTTTGGGGCGATCATCGGTTTTCTCGGGGGTGCTTATGCGCTCTTGGCAAAGCGCGGCTCGGGAGAACAGATCCGCAGCATGCTCGGCTTCGCCAGCCTGGCAATGCTGTTCATCTACCTCACGCTCGAAGTGAATAGCTATCTGTACCACCACTACGAAGGCTTGCGGGCTGGCGGCGTGTCGATTCTCTGGGCATTGTTTGCGCTAGTGCTCATTTTGCGTGGCATCGCCAAAAATCTTGCCGCACTCCGCTATTTGGGACTCGCACTGTTCGCGATCGTATCGGTGAAAGTGTTCTTCGTGGATCTCGCGCGACTCGATCAGTTCTGGCGAATTGTGGCGTTCGGCGTGCTGGGTGTTTTGCTGATGGCAGGCTCGTTTGTATATTTGAAATACCGCGAGGTGTTCGCCGTTGCGGAGGGCAATGAACCCGGACCGGAGGAGAAGGAGTAAACAATGCCATGATACGCTTATTTGCTGCCCTGCTCGGTTTATTGTTGGCGGTCGATTTCGCCATCGCTGAAAATCAACTTCGATTTTCTAAGCCAGTTGAATTTGCTCCGCTGGAGGACGAGGAACTCGTGGCCGTCCCGCTGGACAGCGACATCTATGCCGCCACTCGCACCGGCTATCCCGACCTGAGAGTGCTGCAAGGAGCGGACGACGAAGTGGGCTTTCTGGTCCGACGCGAAACGGCCAAAACCGGTCGCAAGGTGAAACAGGTCTGGGCAGCCAAGAACATTTCACTGAGACCTCTGGAGGACGATGGTCTGGAAATCACTTTTCGTATCGATCTGGACGAGCACCCGGAGCAGCCGCAGGGTATTCGCTTGATTACTCCCCTGCGAAACTTTGAACATCACGTGCGGATCGAGTCTTCAACCGATGGCGAGTCTTGGGAGCCACTCGTCGAGGAAGGGCTCATCTTCGATTATTCGCAATTCATGGACGTACAAAACACTGCGATCGAGCTCCCCGCCTCGGAAAGCAAAGAGCGGTCGTGGTATCGAATCACCATCGAAGATGTCACCCAGGAACAACAATCTCAACTGCTGGAACTTTCGCGGAGCCTGAGTGGCGAGGAAGAAACCAGCCGCACCGAACGGCAGACCATCCGTCGTCAGCCCTTCCGCATCGATCGCATCGAACTCTGGCACGATGAAATGCGAATTGACAAAGTAGGTGACAAGCAGGTGGATTACCCCCTCACTATCGAGCGGACCGAACAAGACGCCGAGTCTCGCGAGACGCATATCTATCTGAAGTCACGTCGCGAACCGCTCACTCGTTTGAAGGTCGTAACCGACGTCCGCAATTTCAGCCGAAGCGCGCGGGTGGAAGTATCACGAGAGGCTAGAGAGAAAAAATCCTGGCAAGCAATCGGCTCGGCCAAGCTCACGAATCTGGATTTTCGCAGCCTGAAGCGCGAATCGCTTGCGATCAACTTTCCGGAGCATCGTGAAACGGAGTATCGCCTGGTGATCGAGAATCGCGATAGTCCGCCGCTTGAGGTAAAGGATGTCATCGCTAGCGGCAACGCGTACGAAGTAGTTTTTCTCGCCGAACCGAAAGCTGAGTATCGCGTAGCGTATGACAGCCCGTCGTTGGAAGCGCCGAACTTCGACACCGCGGCCCTCACCGCTTCCATCCAGGAGGGTTTCCAGCCCGTACGAGCAACGTTAGGCCTTACGGTGGAATCGGAGGTAGCCCCTCAACCGGGCGATCCTTTGCTGAAGCGGCTGTTGAACAACGGCCCCCTGCTTACAGGAATCATCGCCGTGCTGGTGGTGCTGCTGGCCGTAGGATTGTACCGAGCGACTCGGAATCTGGAGGATGTGGAGCGTCAATAAGAACGGGCTGAAAAATGCCTCTTCCCCTGTCGCGGTGGACGACACGTCAAGAAAATATGTCGCTATTTTTCGATTTTGACGACATATACTCCGATTCTCTCACTGTCGACCGCTCGGGCGTGAGTCAAGCTAAATCAAGTTATTAGTGAAGCAACTCATTTCTCAAAAAATCCAAGCGTCTTCTAGGGGAAGCGAGGCCGGAACAATGCCGCGCACTCCGGCAAAAAGATCGCTATGTTTACAGCCCAGGCACCGGCTCAGCGGGCTCAATCTTCGTTCCTTCCCACTCCACTTCGCCATTCTCGTACTTGAGTATTCGATCGCGACTCCCTAGGGCATGGGGCGCACTTTTTTGGGGAAGCCATCGCCGGTGTTCTTCTTTCACGGCATTGTAGTCAGGCCGCTCTGACAGGTTGGTCCATTCATGGGGGTCATTTACCATGTCATACAATTCTTCTGAGCCGTCGGCGTACACGATGTAGCGCCACTTCTCGGATCTCACACCGTGGTTGCCAGGGTTGTGAGTAGTAATCGCGGGACGATCACGCTCTGCATTGGCATCCTGCAGTTGGGCCGCGAGGCTGATTCCCTCTAGCCCGGCTTTCGCTGGCAAGCCACAGAGTTCGATGAGGGTTGGATAGATGTCGAGCAATTCCACTGGACGATCGCAGACGCCATGCTCTGAGATTCCTGGTCCAGCGAAGATTAACGGCACGCGCGTCGAGCGATCCCAGAGGGAATTCTTTCCCGTAATCAACTTCTCGCCGAGATGCCAGCCGTGGTCAGACCAAAGGACCACAATCGTGTCATTGGCGTAGCGACTTTCGGCGAGCGCGGTCAGCACCCGTCCCACCTGGCTATCGACAAAACTAGTGCAGGCGAGATAGGAGCGGACCAGGTTTTTCCATTGGTCTTTCTCTTGCAGAAATCGCAAACGCGGTTCGGGCAAACGCCAGTGCATGTACCAGGAGAAACGAGGCGTGTCTTCGCGGTCGTCCTGGCGGACTTTTGGCAATTGCAGCGACTCCACGGGGTAAAGCTCAAACCACTTTTCGGTGGCATAACAAGGGACATGCGGCAACGAGAAACCCAAAGCCAGAAAGAACGGCTTGTTGTGTCTTTTCAGCAGTTGTTCAACACCCCAACTGGCAACCTGCCAGTCTCCTTTCTCATCATCACGATGCGGAAACTGCCCCCAGTCCACCAGACGATTCTTCGAAGGAGTATCCACGAGCTTCTCGGGTGGAAAAGGTCGTAGTGAAGGAGGCGGACCGATTTCGTTGAACTCTTCGCCAGGTGTGCGTCCGTAACTGCCATGAAAAACCTTCCCAGCCGAGTAAGTCCGGTAGCCATGCTGCCGAAAATAATTTGGCAGGCTGACCATCCGCGCTAGATCAGGAACGTCGCGATACCAGGGTGCCAGTCCATAGATACCAGTAGTAGAGGGACGCAAACCAAGCAACACACTCGTTCGCGAGGGATTGCAGAGTGGCGACTGGCAATGGGCATTGGTAAAGAGGGTACCTCGAGCTGCCAGGGCATCGATGTTGGGAGTCTGCACCTGGGGATGCCCCTCGAGACAGCCCAACCAGTCATTAAGATCGTCGATCGCGATGAAGAGCACATTGGGGCTTTCTGCAAGCAGCAAACCTGCCCAACTGAACCACAGCAGAAAGACAAGAAAGACTTTAAACAGTTGTTTGAGCCAACTGAATGGATGTGCCCAAATCATGCTGAGAAGTTCCAAAAAAAGAGAGATGCCTCCTAGGACTCTAACTCAATCGCGTGATGGGGTCAATCAATTAAAAAGGGAGCAAGCCAATGCCATTGCTGGATTATGTTTGCGCACGAAAAAGGGCATCCATTCGCTCCAAGCGAAAAGGACGCCCTCAATCGAAGCTGCTAACAAGGGGGAGAGTTTATGGCATAATCACGGAGTCGATCACGTGAATAACCCCATTTGAGCATTCGATGTCGGTCATCACGACATTTGCTTCATCAACCTTCACTTTGCCGCTATCTACTTGGATGTCGGCTTCAGAACCTTCAGCGGTCTTTGCCTTATCGAGCTTGACTACCTCTGCGGCCAGGACTTTGCCAGGCACCACATGGTAAGTTAGTATCGAAGTCAGCTTCTCTTTATTCTCGGGCTTCAGCAAACTTTCCACCGTACCTGCCGGAAGTTTCGCAAACGCTTCGTCGGTCGGGGCAAAAACTGTGAAAGGTCCCTCACTCTTTAACGTTTCGACCAAACCAGCAGCTTGCAGGGCTGCAGCTAGCGTAGAGAATTTCCCGGCCGCGACGGCTGTCTCAACAATATCCTTTGCGTCTTCTTCATGATGCGAAACCGCCGTTACGACATGTGATCTGGATTTGCTTGAGCAGTTCTCGCCTGCTGTGACGAAAGGCATTGCAGTGAACATCAAGGCGCTTGAGCATAAGGCCACGATGGTTACATAAGTTTTCTTCATTTCTGTTTCCTTTACTGTTGGGAGGGGACAATCCTTAAAACCGGTTTCTGAGCAACCGTTGAGCGAGGGAGCTGGTAACAGCAATTCAATCAAAAAAACAGAAAATATTGATCACGCTTGGCCAGCAACGATACTTGATGAGCCCATCCGACAAGACCTCGTCAATTATCTCGGCAAATTCAACTGTTCTTTGGGATATACGGCAATATTTTCGGGGGCTGTGACTAACCTCCACTTACTGCGGTTACATTTGAGGTTCGATCGATATCACCACCATTTAAGGTTAAGAAGATGAAAAAGGTCTCAACGACTCCATCCCATCAATTGGAAGTCTTCTACGACGGCGACTGCCCGCTTTGCAATCGTGAGATCACTCAACTCCGTCGCTGGGACAAGCAGGATAGGATTCTATTCACAAATATTGCAGCGTCGGATTTTGAACCATCCCCTTTGGGAAAGACTTACGACGAACTCATGGCCAAGATGCATGTTCGGCTTGCTGACGGAGCGTGGGTTGTGGGGGTTGAGGCCTTTCGCCGGCTTTACGAAGCTGTTGGTTTTAAGTGGCTCACGACAATGAGTCGCCTGCCCCTGGTCTCTCAGGCGCTCAACCTTGGCTACTCGCTTTTCGCCCGTAATCGCTTGCGACTTACTGGCCGTTGCTCCGCCGAGCAATGCAAGCTTTCACAAGGCAATACTTTGTGAGAAACCGGAGGCCTTGTGGACTTTTCCTCATTGCTACACGTTCATTTGGTGAGCACATTGTTGATGGTCGGTATCATCTGGTTCGTGCAGATTGTCCACTATCCCCTTATGGTCCAAGTGGGAAGTTTACAGTTCCATGAATATGCTCGACTGCATCAACTGCGAACGACTTTTGTCGTATCAGGACCCATGTTGTTGGAAATAGGTACGGCAATCCTCCTTTTCAGCTGGTATCCCGCGCTTCGCTCCAGTTGGAGTTTCCTGGCAGCTGCAGTGCTGCTTGTCATCATTTGGGCTTCGACAATCTTCTGGCAAGCGCCCTTGCATCGAGCCCTGCTGGCTGGGTACGACGAACGACGAATTCGCCTACTGGTGTCGACAAATTGGCCACGAACGCTTGCCTGGAGCTTGCGCGCAATACTTATTGGTGAACTTCTCTGGCCGATAACGGTTTGAAATAGTCCGTGACTAGGACACGGAATAACGATTCCTTTAGCTTTAAGAATTCTTATGCCCTCAACAGCAATTCTCGGTGCCACAGGCACCATCGGTTCGACCCTGGCAAGGCATTTGGTGAAGAATTCCCGTCCAGTATTGCTGGTCGGCAGAGATGAAGAAAAGTTGGCAGAACTCGGCCAGGAGTTAGATCAACCTTGTGCCGTGGTAGATTTCTCCAGGTCGCAATCGCTCCAGGAAGCCTTGCAAGAATATTCAAATAACTTGGGCGGAATCATCAATTGCATCGGGTCGATGATGCTGAAGCCTGCCCATTTAACTTCCGATGATGAGTTCCGTGAAGTGCTCGAGACAAATTTGTTCACCTCATTTTCTGCAATCTATGCAGGTGGCAAACTACTGCGTTCTCAAGGTGGGACGATCGTATTATTCGCCTCGGCTGCCGCTGAGATCGGCATCCACAATCACGAGGCGATTTCCGCCGCCAAGGCTGGCATCATAGGCTTGGCAAGAGCCGCTGCAGCAACCTATGCCGCGTACAATATTCGTGTCAACGTGATTAGCCCCGGGCTGGTAAAAACTGAACTCTCCAGAGCAATCTGGCATAATCCCACCTCGGCCGAGGCATCGATGGGACTGCACCCTTTGGGCCGCTTAGGAGAGCCCCAAGACGTGGTCTCACTGGCTACCTGGCTACTCGATCCCCAAAATAGTTGGATCACGGGTCAGGTGATCGGGCTCGATGGGGGGCTTTCGAACGTGCTTCCTCGCCGCAGAATGTCAACCTGAAATCAACATCGCTTCAACAAGCCATGCACGCTGCTTTGATCTATCCACATCAACTCTTCCCCGAACACCCCGCGGTGGAGGATGCTGATGTGTGTGTGCTGGTCGAAGAACCGCTGATGTTCACCCAATATCGATTTCATGCCAAGAAACTCTTACTACACCGGGCGGCTATGCGATCTTTCGCTAAGCGGCTCAAAGAGCGGGGCAGCGAGATTCACTACATTGAAGCGAAGGAATTGGCAACTACCGGCGACATCGCCGAAAAACTGAAAAAACTTGGCGTGACTCATACCTCCGTCGTCGATCCCTGCGACGACTGGCTTCTCAAGCGTCTCACGACGGGATTGAAGCATGCTGAAATCGCATTGACTGTACTCGACGATCCCCATTTTCTCACGCCGCTTAAGGTTTTCTCTGAGTTTGCCTCGGAGAATGACAACCTTTTCTTCACGGAGTTTTATGTCCAACAGCGAAAACGCCTGAACATTCTCTTAGACAGTGATGAAAAACCGCTTGGTGGCAAATGGAGTTACGACCCAGAAAACCGCAAGAAACTTCCCCGAGGATTGGAGCTTCCAACGCTAGAGTGGCCTGAGCCCGACTCAGCAGTAACATCGGCTTGTAGATATGTAGATAAAAACTTCCCCGAAGCGATCGGCGAGCCGCAAGGATTCTACTATCCCACCACCCCAGAACAAGCCGAATCCTGTCTGGACGATTTTCTCGAACATCGCTTTTCGCAATTCGGCGACTATGAAGATGCTATTCATAAGGAGAATGCCTTTCTGTTTCACTCAGTACTGACTCCCGCGCTCAACTGTGGGTTGATCTCCCCGCAGCGAGTTGTGGACAAGACACTCGAATACGCAGAAGACGTGCCCCTGAATTCTCTGGAGGGATTCATTCGGCAGGTCATCGGCTGGCGGGAGTACATGCGGGGAGTCTACATTCACTATGGAAGTGAGCAAAGAACGACGAATTTTTGGGAACATCGGCATCCATTACCTGATGCGTTCTATGATGCGACTACGGGGATCGAGCCCGTCGACAACGTGATCCGACGCGTTCTTAAGCATGCATACTGCCATCACATCGAACGGCTGATGATCCTCGGCAATTTCATGCTTCTCTGTGAAATCGATCCCGACGAAGTCTACCGGTGGTTCATGGAGCTGTTCATCGATGCTTATGATTGGGTGATGGTGCCCAATGTCTACGGAATGAGTCAATACACTGATGGTGGGCTGATTACCACCAAACCGTACATCAGCGGGTCGAATTACGTATTGAAAATGAGTAATTTCAGCAAAGGCCCCTGGTGTAAAATCTGGGATGGTCTCTACTGGCGATTTATTGATCGCCATCGCATGTTTTTCAAAGGAAACCCACGGATGGCGGTCATGGTGTCTCAAGCTGATCGTATGGGTAACCGCTTAAAAGAACATATTCAAGTAGCCGAGCAATACCTGCAGCAACTCCACTAGCCGATTTGAACTTAGACAAAGCCTCCTCTGACATACCAAATGAACGAACTCTCTAGACAACTCATCCTCCTGACCGGTGCGACCGGTTACATCGGCGGCAGACTGCTACCTCTGCTGGAAGAGCAGGGCTATCAGGTCCGCTGCTTGACACGGCGACCAGAGTCGCTGCTCGGCTCCGTAGCCCCCACAACACAAGTTGCGGCGGGAGATGTACTTGACGGGGCATCCCTAGAAGCCCCCATGGAAGGGGTGGATACAGCCTTTTACTTCGTTCATTCCATGGGTGCCAATCGCGATTTTGAGGAGCAAGATCGCAAGGCAGCAGAAAACTTCGCCCAGGCAGCAACGAAAGCAGGGGTCCGCAGAATCGTTTACTTAGGCGGGTTAGGTAGCTCCGACGAGGAACTTTCTAAACACCTCCGCAGTCGGCAAGAAACCGGTGACGTACTCCGGGCTCATCATCGCCAAGTTGTCGAATTTCGCGCATCGATCGTCATTGGGTCAGGCAGCTTGTCGTTTGAAATGATTCGTTCGCTGGTGGAGCGTCTCCCCGTGATGATCTGTCCCCGCTGGGTCCAGGTAAAAGCCCAACCAATTGCCGTCGAGGACTTATTGGGATATCTAATGGCAGCGCTCAAGAAGCCTTCAGATCACTCTCAAATTTATGAAATTGGCGGTCCCAACCAAGTCTCCTACGGGGAGCTCATGCAGGAATATGCCCGTCAGCGAGGACTCCGGCGGTGGATGATTCCCGTTCCGTTGCTTACTCCCTATTTATCTAGCCTTTGGTTGGGTCTGGTGACACCTCTCTATGCACGCGTCGGTCGCAAGTTGGTCGAAAGTCTGCGGAATCCTACGTTGATCTCCAACAACCTGGCAGAAACCACCTTCGCAATTCATCCACGCACGGTGCGGGAGGCCATTTCGAGAGCACTGGTGAACGAAGACCGCGAGTTCGCCGAAACACGCTGGTCCGATGCCTATTCCTCCGCCGGGCCACCACGAACGTGGGGCGGTGAACGTTTCGGTTCAAGGCTGGTCGATTCTCGCACGGTTTCGGTCAATGTTCCTCCCGAGCAAGCGTTTGCACCCATTCGCCAGATCGGAGGAAACGCGGGCTGGTATTACGCCGATTGGCTATGGAACGTCCGAGGGTTTCTTGATCTCTTGGTCGGCGGAGTGGGAGTGCGCCGCGGCCGTCGCGATCCACATGGAGTGCGGGTTGGCGACGCAATTGATTTCTGGCGAGTAGAAGTCTTCGAACCTCCCCACCGCTTGCGACTTTTCGCAGAAATGAAACTTCCCGGTCGGGCTTGGCTCGAATTTGAAGTGACTCCCAGCGAGCAGGGCAGTCAGATTCGTCAAACTGCGATGTTCGATCCTCTGGGTATCTTGGGGCTGGCGTATTGGTATGGAGTCTATCCGCTGCATCAAATCGTGTTCGCCGGTATGCTGCGCAATGTCGGCCGTGCGGCGATGTTTGCCGATTCTGATACCGAGCTGAAGTCTATGACGACACCGAGTATTTCAAATTCCAAATAGAAAATGAAACATTAATTTTCGGTTTTCTCCTTAATTGGAATCTGGATTTCCCAAAATTGTTTGTCGACAGGTACCATAGGACTGTTGTATCCCATAACTATTAATTTTCCCGCGACCTCGTATTTAGGATTTGCCGCGAGCCAGGAAAGCAATCGTCGTTCTCCGTCACGAGTGATTTCTGACGTTCGAGTTCCTTGGTGACCGAGCGATAATACGGTCTCGCTACTCTCTTCGACTACTTCGACTCTCCCTTGGGTGCCAACGGTGCCAATCGTCGGTTTGCCATAGTAGAAGGACATTGATTCTTGGCGGAGTTTCCCATCGTTGTTTTCGAACTCCATTCGTACAGGAGTTGTCATTGCAATTTGATTACTTGTGATATGGCCAAATAATGTAAAGAACTGATTGGCAATAGCACGGCGATGTTTGGGATAAACCTTTAACTCAATTGAACCTGCAGGAGTATACGTTGGAAATCCGTCGGGAAGCTCTGCCTCTTTCAATGGTTCGAACGACAGCATTTCGAGCACTTCTTCAGCAGTTTGCAGTAAGTTTTGGTCGTCTTTCCTGTCAGATAGCGCCTGCCTCAGTTTTTCCCCTCCAGGACTTTGTGGAGCCAGCAGATTCGATGCTTGTTCGACAATGCTTCTTAACTCATCGGAGTTCGAAGTCGACCTCGCACTCCTCAGCAGGTGAGCTGCTTCAACTGCATTGCCTTCTGGCGGAGGAAATCCTGATTGATCATCATTTGAAATATTCGCCGACAGCAGGATCGCGATTAACTTGACAAAAAGCATTTTTCGCATTGTAATTCACCACGACTTGAAACATTAGAATCCAAAAAAACTCGGCTTTTGTCCCGACTTCACTCCGGCCCTTCCGCCGCCCTGGGTTTCTCCTCAGGCTGCCTGGCCAGTTCCTCTTCGATCATTGCAATTACCTCAGGTGCGTCTGGTTTTGTACCCGAGCCAAAACGAGCGATTACGTTTCCATTGCGATCAATCAGAAACTTCTCGAAATTCCAACTGACCTCACCAGGACCTTTGGGTTTAGTATCGATTGAGGTTAACTCCTGATAGAACTCACAGGCGTTGTCATCTTTGACATCGATCTTCGCAAACATCTGAAAGGTCACCCCATAATTGACCCGGCAGAACTCTTCGATTTCTTCTGCAGTGCCCGGCTCCTGGCCTAGGAATTGATTACAGGGAAAGCCCAGAATCGCAAGTCCCTGATTGGCATATTTCTCGTGAAGTTGCTGAAGTTGCTCGTATTGGCCAGTAAAACCACACTTACTGGCCACATTAACCACCATCACCACATCGCCTTCGTATCGGGAAAGATTGATGTCTTTCCCGTCTAACGCCTTCATTTTGAATTTCAGCACGGGCCCCTCCTGCTGAACTCCCTCAACCGTTGATCCGCAGCCTGACAAGATTACTAACTGGACGGACAACCAAACACAAAGGAGGCGATTTATGATCATAGGAATTCCCTGCGGATGAATAAACTTAGCTTTCAGTGCGAATAAGAAATCGTTTGTAACGCAAATCAGCATTTTACCGTATAAATATAACTGGAAAGAACTCCATGCAATTAACATATGCAGCATACCAAACTCTTTCCACGATCCCAGAAGTTCATCTCCTTGGGCATTGATGGCAAACGTATACCGAGGGGCCAAGCCCGCGCGGCTCGCTTAAGTTGCTATCTTGACCAACTTGGATTAACACTAAGCATAATAGGTTTTCGCAGTACTCAATTTGGGACTTAAGATGCAGAATCACAACCTCCGCATTGCCGGGCTATTGATGCTGACCAAGATTGCATTCGCAATCAACAGCGTATCTGCTGAAACTCTTAGCAAGTCAGACCTGTCCAACCAGCTCGACGCCGTGCTCGAGAATCACTCTACGTCTCAACGTACCACTGTGACTCTCAAAGTGATTGATCTTGATTCAGGCGAAGTGCTCTACGATCGCGGCGGTGATTTGCTGTTAACACCTGCGTCTAATCTGAAAATCTATACTTCGGCATGTGCACTGGACTGCTTCGGTCCAGTACATCAGTTTCAAACCAAGCTAACTACGAAGGGCGATCTGCAAAACGGCGTACTCCAGGGTGATCTAGTACTCACAGGCGGTGGCGACGCCATGTTCACTAGTAGCGACCTGACCAAGCTGGCAGATCTTGTCACCCGTGAGCTCAATATCAGCGAGATTCGTGGCGACGTTGTCGTCGACAATTCGCGCTATGCTTCGCCACTGAAGGGCCCCGGATGGATGTGGGATGATGATCCCGATTACTACAACATGTCTATCACTCCGTTGATGGTCGACTTTAATGTGCTCACTCTGCGACTGACTCCAAGCGAACAGGGTGTTTCAGCACAACTCTTGATTCCTTCCAGCTACCCCGAGATCAAATACCTCTCGCGTAGAACTGTTAATGGCGCCAAGTTGGCAACTCGCCGACCATTTACTCATCCTATTTTGGTGGCCCGGAAGGGAAAGCTGGAGGAAGAAAAGGATTTGCGACTCACCATGCATAACCCGGGACGATGGGTTAGCGGTATATTTAAGGCAATGCTGGCCGATCGAGGCGTGCGGTTTTCCTTGCCAGACGGCACTAATCGCTCTTCATCCTCATCAGCTTCCCAAGTGTTAACGCACCTCGGACCTTCGCTGACAGAGACGTTGACCCACTTCAATAACCATAGTGAGAATGCCGTCGGTGAAGTGCTGCTTCACGAAATCGCCATCGCCAATGGAACGAAGAAACCCCGGTGGCCTGACGGGGCAACGGCAATAAGCAAATGGCTTGAGGAAACTGCAGGATTGGAACCGGACTCCTTCCGTTTAGTCGACGGATCCGGATTGTCTCGCTACAACCTCATCTCGGCAGATTCGTCAGTTCGATTGCTGAAGTTCATGCACCATCATGAGCATGCGGCAAAATTCTATTCCGCTCTGAAGACATATGAAGTGGAAGTCGAGGGCAGGAAGAAACCACTCGTGGCGGCAAAACCCGGCGGCATGGCCAGCGTTTCGACCATCTCCGGCTATCTCAAGGCTCCGAGCGGGCGCCTGCTGGCTTTTTCCCTTCTAGCAAACGGCTTCATCGGCTCCGCCAACCCGATCTTTGAACTACGCGAGAAAGTATGGGAGACGCTGGCACAATTGTGAACTGTTCTGCAGCGAGTTACTGAGGTATTGCCCTCTCAGATCGATAGATCGCAAATGCTAGCATTCTCCTTTCGCAACTGATCGGCACTTCTCAACAAATCGATGCTATCACAATCTACGTAAGCTATACGGTCCTGGGAAGACTTAATCATGCTGTCGGTCTCGACGGGCGAAAGGAAAACATGGAGGGAAGCCTACGAATTATAGGGAGACCATCTATGTTTTTTCCAAAGTTGACGCTACGGCAGTTTGTGCTGTTGGTGTTACTAAGCCTATCTTCAAAGCTTGCCGTAGGGCAGGGAGTCGACTACTTCACTGGCTTAGGCTACAACACGGGCGACTCTGTCGGTCTCGACGATGGATATACCAGCTTCGACGCCTGGCTGCCTCTTTGGCAACCATCAAGCGATAGCGTTCTCTTCAGCGACACACATTTCCTTCTCTACAATGATCAAAGCGAAGCATTGGGTGCCAATATTGGGTTTGGCGGACGGTGTCTTGACTCAAACACTGGCCGCATCTGGGGTACTTACATCTACTACGATTATCGCGACACCGGACCAGCCCACTTCGACCAGTTAAGCTGGGGATTTGAGAATTTGGGGCAGGATTGGGACATGCGTGCAAACGCTTACCTTCCCTTAGAAAACGATAGCTCCCAAATCGGCCTCCTCCCACGATTTGCCGGCCAGAACATTATTCTTGACAGTCTCACGCAACAAGCCCTTCGCGGGTGGGATGCAGAAGCAGGCAAGGTAATTCATCGAAATGGTGAAATTCAGATTCGGGCGTTTGGCGGAGTGTACGGCTACTACGGTCCGAATTCGGATGATGCTTGGGGTGGCCGAGCGAGAATTGAATGCCGGGTGAATGATCAACTCTGGCTAGGCGGTTATGTGCAGAACGACGAAGTGTTCGATACCACGGGAGGTTTTCAAGTCTCCTGGCGCTATGGCTGGAAAAGAGGAGAGTGTTCTTCGGCCTGCGCTTTGGCCTGTCGGCTTGGCGACCCCGTCTATCGACAACAACATATTGCCATAGCTCAACAAGTTCTGGTCACCAATACTCTGGCAACAATCGGTGGCAATGATCTCGAAGTACTGCACGTGAATAGTGCTGCCCCGGGTGGCGGAACCGGTGGCATCGACGACCCAGTTAACAATCTAGCCGCCGCTTCTAATCAGCCGCAAAATATCGTCTATGTTCACGGCGGGAGCTCTTTTAGCGGCGAAGCTATTACCATCAGCACCCAGAATCAACGACTGCTGGCCGAAAGCAAACCCTATATCGTCGTCAGCGACCAAGGTCAGTTCATCTTGCCGCCAGTGACCGGAGGACCCGCGGCGATCATCGATGCAGCCCCAGGCGATGCCATAACCATTGCTGCCGACGGGGTCGAAGTATCGGGCTTTACGATCACCAACTCGGGGAATCATGGCATCTTCGGTGACGGCGTCGATCGCTTCGATATCAATTGTAATTCGATCTCAGGTGCAGGGGGTGTTGGAATTTTGCTGAACAATATCAACGGCTTGGGTAGCATCACTCAGAATACTGCCAACGGATCGGTTTTTCAGGGAATCGCTGTTTTTGGAACGTTCAGCGGTGACATTGCTGACAACACAACAAATAACAATAGCAGCAATGGCATCACTATCGGGGGAGATATCACAGGCAATATCTCGAACAACACTGCAGTTAATAATTCAAATCGAGGCATTCAGGTTGCTGGCAATGTGATAGGAAATGTCACTGGGAATGATGTCAGTAATAGTTCTGAATCAGGCCTCCGCATAGATGGAGATCTACAAGGCGATCTAGCTGACAACACTTCAATTGGTAGTGGTTTCAGAGGCTTTGAACTGAATGGCAATGTCACTGGAAACGTAACCGGCAATACTGCCAATGATGGACCGACTGGGATCCGCATAGCAAACGGCGTTACAGGCAATGTGACAGGCAACACCACGAACGGGAACTTTAGTGATGGATTTCAAGTTGGAGGCAATATCCAGGGCGATCTGTCGGACAACAATTTCGATGGAAATGGAGACGATGGATTTGAAATCGGCGGCAATATCACCGGCAACATCGCCAACAATAGCGCTACTGGTAATACAGGTGAAGGACTTCAGTTTGGCGGCGATGTAACGGGAGATATTACCGGAAACGTAGCCAACGGCAATGGTAGTCACGGGGTTAACTTAACGGGAAACACGCTTGGTGACTTGTCCAACAATACTGCAGATAACAATGGGGGAACTGGTCTTCGAGCTAGCGTCATTTCTGGAAATGTGACTGATAATTCAGCAAGCAACAATGGCTCCGTTGGCATTTCAATAGGCATTCAGACTGGTGACATCTCCAACAATGTGACAAACAACAACACCAACGCTGGAATCAGTATCGCAAGCACCACGATCGGAAATGTGTCTGGAAATACTGCGAACGGCAACAACACAGGCATCTCCATCGGGGGTCTCACAGGCGATCTAACCAATAACACGACAAATAACAACAACTTCGATGGCGTCTATGTAAATGCCAATCTCCAAGGTAATGTTCTTGGGAACACATCCACCGGCAACGGAGAAAATGGCATCCAGATCCTCAACAATCTAACGGGAAATCTTTCCGGCAATAACGTCAGCAACAATGGGTTCACAGGGATCGACATCGGTGGAGACATGCTAGGCAATGTCGCAAACAATACCATCAACAACAATCAAAATGTCGGCTTTGGTCTCAACATTGGCGGCAACCTGACTGGCAACATCACGAACAATACCGTCTCAGGAAATGATAACGAAGGCGTAAATCTCGTCGGCAATATGATCGGAAATGTCACAAACAATGTCGCCAATAACAATAACGACGAAGGCTTCCAACTAAGAGGCAGTGTCACCGGGGATATCGTGGGTAATCTTACTAACGACAATGGCGACTCCGGGATTGCGATTAATGGTCCGTTGAACGGTAGCATTATCAACAACACCGCCAATAACAGCGGAGTAAACGCCGGTATCAGGGTGACCACAGGTTCCGTCAACGGCGACATCCGTACAAATACGACCAACGGAAACGCCGGCGACGGCATCTACCTGGCATTCGACCTGAATGGAAATCTGGTTGATAATACCGCGAATTTCAACGGTGATAATGGAATCGATGTCGACGGCACCATCAGTGGAGCGATCAGCGGCAACACGACCATTGGCAATGTCAATCAAGGGATTGAGAATTGAGATTACAACGGTCGTTCCAACTTGTAACTTCAAAGACCGGTTCTGTAGGAGCAACTTGCTTAATGAAATCCCATTTTGGAGGCAGGCCTCGACAATCTCAGGTTCGAGCTACGTGGTAATGCCGACTTCCTTGGGAGCACAACCGATATTCCACTTAAAACAGGTCGGTAACGGCGGTCGCGCATCCAACCGAGTTGGATCATGGCGGGGAGAACCAATAAATCAGCGACCGTGGCGGCCAGAAGTCCAGCGACCAGGTAAGTTCCCAGCATCCAGAGGCTCAGCGTCGATGAGAGCGCCAGCGGCAAGAGGCCACCGGCGAGCACCATTGTCGAGATAATGATGGCACGGCCCGTCGCGCGAAATGTCGCTTGGATCGCGTCCCGCTCGCCGAGTCCCTGTCGCAGAAATTCACGATAGCGGTGCAAGAAATGGACGGTGTCGTCGACGACCAGCCCCAACGCAATCATCGGCAACCCCAGCATGTCGGTGTCGATATGGGCCTGCGTGATGGCGACGATCCCCATCATGCAGATTACAGGGATCACATTGGGGATCTGAGACAGGATGCCGACACGAAACGAGCGAAAGCCAATGATCATGATCCCACACAATGACGCAATGCAGAAGCCAAGTCCGTCAATCTGACTTTCGACGACCTCACCGAGGACACGGCCGATCAAGGGATAGTTTCCGCCCGCCTCGATCTTAATCTGCTGCGACAACGTCTCCCGCGCGAGTTCGGCGGCACGGTCGGCCACTCGTTCCACTTGACGAAAACCCGTTGCGTTGACCGCCACCCGCACGCGGAGTTCGTCCCGTTCCTCGCTGATCAATCCTCGGACAGCAGATGGTTCCATTGTGCCGGCCCAAGCAATGGATGCCTCGGCAGCGGTTCGCGACGGTGGTAATCCCGACTCGGTGCCGTACCATACGGCAGTATCGACCGCCCGATACAGTGTCGTGATCGAAGTCACTCGGGTCACCCCTTCGAGCGACATCAGTTCCCCTTCCCAGAGCGAAATCATCTCAATTTGCTTGGGATCAAGCAGAACTTCAGGCCGGGCAGACAAGTAAACGTCAAACGTAGCGGTTCCCGAGAACTGTTCGTTCATCATCCGCAAGCTTTGCTGGAGAGGATGGGCGGCCGAAAACCGACTCGGCAGATCGGCCTCGACCTGCTTACCGTACAAGACGACTAGAGAGGGAAGACAGCACATTAAGCCTCCGCTGATTACGGTCTTCGGAAACCGTGTGCTAAATGCGGCGCACCATGCCACTATTCGATCCAGCAATCGGTCTAGCAGTCGCTGCGCATCGTCAGCGGGCCCAGCAAGAGGGCCAATGGCGTCAAAGACGAGTGGTGAGAGGAATACAACCATCCACAATGCGCTGGCGGTTCCCACGGCGGATGCGAACCCAAATTGTCGGACCGTGGGCGCAGAAACGACCATCAATGCGGCGAATCCGACGAACGTGGTCAAGCTCGTCAATACGCAGGCTCCGCCAACGTTGGCAAAGACGTGGCAAATCGCGTCGCGTTGTGGAATGCCGTCGCGGAGGGCCTGTCGGTAGGCGGACGTAATGTGGATGAGGTCGGTCGTGCTGACGGCCAGAATCACGAGCGGTGCACCGGCGACCAGCATCGTCAATTCCCCGTAGAGAAGGGCTGTCGCTCCAAGTCCCCAAACGACTGCCATGCCACCCAACACAAGGGCAAGCACAGAAATCGCAACCTGGCGAAAAATAACATAGAACATTCCGCCAAGCAGGAGCACACTAACCGGTAACAATCGTAACAGAGCCGCCTCCATGGCGTCGGTCATGGCCAAACTGTTGACGGGAAGGCCCACGAAGTAGACCCCGTTGCGACCGAGACCTTGTTCAGCGAGGATCGCTTTGATTCGCCGGGTCACCTCTTTGTGGCCGCTCACTCCCAGTTCGTCGCCCGGGGCAAGGGCAATGAGCATGGCCTGGCTCTGTCCGTCCCGTGAAAGCATCGTACCGACGATCGCCTCGTCAGACATCATCTCTCGCTTCAGGCTCGCGAAATTCACTCGCTCCTGTTCCCGCCGGTCCGCTGGCCAGTAGAGGGCAGGAGGTTGGCCGTCGTCAGGCATCTTGCCGTCCAAGAGCGCCGTGCGAGCAACGCTACGGGCGGCAATCTCGCTCGTTGATAAACGGCGTTTCACTCCCTTTCGCCTTGATTGGATGAGTGAAACGACCGATTCGACTTCGGGCATCTCCTCGATCGCTCTACTCGCGCGCTCAATTCCATCGAATGACGCACGTGTGAACAACTGGTCCAGTTCATTAGTCGCCACAATGATGATTTTGCCGTCGTCGTCGCCAAAAATCTCGCCACGCGCCGCATGCATCTGCAGCGCGGCTTCGTCTTCGACGAACGCTCGGAGAGGATCGGCCCTGAGTGGTGTCCGCACGAGCTTCACCGCGCAGAGTACCGTGATGGCTGCCGCACACACTAGAATCAGTCCGCGGTGAGCAAGTATCCACTTGCAGAAAGAAAGAGGCAATCGCATTAGAAACTCGCAGTCGCGTAAGTGGGAGCAACGACAAAAGTATTGGCGTTTTGGGGTAAGAAGGGAACGAATGGAGGAACTTGCTCGCGGGTCAGCCTTAATTCCAAAACGCCGGGGAGGCTGCTCTGCGACTCATAATCGTCAAGGCAGGTAGCGAGTTCGTGCGTCGAGCCTGCCGAACCGACCCACAGGCGACCGCGTCGACCCAATCCGCGAGCGACGCCGGCTACGGAAAACGCGGGGTAGCGCGAACATTCGATGCGACCGTCGAAATAGATCTGCTGCCGAGTAACGCACATGCCGTGCATGGCATTGTTGAAGACGATAAACAAGATGGGGAGTTGGTAGTGCACTGCCGTATGAATCTCCGTGCCGAGCATGAGAAAGGCGCCGTCGCCGCAGAATACGATGGTGCGCGTGCCAGGCGGGGACCCCAATTGGGCGCCGACCGCCGCGGGAATGGAATATCCCATGCCGCCCATGCCAAGCGCTATGGTGGAGGTCACATCTCGTGGAATACGCAAGTAGTGCATCGCCGCCACAGCGCAGTTTCCCGCATCGAAAACTATGTGGCCTGAGGCAGGTAGAATACGCTGAATCTCTTGGATCGCTGTACTCTGCAACAGTTCTTCAGGACCACGGAATTCCGCAGTGACGTCGTCGTAACCGAGCGGCGGCAACTCCGGAGCCAATTCGGCCGAGAAACGCTTAAGCGGCAGTTTCTTCATTGTCCGAGGAACCACCTGGTGGAGTTCGCATAGCTTGTTGAGTTCCGTAAAGACGAGCCCGGCGTCTGCTTCGACCAATAAAGCCGGCCGGATGAACTCCAGGACTTCGCTCTTGTCGATATTGACCACCACCAACCGTTCGGGCTTAAGCGTGTCTGCCAGGGGGTTCCGCGTCATGACGTTGAGACCTGTGCCGACTGCTATGATCAGATCGGCGCGGTCGCGCAGTGCCTCGTGCACCGACGGTTCGCCGGCAACTCCTGCCGTTCCCAAAAATAGCGGATCATCATTGGGAAACGACGCCTTGTTTGCCGTCGTTGTCGCTACCTGTATTCCCATGCGACGAGCAAATTCGATGACCGCTTGAGGGTTTGCAGAGCGATCGACGCCGCTGCCCAAAATCATCATGGGCGACTTTGCAGCGCGAATGACTTCGAACAGTTCCGCAATCTCGCTGGGCGATGCTGTCCGCAAGTTAACCAGGTCTTCCAGTCGATCTGGGAGCCACGCTGGTTTGGGGCCGACTTCCTCGTCGTACATGTCTCGTGGAATCATCAGTACGGCAGTTCCCGGCCGATCGCTGAGCGCCGCACGCACGGCGGACTCCAGGCATGCCCAGAACTGGCTTGCGTTGGTGATCTTTGCTCGGTACTTAGTAATCGCGCCCCACAGTCGGTCGGCGTCGACCGATCTCCCTTTTCCGGAAGAGTCTTGAAATGCGCCGCGACCTTCCAAATTCGTTGGGGGCTGGCCGACGATCGCCAGCACGGGCACTGACTCAGCAAACGACTCGGCGATCCCGACGGCGAGGTTCATCATTCCTCCGCCCGAGGTCGCGCAACAGACTCCGAGCGTACGGTGGACTCGCGCTCTACAGTCCGCCATGAACGCAGCGCCTACTTCCGATTTCGCAAAGACCGATTTAAGGCGGTTGTCTCCCAGGCGATGGACAGCATCAAACACATGTTCGATGTTTGCGCCGCCCACACCGAAAAGGTAATCGACTCCCCAATCACGGAGCGTGGTTACAAGAGCGTCGGCGAGTTTCATTACGGGTTCTCCTGTTTCCTTTGGTACGGGTTAAGCTGGTCGCCAGCGAATGACCGCGGAGGCGGCAAGGTCGCCGGCGTGAGAAAATCCGCCAAGCACCAGGTTCGAGCGATTTTTCAGCTGGCCGGTGCTCATGGCTTCTTCGATACAGATGGGCAACGCGGCGCCGAACAAGTTTCCGTGGCGCTCGAACGTCTGCACATGATTTTCTTTGGGGGTCTGGAGCGCTTCTCGCCAGTTGCGGAGAAAAATGCGATTGGGTTGGTTGGTGATCAGCGTATCGATCTCACAGACAGGAAGCTCCGCCTGCCGACAGGCTTCAAAGATCACCTCCGGCACGATGCGATTGGCCCTGGCCATGATGTCGGCAATTTTCGTCTCCGAAAAATCGATGTAGCCGGCATGCATACTAGGCTCCCACCAGCGGGCTCCGTCGTCGCGAATGATCGCCATGTCGTCGGCATACTCGCCAAAGTTGCGGTGGACAACTGACTTAACAGGGGACTCATCATTTGCCACAAAATATCCCACTCCACAGCCGTCGCCTGGAATGCGGGCTTGTTTCCGCACTCGATTCTCCGGGCTGCTAAAAATCCGCCCCGCAGCGTTTTGAACGTTGCACAGCAGGGCTGTCTTTAGGTTGTGACACGTCATGAGCGATTGAGCGTGCGAGATCATCTGGATAAATGACACGCAGCCGCCATTATGGATGTCGAGAATCCATTTCGGTCGGCATCCCAAGGTGTGTGCGACGGTTGCGCCGCAACCGGTGAACGGCATGTCGGGACAGGTCACGTTGGTAATCAGTATGTCAACGTCGGTTGCAAGATTGAGATTGAGCTTTTCCGCCAGTCGGCGACTCGCCTGATCAATCATGTAGACGGCCGATTCGTCGGCTGAAACGTGATGTCGATGTTTGACACCGCGAAACATTGCATGGACGCTTTCGTCGTCGCCGCTGCTGAAAAAATCGTTGTCGACAACTTGGCGCGGCATGTAACTGGCAACGTCAATCAGGCTGATGGTTTTCATCGCAAATCTCCAACGGTCATTGGCAAACCGTTTGCATGGCGGTATTCCAGAATATGCTTGAGATTTTCGAGTTCGATCTGGTGGCCGGCGTAGAAGAACGGCCACATGTCGCCCACCCACACCTTGCGGTTTGCCGGTGCCTTTTCCGGATAGGGGTTTTCGTTGTAGAACGGATGGCGGCAGTTAGTCCACAAGATGACGCAACCGGGTTTGTTTAGCGTTAATTCCGCGGGGACTACGCGCATCAGATAAATCATCCAAAGCTTTTCGCCTTGGTCCCAAGCACAGTGGTAGTCGACCGTCATTGCTGCGCGGTTCGCAATCGTCCTGGTATAGATTTCCGTTTCTCCCCCGATGCGGTCGATGGCCGCAACCAGCCCCGGGTCGTCTGTTGGGGAAAAATTCCGCATGCTGAAGGTCCACTCTTGCAATGTGTAGACGTCGGACAGATACTCGAAAGCCTTCTCGGGAGGGCATTCGACATAGCTCTGGATAGTGCAGTACTGGCCATAGATCTGATCATGCGGATAAACCGCGTGCGTCATTTCCATAACCAGACCGGTCATCTCTTCTTTAGTACAGTTTTCGATGCGGCGGACGCCGGGCAAATCGTCAATGGCTAATTGCAGGGACTGCATCTTTTCTTCCTTCTTGGCAAGCGCGGGCGTTGGAGGCAACGCGGGACAGGCAACGCTGTACTAAGCGGTGTCGATGCCAGAATGTTACGTTGCAAGAGCTCTCGACGATGACGGACTTATTGAATGGAAAAGGCGCCCGTGTCGATCGATTCATCCCTCCCCGCACCAAGTTCATGGAATTCACATAGTGACTGTTACACTTGGCCGCTAATCGCGCTAAACCTTGAGTGGGTTACCATTGCCTACCCCACTTCACACGTGAACCAGGAGCCTACCATGGCATTTTTCTCTAGAAGCAATCGATTTCAGCTGGAAGCCTCGGCAGTTCGGAGGATGCCCGCTGGCAAATCGGGTACGCGGGTATTCGATTCATCTTCTTGTGAAGACGACACGCTGCTCGATGCCCCTGCAGCCATATCAGTACCCGCATACAGCAGCAAGCCGGACGCGCCGGCAACGCTGTTTCTCGACTTGAATGGCCACAAAGATACGGCCCGGGGAAACGGCCAACCCGGGGAAACTTACGACAAACTCCCGACGCCCACATTGGATCTGACCAAAGAAACGTCACAAGAAGTGTTTGGCAGTTCCGTCGAACTGCGGGTAATCAACGAGATCTGGAAAACATTCGCGGAATATTTTGCCTCGTTCAACGTGAACGTAACAACGGTCAACCCCGGTGATTTCTCAAACGGAAAAGTGCTGCGATTGGCGATCGGTGGTTTGTATCAAGAGATGTATAGGTCTATGTTGCAATACCGTTAGTATGAACTCTACTTTCTAGTAGCAGGTTCTGTAGACGTTGGAACAACAGAATCTCGCCACGGGTCCGGCGGCTCGCAGCTGCTTAAAACCAATTTTGAATCCTCGTGAAGTAATTCAGGGCGACCTCCAGGCAGCCCTAAAAAGCAATTAGAGTAACGCAGTATGCCAGCAAGAGCGCACTTTCGCGTCTCTCACTGGCGTACCACGGTTCGCATATTCCATAAGGATTCCATAAGAGCGAATCACTTTATCGCTTACGCGATAGTGATTCACTCCTGACAGAAAATCATTCGTCGCAGCCGGGATCGTCCGCTTCGCAGGCGTGGGCAATGTTTGGAAACACGCCGGGAACGGCGCCTAGGCCAATAGCCAACGCAGCAACGAGCAACAGGGCGGTAGTGAGTTTGCGAAACATGGTTTTGTCCTTTCATGCTGGGAAACGCGGATTTTGTGGCGAATCAACTTGCCACAGTAAGCTAAGCGGGAGAATTGCAGGGATGTTACAGACCCAGACAAAAGAATTTTCCAGGGAATCGGTAGCGGAGAATCTGGCAGACCGGCTCGCCGTATTGGGGGAAACTACCGCACAACCGCAGGAAGTTGCGCCGCTGCTGCCTGGCATATCCAGCGAATTCTTGAAAGCGTGGAACCGCGACTTAGAGAGGGTGGCTGATGGGATTCGAACCCACGACCTTCGGAATCACAATCCGACGTTCTAACCAACTGAACTACAGCCACCGCAAGGGAATCTAACGATCCTACTGCGGCGAATAGCAGCGGTCAACCAAGGCCAAAGAATGCCCAATTTTAAGGCCCAATGACCAATAGGATGATTTGAAGGCGAAGGCTTGGTCATTGGACATTGAGCATTGGTCATTGTCCACTCTATCGCGAGCGTACCTTCTGCATGGCCAGCGTGACGAGGCTCCCGGCAAGCATCCCACAGACAAACAATAGCAGACCTGTCGGCATTTCGTGGGGGGTCACATGAGCAATCAAGGACAACATAGAGACTTCTCCTAGGATGAATTGGTTCGGGTTCGCTTCACATTATTCGCTGGTGGCCAAGCTCAACAGATACTCCCGATATTGCTTATCCAGCTCGGCAAAACTCTGGCCGGTGACCTCTTGAAGGGTAGTCGGTTTGTCGCGTCCTGCATAGATGAGCTGCAAGTATTTGATCAGGGCCTCGCGATAGATTCCGTCTTGGTAATGCATCAGGAAGGTGGCCAGACCGGCCGACTGGCTATAGAGCTGGGCAATATCGTCTCGCCGCTGCAAATCCGTCGTGCCGAGGGGGCAGAGTTCTGCTAGCGGGACGTAGTAGTCGTCGACTATGCAGCGATGATAGGCGGCCGGCAGCCGACCTGCGCCCGGTGTGCCAATGCTGTAGCCCCGCTTTCCCCCGCCAAGCTCCAGGGGGGTGAGCGATTCAAAGTAGCAGGCGATTCCTTCAACGATCCAGGCATTGGCCAGACCACCCACGTTGCGAGCCGACGGGGCCGACTCCTGGAAGAACTGGTGCACGGCTTCATGCGTAATCGTGCCGGGATCCTGCTCTTCTCCGGCAAAGAAATGCAAGGTGCGCGATGTGTCGAAATAAATGCCAAGCGTCATGCCGATACGAGGTTGTTGGCGGAGGAGCGCATCATTGTATTCTGCTCGATTGCGATAATAGATGACCTGAAATGGCTTGCTGCGGTAGCTGCTCGAAGTCTTGCCTTCGAATCGTTTTTTGAGATCGGCCGCGTCAATAAAGAAACTCCCGCAGAGTTGCAACCAAACCTGATAGAGCTCCTCCAGACGCGAGGCCAGCTCAACCGCCGCAGCAGGATTTTCGTTGGTAGTGACCTGAAAATGATCTGTGCGAATCCGCCAGCCGTCGTCAATCGACTCATGTCGACGGGCATCCTCCTCGGCGCTAATCCAACGCTTGCCCAGTGGCCGCTCCCCAGCTTCGTAGCGGAGTAAATCTTCCTGCTCAATCCAACCAAACTCCCGGTTCCAAATCTTGCCTGCTTCGAGTTGCCGAAGGGCATACGCCCCGGCCCAAGTATCATGATATTTTTCGTAGCCAAGCACGCGCCGGGCATCCGCATGATTCGGGTCGAACATCAAAGTGCGGGCAGTCCACCGCAAAGCGGCTTCGACATCTCCGGCATCGCAAAACTTTTCTGCTCTGGCGAAGCACGTTGCCGCACTTTGCTGGTCGTCGAGCGTGACTTGTTCAGATGTTTTATTCACTGAATAGAGGTCGGGCACCGCGACCAGAACCTCGCCCGTCGTCAAGAGTGGTGGACTGGCACCAACCAATTCAGAAGGTGTGCCTGTTGAGATCAGCAAGCACACGGCGATTAATCCAAGATGGCGAAAGCAGTTTAGCAAAGGATTTCACTGTAAGAATGTAGCAATCTGTTGGCTTTTCTTATTATAGCATCCGAGTATTTACTCGCCGGAAAGTCAAAGTAAACGTCCCACCCCGATATCTTACTTGCTGATCACAGCCGCGGTGGATGACTGTTTCTGCAGCCTGCAATTTCCGTAATGAATAGCTTATATTGCAGGAATGAGCGACACGATCTATCTCGACCACAACGCCACGACTCCGCTGCTGCCCGAAGTCGCGGACGCGATTCGTGAAGCTTCGCTTCGGTTTGGAGCCAATCCGGCGAGCCAACATCGTGCCGGACAAGCAGCGCGGCGGACTCTGGAAAACGCCCGGCAGCGGATTGCAGAACTGCTCGGGGCCAGGACTACAGGGCTGGACGCCGATCGGCTGATATTCACCAGCGGGGGCACCGAGGCAAATAATCTGGCCCTCCTGGGAATGCTAGAGAGTTTGCCGCCGGGCCACCTGATTACGTCCGAGATCGAGCATCCTGCCGTTCTAGGTCCTGTCGAAAAGCTGGAAACGAGCGGATGGCGGATAAGCCGCGTAGGCGCCGACAGCAATGGTGTCGTCAAGCTCGACGAACTCCGAGATGCATTCTGCCCTGAAACCCGCTTGGTGAGCATCATGGCCGCCAACAACGAAACGGGAGTATTGCAGCCCATCGATGAGATCGCGGAAGTTTGCCAGCTTCAGGGAGTGGCGTTTCATACTGATGCCGCGCAGTTGGCTGGTAAGCTGCCTGTGCAATTTTCACAGCGGAATTTGACGGCCCTTAGTTGCGCTGCACACAAATTCCATGGTCCCGTGGGGATCGGCGCGCTCTTAGTGCAACAAAGTGTGCAGATTACTCCAAAACTTTGGGGCGGCCATCAACAAGCCGGCCTGAGACCTGGCACCGAAATGGTCGCGCTGGCAGTGGGAATGCAAATCGCCCTGGAGACCTGGCACAGCAATTATGAGGCAAACGTTAAGCAAATGCAGGGATTTCAAACTCGGCTCGAGGAGCAAATTCTAACTGCTATTCCATCTGCGACGGTCATCGGCAAGGCCGCCCCGAGACTCCCGAACACTTCGACAATCGCATTTCCGGGGGTCGATCGACAGGCATTTTTCCTGGCTCTGGATCAGGCTGCCGTGGCATGTTCGACAGGTTCTGCCTGTGCCAGCGGGTCGAGCGAACCTTCACCCGTACTGGTGGCAATGGGCCTCCAAAAAGAGTTGGTGGAGTCCGCTCTGAGGCTAAGTTGGGGGGCTACAACGGAAGCTGCTGAAATAGACGAAGCTTGTCGCCGTATCATTATGGCGTACAACCACTTACGTCACTGAACAAACCGGCATAAAATCGGTCGCGGTACTCCCGGTTCAGAGGCAAATCGGCTAGAATCAAAGTTCGTTTTAAGCACCCTGAAATTGAAGCACTGAAATCCATTTTTCTGCTCTTCGGTTTCCTCAAAAGCCCCCAAATCCGGACGGAGCCATGCAGGTCGACGAAGTGTTACGAATTGATTTGCCACCAGTGGAACTGGAGACGGGGAGTTCTCCAATCGGCTCCTTCGCATACGGCCCACATGGACAGCAAGACTGTTTCGTGGCAGGTCCAGAGAATCGTTTACCCGTCGTCGCACTGGAACAACTTCTTACAGGAGAAGCAGACCTGGAGTCTCTCAGTTGGGCGTCTCCCCTGGTGCTGATTGGTATGGCAGGCAGCGGCAAAAGTTTGTTGGTGCGTGGGATTGTCCGACGCTGGTTTTCCTTTTTAGGAGAGAAGGGTGTTGCCTACTTTTCTGCCACCGATTTCGCGCGGCAATTGCAAGCGGCACGCAGTGATGGATCGATTGACGCACTGCGAACGCATTTGCGAGGCCTCAAATTGCTGGTGATCGATGACTTGCACAAACTCCCGGCCAGCCCCGCGATCCAGTACGAATTTCGAGATCTGTTGGACATTTATAGCGAAACTGGTGCGACCGTGCTTTGCACCTCGCGCACTTCTCCAACTTCTCAACTGCAGCTTGATGCTGGTTTGCGGGATCGACTCAGTGGAGCGCTTCTGCTCTGGCTTAATCATCCGGGCTCCGCTGCCCGATTGGAACTTTTGAAGATGGCTGTCGTCGAGCGGGGAACAAAAATCAATGATCGTCAACTCCGCGTTTTAGCGGAATCGGTGACGGGGCCCGCGAGCCAAGTGATACGCTCGTTGCGTGAATGGGAAGTAGCAATAAGTGTAGGTTCCATACCAGCTTCGAAGCGGATTCCCCTTTCGGAAAAGGAGATCATTGCTGTGGTAGCTCGCTACTTTGGTCTCACCCAAACCGCTTTGAAAGGCCCAGCACGACGAAAAACTCTGGTTTTTGCCCGGAGTATCGCCGTTTATCTGCTCCGCACCCTCACATCGGCCACTTATGCCCAGATAGGCCGGGCTTTGGGCAATCGCGACCATACGACCATTATGCACGCCATGGATTCGATTCAAACGTCACTTACTGGAGACACCCGCACTCAAAAAACCTTGGAGGATTTAGAGCGCATCCTGCTCGCCGTCTGATGTGAAGCATTCGAATTGAATCGCGATGTTCAAACCTTAGCAACAGCGAACCTCAGACACCGAAGGTGGATAACTTGACAATAACTTGTTCACAACTTTAATTTTTTATGTTCTTGAATTTTGAGAGATCGCTGCTTATCTCCCTTTTGCAAATTTGTACACAACCATTTGACCTTTAACCAACAGTTCTCCAACCTGTTTTCCACTTTAGATCGGTTCTTGAAAACCATTTGTTTTCCTTGGATATTTAGAGCGGTGCTAACCGTTGTCTACTTTCCTTGCCTCAACATTACTACTGCAACTAACTATTAAACAATTAGAAGATAATTCACACTCAGGAGGTTTCCATTGAGTACTGTATTAGAAAACTCGTCCCTGACGGAAGCTCCGCGTATGAGCGGAAAGGGTGGCAATACCATGAAGATATCGTGTGATCGTGAACAGCTATTGCATGCGTTCCAAACCGTGGCTTCGGTTGCGCCAAACCGCAGCCCCAAACCGATCCTCCAGAACGTCAAGTTGGAGGTTTCGGAAGATCAAGTCACTCTATTAGCAACGGATTTGGAAGTCGGTATTCGCCACAAGGTTGAGGGTGTAGAGATTCAGACTCCGGGTGCAGCTGTCTTGTCAGTGTCGAAATTCGGGTCGATCCTCAGAGAAAGTACCGATCAAACATTGCACTTGGAATCTGACAATACGGGGATCACCATTCGAGGTGAACGCAGTCAGTTTCGTTTGTCGGCTGAGAACCCCGCCGAATTCCCTCAGGTGACCAAGTTCGCCGAGGAAAGCTTCTACGAAGTTCCTGCGAGGCTCTTGCGTGAGTTGATTCGTCGTACGGTCTTTGCCACAGACAACGAAAGTAGTCGATATGCTTTGGGTGGAGTCAAACTGGAATTTGACGATTCGAGTGTAACTGCCATCGGCACGGATGGCCGCAGACTGGCCAAAATGACGGGTCCAGTAGTTCGCAGTGGCCAACCATCGGAAGTTGATCAGACGACGATCATTCCCACTCGGGCGATGACACTCATCGAACGTGCTGTGGCACCGTACGATGCGGAAATTCAGGTTGCGATTAAGGGGAACGAGTTTATCGTTCATAGCGAGCGTGCCACAATTTCAGCCCGATTGTTGGAAGGTAGATTTCCCGATTGGAAGAAAGTCTTCCCTGAAGGGGGTGGAAATACTATAGGGATCGAGCTAGCCGTCGGCGGAACATTATCTGCCGTGCGTCAGGCGGCAATCGTGACCAGTGAGGAAAGCCGAGGAGTCGATTTTACCTTTGGGGATGGAATGCTTGTACTCGCGGGCCGCGCAGCGGATGTTGGTCAATCGCGAATCGAGCTACCAATTGGTTACGACGGTCAGGAACTAACCGTGACATTGGATCCACGATTCGTAACCGATTTTCTAAAGGTACTCGATGCCGAGAAAACTTTTTCATTCGAGGTCAAAGACGCAGAAAGTGCGGCGGTTTGTAAGACCGACGACGGTTATGGATATGTGATTATGCCCCTCTCGCGTGATCGTTGAGAACGGCACCACAATTGAAATAGTTGGAACCACGCTCGATGACAAACCCTATGGAGGACCCTCTGGAACTGAAAGATGTGTGGAGGGATTTTGAGACACACCGGTCAAAGGAACAGGAAAGATTTTTGTCCCGCAAACCTCGGAAGGTTGGAAATGTGTTGGCCCAGTTAGTGAGGCTGCGGGGCTATGCTCAAATTCGCAAGTCTGACGAGCAGGAAAAGGTCTGGAGAGCAGTTGTAGGGCCGGATTTGTCTAGGGTTACCCAGTTTTTAAAGTTAAGCCGCGGGACTTTCCATGTTTTGTTGGCTAACTCACTGTTAATGCAAGAGTTCACGTTTCGCAAGGAGGAACTCTTGGAAGCCGTGCAAAGCGCTCTCCCTAATGCGGGAGTCAAACAACTACGCTTCAAGGTTGGAAAAATCACGAATCTATCAGCCGAATAAACAAAGGTAGTCTAGTTGCGTTCCCGGGCTACAAACATCCGAACAAAAGAAACCAATGACAAACGAAGAACCTGGTCAAAAGAAAAAAGCCAACGCCGAATATAGCCAATCAGATCTTGAACATCTGAGCGATCTGGAACATGTCCGAGAACGGCCCAGTATGTACATTGGCGATACGTCCAACCGAGGCTTACACCACTTGGTGTATGAGGTGGTAGACAACTCGATTGACGAAGCAATGGCTAGCTACGCTACCGAAGTTCGGGTGTTTATTAACCCCGACGGTTCGGTCACCGTTGAAGACGATGGCCGTGGCATCCCGGTAGAGAAGCATGACCAGTTATCCGAACAAATGGATCGCGACGTCTCCACTCTCGAAGGTGTGATGACCGTCCTTAAATTTGGAGGGAAGTTCAGCAAAGGAGCCTACCAGACATCAGGAGGTTTGCATGGAGTAGGTGTCACGGTCGTGAATTTTCTGTCCGAATGGTGCGAAGTGGAAGTATGTCGCGGTGGCCATGTGTATCATCAGGAATATGAGCGAGGTGTCCCCACCGGTGAGGTGCGGCGCGTGGGAACAAGCGATCGCCGTGGCACGAAGACCACATTTAAGCCCGATCCGCAAATATTTTCCGTCACAAAGTTTGTTTACACCACGCTTTCAAAACGCTTGCAGGAACTGGCGTTTCTAAACCGAGGTGTAAAAATCTCGATCACCGACACGAGAACCGACGAATCGGAAACATTTCAGTACGAGAATGGGATCCAGGAATTTGTGGTCTGGCTCAATCGAGCGAGCGAGGCTGTTCATCAAGAAGTCTTGTATGTCGAAGGCGAAAGTGAGGGAGTCTCGGTCGAAATTGCGATGCAGTACTCCGGAGAGTACACCGAGAATGTCCATTCCTATGTGAACAATATCTCTACGACAGAAGGGGGAACGCATCTCTCTGGTTTCCGAACCGCTTTGACCCGTTCTCTGAATGCCTATGGCAAGAAACAAAACCTGTTCAAGGATCTTGTGCCATCGGGAGAAGATGTCCGCGAAGGGCTGACGGCGGTAATCAGTGTTCGCGTGCCTCATCCACAATTTGAAGGGCAAACCAAGACCAAGCTCGGTAACAGCGAGGTCGAAGGAATCGTTAATTCGTTATTCGGCGATTACTTGAGCAAATTCCTTGAGGAGAACCCCAAAACGGCGAAACAGATGATCCTCAAGATTGTCCTGGCAGCCGAGGCCCGGGAGAGTGCCCGTAAAGCGCGTCAGTTGATTCGTGAACGCAAAGGGGCACTCGCCGGAGGTGGGCTTCCGGGCAAATTGCGGGATTGTTCCAGCAAGGATGTCGACAAGTGCGAACTATATCTTGTAGAAGGCGACTCGGCAGGCGGTAGTGCTGAAGGAGGACGCCTCCGCGAGTATCAGGCGATCCTGCCACTACGAGGAAAGATCATCAACGCCTACAAGAGCCGCGAAGATAAAGTGCTGGCCAACGAAGAAGTGCGTAGTATGATCTCCGCCGTTGGCATCGGAATCGGCGAAGATCAAGACCTCAGCAAACGACGTTACGGCCGCATTGTGATCATGACTGACGCTGATGTTGATGGTTCACATATCCGCACGTTGTTGTTGACGTTTTTCTACCGCCAGATGTACCACTTGGTGGCACAGGGGCATGTCTATGTGGCTCAGCCTCCCCTATATCGAGTTCGCAAGGGCAAGGAAGTCAACTATGTGCAAACCGACGAAGAAATGAAGACACAGCTCTTGGAATTGGGGCTAAGCGACTGCGTGTTCGACCCTGGCACGGGTGAGTTGATCGAAGGCGAACGGATGGAAAAGCTTTGCCGGACACTCGCGGCCATGGAAGAGTCGCTGGTGGCATTGGAGCGTCGCGGGATCAGCCTCAAGGCTCACGCCGAGCGACAAGACCCCAACACCTTGGAGCTGCCGATTTTCCATGTATTCCTGGGCCTTAACGAGCATTGGTTCAACAACCGGGCCGCCTTGGAGGCATTCGTTGAAGAACAGGAGAAAGCGACCGGCAAAGAGATGCAGCTTGCGGGGGAAACGGTTTCCACAGAGGAGATTGCGGAGACCAACGGCCATGTGGCGCCAAAGTTGCGAATCGTCGAACTGCACGAAGTCCGCACGATCAACACGTTACTCAAAGATCTTTCACTGCTCGGCTTCGAAATTGAGGCGTTGATTCCCGAAGATCGCACGGGCTTGGAAGGCTCGCGTTACATACTCCGACGAGGAGATAGTGAGACTGGCCTGGAAGATCTGCGAGGGCTGCCCGCGGCTATTAGAGCGGCTGGGGAAAAAGGCTTGCAGATCACGCGCTTCAAAGGTCTGGGTGAAATGAATGCCGAGGAACTCCGCGAAACGACACTCGATCCCGCTAATCGCACGCTGTTGCAGGTCAAAATGGAAGATGCCGGCAATGCCGATGAACTCTTCCGCGTGTTGATGGGTGACAATGTCGAGCCAAGGCGCGAGTTCATCCAGAAGCATGCACTGGATGTGAAGAATCTGGATGTGTGATTCGACATATCGACGTGGGAAGTCCTCGCATCTATTGCCGTTGTACGGGGTTCAAGAGAGACTGGACGTTCCGTTCCTTCGGCAAGCTATCGCGATCAACGCAGAAACTATGATAGCTGTCACTCCTGTAGTCGGCTCAGGCACTGCGAAGCTGTTTGCCTGAAGGTTGCCGGTGTCATAGTTCGCTTGCCAATCGGCAAGAGCACCGATGGTGGGATTCCGTTGCCAAAGCAGAAAGTCTCGGCCATCGACGTCCCCGTCATTGTCAAAGTCGCCGGGGAGGCCTCCCGCGACGACTTCCAGGAAAAGGGTGGATCCCCCTGGATTGAGCTGCCAGTCCAAACCCAAGTGGGAAATATCAGGCAGGTCAATCGAGCTGAAATCAGTGTTGAATCCACTACTGGCAAACAAAAAACCGAAATTGTCGCCAAGTGTCGGGGTAAAGCCGTTGACCAGTGTCACGTCCAGTGTTCCCATCAAGTCGGCAAAACCGGCGACTTCGACCCGATCAAATGTGACGCCAGGATCGGTGCCGCCGATTTCGATGGCGAGCGAACCGCTGTTCTGAGTGTAGTTGCCGGAGATCATGGTCAGTCCGGGTGAATCGCCCGGTGCGAGCGTACCACCGTTGTTCTCCAGATCGAAGCCCACAGTTTCAGCGCTGAGCGTGCCCCCGGTGAAGTTGAACGTGCCGCCAGTTCCCTTGAGCAGCGTTTTTGTGCTGAGCTTACCACCAGAGAGATTCACCGCGCCATCGGCGCCCAGCGAAGCAATCTCTAGCGAATCGGCCACATCCAACCAGCCGCCGGAGATATCCAGTGCGGCAGTTTGCCCCGACTGCGGCGCGACCTGAATCGTTCCCACAAGCTGACCCACGGCATCCACTATTGCTATGCCACTGGGAATGATCGCCGTGTCAAACTGAGCGGGTTGCCAGTTATTGCTCCAGTTCTCTGAGCGGGCAAATCGATTGTTTAGCGAACCTTGGAATACCAGATCGGCTGGTGCAGGAAATGCCCCGACTTCATTGATGTACTCTTCCAGATTGGTATAGAGATCGGAATCGAAATCGCCATTATGATCTTTTGTGAAGGGATCGAGACCACGCTCGAGTTCCCACCATCCGGGCATGCCGTCGCCATCGACATCCCAGTCGGCCGGCCTGGTTTCAATGGGCAAAGCCGGGAGTCCGCCTGCGTCGGCCTCGGTGGTGAGCATCGTGCCCGACATCGCCCTCACATTGGGATCGGGATCAGAGATTTCGCGCACATCGGTGGTGACGCGCTCGTCGACCGGGTCGCGGTTCCACCAGTGGGCACCCGCGTAGTTGAGAACGGATTCGTAAGCCTCTGCGGCTGCCTGGGTCGTGACTGTGGGATAGTTGAAAGGAATCGCCGCATTGACAAATCCTCCACCAACTGACGAGGCCAGATAGATACCATTGTGCAGACCATCGTCGCGAGTGGAGTCAACCAGGTTGTCGTTGTGGTACATGACGGTTCTCGGGCCGTCGGCACTGTAGATTTTCGGATTGGCCACCAAGTCCGCGCGGGTAGTAAGGCCGGCAACGTAGAAATTGCCGACGAAATTGAGATTCACGTAGGCATCACTACTGCCTGTATGAGATGCCTGATTCCGCCAATCAAAGACCACATTGTTGCGGAAATCGGCATTGAGAATTTTTTCGTTGTAGGTCGAGAACACCGGATTGCGATCACTGGAATGGGCATACAAGCTATGATGAACACTCAGATTGAACTCATGCGGTGCAGAACCTGACGGAACATTCGATCCTGGGCGAAAGAGGGAGGCACGGCTGTGGTTTTGTGAGTTAAGGGCCTCTGTGATGAGCGACCACTGGATGCTGTTGTTCGAGGAGTTCTCGGTCATCGATGTCGTTTCGTCGGCACTCCATGAGGCTGAGATATGGTCCATTATCACTCGGTTGCCGTTCTTGATGCTTAGCGAATCCTGAGTTCCACCCGTTGAGGTCAATCGGCTACGAATGTACCGGACCACCAGGTCGCTACTCTCCAGCCAGACGCTGTCGCCGGTGAGAGTGATTCCTTGACCAGGAGCTGTCTGCCCCGCGATTGTGATTTTAGGTCTGTTGACACTAAGGTCGCTATTAAGGTAAATATTGCCGGAGACGTCGAAGACGATGGTACGACCACCAGAAGGTGCTGTGTTGATGGCATGCCTCAAGGTTCCCAGCGTGTTTGTATCCGCCAGGCTCGTCACGTGATATACGTCACCACCACGCCCCCCGACCGAGATCGCGCCAAAACCTTCGGCACCAGGAAACGCAGGGATTTGGGCTAAGCATGGAGGGCAGACAATCGCCGACCACAGGCACATCTGCCAGAGTATTCTCATCGATGTACTTCTCCGCAGAAGTGAGAGGTGTTTTGAAGGGACAAGCTCGGGGAAAAGCAGCCAACTCGCTAAATAACTTGGTTGTGCCCAGCTTATCTCATTATTTTTGACTGCAGCGCGAGACGGAAGCTAGTTTGCGAGGGTGCAAACTATGTCTCCATAAACGCATTTTTGGGTCGCTCTTAGCCGTGATATGGTGCTTACACAAATGCCGCCAATAGAACCCAGTGAGAGCTAATCCGGAAAGCAAAATTGGTTGAATGTCCTTCGCGGTATTCTAATACTCCTGCACACCCTCAAGCCGAACCTTGATTTGTTATAGCGGCGGGGATAAAAGTCATAGTGGCTAAGGATGTCGCGAGTAACTTCTCAACTTGGAGTTAAGTTAAGATTGCGCAGGTTCTGTAGCAACGTACCAAAAAGATAGTGGAGCGATTACATGACTAAAAAGGAATTGGCAGGTCACATTGGGCTGCTTCTCTTGCGCGTGGGCATCGGCTCTTTTATGCTTGTGCATGGCTGGCAGAAGCTATCCGGCTTTGGGGACATGGCCGACAACTTTGCTGATCCACTTGGGATGGGTAGTCGATTGAGTCTCATCTCGGCCATCGGCGCGGAAGTGGGTTGTTCATTGCTACTGATTGCAGGACTTGCCACACGGCTGGCCACGCTGCCGCTCGCGTTTACGATGATCATCGCCCTGTTTGTGATTCATGGGGCCGATCCCTGGCAGAGAAAGGAACTCGCGGCGGTCTATCTGCTGGTCTACGCCGTACTTGCACTCACGGGCCCCGGTAAATTCTCGCTCGACGCAATGCTTTGGTCCAAATGGACGAAGGCCGATTCTGAAAAACCCACTGGAACTGCGTCATGAAAGCTATCAAACGCATCATTCGAAACGTCCCTCAGCATTGGGTCGGCGACGGCTTCCCTGTACGGAGTTTGTTTTCATATAGCAGAGGCAATGAATTCGATCCATTTTTATTGCTTGACTACGCCGGTCCCCATGAGTTCCCACCAGCCACCGGCAAACGCGGGGTCGACGTACATCCTCACAAGGGTTTCGAGACGGTCACAATTCTGTATCAGGGCGAGCTAGCTCATCGAGATTCCAGTGGCGGGAGAGGGCGGCTTGGTCCCGGCGACGTGCAGTGGATGACGGCGGCCAGTGGCATCGTGCACGAAGAACTCCACAGCGACGATTTCACCCGAAAAGGTGGCGTGCTGGAAATGGTCCAACTTTGGGTCAACCTCCCGGCCAAGGACAAATCTGCTCCTCCCAAGTATCAGGACCTGCTTGACGAAGATTTCCCTCGAGTCGCCCTGGCAAATAGCGCCGGCCTGGTACGTGTCATTGCCGGGAATTTCGAGGGCACTCATGGTCCAGCTAATACGTTCACTCCGATCAACGTCTGGGACGTGCAGCTCAGTGCTGACAGTGCCACAGAGTTGACTGTGCCGCGGGGTCACACTTGTCTGCTCGTGGTACAACAGGGTGGCGTGAGGGTAAATGGCAATGCGATGAAGTCAGTTGAACTAGCACAGTTTGAGCGAGAGGGAAACACATTCGGTTTGCAGGCCGATTCCGCTTCACGCATCCTGATTCTCACGGGCGAGCCTCTCCAGGAACCAGTGGCAGGCCAGGGGCCCTTTGTGATGAACACGCGCGAAGAAATTCAACAGGCCATACAGGACTACCAAGCGGGCAAGATGGGCCTGTTAGCCTAGTCAACTCACCAGTTCGACGAACCTCCGCAAGAGGGAATTGGCTTCCGGCGTTTCTTGGCAGGTCGCGGCGAATTCGTCGTACGGGATACCGGCAATCCGCTGCACGTATTGGGGGTAGGCCTCCACACGTTCGAGTAATGAGCGGCAATCCAGTTCTGGATGAAACTGCGTGCAATAGATAGGCAAGTCTGCAAGTCGAAAAGCCTGATGGCGCACCTTCGCGGTCGATGCCAGGAGGATTGCATCGGGTGGAAGAACGACGACGTGGTCTTCATGTCCCGCATGGCCAAGGAATCGAGGCGGCAACTGTCCAAAGAGAGCATCAGTCTGGCCAGCATCGGTTAATTTCAGTTCCACGTTACCCAACTCCGCATGGGCGGGATCGTGGATACAACGTCCGCCTAGTGCTCGGGCAAAGGCTTGAAAACCCCAGCAGGAGGCGAATGTCGGCTTGGCTATGTCGGTTAGTTGCCGCAACGCATCGAGGGTTCGCTCGATCCATGGTCCATCGGCGGTGACCGAGTAATCGCCGCTTCCCCCCAACAAGACCACGTCTACCCGATCCAAGTCGGCTTTGCCTGGAGCCGAGTTTAGCAGGTCGACGCGAGCAATATTCTCCTGTGGACAATCCAGCGCGCGGGCAAAACAACCGACCTCCTGTTCACGCATCGGATCGCTGTGGTTCCGGATTTGTAGCAACAAGAACTTGAGCATTGTTTGTATTTTAAGCAATCCGGAGAAGGTATTTAGGCGACCAATTGAAGAAAAAACAAGTTTAGAGTGTTTCTTCAAGACGTTATCAGATCGAAGGCAAGTATCGCCGGAGCGGTCGGCTTTTTGAAGTAGAAAGAGACTAGCAGGGGAGAAGAGCAAATAAAAAAGCCCCGACCAAAGGGGGCAGGTCGGGGCTGGGTCGGAAATCTAGTTTGGGAGGTGATTAGATTTCCAACGCGATTTTCTCTTCTTGGGCTGCCAGACGCAGCTTGCTCAAGGCCCGAGCTTCGATCTGGCGGATACGCTCCTTGGTGACACCAAGTTCCTCACCCACTTCTTTCAAAGTTTGAGGCTCCTTGGAGTGATCCAGGCCAAAACGTCCGACGATGATCTGCCGTTCCCGCTCATCGAGCCGGCTCAACACTCGCTGGATCTTGGAGACACGATCCTGCTGCAGGTTCTCCTCAATCATCGGGTTGGCTCGCTTCTCTTGCGTTGCGTCAAATAGCTCGTCGTAGCTCGTGCGGAAGCGGTCTCGCTGACGATACTCGCCCGGAATCGTCCTGGCAAAGTTCTTCATAATGGCCCAACTGGCGTACGTGCTGAACTTGTTCCCACGAGAAAAATCGAATTTCTCCACGGCCCGCAACAGCGACAGATTTCCATCGCTGACCAGTTCGAAGAAATTCTGGTCGGGCTTCACATGCCGCTTGGCAATCGAAACCACCAGTCGCAGATTTGCACGGGCGATTTGATTTTTCAAGTCGACGATCTGCTCGTGCAACTCTTCAATCTCGTCCATCAGCGATGACTTGGGGCGCTCGTAATCAAGCTGGTCGCGGAGTTTACTCGCCTTGTACTTGAGATAGTTGTACTTGCGGAACAAGTGCTGCTCTTGCTCGCGAGTCAGAAGTTGCATCTCGTACAAACTTGCCAAATAGGGAGGCAATCCCGAAGGACGACGCGCCTTTCGCACGGGGCTTTCAGCTTCAGGCATGGGCCCCAGGCAGGCGTTATCGGCTCCCTTGCGGGAGAAGCGGGGGTTATCAATATAGTCCAGGGACAGATCCTTGATTCGCTCGGCCCGCATATCGTTGATAACGCGATAAACGGTAGTCTTCGTGCGGTTGTAATCCCTGCAGAGCTTTTCCACGGACACACCGCGACGGTAGGCACGGAAGATGTTTTTCTTCTGTACATCGGTCAGCGGTCCGCTGCCTGCTGGGAAAATGGCTTCATCAGGATTTTCAGCGTCATAATTTCGCAAAGCGGCCCGGATCGTTTCCACACTTCGACCTGTGCGGTCGGCTAACTGCCGGGAGATTTCTCCTTGGCCTTGTCCAGCCTGGGCCATTTCTCGGGCTCGCTGGATGAACTCTTCGCGTTGATCATCGGTGAGTTGGCTGAAGCGCGAACCCCGCTCGACTCGCTCGGCGTTGTTCTTGACAAAGCGGTCGACACTGCTGCGGAGAAAACCGACTCGCTTCCGACCGTCGAACACCAGACGACGGCTCACTAGTCCCAAGGCTCGCCAGCGGGAGATCGTTTTGGTCGAGACGTTGAATTGCTTGGCCAGTTCTTCGACCGTGAAGACTTGCTCGCCGACGGCATCGGCTGCCAGTTCGACCATGTCAGACATATCTTCCACCAACAGGCGGAGGTCGTTGAGCAAATCAGAGCCAGAAATCTTGCGATTGCCAGCCTCAGGCAGAGGCCGCCCGTCGATCTGCGATAGCACTTCTGCCGCTGGATAAGAGGCTTCGGCATCGAGATTGGCGATGAGTTTTTCAGCCGATTCAATGCGCGCAAGCATATCGGGTCGCGAAGCCTCGTTTTGACTGTCGCGATACCAGCGAATTACAGGACTTTTATAATCAGTATGCATGGTCCACCTCTTCTCGGAGCGGTTCCTTGTGCGTGATGCACTTTGATGTGGTGTTCCTTGCGAATCTTTCGCCCACAATGTCTTCCTGCGGATACTTCAAGCAGATTTCTGGTTGATTGGCATCCGTTTCTTCTCTGTTTGCCTGCTGGCTAGCATGCTTGACCCATACCTGGAGCTTGCTAGCCATTTCCGGCCTACAGGTTGTACGCATATTAGTCGTTTTGGGTCGAGAGAAAGTTCGCTGATATGGGCGGATTTCGGGGCTTTTTGGTGCCCTTCGATCTATCTAAGTGCCTGAGAGCCAATAACTTGCGGAAAAATTGGAAAATCTACAATTTCGGTCTGTTTCAAGTCTCGCCGGAAAATCTGTCACCACATCATGAGGTTCCGGCAGGCGATTATTCCCCGAGTTGGCTAGCAACTGTCCAATTCAGAGGCGCCTGAAGCTACCGAAACCCCAAAATGTTCTGTCCTCAGCCCGGGATCACCGATACACTCCTGCCAATTGGTCTGTCCCATTTGACCGTACGGTTAGCCGTCGTTTAACGAGATATCCCTCATGCACACGAAATTCCCGCTGATTTTGCTGATATTCTCTGCTCTCCAGGTGTCTGTTCTGCATGCTGAAGAGCTACCGCGCTATCTGCTGCAAGCTGAGATTTTGCCTGACACCACGACGGAAGTAACCGTCAAGTTGCAGGTGGGTGGCGATATGCTCGTGGCTGACGAGAAGGAAGAAAAAGAGCTTCCTCTCAACGTGGCGGGGGAATTCTCGTATGTCGAGAAAATAGTTGCATGGACTGCCGGTGCTGAGGAACCTGCCCGCTCACTGCGGCAATATGATCGTGCCGAGGCCCAAATCGAGGTCGCCGAGCAATCGAGCCAGCGCAAACTGCCTGCCGGTCAAGACCTGCTGATTGCCGAGATCCGCGACGGAGAGAATACGCTGGTTGCTCCTGGCCAGGCACTCACCCGCGAGCAATACGACTTGGTGAATATCGTCGCCAACTCACTGGCCATCGACCGGCTGCTGCCTGGCAAAGCGGTGTCTGAAGGGGAAAGCTGGGAACACGACAAGGAAACCCTCAAATCGCTGCTGGCGATGGACCATCTGGCTGTCTGCGAGGTGTCGAGCGTCGTCACGAAACTGAGCAATCGGGAGGTGCAGATTCGTATGGCGGGCACCGTGGATGGGACCGTGGATGGCGCACCGACGGAAATGGAACTGCGCGCTGCCTACCTGTTCCATTTGGACCAGAAGCGAATCACAGCGTTTAACCTGGCGATTAAGGAATCGCGAAAGAAAACGGAGATCGTTCCCGGTCTCGACGTCGTGGCGAAGGCGTTCGTTACGCTCAAGCCCCGCGTTAAGCCACTCGAAGTACCCCAAGAGGTCGCGGCCGTTGCCCAGCGGATGCAGCAACCTCTAGAGCGGAAGCTAGTTTATCAATCACCCAAGCGTGGATTCAGTTTTGAATACGACCCGGCCTGGTACATCACCGCAGAGGAGCGGGATTTGTTCTCATTCCGCTATCTGAAGGACCACCAGTTGGCGGCGCATTGCAATCTGAGTGTCTTGCCGCCGCGGAGCGAAGGGCGGCACACGACGCTCGATGAGTTCGAGCGCGATGTCCGCGAGGCCCTGGAAGGAAAGCTCGAAACCGTCTCGGCGTCGACCGAGTGGCAGACGCCGCTCGGGTATCACTGTCTGGGGGTGATCGCCAACGGCACGGTCAAAGGAGTGCCGATCCAGTGGCGGCATTACCTGGTTGCCGAGGATGATTGCCCGAGACTATCGCTGGCGGTGACGCTCGAGCAGATTCAAGGTGAGAAGTTTGCCGACGCGGAACGGCAAATGATCGACTCGCTGAAACTCTCGCCCGTGGAGCCAGTGGAAGAGAAGACCCCTGCCGAGACGGCAGAGAATCGCGAGAACGCGGTGCGCTAGATGAAGTATGATTGTATGGCGAGAGGCCGACCCCGAGGGAGAGGGTGATGGTATACAGAAAATGGGCGCTCGGCGCTAGTTATTAGGCGCTAACCAGAGGAAGCTCAAATCCGTCTGCGGAGGCCTAGTGCCAGGGCTGCGGTGCATAGTAAGGCGAGCGAGCCTGGTTCGGGGATAGCGTTGGCAAGCCGTACACGCTCCAGGTCGGCCAAGCTCAAGGCACTGCCGTAGACGCGGACATCGTCCTGCCAGCCTTTGACGGACGTATCCGCACCAGGTGCGGCATCGGTGAAGCCGACGCCGAAACGGGAAGTTCCCCCCTCAACTGTGATCTGACCGAGGGTTTGATCTGCACCGAGTTGGCTGACTCCAGCGGCGGGGCTGCCGATGTAGAACTTGGTGTTGTTCGCCGCTTGAGTGCTGTCGTAGGTAACGGCCAGGAATACCCATTTGTTGTCCGCATCGACGTCTTCAGAGGAGAAACCGAATGTGAAATCGGCCGGCCCGGAGCTGACGTTGTTTCCCAAAAAGAGTGCGAGGCGGAAATTGTCGGGGCCCACAACGCCCGTGTTGGGCGAGGCATTCATGTTCCAGCTAAACCCACCAAAGGGATTGGGTGCCTGTTTTGCCACGAGTCGATTGTTGCCGCCTGGGTAGCTCTCGACCTTGAGCCAGGTGGTGAGAGTCAATGCAGCGAGTCCATCCAGGTCGGCCGCATCCCCTTCGAGCACATGAGCAAAAGAAGGGGAATCATTCCGCAGATCGATCGAGGAACCAAAGCCACCGGGGGTGTCTGACGAACGCGTTGCTCCACCCATCAACTGACCTGGAGTGTTTGGTGCAGAGCCGGTGTCTAAAGCGTCGCCGCTGGGTTCGTCGAAGGTGTAGTGCAGTAAAGGAGTTGCCGACGCGATTGAGGTTGAGAAGAGAACCAGAGAAGCCAAAACCAAGAAGCTCGTTCGAATCATTATGCTACCCCTCGCGTTGCGTCGCGTGTTAACTGGTGGAAATGTGAACCAAGTATGGCAAAGAGGAGAGTTTTCTCTCGATGCTGATTATGACCACTTTGTGACAAGAATGCAATTTTTTTGCCGAAATTCCCCAGGTGCCGGGCGAGCGTGTTTTTGCTAAGTCGGGTGGTGGTAAAAGGATAGGGGACGGGAAGAAATGCGGATTGCGGAGTGGGGAACGGGGGGAGGCGCGAGGCGCTAGTTGCCAGGCGCTAGTCAGATATATTGGCGAGCCAGGAGCGTGCGACTGGAGTGGGAAAGAGAGAATTATGATTTATGACTCACCACCCGCCACCACCAACCACTCGCCACTAATTTCCCATACTCAGTGACGTTAGTTGCCGTTGGACTGGCCGAAGGTGAGGCCAGCGACGTCTTTGGCTTCGCACCACTTGGGTGATTTTGAGGACCACACCCGACAGTGCGGCTGTAAGCGTCCTTCACGTCCGTGGGCCACGAGTTGTTCAAACGTGAGCGGGCCGACTTTGTTGTGCTCGGAGATGTAGTGCCAGGTGACCTTGGGAGGTTCGGCTGGTGCCGGGGGCTCATCGGCTTTCTGTTTTTTCTCGAGGGCTTTCTGCACATCGGGTGGAAGGTGGGCCATGATGATCGTCGAGGCCCCCGCATCTTCGAACAATCCTTTCACGCGATGAGCACCCACCCAGTTGCCGTCGGGTCCCTTTCGGACGGAGTCGTCGGGAGTGATCTGATGCTGCCTCGCCATCTCCAAGAGTTGCTTGGAAGTAAATGGACCGAGCTCGGTCCCCATCAATCGGCAATACCATTCGGTTGCCATGCCACCGCCCCCAAGTGCGTGTGCAGAATGAAAAGTTTGAACAGACGAGATTGGCCGACATCGGCTAAGTTCTATTGTAAGCGAAATGGAGCAGGGATGCGAGCGGGGGAGGGTGAAGGATGAATTATGATTGATGAATGATGATTTATGACTCACCTCCCGCCACCAACCACTCGCCACCAATTCCTGTCAGCTCTGCGGAACCACGGCATCGAGTGCGGTGAGGATGCGCTCGACACACTCTGCGCGGGCGCCGTGGCCCATGAGGCCGATGCGCCAGCACTTGCCGGCCAGGTCGCCCAGTCCGCCGCCGATCTCCAAGTGATGCTCCTCCAGAAGGCGTTGCCTGAGAGCTGCTTCGTTTTCGATGTGCGCAGGAACGCTCACAAGATTGAGCATGGGAAGCGTATGCTCGGGATCGGAGGCGTAGGTGTAGCCGCGCGAGGTGAGTTCTGTTTTCAATAATTCATGCGCTTGCTGATGGCGGGCGAAGCGGTTTTCCAAGCCTTCGTCGAGGATGATGCGCAGCGCCTCGTGCAGGGCGTAGTTCATATTCACTGGGGCCGTGTGATGGTAAGCCCGATTACCGGTCCAGTAGTTTCCTACGAGGCGAAGATCAAGATACCAGGAGTTGACCGTGGTTTTGCGCTGGTTGAGTTTGTGCATCGCGCGTTCGCTGAGTGTGACCGGCGAGAGCCCCGGGGGGCACGAGAGACATTTTTGTGTACCTGAGTAGGCCGCGTCGACGCCCCACTGGTCGATCGCGACGGGCAAGCCCCCGAGCGAGGTGACGCAATCCATCAGCAGAAGTCCGCCGTGCCGATGCACCGCGTCGCCCAGTCGATCGAAGGGTTGCAGAGCACCGGTAGAAGTTTCGGCATGAACCAGGATGACGATTTGAGGTTTCAGCTCGTCGATGGCGGCGATAACTTTGTCCTGGTCGAAGACCTGGCCCCACGGCGCGTTCAGGTTATAAACCGTGCCGCCAGCGCGTCGTGCCTTTTCCGTGAGACGGCCGCCAAAGACACCGTTGATGCCCACCAGGCAGGTATCGCCGGGCTCAACGAGGTTGTCGATGAGCATCTCAGCCCCTGCCGAACCGGTACCGGAGCAGGAGAGTGTCATTTCGTTTTCGGTTTGAAAGACTTGCTGGAGCATTTCGCGGATCTCATTCATGATCCGCATGAACGCGGGATCCATATGCCCGATGCACGGCTGAGCCAGTGCGGCGAGTACCGATTCCGGCACGGGTGAGGGCCCGGGACCATGGAGAAAACGTGGGGAAACAGTGGGCATGGGATGCTCTCAAAGAAAATGGGTTCTGGTTCGATGAACGTCAGAGCATGTTTTATACGGGACGAACACGACGGATGCAAAGTGGGCGACTATTAGGCGCTGGGTGCTAGGAGTTAGGCGCTAGTCCGAACAATGGCAAGCCGGGAGCGCAATCGACCGGAGCGACTTACAAGTACCCCTTGGCGATTCTTCCATGCTGGCATGCTGCATCCTTGGGCAGTGTTTGCCAATGGTTCACACTTGTTTCTTGCCAGTAGCGGGAATCGTCTTGCAATGATGCCTTGCATGATAGTTCGATCGCATTGTGGCACACCTTTTGCCCTGACGCTCGGAGACCAGATCCGAAAGTTGCTGCCAACGGTTGGCAGAAAACCTGAGAGGATCTCCCGCCTTAGCGGATTGCGCGCCACGGCGCGTGATCAAGCCGCAGATTGTATCCCACCTGACCAGTTCCATCCCTCGCGCGCTGTATTTATGCGCTTGCGGAAACATAACAAACAGAAGAGAGAGTAGAGAAATGAGCGCACCCTTAACCTACCATATTGCGAGAATCTCCCACCTTAGTGCCCTGTGTGGCTCGGTAATCGCCGGTTTGTTATTGATCATGGGGCTTACGATCGATAGTCGTATTGAATACGGTTTTGGTAATCCCCTTTTGAATAGCACGGATTTTTATGGAGTGCGAGCCATAGTCGGGCTGTTGATTGGTGTGATTGCTAGTTACGCGATTGTACTGAGAGAGAAATACACGCTGGCTGGGAGCACGATGGCGATTGCATGCGTAGCGGTGTTGTTTGCATTGTGCCCTCTTCGCTACGGCATGCCCCTTAGCCCCATGGTGGCGTTTCTGGCATTGCCAGCGTGTCTTCATGTTCTTGCGTCTCAAGCTCAGAAGGCCACGATAGAACCGGAAGTGGTTTCTTTGCCGAATGAGTCGGCGCCGGTAACAAACGCCGAACCCGTGCTGGCGGCGGGATAGGTGGCGGATGAAGTGATGATTGATGCACCTAGATGGTTAACACCCTCCCTCGGGAGGGTGTTTTTCAATAGAGCAAACGGTGGTTTGACGACTCGCCACCAACCACTCGCCACCAATAACCAATAACTAATCACTAACCACCAACCTGCGATAGGCCTCGGTCACCGCGGCTGAGCCGAATTCACGCTCTAAGCGGCGGATCGTAAAGTGGGCACGGGCGAGGTCCTGGAAGTGGCCGATGAAGTAGGTGTTGATGAGCGCCCCGCCGACGGCCCCGATGACGGGGATCGCTTGGGCAGCCATTTTTTCGCTGACAACCAGGCCGAACCGCTTACCGATCATGTTCAATAGTTGCACCAGGGGCGGCGCGGCCCGGTTGGCCAGGCCGTGCTGGGCAACGTACTTGGTGGCATCGGAGATTTGTTTGCCCATTGCGATCCGCACGGCGAGGTAACCGATATCAGTGTCTTCGCCCTCCTCGGCAGCGATGTCTTTCTTTTGTTTTGTATTGACCGCACCTGGCCCCAGCGCGAGCACTTCGAGACAGGCAAGTCGTGCTTCGATTTGCGAGAGGTCTTCTCCCTGGCTGCGGGCGATATCGGCCACGCTGCGGAGAATCAGGACCGTGGAGACGGGCAACTCCGCCGCGAGGGTCAATCCCCCCAGCGATCCTCCAGCGGCACCGCTGAGTCCTGCCAACACCTTGTGGGACAACAAGCGAGGTTTTGAAGCCAGGTTGTCGTCTTTACCCAACGTGGTCACGGCGAGATCGAGCCCTTTCTGCAATGATTTTTCCACGGCACTGTGGATCATCTTTTCAGCCGCATCGGGCAATAACTTAAGCGACGCCGTGATGGGTTTTCCTACCAACTCCGTGAGCCGTTCGGCGAGGCCTTGCTGCTCGAGGATCGCTTTCGCCTCGCGAAGTTCTTCGATAGCGGCCGCGGTGAGTTTGAGTGCGGGAGGTTGGTTGGGCATGGGGTGGGGGTGGCGAGTGGTTAGTGGTTAGTGGTGTGGATTACGATATAACAGGCCAGTTGAAGGTTGATGTGAGCGGGATGCGGCGGCCTGTGTCTTGCGACTCGCGAGCTGCCTGGATGATTTCCAGTATATGCAGTGCATGTTGTGGAGTGATGAGCAGGTCGCTGCCACTTGCGAGTGACTCGGCGGCCAACGACGCGCCCATCTCCCAGGCAAAATTGCCTTTGTCCTGCGCGAAGCGGGTCAAGTCGCGCTGGTCCATGGTCGCCAGATCGACGCCACGGGGATCCCAGTCGTAACCCACAAGTCCCATGAATCCGTCGGTGCCAACAATAGTCAGCGTGTGGCGCTGTTCTTCATTCTGGAAGTGGCCGCGCGGGCTGAAATAGTTGAACCCCGATTGGACCTGGGAGATCACGCCTCGGTCGTGTTCGAGGAGCACCATTGCATTGTCTTCGGCTGCTACTCGAATCTCGCCTTTGTTTTGAATCTCTCGGGTGGGTGTCACGATGCTGGTCATGGCGGTGACCGATTGGGCAGGCCCCAAAAGTCCGGTGAGCGTAGTCAGGTTGTAAACGCCGAGGTCGGGTAAACTGCCGCCTCCCTTTTCGTAAAAGAACGAAGACCAGTTGGGGCCCCGATGTCCATAAGAGGCATGAGCGGCCGCGAGTCGGCCGAGCTTCCCGGCAGCGAGAGTCTTTGCCATGAAGGCAAACTGCGGACTAACGACCATGGCCGGTGCTCCCCAGATGCGCAAGTTTTTGTCGTTTGCGATCTTGAGCAGCTGCTTCCCTCCGGCGAGTGAATTGGCCAGCGGCTTCTCGCTCCAAACATGCTTGCCGGCTTCGAGCGCTTGCTTGTTGAGGTGCTCGTGCTCCTGCATATCTGTGAGGTTGACCAGTAGGTCAAACGCCGTGCCGGAGAGCATCTCATCGATGTGCGGATAGTGATGAGGGATGTTAAACTTGTTTGCTTGCGTGCGAGCACGATCGGGTAGGATGTCGCAGGTGCAGGCGAGGGTGACATGCGGGTTCTTGGAGAGGTGTGGGAGATAAGAGTGAGAGACACTCCCACAACCGATGACCCCGACGCGCACTTTCGAAGAGTCGGCAGCGTTGGCAGGATCGATTTGTCCGAGAACAGTTCCAACCGCTGCTCCGGTTTGAAGGAAAGTTCGCCTATCGACAGCTGATGGAGAATTCATATGAGTTTTTCCATGAGAGCTTTTTGCAAGTTCATTGTATCGATCTCATGTTCACATGGAAGTAAACAGTGGAAGTGAAGCGAAGAGAATCGAGAGGAATTGCATGGGACTTGCAGTAGAAGATTTAGTGCCTAAGAGTTCAATCCTGCATTTCCTGGGGATACTTGAGCGGAGATGCTACTGGTGTTGGCGTGGCGGTGGTTGAAGATGTTTTGGCTTCGAAGATGCATGCCGATGGAATTGTTGGAAGTCGCGCCTTGGGTTGCTACAATAGTTGTTCGCTCTCCGGGCGGAACGATTCTCTCCGTCAGCGTGTTCGTGGGACCACAGAAATTCGCCTCTTAGTTGATGCTGGCCGTATGAATTCTTTGCTTACTCGGTTCATGTTCAGCGCATGCGGTTCCCGAACCGTCGACATGGGTGTTTTTGGCTGGGCTGCTTTGCTCGGCGCGCTCCGCCACGCGGCTAACGCTGGCTGGTAATAGCTTAGGACTTATAGAATTCGAGGGTCTCAATGAGTGGCGGTTTTGGTAGGCGACGCTTTCTTAAGCGAAGTTTGGCACTGGGAGCATCGGTCGGGGTATCAAAACTTCTTTCGACGCAAGTGGTTGGTCGTGAAACTTCGATCAGCCCCAATGAGCAGATTCTGATTGGTTTTATCGGCTGCGGGAATCGCGCGAGACAATTGATGGAACAGATTCCCGCACCTGGGCGGATAGTTGCCGTGGCCGACTGCTATCTCCCACGTGCTGAACAAGCAGCGCAAGACCGTAATCCTAAATGGAATTGTTATCAGGACTACCGACAGATGTTGGATCGAGAACAACTCGACGCTGTAGTCGTAGCAACGCCCGATCACGCCCGTACCTTGCCGTGCATACACGCCGTGTTGGCAGGGCTAGATATCTATGCCGAAAAGCCGCTGACTGCTTACGTTCGCGAAGGACGTGTGTTGGTTGAAGCGGTGCGTAAACACAAACGCGTGTTTCAAGTGGGAACGCAACAGCGTTCGATGGAGATCAACCGTTTTTGCTGCGAGTACATTCGAAGTGGAAAAATTGGCGAGATAAAAAAAGTGTCAGCCGTCGCCTACCCCGGTCCGCGTCGCTACGAAGAATTGCCGGAAGAAGAGATTCCCCCCGGGGATGACTGGAACATGTGGTGCGGACCCGCGCCTTTGCGTCCTTTCAACAACCAACTGCAATTTGGCTGGATGCAGTGGCGCGATTATTCGGGAGGAGAGATGACCAACTGGGGAGCACACGGGGTAGATCAGATTCAATGGGCATTAGGAAAAGACAGTAGCGGCCCGACGGAGTTGTGGCCCGATTCCACCACGGGGCACATCTCCATGCGTTATGCCGATGGTCCGTTGGTCGTGTTCGAACGCAAGGACGCCCCCATGGGAGGAGCCGTATTTATCGGGAGTGAGTGCAAAATGGAAATCAATCGCAATCGGTTTGCCACCAATCCGCCCGACTTTGTTCAAGGAGCGCCGGACCCGGCCGTGCAGGAGAAATGGGAAGGCGATGGTTGGATCGCACGACCACACATTCAAAACTGGCTCGACTGTATCAAGTCGCGAGAGCTACCCCATGCCGACGTAGAAATTGGTCATCGATCGATTACCGTCTGTCACCTCGCGAATATCACGCGTGAACTCGGTCGCAGAGTGCAATGGGATCCTATCGGTGAGCAATTTGTGGATGATGTAGAAGCGAATCAACTATTGGATCGACCTCGCCGCGCAGGGTTTGACTTCCCAGTAATCTAAGAGCCACATGCAGAGCGGTCTGCCGAGTAGAGTTGCGAGAACCATAGTTTGCGCAAAAAGACTCTATTGTTTTTACGTGGGTGAATAAAAGCTTTGTCAAAGCCCTGCTAGGGCCCATGACTACCGAGTTTGCGTGGCTTTGGCGATTGGATTAGAATGACTTCGATGTAAGTAATTTCTGTTGGCGGGCATTTATTACATGCGTCGGCTTGCTGTTCAGTTTCTGCTAGTTCTCTTGGCTCTGAGGTTTGCCAATCCCTGGGGATGCGCCGAGCAACCAGCCGACGGCGTTGAGTTTTTTGAGACTCGCATCCGACCGGTACTCGTTGAATCCTGTTACGAGTGCCATTCGGCTGACGCCGGCGAAATCGAAGGCGAACTCACGCTTGATAACCGGGCGGCAGTCTTGCGCGGAGGTCGGTCGGGTGCGGTCATCACGCCGGGCGATCCTGCTGCGAGTCGGCTGCTTCGCGCGCTGCGGTACGACGATCCGGAACTGCAGATGCCTCCTGAGGGAAAACTCCCGGATGAGGTGATTGCTGATTTTGAGAAGTGGATCGCGCTTGGTGCACCTGACCCGCGCGATGGCACTGCACCCGCGCTGGACACGATTGCTTCGCGCGCCGAGTCGCATTGGGCATTTCAGTTGCCGATGCGACCTGCCGTGCCTGAAGCGGAAGACAATTGGGCGACCAATCCCGTGGACAAGCTGATCTTGGCCGAGTTGTCGTCAGCCGGTTTTTCGCCGGCGGCAGAAGCCTCGCGAGGGGAATTAATTCGCCGGCTGTACTTCGATCTGATTGGTCTGCCACCGAGTTGGGAAGAGGTGCAAGCCTTTGAAGCGAATGGTTCACCTGAGGCCTATCGCGAACTGGTCGACAAATTACTCAACTCACCTCAGTTTGGCGAGCGCTGGGCACGGCATTGGCTTGACGTGGCCCGGTTTGCCGACACCAAGGGCTATGTGTTCACAGAAGACCGCAATTTTCCCCATGCCTACAAATATCGCGATTGGGTGATTGCGGCTTTCAACGACGACATGCCAATAGATCGGTTTCTGAAGTATCAGATCGCTGCCGACCAAATGATCGAAGGGGACGAACAGCGACAGCATCTGGCAGCTCAGGGATATGTCACACTGGGTCGGCGATTTATTAACAATCCCCACGACATCGCTGCCGACCGCATCGATGTGGTATTTCGCGGGATGATGGGAATGACCGTTGCGTGTGCGCGCTGTCACGACCACAAGTTCGATCCGATCTCGGATGAGGATTACTACGCCCTCTACGGGATGTTTGCCAGCTCGGATGAAGTGCAAGACGAAGACCTGCCGCTGCGATTAGTCGATAAGGCGGAGCCAGTGAATGTGGGCGTGTTCATTCGCGGCAATGCCCAGAACAGGGGTAAACCGGTTGTGCGTGGATTCCCCAAGTTTTTCACCGCCAGCGCAAAATCAGTTGACTCGGGCAGCGGAAGATTGGAACTCGCCGAGGCAATTGCCAGTTCGGAAAATCCGCTCACGGCGCGGGTGTTCGTGAATCGAGTGTGGGGCCACCTGTTTGGTGAACAGCTTGTACGGACGCCGAGTGATTTTGGCCTGCAGAGTGAAGCCCCCCGGCAGCAAGCGGTGCTCGATTTGTTGGCGGTCGATTTCATGGGTAACCATTGGTCTCTCAAGTGGCTGGTGCGGGAACTGGTCACTTCGAGCACCTATCGGCAGTCGTCGCAGGTCGAGCCAGCGCTACTCGCGACCGATCCTGAAAACTTACTCTGGGGACGGATGAACCGCCGCCGGCGTGATTTTGAGGCGATGCGGGATGGATTGCTCGCTGTCTCGGGGCGGCTGGATGATCGCGTTGGAGGTGAGTCGGAGCGGATCGACATCGGAGAAGGAGGAGCGCGGCGGACTCTTTACGCACAGATCGATCGCCAGAATCTCCCCGCCGTGTTTCGTGCCTTCGACTTTGCGAGTCCCGACACCCACTCGCCGGAGCGTGCACATACGCTTGTTCCGCAGCAAGCACTGTTCTTATTGAACAACCCGATGATGCAAGCTGTCGGGCGCGATCTGGTCGCGCGATTGACTGGCGACCAGCCAGCCGAGCGAATTGCAGAACTTTATCGCCTGGTGCTTGCGCGAGAACCTAGTGCGAGTGAAGTCGAACAAGCGCTCGAGTTTCTCAACCGCGAGAAGCCCCAGCCACTGCCAGCTGACGAATGGAGTTTCGGCTATGGGCAAATCAAGCTGGTAAATAGTCGTGCGAACGTGGAACTCATGCCTCTCGCACACTTTGTCGAAAATCGCTGGCAGCCGAAGAGCGAATTTCCCGATCAACAATTTGGATACGTTTCTGTGACACCTGAAGGGGGGCATCCCGGCAACAAGAGCGATTGCTGCTCGATACGGCGATGGACGGCAGCCGAAGGGGGAAGGTTGTCAATCACCGGCCAACTCGATCGGCCAAGTGAAAAAGGCGACGGCATCGAGGCATCGATCGTTTCCTCGCGCGAGGGTGTGATCGCCAACTGGATTCTCGAACGAGGCAGCATACCCACACATGTGGAGTTGCCTGTCGTGGAACCTGGCGAGACGATTGATTTTGTGGTGGGATGTCGCGGCTATCCAGGATGGGATACCTTTTTCTGGAAGGTTTCGCTGACATTAGATTCAAGCTCGGGGATGCAACATTGGTCCTCGCAGCAGGATTTTCATGGCCCGCAACCCGAGCCGCTCGATCTGTGGACGCAGTTTGCCCAAGTGCTGTTGGTATCAAACGAGTTCCTGTTTATAGACTGAGGCCGCTATGTCGATGTGTAAAATGCCTGTTGTCTCTCGCCGCGATTTTTTCGCTCGGTGTGGAATGGGGATGGGGGGCTTGATGCTCAGCGGGTTGCAGAGCGAGTCCGCCTATGCTGCTGCCGATCAACTCGCATCCCGCTCTCCCCACTTTCCAGGGAAGGCGAAGCACGTCATCCACTTGTTCATGAATGGTGGACCTTCGCATCTGGATACCTTCGATCCGAAACCGATCCTCGATGAGTATGCCGGTAAGGCGCTCCCGTATCAGAATCTCGGCACTGAGCGGCCGACGGGTGGTGTCTTGCCTTCGCCGTTCAAGTTCAAACGGTATGGTGAGAGCGGGATTGAAGTGAGCGAACTGTTCCCGCACGTGGCACAGTCGATTGACGACATTTCGGTAGTCCGCTCGATGTATGCCGACGTGCCGAATCACGAGCCGTCTTTGATGTTGATGAACTGCGGCGACGGGCGGCTGATTCGTCCGAGTGTGGGTTCGTGGGTGACTTATGGTTTGGGAAGTGGAAACCAGAACCTGCCCGCTTTTGTGGCTTTATGCCCCGGTGGTTATCCGATTCAGGAATCACAGAATTGGCAATCTGGATTCTTGCCCGGCGTGTATCAGGCCACGCATATCGATACCCAGCACGAGAGCATCGACCGGCTGTTGGAGAATATCGAAAACAAGCGCACCGCGCGCGGTGATCAGCGGCGGCAACTCGATCTGCTGTTGGAACTCAACGGACAACATGCAGCACGTCGGCAGGACGATCCGCAACTAGAAGCGCAGATCAAGTCGTTCGAGTTGGCTTACCGTATGCAAATGGAGGCCACCGATGCGTTTGATGTCACCCGTGAGCCGCAACACATTCGCGACATGTACGGGCCAGGGGTGCAAGGCCGGCAGATGTTGATTGCCCGGCGGCTGGTGGAGCGCGGCGTGCGATTCGTGCAGGTGTGGCACGGGCATCAACAACCGTGGGACAATCACGACGACATCGCGCTGATGCATCGGCGGTTGGCGGGGGAGTGTGATCAAGCAATCGGTGCGCTACTGGCTGATCTCAAACAGCGCAGCCTCTTGGATGAAACGCTAGTGTTGTGGGGGGGCGAGTTCGGCCGAACCCCGGTGGTCGAACTGCCAAAAGAGGGAGCAAACGCAGGCAAGATGAACGGCCGCGATCACAATCATTATGGGTTCACGGTATGGATGGCGGGCGGAGGAATACGCGGCGGATACGTTCACGGTTCGACCGATGAATTTGGTTTCAAAGCCGAGGACAAACCGATGCACGTCCACGACCTACACGCCACGATGCTGCACTGCCTGGGCTTCGACCACGAGAAGCTCACCTATCGCTACGCAGGCCGCGACTTCCGCCTCACCGACGTGCACGGGCACGTGGTGCGGGAGTTGTTGGCGTGAGAGGGCGTACTGTCATTCCATTTGTCCATTGGTTTGGCCCGGACAGAGTTCAGTAGCGCATGGCCGCCCCCACGGGGCTTGTCCCCGGGGGGGCTGAGTAAGCTAAGGTTCCTGCAAGATAAGGTCGCCAGAAGTAACCGGACGAATTAAATGTCTCATCGCTAACTGATAGCGGCGGCGTTTCAATGCCAAGCAGATTGCGGCCAAAGCGAGTGAGAGCGTGGTGGGTTCGGGGACTGGGAGTAATAAACTTGCCAATACAGGGTCGTGATCGCTGATGGTGAACGAATTAAACAGGCCAGAATTAAGGTTTACTGGGTCGAACATCACTTTGTTAAATAACGCATCGGTCACGAGAATGTAATCCAGTGTTTGACTATTGCCGCGAAACTCTGAGCTGTAACGCTCTTCAAGAGGTACCGTTTCATAGAGGTCCTTGAGAGGTGGTGTAGTCCCTCCTGTGAGTTTTGCAAGTGGGCTGAAAAAGTAGAAGTCGTTCAGGTCGCCCAGAACAATTATCTTAGCATCGGAATCGATGGTTAACTTTTGCTCGACTAAGTTTGCAACGAATGCAGCCTGGTCTTCTCTTTGTTCTACACCCCCATTGGTTGGGGGCTGGATATTCTCGTACAGTCCCGAACTGCCGCCTTTGGACCTGAAGTGATTGTTAATGATCGTGACTTGTTGCCCATTGAATTCAAAGGTGGCCTCTAGCGGTTTACGGCTATTGGCAAAAGCAGATTCTCCGTCACCGTGGCGAATCAGTGAACCACTTACCAAATCGACTCGTTCAGGATTGTAGAGATACCCCACTCGAATGTTGCCTGTCCTTTGGCCGCCATCAATATTGCCGATCGGCGGTGGAATTTCGGCGAATTCATAGGTAGGGCCTCCTGCCGCAGAAATAGCTGCAATTAAAGCAGTGTAGGTTTCATCGGCATCTAGTCTAACGTCACCCCCGGGACCATCGCTATCTTGAATTTCTTGCAAACCAAGAATATCGGGAGAATTGAGATTGTTCACAATTTGCGACCCAAGGGCACTGTACTTTGCAGCGTCATCAAATGGGTCCAGATTACGCACATTGTAGCTAGCTACAGTAAGTCGATTCAAAGTTCCCCTGAGAGAACTACGCGGAGGGGTGAGGTCATTAGGAGTATGTACTAAGGGCTGGATCACATTTAGTTCATAGAAGCCGCTGTCATACCCCATAACCCCGATTGCGTCTCCGAGACCATCACCTTTCTGGGCATCGGGCAAAGGTTCACCCAGCAACTTATCAACCAGCTGAACCATTTCGGGATTGAAGTCACCAGGGCTTGTGGTGATGCCACCTTCTGCATTCATTCCGGTAGCGGCTGCACCACCATTGGGCACTGCCCAGATCTTGCCCGATTGATTGTTTGGTTTGGCAACTGCTTGTACTGCGGGAAGTTTAAGAAGCATTCCTTCCATCGATTCGTAGTAGTCAATACCGTCTGTGGCTGGATCGAAACTCCCAAAATTGTCGTCCTCGATTATCGACGTAGGTTGAGGACGACCTCCTATGCCAATCACGATAGGTGCTGGCAGAGTATTGCCCCTTGAGATCGTCGATATGTTGGCACTGACTAGTTCTGTTACCGTGAGGTTTCTCGAATTAGTAGGCTGAAACTCAACGACTTTCGCAGTAAGTCTGATGCTGTCGCCTACTGCGACCGCGGCAGGGTCTGTTTTCACAAATACTGCATCAGACGTTGCATCGTTGCCATCGCCTACTGGGTCCTGTAAGTAGAATCCGTTTGAGGCTATTACAGTTACAACACCGGTTGTTTCAACGGCCAAAGAATCGTATGGAGAGATGTGTCCGGCACCCTGGATATCGGGAATCGCAACTATAGTTTGTGCCGTAATGATTTTGACAGGAGTGCAGTTGATCAATACCAGAACAAACAAAGACTGGATAGCTCTCATCTAACTATCCCCCGAATACTCACCAGTCGGACAAAATTAAGCCAACAAAAAAAGCCGCCATGAACCCTGCACAGCTGACAACCCGAAGGCGGTCAAGTGCTTTCGTTTTTAGCGGCTTTGCGTTAGCACTTAATTATGTAAAGATAACTCTTGTTGGTACGTCGATGCTGCCTAAGTTTAAGCAGTGAAAGGGGAGATTGCAAGAAATTTCTGTAGGAGTTTTGTCGGAATCGTTAGACGATCCATCCGTAACATCCTATGAACTAGGCACTTATGGGTGAAATTTCCACTCCCCACTGCATCCATTTGAGCGCTGACCGATCGGTGCGCTGTTGGCTGATCTCAAACAGCGCAGTCTTTTGGATGAAACGCTGGTGTTGTGGGGCGGTGAGTTCGGCCGGACCCCGGTGGTCGAACTGCCGAAAGAGGGAGCAAACGCAGGCAAGATGAACGGCCGCGACCACAATCACCATGGGTTCACGGTGTGGATGGCGGGCGGTGGAATACGTGGCGGATACGTTCACGGCTCGACCGATGAATTCGGTTTCAAAGCCGAGGAGAAACCGATGCACGTCCACGACCTGCACGCCACGATGCTGCATTGCCTGGGATTCGACCACGAGAAGCTCACCTATCGCTACGCCGGCCGCGACTTCCGACTCACCGACGTGCATGGGCACGTGGTAAGGGATTTGTTGGCGTGAGGTTATTCTAGCCTGTGAAACTTACGCTTCACGGGGGCGAGCACCTTGGGGGCGGGGTAAAAACCACCTTTGAAAGTTTCGCGGTAGAGGCGGACATTAATGGTACAAACATTTGGTACCCGCATCCGCCTGCTCTCGTCTGGTGCGCTTGCGACTGCACGATTCCAAGATGCCGGCAGAGTCGGAAGCCCTAGCGGACGCGAATAAAGTGTATTACAGTACCTTCGCAAGCGCACTTTAGCTTACCGCGTCTTTCGCACAGATCCAGTTCCGGATTGCCCATAGTGAGCGGCTCACGCGTTTTAGGATAGTCGCCTCTGCCCGGAATTTTCGTTGCGTGAATGTGGTTGGAGGGGGATGTGCGATTTCCTCTAGAGATCCTTCCCATTGTGGGACAGGGAACTAGAAGAGACGAGGAAATTTAATGCCTGAATCCTTTCAGAAAACCGAATCAACGCTCGACTTCTTAATGGATTCCTTTCGGGAGGTGCTTGCGGACGTGGGGGCGGCTGGGCTTGCCCGCTACCTTCCCTGGGGACCTCCCAGCGATCGCACCAGCGAGGTGACTTTCCCCGACGAGATTGCCGAAGCATGCGTGCAGGCTTATTCGGTTGCCCTGCAGTTGCTCAATCAAGCGGAAGAGAACGCAGTAGCGCAGCGCCGGCGCGCTCTCGAAGACGCCGGCAAGCTCACCGAGGACGCGGGATCATGGGACCAGATGCTCGAACGTGCAGCATCGACCGGCGCAACGCCTGAGATCCTCGCCGAGAAGCTGTCCCAGTTGCGCGTTGAGCCGGTCCTTACTGCGCATCCCACCGAGGCAAAGAGGCAGACCGTTCTCGAACACCATCGCGTGCTTTATCGACTCCTTGTCGAGCTGGAAAACACCATGTGGACCGACGCAGAACGCGCTGTGCTGCAAGATCAGGTTAAGGCATGTCTCGAGCGGTTGTGGCGTACCGGCGAGATACTTCTCGACAAGCCGTCGCTGGACGACGAACGGCGAATTGTGCTCCACTACCTGGGACATGTCTTTCCAAGCGTACTGTCGTGGACCACTAGCCGTCTTCGTGCAGCCTGGCAGCGCGCGGGCCTGGATCCGTCGCTGCTTGCGACGTCGGAGCGACTACCGCAACTGCGTTTTGGCAACTGGGTTGGTGGGGATCGCGACGGGCATCCCGGTGTGACCGCCGAGGTCACTGCCGAGACACTGCAGATGTTCCGTCGAGCCGCGCTGGAGTTGATCGATCGACATCTATTGAGGCTCGCGATAGCCGTCAGTCTCTCCGAACGTCGCCAGAAGACGCCGGCAGAGATGACGGATCGGATCGCGGAGCTGACCGAGCGGCTCGGTGATTCTGGGCGGGCCGCTGTAGAACAGAACCCTGAGGAGCCTTGGCGTCAGTACGTGAATCTGATGCGTGCTGCGTTGCCGTTACCGGGCTCGGTCGCCCAGTGGCATTTCGCTGTTTCCAGCGACCTTGTGGCCGAACTGCGTTCGCTGCGCGAATGGCTCGAAGAGGTTGGGGCCTTTCGCCTGGCCCGCATTGACGTGGATCCCGTGATCACGCTGGTGAAAACATTCGGCTTTCAACTCGCCAATGTCGATGTGCGGCAGAACAGCGCTTTTCACGATCGCGCGCTGGCCCAGCTTCTCGTCGCCGCCGGCACCGACGAGGCGGCCGATTATCCCAACTGGCCAAACGAGAAGCGTCGCGAGATGCTCGAGCGTGAACTGACCACGCGCAGGCCATTTACAGCGCCCGAGGACGTCGAGGACGACGAAGCCCGCGCCGTGCTTGAGGTTTATCGGGTGCTGGCCGATCACAGAATGCGCTACGGAGACGAGGGTCTCGGCGCGTTGATCATTAGCATGACGCGCAGCGCTGAGGACCTGCTCACAGTTTACTTACTGGCCCGCGACGGTGGATTGCTCGAGCGCGACGCTTCGGGTTTTTATTGTCCGCTGGAGGTCGTGCCGCTTTTTGAGACGATCGATGACCTTCACCGCGCCCCCGAGGTGATGGATGATTATTTGTCGCACCCGCTGGTCAGGCGCAGCCTTGCGTATCGCGCTGGCGATGGGGGCGAGTTGGTACAACAAGTGATGATTGGATATAGCGACAGCTGCAAGGACGGCGGCATTGTATCGAGCATGTGGGGACTCAACCGCGTCCAAAGTCGGCTCGCCGAGGTGTTTGAGCGCCATGGCGTGCGGGTGCGGTTTTTTCATGGCCGCGGTGGAACGATCGGTCGCGGCGATGGACCGACGCATCGTTTTGTGCGCGCCTTGCCCCCTGGTACAATCGGCGGCGATCTACGGCTCACAGAGCAGGGCGAGACCATTTCCCAAAAATACGCAAACCAAGTCACTGCGGCGCATCACCTGGAATTGCTTTCCGCAGGTGTGTTTGCAGCCACGGTTGCCGACGAGGCGGGACGCAGCGACCCTCCTGAACTTGTGGAGATCATGAATGAGCTCGCCGAGACCAGCAGGGCCGCATACCGCGAACTCCTCGAGGCGGACGGCTTCGTCGAATTCTTCGGACAGACCACTCCACTGGACGTCATCGAGTCGAGCCGCATCGGCTCTCGCCCCGCGCGTCGCAGCGGAAAGCGTAGCCTCGCCGACCTGCGTGCGATCCCTTGGGGATTCGCCTGGAATCAGTCGCGCTTCGTGATACCTGGCTGGTACGGCCTCGGCTCAGGGCTGCGCGCACTGCAGGACGAGGCGCCCGAGAAATTCGAGTCAGTCATAGCAGCCAAGGCGGAGACCGCAGAGCGCTGGGCACCGATCCACTATCTCATCAGCAACGCCGCCACCGCGCTGGCGACCAGCTCACCTGAGATCATGACCCGCTACGCCGAGATGGTCGAGGACCGTGCGCTAGCCGAACGGCTGATGAAGCGAATTCTCACCGAGCAGAGCACGACCCGCGAAATGCTTGAGGCGGTCTATGGTGGCAGGCTTGGCGAAAAGCGACCGCGGATTCAGCGCCTCCTTGATCGCCGGCACGAGGCGTTGATTCCCTTGCATTCCCATCAGATTCGGCTGCTGAGACGCTGGCGCGAAGGGCAAGCGACCAGTGAAAAAAGCAAGGCCATGGACGAGCTGTTAGCCCAGTTGCTGCTGTCGGTCAACGCAATCGCGTCCGGACTGGGAGCCACCGGTTAGGCCGCCAAACGGCGAGACACGGCAGACGCAATTTCTTCGTTCGTTTGACTGGCGGGCTAAATAAGTTTTCTGGAACAAACAAATTTTTTTCAAGTCCCAAGTATAGACGGCGATGTTGATTATTCAGCCTCACCTTGGTGGGAAGCTTCAGTGCAACACTGGTCATCTCCTGAGAGTCATTTGCCAATGCCTCAAGCGGCCATCGTCCAGGTCGAGTATCTCACGGTCGTTAAAGGGTATGTGGTTCGGGAGTCGCTGGTTTTCCTGCTATTTTTAGGCTAATTAGACCTTCAGCACGACTATGACTGCCGCGGAATATTCTTATCTGGCGAATCGTTCTCGGTTTTGACTTGTGGAGTTTGAAGCAGCCACATGAAGATTGGACTGCTTTGTCTGTCGGCTCTTGACTAATATATCAGTTTGATATATTATGCAGAAATGGCATCCAAGCAAAAGACAATGTTTGCGATTTTAGGATTGCTGACATGGAAACCTATGTCCGGCTACGACATTAAAAAGGTTGTCGATGTCGGCCTTTCTCACTTTTGGAATGAAAACTACGGCCAAATTTATCCGACGCTAGATCGGCTCGTGAACGACGGCTTGGCCACGAAGAGAGCTGAGCTAAAAAGCGGTAAACGACAAAGATATGTGTATACGATTTCTCACAGAGGAAAAAATGCGTTTCGCGAATGGATAGCTGAGCCTACCGATGCCCCCGTGGTTCGAAACGAGTTGCAACTCAAGTTCTTTCTGAGCAGCAGCCTGCCAAAATCAGTAAGCATTCGCCTGATCGACAAACATCGAGCCCAGCAGCAAGCCGCGCTGGACGATTACCGTCAATCAGAGAAGCTCTTACGTAGCATCATGCTGCACAAAAGCCAATCGGATGAACTCAGCGAAATTCTTCAGATAGCGGGAACGACTGCTAAGCAGCGGGAAAAACAACTCAATATATTTTTTCTGACGCTGCGACACGGCATACGAATTCTTGAAGCGAGGGTGGCTTGGTGTAACGAAGCGATCGCGAATCTAGAAGGTACAAGCGAATCTGGCAGAGAGTAACTGGCACTAAATTGAGGTGACAGAATGCGAGAAACGAAAACGGATGCCGTGGGAGTTCGTCAAGAACTCTTAACCAGCAAACTACTCTTGGTAGCCGAAATAGTTGGCGTATTGGTTGTGGGTGCTTCCACGATTATCGTCGGCGTGGCGATGTTTGGAGACGGCACCATTGCATCGATTGGTAGCGTCTGGGCTGCTAATTTACTCATGCTGGCGGCGGTAAATTGGGGCCTCCGGTCACGCGGACAAGGTTGGTCGCACTTGGGATTAAACCTCGCTCCTCCCAGTATCAGATCAATCATGATAACAGTGCTCAAATCCATACCGGTGTTTGTGGTGGCGGTCATTGCCTTTGCCGCCGGTGCGATCGTCATGGCGATCCTCTTCGGCAGACCAGATACAGCAGACATGAGCGAGTATGATTATTTGAAAGGCAATCTGGCGATGACGCTCGTTGCTCTTGGATCGGTCTATATAGTGTCAGCATTCGCAGAGGAGGTTATTTATCGAGGTTTTCTGATTACCCGTGTTAATGAGCTGGCAGAGGATGGAAAGTGGGCAACGTGCATTGCCGTTGTTTTTAGTTCCTTAGTTTTTGGGCTTGTTCATTCAGACTGGGGTTTCACCGGAATGGTACAGGCAAGTTGCATGGGACTCGCCTTAGGCGTGTCGTATCTACTAGTTCGACGCAATTTGTGGGTGATAATTCTTGCTCACGCCTATATGGACACCATCCTGGTCCTGCAAATGTATGCGGCCTGATTATGCACGAAGTCCAAGCAGTGAGATGGAAGTTGATTCGTGCAGCGTCTGACGACCCGATGGCAGAAAATGTTAACTTGTTGGTGACGGCGGCTCCAACGGCTTCGCTGGACTGATCGTGCCGTTCACTCGCGTTGGACTGAACGGCCCTTGTGGCTTGCAGGTGCCTGATGAGACAGCGAGTTTATCTTATATCTCGCTCAAACGCACAGCTCGGGTGCACATAGCTCATCCGCCGGTTTAGCGTTTTGGCAACTCCCGCTCGGCAGGCCATCTTCCGGGTTCAATGATACGTGTTTGATGTGGTACCATGAAATTTGCGTAGTGCCATTGCTCCGTCCATTCTACATCTGTCGGCCTTGCCCGTATGTCCAAGAGCACAAATGTCAGCCACTGGATTGATTTGGTGAAGGCTGGTGATTCGGCTGCTGCGACGCGCATCTGGCAGCACTACTTTGACCGACTTGTGCGCAACGTTCGGGGGCGGTTGCAAGGGCAAAACCGAGCCATTTCGGACGAGGAAGATATTGTGTTGAGCGTCTTCGACAGCTTTTACAACGCGGCTGAAAACGGGCGGTTTCCCGACTTATCGGATCGAGACGATCTGTGGCAGCTTTTACTCCGCATGGCTGCCAGGAAGGTGATCGACAAGCGAAGACACGATCTGCGGCAACGACGCGGCGGAAACGTTCGGCTCCATTCTCTGGATCACGCTGGTGACAATAGAAACCTTATTGAAGCCATCGGTGACGAGCCGTCCCCAGAAATGGAGTTGATGATGCAGGAATCGGTGGAACAACTTTTTTCTCATTTAGGTGTCGGGCAGCTGAGAGATTTGGCGGGTGCTAAGTTAGAGGGGTACACAAACGCAGAGCTTGCCCAGCGGTTTGGGTGCTCCGAACGGACGATCGAACGTCGTCTGAACCTGATTCGTGAAAAATGTCAGCAGGAATTGGTTGAAATCAATGAGCATCCGTCAGAAGAAACTACCGATCGCAGCCCTGCAGCGCATTGACGATCTCTGCGCTGATTTTGAACGGAGGTGGCAATCCGACGAGCCACCGACGATCGAATCGGTCCTTGCCGGGCATGTCTCACCCAGCGAGCGAGAAGTTTTGCTTGCGGAACTGATCGTGCTGGACGTCGACTACCGGCGGCGGCGAGGTGACACGCCCACGAAGCAGGAGTACCTCGACCGTTTTCCGGAAGATTCCAATGCAATCGACGACGCCCTCAGTGAGAGCGACAAACGAACAGGCGTGTTCGTTCCCCCGACCCTGGAACGCCTGACGGAGCTTTTCCCTGCGCTGGAAATCATCGAGCTTATAGGCGCAGGTGGCATGGGTGCCGTTTACAAGGCTCGCCAAGCGGGGCTCGACCGGCTCGTCGCGCTGAAGATTCTGCCGGAAGAATTTGGGCACGATGTCAAGTTCGCCCTGCGCTTCACGCGGGAAGCGCGAACGCTGGCAAAAATGAACCATCCCAACATCGTGTCTGTTTATGAATTCGGCAAGGTGGAAGACACCTACTATTTTCTCATGGAGTTTGTGGATGGTTCGACGCTGCGTGAAGTGGTCAAGGCTGGTCACCTGGCGCCCGAACATGCGCTGGCCATTGTGCCGCACCTTTGCGATGCTCTGCAATACGCTCACGACAAGGGCGTGATCCACCGCGACATCAAGCCGGAGAACATTTTGATAGCCTTAGATGGTTCAGTGAAGATCGCCGACTTCGGTCTCTCGCGGATACTTGAAAATGGGAGCCAACAGGACATGCTCACTGGTACCCATCAAGTCATGGGCACCCCTCGATACATGGCTCCCGAACAGTTGGAAGGAGCGCGCAACGTCGATCACCGCGCGGATATTTATTCGCTAGGGGTGGTCTTTTATGAAATGCTGACCGGTGAACTCCCAATTGGACGTTTCGCTGCACCATCGAAGAAAGTTGCCATCGACGTCCGGCTGGATGAAGTCGTCCTCCATACGCTGGAGAAAGAACCACAGCGGCGCTATCAGCACGCCAGCGAGATTAAGTCGGACGTGCAAACGATCATATCGACCGGCAATCCGGCGCTTGCGCGCACCGTTGCCTATGAGGCGAAACCTCAGGCCGACCAAGAAACCGCCACCGCAAGTCTTGCTCAACAGGAACTTGCCGGGCGGATGTTGCTGACACGTCGCCAGTTGATGGAGCGTGTTGAGAATTCACTGCGGCCGCTCTTCCGGGGGCAGGTGCTGCAGATACTGATGGGCATTGCCCTGGTTGTGCTGGGAGCCCAGTGCTGGGCTCGCAATACGGAGATAGCGCATCGTGTGGTTTGCGGAGTGATTTTGCACGTCTACGGTGTGCTCGTGTTTGCACAAGCGATTCTGGTTTGCACCCGAATCCGCAGGATCGATTACTCGAAGTCCGTGGTCGAGATCCGCAGCAAACTCGACAGCCTGCAAGCCAGTTACCTGCGTGCTGGTGTACTGATCGGCTTTGTTTGGTGGCTGATGTGGATTCCCGTGGCGGTTGCTTTGGGCTTCGACGACGTAGTGTTATATACGTATTCGCTTGTTCCGTCATTGGTCGTAGGGATCGTAGGATTCGTAGTGTCGGTGTGGTTGTACCTGCGAGTTTTGAGATCAAAGGACCCGTCGGCCGACACTTGGAGAAGAAAACTCTCTGGTGAGAGCATTGCCGCCGCGTATCTGGCCCTCGAGGAAATCGAAAACGCTCAAATTCGGTGAAGCGACAGGTGCCACACTGCGAGGATACGATGTGAAGCAGAAGTCGGCCTAAGTGATGTCAAATCGCACATAAGTTAGTTGTTGATGGTTGCCGCCGTGGAGCATAATTGCTGCGCTAAGCTCCTCCGAATTAAGAACGAGAACACAAACTCGCCGAATGTGATTTAAGATCACGTAGTATCGATTAAACTGGTTGTTTTATTGTGATGACCGACAGGGCTCGCCTTAGACCAGAAAACCATGAAAACTTTTTACAAATGAGGGGGCTATCTGGCTGCAACCTATTATAGATAGTGATCCAACAGCTATCCCACTCATGCTTTCGTTCTGCCGCAGAACAGATTCTGCGCTATCTGCACGACCGCTTTGGATTTGGTCTCTGGATGGTGACTCGCACAAAGGGAACGGATTGGGTGGTGCTGCATGCCGAAGACCATGGATATTCTGTCAGTGCAGGTGATGTATTTCAGTGGGCAGACTCCTTCTGTTCGCGGATGGTGAAAGGCGAAGGCCCGCGAATCGCGCCGTCTTCTGCAGATGTTGCAGTGTATGCCGCCGCTCCGATTGCGAACCAGGTTCCCATCGGTGCCTACGTGGGGGTTCCTATCATACAATCAGATGGAGAACTTTTTGGAACACTCTGTGCTATTGACCCAGAACCGCAACCTCAAGAGCTTGTGCAAGAGCTACGACAAATTGAGCTGTTGTCTTACCTGCTGGCTGCAGTTCTGGAGTGCGAATCGAAGGTGAATCACGAGGCCCGACGGGCAGAGCGGGCCGAAGCACAAGCTTTAAGAGACCATCTAACAGGCCTCTTCAATCGACGTGGTTGGGATCAGTTACTGGCGGCCGAGGAACTTCGCTGCCAACGATTTGCCCATCCAGTTGCCGTTTTATCGATTGACTTAGACGACTTAAAAATCACAAATGACACCTGGGGTCACCATAGCGGGGATGAACTATTGCAAAAAGCGGCCAGCACGTTGCAGGAGAATGTGAGGAAGCATGACATTGTGGCGCGTGTTGGTGGAGACGAATTCTTAGTACTTGCCGTTGAGTGTAAGGAATGTGGGGTCAGTACTATGGTAGAGAGAATTGAAAGCGCTTTAGCATCCCAAGGTATTGCTGCCTCGGTTGGCTACGGAGTCCGCCGGGCCAACGGTACTCTCATGCAAGCTTGCCAAGTTGCAGACCAAAGCATGTATGAGGTCAAGCAGCGGCGAAAAAGCCTGGTCCATTGATAGCAAAGATCTGGCTATACTGAAATGGGCCAGTAGCTATCGGCGAAAGTGGACGAACGAAAGCTAAGCGAGGTGTCTGTGTGTTGATCTTACTCGGCGGTGCACCACGGGCTGGGAAGTCGATTGTTTCTCGAGAGTGTGCCAGGCGTATCGGAATACCCGTTCTATCGCTCGACACATTGATGATGGCGCTGCATGAAGCGGTTCCTTCGCTGGGGATTGATGTTACAGCCGAACCTCCACCCATCGGTCAAGCCATGTGGCCGCTAATTCGCGCAATTGCCAACAATGTGCTTGCCACCCATTCCGACTATCTGATTGAAGGGGATATGCTCCAGACTTATCACGTGGCTGCGCTTCATGAAGCGGGAGGCGACCAGGTACGCTCCTGCTTTCTGGGATATCCGAACATAGACCCACACCAAAAGTTTACTGATATCAGGCGACATACTAACTTGCCCAATGACTGGCTTCGTGACAGTTCAGACGATTACGTGCGGGAAGTGGTCGCATTCGGGATTCGCTATAGTCGAGATCAAAAGGAGCAATGCGACGAGTTGGGATTAACACACTTCGATTGCTCGGAGGATTTCACAGGGACAACCAGCAAGGCAATCGACTATTTGGTGGAAGGGCTTCGCCGTTGAATCCTGCGCTGATGCACACGGTTGTCATCCCCTGATAACCATTTCCCATTGCCACACCAGGCCATCATCGGGTTCATTGACCTCGCCGACGAATATCATGCCGATCTTCGCCAGTACGCGGGTCGAGGCGTTTGCGTGGGGGAGGGTATGGGCCAGTACGCGGTTGACTGCCATGGAGCCGCCTGCCAGTTCGACAAGTTTCTGTGCCATTGCGGTGGCGTAGCCTTTGCCCTCAAATCCCGGATACGTGAAATACGCAATCTCAACAGTTCCCTCTGCAGTTGGTGGCCCCTTAAAAGCACACGAACCTACGACTTCGCGCGTGGCAGTGTCCACGACAAAGTAGCCGCCCCACTCCAGCTTGTCGATGCTCACGGGGTTCGCCGTCAGCTTGCTTCCGACCAACTGGTGGACGAGCGCAGCCACCTGAGGCCAATCGTCGTTGATCATGGCGTCCAAGTAGGCTGGGTCATTTGCCAGCGACTCTTCAATCGCTCGATCAAGTCGGACTAGCTGCACGGTTTTCATGGTAGCTCCGATTGCGGGCAGTTTTCTTTGTTGGTGAAATTCATTTACTTTTAGCATAGCGAACTCGAAACGATTTGGCGTGGTGGAAGTGGTCGATGTGAGGGGGGGGAGACGAGCGCTTCTCATCATTTTCGTTTCGAATTGCGGCTGACTAAGCACGCCGAGTGCGCGAGCGGCTATTTGGGAATTGCCTGTTGGGGTGCTATAATCGTAGGTGACTCGGCTTTACTACACTAATTGTTTCCCATTGCCCCACCACCAGTATGCAACCCTTAATTCAAGCTTTGGGGCGATATCTCAAGCCGGTTCTTGATGTTCTGCTGAAAGTGCCGGACAGCGTCGAGCGATACGATTATCGCATGTATCTCTCGATGATCATCGCCAACTACATTGCCTTGCTCTTGCACCTGTCCTGGGTTTTTGTCTTCTGGTGGTTGGATTTTCCGACGCTCAGTTACATCAATATCGGCAGTGTCGTAGTTTGGATATTCAGCATTACGATCCTCTACCGTTGGGGGGCTATGCTTGCCGGGGTTTTAATCGGGTCGGCTGAGGTGCTGATCCACCAGTTCCTGGCGGTCTACTATTTGGGTTGGGACCTTGGATTTCAGTATTACCTCTTAGTGATTGTGGCATTCACGTTCTTGATGAATTTCAAAAACGTGATGTACATCCCGGTGGCATTGTTTTTCATCTGCCTGTTTTCTTTCCTGGGTTTCTATTATCGGGTGCAGTATTGGAACCTGCCGCATGTTGAGTTGGGACCGACGGCCAAAGAAGCTTTCCTGATGATTAATGTGTCGAGTGCGTTTGCAATCCTGGCAATCATGTCTTTTTTCTACAGCGACGCGGCCCAGAAGGCCGAGGCATTATTGGAGTTGGAACGCGCGAAATCAGATATGTTGCTTTTAAACATTCTGCCGACTTCGATTGCCGAACGACTGAAAGAGGACCGGTCGATCATCGCCGACCACTTTGAATCAGCAACGGTGCTATTCTCCGACATCGTGGGATTCACGGCCCTGTCAGAGAAGGTGACTCCTACGGAGCTGGTCGTCCACCTCAACTGGCTGTTTTCTGCCTTTGACGATCTGGCAGAAAAGCATGGGCTGGAGAAGATCAAGACCATCGGCGATGCCTATATGGTTGCCGGCGGCATACCGGTCCAACGGGTCGGGCATGCCAAGGCGGTTTCCGCTATGGCCTTGGACATGCTCGATGCAGTCGAGGAATGTAACCGGGTGACTGGTGAACCAGTCAGCATCCGCATTGGTGTTCACACGGGTCCGGCGGTGGCAGGGGTGATTGGTATTAAGAAGTTTGCCTACGACATATGGGGAGACACGGTGAACACCGCCAGCCGCATGGAGATGAGCGGCGTGCCGGGTAAGATCCACCTTTCGGAACAAGCTGCCGCAATGGTCAAAGGCGATTTCATCGTCGAAGAACGCGGTGAAGTAGAAGTCAAAGGCAAGGGGACGATGAAGACCTATTGGTTGGTCGGACGCCGCGAGAATGGAGAGTTTAACTCATCTGCGGCACAAGGTTCCACTCAAGAGACCGCTATCTGAATCAAGAAGGTACCGCTCGTAGATCACTTCACTGCTCGTTTGAAAACAGCGACCACAAAATTTGTATAGCCGAGAGCCTCAATTGGTAGCAGGGTAACGCTCGACCTATTTAGCCCAATACCAACTAAGGGATGAGTCCTTTGGGCAAGGACCTACATAGTCTTACATTCCCAGGTGGTCTTGTAGCGATTGCAAGGTGCGCGAGAAGATTTCCTGCGGAAGTCCCTGGGCAGATATCGAAATTAGTTTGTTTCGTTCTGAGTAGAACGCTGTTAATGGTTCGTTCGCAGTAGCATAGGTTTGCATGCGGACACGAATCACCTCTGGGCGATCGTCGTCACGCTGAATTAGCCTCCCACCGCAATGGTCGCAAACTGCATGTTTCGCAGGGGGGCTAGCGGTTATATGGTAAACAGTATTGCATCCGGCGCAAGTGCGGCGTCCATCGAGACGTGCCACAATTTCATCCAAGGGTAACTCGAACGACAAGACGGCATCCAGTTCAACACCTAGGTCATCAAGAATGACTTCCAGAGCTTCGGCCTGAGCCTGAGTGCGAGGCACTCCGTCCAGCAAGAAACCACCATGGCAGCGTAGACATCCAAACCGTTCGCTCACCAGCGTCATAACCAATTCATCGGAAACGAGTTCGCCACGTCGCATGGCATCTAGTGCAGCAGCCATGGCAGGAGTAGGATCGCCCCCACATGAGCTTGCCCGGAATAGTTCACCTGTCGACAAATGGCAGGTTCCCAGACTGCCGCAAAGCAATTTCGCTTGGGTTCCTTTGCCAACTCCAGGGGGCCCAAGCAATATTAACCTGTAGGCACGGGTTCGCGAGACATGAGCTGGCTCGCAGGTGAAGCTCGAGCCACGAAACCAACCTTCTCGATTTTGATGATCGCTCATCGACCTCTACCCAATATTCCCTGACAAATTGTTGGTGATTCCTTTAGGATAACCAAGTCGGGCTGGGAGTCCTATCCTCTGGAAGCATCGCTGATAAATATTCCTTGCGACTTCAAAAGGCATTGTCTCTCGCTCGCGAACTTAGAATCTGTCATCATGAGTTTCCTGGCAAAAATCTAACCTTTGGGAGCAGGGCCATGGTCAATAAGATTTCCAACCCACCCTATTTCGATGGATTGCTGCAGCGATTGGCCAACGATGACGCTCGTGCAGCAGCAGCATTCAGTCGGCACGTGCATTGGGGCTATTGGCCGGATCCACCACAAGGGACTTGCTCGCCTGAAGAATATGGTGAAGCCGCCGAAAGGCTGTGCCAGGTTCTGTGTGAGGTGGCAGGAATTCGAAATGGATTGCGAATCGTCGATGTCGGTTGTGGTTTTGGCGGCACGATTGCCAGTTTGAATGAGCGGTTTGGTGAGCTGGAACTTGTTGGCGTGAACATCGACGAGCGGCAGTTGCAGCGGGCGGTTGAGATGATAAAGCCTCGCGGCTCAAACTGTATCGAGTGGTTGCAGGCCGATGCGGCGCGGATTCCGCTTGAGGATGCAAGTAGCGACGTAGTGTTGGCCGTGGAGAGCGTGTTTCACTTCGATCGAGCGGCGTTTATGGTCGAAGCCGGGCGCCTGTTGCGCAGTGGAGGTAATTTGACACTCTCAGATTTTATACCCAGTGAGCGGGCCGTGGAATATCTCTCCGCGATCGACTTCTCGGCTGATGAGTCGGTTCAGCGGAGTTATGGACAGGTTGATTTGACCTGCTCATTAGAAAGGTATCGGGAATTGGGACTGGTGAACGACCTGGTCCTGACAGAAGTGAAGGACATCACGGAAAACACCTTGCCGACGTATGGGTTTCTTGGTGCCAGTGTCGCGGGCTGGACTGAATCGAGCGAGAAGCAGTTATTTCTGCGAGCTACGCAAATGCTGGAGAAGGCGAGTCGCAAGGGAATGTTGGGTTACCAGTTGTTGCGGTTTGATAAGAAGTGATTAGAGACGAGGGCAAGATGGCATCAATTTGAATTGCGGGAACCTGGCGATTCCGTTATGGTCAGAAGATACTTGGGTTTGCTACAGAGCAGAATCACAAACGAGAACTGCCATGACCAATCATTCAGATGCTAATGTCGACGCGTTCATGCGGCGATTCTGGTTGATACTTCTCTTCTTTTTCCTCATCCTGTTGGTGCCGATCTTTCTGGGGGCCTATTACTTGGAGCGCCGTCTGGACTCGTTTGAGAATGCCTTGCGCTTTCAATCGCCTCAAGAGACGGGTACTCCTGCGGCAGAACTGAATGTTGACGAGTTGGCCTTGAGCGCGGTCCAAGGACAAACCGTCTACGTGCCCGCTTATTCACACGTGTACCATCAAGACGGCCAGCCCCATCTCTTGACGGTCACGTTGAGTGTGAGAAACACGAGTCTCGATCGGGAGATCATCCTGACTTCGGTGCGTTACTTCGACACCAAGGGGAAAGAGATACGACGTTTTCTCGACAAACCTCTTTCCGTCGCCCCGCTGGCCACTACCGAGTTTCTGGTGGAGCGAGAGGACACTTCAGGCGGTAGTGGTGCCAACTTTCTGGTGGAGTGGGTTTCCCAGGAGCCTGTTTCCGAACCAATCATCGAGGCGGTGATGATCGACACAAGCGGGCAGCAGGGGATTTCGTTCGTACGAAGTGGAAAGGTCATTAAAGAAAAAATTACGGAACCTCACACAGGTTCAGAGAGCGGCGAAGTGGAGTAGATGAAGATCGGCTTTCAGTTTTTGGATCCATCCTGATATCGAAAAGGAGAACCGAAGATGAATGAAATCTGCAACACACCTTTTTTTGCTCAAGTTGAACTAGAGACTAGCGAGGGAGGAGGGGCGCTCATCGGAATCGTTTGGCTCGCAATTGTAATCCTTGCGATTGCTGGTCTTTGGAAAACGTTTGTCAAGTCTGGCAAACCTGGCTGGGGAGCTATAATCCCAATTTACAATATCATCCTCATGCTGGAAATCGCCGGACGACCGTTGTGGTGGATCATACTGTTGCTTATACCCATTGTTAATTTTGTCGTGGCAATTATTGTTTCCATCGACATTGCGCGAAATTTTGGCAAGGGGGCTGGTTTTGGTCTGGGACTAGCTATTCTTGGTTTTATCTTCTATCCCATACTTGGCTTTGGTGACGCACAATTCCAAGGAGTGTCTCGCTAGTCTAAGCTGGTATAGTGTAAGTCAGACTTTTGTCAGGTGGATAGACTTGAGCGAGCAGTGACGACTGTGGAGAGGTAGTTGCTTGCCAGAAAACTCTGGAGACTAAGCTAGTTAATCGATAAATTTCTGACAGAGCAAGAGATCATGGCGAGAATGGCAGTTGCGTCGTAACGATCGCAGAGTGCAACGTGTTGCGGTACATGATGCGGCTATCAGCAGAATCATAATGGTTGCCGGTTCGGGGACAACCGTGGGAGAGGACGTCACGGCTCGTAAAGAAGAAATACTGCTGCCGAGTTGGCGTTGCCAGGTGAGGAAGTCGTGCCCGTCGAGGTCAATACCATAGCGAGCCTGCCAGCCATGCTCGGGGTCGGTGAGATCATCGAGGTCGACGTCGCCATCGCGGTCGAAGTCGGCGGCTAGATATGCTGCCACGTCAGAAACAAAGATCCCTTTTCTACCGTCATCCAAGGTGGCAGTGAAGACGATCTCGCCGGCATCGTTAATCACGCGGCTACGGCCGTCACCACCTCCGGAAAGGCTAAATAGATCGATCCCAGTAATGCTGCGAAATTCTCCAGGAGCAACTTCCAGCATATCGCCGACGCGGGCGATCAGCAGGAAGAGGCCTGCCGGATCTTGGGCCCAGATGCCGTTCAATCCTCCAGCCGTTGCATGCACAACCACCTGGCCGTTTCGATTCGTCGCAAAGCCGTTAGTCGAAAAGCTGGAGAAGGTGTCGCTCGTTCCTGGGGCCGACATGCCGGGCTGTAACAAGAGTTTGAGTTCGCCTGGGCGAGCACTCCAGAGTGTCGTGCGTTTAGAAGGAGTGATATCAACTCCGGTCAGGTAAGCAGAAAAAACCACTTGATCAGTGTCGTCCACGGTGCTGGAAAAAAAGTCATCGAACACAGCATCCGCAGAAGTCCCCATGGCAGGCAGAGCAATGTTACCTCTGCGAGCCAGGAGCTCGATTGCCCCATTGTTTGTACGCCAAATCCCGCGATCATTCTCGGGGATAATCGTACCACCCTGCAATCTTGCCTTAAACACCGTATCACCATCGTTGTTAAGCGGCATTCTATGGTTTGCTAAGAACAAGAATGTCCCATTGGTGCCAGGGGCACTTTGACCAGATTGCGCCACCAAAGTGAGATTCTGCGAATTTCCCGCGAAGATGCCTTCGGAGATTTTCTGTCCTGTATTTGGGTCAACAAGCTCAATTTGAAATGCTGTTTCTCCACTGTCGTTGATTGGTGGATCGGTGCGAATGATCCTGCCGAACAATCCCGAAGTACCAACTGCAGACTCGCCCTGCAGAGCCACTTGGTCAACGGAGAAGGAATCGTTGATAAATATTCCATATCGGAAACCAACAAGTGTAACGGGGGGGGCAATGGATAGATTGAACGCCATCTTACCCTGGCTATTGAGGGATGGAACATAATCTACACTTGCGTACTCCCAGGGATAGCCAATCAATGGTGTATTAAGGACTGCGATCGGTAAGGTGGCACTGGAGGAATTGGTCCAATAGCCGCTTCTGTAATCGGTTTGGTTTGTATCTCCGAGGAAGCCAACTACGCCTGCATCATTGAAAGTCAGATTCCGAAAGAATGAGAAGAGCGTACTTCCATCGGGTGCGGCTCCAGGTGCCAACTGACCTTCCCGCAGTCGTTCAGTGAGAACGCCAGACTGGGTCGCCCAGATGCCACGATCGTCGACCAGATTTCCGGCGGAGTTTTCAATCGATGCAGTAAATGCGACGTCGCCGATGTTATTGATCATGGGTGCCTGAAATGAATCAAAGTGAACCATGTCGCTATTGGATACAGACGCCACATCACCCAGGAGCGCAATGCGTCGAATGTCGGTGAGTACTACGGCCCAAGCCAGGTTGGATGCAAAGAGTGAAAGCAGACAGCAGAGCGCTAGCGATCGTGCCATATAAAGTGTACTCACAATGCAACAAGCAAGATCTGAAAGTTGCCTATCTTTTGGGACCTCAATTTTAGCAACCCCTCATCAGAGAAAAAAGCGAACTCAATTTGGAGCTGGCCTATGCCATAATCCACAAAAGACCACGGATCGAAACTGTTGAAACACGGAGGGGCATATACTCCCCAGTCCGTGGTTCATCCGTGCAAATCCGTGGCTAAAATCTTATTGTATCTATGGTAGAATCACGTTTTCTCATGAACGGAACCGATGCAGAGGCTGATAGAAACCTATGGCAAAGAAGAACACCGTGGCCCTGGTGACAGGGGCTTCGTCGGGGATCGGCAAGGCAATTGCCGAGCAGTTGTTGGCAGATGGGTTGGTGGTCTATGGGGCGGCACGGCGAGTCGAGAAGATGGCCGACCTGGAGGGCAAGGGGGCCATAGTCCTCCCGATGGATATCACCAAAGAGGAGGATGTCGCGCGGGTAGTTGCCCAGATCTTGACCGAGCAGAAGCAGCTCGACGTGCTGGTGAACAATGCCGGGTTCGGCAATTACGGCGCGGTGGAAGATACCCCCCTCTCGGATGCGAAGTACCAGTTCGAGGTGAATCTCTTTGGCCTGGCACGCATCACTCAGGCGTTTCTACCCCACATGCGCCAGCAAGGTCATGGCAAGATTGTGAACATCTCATCCATGGCCGGTGAGATCTATATGCCATTAGGGGCCTGGTATCACGGGTCGAAACATGCCCTGGAAGGCTGGTCCGATTGCCTGCGGATGGAAGTGGCCCCTTTTGGGATCGACGTGATCATCATCCAGCCCGGCATCATCGAAACGGAGTTCGACGACTCGATGGTCGGCCCGATGATGCAGCGCTCCGGCCACACGGCTTATGGTGAAATAGCTGAGCGGATCAAGGTGGCCAGCAGCGAGGCATATAAGGAAGGCAACGGCTCCCCGGCCAGCGTGGTTGCGAAAACCGTCTCACGTGCGATCCGCACCCGTCGGCCAAAGACCCGCTACGTAGTCGGCAAGATGGCACGTCCGATGATGCTCGCCCGCAAGTGGTTGGGGGATCGAATATATGATGCAGTTGTCTGGTGGTGGATCTGACGTAGTGTAGCTTGCAAAATGCGGAGCGTGAAACGCAGAAGTTGTGCTTTCATCTGCCCATCAACTCGGAACGCTAATTTCAATCCCATACTTGGGTGCTATGCTGAGTAGTTTTTGTATCTCTTCCTCGTCTATAGGGGGAATCGGTGCGGTGGGATCGGTGGCGAGGCGGCCTGTTTCTTTGAACATTGCCTCCATTCCACCAGGAGCAACGACAACGATCATCTTGGCATTTTGAGCAGAGTTGTTTCTGAACCAATGCGTACTATTGGCAGGCAAATGCACGAAGGAACCCGCCGAGGTCTCGACTTCCAGGCCCTCGCCATAAACTGTGACCGTGCCACTCACAATGTAAAAACCCTCTTCTTCGTTGCGATGTAAGTGAGGTGGCGTTCCACCACCGGGAGGCACAATCGCCTCCCATAAGCCGTACTTTCCATCCGTTTCGTCCTTCACGGCTAGAAATCGATACAGAGCACCGCCGACATAGATCATTTCCCCGTCACTCGGTCCGCGGACGATGGGATTGATATTTTTGGACATATTGTCACCTTGCAGTTCAAATTGAATTCCCGGAGATTACTTGCCCACTCTTTATAATTCTCTAGATTGAACTGAGTTCAGCAAGCGACAGCAAATCATACTGTTGAAGAGGAGAAACAAATGAGCTTCAATATCCAGGGAAAAGTGGCATTAGTCACAGGGGCCAACCGGGGAATCGGTAAAGCGATCACCGAAACATTGCTTAAACAAGGAGCCAAGAAAGTCTACGCAGCGGTGCGAGACCCTGCTTCAGCCGACCCGCTGGTCAAACAACATGGCGATAAAGTGGTCCCCGTGGAGTTGGATCTGACGAAACCCGACACGATCCAATCAGCGGCCCGTACCGCAGGTGACGTGGAATTGGTCGTCAACAACGCGGGCGTGTTGAGGACTGCGAGTGCATTGTCGGCCGATGCGATTGACGCACTCGAGTTTGAAATGAATGCAAACGTGTACGGCCTGATCCGCGTGGCCCAGGCCTTCGCCCCAGTGTTAAAGGCGAACGGGGGTGGTGCTTTGGTGCAGTTGAACTCGGTGGCGTCGCTGCAGAGCTTTCCGGACTTTGCCACCTATTGTGCTTCCAAGGCCGCCTCGTATTCCATCACCCAAGCCTTGCGGGCGTCGCTTGAAGAACAGCAAACTGCGGTCGTCAGCGTGCATCCCGGCCCGATCGATACCGACATGGCCGCCGCCGCGGAGTTAAAAGAGATCGCCGAGCCACCCGAGGTGGTTGCCGAGGCAATGATCAAAGCTCTCCAGGCAGGAGAATTTCATTGTTTCCCCGACTCGATGGCCAGAGAGATGTGGGATGCGTACAAGGGCTTTGCCAACAAGGTGGTGGAAGGGGAGGGTATGGAGGAGTGAAGACTACGGGATTGTCTCATATCTGTGGTGGGGCCCTCGTGAGAAAGCGCGTGGAAAAACTAGTTCATGGTGGCGATCACACGGCTGTCGTAGAGGTTGATGCAGAGGTTTGTGAACACTGTGGCGAACGGCTTTATAGTGTGGAAACGGTTCGTCGTATGGAGGACATTCGCGCTAAGTTGGCCATGCGAGATACATCTGAATTCGTCCCAATTGGACAGACTTTTCAAGTAAAGCAAGAGGGGCCAACGGCTGGCTAATGGTCAGCCATGCGATATAATTTTTAAAAGAACTGATCGGTGTAGGACGTCCATAAATTGAAGACTTCATCTTTGCACTCAAAAGAAAGGGTTGCATTTCAGAAGGTCCTTTAGCTTAGAGAAAGGCCAATCATGTCGCATATTACTCGCATTTTACGAACCGCAGTTCCGATCACCCCCTTCAGGATCGCCAACCAGACGGTGATACCGTTGGTCATTATGGGATTAGGCTGTCACCGCAATTGGGCGACTGCGCAAACGGCGCATGAGGAGTTTATAGGTATGATGCTTGTAATTGCGGTTGCAATGCTGTGGGCAATGTTTTTTGGGTGGGTCTTGCCGCAGCGCGAGGCGGCAAAATAATTACTCGGCTGCGGCTCGTGGAACTCGCCAGGCGCGTCGCGGCTAACGTGGCATGACAAAGGTTAAGTCCGTGAAAAGATTTCTTCCACGGCTTCGACCACCGGAACGACGACGATGCCGCCTTCAGTAATCGTAAATCCTCGGCGGGTGTCGAGGTCCAGGTCCACGCCGATTTGGACGCCGTCGGGGACGTGCACGTATTTGTCAATGATAGCGTTACGGACGACCGCTCCCTTGCCTATTTGCACTCCGCGAAACAGGATCGAGCCGGTGACCTCGGCGCATTCCTCAACTCGCACCCGGGGCGAGAGAATCGAGCGATCCACTTTCCCACCCGAAATGATCGTGCCCGCGGCCACGATGCTGTCGGTGGCCATGCCGCGGCGGCCGGTGGGTTCGTTAAATACGAACTTGGGGGGCGGTAGGTTCGGCTGGTCGGTACGCACCGGCCAGCGATAGTCATAAAGATTCAAGAGGGGCTCGACGTCGGTCAGTTCGATATTCGATTGGTAATAGGCATCCAACGTACCAACATCCCGCCAGTAGAGATCGGCCTTAGAGTTCTCATCAATAAACGGATAAGCCAAGAGCCGATGTGACTTGATCACCGAAGGGATGATATTACGCCCGAAGTCGTGAGCGGAAGTCTGATTGGTGGCGTCCTGACAAAGCTGGTCGAAGAGAAAGTGGGCATTAAAGACATAGATGCCCATCGAAGCGAGGCATTGGGAGTCGCTGCCAGGCATAGTTTTAGGCTCGGCAGGTTTTTCCTCGAAACCGATAATGCGATTCTCCTCGTCGGTCTGCATCACACCGAAGGACCGGGCCTCGTCAACGCCAACTCTTAGGGCGGCAATCGTAAGGTCGGCGTTGTTTTGTTTGTGGTATTCAACCATCTTGGCGTAGTCCATCTTGTAGATATGGTCACCGGCCAGGATGACGACGTGCTCGGGGCGCTCCTTTTCGAGAGTGTAAATGTTTTGATAGACGGCGTCGGCCGTGCCACGATACCATTGATCATCGATGCGTTGCTGGGGAGGGACGACGTCGATGAATTCGCCAAGCTCGCGACTCAACAGATGTCGCCAACCGGTGCCGAGATGGCGATTGAGGCTCATCGCCTTGTATTGGGTGAGCACCAAGACGCGGCGGATTCCGCTGTTGATGCAATTGGAGAGCGTGAAGTCGATGATGCGATAGATACCACCGAAGGGGACCGCGGGCTTCGCGCGCTCACGAGTTAAGGGTTCGAGGCGAGTGCCCTTGCCGCCTGCCAGAACCACCGCCAAGACGTCATTCATCGCGTTCATTCCTCCCTGGTACCTCCCTGCGAGACGAGTTGTTTCATGCAACTTAGGGTAATTCTAATGGTTTAGGAGGCTGGGGCAAAGGGCGGCATAAGGCATTTGGAATTGTGACTTGCTAACACGTTTCGACAAGTTTGTTATACGCGATGAGCATCGCCTGCAAGGAATACCGCTCAGCGATCACCTTGCGAGAGTTGTTCGCGAACCGCTCACTTAGCGATGAATCATTCAGAAGCTCGACCGAATGGCGGGTCCAGACGGCACGCTTGTCGGTCGGAACCAGATAGCCATTTTCGCCGTGCGTGATCACCTGGGCATGGGGATCGATCCGGTTGGCCACGGTAGGTACTGCGAGTGCCTGTGCCGCAAGGAGAGCCGTGGGGATCGATGTGCTGCGTCCAGGTTGCCAGTAGAGGGTACTGTGTCGCAGGAGGTCGAAAAAGGGGTCGGGAGTCTTTGATTGGAAAAGACTCCCGACCCCTTTTATGAAGCGGATGGCGGAGGGTTCGCTGACGAGGCGGGCATAGCGTTCCAGGCGGGCGCGGTCGGGGCCGTCGCCGAGAATCACCAGGCAGGCTTGCTCGTGCAAAGTGCGGACAAGTTCGTAATTCCAGATCGCTTCGTCGATCCATTGCGATCGGGTAAGCGGGCCGGCGATGGTAATAAGCTGTGCGTCAGCAGGGAGATTGAGTGAGGCCAACAGTTCCTCTCGTGAAATACAAGTCTCAGCTGCAACTGATACGCCAGGCGGAAAGACCTGCACTTTTTCTGCCGGATTCGTGGCATAGTCAACCACAATCTTGTCGAGCGCCTGAGTGTCACTACCGAAACAGAGATTGAGCCAAGAATTTTCTTGTTCGGGTTCAGCGGGAAGTGTCGCTATGAGCCGCACTTTGGGAAGTACCCAACGCGCAAGCGCCGCCAGTTGCGTTGCGTGAGTTCCCCAGAAATGGACGACTCTTGGTTGCTTCGAGCGAAACAGGAGCGCGCACTGGCCGAGAGAAAAGGGATCGATCTGCCAGCGCCTGCGCAGGGGGAGGCAGGTCGCTCCCAGGTTTTGAATCTCATCTCGTGCCTCAGGGTTCGCAGATTGAACAATGACAACCACGCGTTCGCCAGCCTGCACCTGGCTGCGGACTATTTCACGCAGATGGGCAGCAGCGTCGAAAGGAGACCACTCGGCGATCAGGTGAATGATTGGTTGGGTCATACTGTGGGGTATCCGTGTCGACGCGCTTCGGAGTTATCGCGCTCTGCTCCGCTGACGCTCCGCAATCGCGGCTAACATATTCAGCGGGATTTGCCGTTCGTGACGCGTTCCATGATGCGGTTGCCTTCGCCGAGAAGTTGGTCGATCCGCATGTTGAGTTCTGGCGAGGCTTCGATGCCGGTGGAATTGCTATCGAGCCAGACTTGTCCGCCGGTTGCCAGATCGAGTCGCAAGCGAAGTTTCTTCTTGCCGGGATAGCCCCGCACGATTTCTTTGAGCTTCTCCAGACCCGACTCGCCATGCTCCTCTTCGCGGATACGAATCACCATGCCACTGGAAAACTGTTGTTCCATTTCATCGAGTGGTAGCAGCTTATCGACGATCAGATTGACTTCTTCACTGCCAGCGCGGCGATCGACCTTGCCGATGACCGCCAGGATGGCATCAGGCACGACCAGGTGGCCGAACTCTGCGAATTGCTCAGGCCACATGATGCACCGGACGATGCCGTCGAGGTCTTCCAGGTCCCACATCGCATACTTGGTGTGGGTGCTGCCAGCGCGCGGGTTCTTGGTGTGCGAGAATTTGATCGACGCAATCATGCCGCCGAGGTGGACTTCATCGCGGTGGGCCAGGTTGGCAAGCGATTGACTGGTGTGGGAGCAGTAAGTGCGGATGATTTGCTCGTGTTCGGCAAGAGGGTGGCTGGAGAGATAAAACCCCAGCACCTCTTTCTCGCGGGCAAGCTGATCCTTTTCTTCCCAGGGAGTCACATTCGGCATGTCGGCGGCTGTGGCGGTATCGGCAGGTTCGTCTTCATCGTCGAAGAGTCCGATTTGACCCGAACGGCGATCGGAAGCTGCTGCGGCTCCGGCTTGGAGGGCTCGTTCCAGGAGCATCATGAGTTGGGCTCGATGACCACCCAGGTCGTCACAGGCTCCGGCTTTGATCAGTGACTCGATGGTAGCACGGTTGCAGAGTTGCGGATCGACCCGCTCGCAAAAATTAAACAGGCTCTTGAAGGGACCATTCTTCTCACGCTCGGCCAGGATGGCTTCCGCGGCACCGGTGCCGCAGGCTTTAATCGCGCTGAGCCCAAAGAGAATTTTGCCATCGCGGACCAGGAAATCGGGTCCGGAAGAGTTTACGTTGGGCGGAACAACCTCGATTTCCATCCGGCGGCAATCTTCCAGATGTTCGACCAGGGCATCCTTGCTCTTGAAATTACGGCCGGGGATATCACACGACAACAGGGCGGCCATGAACTCAACTTTGTAATGTGCCTTGAGGTAGGCAGTCATGTAGGCAATCAGGGCGTAGGCAGTGGAGTGGCTCTTATTGAACCCGTAGCCCGCGAATTTTTCGATCATGCCGAACAACTCGGCGGCCTTTTTCTTGTCGAGTCCCTGGCTGTGGGCCCCTGCGATGAATTCCTCGCGGTACTTGGCGATCATCGGCAGCTTTTTCTTGCTGATCGCCTTGATGCAGGTGTACGCATTGGAGAGTTGAATGCCTCCCAAGCGGTTGAGAATCCGCATCACCTGCTCCTGGTACACCATCACACCGTGGGTCTCAGCGAGGATTTCTTCCATGACCGCGTGTGGATACTCGGCCTGCTTGCGGCCATGTTTGACTTCGATGTAGTCGTCGACCATGCCCCCTTCGAGCGGGCCGGGGCGATAGAGGGCATTGGTAGCGATGATGTCGTGAAAATGGTCGGGCTTCATCCGTTGCAAGAGGTCGCGGATGCCACCCGATTCGAGTTGGAAAATCCCCTTGGTTTCTCCGCGACATAAGAGGTCGAACGTCTCCTGGTCGTCGAGGGGAAACTGGTAGGGATCGATCTTCTCGCTGCGTGATTCTTCAACCAACTCAATCGTCCGGGCGAGGATCGTGAGATTCCGCAAGCCGAGGAAATCCATCTTCAGCAGGCCAGCGCGTTCGACGTCGCCCATGGCCCATTGAGTAATGACCTCGGTCTTGCCCTTAACATGTTGAAGAGGAACAAATTCTTCGACCGGCTTTTCAGCGATCACCACCGCCGCGGCGTGAGTGCCGACGTTGCGCGCCAGGCCTTCGATCTTGCGAGCGAGGTCTAGCAGCTCGCGAATTTCGCCGTCCGATTCGTAGGTCTTTTTGAGTTCGTCACTTTGTTCGAGTGCTTTGTCGATGGAAATGCCGAGTTGGTCGGGAACCATTGCCACGACCTGATCGACGCGGAAGATCGGCATGCCGAGCGTGCGACCCACGTCGCGAATTGCTGCCCGTGCGGCCAGCGTGCCAAACGTGCCGATCTGGGCAACATTCGCGGCACCATATTTGTCTTTAACATATTGAATGACTTCGCCGCGGCGTTCTTTGCAGAAGTCGATGTCGATATCAGGAGCTTCGAGGCGGCTTTCATCAAGGAAACGCTCGAACAGAAGATCGTAACGGAGCGGACAGACGTGGCTCATCTTGAGCGCGTAACACACCAGTGAGCCGACTCCTGAACCACGAGCCGTGCAGGGGATTCCTTTCTCGACAGCAAAGCGGACAAAGTCCCAGACGATGAGAAAGTAGTCGCAAAAACCGAGCTTGGTGATCACGCCCAATTCGCGATCCAAGCGGTCGTAGACTTCTTGGGAAAGATCGTCTCCCTGCCAACGCTGCGGCTCATTGGCGTAGCGTTCTTTGAGCCCGGCGATGCACAGTTCACGTAAGTAATCTTCGGAACGTTTTTGTTCAGGGGGCGTGAAGCTGGGGAAATGGCGTTTGCCCAGCTCGAGATCGATATGGACCGAGTCGGCAATCTCCTGCGACCGCTGCAAGGCCTCCTCGCAACCGGGCAGAGCCGCGTACATTTGTTCGGGACTCCGCAGGAAGAATTGATCACCCTCCATCTTCATGCGGTTGGTGTCTGTGCGGAATTTCCCCGTGTTAATGCACAAGAGCACGTCCTGTGCCTCGGCGTCCTCTTGCCGAACATAGTGGGCATCGCTGGTGGCCACAACAGGCAATCCGACTCGCTGGGCAACCACCAGGGCGGCCTCCATCGCCTGCTTTTGAATGTCGAGGCCGTTGTTTTGGATTTCGATGAAATAGCGATTGCCAAATACACTGCTGAACCACTCGGCGATTGTAGTGGCCTGGGCAATCTGCTCCTCGGTAGCCGGGTTGTTGCCGTTCAAGAGCGACCGGCTGAACTCGCCCGACACACACCCGCTCAGGCAGATAATTCCCTCGGAATGTTCGGCGAGCAGTTCGCGATCGATGCGGGGCTTGTGATAAAAGCCCTCGAGAAACGCCCGGCTGGAGAGCTTGATCAAGTTCTGAAACCCGATGCGATTCTGTGCGAGCAGAGTGAGATGAAAGCTGGCCTCTTTGCTGCTCGAAGCGCCGGATTTATCGAACCGGCTCCCCGGCGAGACGTAGGCTTCGTAGCCAAGGATTGGATTGATCTCTTCTTCGCGGCAGGCTTGATAGAATTGGAGAGCCCCGTAGAGGTTCCCATGGTCGGTAAGCGCCAGCGCGTTCATGCCCAACTCTTTGGCGCGGCTCACTAGAAGTTTGATGGGACTCGCCCCATCCAGCAGACTGTAGTGGCTATGACAATGCAGATGAACAAATGATTGCGACAAGATGGTTCCCTCCAACTAACGGAATCCGATGTGTGCTATGAGCAAATATTGTAACCGTTCGGGAGCGGTCTTGCAGGGGGCACTAGTTTTTCGATCTGGTGCAGGTAATCTCAGCCGGAGGACCACGTCCTCCGGGGAATTTCCCGGACTGCGTGGCAGTTGCGAACTCTCTGCTCCTTGCCGCTCGTAGTCTGTTCTATTACCTTGGCGGTTTTGATGTTTTCACCAAGACTTCCTTGAGACGACTATGAGCGATCCTTATTTTCAATCCCTCTTTGCCGACCGCATTGGGGGGGCCCAATATGGCAAGGGCACGGCCATCTACAAATTTGAGAAGATCAAGCGCGCCAAACGCAAAGCACTGGCTGAGCATCCGGAGCGGAAGCTATTAGATTTTGGCATCGGAGAAAACGATGGTGTGGCGGACGAGTTGGTGCTGCGCACGATGGCCGAAGAGATTGGTAGACCAGAAAATCGTGGCTATGCGGATAACGGAATCGCCGCCTACAAGGAAGCGGTCGCTCGGTTTATGCAGCGAGAGTACGGGGTGACGCTCGATCCGGCAACCCAGGTGAATCATTGCATTGGGTCGAAATCGGCGCTGGCAATCTTGCCCGGAGTGTTTATCAATCCGGGGGACGTCACGCTCATGACTGTGCCGGGCTATCCCGTGGCTGGGACACATACGGCCTATTACGGGGGCCGCGTGTATAAATTGCCGTTGTTGGCGGAGAACGATTTTCTTCCCGATTTGGCGAGCATTCCGCCAGACATTCTCAACTCCACCAAATTGCTAGTGCTGTGTTTTCCCAACAGCCCCACTGGCAAGACTGCCACGCGGGAGTTTTACGAATCGGTGATTCGCTTTGCCAAGGAGAATAACATCGTTGTGGTGCAAGATGCTGCCCACGCCATGCTTTCTTATGACCGAGAGCCGAATAGTTTTCTGGCAATCCCGGGGGCAATTGACGTTGGGGTCGAACTACATTCGATGTCCAAAGGATTCGACATGATCGGCTGGCGCTTGGGATGGGTCTGTGGCAACGAACGAATTGTCAGCGCGTTTGCCGACGTGAAAGACAACTTCGACTCGGGGCAGTTTATCGCAATTCAAAAAGCTGCAGTCGCGGCACTCGATGAGCCTTCGATCCCTGCGCGAATTCGCGAGAAGTATCGTCGCCGGATGGAAAAGCTGGTCGCCACCTTGAGCCGGTGTGGTTTTCAATGCACGATGCCTGGGGGGACGTATTTTCTTTACACCCCATCACCCAAGGGCCTGGCGAGCGGACAGAATTTTGACAATGCTGAAGCGGCGAGCCAGTATCTCATCACCGAGCAATCGATCTGCACCGTACCGTGGGACGACGCAGGAGCGTTTCTGCGATTTAGCGTTACCTACGAAGCTGCCGACGAAGCGGCAGAAGATACATTGATGGCAGAAACAGAAGCGCGGCTGAAGCAGATTCAGCCGGTGTTTTGAGAAGGTATATCATGGCAATTCATAAACTTATCCGGTGTTTGGTATTTTGTGCGGTGATATGGTTTTCAAGTCTTGAATTCTCACTTGCAGCAGCGTCGCCACCGCTTGCTTTCCCCGGTGCCGAAGGGTTTGGCGCACACACCCAAGGGGGGCGGGGTGGTCGAGTGATTTTTGTGACCAATCTGAACGACTCCGGGCCCGGAAGCTTTCGCGAGGCAGTCGAAACGGAGGGGCCGCGATATATTCTGTTTCGTGTGTCCGGAGTTATTCCACTTGAGCAGCCCCTCGAATGTCGCGAACCCTATTGCACCATCGCAGGTCAGTCGGCACCCGGCGATGGTATCTGCTTGAAGAATTTCAATTTCACGATCCGTGCCCATGATGTAATCGTGCGTCATCTGCGATTTCGACCTGGGGATGAACCGGCAGCCGCCCTGTTGGCCAAGGGCAAAACGTTCGAACCAGATGCTGTGTCCGTCGGCGCGCCGTCGCACGACGTGATTCTCGACCATTGTTCAGCAACCTGGTCGACCGACGAATGTTGCACGGTCTCGGGGGCGGGTATCGACAACGTGAGCGTTCAATGGTGCATGATCGCCGAGTCGCTCAACCATGGTGCCCATCACAAGGGAGACCATGGGTTTGGCTCACTCATTCGCTGCAACGGTCGGGTCAGCTTTCACCACAATTTATATGCCCACCATCGCACCCGCAGTCCGCGACCTGGCACTTACGGCCCGGGCAGCATCCTGTTCGACTTTCGCAACAACGTGATCTACGACAGCAACGGCTACTCCGCCGAAGACCCGGTGCGGATGAACTATGTGGGCAACTACATCCGCCGACCCAACGGTCCAGCTTTCAAAGTGGGGGGCGCGACGACCGAGATGTATCAGCAGGGCAACTTCGAAGAAGGTGCCGGCAGGAAAAACGGCGACTTTTGGCAGTTGATCGCCAACGCCAGTCGCGGCAAGAAACGTGAAGAGCCTTTTGAAACTGCTCCCGTAACCACACACACTGCAAAAGAGGCGTACGATGCGGTGCTCGCGTCGGCAGGTGCGACTCTCCCCAAGAGGGATGCCGTCGATGAGCGAATCGTCGAACAAGTACGCACTGGCAAGGGAACCCTGATTGATTCACAAACTGATGTCGGCGGCTGGCCGAACTACTACTCCACTGAACCACCCACAGACACCGATAACGACGGCATGCCCGACGCGTGGGAACGAGAGCAAGGGCTTAACCCAAATGAAGACGATCACCTGGGCGACCAGGATGGCGACGGGTATCCGAATCTGGAGGAGTGGTTGAATTCGAGAGGCGATTAGCTTGCCAACTTCAGGGTAGGCTTCATTTTTTTCTCATGCTCATCACCTTTGTCACCCTCTATCTGCTTGCCTCGATTGCCATGGGCCTGTGGTTTGCGCGGCGGGTGAAGAATACGGCGGATTACACTGTCGCGGGACGGGCCCTTCCGATGGGTGTCATTGTGGGCACCACGTTCGCCACCTGGTTTGGGTCGGAGACGGTGATCGGCATCCCGGCCAAGTTTCTCGAAGGAGGGTTGGTCGAAACGGCAGAGGACCCGTGGGGAGCGTCGTTCTGTTTGATTCTGGTGGGACTGTTCTTTGCCCATAAACTGTATCGCATGTCGCTGCTGACGATCAACGATTTTTATCGCCAGCGGTACGGGAAAGCAGTTGAGTTGTTCTGCTCCGGAGTGAGTCTGATCTCCTACCTGGGGTGGGTTGCCGCGCAGATTGCCGCGATGGGAATCGTCTTCTCGCTGTTGACCGACGGTGTGATCACTCCATTGGCAGGTACCTTTATCGGCACGGCTGTGGTGCTGCTGTTTACGCTGTTTGGCGGCATGTGGTCGGTGGCGATTACCGACACGATCCAGATGGTAGTCATCGTACTAGGATTAGTGGCGATCGCGGTGATGGCTGGCAACCAGGCGGGTGGACCGGGCAAAGTCCTCGAAGTTGCCCGAGGAGCGGAGATGCTCGAATTTTTTCCGCCGCTCGAACTCAAGCGAATCCTTTTTTACCTGGGAGCCGGAGTGACAATCATGTTGGGATCGATCCCCCAGCAAGATATTTTTCAGCGAGTAATGTCTGCCAAGAGCGAGCGCATTGCCGTATGGGGACCGATTATCGGTGGCACGGGTTATCTGCTGTTTTCGTTCGTGCCGATGTTCATCGTGGCGTGCAGTTTGGTGATCATGCCGACCGAGACGGCCGAGCTGGCAGAGAAAGACCCGCAGCATGTGCTGCCGACGCTCGTCATGACGCACATGCCTCCGCTCACGAAGGTGCTGTTTTTCGGCGCTTTGTTGTCCGCCATTCTTTCGACGGCCTCTTCGACGATCCTCGCCCCCGCGACCGTGTTTGTCCAGAATGTGCTCAAAAATGCCTGGCCTGAAATGAGCGATGAGCAGGAATTGCGGTTGATGCGCCTGACCGTGTTGTTGTTCACGATCGGGGTGTTGGTGTACTCAATTATCATGCACGGCACGTCGGTGTACGACCTGGTGTCGAGCAGTTACCAGGTGCCACTTGTCGGAGCGTTCGTACCGCTGGTGTGCGGGCTGCATTGGCGGCGCGCGACCAATCGCGGGGCGATCACGTCGATCGTGCTGGGCGTCGGCACGTGGATCCTGTTTATGGCCACGCCATTGGGAGAGCATTTTCCCCAGCAACTCGCGGGGCTTCTCATGGCTGGCGTGGGAATGTGGGCCGGGTCGATGTTATCCAGCGACAGTAAACTTAGCGTAGAAAAAGCCTGAGTTCACAGCAGAATCGAACCTTTTCCGTCCCGAGTTGTCCTACTCTGCTATGGAAAAAGTTCGCTCTGCAAAAATGATTGAACCAGAAAACGACAGCGGGTGCTCATTGTCCAAACCCCTTGCGCCGGAGGAAATCCGCATGGGGGACTACGTGTCACTCTTGCATGTGTACTACGATATGCCTTCGTTTTTCTGGTGCTGTGACGCAGTGACTCATTCTCGGGAAGAACTGGTGCGCTTGTGCTACCTCCCCGAGTCGGCGGGCGTGCCGCTGAAAGTGAAGGCGATTTGCCTGCCATTTGTGCTAGTGAAACACCCCACGGGTGGCAAGCGTACGCTCGACGTGCGCAAAGTGCGTCTGGCTCGGCTGGACAATAAGTATGCCGCCGCAGCGTGGAAAATGCGCAAACAGGATCAAGGGAAACTGGATTGCAGGTAACGCCCAGAGATTGAGAACGCCCAGGGATTGCAATCGCTGGGCGTTGTTGTAGCTGAACACGTCGCCGTGAATTTGTTATCATGTTTGCATTCTTGGTGCATGAAACACGGAGCACGATGCATGAAATATCGTTATCTGGGTGAGTCGGGGCTATTGGTCTCGCGAGTCTGTCTGGGGACGATGACCTTTGGAATGGAAGGCTGGGGCTGCGATGAGAAGGCTGCCATCGCAATCACCAACCGCTTCATCGAGGGGGGCGGAAACTTCATCGACACTGCCGACATGTACTCCAAGGGAATCGCCGAAGAGATGCTCGGCAAGGCAATCGCCACACACAAGCGGGACGAGTTGGTGATTGCGACCAAATGCTGGTTTCGCATGAACGAGTCCCCCAATGCCAAAGGGCTTTCGCGGAAGCATATCCTTTCGTCCATCGACGCGAGTCTGCGGAGATTGGGAACCGACTACATCGATCTCTATCAAATGCACGGCTTCGATCCGTTCACGCCCTTGGAAGAAACTCTGCGGACCCTCGACGACCTGGTCCATAGTGGCAAGGTTCGCTACCTGGGTTGCAGCAACTTCTTTGGTTGGCAGATGGTGAAGGCGAACATGCTGGCCGAGAAACTAGGGCTCACGCGATTGATCAGCGGACAGCACATGTACAATCTGCTGAGGCGAGACATCGAGCGGGAAATTCTCCCAGCCTGTGCTGACCAAGGGATGGGCATGCTCTGTTGGAGTGCGATCGCTGGAGGACTCTTGGCTGGCAAATATGACAAACAAAAAGGTCCGGAAGAAGGCTCCCGCGTCGGCTTGCGGGCGGCCGTGGATTTGCCGCGGTACTGGAACGATGATAGTTTCCGCATCATCGATGAAGTCGTGGCGGTCGCCAAAGAAACGGGTGTGAGCGCTACTCGAGTTGCCCTGGCCTGGCTATTGGGCGATCGCCGCGTGACAGCCGTGTTGGTTGGCGCGAAGCGGAAAGAGCAGGTTACCGATTGGCTCCCAGCAGGCGATTGGGATTTGCCGCAGGAGCTGCGCGTTCGGCTCAGCAATGTGGTCTCCTTCGACCACGGCTATCCCCGTGAGTGGATAGAAATGAACTGGGCCAACATCAGCGGCGGGGAGGAGTTTGCGCCGTGGGAGGTGGGTTGTGAGTAAAGAATGGAACACAAATGAGCGTTGTTGAGGCGGTGAAGCAAGACGCAGAACTGCTGTACATCGAGCGTAGCGAGAAACGTTCTTGAAGAGAGAGGGATTCATATGAAAACAGCAAAACCGACAGACTTCAGGACGGAGAACTTGCCTGAGAAACGCACCACAATTCCGCTGAATCGAAGGTTCTCCTCCGAAGAGATCAAGCGTATCCGCAAGGGCCTTATTCCGCAGCAGCAGGAGGATAAATGGTTCATCTATTGGGACAATGACAGGTTGTTCTTCCATCGAAGTTGGACAGGATTCTGTGTTTACATTGTTCAGTTTGAATCAACTGGCGACATCTGGCGAATGGTTGGAGCAGAAGTTAATCGTGATCCAACTCAATACTCTGAAACGTCCGACGAGATAGACACCGAATTGGTTTCGTACCTGATCGATGTGCTACTGCTGCATCGAGCCGCCGAGTTTCCGACGAATGAGTTCTCTGCAGACAAGAGGGCAATCATGAATTGGAGTCAGGTCGGCCGGGCGATGCTCGGCGAACATCCAGATGATGATTCCAACTGAAGACAAGCGTCTCAAGACCTTGTAAGAGCGTTTGAGGTATTTGGAAGAACCACCAAATCATTTCCCGGAGGACGTGGTCCTCCGGCTATGAAAATTACATCACAGGTGCTCTTTGTTCTTCGCTGCGCGCTCCCAGGTTGCCGTAGCGGTGGTAGAGGTGGGAGAGGGTTTGCTCTTGGAAATACCATAGGAGTTCGATGCGGCCGTGTGGACTCACCGAGGTGTCGGCCAGATAGTCGCCGTTGAGGGCAGCGGCAGTGCGTAACGTGTAAGGAACGCGCTGCGGGTTCGCAAAACGCAGCCGATCAATGTGGCCTTCGCGCAAAGCTTGAGCCAAGTCGGCGTCGGTCTCTTCGACGAATTCAATTGCACCGGCCCAACTGTCGGTGAGTTCATCCAAAAGCTGCACGTGATTGGATTGCAGGCCGGGCGGCGAACTCACTACCGTGCGGCAGCCGGCAGTGTGAGCAGCGAGTGCTCGGGCAAAGATCTCCAGGGGTGAGTCGTCGGGATGCATACGAATCCGCACCTCCGCAAGTGGCAAATAGCGGCGGAAGTTGTCTTCACCCACCAGCAGGAAATGGTCGTGGGCGTGATCGAACTCTTGGATCATCCAGTGTTCGTAGCTCTGAGCCGCGGCGACGATTTGTTCGCAGTCTGCAGTGCTGATGACGCCGCGGACGGCGGCCATGCGCAGGTTTTCGCAAAAGTCGTCGAGACCGGTGTCGCCCAGGTCTCTTTCAGAGAGGGATGACCGGCGACACGTAGAGTCGCGGCTACATCGAAAATTCATGAATTGGGCGACGTAGTTGGGGCCGCCGGCTTTGATGCCAGGGCCGACTGCACTTTTGCCCATGCCACCAAAGGGTTGCCTGAGGACGATCGCGCCGGTGGTGGGGCGGTTGATATAGAGATTGCCCGCGCGGATTCCTTCCTGCCAAAGTTGGTGTTCGCGATCGTCGAGACTTTCGAGCCCTGAGGTGAGGCCGTAGCCCGTGGCGTTCACCAGGTCAATCGCCTCGTGCAAGTCACGAGCCTGCATCACCCCCAGCAGCGGCCCAAAGAATTCGGTACAATGGGTGATGCTTTCAGGGCGAACACCCCATTTCACGCCAGGGCCGACCAGGTGTGGATTGTCGCCGACGTGAAATCGCGGCCGCACGGCCCAAGACTCGCCGGGTTCAAGTTCTTTGAGTCCCTGCTCCAGGTCGCCGCTGGGGGGCCGAATCAATGGGCCGACTTTGGTAGAGAGTTCCCACGCCGAGCCAACCGTGAGGCTCTCGACCGCATCGACAAACGCTTCGCGGAATTTCTGATCGTGGTACACCTCGCTTTCAAGAATCAACAGCGAAGTGGCCGAGCATTTCTGGCCGCTGTGGCTGAAGGCTGAATGGAGTACGTTTTTGATGGCCAGGTCGCGGTCGGCCAGGGCAGTGACAATCGTGGCATTCTTGCCCCCAGTTTCGGCAAACAGGTTCATCGTTGGTTTGGCGGCGAGCATGTGGAGCGCGGTCTCGGTGCCGCCGGTGAGAATCACGGCGTCGACACCATCGTGTGTGACCAGCTGTTGGCCAACCGAGCCACCACTGCAGGGCAAAAGTTGCAAAGCAGTACGCGGAACGCCGGCCGTCCAGAAACATTCACAGAGCATGTAGGCGATCAGCACCGTGTCGCTGGCCGGCTTGAGGATGACCGTGTTGCCAGCGGAGAGGGCAGCCGCCACGCCGCCGCAGGGAATCGCAAGCGGGAAGTTCCACGGGGAGACGACTACCACGACGCCGCGACCTCTGGCATCGATTCCCGGCAGGTTGTGAAAGTCGTGCGCGCTCCGGGCATAAAATCGGCAGAAGTCGATGGCTTCGGAGACCTCGGGATCACTCTCGGTGAGTAGCTTTCCCCCTTCGGCCAGCATCGCACCCAGAAAATCGCCACGGTGCGTTGCAATTTCCTGGGCAACACGATCCAGGATCGTGAGTCGCTCATCGGGGGAGAGTGATCGCCAACCGCCGGGATCGCGTTGGGCACACTCGATGGCCGCCGTAGCGTCCTCGGTGTTCGCCTGAGAGTAGCGGGCAACGACCACACCTGGTCGGGAAGGATCCATGGAGTCGCGTCGTTCGCGGTCGGCGGTGATTTCCTCTCCGGCAACGGTTAGAGGAATCTCGATCGCATGGGCATCACACTTCGACTTCCAGTCAGCGAGTATCTCCTCTCCCCAGTCGTCATTGTGCGGAAGACTCCAATCAGTATCGGGAGAGTTGGAGAAAGGGGGACGGGGGACAGGGGACGGGGGACGGGGGGAAGGGGGTTGGCGCCGATCTTGGGTGCGACGGGGTATGCTGGGGAGCGACTCAATCCGTGCGAACGACTCCGCAAAGTCTGCCGCCAACTGATTCCAGTCGGGGCTGTCTACCGAGAGGCGGAAGGCGTGGCGGAGGAAGTTTTCTTTGCCGGTGTTTTCGTCGAGGCGGCGGACAAGGTAGCCGATGGCGTTGATGAATTCCTCCTGGCGACATGCGGGCGCGTAAAGGAGCACGTTCTGGGTGAGGTCGAACAGGGCCCGTCGCTGATGGTTGGCCATTCCTTCGAGCATTTCAAATTGTACCTTGTCGAGCGCTTCGTTCTTGACGGCGAGCACCAGTCCATAAGCGAGAGTAAACAGATTGTGCGAGGCGATGCCCAAGTGCACGGCGGCGAGGTTTGCCGGTTGCATGCCGAACTGAAGCATGCGGTGATAGTTGGCATCGGTGTCGAGTTTCTCTTTAAATGGCGCCTGCGGCCAACCGTGCAGGCTGGCTTCGACACGCTCCATCTCCATGTTGGCCCCCTTGACGAGACGAATCGTCACAGGCGCTCCGCCCCTCGCTTGCCGAGCGCGCGCCCAGGCTGTGATCTCTTGCTGAATGGCGAAAGAATCGGGAATGTACGCCTGCAGGGCAATGCCTGCCCGTGCTTGTTCGAGCCCCTTGCGCTTCAGCGTACGTATGAGCACCTCAGCCGTGAGGATCATATCGCGGTACTCTTCCATGTCGAGGTAAACGAACTTGGGCACCCGTGTGCCGTCATTTCGCTCGAACTGGTATTTTGCTGCAGCACGCAGCAGGAGTTCCAAGCGATCAGAGAGAATGGAAATGGTATGCTCGCGGGCCAGTGGTGAGATTTGCGAGTAGATCGTCGAGATTTTGATCGAGAGCACTTCGATCTCCGGCCGCTGGAGTGCGGCGAGATAGTTTTGCAGGCGGCGCTCTGCCTCGCCTTCCCCCAAGAGGGCTTCTCCGAGAAAATTGACATTCATCCGCAGCCCCACCTCGCGCCGCTGCTGCAAGTAGTCGCGCAGCAGTTCTTCCTCGGCGGGGAGGATTACGTTGGCCGTTTCGTGTTGCATCTTTTCCTTAACAAACGGCATCGCCACCCCGGGTAGATACGCGCCAAAGGATTGAAAACCCTTAAGCAGGGTGCGGTCGAGCGTGCTGAAGAACCGCGGCACTCCTTGAACGTCGAGAATATGGATCAATTGGTCCGCCGCCCGGTGCGGCAGTCGCGCGCGGAAGGCCTGATCGGTAAGCTGCATCATCGTGGCCTTGTCGCTGGGGGACTGGATCATGCGATCCAGCTCCGCCTGCTGCCGCCGCTCGGCGGGGGTTTGCAGTTCGGTGGCCTGCTGTTGCAAATGACGAGCGAGAAAGAGGGCCTGCTGAGCTTCGACGGGGATGGGACTTTCAACATCGGGTTGGAAATCGGTCAGCAACGTTGTGACACGATTGACAATCTCGGTGGCGGTTTCTGGGGGATTGGGGACTGACATAGTTTCAAGTTTCTCGTCAAGACAACTCCGACATGAGCCAAATCAATAAAGAGATCAGAGCACAAAATACTATCCAAAAGAGCAGATGTATTGCCCGGTCACCGAAGTTACGTTCTATCAACACCCCAATTCTGTTTCCGTAGATCAGCCCCACAATACCGCCAGTAATCGAGCCTACAATTATTCCAAGAAATAGATGTAAGCCATAGAGAAGTTCGGGCCCAAGGCATGCCACCAAGAACCCCGCAGTCGCTCCTAGAAGTATCCCAAGGATTCCAAAGAAGATTCTGTACACGGTTCGGATCTCCGTATATCAGCAGATCAGGTTTTTTTGTACGAAATCTAGCGGAGGATTGAAAGCAGTCAGCTCAATGCCCCCGGCATCGCCCCGTAGCATTATTCGCGCAGCCACCGGTCGCGGCTTTATGGGGAGAGTGGACGCTCACGCAGGGACGACAATTCGATCGGCCAGATAGTTTAAGATGTCGCGGATGGAGGTGACGCCGACGAGTTTGCCTTTGTTGAGTACCGGCACGTGGCGGTAGCCGCCGACGTGCATCTTGTGGAGGGCGTAGGCGATCTTGTGTTCGATCTCGATGGTCACCGGGCTAGTGGTCATAACGCTGCTGATCGGGCGGTCGGCCATGGTTTTGGCACTGGTGTTGACCTTCATCAGCGCGTCGAATTCGGTGAAAATGCCGTGGATTTTTTCTTCTTCTACCACCATGACACACCCGATCCGTTCGGCCACCATTTTCTGCAAGACATCACCAATGTTGTCGTCGGGCGATACGGTGAGCGGCTTGCGGGGCTTTAAGAGTTCGATAGTGTCTTTAAGCAAACCTTGCTCGACGTCCGTGCGTGGTTGCGGAATACTCAGATCGGTGAGCGAATTCTGGCACTGATCGCAGAAATCATTGCCTTCGAGATTTTCAAATCCACAGGAGGGGCAGAGAATCATTCGACTGTCCATGTTTCGCCGGAGTTAAACAGGGCATCCAGGTCCCCTTTGCCTTTTTCCTTGATCGACTTTTCGATTTGCTTGTTTACCTCATCGTCGTAGCGGGGCAGGTCTACACACCGGAACACGCCGATCGGCTCGGGGAAGCCGTCTTCGTAACGCATCCGGCTCAGCAGGTAAGCCAGGCTCGGCTCGGCTGCCCGCTCGTCATGGAACAAGAGATCGTCCTCGGTGATTCCCTTCCCCAGCTCGACCACTTCGGGATCGAGGCCATGCAGGCGGATCCCTTTCTTGCGATCCTTACCAAACAAGAGTGGCTTGCCATGCTCCAGTTCGAGCGTGGTGTCGTCCTTCGTTTCACGTGCCTTAGCATATTCCCAGGCACCGTCATTGAACACATTGCAGTTCTGATACACTTCGACAAAAGCCGTGCCGCGATGTTCGGCCGCCCGCTTGAGGATGTCGCCCAAGTGTTTGATGTTGGTGTCGATGCTGCGTGCTACAAAGGTTGCTTCGCAACCGATGGCGATCGACAGGGGATGCAGGGGATTGTCGATCGCTCCCATGGGAGAGCTCTTTGTCTTTTTTCCCAGAGGGGAAGTGGGGGAATACTGCCCCTTGGTCAGGCCGTAGATGCGATTGTTGAACAGCACGATGTTCAAGTCGACATTGCGGCGGATGGCATGCATAAGGTGGTTGCCGCCAATCGAGAGGCCGTCGCCGTCGCCCGTGATGACCCACACTTGCAGGTCGGGTCGTGCACTTTTCAAGCCGGTAGCCACAGCGGGCGCACGGCCATGAATCGAGTGCATTCCGTAGGTGTTCATGTAGTACGGAAACCGGCTGGAGCAACCGATGCCGGAGATGAAAACGATGTTCTCGCGAGGTACACCCAGCGAGGGGAGCATCTTTTTCATCTGGGCGAGAATGGAATAGTCGCCACAGCCGGGGCACCAACGCACATCCTGGTCGCTGGCAAAGTCGGCAGGTTTCAAAACAGGGAGGGTCGATTCAATACTCATGGGTGTAGACTGTCGGGTTAACCGACGAGCGAATTAATTTTGTTGACGATTTCAATAACGCTAAACGGCTTGCCTTGAATTTTGTTCAGGGCGATGGTGTCGATCAAGAATCTGGCACGGATAATGGCGTTGAGCTGACCAAGGTTCAACTCAGGGATCAAAACTTTATCGAAGCTACGCAATATCTTTTCGAGGTTTTTGGGGAAGGGGTTCAAATAACGCAGGTGGCAGTGGGTTACTTTCTGGCCACTTTTTTGTGCGGTATGGACGGCAGTGGCACACGAACCATAGGTGCCGCCCCAGCTGAGGACCAACAGATCGCCACTCTCCGGGCCGTCGATCTCTTGCAAGGGGATGTCGTCGGCAACATTGGCAACTTTCTGCTCTCGCAGAAGGCACATTTTCTCGTGATTCACCGGATCGTAGCTCACGTTGCCGGTGATATTTGCCTTTTCCAGCCCACCGATCCGATGCTCCAAGCCGGGAGTACCGGGAATAGCCCAAGGCCGAGACAGACGCTCATCACGCACATACGGTTGGAACTCGTCGCCGTTGGCGCTCGGATGATGGATTTCGATTCGCGGCAGTTCGGCAACCTTGGGGATCTTCCACGGTTCGCTGCCGTTGGCGATGTAGCCATCAGTGAGAACGAACACGGGGAGCATGAACTTGGTGGCAATCCGCCAGGCTTCCTGGACGACGTAGAAACAATCGCCGGGGCTGCGTGCTGCGACGACCGGCATGGGACATTCTCCATTGCGACCGAACAGGGCCTGATTCAAGTCAGCCTGCTCCGTTTTGGTGGGAAGTCCCGTTGAAGGACCACCGCGCTGCACGTTGATCACCAGCATCGGCAGCTCGGTCATGACAGCCAGGCCAAGCGCTTCTCCTTTGAGCGCGATGCCAGGACCGCTGGACGCCGTGACGGCCATCTCGCCAGCGAAGGCGGCACCGATGGTTGCCGTCACGGCAGCGATCTCGTCTTCTGCCTGGAAAGTCAGCACATCGAAGTGTTTGTAATTGGATAGATAATGCAGTATGTCGCTGGCAGGGGTAATGGGATAGGCACCCAGAAAGAGCCGCTTGTTCGAAAGTTGGGCAGCGGCCACAAGCCCCCAGGCCAGGGCGAGGTTGCCTTCAATGTTGCGATAAGTCCCGGGCTTAAGCTTCGCGGGGCCAACATGGTACTGCGTATGGATTGCCTCGACGGTCTCGCCGTAGTTGAAGCCTGCCTTAAGGGCATTGGTATTGGCTTGGGCCACGGCGGGGAGTTTGCCGAACTTTTTCTCGATGAATCGCAGCGTCGGATCAAGCGAACGATCATAAAGCCAGAAGACCAGTCCCATCGCAAAGAAGTTGCGGCAGCGATCGGCCTCTTTCTGGCTCAATCCCAGCCCATCGACGGCAAGGCGAGTGAGTTTGGTCATCTCGACCGAATGCAGCTTGTATTTGTCGAGGCTGCCATCCTCCAGTGGATCGGTTTCATAACCGGCTTGTTCAAGGCCTTTCTTGTCGAAGGCGTCCTTATTAACTAAAAGAATCCCGCCGTCACGCAAGTCACCGATGTTGGTTACCAAGGCTGCCGGATTCATCGCTACTAAGGCATCGACAGTATCACCGGGGGTGAAAATCTGGGTGCTGGAAAAGTGAATCTGGAAACCGCTCACCCCCGCCTTGGTACCTCGGGGAGCCCGGATTTCAGCAGGAAAATCGGGGAACGTGGCGACGTCGTTGCCCAACAGGGCCGAGGTCGTGGTGAACTGCGTTCCTGCCAGCTGCATGCCATCGCCAGAGTCGCCGCAAAAACGGACGGTTGCTTCTACTAAATCGGAGACGGGCTTTGAGGGTGTCGCGGTGGCCATGGTTGGCGGGGAGTCCTTGTCGAGGGTGCAAGATTGGATGGATGAAATGGGTTTGGGTTAATGACGAATGACGAAATACTCAATGACGAAAAAATCTCGAAGCAATAAGGACGAACTAGGATGCATCCTTCGACATTTTTGATTTAGTAATTCCTTCGTGCTTGGGTATTTCGTCATTAGACATTTGTACGTCTGGGTTTGTTTCTTGAAAGGCGTTGAAAACTCACGCTCCTTCGCGCTCTGCTTGTGCCATGTCGGGCTGGGGAGGCAATGTGTAAATCGTGTCGGGGAAGTGGTCTACCAAGTAATGCACAATGCCATGGACATTGGCCATGCCCGAAGGGATGCCATTGGTGCCGATGATGGGTAGATGGCGATAGCGCCCAGCGGACATCAGTCGGATTGCCTCTCCTACGGTGGTCGTTGCTAGCAGTGAAGTTGGCTCGCGGGTCATCAACTCGGAAAGTGGTTGCGTTTCGCAGCCACTAGATCCATTATCAGTTTGTTTGGCCATCCAGCGGAGGGCATCGCGGTCGGTAAAGATTCCTAACATCTTGCCATGAGAGCACACTAGGACACTGCCGGTTTGCTGAACGCGCATCAACTGCAGGACTTGGCTAACGGTTGCGTCGGGCGCGACGATCAACGGATCGTCCGGGTAGGCGGCCATCACCGATTCGGTGCTCAGGCTCAGATGAAAACTCACGGGTCGCGGCTTTCTTATGAATCAGAGATTAAAGGAAATCTCTTGCGTCTTTCCAAGGTGTCGGGGGGAGGAAATCGGCCGCAATAAAACGCTAAATCTCAGAGTTTTTGCAGCTTTCCAACGATTGAGCAAGTCGAAAGGAATGCCCCTGAAACTTACTCGATCTCCATAAATTACCATGCGGAGAGCGCCTGTTGAACAGCAAAAGAGGGGGAAAAATCTCGATTTCGTCCACTTTTCGGATTATGGCAATTTCGGGTCCTTGGCAGCATAGAACTTGGCCAGATCGATCCCGCCGCGTTGCTCTTCTTCGACCAATCTTAGCCGGGCTTCCAACTGTTCGACACGCCGAGCTAACACTGGCAGCAAGCGTTCTTCGGGATCGACCGGTTCAGGCCGAGGAACAGCCGGATTATCTAAATGACGATGGAGCGCGGAAAACAGGAGGATGGGATCCTTGCGGCGATTGGCCCATGCGATGCGGCCCTCCTGGATACCGAAAAGTGTTTCAGAGCCAGCATCGTGAGCCGGGGCGTCCTCGCCCCCGTTTTTTACAGACTCAAGTTCTGAAGTGGTCGGGGACGACCCGGCTCGCTTTTTGTAAAACTCGCTGCGGACGTAGATCAGGTCGGCCAGTTCCACCAGGCCAATCTGGCGGCGGACCGTCAGAAGCCACTGGCTCCAAGTGGAATCGTAGGAGGGGTCGCGCGACATTGCTTCCAGCCCAACGTCATATCCCAGGCGATTGCGACAAAGAGTCTCGAACTGATAGACAAATAGTCCCTGCAGGGTGGCGTGCTCGGCGGCGCGATACTGGGCCTCACGGGCGAGGACCAAAAGTCCGATTCGCAAGTCGAATCGCTTCCGAACATTTTCCGCTTCGCCCATCACATAGCACTGGAAGGGAGTGAAATAGTGGGAGAGCTTGCGCATGCCGGTGGCAAATTCTCCTTGGTGACGCAACTCGGCGAGGAGAAAGTCGATGGCCATCGGCAATTTGGTGGTTGCCAGCACTTCTTCACGCACGGCGGCGAGGACCTCTTGAGCGGGGGCGTTCTCAGCCATCCGCTCTGCCATCACAGTGAATAAGTGTGCCTGCTCGACATACTCCTCGCGGGAGAGAGGTGAATTCAACGAGTCGGAAACACTCATGGAGGAGCCTGTGCTTTGAGTTGAGAATTGAAAAAGTCCAGGCTCTTGCTTAAGGCCGTGCGGTCCATGGCAGCAGCTATGTGGCCGAGCTTCGGAACCACATAGAGTTCTGCTGGCACATGGGCATGTTTCATGATTTGGCACATCCCCTGGGGTTGGGTGATGGGAACCAGGTCGTCGTTTTCGCCATGGAAGAAAAACATGGGAGGATCATCGGCCGTGACGAACGATGCGGGGGAGGCCAGGCGATATTGCTCTGCCAACTCACCCCGCGTTCCTCCCAGCCAGAAGCTGAGCCAACGGTAGTGGGGAGGCATGTCGCGGAAGTCGCAGGGTGTCCCCCCGCCTACGACTGCTTGCAAGCGAGTGCTTGGTTGGCTGGCGGGGTCGTCCACTCCTTCCAGACCGTCCTCGACGTCGGTCGTACCCAATAGAGTTACCAAATGGGCACCGGCTGAATAGCCAAACCCTCCAATTCGCTTCGGGTCAAGCTTCAATTCGTCAGCATGGGAGCGCATCCAGCGGACAGCGGCTTTGCAGTCTTCGATCTGAGCGGGGAATTTGTCCTTGGGTGCAAGGCGATAGCTGATCGCAACGGCGGAGAACCCGTGCATGGCAAGTTGCTGGGCGACACCTGAAAGTTGGGCTCTGGTACCCATTCGCCAGGCCCCACCATGCACCACCAGCACCCCGGGATGAGGACCGGGGTCTTTCGGAATATACGTATCTGCTTTAAGTGGCCCCGAGTCGCGCTCGACATAGTCGACCCCGTAATGAGCCTCAAATTCCCCCGCACGGAGGGTGCTCCACCCACCGCAGACCGAACAGAACACCAGGATTACTACGAAGATGCCGGGTTTACTCACGTTCAGACTCTCCCTTCGGTTGGTTCTCAGCACTGGACTACTTATAATATCCCCTGAAGAGATGACCAATTGCAAGTTTTTGTGCTGAGGAGTTTTAGAGCGTGTCTGATCACTTTTCGAGTATTGAAGATGCCGTCGCTGCTATCGCTGCAGGGCAGACGATCGTCGTAGTAGATGCAGAGGATCGTGAAAATGAGGGTGACTTTGTCTGTGCCGCCGAGAAGGTGACGACCGAGACGGTCAACTTCATGATTACCCATGGGCGGGGACAGCTGTGCATGCCGATTTTGCCCGACGTGAGTGAACGGCTCAAGCTGGCTCCCATGGTAGAGCAAAACACGGCCCCGCTGGGAACGAACTACACCGTGCCGGTCGATCACCGATCCGCTCGGACGGGAATCACCGCCGCGGAGCGAGCCCGGACGATTCAGGCCATCTGCGATCCAGAAAGTGTACCGACGGATTTCAATCGACCTGGACACCTCTTTCCACTGGTCGCGAAAGAAGGCGGCGTGTTGCGGCGCGCCGGGCACACCGAGGCTGCCGTCGATCTGGCGCGGATGGCGGGGCTCAAGCCCGCCGGGGTACTGTGTGAGATTCTTAATGAGGAGGGGGATCGGGCAACCCGCGACGCCTTGCGTAAGATCGCATCGGATCACAAGTTGCATATCATTTCCATCGAACAATTAATTGCCTACCGCCGGGTGCGCGAGAAGCTGGTATATCGCAAGGCTGAGGCACAACTCCCCACACGTTATGGCAAGGGCACGATTATCGCCTATGGTGTGAAGTATGAATCGCAGGAGCCGATAGTTTATGTGCTGGGGGATCTTTCAAAATCTTCCGCTCCTTTGGTGCGATTGCATTCATCGTGTTTCACAGGCGATCTCTTGGAATCGCTCCGCTGCGATTGCGGCGACCAGTTGCACATGGCTCTCGACATGATCAGCCAAGAGGGGAGTGGCGTGTTAGTTTATCTGCCTCAGGAGGGTCGTGGGATTGGGTTGGTTGAAAAGATCAAGGCCTACAAACTGCAAGACGAGGGGCTCGACACGGTCGAAGCGAATCTCGCCCTAGGCTTCAAGGTCGACCCGCGGGATTATGGAGTGGGTATTCAATTGCTCAAAGATTTGGGGCTCAATCGAGTTCGCCTGTTGACGAATAACCCCAAAAAGACCAATGCTTTCATCTATGGAGGATTTGATCTGGAGGTGGTGGATCAGGTCCCCATTGTCCCCCCCATGAACGAGCACAATGCCGGGTACATGGCAGCGAAACGAGACAAAATGGGCCATCAGTTGCCGCTAAATTGACGGGTGAAATTGATCGGGGTCGAGGACGACCCGGCTCGCTTCGATAAAACATGTATCGCTTCCACATCAATCTCTTCGCGAATCCGTTTGCATGCACTTGGGAGCAGGCCGCGGCGAAGCTTCAAGACTTACCGCGGATGATCTTTGAACCCGATGGATCGTGGATTTGGTCGGGAGGAGTGGGTGACCAGCGCTGGCAGATTGATGGACATCTTTTCGACTTCGCTGGAGTATTACATCGGGTGGAATTGCATGGCGCGTGTCCAGCCGAAGCGTTTGATCGCCTGCTTGATTGTTTCGGTTGGCCGCAAGTGGCAATGGATTTTGAAATGGTCCGCGAAGGAACGCGGTTGAATGAAAGCGAGTTTCGACAGAAAATGGCTTGCTAGGTTACTCCAACTATTCTATCGGCGTTGCCCCGGGCGGGGGCGTGCCGCCTCCTTTTCGAACATAGTTGCTGCGGGACTTGGCGTAGTCGCCGGCTGCGGGCAAGTCGGCCTCAGAGTGACCGGCTCGGTGGGCATCGAACATTTTCTTCAGAAAGGGCCGGCACCAACCGCAACCGGTTCCTGCGCCGTAGCACTCGGAGAGTTGGCTGGCGCTGTGCGGGCGTTCGAGTCGCAGGTAATTAGCCACTTTGCGCCGAGTGACATGAAAGCAGAGGCAAAGTTCTTCGTCGGGCTGCATGGAATTATGCCTCCGTTGCCAGGCGTAGCGCGATCCGTCGAGCCGAATGAAACTCAGCAAGATCGAGCCATTCTTGGGCGGTGTGAATTTGGTTCTGTCCGCAGCCCAGGGTCACAGTGGGAATGCCTCGGGCGGTGAGCCAATTGGCGTCGAGGCCACCATTGGAGATATTCACTTCAGCAGTACGGGCCTCGGCATCGACTGCACGTTGTGCGGCGAGCACAGCTGGTTCGTCTTTCGACAGACAAAATGCTTCGTAGTCAAGACGGCCGTCGATTTTTGCTTTACCATATTGGCCGGCAATATTGGTGACCTGTTTTGCGGCGCGTTGGAACGCCTTTTCAATTTCGGCGATGATCCGCTCCCGAAACTTGGCATGGTGACTTCGTGCTTCGGCGCGGATTTGAACCAAATCAGTGACGACGTTGGTCGCAGCTCCTCCGTGAATAACGCCAACATTGCTGGTACCGCGCTTCCCGTTTTTTTCGACCAAACCATGCCAGCCATTTTCTACGAGATCTGCGATGGCCAAAGAGGCGATAGCGATGGCACTAACGCCCTGCTCGGGATGGCCGCCAGCGTGACTGGCCAGTCCACGGATTTCGATATTCATGCGGTAGCCACCGGTGGCACCAATGGTGAGTTGCGCTGGTGAGTTGCCATCGAAGTTAAAAGCGAAAGAAGGCTTGCCCAGCAGACCGAGAGTGACATGGCGGGCACCGTGCAGCCCTGCCTCTTCCTGAACGGTCCAGAGAAAAGTCAGCGGTGGGTGAGGCAGTTGTTTTTCTAAAAGGTCGATCGCCGTTGAGAGTAGTACAGCGACACCAGCACGATCGTCGCCTCCCAGGCCTGTGTGCTCGTCGAGAGAGACAATGCGCTTGCCGCGCTTTGCGGGCCGAACTCCTTGGCATATCGGTACGGTGTCGAGATGGGAGATCAGCATCCGGCGAGGTCCACGCATCGTGCCCCTCAAACGCAGAATGAGATTGCCCGTTTCTCCCTTGAGAGCCGATTTGCGGTGGGCCTGATCAAACTTCAGGACATTGTTCGGTGCTCCAGCTTCACGTAATCGCTCTGCGACGAATTCGGCAACGGCTCGTTCGTGACCGCTGCCACCCGGCATTGCCAGCAATTCTAGAAGCAGTGTTTCGGCTCTGCGATCGGGGGAGATCGGCAAAAGGTCGTTCGTCTTTCTCATGGGTTCATTGTAGCTGCATTCGGCGGGGCAGGGTTTGGTCGCCCTCAAAGTCTTCCTATTTTTACTGACTCGAACAGGGAATTGGCAGCTCAGAATCCGATGGGACTAAAAATTACTCGGATTCCAAGAACGTCGTATATGCCAGTCTAGGTAGACGCAAGACGCCGCCGCAGAATACCGATCTTATCAAAACAAGTGCATCTGCGTGCCGTGAACCGTTCTGGTCCCTCAAAGTGAGGGTATGCCCCGAGATTTCACGTTCGCCAACCAGCTTTGACCTGCACCCAGCATTCAAAGAAGCGTTACTGGATAATTCGAGTCGGGGTAGGAGACAGTATTCATGCGGTGGGAACGTCGCAAACCGCGGTGGCCATGGATGATGGGGCTGGTGTGTCTCGTGGCGGCAGCAATTGCTGCACCCTATTTCTGGCAACGCCCCTTGCTGAATGTCCACGAATTGATGGCACAACATCACTCGAAGGATCTCGCGTCCATTCTGGTTTCACAGGAATCTCAAGCGCTCCCAACTCGGCTGCCGTTGAATATGGATTCGTTCCGTGAACTCTGTGGAACGGTGCAGGAGATTGTAGATTCCTTGCCTGATGTCCTAGATGCGGAGACCATCCTTGATGCTGCAGCACAAGAATCTTCCACTCAGCAAACGGGTGTGGATTCACCGCGGCAAAACTCTGAACCGCTGTTCAAGCGGGTCTATGTACCACCGATCAAAGTCGAGTCCACTCGGCCAGTCATTCAGGTTGAATCTGAATCGGATCGTCTGGCGATGCTGACCCCACGCAAGGTCAATAGGGAGCACCTCAACAAGGTGCTCGATCAAACGGACAAGGCAACCACCAAAGCCAAGCTTCCTGCCGCTGCTGAACCTGCCACGAAGGGGGAAGTGAGTCCGGAGGTTGAACCCAATACGGAATCAACTTCCCATCGTATTCGCCAACGCCCAACCCATCTGATCGAGAAGTTGGAACTACTCAAAACCAATCCCGAGACCAGGGAGTGGGCAACGCAGGTTCTCAAATGTGTATTGCCACTGACCGACGGTGAGGAGGTGACCCCCGGTGTAGCTGTGGTGAGTCTGGTTGAGCTTCGTCGTCTGGTCGCAGAAGGAAAAGATATTTCCCGCGAGGTGGCGGATCCCTCGCTGCAGCTACTTTGGTTGCAAGCTGCTGAAGGACTGGAACGACGTTTGTGTATTTGGGAGTTGCTTCTAACCGAAGATTCACCTGCTGTCGAGCTATCGGAAGTCGAAACGAGCGGCACACTGATGCCTGTGCTGGGGAACATCGCCTCGCTGCTGGCCGGCACGGCCAACGGAGAAGCCTGGCGAGATTATTTACTCTTGGACGAGATTGCGCTGGCGACGAGTGAGGGAGTTGGTATCGATCGTGCGCAGCGACTGCGACTTGCTCAGGAAGTTTTGTCACGACTTTCGGATCAACAACTGACGACCGAGCAAAGGGATTTCATCGCCCGCGAGCCAATGGCAAGCTTGCGGCGTGAATTGCGTCCTTGGGCTACGGGTCCGGTAGATCTCAATACTCTCCTAGCGCTGGTAGAGCGTTATGAGCAGCAAGGCGGCCTTCGCTATGCGGCCGCCATTGCCCAACTCGAACAGCGGATGCTCTGGTCGAATCACGATCAATACCAGTCATTGGCTGAAGAATTGCACACACTCTATCGTGGTGCGAATATGCGAATCGCACTTAGCAAGGAACTCATGAATCGGATGGTTCCAGAGCAGGATATTCGGACTGCCCCCGTGCGAGAGAAGATTGCCGGGCGACGAGTAAATGGTCGGGCGCGCACGACAACCGAAGTGGAAGTCGAACTCTTGCCTAGTGATGATTCTTGGCAATTTGAGTTGCAGGCTCAGGGAAAAGTTTATTCACGCACCCGATCGGATACCTGGCCAGTGAAAGTGCACAATGCCGCCCGCTACCACTATGAAGCTGAAAAGTTAATCTCGATTGACCCAGAGGGTCTCCAGGTAGAGCGCGCTAAATCAACGGCACAAGGTCGCAATGAGTATTTAGGGGCCGATTCCCAGTTCGACCGAGTTCCAATCCTAGGTGCCATGTTTCGCGACATTGGCAGATATCAGAATCAAAAGAGTCGTCCTCAGGCGCTGTCGCAGGTGAAGTCGAAAGTTGCCTATCAAGCGCGTTCTCGAATGGATCGTGAGGCCGATCCTAAACTTTCCGAGCTAGAACAGCGATTTCGAGAGCGGGTTCTCGCTCCCTTTGGCAATCTGGCTTTGGCTGCCGAGACGGTTGATATGCATACCACGGCCAAGCGTGCTGTTATGGAATTGCGATTGGCGAACGTCGATCAATTGGCCGCCCATACCCCACGTCCATCAGCCCCTGCAGATAGTGTGCTGAGTGTGCAGTTGCATCAGACAGCATTAAACAATGCACTGGCTGGCCTTGAACTTGAGGGCCAGCGATTGTCGCTCATCGAATTACATAAACTGCTGGCAGAGAAAATGGGATACAAAGATGCGGTTCCTCCTGAAGACTTGCCGGCGCGAGCGATAGTCGAGTTTGCACCCTACGATGCAGTTCATGTCTCATTTTCACAAGATCGATTGGAGTTGGTACTTAACATTCGCGAATTGGCCCATGGACGCGATAAGATTCGCAATTTTGAAGTGCACACTTTCCATCAACCCATCGTGGACGGACTGACCGTGAGATTGGTGCAGGACGAGACTCTTCAATTTGCAGGTCGTCATCTGCGGACCGGTCACCGTGTGGTGCTGCACAGCGTGATGGGTAAGTTGTTCAGCAAGGGAGAAGATATCCATATCCTTAAGAAGATGGAAACCGACAAGCGATTGGAAGGCTTGATGGTAACGCAGGTGGTCATCGAAGATGGCTGGATGGCGGTGGCTCTGGGTCCCGCCACTCCACACCGGTCCGCATGGCGTACACCGACTTACCAACTCGAAGCAGAATCGGTTCGCTGAAACACGACTTGGGTGGTATGCAGCAGAACCAAAATTGCCAGCAAGGCATCGACGAAAAAAACGGCATCCAACCGCAGATGCAACTCTGCACCAATCGCCAGCCCGACTAACGCTGCATAGATTAGCAATGAGCCACAAAGCCGCCACCGCTGGTGGCGAGGTGAATTCGCGCGATCCTGGGTCGCGGCTTTCTGAAGCACGTAGGTCGCTCCGTAGCCGATCAGAGCAATTGGCGCAGCAATGGGAATACCGGGCCAGAGCTGTGCGGCCAAGATGACAACCAGCCCCACCCCGATAATCAATGGCCCGTGATTGTTCATAGATTTCACCACAAAGCCGCCATCGCTGGTGGCGAATGAATTGCGCGACCTTTGGTCGCGCGCTTTATGTTAGGACCCCGTGGCTGTGTCGGATTTTGTTTCCGCCAATTTCGCAGGGCGTTTTTGATCGGTGTCGGTGCCGGGGACGATCATGGGGCTCGGCGAGTTTTCTTCGATGATTCGCTTGAGTTCTTCCGCGTCGATGACTTCTTGGGTCATGAGTTCTTCGCTGATCGCAACTAGCGCTGCTCGACGGTTCTCGAGAATGCTGCGGGCGCGATCCAGCGATTCGTCGAGAATTCGCTTGACTTCCTGATCGATTTCGCGAGCCGTTTGCTCACTGTGGGTTGCCATGCGGCCTCCGTCGGAACCGGTTGCCAGGAACGGGTTGCGATTATTTTCGCGATAGTTTACCCGGCCGAGTCGACTCATTCCGTAATCCATGACCATGCTGCGAGCAATTTCAGTGGCACGCTCCAAATCGTTGCTTGCGCCGGTAGCAACTTCATCAAAGATCAATTCCTCAGCAAGCGTTCCTGCAAGTGCCACTTGGATTCCACTTTCGAGTTGCCCACGGGTCATCATGTAGCGATCGCGCTCGGGGCGCTGCTGCATGTAGCCCAGTGCACTCAACCCTCGGGGGATGATCGAGACCTTGTGCACCGGATCGGTATTTGGCAATGAAAATGCCACCAGGGCATGGCCTGCTTCGTGGTAGGCCAGGCGAATTTTTTCCTCGTCGTGGATGATGCGACTCTTCTTTTCGAGTCCGATGCTGGCTCGTTCAACCGCTTCCAAGAAATCGATTCGGGTAACGGCTTTCTTCCCCTTGCGGGCTGCCAGTAGTGCCGCTTCGTTGACGACATTTGCCAGATCGGCACCGACAAAACCACTCGTGATCGCCGCGACTTCTTTAACCTTCACGTCATCGGCCACCTTGATGTTCACTAGATGAACCTCGAGTATTTCTTCGCGACCGGAAACGTCGGGGCGGTCGACCAGCACGTGGCGATCGAAGCGGCCAGGGCGCAAGAGCGCTGGGTCTAGCGTTTCGGGCCGATTGGTGGCCGCCATCACAATGACACCGCTGTTGGAACCGAAGCCATCCATTTCAACCAGGAGGGCATTGAGGGTCTGTTCGCGTTCGTCGTGGCCGCCGATCTGCCCGCTACCGCGGGTTTTTCCGAGGGCGTCGAGTTCGTCGATGAAAATGATGCACGGGGCGCGTTGCTCGGCCTGGCTGAACATGTCGCGGACACGAGCCGCACCCACGCCAACAAACATCTCCACAAAATCACTGCCACTGAGGCTGAAGAACGACACGCCCGCTTCCCCGGCTACGGCCTTGGCAAGTAAGGTCTTACCGGTTCCTGGTGGGCCGACGAGCAACACTCCCTTAGGAATCCGCCCACCAAGTTGCTGGTAACGTTCAGGGTTCTTCAGGAAGTCGACCACTTCGCGAAGCTCATCAACCGCTTCATCCACGCCCGCCACGTCGTCGAAGGTGACCTCAATATCTTCCTGCACATAGAGCTTGGCTCGGCTACGACCAAAGGCCATCGGCGAACCTGCTCCTCCCATGCGACGCATCATAATGACCATCAACAGGATCAGCAGACCCGTGAAAGTGAGCATCGGCAAGTAACTCAGAAACGGACTTGGAGAATCGGCCATGGTGTGTTCGAGTCCATGGTCGTGTAGCAACGTTAGCAGTATTTGTTCATTGGGTAAGCGACTGGTACGGAACAGGACTGATTTAGGACCCTTGTTCTCGCCAGGTTCGCCTGTACGGTCAGTGGGAGGCCCACCGCGGAGTACCTCCTTCATCACGCTTCCCGTGACCTCGGTGCTGCCAACCTTGAGGTCGGAAAGTCCATATAGCTTGATGGGTTGCGGCGGATTCGACGTGGTGTCTTCAGTTTCAATCCAATTTTCCTTGGGATCGTTGCTTTTGACGATGAGCTTTTCGAGGTCGCTCCATTTGATCGTAATCCGACTTTGTCCTCCCCAGAGCGTGCCGAGAAGCAGCAAGAGTGCCATCAATCCCAGCACATACCAGACTAAATTGCCTGAAGAGGGATTTGGTTTCTTGTCAGAAGAACCTTTAGGTTGGTTGGGAGAATCTTCCATCAATGATCTTTCAGGGGCTTGGCGACTTCAAAGCATTCCCGCGGCCACAGGAACCCAGGCAGTGAGACTAAAAAACTGGGTTCCCACCTCCGCGGGAATGACGGATTTGTCTGATGCTATTCTTACGTTGCAAACTCTACGAGGTTTCTTCCATCCTAAGTTAGCCCCCCTAAAAAGACAACGAATCTTCCCTGGGTGCCACCGATTCGGTATTGGGCTTGGGTTGTGACAATCGAGTTTCACCCCTAAAATACCAGCCTCGAACACATTTTTCTTGCGGGTTCTAAAGTGGTTAAATCTTTGACAGTCATTTTCCCTATCTTCACTACGCCCGTTACAAACGATAAGTGCGGTGAAATAGAATGACCAATTCCCAATGTCCAATTGTTAGGCCAAGCATTCAAATCCCATTGGGCATTGAGCTTTCGTAATTTTTTCTGGATCTCCTATGGCCGACGCGCCGCGACAAATTGCCGTATTCGGTTCCACGGGGAGTATAGGCACAAACGCATTGCAAGTGATCGCCGCCAGTGAGGGACGGCTTCAAGTGGCTGCCTTGAGCGCCCATTCCCGCTTGGATCTGTTAGTAGCACAAGCTGTGGAATTCTCTCCCCGTTGGGTCATTGCTACAGATGCTCAAGCTGCTGAGAAATTTGACTGGTCCGAACTGCCAAAGGGTACCGAACTGTTGACCGGCGCCGACAAGCTTAATTGGGTCGTTGCTCAATCTCAGGTCGACATTGTGCTAGCAGCGATTGTAGGCCGGGCTGGTTTGGAGAGCACTTGGGCCGCCCTGGAACACAAGAAGACTGTTGCTTTGGCGAATAAGGAAACTCTGGTTATGGCAGGGCCCTTGGTGATGCAGCTGGCTGCCGAGCGGGGAACACGCCTGCTGCCGGTCGACAGCGAGCACAGTGCGATTGCCCAGGCTCTGCGAGCGGGTCAGCCCAAGGAAGTCGAACGCCTGGTTCTTACGGCCAGTGGTGGGCCATTTCGCCATTTAAGCGAGAGTCAACTCAAACAGGTCACCGTAGCGGAGGCATTGGAGCATCCTGTCTGGGATATGGGGCCAAAAATAACGGTAGATTCAGCCACCATGATGAACAAAGCACTGGAGATTATCGAGGCCCGCTGGTTGTTTGACATTCCCAGCGAGAGGATTGAGGTCTCGCTTCATCCGCAATCTGTCGTGCATTCATTGGTCGAGTTTGTGGATGGCAGCGTGATTGCCCAGTTGAGCCCCCCAGATATGCGGCTGCCAATCCAATATGCTTTGTATTATCCTGAACGCGTTGCTGGGGTGGCTGAGAGGTTGGACTGGAGATCGAGCTTTACGCTGGAGTTTTCCCCTCCAGACCCGGAGCGTTACCCTGCGTTGGAATTGGGGCATGAGTGTGCCCGAGCAGGGGGCACTTCAGGAGCCGTGCTGAATGCAGCCAACGAAGCTGCGGTTGGGGCATTCCTGGCCGGTGAGCTACACTTTACCGAAATCGTCCCGGCCTGCCGGAGCGTATTACAAAATCACAATTATCAATCGGATCCTACGCTCGATCAATTATTGTCGATCGACCGTTGGGCCCGCGAGGAGGTTTCGAATTGGGTATTTGCTTGATTGCCGTCACAACTCAGTTGGAGTGGATCTTGGTCATTCTCCAGGTGGCATTGGGCCTGGGGGCCGTGGTCTTCGTTCACGAACTGGGACACTTTGCCGTGGCGAAGATGTGCGGCGTGAAATGCGAAAAGTTCTTCGTCGGCTTTGATATCGGCGGCTATAAAATCAGCCGCAAGTGGGGCGAGACGGAATACGGCATCGGGATCCTTCCCCTGGGAGGATACGTGAAAATGCTGGGTCAGGACGACAACCCTGCCAACATTACCGAACAGGTGCGCGAGTCCCAAGTTCATGGCGAGCCGAATGCCGAGACGACCGAGATCGTCGGGCCTGACGGAACCAGGTACGAGGTCGACAGTCGCAGCTACCTGGCCAAGACGGTGCCCCAACGGATGGCCATCATTTCAGCCGGCGTGATCATGAACGTGATCTTCGCGTTTATCTTCGCCGTGATCGCTTTTGGAATCGGCGTGCCTTACACCCCCTGTATCGTGGGACAGGTTTCCCCTGGCTCGGCTGCCTATCAGGCGGGAATCCGCACCGGAGACGAGATCACGCGGATTGGGAAGTTCGAGAATCCATCATTTAACGAACTCAAAAGTGGCGTGACCCTGGGAGATCTGGAAAAGGGGATTCCTTTTACCGTGCGTCGGGCAGCTACGGGCAAGGAAGAAAACATCACACTCAAGCCTCGTCAGGAATCTGGCCTTCCGAAGGTTGGAATCATCTCACCCTATTCTTTGCGCCTCAACGAAACAATCCCTGTAATTCCGGGTTCGGCTGCGGCGAACGCAACTCCCAAGTTTGAGCCAAACGACGAAATCGTTGCAGTTAACGGCAAGCCAATTACCGAATATCACCAACTCGTGTCAGCCTTGGTGGAGAATCCTGCCGAACCACTGGAGATAACGGTGCAGCGCGGAGGAAAGGCACGCAAGGACGACCCATACGGACCGCGGACTGGGGGAACAGAAGAAACGATAACGGTGGCACCTCAGCCGACAAAGAGTCTGGGCCTCGTGATGGAGCCAGGAAAGATTGTTGCCGTCGAGCAGGGGAGTGAAGCAGCGGAGAAGAAGATTGCTCCTGGTGATTTCATTGATAAGGTCGGCTATGGTCCCGGAGCCGACGCGTCGGATGTTGTAGAGGGAGAGCGCTTGTTTGGCGATCCGATGATGTTGCCTGAACAGCTTCGTAAACTTGCGCTCGAAGGACGCACGATTGAACTCACGGTGCGACACTCTGCGGCATCGAGTGATGGAAAGCAAACCACGGAGCCTGTTGAGCTTCGCTTGCGCAAAGTGACTTACACCGAACCTTCCGAGTTGGTGAACGATCCTCTGAGCGTACCGGCGTTGGGGATCGCCTATCGTGTTCTCAATCGGGTGAGCCATGTGATTCCTGGCAGTCCTGCTGCGGCTGCAGGGATGCAGAGTGGCGACGTGGTGACGCGAGCTGAGTTCGTTCTTCCCGGCTCGAAGAATGACGAGCCAACAACCATCGAATTCAGCGAGAAAGGAGGACTTAATTGGCCGATGTTCTCGCAGAAACTACAATATCTATCACTCAATGATGAGGTGAAACTCACCTATCAACGCGGTACAGAGTCGTTGACGGCCACGCTCAAACCTCAAGTGGTGCCCAATAGTTTTGAGCCGGATCGAGGCTTTATTGTTGATCCGATCCGCCGGATTCGGCGTGCCAGCTCGTTCGGCGAGCAGCTAGAGTTGGGTTATCGCGAGACAGTCAATTCGCTAGGGATGGTCTACCGTTTTCTGCGGAAACTGGGCACGCAAGTTCCCCTCACCTCTCTGGGTGGGCCTGTAACCATCGCCAAGGCGGCTGGTTATTCGGCTTTTGAAGGCGTAGGTTCGCTCTTAGTATTTCTCACCATGCTCAGCGCTAACCTGGCGGTGATTAACTTTCTACCTATCCCACTGTTGGACGGTGGGCATATGGTGTTTCTCGCCTGGGAGGGGATTCGGGGCCGACCAGCCGGAGAGCGGTTTGTCGTCGCGATGCACACGATTGGATTCGTCTTCATCATCTCACTGATGCTGTTTGTGATCTCGCTGGACTTGGGCTTGATCGACCGAAACCTGTAGCTTCAAAAAGCTGCAACCGTTGGTCGAAAACCATGGTATTTGCCGCACTGATAATTCCGGATTCCCACTAGTTGCCGAGCATTTAGGGCATCCATCTCGCGGGTGTTTTGCATTTTTGTTGCAACCGACTGCGCTGCGGGATATGATGAAGGCGTTTGTCTGTGACCTCGAGTCATGTTTGGCAGCCTCAATGAAGTTTTGGGAGGTTCGTGATCGATGTTGCGGTTCTCATCACCGGCCTGTGGCAACATCAATTCGTTAAGTCGCCATAGCATCAGATATGGCCTCTACTTAATCCTTGGCTGGATACTTATAGGGTTAAATGCCCGCTCAGCGATTGCCTACAATCTGTTTCCGTTTACCCTTCCAGGAGGGGAGACAGGCTACTCGAAATGGGGAGGCGATAATCATGCTGGTACGCCCGGGGGGGTCGTTACTTGGAGCTTGATGCCGACCGGCACTACACTCGACGCTTCAGCGCCTTCGTATATTCAGGGGACGTCGGACCTAACGGCTGTGTTCAATCAGGTGGGGGGGCAAGCTGCTGCTTTGGCAATAATTCAGTCCGCGTTTGACCATTGGTCGGCGGTCGCCGATATCGAGTTTGTGTATGTGGGGGTGGATGATGGCACCCCATTCTCTGCACCCTATGCACCAGGGCAGGTGCTTGGCGACATTCGCATCGGTGGGTTCGAGATCGATGGGTTTTCGGCAGCGGTAGGTTTTACGGCACCGCCGAACGGTGGTACGACACTCGAAGGAGATGTGATTCTCAACAACAAGACCGATATCTCGTTCTATGTTGCACCGGAATCAGAGGGGCAATTGTACGATTTGTTTCCCCCTGGTGGCGGATTGTACCGCAACGAATTTGAAGGACTCGTGGCACACGAAATCGGGCACGCTCTGGGTCTGGCGCATTCGGACGTACCAGATGGATTAATGTGCGGATTTGTCGATTCCGGATTTGACGGAAGTTTGTGTGCTTATTTCGATCCAGATGGCGATGGCCGGGCTCCGGTCAATCGTATTCCTGACGCCGACGACGTGGCTGGTATCCAGTTTCTTTATGGCCCCGCACCATCGGCTGATTTTGACAACGACGGCGACGTGGATGGACGTGACTACCTGGTGTGGCAGAGGGGTGATTCCGTTCCACCCCTCAGCGCTAGTGGCTTGGCCAATTGGCAAGCCCAATATGGCTCACAGGTGATAATTGCGGCCGTTCCGGAACCGACAGCAATGGCGTGGGCGATCGGAGCAGTGATCGCTGGCTTGTTCCACAGGTGGGGAACTCCGGAACGCACTGCTCCCGAAGAGCAATGCTAAGAATATTCCTCTCCTCCCCTACAATCTGAACCCTTTCTACCCAGTCTGCGGATTCGCTACGACTTTCGCCTCTGGGGTTCTGGCCGGTTCTCGGTACAATAAATTTTTGTAATTCCAAATAGGATGTGAGCCGTAGGCGTTAGCCTCGGGTTTTTAGCGGCGGCATCCGAGGCTAGCGCCTGCGGCTCTTGAGTAGGACGACGGACGCCGACGGTATTTGGAACAACTGAGTTTCCATATAAGAGCTTTTCGCGGAGAGTTGACCCATGGCAACACGTGCAAATGTTAGCCCCAATTATCTGATTCGACTAGGAATCGTCGGCGGTGTATGCGTCGCGATGGGTCTTTGGTTTCTCTATGATGGTCTGGTCGGCTATCCAGCCAAGCGGGAAAGGGGTTTGGACAGAATCGAATTCTTTGAAGAACACAAGAATGAGAAGGATGAAAACGGCGATCCACTTGGAGAGCTGCAATTGAGTGAAATGTGGAAAGAACGCGCTGCCGAAAAAGGTTGGCCCACCGACAATCCCCTCAATCCCGAGACAGGTAAAGAGTTGGCAGTCGTTGATATCAACGAACAGTTTTTCTACGCAGGTGGTGCGGGCCTGATCGGCTTGGGATTCCTGAGTCGACTGGTCTACATGCTTGGTCGCTGGGTCGAAACAGAGGGTACCACTTTGCGAACCAAGGGGGGCCAAGAAACCGACTTCAGCCAGATCACCGCACTCGACAAGAAGAAGTGGCAATCCAAAGGGATCGCATGGGTGGATTATCAAGAGGCGGGCAGCAAGAAAAAAATCCGCTTGGATGATTACTATTACGACCGTGCAGCCACCAAGGAAATTCTCCTCCAGATTGAGGCCGCCATCGGCCCGGATAAGATTGTGAACGGCAAGCCCGAACCTCCGGAAAAACCCGCGGTGGCTGTCGAAGCGGATGCGTAGCCGAAATGTCGAAGCGGATGCGTAGCCAGAATCTCGAAGCGGATGCGTAGCCAGAATCTCGAAGCGGATGCGTAGCGATTGGTCTTCTCAACCGTCGCCGGAAGGCGATGGATAGATTTTGCACCACCATCGCCTTCTGGCAAAGCCTCTTCTCGCCGTAATCTAAAAGGTGGACAAGTGGTGGGCAATGTCACACGAACGATCTACAAGCGGAGAGAATCATCTTGCCGCGTGGAGAGTTGCTCGATTTGCTTCATCCCTTCGCGATTGTGTGCACGAGCAAAATGAATCCCCGCGGAAAGAATCGCCACGCCAGAGAGCACCAGCTTGTGGGTCACCTGTTGCTCGCGATCCTGAGCCAGCGGTGCAGTGGGTGTCTCGAAGTTGGTGGGCCGCTCTTGTTGCTTTTCTGTTGGCCATTCTGCGAAAACTCGATCGTGAACCTGCTCAACAGTGGCTTCGGCAGATCCGGATGTTTTTCCGTGCTCAGCTTGCGATTTCGCTGTAAAAGTTGTTAAAGAAGCTTGTTTCAGGGGTATTTCCTCTCCGCGCGCCGATACGTCCGCGGCTGGCTTTGAAGCGGGAGTATCTGTGGTTTCATTCGATCGAGGGATGCTCTTTTCTTCGGCACTTTGGAAGGGCTTTTGGAGGGTCACCTCAACCGTCCTGGCCGGAAGATTTTGGTCTGATACTTGAGAAGAGCTCGTTGCAGAGGTGGGATTTGTGGAGGCAACCTCGAAAGCCATCTCGCGACCCTGGGTCGGAGTAAATTCTCGCAGCGGAGTCCCGAACCTTGCTTCGCTTCGACGAAGTTCAGAACCTGGAGTTTTAGCAATTTCCGTTGGTGAGTCTCCGATTGTAAGTTGCTCAAAAGAGGGGGTAAACAAACGAGCGATCTGGATATGACCTCCATCAATCTGATCGGGTGGAGACTGTTCGAGTGGCTCAATAGGAGTCACCTGCTCCAAGCCGCCGCCTAAAATGCCTTCATTGAGATTGGTCCCAAAGAGGAAGCTCCCCTCAGTTTGGCTTGGGGAACCAATTTCTCCTCTTGAGATGCCAGGAGAACTGAGTATCGGCTCATAATTCTGAGAGAACTCTAATCCACTCAAGCCTTCAGTATCAAGCACTCCACGTGAATCGCCAATGAGAACTTGGTCCATATTGAAGGTGATCGAGCCCCCTTGCATGGGAGCCATTGTCGTGGATAAAGGAAGGCGCTCTTCCATTCGCTCAAAAAATAGAGATCGTTGAAATGCAGGACGGGGCGTCGCCGACTTTCGGCCTGGGTCGAAGCATCTCTTTATCCAAGGGAGTTTCATCGTCGATAGTCCTCAGTCGTTTCCGTAGTGGCGAGTTCCGATCCCTTTGGTTTCTCGTCGAGGATTTCCGGCAGGGGGTGTTTACTGCGGAGGAGTTCTACGTCTGCCCCAGTAGCTTGTGCCTGCTCGAGAGTTGCTCGGGCTTCGTCGAGAATCCACGCTTGCTCCGCTGGTTCATCGCCCGCTTGTTCTGCTGCCTGAGCTAACTCCACGGCGACGTGATAGAGACGCTCACCATCGTCGGACCATAAGGCGCGGCGCTCGAGTGCCGCCGATGCAGCTTCCAACGGACGCAAAGCAGCACGAAGTGTGCGGCCATAGTTGTAGTAGTGTTTGCTGAGGAATTCGCGGAATTCGTTTTGGTTGGGATAATCGTCCAGAGCCATTCGTTGATGTTCGATCGCGGATTCATAATCAGCCAGCGCTCGCTTCCAGTCCCCCGACTGCTCTGCGACCATCGCCCGGTTGTTTAAGACCCCTGCCAGCGTACTCCGGAAGCGGGCATCCTGGGGGAAGTCGGCAACCAGATTGTTCAGAATGTCAAGCGCCTGGGCATAGGCTGAAACTGCGTCACTGGTTGACTGAGTGCGGGCCAGAGTCTGGCCCAAGTTGTTCCAAGTGAGAGCCAGCTCGCTCCGATACTGCACCACACCGGCGAATTGCCGCGCGAGTTGCTCTTGAATCCCGATGGCCTGGCGATAAGTCGTTACTGCTGCTTGGTTGTTTCCCAGGTGTCCTTCAATAGCTCCCAGGTTGTTCAAGCAAAGTGCGAGATCACTCCGCATGCCGGCCTGGGTAGAGGCGTCGCCATCGGCGGGATCCACAATCTCCTGCAGCAACGTAACAGCACGCGCACAAGAAGCTCGAGCTGCGTGCCAATCCTGTTCTTGCTCGACAAAGCTGCGATTGCTCAGCGCAAGTGCCAGGTCATGCACTGCCCGCGAGTCCTCAGGTGACTGGTCTACGATCTTTTCCAACTGGCCAATTGCCGAGGTAAACGACCGATGGGCAGAAGCTGAATCGCCCCGTTGTCGTTCAAAGAATCCTTGATTGGTAAGCATTTCTGCCAGTAGCCGCAAGCTTGCACAATCTTCGGGATGCATAGCCGTGATTGTTTTCTGCAACTCGATGGCCATGGTGTAATGCTCGTGAGCGAGTTCGAGATTGCCCTCTGCCGTCGCAAGCAAGGCCAGATTGTTCAAACAGGTTGCTCGCTCTTGTTGATACAGATGTGGATCAGTGTCAGCTTCGTTCAAGCGAGTGAACAACTCATAGGCTGTTCGATAGGACTCTGCGGAACGCTGGCGGTCTCCCATGCGACTGGCAATCGTTCCTACTTGAAAATGGGTTGCTGCCAGTTGTTGCTTTAGCGTTGGGTCATCAGCCGAGCGGGCAATGAACTGCTCGTAGTAGGCAAGTGCATCTCCCAACACGGCTTGTCGCAATGGTTCGCTGCCTGGGAGTTGAGCAAGTTCACGGGAGAACTGATTGCCAAAACGGTCTACCACTTGCCGGGCCTGCATGAGGTTATCTTCAGCAGCTTCAAGCGCAGCTTGAGTGCGGCCCTGCTCTCGCATGAGCAGAAAAGCGGACGTAGTTGACACGGCCGCTAGCAGGACGAGAAAACTAACCGCAAACGATACTATGACGCGATGTCGGCGAATCCACTTGGCAGAACGATCACGCAACGTGGGGCGGCGAGCCAGTGTGGGCTTCCCCTCGAGAAAACGAGAGAGATCCTCGGCGAGCTTTTCTGCCGTGGCGTAACGATCCTCTCGCGACTTGGCCATGGCTCCGAGCACAATCGTTTCCAGGTCGTGGGGAATCGCCGGATCAATTTCTCGCGGAGCGACGGGATCCTTGGATGCAATCGCTCGCAATACTGCCTGGCGGTCCTCGCCCGGAAAGGCGGGCTGCAGAGTGAGCAATTCATAAAGCGTGGCCCCAAGTGAGTAAATGTCGGTACGGGAATCGACGACCAATTGAGTGCCATTGGCCTGCTCGGGGCTCATGTAGCGGAGTGTGCCGACCATGTCGCCGGTCAACGTGACACCGGGATTGTTAGTAATACGGGCCAGACCAAAATCGGTAATCCAGAGCTTTTGCTGATTGTCCAGCAGCAGATTTGAGGGCTTGATGTCGCGGTGGATGACTCCACATTGGTGGGCATGATGCAAAGCAGACGCTGCCTGGATACCCAATCGGGCAATTGCCTCGCAATACTTGGCGTGACTCCCTGTGTGGCAGGAGGAAAGAAATTCGGTCGCTGATTGCTGCGTCGTTTGTGCTACGAGCGTACTGACGGCGTGAGCTGCCTGTTGGACATTGGACGACTCGTCTTCATGGCGCAGTGCACAGATTACTTGATCAAGCGACCTGCCGGCAATGAACTGCATCGCATAGAAATGAACCCCACGCTCTTCGCCCACGGCAAACACCGGCACGATGTTGGGGTGATGCAATTGGGCTGCTGCCTGGGCTTCGTTCTGGAAGCGAGCCAATTGCTTGTGATCCCACATCGCTGCAAACGGCAATACCTTCAGTGCGACTTTTCGCTGGAGTGAGATCTGTTGTGCTTCATAGACGACTCCCATGCCGCCGCGGCCGATTTCAGTGCCAATCTGGAAATCTCCCAATCGCTTCGATCCAACTGCAGATGGCCCGACAATTGACGCTGGTGCCGCAAAGGGTGCCGTCGATTTGGCGCCCCCCACTTTTCGGCCAGGTGTGGCAGCGCGCACGCCTTGGGTCGCCTCATGCAACATTTCGACACTCGCCGCAAATGCCCGAATGTCGTCTGCCAACTGAGGATGTGCAGCGGCGAGATGATCGACATCCAGTGGCGCTCCCTCCTCGAGTGATGCAAGATAACGATCCAGCACCTCGGCCAACTGGCGGTCGTCCAGCACGCATGGGTTTAACGTTTGAGATGTTTCGCTAATCATCAACCTAACCAACCACTAACCACTTTCCACTGACCACTAACTTAGTCATTCATTTTTTCTCTTAAACACCGAATCGCTCGTACCCACAACATCCGCGTCGCCCCGGTTCTCCTCTGCATGCGTCGAGCCACCTCGTCGAAAGGGAGCGCTTCGATATGCCGCAACACGATTACTTCCCGATAGTCCGGCGGCAAGGCGGCGATCTGATTGGCCAGATCCAACTCTTGTTCTTGCCGCTGGAAGTTCATGCTGGGTGATGACCCCTGGTCGGAGATCATCGCATCGAGTCGTGCGCTTGACTGTTCAAGCGAGCTGGCCAGCGTTTCCAAGGACACCTCTCGTCGCACGGTCCGCTTGGCCGTCAGCACATGTTGTTCGACGACACGGTGGAGATTATTGACGAGAATCATTCGTAGCCAAGAGCAGAATTCGCCGATCGACTCTCCGCGAAACTGGTCGAAATCGCGGTTCGCCTCCAGGAAGGTTTCCTGCACCACATCCGAAGGACTCACCCGTTGCTGGAGGCACTTCTCCAGTTGGGCCACGACCAGGAGCTTCAAATAGTTGCGATAGACCGACAGCAACCGCCCAAAGCAGTCGCGCTCTCCCGCAAGTGCTTGCGTCAGCAAGAGTTGTGGATTGGTGCTTGTGCAATTGTTCATCAGAATCCCCTCGAAACGCCCCCTGGCGCTACCCCCATAATGTAGGCAGAAACCAAGGAAAGGTGTCACGGGGAAATACGCAGATTTTGAAAAAACTCGTTAGCCACTGCTATCAGAGAATTTCAAAGACCCCTCAAACCACCCCAGCTATCAGGGTGATGTTCTGGCCCCCGAAGCCGAAGCTGTTGGAGGCGGCGATGTCGCATTTGGCTTCGCGGGCCGTATTGGGGACGTAGTCGAGATCGCACTCGGGGTCGGGCGTTTCGTAGTTGATCGTGGGGGGGAGCACTTTGTGCTTCATGGCCATCAGGCAAATGATCAACTCGGTCGCCCCGGCGGCGGCGATCAGGTGGCCGGTCATACTCTTGGTACTCGAGACGGGGACATTGTCGGCATGAGCTCCAAACACCTGGCGGATGGCCAATGATTCCACACGGTCATTGACGGCCGTACTTGTTCCGTGGGCGTTGATGTAGTCAACGTCAGTGGTATTCTTGCCAGCATCTTTGAGAGCCATGTTCAGGCAACTGATTGCCCCGCGTCCCTCGGGATGCGTATCGGTAATGCGAAACGCGTCGGCCGTGGTGCCGTATCCCAGGAGTTCGCCGTAGATGGGGGCTCCCCGTTTGCGGGCATGTTCGTATTCTTCCAAAACGACCATCGCGCCCCCTTCGCCAAGGACGAATCCATCACGATGCTTGTCAAAAGGACGAGATGCCCGTTCAGGCTCGTCGTTGCGTTCGCTCAGTGCGGTTAAGAGATTGAAGCCCGTCACGCCGAAGGGATGGATCATGCTGTGAGCCCCTCCGGAGAGCATCACGTCGGCTTCGCCGCGACGGATGATCTCGGTGGCTTCACCGATGGCCTGGCTACTGGCGGCACAGGCGGTAAGACAATTTACATTCGGTCCTTGAGCATCGAACATGCCGGCCAGATAGCCGACGGGCATGTTGGGCTCTTGCTCCAGTTCCGCGCGGGGGTCGAGAATTTTCAGCCCTTCGGCAACGAATGCACCCATATCCAGATCGCCTCCTTGGACGGCGGCGGTCATCATCTGGGAGAAATTGAAGAAGTCCTGGCTTCCCTCACCAGCACCCAGGTACACGCCAAACTTTGTCGGTTCGACGGTTCCCAAGACTCCTGATTCGGTGACTGCTTGCTGTGCCGCTCCGGCAGCGAAACAGGTATGACGGCTGCAGTTGGCCCACTCAGCGGCATCAAGCCCTGCATCGGCTACGGACCAATCGCGGACTTCGGCGGAGATTTTCGTAGGAAAGCTACTGGCGTCGAAGATTGTGGTGCGACCCACTCCACTCTTGCCAGCCACGAGATTCGACCAGAGTGAGTCAACTGTGGTACCCAATGGTGTAACGCAACCTACTCCCGTGATGACAACGCGACGACGCATGATATTTGGCCTCCAAGAGTGAGTAACCTATAAGGCGGGTTAGGCAATTATATTATACCTGTTCACCTACTCACTTATTCAACTTCCCCTCTAAACCACCGGCGATGCTTCCACCAAGGGATAATCCGCTTCGCGAATCCGAGTACCGTCCTGCCGGACTCCCACTTCAAACACCCCCACCAATTCAAGCCAATGCCGCAGGTCCCTTGGGCGGAAGAGTGGTGCACCACCTGTGACATCGTTGGACTCGTCAAGACGTGCAAAAAACAATTGCGCCTCGGCGTGCAATCGTTCTCCTACGTGGCCCGTTGCGGAGACAACCGCCCCGTCTCGGCGTAAGGTGTCGACTTTAACGCGATAGGTGAGCGTCTCACCATTGCGAACATGGGAGTGAAATCGCACTTTTGCCAGCTTGGCGAGTACGACCAACTCGGAAAAGCCGTAGTGCTCGCTCACCAAGAGCCCCCCGGCTTGTGCGATCCCCTCGGTCACCAGCGAATTGGGCATAAGCGGATAACCGACAATGTGTTCGTGCATGTGTGGCTCGGCGAGCGAGACCCCTTTAACCGCTGTAGCGTGGGAGTCGCACACGAACTCTGTGAATCGATCTATCCAAAACCAACGCATCTGACGATTTGCTCCAGTTCGGGGTCCGACCACTGCTGCATTGCGGTGCCTGCGACCCGGCTCGCTATGCTGCCAGCTTATGCTCCACAAAGTTGCACATATCCTGAACAGTTAATTCCTGAGCCAGGTTTTGTACGATGGGATTGGCTTCAAACTTCGAGAGATCAGCAAACGGCATTCTCTCTTTCAGTTTAGCAACTCCTTCAGAGTTTACTTTGCCATCCTGAACGTAGTCGACATTGGTAAGAATGTCTTCAGGAAATAATTCGCCTCGCTCGATCTTGATGTCAAAGGCCTTTTCCAAACGAAATACGATATCCAAGAAGTCAATCGACTCCGCGTCCAAATCTCCTTGTAGGGTTGCCTCTGGGGTAACCTCCTCCTCGTCTACACCCAAGGCGTCGACCAACGCTTCGCGTACTTTCTCAAAAATCTCTTCATTCGTGGGCATGGCTAAACAAACCTCCGCAATTATGGTTGGTATATGTGGTCAATTGTTAGTGGTCAGTGGTCAGTTGGAACAAACAACGGACAACTGACAACGGACTATTGTTTCATGTAGGAACGACTTCAGAATTCAGACTACGAGTCAAAAGTTTTTCGGTCCCCCGCTGATACTCTCTCATGCGAGCATCAAGATCGGCCTGTTCGGGATCGGTATCTGCAAGGTTAAAACGTTCGATAACGAGCCGACCACTTACCGAAGTCTTACCGTCCACTTCACCCTTGAAACGAAAGTTCGCAAATCGCTCATCCTTCTTAGTTTGTTCAACGCGTATAGTGAGGGTATGGCCGGGTGCAACAAAGTCTGCGTATTTCACAGCACTTGCTTCATGCAGCACGATAATGCTGTGCGCGTAGTCTTCACTCAACCTGAGTAACCAAACACAAGCTTGAGTAGCGGCTTCCAACATGAAGACGCCCGGCAACACAGGAAACTCAGGAAAATGATCGGCAAGATATTCTTCCGAGAGCGTCACATTTTTCACAGCAGTCAATTCGACATCGGGCTCGTAGGAGCAGATCCGATCCAATAGCCAAAAACGCATAGGCATGTGTCCCGACGACGAATTGTGGATTTGGCAATCGTGTTGATTTAGGATAGTTGGGAAAACAGCGAACTGGCGATTATAACGACACTTTCTCGCCCAGACAACGGCCCAGACACGACTTCGAAGCCTATAGATTCTAATGATTTCGGCAGTTCGGGACGCCTGGGCAAACCCTACCGGAAACAAATGTCTCAATGTTGGCCGGGCTGGATGGCCGGGGGCTAAGGAAGCTGCCATTGGCCAGGAGACTAATTAACAGCCGCCATTTAATTCTCTCCTGAGAGTTTTTGAATTTGCGCTCGGGCCTGATCCACCAGTGGCTGTAATTCCCGATTATCTTTGTAAGAGGAGATAATCCCGTCCAGAATTCTTCGGGCCTGGAACAAATCGCCAGCCTGGATGAGTGATTGCGACTCGGCCAACTGATCGCGGACAAAATCAGCCGGACTTTTTCCATCATCTGGATCCGTTCTTAAATTCAAAATTCGCTGGCGTGCCAGTCTTGCAAAAGCGCGGTCATACTGGTCCTCGCTTTTGCCAAACATAGTGGCGAGTGCTTCGTAACGTTGCCAGGCGGTAATGCGATCTCCTCGTTTCTCATAATTCCAAGCTTCGGTGTAGAGGCGCTCCGCTTCGCTATCGGCAGTACGACCAAGCCGCTCATTATTCTTGGCGCGGGTCTGAGCCCTATACATTAAGTAGCGATCTTCAAACTTCTGAATCTCGTCGGCGTACTTGGTGTCGGGATATTGTTCCAAGAGGGGCTTGAGATACTGCTCCTCGGCCCGCTTCCAATCGACCGGACTTTCAGAGTCCATGTAGGGCTTGGCGCTGGCAAACAAAGAATCCTCATCGGGAGGACGTAGAGACCACGCCGCACCGGCGATTAACAGCAATAAGCAAACCCCCAAGAACCAGGTGCTCTCGTAGAAGGGGCTTGTATCTCGTTTCTTCCGCCGAAAACCTTTTGACAGCTTGCGAAGTTCCTGTCGATCTCCTCCGACCTGCAATACGCCTGACTTCCCTGCCAGTGCTTGCTGGGCAGCGCCGATACCTGCAGCGACCTTCTGCATAGCAGTTACGATCGCTCGATGGGCTTCTTCGGCAGAACAAAGCCGGTCGGACCGCTTCACTTCCAAGAGTTTGGCAACCAGTACGTCTAGCCAAACCGGACAATCCAGTACCTTGGATGCAACGCGTGGAGCTGGGCTATTTCGCCGAGCCTGGATCAATTCCGCTGGAGTGTTCGCCGCCCAAGGCAGTTCTCCTGCCAGGCATTCGTAAAGGATCACACCTACACTGAAGAGGTCGCAAGGTGGGAGGGTCGCCGATTGCTTGCCGCGAAACACCTCAGGAGCCAGGTAGGGGGCCACATCCATGGAGCAGCGGAGCCCCAACACTTCATCGCGGTCTGCCCACGCACAATCGAACCCGGCCAATTTGATACCGCCTCCTTCAGGGAGCAACACTCGGGTCGGCGTGAGTCGTTGATGAACAAAGCCGTGCTGATGGGCATGTCGGAGCGCCTCGCAGATTCCGTCGGCAATTTCGACCGCCAGTTCCCAGGGAAGTTTTCCGCGACGGTCCAAGAGATCGCGCAGCGATTCCCCAGAGACCAATTCGAGCGCCAAGTAGGGCTGTCCCTCTTCGATCGCACCACCGAGATAGCGAATGATGCTTGGATGCACGAGCTTTTGCATTCGTTTCACATCGGTGGCAAAAAGATTGCCTCCCATCGCCTGGGTTGCCAGGGCTGGGGGCAGCAGCTTAACGGCCATCGAGGTCTTGCGCTCGAGATGCAATCCGCGCAGAACATTACCAGAACCTCGCGGGTCGAGGCATTCTTCCAACGCAAAAGGGCCAATTCGCGATCGCTGCATTCGGCTGGGGGGAAAGTGAAAGCCGGAAATGGAGGGCAATCCCTCTATTGTAGTTTAACCGAGCAATTCCAGCGAGGTGAAATCGCACAACTAAGCACGTAGACAGGTCCTGTCGTGGATCCCAATTCATGGGAATCTTCCAGGGTTGCCGGTAATAGCCCCCGCATTTAGACCGGGGTAGTGGTTCGGGAAACTCAAACTAAATCCCGTTTGCGGGACTTCTCGCTGCACCGGCTTGAGCCACCCACTATCACGTCGCAACGTCAAACTGCGCGATCCTTTCGAGCCGATCCTCCGTCCTGTTCTTCGTATGATGCTCACGTTGGCACTTGATATATTCTACCACCCACGGGAGATCTTTAGTGCCCTGGCTGACGAAGCCTAACCGAATTGCAATGGGAGTATTTTGTCGCGTGTTGTTGACTGCTGATTGACTTCATGTGCCGTTCCCTTAATGAGTTGTCCAATCCACTCACTGGGAGAAATACTTGGAGGAATCGACACGGCAATATGGATGTGCGTTTCTATACCTCCGATCTCATGAACAAAAGCAATGATGCGTTTGCTCACTGCTCGACAGACAATTGGTTGAAGCGCTGGCGTCAGCAGGGGTTAGCTGTTTTTAATGTGCCAGTCGATGTGGAAATTGATCTCGCAGTAATAGTTACGTGACATGGGTGATAATCTCCCGTGGATTGTGTGTCTGAAGCCCCGCAGGGAGAAGGCCCTTGAACGGGCCTCAATAAACAATCATCTGGCTAAGCTATCCTCGAGGTTTACGTCGGGGTTAGTACCACTGCATGGAGTAGTACCATAAATGGCCCTAGGTGAAGACCTCCAGAATTGGGACATGCCATCCACTTAGACGCAGGAACTGCTAGCATTATTGCCAGTTTCTGCCATTGCCGCCGGTTTTCCTGAAAAGCTACGATTGCACACTTAGCGACCGGCGACAGGAGTCGCGGTCAACGTGTGGATGCTTCGCACTTAAGGATGAGTTGCTATGGCAGTTTATTTTCGGGCGGCGGTGATGCTCAGTACTCTGGTAGGACTACCGGCAGCCTGGATCTACTACGGGCCGCTCCCAGCGGGGGCACAGAGAGTGGTTGATCGCTTCTTGGAAGTTGCCCGCGAAGCAGTAAGTGGTCAGCGGCAGCCGCCCGTTAGTTCTGCATGGGATCAGGAAAAAACGGCACCTCGTTTTAATGAAGCCCACTTGGGTGAACTTCCTAGCGAGGCACCCCGATTTGATGGCCAGCCAACTGCTACCCAACTCCCGGGTCCGTCTGGCTCTCCTATATCCCTGGTTTCAGCGACGCTTCCCGAGACGGATCCACCACTTTCCTCCTCGAACGAGCTGGCGGGCCAGTTGGAGCCCCATTTTTCACTACTTCGCCAATTGGGAGTTGCCGATTACACCTTGGCCCAGTGGGGAACCGAGGGAAATCTCTATCGGTTTCACTGTTCGATTCCCTTTGGGGATGAAGGATTGATGTCGCGCCAGTTCGATGCTATTGAGGCCGATCCTGTGGCGGCAGTGCGCCAAGTCGTAGGTGAAGTGACCTCTTGGCAGAATGCCAGATTGGACGACGGCAATCGTCGATCACAATGGCGATAAATTGGTCCAAGGACTCACGGAGGTCCCTCCATATGCCAGTTTGCTGCAGCCCTCTCGGAAAACAATTGGGCAGTACGGCAACCAGGTACCGCCTAAGCGTTCCAGGTTGGGAGCTCAAGACTCGGTCATTTTTTCAAGGTTTTTATTCCGCGATGGGGCAATCGGCCTCATCCGGGTGCTGCTCGGAGGACGATGAAGAGGCGAAACTTGCAAGACTTGAGGCCGTGTTGTTCCTTTCCCGCGAGCCGCTTTCAACAAGGAAACTAGCGAATTTAGCCCGGCTTGCCGACGGAACCCAGGCTCGGACGCTGCTAAAGACCTTAGCACAGAGGTACGATGAACGGGCCAGTGCGATCCAGATCGTTGAGTTGGCGGGGGGGGTGCAGTTCTTGACCAGGCCCGTCGTGGCGGATTGGCTAAGGCGGTTACATGGCGAAGGCGAGGAAATGCGGCTTTCTCCCCCGGCGTTGGAAACCTTGGCGGTCGTAGCCTATCGGCAACCGGTGGTTCGAGCGGAAGTCGAAGCAATTCGGGGCGTTCAATGCGGGGAAATCCTGAAAGTATTGATGGAACGCGACTTATTGCGTATTGTCGGGCGTTCGGAAGATTTAGGGAGACCTTTCCTGTATGGCACCACCAAGAATTTTTTAAGGGTTTTTGGACTCCGCCGCTTGGAACAATTGCCTCCAATCGATCAAATGCAAGGAGTTGGGGCCGCAGAATAATCTTGCAGAATCATGCAGCACCCGTCATAACGTCGAATTCTAATTTTTCTGGTAATTCATTCGTTTTTTGTTGACCGATTGCGGTTGGCATGGCTAAACTTGGACCCGATTCATACTAAAGTTACTAACTCTCATTTGTAACATTCCCATTCTGTTAGAATCATGAGAAGTTGAAGGAGCAAAAATCGTGCAGCTTATTGATTCCTCTAAAACGACTGCGTTCGCCGAGACAGCGCGTGTCTCAGATCTCATCGGATTAGACCCGTATGGTCTGTTCGATCATACCCTGAACCCCATGCTGAATCACGACGACGAATATGACGATGAGGATTTCGACGACGACGATGATGCTGACGACACTGGATATGAATATGAGTACGAGTATGAAGAGGGTGATGAAGACGAGGAAGAGGTCGAAGGAGATCTAGACGAAGAGTACGACGAAGACGAGTGGGAAGAAGTCGATGAGGATGCCGACGAAGAAGCGGACGAAGACGAGTACGAAGACGACGATCTCGGATCGGACGATGATTTCGAATACGAATACGAGTACGAAGAAGATGATGAGGAATGATTCGCTCTAGTCTAATCCCCCAACCGCGCTGCGACGCTGCACTCGGGTCAGCGCTATCTTGTCCTGGCCAGGATTTCACTCCTCTAGCTTGAACAATCTTCGTAATGCATCCAGCAGTCCGTGATGTGTGCCGTTTCTGGACGCATCACGGAGTGATTCAAGGGGTGGATGCAAAAGTTTGTTGACCAGTCGATCAGCAAATTGCCTGATTTCATCTCTTGAGCGATCGTCGAGTTCAGGCAGTTTGTGAAACAGGCGCTCTAGTTCTGCTTCTTTGGGACGATGAAGTCCCTCTCTGAGGCCGGTAATTACCGGGGCCGTTGTGCGTAAATGGGCATCGGCGATGAAACGCGCGGTTTCTTCGAGGACGATTTGTTCGGCGGCAGGGAGTTCCGCTGCACGTGCGGCTCGATTCCTTTGGCAGGCACGCTCAAGATCGTCGATGCAGTACAAGTAGACACCCAGTTCGCTGCCGATTGCTGGGTCAAAATCTCGTGGGACAGCCAGATCGAGAATTACCAAAGGTCTCTGCTGGCGGCGGGGTGCGATTGTTTCGCTGAACTCTGTGGCAGTGACGATCGGCTCAGAGGCACTAGTCGTGCTGATAGCCAGGTCGGTTATTGCAAGTTGACCGAGAAGTTCATCCCAAGGATGGAAAGTTCCCTGCCACTGCGCGGCTAGCTCCCGGCCGCGTTCTTCGCTGCGATTAACGACGTGGATTCGCGGGCTCCCGACTTCGCGCAGATAGCGGAGCGTCTCTTCGGCCATTTCACCAGCACCCGCCACCAAGACGTGTTTGTCGTCGAAGGACTCAAACACACAGTTGGCCAACTCGGCGATTGCCACGCTCGGAATACTCACGCGGTGCCGGTGCAATGCGGTTTCTCCTGCGACTCGTTTGGCAGTGCGGAGGGCTGCCTGAAACAAGTCGTGAAGTCGTGGTCCGGCAACCTGCTGAGCCTGAGCGATTTGAAACGCGTCTTTGACCTGGGAGAGAATCTGGGGCTCTCCGACCACCATACTGTCGAGGCTGGCTGCCACACGTAGCAGGTGGCCGACGACTTGCTGATCGGAGAGCGAAACAATTCGCTCAGTTAGATCGCCGGGTGAAAGTTTATGAAATCGGGCAAGAGCAGAGACGAGCTCCTCGGTGCGGGGTGTATCCTGAGAGCCCGCGGCGTAAAGTTCGACGCGATTGCAAGTTGAGAGCAGAACCAACTCCGTCTCAGGAAGCTCGCGTTGCCATTGCGTCAAGGCTTGAGTTACCTGAGCGCTGTCAAAAGCGAGTCGCTGTCGAATTTCCAGACCAGCCTGACGATGGCTGCATCCAACCATGCGGAGTTTCATAAGGCACCTCCGCTTGAGTAGGGGCCGTCCGCAGCAAGTTGCAGCTTGTCGAGTTGGATCTCATGACTGTCGAGCTTCAAGCGATCAATTTCTGCCCGTTGAGTGTGAAAGCGATCCCCCCATACAACAGCCGCCAGGACAAATACGAGAAACACAAAGGCAGCCACGGTCAAATAAGCCACTTTACGTCCCCGTCGGGCGGCTGGGTAAACGAGTCGAAAGATTTCGCAGGCCACCAACCATAACGTCATAGTCGTGAGGCTCAGCACGACAGGGTCGTCCCAAGAAAAGTTGCGGGTCGATCCCTGCTGAGCCAGCCGCGCGACCACTCCGGTCAGTAATCCGCCGCACATCATCAGCGTAGCGACGCCCAACGAGCGACCATTAGCCCGTTCGAGCCACTCCAAGCTTGGGAGCCGAAAACCGGCCATGGGCGGTAATTTTCGCTTAAGTCGGCGGCTGTGCAGCAGGTACATAATACCCGCGAAAAAACCCACAATTACGGCAACCGTTCCCAACAGCAGGAATAAGCCATGGGCAAGACCCCACACGCGAGGCGCTTCTTCAGGGGCCAACGGCCTGGTAGAAGCCAAAGTCGAGGCACCAATCAAAGCCAGGACGCCGGGAAGCTGGAACAGTCCAAGCGATTTCTCTGGATAATAAAACTTGGCAGCCAGATAAACGGCTGCTAATACCCATGCCGCCAGAAGAAACCAATCCTGTTGGCTGGAGAGTGGTGCAGCCGGATGCTCTGCGACGCGACGACCTAAGTACCAGGATTGCGCTACCAGACCTGCACTCCCTGCGATGATTTCCATGGCACGGCAGTACTGAATTTTGATCCAGAGTCTGGTCAACTCCAGCGCAAGTGCCACGGCGTAACTTGCCGAGAAACAGATGATATTGATGCCGGAGTCCATGAGTGGATAAACCGTGGCAGGTAATTGTTGAGAATTATTAGAGCCGCTGGCGCCGAGCCTATAGTTGAATCCGCCGTAGTCGCTAGCCTCGAGCGACTACAATTCTAAGCCCAAACACAGGTTCACCCGATGCTAGCCCACCCGGAGGCTCAGGATTTTGAAACCGCTTCTAGTTACCCTCCACCTCCAAGCCATATTGTTTGAGCTTCTTGTGCAGTGTGTTGCGATTGATACCCAGGCGGGCAGCTGCCTTGATCTGCACGTTATCACAACTAGACATAACCTGGGCAATGACCTCCTGTTCGACACGGTCTACGATTCGACTGTGCAGGTCTTCTGCCGTTTCACCGGCACCGTTTAGCCCAACTTGCACCAACTCTTCTGTTAGTGACTGAAAATCCATGGGCCGCTTGCCCAATGCCCGTGGGGACTTGCCGGTTACGACGATCGAGGGCAAAAGATCAAGTGTGAGTTCATCTCCCTCGGCCATCACAACGGCACGTTCCACATAGTTTTGCAACTCGCGCACATTGCCGGGCCAGTCGTACTTTTGTAAGGCTTCCATCGCACGTTGGTCGATGTGGACCACATAACGGTCGTTTTGTTCATTGTAGATGTTCAGGAAGTGCGTGACGAGTTCGGGAATGTCCTCGGGACGCTCCCGTAGAGGGGGGAGATAGATCGGCACGACGTTCAACCGGTAGTATAAATCCTCGCGGAAGTTGCCTTCCTCGGCCAGGGAGAGCAAATCCCGATTGCTGGCTGCGATTATGCGACAATCCACCCGAAGGGTCTTGGTGTCGCCAACTCGTTCAAATTCTCGTTCTTGCAATACCCTCAGGAGTTTGACCTGAAGGTGAAGGGTGGTGGAATTGATCTCGTCGAGAAAAATAGTCCCCTTATGTGCCGCTTCAAAGCGTCCGGTGCGGTTGTCGATCGCCCCGGTGAACGCCCCCCGAATATGTCCGAAGAGTTCGCTCTCAAGGAGGCTCTCGCTGAGTGCTCCACAGTTGACCCTGACAAATGCTCGGTCTCGCCGCTTGCTGAGGTCGTGAATTGCGTGGGCAATCAATTCCTTGCCAGTACCCGTTTCTCCCAATAGCAACACAGAAGCCTGAGACTGAGCTACCTGCTTCGTCACACGATAGACCTCAGCCATAGCAGTTCCTGAGCCGATGATGCCACGCAAGGGACTTGCATTAGCTTTGAGATCGAGGCTCGATAGGGAAGTGTTCATGGTATTGGCAGGTCAGAAGTATGTCTCAGGGTTTCGAGACTGGTATTTCTGTTTCGATCGTATCAAGCAGGACACTGAGCACTTGTTGAGTGTCGGTGTCGGCAGTTTCGCTGGCGTTGTAGCGATCGTATTGTGCGGCTATCTGGTCGGCGGTAAGCAAACAGCCAAAACGATCAACGCTTTTGGCGAAGGCCTGGGCGGCCTGGCGACGCAGTTCCAACGGTTGGTTTGGCATGCTCGCAAAATCGGCAAGAGTTTGTTGACTGCCGGCGGTGCCAGCAGAGGCCAGAGCGGCCAGCGAAACCTGGCTAAGTTCCTTTTGAAACACGGTCTGTTCCAAGATTTCCGCATTGCGGAGCAATTCGTCGTAAGGATTGTGTCCCTGGAGTAGCTGCGCAAGCCACTCGATGGCTTGTTTCGCTTGTTGCGTGCTAGCCTCGGCAGTGAACTGGTTGTCGGCCAGTAATGTGAGGCGATCAACCAACGATTTCATGGCAGCCTCGCCATGGGGGCGCGAAACTGTCAGGAGGTAGGGATCCACCTCGGCTATCTGCCTGGCCGTTTGAAGGTCATTGCTGCCGCTGAGGATTGCGACGGGGACATGCGCCAGGCGCGAGTGTGTACGAAGCTGGTAGAGCACTTCACGCAGCAAGGGTTTACCAATATCGCTATCCACTAGTACAAGCGCAAGTCGCGGAGACTCGAGGGCCTTCTCGACGACATCAATTCCACTAAAGACGGGAATCGCATCAAAGCCGAGACCTCGCAAACCTCCTGCCCAGTCCTCGGCATGGGCTGGATTGGGAGCCCCAACGATTGCCTGTGGTTCGCCGGATCCCGATGCGAACCGCCAAAGTGCAGCGGGGACGGCACTTGCCCCGGCAAAAGATTGCTGAGGATTGATTTTCATGATCGCAGCCAGGGCCGCCATCTGAACTTTGGAGTTTGAATCGACCACGGCACGCGCCAGTGGGGTGGGTAATCCATCGTAAGACGTCAAAGCCGAGAGATCACCTCGCTCTTCCAGCCGCTTACATATCGAGAACGCTGCTCCCGCTCGATCCGTTTCCATCGCGGTAGCTAAAGCGGAATTCAACTCTGACGTGGAAAGTTCATTTGCCAGTTCAGTGATTTTATCAGCAGGCTTTTGTCCCAAAAGGCTTGCCGTTTCGAGTGCTGAGAGGATCGCCAGTCTGCGATCTTCGTCAGAGGCAGCGGGAAGTTGCAGAAAACATCGACTCAATCGGCTGTGTGCTAGAGAGCGAAGAATCGATGGTGAATAAGCTTGGCTAGTAACGATTTGCTTGGCGGGATCGTAAGTCCACCAAAGCTCAGAGTTGGAGGAAATCTCATCGGTTGGGATTCCGGCGTCTAAGCGTTTGATTTCCCGTTTGATTACTGCAAGTGCATCGCTCTGATTGGGAAGCGAGAGGCCCATTTTCATTAGGGCTCCCTGTGCGGCAGCGACGACTTCAGAGTTCTCGTCCCCCCCGGCTGCGAGCATCGCCAAAAAGGGAACCGCTTCGACAAGTTGCAAGTGCCCTACGAGTTCGGCAATGTCGCGGCGGAATTGTCCTTCGCTGTCGGCCAGCGCTGCGACGAGAAGCGGATTTACCAGAGGACGCATTTCAGCCAGGGCCAGCAAGAGTTGAGCTCGGTGCTGTTTATCGGTCGCATTTGCCAGGGCATGGAGACAAGCCGATGCGGCTGGAGTGCCGATCACGGCCAGATCGTGGCGAGCTGCTTGCCGTGTTTCGTTAAAATCGGAGTTCAATTCACCGATGAGTTTCTGCAAGTTTTCAGGCGAACGAGCCTGTTTAGCTGCTGCAGCCAGGCACTTCTCAGCGAAGGCCCGCGCACCAGGGATTTGCTTTTCCCCTGCTGCGCCTGCCAACGACAACATGCGTGCCGTGCCAAGGCGATCTGCTATCTCGGCCATTTCGTCGTCCGATAGTTTCTGGTCAGCGACCGGTTTGAAGACTTCCCCGGCAGCGGTGAACTCATCCAATTCAATCAGCGTAAACACTGCCTCCAAGGCATCGACCGGTTTCTCATGGGGAACATCGAGTACTGCTGCAACGGCGGGGTTGCGCGCGGCCGCTTCAGCAAGCGATTCTTTCGCCTCCTCCTGACCAGTTGCAGTTTCGCCTAAAAAGAGGCAGGCGAGGAATATGTAAGCCGCCGTTGAACGCGGATGAGATAGGTAGTCGCGGATTGAGAAATTCATGTTGCAATAGCCCTAATTCAGCTTTCGAGTCGTTTTGTCCACGCTGCGACTTGCTCAGCGACCAACGCAGGTGAAGTCGAGCCCAGGCTTTTAAAAGCCGTGATCGCGCGCTCGACACCCAGCACCTCATACACTTTTTTGTCCAGGGCTGCATGAGCTTGCTGGAACTCAGACAGAGGCAGTTTGGCCAAAGGCACGCTTTGCTTCATAGCGGTGGCAACCAGACGACCGATGATTTCGTGAGCCGACCGTTGGGGGACGCCTTGCCCGATCAAGTATTCCATGAGTGTCGTCGCATCGAGGTAGCCGTTTTCGAGGCGAGAGGAGATCGCCTCGCGACAGAGTTCGGCACCGGCGACGATTGCTGCCGCAAGTTCCAGACATCCGATGACCGTATCGGCGGAGTCGAAAACGCGCTCTTTGTCCTCTTGCAAATCGCGGTTGTAGGCCAGAGGCAGACCCTTCACCAGCACCAAAAGTGATTGCAGGTTGCCGACGACACGGGCAGTCTTGCCGCGGGTGAGTTCCAAGACGTCGGGGTTGATTTTCTGCGGCATGATCGAGGACCCCGTGCAGTACGCCTGAGGTATACGCAGAAAGCTGAACTCGCAAGTCGACCACAAGATCCATTCCTCGGCCCAGGTGCTCAGATGTTCGGCAATCATGGTGAGGACAAAAGCGAACTCGATGGCAAAATCTCGATCACTGGAGCTATCGAGGCTGTTCGCCACGAGACCCTCAAACCCGAGCGAGTCGGCGACCATCTGGCGATCGATCGCAATCGTAGTGCCAGCCAGTGCTGCGGTTCCCAAGGGGAGCTGATTCACCCGGCGCCTACAGTCGGCGAGTCGGCCGCGGTCTCGGTCGAACTTCTCACAGTAGGCGAGCCAGTAGTGGCTGGCCAACACTGGCTGCGCTCGCTGGAGATGGGTATAGCCGGGCAAAATGACTCCCTCATCTCGTGCACAGCGCTCGACGAAAGAACGCTGCAGGGCAACCAACAAGTCGTCGATCTGGTCAATGCAGTCGCGAATCCAAAGTCGAAAATCAGTTGACACCTGATCGTTGCGACTTCGACCGGTGTGAAGTTTGCGGCCGACGTCCCCGATTCGGTCGATCAGAGCCCGCTCGATATTCATGTGGACATCTTCGAGATCTTGGCGGAACTCAAAGGTGCCGGCGGCGATTTCAGCGCCGATTTGCTCAAGCCCCGTCGCTATCTGTTCGGCCTCATCATTGGTGAGGACTCCAACTGCTTCCAACATGCGGGCATGGGCAATCGAACCGCGGATATCCTGGGTATACAATCGGCGGTCGAAGCTCACGCTTTCGGTGAACTTCTCGACACGGGGATCGGTTGCCCCCTCAAAAACGCCACCCCAGGGTTTCTTTGACAAAATGAGCTCCCATTTGAAACGGCGAAAACGTCGGGCGGGATCTGCTGCCTCACCCAATAGGCGAAGACACAAGCAAACGGAAAACGCTCGCCAACATCTTTACAGTAAACGGTTTAGGGCACAGAGTCAATCAAGCGAGTGCACCCAACGCCCAAGAATTGAGCAGCCTCTGGGCCGCGATTGCGGTCGCAGAATTAGCATATTTTCCGCAAGATGAGTTAACCTGCAGCGAATTACCTGATCCAGTTCTCACCGTAAAAGAAGCGTCCCGTATCTTCCAGTACCAGGAGTTCCCATGAGCCTCCTCCAAGAATTCGTGAACTTGCTGCCCCTTCCCTTTAATTTTGTGGTTCTACTAACGCTTGTCATTTGCATCGCAGGAATCTTCACTAGCCTGATTAATCAGATCCGCAAGTATGCCTGCCATCGCCAGGACCTCGATTTTAAACGCGAGATGATCGACCGCGGGATGAGTGTGGATGAAGTCGAACGCTTGGTGCAGGCGAAGGGCTTACAGATCGAGGACGAAGAGTGATTCGAACAAACCCTGTGGACAAGCATTCTACAGTTCGGGCATGTCTTGAACGATCCGCTCCAAAGTCTTCACTGACTGCTCAACGGGAGTTTTTCCAAATCCACATGTAGCGAGAAGGGTGTTACAACTCTTAGCTCCCGAAGCGACGCGCATCCAAATTGTGAGAGTGGACATTGAGCTGTAGCCCCCCAATCTGGTGCCATCACCGCAGAAAACTCAGAATTTGCGGTTTCACTAACTGGAATTATTTGGTTACATTCCCTAAAATCCAAGTTCGTTACCAATCTCTTTTTGGGGCACAACGGTAACGAATCAAGGAACAGAGCGTCTTTCCCTTGTCGCTATTGGTCTAGGTCTTGACTGATGGCGATATCGCCTGCGGGTCGTTTTAGCCGGTTCGTAAGCATCGCTGGGAATTTCTGCGCATCACGTGGCAAGGATTGCACCGTTGACTAGTCTTGTTTTATTCGTTGAGGGATCAGAAACGTCATGGGATTCGAGTATCGATTTTGGAACCGCTTGCAGAAACTCTTTTCTAGCGCGGTAGCCCGTCGGCAGCGCCGCAACAAATCAACCGGCTCAATTAATCTGAATCTAGAACCATTAGAGACACGGCGTTTGTTGTCGATCACACCACCTTTTATTCACCCGAGTAATGGTCGGCTTGTCGTGGAAGGTTCGGAGGAGGCGGACCAAGTGACTGTGTCGGAGTTGACTCCCGGCACAATTCGCGTTGAGATCGCCAGCAACGGCGAAAACCTTACCACCGATTTTGTGAAGTCGCAAATTTCTCTTCTTATTCTTCGTGGCAATGGTGGCGATGATGTGTTGACGAATCAAACCGATTTGATCACCAACGCCTATGGAGGTCTTGGCAACGATACGATCACCGGCGGAAGTTCGACCAATACGATATTTGGTGATGAAGGAGACGATCACATTATTGGCGGCGGTTCCAATGATCTGCTGCGAGGAGGAGATGGGGCGGATGTCATCTATGGCGGCGCGGGTAACGACTCGCTTGTTGGCGACGCGGGAAACGACATGCTCTACGGTGAGCTAGGCGACGACCTCTTGCTTGGTGAGGCCGGCGAAGACCTGCTGGAGGGTGGAGACGGCAACGACACTCTGCGCGGTGGAATTGGCAACGATCTGCTGCGCGGTGATACAGGTGACGATCGTCTCGAAGGCGAAGCAGGGGATGATTATCTCCAAGGAGGTGCAGGCGTTGACACACTGCTAGGTGGAACCGGCTTGGACCGACTCCGTGGTGGAGAAGGGAATGATTATCTTTACGGCAACGAGGACGATGATATCCTTCTTGGCGACGAAGGTGACGACAACCTCAATGGCGGTGATGGGAATGATACCCTGGATGACCGAGACGGCAACAACACACTAAGCGGTGGTCTAGGCAACGACAAACTTTACAGCGGCGCGGGTGCAGATATCCTCCGCGGAGATGCCGGTGACGATCTTCTAGTTGCTGGAGCGGGGAATGATCTGCTTTATGGCGACGAAGGCAACGATGTCTTACACGGCGAAGAAGGTGACGATCAACTTTACGGAGGCGCTGGGAACGATGTTCTATTTGCTGGTTTAGGAAAGGATGTCCTTCGTGCCGGGGAAGGCAATGACGAGTTGTATGGTGAAGGCGGAAATGACACGCTTATTGGCGAAGCTGGTGACGATTTACTTTACGGTGGTGACGGAGACGACGACCTCCAGGGAAGCGCCGGCAACGACACGCTCTACGGCGGACTAGGGAACGACATCCTCCGTGGGGGTGAGGGACTTGATAAACTCTCAGGCGACGAAGGAAATGATACCCTCCACGGTGATGCCGGCGCCGATGTCTTACGCGGTGGCGACGGTGATGACACGCTCTATGGAGGGTCGGACAACGACAGTCTGCTAGGTGGTGCTGGCCACGATACCTTGAGAGGTGGAGATGGTAACGACAACTTGCTCGGCCAGGAGGGCAACGATACCTTACTCGGCGATGCAGGTGACGACTCACTCTACGGTGCTGACGGAGATGACACACTTATTGGGGGTGACGGCCATGATACGCTCAATGGTAGTTTAGGCAACGACACGCTTAATGGTGGATTGGGCAATGACATCCTCCGAGGAGGCGAAGGCAATGACGATCTTCAAGGAAGTGAAGGCGACGACACACTCTATGGGTGGACGGGAGACGACACTCTCCGTGGAGGCGCCGGCAACGATAAGCTGATTGGTGGGGATGACATCGACACGCTCCAAGGGGATGAGGGCGATGACGAACTCTATGGAAGCAATGGAGATGATCTGCTCTACGGTGGACTGGGAAATGACATCCTAATCGGCGGTCAAGGGGCAGATCGTCTCTACGGTGAACAGGGAAGCGACCTCCTCAAAGGGGATGAGGGTGACGATCAACTTTATGGGGGAGATGACGCAGATAATCTTTTCGGAGGCGAAGGTAACGACATATTGCGCGGTGATGCTGGCGACGATCAACTCACTGGTGATGCGGGAAATGACACGCTGTTGGGTGGCGTTGGCAATGATAACCTGCGAGGAAACGATGGCGACGATGGTCTCTATGGTGAAGCTGGGGCCGACATCTTGATCGCTGACGCCGGCGCTGACATCCTTTATGGCGGTGACGACAACGATTTTCTGTATGGCGACATTGGCAACGACCAACTTTATGGAGGGGAGGGCAATGATACTCTCCAAGGTGGCGATGGTGATGACATCGTCCGCGGCGATGAGGGCGATGACCTGCTCTATGGCGGAGGGGGCAATGACACGATTGCGGCGGGCAGTGGCAGGGATGTTTTGAGTGGTGATGAGGGGAATGATGTCTTGCTTGGAGATGAAGGGCCCGATCTTCTGCTCGGTGGGACTGGGGACGACCAGCTTTCTGGAAATGATGGTAATGATATTCTCATCGGCGAAGAGGGAATCGATACGCTCGCTGGACATGATGGGGAAGATATTCTCATCGGCGGGAAAACTTCACACAGTATCGCCGTGCTCGATCTGGCACTGGCTGCTTGGAATGAGGCCACTTCTTATGACGTTCGTCGCATGAACCTGGAAGACGAGTTTTTTGCGGCTCGTCTTGCATCGGAAGTCACCCTCTTTGACGACTACGTTCCCGACAGCGTGATAGGAGGAGGTGGACAGGATTGGTTCTTTTTGCCGGGAGCGATGTCGATCTATGATCCCACCGGGAATTCGGTTAATTCAATTGGTCACGAACATCATAATACCCAAGTCCACTCACACCACTCTGCACATGTCATAGGGCATGTTCCTGTTGTGGAGGGCTTTGCATTTATTGATTCCCTCGATGAGCTTCGAGATATGCAAGCCGACGAAGCATTGCATACGTTGGTTCCCCACTCAGCAACCGATGCACGCCAGGCCGAGCATCTTACGCTATTTGAGGTCGTCAAATATGCCGATGTGACCCACTCTGCGATCGCTAGTGGAGACTGGAGCAATCCCAGTAATTGGTCCGGTGGTGTCGTGCCGGGAGATGGTGCACGCGTGCTAGTTCCGATTGGTGTTTCCCTCACGGTCGACACAGCATTATCTGTCCGACTGGCGACGATTCGCGTCGACGGCGAGCTTTCGTTCGCCACGGATGTGAATACCCAACTCCTTGTCGAAACCATGGTTGTCGGCACCACTGGAGAGCTGCATATTGGTACTACAGAAGCGCCCATGCCCGCTAACGTCACAGCTCGTTTGCAATTTATCGACTCTGGCCCCATCGATCGGAGTGTGGATCCCTTCGGCATCAGTCGCGGGCTGATTTCTCATGGCACCGTCGAGATGAAGGGAGCTGAAGTATCCTCGTACACTGAACTGGCAGGCCCTGTGGTTGCCGGTGCGACCACTCTCAATCTGACTAGTGTTCCAGTGGGCTGGAAAGTTGGCGATCAGATCGTCATAGCAGGGACGACTCTAGGACAGCGTCAAGAAGAACAGCGAACCATTCTGGCGATATTTGCGAACACGGTCATCGTCGATCCATTGACCTACGATCATCTCACTCCCGATCCTTCGCTTAAAGTTCATGTGGCCAATCTGACTCGCAATATCGTCATCGACTCCGAGTCATCGGTTGTATCCCGCCGTGGTCATGTGATGTTTATGCATAACAACGACGTGCATATTGAAAACGTTGGCTTCTATCGCTTGGGACGTACGGACAAACTGACCCCTTTAAACGACTCGGAAGTTGACGAAAATTGGCAGCTTGTGTCGGGAACTGGCACCAACAATCGAGCACGTTACCCGGTTCACTTCCATCGCACCGGTACGCTTTTATCTGGCACTCCCGCCTCCGTGCAAGGAAGTGTCGTCGTAGACGCACCTGGCTGGGGTTATGTGAACCACAGTAGCTATGTGGAATTCATCGGCAATGTTTCCTTCGATGTTGTTGGTGCTGGGTTCGTATCCGAAGTTGGAGACGAAGTCGGACTGTTTCAAGAAAATCTTGCCATCAAGACCATTGGCTCAGGCGAAACGATTAACTCACGGCGTCTGATTTTTGATTTCGGTCATACGGGGGATGGCTTCTGGTTCCAAGGTGCAGGTATTGAAGTAGTGGACAATATCTCCACGGGTGCTGACAACGGCGCGTTTACCGTCTACACAGAGGGACTCCGGGAATTCGGGGTTCGTGCTGTCTTTAATGCTGCCAATCTTCTCGATCCGTCCATTGCCAATGGCGCTGATTCTGTTGAGATTGACGAAGTCCCCATGCGAAAGTTTACCGGCAATATTGGGTACGCCTCACCTACGGGCTTGATCGTGCGACTTCATCTGACCGATGCCCCTCATTCGCAATCGAGTTTGTTCGAGGACTCGACATTCTGGAATAACGATGCGGGAATCCGGCTTCCCTATTCTCAGCAGATAATTCTGAGAAACTTGAATATTGTTCGCTCTCCTGCAGATCTGGACACGACCGGCGTTACTGGAAATGCCGATTCTAAGGATATCGTTTACGACAATCTGACGATCTCAGGTTACTACACGGGGATAAACGTTGCCCGCAGAGGTTACTCCATTGTTAATGGGGGCTCATTCACAACCCAACGTGCAATCGGGGTGCTGACCGCGAGCGGCAACAATCGCACTGTGGTGGTCCAAGGACCCATAACTTTCAATTCCACACCATTCAACGTGCCGTGGATGTATGAAATCGATATGCGTTTTAATGCAAGTGCGGGTAACGAAGGGATTGCTGGGATATTTAACAGTAGCACGGTCACCTTGAACTACGGTTCCTACACAAACCGGAAGGTGTATTTTTACGAGCAGCATCCGAGCACCATCGTCTTTCCAGAACCGGCCGATGGAGTCCCATCAAGCTATGTGGGTTTGAGTTCTCTACAGCTACTTGGTCTTACGGGATTACCGATTGTAGGAGAATTCGCCCCACTTAATTCCGTGACTAACGAGCGAATAAACGGACTCCTAGCGCCATAGAATAGCGATCACCGGCTTGGAATTGACCAATTGCGATGTGTGCCAATTACTGTGAGACACGCTCTTTTTTGAGCGTTGATTGCACGGTCAGGGTCTTGCCCCGGGTAAACTTTGGCAAGATCCAACCGTTGCTACTCAGGGGTATGTCAATCTGCACATTGACATCAGGAATATCCGGGCCCAGAACGCGTGGTGTGATCGTTACGTTGGCTCCCCGGGTGCCGACGACGTTGAGAATCGAGTTGGCCTTGAGAACTGCCTCGGCAGCGGTTGCGCCAGGTACCATCGCATGGCGTGCGGCCTCATAAGCGGCATTGTCTGCCGTGTGACGAATCACGTTCATCCGAACAAACTCAAATGACGCCGACAGAATCAAGAAAAACACGGAAGCCACAATTGCAAACTCGACCACTGTGGCGCCAGTGGGAGTGTTCTTGTGGCGGCGTTTGGATTTGTGCTTGGCGATGAGGCGATTCATCGTATTTCCTTCAATAGAATACTTGCCCTGACGCTTACTCGGTTGTCAACACTGGCAGGGTCGAAGCGATTTCTCGGAAGATTGCTTCGAGGGCTGCGGAACTGGGTGCGTGATAGTGCTTGCCTCCCGTGGCATTCGCTACGGCTCGCATCCGGGCGAAGTCCGCTTCGTCACTGAAGGTAACGGTATTGATTACGATATTCTGTGCAGCCGCATCATTTGCCGCGAGCACGGCTTCTCGTCCGCGATTTTGGATGCCGTCGGTTAGTAATACGATTGAGCGCTTGGCAAATGGTCTTACGCGCGAGCCGGTAAGGACACGCACACCGTTGTCGATCCCGGCTGATATATTCGTAAAACCCTTGACCGGTCGGCTGCTCAGGCGTGTCATCTCATCCCTGATGGGTTGATAATTGAACACAAGATCGGAGTTAATGTCCGACGTAGAAAAAGTAATGCTGCATTCCGTTCCGGCACTTGAGTAACTCACCAGGGCGCATTGCTCTTGCTGAGGGGTTCGATCCAGTTCGTCCACGAATCCGGATACTGCCACCCTGAGACCTCCCCAGCGACTTAGCGAGGGATGGGGTGGTCCGCAGGTGGGGCCTGGCATTCCCCTTCCGACCACATTTCGCATCATCGAACCAGATCGATCCACCACCAGACAGATATCGCGATCCAGTTGCGTGGAAGTGGCAGTGACGATGGGTTCAAAGAAATTAACCCCGAGGGCCCCCCCCAGGAACAAGTCCACAGGTCCACCAAGAGAGGTCGCCGAGCGATTTCCCGTTACCCTGACAGAATTCAGCAGGGTTCCGCCGGGAGTAAACACGAAGCGGGAGCCGGTGGAAGGTTGGCTGGACGTGCCGAATTCGATTTCATTATTTCGGACTCGCAGCGGTGCATTCGCAACCAGGTTACGTCGTGCAGCAGCCTTGGCTTCAGCACGAGCGGCAGGAACGCTCTGCTGCAATGAGAGCGTTTTTGCTGCTGCCCGTGAGGAGGCATCCGTTGCAGTCCGCAGTTCAGTCCGGACCAATTGCATCCAGGCCACATTCAGGGCGAACGCTGCCATAATCACCACGATCGGGATGGTGATGGCGATCAGCACCAGCATGGCCCCAGCGCGACTGTCGCGACGAAACATCTTGTTGCCAAGGGTCGATTTGTTCATTCTTTTGGATTCCTTAAGACGCACCTATTCGCCTAAAACTCTTTCATCATCGAGGCAGTTGCTGAAAGATTTCGGCTACGATAAAAGGTGATTGGCACCACGGAGTTGAGCGAAGCCGGTGCGGAGACGGTCACATCGACATACTCACCCGGGTTGATGCTCGCGAGATTGCCCGGCGAAAGTGCGACATTCCCACCTTGGACTCTGCGCTCGGTGAGTATCTGCTGCGCGCTCTGTTGAGCTTGAGAATTAGTCGCGTTGAGCGAAATGGCAACGCGTGCTCCTTCGTAAGCAGCTACCGTCAGCGATTGCTTCAAAAATACCATGGTGCAGGCTTCTATCGTCGCCAGCACAATCAACACTATCACTGGGAGACATACCGCAAATTCGGCCGCTGCCACCCCTGATCTGACCGGCCGCTTGCCATTACTTTGTGAGGCACTCATCAGGAACTACTCCAACGATATACTCTTTACTGTTAGTACGGTTAAACAACCGCTGGTTCATCTTTTTCTTGATCTTGCGACTTTTGATCCTTGCGAAGATGATCAACCATGTCGTTGAAGTCATCCGCAAGACCTTGCCAAAAATCGAAGTCACGAAACTTTACTCGAGTAGGAGGATTCCCCTCGGCAATACTGCGAATGGTGGTTCGGAGGCGATTGACGGGTCCCACGAAGCGATGACTCAATTTAATGGTGTCGAAAATGAATACCGGCAGAAGAAACAATGCTGCCAGGAAGAAAGGACCTTGAGTCCACCACAACTGCTGAGCATGTGCTGCGAAGGGTTGGAAGGGGTTGCTCAACACTTGCAATACAAAAGCAACAAATGAAGTGAGTACAAAGAATAATACCCAATGATAAAGCAGTCGTCGTACAAGCGATCCTTGCACTTGGGGATCTATAAATGTTGTCTTGCGATTTGATTCAGACATATTCTTAACACCTCGCTGTTAAAGGTTCGTTCAATTTGATACGTAACCAATGCTGAACAAGCTTAGGTTACGGCGCAGACATGCCATGCGGTGGAAGATGTTAGAGGCCATCAACTCGTACAGTTGAAAGAAATTAGTGAGATATCCGCCGTCACAATCGCTACCGCAGACAGAATCGGAGGCGGCCAGCGTTTCGCTTCTTAGAAGCCGCTATTTCCTAAACACTCTCTACTAACCACTCACTCACAACCAGCCAATCACGATCCACCCAGATAGTCTGCCACCTGTTGATGGAGCTGCAGCACTGCCGATTTGACTTCTGTGAAGGGGGCGCGCTGTTCCAGGAGGTCGACCAAACTGGACCAAAGCGTGGAGGGAAGTGTGGAGTTCTCGGCTGCCTGGCGGATGGCAGCGACAATCGGCTCGAGATGCGGACTCTTTGGCGTGTACACCAAGAGCAGCACGTTGGTTTTTATCGCCAACTCTGACAGAGCGGTATATTCGGGGGAGAATTTTGCACTAAGCTCCTCGGCAATTTGGGACCTGCCTGCCTGCAGTAGAAAACCAATCATGGCATTCTGCCGGTCTGCTGCTTCAATCTCTGGAAACTCCGGTAACTTCATCTCCAGCAAATCGGCAGCATACTCCGCCTGTTGGAGAGGATCTGAATAGTAATCCTTGCCAAGCCCTTTGGCGTAGATCGCTGCCGCGTAGCTCCAGCGGCTGCTCATCCGCCAGGCGGCGAGCGCCGTGCGCGAGGGGCGTAGGATCTCTGCCAATTCTGGTTCGACGATCTCCTCCTCCTTTGCTTTCTCTGCTTCGGGCTGCTCAGGGGTCGATTCTTCCTCGGCAAACGGGTCATCAAAGATTTCTTCGCTCGCCTCTTCTGGCTGGGCTTCCGTAGAGGGGGGTGGAGTGGGGGGATTTTCCTGCACTAAAGTTTCGTCGGGCTCGTCGTCGGGCTCGTCCTCGTGAGCGTGTTCGACTGGTTGCTCCCCAAAGAGAACTTCGCCAGTGGGTTGCTCGTCGACTGGCGGATCAGTCGGCAGCACTTCTGCGGGCTCGGTATCTTCCGACCGAGCAAAGGGTGCTTCACTAGGGGTGTAGTGAATCTCTTCCCAGCAACCGCCTGCTGCCAGGAGGACAAATGCGAGCGAGATAAGCCGGTAGGCTGAGGGCAATTGCGACCAGATGACTGCTTTTTTGCTTTGAAACGCCATTTCAGCATTATAGCCCTCGTTCGGTATTCCTCGTAGCTCACCTGAGAGAGATCGAGACGTCACTGCTCTGTTCAAAAGGGGCCATGATACGTAGCTTGGGATGGATGAACCCCACGGCCGACAACTCGACGAACATCGATGCCCCGTCTTCGCATCGCTACTCAACGCTAGGGCTTGGCGTGCTGGGCAGTGTGCTTTGCTGGTTGGCCCTGCCGCCGGTGGGATGGAGTCTGCTGGCATGGATTGCACCCGCTGCCTGGTTGTTGCTGGTGTGCAAAGAGACGCTACCAGGACGGCGACCCTACTTCAAATTGTGGGTTGCGGGAGTGATCTATTGGCTCTTGGCAGCGCATTGGATTCGACTGCCGCATCCGCTGAACTATCTGGCGTGGCTTTCGCTGGCAGGCTATTTGGGTGTGTATCTGCCTGTGTTTGTTGCCTTGGCGCGTACGGGAGTGCATCGGTTTGGGATTCCGCTGGTGATTGTTGCGCCCGTCGTTTGGACGGGTCTCGACTACGTGCGTGCGCACCTCATGACGGGTTTCTTGATGGGATCGCTTTCCCATACTCAGTACCGTACGCCCAAGGTGATTCAGATTGCCGACCTTGTCGGTGAATACGGTGTGACGTTCCTGATCGTTTTGGTCGCCGCCTGCTTGACAGAGATCCTTGTCTTGACACGTAGCGATGGCATATTCAACTCCCATTTCAAAAAGTTGGGCTATGCAATCACGTGCCTGGTGGTGCTTGCAGCGACTTTATTATATGGGCACCGTCGGCAAATCGATCTTGCCCTCCTGAACAAGTCCCCAGCAGCACAGCAACGCGTTGCCCTCATCCAGGGCAACACGCTCGCCGACTGGAAGAGCGACCCGGCAAAGCAGCAAGCAATCATGGACGAGCATTGGAAGCTGTCGCTCGATGCTGTGGAAACCTCTCGCGATCGGGATGGTCGTGACGTGGATCTGGTGGTCTGGCCAGAAACAGCGTTTCGACAAACGTTGTGGAGCACAGTAGATGGCTATCGACCCTCTGCGGAACTTGTGCACGAGTCGCACTTCACTGCCGCTCAGGAGATTCTGACCGAACTTACCAAACAACTCGGCTGCCCTGTGTTGGTGGGGATCGATCGCGTAGAAGTTTTTCCTGGAGAGACTGAAGAGCTTTCGTATCGAAGTTACAACTCGTCAGCGCTGGTCGATAAGTCGGGCGAGATTCTGGCAACCTACGACAAGATGCATCTGGTCCCCTTTGGCGAGTTCATTCCCTTCGCTGATTGGTTTCCCGTCTTGTACAGCCTGACACCACTTTCGGGAGGTGCTGAACCGGGAGAATCCCCAACGGCAATGACCGTCGGCGAAGTGACGTATTCGCCAAACATCTGTTACGAATCGGCCGTTCCACATCTGCTCCGCAGTCAACTCCGTCACATGATCGATGTCGAGAATGGTGAGCCAGATGTTTTGATCAATCTCACCAACGATGCCTGGTTCTGGGGCTCTAGTGAACTCGATATGCACCTGGCATGCAGCGTCTTCCGCGCGATTGAGATGCGCACCCCCGTCTTGATCGCTGCCAACGGGGGCCTCTCGGCACACATCGATAGCACCGGCCAAATCCGTGCGGTGAGCCAGCGGCAGGAGCCGGAGTTCTTGCTGGTGGACCTGGAGATCTCTGAACGGTCGCCGCTCTATCCAAGTTTCTACAGTGAGTGGGGCGACTGGTTTGCGGCGCTGTGTATGGTATGCTGTGTAGTTTTAACATTGCTCGCCCTCGCAGGCAGAGCAACGCAGCAAAAGAAGTAAACCTTGCGACGCGTTGCGTCGCGGCTAAGTATGCCCGTCGTTCTTCAACTTCAAAACGCTTACAAACGCTATGGGCACCAGGAATTGCTCGACGGAGCAAGTTGCGCGCTGCCTGACGACGAGAAGGTCGGCCTCATCGGCCGCAACGGTGCCGGCAAGAGCACACTCTGCCGCTTGCTACTGGGGGAAGAGGATCTTGATGCGGGCGAGGTGGTCCGGGGCCGGAAGCTCCGGCTTGGCTATTTGCGTCAACACGATCCATTTCTTGAGGGCGAAACGGTCATTGGCTTTCTGATGCGCGACAGCGGCCAACCAGAGTGGCGTTGTGGTGAGATCGCCTGGCAGTTTCAGATTCCCGACGCGATGCTCGACCAGCCGGTACGGGAACTCTCCGGTGGGTGGCAAACCCGCGTGAAACTCGCGGCCCTGTTGTTGCATGACCCGAATCTATTGATCCTGGACGAGCCGACCAACTTTCTCGATCTCCGTACCCAAATGCTGCTCGAAGGTTTTTTACGGAGCTTTCCTGCCGGATGCCTGGTGGTGTCGCACGACCGCGCGTTTCTCAAGCGAACCTGCACACAGACGCTAGAACTCTCGCGCGGGAAGCTCACGATGTTTCCCGGCGACGTGGATTCGTATCTGGAAAACCTCGCCGAACGCCGCGAGCATGACCTGCGGGTGAATGCAACAACACTCACCAAGCGGAAGCAACTCGAAACCTTCATCAACAAGAACCGCGCCAATGCCAACACGGCCAGCCAGGCCCGCAGCAAGGCGAAGCAACTCGAACGTCTGGAACTGATCGAGGTGCAAGGTCAGGAAGCGACCGTACGCTTCAGTTTCCCCGAAGCCGAAGTTCGTCAGGGAACCGCGCTGCGAACCGAGCAACTCGACATCGGTTATCCCGGTAACGAGGTTGCCACGGGGGTTCAGATTGAAGTTGAACATGGAACACGCGTTGGCGTCGTAGGCGACAACGGCCAGGGGAAGACGACGTTCTTACGAACCGTGTGTGGGTCACTCGAACCACTTGCCGGTTCACTCAAGTGGGGCTTCGGTTGTCAGGTTGGCGTGTATGCCCAGCACGTTTACACCACCTTGCCAAAGAACCAGACGGTCGAGGATTATCTCTATCACCAGGCCGCTCCCGGCACCATGATGCAGCAGATCAAAGACGTTGCCGGCAGCTTTCTGTTCAGTGGCGAGCTTGTCGAGAAGAAGATCAACGTGCTTAGCGGTGGCGAGCGCGCCCGCCTGGTGCTCGCTGGCTTGCTATTGCAGCAACATAATGTGCTGGTGCTCGACGAGCCCGGCAACCATCTCGACGTGGAAACCGTCGAGGCTTTGGCAGACGCCTTGTGCCGCTATCGGGGTACGGTGATCTTCACCAGCCACGACCGCTACTTCATGCAGCGGGTTGCCACGGCCGTGATCGAAGTCCGCGACGGCCGGGTTGCCAGTTATCCGGCAAGCTACGAGGATTATGTCTACCGCGTGGAGAAAGAACTCGAAGCCGGTCTGCGGTCGGAGCACACCGTGCGCGGCAAACCTCCTGCGGGCACAAGCAACGACCAGCGTTCCCTGGGCGGCAAGGAGGAGCGCGAACTGCAGAAACAACTCCGCAGCGTCGAACGCAAAATCGCCAAACTCGACGACGAGAAAAAATCACTCAACGAGCGGTTGCTGACAATCACCGAAGCCTGCGAAGCCCAAGAAGCCCACGAACAACTGACGACCATCGCCGACGAATTGGCTAAGCTCGAAGAAGAGTGGCTGGAGATTTCGGGAAGTTTGGAAGTGTAATCAAAGAAAAACAGTTCGGCACCAAATTCTTTATGAGGTCCCCATGTCGAATTTAACCATAAGCCTGACGTTTCTACTTTGGTGTGCCATTTACTCAACCACTACTCAAGCGACGGAACCCGTGCGGGTGATGTCCTTTAATATCCGCTATGGGACGGCTCCCGATGGGGACGATTCCTGGCCCCATCGCCGCTCGCTGGTGATGGATGTGATCCGCGCAGATGAGCCGCACCTACTCGGATTGCAGGAAGCCCTGCGAGAACAGTTAGACGAAATAGTGAGTGTCTTTCCCGGGTACGCTTCCACGGGAGTCGGTCGCAATGCCGATGGAGGTGGGGAATACTCGGCGCTGCTTTTCGACCGCAGACGGTTTGATCTAATGGCTGCCGGAACATTTTGGCTGTCGAATACTCCTGAGGTGCGTGGTTCGCATACATGGGGAAACGAACTTCCGCGGATTTGCACCTGGGCCCGGTTGGTCGATCGCACCACGGGTCAGACATTGCACGTTCTGAACACCCACTGGGACCACCAGTCCCAACCGGCCAGGGTTCGTAGCGGTCAACAGATTGCCGAGTTCCTCAGCGCGTTGCCGCCCGAGGAACCAGTTATCGTGATGGGGGATTTCAATGTTGGAACGGACAACGAAGCCCGCGAGCCCTTCGATTCGCAGGGCCTCCAGGAATCGTACTTCAGCTTGCACCCCAGTCGCGAAAACGTGGGCACTTTCAATGGTTTCAAGGGTACGACTTCCGGCGAAAAGATCGATGCCATCTACGTGAACGATCGCTGGGAGGTTTTGGCAGCGGCAATTGTCCGCACCGAGCGCGAGGGGCGTTTTCCTTCGGACCACTTCCCAGTAACGGCAACGCTCAAAATGAAGCAAGACGCAGGCCGGGAATAGATTGCGAAGATCAGACAAAAGGCTATCTTGCAGTCATACCTATTCGGGCAGATAGCCCTGGCAACATACTTTTTCCTGAGTGGATCGCCACGATTAGTGATGTCTCTTTGCCTGGCACGTCTATGAACCGCCTCTTCCAACAGTTGTTTGGCGTCAACCCCTTTGCAGGGAGCTGCAAACCTGGCCGGGTTTCGCTATTCTTTCCCTTGAGCAGGCCGACGCTACCTTTTCCACATCCGTGGAACTACCAGCGGCCCATCGAGATGTTGGAGACTTATTTCTGGCGGGCTGACGAAGAGGCTGGGGGAGGGCGCCACAATCGTTATCTTGCCGTGCCGGGATTTCCACCGGTACTGGTGACGCGAGACCCCGGCGTAATTCGCGCGATTCTGACCGCCACGGGTGACCGTGAAGGGCAGTTCGACCGCGATCAACTCCCTTCAACGGGCATTGCCCGGGCAACTGGGGAAGACACCCTGCTGTTCGGCAACGGAGCGATGTGGCGACGGCAACGAAAGATCTCTGCCGCTCCGTTTGGAAAAACGGCCCTTTTCCAGATCGACGTGTTCATGCAGTTTGAAGACACCTTTCGCCATGCGGTTCGGAAGCGATTGTTGCTGCTCAGGCAACATCTGTTGGGCACAGAATCCCAACGGATCCAACTCGCGATCGAACCGGAGATCAAAGCACTGATGCTCGAGCTCTTGGTGAAATGTTTTTTCGGCGCGGAAGTTGACTATCAACAGATTCGCGAGACCTATGTTCCCTGCTTGGAACGGATCATCGACGACATCGTGCGTGATACGGTCACCAATCGCCTGGGGCTACCGCGGGCGCTGCTGGCGAAGTTCAGCCCTCGCTACGAGCGGGCTCAACGCGACCTGGCAGTTTTTGATGAATTGACCGATCAAGTGCTGGCCGCGCGTTCTTCCGGGCGGGGGCTTTGGGAGAAACTTCGTTCGGAAGCCCCCGACGAAGCCATGCGGAGCAACATCAAGGTTTTCCTGGCGGGCGCCTTGGAAGCGACCACCTCTTACGCCACCTGGACAATTTCCCATTTGGCGCGGAATCAAGTCTGGCAGGATAAAGTGTTTCGCGAAGTTGAAAACATGGCCGACTATACCCCCGAGCAGATTGATGCTGCGCGCAACCTGGGAGCCGTATTGGACGAGACCTTGCGGCTGACGCCTTCGCTCTACTTTCTCCCCCGCAAAGCCACTGCACCCACCCGCATTACCACGGCGGATGGTCGTGAGATGCACATTCCCAAGGACACGCACATCTTGCTGGATGTTTGGCACGCCAATCGACATGAGGATCACTGGGGAAAAGAAATCACAGGATATCCGGCCCTGCAGTTCGCTCCAGAGCGATGGGAACAACTTTCCTCGGAAAAGGCCTCTTCGAAAGAGTTTCTCCACTTCGGCTTCGGCCATGGACCGCGCGTCTGTCCCGGCAAACACGTCGGTCAACTGGAAGTGGCGCTTGTGGTGGGAGTCTTCGTAAAGCTGTTTCGCTTTCGTGCCGTTCATGAGGAGAACCCGGTCAAGGCGGGGGTCTCAACAAAACCTGCCGACGGGACGCTCGTCGAATTGGAACTCCGAAAGCCCTCTTCCGGAATGACCACCGAAGCAGAGTGGACCACACTGCTGAAATCTTCTGCCTCTGAGAATTCACCGACATCAGGGAGCGGATAATCAGCATCAGAACAATCCATAGTAATCTCAGGGGATTGCAGTTAGATTACAGGAATGACTGAAAAACAATTCTTCGATAGCCAGACTTCAAACCTGACCATCCGCCCCGGCACGGCCGACGATGCTGAATTGATCTACACGCTCATCAGCGAATTGGCGGAATATGAGAAACTCACCCACGAGGTGGTGGCCACGGTGGATTCGATCCGCGAGTCCATTTTTGGTTCTAAGAGTGTGACCGAAGCCTTGATTGCCACCGTCGATGACCAGCCGGTTGGCTGTGCGATTTACTTCACGACGTATTCCACGTTCCTGGCTCGCAACGGAATTTATCTGGAGGATGTCTACGTGCGGCCAGCCGCGCGCGGACAGGGCGTCGGCAAGCAACTCCTGGCCGAGGTGGCGCGGATCGCGGTGGAGCGAGGCAGCGGCCGAATGGAATGGTCGGTGCTCGACTGGAACACGCCAGCCATCGAGTTCTACGATAGCCTGGGCGCCAAACCACAGAACGAATGGATCCGCTATCGGATCGTGGGGAAAGAACTTGCGGAGTTGGCCGCGAGCCGCGACCAGGTCGTTGATTAGTGCCCTAAGTTTTCAAAGCGCAAAGACGCAGAGAGATGCAGAGAAATCATTCAGTGCTTGTTCTCAATGGTCCTCTGCGCCTCCGCGTGCTCTGCGTGAAATTTATAGCTATCAGCGTGGGGTTGTGCTTTCTAGCTCCAGCGTCCTTCGGCGAAAAAAACGCCTCAAACCTCGATCCATTTGACTTGGCCGGCGAGGTCACGATTCACCGCGACCAGTATGGCGTGCCGCACATCATTGGGGCGTCCGACGAAAGTGTTTTCTTTGGCTACGGCTATGCCCAGGCGGAAGATTATTTCTGGCAGCTTGAGGATGCCTACATCCTGGCGCTCGGTCGCTATTCGGAAATTGTTGGTCCCAAGGGGCTCAATTCCGATCTGTTGAACCGCGCTTTTGAGATCGTCCGCACTAGCGAGCGGGACTTTGCTGCCCTCGATGCGGTTTCGCAGAGGCTGTATACGGCCTTCGTCGCGGGGATCAATTACTATCTGGCCCAGCACCCGGAAGTGCAGCCCCGTTTGATTCGTCAATTTGAACCCTGGCATGTGTTGGCTTACTATCGGCATATTGCCCTGGAACTGTCGTTCCGCTTCACCGGATTGTGCGACGAATACATGCCGCGCCGCAATCCGCAGATTTGGGCGGCCACGGGTTCGAATGGCTGGACGCTCAGCGGCAGTCGCACGAGGTCGGGTAGTCCACTGCTGATGGCCAATCCTCACATGCCGTGGTTCGGTTTCGCCCAGATGCTCGAATCCCATCTTGTTTGTGATGGCACGGGGGGCGGTGAGCCTTGGAATTTCACGGGCGCCGGTTTCTACGGCAGCCCGGTGCTCGCCCTGGGTCACAACGATCGGCTGGGTTGGACACTGGTTTCCAATCAACCAGACATTGCCGACACTTGGCGGATACGTTTTACGAACCCCGACAACGCGCTCTCTTACGAATACGATGGCGGCTGGCGGCAGGCCGACGAGTGGCAGGATACCATCCGCGTGCGTCGGTCGCGGGGCTGGGAAAAGCGGGAGTTCACTTTTCGCAAGACACATCACGGCCCGATTGTCGCGTCAGAAGAAGAACTCCCCAACGGCGAGAAAACCATGCTGGCCGCCCAGATCGCGGGGCTGTACGACGTGGTCCCTCTGCGGCAGTCGCTGCAGATGATCAAGTCGCGAAATCTGGCCGACTTTCGCAGCGCCTTGGGTTCGCTGCAGGTGCTCTACATGAACATGCTGTACGCCGACTGCGACGGCAACACCTGGTTTGTCTACACGGGTCGCGTGCCGCGGCGCAACCCGGCTTTCGATTGGTCGCAGCCAGTCGAGGGGAGCGACCCGGCGACCGAGTGGATTGGCTTTCATGGATTGGATGAATTGCCCCAGGTGCTCAATCCGGCGGCCGACTTTCTGCAAAATTGCAATTCCACTCCTTTCGAGGTCACCGATGGGCAGAACCCCGATCGTGCGGAGTTTCCCGCCTACATGGTGGGCGACGCCGAGCGCCGCACTCGTCGTTCGCTGCGGTCCCTGGAAATCTTGCGCAGCATGAGCGACGTGACGTTTGAAGATTGGCAGCAGGCCGCGTTCGACACCGAAGTTTACTGGGCGCGGCACGAGCTTCCTGAATATGGCCAGCATCTGGAGCAAGTCACGCACGACGATCCGCAGCTTGCTCGGCGGGTGCGGCCCTATCTCGATCACCTCTTGGCCTGGGATGCACGCATCACGGTCGATTCTACCGCGGCCACTCTCTGCCATGAGTGGTACGAACAGCTCTACGGCATGACCTACCCCGGCGAAGAGATGCGCTCCCTTTATCTCGACAAACCCGCGAAACAACTCGAAGCGCTGGTCCGCGCCGCCGAACGCTTGCAGGGGCTGCATGGCACGTGGAAGGTTCCCTACGGCGAACTCTACCGCAGCCAGCGCCCGCCGCGGATCGGCGATCTGGTGGACGCGAGGTTTGACGACGACTCACCCAGTCTCACCTCGCTTGGCGGCCACGGCCCGATGGGGGTCGTCTTCACCCAGTATTACACGCCCAGTCTGCAGATACCGTTTGTGATTTCCCAGCGGAAGCGATATGGCATCGTGGGGACCTCGTATCTGGCCGCCTGGGATTTTTCTCCCGAGGGAGTTCGTGGGGCCAGTCTCGTCCCCTTCGGCACCAGCGGCGATCCCGCCTCGCCGCACTATTTCGATCAGGCGGAATTGCTCTCCAAGCAGCAAATGAAGCCGGAGCTGTTTACGAAAGAGCAAGTCAGAAAGTCTGCCGTGCGGAGTTATCACCCGGGGGAAGAACTCTAATCAGCCGCCTGACTTTTGGCGTCCCCACGTTCCACCACGCCAAATAAATGCCCGCCGCGCTCGGCGCCTTGCCAGAAACCGGCGTAGTGGTCCTCGTAGATCATCACCCGCGCCGTGTAGGTGCCCAGCCCGGGGAAGCCCACCTTGTCGACGGTGATCACCGGGGTATCCCCGGCCCACTTCACGGGGAGCGCAATCGAAATCGCCACATCGTGATCGCCATACACAATGCGGGCCACGAAGAGCCAATTGCCGTCTTCCAATTGCTTGACACTGGTGAGATCATAGCGATCCGCCTTCGGATCGAGTCTTTCCTGACCGGTCACGGTGAAATTGCCGACCAGAGTGGCCCCCGTGAGCGACTCCGCGAACTCCGCTTCGCGTGAGGCCTGGGTGTTGTTCGCGTCGGGTTCAGCGGCAATCGCGGAGCAGGCAAGGCACGAAACGAGTAACAGACAAGCGGACTTTGTGTGTCGGAACATGACAGCGGGCTCCTTGCGGGGTGTGAATCACAACAGGCAGTGCGCCATTCTATCATCAATGTTGAGCAAGGCGGAAAGGGGGAGTGTGCCAGCAATCGAGCAGTCGTACTCCGTCCACACGGGGACAAGCCCCGTGGGGGCGGACGATGCGTCACAAAATTCTGTCTATGGCAAAGCAAGGGCCAGGCGGAATTACGATTCACATGTACCTTTCGGTTTCCGCCTCCCGCAAGCGCACAAAAAACCCCGGCAATAAATGCCGGGGCTCGCTTGGATCGTGTTGGTGGTTCGACTAGCGACCTGTGCCGGGAAAATAGTTGCCCAGGTTCATGAATTGGGAGCTCGTGCCCGTGGTGGGCAATCCTTCGTTGGGATTCTTGGAGACGTTCACCTGTCCGCCTCGCATGCGGACCTGTTGTCTCAGCCGGCGGATTTCTTCCGCCTGGGACTCGTTCATCTGGCGCTGCTGAAGCTGGGGACGGACGTAGGCGTAGTAGTTCGGCAAGCCGGTGCTGCTCTCGGGCATGTCGAGACTCAAGTACGGACTCAGTGTGGTGCCGAGTTGCACGTTTTGAAACGGCTTGCTTCCTGTTAGTTGCACCGAGCGCGCCGCAGCAGCATTCTGCTGTGGCGTCGCCATCTGGGGATAGGCTGCTTGCTGGGAGCCGAAATAACTCGCCGCCGGAGTGGTGTAGGAATTCCTGCCGTGATTCACCTGGCCCAGTGTTTCGGTTGCCCCGCACACGATCAGGCCCAGAACCAGGAAACCGACTTTCGCTCGCGAGGTGGTGGACGCAGAGATATCAAGATGGAGTTTCATATTGTCGCTCCTTTCAAAACCAATTGGCTAAAACAGAGTTCTCATGCCTGGCGGCCAGTCGGGCCGCATAATCCCTACAATCGACATATTTTCACGCGAAACTGTGGCGAAACGTGTGCAAGTTCGCATGATTTGCAGCCGCTGCTAGCGGGAGGATTTAAGGCAAAAGACTGGTTAGAGGTCCTGAATTCTGCCGAAAAATATCCATAGAAGATGATACTTGACTTAGTTGACCAACTTACTTATGATTATGGTAAACTAACAAGAGCAGAACCAAATACCCCCGCCGGAAGGCCCGAGGATTTTTGAGCCATGACCACGATGACCTCCGCAAGACGCGACCAACCAAAGTCAGCCAGCCGAGTCTGGCCGCCTCATGCGCCGCAGCAGTTGGAAGCGACTCCCGAACTGCTGGCCGAGTTGGCCGACGCCAGTGCCCGCCTGGAGACGGCGACTCCCGAGGAGATTATCACCTGGGCACACGAGCGGTTCGCGCCGTACCTGACCATGGCCACCGCGTTTGGTCCGGAGGGCTGCGTCATCCTCTCGATGCTCGCCAAGGTCGCGCCTGACACGTATGTGTTCAACCTCGACACCGGTTATCAGTTTCAACAGACGCTCGACCTGCGCGACCGCATCGCCGAGAAGTACGGCATCGAAGTAGATATGCTCCAGCCGGAGTTGTCCGTCCCGGAATACGAGGCCTTGCACGGCGGCCCGCTCTACAAGACCGATCCCAACCAGTGCTGCTTCGATCGCAAGATCAAGGTGTTGCGTCAAGCCGCCCAGGGGAAACATGCCTGGATGAGTGGCATCCGCCGCGACCAGAGTGCCGACCGGGCCCAGGCGGCAATCGTGGGTTGGGACAAGAAATTCAATCTTGTGAAGGTCAGTCCCCTGGCGAACTGGTCGAAGAGCGACATCTGGAATCGCATTTTGGCCGAGGACGTGCCTTACAACCCACTGCACGACCAGGGCTATCCGAGCATCGGTTGCTGGCCCTGCACCCGCGCTATTTTGCATGGCGAAACCGATGAACGCGCCGGCCGCTGGAGCGGCACCGGCAAAACCGAATGCGGCCTGCACACGATCCAAGAATCCGACGGTAGTGGAATCTAGTGGGTTGCGGAATGCGGAATTCGGATTGCGGAATGGAGCATTCCCCCAACCACGAGCCACTCACCACCAACCACTCTCCATGAACCTCACCGCGAAAACTGAATATGCATGTTTGGCGATGCTCGAGCTGGCGCAGCACCATGCCAGTGGCGAACCGGTGCAGGTTCGCTTGATTGCCGAGCGGCATGGCATCCCCGCGCAGTTTCTCGTTCAGATCCTGCAGCAACTCAAGCGTGCGGGGATGGTGAACAGCATTCGCGGAGCATGTGGTGGCTATCAGCTTGCTCAAGCACCTCAGGAAATCACACTGGCGGAGCTATTGGATGTGATCGAGGGGTCGAGCGACACACCAACCTGCGCGGCCAACGCATCGCCGTTGGTACCCGTGTTGATGGAAGTGTGTGAGGAACTCACATCGATCCAACGCGAGCGGCTGGAAGCGATCACGCTGGCGGATCTCTTAGAACGCGCCGCCGTCGAGAGTGACCCAATGTGGTATATCTGAAATCTGTGTCGAGGGAAGCAGTAGGTCATTTGCTAAATCCTACTTGCATCACAGTGATTGGTTGTGGCGTCTTCTACGCAGTTCAAATGAGATAATTGCTAAGCGATCTTCGAGCAAAAAATCGCATATCTCCCCTACAAATGCCCCTGCTCGAACATGGGCACCAAATTATTGAGTCAATTTCAATGAGTCACTATAATGGTACGCGCGCTAATGCTTATTCAACAAGCCTTTGTGCTGCGCTATTACAGGCATCTATTCGGTCGAGTGGATAGATTTGACCGATTTACTCATCAGCTTGCGTGCAGCATCATCTTGAAATTGAAAGGGCACAAACAATGTCACTCGTCATGGACATTTGTCGTTGCGCCTCGAAAAGGACTACGGCGCGCTTTCACACGAATCGAGGTCGAGTCTGCCGATTTAAACAGGCGGCGATCTGGCTACTGGCAGCGTCGGCGGGCACCGGTGGGACACTGATGTGCCAACTTTCGTACGCAATCGGACCCGCCGGTCCTAGCTGGAAGCCGCGCGAGTTGGTGCATAGCGGTGTCGAATTCCAAGATCAGGCCGGCGCTGATCGCATGTTGGCTTTCGATCATCACGGCGAACCGGGAATCGCGTTCAAGGCAGAAACGTTTTTTGGCGACATCCGCTATGCGCGTAACCATCCAGGATTCGGTTGGGTTGCCGAGGATGTCTTTCCGCAAACCAACGTTAACGGGCGCGGCCCCTATGCTTCGCTGGCGTATGATCGGCATGAGCGGCCGGCGATTAGCTACTTATCTGCCGATCCCAATATTCTCGATTCTGCGTTGAGGATCTCTCACTATGACGGTTCTCAGTGGCAGCACCAGGTAGGAGAATTCGCGCAAAACCTAGACATCGGGTCGTGGACGTCGCTGGCCTTTGATCACTCCGGCCGAGCGGCAGTTGCCTACAACGACATGTCCAATGCCAGATTGAGATTCCTTTACGATACCGACGGCGACTTTGACTTTTCGGATGAGGCGCCGGAAACCATAGATGCCTTTGGGGCCAATGAAGAGGCCCAATATGTGTCTCTCGCGTTCGATCCACTCAATCGACCAATGTTGAGTTATGTCACTGAGCGAGGAGAACTGATGTTTGGCATGAAGGAAACCTTGGAGTGGCTCACGCGTTCTATCGACACAAACGAGATAAATATCGAGATCGCTTCATCGCTCGCCATCGATCCTGACACTGGATTCCCTGCGATCGCCTACACGTCAATCTTCCTCAACGGCTCTCTTAAGTATGCCGAGTGGGACGGCAACGACTGGGTGCTTCAAACCGTCGATGGAGTCGGCAGTACAGGCCTCCAGCCATCGCTGGCATTTGATCCAACCGACGGCAACCCTGCTATCGCGTATCACAATCCAGATAACGATGATCTACGGATTGCATGGCACGACGGATTAGGCTGGCAGACCGGCATCGTCGATGCAAACAACGGAGGTGGCTCAATCGGGATCAACCCATCGATAGCTTTCCGCGAATTCGGAACGGGCAATAAAGTTGCCGCCATCGCGTATCACGATGATTCAGGCAATCTTTATTACATTGAGGATCCTCCGATCGTTTCGGTCCCCGAACCGGCTACGGCGTGGTTGGCATTGGCGGCCTCGCTGGTTTTGTGGACACGTTGCTCCCGCTAGGCGCTATGACGATGCAGCTTACGATCCGCCTGAGTCTGTGGTTCCTCTTGATATTTGCAGCCCGTGCTGGTGCGGCGCGCGATTCGTATCTTGTGTCCGATCAGCCGTCCGGAGAAATCTGGCGTCTTCAGGACTTAAATGGCGACGGCGATGCGCTCGACACTGGCGAAAAATTACTGTGGGCCGACGCTCTCCTCTCGGTAGTTGAGTTGGAGGTGCACGGGAGCGATGTCTATGCGATCGAAGAAGGGATGGTCGACGGCGCGAATCAGGCAATTCGGTTCACGGACCTCAATGGTGACGGCGACGCCTTGGACATCGGCGAGCAGTCTATCTGGGCCGATGGCTTCGACGATCCTCGCGGTATCGCTGTTGATGATCAGGGCGTTTGGTATGTGACTGAAAACGAAGATGACCGCGTCTGGGCCCTGACCGATATTAACAACGACGGTGATGCACTCGATGTCGGCGAACGAACGCTCTTCGCGGACCAGATCGACGGAGCCACAACGGTCGCCCGACATCGTAGTGGCATACTCGTGACAGGAGCCAATCAGAATGAGGTCTTCCGCTTAAACGACTACAATGGCGACGGCGATGCACTTGATGTTGGCGAATCCTCGGTGATCACGCCTTTCGTGAATAGTCCTGTGGGGGTGTTGGATGACGATTCCGGAGGGTTTTACTTTTCCTCATTTAGCAACGACGCAGTCTATCATGCAGTCGATCGCAACGGTGACGGCGACATGTTGGATGAAATAGAAACGCTCACTTACGCCGACGCCGTGTTTGGCGGAATCAACGGGCCCTGGGGAATGACAAATCATGCAGACGGCGGATTTCTGCTGGCCTCTTTTATTAGTGGCCAAATCATGTGGGTCCGGGACGCCAACGGTGACGGGGATGCCCTCGATCAAGGCGACGTCAGCTTGTTTGCAGACGGGTTTCTGTTTCCAGTCGACGTCGTTGCCGTACCTGAGTGTTCGCCGGACGCTGACGGTGACGGTGATGTCGATGGAAGGGATTTTTTGATCTTCCAACGTGAGAGACCCGAGAAGATTCCGTTGTGGAGTGCCAACTACGGAGCCACCTTACCCCTGAGCACGCTCTCCGAGCCTGCTGCGTGGACCACTGCCGCCACCTCGAGTGCTGTTCCCGAACCCACCACCATTATTCTTGCATTGGCAGGGCTCTGTCTGGCAAATCGACGCCGGCTTTAGTTTGCGGTGGATTCTCTTTTCGACATCCCCGGGTAGTTCCCGATTTCACCTTCCTGAGGGCAGGCAATGCTGCGCGGGAATGACTGAACGAGTTAATTGCCGGAACTGAGCACGTCTTATTCCGGCCTACTCTATTACTTGTTTGCGGCCCCCGCTCTTTTTACAATAGCCGCTTCTCGTCGCTACTGCGTCCAGGCAATTGTCGGACAATGTCATGTCGCATTCACGAACCCATTCTGCCAAGGCAAGTGCTGGCGGCTTCACGCTTGTAGAGCTTCTGGTGGTGATCGCTATCGTCGGCATACTCATCGGGATCCTTCTCCCGGCGGTGCAAGCTGCTCGTGAAGCTACACGAAGGGCACAATGCGCTAACAATCTCAAACAAGTCGGCCTCGCCCTCCAGTTGTTCCACGATGCAAACCTTTCGTTGCCATCTGGCTGGATCGGTTACGAACCAGATACCGGAGCGATTGATCCGGAAGGAGAACTGGGCTGGGGTTGGGCGGCGAGAATTCTTCCTCATGTGGAACAGGGCGTTCTAAGTTCTACCATCCATTTTGACCAGCCAATAGAAGATCCGGTCAATGAAATCACCCGAGTCACCGTATTGCCCGTCTACCGCTGTCCTTCGGATTTGCCTGAGTCTGAGATTTGGGACTTGGCAGAAGAGGACGAAAATGAGGATGAGTTTGGCGGCGGCGACGAAGTGATCGTGCAGCTCGCATTGGGCAATTACGTAGGCGTCTATGGAACCGATGACATCGAGGATGCTCCCGACGACGGCGACGGAACTCTGTTCCACAACAGCAATATTATGTTTCGCCAAATCACGGATGGATTGAGTAATTCCTTCCTCGTTGGCGAACGCTCAAGCCTGCTCGGTTTTTCCACGTGGGTCGGTGTCGTGCCAGAAGGCGAGGAATCGATGGACCGCATTCTGGGTGTTTGTAATGTGCAACCGAATTCACTTGAACAGAAGCAGGCGGGCGAGATCGACGGGTATAGCAGTCTTCACGCTACGGGTACCATCTTCTTGCTGGCCGACGGATCCGTTCACTGGGTCAACGAGAACATCGACTTAAGAACCTATCAGGCCCTGGCGACAATTGCTGGCGAAGAAGTGAGTGATCGATAACGGAGTTTGTCGCGAGAGCTTGCCAGAGGCAAACTTTCCAACGACCGAATTTCTTTTCACCAACTGTAACGCACGATGCACAACAGGGCGTTGAGTCCGTCGCGAAGGCGAGTTTTTTTGCTGAATAGGTAAACTCCCTTCCAGAGAACAGATTTGCTTGCCTCTCCGAGTAGGTTGTGTCACCTCAGTCGGCTTCTTTTCGACGCAGATTCATACCCATCCCCCGTTTCTCGCTGAACTGGATGCAAGTTGCCTCGTGGTCGGCAAGAATGTTGTGCAGATTGCCTCGCATTGACTTGATCAACTCTTGGTGTTGTGGGGAATGGATCAAGTTCTTTTTTTCTTGCGGGTCATTTTCCAGGTCGTAGAGTTCGTCGATATCCCATATGCCATGATATTGGATGAATTTATATCGTTGGGTCCGCAGCGCATACATCGTTGGCGTCTGGGGAAAGTTATATTCCCAATAGTACTCATAAAGAAGATGCTGCCGCCATTGCGACTCATCCGTCAATCCAATCGGAAGCTGTAAAAAACTTTGTCCATCCATCTGCGGAGGAGTTTCAAGACCGGCTGCAGCTAGAATCGTGGGACCGATGTCGATATTGGCGACAATCTGCTCCACTTGAGCGCCTGGCGGCCAAAGCTTAGGGCAAACCCCCAGCAGCGGCACCCGGATCGATGCTTCATACGCCGTTCGCTTGTCGATCAATCCATGCTCGCCCCATTGAAATCCGTTGTCGCCCATATACATCACGAGAGTGTTGTCGGCCAGACCGTGGTCCTCAAGCCACTGACGTATGCGAGCCAGCGAATCATCGACGCTCAGCAACGCCTCACAGTAGAGTCGGTAGTGCTCGGCAATATCGGTTTCGCGGTGATAGGCAAAGTCGACGCCGTGCCAACTGTTTCGTTGGTTCTTAACCCACATGGGTTTGTCGGTGTAATTCTCAACCGTGTTGGCCATCGTTTCTGGCACAGGAAGTGACTTCTCGGAGTAGCGTCCTGCGTGGCGATTCGCAGGTTCGTACATGCCATGAATGCCTTTGTGGGATAGATAGAGAAAAAACGGCTGTCCATTCTCGTTAATTTGATCCAGCCAATCGATGGCGTAATCGGTAAGCTCATCGGTGATGTACCCCTTCTGTGGTATCCCACGACCGTCGACATTCAGCTGCCACTTGTTTGGAGCTGATGGTGGGTAGTAGTAACCCTGGCCGCGAAACGATACCCATCGGTCAAATCCAGGTCTGGGTGCATCACTGTGATCACCCATATGCCACTTTCCAAAGAATCCCGTCTGGTATCCGGCCTTTTGCAAGTACTGGGGGAAAAAGATCGTCTCCGGTCCAGTGATCACATTGTTATCAATTACTCCGTGCCGGTGCATGTATTGGCCGGTCAGAATCGAAGCTCGACTTGGCGAACAGAGCGATGTTGTGACCATGGCGTTCTTGAAGTGAACGCCGTCGCGAGCCAACGCATCCATCGCCGGGGTTTCGGCCCACGGATGACCGAGAAAACTCAAAACGTCGTAGCGATGATCATCGGAGAGAATGAACACGATGTTGAGCGGATCAGTTCCCGAGGGGATAGAGACCGGTGAGTTTTGAGCACTGGCGGACGTTGTCAGCAGCGACAACACGATCCCAATCGATAGCGCAAAATTTTTAGAAGACATCCCTAATCCAACTTTCTAGACGAACCGAGGAATGAAGCACAGTAGACAGACTGATTGTCAATAAGCCACGCGTGCTTGTACAGTCGTCTCGTCGTTTTCCGCTGGGCGCACGAGGGGGCATCCACCTCCTTGGCTGTGGTTTGTTCGCTGGGTGCTTGGAGACACGCGGCTCCTGCCGGGAAGGCTCAATGATACTCAACTACCAGCCGTATCGCACGATGCACCAGAGGGCGTTGAGGCCGTCGCGGAGGCCGATTTTTTTGCCGGAGTCGTAGCCGCGCGAGTCGTAGCGGATGGGGACTTCGGTGATCTTCTCGCCAAGTTTGGATAGTTTGGCGGTGAACTCCGGTTCGAAGCCGAAGCGGTTTTGCTTGAGCGTGATATTGTCGAGCAACTCGCGGCGGAAAACCTTGTAGCAGGTTTCCATGTCCGTGAGCCGTTGGCCCGTGAAGCGGTTGGAAAGGGCCGTCAGCAGCCAGTTGCCGAAACGATGTAGCCGCGAAGGATCCTGCTTGGGATTGGTCATAAACCGTGAGCCGTAGACCACGTTGGTCGTGCCATTTTCCAACGGCTCGAGAAGCTTCTCGTAATCGGCCGGGTCGTATTCCAGGTCGGCATCCTGAATGAGAATAACATCTCCACTTGCGGCAGCGAAGGCGGTGCGCAGGGCGGCACCTTTGCCGCGATTGTAGCCGTGGAACAAGACCTCAATACCTTTTTCTTGGGCAAGTTCCAGCAACAACCGGCGGGTGCCGTCGAGGCTAAAGTCGTCGACGATGATGATCTCCGAGTGCATCTGGGCCGCCTGCACTCGGCGGACAATCTCGATGATCGTGTCGCGCTCGTTGTAGACAGGAATCACTACCGTCACGGTTAGCGCAGTCTGCTTGTGTTCTTCCGCGACCGGCACCGGGACGGTTGTCTCGGCAGCGAGCGAATCTTCAACTTGTTCGAGAGTCGATTCCAACCGATCCAGATACTCGGTGTCCTTGGTCGGTGGCTGTGGGGGTATCGCGATCGTGTCGGCTGGTTTGGTGGCGAAGAGCGTGAGTGATTCGAGTGTGTTGGCCATAATGTTCAGGTTGGTTTGAAGCGAGAATGGTTGTATAGAGTGCGGTGTCCATCCGTGGCTGAAATTCACTTATATTTGCCAGGGCTACATACGTGTTTCGCTGTGTTCTGTTTCTTCCTCTTGGGCGAGTTGTTTGGTGTCGACGCGAATTGGAAGCGCCGGCCAGGGGACTGCACCCGCGCGGGGACTGGGGTCTTGCACTCGGTGCTCAAGCGGTATAAAGTCCGGACTCTCAGGGTTATCGAAGCGTGTGCTGCGACCCCACAATTCGGCCACCCGATCGCGGTACAACAGCACCCAATTTCGTTTACGTTCTTCAGCTCGCATGATCGAACGCGGATTTTCATAGTGGCGGTCGATCAACACCAGGTCGGGATCGCCGAACTCGAGCACGCGTGTGCCATCGATCGGTCCTGAGTTGGGCCCGCGCCAGCGCTTGCCACCTGCTTCGCCCAGCAAAAAATCAAAGTGCATGTCGACGACCTCGGTCGGATAGCAGGTGTCGTAGCGCCCATCGAAGGCCAGCTTCACCTCTGGAGAGAGCGCGGCAATGGCGTACTGTGACCAATTGAACGAGGCAACCAGATTTCCATCTAATTGCCGGTCTGCCATGAATTGAAGGGCGTCCACCGGAAAGCGACCGCGATCAACGGGGAAATGTTTGAGCCGCTCATCAATCGCAAAACTCTGCAACGCAATTGCCGCTAGTAGTGCGATCACAGCGCCGCGTCGCATCCAGGGACTCAGCGGGAGCACACCACCACTGGATGCGTTGGCTGGTAGCAAGCGTCCCAGGGCAGATTGCAAATGAGGTGCAATCCAATAGCCACACAGCAGAGCGACAAACGCGATGTGCCGCAGGTGCATGGCCGACTGCCAGACCACCAAGAGGAGGATCGTGACTTCTACCCAATCTCGGCGGCGTTGGGTCAGCAGAAGACTTGCACCTGCAATGCCCAGCATCGTGAGCCAGGGCCAAAACACCGGGTCGCTCGGATGCGGCGCGAGCCATTCGGTGATCTCCGGACGCGGCTGACTGAGCGACGTGGCTAACCAGCGATGTAGTTCGATGCCGTAGGGATTTACCAGCGTGGCGGCGAGCGTGACCAGACCAACGAGGGTTAGCAATCCTATCTTTGGCCAGTCGATTGCCCCAGCCCGAGGTACCTTTGCCTCCGGGATTCCCGGACCGCGTGGCGGTCCGGCCATCGTTTCGATGTTGGGCTTGCGCAGCAGGAGTTCTAGAATGCGGCCACCCAGATAGGCTCCAATAATTGCCACTCCCGCCACAAAGCCTCCATGCGAATTTGTCCACAGGGCGACGACGATCGGGAGCAACCACACCAGCGACCAGCGGATGGTGCGACGCTCGTGCCAATGGCAGAATGCGCGGTCCAGGAGTACCAGCGTAATTGCACAATACACGAAACTGAGTAGCTGAGGGCGAAGCAGGAAGAATGGCTGCAAGTTGGTAGCCACCACGAGCATCCAGATCCACGCGATGTAGAGATTGGCGCCTCGGCAAGTGGCGATCCAAACCATCGAAAGGACCACTGCCATTCCAACCAGGCACTTGGCAAGGAGCATTCCCTCTCCTCCCAGGTATTCGTAACTGAAAGCCAGGACAAGCTCGGCGATGTTTTCGTGATTGATCCAGCGATAACCTTCGGCGGTGAAGGTGTGCGTGGCGGTCCGTGGCAACTGGCCCTCGTCAAGCCAATCCTGGCCATATTGTACATGTCCCCAGAGATCGGGATCCACGAGATTCAGCGCCAACGGCCAGGCACAGCCCAGGACCAGGGCAATGAGGATTCCCCATTTGAACAAGCGGAATTCCCGCCGCGCAAGATCATTAGATTTGCTTGGAGTGAGTGGCTCGGTTTGGGATGCGGAGCTGGGGACCATGGAGTCGAGTGGTGTCAAGCTGTGGGTCAAAATGGGGGGAATATGGCAACGGAGGTAAGGCCTGCAGAACTGTCAAAATCCGATCCACTTGCCCAGTGGAGAGACTCTACCCCACAAACTTTACCCCATCGTTCGAGTTCAGGACGTCTGCTGCGAACCTCGCTTAAGGGTTCTGTCGATTCTTAGCCGAATTAGTTGCTGCCATTGGGCCAACCCTTACAACCGGTGGTGCCCAGTGAGCGGTCGTAGGCACCAGCGGATTTGACCTCCGGTCGCTAGCGGATTGTCTCGGCAGGAAAGTTGCAGGAGTAGATTCGCGCTTGGCAGAATCGCGGTCTTTTGGTAATTTCCCTTTCCACTCGTCGAGAAGTTCTAATCAGAAAAGCACGATGCGGCGGTGGAATGATGCAGCAGGACAGTTGCGACTCCAAGCGCAAAGATTCGCGACCTAAGGAAGGGAAGCCTTCAGAAGGTTGGCTGGGGAAGTTGTGCGGGTGGGTTGCGTACTGGAAAGTCCTGGAAACGGCACCGCATGACGGCGCTAGCACACCATTCAATCAGCAATATCTGAGTTCCGACAGGCTGACAGGGAAGGAAGCCGTGATGAGCCAAGATCAACAACAGCAGCTTCGTGTTCATATTCGCTGGATGATTCGCCGCGATATGCCCGAGGTGCTTTCTATCGAACGTGAGAGCTTTGAGTTTCCTTGGTTCGAAGAAGACTTTATCCGCTGTCTGCGTCAGCGCAACTGCATCGGCATGGTTGCCGAGCAAGGAGAGCGGGTTGTCGGCTTCATGATCTACGAGTTGCACAAGACACGGCTGCATATTCTTAACTTCGCTGTGGCCCAAAACATGAGAATGCGCGGCATCGGTCGGCAGATGGCCGAGAAGCTTGAGGGAAAACTCTCGAGTCAACGCCGGACAAGGATCACCCTGGAAGTTCGCGAAACCAATCTTGCGGCGCAACTTTTCTTCAAACAGGTCGGCTTCCGCGCCACCAACGTACTGCGATCCTACTACGAGGACTCCCCGGAAGATGCCTACGTGATGCAGTACCAGTGCACCGCCGACGAATACTCCGATGCGATGACGAACAATCGCATCAATCGTTTGGCAGGGTGAACCAGCTTGCCTACACTAAACGATTCCATACGATAACATCGCGTCGGCGACTTTCTTGAATCCGGCGATGTTCGCGCCGTCGGCATAGTTTAATTGGCCGTTCTTCGTGCCATGTTCGACACAGCGCTCGTGAATCGCCTGCATGATACCCTGGAGGCGCTGGTCGACTTCCTCGTGCGACCAGGAAATTCGCATGGCATTCTGGCTCTGCTCCAAGCCGCTGACGGCGACGCCCCCCGCATTGGAGGCCTTGCCGGGGGCATGAGCGATGTTATGCTGACGTAGGACGTCGCTCGCCTCAGGAGTCGTCGGCATGTTGGCCCCTTCGCATACGGCCAGCACTCCATTTTTTACCAATGTCTGCGCGTCCTGTTCGTTAAGTTCATTTTGCGTGGCACAGGGAAGGGCGACGTCGCACTTGATTCCCCATGGGGTAGTGTCTCTGTAGAACTTGACATCCTTGTACTTGTCGGCGAATTCCGAAATCCGGCCGCGACGCTTTTCTTTGAGATTTTTGACAAAGCGCAACTGTTCTGCATCGATACCTGTGGGGATTTCCACGGTACCATCTGAATCGCTGAGGGTAATGACTTTGGCTCCTTTCTCCAGGGCTTTTTCCGCTGCATACAGGGCAACATTGCCGGAACCCGAGATAGCAATTCGCTTGCCGGTGATCTCTTCGCTCATGTGATTGAGCATGCGTTCCAGGAAATAGATGCAGCCCCAGCCAGTCGCTTCAGTGCGTACCGCGCTGCCGCCGTATTCTTGACCCTTGCCGGTCATAGCTCCTGACCAGAGATTTTCCAACCGCATGTACTGTCCGAACAGATAGCTGATTTCACGGGAGCCGACGCCGATGTCTCCAGCGGGGACGTCGGTGTTCTCACCGATATGGCGATGCAGTTCGGTCATCATACTTTGACAAAAACGCATCACCTCTCGGTCTGACTTTCCCTTGGGGTTGAAGTTGGAACCCCCCTTGGCACCTCCCATCGGCAGCCCCGTGAGGCTGTTTTTGAAGATCTGTTCAAACGCAAGGAATTTAAGCACGCTTTGTGTAACTGATGAATGGAATCGCAAGCCGCCTTTGTAGGGTCCCAAGACATGATTGAATTGGACCCGCCAGGCGCGATTCGCCCGCACCACGCCATCGTCCGTTTCCCAGGTGACTCGAAAGATGACGATGCGATCTGGTTCGGTCACTCGCTCCAAAATCTCTGCCTGGCGATAAGCAGTCTGATCGAGATACCAGGGCATCACCGAGGTGGCGACTTCCTCGACGGCTTGGTGGAACTCTTTTTCGTAGGGATTTCGCTTCTTGAGTCCAGCCATGAAACGTTTGAGTTCCTTTTCGACAGACTGGCTCATGACACACTCCTGCACTAGATTCGAATATGGCAAATGTGAGCACGCCGAGTGTTACACACAGCCATGGTAGAAAAGTTCGTCACCAATTGTCTCTCTGGTAGTTGGGCTTAGCAAGTAGCTATCCTGTGCGAGGCTGCTATAAAAACCTTCGCCAGATTCTTTAGGCCTGCTGGTCACCTCAAGACGGTTCCTTGAGTGGGTTCCTCCAGAGTATGGCGAGTGGCGACTTGCGGAGACTTCATGCCGTGCAATCGATTGACAATCTTGCGACGCCAGACTTCAACGTCACTTGAAGTGTGCTGCTTATCCAGCTCCGGTTGGCCATTCGAGTCGTAGAGCCCCAGTAGTCTGTACTCTCCCTGATAACGCGGAATTTTCAATCCCAAACTTCCCGCGCCGTCGACAAAGTGGACTTCCCAGGAATCTGGCTGGGATTGGACCAACCATTGGCCCTGAGGTCGATTCTGCTTGAGCAAGCTTCTGCCGTGCAGCGCTGGCAGTGTCATCTCTTTCCCTTGGATCGCATGCAGCAGCGTAGGGAGCACGTCCACATGCCCAGAGGGTTTGTTGAGTTGCATTCGAGGGATGCCATAACCACAGATCACCAGGGGAGTACCACTTTGATATTGCGAAAGTCGGGTTCCGTGGCCGAGAAAGCCATCGTCATAGATAGACTCGCCATGATCACCAGTGACGACAAGAATCGTACGCGACATGTCGAGTTCATGGATCAATTTCTGAATCTCACGATCCAGAAACGCCGAAGCTTTTGCATAGCGATTGTTGAGGATGTCGCTGGATTCTTCTGAGGCAGGTCGTATGGGAATATTCACGGGGGGTGTGATGTCGTACTCGGGGGGGTATTGGTATCCGTAATGTGTCGACATCAAGTAGACCGCGACAAACTGAGGTTGATCAGCAGTCTTAATTCGTTCGGCCACTTCCTCGAGTGATTGCTGATCGCGAGTGTACCACGGCATTGCTGCTTCAACGTGCAACGAGAGATGATCGAACGTAGATGAATTCAAGAATTCGTTCATCTGACCAAATTCGAACGAGCAACTGGCTATCAAATTTGTCTGATAGCCCATCGACTTGAACAAGCGGTTGGTGGTCGGCGAGATGTTGCTCTTTAGCGTAGCTTCGTAAGCGAGGGGCAATTGGCCATAGAGCAATGCGAAGGTTCCCAAGGGAGAGCAATTGGAATTGCAGTAATGCGATTGAGACATGATTCCCTGTTGTGCCCACTTTCCAAGCAGCGGCATGCGATCCGAGCGACTTAGTGAGTTGTATTGCAGACTCTCGGTAATAATCACGACAACATGAGGTTGGATTTCAGGGACAGGTAGTTGGGATTCGTCGACTTCGTGTGCAACCTGCCTCAGTGTGAGCAGGTCTTCACAAGCCTCGCGGAAATGATTGTCATGTCCTACACCAAACGCAATCGAATCAGGTTGGTGGACAGTATCGGGATCAAACAATCCCATGGGCAACGTCATTGTCGCATAGAGCCGTTCCAGAGAGAGGGGCTGTGCGACAAATCCCCGTATCGGAAACACTCCCAGAATCAGGATGGAAGCCAATCCGATCAGTCCGCCGAGCATTTTCTTGTCGAAGCACTTCTCTGCACGGATTCGCCGAAGGTGTGTAATTCTTCGATGTCCTATGTACAAGCCGATCACACAAAGCATGTTCGTCAGCACGACACGTGCAATGGGTTCCCCAATCGCTGAGTAATTGTCACACCACTGCCAATTTCCAAGTGTGATGGATTTTTCGAGGTAGTAGGAAACATTGGCTCCGGTGATGCGCATGGTTTTGACGTCGATCACGATCCAGGCCAGTAGACAGAAGTGTACAAACCACGCCACCGCACGGAGTTGCTTTTGACCGTTCGAGAAGAGGCTCCAGGCGTTCCAAGCCACAAGTGGCAACGTGACTAAAAGTGTGCGAGAAAGAAGTGACCAGAATACCAACACTGAATCGAACCAGTTGAGATTCATGGCCGACAGCAACAGCGGAAGTCCGTCGAATACAGCTCGTTCGTAGCGCGTGATGAACACGGCGCTAAGAATCCAGAAGAGTAGAATTCCCACGACCTCGTCGGCTGTTTGACGGCGCAATAGGCGCGTAGTGTCTCGATGAACAGCTAGCATCGCCCCCCCGGCAACTATTCTGAACAGAATCGGACATTATGGCATTTCAATTAAATTCGGAAAAATCAGAGGGTAGAGTGATGTTTTTCTTGAAACGAAGTCGAGATTCCTGGCCTGCTATGCGAGAAGCGATAAGTTTGCAAGTCACGTGAAAAGATTCGATTTTGAGCGGTTCTGATGATTAATACTTATCTTAAGTGGAGGTTTTGGATAAACTTGTATGCTTTTGTTTAGCTAGCATCTGCAATCGAACTGAACATAGGAATGGCATGATTCAAACGCTGAAGAAAGCCTTGCAGGGATGGTCCAATGACAATGGTTCTCTGCTTGCGGCAGCGATGTCCTATTACTTGGCACTCGCGTTCTTCCCCCTGCTGTTGGTATTGTTGTCTGGTTTAGGACTTTTTTTTCAGTGGACCCAGTCGGGGCAGGATGCAGAAGTCCAGTTGCTAGCGACCATCGAGGAACAGTTGTCGCCGAGTTTGAGTTCTCAAGTCCAGACCGTCTTCTCACAGGTTCGTGACAAGGCCTCAATTGGCGGGCCCATTGGATTGGTTATGCTGCTGGCGACGGCCATTGTGTTGTTTGCCCAGATCGAGACGGCATTCGATCAGATTTGGGATGTTCAACGGGAGAAACAGAGCATCTGGCAAACGATAAAGTATGTAATCCTCAAGCGAGCAAGGGCTTTTCTCATGCTCATGGCACTCGGAGTGATCGTGTTGGCGGTCTTTTTGAGTGGAATGGTCGTAACCACTATGTTGAGTATGACCGGCGACTCGGAGGCAGTTGAGTGGATTCGTTGGGCTACGCAACTGGGCATCTCGGTTTCCTTAAATTGTGCCGTCTTTACTTTTCTGTATCGGTTTCTGCCCAAAGCAAGCGTGACCTGGAAGGCAGCGGCTGCGGGTGGACTTACCGCGGCGGTGATCTGGGAGATTGGACGCCTCTTGCTTTCCGCATTTGTGATTGGCAAGAAGTACAGTGCCTACGGCGTCCTCGGCGCCTTTCTGGCGATCATGCTTTGGACCTACTACGCCATGTGCGTCCTCTTTCTGGGTGCTGAGGTCACACTCGTACAATCAAAGCAAGCGGGTGAAACCTAGCTCTGATTTTCTAGCCGGGCGGGAAGATTTTCGAACCAAGGCATAACAACAGTGGCGCAAGAGTGCCCGTTCTACGGAGAGATTCTTGGACGCGCTCTATCAAAAGTGCTGCTAGAACTCTACCGTCGAGAAGTAGTCGTCTAACGTTTCAGCCCGGCGAATTTGTTCCACTTTGCCGTCGGGTTTGAGCAAGAGTTCTGCACAGCGGAGACGACCGTTGTACTGGAATCCCATCGCGTGGCCATGTGCTCCGGCGTCGTGGATCACCAGTACGTCGCCGACTTGGACCTTTGGCAAGGCCCGGTCGATGGCGAATTTGTCATTGTTCTCACAGAGGGAGCCGACGACGTCGACGGTTTCGGAAAGTGCCTGGTCCTCTTTGCCGACGACTGTGATGTGATGATATGCACCGTACATGCCTGGTCGCATCAGGTTCGACATGCAGGCATCGACACCCACGTAATTCTTATAAGTTTCCTTGAGGTTGATTGCACGGGTAATCAGGAATCCGAACGGACCGGTGATCGTCCGACCATTTTCCATGAAAATACGCGGGCGGAGTCCTGCTGGGACAAGTTTGTTATCGTAAAGTCGGTGAACTCGCGAGCCAAAGTCTTCCAAGTTGACTTCAGAGTCCTCGGGCCGATAACCAACTCCGATTCCTCCGCCGAGATTGATGAATTCGATCTCGATCCCCAATTCATGCTTAATCAGCAGTGCCAATTCAAACAGCATCTCGGCCGTCTCAACGAGCGATTGCACACCCAGCTCGTTCGACACGACCATCGTATGCAGGCCAAAGTGAGTTGCTCCCAAATCTTGACATCGCTTGTAGCCTGCAAGAATTTGCTGCCGCGTACAACCGAATTTTGCCTCTTCTGGGTTGCCAATGATGGCATTGCCGGTTCGCTCGGGACCAGGATTGTATCGAAACGAAATCGTCGCTGGCATATTTCCGGCGTCGAGCAGAGTGTCGATGAGGTTCGGATGATCGAGATTGATAATCGCACCCAGGTTGAGTGCATGAGCATATTCTTCGGAGGTCGTGTTGTTCGAAGTGAACATGATCGACTCGCCCGAGAGACCAATTCGATCGCAAATGACCAGCTCGGCCATGCTGGAGCAGTCGGCCCCGCTACCCTCGTCTTTCAGCAAGGAGACTATCCGGGGATTAGGCGTCGCCTTCACAGCGAAATACTGGCGGAAGCCTTTGTTCCAGGAGAAAGCCTGCAATAAATCTCGCATGCGGCGGCGAATCCCTGCTTCGTCATAAATATAGAACGGCGTGGGATATTTTTGGAGGATGCGTTCGAGCGTGGCGGAGTCAAAAGGAACCGTCTTTTCCATGGCAGGGAGATTCTGGGGTATGAGTGTGAGTCAGTCAAAGCTGCAATCGTAGCAGAGGCGCGTCCAGTAGGGTAAGCCCCTGGAGCCTACAGACGCTAACGCTTCTGGACGCGCTAGCGCGAGTGAGACAGCTAGAAGCGATTACTGGTTCGCCGGGCGGCTGTCTGGGCCGTACTGAGTAATCCAGAGAAATGGAGTGCCAGCATCGTCGGCACGAATCTCGCCAGCTAAGCGGCCTTGGCTCAACATGCGGTCGATGGCACTCTTGAGTGTAGTTTTTTTGCGGGGCACTTTGACCTCGATCTCGTCAGGAGTGATTTCCAGTCGATCAAGGATCCACTGGTCGAATATGACCGGCACTTGAAGTCTTGGCCTTAAGGCTTCGAGCGCCGTGGCAAGCGAATAGCCTTCGATCTCGATACTTACGGCCTCATACAAATGCGGAGTCAGCAGGCGAGGGCTCCCCTCTGGCTTCCAGCCCATGGGCCACACTTCCGCGCTGCGCTCATAGGGGGCGATTTCCAAATACAAACTTCCAGTTGGCTTATTCATGGGTCGCAGCGTCAGACCTGCAGTCCGCAGGGCAATTGCCAGGGCGGTCCCCGTTGAAAGTCCTTCAAGTTCTAACTCGATTGGTGGAGCTGTCGCCAAGAGGGGCTCAGCGTTGGCAGTTGTTTTCAATGGCAAGCGAAATTCTCGCTCGCAGTGAGACACCAACCTAGCAGCATTCTGTCCCTTGGTCGAAATCCCCAGAGGTTTCGCCAGATCGGCGAACACGAGGCCAAACTCTTCTTCGGTCAGTCGAAATGCGCCGCGCTCGATCCCCGCTTCTGCCAACTGCTCTGGCAAATTCTCAAAGTAGGCTCGCAACTTGGCGACGTCGCCGGCGCGGAAACGATGTTGCGGCACAAGCAGTTCATCGCGCGGAGTAAGTACCGCGAGGACCGATACTCTTGTGCCAGTCTCATTAAGTTTTGCCTCGGGTTTCTCCTTGCCATGAGCCGAGCGAATCTGCACCCGCGCGAGGCCAAGTTCCCCCAGTCGCCTGGCCCATTCTTGCGGAGCGGTAATCGGCACTCCGGGAAGCATGGCAACCTCAACATCAATTGCTACCTCAGCGCGGGCAATCGGCGCGAGCAATAGTGCGAAGACAAGTGGGAAGATTCGATGCGTTGTGGTGGTAATTTGCATGGTTCCTAAAGTATAGCTTGCTCGGGAACAAACGACCTGCTCCTCAATAGTCCTGGGGAATTCTGTCATTCCAAAAGGAGCTACGGGACTTGAGGAATCTAGGCACACCCTTTACTCGCGATCTTTCTGTGTTTGAAGCTACAATCCGGATTCCTCTGGTCGTGGTACTCCCATCGGAATGACAAAGAATTCGGTTGCCAAGTAGCAAAAATTTGCGAAAATGGCCGATCTTCAACTCTTATTCGCCCCGTTTCACAGGAGACTCGTTCCATGTCGCGTCCCGTCACACTCTTCACCGGTCAATGGGCTGATCTGCCACTCGACGACATGGCCCGCAAGGCCCGTGAGTTTGGCTACGATGGGCTGGAACTCGCTTGCTGGGGTGATCACTTCGACGTGGCCCAAGCCATGGCCGACAACGGATACGCTGATGCGAAGCGCGAGCAGCTTGATCGCCACGACCTGCAATGCCACGCGATCAGTGCCCACCTGGTTGGTCAGGCCGTGTGCGACACGATTGACCAGCGTCATAAATCCATTTTGCCTGAGCACGTGTGGGGCGACGGTAAACCGGGCGGAGTGAACCAACGGGCTGCAGAAGAGATGATCAACACGGCCCGCGCCGCGCAGCAATTCGGTGTTGAAGTGGTCAATGGTTTCACGGGGTCTGCGATCTGGCCGCTGCTGTACTCCTTTCCGCCGGTTCCCGAGTCGATGATTGAAGACGGCTTTGCCCAATTCGCTGAGCGGTGGAACCCGATCCTTGATGTATTTGGAGAGTGCGGCGTACGATTCGCGCTCGAAGTTCATCCCACGGAAATTGCCTTCGACATCTATACGGCCGAGCGGGCCCTCGAAGCCGTCGGCCACCGCGAAGAATTCGGGTTCAACTTCGACCCCAGTCATCTGATCTGGCAGGGGGTGGACCCGGTCGAATTCATTCGTGCTTTCCCCGACCGCATTTACCATGTCCACGTCAAGGATGCCATTGTTACTCTCAATGGTCGTAGTGGCATTCTGGCAAGTCACCTGAATTTCGGCGATGCACGTCGCGGGTGGGACTTCCGTTCGCCTGGACGCGGCGGAGTAAACTTCGAGGAAATCATTCGAGCCCTGAACGACATCAACTACGAAGGCCCATTGAGCGTAGAATGGGAAGATGCCCGGATGAACCGCGAACACGGTGCCCGCGAGGCCTGTGAGTTTGTCAAACGGCTGGACTTCGCCCCGTCAAACGTGGCGTTTGACGCGGCATTCGCGGATTAACGCGAGTCGCGCAGCCGTGTTGCAACGCAGCACTCGGCGAGCTTAATGCTCCACCTATTCCAGGGTGATCAGCAAATCCCCCGCTTCGACCTGGCTCCCGGTGCTTACATGCACGGTGGCAACCTTTCCGGCCGTCTCGGCCGCGATGGTGGTTTCCATCTTCATCGCCTCGAGTGTCATAAGCTTTTGGCCCTGGGTGATTTCATCCCCAGGCTCGACTGCCACGAGCACCACCATGCCGGGCATCGCCGAGCCGATGTGCCGGGCGTTGTTGGGATCAGCCTTGAGAGACGATTTGCCTGCGGACTGCAAGGATAGATCCTTGACGGTCACGTCGCGAGGATGGCCATTAAGTTCGAAGAATACACTTCGGGTGCCATCAGTATGGGGATCTCCGACAGTGAGGAATTTGATGATGAGCGTCTTGCCGGGCTCGATCTCGACGGAGATTTCTTCTCCCGCCTCCATGCCATGGAGAAAAACTGGAGTCGGCAAGAGACTCGTATCAGAGTATTGCTGTTGGTGCGCGGCAAACTGCTCGAAGACTTGTGGATACATCAAATAGGCGACGACCTCTTGTTGAGTTGGGTCGCGGTCGATCATCTTGGCAACCTTTTTTCGGGCGTCCTCGAGATCCGCAGGGGGCATGCTCTCGCCGGGGCGACCTTCCAGCGGTTGCTCGTCCCGCAGAATACGATCTCGCACCTTGGGCGGGAAACCGCCCTCGACCTGTCCCATGCGGCCGCTAAGCAAGTCGAGCACCGAGCGGGGAAATGCCAGCTCGCGGTCGCTCTCCATCAACTCAGCACAGCTCATGTCGTGTGCCACCAGAAACAGTGCCATATCACCCACCGCCTTTGAGGTAGGAGTCACCTTAACGATGTCGCCGAAGAGTTGGTTCACGTCGGCATATACTTTGCAGACCTTGGCCCACTGCGAGGAGAGTCCCAGGGCATGGGCTTGTTGAAATAGATTTGTATACTGTCCGCCGGGCATTTCGTGTTGATAAAGATCGGCACCGGCTGCCAGGGTGGGGCTTTCAAACACAGTATAGAACTCACGCGCTTCACGCCAGTAGTCGCTGATTTTGTCCAAGGCTGCTGAGCTGAGCGTCGAGGCTCGCGGGGTGAATCGAAGACCTTCGATCATGGTGTTGAGGTTGGGTTGAGAGGTACCTCCCGACATAGCCGCCATGGCCCCGTCGGCAATATCGAGCCCCACTTCGGCAGCGTTGAGTATCGCCGAAGCTTGTACACCTCCTGTGTCGTGGGTGTGGAAATGGATGGGTAGATCGACCTCGTCCCGTAGTGCTTTGACCAGCACTTCGGCCGCATGAGGTTTACACAAGCCCGCCATGTCTTTGATGGCAAGGATGTGGGCGCCCATTTTCTCCAGTTCTTTGGCTAGATTGATGTAGTACTTGAGATCGTATTTCGATCGTGCCGGGTCCAGGATGTCTCCTGTGTAGCAGATGGCCGCTTCGCAGATAGCGTCTGTCTTTTGCACGGCTTCCATGGCAACGCGCATGTTGGGAGTCCAATTGAGCGCATCAAAGATCCGGAACACGTCGATGCCTGCATCTGCCGCTTCACGGACACAGAGTTCCACCAGATTGTCGGGGTAGTTTGCGTAGCCCATCGCGCTCGAGGCCCGCAGCAACATCTGAAAAAGGATATTCGGGATTTTCTCCCGCAGCAGTTCCAGTCTTTTCCAGGGTGATTCCTTCAAGAACCGCATCGAGGTGTCGAAGGTTGCTCCGCCCCACATCTCGATGGAAAACAATTCCGGCAGGAGTTGTGCATAGGCATCAGCAATTTGACATAAGTCATATGTGCGAAAACGCGTGGCCAGTAGCGACTGATGGGCGTCGCGCATCGTGGTATCGGTCCACAATAGTGGATCTTGCTCTCGGATCCAGCGGGTGAACCCTTCAATTCCCAGTTCCTTAAGTCGATCGCGAGTCCCCTTAGGAATTGGGCCATCTTCCAACTTGGGTAGTGCGACGGGCGTTCGTCGCGATGATGGCGGTTTGTCACCTGCCGTGGGACAGCCGTTGACGATCACTTCGGCAATGTATTGCAGCAGCCGTGTAGCCCGATCACGCCGAACGACGAAGTCAAAAAGCTCAGGAGTGTCGTCGATGAATCGCGTTGTGCAGTCACCTGCCAGAAAAACGGGATCAGTCACCAGGCGAATTAAGAAGGGGATGTTCGTCTTCACTCCCCTTATGCGGAACTCCTGAAGACATCGCTCCGAGCGTCGGCAGGCATCTTCAAACGTACGGCCCCAGGTGCTCACCTTGACCAAGAGAGAGTCGTAAAACGGGTAGACCACAGCACCGGAAAAAGCGGTACCCGCATCGAGACGAATCCCCATCCCCCCTGCGGAACGATAGTGGGTGAGTCGCCCGTAGTCTGGCATGAACCGATTCGAAGGGTTCTCGGTCGTTACGCGGCATTGCACCGCAAAGCCGGTTGTTTTGATCTCCTTCTGCGACGGAAGGCCGATTGCCTTGGAATCAAGCCTTTCTCCCTGGGCGACGAGAATTTGCGAGCGAACGATATCGATACCGGTGACTTCTTCCGTAACGGTGTGTTCGACTTGAATCCGCGGATTCACCTCGATGAAGTAAAGCTCATGAGTGTCGGCATCAACCAGAAACTCGACCGTGCCGGCGTTGTCGTACTTCACAGCCCTCCCGATTTCGAGTGCCGCCTCGCAAATTGCGTCTCGCACCTTGGCAGGCAGGTTCGGTGCGGGAGCGATTTCCACCACCTTCTGGTGACGACGCTGCACCGAGCAATCCCGCTCGAAGAGATGCACCAGGTTGCCGTGGCGGTCACCCAGTAGTTGTACCTCGATGTGACGGGCACGTTGGATATATTTCTCGACGAAGATTTCAGGACTGCCGAACGCCGTAAGACTTTCGCGGCGGGCTGCTTCAAACGAGCTTTCAAACTCCTTGGGATCGGTCACTACGCGCATCCCTCGACCACCCCCGCCGTGGGCAGCCTTGAGAATGATTGGAAACCCAAGCTTCTCGGCAGTTGCCAGGCCATCGGCAGCCTCAACAATCGGATCCGCGCTTCCCCCTAAAACGGGTACTCCGACTTTGGTGGCCAGCTTGCGGGCTTCGAGCTTGTCACCCAAGTTTTCGAGCAAATCAACACGCGGACCAATGAAAGTGATTCCAGCATCGGCACACGCTCGTGCGAAATCAGGATTCTCGGAAAGAAATCCGTAACCAGGATGAATCGCGTCGATTTCGTGCGCTTGGGCCAATGCGATGACCCCTGGGATGTTTAAGTAGGCCTGCAGTGGCTTGCCCTCTTCGCCTACCACGTATGCTTCATCAGCCTTAAAGCGATGCAGTGCATATCGATCCTCATGCGAGTACATTGCCACGGTGCGGATACCCAGCTCATGGGCACTGCGAAAGACACGGATGGCAATCTCGCTACGATTGGCGGCCAGCAAACGGCGAATGGGTTTCATAGTTTCTCTACTCAATATTGACGGTTCACTCTGGCGACTGGACCAAGTGAATAACCAGGATTCTGTTCCATGGCAGTAATCTGTGCCTGGCGACTATCGCGGGCAGGAACCACCACGGAGAGCGCCGTTCCAGGGGTCCCACGATTCGGATACAACACGACTTCCCACAAGCTGAACAATCCTGCTGTGTAGGCTTGCAATTGAAGTTGCAGCTTTTGAAATTGTGCCGTTCGTTCGGCGTCTTGTTGATAGGCGTGTGCTTGCGATTGAAGATAAAGCGCGCTCTCTTGCTGAGCTTCATAGTTTTCGGCAGAAGCGACCCATCGATCCCACCCAGGTTTCAAAGACTGCAAAGCTTTGTCGCTAAACAGAAAGAACGGCACAGCATAGTGATTCCCATTGGGAAGCTCCAGCAGGACTCCCTCGGTGGTGAAAGTTTGTGGAGCACCTTTAACACGTTTGAGCCAATCGAAAAGTCCTGCCCTATCGGTAATATCTCGCCCGGTATAGTGGGCCGCAACCAGGGGAGCTATCTTCTGGTATACCTCAGGCAGGTTTTCAAACTTATGGTCATTCACATAAATAGTGCCGCGAAACATGCGGAACGTGACATCACGTCGCATATAGTCTACGACTTTGCCGATGACTTTGAGTCCGTTGCGCATCTCCCAGACATGTTCTGCCGAGCCGAGCTTTTCCAAAGCATCCTTTGCCTCTTGCGATTTGGCATATTCTTGATCCTTCTCAGAGAGCTGTTCCATATCGACGCCAACGAGAGTCTTGTCTGCTTTCTGCAACACGAGATCAGAACCGTCGAAAGCTACCAGATCGGCCTCGAGCGAATAATTGCCTGTTTTGTCCGTCCAGACTCGTGCCTGGGCATTTAGTCCAAACGAGGTGACAGCAAGTAGCACGGGTACGGATAATCTGAACATCAATTTGACTCCCATGAGAGGAATTCCGCCTCGAGACATCGGTCTCAGGGTAGACTCGCCAGTATAACGGACCTACTGTCCAGTTCCACCGGTAGAAAACGCTCGGGGACTGCAATCCCAGGGCGTTGGCAATTGTCACCTAAACTACGTATCCTTATAGAGGTTCCCTTCTCGAGGTAAAGATTCCCATGAAATCTCCCGTTATCGTTGATTGCTGTCGCACCGCCATTGGTCGCTCCCATGCTGAAAAGGGGGTGTTTCGGAATGTGCGATCAGATGATCTTGCCGTAGCAGTGGTGCGAGCCTTGCTGGATCGCACGGGGATCGACCCCGCGGAAATCGAAGATCTTGTCCTGGGTAACACCCAGCAGCAACGCGAACAGGGGTTTAATATCGGCCGTATCGTGGCCCTAATCTCTGGACTGCCGAGTAGCGCGGCAGGAGCCACGATCAACCGGCTCTGTGGAAGCAGTCTGCAAGCACTTAATCAAGCAGCTCACTCGGTCATAGCGGGGGGAGAAGACGTGCATATCGTCGGTGGGTTGGAGCACATGCAGCACATCCCCATGGACACGGGAGTGGACTTTAACCCCAAGCTGTTCCAAGCCACCAGCAAGGGGGCGCTGAGTATGGGCTACACTGCGGAGTTTTTGGCCCAGTCGCGCTCCATAAGCCGCGAGGTCCAAGATGAGTTTGCCTTGGCAAGTCACCAGAAGGCGGCCCGTGCCACAGAGGCTGGCGAGTTCGAGAAAGAAATCATCCCCGTCTGGGGACTCGACGAAGAGGGTAACCGCGCTTTGATTGATGTCGATCAATGCATCCGCCCCGATACGAATCTCGAAGCATTGGCCGCTTTAAAGCCAGCGTTCATGCCCGTCATTGGCACGGTGACGGCAGGAAATAGTTCGCCATTGAACGATGGTGCGGCGGCACTTTTGCTGATGAGCGAAGAGAAAGCCAAGGGACTCGGATTGAAGCCATTGGTGCGCGTTCGCTCGACAGCGGTTGCAGGGGTCGATCCCGCTGTGATGGGGACGGGGCCCGTTCCAGCGACGAAGAAAGCTCTCAAACGCGCTGGCCTCTCGCTGGAAGACATCGAACTGGTTGAACTGAACGAAGCTTTTGCCGCCCAATCGTTGGCATGTATCGAGATGCTTGAGCTTGATCAGGCGAAGGTAAACGTCCGCGGAGGGGCCATCGCCATCGGCCATCCTTTGGGGGCCAGCGGGGCGCGCATTGCCACAACACTTATTCACACAATGATCGACCGCAACGCCACCTTAGGACTCGCCACAATGTGCATCGGCATCGGCCAAGGCATAGCAACGGTGTTTGAGCGGGTGTAGGGGTGCTAAGGTTGTTCTCTTGAATCCAACACCCAGGGATTGCAATCCCTGGGCGTTGTGCGTGTTCTCGATTCAGCGGCTCAATGATCTGAGTACACCCGCGTGCTTTCTTCCTTCGTGATCGGGTCACGAATTTCGTTGGTCGTAACCTGGACCCGCAATCTCTGGTCGCCGACCTGTACGCCTTGGGCTTGAATGCGGAAGGTGGCCTCCGCTTTGGGACCTAATTGGGGGATCGGCGCGAAGATGATGCGATCTCCCTGTACACTCGTTTGGGTATCACCGTTGCCCGAGAGTGCCCGCAGTCCTGGGGGCATGACAGCCACCACTTGCACGTTGGCGGCCGCTTTGGAACCTTGATTCATCACACGAATCTCGTAGTTCGCTTCGCCACCGACCTCGATCGGGTCATCGCGATCGATCACTTCAAACATAATTGCCGCGATTCCCTCGACGGTCACCTCTTTGACCGTTTGATCGCTCAGGCCGTCGCGGGCCCGGGTATTGACTTGCAGTGCGTGCTGTCCCGGTTCGACAGGAAGTGCAACCAGTTCGACGACGCCGCGCTCGTTGGCAGGCAGCTCTGCCAGACTCCAGAAGACGCTATGCTGTGCTGCGTCGTACTCGCCCAAATTGTTGGCACTGACAAATTGCAGCCCCTTGGGCAGATGAGTCACCAATTGGACTTCTTTCGCTGGGGCTGTGCCGGGGTTATCAATACTTACCTGATACGTGGCAGGACGTTCCAGAAATCGGCGTTCAGGCCCTTCGACTGTGAGGTGCAACTCAGGCGCGATCACTTCAAAATCGCAACTCGCTTCAACGTGCAGCCCTGCATCGGCACGGGCCGACATGGTGTTGGTAATCCGGCCGGCTTGTTCTGCCGTGAGAATCAACTCCAATCGCTGCGATTGACCGGGAGCCAGATTGCCGAGTTCAAATTCCAAAGCAGGACCTGCCTCATGGCTTACTCCGGCGGGAACCGTCTCGAGTAGCATCACACCAGTTGCTTCGCCACTACCGGGGTTACTGACTTCGATTTGCACAACATGTTTCTCACCGACGTGAACTTTCGGTTGTGAGGTGAGTCGCAACGCCAACTCGGGTTTCGTGCAACGAGCCTTGGCGGAGGCCTGGGCCGCTAGTGTGACTGTGGCGACGCTTCCTAGTTCGCCTTCTTCGGCGGGGAGAAGCTCCATTTCCACGGTCCGTTGTTCACCCACTGAGAGAGTTCCCAGATCCCAAACAACTTTCGACCCCGAGACCGAGGCTCGCGGGGCGGTGCCTACCAACTGGGTCCCCAAGGGGATTTCATCATGAATCTGCACATTTTGGGCAGTACGCTGGCCTGTGTTTTGGACTCGAATGGCAAAGGTGCAACGTTTTCCAACTTGGATTTCCGGCGGCGCCAATTTCTGAATGGTGATCGAAGGACTCTGAGTACCTTCGAGCAGTTGTTCGCCAGGGCGACCCGTGCCTACTTGCGAGGCCAGTCCCGGTGTCGGGGTGTAGCCCGTCGTTGCAGGATCGAATGAAGCGTTCTGCGGAGTACCCGAGGATTGGAATTCAGACTCGTCCATCTCAAAGGCCGGCGTTGGTTCTTGGGGGGGCAAACCGGCATCGGCAGTGCGCATGTCCATCGCTGGAGGCAGGCTTGGTTCGGATTGTGAGGATGCATAACGACCGCTGGATTCACTCGCACTGATTTGCGTTGGTGCGGCTTGGGGAGCATTCGCGGCAAAGGGATTGTTACCGAGCGATTGGCTCTCGGGCTGCGAAGAACTTACAGTTGGATTCTGCTCAGAAGCCAGTGTTGGTGCTAAGGGTCGAGCTTGATCTAAGGCCGCTGCGTGTGGGTTGGCGGTACTCTGGATTGGCTGCCCTGATGGTTGTGGTCGAGTTTGGTCCTCTTCATTGAATGCAGCACGTGCATCGGAGTCATTGTACTCGGCAACTGGTAGGGGTTCTTGACTTGCAACTCTCAGGGGATTCACGTCGGGGCCTTGGCCGCGTGTCACTTCTTCCTCTTCTTCGACGGCGGGTTCAGATTCAAGTGGTGGCAAAGTGGGTTCCGTTGCGTAGCTCGCATAGCGATCACCCAAGGTATTTGCCGGGGGATTGGCTACTTGGAATCGGGTGTCAGATTTTGCTTCTTCATTGGGTGATCGAGAAGCAGTTTCTGACGAGCCGAACAATTGCTGGGCTTGCTTGTTCAGGGCAGGATCCGCTTTTTCCGCGGCGAAGAGGTTTTTTAGCTCGTCGGTGGCCGTCGGGGCACTTCGCGCAGTTGTGCGATCTTCGGTGGGGGTCGTGCGCGCCCAATACCAGTAGCCTCCCCCACCACTAAGAGCGATCAGGAGCAGGGCAGCCGTAGGTTTCCAGAAGCGATGAAAGAGAGTGCGACGGATAGCAGTGGGAACAGTTGTTTCCATGGGAGAACCCCGAATTAGGACAGGCAGCAAGCGATACCAATGCGGATGCACAATCCGCGCGGGGCGAAGATGTAGCAAAAGCACACTCGAAGGCATAGAGCAGTGCCGCGCGAATGCTAGCAGCACAGCAACCTCCGTTGCCAAGCCAACACAACGGTCCGGGAAATCCCGGATCGCGTGGTAATCCGGCTATTTGAGAATATGAGTCATCAAGTCTAACTAGCGGCAATACGAGAGTGCCAGCAGGACGTAGCCGGTGACCAGGTTGGGATCACCTTCCAACCAACGCTCGTTGGAGTTTTTCCAACTACCGTCGGGTTGCTGTCGCTCGGCGAACTCAGCAATTAGATCTCCTCGCCAATCGTGTGACTTGCCGGTATCGTCGACAAACTCCTCTTTGCCAACGGCGTCCAAAGCTTTGGCAAACGTGTGATAGTAGTAATAGAGACCGTTGTCCCCCATTCCGGGATTGTTTTCCAGCGTGTAATGCTTTTGGACCCATTCGTAGGCAGCTTTAACTCGCGGGTCGTCGGCCTTTACGCCGGCAAAGATCATACTCTTCAATCCCGCATAGGTCATCGAGCCATAACTCCGCAGGCCACCATCTTCCGTTTCGCCTGCCTGACTGGACCCCCCTGCGGCAATGGTGTAATAGAAACCTCCGTCAGGATTCTTGTCGGAATATTTCGTTTCGTTGTACTTGGTTTTCAGATTCTGACACCGCGAGACAAAAATCAGAGCTCGTTGGATTGCCGGGTCGTCATCTCCACGCCCCAACGTATGCAGCGTGTCAATCAGGAACGAGGTATTTGAGAGGTCGGGTCGAGAATGAGAACCGTAGCCACTGCCACCGTAGCTGTCCTGATCCGGCTCAATTCCTTCACCTTGATCCCACTGCTCCTGTTTGATGAATGCCTCGGCCTTGGCAATCAAATCATCGTACTTGCCATCCGTGTTGGCTTCATGGAATGCGACCACCGCGAGGCACGTTTCATAGTTGCGGTGCTTGCTGCCTGATTCATAAATTCCCCCATCAGGCTGAACGAACTGCAATAGATATTCCAGCGATTTCGCCACGATCGGGTCCTCAGGGGAGTACCCATTCCGCAGCAGTGCGGTTGCCACCAGCGAGGTCACTCCCGTTCCGGCTTCTTTACTGAAGGAACCGTCGTCGGCCTGTGCTGCGCTGAGAAAATCAACGGCCGCATCGACCATTTTCAAAATCTGAGCGGCTTGATCAGTGTCTGCAGCCTGAGCCCCATTTGGTTGGCTATAAATTCCAATTAATGAGAGTGCAAGAAAGGCCAAGAAAACTGAGAACCGATTTCTGCTCAGCATAGATAACTCCACTTTGCTTACTTGGAGGTGACAAAAACAGCATACATCTTATTGAAATCCTACCGCACTCTCGGTGAGAAGTGAAATCCCAGAGCTCCCTAGTTTCACAAAGAAGCAATGAATTCAACCCAATCTGTCGACATTAGCGACAATGGTGTAGAGAAAACGTTATACCAAGCGACTGGAAGAGTTAGCGAATAATTGCCAGCACGTCGCTCGTGCGGAGGAAAAGTAAAGACTCTCCATCAATGGCCACTTCGCTTCCGGCGTAACTGCCAAAGACGACCCGATCCCCTTCTTTCACCTCGGGTGCGGATCGTTTTCCACTGGGAAGCAGCTTGCCATCGCCAACACTCAACACCCGACCTTGCTGAGGTTTTTCTCTCGCGGCATCGGGCAGGACAATTCCTCCGGCAGTGGTCTCTGCCACGGTGAGTCGCTTAACAATTAAATTGTCGCCGATGGGGACCACATTCATTGTCTTATCAATCTCCACTTGCCAAGAACGGATTCGCTACTTAGGAATCTGAATGATCTATTGAAGATGGTAAAGTTGAGGAATTCAACTGGAAAAAGCCAACCAGGTAAGAAAAAAGAGCCATACCAGCAGGAAAAACCCTGAAAGAATTAATTGAGAGCGGCTCGCTCGTGGGGGATGCGTGGATAATTCGTAATCAGCCTCTCGCTCGTTGGAGCCATCAGCACGCTCTTTTCTCGCCGCCATCAGCGACTGTGCTCCTCGCCAGCTTCGGGTAGTGAGAACTGAAAGCTATGCTGAAAGCCTTCTTCAAAATCAAAAACGTCGTCGAAATCCTCGCGAGAGTCATATGGTGTTTTACGCATTTGTTCGATCTTGATGAGATTGAAAACAATTTCGCCAAAATCACCCGTTGATTTTATTCCCCAACTGTTCAAGACACACTTGGCCATATATCCGTATTGTTCTTGGGCATACACGCGCATCGCTTCGCAAAGTTCTTGTCCAGTGACATGCTTTTCGGGCTCGTCCTCATCCGTGGCATCTTCTGCGACGTGTTCGGTGCCCATTCCCATTTTCTCTTGCGCATAGCGAAGTGCTTCGAAAACAAAAATGTATGCTTCCAGTTTGAATCGCCTGTCGTGGGCCAGCAGCTCCGCCAACGGATGATCGGGGTCCAACATATTCATGGTAGGTGTCGATTATTGAATGAAAGGATGATGATGGCAAAAGGTGCGGTTTAAAACTAAAATTGCCTACTCTTACATCTTACTCCCCATCGGATGATTCGTCAGCATCTGGCCCGCGAGAGTCTTTCTCCTGGGAAGAATTGTCGTCTGAACGGCCATTTGGAGTGGATTTTGCGGAATGCTTGCGCTTACCTGGCTTTCGGAGAACCGTCAGTACGGCAGAGCCATCCAGGGCTAAATGCCGCATATCTTCCATTTCGACGAGTATCCGCCCGACGAGAATCTCTTGGGCCAACACACGTCCCCGCCCCTCATTGGTGACAATCTCAGACCCCACGGGGGGGAGTTCCCTCTGCAACTCTTGATAGGTCTCGTACTCGTAGCGAAGACAGCATTTCAGACGTCCGCATCGTCCGGAGATCTTGCTTGGATCGAGAGTTGCCTTCTGCAATTTGGCCATTCGCATCGACACTGGTGGCATCTCAGAGAGATGGGTGTTGCAACAAACCGGTTTGCCACAATCTCCGTAGTCTGCCAGCAACTTCGCCTCGTCCCGGACTCCTATCTGTTTCATCTCGATGCGGGTCTGAAATTCATGAGCCAGATCCTTCACAAGTTGCCTGAAATCAACTCGATCTTCGGCCAGATAGTAAATCACAACTCGTTCGCCACCGTAGAGCCGCTCGACGTCGACCAAACGCATTTCCAGACCAAGTTTTTCGATATGCTGCTGGCACACTTCGTGCTCGTGTTTTTGTTGTTCGAGCAGACGGCGGAGTTCGCCGGCATCGTCCGCCGTAGTCTCACGCAATATCTGACCGTTCTTCGGATCGGTGAGATTGGCCAAAGCAAGTTCGTTTGCCTCGCACAGAACCTCGCCTACTTCCAGTCCTCGACTCGTACGGGCAATCACCTGCACACCGCGCGCAAAGACATCGCTACCGCGAGTGGAAAAAACTCCCAGGTGGCGCATCACACCGTGGCGTATCACATACTTAGGCATCAGGCACGTTGTCGATAAAAAGGAAGAGGACGAACAACCCTTTCGAAAGTATATCCAATTGCAGGAGCGAGTTGTAGGTGAGCATGCAGTGTAGGAAGTCCTACGCAAAATAAAAATGCTCTGCTAAACGGTATCCGATCAAGACAGCCAGGAATCCCAGGCCACAGCTAATAAGCATGTTCACAGCGGACAACAGGTAATCACCACGCGTTGCCAGGCTGTAGGAGTCAAGTCCGAAGGCAGAGAATGTTGTGAAACCTCCTAACAGTCCAACGGAGACCCCGATTCGAATTTCTTCTCGAATCAGCTGTGGTCCCGCGACGAAACCTGCTAATAACCCAATAGCAAGGCACCCAATGATATTGACCGCTAATGTACCTAGAGGGAAGCTGCCTGGAGTCATCCGCTGTATCCAGCCTTCCAAAGCATAGCGGAGGAGGGAACCTCCCGCTCCACCGATCGCAATAAAAATCCACTTCATCTCGAATCCTTCTGAGATTGCCATCTTTCATGCCCCTGCCGTTGGGGAGTTCTTTGAACTAGAATAACGATTTATGTGTCCCCATGTCTAATTGATAGCAATTCGAACCAGTTCTTGCCACGGCGACTGAACCAGTTCCATGATTCAGATCATCGATAATTACGATTCCTTTACTTACAACCTGGTCCAGCGGTTGGGCGAGATCGATCCCCACTTGGAAATTTGCGTCGATCGCAATGATCAGATCACAGTAGATGAGATTCTCAGTCGACGTCCCGATCGAGTGATTATTTCGCCAGGTCCTTGCACTCCCAGCGAGGCAGGTATTTCTGTGGAATGTGTTACGCGGCTTGCCGGGAAGCTGCCACTACTAGGGGTTTGTCTCGGACATCAGTCGATTGGCCAGGCGTTGGGAGGCAAAATCGTGCGCGCAGGGCGATTGATGCACGGTAAGGTCGATCGAATTTTTCACGACGGCAGCACGCTGTTCGTCGGTTTGGAGAATCCTTTTCAAGCGACACGCTACCACAGCCTCGTGATTCAGCCAGAGACAGTTCCCAAGGAGTTGACTGTCACTGCATGGAGCGAGGACCCCGCCGGTGGACGTGAAATCATGGCCGTCGCTCATCGATCGCAAGCCTTGTTCGGGGTGCAGTTTCATCCGGAGAGTTTCCTCACTCACGCGGGGACAGACATCCTGCGTAATTTCTTGGCTGTCACTTGAAGCATTTATTAATAGCCGCCGCCCCAAGGCGATGGTTGCACCAGGTACCAACTTATCCACAGCCTTCCCACGGTGGCTGTTACAAGAATTATTGAATTAACCATGCTTACAGTTACTGAAGCCTTGAATCACGTTGCCCAGTCGGCAGTGCCTCTCAACGCCGGTCGAGTCCCCTTGGGCGAGGCACTCGGGCTCATCCTGGCAGAGCCAATTGTCAGTGATCTCGATTCTCCCCCATTTGATAAATCGATGCTCGATGGGTACGCCATCGCCATTCATGATTCTTCGCCTACGCGTACGATTGTCGAGGAAGTGATAGCTGGCGGCGTGCCCCATCATGCTGTTGAACCTGGCACCACGATCCGTGTGATGACCGGCGCTCCAATTCCCGATGGTGCCCATGCGGTCGTGAAACATGAGGACACGAACCTTATCGATGAGACGACCGTGCAATTACCTGCGAGTCCCGTCAAGGAGGGATATGGCATCTTCAGTCGGGGGAGTTCGTTTCGCGAAGGAGAAGAGGTTTTACCAGCAGGCAAGAGATTGCGTTCCATTGATTTGGCGTTGCTCGCCGAGGTGGGTCGCGGAATGGTCGAAGTGATCGCCCGGCCACGAGTCGCCGTGCTGGCCACGGGCAATGAACTGGTCGAATGTGGCAAATCGCTCGCCCAAGGGCAAATCCGCAACAGCAATAGTCCGATGCTCGTAGCCGCTTTGCAAGAGATAGGGGCTACCGCCATTGAGCTGGGCATCGCTCGCGATGACCCAGATGAACTCAAGTCGGCCATCGCTGCCGGTCTGCAAACAGATGTGCTTCTCGTCACTGGCGGAGTATCAGCAGGAGTGATGGACCTGGTTCCCGGCATCCTCACCGAGTTGGGTGTCTCCGAGGTGTTTCACAAAGTTCGCATGAAGCCTGGCAAGCCACTCTGGTTCGGTGTGAGAGAAGGTGCAGAGCAGCGCACGCTCGTCTTTGGGCTGCCCGGAAATCCGGTGAGTACATTGGTCTCATTCGTGCTGTTTGTCAAACCAGCCATCGCGGCACTTGGGGGCGCGGCATTTGAACAGTCGGCCTCACTACGCGGGATGCTCACAGCACCCGCGACCCATCGCGGTGAGCGACCTACCTACCATCCTTGCTACCTCGAGTATGCACTCGACGCGAGCTTGAGTGTCACGCCACTACCTTGGCGCGGTTCAGCCGATCTGGCTGCTCTCACTCGTGCAAATGGCCTGATCCTCCTCCCCGCAGGAGACTATGAATTGACAGTGGGTACCGCCGTAGAAGTGATGGCCTTGTAGAATTCCGACTAACCCTTGCCGGCAACGACGGGATGTGGAGTCCCTGTCGGTGGGCAAGGTTTTCCGTGAATGCGTGCAAACAACGCCATGTGCAAGAAGTGGGAGACAGCCAAAGCAACCATGATGAAACCGATTTTGGTGCTGAAGAGTTCGATGCCTGCGACGGGGTTGGTCACATGGCCGCCAATTTTCAGCGCTAGCAATATTAGCCCGATGTGAAACAGGTAGAAACCCACCGAGAGCAAATGGCTCAGCGAATCGGCCAGCAGATCGTTCCCTTTGCAGCCCTTGGCCAGAAAGACTCTGCCGTGAATCCGCAGTTGACGCGCCACCCATATGGTCAGCGCCACTCCGATTGCCACATAGGTGAGATACATTGTCGGCATGAGGGGAAGGTTTGGAAGCATGGTAATGCTCCTTGAAAAATGGTGGGGTGTGACCTATTCAACTCCGGTGTAGCGATGCTTGCGAGGACTTGATGGGAGTGAGAACAGTTTTCTGCTCATGCAGGGCTAGCTTGGCGAACACCGCCAGGTTGAGGTAATGCATGAATCCTAAAATCAAAAGCACTAATCCAATTTTGGTGGCCAGAAACTCAATGGACTCATGCAAGTTTGTGGGCTTGACACCATACTTCAATGCGAGTGTGACGTAACCAAAATTGATCAAATAGAATCCGACGATCAGCAGATCGTTGACCGAGTCGGCCAGAGCCTCGTTTCCCTTGAACGTGTCAACCAGAAAGACGCGTCCCCGACTATGAAGCGTGTGAGCCACCCAGACGGTGACGGCGATGCTGATGCCCAGGTAAACGAGATAGGTGATCGAAATATTCATGATTCTCTCCTTCTAACGTCTCTCCAATGGGCAAACCGAAGGATGAGAGGCCGATTAACCACTCTGGCATGAGATGATTTCAGCCAAGATCTGTCTTGCCGTTTCGAATAAGGTTAAGATGCCGTTGATAACCCAGGTTCTCACTAGGATAAATCTTTCATGGACCACGAGCAGGAGTCTTCTTCAACCAGGAAGATGTGGTGGCTGGCCGGAGTTGTGGTTTTACTTCCGCTCGCCTGGTTTCTTTACCAGTTGTTCGGCCCCAATGAGCGGATCATCGTTTCGCCGGAGACGACGGTCATTACCGAACCTCTTCGCACCGATGGTTTGCCGGATTATGCCCGGTACTTCTATGAACTGGGCTCCGAGGGGGTCACACCAGAAAACAACGGGGCGGTCGAGTTCTGGCAGGCCATGTGGCCGGGTGACCTGTCGCGCGAATTTTGGCTACCGATGTGCGATGCGTTGGGAATGGAGAGGGTGCCGGATGAGGATAATGGATTGGAGCCTCCTTATTCCCTAGCCAATCGAAAACGTATAGCAGTCGATTTGAAATCGCATTACCAGAATACGTTGGAGGAAAGCATTCGAGAAGAACTCTCCAGTGAGCAAAGCCAACGTCTCATCGAATCAACTTTGTCCGACCTTGCAATCGATGAGGCCATGGGTCGACCGTGGCGCAGTGAACAACTTCCTGCACTACAGAATTGGATTCAGAGCAACCAGCAGCAACTCGACTTATTGGTGGCTGCAGCAGAGAAACCCAAATTCTGGTCTCCTTCGCCTTCGCTTCTGGACGACAACTACGAAGGCCTCATTGCCGTGTTGCTTCCCGCTGTACAGACGATGCGAACCGCTGCGCGAGTCTTAAACCTGCGGGCGATGTGGCATTTGGGGGAAGGTCGCCCTGAAGCAGCATGGTCGGACTTGTGGGCATGTTTCCAGTTGGCCCGATTTACCAGGGAAGGACCCACGTTGATTGAACAATTGGTTGCCATCGCCATCAACGGTGTTGCCTGCCATCAAACCGTCACCTTGCTTGGTTCAAACAGTCTGGACGCGAATCTTGCGCGGGAGATTCTTCGAGAACTCACTGAACTGGGTCCGCCAAGCGAAGTAGTCAGATCACTCGACACAGGGGAACGTATTCTCTTCGCAGACACGGTACTGGGGCTGGCAACGCAGCGGGACACACTTACCTCGCTCACCGGAGGTGGGGGTCCCGGTTTCGATCCTCTGCCCTTCATGCGGATCAAGTGGAACTATGTACTCCGCGAAGGGAATCAATGGTACGATCGTCTGGTCGCTGCCGCTCGTCTACCGACCCGCGCTGAGCGGAGGTCGGCGTTCGTGGACTATGAGATCGCGTTACAGAAGGCTTCCTCGACGCAGAGAAATCCCTATCGACTCATTGGTGGGATTGTTAGTAGCCAGGCGCGCAGCGAAATCTTTGCCGATATCATGGCAACGCTACTGTTACCGGCACTTCAAGCAGCCTATGAAGCGGAAGAACGAGGGCTTGTTGTGTGGCAACTAACTCAAGTCGCTGCCGCCTTGGCCGTTTATCGTGCGGAGCATGGCGAGTATCCTGAGGAACTCTCTGAATTGGTTCCTGATATCCTGCACGAGATGCCGATGGATCTGTATTCTGAGGAACCCTTCAGGTACGAGCGAAAGCCAGATGGTGGTTATCTTCTCTACAGCGTCTTTAAGAGTGGAAAAGACGATGGAGGAACTGATCTCGGCGGTGAGATCGTCGAAGGGGAGTGGTCCACCGAAGAAACGCAAGTTGATTACGACAATAGCGACATCGTCTTTCGCGTTCCTGTGCCCGAGTTCAAACTTCCGGAGTTTCCTCTTGAGGACGAGACAGTAGCGAATCCAGATGAGTAGCCACACACTCCGCCAGCACCGGTGGGTTGTAGCCCCCTTCGAGCGTGCTTACCAGCCGCCCCTCGGCATATGAATTCGCAATTTCCACGGCTGAATTTGTGAGCCACTGGAAGTCCTCGACCTCAAGCCCTAGCGAACCAATCGGGTCGGAGCGATGGGCGTCGAAGCCGGCACTGACGAGCACCAGTTGAGGGCGAATGCGGGCGGCGAAGTCTTCTAAATCACGAAGGACCAAGCCTTGATACTGACGCCGAGAAACACCGAACTCCAGCGGCAAATTGCGTGTAGTGCCCAGACCTGGACCAGTGCCGGTTTCGTCGGAGTCGCCCGTGCCTGGGTAGAAGGGCCAGCGATGGACGGAGAAAAACGCCACGCTGGGGTCCTCGTAAAAGATCGCCTGGGTGCCGTTGCCGTGGTGCACGTCCCAATCAATGATGAGAATCCGCTCGAGCCCCAGGTCAATCGCCGTCTGGGCAGCGAGGGCGATATTGTTGAAGAGGCAAAAACCCATCGCCGTACCGCGCAGCGCATGATGGCCAGGTGGTCGCACCAGACAGAGTGCATGGCGTTCCTCGCCGGAGATGACGCGCCGGGTGGCATCACACACCGCTCCGGCAGCCAACCTTGCCACGTCGAAGGAAGCCGGGGAGATGACCGTGTCGGGATCAGCGCGGCCGCCGCCCGTTTGCGCCAATTGCTCCAAGCGATGAATCATGGCAGGGTCGTGGATCGATTCAATTCGTTCCAATTCCGCCGGGAGCCACTCGGTGTGGGTACATTGGTCCCAGAGGCCAGTGGCTTGCAAGTGCTTGAGAATATGCTCCAATCGCGCGGCACACTCGGGATGATTGCCCGTGTGGTGCTCAAGAAAACGTGCGGAGGTATAGAGCAGTGTCATAAAGGTTTATCGTCTTACAATTGTCATTCCGACAGGAGCCGTGCGACGAGAGGAATCTGGGTAAATTACCTACTGGCATGTAAAACTGGTTGGTGGTGCGAACTAGATCCCTTGGTCGTGTTACTCCCTCGGGATGACAGTTCTCTCGAATCACCCCTAGCTTGACATGCCTAATAGCTTGACACGCCCAATCCGCTCTGTGTAGGGTGAAAGTTTCTAAAGTCTTTTCCTGTAACTAGTTGGGTTATGCAAAGAATCGCTAAGTTTGGCGAAATGAGGCGGGGACTCTACAATGGGAGAACGGGGACTCGTGTCTTGCAAGGCGTGTCTTTTCAGAGGCAATTTCATATAAGGAACAGGGCCATGTGCGCTCTCTGCGGTCGGGGCATTTCGGGAAAAATTCGATGGAGTCTCTTGGGGCTCATTGCGCTGGCGGTGTTGATCCGTTGTGTTGCCAGTTCCACTTCCTATGCCCAAGAAGCGGAAGAGGGGCAATACAAATCCATGCCTGTCACGATTAGTGACCGGGATGCGAGTCGGCTTTATCCGTCTGTGAATTCGGCCCTGCGGAATCCGGCAGGATTCGGCGCAGAAAAGGAGGCGGTTGTAAATTATCTGGCAAAGAATTATCTGCCAAAAATGACCAGTTACCAGCCTGAGGATTTGGCCGAGTTAGCCAAGAATCGGGAGAAGTTGTTCAAGAACTTTATTGGTTATGCAGCCAATGCCAGTTCTCGGCAGGAGTTGGTCGATCTCTTGTTCAAGTTTTCCCGCGTGGTTGTCCGCGACAACTTCCACCCGGCGGTCCGCTATAACGCGGTGTTACTGCTGGGCGAACTGGATCAGGAATTGGCAACTGCCACGACACCTCCGGTTCCTCTACCGGCGGCAACCACCGAGTTGCTGGAATTAGTTGAACAAAGTGAAGTGAATGGCGTGCCGGTGCCGGAATCAGTGAAGCTGGGGGCGCTCATCGGGCTGGAGCGTCATGCACGTTACCGCATTGATCCGCAACTTAAGGACCGCTTGACCAAATCGATGCTCGCGGTGTTGGCCGATCGCGAGGCACCCGAGGATGTGGATAGCGACGTGCATGATTGGCTGCTCACGGTTGCAGCCCAAGTGCTGGCCAACCAGTATGCCAAAGAACCAACTCAGGAAGTTCAAGATGCCCTTACAAGTTTGATCGCGGATGAAAAGTTGGGACTGGATGATCGCTGTCTGGTCGCTTCTTTGCTAAAAAATATCACCTATACCGAGGGGAGTGGAGTTGATGCAGCGGCTACGGTTCCGGCGATAGGGCAACTCTCACTCGATGTGGTTGAGCAAGGAGCCAAACTGGCTCGCAAGTATCAAAAAGAGGCCCTTGGCGCTGGAGGGCTTGTGGCTCCCGGGTTTGGAGGAGGAGGTTACGGTGGCCGGGGCGGCTATGGCGGCGAATTTGGTGGCGGCTATGGTGGCGGCTATGGCGGTGAATTCGGAGGTGGTTTCGGTGGTGGTGCTATGGAAGATACCGGACCAAAATTTGAACGGCGACGGTTGATGGCTCGCCTGATGGATGTGGCTCGAGGCGCTAACTCGCTTTCGGCAGGACTCCCCGATGCAGGAAAGGATCAGATTGCCTCGTTGCTCACTGAGATGAAACCGACTATTCAAGTGATCGAAGACAAAGATGCCGTGGAAGTGAAGGTCACCCAGGCCGTGATCGAATTAGAAGGTCGGCTGAAAACGCTGTTGGCCACATGGAATCTACCCGGCGACGACAAACCTGCCGATGAAGCGGGTGACGACGACTTCGCAGGGTAAATTTAAGAGAGTTGTGGACAGGTTGCCTCGCAAATATTAACCCCGCACATGCACTCTTTGAGGCGCTTTCAAGCTGGCAATCGCCAGACAGGTTACTAGCACCGTCAGGTAGAACACATCGCCTGTAAGCATCGTGCGATAAAAAGGCACACCGGCTACATAGCAAGCGGTTAGGCCGGCAAAAGACTTTTCATACATGCTGGTCGATGCCCAGTGGACGAAGTTTGTCACCAGGAAAAACATCGTGGCTGGCAACACGCCTCCAAGAACGCCAAGCCCCACTCGCTGCCAGCCTTGGGCAGGTCGTGCCAAGCGACCTAACACCAGCGGAACCAGCATCATGACATGCACGGAGATTTGAACCGCCACGCTTTCGTGAGCTGGCAGAACAATATCCGACACGGCCAGGATTCCCACGGGCAACAATACGGCTGCCCATAGAGAGCGGAAATAGTAGCCTCCCAAAAAGGTCACGGCCGCCAGCGGAGTAAAATTCCAATCCGGCTGCGCCCAGCGCCCTGAAACGCCGATGGCCAGCAGAAGTGCAAAGACGGACAGATCACGAAGGGTTTCTCGATTACTCATGCCGATTATTCCTCTATATAGGCTTCGCGCGAAGTTTTGTGGTTTCGATCAGGAGACAACAAAATTGATTAGAGATGACATCACTCCGTTATCTCTGTTTCCTCATGTTCAAACTAGATCATTGTCTTCCAATTTGGTGTTGAACTGCATTCTACTGTTCTTCTGCATCATCCGTAAACCTCCAACGGATGAGGTCTCCCGGGGCAACTTTTTGCAGGCAAAAACTTACAGTTGCCGGCTGATCGTTCACCTCGTAGAGCCAATTCTTCGCGTTCACTCCCTCGTTCTTTACGCCGTCAATTTCGGTAAGTAAGCCGCTTTCACCGGTGCCAATCTGAGAAAATCGGATTTCACGACGATAATCTTGAGCTGCGACTAGCACGTCGGCCACAGTCAATCCCTCGCGCCAGGGGAGGGCATCAATTTGACGTTTCTCGCCGTTGCCAAAATCAATCACCAGTTGAACCGTCTCATCTGTCGGTTGTTCAGAAGGTGTCGATGCGGCAGATTCACGGGAATTCTCATTACTGGGCGCATGGAGACCCCAGCGGTTGGAGAGGACGATCCCCACTAACACCATCAGCAACAAAAGGGGAAATAACCACTGTCTCCAGGTCGTGAGAGGTGGTGCGTCGTCTGGGCTTGGAGGCAAAGTTTCCATAGAATGCAAGATAGTTCATGCGTGTAAGAAATGGAACGTGAATGAACGCGGATTGAACGGATTTACACTGATCAAGAATGGATTTTAGATTCATTCGCGTCCCTCTGCTCAATCTGCGTTCCTCCGCGTCTAATCTCTTCAATTTGACCCAGCAGAAAAGCTCACAATGTCCGATCAATCGATTCTCTCGCTCGAATATCCCGCTGAAGATGTGGCCGTGATCTCGATCAATGATCCAGCAAAGAAGGTCAATATTTTGTCTCGCTCGATGCTGGCTGAGTTAGCGAAAATGCTTGATGAGGTGGAATCGCGTTCAGACCTTGCGGGTCTGATCATTCAATCGACCAAGCCGGGCAATTTCATTGCGGGTGCGAACCTGGAAGAGTTTGTTGCCAGCATCGACAAACCGAAAGAGAAAATCATCGAGGTGACTCACGAAGGACACCATCTTTTTGGTCGATTGTCCAAAGCGCCCTTCGTTACCGTAGCTGCGATCAACGGGCTTTGCATTGGAGGCGGTGCGGAACTGGCCATTTGGTGTGATCGCCGTTTGATGGCCAGCAATGATCAAACGAAGTTTGGTTTCCCCGAAGTGAAGTTGGGACTGTTCCCCGGTTGGGGCGGCACGGCCCGCACGCCACGGATCGTGGGTCTCTCAAATGGAGTGGAGCTGGTCACCAGTGGTGAGAACATCAACCCTGCTGCTGCCGAGGCAATGGGCCTTGCCATTTCTGTACCTGCCGATCGGCTACTCGACGAGGCAGTCGCACTGGTGCGTAGTGAGCACGAATCGCAACAGTATTTGGAAGATCGCAAGCGTTGGTCCGGACCGATTGTCATCAGCGACACGGAACTCGCCTTTCTCGGCGCAACAGCAAGCGCCTACATCCAGGGCAAAACCAAGGGGCATTATCCCGCTCCGATGGCGGCGCTTGAGGTGATGCTCAATGCCGCAGGGGTCGATTTAGAAGCGGCTTGCCAAATGGAAGCCGAGGGTTTCGCGGAGTTGTTCGGCTCGCCAGAAAATCGGGCGCTCCTGAACGTGTTTTTCTTGCAGGATCACAACAAAAAGGTGAGCGGGCCCCCGGGCAGCGAAGCCCGTGAGATTCAATCCGCCTCCGTAGTGGGTGCGGGGGTCATGGGGCAGGGGATTGCCGCGGCAAATATCAAACGTCTCATTCCGGTCGCCTTGGGCGACACATCGGCAGAAACCGTCGCCCGTGGTGTGCAAGGCGTCATCACAGAGGTCAGCTATAACAAAGAAACTCGCAAGCCCGATGCCCAGAAAGCACTTGATTTTCTCCCACTGCTCAACGGCACACAGAACAACGACGAGATTGCAGCTGCCGACATCGTGATCGAGGCGATCTATGAGAACGCGGATGCCAAGCGTGCCTTGTATGCAAACCTCGAACCGCAACTTGCCGAGCATGCCATCCTTTGCTCCAACACTTCCACGATCCCCATCACCGAGTTGGCCCATGGGTTGGAGCATCCCGAACGATTTTGTGGATTGCACTTTTTCAACCCCGTGCGGCAAATGCCGCTGGTGGAGGTGATCCGCGGGAAGCAGACTTCAGGCGACACAATTGCCACCGCCGTGGCCTACGCCAAGGCCATCGGCAAGTCACCGATCATCGTGCAGGATGGTCCCGGTTTTCTGGTGAATCGGGTGCTAATGCCCTACATGAACGAGGCGCTGCTGCTCTTGGAGTCGGGGGCGTCGATCAAGGCCGTCGACAAAGCTGCCACATCGTTCGGCATGCCGATGGGACCGATTGAATTGTACGACACCGTGGGTCTCGATGTCGCGCTGCATGCCGGGAAGGTGATGCAACAGGCGTTTCCCGATCGAGTGGTGCCGTCGAAGATTCTGCCCGCGATGGTCGAAGCGGGGCGGATCGGGAAGAAGGCCGGCAAGGGATTCTTTGACTACACAACCGATAGCAAGGGGCGCACCAAGCCGCAGCCAAGCACCGAGGCCCAGAAGATCATCGACCGCTTAGCGTCGGGTGAGTGTGAAGATGACCTCAAAGACCGCTTGTTCCTGCCAATGCTGCTCGAAGCCACTCGGGTCGTGGAGGACGGCATCGTGGCAGACGTGCGGGACGTGGATTTGGGACTGATCTATGGGATCGGCTTTCCCCCGTTCAAGGGGGGGCTGTTCTTCTGGGCCGACACGCTCGGTGCCGCGGCAATTGTGGAGAAGCTCGAAAAGTATCGAGCCTTGGGGGCTCGGTATGAGCCAACCAACCTGCTGCTGAAGCAAGCGGAGCAGGGTAAGGCATTCTATCCCAATCGCTGAAGACCGACCGGAAGATTTGCTAGTTGATTTGTCCAACTTTCCGCTCAAGTTTTATGTGATACGCGGAGGGATTCAACAAGGACCAGTTCAACTTGCCACCGGCAGAGTAACTGTCGATCTTAAGGAATTGAAAGAGAGTCGTAGAATCATAGAACAGACGACAAACTCTCCCCATCAAATCCTACAACACCAAGCTGAAGAACGAAGATTGCAGAGTGAAACTAAGTGGTCGATGGCCTTCGGCCATAAAGACTTGATAGTTCGGAAAATAGCAAGTTCTTTACCGCATCACCCAATTCGACACCAGCACCAGCGCCGCCGTCTCGATCCGCAGGATGCGCTCGCCCAGGCTGACCACTTGCCAGTTAGTTTCTTTCGCCTGTTCGACCTCGGCGTCGGTGAAGCCCCCTTCGGGGCCAATGGCTAACAGTGTGGGACCATTGGAGTTGATTTTCGGGAGTGGCTGGCCCGTCGGGTGGGCGAGGATGCCAGTTGCCGCTAAGCGACAAGCCGCGAGTTCGGACCAGGACTGAGGCGATTCAATTTGCATCAAGCGGTTGCGGCCGCATTGTTTGCTGGCTTCGATCACGTAGCGGGTGAGTTTGGCCGGGGTCTCAGCGGCGCTCTGGGTGCTCCGTTCGGTGGTGAGGGGGATGAGCCGCGCGACGCCCAACTCGACTACTTTTTCGATCAGCCAGCGCTGGCGGTCTCCTTTCGGAAGGCAGACCGCCAGTGTGATTTCATGAGCCAGCTCCCGTTCGAACGCGTGATGCTCCTGCAGCGCCAGTTCCACCTCAGCTCGACCCAGATTCATCACTTCCGCGGACCATTCACCCCCCTGGCCGTCGAACACGGTCACCGCCGTGCCCGGCTTGGCCCGCATCACATGCAGCAGATGATGGGCCTCGCTGCCACCGAGCGTGACCGACGTGCCGGTAATCGGTGTTTCAGAAAAGTAGCGGTCTTTCATGGAATGCCCAGTCAAAAAGTGCTAGCAGTTTTGATTCGCTTGAATTGGTTGTGAAAGAATGGTGTGCAAAACTACCGATTCAATTCACAGGCAGGGGAAGAATGTCATTCCGAGAGAAGCCCTGCGACTAGAGGAATCTGGTTTAAGCCCTGACTTGTTTTCCATGCGTTGAGAGGTTGTGACCCAGATCCCTCTGGTCGCTGAACTCCCATCGGAATGACACTTTTTCGATCTTCGCTCATTGTGCCCACCTGACTCGCAACTCGCAACTCGTAACTATTGAGGAACACCGATTGATGCAAGCCTGGGGATTAGAAAACTTGCCCTTTTCGCGGAGCGGTGCCGAGGCGGTGTTCTTTGCCGGGGTGCCCCAGCAGGAAGCCTTGTCGCGGATGCGGTTTCTGGTGCTCAACGGTCGGCGGCTGGGGTTAGTGCTTGGCCAGTCGGGTAGCGGCAAGTCGCTGCTCGTGGAGTTGTTTGAAGAAGAGTGCCACAAAGAAAACTGGTCGGTCGCGCGGTTGAATCTGGTCGGTATGTCGGTGCGCGATTTTCATTGGCAATTGGCCGTGGGGCTGCGGGCATGTCCGCGCTCGGTAGATGAATCTTTGCGATTGGAGCGCCGCTGGCATGAGCGGCTTCACCAGAGCCGACTCCAAGCGGAGCGGACCGTGCTGCTGTTGGACGATGCCGATCAGGCGGGCGCCGACGTACTCACGCAGTTAGTGCGAACTGCCCAATTGCCAGCCTCGCAGGTGGGAAGCCTGACGATGGTGTTGACTGCCAGTTCCGACCAAACGCACCGGCTGGGGAAGCGATTGTCGGATCTGGTGGATCTGCGGATCGATCTGGAACCTTGGGACGAGGCCGATACGGTTGGCTATCTGCAACTGGCATTGGTCGAGGCGGGTGCCGAGCGGCCCGTGTTTGACGAAGCGGCTCTAGTAGAGATCCACCGGCTCTCGGGCGGAGTGCCGCGGCAAGTGAACCGCCTGGCCGATTTGGCCTTGGTAGTGGGACGCGATGCGGAAACGATCGACAAGGCAACAGTTGCCGAGGTCTATGCTTCGCTTACGAGTCGGGATTGAGCGCCGAAGTACTCGATTCGTCGGAACCCAAATGTTGCTTCAAGTCTCCCAGGCATTCGCGTAAGATCGCGAGTTGTTTGTTGAGAGCTTCCCCATCAATCCGCACGCGGTCGAAGATTTTTTCATTGGCGTTGCGAATGGTTTCGGTGGACCTGCGTATGTCGTCGAGGTTTTGCACGCGCTTTTCAATGTCGAGAATAGTTTTGTCGATGGTCGTAAAATCGAGAGTCTTCTCCGTTGCCTGACGGGCACGAATTGAAAGTGCTCGGGCCACCTCCAGGGCAGCCCTGAGATTGGCGTCGGTGGTTGGGTCTTCTGCGTCCCAGACGACCAAGAGATCGTTGCCATGGCGGCGGAACACGTCGCAGTGGGCTGGAGCCGTTCGCTGGGAAAAAACAAACACCCCGAACTGGGCGGAGCGATTCTTGCGGGCCTGCTCGATTTCCTGGCGGGCTTTGGTCAGCGTGTAGCTGGCGTCTTCTTTGGCCTCGATCACAATCCGCGCCCCCGCCGCTGCACTGTCGCAGCCGAGTTCCACAACTACATCGCCAATCTTGCAATTCTTGATCAGCCCGACACACGAGCCGGTCCCTTCGACCGTTTCGCCGCGCGGGTGACCATCGCGGGACACAAATTCCAGCACCGCGTCTTCAAACGTGCCGCCATGGAGGGTCGAGCGGGCTTCGGTTTCGCGCTTGGTGACCAGCTTGCCAAGGGCGACTTTTACCTCTTCCTGAAACTCAGCAGCGGATTTGATATGGGCGCCCAGGATCGTTTCCAGATGATTCTGCATCCTCCGTAGCGAGGAGGTTTCATTGTCCAGCGAAAACTCTTGGGTGATCGAATCCTGAGCAGAATTGACCTTTCTCATCAGCCGACTGAGCGAAGAATTCTCTTCGTCGAGTGAAAATTCCTTGACGATCTCTTCGATTCTGCCCTTCATGTCCCGCGTAAAGTCCCCATGCTTACCGGTCACTTCGCTCATCAGTCGGCAAAGCGCCCCCTCTGGGTTATCGAGGGAGAATTCCTTCAAGATCTTCTCCCGTTGCGTGGCGAGTTGCGTCTCGATTTTGGTGTGAAGAACCGCAAGCAATCCCTGCGACTGATCCGGGCTGAGAAGTTTCATCAACGGACTTGTCTCGCCAATGTGAGACAACATGGTCTTGGCAAGCTGAGAGTCATTGCCATCGACGAGGTTTCGTATCATGCGACCGACTTCGCCGTCTGCCGAGGCGAGTTGTTTGACCCGCTGCGTGAAATGGCCATCCTGTGGATTAAAGTATTTGCCCAGCGAATCTTCGATTCGCTGCTTGGAGGATTCGGCATGTGTTTGAAATTGCTTGTGCAGGTTTTCCAGCAGGCGATTGGTTTCGTGCTTGATGAACTCGCTGTCTATCGAGGCAGAAGCTCGGCGAAGTGTGAGTACACCTATCTTGAGGGCTTCGAGAGCGAACTCGTCGCGCGACTCTCCTTCATCGTACTTCGACAACTCGCGTATCACATCTGGGTCGGAAACCGTGAGTTCGAGCGTAAGTTGATAGGGGAGATCGCCGTTAGAAAGATCGATATCCAATTGATTGAGAGTGTTGGCCATGATTGGGGATCCTCCAAAAACAATTCCTGTAAGTAGCGGGGGTCCCAAGGATGAGAGTATGAACACCCGTCTACTATCAAGCCAGTATGGCGAAATGTGGTTTATCTGGCAACTGGGGGGGTGGCGGACTGTTCTGGCAGGTGCCGTGTGCTGCCTTGGGGCAAGGCTAAACGGTTACTCCCCCAACATGATACGGAAATACTCTCTTGCAGGGACAACAAGGTAGCTTTGTGTAGTTCTCTGCTTCGTATCCCGATATTGGCACGTCCATTTGATCGTCACTCCTTCGTCGGTTGCTTTTATCTCGCATTTAATCGCTGAGCCGGGATCATTTGCGTCATACACAACCATTTCGCTGTCGGACTGTTTGGAGATCAGAAAGGCGTGATACGTCTCTTTGGCCGTGCCATTGGGAAACAGTCGGGTACCGCTTCCACAGAAGACTACAGTTTTGTCTGGGTCAGCATCGAGGATTCGTTCGAGAGCAGTCTTGGTACCGACAAAGCTGCTCTGGGCAGCTATGAGTTTCTGACTTCCCGATTCAGTTTTCACAAGTCGTTCGTAGTCGTGCTTGAAATGCTGGGCAACCAAGGTACTCAACTTGTCTATTGAATACTTGGAATCGATAGTATAGAGGTTCCCTTTGTCAGTGATGTTTCTCGTGAAGCGGAGTTGCATTCCTGTGGTGAGATTGTGGTAGATCCGTTCGGCGATCTTCTCAGGTTTTTCGCTCCCTTCAAGTAGTACTCCGTCAAGCAATGCCTCAGCTACTGCCGAGATGCCGAGGCAGCGTTTATCACTGTTGGTCGAAATGTTTTGTAAGATCGCTCCGCGATTCAAGCGGTTGGCTGCAAGAGGGGGCGTAGTAAAAAGTGGCTTTTCCTGCTGGGCGAAAAGAGTGCTTACATGACATACCACAAAGAAAATCGCTGACAGGGTACAGATATGGGCCATTGGTGGTGGCGCTGGATTGCGGTTGACTTCGTTGCTGCAGTGTGCCTCGTTGCGGCACGTCTTGGGGGTCATTCACCCTTCTCTTCTGATTCACCCAACTGCTCCAGAAGTTCATCCCACGTCAGGCAGACCTGGCCGATGCGGTTGTTCAACCGCTCGGTGAGGGATTGATGGTTGTACTGGGAGCGCGCTGCGGTGACTTCGTCCTCCATGGCCGAGAGCCAATCGGGCAGGTCGAGTCCAGCGCCACTGGGTTCCTCAGCGAGGCTGGCGATTTCGCGTTCCAAGGCGTCGAAGGCTTCTTGACGTTCGGATCCTTCGGCTGTAAGGGCGGGCTCCACCAGGGCTTTGACTCGATCGATCAACAGTGGCCTGACAAAACGCTCGGCAATGCGGTCGGCGATTGTTGCCAGACGCATGCCATACTCCTGGCTCAGTTGCTCCAGCCGCGCAATGTGGGCATCGGCTGCCTCGGTCGTGCGTTCGGCAAAGGCCTGACACCAGATCTCGGCAGCCAGAAGCCGACGATTTCGGATCAGAATCTCGTGGGCCCAAACAACCGGCTTAAGGTTCCAGGCCACGCGGTCGTAGGTTGCGCGAAGCCTGAGGAAATCCACGAGCATAAAAAGCTGTTCACCGTGGTCCGATTGGGTGGTCGTCGTATTGTAATCACGAAAGACGCGGTAGTTCTCTACGACGGCTTCGAGAGCGATGGTAAGCAATTCGACGGCTTCATCGCGAGGATAAGAGTCATCAATTTCTCGCAGCAGTCGTATCTCGCCTTCCGCATCAGGGTTTTCTTCGAGGCATTCGAGCCAGGTATCGACTCCCTGGTGTAGGATGCCCCTCAGATTGCCGAGGCTGCTCATCAAACTCATGTCGAAGAGGTCGCCCCCAAAGCGTTTGACGAAATCTACGAAGCGATCCCAATCCTTCTTCTCGGCGAGTTTCTCCACAACGCTCAGCCGCAGAGTACGGCTATGTTGCAGCCATCGTTCCAGTTGTCGTTCGGTCAAGAGTTGCATGGCATCGATCAGGAGGTGATCGGCATGTTGCGACTCTCCTGTAGACGTTTGGTCGTCCCAAATTTCGGCCGACGCAATCATGGATCGAACGATGGCCTGGTAGCCGTTTTCAAACAACCGGTCGAACTCGGTGACGGCCCCCTGGCCGACGGGATGGTTGCTCTCCATGTCTTGGGCGATCTCAAGCAGTTGGCACGTTTCGCGGATTAATCCCAACTGAGGCAGCCAACCCAACAGATCATTGAGCAGATGTTGTAGGCAGCGCGTGTTGACAATTTTGCGAGGTTCGCCGCCACGGGAATGGGGCACGTACAACAAAGCCTGTGAAGAGAGAGTCGCAACAAAGTCGGGCCACGCTTCACGAACTCCTGCGGGATCTCCGGCCAGGACGGACTGTAGAATTTGCACTGAGGGAAGGTCGATGGACTCTGCCAAAGATTCAACGGATTCCAGCGCTGAGACACCTACGGTCGCTGCCAACAATCGGTCTGCATCGGCTATTTCGACTGAGGTGGTGATGATTTGCTGAACGAGCGATTCCTTCGTCGTACGGAGGCGGTCGTATTCCATGAGCGATTCGTGGGAACCGCTCGGAAGTGCGAACTGGAAACGATGAACCGTCTCCAAGAGTTCAATCAATTTGCTGTAGTTGGTCCCTCCCTGGATAAGCCATTGCTGGAAAACCTGGCTTGGTGCCGTACCGTTCTCGTCGGGTTCTGAAGCTGCTGATCGTCCCCAAACGATCGTGGCATGTTTCCATAGATTGGCAATCGTCGAGAGAAAATAAAGTCGCTGGTCAAGCCTTTGGACCTCGTATTCCCACTCCGATTCTTCGTAGTCAAGTCCCTCGTCGTAGATTTCACCTTCGTTGCCATCGTCGGTCGTGTCGCGATAGACCATCTCTTCGTACGCGGCACCGAAAAGTTCATCCTCCTCGTCGTCTTCCTCATCTAGCTCATCGTCTTCATCTTCGAAGTAGTCCACATCTTCAAGGTCGTCAAACAGGCCTCCTAAATCTCCGTCCAGCAGCAATGACGGAACACTCCAATATTCCTCTGCGTTGGCTTCGAGATAGGCAAAGAAGCGGGCAACCTCCGGCCAGCGATCTTCCCCCGATTCGCTTTGCAATTCCTCGACCGTCGATAGCCAACGGAAAGCGAGCCTGCGGAACGAACTTTCTCCCTCCTCCAAAGGTGTGCGATCCTTCTGGCTGACCCATTGCATCATCAGAGCCATTGCGGCCACGGTGTCGCCGTGATCCAGCAAGGCTTCAATCACCAACTCGAAGGCCTTGCTGTTGTCGAATTGATCGACAAACATTCGCCAGAAAGCGATGTCGCCGGCAGCAGCCCCAGCCTTGTGCCAGGCATTGAGCGCACCAGCCACGAGATTGGCCGAGACTTCGATTTCCTTGGCCACAAGTCGATTGACTCCCTCGACCGAGTAGGTTGCGAACTGGTCCCACCACTCCGTGAGACTGGCGAGCATCGAAGAAAAAGTCTTTTCCATCTCTTCATCATCAACAGCAGCAGATTCACTCCAGGCGCGGGCTGCGAGGTCGAGCACTTGCTCCACAAGTTCGATCAGTTCATCGACACGCCAGTCGTGTACACTGTTTTCCAGAGCGGGAAACAAGCTGAAATTGCCGGCAAACCCTACTACATTCCAGGGATCGACCAACGCCCCGCATTCGATCGCCCGATGGGTGAGTGCCACAATTTCCTTCAAGTTTTCCACCGTGCTGGCCAGTTCACCGTTGTCGATGGCATCGTGGCCAGCGGTCAATCGGCAGTAGATTTCGCTCAACATGCGAGCAGCTGGCACGCGAACCGAATCCGCCTGCCGTTGGGCAGCTTCTGGATACCCAAGTCTTGCGTAAAGGTAAGCCAAATGGACCCGCTGCATTTGCAGGGCACGACGTCGGGCCAGTTCGTGGTTCAGATGCTGCCGAGCTGCACCAAACGGTTGGCGATATTGTTCTGCTTCAGCACGCAACCTCTCGCCGTGTGCTCCTTCAAACTGGGAAAGCAGCTTCTCATAAAAATCATCGCGATAGGCGGCTATGTGGGGCAATAGCGTTGAAAGGGTGACGTTGGAATCGTGTCGCGACGGACCATCGCCACTCGTGCCGGCTGCCATCAACATCGTTCCTGCCAGGACCGAGGCAGCCTCCAATTCGCATTCGTTTTCCGTGCAACCTTTGGAATAAAGATGGCTTTCACATCGCGATAGCAATCCGTCCAGAGTGACTTGTTGCAAAACGAATCGACTGTAATAGCCGGCATTGGTTATATGGTGAGGATCCCATTGACCGAAGTGGTAGTTGGGGCGTCGGTTTACCGGATGATCGAAATCGTAGGCACGGGGATCAAGGGCAATTTCTTCCAATCGCTCCAGATCAAACCAGGCCCGCCCAAGGATTTCTTCGTCCGTGTTCGCCAGAATATTCAAAGCCAGTTCGATGATCTTTTCATATTTTCCCACCGCTACACCAGCACCACGAATGTAGAGTGGTATCGGGCGGACAAACTCATGGGGATATGGTTCGGACGGGCTTCCCGATTCGAGCGTGGCGACCGGGCGATAACCGACGAAATCATTAAGCTGCTGCAACGCACCGACCACGATGCGGTCGACTTCCTGCCAAGGTGCTCCTTGGCACAAGATTGCTTCCCAGGCGCGACCTAAGAAAAAAGGTTGCCAAAGTTCGCTGGGTTGCTGATGGAATAAAAGATCTCGATGGAACTGACGATAGGCGGGTAAGAAGTGGTCGAGAAAAATCCCGACAACGGCTTCGGCTTGAGTTGTGTCAGTAAAAGCTCCGCCGTTCTCTCGCAATCGGTCTATCGTGTGCTTCAAGGCGAGGCGGAATTGAGTGAGTGGGTTCTCCGTTGCCTCGGGGGAAAGTAATTGGCATGAGAGTTTGTTGAGATTCTTCAGGAATTTGGGATCGCTCGCCCCGGAAGAAAAATTGAGATAGCCAACCACCTCCTCCAGCATGGTGAGCGATTGAGGATCGAATTGGACGGTTGAGGACTTCACAATGAGGGACGATCAGTGGATTTGCGGAAGTTAATATTAGTGCGTTTCTCTGCAAGAAAAGTAGGTCACGAGCGCAACCCATTGCGGCCATTAACCATAACCAATTTTCAGTTCTCAGCGACGGATTTACACTGCTGGAGACGGATCGATCGCCGACCTCCAGCCTAAGCTTGCTCTCTAGGTGCAAATCTGTGGCATAAAAATTTTTCCTCGGCTAGGCCATTGGGTTTTCGTGCGTCTCTATGGTAAAGGACCTCCTGCCCTGTGGTCTAGGTGCCAAAACCCCCAGATTAACGGTGAAATGACTCGATTCTTTTGAGTCGATTTTTTTTGTTTTTGGCTTAGGGGTTAATTAGAATAGAAGCGTGCCGTGGAATCCCCATCGCTCGCTGCGATCTTTCGGTCACAGGAATCTATACGAATTGAAAGAATCATTCACTATGCTTGCAGTTACGAGAGGACGCAGTCTTGTTCAGAGATCCAACTTCCTTATGAAGGTTTTGCTAGGGAGTGGACTGATAGCGCTCGCCCAGATATCCGCTCCGACGGTGGTAGTGGCCGAATCGTTGATCAGTTATGCAGATTCGGCCCCCCTGGGGTTGGAGCGTGTCTGGTTTGCACAAGCACGCGTAGATATCTCTCGTCACCGAGTCACCAACTGGATCTTGTATGAGAACAATCTCCTGGCTGCAAGCAACGGGGGGCTGGTACAATCTTTCAACGCCGAAACAGGAGAAACTCTGTGGGCCACTCAGCCCGGCCCACTCGACCAGCCCGCCTTTGGTCCTGCCGTAAGTCAAGGCTATGTGGCGCTTGTGAGTGGTGCATCGCTGTACGCACTCGATCGGACTAATGGTCGGCTGTTGTGGAGTAAAGAGCTGGGAAGTGCCCCAGCCGAGGCGCCCGCTCTGAGCGATACGGACGCCTATGTTCCTTTTCTGAGTGGGCGCATTGAATCGTATCAACTTGCTGACCCAAAGAAGCCGACGTGGTATTTTCAATCCGTCGGACGTATTTTTTATCCTCCTACGGTGAGTGGTCAGCTTGTTTCTTGGCCTACTTCGCGCGGCTATCTGTACGTGGGGCAGTCAGTGTCGCCGCATGTTCTCTATCGCATCCAAACCAATTCAGTTGCCATAGCCCCGCCGACTGAAGGATATGACTCGTTGTATGTTGCCGTCCAAGATGGCAACGTTCATTGTTTCAGTTTGCTCAATGGCAAAGAGCGTTGGCGTCATTCGATGGGTTTTCCTGCGAGAGGGCGTCCGGGTATTGTCGGAAAGCGGCTTTACGTTGCCTCGAGCGAACCTATGCTTCACGCCTTGGATGCGGTGAGTGGTAGGCTCCTCTGGAGTATTCCGGATGTGACGCAATTTGCCTCTCAAGGTACTGACAACGTTTACGGCCTCGATGATTTTGGCAGGCTCGTGGTTTTCAACAAGGAGACGGGCCAATACATAGGCACTCTCCCGGGAGCAGGGGGATTTCAGACGGTATTCAACGAGCAGTCAGACCGCATCTACCTGGTCGACAACCGAGGCCTGGTGCAATGCCTGAGAGAAATCGGAGCGGTCGAGCCCACCAGGTACCGCCAAGATGCAGCAGAGGAAGACGAGGGCAAACCTGCTGAAGAAACTTCGCCTTTTGCTGAAGAGACAACTCCAGAGGTTGAACAACCAACCGAGGACCAGCCCGCTATTGAAGCGAGTCCATTTTCGGCAGAGGTAGAGGAAGAGGACGAAAATCCCTTTGGGTTCTAAACGGCAGTTCGTTCACTCCCCTTCGTACCACCTCTTCTGCCGCGTGAGGGCTTCGACAGCCATCCAGAGTTCCCCTTCGGGGGAGAGTTGCTTTTTGGCACTGCACGATACGGCCAGCGGTACGTGAATCAGGTGATTGTGCCAGAGGCCGACGAGCATGTCAGTCTTGCCTGCCATCCCGGCGTGGGCAGCCGCACGGGCCAATTGCTCGCAGAGCAGGCTGTCGGCTGCGTCGGCAGGGACGCTACGAATGTGATAGCTGGGGTCGAAGTATTTAACGTTCGTGGGATTGCCGACTTCTTTGCCATTCTGCTTGATCGCCTCTTGCATGAACGTGCCGATGTCTCCTAAACGCAAGTTTCCTGAGGCGTCGTATTCTTTCGGACCCTCTGCGAGCCAATGCTGACCGGCCCCTTCGGCCACGACGACTACGGCATGTTCCTTCTTTTGCAATCGCCGTTGCAGGGCTGCAAGAAATCCATGCTCGCCGTGTAGCTCCATGGGCACTTCAGGGATCAGGACAAAATTCGCCACGCCACTGGCCAAGGTAGCCGCTGCCGTGATGAACCCCGCATGGCGTCCCATTAGTTTCACAAGCCCTACGCCGTTCAGCACGGATTTCGCTTCGACATGGGCACGGTCGATCACTTTCTCGGCTTCGGACACAGCCGTTGCGTAGCCGAAAGTGCGATAGCAGTACTTGATGTCGTTGTCGATGGTTTTGGGAATTCCGACCACGGCAATCGGCAGATTTCTGTGGGCGATTTCGAGAGCCATTGCATGCGCCCCTCGTTGCGTTCCATCGCCTCCTACACAGAACAATACGTTCACTCCAAGGCTCTCAAGATAGTCGACGGTCACTTGCGGTTCTTGATGCCCTCGTGAGGTGCCGAGGATAGTGCCTCCTTTATGATGAATGTCTTCCACAAGTTCGCCGGTAAGTTCGAGAGGTGGCCGACCCACGGCAGGATTGAGTCCATGGTAGCCATAGCGAATTCCCAAGACACGTTTGATGCCATAGTTGAGCAGCAGTTCGGTAACGAGACTGCGAATCACATTGTTAATGCCCGGACAAAGCCCACCGCAAGTGACGATAGCGGCGGTAGTGTCCTGTGGAGCGAAGAAAATTTCACGCCGCGCCCCTGCTAGTTCAAACGACAACTCTCGGAGTTTCTCATCCTGCTTGAAGCGAGGTTCGTAGGTCAACCGCATCTGATCATCAACGAAATCGCCAATGTCGTCACCCGGTATGGTAGAGAGTGGTAGCGGCGAAGCTAAACGCGGCTTGCCGAGCGTGGTGATGTTCAACTGACCTTGAGTGATTGTAGTAGATTGAGACATGCAGAGTCTTCTCTAAGAGATGATATTTGTGAAGAGGTGCTTAATGATCGCCATCTGCCTGGCTTTGATGCATATCAACATTACAACCAACCTTGCTGGCGATACCATGCGGCCGTTTCTGTAAATCGTTGTTCCAGGGGAGCTGCCTGTACGTAACCCATTTCTTTTCTAAGTTTTTCGTCAGTACATTCCCAACCAGTGGCTACAGCTTCGCGGACTTTATCCCAATTGAAAATCCCCGCTCTGCGTCTCGCTCGACAAATTCCTTCGGCGACAGCCCCGGCGACCCAGAACATAGCCTTTGGAATAGGTACGACAACCAACTTTTTACCCAAGCCATTGGCAGCAAGTCTGCCGAATTCACTGTAGCTTATCGTGCGACCCGACGTTACGTAGTACAATCCCTTGGAATGGTCCGCATCGGGATCTTGGCGAGTACCTCTTGCCGCCAGTTCCACTAGGGCGGAACACAGATCATCCACATGCACGATCGACATGGGCATAGACCAAATACCGGGAACTGGATGCAATCGCATCATATTGACGGTTTGAAAAAGTTTAAGACTGTTACGATCTCCAGGTCCAAAGACTACGGGGGGGCGTACAATGGTTAGTGGGACGAGATGGGCCAGCTTGCTGGCTTCCCGTTCTGCAGCGAGTTTGCTTTCTCCGTAAGCCGAAACTGGGGAGTCTGGATCGGTTTCTTTGCGAGGCTCACCAGGCTTACTTGGTCCCCCGGCTGCCAGTGAACTGGTGAATAAGACCACGGGTGGATTGGGCTGCTTCGCGCACGCTGCCATCAAATTGCGTGTGCCCACGACATTATCATCAAAAAACTCTTGTCGCTTGAGAGCCGCCACGCGTCCAGCGACATGAATCACGACGTCGACTCCAGCAACCGCCTCTGCCAAGGAATCGGGAGCTTGGAGCGTACCGGTCACGACTTCGGCATCGAGTTCGGCCAAATGCGTTGCACGAGCCGGATCACGCACCATTGTCCGCACCGACCAGCCTAGTTTGTGCAGCAAAGGAACGAGGTTTGAACCAACGAATCCGGTTGCGCCTGTGACTAGTGCTTTCTGCATGCCCTATCCACTTCAGGAATTATCCGACGTATGAGCCCAGTTATGCCAAGATAGCAGAATTTGCGGTTGATTGATCGCCAGTCAAGGGCAACTTGGGGTTTCTCAGTGAATTTCGTTGCTTGACCATCTTGCAGCGGCCCGATTACAGTGGCAGTTCTCCTGAATTCATCTTGCCCCAATCTCACACTATCCGGCTATGTCCCATTTGGAAGTGATCCCAGTTTCCAATCGAAGCGAACGGAAGCTTTTTTTTAATTTTCCATGGGATTTATATCGAGATGATCCCCATTGGGTACCACCCCTGCGGATCGTGCAGAAGGAATTGCTCAATTATCGGTACCATCCCTTCTATGACAACGCCGAGATCCAGACTTTTGTCGCCCTCAAGGATGGCAAGCCGTGTGGGCGGATCGCGGCGTTTGTAAATCATGCACACAATCGCTGGTACGACGAAAAGCGAGGCTTTTTCGGCTTCTTCGAGTCCATTGAAGATGAAGAGGTTGCAGGCCGATTGTTCGACGCCGCCCGCAACTGGTTTGCGGAGCGAGGCATCGAAGCCATCCGCGGCCCGATGAATCCCTCGCTTAACTACGAATGCGGGCTGTTGATCGACGGTTTTCACGAAAGCCCCTGGTTTATGATGACCTACAACAAGCCGTACTATGGCCGGTTAATCGACAACTACGGTTTCCGCAAGGCGCAGGATTCTTTTGCCTTCTGGGGACACGTCGACATGCTCGAAGAAGTATCCCGGCGGTTGTATTCCCTGAGTCACATTTTGTTGGACCGCTTCGAACTCAAATGCCGGCGGATGGACACAAAACGGTTCAATGAAGATGTGCACACGTTTCTGGATATCTACAATCAGTCGCTCGTCTCGACCTGGGGTTTCGTGCCGATGAGTGAAGGGGAGGTCAAGAAGCAGGCGGCTGGACTTAAGCAGATGATTGTGCCGGAGCTTACCACGATCGCCGAGATCGACGGCAAGCCTGTCGGCACGATGTTTGGATTGTTGGATTACAATCAGCGCATTAAGCAAATCGATGGCAAACTGCTTCCCTTCGGTTTTTTGAAGTTGCTATTGAATCGCAAGGCAATTACCCGTGTGCGGCTCATCAGCACGAACGTGTTGCCCGAGTACCAAAGTTGGGGCATTGGCATTGCTCTGGTCGCACGCCTGGTGCCCGACGCCTTGGCCTGGGGTATTAAAGAAGCAGAATTCTCTTGGGTGCTGGAGAGCAACGACCTCTCGTACAAAACACTTAAAAAGGGAGGAGCGAAAGTTACCAAGCAATATCGCTTCTACGATTATGGTCCCAAGGATACCACCCGCAACGCGAAGTTTATGGTGCAGGAGTGAGGAGATACTAAGCTCTTTAACGACTTGCTGGGGGCAATAGATCTTCAGTGGCCCTAACGAGGGTTGTTACACCCGTGAGGAGTGTGGGCTCAATGTCAGGATAGTATTTTGCCGAGTGCAGTGAAGGGACTCCCCCGCTGGATTTGTACTTCTCGAGGCGCTCTTGGGAAACCGATCCGACACTCATCATGAGTATCGGTACACCGGCGCGGCCATAGCGGCCGAAATCTTCGCCTCCCATGGAAGGTTTCATGACTTCGATGTTTTCCTCGCCGAGTGCATTGCCAAGCACGGGTCGCAACCGGTCAGCCAGCTCGGGATCGTTGAACAAAGAGGGTGTTCCTTCGGAATGTTCGACTGTGGGCTCGGGAGCTCCAGCACTGGCGGCGGCAGCGGATGCTTTGCGACGGATGGCCTCGGCAATATGAGACCGAGACTCATCGGAATAGGTGCGTACGGTGAGTTGCAGCTTGCACTCGTCGCCGATGATGTTGTGCTTCGTGCCGCCGTGGATCGATCCGACGGTGATGACAGCCGGCTCGGTCGGGTCGAGTTCGCGACTGACGATGGTTTGCAAGTCAAGAATGAGTTTGGCAGCAATCACTACCGGGTCGATCGTCTGATGGGGCCAGGCTCCATGGCCTCCGCGGCCTCGGATTGTGATGTCTACACTATCGACATTGGCCTGCGTGTGTCCGCTACCAATGCCAAGCTTTCCGGCAGCTCGATCGGCAGATACGTGCAAAGCCAACGCGAAACCGGGGCGGGGAAATTTCGTGAGCAAACCATCGGCGATCATTGCCTGCGCTCCAGCACCCCGTTCCTCAGCCGGTTGAAAAATGGCCACCAGTGTTCCTTGCCATGCAGCACGGTGCGACGAGAGGTAATCGAGCGAGGCGAGCAACATGGTCATGTGCATGTCGTGCCCACAGGCGTGCATCACACCGACCGTGGCACCTCGCTCATCCTTGGTGCGAACCTCGGATGCATAGGGTAAGCCGGTCTCTTCGACCACGGGCAAGGCATCCATATCAGCTCGCAAGAGGAGAGTTGGTCCGTCGCCATTTTTGAGCACGCCGACAACTCCGTGGCCGCCGATGTGCTCGGTCACTTCGAATCCAAACTCGCGGAGTTTCTTCGCCATCTTGGCTGCGGTCTTAATCTCCTCAAGTGATAACTCAGGTGTGCCGTGAAGCTCCTTATAGAGATCGGCAAACTGAGGTGTGTTTTCGTCTAACCATTCTGCGAGCGATGAATCTGTCTTTCCATTGGCCGGTTCGCTAATGCACAACTGCACAAGCGATAGTGTTACGAGAAGAACATAAACTAGATGGATGATTTTCACGGGTAATTCCTAATAGTTTTAGCATGACAAAATTCGCGCTCCGTTGCGCTGGCCCTCCGCGTCGCGGCTAATTTTCATTCCGCAATCCGAACTCCGCATTCCGAATTCCTTAGTATCCTGGTTGCGATGGATTCAGGTTGTGCAGCGCGATGCCCTCGGGAAGGCCGATCCTGTCCAATTCGAGTCGCAAGATTCGGAGTCCTTCCTTGAAGTCGTGGACCTCAAAGACCAGAAGGTGCTCGGTCGACTCCCCCTGCTGATCGACTTGGCGAAGGTGATTGGAATAGATTCCTGCTTTGGCATGTCGCAACGCAGAACGCAACGAATTGATATATTTTGCCCGGAGCTCTTCGGAGGAAAGAGTTGACCGAAATGAAATGCCAATTTTGTCCACAGCGAAGGCAGGGGTTTGTGGCTGGGGGTGATTAGAGAACTGGCCGGCGGCCAAACATCCATCTACAATGATCCAGTATATCGAGTTTCCCCTGGGCAAGGCAGGTTTCTTTTCACAAAGTTGGACTATTATGCTTCGTGCTTGGCTGTTTCTTTTGATTTTTTCTCTAAATGCATTGCCCTGGGCATCAGCACAGGTAGCCCAGGAGGCCCCTGCAGAGGCTGAAGCGTCTGAGCTGCGCCTGGAAAAATGTGAGCTGGGTCATGCTACCCCTGTGCATCGTTTCGGAAACGTGTATCTTGCCGGGCAACCGGCCGAAGAAGATTTCCCGAAACTCAAATCTGATGGCATGCGGACGATCATCAACTTGCGTCCCGACAAAGAGTTGCCATGGGATGAGGGTGCTGCGGTAAAGCGCGCCGGAATGAAGTACGTCCACGTGCCGTTCCGCGGGGAGGAGCAACTGACCAGCAGCGTATTCGATAAAGTACTCGGTGTCTTGCGAGACAAAGAGAGTGGCCCCACACTTCTGCACTGCGGATCGGCTAATCGAGTGGGGGCCATTTGGTATGCCCATCGTATTCTTAATGACGACCTCAATCCTGTCGAAGCTGAGCTCGAAGCGAAACAAGTGGGCTTGCGCGACGCAGGCTATCTTGAGAAGGCAAAAGAATACGTGGAGACGGAGAAAGTAAAGTAGTTTAGGCCGGAATCCGCCGTGGCGGACTACCGCTTGTTCTGGCCTACGAGTGTCGCTCCACGCGTAGCCGCAAGCCGCCGCGGGGGCGGATTGCTGTGTGGGGCTCGACTTCAACGGGGCCCTGATCGGCGGCCAACCGTATGCGAAAATCTCGGAGCACCGTCGCCACGATGAGCGACATCTCCAGCAGGGCGAGTTTCTCACCGATGCAACGATGGGGACCCAGGCCAAATGGATAATAGGCGTGCTGCGGAATCTCTCCAATGCGTCCTGGGGTGAATCGATCGGGGTCAAACTTCAGCGGTTCGACAAACCAGCGCTCACTGCGATGCGTGACCCAGGGCGCAAGATAGATCCAACTCTTACGCGGAACATGATATCCCATGAGAGTGGTATCTTCGATGGCTTCGCGGAGCATGATGAGCCATGCGGGAGGATAGAGCCGCAATGATTCGTGAATGACGCGACGAATTAACTCGAGCCTGTCATAGTCTTCGTAGCAAGCCGCGCGACTTCCGAGTACGTGTTGCGCTTCTGCTGTGGCCGCCTCGGCGATTTTTGGATGCTCGGCCAGCAAATACCAGGTCCATGCGAGTCCCGAAGCCGTGGTGTCATACCCGGCGACGAAGAGAGTCGTGATTTCGTCGCAAACCTGCTGGTCAGTCATTTGCCCTCCATCTCCTTCGGTATCAACTGCGGTGAGCAGCATCGAGAGCATATCGCCCCGGTCCTGGCTACCCGATTCCCGGCGGAGTTGCACGACGCGGCGAACCATGCTGTGCAAAGCCTGCAGGGCTTGCCGCTTCTTGCGTTTCGATGGGAGGGGGAACCAGTCGGGTATTTGAAGTGGCCTACCAAGTTCTACAACCAGTCGTTCCGAAAGGTATTCCACTTGCTCGGCCAACTGTCGTGAGTCGGCGGCCATATCAACTTCGAACATCGTCTCGGCAATCGTTTCGAGCGTGAGGCAGGTCATCTCGTCGCAGATTTCAAGTTCACCGGAGTCAGGCCAACGCGTGAGCATATGTTCGGCGCGGCGTGAAGTCACTTCAGCATACCTCTTCATGCGATCTGCACTGAATCCTTTTTGCACGAGTCGACGCTGACGGAGCCAAAAATCTCCTTCCGTGGTAATGATCCCCAGGCCGTCGATTTTGCGGACGGCATTTCGAGTACGCGGTTCCTTGCGAAACGTGCGACTTCCTACGACGAGCACTTCGTGAATCGCCTCCGGCCCGGCCGCAATGAACGCATGTTGCGGCCCAAACCGCAGATGCACTAGTGGCCCATAATCACGGACCATTTCGGTGGTGAACGCGAGCGGATCACGCGAGAACTGCTTGGCAAGTTTTAACCCCAAGAGACCAGCGGGAGGGCCAGGTGCAAGGTGCAGTTGCTTCATCATCTTATTCCCACTCTAACCAGGCCTATTGGTTGCAGAGAATCTCCAAGACTGCGTGGCAGTACTGCTAAGAGCTCCTAAGCAGATAAATCACCATCAGCAATTACCCTTTTATCTCTGCATAACTTTTCGCAGGTATCGCCCCGTGTGGCTGGCCTCGCACTCGGCCAGTTCTTCTGGCGTGCCCGTGGTAACGATTCGGCCACCTGCCTGCCCTCCTTCAGGGCCGAGATCGATGACCCAATCTGCGCACTTGATCACGTCGAGATTGTGTTCGATCACCAGCACCGTGTGGCCCAGGTCAACGAGTTGTTGGAGTACGACTAACAGGCGGCGAATGTCGTCGGTGTGCAGTCCAGTCGTCGGTTCGTCGAGAATGTAGAGCGTCTTGCCGGAGGAAGGTCTGCCCAGCTCGGCCGCCAACTTGATCCGTTGGGCTTCACCGCCGGAGAGTGTTGTAGAGCGTTGTCCCAGGGCCAAGTATCCGAGTCCGACTTCGACCAGACTCGTGAGCATTCGGTGGATCGCTGGATGGTTTTCGAAGAAGACGGTCGCGTCGGCAATGCTCATGGCCAATACGTCGGCGATCGATTTTTCCTTGAACCGCACGGCGAGTGTCTGTCGATTAAATTGCCTGCCGTGACAGGTTGGGCAGGTGACATACAGATCGGGCAGGAAACGCATCTCGATCCGCTTCACGCCTTGTCCCTGGCACTCCTCGCAGCGTCCCCCTTTGGTGTTGAAGCTAAAGCGTCCCAGCTTGTAACCGAGTTGCTTGGCGTGTTTGGTACCGGCAAAGACTCGTCGAATTTCGTCGAACACGCCGGTGTAGGTGGCAGGGTTGGATCGAGGGGTGCGACCGATGGGAGACTGATCGACGTGAATGAGACGATCCAACTTGCTCGCGCCACGCAGTGCGCGATAGGGACCAGACCTTGCCGCGGCACCATTGAGCTTGTAAGCCAAGGCATGAGCCAACGTGTCGACCACCAACGAGCTTTTTCCTGAACCGCTCACACCGGTCACGCAGGTGAGAGTCCCCAAAGGGAACTCCACGTCAATCTCCGCGAGATTATGGATGTTGGCTCCTTCCAATTGAATCGCACGGGACTTGGCAATCTTGCGTCGCACGCTTGGCACATCGATCCTCATACGCCCAGAGAGATAGTTGCCCGTGAGCGAAGCCGTGTCTGCTGCCACTTCGCTGGGTGTTCCTTCAGCTACGATTCTCCCCCCTCCGCTACCGGCGCCCGGGCCAATGTCGATCAACCAGTCGGCCGCGTGCATCACTGCTTCGTCGTGTTCGACAATGAGCACGCTGTTGCCTTGTTCCTGCAATTCGCGGAGCGATTTAATCAAGAGATCGTTATCCCTGGGGTGCAAGCCAATCGATGGTTCGTCGAGAATATACAAGACACCGACCAAACCGGAGCCGATGCCGGTAGCCAGCCGTACACGCTGCATTTCGCCGCCGCTCAAAGAGTCAGCCGGCCGGTCGAGTGACAGGTATTCGACACCGACTTGTTTCAGAAAGCGGAGTCGCTTGAGAATCTCTGTCACCAGCGGCTCGCCAATTGGTTGCTGTTGGGGTGAGAATTTCAGCGAATTGAAGTATTCCTGCGCTGCATCGATCGATAGGGCAGTGATCTGGTGAATTGCCAGCCCGGCGAGTCGGCAGGCCCTTCCTTCGGGTTGTAGTCTTGAACCGCCACAATCTTCGCAGACTACTTCGCTACGATGCAATTCCAGCCGCTGACGTACGCTGTCGCGCTTCGCTTGGGAATAATCCATCTCCAGATGGGCCAACAGACCAGCCCATTTAGCTCCATCGCCGTGCAAGAATCTTCGCCGCATCTCATCGGGCCATTGGTCGAGTGGTCTGTCTACATCTAACTTCGATTTTGCCAGAAACGAGGCGACCAGCTCATCGTGGCGCTTCTTTCTTGCTCCCGTGACACCTCGCCAGGGGGCAATGGCTCCAGCAGCGAGTGACAGGGACATGTCCGGCAGCACCAGCTCGGGGTCAAATCCTTCGCGACTCGCCAGGCCGTCGCAGCTCCGGCACGCACCATAGGGGCTGTTGAAACTGAAGGTTCGTGGCTCTACTTCGGCAAGATTGCGTTTGCAGTCGGGGCAGGCATAGAGTGTGCTGAACACCTGCTCTTCCCAACCATTGCCGTTTGAGTCTTGTCCGCCGTTACCATTCACGAGCGCCTTCGCTTCGGGAGTGAGATACGAAATCCGCAGGGCACCCTCACCATGCTTGAGGGCCAACCGCACTGATTCGGCAAGTCGATTCTCTAAGCCCTCGCGAATGATCACTCGATCCACCACCGCATCGATGTCGTGGTGCTTACCACTCTTGAGTTCAGGTAGTTGTTCGAGTTCGTAGGTTTGCCCATCAATTCTCACGCGGACGAAACCCTCTCGACGGATGCGATCTAATACCTCAGTGTGTTTTCCTTTGCGACCACGAACCATCGGGGCAAGAATCATTACCTTGGTTTGTTCGGGGAACGCTGCGATCGATTCATGTATTTCTGAGGGGGTTTGCTGCGAGATGGCCGTGCCACAATCGGGACAGGCCACATTCCCCACGCGGGCCATCAGAACGCGCAGGAAATCGTAAATTTCAGTAACGGTAGCCACGGTGCTGCGAGGATTATTACTGGCAGCCTGCTGATTGATGGCGATCGTTGGTTGCAGTCCCTCGATCGAGTCCACATCGGGCCGTTCGAGTTGGTCGAAGAACTGCCTGGCGTAAGAAGAGAGGCTTTCCACATACTGTCGTTGCCCCTCGGCAAGCAGTGTGTCAAAAGCAAGTGAACTTTTCCCCGACCCGCTGAGTCCTGTCATCACCACCAGGGCGTGATGCGGGATATCGAGATCGACCGATTGCAAATTGTGAGTTCGAGCCCCGCGAATCCGGATCGCATCTTCGCAGAGGGGCAGGGGAGGGTCGGTGACTGGAGCGGTACTGGCCATGCGGTTGTGGAAGCCCCTACCTTCGATATCGTGGGGTGGCAAAACCATTTAGCCTAGCAGTCAAGGGAGCCGTTTCCCAGCCCTCGGCGGTAGGTGGGGCTTCCTTCACTCAGCAAAACCACGGTCTGCTGGCCGTGGGAAGGAGTATTAGCCGCTTGTCCCGGGCCACGGGGGCGATTATTATCGAGAGTTTCGCAAGTTCACGGGAGTCGATCTATTATGCGTCATGTCTTGAGTGCCCTGGTTCAGAACGTGCCAGGTGTCCTGGCCCACGTCGCGGGCATGTTCTCCTCGCGCGGCTACAACATCGATAGCCTTGCCGTGGGGGAAACCGAAGATCCTCATCTCTCGCGGATGACTTTTGTCGTCGTCGGCGACGACAGCCTGCTTGAGCAGGTTCGCAAGCAGCTGGAGAAGATCGTCACCGTTGTGCGGGTCGACGATATCAGTAGCAAGGAATACGTCGAGCGAGATCTGATGCTGCTTAAAGTTCGCGCCGAGGGAGATAAACGCACCGAGATTGGCGAGCTTTGCCAGATCTTTCGCGGTCGCATCGTAGACGTTGCTCCAGATCAAGTGATCGTCGAGATCTCGGGCCAGGAAAAAAAGATTCAGGCGTTTATCGAATTGATGCGACCATTTGGAATCGTCGAACTAGTGCGCACCGGACGTATTGCGATGGTCCGCGGTGTGAACGATCCCCCTTCCACCAGCGGATCGATTCACTCAGTTGCCACTGAGGCTAGCGCAGCGAGTTAGCCAAAATCCAACATATTGACCAGCAACCACTCACAAGAATAGATACAGGAAACCCACTTCATGGCTGCAACCGTTTACTATGATAAAGATGCCGACCTGAAAAACCTCGCGGGAAAGACCGTGGCGATCATCGGCTATGGCTCTCAAGGTCACGCCCATGCCCAGAATCTGCGCGATAGTGGCGTGAATGTGGTCGTTGGGCAGCGACCCGGGGGGGCCAACTACGAGTTGGCCGTGAGTCATGGCTTCAAGCCAGTGTCTGCCGCCGAAGCGACCAAACAAGGGGACGTGGTAAACATCCTCATCCCGGACGAATTACAGGCAGATGTCTACCGCGAGGAGATTCGCGACAATTTGACGCCGGGCAACATCTTGATGTGTTCCCACGGATTTAATGTACATTTCGGGCAGGTGGTTCCTCCTAAGGGGGTCGATCTCTTGCTCGTGGCACCAAAAGGGCCCGGACATCTGGTGCGTAGCGAATTCGTCGCCGGTGGCGGTGTTCCCAGCCTCATCGCTTTGGGCGATGGCGCCAGCGAAGAGACCTTCAAAATTGGCCTGGCGTACGCCAAAGGAATTGGAGGCACGCGGGGTGGGGTGATTCGTACCACGATTGCCGAGGAAACCGAGACCGATCTCTTTGGCGAGCAGGCTGTCTTGTGTGGAGGGGCTGCGGCCCTGGTGAAGGCGGGTTATGAGACCCTCGTCGAAGCGGGTTACCAACCTGAGATGGCCTACTTCGAATGTATGCATGAGTTGAAGTTGATCGTCGACCTGTTCTACCAGGGTGGACTCAACTACATGCGTTACAGCGTGTCGAACACCGCCGAGTATGGCGACTACACCCGTGGCCCGCGAATCGTCACTGAGGAAACCAAGGCCGAGATGAAGAAAATTCTAGCCGAGATTCAGAACGGCGAATTCGCCCGGCAGTGGATTTTGGAAAACAAGGCAGGTGCTCCGGCGTTCAAAGCAATCCGTCGTCGTGAGCGCGAACATCCCGTCGAGAAAGTGGGAAAAGAACTCCGCAGGATGATGAGCTGGATTGATGAGAAGGAAGTGTAGCGAGCCCTGCCGTCCTCGGCCTTGGTTTCAAGTCACGCACACCATTAAGTTCAAAGCCCAGGGATTGCCATCCCTGGGCGTTTTCGCTTGAACTCAAGGTTCCTCACCCGCATGCGAAGTTCTGCCTTTTGGATTCTTGCTGCGATCAAAATCTCGCGCGAGTGCGCGTTCGAGTTTCGTGATGGCACCATCCAGGGCACGATCAACCGACTCCTCCTCGGCAGTGACTGAAAAAGGTTGCTTGCCTGCAATACGAGCTTCCATCTTGCAACGTATATCCTTTGCGCCAGATTTGTGGTTGCTATTCTGGCCCGACAAATGCACCTCGACACGGGTGACTCGTCTGGCGAATCGTTCGAGGTTCGATTCTACAAGGCTTTCGACATATCCCTTGAGCTTGGCATTTCCTTCAATGTGATTGTCGGTGGTGAGTTGAATTTGCATGATTTCTCCGAGCGTTGACAAAAATCTACAAAGTTTTACTAAGTAGTCCTGACATCATCTTCTTACTTGCCGTGATTTAGAATATTATACCATCCCCACGCCTCTTGCAGCCGATAGCGTGCCATTATCATAAACATCTGCCAGGACTTCCGGTAGATTCGCTAAACGTCCTTTGAAGATTGCCATGCTTCCCATCCCACCTGATACTGCCGCCCTGTTGTTTGATTGTGACGGCACGCTGGCCGACACGATGTCGCTGCATTTCAAGGCTTGGCACGAGACACTTCTGCCGTATGGCGTGGATTGTCCACGTGAATTGATCGACAAACATGCGGGCGTGCCCACCACGACAATCGTGGCTGAAGTGAACCATCTGTATGGTACGTCGCTCGATGCCCGGGTGATCACCGAGGAAAAGGAGCGGCGGGTGCACGAGCAGGTTCACCTGGCCCGACCGGTCGAAGAAGTGCTCGCTACGGCGCAAGCGCACTTCGGGAAACTGCCGATGGCGGTCGTTTCGGGCGGCACGCGGAAGATGGTCCACGCTGTGTTGGAGTGCATCGATGCGACTTCTTTATTTCCCGTAGTCCTCACGGCCGACGATCCGGTGGCACCCAAACCCTCGCCGGCAATCTTCGTCGAGGCAGCACTCAGATTGGGTGTGGCGCCAGAGAAATGCCACGTGTTTGAAGATGGTGACCCGGGCATCGTCGCGGCGCAAGCCGCGGGGATGACGTACACAGACGTGCGCCAAGTGCTTGCTACTTAGCCGCGATTCAACGAAGCCGGGATCCAGCGATTCGTTGAATCGCGGCTAAGCGCTGTACTACTCTGGAGGAACGCGCAGCTCGGTGGCTTCTTGAATGCCGGTGGCAATTTCGGGGAGGATTCCCTTGCGGCGGTAGATGGGGCGCAACTCCTCGCGCACCAATGGCAAGAGTCTGAAGAACCACAGGCCGCCCACGATGCAACACAAGCCTCCTACCAACAACGTCGCGGGAGCACCCCAGCGGTCTGCCACAGCACCGGCCAGCAAGCTACCAAACGGGGCAGTACCCATGAAGGCCATCACGTAGTAACTCATGACTCGTCCCCGTTTGTCCTCGTCCACAATGGTTTGAAGTAGCGTGTTGCTGACGGCCAACTGAGTGATAAATCCCAGGCCCGTGACGATAAGCAGTGGCAAAGCAACCCACAACCAGGGAGTCAATGCAAACAAGGCGAGGCTCCCACCAAACATGATCGCTGCCAACGGGATGTACTTGCCCAAATGCAATACCGATTTGCGGGCGGCCAATAGCAGCGCACCCACTAGCGCTCCTACCCCGGTCGCTGCCATCATCCAGCCCAGGGTGTTCGGTCCGCCACCAAAGACTTTGTCGGCCATCACGGGCATCAGCACGGTGTAAGGCATACCCACCAGACTGATCAGGGCTAAGAGCAGCAAAATGCTGCGAATGGTTCTCGAACGAGATACATATTGCCAACCTTCGCTAAGATCGTGCAGTACGTGCTTTTTCTCACTGCGCTCCCGGGAGGGAAATGGAATCCTGATTGCTAGCAATGAAGTGAGAACGGCGATGTAGCTCACAGCGTCGGTCATGAAGCACCAGCCTTCACCTACGGCGGCAATCAACACCCCCCCAATGGACGGCCCGATGAGTCGGGCGGCGTTGACCATCGACGAGTTCAGGGCAATCGCGTTGGACAGGTCATTCTTGTTCTCAATCAATTCCGCGATCAGTGCCTGCCGAGTCGGCATATCAATTGCATTGATCAATCCCTGGAAGATACTCAGGGCGACGACTTGCCAGATCGTGATCAGGTGCGTGAGTGTCAACACGGCCAAGGCGAATGAGTGAATCATGGCCAAGACCTGGGTGAAGATCAGCAAATGATGTCGATTCGCGCGATCAATGAGCACCCCGCCAACCGGCGCGAGCACAAAGGAGGGAAACTGGCCCGCGAAACCCACCAGCCCCAGCATGAGGGCAGATCCGGTAAGACGGTATACCAGCCAGCCCGTGGCAATGCGAGTCATCCAGGTGCCCACCAGCGAGATGCTCTGTCCGTAGAAGAACAGCCGGAAATTGCGGTGCGCTAGTGCCCGCCACATATGGGCGAACTTGGAGCCGATCCGCGAGAGAGTTGCATCCTCGGCATCCTTCGCGGTCGGCAGTGAAGTCATAGGACAATAGTAAAGTTTCTGCTTGTGACTTCCTCTGGCAAAACTGCTTTGCCGGTCTGCCACTCGGTCTGGGAATCTTAGAGGCCTCTGATATCCCCGGGAGGCAGGTGTGCCTCCGGCTAGGCGTCTTTTCCTTGTTCCTGATTCAGACGAGCTTCAAGCCTGTCGAGTCGCGCCGAGATCTGTTGAAGATAGCTGATGATGATCGCATGGGTATACTGGGCATCGATACCGACCGGGGAATCCTTCAGACTGATGTGCTCGATGAGGTCGGACAAATCGGTCTTGGATTGAGTCAAAGGGTCGGTACACACGGCGGCGTTCCCGGGGAGGGCGTAGAAGCGTAAGTGGTTTAATAATCGGAGTCTGAAAGGGGTTTGCTCATGAATCCATTTGCACCCATCAGCACTTCAAGTTTGGTGTTTGGATCCCTGGGAAGTGCCGCCTTCGCTCCATTGGGTGTCATCAATTGCTGATAAACACGATATTCGATGTCCTGACTAATTGCCCGGGCGGCACCGCCCACAAAGGCGACATTGAACACCTCGGAATGGGCACCTGCAGGTCGGGCATAAGCTGGGCCATATTGATTAAGATTACCATAAAAAATTGGAGAATCCGGATCGCGATTGAACCGAGCCTGGGTTGAAGGATTATTTGGATTGCTGCTGTCATAAACCCAAACCATACCATAACGCTGTTCATCATTGGCGTCAGAGATAGTAAGAGGCGCCATGATGCCAAGCCAGGTATTCGGCGTGCCATAGCCAACGGCTTCTTCATCTTTATGGATGTTCTCAGAAAGCAGCAATGTCGTTCCAGCGCCGTCCTTGATGTCAGTAGACCGGACCTTAGGGCCCTTACGACCTGGACGTTGATCATGCATTATGCCATTAGGTTTCAGATCGCTATCGAACGGTCGAGGTTGAATATTGATGTTTGGGTCAACGTCGAACGTTCCCGTGTTGGCAACATAGGTAAGTCTAGGTAGCTCGCGATTTGTACCAGCGTCGCTGGGGCAGATAAACACCTCCAGACGGGGGGGATTAGCCATGACATTATTAGTTGTCAGCAATTGATCCCATAATCCTTGCTGATCCAATTGTGGCAAGATTTTAGCGGCCCAGGAAATCGCAATATCAGATTCCGGCGTCCCATTGGGGCCCCCGTATTGATCATTAAGTGATTGATCGAGTTTCTGTACTTGTGCCCAACCTGGATAATCGCCCTTCCCATTTGTGGAAAACGATGTCACGCCCGTTCCCAGCTCTTTAAGATTATTCAAACACTGGCCTTGCCGGGCACGCTCTCTGGCCGCGTTGACGGCTGGCAAGAGCAGTCCCACCAGAGTGCCGATAATGGCGATGACGATCAAAAGTTCCACCAACGTAAAACCGCGACGGATGCGTGTGGCTGAGTTCATGACAAGGCGCTCCTCGAAAAGTTAAAAACTTCTGTTCCGCTGAGTGAGCTGGCCATCAACGCCCCGGCCAAGCTCCATCCGAATTATCACCCAAAACAAACGAAAATACCAGTATTGCTCAGCAGGAGAGCGAAGAAACCGCGAAAATCGACCAAATCCCAGACCGCCTCAGGCGACAGGTCAGTCGTTTATCGCTCAAAGAACCATCGGCTCCCGCAGACGGCTGAGAATTGACTGCTCAATATGGAAACCACTCTGTTTCTTGTCCAAAGCGGCCTGGCAATTTAGATTGAAGGGTAGGCGACGCGGTCGAATATTCCGTATTCCCAGCCGAGACACTGATGGGTATTAGTTCTTTCTTCAAATCGATCCTCGACGGTGGCAAAGTCGATATCTCGCGGCGTTATGAAATCCTGCGCGACGCGGTCTCTGGTACGATGTCGGATTTCCATATGGCCCGCGACCGTGAGACCGACCAGATCGTTGGCCTCAAGATTCTCGATAAGGTGAAATACGAGCAACTCGAAATGCGCTTTCGCGGGCTTAATAAGCCATCGGAGGGGGAGATTGCCAGTTCTTTCGATCACCCGCGCATCGTCAAAACTTTGGGTTACGGCGTGACGACCAAGGGCCAACAGTTTCTCGTGATGGAATATTTGGATGGACCGGGGCTTAACTCGCTCATCATCGGTCGGAGCAAGTTGCTCGATGGCAATCGGCTAAACTTGATGCGACAGGCAGCTGAGGCTATTCAAGTTGTTCACGAAGCGGGCTACATTCACAGGGATATCTGTCCGCGAAATTTCGTCTGTTCCAAAGATGCGACCTCACTGAAATTGATCGACTTCGGACTCACCGTGCCTGCCCGCAAAGAGTTTCAGCAGCCAGGCATCCGCACGGGGACACCCAACTACATGGCCCCCGAGGTCGTGCGCCGCAAATCGACCGACCAGCGTCTCGACATATTTGCCTTCGGAGTCTCGATGTACGAAATGTTTGCTTTCGAGCTTCCGTGGCAAAGGAGTACGGGCGATGGCTTGGCGGCGATGGCCCATGGGCAATCGACTCCCATCCCATTGGAAAAGCATTTTCCAGGTTTGCATCCAGACATCGCCAAGGCGATCAATCTCTGTTTAGAGGCAAAACCCGAGAACCGAATGCAGTCGATGAAGAATTTTCTTACTAGTATTTCTCATGTGAAAAATGCCTGGATCGAACAACCGGCGCAGTGAGGAAGAAATGGGAGGAATTGGGGAATGATCCGCTGAAGAGCCTTATTCCTTAAATTCCCCGGTCCCTTCCATTGATTTCTAATTAAACCAACGAACTTCTAATCGGAGACTAATCATGGCAGGACGAATCATACTGGCGGCACTCTTTTCGGCGATTGCCATGTTTTTTTGGGGCTTCGTGTTTTGGAGTGTCTCGGGGGCTGCATATCAAATGATGTCGCCGTTGCCGGAGAAAGCCGAAGCTGATATCGCAGCAGTGTTGCGCAGAGACAAAGTCCCCTCAGGCGTGTACGTCTATCCGATGCCGGCAGAAGCTGAAGATGCCGAGTTGGCAAAGGAGTTGGCTGAGTTGCATGAGGCTGGGCCCCGGTTCCAACTGGCCCATAAGTTGGAGGGGGCTCCCATGATGGCACCCGGAGTGATGGCGATGGGTTTCGGGCATATGTTTGTGATCGCCCTGTTGGCATCCCTTGTGACAGCTTTCTCACTGCCAGCATTGGGTACCTTTGGCAGGCGATTTGGTTTTGTGTTGCTCGTGGCCCTGGTGGGTGTGCTGTGGTCCCATCCTGGGGATGTTATTTGGTGGTATCATTCGCCCGCCTATTGCCTGGGGCAGATCGTCTATGGCGGTGTGTCTGGGCTTCTGCTGGCGGCGGTGGTTGCTGGCATCGTAAGGCGACCCAGCGAGTCAGCCGACAACTAGCTTCTTTACCAAGAGCCATTGGCTTCCGCCAACGGCCAAAAACAGGCACTTTCGGCTCTATCCCTGCGATGCAGGGGCTAGAAAGCCTCAAGGGAAACGGCTATACTCATCGATTCGCTTGATATTAGCTGAATCCTCCACTGGCGAGGATGAACGGGAGTTTTACGATGACGATCGATAAGAGCTTAAAAATTCGCCGAGGTGCCACCTCCAATCGCAGTGTGCTCACACGAGTGGAGCGGCTGGATAAGTTGAAGGAAACCGAGCGCTGGTCGGAAGGAGATTCTCCTCTTGGTTTGCCCAAGGTCAGAGTTCGCAAGCTTCAGATGAAGAAGAAAAAGAAGAAAGAAAAAGAAGACGACGCGGATGCTGCCAAGGAAGCCCCCAAGGCCAAGAAGTAACGAGGCCTCGTCAGTTTTTTACCCAACAATTCAAGCCCTGGGATTGCACAGGGCTTTTTTTGTGAATTCAACTGACTCGCTACGACTTAATGATGTCCCGCACGGTGTGGCCGCCGGGGATCATCGGTAACACGTGTTCCTGGTAAGGAACCTCTACGTCGAGAACATACGGACCGTCGTAGGCGATCATCTCAGCCAGCGCCGCTTCAAAGTCCGACTTCTCCTTCACGTAGGCGGCGCCACAACCATAGCCTTTGGCAATCTGAACGAAGTCGGGGTACCTCTCCTTGGGTCCCAAGCCATCTCCTTTACCAGTGGCCTCAGGATTGTCGATCGGCCCGAGGAACGTATGGGCTCGATTGCCCTGCATGAAGCGATCTTCCCACTGCATCACCATGCCAAGATGCTGGTTGTTGAGTAGCAGTACCTTTACGGGAAGTTTTTCACAGAAGCAGGTGGCCAGTTCCTGAATGTTCATCTGGAAGCTGCCATCGCCGTCGATGTCGAACACCAATCGGCCAGGATTGGCGGCTTGGGCACCCATGGCGGCAGGGAGGCCAAAACCCATCGTCCCCAACCCACTGCTGGAGAGCCAGCGACGAGGTTTATCGAACTTGAAGAATTGGGCAGCCCACATCTGATGTTGTCCCACTCCAACCGTGATGATCGGATCGAGCTCACGGGTTTCTTCCCACAGCTTTTGAATCGCCCACTGCTGCAGGATGCCGGGGAATTTTGTGTCGAATCTGAAGGGTTCTTCTTTCTTCCAATTGCGGCACTGCTCGACCCAATCGGAAATATCCTCGGGGGCCTCGACGATCTTGTTCAGTTCCACCAGGGCATGTTTCACATCGCTGCAGACGGGGATATGCGCTGCCTTGTTCTTGTTCAGCTCCGACGCGTCGATGTCGACGTGGATGATTTTGCCATGCTTGCAGAACTCTTCCACCTTGCCCGTGACGCGGTCGTCGAACCGCACTCCAAGGGCGATGAGCAGGTCGGCCTCGTCGACAGCATAATTCGCATACACGCTGCCATGCATTCCCAACATGTCGAGCGATAGGTCGTCGGTCGCAGGATAGACACCCAGTCCCATGACAGTGGTGGTGATGGGGATGCCGGTCTTCTTGACCAGAGTGCGAAGCTCTTCACTCGCCTCGGCGAGCACGATTCCACCCCCGGCGTAGATAATGGGGCGCTTGGCGAGCTTGATTGCTGCCGCCATCTGGCGAATTTGTTCTGGACGTGCCTTCGGCGACTCGAAGGAGTAACCGGGCAAGATCAAGTCGGCGTCGTAATCAGGCACGCAACTATCCAACTGAACATTCTTGGGAACATCAACCAGCACAGGCCCGGGTCGACCGGTTGTGGCGATCAAAAAGGCTTCTTTCATCACGCGGGCAACGTCGTTGACGTCGGTCACCAGATAGTGATGCTTGGTAATGCCACGGCAGACTTCAACGATCGGCGTTTCTTGAAAAGCGTCGGTGCCGATTGCTCTAGTTGGTACCTGACCGGTGATCGCGATGAGCGGAATGCTGTCGAGCTTGGCATCAGCAATAGCAGTAACCAGATTGGTGGCCCCTGGTCCGCTGGTAGCCATGCAGACACCCACCTTGCCGGTGCTGCGGGCGATTCCTTGAGCTGCGAACCCGCCCCCTTGTTCGTGGCGAGGGAGGATCGTGCGGAGCTTGTCACTGAATCGGGTCAGCGATTGATGCAGAGGCATGCTTGCCCCGCCAGGATAGGCAAAGATGGTTTCCACCCCCAGATTCACGAGCGACTGAATCAGGATGTCTGCTCCAGAAACAAGTTCATTCTTGGTGGGGGACTTTTTTTGCTTTTCAATGGTGGCCACGCCAATACCTCAATATCTCGATTCGAGTGCTTCGGGTCCGCACAACTGCGAACCCTTTATCATAAAACGACCTGGCTTTGGAAACAAGGTTTTTCATGCCAGGATAGTACGCCAAATTATGTAAAAAACGCGTAGAATTGGCGAAATTGCAGATGTGGGCATCATTCCCCGCACTACCGCATCACCCAGTCAGAGTGCGGAGTTTCACGGCGTTATGTGGCTCGCTTTGGCTAAAGAGGGCCAAACAGTGAGCCAGGTTCGCAGCTACAGATTCTTCACCCACTCACGCGGCGAGGAATCGTGAACGAATACAACGTCACGACGGCTCCCGACGCCAATAGGCTCCACGGCGCCCATTCCGGGGGTACGATCTCATCTCGATCGATGAGCCGTTTTTGCCCTTGAGGAGGTTTTTTCAAGATGGCTTTTTCTACGGCTAGGGCTTCGACGCCTAATAAACAGGTGTAAGCACCAAAGGCCAAAAAGAGCGACCGCCACATTATGAGTGCTCCTATGCAAACGGGGAGAGTTGCTATGGAATCCACTCTATTAGCATCGTCGCAATCCGATCGGGCACTTCATGAGTGGGGTACCCTCTCACGGAGATGACGATTATAGGGGTCCTGAAGACGTGGGCTGGTACGGATGCGGTTTGGTATGTGGAGCCAATCTTCTTCTGCTAGACTAGGGGCCATGTCATCCTCAAATAGATCTCTGTTTCGCCTACGTTATCGCACGCTGGTGCTGCTCTTGGCACTGGCGGTGATTTTCTGGAGCGGTTTTTCGTACTGGTCGGAATACAGAGAGAATGCGGCCAGGTTGGCACGCGAAAGACTTTCGCCGCCGATGGGAATAAGCTGCCAGATTGTCTTCAGCGGCAATGACCTGGGAATTGAGCGGATGCCGCCGTCGCCCGCCACCGTCAATGGTTCATCAAATTCACTCACGGGCAAGATTGTCGATCAGAGCGACCGCTGGATCGTGTTCGCCCCGCAAGACTCAGATGCAACCACGAAGGTGTGGATCCCACGTGAACGGATATTGATGATTCGCGTTAAATAGCAAGTTCCCCGCTTTTGCGCGATAGGGCGTGGTGCCTGGTCTGGTCTTTCTACGCTGCGGGTTGAGGGATACAATTTCGCAAATCGCGTATGGAAACTGTCGTTGAGGCCGGGGTGGCGGGTGATCTGCTTGCCCTGGCCGACCAACTCGAAGCGCATCAAGATTTCGCTAAAGTTCTCGAAAGCCTCTCTGCAGGTCATGGCGGTACGCTTGGCGGAGTCTGGGGGTCGTCCTGCGCGCTCGTCGCGGCGGCTATCGAACGGCATGCTCCTGAAACTCTAGTTGTGGTGTTGCCGCACACGCGAGATATCGATTCCTTTTGCGATGATCTCTCGCTGTTCTCTTCGGCACGTGTCGACCAACTCCCAGCCTGGGAGACCGATGCTGGCGAGCGGGTACTCAATGACGATATCTATGGCGAGCGTCTTAGAGTCCTGAAATCGCTCATTCCGTCAGTAGACCCCAGCCGCGCTCCAACGGATCGCCGGTCCCAGCCCCGCATCGTTGTCACAGCGATTCAGAGCCTGATGCAACCCGTGCCGAGTGCAATAGCGATTGCGGAGGCGACCCGGCGGATTGCCGTCGGAGAGATGCTCGACGTGGCGGAGTTCACGCGCTGGCTGGCAGCCGCAGGATGCATGAGCACGTCGGCGGTGGAGATGCCAGGTGAATTCTCGCTCCGGGGAGGGATTCTCGATCTGTTCCCTCCTGATGCCCTGCATCCGATTCGCCTGGAATTATTCGGCGACGAAATTGAATCCCTCCGCACATTTGATGTGACTACCCAGCGAAGTTTGGTCTCGCTCACGACCGTCGATGTAACGGTCTTACAGCCCACGAACACCAATCGCACGCATTTCACGGCCTACTTGCAGCCGCAGAGTTGGTTCCTCCTGGTCGAGCCGAGCGAGTTGCAGGAGGAAGGAAGGTTTTACCACGAGCGGTTGGAAAAACCTGAAGATTTCTTCTCGGTTTCGCTCACCTTGAAAGAAATCAACAAGTTTCCTTCAGTTACCGCTGCGGGGGTTCCTGCAGGTTCGTACGAGACGACCGCCCATTTGCAGTTCGAGTCCATCGAGCGGCTGAGCGGAGACGTGCACCGAGTCCGCGAGGAAGTGGATGCCGTTGCCACCGATCAACGTGTGATCCTGGTGGCGGAAACCGAAGCTGAAGTGGAGCGGCTCTCGGAACTGTTTACCGAGACCCGGCTGATGCGCGAGGGGAGACTCCGGTTTGTGCTCGGCCGCCTGGCGCGGGGATTTCGGTTCGTTGCCCAGCAAGTGGTGCTGATCAGTGCAAGCGAACTTTTCCATCGCGAAGAGATCGCCCGACCTGCCCAGCGTCAAACCGGTCGGGCCATCGACAGCTTCCTGCAACTCCGCGAAGGGGACCTGGTCGTGCATCTTTCGCACGGCATCGGACGCTATCGAGGACTTAAGCTGCTGGAAAAAGAGACGGGTGCCGAGGAACACCTCGAGGTCGAATTCCATGGTGGTACACGGGTGTTTGTCCCCACGAGCCGTATCGAACTCGTGCAGAAATACGTGGGGGGCCGGCAGGCCAAACCGAAACTCGCCACCATTGGAGGACGTTCCTGGATAAGGCAAAAACAAGCAGCCGAAAAGGCGGTCACGGATTTTGCCAGCGAAATGTTGGAACTCGAGGCGGCTAGAAACTCACGCCCGGGAATTGTTTTTCCCACAGACACGGTCTGGCAAAAGGAATTCGACGCGGCGTTCCCTTACCAGGAAACTCCCGACCAATTGAGTGCCATCGCAGCCATCAAAGCGGATATGCAAATTGCCAAACCGATGGACCGCCTCCTGTGTGGGGATGTGGGATTCGGCAAAACAGAGATGGCCATGCGTGCTGCTTTCAAGGCGATTGACGCCGGTTATCAGGTTGCTGTTTTGGTGCCCACAACCGTGCTTGCCGAGCAGCATTGTCGCACGTTTCGCCAGCGGATGGCCGAATATCCTTTCGAGATTGCTTCGCTCTCGCGTTTCTGCACTGCCAAACAGCAACGCGATATCCTCTCGGGGATTGCCAACGGAAGCATCGACCTCTTGATCGGTACGCATCGGTTGGTGTCGCCCGATGTGCAATTTCAAAATCTAGGGCTTGTCATCATCGACGAAGAACAGCGTTTTGGCGTGACGGTGAAGGAACGCCTCAAGGCGCTGCGGGCGAGTGTCGACGTCTTGACGATGACCGCCACGCCAATCCCCCGCACGCTCCATATGTCGCTCTTGGGGGCACGGAGTATTTCAAACTTGGAAACGGCCCCCAAGGATCGTCTGGCAGTGGAGACGCGTATCGCACGGTTCGACGAAGGATTGATTCGCCATGCGATATTGCGAGAACTCAATCGAGGTGGCCAGGTGTTCTTCGTCCACAACCGCGTGCATGATATTCAGAATCTTGCAAACAAACTGCAGGAAATCGTCCCCGAGGCGAGAATCGGGATCGGTCATGGTCAAATGACCGAACATGAACTTGAGGATGCGATGCTTGGTTTTGTGCATGGGCACTACGATATTTTGCTGGCAACCACGATTATTGAGAGTGGTTTGGACATCCCCAATTCCAATACGATCTTCATCGACGATGCCGACCGTTACGGACTGGCCGACCTCCACCAATTGCGAGGGCGTGTGGGGCGCTACAAGCATCGCGCCTACTGTTATCTGTTGGTCGATGAGAACCGCCACCTTTCGCCGGAGGCCGCCCGTCGGCTCCGCGCGATCGAGGAGTTCAGCCAAATGGGTGCCGGTTTTGCCCTGGCGATGCGTGACTTGGAAATCCGCGGTGCTGGAAACCTGCTGGGGACCCAGCAGAGCGGCCACATCGCGACAGTGGGATACGAACTTTACTGTGCCCTCTTGGAAAAAGCGGTCCGCGAACTGAAGCGGCTTCCTCCGCGCGATTCGGTCGACGTAATCGTCGATCTTCCGGTAGCAGCTTACTTTCCGCGGCAGTATGTCCCTGATATGCGGACCAAGATCGATCTTTACCGCAGGCTGAGTCGAATGACCCAGGAAGCGGAGCTCGACGAGTTTCGCTTGGAGTTGGCCGACCGCTTTGGAGCACTGCCGGCCCCAGTCGAACAGCTGGTGCAGCTAGCACGCGTGCGGATTTGGGCCCATCTCTGGCAGGTGAGTGACATTCACCTGGAAGCGCCTTATCTGGTCCTGGGATACCGAAATCCGCGTCATTTGGAGCTTTTAATCGCCCGCAGCGGGGGCCAACTTCGACGCGCAGACGACCAGAGTGCCTACCTTCCCCTGGGTAATCTGATCGGCGATCCCTTACGCATCGTAGCTCAGCTGGAATCGCTCTTGCAGCGGAGTGAATGAAGCTACTAGAATCCGCCCCGCTTCTCGCTGGGCAGATGTGCTAGCACTCGCCGAGAGACGGGATTAGAAGTCTGTGTATCCATTGCTTTCTGGGCGATGGCGATTGTCAGGTACCTAGTAAAAGTGATTGAAGTTTCTGCATGAGAAACTCCTCCTACCTTTGGCTTGTTCTCCTCGGTGCTGTGGCCAGGCCAGCGGTTGCCCAATCTACGTTTGGTCCTCCTCCGGTGCCCCAGGTTGCGCCTTCTGCAGTGCGGGGAATTTACGACCCGAGCCAGACAACGAATTCACCTGCCGAGGTCGTTGCACCCCCCCAAATGCAATCGCAGCCAGCAGCATCGCCGGCTGTCAGGAGTGGCTCAGCATCAGAACTGAAGTCAGCTCAACCACTGGAAGGGGGACAGATTGTGGCGCGCATCGACGGACAAATCGTCTTGGCCAGCGATGTGTTGTGGATAGTTAACATGATCCTTGAGTCCAATAGCGACCGCATTCCTCCTGACCAACGCGAGGAAGCGGCCCTGGCAATCATGCGTCAACAGGTGATAGGGCTGATCGACACGAAGGTCTTGTACGCCGACTTCAGACGCAAGGTGCCCGCTGAGAATATGCCTAAAATCGAAGAGAACCTCAACGAACCATTTGAGGAAATGGAAATACCTCGTCTCATCAAAATGCTCGAGGTAGCAGATCGACGTGAATTAGAAGTAGTCCTGCACAACAAAGGCACCTCGCTCAGCGATCTACGCCGGCAGTTCTACGAACGTACTATTGCCGGAGAGTGGTTGCGACAATTGGCACCTAAGCCGAAAGCGATCACGCATGAAGAGATGCTTGCCTATTATCAATCTCATGAAGCTGAGTATGACTATCCCTCTCAGGCAACCTGGGAAGAATTGATGATTCGTTTTGATCAAGTAGGCTACGATCGCGCCGTGGCATGGCGAACGATTACTGAAATGGGCAATGAGGTCTGGCAGCAGTTTATGCAAAATCCTCAAGTTCGAGGACCGGTGATGGCTGACATTGCCAAGGCGAAATCACACGGCTTTACCGCATCACAGGGAGGTGTTCATGATTGGACAACCAAAGGTGCCCTGCGATGCACGGAAATCGACGAGGCCCTCTTTTCTCTCGAGGTGGGTCAACTGAGTGACGTGATCGAGAGCGAATTAGGTTTCCACATCGTGAGGGTGTTGGATCGGAAAGAAGCCGGCCGCAAGCCATTTACGGAAGCGCAAGCGGAGATTCGCGAAATTCTGGAAGCCAATGAAAAGAAAGACCTCACCGTTGTCGAACTGGAAAAACTTCGCGACAAGAGCCGCATCTGGACGATTTTTGACGGTGAATTTCGCGGCTCCGATCTTGCCCTGCTCAAGGGCCGAACCGCTCAAAGGTAAACTCTTATGGGAACCTTCTAGCTCCTGGAAACAAGCGGTCTTAGTGGGCACCGATTGATCGAATGGGCATCGACCGGTAAACTCGGGGAGCGGATGACGCAATTCTGGAAGGGCCTCTCGTTAGGCTTGGAGTTTGGGGTCGCTCGCAGCGAAGGTACGCACCCTCGCTTCTTTTGGGTGACAGCCTGTAGGTCGTACAGTGTTAAAGGAATCCTTGATGTCTGATGTCGCGAAACTAAATGTCGGCGATTCCGAGCTTGAGTTATCGATCGTCGTCGGCACCGAGCACGAAGCCGCCGTCGATATCAGCCAACTCCGATCCTCCACGGGATACATCACACTGGACGATGGCTATGTGAACACGGGATCCACGAAAAGTTCTATTACATTCCTGGATGGAGAAAAGGGCATTCTCCGCTATCGCGGTTATCCTGTCGAACAGCTTGCCGCCAATTGCGATTTCATCGAAGTCGCATACTTGCTGATCTATGGCGAGCTTCCCACCGAAGAGCAATTGACACGATTTCGTATGAAGTTGCGTCGGCATACGATGCTGCACGAAGATATGCGATTATTCTACGACGGCTTTCCCCGCGATGCCCACCCGATGGCCATCTTGAGCAGTGTCGTAGGGGCGCTCTCCACTTTCTATCAGGATTCGCTCGATCCCCACGACAAGTCGCAGGTGGATGAGTCGATGTTGCGCCTCCTGGCCAAACTTCCCACGATCGCAGCTTTTGCCTACAAGAAGTCGATCGGCCAGCCTTTCAACTACCCTCGCAACGACATGACCTACTGCGAGAATTTCTTGCAGATGATGTTCTCGGTTCCCTCGGAGCCCTACGAAGTCGACCCCGATTTCGTCGAAGCTCTGAACCTCTTGCTGATTGTCCACGCCGACCATGAGCAGAACTGCAGCACTTCGACCGTGCGGATGGTGGGATCGTCGAACGCGAATTTGTTTGCCTCGATCTCTGCGGGAATCAGTGCCCTATGGGGACCGCTGCATGGTGGGGCTAATGAGGCCTGTGTCGCCATGCTTGAACAGATTCGCAAAGATGGGGGGAACGTCAAGAAGTACGTCGACTTGGCAAAAGACAAATCGAGCAGTTTCCGACTCATGGGTTTTGGGCACCGGGTCTACAAGAACTTCGATCCCCGAGCGACCATCATACGAGCCTCCTGCGAAAAGCTACTCAAGAAACGCAGCATTGACGATCCTATCTTTGATATCGCCCGTCAGTTGCAGGAGGTCGCGCTCAACGACGAGTATTTCATCGAACGCAAACTGTATCCCAACGTCGATTTCTACTCCGGAGTCATTTATCGAGCGATCGGGATTCCAGTTCAGATGTTCACCGTCTTGTTTGCCATCGGGCGCTTGCCCGGCTGGCTGGCCCACTGGCGTGAAATGCACGAGAATCCCAACAAAAAGATCTGTCGGCCACGGCAAATTTACATCGGCCACACGGAGCGGGATTTCGTGCCCCTCGAGAAACGCTGAAGACTATTTCAACTCCGCGACGAAGCGTTGCAGGTCGGCATCCAGTTGAGCAAAATCGCTGCCGAAATAGCTTGCGAAATCTGCCATGCGCGCCCGAGCTGGATACGTGCTAAAAGTTTTTCGCGACCCGACGCGCTGCAGGTATTCGCAGTATTCTTTTGGACGGGTTTCGCACAGAAAGAACGACAGGGTCCACGCTTCGGCGTAGGCAGCCACGGGTGAAGTGCGATACAAACTGTCCGATGAAATCAATTTGGGGAGCATGTCTGTGGGGCGATTCTCGAGAAAATAGCGAAAGTCATCCAGCCGCCCTGCATTGATGCGGTCACGTTGAGTATGGGTGGCGCGGGGGTCCCACAGTCCGCGAGCTTCGAACATCATTGCCAGTCCTTCAACTAGCCAGCGAGGCTGTTCGGCAAACCGGCGATGCACGCCGACGTTGTAAGCGGTTTGGTGGGTTGCCTCGTGGATGATCGTATCGATACTCGCTGTCCAATCCTGGTCGGCCTCCATGCCGGCATCGAACAGAAATATGCGATTCGTTCCGGGATCGTAATGTCCTAAGGTCCCCGGTTGGAGCGGCGAACCGCTCTTGGCAGCGTGGTCATAGTATTCGTTCTTGTTGCGAAACACGATCGCCACTAGAGGAACCTGGGGATCGGCAAGATCAAAACCGCGCACTGCCATGTAGTGGGTAAAGGAGCGGTAGAACGATTCCATGCGATCGGCCCATACGCTCCAGACTCCTTTAGGGTGTGCCACGACAAAGTGTTGCGAATGACTTACGTCAAAGGAAGAATCAAACTCCTCTCGCAGCCGGCTCCGCATTTCCATGATTGAGTAGCCGCGGAAGACGGTGCCTGTTTTTTTGGAGTTCTTGGCGTACTTGGGAGCAAACGCATGCAATTGGCCGTCGCGACTCAATAGCAGCATCTCGTCTTTGGTCCAGGTAAGCGGTTGACCCTCAAGTTCTTGATTGCCCACATGGGTAAGCATCATGAAGGGTGCCGGTCCTTGAGCTACCAGGGGGGGCGAAAGACCGATCGTTAATAGCGGAAGTGCGAAGAAGGAGACCCAAATGATTCGCTTCATGGCTGAAAAGACCTATTCCTGGAGTGAGAAGATTCCTGCAAAAAGTCTAGCTCACACTCTTTACCCTCGATGCATGACAGGCCGATTATTCGTTACAATAGAAACGTGTCGAATGATGCTAGTTCCAGATTTCATCTGTGGCGAAGCCTATGCGAAATCGCTTTTTCTATTCATTTTGCGCAGGTGCGATGTTTAGTCCCCTGATCACACTCTCAGCGGTTGAAACACCAGATGAGGTCGAAGCAATCCTCGAACCGACCCGTCTATCGCTTATCACGGCTGGCACGGATCTGACGGGAGTCTTTGCCGACATTGAACAGCAGACGGGGAACAAACTCGTCGACTTCCGGGAACGATTCAATCAAGAAGCCTCGCCGAACCCTTGGAACTTCAGTCTCAGTAACCGCGAATTCTGGCCCCTGCTGGACAAGTTTCTTGACGCGGCGGATTTGGATCTTTACACGTCCTCTGGCGAAGAGTCCCTGGCAGTTGTGAATCGCATGCGAGGTTCGGCTCCCCGATTTGGCCGAGCATGTTATGCCGGGCCGTTTCGGATAGAGGCCCTGAGCATCACGGCCCGGCGTGGACTGCGCATACCAGGAGAATCTTCGGCTCAGCTCGATTTGGAAATAGCCTGGGAGCCCCGTCTGAGTCCCATTTCATTTTCACTCGCCACGGATGCGATCCAAGTTGTCGGAGATGATCAAACGCCGCTTGTAGTTGAGCAGCGGCCCCCGGTACTTGGTGCGGAGGTCTCCACCGGGAGCCATGCCGTCGACTTGGTTGTGCCTCTCGGATTGCCGCCTCGGCAGGTCCGATATATCGGTAGCATCCAAGGGAACCTTACCGCGTTAGTTCCAGCAAAGAAAGCTGAATTTCGCTTTACCGACCTTGTTGCGGCACAGAACGTTCAACAGGCTCAGGAGGATTTGAAGGTTGTGCTCGTGGCAGCCCGAAAGAATCAGGCCCTCTGGGAGATTCACATGCGACTGGAATTCGACGGCGATGTCCCCGCTCTGGAGTTGCAACGCGGCTGGGCGTTTCAGAATCTGACGTTTCTGGAAAATGCTGAGGGGGAAGTGATCGATCACGCTGGGTTTGAGACGACGATTCAAACGGAGCAAACTTTGGGCCTGGCGTATTTCTTCGATCTCCCCGTCGAAAACCTTGATGGCTACACCTGGGTCTATCGCACCCCGGCTGCCATTATCGAGGTACCGGTAGAGTTTGAACTGAAGGATATCCCGTTGCCGTAGACTATTGTTAGCCGCGATGCGGAGTGTATGTTAGCCGCGATGCGGAGCGCAGCGGAGCAGAGCGCGTCAGGAGATTGCCGCGTCAAAACGCGCTCCGCTCCGGCTCGTGAAACTCGCCAGGCGCGTCGCGGCTAACGATTAGTGACCCGGTGGTGTCACGAAATCCCAGTGTTGTCGGGGGAGCCCCTCCTTTTCCGGATTGTTCTCGACATAGCAGATTGCACGTTCCACATCGTCCGCCGTATCCAGAAATACGTCCCACTCGCCGCGGGCGAAACACTTGGGACGAGGAATCTCTCCTGGAAACGGGTGTACCCCTAGTTTTACAAGCTGACGAGTAGCCGCTGCTTTGAGTTGGATCACCAGTTGATGGGCATCCAGTCGATGCCTGGCCGTCACCAAGTGTACGTGATCAGCCAAAATAGCACACGCCAAGATCACCAGCTTCGACCGTCTGGCGTAATCAGCGAAACCGGCTGCGATTGATTCGATCTGTTGCTGATTGAATAGGACGGCAGGCCGTTTGAGTAATTCTTTTGCGGCAAGCCTTGCTCTGCTGTCGTGGCGCACTGCAGCCAGTGATCGCGTCTCCGTAGTTTTTGTTGCTTTGCCCCCATGGCGAAACAGTTCCCAAGCTCCAACGAAATCGGACCACGAACCACGAGGATCATTCGGAAGCCAGAAACCGTATGCCCCGAAAACAAGATGATGAGCAATCATGGGTAAAACGCCGAGTTTGAAGTGTTAGCCGCGATGCGGAGCTTAGCGGAGCAGAGCGCGTCTGGAGGATGCGATGTCAAAACGCGCTCCGCTCCGGCTCGTGAAACTCGCCAGGCGCGTCGCGGCTAACGAGTCATCCGAGTAGTGTGCTGATATCAACTATATCCACGTCCCCGGTCTGCATTTCGTCAATCCAGCCTCGAAGACCCAAGGGATCGCTGGGGTCCATCTCGAGCATGTGCTGGACCACTTCCAGCGCCAGCGGGGTTTTCTGCAGATGGTGTAAACACCAGGCCAAGCCACGGCCACAATCGAAGAAAGTGCGGTTAGCCGGATGGAGGACTGCTACGGGGGTAGGTTTGCCGGCTCGTCGCCAGGCTTGCAGACCTAGTTGGTAACCGGCCCCGAAATGCCCCCGCCCAAGATCTATGTCGTTCCCGACTTCCACGGCCAGTTTGCCGAGCAGGAAATGGGCGGCCAGCATTTCACTACAGATCTCCAACAGCCAGCGCAACTCGTCCACGGCGATGTCGGTTTCTCCGGCCTCGATCATCAATTGAACTTCATCGAGGTCTTCGGCACATTCTTGTACTTCGGCCGGATGGGAGAAAACCCAGGCATTGCCGCTCTGTGATCGCACGAGGGAAAGCTTGTTCTTGGCGGGGGAGCGACGTTGCGGATGTTTGGCCACGTGCCTGGTCACCCTATTTAGCGTCGGCCAACAGCTTGCCGAGATTGTAAATCTCGTCGGCATCCAGAATGCGATTATTCGTCTCAAACAATTGACGAATTGCGGCTCGATGGATTTTCATTTTCAAACCACCGACGGCCAAAGCCCCGTAGCAGATTCGCCCAGCGCGTTTTGTTGCTTTGTCCTTGGGATCGATCCCCGTCACACCAGCCGGGGGCACGGCATTCAGGTCGATGGCGACTTGCAGCGAATTCGCGGCTTTGAAGTGTTCCGCTTCCATCATTTTCACGCCAGCTGCTCCAGCAGAGATTACAAGGTGGGCCGCATCGAGCAGGTCGCCCATATCGGAGTCGGTTGTGCTGCGTGGAGTCACCCGGGCACCTGGCACCGCGGAGGCAATGCGATGGCAAACCGCCTCGGCGTGGGTCAAGCGGCGCGAAGCCACGCGCACGTCGGCCCCCTCACGCGCAAGCATTCTCACCACCCGCTGCCCAACCGAGCCTGTGGCACCCAGCACAAGGACAATCGTCTCGGGTCCCAGTGGCAAATGGCGTCCGGCGCAGACCACAGCAGCCGCTGCCGTGGTATTGGCACCGTTGCTATCGAGCATGACCGAGACCCGCACTGGCCCGAAGAAGGCCTGCTTAGTGGCCTGCAATAGTTGTTCGCCCGCCACCACGTCGCTGCCACCGATAAGCGCCGCCGAATGGTGGAGTTGATCCCCCGGGCGAGTGAACATGAGTCCGTGGATCAGGCTCTTTACGTCGGCAGGGGTCACACCACCATGGCGCAGCAGCCGATCCGCCCCGGCATCGAGCGCGACGACACTGTCGAACACGCTCGGTTGCGGGTCGGTGTCCATGCAAAGCAGGATTTTTGCGAGAGCCATGGCGTGGTTTCCCCAGCAAGGCCAACCCTCGCCTTCCGGCGAGGGCTATCGAGTCACTAAAAGCCGCGGAACGGATGAGCGGCTTCGTCTTTGCCAGCCAGCATCTCGTCGACCGTGGGTTTGTTCTCCATCGCATTCTTGACGGCCATCTTCGTGGCGTCGTAGTTGTATTGGTAAATCTTCTTGTCGTCGGCTGCTTCGGGATGAATAAACACGCCACAGACGCAGACAAGATTTTCGGCATCCCCCTTCTTGATCACACCATCGGCGACGCTGTCGGCCATCGCCTTGGCGACGGCAGCCTGGGCAGGACCGAACATTTGCACGGCTTGACGCATCCCTTTGATCGTCACCTTGGTGATCATCACAGTCGCGGGCTTGACCGCCAAGTTGGGCGTCAGTACCGCCAGCAGATTAGTATGGCCTTCGCTTTGCCGGGCGAGTGCGTTGGCAAACGCTGCACCAACCGGGCCGTCCTTCGATCCGATCAACAGGTCGATATGGGCAATCTCATTTCCATCGCCACTCAGGGCCTCACCAATATACATCGACATAAGGATTCTCCTAAAAACTGAATACGGCAAATTTCGCCAAGGAAGTTTGTTGTCGAGTGGTAGCGGCTTAAGAATAAGGCAAGGCCGCGGGTATCTGCGGCGAGGATATGAACAACTCGCCCGTCGACACCAGTCCTCTCAGTAAATGCAAGTACCACAGGATACCATTGTGTGGAGAGGGGCTTCAACTGGCGGAGAGAAAAGAATGACCAATGTCCAATACACAATGCCCGAGGGTAAGATGATTGAGGCCGAAAAGTTGCTCAAGAGTCATAGGCTGATTGGTCATTTTCTTTCTTTGATGCGGGTTTTTCCCTTTTTAGCAGCGTATCGTCCACCAATTTACCACCCAAGAATGCTAGACAACTGGGCCGAATCTTGCGACAATTTAATTGCTAGCCGGTCCTTTTTCCGGAACTGAGATCACCTTGACCAACGCTAGCCGGGCAAACTCTTCCACGCGAACCATCCTATCAGAGCTTGGAGAATATCGAGATGAGGCACACAATTCATCGCCGTTCTAATTCCGCTTTTACTTTGGTCGAACTGTTGGTGGTGATTGCCATCATCGGTACCTTGGTGGGCCTATTGTTGCCCGCTGTGCAAGCAGCCCGCGAAGCGGCACGCAACAACACCTGCAAGAACAACCTAAAGCAGTTTTCCACGGCAATGCAGACTCGGGATACTTCGCTTCCGACATTTCCTGGCTACATCAATGCGTTGGGGATCAGCAATAGCACCTTTCAGGCACGTGCGAGTTGGCACATAAGTCTTTTCCCTTACATCGAACAGAATCAACTTTTTGATGTATACAGCAGCGGCCGAGTGCCAGATTTCCTGCCCCAGATTGAACTCTTAATCTGCCCGAGCAATCCTCCTACCTTGCAGAGCGAGCCGAATACTTCCTACGTCGCGAATTCGGGTTACCTGTATGCCTGGAACAGGGGACCCAACGCTGATCCGCGTCTTTCCTATGAGAACCCTGCTGATGGTGTGTTTTTTGATCAGACTCGTGTAGCTAACCTGGTAAATGGCGTTAGCTGGCAAAATGTGACTGATGCACGCGACATGCCTACGGCATCTCCCGCACCGCTCACCTCGATGTCGATGTCCTACATTCAAAGCAAGGGGGATGGCACGAGCAAAACCCTCATGTTTTCTGAGAGTTTGGCATCGTTGTATTACTCGTTCCCGAATCCCAATCCCCAGGGAGTTGCACCTTCAACGGCCGCTAGCGACTACAACAGTACTCCCTGCCAGAATTTCCACTTCGGGTTTTGCTGGGTGCAGCCTAATGAGGTTGCCAACAACAGCGAACTGCGGATAAACGGCAGCAAAGAAATTCCAGAATATGATACCTTCGCAGGTATGGCTTCGCTTGTTGCCCCGACGGCCCAAACGGTATCGCCTGGAACTCCTCCTGTGCCTCGTCCAGGTATTGCTTCCAGTTTTCATCCCGGTGGGGTAAATGTCGCCTTCGTGGGTTCACAAGTGACGTTTGTCAGCGATCAGATCGATCCATTTGTGTTCGCTCAACTCATGACTTCGAATCATAAGAAGTCAAGCTTGATTGGGGATGATGTCGCTCCTGAGCCAGCGGACGGTGCTTATTGATTCCCTAGAGCAGAGCCGTATGGTTCCTCTGTCCGGCAGTTAACCATCTGGGGATGGTTAGGAAAGAGTGACCGCTATCTCTCAGTCGGGTTTTGCCTTGCGCACCTTGCAGAAGTGCTCGCGGGGCAAAGTCATCGTCGTCGTGCGGAATCCAAACTTGTCGCCCACTTTAACCGCTTCACCCTCGGCAACTTGCTGGTTGCCGACGAAAAGGTGCAACATCTCGTCGCAAGGCTTATCGAACTTGATAATTGTGCCGGGGGCCAATTCCACCACGTCGAT
>CALALR010000015.1 GCA_937925545.1 uncultured Planctomycetaceae bacterium
TTCTTTTTGGTCTTGAAGAGTAATAGTGTAGGGAGGTTACGGTTGGGGTTTATTCATTGATAATGTCTCAAAATGCAGGTCAGGAGGACCAAGTACTTTTTTTTTTAATGATACGGCGACCACCGAGACAGCTTCATCGGTATCTATCGACCATTGAGCCGTTAAACTTTGCCCAAGCTAGCGAGCCGGGTCGTCCCCGACCCCGACCGTGACGAAATTGGGGTCGGGGACGACCCGGCTTGCTGTCGGTGGAAGCTCAATTTGCCAGCGCCTATAATGCTTCATACCTTCCGCTAGCACTCACCTAACAACCATAATTCTGATGACTGTCACGCTGGATACTCCCCAATTCGATTTGAAACCCTACAAATCGCTTGCGAACGAAGCGCTTGAGGATCGCATCCAGAAGGTGCGTTTCGAGCTGGGATCGAAGCTGTTGATCCTGGGCCATCACTATCAGCAGGACGAAGTGATCGCCCTGGCGGACCTTACCGGAGACAGCTACCAGCTGAGTCAGATGGCCGCCAACTCCACGGACTGTCGGGTGATTGCATTCTGTGGCGTGCATTTCATGGCCGAAACCGCTGACATCCTCGCCAACCGCCCCGAGAAGCTTGCCGAGCGCGGCGGTGAGCGGGTCCGTGTGATTCTGCCCGATATGGCTGCCGGTTGCTCGATGGCCGACATGGCAGCGATTGATCAGATAGAAGATGCCTGGGACCAGCTGAGCGAGGTACTCGACACGGCGGACATCACACCGGTCACGTACATCAATTCAGCGGCGAGCCTCAAGGCGTTCGTAGGCAGACACGGGGGCATCGTCTGCACTTCGTCCAATGCCCAGGCGGCGATTCAATGGGCCTTTGCCCGCACGAGTCGCGTGATGTTCTTCCCCGACCAGCACTTGGGCCGCAACACCGCCATGGGAATGGGGATTCCCCTTGAGCAAATGCCGGTGTGGGATCCCTATGCCGAAGAATTTGGCGGCAGCACCCCTGAAGCCTTGCAGCGAAGCAAGGTCATTCTCTGGAAGGGGCATTGCAGTGTGCATCAAATGTTTCGCCCCGAGCACGTGGCCATGTTCCGCGAGAAGCACCCGGGGATCAAGATTCTGGTGCACCCGGAGTGCCCGCGTGAAGTGTTTGAGATTGCCGACGAGTTTGGTTCGACTGGCAAGATCATCCGCACAGTACAGGCCGCACCACCTGGGGCGAAGTGGGCCATCGGCACGGAACTGCACCTTGTGAATCGGCTGAAGCAGGAGCATCCCGAGCAGGAAATTCACTTCCTTTCGCCGGTTGTCTGCATGTGCGCGACGATGTATCGCATCGATCTGGCGCACCTCTGTTGGAGTCTTGAGAACCTGGTGGCAGGCACACCAGTGAACATTATCGAAGTCGACGAAGAAACGGCCCGCTGGTCACTAGTGGCACTCGAGCGGATGCTGGAGGTGAATTGAGACTCCCGGCGAGTCGTAGACTCGCGGCTAGCGAGAATATGTACTGTTCGTAGCCGCGAGTCTACGACTCGCAGGTCTTCTCCGTGAAAGAAGCGCCCCGATGATTTGGAAGATAAACCTCAATCAAGTGATTGAAATGCGCCATATCTCTGACTTGTTTATGGCTGGACCCTTTGGAGAACCACTGTCTATGTCCGAATCGTTTATTCAAACGACGCGAGAGGCTTGACTTGATTGCACGACTTACGCTCAAGAGCTTCCTGTCCGTTTTCCAACTGGCGAGGATATGTAGGTGGGAGCGATCAGTTGCAATACAGTGACAACGTACTTCAATCATTTCACACGCAGCTCGGATCCCATCGATGAGTATGGACTGCAAGGTTAAGTCGAATTCAACAGTAGGCTGCTGTTGATTTCTGCGATAGTTTGCTGCCATTTCAAGGTTTTGTGGTTGAATCCCTGCCTTACGCTTAACGTAGCCTCGTGTGCGATCGGGCATCCACGTGCCGTGGCCATGGTAGGTGAACAGATAACATGGCATGAGGATTCTTCCGGCGAGTCGTAGACTCGCGGCTAGAAATAAGTGTTCATATGTATACTATTCATGAGTATAGCGAGATTAGTACACAACTCAAGAAGAAAAAAAGAAAAATAGCCGTGATGCAACGCATCGCCGGTCTTACCCCACGTCGTGCTCGCGGCAATAAGCGACCATTTCTGCGATGCTCATCTTTGACTTATCGACTTTGACAATCTCGCCAGATGGGGGAGCCGCTTCGGCAGCCTGTGGTTCTGGTGGCGGACTTTCTGGTTCTGGCTCGGCCTCTGGTGCGGATTCGACGGCCGCTGAAGCGGCCTCGCCTTTGGGGGCTCCGCCACGGGCGGCGGCGAGCATGTCGGCGACCGACATTTTGCTGCGATCCAGTTTTCCGCCTTCGGCGGGCTTGGCGGCGGGTTTGGGTTTCGGTTTCTCTGCCGGGGCAGCGGCACCGCTTGCAGCAGGTTTGGCGGCACCGCCGCTTTTCAGTTTGGCCAGGATGTCGGCCGTGGAGGGTTTGCCTGCTGGTTTCGCAGCAGGTTTCGCAGCTGCTGGAGCGGCATCGCCTGCTGGTTTCTTAGCGGCCGGTTTCTTCGGCTCCGCTTTTTTCTCTTTGGGCAGCGGTTTGTCGACCACTTTCAAGTAGTCCAGGTCGATGTCGTACCAGCCAATGTTCAGGTGATAATCCTGAAATTCGACCAGGGCCCGGCCGTTCATATTCACGGTCTTCACCTGGCCCACGACATCGGCGAATCGAGCGAGTTCCGGTAGACGGGCATCGACGACAACGTATTTGTCCGTGTATTCCTGCTTTATCTTCTCAATATTCGCGATAACCATTTCGCCTGGGTCCCTGGAGGAATGAAAATTGAACCTGAGATTCTCGCCCAAAACAGGGGCCGTGGCAAGTATTCCTTGCGGTTTGGCCCGCGTTATTCGATAATTGCCAACATTTCACTTCTTCACAAAACTTCGGGGAGAACTTCGATGGTTTTCAGCGTCTTGGGCAGAATAGCGGTGATCGGGGCACTCTGTGTCAGCTACGGTTTGGGAGTCGTGCCCCTCAAGGCTCAAAGCGTCGAATACCTTCCCGGCATCAAGTGGCCTGAGCCACCCGTGGTGACCCCCGGCGAGAAAGATTCCGATCCTCCCTCGGATGCGATCGTGCTGTTTGATGGCAAAGACCTCTCGGGATGGGAGGGGGCTGAAAGCTGGCGAGTCGAAAATGGTGAAATGGTGGTGGGCAGCGGTGGTATCCGCACCAAGCAGAAATTCGGCGACTGCCAACTGCACATTGAATGGTCGGCTCCCATCCCTGGCAAGGGAGAAGGGCAGAACCGCGGCAACAGTGGCGTCTATCTGATGGGCACCTACGAACTGCAAGTTCTTGATTCCTACCAGAACAAAACCTATCACGATGGTCAGGCTGGCGCGATCTACAAACAGACGCCGCCGATGGTCAACGCCATGCGCCCGCCGGGCGAGTGGAACGTATACGACATCATCTGGACGGCCCCGGTATTCACTGACGAAGGTGCGCTAGAGTCGCCCGCCTATCTTACGGCTTTGCAAAACGGCGTGTTGATTCACAATCATTACGAATTGGCCGGCGGAACCTACTGGGACGAACCCGCCACCTACAAGCCACACGCGGCAAAGCTCCCCATCATGCTCCAGGATCACGGCCACCCAGTGCGGTTCCGCAATATCTGGGTTCGAAATTTCGAAGAGATCAAGGGGACCCAGGAGAAGATGCCGTCGTTTGTGGATCATTCCACGGGCAAGCGCTGGAACGTGGATGAACTGCCGCCGGAAGGGAATTGATCGCGGATCCCCTAGCTGGAGGACCACCTAGTTTGATTCCTTGGCCGCAGGCACACCTGCCTCCGGGAACCCGGACCAAGGTGTTGGTCCGGCTAAGGGCGTTGATCTGGCTAATGTAGAACGTAATCCCATTGGACGGTGGCTGGAAAAAGCTTGGGGAGTTTAGCCGCCGGAGATATGTGGATTTGTTCTGCACATTTCTGGACGCTCGGTTGGGTTTGGAATAATTCTTGTGCTGAAGGTTCGAGGACTTTGTACTTGCTTCCCAGCCAGGGGGCCTCGGTCTTGAGCCGACAAGCGACTTGAAAAACCAGCCTGGATGGTTGCATTGCCTGAAGACTCAAGGACCAATGGCACGTGGAAGTCGCGCCGGTCAGAAAAAAAACTTGCTGCTGTCGATGTAGTTCGACTAGGCAGGGGCTGGGTGGAAACATTTCCTCCTCAACGCCTTCACACGACCAGAGCAGAGGGATCACCTCCTCACCGGCGACCCGGTAGATCGTATGGGTGTATCGGTCTTTGTGCCAGTGAAACTCGACTCGCAAACCGTGGTGATCGTTGTCGAGTGATTCCAGGGAGACCATCGGCGGGGGACCGGCCACTAATCATCATCTCCATCTTCCACCGGATGCCCGGCACGCCAGCGGAGCACTGAGTCCAGAAAGCCCTGGATTTCGCCGTCCATCACGGCGTGAAAATTGCCCATCTGGTATTTGGTGCGGGCGTCTTTCACTCGTTGGTCGGGATGCAGGAAATAGTTGCGAATCTGCGAACCAAAGCCGGTTTTCGCCTGCTGCTGGTATTTGATGGCTTCCTCGGCCTCGCGTTTTTCTTCCTCGATGCGGGCCATCCTCGCCCGCAGCATCTTCCAGGCGGTGGCCCGGTTTTTGTGCTGGCTGCGTTCGTTCTGGCATTGAACGACGATGTTGGTGGGGATGTGCGTCAGACGAATCGCACTGGAGGTCTTGTTCACGTGCTGCCCGCCGGCACCGCTGGCGCGGAACGTGTCCTCGCGGACATCGGCCTCGTCGATCTCGATATCGACCGCGTCGGAGATCTCGGGCGACACGTCCACGGCGGCGAAACTGGTCTGGCGTTTTCCTTCGCTATTGAACGGGCTGATCCTCACGAGCCGGTGCATGCCGGTTTCGCCCCGCAGATAGCCGTAGGCCATCGGACCACGGATGGTGATCGTGGCATTATTGATCCCCGCTTCTTCGTTGTCCTGGCGATCGACCAGTTCGACGCTGTAGTCGTTTTTCTGAGCCCACTGCATGTACATCCGCAAGAGCATCTCGGCCCAGTCGTTGGCATCGGTGCCTCCGTCGCGGGCATTGATGGTGAGAATCGCCCCGGCGGCATCGTGCGTGCCGTTCAATAGCGCTTGGAGTTTGAGTTGTTCGACGACAGTTTCGAGCCGCTCGACCTCGGCTGGAACCTCGGCCGCGAAAGAATCGTCTTCTTCAGCCATTTCCAGCATGGCCGCGAGATCGTCACTCGCAGCTAGCGCTTCGGTGAGTGGTTTGACAATCGAGTCGAGCGATTTGCGTTCGGCGACCGTTTGTTGGGCTGCTTCCTGGGAGTCCCAGAATCCGGGAGCCGCCATCTCGGCGTCGATCTCTGCGATGCGCGCCTGCTTGGCAGCGCAGTCAAAGAGAGTCCCGCAACTGGAGAATCGCCGTGCGAATTGTTTCGGCGCGGTCGTACCATTCTTTTTCCAGTGCCATCAGTGGGACTCCATTTGTCAGAAAGGGAAGGGAAGTGGAGCATTATAGGCGCTGCCATGTGGGGTTGCTAGGTGGCGTGAAGGGCAATGTCCAATTACCAATGTGCAATGACCAATGAATTTGCTACTCTCATTGGTCATTTCTTTAGGCGGTAGCCCTTGGTTTGCGACTCCCGTAAACTGAAGCGTATGGCACGAGTAGTCCTGGCAATGTCTGGTGGGGTCGATTCCAGCGTCGCGGCGCATCTGCTTACTGCAGAGGGTCACGAGGTGATCGGCGTCTTTATGCGCCACGGACAGCAGTCCCCGGTCGCCTGTGGCTCCGGGGGCGGGGACGCCCCGGCTCGCGATGCTCACTTACCGATCATTAATCGCCTCGACCACAAACAAGGCTGTTGCACCGCTGCCGATGCCGAAGATGCCCGCCGGGTCGCCGACCGCTTGCAGATCCCCTTTTACGCCCTGAATCTTGAAGCGGAATTCGGTCGGATCATCGACTATTTCGTCGATGAATACTCGACAGGCCGCACCCCCAATCCGTGTGTGCAGTGCAACAACTGGATCAAGTTCGGCAAACTGTTCGACTATGCCAAAAGCGTCGATGCCGAGTTTGTGGCGACGGGGCACTATGCCCGGCTTGAGTCGACCCTTTCCGGATTGCCGGCGCTGCTGCGTGGGGTAGATAGCGGGAAGGACCAATCCTATGTCCTTTTCGGCATCGAGCGCGGCTATTTGCGGCGGATGATGTTGCCTGTGGGCGAGTATGAAAAACCCGCGATTCGTCGGATCGCGGCTGAGTTGGGATTGAATGTTGCCGAAAAGAAAGACAGCCAGGAAATTTGCTTCGTCACTCAGGGGCGCTACGACCAGTTTGTGCGTGATCGCCGGGAGCCGCTGGATACTTCGGGTGAGTTCGTCACAACCGACGGAAAAGTGGTCGGTAATCACTCAGGCATCGAAGGGTTCACAGTCGGACAGCGCAAAGGGCTTGGTGTCGCTTTCGGCGAGCCGAAGTTTGTCGTGCGGATCGAACCGGAGACACGCCGCGTTGTGTTGGGGGATCGCCAGGAACTTGCTCGCGAGTCACTTACTGCGGCGGGGACGAATTGGCTGGTCCCCGCCGAGGATATTCCCGGCCGCTGTCAGGTGCAGATTCGCTACAACACAGTTCCGGTCGAGGCAGATATACAGCTTCTGCCGGACAGGCGTTTGGCTGTGAAGTTCGTCGAACCTCAATGCGGTGTCGCACCAGGGCAAGCGGTCGTGTGCTACGACGGTGAGCGAACATTAGGGGGTGGCTGGATCGAGTCGTAGCTAATTGTGGTTTCTCACTGTGCTGCTGCGAAATCAATCCACGCGAGCGTTAGCACAGCTCCTAGCAATATCATACACACCGCAGAACGCAAAATTACACTCCATTTCTGTTCTGCAAAGAACCATCCTCCTGCCACGCCAAGTGCCAAAGCTAACAGCGCAGCATAGAGCAACTTCAACTCTGCAAAGAAATGCGCAAGTACCAGCACGCCGGCGAATGCCATAAGAATCGGCCCCGCTGCGGCGTCGGGGCCTCGCTCCAGTTTCCCGAAAGCCGATGCGATTGTGCTGCCCGCCAAAGTGGCCGTCAGCACGCCCATAAGTTGGCCATAGGTGATCGAACCCGAGAGGGTCAATGTCACTGCCGCGGCGAAGGCTACCATCGCCGTGAGGGCAGATCGCAATCGAGGTGCGTGATCACGCGCGGCGATGAAGATTGCCCAGAGGCCGATCAATACAATCGCAATGCCACCCAACCAGTAGATCGCTTCAGCTGTTGACCAGGCACTGGTGTTAAATGGGTTGGGAACTGCCGTTGCCTTGGGCAAGTAGATACTCCCTGCCAACAACCGCCACGGGAGAAACAGGCAAAGGCCGATTCGCAAGAGCCAAGCGATGATTCTCCCTTGCTTGCCGTAGGAGGCCAGGGCGTCAGGAAAAACTCCTAAAATCACGAGTAGGGTGAGAAAGTCCTTGGCCTCCTGGATTCGCAGTGCCTTCGCAATCGCAGCAAGCACACCGACACCTATCGCATCGAGGGCCCACATGCCTACCAGAAAACTTGCGACGACTGCGGTCCGCCAACTGCTGGCGGCGTTGTGGGTGAGCTTCCAGACGCTCATCAGGGTGCCTATCGCCAACACTCCTGGCAGTACTCCTCCCCACAAGATGCCGCTAAGTGTGATCATGGGGAGAATACCACACCCTTCCGGGGGTGGCTGTGATGGAGGATTAGATACGATGCACTCTCTGATTCACTAACTCACTCTTTCACCCCTTCAAAGCTGATCGTGACGGCGATCTCGTCACCGACAGCGGGCACCATGTTTGTCATACCATATTCGGTGCGCATGAGATGCTTTTCACAGAGGAATCCTGTTCGGGTTTCTCCTTGCATGCCTTCTCCTGTTTTTAGCAGTCGAAGCGAAATGGGCACTGAGCGAGTGACGCCGTGAATCGTCAAATCACCGGTAACTTCGTAGACTGTTTCCCCCGCTTCGTTCTTGCTGGCTGATACTTGTTTGCTTTGAAATGTGATCAAAGGGAACTGTTTCACATTGAAAAAATCGGGGCCGCGCAAGTGTTCGTCGCGTTTCTCATTGCCCGTGTCAATACTGCCGGCATTGATGGTGAGCTGAAACTGGCTATTAGCCGGATTCTCCTGGTCGAGGATGTAATTGCCGGCGACCTCGTTAAATCGTCCATAGGTATAACTGAAGCCCATATGGCTCACGCCGAAGATCACCGAGGTATGAGCAGGGTCTAATTTGTAATTGTCTGCGGCATGGGCGATCGGCGAACTGGCAAGTATCAGGCACACGAGGACAATTGAGTGGAGGAACAATGCTTTCATGGCAGGGGGCTCCTGGATTGAGATGGGGGTGATTCTGGCCATTATTCCCATCCGTCAGGGTGCAGACAACCGGACCCAATAGCTGCCGGCCCTGAAAGTTGTGGAAATCGCTTCAATTGGCGATTCGTTTGCGGTACCATGACGGTCAACAGGCTTACCAATACAACTCCTAGAGCACTGAATGTTATGTCCCCTCAACAAATGCTCATCATGGCCGGTATCGCGGTCGTTGCGCTGATCGTCCTCGTCCTAGTATTTGCCATCATCAAATATTTCAAGATTTGGCTCCAGGCTTACATGTCTAATGCCAAAGTGAGTTTATGGAGTCTCATCGGTATGGGCCTGCGACAGGTCAACTCGCGTGTGATCGTCGAAGGCAAAATCATGGCGATGCAGGCGGGAGTGGGTACCGACCCCACGACCGGCATTACTACGCGAAGACTCGAGGCCCATTATCTTGCCGGGGGCGACGTGCCGCGGGTCATCAATGCCATTATCGCGGCGCAGCGGGCTGACATTGATCTTGATTTCGATCGCGCTGCCGCCATCGATCTTGCGGGTCGGGATGTGCTCGATGCAGTTCGTACAAGCGTTCATCCAAAAGTCATCGACTGTCCCGACCCAGAGAAATCCCCCAAAACAACTTTGAGTGCGGTAGCTAAGAATGGGGTGGAGCTCAAGATACGAGCCCTTGTTACCGTGCGAACTAATCTCGCGCAACTTATCGGAGGGGCGACCGAAGATACGATTATTGCCCGCGTGGGCGAAGGCATCATCACTTCCATCGGTTCAGCGGCTGATCATCTGGAAGTCATGGAGAATCCCGACAGAATCTCCAAAGCAGTTCTCAAGCGAGGCCTCGACGCTCATACTGCATTCGAAATTGTGTCGATCGATATTGCTGACATCGACGTGGGCGAAAACATTGGCGCACGTCTGCAAGCCGATCAAGCGGAAGCCGACACCCGAAAGGCGCAGGCCCTGGCGGAACAACGCCGCGCCGATGCCATCGCTCGTGAGCAGGAAATGAAGGCCCGGGTAGCTGAAAATCGTGCTGCCGTGGTACTCGCTCAGGCGGAAGTGCCTAAGGCGATGGCGGAGGCTTTTCGCCAGGGTAACCTGGAACGCTGGACAAAGAATGGCGCTGAGTAGTCGAGGAGGGAAATCTCAATCAGTACTCAGCCGCGTCACTTGACGTAAAAATTGCTAGGTAGCGTAATCCCCTTGTTGAAGGGCATAGTCAAACCACAACTGAATATGTTCTTCTTCAGCCTGGTTTAACTGCTTCCACTTGCCATCGATATATTCCAATTGGAATTCTTCCTTGAGTTCAATCTCTTGGGGAGGAATCGTGGGCTCGATGATCTCGGCTGGCGTTTGTTCGACCTTCTCCAGTGCGTCGTCAATGGTACTCGTGCCTGTGATGGGCTCTTCTCCGGGCAAGGCAAAAGGATCACGAGTTGCTTTTTGACTGGCGGTCTCTTTATTCTCCTGTTCTTGTTTTTTCTTGCGCTTTTCGCTGGGCAAAGGGGGTTTGCTAGGCTTAAAGACGGTCTTGGTCGTAATGGTAACGTGTGCCGTGTAATTTTTTTGTTCAGCGTCTGGAGGTATTAGCTCGTAGTCCAAATCTCGAGTTACATGAATGCCCAGATTGCTGGGGGGCTGGAACATTTCGATCGCATGACGCAGGCGCTCCATGGCCCAATCGAAATCGGCTTCAGCAGGAATCGAGGAACGCTCGGCAGGTGGCCTAGGCATTTCCTCAGTGCAACCCGAGAAAGCTCCCACGAGGCACAGCACAACCAGCGATCGTCCCAAGCTTGCCCAAGCATTCAACATCCGAGCCGCCCCTGAAGATAAAGGAAGTGAGTAATACAAAACTTGGCGACCGGAACTGAGCCGGAACTCCTTTCACGCGTGATTCTAAAATCCACCGAAGGGATCGTCTACATCGGTACTCGGTTCCGGAGATTCTTCGTCAGACTTCTCTTCTTCCGGCGCATCTTCAGCGGGAGAATCTTCAGACGAAGAGTCTTCGCTCTCCGGCGTACTATCGGCAGTTTCTTCGTCCATCGGCTGTTCCTCTGCAGCGGTCTCATCCACGGATTCAGCAAATGGATCATCCGAGGCCGGTTCGCCTTCCAGTGAACCGGTAACTTCGGCGGCTTCGCCGGCCTCCATGTCTTCAGCCGCTTCAGCGTCTTCTTCATGAGCGACATCCTCTTCCAAAGTTTCCTCGTCAGCAGATTGCTCTGTAGCAGGTTCGCCAAAGGGGTCATCGGCTGTGCTCTCCGCTTCATCCTCGGGAATGCCGAAACCGAATGGATCATCCTCAGAAGGTGCAGGTGCCTCGTCAGCTGGGGCAGGGGAGGGCTCACTTTGGGGAGCATCTTCGGTGGTGCTAGATCCGGCTTCGCTTGGGGATTCGACCGGCGCCCCAAAAGGATCGTCCTCAGCAGCTTCTGCAGCCGCAGGCGCTGGCTTCGGTTCGACAGCAGGCTCGGTGCTGAATAAATCATCCTCGGCTACAGGCTCTTTAGCGGCCGGGGCGGACTCGACTTTAGCAGGTGCCGGGTCTGCAGTTGCAGGAGCACCGAATGGATCGTCGTCAGCAGGAGTCTCTTCAGCGGGAGCTGGAGCTGGAGCAGGAGTTGATGGAGCTTTGCTGTCGGGCGCATCAGAAGTTGAGCCAAACGGGTCGTTGCTCTCTGGTTCGTCGGCCGGGACCGGTTTTGCTTCGGTCTTCGCAGGCTCTCCAAAAGGATCCTCTTCAACCACGGGTGGTTTTTCCGCAGGTGCGCTACCAAAAGGATCTTCCGTGGTCGTTTCTGCTGGTTGGGCAGGCGGAGCGACCGCTTGCTCGCGCGGTTTCGGCGTTTCTGCTGCGCTTACGGCAGGTGTTGGTTGAGTTTTCTCAATTTGACCAGTATTGCTACTCTCGGTACTGGGGATAGTCGGCTTGTCGATCGACGGGGTAACAAGATCTTCCATCGGAACCGAGGCGTCCTTATGCAGAACGTGCGATTCTCGGCTGCGTAGTTGCTCATAGCGTTGTTGGTTCAGTCCTCGGCGTCCTTGATAATCGAGCAGACGTCCTTCACGGCGAAAGCGCTCCAGAGTCTGCCGATCAGTGCCTTGTATTCTTTGTAGGGCTGTACCAATGGCATGACGACGTCCGGGATCACGAGCCTCCAACGCCGCACCCATCCGCAGATCTGCTTCGGCTTCGTATTGTCTTCCTTGCCGAAGGCGGGTGATGCCCCTGAAATAGTAAACGCGGGGATCCTGCAATCCGGAATTGATGGCTTCCGTAAACAGTTCATCAGCACGGTTTGTATCGGAAGCGAAAAATGCATGAACGCCCCTGCCATAGACGATCGCCAACTCTGGGGCCCCTTGAGCAAAGAGAGAATCGGCAGAGCCAGAGGCCAAGCCAAGAGTGATGCAGATGAACATCCTCAATGTTCGAGTGGAAATTGCTGAGTATTGAGAAAGCAAATTCATTTGGAGAGTACCCTTCGGAAGGTGAGTAACAGTGTTTTGGTTAAATCAAAATACCTACTCCAAGCAAGCTGCCATTGCTTCTTCGACTGACTTGCTGGTGCTTCCTGCGGATCAGGAGCGGCTTGGGCTATCCCACTATATTAAGCATGATATCTGACGAGAACAAGAATTAGTGATGAATTGAGGGATGAGAATACCAGGGATTCCGCGATCACAAACGCGCAATCAAGTACGACCGTTAGAGGTTGGCATTCTGGTTCCGTAATCCCTCGATTTCGCCCTTGATTCGATCAAATTCCGATTGCTCCATGATGGGTAGTTTTTCCTTCTCAATGCCAAGTTCCAGGGCACGATCCCACGCCTTCAGGGCCACTTGACTATTCCCAGCCAGCATGTTTGCCCATGCGCTGTGGTAGAACTTGATGGGGTCACGACTGAGCGCGGTTGCAAGTTCAAAATCTTCGACGGCTCCATCGTAGTTTTTGCCAGCAATCCGCACGACGCCTCGAGTATCAAGGATATCTTCCGAGGGTCCATAAACCTCGGCTGCCTGGCTGATCATGGTTTGTGCTTCATCGACGCGCTGGCCAGTTAAACCGAGAAGAAAACCTAAGTTATTCCTGCAAGTCGCTCGTAGCATTCTGGGGAGATCATCTCGTTTCAAAATACGCTCATACGCTGCAATGCTCTCATCATATTTTCCCTGTATCTCCAAGGCTTCCGCTTGAATAATGAGTCGTGCCGCAGATTCCGGGTCATCACGAAGTGCTGAAGCGAGCATTTCGTTGACTTCATCATCATATTGGTCGCCGATCTCTGGTCGCCGCTGACGTAGCATGGCAACGGCTATTTGCAGTGTAGAATCCATCTGCTTAGGAAATAGCTGCTTTAGTATTTCCATGGCCTGAGAAGGATCGCCATGCTTCGCGAGAAAGTTAGCATACTCCAAAGCAGCTCTGGAAGTCCCTACGCGTTGGACATAGAGAGGATAGAGTTGGGCTGCTATTTCGGGTTGACCATTCTGCGAAGCCAATCGGGCTACGGCAGCAATGTTGTCAAGTTGTTGTTGATTCAGGGCACCTTGAAGGTCATTAGGAAGCATGCTCTTGAGGAGACGCTGGAGTTTAGTCTGGTCTCCGCTCTTAGCAGCAAGCTCGATGCTAAGGGGTATAAGTTGTGGATTGGAAGAATTGATATCCTTGAGTTTGTCCAGACGATTGCTGGCCATAATAAATTCTTCATTGTCGATCAAAAGATCGACGAACGTGGCGGATACTTGCTCGTCATCGCCATATTTGGCTAACGTGTTGAGCATAAGTTGCCGTCCTCGATCCCAATCTCCCGCCTTGCCGAGCAAATCGGCAAGTGCCACGACCCCTTCTTTGCTGATGGTGCCATTGCGTTCCATTTCAGAGAGTATGTCCATCGCCCGAAGCTGAAGTTCTGGTTCAGGTCGTGAGGCGAGGATCTGAGCAAGTAGCGATTTGTCAGCCAGAGAGAGTTTGCTGACATCTCCGGTTGGGTCAAGAAGCTTTTGAGCCTTGAGAGTTTGCTGGTAGTCACCCGAAGCGGCTAGCAAACGAGCTGCCCGATCTCGTGCCCAGGCAACGATAGGATTGTCAGATTCAACAGTGCCTTCATTGGAAAGCTGCAAAATCTTATTGATATATGGATAGCCCATTTGTGCAGGGAGTTTGCCCGTTTTCGACCAGAGAAAATAAAATTCCGCCAATTGCTTCAAAATGGGCAATTCGTCCATGCGGTTTGCAAAGTTGGCCAGGTAGACTTTTTCGGCGGCAGACCAGTCACCCGTTAATTCATGTTTCTTGGCGATCAGCAGCGGGAGAAAATCGGCATCAATTGATAATTGAGCTTGCCGCAAGGCATCTTCGATTTCTTGATTCTTTTTCTGTTGAGCATAGGTGGAGACAAGTTGCATCCATACATCCGCATCCGAAGGAGTTAGCTCGGTTGCACGAAGTAGTGCCTCCTCAGCTTCAGCGAAATGCTCGGTGGACTGGGCGATGCGAGAGAACCACACCTGTGTGGATGCGTTACTTGTCTCATTCTCTGCCAATTCTTGGGCCACCTCAAATGCTTTCTCGGGGTCACCGGTTTGCAGGAAAATCTCTGCCTGGTTGCGACCCAGTGTCTGCATGCGCAGATTCTCGGGGATCAACTCCATTTTCTCGCGAGCTTCCTCGAAGTTGCCGCGTTGGCCAAGCAATTTCACCTGCAAAGAAAGCGCATTTGCATTGGGGGGGCCATATTTCAATGCATCATTTAAGTGCTGCAAAGCCAACTCGGTATCTTCTTCCATCACCAAAAGAAGCTGGCTGTAGAGAATGTGAAGTTCGTGCCACTCGGGTCGACGTTTAAGCACGCTGTCAAGCCTCTTTCGAGCCGCAACCATTTCTTCACGAGTCGCTTCTCCCATGGAATACGCCAAGAGTTTGCGGCGCACCTGGCAAAGGGTATAGTTGCCATCGTTCTCGTCTTGCACCAGATCAAGGATTACCTTTTCGGCGGCAATCATTTCAGCAATATTGCGTTCCTGAAAAGCGATTTCAAACAAGTGAAGTCGCATTGGCAAACTATCAGGCGCTAACTCAATAGCCTTTTTCCAATGCTCCCGTGCCTTTTCGATATTGCCAAGGAGTTCAAACTGGTAGCCGATATCTGCTTCTATTTGCGCCTGTTTGGATTCCGGAAATTGATCGATGCCAACGGCAAGAGCATCTAATTTTTCAGTGACATCAGGCTCGTTCAGTGCTTTAAGGATAATAGCTCGAGTCGAGCGAGCCTGAGGTGAATCTCCAAAGCGCTCCTGCAGTTTATCCAATAGACTGAGTGCATTTTTGGGGCCCGAGTCAGGTTCTTCCAATAGCAAAGCAATGGCTGTGTAACGAACTCGAATATCATCTGGATCTAAAAGAGCAGCCTGGCGAATCAGGTTTCTTGCTTCCTCAAAGTTGCCACGCTTCATCAAGATCTGCGCTCTTAATAATGCAACGCCCGCATCTGAGATGTTGTGGTCTTTAGCAACCGTATCCAGCAAAGTTTCGATCTCAGTCCAGTTTTGCAATTCAGCGGGTTTCGCCGCCTCCTCTTTAATTTTCTGATCGAAGTTGAAAACATTTGGATCCTTCTGAGGGTTGAGCCTGTTTTGCGCAGAGGCCAGCCCCCGCTTGGCGGCTTCATAATCAGGGAATTTGTCCAGAACTTCGGCATAGACTTCCCGAGCGAGATCTATTTTTCCTACCTGCTCGTAACAGCTAGCCAGCAATGCACCCGCCATCGCCTGTTCCTGGGGGAAGTCGATCAAGCGCGATCGGACGTTCCGCAGTTGGCGGGCGGCATCCATCCATTTTTGCTTCTGCCACGTGATGCGAGCCTTGGTGAAGTCAATATATGGAGTCAAATTTGGATTCTGTGTGCGTTCGAGCTTCAGAATTTCTTGGTTGATCGCGTCGAAGTCGGATTGTTGAAATAGAATGTTCAACTTCAATTGAGAAAAACCAAGCGAGTTTGTTTCGCCAAGCTTGGCGGAACCTTGGTCGAGGACTTCCAGAGCCTCATCGAGCTTTTCTTCTTGCACTAACGTTCTAGCCAAAAGATCGTAGAGGATCACGTCGTCAGGATGCTCTTCCAGGGCGGCAGCAAAGATCTTCTCTGCCATCTCGTACTCTTTATCTTCAAAAGCGACGGCACCTTTCTGTCTGGCAACGTCTACGCTCTCTGGTTCAAGTTCGTAGGCCTTGTCCAAGGCAGCCAATGCTTCCTCATCCTCTCCTAGCGACCGCAGAAGAATCGATCGCTTGAGATAAGCGTCAGCAGATTCAGGGTTCTCCTCGACCAACTGGTCAAGGACTCGTTTGGCCAACTCCTTATCCTGATCTCTCTCTAGTATGATGGCAGCCAGTAAGGCATAGACTTCGGGTCGGTCCTTGGCCGTGGCTTTCGCTGAGTCGAATGAATCAGATGCTTTGTCATAGCCAACTAAACGAAAACAAAGTTCCATCGCTGGTTTGCTCCCCTTCACCTTGTAGACGGCTTGGGATTGCATTGCCAGCAATTCAGAATCATTAGGAGTTTCGAGTAGTAACTCTTCGAGATGCGCTAGAGCATCTTGAGGGCGTTGATTGATGATCAACTTGGTGAGTTCCTTGCGAAGCTCAGGATCGCCAGTCCGCGCGACTGACTCATTCAAAACAGCGAAGGATTGAAGAATCTTTTCTTGAGGAGCTTTCTGGTCTTCAATTATCTTCAGACCGATCTTGGCAAGCTCGATACGGGGTTCTTCTTCATCTTGGCGCAGCTTGACATAATTCATGAGCATGTCGAAAGCTTCTTCCGGCTTGCCTTGTTCCATAGCAGCGCGCGCACTTTCACGGTACCAGGACGCATTGCGATTCACTTGCCAGGATTGCAAGAAGAAGGTGGCCACCATCACTACGAGGACACCTACGAAGAGGCTGATCAACAGACGATAATTAACGCGATACCTTTGCATGTTGGATTACAACCGAACCTTTATGAAAGTGGCTTGCAGAATTTCAGCCCATTGCGAGGGTCGAAAGATTAAACTTAGAACAATAGTATGGAAACGTTTCCATGGCCAGGAGAACTCCTGTCCACCCTGATTTTCTCGTCCCCAGAGAGCAATTCAGCATTCATCCTATACCCGAGAATTTACCTGTCAACGATTCCCCGAACCAGCGTTCGTCCCCCAAGCCCTACAGTCCCCACGTTCCCTACGCCCCCGGTTAGTTTATGCAGCCAATTCCGGCCAAAGGGTGCCTGTGGATGATGGCGCTTACCGGCGGAAATCGCCGTGGTTTTTGGTAGATCGACTTGGACTTATAGTACACAATGGTGTCGTTCCAATCGGTCCTGACGCCTGTTTCGTTTGCCGAGTGGTTCAGCCTGGAGTTAGTCGATATGCCCGCTATCATTGATCCCCAAGCTCGCATTCTTGTCACCGGGCATCGTGGACTGGTGGGGTCCCACGTTCTCCAACACTTGCGAAACGCAGGACTTACGAACTTACTTACCGCAAGTCATGAGGAACTCGACTTACGAGACCCGGCGCGCGTCGAGCGCTGGTTTGCCGATGCACTGCCAGACTATGTAATCCATACGGCGGGAAAGGTGGGAGGGATCGGTGCCAACATCGCCCAGCCAGTCGATTTCTGTTACGACAATCTCCTGATCCAAGCTACGGTCCTGCGAGCCGCCTGGAAATCGCGCGTCAAGAAGCTCCTCTATCTGGCCAGTTCCTGCGTCTATCCCCGAGATTGCCCCCAACCGATGCGAGAGGAGCACTTACTCACGGGTCCTTTGGAAACGACGAACGAAGGTTACGCCTTAGCCAAAATTACCGGTTTGAAATCGTGCCAATACTATCGTCGCCAGTATGGGTGTAATTTTATCTCTGCCTTGCCGACGAATCTGTACGGACCTGGTGACAAATTCGATCCCATATCTTCGCACGTCATCCCTTCGTTGATAATCAAGTTTCATCAAGCCAAAGTTGGTGGCCAGCGACAGGTAAGCATATGGGGTTCAGGTACACCTTGTCGTGAGTTTCTGCATGTCGCCGATCTAGCCGATGCCTGCTTGTTTCTCTTGCAGCACTACGATCAAGAAGAGCCAATCAACATAGGAACAGGCAGCGAAGTCACCATCGCCTCGCTGGCCTCGATCATCCGTAACGTTATCTATCCTGAGGCTGAGCTAGTCTTTGATAGCAGCAAACCCGATGGCACCCCCCGCAAATTGCTAGACGTTTCTCGCATGCGGCAATTGGGTTGGCAGCCTAAGCGTGACCTAATAACTGGAATTGCTGAAACGTATGCATGGTATTTGCAGCATGGTAATTCTCAGGAATCCGGTTAAAATCCAACGGTCATTCCGTGGTAGCCGTTGTCCCAAGGCGATGGCTCTTGACTCGTGATTGAATCAAATTCTATGAAGCCTTTCCCTCCCCGTAACGATCGGCGTGCTTTGATCACCGGAATCACCGGTCAGGACGGTTCGTATCTGGCAGAACTCTTGATCGGCAAGGGATATGAAGTATGGGGTATGATTCGCCGTAGTTCATCGTTCAATACCAATCGCATTGATCACATCTATCAAGACCCCCATGAAAGCGACGTGCGATTGAGACTGTGCTACGGCGATCTGAATGATGCCTCGAGCATCAACCATATACTTCGCACGGTCGAGCCTGACGAAATCTACAATCTGGGAGCTCAGTCCCACGTGAAGGTTTCATTCGAGATTCCTGAGTACACCACGGAAGTGACAGGGATCGGTGTAATTCGCTTGTTGGAGGCGATGCGGGAAGAGGGAATTCGAGCCAAATTCTATCAGGCGTCATCGAGCGAGCAGTTCGGCAAAGTCTGCCAGTCGCCGCAAACGGAGGAAACGCCGTTTGATCCTCAGAGCCCCTACGCAGCTGCCAAGGTGCTGGCTTACCATGCGACGCGCAACTACCGCCAGTCCTACGGTATGTTCGCTGTGAATGGGATTATGTTTAACCATGAATCACCTCGGCGTGGTGAGACATTTGTCACGCGTAAGATCAGCCGTGCCGTGGCACGCATTGCCAGTGGCTTACAGGCTTGTCTTTTCCTGGGAAATCTCGAGGCGAAGCGCGACTGGGGTTTTGCCGGGGATTATGTCGAGGCCATGTGGCTTATGCTCCAGCAAGAGAAACCAACCGATTATGTCATCGCCACAGGCGAAGCCCATTCGGTGCGCGAGTTTTGCGAGCTTTGTTTCACTGAGGTAGATCTGCCGCTCACCTGGGAAGGTGAGGGATTGAATGAAACGGGGATTGGACCTGATGGGCGTGTGCTGGTGCGAGTCGATCCACATTACTTCCGGCCGAGCGAAGTGGATCACCTGGTAGGAGACTCCAGCAAAGCCCGCCGGGAATTGGGTTGGCAACCGACGGTGAGTTTCACGCAGCTCGCAAAGATGATGGTCGCCGCCGACTTGGAACTAGTGCGCGGCGAATCGTAAGCTCTCTCATGTAAGCTTCACAGCCGTCGGCGCAAGACCAAAGGTGCATTCATCCGCGGCCCAATTCCTACTCATCCCGCCGCGGATCGATATATACATGGTGACTCTGCTGATTGACAAACCAGCGTCGCCAGGCGGTGGGATTGAAACCGTGGTCCTGCGATCCTGAAAGCTTTACCAAAGCACGGCGAACTTCGACATTTTGCATGTCCAGTTGAACAATCTTCGGTCCCCCGCCTGCACTGAATCCCGCGCCACCGCTTCCGTCGGGTGAAAAAGATGCCTGCATATCGCCTTGCTGGGCATTGGGGTTGTGGAATTTGTGGGTGGTGATCAGGGCGTCAATCAGCGGACTGATCGCGTCCCGGTTGCCGATCATGCCCAACGCTTCGGCGGCAATGTTGACCGTTTCGTTGTCGCGGCTTTTAAGTGCCTTTACATACGGAGTGATATCAATCGTACGGCGAGCCCGCAGCAGATAGTCGAGACACTGCAAACGAGTTTCGCGATCAGGCTCGTCGAGCGAAAGATCGATCAATTTCCCCACCGCAGCAGGATGGTCGATTTGGGCAAGAATCTCCATCCATAAAGCGCGGACATCAAGATCACGCTCATTCTTGAGTAACTTCACGACCGAAGTAGCTGCTTCGGGATCGGTGACGGCACGGAGGTTTAGCAGCGCTTCGTCGGCACGCTCCGCACGTCGAGAGTCGAGCCAGTCTCGCCAGAGCCGAAGCTGATTAAACCATTCGGCTGAACTTGTTTCTCTCACTTTGGCTCGTTCACGGAGGGCAATTGCCTGTGCCGTACGATAGGACCCTTCGTAAAAAGTCATGCCGCGCTCTGCCATGATCTCGTCACGCGTGAGCCATTTCCCCTTGTGGCGACGATAGCCCAAGCTGGAGCGCGCTTGCACGTCGTCAGGATCCAGTTCAATAATTCGTTGCAGGTGGTGATCGGCCAAATCGGAGAGTGAATGCTGTTTGCACCAATCGGTCATAGCGCGATGGGCGGCGACTGTGTCGGGAAGTGCGCGGCTGCGCTCGTCATAAGCTTGCTGATGTTCGCTTTGTCTTTCGACGTCGGCAACTTGCTCGCTGGAGAGAGTGACGGTAGCCCCTAGTTCGGTTTTCACCTGGTAGTCACCGTTTTCTCCGCGCTCGACAAGAGTGCCGGCCACTTTCCCCCCATCTGCCAGATGAAACACATCGGCGCGTACGCCCGCAACCGAGACACTCATGGCAATCAATAAGACGTAATGCACTTGCATGGAAGCTTGACAGGCAGGTGTCATTTCTGACGAAACCGGTTATCCTTAAATTATAGTCTGATATACGTTAGTAGCCATGGGCGCCAGACCCATGGTTGTCCCGGTGAAAACCATCGGCTTCCGCCGGCGGCTACTAAGTTAAGTATAGAAGGTTCCTCGCGATTTATGGGAAATTCTTATGACTGAGCGCTATTGCAGCCCATCAGCCTCAGAACACCGACAATCGGCACCGTCCGCAGTCCGCTGCGCGGTGGTGACCGTCAGCGATACCCGAACGCTGGCCAACGACTCCAGTGGAGAGCTTATCGGTGAGGGGCTTCAAGGGGCCGGGCATATGGTGATTGAACGTGTTCTGGTACCAGACGAGCCGGCCGCCATTGCCGAGTGCGTTGCTCTGCTGGCAGCCCGCGAAGACATCGACGCCGTGTTGCTGACCGGGGGGACGGGGATCGCCGCCCGCGATCAGACACCCGAAGCAATTTCCCCGCTTCTTACCAAAACCCTTCCCGGCTACGGTGAACTGCTCCGCTCGCTCAGTTATGAAGAGATCGGCCCTGCTGCGATGCTCAGCCGTGCCTGTGGTGGACTGATCGAGGACACAGTGGTGCTGACAATGCCCGGTTCTTCGGCAGCGGTCCGGCTCGCGATGGACAAGCTGATCCTTCCAGAGCTGGGTCATCTGGTGAAGCACGCCCGACGCTAGCGTGAGAAGATATTGGCTCCGTGCTAGCACGTCGCTAGCGACAGGAAAAAAGTGCACGGTCTTTTCAGACACGAAAAACTCTCTGGCGGTGATAGCGAGTTTTCGCTAATCTTCGCCCGCTTTTCTCGCGGTTCGTGCTGCGCATTTCGTTGGCTCTTGTTGTTCGTCGCCCAAGGAGGGGTTGATGCAACGGATACTTTCACTTGGAACGCTCGCCGTCATTGGCTGGCTTGGCTGGATGTTTCTCCAGGGAGGCTCACTCGATCAAATCGCCGGACGACCGGGCGCGAATCAACCGAACCCTTCTCAAGCTCCCAATACCCAATATCGTAGCCCCGGCAACTGGAACGCCTCGACAAATCCGTCCTATCAATCCACGACGACAGGCAACAACATCCAACCACCAGGGCAACCCAACAGCGGCCCTGTCATTCGGATAGCGTCTTTCAATGTCGAATCCCTGGGCAATGCGAAGGCTGCTAAGCAGTACGTCATGGTTCGCCTGGCCGACATTGTGCGCAAGTTCGATGTCGTGGCCCTCCAGGAAATCCGCTCGACGAACGACTATCTGATTCCCGATTTTCTCCAACTGGTGAACAACCCTGGAGGCAACCTCCCGCAGCGCCGCTATGACCACGTGATCGGCCCACGAGTGGGTCGCACCACAAACCAGGAGCAATTCTTGTATCTGTTCGATACAGATCGAATTGTGGTGGATCGGCAGAGTGTCTACACAATCAGCGATCCTGACGATCTCCTGTTTGCCGAGCCACTGGTGGCAACCTTCACCACGCGAGAAGTGAACCCCGACGAGGCCTTCACCTTCACCGTGGTGAACAATCGCACCGATCCGATGCGCGTAAAGGAAGAACTCGATGCCTTGGCTGAGGTTTATCGCGTGGTGCGACGATCGGCCCGCCAGGAAGACGACGTGATCCTGGTGGGAGATTTTCACGCAGACGATCGGCATCTCTCCCGATTGGGACAACTGCCCGGCATCTTTCCGACGATTGCCGGCGTGTGGACCAACACGCGGCAGGACAATCAATATGACAACGTCCTCATCCACCAACCCTCGACCACCGAGTACACGGGCCGCTCGGGCGTGTTCGACGTGATGCGCAACTACAATCTCACCGAGCAACAAGCGCTGGAGATTTCGGACCACTTCCCCGTGTGGGCAGAGTTCAGCATCTACGAGCGCGACTACGCCGGCCGCGTCGCGAATCGACGGAATATGAATCGCTAGTTGAGAGTTTCGAGGCGCGAGTCAGTCGTAGCCGTCGGCGTCAGGCCGATGGTTCGCCGCGTCTGAATATTCACTTGAGAGCGTACTTTGAAGATTTCTAAGACGTCGACTATAATGCTTGGTGTGGTTCAAGTGACTTCCACGTCTGTGAAAAGTTGGGCTAAGTCTATGAGCGAGAACTTAATCGAGTGTAAACCGGAAGTATTGATGGGTCGACCAGTCATCGCTGGCACACGCATTACGGTCGAGCTTATCCTGGAAAAGCTTGCCAGTGGAGAAACGATTGAGCAAATTCTGGCAGCACATCCCCGCTTGACCAAACCGGCAATTCTGGCGGCTATTGATTTTGCGGCCCAGGTTCTTCGTGCAGACATCGTCTACCCACTTGCCGGGCAATTGAAATGATCTTGCTAGCAGATGAAAGCGTGGATGCACAGATCGTTGAACGACTGCGGGAAGATGGGCTTCAAGTTATTTCAGTGGCAGAAATCTCTCCTAGTGTTTCCGATAGCGAGGTCCTCGAACAGGCGAATCAAGATGAAGCCTTGCTTGTAACTGCTGACAAAGATTTCGGGGAATTGGTTTATCAGCAAGGCCGGATTCACAACGGTGTCATATTGCTCCGACTGGCTGGTTTAACAGCTACCGAGAAGGCAAACATTGTTTCAGAGGTGATTGGAAAACATGGCAACGAGTTGCCTGGAGCATTTGCCGTAATCTCACCAGGAATGGTCCGGCTCAGGCGAGGGTTTTGAATCTGCTGTGAATGGATCGGTTTCGGCAATAAACGACTCATGCAAAACGAACTCTTCTCAGTCTGTTGTCAGCGAAACCCGAATCCGGCAGAACAGCGTAAGCGGACCATCGAGCTGGTTGAAGGCGGCATCGACATCCACGCCACGGATAAGAATGGCGTCACCGCGCTGCATCATGCCGTGTAAATTTTTATTGGCCTATTTTGCTTTGATTATGTTCGCGATGTATCCAGGTCGAGAAGTAATGATTGGCGACTAGCAATTACTTCGTTCCCTCTGTTTCTTCTGTTGAATCTCCCTGCGATTCGTTGAATCGCGGCTAATTTCTCGCGCCTCGAAACTCACTACACGCAACTTCTCCAAACTTTTTTGTAGAAATTGTGCCACCCGTTTTGCTATGCTGCGGGGGTTAATGAGGTATTGAATGTAAGCCCTTTGGGTATTTCACGAGCCCGTCACTGGAAACCTGTTTTCCGGTGGCGGGCTTTTTTTGTTGCCGTAGGCCGGAACAAGCGGTAGCGCAGTTCCGGCAGGGCGCAACGTGTGACGATGGCTTGCCGGAACTGCGCGGAGCTTGTTCCGGCCTACTTTGATGGAAAACATTTGTGACACAGCGAAAGCGAAAACTGGTGCGTCTCTTGGATAACGTGTCGCAGATCTGGAATGGCGATCTGCTCTTGTTTCGCGGTGCTGGCCTCATCGCAAGGCTGATTGGCACAGCGGGGCGCTCGCATTACACTCATGCCGCGCGGGCCGTCTGGTGGGGCGATACGCTCTTCTGCTGCGAAGTGCGCGAGCTGAAAGGGGGCAGGGCGGTGACGCTCGCAAGTCAGGTCCGCAAGTTCCCCGAGCGGATCGACGTGTTTGCCACCAACCCCGACAACCGCTGGTCTGAGTACGACCGCCATGGGGCGAATCAATTCATGTTGCAATTGGCCGGCTGCGACTATGGCTATTGCGGTCTGGCGGCGGCACTATTGCATGTGCCGCTGTGGCGGGTGTTCGTTCCGCCCGCGACGGACGATGCAGAGGTTACGCGACGACCGCCGTTTTGCTCCGAGGCGTGTGCGATGGCCGATCGCATTGGCGGAGGGGTCGATCCCGTGCCGCACCTGGCCGACCGCATCACCGAGCCGGGTGATCTGGCCCGCAGCCCATTCTATCGCTACCGCTTCACATTGGAGGGCGTGTGAAATGTGCGAACACACTCAATTGCGGTCTTCACTCGTCGCTACAACTATTAATTGTCTCTCGCGAAGGCGCAAAGGCGCTAAGAAGATATGTCGAGACAAAGATATACCATTGCGCCTTCGCGCCTTTGCGAGAAACCAAACTTGCCTGAGGATAATCGTACTGCTCGCCGTAATGGTGGCGTGCAGCCGCTGCTATGGCAATGCGGTTCCACATGAGGCCGTGTGCCGAGTGACAAATAAGTTCGGTGGCATGACCAGTGTTGGCAGCGGGACGCTCATCGACAAGAGCGGCTCGCTAGGGTTGGTTCTCACTTGTGCCCATCTGTTCGACGACGGTGTGGGCGAAATCATTGTGGAGTTTCCTGGAGCGAAGTCGCATGGTGCTCGACTGGTCGACCTGGACCGAGAAGCCGATCTGGCAGCCCTGGTGATTGCCAACCCGGCAAGCACTCGTGTGGCTGTCGACTTCGAACTGCAACCGAGCGACCACTTGAGCGCCTGTGGCTTCGGTCCTCACGGTGAATACCGTTGTGCGACTGGAAGAATCGTGGGTGAGGCTAATTCCGCAGGCCAGCGAAGCATCTTGATTGGCGACGCGGTTCGCTCCGGAGATTCCGGCGGCGGGGTCTTCGATAGTCGAGGGAACCTGGTCGCCGTGGTGTGGGGCGAAACTGCCGGGATTACGTATGCAAGTTCTGGGCCACCACTGCGGCGGTTCTTGGATCGGGTGTTGGGGCGCCGCACGGCGACGGTCTATGCCTGCCCGAACGGAACATGCCCGCGACCGCCCTTGTGGAAGCCGCCGGTGGTTTCGCAAGAACCACGGCAACCGCCGTTGCCAAGTGTTGCCGAGCAGTTTGACGTGCTCTCACAGCGGATAGACCGCTTGGAAGCGGAGGGAAACAATCGCCATGCGTCGCTGTTAGGAAAGATTAACCAACTCGCCAAGGCTCCGCGCTCCGGCATTGCAGACACCGTCGGCGGTTTGGGAATCGGTGGACCGCTGGTTTGGGCCTTCCTTGCGGCAGGAAGTGTCGGCGGCTGGCTCATCGGACAACTTTGTAAACGACGCGGCGCCGGGGGTCGCCGCGCTGAACCCTTTCGCAAAAAGTGAGGAGGAGACCGCCACAGCGGACGATACGTTTCGCGCTGAGTTTCAACCCATTGAGCGTGATGAGCGTGAGACTCGAGAACTTTTACAACTTTCGCAACTTGAGGGACGTGACCCGTTACAAGATGCGGTTGCAGGACGCCTTGCACTCGACCGGCTCGACGCGACTGCCGAGAGTGACGCTGATCCGGCACGCGCCACCTGGGCCGACGAACTGCGACGCGAACTAAGGGAGCGCTTCAACGACATTGCACCGACGAAATTTACTTTCGGCGAGCCAGAAGCGTAAGCGCCTGGAGCTGTGAGCGGCGCGTAAGTGTAAAGACTCCAGGCGCTAACGCTTCTGGCTCGCCACACACCACTAACCACAAGGAACCCAAATCATGCCCGCTGGAGACCCTGGAAAAGAACAATTTCGTCGCGCGATTACCGAGTTTCGCAACCTGCATATCGTGGCGGCACTCGGTCCGTTGATGGACTTTCGGAGCGAGATCGTTTCGAACGATGAGTTCGGCGTCCGTGGTGGCTTGGACGAGACGACCAAGAACCACTACATCGAGCACCTCTTGGCCTGCGACCGCATGCGGCGGCGGGTGACGTACAACCCCGCAAAGCCGCCACTCGGCCAGCTGACCCTGACCGCCACCGACTCCAACCGGCCGTTGCTGGGTTCGACCAACCCGTTCGGCGGCGACGAAGTGCAGGAGGCCCCCGGTGGGTTGATCGCACTCCCCTGGGCGCTCGACGGTTCCGACCCCAACATCCCGCTGGCGAGCCAGTTGAACTTTCGCAGTCAGAACGCGCTCATTTTGCTGGGTGCAGTGGATCGTGCCGTGGTGAACTGGAGCCGACTGGAGAGCCGCTTCCGCAGCACGTTTATCTATGTGAAGGATTCCATGCGGATGTACGGCAGCTACGTGCAGATCCTGGAATATTTGAATGCCTTTGCTGGCGACGTGAATCGTGTGGACATGGCCGCCGGCGTGCGACCGACAGAGGAACCACTCGGTCCGACTGATTCGCCCAACCTACGGAGTGAAACCGCGGGTGGTGTAGCGAAGTAAAGCACAATGTCATTCCGTTGGATCCCTTCATGTCATCCCGATGGAGTAACACGACAGAGGGATCTGGGTGGCAGCACGAACCAGCGTAGATTGCGATTGAAAATGTCCACCCAGATTCCTCGAGTCGTGAAACTACTGTCGGGATGACATGCAGCATGGGAATTCATGAAAATATTATGAACAACTACACTCGCAAACAACTCGGCTGGCCGGCGGCGGCGACCTTGATAGCGGCGCTTGTGGGCGTGGTATCGGCTACGCTGGCGTTGACACCGGCGCAACCCGGCGAGGAACCAGCCACTGCGCATCGCTATGCCTCGGCCCGCGAGATTGGCGAAGTGAAAGCGAGTCTCGCTGCGCTCGAACGATCGACCGATCAACTTCGCACCGAGCTCCGCAGCGATATCCGTGAACTCCGCGAGATTGTGTTGGCCGCCACTCGCAATCACGACCCTTAGCCGCGACACGTCTGCGTGGGTCTGCCACGCGGAACGGATCGTGAGAATCGAGAAATCACCCCGTGCAAATCCGCGACCGCATCAAAGAACTTCGCCGTGTGCGTGCCAGCGAACTCGCGCCGAACCCGCGCAACTGGCGGACCCATCCGGTCGCACAGCGGAACGCGTTGCGAGGCATCCTGGCCGAGGTGGGTTACGCCGATGCGCTGCTGGCTCGCGAGTTAGCTGATGGGCAGTTGGAACTCATCGACGGCCATCTCCGCGCAGAGACCACGCCCGATGCTTTGGTTCCCGTGCTGGTGCTCGACGTGGATGAAGCGGAAGCCGCGAAAATCCTGTTGACGCATGATCCGCTCACGTCGCTGGCCGAGATCGACCAGGAGCAACTGCACGACTTGATCGAGTCGTGTGAAATTACCAATCCGCAACTCGCCGAGATGGTCGCCCAAATCGAAGCCGAATTGCAACAGATCGCCCACCAGTTCGACTCCCCCAACGAGCGCCCTGAGCCAACTATTGGCACGGCTTACCAGGTAATTGTCGAGTGCGACAGCGAAGCACAGCAGCAGGAAGTGTATGAACAGATGCAAGCGGAAGGTTTTCGCTGCAGGGTAGTAACGTTGTAGGAAGGTGCGAGTTTCGAGTTGCGAGGCGCGAGCAATTGAACTCAAAACTCGTAACTCGTAACGAAGCGAACATGACCAAACACACCATTTCCGTTGCCTGTCCCGTGCCAGAATCTTTCCGCGTGCAGCAAGTGGCCGGCATGTTTGATGTGCCATTGGAGAAGAAGTGCACGGAGCGATTTTCCGTGGAACTGCCGGGTCGGGACGAAGCCTGGGACGTGGGGCTGATCGTGGGTCCCTCGGGCAGTGGCAAGAGCAGCGTCGCCCGGGAATGTTTTGGCGACGTGCTGGCCGGCATTGCCGATTGGCCTGAAGACAAAGCCGTGGTTGATTGCTTTGGCGAATTGCCGATGCGGCAAGTCGTGGAACTCTTAACGGCCGTCGGTTTCAGTTCACCGCCCTCATGGGTGAAGCCGTATCACGTGCTCAGCACGGGGCAGCGTTTTCGGTGTGATCTAGCCAGAGCACTCTCGAATGCGGAATTCGGATTGCGGAATGCGGAATTGAAGAGATCAAGTGAACCACATTCCGCAATCCGCATTCCCAATTCCGAATTTCCCCTTGTTGCTTTCGACGAATTCACCAGCGTCGTGGATCGCACGGTGGCGAAGGCCTGTTCAACGGCAATTGCTAAGGGGATTCGCCGTCGGTCGATCCCCTGCCGCTTTGTAGCGGTCACTTGTCACTACGACGTGGCCGAGTGGCTCGAAGCGGATTGGGTGTTGGACATGGCCACCGGTCGGCTGGATCGGAGGCGTCTTCGGCGACCGACGATCCAGCTGGAACTCTATCGCTGCCAGGTGGCTGCTTGGAAATTGTTTGCAAGACATCATTATTTGAGCGGCTCGATCGCGCGGGGAGCCCGTTGTTATCTGGCCCTGTGGAATGGCCAACCCGTCACGTTTTGTGCCACGCTGCCAATCGTCGCTCAGAAAAACCACCGCCGCTTCACACGGATTGTTACACTCCCCGATTTTCAAGGCATGGGTATCGGCATGCGCGTGGTCGCCGCCGTGGCCCAGTTGCATCGCCAGGAGGGCATGCGAATCAACGTCACCAGTAGCCACCCCGCGTTGATCCGCCACTGTAAGCATTCGCCCGAGTGGAAAACCGTAAGCGTGCGCAAGGCCGGTGCGCGCTCGCGTCGTTCAACACATTTTGCTGGCTACCGCGCCGCCACCGGTCGCGCGGTGGTCTCATTTGAATATGGAGGGAAGGAGCAGACGTAGGCCGGAACGAGCGGTAGCGCTGTTCCGGCAGGACATCATTGCACGCTACGCAATGCCGGAACTGCGCACGGCTTGTTCCGGCCTACGAGAAAAGCCATGGACGAACCACTCATTACCGATACCGAGCGGCGAAACCTGCAGGGGATGCTCGCCATGGGTTGCGAGCGCGAGACGGCGGCCAAAACATTGGGCTGGAGTCGAGAACGTCTCGAAGAGGTGCTCAAGTCGGATGCCGAACTTGCTGGTGATATGTTGCAAGCTGAAGGCAAGGCCGAGCTGTATTACATGCGAAACTTGCATTTAGCGGCACAGGATGAGAAGCATTGGCGGGCTTCCACATGGTGGTTCGACCGCAAAACGAAAAAAGAGGACAGCCGCACTTCACTCCTGCGTAAGTTTGCTTCCCTCTTGGAAAGTTTCATCGAACGACTCATCCGGATTGTGCAAGTTGAAGTCAAGCAGAATGACGACAGACAACGGCTCCTGGACCGTTTTCGCGAGTTGTCGCGAGAAGTGATGCCCACAGATGAGCCGCCTGCTTCGCAGAGTGAAGAAGTGGCAGAGGAACTTGAATCGCTTTCTAGATTCCCCAAGACAGAGGCATCCGATTCCCTCCCCGGCCGCGACCGCGTCCGACCCTCCCAAAGGGAGGGTATTGATTAACACCCTCCCTTTGGGATGGTCGGCCTTTCAGGGCCGGGGAGGGAATGAGGATTGGCCAAGTGTTGATAGACCATGATCATGCGACAGATCAGCTCCGTTAAAACCTGGGAAGAATTCTTTCGACTCATCGAGGAAAGACTCTTCGAGTTGCTGTGTCATCCTCTGCAAGTGGGATGGCAACGACAGCGGCTTGCCGCCGAGTTACCACTCTTGGCCTGGGGTCGGCGATATCTTCCGCAGCACTTCGCATCGCCTCCCTCGACGATGCATTGTTGGCTCGCGGCGCAGCTCGACGCGCTGCACGAAAAACGCGGTACGAAGCTCAACGTGATCGGGCCGCGCGGCGGGGCGAAGTCGACGCTTGCCTCGCTCTGCTACGTGCTCCGCGTTGCGCTCCAGGGCTGGGAACCTTACATCTGGATCATCTCCGACACCGAGTCGCAGGCCAAACAGCATTTGAATAATGTGAAGAAAGAACTGCTGGAAAACCACCACATTGCCACCGATTATGCTGCCGCTTTGGGGGAGGGTTGCAGCTTTGCCGGAGGAAGAATTCGTCTCGCCCACGGCACGGTGATCGAAGCCTACGGCACGGGGCAGCGGCTGCGGGGTCGCCGACTGGGTGCCCATCGACCGACGTTGATCGTCTGCGACGATTTGCAGAACGACGCCCACATGCAGTCGGCCTACCTGCGGGAAAAAAGCAGTGGCTGGTTTCATGGTTCGCTGTTGAAAGCGGGTGATCGGCGGACGAACATACTCAACCTGGCCACCGCCTTGCATCGCGACGCACTGGCGATGCAACTCGACCGCACGCCGGGATGGGTTTCCAAGAAGTTTCGCGCCATCGAGCGCTGGCCACGCAACATGGAGCTGTGGGCCGAGTGGGAACGCATTTATTCCGATGTCGCGCGCAGCGATGCCAAACTTGACGCTTGGAATTTGTTCCAGAAGAATTGCTCCGCCATGGAAGAAGGCGCAGAGCTATTGTGGCCGGAACGCGAGGGGCTCTACATGCTGATGAAAATGCGGGCCGAGGAGGGCCAGGCAACCTTCGAGCGCGAGAAGCAAAGCTCGCCCATTGATCCCGCACGCTGCGAATGGCCAGAAACGTACTTCGCCGAACAGTTGTGGTTTCGCGAGTGGCCTGCAGACTTACAGTTCAAGACGATTGCCGTCGACCCGAGCAAGGGCCGTGAATCGCGTCACGGGGATTACTCGGCCCTGGTCGTACTGGGCATCGATCGGCGAGGCGTGTTGTACGTCGAGTCCGACCTCGCTCGGCGGCCGACGACCGACATCGTCTCTCGCGGCGTGGCGCTCTGCTGGGAGCATCACGCGGATGCCTTCGGCGTGGAAGCGAATCAATTTCAAGAATTGCTGTGCGATGAGTTTGTGCGGGAGTTCGCTCGGATAGGAATCGATTGGTGTACACCCGCCGCGATCCACAACCATGTGAGCAAGCCAGTGCGGATTCGCCGCCTGGGGCCGTATCTCGCGCAGCGAAGATTGCGGTTCAGGGAGCGCAGCCCCGGCACGCAATTGCTGGTGGATCAACTCCGCGATTTTCCGCTCGGCTCACATGATGACGGGCCCGACGCACTGGAGATGGCACTGCGTCTGGCGGAGGAACATTTTCACGCCGGCCAGCGCGACGACGGATTGGGCAGCCGCCTGCAAATAGAAACGTAGGCCGGAACAAGCGGTAGCGCAGTTCCGGCATGGAGTACCAGAGAAATCACTACCACCTAAGGAGATATATAATGTCAAACACATGCACCACCACCCGCCTCGAACGCCGACTCACCGAAGCCTGCGACGCACTGTGGGACCTGTTCGTCGATCCCCGCGATGCTTACCTCGATGACGCCGGCCAGTGGTGGGGCAGCGTGGCCACAAACGGACAACCAGGGCAGGGCGTCAGCGTACCGTTTGCCACCGAGGAGCAACACGCCGACATCCGCAATCAGGTCCGTCATCTCGCGGCCACCAACGAGTTCGCCATCAACGGCATTGAAAACCGTATCAGTTATCTCGTCGGCGTGGGACACGTGTATCGGGCCTGCGTGCGTAAAGGAACTCACGCCAGCGGTGATTTGGAAATGGAAACGCAAGCTGTCATCGACGAGTTTCTCGAAGTGAACCATTGGCAAACCCGTCAGCAGGAAATCGTCCGGCGGCTCGACCGCGATGGCGAAGTCTTCTTGCGGTATTTCGTCGATGGGCACGGAGTGACTCGGGTGCGATTTGTTGAACCGGATCAGGTCGCCACCCCGCGCGAACTCTCCAATGTCTCAGAAGCGAGCTTCGGCATCCACACCGAGCCGCACGACGTGGAGTCGGTGCTCGGCTACTACATCGACGGCCAACCGGTCGATGCCGCTGCGATTCAACACCGCAAGGCGAACGTCGATGCGAATGTCAAGCGGGGCCTGCCGCTCTATTACCCCGTGCGGAAGAATCTGCGGCGGATCGACAAGCTGCTGCGGAACATGAGCGTGGTGGCCGAGATCCAGTCGGCGATCGCGCTGATTCGCAAACATCGCGGAGCGTCACGTAGCGGCGTTGAGCAGTTCGTGGCCGATCAGAGTCAAACGTCCACCACCGGCGGCCGCACCCATCAGCTTTCTTACTACGCACCGGGGACGATCCTCGACGCACCGGCGGGTTTGGACTACGACTTCCCCGCCGCCGGGATTGATGCGAGCAACTTCGTCGCCGTGTTGCAGGCCGAGCTGCGCGCGGTCGCCGCGCGGCTGGTGATGCCGGAGTTCATGTTCACCTCCGACGCTTCGAATTCCAACTACGCTTCGACGCTCGTAGCTGAAGGCCCCGCGGTGCGAATGTTCCAGCGTATGCAAGCCAATCTGGAAACCAACGACCGCGACGTGATGTGGCGCGCGGTCGACAACGCGGCTCTGGCAGGCCGTTTACCCCAAGACATCCGCCGCCTGGTCGACATCCAGATCACACCGCCATCGTTGGAGGTCCGCAACCATCTGCAGCACTGCCAGGTAGAGCGAATCGCCTTCGAACACGGCATCCTCTCCCCGCAGACGTGGAGTTTGAAGCTGGGACTTGATTACGACCAGGAACAAAAGAATCTGGCGATGCATGGGGGGGGTGGTTAGTGGCTTGTGGTGGGTGGTTTGCAGCGGGACTATGCACCGCTTGTTCCGGCATCCGACTCATGCGAAAATGTTTTCATGGCCGACCAATATCCTGAATCGTTTCCAATTGAGATCGAGCGCGACAAGTTGTGCTTCTTTTATCGTCTGCAATCTTTTTTTGCTTGCTCTTTTTTGCCCGTATTCTTTGGAGTTCTATTCGGAGCGGCAGGCACAAGGGGAGAAAGACAGCGTGATTTTGATAACGCGGAACAGGTCTGGAGCGAGTTCTTTCGCGGCGCGCTAATGGGATGTGCGATAGGATTGTTGATTGGGTTGATACTCTATCTGGTGTTCGGGTATTTTACATCACGCAGAAGTGCAAATGAGCTCGAAGTGTCGGTTGAAGGTCCATTTTTGAGAATCAAGACTGGACCATTTATTGTTCAAGACCGCAAATTGCATTTTCGGGCAGTTGTCGATTACGCAACATTTCAAAACCCTCTCATGCGTTTCTGCGGCATCGAGGGGATTTTGATGACGACGATGTCAGGCGGACAACATTCCACGGTTAGGGTGCACGGCATCAAAAACGCCCTCGAAGTTCGCGACATGCTCAGCGATATTGATCGCTTGCGAGAGGATGCATAACAAGCGTTGGCCGCACGATTGCACCTAATCCGCGCGTCGATTCTAATAGGAGTCTCTTAACCCCCATCGACTCTTACCCAGGCGGCATGTCATGCTTTTTCGATCGATTGCTCTTCTTCTTTGTCTAGCGGTTCCTTTCTCCACCGATATCTCGCTGGCCGAGCCCCTTCCCACCGCCGCGCCCGAAGAGGTTGGCATGTCGAGCGAGAAGCTGGCCGAGATTGAACGGGTGATGCAGGGGCGGGTTGCTAACGGGGAAATTTACGGCGGGTCGGTGCTCGTGTCGCGGCGGGGGAAGGTGGTCTATTTCGTTCAGTATGGCATGATGGATGCCGCCGCGGAGAAGCCCTGGCAGGCGGATACCATCGCGCGGATCTATTCGATGACCAAGGGCATCACCACGGCCGCGGCGTTGATGCTCGTAGATGAGGGGAAGCTCGCGCTCGACGATCCGGTGGAGAAATATCTCCCCGAGTTCGCCGATCGCACGGTGTACGATCCGGCAGGGAACCGGCCGGCGAAGTCGCCGATGACTGTTCAGCAATTGATGCTGCACACTTCGGGGCTGGTCTACGGGAACGCCGAAGGATCGCCCATCGAAAAGCAATACGCGGTGATCGATGCCTTGGATTACCAGGGAACGCTCCAGGATCTGATCGACAAACTCGCCGGGCTGCCACTCGCGTTTGATCCCGGCACCGATTGGCATTACGGACTATCGACCGACGTATTGGGTGCCGTGGTCGAACGCGCGTCGGGGCAGCTGCTGGATGAATTCCTCGCGGAACGAATCTTCGCGCCGCTGGGGATGGTCGACACGGCGTTCCAGGTTCCACCCGAAAAACTGGATCGCCTGGCCGTCTGTTACGAAACGAAGGACGACGAGTTGATCGTCGAGGACGAACCCGCCACGAGTCGCTTCGGCCGGCCCGCCACTTTTCATTCAGGAGGTGGGGGGCTCGTCTCCACGGCGGCCGACTACTGGCGGTTCTTGCAGATGATTGCTGAGGGTGGCAAGGCTGGAGGAAAACAACTACTGGAGCCGGAGACCGTCGCCCTGATGACGCACAATCAACTCGATGACACGAGCGGCTGGGTCGCGGACCCCGGCTCGGGTTTTGGGCTGGGGTTTCGTGTCACCTGCGAGCCGATACCCGATGAGGATCGGCATCTGCTGGGGGAATACGGCTGGGGCGGCCGGGCGAGTACGCACTATTGGACACACCCCGGCGAAGAAATCACCGTGGTCACTCTCGAACAGACCGTGCCTTACACCGACAAGACTTTCGTCGCCGTTCATCCACTGGTGTACGCGGCAATCATGGAAGACGAGAAATAGGATTTAGCCACGGATTCACACGGATGGAACACGGATGATTCAATAGTCTGGTTCTTATCTGTGTTCAATCCGTGTCCATCCGTGGCTATTAAGATTGTAGGTCGGAACATGCACTGCACAGTTCCGGCATCGCGGATGGGAAGGCGTAGCGTGCCCTTTCTTCGTGCCGGAACTGCGCACGGCTTGTTCCGGCCTACGGGTGTGTTACAACTGAGGCATGGGCAAGAAACACAGCGCTAGTGCCAAACGCGAATCTAATGGGGCTAGCGGTCTCTATACGATTCATCTGATCTCTGGTTCCACAGGCGACCTTTTGTTTCGCCTGGCCACTGTTGCATCCACGCAATTTTCGGGGATCGATTTCGAAATTGTCTCGCATCCCCTGGCCGATAGTCCCGAGAAGCTCGAGCGCGTACTCGCTGGAATCACCGGCCCGCGGGCGATTGTGATTCACGGCCTGCCCGATACCAGTAGCAAGCAATTCGTCCGCTCGTATTGTGTGCGACAGAAGTTGCCGCATTTCGATGCGACGGGGCCCTTGTTCGATTTTCTGGCCGACTGCGTGGGGCAGTTGGCGGATAATGATCTGACGCAATTGCATCGCGTGGATGCCGCGTATCAAAAGCGGATCGAGGCGATGGAGTTTGCTATGGAGCACGACGATGGCCTGGGAGCCTCCACGCTCGAGGATGCCGACATTGTCATCGTGGGGCTGAGCCGCGTGAGCAAAAGCCCCACCACACTCTACCTGGGTTCGCGTGGCTACAAAGTGGCCAACGTGTCGATTGCTCCCGAGACGGGATTTCCCGAAGAGCTCTCCAAGATCAAGAAGAAGAGAATTGTCGCTTTCACCATGCAACCGAAGCGACTCCAGGAGATTCGCGCCGAGCGGATGCAACACGCCGGAGCGAGCGGCACAGATTACGACAACTTGCAGAGTGTGATTCGCGAGGTTGTGGAGTTTGAAGCAGAGGCTCAGCAACGCGGCTACCCAATTATCGACGTAACGAATCTCACCATCGAGCAGACAGCCGTGAAAGTGCTGGAGGGGCTGCGGTTGACTTGACGGTGCCATTGTAGGCCGGAACAAGCGGTAGCGCAATTCCGGCATCGCGGATGGGAAGGCGTCGCGTGTTCTTGCTCATGCCGGAACTGCGCACGGCTTGTTCCGGCCTACGACATTCGTGTTACAATGGTTCGCATCAGGCATTCTTGCGAGGGCGACTTCTAATGATGTTTCACCGATGCTTTGCGGCGATTTTGTGGCTGGTCCTTTGCCAATCGGCATGGGGAGCAACCACACAGGTCGTGCTGTTCACCGGGTTTCTCTCAGGTGCCGGCCCAAATACCGGGATGGGGATCCTCAACTCGACCCTCTCCCAATTGGGACTGCCTGGTTACACAGGGATGGTATTCGAATGGAATAACAAACAAGGGGCATTCGATTGGTTGCAGCAGACCGGCAACCGCACCACGCTGGTCATCATCGGCCACAGCTTTGGTGGCAACAGCACGTTGCAGTTGGCTAACGACTGGCTCAAACCGGTGGGGATCACGGTGGATCTCACCGTGCAGATTGATCCGGTGAAAAACTTCGACTCTGGTGCAAACGACGTGCTGCCGACGAATGTCGACGTGGGGTACAACTATTGGCAAGAATCTACAGGTTTTTTTGAACCGCAGGGCGAAGACTTTGTCGCTGGAGCCACGAACATCCAGGCCGAGGTGTTTTTCAATGACAATTCCATCACGCACAACTCACTGGACGACGACCCTCGCCTGCACGCGGTCATCGGCCAGCATATCTTCGACAATCTCAATCCCGAGTCGGCTGATTTTGATTTCGACGGCGACGTAGACGGCAGAGACTTTCTCGTCTGGCAGCGCGATCCCAATGTCGGCAGCCTCGGTGATTGGCAACAGCAATACGGCACGAACCCCTCGCTTGCGGCTTCGCGAGCAGTACCGGAGCCTGCGGGATTGGTGTTGTTATGTTGCCTGGCGTTGCTTGCACCTTCTCTGAGGCCAGGTCGCATCCCGCCATTCTGGGGGCTGGTCTAAAAAAAGATTTTTTGCGAGAAGACCTTAAGGGTAATTGAAATAGGCACTTAGGGTGTTTCTGTCTCCTGGTCCCCCGCCAGAAAAAAAGTGGCGATATCCCCATCTCTGATTATATTGGGGATTGGAATTGGAAGGGGGCTTGTGCTCAGTTTCTTTCTAATTCTCTCTGTCCTGTGAGGTGTATGGTGGCATACCTTCGACTGGTGGTTTGCTCTCTTTTCTTCTTTTTTACCTCAGCCGTTTCTGGCCAAGATGAATGGGTCCTCGGTGGCAGTGGTGTGTTCAGCGACGACAACAATTGGTTGGACGGAACCGCGCCACAAACAGATGAATCGGTGTTATTCGACGTCGCAGGAACTTACGTCGTTACGTTTACGGGTGGTGCCACGACACCAGGATTTGTGGTCGACCAAGGCAATGTGAGCTTTCAAAGCAGTGGAGGCGTGCATACCTACACAGCTCAATCCTTCTTACCAGGTTTTGGGGGACCAACAGGAACGCTCACCATGAACGGTGGAATGCTCACCTTGGGTACTTCTGGCAATCCGTTTAATGTCGTCAGTGGTCCCGTGACGTTGGCGAGTAGTGCTGTTCTGAATATTACCAACGGCAGTGTCCTGACTTTCAACAGGAATTTTGGTGCTAGCGGCCAGGATATCGGACCAGGAGATCTCACCATCGATGGGACGCTTCTGGTAGATGGTGCAGGTTCAACACTGACGGAAGGGTTTGTCATAGGAACATTCTTGAACGGCAACGATCATAATGCGAACTATTTCATCGATGGCAGTCTAACTTTTCAGAACAATGCAACCGGTTTTCTGGAAGACGGTAGTACTTCAGTCACTGGCACTCTCAATGTACTATCAGGCGCTGGTGTGCAGGCATCACAAGTATTAGTGAATGGTGGTAATGTAATCGTTGACGGAGCTGGAACGATTTTGGATGTCACTCTTTTATCCTCTGGAAAATTCAGCAACGGTTCACCCTTTGCGGAGGGTACGATAAATGTCTCCTCAGGAAATCTAGATGTCAGCAACGGCGCTGCATTGCTAGCAAACGAAGTATTCATTTTTTCAACTGGAGTCATCAATGTGGGGGTGGTTGGCACAGGAGGCCTGACAGTGGGACTTGGTGAACTCGAAGTTTTCGGCACGCTCAACGTCGGATCAGGCGGTGCTTTGAGTCTGGGAGGGCTGCTAGATATTCGTTCCGGAGGCCTTGTCTCTTTCGCAAAGAGCTACGCGACCACCAACAACGTTCAAATCGGCGGAACCTTGGAAACAACGGCGGGCAGTTCGTTGACTTTGAGTAACGCGGTGACTATGACCGGCGGCAGTGTGCTGGATGTATCAGGCAACTTGAATGTCGCAACCCTCACCGCCACATCTGCCCAACTGAACTCGTTCGGCGGAATGATTGACGTGGACGGAAATACCAGTGTCGGTGCCAATGGCAGTCAGGGCTCGATTTCTCTCAACGGGGGAAGCGCTCAATTGGGTGCGATCAACATCGCCTTAGCAGGTGGCTCTGGAGAGATCATAGTTGATGGCGCAAACGTTCAGGCCGAATCAATCGATGTTGGAACCGACGACAGCAGTTTTGCCTCCGGCACAATGTCAATTATTCACGCTCAGGTTTCAGTGACAGGTGTTGGCGCAATCACCGTGGGCGGTATGACGGACAGTTCCGGTGTGGTCAATATTACTTCGGGTGGTCTTACTGCGGGCGCGGGAGGAACTGTGCTCAACGAAGAGGGTCGCATCGTCATCAATCAGGGCTTTGTCGAGCTAGGCCAGTTGACATTTAACGGCGGGCAGATTGATTTCTTTTCTGGAGACTTGAGCCTTATAGGCGACATCGTTATTAGTGAGTCGGGAGTGTTTGGCGAAGACATTCTCGAACTCGATGACCATGAACTCTTGGTGGAGGGAACGACTACTGTCGATACCTTTGCCGCGATGGTCGTGAATGGAGCCTTCATTGAAACCTCGGGGTTGGTCATCAATGGCGCTGTCTATATGAATGAAGGGTTGCTCAAGGTAACCGACCTGGCCGGTTTGACGGTTGGAGGTCAGGGACTTTCATCCTTATTGCAGATTGGTGCTAACCGGCCCTCCGTGGTGAGTGTGGCAGAAACTGCCTTTGTCGGTACAGGCAGTGCAATTGTGGTCCAAGGAGGGCGGCTGGATGCGGGTAGTATGCAGATCTTTGGAGTGACTTCCATTTCGGGCGGGGCTGTGAATGTTCTCAACACGGCTCTAGTGAATCCTGGCGGTTCGCTAACTCTTTCTAACGGAATTTTCACATCAAATAGCCTCGAGAATTCTGGTTTGGTCTCCCTGGCGGGTTCCACCATGATTGTGGCCAGTGGACTCATCAATCAGACCGGTGCCACATTCGTCGTCGGTCCGGCTGGCGTCACGGCCATCAACGGAATTAGTTCCAACGCAGGTGACATTCTGCTCACGGGAGGTTCAGCACGCTTGAGCGGTAGTGATCCACTGACAAATAATGGTCTCTTGCGTGGTGATGGCACGATCTCCAAGCCCGTCATCAACGCTGCCAGCGGAGAAATTCGAGCCGCCTCTGGTCAGAACTTACGTTTCGAAGACGCTGGCGGAGCCAATGCGGGACGCATCAATCTTCAAGGTGGCACCATCGAGTTTCTGCAACCATTGACAAATAGTGCCACGGGTCTCATCACGGGTCGTGGAACGCTCAACACTGGGGGTGTCGGCTTGACGAATCAAGGTTCCATGGCGTTCTCTGCTGGAATCAGTGACGTGTTCGGGGATGTGGATAATACGACGGGGGCGAGGATCATTATCTCTGGCGGAGCAACTGTTAATTTTTGGGATGATGTGATTCACAACGGCACAGAAATCAAAGTCGCTCAGGGAGCATCTGCTGTGTTCTTTGGTTCCACCTCTGGAGCTGGACCGTTTACAGGTACAGGACAAGTTTTCATGGAGGGAGATCTTTCACCAGGAAATAGTCCGGCAGCGGTGAACTTCGGAGGGGATCTGCATTTCGGCGCGTTGGCCAGTTTGCAATCGGAGGTCGGTGGGATGCTTGCCGGCAGTCAATACGATCAAGTGCTGGTTCAAGGAACTGCCACCCTGGACGGGACGCTCAATGTGTTGCTGACTAATGGTTTTGTTCCAGCGCCGGGTGATACGTTTGAAATCTTCAGTGCTGCGAGCATAGTCGGCACTTTTTCGTCGGCGTCTCTACCAAACTTACCAGGGTCACTTGAATGGGTCCTCAACTACACGCCAACATCCGTCGAACTGATCTCCACTTTCGCGGGAGACTTTGATCTCGACGGCGACGTTGACGGCAGAGACTTTCTCGTCTGGCAGCGCAATCCCAATGTCGGTAGCCTGACATCATGGCAGCAGCAATACGGCACGAACCCCGCGCTTGCGGCTTCGCGAGCAGTACCAGAGCCTGCGGGATTGGTATCAATTCTTTTGTTAACCATCTCGATTAAACTTAGCCGGAGGCACACCTGCCTCTGGGTCCCCAGCACTGCGTAGCAGGGCAGCTAGATTACTCGCGCCTCGCCACGCGCGACTCACAACTTCTTTCAAACTGGCACAAAAATAATTGCTGAAATCGCGCCGTGAATCTGCTAGATTCACACGCATGACAAGAACAAACACCCTCTCCAAATGCGACCGTCGGCAGCAAGCGCAAGCCGAGTTTCAGAAGCTCGTCGAAAACGCCTGCGTCGCCGGGTTCCACGGCTCAGCCAGCGTAACCATCACCGTGCAGGATGGTCATATCCAGTACTCCCGGCTGACTGTGGAGAGGATGGTGAAGTGAGGCGCTAGACGCTAGGAGTTAAGCGCTAGTCAGAAACGAACAAACACTATCGACTAGCGCCTAGCAACCAGCGCCTAGCGCCTCTCACGGGTATTTGACAGAGCCACCTCCGCGCAGGTGGTATCGCGTTCCAGCCCCGATTGCGACACACGAGTGTGTCGCGGTCGGGGCTTTTTTTGTGCAATCACGGAGACTGTATTTATGCCAACTACGATCGAGAAGCAGCTTGAATCGCTGCAAGAGTTTACCGATTCGCGCGGTGTTGCCCTGAGGGTGGATCGCCACGGCGGAGTGCTCTCCGGCGTGAAGCTCATCGGGCTCCATTCACGCAATGGCCGGGAGTATCGCGAAGCGGCCCTCCAGCAAGCCGTGCCACTCTACGAACAGGCCCGGGTGAATGTGAATCATCCCAAGGAGGGTCCGCTCGCGCCTCGCGATTATCAGGACCGCATCGGCACGATTCGCAGCGTGGAGTTTCGCCCCGGCGAAGGATTGTTCGGGAATCTGCATTTCAATCCGCGTCATGCTTTGGCCGAGCAACTGGTGTGGGACGCCGAGCACAACCCGCGCAACGTGGGTTTCTCACACAATGTGCAGGCCCGCGTCACTCGAACCGATGAAGGATTGATTGTTGAAGAGATCACCCGCGTGCAAAGCGTTGACCTGGTAGCCGACCCCGCAACGACCGAAGGACTGTTCGAGCAGGCGGAGGGCGAAGGCAAACCTGACATTGTTGCGGCCAACATGACCAAGTTGACCAACATGACCAACATGGCCAAGAACCACTGGGACGCGCTCACGCTCGAAACGTTGCGGCTGCATCGACCGGACCTGCTGGCGGAAATCGAAACGTCGCCCGGTGACGCAACCACGGCAGGTGAGGACGAACTCACCCCACGAATTGCAGCGCTCGAACGCCGCCTGGACCAACTCACCGGACCAAGGTCGCGCGAGCAGTTCGCAGTCATCGAGTCGCAGCAGTACACGCAGAACCCGCGCGATTTTGCGCGAGCACTGAAAATGGTAGGCCGGAACGAGCGGTAGCGCTGTTCCGGCAATGCATCTGAGTTGGAATTTCATGCCGGAACTGCGCAAGGCTTGTTTCGGCCTACATCAGCGTTTATTTCACACAGGAGAAACCAAAATGGCGAATACGATGCGTTGGCGTTACGGGGATACCAATCCAATCATGCTCCCTGTGGGGAGCGCGGAGGCAATTGAGATTGGCGACTTGTTATATCTGAGCGGCGGCGAGGTGATGTCCGCAAGCTCGCTGGCAGATCAGGGAACCTTGGCCGCCACCCAAGAGGCTTTTCACGATGCGTTTCTCGGCATCGCAATGCAGTGTTCCCCGGTCGGATCCACCGAGGCAATCCGAATTGCGACCTCCGGTGTGTTCGAATTTGATTGCGCGTCGGCCTCCTTCGAGGTGGGCGATCTGGTGGGCGGCAACGATTCTGGCGACGGCACACTCAATGCACAAGTCGTCGACGCGGTCGCAACCGCCAATCTGGCCATCGGACGTTGCATGAAACGTGTCTCACCGGCAGCGACGAAAGTGCTGATCGACGTTGTGAGTACCGTAACCAAAGGGGGCCCGCAAGTAGCGGCGTAGGTGTAGGGTGGGCACCGCCCACCAAGCAATTATCGGCGACGCAGTTCTAGTGGTGGGCGGTGCCCACCCTACATTTCACACAGGAGAAATAAATCGTGTCACTCAATTATCAAGAACTCAAACGACGTTACGAATTGGACGGAGCGGATCGAACGGTCGATCATCTGTCAGAAGCTTTGCGGGAGCGTCACTTAACCGCGGAAGACTTTTCGCTCCGCGATCTGGCCGAGGCACTCGTCCCCGATGGAAGACAATGGCTTAGAATGCTCGATCCGCGAGCCGGCTCTGAGGTGAGTGTGATGGAGGCCTCAGACGGTGTAGACGTGACCGCATTTCTGAATGTCACGGGACAGGTGGTTTATTCCAAGATTCTCGATGCATATACGCAAGAGGCATTCGTGGCCTCGAAACTTGTGCAGACCATTCCGACACGGCTTGATGGAGAAAAGATTCCCGGTGCCACCAGAGTTGCCGATAATATCGACGAGGTCGGACCAGGGATGCCCTACCCGAGTCTCGGCTTCGGCGAAGACTACATCGAGACCCCTGCCACGGCCAAGCGAGGATTCATTGTGCCCGTGACCAAGGAGGCGATTTTTTTCGACCGCACCCACCTGGTGCTGAGTCGGGCGGCAGAGGTCGGCGAAATCTTGGGACTGAACAAGGAAAAGCGGCTCCTTGATCTCGTGATCGGAGCGACCAACAACTACAAGTCCAACGGCACGACTTACAACACGTATCAAACCAGTAGCCCGTGGGTCAACGAACTCTCCGGTAATGAGCTTGTGGATTGGACCAACGTGGATGCAGCCGAGCAGTTGTTTGCCGAGATACTTGATCCGCATACCGGCGAACCGGTACTGGTGCGTGGAACGACCGTGCTGGTGATGCCGGCCTACCGACACGCGGCCCATCGTGTGTTCAAGGCGGCGGAGATCGAATACACCGCCAGTGGCAGCGAAACGAGTACCCGGGCGCGCAACCCGCTGGGCAACTATCGCGTGGAGGAAAGTCGCCTGGCCTATCGCCGCGTGATTGCCTCGGGCGTGGCGGCTGCGGATGCGCGTAAGTATTGGTTTATCGGCGATTTCCGCAAGGCGTTTGCCTACATGGAAAACTGGCCGATCACCGTCACCCAGGCTCCCGTGAACAGTGAGGCGGATTTCAACAACGACATCCTCCTGCGATTCAAAGCGAGCGAACGCGGAGCAGCCGCCGTGTTGAATCCCCGCTATGTGGTGAAGTGCACGGGCTAGTTTGTGAAATCTGATAACAGCCCCCGCCGGAAGGCGGGGGGTTCTACCAGCTTCAACCATCGCCCTCCGACGACGAGTGTAAGAAACATAACTGAACGGAAAGTTATCATGGCCAGCACAGACACCCTTCTCAGCTTCCAGCCCCTTGCCAACCACCCGCCGAGCTCCAACTACGCCACGATGGACATGCGAGGGGATTTCCCCCTGCTGGACTTCGACGACAGCACGAACGAAGCCGCTCAGTTTCTCGCCCATGTGCCGAGCCACTACAACAGCGGAAACCTGACCGCCACGCTGTTGTGGGCAGCGACTTCCGCCACCAGCGGAAACATGAAATTCCGCGTCGAGTTGACCCGCATCACCGACGGGAGCAACCTGGACAGCTTGCCGAGCGTCGGCGACAGCGACGACGTCACCGCCGCCGCCCCCGGCACCAGTGGCGACATCGAGAGCAGCACCACCGCCGAAATGACCGTTGCCAGCTTGGCCGCCGGCGACTTGCTGCTTGTCGAGGTAACCCGCTTGGCATCGGATGTCGCCGACACGATGACCGGCGACATGGAACTTGTCGGCTTATCACTCGCCGAAGTATGACAATAGGACAAAGTCTTAATACCGCAATCCGCAATCCGAATTCCGAACTAAAATGGCTTTCTCCGTAGGCTCCTCCAACTTGATCGATCTCGGCAGCCCAGGAATCAGCAGCTACCCATTCAGCATGGTCGGCTGGTTCCGCGTGCCCGATGTCAACGCGTTGCTGGAACTGATGGAATTATCAGACAGTGGCTCGAACGATCATCACCGTTTGCAATGGAATGGCCACTTGGCCAACGATTATGCCGCTGCCCGATCGGACGATCACAACGGCGGAGCCGTCGCCACGAGCTCGATCACAATGACCCCGAACGTCTGGCACCATGTGGCAGGAGTTTGGGTATCGAGCACCAAACGAACCGTTTACCTCGACGGCGGGAACTCGGGCACCAGCACCGTCAACCGCGTCTTCGGCAGCATGGACACGCTGACCGTCGGCGAATCCTCAGGCAGCGACGACATCGATATCGCGGAAATTGGTGTATTCGATGATGAACTCACCACGACCGAGATCGCACTACTGGCCCAGGGCCTGCCCGTGCTCTGTTTGGAGCGAACCAATCTGGTGAAACATCTTTCTTGCATTCGCCAGCTGAATCATCCCGCGTGGAAAGCAGCCGCGAGCCATAGCGGCAGCTTGAGCGTTGTCAATCATCCGCCGATCCAATACGCCCAGCCAGGCAGATCACAGATCATGCCGCACCGCTTGCCGGGCCCGTGGCGGATCGAGGATCAAGAATTGCATGCGCGCATTGCCCAGCAAGGAGAATTGCTCATCGGTGGTGCGGGCGGCGCCACTGCTGAGCTTTTTATTACTGGAGTGGTTGCAGATGACTCAACTTACGGGGAGGTAGTTGCCTGATGGCCAGCGCACAAGATATTCAAGGCACCGTTTTTCGTCACGGCTCTGCCGTGTTTTTTGCCAGGGTTGTGAACAACGAGGCCCAGGCGATCAATCAGACCTCGATTCAGTCGGCCAGTTACACGATTTTCGCCCTTGCGCCACATGAGCCGAATTCACTCAGCGCAGTAGCGGGGCATGAGGACGTGGCGCTCACGATTGCCGACGTGGTGTTCGACACCTTGCAAGACGACGATGCCTGGACCGTCGACAGCGTGGGCTACAATTTTCGCCACGAGTTAGACGTGTCCAGTGATGAGGCGTTTAGTGAAGCGGGCCGGATGTATCAGGTTCGGTATGAGCTGCTTCCCGTCACGGGGCAGAAAATCATATTCCGCTTTCAAGTGAGGTGTATTTAATCATGGCCAATGACATTGAGCAGATCGAAACGATTCGCACCCTTACGCTCGCTCAGTTGGCCCAGATGCGCGCCGATCCCAGTGCGGGCTATCAATTCGGCAACGAGGAGATTTCGTGGGGCGAACTGGTGAGCCGGCTCGAGCAAACCATCGACTGGTGCGATGCCAAGCTCGCCGACTATCAGCCGTTCGAAGTGCGCTCGGAGGGGAGAACTTAGAAGTGTGTGGTTGGTGGTTCGTGGTTGGTGGTTAGGAGTTTAACTTTCGGCGGAGTGAACGTCGTAGTCCTCCGAGCAGTCGGCCACAAGGCTCAAGTTGCCTTTCTATTGTTTGCATCGATTCTGGAGTAACGAACCGGCGTCTTTCGATAATGGTCAGAAAGGTTGAAAGTTCGGCGAGGGATCCACGAGAGATAGCAACATGTCTGAGAATTCTTTTGTGGAATCACGTCCGCATCCTTCAGCAAGATTAGCTGGGATCAATACGGCACATCTTTGCATTTGGGGGACGATGCCAAATCGTTCGTCAGACGGCAAAAGTTTGCACATATCATAAACACAGTCAACGAGTTGAATTGATTGCTTCCAAGCATCTAGCTGTTTATAGTCACTCATTTCAATCATTATCTCCCATTCTCCAACCACTTACCACAAACCACCCACCACTCACCCCACCTCCGTCACCCTCCTAAACAGCATCTCCACAAACTCGCGCAGCAGATCGGCTTCACGGGTCTCCATAATCACCGAGACTTGATATTGCAACTCGCGACGGGCATTCATCGCCATGGCTGCGGCGAGGGTCCCTTCCTCGGTCAACTCACCGCCGACTCCCATGCGGCTAAAGAGTTCGTCGAAATCTGCATTCTGCCAGTCGGCGAATATCTCAGGATTTTCGTCGATGACTTCCGCCACGAGTGGGTTGGTCGCGCGATCAAAAGCAGCTTGGCCGTTCAAACCACCGCTGAAAGGATCTTGAAACAATTCGTCGGTGGCCACGCCCAGGCCGTGTGCCAGTTTATGCAGCGTGCGGGCATGAGGCCGTGTGGTTCCGTGCATCATGCTCCGCAGAGTCCGCTCGTCGAGTCCCGTGGCAGCGACGACGTCTTGCAGTGTCATGTCCAGCCGAGCCATCAGCCGGCGGATATTGGCCCCCGGCAAAAGCCGCAGCCCTCGCAATGAAGAATCGATTTGTGTAGCCTGCATGACCAGGTCCCCCAGAAAATGTACAAAGACCGCCCCTTGACAGATGTAAACATATGTACACTAATTGGTGTACGAGGTCAAGGGGGTGTGCAAGAGTCGAGGGCTGAGAGTCTAGAGCCAGAAGGGGGGAGTCTGGCTCTCGACTCTTGTTCCATCTTAGAATCATGCGGCGGCGGGGCAGGGCTCGCTTTCTGGCTTGTGCAAGCTCACCACCGTGAGCACGGCGGCCCCGTTGGCCCAATAGTACCAGGCGTCCAGGCCGGTAAAGCCGAACAGGATTGGGGCAACCAAGAACACCACACCAACCACAAAATCAACGAGCAAATGTACAGAATACGGCAGCACGCGAAGCACGCCGAGTTGGTGATCGGTCAACAAAGTCAGCAGAAATGCTGCGACGCCCGTTCCAACTGCGAGCCACCGTGCCAGCGGGTGGGAACCGCCCAAATGCAACAAGAACGGGGCAATCATCAAGCTCAAGGCGACGGGGTAATCCAAATAAGCATGCATAGTTTTGGTAACGAAACGGGGGTCCATGGCGAGATCTCCTGCAGAAATGTGAAACGGGAAAGTCAGTGTTCTCTTCTGACAATTACCCTTTGGATGCTTTCGCGGCGGAGTCTCTTACCAGGCCCTGGCTGGAAATCTGCATTGCATCGCTGAGGAGATGGTTCGGCTATCACAGACTGTCTATCAATCGATCGTATTCAGCATGCGAACCGATCCAATACCAGATCATCAGGTCCCCTTGACGCACACCAACAGCTCGATAACTGATTCCGACTCGCACCGAATAAGTTGGTGGTTGATCGTGAATCTATTTGAAACGCAGTCCAGGGTGCTGAGGATTCTCTCGAAAAAGGCGATAGGACTGGCGTGCTTGACGCTGGATCCGTGCCGGCAAGGAAGCGAATAGCTCGCGAAAGTTCCGAGTGGTACGCGAGTTCATAATTGATCCGGATCAAGCTCTTCAGTTTGTCCTGAGTGATATTCTGAGAGCGCTTGTTCGGAGAGTTGAGACAATTTCTGCGCAGTTCGAGAAATGGCTTGATCAAACTCGTCTTCCGCAGCCATTTCGGCGAGTAACCGCGAGGCTAGGAGTTCCTGCTCAGCCTCAGATAGTTTGGCTGCTTGCTCAAAAGCTTGTTGCAAAAGTGTGGTCATGAGGATCTCCCTTTCAGCAATTATACCACGATACGCGCATTGAGATAATAGCAACGAAACAAGCATCAATCGTCTTCCGGCAGTCTGGCGAAGATGGTGACGCCTCTTCCCGCTGGGTCGATGTAGAAGCGGTCGGCGACGTATTCATCCGTGCTGCGCACTTGGAAGGGCTCGCCGTCGTGGGCCATGTGCTGGGCGACTTCCTCGGGCAAGTCGGGGATCGTCTGATCGGCGTGAGCCATCTGCACACCCTGCTCGGGTTTCACTGATGCCCAGAGATTACCGGAACCGTCGGCGAGATAGATTTCGCAGTCCACTTTGCCCAGACCCTGTAACACTTCTTTGATACGCTGCGTCAGGTCGGTCTCGATCACTGTCATGCCAAATACCTCACCTGACGTATCTCCGTATACTGGCGTCGCGGCGAAAAAGCGATTCACCATCGCGGAGTCCTTCGCGTGGTGCGAACGTATGTCAAGAGAAAGTTTCACGTCCCCGGGGTCGAGGTTGGCCACCACATTCATCAACGCATCTTCATCAGACGACTTGCGACGACTTTCAGGCAGAATACGAATCAACGAGGGATCAGCCGGGCTGCGCTCAACCCGCACAATGTCTGTCACGCCATCGCCCTTTTTGCCTTCGTAGGAAAGTGCGAGATAGTCTTCGTTCAGGCCGAGCATTCCAGAAAAGATGGTTTCCAGTCGCGTTCGCCACACCTCTTCGCTCTCCCCCTCTGCACCGTTGGCCGCCTCAATAAGACCTTGAATCGGTGGTAGTGACGAGAGGAAGCGAACGTCCTCGGACATCTCCTTTGCAATGGATTCGAGATGGAGTGTTACTTCGCGGACATCGACTTCCATCTGCGAAAATCGATTGTGCAAGTCAGCCAGATGATTCTGTCGAGCCGCCATTGCAAGGGTCGTTAATACGACCAATACAACCATGGCTCCCCCGATCAGCAATTGCGAAATGCGCTGGTGCTGAGAAATCCAGCGATTCACTCGCTGCCAATGGGTTTCCTGATAGGCGGTCACGGGCTCGCCTGCCATCCAGCGTTGTACGTCCTCGGCCAGATCCGTTGCGCTCTGATAACGGGCATATCTGCGGCGCGCCATTGCCTTGCAGCAGATTGCTTCCAGGGCGGGATCTGCGTTGGCATGAACCTCGCGTGCCTTGGGGGTCACTCCACTGGCGATCACACTGATCATCCCCCGCGCACCAACGCCCGAGTCGATTGAATCCTTTTGTGTCTTTTCATGGGGGGCATAACCAGTGACGATCGTGAAGAGAATCGAGCCCAAACCATAAATGTCGGTGCGGTGGTCGAGTTCATCCAGTCGCCCGGCTGCCTGCTCTGGTGCCATATAGAGTGGTGTTCCCAGAACCTGGCCTTCGCTCGTGCGTTCCGCGCTTCCGACTGACACAGAATCCATGAGGCTTTCGACTGACGCATCGTCAATCACCTTCGCCAATCCCCAATCGATGACGATAACTTGTCCAAAGTTGTCGATCACGACGTTCTCGGGCTTGAGATCGCGGTGAATGACTTTGCGCGAATGGGCATGGCCAATCGCATGACACACGTTCACGAATGCGCCCAGGAGGCGGCGCAGGAGCATGGGATCTTCGTCCCCTTCTTCACGGCGTTCGTGATACTCGGAGATCGAGTCCTGTAAGGTTGTCCTGCCGAGGAAACGCATGGCGTAGAACATGCGACCCGTGTCCAGGTCTTCGCCGAGTTGATAGATGGGGACAATACTCGGATGATCCAGCCGACCCGTGATCTCTGCTTCATGCTTGAAGCGTTCGATGACTGTTTCGGACGCCGTCGCCGCATGGCTGATTTCCTTGAGTGCTACATGGCGGTTGAGATTCACATCGCGCGCGAGCCATACGCGCCCCAAACCCCCCTGGCCGAGCTTGCGAATGATTTCGTAGCGCCCCTTCATGACGCGGGCGTCGTTCTCGCCCGCACGCGCGGCGACCGTCACGCCCAGCAGTTTTGCCACCCGGCCCGAGCCGTCGAGTCGCTCAAGCGTAGCCAGCAACATACTCTCGCCAGCCGACGGTGCTTCGGAACCCCCGGCAATACTTTGCCGCGCGCGGTCCACTCTAGAAGCGGCGCGCTCTTTGAGTTGCTCGAGTTGCTCGCTAGACAAGAGCTGCCGATTCTTCAGATGCTCGGCGAGTGAGAGACTGCCGTGCATCGACCAATCCGACACAGCCGCCGAGATCTCACGGTCGTTCACGAATCCCGAGTTGATCACTTCGGCGGCTAGTGCGATGTCTTGTTCCTGCCGCGAGATGCCGTCATTAGGTTGAAACAACAGTGTCGCCGCGTAGCGGTCATCTTTTGTCTGGATCGATTCGAGCGGAGGTTTCTTGGTTTCTTCGGACATCAAGAGATTCTTTGGCAGGGCGTTTCGTGATGGTTCTAGCCTCTCCTTATCTTAGCATCGCGAAAACGAAATGGGACAAAATGAGGACAATTGCCGGAAATATCTACAGGTTCAAAGAGCCGTAGGCCGGAACGAGCGGTAGCGCTGTTCCGGCGGACTCCGGCAATGTGGGTTGGTTGGCGGGGCGATGCGAGTTCCTTCCTCATGCCGGAACTGCGCGGTGCTTGTTCCGGCCTACGATCTGCGGCTAACCAACCCCACCGCGGCCAGCAGCAACAACACCAGACCACTCGGTTCCGGCACGGTGGCATTCGCACTCAATGAACCCGCCCAACTCGTGCCATAGGTGGCTTGCCAGATGGCGAGGTCTTTGCCGTCGATGTAGCGGTCGGCGTTGGTGTTGCCGAACGAGTCTGGGGCCACGTTGCCTTCCCCGGCGTCGAAACCGAAGTTGCGTTGCCACACCAAAAAATCGCGGCCGTCGACATCGTCGTCGCCGTCGAAGTCGCCGTTGCCGAGGGTGAGCTTCGCGGCGTATTGCTCGAAAGGAAAGTTGTGTTGAGAAACGAGATACCCAGGCCGGTCCAGCGGATTGGTATCGTACTGCTGATACAAATCCTCAAAACCCGTCGCTCGTGAAGCGATAACGCGAAACGAAATACCTCTGTCGATTGGCCCCAGGTCTGGGTCGATGACAGCCGCCACATATTGCTGACCGCTTTGCAGTGCAATGCCGAAACTCGACAGGTCGATGGTCACCAGAAACGTTTTGAACATTGTGGGGTTGATAGGCGGACCGGTAGCACCCCACTCCTCAACTGAGATGACGCTTGCTGATGTTGAGTTGATTGACACGTTCACATGATTGCCAACGGCGTTGCCAATCGCATTGTCAAAGAAGGAATCAGGTCCACCCTGAATACCGTCGCTCCACACATGAAAATCCATACTGTAGTCGTAAATGTCTAGCAGGTCGTTTTCTGGGTTGTTGTCGAGGTCCCTCCCAAAGACCACGACTCTTGCTCCCGACAAAACACCAGCCTCAGCCACATCAAGCACGAAGGCGGAAGTGAACCAAAGGGCACCAAAATGCAACGTCGACCCGCCCGTCAGACCATCGGTGAGGGTGGTATCCGGGCCGATGCTGTCGCGAAGGATAACGGATGCGGCGTGCGAGTGACCGGTGAAAAAGACCAGAAGAATTACCGCAGAGGTCGCAGAGAGCGCAGAGGATGTATGATTTATGATTGCTGATTTATGAATTCTGAAACGATTGTTCATGACTTTGTCCCCTCATCAATCATCATTCCTAAATCATATATCTTCCCTCTGCGAACTCTGCGTTCTCCGCGGTTCAATACTCTCAACGCCCCCGCCCGACTCGTCACCACTCTCTACTAGTTTTCCTGAATCCGAGCGAATCCACAAGAAATTTTTGGGGAGTATTGGCAATTATCTATCAATTTTTCGTCCCAAGGCCTCGCAATAGTAGGCCGGAACGAGCGGTAGGATGGGTGGTTCTGCTGGCCGGTGTCATAGCTGAACCTTTCTCAATTCGTAGGATGGGTGACGCGCACCCATCGTTCCCTTTCATTGATGGGCGCAAGCACCTATCCTACAATCTATCCGTGTTTCATCCGTGTCCATCCGTGGCTAAACCTGATTATTCCCCGTCAACAATCGCCGCATACACCAATAGTGCTCGCCCACATCGTCACGTCTGATTCTACCGGCGGCGAGCAGCGACCAAGCACACCGCGATCCCAGCGATCAAGATCAAGCTCGCGGGTTCCGGAATTGCTCCGGTCGTAGCACTCCCGCTCGCTGACAAGGCAGCATCGAGCATGGCGTCGAATTCTGCGATCGTGGGTGCAGTCTCGCCAAAGGTGCGCTGCCAGGTGATGAAGTCGCGTCCGGTGAGCGGATTGCCGGAGATGTCGTGCCCCGTATGCCACATGGCCAGGTCAGTGGAACCGACTTTACCATCGCCATCGAAGTCTCCATGAGGAATCTGCCGTGAGATGGCTTTGATATCGTACTGAAAAAAGTCACAACACGGAGGCTGCGTTCCGCCGCGCATGAACAACCAGCGGCCGAGCGTGGCGACGTGCAGGTTTACCTCGGCGGCAAATTCGCCGCTGCCATCGTCACCACTGAATTTGTAAACCGTCAGGCCATGCGGACCGTGATGGATTGGTTTGCCATCCAGGCCGGAGAGGTTCAGAACCTCGTCAATATCAATAGCCGGTAGAATTGAAGCCGAAGCAGGATGCCCAGCTTTCGCTTCCACATTGGCGAATTGGGCATAAGGATCAAGCGTAGGAATCGGGCCGTCCCCACCGCGGAAACCGGTGATGAAATCATAAGTCCCGTGAATTGGTAAGCGGCGATCAAATCCGGCAAAGCCTCCCGTTTGATGCAAAGTGCTCAACCGCGGAATGAAGCGATAAGAGCGGAGTATGTCTGGCGGTTGAGCAACGACCGCTTGCAGACAGAACGTGACTAAGGCAAGTGATGCCAACAAGCCGAGAGAAAAGATTCCGCGACGCATGATACACCTCCTTCAAGAGCGGGCCCGCGATGCGGGTTCCATTCTAGCAAATCCGGATAGTCGATTTCAAGCATTTTTTTGCTTTCTAAAGCGCAAATCTCGGACCGGGCGCTTTTTGTAAGCCACGGATTAACACGGACGAAACACAGATGAATCGTTTCTTGTCTGTGTTTCTTCCGTGGTAATCCGTGGCTAATAACTTCTACCCTTGTTTTTGGCTGAATTGCTCCACGTAATTACTCCTGCTTGGTGTTACTGCGCACTATACTACTCTCGTGTGGATCGCGCCGGACGTCTATCCAATCGTCATAATCCAACCAGCCGCGAATGCCCGAGAGATCCGGGCAGCGGGGAGTTCAAAGATGCATTTCTCAATCGGTGCTCAGGCCTCTTTCAGTGGAATCCTGTCGATCTACTCGTTGCTCATGGGGCTTCTGTTCATTGGGGGATGCGACACAGGCAAGAATACTTACGTTGCACCACCTCCTCCACAGGTAACGGTTGCACATCCAATTGAAAAGGAGATCGTCGAGACCCGTGACTTCACTGGCACGACCAAGGCTTTTGAATCCGTTGAGATTCTGGCGCGAGTAGAAGGCTTTCTAGAAGCAATAGAGTTTGAAGATGGTGCTGATGTCAAAGCAGGCCAGTTGTTGGCACGCATAGACCCCAAGCCATTCGAGGCCGCACTCGCCCAAGCCAAGGCAAGTCTGGCGCTGGCAAAAGCACGTCGCCAAAGTTCCGAGGCCGAGCTTACTCGAGCAAGTGCCGAGCTAGCCAACATGAGAACTCAACTTGCACGAGTCGAGGCTGCCCAAGCCCGCTCGCCCGGGGCAGTGACCGAATCAGAAATCGAACTTCGCCAGACGGCAGTGATGACTTCAGAAGCGGCAGTCGAAGCAGCCAAAGCAGCCATCGCATCTTCAGAGGCCGAAATCTCCGCTGGCGAAGCGGAGGTGACCAAAGCCGAACTCAACTTGAGCTACACCGAAGTCCATTCGCCCATTGATGGTCGTGTCGGCAGAAAAAATTTCGATGTTGGCAGCTTGGTTGGTACTCCAGGGGCCACACTTCTGACAACAGTGGTTCGCTACAATCCAATTTATGCCTACTTCACGGTGAGTGAGCAGGACTTTTTGCGCTTTAATCGTGAACGCATTGCAGAAGATCGTAAGCTCCCCAGTTCTGCATCGGAGCAGCAAAAACGAACCCTCCTTTTGGGATTGGGAGATGAAGAGGGTTATCCCCATCAAGGAAGAGTCGACTTTGCCGACCTGGCACTTGACGAAAGCACCGGCACTTATCTCGTGCGGGGTGTATTCGACAACCCCGATCAGTTAATACCCCCTGGGGCGTTTGTACGCATACGCGTTCCGATGGAGAAGAAGCCTGCCCTGCTGGTTGACGAGACTGCCATCGGCCGCGATCAGGGGGGAGCCTATGTCTTGGTGGTTAACGATAAGAACGTCGTTGAAATGAAGCGTGTCACTTTGGGAGGGAAGCATGATCGCATGCAAATCGTCAGCGGTGGCGAGCTGACACCTTCGGACCGCGTAGTCGTCGCAGGGATCCAGATGTCCCGCCCCGGCGCGTCGGTCACACCGGTCGAGCAGTCGGTGAAGGGGGCAGCCGAGAGCCCATGATTTCGCGCTTCTTCATCCACCGTCCGATTTTTGCCAGCGTGATCTCGATCGTGATCATGATCGCGGGTGCCGTTGCGCAGCGCGGGTTGCCAATTGCCAAATTCCCCGAAATCACGCCGCCGACGGTGCAGGTGACTTGCTTCTATCCAGGGGCCAATGCCAAGGTGGTGGCCGATACGGTGGCTTCTCCCATCGAGCAGGAAGTGAACGGGGTCGAGGGGATGATCTACATGTCGTCCAACTCGGCGGACGATGGTTCTTACACGCTGAATGTGACGTTTGAAATCGGCACCGACATGGACATGGCCACTGTGCTGGTGCAGAACCGAGTGGCAATCGCTACCCCCAAACTTCCGGAAGAAGTGCGCCGTCAGGGAGTCACAACCCAAAAGCAATCCACCAGCATCTTGCAATTCATCGCTTTATACTCAAAGGATCCACGGATCGATGCGCTGTACTTGAGCAACTATGCGATGATCAACCTCAAGGACGAGCTGAGCCGAATTCGTGGTGTAGGATCGGTGACGATTTTCGGGGCCGAAGAATATAGCATGCGGATCTGGCTCGATCCGGAACGCCTCAAGGCGCGACAACTCACTACCGAAGATGTGGTCCGTGCAGTACAAGAACAGAACGTGCAAGTTGCTGCAGGTCGCATTGGGGAACCGCCAGCACCGGACGAGGTCGCCTTTCAATTGGCGGTTAACACCAAAGGACGTTTGACTGAAATCGCAGAGTTTGAAGATCTGATCGTCAAGGCCGAACCAGGCGGGAGAATCATTCGAGTCCGCGACGTGGCCCGGGTCGAGCGGGGAGCCAAGAGCTACAATCGGCAATCAAGTTTCAACGGTCAGCCCTGTGCGACGATTGCCGTCTATCAACTCCCGGGGGCTAATGGTCTTGACGTGGCTCAGCAGGTTGAAGCGACGATGAAGAGGCTGAGCCTCGCCTTTCCGGCAGGGATCGAGTATTTCGTGCCATTCGATACGACACGGTTTGTCGAGGCTTCGATTGCCGAAGTTTACGAAACTCTGGCGATTGCCGTTGTGCTGGTCGTGCTGGTGATCTTCATTTTCCTACAGGACTGGCGGGCGACGCTGATTCCCTGTGCTGCGATTCCTGTCTCACTGATCGGTGCGTTTGCCTTCATGGCAGCTTTGGGTTTTTCGATCAACATGCTCACGCTGTTTGGCATCGTGCTGGCAATTGGGATTGTGGTTGATGATGCCATCGTGGTGGTCGAAAGCACCGCTGCGAATCTCGACAAAGGGATGAAACCCAAAGAAGCTGCCGAAGCGGCGATGGCCGAAATCACCGGCCCGGTTATCGCCACCACTCTGGTGTTGCTGGCGGTGTTCGTTCCTACGGCGTTCCTGGGAGGCATCACTGGCCAGCTCTACCGCCAATTTGCCCTCACGATCTCTGCGGCAGTGGTGATCAGCTCGATCAACGCGTTGACGCTCAGTCCTGCTTTATGCGGAATCCTGATGCGACCTTCGCCTGAAAAGCGCAACGTGTTTTTCCGAGCGTTCAACAACGTATTCGACAGAGTTGCCAGCACGTATGGAAAAATCGTCGCTGCTTTTGTTCGGCGGACGGTCGTCGTGCTCATGGTGTTCTTCGCGTTGGTCGTGCTCACCGGTTGGGGTTTCATGCGCCTCCCCACGGGATTTCTCCCCACCGAGGATCAGGGCTATGCCTTTGTGAATGTGCAGCTACCGGACTCGGCATCCATCGGACGCACCGAAAAGGTGATGAATCGCATCGACGGAATTGTTAAGGAGACACCCGGCGTCGCCAATTGGGTGACGATCACAGGGTTCTCAATTCTCAGCGCTACCAATGCCTCGAACAGTGGCATGGTGGCAGTCGTCTACGAACCTTGGGATGAACGTACGACTTCTGCTCTCAGTCAGGACGGAATTGTCAACCATCTGCGACGTGAGTTCAGTAAAATCCGCGACGCGTATGTCATCGCTTTTGTCCCGCCGGCAATCGATGGCCTTGGAAATGCTGGAGGCTTTCAGTTGCAGCTCCAGGATCGTGGCAACGCGGGCCTCGAGCAACTTCAGGTTGTGGCTCGAGAAATCGTTGAAGCCGGCAACGGCCAGACGGGGCTGCAATCAATGAACACCACCTTCCGAGCGTCCGTGCCGCAACTTTACGTCGACATCGACCGTACGAAGGTAAAAACGCTGGGAGTGCCGCTCACCTCGGTATTCGACACTTTGCAAGCGTATCTTGGCTCGGCCTACGTGAATGATTTCAATCAGTTTGGTCGCACCTATCAGGTTCGCGTCCAGGCAGATCACAAGTTTCGTCTCGAGCCGGATGCAATCAAGCGACTCGACGTGCGAAATCAGAATGGGGATATGCTTCCGCTGGGAACATTTGTGAAAGTCGAGGAGTCACTCGGGCCACAGGTGATTCAGCGATACAATCTCTATCCTAGTGCCCAGATCAATGGAGAAGCCGCGCCGGGGTTCAGCTCGGGTCAGGCCCTCCAATTGGTCGAACAGATGGCCGACAAGACTTTGCCTCCCTCGATGGGTTATGAGTGGACCGGCATGTCTTACCAGGAAAGGCAACTTGGCAACGAGCAGTATTTTATTTTCGCGCTGGCGGTGGTGTTTGTATTCCTGGTTCTCGCGGCCCAATATGAAAGCTGGACCAGCCCCGCTGCAGTGATTTCGGTGGTCCCTCTGGCAGCGCTGGGAGTGGTGATTGCACTCTTGATTCGCCATGCAGATAACAATGTCTACACGCAAATCGGTGTCGTCTTGTTGGTCGCGCTGGCCAGCAAGAACGCGATCTTAATCGTCGAGTTTGGAAATCAACTACGTAAAGAGGGGAGATCGATTCGTGAGGGAGCCGTCGATGCGGCAAGACTCCGCTTTCGCGCGATTCTCATGACCGCGTTTTCGTCAATCCTCGGATTCTTGCCGCTGTTGGTTTCAAGTGGTGCAGGGGCTGCCAGCCGCCAGGCAGTCGGCAACGCCGTGGTCGGCGGCATGATCGCGGCGACGTTTTTCTCACTTCTGTTTGTACCGACCTTCTTCGTCGTCTTCCGCACATTGAGCGAGCGGTCGGCAAGAAAGCCAGAGGCAAGCCGGGTTGCGTAAGCACAACAGAGTCACTTTGCCTCAATATTATTCACGGCCCGAGAACTCAGGACTTTTTCAGAGCTACTGCTTCGTTTTCTTAATTTCAGGCACTTGATATTGCTCTCTGAGCCGAGCAAGTTTCTGCTTCATGTCGGCCACCACATCCGCATAATCGCCTTCGTCGTAGACGCTTTGCATTTCATGGGGATCCTCCTGTAGATCGAAGAGTTCCCAGGCCTGCTTGGGGAAATAATAGTTGATCAGTTTGAATCGCTTGTCGCTGACGCCCTCGAAGCGGGGCAGGTTATATGAGCCGTCTTCGTAATAATGGTAGTACAGAGCATCGCGCCAATCTTTGGGAGTCTCTCCCGCGAGTAGCGGCATAAGCGACGTGCCGTCGAGGTCGTCGGGGATTGTTGCCCCGGCCATCTCCAAAAAAGTCGGCGCGTAATCGATGTTCTGGATCAACTCTGTACACTTCTGACCAGGAGATACTTTTGCCGGCCAGCGGAGCATGAAAGGCATGGCGAAGGACTCTTCATACATCCACCGTTTGTCATTCCAGCCATGCTCGCCTGTGTAGAAACCTTGGTCAGAGCTGTAGATCACCACGGTATTGTCGGCAAGCCCCTGGGCATCTAAGTAGTCGAGTATGCGTCCCACATTGTCGTCGATTGCCGCCACGCACCCGAGGTAATCTTTGAGGAAGCGTTGATACTTGTATTTCTCTAATTCCCGGCTGTCGTCTTTCAGTTTGCCCTCAGCTCGCAGTCGGCGGTACTCAGCGTTGTCTGGGTCGTAGGCTTCGTGGTAGGCGCGCCGTTGTTCGGGAGTCATCCGGGAGAGGTAGTCGTACTCGTGCCTGGAGGTATCGAATGACTTGTCCCCGAAGGGAGGAACAATATTCAAAATGTGTTCTCCCATCGCTTTAAACTCCATATAGGTATCGGCAGCGTAGGGAGAGCGTCCCCGGTAGTCATCGAACATATTGACCGGCTCGGGAATCTCGACATTGTCATATTTATTCATATGTCGTGGCGGAGGAACACGATGGATGTGGGGCGACTTGTACTGGCACATCAAGAGAAATGGCTTGTCAGGATCTCGCCGCGACTCCAGCCACGCGAGGGCTTGGTCAGTAATGACATCGGTAGAATAACCCGTCACCTGGGTCCTTTTACCACCCTGACCGAAGAAATCCGGATTGTAGTAGTCTCCTTGTCCTCCACCTCCGCTCAAGATGTTCCAATGCTCAAAGGCATCTCCCGGATCTCCTTGATCCCCCTTCATCATGTGCCACTTGCCAATCAAGGCCGTATCGTACCCAGCCTCACTGAGAGCTCTTGAAAATACAAATTGATTTCCATTCCAGACCTCGGCGTTGGTGAGTATGCCATTCTTATGGCTATGCTTTCCGGTGAGTATGCTTGCGCGGGAAGGGCAGCAGATGGAATTGGTGCAATAGCTGCGCTCGAAAAGAACTCCTTCTTTGGCAATGCGATCGATATTCGGGGTCTCGTTCACACCGGAGCCATATGCACTGATTGTACGTAGGGCGTGGTCGTCGCTGAAGATGAAAATGATGTTGGGACGACTTGCTGAAGAACCCTTGTCATCCGCTGCCCTTACGTGGTCAATAGCAAAGGAGAGTTGCGACAAGACCGACAGAAATAAGGCAGTTAGGTATGCCCGACGAATAGGTTTGGCACACACAGTTGATTTCACAGTAACACTCCGAGCAGGTTGTTGAAGAGCAGTTCACAGATTATCTCATGATGCATCGAGATAAGCACGCCAGGGAGTCCAGTAGTATTTCTCCCACCCTTGACAGACGCCCGCAAAATCTTCATCGGGCACATTGGCGTGGACTAGTTCAATCTGCCCTCCTTCTTCGTGAGGCAGAAATTCGAGTATGAGTATCGAGTCGTGTGCTTCGGCCGGCCAATTCTTGGATCGCCAGGTCTGCACGACCAGTCGCTTAGGTTCGACGTGCAAGATCGAACCGGAGAGCATCCCATCAAAGGCAGTGAAGGAACTGCCGGGACTCGACCCAATCGAAACCGGTGCTCCCGTGAAGGCGGCATGTTCCTTGGGGTCGAGATACATGTCATACAGCCTATCAGGCATGGTCGGAAACGACGCGGCGAGAATGACGTTGCGTGGCATAATGAGGCCTTTAAAAAGAGATAGATAAGCTCAGCCATCTTGTGGCTTTATTCAGCCTATCATTAGACTGCGGTGACGTCGATCCTGCCGAGAATTACTTGGATTGAGCGCCACTAATATCTGATCTTCCGCGATCCAACAGATTCGCAAGTGCTTCAGTTAAGCGAGAGAATCGGAATTCGAATCCCTCTTCTGTCAGTCGTTTAGAGATGACGTACCGACCATAGAGCGCCAAATCAGGGTCAGTACGCAACAACCAGCGGGCAGCAAACCGCACCATCCAAGGAAAAGCTGGTAGTCCGACGGGCATCCCCACCGCCTGGCGCAACTCGAGCATGAATTCTGCCTGGGAAACTGGATAGGGAGATGACGCTATGTAGGTTCCTTGCATGGCGGTGTCAGTCAAAGCCCGTTCGAACAGGCGGTTCATATCCGCTTCATGAATCCAACTCATTCCCTGAGTTCCCGCGCCGACTTTGCCTCCCAAACCCAGTCGTGCCAGCATGCTAAGCGTTGCCAGAGCTCCGCCACCTGCACCGCGATCACGGCCCAAGACAAAGCTGGTTCTAAATACAACTCCCCGTTGTGAAGGAAGGAGACTCGCTTGAAATGCTTCTTCCCATGCCTTTCCCACGAACGGAGCCAGGCCAAAGCCCGTGGCGGAATCTTCAGAGCAAACTGCTTCGGGAGGATCGCCATAGATGTGAGCAGTACTCATCTGCACCCACACCGCTGGAAGAGAATCACACGCTCTGAGTGCTTCGCCGAGGACGCGGGTGGTATCTACCCGCGAGCGAAGGATTTCGTCCTGATGATCGGGGGTCTTGATGCAGTTGACATTGCGGCCAGCCAGGTTGATCAAACCTGAAGCGCCATCAAGCTCTTTTTGCCAAGCACCTGGATTTCGCGCATTCCATTTTACGTTCCGCCACGGACCGGCCACCCTGGGTGGACTCCGTGAGAGAATCACCACGGCCGCACCTTGCTGAGCAAGATGATGAGCGAGCGAAACTCCGAGAAAGCCGCTGCCGCCAGCAATGATGTATTTCTTGTTTTCAAAGGAAAGGGACATTGCTTGCAATCTGAAAGAGTTATGTTTAACTAACCGTTGCAATCCTCTCTGGTTAACTCAGATTCAGCGAAGCCAAGCTACGAATTCACCCGTTTCCCGCGGCTCTCTCGCTATTCTTAGGCATTGTGAGAACGCCCCGTTCAGGTAAACTGGGGGTTTCTCTGCCGCACTGAGGGCAGGTCCTATTGAACCGGGGAAAAGCAGTTTGATGCACTCGCAAGTTGTCGTATTAGGGGGAGGTCCTGGGGGGTATGCTGCGGCGTTCATGGCCGCTGACCTCGGGATGCAGGTTACAATCGTTGAAGCGGATCCCCGGCTGGGTGGCACTTGTCTCTTGCGCGGTTGCATTCCGTCCAAAGCATTACTGCACGTGGCGAAGGTGATTAGCGAAACCCGCGACATGAGCGAGTGGGGCGTCAGCTTCGGCAGGATGAAGCTCGACATCGATGCGATGCGTGCCCGCAAGGAAAAGGTGATCGATACGCTTACCGGTGGATTGGCCCAATTGGCCAAACGACGAAGCGTGAAGGTCGTGAATGCCCGTGGTATCTTCGTCGATTCACAGACACTCCAACTCGAAGGGGGAGACCCAGCAACCTACGAGAACGAACGACTCACGTTTGATCATTGCATTCTGGCAACCGGTTCTGTACCAGCGATGCCAAAGATGTTTAACCTCGGTTCGCCGCGAGTGATGGATTCGACCGGAGCGCTCAAGCTGGAAGAAGTTCCCAAATCACTACTGGTGATCGGTGGCGGATACATTGGCTTGGAGATGGGCACTGTCTATGCCGAGCTGGGAAGCAAGGTCACCGTGGTGGAGCTATTGGATGGTCTGCTGCCGGGTGCAGATCGCGACCTGGTGAAACCGCTCCACAAGCGCCTGGAAAAGCTTTTCCACAAAATCTACCTGGGCACCAAAGTGCTTGGACTCGAAGACACCGGCAAACAAGTCGATGTACAAGTCGAAGGGGAAGAAGGGAAGCAGACGCTCACGTTCGATCGCGTGCTGGTTTCTGTCGGTCGCCGACCCGTCTCGTCGGGCATCGGCCTGGAGAATACCAAGGTGACCGTCAACAAGCGGGGCTTTGTCGAAGTCAACGAGCGACAGGAAACGTCCGATCCCCACATCCTGGCCATCGGCGATGTGGCTGGCGATCCGATGCTCGCGCACAAGGCATCGCACGAAGGGAAAGTCGCCGCCGAGGTGCTTGCTGGCGAACCCGCCGCGTTTGATAAGGCGGCGATCCCTGCGGTAGTGTTCACCGAGCCGGAAATTGCCTGGGCTGGCCTCACGGCCGACGAAGCCAAGCGCGAAGGAATTAACGTAGAGATCGCCCAATACCCTTGGCAAGCCAGCGGTCGTGCCATCGCCATCGGCAAGACTGAGGGAATGACAAAATGGCTGGTCGATCCCGAAACCGACCGAGTCCTAGGCTGTGGAATCGTTGGTAGCGGTGCTGGCGAACTAATCGCCGAGGCAGTCGTTGCGATTGAGATGGGTTGCACAATGCGCGACGTGGCCGACTCAATTCATCCCCATCCAACCTTGAGCGAAACCGTGGCATTTGCAGGAGAAGTCTACCTGGGCACAGCCACGGAAGTTTATCGACCGAAGAGAAAGAAAACTGAAGAATCATGAAGAAATTAAACGCTGATGAACGCAGATTCGATGGATAGGCGCAGATCATAATTTTCTTGAGGATTACTAGCGATACAATATATGCTGGATGTTTATTGAGGCGAAAATACATCTATTGTTTAACTGACTTAAATCCGCGGTTATCCGCTCGATCCGCTTCAATCCGTGTCTACTTTCTGGAGTCAGACGCGTGGTGAACAAAAACCGTTAGGAACCTGTTCCATGGCCAATACGAAAACCGAGATGATCAAGTCTCCGATTCCCAATGATAGCGATCCTGCCGAGACCGCTGAGTGGCTTGAGTCACTTGACTATGTGCTGGAAAGCAAAGGACCAGAGCGTCTGCAGCAATTGATCTCTGCGCTTGAAGAAACGGCCAACCTGCATGGTGTTGATCTTCCGTTTACAGCGACGACTCCATACTACAACACAATCTCGCGTGAAGAGCAGCCTCCTTATCCCGGCAATCGCGAGATGGAGCGGCGCATCAAGAGTTTTATCCGCTGGAATGCCATGGCAATGGTTACGCGTGCGAATCGCGACCCGGCTTCCCCTGGTGGGCACATTTCTACTTACGCCTCGTCCGCCACACTTTATGAGGTGGCCCTCAACCACTTCATTCGCGGACGCGGAGAAGACGGCTTCGACGGAGACCAGGTTTACTTTCAGGGACATGCTGCCCCGGGAATGTATGCCCGAGCATTTCTGGAAGGAAGACTCACCGAACAGAACCTCGTTAATTTTCGTCGTGAGTTGAGCGAGGGGGGTGGGCTTTCTTCGTATCCCCACCCCTGGCTGATGCCCGATTTCTGGGAATTTCCCACCGTGTCGATGGGTTTGGGTCCGATCATGGCGATCTACCAGGCGCGTTTCAATGAATACTTGACCGACCGGGGAATTAAAGATTGCTCGCAAAAACGTGTCTGGGCGTTTCTTGGCGACGGTGAATGTGACGAACCGGAATCCCTGGGGGCACTCACACTCGCTGCGCGTGAACACCTGGACGGTCTGATCTTCGTCATCAACTGCAATCTGCAACGACTTGATGGACCAGTCCGTGGCAATGGCAAAGTCATTCAAGAGCTCGAAGGGGCTTTTCGAGGTGCCGGCTGGAACGTCATCAAGGTAATCTGGGGAGGTGACTGGGATCCCCTATTGGAAAGCGACGAAACGGGCCTCCTGGCCCAACGTATGATGGAGGTCGTCGACGGCCAATACCAGAAGTATGTCGTCTCACCGGGCGATTTCATCCGCAAGGATTTCTTCGGCAAGTATCCAGAGCTGTTGGAGTTGGTGAAGAATTATTCCGACGAGAAGCTCAGCAAAATGCGTCGCGGAGGGCACGATCCTGAAAAGGTCTTTGCTGCTTACCAATTGGCGTGCCAGCGGAACGGTAAGCCGACCGTGGTGATCGCCAAGACGATCAAGGGCTATGGCCTGGGTGAAGGGGGCGAAGGCCGCAACATCACCCACAACCAGAAGAAACTCAACGAAGAAGAGCTTCGAGAATTTCGCACCCGTTTTGGAATTCCCATTTCCGATGAACGGGTTGCCGAGGCCCCATTCTACAAACCTCCTGTAGATTCTCCGGAGATGAAGTATCTGCGAAAGCGGCGGGAAGAACTGGGCGGGTTCATGCCCACTCGAAGTACCGAGCCGATTACGATGAAGGTGCCGCGCCTGACTGATTATGAAAAAACGATGGCGAAGCTGGTCAGCAAAGGCCCCGGTAAGGAAATGTCGACCACGATGGGTTTTGTGCGACTGCTTGGTGATCTCTTGCGGGATAAACAGATCGGTAAGAATATCGTCCCGATCGTCCCCGACGAATCACGCACCTTCGGTATGGAAGGTTTGTTCCGTCAGGTAGGAATCTATTCCCACCTGGGACAGCTATACGATCCGGTCGATTCAGATCAGATAGCGTATTACAAAGAGGCCAAAGATGGTCAGCTTCTCGAAGAAGGGATTACCGAAGCGGGCAGTATGTCGTCGTTCAATGCCGCCGGCACAGCTTATGCTACGCACGGTGTGAACATGATTCCCATGTTCATCTACTATTCGATGTTTGGTTTTCAGCGGATAGGGGACCTCATCTGGGCCGCGGCCGACATGCGCGCGAAAGGATTTTTGCTTGGTGGAACCGCAGGTCGCACCACCCTTAATGGTGAAGGCCTTCAGCATCAGGATGGTCACAGCCTGGTCAACGCCATGGCGTTCCCCACGGTCAGGGCCTACGACCCAGCGTATGCCTATGAAACTGCAGTGATCATCTTCGATGGTCTTAAACGCATGTTCGAGGACAATGAACAGGCGATTTATTACATCACGTTAGAAAACGAAAACTACCTGATGCCTGAGATGCCCGACGGCTGCGAAGAGGGCATCATCCGCGGTATGTATCGATGCGCCAGTTATGAAGCAGAAGGAAAAGGGAAAGAAGCCAAGGTTCAACTGTTCGGCAGTGGACCAATCCTCAACGAGACGTTGCGAGCAGCCGGCATTCTTGCTGAGAAATATGGTGTGTCGAGCGACGTCTGGAGCGTGACCAGCTACACGCAACTGCGGCGTGACGCCCAGGAGTGCCAACGTTGGAATATGCTCAATCCCGGGAAGAAACCACGATTGTCCTACTTGGAAGAGCAACTTGCCGAAGTGGAAGGGCCTGTGATCGCTGCCAGTGATTACATGCGGATTTTGGCCGAGCAATTGAACCCTTGGATTCCCGGTGGTCTCTTTGCCTTAGGAACCGACGGCATGGGCCGGAGTGAATCCCGTGAGGCCTTACGGCGTCATTTCGAGGTCGACGCCGAGTTCATCACCCTGGCGGCACTTACACAATTAAGCAAGCGCTGCCAATTCGACAAGAAAAAGCTCGCCGGAGTCGTGAAGGAGTTGGAAATCGACCCCGAAAAACCTTCGGCATTGTACGCGTAAATACAAGAATTACTGAACCATTACCACCACGACTAATAGCTTACAACTAACGCCTAACAGCTATCACTATGGCAACACAAATTAAACTGCCCCACTTGGGTGAAAAAATTGAATCTGGCGATGTGCTCTCGATCTTGGTGGCCGAGGGGGACACGATTTCGGTCGACCAAGATTTGATCGAAGTGGAGACTGACAAGGCGACGATGCCGATCCCCAGTCCTGAAGCGGGCAAGGTGACCAAGCTGTTGATTTCCGAAGGTGATACGATTGAAGTAGGTGCCCCAATTCTTGAAATTGAGGCAGACTCTTCTGGGGGATCGAATAAGGTTGAGGAGAAACCTCAAGAGAAGAAACCGGAAGAAACCAAAGCGAAACAAGAAGCCCCCAAACCACAAGCAGAATCGAAGCCACCTTCCAAACCACCTTCAGATGAAGCAGACATTCCTCCCGCACCAGAGACGGATGTCCCTGCTGTTGTCGAGCCTGAGCCAGCAGCCAAAACCGCGGTCAAATCCGCACCTATCATCAAAGAAATACCGGCTACCGCTGGTGATGGGCATGCCCCAGCCGCGGCAGGACCGGCAGTGCGACGTTTGGCACGTGAGTTAGGGGTTGATCTACGGCGCGTGCGACCTGCCAGCGGGGGGCGACTTACTGAGGAAGACGTTCGCGCTTATGTCCGCGCCAGCAATGCCCAGGCGGCCTCGGCCGTTTCTCAGGGTGTGACTCCTCCAGGCACACTCGATAGCGATGCCCACGGTGCCGTGCGACGGGAGAAGATGTCGCGATTGCGACAGACGATTGCTCGCAACATGCTGGCCTCCTACACGACGATTCCGCAGCTCACGAATTTCGACGACGTCGACGTGACCGAACTCGAGCGAATTCGCAAAGACAGCAAGGACGATTACGCCTCGCAGGGGGTCAAGCTCACGTCCATGCCTTTCCTGGTAAAGGCAGTGGCAACAGCTTTGCGACAACACCCGATCGTCAATGCGTCGGTGAGCGAATCGGGCGATGAAATCATTTATAAGGAATACGTGAATATCGGCATCGCTGTCGATACCGAGAAAGGACTCATCGTTCCCGTCCTGCGCGACGCCGACCGCAAGAGTATTCCCAACATTGCTCGTGAGATGGCTGCCATGGCCGAATCGGCGCGCGAGGGGAATTTTGCTATCGAAGATCTGCGTGGTGGCACGTTTACGATCAGCAACCTGGGTGCCGTCGGTGGCACCTATTCGACGCCGATCATCAATCCCCCTGAGGTCGCGATTCTGCTGGTGGGTCGCAGTCGTACGCTGCCGATGTATGTCAAAGAGCATCTCGAACCACGCTTGATGATGCCGTTGTCGCTAACCTACGATCATCGTGTGGTTGACGGTGCTGCCGCGGCCAGGTTCATGAACGATGTGAAGCGCTACCTGGCCAACCCGGGTCGATTGTTGTTGGCACCGTAGCGCCTCTACCTGTTAGCTTCGATGCGGAGCCCGCGCGCATCGGCGTGTTTGGGCGTTTGGCTCGTCATTCATTCAGGTACACCACAGTGGATCGTTGACTTTGGAGCGAAACATTCGTCTTTTCATCAAGGATTTACGTTAAACCGATGAGTTTCTTTGCGGGATACTTCGCAATTAGTCTGAGTGTTTCATCCATCTGGGCGGGAGTCTCAGCGCCAACCGTCATGGCGTCTAGCAAGCCGTTTTCTTGGGCGAACTGAATGCATTCTTCCTTTTTATCTGCCAATGTTCCTTCGCCGTAGATCTTCATGCCCAAGATCGCTTTGCCGTTCTGACGGGCCTTGGTCAATACCGGCACCACTTCTTCAAGCTTGCCATCCATCTTGGCGCCATACGGATTAATTCTCGCCAAAATCACGTCGACCCAGGGAGAACTGGCAGCCGTCACTACTGCCTGGAGATTGTGACACGAGACCCCAACCGCCCGAACTTGTCCCTGCTTTTTTGCTTCGTCGAGCGCTTCCATGTACGGGGACAACTGATCGGGCCAATTCGGTTCCATCATGCAATGCAAGAGGACAATGTCCAAATGATCGGTGGCAATTTCATGGCAGAAGCGGTCAAGCGTCGTTTTGGCGATCTGCTTGCAGTAATCGGGCGCGTCGGGTGTGCAGGCGCCGTCATATCGTGTCCAGATCTTTGTGAGTATCGAAACCTTGTCGCGGGGAATTGTCTTCAACGCTTCGCGGAAGTAGATATGAGAGCCATACAAATCGGCAAGGTCGAAAAAGGTAACTCCGCGGTCGTAAGCGTGTTGCATGAGGGCTACGAAACTCTCGAATCCTTTACGGGTATGATCCGATTGTCGATTACCACCGTGCATGCCGGTTCCCTGGCCGACGCGAGACATGACGATACCGGTATTCCCGATCGGCACCTCTGGTGGCGGCGGTATCGCGGAGTCATCGGCATGGGCCATCTGGGGTGCTAAAGTGGTTGCCAAAGTGGCCGCACCTGCAGATGCCGCTAGAAAGTGTCGTCGATCAAGTTCTGACATGCTTCCGCCTCCCCAGTTAATGAACGATGAAAAAGCATGTGTCTCGGGAGGTAGCCAGCCAACCCTCGCCGATAATATTAATAACTGTACGATACTACTTTGGCGTTAAATAAGCCAGACCGCAGATGAAATCGCCCCTCTCATGCGATGAATTATCAAGCAAATTGCATGCTAGACCGAGCGGAGCGACGATCTCCGATTGGTCACGCCCAGTGCCTGCCCTCTTTTTTCGTCAACCTGGAAACTCGCGAAGAGCAACATCGCGCCGTAGTTCGCTTTTCTTTTGGCAAGGTTTCCGACATCGAGATTGGGTTGCCAGACGAGAAAGTAACGGTGGCTCTGGTGGCGTGTAACAACCGGGTGAATCCTTCGCTTGACTGCTCGACGGGAACCGATTGAGTTCCCCAAAGTTCAACAACTCAAGTATAAGGATCCATTCGATGTCCAAGTTCAAGAAAAATCATCAGTTCCACATGGAACGCTTGGAAGACCGTCGCTTAATGGCAGGCGATATTGAAGCGTTCTTCGGGGCGCCCGGCACGCTATTTATCAGGGAGGCCGCCGGCCACGTGGGGGGCGAGCAGAGCGTTCAGGTCTCCTTGTTGGAAAACGGCAAAGTCCGTGTGCAGGGTGTCACGACGCCCAGCAATCCCCAGGGAAGCAAAGTCAACGGTTCCCACGATCCCGTCGAATTCCAAGTCAGTGGTTTTATGAATCTCGACGTGAATCTTGGCAGCGGCAGGGACCTGGTCCACGTCATTGGTTTGGGCTCGCAACAACAAAACTTTTCACGCGTAGGAAATCTCAAGATCGATGTCGCGAGTCCAACGGACAATCCCAATGACGCCGATCTGGTGCTTGTTGATAAGGCGACTGTACTGGGCAAGCTCGACGTCATTACGGGCTCTGGCCGGGACATCGTGCGCGTGGATAACTCCTTCGTCGGCAACGAAATGACAATCCGCGCTGGCACGGCGAATTCAGCGACTACTGACGTGGACGACGTTCTCGTCAACGGAGTGCGCGTGGACAGAAGCCTCTTGATTACCACCGGCGAGAACAACGACGTGGTAAGCGTCAAGAACATGAACCTGCCCCGCGGCGATCAGGGGGGTCACATTACAATTGACACGGGCAATGGGGCGGACGTGATTAACGTCGGATCGGTGCCCGTCGTTGTGCCCGTCGGCGTCCAGCCTCCGGTTTTTGGTCCCGTGACCGCTGCCGGTGGACTCCACGTCAAAGCCGGCACGGACGCCCAAAACGACATCGACAACGTTCGCATTGCAGATGCCTTCTTCGATCAACATATTGTCGTGGAGTTGGGTAATGGCAACGACAACCTCGAAATGGTCAACGCCTTCGCTAAGAAGTCCATCTCCCTGGCCGGCCAAAGTGGCGACGACACCATGAATGTGAGAGAGGTCGAGGCGCTAGATGGTTTCTTCGCGTCCATGGGCGCGGGGAATGATCTCTTAAACATGACCTTCGTAAAGTCTCAACGGATGACCCTCGACGGCGGCGCTGGTACCAACGACCGCTTGAGCCGCGGCCAGAATCCTGGAATCCCGAGCGAGACCATCACCGGCTGGGAGACGATCAACGGCATGCCCGTGCTGCAGCCGAAGCAAATCTCGCCGAAGATCAATGTCAACGGGCTGCCGACGCTCCAACCACGATAACTGGCTTCGACATTCGCGTTATTTTCAGCTCACGTCCCTTTGCCCAACGGTAAGGGGACGCTTTTTTGCTGGGTAACGACCACTGAGTAAAGCCATAATGGAAGGCATCAGTAAAATCGCCCTCGGTTCCGGAACAGTTGTCGCAGTAGCCGCGAGCGGCAAACCATAGTTTGCTTGCCAGGCAGCCAGATCCGTGCTCGATAGCGGCGTGGACGATCCACCGCGTTGCCAGATAAGAAAATCCCGTCCATCCACGTCGCCGTCGAAGTCAAAGTCTCCGGCTATCCCAGCCACGACTTTCAACATCACGTTGGTGGGGTTATAGATAATGTCCCAGCGCTGACCCTGAGGAAGTGGCGGAAGGATTGCGGAGTTGAAATTACCCATCACGCTGCCTGCCGTGAGAATCTGAAACATGTCGTTGAGTTGTGGCTGCGACATGTCCGAAATGGTGAACTCCAATTTCCCCCCAAGTCGGGCGGTACCCGTGATCGAAAACTGACCATTCTTTTCGAGCTCGAGCGTTCCCCCCGGCCACATCTTCAAATCGGTCCCTACGGTGACGGAATTGAAGGGTCCAATGGCAAGCCGTCCGGTTCCACCCGCCATGCTTTGGTCGCCCCCCAGTGCAAGCCCAGCGGACACATTCCAGGTGCTCCCCGTCGGCGTGAGTCCTATGACGGCGAATCCGGCGACGTTCACTTCTCCGCTGCTGCCCGGTTGGGCTCCCAGGTTTGCCGACGCACTTGTGAGGGATCCCACGGAACTGACATTGGTGCCGTTGGGTGCGATCAATTGCGTTCCCAGTACGTTTACTTCAGCCGAACCTTGGTCGCCGACGATCAGGTCTCCCGTGATCCAATTGCCGAAGACATCCGCGCTGGCGTTGGCCTGACTATTTTCGGCCATCACAACCCCGGCATGATTTGCAAGCCCTTGTCTGGGTGCGGTGACACAAAAAATGAAGCAGCTTGTCCCAAAAGAGGCCTGAATCGTGAAGAAGGTATCACCGGAAACTCCCAAATCCAGCGGCCCACTGCCGGTCCACTGACTGTTGGGTCCCACGGTCACCTCACTCGTGGTGGCATTTCCTGCCCCCACTTGGGCAGCTTGAGTATTGAGAACCGCATTGGTGAGGACAAGTCTTGCAGTCCCGTCGGAAAATTCACCTCCCACGGTCGTCGTACCACTGACGCGTACATCGCCGTTAGTTAGTGCGAGTTGTACGGTTCCCCCTCCGGTTGGATCCACATTCAAAGATCCGGTGTTATAGATCTTGCGGGGGGTGAAATTGCCTGGTGGATCGAAGAGCATAGTGACATTTCCCTGTTGTCGGGCTGCCAGACCACCGACCGTGTAGTCAGCACTCACTTGCACACTATAAGTCGCGTTGATTTGGAAGCGGGCGATTTCGCTGGTGTTGTCGGGAATTCCTCCCGAGATCGAACTCCAATTGAATTGGTTTGAATAGGCACCACCACTAGGGTTGTTCCAATCGAAGAGAAAAGCGAATTGGGCAGTACAAGGAGAGAGCGGTAGCGCTAGGCAAGAAACGAGAAAAGTTGTCAGGTATTGAATCGTTTTCATCAGGATTACCTCAGCTAAAGCTTTGTGAATGTGTGAGCAGGCACTTCGAACCTTTGAGCAGGATCAAGCTTCCTGAAAACTCTGGCACTGTTGAGGCGACAGCGTTGAGTAGCGCACCATAATTGGTCGGCCATGCAACCAAATCCGTACGAGAAAACGGCGTGGGTGAACCACCCATCCAGATGTCGGCGGTGTCACAACTCGTCCAGAATACGGTGGTACGCAGCTTGTTGCTGACGAGGAAAGAAGCCACCGCTGCATATATGGTTTGCTGTGCTCCAGGATGTAAGCCGCGCATCAGGATGCCATTCATGATCTTGAATTGGCGCAGCCGGAGCCACGCTTCTGGATAGAGATTGATACTCCTGCCGCGGCAGAGTGCCGTCGCAAATCAGATCAGCAGGACAACGAAAGAATCGCCCTCGCGCTCACCCAGTCCTTCCGCGAGCGATTCACGAATCGCTCACGCCGACAAAGGAGGCCATGAGCGCCCTTGATTATCCGACCAAAAAAGGGCGGCGTCAATTAAATTCTCTGGCACGCCGTGGTAAACAACCGAGGATCATAATTGCCGCGGATAATAGCATGAGAGCCTCCGGCTCGGGAATGGCCCTGGATACGGCAGCCAGCATGGCCCCATAGTTGTTTTGCCAGGCGGCCAGATCGGCAGCACCGAGCGGAGTAGGTGATCCACCCCGCTGCCAGACGAGAAAATCGCGACCATCGACGTCGCCGTCGAGATCGAAATCGCCAGGAAGGCCAGCACCAACCACGCTCAAAACGCCCGTGTTGTAAAGCTGAGAAGTGTTCCAGGCTAAGCCGGGTGAAAGCGAAGGGAGATTCAGCGTATTGAATGTGCCGACAAGTGTGCCCCATTCCAAGAGATCGAACGCATTGCCCGCAGTGGGTGTAAAGCCAGGTATGAGCACGACGTCGAGGGTACCACCCAAAGAAAGTTGACCAGATACCTGCAGCTGGTCGTAAGTCGTCCCCACGGTCGTTCCCGCCAATTCCATAACCAAGCGTGGTGCTCCACTGGCAAAGGGACTATTGTCCAGGGTGAGGCTGCTGGCCATGGTAATGCCGGGACTGGTGCCCGGGGCAAACTGACCTCCTTCATTCACGTTGACCACGTCATAAGTGCCGGTCCCCTTGGCGAGCGAGCCATAGTTGACGTTCACGGTGCCGGTCATCGTGCCGTTGTTGACCAGCAGCGCCCCATTGAGCTCCATCGTGGTGGAGCCCAGGATGTTCAGCGTGCCACCGGCTGCCACCGTCGTCCGACTGCCGCCGCCGGCAGTGAGGTTGGTGACGAAGTTGTTAAGCGAGGCTGCATTATTGACCGTTATGATGCCATCGTGAGAGAAATCTTGAATGTTCATGTCGCTGTTGACTTCAATTTGGCCGCTCGAGGCATTCCAGAAACCATCTACATTCGTGACATGATTACTCTGCAGATATCCTCGGTTCACGAATAACTCGAAGTTGGTTGGCCCGTCCTGAATCATCGAGAAGCTGGGCAGCGTCTCGATGTCCGAAAAGCTGCTCGCGCCATTGTTGACCACATAGTGCAACCCCGGCCCGCGCAACAAGGCTTCCCCCAATTCGACGTTTTCATATTCCATGGCCCCCCCGGACACGCGAATCTCCTCGCCTCGCAGGTCGAGCACACTTCCGGTAATTCGCAGGGCACCATTGTTGACCTGAATGCTCCCTGAGAAACCGTTCGCATTAAACAGGTTGGTCAGACCGGATCCGTCTTGAAGTAATTCCCCTGTTCCATAGATAGGCAGGGAATAATTCGTCGTGGGCGTAGAGCTATTGAATTGCAATACGCCGTTGTTCTCAAGTTCACTGGCCAATAACAGCCCGGGCATTCCTCCGGTTCCCAGCCGAAGGATTCCCTGGCCGCCAATTGTAATCTTCTGCGGAGTAGCAACCTCATCGGAAGCCACTAGGGAACCGGCATCCAGAGTGACTTCGCCGCTGCCTCCATTGCCAATGACCAAAGGTCCGCGGATGGTCCACGAACCTTGTACCGTGGCTGTTCCGTTGCTGCCCATCAGATTGCCGAGTGTTGTTCCCGCCGAGATCGCCAAAGCCCCATTTTCCAAATTGAGAATTCCCGTCCCAGCGTCGCCGATAATAAAAGTGGTGCTGGGCATCAAAGTACCATCTGTAACAGTAATTGTCCCGACGCCGGTTGCATCGACACCTAAGGAAGTCCAGAACGAAGACCTTAACTCCCCCCCGCCTGAAATCGTGATCTGGCCTACGCCCGCAAGACCCACGAAAGTTCTATTGGGGAATAACAACCCCGATTCGATGGGCCCTTGTTCTATCGAGACGTAGCCAGAATCCCCCAAATTCTTACCAAGAGAGAGGTCATCTGGATCATTGAAAGCAAGGTCATTTACGATCGCGGTGCCGCCATTGTTGATCTGACCGCTATCGAAAGGCTTGCGCGGTGGGGATGTAAAATTCCAATTCCCTTCGCCTTCCCAGGTCCCCGTCCCTGGATTGATCCAGGTTTTGATAACTCCTGCGGCGTGATCAGATGTTGCTATCAGAATCGTGACAGAAAGCAACGTGATTTGCGAAAGCCTGGACAACATTTTCGTCTCCATTTCTTCAAAGAGGTTCATTAGCTGTTGTAACGATACCAGAGTATTCCAAGCCACCAGCGACCATCTTCAGCGAGGCTTCAACGATTGCCCCTGATTCAGGGGCGATGCCGACATTTCCCCATTCGGTGCTTGGGGTGATGATGCCTCTCGGCATCGAACCACCCTCGACCGATAAGAAGCCGGACTTTCCTGCCACTTGGCCCAGGCTCAACGATAAAGCGATGTTTAAGGAGCCAGGTACAGCCCTTGCCGTGCCGCCGTTGTTAATGAAAGCATGGTCAGCAGAACTTGGAGTTGCTCCTAAATCCCAATTTCCTGAATTGTCCCACAAAGCTGTACCCGGATTGGTCCAGGTCTTGATTGCAGCATGCGAGGTAGCAATAGACAAACACAACAGAATCAAAAGCGGCGTAACTCGAAGCGTTCGTAAAAAGACCATGTTTTCCACCCTTTAATAGCAAGACATGAATTCACGCTGGAACTCGCTGCAGTGGCAGAATAGTCTGCTTACGCCAGCAGAACCCAGCGTCGAAGAAGACGAAATGGATTTCATCCTGTGGCTGTGAACCAACAGAACATCCATTCAATAGAGAAGTAACAGGCCCTCAGCTCACCCGGTCCTTCCGCAAGCGATTCACTACTCACTCACGCAGACGAAGGAGGCCATGAGTGGATTCATTATCAGGTGGCTTCTGGGGCGTGTCAACTATTTTTCCAGACTAGCACATGGGCGAATATACACCATGTTTACCACCAGGACTAAAGGGATTTTGATAGAAAGAGTTAAGCCGCTGAAGCGGAACTCAATTCACTCAGCAGCGCTTCCAGACATCGCGTACTCTTGCCCCAGTCGAATATCTGCCCGGGGATTTCAGTTTTCGCCTCGACCTGGGTGCCTCCGGGTGTGCGACCGATGCTGATAATCAGATCGCCTTCGAGCGCGAACATGTCGGAAGGAAGCGAAGCGACAATCACGCAACCGTCCGTGAGTTGATGCACGACGCGCAGAGTACGGCCAGTACGTGCCAGGTAACAAAGCAACGAGACCATGACTTTGCCCGCTGATTGAGGGACAAACCGGGATAGCGACTTGCCTGTTTTGACTCCAAGCTTTGCATAGGTCGATTGAGCAAACTGTGCCAGACTCGACATTGGCAGTGAAATCGGCAGTCCTGCGAGTTTACCCAGAGCATTTCCATATTTGTCGAGAAACTCCTCGCCCGTCATTCCCTTTTTCGAGAGAGCAGCACTGTGGGCAATTCGCTTCCTCACCTCAGGGATGCGGAGTAGTGCCTCGTAGTCGATCATATCAGACCAGTCGATGGTCAGTTCAACCGTCTTGCTGGCTTGTAAGTCCAGCACTTCCAGCTTCGCCCCACAGGTTGAACAAAACTTCCCTGCAGCTTTCGAGCCACACTCTGCACAAAACATCGTAGATAACCCCGGTTGCCGTAATTCGCCTGCTAGCATAAATCACAGTTGCATTCGCTTCGCTAATCATCGTCATTCAGAAGTGAGGTTCCTCAGAAATTTATTCATCGGAATTGAAGTTGTAATCGAGTCGCAACATAGCCACGGATGGGCACGGATCTAACACGGATGAGTAATGGGTTTGTTCCCGTTCTGTGTTTGATCTGTGTCTATTTGTGGCATAATTAGAAAGTTAAATGCGTAACGTGATTCTATATCTCACTTAGTGACATGAACGCAACATTCGGATTTTGCGTTTCAGACTTCGAGCAAGTGTAAGAACCATTCAATATGTATTAGTGATCATTGCTGTATCATTTCAAAGAGTATCCTCTTAGCCACACCGAGTAGTTTACAGAAATACGATGTGGTACTACGATAAATTATCTTCTGACTTAGCCCCTCAAAAAGGATTCTCATGATCCATTCGCATCACTGGCTCGACCGTTTGTTGCTCATCCTGTTAATTTTTGGCTTGCAAGTGCTTTCATGTGGTGCCGACTCGACAACCGTGAGCGAGGAAGAGGTTTACCAGATTGGCATCGAGGCCTATATCTACCTCTATCCACTGGTCATGATGGATGTAACTCGAAAGGTTTCAACCAATTACCCTCCGGACACGAAACCGGGGATGGGACCGATGAATATGTTTCATCATATGCGGGCTTTTCCGCCAGCAGACTTTCGCGAGGTCGTTCGTCCAAATTTCGACACACTCTATTCCAGTGCCTGGCTGGATCTTTCCGAAGAACCACTTATCGTCTCCGCCCCTGATACCCATGGGCGTTACTATCTCTTGCCGATGCTTGATATGTGGACGGATGTCTTTGCCGTGCCCGGTAAACGCACCAGCGGCACTGCCGCGCAAGATTTCGCAGTGGTCCCACCGGGTTGGAAAGGTGAACTGCCAGGAGGGGTCCGGAGGATCGATGCACCGACGCCTTATGTCTGGATCATAGGTAGGACCCAAACGAATGGTCCGCAGGATTACCCTGCCGTTCACAAGATTCAGGACGGTTACAAGATCACGCCACTTTCGCGTTGGCAAAGCCCCCAAGTACCCGTGAAAGCAACGATCGATTCCAAAGTGGATATGAAAACTCCACCATTGAGACAAGTCAACGGCATGTCGGCCGCTGACTATTTCGCTTATGGCGCGGAACTTTTGAAGACGCAGGCCCCACACATCACAGATTGGTCAATCCTCGCTCGCATGAAACGCATTGGTCTGGAGCCTGGCAAATCGTTCAGCCTGGCAGAGAGCAAACCGGCAGTACGCACTGCCCTGGAAAGAGCAGCCAAGGACGCCCTAGCCGAGATGCAAGAGAAAGTCCCGACTCTCGCTCCGGTTGTCAACGGTTGGCAGATGAATATCCATACGATGGGTGTCTACGGAAACTATTATTTGAAACGGGCAATTGTTGCCATGATAGGGCTGGGGGCCAATCAGCCAGAGGATGCGATCTATCCAATGTGTGTTGCCGATGCCGAGGGCAACCCCTTGGATGGTAAGAACAATTATGTGCTGCACTTCGCAAAGGAAAAGCTGCCACCGGTGAATGCGTTCTGGTCACTTACGATGTACGATGCCGAAGGGTTTCAGGTCGCCAACCCCTTAAATCGATTCGCACTTGGTGATCGTGATGCACTGAAGTTCAACCCGGATGGATCCCTGGATATTTATATCCAACCTCAAAGTCCAGGAAAGGAGAAAGAAGCCAACTGGCTTCCAGCCCCCAACCAGGGTCCTATGAGTCCCACCATGCGACTCTATGCACCCAAGGCAGAAGTCATCAATGGCCGCTGGAATCCACCCCCGATGCAGCTGGCCGATTAATGTAGGACTTCATCGAACACTCCAAAGGATGTCCAAATGAAAAATCGTTGTCAGATGCCTTGTCCTGCTCTGCGAATCTGCATTATTGGATCTTTGTTTTTGATCGTCACATTTGTGGTGTCGAGTTGTTGCGCGCAGGATAAGCCTTCAGAAAAGCAGCCTCGAATTGTACCTGAGTACCCGATTCGATTCGGTGATCGGACCGTGGAAGGTACCGTGCGTACGGACGAGCGTTACGGCCGCGATGGTTTGTTCCAGGGTCCCAGGGGTTGGTGTTACTGGAATTTTCTTGAAAACCCCCAGCCTATTCAGAATTCGAATCTATGGCCGGATATGCGGTCCACTTACTTCTTGGGACGATTCGCCATGCCTGCTGGAAGTTCAATGACACTGCGCGGTGAATTCCCTCAGGTGAGATTCTTCCAATTTGCTCTCTACAAGTGGGAGAGAAACACGTTTGTTGCCATCGGAGAGTCACTCAAGGGTAATGAGATCGAACCAGACTCGGGATCAACGAATCCCTTTCGGGTGGGTGCCGATCGATTGGCAAAGCAGCGGTCGTTTACCATACGAATACTTGCCGAGGATCCTCCCAAAGAAGCGAGTCAGCGAGAACAGAATACCCTTTATGTGGGTCGAGAAGGAAAAGATATTCAAGCGGTCATTCGCATCTACTTGGCGGATGAAGGGCGCGACGGAGCCGGCTGGGGTCCCGCAAGTTCGCCTTTTGGCAAAAGGGGACTACCCACCTACGAGGCAACACTTGCTGACGGTACAAAGCTCACAGCCGAGCAGGTGGTGCAACATTTCGCGAAGCCGTTCACAGGTGAGACCGAGAAGCCCATGACAACAGATCAGTGGGTTCAACTCGTTCAGGCAAAAGACAACGATCCAAGTTTAGACCCTCAGACCGTTCCGGCATGGAATCCACCGCAGTGGGAGAAGTTCTGGACCATTGCCTATTCGGTTGTCGGAGTTTTCAAGTCACCTGAGGCCCGTGCGAAGATACCCTACGAAGGTGCGATGGAAGGTGGTGGCGAAGGGCCTTACCTAGTTACTTATCTTTCGCGTAAATACGGACCGGTATATGTGATGCAGGGAAAAATGCCCACGTTCCCCGATACCTATGCGGGCAAGAATGGCAAAGGAGCTGCCACGATGCCGGACGGCCAGACCCAATACTGGTCATTGGTCAGTTGCGAGTCCGTTCCCAGCGGCCAGGTTGTGGATGGATTAAGTGATTTTCAGATTCCCTTGGACGAGAATCGAAACTACACAATTGTTGTCAGTCGCCCTGAGGATCGTCCGAAGAATGCAACTCTTGAGAACGGTGTGGCGTGGGTTAAATGGAGCCCTCGAGGCGAAGGGCTCGATGACCCACGAAATCGCCCGGACTTCGGTATGCTGATTTTGAGAATCATGGCCAATGACCCCGACTGGCAGCAACGTCCCGACAACATCTTGAAGCCAGGAACAGGCGAAGCAGTCATGGGGCCATATTTTCCCAAGGGCTATTACACGACCAAAGACGAATTCGAGGCCAATGGAGCTAGAAAGCGATGAACCAATCCATAAAACAATACCCAATCGCGGCGTTCTTTTTTTGTCTGATTGGAGTTTATGCAAATGGCTCTATGGCGGCCGAGTCGCCTAAAGTTACGATGACCACTGGAGAAGGCAAGACGATGGCTCTCACGTTGCAGACTTTGCCCAACTCTCGTGGCTACCAGTATTGTGAACTCGTTTTCAATTACGGCGAAAAGGGTAATGACATCTATAGCACGTCCCCGTTGGCCGAGGCCAAACTCGACTGGTGGGATAAACTTGACGTCGAAGCCCTTGCCAAAGAGTTTGGTGCCGAATCGGTCTATAAGAACGGTCCTCAATGGTGGTCGATGGACGAAGTCGGCGTGATGGCATCCGAACCGGTGTCGGTAGCAGGAGTCGATATGGTGTTTGGCGCTCACCTTCCGGCAGGTACATTGAAGATTCCCAAATACACGGTATTCAACCCCGCTAAATTTCAGAATCTCGTATGGAAAAAGGGCAAGCCCGTGTATCAACTCGTTGACCCGGACGGGAATGTTTATGTCTTGCAGGGGCACAAGGTGCCGACAGATGGCCTCGCCACTTTGGGAAAGCGATTCAAACAGCTCCCCGAAGGCTGGGAATATCGTGTAGAAGTTCCAGCCGCAGACCTCGTTATGAATCTCACACCCGACAAACCGATCCCATCCGTCCAAGATGAGTTCAACCAGATTTACATCCGTATTCCGCAGTAGGGTGTGAGAATTTTTTTACCGCTACGGCTTGGTCAGAAACTCTTCGATCGTTGCTTGCGCATGTAGCTTACCGCGCTCGGCATCATAGTTCTCTGCAGCTTCGATCTCGGCGGCGTAGCCCAGGTGCTCCTCGTAGAGTCGTTTGCCATCGGCTTGCTTTTTCAGTTGGAACCGATCCCGCGACTGAAAGACGTCTTCCCATTTGTCGCGGACCGCCTTCCAGTAATCGCCGGTCTTAGCCCAATAGTTGTCGGCCGGCTCAGCGACTTTCGGGTCCTCGATTCTCTCATAGCGATTGATTCCAATCTCACAGGCAACACAGAGCGGGTCGGAATCGCCGTTGACCTGCAGCTTGCAGTTGTCCTGAAAATGCACCCAGCCGGTGGGTGTGATCGTAATCGTCTGCGTTCCACCCAAGACATTATAGTCGTCGCGTACTGAGAATTCGCGCCTTGGCAGCGGTCGCCAGGCGTCGTTGCTTGTCCAGCGAGAAAAACCATTTCCGTGTTCCCAGCGGCCGAATGCTTCGTAGCGGGGTGAATCGTCCACTTGAAACACGGCCTGGGACCATCCGCCGGTGGCCTCTTCTTCGGTCAGCTGCGATCGCTCCCAAATAGAATTGCCGCGGTAAAGATACAAGTCACGGTCTTCGTAGGTCCAATCTTGCCGCCAGTGTTTGGTTACCATCGGTCCTCCCATTTCTTCATCTGCGAAATACATGACCAGTGTATGTTGCAAACTTACGAAAGTTGGCATATCGGCCAGCACGCGGACATGTTCTGTCGCCCAGGAAAAGTAGGGGCGGCTTGGCGAGTAGTTGTCAGTGAAGCCCATCGATTCGATGAACTGAAAGCTCACGCGGTACGAACCCGCCATCGCCAGGATGGCCAGTCGATCTCGCTGTTGTTTCGAAAGATCGGGTCGCTGAAGTTTTTGCCAGGCTTCGCTCGGCTGCTGAGCCAGTGTCACTTCGCTCCCTCGTGTGGTGCCACCTTGGGGTTTCATCATAGCGGGATCGAGAAAAGGCCAACCGAAGGCCATGCTGACCACGGATTCTGAGGACTCTTGAGATGGGGAAGTTTCCTCTGCTCGAACAACGCCGGGAATGGCTAAGAGGAATCCACAGAGTACGAGACGAAAACGAAAAAAATGCACGGTAAAAGAACTCCATCTTAGTATGGGGGAGACAAAATGTCTGAGACATTCAAAAAGCATTGTATCGCATGCTGATTCCCTAAGGGTAGGGAAGGAATTACCCAATTGGCTTGTGCCCCCAACTAGAGCTTAATTCAATTTAGCCACGGATTGACCCAGATCAGCACGGATGATGTTTCTTTTCGTAGCTCAATTATCCTTTGATTCCATATTTCATCCGTGAAAATCTCTGGCTATTAGTTTTGTTCAAGCTGCAAATAACATGAATCCTCCGTAGCACGATGACAGCAGTGTGCGAACTTGGTATTCTCTGCGTCTTGACGTCTCTGAAAGAAACTCTCTTGGCCAACGGAGGGAAAATGATGAACCGACCACTCACTGGCAAACGCATCCTGGCTTTCGTGGGTGACATCTACGAAGACCTTGAATTGTGGTACCCCAAACTGCGCATGATTGAAGCAGGGGCCGAGGTCGTGGTTGCGGGGCCCGATGCCGGCGCTCACTATCAAGGAAAGAATGGTTACCCCTGCACGGCGGATGCCGCGATTGCCGATATGCAAGCCGACCAGTTCGACGGACTGTTGGTGCCGGGGGGATTCATGCCTGATAAGCTGCGTCGTGACGGCAAAGTGCTCGAGTTGGTCCGCGAGTTCGACGCGGCTGGCAAATTGATCGCCGCTATCTGCCACGGCGGCTGGATTCCGATCTCAGCCGGCGTGTACCGCGGAGTGCGGGTGACCGGTTCACTCGGTATCAAGGACGACCTGGTCAATGCCGGCGCGATATGGGAAGACGCAGCCGTGGTAGTCGATCGCCACTTCGTCTCTAGCCGTAAGCCCGACGACCTGCCTGAGTTTTGCCGTGGAATGCTGGAGGTGCTGACGAAGAGCACCGCACAAAATGAACGTTAGTGAGGGGAGTTAAGCAGCAACTAAAAGAAGTTCTGCCGACTTTCCATCCATAGCTATGTCCCAATCCTCGCGGTACAATGAGCGAGGCGTGTTTTTCTTCCTTTCTTTTTGTAATGTGAGGTTGATAATGGCCCACAAAAAATCTTGGCGTGAAAAACTTGCTGATGACAAAGGACTCCCCAAGGTAGTGAAGATCACCGGTAAGATGTCACAGCGCCTCGGAACGGGAACAGTCGTTGTGCCGGCACCAGCTGAGGTCGATGCGGCCATGAAAACGATTCGGCGCGGCAAGTTGACGACGATCGATCTGATTCGCAACTCCCTGGCTAAAAAGCATCGTGCTTCGGTTGCTTGCCCGATGACGACGGGCATCTTCGCCTGGATCGCTTCGCATGCGGCCAACGAGTCGGAAGAGGAGGGTCGAAAACGAATCACACCCTACTGGAGAACGCTTAAGAAGAATGGCGAACTCAATCTAAAATATCCAGGCGGCATCACGAATTTGAAACGACGACTCGCGGCCGAAGGGCATACCATCGTCCAGCGGGGCAAACGCTACTTCGTCCAGGATTACGACAAGACTGCCGTAGCACCGAAAATGGATCAATCTTGAAGCTAAATAGCATTATGAGATTTCGAGACGCTTTTTTGAGAAACACCCTCACGCTTGCGGGAGGGTCAGACGCGGTAGCGGCCGGGGAGGGTAAAAGGGGAATTGGTTCGCGCTCTTATGTATTCGCAGTCACCCCCTCCCCGCTCGATAGCTCGCGACCCTCCCAAGGGAGGGTGACTAATTAAGATCGCTACATTAATCGTGCCTTATATCTCGAACACAAATGTAGGAGCAATCGATGACTAAACCCTCACAGAAAACACGGCGTGATTTTATTCTGGATACTGCCACCACCCTCGCAGCTACTTCTTTGACGGCGGGTGCTGCCGTGGCCGAGTCTGCCACCAATAAGCCACCTGTGGGTGCCAACGATCGCATCCGCTACGGCGTGATCGGCTACGGACCTCGTTGTACCTATGTGCTTTCTTCGATGCTCGGCCATAAGGATGCGCAGTGCGTTGCCCTGGCTGACGTGTGGAACCAGCATCGTGACGCAGGAAAGCAGGCTGTCGACAAGCACTACGGCAATTCCGAGTGTCAGACCTACAGCGACTTCCGCAAGATGCTCGAGCGATCGGACATCGATGCCGTGCTTATCGCCACGGGTGATCGCTGGCACGCCACGGCCTCGATGCTCGCTGCCGAGGCGGGCAAGGATGTTTATTGCGAAAAGCCCTGCGGGCTGACGATTGCCTTATGCCAACAACTCGACGATACCATTCGCGCGAACAAACGGGTTTTCCAGGCGGGAACCCAGCGCCGCAGCGTGCCGAATTTTCAAGCCGTCGTGGATTTTGCACGGAACGGAAAACTTGGCAAGCTCCATACTCTCCACGCTTCGGTATATGAACCGACACTGAAAAATAGCTGGCTGCCCCGAGAAGAATTCGATTCCGAGTCGCTGGACTGGAATCTCTGGCTCGGCCCCGCACCGTGGCGCCCGTACAACGCCGAGTATGTCAACGGTAAGTGGCGCAAGGAGTGGGATTTTGATTCGGGAGGATCGCTGCTCGATTGGGCCGCTCACACCTTGGACCTGTGCCAGTGGGCCAACGACAGCGACGGTTCGACACCCATCGAATTCGAACCGTTGCCGGACAAAATAATCTGCCGCTATGCCAACGGTGTGGAAGCATCCCTCGACTTTCTGCCAGTACCTTTCGGTAACCGCGAACCCCACTTCATCACACGACTGGGCACCTGCCCGGTGCGCTTTGAAGGGGAACTCGGCTCAGTGGAGACGGGTGACGAGGGAGAAATCGTCGCTTCCAGCGAAGCCTTGCAAATGGAACTCCCGCCTACTCAGAAACGCATTCGGGGTATCGATGCCACGCTGCACACGCGCAACTTTCTCGACTGCATGCGCTCACGCAAAGAACCGAACGCCAGTAGCCAGATCATGCGCAAATCTCATATAGCATCCCATGCCGCCGCGATCGCCTGGGTGCTCCAGCGCAAGCTCAAGTTCGATCCCCAGTCGGAGACGTTCCCCGACGATGCCGACGCGAATCGCCTCAGTGATCGGCCCTTGCGTGAGTGGGAGGTTTAAATTCGACACTCACTCATCCACCTCCACATCAAAGCTGTCCAAATCGATCCCTATGCGCTGCATGCGTTCGCGCCATTTTTGGCGGGCCAGGCGGCGCATGTCGTCGATTTGGTCGGCCTCGTCGACGATCTCCATGCCGATGAGGGTCTCGACGACGTCTTCGAGGGTGACGATCCCGTCCAAACCCCCGTGTTCGTCGACGACCAATAGAATGTGCTCGCGCGAGGTGAGCATCCTATCCAAGGTCACATTCAAGGGCATATCCTCCGGCACGCTGCTGATGCCCCGCTTCAAATCGCGAAGCTGGGCAGCCCCCTCTCCGTTGACCATGTTGGCGTATAGATCACTCTTGAGAACGAATCCTGTTACTTCGTCGCTATGAGCCGCGTAAATGGGTATCCGTGAGAAAATCATCGCAGGGTGCGCTGCGATCGCTTCACTCGCCGTGAGGTCTTGTTGCAACGCAAAAACCACCGTCCGCGGCGTCATGATGTCAGAGACTTGTAGCCCCGGCAGGCGAAAGACGTTTTTCAAGATTCGCGATTCGCTCTCGTCCAATTGCCCAGCGGCCATGCCCAGCTCGGCCATGGCTGCGATTTCGTCACGGCTGATCGCATGCACTGATTTGCCGCGGGTGATAAGTTTAGTCAACAAATCGGAGATCAACAGAAGCGGATAGAGAATCCAAATCAGCAGTTGCACAAAGCGGGCCGTCGGCGGCGCAAGGCCGCGCCAATAAAGGGCACCGATGGTTTTGGGAATGATCTCCGACACAAACAGGATCAGCAGAGTAAGCACGGCCATGGCCACGCCGACGTACTTTGCCCCGAAGTAGGCAGCCGCCTCGGCCCCGGCACCTCCGGCACCGACGGTATGGGCAATCGTGTTGAGTGTAAGAATCGCCGCGAGTGATCGGTCGATGTCTTGCTTCACCTTGCCGAGCCGACCGGCAGTGCCAGGCGAGGTTGTATGGAGATTCGCTATGTACGAAGGGGTCACGCTCAGCAGAACCGCTTCGGCCACAGAGCAGAGGGAGGAGAACAACAAGGCGACTGTTGCGTAGACGATCATCAACACCAGATGCTCTGTTGGATCACCGGGGCCATCAGCCACAGTTTTAGGAATGATCCCTGCGGCATAGGCAGTGGCGGCTGTGACGCACAATGCGACGCCAATCAAAATCGCTGTGTTGAAAACTCGCATTGAACTCAGGGGAAATGATATTTTAGCGATGGATTAAATACGCCGCAGAAGCACAGCCAATGTCACTTCGCGTCGGGGCTGACCATTCTAGGGTCTATGTTGAGAAGTTAAAAGCCAATAGGATAGATGCCTGGTGCGGGTATTCTGCAAATGGTTAAAGAATTTACAGGGTAACTCTAATCAATGTCACTGAGAATTCTCCTGTGCTCACTTGCACTTTTAGGGATTGGTTCCAAGGCACTTGCTGACGGGATCACGCGTTTGCAGCTTGAAAATGGGAAGACTACAGTCGAGGTCCCTGCAGATGGCATCATTCACTTTCTCAAATTCGGCGAGAACTCCTTTGCACCGGATCATGTCACCGATGATACGGGATCAGACGTAGACTTCACTGTGGAGTCAGAAACGTTGATCGCTCCTTTTGAGGATTTGCAGACGGTTGCCTACAAATTTCCTGCCAAATACCGCGGCAAGACTGTCAGCCTTACTATCGAGTCAAGGCGTGATTCGTTTTGGGATCAAATTCTGGTCGTCAATCAATCGTTCCTTCCAGAGACGCCGCCGGACCGGATCGAAGAAACGGGTAAGTTTGCAGAGAGCTTGCCGAATGAGATTTCACTCAGCCCGGCTGAAATTGCCACCCAGCAAGAGAGTCTCAGCGATCCGATCATCCCAGGCGATCTCTCACACGAGTTTGCTTGGGACCAACTTGCTGCCGCCGCCTGGCCGCTTGACTTTCAGAAAGTGCTGCTCGCCTCTCCTCACGATGCGAGTCCCGCGTTCGCCTACCAGAACGGCCAATGGTTGACCACTTGGGCCAGGCGCGATCTTGCCGAAGGTGGCAAGGAGGATCACTGGTTTGCGCCAGCGCTCATGCGTGGCGATCGCTTATTTCGTCCCGCACCCTTGTCTGCCCGAACTAGTTTTTCGAAATCATCCACTGGCAAGCTTCTTCCCCAATGGAATCTGGAGTGGACGCACGATGGGGCGACCGTTCGGCAGTCGATGTTTTCTTATCAACCAGCAGGTGCTGCAAGTTCGAGTCTGTTCGTCCGCTTCCAACTCGAACAAACCTCCCCCGGTACCCTAGTAGCCATCGGAGTAGGACGGCGTCCGAATGCGCATTACTGGGACGATAAATCCCGCGAGCGAACGCCTATTCCCTTCTTCACGTTGCAGCCAGGCTATCGCCAGCAAGGCCGGCAGCTACTTGATGCTGGGGATCGAGTCGTGCTTGAATCGCGACAAGATTTCTCACTTGAGAAGTGTGGGCCATTGGAGATGATGCTGTTGTTTACACCAGACGAGCGGGGGTGCGTTGAGCTGGCTACTCCGCAAGTGGGAATGCCGTATGATCAAGATTCTCCTCGCCTTCCCGCTTTTGCGAGTGCAGAAGTTGAGTTTCGACAGCAGTGGGAGCGAATCATGTCGCTCGGTGCCCAGGTGAAACTTCCTTCGCCCGAGTGGCAGGATCGCGTTGATGCCTGGAGACAGCAGGTCGAAGCGATCACACGGGTGAACTATCAGGGGCGCGAGCGGCTCAGCTACGGCGCTTATTTCTATCAGTATTACTTTGGCATCGAAGAGGCCTGGCCCGTCGTTGCACTTGCCTACTGGGGACGCGCTGAGGAAGCTCAGCGCCAAGCCGCAATCATGCTCGAGCCAGAGAATCTTGATAAGTCCAATGTTCACCACCAGTCGCGCAATGGAGCCGCGCCGTGGGCCGCGGCGGTCGTGGCTCGGCTCACGAACGATCCGCAGTGGCTGGCCTCGGTCGCGCCAGCGATGATCGAGTGCGCGGAATGGACAATCAGAGTTTGCCAGGAAAACCAGGAAGCAAGATCTCCGCTGACACGTGGACTACTCCCTCCACACATTTATGGGGGCGACATTCGCGATCCCGCGACGAGTCTTTATGCGACTGCCATCTGCTGGAAAGGAATGGTTGAAACGGCGGAAGTATTGAACCAACTTGGCGGCGAACAGTATCAAAAAGTTGCTAAGCGATTGCGCGATGAGGCGACGAATCTTCGCCACAGAATCGACGAGGTCATGCGCGAGGTTGCAGTAGCAGATGATATGGAATTGTTCCTCCCCTTGGCCCTCGAACTCCCTTCCTTGGGTGGAAAACATGAAGGACCCTATGAGGCCCTCACGGACACTCGGCTGGGAAACTATTGGAATCTCTTCGCCCCATCATTGCTCCAATTGCAGATGTGTGGTTCTGATCCCCAAGCGTTTCCCGATCGTGCCGTGTTTCAATACATGCAACAACACGGGGGGCTCTGGGCAGGACTGCCACGATTTTACAACGGTCTCGACGCCGCCTACGCCGGGGGAATTATCGGTTATCTCCTGAACGCCTCGGCTCGCGACCCGAGTTACCGACCGCAGGCGCTGGCCGCCCTGGAGGCTTATTTCCACCACGCTGCTAGTCGCAATGGATATACCATCCCGGAAGTCGCCGGGCTGTTTCCCGATCGTCTCGACCGAACCCACTACGAACGACTTGTGCGGGAGTCCCCCTGGAGCTTCGGCATGTACGATGCCCAGCGGTATCTCGAAGGGCATATCTCTTTCACGGAACCACTCGGTGCTGGGGCAGGCCAGGCCTTGTGGCTGATCCGAGACGCTCTCGTGACGGAAACGCGCACCGACGGAGGCCTTCCCGACGGCGGGCTCGTCATCTTACCAACCGTACCAAGTGCTTGGTTTGCTGAGGGTAAGCAGATCGAACTAAACAATTTGCCCACCGCCTATGGCGTGCTCTCAGCACGCATTGAATCGCAGATCGATACGCATCGAGAAATCAAAATAACGTATTCGTTCAAGAAGTTCGAAAACGGCCAAGACTATGCCGCCAAGAAATTCCGGGTCCGCTTTGCTCCTCCTGGGGAGAAGGTCGTCGAATTGGAATTCGCGCCACAGAACACCGATGAACTGACTGTGAAGTTTTGACCGTCGTAGGACTCATAGCTATCCACTACTAACACTCTTCCTGATTACTCATTGAGTGTAAATGCTTGCTCGACTGACTTCTCGAAGGTTCGGGCGATTCGCGGTGCCAAGGTGAGTGACGGGATATAGGTCGCGGACACGATTCGACAATTGAGATTCGGACTTACGCGGCATGCCGCCGACCTCGATAGGATTTGACCGAGACATATCCTTTGATGGCAAAACATAATGTGAATTGATTACAGATGAGGTAGTTGAGGATACCAAGAGAAAACTTAGTTCTAACCGACTCAAGCATGGGTAAAATTGACGACCGACTGAAGTAATTCGTTTGAGTCAATTGGTTTACTTAGATAAGCATTGCAACCACTCACAATGCATCGCTCGATTTCTCCCTGCATGACCTCGGCAGTCAGGGCAATGATCGGATTATTGAAGCCTAATTCGCGTAATCTTGCGGTTGCCTCATAGCCGTCCATGAACGGCATCTGCATATCCATCAAGACAATGTCCGGAAGGGAACACATTTCAAATGACTTCGTGACTAATTCGATTGCTTCGAGACCATTTTCGGCGTATTGCACTTCGGCCCCAGAGTGTTCGAGTATTTTCCCTGCCAGGAAGCGAATATCCCGCCTGTCATCAACAATTAAGATTCGGCACGAAAGAGCAGGAGAGCCTATATTGGTTTTAGACAATGGTTGGGCGTTTTCAGGTTTGGTTTTACGTCTAGCCTTTGCTTCAATTAGTGGAAGAGTGCAGCAGAAAGTACTTCCCTTTTGATACTCACTAGAAACTGAAATTTCTCCTCCCAATAAACCTGCCAATCGCTGACTGATGGCGAGTCCTAGCCCTGTTCCTCCAAAACGCCGATTAACCGAAGCATCTCCCTGTTGAAAAGATTGAAAGAGCTGGCGTATCTGTTCTTTAGTCATTCCAATGCCCGTGTCTTGTACCTCAAAGCAGATGTTGGCGCCTTTTCGATAAATAGATAAACGAACGCTTCCCTTCTCTGTAAATTTGATTGCGTTACCTACCAGATTGAATAGAATCTGACGAAGCCTTTTGGCGTCGCTAAGCATTCTCTTTGGAATCGTTTCGGCAATCGTCACTTGAAGATCGATCTGCTTGTCTGCAGCACGCACTTGCATGATAGACTCGACCTCGTTTATCAAATCTTGAATAGGTACTGGTTCCTCACTAATAATCAGCTTTCCTGCTTCAATCTTGGAAAGATCTAAAATGTCGTTGATGATTTCCAGCAAGAAGTTCCCATTGCGATTGATAATCTTCAGAAATTCAAGCTTTTCTGCATCGTTTTCCTTCCTGGCCAGCAGCTCGGCGTAGCCCAGTACGGCCGTCATCGGCGTTCTGATTTCATGACTCATATTGGCAATGAATTCATTCTTGACCACATTCGCATGGGACGCAGCCTCGAGCGCCTCGTTCAACTGCTTTTGAATATCTTTTTGCTGTTGGATGTCGGTACAAGTGCCAAACCAGCGGACAATTTCCCCGTTCTCGGTTTTTACCGGCAAGGCCCTGCCGAGATGCCAATAGTAATTCCCGGTAGCAGCTTCACGAAGGCGGAATTCGATTTGAAACGGCTTTCCGCCAGCTATAGCAGCCTGCCATCTCGAGTCCGTGCGGTCGGCGTCGTCGCTGTGAACAGCTGATGACCATCGAAACGGAAAAGAACTCACCTTACTACCTAGAAAGTCGAGGGCCCGGGCGTTGAAATAATCAATGCCTCCCTTCGCATTAGCCGCAAATACCATTTGAGGCATGGCATCGGCGAGAAGACGAATCTGTCGGCCGCTCTCGTCGAGGGAGTTCAGTAGATTCCGCACCGTGTACTGGCGTCTTCGATCACTCAAGCGAGATCGAACCAAACTCAAAAATGATTGAATGCGAACGGGTCGACCGATCAAGGTGACATTGCTCATGCAATGCCATTCGTCCAAGAGTTGTGAACTCTTCTCCCCGGGCAAAGTGAGAACGATCAGAGGCAGATCGGACCAGAGCGGCTGGTTGTTTAACCAAAGAGCTAAAGGCTCCCCGCGGCGGTTGAGCAGATGCTCTTCGGCAACCAATGCCAATCCCACACCCTTGCTTGCTTCCTGGCAGAGCTGGGACATATCACTGCAGATGAAGGTCTCAATCTGTTGGTCATGTAAAATGTTCTGAGTGATGGTCGCATCGCGAGGAGTAGGCGTTAATAGGAGCACCCGCTGAGAATCTTGAAGGACTTCAGTTGTCGTCATTTTTCTGGTGCTTCCGAATCAACTTGTCTTGGCTACCCGTGAAGATGGGCGTACCTGCCAGAATTCCATGGAATTGCTGCAAGGGTTTGCCGACTACAATCTCGCCATGTTGCATGCGGAATTCCCGAATAGTCCGCTCATGGATGCCATCACGCTTTTTGACAACCGAGATCGCCTGTCTGATTTCACCTTCCGATTCAAAATATCGAAATAGCAGTACCGTGTCGGCAAGATAACTGGTATCCACGGGTGACTTCATGGCAGCCCCCAACATACCGTGTTGGGCAACAAGCAAAAAAGTAGCGATTCCACACCCGGATAGATATGTCAACAATTCATGCATCTGCACCTGAAGAAATCGTTCTTCGGGCATCGCACTGAGATAACCATTCAAGCTGTCAATAATCACTACGGTAACCCTTTTATTATCCGATCGTGGGGCAACCGACTGTCTGACCATGTGAGCAAATTGTCCCGGTGATATTTCTCCTGGATTCACTGGGCAGATCTCGAGCAGACCAGACTTTTCATAGCTTTCCAGATCCATCCCTAATCCGGCTGAGCGTACTAAAAGTGTTTGGCGACTTTCATCGAAAGCAAACAGCACAGCGCATTCACCCCGCTCACATGCTGCTGCAGCATAAAGCGTGGCACACGAAGATTTTCCCACGCCCGCCGGCCCCATAATGAGAGTACTTGTGCCAGGCTCGATCCCGGTACCGAGTAAGGTATCGAGTGACAAATTGCCGCTGGAGAGAGCAGTGCGGCTGGCGGGCCCATGCTCGGAAAAACTAGCTGCAATTCTTGGATAAATTGCAAGCCCTCCTCGCTTGATCTCGAAATCGTGCCAACCACCTATAAAATGTCGCCCTCGAAATTTCACCACCCGGAGTCTACGTCGTTCTATTCCAAATTCAACGGGAACCCGTTCTAAACTAATCACACCATGGGCAATACTTTGCAACTGAAGGTCGTTATCAGGGGTTGTCTTATCGTCAAGAAACAGAACCGTGCACTTACGCGATACAAAGAATTGCTTGAGGGCCAAGATCTGCCGACGGTAACGCAATGAATTTTGTGAGAGTAACCGTAATTCAGATAACGAATCCAGCACGACTCTCTGTGGATTCAACTCTTGCACTCGCTTGAGCATGGCGAGGGTAGTTTCGCCCAATTCGACTTCCGATGGCTGAAACATGGTATATTGGCTCTCAGCCTGCAATCCGGCAGTGGGATCGACCAATTCATGAATATCAATTCCTTCCAAAGTCCAACCATGGGAATCCGCCACAGCCAATAGCTCTTCTCGAGTTTCAGAGAGAGACACATAAAGTCCTTTTTCTCCACAACGCGCCCCTTCAAGTAAAAATTGCATCGCAAGAGTCGTCTTGCCAGTTCCTGGATGGCCATCGATCAAATAAACCCTATCCGCTGTAAACCCCCCATTAAGAATGCAATCTAATGCCGGATTGCCTGAAGCGATGCTTTGGGATTCGCTGGTCACGCGGATAGACCTCACTATCACTGATTTAAGGGATTGCGTGTAAGGAGGACTCGATAGTCGTTTCCAGAAGCAAGTTCTTCAAGAAAAGAGCTGCTATCACGTCAGTGCCTACTGTGAAATGGAAGTAATCATCTCGTAAGCTATTAATCTAAACGCATGGTTGAGTTGCCTGCAAGCTGTACGCAGGTGAAAATCATTTTCTCTGCTGTTGCGTGCTAATAATCTATTCAATTAATTCAATAGGTATCCAATCATTAGAGAGATAATTGTTCGGGCGAAATGCTGACTTGAAACGACTTAAAAGATTGCCAACGAGATAGACCACTTGGCCAGGGTGTGTGACTAGCTTTGTGGCTCGCATGACCAGTAGAACGTGAATCTGAATCAAACTCTCCACCAGAACAGAAAATGAACCTTAATTGCGAAAAGACGTTCCGTTGATAAACATGGTGCAGTTGCCATGTGCAAGTACGTTCACTGTTGCTCAAGTATTCGTCCCAGTAGAAAGAACTTCCGATCGGGGTACCAAAGTATGGTTTTGCCATGGCGGGCCGTCAGGCTGGCGTAGAGTGCCAGGTCGAGTCGTCCTCGGCTTTCAGGGGGACCCAGACTTGTGCCTGAATGGTCCATAAAGAACCTTGGCTCGTCGAAACAGACCGGTTGCTCGGCCTCTGGGTCGAAGTGTCCGCGCACCAGGTAAACCGGCCGACGATGGAAGTGTGTGTCAGTCGGTCCATAATTTTTATAGTTCCCGTCGTGGTTGTGGATGAACAAGGCATAACTCCCGCTGCCGGCCGTATTGCCACCGACGTCGTAGATCGGGCATGGGGAGAGCGGATGGAGCAATGGTGGTCCGCCATCATGACGAAGCAGTCGTTGGGGGGCCGTCCAGGTTTCACCCGAATCGTTACTCAACGACCAGAACGGACTACCTGCGGCCGTCCGCATCACACAGAACAGTCGACCGTCGGGCAACTTGACAATCGCTGGTTCCTGGCAGGCGCTCACTTCGTCATGACCTGGAAACGGAACGCTGAGCGCATCGTCGTTTGTGGCGAACCAACTGATCTGCATTTCGGAGACTCGAGGATCGTCATCCAGATTGTCAAATCGCATAAACTCCACACGGGAGTCGTGCGAAATCCACGATGGGGTCGGATTCTTGTGCAAGGCCTTACTCGTCCAGCGCGTGAAACTAGCCAAATAGCGATCGTCGCTAGCAAGTCGCAATGGCTTTTGCCAACAAATCCAATTTGCCGGATAGCTCTCGTCGGGATTGTCGCGGTTGCTGCGCGGCATGGCGATCGTCTCTGGCTCGGACCAGGTTTTGCCGTGGTCGTCGCTGAAGATGCCATCCATTCTCCCCGTGGTGTGCGGGAAGGTATCAATTTTTCCGACGTGTTGGCTGTAGAGCACGTAAATCCGCCCCGAACGGCTGACCATTGGAAACGCCCAACTGGCCATGGGACCTTGACCTGCTTTGGTGGGGCCGGCGATGGTTTTTGGCGTCGACCACGTCTCGCCTTCGTCCAGACTTTCCGAGAAGACGATGTGCTGATCGGGCTTACCTTCCGACGTGCTTTGGGTCCATACTGCCATCAGCGCATCCCCGGGGCCGTCAAAGACCAGGAAATGTTCATTTCCCGTGTCGCTGACTTCGTCGTTAGTGACTTGAGGAACGAAAACCACATAGTCGGGACGCGTTGCTTGAATTTCCTTGCTGAGCAACTCCTTGAGTTCGGCTGCGGAAGGCACAGTGAGAGAAGCAGGCTTTTCTTCAGCTGGAACGTCTTGGCAAGGATTGTTGACGCAAACAAACATTGTCAGCAATACAAAGACACGCCATATCGAACGTTTTCCTGTCATCGCGCCACTGGTCAGCCCTTGTAACCACCATGGTTTTGAAAACTGAACAGAGAGGAAGGCGATAAGTGCGAGATCAACGTTCATTGCCTTGACTGACCTTAAGAAACAATTGCGAGGGGGATAATGCGTCATATCGATTCCTCTTGGGGTGATGCGAAGGTATCGATTTTAGCAATTAGCTTTCTGCTAATGAACATCCGAATTCCCGCTTCCCCTGCATTTGATCGATGTGATCGAAGTGGAAAGTTCACCCTGCGGGAAATAAGCCGCGATTGCTTTCTATTGCCGAAAGCCTTCGAGCGGGAAGCAGATCAGGGGGATTATCAGCGAGGCAATACCGATGGCCCAGCGTACGGGGCCCAAGGGGACGTTGTCGTTGGCCGTGGGTGGGTGATGGATGCCCATGAAGATCACCAACACGAGCATGGGAGTCCACATCACGGCGTGATTGAGATTCGAGACGACATAGAAAATTGCCAACGAGATAAACCACTTGGCCAGGGTGTGCGCCTTTTCCAAAAACAGGGCGTAGATCGTGTGCCCACCGTCGAGTTGGCTGATGGGCATCATGTTCAGGCCTGTGATTAACATTCCTACCCAGCCGGCCATGAAGTAGGGATTGAGTTGCGAGATGGCGACCCACTCGCGACCCGCCCACTCGGGATGCGCACGTTCCAACATCCATTGGGCGACCCAGGGAAGATAGAGTTGAAACTCCCCATGCTGAGGCACGAGCGAGAGATCCAAGTCCGTGATGCCCCACCACAACACAGGGATCGCCACCACGAGCCCCGCTAATGGTCCAGCGATGCCGATGTCGAAAATCTGCCGGCGGTCGGCGCGCATGCCATCCATGCCGATCACGGCGCCCATCGTGCCGATCGCGTTGAAAGGGATTGGGATGCAAAGGGGATAGCTGGCCGCGATGCGATACTTGACCGTCTGCAGAAAGTGTCCCATCTCGTGGGTGAGCAGAATGGCCAGCACGGCCACCATGTATTGCATGCCCATGACCCAATTGGATCGGATGATCTCTGCCATGTGGGCGTAAGTGGCGATGTAGCGGGGTTCGAGGGGTTCCCAATGGGTGACTCCCACCCAGAAGGTCGAAGCACAAGTCGCCAGGAACAACACGATCGGCAAAAGCACGCGCCGTTGCGGTCGAAAATGCAGGTCCGAGACTTTCAGCTCCGGCAGATGAGCCACGGCCGGGTCATGAAACGGATCATCTTCTTTCAGGCTCTTTTTCTGTTCTCCCTTAGCCGGTCCACCACGTGGTCCGGGAGTGTCAGAAGTCTTGTGGTCTGAATCAGCGGTCTGGGAATCAGTCGGCGACTCCACTGGCTGCTGGGGAGGGGGGGATCCGGGGGTGGGGGCCTCGCTCTTCATCGGGGAATCTTACACCCTCTGGAGTCCTGGGGCAAAGCCCTTCTTGGATACTCTACTAATTATTCCACTTTCCCGCTCAATAGATTTCCAGGCTTTTCACCGAGCTAATCCCACTGTTGCGGGTTGCTGAGAGACAGCGATCTGCCGTCTGCAGGAGTCTTGAGGACTCAAAATTCCTCGAAGGCAAGGCAACGCTGGCAACCCCCAACCGTACCAGGATTCGCTGCTCTTGGGTGTGGGGCGATTGCCGCTGAAATGAAGTTTCAATGGAGGAAATCGCCCCGCGGGCCATACGGACTGCATCGTGGCGGTCGCATCCTGAGAGGATCAAAGTGCGACGAGTTAAATTGTGTATTTCCAGATCCATGGGGGATGTGAAAACTTCTCTGCAAGCCGTGTCCAAGAGTTTGTTGAGAAGAGGTTCCTTTTCGCCATGGGATGAATTTTCAAGCGCAACTTCTAACATCACAATGCTCAGAGGTATCCTCTCGGAGCGACAATTTCCTACCGCAAACACCAAGCGCTGCTCAAAAGAGTTGTCGAACACAAAAGAGGGTTTCGACAAGCTTCGTTCCAAGGCGACATCCTGCGGCGCTGGGGCCACTGCCCCCACTTCGTCACACTTTGTTGTTGGTTCTAGAGCTTTGGGAGTTGCACCTCTGAGAAAAGAATTGACAGCAAACCGGAGTCGGGTGGCTTCTTTTAACACCAGGGATTCGATTTTTGCCTCTTCCGGAATACTCTGATGTGTAGATGCTTTCTCCTCATTTTCGAGCGCCAACATTTGATCATGCGCTGCGCTGAGAATATCAGTGTACATTCGATCGCCGGGCAGTTCGAGCGAGAGAACTTCTGCTAATTGCTCAACTTTTGGTTGGAGTTCGGCTACCATTTGGCTCAAGTGAGGTTTGTCGAGATCGCAATAGACCTCTCCAAGTTCCAGCAATTCGGGTAAGACGCACAAGCGATTCCGCCCCACCAATTCCCCAAACAGGTTCGCCAGTTGCAACACCCGCGTGAGATGGTCCGTCGACGTCTCTCCACCAGCGTGAATCTCTCGCTTCCGCACATTGGAAATTGCTTTTTGCAGTGGGACTGGCATGCGCCACTGCTTCAAAAGACTAATGCTTAGGGCAAGATGGTCAAAACCGAGTGCTTCGGTTTCAAGCTGTGAGAGATCCGTTTCGTTTTCCATCGCACCGGAAAGGAATCGGGAGTAGGACCCGCGAAGCTGCCCCAGCAGCACCAAGATACCGATGTCTTGGAGCAGACCAGCCAGGAAAGCCTCGTCGCCTGGCTGCTTAAAGAATTGTTCGCTGATTTCCCGTGCAGCGACCGCTCGGACCAAGGTTGTCGACCAATACCACTGGAGTTGTTCGCGAGCCAAATCAGCGAACAAGCGCTCCGGCAGGCTAAATCCCAGCACCAGCAGTTTGAGTGGTTTGATGCCCAGCATCGTGATCGCTTGGCTCAGATTACCAACGGGATGACTCAACCCAAACAGAGAGCTGTTCACGACCCGGAGGATGCGAACCGTCAAGGCCGGGTCGCGCTCGATGCACTCCTTGAGTGCCCGCGTGTCGATCTGGGGATGGGAAGTTAGCTCCAGCACCTCTACCGCCACGGCAGGAAGGCTGTAGAGCGACTTCACCCGGGAAACAAACTTGTCCATTGCCGGTGTGGCCAAATCATCCAGCGGCGGTGCAGAAAGAGATTGAGTCGTGTCCATGGTATCCATACGTTGACTGCATGCACTGAGAATAGGAGCATGTGTGTGTCCGATGCTCGCTTAACAGTGAAAATATAGGTCAAAAAATGCCATGAAGGCGGCAGTCGGCACATCCCGCACGAAGCGTTGAATCGTCAATTCTTCAGGGCCAACGTTGCGCTAGGCCAACATGAAGATTTCGTTAAAATTGGTATGAAACACAATCCACTCTTTGGTCGTTATTAGGAATTTGAACAGGAGGGAACGGAGGCAACAGAGTCAGTCACGCCAACTTCAATCTGTTTTCACTGTTATCTACTGTTCAGTACTTCTTCCGAAGGCGCTTTGAGAATAATGCTATTGAACGCGTGGCACAGGACGCCCATGATTCGCAACACTCTTTTCTTATTCTGCGTGTTGTTCATTCAGATTCGTGAATGCAACGTGAAAGCAGATGAGTCTTTCCCTCCGGCAATAACCCCTGGATCTCAGAATTCCACTCTCGCGGCTCTGGTCGATGATGCCTCGTTGTGCGACGTCCATTTTGTGGATGCCGACTATGGCTGGGTTGTCGGTGCCCATGGTTGTATTTGGCACACGAAGGATGGCGGAAGCCATTGGCACCAACAGAAATCAAATGTCGATGTGCGTTTGGGGGGCGTGTGGTTTCAGGATCGGCAAATCGGCTGGGCCGTCGGAGGCGCAACGCAGCCGTATCTCTGGACCAGCCAAGGGATCGTGCTGCGTACGACTGATGGGGGACAAACCTGGGAGCAGCAGTTGGTATTTGTTCCTGCTTTGGAGGAGGTCAAATTTTTCGATCCTGCGCACGGCGTGGCTTGGGGGCGCGGTTCGGGTGGTGAACCGGCAGGCGTGTTCGCTTCGGACGATGGGGGGCGAAACTGGCGACCTCTGGGGGTCGGAGCACCCGCCTTCTGGTGGGGAGGTGATTTCAGTAACTCTCGCCAAGGAATAATCGTCGGACCCCGATCTCAGATGGCGCGACTCGTGGCTGGCGATCTCGTGCCGATTGCCCCCGTGCAACAATCCTCGCTGAATGCCAAGGCTGTGAAACTCACAAATGATGGCACCGGCTGGATCGTCGGTCAGCGGGGGATGATTCAATCGACAACCGATGGCGGTGCTCAGCTTGAATCAATCAAAATCCTGCCCGAGGAGATTTCCTCACATATCGAGTGGCGCGCGATCACAAGTGTTGGCGAAAACATCTGGATCGCGGGCTCTCCAGGTTCGGTCGTGTTGCATTCGCCAGACGCCGGCAACTCGTGGCAAGGGTATACCACAGGCAGCACCACACCGCTCAATCAACTGACGTTCGTGGACGAGGCGCACGGCTGGGCCGTCGGTGAGTTTGGAACGATCATGCACACAACCGATGGCGGACAATCGTGGCAGATGCAGCGTGCTGCCGGAGCGCGAGCCGCCGTGTTAGTGATCCTGGAGGATGAACGACAGTTGCCGCTCACGGCCATTGCCAAACTTGCCAGGTGCGACGGCTATCGGACGGTGGTTCATTTGCTCGCTCCGCAAAAGGATGCATCTGCATTCAATCAACTCACCTCTCAGGCCCGAACTGCCGAAGCGGTTCAATTTCTCGGTGGCAGTACAGTCACCCACGCCTGGCAGTTTCAGGGCGACGAAACGGATGATCTCACCGACCGCCTCGTTGCCGAGATCGTGCGGCAACTCCGCGTCTGGCGACCAGCCGTGTTGATTGTTCCCGACTCGCATGATGCTAGTTCTCCACTGAGCAAACAAATTGCTGTTGCAGCCGAAACTGCCGTCGCTCAGGCTGCCGACCCGTCGCAGTTCACAGTACTCAGCGAGCAACTGGCTCTCTCTCCTTGGCAAGTGAGTCGTGTCTATGCGCTGCTCCCCTCAGGCGAGCGGGGCACTCATCGAGTGCTCTCGGACCAGATTGTGGCCGGCATGAGTTTGGCTGACTCCAGCACGGCGGCGTTGAGTTTACTGCGCCGCGAGTTTACTCATCCATCAATCGCCGACGAGTTTCGACTCGTGGAAAGTCTTGCCGGGGAACCGTCCGCTCAGGTCGACGATCTTGTAGCGGGACTCGGTGCGATGCCTGGCACCGCAATGCGACGTGAACAGGTTGCCATCGGTGATCCTCTCGCTGCGCAATCCCAACAGCGTGTTGCTGAGAAGCGCCGCAACTTGCGAAACATCTTTCGCGCTAGCGGGGGCAACCCAGCCCTCTTGGCTCAGGTCGGACAAATGCTCGTTGATCTCGATCCGACTGCGGCTGCGGCATTGCTGTATGAACTCTCCTCTCACTTTGAAAAAGCAGGTCAACTCGACCTGAAGGCCGCGACGTTGGAACTTTTGGCACGACGCTATCCCAGCGATCCACTGGTTGACGCGGGGTTGGTTTGGCTGGTGCAGTACTATGCCAGCGGCGAGGCTGCCCACGCCTACAAGCAGGTTACACCCGCGGTTGCCCAAGCGATTGCCGTGGAAGCTACCAGTGAAAACACCTCCGGGACAGATGGCACTGTTGAGCCTGCGGCCTACGAACAAAGTATTGATTTCCAGCGATTCACCCGAGCAGTGCAAATCACCCAGCACATCGCCCACACACGACCAGTGCTGTATGCCGAGCCCCAGGTACGCGTTCCCTGGGCAGTTGCCGAACGCAGTCGCGATGTTTCTGGGGGGCCCGAAAAATACCTGGAAGCGTTAGCTCTCCGCTCAACCGGAGAAGCCTGGCAATTATGTGGCAGTGTCGAACGCTGGCTTGCTGACCCCGAACGACCGAAGCCGCGCGTTTCCCTGGTCGATTGTCGATTCACTGCCGAAAGACCTCACCTTGACGGCATATTCGACGAACAGATATGGGAACATGAGTTCGTCAAGCTTGACCCTCCGCATTCCGAATTCGAAATCGCTCGCGATGATGAATATCTCTATCTCGCCATTCGCTGTGAGAAATTGCCTGCGCTCAGCTATTCCACCGACGATCGGCCGCGCACGTACGACGCTGATTTGTCGGCTCACGATCGAATTCAATTTCTCCTGGACGTGGATCGCGACTACATTACCTACTTCGCTTTGACCGTTGATCACCGCGGTTGGACTAATGATGCCTGCTGGCAGGATCACTCCTGGAACCCGCAGTGGTTCGTGGCAGCGGGGGGCGATGAAAAATCGTGGACCATCGAAGCCGCCATACCCTGGCGTGCGCTCGCAGCCAATGAGCCAGAGATCGGTGACACTTGGGCAATCGGTGTCGAGAGGTTCATTCCTGAACAAGGGTCCCAGAGTCTCGCTACCCCGTTGGCGGGTGAGGCCGATCCCACGAATTTTGGGTTATTGCGGTTTAAATAGGACCCTGCGATGCGTTGCATCGCGGCTAAAATTATTCTCTGAGGCTCCATAGCCGAGATGCAACGCATCGCAGGAAACGCTATACTCTCCCGCATGGCATGGCTCATCGGCATCGACGAAGCAGGTTATGGACCAAATCTAGGGCCGCTGGTTGTCGCCGCAAGTGCGTGGTGGATCGAGGATGAGTTACGAGTGGTGAGTGGCGAGTGGCGAGGGAAGAATGCTGTAACTGCTTCAACAGCCCTTGCTGGAAGGCGGAGGGTGATCTGCGACCTCTACAGCCGCTTGGCAGAAATTGTTTCCCCCACTCCATCAACCACCCAGCTGGCCATTGCCGACTCGAAAACGCTTTACAAACCCGGCACAGGATTGCTGCAATTGGAGCGAGGTGTGTTGGTAGGGTTGAAGAACGGTCACGGGAGCGTACCGGCTCGCTGGAGAACTCTAATTCATCATCACACTCCCGCGGTGCCCTGGTACACGGACTACGATTGCGAGCTTCCCCTCCACGCTACCTTGGATGAAATCAACGAACTCTCTCCGCGCTTCACCTCCGCTTGTAGCTTCGCGGGGATCAAGCTCACCGACCTTCGCGTACGCATGGTATTCCCCCGCGAGTTCAACGAACTAACAGCACACTTCGGCACCAAAGGCGCCGCCCTATCACATGTGTCAATTGGGCTGGTCCGTGAAGTGATCGACTACATTTCCAACCACCAACCACCAGCCACCAACCACTTCTTCATCACCTGCGACAAGCATGGCGGGCGCAATCGCTATCTTGCTCTGCTGCAGCATTACTTTCCCGAGGGATGGATCGACACGCTTACCGAGAGTGGTCCCATGAGCCACTATGCCTGGGAGACGAGCGACTTGCGGACGGAAATCCAGTTTCGCACCAAAGGCGAAGCTGAACTCCCCGTGGCGCTTGCTTCGATGACGGCCAAATACTACCGCGAATTGGCCATGCGGGCGTTTAACGACTATTGGTGCCGTGAGGTACCGGGCCTGAAGCCAACGGCAGGTTACCCCACCGATGCCAGGCGTTTCAAAGCTGCCATTGCAAAACGACAAGCAGAGCTTCAAATATCAGATGCCAATTTGTGGCGAGAACGATAATCGCGCGTTAATCAATCTCCAGGCGCTTACGCTTCTGGCTCGCCATTAACCACTAATCACGAACCACCCATGAACATTTACATCGCACGACATGCCTGGGCTTATGAGCATGGTGATCCCCGCTGGCCGGATGATTCCCAGCGCGAGCTTGAACCGGAGGGTGCCGAGCGCTATCTGCATGTCGTCCAGGCGCTGGCGGAAAGAGGATTTACTCCGGATCTGATTGCCACGAGTCCTTACACGCGATGTGTACAAACTGCGGAGATCATCAGTAAGCACACGCCTCGCGGACCTTGTGTCGTTCAAGTCAGTGCCTTGGAGCCAGGCAGCGATCTTGCGGCGCTCTTGCAATGGACCCGGCAGGCCAAGCGGGAGTCGATCTGCTGGGTCGGCCATGCCCCCGATGTCGGCTTGCTGGCTGCAGAACTCGTGGGAGACAGTTGCGCGCACATCCGCTTTGCCAAGGGAAGCATCGCGGCAATCCGCATGGAGGGCGCAATTGCCCAGGGACAGGGAGAACTCAAGTGGCTCGCCACGGCCAAAATGCTGGGACTATAGTCAGGAAGCTCGACTCTTGACTCTCCCGCTATCTGACAGAAATCGATACAATGCTGGATTGCATTTTACCAACTGGCTCAGAATGGATTCACCATGGCCAAGCACGGCAAATATGACTGCATTATTATTGGCGGGGGACATAATGGACTGGTCGCAGCAGCGTATCTTGCCAAGGCGGGTCGCAAGGTGTGTGTCCTGGAGCGTCGGCACGTGCTGGGGGGCTGTGCTTCGACTGAAGAATTGTGGCCGGGCTACAAGGTTTCGACTGCCGCCTACGTCATCAGCCTGTTTCAAACGCAAATCCTGCGCGAGCTGCGGCTTAAGGAATATGGTCTCACGATTCTGCCCCGGTCTCCCTCATCGTTTACTCCACTGCCCGATGGCCGCAGCCTGTTGATGGGGCCGGACGCGGCACTGAACCAGCGTGAGATCGGCAAGTTCAGCATGCGCGACGCGGCGGCCTATCCGCGCTATGAGGCACTGTTAGAGCGCATCGCCGCCACTCTGGAACCGGTGCTCGGCGAGGCAGCCCCTGATCCGCTGCCGTTGCCAAAATCTTGGCGAAAGATCGGCCTCGCCAAACGCCTGCGCGACGGAAAAAAGCTTCTCAACATGTACAGTGCAATGAAGTCGCTCGGTGCTGATATGCCCGAGGCAGTGGAACTACTCACCGGAGCCGCGCGGCCGATTCTCGAGCGTTGGTTTGAGAGTGACGTACTACGGGCGACATTAGCCACGGATGCCATTATCGGGGCATTCACTTCGATCAGCTCCCCCGGAAGTGCCTATGTGCTTCTGCACCATGTAATGGGGGAAGCAGGCGGAGCGCGCGGAGTGTGGGGCTACGTACAGGGGGGGATGGGGGCGTTATCCGACGCACTGGCCGCAGCTTGCATGGATCTCGGCGTCGAGATTCGCCGCGAGGCTCCCGTGCATGCGATTCATACCGACAAACATGGCGCCTGCGGCGTGGGACTCCAAGATGGTTCGCAACTCATGGCGCGCGTGGTGGCATCGAGTGTCGATGCCCATCTCACCTTCGAGCGATTGCTCGCTCCCGACGTGCTGCCAGAGGAGTTTCGCGAGGCAGTCGCCCGGATCGATTATTCCTCGGCCTCGGCCAAGGTGAATCTTGCGCTGAGCGAGCCGCCGCGGTTTAGTTGTATCCCCGGTGAGGGTGTCGGTCCGCATCATCACGGCACGATGCACATCGGCCCATCGCTCGATTACATCGAACGGGCCTACGACGATGCCAAGTACGGTCGGCCCAGCGAAAAGCCCATACTTGAATGCACGATGGCCACCAGCGTTGATTCTTCGATTGCTCCGCCGGGAAAACACATCCTCTCGATGTTCGTGCAGTTTGCGCCTTACAAACTCGCCGAGGGAAATTGGGACAACATCCGCGAGTCATTCGGTGACCGCTGTGTCGAGACACTTGCCGAGTATGCCCCCAATGTGCCCGCTGCGATCGAACATCGCCAGGTACTCACGCCGCTCGATTTGGAACGCACCTTCGGCATCACCGGCGGGAACATCATGCAGGGGGCCATGCCGCTGCATCAGCTCTATTGCTTTCGACCTGTGGCCGGCTGGGCCGATCATCGCACCCCCGTGCCGGGTCTGTATCTTTGTGGCGCCGCCAGCCACCCCGGCGGCGGCGTCATGGGCGCCTGCGGCAAGAACGCTGCCACTGAGATCCTGCGTGACAGACCGTGGTAGTCTGTAAGTACATTGCAGAGTCGTTTTTGGCATGATTTAGGCGAAGAGAATCTCGCAAAGTCGCCAAGGCGCAAAGAATGACGATTAGAGCTCTAACTTGAAGTCTGCGCCTTGGCGCCTTTGCGAGAGTATATTTGTTTAATTGAGAAAAGAGGGAATCGCGATTCTTTAATAACTGCGAGGGGCTAGAAGTTCGATGTTAGATGTGAGAAGGTATATGATAAGAGTATTCCGAAATAAGCAATCAGACATTTGACATCCCACATCCTCCCCCATGCCCAGCGAAGAAGAACTTTACCAGGATCATATCCTCGATCACTACGAAGACCCGTTTCATCGCGGTTCGCTCCCCACGGCCACGCATGCCCACGAGGACAAGAACCCCTTGTGTGGCGACGTGGTGCGGATCGAGTTGCAGCTCGACGACGGGGGCAAGATCGTCGATGCGTTTTTCAATGGCGAAGGTTGCGTAATCAGCCAGGCCTCGGCCTCGATGCTCCTGGAAAAGTTGCAGGGCAAATCGATTGAGGACGTCAAGCAGTTTTCCGCTGAGGACATGCTCGAACTCTACGGCCCGCGGCTTACGCCGAATCGACAGAAGTGCTGTCTGCTCTCGTGGAAGGTGATGCAATCGGCAGTGCATTCTCCCTTGGAAAGGTCGGGCCAGTCATGAGCATCCTCACTACCATCGATCAGGTCGTGCTCTTGCCCGAGGCGCTCCGCCGGGATTTTCCAATCCTCTCGGAGAATGTCCTCGACGGGCACCCACTGGTGTTTCTCGACAATGCCGCCAGCACGCAACGTCCCCGGCAGGTGATTGATGCAATTGCCCGCGTCTATGAACGCGACTACGCCAACGTGCATCGCGGGATCCACACCCTCAGCGAGCGCAGCACCGAGCAATACGAACTGGCCCGCGAAAAGGCCGCCCGGTTCATCGGTGCCACCCATGCACACGAGATCATTTTCACGCAGGGAACCACTGGTTCAATCAACTTGGTGGCCCGCAGTTGGGGTGAAACGAATCTGCGCCCGGGCGACGAAATCCTCACCACTGTGATGGAGCACCACTCGAACCTGGTCCCCTGGCAACAGGTCGCCGCCAAGATGGGCGCCACTTTGCGGCATGTGCCGATCACTGATGATGGCCGGCTCGACATGGATACATTTGCCATGCTGCTGAGTGAACGAACCAAACTGGTGGCCGTGACGAGTATGTCGAATACCCTGGGGACTGTGAATCCAATCGCCGAGATAATTGCGCAGGCTCATGCCGTCGGCGCACTCGTCTTGGTCGATGCCGCGCAGAGCGTGCCCCACATGACTACCGACGTGCAGGCGTGGGACTGCGACTTCCTTGCATTCAGTGGTCACAAAATGTGTGGCCCTTCGGGAGTTGGCATTCTTTACGGCAAGGAATCACTCCTCGACTCTATGCCCCCGTTTTTGGGTGGCGGGAGCATGATCAATGAGGTGCGGCTCGATGGATTTACCCCAGCCGAGCTGCCGGCCAAATTCGAAGCGGGCACGCCGCCGATCGTACCAGCCATCGCCATGTCGGCAGCGATCGACTATCTGCAAAAGATTGGACTCGACGCTATCCATCGCCACGAACAGGCACTCGTACAGTACGCGTACGAAGGATTGAGCCAGATCGAGGGACTGCGGATCCTCGGCCCCGCTCCCGAGCATCGCAGCAGCCTGGTGAGTTTCGCCTTCGAGCGAATCCATGCTCACGAGTTCGCCCAGGTGCTCAACGACCGCTTTGGTGTAGCCGTGCGCGCCGGACACCATTGCACGCAGCCGCTTCACAAACTATTGGGCCTCTCGGCCAGCACCCGGGCAAGTTTCTATCTCTACAACCGCCCCGAGGAAGTAGACCGCCTGCTGGAAGGAATCGCCGCCGTGCAGAAGATGTTTGCCCCTCAGGGCCGGAAGCGGCGGGCGCAATAAACGAGTGATCGCCCAGGGATTTAAATCCCTGGGCGTTTCCTACAAGAAAATCCCGGGAACTCTTTCCCCTCGGCCTGCGTCGAACTAATTAGCCGAGCTGTGTCGGCTGACTTTTCCTTCGATTTTCCAGAGAAAAGGAGACCCGTCATGTCCGTTTCCCGCGTATTTTGTGCTGCGCTGGCCTTGCTAGCGGTTGCCAGTTCGATTCATTCGCTTCACGCCAAGCCGGCTAGCGACGACCCCGCCGCCGCGGCGACCAAGCAGGTGGTCGAACAGATTGTCAAAGAGAACGAGCCGAAACCTGAACCACAACCGATAACTCCTGGCAATCTTCCCAACTTTTTACAAAAGGGGATCGCCTGGCTGATTGCGGCCCAGCATAACGATGGTGGCTGGGGCGGAGGTTCCCACGCCCAGCAGAGTGTTCGCGATCCACATGCCGTCCAGACCGATCCTGCGACCACTGCCTTTACGCTACTCTCGCTGATGCGTGCTGGGCATACACCGGTCGAGGGTCTGTACCAGTCGCAAGCGAAACGAGGGCTCGAGTATTTGCTGACGGCCGTCGAGAAATCAAAAGTCGAAGGTCCGCTGATCACCGACGTCGAAGGAACCCAACCGCAGATCAAACTCGGTCGCTACGTCGACACAGCGATGACATCGCAGTATCTCTCCCGCGTGTTGCCGCTAGTAGAAAAGGACGAAGCGCTGCACAAGCGTGTCGATGCAGCGCTGGACAAGTGTCTTGCCAAGTTGCAGGTCTCGCAGCAGGCCGACGGCAGTTGGGGACAGGGGGGTGGTTGGGCGCCCGTGTTGCAATCGTCGCTCTCCTGCTCGGCATTGGAAATCGCGGCGGCCAATGGCAAACAGATCGACAAAGACGTGCTCGAAAAGGCGCGCAATTATCAAAAAGGAAACTTCAGCGTCGCCACGGGCAAAGCAGATGCATCGGCCGCGGCGGGCGTGGAACTCTACGCATTCAATGGTGCCCTGCGCGCCAATGCGGCTGATGCTCAGGAAGCACAGTCAAGAGTCGAAAAAGCCAAAGCCGAAGGCAAATTGGAGGCCAATGCTGTGGTGAGTGAAGAATCTCTCCGGGTGTCAGGCTTGGAACCAGTCGCCGCTCGCAAGTTGGCTCAGGCGGCCGTGCAGAATGAGGCCCAGATCGACCGCCTGGGAGATGAGCAACTGCTCAAGGGTTTCGGCAACAACGGCGGCGAAGAGTACCTCAGCTATCTGATGACTAGCGAATCGCTCGTGATCGCCGGCGGCGACAAATTTCAGAACTGGAATGGCAAGATGGCCGAGCGACTGGAAAAAGTGCAGAATGGCGACGGCTCGTGGAGCGGCCACCATTGCATCACCAGTCCTGTGTTCTGCACGGCAGCCGTTGTGCAGTGTCTCACCACGGAGAACGACGCCGAGTTCCTCAGTGAAATGGCCAAGCGCACCAACAGCCACCAGATGGCTGATGCAGGAATGTAATGCGAGCATTTAGATTCTTTTTTCCTAGCCGGAGGGCCACCGCCCTCCGGGGACATTAATTTTAGACCCCGGAGGCAAGTGTGCATCCGGCTAGGGAGAGACTGGCGCGGGGAAGAATAATTATGCGAAGATTACTTTGTGTTGTCGGATTGCTACTCGCAATTTCACTTCATTCGCACGCCGCGGAAGAAACCACGCCCGAGCAATCCCTTGCTCGTGCTGTGGACTATCTCTGGAGCCAGCAGCAAGACGACGGCTCCTGGCGGAGTGAGCAGTATGCGGTGTTGCGCTCCGGGCAGGCACTCACGCCATTTCTGCTGCATACGTTGCTGCAAAGCAGCGACACGCTTTCAAGTCACGACGTCGAGAGGGCTATGCGAGCCGTGCAGTTTATTGTCAAACATCTCGATGCCGACGGTGCGATCGGTCGCAGCGATCCAGATATTCTCGAGTACCCGGTCTACAGCACGGCTTATGCACTCATGGCCATTGAGAAACTTCAACGTCATGGCAATCTTCTCAGAAAGCAAGGAGATCTCGCCTCGTGGAAGATGCAGGAATTCTTAGCGAAGGCGCAATTCAATGAAGACGATGGATTTAAACCTGAAATGCCTGCTTACGGAGGGTGGGGATTCGATCAGGCGCAAAGTCCGGGCGATTCGGGCCACATGGATCTTGCCCATACTCGGCGCGTATTAGAAGCACTAGCAGTCGCCAACCGCCGTTTGCCAGCTTTTGCTGATTTCCATTGTAATCTGGCCAATCGGGCTCAGTGTTTCTTGCGTGTTGTGCAAAAGCATCCTTCTGCTTTGGCCGGGCAACCGATGCCTGACGGTGCGGCACGACCAAACGAAATCCCTTTCGACGGCGGATTCTATTTCTCCCCCGTTGTGTTGGCTGCCAACAAGGGCCGCATGAATGAAGACGGCAATTGCTGGCAAAGTTACGCCACGGCAACCTGCGACGGCATCCTCGCACTGTTGGCTTCAGGAGTTCCCAGAGACGATCAGCGAATTATCGCCGCAGTCGATTGGCTCAAGAAACATACAAATCTCGACTATCCTCAAGGAGTGCCAACCGATCATCCCGAGCCCTGGGGCGAGGCGATTCAGTTTTATCACTACGCGACGCGGGCAGAAGTGTTTCGCGCTCTCGATTTTCCTGTTGAAGAACGGGCCAAGTTGGCAGCGGCTGTTGCCAGGCACCAACGCGAGGTCGGCAGCTTTGTGAACACCGTGAGTCCTTTGATGAAGGAAGACGAACCTCTGCTAGCCACCGCACTAGCTGTGGTGGCGCTCTCGCACTGCCGGTAACAACTTGCTAGCCGGAGGCACACCTGCCTCCGGGCGCTGACTCTTGGACGTTGGCCTGGACTGCGTGGCAGTCCGGCTTGGTTTTCGTACGACTTTTCTTCCGCGCAGATCATGCTATAGTGAACGCTCGTCAACTACGGGCTCCCTGAGGAAACTGCCATGCCGCGCTCCGCACCTTTGCGTTTTCCTTTTCCGCAACGGCAACGCCGCGCTCGCGCTTATGGAGCGGGACGCCGACCGATGTTTGGTCGTTCGGGAACCGGCAGCAGTTTCAAAATCAGGCTGTTGATTGCCTTAGCCATCGCAGCGTTTGCCTTCTTGAGCTATTACACAAAACCGGGTGATCTCAATGAGGTAACCGGTGAGGTAGAGCGGGTGGCCCTCGCAGATGAAACCGACGAGATCCAACTCGGCCTGCAGGCCAAGCCGGAGTTGATCAATATGCATGGCGGTCCTTCGCGCAATCTGGCCGCCCAGCAGCAAGTGCAGCAGGTTGGATTGCGCCTGCTCGAAGCCCTGGATCGTCAACTTGACGAGTACAATCAACAAAATCCCGGTGCCAATCGCCACAACCCTTACGAGCGGGCGTTTCAGTTCACGTTGCTTGCTGACCCGCAGACGGTCAACGCTTTTGCGCTACCCGGTGGTCAGGTTTTTATCACCGAGGCGCTGTATAGAGCACTTGAGACCGAGGGTCAGCTTGCTGGCGTGTTGGGCCACGAAATCGGGCATGTCATCGCACGGCATGGGAACAAACAGATGGCTCGCCAGGGATTGTTCCAAGGTCTCGCAGGCGCGATCGGCGTGTTGGGCGGAACCCAGGAGAGCGCGCAGATGGCCCAGATGATTTCCTCAGCTATCAGCATGAAGTACGGCCGCGAGGCGGAGATCGAATCCGACGACTGGGGAGTGCGGCTCACCTATCAGGCCGGCTACGATCCTCGCGCGATGAAAGGGGTGATGAAGGTGCTCGAAGAGGCTGCCGGTGGACAGGGGCCGCCGGAATTCTTGAGCACGCATCCTAAGCCAGCCAATCGTGTTGCCTACATCGACGAGGCGATTCAAAGACATTTTCCTGATGGCATCCCTGAGGGACTGCGACCGTAACATGGGCTTACCACTGACAATTGTTTCGGGTGGACAGACGGGTGCTGACCGCGCTGCGCTCGACTTTGCGATCCACATGGGGATCGAACACGACGGGTGGTGTCCCCGGGGCCGACGCGCTGAAGATGGCCCACTCGATGAGCAGTATCTGTTACGGGAAACGACAAGTGCGAAATACGATCAACGAACTCGTTGGAACGTGCGCGACTCGGATGCAACGTTGGTCATCACCACTCAAGCGGAAGTTACCGGAGGGTCAGCGTTGACCCTGGCCGTTGCCGAGCGTGAGGGGAAACCCTGTTTGCACATCGCACAACAAACGACGCCTTCGGTTATCGAGGCAGGTGAGAGAATTGCAGATTTCATTCGCGCGCATCAAGTCGAGCGTTTGAATGTCGCCGGTCCCCGCGCGTCGCAGGAACCGGAGATCGGTTCCTACGTCTCAGCAGTTCTTACCGCGGCACTCTGCTCACCACAATTGGAGAGCGCATAATACCTAGGGATTGCAATCCCGGGGCGTGAAGTCACCTAAAAGAGTGACATCTGACCCGCCGTTGATCGCGGTGGATGAAACTGCGAGCAGTCCAACGGGGGCAGTTTTCCCAAGAGCCCGTATTTCGCCGCGAATACGCGAAATGTCTGGCCGATCTGCTCGGCAATCTTCCCCGCGCCTCGCATCCGCTCGCCGAATTGTGCGCTGTTGTCTCGGCCGTGGCGCGTATCACGAATTCGGTTTTTGATCTTCTCCGCCTGATCGGGGATCTGCCGTTCGAGCCAGTCGAAGAAAATCGGCCGCACGGTTGTAGGCAACCGCAGCAGCACGTAAGCCGCTCCTTGGGCTCCAGCCTCGCTGGCCGCTCGTAAAATGCTTGGCACTTCATTGTCGTTCAGCCCGGGAATGATCGGGGCGGTCATCACAAAAGTGGAAACTCCCGCGGCGGAGAGTTTTTCTAATGAAGCTAGCCGCGCCGCCGGACTGCTGGTGCGGGGTTCCAGCACCCGCGTGAGTTCTTGATGCAAGCTGGTGATGCTGATTGCTACGCGCACAAGATGCTTCTCAGCCAGTTCGATTAGCAGATCCAGGTCCCGCAGCACCAGAGCGTTTTTGGTAATCAAATTCACGGGTTGTCGAGCTTCGAGTGCCACTTCCAGACAGGAACGAGTCAAGCGGAATTCACGCTCGGCGGGTTGATAGCAATCGGTCACTCCTGAAAACGTAATTGGTTCGGGTTTCCAACCAGGCCGAGCGAGCCAATCCCGAAGAAGCTCTCCGGCGCGATGTTTGACCATCACCTTGGTTTCAAAATCGATCCCCGCCGAAAGGCCCAGGTACTCGTGCGTAGGTCGGGCATAGCAATAACTACAGCCATGAGCACAACCCCGATAGGGATTCACACTGTAACGAAACGGAATGTCGGGACTGTCGTTCTCGGCGACAATCGATTGAGAGGCGTCCGGCAGGTACACCGTGCGTGGCTGCCCCAATTCGGCCAGATAGTCTTCGTCTTCGACAACGTGTTCCCAGTCCGCCTCTTGGGAAACCGAGAGATAGGGATTCGCCGGCTGAATGCCAGCGCCTCGGCCGCGGACTGTGAAAGGTTGATGTGGTTCGGTCGACATGCCATATAGTATACATGCGAACACATTGGCTATGTCAAGGTAGATTTGATGATTCTATCCGGGTCCTGTCACACACTTAGCTCGGTCGACACCCTTACGCAGCTTTCTGCGAATCTACTGAGGCGAGATTTGAATCAGGTCTTCTGCCATTGGCATTGGCACGCTCATAGAGTTGATCCTGCAACCCGATCTGCCACGTTCCTTTTTTGCGCATGATGGGTCGTTGGAAGAAGGTATTGTTCGGCACTTGCAGGAGCATGCCATCCTCGGTTTCCAAGGTGGTAAAGATCATATTGAAATTCACTACCTTGCCACGATAAGCATCCGGAGGAAAGCCAATCGTATCGCCAACCCGGAAGGGGCGAATAATCATCAGGATCAGTGAGCACAAGGTATTGCTCAAGACGCTCCATACAGCGACAAACCCGATGGCAACGAGGGCAAAGACTCCGGATACCGCAGTAACGACACTGTGCAGCACGCCAATCGATTGGAGAAAGAGAAGCGTCGAAGCTGCTAAGATCAACCAGAAGCTTGAGCGTCGTAAGGTGCCAATCAAGCGCGCAGGAAGTTGGCTGCGGTACTCCAAAGTTTTCAGACCTCGATGTAAACCTAAGTAAGCCATCACGGCCCCAGCGAGGATCACCAGGCCGGTGCCGGAGGATCGGGCGAGGTTGGCCAGAAGCGCCTCAAATTCAGCAAAATAACTCATTCAATTTTCTCCCGTGAAGCGTTATCAACGTCTTATTCATGTTTTCTGCGCCGCAGACTAACAACTGAGGCCTGGGGTGTCACGGTGGTTTTTCTGCGGTACGTGACTGCCATGCTAGCCCATTACCCGCCGAAACTAGTGCAAGATGGCGATCGTGGAGCAGGAGATCGAGATTAAGGGGGCTACTACATCGACGCTCAACCCCCTACGATTGAGATACTATGCTTCAACTATTGCTGCTATTCACGCTCTTGCCGCTCACCGAGCTCTGGCTCTTGGTGAAATTGAGCGGTATTTTCGGTTTCTGGACCACCATCGCAGTCGTCCTGGCCACGGGAATCGCTGGAGCCGCATTGGCTCGTTGGCAAGGATTTCAAGCGCTCAATCGCATGCAGAGCGAAATGCGGCAAGGAATGCTGCCCGCCAAAGCGTTGGGTGACGGAGCGTTGATTCTGGTGGCAGGACTCTTACTGATCACGCCCGGCGTGCTCACCGACATCTTTGGATTGTCGCTCTTGATACCGCCGTTCCGAACGCTGGTGATGAAGGGTGTACGTCTCTGGATAGCGAAGAATGTCCGCGTGCAGTCGGTTAACTTTTGGGATGGCTCAGGCGAAGACACGGTGCGAGGCAATTCGACCGTGGTCGATGCACGGGTGATCAACGCGCACGTGGTTGAGGAAGGAGAAGCAAAGAAATAGGAGGAACGGAAGGATTGAGGGAATAGAAGAATTCCCCAATTCCTACCATTCCCGAATTCCCCCATGAATTATTTGGGAAGTCGGCCAGTTTCCACAGGGGGCAGCGAACCGGTGAGTCCCTCTTTCATGAATGCCACCAGATCGGCCTTGTCCTGGTCGGTGAGGTCAAGCTTCTTGACCTTTTCGCTCAAGTGGGGATTCGGATGTCCTCCCTTCACGTACCAGTCGACAACTTCTTCGAGTGTCTCCTGCGAACCATCGTGCATGTAGGGCCCCGTCTGGGCGATGTTGCGAACTGTGGGGGTCTTGAACGCGCCGCGGTCGACATCTTCCTTGGTCACTTCATACCTACCCAAGTCGGGTTCATCAGCGTCCATCCCCACGCCGAGGTTGTGATACTTCTCGTCAGTAAAATTAGCTCCCACGTGGCAAGCGGTGCAACCAGCTTTGTCACTGAAGAAGAGTTTGCCGCCCCGAACAGCCGACTCGCTGATGGGATTGGCCTCACTTGCCTTTTTGAGCTGCATGTAATCGTTGTAGAGTTCTTCGTCTTCCTCTTGGAGGGCTTCCAAGTCCTCGATGTCGGCGGCATAGGCGCGTTCAAAATTCTTCAGTTCCAGATGATGGTCCCAGGGCGCAGGACCAGTGACCAGCGTTCGTTCAAAACTGGCAATCGCCTTGCCTGCGTTTTCAATCGTCGCGCCATCTTCAAAAATGGCCTCGAACTGTTTTTGATAGCCGGGGATTTCGGAGATGGTCTTCACCACGACTTCATGGGTGTTGCCCATCTCGATGGGATTGGCCATCGGTCCGATGGCCTGATCTTCTAGCGAGGCAGCACGCCCATCCCAGAACTGTGCCCCACTGAGGATGCGATTAAAAGCCACGGGTGAATTGCGATTTCCCTCTTGTTTCTCCACACCCACGCCGAAACGAGTGTTCTTCGCATAGCCAAACTCAGGATCATGGCAGCTTGCACAACTAATCGAATCGTCTATGGACAGTCGCGTATCGAAGTAGAGTTGGCGACCGAGTTCGATCTTAGCGCGAGTCAGTGGGTTTTCTTCAATCCCGGTGATCGCCCCCGCACCGGCAGCCAGGCCCAGGGGAAGTTCAGGCTGCAGCACAATGTGATTCTTAGGATCGGCGAGCCAGGTATCGATTTGCTCCAAAGTGAGGTCTCCCTCACCGGGGATTCCACCCAAGAGAGTGCCATTGCCGAGTTTCACGGTCTCTGGTTCGGCAGCGGGTTCCGATTCAGCATCACTCTTGGTGGGAGACGGGGACGCGGAAACGGTCTCTGCCGAGGGTTTCTCTAGTTCAGTCGTTGCGGCAACCTCTGCCGGCGGGGAGACGGGTTTAACCTCGTCCCCTGGGTTTTCCTTCTTCTGCCAACGGTTGATCAGCAGCGCGACAATGACCAGAACAATCACGATTGTCAGAAATCTACCCATCGGTTGTGTCCATCAGAGTTAAGCTAAGAGAATAAACCAGCCGGAGGGTCACACCCTCCGGCTGGGTTTCTTAAGAAGAAGCCGAATTACGCTGCCTGCAACTGTCCCTGCAGGGCTTCCAAAGCAGCATCGTAGTTGGGTTCGCTGGTGACCTCGGGGACATATTCAGCGTAAACCACGTTTCCGTCGGCATCGAGTACGAACGCTGCTCGGCAAAGAATCTTCAACTCTTCGATGAGAGTTCCCCAATTGTTGCCGAAGCTGCGATCCTGGTAGTCGCTTGCTGCGCGGATGTTGGTGATGTTCTCGGCACCACAAAAGCGATTCATTGCGAAAGGCAGGTCGAGACTCACCGTGACGGCGTTGACCCGATCGCCGAGTTCGCCAAGAGATTCATTGAATTTTTTGGTTTGAGTCTGGCAAACGGGTGTATCGAGCGAAGGGACCACGCTCAGAATGGTGGGCTTACCTTTCAGGTCGGACAGAGTGAGTTGCTGCATCCCGTCCTTGAAGAAGTGTAGCTTGAAATCGGGGGCCGGTTTGCCGGTCTGGACAGCATCGCCAGCCAGAGTCATGGGATTGCCTTTGAATGTGACTGCTCCGGAACGTGACATGATTGAGCCTTTCATAGGATAAATTGGGGGGCGATATTCGATTGAACCAACCCTCAGTATCGACTTTTGGGGGCCAGTTTCAAGGGCCTCGTCAGTTGGGGAGAATCCTTCGGCTATTTCCCGACAGCCGCGGCGTAACAGAAATCGAACAACAACTGCCATTCCAGTTGTTGCTGCGCAAGCAACACGGCAACTTCATCTTGCTTGCCACTGCGAACTCCCTGCTCACAAGCATCCACGAAGTGAAAGGGATCCCATCCGGGTTCTCTCTCAGCCATGGCGTCCAGCACGGGATGATCGCCCACGCGCCGCATCCAGTATTTCGAATTGGAATAATCCCCTTCGCGGCGATGCATGATGCCATGCCAATAACTTCCCGACGGAGTAGAAATTCCCTGGCTGATCGTGTGAGACTCGTCCAAGAAATTGTGCAAGAGCCACAATCCCGACAGGCAACAACGGGCCATCTGGAAATCAGTTACTGTGGCGTGTGAAAATGCATAATCGACAGATAATTCTGCAAGCGCAGATTTTGCATCGAGAGTCGGTTTACCTGCATCAAGCGGCATGGGGCTAGCGGATGCAATCAAGTCGGCGAGCGCGGAGCCATATTTGGAAGGATCAAAGTCGGACATGCCTCCAGGATATAACAGCTGTTGGCGGAAGCCAATGGTTTAATCTGCAGAGAACCCTGGGTCATGTGCCCTCGGCTATCAAACCTATTTCCGCGAGCTGTCAAATCCCAGTCCGCCAGTAATTTTACGTGCAAGTTGCTGATAGCGGCTGGCTGGTTCTTCCTTGCCTAGAGCCTGATACATGGCCGAGAGGTTTTCGTAAGGTATAGCCAGGGACTTCGAGCCCAAAAGTCCGGCATCGACGGCCTGCTCGATTAGTTCCACTCCGGCAAGCGTCAACTCCACGGCACGGTCCCGTTGGTCAATCCGCCAGTAAGAGACACCCATGCTCACCAACGCGTCACCATGCTGTTGAGGCACAGCCAGAGTGGTGACAGGCACGGGGTTGAGCAACAATTCGGCAGCCTGGTTGTACCACTCGCAGGCCGCTTCGTGGTCTTCCTCGTGGATCGCATAGACAGCACCGATCTGGAAATAGAGTCGGCCCATGGTGTAGCCCGTGTCGGGCAACTCGTCGCGCTGGCGGGAGAGTTCGCTGAGCTTCTCCTCGGCTAACTCGCCAAAGTGTTTGGCCGAAGCAGCCTGGCTGCGGACATGCTCGATGTCGGCAGCGTGCAGATACGCTAATCCAAGTTGCCAGTCGAACTGGCTGCAAGTGAGTCGATCGCTGATCTCGGATTCGAGGAAACGAACCGTTTCTTCGGCTTCTTCGATCCACAGCTTGGGGTTGATCGGTTTGTCGAGATTCGTAGCGGCTGCCAGTGCACTCACCGAGACTTGCAACCGACGAGGAAGATATGCTGAGTCTTCGTCGATCAACGCTTCAGCCAGACCGGATGCCCGCTCGATCCACTCCGGAACGGCCCGATTCTTATCCTGGAAGTTTCCAGTGGCAATTAGTTTTGCGATGGCCAAATGGGCATCGACCAACAAACATTGTGCCGCGTGGCGCAGTTCGATGTTATCGCTGTTGGCCAACTTGTCTGCAATTTCGATCGCCTTGGTATGCAGGGGGATTGCCCTTTGGGATACCTCGCCCGAACCGAGCGCGGCCAACTGGGCCATTTCTTCCAGGGCTCGTGCCTTCTCCAGGGGTTCGACATCCTTGGCTTCGAGCACGTGTTTCACTTGTGCCACTGCTTTGTCATAACGAGCCAGATGGCTCAGACACTTGGCCCATTGAAGTCGATTCGTGTGATTATCGGGTTCGATGTCAACTGCTTCAGCGGCGTATCGTTCGGCCGTGATAGCTTTACCGACAGAAAGGTAGTAGTCAGACAACTTGCGTCGCGCTTCTGCAGAGCGGCGGTCCATCGTAGCAACCTGCTCGAGGTCGGCGATGCTCTGCGACAAGTTTCCGCGTGCTGTTTCTTTCGCTCGCAGCATGAAGGCTGACGGGTTAATTGTTTCCAGGAGCACGTCGCTGATTTGCTCTTCGAGCGAATCGGCTTCATCCGAGGCGACGGCCATTCCGGCAGTGCTCGAAACGGTGAGCACCACACCACGCTCAGGAAACACATGAGCAAATTGCGAGTTCTTCGCGTCGCTCACGATCACTGGGCGACACCCCTCCAACTGCAAGCTTGCAATCATCTCAGTAGTCGATAGTGGCTTCTCGAGAGTGATGGCAATTGACTTCAGGCGATCTTTAACAAAGGTAACATCAACCGAGCGGAGGCCCTCAAACTCATAATGGAGCGTAGGTGCCTGGGTATCACCCGTTTCAGGGTCCCCCCAGTCCGCAAGCACTTCGCTGCGCAAGGAAACACCTGGAGTGATCCCATGAAAAGTCACCGCCTCGAGCCCCACTAATTCCTCAAGGGAAAGGTCCTCGTCGGATTCCTCGAGCGATGACTCAGCAGTTGGGTCTTGCGTAGAATCGGAGATGATCGAGGTACCGAGCTTTGCTGGAAGAGAAATGCGCTCGGGAGTCAGGTCCTCGTCGACGACAGTCGGAACTTGTGGCTCGGCCAGATCCGGTTCGTATTCCGATACATTGGCAATTGGCTCGAGGCGTCGTCGGCTGCGTTTCTTCTTGGGGGGAGGATCAGACTCCGACTCAGTGATTGCTCCTTTAGCGACCAGGATTGATTTTTCGACTACCTGTCGTTCGGCTATTTGCTCATAGTCTGGGCCTGATTGATCGGCAGTAGCACTTGCCGCCCACAACATCGCCAGCGATAGCCCGGCCATTTGAGTTGCCCCAGTGGCAAACCTCTTAATCGAATTCCCCCCTCGCATGGAACGCTCCTCCTCAGCGTGTAACCCTTCGCTGGCAGCTTCATGCCGCGCGGGTTTTGTTCAGCCAATCTCCGTTGGTCGTATAGGTCAACAACCGAGCGCAACTCCGCCTAGCGCGCAGCTCCGCTTCCTCCCTTATCGACCTTGCGGATAATGGCGCCTGCAAGAAATATCGCGAATACAGAAAAAAGTCTGTCCGGAAGTGAGAATTGCTATCAAAGCAGGCAGTGAATGGGAGCGCACGGCAAGGGAGGTTTCAGCCTGAGCCGGAGAAATACCTCCCCTCCGGAATCCCCGGACCGCGTGGCGTTCCGGCTAGGCATGAAATGAAACCGCCCTGCTACGCACAAGTATCAGCTCGCCAGTGCTTCCGAAGACTGGGGCAGATCAGTCGAAGGATTCTGTTTGGGATTCCCTGCGCGCAGGTGACGCACAAATACTACCAGCACACAGAAAGCAGCGAGCACGTAGGCCACACCAGCACTACCAACCACCACCATCGAGTACATCTGTCGGTCCAGATACACCAACGTCAACGACGTCGAGATCGCAAAAAAGCAGAAAAACAACACGCTAAATCCAATCACGAATGCGTGATCGACTTCGCGGAATTCCACATGTCGCTCTAACCAATGCTCCCAGCAATTGAGATCTTTGATCTTTGGCTCAACTTGTTCGCGCAAATATCGCCCTGCGCGGGATATGTTGTTGTCCTCTGCAATGAACGACATCATCAGACCCAGCAACAAGAAGGGGATCGCGGCATTGGCAAACGCTGATGGATGCTCAGCGGCCAAATAACCTGATATAAGAACCAGTGCTACTCCAATGATCACGAGCCAGAAGATGCGTGATTTGGATTCGCTGATTTCAGCACGCAACGTGAGATACTGATGTTTCAAGAATTCGTCGGTAGACATGGCACGACTCCCCTGGAAAAAAGATGTTGAGAGTTGAAAAGTAAAACGAACGCCACTCGCACGGCTGCGGGCCGCAAGCATTGGCAATGGAAAAGACCCAACAGCGACATGTCCTCTTATGTTAGCTTTCCGTGAAAGCGGTTACAAGAACCATTCGCATGTTGAAAGTTTTTTATGCTTCGAACCATGGTTCTTAACCATTGGTCATTATCGCAATGTCTCGCATTCACTTTTGCAACAGATGTCGCAACGCTGGTTCCAGTTGCGGATAGTGAAAGCCGAAGTTTGCTGACGCCAATCGCTCTGGTACGACACGCGTACTGGAAAGCAGCAGTGCGTCAGCCATTTCACCGAAGGCCAACCGGGCGGCAAATGCCGGCATGGGCAAAATCGTGGGTCGGCCCAATACCTTACCGAGAGTTTTGGTGAACTCGCGATTACTGACCGGCTGAGGAGATACCAGATTCACCGGTCCAGAAAGAGAATCCTCAGCAAGTAGAAACTTTATGGCTGCAACGACGTCGTCCAACGCGATCCAGCTCATGATCTGCTTGCCATCGCCTATCACCCCGCCGACTCCCATCTTGAATGGGAACAACATCGACTTCAACGCGCCACCTTTGGGGCTCAACACCACACCGAAGCGGGTGTTGACAGTGCGAATTCCTGCCTCCTTGGCGGGAAGACAAGCACGTTCCCATTGTAAACAGACTTCAGCCAGAAAATCCTCACCTGGCGCACTCGACTCATCCAGCTCGGCTGTGCCACGGTCACCGTAATAGCCGATTGCCGAAGCGCAGATAAATGCACGGGGCTTGCGCTCCATCTTGGCTATCGCCTCACTGATGAGTCGTGTCCCCTTGGTACGGCTTTCCAGGATTTGTTTTTTATACGACTCGGTCCAACGCTTGCCGGCGATACTCGCACCCGCCAGGTGGACGACTGCATCTATTCCTTCGAGCGATTGCTGGTCAATTTCGTTTTGCGCTACGGACCAACGGATTTCTTGTTCGGGGTTCTTAACCTGATCGCGAACCGCTTGCACCACTTTGTGGCCGTCGGCTTGAAATGCGCTGGTTAATGCCGAGCCGATCAGGCCTGAGGCACCGGTGATAAGAATTGATTGATTTTTTGACATAATTAAATCCCTATCGGAGCATTACCGTGGTGTAGAGCATCAATTAACCAGACTCTACTGATAATAGCCATCGCTTTGCAGCGATAGCCATTATCTCCCATCGCGAGCGCAGCGGAAACCGACGAAATCATTGGTCGTTCCCGGAGGAGCATGGTCTCGGTCCCCGACGCGAAGTCCCTCTCCTTTGCCGCTCTGAGAGATCCAACTTCCTCCGCGGACCACTCGCTCGGAACCGGTCTCAGGACCCAGGCCAGAACTCGCGCGACTACTTCCGTAGGAATCGGCTGCGTACCAATCTGCACACCAGCAGGCCACATTTCCTGCCATGTCAAACAATCCATACGCGTTGGCGGGGAAGGATTTTGTGGGTGCCACGCCGAAGAAGCCATCCTGTTTCAGATTCGTTAGGGGAAATTTGCCTTGCCAATAGTTGGCTTGCATTTGATTGCCGGGGGTAAGTTCCCTACCCCACGGAAAAGCGGCATCGCTGAGTCCACTGCGGGCAGCGAATTCATATTCTGCCTCGGTGGGAAGTCGCTTCTTTGCCCATGCGGCGTAGGCCATCGCGTCAAACCAACTGACGTGCACGACGGGGTACTCATCTTTACCTATGAGCGAACTGTTTGCTCCGGTTGGATGGCGCCAGCAAACCCCAGCAGACTCTTCCCATCTGCCACTCTTCCGATCGAACAAAAGCGACCAGCCGCGTTTCTCAGCCGTCGTTTCATGGCCAGTTTGATTGACAAACTTTTCGAATTCACGATTAGTAACAGGGGTCGTGTCGAGCCGGAATGAGTGCAAGCGGACGCGATGGACGGGCCGCTGGTCCTGCGGGCCAGGACGGGGAGTACCCATCAGAAAGACTCCTCCCTGCAGGAAAACCATTTCGGCCTCAATCGCCGTGGAAGGGTCTGGCGAGGAAGAAGCAGGTTGCTGACTCGCAGCTTGTTCCATGGGGCGAAGCGTGTAGGCCAGTGGCAACGGCAAGAGACTTGCCAGCAGCAAAAGTATTGTTTTCCGCTGTCGAGCCATTACAATGCGAATCCTTTCGCTCGAGTATTTTGCTCAAAGATTTCGACGGTTTTGGTACTCCCGGCTGGCTTTCTCCAGAATTCTCCGCTCACGCCAGGTGAGACTTGCCTGTCCTTGCTCTTGGATCTTGCGCAAGACTCGGTCGACCTCCACTTCGGTTGCCTCTTCTTCATCGGGTTCGTGGACCCGTAGCGAGGGCTTCTTCACCTTGGGCAATCCGCCAAATAAGGGACCTAGCCAGGAACCGAGTGTCCAGCCAGTGAGATAGAAAAACCAACCGTAGATGGCTCCACCCAGGTGGGCCGTGAAGGCAATTTGCCCTGCCCGCGAAACAGCGCCTTGCAGGTCCAATAGCACCAAGCCAACAGCCAGAATCCACATGGGGATTGGAATCGGAATCGGAAAGATCATTCCCTTCGCATGGGGAAACTTTAGTGCGAACAAAATCACAACGGCCACCACTCCACCGGAGGCCCCCAGGACGACCCCTTGGGCCCTTGCCATTGTCGCCTCGGAAAGCGACCAGATGATTCCCGAGATAATAATTGCTGTCAGATAGAGCCAGCAAAAGCGTTCGCGGCCATAAACCCGCTCAACTTGATTGCCAAAGCTCCATAACGCCAGCATATTGAACGCGATGTGCCAGATCGAATTAGGATCGTGCAGAAAACCGTAGGTCAGCAGCCGATAGGCGTTCCAAGGTTGGTTGTACCAGTGGGAATACAACACAAATTTTTCGGTAAACGGCAGTCCCAGGAACCATTGCAGCACATAACATCCCACCGTCAACAGGATAATCCTGTTGGTGATGGAATAGGGCAAACTGAGCTGCACTCCTTGCGGAGGTTCGTGAGCATAATCGCGGTCGTAGAGTCCCATGGTGATAATCGTAGCTTACAGCAAGCTCTGCGACTACGCCAAGAAAGTAGTTCCCTCAATTTCAGCCGAGGACGGAAGCCCACGGTCCCAATCCATTGCTAGCGACACTAAGGAAGCCCAATCGCCGCCGTGGGAGGGGCATTGTGATCGATTAACTCGATCAGCTCGCGGACACGTGCAGTGAGTCGATCGGCAAGCGAACTATTTTCAGCCAACAGACTGTCGATCAATCCCCTGGCGTTTTTCAGAGAAAGATTCACCGCTGCGAGATGCTTTTCAATCGCCTCGTGGTCGCGTTTCATGCCTGCCAAATCCGCTTCCAGGAGTTTGATTTCTTGCTCACGAAACTTCGTGAGCTTTTCAGCACTCGCCAGCACAGACTCCCATTTCGCATTGTCTTCAATAAGAGCGTCCCGCTTGGCAAGCATGACTGCTTTTCGCCGAGCTAATTCGGCGAAGAGATACGAATAGTCTCGCAATGGCCTGTTGAAGACTTTCTTCACTGCCTTACCCATATCATTGGGGCCAAGCCGCACGTCGTTCTCATCGAAACCAATGACGTTGCTTGGATCATCATCGGCCGTGGCCTCTTGGCCATGTCGTAGATACTCTTCGACAATCGACGCTGGAAGCCGTTTGCGAAGTTCTGCCTCGTCCATGCCGGCAAAGGTTTCGTAGCGATCAGATGGCATCGATTCATAAAGGCTCCACGGTCCTTCACTGCGGGCCAGTCGCTCCCCCGTTCGTTGGTCCAGGAGCTGCGTTGGTTCTAAGAGGACACCCGATTCACGTGACTCGATCACTTTGAATTCGCCCAGATACTGTCGCCCTTCAACTGGGTTGTTGGGATTTCCATTACCCATCTCGAACAGATAGACGATCGTATTGGCATCCAATCCATGGGGTTTGGGGTTGGCAATCGCGACTTCGATTTGTCCCTTTTCATTCAAGCCACCAGCAGGAGCAACTTGTCGCCACGCCCGACCACGTTCGCGCGTGAGCATTTGCAGACGATGCTCAAGTTGGACGATACCCGCTTCATTTTCCACGCCGCGCAGCAAGGCCTCATTTTGTTGCTCGAGTCTGGCTAGCTGTTCTTCCATCTGGGGAATCTTGGCGCGCAGGCCGCGATGGATGCGCATGGTTTCGGCAGCGAGGATCAAGAAACCCACCGAAGTGAGCATAATAAACAAGACCAACACGAACTGACTCCAGTGCCAGTTCTTGGCACTCAAGAACACCGCCACGAAGCCCATCAAGAGGACGATGGCCAAGATGATTTGCAGAATGAGTGCCAACAGAGTCTCCTCAGGAAGCGCCGGAACCAGTCGGTGTCGTACCAAGTCACGCGGGGAGCATAAAAATCCCCTAATCTCGATCCTAAGTACCCAGATACCCAGCGTCAAGTTTTTACACCGGGGCGAGTTACGTCAATTCGGCATATTCCGAACAACCGGCGCGATTCAGCCCACTTGAGGCACCCCCAGCCGGACCGCCACGCGGTCCGGGGATACGCCAGTACCCCGAAGACGTGGTCTACCGGCTGAGGGCAATACCGATTTGCGTGAAATAGCTATCTTCTATGTCCATTGGTATGCTGTCGGTATTCTATAATCCCTTTCATTGTTAGATGGATATGAAACTCCCCAACGCTGAGAAAGCGATCATCCCCTCAGACAAGCTCACCAGCTATTTGCTGAATCTCGATCATCGTCGGGGTGGCAGCAAAGCAAAGTTGCTTGTTTTGCTGGGCTATAAAGCATCCAGTTGGGATGTTCTGGCGGAAGATATTCGTCGGGAGCATCTCAGTTCGGATGTAGTTGAGGAACATGATAGCGAGTGGGGAAAGCGCTACGAAATCGTCGCTCCGTTGACGGGTCCTTTGGAAGATACCGTCCTATTTCGTAGCATCTGGCAAATGATCTTGGCACAGATTGCCCAAGATTGATTACAATGTACCCGGAGTAACTGATGCCTGATTTTGAACTTTACAGAGATGCAATTCTTACCGTGGACCTGCCCGGTGACGGCTTGCGCGCAGGGGACGTGGGAACCATTGTTGAGCGGCATCAGGTTCCTGGCGTTGATCAGATAGGATACAGCCTGGAATTCTTCGATATGACTGGACGCACTGTGGCCGTGGTCACCGTGCCAGCGAGCAAACTCCGCATGCCAACTTCTGCTGAGCTGCCGAGCGTGCGCAAAATTACTAGCGCATCGGATTGAGTTGCTACCGAGCAGTGCTCTTGTTGGTTTAGCGACTGATGGAACAGGTTTTACGCGAAGGCTCAAAGGACGTCGGCGTTTCACTTCAGCACGACGCAATTAAATGAAGATACTACGGGATCGATGTGAATTCCCACACTAAACAGGTGGGAAATTTTTTAAGTTGAATGACCATCTTTAGCCGCTAAAATATCTGAAGTTTTACTTTGAGGGCACCAGGCCGAATATTCGATCTATGCAGTTTCGAATCAAGCTTTTAATTCTAAACTTCCAATCAATAAAAAGCTTGCGAGAAGCTTCATTTTCCAACTTGCATACGAAACAGGTCCAATCGCTTGACCCCACCAACCAAGCAAGGGCTTTGTTTCGCGGAGGAAGTTTTTGCTGTTTTGTAAGGAGATCTAGAGCTTCAATCAGTCGGTCATTCATGGCATCAGAAATAAGACCAAACTTTTTTTCGCCAACGTTGACCAGCAAAGCCTCATAACTAGGAGAACGAGAAAGTTCTCCAGATTCTCTAACTAATTCGTCAGTGAACCAAAGCAAGTGACCGCAATGAGGGCATGGAGCATCCTTAGTCGGCACAGTAGACGGTTCAATCTGCGAATTCTTACCGCAAACGGGACAAACATTTGGGTCTCCTTCTGGAGTTCGCGAAGAGATAGGCTTCGTCATCTCAACAATCGCCTAAAATTAGGAACCTCTAGAACAATAATACATAAGGGACCAGAATTTATCATACTTCGATTACTTCAACACTAGTCGGCTCATTGAGATCAAACATTTCCGCGAATTCAATAACTTCAGCAAGGGTTTCATTTGGGTGAGAAGTTGTATTCACGTGCCACTCATAATCACGCTTTGGACCAACAACAAGTTCATCCATCACATCCTCCCAAATTTCGCAGTCCTTCCCCACAGCACAAAAGAGACCTATTCTCCGATTGATGAGGCTTTGTAGGAGGGTGTCATGTGATTCATGATATCCCCCCTGCGAAAACAGCACAACTTTCTTGGCAGTTGTCATATCAAGTAGTTCGAGCACATTAGTAGATTGAATTATCACTAAAGAGTAAGATTATAGCTCTTCCTCTTTCAAACGAAAAAACTACCAAACTCTTATGTATAGCTAACTGCTGGTTTTGTGACACACCTCCCAGAGCTAAATATTAGCGAATCCTACAATACCTTAATTTTTCGACGCGGTTTTGGATTCTGTGGTTTTCGATTCAATTAGGGAAAACTGACCCAGCGCCGCCACCAGCCGCTCCACCATTTCTTCGGTATGCCCCGCCGTGAACCCTAGCCGAAGGAGCGACTCTCCCGCCGGTACCGAGGGAGGGCGGATCCCGGGGGCCCAGATTCCTTGTTCCCGCAGCTTGGCGGATATTTGCATCGTTCGCTCTGGTGAACCAAGAATCACCGGGATGATCTGGCTCGTGCTGCGGCCCGTGTTCCATCCCTCGGCGGTAAGCCGCTCCCGCAATGTGGCAGCGCGCTCCAGCAATCCCTGACGGCGCTCAGGTTCAGCATCCACCAGTTCGAGCGCCACCAGGGCGGCGGCACTCACCGCGGCGGGGTGGGCCGTTGAAAACACATAAGTTCGCGCGACGTTTGCCAGCCACTTGATGAGCGCCGAAGAGCCGCAGACAAAACCACCGGCCGCGCCCAAGGCTTTGCCAAAAGAGCCAACACGAATGTGTACGTTGGCCGGCAATTCGGGATGCTCCTCGGCAAAGTGTTCGACCACTCCACGACCTTTCGCGCCGAACACGCCCACAGCATGCGCTTCGTCCACCATCAGCATCGCATCATATTGGCGGGCGAGTGCGGCGATCTCGGGCAAGGGAGCCAGGTCGCCATCCATGCTGAAGAGCGTATCCGTCACGATCAGCTTGCGCCGATATGCTTTCCCGGCAGCAAGCAGTGTTTCCAGATGTTGCATATTCGCATGGGAATAAATATGTCGTTGGGCGCGCGTGAGGCGGCAACCGTCGATGATGCTGGCGTGGTTTTTTTCATCGCCATAGATCGCGTCTCCTTCACCCGCCAGTGCTGGGATGATCCCGGCGTTGGCTGCGAAGCTGGTTGGAAACAGGAGGGCGGCCTCGGTAGAAAAAAACTCAGCGAGGCGCTTTTCGAGTCGCGCGTGAACCACCGAGCGACCACTCACCAGCGGACTTGCTCCGCGACCTACACCTTGCGCGGCGAAGCTCGCGATGGCCGCCTCGGAGAGTCGCCGGTCGGCGGCGAGTCCCAGGTAATCGTTCGATGCAAAATTAATGAGCGATTTTCCTGCGACCTCTACGACCGCCCCCGCCGTATTGAGGGGAGGGGGGAGTGTGCGCAGCAGCCCCTCCCGCTGCCTCCTGTCGAGCTCTTCATCTATCCACTGAAGCGGTTCCATGCTTCAATGGTAGCAGATTTCCCGCCGAGCGAGACCAATGGCGGAACTTAAAGCCACTTCCAAACGTCCAAAACTGTAGACGAGTACGAGTGTGAACCAGGATCGACCCAGCGATGCCGAATTGGTGGCCGCCACCCAAGCGGGCGATCCCCAGGCATTTGGCATGCTGGTCGAGCGGCACCAGGAGCGGTTGTTCAACATTTTGCTGCGGGTGCTGGGCAACGCCGACGATGCCAGCGACGTGTTGCAGGATGCGTTCGTCAAAGCCTATACCAAATTGGACTCGTTCCGGGGATCGTCCAAGTTTTTTACCTGGATGTATCGCGTCGCATTGAACCTGGCCTGTTCCCATCATCGGAAGACCAGGCGCCGGCGCACGGAAACGTCCATAGATGCCATGAAATCGAACGTGGGACAAGAACCGATCGACCTCGATGGATCGCCAGATGAGCGGATGCTCCAGGCCGAGCAGGCGGAAGCAGTGCAGGTGGCACTGTTGCAGCTCAGCGATGAGCATCGCCAGATTCTGGTGCTGCGCGAAATGGAAGATTGCTCCTATGAAACCATTGCAGAAATCCTCGAGGTCCCCGTGGGCACCGTCCGCAGTCGCCTGTACCGCGCGCGGTTGCAGATGAAGGATTTACTCGCAAGTCCGGCGCTTAGCCAAATAGAGCAGAACAATTAGTAGCCACAGAGATCACAGAGTTCACGGAGAATTTGAAATAAAGCGATGACAGATGGTTTGACCGAAAAGATTATCGGGGCAGCAATCGAGGTGCATCGAATACTTGGCCCCGGACTCTTAGAGTCGATTTATGAAGAAGCATTGTGCCATGAACTACATTTACAAGGTCTGAATTGTGAGAGACAAGTTGCCATCGATGTTCAATATATATAAGGAGATCTCGATCAAAGGACAGCGACTTGATTTACTTGTGGAGAAGGAGGTTGTTTTGGAAGTTAAGTCACTGTCCCAACTACCGGAAGTTGCCATGGCACAAGTTCTGTCCTATTTAAAAGTTACGGGATTGAAGCGAGGGTTGCTGATCAACTTTGGCGAAAAGCGATTGATAGATGGAGTAAAGCGAATCTCTCTGTAAACTCTGTGTTCTCTGTGGCACTTTACTTATGTCAGAGCAAAACAACCAACGCGAATTCGACGACTCTTTGCTGAGCGCCTATGTAGATGGCGAACTCACTGCCGACGAGCGCGCTGCGGTTGAGGCCCGGTTGGCCGAGGATCCGCAAGCAAGGCAGTTGGTCGCAGATCTGGAGACGGTTTCTGCGCGGGTCCGCTCGCTTCCCCGTGCTGAGGTGGCTGGAGATATCCGCGCGGCTGTGATGGATCAGATTGCTGAATCGACATCTGCTCTACCTCCCAGTAACCTGAGCATGCCCCGACGTCTCCTGTGGCCGCTATTGGCTACGGCGGCGCTGGTGATGTTGATGATTTACCAGACAGAGGTGAAAGAAGACGAGATTGAAGTTGCTCAGAATGACCGGCTTGAACTCGCAAACGGTCGTGAGGAAGCGAAGGAGGATTCTTTTGAGAGGGCAATACCGGAAGTCAAGGCGTTCGATGAAAGTGCCGAATCCGTTGCTTCCAGCCCGCCCGCTGTGCGAGACGGAGCATCTGCCGAAAGGCTTGCCGGAGCTCCGAGTGAAGAACGCTTAGGTTTGGAGCAAGAAGTGGCTGCCGATGCGGCTGTTCCAATGACTGCCGGTGCCGTCGGTGGAGCCGTAGCTATGGAGTCGAATGTAGGGCTCGTGCATATCACGCTCACAGACCTGCGAACCGGTGCGGATCATTTCGAGCGTCTGCTAGTGTCCAACGGCATCCAAATAGTCGACGAACAAGAAGAATCGGAGAACAGCCCTCTGGCATCCTCCGAAAGCACTACGGCACGGCGTGATTCGAATCTGTTTGCCGATTCGCGTGCAGGCGGATTCGGGGGAACAAGCACCAGCGATTTGGGCGAAGCAGATTCAGCGTCTGATTCGAATGCAGATAAAACTGCGCGACCCGAACCAGAGATGGTCCTCGTCGAGGCACCTGCCGAGCAACTCGGGAAACTTCTCTTGGCCTGCAACCAGGATACCGAGGCGATCGAGTCAGTCACGATCGATGAACCGACTGATGCATCCGGCGGCAAGCGGCCAGAGCCTCTCCAGCAATATCGGCAATACGAAAAGTCCTCTCGCGACCAACAAGCGAAGCAGAAGATGGCGATTACCCCAGAGCAACAGGGTGTGATCGCCGTGCTGAATTCTCTCAATTTTGAGCAAGACTCGCCATCGTCAGGCACTGATTCTGCAGGGCCGGAACAATCCCAAGCCTGGGCCACGAAGCTTCGTAGTGGACAATCTCCCGACGAAATCAGGCAGCTTGAAGGCCAGGTTCAATCACGACTTAATCAGGCCTATGCTTTCAAGCAAAGGAAGCTGGCGAAGGAAGAGTCTGCTCCGCCTCAGCAAATGCGAGTGCTTTTCTTCTTGCATCCAAGTACACCTGTAGAGAAGTAATAGCCACGGGCTTCCGCCCACGGTTATTATGCATCTGTGAGCACTACACGAATTACCAATTCTCGTGTACCTTAGAGCTACAGATCGCTGAACCTCTAAAACTCAAGAGAGTATTGAAAAATGTCCGAAGTCAAGATTCGCATGCGGCCCAATGGTCCCTTTGTGGTTGAGGGGCCTTTCGAATTGTTCGATTCCCAAGGAAATCCCTTTACGCTCAACCCCGACAAGCCCGCTATTGCGCTCTGTCGCTGCGGCCACTCGGCAAACAAACCATTCTGTGACGGGGCACATAAGAACTGCGATTTCCAATCCGACGAACGACCACCGACGGTCTAAACCTTTGCCGACAGGTTTTCCCCAACGTACGTTGATTGCGATTGTTCTATTTGAATGCTTTGCAAGAGACCCGTTGTGGTAATTTTTGCTAGGCGTAGCGATTGCGCGGCAATGATGTCTCGAGAGCCGTGAAATTCTTGTCTGAGATGGGGTCCTGGGTGGTGGTGAACTCATCGCTGCCCATGCTAGAATCCGCCCCCCGGGGAACGCCAAAAGTTCTTCGTGCGACTCACACTTCGAAAGGAATCACTTTCTCATGGCAGCAGACAACGAGAATACTTCAATAGAAACAACGACCGCAGCGATCTCTCAGGAGGCGGGCCAACTCGCTGAAGAATTTGTAGGTCAGTGGAATCGCCTAGTCAGCACGACTAACTGGGAAAAGGGTCGTATCATTTGCCAATGGCGCGAAGCCCTGATGACCGAGGGAGCGTCCGTCACCGACTATTCCGACGAAGCTTGGGCTCAACTTGTGGGTGGTGTCACAAGCCAGCACGTTGGTCGTCTGCGACGCGTTTACCAGCGATTTGGAGACCAGTGGCAAGAGTACCCTGGCTTGTACTGGAGTCATTTTCAAGCGGCCCTCGACTGGGATGACGCACCTATGTGGCTTGAAGGGGCGATTCAAAACGAGTGGTCTGTCTCACAGATGCGCGGCAAGCGCTGGGAAACTCTAGGAACCCCCGAATCCGAACAACAAGCTGAGCTCGAGCAATCGCCCGAATTCGATGCACCAATGGCGAGCCCCACTTCAACAGGCCAGCAAGCCGTTGAACAACCAGCCGCGAAATCTACCAGCATCAAAGCTCTCACGAAGCCTGACTCAACGGACGAAAAATCTGTCTCAGAAGAATCCTTTTCGGAAGATGATGACGAACCGACACCTGCTAAGCCCCAAGCGAAGCGGACTCGTTTGAATATCGACGTGGAACTTTTGCCCGACGATCTAGCCGATGCTTTCGAGCAATTCAAGCTGGCGATCATTGCCCAGCGCCGCGAAGGTTGGCGCGACACGACACCTGAAACCGTGTGCGAATGTCTCGATGCCTTGCGCGAACTCGCGCTGGCTGAGGCTTAGATTTGGGTTGCTCTGGAGGCGAATCCTCAGTCGGTGACTATTTTCGCGTCATCTCACCAGTCATGAAGGTGAGCCATTCTCCGTCGGCATCCATTACCTCTGAGGTTGCAATGATAACGTCAGGAGATTTGAATTCATAACTGTCGCGGTATTTCGTGAGTTTTCCGGTCCCCATCATGTCGGGCCCTTCGGCAACCAGAGAGAGCTTCTTGCCGGACTCATCCACTGTGCCCTCGTAAATCCAGAGATGGTCGGTCATGGAATCCGTCCAAGTGCCGATGTACTTTTTCTTCTCCGGATCGTAGCCGAGAGTCTGCAAGCCGGTGAAAGAGACCTCGCCGATGTCGCCTTGCAATTCGTTGACCACCCAGAAGCCACCGATCTGTCTTGATTCCATGGAGCCGGAGCACTCCATCTCAGGCATCTCAGGCATCTCAGGGGTGCCGACCGACTTGGATTCAGTTGTCCAATGGCCTGTGAATTGCTTGAGCCATTCATGCTCCGGCAACGGGTTGGGAAACTCCGGTTGTTGAGCGTAAAGAGCGGAAGTAACCAACAAAGAAATGACAAAGGCACCTGCGGAAAGTGATTGACGACAGATCATGGTAAGCTCCTTTGATAGCCTGAGAATGACACGAATTTTATGTGATTTCTAACAAAGCATTGAATAGGTATTCACACGGCAACAAATTGGAAGACTCACACCCCCGCATATTGCTCTGCGTACTCCAGCACCCAGTGCTCAATGAGTTGGCGAAAACTGTCCAGATCAACGTCTTTGAGGAGTTGATAATGACTGCGGGTAAAGCTTTCCTTGTTGCGAATCGCTCCGCGGGCTTCGATCGAGAGGACGTGGTACTGATTGTGGGGCGCGACGGTGATCGTGAGTCTGCTAAAGAGATTTTCGCGTTTACCACTACCCAGCGACAAATCATCCCGAGTAAGCACTGCGCCCCAGCCCTTTTCGTCGGCAACAGGGGAGAAACTAAATCCAGGAAACTGGTCGGCCAGCTGCTTCAGGCAGCTCTCGATGTGGTCGGTAAGTTCCAGGCGATAGCCGCTGTGCATGCGACGACATTCTTCCTCGCTCATGGCCTTGGCCGCCTCGGCCCGAGCTTTCTCGTCGCGGGCCTGCCGACCTCGCTCGGTAGCTTTCTGCAGTCGTTGTTTAAAATCCATAGATCACTTTGCGGTTGCCCGTTGCTAGCATTGCTGGTGTGGCGAGTTCTTAAAACGCCGATCTTCGCCCCGATTTGCATGAATAGCAACCCCTACGGAGCGAAGCCATGCAGGCTGTCCCATGTGCCGGCAATCTTTTCGCAGGCGTTGCTAGCAGTCCCAGCCGAAAAATCGTTGTTTTCTTCAAAATGATTCCAAGTCGATCCACCCCTACCGCCGATACTTCGAGTACGGATCGGGGGGCGCCACTGAGATTGTGCGCAGCAGGACGGCTGCGCTCACCATTTTGCCCTCATGCGCTGGGAAGGAACCCTCGTTATGCATACGCATTTGAAGATCTATCGCGGTCCTGTAGAAGATGAAACGCCGGTCGTCACCAAGAACGAATCTGGCGAAGACTGTGTCACCGTTTCCTTTGGCGAAGTCTTGCCTTTGATTGTTGATGCCGTGACAAGCGAGCGCACCTGGCTCAATGACTTCGAGCTGGACGACATCACCATCTCACGCGATTTGTACGAGGTCCTCTCCGCATATCAATATTTCCGTCGACCTGGTGCGTAAGCCAAGAGTCGATATTGCTAAGCTTTCCGACAGCCTGCTGCATTCTTGTAGCAGGCTGTTTTTACGCGCGGATTGCAGTGTTCTGAGCAAAGTGGATAATAGAGTGACAGGCCTTACTCGCTTTCACATATTGAGATCACCATTATGGCACGCGACCGCATCCAAAAGGCAATCGAGCGAATTGAGTTTTCTCGTGCTTATACCAAACAGTTTCTATCGGACCTTACCGACGAGGAATGGTTCTGGACACCGCCGGGATTTGTTACGCATATCGCCTGGCAAGTGGCACACGTGGCCGCTTCGCAGTATAGTCTTTGCCTCCTGCGGGTGCGGGGCCATTGGGAGAGCGACGATGCCATCATTCCTCCCGAGTTCTTTGAGAACTTCCGCATTGGTTCGACCCCCCAAGCCGGCGCTGAGAATAATCCTCCTTTGAAGGAAATTCACAGAATATTCGACGGTGTTCAAGCTCAGGTGCTTAAAGAAATTGCCGACAAGTCGGACGAGCAACTGAATGTCCCGGTAGATAAACCTCATCCCGCTTTCGATACCTTGCTTGGTGCGGTCGAGTACAGTCCGCAGCACGAACTTGTTCATGCCGGCCAAATCGCACTGTTGCGCCGGCTGATGGGAAAGAAATTCAAAAGGTGAACCCGCCGAGGGGTCTGTTTGTCATCCTGTTAGTTTCGCGAGCCGGGACATCCCCGCCCCCGATTTAAAGCCTAAACAGGAATATCACATCATGCATCAAACCCTGCATCCCACGCTCGGTGAATTGGAGTCGCAACTCGACTACATCCGTTTGTCTCCTGCCGACGAGGGTGTGCTGGAGATGATCGTTTGTCGTCCTGATGTTGACCAGCGGCAAATGCTGTTCGAAGCGGAAGTAGACCCCGTGCAGGGATTGCATGGAGATAGCTGGCTCGCGCGGGGTGATCATCGGGGAGGTCAGGCGAATGTCGATTCACAGATCAATATTATGAATAGCCGCGTCATTTCGCTGCTGGCCCAGGATCGCGACCGCTGGCAACTCGCCGGTGATCAGTTGTACGTCGATCTCGACCTGAGCGACAAGAACCTTCCTGTGGGGTCGCAGCTTGCCATCGGTACGGCAGTGCTGGAAGTGACGGCCGAACCGCACACGGGCTGCAAAAAATTCGCCCAGCGCTTTGGCCCCGATGCGACCAGGTTCGTCAATTCCCCTGAAGGGAAACAATTGCACCTCCGCGGCATCAATGCCCGCGTCGTGAAGGGGGGCACCTTGCGAACCGGAGATCGTATTAAGATTGTGAACAGCAATGGCTGATTGCCTTTCCCAAGTTCGAGAAGGATACGATCGCTGGGCTACGGTCTACGACTCTGATGCGAATCCACTTGTTGCTCTGGAACAACCCCTGGTTCAGCAAGCTTTGGACAAGGTCAGCAACCAAGAGGTGCTTGACCTTGGCTGTGGGACGGGAAGGCACGCTTTGTGGTTGGCAGAAAATGGTGCGCGAGTTACGGCTGTAGATTTTTCTGAAGGCATGCTAGACCTGGCACGCAAAAAGCCGTTGGCACAGAGAGTTTGCTTTCTCTCCCACGATCTCCATCTCGAATTGCCATTTGAGAAGGAACGCTTCGACACCGTTGTCAGCGGGTTGGTGCTTGAGCATCTCCAGGACATCAAGAAGTTCTTTTCCGAAGTTAATCGCGTATTGAATTGCGGTGGGCGCGCCGTTGTCTCGGCGATGCATCCGGCAATGTTTCTGCGCGGCAGTCAGGCTCGCTTCACCGATCCGGAGTCTGGAGCGATTATCCAGCCAGGGAGTATTGCCCATTCGGTAAGTGATTTCGTGATGGCCGCACTGGAAGCGGGATTTCTAATCCACCACATCGGAGAGTACTCCCCAGATGCGCGGTTCGCAGTGCAATATCCACGGGCGGAGAAATATGTTGACTGGCCGATGCTGGTCGTGTTGCAGTTAAGGAAGAAGTCAGCCCAGAACGAAGAATAACCGGTGCTACACTTCCTTGACGGCAAACTCTCCTCGGCCCATGGTTTGCAGGAACTGATTGGCCAACTCGGCATTGGCACCCGTGAACCGCTCTTGCTCTCCATCAAACGTGAGCACTGGTCCCAGGTTGAGTTCGATTGTGCTCTGCGCTTCATTGGCAGAAGCCACTTCAGCGAGTTCATTTAAGATTTTGGTCGCTGAGGTGGTGAGGCCTGCCCCCGCACCCATCTGGCCGAATGACTGGGCGGGATGAGTTGGTCCGCTTCCGGCAGATACCTGGGCAGCCCGGTAGGCGTAATTCGCCATGTTGCACCAGGCGGTCGAGTGGTGGCCGACTTCGACGGGGGCCTTGAGCATTCCAGGCGATTGATCGCGAACCGCCTCAATGAAATTCGCTTGATGCAAATGCATTCCATCTGCACCGCCAAGCTTTTTGATTAGTTTCCCATCGGCGTCAAATACCTCAGCCTGCCCCCGCTGGCCTTCCAGTCGCCCCCCTTCACAGTAGACGATGTAGCCATTTCCGGGCCCCGGGCATTTTGGCGGAGCCTCGCCCCCAAGCTTTTCCGGCAGATTCGTGAGTGCAATCACTACGGGGATTGTCCCCGTGTCGAGTAGTGCGAAATGCACGTTCGGTGTGTTGCCGGCATCATGCCAGCCGAAACGTCCTCCGGCTGCCACAACCCGCTGGGGAAACGCGATGCTGTCTCTAAACACATTGTTGCGGACGTCATCCAAGAGGTGAACACCCCAGTTACCCATCTCGCCAGCACCGGTGTTCCAGTCCCAGTGCCAGTCGTAGTGCCACTTGTCACGATAAATCGGCTGATCTTCAGCAGGACCAAGCCACAGGTTGTAGTCGAGCGTCGCCGGGGGAGCGAGCGGAGTATCGCGTTTACCAATCGAACCACGCACTCCGTAACGATTTACGCGGACCCACTCGATCGGTCCCAGAGTTTTCTCGTCGTGCAGGATGCGCTGGATCTCGGGTTGCATTGGTGCGGATCGCTGTTGCGTGCCGATTTGGCAAATCTTCTGATATCGATCTGCCGCTTTGACGACCTGCACACCTTCCCAATGGGCATTGCACAAAGGTTTCTCGACATAGACATGCTTGCCCGCCTCCAGTGCCCACATCGCGGCCAGACAGTGCCAGTGGTTGCAAGTTGCAATCACCACGGCATCAATTTCGGCCAGGTCGAGCAAGCTACGCAAATCTGAGAACGTCTGGGCATCGGGCACCTTCGCGGACCACTGGTCGATTAACGCACTATCGGGATCACAAATCGCCGCGATCTTCACTCCGGGAACTTTGCCAAATGCTTCAATGAGTTGCCCCCCGCGCCAACCGAGTCCAATCACTCCAAGGTTGACTCGTTCATTGGCGCCTACTGCACCAATAGCCTGGGGACCCAATGCCAGTGCGCCTCCGACGAGAGCACCTTGCTTCAAGAAATGTCGACGTGTGGTGATTGGCATCGATTTAATTCCTTGGATAGAAGTGAATAAATTTCTATGGCATTTGAATAAAAACATCTTACACCTTTTCTGAGACTTGCGCAATCCTTACAATAAAAGAAGTTCCTGGCAAAGGCTGTGAGGGGGGTGGTTGGCCGAGACAGGAGACGCTTCGATGAGCGCGTATCGTTATTTGCTGTTTCCGCATGGACATCAGCCCACCATGGGTGAAGTGGGCGAACTGGAAAGTTTCGCGGACGCTCTGCCTGACCGCTTTGCCTATGGCAAGGATCGCAAATCTGGCAATCTTGCCATCGCCTTCCCAGCCGAGGCCTTTGAACAGGCGCTCGAGAATCATATAGGCTTCAAAGCCCTTATTCATACCTGGCAACGCCACGGTGCGACGGTCGTCGAGCACTTGGGTTTTGTCAAAGATACCAAGGCACTGCACCCGGTTTCCACTAACCCTTATGCACCCACCTCTCAGCACTTAGACCTTCCTTCGCAACATCATGCTCACGTCACCACGCATGACAAACTAGTCGCAGCCAAAGAGCTGGCCGCCCGGGAAGCCCTGGGTCGCGCTCGGCTCGGCTTGCAACAGACCGTGCAGCGTCACCAAGTCCTGCATTTCTTTGCCGGTTGGGTGCCCTATCTGTTGATCGCAGGAGGAACTCTGTTGACGATCCTTGCAGGCACCTACACCTACCAGCGACTCTCCGATTCAGGCGTCGAGAGCCGCAAAGAAACCATCGAGCGCATCGCCGATGATGCGGTGCAAGAACCTTCAGGCGAGTTGCCCGTTAGCATTGACGAGGAGCCTGTCCCGTAAGAATGGCCACAAAAAAGCACAAGAAGTCACAAAAAGGAAAAACGCATTCCCCGACTAACCTCAATTGTTCTTGTGGTTTCTTGTGTTTCTCGTGGCAATTCATCCTGTTTTCATCCAGCCCGTGCTGCAACTCGGCATATACGGACAACGTCACTCCTGTGCCAAGTACTGATCCTTGAGCCGCACATAGTTTGCCGGTGAGTAGGTAAAAAACTCCCGCTCCGCATCCGTCACGGGTCGCAGTTGTTTGCAGGGATTGCCCACGTACACGAATCCGCTCTCCAGCCGTTTGCCCGGCGGCACCAGGCATCCGGCGCCCACGATCACTTCGTCTTCGACCACTGCGGCGTCGTTCACGATTGCGCCAATCCCAATCAGCACGCGATCCCCCACGGTGCAACCATGCAGCACAGCCCGATGGCCAATGACCACGTCGTTGCCAATCACCAGGGGCCAGCCGTTGGGGTTGAACTTGCTCTTGTGCGTGGTATGCAACACCGCATTGTCCTGCACATTTGAGCGAGCGCCGATCGTGATGGGCAATAAATCCCCCCGCACCACGGCCCCCGGCCACACACTCACATCCTCGCCGATGGTCACATCGCCGATCACGGTGGCCGCCGGGTCAATATAAACCCTCGCGCCGAGTTGGGGTGAAGTATTTTGAAAAGATCGAATCGTCACTGCGTGTACTCTCCAAGGCCCATGCTGGTCCCGTCAGACTCTTCACGATACCATAAGTAGGAGAGTACCATTATCCTGAGCCCACTGTAAACTCACGACTGACACAGGGGGTTTCGAAGCAATTTATTTAGCCACGGATAAACACGGATAAGAATTGCACTCGAAGTCTTATCCGTGTTTCATCCGTGCCAATCCGTGGCTAACAGATTATTATGATTGCATAGCCACCACGAACCGTTTCAGAACATCAGAATGAATCGAATGTCAAAGATTATCCGACTACTCGTCGTTATCGTTTCACTGCTTTCCCCGGTTGGCGAGCAAGCCTCTGCAACATTGACGCAAGAACAAACCGCCGCCTGCGAGCAACTCAGCCTGGATGCCGATCAGATTGCTGAGTTGCAGGACAAGCCGCTCTATAAGTTCACCGAGACAGAGGTTGATCTCTACCTAAGATTCTTGAGCGCGACCGAACCGGACCTGCGGCAGCGGATTCTGCACCTGGCGCGGAAGAACATCGGACAGCCGTACGAAATCTATCTGCTGGGTGAAATGCCCTTCGAACCGTACGACCCGCAGCCGATCTATTGCCTGGACAAGAGCGATTGCGTGGTCTTCGCCGAGCACACCTATGCGATGGCCTTGTCGCAGAACTGGCCCAGCTTCATGAAGATGCTCCAGCGGATTCGCTACCGCGATGGCCACTTGGGAGTCACTACTCGCAACCATTACACCGAGGCCGACTGGAACAAGTCCAACCGCTGGCTTGTTGAGGACATTACGGCGGAACTCGCAGGGGACAAGGCTGTAAAGTTCAGTGAGACCATCGATCGATCCAAATTCTTCAAGAATCGCTACCAGTTGCAGGTGGATGTCCCGGTCGAAAAATTTGACGATATCTATTTACCCTATGCCGACATCGAGAAGGCGAAACCACACCTTGAAGACGGCGACTTTGTGAACATTGTGCGGGGGACCGTGAAGCCCGACGCCCCGCCGAACGAAACCTTTGGCGGCAGCGCGTTCGTAGGCCACGTGGGTTTGATCGCGCACGGCCCTAATGGAGAAGTACACTTGATCCATTCCACCCAGCCACGTGTTCGCGAGGAACCGATCGAAGAGTACATCGCCCGCTCGACCAAGGAAAACGCCGCCAACGACGCCGCCGGCAAGCCGCGCCTGGTGGGGTTCAAGTTTCTGCGCTTGCGAGAAGAGCCGCTTCAGAACCTTCGGCAGATCGACGGCCCCGATGCCCCCCGCGTCACACTCCCCTCCGGCGACGAAGCGAAGTTTTAAGCGGTGCGAAAGATACGCTGCGCTCTTGTGAATGCACGCTCAGCGTGCGGTCAGCAGGGCACCTGTGCAAACCGACACCTTCGCCACGCGATGCCCGACAAGCTTGCCAACAGAATCGCTAGAACCGAATGGGGCTCCGGCACGGTCGTGGCCGCTACGGCTAGTGGGGCCGTTGTGCCGTAGTTGGTCTGCCAGTCGGTAAGCAAGCCGACGTTCGGATCGCGTTGCCATACGAGGAAGTCCGCCCCATCGACGTCGCCATCGTTGTCGAAGTCTCCCGGCAATCCCGCGGTGAACAGTGCGACGTCGTTGCCGTCGCCACCGTCGTAGTCGATAAATAGATCGGTTCCTCCGAAGTTCCCGACCAGTGCGCCGTCTGCAAGTCCAGCAAAAGTACCCGTCAAGGTGCCGTCGATCTCGGCAATGACAAACTCCATGCTCGTGCCGAGGGTGAATCCACCGAGCAGGCTGACTATCAGGTCGCCGCCGAGGTTCAGGTCCCCCGCGATTGAGAGTTGATCGAACTCGCTCCCGGCGGTGAGGCCGGCGATTTCGATCGCCAGCGTGGACGTTGGTTCCAGTGTCACGTCGCCAGCGAAGTTAATCCTGGCCAGGCTATCACCGGGGGCAAGCTCCGCGGCAAACACGGCCGTGCCACTGCCGGTGAAATCTCCACTACCAGTAACATCCCCAGCAAACGTGCCGAGCCCCGCCACGGCAACAGTGGCACTGTTGCTCACGCTGCCGTTCACGGTGGTGTTGATCAAGTTCAGTTGGCCGTTGTTTGTCAGTCCCGCTGGGAAGTTAAGCACCGAATCGATGGCATTAATATCGCCGCTGTTGGTGGCCGTGCCGGCGAAGGTCGCGATGCCTTCGATCACGTCGAGATCCCCCGAGTTGTTCAGGCTTGTGCCTGATGCGCCGTTGCTGGCGACCTCACCGCTGGCAATAACCAGGCGATTTCCGGCGGTGATTTCAATCGACTCGTCAACTGTCATCGTTACGGCGTCACCAATCGTAAACACAGGGCCGGCCCCTCCAGCGGTGACTAAAAAATCATCGGCCGTCAAATGAAAGTTACCCGATCGCAGATCAAGGTTCTCGTAGTTCGAAAGGAACCCGGTGCGGAATGTACCACCGTCGACGATCAGAAACCGATCGAGAGTCGTCGTGCCAGCCACCTCCAGCACGTCGCCCGCGGCAATGGTGGGCTCCGTTCCATAGAGGGCGCGCATAAAACCGGTCGAGTTGTTCACGACCGTCAGGTTATCGAACTGCATGGGCGTGGTTAAGATCACCGTGGCGGCGGGGTCGACCGTGTGGGTGCTATCGTCGGCGAGTGAGAGCGTTCCGCCCGTCCAGTCGTAGGTGCCCGGAGTGCCTAAGTTGATGATCGCCCCAGCTTCTGCCCGCAGGCGGCCATCGAGGTCGAGGGTTGTCGCGCTGATCGAGAGCAGGGAGGTTGGCTGCATGATAAGTTCCCCCGTCGGCAGGATCTGCAGCCCCAGGATGCCGACCCCACCAGCCGCATCCACGGTTCCATCCAGGGTCGACGATCCGAGAAAATTCGTGCCACCACTGCCACCAACGGCATTGGTATCGATCGAGCCATCGACCAGGTCGACGTTCTCCAGATCGACCCCACCGCCGATCAACGCGGTCGGTCCCATCACCAGTTGCATGTCACGGAGTGTGAGTCGGTTGGAAACAGGCGAACCAAGTAAGCGATTATCGATGTTGTTCACCACGGCGACTGTATTACCGGTGAGTGCGGCATTGCTACCTACGGTCAGGTCGCCGCCCCCGCTGAGGGACAACCCCGTAGCGGGCACGTTGATCGTCGAACTTGCTAGAGAAATGGTGTTCTGGTTATCGATCGCGCCGGAGAGCATGTCGGCTGTGGGGAGATTCAGTTGAATGAGGCCGGTATTGGTAATCGAGCCGCCCGCATCAACGATCAAGCTATCAGGGCGCAAGGTACCGGCGTTGCTCGCGGTGCCGCCATTCTCCACGAGCAGCGTGCCATCGAAATCGGCAAGCCCCCCATTGATTTGCAGGTTGCCTCCGTTGGCGACGGTCGCGCCTGTGGTACTCAGGTATTGGCCGCTAAGGATGCGTAGTTCTCCGCCTGTGAGAATATTGGTTGCATCGTTGGCATTGAATGTTGCGCCATTCACTTCCAACGTGCCAGAGATTTCGGCCGTGCCGTGATTGGTGACAATCTGCCCAGCGCCAAACGATGGCGTAGTTCCCAGCAGGCCTCCCGCTCCCACGGTAAGTGCGTTGGCATTGAGAATCAGTCCACCACTGAGATAGTTCAGGTTCGTTGCGACGTTGGTTCCCGATGTGAGACTAAGCGTTCCCCCGTCGAGTGTGTAGATGGCTGAAAGATTCAACGCATTGACCACCACCCGGCCACTGTCGTGTTGCAGTGCCGCATTGACGTTGAGCGTGGTGGCGGTCACGCCTTCGGAGTTTATTGAAACCGTATCGACGGTGAATGGTGCGTTCATGGTCAACGCATCGACGACGGAAATGAGCCCTTCGTTAAACGTACCACTCACGCCTTCAATCGCGGTGGCGAGGCTGGCATCGAAGGTCATGCTGCCGGTGAAATGCAATTCGCCCCCCGTGAAGTCGATCGTGCCCCCTTGCACTTCGAGGTTGCTGAGTTCGATTCGACCATTATTCAGGTTGACAGTGCCCCCGGCATAGATGCGCATCAGGTCGGGAACTACCACCAACCCGCCTGCATTCACATTCAACTCGGCTGTGCCGCCGGCTGTGGTGCTCCCGCCACCAACCCAGACATCATCGCCCGATTGCAATGTGGCTCCAAACGAACTGCAAGCCGGTTGGAGAACTCCGCCGCAGCCGGAACCATTGCCGATGGTTATCGTGGCATTGCCGGTCGCTTGCGAGGCAAGAAACACATCGCCCGCACCCTGCACGAGTCCACCGTCTACAATGTCGAGAGTTCCCGTACTCGCCTGGCCGATGCTGATCGACGCACCCGATCCTCCAATGGTGACGTCGACTGTCGATCGCGTGCCGCCTGTCTCACCTTTCACCAGAGCTGTGCCGTTGGATCCAGCGCTGTTGGCAATAATAAAGTCGTCGCGAAAGCTGACGAATCCGCCGTCGGTCACTTCCAACTCTCCGTCGCCCGAGCCGCCGACGATCAAATCTGCCCCGCCACCCCCGCCGGTGCCGACCAGGGAACTCCCGACACCGTCCACTTCGAGCCGCCCGAATGTGCCAGCACTGTTGCCGATGCGCGTGGCAAATTGCACCTGGGCATTGTTGCCGTTGTGGATGATCAACTGCGCTCGTTCAAGTGCGCTCGGTCCTCCGTAATTCAACGAGGTTTCCAGGACGGCGAGTCCCCCCTGCACGCGGACCGTGCCACCGTTGAAGGCAAAGACCCCGCCGGGGGTAATCGCGTTCATGCCGTTGTTGATCACCAACTCACCACCGGTCATGTCGAGTCGGCCCCCTTGGAAATCGAGAAAACCGTCGGCTTGCAGCGTTCCACCCGAGAGATTGATATCGCCGGTGCTATTGATCGTCACGTTGCCGGTGCCTGTATCCAGCAGTGCGTTGTCCTGAATGTTTATCACGCCAGCGCCTGCTGTTCCACCTACTGAGAGGGTCGACGCGCCTGCCTGGATGAGCTGGGCGTTGTTCGACAAGTTGATCGTCGCGTCTGCTCCCGCCACGGTCCCTCCCATCACCAGGTTGCCCAGACTCAAGAGTGCAGAATTTGAGACGGTTACGAATGCCTTCGTCGTGGAGTTTGCGGAGAGTGCCAATCGCATATCGCCTGCAAAGCTTGCGCTCCCGCCGGTCATTGTCAACAGACCCGTTGCCCCGTTGAGCCCGATCGAGTTTGCGATCCCTGACAAGCTGTTGGTAAAACTACCCCCTGTGATCATTAATTCACCGGTTGTCCCGGCACCCGTAGTCGCCAGGGAGAGCCCTGGCGTACTGACCTGCGCCGTGCCAGAAACCTGCAGGACGCCATCGTCGACAACCGCAGGGTTGCCCATCGTGACTCTCAAGTTGTGATTGGGTGAATCATCAAAGATCAGGTGACCGCCGTTGACTTCCACACGTGCCAGGCCCGTCTGCAGATTGATAAAGGTATTCTTACCAAACGGATTTCCACCTGCGCCATCGATCGTAACGAGTCCTCCTGTGGTCAGAATGCGATCGAGGTCCCAAGTCGCCGGAGAGTTGAAAAAGTCGAAGTCGACGAGATACACGTTGGGGATATCGAACTGGGCCGTGTCGCCAATACCAGGTGGCGCAGTTCCCGCACCCGAGGTGAGCGTCCAGTTTGCGGCGTCATCCCAATCGCCGCCAGTGGGGTCGTTCCATTCAAACGTTGCCGCAAGAAGCGGCGAGGCAGATGAGGCCACTAGGAAAAGCAGCAACGTCTGCAAAGCTGAGAGCCGTGCAGCGTTGTGTGTCATAGATATATCCCCCACACTCAAGTCGCAGGCCAGTAGAAGTGAAACCATTATACATCGACATCACGTGACACACAAATTTTCAGCGAATCGTCTTCTATATCGATGTAAATCCTTTTCGCGCAGCAACATGGGAATTGGGAGAGTCGAGAGATCAATGCAAACATGATGGCCATAAAAGTAGTAGGCTTACTCCGTGAGCCGTAACATGTGACTGCGGCACAGCGGAGGCCACGGCACGGCGGACGTGCCTGCTGCGGTTTTGAAACCGGTTCTCAAGAATTGCCCCGCAACTACGAAGCCGGACAAAATGACCATGCTTAGATCCACAGGCTTGTTCCCAAACGAAGAAGAGTGATTGACAATCATACCAGTGTGTTGCGGCGAGATGTTTACCCAATCAAGGCGGCACTGAATTTGCTCAAACATTCGTTGCTTGCGAAGCTGGTCAGAAGGATAGCGAGATTCAGGTTAGTTGTGGTTCTCTGCTAGCCATCTTGGTCTGTTGGCGATCACAATAGCCAGCGTTTTCTTCTCAAGGGGGCGTCATCACGACTTGAACGCAAACATAATAGGAGCAGCGAAGATGAATGACCAATGGGGACTATGCAAAGAATGCAAATGGTGGCAGATCGAGCCGGACGCCAACGTGGAAGCACAATCGGCCGGGCTCTGTATCGAGGAAAAACTTCAGCCGTTTCAGTTGCGGATTACCGGCAACGGTGGTTGCAACCGTTTCACCGAGGGCAAGCCTGCTCGGGCCAAAGGTTCAAGCGAAAAGCCTCCCTCGGCGAAACCACAACGTTGACGAACCGTTTCAAATAATTGTTCTGCATGAATCAAAAATCCTTGGTCTGTGAGGAACAACGATGCAATACCCGGTCACTCCCGATGGTCGCTATTTTCTTGTGAAGGGTCGTCTTTGGCGGTGCACCAACCCAGCACTTCATGCAACCACCCGAGAAAAACTGGTGAAACAGTTGATGGCCGCTCGCAGGGCGCTCAAAACGGTTGCGAGAGACAAAAAGTCACTCAAAGAGGCCCGCAGTGTGGTGCATCAAGTCAAAGAAGCCTTAGGAGAGCGCGGGCCCGTGTGGTGGAATGACGGGGCTCCTGACTACAGTCGCAAGCTCGCCAAGAATACCCCCTACGCAGCTTGGGCACGCGTAGCCTCCCACTCGCCCAACTAAACCGAGTGGCGGATTCCGCCTGTAGTAGCTCGTGTTGATCGCGATAGAGTTTTTCCAGTCAAATACACCGCGATCCTTGTATAATGGCCCTGAAATAGAGCGATCTTATTGACTCGTGTCGCTGCAGCATCGTGCTGCAAGTGTTGAGTTAATGTGCGACACCGTTTTCGACCGCTACGTATATCATTCGGCCGAAGTCCGCTGGAATTCGACCTCGTACCTATACACGCCAGTAGATCGCAGCTTGGAAGATGAGACCGTTGAGATTCTGCCGGCATATCTCCTCACCAGTGTGGCCCAAAAAAACATGTAGAATTTGTGTCACCCTCTCTGGGATAATAAACTCAAGAGTTTTTGCGTGGTCCACTCCAAGTCATGCCGAGTTGCCTTGTCTTTCCGAACGATTGTGCTCAAGCGTCATGGTGCTCATAATAAACCCCGCTATTCCCCGCCGAGCTTTCTCAGTTTGCCCTGCCAGGAGTTCTGCCTTGAAATCCCTCGTCATATTTAACTGCTTTCTTATCGCGTCTTGCTTTGGTGCCCTTTTCATTGATGCCATTGCCGCTGACGCTCATGAGCCAGTCGTTGAGGTCGATAACGATGCCATGCGTCAGGCGGTTTTAGCGTGGCGGACTAACCTGGGGCCAGAGTTGACTAAGAAAGCAAGCTTTAAGTTTGCGGGACCGGAGCGGACCGATTGGCATTTTGTTCCCAAGGAGCGGGTAGGTGTGAATTGGCACGACATGAATCTCGAGCAGCGCCGGGCGGCACACAACCTGTTGCGAATTGCGCTCAGTAGCCAGGGTTATTTCAAAGCACTCACTATCATGTCTTTGGAGCAAGAACTCCGTCGGTTGGAAGCCAGTCGCCCCAATGTCCAAAATGTTCGTGATCCCGAGCGCTATTGGTTCGCCTTGTTCGGTGATCCTACTTCCGACGAGCCGTGGGGCTGGCGGGTGGAAGGGCACCATTTGTCGCTCAACTTTTCGTCCGTCACGGGGCAAGTTGTCTCGATAACTCCTGCCTTCTTTGGCACGAACCCGGCAGAGCTGCGCGATGGACCCCGTGCGGGGCTCCGTGTGTTGGGCACCGAAGAGGATCTGGCCCGTGAACTGATCACCCGTTGCACTCCCGCACAATACAAAACGGCAATGATCGCCGAGACGGCTCCGGAGGACGTGCTTGCGCTGCCCGGACTCGAGATTAATTTTGGCGAACCCGAAGGACTCAGTGCCCAGCAGATGACCGACGCGCAGCGAGCTCTACTGCGGAAACTTATCGAGGAGATTGTCGGCAACTTCAATGAAGAATTAAGAGAACGCGCGCTGGTTGAACTGGAGGACGCCGGCTTTGACAAGTTGCACTTCGCCTGGGCGGGGAGCGTGGAAGTGGGAAAGGGTCATTATTTTCGCATTCACGGTCCGACCTTGGTCATTGAATATGACAACACCCAAAACAACGCCAATCACGCTCACCTTGTGTGGCATTCGGCAGACAACAATTTCGCCGCCGACTATTTAGGTCGGCACTATGCCGAAAGCCCGCACCATCAGTCCGCAAAGTGACGGTATTAAGCTTCTAGTAATTATGTCACCTTGATTCTGTAGTCTTGAGATGACTCTCGAAACGGCGCAAAGGATATACAGACACCTTGATTCATGCCTTTGTGTCTTAGCGCCTTTGCGAGAAACCGATTCCCAAGTCACCCAACGGACAGCCTTCGCCAGAATAATCCCCACCGCCCAAGCACGAATTGTACTGACTTCAAACCTCGTCCTTTTTCAACTCCTTCGCGTCCTCTGTGCCAAATATATTTTCAAGCCATCTAGCCTTCAGATCAAAGTCTTGAGTTGATATACTGATATCAATCATTCCACCAGCCCCGGGAACAATTTAAGCATTTCGGGATCAATCTCAACCGTCTGCGTGGTCGATGTAGGACAAGGCGATGTTATTAGCCCATCACGAAATTCGAGTGGATCGTAAATAAGCAAGGCTCCGAATCGATTGTCGCCACCCTTTATATAGGCATGACAGGAAGTCCAAAATCTTCCATCAGGTCCTTTGAAAACCTGGTTGTGACCCACTTCTCGGTAAGGGTGACTGACGTGATAAATGGCTTTTCCATTTCTAACCAGGGCACCATCGTGTTGTGCCCCAAACAACGGATTATTTTTGGCGCGGGTATAAGGGCCGTAGACATTGTCTGCAGTCGCATAGCCAACAGCATATCCGCCTTCCGAACCTGAATAGAAAAGGTAATAAGTCCCGCCTGTTTTCACTACGTGCGCCCCTTCGACTAGCTGTGCCTCAAATCCTTCCCGCTGGGTCAATAGCTTGCGTGGTTCCTCTTTCAATACCCCCTTGTTCAGGTCAAGTTCTGCTACAAATATGCTGTGTTTTAATTCAGGATGCTTCTTTCTATTGAAGTGACCATTATTGAAGAACGCGTACACTTTACCATCTTCGTCCTGAAACAGTGTCAGGTCATTATGTGGCCATGGAGCAAGCGGTTTATTGGATAGCGCTCTGTAGGGACCTGTAATCTTGTCAGCCACTGAAATGCCAGAACCATGAGGAGACCCATACAAGTCCATGTCTATCTGCTGAGTACCATCGCAATTATAGGTGAAATACCACCTGCCATTGATTTTGTGAATTTCGGGTGCCCAGAATACATGTTGGTACCACGCCTCTGACGGGATTTCGGATTGCTTCATAATCCACGGCCCCGGCTCCCAGTCTTTCAGATTGTCCGATACATACAAACGGAATCCGGCATTTCCATCTGGACCTTTATATCCCCAGAAAAGCGTTCCGACGGCATAGAATTTACCGTCATCGGGATTCGGGATGATATGAATGTCACGCATTTGCAGCTGTTCATTCGGATTACAGTAGGTGAACTCCTCTGCTTTCACGTAGCAATATGTATTAATGAGACCAACAAGAAGAAATAACGAGAAATGTTTCATGTTTTTTTCTGAATGGAGCAAAAGGTGTAAGAAAGCAATTCCGTATGAATTACCTCTTTCATATCTAGTGGGCATCATCACTAGAGTTTAAGGCAGCTAGTAAATGGCACTCGAGTAATACTCCGATAGTGTTCGCCGTCAGCCCTCGTCTGTTTCGGTTGAGCACCTCCAGTGATGATCGTATCGTATCCTTCTACGATTAAAGAGTTCCTGCTGGCAACTACCAAGCAGTTAGTTGGCGCCCAGATTTAACTCTCTTAATCGCGGCATAATTGTTCTCAATTCGACGTTTGACCTCATTGACTTTTTCAGTGAGTTCTTGGCGGACTTCTTTGTCGTTTAAAGGGGCCCTCTGTGCTTCAAGTTGTTTAAGTAAGTCTTTGTCGCGTGAAATGCGGTTGTTCAGCCACGTCACTCGATCCCTGCGGAGTTCTTCCAAATCCTCGACTTGAACATCGGCAAGATACGCATTCATAGTGGCGTGCATCTCGTGAACAAGTTCAGGATACTCTTCTGATAAATCAAGCGACTCCCCCATGTCGTCTACTAGATTGAAGAGTCGTGTCTGATTTGTGTTCAGATCTTTCACCAATTTGTAGTCGCCTTGGCGGATTGCTGACATGGGTACGCTGTCGTACCAAGGATAGTAAAAAATAAGGGGCTGTACTTTTCGCTCAACAGCCCCTCGGTTCCCATTTTCGAAGAGTGGGCGCAGGCTGCCACCATCTAACTCTTCAGGTAGGGGTTTGTCGCCGCCGGCAAGATCGTAAGCCGTTGGCAAGAGATCCCACCCTGCGATTGGAATGTCACAATAGGTCTTGGCTGGCACGTTTGGTCCTCGGACTACTGTGGGGACGCGAATGCCGCCTTCCCACAACGAAGCTTTACCACCACGCAAGGGCCCGTTGTTGCGGTAACCTCCGCCATTGTCCGACGTAAATATGACGTAGGTGTCGTCAGAAATAGCCAAGGCATCGAGCTTGTCGAGCACCGAGCCCAGAGCGGAGTCTAGATTCTCGATCATTGCGGCGTAGACTGCGGTCGGCTCATCTAGACCAGCCGAGAGATATTTATCAATCGTCTTTTGTTGAGCAGCGTGATTAACATGCACTGCATAGTGTGAGATTCGCATATAGAACGGCTTGCCCGCTGCGGCTTGCTTAGCAATGAACGCGTTGGCCTTCTCAGTGACACTTTGCATACGTTTGGGGTTATCGGCAGGAAGTGGCGTCCTGATGCCATCGACGCTCCGCCAATCTCCATGCCAATTGTCTGTGTCCCCGTCACTCTCATCGAATCCTGCCTCTTCTGGCGTGTTCGGCGTGCATGCCCATTTGCCAAAGTGTGCCGTGATATAATCCGAATCGGCCTGCTTAATCGCTCGCGGCGTGGTGATTGCATCGCGACTACGATTCGCCTTGCCAATCAGAACGGAATGATGCAAACGTGCTGGCGTCATTCCATAAAGAATGCTATCGCGCGAGGGACTGCATACCGGTGATGAGGAATAGGCGTTAGAGAAAACCATTCCCTCGTCCGCCAAACGCTCAAGATGAGGAGTGTTGTAAATGTTGCTCCGTGAATCAGGCCGACCAGACAGCATTTCAACCGAAGTGTCGGCCCACCCTTGATCGTCAGTGTAGAACACAATGATGTTCGGTTTAGCGGCAGGCGATTTCGTGATCCCCGGACCACAGAACGCTACAAGAGTTGCCATTGCCAACAAGGCATTGCGGGCACAACTCCAACCGTTGGTTATTATTTTCATTCAAATTCCTGCTTCACTAGTTTGAAATCCGTTAATTCTACATTGACATTGCCTGGTGCGCAGGTGCGTCCATCAACTGTTACAACAGAAACGATTAATGCAGAACGGTAGTTCATGGTGAATGGGAGTAATAGGGTGCGATTTTGACACGCTTGGCCCAGGAGAGCCATTCCTGCTCAAGCTCTTTAAACAGTTCGGGGTGTTGTTTTATGAGGTTCTTTGTCTCGCAGCGGTCGTGGGCGATGTTATAGAGTTCCCATTGGCGGTCATTGAGCCTTTCGTTGCAACGCACGAGCTTCCAGTCGCCATTGCGGACGGCACTGGAACCAAAATGATCGAAGTAAAGGGATCGTTGGGCAAGTTTGTCAGTCCCAGAAAAGATAGACGATAGGCTGACGCCTTCGTAGGGAGGTATACTACGTCCATCTACTTCAGTAGGGTAGTGGGCGCCTGCGATATCGAGGAAGGTTGGCATAAAGTCGATGACATGGACCGGAGTACGAACCCAGCGGTTTGCATTTCTGATCCCTTCTGGCCAATGAGCAATTAGCGGGCTGCAATTGCCTCCTTCATGATTGTAGTGCTTGTACAGTCTGAAGGGTGTATTGCTAAGGTTTGCCCAGCCGCTCCCAACAGAATGGTATGAACCATGTAATCCCATCTTTTGCAGAAAACGTGCTTCATGCAGAACTGAACCCACGACATGATTGTGCAGATCAAAGCCGAATGGCCCCCATTCATAACAGGCGCCGTTGTCACTCGTGATCATGATAAGTGTATTCTCGAGCTCACCTTGTGCCTCCAGTGTATGGATAATTTGACCGATGCCCTTATCCACGTGTTCAATCATGGCGGCGTAAATGGCCATTCGGTGTGCTAGGTCTTCACGACGGACGTCTGTCAAATCCGCCCAATGCGGGTTCTGCTCTCCCCCGTACCCATTGGTAGGTTCTTTGGGATCAATGGGTACATCGGACAGTTCAGTTAGCGTCCACGAGTCTTCGGCCAATCCGAGTTCTTTCTGCCGATCGAAGCGCTGCTTTCGCAATACATCCCAACCGCGACGATACGTTTCAATATATTTGTCGCGAGTTTTCGCGGGTGCGTGTAACGGAAAGTGTGGCGATGAATGTGCAAGATACAGAAAGAAGGGCCCATCGATTCTAGACGATTGCTTGATGAACTCTACGGCATAGTCGTTGAACACATCGGTGGCGTAAAAGTCTTTTGGTTCGTATTTCAGTTCTGATGTTTGGCCTATAGGAAGGCGCTCATAAAGTTTCGAATTCCATTGCGATTGGCTGTGGCCGTGAATGTAGCCATAGAAGTCGTCGAATCCTCTGTCGATAGGATTGACAGCTTTGTGTAAATGCCACTTTCCGACGAGGTAGGTATGATAGCCGGCATCTTTCAAGACGCGCGCAAGCGTCACACAGTTTTTACCGAGCCGGTTTTGATAAGCGGGCCCTAGTTCTCCGGAACGGTCAGGTCCAGTGAAATCGGCTAAACCTGCCTGGTGAGAATAAAGGCCAGTCATCAGAGCTACACGTGAAGGGCAGCAGCGTGCACAGTTGTAGGCCTGGGTGAATCGCAAACCGTTTGCGGCCAACTGATCGATGTAGGGTGTATCAATTTCGCCGCCGTAAGCACCGATGTCAGAGTAGCCGAGATCATCGAGCAGGATGACGATAATGTTTGGTTTTAAAGAGAGTTCGGATGAGAAGACTGGATGAAAAGAGCAGGCCACAAGAGTTAGGATTAGGACGAGACGCATTTTTGGCTGGATTTGGATGCAGTGTTTATAGGACAAGGTTAAAACTACTTAGATAGACCTCTAGTTAGATAACTACTACCTCGATGCAGAATTGGACAGGAAAACTACAAGAAACTAGAGAGTCTGTGCCGAGTGCGCAATGTGGAGTAATCGGAGTTTGTAGGAGGTGGATAAGCAGAAACACTGATTATTAAGAACGCCTGGTCTCGGTATCCGGAGGAAGAGAGATAGCTAGAACTCCGTGCTTCTTTTTCTCATGGGTCCTAATCAGAACATTCTGAGACTTAACCGTCTATTCACTATGAGAGTCAGGACTTAGAAAGCAGAGGGCTCAGCCACAGAAATTGCTTCAGTTGAGCGCTCCTGAGCATAATTCACAGTTCGGCGCTACAGATTACGGTGAAGGTGATAAAATCATCGAAGCTTACTCCACAATTAATACTTGCGCCTCGAATGGACCCGGGTCACAGCCGGATACGCCTTCCTCCCAACAGCAAGAGTTACCGGCTGGGGCTCATGAGCGGTGATATGCAAACGCCACTTCTCCTCCTCGTTGTTTCAACCAACAAAAGTTCCGAGTCGGTCAAAGTTGACAGCTAACAAAGCCAAACCGCTATTGCACTGGATGGCAAGTAACCATGGGTATTTCACGGGAGTTCGCTCACTTGGCAGAATACTATAATAAACTAGTAGAAATTGTGCCACTCGATTTGCTATGATGATGAGCGATTTGCTTTTTGCGGTCAGCTAGTTAGAAAGATTCTGGCTAAGAGCTAATACCTAACGGCTAATAGCTATTCGCAATCCCAAAAGTGGGCCAAACCCATGAAAGTGCACAACGCGCGGCCAACATGACCCAAGTTGACCAACATGAATCATTCGCGAGGATGCTGCGCAGTTGTTGGTGAGTGGTCATTAGTGATTAGTGATTGGACATTAAGAATTTTTCTTTACATCATCAATCATAAATCATACTTCATCCATCCCCACCCGCCACCATCCACACCTCGAGATGCCCGACAAACCTTCCTTCACCACCACCAGCATACGCATCGTTGCCGAGGACAAGATCAAGTCGGCCATCGCCCAGGGGGAATTCGACAATCTGCCGGGAATGGGCGAGCCTTGCCCGCTGATCGATCAGCCCTATCACCCCCTCTGGTGGGTCATGCGAAAGTTGCAACGAGAAAACCTGCTTCCGAAAATAAAATGACCAATGCCCAATGTCCAACCACCCGCCACTCGCCACCAACCACTCACCACCCAACACCCTTAGCCTGCTCGAACTCATCGCATGGCTTGGCATCCTCGCATTCTCGTTCTGCATGGAGTCCGCCAGGGGCACAACCCCCGCGAGCGAACAAGAATCTTTTCCCCAGGTGAGTTCCAAGAAAGGCCTTTTGGTCGAGGATCTGCAGGACTTTGCCCACCTGGGCATCAAACATGCCACAGTCAATGTGAATCTCGCCAGTCTGATCGATCCCCACCCGACTGGCGAAAAGGCTGCGCAGCCTCAGTGGAATTATCGTGGCCAAGCTTATTTCTTCCATGAAAGTGCCGTGCAGCAATTGGATCATCGCATCAAGTTGCTCTCCGACGCGGGGGCCCTGGTTTACTTGATTCTGTTGGCCTACGAGTCGGGCAATGCCGAGACGAACCGTATTCTCCTGCATCCCGATTACGATCCCGCCTGCCCGAACCACCTCGGCGCCTTCAATTCGGTAACCCCGGCAGGCAGGGATTGGTTGGCGGCGACAATTGAGTTTCTGGCTGCTCGCTGGTCGCGACCGGATCAACCGTACGGTCGGGTCGTCGGCTACATCGTCGGCAACGAGGTCAATAGCCATTGGTGGTGGAGCAACTGTGGGCATACGACGATGCAGCAGTTTGCTGATCATTACTTTGCTGCCCTGCGAATCATTTACGACGCGGTCAGAAGTCAAACATCTGGGTCGCGCGTGTATGTTTCGCTCGAGCACCACTGGAGCATTCGTTACCCGGCCGGTGACGAGTCGCAAGCATTCCCGGGCAAAGATTTTCTCGAGCATCTCGCTAAACTGTCTCAGACAGATAAGCGAGGCGACTTTCCTTGGAACATCGCTTACCATCCCTATCCGGAGAATTTATTCGATCCGAGATTCTGGATCGACGAGACGGCTGTAGATTCACCCGACTCGCCTCGCATCACATTCAAGAACCTGCAAGTACTAACCGAGTTCTTAAAGCGGCCAGAAATGTTGTACGACGGCCATCCGCGTCGTGTGATCCTCAGCGAACAAGGATTTCATGCGCCCGATGGTCACGAGGGCGAACAGTTGCAAGCCGCAGCTTATTGTTACGCTTATCGCAAGGTGGCAGCCACCGACGGGATCGATGCCTTTATCTACCACCGCCATCTTGACCATCCCGACGAAGGGGGCCTGCGGCTGGGTCTACGAACTCGCAATCCTGCGGATCACTCACCTGGAGAGAAACGAAAAATCTACAAGTGCTTTCGCGCGGCCGACACACCCCAGTGGCGAGAGGCATTCGAGTTTGCCCTACCCATCGTAGGGCTGGAGAGTTGGCCAGAGCAGTAAGTGCCTAATAGAAAGTTCAGCCGCGTCGAGCAAATGTCCAATGTCCAACCACCCGCCTCAAACCACCCACCACCAATCCCTGATCCCCGTCCCCTGTCCCCGCCGCTTCTTCCGACCTATAATAGAATCTTGCGTCATTTTTCTCGGGGGCGAACAGGGTTCGACCGGGTAGATGAAGCGTAAGTCGCGTGTCGTGGTTGATCAGTGGGCCACGTAAAAAGCTGATCACAATGTCAATTGCCAACGGCAATTACGCTTTGGCTGCCTAATTAAAGGCAACCCGGACTAAGGGCTGAAGTCGGATTGGCCCGGACGTCCGTCACTAAATCCGAACCGCCGCAGGTCACTGCCGGGTACGCCTGCGGTTAAACAAGTTCTTGGCTAGTCTCGTTCTAACCTGGTCGACTGGGTGATTGCGAGGCGAAATTAAACCAGCCGACTACACACGTAGAAGCTTGCGTGGAGCTACGTCGGGACGCGGGTTCGATTCCCGCCGCCTCCACTTGTTGCCACCCATTATCTGATGAAGCGTTTTAATAATACTTCGAGTTGGCTACATATGAACAGCAGGTCTTAAGTTCACATCTAGCCTTTTCTGACGCAATGAATCATATTCGTTGACTCGTCGAAGTCTGGCCGCTGCTTTCGCTGCCATGACCGGGAGCCAGTTGGACTCCTACCAAACGCGGCCATTCTGTGCCAAGCGCAAGGTGGGATTTAATGACACCCACCGCTTCAACCGTAGACATGGCATTACGCGAGCAATGTCAAATGTCTTGCTAAGCGGTATGCAAAGATTCGACCAATGAATGTGTTGCCCCCGGGTGCAACGTGTGGACTGTGCGCCTGGGTCAGCTGCAGTCGTTGGTTGGTCCGATCTCGCCGCGCCTTCGGAACAGCAGCCAAAATCCGCCAGCCGCCAGCAACAAGGCGCTCGCCGGCTCGGGAACGATGCCCGTCACACGAACGTTGTCGATTCCGGCTCCTCCTTCAGGGGGTATGAAGCTGCCAGGATTAAGGGCTAGATTAAACTTAATGGTGCGGGTGCCTGGTAGAAGGGCAGCAGTTACCCCACGGCCACCGAACTGGTCGTTCGCAGCTACAATGACCGAATTGTCGAGAAAGACAGCAAAAGTGTCTGGGTAGACTCCGGAAAGCCATCCATCGTAATCGAAACTGAGTGTTCCTCCCGCAGGACCGATCTTGACAATGAGCGTCAGTAGCGAATCGTCTATACCCTGAAAAATCGTCCAGTAAGGATCACCCGCCTGCCAGAATTCGTCACCTGGTAGGAAGATCCCGGGGCTGGTCCCAGGTCCCCAGGGGACCAAACCGTCTTCCCAGATGACGGTCGAGCCATTATGAGTATGAATGAACCCGCCATCAAAGGTCTCAAGAATGTCGAGACCGGCTGCTGATGTCGCAAGCATGCCAGTTGTGAAAAGAGCGCCGAGCGCGCGGGCCGTAATCCTCGGGGTAACGATCGACGCAGCAGCCATTAAAGAATGCACAACTGTAAAGCAGTGAGCCATTAGTACACCTTTCCGATTAGATAAATCGCCTTCGCCAATACAAGACCGCACCCCGACATCTACATGATTGCAACCTAACATCGATGCTATGTTGCCTGTCGGAACAAAGTGGCGGGATTAAATTTACAATTAGCTATCCGAAAGTAAAAAGTCAACTAGCCGCATTGCCGGGCGGTCCAATGCAGTCAACGGCAGAAAACCGCCTTGTGCCATTGTCCCGGTCGTAGTCCAGGAAACTCAAGCAACAGGTCGCCTGGCGGAAAGGGTGGCTGCATGCCGAGGGGTCGCGCGGGTCTGGCCGGGTTGATGTGTGGACCGGCAAACACACATGCTGTGCCCCTGGCTACTCGACGCCGGCAATATCTGCAAACGTTTTCAAGGGACGATTCTTGCTCACAACCTCTGCCGTCGGCAGAGGTTGCGTCGTTTAGAGACAGCGGACCTCTAGTTGGATTGCTTTAGAAGTGAGATGGTTCCGTTGAGTCCTGATCGACCCCACTCTAATTCGGACGGCCAATCGTTCTACCAAAGGCTGAAGGAATTTTGTCAATCTCTCGATATCGACTCAACCATTGAATTTTGAATCTATAGATTTAATGTTCTACAGGTGCGTTTTAACCTTCCAATGAAAGCGTTCTCAAATCAAGTCTCCAAGTGGTTTTGAAAGTCGCCAAAAGGTATTGTGCCAACCAAACCGTTTCTCGTAGAGCGAGATTGTGACACGAACTTTTCTAACACCCCTTTTGGCAACTACTTAGGATACGATCGATTGCATGGTTGCTGTCAGAAAGTTGTAGGTATTGTGATAGTTTATTGGTGTATTTTGCAAAAATTCAGAACCCATGTGAAATACCCATGGTTACTTGCAATCCAGTGTAATAGCCGTTAGGCTTTGTTGACTAGCAAGTTTGACCGACTCGGAGCCGTTGTTGGTTGAAACAACGACGCAACAAAGATTGACTACTCGGCAGGCTTTAATTGACAGAAGAAGTGGCGTTTACATGGCACCGCTGGAACAGAGCACACTTATGCAACTTAAAGCAGGCGAATCGCCGGACTGTGATTTCCCTGTTTTTTCCATGCATAAGAGTGACCAGCTATCGATGGAATGAAACTGCGTGATGGATATGCGCTCTCTCAGAGCAGAATAGCAATCTAATGGGATGAGACTTGCCGTTCTGCAGGGAACTTTCAGCCAAGTGATTATCAGAGCCCAGTTGTCCTCGTTGGAACGAACCATTCATCGAGAAAGAGACCCGCTTAACAGTGCCCTCGTAATGCTATTTCGGGCCTATCAGTATGCGGTAGACACGAAAGCAAACCGTTGGCAGTTTGCCATTGAAATGGAGGAATTTCGCAACGCGGGAATTACCGTGAGTGAACTGCGTTGGCTTGTTGCGAAGGGTCTCGCGCTACAAGCTAAGGAGATATTCGATACAAATTGTGAGACTCGGAAGTTCGTTGCCTTGAAGACGACCGCCATGTCTTCCGGTACTTGCTTTGTCTTAACCGATTATGGAGTTAGCTTTCTGGAGAAAGCTATTCATGCTTTCCATCAATCGCATCCAGGGAATAGCGGCCAAACGGGTCTCCCCCCAGAATTCCTGAATGGTAACAATGCTGGCCTGGATCAAGTGAGTGTGGTAAGCGAGGTTCCGGTGTGGAACCCTCTTCGACGAGAACTCCGTTTCAAGGGCATGATCGTCAAGAATCTATCTTTGTCGGCCTGCAATCAGGAGGCGATCGTGGTCGCGTTTGAGGAAGAACATTGGGTGGAGAGAATCGATGATCCGTTACCTCCCATCGCTGGACAGGATCCGCGAAGGCGTCTCAACGAAACGATTAAGCAGTTGAATCGAAAACATCGCAATTCACTTATTCGCTTCCGTAGTGATGGTTCTGGAACGGGAGTTCAGTGGGAAGTTGTATGAAAGCCTCTAATTGAGCTTACCTATTGGGCCGAAGAGAAGTGCTACTCGAAGTCGGCTGAAATAATTCAAGTTTTTTCGACCCTGGGGAGATTATCTCCCCTATTCTGTTGCGACCACGTGACCTCCTAAAACCCGTACTGGTTAAAGCATTTGGGTCATGGATTTGCCTCTAATGTGAAATCGGGAGGGAGATAATCTCCCCCTGACCTCCCATAGTCAGTAGGTGTGAGTGCCTCGACAATCAACGCCAGCGATTGAAGGCACTTCTCGTTCGATTCTCTATTTCCTCCTCACGAGTTCGTGCACAGAGTCGCTTTCGACTGCCGTGCAAACTTTGAATCGGATCTACCCAAAGGCTACTGAGATGAAAAGCTTCCCCTCTTGCTGGAATAATGTGCTCACTCAACTTGGTTTTCGTCGAAACAGGCGAAAGAGCGTTTCGAAAAGGGGTATCGGTCGACGGCCACAGTTCGAGAATCTCGAATCACGGGAGATGTTGGCGGCAGACGTTATCGTTTCCAATGCGTCAGATGAGGTTAATGGCTCGACAACCTCCATTGCCGATTTGATTGCTAACCCTGGTTATGATGGCATCTCGCTGCGTGAAGCGATAACTGCTGCAAATGCAAATCCTGATGCCAACGTTATCGAGTTCGCTCCTGGCATCGACAAAATTCTGGTCACTAGCGAATTAGAGATTAGCAGCAGCGTAACGATTGAGGGCCCCGGCGCAGATCTACTCTCCATCGATGGCCAAGGCCAAACGCGTGTGTTTCACGTTACCAGCGGAGGGTCGGCGACCCTCCGAGGTCTGACGATAAGCGGTGGGAATGTCACAGGCAACGGGGGTGGCCTGCTGGCCGAGAATGCCAATGTGGAAATCAATGACAGTGCTTTTGATAACAACCAGGCAACTGCCAAAGGGGGAGGACTTTATTTCACGACGACTCAGGGATCTACCCTCCTCGTCTCAGGGAGTACGTTTTCTAGAAATCGGTCCTCAGGAAACCGGGGTACTGGTTTGGGGATTGATTCGTATGGTGTTTCCACAACTGCTCAAATTGTGAACACCACGATCTCCAACAACACCGGGGACGTGGCAGGTGGTGCCGTGTATGTTACTGGCGATGCCGACCTGGACATCGAGATTATCAACTCGACGATTGCCAAGAATCATAGCGGGTCTGATGGCCATCCTGGTGGGCTGTGGATTACTTCCAGCGGAGAGACCACGCTCACAAATACGATCCTGGTCGGCAACACGAAACCCACGCAAGGCGCACTGCTAGATTTCTATCAGGCCTCGGGCACGATCACAGGGATCCATAATCTGCTGAATGCAACGGGGGGATCATTCGCAAATTCTCTCTCCAACGATTCCACAAACCAGATTTTACCCACGTATGACGAGGCCAAACTCGCACCCCTCGGCTATTATGGTGGGTCGACCCAGACGCACGCCTTGTTGCCGGAAAGTCCCGCAATTGACAATGGTGATTTGACAACCCTCATTCTTGATCAACGGGGCTTTAAGCGTCTGGCTGATATTGCAACCGACATTGGTGCGTTCGAGTTATCATACCTTCGGTCGCACGGGAAGGATTACGATGGAGATCAACGTGAGGACCTAATAGCTGTCGACGAAACCACGGGTACATTGTCGGTGGTTACTTATCCAGCGGGACAAGCCACTTACTCCAATTGGCTCGAAGTGGGTGGGTTTACCCTGGCTGGTTTAGTCTCTGGCGACTTTGACGGGGATGGCCGTGATGATGTTGCCTTCAAACCTGCTGGCGATAACTGGCAGTTTGGATTTTCCGATGGAACAGCCTTCTTTACGGTTGCATCAGATGTTTCTGAACCCTTTTCGAGCAACAAGGCTGGAGATTTTGACAACGATGGGCGCGACGAAATAGTTTATCGCGATTCGTCAAGCGGCACTTGGAAAGTGATGCAGGTCGACGCGCTGGGTAATATCACCCTGGAAGATTGGGGAGCAGGCCTTCTGCCCTCATACTTAGAATTGTTTGTGGGCGATGCCAACCGCGATGGCCGCGACGACCTGATCTTCCTCAAGACCGACAACCAGTGGGAAGTCAGCCTTTCAGAAAGCTCCCATACCTTCAGCACAGCACCAGACACTGCTTGGGCAGATTGGTTCGATGGATATTTAACTACCGAAGGTCTCGATGCCGAGGGGCCTTATCAAGAGGTCCTCGACATTTTCTCCAAGGTATACAACGAAGTCGAATTGGAGCTTTACCCCGGTTTGATGAAGGGCATCCAGGCCACCGAAGACACTAAGGCTGGCAATCCCTGGGATCAGGCGGCGCTGTTGGTGGATGAACTGGAGCCGGTTCTCGGGCAGCCGAATGCCGAAATTGCTTCTGGCAAGGTCCGGGTTGCTGTCGAGGAACTTCAGAAGTGGTTAGGGGTAGAGACACCTGTGGCCGCTTACCGCGTGATCAAATCCTCCCTCGACGGATTCGTGAAGTCGCTCAATGCTTCGAGCCAAGAAATAATCTATGTGGGCACAATTGACGAGGTTGCTTTCAATACCAATATCAAATTCTTGGAATTCACCCACGCTTGGGTTCGCGCGAAGGTTCCCACCGCCACCGGTTTCGACTTCATCGATCTTGACCCCTCCTTGAAATTCAAAGATCGGCAAGAGGGTATCGACCTGCAAGCCCTCGTCTTCAACGCCACCAATCCGCAAGGATTATTTGACGAATACGAGTACCTTTCGCTCGATCCGAGCATTGATCGCCGCTTGCCGCTTGAGTTTTTTGAAGATGAGCTGATGGACTACCTCGTCCAGTACAGACCGGGAATGTCGCTGGCCGACGTCCCGCGCGACGGGCCAATTATCACGCAGACATTTGAGCGCCTGCCGGAGGGCTGGGAGACGGGGGTGGAGATCGTTGACGCGGGTTCGCCTGGATTGGCGGATGATGTGCAGGAGTACGACAACCTACAAGCGATCTTCGACAACGAAGATTGGAAGATGGAGTTGACGCATCGGGTAGAGTTGAGTGTGGATCGGGAAGCTGGCACGACAGCGCAAACGACCGATATCAATTTTTCTTCGGACCCGCTTTTCTCCTATGGAAACTGGAATTCAAACAGTACTCCTTCTGAGCCTCATAAGAGCATTTCAATTAGTGTCAGTACTCTTACTGATCTGGTGTTGTATGAGGGTGCTGATCCTAATGCTCCGGTTAGACCAGGAGACGAATATATAATCGATCTTAGTGATAAAACACTTGAGTCTTACAGCCCACTTGAATTCATCGAAATCGAACGTCACGATTTCTTAAATCCAGACGTCGACTATAGTATTCTAAATGAACTCCATGTCGGTTCTACAAATCCTGGCGATTTCTTTCAAATTCAAGGAACGGCAAATGATTCAGAGCTTGTCCTTACGTCATCTACGACAACAAAGGCCATCGCTCTGGCTACTTCTATTCCTGATGGGTACACCATTACAGAAAATACCCACTTGAGCTTCGATGTTGATATTTCTAATCCCCAAGGAACGTTGCACGGCATAGGATGGATATTTGATGGTGCTGCATCTCAGTCTGAACAGGAGCAGCAGTACTTTCGGTTCACGAGTGTAGGTGGCGGAACTTCAACTATTCTAAATAACGCGCCGGCCGGCAGTTTTGATGCCGTGTCGATTAATAACACAAACGCAAATGCGAGTGTCAGCTTTTTAGGACAAGATACTCTAGGATTCAAGCGTTACCACTATGAAATCGAACTTGGGCATGCTGAATTCAATTTCACGCCAGGGCAAACTCAATCTTTCAGTCATCTGGTTTTCTTTACAGAAAGCGATGACGAGGGTAGTTCGACCCAAATAGCACAAACGAAATTCAGCAATGTAACGCTTTATGAGAAACCAATAGGCTCCACAGGAACCATAACATTGCCCACCAATGCTAAAGAGATTGGTTTCAACAGCTTTTCAACTTCATTTGGTACAGGCATAGATTTCAAGACATTGAGACTTCAAGCTGCAGATGGCTCTGATGATCCATACGAACTTACCGCGCAAACAATATTAGAGTTTGATGTCAAATCAAATATAGGACAAAACAATTTTGGCGATAGCGTGGCAATCGGCTGGGACACGGATGGCGTATGGGATGGCGATAATTCCAGGGTATTCATGTTGGCAGGAAATGATATAGCCGGCGCAAATAATTTCTACAAAACTTACAGTTCGCCAGATCCAGTCAATCCCATTACGCAGACCTTCCGAATTCCAATTGGAGAGACGTCTGGTCTAATAAATTCAAATACACTCGACTTAACTCATTTAGTCTTTGAGTCAGCCGGATATAACGGAGCCCAAACACCGGCTGTCTCCACGGAAACAGTTTTCAGTAACATCCGTTTATATGAGCCGGATGTCCTTCCTCCTTCAATCGTTATCGACGAAGCTGACAACGATGCCCTTAAGCTGACGGGAACCTCTTACCAAACATTGGCAGTTCCCGGGGGATACGAAATTCAACAAGACTCCGTGCTTTACTTTCGCTTCAGTAGTGACTCCCAAGGATTAGATCATTACATAGGGTGGGACACGGATAGTGAATACGGCAATGGCCTCCCAACCTCCTCAATGCATGCTTTAGAGCAACTCATCAAGATATACGGTACATCGTCAGATCCAACTCTGCCGGACGCAAGATACACGAGCGGAGGAAGTGATCAGCTCATGGCCATACCGATAGGCGAATTACAGGACGCGTTTGGCCATTCGTTTGTGGGCAAGACGATTTCTCGTCTCGTATTCGGCGTCAATGGAGGTACGAATGAAAACGCGGAAAGTATTTTTAGCGAGGTTGGGCTCTGGAGCCCATCTGGAGCAATCAACATCAATTCTAATGGAGTTTTGTCACTTTTCGACACTGCTTATAGGTCCGTCTCATTAAATCATAGGATAACTTCGGCGACCAAGTTGAGCTTTGAGGTCAAGACTACAGGTATAGGAAGGTTGCATGGAATTGGTTTAGATACAGACGACTCATACACGAATGGTGTGCTTGAGTTTTATCAACTTTTCGGAACAGACACAGAATACAATCAGTCCGCCAACAAAGGAACAGATACCTTCTCAGGTCAATTTCAAACTATTGAGATTTTCTTACCAAACTCACTGGATGGAATTAATCTTAAAAAATTGGTCTTCTTTACCGATAGCGGTCCGTTTGTTACGGATGCTGTCACCACATTTCGGAATGTCAAAGTATCTGATGAACTTCCTTCAACCGATCAGCTCTGGCAACACACCCTCTTAGTGCCTGAGGTGAGCCAGGAGAGTATCCAGTTTGCGATGATCGAGGGGTCGTCAAATAAGTATCGCTCTGAACTTTATGTCGGGGGAGCCCCAGTTCCTGGTGCTTTTAGTGGCGACGACATCTGGGATGACCTCGGTGACACCGCCCTGATCACGGTCAACCATCTCTCCCCCAGCAAGTTCGGCATCCCCGGACCTGGAAAGAGTTTTTCTTACGAGCAGGAAGTCGATGAAGTAATCACACTCGGTCTCGATGCTAATCAGCATTCGCGTAAGAGTTTAGCCGATTTGCAGAGTGAACTCCTTGCCACGCTTGATGGCAACGTGAGTGAGCAGGACTACTTCGAGGACCTTGACGAACTCTTGTCCTATACGACGGCAAAATACTGGTATGACTTTAATCAAAGTAATGAGGTTATTGCCGGACTCACCGGAACTGTTAGCACGCAAAACTACGTCGGTTCCGGAATTGCCAAGGCCAGGAAAAATCTGCTTCGAGAATCCCCAAGCGATCCAAATGATTTTATTATCGAACACCTCCCTTATCTGATCGCACCGCTCGACATGGGAGTGGACCTGCCAAATTCCAATCACAATACCTTAGATCAGAATACTGGTCTGCGCAATCAAGATGCCTGGCAATTGGTAGGCTACAACGCGTCTGCATTGGAGCACAATGCTGTTGAAGAACAGATCAATAGCGAGAGTGTCTCAACGATGAAAGGCTTGCAATTGGCAATGAATGATGCCAATGCTCAGGTTTATGTGCTCGAAAGTCGAGTTGTGAATGGCAGTCGTGTGATTGAACATGTTGAAACACTTGATCTCGACTCCGAGGGAGCTCTTTCAATACTGCAAGTAAATCATAATTTCACCACAAATGCCTCCTATCTTTCAGACTCCTCGGACGGTTTACTCAAGGACTACCTCCCTGGCCAAGCGTCCTTTGTGAACTCATTCTTCAACTCCAATTTGGCTGTTAGCACCACAGAAGGGGATATCCGTGTCTTATTGCCGAGTGATCCAACTGTCTTGGAGCTTTGGGGTGGAGCTGTCTACACTTCGGAGAAACAAAACTCACTTGGTTTTCAGATAAAGAAGACCAATAGTGCTCCAACAAGCGGGGGCGACAGTGTCAACAAGTTTGTTGAACTGAATACGAATCTTCCTAAATCAATCTTCCCTTATGCCTCCTTCGCCGGGGATCCGGTCAACACGGCCAATGGCAACATGTTCCGCGACGACGTGGACATTGTCTTTCCCAACCTGGGTGTGCCGCTGGATTTCACGCGACATTATGATTCGAAGAACAAGGACGACATCGGCCTGGGAGTCGGCTGGACCTACAGCTTTGGCGACGTGCTGGTAGAAGATGAAGATGATGCCAACTATTTGGTGTGGATAACTTCCTCTGGCCAGCGGCATAAATTCCAGGCGAACGGTAGTAGCTACGATGTCCCTGCCGAGCTCCACGGAACGTTCACGAAGTTGGGTTCGACTAGTTACATTTACAAAGATAAGAGTGGTATGGAGTACCACTTCGACCAGAAATCCAGCAGCGAGAACGGACTGCAGGTGCGGGGCCGACTTACGAAGCAGGTCGATAACATCGGCAACGGTGTCAATGTGGTTTACGATCATGCCACGTTGCGAGGCATTAAAGAGGTGCAGGATGTGCACGATCCGGCTCGCAGGCTCGAATTTGATTACAACGCCAGCGGTGTGATCAGCCAGATACGTAAGGTGCACAACGGCAATACGGTCGGCACCTGGGATTTCACCTATTTAACGCCAACTATCGACTCGCAGAATCATCTGAAGGCGGTCCAGGCACCCCAGGTCGATTTTATCAACGATATGGGCGAGCCAGATAATAAGGGTCCTACAGTCGAGTACGCCTATTATGCTTCAGGATCCAGCAAAGGTCTCATGGAACGGATCACCGAGCCAGACGGATCTTCCCATGACTACGAATATTACCCCAATGGCCGGGTCTTTCGGGTGAAGGATAGCCTGGGCCATGTTGAAACGTACAGTTACAACCTCCTCCGCGGACTGGCCGAATTCACCGACGAGAACGGCAACACGGAGATCTACATCCACCAGGAAAACGGCCTGCTCGAGAAGCAAATCCATCAAGACCGCACCCGTCAGGAGTTCACCTGGGGACGGGACGGCACGCCCGCTGAATTCTTAATGGCCAGCTCCACCGATGAAGTGGGTGCCGTCGAAAAGTTTACCTACTACGTGGACGACGTAAATTGGTTTAAGGACCCATCCCACGGCTTCGACGTGTCTGCCACCGACTTCCGCAACCGCGAATTGTATGAAGCTACCGAGAAACAATTCCCTGGCCAGCCGACACTTACCACCCGCTTTGACTACTCATCACCGGGCGGTGAAAAGTCGCACATGATCAATCTTAAAGAGGTCGTTGTGAATCCGGGAGGAGAGGATCTCACGACCACCAATATCTACGATAGCTTGGGACGTCTGACGAAAACGACCGACGCGGGCGGCAATGTGACGACGCGCAGCTATTACGCTGAAGACGGGTCGCCCGAAGGTGGACTATTAAAGACAGTAACCAACCCGCGCGGCAACGACACGGGTGTCACCGGCAGCGACAATCTGGAATTTGTCACCTGGGAACCTCTTGCTGAGTCAGTCTCTGTCACTTCAGGCATCCTATCAATTCGGGTCACTGCTCCTGGTGGTACAGGCGGCTCCAATAATATTTCGATAGACGCGATCCGTATCGATCGCACTGATGGAGCTTATCCGTTAACCCGTATCATCGATGAGGACAACGATGGCATCGATAATGAATTTCACACCATCGGTGGCAGCTACAGTGGTGGTTTCAACGCCTTCCACGGCGGCGATCGGATTCTTTTCAATGCCGCCGGTCAACAAGCCGTGTGGACCTTTAAGAATCTTGAGCCAGGCACCTACAAGGTTTCTGCCACGTGGGTTGGCTCAAGCAGTCGTTCGTCCAACGTGCCTTATGAGATCTTCGATGGTTTGCCGACAGCGGAACCCATCGCTACGATTACGAAAGACCAAAAGAATGTCCCGGTCGGATTTGATCCCGGTTTCGTCACCACGTTCACCTACGATGCAGCTGGCAATGTCATCGAAGCCAAGACCGATGGAATTTCAACCACAATCACGACATACGATCACCACGGCAATGTGCTCAGCTTGGAAGATCCGCAAGGGGTTCGCCAGGAATTCGTCTACGATGCTCTAGGAAGACAATCGCTGGCCCAGACGAGGCCTACAGACACTGCGCCCCTGTTGACCAGCCTGTTCCAAAATGACTTGCTTGGCCGCACTCGGATCACTACCGACCCGCGTGGCAACGTCACCGAGTTCGTCTACGACGAGCGAGGCTATCTTGAGAAGCAGATTTTCGCCGACGGCAACGAGAGTTCCTTCGAATACGACGGCAACGGCAATCGCATAAGCGAAACCGACGCCCTGGGAAGGATCGCCCAGTTCAAGTACGACTCCCGTGATCGGCTCATCGAAACGATTTATCCCGATGGCACGAGCGCGTCGATTCGCTACAACGGCGTCGGGCAGATCGCAGCCACGATCGACGAGTTGGGTCGGGAGACAAAGTTTACCTATGATGCGGCTGGCCGATTAAAAACGACTACCAACGCGGCTGGCAAGCTGGCCACGAATCAATATAACAGCCTTGGCCAAATCTTTTGGCAACAAGATTTCAACCAGCAGTTGACCTATTTCTTCTACGATGATCTGGGTCGACTCGATCAGACGCTGGTTTCTGAGTCGGGTTCTTATCTTTTATGGACCAGCAACGATTACGATGCGACCGGTAATCTCATTCGGTCTGCCATCTACGATACAGAGAAGCTGTTGGGAGCGGGCGTAACCCTTGATGTGAACGCGATCAAGGACACCATCAATACGCATCCACAATTTGTGCAGGTGACCCAATTCAAGTACGACGCCCTCAACCGACTGATTGAGACGATTCATGCCGACGGCACGAGCACCCACACTGTGTACGACAACGTCGGACGCGTGAAGTATCAATATGACGAACTGACGCGTAAGACGGAACTTAAATACGACAATTACGGTCGCCTTGCGGAGACCATCGCCCCCGATCCTGATGGACCCCAGAACCCAGCCACCAGTCCCAAGACACGTTACCATTACGATGCCGCCGGCAATCAAACCAAAGTCATTGATCCGCGAGGCAATGCCACTGAATATCTGTACGACAAGCTCAACCGCCTGGTCACCGTTAAGGATGCCCTGGCAAGCGAGTCACACACACTTTACGACAAGGCGGGCCAGCTCGTGGCCACCGTAGACGCCCTCGGTCGGGCGACCTACAGCCTCCGCGACAAGCGCGGCAGAGTCATCCTCAGCCGCGAGGCAGACCCCGACGGCAATGATCCGCTCACTGCGCCTCAGACTCGCCGCGAATACGATGCAGTTGGCAATTTGATCCGCCTTACCGACCCCCTGGGCAATGTCACGCAGTACGAGTACGACGAACTCAATCGGCTCTTGGAAAAGAAGCTGCATCTGTCCCCAGAGGTGCTGATTATTGATGATGGAGATCCGGCGTATCGTGTCGAGCGAAGTTTAGAAAATGAAGTAGGAATTACAATTGATGGCTTTGGTGGGGATGCCCGATTGTTAGCCCCAGTGAGTGGCAGCAATGCGATCGCTGAATATTCGTTCACGAACCTCGAGCCGGGCGACTATCGTGTCTTTGCGACATGGGAAGGAAACCCACAGGCAACTAGCGGTATGTCCGTTGTCCTGCGAAATGTAGTAACCAATGGGTTGACCAATCTAACCAATTATGGAGATCTATTTGAATCAGGGAATCATCGCATTCTGTTCGGAATCGACCAGACTGTGAGCCCCACCGATGAATTACGTTACGACGAGGGGACGCCGCGCATTTGGAATGAAGTCTTTGCGAATGTGACTGTCCTTGCGGGAGGAACTAGGGAGATAGTGCTGTGGTTGCGGAGTGGGACAGATGAAAAACTCATCGCCGACGCGGTGCGTTTGGAGCGGATCCTTGAGCCTGTCACCCGCACTTACACCTACGACGATAACGGCAATCTTATGACCGAGACCGACACGCTCGATCGCACCACTACCTACGAATACGACGCCCTCAACCGCGTTACCAAGGTGACCTTGCCGGACCCCGACGGGACCGGCACCGGCAATGATCTGCCTGCGCCCGTTACTGAGACAAACTACGACGGCTATGGCAACGTCCTCACCACCATCGAGAATCGGGGAGGTGGCACTCACCAACGCACCACCGCCTACTCTTATGACCAGCGCAATCGCGTACTGACCGAGACGTTGGATGCAGGAGGCGTTGACGAAGTTGTCACGCAGTTTGGTTACGACGCGGTAGGGAACCTCATCTCCCAGGTCGACGCCTTCGGGACCATCGACGCACGGACGGACTATGAGTACGACAATCTCGATCGGCTGACAGCGGAGTTGCGCTATCGCAACGACTCCGATCCATTCCCGCTCACCACGCGTTTCCAATACGATGCCGCGGGAAATCTGACGCGGCAATCGGAAATTACAACGCAGACTATCAACGGCACAGACCGTAGCCACCAGTCGGCCACCCGCTTCACCTACGACGCGCTGAACCGCCTTGCCAGCACCACCCGCGAGGATGGGATCGTGTGGGAGGTGCTCCATGAGAATTTCGAGGTCGACACGCAAGAGCTGAACGTACGGCTCAATATGACTGAAACGAACAAGTTCGTCGCGGCCGATGCCGTGCGGATCGACCGGCTTGGTCCCAACGGCGCACTCCTCGACACGCGAATCATCGATAATGACCCCAGTGGAGACGACCCACGATTTACGCTTACTACTTCTGCAGTCTACGAAGCCACCAACAACACGATTGCCGAGTTCTGGGGCGACACTACCGTCCTTGCTGATTTTGGAGCCGCTGTATGGAACTTCACCGGCCTTGAAAATGGCACTTACCGGGTATCCACCCTGTGGGTTTCTGACCCCAATTCCCGCGATGACACGGCTCTCTATGAAATCTTCAACGGTCCGGTGGACACCTCGGCAGACGCGACGGCGACCCCCGATCAACAGGCAGCCCCCGTCGGCTTCACCGGTGCGACGACCAATTTCGCGTACGATGCCGTGGGGAATCTCACGCATACGACCGACCCCAACGGCCACACCAGCTCGAGCACCTACGACCGGCTCAACCGGCTCATCAAAACGACCGCCCCCGATCCCGATGGCAATCCCGCCACCAACAACACACCACTTACCACTTACACCTACGACGCGATCGGGCAGCTCGTTGAAGAGAAAAACGGCGAAGGGGAATCACGCAGATACGCCTACGACACCTTCGGCAACCAGATCCGCGACACCGATGGCGAAAACCACTCGACCCACAGCCGCTTCGACAGCGAGGGGAACCTGCTTTCCTTCACCGACCGAGCAGGCAACACCACCACGTACACCTACGATGCGCTGAACCGGATCAAGACCGACACCATCACGCTCTCGACCGGCGACGCCGTTCGCACTTACACCTACAACGCCCAAGGAAATCTGCAGGAGACCATCGACCGTGAGGGGTGGCAGACGATTTATGATTACGATCGCCTGGATCGGAAATTAGTGGAACAATTCCTCGACGCGACGGGCCAAATCGTCGAGGAACTAACGTGGCAGTTTGATGATTTAGGAAGAGTGACTCATACGGAAGATGGTGAAATTGGTCGTACGTTTGTTTATGACGATATAGGCCGCGTTCTCTTGCAACGCGATGATCTGCCGACAAGTAGCTATCCGAACTATGTCTTTGAACATCGTTTTGTTTATGACGTGCTTGACACTGCCGATTGGAATCAGTTCGTCCGTACTGTGGTGACTCAGCATTTCCTGAACGGAGAAGGTTCCGATAACCTAAAAGGTCTCACAACGTACTTTACAGACCGCAGAGGTCATTTGGCGAAGATTCATGACTCTCTCAGCGACGAAAAGATTATTGAATTCATTTATGACGATGCCGACCACCTCATGGATGTGGCCCGCACGGCGACGGACGGATTTTTCTTCTTCGAGACGCGATACAATTACGACAACGCCGGGCGAGTCACCGGTATCGAGCACACGCGTGACGGCGACGATACACCCTTTACGGAGTATGGCTACCAATACGATCAGGCGGATCAAATTACCAGTCTCTTGACTGAGCATGACCCCACTCTCGCCGCCTTCCCAGATCCAACCGAGTTAGAGGTATTCACGTTTGACCAATCTGGCCAACTCACGGATGTGTTTAATGTCGGTCCCGCCGCCGAGGAGAATTTTGTCTATGATGAAAATGGTAACCGCACTACCAGCAGTGCCAACGGGACAACGGTTGTCGGTGAGTACAATCGAATACTGGAAGATGCGGATTATACCTACCAATATGACAAGGAAGGCAATCAAACTCACCGCACCAATAAGAGCGATGGCACTTATCTACAATACACCTGGGATCACCGCAACCGCTTAACCCGCGTGCGAAACTATGACATCAACGACACACCCGTGTTGGGATATGTCACCTACAAATACGACACAGACGACCAACAATTTGAAAGACTCTGGTTTACGCAAATCGATTCACAGTCTTCTTTAGCCATTGGAGGTGAACGCTTCATCTACAATGGCGACCAGTTGTCGATTACCACGGGACCCTCCGTGACCCAGTTAAGTCGACGTACACTCTGGGGGCCGGGGGTTGATCAGTTATTGGTGGATGAAGTGTTCCAAAATGGTGGCTTGAATCCCCACGGATTATGGGCAGCGAATGATCATCTTGGCACAGTGCATGATCTCCTAGCAGACAATAGTTATTCAGGGGTGGAGGAACACCGGAAATATGACGCCTTCGGTGCCATCGATGCCGTCTTCGACGAAGCAGGCCAAGCCATTAGTTCCGCCGAAATGCAGAGCGATTTCGGCTTCGCCGGCCGGATTTGGGATAACAATGCTGAGTTGTATTACAACAAGGCCCGCTGGTACGACCCACACTCGGGCCGCTTCCTCTCGGAAGACCCGATCCAGGAAGGCGCCAACTGGTACCGCTACGCGGGGAACGACCCGATCAATTTTAGAGATCCCACCGGGCTGAGCCAGGCGGGGAATCCGCTGAATAATCTGTTCAATGGCGGTTTCGGCGGAAACGTGGTGCGGCAGGAGAATACTTCCCTGCGGAATCTGAATACGAATCTGCTCGCCTCGCCGACGCTGAATTACAACTCGTTTGCCGGGCCGGTGCGAAATACAGTGAGCCGATCCACGCCAGTTTCCACCAGTTCGCTGAGCACCTCAAACCTCTTGAATCAACTCTCCACGCCAAGTTACGTGCCAACTGCGCGAGAGCTGACGAATTTTGGGCCAGCACAATCCTTCCGCTCGATTGCAACCAGCAATCCATATGCTACTTCTAAACTGCCACGTACGGTTGAACAATTCAATCGTTACGACCAAGCGACGGTCACCGATAGTGGCGGTCGCACACGAACCGTAGTGGACTTTGGTGGGAAGCTCTTGGCCTTTGACCCGAAGACGGGCTATGAGACCGGCGAATTGCTGAACACGATACAAGGAGAATCAGGAGGCACCTATCAAACGTTTGCGACACCGAGCGTTGCCCAGAATCTGAAAATCCTTGAGAACCCGAGCACACTGACTCTGGGACTGCAGGGTGCCGGTGGTGCGGGACTAGTGGCGAGTAAGACCCTAGGTCAGGCAGCCTTGATTGCGGGGAGGGAGTTTGCTGAAAACGCGATCGATCTGGCTGCCGAGCAACTGCTGGGCACGAGTATTCCTGTGTTCAATCCCACCAGGTTGCGCGGCGGGACTCCTTCGGTTACATTGGGAGCTGCTAAACCGGGAAGGCCTGGGAATCCGGATCACGTTGCGGACGTGCTGCTGAACAATCAGGGTCAGCGACCTCAATTGCGACCGGGAAAAATTGGTAATCGAGTCCCCGATGGAATCGGAAAACCTGGTCAAATAGTCACAATCCGTGGCCAAAGGATCGATCCTGGCAGAGGTCGTGTCATAATTATCGAGTCTGAACGCTTCAATCAAAATGGTCAGCTAGTAAGTGCCGGTAGAAGACAGATTCGGGACATTCGTGCTGCAGAACCAAACTCCACCATAGTCGTGACCGATCCGGCTAACATTAATCGACAGCCTGTGATCTATCGACCGGGTCATCAGCCACCTCAAGGAGGACATTTGCCAAGCGGCACACCTATAGTAGTTCCGTTTCCGTAATTTAAAAGAGTGAATCAATGCCCGCCGTATGTACTTTTTGGCAAATGCCAAGTGAGGAAGCCAAGTTCCTCCAATATCTAGAGTCTACAGGAAGAGTAGTCGCCATTGAGGATACTTGGTATGAAACTCCAGAGGATGCTGTTGCAGTGGACTTGAATTCGTTTAGAGCTAAGTCTGCAAGTCAGGTCATGTTAGGCCTTTCACAACTTGTCGATTTCAAACCGATATTTATCGATAATGGACTGGATAGAGGATATGTGGGACCGAGTTATTTGCAAAATAACGTACTTTGCTACAGTCGCGGAATGATTCGCGATAGTAATTATCTAACTCAAGCGAATCTATGTGGCGAATGGACTTATCTTGATGAGGAGAAACAAGTGATTCTTGATAAGGATCCGGAATTCGTTCAGTGGGGCAAGAAAGTGCTTGCTTGGCTGCGAAGACATGCTTCAGAATGGGTAGAATACAATGGTTATAAATATCGCGCCACCAAGGCGGTCAAAAAAGCGGTCGAAGTAGGTGAGATCGTAGCTGTCCCATATTGATGAAGTTGGCATTGCTTTTTTCGATACCATTTCCTCTCGGAAGACCCGATCCAGGAGGGCGCGAACTGGTACCGCTACGTGGGGAACGATCCCATCAACTTCCGCGACCCCACGGGCCTCAGTCAGTCAGGCAACCCGCTGAACAATCTGTTCAACGGCGGTTTCGGCGGAAACGTGGTGCGGCAGGAGAATACCGCCCTGCGGAATCTGAATACAAATCTGCTCGCCTCGCCGAATTTGAATTACAACTCGTTGAACTCCCCAATTACCAGCGGCCCAGTGCGGTCGACAAACACGCTCAGGGGTTTGGGCAATGTCGCTAGCTCGGTGGCTAGTTCTACTTTGCGAACTTTCAATCCCGTTGCTAACACTGTGGTGAGTGCGGGCTTGGGTCTGGGAGCTGCAACACTCAAGGCGCTGCCTCCTGTGCAACCGAAGCGCGCTCCTATAAACGACGCCCCTCAACTAGTCCATCAAATAACGCCGGGAGTCCCAATCGCACCTCGGGATGTGCGAGATCTGCCGGGGATTCGGCCAGTGATCGACAATCCTCAACGATTTGTGGCGGCCAATCATTCGAATCAGGGCCATTTTGTTGTGGACACGAAAGACCTCAGTGTTCGCTTCGTGACTGGGGAAGCCTACCTGCCAATTGACGAACGAATACGGCGTTCGCAAATCGAGGGCCGTACAGCCGCTGGGCAAGCGCAATTTTTGACTGTAGTCCAGGAGGGACTTGTTACGTTCAGCCCATTTCATGAAACCGGGCGGGATTTAAGTATTTTGCTTACTGGCAAAGATTACCTGGTGGATCCAAGTGTCAGGTATACCACAGATGATCGATTCAATGCAGGAAAGATGTTGCTCTTGCCTGCTGCCAATTCAGGTCAGATTCGGTATGCTGATGAAGTTCTGGATGGGCTACAAGTCCGAGGCCGCACCTTGGGTCAGCAGCAGGGACGAGAGTTCAGGGTTGATCAGCTACAACTCTACGAATTTGATGCTAATCAGCCGAAACATGTACGTGGGTTTCTACAGAATGAACGTAGGAGGCTTGAAGGAAGTGGTGGAGGACTGTCGGAGACGGCAACTCCTCCAGGATATGTACAGGCTCACGGTCGTGCGACACCGGCCCGTGAAGGATATGATTACTCGAATTCCAGCCTTCAAGGCATAGATCTCAACAAGTTGGAAGAGCGTATACGCCGTAGAACTGGCAAGCAGTAACGGCTGAATTTATGATCAGGTGACAAAATGCGAGACTCACTCGACGATCTACTGAAGGAGGCAGAGAGAGATCTATTCACTGCTACGAAGCTGTCTCGGCAGCGTTCTTATCATCGCCGCGCGCCGTCACCAGAAAGTCTACCTCATTTCAGCGAGGCTCGCAGAGCTTTGCTACAGATCTTGAAAACAGACGCAACAAATCGAAAGGCCTTGCTAATGATGGCTCAAGTTTGCGAAGGTCTTATGAATTTTAAGGGAGCTATTGAATTTCTGAATAAGGCCTTTGCCGCTGGCGAGCCACGTACCAAAAAACATCTAAAAAAACTCGCTTTAATGCGAGAGAATGCCGAGGAATGGCACGATTTAGTGCTTTCACCGGAGGAACTTCGAGAACTAGGGGAGTATCTTCTGGAGATGAAGGTTGGAAGTGCAAATCGATCTTTTGATATCACAAAGGAGTGGTTGGAAACTCAATCGACGCATGATGTAAACGAAGTCATCGAGAGTCTTGAGCGTCGAGGAGCATTTTCTGACTTCCAAGTACTTGCAAATGTAGTTTACGGGTGAGGTGCGGACCTCTATTACAACTACGCCCGCTGGTACGACCCACACTCGGGCCGCTTCCTCTCGGAAGACCCGATCCAGGAGGGCGCCAACTGGTACCGCTACGCGGGGAACGATCCCATCAACTTCCGCGACCCCACGGGTCTCAGCCAGGCGGGGAATCCGCTGAATAATTTGTTCAACTCACCAACGGAGCGGAATTTGGTGAGCCGGCCAAGTGGTTCGCTTAGCACCGCTAACTTGTTGAATCAACTCTCGACGCCAAGTTTCGTGCCTTCGGCACGGGAGTTGAGCAACTTTGGCCCGCTCAGCTCCAGCTTCAACTCGTTCCAGAGTGTAGCGAGTCGTCCACTTCAAACCCGTGGTCTCTCGTCAACGACCGTACCTACGACTTCGGCTCCATCCTTCTTGGACCGCGTGGGCTCTGCGATCAACACGGCTACGACATTCGCCCAGGAGTTCGGGCGAACTTATGTTGACTATGTTGGGACCGGTCTCAGTACTGCAGGAACTACGTTCAACAACAACGTCCGTAATATTGGAACCACCGTTGGCGATATTGCTTCGGGTCTCTACTACGATCCAGCCGGAAAGTCCCGCGAGATCCGCACCTCGCTTTACGATGCGGGGGTCGGCCTCAAGAATGCCGCTGTATATGCCTATAACAATCCCGATGCTACCGTCTCCGGCTTAGCCAGCAGCGCGGGCAATTACCTCGATCGACTCACGAGCGATCCGAGAGTCAGCGGAGAGCTGCTCGGCAACTACGGGACAACCGTGGTATCGGGAGGCGTCACTGCGGCTGGGAAGCAGGTAGTGGGGAGAGGGCTCAGTGCTCTAAATTCGCTTTTTGGTCCCAAACTCAGAGCACCGATTCAAGTGGAATTAGAATTGGCCACAGAATTCGAAAAGCGAGCAGCACAATATGCCGCTAACGAATTGGGCGAAACGGTGATACAATCGCAGATAAGGCAAGGGGCCGTAAACAAGGGGTTTGATTTTATTTCCTTTACGGGCACTGGGAAGAATAGCCGCTTGTTTATCAATGAAGTGAAGAATGTTACTGGAAAAGTTGCGTCTAGCAGCTTCTCAGTGTTTGGTTTGGGAAAGAGTCAACTTAAGTCCTTTGATAATGCTCTTAGTCTTGCCAGAACCGCGATATATGATGCAGGACTAGATAAAAGAACTCGAGATGCATTAATTGATCAATTGCTTCCCGGTGGAGGAGCTGCAATTCGCTTGATTGGCAGTCAGTCAAAGGGAACAGTATTTAATCCTTATGTAAATGATCTTATTGGCAAGACCACTGGGTTCATCACCGGCGAAGGATTTCATTTGAAATGATTGCTATGGACAATAAACTCAAGTGGAGAGAGCAGTTTGAAACGGAGCGTGAGTATTTCTTTGCGCCTCCGGAACCTTTTAAGAATTGGGAGCGAAATAGTAAGCCAGAATGGATTGCGGAGAGGTATTTTGTGAACGCTCTAGAAGTGCTTTATGCAAGTGTTGAACGTGAATTGCCACGTATTTTCCTGAGTGCTACTGTCGAATTACTCGACCGTGCCTTCGACGAAGATCGATTCCATGCCCAATATGCTGAATATGGTCTCCCGAAGAATATCGGGGAAGCCTTGCGAGTTCGCACATATACAAAAGCCTTGATGGGTGAACCACTGGCTGTGGATGACTTGAAGCAAGGTTCCGAGCACTACATTGAATGGTGCAGCGGCTGGAAGGGCGCAGATTGGGACTCTCAAGCTCAATCGGACTATCTCACGGCGGTACGCATTGCCTTAATTGCAGGTGATCTGAATTACGCCAAGGAACTGCTTGCTACGAAGCGGAAATTCAAATGGCATGCCGAGGAACACCAATTACTTTTGGAAATAGCTCATGAAGCCGAAGAAGGCATTCCAATCAACAACCTGGATTTAAGAGACCGCGTTGATCGATTCTTTGATCTCATCCGTGACCCCGACTTCAAGCCCGATGTATTTTTTCCGACTGATATGGGTCGATTTGAATGGGGGGTTCTCGTTTACAAATATTTTGTCGGTAGAAATAGAATCGACTGGCCGGCTGTGATTAATCTGATTTCTCGGTAGTGTAGTGGTCCAGGGAATTCCATAGTGAACGGCTGTGCGGTAGCTTTCTGAGTTTCTTCGAGAACGGACATCGCATGTCTGTTCGCGGAGTGTCTCGAAGCCAATTCGTCCGCACTGAGTATTCACAACATTCGTTCGATGGCACCGATTACACCCTCATCGGCACCACGATCACCTCCACCGACCGGCGGGGTCGCACGGCCCGGATTGAGGATACGGTGGCCGGGGACCCGATCAAGACCGTTGAGTTCACCTACGACGATGCCAATCAGCTCGTTGACCTGGCCCGCAAAGCGGACCAGGGTTTCTTCTTCAATACTGAGTACGCCTACGACAATGCAGGCCGGGTGACGGGGATCGAGCATTTTCGTGGCGGCGACGCGATAGCGTTCACCGAGTACAGCTACGGCTACGACAAGGCGGATCGGATTACCGTCCAGACCACGAAACACGATACGAACATTGCCGCTTTTGCGAACTTGGAGGAGTATCGGATCGAGAATTTCTACTACGACGAGACCGGCCAACTCAAATCGGTCGGCGGTATCAACGCCAATCCGGAATCCTTCACTTACGACGAAAACGGCAACCGCACGCACAGCAGCGCAAATGGCACGACAGTCCTGGGCGAACATAACCGCTTAGAAGAAGATGCTGATTGGGCGTATCAATACGACAACGAAGGCAACCTCATTCGCAAAACGGCTAAAGTGGGAGGCGAGTACACCACTTACACCTGGGATCACCGCAATCGGCTGATTCGGATCGAAGATTTTGACTCTGACGACGTCCAGCATCGGGTCATCGAGTACCGCTACGATGCCGAGGATCGTCTGGTTTCCAGGATGCGGAAACTTTTCTGGACGGAAGTCGGTCCGGTTGCTCCCGGGTACGAAGACCCGGTCTTTGAAAACTACCTCAATAACGGTGCCGACCGCGTCCTTATGTTCAACACCGAAAATGATCTGGAGCGGCGGTATGTGCATGGCCCGGTCAGCGACGAACTGATTTTCGACGAGGTTTTTGATTCGCTCGGTCAGGAAACCGACTTCTTTGCCCCGGCTGCCGACCACTTGAGTTCGGTACGTGCCGTACTCAATATCCAGGAAACCGTGTATCAAGCAATCGACTACAATGCGTTTGGCCAGGTGACGGAGATTCGCGATGCGGCCGGAAATTTGGTAGCGAACTATGTCTTGGGAGGCCCGCCGGAAGGGAGTCCCAATCTGGCAGCCCTGGACACGGTCTTCAGTATTGTCGGCAGACCCCTGGACACCGACACCAGCCTCTCACAAAACGCCGCCCGCTGGTACGACCCACACTCGGGGCGATTTATTAGCGAAGACCCGATCCAAGAGGGCGCCAACTGGTATCGCTACGCGGGGAATGATCCCATCAACTTCCGCGACCCCACGGGACTCTCGCAGGCAGGCAACCCGCTGAACAATCTGTTCAACGGCGGCTTCGGCGGGAATGTGGTTCGGCAGGAGAATACCTCGCTACGGAATCTGAATACGAGTCTGCTCGCCTCGCCGACACTGAATTACAACTCGTATGCTGGGCCAGTGCGAGATACAGTGAGACGATCCACGCCAGTTTTCACAAATTCACTGAGCACCTCAAACCTCTTGAATCAACTCTCCACGCCTAGCTATGTGCCAACTGCGCGAGAACTGACGAATTTTGGGCCAGCACAATCGTTCCGCTCGATTGCAACCAGCAATCCATATGCTACTTCTAAACTGCCACGTACGGTTGAACAATTCAATCGTTACGACCAAGCGACGGTCACCGATAGTGGCGGTCGCACACGAACCGTAGTGGACTTTGGTGGGAAGCTCTTGGCCTTTGACCCGAAGACGGGCTATGAGACCGGCGAATTGCTGAACACGATACAAGGAGAATCAGGAGGCACCTATCAAACGTTTGCGACACCGAGCGTTGCCCAGAATCTGAAAATCCTTGAGAACCCGAGCACACTGACTCTGGGACTGCAGGGTGCCGGTGGTGCGGGACTAGTGGCGAGTAAGACCCTAGGTCAGGCAGCCTTGATTGCGGGGAGGGAGTTTGCTGAAAACGCGATCGATCTGGCTGCCGAGCAACTGCTTGGCACGAGTGTTCCTCTGTTCAATCCCACCAGGTTGCGCGGCGGGACTCCTTCGGTTACACTGGGAGCTGCGCATTCAGCCAAGAGCAATATCGACGACGTGGTTGGATCGATCCATCACAATGCTGATGTAGCCACAGAGCTGACACGCCGTGCAATGGCTCGTGGTCGAATTACAAATAGCCCACAAGCATTTGGCTCGCGGTCCCACTTGTATTTCGAACGTCTTAACGAACGCTTGAATCGACGCTTGGCGGATAAAGGAAGTTCCTTTCGAGTGTTTGCAGAAGAATTCCGCGACGCTAGTGGAGATTTAACTCTCCGGCGGGCTAAAGGTTCAATCGGTGTTGATGTGATCGTTCGGAATTTGAAAGACACAAAAGTTAACACAATATTCGATCTAAAAACATATAATGTTAATCAGATTCCAGTTTCAACAGGTCGACAGGGACAATTCAATGCCCGTTTTGGCGCCTTTGCAGAGGAGCTATACAGACTAAGATGACACCCAAACTGTTTGACAAAACTGTGCGAGAGTTCTTTAGACCGGTGCTTCAGGAACACGGATTCACGACGGATCGCTCTCAGCATTGCACTTTTCATCGTAAAGCAAGTGACCAGATTTATCATTTTATTGTTCCCGATCTTGGCAGTCGTGGAGCATGGTACGATATTAAAGTATTCCCTTCTTCGCCTTTGATTGACCCTTTTTTTGTTGAACGTTTCCCTGATGATATGGGTATTCCTAGTGATAGCTGGTCTTATCTTAGTGAACGTGGAGTTGGAATGGATCAAGGTCAGTTCAATTGCAAGTCAGAAGAGAATTTCGTTCAAAGGTTCGAGAAGACAGTCCGTGAGCTTTTGATCAATTCGGCAATTCCCTATCTGAACCAGTTTCAAACAATAGAGAATCTAATACCCGTTATCAGACGACCAGGATTCATGGGTCTCGCATTGCATCACGTAGGTCGAGTTGCCGAGGCGATACCAATGCTGGAACAAGAGCGTGATCGCCTAGTAGCAATGGGCTCTTCAGATCGATTAGTGACGGCAAACATTGAACGAATAAATGAATTACTGCATTTGAAATAGATCGCTCTTTAATCTAGCGAATTCCACATCGTACGTTTATCGAGCTTTCAGTCGTTCTGTAATGTGAAAGCGTTTGTCGATCCGCCAACTGGTACCGCTACGCGGGGAACGACCCGATCAACTTCCGCGATCCCACGGGTCTCAGTCAGGCGGGGAATCCGCTGAATAATTTGCTCAAACCGAATTTAGAGTTGCTACATTAAATGGGAAGAAATCCAATCGTTTTATAGATGCAGTAGCTATTGACCCCGTGACACAACGGGTTGTGGAGGCACATCAAGTGGGAAGAACATTGATTAGGAATCCGAAAATACCAGTTGCCCGCGAGAGAGCGGCATTTCGTGATGTCCGATATTCGCCAGTGCTCAATGGAGCTGCGAGGATATTTTACTCATTTTAGAGGTGCTTTGCGGTGGGTAAACAGGTCAATTTTTACATGAGTGCACAGGATGAAAATGAATTCCTGCAATTCCTTCGATCTGATCCGAACTCTGTGATCTTTCTCTGGAGACTTTATGAAAATGCGATCGAAGATATATCACATTTGCCGACTCCGGATGAACCCGGGTGGTTCACTGTAAATATTTGGCATAGAGAGTTGAACTATCCACTACTCAAATACATCGAGAAGCAGGGATACTATATTCCTGATAAGGAGAAATCTGAGATAATAGAGTTTACTAGATCGACAAGGGATTCAGAGAATTTGGTCCCCGGAAGGATTTGGGCCGAAATGCAATACTGGACTTGTAATAATCCGCCGCAGATTGTGGAGAAAAGCAAACGATTCGTCTCTTGGTACGAAAGTTTGGTTAAATGGATTAAGAAACGTTCTATACGGGAATCAAATGGATGTTACTTACTTCCGGGTGCATCCAGATTTTATGAAGAAGGCGGAAAGCTTGCTAAGGGCGTTACCGGACGTGCTGAATCTCTCTAGCAATATCAGTTCAATCGATTAGAAAGTCGCTCGGTCTAAACGGACTCAGTCCTATAAGCTAAGGACTTACCAAGGGTCGATGGCTGTACTGCTCCAGAAAATTCCGTTGTGAGGAGATGAGGGGTAGGTTTTCGAGATTCCTGGGAGTGACAATGCGTAGTTCTCCAACGCATTCGCTTACGATCCCAATGGGAACTTGACCTCGGCCGACTATTTGACGGTGCTCACCGGTGCGCACAATCGCACCAGTGACGACGGCACTTATCTCTATACCTACGACGACGAAGGCAATCTCATCCGGCGGGCTCTGAAGGCCACCCCAGCGTTGGCGATGGAGTATGCCTACGACCATCGCAATCGACTCATCCAGGTGACCTCCAAAAATGGCTCAGCGATCCTGGAGCAAGTCAACTACGGCTACGATGCCAACAATCGACGGGTCACCAGGACACACGATGCCGACGGCAGTGGAGCGCAGGCTTCCACACAAGAGTATTTTGTTTACGACGGGAGCGACCTGGTGTTGGCACTCGACGGTGCGGCCCAGATTGAGCATCGCTATCTACATGGTCCCCTGGTGGATCAGGTGTTCGCCGATGAGGCCTTCTCCGGTGGTAGCCTGGCTGAAACACTCTGGCTGGCGGCAGACCAACAGGGGACGATTCGCGACGTCATCGACGCTGGCGGTGTGCTGCGTAAACATATCGGCTACGACGTCCAAGGCAAGGTGATTGACCAGTCCTGGTACGATGCCAGCGGTACGGCAATCAGTTCGAATCATTCGGAGGCCGTCGATCAACTGTTCTATTACACCGGTCTGATGCAAGACGACATGACCGGTTTCCTGCGTGCCGACAATCGAGACTACGACCCCGAACTGGGCCGCTGGCTCAGCGAAGATGTGATCCCCGCCTCCAATCTCTATACCTACGCCAACAACTCCTGGCCAAATTTTGTGGACCCGAGCGGTCTTACCCCAGCAGGCAACCCGCTGAATAATTTGTTTAATGGCGGTTTTGGCGGAAACGTGGTGCGGCAGGAAAATACCTCCCTGCGGAATATCTATCAAACTTCGTTTGCAGAGGTGTGCCATATCTTTGGGATGATGTCGCACGTGTGGCTGATATAATGGCGGCATGCCAGTTGATAAGCCTTTTCGTCCTGGTTTTGCCAACCCCCATGCTTTTGCGACAACACAGTGGAGCATGGTACTTGCCGCCGGTCGGGGGGATGATCGTGATGCGCAGGCAGCACTCAGTCAATTGTGTGAGTCATACTGGTACCCTTTGTACGCCTATGTGCGACGGCGGGTGAAGAATGTTGACAATGCGCAAGACCTGACTCAATCTTTCTTCACTCACCTATTGGAACAAGGAGTGGTAGCTCGAGCGGATCGATCACGCGGGCGTTTCCGTGCCTTTCTGCTAACGTCCCTTAAGAACTTCCTCGCCAACGAGTGGCAGAAGGAACAGACGCAAAAACGGGGCGGGCAGAGATTGACTCTTTCACTCGATTTCGACGCGGGTGAGTCAAAATTCCGACTTGAGCCAGCCCACGAGTTGACCCCTGAGAAACTTTTTGAACGACAGTGGGTGATGACGCTGCTGGACTGCGTGCTGGAAAGGCTTCGGGCCGAACTGGTTGCCGCTGGAAAGCGTGAGCACTTCGATCATCTCAAGGCGGGACTGGTGAGCGACTCTGAGCCGGCTGACTATAAGCAGGCGGCTGAAGCGTTGGGGATGACACTGGCGGCAGCCAAGCAGGCAGCATATCGGTTGCGGAAGCGTTATCGTCAGTTGTTTCGTGAAGAAGTATCCCGCACAGTTGCGGATGAAAAGGAAGTGGACGAGGAAATTGGCCAGTTGTTGGCTACCTTGGGAGATTAAAATGACAACCGATGTTACGCCCGGTGAAGAATCCTGTACTGAAAGTTAGAGCACCTCTTTCAGTTGGAGAATGGTAATGAGTGTCCCGCAAGCGTGCCCAAAATGTGGCAGCAAACTTCCGGAAGACGCCCCGGCAGATCTTTGCCCCAAATGTCTGGTGGTGGCGGGATATAAGAGTGAAGCGAGCGGGCGAACCGGCCAACCGAAATCGAATCCCGTTGCGACGACGGTCGACAGACCGTCACCCGGCAGTGGTTTTCAACCGCCAACGCCCGCGGAACTGGCCGATAAGTTTCCGCAGCTCGAAATCATCGAGCTACTCGGACACGGGGGGATGGGAGCTGTTTACAAGGCTCGGCAGACCAATCTGGACCGCATGGTGGCGCTCAAGATCATCCACCCAGAGGCGACCCACGATCCAGCCTTTGCTGAGCGTTTCAATCGCGAGGCCAAAACGCTCGCTCGGCTCGGTCATCAGCACATCGTCGCTGTCCACGATTTCGGTGAGATTGTCTTCAGTGAGGTGGAGGATCAGCCTAGCCGGCCCCTCTATTACTTCTTGATGGAATATGTCGACGGCGCCAACCTGCGACAACTGATGCGAGGCAGTGAGCTAACGCCAGAACAGGCCCTGGCTATCGTTCCGCAGATCTGCGACGCCCTGCAGTACGCTCATGACGAAGGTGTGGTGCATCGCGACATCAAGCCGGAAAACATCCTGCTCAATAAGCGCGGCCGCGTGAAGATCGCTGACTTCGGGCTGGCGAAGCTGGCAACACGTTCTGAATCAGACTTCACGCTTACCGCCTCGCGCCAGGTGATCGGCACGCTGCGGTACATGGCACCCGAGCAGATGGAGGGCTCGCACGGTGTCGATCACAGGGCCGACATCTACTCCCTGGGAGTCGTGTTTTACGAAATGCTTACCGGCGAAGCACCCATGGGCCACTTTGATCCACCATCGAAGAAAGTGCAGGTCGATGTTCGGCTCGACGAAGTGGTGCTGCGAACACTCGCGCGACAGCCCGAACGTCGATATCAGCATGCCAGCGAAGTGAAGACAGATGTCGAGTCGATATCCAGCGGTCAGCGATCACATGCGCCGCAGCATACGCAGAGACTTCCAACAAAACAGGCAATTCCGCCTGGCTTGGGACCTCGCTTACTGCTGGTCAGTGGCATGTTGATACTCAGCGGTTTGACCATTGCAGCAGGGATTGCGTTATTGGCCCTGGCGTTTGTAAGAGAAACGCCTGGCAACCAGGCATTCTGGGGTTGGATGGGGGGCGCTTTAGGGTGCATTTTGGGGGGGGTGGGATCGCTGGCCGGGACTTGGAATAGCTATCGCAAAATCGAGGGTGCTCCCGATTTGTGGGACGTTCCGTACTGGACCATTCTGGACCGAGCCATTCTGGTCTACACAGCCGCTGGAGTGGTGGCGATGGGGTTCGCCTGGATACTCTCTTCACATATGCCCTGGTATCCCGCCCGCTATAGTCTCACGATGATTGGCTTAATCGTTGTGTGTCAGGGAGTTCTGTTCACAGTAATTCGCGGGTTATTGCGCAAGGCGGCTCAACAGGAAGCTGCTGCCTACGAAGTCTCCGTATTACCTGAGAAGCTCTCGGACGAAGAGCAACAACGAGCCGCCGAACTTGCCGAGATTGCTCCCGACTGGTTCTGTTATCTGATTATGGGGCAGTTCGCTGCCGGCTGGGTGGTATTCGGTCTGCTCTGGAATTTCGGCTGGCCGGGATTGTGGGTCTCGATCGTCGCGATGGCGGCCATTACTTACTACGTGGTGCAGTTAAAACTCCGCTACCTGCCCAAACTGCGCAGCGAACTGGAACGCGAATCGCGCTGGTCGCGCAGCATCACCGTTGCCACTTCCTCGGTGGTTTTTATACTGGGCATGCTAAGTGCGGTTGGGTTTCAAGCAACATTGGGAGACATTCTTTCAGACTCACAGTTGTTCGGCGGACCCAGCGATTTCTGGAAAATGTCAGAAGAAGAGCAGCACACCGTTGTTGAATCGTCGAACCTCGACAGGTTGAAGGACGCCGAAATCTCACCCGCCGGCTTTGAAATCTCGTTCTTGACAGTCGAGCTTCTACAGAAGGGGCTCTGGGCCCCACTATTGCTGTTTAGCGCGGTGGCGTCGCTAATCCACACGCGAAGGTTTCGGTACACGTGGAAACATTGGTGGGCACCTTCGCTCTCGATCACGTTCTATCTGCTCGGAATGCTGATCGTGGTCCATATCGCGCATTTGCTGATGGTCGGTCATACGGACGGAAGGCTCGCCGACCGAGAAATTCGCTTGGCTGCTCAATGGGATGACGTGAATGCTGCCCTGAACACCTGGCAAGAGCAAAGCGGGTATGCTGAAAAGGGATACCGCATTTACTGGCTCAAGAAGAAGGAGGCCGAAGTGGGAGCTATGTATGGGCGGCATCTGCTGGCTCGCTCTTGGTTCGATGGTTACCAATCGAGTTGGCCGTACATTGTCGTACGTCCCCGCCCGCCACTTTACCTGACAATCGTGAGCCAGAAAGAACCCGCACAGGTTTACATCCGCGTGCAGTTCCCGCATCCAACGAAAGGCTCGCCAGAAGTGGGGCTGTGGACGGAGATGGTCGACGATCTAGAAAACGCCATCCTGGCAACAGCCAACGGAAGCAACGCCCTGGACAGCAAATCGAACGAAGAAACGGAATCCCAGCAAGTCGACAAGTCAGCAAGCGGCACAGGTCAAGAGGATATCAATGAAGATGAGCTTGGAGATCGAGGAGAAAATGACCGCGTTGGTGGCGTGGTTTAACAGTTCACTTCACGACGCGCGATCATGCCAACTATGCCTAGGAGCAACCCCAGTGCCAGGGTCCCCGGTTCGGGGATCTGGGTCGCGGTTGTCACCGCTGCAGACACCGGAATGCCGCTGCCGAATTGGCGTTGCCACTCGATGAAATCACTGCCGTCACTCAGGCCGTCGCCATTGGCGTCTGCGTTGGCATTGACGCCATACGCGGCTTGCCACTCGGTGAGGTCGTCTCCATCGACGTCGCCGTCATTGTCGAAATCGGCGGTAAAGAGTGGTGCGCTCACGATCTTTAACTGCACATTCGTCGGATTGTAGACCACGTCCCAGGCGAGTCCCGCGCCAAGTGGTGCGGCGGTGAAATCAATCACGTCAAATTCGTTAATCACACTGCCCGCGGCACTGAGAATCGTAAACACGTCGTTCAACTGGGGATCGAAGCCACCGATTAGCGACACGGTTACCTCTCCCGAAAGTTGGGCGAGTCCCGTGAGTGACATGCGATCGAAATCGTTCAGGCCAGTTCCTTCGAGTTCGATTTCGAGCGACCCTGCTGAGGTCTGTTGAAAGTCCTGTCCGGTAACCTGCCCGGGCGATGCACCGAGGAGGAGTTTTCCACGATTCTCAAGAAGGACATCCACGTCTGCACCATCGAGCAGCGTGAGCGTGCTGCCAGTATCAATGATTAAGGTTCCACCGCCGTTGAAAATGGCACCAGATGCGATCTCACTCAATCCGACAAGTCGCAGATCCCCGTTGAGCGTTGTGGTGCTGGTAGAGAGAAACTCGGCGCGGAGAGGATTGGAAATCACCCCCTCGGTTCCAGTCACCGCGAGAATCGAACCGCCAAACTGGCTAACTCGATTGGAGCGAAAAGTACCGCCGGTCAATTCAAGCACCGAACCAGGCTGGAAGTTCCAGAGAGTGCTATCTCCGAACACTTCCTGGCCGGTGTCGACCTCGACCCGACCGTTGTAGTCGACCGTTGTGTTGAACGCGTATTGGACGACCAGGTTGCCCGTTCGTGCGCGGAGCAGACCTCCATCGGTCGCCCCGTCGAGCAGACCAGGACTTTGATTGAAGAGCGTGAGCGTGCCGTTATCGGCAGTGACGTGACTATTATTTTCAATTGGTGCCGAGATGACGCCGAAACCGGTGATGCCTGCTGCGCCGTCGTTGGTCGCCAAGGCGCCGGTGAGCCGGCCATTGTTGAGTCGCACGCCATTAATTGCGGCACTGGTGTTCCAGGCATTGGTCACGTTCAACACGGCGTCGGAGCCGAACGTTCCAAGTAGCCCGATGTCGACGATGCTGCCGCCGAGCGTCAGAATGCCCCCTTCGGCAATGATGTCGGCCGAACCATTGTCGTCGATGACGGCATTGATTACCCCATTGCCGCGGAGTGCCGTGTTGTTATCGAGTTGCAGCACGCCGGGCCCATTGATTGTGGTTCCTTCCATCGTATTAGTGTTGCCCGGTGTGCGACTACCACCAGAGAGTCGCAAGCGTTCTCCTAAGTCGTTGATATTGACGGTGGCGTTGACCAAATCGAGTCGGGTCATAATTTGTCCGTCGCCATTGACATTCATAGTCGCACGAAACTCCATCGGCGAATTGCTTGCGCCAATGAATGGATTGATCGTTGTATCGCCATTGTAATTGAGGGTGCCGGTATCCCAGATAAAAGGAACGTTACCAGTGAGTTGAACTGTCAATTGGCCTTCGTCGACGATCGTGATGTTGTCGTTGAACATATTGTCGTTGGGATCGATTGAATCGGCGTTGATGGTCAAGGTCGATCGATCGTTGATGAATTTTTCCCCGCCGTCGTCCAGATCGACGATAGCAACGTTCCAGACTACGTTGGCAAAGTCCGTTTCGTCCACGCCGATCGTGAAGGTGCCCGGGTCGAAAGTGCCGAGGCCGGTTATGCTGAAGCTTGAGTTCTCATACCGGGCAAGCGTGTTCACATTGAGGTTTCCACCCGCGGCGACGTTGATCGTGGCATTCTCAAACAGAACGTCGGCTGTGTTGATACTGAGTGTCGAGTTGTTGTCGATATTGACCGTGCCGAAGATTGTCAAGTTGTCACCATCCAGGGTCGACGCGGCACCGCCCCCGGCGTTGATCACGCCGCTGGAGAAGATAGCCCAGGGCGTAGTTGTAGCCGAGTTAACCACATCGAGTTCACCTCCGTTGAGATTGATGGTATGGCCATAGGAATCGTCGGCTGCAGCTGCCGCGAGATTGATGTCCAGCAGAGCGCCTAGTCCGATGGTCGTAATGTTCCCAGCACCCTCTGTACCATCGAGGTTGAAGTCTGCATCGTTGATCGTCACGATTGCCCCATCAGCAACTGTCAACTTGGAGTCGCCGCCGAGCATTTGGAAGTCAGTGCCCGCGCCGATGGTCGTCGTGTTGTTGAAGATCACCGTTCCCGTGTTGGCAATGGTGCCTCCCGTCGTCGTCATTGCTGAGTCAAACTGCAGTGAATCCCACCGGTCGTCGATATTGATGTTCCCGCCACTCATCGTCCAACTGGCGCCCGCGATGTGGGCGGCTGGGCCGGGGAGAGGGTCATTGGGCGGGATGATCAGACCGAACGCTGGCGTGTTGGCATTGATCGTGCCGGAGTCAAGCGTCCAAGCGTTGGCGATGTCGATGTTCGAGCCAGTTCCCAGATTCATCGTTCCGCTGAATGCGTCATTTCCTGGATTGACGTCGATATCGAGAGTCTGATTGCCATTGGCTTGCAACACCCCGGCGCCAGTTCCATCCCAGTCAAAGCGGGCGTCAACGTCGTTGGCAGTGATTTGCAGTGTTCCGGCGGCAGGAGCAAGTCCGAAAAATGCTGGCGCGGTGTTAGCAATGATCGAACCACTGTTGCTCATCACCACAGTTGCCGAGGCCAGGGACGACTCAAGATCAATACGCCCGGTTCCGGTTAGTGTTCCACCTGCCAGCATATCGAAATCGGCCGCTCCCGTGCCGCCATCAACTTCCACCACCGCGGTCCCTTGACTGGTGTGCGAGTTCAAGATCACACTGCCCCCGCTGCCGATTTCGAGCGTGTTGGTATCGAGTCCATCGGGATCGCCGCCAAAAAGAATAATTGAGCTACCGGTGCCACTCACACTGGTGTGGCCGTTGACAATGAGTTCAAAGTCATTCGTGGCACCGTTGTCGGTGCTGTTGACGACGTCGGCACCATTGGTGATGGTAAGTGAGTTGATCGAGTAGAAGCGATCGATCAGTGTGGTGTCGTTAGCGGCAGTCGGCAGGTCACCAATGAAGACATCCTGATTGTCAGGGTCGCCGTCAGGATTCCAGTTGCCGTTGTCGTCCCATAATTTGCTGGCACTATTTCCAGCATCGTCCCAAGAGATAGCGGCGGCCTCATTAGCGATCGAGGTAGCGATTACCAATGCTGCCACTAAGCTGTGGAGTGGAAACTTCTTCATCGCAGCCTCCTTCACGAGTGAATTGACCGATTGACTCGAGAGCTGCGTCGCGAGATCCTTGGCGACGCACCCCCCGTCCAATTAGCCGTCGTTACAGAAACCCATTTCCAGATAAGTGATTTCATATTATCAGAACTGAGCAAGCCGTACAACTTTTTCCATTGTTTACACGAACCATCATCTGGTCGCGGAACAGAAATCAATTATTTCCCATTAAATCCGACTATTCCACCGGGCAGGGTGGGTAACTCGGTTGTCTTTCCGCTTTCAGATCCAAAATGCACTGGATGAGAACACAGGGCAGTAGCCTGGAATATTTGCTTTTGCGGAAGCTCGCTTTCTAGTGGGAGGAGGGCCGCCGCTGGCAGAGAAAAAAACCAAGCAGCCAACAGATCGCTACAGATGATGGCTCGGGAACGACAGCGAGCGTCGTTGTCAGGCTTGTTCCCAGCCCATAGTTGTCTTGCCAATCTTGTAAATCAGCCACACTCAGCGGTCGAGGCGATCTACCACGTTGCCAGAGCAAGAAATCGCGACCATCAACATCACCATCGAAGTCAAAATCACCAGGAAGACCTGAGAGCAAAGCGACGATATCCACCGGACCATCGATACCGCTGGCAAACAATACCACTTCTCCCATGTCCAGGGCATCATGGTCCCGCGTAATATCGCGGACCCATTTGATTTGGTCGTTGAGGGAATCGACCAACAAGAAACCGCCAGCATGGTAGGAAACCATACCTCTAGGGCCATTCAGCAGGCCAAATACGGTATCGGCATAACTGAGCACTTCAGCAACATCCAACATATCGCCGTCGCCATTGCGGTCGGAGGCGTGGTAAACAGTATCCTCTGATAACGATGAAAAGTAGAATCCTCCCGAACCGTCGTCGAGCAATCCCAGGATGTTGGTGAAGGATGGCGTGATGACTTGAATCTCGCCTATATCCAGGGCATCTCCATCACTGTTGAGGTCCACCAGGCGATGCACCTGGCCGTTTACTCCACTAGAGGGTACCAGCAGAGAGTTGCCTTGGACAAGCAGGGCAAATGGATCGCTGATTCCTGAGCCGAATAGAGTTATTTCGCCGATGTCCAGCGCGTCGCCGTCATTATTCTGGTCCAGCAACTGCCAGACCTGGTGATTAACAAAGTCGGAAACAAACCAGTTGCCGGCCTCAGCGCGTACGACATCTCCGGCGGCTGCGAGCCCTTCCGCCCAAATGCTCCACTCGCCTTCATCCAGCGCGTCACCATCCCGATTGGCGTCGATAAGTCGCACCACCCGTGCATCGCCGCCGGGTAGTCCGTTCTCGGTTACATAGACGGCACCGACCGTCGTTTCCATTCCCAGGAGGTTTCCGACGAAGTTATCTGCCCACAAAGTTTGTTCACCCGCGTCGAGTGCATCGCCGTCGCCGTTGAGGTCCTCAATCCGCCAGAGCCGTCGTCCAAACTCTTCGGAAACTAAATAAGCCTGACTTGCACAAACGCATTCTGACGGCACCGCCACTGTGACCAGAATCATGGCCCAGACCTTAGCATTGTTTACAGATGTGCGAATGTTCATACGATGAATAGAAGATTAAAAAAGTTTTATGTTAGTTTTGAACTCTGAAGCTGTGACACCCTCATGAAATCAATAGGGTTTGTCGGCAGACGCGACGCGAACGTATATTGCCTCCAAGTGCGACAATTGCCAATGGGATCAGCACAAAAGTGCTGGGTTCAGGCACTGCGATGGGGGGATCGACAACAAACCTCAATTGCCCAGTCCCAGCTCCTGAATTGGTGATATACGCGATTGCGGGAAATCCATGTCCATACTCGTTGAAGGCCAGTGACGTGCGGGGTGCGAAGGCCGTACTGGTATTGGTCACGACTTGCGTCATCCAGCTTGTTCCATTAAACCAGGCGAAATTGACATTACCGGTTTTGTCGCCATATGAGATCGCCGGCCGCCCGTCACCGGGATCGAACGCCAGCGATTCGCTCCCCATCTCGCTGGTAGGGTTATTGGTGACGAGGGTTAGATCCCACTGACTTTGAAGTTGATTCCATTTGCCATACCATAATTGGGAGTTGTTCGCGGAGATAACATGCGTCCATGCTACAGCCGGAAGCCCGTCGGTCGGGTCAATCGCGATTGATCCTGTAACGGCATCCGGAGTTCCTTCCTCGGCATTGGTTGAGACAACGCTCAAACCCCAACCGGTGAAAGGATCCTTCATCCACACGTCGAGGTCGCCAAAAATGCCTTGAGATAAGTAGCGAGGGGCAATGATGGGCCGATTTTGTCGGTCGAAGGTCAAAGAGGGAAATGATTCGGGATCAGTGGTGACCGACTCGAGTAGATCTGCCGAACTGAGCACCCCGTCGCGATTCGTATCAGAAATGTAAAACAGATCGCCGAAATTCCCATCATTTCTCGTAGCTGCCATGGCGGGTCGTCCATACAAGTCAAAGGCGACCGCTGTTCCCAATGTCCATTGGCGCCCGGTTACGGCAGTATTGTCGACGAGATTGGTCAGGAAGGTTCCTGTTGTTGTGGAGAAGTAGGAATAATTCAAACCATTGTCGGCTCCAAAGGAAATGCCAGGCAATTCACGGCGGTCGAAAGCGAGCGACGCATGTTTCGCATTCACCCCACCAATCGTCCTGTTTTTCCACCCAACGCCATCCACCTGCCTGGCAAAACTCACAGCTCCGGTGGTAGTAATAGTCACAACGCTGGGCACTCCATAGTGGTCGAATGCCAAAAATCGATCGCCCCGCTGGTTATCATAGGAGGAGTTCATGATCAACTCTGAAGGCTTCCAAGCGGGTGTTGTGCTTACGGCGTTTACGTATTCACACCAAGGTAAGTTGGCTATCAAAAAACCCAAGATGCCCAAGCCCAATAATTTCATTACGTATTTTCTTAATAAACTTTTCATGCTTTGACCTCTTACAAAAAGAGTAGAAATATGCGCATCAGTAGTGACGTATTTTTCTCGTTGATAAACTCAAAAGAGCGAAAACGGCCAAAGAACTTGCCTCTGTGCCCTCCTCGGCAAGCGATTCAAGGATGCTCAAATCTTGGAAAAAACCGGAAGGAATGCCACCTGCTTAGTGCTTTGTGCTCGGCCGAGAATGCCGAACGGCAAAGTCTGTGAGAGAATTGGCAGCCATGCTCTATGGTAATCGGGATTTCATTTTTGCGAAATAGATTTTTGCCCCTTAAGTACCGGATTTTGCTGCCCCCAAAAGTTCCCCCCATGGTGACCATCGGCTGGCACGACTACCCGGCAAGGAGCGCGGTCGTCAATAATCCCGCGAGCCGCCTGCTCCACCTACAACACACAGTGAGGATTCTCAGTTTACCGCAAAGGAACCTCCGGAATTGCATGTTGGCAGTCTTTCGATCACTGTGTATAAGTGTGCCAAGACCTCTCATTAAGTCTGTAAACGTAAGTGATGGAAAGTTTGCTTTTCACCGTCCCGGTTTTAGTTGTTAGCATTTTGATTGTGATCTGGGTCTCCGGAGCACTGTTTCTTGACGTTGGTCGTGCTTCTCTTCTAGGAGGGTTGCTCGCAGTATCCTGGCTGTTGTTAGCGTCAGGTGCTCTCGTTTTCTGGCATCCTCTCTGGAAGCCTTTTTTGACTCTACTGATTCTAACCGGAGTTTTTCTCTGGTGGTGGTTTTCTCAACAACCGTCGAATGACAGAAACTGGGCATCTGGTTACTCGGTGCTTCCCCGTGTGAACCTCAAGGGTGACATTCTTACCTTAAAAAACGTCCGCAACACCGAGTACCGTACGCCAGATGACTTCACGCCACGTTATGAGACTCGCTCTGTGCGTTTGTCAAAGCTATGTGGAGTGGATGCGGTGATTGCTTTCTGGGGTTCAGATCGAATGTGCCATCCGATGTTTGTCTTTGATTTTGGCAGCGATGGTCGAATCTGCATCTCGATCGAAGTACGCTATCGCGTGGGGCAGGTGTACAACTTTTGGCGTAGTCTTTACCGACAGCAAGAAATCATCTACGTGGTCTGCGATGAACGTGATGCAATCTTGCTCCGCACAAAGTACCGGCGAGGGGAAGATCTTTATCTTTACAGGCTGGACGTAGATGCCCTCAATGTGCGATGTTTTTTCTTTGAATACGCCAGCAGTATTAATGCACTGTGTGACCGCGCTCGGTGGTATCATGGGCTGACGTCGAATTGCACTACCAGTATCTATGGCCAGGGCCGTGGGCGACTGCAGTGGGACTGGCGAGTACTTTTTAACGGTACTCTTGACCGGCTGATGTACGAGCGCGGGTTCTTGAACCAGCAGCCACCGTTTGAAACCCTAAAGCAGCGGAGCTGGATCAATGAAATCGCCAATCGCGCACCTGAAGAAGGCTTTGGCGATTTTATTCGGCAGGAATTGCCAGGTTATCAAGTGCGAGTCGGATGTGATTCCCAAGAATTTGACATGTGCGAGGGACGCCAGGCGTGAATAATTTCGGCGAAAAGATTCAAGTGCTCTATGGTGCATCCCTGCTTTCTAGGGCTGAGCGGTAATGCTTTGCGGGTACAGGCGCTGGCGTTTAGTAAGGATCAATTTTATTTCGAGGGAGCTGCCACGACCTGGTTAGCACATTCTCCTCGGGTTTCAATGTCCAGAATATTCTGCATTGTGGTCTCTGCAATTGATTCGAGTGCATCACGAGTGAAAAACGCTTGATGACCTGTGATCACCACGTTGGGGAAAGTCAATAATCGAGATAAGGTGTCATCCGGAATTACTACATTGGAAAGATCTTCGAAGAAAACATCTGCCTCTTCTTCGTAGACATCCAAACCCAGATGGCCAATCTTTCCGCTTTTTAATCCTGCTATTACTGCCTGGGTGTCGATGACAGCGCCTCGGCTCGTGTTGATGATCATGACGCCGTCTTTCATCTGAGCGATCGATTCTCGATTGATCAGGTGGTGTGTTTCCGGAGTTAAGGGGCAATGGAGTGATATAACATCGGACTCGGAAAATAATTGCCGTAGATCGACGTATTCTACTCCAAGTTGTTGGCATTCATCTTTTGGACAGGTGTCGTTACCAAGCAATCGACAGCCAAAGCCAGACATGATCTTTGCAAACACAGTTCCAATCTGGCCTGTTCCGACAATGCCGACTGTCCGTTTGTGAATGTCGAAGCCGAGCAAACCGCCAAGCGTAAAATTTCCATCCCGAACGCGGTTATAAGCTCGGTGTATGTTGCGATTCAAAGTCAGAATCAGACCTGCGGTGTGTTCGGCAACAGCATAAGGAGAGTAGGCAGGCACACGAACTACTTTGATATTGTTGGCTTCCGCTGCTTTTAGATCGACATTGTTGTATCCGGCACAACGTAGAGCAATAAGGTGAATGCCGTCGGACGCGAATTGCCGTACGACTTGTGAGTCAAGTTGGTCATTAACAAAAACACAGACAGCGTCAAACCCACGTGCCAACCTTGCTGTTGCGAGCGTTAACCGTGTCTCGAGGAAGGTCAATTCATGCGGAAAACGAGATCCCACTGCTTCGAGGAATTCTCTATCGTAAGGCTTCGTGTTATAGACTAATACCTTCATCTAGCTTCCTTAGGAGTATGGGAAAAATATGCATGCGGTAAGATTCAAAGTTCAAAGATAATGGAATAAAATCATAATTGAAAGAATTCGCTAAATCAGATGAAAGTGAACAATGAGTCGTTTTTTTAAAGCTGTGGTGTGATTTCATTTTCTTTGTCGAAGTGCCCAACTCAGTTTATGCAGTTCCATGGCAGGAAAAATGGAAAGCGCCAAGAGAAGCAGGATCCCCCAGTTTTTCAAGGAGATGGGTTCGGTCCCAAGAATCATCTGCCCCCATGGTGTGTAGATGGCCGCCAGATGTACAAGAAAAGCGGTGATCGTGCCTGCCAGCAATATCGGACTGCGCAGTGGCGACAGAACTAATGCCGACTTGGTTTCCGAACGACAATTGCCGATGTGAATGTTTTCAAACAACACCATCAGTAGCAGGAGTGCATTGCGCGCTGAGGTGACTTCGCTGTCACTCGTGCCATCGGCCAAAAACCAGCGGAATGTGAAAAAGCCAATCACACCCATCACAACTGCTGCGATGACTGTGCGCTCTATCATCAATTGATCAAAGATTCTTTCTCTTGGAGAACGTGGTTGGCGATCTAAGATGCCACCCTCATTGGGCTCGAAAGCCAACGCCACGTCTTGAATGCCATTGGTCACCAGGTTCAACCACAGGATTTGTACTGGCAGAAGTGGAAGATAGGGTGAACCCGTGGCAATTGCCAAAGCCATTAGCACCAACTCGGCAGCACCCGTAGAAATCAAGAGATAGATCACCTTTCGGATATTGTCATAAGCTATTCGTCCTTCCTCGATTCCGCCAACGATCGTTGCAAAATTGTCATCAGCAATCACGAGTTCAGCTGCCTCGCGAGCCACATCTGTGCCGCTTCTCCCCATCGCCACACCAATATTGGCCACCCGAAGCGCGGGTGCGTCGTTCACGCCATCACCAGTCACAGCCACAAAATGGCCAGCTTTCTTAGCAGCTTCAACGATTTGCAGTTTTTGATGGGGTGCGACACGGGCAAATACACGGATGCGACTCACAATTAAACTGAGTTCGTCCGGAGTTGTTTCCAGGAGCTCAGCCCCCGTCATCACCTGGCTAATGTCATCGGTTAACCCAAGGTCGCGCGCGATGGAAAATGCAGTCACCCGATGGTCACCCGTAATCATCGTTACTGAAATGCCAGCCTTCGCACAAGATCGCACAGCTTCTTTTGCGCCGGGCCGCAAAGGGTCGATCATCCCCACTAATCCGAGAAATCGCAGATTGTTGGGAACTGGGGGAGCTTCGTCGGGGTGAAGCGGTTCTGAGATAATGCCGTCGGCCAATGCGAGGACTCGATATCCCTGTTCAGCCAAACGAATTGCAGCAGCTTCTTGTGTATCCCTTTCAAACTCTGAATCAATCGACTCATTGCACATGGAAAGAACACGCTCAAATGCTCCTTTGACGAATACAGCAGTGGTGTTGTTGAGCGAATTGTAAGTAGCAGCATATTGGTGTTCCGGTTCAAACGGAATCTGAGTGACTTGGGGAAAATCAGCTCGAGAAGTTTGAATGTCGTGGCCCAGTTTACTGGCGAACGATAATAACGCGAGATCTACTGCATCTCCGCGCCATACCCATTCATCTGCGTGACGGTGAAGATCGGCTTCATTACAAAGGATGCTTGCACGGGCTAGCCACATCAAAGGTTCGTAGTTACTTGGCTCGATCGAGCCGTTGTTGGAGAGTACCTCGCCATTGGGCACAAAACCTTCACCAGTTGTTTGAAAACGTTCGCCATTTGGCAACAGAATTTCACGCAAAGTCAGTTCGTTGCAAGTTAAAGTACCCGTCTTGTCCGTAGCAATTAAAGTGCAACTCCCCAGTCCTTCAACCGCGGTCAGCCTGCGAACGATTAAGCCGCGTCGGGCCATACGTGTCGTGGCAATGGCTAAAGCCACGGTCATAGCCACAGGCAACCCTTCGGGAATTGCCGAGACAGCAACAGCGACAGAAAACATGAACATTTCCGAAACGGAATACCCGCCGAGGGTCGCGCCGAGAAGACCTATCACCAATGCGGCCGTCAGCACAGATATGGCAATCACACGCGTGAACCGTTCCATCCGCATCAATAGCGGTGGTTTCCCACTCTCCTCATCCAGTACATCCAACGCCAACTGACCGACACTAGTTGCCGTACCTGTTGCCACCACGAGTCCCTTTCCCCTGCCGCGGGAAACCACCGAACCGGCGAATACCATATTTAGCCGATCAGAGACTTGGGTCGCTTCGGCGCCGCTCCAAGCAGGGTCTTTGAGTACCGGCAGAGATTCTCCCGATAGCAATGACTCATCAATCTCTAAGGCGTGCGTGGATAAAAGACGAATGTCTGCAGGGACACGATTTCCCGACTCGATGACCACTAAATCGCCTGGCACGATTTCCTCCGCACCCACTTCTTCGATCTCTCCATCCCGATAAACCGACGCACGTATCTGGAGCAGCTTCCGCAACGCACTGCTGCTCTGTTCGGCTTTCCATTCTTGATAAGCTCCGATAAGTGCATTCAGCACGAGCACCGCGGCAATAAATGCAGCATCCTTCACATCACCAGTTGCCAAGGACACGATAGCCGCCAACGCGAGCACGTAGATCAACGGGCTCTGAAACTGCCGCAGTACAATCGTCCAAAGAGGAACGGGAGGTTTCTGCGGAAGTTGATTCGGCCCATACTCAACTAGCCTCTTTGCAGACTCCTCTTTGCTTAATCCTTTCTCGGTGGACCCCAAATTGAGTTTCAAATCATTCAGTGCTAAGAAGTGCCAGGGAGCCTGTGTTTGTATGTGATAAGACATTTCGGCAGGTCTCCGACGTAGTGCACTACTTGAGTATGGATTCGCACTTCGTAGTTTCAAGTGCTCCTTAGGACCTGTGAGAATTACAATGTCACAGGTGAAACAAAATCAATGGGTTTGACGGCTAGAACCGAACAAGGAATATTGGGCAGCAATCTCTCGGCAGTGTTGCCGGTAATGAAACCGGCGATTCCCGTACGGGCAATGGTTCCCATCGTCAGCAATTGAATGTCGTATTCGGCTATGTGTTCCATCACCGCAAGATCGGCTGCTCCAGTCACAAGATAAATCTTAGGCGGTTTGGAAAAGTGATAGTCTTGAAGTTGTGCGTTGATGTGACTTTGGGCCGTTTCTCGGTATGTTGCCATTGTGTCGGAAGATACGTGTTGTTGAAACACATTGTCGTACTCTGGGAACTCAATTGAGTGAAGGACGTGCAACTGAGCGCCATGGAGTTCGGCCATCGAGCATCCTAATTCCATCGCCTGATCACCTACCGGCCTGAGGTCATGCGCCACAAGGACAGACTTGATCAATTCACCATTATTGGGCTGCGTGATCCAGACCGGGCAGGGGCACTTTCTCAGCAACTTGATGCCTGTACTTCCCAATATGGCGCTCCAAGTCGAACTGAGATGGCGTGTTCCGACTACGACAAGATCGTGTTTCTCGCGAAGTACTTGCCGAATAATTTCCAGCCAACTCTTCCCAAATTTAATTGCGACGTCGGCCGAGACTCCGTCGGCTTCGGCTTCCGCTGCCAAACCCTGGAGAACACTTCTCGCCTCCTGAACCACGGAGGGTTCCTCTTCGGTGTTTTCCTCGACCATTCGCTGCGCGGCAGCAGAAATATCGATTGCAGTAAAAAAGGTAATCCGTGCAGAATTCAACTTTGCTAGCCAGCGCGCACGGAGAATCGCCTCTGCAGTCGGTGGAGGTATTAAATCAGAAACGATTCGGTCTCCTTGGGATAGGTCAACTCCCACCAAGATGTTCCTAAAGTTTTTCATCAACATACCCCTTTATTAGAGAAGAGCTAATCTAATCAGAAGTGATTACTCGCAGATCGTGTGCCAGTTGGTGGCTGAAGGGATTCTGTTGAAGGTACTTCGAAAATCAGCGAAATATGTTTCCTTTCCAAGTACAATCGCAAAATATGGCGTGCAATAGTGTGCGAATCCGCACATATTAGAAAAAGGCGTCATCAGCCACGATTATGCTCCTAAAAATAGGAACGCATTTACCCATGTCGACACCAACTCGATCGCCCAAAGATGCCACAGGGCTCGTCTACGGATTGGAGCACCGCCCCGACTTTGCCGCCTGCCTCGTTGGTGCGATCCAGCACGTGTTGGCAAGCGTCGTAGCCATCGTCATGCCAACGCTGGTCATCGGTCAGGCGCTTGAACTGGGGGATCACATTCCCTATTTGATCAGCATGTCGCTGATTGTCTCTGGTATAGGGACCTTCATTCAGTCACATCGTATTGGGCCTGTCGGTTCGGGGCTGCTCAGTCTGCAAGGAACCAGTTTCTCCTTCGTGGGACCCATTATCGCTGCCGGTCTGGCCTACAAGGCTTCGGGTCACTCGTCGGAGCAAATCCTTGCAATTGTCTTTGGACTCTGCCTCGCTGGCTGCCTGGTCGAGATCGGCATCAGCCAGTTTATTACCTCACTCAGCCGGATCATCACTCCGGCTGTCACGGGCAGCGTGATTACGGTGATCGGTCTGTCGCTGATCAAGATTTCTTTTACAGACTTGATCGGCGAGGAAGAATCTACATCGACCAGCGGCCTGATAAACCTGGCCGTCGGTCTGTTGGTCGTGATCGTCATAGTAGGATTGAGCGTCCTGGAGAACTTCTGGTTGCGAATCATGGGGGTGATGGTAGGTGTGATCGTTGGTTTCGCAGTGAGCTGGCTGGTAGGAATGGTCGACTTCACTCAACTAAAACTAAATAGCGAAACATGGTTAGCTGTGCCGCAGCCGTTGAAATATGGACTCAATTTCGATTGGGTCTATTTCGTGCCGATCGCGCTGGTATATCTGATTACAACAATCGAAACAACCGGCGACCTGACGGCAAACTCTGTGATCTCCGGCGAGCCGGTCGCGGGAGACATCTATCTGGCACGCATCAAAGGGGGGGTACTCGGTGACGGCATCAACTCCGGACTGGCTGCACTGTTGAACACGTTTCCTAACACCACGTTTTCGCAGAACAACGGTGTGATTCAGGTGACCGGCATCGCCAGCCGGCATCTGTCCGGCTACATTGCAGTGATCTTGATCACGCTGGGAATGTTCCCCGTGCTCGGAAGCGCGCTGCGTTTGATCCCCAGGCCGGTGCTGGGTGGTGCGACTCTCGTTCTGTTTGGCTCAATTGCTGTGGCGGGAATTCGCATCCTGGCTTCACGGCCATTTACGCGCAAACAGATTTTCGTGGTGGCACTCTCGATAGGATGTGGCCTGGGGGTGGCGATGGTACCCGACGTTCTCCAGCCACTCCCCACGGCGCTAGCCAACGTCTTTGAGTCGCCAATCACCACCAGCGGGGTCATCGCCATCCTGGCAACCCTGCTCTTGCCCGGCGATCATTAGGTAAATCCTTAGCCACAATTCTACTTTCTCGTGCCTTCTTGTGGTTTTCGTGGCTAATTCCTGGTGGCTCGCACCGATCCACACCCCGTGCGATCAGGAAACCGCAAGCAAGATTTTCCTGATTAGACGGCCACCTCTGTCCGTCGAACCCTGCACTGGTTTTCTTGCCTCTGTAACACTCGCCCCGGCTGTTCGCTTCACATGGTAGTGTTCGGCTTAGTTCTGCCGAATCCTCCGGTTCACTCCTTGTGAGAGACGGGTCATGTGGCAGCTCTTGGTTGTGGTCGTGATGGCGGTAGTCTACTTCGGGCTTCAAGAAGTCGTGTCCCGCTCAAGGCTCCCTGTGCTGTGGGCAATCTTTCTGGTGACGCCGCTTGTACTAACTACTTATTGGCTCAAAACCAATAGCTTTGACTTTTTCGTATGGATCAAGATCTATAGCGTGATGTTGGGTGTAAGCTGGGCCGGTTGGCTGCGTTTCACTACGATGGGAGACAAACCCTGGCTGCGCCGCTCGATTGCCTGGCTCCTGGCGGCAAACATCGCCGAGGCCACGATCCTGGACCTTCTGGTCAGCGGGATCACCCACCAATTCAATGCCTTGGCTGGCATACTCTTAGTCGCGACCATACCATTTTCCTTTCAAAGCACACGCATAGATCGCGCGGATCGTCATCAAACCCTGCGATTTGATGTGCCATTGGCGTGGATATGCGGATACACATTTTGGAATTGGAGCTTTGTGTATTTGAATTACCCCGCCTACGTCGGCCATCATACCGCGATCCTGTCTGCCGCCTTGATGGTTGGCATTCTCGACCCCCAGCGCTGGCTGCAGGCAAGGGCGGCCACGCTGGGGATGAACCTCATATGGATGGCCACGAGCAACACTGGGCTGTTAGCCGTGAGCAATACACCTAGTTGGTTCAGCGAATCCATCGCGACCGTCGCCGCCTCGTTCGCGCTCTCCTGGATGCTGGTTCACACCGCTTCAAAACTCTGGACGCATTTTGCAAGTGAAAAAACTTTGGCGATCTCGCAAACAGTACGACAACAACTGGAGCGTGTCACCACCGAGTGGAAAGACACAGAGTCGGCGGTGATTTCGTGGTGTGTGAATTGACATGCAATTTCACGGAGTGGGTTGCATGTCCAGGTAAAGATACCCTCTACGTCCCGACAAATCGCAATTGCTTAAGGATTCTCTGAGGTCACCAGGAAGTTGTCAAACAAAGCATAGACGGTTGTTGGGTTGCCCTGCTTGTCGATTGGTGTCCACTTGGAGGTGTTCCCCCCATGGAAAGTGCTGAATAAGAAATTCTGAATTAAAGTGTCAGTCCCACCTTCACCTCTAAAGCAGACGTCTTCCGTCGAGAGTACTTCTTGATCGTCAATCAAGATCCGCGCCAAGCCGTCGTGCTGGCCAGGATTATTGAGCCAAACTTGCAGGCAGACATGGTGCCAGGTTCCTGTCATGAAGACTGGTCTGTCGGTCGTCTGCCCCATCCCGTACTTGAGTTCCAGGTTTTGATCATAGAGGTAAGTGGAACATCTGCCGTCTTTTTTGAAGACGATGCGTGCACTCCAACCGTCAGGCCTTCGAATTTTACCTCCGCTGACGGGAAGTTTGGGTCCCAGGCCATGTAGTTTGCCCCCATGGGTCCATTGAAAATCCTTCTCGAAGCAGACATCGAAAGTAAGCGAAGCCTGAGCTACTTTCCTGCGAAGCGGATAACGCACACCAACCCGTTCACTTCCCTTATCAAATCCTACATACGCCACGCGGATAGCATCCGAGCCATCTGGACCAGAACCATTTGCCAGTTCTTTTCGGGGATGAGCGAGTAGCTTGCGCGCCAATTCTCCGTCGGCACCACGTTCAAAATCTTCCTTGAGCAAGATGGAATGTTTCTGAAGATCCACGGCCAACGCAGGTTGAAGGGCAAGTGGAGCCAACCAGATAGCCAGAGCGAACAGTGGAGAGGTACTTGTGCATTGCATCAGTGTGGCACAAGTGGACCATGCAAACTTTAAACACGTCATCGAAGAAAACTTGCACTGGGAGAGCATATTAAATATCGCTTGTGTCCTGTAATTATTACGATCGCGAGTAGTATACACTAACAACCGATCTGCTTGGCTACCATGCTTATCCAGCATTCAGCAACTCCTCCGCCAACAGAATCCCTGAACCTGGGTACGCTCCTCCTCCTGGCCAGGTGGATGCCCCACACACGTGCAGTCCCGGCAGGGGTGTGCGCACTGCTCCCTGGAAGGGGCGCTGGCCGTAGAACTGAGAGAGTTGCATGCTCCCGGCATTGAGATCGCCACCCACGAGGTTCGGATTTAGCTGCTCAAGGTCTGTAGGTGAAATGATTTTCTGACCGAGGATCGATTTCCGCAAACCTGGGGCGTGTTCTTCGATCACTCGCAACACGCGATCCGCAAAGGTTGCCTTGACTTCGTCGGTCCAATCGGGTCCTTGAATTTCGCCGAGTGAATCACCGTGAATCACTGCCGGTACTGCGCGAACCATGACCCAGAGCACGTGCTTTCCGGCGGGCGCCCGAGAGGGATCGTAGACTGTTGGTTGACCCACGACACAAAAGGGATTAGCAGTGAGGACGCCGGCCATCCCTTCCTGATAGGCCGCGGCTAAGTAATCAAGCGTGGGGGCTAGATGCACATAGAAACTCTTGCGAGCATTTTCTCCCGCCTTCCAGTTTGGCAGATCCTCGAGTGCCAGATGGATCACCATGGTCCCTGGACCATAGGTCCACTTCCGCGCTTGAGCAGTTGTGGTTGGCAAAAGGTGACCATCGGCCAATTTCAGTAGCGCTGTGGGAGTGACACTCGCGACTACCGCTTTGGAACAGCGGATCGAATCTCCATTGGCCAACTGCACACCCACGGCACGATTCTTGTCGAAGAGAATTTTCTCGACCGTCTGTTCGGTCCGCACTTCGCCGCCCGCTTCTCGCACCATTTCACAGAGGGCACGAATCACATTGCCCGAGCCGCCTTTCACCAACGAGATTCCCTGCTGCTCATCGACATTCGTTTCCAGAAACGGCATCCAGCAGCCTCCAGTGATGTCGGGGGCGTAATCAAGATGCAAACCCCAGGCGGCGATCATCGCCTGCACAACGTCGCTTTCGAAGCGAGTCGTCAAATTGTGCCGCAGCGAGTCGAGCAGAATCCCTCGGAGTGCCTGGCGAGATGCTTCTGGCACCTCGCCATTGCCGAAGAGATATTCCAACGGCCCGCCCGCCACCGCGGGTGAGCTGAGGATGCGAAACAGGATGGGAGCACAGGCCTCAAAGTCTGCGTTCCAAGTCTGCCAGGCATCGGCATCTGCCTGTGAGAACTGGGTGATCGCGTTAAGATTCGCAGCGCGATCCGTTGTGATCCCCAGAAAGCGACCGTCACTGGCAATCGATCCAAAGCACTGATCTGCTTTGATAAATTCGACACCATGATTAGCAAGCGCAGTCTCGTGCTCGGTAAAGAACGGAGAATTCGCCAGCAATGAGAGATTCATCGCCCCAATGTCGTGCTTGAAGCCGGGTAACGTGAGTTCCAAGGTGCGGACCGCTCCTCCAGGCACCTCGTTGCGATCCAGCACCAGCACCCGCCAACCTGACTTGCCCAGCAGATAAGCTGCGCCGAGTGAATTGATGCCTGCTCCAATAAAAATTACGTGGGGCGTATGCATCGATCTCTCCCTTGGTTGTTCGGCTTCCAAGATCTGCGCGCCTGTCGCGGCGACAGCTGCAGCGCCGAGCAACTCTCGTCGATTTAGTTTGCTGGCCATCAGTTACCGCTGCAGGTCGAGAAGAAAGCGAGAGGAGAACCGAAAAGGTCCTCGCTTCAGTAGTCTGCGTTTTTCAAGCGCGACTATAACTGGCGTCAATGCTACGCTCAACCCCTGGGGTGTTTTGAGACAACCGCTCGTGCAAAGATCGGGCTTAAGGACAAGACGGATCGCGCATCTATTCAAACTGCCCCACGTACGTTCATTGTGGTCGATCAGGACGAAACCGATAGACATTCTGGCATCTTCCGCAGGGCAATTGTTCAAATTCTAGCCAGATTGGCTTCTAGACAGACATCAAGAATTCTTATCCAAAAAAACTTGCCCTGACTCAGAGGCACATTTTCCGATTGTCACGACTCAAATGCATCGATTGAGCGGCATCGAGGTCACTGGCACGTTTTGTGCTCCAATTTAACGTAGGAGCTTATTTTCTATATTTTCACCAGACATAGCGGAGGCGGAGAAGCTTCTTAATGTTTTGTGAGTACCCCAAAAGCGTTAAGCATCACATCAATATCGATACAGCTCCCGCATTCTGCGCCGATTGAGTGATGACTGAACTTTCAGAGTGTCCTTCAAAAGAGTGTATTGGTGTCATGATTTCCGAGCAATTATTCGATCAGTATGTGGTCAATTCGGCCCCGAATCCCCTTGAAACTCCTATTGCAGTCGACCAGACCAAGTTAGGTGCTGGGATCTCCATGCACGGCATAGAGCTCAATACGGCTGAAAAAGCGACATCTAAGGAGTTCAGCATTGACGAACTGCGTGAAATTGCACGGCAATTTGGCGTTCCAGATCGTGCCAGCATTACCGAACGGGAACGCCTGGTCGAAGCTATTCGTCGCAGGATTTGATGAATTCGAAGTTCACTTTAGGAGAAATCTATATGTTGAAAGTTGAATGTGGCTATAAACCCTGTCAGTGCACACTTTTGGATGATGAAGGAGTGACTGTTAATGAAGTTCGCTATTGTTCCGATGGATGTGCCGAGGGCGAGGGTTGTACTTGTACGAATTGCAATTGCGCGGAAGAAATTCGTCAAGAAGTCACGCCCCCTCAGGCGGGCATGTAACCAGTTGGGGAAGGAGCACGGATCCTACCTCAGGCCTGAAATGACAAAGATGAGCGTCAGTTGAGTCAGATCAACACAATGCACCCGACGCGGGCGCGGTGAATCGCAAGATCAAGCGCAAGCACACCGCTGGGACCTCTAAAGTCCGGGCGGCGTATTTTTATGCTCCCTTGACGTTCTACTCTTGCGCTTCCGCAATCGCCTTTTGTGCCAGGCGAGTTACCATCACCAGCAGCAAAAGACACGCGACGAGTCCCGCACCAATTAAAAAGGTCTGCACTGAGGAGTGTCCGTCAGGAGTGCCGGCGACCTTGATCATGTGTTTGGCCGTGTAGCCGCAGTACACCTGAACAAACAATCCAGGAATCAGACCAAGGCATGCCAACAAGAATACTCCAAAGCGGGTACCGGTCGTGGCCACCACGTAACTGACCAGCACGGGATTGATTGGCACGAGCCGTAGCAGCAGTTGCAGGCGGAATCCATGTTGATTAGCGGCACGCTGGATGGCAGCCAGCTTGGGTCGGTTGACAATGAGGTCTTGTACCCGGCGGAGAAAAAAATGTCGGGAAAGACCGAAGGCGATACTCTGCACGACGATTGCTCCCAAGAGTACCACGGCCAGCCCTAGCCCCGGGCCGAACAAAAGCCCCGCGGTGGCACTCAGCACAGAGTCTGGGAAGAACACGGAGGTTAATAGGACAAAAAGCGCGAGAAACGCCAAAGGTCCCCAGATCCCGAGCCCCGCGATCCAATTCTCGATCTCAACGATCTTGCTATGGAGCTCTGACCCGTAATGTACGCCGAGCGCAATCACGAACATCACAAGCAGAATGCCAGCAATCAGTTTTCCTCGTTCCATAACTTTGCGCAGAGACCCAAAGGAAGAAAGGAGATTATTTTAGCCACAGATTTTCACGGATGAAACACGGATAAGAAATTATTAGTCAAGCATGTGTGCTTTAGCCGTGCTCCGTGCGAATCGCGGTTACGCAGCTTGCATTAATGTATCGAACAGGAGAGAACGGAGAAAACAGAGGAATTATTGATCAGGACAAAACAGAATTCTTCAGGGGATCTTCAGGCAAACCGGTTCTAGCAATCAGCATACTGAACTGCAATCGCTGAATTTCAAACTCTGCTTTGGCGACATCGAATCGCACAATAGCCTCCATCGAGTGTTTCGACTATACTGGGTCCTCGTACCCAGTGGTTCTCAGCCACGCTCTCAAACCAACTTAAATTCAGTAAGAAAGCGGTCCACCTCATCATGTATGCCGCGGCGCGTGTCGTTTGTTTCCTTGTCTTCCTGCTGGCAATTCTGTGTGTGGTGTTGGGTGTCCGCGTCTCGCCGTACTACTATTGGGGGCTGGTGGTGTTTGCTCCCCTTTCGGTCCTCGCAATTTGGGACTTGGTGCAAAAGCGACATAGCATCTGTCGCAACTATCCCTTGTTGGGGCGGCTGCGGTTCTTGCAGGAGGCGATTCGGCCCGAGTGGCATCAGTATTTCATCGAGAGTGATATCGACGGTCGGCCGTACAGTCGGGTTCAGCGGACCTTGATCTACGAGCGGGCGAAGAACATCGACGGCCTCCAGCCGTTTGGTACGGAGCTGGACGTTTACGGTGACGAATATGAATGGCTCACCCATTCGATCGCCCCCCATGCCAAGAGCGAGGAACATTTCCGCACGAGCGTCGGCGGGCCGGACTGCAAGAAACCCTACGCCTGTTCGCTGATCAACATCTCGGCGATGAGCTTCGGGGCGATCAGTCCCAATGCCATTCGGGCGCTCAATAAAGGAGCCAAGCTGGGTGGTTTTTATCATACCACCGGCGAAGGGGGGTTGAGCTCCTACCATAAAGAATACGGTGGGGATCTTGTCTGGCAGATCGGCACGGGCTATTTCGGTTGCCGCAACGACGACGGTACTTTTAACTCGGACATGTTCGCCGAGCAGGCGGTGATCGACTCGGTGAAGATGATCGAGATCAAAATCTCACAAGGGGCAAAGCCGGGGCATGGTGGAGTGCTGCCTGCACCGAAGGTCACTGAGGAAATCTCCAAGGTTCGCCGGGTCCCCATGGGGCAGGACTGCATCTCGCCACCGGGGCACAGCGCCTTTCGCACGCCCATCGAGATGTGTCATTATATTCAATCCCTGCGGGAACTCTCCGGCGGCAAGCCCGTGGGATTCAAGCTCTGCATTGGCCGACCGCATGAATTCATGGCGATCTGCAAGGCGATGCTCTCGACGGGTATCCTGGCCGACTTCATCACGGTCGACGGAGCAGAAGGAGGAACGGGTGCCGCCCCGCCGGAGTTTTCCGACAGCCTGGGAACTCCCTTGCGCGAGGGATTGATTTTTGTGCAGAATTGTCTTGTCGGTAGTGGCCTGCGTGACCGAATTCGGATCGCCAGTTCCGGCAAGGTGGCCTCGGCGTTTCATGTCGCACGCAACCTGGCGCTGGGTGCCGACTGGTGCAACATCGCGCGGGGATTCATGATGGCGGTCGGTTGTATCCAGGCGCAGTCCTGCCACACGAACCGGTGTCCCGTCGGAGTAGCGACGCAAGACCGGCGGCTGCAACGTGCCCTCGATGTCGGCGACAAGAGTCAACGCGCATTTCATTTCCATCACAATATGATGGCAACCTTGTCGGAGATTGTAGCCGCCGCCGGCCTGGACCATCCTCAAGAGTTCCAGCCAGCCCACTTCTGCAAGCGCTTGGGTCCGACGAAGATTCTCAACTTCGCACACGCCTACGATTTTCTGGAGAAAGATGAACTGCTCGAGGGAAGTGACAATCCCCACTATCGCGAGTGGTGGCAAGCAGCCTCGCCGGATACGTTCAATCCACAACTGGCAGCAGCGAACATCGATTAGTTTAGCCACGCAACGACACCGGATGAAACACGGATTATGTTGATAGGTTCAAGCAAATCAGTGTTTCATCCGTGAGAAACCATTACTAAAACTTTGATTTCGATTGGGTGATTAAAGAGTTGACCTATGCTCCTCTGCGGTTTATCCTCAGAAAGCATCATCGCTGTCTGCACAACATGATCTCTTGAATGAGGAGATTCCGATGAGTTTCGATCTGATGACCTACCAGCACGTAGGCGACAAAAAGAACTCTGATTTCTTCGAAGAGTATCGTGTGAAAATCTATGAGCGCCGTCAGCAGAGCGGGCTCGATCAGCTTCTGGGAAAAATGCGAGGCGTGGTGATCCAGGTAGAAACGGGCGAAGCACTCGCATATCTGGAAGAACTCTACCTGATGACCCCCTATCGGTTCGAAGCCGCCTATCGCAGCGAAACGCACAATATTTTTGTGTTGAAGTCGGAAGCCAGATTTCCCCGAGTGTTTGTCATCGAGCCACTCGACAAAAACTTTGAAGATGATGTGAAGCGGCTCAACATGATCTACCCGCTGGCCCGTGCGAAACCCAATGCACGATACATTGGTGAGATTTTTCACACCAAAGATAAGGCTGAGACCTGCAAAGTTCTGGAATCCCACAATGTGCGGTTCTCCTATCCGGGCGACGAGGAAAACCTGCTTTATACCAACAAGCCGATCGCATTCACTGTGCCCTCGGATTTCACTTACAACCGGATTGGGTACACGGAATCGGACCTGGAGGATTACGGCGAACTGGAACTTGGCCGTCCGTTTGAACTCACTGCCGAGCAACTCGCGCGCCTGCAGCAGCAGGTGGAACTTGGCAAGAAGGCCGGCATCCACGAGCTGCTCACAGGCATCGACCACATGGCCACCCGCATCCTGGCTGGGGAGCGCGAAGATGCGATCCTCGAATTCCTCACAATGTCGAATTATTATTTCTGGGGAGCGTACAACATCCACGAGATGAATTCTTCGACCAATGTGAATCGAAATCACAACGTTGAGGATGACAAAGAATCGCCCGCCAAGGTCTTTACGGCGAACAACACGCCCTCGTTTGTGAATTCTTTTGAAGACCTGCCCATGCCGACTGAGGATTTTGTAAGAAACTATGGTCGGCGGATGCATCACATCGCCTACGAAGTGATCGATGGGGACCATCCGAGCGGGGTAAAGAATGTCGACTACGTCGTTGGCAAACTAGGGACGCTTGGCGTGCCGTTTTTGGCCCACGTCGTCGGTGAATGCAAGGACTCACCCGATTTGAAGCAGATATTCTCCAAGCATTCCAAGTATTCGATTTTGATTACGGAATACGTCGAACGCTGTCACAAATTCAAAGGCTTTTTCACCAAGCAAAACGTAGCCTCGCTCACCGAAGCCGCCGGCAAAGACGAGCGCTACGATCATGGACATGTATTTGATTAGGGCAGTTAGGATATTTGAACAGGAGAAAACGGAGGTAACGGAACACATTGAATACATTGAATACAACCATCGCCATGTTTTTAGCCACAGATTAACACGGATGAAACACGGATTTGACTCAGCTACTAGTCTTGTCCGTGTTTCATCCGTGTCTATCCGTGGCCTATTCTTACTTTCCTCGTAGAGTAGCATTAGGAACCTGAAAGACAGACATTATGTTTCCTGTATTTCAGCCAGAATCTCCCGAAGCACAGGCAATCTACGATCTCTTTCTCCTGGTGCTCGGCATTAGCGCCGTCATCTTTATTATTGTGGCGGGGTTGATCGGAATTGCCCTCTGGCGAGGCCGTAACCGTGAGGCGATGCCCAAGCAGGATTTCGGGAGCGAGAAAAGGGAAATCTACTGGATGGTCGGACCGATCCTGGTCATCCTCTGGATCACTGCCATCAGCGCCAAGTTGATCCTCACGGCCAACGCAATCCCCAAGATCCATCCCTCGAACGGGGAGTCGGAAGCTGCGGACCTTACCGTCACGGGTCACCAATGGTGGTGGGAGATCGAGCACAATGATTCAGGCATCGTCGAAGCCAATGAGATTTACATCCCCACGGGCAAGAAATTGCGTGTCAAACTTCAATCGGCCGACGTGATCCATTGTTTCTGGGTTCCGCAGCTCGCCAGGAAGATGGACGTCATCCCGGGTAGAGAGAACTACATCTGGCTCGAAGCTGCCAAGCCCGGCACTTACCAGGGACGTTGTGCGGAATATTGTGGCAATCAACATGCCTGGATGAATTTTAAGGTCTACGCTTTAACTCCCGACGAGTTTGCCAAATGGGAAGAAGGGAGACACGAACCCCCCAGCTCACCAGCTGAGTCGGACGCGGTTGAGGGGGAAAAAATATTTTTTGCCCACACCTGTTTGAATTGTCACACGGTCGAGGGAACCATCGCCAAGGCAACCATCGGGCCAAACCTGACCCGGATCGCGTCTCGCAAGGAACTCGCCGGTGGTGCCATCGAAAACTCGAGCGAGAACCTGGCACTTTGGCTCAAAAATCCTCAGGCGATCAAGCCGGGTTGCAAAATGCCCGATTTCAAACTTACCGATGAGGAAGCTCGTAAAGTTGCCGCTTATCTGGAGTCGCTGGATTGAGTACCGAAGTCGCCACACCTTACGAACCAGTCGCAGTAGACTCCACCACGGGTTTGCTCTCCTGGGTTTCCACGGTCGACCACAAACGGGTCGGTATTCTTTATATTCTTTTGGCGGTGTTCTTCCTACTTGTGGGCGGTGTCGAAGCGGTGCTAATCCGCACTCAGTTGGCGATTCCCAACAACACCTTTCTTTCCCCTGAGGTGTTCAACCAACTATTCACCATGCACGGCACCACCATGGTATTTTTGGTGGGGATGCCGTTTTTCACGGGGTTTTCCAATTACCTGGTTCCCCTGATGATTGGAGCCAAGGACGTGGCCTTTCCCAGGCTCAATGCAATGAGTTTCTGGATGCTGCCGTTCGGTGCGTTCTTGTTGTACTTCAGCTTTTTTACTGGGGCGGCACCCAACGCGGGCTGGTTTTCCTATGCGCCTCTCTCGACAAAGCCCTATAGCTTGGGGCCTGGGATCGACTACTGGATTGTGGGCCTGGTGGTGATGGGCGTGGGTTCGATTGCCGGGGCAATCAATATCGTGGCAACCGTGCTGTGCATGCGTGCCCCGGGGATGAGTTTGCAACGCGTGCCTCTGTTTGTATGGATCATGCTGATGCAGGCGATGCTGATCGTCGTCACGATCCCTCCGCTCAACTCCGCCTTGGCTCTATTGTCTGTCGATCGCTGGTTGGAAGCAGCGTTCTTTGAGCCGGTGCGCGGTGGTTCAGTGCTGTTGTGGCAACATTTCTTCTGGATCTTCGGTCATCCCGAAGTCTATGTTTTTGCCTTGCCGGCGTTTGCCATGGTCTCGGAAGTCATCCCCGTCTTTTCTCGTAAGCCGATCTACGGCTACGCCTTTGTGGCGGGCTCTTCGACGATCATCCTTCTGTTGAGCTACAGTGTGTGGGCACACCACATGTTCGCCGTCGGATTGGGGACGAGTGCGAATATTTTCTTTTCTGCGATGACGATGCTCATTGCCTTGCCGACTGGCGTGAAAATCTTCAACTGGACGGCCACCATGTGGGGCGGTTCGATTCGATTCACGACTTCCATGCTGTTTGCCATCGCGTTTCTAATCCAGTTTGTGATCGGCGGATTGACGGGCGTCATGTTTGCTGCTGTGCCGATCGATTGGCAGATGACGGATACCTATTTCGTGGTAGCCCATTTTCATTATGTGCTCATTGGTGGGGTGGTCTTTGCCATTTTCGCGGCGACCTATTATTGGTTTCCCAAGATGACCGGACGTATGCTCGACGAGAAGTTGGGTAAATGGCAGTTCTGGCTGTGGCTGGTCGGCTTCAATGGCACGTTCATGGTGCAACATTTCCTGGGGGCGATGGGAATGCCGCGTCGCGTTTACACCTACGCCGATAATCCCGGCTGGGCGCTCTTGAATGGCATTTCTTCCGCATCGGTGCTGTTCATGGTGGCCGGCACGCTCGTGCTCATTTGGAATATCGTGAGCAGTTTGCGGCATGGCCAAGTGGCCGGCAATAATCCGTGGGATGGCTTCACGCTGGAATGGGCCACGACGTCTCCGCCGCCGGAAACCAATTTCGACAAACTTCCCGAGATTAAAAGCCGACGACCTGTATGGGATCAGCAGCACCCAGACCTCGCCGACTGGAAGTTTGCCAAGACACCCGCTGACAGCGGTAGTCGCCCCGATCGCGCTAAGGTGTGTGCCTGGGCGTTTGTGATTTCCGAGGCCGTTTTTTTCGTGCTGTTGTTGGTCACGTATGTCGTCTTTAACTCCCAAGCCACTGGCGACGGACCTACGGCTGAATCCGCGCTCGACGTGCGACGCACCGGTATCTTCAGCCTGTTCCTGTTGGCAAGCAGCCTGACCTTTTTCTTCTCCGAGTGGTGCCTGCGAACCAGCCGCCGAGGGGCCTTCCTGTTTTGGCTTGCGACGACGATTCTCCTGGGAATCACCTTCCTCTGCGGACAAGGTTGGGAATACTACGGGCTGATTGCTAACGACGTCACGATCGACCGCAATCTGTTTGCCTCGACTTTTTTCACGGTGACAGGATTTCATGGCTTGCATGTTACGGCGGGATTAATCGCGCTGGCGATTATGTTCACCCTCGGCCGGCAGAACCATCTCACCCAAGAGCACGCCAAACCCTATGGAGCGATCGGCGTGTACTGGCATTTTGTGGATGTGGTGTGGATCCTGGTCTTCTCGATCATCTACCTGGGAGTCTTCCAATCATGAGCAGTGATCAGTTATGGAATTGGACTTCACCAGTATGGCTGGTGGTTGCCGTGCTCTCGATCGGCTATCTGAGATTAGCGCATGGTCGCAACAGAGCGCAGTTGGCATCCTTTCTGTTTGGACTCTCTGCATTAGCATTCGCTTTCGTTTCACCCGTTGGTGTACTCTCCGACGGCTATTTGTTCAGTGCCCACATGGTGCAGCATCTAGTGCTGCTGCTTGTCGTGCCGCTTTGCATATTACTGGGACTGCCGCGCGAGCAGTCAGAGAGGTGGTTTCAAAACGCTCGACTCAATCGCGTGGGGCGAATTCTTGCCATCGCATCAATCGGCTGGATTTGCGGAGTGGGGGCGATGTGGTTCTGGCACGTTCCCACTCTGTGCAGCACTGCTGCTCAAGAGCCAATACTTGGATTCGCGCGCGATTTCTCGCTTGTTGCGGCGGGGCTCGCGTTTTGGTGGCCGATCTACGCGCCGGCAAGTCGCTATCGGCTTGATCCCTTGCGTGGCATTGCCTATTTGTTTTCGGCCTGCCTAGGTTGCACGTTGCTGGGAATTTATATCACTTTTGCCCCGATTTCAGTTTGCCCCGTGTTCGCGAACCCCGTCGATCGCATCGGCATCTTGAACGCGCTCTATGATGCTGGACTCACACCAGGGATCGATCAACATATCGGAGGTTTGATGATGTGGGTCCCGCCGTGTGTGCTCTATGTCGGAGCAATCACGAGCCTGTTGTGTCGTTGGTATTCAGACATAGAACCAGAAACGCGAATCCGCAAAGATTATGTCGAACCTCGTGGAGCTTCGATATGACACAGATTGAACAGACAACATTTGGCTAATTATTTCACACCTGTTTAAATATTTACTTCAATGCCAAAACCTCAAAACGAAAAAAACGAAGATCAGGTTCCGCGTCCTACTTACGCCCCTATCGCGCTGGCGATGGGGATCGCGATGAGTACCTGGGGACTCATGGCACTGAGCCTCAACATTGACGCGGTCTGGTTTATGTCTCTGTTTGGAGTCGGGCTGTCCGCATGGGCCATCAAGAGTTGGATTGGCGAGATCGTTGAGCAATGGGAATCGAATCGATGAATCAAACACCCAGTGACAAGCAGTGTTGTAAAGAGACGGAAGACCGCCGCTCGTTCCAGGTTCGACTGTCGATGTTTCTCTCTGGCGTGATCGGAGCCTTGATCGTGCTGCCGGGAGTCGGTTTTGTGCTTGCACCGATTTTCAAGAAGACAAAACAAAAGTGGCGTACCTTGGGCAGAGTAGATGACTATCAGGAAGGTGCGACGGTGTTGGTTAGTTTTGAAGACCCTTCGCCCGAGAAATGGGCCGGTGTCACGGCTAAGACCGCTGCCTGGCTTCGCCGAGTCGACAAAGAGAAGTTCATTGCGTTTTCAATCAATTGCCGGCACCTGGGCTGTCCTGTCCGCTGGGTGGAAGGCCCTGAATTGTTCATGTGCCCGTGCCATGGGGGAGTTTACTACAAGGACGGCACTGTCGCGGGGGGGCCACCCCCAGAACCCCTCGACCGCTACCAGGTGCGCGTGCGCGACGGCAACGTCGAAATCCATACCGCCGCAGTCCCTCTGACAACCACCCTGACCTTTGACGAGTCCTGACATTGGACATGAAGAAACGACGCTTAAAAGCTGCCTGGGACTGGTTCGATGATCGCATCGGGTTTTCCGAATGCATGATGCCTTACATTGCGCACACGGTTCCCCGCGATGCGAGGTGGTGGTATGTCTTTGGTAGTGCCACCTTGACCGCCTTCATCGTGCAAGTTGCCACAGGCATCTGCCTCGCCATGGCGTATGTGCCCGGAGGAGATGAGGCCTACGAGAGTTTGCGCTACATCACCGAGGAGGCTCAGTTTGGATCCCTGGTCCGAGGCATGCACGCCTACGGCGCCTCGGCCATGGTCACGCTGGTGGTAATTCACCTTATGCAGGTCTATCTGCATGCCACGTACAAGTATCCGCGAGAGTTGAACTGGATGACCGGCGTGGTGCTGTTTTTTGTTGTGTTGGGCATGGCCTTCACGGGGCAATTGTTGCGTTGGGATGCCAACGGAGTATGGTCGGTATTTGTCGCGACGGAGATGGCATCCCGAACTCCTTACATTGGTCCCATGATTTCCCACTTCCTGTTGGGAGGCGAGACGGTTGGTGGTTCTACACTTACCCGCTTCTTTGCCTATCATGTTTTTATCATGCCGGGGATCATCTTTGCGGGGGTCGGCTTGCATCTGTTCCTGCTGTTCAGGCATGGTGTGTCGGAAATGCCCGACCCCAATCAGCCAGTGGACCCGGCGACCTACAAAGAGCAGTACGAAAAGCGGCTCAAGGAAACGGGGGTCCCCTTTTGGCCCAATGCCATGTGGCGCGACGTGGTTTTCTCCACCTTGGTCGTGGGAATCATCGTTGGGTGTGCGGCCATCTTTGGCCCCCCCGCGTTGGATGCGTCTCCCGACCCTGCGAGCATCCATGCCGACCCGATGCCCGACTGGTATTTCTGGTGGTACTTCGCCGTCTTGTCGCTGTTGCCGCCGTCTTATGAATTGTGGTTTATTCTTGGCGTTCCAATTTTCGGGTTTCTGGTGCTCTTTTGCTTGCCACTCTTTTCCAACAAAGGCCACCGGGCACCGAGCAAGCGACCTTGGGCCGTTGGAATAATCGTTGCCGCGCTCGCCAGTTTTGTGGTGCTGACAATTTATGGATACCGCGAGCCCTGGTCGCCCGACTTTGGTGTCGAGGAGTTGCCGACTAACGTGATCGGAGCAGAGGAAGGCCCAGTCTTCGAGGGAGGGAAGTTAGTCCATTCCAAAGGCTGCATGTATTGTCACGACATCAATGGCTACGGGGGGCATCGTGGACCCGACCTCTCGAACATCGGCCAGCAACTCACCCGTGAAGACTTGATAATTCGCATCAACAACGGCGGCTACAACATGCCATCCTTCGCCAGCAGCTTGAATTCGGAAGAACTCTCGAAGATTGTCGACTTCCTGATGACAAGAATCGAAGACAAAGGTGGATCAAGTAAGAATTGAACAGGAGTAAATGTAAGATACAGGCGTATTCCAAAGTCAATACAAAATAGTCTCTCGCAGAGGCGCAAAGGCGCAGAGAATACCGATTTGATTTTCTGCGCCTTTGCGCCTCTGCGAGAAACCACTGTTTGTTGCATCCAGAGACCGCGTAAAACCCAAGGTTTGGTTTAGTCGCGGCAAAATTCTGAAAAGGTTAACGAGCATGACTTCATCAACCTCTATGAACAACGTAAAAACCGGTATCGATCGTATCGAGGATCCGCTGCTCAATAAGGGTACGGCGTTTACTCCCGAAGAGCGGCAAGAATATCGGCTGCTCGGCCTCTTGCCTCCGCATGTTGATACACTCAAGGAACAAGTGGTGCGGGCCTACGACGCCTTTGTCGCCGAGCCGGATGTTTTGGGCAAGCACATTTTCTTGCGCGAATTGCAGGACGAGAACGAAACGCTCTTCTATCGACTGCTGCTCGAGCACGTGGCAGAAATGATGCCTATCGTCTATACTCCTGTCGTTGGCAAAGCCTGTGAGGAGTTCAGCCATATCTACCGCCGGGCGCGGGGTGTGTTTGTCTCGTATCCCGATCGCCATCTGATCGACAACATACTCTCGCACGTCGATCGAGAAATCGATGTGATCGTCGTCACCGATGGCGAGCGCATCCTGGGGCTTGGCGACCAGGGTGCCGGCGGCATGGGAATCCCCATCGGCAAGCTCTCGCTCTATTCACTCTGCGGCGGAATTCATCCGTCTCGGACCCTGCCGATGCTCTTGGATCTGGGAACCAACAACGCCGAGCGGATCAATGACCCGCGCTACATCGGCTGGCGGCATGAGCGGATCAAGGGCGAGGAGTACGACAACTTTATTGAGCAATTTGTCGAAGCCGTCATCAAGCGGTTCCCCAATGTGCTGCTGCAATGGGAAGACTTTGCCTCGGTCGATGCCGAACGGATCCTCAAAAAATATCGCGATCGGCTCTGCACATTCAACGACGACATCCAAGGCACGGCAGCGGTCACCTCGGGAACGATCCTGGCCGCTATTGAGTCGGCTGGTGGCAAGCTCGCTGAACAACGATTTGTGATGCTCGGTGCCGGGTCGGCAGGTGTGGGGATCACCGGGCAGTTGATTGGCTCGATTGTCGCCTCTGGCAAGAGTGAAGCCGAGGCGCGTAAGATGTTCTACGTGATCGATCGCGACGGCCTCTTGCACGATGGGCGAAAAGACCTCGACGACGTGTTGAAGCCACTGGCTCAGAAACAAGCTGACCTCACCAGTTGGGATTGCGACACCAAAGGTTCAATTGCTTTTGCCGATGTGGTCCGTAATGCCAAACCGACCGTGCTCGTTGGCGCCACGGGCCAGCAAGGCGCCTTCACTGAAGCCATCATTCGTGAAATGGCCAGCCACACCCCGCGGCCGATCATCTTTCCACTCTCGAATCCTACTTCCCACGCCGAGGCAGTCCCCGCGGATCTGTTGAAGTGGACCGACGGCAAGGCACGCATCGCTACCGGCAGTCCGTTCGATCCGGTTGACTACAACGGCAAAACGCACGTCATTTCGCAATGCAACAACAGCTACATTTTCCCCGCGATGGGGCTTGGCATCCTCGCAGCAAAAGCAACTCGCGTCACGGACGGCATGTTCACCGCCGCTGCCGAAGCGCTCAAAGAGTGCTCGCCAGCGCTGGCCGATCCCGATGCCCCACTCCTTCCACCGCTTCACAAAATACGCGAATGCGCCCGCCACATCGGCGTCGCCGTCGCCCGCCAGGCCCAACAAGACGGTGTCGCGGAGTCAACCTCCGCCGAGGAATTACAAAACCGCATCGATCAAACGATGTGGACGCCGGAGTATTAAACGTTGTGTCATCCCGAGGGAGTTTCACGACCGAGGGATCTGGGAAGACTTCGATTTTCAACCGTTTAACCGCAAACCGAAGGGGAACGCTGGAGTATTTCGAAATCAATAGCCCCGAAGTGGGCGGCGCTATGACAGCCCAGGGCAAGTTCTGAAGAGTGACAGCGAATTTCGAACGCAGCCCTGGGTTACCGATCCAAACAATTAGCGGCCGAGCGTTAAACGTTGCCTTCGTTCGAAACATTGCCGAGGCCGCAATTAACCGCGGCCAACCCAAGCCTATTTCGTCCTCGGCTACGCTTCGTCGGTACACCCAGTCATCCGCTCGGACGACGTGAGGTTCTTGCACCGATACCCTGGGCGACGCGAAGGTTCGTGAAACTCACCTTCGCTTGCCCAGGGCTATCACAGCGCCGCCCGCTTCGGGGCTTTTCGTCGTCGGGCCGTCATCTTAACGGAAAATTTGCCTTGAACTCTTCGCGCCAACCCTTCCACTGGGCATGTTCCCCTTTGAGCCCCAGCATCGCTTCCTTGGCTTTCGAAATCCCAAAGCCCCAGGCTTCTTCGAAGGTGATCGTCGGAGGCATCGTCAATTCGCCAGGGCTCACGACCGCATCGATGATGAACGGCTTGTCTGAGCCGAGTGCCTGTTCAATGGCCGGCACGATGTCTTTTGCGTGTTCGACGCGCACTCCCTCGCCGCCGCAAGCACGGGCATACTCGGCAAAGTTCGGATTCACCAATCCCGTCGCGGCCGGGTAGAGTGGCAGGCCGGCTACTTCCATTTCCATTTTCACGAATCCCAACTCGCTGTTGTTGAACACGATCGTCTTGAGAGGCAATTCAAAACGGACCGCCGTCACGAAATCCTGCATCGCCATGCCGAAGCCACCATCGCCACAGAGTGCCCACACCTGCCGCTTAGGGTCGAGGGCCGCCGCGCCGAGGGCAATCGGGAAGCCGGCACCCAGAGAACCATGGTTGAAGGAACCCACAAGGCGACGTTTCCCCTTCAAGCGAACCTGCCGGGCCGTCCACACGGTGCATTCACCCACGTCGACACAGAAGACTGCATCATCGGGGGCCCGATCGCTGATCGCCTTGGCGAACAACTGCGGGTGGAGTGGCTCATCGGTTCTCGAGAGAGCGGCCTGCTCGTCCATTTGCTTGAGCCACTTGTCACGCATCTTTTCCAGGTGATGCAGAAACTTGTCAGAAGTTTTTTCCTTGAGCTGCGGTGTGAGCGCTGCCACGGTCTCTTTGATTGTGCCGATCAATCCCAAGCTGACCGGTGCCCGGCGGCCGATGTTTTCGACCTTGAGATCCACCTGCACAATCTTGATGCCGTCGGGAATGAAACCGTCGTAAGGGAAATTGGTGCCCAGCATCAAGAGCACGTCGCAGTCCCACACGGCGTGGTAGCCCGAAGGATTTCCGATCAACCCTGTCAGCCCCACAACATTGCCGTCGCCATAGTCAAAAATATCTTTGGCCCGCAAGGTATGGACAATTGGTGCCTTGAGCTTTTCGGCAAGCGAGAGCACTTCTGCTTTCGCTTCACGGCAGCCAACTCCGCAGAAGAGCGCCACTCGACTTCCTTCATTAATAATGTCTGCCGCCTTGGCGAGCTCGGCTTCCGGTGGCAAGACGCTTGGCCTGCTCGTCACCAGGGGATGCATGAAGTGTTGGCTCTTGACCTCTGCAGTCGTTATGTCGATAGGCAGTTCAATGCGAGTAGCAGTCCGCTCGATGAGTGCCTTTTGGACCGCAATCTCCGCCAGTCGCGGCATTTGCGAAGGGGAGTCAATCACCGCTTGATAGGCACAAATGTCAGCGAACATTTTTGACAGGTCGACTTCCTGGAAGTAATTCGTGCCCCGCTCTTTGTGTGGCACCTGGCCAGTGATGGCCAGCACTCCGGCGCCTTCCTTCTTGGCGTTGTAGAGACCATTGATCAAGTGTAATGCCCCCGGTCCCACCGTACCGGCACAGACGCCGATCCCTCCGGTGAGTTCCGCTTGAGCGTAGGCCGCATACGCCGCGTTCTCTTCGTGCCGCACCCCGATCCAGCGAAAGCGTTTGTCCTTACGAATCGCTTCGAGAAACGCATTCAGCGCATCGCCCGTCACCCCAAAAATATCACGAACGCCAACCCCAGCCAGCACATCGAGCAGATTTTCACAAACGTTTTGGCTCATGTTGATTTCCTATTCCGTGGCGAAAAATTTTACCCATGGTCTTCATGGTCTTCATCACTCAGGATGATTCGCTTGCCCCGCTTGTGGGTCAGCAGGTTCCAGCCCCAGTCGACGAAGACGCTGGTTTTCTCCTCTGCGCAGCTCAATAAATGCAGATGGATGCCCAACCAGGCCAACCAGGCAACCCGGCCGGTTAGGGTTCCCCCTTTAGGCAACTCGACTACCGCCGCCCCGCGACCGACTTGGGCCATGGTTCCCTTGTCGTGGTATTGGAACGGTTTTACGGGTTTACCCTCAACGAGCTGGATAATGGTTTTCCCGACGTAGTGCCCCGCCTGCAAAGCAACTGCCGCCAGACCCGGTAGTGGCTTGCCCGATTTGGGTTCTATCGTTGAAGCAATGTCGCCGATCGCAAACACACCGGGGTGATCCTTGATCCGTAGATCAGGCCCCACGGGAATGTGCCCCCCCGGCGCGAGTTCGATTCCCAATGACGCCGCGAGCGGATTCGCCTGCAATCCTGCAGCCCAGACGAGGGTGTGCGTTTTCACCTTTTCGCCACTGGCAAGCGTGATTTCACGAGGTCCGACTTGCGCCACCCCGCATTGTGTCTGCACCTCAACGCCCCTTTCTTCCAGCGCGCGTTGGGCATAGTCGCGCAGCTTCGGTTTGAATGGTGCCAATAGATGCGGAGAATGCTCGTAGACGATGACTCGCGCCTTGTCGATCGGCAGATTGGGGTAATCTGCCTTGAGCTCGGTGTGCAATAAGTCAGCCATTGCCCCGGCTAGTTCGGTCCCGGTCGGCCCGCCGCCGATGATACAGAAATTAAGGGCCCCATCTTCGATCAGCGCCGGATCCTTGTCGACTGCCTCGAGTGTTTTGAGAATGTGATCGTGCAGGCGAATCGCATCGTTCATCGTGTAGAGTGGTAAGGCATGCTCCGTAGCACCGGGAGTGCCGTGGTAATTGACAATTGCTCCCAGAGCGATCACCAGGTAGTCGTACTCGAGCGGCTCCATGCCATCAACCACAACGAGTTTCTTCGCGAGATCGATGCTTTGCACCTCACATTTGTGAAACACGACATTGTTATGTCGATGCAGTATTTCACGGACCGGATATCCGACTTCGGTCGGATCGAGTTCCAAGGTTGCCACCTGATACAGCAGCGGCTGAAAGGTGTGATAGTCGTGCTTGTCGAGAATGGTAATTCGCACTGGCGCATCACGCAATTTGAGTGCAGCTCCTACACCGCCGAATCCAGCACCCAAAATAACGACATGCGGGTTTTCAGCCATGACGCGTGATTTCTCCCTTGCGAATCAAGTTGAAGATGAGTGGCTCAAGAGCATTCTGCTGACAAACATCGTTGACCGAAAGTCGCCTGCTGTCAACTTGTGAAACAGGGAGATTTTTTAATATCCCACTTTATTCCACGAACCTGATTAGGCGTTTGGCAGTGAATGTATCGCGGTCGATTTCTATCTCATTCGCCTCTTTAAGCTCTGCCTCGCCGTGCTTGATAAACGGAACTCCCTGAAAGCCAAAGCAAGGCGCTCTACTGCCCAGGAGCATTGTGGAAATCAAAAGCAGATGGAAGGGGCGTAGAACTATCATTAGTTAAAGGATTAACTATCGAATGCGGAGAGATGGTGTCTGATGTATTCTTCGTCATCGGAGGCATAAGTGATCGACTTTAAAAAATCGCGCAGAACGAAGAGACTCATGACAAACGGAACGTTCTCTTCCCATACACGATAGGGGCAATCTTCCTCTTCCTGTGCAGCATACCCGCTCGATCCTTCAGTAGAGTGCCAATCTTAATCAGGCTTCAAAGTCATCTGTTCATAGAGAGCAGCAAAGTGTTTGAGGCAAGCAAGAGCAGAAAACTTGCCAGGACAAATTGTCTCATGGCATCGAATTTGCATTCGTGTGTATCTGGAATGAGCTTGCGATGAGGCATTAAGACTCTAATTCAGCTACCGGAGGGAACTAAATTTATTCTAGCGGGAGACATACGGCTGGAATACGGTCTGAAACTTTAGGCAAGGGATCGAATTATGACCAACCTGCTCGCCAAGAAATCATGGTCGCCATATCTTGTGGGATTGCTTATAGGTATTCTGAGTTGGTTTGCGTTCGCTACGGTAGATCGACCTTTAGGCATAACTACTGCTTTTGAGCACACCGCAGCGTTAAGCGCCAAGACAGCAAATCCAGCTTTCGAAGATCAATCGAAATATTTTGCTGCAAAGCGAGAAAAAGGCGAAAAACCGATAATTGGTTGGGAATGGATGCTCGTCATCGGAGTCTTCATTGGTGCGTATACGAGTTCCATTATGTCCGGCGACCGCGACAAAATTTCTATACCACCTTTGTGGCAGAAACGATTTGGTCCAAGCATAGCAAAACGTTGGACGGCTGCCTTTCTTAGCGCAGCTCTAATGATGTTTGGTGCACGACTAGCGCAAGGCTGTACCAGCGGACATGGGATCAGTGGAACTTTGCAGCTAGCCGTCTCCAGCTGGATCTTCATCTCACTCGCCTTCGCTGTAGCGATCGCTACAGCCTTCTTAATGTATGGCCGGGAAGGAGTAAGGCATGTTTGATTCACTCGACAAACTTGCTTTGGGATTTATTACTGGCGTCATTTTCGGATTTCTGCTTCAAAAGGGAAGGGCAGCAAAATTTGAAGTCATCGTCAATCAATTTCTATTTCGCGATTGGACCGTCGTTAAGATTATGGGCACCGCTGTAGTCATTGGCTCAATTGGTGTCTACGCACTTATAGAAGCCCAATTCGCTACGTTTCATGTCAAACCGTTACTCTGGGGAGGTATCTTGGCTGGTGCCATCTGTTTCGGAATCGGTATGGCGGTGTTCGGCTATTGTCCAGGCACGAGCGTCGCCGCCTGTGGTGAAGGCCGGCGAGATGCCATGATAGGTGTATTAGGCATGCTGATGGGTGCCTCTGTGTATGTTTTCACGTTCTCTTATTTAGAACCTCTCATTAATGGACTTGGAGATTGGGGCAAGGTGACATTGCCCGAAGTGACGAAGACGTCTCCGTGGTGGTGGATCGGAACGCTCACTGTGGGTGGAGCAATGTTTTGGCTTTACGATTGGTTGCGATCAAAGCGGTCTGCTCTTCCAAGTCAACACGACCACTCGGCGGTGTTGCACCCCCGACCATAAGTGAGTATAGGCTTTCCTTCCTCTCTTTGTGATTTTGGAAGGGCTAGAAACAAGCAAATCGTGTCAACTCATGGAGATAGAGGCACGCCAGTTTTTAAGGAGAAGTTGCGATGAAATTTGCATGCCTGCATGTAGTCGTATTAATTTCCGTGGCCGTAATCGCAAATGCTGACCCTCCACAGCAGATCGAGAAGATTCCGATGCTTGAAGCAGTTTTCCATGTAAATTTTGGCGATGCTTCTCGACAAGAAAGTGCTTTAGGCAACATCGAGAATATTTTAAAGGAAGTTCCCGAAGCGAAGATTGAAGTGGTCTGCCATGGGGAGGGTATCCATCTTTTAGAAAAATTACAGAGTAAACATTCCGCTAAGGTGAAGTCGCTTGCAAGTGAAGGTATTCGCTTTGTGGCTTGCGAAAACACAATGGAAAAGAAATCGATCGATAAATCGGAATTATTGCCTGTTGCGTCGACAGTCGCATCAGGTGCAGTTGAGATCATCAAGAAGCAGCATGATGGCTATAGCTATTTTCGCCCTTGAGAAGTTGACGACATCCAATATCTACCGAAAACTCTTCTACTTGGTCTCCTAACATTAGTTCCGTCATAACTGCATTGACCTTCATTTCAATACAATGCTGAAGTAGCGCTATGTGGCAGATATAGCTGTACGAGACAAACCCACTCGCTATTATGCGCGTTCAGCGACTTCACAAAACTTAGATTCATGTAAGAATAGATGCCTGCTAATCATCGATTCTGCCTGCGTATTCGCAGACATAGTTTTATCTCAACCAGAATCGGTCATCTGCAGAAAAATGTGGCTTACTTGCCGCGAGTCGTTTACACACAACAGCGGGACCGGTTTGGAGGATCGAAAGCAAGCATCTCAATCAAATGGAGGCTCTAATGGCAATCGACCAAAAAGCGACGTCAAAACAACTTCTCGAATTATGGGGCGACAACGCGGTTCACAAAGCTACCGACTATATTTCGGCCGGTTATGTCAATCATCAGATGCCCGATGCAGCAGGGGGGACTTCCAGTAAATCCTTAAACGATTGGAAGACCTTGGTCGACAATTTTCATCAAGGTTTCTCCGATGTGAAGATGGAAGTCCTCCAGCAAGTGGAAGAGGATAACATCGTTTGTTCCCGATGGCGAATGACGGGTAAACATACCGGAGCGTTTGAAAATCTAAAAGCAACCGGCAAATCGACCACTTGGACGGGTGTCCACACGGATCGCTACGAAGGAGGAAAACTCGTTGAGAGTTGGGTCGACTGGGATAAATACAGCTTCCTCGAAGGCTTGGGACTGGTCAGCTGATGGAAGCTCAACCTGACCCCATCGCAGATTACTGATCAACACGTTCTAAAATGCGGACGACCTGCTGAGTTGCATCCACTTCTACCAGGTCTCCATCGTGAATTACAGAGGTTGCCCGGCCGGTGCCGATGATGGTTGGAATCTTCAGTTCCCGACAGATGATGCCGGCATGGCAGGCAACACCACCGTCGTCTGTCACGATCGCGCCAGCATGGCGCAAAAGTGGCATGAGATTGGGATTTGACTGGATCGAGACAAGCACATCACCGTCATTCATCTTGATCCCTTCAGGTTCAGAAGTCAGCACTACCCGTGCCCGGCCACGATGAACGCCCGGCCAGGCCGCCTGTCCAGAGATTCTGTTTGGATCATTAGGTGGTACGATTTGTCGCTTTCCCATCTCGCGCATGAGGAGATAACCGGTTTCGGTGACAAAGTGGAGACGTTCTTCGTCTCCCAGTATTTGATGGACAAAACGGTGACCGGCACAGACTTTCTCCAGACGAGCTTCGAGAGTCTCGCGATCGATACGGTTTTGATGTAATTCTTGCCAGGTGACCAGCTCAGGAGCGCGGTCAGGTTCTGAAAAACCGAGTCGATGTACCATTTCCTGCACGATTGGTTCGATCAGCTTACTTATGTAGCGGGGATATAATGAGTGGGAACGAAGCTCTTCAGCAAGTTTGCGAACCTCTAGATCGTCAATATGTCCTTGCTCCAGAGCGTTTAAAGTGGCGGCTGGGAAGCTGGTGGTGTATAGCCCAATCTCAATGAAGTTTTCTACCGCTTCATCCAGATCTTTAAAATGTTCCCCTCGCTCGATTTGTTCGAAACCACGTTCGTAGATCTCTTTTCCACGTTGCAGATGTGCTATCAACCGTGCTCGATCATTGCGATCGAGATACTGAATATGACCGAGTACCGCATCGTATCCTGTTTTCGTCGGAAACATCGTGGTCATGTCGGCCGAGTCTTGAATCGCTAGAAATCGGTCGCAATGAAAGCCAAAGTCTTCGCCAGCATGGCGACTGTCGAGCCAATGGCCAATGATCGTCGCCTCAAGTAGCGAGAGTGGTCGCCGTACCAAAGGAGTCCAAGGTTCGGCATGGTCGACAATTTCATCACGATACTCTGCGGCAAGTGTGGTGATCGGTCGTGCCTGCAAGAGGTGAAACTCTTCGCCCACAAGTGCCCACTCGGTATCCATGGGTTGACCGTAATGATCTTCGATGTGGTCCAGCAGTTGTGCATACTCGAGTACCTGATTGTCAGTCAACTTAGGCTCTGCACCACGATCACCTAGCTTGCGCCATTGCGGCTCTGGTTGACCAGGTTCAAGGAATAAGCCTTCGCGTTGTTGGCCGGTCGTGAACTCAACGATCTCCTTTGCACCTCGGCGTACTACAAACTGGTCGGGTACGATTCTGCCCGAGACAATCGCTTCGCCCTGTCCAAAACAGGCTTCTATGAGTCGGAGGTCGGGTTCTTGTGTGACAGGATGCACCGTAAAGCCAATGCCGGAGATTTCACTTGGGATCATGGTTTGCACTACGACTGCCACAGCGAATTCACCGGCACCATACCCATGGGCTGCCCCATAGGCCAACGCCGGTGCACGAAAGATAGAAAGCCAACAATCTCTTACTCTGGATACAACCTCTGTGGGGTCGACATTCAGGAAGGTGTCGAGTTGTCCCGCCCAGGCATTAGTCGAGCCGTCCTCGCAAGTTGCACTCGAACGAACCGAGACACTTTCCACACCAAGTTGCTCGGCGCTCGCCTCAATTGCTGAGCAGACTTCATCGGGAATCGGCGATATTGAGAGCTGCGACTGGATCGCTCTCGCCGCTTCGGCTACGGTGGCATCTCCGGCTTTGATTCTTCTTAGCCAATCGTCGGCATGATTGTCAAGGTCAGCCGCTGACATGAAGGCATCGAAAGCTTGTCGCATCACGACAAACGCATCCGGAACGCGCACGCCCACATGAACCAATTCACCCAGCGAAGCACCTTTCCCTCCACACGATGCTACCTTAGTGCCATCGATTTCATCGAGTCGGAGTGTATAGGAGTTCTTCATAAAATCCGTAGCAGTCGGCCAGATGAGCGCAGTTTTCAAACACGGCATGACTTGATGTATGGTATCCAACGAAGGACGACAGACACAACCACTTTTCTGAAAACGAGTTAAAGTTTCACCGCGCGTAACCGCAGCGCATTGCCAATCACCGAGACACTGCTGAGACTCATCGCGGCGGCGGCAATCATGGGACTCAGCAACCAGCCGAACGCGGGGTAAAGCACCCCGGCGGCAATCGGGATGCCGATTGCGTTGTAGCCGAAAGCGAAGAATAGATTCTGGCGAATGTTGCTCATGGTCGCTCTGCTCAGTGCGGCTCCCTTCACGACACCCACTAGATCACCACCGACGAGCGTCATCCCGGCAGACTCGATCGCGATGTCGCTACCAGTTCCCATGGCGATTCCCACGTCGGCGGCAGCCAGGGCAGGGGCGTCGTTGATGCCATCCCCGGCCATGGCCACAATGCTTCCTTGTTGACGGAGCTGCTGGACGTAGTTGTGCTTGTCTTCGGGCGAAACCCCCGCTTTGAAGTCGTCGATGCCGAGTTCCTTGGCAACCGCTTCGGCCGTGGCCTGGGCATCTCCGGTGAGCATCACCAGTTTCAATCCAAGTTCGTGCAGGCGGCGGATCGTCTCAGGCGTCGACTTCTTGATCGGGTCAGCAATGGCAATCACGCTAAGCAGTTCATTATCGGCTGCCACAAAAACTACCGTGCGGCCCTGAGACTGCAATTCATGACTCGTGTCCGTGAGCGACTGCGGAATTGGTATGCCCGAGCTAGCGATAAAATCTTGTTTGCCAACCATCACCTGGCGGCCACCTACTTGTGCCTTGATGCCTCCACCAGTCGTACTTTGAAAATTCGTGGCGTCTTCAATCGCGAGATTGCGTTCTTTCGCAGCATCCACAATCGCGCGGGCCAAGGGGTGCTCGCTTGCACTTTCCGCAGCAGCGGCAAGTGCGAGTAATGTGTCTTGGTGGGATTCCTGCTTCGCGACGACGTCGACCACGCGTGGCCGACCTTCGGTGAGCGTGCCCGTCTTGTCGACGAGAATCGTGTCGACTTTTTCCATCGTTTCGAGCACTTGGGCGTTCTTGACCAGGACCCCTTCGCGCGCCCCTCGACCGATGCCCACCATGATCGACATCGGCGTTGCCAGGCCCAGCGCGCAGGGACAGGCAATGATTAACACCGATACGGCAGCCAACAACGCATGTGCAAGTCGGGGTTCGGGTCCAATCGTGGCCCAGAAACCAAAGGCAATGAGCGCCGCCACAATCACCGCCGGCACAAACCAGGCTGCCACCACGTCGACCAAACGCTGAATGGGTGCACGACTCCGCTGTGCTGCCGCGACCAGGTCCACGATTCGCCCCAACACGGTCCCGGCACCCACCTCTTGGGCTTCAATGACGAGTGAGCCTGTCTGATTGAGCGTACCGGCAGAAACTTTATCTCCCGCGTGCTTTTCCACGGGTAACGGCTCACCCGTGAGCATCGCCTCGTCGACGTTACTTTCCCCCTCGCGAACAACGCCATCCACGGGCATCTTCTCTCCCGGGCGGACGCGCAATCGGTCGCCGACTTGAACCTGATCGAGAGGCACATCTACCTCACGACCATCGGTGATGCGGTGAGCCGTATCCGGCGCAAGCTGCATGAGTTCTCGAATCGCCCCGCTGGTGCGCTTGCGCGCCCGCAGTTCGAGCACTTGTCCCAACAATACCAGAGTAATAATGACGGCCGCCGCTTCAAAGTAGAGCGGCGGTCGGTCATGCTCATAAAACGCTGCCGGGATTAACTGAGGAAACAACACGGCTACCAGGCTGAATGCAAACGCCGTGAGCGTGCCGATCGCGATCAGCGTAAACATGTTGGGACTCAGATGCAGAATCGATTGCCAACCTCGCACCAAGAGCGGCCATCCAGACCACAGCACCACCGGTGTCGAGAGCAGCAGTTGCAACCAACCGTTAGTTGTTTCAGACAGCAGGTGATCGACGCCGAGCCCCACCATCGGTCCCATCGTGAGAATCAACAGCGGCACGCTCAGCACTACGCCGACCCAGAATCGCCGCGTCATGTCGGCTTCCGCGCCATCGTCTTCTTCCTCAGCCGAGACCGTCTTGGGCTCCAGATCCATCCCACACTTGGGGCAACTCCCCGGCCCAACCTTCTCGATCTCGGGATGCATTGGGCAAGTGTAGATTCGCCCGTCGTCACGCTGAGGGGTAGCCTTTGGTTGCTTGGGTTTTTCATGGCAGCAGGAATGCTCAACCACCGGCGCTTCCGCAGATGTTTTGGCAAATCGATCGCGACAACCAGCGCTGCAGAAATAATGCGTCGTACCATCCACGTTCAGCGAGAGCGCTTTTTCAGTATCGACCTGCATTCCACAAATCGGGTCGGTTGCCTGGGGCATGGGCTTTTTGCTCCAAAATTCGGGGAGAAAGGTCCTTAACAACCGTCGCCGGAAGGCGATGGTTCTGCATGCATCGAGTATCCAGAGCCTTCCGGTGACGGCTATTAATAAGAATAAAGGAAATGCCAACCATGGAGAACCAGCGGCTGCGACGCTGGATTTGTGCCGCTAGCACGCACAATCTCGACCGCAAAGTCGGAATAATCCTCAATCTCGCCTGCTTCGAAGTCCGATCAAAAGGAGAAGGGAATCGCGATATTCTCGACTCATCACGTCAACTGCGGACAAGCAACCCATGTTGGTCATCATCAGTGATCTGCACCTGACCGATGGCACGAGTGGCTCCACCATCTCGGCGGGGGCGTTTCGTTTGCTCGCAGAAAGGCTCTCCGATCTCGCACTCAGTGCTTCCCAGCGCCGCGATGGTCACTACCAGCCCATCTCTCAGATCGACCTGGTGTTGCTGGGCGACGTGCTCGATGTCATCCGCTCGACCCAGTGGCTCGCCCGGCCGGTGCGTCCCTGGGACGATTCGCGGTCGCCTCAACTGTTTGAGGTGGTCGCTAAGATCACAGGCGATATTCTGCGGCACAATGCCGATTCGCTGAGTGTTTTCCGTCAACTAGCGGAAGAGGGTGTGGCGGTTCCTTGTGCGCTGGCCAATGGTCGGCCTTCAGCAGAAGAGTTCGAGTCGGTGCCCGTGCGGATTCACTACATGGTCGGCAACCACGACTGGCCGTACCACCTTTCAGGCGAAAATTACAACCAACTCCGCCGTGCAGTGGCGGCCCACATGGGATTAGCCACCTACGCCGAGGCACCGTTTCCGCACGAGATCTGGGAAAGCAACGAACTGGTGCAAGTCATGCGGCGCCACAAAGTATTCGCCCGGCACGGCGACGTGTACGATCCGTTCAATTTCGAAGGGGATCGCGACGCGAGCAGTCTGGGCGATGTAATCGTGCTCGAGTTACTCAATCGGTTCGGCAAGCAGGTTGAGCAGGAATTAAAAAACGACTTGCCAGAAACCGCGCTCCTGGGACTGCGCGAGATCGACAACATCCGTCCCTTGTTGCTGGTGCCGGTCTGGATCGAGGGACTGCTCGAGCGAAGCTGCCCGCAACCGAATTATCGTAAGGAAGTCAAACGTATCTGGGACACGCTGGCCGACGAATTTTTGGAGCATCCCTTTGTCCGCCAGCGCGATAGTTGGAGTCCCGTTGACATCGTGGACAAGTTGGAGAAAGCATTAAAATTCAGTCGGCGACTCTCGGTGAGCTGGGCCAGTTGGATCGCCCAGGTGGTTGCCGAACTGAGCGGTTCGAACACCACTTCCTATTATCCTCATGCCCTCGCGGAACAGGACTTTCGCAATCGGCGGGCTCGGCACATCGTCTACGGTCACACACACACGGCGGAAGTCGTGCCGTTGGATGCGAGTTTTGCCGACGGGTATGTGCTGCACCAAACGTATTTCAACGCCGGTACCTGGCGGCGGGTGTATAGCCAAACGCAATTCGCCCCCCGCGAACACGAGTTCATGGCTGCCGACACGATGAGCTATCTGGCATTCTTCCAGGACGACGAGCGTAGCGGCCGGCCTTATGAGACCTGGACCGGCTCGCTGGGAATTCATCCCCAGGCACCCAGCACCCTGCGCTTCGATCCGGGGCCCGATCCGATTGCTGCTGGAGAACCGATCTCAACGCCCCGGGTGCCCATCCGCGCCCCGCACTTTGCCGTGCCCTTCGCGCCGAGTCCTCTGACACGCATGCGCGAAGCAGGGTAGGATTGTCAATTCTGCCCAGACAACGTGAAAACCTCAGAGCGAATCGTCGTTTCTGGCACCCAGGCTGGACCAGACCAATGGATCGACGTCGAAGTCCCAGGTATCGACCGAGCCATCGCATTTCGCGAGATTAACGCCTGCCGAATGGGCGCTGCCAAAACGTTCCTTAAAATGAGATCCCTTTTTGTCCTGCTGGCCATTCTTCAGATCGTATTCCGTATCGCGCTTCGGTAGGGAATTCGTGTTAGCGATACGTACACTGTCGTAATCGAAGCCGGTGTACATCGAACCATCGTCCCCTGGGTTGTCAGCGGCCATATTGTTGGTTGCATTATCGACATCAGTGTCCACGCTTACGATTTCGTAATACAGCTCATACACCCATTTTTCTCCAGTTAAGAAGGTCGTGGATGAGCCATCTGTGATCTGGCTTGCTTTGGCACCAGTGTGGTCGCCAACGATCCCGTTCCAATATCTTTCCATCCAGTATTGTTTGTTCATCCAATTGCAGTTGGGATACTTCTCACGGCAATTCGAAGTCACAATGGGGAGCTCGGGTGTTGGCCATGAAACACGGTTGATATAGATGTTATTACCCCCATTGGCACCGTAGTCACTCTTAGCAGCTTCCTTGAGAGCCACGAAATTCCACGCCCTCATGTCCAAGGCGGGATAAAGCTTCACTGCCCGTCGGCTTGGGCATTGAAACAGGGGGGTCACCGACTTACCGATTTCCGTGAGGGCTGTCACCAGTTCGGGCCCTTGCATGCCAAGGCCCTTATCAGCAATCGATTGCTGCTCAAGAAAAGGGAGCGTCTGGTAGATCCACCCTCCTGGCTGTCTTGATCCACTCCCTGCATTGGGATCACCCATCCACGCGGCACTCCACCCTCCGGCGGGAAAGGTTCGCAGCGCAGTCTCATGATTCAGCATCGCCACGGCAATCTGGCGGAGGTTGTTCTTGCACTGAATCATACGCGCCGTCTCACGCGATGCCTGGATCGCCGGCAGCAATAAAGCGATCAATATACCGATGATCGCAATCACGACCAGCAGTTCCACGAGCGTAAACGCGCGCTGCGGTTTCACAGAGATGCTTTCAGAATTGTCCACGGAACGATGCACCGATGGTAATATGAGAAGGTACCAACCGAGTCGAACGATGCCGTGGATTCTAGCAGTATGAGCCAATTAAGAGGGGACAAGAGGCAGTTCCCAGCAAGAGGTCGGATGCTTTTTGCAAGAATCCAGCCAAATCATTCTTGCAAAGTTCAAAGTGGAGTGTCTCGACAGGTTTGGCTCACTCGATAAGTCCCCGGCTATGTAGCCAGTTATCTAATAAGTTCGGCCACTCGACGACCGGCTTTTCTTTCTGCCGCATGCCGAAGCCGTGTCCACCTTCGGCGAAGACATGCAATTCCGCAGGCACCTTATACTCGACCAGGGCCTGATAAAATCGCAGGCTATTCTCCACCGGAACGCCTTCGTCATCGGCTGCATGCACGAGAAACGTCGGCGGGGTGTCGGCAGTCACTTGCAGTTCGTTGGACATGAGCACAACGAGTTCGTCATCTGGTTGCTCGCCGAGCAGGTTCTGCCGCGAGCCTGCGTGGGTGATCGTGGCATCCATCGAAATGACGGGATAGATCAGCATGAGAAAGTCGGGGCGACAAGATTGCCTGTCCAGGAAATCCGCTGCCGAGGGGTCACCCTCGTCATAGTGGGTGCCAACGGAAGAGGCGAGATGTCCCCCCGCCGAGAACCCCAGCACGCCGACGCGGCCCGGTTCGTATCCAAAATCGCTCGCGGTCTGGCGCACCATCCGCACCGCACGCTGAATGTCTTTCAAAGGAACCGGATGCTGATGTGGCCCACCCCCGTGGCGATACTTTAAGACGAACGCGGTCACGCCGCGATCCGCAAACCACTGCGCCATCTCAATGCCTTCCTTATCAAATGCGAGTCCGCCGTATCCCCCGCCGGGACACACGATGACGGCTGTTTTGGAAAACTCCTCCTTGTTGGCAGGAAACACCGTCAGCGTGGGCTGTTTGACACCGGTCACCCACCGGTTGGCAACGCCTGCTTCACCACGTTCTTCGCTTGTTTCAATCCCTGTGAAGTCCTCCGAACCTGGTGCAACGCCGTTCCATAATTCAATCACCTGTTGCGAGACGGCTTCCTGACCAAACGCAAATTGTGAAGACAGAGATAACAAGAGAATAGGACAGAGAAATAATGACAAACGAATCATAACGAATCCTTTAAGGAGCTACCAATCTTACTTACGCCAGATTCCAACAACGGCCGGCGGATATTGCCGCACCAGCCAACTTCCTTCCTCGCGACTCTCGGTGACCCCGCCGGGCAACAAATTGAAATCAAACTTTGTGTCCGCTTCCACCACCAGGATACTCCCAGTTGGAGCAGGGTCGAGTCCCATCTAAATGGGGCCAAGCATTTCTTCTTGCTGCTCCGTAAAAAAAGAGTAGGGGGGGCTGAAGAAGACGAGCCAGGGAAGGGGGAACAGGGGACGGGGGACAGGGGACGGGGAAGAGTTCTCTAAATCCGCATTCCGCAATCCGAATTCCGCATTCACCATGTCTCGCTTGGCCCATAGGAATGCACTGGTCACCAGCAACTCCGCCCGATCTGTTAGGCCAAGGTCGGCGATGTTCTGCTCGATAGTGCGGGCAGTGGGAACATGGCGTTCAATGAAAGTTGCATGGATTGCACCACGGCTGAGTGCCTCCAAGCCGAGTGCGCCGGTGCCTGCGAAGAGGTCGATCACGTGTTTGCCAACTGAATCGGTGCTGATCAGGTTAAAGATCGCCTCGCGCACCCGGTGCTTCATCGGACGCGTGACCGCGTCGTCTCCTTGCTTGAAATGTTCATAGCGCAGTTTGCTCCCCCGGAGTGTGCCCCCAATAATCCGTAGCTCCGTGCTATCAGCAGGATCTGACGGGCTCTTGCGTTTTTTTCTTGTCTGTTTAGCCACTAAGCTGCCCTAAAAGTTGCGGGTGCCCCAGGAGTCGGTATTTTGATACAAAGAGATTCTCTCGCAGAGCCACAGAGAGCGCAAAGAAATAATTAACTCTGCGTCTCAGCAGTTCTGCGAGGAACACTTTTGATTGCGGGAGTTGACCCAACCGAGGTGCTGCCTGCAACTATTGTGCATTGAATTTCAAGAGGTACTATGCCCATGCGACATTTCTTCAAGTTTTTTTCCTGCTTCGTTCTCATATATATAGTTGCAGACAGCGTATGCTTAACCACTGCTCAGGATGCGTCAGTGCAGAATCCAGCATCTCAGACTTCGCTGGATGCCCTGCTTGCCAGCTTCAATCAGGCACGTGATGAGTGGGTTGCTCTCTACGGAAAAATCCAAGCCAAACAGCAGGAGAAAGCAGGCCAGTCGGGCGATCAACTCCGCCAGATCGAGCAAGAGATTGCCCAGCTTCGTGAGCAGGCGACCGCACAGCTCGACAAACTCATTGAAGCGGGTATGGCTGTTTACGAAGCCGATCCCCAGGGATCGCCCGAGGTGAAGGAAACCCTCATCTCGATGGCAACGTTTCACGTGTTGGGAGACCCCCAGGGCAACGGTGGAGACCAGTACGAACGGGCCTTGCCGCTGATCCAGGATCTCTTGGCAGCAGGGGCAGGAAAAGACCAGCCACAGTTGTGGTTGAGCGGTGCTGTGAGCGCAACTTGCTTGAACGATTTCAAGCTGGCCAAGGAGTACTTTGCCAAGGCCCAGGAGGCGGGAGCGTTCGATGCGTCTCCCCGAGGGCCCGCGGAATCGCGCCTCTTCCAATTGGCCCAGAGTCTGCAAACGAGTTTGCCGGAGCTCGAAAAGAACTGGCTCATGGAGCAAAGAATCCGCGAGGCGGAAACCCTTGCCGATGACTTGCCGCGAGTGCAATTCACCACCAAAGATGGCGACATCGTAATCGAACTGTTTGAGAACGAGGCCCCCCAGGCGGTGGCAAACTTTCTCAGCCTCGTGAAAAAAGGCTTTTACGACGGCGTGCCTTTCCATCGCGTGTTGCCCGGCTTCATGGCCCAGGGGGGTGATCCCACTGGCACGGGCAGCGGCGGGCCAGGCTACAACATCCGCTGCGAATGCTACGGCAGCGACTACCGCAAACATTTTCGCGGCAGCCTCAGCATGGCCCATGCGGGTCGCAACACCGGTGGGTCGCAATTTTTCCTCACGTTCGTTCCCACCAGCTACCTCGACGGCCGTCACACCGTATTCGGTCGCGTGGTAGAGGGCATGGACGTTGCCGCCTCGATCAAACGCCGCGACCCCGACGATCCCCGCGCACTAAACCCAGACAAGATCATCAAGGCAAAAGTCTTACGCGACCGTGGGCATGAGTACAAGTTTGAGAAACTGCCGGGCAGATAGGTTTGTTCTCTTCGACCATGGCTTAACCCTCCAACACATCTTTTTGTTTTGAGTGAACCGCACGACACACCTCGACAACTCACCCTGCGAGCTCTGGCCACTGGGGCAGTCTTGGGTGCCCTTCTCGTGCCGTGTAATGTCTACTCAGGACTCAAGATCGGCTGGTCGTTCAATATGTCGATCGCCGCGGCGCTATTGAGCTGTGGCTTCTGGGGCGTGGCTCGCCGTGGACTGGGCACGCGGCGTATCACCAACTGGGGGCTCCTGGAAAACAACATCAATCAAACGAGCGCCTCCTCGGCTGCTTCTATTATCTCCGCCGGCCTGGTCGCACCCATCCCGGCACTCACCATCCTCACCGGCAAGACGATGAGCTGGCCGGTGATGTCAGTCTGGCTTTTCACGGTGAGTTGCATCGGCGTGCTCGTAGGGCTCGCGCTGCGCAGGCAGATGCTGATCGTGCAGAACTTGCCGTTCCCCTCGGGGATCGCGACTGCCGAAACCGTGCGCGAGATTTACGCCGAAGGACGCGAGGCAACTCTCCGCGTGCGCTATCTGGTGGGCGGCGGACTGCTGGCCGGCTTGACCAAGTTGTTCACCGAGTTCGTTTATCAGCTCCCCCAGTTCGGACCTGCCCTGGTGATGGCCTCGACGCGACTGCCGACGATCACCACGCGGAGTCTCGGCTTTGTGCTCGACCCCTCGTTCTTGATGATTGGCTTCGGGGCGATTGTCGGCTTGAGGGTGGGGCTGTCCCTGCTCTTGGGTGCGGTCTTTGCCTGGGGAGTTGTCGCTCCCTGGTTGTTTGCCACGGGGCGCGTTCCTCTGCCTGGCGAAGGTCAAACCGTTTACGGCAACGCCGTCGAGTTCCTGCTTTGGCCGGGGGTGGCGATGATGGTTACGTCGGCGCTGGTTTCTTTTTCGTTCTCCCTGCCGGGAGTGCTGCGTGGCCTGCTGAGTAGCACCGACTCGTATACGGAAATGGAAGCTGCCGCAGGCCAGCGCGGGGTGCCCAAGAGGTTGCTGATTATCGGATTTTTCTTGGCAACCGTGGCCACGACCCTCGCCCAGGTGTTCATCTTTGATATCGCCCCCCACATGGGACTGCTGGCGGTGCTCTTGACTTTTGTGTTGGCGGTCGTAGCGGCGCGAGTTTCCGGCGAGACGGGTATTCCCCCCATCGGAGCGCTGGGCAAAGTCACGCAGTTGACCTTCGGCTTTTTGAATCCCACGAACGTCACCGAGAACCTCATGACCGCCAACGTCACCGGCGGAGCAGCCGGTCAGTGTTCCGACTTGCTGCACGACCTCAAGGCGGGTTTGCTGCTGGGGGCCTCGGCGCGTGCTCAAGCCGTGGCCCAGTTTTTGGGGGTGCTCGTGGGTTCGCTCGCCGGGAGCGCCGCCTACCTGGTACTCATCCCCGACCCCGCCGCGATGCTGCTCACCAAAGAGTGGCCCGCCCCGGCCGTGGCCACCTGGAAGGCGGTCGCCGAACTGTTTCGCGATGGCATCGAGGCCGCCCCGACCGGTGCGCTCGCTGCTTCGATCATCGGCGCGCTGGTGGGAGCAGCGCTGGCGATTCTGCAAACGAAGCTGCCAGCGGAGCGTGCCCGTTGGTGCCCCAGCCCGGTGAGTCTCGGTCTGGCGTTTGTGATCCCCGCCTTCAACAGCATTTCGCTCTGTCTCGGCGCGGCAGCGGCGGCGCTTGCCACGCACGTCGCCCCCGAGTGGTCGCGCCGCTTCATTCTCCTGATTGCCGCAGGCCTTGTCGCCGGCGAAAGCCTCGCAGGCGTGGCCAACGCGCTGGTGACGTTGCTCTTTTGATTTTTTGCGGTCAGCAATTCAGCCGAGGTTTTTTAGCCACGGATGGACACGGATCGACACGGACGATTCTTGGAAGAGGTTTACGATTGTTGTTCGTGCCGAGGAAGATGGATGGTGTGGGGTCTGTGTGCCACTGCTGACTTGCCCAGCAGTGTTTTGGAACTGGGTTAGATTCGGGTCATTTTTTTCTGTGGGGTTGTGGTGATATCGTACTAGCTTTCAATGAGCAGCAATATAGTTCCTGGATTAACCAAACCGGCGAGTGTAAATTCTCATAGTAAATTGGAGCTGAGCTTATGGGTGGTGAAGACACTGCGCTGATTAGCAGTAGCGATGAACGGTAGTTCCCACTATTAGTAACATTTCATTCCGCTAGAATTCAAACTTACTCCATCCTTTAGAACACCCATGCCACGTTCCCACCGCAGAAACATTCTCGACGATCTATTCGACTTTTTTGTCGAACTGCCGGTTTGGGCGGGACCGCTTCTGATTGCGGGGGTCTATGCCACGTTTCACTGGTTGTTCCCCTGGCTCTTGGAGTCGATTGGCTCGTCGAATGAGGTGAGCAAGCTCTCGACTCCGATCTTTGCGAGCGCTGCACGCAAGCTATCGCCGTATGTTGCTGGCTTGGCGGCGATCATGTGGATCGTGTCCATCGTGAAGAAGCCTCGAAAGGAACCCGGGCAGGAGAAAAAGTAACAGGCACGCTCCGCCGTGCCGACCCCTCATTACGGATGACGGTATTCGCTGTTTTAACTTGTTACGGCTGCCGGAGACTGCCTTTGCTTCTACGGCTCACGGAGTGAGCCTATTACTTTGGTCGCTTCCAGTAGAGGTATTCTCCCGACCTAAGACCCGCCTTTATGGGATTGTCGGCTATATAGCGCTCAAGATGTTCGAACTGCTCCGGGCTACGTACTAGATGGTCGAAACTCTCTTCTTGCCAGAAGCGACCTCTCAGATTCAAGCAGCGATTGATTTGACCGGCAGTGTATTTTTTCCAGGAATAACACTGGCCTTCAATGGTCGTATCGCCAAGCAGACACACTAGCAAGTGAACGTGATTGGGCATAATCACGAAATCCCCCAGCTGATATTTCTCACCATCAAAGTGCTTCAAGCTCTTCGCCAAGATTTCGGCGATAGCTGGTTCGCGCAGTCGACAATCACCCAAGCCGCGATCCAGATATTCCATGAATGCCTGAGTAAAACGAGTGTGATATTTTTGGCTTATGTCGTGATTCACTGTTAACAGCGATTTCCAATTCGGTTGACTAGGTTCAATGCCCTGATCACGAAGCCATTGATCGCGATCCACATGCCAAGCCTTGGCAAGGGATTGTGGAACGGAGTCAGCGGTGCGAAATGTAACGAAATAGGTAACACCTGGCTGATACCAATGAGGCAACTTACCTTCACGGATTTGTACTTCCTGCTTTGGGTCAAAGAGCTCAAACATGGAGATTCTGTGTCGTATACAAAGTAGCAGGCACGCTCCGTCGTGCCGTCTGCTGGTTTCGTGTAAATCTTAGCAGACTTTATCGTTGTGCTGATGCCATAATTTCACCTAAATACGGCTCACGGAGTGAGCCTATTACTTTAGCGGGCACAGTCCTTGTGACTCTTTCTGAACTATTTCGGCAAACGGAGTATGCCTATAGCTGTGTGATGCCACTTGCTGGTGAGACAAGAGGTCCGAAGCCTCATGCAGATAAGACTTTTCTCCTCTGACGCCTTATATCCTGCATGCAGTCCCCTTATCTCAGCGGGTTGAAAAAATCGCGGATTATGCGACACTATACCCTTCTAATAGATTCCGAGAGGCGGAGGAAGAACAGGAGCGGATGCGGACTATTCGGCAGCCAGAAGACGCTTACGTGTACACACTCAGCGCTCTGCATCCGCCTATTGCTACGGTTGCTTGCAACGAAACCGTTTCGATCGAAACCATTGATGCCTTTGCCGGTAAGTTGAAATCAGCAGACGACCGGTACTCGCAAAATTGCCCCGGTCCTCCCCGGGCGAATCCGCAGACGGGGCCCATCCTGGTCGAAGGCGCTGAGCCGGGCGATACTCTGGTGGTACAGATCCACCACATCGAGCCCGCCGAGTCGTTTGCCGTCACCGCTTTGATCCCCGAGTTCGGTGGACTGACCGGGACGAGTCACACCGCCACGCTGGACGCGCCGCTGCCCGAAAGCACTCGGATACTCCCAATCGAGGATGGCTACTTGCGATTCAACGAAAAGATATCGCTTCCTCTGGAACCATTCCTGGGGACCATGGGAACGGCTCCCGACCTGGAGGCCATTTCCAGCCTGGTGCCGGGCTATTGGGGGGGCAACATGGACTGCGTGGAAACCGGCGCGGGGAGCAGTGTGTGGTTGCCGGTGCATAATGAGGGGGCGTATTTCTTTGTGGGGGATGCCCATGCCCTGCAAGGAGACGGCGAAGTGACCGGCGTGGCTGCCGAGATGTCTGCCCGCATCACGTTGAGTTTCGCGCTATTAAAAGGCCGCGCGATCCGTTGGCCGCGGATCGAGACGGCCGACTTCTTGATGGCGGTCGGCAGTGCGCGACCGTTGGAGGATGCAGCGCGGATCGCGTGGAAGGAATTGATCACGTGGCTCGCCGACGACTACCAGTTCGATGTGCTCGAAGCGTATCAGTTGCTCGGCCTGGTGGGCAAGATGCGGCTGGGCAACATGGTGGATCCCAATTACTCGATGGTGGCGAAGATCGCGAAGCGGTGGGTGGGGAGTCGTTAGTGGTTAGTGGTTGGTGGTTAGTGGTGAATGCTCCAAACACCCTCCCGCAAGCTGGAGGGAGTTTTTGGAGAGCGTTTCGTATTCGCGAGCTGATTTAATTCGATTGGAGATTGCAGAATAGTGTGTGGGATTTGTGGTGAGATTCGTTTTGATAATACGGCGGCCGACGTGGGTGCGGTGGCGCGGATGGCCGATTCTATGGTCCGGCGGGGGCCCGATGCCGAGGGGATCGTGTCACGCGGTCGCGTGGCCTTAGGACATCGGCGACTGAAGATCATCGACCTCTCGCCCAGCTCCCAACAACCGATGGTCGATGCGGATCTGGGTCTCACGATTGTCTTCAACGGTGCGATTTACAATTATCCCGAGCTCCGTAAGCAACTCGAAGAGAAAGGCTATAAGTTCTTCAGCCACGGCGATACCGAGGTGATTCTCAAGGCCTATCACGCCTGGGGAACCGAGTGCGTGGAGCGCTTCAACGGAATGTTTGCCTTTGCGATCTACGAGCGCGACACCGAGAGGGTCATCCTCGCGCGGGATCGCCTGGGGATCAAGCCGCTCTATTATGCAGAAACATCCGGGCGACTTCGTTTTGCTTCGTCACTTCCCGCACTGCTCGCGGCGGGAGAAGTCGATACGCGGATCGATCCGATCGCGCTGAATTTCTACATGTCCTTCCACTCGGTGGTCCCGCCGCCGCGCACCATTCTGACGGGCGTCCGTAAGCTGCCTCCCGCCACGATCTGTGTGGTCGAGCCCAATGGCGCAATGAAAACACACCACTATTGGGATCTGCAGTTCGGTCAACGGGCCGACCAGAAAGCGTACAAGTTTGAAGACTGGTGTGACGAAACCTTGGAGGTGATGCGTCGAGCCGTGAAGCGGCGGATGGTGGCAGACGTGCCCGTGGGTGTGTTGCTCTCCGGCGGACTCGACTCGAGCCTGGTGGTCGGCCTGCTGTGCGAAAATGGTGGCAGCGATCTCGAGACGTTTTCCATCGGCTTTGATTCCGTGGGCGGCGAAGAAGGGAATGAATTCAAATACTCCGATATCATCGTCGACCGCTACCAAACCAAGCATCATAAGATGTTCATCGACGCCAGGCGGACCTTGCCTGCGTTGCGGGAATGTATCGGCCAGATGTCCGAACCGATGGTGAGCCACGACAATGTCGGGTTCTTTCTGCTTTCGCAGGAGGTCGCCAAGTCGCTCAAGGTGGTCCAGAGTGGTCAGGGTGCGGACGAAATCTTTGCCGGCTACCATTGGTATCCGCCGATGCTCGAAACGGACGACGCACTGGCAACCTATGAGAAGTATTTCTTCGATCTTGATTTCGAGAAATATAAAGAAGTCGTTCAGGAACAATTCGTGAGTGAAGACGCTGCCAGGGCATTCGCTTCGCAGCACTTCGACAAACCGGGGGCTGATTTGCCGATCGACAAGGCGTTGCGACTCGATACGCAGGTGATGTTGATTGATGATCCGGTCAAGCGGGTGGACAACCATACGATGGCTGCGGGGTTGGAGGCGCGCGTGCCGTTTCTGGACCATGAAGTCGTCGAGTTCGCCGCGACGGTTCCAGCCGAGTTGAAGGTTAAAGAGGGGGGGAAGTATGTCCTTAAGGAGGCGGCCCGCCGCGTGATTCCAGCCGAGGTGATCGATCGCCCCAAGGGATATTTTCCCGTGCCGGCGCTGAAATACTTGCGCGGGGAGTTTTTGGAGATGACGCGGGATGCCCTTGCCGCATCTGCTGCTCGCCAGCGCGGCATATTCAAGCAGGACTACATCGATTTGCTGCTGGCTGATCCCGAGGCCCACATTACGCCACTGCGCGGATCGAAACTCTGGCAAATCGCATTATTGGAACTCTGGCTACAGGAGCACTTGCCGAAGGGATGATGGAGAAAACGGAAGCTTATTATCATGAATAATACAGAAACCAGTGTTGGCTCGTTTGTTAATGTCGGGTGGGGTCGCCTGATATTCTCGCACACTTTTCCTAACCCGGAGTCTCTGGCGGAAGTGCTGCTGCAGGAGCAGTACAATCAAAGAGACATTGCCTTCTACGTCAACGACCCCCAGTTGGTGCTGAAAGTCGCACCGCAGGATCTGTTTCTCGATCCGTCGACGACCTATCGACTGGACTTGATGAAATGGCAGCGCCAGGACAATTTTGACTCGCCCGTGCGAGTGACCGGTATCGAAGCCAAAAGCGATATCGACGAAATCAATCGAGTTTACAGCGCCAATAACATGGTTCCGGTCGATCCCGACACGGTTTGGGAGGGCCGCTTTGAAGAAGGTTACCAGTACTTTCTTGCGCGGCCTCATGACTCCGACGAGATCATTGGAGTCAGTCTGGGCGTCGATCACACCTGCTGGTTTGACGACCTGTTCAACAGCAGCAGCCTGTGGGCTCTGGCGGTCGACCCGCAGTCGAAGTATCCCGGTGTGGGTACCGAGTTGGTCAGCCACCTGGCAGATTTCTTTGCTCAACGCGGGCGCGACCTTATGGATCTCTCCGTGTTGGAAGAGAGTGAAGCGGCGATTCGTTTGTATGAAGGACTCGGGTTCGAGCGCGTCCCCGTGTTTACGATCAAGCGCCGCAATCATATCAACGAACCTCTCTTCGTTGCTCAGGATGTTCATCAGGGGTACAACCCTTATGCGACCATTATCATCAACGAGGCACTGCGACGTGGGATTAGTGTGGAGCCGATCGATCCGCCGCGTGGGTATTTCCGGCTCGGCCATGGCAACCGCCGCATTACCTGCCGCGAATCGTTGAGCGATCTTACCTCGTCGATTTCCATGTGCCGCTGTGCGGATAAACAACTCACGGCAGAACTGCTCTCGAGTGCTGGGCTTAGTGTGCCGGATCAGGTTATTTATGCCAGCGATGATCAGGCCAGTGAATTTCTGAAGAAGCATGGTCGCGTGGTGGTTAAACCTGTCGAGGGAGAGCAGGGGGCTGGAGTGGCAGTCGATCTGCGAACATTGGAAGAAGTTCTGGCGGCTGTTAAAGTGGCTAGCCAACATGCCGACTCGGTGCTCTTAGAACAGTTCGTTGAAGGTGACGATCTGCGAATTATCGTGATCAACATGGAAGTGGTCGCTGCCGCGGTTCGCAAGCCCGCTGAGATTTTGGGCACAGGACGACACACTGTGGGGGAACTACTGGAGAAAGTGAGCCGCCGCCGTAAAGCTGCCACGGGAGGCGAAAGTCAAATTCCTCTCGACGAGGAGACGCTTCGCTGTATCCGCGCTGCAGGCTATGAACTTGAGGATGTCTTAGCTGAAGGGCAGCATCTGCAAGTTCGCCGCACTGCCAATCTCCACACAGGCGGGACGATCCATGATGTGACTCCTAGATTGAATGAAACCCTACGCGAAGCGGCCGTGCGCGCGGCGATGACCTTGGAGATACCTGTTGTGGGGTTTGACTTTCTGGTCCCCTCGATTGAGGGTGAAGAGTACTATATCATCGAGGCAAACGAACGGCCCGGGCTGGCGAATCACGAGCCGCAACCGACGGCCGAACGATTTATCGACATGTTGTTTCCTTATACGATGAATGAACCCAATTGAATTTCTCCCGACGGATACCTGCCAGTAATGACACAATCCCCACTCGACGATCAATACCTTCTTTCCAAGTTGCTTGCGTTGCTGGGAATTCATAGTCCCACGGGCTACACGGACCCCATTGTCCGCAGCGTCTGCCAAATGCTAAAGGAGCTGAATATTGAATTCGAGTTGACCCGTCGCGGTGCGATTCGTGCCACTTTAAAAGGGAACTTGGAGAGCCCCGACCGAGCAGTGGTCACACACCTTGACACGATCGGTGCTATGGTGAGGGAATTGAAGGACAATGGTCGCTTGGGCTTGGTCCCTGTCGGTACCTGGAGTGCTCGATTTGCTGAAGGTGGACGGGTCTCCATCTTTACCGACGATCATATCTATCGCGGTCAGGTACTTCCGCTGAAGGCATCCGGTCACACCTTTGATCGCGACGTGGATACGCAGCCCGTCGGTTGGGATCACGTTGAGCTTCGCGTGGACGAAAGAGCCTGCAACAAAGAGCAACTATTAAACCTGGGGATCAACGTTGGAGATTTTGTAGGCTTTGATAGTTGTACCGAGGAATTCCCGAACGGGTATATTTGTGCACGCCATCTCGACAACAAGGCAGGGGTCGCTTCGGTACTGACCGCAGCCAAGTATCTCCTCGACAACCAGATTGAGCTGCCCGTAGATTTGCACCTGTTGTTTACTATTTCCGAGGAGGTCGGCTCCGGCGCGTCAGCGGTACTTCATGGCGACGTGGCAGAAATGATCACGGTCGACAATGGCACCACGGCACCTGGGCAAAGTGCGAGCGAATACGGTGTGACGATCGCCATGGCAGACTCAACGGGCCCGTTTGACTATCATCTGACGCATCACCTCATTCAGCTTTGTCAGGCGAATGAGATACCATTCAGAAGAGACATTCTGCGATATTATCGGTGCGATAGCGCGTCGGCCCTGGAGGCGGGCAACGATATTCGCACCGCGCTGGTGACCTTTGGTGTCGACGGATCTCATGGCTACGAGCGAACCAATATCGACTCGTTGATGAGTATTGCCAATCTGATTGTGGCCTATGCAACCCAGCGCCCGCTCCACGCTTCGCAACGAGATCCTCTCTCGACACTCGAGGATTTCCCCAAGACGCGCGACACCGACGTGGAAGGTATCAAATTCCTTCCTCCGAACCCTATACAGCAAGTACCAGAAAACATTGCTGACTAGGGTTGCTTGATATTGATTGCTTCACTGCAATCCACTGCTTCTCACACCACAATGGCTTGATTACAATGCATGGATGATAAGCCCTGCGAACCACGCTCTGTTCCTCGACTCGTTGGTTGAGTCTCTCGGCAGCGTTGACCATGATTTGTGCCCATGAAATTCCCGCGCGGAATGACACTGTTGGTGATCGTGTATCTCGCCATCGCGGGGTATGTGCTCGTTGCTTGGCTCCCTGGAATCGTCGACGGATATCAAACGATTTCAGAATCTTATCCCGTGCTGGGATACGTTTATTTGGCAGTGGTATCGCTTGGCGGGGTGATATTGCTCGGAGCCTCGGTCTATATCTTCGTGAAACTGTGGCGCAATACCCGTAAAAAGCACCGCACACGCGAACGGCGGCAGCAGAATCCCAGCGCGCTCAACACTTCGCAGCAACAGGCCGAACTGCGTGAGAACATCAGCACCAGCCAGAATTTTGCCCTCGACGAAGGGGTCTCTGCGGAATTGCGGGCCGAAATCGAACGCTCTCTGGATGCGATTGAAAAGAAACACGCCGAGTGCCGTTTGGAGATCGTCGCCTTCGGTACCATCTCCAGCGGCAAGTCAACGCTGCTTAATGCCCTTGCGGGCCGACAGGTGTTTGCCTCGGACATCATCGGAGGCACGACCAGCGTGCGGAGCGAAGTTCCCTGGCCGGGTAGCGAACAGGTGGTCCTGGTCGATACGCCCGGGTTGGCCGAAGTACGCGGAGAAGAACGGGCTGCGATCGCCGCGACGGCTGCCAAGAATGCCGACCTGGTTCTGCTGGTCGTCGATGGGCCGCTCAAGTCCTACGAGGTGAATCTGGTGAAACATCTCCATGAGATGGAAAAGCGGATTGTGGTTTGCCTCAACAAAGAAGATTGGTACGACACGGACGACGAAGTGCATCTTGCTTTGCAGATTTCTCAGCAGTTGCCGGGGATCGCACCTGCGGATGTCGTGGCGGTGCGGGCGGCTAACGTCATGCGCGAGCGGATCCGCGTTACCTCGACCGGTGAAGAAATCACCGAAGAAGTCGAGATGCCACCCAATGTTGCTCCCCTGGCCGAACGGTTGCTGCAAATCGTTCAGCAAGATGGTCGGCAGTTGTTGCTGGCCAATCTGCTTCTGCAATCGCGGGGAATTGTGGACGAATCGAAAGAGCGTGTGCGGGCGGTTCTCGACAAGCGGGCCAACGAGATCATCAATCGCTACATGTGGGCCGCTGGTGGGGCGGCGGGAATTAATCCCTTCCCTCTCTTGGATCTCGCTGGAGGAAGTGCGATCACGATCAAGATGGTGATTGAGTTGGCACACGTCTACAAGCAGCCCATCGATACCGACGGGGTGGTGAAGATGCTTGAGCAATTGGGAAAAAACCTTGTTGCGATGGTGGGGGCCACCGCCGCTTCACCTGCCGTCGCGGCTGCCATTGGGTCCGCTCTGAAAACCGTTCCCGGCATCGGCACCATTGCGGGGGGGCTTGTCCAGGGAATCGTGCAGGCTTTGGTTACGCGGTGGATCGGCAACGTCTTTGTGGAATACTATCGCCGCGATATGCAGGCGCCTCCGGGTGGGATTGCCGAACTTGCGCGGGATCAATGGCAGATGCTCACACGTCCCGAGAGCTTGCGTAAACTCATCCAGCTCGGTCGCAGCGAGCTTTCCAAGTCCTTCAGCGGCGAGAACGATCATGAGTGACTCGCCCGAATCACAAAAAAGTTCCGTGGGAACGTCATCCGACGTCGATTACAAGGCGGCAGTGACTGCGGTGCGACGCGCGATCGAGAAATATCAAGGTTGCTCCGAAGGAGAACGCCGTGTGCTCGCACGCGACTTCGATGAGCTGCAGCAAATGGCTGCGAAGCTTGAAGAGGGCCGAGTGGATATTGTCGTCTTCGGCGAAATCAGCACAGGCAAATCTGCGCTGATCAATGCCCTGGTGGGAGACAATCTTACCCAGGTGAATGTGCAAGGTGGCTGGACCAAGGATGTCTGGCATGTCCCCTGGGACGGCATTGGATACTGTGTCCCTGGATTGGCCAATTCGCAGGTTGTGTTGGTCGATACGCCAGGACTCAATGAAGTGGATGGCCGCGAACGTTCGGAGATCGCGCGCTCGGCAGCCGCCAGGGCGGACCTGGTGCTGTTCGTCACCGATTCTGATCTCAACGAAACGGAGTACTCCGCCCTGTTGGAGCTTGCAGCCAGCCACAAACCGATCATCCTGGTATTGAACAAGGCGGATCTCTACACAAGGCACGACCTTCAGGAACTTGTCGATCTGTTTCGTGGTCGGCGGTTGGTGAACATTGTCGATCCGGCAAACGTCGTTGTCACCAAGGCCGATCCCCGCGAGATGGAATACGTCATCGAAGCTGCTGACGGCAGCACGCGCACCGAATGGCGAAAGCCCCAGCCTCAGGTTGATGAACTCAAGCATCGGATTCTGAAAGTCCTGAATGCCGAGGGCAAAGCACTGATCGCCCTGAATGCCGCCATGTTTGCCGCCGACAAGGGAGACCGCATGGGGGCGCTTCGCATCCGCTTGCGTGAGGCGGAAGCTGCGAAAGTGATTTGGAGCTTCGCCGTGACCAAGTCCTTGGCGGTTGCCTTGAACCCCGTGCCAGCCGTCGACATCCTCGGAGGCACGGCCGTCGATGCCACGATGGTGGTTACCTTGGGAAAAATCTATGGCATGAACATCACCACCTCGAATGCCCGGGCGCTGGTCACTTCGATCCTCAAAGCGGCCGGTTGGGTGATGCTCAGCGAAGCAGTGGTGAGTTACGCTTCGAGTGTGTTCAAGGCACTCACTGTTGGTTACGGCACTGTCGCGACAGCACTCCCCCAAGGTGCGGCGGCAGGCTACGGGTCGTACATTGTCGGCCAGGCAGCCCGCTACTATTTCCAACACGGCGCTAGTTGGGGCGACGAGTCACCCAAACAGGTGATCACGCAAATTCTGGCCAACACAGACAAAGAATCGGTCCTCGAGCGCTTGAAAACAGAAATCGGCAAAAAGATCTCGTTGAATCCGTACGCGAAGGAGGAGTGAGAACAGAACTCAGCCACCACAGGGACCCTATTCCGTCTGCCTTGGCTATAGAGAATTTCATCTTAGCCTATTACACAACTAAATTGCGACAACTCACTTAGGCCGATAAACTGCATCTCATGCTCACCACTACCCAAGCCAGTCTCTACGATTTCCCCAAGTACTACGACCTGGTCTATGGATCGGATTGGAAAGCTGAATTTGATTTTCTGCTTGCCTGTTTCGAGCGGCATGCTGTGGGGAAAGTGAAGCGTGTCTTTGAGCCAGCCTGTGGTACGGGGCGATTGCTTGTGAAGCTGGCTCAAGCTGGCTACGAGGTGGCCGGTGTTGATCTCAATCGGGCGGCGGTGGATTTTTGTAACGATCGGCTCGAACGGTTTGGGTACCCTCGCTCGGCCTTTGTGGGCGACATGTGCGATTTCACGGTCTCCCGGCCACTCGATGCCGCATTCAATCCGATCAACAGTTTTCGGCATCTCAGCACGCAAGCTCAGGCCGAGCAGCATCTGCACACAGTAGCCGCGGCGCTGCGTCCCGGCGGAATCTATGTTTTAGGTTTGCATCTCACGCCAGAGAGTGTTGAGCCGATGCAGGAAGAGAGCTGGTCGGCACGTCGCGGCAATCTTGCTGTCTTGTCTCGATTGTGGGTCACCGATTGCGATCGCCGCCGGCGTCGTGAAGAGGTCGGCATGAGTTTCGACATTTACACCCCGACCAGGCAATTTCGTATCGAAGACCAGGTGGTCTTCCGCACTTACTCGGCCCGCCAGATGGAGAGCCTGCTGGCGAGTATCCCCGAATTTGAGTTAACTCAAGTCTACGACTTTGGTTACGACATCGATTCGCCCATCACCATTGGCCCCGAGACCGAAGATGTGGTGTATATTTTAAGGAAGAAGTCCGCGTAATTGCACTTCGCACGGGTGCCAATTCCGGCAAGAATCAGGAATTGGCCGCTCTCGCTTGTTATTCCTTTGCTTTTTCAATCAACCATCTGGCAGTGACAACTTCCATATCTCCCCCGGATAAGACCGTCGTACCCGATTCCGCGCACCGCGAGAGTGTTGCGTCGTTCCGCCAATGGGTCACTACTCAGCTCGAGGCTCTTGAAAACGAGCCGGGTTCGGAGAATGACGTCTCCACTCAAGACCCGTTGGAAAGATTGTCTGAAATTGGCCCGGTGATTCATACCCGGCCGCGCGAACAGCCGCTCTCTGTGAATGAAATCACTAAGCGGTTGTTCTCCGCGTATCAAGTCGACGGGGGCAATATCCATTTGGGTGGCTGCCAATTGACAGACTTCCCTTTTCTGCGACTCACCTTTGCAGCAGCCGACGATTCCTCGCAAGTGGTTCACCTGTTTGTGGCCCATGATGGTTCTTCGATATCCGATGAGTTGGCGGTTGCGTTGGGACTGCTGGAGTTGGAGCCGGCAACCAAACCTTACCCCCGTATCGAATCATTAGCTCTCAACGCACTAATCGCGTCCGGGCGCCGCGTGGCCGCCAAAACAACCAGTTCGCGCGATCCGCAGGCTGTGAGCAGCGAACCTTTGGCTACAGCACTAGTGTGGGTCAAGCAGGCCAATGGCAAGTTGCACTTCACCATTGGAGAGACTACGGCGACGCTTCCGTTTTCGGGTTGGGCCAAGTTGATTCAACCGAAGCCCTTCGTCGCCGAACACTCCGGTGCTGCGACTTTTCATCTGGCCGCCACCGACGACGGTCGCATTGATGCCTTTGAGCAGATCACCGCCTGCGAGATCACCGGTGAACGACTTCTTAAGGATGAGTTGGTGACTTGCAGTGTTACGGGCAAACTGGTCAAGAGGTCACTCACAGAACCATGCCCCGTCACAGGAAAGCCTACCCTTACAGAGGAATTTGACACTTGCCCCGTCTGCCAGCAAAGAGTGAGCAAATCCGCAATTACCCATGAGGCATGCGCTGCCTGCCAAAGCTTGCACAAGATTAAGAAGGATGATCCCCGCCTGGTGTGGATCATGGGCGAACATGCGCACCTGGATCGTTGGAACCATTGGCAATTAGCCGAGACGCTCGAAGTCTACATCGCTGAGGCGACGAGCTTGTTCAAACGACTCTTAGTAGTCGTCGACAAGGAAACCCTGGTGGTGCGTCACCTGGCCACTGCCGGCCGCTTCGCCAAGGGGTGGACACCTGTCCTCGAAGAACACCGTAGCGAACTGCTGGGCTAACGCGACATCAACGTTCGCTTCTCAAACCCAGCCGGACCGCTTCGCGCGGTCCGGGATACCCGGAGGTCCGCCACGGCGGATGCCACCTGCTAAGGTTTGAACCATCTAACGCTGTGTTGGATACCAGGGAGCCCTTACATAATACACGCCGAATTGGTGTGTGTTGCTTGGCCAGGGTGGCGTGTTGCGAAAGCCTGCTCCAAAGGGACCGGGACCTGGATAATTGCGGCCAAACTGGTGATCGATCCGCGAGATGCTCATGCTCGGGGCACCCCAGCTCCAGGTGGTTTGCAACTGGGCCGTCGGAGGAACTACCAGCGCCACCGGATAGCCATACGCCGAGTGGGCATAGTTGGCGTGCCAATTGGTCATCTCGGCCCGCCGCAATGGTCTTAGATAGGGGGCTTCGGCCACGGCCGTCGGTGCCAGCAATGAGGATAACAGCAGCACAAAGGCAAACTTATAGATGGTTGTATGTGACACGATAATTTCCAATTAGGTGAGTAAGTTAGTAGGTGATTAAGTTAGTAAGGTCAGTAGGTGAGTAAGGGAGTCAGTTTAGTAAGTGATGAGAAAGCAAGAGGCCGCTACGTCTGTACCTACTCACTTAGTCACCTTTCTACCTACTCACCTATACCTCAATACTTGTTGCTCCAAGTGTGGAAGATGTCCTGAATCCGAAGTCCGTACGTGTTGTAGCGAATCTTGGCTCGTGACCAGCCTGCACCTGGGGTATGAGCGTAGTGCGAGCGGCAATGCTTGTACATGAACTCATGGGGCATCAGCGGCTGGTAGGTTACATAGGTATGCCCCACGTGCGCCGGTACCGGCAAGGGTGAGACATACATCTGTGCTGCCGTGCCGCTTGGACAGGGGCCTTCGTAGAAGTTGTAGAATAAGTCGTTTTTGTCCTGGTAACTGATACACCGCTTGTAGCGTCCTTCAACGTCTGCCGAAGCGCTCGTGCCATCAAAGAGCAAGCCGACGAAGCACGCCAAGGTGCCAACGGCAAGAATACGCATAGCCATGAATCGCCTCCCTGCGATCACAGGCTCAAGCACGGACGATGGGCAGCGGTTCTCAGATTTTCACTCACGAAATTGAGAATTGATGTGCGCTAGTCCGGCGAGAGTCTGATGGGGTTTTGGGGAGCCCCGTCGAGGTTGGCGGTCACTTCCGACCGGTGACGGGACTGTTGGGGTGGGGACGACTGTCTCTCAGCTTGGGTCTTGCTGAGAGGGAGTCATCCTAGAAATTGGTTTCGGCCAGTTCGGGTCCTAACGATGAGAATTTGTTTTCCGCAAGTAACGGCATTTCCTGGTATTCGCAAAATGAGGGGCTACCTGCCCTGGGTAGAGGGCCAAAATATCGCTATAATCCCCAAAATCCGCAAAGTTTAACGTAACTGGCCGGACAAACAGCTGGTCCAGATGTCCCGGAGCCAGGTGTGGCTCCGGCTAGGGATTCCCTTGCTAAGAGCTTTGCGATGTTCTGGTTAAAAACTCTTTGATGTTTTTCTGGGAGAAGACGGTTTGGCGACGGCAAAGAAGAAGACGGTCAAGAAAAAAGTACGTGCGGCAAAGCCCGCCACGCGCTCGGTAAAGAAAAAGAAGGTAAAAAAAAAGGTCCGCAAGAAGTCTTCGGCGCCGACGACTGCTGCTGCCGAACCGGCCAATTCTCATGCCACCACCAACGGTCAGGCTCCCCCCCAGCGTCGGACCACGGCCAAGGCAATGGCGGCCACTCAGCGGGATATTTCCGTCAGCGAATTCTTCGCCAAAAACCGGCATCTTTTAGGTTTCGACAATCCCCGCAAGGCACTTTTGACTACCGTGAAGGAAGCGGTCGACAATTCGCTCGACGCCTGCGAGGAGGCGGGCATCTTGCCCGAGATCTGGGTCCATATTCAACAGACAGCCGCCGATCGCTACAAGGTCGGCATCCAGGACAACGGCCCCGGCATCCTCAAGAAGCAGATTCCGCTGATCTTCGGCAAGCTGCTCTATGGCTCCAAGTTCCACCGACTTCGCCAGAGCCGTGGGCAACAAGGCATCGGTATCAGTGCGGCAGGCATGTATGGTGTGCAGACTACGGGCAAGCCGGTGAAGATCATCTCGAAAGTGGGTGCCAAGAAACCGGCACACTACTACGAGATTCAGATCGATACCAAGAAAAACGAACCGCGGATTCTCAACGGCAAGGGGGACGGAGTCGACATTCCAGCCGGCGACAAGGGAAAAGACTACATCGAAAAACACGGCATCGAGTGGGTCGAACAGCCGCATGGCACGCGCGTGACGATCGAACTCGAGGCCAAGTTTATTCGGGGTCGGGGCAGTGTAGGGGAATACCTCGAACAAACGGCCATCGCCAATCCCCATATCACGCTTCACTACGAAGACCCTGACGATTTCATCTACACGTATGAGCGATCCACCAAGACGCTTCCGCCTGAGCCGAAGGAAATCAAACCACATCCGTACGGTGTCGAGTTGGGCCGCCTCGCCGCGATGCTGGAGGAAGGCACGGGGTCGACGCTTTCGGAGTTCCTCACCTCGCGATTTTCTCGGGTGAATTCGGCCCTCGCGCGCCGGATTTGCCAAACTGCTGGAGTTGGCACACGCACGAACACCCGCAAAGTCGGTCGAAAAGAAGCCGAACTCTTGTTTCAAGCCATTCAGAAAACGAAAATCTCTGCCCCGGCAACCGATTGCATCTGCCCCATTGGTGAAGATCTCATCCTCAAAGGCATGCATAAAGTGGTGCCAGGTGAGTTTTATGCGGCTGCTACGCGTCCACCAGCTGTGTATCGGGGAAATCCCTTCCAGATTGAAGTGGGTCTCACTTATGGGGGATCGGCTCCTACGCAGAACATCACCAAGGATCTGCTGCTGGAACTTCTGGAAGAAACTGATGCCCGTACCGTGCGGCAGTTCTTGGTGCACACCTTCAACGGCCTCGGCGGCGAAGGGGCCGACAAAATCATCAAGACGGCCAGCATCGGCACGCGCCAGACACCTAGCAAGCTCAAGCCGAAGGAAATCGAAGCCCTCTTCTCGGCCATGCAGAACGTGAACATCGCCGAGGGCCAGTCGATGGAGGTGCTCCGCTACGCCAACCGGGTGCCATTGCAGTTCCAGCAGGCTGCCTGTGCGATCACGCAGACTATCTTGAACACCAACTGGCGAAGCTATGGCCTGAGCCAGTCGCGGGGTGGACTTCCCAAGGGACCGGTGAGTTTGATGGTCCACATCGCCAGTGTGTGGGTTCCATTCACCAGCGAATCAAAAGAAGCGATTGCCAACTACCCCGAGATTCAAAAGGAAATCCGCCTTGGCTTGCAGGCCGTCGGTCGCAAGCTGGGAATGTTCCTCCGCCGCCGTCTGAGAGTGAAGCAACAATCCGACCGTCGCGAGGTTTTCCTCCGCTATCTCAAAGAAGTTTCTACTGCCGTGAGCGAGATCAACGGCGTGAAACAGCCTGAGCTTTATGAACAACTTGTAAAAGTCGCCAAGCGCCGCACGTCCGACGCCGACATGAAGCTTGACGAGCGCGGCAAAAAAATCGTGGAAGACCCCACACAACTCGACCTGGGTGAGAACGTGTTGATCGTCGACCCGGCACAACACGAAGCGGCGATCAACCGAGTGGAGACCGAGGAAGAACCCCAAGAAGAATAACCCACAACCATAATCCCTAGCCGGACCGCCATGCGGTCCGGGAAGCATTGATTAACGACCCGGAGGACATGGTCCTCCGGCTAGGTACAGCATAGAGAAACATCCATGGCCAAAAGACGCGTCATCAAGAAGAAAGTTGCTGCCCGCTCGGCAGCAGCAAAACTCACCCCCCGCGATAAGAAAACCATGTCGAGCCTTACTGGTCTGGCTGACCGAGTGGTGAGTGCTGCCAAGACGCGCAAGGATCCGTACGTCGACATCCCCTCGCGCACGCTCTCGAACGTCCGTTTCAGTCCTCGCAAGGGGATATTGGAGATGGGCAATAGCAAAAACCGCCGCCAGTTGTTCGATCTCTCCCAAGCAAAAGCCTACATGCGCACGATGCTGGTCGCCAGCGGATGCAAGCGTCTCTTGGACCAAGGCAAGTCGACCAGCCTTCGAGGTCTGTTCTACATGCTCAAGCACACCATCGAAGGGGCCAAGGAAAATACATTCGATGATCAGAACGAATGTGACACAATCATCGAAGATGTCGAAGTGCTGCTGAATTCCATCCGCGAGGAACTTCATCTCTATGCCGAAAATCGCGGGGCCATGGTGGGGAACATCACCATAACCGACAAGGGAGACACCATCGACTGTTCCAGGATGGGATCGGGTGGCTATGCAATCCCTTCAATCGTCGAGCCGGAAATCATCGAACTCAATCCCAAAAAGTGCAGCGCGAAGTTTATCCTCCATGTCGAAAAAGGTACGGTCTGGCAACGCTTCAACGAAGACAAGTTTTGGCAAAAACACAATTGCATTCTCACCCACGGTAGCGGACAACCTCCACGTGGTGTCCGCCGAATGTTGTACCGCTTGCACAATGAGTTGAAGCTCCCGGTGTACTGTGTGCTCGATAACGACCCGTGGGGATACTACATTTACAGTGTGATCAAGCAAGGCTCGATCAACCTGGCATTTGAGTCGCAACGCATGGCGATCCCTGCGGCCAAATACCTTGGACTACGCAGTATCGATCTCGAGCGATGCCAGCTTTCCGACAGCGTGAAGATCGCGTTGAACGAATCCGATCGCAAACGAGCCAAACAGATCGCCAAGTATCCGTGGTTCGAAAAGAAACGACGCTGGCAGGCAGAGATCCAGCGGATGCTCAAGAACGATTTCAAGCTCGAAGTCGAATCTCTTATCTCGAAAGACATCAGCTATGTGACCGAAGTCTATGTCCCCGAGCGACTCGCCGAGCAAGACTGGTTGGATTGAGGCCTCTTTCGTTATAGCTCTGAGATTGAGCCCCCCCAGACGGAGGCACACTTGCCTCCAGGCCCAGATAGACCTCCCAGCCCGGAGCGTGTGACGCTCCGGCTAGGTGCCTAGTTTCTCGCTCTTTTTTTCCTGTAATATCTTCAGATGGCCCAGCGTATTACAGCATAGCGGGTCTCTGATTTCCTGCTTCAAATCAAAGCATTTTGCCTTAGGAGCATCCCCATGAAAGCCTTTCACTTTTCACTCTGTGTTCTCTTAGCCTCGATCACCCTGCCTACCTGGGCTGAGAGTGACACGAATCCTACGGTCGAGAATATTACAGCCGGTGCCCTGTGGCGAGTTCAAGTCAGTCCTCAGCGACTTTTCTCCAGCAACTTTGGAAGAGTGATCGAAGACATTGTCTCTGCCGAAAATCCTGGTGCACTGGATAAGCTCGACAAATTCTCCGATGCCTTGGGGTTTAATCCACTTACCGACGTACAAGAAGTCTTGCTTTTTGGCGACGAGTTTGGTGACGACTCTGCTAATGTGATCGCACGGCTCGGTGCGACAAGTGGCAACCTCGCAGGTTGGTTTCTTGCCGCCCCCGGTTACAAATCTGAGGAACTCGACAAGAACACAATTCTCCATTCCTTCATCGTAGAAAAGAAGAAAGGCGATCCGCGGCTCTGGTGTACGATTCCGTATGACCAAACCGACAAAACTTACATATTGGTAGCCACTTTCGACCACGATGAGACGGTGAACCTCACGAACAAGATCATCGGACAAGGATCCGCCTGGTTAAGCTCTCCCAGCTCGGAGGGTACATTCCTGACGCTCCGAGTCGCCGATTTATCCAAAGCACCGTTGAAAATCGACAGTAAGGATCCCGGTGCCGCGGTTGTGAAGACCATTAGCGCGGTCAGTCTGGAAGCTTCCGCTGAGGCCGACACACTGAGCGCCCACGGCGAATTTACCGCTGATAGCCCAGCCCGTGCTGAGCAACTCCAGCAACTTATCACCGGTCTGCGGGCCATGGTCCAATTGGCAGCGATGGAGGAAAAGCAAGATGCTTATAAAGAAGGATGGAAAGCTGCCAAACACGATCATGAGGGAGCCAAAAAGGCTGCCGAGCTATTGAATAATCTTACATTGGATCATCAGACTGGCAGTTCCACGCTCACTGCAAACTTCAAAATAAGTTATGATGCACTGGTGGCGTTGAAAAACGAAATCGACAAATAATCATCGCTCCCAGCCGCGGCCTTCCGGCGGCGGCTGATAAGGGCAACGTGAACTTGCGGATGACTGTCTCCACAGCTACGCCCGAATCGCTTTCGCATCTGAGCGACTCAGAGCTTGCGCGACAATTGCAATCGGGTTGCGAACAGGGGTTCACGGAGTTGGATCGACGTTATCGGCCACGACTGCTTTACGCACTTACACGGCGGCTTCCGCGTCGAGAAGACGCGGAGGACGTCGTTCAACAAACCATGCTTCGCGTGTTTCAGAAGATCCACCAATTTGACACAAACCGTCGCTTCAGTCCGTGGGTGTTTACCATCGCGATGCGGCTTTCGGTTGAGCACGGCCGTCGCAAGCAACTTCCCGTCTCGCCAGAATCAACGTCCCCATTGGAAATCGCCGACAAGTCAGCTTCTCCCGATGGGCGACTCTGCGAAACGGAAGAACGCGATAGTCTGTGGGCCCTGGCAGACCGCGTACTCAAGCCCGACCAGTGGACAGCGCTTTGGCTCCACTACGGCGAAGAACTCTCGATTAGCGAGGTCGCTCAGACGCTTGGCAAAACCAAGACCACAGTAAGCGTGCAGCTATTCCGCGCCCGCAAAACGCTCCTTCCCCATCTCCAAGAAAAAAGGGGTCGGGAGTCTTTTTCAGAAAAGAGTCCCGACCCCTTGGATGCACCTGCCCTTGTGGAGGCAAACTCATGATCCGCACTTTTCTGGAATTTCAGATCCAACGCGCGCTGGACGAGTCGTCCACGCTACCTGCCTGGCTTCGAGTTCTGCTGCGTTATGACCCGCGCTTGCGGCATTTCGCCGACCAATCTCAGCAACTTGACGAGCGGCTCCGCGCTGGTGCCCGTACTCGGCACGAAAGTCTTTTTGAAACGACAAGCGAACGCTCACAGGTTGAGTTGTCACCGCGGCCAGATTTCCCTCGTCACCGCACACTAATAGTGCGACTCACCACTGCTGCACTCGCGGCTTCCCTGGCCGTTGGCTTCTTCGTGCATCGCACTTCAGAGAGGCAAGCAAACGCCGAGCACGCGCGTTTTCTCTCCCAACAATTGACGACCGTCCCGGAGGAGATGGCTACCATGCTGACGCTGGCCGTGAACCGTTCGCAAGCCGAGTTGCCACGCTACAATCCTCTGGCGCAACTCAAGCTTCCCGAAACCAACTTGCTTGCAGATCTCTCGTTACGGACTCAAGCGAGACTTGAATCTCAAGTCGAATCGATCATATCCCCCTGGCAGTCTATGGGTTCGCAACTCGTTAGCCAGTGGAACCGGATCCCCTCGGCCAAACCCGACTAGCTCAAGGGTTTCGCAAGCTTTCACCAGCAGCGGCTAGCATGGGAAATGCCATTCTCCCCAGATTTTTAAGCCAAAGACACCTGTCATGCAAAACGGCCATGAAGTGTTAATCTTTGCACCTTGCACAAAGTGATGGACAGACAATTGGCAGGGTCTATACTGAGTTTAAGTGGTTGAGCAATTCAATATTGGCCTTCACGCCTGCCTAGGCCTTAGGTTTTGTTGAGTTGTTCATGGCGGACACCACACTTTTCAGGTCGATTCTACGAACATTGAAGGAGGTTGTACTAAGGTCACCAGTGACAAGTTTGTCTGTCAGTCGCTGGCTCTGTGGCCCATATGTCAGAAACTTGACCACCAGACCAGCTTCACCTTTTGATATCTAGGTATTTTTTAAAGTGGAGGAGATCTAATGAAGACACAACGAGTCTTGTTCACTGCCTTCGTGGCAGTAATCTGCGGCAGCGCTGCTTCGCTGTCGCTCGCGCAATCGCCCAGTGTGCTCTATACCTGGGACAACACTGGAAACGCAGTTCCCAATATCGAGGGATGGGTTAAGGGTTTTGGCCCTAATACGGTTCTCCTAGACAACAATATTGCTGGCGAACTTCGAATTATTGAAGTGGGTGGCGCCGGAGCGAGTGTCGCTATCAGCGACGGATTCAATCGCGTGCGAGAGTCTTCAACGGCGTCAAGCGGCGGGCTCGATCTCACCGGTCTCGACTTTCTTGAGTTCGATCTCGGACACAACGGTGCAGGAAACATCAATGTTCAGTTCTATGTGCAAGCTTCGCCAGCTTCCAGTTTCGTTGCCTTGGGGCCCGATCTGGCAGTCACTCCCGGTGTGAATACTTATCAGGTCCCGTTAACTGGGTTAACTGCAAATCAGGCTGTTTACATCCGCACGATGGGTTTCAATGCTCGGGACCATGCGGCATTGGGTGACGTAGTCTGGACACTGCGAGAGTTACGCTCTGGAGGTATACCGCTCACCCTGAGAGATTTGATAACTCACGACACGGGAACCCCCGAAGGAGGGCTTCAAGGAGCCATCGTAAACTTCGACAACGCTGCCGTTGCAGGGAACAACGGCGGGCAGAATCAAACTGGACTTTCCCACAATGCCAGCGGATCAGGTTCGCTCCAATGGACCGATCTAGGAGGGTCCAACGGTGCAGCCATCACCTGGGGCAACGGTACTGCCTGGAATGGAAACACCTTTAACAACCGTACGACCGATCTCTCTAACTACAAACGGATGATCGTAACCATCTCAGCAACCGATCCAGCCGATGGTGGTGGCGAGGTCGGATTGGGAGCCTTTTTCCAGAAAAACAACTTTTCATTCCAATCGGCAGAGGGAGGTGCTGGAAGAAACCTGCCGATCGATGGCCAATTCCACGATTTGACCTGGTCTTTGGACGGCCTAACCAATATGAACGTCGTGGACACGACTGGCATCAACTTGTTCAGTCATCCGCAAGACCTAATAATCAATGTGGACAATATCCGTTTCGTTGTTCCCGAACCGACAACGGTCGCTTTGTTGGCTTTATCACTGGCAGGCTGCTGGAGCTTCGAGCGACGACGAACTAACTAACGCTTTTTAGATCCTCATTACACTTAAAGCACCCACCCCAGTGCACAGCCGGGGTGGGTTTACTTTTTGTTTGAACCTCTAACACCAATTCGTCAATTCATTCGAGCCCTTCCAGATCCGCGATCACTGAGTGGTCTTGCTTGCATCGGGATTATCAATTCGCACCAACAGCCATTGCTGTGTGGTGCCATCCTCAAAGTGCACCAATATGCTCGCCTCGTTCTGTGTGAGGTTGGAAATCCCCGTCTCCAGGATCGGCGTTTTCTTGTTTCCGATCACCCAGGCCGCCCGCTGAGTTTCCTTATCCACCATCCCATCCACCGGCTGTGTTTGGCCGGTAGTTTTGTTTTGGTAAGTGCCTGCGATAATCCCTTCCTTGCTGACGGCCAGTTGAATGAACATGTTCGGAACCGCATTCGGATCCTGATCTTTTGTCATGGCAAAAACGCCCAGGGGAAGCCATTCCATGTCATCAGGATCCTCAACCTCTGGTGCGGAAGTGGCAATTTGCTCAGCCTGTTGGGCGTATTCATCGGCAGGAACCGCATCACCATTGACATACACCGTATCACCCTCGTAGTAGATGTTGCCGCCGGTCCCATAGTCGTATGGGACAGCAACTCCCCAATTCCAGGGCATGAAAGCAGAGAGGGTGGCATACGTTGCCCAGCTCCAGAAGATGGGATTCTGGTGAAACCGGTAGTGGGCTCGCGGATTGTTCGCCCAGAAATCGTCGAACAAGTGATCGTGATCGTAATGGTCGTGCAGCTCGTCCCTGATGTGGTCTGCGCGATCGCCGAGCTGCTGTTGCCTGGTAGTCCTCCGTTCACCGCGATTGTCAGCAAGACTGGAACGCAAATCGCCTCGGTTATCCACGCGCACGGCCTGTCGATCCCCTCGGTCGGAAACGCGATCCTGGCGATTTTCTGAGGCGAAGTCACGATTCTCGCCACGACTATCTCGCAGATCAGAACGTGCATCAGTTCGCTGGCCAATGCGGTCAGAGCGGTCGCCCGCAACACTTCCGGCGGAACCGAGTGAATTCGGTGAATGACTTAAAAAGTCCTCCACTGCTGAGTTTCCACCGGCGGGGAGATTGCCTGACCTTGCTCCGATGCGATCACTTGCACCAGCCCGATTGCCCGCTTGCCCGCCGTTCCCGGGAAGATCTAAGAAGTTCTGTAATTGGGACTGGCTTGGTCGACCACCTTGGCTGAGCCCAGTTCCGGGTCGATTAGCGCCACCAAGTTGTCCTCCCCGCCCTCCCGCGGCACCTGGTCCACCTGGATCTCCGAAGTTCCCTCTTCCTCCAGAAGTTGAGGGACGATTACCGAAACCTTGTCCAGAGCCAGATGATCTGGAAAAAGAAGAATTAGATCTCGAAGGTTGGCTCATGGTAGGAGACCGACTGGGGGTAGGTCTGCTCATCCCCCCTCCAGAAAATGAGCGCCCGCCACCACCACCGGAGAATGAGCGCCCGCCCCCTCCGCCACGGCCACCACCTCCACGACCACCGCGAGCCAGGACGTCATTCATAGGAAGAGCAACCATAGCCCAACCAACAATCATAATCTTTAGGGCTTTATTCATCTTTCTCTCCGATCTCCGTCGAGCTTGATTCTTGTGAGTCACGCACGTCTTGAATTCAGACTATTTACTTTTCAGTGTTTCTTCCGTGCCTAGCTGTGGTTAGGAAGACGGGTCATTCAGGGATTGCTACCCGCGTGATTTTCACTTCATCGAGATTTGGCAAGATCTTGCCATCAACTTCCCGGCCGGTGACTTGCCAGCCCACGGTATTGTCGTCGATTTTGGTGATGATATTTATCGATGAAGCCTTCTGACCGTCTGGAAGCGTAGCATTGGTATCCACCCTCCAGCTATCTCCCTTGTTGGTCCAAAGCCCTTCTGCGAAACCACCATCGGAATCAAAGGCCCATGAACGTACTTTTCCTTGTGCCGGATCCCAGCCAATGAGTTGCATTCCCGAGGTGTCGATCTCATCACCCACCGTCACCTTAAACGCTCGCAAAATGTAATTCTGATTCTTCGTCCATTGGCAGGTGGTCTCGATCTCGGCCTCGTCGCTGGCATCGAGCCAGGTGCCGATCATCCACTCCAAGTCTTTGAGTTGCTCGTAATGTGAAGGTGATGATGCAAGTTCTTCTTCGCTTACTCGATCTAGCAACCACTTACCACCCTGTTTCACATGGACCGCCTGGTAACTTGTAACGTCAGCAACTCCGTCGGGCCCCGTTACCTTGGCGACTCCGTTTTCGACCGCCACGTTGGGAGAAACGAAATCGATCGATTCCACATCGACTTCCAGCTTGAGATCTTTCGCGTCAGCCAGCAGAGCGTCAAACTCTTGCTTGATAGCCTCCAAACCCACGACCTGATCTCCAGTGCGAGGATTGGTGTAAACCGCCTCTGGCGACCAATGCGAGGCCAATGCGGCTGAGTCATGGTCATTGAATGCAGCGACATAAGACTGAATCGATTTTTCGATCGCAACCTTGTCTGATGCAACATCTGCTGCCACCGAATCGATCGGTAAGAGCAGCCAGGCAATGAGAATCAGGCATTTCCACAGAGTCCACTTCATTCCAGGTTACTCCCAAACAAACGACAAGTGAAAACAAATCTTCACAAGATAGAAGATAGAGTAGAGTCGAGATGAAACTGATCCTACCTCGATAACCAAAAGCGGTCAATTATTGAAGCACGATTTTGTCGACTGAAAGGTAATACAACCCAACAAATCATTCATCACCGCAAGTCCTATCTCGCCTACCAACTATCTTTGTTGTATAGACGCTACTAAAATGATGTAGCCTAAGAGTCTTCTGAATTCCTTAATACGTCATTTAAGAAATTGCATGTGCCACAAGATTTCTAGTTCTTTTCTCAGCTGTTTCTTTACAGTAGCTTGGTCCTCGTTGCTGATCGGCTTGTTAACGCCTGTTCGTGCTGCGCCACAACCGAACTTTGTTGTCTTTCTTGCGGACGATCTTGGTTGGAAAGATCTGCGATGCTATGGAAGTTCTTTCTATGAAACACGTCACCTCGATGCGTTGGCCACAGAGTCGGTCTTATTTACAAACGGCTATGCAGCTTGTCCGGTTTGCTCTCCCACTCGTGTAAGTATCCAGACCGGCAAGAACCCTGCGCGACTTCGTACTACCGAGTGGTTTGGTGGTCCCCAACCGGATGATGTGCTGCGTAATCCATTAGCAGAAAGATTTCGTCACCGCCCCTTATTGCCCGCGAGCTATTTGGAACAATTACCGCTCGAAGAAGAAACCATTGCAGAGGCTCTCCGAACGCTCGGTTATCGAACATTCTTCGCCGGTAAGTGGCACTTAGGCTCCGTCGAGCATTACCCCGAAAATCAGGGTTACGATTTTAATCTGGGCGGCCACGAGAAAGGCTCGCCCCCAGGGGGGTACTTTTCCCCCTACAGGAATCCCAAGCTCGCTGATGGTCCGACGGGAGAACATCTTCCCGATCGCCTAGCAACCGAGTCGGTGCGGTTCCTGCAGGACTACAAGGAGAGTCCCTTCCTCCTCTTCTTGTCCTTCTATTCGGTACACAACCCTCAGCAAGGGCGACCGGACTTGATTGAGAAATATCAGCCCCTGGCAGCTTCCCAAAAACTGACTGAAGCCGAATTCACTCCCGAAGGTACCATGAAGAATCGCGAGATTCAGAATCAACCCGTTTATGCAGCCATGGTAGAAGCCATGGATCAAGCCGTTGGCAAGGTCTTAAACGCCCTCACGGAGCTTGGTCTCGAGGATAACACAGTCGTTCTTTTTACCTCGGACAACGGTGGGCTTAGCACGGCAGAAGGATGGCCCACCAGCAACCGTCCTCTACGCGCTGGCAAGGGTTGGCTTTATGAAGGAGGCATTCGTGTACCATGGCTTATCAAATGGCCAGGGAAAACCAAATTCGGTTCACGATGTGATGTTCCCATTATCAGCCACGATTTATTTCCAACATTCTTAGAGATTGCAGGTGTCGACTCAAGTGAAATCCCTCATACTGACGGGTTGAGTCTGGTGCCACTGCTGCAGGGTAAGTCTTTCACAGACGAACGCTCCTTATATTGGCACTATCCCCATTACGGCAATCAGGGTGGTCGGCCTGGTGGAGCGATTCGTAGCGGAAATTGGAAATTAATCGAGTGGTATGCAGGCAATGCCCTTGAACTCTACGATCTTTCTGCCGATATCAGCGAGCGACACAACCTTGCAAAGAACCATCCTGAGTTGACTCAAAGACTGCACGCACAACTTGTCAATTGGAGAGAATCGGTTGACGCCAACATGCCGACACGCAATCCCCAGTTCGTCCCCGAAGACGATCAGCGCTAGACCAATCCCGTCGCAACCAATTCTCAGACTTTATCTTCCCTGAGAAAGCTCATTGTTTCCGACCACATAAATAGTGCTTCCATGCTTGAAGCTATCGGGGTATATGGTGCCTCGCACTTGTTCAATGAAAGGCATTGAAAACCGAGGTGTATAGCCATGTCCCAATTTCAAGTCACGTACCATGTCCTCGATCAAATCCCCCAAGAGGCCTCTGAGCAGATTGGCGAGGGTCTCGATGCGGCAAATGCCCGTGCCGCACCGCTCGACGAAGTCTGTCCACTCGCGTGCCTGGCGCGACTCCCCACGAATGAAATCATCGGAGGTGCCATCGGCCGCACCTGGGGGCTTTGTTGCGAGGTTCAGCAGGTTTGGGTGCAGCATCGCTATCGGCGACAAGGAATCGGAAAACAGCTTCTCAGAGAATTGCATCGCCAAGCTGAAGAGCGCGGCTGCCGCACGTTTTTCCTGGAGACTTTCAGCTTTCAGGCGCCTCGATTGTACGAATCACTTGGTTATGAAGCTCGATTAGAGCTCAAAGGATTCACCAACGGGGTTTCCAAATTCTTCATGGTGCGTGAGCTAACGAGCGAGTGAATGGCGGCTGGCTCTTTGCACAACTTGCTCCGGTCACTAACGTTTCCGGCTCGCCTTTTCTGAAAACACAAAAAGCCAGTCGCCCTAGTTGCATCCTTGCAAGGGCGACTGGCTGCGAGTGCGTGTTTCCCTCCACGCTCGGAGTTTTTCCCAGCGATCTCAATACGGCCCGATCGAGGGCGGGTTGTTCTGCAGGAAATCGCGTGGGCCACGAACCGTGTAGTACGGGTAAGCGGTTTGCCCTACAGGTGGTCCTGGGGTGAAGCTGGTAGCCTCTGGATATCCACCGGCATGGGGGCAAAACCCGCTAGCTAATGCTCCACAAAAGCTGCCGGGGCAACCATTGCAGCAACCGGTACCGCCGCAGGCATTGCACCCACGACCACCACAGGCTCCACAGATATTCCCCATTCCGTCACCGCCGTTTCCTCTTCCACCGAACAGGCCACCGCCATTTCGACAGCCAGATCCATTAGAGCATCCATCGTTGCAGCCATATGGATCGCAGCACATGTCGCAGCCATCGCAGCAAACGTCGCAACATACATCACCGCCGCAACAGGTGTCGCAGCACTGCTTTCCGCCGCCGAGCATTCGATTTCCGGCACAGCCGATGGTCGCCAAACTGAGCATGGCAACGCAGACCAAGATATGTTTCATCAGAATCCCCCCTGATTGCAAAACCGGAGTTGCTCGAAAATCGTTGATTGGCAAGCGCGAATCCAATCCTTCGCACTGCTGCTCCGACGCGCTACGGGGCGTGCCGGGAGAGAGCAATCTCGTAAAATTGGTATCGGCGGAAGAACCGGTAGAATCCAACAAATCGATAGAGTTGCCAGCGACCGTGCTAGCACGTAGGTGTGGGTGAATAGGATAGTAAGTGAGCAGGTGAGTGGGTAAGTAAGCGCAGTCGTGTTGATTGAAAGCGAGAATATCCTGTACCTAATCACCTATCTCACTTACTCTCCAGAACCATGCCAGCACTTCGCACGGCTGGCCTGTCACACAGGTTTCCACACAGCAACCCATATCAAGGCTTCCGATCTTGGTTCTCAGCAGCGAATCTGGTAGAAAACCGCCTGCTGCCTGTCTCTCCTAGCAGCAACTTCCCGCGGTCAAGGACGATCCATGAACAATTTTGTGCGCGTGGCCCGCATAGCCCTTCGATATCGGCTGACGGTGATAGCGTCGGTCTTCTGTTCGCTGGGGATTGCCGTACTCTGGGCGGCCAATTTTTCGGCACTCATGCCAGTGGTCGATGGAGTGATGCATGGTAAGGCGATCCCGCAGCTCATTGAGGAGTGGATTGCAGATGCCCGTGCTCATCAGGCTGGATTGGAGAAGCAAATCGCCGCCTGCCAACAGCACTTGGCGGTTGTCGATTCCCCTGCCACTCGCGCGCAATTAGCAACTTTGGAGCATGATAAGTATTCGAATCAGCAATGGCTGGCGACCTACGAAAAAATTCTGCCGGTTGCCCGTAAGCAACTTCCCAGTACCCCATTCGGCACACTGATGGCAATCTGCGGATTGGTGGTCATCAGCACAGTCCTAAAAGGTTGGCTGCGGATCATTAACAGTTTGCTGGTGGCAAAGCTGGGGCATCTCACCCTCTTGGAGCTTCGCAAGCAGTTTTATCGCAGGACCTTGCGGCTCGATCTCGGTACACTCCGCCAGACTTCAAACGGCGATCTTATGACCCGTTTCACGTCTGACATGGAATGGATTTGCCTGGGAACCCAAGCGCTCTATGGCATGGCGATCCGTGAGCCGCTCAAGATGATCGCCTGCCTGATCGGTGCGGCCATGATTAGTTGGCAGCTTCTACTGATCACCGCAATCTTTGCTCCCCCGGCGATCTACGCCATCCGATGGCTGGCCAAGTCGCTCAAACGGGCGAATCGCCGGGCCATGCAAGAACTCTCCAGCGTTTACGAACACCTCGAGGAAACCTTCGACGGCATCAAAGTCATCAAGGCCTTCACCATGGAATCCCACGAGCGGAGTCGCTTCCATCGCATCTCGCGGCAATACTACCGCCGGTCGATGAGAATCGCGTTCTACGATTCCCTGGTGAGCCCCACCACTGAGTTTATCGGCTTGATGATCATTGTGGGGGTCGTCGCAGCCGGTGGGTATCTAGTGCTGAATCAAGAGATTCACCTCTTTGGGATCCGCGTCAGCGACCACCCGCTTTCCCATGGCATGCTCACGGCCTTTTATGCGATGTTGGCGGGGATCATCGAGCCGACCCGCCGCCTTTCGAGTGTGTTCAACTACCTGCAGCGTGCAAGCGCAGCCAGCGATCGCATCTATGAACTTCTGGATCGCGAGACGAAACTTAAGCACCCAGCCCAGCCCGTCAAACTTCCTGCAAAGTTGGGGCCGATCCATTTCAACGCAGTTTCTTTCTCCTATCAGGCAAATGACCTGGTCCTCGACCACGTGACACTCAAAGTCGAACCAGGAGAAACTATCGCCATCGTCGGACCCAACGGCTGTGGAAAAACGACCCTCATGAATCTCCTGCCGCGGTTCCACGATCCGACCGAGGGGAGCGTGACGATCGGCGACATCGATCTGCGCGACATGCGTTTCTCCAAATTGCGCGAGCGGATCGGGGTGGTCACCCAGGAAACCCTGCTGTTCGACGATACCGTGGCGAACAACATTCGCTATGGCTCACCGGGTGCTACGATGGACCAGGTCATCGAAGCTGCCCAACAGGCACATGCTCATCGGTTTGTGACGGGCGTGTTGGCTGACGGTTATCAAACGCTCTGCGGTCCCAGTGGCAATCGCCTCTCTGGTGGGCAGCGCCAGCGAATCGCTTTGGCCAGAGCCATCCTGCGCAATCCTGAGATTCTCATTCTCGACGAGGCCACCAGCCAGATCGACGTAGAAAGCGAACGACTCATTCATGAAGTGCTCGAGCGGTTTATCCAAGACCGCACGGCCTTCATGATCACCCATCGACCGAACACGCTCACCCTGGCAGATCGCATTGTGGTGATGGACGCCGGCCGCATCATCGATGCGGGTAGATTCGACGAACTCGCAGACCGCTGCGATCTCTTCCGCCGCCTGGCTCACCTCCAGGTTCGGGCCAGTGCCTAGTGGGTTCAGCTTGCCGAGCGGGCAACTTCTAAAACCCTCCCTTTGGGAGGGTCGGACGCGGTAACGGCCGGATGAGGGCAAGCTTGAAAACGGTTGAATTGCCACACAACCCCTCCCCGCTCGATAGCTCGCGACCCTCCCAGAGGGAGGGTGTTTGATTTGGTGGTGCCGTCTGAAACTTGATTCATGACCCCGTGTTTGGGCAGATTCATGTTTCTCAAGTGTCTCAGAAGCACCTCTGCAGCATAGCTGAGGTAGAATTCTGCGCATTCGCGAGAAATAAATGCGCACAAAAAACTGTCTTTATTGCACTCCCCCATTATAATCGAGGATGGAGGGTGTATAGCCTTCTATGCGCGGTAGCCACCTGCGTCTTGTCCGACTAAGGGGCGAGTTTTACTTGCCAGCACTTCGTCCACCCTGATCTACATTTTGCTTCTGAGGGATTTCTAATGATTCAACGATTTGTTCTAACCGCTTTGCTTTGTGCTTCGATGTCGACCGTGGCTTTCGCCGACACGGTCATTATTAACGAAGATTTCGAATCTTATGCAGATAGTGCTGCACTTTTGGCGGCCTGGCCATCGAGTGATCCGGCAAGACCCGACAACGCCACTAGGTTGATTCCGGGAGATACCGCGCCGTTTTACGGTGGAACCAATCTGACGAATTTTGCTCAGTTCTGTGGTTCAGCAAATACGCCTGGTGGAGTTGCGAATTGTGATTTAGCTGGCTCTTCTGGAGTAGCGGGTGGTGGCACGGTGAATCAAATGACCTTCCCGTCGATTGCTCCTTCGGCGACACAGAATATTGAATTGTCATTTGACTTGGGCGACGATGCGCTCTCTGCCAATATGAGAATGACCGTGGGACTTCGTGGTGTCTCAGGAACAGTGACAGAAAACATTATCGAGATGGGCTTATACAATGGTCCTGTGGGTTATGCTTATCGTGCGGTGCTGTTTCCGGGTACTAGCCCCAACTGGGTAGGCTATGCGGATGCAGTGAACATGGATATGCCCTTGGCCACTAACCTCGACGCACAATCAGAGGTCGGTGCAGGGTTCCATAAGTATAAGGCAGTGATCAGTGTCGATAAGATTGTCTTTACGCTTGACCTCTTTGGTGATGGCGTGACCAATGCAACCAACACGCCTGGTGACGGTGTTCCCGGTGTGGATGCCATGGACACGGTGTTTGTCAGCACCTCTGCGCTAGGATATACCCATCTTCGCTTTGGACCACCTTCCGCCCTCCCTTCGTCGGGTGGCGAAAACATCAACGCTGCCTTCGCTGGGTTTGACAATATCTTGCTCAAACTGGTCGATATTGCCGGCCCCACCGAAAATGCCGACTTCGACGGCGATGGGGACGTGGATGGCAAAGACTTTATTGCCTGGCAGCGCGGCTTTGGCATCAATGACGGCTCTGCCCAACCCGCCGATGGCGATGCCAACGGAGATGGTAATGTCAATGGTGATGACCTCGCCATCTGGCAGAATCAATACACCGTTCCTCCACTCACGGCCAACGTAGCCGCCGTGCCTGAGCCAGCCTCGGCTGTGTTGTTGCTATTGGCAATGGCAGGATTTGCAGGCAGAAGCCGCAGATCTGCCAGCTAATTAGACCTTAGGCCGCGTCGTGGTGCTGGGGCAGCCCACGGCGCGGTTTTTTTTTATTGGCTGTGTAGGCCGGAACGAGCGGTAGCGCTGTTCCGGCAATCCATCTGGTTCGGCGAAATGGAGCTTACCGGCGCTTGCTGCCGGAACTGCGCACGGCTTGTTCCGGCCTTCGTCTTCCCTTGTACCCCCTCGACGGAACAAATCATGATGAGCCTCCCGCTCCGGATGGTTGCCATCCCTCTCATAACACTGGGCATCACTGGTTCTCCGCTCTTTGCTCAGTTCACGGCTCGCTCGGTCATCAATGTCACGGGCTCCGGCAACGTAGCGACTGAGACAGACTATGTGCCGAATGTCTGCAACTGCGAGAATGGGGCGGCCAGCTTCGAGGCCTTGAAGGCGCAGGCGGTGGCAGCGCGCACCTTTGCCTACTACAAAATGAATCTGCAGGGATTCATCAACGACGGCACGAGCGACCAGGTTTATTCCTGTGCGGGTAGCGCGGGCCCGCTGCATCATGCTGCCGCTGCGGCCACTGAAAGAGAGATTCTCTATGTCTTTGACAATCTTCCGCCAACCGGCGACGTACTGATCGCCTCTTTTTACGTCGCAGGTGCAAAACCCTCTGGCCCGTTTAATCCTGCGAATCCCGGGATCATCGTCGAACCCGGCGACAGCGATCCAACCAATACCGAGAAGTGGGTCACCTACACCTACGCCAATGGATTGATAGGCGGCAACAACACGGGCACCCCGTTGGGTTTTCAGGGGAATCCTAGGAATCCCAATTGGCCGAATCGCGGGGCCAAAAGTCAAAACGGTGCCGACTACCTCTCAGACAACAGCATCCATTATCTCGACATCCTCAAGTACTACTACGGTGCGGATATTCAACTGCGTACCGCGACGACCGCTGGCACTGGCATCAATTTCGGTACCAAGACCCTGGTGAACTTCGATAATTACGGTGATCGCTCGGGAAACACCTTTGCAGGCAATGAAGGAACCTTTGGCTGGTCACCCACCTTTTCGGGAAGCACCACGCCCAACGTGTCTGGCTCGACAGCCGCGCGGTCGAATCTTGCGGCCCACTCGGGAGGGCATTCCCAACTGATAGACATCACCTACGACGAGGCCTCGGGCACCGATTTTTTGCTGCGACATCTCTCGGGGGCTCAGTACAGTGACTTTGGCGGCAGCACCAATGTCGCTTCGCGGATTGCCAACTTGCAGTTCGAGTCGATCGGCTCGGTAGGCTTCTGGCTTAAGACCGACGACCCCGGGCTGCAGGTCAGCATTGCCATCGACGACCCCACGACGGCCGATCGGGGGATCAAACGCTCTGTGATTGCCGATAACACCTGGCACAAATACGAATGGTTTCTGGATGAACCCAGCGAGTGGGAGGCATGGATCGCGGGAGGAAACGGCCAGATTGATGGGCTGAATGTCACTATCGATTCCATCCAGTTCTTCGGTTCCAGCGATGCCCAAATTTTTCTCGACGACGTTTTTTGGAATCCCCAGGCCGTGTTCGTTCCGCCGTTGCCGGGGGACTTTAACAGCGATGGAAGTGTCAATGGCCTCGACCTTGGCCTTTGGCAGACCGGTTACGGCATGTCCAGTGGTGCGACTCTCCTGGATGGCGATGCTGACGGCGACGGCGACGTCGATGGCAGGGACTACCTCGTTTGGCAGCGCAACTTCACTCAAGGCTCATCTTTGGCCAGCGTCCCTGAGCCGACGGCTCTTATCTCACTATCGATTGGATTGACCTTACTGGTAGCGAGGGGCAGAACCGCGCGAGTTTTACGAGTTGCGGCAAGTAAGTCGGGCGCAATAGTTTTTGTCTCACCAGGGATCCTAAGTAGTCGATAAGTTACGAGACCTGGGGCACAAATCTCCGAGAAAATGGGCGTTTATGCGCAATGTCGAGAAAGATTTGCGCTTCATAATCTTGGTGAGGTTGGATGAACGGCCTAAAATGAAGCTAGGTCGCAGTGTGTCTTATCACGCAATGGTTCGATCAATACCCGGCGATTTGTAGCTCTGAGACTTCCTCTAAAGGATCCTTCTATGTCTTTAGGCAACTTTTCCAAAAACTTTGTTTCCCGTACCACCCGAGGATTTACCCTCGTGGAACTTTTGGTGGTGATTGCGATCATCGGGGTGTTGGTCGCACTGCTACTGCCCGCGATCCAGGCAGCACGAGAGGCCTCCCGTCGTATGAGTTGCCAGAACCATCTCAAACAGATTGGCCTGGCGATTTTGAACTACGAATCGTCCCACAAGGTACTTCCGCCGGCAGTGGTCGCCAACCAACCTCCCTCTGTGAATGGGCTTTCTTGGTTGGTAGAGACACTTCCCTATGCCGAGTTTAGCTCGCTGGGGTCGCAAATCTCAGATCGAATGAAGGAAAATACAAGGTTGGTTTCTGGTGGTCGAGGAGCACCACGAATGGAGGCTCCTGATGTTTATGCACTAGATAATTCTCAATACCGCAGGCCCGGAGAGACTGAGTTTAGCAAGACCCATATCGATGTGTATAAGTGCCCCAGTGATTCTATCCGCTACGATGATCTTGCCAAAACGCTCTGGGGAGAGTTTTGGGAATCCACCAATTACGCTGGAGTCGCCGGTTCGGCCAACGCCCGTGGGGATACCGACCAGGTATTGAGTGTCAGCGGCTTTGTCGGCGCAGTAAATACCGACGGATGCATGTACTTTGATAGCAAAGTCAAGATGAAAGACATCACCGATGGAACCAGCAATACGTTCCTGGCTGGAGAGCGCTGGTACCAGACGCGCTCCTGGCTCACGGGGGGCCGTGCCGACACCTCAACCAGCCCGCTGCTCTACTCAGCCAAGAACATCGATGAAGTGAGGCCGCCAAACAGCGAGTTCTCAACGGGCTACTATGTGAGTCACGTGCAATATGGAAACGAGCCTCCACTGCCCACCGGTGGACAGCAGATTGTCGGCCTGAACGATTTGTATTGGGGCAGTTTTCATCCCGGTGGTATCAACTTCCTCTATGCCGACGGCAGCTTGCATTTCATCGCCGACAGCATCAACGGGAGGACCTGGGAAGCCTTCGGCTCACGCAATGGGGCAGAAACGGGTTTTGAACAACCATGAGATTGCCAAGTGGTCTGCTGGTCGGTTGCCTTGCTCTAGGGCTGTTTGCTGGTTGCGAGCAACAACCGGTCACTCAGCAGGTGCAGGGTACCGTAAAATTTCAGGGCAAACCGCTTGACCACGGCATGGTGAGTTTTCTGGCTCCGGGCGCCCGCCCGATTGGTGCGCCCATCGCAACCGACGGCACCTATCAGGTGCAGCTTCCTCCTGGGGATTATGATGTGGTGGTGATTTCCCCGCCGAAACTACCTGAAGGGTTCAAGGAGGGCGACCCGCTCCCACAACCCCTCCCTGAAGGACTTCCTGCGAAGTTTTCGAGGAAGGAATCATCTGGACTGTCCGCTTCCATAGAATTGCAGGAATCGCCGCAGAAGGTCGATTTTGAACTCAAATAAACCCCATTAGATGCTGGGAATCGAACTCAGCACCCTTTTCGACTCATCAACGCAGCTTCAATCGAGCTGCTAGTTTTTGTTATAATAAACAACTGGAACCGAAGTCTTCGTTACAGGGGTTCAGAAATGCATGCTCTTGCTTCCTATCAAAAATTGAGTCGTCGTGTCAAAAGGGGCTTTACCCTTGTGGAGCTTTTGGTGGTAATCGCCATCATCGGCGTGCTGGTCGCACTGCTACTGCCCGCGATTCAGGCGGCTCGAGAATCCTCCCGCCGAATGAGTTGCACGAACAATCTCAAGAATATCGCCCTCTCGTGCTTGAACTACGAATCGGCTCGCGACACCCTACCACCGGCAGGGCTGAATTCGACTAAAGACACGCAAAGCGGCCTCGGCTGGCCCGTGCTCATCTTGCCCTACGTAGAACAAGCGGCAGTGAGCCAGGATGCCATTGCGAGATATACAAATCCTTCGAACACAAGAGCCGACGACGCCTATGGCTCGCACATGGACGACCTGAACAAGCTGCTGCTTCCCATGTATCTCTGTCCCAGCGATCCGGAACTCGCTCAACAAGAAGAAAAGTTTGGCAATATCGAGCGTAAAGGGATGAGTTACGCCGGCGTGGCTGGCACTTACTATGCCCGAACAGGAAGATGTCCGAGCAATCGCGATGGCGAGGACTTCTGCATCACGAACAGTCCCACGGGTCTTTTTGGCCCCAACAATTTCGATGGATTGTTGATTCAGGACTGGGCTGTCGCCTTGCGGGAAGTCACCGACGGAACGAGCAACACCCTGTTGATGGGCGAGCGCACCTATCAAATCCGCGCGTGGATGATCGGTGCCTACTGGACGGGCTCAACCGTTCCACCCTTTATTCCGGCTAGCCGAGGTCAATCGAGAACCGGTCCACCTGAAGGCCCACAACCTTCGACTGCATTATTTTCGACGAAGAATTTGACTCATCTGTATGCACTCAATCACGATCCCCACACGGCCTGTTACCAGCTCCACAACAATGATCTGGGTGATCGGCCTAAGGTTTCTGACAACACGCCGAAGGTGATCTCGGTGAACGATCTCCCCTTCGGCAGCCGCCATCCTGGGGGGGTCAATTTTGCCCGCGGCGATGGCAGTGTCAGCTTCCTGCAGGAGTCCCTGGATCCGGTCGTCTATTTGGCTCTCGGCTCCCGCAACGGTGGTGAAGTGGTCAATGAGTAGCACCGCTACCAACTGGTAGATAGCGGCGTCGCCTGCCGATTGATCAGGAGGGGGGCGCTATCCAAGTCGAGTCCCGGGGGCGGGTGACCATTCTGCCTGGAAATAGCCACTTTTATGCGCAAAGAAGAGGAAACTCTGCGCATAATTTCTTGATATTTTTAGCATGTTTGATTATTCTGAAGGCAGTACGGGCGCATTGCCCAGACTAAGTTCGAACAACTACTTTTCGTTTTCCTTTCCGTTTTGTTCTGGTTTTATGTCGCAATGAGATGCGACGAGGGAGTGTTCTAATGAAGCTAAAAAACATTTCTGCAGCACTAGTTGCTGTCTTTCTCACAGCGAGCTACAGCACGCTGAGCTTGGGCGCGACGATTTTTAGTGATAACTTTGAATCGTATGCCAACACCGCGGCGATGCAGGCCGTCTGGGGTGCTGCCGGACTTGGTACTCTTGACACTGCCTTCGGAAATCCGGGTCAATCGATGCGTCATCCCGGTGGCACTGACAACATCGTCACGGTTCCCGTCCAACAAGCCTCGGCATCAACTCCACTTGTCTACACTGCCGACATCTACGACGACGGAACATCTGCCAATAAGCGGCTTACCGCTGGCTTGCGTTTCTCAGGCGTGGCGAACCTAATCGAAATGGGTATGTACAATTCACCCAATCATTATGCCGTTCGCGCGGTACTTCCGGGGCCTAGTTGGGTAGCCTTCGCAGGCATGACGGATGATGCCGGAAATCCCATTAACAATGCTCCTGTAGTAGGTTGGCATCGTTACCAGGTTACACTGGACGGCTCGAACGCTACCTTCACCATCGATCTTGGCAGCACTGGGATCATTAACGGTACTGCAGTTCTGGCAGCCGCTTGGAATCCCGCCGGCGTGGACCAGATCCGCCTTGGTGGACCCTCGAATCTGAGTTCTGCCGGTGGTGGCGGCAACTTTGACAATGTGAGTCTCGTATCGATCCCCGAACCAGCCAGCTTCATGCTGATGGGCGTGGCATTTGTCGGCTTGGGATTGATGAGAAACCGAAGCTAACGTTTGATTGAATGTTATTGGATAACCAGAACCGCTCCGAACCCCCGGGTTCGGAGCGGTTTTTTTTGTGGTGATGTGGCGAGTTGAGGGGAGGGTGGGATCCATAAATACGAAAAGCCCCAACGGGGCGGCTCCAATACTCTTCGGCCGACAAGTCCTTTAAAACTTGACCCGTGGCTGCGCGAAGATTTGTAGGACTCATCTTATTCCACCATGAGCTATTGCACCGCTCATACAGTGCGCGCCCCAGAATACGCCGATCCAGGTGCCTTTGGCAGTCTTCAGGTCGGTACGACCGCGCTATGATAGCCCAGGACGTAGTCCTGGGAACAAAGCGTCATTAACTCTGTTAGCCCTGTAAGGGCGCGCTTATCTTTAATCCCAAACATACCTCTCGTCGATAGGAACAAGATATTTTTCGCAAATGCGGCGGAATTCATCTTGAAATGATAACTGGCGATGATGTTCACGTTGATTTTCTAGATAACTACGCAAGTCTTCGAGTTGCGATTGACCAATGGAAAATGCTCCGAAACCATTTTGCCAGGCAAAGTCTCGATATTGCTTTCCGTTGGTCTTCATCCACTTAGAAGAGTCTTGTTTGAGTTCCTGAATCAATTTGCTCACAGAGATTGTTCTTGCCAATGAACACGCAACGTGAATATGGTCGTCATTGCAGCCTATCGAATGAGTGGGACACTTCAATGTCTGACAAATGGTGGCGAGATAGGCTTTCAATTCAGATTCAATGTCTTTGTTTATCCAGGGTTTGCGATGCTTGGTACTAAAAACGAGGTGCAATAGGATGTTTGATAATGACTGAGCCATGGAGTTTCCTCGTGCACGGATAAGTATTAAGGTGAGCTCTACCTATAGCAGGTATTATAACGTCAGCTGTGAGTAGTATCCTGTAGCTGGCGGAACGGCCAAGCAAAGCGCGCTCTTTCAGAGCTAAGATGATAGAAAGGATGGAATCCCAGGGCGGCGTTCCGATTCTCGCTGTCGCTCGTCGAAACTTGCCCTGGGCTATCGCAGCGCGCTCCTGCGGAGCTAACTTGCCCTAGATATGGATTAGGCGGAATGGGCGATGCGATAATCCAGAAAGAAATTCTGGGTGGAACTGGAAATAGGATTAATATTCCTGAAAGGGACGCACGTCACCTACCGCCGCACCATTCCCACCAACACCAATGACAACCCCAGTAGACTAATTGCACCGGGTTCCGGCACTGCCGTCGCTGTGGCGGAAAGACTCGCGCCGGTGAAGTTGCGCTGCCAGATAAGAAAATCGCTGCCGTCGGTGTCGCCGTCATCGTCGGCGTCGCCGGCGGCTGTGTTGTTGTAGGCACCCTGCCAAGCAGAGAGGTCGTCGCCGTCGACGTCCCCGTCACCATCGAAATCGCCTGGGATATCTGGGGCGGTGAGATTTTTTATCAATCCATCGGGATTGTGCGTGACCGAGTCGAGATAGATCGTGGCATTGCCATCCCCTTTGAAAAAGATGGAATCAATCGTGACCGTAGCTCCATCAATGCTGCCATTGCCGCCAGCCCAGCCATCCCATTGGCGCGCGTCTTCGAGATTCCATTGATAGAGATGCCACTGATTGTCGGCCCTGATTTCCTGCAGGAAGCCAAGTTCCCCCGTGCCGGGGTCGTCGATCGAGATTTGCACCGTGAGGCCAGGGTTCGCCGTCTTGAGCCAAAACCCGACATAGCCAGTCGCTGGCAGAGGGACATTGCTTCCTGCGGCTGCGGCTGTGCCAATTCCAGAATTGTGGCGCAATTGCCACGTTCCCGCTCCACTGTCGACCAGATTCAACTCTTGCGATCCACTACCGGCCTGAGCTTCAGAGGTCACTTGTTCGATGGTCGTTGCCGGGCTGAGTCCGAAGGTCTGGGACGATGGGGAGTGGTTATAGGGCCAGGGGAAATGGCCTTCATCGACTTCGAAGTCGTCGATGATATTACCCGGCGTGGCGGCTGCGATCTTCGCGAAATAATCGTGCACGGCCGCTCTACGCTGTGCTGAAAGACTCTCATTAAACATGGCTGTGTAGCCGTAGAAACTGATCCCATCGGTACCGGCAAGGTAAGCCCGATCGAGCTGGCTCTTCGTCAGGTCGATGCCCCCTCCGGTGGAACTGTGCAGATAAACGCCCAGGGTGGGAGCAACCCGGCTACCCGTGGGCACGCGCAAAGTGTTCAAGAGATTGTCATTGAAATAGAGGCCATCATTCGATGCGCTCAGGTAGATCATCGGCATGGCGACATCCAAGAGATCCTGCTCCAACCAGGTACGATAATCCTGCATGTAGTCGTTCTCACCGACATCAGGATCGCGCCAGACTGAAGCCGTGAGTTCCATCGTGCGACCGGTACTCACTTCAGCCGTGTCCACGGTTTGCTTGATTGAGGCAACCAGGTCAGTAATCCGCCCTTTCACATAGTTGCGATAAGCCGTGGTATTGGCTGAATTCGATCCATCCAGGCCCGTCGCGTTGAAAAACATTTGATGTGAGAGGGCATCGTGAGGTAATCTCGAAAAACTGTTTCCAGGGATATACCGTATGTAGTCGAGATGGATGCCATCGACGTCGTAGTTTGTGGAGATATCATTCACCACGTTGTTGATGTGCGTATGCACCTCGGGCAGAACGGGATTCACGCTTGAATAGTTGCTCCAACCATCCTGCGGCTCGACATTGCCATTGATATCTGTAAGCCGAAAACTTGGACTGGAGTTGTGATAAACATGCGGTATCGGAGAAGTGGGAGGGTTTATGGCGGTGGTGTTCCACATTGGAGTTGCGTTGAGCCAGGCATGAAGTTTGATGCCGCGCGAATGGGCTGCATCAATGGCCGTCTGAAGAGGATCAAATGAAGTCGAAAGCCCATTCGCCCGCGGCTCGAAATTGCTATCGTAAAAAGCATCGGCCCGGCCACGGACCTGAAACATCACGTCGGTGATGCCCAGATCGGCTGCATTCTGAAAGATGGTATTGATGCTGCTCGCATTGTAGGAATACTCGAAGCGATTCACGAACAAGGCCCGATAGTCGCCAAATTCGGCCTGGGCAACTTGCATTCCTACGAGCAGACACAACAAAACAGCTTGCCAAAAGTTACGCTGCGTCATTTATCACCCTCACAAAAACACCAAGTAAAAACTGTAGGTCCTCGTGAGAATCGGATACGCTCACGGGGTACCAGCCGAAAACCTGTTCGATGCGCGTTTACCGAGGCCAATAGCTACCAAGGCGCTAAGGAGCATTGCCAAGGAGTTGGGTTCGGGCACTGCGGCGGCAGCGGCTAGCGGATTCGCGCCTGTGAAGTTGCGTTGCCAGGTGAGAAAATCGCGGCCATCGGTGTCACCATCATCGTCGGCGTCCCCACCGGCTGTGTTGTTGTAGGCGGCTTGCCATTCGGAGAGGTCATCGCCATCGACGTCGCCATCGCCGTCGAAATCGCCTGGGGTGGCGGTCGAGGTCACCTGCAACAAGCCGGTACCGGTGATCAGTGGTGAAGTGAATTGGGCTCCCGAACCAACGCTTCCCCAAATGCCGATGGGCAGCATTGATCCGTCGATAGAGAGCGAATTGATCACATCGGGTGCCCCAGTGAAATCTAGATTCAAGATTCCACCGGTCGACAGCAATACATTGAAATGATCAGGGAGCATTGGGTCGTTAATGCTCAAAATTCCCTCCTGTACCACGGAATCGCCATTGAAGCTGTTGTTGCCATAAAGGGCGAGTGTTCCGGGGCCGGTCTTGGTCAATGAGCCGTTGGAAATAGGTACCTCAATTGCCAAATCAACGTTGGCTGCCCCATCAGCAACGTTGAAAACCCGATTCGCTCCGCCCAAATCGATGTGCCCAGAATTTCCGGTTCCCGCGCCATTGGCAATCGTGCCAGTGCCGCCCGCAAAGGGGCTGAAATTCAAATCCCCCTCCAGATCGATCGATGCCGGATTGATACCGTGCGGCATGAGATTGATCGTATCGAAGGAAAGCGTGGCCCCGTTCACCGTGAGAGTTCGAAACGAATCGACCTGAAGCGTATGAACACTCAAACTGGCAGTCCCGCTGAGCGAAGTATTAGCAGAAATCTGGGCCGCAATGGGCGTGGAGTCTGCCGAGGGGACATAACCTATGTTCAGTGTTCCACCGGTCATGTTGAAAGATTCCCGCACGTACAACTTGCGGATATTATGCGTGCCGGAACTCAAGGTAATTGTGATATTCGAGAGAGGTCGGTCAAGAATGACCGTGTCATTGACTCCAGGCAAACGCTCCACGGGGAGCGTCAACGGCCCCACACGAGGAACCTGGCCTGGGCCTTGCACCGGAGCAACCGGTGTTTGGCCACTGTTCCAGTTGCTGAGTGTGGTCCATTCGCCGTTTGAGTCATTCATCCAGAGGGCGGGGACCAGTTTATCCTTAACGAATTCAATTCCTCCCTTGGCCACATTAAAATCGAGATTGCTGCCGCCGTTGTTAAAGCTGTTCAGTCGGCCGGTGCTTGCATATTGCCAGAATGACCAAGGCTGTGGATTGCCGAAGTTATCCCACGGGCCATAGAGCCAGGAGAGGGAGTCATTGGGATTGCCCGTTTGTACTGGGATAGCGTCTGGATTGCTCTGATTTGGCCAACGAGCAATCCAGAGGTCAGGATAGACACTGACGATGGAAGATTGCATCTGACTCGCGTAGTTGCCATTGATATAGATGATGGGGCGGACGCCAGTCACCTGGTGAATGCGATCAGAAAAATCAATTGCAAACTGTGTGAGCTGCGCATCGGTGCGCTGCAACTCGCCTGCCTCAAGATCGAAGACTGGCAGTAAGTAGCCGGGGCGCATCCAGGCGCCAGCCATCTCAAGCATATGGTTGGCCTCGTCGGTGCCGGTATTTGCGATGCCGCCCGAATTCTGGGTGCTCGCAACGATGTCTGGACGACCAAAGTGATAGGGTCCTGCAAACAACCCAGCTGCGGTCGCGCGAGTGATGTTCTGCACGAAATAGGGGTCGTCGTACCGTTGAGAAAGTGTGTTTTGATTGTTGTTGTTGTTGGGGTCACTTTGATTGTAAAAACCGGTTGTTCCTCCACGACTGGATCGCAAGAAAACGAACTCTCGGTTTTCGACGTTTAAGAAATTACTCCAGGTTGTTGATGAGATGTTTCCCTGCCATGCCGAGATATCGAGTCCCAGGGAACGTGGTTGAGCATTCGCCTCAAAGCAAGGGATAAACGTGCTGCAGCAGACGGCCGCTACAAAAGCAATACCATTAAAAAAATGTCTATAAGTGTGAGTCAAGTCAAACACTAAACCAAGCCTCAAGAGGGTTTCAAAAAATGAATTCCTGTTTGCAATTAGATTCTGCAAATGGACAAAAAGAAGTTGAATCTCAAGCAAAGATGTTCCAGCCCTAATTATAAATGCTGGCACCTTTTCGACAACTTGGGTGAAGGCAAATAGGGATCGTAATAGCGAGAATTACGCAAAAACGCATTGCTCATGCGCAAAAAAAGAGACCCCTTTTAAAAGCCGCAATTAATTGCTGGGGAATCGCCCTTTAATTGGCCACACAAGCATCTGCCGTCACTGTTTGGGTGCGAGTGCCTCGGGCAGTTCTGGTAGATCATCCGGTGGTGGCAGTAGTTCCAATAGAGGCTCGGGCTCGACAAGATCCACCGGTTCGTCCACTGGGTGGAACTCGACAATGGCCTCACCCAAGAAGGGCGAAGGCCAGCCCCCACCCAGTGCGCGATAGATGGCAATCAAGCTCTGCGCTACGTCTCCCTTGGCAACGGCAGCGGCACTTTCTTGTTGCGTCTTGAAGTTCTGGACATTAAACACACGGTTGAAGTCGGCCTCTCCCTCCTCGAGTTGCAACGTGATCAAATCGTTCGTCTTGTCGGCAGCTTCGGCAGCTTCAAGTTGCCATTTGAGTTGCTCTTGCGATTTGAGGAAGTCGACGATGGCGTTTTCCGCCTCGAGGTTTGCCACGAGCACCGTTTGGCGATAGAAGGCGAGCAACTGGCGGAAGCGAGCCTCCTGCACACGGACATTTCCCAATATCCGCCCGTAGTTGAGGATGTTCCAGCGGAAGAGAGGACCCACTGAGCCAAACGATGAACCATTGCGGAACAGGTCGCCGAATTGGTTGGCGGTTACACCCACATTTCCTGTGAGCGTGATGTGGGGATAAAGTTCCGATTCGGCAATTCCGATCAGCGCACTCTGGGCAGCCAAGTCCCGCTCGGCACGGCGAACGTCGGGCCGACGGAGCAATGTTGAAGCAGGGATGCCCAGCGCGATGTGGGCTTCCACGTCGGGGATCTTCCCGTCCCCGAGTCGATTTGCAATGTCTTCCGGCGGCATGCCGAGCAAGACGCAAAGCTGGTTCTGGGCCTGCCGGATTGCCACTTCGAGTTGAGGAACGAATCCTTCCGTCTGCGCGAGACTCGACTTGACCTGCTGCACGTCGATCTCGCTGGTAGCTCCTTCACGGAAACGGGTTTCCGTCAACTCGTAGGTATCTCGCTGGATCTCCACATTGCGTTTGGTAAGTTCCAGACGGGCTTGCAATGTGCGAATCTCTACATAGGTTGCGGCAACGTCTGCAACCAACGTCACGACGACGTCGCCATAGTCAAAGACCGTCGCATCGAGGTTTGCGTCGGCAGCTTCAACGGCGCGGCGAAAGCGGCCCCAGAAATCGACTTCCCAAGCGAGATTGAACTGACCGGTCCAAACGCTGAAGTGGCGATCGAACCCCGTGCCACTGGCCAGGTTGTGGGTGTACCGCGCTGAAACGTCCTGTTGCTGGGGAAAGACGGTCCCGATGGCGATCGCTCTGAGGGCACGCGCTTCCATGATCCGCGCCCCCGCTTCCCTGAGTGTGAGGTTTTGTCGGTAGGCTTCGGCCACCAATTGGTTCAAGATCGGGTCGTTGAACGTAGCCCACCATGCCGCGTGATCGACAGGGTCGTGAATGACCCGCTTGTCGTTGGCATCGATCCAGTCGCGAGATATTTTCACACTCGGAGTGCAATACTCGGGGCCTACTTTGAATCCATTGGCAATCCAGTCTCGAGTGCTGGTGCAGCCGGCGAGAATGAGCACCACAAGGGCCATCGGCCCACACAGGCCAGGGCAACTTGGGCGGTTCCGCCTAGTCGAAACTATCTCTGTGTCGCTTAGCATGTGCCCGTGCGCATAGGCGCACCGCTACCCTTCAAAATCGGAATGGTCCTCAACTTCAGATTCTTCGTTAATTCCGGTACTAGCGGTACAGCTTGGTTGCGAGGGGCGGCATAGCTTACCGCCAGGGTCAAAAACGCAATCAAATTGCCGTCATAATTGTTAAAGTCAACCAAGATCCTGGCGTAGATAGCTTTCCGCGAGTGGAGGCAGTGAATTTGTCTACCGCTCCTGATGGAGCTTTTCTAGGACGGACTTTTCATAGGAAACCGACCATTCCGAGCGATTTTGTTCAGAGATATTGCATTTGCCACCAAAAAGGGTCTCTACATGGGCAGTAAGGAGTCCCAAGACTGGCTATAATCGATAGTCCAACTGGTCATCTGACTAATGACTGGCTTACCTGAGCATCCCCACCTGGCTCGATCGAATCATTCATATTTCCTATGGCGACATCCAGCGGAACAATGCGTCAATCTGGCGGTCTGCTCCTGCGCGCTGCCTTGCCTTTTGCTATTCTTCTGGCTGGTTGGATCGGGTACTTGAAACTCTCGGAGCAGGTTGGCGAAGAACCAGCTCCTGCGGCAGAGGAACGAACCCTCCGTACTAAAGTGGAAGAACTCGAGGTGATCGACTACCCAGTCGTCATCAAGACTCACGGAGTCGTGCAGGCCCATAATCGAGTTACCTTGGCTGCCGAAATTGCTGGTGTCGTAACCAAGGTGAGCCCTTCATTCGAAGCGGGAGCCTATTTCTCCCAAGGAGAAGTATTGCTTGAAATCGATGATCGTAACTATGCAAATGCCCTTGCCATTGCCGAGTCGCGATTATTGGCTGCTAAGTCGGCGTTGAAACTGGCCAGCTTGAATGAAGAACGCAAACTCAGGCTTATCAAATCGAATGCCGTTTCTCAGGCGGAGGTCGAAGCAGCATCGGCTACGCGAGAACAAGCCGAGGCAGATGCCGACCTGGCTGCCACAGAACTGAAGCGAGCAAAGCTCGATCTGAAGCGAACCAAAGTGTTAGCACCTTTCGACGGTCGAGTACTTACCAAGTTGATTGGTTTGGGACAGATGACGAGCCCCAATTCGCCATTAGGTGAAATCTTTGCGGTAGACTTTGCCGAGGTGCGTCTGCCGATAGCCGGTCGTCAGCGAAAGTATCTTGAGTTGCCCGAATTCGCTGATGATCCCGCTGTCGAAGTGGTGCTGAAGGACGCACTCAACGAAGGTTCGGATACCAGCTGGCCAGCAAAAATAGTTCGCACCGAAGGAGTTCTCGATGAAAACTCGCGTGAACTGTTTGCCATTGCGCGTATCGACGATCCCTTTGGAAGGAAATCTGACGCTCCTCCATTGCGAATTGGCCAGCCGGTCGTTGCTGAGATTGAAGGGGTTATTCTGAGGGATGTGATCGCATTGCCACGAGCTGCGGTTCGTCAGCTGGACAAGATTGTTCTGGTGGACAGCAATGAGAAGACACTCTTGCCGCTCTCGGTCGAATCGATTTGGTCGGATGCCGAACACGTCATCGTGCCCAGTTCTGCGATCCCCACAGGCAAGTGGCTGGCAACCACCGCGATGGTCTTTACGCCCGAAGGCGCAAAGGTGGAAATAATCCCCGACTCCACGTCGACCGAAACGATTGCCGAATCCACTTCGGGAGACGGCACCGAAAGCGCCGCCAATTAGTGCACTCTCATGATTCGCTGGTTCACCATCAATGGCATTGCTGCGAATTTCTTGATGCTCGCAATCTTGCTGGCCGGCATCTACACGGCCATGTTTCGGATTCCTCTGGAAGTATCCCCGGAGCGCAGCTTCGAGATGATTATGGTCGATATGACCTATCGTGGAGCAACGGCCAAAGATGTCGAACAAGCGATCTTGATTCCCATCGAAGAGGCACTCGAAGGAGTTCAGGGTATCAAGGAACTCAATAGCCAGGCGTGGCGCGGGGAAGCGCGCTTTTTTCTTAATGCGGAACCGGGAACCGATTTGCGGGCCCTGATGGATGACGTGTCGGCACGGATCGATACAATCACCACCTTTCCAGACGAAACGGAACGTCCCCGCATTTCTATTCCCGATTCTTCCAATTGGTGGGAAGTTCTGAGCATTGCAGTCACGGGTAAGCTGAGTCCCCATGAGTTACGTGAAGTTGCCAGACGAGTCCAGGAAGATGTGCTGGGGCTGCCGGGTGTGAGTCGCGCCCAAGTTCAGGGTGATCGCCGCTACGAAATATCCGTGGAAGTCGATACCAAGCAATTGCTTTCCTATGGGTTGAGTTTTCAGGACCTCGCCGATGCGATTCGTCAATTCTCAATCGATCTGCCAGCCGGGGCGATCGACAGCGCCAGCGGTACGTTCATCATTCGAACTCGGGGTCAGGCCTATTCCGAGCGAGAATTCAGGGAAGTACCGATTCGCGCTGCCAATGGAGCGGATGTCTTGCTGGGCGAGATCGCTACGATCAACGACGGATTTGAAGAAGGAGAGAAAACCGTCACCTTCAACGGGAAGCCTGCCCTGTTCGTCGAGGTATTACGAACTGGTAAAGAAAGTGCGATCGACATTTCCAACAAAGTTCACGAGTATGTTCGCACCTCTCGCACGAGATTCCCAGAAGGAATCGAACTCTTTGTGTGGGACGACGAGTCGACGGCTATCCGCGGTCGGCTGAGCACGTTGGTGCAATCGCTGCTTCAAGGCAGCGTGCTTGTGATGCTGCTGCTGGGATTGTTTCTCCGTCCCTCATTGGCATTTTGGATCGTCATCGGTATTCCGGTCGGTTTTGCCGGCGGAGTCATGTTGATGCCGTGGTTTGGTATCACGGCAAACGTGATGAGCTTGTTCGGTTTCATCATCGTCGTCGGTATTGTGGTTGACGATGCGATTGTCACGGGTGAGAACATTTATCTGAAATTAAAAAGTGGCGTTCCCCCACTCGAAGCCGCAATTGAGGGAACCCATGAGGTCGCGACCCCCGTGACGTTTGGTGCCCTCACAACGATGGTGGCATTTCTTCCACTGATGTTCTTCGAGGGGACGTGGGGAGATTTTGCCAGCCAGGTGCCTCCCATCGTCGCACCTGTGTTGTTCTTTTCACTACTCGAATCAAAGCTCATTTTGCCGGCCCATTTGAAACACCTGCGACCTGTGCCTCGACAAAACTTTTTCACTCGTTTTCAGACGTCGATCGCCAATGGTCTGGAGTACTTCATCGAATACTGCTATCAACCTGCACTCGATATTGCTGTCCGCTACCGCGCTTCGGTGTTGGCAGGGTTCATTGCTGCAGGGATGCTGATGGCGGGATACTGCGTAAGCGGGCGGATGAAGTTCATTGCATTTCCATCAGTGGATCGTCAGCGAATCTCAGCACATCTCGACATGCCGGATGACACCCCTCTAGAAGTAACGGCACGATATATGGACAAGATCGAAAATGCGTTGCTTCAGCTTCAAGCCGAATACGTTGACCCAGGAAGCGGCAAATCCCTTGTGGAAAATATTTCAAAAATTGTCGGTGCGGAGAGAATTCATCGAGATTTTGACAAGTCGTGTGGAGCCATTGCCTTCGAGGTAATGGCCCCTTCCGAGAGGAGTGAGCCGGGGCCGAAGAATAGCGAGCTTGTCACCCGGCTGACGGAGCTTGTTGGTCCGATTTCCGAGGCGTCGGAATTTCGTGTACGTGCAGATTCCGGCATGAGCAATGATCGCGGTTTTGATAATGAGAACCTGAATATTGAGTTGCGCGGCCCCATGTCTCCGGAAAAGGCAGAGGTCGCGCGTGCAATCCGAGACATATTGGATGAATATGAAGGATTTAGTTCCACCTGGGCGAACGTCAACTACGGACAGGATGAATTGGAACTAACTATGAAGCCCTTGGCTGCTGAGTTGGGCCTCACTCAACAACTGTTGGCACAGCAGATTCGACAGGCGTTCTTTGGTGAGGAAGCTCAGCGAGTACAACGGGGAGTGGATGACATTCGCGTTATGGTCCGCTTGCCGCGGGAGCAACGTGAGTCGTTGCATACTCTTGACCGTTTGCGAATCCGTACACCGCGCGGCGCCAACGTGCCGCTTTCCACGGTTGCAAAAATAGCTTTTACCAAGGCCCCTTCATCAGTGCAGCGCAGGGACGGTGCCGAGATACTCCGCTGTGGTGCTCAGCCTGTGGACGATACCGTCGACGTGTTGGGGATCGCCGAGGAGATCACCCCCCGGATCGAGGCGTTGTGCCGACCTCATAATCTTTCGTTCCAATTTATTGGCTACGTGGCGGAGGCCGAAGACACCCGCAAGCAAACCATCATAGGATCACTGCTGTTGGCATTTACACTTTATGGCTTGTTGTCGATTGCACTGAAGTCGCTAGGGCAGCCATTCTTCGTGATGCTAGCGGTCCCTTTCGCAATTATCGGCGCGCTATTGGGACACATCATTTTAGACATCACGCCCTCCTACTTGTCAGTTTTTGGCATGCTGGCCCTCGCAGGTGTCTCGGTTAACGATACTTTGGTGATGGTCGACTATGTCAATCAACGTCTGCGGAAAGGGTCCACCCTCCGAGAGGCAGCACTGGAAGCAGGTGCCAGACGTTTTCGACCAATCATGCTAACTTCCATCACGACCTTTGCTGGGCTGATGCCCCTCCTGATGGATAAATCACTACAGGCCCAGTTCTTGATTCCTATGGCGGTCTCTCTCGCATTCGGTGTCATGTTTGCCACGACGGTGACGTTGTTCCTCATTCCCTGCTCTCTGCTCATTGCAGAAGACTGGAAGCAGGTCTTGATCCAGTTTAAAGAATGGTACTTTCGTCCGCTCCAACAGCGATCTTCTCACTCGTCTGCTGATCCTCGCTAAGCTCGTTCGATTGGGCATGGCAATTCGGCACTGCACAGGGAGTCGCTCGCGACGTATCATGGAACTATGGCCACTCACCAACTCCACACTCTGCATGACCGGTCGTTTGAACACTATCGGTTCGTCTATCCGGTGCTGAGCAGACGGTCGCACGGGATTTCAGTGGGAGTGAATCTCAATCCAGATAAAGTATGCAATTTTGATTGCATTTACTGCCAGGTCGATCGCACTTCGCAGAGTGAAACCCAGTTTGTCGAACTGGATTCTTTAGTCACCGAATTGCGAGAAGTGCTGGAAATAGTCCGCTCTGGTGGAATTTATGAGTCGAGCAGATTTCGCAATACGCCGGTCGAACTACGCAGACTCAACGACATCGCGTTCTCCGGGGATGGTGAGCCGACGACTTACCGCAATTTCGATACGATCATTTCCACCTGTGCCGACCTCAAACGCGAGCTAGGTCTCGACGAGGTGAAAATGGTGCTCATTACCAATGCGAGCATGTTCCATCGGCCGCACGTGCAGCGAGGATTGGAGATTCTCGATGCCAATCAGGGAGAGATCTGGGCCAAACTGGATGCCGGCACGGCAGAGTATTATCACCTGATTGAGCGGACGTCGATCCCTTTCGAGCGGATTCTGCAGAACATCACCGCTGCTGCCCGAGTGAGGCCCTTGGTGATTCAATCCCTTTTTATGTGCGTGGCAGGAGAAGGTCCCCGCCAGGAGGAACTGGTTGCCTATTGTGACAGAATCAAGGAGATCGTAGCGGCTGGGGGAGCGATCAGCCTGGTACAGGTCTACACTGTCGCCCGCAAACCGGCTGAGAGCATCGTCACACCACTTTCCGATAGCGAGGTCGATGCTATCGCTGAGATGGTGCAGGAGCGAACAGGGCTCCCCGCAGCGGCATTCTACGGCACCAGTTCCGTGTGATTTTTGGGAAGTATGTTTTCTTAGACCCCCCCAGCAACTATGCTGGATAGATTCGGTTTTGCCGTCGCTGCCGTATAGGCGGGGAGCAAGTTATGGTAAAGACTCTTAATTCCCGCCCCCACGGGCATGACATGAAGTAGAAACAACTATGGAAATTGCAGTCATAGGCACTGGTTATGTAGGTCTCGTCTCGGGGGCCTGCTTTGCGGATAGTGGCAATCGAGTAACCTGCGTCGACATCGACGTAGCCAAAGTCGAGATGCTCCGACGTGGGGAAGTCCCCATTTATGAGCCAGGCTTGGAAGAAATGGTCAAGCACAATTTATCTGCTCACAGGTTGATATTTACTACCGATCTGGCCGAGGCTGTAAAGTCTGCTGAAGTAGTCTATCTGGCTGTCGGTACTCCTCAAGGTGATGATGGCTCGGCTGATCTGACCTCGTTGTGGAAGGTGATCGCAGAGATCGCGCCGCATCTGCAGGAAGATGCAGTCCTGGTGACCAAAAGCACCGTGCCGGTGGGAACTAATGCCCGCATCTATGCGATGCTCAAAGAACTTACCGATCGAGAGTGCGAAGTCGCCAGCAACCCCGAGTTTCTCAAAGAAGGTGCCGCGATTGACGATTTTGTGAAGCCCGACCGTGTCGTGGTGGGAGTGCGTAGCGAACGCGCTGCCGAAGTGCTACGCCAACTCTATGAACCCTTTCTGCGAACTGAGCATCCCTTCCTGGTGATGACTCCTGAAAGCGCCGAAATGACTAAGTACGTCGCCAATGCACTATTGGCCACAAAGATCAGTTTCATCAACGAGATGGCCAATCTATGCGAGCGGATGGGTGGTGATATCAACGACGTGCGGCGGGGCATCGGCCACGATAGCCGCATCGGCTTTGCTTTTCTCTTTCCTGGAGTTGGTTACGGGGGAAGCTGTTTTCCCAAGGACGTGCGAGCGCTCTCTGCCATGGCCGAGGAGTTGGGGGTCAAACCGCGAATCTTACGCGCCGTCGATGAGGTCAACAATTGCCAGAAGCAGGTTATGATCGAGAAGATCGACAATCATTTTGGCGGCAGTCTTAAAGGCAAAACCATTGCCGTTTGGGGTCTGGCCTTCAAGCCTCGTACCGACGATATCCGCGAGGCTTCGGCATTGGTGCTGATTGATCATCTTCTTCAGGCCGGAGCCAAAGTACAGGCACATGACCCTGAGGCGATGGATAATGTTCGGAAAGTCTACGGCGAAAAAATCAAGTTCTGTGAGCTCGAAATGGACGCTCTGAGTGGGGCTGACGCGCTCTGCATCATGACCGAGTGGAACGACTATAAACGTCCTGACTGGGACGAGATGCAGAAGTTGCTGCGTGCGCCGACAATCTTCGACGGTCGCAATCTTTATGAGCCAGAACGTATGCAGGCCCAGGGATTCACCTACTACAGCGTCGGTCGACCTGCGGTCTGATGGCTTTCTCTTGGCGATGAAAGCTAAATGAACTTAGCCGGAGGCAGGTGTGCCACCGGGATTCCCGGATCGCGTGGTGATCCTTCTGGGTTCTGCAAATCGGCATGCGCATTTTTGTCAACTAGCGTATAAATCCCGCTTTTCACCGCTGCTGGCGCAACTCTAGTTAATTTCTTTTCCTCTTTTCGTTGCAAAACGTATAATTGGGAGCGAATACAGTTAGTTCCCTAGGCACCATCACGAGCAGAGCATGACACCCAAACGATTGTCCGACTCGCCCGTGCGAAATCTGGACACCAAGAAATATTTGCTGCGACACCATGCAATCCTATGGTTTTTCGCATGGCTTTCTTGTTTCTCACCAGCGTCATGGGGAGCCGTTGATCCTGCAGGCCCGCCCCCTGAACAGAACGACCAACTGGCTGGCCTGGTGCGGGTTTACTTGCCCCTCTCTGGCAGTGCCGATCAGTCGTTGCAAAGCACGATTCGTCGCCTACGTAATCGACTGCTCACCCAAGCAAAGGAGCAAAAGGATTCTCGGCGTCCACTGCTTGTTCTGCAACTCGACACGCAACAAGTTGCCGAAGAGGGAAGCGGAAGTCGATTCGAGCGAGCGTTTTCTTTGGCACGGTTTCTCTGCAGTCGGGAAATGGCGGGGGTCAAGACAGTGGCGTATGTCCCTCAATCCTTGCGAGGTCACGGGGTGTTGTTAGCGCTGGCCTGCGAAGAGATTGTTATGGCTGGGGAGGCAACTATCGGAGCAGCCGGGGTTGATGAAGTTGACGAGGGGACTATTCAGCAGACCCTTGTGGCTGCTTACCGCGAAATCGCCGAGACTCAGCGGACGATTCCAGTCGCACTTTCCGTTGGAATGATTGATCCGCAGGTGGAAGTTCTGCAAGTTGAAGCCGAAGATGGCACGCACTTCTTGCTCCAGACTGATCTCGATGAGTTTGCCGCCAATCATGAGATTATCAATCAGAAGGTATTGGTGCCGGCGGGAACTTTGGCTGAGTTCGATGGACGAGAAGGGCGCCAATTCGGATTCGTGAAGTATTTAGCTTCCTCCCGGCAAGCACTCGCCACAGCCTTAGGTGTATCACCCGAATTACTTGCCGAAGACGAAAGTCTCGCCGAAGAGTGGCGCCCGGTGGTGATTGACGTCTCCGGCGAGATAACAGCTCAAACGGCCAGTCGCGTGGAAACTCTCCTGGGTGTTGCCATCGAACAACAGGATGCCAATTGGATTTGTGTGCGAATCGACAGCGCCGGCGGAGATGTCGTAGCGGGATTACGAATTGCTTCAGCATTGGCAAGGCTCGACGCCAACTCTGTGCGGACCGTGGCCTATGTCCCGACCGAGGCGACAGGCGCCGCAGCCCTGGTGGCGCTTTCCTGCGACCACCTCGCGATGGCACCTTCGGCAAAGCTCTCTTCGATTTTGCTCAAACCACAGCAGCCCAAAAACGTGGGCCCGCGAGAAGCTGCAGCGGCACAACAGTCGATTCGACAATCGCTCTCCTTACGGACCGACCATTCCTGGTCGCTACTGGCAGCAATGATTGACCCCACCATCGAACTTGCCGAATATCAAAACAAGAACTCCGGCGACACAAGACTATTGTCTCCCACCGAGTTGCAGGAATTGCCAGATGCTGCTGCCTGGCAACTTCGCGACGCCATCGAGCCCGACAAAGGGAGATTGAACTTCACGGGTCAGCAAGCCGTGGATCGTGGCATCGCCTGGAGGACCGTGGACACCTTCGACGAGTTGAAGCAACCCTTTGGCTTGCAGGGAGAAATACCTAATCCAAAACCGAATCTGGCGTTGGAGTTTGTCGAAGCATTGGCAACTCCTGAACTGGCCATCATCCTGCTGATGGTCGGCTTTGCCGGAATCTACATTGAACTACGTACCCCGGGGGTTGGTTTCGGGGCATTCGTCGGTGCCGTGGCGTTGCTACTCTTCTTTTGGAGTAAATACCTCAACGGCACGGCGGGCTGGCTCGAAGTGTTGCTCTTTGGAGCAGGGTTCTGTTTCATCCTACTTGAGTTCTTCGTGATTCCAGGTTTCGGGATTTTTGGCCTTGGCGGAGGAGCGATGATGCTCGCTTCACTCGTACTGGCGAGTCTCACGTTTGTGCGTCCGCACAGTGAGGCCGAGGTGGAAGAGCTTTCGCGTTCAGTGGGTACGGTCGCACTGGCGGGGCTGGGAATGATGGCCATTGTGCTCGTCTCGCGCCGCTATCTTCCCCAGGCGCCGCTGTTTCGGCAGATTGTGTTGGAACCTCCGCACGACGAGGAACTGGATGACCTGGTTCACCGCGAATCACTGGTCGATTATTCTGCCTTGATCGGGCTCCAAGGAACCGCTGCGACCGATCTGCGGCCCGCAGGCAAGGCACGTATTAACCACGAGCTAATCAATGTCATCGCTGAGGCTGAGCCGCTGGACAATGGCACGCCGATCGTGGTCGTTGAAGCGCGGGGTGCCCGAGTGGTCGTGCGGGCCGCAGAGCCGTCCTGAGTGAGAGTTCTTTCCTGCTGTCTTCTTATCTTCAAGGCAGCGCAATGCCTGAGTCGGAGGCAAACTTGCCTCTGGGAAGCCCGGATCACGTGGCGATCTCTGGCTGGGGCAACCAAAAAAACTTAGGTTTTGCCCCCCAGCCACATTTTCGGATAGAATGACGCGAGTATATTTCTTCGTGACCTCGGAGACTCAAAAGCGCATGACCGGATTGGATCCACTTACCTGGGCCGTCATAATGTTACTTTTGGGTTGCGCGCTGGTTGTGCTTGAAGTGTTTATCCCCTCAGGAGGCATTTTAGGTCTGCTCTCTGGTTTTGCGATCTTGGCCAGTATTGTGTTTGCATTTCGCAGTGATACGACCTCGGGACTCTTGTTCATACTTTGTGCATTGATCGCGGTGCCTGCTATGCTGGGATTGGCGTTCAAAGTCTGGCCCCACACTCCAATGGGACGAGCTTTTTTGGGCGATCTCCCTAGTGAAGAACAAGTCAAACCAATCGATCTCCGCAAGCAACTCGTAGGGCGCACTGGAGTAGCAAAGTCGCTTATGCTCCCTTCGGGAGTTATTCTCGTCGATGGCCAACGAATCGATGCCGTTTCCCAGGGAGACGCGATCGAAGCTGGTGAGCCGGTCATCGTAGTTGAAGTTCGCGGTAATCGCGTGGTCGTCCGCCGCGCCGACCCCGATGAAGCTTCCGATGCTTCCCAGGATCACCCAGACGTTTTATCACGACCGCTGGATGAATTAGGGCTTGAAGAGTTCGATGAGCCTTTGGGGTGAAAATCTGAAGAACTCCCGCGATACAGGCCAATTGATGCTTCCCGCCGACTTGCATTTACCCCCCCCGCGGAGTACAAAGCGGGCAGAGATATTGATTGCCCAAGTTTAAAAATCCCGTAAGCACCTACTCACCCAGACACTTTCATGCAGTGCGTTTGGCTTAGTAGGTACAAAAAATAAGGCGCTTTTCATGACAGTCCTCCAACCCTTATTTGCACTTTCGGCCACGGCCTGGCTCATCATCGGCTTCATCGGGCTGATTGTGTTCCTTGTCTTGTTTGCTATCTTCGCCCGTTATGCGCGTCTGTGGATTCAGTCGGTCAGTACCGGGGCCCGGGTCGGTATCTTTGACCTGTTGCGGATGACGTTTCGCAAAGTGAATCCGACGGTCATCTTGCGCAGCAAAATCATGGCTACCCAGGCTGGAATCACGGAAGAAGATGGGGTCACCACCAAAGCACTTGAATCGCATTATCTTTCTGGTGGAAACGTTCCTCTGGTGATCCGGGCAATGATCGCCGCACGCAAGGCGAAGATTATTGACCTCGACTTCCGACGCGCCACGGCTATCGACCTGGCTGGCCGCAATATTCTCGAGGCAGTCCAAACGAGCGTCTATCCCCGCGTGATCGACTGTCCATCGCGGCAGTCTAAGCGTCCCACGCTCGACGCCGTTGCGAAAAACGGTATCCAACTCAAGGTAAAGGCCCGCGTCACGGTGCGGGCTAATCTTGATCAGTTGATTGGCGGTGCCGGTGAAGAAACAATTGTGGCACGCGTTGGTGAAGGAATCGTCAGCGCGATCGGCTCAGCCACCACACATGCCGACGTGTTGGAAAATCCGGACCGCATTTCCAAGGCTGTGCTTGCGCGTAAGCTCGATTCACAAACTGCTTTCGAAATTGTGTCTATCGATATTGCCGACATCGACGTGGGAGACAACATTGGTGCCCGCCTTCAAGCGGATCAGGCCGAGGCCGACACGCGAGTGGCTCGCGCTGCGGCCGAAGGTCGCCGGGCAATGGCTGTTTCGCAAGAGCAGGAAAACATCGCTATGATCGAAGAGAACCGGGCTCAACTGGTCGAGTCCGAAGCCGAGGTCCCCAAAGCAATGGCCGAGGCGTTTCGCAATGGCCGCTTGGGAATTCTCGACTATTACAAACTGAAGAATGTCCAGGCCGACACCGAGATGCGAGAATCCATCGCCGGCGTAGGCTCCTCCCGACGAGAATAACATGAAGAGTCCGTTGCCGGTGGTTCGCGGTCAGTTGCAATGTCTTCCACGACAAAGAACCACGCATCACTCACCACTCGCCACTCACCACTGACCATGCCTCATTTCAATCCACTACTGGCTGCCGGTTGGGGCGAACTCGTCGTCGTGTTGATCTTCTTTATGATCTCGGCCCTGGGGCAACTTCTTTCTGCTAAGAACAAGCCTGCCCGTCCTCGACCACCGCGCCCGCAGGGAGGCGACGCCCCTAACAAAGGTCAGGAACTGGCTGACAAGCTGCGCGGCGAGGTCGACGATTTCTTGCGAGAGATGCAGGGTAAACCCCCCAAACGCAAAAAGCCGCCAAAAAAACCCGAGCCAGTAATCGTCACCGTCGAGAAAACTGCCCCGGTCGTGAAGTCCTCAGACTTGCGGCGCGAAAGTGTGCAGGAGCATGTTTCCCGGCACATCAGTGCGGTAGAAATTGCCCGGCACACTTCCAAACTGGGTGAGGAAGTTGGCCTGGCTGACGAACGATTAGAATCTCATCTGCAGGAAAAATTTGCTCACAAACTGGGGTCTCTCGAGCATCGTGAGCAATCAACCGCGGCAAAAGCCCCAGCCATTCGCCCCAGCGCCATCGCCGAACTTCTCCGCAGCCCCGCCGGCATGCGTCAAGCAATCATTGCCAGTGAAATTCTGCGTCGTCCTGAGATATGAACTAATCCCAACCGTTTCAGCGGCGGATGGGTGGGCGAGGAAAAACTCTGCACGAATTAAAACACTCAAAATAGTGTAAAAAGATTTCTCAGAAAGATTTGATCAGAATTCCTTTGACTTGTGTTTGGCCGGGTGTATAACCGCAATTGAGGGGGAAGTCTGTGCAGCGATGCGATTGTCTTGGCATTTTCTATGCAAACGATCGTTTCTGGCACGATGGGGACGACGCTTGTGGCAGATTGTCCTCTTATCTAATCCTGTTACGGTTTGGATTCACTAGCTGTGGATAACATTTGATCTATTGGAGGAAGGCCTATGAATTGACCATTCGCTAAGAATGGAGCGAAGAAGAGTCTCAGCGAACCTTTCTCATTCAAGACGGTTTTCCATCAAAGAACCGTAAACTGCGAAATTAAGAAAGAGGGGTGATCTAATGGAACTTCGACATTCGAATTTCATTCTGTTCCTGGCAACATTCTCCATCTTTTGGGCCAATTCTGTCTTTGCTCAAACTCTTCCAGACGAGAGAGATTCTCAGCCGCCCACAGGCCCGATGCCGTTTGTGCAATCTATCGAACTGCTGGATGTCTCAGGCGAATTTGTTGACGCCAGTTTCGAATTCTTTCCTGTAGGCAGCTCCGGCGCTCATCTGAGCTTAGCCACCGGCCAGATTGATGAGATCGTCCGCGATCCTCGTGATCCACAGCCTCCAATGACCGGGAAACCCAATCAGATTCTGTGGTGGGACTTGGATCTGAAAGTCACCGTCTCACCCAACGATATTGATACCGCAACTGGCCGGCCACGTGAGCCGGTGATGCTGGCGATAGATAAAGACGTGATCAATCAAACCCGTTTCCACTGGACCGACTTCCACATGACCTTGGGAATGCGGCGACCTGATGGGTCTTTCATGGAATCGGATGAGTTCGACTTCTTGTTCTTCAAGGATGATCCCCCACCGATGGAAAAGCAGGGGTTGTTCGAAAATCCTCCCATGAAGGACGAGCCGGTGGCTCCCGACAATCTGTGGTGGTTTTGGAATCCAGGAAAAGGCTTTCCCGGTGTAAAGCCTGGGGACCTGGCTATTTTTTGGATGGGGATTCAAATTCCTCCCCATAAATTCGAGAACGGCATGGCCCGGTTCGTATTACGCGAGCATGCCTCGATTCCTGAGCCAGCCACGTTGGCTCTGCTCGCCTCGAGCGGAATTGCTCTGTTGCTCCGCCGCAGGCTGGTTTAGCAAGGGCCGCTGACTGGCATCAAGTAAATTGAAATAGTCTAGAAAGCCGGGCAACCGAGGAGGGTTGCCCGGCTTTGTCATTCAATAGGAAGTAGGAAGGATAGGCAGAACCACAGTAAGAAATTAGACGCAGATGAACACTGATAGTGCGGATTAACGCGGATTTCGTAAGAAAAGTATATTCCTGTGATGATCCAGATAAATCCGCTGCATCTGCGTTTATCTGCGTCTAATTTCCCCCTTTGGATCATACTGATTTATTTCGCTGGCTGCGAAAACTTGAATCGTTAGTAGCACGGAGGACCTCGGGACGTTCTCCTGCTCAAGGCGATGAGACTACCTACAAGCATCAGGATCATACCGGAGGGCTCCGGCACTGCGCCTAAGCTGGATGCAACGGGCGGCTGTAAGTCTTGCCAGCTCGCGCCCAGATTCCGCTGCCACTTGAGAAAGTCTGCTCCACCATACTGCCCAGTGGCGTAACCCGCTTGCCACACGGCGAGATCCGCCGTATCCACCAAGCCGCTGCCGTCGAAATCTCCAGCGAGTTCGACGAATGGATTGGAGAACAAATCGGAGGTCAGAAACGTGTTGTCGGTTAAGGTTCTGAGAAAAGCGAGCAGGGCGGCCTTTTGCGCGGCAGAGAAGTTGAACCCGCCGACCGGCAGGCCGGGACCAAGGCCCGGGTTATTCTGAATGCCGCTGGAATAGAATTCGATCACTTCTTCGAGAGTCTGAAAACGTCCGTCATGCATGAAGCGCCCCCGCACGTCGATGTTTCGCAAGGACGGGGTTTTGAACCGTCCGTTGCCGGCGCCCGCGTCGGTGATCGTGGCGTCCAGGCCCGTATTGAAGGTGTTGTTAGCGACCTGGACATCGGTCCGATGACAGCCGGCACAGGTCGCTCCGAAAATCCCGTGGCCCTGCGCTGCCAGGGCCGGATTGGCGATCTCCGGAACTGCCGCAAAGTTGGGGTTCCCATTGATTCCCGCCGCCAAAGCACGATCGTAAGGGGACTGGTAGCTGACCATCGAGCGCACGAACTGGGCCAGCGCCCGACTCATCCGATCACTCGTCACGTCGGAATCGCCAAAGGCCCGCTCGAACAGCACCGGGTAGAACATGGTCGCACCAAGTTCCGCGACGAGTTCTGTGAGGTCGGAGCCCATCTCGACCGCGTCCTGAATCGGTGCAAGCACCTGATCCTCTAGCGTGGCGGCCCGCTCGTCCCAGAAGAAGCGACCACTCGCGTACCAGCGGGCATTCGCCAGCGCCATCGAGTGCCGCCCGGTGAGGCCTCCCTCAAAACCAGTGCTCAATTGATCCGGATCGGTAAAGCCTGTCTCTTGCGTGTGGCAACTAGCGCACGAAGTGCCGTTGTTGTGGCTCAGCCGCGTATCGTAGAACAGCACCCGGCCCAATTCGGCACCGGCGTCGGTGATGGCGTTGTCGGCGGGTGTGTTGTCGAACAGATTATTGAGCGCCGGCGTGGTGAAGTGGCGCGGCAAATCATTCTCAGCATATTGAACGTATGCCGCCGCAATGCTATCGAGTGCCGGAACGCCGGGTGTGGATGTCTGAGCGACTCCCGGCGACGCCATCAACAGGCTGCCGACGAGCACAAGCGCATATCTTCCCCGCATTCGGTGAGCCATCGCCTCTTCCTCCGTTCACCGTGATTAATCTTCTCTAGATTTCTGCCCTCCGAGAAAGGAGAGCTGCGTGAGAATACAACCCCGCCGTCGAGCAAAGGTTCTGCGCCTGGTTGCTGAAAAACAAAAAATGAGCCATGCTGGTTTCAGCCTCGGCAGCCACCTTCGAATTTGTTCTTGTAGGCCGGAACGAGCGGTAGCGCTGTTCCGGCATTGCCGAGGGGATGGCGTAGCGTAATCCAGCTCATGCCGGAACTGCGCACGGCTTGTTCCGGCCTACTTGACTCCGCCTGGGAACAAGAGCGGTGGGCCTCCATGGAGCAAAAAAACCCTAATTATTTACTGGCATGATAGCGTGAGTTAGGGGATAATAGGAACGCGCGTCTGGGCATCCCCCTTCGACTACCGAGGGCACCTGAAGTGACCCGTCTGCTTGCCGTTCTTCTACTTTTCTTTCTCTCTCTCGCGTGTCCTCCCACCCACGCCGCCTCACACGTCCTCCGCGACAGCATCGGCCAGAATAACAGCCTCACCAATGGCCTTGGCGGCGGGTCGACATTACACGAAGGTCCTAGTTGGGCAACTTCCGCTTTTGTCGTTGATGTCCCCGTTACCCAATCGGGCATCTTGACCGAGGCACAGATCGTCATCTTTGCCAGAGACCTTGACTTAAATCCTGAGAACGACCTGGAAGACATCTACGACTTTAGCATGGATTTTCATGTGTGGTCTGATGGCGTTCAGAGCGGTCCCGATTCCTTCTTCGACAACGCGATTGGCAATCTGGTCGCGGGGCATCTGGCGGTTTCCGTCAACAGCACTAGTTCAAGTGTCATCAACGTCGAAGAGTGGGGCACGACGGGACCGGGTAGTAACCCCACGATGTTCAAAACGTACCGGGTGACCATCGACCTGGCGAGTTTCGGCATCGCACTGCAAAGTGGCGAGCAGTATGTCGCGGCGGTGATTGACCCTTATCTAGGACCCATCGGTCGAGGAACTCTTTTTCGTGTGATCGGTTCGCGGGCTACCGGCTTTGAAGATTTGTTTCAGCAGTTTGACACGCCACTGGTAGACCGCCCCGGTTTCCTCGCTTCTCAACACAACAATCCCTTCCAGCAATACGCCGCCAAGCTCACCCTCGGCAACGGCGACTTCGACGGGGACGACGATGTCGATGGCCGCGATTTTCTGGTGTGGCAACGCAACTTCGGCGGCAGTGTCACCCCCGACCAAGACGCCAACGGCGATGGCATCGCCGACGGCAAAGACTTGGCCATCTGGCAGAGCTTGTACGGCCAAACCTGGGCGGGCACATTGAGTGCGAATGTCACCGTGCCGGAACCGAGCGGAGTCACGCTCTTGCTGCTGGCTACGTTTGGTTTGATTCACCGCAGAGAACGCAGAGTTCGCAGAGGATGTATGATTTATGATTGCTGAACTATGATTTCTGGTACAAGGGCTCATGGTTTTTCCCTCATCAATCATCATTCCTAAATCATAAATCTTATCTCTGCGCTCTCTGTGACCTCTGCGGTAATTCTTCTTCTCTTGTTGAGCGGTTCCTACTCGCCAGATCGCTATTCCTCCCGCCAGCATCGGCGAAAGCTCAAGTCTGGCCGACGATTTTTGTGCCGTATTGGCGAAACATCCTGGCAATTCCCGGAATACCCCCCGCAGTTTCCACCTGCTTGACGCCGCTAACCTGGCGGGCTAATCTAGTATCTTGATTTTAGATTCTGGCGATGGTCGGTATTTGTAACTCTGATAGTCTTGGGCTGCAAGCTCCGGTTATCCCAGGACAACGATTGAGGCGGAACTTTTCGTAGTTCGACGATTGCTCTGAGAGAGGCAACAGTTGCGATTCGCTGCTGGGCAAGCAGCTTACGTTTCGCGCCGAAGGCAAAACCTGGCAAACACCATGCACATCAAGTCCTTAAAAATATACTGTGATATCGTCGAACGGCGGAGCTTCTCGCGGGCTGCCGACGACAATGGCATCTCCCAATCCAATGCCAGCCAGGTGGTCCATCAGCTGGAGGAGCGTCTGGGGACCAAGCTCTTGGACCGCTCCAAGCGTCCCTTTGTGTTGACCCCCGAAGGAGAGCGCTACTTCGAGGGGTGCCGCCAAATTGTTCGCGACTACGACGAACTGGAGATCGAGGTCCGCACCCTGCGCGACGCCTCGGCGGGTCGGTTGTTGGTGGCGTCGATCTACTCGGTGGGCCTCGCGCATATGAGCTTGTTCATGCGGCAGTTCTCGGCCAAGTATCCCAGTGCCCAGGTGCGGCTGGAGTATCTGCACCCCGACCGGGTGCTGGAGGTCGTCGAAGAGGGGGACGTCGACCTGGGACTGGTGAGCTATCCCGAGGAGACGCGAACCCTGGCAGCGATCCCCTGGCGGGAGGAGTCTCTCGTGTTGGTTTGCCATCCCAATCATCGGTTTGCCACGAAATCGTCAGTGAGTTTTGACGAACTGTCGGGTGAAGCCCTGGTCGCCTTCGAGGCGGGTCTCAGGATTCGCGCGGAAATCGATCGCCTGCTCATGATCCACTCGGTCGACGCCAACATTGCTTTTGAATTCGACAACATCGAGACCATGAAGCGGGCCATCGAGATCAACGAGGGGATCAGCCTGTTGCCCGAGCCCACGGTCGCCAAGGAGATAGCCTCCGGCACGCTGGTGAAGGTGCCCCTTGAAGGGGATAAACCGGCGCGCCCGTTGGGGATCGTGCATCGCCGCGATCGTCAATTGAGTGAACTGGCGCGGAATTTTATCGAACTTTTACGCTCCGATCCTGAGTTTGCCGACGAGCCATCATCCTATTCCAATTCTCATCAGGCGGCGTCAACAACCAATGGGGCCCAGCATTGGCACTAGCCACTGCGAGCCAGAGGGACTTTTTTAGGGACGTTCATTATGCAGAACACACAGAAATTTTCTCCCTTCCCAGCCAGGCAAGGACTCTATGATCCGGCGAACGAGCACGATTCGTGTGGCGTGGGTTTTGTCGCGCACATCAAGGGGGAACGGAGCCACCAGATCGTGCTGGACGCTGAGGAAGTTCTGCGAAACATGGATCACCGAGGTGCCTGTGGTTGTGAGGCCAACACGGGCGATGGCGCGGGAATTCTGACAGCCCTGCCGTATGAATTCCTGCAGAAGGTGGTCAAGCAGGACTTGGGTGCGGACTTGCCGGAGCCAGGGAAGTTCACCGCGGGAAATGTGTTCCTCCCTAAGAAAGCCGAGGAGCGGGCCGCTTGCAAAGCGGTGGTCGAAGAACTCATCAAAGCCCACGGCCAACAATTGGTCGGCTGGCGCAAGGTCCCGACCGACGTGAAGCGCGCCGATATCGGCCCGACTGCCTTGGCTGGGGAGCCGGAGATCGAGCAATTGATTATCGCCGCCGGAAAGAATTTCTCCGGTGATGCCTTCGAGCGCCAACTCTACCTGATCCGCAAGCGGGCCAGCAATCGCCTGCGTGGGGACACTTCGCTCACCCAGGCCAAGATGTTTTACATCTGTTCGTTGTCGAGCAAGGTGATCATCTACAAAGGGATGCTCACGACCGAGCAATTGTTCCAGTACTATCCCGACCTCAACGACGAAACTTTCACCAGCCATCTGGCGATGGTCCACTCGCGGTTTTCGACCAATACGTTCCCCTCCTGGGATCGTGCCCAGCCCTGCCGTTTCATGAGCCACAACGGTGAGATCAACACCCTGCGCGGCAACAAGAACTGGATGCATGCCCGTGAAGGAGTGATCGAGAGTGAACTGTTCGGCAGCGACCTCAAGAAGTTGTTCCCAGTCTGCGAACCCGATTGCAGCGACTCGGGCACGTTCGACAATGTCCTGGAGTTCCTGCTGATGAACGGCCGCACCTTGCAGGAATCGGTCATGATGATGATCCCCGAGGCCTGGCAGAATCATCAAACGATGTCCGAGGAAAAGCGGGCATTCTACGAATTCAATTCCGCCCTGATGGAGCCCTGGGACGGTCCCGCCTCGATTGTGTTTACCGACGGCAAAGTGATCGGTGCCGTATTGGACCGCAACGGTCTGCGTCCTTCGCGTTACTATTTGACCCACGACGACCGCGTCATCATGGCGAGCGAAGTCGGTGTCTTGCGCTCGGTTGAACCGAAAAACGTCAAGGCCAAGGGCCGCCTGCAACCGGGCCGCATGTTCCTGATCGATTTCGAACAAGGCCGCCTGATCCCCGATGAAGAACTCAAGAGCGATTTTGCCTCGCGGCTTCCTTACAAGACCTGGCTCAACAATCAACGGATCGATCTGAACGAACTCGAACCGAACAAGGAGCCGCATGGTTTCGACAGTTCCACACTCCTGGAGCGGATGCAGGCATTTGGGTTCACCATCGAATCGATGAGCTTTCTGTTGCTGCCACTTATCGTGGCCGAGAAAGACCCCATCGGTTCTATGGGGAACGATTCCTGCCTGGCATGTCTCTCAGACAAACCTCGGTTAGTCTACGATTATTTCAAGCAGCTGTTTGCTCAGGTCACCAATCCGGCAATCGACTCGATTCGCGAAGAAGTGATCATGTCGCTGGAGTGCTACATCGGCCCCGAAGAAAATCTGCTGGAAACTACCAAGGAGCACGCCCACCGGTTGCGACTTCCCCATCCGATTCTCTCCAACGAACAGATGGCGGCGCTCAAGCATATTGACCATCGTGGGTGGAAAGCCAAAGTGATTGACATCACCTGGCCCAAGAGCGAGGGAAAATCCGGCATGGTGGCGGCACTGGACCGCATCTGTGCCGAGGCCGAAGCTGCCGTCGACGAGGGTTATTCCCTCGTCGTCCTCTCCGATCGTGAGATCAGCGCGAGCCGGGTGCCACTCAGTTCGCTGCTGGCCACGGGGGCAGTGCATCACCACCTCGTCAAACAGACCAAGCGGACCCGGATCGGCCTGGTAGTCGAGTCGGGCGAAGCCCGCGAGGTCCATCATCATTGCCTTTTGATCGGTTATGGGGCCGATGCGATCAATCCTTATCTCGCTTTCGAAGCCCTGTGGCAAGCTCGCCGCGATGGTCTCTTGGAATCGGGCGAACCGACGGTCAGCGACGAGGAAGCGGGCGAAGGCCATGCCCATCCAGTCATCAATGCAGGTTCCAATGGAGAACTGTACGACCCGGTCACGAAGGAAGACCACGACCTGGTGAGAAAGTATCGCAAAGGGGTCGCCAAAGGAATGCTCAAGGTGATGGCCAAGATCGGCATCTCAACCCTGCAGAGTTACAAGGGAGCCCAGATTTTCGAAGCGGTCGGGCTCAAAGACTGTGTGATCGAGCGCTCGTTTGTGGGAACCGCCAGCAGAATTCAGGGAGTCGATTTCGACATCCTGGCTGAAGAAGCCCTCCGCCGCCACAATCTGGGCTATCCCGAAATGAAATCCTTGCGACTCCCGGCGCTGCCGAATCCGGGCGAGTTTCACTGGCGTGCTGAAGGGGAACGCCACATGTGGGATCCCCAGGCCATCGCCGATATTCAAGTCGCGGCCCGCGCTGGCGATCAAGATGCCTATCGCCGGTTTGCCGAGCACACGAATCACGATGCCGCCACACGCTGTCAGCTTCGCGGGCTGTTGAAGTTCAAGTCGGCAGCCAAGCCGATTCCGCTCGACGAGGTGATGTCGGCCAAGGAGATCGTGAAGCGGTTCTGCACCGGGGCGATGTCGTTCGGCTCGATCTCCGCCGAGGCCCACGAGAGTCTAGCGATCGCCATGAATCGCCTGGGAGGCAAGAGCAACACGGGCGAAGGGGGCGAAGACCCCGTCCGCTTTCAACCCATGCCTAACGGAGATTCCAAACGTTCGGCAATCAAGCAGGTCGCCTCGGGCCGATTTGGCGTGACGATCAATTATCTCACCAATGCCGATGAGTTGCAGATCAAGATTTCGCAGGGTGCGAAGCCAGGCGAGGGGGGTGAGCTTCCCGGTCGCAAGGTCGATGCCACGATTGCGCGGATCCGCTATTCGACTCCCGGAGTGGGTCTCATCAGTCCCCCGCCGCATCACGACATTTATTCGATCGAGGACCTCAAGCAACTGATCCACGATCTGAAGAATGCCAACCGGGCGGCACGGGTGAGCGTGAAACTTGTTTCCGAGGTTGGCGTCGGCACGATCGCCGCCGGGGTGGCCAAGGGTTTTGCCGATCACATCCTCATTTCGGGCGACGGCGGTGGTACTGGAGCCTCGCCGCTCACAAGTATCAAGTATGCCGGCCTCCCCTGGGAATTGGGCATCGCCGAGACCCATCAAACCTTGGTGCTCAACGATCTGCGTAGCCGGGTCGTGCTCCAGACCGACGGCGGACTGAAGACGGGCCGCGACGTCGTCATCGCGGCACTGTTGGGTGCCGAGGAATTCGGCTTTGCTACCGCACCACTGATCACACTTGGTTGCATCATGATGCGCAAGTGCCATCTGAATACGTGCCCAGTGGGCATCGCCACGCAAGACCCCGAGTTGCGCGCCAAGTTCTCTGGCAAGCCAGAGTACGTGGTGAATTACCTGTTCATGGTGGCCGAGGAGGCCCGCCAGATCATGGCTGAACTCGGTTTCCGCACCATCGACGAAATGGTGGGGCGCGTCGACTGCCTGGAAACCGACGCGGCAATCAAGCACTGGAAAGCGGACGGCTTGGATCTGACGGCCCTGCTGTCGCCCATCAAGAAACCGCGTCCCGATGTCGGCACCTACTGCACCCAGGCGCAGGACCATGGCTTGGAGCAATCGCTCGACATGACCAGACTGCTGGACCTGGCAAAGCCTGCTTTGGAAAGTGGAGACAAAGTTCGCGAAGAGCTTGCCATCGTCAACACCGATCGCACGGTTGGCACCATTCTTTCGAACGAAATCTGCAAGAAATGGGGCGAAGCATTGCTTCCTGATGACACCGTGCATTTCAAATTCCACGGCTCAGCAGGACAAAGTTTCGGCGCGTTCCTGGCCAAGGGAGTCACGTTGGAACTCGAAGGAGACGCAAACGATTACGTTGGCAAGGGCCTTTCGGGTGGGCGTATCGTGCTTTATCCATCCAAGGATGCCACTTTCGCTGCAGAAGAAAACATCATCGTGGGGAATGTCTGCTTGTATGGTGCCACGGGCGGACTGGCGTTTTTCCGCGGTCGCGCGGCGGAGCGGTTCGCCGTCCGCAACAGTGGTGCCCATACGGTGATTGAAGGGGTAGGGGACCATGGCTGCGAGTACATGACCGGGGGACGCGTGGTGATTCTCGGTCCCACAGGCCGCAACTTTGCGGCGGGGATGAGTGGCGGAGTCGCTTACGTGTGGGATCCACAGAATGTCTTTCTTGCCAATTGCAACCTCGGCATGGTCGAGCTGGAGAAAGTTGACGAAGAGGAAGACATTGAAGAACTCCGCGAGCTGATAGAAATGCACCAGAACTACACTGGTTCCACAGTGGCAGTCGACGTGCTCGACCGCTGGGACGAGTGCCTGCCACAATTCGTAAAAGTCATGCCAACCGATTACAAACGAGTCCTACAGGAGCAAAAAAAGATCAAAGAACCGGCAGTGGTGTAGAAAATGACCAATTTCCAATGAGCAATGACCAATGATCGATAGTATTGAAGAACGTAAGTCCGAGGGATTCGATCTTGCTGAAAGGACGGCCATTTATAGCGAATCAATCATTGAGTTCCTATTAAAGATTAGACGAAATGAAGTTAACGGGCCTTTAATCAGGCAGCTTGTTCGGTCGGCAACAAGCATTGGTGCCAATTATCTTGAGGCTGACGAAGCAGGCTCAAGAAAAGAGTTTATTTATCGAATTTCAGTTTGTTGTCGGGAGGCACGTGAAACACAGTACTGGCTCCGCCTTGTTGCGAAAGCTGCTCCAGCTTTCAAGGAAGAGGCCAGAAAGCATTGGCAAGAAGCAAAAGAATTAACATTGATATTTGCCACTATATACAGGAAATCTAAGAGCTCTAAGAAAAAGTGACTAGAGTGTTCGGCCATTGCTTATTGAACATTAAACATGATGAAAAGTTATTAGAATCTGGTCATTGGACATTGTTCATTGGTCATTGGAAATTGAGCTTGTTATGGGAAAACCTACTGGATTTAAAGAATTTCAGCGTGAAGCTGTTCCTTATCGCGACCCTGTCGAACGCGCCGGGGATTTCTTGGAGATCTTCACCGAGCCCGTCGTGGAGCAACTGCGTACCCAGGGTGCGCGCTGCATGGATTGCGGTGTGCCATTCTGCCAATCGAATCATGGCTGTCCGATAGACAACCTCATTCCCGAGTGGAACGACCTGGTCTATCAAAACCGCTGGCGCGATGCGCTCGAACGCCTGCACAAGACAAACAATTTCCCCGAGTTCACGGGCCGAACTTGTCCCGCGCCCTGCGAGGGAGCCTGCGTGCTGGGGATCACCGACCCACCGGTCACGATCAAGAACATTGAAAACGCCATCATCGATCGTGGGTTTGAAGAAGGTTGGGTCGTCGCCCAGCCTCCCAGCGAACGCACCGGCCTGCGGGTGGCCGTCGTCGGCAGCGGCCCGGCCGGGTTGGCTGCCGCTGCGCAGCTCAACAAAGCAGGCCACTCGGTGACCGTTTACGAGCGGGCCGATCGCATCGGCGGCTTGCTGATGTATGGCATACCCAACATGAAACTCGACAAAAGGGTCGTCGAAAGACGTGTGAATCTCTTGCGCGAAGAAGGGGTCGAGTTTGTCACCTGTGCCCACGTGGGGCGTGAAGAGGACTTTCCCTCTGGGCACATGACCCAGATCATGCAAGAGCGAGGGTGTGAGATCCAGTTTATCGATCCCCAGGAACTTATCGACGAGTTCGATGCGGTGCTATTGGCAACCGGGGCGACCAAGTCGTTTGACCCCACCAGTCGCTGCCCTGGGCGCGATCTGAAGGGAATTCATCTGGCGATGGACTTTCTCACCCGCAACACAAAGAGTCTGCTCGACTCTGAACTGGCCGACGGCAAGTACCTCTCTGCCAGAGACAAGAACGTGATCGTCATTGGCGGTGGTGATACGGGGGCCGACTGCATCGGCACGTCGCTTCGCCATGGTGCGAAGAGTATCGTCAATTTCGAACTTTTGGACATACCTCCCGCTGAGCGTGCCCCGAATAACCCCTGGCCTCAATGGCCTCGGGTTTACCGAGTCGACTATTCGCATGCCGAAACGAAGGCTCGCCTGGGTGAAGATCCCCGCCAGTTCAACGTTCTCACTAAGGAATTTGTCGACGATGGTAAGGGTCACATCCATGGAGTGAAGACCGTCAAGGTCGATTGGTCGAAGCCGGGCGAGAAAGCCCCGTTCAGTGAAGTACCTGGCAGCGAAAAGGTCTGGCCGGCCGATTTGGTCTTTCTGGCCACGGGATTTGTGGGGCCCGAACTCGAGGTCGGCGAGGTGCTCGGCATCGAAGCTCAAAACCCGCGCGGCAATTGGCAAACCTTTGCCGCCGAACATGGTTCGTTCGCCACGAATGTGGAAAAAGTCTTCGCCGCCGGCGACTGTCGCCGTGGTCAAAGCCTCGTTGTATGGGCAATCAACGAAGGCCGAGGCGCAGCCCGCGCGATAGATGAATTCCTCAACGGCAAAACTGTGCTATCGGCTCCTGGCCTGAATCTGCCCCAGCAAGTGGTGTAGCTGGCCTTTCTTTATTTATTGATTATTGTTCATTGGGCATTGGTCATTAGTTCATCTTTGGTTCTCAAGAAAGAAGTCTCGCCGTGTCCCGGACTGCCGTAATCTTCGATGTCGATGGAGTGCTCATCGATTCCTATCAGGCACACTACAAGAGCTGGCTGGCGATGTTCGCTGAGAAGGGAATCTCGTTCACCGAAGAGGAGTTTCGCGCGACTTTCGGTCGCACCAGCCACGACATCATCGCGGCATTATATGGTGCAGATCTCTCCGACGACGAGATTCGCGCCTGGGACGACCGCAAGGAAGCTCTCTATCGAGACATCATACGAGAAGATTTTCCCGCCATGGACGGGGCCGTCGAACTGATTGATGCACTCTGTGAAGCTGGATTCAAACTCGCAGTCGGTTCGTCGGGGCCTCCGGAAAACATCGACCTGACACTCGAGTGTCTCGGCCGCGCAGATCGATTTTCAGCCAAGGTGACGCGCGTGGACGTGACACGTGGCAAGCCCGACCCACAGGTGTTTCAGATCGCCGCTGACCGGCTGGGTGCTAAGCTGAGCGAGTGCATCGTGGTCGAAGACGCCCCCGCAGGCATCGAGGCCGCCAACCGTGCAGCGATGGCCAGCGTCGCCCTCACCGGCACAGCCACTCACGAGGAACTCTCCCACGCGCAGTTGATTGTCAGCAGCCTCAACGAACTCACCCCCGCAAAGTTGCGCAAATTATAGCCTGCACTCATCGCCCCCCGCTTGCGGTTTCGCGGTGAAAGCGTGAACCACTTTATCGCTAAACCCTCGACTGCCTCCGACGGCTGCTACCGAGGATCATCAGCGCGGTGAGCAACAATGAAACACTACTCGGTTCCGGCACCACCGTGAATCCCATATCGCGCAGGGATTGAATCGTGGTCATGCTTAAGAAGGGCTCCCCATAGTCTGGATCCAGTGCCCCCGTCATCAGCTCCAGGGCAAAGTCGCGCCCTTGCGCGTCTGTGATTCCCGTCAGGGGGGATAGATTCCAAGGATCGCTGGGGTTTCCCTCCTGAACGCTACTTCGCATGAGCTGATTCCAGTGGTTATCCGGCGTGCCAGAGCCACCCGCTTGTTCGACTGGTACAAAAGTGGCCAACGGATCGAATTCCTTCTGATAAGCGTGCACTCCAAAGATGCCCGTATACTGACCGGTGCCTGGCGTCGAGACGCCGTTGCTCGTCCAGAGTGTTCCAATGCCGATTGCATGGCCAATCTCGTGGGCCAGGATGTCGTCAAGGTAATTGAGACCAAGGAAGTTGGGATTCGGATTGGGTGGTCCTACGCCGTTCCAACTGAAGTAGGCATCAATCACTGCCGGATTCACAAACAGTCTGCCACTCGTAGAAAGATGGAATCCCCCTTGAGTAGTGGTGGTTCCCACACTAGCTGCTGCGAATGCCGAGCCTGCTTGGACTGTAATAGGAACCCCGCTGATGCTGATTCCTGGTTGGTAGCCCGTGATCACCTTTTCCCAGCGCGCCTTTGCCAGATCGAGCGAGATATTGAGGGCCGTTAATTGGGAAGCCGTGAAGTTAGTTTGGTTGACTGAAAACGACAAGCTGAATGCCGCGCTAACAGGCGCCTCGCCGATAAGGCATGCCAGCAGGCCGAAGAGTATTTTGTAGCGGTTCAACATAAGTTCTCCTAAAGAGACATTCTCGAATCGGTCATAAGAGACGATTCGCGAAATCAAGCTCAGCAAAAAGGGTTCACAACGGAGAGAGCCAATTGTGTGCGCATCAGAGCGATCAATGAGCAATGCTCCAACTGATCAACAGCGCGATAAATCCACGAGCAACAACCTGCAAGTCAGCGGTTCAGATAGGATTGAAAATTGAGTACGGGACTTTAAATCCCGTTCTTTCCATTGTAGTCTGGAATTGGAAGAGAGCAACGATTTGGCAAGATTACCGCAGGAAACCGCCCTTTTCGGTTCCTTCTAGCCATTGGCAGCAAGCCTATGGTCTACTACCACTACAATCGTTGTATCAGGGCGCGGACGGGCCGCGGAGCTGGACACGGCACGTGTTTTCCCTCACACGGCTCGCGGCCGCACCCCGGAACGAATCCCATCTCACTTAACGAAATCAGAAACCTGCAGCTTAATCCTTTTGACGATCTCCTTGGCAGGACGATCCTTATTCGACTCCCACCACTTGGCATATCCTTCCAGGTCATTAGCGTAATTCGGCAGTCCCTGCATCTCCAAATAAGTCGCAGCGAATTCACGCACTTTATGCTCGGGATCGGACATCCCCAGATTCATCACGTTGAAGAACTGTGAGTTCATCTTTTTGTTTCCCATCATCCCCGGAGAAAAGCCCTTGAGAATCTGTGGACGTACACTGTCGGCAATCTCCGACCAACAAGGCTGGAGAATCTGGTACGCCTCATCGCCAGGCAACGCTGAGAGGGTCTTGCCGAAGTTCGCCCCAACATACCAACGCGAGTCTTCGCCAGCGGACGTGAGTTGCTCGCGCCACTCGGAGAATTCATCCTGGGGAAGCGAGCTCAACTCCTTCTCGTCGGCCGAGGTTTGTTCTGATTCCGTTTTGGCTTCATCTACTTCACCTTCTTTGGCGTCGGCTGGCTTTCCCGCAGGTTGGAGCATGATCTTTAAGTCTTCGGGAAGCTTCTCGTTCTTGACGGCTTCGAGCATCCGCTGCGCCTCGGCGTTGTTGGGGTCTTCAGCCAATCGCTCCACCCATGGCTTAGCCTTCTTGAAATCCCCCTGAATGAGATAGAGCCGTGCCAGGCCATACCAGGCAGCCGGGGCATTAGGAGCCGCCTTCTTGAGATACTTTTCTGCAGGGCCAAGTTCCCCCCACATCAGATAGATTTGTCCCAAGCCGTTGAGTCCCGCCGGGTGTTTCGGCGAGAGTTTCACGCACTTTTCGAACGAATTCACCGCTGCCGCGCTCCGTCCTCCATTGAATTGTGCCCAGCCGAGCCCGTTCCAAGCGTCGGCATCTTTGGGATTGAGTTTGACTGACTTGGAGAATTTCTCTTCCGCGTTGGCAAACTCTCGCTGCTGCCAAAGTTGCCAGCCTTCTCGACTTAGATCTAGAGCCTCCGTGGCGTCGGCACGAGTCACGCTCGTCGCCGACAGCCCCATCATCAAAAACCACACTAACGTTGCCATGGCTACTCCTCCTATCAAAAGTGTTGACAACCAGATGATCCGCTTGCGGCGGCGTTGCTGATCGTCGCGAAGTGATCGGGCCAACAGTTGGTCCGATTCCAGGAGTGCCGTGTCCAGGATTTGTTGTTCGTCGGGAGGGAGCATCGCTTTGAGTTCCTCCTCTCGTGTTGGTAGAGTGTGTGCCATTGTGTGGTGGGTGGCGAGTGGTGAGTGGTATGTTGTCTTCCAACCACCAACTACTAACTACTAACGACTAATCCCTCCTTCTAAATCGCCTTGATCAATTGTGCCGCGGTTTCGGCCGAAAGTTTTCCCGCACTCACCGCGTCGAGGATCGACCCCTTTGTTTTTTGTGTGCGACCAATTTCTTCGCGGAGTGCTGCTATCACCTTGTCCAACCGCGACCGAACCGTCGGATAACTGACCCCCGTCTGCTCGGCAATTTCCTTGAGACTGCCGCTGGCCAGTACGAATATTTCGATAAACCGTTGATGTTCCACTGGCAAGTTGGCCAGCCGAGCCGTGGGAAATGTCGCCTCAACTGCCACCTGACAGGAGTGACACGTCATGCGACTGACGGTCATCGCCTGCTGGCAATAGGGGCATTCAGCGTTGGGAGATTTCAAGTCCATGCTTTAGTTTTATGTATTGTGCTTTCTTTTAAAATCAATAAAATTTAGTTCTATGTCAATTGGTTTTCACTAAATTTATTTCAGAAAGTTATGCCAACTCACCGTACGCGACTGGCTCCCTCTCCTACGGGTGCCTTGCACTTAGGGAACGCGCGGACCTTTCTGGTGAACTGGGCACTCGCTCGCCAACGAGGCTGGCAGATTGTCTTGAGAATCGAGGACCTCGATGGACCCCGCGTGAAGCGGGGAGCGGCTGAGGAAGCAATTGATATTCTCACCTGGCTGGGGCTGGATTGGGACGAAGGCCCCACTTATCAGCTGGCAGATTTATCGCCCTACATATCGGCACTGGAACGACTCGGTTCGCAAGCCGACATCTATCCTTGTACCTGTACCCGCAAACAGATCGAAGAAGCCGCGCTCTCTGCTCCACATGGAGATGAACATGAGCTGCGTTACCCGGGGACCTGCAGGCCAGACAGATTGGTTCCCATTTCCGCCTCCCAAAGTCACTTAGAGGACTTCGCGCTTCGGCTGCACGTTCCTGCAGGAAGCAGGCAGTTTGTTGACCAGTTCTCCGGAGCACACGCCATCGACGTAGGCGAAACGGTAGGGGATTTTCTGGTCCGTACCAAGGCAGGGCTTCCCAGCTATCAGTTGGCAGTCGTTGTGGACGACGCGCGGCAGGAAATTGATCAGATCATTCGAGGAGACGATCTGTTGAGTTCTACGCCGCGACAGACGTTGCTCTACGAGAAACTCGGACTGTTGCCGCAGCCTGAGTACACCCACCTGCCTCTGGTCGTGGGCGAGGATGGCCGCCGCCTGGCTAAGCGTCACGGTGATAGCCGTCTATCCCATTTCCGCGAGCAAGGTGTCGCTCCCGAGAGGATCATCGGCTTATTGAGCGAGTGGTGTGGACTGGGTGAACGAAGTGAGTTGTCAGCGGAACAGTTTGTCACTCGTTTTGATCTGGAACGCATGCCAAGAGAACAGATCATTTACAGGCAAAGCGACGAAACCTGGTTGTTGGCAATGTCCAAGCCGTAGAGTCTGGCTCGTTGCCTCCGTTCTCCCCGGGTTGTCATGACTCGGCTCAGGTTGGTAGAACCAATTCCAATCACGCCAGGAGTGTTGTGCCTGGTCCCTCCCAATATTCTGTAAGAAAGCTTTTAGTTCCATGCAAAAGGTTGTCCTCATCACAGGCGGGAGTCGTGGAATCGGTGCGGCGACCGCCCGGCTCGCAGCTGAGCGCGGTTACCACGTCGCGGTTAACTATCGCCAGAATCAATCCGCCGCCGAGGAAGTTGTCGCTGACATTATCAGTCGAGGTGGAAATGCAAGGGCGATTCAGGCCGACGTCTCCCTTGAGGAGGATGTCGTGCGACTGTTCCACACCATCGATGGCGAACTGGGGCTGCTGACGGCGTTGGTCAACAATGCAGGCATGCTGGAGAAACAGATGCGTGTTGAAGCAATGGACGCCGCGCGAATCAATCGTGTCCTCACCACAAATGTAACAAGTTGTTTTCTCTGCGCCCGGGAAGCCATCCGCCGGATGTCAACCAAACATGGTGGCCAGGGGGGTACGATTGTCAATGTGTCGTCGATGGCGGCGAAACTAGGGTCGCCCAACGAATACGTCGACTATGCCGCTTCCAAGGCGGCGATTGATGCTTTGACCATTGGCTTGGCACACGAAGTCGCCGCAGAGAACATCCGCGTCAATGCCGTCCGACCGGGCGTCATCTACACGGATATTCATGCCCAGGGCGGTGAGCCCGATCGCATCGAGCGAGTACGGCACAGCCTCCCCATGAAGCGGGGGGGACAGCCAGAGGAGGTGGCGCATGCCATCCTCTGGCTGTTGTCCAATGAGTCGAGCTATTCTACGGGAAGTTTTATTGACGTCGCCGGAGGGCGTTAGTACTCGTTACGATTCTATACCTAGGCGAATGCCTGTCGCCGAATGGTAGTCACCGCCAGAAGACTCGCAAGCCCGAGTATCAAGGTAGTTGGCTCAGGTATAACGAAGTCAGGATTAATCTCGATAACAGGTCTTATTGAAAAGCCCTTTTTGGCAATGAAGGCAATTGAATTAGCCTCGCTGGTGGCTAGAAGTTGATTGTCGATTACGATGTTCGCTTTGGTGACGCCAAACTTAAAAGGGATCTGGTTTTGTGCCAAAACAGATCCTAAGGAAACTCCCGAAGAAATTGCCCATGGTGCAAGAACAGTGGGGCCACTGGACGTTAAGCTATTTGAAAAGGAAGCATTGGAGGACACATTGATTGGCACGATGGGGTTTCCATCAACTTCCAAAATTTCGACATGGAGAGAGACGCCAGCCGCTACGTTAGTTAATGTAGTACCAGTACCAAATAGGGTGTAATCTCCTCTCTCAGTAACACTCAATGAAGTGAGCCCGCCTGCAACGACATTGTTTATTTCCAATACCATCACTTGCGTGTTGAGTTGACCGTCAGTGATATCATTCGCCCCAGAAGTCGCAAATGCTGCAAATGCCTTCGGCAAGAAAGCTAAATTGTTGCCCGTTATACTAGGAGGGCCAAAGAGCGGAAGTGGGTCGGTGGCCGAAGACTCTGTCACATCCAGATACATCACCGAGCCGGGCGGAATGTCGCTGAAGTCACCGTAATTAATCGGTGCGGCGAAAGTCTGAGAAATGGGTAGTGCAAGGATAGCGACAATCAGAAATAAAGTTTTGTAAGTGCGTGCCATAAGTTCCTCTCCAAAGTGGATTCCGTCTTAGTTGAGATGAAAGGGTTCGTTTGATTCGTGTGAAATACTGTTTCGGTGTTGCAGAATTGTGAGCCCATAAAAAAACGATTCACAAAAACTTCCCAGGCACGAAGCTCAGCCAAGCCGAGCTTTCGAAGGGGAGATTTTGTGAATCGTCTAATTAATTAGCGTTTTCCGGGGTTTCGCTTCGTTGTATGAGCGGGTTGGCTACCAGCCGTGGTTATTTAGGTTTCATTCCACCCACAAAAAAAGCGACACCCGAATACCTCTGGCACATCAGCCAAATAAAATGGCAGATGGAAGAAGGATTGGGGAGTCGCTCGTAGAATTAGCGGTATCCTGGGGATAAACTAAGATGTTTTGCGGTCTACAGTATTAGGTCAAACTCGCGTTTCAAACGTAAAATGTGCGTGGTAAGGTCCCACATCAAGCTCCATAGTATCCCTGCTACTCTAGTTTGTCAACGAAATTCTCAAAGTTTTCCTCACCGGTTCTGGGCTCCCGTCAGGCCAAGCCGCGTAGGTGTTTTCCGTATCTTCCAGGCTATATTGTCCTAGTGAATCCCTCTCCAGTGAGAAATTCCCAGACTACTGAAGCCCGTCTTCAGCTCGTGCAAGGGTTTGGCAGCTTTACGCAGGCCTATTCCACCGCCGTCCAGCCAGGACTTGAGTATTTTTGGCACGGAGAGGCCTACCTCGCGTATCGCAGGAAGTGGGGGATTGCCTGCGTCTTGGCAGATCCGGTGGGCGTCCCCGCGTTGCACGGTCCCTTGCTGGCAGCTTTCAGCATGCAGCATCCCAAGAATTGCTTCTGGCAGATTTCTCGCACGACGGCCCAACTGCTCCAAGAGCAAGGATATTGGATCAACGAAATGGGCTACGACACACGATTAGACCTGGCCGCTTATGACTTCACTGGCAAACAAAAGGAGCGTCTTCGTCATGCGACTAATTGGCTTGCCAAGCACAATTACACGGTTCGTGAAGGGAGCTTTGCCGACGACATTTCCGAAAAAGAAATTCGCCAACTCTCGGACAAATGGCAAGCCGATCGCCGGACAACTCGAGATGTCTATTTCTTCAATCGCCCGATCGTCTATGACGACGAAGTAGACGTGCGAAAGTTCTTTCTTTTTTCGCCTATGGGAGCAGTCGAGGCTTTCATTTTCTTCGACCCCATCTATCGCTCAGGACAGGTCGTAGGCTACTCACCAGCAATCAAACGTCGCCTTCCCGATGCACCGTTGCGCGCCGAAGAGGGAATCATGAAACTGGCCATCGAGCAGTTTCAACGCGAAGGGGTCGAACGCATCATGCTCGGCCTTTCGCCGATGGCTGGGATCACGGACAAGGAATTTCGCGCCAATCCACTGATCCATTTCAGTTGGAGCCGCGCACTCAATGCCTGGTGGATCAACCGTTATTTTTACAACCTGGCTGGCCATGCGGACTTCAAACGCCGCTTCGCTGGTCACGAAGAGCAGACCTACTATGCATCGAAATGCCTGTTCAATGATATCCGGATCGTCGCCTCATTGAAGCTTGCCGGGGCACTGTGAAAGCTGGTGTATTAATGAGGCAGGGCCCCACCGATGAGATTGCCAGCCAGATAGGCCAGTGCCGCTGCAGTTCCCCCCACCGCCATGGTGATCAACCCTTCGCGGTACCAGGGCCGCTGGATAAACCAGGATTTGGCAGCGCCCACACCAAAAAACGCCGCACTAGTGAGCAAAGTACTCCACAGATAGGGACTCTCCACAGTGCCGGGCAAAAACCACTGCCAGACAAAGACCAAGAGGGGGATGAAACCGACCGTGATAAATGCCACAAACGTTGTCAAAGCGGCCAACCGCGGGTCTGGGCCGTCGAGCGCCAGACCATGCTCGTCGGTTACCATCGTGTCGACCCATTGATTCACATCCGAAGTGATAATCTCTACCGCTCGATCCAAGTCGGCACCGCTGAAACCCTTTTGGCGAAAGATCTCACGGATCTCGGCCCGCTCCCCTTCGGGATACCGCTCAATGTGCTGCTTCTCGGTACGGCGAATTCGCTCTTGTAACTCGCGTTCGGCGCGGATTCCCAGATAGTTGCTGGCTGCCATGCTGAACCCATCGCCGATCAGGTTGGCTATGCCCAGGATGATGATAACGCTCGAACTAAGTCCGGCGCCGGCCACACCAGAAACCACGGCAAAGGTTGTCACGGCGCCATCGATCGCACCGTAAATAAAATCTCGGAGATAACTCGGTCGAGATTTTTCGTTGAGCCGCCGACGGATCGCTGCTGGCAGGTGAGAAGCGACGTGTTGCTGCAAAGGGGGTTGCTTCATGCGATTCGAATTCTACACACTAACACGTCAAATCTCTCCAGTTCGGCGAGAGGCTTCCACCTATCTTCGGCGAAACCATGACCGGGTGGAGCGGAATCGGTAAGTCGATTGACTACGATTTGTGCGTTCCCACTGCATCGATCCATAGTTGATGCCGCTAATGTTGTAGCTGCGATAGGGATTCCTCTGACTAATAACGCGAGCCGAGGAAGAACTTGCCGTAAACAATTCCAGAAAGACCAACACCGCCGCCGCGACAAATGCTTTGCGAAACATGATACACCTATTTTTCATTCGAGATTCGCAGGCAACACAATTCAGCATACCACCTGGACTACGCGTGCGATAGCATGTGCTATCGGAAATTCTAAGTCGCTTTACTGGGGAACACACATCGCCCGGAATCGCTTGCATTTCTAAGCATCCCGCACTTGCGCTTGATAAGATCTCCCGACTGCCCTCGCTTCATCCTACCCGCACCACTAGAATTCACTACGCAGTCATATCTGGCTTGGTCATTCGTCAATGTAAATTGGTCATTCTTCCGCTCCCATGTGTTCCGAACTCTTACGCATTCCCATTGAGATCTCTGGTGTGCCACTGTTCGGCGTGGGTGTGCTGCTTGCGTTGTGGATTATCGGTGGCATTGTTGCCATGGTGATTTACACCAGCAAAACTCGCCAACACAGCTGGAAAGAGTTTCTCCCCGGCTGGGTGATCGGTGCCCTGGCCATCGCGCTTCTACCGCGCTTTTTCCCCGAGGGCTTGCCCCTGCGCGGCTACGGACTGATGGTCCTGCTGGGCTCCGTCGCAGGCCTCGCGATGGCTATCCATCGCGGCAAACAAATGGGCATCCATCCCGACAAAATACTCTCCTTGGCATTCGGCATGTTCCTCTGCGGCATAGTCGGGGCCCGCTTGTTCTATGTGATCGAATATTGGAATACTCGCTTTCAATTCGACGACTGGCAGTCTACGCTCCTGGCCATCATTAAATTCACAGAAGGGGGGCTGGTGGTTTATGGTGCCTTGATCGGCGCAAGTGTGGCGTTTCTTGTTTTCACTTATCGCAACAAGATGCCGGCCCTCGCGCTGGCCGATTTGATTGCTCCCAGTCTGCTCATTGGGCTCGCCTTTGGGCGGATCGGTTGTCTCTTGAATGGCTGCTGCTATGGTGGTGAGACCGATTTGCCTTGGGGAGTCACCTTCCCCCGCGAGAGTCTGCCCTACATGGAGCAACTGGAAAGCGGACGGCTTGTGGGTGAGAATCCGCCGCTCGACGCTGCCACAGGGTTGCCCCTCAATCTGCCGCCGAGGAGTCTGCCCGTCCATCCGACACAAATTTACAGCTCGATCGACGCGGCCCTGTTGTGTTGGTTTTTGTGGAGCTACTACCCCTTCCGCCGCCGCGATGGTGAGGTCACGGCCCTGATGCTCACGATCCACCCCATCTCAAGATTCTTGCTGGAAATAATCCGCATCGACGAATCGGCCGTCTTCGGCACTGGGCTGAGTATTTCGCAGAATATCAGCATTCTACTGCTCGCGGCGACTGCCGTCGGCTGGGTTTTCCTCCTACGCCAGACCCCTCACCGGGCTTCGTTCGTATAAAAAAAGTTGGAAGAAAGAAATTTGCCACGGAAGAACGCGAATCCAGCAGAATTTCGCAGATTAAACGAAAAGGCTGACTAAAAAGACCTGCGAAAATCCGAAAAAATCAGCGTTTTTCTGCGTTCTATTTCTTTGATCAAAATTTCTCGCCATTTTTTCCGCAAGATATCCCCGCCAGCGGTAACTACCTCTTTGGAAGCAAAAACCCCCGATGAACCAAACCATGGACTGGCCGCGCGTGCTCGGCGAACATCGTCGCTGGTTGGCGACCGTGTTGCGGGCTCGCGGTGTGGAGTTTGGTGCCGTTGAGGAAGTGATGCAGGAGGTGCAAGCCGAGGCATTGCGGAGCGTCGATCGACTTCGCGATGCGGATAAAGTTGCCCCCTGGCTGTACCGTATTGCTGTGACCTGTGCGTTGCAGTATCGGCGACGCCTGGGTCGCACTCGACGACTGATGGAGCGGTATGCCCGCGAGGCTGAAGTGCCATCGAGTTCCTCGGAACCGGACCCGCTCGACTGGCTACTGGCTGAAGAGCAGCAGCGCATCGTGCGTGACGCTTTGACCGGATTGCCTTCGCGCGATGCGGAGATGATGTTACTCAAGTACACCGAAGATTGGAGTTATCGCCAATTGGCCGAGCATCTGGGTTTGACCACCAGCGCCGTCGAATCCCGCTTGCACCGAGCCCGCGAGAAAATGCGTCGCTCACTGGCACAGTTGGCTCCCGAAATTGTTCCGCAATGATTGTCATTCCGAAAGGAGCTCCGCGACTTGAGGAATCTGTGTAGCACCACCAACACACATTGCGTCCCGAGCACGAGTATAAACCAGATTCTTCAGTCGCTGAGGCTCCCTCAGAATGACAGTATTGAATGAAGGCCCCTCAGAATGACTTCAATACCATGAAATCAACACCGCAAAACGACAATGCATTATTCGACCGCCTGGCGGATGGAGAATTAACTCCTGAAGAGCGCCGCGAATTATTGGCATCGCTCGATGGTCGACCCGACGGTTGGCGGCAATGTGCTCTGGCACTGTTGGAGGCGCAAGTTTGGCGCGAGCAGTTGAAATCATATGTGCGCACGGAGGCCCCTCCCACGACCGTGCAGGTTGAAGCAGCAACGCCCTCGCAGCTCCCTGCGCGGTCAGTGAGGGTGTGGGCATTGGCTGCCAGCACATTGATCGCTTTCGCCTTGGGTTGGAGCCTCCAACCTCAAAACAAAGTCGCACCCTCTCCGAACGAACTCGCGTCGAACGAGGTGCCAGTCGTCGAGCAACTCCAGCCCGAGGTAAATGCACCAGTCAAGAGATTAACCGATTCAAGTGATGCTGTCACCCTGGTGGTGCGCGACGTCGAGGGTCGCAACCAGCGCGTGAGCCTCCCCCTGGTAGATGCCGAAACGCTCGGCGGCCAGTGGGCTCAGGCATCCTCCTCGGTACCTGCCGAACTGCGTGCGGGCTTGCAAAACCGGGGACTCGATCTCCGCAGCAAACGGCGCTACGCACCCTTGTTTTTCGAACAGGACCAGGGGCTGGTTCCCATGGTCGTGCCCGTGGATGACACCTATGTGGTGCCTGTTAATCGACCGGTGTATTAGTTGTTGAGTAGGTGAGTCGTAATTGTGTCATTCCGCCAATTTGGCGATTATTATTAATTCACACTTTTTACAGGAGAACACAAAATGAAACGCAACCATTGGATCTGGGACGCCTTGATTATTGTCGGGCTCACGGCGATCGCGGCCCTTATTTCGCAGTCGATTCAAGTTGCACATGCACAAGCCGAAGAGCTTGAAGGAAACATCGTGCAGATCGGCCCGGCGGGTGCCGATGAACCAGACCTTCCCCTCGCCGCCGAAGAAACACCACAGGAACCAAGCTATTGGATAGGTCTGCGGGGACGCAATGTCGATGATCCCGTGCTACGCACCCAGTTGCAGCTTGCCGAGGAGATGGGAGTCGTGATCGAGGATGTTGTCTCCGACAGCCCGGCCGAAAAAGCAGGCTTGCGCAAACACGATATCATCCTGCGGGCCAATGGCAATGCCGTTGACTCCATGCTTGTCCTCCAAAATGAAGTTTTAAACAACAAGGAGAAACCACTCGAGTTGTTGCTCCTTCGCCTGGGCAAAGAGATGACCATCTCCGTCACGCCCGAAGAGCGACCTGCCAACGTGGAGCAGCTATCGGGTGGTGACATGACCGCACCACTGGGAGGTGCCGATCAGGCGCTCCAGCGACTTTTGGAACAATTCAATGCGGGTGGTGGTTTTCCTGGTGGCATTGGTGGCCGACGCATCATCGGCCCCGGGCTGGCTTTCAACCACAATCGCATCGACCTCAACGCGATGCCCAACGGCATGTCGGTCTCCGTAATGCGCGAGAACGATGGGCCAGCCAAGATCACCGTCCAAAAGGGTGACCAGACGTGGAGCTTCGATAGCAGCGACGCCAAGGCGCTGGCCGAATTGCCCCAGGATGTTCGCCAGTACGTCGAAGGGATGCTGCAGGGCCAAGGAGGCGGCTTCGATATCAAGAAGGAACTAGGCAATCTCGACTGGAAAGCCGAACTTCAGCACATGCTCCCCAATAACCTGGGCATCATGCCCGGCATCCAACAGCATGAGGACGAAGTCCTCCAGCGGATGCAGAAGATGGAAGAGCAGCTCAAGCAGCTTCAACAACAACTTGAGCAGCAAGGCGGCAAGCCTATGAGAACTAGTGGGAATAAGTGATTCCCACTCAAAACCAAGGGTCTCCCCCCGATAGCCGGTCGAGTTAGCTGCGTTCTGCGGCGACTCGGCTGGCTTGTTTTTTTGATCTCCTCTCTAATAGCCGTTGGAGTTAGCCAATGATTATAGTGAGCAAACCATCGGCTTGACGTCGACGGCTGGAAAAGAAGGGAGTCCCGTTCATGGCAACAACAACTTCTGAGTCCAAAAGTTGGCTAAGCCGCTTCAATGCCACTCCGCTGTATGTCCGCATCCTGATCGCAATGATGCTGGGGCTCGTCACAGGGCTTTTGCTTGGCGAGCATGCGTCTTTCTTGGAGGTGCCCAGCAGGGTGATTCTTCAATTGCTGGCCGCCTTGGCGCCCCCGCTGATTTTAATCGCGGTCGTGCACGTACTCATGACCACGCAGATTTCCGGCAGAACCGCGGGACGGTTGGCTGGCTTGCTGCTGCTCAACACCACGGTTGCAATTGCGATTGGTCTCACGGTGGCGAATGTGATGAAACCAGGAACCTGGTCGAAGCTTGAGAGACCCGAAGCGCCAGCATCGAAGGAGTCAACCACTGTCTCACCGGTCGATCTGCTCATTCAAAATGTCCCGAAAAGCATCCTGGGACCGCTGAGCGATAAGCAGAATATTATCGGTGTGATCTTCATAGCGGTGGCATTTGGAATCGCGCTGCGTGGGGTGAAGTCTAAACCGGTCAACAATGTGCAAGACTTTGTCGAGATCGGCTACCAGGTCGTTCTCACTATGCTGCATTGGATTATCCAAGTGGTGCCCATCGGGGTGTTCGCCATCGTCGCCAAAGTGGTCGGTACGGAAGGGTTCTCCCCGTTCAAGGCTATGGGAGCGTTTGTCTTGGCGGTTTTGATTGCCTTGTCACTGCAAACCGGTTGGTATCTGCTGAGAATCCGTCTATTTTCGTGGGCGAGGCCCATGGATGTGTTGCGTGGTATGCGCGACGCACTTGCGATGGCGTTTTCAACCGACAGTTCCACGGCGACGATGCCGGTCACGTACGAATGCCTCACCCAGAAAGTCGGCATCCGCGAACAATCCGCCAGCATGGGAGCCCTCGTGGGGGCAAACTTCAACAACGACGGCACCGCGCTCTACGAGGCCATGTCCGCCCTGTTCGTCGCCCAACTGCTCGGCCAGCATCTTACGATCACCCAGCAATTGATTGTCGTCGTGACTTCCATCATTGCTTCGGTCGGTGCCGCTGGAATCCCCGAAGCGGGCTTGGTAACGATGACCCTGGTATTCACGGCAGTCGGTCTCCCCGTGGAATACATCGCCCTCTTGCTCACGGTCGACTGGTTCCTGGACCGCTGCCGCACAACGATCAACGTACTGGGCGACGTCAATGTGAGTTGCTTGTTGGATGGGAAGATCAAACCTGTGGTGATCGGCGTCTCAGCCACATCTTAGGACTTAACTGTCTCCTACCCCAACTCCACCAATTGCGACCTTCTTAACTGCCCACACGCAGCGTCGATCTTGTCTCCCTTGCGATGCCGAAACCGAACGCGCACGCCGGCCGCTTCCAGAATGCGGCGAAACTGTTGCTGTCTTTCCACGCTAGGGGTGCGATACGGCAAGCCGGCGACCGGGTTGTAGGGGATTACGTTTAATAGCGCTTCACGACCGGAGAGCAACCTGCCCAGTTCGCGCGCATGCTCCACCGCATCGTTCACTTCGGCCAGCAGCACGTACTCAAACGTGAGCCGCCGCCCCGAGACGGCGAAAAAACTCTCCGCTGCTGCCATAATTGCGGACAAACCAATCTTCTCATTCACCGGCACGAGCTTGTTTCGCAATTCATCGTTGGGCGCATGCAGCGATATCGCCAGCCGATAGCTTGCTTGTTCGCGGGCCAACCGTTCGATTGCCTGGGGGAGCCCCACGGTGGAAATCGTGATCCGTCGGGCGCTGATATCGAGCCCCTCAGGTCGATGCGCTTCTGCCAGCGCAGGGAGCAAACCATCGAGATTCGCCAGCGGCTCACCCATTCCCATCACCACAATGTGGCTGAGTCGCTCCTCGGGTCCCAGGAGCAACTGCAAGCGTAGCATCTGCTCAACGATTTCGCCGGTTGTGAGATTGCGTTCTACGCCATCCAGCCCGCTCGCGCAGAACACACAGCCCATCCCGCAGCCTACCTGGGTGCTGATGCAAATCGTGCGGCGGACCGAATCGCGCAAGAGCACACATTCGATCTGCCCACCGTCGGCCAGTTTCAAGAGCAGCTTCTCCGTGCCATCCTCCGCCTGGGTGTGGCGGATGATTTCACTGGTCCACAATTGCCAGTCGCTTGCCAATTGAGCACGCAATGCCTTGGGGAGATCAGTCATTTCCTCCCAGTCACGTGCGCGCCGTTTGAAGAGCCAGTTGCGAATCTGCGCAGCCCGAAACCGCGGCAGGCTGTTCTCCTTGAGCCAGGTCTCTAGGGGCTCGCCGAGCGAGTTCAATAGATGCGGTGAGAGAGTGCTTGTCATTCCGATAGGAGTTCCGACTATTATGTCATCCCGATGGGAGCTCCGCGACCAGAGGGATCTGGTCTCTCCTTTTACGCGGGTCACAATTCGTATTCGTAATTTATAATGCTGTCCAGATCCCTCAGTCGCGAAACTCCTTCGGGATGACAGTTTGTCACCGCGCCGCGCCCTCCAACCAACCCGGCAACCACGTACACAGGTAATACGCCCGGGGTGCCGAAAGATCCAGCAGCGCCTGCAAGTTACTCAAGACACTCGGCGGTTCGCTCGCTTTTACACTCATTAGCGCGTCCAACGGAGTAACCGGTTCCTGATACTTGATGCAGCGCAGATCGTCGGGGTCCCGTTTGGCCAACTTGGCGGCCCGCTCAATCGCGGCTTCTACAAAACCGATCTGGTCCACCAGACCCAGCTCAAGTGCCTGGCTGGCCGTAAAAATCTGGCCATTGGTGACCTTCTTGAAGGCATCCTCGTCTTCTCGGTACTTGGGTCGACCTCTGAGCACGATTTCCTTGAACCGGTCGAAACTATTATCCACCAACTCTTGAAACAGCTTGCGTTCTTCGGCTCGCTCGGCGGGGCTCAGCTCGCGCGTCGGGCTTCCCATTAGTTTGAATTTGTCGCTCGCGATCGAGTCGTCTTTCACATGAAAGCTGGCCAGCATCCCGGAGAGATCGTAGTGGGGAATCACGACGCCGATCGATCCGGTCCAGGTGGTCGGTTCGGCAAAGAGAGTATCCTCCACTTCGCCAACAGCCATGGCGATGTAATACCCGCCGCTCGCGCAGATGCCTCCCATACTCACCACAACGGGGAGCTTGCGATCCTTGGCGAGTTCCACCACATGATGATAGAGAAAGTCGCTGGCAGTGACGGTTCCCCCGGGAGAATCGATCCGCAGCACGAGCGCGACCACGTCGTCGTCCTTGCGCACCCGGTCGAGTTGCTGCTTCACAAATCCATCCGTGTCCAGGATGGTGTCTGAAATATCAATGATGGCAATTTTCTTGTCGGCCGTCTTGCTGAGCGAGTGATACTTCTCCTGCGGCGCGCCCGGCTCGCTGAAATAACTTTGATAGCTGGCAGACATGCCGATGAGCGACATCACAGCCAGGACCAATAAGACAATCAAAAACTTGCCGTAGCGTCCGAAGGCCGAGGGAGGCTGTTGCTGGAGAATCACCTGAGGTGGTGGAGGTGGGGAACCATAATTCGGGGTAGGGGAGGGCGTGTCAGACATCGAAAGATCTCGTGGGTCGAAAGGGTATTTGAGGATTCAAGTTCGCTTGCAAAACCTCCATCACGTTCGCACAGCGTAGGCAGATTCCCTATTCTACTGCTACCGCCCCGTGGGACAACGAGGTGAGGAAATTACCAGAAAGCAATGACCAATTTCCAATGAACATTGCCCCCTGAAACGCGAACCACAGCGTCGATTTGGACATTGGTCATTGGACATTGGTCATTTAATGTTGCCAGTTGGCCCTGCTTGCCGTTACAGTACCAGTACGAATCGGCGAGAATTTTCCCACAGTACACTTCGATAGGAGTTGGCGGCTTGATAGTTTGTGCTGCAGCAGAGTGTTTCCCTGAGATTCCTCAGTCGGATGTCCTCCCAATGTTGGTCGACTTGGAATTCTCCTCGGTCGAACTTCCCCTTCACGAAGAAGGCCTCACTTGGGGAAAACCTTCCGCCGTGCTAGCAGATTTCGACAGGTCCGTCGAAGCAGTCCGCGATACGAGTCGACTGGCCATCTCTGCCTTCTCGGTCGATCCTGGTCCCTGGGGCGGCGACTACTACGACCGCTTCAACGCCTGCTGCAAGCTGGCCAAGTCACAACGGGTCGTTCCCCTTGTTGTGCCCGCAGCCGAATTAGGCACGCCCTTCAACGAAGAAATCGAACGTCTTCGCGAACTCGTACGCATCGCCTCGCTCGAAGGCTGCCTGGTCGCACTGAAAACCGAAATCGGCACGATGACCGAGGATCCCGACACGGCGGTCGTCCTCTGCGACAACGTGAAAGGCCTGGGCTTGGCGCTCGATCCCTCGCACTACATCGCCGGCCCACGCCAGGGCCGCGACTATTCGAAGGTGATGCCCTATGTGTACCACGTTCACCTGCGCGATTCGACCAAGAGCCAACTCCACGTCCGCGTCGGCCAGGGCGAACTGGATTACGGCAAGCTGATCAGCCAACTGCAAAACGCTGGCTACGATCGTGCCCTCTCGATCCACATGCCCCCGCTGGAAGGCCAAGACCACCGCGCCGAAATGCGCAAGATGCGGCTGCTGTTGGATAGTTTGCTTTAGGATCTATTCAAAGAATTTAGCAATACTCAACCTGATTTTGCATGTCTTTGGATTCCAGAATCTCGGCGAGAAATTTGAGGAATTGAATAATTTCCCCTGATGTGCGTTTGCCTTGTTTTGAATAGACAATACCAGAATGTCTTATTCCCGTGTTGTGCATTCGCAGGAAGTCGTCATCTTGAGTGAAGATTACATATCCTTCTGTAAGCGCATATTCCACGATTAGTTCATCATCTACTGACCGCAGATCAGCTTCGGCGGCTGTAGTGACTACCACGTCACGTTGCCGGAGGCCATGCGCGATGGCGTAAGGAACATTCTCATCAAGTAGGTAGCGAATCACTGCCTGCATCCATATTGGCAAGCTTTGTCGCCAGCGGTCCGGGGCCTGTTGCCTGTTTTATCTGCTCAACATACTCGTCTGCCTCTTTCATCTGCTGGTCGATCATCTGGCGATTATCCCAATAGTAAGCCAGGGCAGCGTGAACGTCGGCCAAACTAATCGATGGATATTGAGCCGTAATTTGGTCGGGACTTTCGCCTCGAATTTCACTTGCAACGTAAATATCCCAGACACGAATGCGGGTGCCCTTGATGCAAGGTTTGCCGCCACATTTACCCGGTACAGATTCAATATGTTGCAGTGTTACTGGTTCCATAGTTCCAGATTACCATAGATTGCCACTTGATACCAAGAGAAAACGACTTTATCCCTAATGAAAGCATTCTTGGCATCGAGCTATGGCCAGCTGAGCCATTCTTTACTTGCGATTGTGCAAAGTGTACCTTCAATCTAAGAAGCTTGCATCAGCCGTGCCGCAACGCGGCACACGGCAATGCCGGTAATCAAACTTTCCCACTGCTCATCGCGCTGCGTTTTCTCTAGCTAGAGGATGCTTGTATGTGATTTGCATACGTTTCTCACTTTCAGCAAAGTGAAGGGGTACTCATGTTTGCTCTGTCGCATTGCATCATATTTTCCCTACGAAGGTTTGCAGCAGTCTCTTTTCTGGCACTCAGCTTTCTTCCGATGGCGGCCGTCACCAGCGCGACCAGCGAAGCGGCCGACCCACCCAAAGCGCTTCCCGCATGGGTCGTGTCCACAACTCCCGCGATCGGCGCCACGGAGGTCGACCCCAAGACTTCTGAGATCACGATCACTTTCGACCGCGACATGCAGTCGGGCATGAGCTGGACCGGCGGCCCGCCACTGTTCCCGGAGGTTCCGCAGGATGCAAAAGCAAACTGGCGGGACAAGCGAACCTGCGTGCTGCCGGTGAAGCTCAAAGCGGGCGAGTACTACCGTGTGGGAATCAACTCCACGAGCTTTCAAAACTTCCGCAGTGCGACTGGTCAACCGGCCCCCTGCACGGCCATCTATTTTGCGACCAACAGGGCCAGCAAAGCCGTAGAGAGTCGCGTGCGCGTTCCACAGATCACAAAGATGGTCCCCGAGAATGGTGAGTCGGCGGTCGATCCCCAGACCAAGGTCCTGCGCGTCACGTTTAATGTGCCCATGGGGGAAGGCATGAGCTGGACCGGAGGTGGCGAGGCATTTCCTGCTCCGCGCGATGGCGAAGAAGCCAAGTGGTCGTCTGATGGGAAAACTTGTCTCTTGCCAGTGACCCTCAAACCCAGTCACGAGTACCAGTTAGGCATCAACAGCTTGTCGCACATCAACTTCCAATCCAAATGGGGCGTACCCGCGGAGCCGGTGGTGTATCGGTTCAAGACGGGTAGAAAGGAATAGGCGGCAATAATCTCTCACTAGCGGGAAACCTGCTTGCCTGCGAAACCTTTCCAATCTAGAGGGGTTTCATCTGAGGATTGCCAACTTAATTCCTCCCAATCCACAACTTGCTGCAATACAATAACGGGAAATTAGCAAGCCACCCGCGGAGTCGCATTTTGTCCACCAGTCAGTCCACCGCAGCACGATACACTGCCGGGGATCCCGACGTGCGGCTGATGCTGCGGGTACAGCAGGACGATGCAGAGGCCTTTGAGGAGTTGATGCTGCGCTATCAGGATCGGGTGGTGTCGCTGATGACCCATCTGGTCGGAAAGCGTGATCTGGCTGAGGACCTCGCTCAGGATATTTTTTTGCGAGTCTACCGTTCAAGAAAAAAGTATGTGCCGGGGGCCAAGTTTTCCACTTGGCTCTACACAATTGCGAACAACGTGGCGTCGAACTCACGGCGTGGACTTGCCAGACGACGCGAGGTGAATCTCGTCGCCCACGAGTCGGGAGAGTTCACCGGCAACCCGCTCGATCAGGCCGCCCTCGCAGCAAGCGGATTGATGCCCACCCGCCAGTTGGACAAAGCCGAGTTGAGCCAGGTCGTACAAATGGCCGTCGCGGCGCTCAACGAACGCCAACGGATGGCCGTGTTGCTGAACAAGTTCGAACACCTGGGCTACGAAGAAATCGCCCAGGTAATGGAACTGACTCCCGCGGCGGTGAAGTCATTGCTCTCCCGCGCGCGGGCCAACCTGCGCGAGGTTTTGGAACCGTACTTAGAGCAGGGAACGAAGATTGATACACCGGAGAAATAGTGAGTAGTATTTTTTTCAGGAGTGGCGATGTTTGTCATCCCCATGGGAGCTTCACGACCAGAGGGATCTGGGTGACGCCAAAGGTACGTATTGAGAACGTGCAATGGGTCTACCCAGATTCCTCGGTCGCCTAGGCTCCCCCGGAATGAAAAATAGCGATCTTAGAACGACAAATGAACAACTCCCCCACCAATCACGACCCGCAGCGTCTGGAGCAGATCGTCGCCTTTCTCGACGGTGAGCTTTCCAGCGTGGACGAAGCGCTCATGCGCCGGCAGCTTGCCGAGGATGCCGATTTACGGCATGAACTGCAGAGCATGGATCGTGCCTGGTCGGCGCTGGACGCCTTGCCGGGTGTGACGGTAGACGACAAGTTCTCACAGACCACGATGGAACTGGTAGTCGACGCCGCTCAAAATGAATTGGTGGCTAAGACGATGGCCATTCCAGTGCGGCGTCGGAAACAGTGGTTTGCGAAGTTGCTCCTCACGGCGGCTGCCGCTGCCTTGGGTTGGCTGGTGGTGCAGTTGGTCGAGGAAAATCCCAACCGGATGTTGCTCAGCGATTTGCCCGAGATTGAATACATCGACATCTATTCGCAATTCCAGGACGTCAGTTTTTTGCGCGACTTGCAAAACCAATTGGGAGACACCCCCTGGGCAACCGACCTTTCAGTGACTGATCTTGAAGACCGGGTTCATGAGTTTAACGAGATCGCTACGCCTTCGGGTCGCCAGGAGTGGCTTGCTGGCTTGGAAGACGAAGGGCGAGTAGCTCTGCGAGGCAAATACAACCGTTTTCTGGCAGTTTCCCAGAAAGAACAATCACGCTTGCGCGACTTGCACGAGACGGTCATCAATGCCCCAGACAGAGATCAACTTGTCGAGACGATGCTTGATTATCAGTCGTGGCTCAACACGCTTCCCGCCAGTCAGCAGTTCGAACTGCGAGAATTGCCGGCCGACAAACGGGTACGCGAGATTGTCAATTTTCAACGACGCGAAGCAGCGGGCGACTGGATCGAGCTTTCTGCCGAGGAGGTTCGGCAGCTTCGTCGGGCGCTCTTTGAAACCCGCCAGCGACTCATAGCGCAGATGACCCCTCAGCAACGTGAGCGCTTCGAAAATGCTGGCATGGGAGGACGCTGGATTGCGCTTACTCGCCAGTTCCCCGAACTGCGAGATCAGTGGCGCACGGTTGCAATTAAATCCCTGTCAGAAGAGAAACGCGCACAATTTGCTGCACTCGACGAGGTCCAGCAAGAACGGCAGCTTGCCCGCTGGATGCGAGACATTGCCATGCGCGAACCCCGTGAGCGTATCCCTGGCACTCGCCAACGATTCAATGAGGTGTCCCAGGTAGAACTGGAGCGGTTTTTTGCCGAGGAGCTCGACGCCACGACCCGAGAGCAGTTGCTGGCGCAGCCACGAGATCGCATGGAGCAGCAACTCAGAAGTTTGTATCTTCGCGGTGAACAACCCTGGGGCGATGGCACTTTAGACCGTGACCGCTTTGGTCCAGCAAACCTCTCCCCGCTGGAGCCCCTTGACCACATTCGCCGAGGATCGGGACCACCACGCGAAGGGGAGCGGGAAGGATTCGGCCCACCCGGCCGCCGTGGCCCACCCGAAGACCGCCCCGGATTTGGTCGTCCTCTGCGCACCCGTGAAGGCGAGCGCCCCAGAGATCTCCCTCCGCGACCAGAGGAGGGATTTTGAGCGAGCGAAGGGGAGCGACCTATGAACCAGGATTATTATGGTCGAGAGTGCTTCGGGGTAGAGTCACTTGCGAAATTTGGTGGCTCGTACCAACCGGAAGATGATCCAAGCCATGGGGAAAGCTCTGATATCCATCTCGACAACGGATGCAATCAAGTGGATTAGCCATGCCGGTTACCGGAACACTCATGTAGGGACTGCTCTAGAAGCCAGTCGCAAGCTGTTCAGATCTGCAGTCAACGCAAAGCATCGTTACCCGAAATCCCTAGTCGCTTTTTAGGTAGCACACGCGAAATGGCTGACACAATTTTGGGTTGGCTTCGGATTCGTCTGGCCCTAATGGATCCAACGTTAAAGCACACCAGTAATTCTGCGTATCACTGTAGTGTAGTAGGCCAGGCCGCTCGTCGGGGCGATAGGTCATACTTTTGCAGCGGAGCTGCGAACAGCAACTCTGGGGCGGCAATGATGATAGGTTCAACGACGTTGAGTTTGGATCTTTCAATTCCACGAAGGCACCTCCAATCCGGCGGCAGCCATCAAGGCACGTCTGACGGCCACTTTGACCAATTGAACCTTGTACTCATTTTCTTCAAGCGGGTCTGCATCGATTGCGGCCGCCTCACCTGCAACTGTGGCTAATTCCAACGTAATTTCCTTGTTTCCCAACACGTCCATGGCAGATTGGCTGATCCACGGAATTGGCGCTACAGCTCCCAGGCAGACATGCCAGCCCTTTTTCAAGCGGGCAACGCTAGCCAATACGAGGGGCCAATCGAAGCTTTGCTTTTCACGCAATTCAATCGTTGCGCTCCGCAAAGGTGCCATTGGGAAAGAAATTTCTAGAATGATCTCGCCTTCCTTTAGAATGTTCTCTGCATATAAAGAATCTTCTGGGAGCACAAAAAAATCTTCTGCTTTCACCTCTCGATTTCCAGACTCAACCGAAGCAATGGTGATCGATCCATCGAGTGCAATAAGCGCCGGAGCGATGTTTGATGGGTGTACGATGTAACAAGGTCCGCCGCCGAAGATTGCGTGATACCTGTTTTCTCCTTCTACTGCAAAACAGGTTGCACCACCTTTCTTCAAACAGTGTAATTCGCGATTTCGAAAGAACCAGCACCGCGGGCGTTGACAGAGATTTCCGCCGACGGTTGCGCGCTCTCGAATTTGAGGCGTGGCTGCATGCGCTGCTGCAGAGTGAAATGCGTTGAACTTCCTTGCTAATAATTCGCTGCGACCAATATCGGCCAGCGTCGTCAGGCTTCCAATGCGCACCGCTTCCTGCTCTTCTCGAATGTAGCGGAGCTGATCGAGACGATCTATTGATAGCACTACTTCGGGTTCAATTAGACGTTCTTTTATTAGATCCAATACGTCCATTCCGCCCGCCTTCAGCGTAGCTTGCCCAGCCCCATATTCTGCTAAGGCTGCACTCAGTTCTTCAGCCACATGATAATCAAACGAGTTCAAGATTTTGCCTCCTTCTCGGAGAGTGCCGTGAGAATCTTTCTTGGAGTGAGGGGCATCGATCGAACTTGAACACCAATTGCGTTGGCAACTGCTGTCGCAATCGCCCCCGGCACAGGTACTACCGGTGGCTCACCCAGGCTATTAACGGCTACTTCGCGCTGCTCTCGCCAGATGATCGGTACGATCTCAGGTACGTCGACTGGACCTGCGATTTTGTACATGTCCATGTTGGCATTCACCATAGTTCCAGTTTGATTGTTGAGAACGCGTTCTTCAAACAAACAGAAGCTCAAACCCTGAATCACAGCCCCGCAAATTTGATTCTCGATTGTATTCCGGTTTACGGGCAGTCCAACATTCTGCAGGGCTACGATTTTCTTGACGTGGATAATACCCGTTTCCACATCAACGGCAACCTCGGCAAACTGTACTGCTTCACTTCCGGTAGGGTCTTTCCCAAATGCGCCATCTTCGTCAGAGAGAATGGCTATGCGATCTCCAGTCATCAACTGGCATGCGTCCTTCCACTGGATTGACTGATCTTGCCCAATGATTCGACCATCTTCTAGGTTTAGTCCGCTGGCGTCGTTTAATTTCCACTCCTTTGCAACCAATTCCAGAATCCTATTGCGGGCCTTTTCTGCAGCCAGGAATGCCTTGGGGGCAGTGAAGCGACTGGTGACCGATCCGCCACTGGCAGGCCCGGGTGGCAAGTCGCTACTCCCGACTTTGACAACCAGAGCATTACGTGGTAATCCCATGTAGGTGCGCACGACATCTCCGATCATCGTCCTGTAGCCTGTCCCAATATCTTGTGCACCACTGAGAACTTCGACAGTGCCGTTACGGTACACATTGACACCTATGGCAGCTGTTCCAGGTCTGTTTCCCCAATCAGCAACACCTATGCCAAAACCACGTTTTATCGGACCAGGTGAAAGGCCATTGGGCTGACGCTCGGACCACCCTATCTGTTCTGCTCCGACGCGGAGCATCTCCTTCCTGAGTTCACTCGTTTCGTTCAACTGGCGGAATTCTAGCGGATCCATATTAACCTCGACCGCCATCTGGTCCATCATGAGTTCGATCGCGAACATCGCTTGGGGATGTCCCGGAGCTCTCATTGCACGAGGAAAGCCTCCATCGATATGGACGTCCTGATGTACTTTGGCAATCGTGCCGAAGTCGTATCGTGAAGGGTTACTGACGCCACCACCTCCCCCCGTGGGGCCAACTGAGCCCCAAGTTGCGATCTTACCGCCCCTAATTTTACCGTCGCGCGTCAATCCGATCCTCATGTGCTGAAGACTGCCTGGCCGATTCCCTGTATCAAGCATTTCTTCTTTGCGATTGCACACTACGCGACATGGGCGTTGGTACTTTTTACTGATTTGAGCGGCCAATCTGCCCTCGTTATCCATGCCAAATTTGCTTCCAAACCCTCCCCCCACGTGCTCACAGTGAAACTCCACTTGGTCGGGTCTTAGCCCGAGTTCGCGTGCTAGGTCATCGCGAAACGCCACGTTACTTTGAGTAGATCCGTACGCGACAGCGGAATCGCCTCGAAAATGGACGACGCAACTATGAGGTTCCAAACAGCAATGGGTTTGTACCTGTGTTTGAAACTCCCCTTGGACAACCAGGTCACAGGTATCAATCACGTTTTCTGCTTGAACATCATTCTCGGCTGGTTCAAGGTCTTCCAGCGCGGTGCGTTCCTCTTCCAGCATTGTGCGCGGCCAGCTTGCTGCAAACTTCATTTTGAGAGCTGCGATTGCCTGTTCAAGCGCTTGTCGAGACTCCGCACAAATGTACCCAATTCGATCACCATGGTAACGAGCAGACTTCTTTTCGAGCTCGACTTCCAGGACGTCGTGGATTGATCGAGCGGATTCGACGTCTGCGCTGCGAAGTCGGGCATCACCAAAGTCACATCGGATATAGCAGGCCCATAGCATGTTTGGCAGGTAATAGTCGGTAGTGTATTTTGCGGAACCAGTGACCTTTTCACGAATTTCCAAACGCGGCTCGTCGTTCTCCAGTGCAACTCGATTGTCATTTCGATAGCTCATGATTGCTCCCTCGTTGCCGCAGCCGTCACTGCGTCCAAGATTCGCACATAAGCCGCGCAACGGCAAATGTTGCCGCACAGACCCTGCTTAACTTGTTCACGAGTGAGATGGGGTGTTTCATCAAGTAATGCACGTGATCGCACAGCGAATCCCGGTATGCAGTAACCACATTGACAGGCATCATGTTCTATAAAGGCTTCCTGAACCGGATCGAGCTGTCCACTGGCACCCAAACCCTCGATGGATACTATTTCATGTCCTAGCGCGTCGATGGCCAGCATCATACAGCTGTTGACACTTCGACCATCGACTAGAACAGTGCAAGCTCCGCACGCGCCTCGATCGCACACTTCTTTTGTCCCGGTCAATCCTAGTGATTCACGGAGAGCAACCAGAAGTGTAGTGTCAGGTGAGATATGAACAGACGAAGTCGTACCGTTGACTTGTAACTCGATTTTTAAGCCTTCCGCTGGGTACCGCGTGATCCCGCTACGCGTGGCCGGCGCTGACGTCTCATTGCTATTGGCAGTTGGCGTTAAGCCGACAAATGCTGAACCGGCCACAGCTCCGCCTCCGGCACCTTGTAGAAACCGTCTTCTGGAAATGCCGTCCATAGGTCTGTTTGTTTGATTCATCTCAGCCCCATATGAAAGTAAGGATCTTCAACTCGAAGTCGAAGAAGCATTATAACCGATGAGTCCTTGCACAGAAATTCTCCAGATTTACAATAGACGCAAAAATGGTCTTTAGTTCGATTCGCGATCGCCACCAAGTGGTCGACTTGTTTCTCTGGGAAACACTCGTTACGAGTTCGCTGAGACTTTAACGCTACTGCCAGCGGAAACTGCCACTCGGCCGCTAGACGACCGCCCACGATTTGCTCGCCTCCCACGCCCCGGGGAAGGCAAGAGCCCCAGAGATCTCCCTCCGCGACCGGAGGAGGGATTTTGAGTGGATGCAAGGCATGGGAAATGTTCGGTGTGGCGACCAAGGAAGGAATCCTGTACTCTGAGCCACAATGGTGCTTGCGAATCCCAAAGATTCTGGACTCATCGAGTGAATTAGGAACTCGGACTGTCCACGCGGCGTTCGATTTCCCATAAATGCGGCGAGGAACCGAGCAATGTTTTCGAGGAACTGAGATGACATGTTCCTAAACCAAATTCAATTCTAAGCAAAGTTTCTTTTGAACTCTCATTACCTCCATGAATCCTAACAAGAAAACACTACTGCTTCCGATTCTACTGATCACACTGGGTGCCGGATGGTTGCTCACAACGCTCGGAGTTGCTCCGGGTATTGATTGGGCTTGGACACTTGGTCTCGCTGCTGTTGGGTTGTTGACATTATTCGTGAGTGGAATCGATAAAGTCACCGTGGTTGTTGGTCCGTTCCTCATCCTGGGAAGCTGCCTGTCTATACTCCGACAGACAGATCGACTGCATATTGATACAGAGATGCCCATTCTGGTAATGATTGCGGGCGTGCTGCTTCTGGTTGCGCGGAACCCAGCAATCCCAGCCCCAAAATGGATCATTCCAGACCCACAGGCAAGCGGGCAAGACTCCAAGAAATGAAATGGGGCATAACACTCTGCACATGGAGACGCCGGCAGCAAGTGTTTTGAATGGAACAATTACTTCGGCACACTGTTAGCCATTGTTGGTACAACTGTTTGCCATCACGCTTTCCGCTGCGAGTTCGAAGTGCCTTGAAGCGACAGCCGGCTAGACTATTGTAACACACTTTAGTAACTCGCAGTGATGCAGTCCTCAATCAGGTCGAGGAGAGACTGTGACCAACCCCCCACGAGTAGTATGCGCAGCGAAAGTTCCACGAATAATGGGCATGAAGCATTTTTTATTGAGCCGCTATGCACGCAACTCCCCCATGGATCACCCTGTAGAAAACCACGACTTGCTAGACAAGGGGGTGCATGGTTGTTAGGATGTCTTCCCTCTTATCGCCAGGATTGGTTCCCCGCTGATCCATCTGGGGAATCCCAGTCTAAGGAGAAGTATCGTCTGAAACCTGAACTAAGGGGGTGATCTAATGCGCGAAACTCTGCGTGTGCAACTCCGATTGGGGCTCACTGGGCTGGCAGCCGTAGCGTGTGTTGGGATGACGTCGGTCCCATGCGTTGCCCAGTTTCTTCCAGCCATGTCCGCTTCGGCCTCGGCCCAGGCCAGTTTTGCGGCAGACACTGTTGGGCCGTTTCAGACAACCCTACCCTCGAACGGTTTCGTGACGGAAATCGCAAGCGCAGGAGGGACCAGTCCGTTCGGTTCCGCGTTTACAGTCGCGCAGAGTTCGGGCAATCTAGCGTTGCGCTCCCGCAGTCGCTGGACATCTTCGGGCGGTCCTATCACGGTCTTCGATCCTAAGAACGCCAGTGGATTTGCCCGCGCGTCGAATGTGTCGCACTGGGTGGCCGACGGTCCTCCGGGAACGACACATTTCGATCTGGACGTGCACCTCAGCTACTCTGGATATTTTGATGTCGGAGCGTCCAACCTGGAGGATTCCCAAGGATTCGTCTCGTTTGGCACGGGCGTGTTGGCCGATTTTGACGTGTTTCCTAATGCGGTCGGGTTGCCTGCCACGCTGGCCCTGTTTCGTGGACGGGCTGGCCTCAGCGCGGGGATCGGGTTAGATCAGAATTCTGATTTTGTGATCAATTCCGTGTTGAGCACGACGAGTGGTTGGTCGCAAAGCGATTTTAGCGTTACAGATGGTTCTATCCAGCCGGGAGGATTCGACGCAGGGGTTCATGCGTTGCTGATGTATTCCCAAGCGTTTCCGTCCGTTGTGTCGATTCCCATCGGCACGACGTTCGCCGTGAGGTCGATTCTGCAGACTTCAGTTGGCGATGGATTCGGTAGGATTCCTGCCGGTGCAACAGCCAATTTCTTTGACACCGGCACCTTCATGCTCACCTCGTCAACACCAGGTGTGACGATCGTGCTCATTCCTGAGCCATCGTCGCTGGTGCTTGCAATGATCATTGCTGTCGGCGTGGGATTTCGAAAGAGATAATAAAACCGGCTACCCACTGTCGTGTTCCAGTGGTTGTACCGCGTCGATGCGACTCCGCATTAGCTGCACGTCGCAGCTGAGTGTGGGATGAGTGAGACCGCTGCATCCTGCCCCGTGGCAACTCCTGCTTCCAAGCATGAATTGATGCGGTTTCCAAGATTCCGGTGCCCGTCTTTTCTCGTTTCACACGATCAATATGAAACTATCAGCGAACCGGCAGAACTTCAATTGCTATCAATACCCCACACAGCAGAGCAGCGAATCCTGCGACCGTCACGGTTCGATGGGCTGGTAGATAATCGTGTAAGGTAATCTTCCCGCGATCGCCAATGGGATCGATGTTACGACTGATCCAGCCAGATAGTTCGGCAAAGAGATAGGAACCGGCGATCATACCCACCATCATTGCTATCGCGTCATAATTCCCTTGGCCAAGTGCAGCGGCGCCAGTACCTGGACAATAAGCCGACAAAGCAAAGCCGATACCGAATAGTAGTCCACCAATCAAATTGGAAGCGTATCGTGTCGGTTTGATGTGAAGTTCGACAAGACCTGCTTTGTGCATCAAATGAATGCCCAACGCACCTGTGACCACCGCTGACAACATGACTTTAACGACGGTAAAATCAACGAGCAGGAGTTGTCCCATGAGCACATGGTATTTTGCTACGCCGCCCTTCTGCAGGAGGAATCCAAAAATCATGCCAAAAACCAGGCCCTGAAGCAGTGATCCTTCAGACGCCACTTGTGGCCTCGCTTCAGTGCTCGCGCCAGAGTTTGAATGGTCATTCGTTGTGGACATCTTCTTACCTCACAAGACAAACGTGCAGAATCACAAGGCATACATCATCTTGGCGACCACAACCCCACCAACGAAAAAGCAGATCGCCGAAAGCCAGGAACCCACCGCGAGTTGTAAAGTGCCACTGATTCCGTGTCCGCTCGTGCAACCACCTGCCATGCGCGCCCCAGACGCCATGAGCAGTCCCCCGGCGAAAGCAACCAAAGTCCGCAGTACATAGCTATCGGAACCAAAGCGTTCCTGCCACATGGCTGGCAAGTACTGCCCGGTTATTTCTCCCCCAGACCATGCTGCTAGAAAAGACCCTGCGACGACGGCAATGACCAGCATCAGTTCCCAACCGACTTTCGGGGGATTGTCTTTAAAGTATTTCAGCGAGCGAGTGTGTTTTGGAGCCAGCAGCAGGCCAATGATTCCCGCAATGCGTGCGTAAGCCGTCGATGCTCCCAATGGCTTATTGGAAAAGTAAAAAGTCACCATCGAAAGCACGCCAATCAATACACCGACAAGATATGGCGACCACGCGGGGCCGGCATATTTGAGCGGATCTATTTCTGCGAACACGATTGTGGGTTGCGAAAGCTCACTCATACTGATCGACCCTACGCAGCTGATTCCACCGGATATCCGGCAGCTGTCCACGCGCCCCAACTACCAGGAACATTCGATACGTGCTGGAAACCTCGCGACTTCATCAAACTGGAGGCAATGCTTGCTCGATATCCACTTCCGCAATAGGTGGCATAATGCTTATCCTTGTCGAGGCCGGTGATGCGATCTCGCATGTCTCCGATGAAATGGTGTTGTGCTCCAGGTATATGCCCCGATTCCCATTCATCCGGTGAACGCACATCGAGGATCACGAGACGGGATCTGCCCAGTTGGTAGTCGCGAAGTTCATGAACAGTCATTTGTTCCAGATGTTCAAGAGGTAGTCCGGCTATCTCCCAGGCCTTCATTCCTCCAGCGAGATACCCTGCAAACTCGGTGTGTCCAGTACGAACGATCAAACGTTGAACCCGCTCGACGTCTTCATCGTTGTCGACGATCAGCAGAAGCCGCTGATCCAAGTCGAACATCTGACCTACCCATGCCGACATTTCAGAGCGATCAGGAATGTTGACCGCCCCAGGAACGTGACCCCCTCCAAACGCCGTAATGGAGCGTGTGTCGATTATCGAGACACCTGCCTCGCGAGAAACTTTACGGAATTGCTGCGGAGGCAAAGCGGGAATGGTCGGCAAACGATCCAGTATGTCCGGACCAGCTGCGTTCACTTTCTTCAGTTCTGGATAATGCCACGGCACCGGTGGAGCATCATCTATAATAAATTCTCGAAATGCTTCAGAGTTGGGAAACGACAAGAATTTATTGGTGCGTCGTTCGTAGCCGATCGTGCTATTGAGCCGATCTCCTATGTTCGCACCGCAAGCTGATCCGGCTCCATGACCGGGGAAGATGGTGACGAAATCTTCAAGTTTTAGGTAGAAGTCATACAAAGTCTCGTAAAGCGCTTGGGCTAACTCTTCTGTCTGGCTCGTTCCCAGCAAATCTGGACGACCGGCTGATCCCACGAACAGCGAGTCTCCGGTAAAAACTGCCCATGGCTGTTCTGGATGCTTCGACTCACTAAGCAGAAAAGAAATATGCTCTGGCGTATGCCCCGGGGTATGTCGGCCAGTGAGGATGAACGAACCGAAATCAAACTGATCTCCGTCTCGAACGCTTTCCCCGTCAAAATCGTATTTGGCCTGCACGCCGCTGAGATAGATGTTCGCCGTTCCCACTCGCTCGGCTAACGACCTGCTGCCTGAGACAAAGTCCGCGTGAATATGGGTCTCAAAAATGTGAGTAATCGAAACCCCGTGCTTGCGTGCTAACTCTTCGTATATTTCCACGTCGGTCCGAGGATCGATGACGGCTGCAGTGCCCGAGGAAGTGTCAGCGAGCAGGTACGACAATTGAGCAATACCTTCGGTGAGAACGGTCTCCTGGACGAACATAGAATCATCTCCTCGATCTCGCAACTTACAGTCGGTTAACAGCAATGGCACGACAAGTGCAAACGTCATACCAGCACGATTACACGGCCGTTTTAGACTCGCCGTTACGAGATTTTAGAGAAGATCAGCGCCCATTTTGGTCCCCCAGAAGCCAAAGCGGTCGTTCCCCTTCCAGCATCTTTGACAGATTTCGTCTTAATCGACATTAGACATGGTCCACTGCGCAGCGATGAAGAGAAGAGACCATGCCCCTTTTCCTTCCAGATACTTCCAGATAGCCGACGACAGATGGACTCCCCTCCACAGCATGGAGGGGAGTCTGAAACTCAGGCTGAATCTACAGCGAAGCCACTGGGTCTCGGCCGTCGATCCAGGGTCCTTCCAGGTGCTGATAATCGGGTTCGACTAGGGTGCTCCCTTTGTCGCCTGCGTTCCAGCCGGCGATGTGGTGTGGCTTGCCCCGCTCGTGGGAGATCTTCTCCCACTTCTTGGCCCAATCGGCATTGCCTTCGCTGACCGTGTTTGTTTCTGGATCAAAGTGGAACACTTTGCCTTCACGATAGCTGCGCGCCCCCAGGGAGACCGTCACGATCGCGGCGGCACCCAGTTCGGGCGAGCAATTTACTTTGTCTGGTGTCTCCGCCTGGCAGCACTCGACGAAGTTCTTCTGATGCTCATATGTGGAGTCAGCCACCTTGCCGATTTCAAATCGTTTGTTTTTGATACTGCTGTCGTGGGTCACCTGCGGACGCTCCGCCTCGAAATCGAAGCCTGCGAATTCTTCACCCGTACCGAACACAAGTGAACCAAAATGACCACGAATCAATTGTTTAATAGGAGTATCAGCACAACTCATTGTCGCGGTGATCAGACCCTGCACACCTTCATCGTAGTCGGCCACTACGGTAGCGACATCGGGCACGTCGCGACCATCGTACTCCAGATAGATCCCGCCGGCACCAACCACTCTGCGGGGGAATCGCAGGCCGGTCGCCTTGAGCATCGAGGTCGTGCGATGGACAAATAAATCGGTGTACATGCCCGAACCAAAAGGCCAGAACCGACGCCATTGGGCATAAATCGCCCGATCAAACGGCATGTCAGGAGCCAAACCTTCGTCTGAGCCCAACCAGGACTTCCAGTTGATCGTCTGGGGAGTCATCTCTTTGGTCAGGGGATAATAGCGCCACTGTCCCATGTCAGAATTGCGGAAGAATTCGGTTTGGAACATCAGCACTTTGCCCAGGAGACCGTCGCGCATCAGTTCATTGGCTGCGAGCCAAACGGGAAGCGAGGTCGATTGCACACCCACTTGCATCACTTTGCCTGAATCTTTCCAGGCGCGCACCACTTCGAAGGCTTCTTCGATGGTATGAGTCATCGGCTTCTCGCAATAAACATGCTTGCCTGCCTTGAGAGCATCAATCGTCTGCTTCGCATGCCAGTGATCTGGCGTGCCAATGCAGACGGCATCGATGTCTTTATCATTTAAGAGATCGCGGTAGTCGTCGTAACGCTTGGGGGCAGTACCAGTTTCTTTCTTGATGGCATTGGCTACTTTTTCTGACTGAATCGTATAAACGTCGTTCACGGCAACCAGGTCGATTGCCGCGCCATCTTTGCGCAATTTGGCCAGAGGGAGGACGTGACCACCCAAGCCGCGACCCCCAGGACCAATAAACCCAATTCTCAGCCGCTCGTTCGCTCCGGCAGCACGAGCCCGTGAAGAGGCCGCCAGTGTGCCAGCAGCAGCACTTAGTACTGCAGCACTGGAAGCGCTTTTGTGCATGAAATCACGTCGAGTTACATCGTTCTCTGTAGACATAGGATGGGGTCTCTCTTTACGAGTAGCTGGAGGTTCAATTGCTTTGAAAGCTGGCCAAGGTTGCCAGGCCGGAAAGACGAAGGGAGCTGGGCCGATGATTCCTCAGGCCAAGGGGATACCAAAGGCTTTCACATGATTTTATGACCCAACTAAGGGGAGATAAAGCCTGTCGCGGTAAAAAGACGGAATTTCAAGCGAATTTATGGTTTCGCATGACAATTCTTGTACTGAGCCTGTTAATCCTTAACGGCTAGTTTTGCCCTGAGACATAACAACTCAGAAAAGAGAGTCAGTAGTTAGAGAAAGTAAAGCTGTAGAATCCTACAGATTTTACTGGATCTCCCTCGATCATCTCATTGACCGTACTGGCAATCTGTTCCCGGAGCGACGCCAGCGATGGCTCGGCGATCTCGGTCATTTTCATTTGACGAACTGCCAGCAACAATCGATGGCGCAGATCGGGGGCAAACTTTTCGAGCGATTTTTTCGTATCATCGTAGTCTTTGTGGGAAACCTGTCCGAAAACATGGAAATTCACCTCGGCTCGTTCCAACTCCGTAAATGGTCTGGGTAGGGTCACTCGATATTCCCCCAGATCAACTTCGACCAACCGTGCACGAACGGCAATCGCCCGCCGAGATTCGATCAGGGCCTTCGCATCATAACAACCCACTAATGTGGAGAGTGTGGCCAAAGCGAGCAGCTTCGTGATAGCAATGCATCGGAGCGTTTTTCGAGTTTTCAGCATCATCCCAATCCCAAACTAGCGATCAAGCACTGACAGTGATCCACCCATTACATTTGCACTAATCGTCAGAATCGATTCCAGCAGAAACAGTCTTCTCGATTAACTCCACAACAAGTATAGGACGCAATATAGCTGGCGCGAGTGTCCTATGCTTAGAGAGAGACGGCATTCACAGTCATTCCGAGGTAACCAACTCGATTGCCTCACCAGAAACAGTTCGCTGCATTAAAAGATCTCGATTACCATGATCAGCAAAACTCTGACAATCGATTCTTTCAACTTCGGCAAATTGTTGCTAACTACCATCATGCTGATGGTGTGTCTCGTGGTCGCAGGATGTTCGAGCAAGAACAAAACGCAGCTCGACGTATATCTTGATGAGCTAGAGGTTGAACGCACTCTCGAATCGGTGAGAGAAGTTTCGCTAGGCAGGTATGGCATTGCCAGCGCGTTGCCTCTCAATGGCACCACGCGCACCGAGGAGAATATTCTTTGGGTCCACCTGAATTTCGAGTTGGTTGCAATTGTCGATCCGTCAGATGAGAAGGCAGTACTTTCAGCAGCCAAGCGACATAAAGGCATGTTGGACGATACCATCATTAGTGTCTGTCGCAAAGCGACCAAAGAAGAATTGGAAGATAGCCGCTGGTCTACCCTCAAGTCGCGGATGATCGATGCCATTCGACCTATCCTGGGAGACGACCGGATCCGGCAACTCACATTTGTCGACTTCAATTGGCAGCCTATCTAAATTACAGAGCGAACCAAAATTCAGACGCACTATGAACAATTCATCATTTATGTGCCTCATGAAAGTCATATTTCCCGTCGTGGCATTTTTGCTGTTCTCTGCGCCAAGCAAATTGGCTACAGCGCAAGAATCCTCGACCAATGAGCAGCCGAAAGACTCGGTCCAGGAAAACGCTGCAGATACCGTGGCGTTGCCCAAGCTCGACTTGGGAACACTGGAAATTAAGAATCTCGAGCCGACACGTAATCAAACGACTAAAGTGAATTTTGGCATGCACTTGACGTTTCCACCTGATACGGATCCCGCCACGATCAAGGCCCTTTCGCACTGGCAACACCGCATACGCGACCAGGTCATTGTTGCCATTCGCATCGCAGAACTAGGGGACTATATCGATCCCAAATTAAGCCGCTTGCGCAAGCATATTTTGTATCGCATCAACCGGCTCCTCAAAGAAACCCCAGCCGACGATGTCTTACTGGCCGATTTCACCTTCTCAACCGAATAGCACTAATCGCTCTCACGGATCTTTTGGCCAGAGGTACACCAGCCTCCGGGGGCACTCTTCCCGCTTTTGCCCTTGAATTAGTTTTGGTGCGGCATAGGCAATCTCGATGCTTGTAACGATTTCCGAGCGCCAACGCTTTTCTAATTAGCAGATTTTCGGCCACCTGCTATGGTGCACTTGCACCGCAGAAGATGGTGAGCCGACCACCAGTCGAATCTGCGTTTTTTACAAGGGTCCAGAAATGGGTTTTTCTCATAACAATCGATCAAGCCGTCGTAAGATTCACCGACAATTCGAAGCACTAGAACCACGGCAGATGATGTCTGCCACGCCCCTGCTAGAAGGCATCTCCTCTGCTGGCAAAGGGATTAATTATGACTTCGGAAATGTAGTAGCAGTAAGCACGCCTTCAATTCCTGCACTCAGCAGCCTGCCGGGAGCGGCCAAGTCAATTTTTCTGGACTTCGACGGAGACTTCCAGGCTGTTTGGAATCGTACCGATAGCGGGCAGACTTACCGAAATGTCAATGCCCAGGCTTCTAATCTGAGCGAAGCCGATATTCGCAAGGTTTGGGAAACCGTGGCGGAGGACTTTGCTCCGTTCAATGTCAATGTTACCACTGTCCAGCCAGCTTCCTTTGCCGACAACGTCGCATTGCGGGTCGTCATTGCCGGGGATATGACCGCACAGCTTGTGACCGGTCCCAACTCAACCGTCGCACTTTCGGGAGATCGCTTCATCACCAATGACAGCGGCAGAACGTTGCTGGATACCTCAGGTTACGCTGCCATCGACTCGTTCACCAACAGTGAACCCAACGTAGTCTACGTTTTTGGCAAGTACATGAGCACCTGGGGAACCACGTCGCCAGAAGGACATGCCCGTAGTCTCGCCGCACTAGTGGCCAACACTGCTTCGCACGAAGCGGGACATGCCTTTGGATTGGTGCATCACGAAGGAGTCAATGCGTCTGGCAATGCGTCGAACTATCATGTCGGCTCGTCGGTGACGACTCCGATTATGGGGGACAATACAGCAGGAGACCGCACACTCTGGTCGGTTTATACCGAAGGCTCGACCACTTACGATTCCATCCAACGATTGACGAGCACTCTGGGGGCACGACCGGATGACCACCCTAGCGGCACGTGGTTCGCGCGCCCGTTGTCATTCACAAGCACCTCCAAGTTTTCGAGCCAGTCCACCATCGCAGGTATCATCGAGAAAACGAGCGATCAGGATTGGTTCAGGTTTTCCACTTCTGGAGCGAGCGTAAGCATCAATTTGAAAACGGTGGAGTTTGCCAATCTCGATGCACGCCTGGAAGTATACAAGGTGGTTCCGACCTGGTTCGGTTCTTCCACCTCATTGATCGCTTCGGTAGATGGACCGATCCTGTTCGGCGCCCCATTCTCCGGTTTGGGAGCTAGCTACAATGCGAGCCTGGCAGCCGGGGATTACATGGTGGCCATCAAGAGCCATGGCGGTTACGGCGACCTGGGTAACTACACGCTGACAGTCGGTCAAAACACCCTGTATGCGGGAGGCAGTGTTATTGGCGTCAAACAGCTTTCCACTGCCAGCACAACCTCCACTTCCTCAACTACGAGCAGCACGACATTGGCTACCAGCTCGATGTCCGGCGGCCAGGGACAGGGGATGACTTCTGATCCGCAGAGGATCTCTGCAGTGGATGCGGTCTTCGATGCCCTGGGCCGGACCACTCGAATGGAGCAATTGAGTTGGATGCCAACCGCTAAGAAGCGCGACGTAGCTCCAGCAATCGGCTGGACAAACTTTGGCTCGAGTAACAGCCCGCTCTCGGCTCGAATCGTCGATCGTGCCTTCAGTATGTAGACACCGGTCGCAGAGTAGTTGGGTTCGCAAGTTTGATATGTAACAACTAAATTCTTGCGAATCCAGCTATGTCTGTCTTACAGCGAGGACTGCTGCAAGTATGGGAAACATTGCCGATCAAAGAAGGTAAAAGGACATTCCCAAAAGAAGCGCACTTGTGATGCCGGCAGTCGCAATTGATTGAGCTGAATTGATCTATAGTGACGCACGACGCAAAAGAGCCATTTCCAGGAAAATACCAGTTCGTTCCCTTCCGAAGCCTCAGAAGAACAACCGGCTCTTGAGTGTGCGGTCTGTAGGGTTTGTGCAGTTTGGATGGTTCGTGCTGAGCATAAGCTGCCGGACTTGCCGATATCGACAATGTCCCCACTCTTATATTCTGAACCGACTTGCATCGCATTGCTATTAGTTCCTTGCTTGTAAAGTCGAAACTTGCATTTCTCATTGGGTGGACGTGATTGCCAGGAAAGTAGACTGCCCAATGAGATGCCCCGCACTTGCCTGTTGCCTGGTTCAAGTCGTCTTGGGGCTTGCAGCGCATGTCGCGCTCCAGGAGGCTTGTTCAGCGAACGAGTTCTGTCTTATTGACGATGACCAGCTAGCCGTCGCTCTGCGGGCTGAACTGATTCGATCGGCTCAATGCGAGATCAGCGTTGCCTATTACGCGATTGATTCGGGTGAGGTCCCACTTGGACTATTGGCACTGTTGCGCGAGGCGGCTCAGCGAGGCGTGGTCGTGCGTGTCTTGGTAGACGGCCTGCAGTCTCGACTGCCCTCCGGTCTCGAATTGATGTTGGTACGGGGAGGAATTCAGATTCGCAAGTACCACCCGCCGCACAAAGGACACCCCGCGTGGCTCAATCGTCGCATGCACACGAAGTTGCTGGTCGTTGATCGGCAGGCAATGATCATTGGCAGTCGTAATTTGCAAGACCACCATTTCGGGCGGGAATGTACCAACTATGTCGATAGCGATGTCTATCTCTCTGGCGAGATATGCGTGAATGCCGCAGCGTATTTCGAATGGCTTTGGCACGAAAAAGGGGTCTATCCTGCGAGGCGTTCCAATCCTTTCGGGCTCGATCTGGTCCAGAACTTGAAGCTGGACGTTTCCCCCATATCGCTTCGTTGTTGTCAACGTGAAGCCGAATATCAACGTGCCCTGGCTTGTGGATTAGCATCCATCAATCGTATTGTGTGTCACTCTTACGATAGTAGGTTTGAAGAAACGCCATGTTTATCTGGTGTAAACGCATGTTTGCTGCACGATGGCTTCGCCCCCAAAACGCAGCGAAGTTTGCAGGAGTGTATCGTCAATCTCTTGGACCATGCCCGCGTCTCGATTCACCTGGAAACCGCCTATCCGGTATTTAGTCGCCCAGTTTTCGCCGCTTTCCGCCGAGCGGCGTGCCGTGGCGTTACGATCAGCATGCTCACCAATTCTCTCGAAAGCGCCGACTATGTTTCAACCTATGCGGCGTATCAAAACCAAAAAGCTGAACTCTTGCGGATGGGAGTAAAACTTTATGAGATCTGTGGCCGCGATCACCTGCATGTAAAAACCATGATTATCGACCGACAACTCACGATGGTGGGGAGTTACAACTTCGACGTTCGCTCGGATCGGCTCAATCTGGAACTGAATGTCGTCTTGCAAGATCCGCGGGTCGCGCAGTTGGTGATGCAAGCGAGTCAAAAACGCATCTGCCGATCGCAAAGAATTTCTTCCCAAGCCTGCTGTCCGGAGGTGGGCGGCGAACCTCCTCTATTGAAACAAGTACGAATGAGGGCAAGCCAGGCCGTAGTACCTCTCTATCGTCGGTCACTCTGAAACTAGAGAGGCGGCCGAGCAACTGACGCTCCGCCAGAAATATTGGTCCAACTCAATGAGTCGGCTATTAAATTCACCTCGCTGCATTTCGCAGAAGGCTCGTTCCGGCGACCATCCCAGGTAGCGGTATCGATACAGCGCGGCAATCAGTCCTGTCCGGTCGCGCCCTAGTGAACAATGGACGTAGATGGTGCCGCACGGTCGCTTGACCATTCGCTCAATTGTTTTCTCCAGATTGCAATCCGGAAAACAGGGCCTCGTACTGATTGGCCAAGAGCGATAAACAATTCCACAGTCTCGTGCCCAGCGTGCTTCACGGTTGGATGCCAGTCGACGCATGGTGCGGTTGTCGATGATCTCTCGCACGCCGAGGCGTTTTAGGAGTGCGATGTCGGCTGCCGACTCGGGAGCAGGACCTACATACACACCGGCATCAAGCAGCCGAGGACAAAACCCCTGGTGTCCTCCGGCCTGACACACAGAACCAGCGGCAAACAGGGCCAAAACGACAAGCGACGAAATCCATTCGTTTGCAACCATAGAAGCGGCATCCTCTTTTAGCCAAAATGCTCTCGGTCCGAATTAAAGTGTGCCATCTTCTATGAATTTCTGCGCCGCGGCAAGATGGCTGGGGGACCTTATCAGTAGGGTGGCGGCCGAACCAATTGGCAATCGGTTTCTGCCACGAGTGATGAGAAAAGTCAGCCCGATTCCCTTTCCAATTAGCGACGGGACGATCTGCAGGGTACTAGGCATGGGAAGACACTAGCAGATCCATTAGCACCCTGACTCATTGCCGACTCTCACCACCAGCCCGCTGTGCCAGACTCGCATCGCCTGCCGATTCGAGATACGCGAACAGCTGCCCCACCTGCTCTAGGCTCAGGCGATTCAAAAGCCCGCTCGGCATCGCCGAGGTGGGACTGGGGCGGATATCATCGATATCGCTTTGGGGGATGTCTACTTTCTCTCCATCCGCCATGAGCACGGTCACTCCATCACTCCCGCGCGGGACGACTAGCCCGGCGAACGTCCTGCCGTGCGACATCACGACTCGGCTGGCGTATTGGTCGGAGATGTTGTGCGACGGATACACTATTGCTTCCAGAATTTCCTGGCGTTGGAAGCGGCGCGAGACGCTTGTCAGGTCGGGCCCCAATGTCTCGCCCACGCCGTTACACCGATGGCATTTCGCGCATTGGGCCAATTCGAATGCCTCACGTCCCCGTTCGGCGTCTGCAGATCGAGCTGCGTCACTTGTGAGATAATTCAAGAGTTCGTTGTAGCTCCATTTGTCGCTGGTCGAGTCGACCGGCAATTCGGCAGGGGGCGCTGCAGGAAAATTCGTCGCATACCATTGTTGCCACGCGACAAGCCGAGCGCTCCAGTCGGGATAGCTCGATGCAGCCGTCTGGCCAGCCCAGTGGTCCAATAGCGTCAAGGCCAGCGACGCTCCCTCGTCACCCAGTCGCAAACCTTGCAGGATCACTTGTCGATAGGGTTCAGGTTCTTGCGGCCGTTGCGGCACCGTGGCCAGCGCCCGCAAGATTTCCTGCGCGACGCGACCGTCTACTGTTTTGAGCGAATCCACCAGGTAAGGCCAGTTCTCTCCCTCGGGATGTTGAGTGAGACTCATGGCCACGGTATGGCGATCTTCTGGCGAGGTGCTGTAAACCTGCCGTAGATAGGCCGCACTTGCCGGATCACTGCTGCGGCCCAGCACCGCGAAGATTCCCACACGCAAACGGCGGAAGGCATCACTCTCTGCACACAAAGGCTGCACCTTGCCGTCGAGAGTGCGCAGCTCAGCCAACAATTCCGCCGGCGGATCAGCGGGCAGTTTTGCCAATACCGACAGCGACGAAGTCGGCCATCGCTCACCGGCGGCCAGCACTTGTTGGCGCTCGGCGAGGGAAAACTTCGTGAAGAAATCTCGCGAGAAATTTTCCACGTAGGCGCTTACACTGTAGCCTCCCTCATTGCCACGAACTTCCTCAAAGAACTTCATCAGTGCCAGCTTCGTGTTGATCGTCCAGCCCGTTTCCAGGAGACTGGCATACGCGGCGACGTGAAGCTTATCGGATTGCTCCAGCTCACTGGAAAGCTGTGCGGCAAATTTGTCCGCCGCCCCAGGAACCTGCAAAAACACCAACAACCGCACGAGTTCGCGGTCCACGGCAAGATTGCCGGTGGGATACTTGCCGAGCAACACGTCGCCCAAGGAGGGAGCTTGTCCCGGAGCAAGCTGTCCCAATGCGAGCGCCAATTGCGAGATGCGTAATACATTCAACAACTGCGAGTCAGACTCGGTAGGTTTCTGCAGGATCGCCTGGCAGCGAGTCAACACGACTTGGGCCACTGCCGGGTCGCGATTCTCCGAGAGCAAGGCCACCGCACCCTGGCAGAAGACTTCCGATTGTTCGCTCTCCACTACCTGCCGCGCCCAACTTGACTGTGGTTGTTGCTGCAGCGCACGCTGGGCAGCAAACGCCACGAAGCGATCTTCATCTCCCAGTAGTGGCACTAATTTGTCAGCAGAAAGCGGAGTCCCTAGTCGAGTGATTGATTCACAAGCAGCACGCCGCACCAGCGGATCGCTGTCAGCCAGGAGCATTGCTAGGCGCTCTGCACTTGCAGTGGCCGTGCCAGAACTCATCAACCGCGCCGCCTGGGCGCGAATCTCGGCAGCGGTGTCACTTGTGAGCTGGAGCAGTAACTGATCGCTGGGGCGGGGGCCAAAATACACCATCAAGTTTACGGCCCGCTGTCGCTCGACCAGCGAGCGGTTCACATCAAGCGCTACTTGTTCCAGTTCTGGTCCCCATTGTTCGCCCAGCGCAGCTTTCGTCTTGGCAATTGCCGCTCGGGCCCAGTCGGCATCGAGTTGAGGCTGTTGCAGCGCTGAGGCGATGGTGCCGATTGCTTCGTTGGTTGCCAGGGGAGTTGCCCCGGTCCAGCGTACGCGATAAACACCGCCGTCGGTGCCGCGACCTCCCGTGCAGAAATAGAGTGCTCCATCGGGCCCCACGGCGAGGTCGGTGGCATTGAGGGGTCGCCCGGCGAGAAAAACTTCGCTCGCTGCTTTGTAAGTCGCTCCACTGCGCTCGAGTTTCACCGCGTGGATCAAGCCACTCGCCCAGTCGCAGGCAAACATGGCCCCGTGATACTGTTCGGGGAAGATATTGTGATCGTAGAACTCGACGCCCGTCGGAGAACCCGCGCCCATGTGGATCGCAGCGGGGAGACTGTCGAGAAAATAACTTGGCCATTTCGCCCAGCCGCTTCGCCAACCGAGTTCGGCCCCGGCGGTGACGTGGTTGATACGTGTCGGTCGATACCAGGGGGCACCCATGTCCCATTCCATGTCGGCATCGTAGGAGAACAGTTCCCCCTGGGGGCTGAAGGCGAAGTCATAAGAGTTGCGCAGTCCCCCGGCAACGAGCTCGACAAAGGTTGCGTCAGCATCGGTGCGAAAGACGGTTCCCCCAGGTGCAGGGATGCCGACGGCATGGCCCCGCGGATCTTCATACCGCGGCTGAATTAAATCACCCTCATAAGCACTGCGGAACGGGCTGCGTGGACCAGGCTTCACACCCGCCCGGGCGTGATTTCCCACGATCACATAAATCAGCCCATCCGGACCCAGACGCACGGCGTGGGCACCATGCTCCCCGCGCGAGCCACGGATCGGTACGAGCGCTTGAATTTCTTCCGCCGTTCCATCGCGATCCGCATCGCGGAGCCGATAGAGCGCCACTCCCTCGGGTCCATCGCCGATGGCAAACACGCGCGTTCCCAGCGGCAGAATGCCCTGCACGTTCTTGATCTTGTCGCAGAACATCCCCACGGAATCGGGCGTGCCGTTGTCGTCGCTGTCCGAAAGCAGCAGCAGATTGCCCCCTTCGCGGGAAGCAAGAATATCACCCTGAGAATCAAACGCCATGGCGATCAACGAACCAACTTCCTCGTCACGCATCAGCCTTTCGATCACAAAATCCTTGGCAATGTTGAAGCGGGCACCCACTCCGGCGACCACCACTTCGTTACCCCAGGGGAGTGCATTCCCCAATATGCCGTAGCTAGTTGCCTTCACCCATTCAGCGTCGTTGAAGTTCGTAGCCGACCACTCGTTGTAATTCCGCACACTTGTTCGCCAGGATGCGTTAGTGGGGTAATCCGCATAGGTTCCCCCTTTCTCTTTCACGAGGACCCGGCCCACGACACCGGCGGCACCTTCGTCGATGTTCGTCACTCGAATCGCCACACTGTTTCGACCTGCGACCAACAGCTTGGTGATATCGAACACTTCCAATTTTCTCCAGTCAGCACCAGTGCCGACTCGCTGTCCGTTGACGAACAACTCAAACTCATTGTCAGCGGTGACTTGCACTTCGCCGAATTCAGGTTCACCTAGCTCGAACGACTTGCGAAAGTAGCAGACACTCTTCGGCACTTCGTCGCGCGTGTGTGCCGGAGACCAAATCCACTCGGCGCTACCGAGTTGGTTCGTCACATTTTCCGCGAGGTCGGCACCGGCAGAAAAGCTAGAGAGCAAGGCGGCAGAGAAGCATACCGCTAGACACACTGATTTCTTCGTCACCTTTTTCATGGCGATCTCTCAATCCTTTGAGGTAGAAAACACGCGGGGGTCCGCTTCTCCGAAGCGGACAATCAGAAACAGGCGTAGAAAAATCTACCCTCAATCGCCATCCACAGGCAACACGAGCTTCGCCGGTTGTGCTAGCATATGTAGGTTGTCATTCCGAGGTACTCCGAGGAATCTGGGTAGCCTTTTTCTCGGAAAAGAGAATTCCAGTCACGCGACTATTGAATAAGCCAGCCCTCGGCCAAATCTAACCAGCATGGATTCTGTTCTTCTATTAACGAGATTTTCTTGGAACGCCGCCAGCCCTTAATCTTTTTTTCGCATTCGATTGCCTGGTTAATATCGCTAAACCTGTCATACCAAACGAGAATTGTGATGTTGTATTTTTTTGTGAATCCTTTGATCAGTTTTTTCTTGTGTTGGAAAACCCTCTGTTCAAGATCGCTGGTGACGCCTGTGTAGAGTGTGCGTGATTGGTTAGACATGATGTACACATAGTATTCCTGCATGGGGGTTATTCTACATCGAGTCGAGTTGAAGATACTATGCGAATGCCTAGGCAACCCAGATCCCTCTGGTCGTGGAACTCCCATCGGGATGACAACTAGACAGGAACTCCCTCAGGATGACAAGCAAGTATGACTAACACTCTCGCCGTCGAAAACCTGCGCACTTACTTTCACACCGAGGACGGCGTCGTCCGCGCGGTGGATGGGGTCACGTTTCAAATCCCAGTCGGCCACACGCTGGGGATTGTCGGCGAGAGTGGCTCGGGGAAAAGCGTCACGTCGCTGTCAATCATGCGACTCTTGGCGGCGTCGGCACAGATCGAGTCGGGCAAGATTGTCCTCTTAGGCCGCGACCTGGTGAAACTGCCCGAACCCGCGATGCGATCCCTCCGCGGGAAAGACGTCAGCATGATCTTTCAGGAGCCGATGACCTCGCTCAATCCTGTTTACACGGTCGGCAGCCAGGTCGCCGAGGCGATTATTGTGCATCAACGCGCCAGCTACCGGGAAGCACGCGAACGCACCATCGCACTTTTTCGCGAAGTGGGCATTCCCAACCCCCAGCAGCGAGTCGATTCCTACCCCCATCAGATGTCCGGCGGACAGAAGCAGCGAGTGATGATCGCCATGGCGCTGTCGTGCAATCCGCAACTCTTGATCGCCGACGAGCCGACCACCGCATTGGATGTCACCATCCAGGCACAAATCTTGAAACTCCTGCGACAGCTTCGCGACCAAAGGGGGATGTCGATTCTCTTCATCACGCACGACCTGGGTGTGATCGCTGAAATTGCCGACGAGGTGCTCGTGATGTATCGGGGCGAAATGGTCGAGCAGGGGCCCGTGCTCGATATCTTTGCCAACCCTCAACATCCTTACACCAAAGGGCTTCTTGCCTGTCGCCCCCGGCTCGACTCCAAGTTTCGCCGCTTGCCTACCGTCGAGGATTTCATGGAGGTGAAAACAATCAACGGCGAGATCGAGATCCGTGAGAAGCAGATGAGCGACGAGCGCTATCGAGAACTCACGGCCGAAGGTCGTGGAGCCGTGTTGCATCCTAAGTCGGAGCTGGCCGCCATGGAGCACCCGTGGGAGGAGACTCCCCGAGCGGCAGATACGACCGCCGTCGCCGAAGGGACACGGCCACTGTTGGAAGTGGTGGACCTCGCCGTGCATTTCCCAGTGAAGAAAGGGATCTTTTCACGCGCACAAGACCCCATCCGCGCCGTCGATGGCGTGAGCTTTCGCATTTATCGCGGGCAGACGCTCGGCCTGGTCGGTGAGAGTGGCTGCGGAAAAACAACCACGGGCCGCGCAATTCTGCGGCTCATCGAACCGACTGCCGGCAAGATTCTACTCGACGACATTGATGTCTGCTCCTTAAGCGGGAGAGAACTTCGCCGACTGCGCAGCCGCATGCAAATCGTGTTTCAGGATCCCTTCGGCTCGCTCGACCCCCGCATGACGATCGAGTCGGCCGTTACTGAGCCAATGGCGATCCAAGGTCTCTACGGTTCGCGACGTGAAAGGCGCGATCGAGCCGCCTCGCTTTTGGAAGAAGTTGGCATGTCGCCGAATCACTTGCGTCGCTACCCACATGAATTCTCCGGCGGACAGCGTCAGCGCATCTGCATCGCCCGCGCTTTGGCTGTCGAACCGGAGCTTTTGATTTGCGACGAATCCGTATCCGCGCTGGACGTCTCGGTGCAGGCCCAGGTCCTGAATCTGCTCAACGACCTGCAGCACAGCAGAGGCCTGACTTACCTCTTTATCAGCCACGACCTGAGTGTCGTTAAATTCATGGCCGACATGATGGCGGTGATGAACCAAGGCAAGATCGTCGAGTTCGGCCCGTCGCAGGCAATCTATGCGGCTCCCCGCGAAGAGTACACCCGCCGCCTGATCGATGCCACGCCACAAGATGATTTAGAGCACATTCGCCAGTTGGTCGCGGAGAGAAAGCGAACAAGTTCTGCTTCTTAAATCCCCATGCCGAGTGCGATGTCTGGGTAGTCCTAGGGTTGCATCACTGGTGCGAGAGTGGATTGGAAACACTGGACGGTGAGGCCAACCTTTAAGTGCTATTTACTTATTTGCACTTCCCTTTGTCTCGTGCGCGATGCGAACCAAACGGAATTGTTTCCCTTGGTTTTCCAGAGTGTCGATCCAATGGGTGTCTTGCCAATGGTAGCGGATTTGGACGCGGGAGATTGTATTGCTCAAGAGTGCATCCCGCGCAGCGTTGAGTTGTTCAGTAGTGGCGGTGCCAGCGGTTGCCCGATTAGCCCGCGGCGAGCGCTGCATGAGCAGGATGTCACTTGCCAGGGCATTGATGTCGTCGAACAGTTGTTGTACTTCGCTCGTGCTGAGTGTGGCTTCGCGCATCGGAGGTAACTCAGCCATATCCATGCCGTCGTAATTGACGGGGTGCGCAATCGGCTCGAGGCCAACCGGCTGGTTGCCGACGGAGGGACGTGAGGGGCTCGAATTGGCTGGAATTGCTGCGGGTGGTTTCGCCAAGCGGAACCAGGCGCGGCGGGAGATTTTGTTCTGGTCGGTCATCGGTGCACTGTTATTTGTTTACGTTGGGTGGGGAAAGGAAATGCGGCTCAGAGGCGAGCAGCGTTTGCTCCAGTGTTGCTGAGGGGGCATGGCACTGTTGGCAGTTCTGCCGCCAGGGATGGGTCGTGCGGATGCCTTGCAGGCCAGCGTAGCCATGGCAACTCATGCAGTCGGAGCGCATCCAGGTGGAGTGTGGAATCTGGGGTGGGGCGCCGGCGAAGCTGCGTGGGCCCTCGTCTGGGGCCGGGAGTCCGGCGAAGCTGTTTTCGCGAAACTGCACAGCGGTCATATGCTGAGGTGCGCTCTCTACATGGCATTGAGTGCAATTAGTCAGAAAGTTGTGCGACATCTGAGGGATACGCAGCGAGGCGAGTTTGATGCCTTGCGTGTGGCAGGCAACACAGGAGGCGTCGGAGAGTTGCTCGATGGGATGGGGGATCGTGGGAGGGGCTCCATTGAAAGCCCGATTCCGGCTGCGCATAGCCAGGGCGGCGGCTTTTTCACCGGGCTCGATTTTGACTTCGGTCAAAAGATCGAAGTCAGACTTGAGGCCATCGAGTCTCGTGTGCGGTACGCTGGTAGCGGTCAAAACCGCCATGTCGCTGTAGGAAGTGGCAGCAGGAATGCCGCTGGAATGTGACTCTTCGACATGACCAACGTGTTCAGAAAGCGTGCTGGGTGACATCTCCTCGGAGGGATTCATGGGAGACTGGAGTCCCGTGAAATAACCAACAACTGCCAGGGACATCACGATAAAGGCGACCAAGGGAGTCAGCTTGGGTCGGTCGTCGCTCATCGGTCATGCCTTCCTGATACGAACCGCCGTCTTTTTGTAGTCCGGCTGCTTGGAGAACGGGTCAAAGGCGTCGAGTGTGAGATCGTTAACCAGGAGAGTCTCATCGAAGAATGGAATGAATACCGTGCCTCGAGGCGGTCGGCCACGGCCATCGATCCAAACCGGGATAACCAACGAACCTCGCCGGGATTCGACCAATACCTCATCGCCGTTGCGGAGGTCGTAAACAGTGGCGTCTTCAGCGCTGATCTCCAAGTAGCCGCCAGGCATGGCACGACTGAGTTCGGGGATACGACGGGTCATCGATCCGCTGTGCCAGTGTTCAAGCACTCGTCCCGTGGTAAGCATCAAGGGATAGTCTTCGTCAGGAGTCTCTGCAGGGGCGATCCAGGGGTGGTACCAGATCTGAGCGCGATCGTCGCCAGTGGTGGAATGATAGAACTGGATTTCGCTGCCGGGCTCGACGTAGGGATCGTACCCTTCTGAGAATCTCAGATGCGTCTCCTTCCACTGGCCGTCTTTCTCTACCACAGGCCAACGGAGTCCCCGTGCCTGTACGTACTGGTCGTACGGTGCAAGATCCTTGTGTTTGAGACGGCTGAACTGGCGGTACTCCTCGAACAAATGCTTGTCGACATTGACATCGTAGTAGTGGTTCCAATCCCAGATGGCGACAGATTGCTGGTTCTCGTCTTTGATTTCAAAAATAAACTGGCCATCGCGATCGCGCATTCCTTGGTTGCCACGATCGAAGAGTTCTCGAGCCACGGCGATGGTCTGCCAGCAATCGTCGCGGGCCTCGCCGGGAGGGTCGACCATCTTGAACCACTGCTGAGTGCGACGTTCGGAGTTACCTACCACGCCATTCTTCTCAACCCACATGGCGGAAGGAAGAATCAGATCGGCAAGTTTTGTCGTGGCCGTTGGGTAGACATCGCTGACGATAAGAAACTTGTCTTCCAGTCCTGCTTTGTTATCGCCTTTGGGGTTGAACAGTTTGTTCAGATTGGGCAGAGTTTGTCCAGGATTGGTAACTTGTACCCAGATAGTGCCAATCGTGCCGCCCTGGTCTGTAGGTGTGCAGAAGCTTTGCCACATCTCAACAGTGTGGAATCCGGGCTGAGGGTTGATTCGGCCGACCGGCAAGTTCCAAAATTCTTCGGCTTGTTGGCGATGCACCTCATTGGCGACAACCCGCCCTCCCGGCAGGGCATGGGCCAGCGTGCCGACTTCGCGGACCGTACCGCAGGCTGAGGGTTGCCCGGTTAGGCTAGTGGGGGCATCGCCGGGAGTGCCGAAATGGCCACTGAGCAGATGGATTCCGTGAATGAGAGCATTCATCGCCGTGCCGCGCGTATGCTGATTGACTCCCATGCACCACAGCGAGGTGATTTTTAGCTCTGGTTTGCCGAACAAGTCTGCAAGCATGCGAATCTTATCGGCCGGAACTCCGGAAAGCTTTTCGACATATTCGGGAGTATATGGTGCGAGCGCCTGCTTATAGTCTTCAAACGAGATGCTCTTGCCATTGAGATTGGGATTCTCGTCGTCAGGGGCCTTAAAGTTGCAAAAAGATTCAACAAACTTTCGATTGTAGGTGCCGTTTTTAATGAGCAGGTGGGCGATTCCATTGGCGATAGCCAGATCGCCGTGACCTTTCATCTCGAGGTAGTGCTGACACGCCTCCGTTGTGCGGGTGCGGCGGGTGCTAATATCAATTAGCATGATTTCTTCACCACGACTGCGACGATCGACAACACGAGAAAACAACACGGGGTGCATTTCAGCAGGGTTGTTGCCCCACATGATCAATACGTCGCAGGCGTCAAGGTCGTCGTAGCAACCGGCGGGCTCGTCAACGCCATAGGTTGCCAAAAAGCCAGTAACGGCCGACGCCATGCAGAGGCGTGCGTTGGGGTCGATGTGGTTGTTGGAGAGGCCGCCCTTCATGAATTTTTGTGCGGCATATCCCTCGGGAATGGTCCATTGGCCCGAGCCATAAAATGCAAATCGCTCGGGGGCCGCTTCGATGCGATCGGCAATCGTCTGGATTGCCTGGTCCCAGGAGATTTCGCGGTAACCTTCACCGTCGCGAAGGAGCGGCTTCGTGAGCCGGTCTTTGCCGTAGAGGGCAGAGCCCACGTGGTAGCCCTTCACGCAGAGAAGGCCCTTGTTGACTTCAGCATTCATGTCCCCAGCGACGGCGACAACTTTTCCTTTGCTGACGCCAACTTGAACATGGCAGCCTGTTCCACAAAACCGGCAGGGGGCCTTGTCCCATTGGATTTTTTCATTGGGTTCTGCGGCGAGGATGGGCAACGAGTAAGTCGACCCGCTGGCGACTGCCGCAGCGGCGGCCATGGCCGAAGCCTTAATGAAGTCGCGACGTGCGACTCCTGCTGCGAGTTCATGATTGCAGTTGCTCATCCGGTATGACTTTCTTGCTGGACTGATCTAACTAGTCCTGGTGATTCATCCTCAAAGTGCACAAAAACAACATCAACAAAAGCCACGCCAGGACATTGCTGCAGTTTGAGAGTGGTTTCTTCCAGAGCGTTCGGGTCGTGCGAATCGATAGTGATAGGGATACGTCGCGGAGACTGTGTAAAGTCACCAATCTCGGCGCCAGGTATTTGGGTAATATCCTCCAGTACAGCTCGAGGCGAACAATCTGGCTCCAGAATGGCAACGACACTGGCAATCATGAAACGGTCTTCTCATGGGAGGAGCAATTCAAATCGACGAATAGCAAATTTAGGTGACTATGGATTGCTAAACTAGACATAAAAGTCTACATTATGTACGATGATTTCGTCAACAGCCAAGTACGCGCTTCGAGCCGTTGTCTACATGGCAGGCAAGCCAGGCTGCTACGTTAATCGGGCGGAGATATCCGAGGCGACCCAAGTGCCACACGACTATCTTCTCAAAGTGCTGCACCAATTGGATGAGGCCGGGTTAGTATATTCGCGACGGGGACCGACTGGTGGCTATCAACTGCGGAAGCCTGCCGACAAGATGTCTGTGCTCGAAGTAGTGTTGGCGGTAGATAAAATCACTCGAATTACAGAATGCCCGCTCGGGATTGAGGAACACAAACAGTTGTGCCCCTTGCATCAACTTCTTGACGATGCTGGTCGACTAGTTGAAGAAGCGTTTGTAAAAACCAGGATAATTGATTTGATACCTCGAAAGCGATCTCGAAAGTGCGAGTTCCCCATAAAAAATCCGAAAGGCTGATAGCCACAGCCAGCAAGACGTGGAGGTGGTGTATTGCCGTCGGGCTCGTGCTTGCTACGATACTCGCCCTGCACAATGCCTCGACGAAGAACGCCATGGCCGAGGACGGCGATACGCATGAGAAGAAGTTTGCCGTCACGATTCGCAGGCCTGCGGGCCCTCCTCGTGTTGATACTGGTTTGACTGATTTGCAGGGAAATCGGGTGACTGTTGCCTGCAGTACATGCCATTCGACGCGTAAACCTGATTTTGAGAACAAGTCCCCCGCAGATTTGAAGGAGTTCCACAGCGAGTTGAAGTTTTCCCACGGAAATGTCAGTTGTTTGTCGTGTCACAACGACAAGAACTACGACAGTTTGAAGCTAGCCGACGGACGCCAAATAGAGTTTACAGAAGTGATGACGCTTTGCGCTCAATGCCACGGACCACAAAAGGTCGCTTACGACCATGGAGCACATGGTGGAATGGCGGGGCACTGGGATCTGACACGTGGCGAGCGAATCAGAAACAACTGTGTCGATTGCCACCAGGCGCACGCGCCTCAATTTCCACTGATGCGTCCAACCTTCAAACCGAAGGATCGTTTTCTCGAACCCTCGAGGACAGACCATTGAACGCCGACGAACTACCCCCAAAACAAAAGGGGTCGGGAGCAGGTTTGCTGCCGATTTTAAACCAACCAGGCTCTCGCCGCACGGCGATGAAGGCCGCCGGAGTGGCGCTGGGGCTGACTGCCTTCGGCAAAGCGATTTCTCCCTTGTGGAGCATTCCAGAGAACGTCTCTGTGGATGAATTTCTGCAGCAGCATTACAAGGAATTGAGCGACGACGACAAAAAGAAAATCTTCGCGCGACTAGAATCTGAGACGAAGGAAGAACTGGGAGTTGACGTCACGATCTCCGATCCTCCGCCGATTCCCGGAGTCCATTTCGGCTATGCGATCAATTTAAGTAAATGCAACGGCAACGGGAAGTGCATGGAGGCCTGTAACAAGGAGAACAATCACGACCGCGGAACTGATCAGTCGTATATTCGTGTGTTGGAAATGTCCAAAGGTTCCATGGACATGGAAGAGGGAAACACCACCTACGATCACACGGTTCCCCAAGACGATAAGTTTTACATGCCAGTGCAGTGTCAGCAGTGTGATAATCCACCTTGTGTGACCGTTTGCCCTGTGGAAGCTACCTGGAAGGAAGCGGATGGCATCGTGGTGGTGGACTACAACTGGTGCATTGGTTGCCGCTATTGTGAGGCCGCCTGTCCCTATCATGCGCGGCGCTTCAATTGGCAGGCGCCCGAGATTCCCCCACAAGAGGTCAATCCCAACCAAGGTTACCTTTCGAATCGCATTCGCCCCCAAGGGACGATGGAGAAATGCCACTTTTGCCTTCATCGAACTCGCGAAGGCCGATTGCCGGCTTGCCTGGAAGCCTGCCCCACAGGAGCCCGAGTGTTCGGCGATTTAAACGACCCCGATTCAGACATCAACTGGGTCTTGAAGAACAAGAGAGTCTACGTGCTGAAAGAAGAACTGGGCACGCGACCAAGCTTTTTTTACTTCTTCGATTCCTAAACTTATGTCGATAGCAAGTACTCACAATGTGACACGAGAAGAAGCTGCTCATCCGGTGCGGTCGTATCCAAAATTTCTTTGGTGGGCACTCGACGAGGCAACCAACGGCAGCGTCTTGTTCTACGTCTGGATGTTCGTGCTGACGGCTGTAGCCCTGGTTGGTGCCAACGCCTGGGCTGTGCAGGTGGCAAGAGGAATGATTGTTACCAACATGACCGACCATGTCAGTTGGGGGCTCTACATCGCCAACTTTACGTTCATGGTAGGTGTTGCGGCAGGTGGGGTGATGATGGTGATCCCGGCCTACGCCTATCACGACAAGAAGATGCACGATGTTGTGATTATAGGCGAACTACTAGCGATTGCCGCGATCGTGATGTGTTTGCTATTTGTCGTTGCAGATTTGGGGCGTCCCGAGCGGTTCTGGCACCTGATCCCGGGTATCGGACGGTTCAATTGGCCGATGTCGATGTTGACCTGGGATGTGATCGTGCTGAACGGCTATCTGCTGTTAAACTTGCATATCTGCGGCTATCTGCTCTACATGCGCTTCCTAGGTCGCGTACCGGACCGCCGATGGTACTTGCCCTTTGTATGGATCTCGATCTTCTGGGCTATCTCGATTCACACTGTAACAGCGTTCTTGTATTGTGGTTTGGGGGGCCGACCATTTTGGAATACGGCGCTATTGGCCCCGCGGTTTCTTGCCAGTGCTTTTGTGGCAGGTCCTGCTTTTATCTTAATTTTGTTCCACATTATCGGTCGGGTGAGCGACGTACAAATCGACGAAGCCCCGAAGCGACTGCTGATCAATATTGTGCGGGTGACAGTGCTGGTGAATCTATTGATGGTGCTGTCGGAGGTTTTCACCGAATTTTACACCGGCGGAGCACACACAGCGTCGGCGCGTTATCTGTACTTAGGCCTTCACGGAAACGATGCTCTGGTTCCTTGGATTTGGACGGCAGTGGCATTCAACCTGGTGGCAGCGGCACTGTTGCTATCGCCCGCTGTGTTTCGCAGTTCGTTTGCGTTGGTGCTGGCTTGTGTGTTGGCGTTTATTGGAGCCTGGATTGAAAAGGGGATGGGACTTATCGTTCCTGGTTTCATACCCAGCACACTGCACGAGATTGTGGAGTACACCCCCAGCCTGACTGAATGGAAAGTCAGCGCGGGGATCTGGGCTCTTGGCCTGATGGTGTTGACGGTCGGTTTGAAGATGTCGATCGTGGTGTTCACCTCCAAGAGGAGTAAACCCTAGGATACCACGGTGGACTCCATACACCCGCCGCCTGATCGATGCCACTCCACAAGATGATTTAGAGCACATTCGCCAGTTGGTCGCGGAGAGAAAGCGATGAAAGGAAGATTGCCAATCTTTTTGATTCGCCCACTGAACAACAAGACCGCGCGAAAAAGCCTGGAGGGAGGCTCTTTCACGCGGTCAGGTGTGTGGGAGGGATGTGCCAAAACCATAAAGCACATGCGGTGCCAATTGCGAAAACTAGGGAAAATCGGCTGGTTGTCGATTTGAGCTATGGCGAAACATCAACTAAACGTTGAGTTCCTTCAACGCTTCAGCGCGTCGACTTCTCGCCAACTTGCAACACAGGCGTCGCCTCGCTCGGAGCCAGCACGATGTCGCTCGCGCGGCAGCCAGCAGCCGGCTCGCCGTCGTCGTTTAGATACCAATGGTCTTTCTGGCTTTGAGTCCGGATGCACTGAATGTAGCGACAACTCAGATCCTGAAACAACACGTTCTGTCCACAACCTCCGTGATTCGCACTCTGATAGCCCGCGATCGCCAGGCTCGGAGCGTCCGACAATAGAGGGACTTCAGAACTCCCCACAAAGCGAATCTGCTGGATGTTCCCCAACTTATCGCGATAGCCAAGATTGTAGGCGTAGTCGCCTGCCATGAGTTTGCGAAGCAGGTTGCCGGCAGCCCCGTCGGTTGCCAAGTACTCCTGGCGATTAGGAATGTAAATGCGAATGTGCCCACTGGCAATTTTCTCGGCGAGCGGAGTAGCAGGACAAACTACCAACTCGGCCAGTTCTTCGCGCGAAAGAATGCCACTCTCAAACAACTCTACGACAAAAAACCCAGCGTTCTGTTCGGGTTTGATCTGTGGGAGTCCGCGTTGAAACCGTTCATTATACTGCGTCAGTGCCTCTCCCAGCCGGAACAGATTCTCCTGACACTTCTGCTGTCTGGCCGCCTCGCGGCTTTCGCCCAAGGCAGGTAGCAACAGCGCACCAATTGCCAGCAGGATGCAGGCCCCAACGATCAGGTCGGCAAAGGACCATTTGCTACGTGCTGTGCAGCCGTCGCGTGATTCACTCAACCCCACTTCTGCGGAAGAAGGTTGACATAGCGACTTGGACTTTGCGATGGCATGTTCCACAAACGAACACGTTCGTGAGGCAAGCTTCGACGGTGGGGGCACCACCTCTTCGGTTTCTTCGCAGCCCGCCTCCAGACACTCGCGAAGATGTTCCAGCTCCTTAGCCAAAGCGGGATCGCGGGAGAGCGCTTCTTCAACGGCTTGGCGCTCCTCAGCGTTCAGGTCGTTCAGCAGATAAGCCAGCAGTTGTTCTCTCATCGGACCTGAAATTCCGCCCTCTCACGACAAAAAACGAGCCCAGGGCTAATGGCCCCAGGCTCGTTGGAAAAAGTCATTATCAGGCGGTTACAAACTTCTCGAAGGATTGCATCCCAACCAAAAACTGCCCTAGCGATGATTGGCGATTTGCAAATCACGCCATGACTCACCCAGTCGTTTGATCGCCGAGTGGAGTCGACTTTTGACGGTGCCCACAGGAATTGACATAAGCTTGGCAGCATCACGGTATTTCATCCCCTTGAAATAGACCAACTGGACCGCACTTTGTAACGGTTCTGGCAAGGTGGCCACTTCATTGCGGATCCACTCGGCCTGTTCACCACTCTCCACGGAGTCATAAGGGTCGGCAGTCCCGGTTGCCACAACTTCCATCAGCGTGCCAACTTCTTCACCACTGGCACTGTGCGAGCGATCCAAACTCAAGCGACGATGGCGGCGATTGCGGCGCTGGGCATCAATGGCTTGATTCGTAGCTATCGTGTAGAGCCAGGGGCGAAATGTACGACCCAGCTCAAATCGGTCACACTTCAAATGCACCTGTAGGAAGGTTGTTTGGAACACATCTTCGGCCAACGACCCGTCGCCGAGATAACGCTTCAGGTAATTGTACAACTCGCGCTCGTAGCGTGAGACTAACTCAGCAAAAACCGAGGCATCTTCCGCTTCCTGGTACGAGGCGATCAGCTGCTCATCACTGAGATCGGCTACTTCGCTCGTCACACGGTTTTTCTTCAAATGTTCCTTAGTATGCCTTACCATCTTTACGAACTCCTCACTGCGAGAGTTCGACGCTAATCAGGAGAAAATCCATTCTCCCTGCCGTCCAAATAGGAATCCGCGTACCCTCGCAACATACATGTGCGATTCCATGGGTGGCGGAACGCCGGGCTCTGCCGGCGGCTACTGTCAAACTCAGGTCTCCATTGTAACCGCTTTTGTTAGTCTCAACTGTTGTGCGGCACACTTTTGGGGGATAGACCTTTGCTGGACAGTTGCGTAGTAAATAACCGCAACTCCCGTGCCGCCCATAGGGATTTCGGAGGAGTTGAAACCGCTAGCATTTCCCCAAACCCTATGAGACCAGCCTTTTACGTAAATCGTGCCTCTCAGGTTCGTTCCTATCATTTCGCTGCCAGTCTGCCAATCTTGCAGATATTGCCAAGCTTTTGGCAGAATTTTCCCATCTTTGACGCATGACAATGTGTCTGATTTTGCTCCAATGGTCAAAAATCATGCACACAGGTGGACAATTGAGCGGAATCTGAAGACAAGAACAAGCTCAGTGCAGTTCCGGGCAGAGTGCCTATAGCCTCACAACTCTGTTGCCACTTGCCTTACGGACCAGGCCGCGCATCTCCAGCACACTCACTGTCGCCAGCACCCGTTGGACGGGGAGCTCTGTGTTGACCGTGATCTCGTCGACAAGCGAGCCGCTTGTCTCGATCGCCTGCAGGACCTGCGTCTCGATTTCATTAAGCGCCAACTCTGCTGGCGAGCGGATTGTGGTGCCATCCTCTCGCCTTGTTGTCTGAGCCAAGGGGCCCAATTCTTCGACCACATCCTCCACCGAAGTCACCAGCCGGGCCCCGTCGCGAATCAACCGGTTCGTGCCGCTGGCCGACCGATTATCCACCTGTCCCGGCACGGCAAACACCTGGCGATTCTGCTCCCCCGCATGTCGGGCTGTAATGAGCGCTCCCGACCGGTCGGCTGCTTCCACCACAATTGTCCCCAGAGTCATCCCACTAATGATTCGATTCCGCTGCGGGAACATTCCGCTGATGGGAGGCATGGTCGGCGGTGCTTCGCTCACCACGCACCCGCACTCAGCAATCTCGTCGGCGAGGTTTTTATTCTCGGGAGGGTAGGGGGCCAATACCCCACTTGCCAGCACGGCAATTGTCCGCCCGTTTTCCTGAAGTGCCCCACGATGTGCCGCCGTGTCGATCCCTCGCGCCATGCCGCTCACCACCGTGAATCCCGCGCGGGCCAGGCTTCCACCCAGCGTCTCGGCTTGTTTAAGCCCATAGCGACTGGCATGCCGTGTTCCTACGATCGCCACGGCCAGGCCGTCGATTTCCTTGAGTTCTCCCCGGATAAAAAGCACCCCCGGCGGGTCGGGGATTTCCTTCAACAGGGTTGGATAGTTCGCGCTTGCAGGCGTCAGAATCGCGATGTTGTTTTCGCTGGCGATACGAAGTTGCGCATCGACGTCGATCTCACCCCGTGCCACGGCAATCCGCTTGGCGAGCGTAGGCCCAACGCCGGGCACACAGGTCAACTCCCCCACAGATGCAGTGAGTGCTGCCCCAGCTGAGCCAAAGTGCGATAGCAGCCGCTGGATCATCAACGGCCCCACCCCCGAAACCATCGAGAGACAGAGTTGATCACGAACATGAGGATCGGTGGTTTCCACCCCCTCAATCGTACCGAGAAGCAACATGCGCCGTAACCCACCGCCTGAGCCGAGGGGTTTACCCCCTCGGTCTTCCAGGGTTTACCCCCTCGGTCTTCCAAGCAGGGGCATTGACAAATACTATACAAATGTATATATCAATGCGAGACAACCCATTCCACTCCAAGCATGTCACTACCCACCTTCGCACTACTCGAGTCCTGGACTTGTTACGGCCAGTGGCTTCCAGGTGATAAGCGTGGTTACGTGTCGAACACGTTCGATAAACTAGGTTATCGCCCCAAGCGCAACCAGCCGGGCACTCCTTGCGACTGCGCCGACACTGCCACTTACCAGCGTGCCCGACAACTACAAAAGCATCCGACGGTGAGGCTAACGCCAGAGCAGACGCGAGTTGCCGCTGGGGCCATGATCAATGCTGCCCAGGAACGTGGCTGGTTAATTCTGCAAGGGGCGTTGATGGCTAATCATGTGCATATCGTTATTTGCAGATGTCCCGACGATGGTCCCGCCGTCCGCCGGGTGCTCAAAGGGACAAGTCAGGCAGCCCTGTCACGCACTGCCGGAACGCCGCGCAAGTGGTGGACCACCGGTGGCAGCGATCGTTATAAGCACGGCATGAATGCTGTCAGAAATGCGGTGGATTACGTCGCCAATCAGAAATTCATGCTCGTGAAGATCGTGAACAATGAAATCGTACAAGTAAAATGAAAGCGTAGAAGTAAAATGAAAGCGAGCCGAGGGGTTTACCCCCTCGGTATCAAAGCCCAGGGGGACAAGCCCCCTGGCTCGCGCGCCCCCGGCAAAGGGGCTCAGAGAGACTGCTTGATCTCGACGAGTTGCTCTCGCTCGGGAAGGCGTTTGTAGTAGTCGTCCAACGGGTAGCAGCCGCTCACCAGGCCGTGGCGGGGGGCCGTCGTGCAATCGCTGAAGGTACGGCAGATGAGTTTTCTGGTGAGTTTCCCCTCAGTCAGTACGTCGTGCGGCAGCTCGGGATAGCTGAGCACCATTCGGCCCAGGCCCACCAGATCGACCCAGCCCGCGCGGACCACGGCCTGGGCGACGTGTGGCAGATAGTCCTGCAGATAGGAATACCCCGAGCCGACCAGCGGTACGTCGGGCACTGCAGCTTTGCATTGCCGCACTACGTCGATCTGCCGCCACACGCCACAGAGCGGATCTTCGGGCGGAAGATAGCCGTCGCTAGGGGGAAAGATTGCCGGCCGCTGAATGTGGGGATTGTAATAGGGGCTACCGCAACTGATGTTGATGGTCGCCACACCTGCATCAACCAGCATCCGCATCAGCTTGATCGGCTCGGTTAGATCGTAGGCCAGCGGGTCTAGGGGATCGGTGCCGAACCCGCAGTCGTAGGGGAGGATTTTCGAATAGTCCATCGGCTGGCCCACTTCTCGGCTCGTGCGATAAGGGACAAAGTCAAAGATGCTAAGTCTCACACCGATCATCAAATCGGGCATTTCGCTCCGGACCCGGCCGATAATCTCCATCAGCATGCGGCTGCGGCCGGTCAGATCGCCGCCGAATCTCCCCGGTCTCCGTCGGGCGCTGAGGAATTCGTGTAGCAAATAGCCGTGGCAGGCCTTGATATCGACAAACTGGTAGCCGACTTCCTGGGCCAGCCGGGCGGATGCGACGTAGCTGTCGATGAGCCGCTGGAGATCGTCGTCCTGCCAGACGATCGAAGTGTCATGAGAGTCGATGCCGAATTTCTCGTCCAGCAGGGGATGATGGTAGGCGATCCGGGGTTCGAACCGCTGCTTATCGTGTGGCTTGCAAAATCGGCCCGAGTGGGTGAGTTGCAATCCGACCACCAGTCCGTCGAGCGAACCGGTGCTTTCCTTGTGACCCGCCTGCAACTCATCGAGCAGCGCCCGTAGGCCGGCGCGATTGCTTTCAGTGGCCAGGGTTTGATTGGGGTTGGCCCGGCCATCGGGCTGCACGGCGGCAGCTTCGCCCCCCCAAATGAGCTTGGCCCCGCTCAGCCCGAACCGCCGCCAGCGGCGGAGCGTGTATGCACTCGGAGTGCCATCGGGATTGGCATCCCAGCCCTCCATGGGATGGATGCACCAGCGATTTCCCACATCGAAATTACCGACCCGGATTGGCTCTGCCAGAGGAGAACCCGAGCTTGCCGTCAGGCATTCATCGTCCACCGGGAGGTCGAGGTTCAATTGAGCCAGCCGCTCCCGGAACTGCGCTACGGTGCGTAACTGGGCGACTTTAGGCGAGGAGGATTCTTCCATGGATTTGGTTCTCAATGGCGTGGCGTGGCGAACACTGATTCTAGGTTGAGATCAGCGGGGGTTCTATCGTGGATTGAGAAAGAAATGGCGTAACATTTGAGAATCGGCTTTTTTTGGCACACTCATTGCACTATGAAAAGCCTCGACCGCTGAGCGGGCAACCTGGAAGTGCTTGGAACACACTCTCGGGGCCGGAACAGAGAAGAGTAATGCTTGCCGGGGTCGGTTGAGAAAAGGCAAACGATTAAGGGCCTTAACTAGAGATAGGACAACAACTTTCGACTGGCATGTACCTCCCCAATCGCCATCGATAGGACTTGTCAAAGGTCCAATCAAGATAGCGGGTCAGAATTTCGCTGAGCGGATTTCTGGCCCGCTTGTTTTATTCTATGTGTATGATAATTAAACACATGTCTAATTGTAATACACAGATCTAAGGCGGTTTGCTGTCCGCTTTACTCTTCACCAACCGCTTTTTCTTCAGTCGGTTCAGACGTGATTTCAGGAGACTCTACCGTATCTTCGACGACGACTTCTTCAGATGCCGATTGCGAGCCCTTGGGGAAAAGCGCTTCGTTGATCTTGGGGAGCATGAGTTCGGCAAATTCGGCGGCGACATTTTCATCCGCGGTATCTTCTCCCACCATTACGTCGCTTGTGAAATAGACTTTGTAGAGCGCCCGCGAAAGGCCGTAGTGGACGCGAGGGTAATCAGGAGCATCCCAATGGTTCATATCGGGGTGGTTCCAGGCCCAGAAGACCCGCTCCACGCGCCTTCCCATCACGTCGTCTTTGATAAACTTCCCTGTGAAGAATTCTGCAGTTTCTTCGCCAGGCAGATCCATATGGTATTTGATCTGGATCCCATCCTGGCGAAACCCCGAGGCGGGATAACAGATGTTAGGAGTATGGCGACAGATATCGCGCGAATGGCCCACGATGAGCCACAATGTGACCGTACGACCAGTTTGCTCGTTCTGATAACGGCGGGAAACATAGTTCACCGCCCCGGCAGTGTTCTTGACGATTTCGTCGACCGGGAGATCTTCTCCGACCCAATCGCCGATCTTTTTAGGAACCTGTGCAAACCGCTTCCCCAACTCGGCCGCTTCGGCACCAGGTTCTCCCCAATAATCCTTCACATAGACTTGCTCGTAGATGCAGAGCGAGATAATGAAAACTCCGCCCAACAGGGCAGGCAACAGGAGATTACGGTCCATAGATAACTCGTGCAGGAGAGGGGTCAGAACGCCACTACTGCTACCGTATGCATCTATGGAGGGCCTGTCAAGAATTGCCTGCCCTGCGGATCAAATCGCCAGGATTTGGTAAGACATGCAACCTCCAAAGTCGGAACAACCTGCACAGCCCTAATTGGCTTCAGGCGTCACATCGCTGGATTCAATGTAGATTGCCTGGTGCAGTTCCTCGTCCGTCGGCTTGTAGATGTTCCGGCCTGCAGGATTTTGGAGCTGGATGTTGCTCAAAGGTTGGCTCTCCGCTGCAGCAGGTAAGACGAACCCAGTCTCGATGGAATTGTCGACTTTAGCAGGGATAAAAACAGCTCGACTCTGATTGGCTACAGCAGTTGGCCCGGATGTGGGTTGCTTCTGTAAATTCTGCTGAATGGGAGTGACCGCAAGTGACGCACTAAGCCCCAGTGGTAAGGCTGGTGGCCCATCCTCGAGTGGGGGGAGCTGCTGTGGGTTTTCCGGAGGGAAATAGCCTTGGGGGTCGAATCCAGGCAAACCTGGTAAACCGGGCAGATCAATTTCCTTTTCTGCAGGTTTCGCTTCATTAGCCGCAGGAGCATCCTGAGGTGCTGCAGTAGTCGTTGACGAAGCACCTCCGCTTTGAGACTTGCTTCCTTTGGCAGGACCGCGAAGTTCCTCTTGCTCAGGGCGAGGAGGCTGATAGTTTGGCAAACGCTCGCGAAGGTTACTTTCTTGTTCCTCGGCCTGCGTTGGTGTCAAACCTACTTGTTCGCCGGGCCAAGGACGCCAATGCGTCTGGTAATTACCCCAAGTGTCTCGCTTGGGAAGGCACTTTCCATCTGCGGCACAGGGACATGGAGTTGGTGGCAGGCACTCGCTGGCTTGAATTGACCTGGCGCCATCCAACTCCAGGACCAACACGGTAGCGAGGCTCCAGCCCATTAAACCCATACCGATTTTCGACAAGCGCGACATGTTATGCCCTTTACCCATGCTGAAATGCTGTTTGCTTCTAAACAAGTCGTTTGTTTGGATTGTCCACTGCTTATGACCATCAAGTCATAGCTACATATTTCTCGGTCATCCGGGGATTAGAACGTGTTCCCCAAGCCGAATCGGACGATACGGTTGAGAGCCGAGGTACTAAGCGACACGAACCCGAAGATCGACTCGAAAGGACGCAGCAACTTGGCGACGACGGCCGTGCCGTATGAGTAGCGGTCCTGAGCGATGTACAGTCGATCTCCTGGCATGAGTTGATAGTTTGTGGCCGTAGCGGCACCTTTGCTGATGTCGTCCCAGTTCACAGGCAGAATTTGCTCGCATCCCACCCCATTGGGGGCAGGCCTTGCGATCCACATCCGCGAGGAAGACACCTGTGAGATACCACCGATTGAGGCGACTGCATCAAGCACAGTTTCGTTGCCTGTGATCGGCAGTCGGCTGACATCATCGCCAAAGCCGCCTCCCTGGGTGATGACGTAGTAGAGCTTGCTGTTGTACGCCAGAACATCTACGAAGACCTCTGGATTCTCAAGTTTCAAACTCAACTGTTCTTCAATCACCGCGCGGGCTTCTTCAATGGTCTTTCCGGCTACGAATGCCGAACCGTAAGTTCCCAAATTGACTCGGCCATCTGGTCCCACCAAGTGTTGGCCAGTAACAGCTTGGGCGCCTGCAGACTGCAGCAGTGAGATCGACACATCGACATCCGTGAGTATTTGGGAAAGTTGCCGACGAACTTCATCTTCGGCTTCTTCCAACGTCAGGCCGGTTACCTTGATTCGACCATACGTTGGACCGAGGTTGATGCTACCATCAGCGTCGACGGAGTAGGCATCGTCGATGGGTTTATCAGGGAATGCTCCGGAAACACGGACCAATAATGCGTCAAAAGTTTCAATTTTGTGCGGCGATTTTGGGACCAGCTTGACCCCTTCGATAAGCAAAATATCCGGTGGCTCGATTACGTACCGAGGGAGCGTCACTTTTTCCAGCTCACGAGGTACCGAACTTTCAAAAGGTGGCTCGGGTGGAGTGGCAGGGAAGGGATCGCGCGGGGCGAGAAACGCCGTACATCCTGAATTTCCCAGCAACACTGCGAATATGGCAAGTGTCCTAACTACTGCGGATTGTCGTAAGTTGCTGAGCTTCATTTGAGACTCTCACTTCTAGCGCGGAATGTTCACGGTGAATAAGGGCATCGCAATGCTATTGGACCCTCCAACCGGTAGCTGTTTCCTAACAGCTACAATGCCTATAATCGGTAAGCTTTAACACCGACTTGCATCCGAGTTGCAAAAACCGCCGAAAAACGAGACAAGTTCAGCTAGCAGCACCAAGTTCTCTTGATAGCAAAGCGTCTCGCCAACTCTCCTGACGCTCGCAATGGGCTGGTAGCCAGAGTCCAGGTCGCTAGAACCCGCAGAACTGCTATCAATTACTTAACTCTAGAGATATTAGGAAGTTCTGACGGTCAGTAGAGCGAGCAGGCGTTTGACAGTATTGGGGTTCGCGCTTATTCTCAAGTTCTAGGGTACCTTGCGCGGCTTGGCTGCCGAGGACTGCCGTTCTGGCGTTTTAGGGGCATGCTGCCCTACCTCACCACCGAGGGAACGGGGAAGAAAGATTCTGACTCAACCAGGGCAAATCCGATAGCTTTCGTGTTGTGAGAGATATTTCGCTGGTGAAGTCCTGCTAAGGCATAAACTGCCCACTTGTGGAAATACTTCGTTTCACATCACACAACTACCCATCGCACCTTTTGTCATTTTCAATCGCGGATAACCTAAATGGCCAGTCAGATACATCCTTTCACCACGTTTGAGAGTGAAGATCACTCCTTGCATCTTAGCCATTCGCAAGAACAGGCTGCGTGGATCTGTTTTGGTGTCTTGGTGTTCCTTTTGACTCTGGGCTACGTGAATATGCTGGCATTCACCGCGCATTCGTGGTCGGATGGCCTGTATTCCCATGGTTACATTATCCCAGTATTTGCAGCTGGTTTGTTCTGGATGCGTCGTAGAAAACTGACCGCTGTCCCTAATTTGGAGCGGTGGATCGGCGTGGCTGTGCTGCTGGTGAGTCTATTAATACGGCTATACGCATCATCGATCGACATGAATCCCCTGGATCGCTTGAGTTATATCTCTGCACTGCTGGGGATTTGTTTGATCGTAGGCGGCTACGATATGTTGCGATGGGCTGGCCCCCCCGTGGCCTTCTTGGTCTTTATGTATCCCTTGCCGTCTGCCTTAGAAAACACGGTTTTGTTGAAGCTGCAAACCCTAGCTGCCATGTGCAGCACTTGGACTTTGCAGTTGTTGGGTGTCCCAGCGCTTCGAGACGGGAGCCATATCGTCATCGAGAAACTTCCCTTGGAAGTAGCCGATGCTTGCAGTGGGTTGCGAATGGGAACTATCTTTGGTGCGATGTCTGTGGCATTGGCGATGGTCATCGATCGCCCTTGGTGGGATCGACTGACGATTCTTGTTTTCGCGATCCCCGTTGCTTTGGCCACGAATATCATCCGAATTACCTTGACTGCCTTGCTTTACTTGGCTTTCCCAGACAACGAAGCCGTCCACCACTACATCCATAACTGGGCAGGTCTGGCGATGATGCCCATCGCGCTCGGGTTTTTATGGATCGAGTTGACCTTATTATCCAAATTGACGGTTCCCATTGAAACCGACGATTATGCGACATTTGGTGCAGTACATAGCTAGGCGAGGCTCAAAACCGTCAAAAGCCCCATATTGGGGATGTTGCCCGCAAGCTACGTGACGGTGAGAATGATAAACATAGACCAAGGGCCCTCACGGCATTTCAAGCATTAGCGTGGGGGTTTGGTGGCCTGGCCCAGGAATTGGCCCGGTAGTTGCGAGCATTGAGGCTCGAAAGAGTCTGGTATGTCCTTCTGGAGAGGAATTACCGGACATGGGAACTCCGGGTGTGGTATTGCCAGCTACTTTTCTCAATTTCCCCCCCCGGTTTTCGTTTACGGAACCAGCCTACGTTTTAAATCTAATTCAGTAAGCGTTATCAAGATTTGTGAACAGATTGCCGTTGGTGGCACTCGCGTGATCGAGCGATTTTTTAGAGAGGTGATCGATGATGAAACAAGATTCTGGAATCAGCGATTCTGAGGTCATGTATCCCCCCATGACGGTCAATCATGGCCCCGTGCAGCCGATGGTGCCTGCCAATGCGCCCTATGCAGCTCCGGGAGCGTTTCCTGCAGCGCAACCTCGGGGACCTGAGATCCTGACCGGTCCGCTTAACCAAACCTGGATCATGAATTGCCTGCGGCGTCGCTGGTTGTCAGCGCTGTTGCTAGGAAGTTTGGGTGCCATCCTGGCCGCCTTGCTGCTGATGTGGCTATTTCCTTTATCCTCACAAGTCGTTTCCTACTTGCAGGTGGAAGATCAAGAAGCGGAGGACATATTCAATGACAGACCTCGGGCAGTGAATCCGAAAGAATTTGAAATTTTCCAGCAGACGCAACTTACCTTGCTCAAAAGTCAGTTTGTCTTGATGGCTGCCCTTCAACGGGGAGATATCAGAGAACTCAATGCAGTCGTCTCTAATCGACCGGATGAATTGACCTGGTTGAACGACGAAATCCGCGTGTCGTTCCCTGGCGAGAGTAAGATTCTCATGATTAGCTACGAAGGGGATGAAGATCCTGAAGAAATGAAGAAAATCATCGACGCAATCGTCGATGCTTACAAACAGGAAGTGGTCGCCGCGGCGCAGATCAGCAAGACAGAAACGCACCGCAGCATGGAGGCCCTTCACAAGCAGCTGCTTGTCGAGCTCAAGGGTAAGATTGAGAAAATGCAAGTCTTGCAGAAGGAGCTCGGCGGTGTGAATTCACCCAATGCTTCCGCAGAACTTAATATGTTGATCCGCGATGTCGGCACTCTGCAACAGCGTATCTTTGAAGCAAAAGAAGAATTAGTCGAATTGGAAGTGAATCGCGAACTACAAACACGGACCGCTCAGAGTCCTACGGCGATGAAGCAGGCGATTGACGCTGAGATAGCCGCCGATCCAACTCTGCAGAGCTATCAACAGGAGCAATACGCATTAACCCAGCAAATCCGCCAACTGCAATCCATCAGCAAACGGCCTTCTTCGCCTGAGATCAAGCGATTGCAGGATAGTGTCCGAAGTGTCAATGCCGCGATGCAGCAGTATGAGGCTGAGATGCGAAACGAGCTCAGCAATAAGCTCAAGAATGCTCCCAATGACACGTTGCAATTGATCATGACGGAATATCTGATGCGACGAAACGCTCTCAATCAGACGCTGGCCGATCTGCAGAACGATCTTGATCTCAAGAAGGAAGAAATCGAGTCGCTTGGGCAGGAGAATAGCGAATTGGCACTGCTTCAAGCCGAAGTTGAATCGCTCCAGGAAATTGAGCGGCAAATGGATTGGAAACTGCGTAGTTGGAAAGTACAAGAGGTTTCCGGTGAACGGATCAAGGTTATGCAAAAGGCTTTCTCCACAGAGAAGATCAATGTTTACCAACGCTATGCGATTGCTTCGATTGGCGGACTTGCGGCGTTCTGCTTGACCTGCTACGGAGTTGCGTTGCTGGAATTTCGCCGACGAAAATTGAATTCTCCAGAAGATGTAGACGATGGTCTGGGAATTCGCGTGCTCGGGGTTCTGCCGTCTGTTGCATCACGCAAATCAATGATGCCTGGCAGCACGACTGCCGCACAGCTTTCGGAGTCGATCGACAATGTGCGAGCAACCTTAATGCATGACTCCACGTCGCGACCTCGACAGATCGTGTTGGTAGCCAGCCCCTCTTCGATGGAAGGATCGACGACCGTGGCCAGCCACTTGGCTTTGAGTTTGACTCGGGCTGGGCGACGTACCCTGCTGATCGACGGCGATCTCCGAGATCCATCTCTGCACAAGTTGTTCGGCATGCCGTTGGATGATGGTGTCAGTGAACTCTTGCGATCCGAGATTGAAATCGCTGATGCCGTGAGACCGACGAGCACGGAAGGATTATGGCTGATGACCGCCGGGCAATGCGACATGGACGCTATTCACGCATTGGCCACCGATCAACTTCAACCCATTTTTGATAAACTTCGAGGTGAGTTTGATTTCGTTATCATCGATGGTGCCCCGATCTTGGGACTCTCTGATTCCCTCTCAATCGGGCAGTACATCGATGGAGCGATTCTCACGGTCTTGCGTGATCATAGCGGCGTAAAGAGCATCTATCAGGCTTCTGAATTGCTCAAGAGCCTTGGTATTCGACTGATAGGCTGTGTGGTCAACGGCATGCCATTCAAGGCGGATCGTCGTATCACGCGAATTCAGAAAGGTCCGAGTAAGACCAAACGGATTTCTGCGACATCAGAAGAATAGAGAATCGCAGATTATCTTGAAATCTGACGCGGCGTCGAACCAGTCATAAGGTTCGACGCCGTTTTTTTTGGGTGATTCCGTCAACACGAAAAAAGCTCTCCATAGATGTCCCCAAGAATCGAATTCCATAGATTCCCATATGTGCCAAGTCTCGCGGTCTTGCCAGGGACTGTGCTATGCTCTGCAGAAGCAAAAACTCACGCGTCCTAATACGGACACTTGATCGATTAAATGCCAGTCACCATCTATGGATATTCAACAGCGATTTGCAATCTTGGGGCGTCTCATTTTTGACCATCGCTGGTGGTTCATTGCTGCTTGGATCCTGTTGGTATGCGTGTTGCGGGTGATTTCGCCTGAGTGGGCATCCGTTGCACAAGATGGCGACCTGGAACAGCTCCCTCCTCATACAGCCACCGCCCAGGGTGAAAAGCTCAATCTGGCTGCATTCCCCTCGGACGTCTCTAAAAGTCAGATCGTATTGGTGGTGGCCCGCCCTGATGGGGTTTTAACGCTCGAAGACCGAGAGTTTGCCATCATATTAGGCAGCAAAATTGGGCAGGCGCTGAGCGAGAATCTTGTGGACATATGGAATGAGAAGACACCTGCGATCGGGTCTTCGCTTCGCAGTAAATCGGGGCAGGCCGTCAGGGTAGTGGTGCGCCTCACTAATGAGTTCATGGCCACTCAGAATATTGAGTTGCTTCGGCGAACGAAGCAAGTATTGGAAGACGCCGAGAACGTAATCCCCAATGGACTTGAAATTGGCATTACTGGTTCCGCAGCGATCGGTGGGGATATGCTCAGTGCGGCGGCAGAAAGCGTTCAGAATACTCATGTGACTACCATCACACTGGTGGCAGTGGCACTGTTGCTGATCTATCGCTCACCTTGGCTTGTGCTCGTGCCAATGTTGGCGATTGGCGTCGCCACGACAGTTTCCATCGATTTGCTCGGCATCCTTGCTGCCTGGAGCCAGCACCATCCTGACGCTTGGCCTCAAGTACAAGTATTTACCACCACTAAGATCTTTGTGATTGTAATCCTTTTTGGGTCGGGTACCGATTATTGCCTTTTTCTGACGTCCCGATTTCGAGAGCATCGCACAGCGGGACTTTCGTTACGCGAATCGCTCATTGGTGCAATGCAACACGTGGGTACTGCTTTGGTGGCCAGCGCTCTTACCACAATCGTCGGTCTGGCGATGATGGGTTTCGCACAGTTTGGCAAATTTGCTTATAGTGGCCCAACGATAGCGATTTGTTTGGCTGTAACCTTGGTGGCCTGTCTGACGCTCGTACCGGCTCTATTATCTACCCGCTTGGGTAGAGTCATTGAGCGAGGCGAGAATGTGCCAGGGAATGATAATTATTGGCAAACTTTCTGGGAGCGATTGACTGACACCATCTTGCGCCGCCCAGCTACTGTTCTTGCTGCGAGTCTTCTTGTCGGATTGCCGTTTGCCTGGTTTGGCTGGAATGTAAATGTCACATACGACCTGCTAGGCGAACTGGCTGAGAATCGTGTGTCGCGGCATGGAACCGAAATGTTGCGCCACTATTTTCCACCCGGCGAAATCGGACCTCTGGTCGTATTGGCCGAGTTGCCCTCAGGTAATCTTGATGCCGTGGAGGGTCAACTTAAAATTGCAGAGCTGGCAAAGCCTCTCGACGACTTGCCTGGTGTAGAACAAGTCCGCAGTTTATATCAACCTTTGGGGGACCCACCGGGGAGCGTGAGTTTATTCTCCGGCGAGGGACTGATGGCCTTGGCTACCAAGGGGAGTCCGCTCACCCAAGCAGTGTTTGTTTCGCAAGCCGAGGGACTGGCAGGGAAGGTTACCAGGCTGTTTCTGATTCTTGGTGCTCAGCCCTTTTCCCAAGAAGCCGTCACGATTTGCACTTCTGTGGAGAATGAATTGCAAGAAATCCGTGCCGACAAGAATTCACCTTGGCACGAAGCACGATTTGCCATGACTGGGCCAACGGTTGGAATCCGCGATCTGGAGAGAATTACCCTCCGCGATCGTCTTCTGATCCAATGTTTAGTGATTATCGCTGTACTGTTGGTTTTAATCATCCTGCTTCGTCAAGTAGTCGTCTCATGCTTCTTAATAGTCACGGTGGTTTATAGCTATCTAGTCACGATCGGTATCAGCAATTTGGTGTTCTATTTGATTCGGGGTGATAGTTATGTTGGGCTGGATTGGAAGGTTCCACTCTTTCTTTTTGTTTTGCTAGTTGCCGTGGGACAGGACTACAACATTTATCTGGTCAGCCGCGTGATCGAAGAACAGCGGGGCGGCCAGCTTCGGGCAGGGTTGAAACGGGCAGTCGTACAAACAGGGGGTATCATCACTAGCTGTGGTATTATCATGGCAGGCACCTTTGTCTCTATGACGACCAGTGAACTTAATGGCATCATCGAGCTTGGTTTCGCACTCACGCTGGGAATCTTATTAGACACGTTTGTCGTTCGCTCGATTGTGGTCCCGGCTTTTTTAGGACTGTCTGTTCGGCACTGATTTCAGATTAGTCCTCGTAGTTTTCGTTCTGGGAGAACCCGCGAGCCTCGCACGTCATACTTTTTGCGAGAAAATCGCTCTAACTTCTTACCCCGTAACACGATCAGGCATTGCATGCAGGTTTTACCGGATCAGAAATGTTCCCCTAATCTGCGAGGAGAAGTGCAGGTGAGAATTGAGTCTTTGTCAAGTTTTTTGCGAAAAAACCCCTAGACTATTGGGTGAACACGATTACAATTATAAAGTTGAAAACGAGACGTCCTCCCCCTTCCCTCAAATACTCCCCGTAGTTAACGCGCACGCAAAGTAAGACTGCATACCTCAGAGCAACGATCCGGCACTCTCTTTTACGGTATGGGAGTGTGTTTCCGCTCCGGTAGCCTTACGCCATTATGGCAAATCTTCGCTTGCACAGCCATGAACGGCTGGGGAATGTCTGAGATGAGGTCCTGAGGACAAGGGCAGTAAATCCTATCCGGTGCAAGCGCGTGCGATTTCTCGCCAGAAACCAGTTTTGGTGTCGGGCAAATTGGCTTGCTCCGAGGCGTTTGTTGTTTTTTCCGGTAATAAGTTTCCCATGATAGGGAAGCTTCCCGTTATAGAAGGACTTTCTTGATTAGCATGGGGCATGCTCAGTCGGTCCAGTCCAGCTTACAGCGAGCATCGAGATTCTTTAGGCCTCGGTTTCCCTGAAACCTCGGTTCTTAGAGAATTTGATCAGGCAGTTTGGCGTGCGAATTTGATTGAGATTGCTCATTTCTAGCTGAGAGACAGTTCGCCTGAAGGAAGCCTGACCTATCGACAGTATGAGCTTGGTTGGTCGCTTTAGGCAATTTGAATCGTGTAGTTTGAATTTCAGTTGCCTGCCCTAGTTTTCTCAAACGTAATTTTTTTCCAAATTTTGGAACCCGTCAGCCATGGTAAGCGTTGGTGTTAGAATTGGTAGTCTAGCCGTTGCTTATCAGGGGGAATTCTTGCTGATTCTTGAACAATTATTGTCTCGACCAGCCTCTGTCTCGCGCGAGTCGTTGCGAGCAATAGTGGATTGCTGGAGACAGTTTTTTCCGTTTATCGCGCAGCCCATCCTTGCACTGGGCCCTGTGTATTGCGCTTCCCATCGTATTTCATCAAGATCATCTATGTGCTGAATAATTCTTATATGAAGGAGTAATAAACTTGTACGACGCGATCATGGATCACGATTTGGAGGATGACTCGAACGTCTCCGAAGTAGACAAAGATTTTGACACAAAAGATTTGGATGATGATTCCGACGGAGATGACGATCTCTCTCTAGAACTGGGAGATGACGACAACTCCAAGGATTCAGCCAACGATAGTGAAAACGAGTTCGACGACGAAGTAGTCGACTTGGAATCCTGGTCAGACGACCCGGTGCGCATGTATTTGACTCAGATGGGCGAGATCCCTCTGTTGACTCGTCAGCAGGAGATCAGTCTTGCTCGGCGGATTGAGCATACTCGCACTGCATTTCGCCGTCGCCTGCTCGCCTGCGATTATGTAATTCGCGTGGCGTATAAAGTGCTTAGTCGTGTTCATCGGGGAGAATTGCCCTTTGATCGCACTGTGCAAGTTTCGGTCACAGACCGATTGGAAAAGGAACAGATCCTAGGTCGCCTTCCGCACAACTTGCGTACGATCGAAATCCTGCTGCAGCGGAATGAGGAAGATTACACCCTGGCCACCAGCAAGAGTGCCAAGCCCGCCCTGCGGAAGGCTGCCTGGCAGCGACTCGCTGGACGGCGTCGACGGGCAGTGATGCTGATCGAAGAACTTGGTTTGCGGACTCAGCGAATCGAATCAATGATCGCTCCACTTGAGGAGTTCAATCGCCGCGTTTGTGAACTCAAGCAGCAACTCGATCAGATGAAGAAAGATCGCAGACCACTAGCCGAGCAGAAGCCATTGCTCATCGAGTATCGCAATATCTTGCGTATGACGCAGGAAACACCTACAAGCCTTCGCAATCGGGTGCAGTATCTGCGAGAAGTTTTCTCGAAATATCAGCAGGCCAAGCGAGGTCTCTCGGAAGGCAATCTCCGCCTCGTCGTTTCAATTGCCAAGAAGTATCGCAATCGAGGATTGAGCTTCTTGGATTTGATCCAAGAAGGCAATGCTGGTCTCATGCGTGCAGTGGATAAGTTTGAATATCGTCGCGGTTTTAAGTTTTGCACTTACGCAACATGGTGGATTCGCCAGGCGATTACCCGTGCCGTAGCGGATCAAAGCCGTACGATCCGTATCCCGGTTCACATGGTCGAAACGATGAGTCGAGTCCGCAATGTATCGCGGGCACTGCTCCAGCGGCTCGGACGTGAGCCGACGATTGAAGAAACCGCCCGGGCGGCTGAATGCACCGTGGACGAAGCAAGGCGTGTCTTGGCGATGAGCCGTTATCCAATCAGCCTCGATCGTCCTGTTGGTAATAGTGAAGACAGCCACTTCGGTGATTTGCTTCCGGACTCGGGCGCAGAAAGTCCCCACATTGGCGCTGGCCAGGAGATGCTTCGTACGCGGATCACTAAGGTGCTCAAAACGCTCAGCTATCGCGAGCGCGAGATCATCAAGCTCCGTTATGGCCTGGGTGATGGTTACAGTTATACGCTTGAGGAAGTTGGCCACATCTTCAAGGTGACCCGTGAGCGTATTCGCCAAATCGAAGCCAAAGCGGTTCGCAAGCTACAGCAACCTAGCCGCAGCCAAGAGCTATCAGGGTTTTTGGATTGACCGCAGTCACTGCTAATAGCAGTAACAGACAAGTCGAGCAGATTGAAATCGACCCTCTCTCAGAAAGTCTGAGAGAGGGTCGTTGTCTAAATGTACTTGGGTCTACAGGATCGTATCCAGTTCATCCACCAGAGATTCAAATCGTTCCAGGGCAGTGTTGACTGGTGTGGGCTGCTCCATATCTACCCCCGCTGCTCGCAATAAATCTAGCGGGAACTTTGAACAACCTCCTTTGAGAAAGGAGAGATAATCGCTAAGTTCCTGCTTGCCACCTTTGAGAACTCGCTCGCTTAGTGCGATGGCTGCCGAGAGCCCCGTTGCATACTTGTAAACATAGAAAGCCCGGTAGAAATGGGGGATCCGCAGACACTCGAGTTTTAGTTGGGGATCAATGGTGAAGTCGGGGCCAAAATAAGTCTCGAGCAGCTTGTTGTACTCGCTCTTGAGGCAATCGATTGTGAGTGGCTCACCGGACTCAACGAGGGAGTGCGTAATTTTTTCGAATTCTGCAAACATGGTCTGACGGATGATCGTTCCGCGGATCGCATCAATGTCACGATTGATGAGGTATGCACGCTCTTCGGTTGTACTGGCCTGGGCCAACAGATGCCGACTCAACAGCTGCTCATTAAAAGTGCTGGCCACTTCTGCGACGAAGATAACATAGTTGTAGTATTGGAAGGGCTGGTTTTTTGAAGAGTAATAACTGTGCATGGAGTGGCCAGCCTCATGTGTCAATGTGAACACATGATCCAGAACTGTGGGTTGATAGTTCATCATGATGTAGGGTGAGCCATCAAAAGTTCCACAGCTAAATGCCCCGCTTTGCTTGCCCCGATTCGGATAGCGGTCACACCAGCGATCCGTAGTCAGACCGCGCTCCAGGATTCCTACATACTCGCTTCCCAATGGAGCAAGTGAATCAACCACCGTACTGACGGCTTGCTGCCAGGTGCGTTTCTGATCGAGATCGCTCAGGATCGGCACGTAGGTATCATAGTGGTGAATGTCTTTGAGTCGCATCTTCCGACGTCGAAGATCGTAATACCTATAAAGCGAGGGGAGTTTGGCACGAACAGCAGAGATTAAATTGTCATAAACGCTGAGCGGCACGTTGTCATGAAACAAAGCGGACGCCATAGCGCTTTTGTACCCACGCGCTTTAGCGTAGTAGACATCCCTTTCGACAGATCCATTTAAAGTGGCAGCCAAGACATTCTCGTGGCCAGCAAATACTTCGTAGAATTGGTGAAACGCAGTCGAACGGACCGATCTTTTCGGTGAATGTAAGAGGGCCGAGAAGGATGAGTGTGAGAGCTCTATTGTCTCCCCCTTTTCATCTTTGATCATGCCAAACTTGAAATCTGCATCGGTCAGCTGCCGGAAGGCGTGGTTTGCCGTGTCGGCCATCTGGCTCTGCATGGCCAGGAGTTTCTCCTCAGCGTTTGAGAGAGTGTGTGGCCTATAACGGACTATTCGTTCAATCAGGAGCCGAAACGGGGCTAGCGACTTCTCCTGAAGAAACAGGCTCAGCTTTTTGGCAGGGATTGACAGAATTTCGGGGCGAATAAAGCTGGCGGCCTGTCCCGCAGTGCTGGCAACATGTTGATAGCGCCCGATCATCCGCTGGTAAGTGCTATTCGACGTATCTTCGGTCGTCTTGAGAAACGCGTAGGAACTAAGCCGCTCAGCTTGCCGATCAAACTTACAGTCGAATTTAAGACAATTGGCAAGTGCATCGGCACTGGAACCAAGCGTCCCTTCAAAGTTTTTGTAGCGTTTGATTTGCTTTTCCCAAGCCGAAAAGTCCTTCTCCCAAGCCGCGTCGCTCTCATAAAGGGAGGCCAAGTCCCAGGTGTCCCCAGGCTTCACCTGGTTGCGTGGAAGGAGTGGTGAAGTTTTGGGTTTCTTCTCGGTAGTCGGCATTGGTGAATCCGTTTCAAAGCAAGAAGGCTAGTAGCTGCTACCAGCATAGGGCCATGGTTCCCCACGTGAGGCCGCCGCCGAAGCCACACATAAGCAGGTTCTGTCCGCGGTGGATGTTTCCTGCTCGATATGTCTCATCTAGGGCAATCGGGATGCTCCCGGCACTTGTATTACCGTAACGATCCAGATGCATGACGACTCGATTGCGGTCGATTTCGAGCTCATCAGCAGCGGCATCCAGAATGCGGACATTCGCCTGATGGAACAGCCACCAATCGATATCGGACAACTTGAGTCCGGCCGCTTCGACAATCTGACGAGAGCTTTCATCGACGAGCCGTACGGCCCACTTGAAAATCGGGCGACCGTCCATGGTGACAAACCAATCACGCTGGTCGACTTTCGCGGGGTCGAACGGTTTGGCCGCTCCACCTGAGTTACGACATAAGAGATCGGCCCCCGACCCATCCGAACCAAGCGTATAGCATAGTGCTCCCTGTTCAGGAGATCCTGGCGCCAAGAGTGCTGCTCCTGCTCCATCCCCAAAGAGTGGGTAGGTTTTCTTATCGGTTGTGTCAAGCACGCGTGAGTTGGCGTCTGCCCCGATCACCAGCACTCGCTTGCATGAGCCTGAAGCAATAAACTGCATTCCTGTGGCCAGGGCATAAACGAAACCGGTGCAAGCCGCTGCAAGATCCATCGCGCCGCAACTTAAACCAAGACGATCTTGGATAATAGGAGCGGTTGCCGGAAACAAGCGGTCTGATGTGAAAGTTGCCAAGAGCAGAAGATCGACCTCAGATGGTTCAACGCCGGCCGATTCGAGGCACCTCTTAGCAGCCTCAGTAGCCATGTCGCCGGTAGACATTCCCACGGGAACATGTCGCCGCTCGCGAATTCCGGTGCGCTGAAGGATCCAATCCGCATCGCAACCAAGCGACATCAGGTCCTCGTTAGTCACAACATTGTCGGGTACAAAACTTCCGGTTCCCACAATCTGCACTCCCATGAGCTTGCTCAGGGGTGTTTTTCGCAACCGGGTCGCAGGTTCACTCATCAAGGCAGCCTTATTCGATTCGGCCGCCGAGTTTTAACGAGGGCCGTTTGATGGGACAATATTTAGAGGGAAACATGAATCTTAACAGATTTGGACTTTGCAAACAGCACCGTTAGCAGGAGTTCTCAGGCTGCCGAACGTCGCGGCAGTCGATAAAGAAGCGCATTTCCATCCTTGCCAACCAAGCGAATACAGCCGGTTTCTCGCAGACAGTAGGCAATCCGCTGGGCGTCACTGCGGCAGATTCGCATCTGGGTTGCCAAGTGCCCCGTATGGAAGGTCTCCGGCAGGGATGCAGGCAACAAGCTCCGCAGATCGGCATGGGTGCGAAAAACTCTCGTTTCAATAACACCCAGAAGGCGTTGGTCGGCAATCTGAAAGTCCCGCTCTCTCCGGCGTCGCCGCCTTCCATGGCCTGGATAGCGATATTCCTCAATGTCTACCAAAGCCACTTCCAGAGCGAGCCGCTTGTGCGGAAACACCCGCGTGAAGTAGACCAATTCGTCAAACAGGTCCAAGATCTTCCCACGTTTAGGACTTAGACGGCGACCTAGTTCGGGACCATTCTTCTTAGCCAGGCTTACAAGCTGTTTGGTGACAATGATCGGTTTGACAACGGTCACACGATGTTCGACCAAAAGCTCCGCAATCTTATCTCGAATTGCTGCCAGCGAACCGTGTTGAATTTCAATCAATCGGCCACGTCGAATAGCGTCAATTCGATATCCCGCACATGCCACCTCTTGTTGGGAACTATTCCCTGCATAGTACTCTTTCAATTGACGATGCAGTGATGTTTCCATGGATCGAATGCAGATTGCGAATTGCGGAATGCAGCATGAAATGGAATCGCGACTGCCATTCCGCAATCCGCAATCCCAATTCCGAATTCAAGTGATTCCAAAGTCTTTGATCGTAAACAGCGTCGTCAGTTCGTAGCCGCGCTGGGCAAAGGCCTCGTGACCTCCTTCCATGCGGTCGATGATTGCCAGTACACGTTGGATTTTAAGTCCGACCGCTTCGCAATGTTCGATTGCCTTGAGCGACGAACCACCAGTGGTAACGACATCCTCGACAATCACAAGGCTTTCACCCGACTCGTACGGACCCTCGACATGTTTGCCAAGGCCGTGTCCCTTTGGTTCTTTGCGGACCATCACGCCTCGCAGTGAAATACCCCGAGTGCCGGCCTCTGTGAGAATCGCGGCGGTGATTGGGTCGGCTCCTATGGCCATCCCGCCTACCAATTGTGGCAAATCGTCCTCAAGCAATTCGAGCATTCCCGCGCCAATAAGTTTGGCACCCCGCGAATCGAGGGTAACCTGGCGGCAATCGAGGTAGTAGCTGGCCTTTTTGCCAGAAGCGAGGGTGAAGTCGCCAAATTTCAACGCCTTTTGGCGAATCAGTTCTAAAAGTGCTTGTTGGTCGTACATACTATGGTCCGAGTAGTCGTGTCACTGAACTCAGAACCTATGGTAGCCCGATGCGGTAGCGGGGGAAATGCTGATAGAAAATTCCTTCGCTTCCGCGTCGAGCTACCAGGTGAATCCGAGTCAGAGCCAACGTACCCTATCGACGGATAATCACCTGCGAACCCAACGAAAGAATATCGTACACATCCTCGACGTCTGCATTTTTGAGCTGAATCACACGGCCAGCCATATCAGAGGAGCCTGTCGCCGGAGATGTTCCTCGCAAAATAGTGACTTGATTGACACCAGATTCGGAACTTTTCAACAGGATGCTCTTTTCTTCGGTAGCGGCACCCGCTGTTCCAGCGATTCCAGCATTGCCCGGAGTCAGTAGTTTTTGGTCCACGACCCAATAACCTGCCTCAACAGAGGTCGAAGGAGACAAGTCAAGCTCGAACTTACCCGCATACCGACGCTCCAACATTAAAACCAGAGTGTGGGTACTCAATTCGATCCGCGCCGTGAAGGGACCCCTCACCACCTTCAGTTGCTGTCCGGGTTGCAATTGATCAGGATCGGCGATGCCATTGATCTTAGCCAAGAGTTGCCAAGGGACATTAAATTTCTGGGCGATGTCCTCAAGCTTTTCTCCTGCCTGAGCGAGATAAGGTGATTCAAGGCGATGCTCTGTCGAATAGATAACACTGCCCGCAAGCTGACTCAGCAGTTCTTGGACCTCGGCGGCCTCGCTTTCTGAGAGGGATGGATCGCCGTACCAATCCGAAAGCAGCAGCAAGGCCTGCGAAAGCTCTCCACGATCGAGGGCTGCCTGGACAGTCAGACGAGCAGTAGAAAAAAGAGACGCCTGATTGGTTGTCGGTGCCTCAGCGGGGGGAAATGTCTCGGTTGGAGTAACGGGTGACTGCGTCGTAAAGTCAGGTGTCGTTGTTGCATTGGCGGCGTCTGTCGAAACAGTGCTCTGAGATCCAACGTTTGCGGTTTTCGTGGCCGACGACTCTGCTGGAGGAGTTGGTTCGCTCGAGCCCGTCGCAGTAAGGTCGTCAGTTGTTTCATAACGATTGGCATTAGCCGGTAGTTCTGGCAGCGGAGGTAATGGTGGCGTGGCGCTACCGGCAGTAGTTTTGGCTTCCTGCTCTGACTCGTTTTGGGCTACTTTCGTCTCTACCTTCGCATTTGGTGATTCAAATTCTGGAAGTGCCGCGTTGGGATCGAATGCAGGTGGCGCCTCGTTCTTCACATTCGAGTTAAACGGGGGAGCCGATTCAAAGCTGGGTGCTGTATCAAAGGCAGGGGCGGTCGTAGTAGGTGCTGTTGAGGAACTCTGTGCTATGATTTGTGGCTCGTATTGAGCTAAGCCTCCACCAGCAGCGCCACCGATTTCAATACTCTCTGAGAGGTTCCATTCCATGGCACCTTCTGGAATGACGGGTTCGGTTTCATTGATCTTCATATATAAGAAGAGACCAATGATGGCCAAAAAGCCAACAGTGATAAGGGGGCGAAGTGAATTCACGGCTTGTTCTCCATAACAAGCGGTTAGGTTGGTAAGAATCCAACTGGAGCGAAGCTCGTCGCAAATTGCAAATCCTTGCACCGAAGCCAGCCCAGCAAGCGACAGGATGATAGGTAATCTGAGTTGGCCCGGCTATATCAGTCTGGGGCTGTATTTGCCTTGAACAGAGACATCGACCACATCATGCTAGCATGCACATTTCTCAAGTATGACCCCACCCTCAGGCAGAAGTTGCTGCAATGGACAACCATCGCAGAGTGGTGTTCTACGACAGTAAATTTTTCCTAGCTGCACTATCAGAGCGTGAAACTCGTTGTAGATGGTTGCGTCTACCGGCAACTCTCCCTCAATATGTCCTTTGAGAGCTTGATACGACGAGCCATGAGGGATCCATCCATGACGCGCAAAAAGGCGTTGTGTATAGGCATCGACTACCAGCGCCGGTTTTCCGACAGCATAGAGTAATATTGAGTCAGCCGTTTCGGGGCCGATGCCATGTACTGAGAGCAGACGCTGGCGGAGTTCGTCATGGGATGTCGCTTGCATCGCACTAATCTCCCCATTGAACTCATCGACAAAGAAACTCACCAGGGAACGCAACCGTTGGGCTTTGACGCGAAAATACCCGGCCGGGCGAATCAATTCCTGTAGCTCTTCGAGTGGAATACCCAATAATTTGTGAGGCACAAGTGCCCCGGCAGACTTAAGGTTCTGGATCGCACGCTCCACATTCTTCCAATTCGTGTTTTGGACGAGAACAGCCCCGACCATCACCTCAAAAGGCGAGTCTGCAGGCCACCAATGTTGAGGGCCCCAGGCCTTGAATAGTCGCCGATATACTTCTAGAGAAATGGATTGCATTACTTGGAACTGCTAGCAATTTGAATGCATATTGGAACTCCACTGAGACTTACTCACTGGAAGTTTGTCAATACTGAATTCGGGGTATCTTTTCCATCAAAAAAATTCCCTTTGAGGTAGTCACATACGATAACTATAATCAAGGAATCATTTGCAACAATTTATCCCTCTCGTAGTGAGTATATATCGTGTTATCTGTTCGACCTAAAGTTGCCGAGCTTGTTTGCCAGTTGTTCGGCAGATCGTTGCACCCTGAACTGTTTGACATCCATCAATCGCAGTCCTATCAGCGGGGACAATACAAGGCAACGGTGAGAATCACCAGCACAGGGCACCTGGTTACCTGGCAAGTGGGCGATTTATTGCTTACAGAAGTGACTACCTCGGCCCATGCAGAACTCCCTGAAAAACGACGGTTGATGTCGAACCGCATACGTGCGTCCCGTGAAGATTATCTTCAATGCAATGGTGGGATCCGTTATGACTTGTCGTTTTCTCTCGAGCCAACCAGCGCCGAAAAGATGCGGCAATATCAAAACGAGCTTTCTCTCCAGGCCACCCGTCAGGGAATCCTGCATCGCTTCGACACAAGTGGCCGATTCGAAGCGGGTGCCCTCAGCTACATCAACGTTGAGGCCCGCGACAAACTCTTTCGCGTCCAAGCATTTCATACTTTCCCAGATGATTCCGCCGTGGTCCGGATCCAGTCAAAGTTTCAATTGCCTTAAGGATGCCGGATGCAGATTAGCTTCCGGCTAAGGCTTTTACCCGCCAGTGATTTCTTCGAGGAAGCGCAACATTGCCTCTGAGACAGCGCCTGGGTTTTCCAGCGTGGTCATATGTCCCGCTTCTGGAATTTCTACGAACTGCACATTCGGAATCAACTCTGCCATGCCTCGCATCTCCGCCGGAGGGCTGATGGCATCTTCTGCCCCCACGATGATAAGTGCCGGTTGTGTGATCTGCGAAAGTTGTGAAGTCACATCATCGCGTTGTGCCATCCCTCGCAGGGCAGCAGCAACCGCTGAGGGTTCACAAGCCCGCATGATCTGAGTTACCTGTGTGACCACTTCCGGCCGTTGAGAGAGAGTTCCCTTGCTCAGAAGCTTGGGAAGCATGGATTCGATGAGTGGTTTAGTGCCCGATTTCAGGACTTCATCCGCCGTCTTGAGTCTCCCCTGGCGGGCCTCAGCTGAATCGGCTGCAGCACGAGTATCGCACAACACGATAGCCTTGACTCGCTGTGGATAGCGGAGTGCGAACTGCCACAAGACGTATCCCCCCATCGAAAATCCACACAATATTACGGGTTCTTTCACGCCAATCTTATCCAATAAGGAAGCAACATCAGCGGCATATTGATGCATTTCGACGCCATTCTTGGCATCATCATGTGTGAGCGTCGACTGCCCAAAACCCCTGAGGTCGGGAGCGATGACTCGCGCGGTCTCGCTCAGCGCCGAGATTTGTGGGGTCCACATTGCGTGGTCCAGGGGAAAACCGTGCAGCAACACTACAGGTTGTCCACTACCAACATCGGTGTAGTTGATTTGAATCGTGTCGATTTGAACAGACTTAATCACGGAGTCCCCTTGGATTTTTGTGTTCTGGAAAGTGCCTCTTCAAACGTCGCAAGTTGCCGACGCATTACTTGCACTTGTGGATGTTTTTCAACTGCCTGGCGTTGGTACTTAATGGCATTCTCCAGATCACCGGTGGCATAGTAGCAACGACCCAGAGTATCCAAGTAACTGGGGGTATCAGGAGACAATTCGAGTGATCGATGCGAGTAGCGAACTGCCTTGGCATAGTCCCCCTCTGTATTGCTTACCAGCCATGCCCAATGGTTGTACCAGAGGGCCTCGTTTGGATATCGTTCGATCAATTGATCCACGTCATTGGCGGCTTGTCGAATTCTTTCTTGCACCTTGGCACGGTAGGCCTCGTCCTGATCGGGTAATCGATACATGGCAATCAGGATGTCGGGGTCCTGCATGTCGGTTTGGTAGGCGTAAGCCAAGTCCAAATGTTTTCGCTGAGCGGCATAATTGCCTTGCTGTTCCAAAGCACAAGCTGTGAAGAACTCTCGGCTCTTGCGAATGTCACTCACCAGATATCGCAGCTCATTATCCTGCAGGATACTCTGTTTGAGTTGAGGATCGCCATCGACCACCTCACAAACTTCCGCTAATAAGTCTGCCGCCGCCTGATCCTCTCCCCGATCGTGTAGACACCAACTGGCCAACGAACGGCGAGCTTCCATCGATTCCTTGCTTACTATCTCGGCTTGGTCGATCACGTGGCGCCATTCCTGTTCTGCCCAGTCGTGATGCCCATATTCGGCTATGATATCGGCAATATTTGTTCTCTCGAGGGAATCATTACCTGCTAAAGCAAATGCTCGATTAGCCATTTCTTCAGCATCGGCATCCTCACCTCTACTAGATAGTCCTATGGCTACTAGATATAAGAGCAATCGATCTTGTTTGATCTGTTCACTATAATGCGATTCAACCTCATTCAGGGCGCCCCATTCTTCCTGCTTCATTGTCCAGATCAACGTCTTCGCCAAGATGTCGCGAAGTCGCTTCTCTTGCTTGGCTCCAGGCTGATCCTCGTGTTCGACCATGAACTCGATTCTCCGGCGGAGCGATTCAAAAAGTTCCCTGGGATGCTGTTTGTCTGCACATAAATTGACGTGAAACTGCATGAGTTGTGCGACGATATCCAGGCTAGTCCCTTCAGGTTCGGCAGTGAGTTGTGAAACCTCTGCATCAATCAATGACGACCAATCCGGAGAAATTATTGTCGGTTCTTGCAATTGGTTGGCGTATGTGCGTAGCCACACAGCAGCCTCCCGCGGGCTGTCACCAATTTCCAGACGAATACTCGCCGCGATGTTGTCGGCAACATCCTGGCGCTTTTGACTTGCTGTCAGCACAGCCAAGGATGCATACTTGGCAAGTCGAGGAGACAATTCAAAATGGGCGATTCGGCTGAGAGCCGCTGTTCCCACTCCCTCCTTAAGTGCCGATAACTGTCCAATAATCTCACGCTGTTGTGCTGGCGAAGTTTCTGCATAGGCGGACATCAACTCCCGGACTTCAGCAGGATCGTCTGGCCGTGTCCAATAATCCACGGTAATACGGTGCAAAAGGTATTCTGCCTGGGTAGCAATTTCCAGGTCAGCATCTTTCTGTGCCTCTTGCAGGTGGTCGAATGCTGCAGCACCCAAAGCGAGGAGTTGAGATTCAGCCTCGCGACGGCTGAGAAAATCTTCGCTCCCCAACTGGGAAATCAGCCGCTTGATCCGACTCGCATCCGTACCACTCGTTTCGGCTGAGCTTTGCTTACCAGGACGAACCGTGAGATTCTCATCGCTGGCATCAATGTCATCGCAAAACCCGAGAAGGCTTCCGCAAAACACAAGGATCCAAACTATGCAGCCGACTCGCATGGCAATCGCTATCAATACGAAATGAGGAAAGACTCTTGAAACAGCTTCCTCTATATCATACCCATTCCAACCAGCGCAAACCATGGCTGAATGTAACCAAGCAGGGATCGCCGCTATAGCCGGGAGAAGAGACTAGTGGCACGTTATGTCGAAGCTATAGCGTAAATTCAATTTCTAGCTTTAGTCATGCGACACACAAGCTAGCTGCCCTCTTCCATCTCTTCGATGTAACGTCGCAGGCGTTCCAATTCGTCGCTCATGCTGCGATGTTTGAGCATTAACTCGACCCGTTTCACGAGTTCCAGCTTATTGACCGGTTTGGAAAGAAAATCATCAGTCCCCGCCTCAACTGCCCGTTCGATGTCGCCTAGTTCGTTCAGCGCCGTGACCATTAGAATCATGATGCCACTGGTTGCAGGATCTGTTTTTAGGCGCTGGCATACCTCAAACCCGCTCAGCTTCGGCATCATGATGTCCAGCAGAATCAAGTCGGGGTTAAACGAGGCGACCTTATCGAGGGTATCTTGCCCATCAATGGCGATGGCGGTTTCCACATCCAACCCTGCCAGATAGGCTTCGAGCAGTTCGACATTGGCATCATTGTCGTCGGCAATCAATACACGATGTTTGGATTCAGCCATACAAAATCACTTTCATTCTTTCAGGTGGTGCCCGCAAGCAGTTCTTCGCATAGTGCCGCGGCTGGAACGGGGAACTGCTGGCACAGGCTGCTGACTTCGCCGCGTATCCGCTCGTGGGTGGCCGAGTTCTCCGGCTCGCGGAGGGCCTCCAAAATCCAGCGGCCCACGGCGCGCATTTCCTCTGCCCCCATTCCCCGTGAGGAAAGAGCCGGTGTTCCCATGCGGATGCCCGAGGGATCCATTGGTTTTCGCTCGTCGAAGGGGATCATGTTCTTATTCACCGTAATGCCACAAGCATCGAGTACCGATTCAGCGAGCTTGCCGCCAATTTTCATGGGGGTTACGTCGACCAGCATCAAGTGGTTGTCGGTACCGCCGCTTACGAGCCGTAGGCCCCCTGCCGCCAGCGTCTCGGCGAGCACCTTGGCGTTGTCGACCACTTGCTGCATGTATTCTCTAAACTCACCCTTAAGCGCTTCGCCAAAACAAACCGCCTTGCCAGCGATTACATGCATCAACGGGCCACCCTGGATACCAGGGAAAACGCGACTATTAATAGTCTTGGCATACTCAGCCTTTGCCAGACATAGCCCACCGCGAGGACCACGTAACGTTTTGTGAGTCGTGGAAGTGACAAAATCGGCCAGTGGGACAGGACTGTTGTGCAAGCCCGCCGCGACCAGCCCAGCATAATGAGCCATGTCGACCATGAGCTTAGCGCCCGAACTCTCCGCAATCTCGGCAAATTTGTCGTGAGGAATCTCACGCGGATAGGCACTCGCCCCCGCGACGATCAATTTAGGTTTGTGTTGGCGGGCCAATTCGGCGACCTGGTCGAAATCGATCCGGTGGTCCTCCTTCCGCACCCCGTAACTCACAAAGTTGTAGAGCATCCCCGAAATGTTGAGCTTCATGCCGTGTGTGAGATGCCCACCATGCGCGAGGTCCAGCCCCAGCACCGTGTCTCCCGGTTCCAGGGCGGCCAGGTAGATCGCCGTATTGGCCTGAGAACCTGAGTGGGGTTGGACATTTGCGTACTCCGCTCCAAACAGCTCCTTGGCACGCTCGATAGCCAGGTTCTCGACGACATCGACAAACTCGCAGCCGCCATAATATCGGCGACCAGGATATCCCTCGGCATATTTGTTGGTAAGAACGCTTCCCGCTGCCTGCATCACAGCCGGGCTCGTGTAATTCTCGCTGGCAATTAATTCTAAGCCGTTTTCCTGACGAGTCATCTCGTCAGCAACGGCATTCCACACTTCAGGATCATTCTCAGCAAGAAAGTTAGTCATTTGCAGGCGCGAGTTGTTAGGCGCTAGGCGCGAGTCAGAAATCAATGATAGCCGCGATCTGACAGATCGCCGATCCAGTCCTATTGTTGAGACACCCCCCAAAAGTGTCAATCGCCGCCCACAGCAGACTCCAACCTGTCGATTTTTACTCGTATAGTCCCACCATTATCAGACAGTTCAGCAGGAGAATCGTTCACTCGCAGGTACAAAACTGCATCAAAAGGGACATTGATCGTTTTCTCCACTCCAATCACTAGTGGATGAGCGAAGTCCGTCGACCCGTCACGTCGTGTTTTCACAGGTCGCAATACTCCGAGCAAGATCCCCAGGGGTTCTCCTTCGTGATAACGGATCGTCACGCCTCCGGACTCGCACGGCCATGGTTGGCCGTCGTTGGCGATTCTGTATCTGCCAGATGCGGTGATCTGATATTGATGTCCTCCCTTTAAGAGCCAGGGCAACGCCTGCCAACCTTGGTCCGTCTGTATCGTGGTGCTGGCAGTATCTTCCACCGTGCTTGCCGTGCTATGCTCCATGGCCATTCGCTCGGTATCGTAACCATAGTCGAGAGCAGCCACAAAAGCCGGCCATTCGACGTTCAAGTCGTCCCACTCCTGGTGGAACAACTTGCGAAATCGCGAGTTGAAGTCCGGCCGCTGCACCAGTCGCGATAGCTTGCGAAACTGCTTGCCATAGTCGGGATGCGAATCGAGAAACTTACACAATGCCCAGGTCCAAGCGTAAGCATCCGTCGTGAGGGCCTGGCGATTATCAATTGAGAGAACCTGTCCAAGTGATAAAGCAGAGCCGGCAGCATTTGCTTCACGAATCAACTTGATCCGACCCCACTGCGGCACCTCGTCGCGGTTAGCGGGAAAGATGTTCAACTCCAACTCATCTTCTGCCCAACGATGGGTTCCCATTAGTTCTGCAACGCCTTCCATGTACCAGCCAGGTCCAGCACTCCCTAAGAACGCAAGCATGAAGCTATGTGTCCCTTCATGCAGCAACAAATGCCGCAGATAATATTCACTCGGCTGCTCGTCGAGCCAGAGCTCATTTCCCAGGGCATAGCCATTGAGGAAATCGTGATGCCCTACAGGCAGCAAGCCTAGTGCTTCAAACTTGGACCGCTCTCGAATCAAGAAAGCCTGCACCTGCCAATCCACGGTTAGCCCGGGACGAACGCCAAAATATTGAGCCCACTGCTCTACGGCGGCATCGAACACTTGAGGAAGTTCATCGACAGCAGCACTCGACGGCACGTCAGTCCACAGCTTCAGGTGCTTACCGGTGATTTGGCGAATGCCGACTGATACGCTACGGGCAGGGTCGACATTTCGGGGTGGGGGCCAATCGGCGGGAGATTGAGCGTGGCTGCTCACTGTTGTGAACGAAAGTGCTGAGAGCAATAAAAATGATTTTAGCAATCGCATTATTCCATGTTACCCCAAACGATGGTGGGCCGCTTCCCCGGAATTTTTGATTGAAAATCCGTGATTTCTAAAACTATTGACCAGCGTTTTTCTTGATGCTAATCGTAAATAATAGGTGCCACGGGCAACTGCTATTTTACCTTGTCGACTTATCATTGTGGTCTTAATTGGATTCATTGTGAATTTGAGGCACAGTTCAATGAAACAAGAAAGAGATAGAAGCAAACTCGGTCTGGAATTCTCTCTTCAGCGGCCGCAGCAGCACGAAATTGATCGCATCCCTGATTCCCGTGACCAGCACGGGAATGTGATTTATCCGGAGATCGACGCAGATGGGGATCATGTCCATTTTGAAATGGTCCCCATGGGTGGCGACGCCATCTTATGGTTAACCGTGCGACGGGGAATTACACCTGAGCTGGCCTCTACTTCCCTCCGAAAGCTAGCCAACCTGATTGATCGCCATGGCCAGGTTATCCTTAACCTCCTCGAGGGAAATGAAGGCTCTTTTGATGATTCAGGAGAACTCGTCCATGGTCCCCTCAAACTCGAGTACGACCAGCATGGGGATCTTATTTTCCCCGATCAGGGTGTGAATAACGTAGCAGATCAAATCTCAGAAAACGCTTAGGCAAAATCTGGTTGTCAAGCGTGCCTCATTTCTGCCTGAACAGTTTCTCAAGCTGCCGGTTGATTTCACCACCGATGGCCTGACGCGCGGTGTCACGGATGAGTTGTCTGGTCAGGTTCGCAACGGCCTGCTGATCGACGCGTGGTTTTTCGAAGGTCCCATAGATAGGGACTTGTAGGCTTTGGCCGGCGAGAAAAGATAGTGCCTCTTCGCCGTCGATCCAGCGGTCCTGAATCGGGATATCAATCATCAGGGCCAGGCTTTGATCAAAACCTACTGATCCCTGAGATCGAACTGGCACGTCGTCGATCGTGAACACCAAATTCCGGTGATAGACTCGACCTTCAACAACTTGAAAATCGATCTGCTGGTTCTGCATCGTAAGTAGGCGTGCCGGTTTCGGAGCGATGCCACCTTGCAAGAGGTCTTTGCCTTTTTGGAGTGCCTGAAGTTGCTGAATTGTGCTGGCCAGGTCGGCAACTAACGGGCCGGGAAGAACCGTGAGTTCATGAACTGCTAGTCTCCCCGCCGTGTTCGACAGACGTGGGTTCTCCAAGGGAATCTTGCTGTCGGCGATTTGCACCGAGAATTTTCCGTCAACACGGGTCGCTCCTGCCAAAACGGGAGCCACATATTTGAGCATCTGCTCGCTCACCGCTGGTGAGATTTGCACGTCGGTAATCATGGGCCCTGCTGAAAGCAAGAGTTGCTGCGGGGCCGGATCGAACACGACTCGGGGGCTCGCGGTAAATCTACCCTGACCAACAGCCACATCCAACGGTGCTATTCTCAGTTGCCCTTGTGCGAGTGAGCCACTCAGCTTCCCCGCTGAGATGGGTAAGCCAAACACCGAGGCGCTCGTCCATCCGCTCTCAGCAGTAGCTTGCCACAATTGCGACCAATGTGCCGAGTTGTTTTGGGGCATTCTTCCCCGTGCTTCAAAGCGAACGACCCGATCACCTGAGATCCGCACTGCTGGACCGGTATAACTGGCAATCAATTGATCGAGCGCAGCAGGGTCATACTGTGCACGTCCCTGGACCACGATCTCTCCATCGTCTGCCGGCTTGTCCCATGTCGCCTTGCCCGCAACTTGAACCGTCTGCCCATCGATGTTGAAGTTTTCCAAAGCCAATTGTTCTGAGGCGATAAGATAAATCGCCTTGCCCGCAGCACGAAGTTTGGGCTCCGACCACACAATGCTCGGCGCCTGGGTGGTCGAACTCTTATTGGGAGCCGCATGGACCAATTGCAACGCTTCGACATCCACGGAATATTCCGCCAGAATTTGTTCAGAGTTGGTTGCCAATCGCAGAATGCCCGCTGCCGAGCCGCGCGGCCAGGTCGCATTGTGCACACCGGCTATTCCCAAAGCTGCCGAGAGTCGTTCCAGATCCGTGCGATAGGCGATCTCACCTGTCACAACGGGTAACGTCTTGGCTGCGAAGTCGATACGAACATCGCGTGAGCGAAATGCCACGATGCTCCCTGCCAATTGAAAATCTCTCGATTCCAATCGACTCTCACTCAAGTTCCAGCGACAATCGCCCGAGAAGTCAACCCGCGGATCGTCCACGGCCATGCTCCCCTTGCGAATCTGCAAGCCTTCTAAATTTCCTGCCAGATCACTGATTGCCCATTCTTCATCGGCGATTGAAACACGCGCTTGGAGTTTGGCCTTGCCCGCTATCTCGTCGGGAATCTGCTGCATCCAAGGCCGCAAACGGCCTGCCCAGGAATCTACCGGGCCACGACCATCGAGCTTCACCTGCCAATGGGCACTGGGTGAGAGTTCGACTGCATCCAGCAGGGTCACCTCCAATTCGTCTCGATCACCGCGGAGTGTCATGGAGCTAGTGGACAAGGATTTCGGTACTAGGTGTTCCGCTCGCCCGGCAGCCCGCCAATCCACGACCAACTGCGGCTCCTCCCACAAGAGGCGCGCTCCACGCATCACGACCAGTTCGCTCAACTTGACATCCGCACGCGCCTCAAACTGCGCGCTGTCGGTGGTCGTGTATTGAATGTTTCCTCGCGCAAACCCTCGGCACTCCACATCATGCATGTCGATAAACTGGCCCAGCTTCTCAGTCAACTCAGAGAGGTTGACCTGAAAATCTCCATGCATGCGATCTTCGGTCGTCACCACGGTGGCTTCTGCCGAAGGGGCCGCGAGTGTGAAGCGATCCAAGCGAGGGCCCACCGGAGAATCCTTCCACTGGGCAGCAACCTTCACAGGCTCTCCCCAACGAATCACGCGCGTTCCATCCTGTCCCGCGAGATCGGCCAGCGCAACCTCAGCAGACCAGGTGAATGCACCATCACGAAGACCGCTGTTGGCATTCCATGTGACCTCGCCTGCATCAACACGAACCCCTTCGCGTATTTGCATCATGCTCGGCAGCATCTGAGCCAGCCGCGATAGCGACACTTTGCCGGAGAGCCGGAAATCTCGTCGTGGCAGATTCGCAGGGCTCAGATTACGGATTTCTTCCAAAGCAAGCGCGCCTTGGGCAGCGACCTCGGCCCAGTCGCACTTGAGCTTCAATTCACTGATGTCAATGGCGCCCTGAGCGAGACTCGCTTTCCAGGGAATCTCCAGTCGCACACATTCCAGCCGATCCCCCTGGAGCGCTGCGCCTGAGAACTCCAGCTTGTCGCACGAGGCATGTCCCCAGGTGGTGAGCTTCAAGGGCCCCTCTTGCCGAGGATCCCAGAGGGCGTGTGCCTCGACCGCCGTGACCCCTGAGAGTTGGCATTCCCCCAGGCTGCGAGCCAGCAGCGGCCTCAACGGCTCAAGCAATAAACCTTCGACCAACAAATCCAGTTGCTGCTGCTCATCGTTAGCATCTTCAACACGAAATTTGACCCGGCCTGTTTGGTTCTCAGCATACCGCACAATCGCCGACCCATTTGCGGCAGTGAGCCTCTTGGATTCTGCAACCACAGCACTCAGAGAGGCCTCTTCGACCTGCCAGGCAGTCTTCGTGACCGAGTCGAACCCTTGGACATTTCCATTTTCGACCACCAGTTGAACCGCGGTTCCTTCGGATGATTTGCCTGGGTCGCTTGCTTTTCCTGAGAGAGCTGCCTGGCGTTTGCTGATGGCCGAGAGGAAATCCTCCACGTTGCTCCCCTCCTCGCGGGTCGTCACATACGCCACCGGGCGCACGACCTCGACCGTACCCAGATCGCGCGGCTGGATGGCCAGCCTCAAGAGTGAGCGCTCAAGTGTGAGATTTTCGACCGTGAGCAGCGGCTCCCCCTCGGGGGAAATAATCGCCAGGTTCGAAAGCGTTTGCCCGCCGATCCAGGAGAGCGAGCCTGCATCGCTTTGCACGCGCCACCCACCCGGCGGCATCTGCCAATTCAAGAGCGTATCCCGCAGCGGCGAATGCCCGACGATCGTCGGAGCGGCAGCCACCGTGCCGATCGCGAGCAACAGCAACACAACGAGGCGGCGTTTGAACCGACTTCGACGACGAGGCCGCTGGTCCCGAGAATTACGTCGCTTGCTCATAGCGTAGTCCATCGCAGACAAGGCGCGCGAGCCATACCGCGCACGGATCCATCAAGAGAAACTATATTCCGACGGCCCATTCTAGGACCCTGCGGGAATCGAGCCTAGAGCGAGTCCCATAGTAGCGCTGCTAGCAAAATGCCTACGCAGCAAGATAAGCCTATCTTCTTCCCCCTCATAATTCATAATTCATCACTCATCATTCATCAATCAGAATTCATCCCCTCCCCGCTCGATTCCTCGCGACCCTTCCCAAGGGAGGGTGTTTGACCTGTGCAGATTGAGTTGTGATTGGTCATTCTTTCTCCGTTCCCTCTCCAGTCACTTACGTTCGCGGCTAGCCAAATGGCGCTGCGCGGCTGTTTCCACTTGCTCCCGTCTGACTAGCGCCTACTAACTAGCGCCTAGCGCCTCAAAAAGTGGCCCAAAAATTCTTGTAGCGAGGAGCCACTCAAATCGCGATAATGACCTTCGCACGGCACAGGTTTTCTCCTGGCTCTTGGGCCGAGAAGTTCGTACCGGTCTTGTTAAGCGGACCAATCGACGGCTGAGGAAAGTGGCCAGGGGACTATTCTGCGCTACGCGAGACGGTTTGACTGCATGCACTGTCGAACTCCGGGGCGCCTCGGTTTTTAGTTGTTAGTTGTTAGTTGTTAGTAGTTAGTCGTTAGTCGTTAGTGGTCAGTGGTTCGTGTTTTCCCTGTCTCCTGTTCCCCTTTCAGCGCTTCATCAATCTTTCCCCTCGCCATGAGCCCCCTGAGAACCTCAGGCTGGGCCTTAGGGTGGTTGGGGACTGCGAATTTATGAATGATGATTTATGACTAGCCACTCGCCACTAACCACTCGCCACTAACCGACTTTTGTAAACAAAAGTCTTCGACAGACTCTATAAAATAAGGGGTAAAACGAGTTTAGTTTTGTAAAAAATTTTTTGAGAAAAAGTCCGGGACGCAATTCAAAGGGCATATTGAACAGAAGGACGCAGAGATAAGGGAGAAAGAGATTTAAAAATTCGGATCTTTACGAATCTACGCTAATCCAATGAGTGTAGCATAGCGGGAATTAGTTTCTAACTTTTAGTATCAGACGATAACTCCGTTGCCTCAGTTACCTTATGTTCAAAAAGGGGCTTTGATTTTAGTTAAGGCCTGCGGCGCGCTGGGGATGATTAGTGTTTGAGCAACGTCTCAAGCAACTCGAGAGCTTGTTCACCGTTGTCCTGATTGACCGATTCCCCAGCCGCTTGCAGCAATTCTGCCTGCCGCGTGGTGAAGGGGACCGCGGCACCAGCCTCGGGAGCCGTGGGAACACACTGCAGGGAGATTGCAGCTAAGAGCTGCTCGATTCCCTGGCCCGTGAGGGCACTGGTGGCGAGGGTGGAATCAGTTGCTGCGTGTGTCGCCAGGTCGATTTTGTTGAGAACCACCAGTTGTCGGGGAGGCAAAACCAGATTCAGCTCCGTCGCTCGCTGATGGAGAAGCTCGGTTCGTTCGGTCAAGAAGTTAGGGTCTGTCGTCGTCGCGTCCTCCACCCAGACAACCAGGTCGGACTCAGCCAGCAGGGCGCGGGCCTGTTCGATGCCGGCGGATTCCAAGGCGTCGGTCGTAACATGCAGACCAGCCGTATCGCTCAGTCGCACGGGCCAACCATCAATCACCGTCGTAGAACTGACCACGTCGCGGGTGGTTCCCGGCTGGTCGAACACAATCGCCCGGCGATAGCCGACCAAAGCATTGATGAGGCTGCTCTTGCCAACGTTGGGCCTGCCAGCGATCACCACTTGCCAGGGTTCGGTGAGATGCAGCCCGCAGGGAACCCACGCTATCAGGGCTTCGAGATGTGAAGTGGCATCCTTCAATTGGTTGTTCAGCAGAGCCGAGCGAATCGCTTCAACCTCCCGGCGGAGCGCTCCGTGGAACTGATCCAACAAGATCGTGGCGGTGCGAGCTGTCGCCGCATCGGCCAGGGCAATCTGGGCAGCCGCTTGGATTGGGCAGGCTTGAGACCTTTTTACCCATTCCTGCCAGGAGATTTCACGACAGCCCGCCTCGACGAGTTGACCGACCACGGTGGCAACCGATTGGGCCCCCCCATGGCAGTTCACTTCAACAAGCGCATCACTCCTGCGGCAAACCACGAGGTCTTCACCGACTTCACTTTGCCAGTGACCATAGACAATGCGTCCCAATGGTTGCCGATCAAGGGGATGGCCGTTCTTCGCCACAAAGCATTGATCGACCGCTCGGACAGCACCGGTTCCTGCCACTGCGACGACGGCTACGGCGCCACGCCCGGTGGGAGTCAATACACAGACGATTGTCTGTTCATCACCGGCAGGGGGAGTCACGGTCGTTCCTCGCATGCAATCGCGATCCCGGCCAGCACCAGATGAGACACATGCCGAACCGCCCTGAGGCTTTCGTTGAGCGCGTCCAAGATCAGCGGAGCATCGCCACCCGTAATGAACAGTTGTGGCCGAGCATCCGTGAGGTCCGCATACTTCTTGACCAGATTTTCTAGAGCACCGACGAGTCCCCAGGTGATTCCCGCTGCGATGGCCTCGGTCGTACATTTTCCCAGTCCGCTGGCGGGAAGCGGCATGTCTTCCGAGGTCAGCAGTGGCAGTGAACTGGTCCCTCCATGCAGTGCCTTGGCCGAGAGGGCCCAGCCCGGCAGGATCGCCCCTCCCAGGAACTCTCCCTGAGGGCCAACAAGATCGACGGTCACCGCCGTGCCCAAGTCCATCACGATAGCCGGCTGCCCGGCGCTGCGAATCCGGTTGACGGCCACGGCATTCAGCAGCCGATCAATGCCAACCCGCCCTGGTTTTTTGACCTGCACGCTGAGCGGCAAGTGGCTACCGACAATTTCTCGCACCTCAGGAAATCCGAGTTGCGAACAGAGCTTCACCACGAAAGACGCCATCTCGGGACTCACCGAAGCCAAGGCAACTTGGGTTCGGCTTCCGTCGAACTGCGAGAGCCAACCGGTGAGCTGTGCTGTGAGTTCGTCCAAGGGAACCTCCCGATGTCGGCAGGCGAACGTCTCGGCAGGTTCGGGTAATTGTCCAGCGGTAATCGGCAGCAGGCTTGCGGCCGGCTTGGTTTCACAGGCGACGTGGGCAGGAAAGAAGCCGAGCTTCACGCGGCTGGTGCCGACATCCACTGCCAAGAGATCAACCGCTATGTTCATGTGGTTTGCCGGTTTTCACTGAGAACAGAGTAGGCCTGTCGGACCAGTTCGTTGAGTCCCTCGCCCGTTACCGAGGAGAAAAGCAGTACGGGTTTGCCGATTGCCTGCTCCAGTTCATCACGAACCTGATCAGCCCCAGGGAGTTCCGCCTTACTGACGGCGACTATCTCCGGGCGGTTGGCCAGATCGACGTCGTACTGTTCGACCTCAGCACGAATGGCATGGTAGTTCTCGATCGGGTTACTTCCATCCATGGGCATTGGTTCCACGAGATGCACGAGCACGCGAGTCCGCTCGACGTGGCGCAAGAATTCATGCCCCAGGCCAGCACCAGAGTGCGCACCCTCAATCAGCCCGGGAATGTCTGCCATCACCAGGGCGTGGTCGAAATCGACCTGAACAATGCCAAGGTTCGGAATCTTCGTCGTGAACGGATAGTCGGCTATCTCGGGTCGGGCACGCGAAACTCGGCTCAGCAGCGTGCTCTTGCCGGCGTTGGGTTTTCCCAGCAGTCCGACGTCGGCAATCATCTTGAGTTCGAAGGTGATGCGGCGGCTTTCTCCCTCGCCACCTCGCGTGTGTTGCCGGGGGACCTGATTGGTGGCCGACTTGAATCGTGTGTTACCCTTTCCCCCCTGTCCACCACGGGCAGCGATCACCTGATCACCGGCGACTTCCAGGTCTTTGAGCACAAAGTCATGGTCGGCATCGATCACCACCGTTCCGGGAGGAACCAGGATCGTCAGATCCTCGGCATTGGCACCGTGACACTTGCTTCCGCCACCGGGGGCACCGTTTCGAGCCCGCCAATGCTTGCGATGAACCAGCATTTGGAGGCTATCGACACCCGGCTCGGCGACCACGATCACGCTACCACCACGACCACCGTCTCCCCCGTCGGGACCACCCCGGGGAACATACTTCTCACGCCGAAAGCTGACGCAACCGTCGCCGCCCTTGCCGGCCTCAACTTCGACGGTGACACGATCGACAAACATGGGTGGGTAGGGGGTGGGTGACCGCGTGCTTAGAGATTGGCAAAACAAAAAAAGGGATGCACTCTGGGGCGCATCCCTTGCTGAAAGCTGATTGGCAGGAAAGACTGCTACGCAACGGGCAAGACATTGATTCGACGGCCCTCGCGGTCGAACATCACTTCGCCATCGACTAAAGCAAACAGGGTGTAGTCTTTTCCCTGGCCAACGCCTTTACCAGGATGGAACTTGTTGCCCAGTTGACGCACCAGAATGTTGCCGGCAATGACCTTCTCACCGCCGTAACGCTTCACTCCGCGGCGCTGTCCGTTGGAATCTCGACCGTTGCGGCTGGAGCCTTGTCCTTTTTTATGAGCCATGGCACTATTGTGGGTTCAATGAATATGAAAGGGTAAATCGCGGGGGATCAAGTTAGTTTCTCACTAACTTGTAGCACGTAGCCCATCGATTCTACCGGTAAACCCACTCATAGGCAACGCCTGCTGGCGTGCCGTAATACTCGGAAAAGCCAGGGGCCGATCCGAAGCGGATTTCGGTCTCATTCTCGGCGTAAGAGTCGCCTGGACGCCAGAAATTGAGCTGAAGAAACTTCCGCTCAAAGACTCGCCCTGTGCCGGGAGCAGCCCCGAGGGTGAAGTCGGCCGCATCTTCCCAGCGGTAGGCATTGGTGAGTCCACCCACATAGATGGCCAGAAAATCGATCTCGGGATCCACATCCTCCCAGGTTGCCACTCCCCACAGACCCCCCACGGCGCGTCCTTCCTCAGGCTCCAGGAGTTGCTCAGAAATCTCGACGTTGTTCAAGAGTTCGCCCCGAGGCATCTCACGACCGGCAATGGCTGCGACTGCGGATGGGAGAATCCGGTCGAGGTAGGACTTGCGAACGGGTTCACCATCACGGTCGCGGTCCAGGCTTGTCAGGAAAAACTGAGGGATAAACCGCTGAGGCCCCAGAGATTTTCTGACCGTCTTGAATGTGCCATTTGGCTCGCGCTCCGGCACGAGCCCCGCTCCCGTGTTGCGTACGCGGTAGACCATGTACCAAATCAGCTTGCGTTGCATTTTCAGGTTCGGCTGCGGCACATCAACCCACATCATGCGAAGGGGCTTGAATGAGAATTCCAGGCACCAAATGCTTTGACGAAACTCAGCGTCTTTAGCCAACTCGTAGAGCGTGCGGCTCTCAGAAAGCAAATTAGGAGTACGCTGGAGCGATTTGTCGGCGCGAATCTCCACCATGTCGTGAACATTGACCGTATCGGCCGGTTCCAGATCGGGCTCAATCGTCGTTAACACTCCAGGAGCAAACTGAGGCCCGGCAGCGTTTTCGTCGGCCTCCTGGGCGAAGAGAGCGTCGCCGAAGCTGAAAGCAGCCAATAGAGCGGTAGCTGTGGCCGCTAAGCGCAAACCGGTGAACCATCGGGAATTCGGAAACGCACCAAGCATAGATTCTCTGTTCGTCGAAGACTGATTCGCCGGTAGGGAAATGTCGAAATAGACTATCTCTAAGTATAATTGCCACCCCCCAGAGCAGCAAATAATCCCAAGAATTAAGCGTTTCCTTGGGCAGGGCTGATTCACCTGGCCCGATTAAGCGGGGTTTTCCGTCTCCCTACTAATCGAGTTGCCGCCGAACTAGAATGACGTTTTCCGGCAAAAGACCAACCGCACCTTTCTAGAGAGAATCAGCATGTCTCGTCCAACAGTCGCTATTATCGGTGCCAGCGCCGACCGCAGCAAGTACGGCAACAAGTCGGTTCGTGCCCACTTGGCCCAAGGATACGAAGTGTATCCCATTAATCCCAAAGGGGGTGAAATTGAGGGGCTCATGGCCTATGCTTCACTGGCGGACGTCCCCGGCGGACGGCTTGATCGGGTAAGCCTCTATGTGCCCCCAGCCGTCGGCATCAAGCTACTGCCGGAGATTGCGGCCAAGGGATGTGATGAATTGTGGCTCAATCCAGGGAGCGAGAGCGACGAAATGTATGACAAGGCGCGAGAGCTTGGATTGGAACCAATCATGGCATGCAGCATCGTCGACCTAGGTGTCAGTCCCCAGTCGCTTTAGAAATCAACTCATGGCGGCTAACTATTGCTATAGGTAAGCGACCTGCTCGCTCCTGATCTACCACTGTCCACCGACGACTGATCGAGCCTAACGTGAGAGTCGCCAGAAGGGGACGACGAGAAAACTGTGGAAACAAGTGTGGCAGCGACCTCGGCAGGCAAACATCAGCCGATAAATCGCCCGATCGCGACTTTGACTGCGAAACACCCGACTCGACCCGCAGCAGGGGCAAGAGGTGGCCGGGTTGTAATCAGTCTCGTGCATGGGAAAAACATCGACCTCTGCTAGCGAAGACATTCATGTTCGCCCGCATCATCTTCTCAAAACCCCTGACCGGGGGATGCCAATCTATCAATTGTGCAGGTTGTGACGGGCAAGTAGTGAGTTTAGGGTCGAGAGGCTGGCGTTTGGAGAGAAGCCGCCGCGCAGCGCTGCATCTTTTCGGCGAAGTCGCTTAGGAAATCTTCTCGCCAGCGGTTTACCGTTTTGGCGCCGCGGTCTTTGCCTTCAGCTGAGCTTGGTGCAGGATCGTCGGTCCACCAGTTTGTTAGTCGCGGCGATGGCAGATTTGCGACTTGAACTGGGGGAGTGTAGGCGGTGATGCCGCCCGATTTTCCATCCAACTCAAGTACATTGCTGCGGATCTCGAAACGATAGAACTTCGCTTCCTTAGGACTGAATCGGAAACGCATTGTACCGTCGCCGGGCGCATGGCCGGGTAGCGATTGGTTTTCCACAAGTAGCGTTGCCTCTGGTAGCGCTGGCACGTTGCTACCCAAAGGGAGCGCGAGCTCAAGGATACCGAAGACTTCTATCTGGTCTTGCTTTGTGGGAAGTCGGTCGAAGCGACGGTGAGGCCGTTGCCAGGCGCGGACGAATTGTCCGCCCCAGCCGGGTTGGGAAGGGTCGTCGGGTGTGCCTTTGAGCAGCCAGCCCACCGACGGTGAATCTCCCATCTTGATGACGCCTCCAAGTTGTGAGGCGAAAAAGTTGCCGAGTGCTCCTTGGTCGGCGACAAACTTCTCGGCAAAACTTGAGTTGCTCCATGTTCCTGATTGATTGCCCCCCACGAACCAGCCACGGTACGTGGAGTTGGCCTCGATAATCCACAGGTCAGGGTGGTTGTCAACGACGTATTGGTAGGCATCGGGGCTCCACTTTTTATTCGGCCCACCGATCCAATAGACGCGCAGCTTTGGCACGATATCGGGTGCGTCGTGCAGTGCCTGGGCGAGGTCCTCAATACCGCCCCAGACCAACACATGAAGTGGACGCGAATCATCGCGTCGCGCGCATTCGATTATCCAGTCGGAACCTGCGGTGGATCGTCGCACGCCGGCGTAGGGTGCCCGCTCGGTTTCGCCTTGCTTGGTGATCGCCCGCAAAGAGTCCGGGGTGGGATACACGCCAGAGTAAGATTTGAGGTTGTCGTAGTCGTGCTGGTAGCAATCGATGACCCTGAGAATGTCCTCCTTACGCCCGGGCCCATAGGGAGAGGAGATCAGCCCTTCGATGGCGAGCACGTCGGAGTTCAAGAGGAGATGGACCATCGATTGAAAATCATCGGGATCGGTGCCACCGATGTCCGTGGAGATCAGGACACGGTGACGGCGATCGATCGATGCGGAATCATCACCAGCGGCTGTCGTAAACGGAGCTGCGACAGTGAATACGCAGAGCGTGCTGAGGAGACCGTTTCTGAGCAAGTTCATCATGTTGGTAGTTTACATAATGTTCCTCGAACAGGGGGTGACGGCTCATTGCAATTCATTTCCCTTTCTTGAAACTGATCAATTCAGAGTCGACGTGAGCTTCTGCCATGAATTCTGCAAGTTTCTTGGCGATATCGGGATTGTCATAGGCAACATTCGTGGTCTCCGCCAGATCGGTTTCGAGATGGTAGACTTCCAGAGGGCCATCGGGATGTTTGCCTACGTTGAGACGGATGCCTTTCCACTTACCCCAACGGACCGCTTGTTTGCCTCCGCGTTCGTAGAACTCCCAGTAGAGATATTCGTGTTCATCCTGCGGTTTGCCCAATAGAGTCGGCAGGAAGCTGATGCCGTCCAGGCCAGGAGGGATCGGGACGTTTGCCACTTCGCACGCAGTGGGTAAGAAGTCCCAAAAAGCTGAGACATGGTCTGATACGGTGTCGGCTTGGATCTTTCCCGGCCACCAAGCGATGGTGGGGACTCTGATGCCCCCCTCATAGAGATCGCGCTTGCCACCGCGCAGCGGGCCATCGGAATCAAAATAGTTTTTGTGCCAACCCCCTTCGCTCATCGGGCCATTATCGCTGGAGAAAATCACAAGCGTGTTGCGGTCGAGATTAAGTTCTCTCAACTTGGCGATCACTTGTCCTACGGAGTGATCCAAGAAGGTCACCATGCCGGCAAAGGTTGCCTTGGGGTGTGGCTCAGCACGATAGTGATTGCCTTCGTAGGGGACTTCGTCATACTTGCCGAGGAATGGTTCCTTCCACTTTTCGGGCACACACAGGTCGGCATGTGGCTGTTGCAAAGAGAGGTGGAGATAGAACGGGCCGTCGCGATGTTGGTCGATGAAATCAATCGCCTCGGTCAGGAACAAATCCCCCGAGTACTTTTTTCCTTCCTTGCCGCGGTTCGTGGGATAAGTGACTTTCTCGCCATTTCGCCATAGCCACTTGGGGTAGTAGCGATGGGCAGCAGAATGGCTGGTGTAGCCAAAGAAATGGTCGAAACCTTTTTCATTCGGATGATTGCCATTGTCGGTGCTGCCGGACAGCCCACTCTTGCCGATCAAGGCCGTGTGGTAGCCGGCAGACTTCAGCAGGCGAGCGACGGTGACGTCTTGAGGATCGGGGCGCAACTGAATGTTTCCATTGAAACGCTGATAGCTGTGTCCCGTGTGCAGGCCGGTATGCAAACATCCACGAGAAGGAGCGCAGACCGTACACCCGGCATAATGGTTTGTGAGCCGCATCCCCTCTCGGGCTAGTTGGTCCAAATGAGGCGTCTCGAAATGCCTTTGCCCGAAGCAGCTCAAATCGCCGTATCCCAAGTCATCTGCCAGAATGAAGATGATATTAGGAGGCTCGAATGCAATCACGGGACAGGAGGTGACCAGAATCAGGAGGAGAAGTAAAGAAGAATATTTCACTGGGAATTCCTCGTTAGTTTGCGAGTATCGGTATATCACGGAGACTTGGTCGAGGGCTTTTTTGTTATTTCAGGCAGGCCAGCTTCGCTTTGATAAACGTGATGTGATGGGGTACGTGGTCAGCAATACGTTCGAGCAATGTCTCTAGTGTTACCGGGCCGTCCAGCGAGTGTGTGCCGGTTCGCTGGAAGTCACTTTCAGCGCAAGATTTTAGGATTGGGAGCATGTGAGCGCGGACTACTTCGATGACGTTCATTTCCACGTCCAGTGGTCGCTCGGAACAGTGGAGTGCGGGAACAAACAAGAGGGGGTTGGCATCGAAAAACGTGGGATTGTCTTCGGCGAGGACACGTTTCATGCGATCCGCATAGACGATTTCTGCATCGGCAAGGTGACAGACAACCTCCCGCACCGACCATTTTCCCGCGATAGGTCTTGCATCAATATCGACAGTGGCTGCAGGCTCTAAAGTTGCGCGGAGCAGTTGAGGGCCATCGGAGTAGGCTTGGATGAGGGCCGAGATGCTGGGCATGACTATTGGATGGCTAGTAGAAATTGGCTAGGTAGCAGCGAGCTTGTGGTAGTGTACTCTGCTTCACGGCTGAATCTTTTGAGATAAACGATTGCAAAACATTGCGATTTGTGTCGGTGCTAGCGACTAGGTGAACTCTATCTCCTTGTCTTGTAAAGAGATGCGGTATTTTGATGCGTGGTAGTTTTGACAACCATTGTATTCATTTCGAAGGCAAAGTGTCTCAACCTGGTATGGGTGTAATTGTAGCGGCAAACGGCGCAATATGCTTAACCGCAATGATATACGCCACGGATTCAGTATTTGGCACATCAAGTGCCAATAGTTGTAATCATCAATCTGAATGCGTTCATAGAGATCGCATGCAGACTAAGCTGATAATCCAATAGCTGACAGAGTCGGCGAATCCCCCCAGTGTGATAGGAGAAGAATTATGATTCGGAAAATTGTTTTGAGCGTGGCGGCACTAGTCACCTTAGCGCTTGTTGGCATTTCGAATGCCGAAGCGGGTGGCTGTTACCGAGGTGGGTATGGCGGATACTATGGCGGACCTGGATGGTATGGCGGTCCACCGGTCTATCGCAGTGCCCGTTATTATGGTGGCCCTGGTTGGTATGGCGGCCCCGGATACTATGGAGGCAGCGGAGTGTCTTACTATCGCGGCTACGGTGGGTATGGTCGTTCTTACAGCGGGTTTGGCGTATCGATTGGTTTCTGACGAACCAGCCCATTTGCATCTGGGGCAGGGATTCGCCCAATTCCATTATTTGGACAGGCCATCGGCAAAGGTTTGCCGGTGGCCTGTTTCTCATCAGCATTGCAAAAACCGCTCAGAAATCAGTATCTAGCTGCTTTAATGCCATCAATTAAGCAACCACTTTGAGACGCAAGTGTTGCGGAAACGATGACATGTCTGCCTGGTCGTGGGGCATCTGAACCGCAGTTTCGTGTCGCAAGTCATTTTGCTGCTTGATCTTATGATAAAACTTGGGTGGAATGGTATGGCAGGTGCATAAGGAGTCATGTAACGCGGCCCACTTACAAGTCCTACCTCACTGGCCGCTGGGGGAAATCGCAGGAGAAGAACAATGTATAAGAAAATCATAATCATGTTGGCAGTTGTTGCTGGTTTGGCTGTTGCGGATGCCCCTGCCGCCAACGCTTGGGGCTATCGCCGAATCGCCCCTGTACGTCGGGTTTTGGCGCCTCCGTATCCAGTTGCCCGCCGGGTTATTGCCGGTCCTGTCTATCGCCGACCGGTAGTGTATGGCTATCGAGCTCCAGTAGTGTACGGTCCTGGCGTGTACGTTGGTGTTGGATTCTAGAAAAGCTTGAATGCAACTCCCCCTCATCGGCTATGGTGTCAACTTCTAGCCGGTGGGGGGTTTTATATTGCTGCAATCAGAGTCCAAGTCGCCTTTTTGGGAAACCTTTCGGATTAAGTAAATCTCTCTGAAAATTCTCATCATATTGGCGAGACGATTTGATCTGAAATTGTGGAATCTGGGAGCCGAATTCCAATTGAGAGAAGTCATAGTGCCGAGGAAGGCACTTCATCGACTATTGGTCAGCGGCATGAGGCCTCTGTCCCATTAAATACAGGAAAGGATTTCCCATGCGATTTTCTCTCAGGCGGCTGATTATCGCTTCAGTTGCGATCTCTGTTTTGCAGAGCGGTGTGGCGCAGGCTTATCGGGGTTGGTATTCCGGCGTAGATCTTTTGTTCTTGTCCCCGAAGCTCAATGCGGTCGGCTTCAACAACATTTTCTATCACGGCAGCGACTACTCGCAGCCAAGTGATGGTACGACGAATTCGAACTTGAATTTCGCCCAGCGCGTTTACATTGGCTACGAAGGGGAAAATCTCGGTGGGGTGCAGGTTCGCTGGTTCACTTACGATCAAGAAACGAATTACATCGGAAGCGGAGCAGACTCCGGCGGATTGAATCCAATCGATGGTAATTTGAATTTTGATGTCGATTACATTGATGCCGAGTTGACCCAAACAGGCCAATTTCGCGTCTGGGATTGGCGAGCGACGGCTGGCGTTCGCTATGCACGGGTTGATGTCCGTGAAGACGGTAGCAACGAGTTCGAGTGGGAAGATTTCGACGACGCTGTGTGGTTTGGACTGGCTGGTGTCAATTTCGAAGGAGCTGGCCCGACTCTTTCCGTGCGTGGTTCTCGCGAAGTGATCTGGGAGGGCTTCTCGCTCTTCGGTAGCGCCCGTACTTCTATCTTGTTTGGAGACACAGAACTATCCAGCATCTATGAAATCGGTGGCGGGCCGATCTTGATTGAGAATGATTGTGCACAGGTCTGGGAATTGCAATTCGGCTTCCAGCACGTTCACCAATTCGATGCCTGTGATCTGGTAAGCGGCTTCTTCTGGGAAGCCCAACGTTGGGATAGCGACTCGAGATTGCTCGGCGGCTTTGCCCTTCATGGCTTCGGTGTGCAAACGGGCGTCCAATACTAACAACACCTCTGCCTTAGTATCCACCAACGATGTCATAGGCGAGACCGCTAGCGACGGCTAGTGGTCTCGCTTTCTTTCGTGCAAGAGTGGAAGAGGAGAACTATTGGCGTCCTTTCATATTCCCTTGTCGACGGCTTGAGAATTCTTCAGACTTCTTTAGTGGCACCACAATGTTCGCAGGCCGGCAGAAGTCCATGCCGGATGGATCCACATTGTCCACACTTTTCGAAGAGAACTGTTGAGCAAGCAGGGCAGGTGTACGGCTCGTCGGCCACATTGGCAATTGGTTGCGATCGCTTGCGGAGACTTCTCGGTGACCAGGACATGAACTTGAGGGGTCCGCGCCTAATTGGGAATTGACACACAGGACAAGAGAACGATTCGTAGGCTTCCCTTGCCTGCTTGAGCCGCGCATCGCGACTAGGCTCCGCCACCATTTTTAGTAGTCGTGCGAGCAAGAAACCGATTACTACCAGTGAAGATACAATGAGTACATACTTGAAATACTCCGCCGGAAAGTATTCATGCATCACCAAAAAGACTTTTGCCAGCAAGGCAATATCCAGCGCGCAGATCATCGCCACGTATTTGCCGTTGCGATATCTGGCATAAAGAATTCCTCCAATAATCAATAGCGGCGTCAAGACACCGATCTTGATAGCCGCTAGACGCCAATCGTGCTTCCGTTGGAGTTGACGGAATTCTTCCTTCAATGGCTGCAAGGCATCATCGAGTTGCTCTCGATGGAGTCGCCGCTGCTCCTCGAGGTCTGCCAATTGCTCCTGCAAGTTTGAAAGAGATTCGTTGAAAGACTGGTCCTGCTTTTGATTATCCAGAAACAGTTGCTGACTCTCTGCGAGAGCACGCTGCTGCTCTTCCGGGAGATCCGTCTTCTGTTCGATGCTGAATCGCAACAACTCAAGCAATTGGTTCAAAGTTTTTTGCGAACTAGCGGTACTGTCCCGCAAGAGGCTTTGGCGCCGCTGAACATTCTCAATCTGGTGTTTCACTTCGGTGATCGAAGCCTCGATTTCTTCCTCAGCGGTTCGCAGACTTGGATCCAAATGGGTCTCCTCAAAATCTTGCCAGATGGGCCCCGGCAATCGGTCGATGTCACGCAGCACAAAGCCCAGGAGCCAATAGATAAGCAGCGTAAGCAGAACACTAAATGCCCCGATCAGCACCCGCTGCCACCAGGTTCCGCGGCGCTCGGTGTCTTTTGCTGTGGTTGGTACCATTTGAGTAGCCCCGCCTGGCATTGATATGAAGCGATTGGGTAAATGTCACTCTCTTTTCAAGTAACATCGACCGTCTGCAATGTCCTCCCACTAGCTTGAATTGTCAACATAGCAGGACAATTCCCGGCCGCGACCGCGTCTGACACTCCAGTGAGATGGTCGGCCTCTCTGAGCTGGCCGGTGTGGGATGATACCAAGCAATTGCCGGTGATGAAGCTTCCGCTAGTGTCGAAAATGGCGTTTGCCGGTAAAGATCATCGGCAGGCCGCGATTGTTACAGGCGGCGATGACTTCAGCGTCGTTGCGTGAACCTCCAGGTTGAATGATGGCTGCAATGCCTGCGTCGGCGGCTTGATGGATGGAATCCTCGAAAGGGAAAAAGGCGTCGGAGGCGAGCACGCTCCCCGTCGTACGTTCTCCTGCTTTGCGAATCGCTATCTCGACCGAATCGACGCGGCTCATCTGGCCAGCTCCTGCTCCCACTAACATTTGTTCTTTAACGAGCACGATGGCATTGGATTTGACGAACCGACAAACTGCCCAGGCAAACGCAAGATCGGATTGCAATAAATCCGATGGCTGAGCTTCGGTCACTACCTGCCAGTCAGAGGTATTGTCAGACAGGTCATCGGCGGTTTGGCAAAGGAGGCCGCCGTCGATTTGGCGAAAGACTTGAGCCCCTTGTCCTGCAGGGAAGGGGCCGGTGCGTAGCAATCTTACATTAGCTTTCCATTTTGGTTTGGTGGTGAGAACATCTAGAGCTTCAGGAGTAAAATCGGGGGCAACGATTGCTTCAACAAAGCGGCCCGGCTCGGCTAGGAATTCTGCCATGGGACCATCGACGGGTACATTCACACCTAGGACCGATCCAAACGCGCTCAAAGGGTCGCCCTCCCAGGCCTTTCGTGCGGCTTCGACAAGTGTCTCAGCCGTTGCCGCTCCGCAGGGATTGTTGTGTTTCAGAACAGCAACGCCGGGCGAGGGGAGTGACCGGGCAATTGCCAGGGCAGCGTCCAAATCAAGCAGATTGTTGTAGGAAAGTTCCTTGCCATTAAGCTGCTCGGCATTAACGAGACTCTCAGCAGATGCTGCAGGGAAGGCATACAACGCAGCCGACTGATGGGGATTCTCACCATAGCGCAGGGTGCCGCGCCGCTTAAGGGTGAGCTGGATATGCGATGGATAGTTGTCGACTGCGGCATTGACTTTTGCGAAATAGTCTGCGATTGCTGCGTCGTACTCGGAGGTTTGAGCAAAGGCGGCACAGGCCAGTTGTCGACGCGTCTCCAGGGTGGTGGCACCTGAATCGCGAATTTCTGCAAGGATCGTTTCGTATTGGTCCGGGCTGGTGGCGATCGTTACGAAGGTATGGTTTTTGGCTGCGGAGCGGACCATGGAAGGGCCGCCGATGTCGATCTGCTCGATGGCTTCGGCGATCGTTACTCCTGCGCGGGCAACTGTTTCCGCGAAAGGGTAAAGATTCACGACCACGAGTTCGAAAGTTACGATTTTATGCTCGGCGAGTGATTGCATGTCGCCAGGGTTGTCGTGTCGACAAAGCAAGCCCCCATGCACCTTGGGATGCAAAGTTTTGACACGGCCATCCATCATTTCAGGAAAGCCAGTGTATTCGGCGACGTCGCGTACGGGGATACCGGCGGCCTCCAGGTGTTTGCGAGTACCCCCTGTGCTGAAGATTTCAATATTATTGGCCACTAACGCACTGACGAATTCGCTCAAACCGCGTTTGTCGCTGACACTGACGAGAGCACGTTGGATGGGGGGAGACTTGGGCATGGCAGGGTATGGCTCGCGGAGTACGAGGCTTCGATTGTGAGATGGCGGATGGTAGCTAATACTTAGTGGGGAAGCTACGATAGCACTTCTTGACGGGGCTTTCAATGAACCATGGGTAAGCACATCGCGTAGAGAGTTTTAATTGCAGCTGGTTGCAGGATTAGCCGGCGATTTGATGGCAGGATGCTCTTTTCAACCACGTCCACAGTGCCAAAGTTTCCCCCTTACAGATGGTAGAGTCGTTTGATTCGCTATTCTGAGATCAAACGAATCTGCCGGATTTTTAGCTCCAAACGGAAGTCCAAAGTTCCTTCCGCGACGGCTGTAAGGGTCGCAGGGGGGAACAGATGAAAAGTGTGCAGAAACACGACAGCCATTTTTTGACTAGCGTAATTAAGTGGCCTATATTCACTTAGGCGGCAAGTTTTGACCGAATCTGCTGCCGGTGCGCTTTCACCATACACCCCCAGCATTGGTGGATCAGTCAGGGATCGCTGAGCACATTTGCCGCACAAACGACGCTTTCCCCGTAGACAGATTCGAGCAACCCATGCAGATTCGCCCGCAATTTGAGGCCGCATTCATTGAATGTCGTCGCTGGTCGCGTTTTCAGGCTGCCTTTTTGGTCGCCCTGTTTTTCGCTGGTTCGTTATTCTCAAGTGCCACGTTTGCTCAAGCTCCACGTGGCGGCGAACCGGTTACCATTGTTCCACAAGCGCTCCCTGCCAAATCTATTAGTGCTGTACTCGACCGTGGTCGGCAGCTGGAAATTAACCGTCGATGGGGTGAGGCCCTTACCCATTATGAAGAAGCGCTACGCGAACATCGGGGCAATGAAACCCTCCAGCAGCACCATGATTTGGCCAAGCTGCACTACAGCGTCGAACGGCGTTACCACGACCAAAGTTTCCTCGATTCCATCTCGGCGCTAAATCGAGAACAAGCTCTATCGCTCTTTGCGGAACTCTTGCAAAAAACCAATACACACTATGTCTCCACCCCCCCGTGGCGCAAGCTTTGTGTTCGGGGTGCCGCGGCTATTGATCTGGCGTTAACCGATCCTGGATTTATTGCGGCAAACAAATTGCAGCTTTCCTCCGATCAATTGGCTCAGCTTCGCAAAGAAATCTACCAGTTGCTCGGCCAGCGAACGCTTCAGAGTTCACGAGATCTGGTCAATTTTGCGTCGGATGTCGCACGACTGACAGAAGTGCGGGCCGGACTCAAGCCTACGGCAGCGGTGTTAGAATTTGTCACCGCTGCGGCAGAAGGTTTGGATGACTACTCCTCATTCCTGACTGCCGACCAACTTCGCGAGACATACTCGCAGATCGAAGGCAATTTCGTCGGATTGGGTGTCGAGCTCAAAGCAGAGAACGGAGCTCTGTTAATTGTTCGCGTGATTCCCGGCAGCCCCGCCGAACGTGCTGGTATTCAAGACCAAGACCGCATTGTTGCGGTCGATGGGAAATCGACAGCTGAACTTTCCACGGATGAAGCCGCATCGATGCTAACCGGCTTGGAAGGAACCTATGTTAGGGTGACGGTCTACTCTCCGAATGCCGAGCCACGCGTTTTGAATATTCGCCGCGAGCATGTGAATGTTCCCAGCCTTGAGAATCCAAAAATTGTCGATAGCGACTTTGGCATTGCCTATGTTCGTATCCCGGCGTTCCAAAAGACAACTAGCCGCGATCTGGAAACTGCCCTTTGGGATCTTCACCGTCAAGGCATGCGTTCGCTGATACTCGACCTTCGAGGGAATCCGGGTGGCCTGCTGACCGCTTCGGTCGAACTGGCCGACAAGTTTCTTACAGAAGGGAATATTGTCTCCACACGAGGTCGTAGCCCACAAGAAGACTTCAACTACACTGCCCACTACGGTGGAACCTGGCGGGTTCCACTGGTGGTGTTGATCGATGGCGACAGTGCAAGTGCGAGCGAGATTTTTGCCGGTGCTATAAAGGACAACAATCGCGGGACAATCGTCGGCAGCACTTCGTTTGGCAAGGGTTCCGTGCAAGGAATCTTTCCTCTAGGGTATGCTGGTGCAGGTGTCCGGCTTACCACCGCCAAGTTTTATTCGCCCAGTGGTACCCCGATCAGTTATCGGGGGGTAGAACCTCATGAGAAGGTGCAAGTGGTGGCCAAGCCCGTTCTGGAGAAAATCGACCTGGCAAGCCAGGAAAAAAGCGATCTAGTGCTCCAGGCAGGCATTCAGGCAGCCCGTAGCCGACTGGCGGCTCCCGTTGGCCGACCTTCGAACGTCCGGTAGCAGTTGACGATTGGCGGCAATTGTCGAATACTGACTGTTTCTTTAACCACTGTTTGGCACACGAGCCGCTGCTTGTGTTCGGCCAGGCGCTTCCTTTAAGGCCGATACTGCAATCCTATGCCCTACAAAAAAGAAGACGACGACGACCTGTTTGAAGACGAATTCGAATTCGTAGACGAAGATGATTCAGAACTAGAGGAGGAAGACGTCGAGGAAGAGGATTCGGATCTCGAAGATTCCGACGAAGAAGAGGAAGCTCCTGCCAAACCGGCCAGGAAAGGTCGTTCTCGCAGTCGCAAGCCGGCAGCTCCAAAGGCCAGCTCGAAGACCCCTCGTAAGCGGGGCAAGAAGGCAGCCGAGGAAGACGAATCCCTCGCCGAGGGAGACGAGGAACAAAACGGGCAGGAAGACGAAGAAGATGTAGCTGAAGAGCCCGTAGGTCCTCCCTCGGATCATGTCATCCACTTATACGAATTTCGCAAATTCAAGAGAACCATTCAACGGGAGTTCACTAGCGACGAGGCAGATGCTTTTGCCAAGGAATACAACCGTACCTCGAGCAATCATAGCCGCTGGGCAGTATCGAGTGGCAAAGATTCCAAGCCGACGCCGACTATTTAGTCTTCCTAGTCTTCTATCCTTACGGTAGCCCCTGGCAGCCCTCCGGCGTAGAATTCCACGCGAACCATTTTCACCCTTTCGAGGCAAGGTTCCTAGCCGTTGCATTCGGTAGCGTCGCGCCAATCGGAACGATGGGGTCGACAAAAAGGTGGCGACTATTCTTGTTTCCGCCATGCATGCGCACGGGGCGCAAGGTACGTTAAGGTGGGTCGCTATTTGGAGGCCTTGAGTGTGTATTTATAGGCCACTGCTTCTATCCCTACTTTGAAAACAAACTTCTAAGAACCGAGGAAGAGATCGCATGAGTGCATTGAAACTTACCGTAAATGTGGTTGTCTTGGTGGCATTGGCGACCTTATTTGCCCCAACGGCGAATTCCCAGGAATTGGGGACGAGAAATCCCGAGGCAACAGCCGCTTATGAAGAAGGCATGAAACTGCTTGAAGAGGAAAAATGGGATGATGCCATCGCGGCATTTACGAATGCAATAAATATCGACAACACCTATGCCGAGGCTTTTTTTGGCCGCGGGGAAGCGCTTCGTCAATTGGAGGACTATCAAGCTGCATTGGACAGTTACAAGTCTGCCACCAATATCGACCCCAAGTTGGCCAAGGCATTCAACGGTCAGGCGATCTGCGAGAGAGAGTTGGGGCTTTACGATCTCGCTTTCAATGATTTCAACAATGCGATTGAACTAGATCGCCGGGATCCAGAGATTGCGGCTAACCTAGGTGATTTGCTGGTCAATTTTCGCCAAGATCCCACGAGCGCATTGCGCGTGTTGGACAAGGCGGTGGAACTCGACCCTGAGAATGCAGAAGCGTACCGTAATCGGGGCCTCGCCCATGCCCAATTGCGTCGGTTCGAAGAAGCCGAGGCCGACCTCGCCAAGGCGATTGAGTTGAAAGATGACGATGAAGAATCCTACTCGATGCTTGCCACTATCTACTTGTTTCAAGATGACAAGGAAAAGCTTCCCCTGGCCGTTGAAGCGTTGACCAATGCCATAAAGTACTACGAACCCGAAGAGAGCTCCGACCCCAAGACCGCCGTGCAGAGTTATTTACTGCGCAGTGATGCTCGACTCAAAATGGCGTCAGACGAGGAAACCCCGGCTGAGGAGCGTGAAAAGCTTTACCAGCAGGTAGCTGAAGATGCCGATGCTGTGCTTGAGGAAATGCCAGATACTTTCCCTTTCTCTGGTCAGGCTTTGTATCGCAAGGGGGTTGCCTTACGTATGCAGGGCAATTACGCAGAGGCGGTTAAGGCTTTCACTGACGCACTGCAACTGATTCCCGCTGGTGAGACGGCTCCATATAACACAAATGCCCTTCTCAAGCGGGGCATCTGTTGGTTCCTGCAAGGTGAGAATCGGCTCGCACGTGGCGACTTTTTGCTTGCCGCCGCGTCCGACTACACCGATCCCTTGCCCCACTTGTGGACCGGCTTTACCTTCGCTGAAGAAGAAGATTACCGCTCGGCTATCGATAGCTATGGGGAGGCGATCAATAAGAATCCCAATTTTGCACTCCCTTATATCAACCGGGGACTGGCCTATGCGGCACTCGAGGAATATCAGCGGGCAGCCGACAACTTCAACGAAGCGATCCGGGTCGAGCCTACAACTTCCGAACATTTTGCTAAGCGAGGATATGCCTACATGCTGATGGAAGATTATGACAAGGCATTTGACTCGTTTACACTGGCTTCTTTATACGATGATGAGAATGCGGAGGTTTTTGAAGCCGCAGCCGAGACGCTTCGTTCCCTGGGACGCAGTGGATTGGCGGAGAAATATGAGCAGAAGGCTCAAGAATTAAAAGAGAAGAAAAACTAGAGTTTTGATATATGCTCGATAGAGGTTAGTCACTGCAATAGTAAGATTTTCTGGTTTAGTCAAGCTTCAGGCCGGTGAACGAAAGGTTCTTCACTGGCCTGTTTCTTTTAGGTAGCGAACTACCGGTGGCTAGCAACAGGCCGTCTATAAATCGAATCTGAAACCTATGGAATTACTGTATGTTTTAGATATTTAAGGAAGTTGTTGATGGCAAATTCTCTCAACCTATCGCCAACAGATGAACTCCGGGCATCTATAAGCGACACGTGAAGACGTCTTCTCAACCTGTATGTGGCTGGTCGTGGCGTAAAAAGGCTTGTCTTGCTGTGTTAGCTAGGTGTCCCCTCTGTTCGCTTGGTGCTCACTTCGCTGAGAGTAGATGCCGCCTTCATTCCGAATAATCGTTTCGAAGTGCGGGATCGCTAGACAAGTATTCCACGAATTCCCACTCAAGATCGTCCGCGTCATGAAAATAGCGACGTTTGCGATGGGGGTGCGGCGGAGCTACAAAACCTTCGCGGTAGCCAGCAGCTTTCATTCGAGATGCCAACGAATCGACGTCGTCAACGGCAAATCCCAAGTGATTCAGAGTACCGGAACCGATGTCACTCTCGTCAGTCTCATTCAGAGCTATGTAAGTGTCGTCGGTCCCGATATGCACCCAACGCGTGCCATTGTTTACGCCACTCCCTCGGACTCGGAACTCCGGAAACGCCGTTGCCAGAAACCGACTCATGTCGTCGATGCTGCGGACGTTGAGATTAGCATGTTCAAGTAACACGGCATTGCTACTACGACCAAAAGTTATACAAAACTGTGTGGCCTTATGAGGTGCTGTCTGTTCGTCTTGGATGTTCGAGCTACGTAGTCTCCCATACTACATATCGTAGTAGAGGCAAAACTCGTAAGGATGTGGCCGCAGGGCCAGGGCTTCGACTTCGTTCTTTTGCTTGTAGGTGATCCACGTGTTGATCACATCTTGAGTGAACACGTCGCCACGGAGAAGAAATTCGTGATCCTTGGAGAGCGCCGCCAGGGCATCGCCCAGGGAGCCGGGGGTGCTGGGGACTTTGGCCAGTTCTTCCGGTTCCAGGTCGTAGATGTCTTTATCGAGCGGTTCGCCGGGATGGATCTTGTTTTGGATTCCATCGATGACTGCCATCATTAACGCCGAGAAGGCCAGATAGGGATTGGAACTCGGATCGGGACAGCGGAACTCAATTCGCTTGGCCTTGGGGCTGGGGCTGTACATGGGGATGCGGCAGGCAGCCGAACGGTTGCGCTGAGAATAGGCCAGATTCACCGGGGCCTCGTAGCCGGGGACCAGACGCTTGTAGCTGTTGGTCGTCGGGTTGGTGAACGCCAGAATCGAAGGGGCGTGTGCGAGTATCCCGCCGATGGCGTAGATCGCTTCGTCGCTCAGGCCGGCGTAACCCCCTCCTGCGAACAGCGGTTGATCTCCTTTCCAGAGCGAAATGTGGGTGTGCATGCCGGAGCCGTTATCGCCATAGAGGGGCTTGGGCATGAACGTGACCGACTTGTTGTGCTTCCAGGCGACGTTTTTGATGATGTACTTGTAGAGGCACATGTTGTCGGCCATTTGCACTAGATCGCAGAATTTCAGATCAATTTCCGATTGCCCGGCAGTAGCCACTTCATGGTGCTGGGCTTCGACGTCTAAGCCACATTCGATCATCGTCATCATCATCTCATTGCGGAGATTCATGAGTTGATCTGCAGGGGGTACCGGAAAGTATCCTTCCTTGTGGCGGAGCTTGTAGCCTAGATTAGGCCCATCTCCGGCGCGCTTCATGTCGGTGCCCCGGTTCCATTGGGCCTCGTTGCTATCGATGAAGAAATAGCTGTGCTGGGGGGCCTGATCATAGCGGATGTCGTCAAACACAAAAAACTCGGCTTCGGGGCCTATGTAACAGGTGTCGGCGATGCCGGTGCTTTTCAGATAGTTCACCGCCTTGCGGGCCACATTGCGGGGATCACGGGTATAATCCTCGCGGGTGATGGGGTCTTGGATATTGCAGATCATGCACACGGTTGCAATCTCGGTGAATGGATCGACGAACGCTGTTTCGGCTTGCGGCACGAGCAGCATATCGCTCTCGTTAATCGCTTGCCAACCGCGAATGCTCGAACCATCGAACCCTAAACCGTCTTCGAAGACATCTTCTTCAAGCTTCTGGATGGGGATCGTAAAATGTTGCCACAGGCCAGGAAAATCCATGAACCGCAGATCGACTGCACGTACACCACGTTCGCGGCACAGAGCCAACACATCTTGAGGCGTCATCACGTGAACCCCCTTTGCTTTAAGCGAGAAGAACTGAGTTGGTTCCCACCTACGAACCAAACTACCTGCCCCTAACAATACAATAGAAAACCCCTCCTGGCCAGCGGTGACCATGAGGGGTTTTGAATAACCAAAAAAGCCTAAAGCGGCTGCTTAGGAACGTAGGGTCGCTAGGATTTCGCGAACCACTTTGTAGGGGTCAGCATTTGAAGCCGGACGACGATCTTCCAAGTAACCCTTCCAACCATTCTGGACGGTGCCCACGGGAATGCGAATCGAAGAACCTCGATCGCTGACCCCGTAGGAGAACTTGTCAATCGACTGGGTTTCGTGCAGACCAGTCAAGCGTTGGTCGTTGTCCGAACCGTAAGAAGCAATATGCTCCTTATGTCGCTTGCTGAATTTTTCGCAGATCCCTTTGATAAAGTCCTCGCCACCTTTGTCTCGAATCTGAGTCGTGGAGAAATTGGTATGCATGCCGCTGCCATTCCAGTCCCCTTTGATGGGCTTGGGATGGAGTTCGATATTCACACGATGCTTCTCGGCGGCTCGATGGAGAAGGAAACGGCTGAGCCACAGATCGTCGCAAGCCTGCTTGGCACCTTTACCAAAAAGCTGATACTCCCACTGACCCTTCATCACTTCGGCATTGATACCAGTGACGGAGAGACCGGCGTCGAGGCATGCGTCGAGATGATCCTCAACAATTTCGCGGCCTACACAGTTTTTAATACCAACCGAGCAGTAGTAGGGACCTTGTGGGCCTGGGTAACCATCGACCGGGAAGCCAAGGGGCTTACCGTCTTTCATGATGGTATATTCTTGCTCAAAACCAAGCCACAGATCGGGGTCATCCTCAAAGGTACCACGACCATTGGAGGGATGGACCGATCCATCAGCATTAAGCACTTCGCACATCACCAAAGAGGCATTCTTTCGAACTGGATCGTCGATAATGCGAACAGGCTTCAACAAACAATCGGAGCTATGCCCCTCGGCTTGTTGAGTGCTACTGCCGTCGAACGACCATCCCGGGCACTCCTCAGGTGATTTTGGTTTACTGTCGACAATCTTGGTTTTGCTACGAATGTTTGGCTCAGGTTTGTAGCCGTCCAACCAGATGTACTCTAACTTGTAACTCATCTTAGAAAACGCTCCTCAAATTTGTATTGGAAACAACCAATTGACCTATCTTCCTTGAAGAAGTGTGTTGTCGTTCCTTGGTCGCCCCTAGCCAAACGTGAAACTGAATTCCAGGCGCTTGGCCGACAACAGGTCGATATCGCTTCGATAGGGAGTGCATCAACACACCCGTATCGTCAAATGGGAATTGCCGGTTCCAGTGCATCCCGGGGTTCGATGGACAAGCCCATATAGTAGAAAGTTTGGTGCCTGACCGCTAGACGCCGGTATCTCGTGCTTGAACCGAGCTTGGAACCAAGCTAGGGCCAAACTCCTTTCGCTGGAGGAGTGCTAGCCACATAACTAAGAATTCCGCCTTTTTAACCTGCCTCCGTTTCGAAAATGATTCGAAGCAGTGAGGCAGTCGGTCTCTGTTAGAGCAACCTTGGTGCCAAAAATGCCCGGATACCAACGGTATTTTCCGTAAGCAGTTACATGGCCTATACTTAAATCCCAATGTCCCTGTAAAGAATACGCCTGATACGTTCCTAGCTGCACGGCCAAGTTGCAGCGGATGCCTTGTCGCTAGGCACTACGAACGGGCTGAGACGATGTGTATAGTCTTTGCGTAAGAGTCCCATAGAAGCAGCCCATCTAGGTCGCTATCCCCTTTTTTGGGCGATAGAATCCCCTTGCTACCTACCGCTAACCTACCGAAACTTTCCCAGTCGAATCTGGTCCTGTCATAACCACATGCCCGATCTTCCAGAAATACCTCGACGCAAATTGAAGTTTTTGCCGACTTCGGCCAACTTCAAGTTGTTGGAGCCCTTAGGAGTCGGAACTGTTGGTGTGGTATACCGTGCCGAAAGTCCGGATATCAGTGAACCGGTAGCAGTTAAATTGCTGCATCCGACAATCGCACATGATGAAAATATCGTGGACCGCTTTCAGCGGGAGATTGTCATCATGGAGCGGCTCAACCATCCGCATATCGTTCGTAACTACGGCGGCGGGATTATGGATGGTCAGTACTTTTACGCCATGCAGCTCTTGGATCGCGGAACGCTCAAAGACCGTATCAAGAAATATGGCCCACTCTCTTGGCAACAGACAGCGGCATTCTCCGCACAGATTGCCTCAGCACTCCAACATGCCCACAACCACGGCATCATCCATCGCGACCTTAAGACGAGTAATCTATTCTTTGACAAAGATGGCAAACTATTGCTGGGCGATTTTGGCATCGCACGTGATACGCACGACGCCGATATCACTGGAGCCGGTATTACGGTAGGGACGTATGCCTATATGTCACCCGAGCAAATCTGCGGTGATAAAGAAATCACGGGCAAGGCGGACCTCTATTCGCTGGGCTGTGTGATGATGGAGATGCTCACAGGAAGGCCCCCTTTCACGGGATCCAATTTTGCTCAAGTCTGGGGACAGCATCTCAATGACAAACCAAGTGGCATCCGGGAGCAAGGTATTGATTGTCCTGAGTGGCTAGAGAAGATCACCTTGCAGCTTTTAGAAAAGGATCCTGAGCGACGTCCCTTCAATGCCCGAGCAGTGCAAGGATATTTGAAGGATCATTTGATCGAGGACTTTGGCCCTGATCTCTCATTCCTCACACAGGATTTGCCCCCATTGGAAGAGGAAGTAACTCGGGTGGGGCCTTCTAACAAACGCGTCGCTATCGTGCTGCTGCTGTTGGCGGCGTTAATTGCCGCAGCAGTGTTTTTAGGGAAATAGGCAATAGAATGCTCGAAGGTCGCGGCAGAATTGCTGCTATCGTAGGCAATCTAGAGGTTTTAGGTTTATTTCGCAGGTGCATACGGGTCGCGGCAAGCTAGGGGGATGGTTGGTGGAGAATCACTTGGCACACTTGTGAACCAGTCTCTGAGGGGATTTCGCTTGAATCGGCTGGGAAATCGTCGTATCTACGGTCGGCATGGGAAGTGCATCATTCTTGGTCGGAACACATCGGTGTCATCTCAACTGACATCAACAGGAAGGGCGAAACCATGTTCTTGGCATTTCATTGGAAGTGGAGGCACCCATGCCTAAGTCGTGGACTAAAAAGGACGAGCGACAATACGAACACGTTAAGGAAAGTGAGCGGCAACAAGGACGCTCAAAAGAACGTGCCGAGGAGATCGCCGCGCGAACAGTAAAACAGTAAATAAGCAGCGCAAGAAAGAAGGAAGAACGAGAAAAGGTAAGTAGCATCGAGTATGCGAAGCTACCTTTAGGTACGCGGCGAGGAAGACTGCACGAAGATCAGATGCGTCAGGTTGTTGTGGATTGTCGTAACCTCTGGACGGCTCAATTTTCGCATCTTCTTGAGACCCGAGGGGACGCCCGCTCGCAGACAGCGGGTCGATGACGCAACATAAGCAAGTTTTCCTCGTCGCATTTAAATTTATTCCAAGGGGAGTTCGGAGTGTGACAGACAGGATCTGGGGAAAAACTCCAACAAAGCTCAAAAAGCAACATACTGCATCGCAGGGACACAACTCTAGGACACAGCGACTGCGTTTCTTTCGGCGTTTTGCCTGGCTTTTTGTACTGGTGGGACTAGCGGGTAACTTACTATTTTTTGTGGGTAGTATCTGTTTTTTGTTTCAAACTTACAAAGAGTTTGGGATTTGGCTCTTTATCACGGGGTCGTGTCTTATGCTGGTCAGTTCATCGGCTGGTGCCTTGGACGAATATTCTCAAAGCGAATCCAAGTGCTAGCATAAGCTGGTTCGATCTTGCGGCTGCGGCGGGATTTGGGGAACATTCGCCGCATTTGTCCCCAGTCTGTAATCAGTTTTCTGTTGATGGATTACCTATCTCAAATCAGAGCACTTCTACGCCCATGGATTGCAATCCAGGGGCTTTGGTGCGCTATGATATTAATGGGGTGCCATCATTCTCAGCCAGCAGTGGGACCGGTCCCTCCGGTCGCGGGACCCACCTTCGTCGCACCGGGAGGTACGAACTCGCTCTTTCAGCCTCCCCAGGTCGCCCAGACTCCCGGCAGTGTTCCCGTCTCACAGGGTGTACTCGTTCCCGTGGTAAATGAAGACTTCGCCTGGGAGCAGATTGTAGACGTCGTGGACGACTACTTTCGCATTGATCAGGAGAACCGAGTGCAGCTGGTGGGCAACGTGGTTACTGAGGGACGCATCGATTCGTTTCCCCAGGTGGGCTCAACTATCTTGGAACCACAACGGCTTGATTCTGTGGGACGATATAACTTGTTCGAGAGTACATTTCAAAGCATACGCCGAACGGCAGAAATCCGTGTGATTCCTCAACAGGGGGGCTGGTACGTCGAGGCGATTGTTCAAAAAGAAATCGAAGATTTACCCCGACCTGAAAATTCGACTGCGGGGGCGGCTTCATTTCGCACGGACAATTCACTCCAGAGCCGCCTTGGCGAGCAGGTCAGTCGCACAAGGTTGAGCGATTATTGGATTCCCTTGGGGCGGGACTGCGAGGTGGAATTGCAGATTCTTGATGACATCCAAGCGAGGTTTAAGAATCCGACGCCGCACTAAGGGACGTTTCACCTGTAGGTACGCCTAGCTTTGGCAACGGCAGAGAAGTCTCTGGTCGATCTTGGTAGACTGGCAGGGCAATCGTGAAAGCGGTGCCTCGACCGACGGTGCTCTGCACGCGGATGCGTCCCTGATGAGCTTCAATAATGTCCTTGCACGTAGCCAATCCCACACCGGTGCCTCCCTTGCCAGTTTCGTCAGGGCCAGATTTGGTGGAATAATAGCGATCAAATATCTTGGGCAATTGCTCTCGCGGAATGCCGCTGCCGGTGTCACGGATTGTGAGATCAACCGCTTTGGCCGCAGGATCATGAGCGAGTTGGATTATAAGTTCTCCCCCCGATGGCATCGCCTGGCGGGCGTTGGTCATCAGGTTTAAGAGTACCTGTTGGATTTGATTGCCAATGGCACGAACGCAAGGAACTTCGGCGAACTCACAGCGGACGTTCACACGGTATTTGGCCATCTCTCGCTCCAGTAGAACGAGCGATTCGTTAATGAGTTGAGACAACTGGGTGGGAGCAAATTCCTCCTGACGATTACGCGCAAGGCCCAGAACGCTGTTAGTGATTTTCTCTGCGCGCTGGGCAGCTGCCAGAATCTTGGAAAGGGCCTTGTCTCGAGTTGCGTCGTCCTTATGTCGCAGCCCGAGCTTGGCATAGTTGAGGATTGTCATCAGTACGTTGTTGAATTCGTGCGTGGTAGTTCCGGCTAGTTCGCCGAGCGCCGCCATCCGTTGAGCCTGGGCGAGCTGACGCTTCAGAAGTTCGATTTCCTGTTCGGGAGTAAGCTTTTCGCCAGACATGCGTGCTCCATCAATCTTAGCTAGACCACCAAGTGGTCTGGGATAATCCCGGAGGCAGGGGTGCCTCTTTTAGGGGGATGGCTAATTGTCAAACGCGACTCAGCTTGCCAGGTTTCACTGATGCGAATGATTTAACTTGTTGTGTGGTTGAGACTTAGCTCGAATGCTCTGTCTTTAGTGTCTATCGACGGATTCGCCTGGGCGACTCAAACCGAAGACGCTACAATCTCGCACCCACGCATGAGGAAACTAGAAAGTGGAAAGGCAAAGGAAACTATGCATAACGCGAAATTGCTATCACTGGCTCTTGAGGCAGCACGAAGTGCGGGTTACGAAGTTCGCGAAGAGATACTCGACGGTGCCGGTGGGGGACACTGCACAATCCGCGGCAAGAAATGCCTACTCTTGGATATGACACAATCACACCGCGAACAACTTAGCGACACGTTGGATGCGCTGCGGGCAGAGCCAGCTTTGAATCTGGGTACTCTGCACCCACTTTTGCTAGCGAACTTGCAGGAATCGCTTTCCAAAGTCGCATAGCATCGCGGCGAGTCGAAAAGGTGATCGTCTGGAGGATAAAACTTTTGAACTAGGGTCGCTGAAGCTCACGGCTCTAGTAGCTTGCAGTTTGATACAGACCATGCTCGTCGATGTACTCGGCAACGGCGTGGGGGACTTGCGACTGCCATTCTTTGCCTAAGGCGATAGCTTCTCGTATAGAGGTACTGCTGATCGCCATGGGAGGCATTTTCACTTCGAGGGATTCTATCTGAGCTAGCCTCGATGGGGAGACAATTTCGCTCAGATGTCCGAAATTGGGTGCGGGTTCACCTGCGCGATTGACCACCAGTGGCGTGGCTAGCCGACAGATGTCTGCCGGTCGACGCCAAAAGGGAAAGTCGGCCAACGAGTCGGCACCCATCAACAGAAACCACTCGGTGTCAGGATTTGACTCCGTGAGGTGGGTGAGCGTGTCGACCGTGTAGCTCATGCCGCCTCGGTCAATTTCGTCCGTACGGATTTCACAGCCAGCTTGGTCGGCGAGTGCCAGTTTGAGCATTGCCAGTCGATCGGCATTCGAAGCAAATGGTCCGCCCGGCTTGAAAGGCTGGTGGGCCGTAGGGAGGAACCACACCTGATCAAGCTCAGCCTGAGAACGGCAGCACTCGGCCAACACAAGGTGTGCCCGATGAACAGGGTCGAAGCTACCGCCGAAAAGACCGATTCTCATAAGGGGATAGGAGTTAGGGGCCAGGGACTTGGGAAACGAGACGGTGTGTTTTTGGGTTATCACAATGTACCATAACGAATTCTTCCCCCAGCCCCCAGTCCCCAACCCCGATCCTCCATGTCCAAGCAACAGAGTTTGTTTGATGAACAAATTGCACAGTGGGAGCTTGATGCCCAGTCGCATCGATTGGTAGCAACTGTAGTGCTGGGAGAGGGAGCCACCGGAGAGTATGACTATCTGGTCCCTGATTTCTTGTGTGACAAGGATCGTAATGACTACTTTCTCGAGGTGGGCCGCCGGGTGCGAGTGCCCTTTGGCCGCTCCAACCGCAAGGTCGTGGGGTATTGTGTGGCTCTTGAGACCAGGCTGGTCGACGCAGCTCGGCTCAAATCGGTTGCCGAGGTGATCGATGCACGCGCTTTGTTGTCGCCAGCGATGTTGCGACTCACCCGTTGGATGGCGGACTACTATCTCTGCAAATGGGGTGAGGTACTCGAAGCAGTGGTTCCCGCCGGGGTTCGGCTATTGGCGGGAACGCGAAAAGTAACGCTCTTATCGGTTCCCGAGGATGTTCGCAACTTGCTTGAGCAGGTGAAGCTCGGTTCACCACAGCAGCGTAAGGCGTTGGCCTATTTAGCTGAAAGTGGTGAATCCCTGACAGTTGCCCAACTGGCAGCGGCGGTCGGCTGCACCGCCTCTCCTATCAAACAGCTTCTGAAACGCGGCTTGATCGAAGCCCGTGAGAAGCGTGTCAAGTCGAGTGAAGTTGACAAGGTCCCTGTTGAGCGCGAGTCGCCGTTATTGCTCAATGAGGATCAACAGCGCGCACTCGACGCGATCGTCGCTGCACTCGAAGCGGCCGAGGCACATGGGATGGTCCTGTTTGGCGTGACGGGGAGTGGCAAAACCGAAGTCTACTTACAGGCGATTGAGCGGGTTGTGAGCTTCGGTCGCCAAGCGATTGTGCTGGTACCGGAGATCAGTTTGACTCCGCAAACTGTGCGAAGGTTTCGAGCGCGTTTTGATGGGGTTGCGGTTCTCCACAGTCACCAGTCGCATGTCGAGCGGCATCACGAGTGGCAACGGATCGCCCGCGGTGAGGTGCAGGTGGTCGTCGGTGCACGGAGTGCAGTGTTTGCCCCGACCCCGCACCTGGGGTTGATCGTCATGGATGAGGAACATGAATCTTCGTTCAAGCAGGATAGCTCGCCCCGGTATCATGCTCGAGATGTAGCCTGGCAGCGCGCCCTGGCCGAGAGAATTCCGCTCGTGTTGGGAAGCGCGACGCCATCCCTGGAGTCATGGCAGAAGACGGAGCAAAGGGAATTCACGCGGCTTGATCTGCCACGACGGGTATCGAATCGACCCTTGCCAGATGTGCTGACGGTCGACCTACGCGACCCGGCACAAACACGATTCAGTCGAGGCGCTATTAGCCGGCCCTTGCATCAGGCAATGGTGGCCGCGCTGCGGAACAAGGGACAGGTAATCTTGCTTTTGAACCGACGAGGATTTTCTACGCACGTGCAGTGCCCGGCGTGTGGCTATGTTGCCGAGTGTCCGGCTTGTGATTTGTCACTTACATTTCATCGGCAGGAGTCTATCCTTCGTTGTCATTATTGCGACTATCATGAGCCCCCTCCCGCGTGTTGCCCGGATTGCAAGTCGCCAGCGATTCAATACGGAGGAATCGGAACACAGAAACTCGAAGCGGAAGTGAGGCTGCGATTTCCTGAACACACCTGCGAACGGATGGATACCGACAGCATGCGTAAGATGGGTAGTCACCAACGTGTTCTCGAGAGATTCCGCCATGGTGAGATTGACATCCTGTTGGGTACGCAGATGATCGCGAAGGGGTTGGACTTTCCGAATGTGACCTTAGTCGGAGTGATCAACGCTGATACGGCACTTCACTTGCCAGATTTTCGCGCAGGTGAGCGCACCTTTCAACTCGTTGCCCAGGTGGCGGGTCGAACAGGCCGGGGTGAAAAAGGCGGGCGAGTGTTGGTGCAGACTTTGAGCCCCGAGCACATGGCTATCCGCGCAGCGGTGCGCCACGATTTCGAGATGTTTGCCGAGGAAGATCTCGCCACGCGGCGGCAGCTTGGCTATCCACCTTTTGGTTCGATGATCCGGTTGTTGGTGCGAGGTCCAACGGAAGAAACCACTCGAGCCGCTGCCGAGGGACTCGCCGAAAGATTGAAGCAAGTGGTTAGTGGTGAGGAAGGGGTTCGAATCATGGGTCCCGCGGCGGCAGCGATTCCCAAGCTTCGTGATCATTATCGCTTCCAGATTCAATTGCAAGCACCGACGCTTGATCCCCTGCGAATTGCGGTGTTGGAGGCAACATCTCGCTGGAAAGCACCAGACGGGATGTTTCTCGCAGTCGATGTGGATCCGTGGGATATGATGTAGGGTGGTGTGTGGTTTTTCGTTCGTGAGTGGTATTTGTTTACACGAAACGTATTTTAGCCGCGACTCAACGAGTCGCCGGTTTTCGGCAACTCCTACTACCCCTTTCGCTTGCACTTGGACGCATTTGCCTTCGTGCCCTAGAATGGGAATGTCCATTGAAACCTGCAGGTGCTGACGCTTCTGGTTCGCCAGTCAATCACTAACGTCTAACGACTAAAACCTTCTTCATGAGTTATCGCGGCTTCAAACGTGCAATTGGCGAAAGCAGCTTGGAACGCAAGTGCAGGTTGCTCTTTGGCACCTGCTTGTTGCCGCTGATCGCAGGGAGCTTCTGGTGGTATGGAAATCTCATGAATAAGCTAGTTGAGGAACGCACCAGATTTACAGGGGATGCACTAGCCAAAGCAGTTTTAGTGGAGGCACACTTTAAAAAGCAAGAAGCTGATGAAGTCATGCAAAGGGCTGATGAACGAATCGCCGATATGTTGCGAAGCCCCAATATTAAATGGCAAGTGTTGCATCCTAAAAACGAACAAGGGCTGGGGAGTCCAGAAGAAGAGTTTGAATTCAAGTTAATGGAGCGTTGGGAAGCACTCGGCAAGACCCTTACGAGTGATGAAAAAATTAAAGAACTTGAGCCACAATGGTATCAGCAGCTTGTGAAGGCCAAGGACCAAAGCGCGGTCGTAGTTGAGCAGGATGGAAATCAGCCAGGAATCGAAAATCAAGAACGTTGGATTTATCAATATTACGAACCTGTTTATGCGCAGTCAGGCTGTATCGACTGTCACAATCAGCCAATAATGCCCGTCTACTGGCCTCACTTAGAAATCGGTGATTTGCTAGCCGTGGTAAGAATTGAGACAGACGCGGCAGAGATTAAAAAAGCGCAACAAACGAACATCGCCTGGTTGATCGTGGCCGCCATCGCCACGGTATTTCTCTCAATGATGGCCCTTTATGCGATCGTCCGCTACATCATCGTCAAACCCTTGCGGCATCTCCGCGATGTGAGCGATGCGGTCCGGGGCGGCGATATCGACCAGAGGGCGGTCATTCACACCGGAGACGAATTTGAAGAACTGGGAGCGGCCTTCAATCGGATGCTGCGACAATTGCTCAGGCAGCAGGACGAGCTGCGCGAAGTAAACACCGAGCTGGACGAGAAGATTGACGAAATGGCCGAAGCCAACATGCGGCTCTTTGAGATGAATCAGGTGAAAAGCGATTTTCTGGCAACTGTGAGCCATGAACTGCGCACCCCGCTCAACAGCATCATTGGTTTTAGTGATTTGCTGGTGTCGCTCGATAAGCTCGAAGAGAAGGAAAAGCGCTATGCCAACAATATTCAGCGTTCGGGTCGCCAGCTGTTGGAGATGATTAACGATATTCTTGATCTGGCGAAAATCGAAAGCGGTAAGATGGAGATTCGGCCTAGCGAATTCAGCATCGGCTCGATTGTGGCGAATCAGTGCGACATGGCCCGGCCACTCTCCGAACGCAAGCACCTCGAACTCGATTGCCAAGTCGAGCCCGCTTTGCCTTTAATGCGGCAGGACTCTAGCAAAGTCGAGCAGATTATCAACAACCTTCTATCCAATGCGATCAAGTTCACTCCCGACGGTGGGCGGATCACCGTGAGTGTCAAACGGGATAGGCGGGGAGAACTGCGGTTGAGTGTGGCCGACACCGGAGTCGGCATCAGTGACTCGGAGCAGACCGTGATCTTCGAAAAATTTCGTCAGGGATCCAACGTGCTTGCCGGTGGCACGGCAATGACCCGCGAGTACTCGGGCACAGGGTTGGGTCTGTCGATCGTCCGAGAGCTGTGTCGATTGCTGGGGGGGGAGATTACGGTGGAAAGTGAGTTGGGCAAAGGGAGTGAATTCACAGTGGTCTTGCCGTGGTACATCAACGAGGAGCCACAAGGCATTTCTTCGATAACAGAAGAACTGAAGGAACTGGCCAGACCCCGTGTGGAAACTGTGGTGAAATAGTAGCATGGCCCAACTCCCTCAAGTTCAATTATTCACCGATGGCGGCTGTAGCGGGAATCCTGGCCCCGGAGGGTGGGCATTCATCTTGCGTCATCCTGCCTCAGGCAAGGAAATGGAGCGCAGCGGTGGTGAGCGCGAGACCACCAACAATCGCATGGAACTCACGGCGGTGGTTGAAGGTTTGTCTACTCTGAAGAAATCGTCCTCCGTCGAACTGTTCACCGACAGTGTGTACGTCGGCAAGGGAATGAGCGAGTGGCTGAGCAAGTGGAAGACCAACGGCTGGCGACGCAAAGAGGGCAAACGGCTTGTGCCCGTCAAAAATGAAGATCTCTGGCGTCGGCTCGACGAACAGCTGTCCCGGCATGAAGTACGCTATACTCGCGTGGCAGGGCACAGCGGTCACGCAGAGAACGACCGCGTCGATGAATTGGCCGTCGCGGCTTATCAGAAGTATCTGTGAGTGGTTAGCAGCGACGTGGGCGACTGGCAAGGATCGAAGATCGGCGACTCGTCGAGTCGCCGTTATTGTTTTACAATTTGGTCATGAACGACGCCGTCCTCGAGAAATTGTTGGCACCCGTCGAACGGCTTCGCCACGTAGGGGCTGAACGAGCTCGGCTTCTGGCGCGGATGGGAATTCGCACAGCTGCCGACCTGCTCTTTGATTTTCCACGTGACTATCAGGACCTCTCCGACGAGCGCTCCATTGCTGAACTTGATGAAGATCAATTGCAGAGTGTTCGAGGAGTAGTGACCGAGATCGCAGTTGCCAGCTCGGGCTTTGGCAAGAGCCGCGTTTCCATCCTCGTACAAGATGCAAGTGGGCATCTGCGGGCAACCTGGTTCAATCAGCCGTTCATGCGCGGCAAGTTTCACGAAGGGCAACAACTTTTGCTCACTGCTAAGCCAAAGATGCGGGGGATGATGTGGGAGATGTCGCATCCGCAAATCACCTGGCTGGCGGATGAGGAAGACCCGCTCGCCGGTCGGAAGCTCCTGCCCGTCTATTCTCTGACAGAAGGCATTTCACAATTTCATATGCGGCGAATGGTCTGGTCGGCCGTGGAAGAACTGGCTGACGTGCCCGAGGAGGTTTTTCCAGAGGGACTTATGCGGCGTTACCAACTTGTGCCGCTGGCCGAGGCGATTCGAGGGATTCATCAGCCGCCAGATGTCGAAACGCTAGAACAAGCCCGGCGGAGATTTATCTTTCAGGAATTATTTGTGTTGCAGTTGGCCGTTTCGACCCGACGGGCCCAACAGCGCTCGTTGCCCGCACCTCCCTTGCCCGCGACCACTAAGATCGATGCTCGCATCCGCCGTTTGTTGCCGTTTGAACTTACTGAAAGCCAGAACCGGGCGATTGCCGAGATAAGTGCCGACATGACGCTCGATCGTCCGATGAATCGACTGCTACAAGGAGACGTGGGGAGTGGGAAAACCCTGGTCGCCTTGTACGCGATGCTGGTGGCGGTCGCGCATGGGAAGCAGGCCGTGTTGATGGCTCCGACGGAAATACTCGCGCGCCAACATGCCGACACACTCGCAGGGATGTTGGAAGCCAGCCGGGTCAAGTATGCGGTGCTGGCTGGGGGGACGGCCAAGAACGATCGGGAGCAGATACTCTCTGATATTGGTGCGGGGGAAATCAACGTGGTCCTCGGTACGCATGCCGTGATTCAGGACGCGGTGAAATTTAAAGAGTTGGGGTTGGTAGTCATTGACGAGCAACACAAATTTGGAGTGCGTCAACGCGCGGCGTTAAGACAGAGCGATCAGTCTCCGCACTATCTGGTGATGACTGCCACGCCAATCCCGCGCACGGTGACAATGACGCTGTTTGGCGATCTGGATATTTCGACGCTTACCGAACTTCCTGGTGGCCGCCAGCCGAGCAACACCTATCTCGTTGAACCGGACCAGCAGACCCGCTGGTGGCAGTTTGTGCGTGATCGTTTGCGGGAAGGGCGACAGGCTTATGTAGTGGCTCCGCTGGTGGATGAATCGGAAACCGTGTCTTCGCCGAGTGTCGCCGCAGCGTTTGAACAGCTTACCAACGGTGAACTCGAGGCGTTTCGCATGGCTCTTTTACATGGCCGGATGAGTGCGGCCGACAAGCAGGAAACGATGAACCAGTTCCGAGACGGCGAAACACAAGTGTTGGTGAGTACCTCGGTGATCGAAGTGGGAGTCGACGTGCCCAATGCCACGGTGATGACTGTTGCCGGGGCGGAACGGTTTGGCCTGGCGCAACTTCACCAGCTTCGCGGCCGGGTGGGGCGCGGCAATCACGCGGGCTTCTGCGGCGTATTGGTCAGCGAAGACTTAAGCGACGAAGGCCGTGAACGGCTTACTGCGTTTTCCAAATCGACCGATGGATTCGCTCTGGCTGAAATGGATTTCACGATGCGAGGACCGGGAGATCTCTTTGGCACGCAACAGCATGGCCTCCCACCACTTCGCCTGGCTGACCTGCAACGCGATCGCGAAATCCTGGAAGAGGCCCGCCGCGAAGCACAAATCTTGGTTAGCGAAGATCCCGGGCTGAAACACGCAGAGCACCAGCGGCTACGAGAACAGATGGTCAAACGTTACGGCGAGGCACTCGAAATCAGCGACGTGGGATGAGTTGTCGACTGCCAGACTTAGCCGCGATGCAACGCATCGCAGGGGGGGTGGCCGTGTGAGGCGTTGCCTCAGGGCTATTGTTGTAATTCTTTGCCGATTCGCACCAGGTCAAGAAACCCGGCACGGTAGCCGTGAGGGTCGCGGCTGCAGGCGCTGCTGATGGTTTCCAGGACAGTGTTATATGTGGCGTTGCCGCAATACTCAGAGTTGCGGATTGCGTAGTGCGGAATGAGCAAAAAACTCCTCACTATTCCGCAATCCGCAATCCGAACTCCGCACTCGAATCATTCTGCAAGCATTTCGTGCAACCGGCTCAGGGCTCGGGAGATCATCACGCGGGTTGCTCCGTCGGTCTTGCCGATCTTCTTGGCAATTTCTTTCGAGGAGAGGCCGACCAGGTAACGTAGTCGCAGGGCTTCGCGCTGGTCTTCGGGGAGCGTGTCGAGTGCAGCGAGCATAGCGAGTTGGCGTTGGTCGCGGGAGAAGGCGGCGCTGGGAGTGGTCATGCTGGCAGCCAGAAGATTCGCCAAGCCCGCCGCCTCGCTGCCGTCAGGAATGGCGGCCTCGCGGTTGGCATCGCGTTTTTGGCTGGCAAAAAATTTGCGATGTGAGTCGATAATCTTCCGCTCACAAATCTGGAACAACCAATTGAGCGGATCCCAGGTCGTGAGATCAGTGGTTGGCAAAATGCGAATCGCCTCCATGCTGGCCTCCTGGAGTACATCCTCAGGCTCAATTTTTTTCTGTAACTTGGAGCCGATGCGGCTGCGAATAAACGCCAGGAGCGACGCTTCATTGATTTTCAAAAACTCCACAAGCGCAGCCTCATCACCTGTTCGCAACTTTGCCAGAATTTGGGTATCATGATCGTTCATGTGAGGAAATGATCCATGAGTAATTCCCAATCACCAAGGTCAAAAAAGTTTGGTCATTGGTCCGTGGTCATTCTGTAGCGAGTAATTTTCTTATTAACCTAGCCAGTCATGACCACGCATCATTCTAGCTTATCGCCACCGGCCGCCCAGAGTGATGAGCAGCTCTGGGAGCGAGTAGCCCGCGCGATCGATGGCCTGTCTGCGGCGTGGCAGGACCATTTCTCTGGTGGTACGGAAGAACCGAGTTTAAAAGATTTTCTCCCTCGTGAGGATGCGAATTTCGTAAAACTTGCACTGCCCGAGTTGGTAAAGCTTGATTTGGAGTACCGGTGGCAGTATCACCGTAACCCGCGACGAGTAGAAGACTACGCAGCCGAGTTTCCCGCTTTGGGTCCGGCGGCTCAGTTGCCGGTTGACTTGATCCACGAGGAATTGCAAGTGCGGATGCAGGCCGGGGATCGGGTGACTGAGGAAGAAATCCGGGAGCGATTTCCCCAGCAGGCGACTTCATTGTGTGCATTGGTGGGAGGAATGGCGGTGACAGGTTCGCCGACATGCACTTACTACGGCTCAACCGTTCGCAGTGATGCTCTTAAAGATCGGGGGGGGAGCCCCAATAAGATCGAAGAGATTCCACTCAATTTCGAAGCCGGTCAAACTGTCGATGATTTTCAGCTCCTTACCGAATTGGGAAGTGGCGCGTTTGCCCAAGTCTTCCTCGCCCGTCAACTTTCGATGGAGCGACTGGTTGCTCTGAAAATCTCTAAGCACACCGGCAGCGAGCCGCAGACCCTCGCACAACTCGATCATCCCCACGTGGTGCGGGTGTTTGACCAGCGAGTGACTACCACACCGCCGGCAAGGCTCCTCTACATGGAGGTGATTCCAGGCGGAACGGTTTTCGATGTCGTACGCCGCGTACGTGCCACACCCCATAAACAGCGTACGGGCCAACTGCTACTAGACGTAGTGGACGAGCATCTCGGGTCGAGTGGCACAGCGCGCCCCCTGGAATCATCTAATCGACACTGGCTTGCCGAGACAGCTTGGCCGCTCGTTGTCTGTCGGCTAGGGGCTCAATTGGCCGAAGGGCTGGCCTACGCGCATTCACGAGGAGTGCTTCATCGAGACATCAAGCCGGCCAATGTGTTATTGTCTCCAGAAGGGCTGCCCAAGTTGGCCGACTTCAACGTGAGCTACAACGGCGGGCGGGCCGACGAAGACCCGGCTGAGGCTTTTGGCGGATCCCTGGCATACATGTCTCCCGAGCAATTGCAGGCCTGCCACCCGGTTCTAGGTGGTTCTCCCCAGCTTGTGCGCGGGCAGAGCGACGTCTATTCGCTCGGAGTGATGCTCTGGGAATTGTTGGTCGGCACGCGGCCTTTCGACGATGGTCCTTCCGACGGTGGTTCGCTGGCACACATACAGCGGATGATCGATCGGCGGCATTATGCCGATTTCAATGAATTGTGTAAGGCATTGCCGTGTGATTGCCCCGAGTCGCTGCGTAGAGTTCTTATGAAGTGTCTTGCCTCGCGCAAGGAAGAACGTTATCAAACGGCCGACGAAGTTGCCCGTGAGCTGCGGCTTTGTCTCGAACCACGCTGCTGGAAACTCTTGCAAGAGCCACGAAGTGTCATAACAAAAATGATGCTCGCCCTTCCGATACCTACCGTAGTAATAGCCGGATTGTTGCCCAATGCCCTGGCGGGGGTTTTCAATCTGACCTACAACCGGAACCGTATCACGGAACATTCGACCGAGTTACTCCCTTGGTTCAATACCGTGCAATTGTGGGTTAACTCGATTGCTTTTCCCGCCGGAGTCCTGGTAGGAGTCTGGATGGTCCGCAAAATCGCAAAGTTACTGGATCGCAATAATCCCCAGGTTACCGCCAAAGGAGGAAAACAGGTTTTGTTCTTCGGCTGGTTTGTGTCGTTGCTAACTTTGGGGATGTGGAGTTTTTCAGGACTTCTATTTCCTGTCGTGATGAATCTGAAGGGGCCCATCGAAGGAGTGGTCGGCTTCTATTCCCACTTTTTTATGTCGCTGGCATTGTGCGGCATCGCTGCGGCTGTGTTTCCTTACTTTCTCCTGACGGCCCTGGCTGTGCGAGTCTACTTTCCGGCACTGGTGCGCAACCGCCTTTTGCCCGGCCCTCGCTGGCATGATCTGCAGAAGCTCAAGAAACTTAATCTGTTGCATCTTGCACTTTCGGCGCTTGTGCCCATGCTCGGTATTCTACTCGTGACACTCTCGAGTACTGAACAGCAGTGGGCTCTAGTGGTGGTATGCATCGTAGGGATCGTCGGCTTCGTGGCCATGCTTATTTTGGAACGGTACATCCATTCGAATCTCGAGGCGTTGGAGAAAATCGCGATCGAAACCCCGCGGGGAGTCTAGGCGAGCCAGAAGCGTAAGCGCCTGGAGCTTGCAGCGCAACATACTCCAGACGCTCACGCCTCTGGATCGCTTGTCTGCAGGCGTGGCTCTTCGATCCCGCGTAGAAAAGTCACTTCAAAAACTTCTCTCCCGCCTTCGACGAACTCGAGGAGCCCATCTTGCTTGCCGGTTGTTAGATTCACAAGCGCGACGCCGGCCTTCAGTTCACCATGTCGAGCACGAACTGGGGGGGCATCGAGGATGTGTTCAGGGCGGATTTTGGAGAGACCGACCAAGGCATATTTGCCCACGAAGCATAATCCACGCGTAAAACCTGGGAGGGCACAGAATTCAAGGCATTCTCCGCTCGCTGGGTCGAACTGAGAAAGCGAGCCGTGACCTGAGTTGCAGAGCCACCACCGGCCTCGATGGCGACGGGGCGAGTGAGGCATGTTCAAATCGCGAGCTACGATTTCGTTGCGAGCTACATCGATGAGCACTCCCGAGGTAAAGCGGTCTTCTTTGCGCCAGTCGTTCTTCTCGTCGGTCTCACAGAATGCGGTGACCATGGCTGGTTGGCCATTCTGCATTCCCAGGCCGTTGAGATGGCAGCGGTCCTGAGCGACCATTGTCGAAATGAACGGCGGCATCCAGCATTGCACGAATTGTTTGCGATCGGAGACCCGTGCAAGGCAATTGAACCGCGTATTCGCGAAATAGAGACCGCGCCGACCAAAGGCCACGTCGTGAGCATTTACTTTGCCCGTGTCGTAGGTACGCTCGGGGAAACACACCCCATTTTCTTGCAGGCGAAATGTGAGCATCTGCTCGCGGACCGCGAGGGCGAGTCGATTCCCATTGCGAGCCATCCCCATCGGACGCGCAAATTTGTGGGCATGGATCGAGAGTTTTGCCCCCGTGCTACCGACCAGCACAAGTTTGCCGGAGGTGTAGGTAGTAATGGCGAGGCTCCCCCCCGAGCGGTCTAGCCAGGAGGCGAAGTTGCCGTGGGCAAGACACTTCAGTGGGCGCTGAGGGATTTTTTCTTCGGTAGTTTGATCGGTTTTCTCAGTCATGAAACTCGTCTAAGATGTTCGCAAAGTGATTTGTTGTTATACGCTCTTAATGGCCTCGACTGGAAGGTCGGGGTTTTGCATGCTAAGCCGCAAGCGGAGGGAAGATGAGAGTTTTGTTGTGTGGGGGAGCCGGGTATGTAGGGTCACACGCTGCCAAGTTACTCCTCGGCGAGGGGCACGACGTGTGGGTCTACGATAACCTTTCCGAAGGCCACCGGGCGGCAGTCCCAGAGGGGCGGCTGATCGAGGGAGATCTCCACGACCGGACTGCTCTGGAAAATGCTTTGGAAGAGAAACAGATCGAGGCAGTGATGCACTTTGCCGCCTCGTGCTATGTCGGGGTGTCGGTCACGAACCCTGCAGAGTATTACCACAACAACGTGGTGGGGACCTTATCGCTTTTGGAGGCAATGCGGGCCGTTGGGGTCAAGCGGATTGTCTTCTCCAGCACATGCGCGACTTATGGCATTCCGGAGATTGTTCCGATCACCGAGGCTGAGAAGCAAGCGCCGATAAATCCTTATGGTTTTACCAAGCTGGTGATCGAACGTGCCCTCGCCGATTACTCGCATGCTTATGGTTGGGGCTACGCAGCGCTACGCTATTTCAATGCCTCAGGAGCAGCGTCGGATGGTGCCATTGGCGAAGATCACGATCCTGAGACACATCTCATCCCGCTGGTATTGGAGGTGGCTCTAGGGAAGCGGAAGAACGTGAAGATATTTGGCAATGACTATCCGACTCCCGATGGAACGTGCATTCGCGACTATATCCACGTCGACGATCTAGCCTCCGCGCATCTCGCAGCGCTTGAGCAGCTAGATGATGGTACCGAATTCAAGCTAAATCTCGGCACGGGAAGTGGCGCGAGTGTCCTGGAAGTGATCGATGCCTGCCGCCGCGTGACAGGGCATCCGATTCCGGCTGAAGTAGCTCCCCGGCGGGAAGGGGACCCACCAACACTGGTAGCTGATGCCAGCGAGGCAAACCGCTTGCTCAATTGGCAGCCATTGTATCAAGAGATCGGTTCGATCGTAGAGAGCGCCTGGAGGTGGCACAAGAAGCATCCCGAGGGATATGGTGATTGAGCTTTGCCTTGGCAGTAACAGATCGATCGGGATGTTAGCCTTTGTTATAGATCACAGGCATCTGGCCTTTCCACTTGCTCCACGTGTCGTCGTTGGAAATCAGCTCGGCCATAAAATGGCCAACATTGATTCGACTTGTCTTTCCTGGGTTGAAGATCGCACTTCTCGTTGGTGAGGCGTGAATTTCGTACTCAGTGACTTCGGTTTGATCGATCAGGCTATCTGGGCGAACTACTGCCCATTCAATAGCAGCATCATTTTGGCCAACCTGAGTTCGTAGGTAGTCTGCAGCTTGCTCGTTATCGGCATGAGGAGGCAACAAGAGGCGAATTAAGCCTATGACGCACTTCTGGGCGAATGAGATCGGCTCGTGAAGATCGCGATTGCTGTTACCAGCGGTGTTCATGAGAACAAACTTGGTAGGTTCCGCTGAATTATTTGCCTTCAAGGCAAGGCATAAGCGGCGAGTGGCATCGGTCACAAGTCGGCGAGGCTGGCCGAAGACACCTTTCAGAGTCAAGTTGTGACCCAGGCATGAGGCAACTGCGTCACACTCTTCGACATGATGGATCAACTTGCTGTCGCTAACTTCGAGAACACTGGCGGAGATCAGTTCCAGATTCTCATGGCTGGACACTATTTTGGGTAGTTTGTCCGGAGATCGCACAATTAGCTTCACACGATGTCCGCGTTCGAGAAGTTGCGCGACGAGCAGTCGGCCGGTTGCACCGGTAGCTCCAAGTAATAAAGTCGTCATCGCTTTCTTCACACCGACACACCCTCTTCTATCAACTGTGCTGTCTCTGGGCATGCTTCCGGCACGGCCAATTCACAGTTTTCGGGTTGAGGATGATGAATTTGCTCGATCACGCGCATCGAGCGCCACTTGCCACCGAGGAATCGCGTTAAGTAAGTCACCGCCAGGATGATGAGCCAGAAGACGATGATTATCCAGCAGGCGTAGACATCCAGATGCATCACCTCGACAGCCAGATAGGTCAGCCCAGCGAGTGCGACGGCCATAATGAGACTTACTAGCATGATAAAGCGAGTGTCGCCGGAACCCTTGAGGGCAGAAACGAAAATGATTTGTGTAGAGTCAAAGGCGTTGTACGCAGCCACGAAGTAAAGCAGGATAAGTGCCATTTTGTACAATTCGGTCTTTGAATCTGTTTCGATAAACGAGGACAAAAACAGGTCGGGCAGCGCAACGTACAACACGGTCAACAATGCCATGTAGGCCATGCCAATCTGATAGGTCGTCCAAGTAGCACGCGCAGCGAGGTCGTCGCGATTTTCTCCCAGGCGTTGGCCGACAAGAATGCCTGCACTCATCCCCAGGCCCCAGACGGGCATGAACGAGACCGTGTTAATGCTGAAGGCCATACTGGAGGCCATCGCCGGCATTTCGCCAAGTCGCCCAACGAGGATGATGAAAATTGTGAATCCGGTAACATCGAGCAACATCTGCATCCCACCAGGGCCACCGTAATAAACCAGACGGCGCAGGAGCGGCATTTCGAGACGCCAACTATTGGTGTGAAACATGGTCCGGTTTGCTGGCTTCAACATTAGGGCCAAGAAAATAAAAGGTTTCACCCAGATGCCAATATTGGTCGCCCACGCGGCACCAGCGATTCCCATTTCGGGGAAACCGCCGTAGCCAAAAATTAACAAGTAGTCGAGAACCAGATTCACCGCTGTACCAAAAAGGTCGATCAGCATCGTGACCCAAGTAATCCCGCGGCCACTGTAAAAGCAAGAAAACGACGTAGCCAGCACCATCCCCGGTCCGCCGAGACAGAGAATCTTAAAATAGCGGACTTCCTGTTCCGTGACTTCGGGGCGATGTTTGGCAAAGTCAAAAATCCACGTTGCAAGAGGTACCGCTGCCAACGCCAGCGGTACCGACATCAGGGCCAGCCAATTACCTTGCCAGACTACGGGCCCTATCCGTTCGGGCTGCTCGTCACCATAGTACTGGGAAACGAATGTACTGACGTAGCTACAGATTCCCAGGAAGACACAGAAAAGCGCGAACCACAGGATTCCAGCAGAGAAAGCGGCTGTCATAGCAATCGGAGAGTAATGAGCAAGCATCGCCCGATCGACGTATGTCATCACGGTCCACGACATCGTAGATATGACAAGGGGGAGCGCTACCTGGAGAACTTCTCGTCCCCCACACTGTCGCGACCACCAATGGTGGAACCAGGATGGAGAAATGGTTGACATGGGTGGGGCCTATCACTGTTCGCGGGATAATCTCTCTAAATCATTAGCCCGATTTGCGAGGCCATTGATTGACTCGGAGGGAACCATCGACCGTCGCCGACGGCTATTAAGGAGGTGTTCTTCGCGACACGGGTTCGCGCTATTTATAAATGCTAGTTGAGAATCATCTTGGTGCCGTTTATGATAATGTGCACTTCGCACTTGTCATCACCAAAACTTCTGCACATACGCTTAGAATCTATGTCCGTTGCCACTGTCAAGCCACCATCCGTCAGCAACTCCGTCCACAGGGCCCTCGATGAAAGAGTACGAGATTATCTGGCGGAACTTGGCAAACGAACTGGGGGCGATATCCGTTCCGATAGCTTTAGTAGGGTGCTCTACAGCACGGATGCCAGCATCTATCAGGTCATGCCCTTGGCGGTGGTGTTCCCCAAGGACATCGACGAATTGCAGGCAGGTGTCGAATTGGCAGCCAAATATGGTGTGCCAATCTTGCCACGCACCGGGGGTAGCAGTCTGGCTGGGCAGGCTGTGAACGAAGCGGTAGTGTTCGATCTTACGCGACACTTAAACCACATTCTGGAAGTGAATGAAGAAGAACAATGGGTGCGCGTCGAGCCTGGCATCGTGTTGGACGTTCTCAATGGACAACTCAAGCAGCGTGGCCTGCAGTTCGGTCCAGACCCCGCAAGCAGTAATCGCGCTGCGATGGGGGGGATCATTGCCAACAATAGCACGGGGAGCCATTCGATTGTATACGGCATGGCGGCGGATCACGTGTTGGAGACGCGTGTTTTCCTAAGCGATGGTAGCTGCGTGCATTTCGGCCCTTTAGAAAATGGAACTCTTACGGCAAAGACGCAGCTAGGTGGATTTGAGGGAAAGATCTATCGTGAATTGGCCGCACTGGTCGAATCGCCCAAGAATCGTGCCGTGATTCGCGACAACACCCCCAAGCATTGGCGGCGTTGTGGTGGATACAATCTAGACCGACTCGTGCCTGGATCGGCCAGTTATCGCCAGCCTCAGGACCCGAGATTCAATGTTGCCAAACTTCTCTGCGGTAGCGAAGGAACACTCGGGGTAATGCATGAGATCAAGGTGAATCTCGTGAAGGTACCGGAGCAAGCCACGATAGCCGTCATCCATTTTGATGCGTTGTATGCCGCACTCTCTGCCGTACCGACGATTCTCGAGACCGAGCCAACTGCCGTTGAGTTGCTCGACCAGATGGCAATCAACCTCTGCCGACAAGTTCGCGAGTTCGCTGCGTCGCTGTGTAACTTTGTAGAAGGGACTCCTAATTGTGTGTTGATGACCGAGTTCACTGGTACAAGTGAAGCAGAGCTTTCGGAAAAAGTAGCACGGCTTAAACAGCATTTGAAGTCGCAAGGAGTACCGGCCACAGCGGTGACTGAAGCCAAGACACTTGCTCAGCAGGCCGATGTGTGGACAGTTCGCAAAGCAGGACTGGGACTGCTGATGAGCATGAAAGGGGACTTCAAACCACTCCCGTTTATCGAAGATGCTGCCGTGCCGGTGGAACATCTGGCCGACTATGTGACACAGATTGAAGAATTCTGTCAGGGCCTGGGGAGCCAGGTGGCTTACTACGCCCATGCCAGTGCGGGTTGCCTCCATATCCGACCTCTGTTGAATGTAAAGCTGGCTGCCGAAGTGGCGAAGTTGCCGACCATCAGTGATTTCTCCGTGAAGCTCTTGCAAGGATATGGAGGGGCGCTATCGAGCGAACATGGGGACGGACGGTCGCGAAGTTGGCAGAACGAGAAATTCTTTGGTCCTGAACTTTACAGGCTCTACCGACGCGTGAAGCAGATTTTCGATCCGCAAAATCTGCTTAACCCGGGAGACATCGTTGATGCTCCCCCGATGACTGAGCATCTGCGCTACGGAGCGGAGTATCACGTTGCTGAAGAACCAGACCATATCGACTTCTCGGCGGACCAAGGTTTTCATCGCGCCGTGGAAATGTGTAACGGTGCAGGCATTTGCCGTAAGACGACCGGCGGGACGATGTGTCCCAGCTTTATGGTAACTCAGGAAGAAGAACACAGTACACGAGGTCGGTCGAATCTGCTGCGTGCTGGATTGTCGGGTCTTTTGCCGACAGAGTCACTCACTAGCGAACGGATGTATGAAGCATTAGATCTTTGCATCGAGTGCAAGGCATGCAAAAGTGAATGTCCTTCATCGGTCGATATGGCGAAGATCAAATTCGAGTTTCTCGCGCGCTATTATGAAAAAAACGGCGTTCCCCTCAGGGCTCGAATGATGGCGGGGATAGCACGGGCAAGTCGCATCTTCTCGGGACCGCTTTCGCCACTCGCCAATGGCATATCGAGCAATCGATTGGTGAGAATTCTTTTGGAGAAGACACTGGGAATCGCTCGCTCTCGGCAATTGCCACAGTTTGCTTCCGAGCCGTTTACCAATTGGTTCAAAAATCGCACTCCACGGCCAGCCACAGGCAATCAGGTCGTGCTGTTTAATGATACCTGGAACACCTACAACTACCCCGAAGTGAGCATCGCCGCTACCGAAGTGCTCGAAGCAGCAGGCTTCGACGTGCTCCTGCCGGGGCATTTCTGCTGCGGCCGACCCATGATTTCCAAGGGACTGGTCAAGCAGGCCCGCAACGCAGTCCGCGATTGCGTCGATAAGCTCTCTCTGTATGCGGAACGTGGAATTCCAATAGTCGGACTTGAGCCAAGTTGCTTACTCACGCTCCGGGATGAGGCATTTGAGCTATTGCCTGGCGACCCGCGGACCAAAGTAATTGCCGAGCACTCGTTCCTATTCGAGGAATTCATCGGCAACCTGGCAGCAAAAGGATCCTTGAACCTCCCACTTCAACAGCCCTTGGGTAAAGTGCTATTACACGGCCACTGTCATCAAAAGGCACTCGTGGGTACAGGGCCATCGAAACAAACTTTGGCCGCCGCAGGTGGCGAGGTCGCCGAGGTGGATTCTGGGTGCTGCGGGATGGCAGGGTCATTTGGCTATGAAGCGGAACATTACGACATTTCACTAGCCATGGGGGAAAGGCGCTTGCTGCCAGCGGTTCGGGCAACCGACGAAGACACGACGATCGTTGCTGCCGGAGTGAGCTGCCGCCAGCAGATCAAGCATGGCACGGGCAGGCGGGCGCTTCATCCGGCCGAGGCCGTTCGTAGGGCGATGTCGCCGACTCACTGATCAAAGCTGTCAAGAAAGCCAAAATTCTCCTGGCTAAAGCATTGCAACTCAGTCATTTTATAGCAATAATAATCTCTATTGAAACCGCTTTCATTGCTCTTATGATAGTTCCAATCACTTATCAACGGTCCATAGCAGAGCGGCCAAACTGAGTATCACTTCTTTAGATGAAAGGTTGGGTAGTTTAATGAGAACACACTTAATGATTGCTATGGCTGTTTGCCTGGCATTCTCCTCGGTGGCATCTGCGGCCACTCTGTTTTTTGATTTCGGAGACAGTGGTCAGACGACCGTATCTCCACCTGCGGCAAATGTCTATAACAACATCATTGTGAATCCTCCTGGGGTGCTTTCTATTGCCGATACTGTAAATTCGACCGGTGCCAATACCGGAATTTCAATAAATGTAAGTGGTTTCTTTAATGGCTCGAATCAGTCAGGCCCTACTTCTCCCAGTGGCAACGCGGGAGCAATCTTTGATGGTCAAGCGACCCGAGATAATGCGTTTGGCCATGCCGGAACCTTTGGCACCAATCCACTTACGCCACAAGCTACCATTGCATTATCCGGTTTGGATGGCTCAGGCTTGACGACCTATGACTTCACGTTTTTCGGTTCTCGCCAAGGTGCAACTGACAACCGTGAGACGAAATACGATGTGACGGGTGCCAACAATGGTTTCGCTCTGCTCAACACAACGGCGAACGTGAGTGAAGTGGTCTCGGTCACGGGCATTACCCCAACGGCCGGGGGCAATATCACTCTGCTGGTTTCTCCCGGACCAAATAACAATAACTCGAGTCTCTTTTATTACTTGGGTGCAATGCGGATTGTGAGCACTACAATTCCAGAACCGGCGACTTTCGGATTGTTCGCTCTTGCCGGTATTGCCTGCGTGGTTTCAAGAAGAGCCTGTCGATAGAAGATTTCCCTCTTTATTAGTTTGTTGACCAGCAAATGGCATACTCCATGTACTAGTTGGGGTATGCCAAGCTGGTCATAGTCGATCCATTTTTTCCTGTTCATAAGAGTTGATTACACACATGCCTCGGCTATGTTCTCGATGCTTTTTGCTAGTATTATTCTTCCTCCCGACGAATCTCATACTCTTAAGCAAAGCTCGTGCAGTAGACCCCAAATACCTGCTCTTTTATGGCAATAGCTTTACGAACGCATGTTGCGGTGCCACGGGCAGTCTCCGTCCAATGCCGACAGTGGTAGCCGAAATTGCACAAGCAGCTGGTCATCCGAAGCCATATGTAAAGAATGCTGCTGTCAATGGCCAAAGTATGCAGTGGCATGTGGATAATAACACATTTGCTATCACCTCAGGTATTCCAGGGCAGCACTGGAGCAACGTCGTCTTACAGGATTTTTCCACTCAACCCACACACATTGGCAACTTGGCTTTACACCTTTCGAGTACCACAGCGATGTACAACCTCGTAGCGGCCCATAGCCCGAATGTCGTCCCAGTTCTGTTTGAAACTTGGGCGCGTGGACCGGGGCACTCGTTTTACACTGGAGTTAACCCCAGTTTTCCTGGTGGTCCTGTACAGATGCAGCAAGAGCTACGGGATGGATACCATATGGCCGTGGATAACATCAATTCGATGGTGGGATCAAATCTAGCCAAATACGCTCCTGCAGGAGACGCATGGGAAAACGCAGGTTTCCCGCTAAACTTTTACGCCAGTGATATTTATCACGCTAATAATCGTGGTATGTTGCTCAATGCTCTGATCATGTACGGAACGATCTACGATGATCGCACAACCAGCGACATCAATTTGAGTGCCATTCTTGCGACGTTGAATGTTTCGGCGGCTGATGGGCAGTTTCTGCAGTCGTTAGCAGATGCTACACTGGTACCTGAGCCGACCACACTAGCTATGGTTGGTTTCGGTGTATTGCTCATGACCAGAAGACGAAGACGATTAGATTGACGCGATAATGCACTATCGCACTTTAGGGAAAACTGGGTTCCGTGTTTCTGAGATCGGCCTCGGTTGTTGGCAATTGGGGGGCGACTTTGGCGCGATGGAAGATGCGCGTGCTGAAGCGATTCTTGATGAGGCGGCTCGAGAGGGGATCGATTTCTGGGATACCGCCGACGTCTATGGGGCGGGGCTTAGTGAAAGTCGCATCGGCCAATGGTGCCGTGAGCATTGCGACCAAGTGGGAAAAAACCGCCCCATCATCGTCACGAAGGTCGGCAGAAGTGACGAACTCTTTCCCAACAACTACACCAGAGAGCGCGTTCGGGCGAGCTTGTTGGGTTCCCTCAAGCGAATAGGGGGCGACACGCTGGACCTGGTGCAGCTGCACTGCGTACCGATCGAAATCATAAAGCAAGGCGACATACTCGCTTGGATGGATGATTTTCAACGGGAAGGGTTGATTCGATACTACGGTGCGAGTGTCGAAACGATCGAGGAGGCACTGTTTTGCCTCACCCAGCCTGGAATCGCCACACTGCAAATCATCTTCAGCTTGTTTCGCCAGGACGCGGCAGATGAGTTGTTTGCTGCTTCGCAGGCAGCCAATGTCGGAATTATCGTGAGGCTGCCTCTGGCAAGTGGCCTTTTGGCTGGCAGGATGCTGGCGAGCCACCAATTTGCCTCTGAAGATCATCGCAATTACAATCGCGACGGTAAGCACTTCAACGTAGGTGAAACTTTCGCTGGGCTGCCTTTTGAAAAAGGGGTCGAGCTGGTCGATGAACTTAGAAAGCTAGCACCGAGCGACATGCCGTTGGGGCGTTTTGCCTTGCGCTGGATTCTCGACTATCCAGCGGTCAGCACCATTATAGCAGGGGCGAGTCGTCCAACTCAGGTGGCTGAAAACTCGCAGGCCAGCGACGAGTCGCCACTGAGAAGCGACTCGCACAAGAGGCTCGTGTCGTTTTATCGGGAGCGTGTAAAGCCGCATGTGCGTGGCTCGGTTTGAGCAGCTGGATCGTAAAATCGTGACTTGGCAGAAAGTCGTATTGCATCATTTTGCCAGGGCTCGCTACAATCCGCGCGAAGTCGTGACAATAGAGTGTCAGGAATTGTTATCCAGGCAGTCACGACTCGCCCCCGTTTCTTCAAAGGAGAAACTTTAGATGGCTACAAAGCAACCTCAGAAGGGCAGCGCCAAACCCGCCGCCAAACCAGCTCCATCCCGCAAGCCAGCCGCCAAGTCGGCCAAAAAGGGCAAGTAAGCGGCTGGTCGCAGTGACTCTCACTGCGATAGTTCGAATGACAACGGCCTCGCCTTCGGTACTAACCGGGCGAGGCCGCTAGCATTTATTGGGCAGTGTTTAGTCTCTTCATTCGGTCTGCCAATGTAATGCACGGATTTAGTTAGCAGGTCATGGACCCCGCGACTTTTCGAAATGGATAACAAGCCCGCCAACCATTCCCGCGAGACTTCCACTCACGATTATGGTGACAGCACTCCAAATCCACATTCCCTCGGGAGCTTTTGGTGAACCCGATGCGATGACGGACAGACCTAGAGGAAAACTCAACGCAGCTCCCACGCAGAAACCGAGCAGAGCTGCTCTGGGCAGCGAGCGACGAGAGGCTGCCGGCGAAGCCGAGAGGTAGGCACTGATCCAGCCCACGATCCCGCCCCACTGGGCAGCGCCCAGGGGCAGAAATCCCTCGGCCCCTTCCCACGAAAAGACTTTGGGGTCCACGAAGCGGACCACTGCTTGCACAATGAGGATGCTGGAACCAAGAGCGACGAGCAAAGTGGGAAAGGCTGCCAGGAAGATCACGAAAAAAGTTCGCATGGGATTCTCTCCAATAGCATTGAGATTACTAATCAAGCACTCTCAGGTAATGCGTTTGGTGCAGGGGCATAGCTTTGAGGGTCACTGGTGGCTCTATCCCTACAAATTGTACTCTTGTGCGTCTTCATTTGACACCGATCTGACGATTGTCATTCGCCGTTCACAGGGAAAATGCATAAAGTCCCGCGAGGGCTGCCACGAAGGTAACCAGGGGCCAAAGTAGTTGCCGATTCCATCTCTTTGCCAAAAACTCTGGCGAATCCGTTAGAGAGTAGACGACTCGATTTCATCGGAAGAAGTCATTGTTACGAGGGATCCGCCATGCACCTGGGCAATGAAGTATGCATCGGGCCAGTTGATAACACGTTGAATCCCCCCAAAGATAGCATCTATGAGACCCTGAATAACTTCATACCAATGTCCATTCCCACCATCGGCAACTTCCCAACGTACGCTTTGGGCACTTACAGTATTGAGCTGCACACCAATCAGAACCACGCAACATAGTAAGTGTTTTGTAGACATGGCATCGGCCCCCTCAAATTCTGGTAGGACGCCAATATCAGTTATTTGTCGCTCTGGTTTATTGGCGGCACCATGGTGTGCGATATAAAGAAATGTGCTCCATCGCACATTGCAATCACGCTTTTACACCACTAAGACCTCCAATTTAGACCTGATGGAATTCCAACTGCCTCATCGTGCAATTGTTGTGCCGACACGCCGCTAGGTCAGTGGTTTCACTCCGAGGATTGTCAGCGCTGCATTGACAATTCCCATCAAGCCTTCACCAGCGATGAGTCCTGCTGCAACAGCATAACTGAGCTTTTCGACGGCAGCCGGGTTGATCCACCGCCAGATGTACCACGCCACGAGGCCGTAGAACATCACCAACGAATAATACGGCGGGATAATGAATGCGATTCCTAATGCCAGCCCGTTGGGAATGTAGGGGCGAAGCGTTGGGGATCGTCTTAGTAGAGGTAAAACTGCCCCGATACAGGCGGCGATCAACAGTGCTTGGGGAGCCATTTGCGGAAGTGCTTCAAATCCTTCCGCCAGGAGTTCCGCCATGGCTTTCCAGGCTTGGGCAGCGGGTGCAGGGAGATCGGTTCCACCCAATTCATATCCGCTTGTGATAAGCATGTAAGCTGGTACTGCGAATAGTACGCCCGCACAATTACCGACGAGTTGGGCAACTAATTGTTTCCGTGGAGATGCACCCAACAGATGTCCCGTCTTCAGGTCCTGCATCATATCGGCTGCCTGGCTGGCACCGCCTCCGGTGATGGCGGCAGCCATCAGGTTGGTGCTCATCTGGCCCGGTGCGAGTCCACCGAAAACCAACTGCGTTACTTTGCCAACCCCTCCCACAGGATTTATGTCGGTTTCGCCGAGGGAGCGAACTGCCACGGATGCCAAGACCGCTGACAATGGAATGGCAACAAGTGTGAGATACCAAGGAATACTGAATGTGTAATCGGCCAAAATAATGGTGACGACGGAGCCTGCGATTAAACCCCCGATCCACCAACTATTGGGAATCGCTTCAGGATTGCTGTGCGCTTCGCCCAGGGTCGTTGTAGTAGTGAAGGTTCTCAGGAAAGTTCGCCAGGAGAGGGCCAAGGCCATGAGCGATTCGCACACCATGATTGAGACGCCAGGCCAGAGGATCCACCCCCGGGGCCCGTCTCCATAACTCATGATTTCTCCCGGAGCCCAGCCGCGGCTCTGGGCGAGCGGCCCAAGAATGGCCCATCCTAGAATAGCTCCTCCGACGAGGGACCACACGACTCGGGGGCCAATTAAGAGCCCCGCTCCAAAAAGAGAGGGGCCCAGATAGATTTTGAATCCCCAAGCAGCCGCCGTCAAAAGTACTCCCCATCCCAACCATTCTTCGATAGGGGGCTCTTCCAATTGGGGTACAAACTTGTAAGCCAATGTGAAGAGCCCTGCTCCTAAGGCACACCACAGTAAGACCCGGGCCTTCAACACGGCATCACCGGCTTCGCTATACATGGCCAGAATGGTTTCGGCAGCCGCAGTGCCCGTTGGGAATCGTAGCCGTTCGACTTCCACATATTGGCGGCGCAAGGGAACCGCGAAGAAAACCCCCAGGAATGCAACTGCCACAGCCCATAAGAACAGCGAAGGAAACGACACTTCGTATCCGAGCATGATCATCGCCGGGATAGGTGCCACCAACCCAGCTGCCGTGGACATGTAGCCCGCCGCGGAGCCGGCCGTCTGTGCAATATTGGTTTCCATTACGGAAAGTTTGTTGTTGAACCAGGCGAAGATCGAATAGCTCAGAACAGCGGTGATGATCGAAGCGCCAAACGACCAACCAATTTTAAGTGCGATGTAGATGTTCGTGCAGGAAACTACGCTCCCCACGAGACATCCTGCAATCAAGGCGCGAAGCGTGAGCTGGCGCTCACCCGGTTGGGGAGTATACTTGACGTCGTTGTCTGGCAAGGGTGTCGGTTCGTTTTGAGGCATGGTTAGAGTTTTACAGTTAAGTGTTGGTGTTTAGCCGGAACCTGAAGAGAAACTAGTCCTGCGCACGGCTATATTATTTACTTGCTAGCACAATTTACCCTGCATTCTGATTGCAAGCGAGACGAATCTTGAGAGGCTGCACTTGACCCCTCTAGAAGAAGTGGATATCCCACATGCTTTGACAGCAGTCTCGCTTTCCACATCACCGTTGCGAGTCAATAAGACGACTTTCGCAATTCGACTTTTCCCGCATCACATTTAACCAGGCAGGTCAGGCATGGATGCCACTGCGACCGAGTATCGGCCCAGCATTTCGCTTGTGTTGCCGGCATACAACGAGGCTGCCACAATTCGGCAAGCGGTAGAAGAAGCCGTCGCTGCACTATCCGAGCTGACCGGCGATTATGAAGTGCTAGTCGTCGATGATGGCAGTACGGATGCCACCGCCGAGCTTGTGAGACAAGTGGCTAGCAACCGGCCAGCTGTTCGTTTGCTCCAACAACCACAGAATCTGGGATATGGAGCTGCCTTGCGACGTGGGTTTGCTGAAGCTAGTAAAAATCTGGTTGGTTTTACGGATTCAGACTGCCAGTTCGATCTGACCGAACTGGATCGACTGGTGATGCTCTCGCGTGATTACCAGATCGTGACCGGTTATCGAATTGACCGCCAGGACCCCTGGCTTCGCCGGATGTATTCAGCAGGGTACAACGCGCTGGTGCGAAATCTCTTGGGAACCCGTGTACGCGATTGTGATTGCGCGCTCAAGCTATTTCACCGCGAAGTAATTGCCCAACTCCCCATCACAACAGATGGGTTTCTGATCAACGCCGAAATGCTTTCGCGCGCCCGGCAGCTTGATCTGTCGATTGTGGAAGTGGGTGTGTCGCACCGGCCGCGCGCGGGTGGCGAGAGCAAAGTCTCAGTCTTCGAAATCCCGGTGGTGTTTGCCTCACTTACGAGACATTGGTGGAACAAGGTGATGTTCCCTGCTACTGTCCGAGAACAACATGACGCAACAACTGCCTGGTCCCGAAGTATGACAACCGCCATGACTCTGCTCCTGGTAGCGATCGCTGGGATTCTCCTGCTCACGAACCTAAAATACGCACTGATCGAACCTGATGAGACTCGCTACGCACAGATTGCCCTGGAGATGGTACACACTGGCGATTGGCTAGTTCCTCGGTTGCAAGGCGAGCCATACCTCGATAAACCGCCGATGCTGTATTGGCTGACGGCTGGGTGTTACCAGCTATTTGGAGAAAATCAGCGGAGTGCGCGACTGCCGTGCACTTTGGCTGCGCTTCTGACAGTGTTGGTGACTTTTGGCATTGGTCGACAATTGGTCGGTGACCGGGCAGCGTGGATTGGGGCTTTTATGCTGAGCCTGACTGGCGGGTTTATCCTCGCCGGCCGCTTTCTGCTAATGGATAGCGTACTTGCCTTATTTACCACGGTAAGTTTGCTCTGCGCGTTGCGAGCGATGCAGGAGCCTCGCCGGGTACTTATTTGGTGGCTGGCGGCGGGTGTCGCCTGTGGATTGGGAGTGATGACCAAGGGACCGGTTGCCCCGGTACTTTGCTTTCCGCCAATTGTTGCACTCGCGTGGCTTACGAGAAACTACTCAGCTTTTCACTGGCGTAACTTGCTGGCCGTGCTCGTGCCCACCTTACTGATTCCCCTGCCGTGGTTTTGGCAAGTGGCGGCGAGTCAATCAGAGTTTGTCGGCTACTTTTTTTGGAAGCATAATTTCCAAAGATTTGTCAATGGACTCAATCACGTACAGCCTTGGTGGTTCTATCTGCCTGTGATGGCACTAGGTATGCTGCCCGGTACTTTTTTGGCGCCTGCCATGGCCATCTATCTGGGGCGTAAGTGTGATAATGCCTGCCAGATGCGCACTCAGGAACTAGGCGCGCTGTTGCTCTCGAGTGTGTGGATCGTAGGATTTTTCTCTCTCTCCACGTGCAAACTTCCCACCTACATTCTCCCTGCGATTCCCTTGTTGACCCTCGCCTTGGGAAAAATGCTGGCGGATTGCCAATGGCGAGAGATTCCTATAGCTGCACAGGCGAGCTCGCTCGTGGAATATTATTCGTCCCGCGCTGCCTGGCAGTTATTGCTTGGATCATCTGTGCTGGCATTTGTGGCATTGATCGGTCAGATCGTCCTTACTCCTGGTAGGGTCTGGTTGCTGATGCTGTTTGTAATGGTGTTTCTTGTGGGCATTACTCTACTGTGGAGCAAACAACTTGGCTCTCACCGTCGTTTGTTCACCGCAGCTGTTGGGATGAGTGGAGTAGTGACCCTACTGGTTTTCGGCTCGGTCGTTCCCCAGTTTGCGGAATGGAGATCGGTGTCTCGCTCGGCAGCCAGGATGCGCTCTGAGCTGGGAGGCTCAACGCCAATCGTGTTCTTCGGCCGTGCGCCGGAAGCGACGTCCTTTGCGATTCATTCCAATGTTGTCGAGTTCTCGGCGGATCAATCTGAAGAGTTCAAGGAGTTTGTCACCGAGAATCGAGAAGCAGTGGTGGTTGTGAATCGCTCAGCACTTCAAGTCCTCCAGAATACCTGCGGCGAAGAGATCGAACTTGTCGGTCCTCAGGCACGGGGGCGGGTTTTTGTGGCTAGCCGCGGGATTGCGGAACCACGTGTGGCAGAAAAATCTTCTAATGATCTCAAGTAAGTTCGTTAATGCTTCTAGTGCGAATTTTAGACAAGTGTGGTGAGCACTATTCCCAGCAATACACTGATTCCCAGTGTCCGGATCATGCCAATGTGCAGTTGAAACATCAGCACGAAAGCGATCATCGTGATAAAAAGCGATTGTAATTCAATCGTGTCCCATACGGGGAGCAGCCAGTGAAAGTAGCCCCACGATTCTTCCTGGACTTCTTGAAAAAGTACGTGCAGTGCAAACCAGATGGAGAGATTAAGGATCACTCCGACAACCGCGGCAGTGATTGTAGACAGTGCCGCATTGAGAGCCTTTTTCGCCCGAAAATGTTCGATGTAGGGCGCGCCTAAAAAGATCCACAGAAAGCAGGGAGCGTAAGTAACCCAGGTTGTAAGAATGGAGCCTATAACACCGGCCCAAAGAGGATGTAATCCCTCAGGATTATTATAAGCGCCCATAAATCCGACAAACTGCACGACCTGGATCAAGGGGCCTGGTGTGGTTTCGGCCATGCCAAGACCATCGAGCATCTGCGTCGGCGAGAGCCAGTTGTAAGTCTTAACACATTCCTCTGCTATGTAAGCCAGTACCGAGTATGCACCCCCAAAAGTGACCATAGCGGCTTTACTAAAGAACAGAACTTCAGTAGTGAATACGTTGTCGGGGCCTAAAAGTTTGTAGCAGATGGCTATCGGCAGGAGCCAGATAATCAGCCAAGTTGCGGCTATTCGTAGCGAGCGGATTAATCTGGGCTGTTGGGTACCGGCGTTCTGATCGCCAACGCAATCTTCAATATCATCGGTGACCTTACTGGTGTGTCCTTGAAGGACGGCAAAAAGGTTGGGAGCGATCTTTCCACCTACCAGGCCAGACATTCCTGCTAAAAGTATGACTACGGGGAAGGGGATTTGGAACAGAAATAGAGCCATGAAAGCTAACAGGGCCATGAGGCGCATCGCGTTATTCTTTAACACTCGTCTGCCAATTCGAAAGATGGCTTCAACGACGATGGCAACGACCGCCGGCTTAAGGCCAAAAAAAATGCCTTGCACCAGTGTCAAGTCATGGTAGGTGACATAGAGAATGCTGAGTACCATGATGCTTAAGAAACCTGGCAGTACAAACAGCAGGCCGGCAACTAGTCCTCCCAGTGACTTATGTAAGAGCCAGCCGATGTAAGTTGCCAGTTGTTGTGCCTCGGGTCCGGGTAGCAACATACAGTAGTTGAGTGCGTGTAGAAAGCGAGACTCGCTGATCCATTTTTTTTCATCCACCAATATCCGATGCATGACGGCAATCTGCCCCGCTGGCCCGCCGAAGCTAAGTACTGCAACGCGGCACCAAACCAAGAATGCTTCTCGAAATGTAGGAGGGGTTGTTGGTGCTAACCGAAGAGTTGGTTCGGGTATAATCGTCTTTTGCATAGAAGCCCTGAGGGCTATTAGTCTGGGCTAGAATTTAGAATCCCAGTTAGACCACATTCAAGTGTTTTTGTATATGCCACGCGGTTAAATGAATATGCGACAGATTCACACTGATGAAAACAATCGAGACTTCCAATGTCAGGAGATCTAAAATTCGTCTCGCGAGCAGATAGCAATTTCGACAATGAAGATACTATATTTCACAGGTTCCAGAGGAAGGTAATAGAAAAGTGCCTGGGGCACACTCTACGATTCCTTGCCACTCACCTCTAACGGGGATTCTTGATTCAAGCCACTTGATGTCCAAGTCGCTCAGAGTTTGAGTTTATATCAGATTTAAGCGTTTGCAGTTGATGACATCTATTCAGATAGACTGATCACGCATATCTATCTCAACATTGTCCGCAAAAGCGGTGAGGGCATAGCGACCAAACTGTTGAAACTGAACCGCATGAATGTAATTCAGAATTGCAGCCCCTACGTCAACTGAAGCGAGTATTTCAATGCGAACCAACTCGCTGCTGCTGAACGGTTCGCCAGTGATTGCATGAGTACCGCGCCCTTCGCAATCGACGACATTGTAACCTCGAGCGCCCAATTCGATAAACTTTTCTAGCAATAGATCTTTGAGAGAGGAGTCGACAATTACGACGACTCGCCGGACATTTCTTGTTTCGAACATAATTGTATATTCACTTGAAAGTTTAGGTTTGATTTAGAGAGTTAATTGGTTGTCGTATTCCTTTGCCGACGTTGAGACTAAGCGGACCAACATAAACCCGTGACGAATCAAACTGGCATTGTTGTAGTGATTGCTTTAGCAATTTCGATATAAATTGGAATCCCCATCGTAACGTTCCATGTGAAAGTTAAACCTAAAGATGCCGCCAGGGGCAATGTGGGGCTCGCCTCGGGGATCGCGAGTCTTTGTACGGCAGGAACTGCGATGTAAGAAGCAGCTCCACACAAAACAGCGAACAATGCGTAAGTTCCCAAAAAGAAGGCATGTCCAATGGCAATGCTATAGACATGAAGGTTTAGCATTCCGATGATTGCAAACAGATTCGGTGCTAGTAGGCCAAATGCGATGAATCCCCAACCAGCAGTCTTCAAGTCACTCAAGCGACGACATGCTGTAATTCCCATCTCCAATAGGAAAAGGCACAAAGCGCCTTTAAAGATAAAAACAAACAAGTGGTTTGGGCCTTCTACCACATGAGGATCACTTAGGGCTTGATAACCACTGATAAAGCCTACAATAATCCCACCAAACAACATGTAGAGCCCAGGGTTGAGGAAAACTTCGTGGGCTATTTTCCAATCAAAGGCAGGTGGTGTTTTCGCAATGAATCGACTGCTTTTAATTCCAGCATCGGGCTTGTGGAACATGGATTGAGACTCAGGTTTCGCCAAGACATCAGGGGAATCGGCAGGCGGGTCCCCAATGAGAAAATCCACCTTATCGACTTTTAATGGCAAGGAATTGTATCCACTTTCACCCGGCATGTTGCCAAGATTATCCATATTTTGCTGGCGGAGACGCGAAACCAGATACAGGCCAACCAAGCAGCCTGGAATCTCCATGACAGCAAGAAGTACAGGCATATAACTATCGTGTAGAATTCCTAGAGTTGCCAAAATACCGAGGCAAGTCACAAAAGTTCCCGCCGAGTCAGAGCCGTAATATGCACCGACGGTAATGGCATCGATCTTTCGCATTGGCGTAAACCATTCTAGCAACTTCGTGGCGAGGACTCCTATAAACGCATTTACAAAAAATCCAATCACTACAAGGCCTCCGGCAATGGCTAGTTCTTCTGAAGATTGCTGGGCCATCAGTTCGCCCCCATGCCAGCCGATAGCAATCAGCAGGTAAATCGTCAGGCTTTGGTACAGTGGCTTGGGAAAGTCGAAAGGTACTTTCAGCAGGGGGACAGCAAATCCCATAAAGAAAAACAAAAGGAGCGGTTGAAAAAGATTTGATGTGAAGTTGTGCCATATCTGGCCAAACGCGCCACCAGCTACTTCTGCTTCGGATTCTTGCAAGCGGATAACCCCTTGTGCTTCGGCGACCCTAAGTGTTTCGAGTTGCGCCGCATTTACAAGCAACCCAACTACATACTGAGGGAAAATTGCATTATCGCTCACAATAGTTTCACTTGCAGCGCTCTTAGGCTTCTCATTTTTTTGAACCTCAGATACTGAGTAATTAGGAAGTGTTGTGTCGTCGGGTGCCCAATTGCCGACAGAATAGACGCTAACTTTCCGGAGAATACGATTGGATTTCGGACCTTCCTCCCCTAACGAGGTGAGCATCACATCCACCTTCGATCCGGGCTTAAGTGTTTCAGGGTTATCTACCTCTGAAAGCGTTTTGAAGATATGCATGCCAATAGGGCGAGTTGGCAGCGATTTCTCATTTGTGATAGGTGTCTCACTTCCTGCAGCTAGAATAAATGGTGGTGAATGTGTAAACACAGTAGAGTTTTGTGCGTGCAATGGTTGTACATGCCCGGTTAGTCCTGCGAGGCAGAACGTCATAGCAAACACACGCAACGGCAAAGAGAATGTCCCTGCAGTTGGTCTCGAGTTCAATGAGGGTGCTACCCTCCGTAATCGACGTACGAAATGAATTGTCCCCATTATTTACTCACAGTCTTATATGTCGTGTATTGCATTGTGCCCTGATATCAGCCTAGTACGAAGTAATCCTCGGGAAGCCAGATTCTTGTCAGGCGCAGACACGCGGCACAATTCGTGCCAACTTATCGGAGACTATGGCGGGTGGGTTGTTCCTAGCCTACTTGGGGTATGACGTGCAAGTGAATATACTAGGTTTAGTTGTTTCAAGTGCTTTAACGGGTAGTGGCTGATAGAGTCATCGCATGGTCGGTAAGTTTGGCTGCCAACATTCAGCTACTGCGAACTCTGCCTGAGATCCTGCAGCACTCTGCACTCAATCTGCAATAATTTGCAGGCAGTCAGGGTCATTTGATTCAATGGAGCTGCTGTTTATGTTTCATGATCATGTGGTTCAGGTGACTCCCGGCACGAAGTGGGCAATCGGCATTCTCGCCTTGTTGAGTTCAGTATCTCTGTGCGTCACAGCCTGGATATTAGCCGACTTCAACCGTGAATTAGAAATTGTCCAGCAGATTACCCGCCACCTGCCAGACAGTGACCTTCCTGAAGTGACGGAATTGGGGAGTGAATTGCGGTTGCAGTCTCGACTTTCGATTCTCCTCATCGTGAATATCATTGCATCTGGCGTGGCACTTTTGATTCTGGTGCGGGCCTATGTAAGCAGTGAATCGTCACTAAGAAATGTTAGAGTTTTGGCAGCAGACATTCTTGCAAGTCTCGATCAGGGCATCATTACGACCGATCGCGATGCAACAATTTTAAGCATCAATAAGCGAGGACGAGAGCTTCTGAGTTCCACGAAAACCGATATCGGACGTGCTCTGAAAGATCTTCCTGAGGAACACCAACCACTCGATGAGATTTGCCAGTATGTTCTTGATCTTCAAAAATGTATCCGGGATCGAGATTATATCGTTAAAGACAATGGTCACACTCGTACACTGAGAGCTGGTTGCAGCTTACTAAGAGATCATGATGAAAAGCTTTTGGGAACGGTCATTCATCTTCGTGACGTAACTGAGAAAACTTTTATGGAACAACGTCTACGGCGAATGGAACGTTACATGGGCCTAGGGACCATGGCAGCAGGTTTGCAGCATGAAATTAAGAATCCATTGAGTGCTCTGTCTCTCCATGTTCAACTCTTGAAGGAAGGTCTGGAGGAGCATACGCTATCGAAGTCGGTTCAGGAAAACTTAGAAGTCCTTAACTTAGAAGTTCGACGAATTACCTCGGTTTTGGAGGGATTTCGTGATTTTGCTTCAGGTGCAGAGCTCAACATAATGGAATTTGATATTTCTGAATTGATTGATAAGTTCGTGCGGCTCATACAACCCCAGGCGCAGGAGAATTATGTTCGAATCGAGACTCAATTGCCCCATACTGCATCGACACGCTTTATGGGCGATCGTATACGAATAGAGCAGGTATTGTTGAATTTGGCGATCAATGCCATTGCTGCCATGCCACAGGGAGGCGTAATGTCGATTAGAGTATTGAATAAAGATACCGGGGTTTCCATCAGTGTTTCCGACACGGGAAGTGGTATTCCCCAAGATTTGCAAGACAAAATATTTGACCCTTATTTTACAACTCGCAGTACGGGAACTGGCATGGGACTTGCCCTAAGTGAGAAGATAGTTCGCCAGCACGGAGGGACCATCGACTTCGAGACCCGGCCTGGCGAAACCATATTCACAGTGAACTTACCTCGAAACAATGAGAATCTATGAGCCTCGAAGATTTTGGTATACTAATTGTCGATGACGAGCCGAATATTCGATCAGGCCTGATGAAGGGGCTCTCTAAAGAAGCAGATCAAATAGATTCTGCTAACGATGCTGAGGAAGCACTAGCAAAATTTCGTAAGATAGAATTTCAACTCGTGATCGCTGATGTACGGCTCCCCAGTGCGATTAACGGACTTGAGTTGATAGAACGGATTCTCCAAATCCGGCCCCAGACAACCGCAATCGTGATCACGGCTCATGGTACCGTGGAGACTGCAGTCGAAGCGATGCGATTAGGCGCTTTCGACTTTGTAACTAAACCACTGGATCTCGAACTCATTCGACAGCAGGTTCGTAAGGCACGTAATCACCATCGCCTGAGGATGGAAAATCGCGAGTTGCGAGATCGATTGGCCAACGCTGGCGAAGTTTCGAGCATTATCGGTAATTGTGCCGCTATGCAGGATGTGCTGTATCAGGTTCGTCAAGTGGCTGGAACTGATGCGACTGTCATGATTCATGGGGAAAGCGGTACCGGTAAAGAACTGGTTGCTCGAGCGTTACATGATCTGAGTGATAGGGCCGATCGTCCTTTTGTCCCGATCAACTTGGGTTCCCTCCCGGAAACTCTCCTGGAAAGCGAATTGTTTGGGCACGAGAAGGGAGCCTTCACTGGTGCGGTGCGCCAAAAACTGGGCTGTTTTGATCGAGCCAAGGGTGGTTCGCTGTTTCTAGACGAAATCACCGAAATCCCCGCCAAATGTCAGATCGACTTGCTGCGAGTTTTAGAAACCCAACAATATGCCCGCGTAGGTGGCGAAAACCTTCTTACTAGCGATGTACGACTCATCTCAGCGACAAACAAGTCTGCTCTTGCCGAGACCGAAGAAGGTACATTCCGCGAAGACTTGTACTATCGGCTCAACATCGTTCCTATTGAGATTCCTCCACTTCGTCAGCGTCGAGACGACATCCCTTTACTGGCGGAACATTTTCTCACTCATTTTTGCCAGCGCCACAATCGGATAAAGAAAAAAATTGCTGGCGATGCGATGGACCGATTGGTGGTGGCCCGCTGGCCAGGCAATGTTCGTCAACTTCGCAATGTGATCGAGCGTCTTGTTGTTACAGTGAGCGATGAAGTCATCCACACATCTGACATCCCAAGTGAACTCGATCCGGTTGCTTGCGATTTACGTTCTTCAAATACGACTTCTCTAGCGGATGCCATCGAAGAAGCCGAGAAAAACGCATTGATCGCAGCGCTAGCCGCTTGTGATTATCACCGCGAAAATTCAGCGAAGCTATTGAGAATTAGTATACGTACACTTCATTACAAAATGAATCGATATGGACTCCATTAATGCAATCTTTTGCAGAGTTTTGGCACAAAAGAGATGGTTCTTCACTTTTTCTGCAAGCACTGACCGGTGTTCTACGGTTTTTTAATCAAAATCACTTTTCAAGGTGGGAATCACATGACGATTGCAAGATTAGGTTTCCGCTCAACCTGAAAGCGAACTTTTCATTATTTTACTGTTCCTCTTCCAATGCGAAGCAAAGCCGGGGTCTCACTCATGGTTAAGGGAGTTTTAATCTCCGGAGAGCGTTTTGCACTCATTGCTATCTTATCATTTGGACTCACTTTATCGTGCTGGGCAATATCACCAATAGAGACTTCCTGCAAGCAATTACCGACCAACGACAATGGGTTGACTCAAGAATTCGTTCCATTCACTTTTCCCTCAGAATTTGGATCCCCCAGTGAGCCGCTTTCCAGTGAGTCAAATGGCGAGGAGGTACTGGCAGCGGGTTATCAGAAAACGCCAGCATCCAAAGTTTCTCCCGCATATCCCACCGTGCAAGTCCATGGTTTTTTTCAGGCCGACGTGGGATGGTTTGGCCAGGACGCCGTGAATATGGCCTCGATCGCTGCCATCAATGGCGTTCCTAGTGGTGATCTGCAGGATGGGGCCGACTTTCGACGAGCTCGCTTGAGTGCCGGTGGGGACGTGGCAGAGAATGTCGGTTATTTCATGGAGTATGATTTCGCGTTGCCCGGCCGACCCAATTTTATGGACCACATTGTCGACCTTCGTCAGTTTGTCGGTGATGCTACCCTACGACTGGGTTATTGGCGCCAACCCTTCAGTATGGATGCGTTGACCAGTGCGAAGGACCTCACTTTCTTCGAACGGGCTCTGCCTTTCTCTTTTGTTCCCTTTCGGCAAATCGGTTTAGGATTGTTCAATGGCACGAAGCAAGGGGCGAGAACCTGGGCAGTGTCGGCAATTCGCTCACCTACGGATTTCTACGGAGGAAATTTGGGTGACAACGGCGGCACCGGGGGAGTAAGTCGGGTGACACTCGTGCCCTGGGCGAATGCTGACGATCGGGAATTACTTCATGTCGGTGGCAACTTCGCGTTCATTGATCCTTCGAATGATAACATTCAATATTTTGACCTGCCGGAGTTTCTCATCGTACAAACGGATATCCCTCCCAACGTACTTCCACCCAATGTGCCGAACGTTACGTTGCCGTTTGTCAACACGGGTCCAATCCCTACGCAAAACATCCAACTTTACGGTAGCGAGTTGGCACTTGTGTATCACTCGCTTTATTTGCAGTCGGAAGCAATCTACTCACATGTCAATCAGATCGGCGGCCCTTCGGTCAACTTTTGGGGAGCTTACGCGCGAGCCGGTTATTTCCTCACCGGCGAGGTGCGTCCCTATCTTCGTGAGACAGGTGTCTTGGGGCCTGTTGTTCCACTTTGTCCGTACGGTACTTATTCAGGAACAGGTGCCTGGGAAATCGCTGCTCAATGGTCGACGATCGACCTGAACGACGGCAACATTGCCGGTGGCCGAATGAATAACGTGACGCTGGGCCTCAATTGGTATCTGAACAAGTACTTCAAGTTCCAGTTTGCCCATATCCATGTCTTCTTGAATTCTCCTGGCTTCGGCGACAGCGACGCAGACATCACCGCTGCGCGAGCACAGGTGGCATTTTAGGACAGACGATACTCGCCATGTTCTGAGATTCGAGGAGTCACGGTTTAGCAGTGACTCAATTCAAAGTTATTTCTAGGTAGTTTGCGCATTATTCATCAGCAAGTACGGTATTCTGTGCAGGTAAGGGTGGCCAGTTCTGTTCTTCAGAACTAAGTTTAATAATAGAGCGATAGCGATATACCCATTCACGACCGAACTTCTCTATGCGTGACTACATCCTCATATATGTCAATGGTGTTCGGTACCAGATTCGTTTTCCACAGGCGAGAATATCGCTTTCAGATTTTCTCCGCCGGGAGTTGGGTCTCATCGGCACCAAGATCGTCTGCAGCGAAGGGGACTGTGGTGCGTGTTCGGTACTAGTTGGTCGTGCCAGAGAGAATGAACTTTGGTACGAAGCGATAGATTCCTGCATTGCATTTCTCTTTCAACTCGATTGTACGCACATTGTGACTGTGGAAGGGCTTTCCAAATCGGGCTCCATGAACGATGTACAACAGGCGCTGGTCGATTGCCATGGCTCTCAGTGCGGTTTCTGTACACCGGGATTTGCTGTGGCTTTAACTGCCTTGCAGGAAAATGGCTGCTCTGGCGACGCTGATGACATGCGAGTCGGACTTACCGGCAATCTTTGTCGCTGCACAGGATATGTATCGATCCTGGAAGCGGGGTTGACCTCGCATCTTACCGATGACCAGTGGATGGATTCGATGTACCCACCGGAGAGAATGCTGGAAGATTTCTATGCGCATTCGGCTGAAGATGTGGTGTTGGTTGAGGAGCCTAGTCCGCAGTTTTTGAGTAAGTTGGCTTCACCTGCAAGTGGCTCGACAAATGGACAGAAAGCCCCTGTTTTGCCCCGTGTATTTTGTCCTGTGACATTAGCGAGTGCGCTTCAGGTGCTGCGAGATAGTCCTCAGGCGCTCGTTGTTGCGGGAGCCACGGATATTGGCGTGCGGGTGAATAAGGGGCAGAAGCTGCCAGATACGATTCTTGATTTGAATCGTGTTCGAGAATTAGAGCAACTAGAAATTGTCGATGGACGACTTGTGATGGGGGCAAGGGCTTCCTGGACGGACCTAGAGCTGTTAGTTCGTGAGACGATTCCAGAGTATTATCGCATCGTAAAGGTATTTGGTGCCCCGCAAATCCGCAACATGGGGACCGTGGGGGGCAACATCATCAACGCATCCCCGATCGCAGATTCCTTGCCGTTCTACTTTGTGATGGATGCAGAATTGGAGTTGCGTTCCGCGGACGGTAGTCGCATGGTCAACATTAACGATTTTTACCAGGGTTACAAGAAGTTTGACTTGCAGTCTGGTGAATTGCTGACACGCGTGACGGTGCCACTACCAGAAAAGGGAGAATTATTTCGATTATTTAAAGTATCGCGCAGGTTGGATTTGGATATTTCATCGTTTACAGCGGCGATTCGTTTGCGACTTGATGGTGAGAGAATTGCCGAAGCCGCGTTGGCATTTGGAGCGGTAGCTCCCACGGTATTGCGGGCCCGAAATACGGAACAATTTCTTGTGGATCGTGAATTTAACGAAGAAACCATGCGCGAGGCAGGAGAACTGGCCGTGGAAGAAGTAACCCCGATCAGCGACGTGCGCGGCAGTGAAGACTATCGGTTGCAGCTCACGCGAAATGTATTAATGAAGTTTTACTTGGAAAATCAACCAGATGCGGTGTTTGTATAGAGTCGAGAGTCAAGCGTCGAGAGTTCTGTGCCAGCAATAGCGAATTGGCACTCTAATCTTGGCGAATGAGGAGCATTCATCATGTCTGCCATCGGAAAACCATTGCCGCATGACTCGGCGCGAGGGCATGTCACCGGCAGTGCCCTGTTTATTGACGACATTCCTGCTCAGGTGGGGGAATTACATGTCGGATTTGTGGGAAGCCCGGTCGCTTGTGGCGAGATCGTGCGGATCGATGTCAAAGGTGCCTTGAAGACTCCCGGTGTCGTCGCATGCTACACGGCTGAGGATGTCGCAGGGCACAATGTTTTTGGTCTGATTGTGGCCGATGATCCTTTTTTGGCACGCGAAGAGGTAATGTACGTTGGGCAGCCAGTGGTGGTTGTTGCTGCGGAGTCGCCTGCCGCTTTGGAACTTGGCCGCCGCGCGGTGGTGATTGAGTGCCGTGAGAATACGCCGGTATTAACCATTGAACAGGCGATTGCCGAAAATCGCTTTCTGGGACCGGTGCGAAAAATTGCCCGGGGCCGGGTCGATGAGAATCTTGCCTCGGCGCCGCATCGACTTTCAGGCACCTTCAAGAGCGGCGGACAGGAGCAATTCTATCTCGAATCGCAGGCCGCGATCGCCTACCCGGGAGAGCAGGGACAGATTGTCGTGCATTCTTCCACCCAGAACCCTACCGAAATTCAGGCGGTCATTGCCGAAGTGTTGGGACTGGGGCAACACGAAGTTGTTTGCATTTGCAAACGGATGGGAGGTGCCTTTGGTGGCAAGGAAACACAGGCGGCTATTCCCGCGATTATGGTGGCTTTGGTGGCCTCAAAGACCGGTCGCGCAGCCCGAGTGATTTACAGCAAAGACGACGATATGTGTGTCACGGGTAAGCGTCATGAATATCTCACGCGCTGGGAGTGTGGCTTTGATGAGGGGGGGCAACTACTGGCACTACGATGTGAATACTTTTCCAACGGCGGGGCGACGACTGATCTTTCGCCTTCGGTGATGGAACGTACCTTGCTGCATGGAGACAACGCATATTATCTGCCTCACGTGGAATTCACGGGCAAGGTCTGCTTCACAAATCTGCCACCCAACACGGCGTTTCGCGGATTTGGAGGCCCGCAGGGAATGATAGTCATTGAAAACGTGTTGGAGTCAATTGCCGAAAAACTAGGGATGGATGCTTTGGAAGTTCGCCGGGCGAACGTTTATGAAGTTAGCCAGCGGAATGTGACCCCCTATGGACAAGTGGTCGACAAGAACCATTTGCCCGAGATTTTCGATACACTTACTGAGGATTCGGATTACAAACGGCGACGAGAAGAGGTGGCAGAGTTCAATGCCAAGTCGCGCCTGCAAGTGCGGGGACTCGCGCTCACGGGAATGAAGTTTGGCATTTCTTTCACGACCAAGTTTCTCAATCAGGGGAACGCACTCGTGAATATCTACACCGATGGCACAATCCAGGTTTCGACTGGTGCAACGGAAATGGGACAGGGAGTGAACGTCAAAATTCGGCAACTGGTGGCCGATGAGTTTGCGATTGATCCCAGCCGCGTTTTGATGATGCCTACCAGCACCGAGAAGAACAACAATACCTCACCCACAGCAGCATCAGCCGGCACGGATCTCAACGGCGCAGCAGCCGTAGTAGCATGTCAGGAAATCAAGGCGAGACTGCGCAAGTTCGCTGCAGAGCATTTGGCCGACAGTGAGTCAGGGCTCGTTGCCTCACCGGAGCACATCTGCTTTTCCGACGGAAGTGTGCACGACGAGCGACGACCGCAGGTAAGGATACCTTTCGAGCAACTCTGCGAGGACGCCCGTCGGGATCGAGTTGACCTGGGTGCCCGTGGGTTCTTCGCCACGCCAGGGATCGATTTCAATCGTGAGACAGGTCGCGGAACTCCGTTTTTCTATTTCACACAAGGGGCGGCTGTCTCCGAGGTGGTCATCGATCGCTTTACCGGCGAGATGCGCGTGCTCCGTTGTGACCTGTTGATCGATATCGGCAGGTCCATCAATCCTGGCGTGGATCGCGGCCAGATTATTGGTGGTTTCGTGCAAGGGATGGGTTGGGTCACAAATGAATGCCTCATTTACAACGAGAAGGGCGAACTTTTGTCGCATTCTCCGACTACTTACAAAATTCCTGCCGTAACCGATATCCCCCCGGAGTTCCATGTCCGCATGTTTCCCAATTACGACAATACACAAAACATTGGCAGCAGCAAGGCAGTAGGTGAACCACCGCTAATGCTGGCTCTCTCTGTTTGGGCCGCGGCGAGGAATGCGCTCTCTTACATCAAGCCGGGAGCGGAGCTTGATTTGAAGTCCCCCGCCACAGGGGAAGAGATCCTCCGCGTGCTGACAGGGCTTCAAATGGACTCAAAGCCAGCCCATAGTTCCGAAATTGCAATCCCCAGGCGTTGAATTGGGAAGTTCGATTTAGAAACGTTGCTAGTATTCGGCTGGTGAAGTTGACATTGGTTGCCGTCGTCGATAGTTTGAAGATACTGGCTTTCTAAAGAATATACCATACTGCCGCTTTCTCTAAGCGAATCTCGCTAATGTGTGTGATGTCAATAGTGTCGCACCAGAACGATTGGTATAGGTAGCCTTATGACTCTTAAAACTGACTCACCGACTTCGATTTCTTCTAAGGGAGCCTTCGCAAGCCACATTTCAGAGGCTCATTGCTCTTTCAATTCGAATCACAATGGTGACCCGGAGCATCTTGTCCAATTTTATGAGAACGACAATTACTTGGCCGAGTCCGTTTGCGAATTCCTGGCTGAAGCTTTAGAGCAAGGGGACGGTGCTGTTGCCTTAGCGACAAGGATCCATCGGAATTCCATTGAAAAGGCATTAATTGCGAGGGGTGTGGATCTTTCTGCTTGTCAAGACCGTGGCCAATATCTGTTATTAGACGCTGCAGATACTTTGTCACAGATTATGAACGGCGGCTTCCCAGATCCTAATCTATTTTTTGAGAAGATAGGAAAGCCAATTGAAGCAGTTGCGCGAAAGTGGCCACACGTCCGGGCATATGGTGAATTGGTAACCTTGCTTTGGGATGAGGGGAAGCAAGATGCAACCTGTCGGCTAGAGGAACTTTGGAATGAACTGATCCAACAGCTTGGATTTTCACTCTTATGTTCATATCCCATTCGAAGTTTTGAAGGAGTGGGCGACGAACCCTATTTTGCGGAGGTTTGTTCTTGCCATTCAAGAGTCATCCCCGCTGAGAGCTATTCCGCTTTGCAAACCAATGAAGCGCAACGTCGGGAAATCAGTGCACTACAGCAAAAGGCAAAAGCTCTTGAGATTCAAATACTTGAAAGAAAAAAAGTCGAGCAGGAGCTTTCGGATTTCTTAGAAAACTCGCTCGAAGGTTTGCACAAAGTAGATTCTGAAGGAATCATACTTTGGGTCAACCAAGCCGAACTCGATTTGCTAGGTTACGAGCGCGATGAGTACGTAGGGCATAGCATCACTGAGTTTCATGCTGATCAGAATGTGATCCAAGAGATCATTTCTCAGCTCAAAAATGGGGAGAACATTCTGAATCGTCATGCTCGACTCATTTGCAAGGACGGTACGCTCAAAGAAGTTTTAATACATTCAAATGGTTACTATGAAAACGGGGATCTTGTTTACACGCGCTGTTTTACACGGGACGTTACCGAGAAAAAACAAGCAGAACGAGACCGTGCCCTTTTGGCTGCAATCGTTGAGTCTTCAGAAGATGCGATTTTAAGTGAGGATCTCAATGGAATTATTACGAGTTGGAATTCGGGGGCTGAAAAGTTATTCGGATATGCCGCACATGAAGCAATCGGCAAATCCATTCATATGTTGATGCCTGAAGATTCGAAGAATGAAGAGTTTCGGATTCTTGATCGAATTCGACAGGGTGAGCGTATTGCAAGTTATGAAACAATCCGTCGGCACAAGGGTGGGGCTCTTATTGATATCTCTTTGACGGTCTCACCCATCATCAATGAGAATGGCCAAGTCATAGGTGCCTCAAAGGTTGACAGAGATATCACAGAGCAAGTTGAAATACGTAAGAAGTTAGATCTTGCTCGGCACGAAGCTGAGAAAGCAAACGAGGCAAAGTCGGCATTCCTTGCGAACATTAGCCACGAATTGCGGACTCCCATGACGGCAGTCCTGGGGTTTACAGAGATGCTTCGTTCGGAGTCAAGCGCCCCAGAATACCTGGAGAAGCTGGATACGATTTCACGTAACGGGAAATACTTGCTTTCGATTTTAGATGACATCCTCGATCTATCCAGAATTGAGCTGGGAAAAGTAACGGTATCGCACCAGTCCGTAGATGTGTGTCGGTTAATCGAAGATGTAGAATCTCTAATGGGTGTTCGCGCCGATGCTGAAGGGATACCTCTTAGAGTCGAATGGAAATCTGATATTCCGAAACGCATAACTGCTGATCGTGTGCGAACTCGGCAGATACTTGTGAATCTAATCAGCAATGCTTTGAAGTTTACCAACGAAGGTGAAGTGAAATTGCAGATTGGCTTAAGTCACAACGAGTCGGGCGCGAATATTGAATTTTCTGTTGTAGACAGCGGTATCGGTATGACGGCTGAACAGCAGAGGATAATTTTCCAACCGTTCACCCAAGCAAGTCCCGAAACGGCCCGAAGATATGGTGGCACTGGCCTTGGCTTGAGCATTAGCAAACGGTTGGCTCAAGCGATGTCGGGAAAGATTGCGTTTGAGAGCGAGGTTGGGAAGGGAAGCTGTTTCACGCTCACACTGCCCGTTTCTAAGAGAGAACTGACAAAACTTGTGCGAGATCCCGGACGAAGAGTTTCAGGCAAGAAGCCGACAAATGGCAACGGTACGCTTCCTAAAATCAAAGCGAAAATCTTGCTGGCTGATGATAGGCGTGACGTCTGGCGGGTATGCAAGTTCTTTCTGGAAAAATGCGGAGCGAAAGTTACCGTAGTTGAAGATGGCAGGCAAGCAGTAGACGTTACACTGTCTGCTAGTCGGACCGAGGAACCTTACGAGTTAGTGCTAATGGATATGCAGATGCCTATCATGAGTGGTCGGGAGGCGGTTCAAGAAATTCGTGCAAAAGGGATCAAAATTCCTATTATCGCTCTTACTGCTGATGCCATGGAAGGTGAACGCGAAGCCTGCTTGGAAATTGGATGCTCGGAATATTTTGCCAAACCAATTAACGGTAGCAAGCTCATGAAGCTTGTTGCATCTTTACTTTCGAATGCCTGCTAACTATGCGATCGATTATATTTGCAATTGCTTGGTATTCGTAGAGGGAAGATTTGTGCGATCTGCTTTCTTCAATCGCACTGGTAAGCTAGAATATAGAGTCCTTTATGTCCCAATCGCACTACGTTCATTACACCAAATTTTCTTATGGCCGCTCCTCACGGTTTTGTTGAACGACTTGCCGAACTTGCGCGGAGTGGCGTGCCGTTTGTAAGCGTGACCATGGTCGAAGCCGTCGGGAGCACGCCGCAGGATACGGGCAGCAAGATGTTAGTCACCTCCGAGGGGCTTTCATCCGGGACCGTCGGCGGTGGCAAGGTTGAGCATAAGGCGATTGAGCATGCGAAAAATATGCTGGCTGACACCTCGGGCCAAGCACCGGTGCATCAATTGGTGGAGTGGAATCTGCAGCGCGATGTGGGAATGACCTGCGGCGGGGTGGTGAAGCTCTTTTTCGAGACCTACAACCACAGCGATTGGCAGGTGGTCATCTTTGGGGCAGGTCACGTCGCGGCAGCTGTGACCAACTGCCTGGGGCAAATCAATTGCCACATCCGCTGCATAGATTCCCGCAGCCAGTGGCTGTCTAAGATCCCCGACCGTGAGCGACTCACCAAAATTCACACCGACGACCTCCCTGCCCAAGTCGCGGCGCTGCCGAGCGATGCTTTTGTCTTGTGTATCACGATGGGCCACGGCACCGACCGCCCCGTGCTCTCCGAAATTTTACGCCAAGGCCGCAAATTCCCCTACCTTGGCGTCATCGGTAGCCGCGCGAAGCGCGGGGTGCTGGTCCGCGAACTGATGGCCGAAGGATTTTCTCGCGAACAAGCAGAGGCATTTCACTGTCCTATCGGTTTGCCCTTGGGCACCAATGAACCAGGTGAGATTGCGATCAGCGTGGTAGCACAGTTGATTCAGGAGCGGGACAAGTGGCGGACTAATAAGTAATTCGAAATGGCAACGCGAAGGGATTGCAATCTCTCGGTGCCCCCTGCCGTACTTCACTCCCGCTCGGCCACCAGCGGCGTGTTCACCGCGTGGATGCGTTTATCGGAGGTGATTCCTCGGAGGAGAGTTACCAGGGAATGGTAGCGCCCCATGTTGATCGTGTGCCGCGTTGAGGGGTTGGGGCTGTCGTCCGCGAGTTGGTATGCGTGTTGCAGCGAAACCGCAAGCGTGATGGTGCCATCGTTATAGAGGTATTCCCCTTCGGTGGCTTGCGTGAGTCGGTACTCTGAGCCGTCTATCCGGGCGAAGAGGCTTAGGTCGCCGTTGTCATGCGATAAGTAAAATCCATCATGCGGAATCCCAGCTTCAAAAGCTTGGCGGCTGCCGAAGAAACTCGGTTTCATCAGGTACGGCCCATCGTACTCAGGGCAGAACGTGTCACAGTTGCCGCAGTGATTGCAGTAGTCGGCGAAGTTGGCAATCTGGTCGGCCTTTTCAACACGGAACGGTTTTTCGTCACCGATCTCAACCAAAGTTCCGTCAGGTTGCGCCTGCAAATCGCGGTAGATAATATCGACTTCCTCCACCGCATAAGTAAAATTGGCGTCATTGGGGCATACCGGGATGCACTTGTCGCAGGTGATGCAGTCGAACGTCGTGAGGTGTGAATCAATTTTTTTGGGCACGGTTCGATTCTGGTCAGCATAATACCGTGGGTCTGCTTGCGTCTTCGCGACGATCGCATGCATATTTAGAAAACCTGCCAGCGAAGGATCACCACCCGCAGCCTCGCGATTGCCATGGCAATCGAGCAAATAATCATTGATTGTCGTCGCACCACATTTATCCATCTCCTTGCGAAGGTCCTGAAAATACGCTGGCAGTCGGCCGTAGCCGCCGACCTTCAAGAGATCGGTACACGTCGTGACGGGGACCATTCCACAAGCGATTGCTTGATGGGCATTCTTGCGATCAACCCCTGCCGAGAAGCTGATCGGCATCTTGTGACCGACGGCTTTGCGAAATTCCAGTGCAAGCGTGAGTGTGATCACATGCAGCGGTAGACCTGAGAGATACATCACCTTTTCTTTCTTTGGAAAGAAATCACGGTGATTGTTGACTTCGAGCGTGTTCGAAAATTTAGCCCCCAGGCCAAGGTTCTGACCTGCTGCTATCTCAGCCAATCGTTGACACATGGCGATGGATTCATCGAAAGCAAGTCCGCTCGAGTATGCGTGAGGATTTACACTAATCTCGGTATAGCCCATTACGTCGTGGAGCAGGTGTTCAAGCCGCTCCTTACCGAGCATGGGAGGATTCATTTTGACGATGACATCGGTACCGATTTCGGTGAGAAGAAACTCACAAATGCGTTCGATCTCGTCGGCGGGGCATCCGTGGAAAGTGGAGAGAGTGATACTGCGACTCAAGTTTGTGGGGAAGTCAAGATCGCGCAAATTCCGCAAGCGATGTGGCAACTGATCGCGAAGTCGATTGACGCTTTCAGTGGCGTCCATCATGCCACCAATGAAACCCACTACTTTGTCTGTCTGAATTCCTGCCAGGTCGTATCCCACCGACAAGTCGAAGACCGTCTCGCCAATCGTACCTGCCATGTCGGCCTCTCCGCAGGGGTTGCCGAACTCCTGGGGAGCGTGACGGAGCATGTGAATCAGCATCGCCCCCTGAACGTACTGGTCAAGTGATTCGTGAACCTTGAGTTCCTGTGACCACTCAACGTTGTAGCCGACGTTGGTCGCATCGATACAGGGACGCGGAATCTCCAACGCGTCGTTCACTTGGACCGTCTTGAGTTCCATGATGCGCGAACCGGCAAGCCATGAGAGCACCAGATTCTGCGCCATCTGGGTCTGCGGACCCGAAGCAGGACCGAGCGGATTTCCTGCTAGCCGACCATGGAAGTGAACCGAGAGATCCGTGTCATCAACAGGATCGGGTAGAAACCATTTGCGCCGTGGCAGGTCGAACATCGACTCGCGCGAAGCAAATTCCAAGCGCATGCGATCGACGAGTTCGACAAATGGAGTGCAATAAAGGTCGACCATGAGATAATGCTGTGCAGAAATAAGTAGAAGCCGCAGGGGCACTAGCTTCGATTCTAATCAAGAGTACCTCGCGGTACTAGCTTCTCAATAGTTGGTGAGTTAGAGTGCATAGCGTAACTAGCTGTGGGAAGGACTACGATGGTTGAAAAGTTGGTTTGCGTAAATTGCGGTGCTGAGTACTTTCCGCAGTCTGAAGATGCGCCCGTCGTATGGATGACATGTCCTAGTTGTGGTCCGGCGGAAGGGATTCTGGACTTCCGTTACGATCTTGCTGCTGTGCGTGATAGTTGGTTGGATCGTCCGCTTACAAAGCGCGAACACAACCACTGGCGTTATGCGGAACTATTGCCACTCAAGGAAACTTCGCTCCGTTTAGAGTGGAGGGTTGGGTGGACACCGATCGTTGATGCCCAACGACTGGCTACAGAGCTAGACTTGGAGCGTGTCCTGCTTAAGGATGAAGGTCGTAATCCGTCGGCATCATTCAAGGATCGGGCGAGTTCCGTGGGCGTCGCACATGCACTGGAGGTTGGCGCTCAAGCGATCGCATGCGCATCGACGGGCAATGCAGCGACGAGTCTGGCTTGTCATGCTGCGCTGGCTGGAATCGAGGCAAACATTTTTGTCCCTCACACGGCCCCCGAGCCCAAACTTGCTCAACTCTTGGTATTCGGTGCACGGGTTTTTGCCGTCGAGGGTTCTTATGACCAGGCATATCAGCTCTGCTCTTCAGCATGCGAGCATTTTGGCTGGTACAATCGAAACTGTGCAATCAACCCAGTTTTGGTCGAAGGGAAGAAAACCGCTGGGCTCGAGATTGCCGAACAAGTCGCTGCATATGGCGGAGTGCCGGACTGGGTGGCAGTGAGTATTGGTGATGGTTGCACGATCGCTGGCATCTGGAAAGGGCTATGGGAGATGCACTCCCTGGGAATAATCGACCGTTTGCCACGGTTGTTGGGCGTTCAAGCCGAAGAGGTTGCACCGATTCCATATGCCTTAAAGCATATGAAACTGCCTGAACCTGGCGATGGTAAGACGATGGCCGACAGCATCGACGTTCAAGTGCCGCGGAACTGGCGCAAGGCGGTCAATTCACTTGGTGAGGCAGATGGTCGGGTTGTTTGTGTGAGTGACGATCAGATCCTGGCGGCGATTCGCCTCTCAGGGCGTCACGGAGTTTTCGCAGAACCTGCCGCAGCGGCCGCGTTGGCGGGGGTTGTTGAAGCAGTAGATACCAGAATTATCGAGCCGCATGAGTCGGTTCTCGTGATGATTACTGGTAGTGGGTTGAAAGACATTCGCAGTTCGATCCGCGCTGGGGGTGAGCCGCAACGGATCAAGCCCGATCTGGCATCGGTCGAAGCGGCGGTAGAGAATGTGATGTGAATAGTAAAGCTTGAGGTACACTTGCCTTCGGGATGCTGTTCGCGGACCGCGTGGTGGTCCGGTTAGGAATCTGGTTGAAATTGTGGAGTGATGTCATGCAGGTGAATCAGAAAGTTTTGGACCGGACCATCAAGCGGTTCCGCGAACGGCGGATCCTGCTGCCAACGTTCGCTCAGATGCGTGATCCGACGACGATTCCTGAAAAGATCAAAATTCGCCTTCGTGAAGTTGGACTTTGGGACGTGGATCCCGCGAACCTGTTTCGCATCACTTGGAAAAACGAGCCTGTCGAGAGAGGTGGATTGTTCAACGACGGCAACTGGATCGAATTCCCATCGGCTCTCACAGGAGTGGATGCTCGAATTATCGGGCTCTTGGGCAAGTTTTTTCCCACCGGTGCTCACAAAGTGGGAGCCGCTTATGGCTGCTTGATTCCGAGGTTGGTGAGTGGCGAATTTGATCCTACAGAGCAAAGAGCAGTTTGGCCCAGCACGGGAAATTATTGTCGCGGGGGGGCGTTCGATTCAGCGCTGTTGGGTTGTACCGCCGTGGCAATTTTGCCAGAAGAGATGAGTCGTGAGCGGTTTGAATGGCTCAAGGAAATTGGTGCAGAGGTGATTGCCACCCCGGGATGCGAGTCGAATGTCAAAGAAATATACGACAAGTGTTGGGAAATCCGTCGCACTCGGCCAGATTGCGTGATCTTCAATCAGTTTGAAGAGTTCGGCAACGCATGCTGGCATTATCATGTGACGGCTGCGGCGATTCACGAGGTGTTTGAGCGGGTGGCTCAGGGTGGTCGGTTAGCGGGGTATATTTCGGCAACGGGGAGCGCGGGAACAATTGCCGCCGGGGATATGCTCCGAACGATGTATCCTGATCTACGGGTTGTGGCCACCGAGGCCCAGCAGTGTCCGACGCTCTATCAATTTGGTTTCGGTGGACACCGTATCGAGGGAATAGGCGACAAGCATGTCCCATGGATTCACAATGTGCGTAATACAGATATGGTCGCCGCAATCGATGACCAGCAGTGTATGTCGCTCTTGCGGTTATTTAATGAAAGTGTCGGCAAGGAAAGCTTGCAGAAGGATTTACCGATTGACTTGATCGAGAAATTGCCGCAGGTTGGCATTTCAGGAATTTGCAATTTGGTAGCTGCCATCAAAACTGCCAAGTATTTCGACATGACCGGTAAGGACGTGATCTTCACTTGTCTGACCGACTCCGCAGGATTGTATTCAAGTCGATTAGAAGAATTGACTGCTGAGAACGGTGCGTACACAGCAGAACGGGCTGCGCTGGATCGAGAACGTTATCTTTGTGGCATCGCAACTGATTTCGTGCGTGAATTGACCTATCAGGATCGCAAGGCGTTGCACAATTTTAAGTACTTTACTTGGGTTGAGCAGCAAGGTCGTACAGCGGAAGAGTTGCGGGAGTTGTGGGATCCCGAGTTTTGGCAGAGGACCTTTGCCCAGGCCGCAGAGTGGGACCGTCAGATCGAAGAGTTTAATCAGCAAACAGGGGTGTTGGAACTTCTCTAATGGCGACTCTCTTTCGTGATGCGACGCTTGTTGATCTCGATCCTCCCATGGTTCGTCAAGGGGACCTGCGTCAGGCAGAAGGCAGGATTGTGTCGACGGGACGAAATCTTACGCTGCAGCAAGATGATGAGATCGTCGATTGCGGAGGGGCCGTGTTGATGCCGGGATTGGTGAATGGGCACACACACCTCTATTCAGCCCTAGCAGCGGGAATGCCTGCTCCGCCTCGTCAACCTAGGAACTTTCTGGAGATTTTGGAGCTTATTTGGTGGCGGCTTGATCTGGCACACAACTTGGATAGTGTTGCAGCCAGCGGAGCAATCGGAGCGTTGGCCGCATTGCGGTGTGGCACGACAACCCTTATTGATCATCATGCCTCGCCAAATTGCATTGCAGGGAGTCTCTCAGCACTCGAAGCGGGAATCTCCTCGGTAGGATGCCGAGGGGTCTTGTGCTACGAAGTTACGGACCGCAACCGAGAGACAGAAGCCCGCGAGGGACTGAAGGAAACAGCTCGCTACGCAGAGGAACTCGCCAAACAGCGGGCTTGCCTCTACGCGGTCTTAGTCGGAGCTCACGCGAGTTTTACCCTCGAAGAGCAATCACTCAAGGAATGTGTCGAACTGGCCCATGCACTGGATGTGGGTATGCATATTCACGTTGCTGAGGATCCATGTGATGAGCGAATTACAAAAGAAAAGTTTGCGTGTGGACTATTAGAGCGATTTGAACAGGCGGGCCTTCTTGAAGTCTCTGGCACCATTCTGGGGCATGGGACACATCTGTCCGGGGTAGATTTTGCAAGGATGAAAGACTATGCGGGTCGCCTGCAGCTGGCACACAATCCTAGTTCGAATATGAATAATGGGGTGGGATACACACCAGTGGCTCAGGTGACTATGCCGGTGGTACTGGGGACTGATGGAATCGGTGCAGATATGTGGCGAGAGGCCCGCGTCGCGGAGTTCAAAAGTCATGACGCACAGTTGAATTTGCCATTTGGAAAGTCTCTTCAGTATCTGGCCGAGTCTGCGCGATTCGCATCACGTGCTCTGGGAGTCACCATCGGGAGCTTAGAGGTGGGCGCTGTTGCTGATTTAGTGCTTACCAATTATCGCCCGGCAACCCCCCTCACCAGCGATAATCTGGCAGGCCATTTTCTTTATGCGTTGGGGCCTGAATTTGTCCGCGACGTGATGATCGACGGTCGCTGGTGTCTGCGAAAAGGTCAAGTGGTATCTTGCGATGAACCTGCCGTGCGAAGGGATGCTGCAGTGCAGGCGCAAGAACTGTGGTCGCGCATGTAATAGTATTCGAGAGAGAACAAGATTAAATAAAAGGTTTGCGCCCGGGCAAGCTCGCCAGGTATAGCATCCCACTCCAGAGCAACGAAGCTCCGAAAGGTTCGGGCACCGTCTGGCTGGCTGATGGCATTGCACCCATGCCAAGTTGGCGTTGCCAAATAAGGAAGTCTGCTCCGTCAGTATCTCCATCCTGATCGGCATCAGAATCGGTATTGAGGCCATAGTCTCCTTGCCACTGAGCAAGATCGAGTGCATCAACAGATCCATCGCGATTGAAGTCGCCGCGCAGATAGCCAATTAGCTTGTAGAGAGGATTCTGGCCATTTCTGCGTATGATATAAATCTCACCGTTAAGGTCTTCTACAAAGTTCGTAATGTTCCCTATTCCAATTTCAGATGTACGGTCAATGAAGTCATTTACAATTCCGCCCGTGGGGTCAAATGTTGCGACAGTCCCTTTGACAAAGTCTGCAAAGATATAATGCCCCTCCAGGGCTGGAATATCGGATCCTCGATAGACGATTCCCCCAGTGATAGCAGTGGATTCTACACCGTGGGCATAGAAATAGAGCGGATCTTGTGCATTGGCTGGTGGAGGATCGGGAAACTGAGGCGTATCGGTGACACCTTCCAGTGCCCGCCAACCAAAATTAAGTCCGGAAGGACCCGTGGCAGGGACCAAATTTACTTCCTCAAAATGGCTTGATCCAACATCTCCGATGTAGAGATCGCCGGTCAGACTATCGAAACCAGCCCGCCAGGGATGCCGCAATCCGTAAGCAAAGATTTCTGGTTCTCCACCACCCCCGACAAAGGGATTATCTCCAGGTATGGCATAGTCTTTCAAGGGATTGCCAGGGAACTGGTCGCTATTTACGTCGATGCGCAATAGTTTTCCTCGTAGATCATTGAGATCTTGAGCTGGTAGTGCACAGTTCTGACACGTACCTGCACCACCATCTCCGGTCGGCACGTACAAATATCCATTAATTTGGCTGAAGCCGATCCAACCTGCCGCATGGGAATGAATCGTAGCGCCCGTTACATTGTGGCTGAAAGATAGAATCGTATTGGCACTACCGCTATCGACTGTGGAGTTGCCCTGCTGGCGAGTGAGTTCAATGATTTCGATGTTCGTTCCATCGTAATTGTGAACGTAAATCTTTCCGTTATTTGCATAGTCGGGGTGGAATGCCATTCCTACTAGTCCGCGTTCACCGCCAGCGTTGGACGGTACATCAGGTAAGTCGATAAAGTCTGTTATCTGATTCGTGATCAAATCAAAACGGCGAACTCTCGATAGAGTTGACTCAACGATATAGAGCCCATTGGGATCACCAGGAGTCGTAACACCGGCAACTGGAGATGACCAGGACGTCCCAGTCGAAATTGGAATCAGATCTAAAAGGACATCACTCCCAGCAGCACTTGCATCTATCCCCGGCGCAACTACCAAGGCCAAGACAATCCATGCAGACTGACGAGAATTCTTAACACGTTCACGCAAAGGGACACTCATACAGCATGCTTAAAATCAACGAAATAGCCTTAACGAGCGGCTTTGCAACAGATCGATTAGGAGAATAATTTGATATCGACTCTTCGCGAAAGGTGCCTTTTAAGCAACTCTAGCAAGGGAGCCCTAGGTTTGCAACGAAACGGTACATTGCCCTCGGAGATGAAGCCGATTTCCAAACAACCATATGACGCTTAAATGCCAGATAAGACATCAGCAAATACACCTGCAGTTCTCAAACGGCATTTGCCAAAGTTGGTCGAAATTGCGAGAAATCCTGGTGGTTCTGGCTTCTCCTTCCTGAAATGTTTGACGAGCTAAAGTTCCCTCGGTACCATTGAAGTAGCCAAATTGTCGCACTTTATGGATTTCATGCCATTTATGAGACAATTGATCGAGACTTTATTGTCAATTCACATTTCCAAGCTTAATTGAATCAATTCTGGTACTTGTTCTCATGCCGTAATACGAGTCTGACTTTCTCGCAGACCGTACTTAGTTGATCATCTAGCGGCAAGCTATCGCAATTGCTTTTTGCAATCGTGAGTTGCGCCTTTTCGTATCTCGTGGTGAGAGTGCGCTTGTAAAATTACTGACATTTGAGTTGATCCCCATAACGCATATCGGAGAAGATAATGTTTCGTAGAGCTTTGATATTTTTCATAACAGTAACTTCCCTTTCAGTCTGTTCGAGAGTCCAAGCTCAGACAATCTGGACTGGCCCAACCATTACTTTTACGAAGGCGGCTGGCACTGATCCCACGATGGCCGCAAACCAGGACCGAATTACAGACAATGTCTGGATTACTCGCGGTATTAACCAGGGTATCTACAACGCCAAAATAGAAGGTGCTTACAGTTCATTTTCCAGTCCTGCTGATACCGAATGGGCTTTTCCTTTCAACAATCCGCTGGCTTCACCTGCTGATTTGACAGCTACCAATTGGGCGGCGTTAACATTTGATGATTGGGAATCTGCATTTGGAAGTAGCGGCCAGGGTGGACCTGCGAGCACTATTAACCAACCAGCGGTCTTGCATTTGATAAGTGACAACATCTATTTGAATATAAAATTCTTAGCCCCCTGGGGCGGAAACGGAGATGCCGAATTTACTTACGAAAGATCGACGGCAGTGCCTGAGCCTGCTTCTCTGGCGGTGATTGGTTTGGGACTGATCATGGCGTCGTGTTTGAGTTCGAGATCGATGAGGATCGAGGGTGTCTAATCGAATATTTGCGCTGATCATTCTCTCCGTTGGAGTGCTGAGTGGAAGTGCATTTTGCCTGGCACAACATCAGACTGCACTGTTTTCCCCGGTGCTGGTTAATTCTGCGCTCCCGTACCAGTTGCAACTGCAGGAAACCACATTCGGCTCTGCTGTGCTGCCAACGCTGCATTCGTTCTCTGCTGCAATCCATGAGGGAAAGTGGGTGCTTATCGCCGGACGCACTAACGGACTGCATGACTTCACGAATGTCCCGGCAAACAATTTTCCTGTGCAATATCAGAATCGCGATGTGTGGGTGATTGATCCAGTGACTCACCAGTCATGGAGCCGATCCTTGGAAGACGTCTCTTCCGGTCTTAATGCTAATCAAATTGCCTCGCTTACTCCTACTAACCAGCAGTTCATGCATATTGGCGACCGACTCTACATCACGGGGGGCTACGGTGTCCCCGGCTCCGGAGCAGGTTTCACAACATTTGATACTCTCACGGCGATTGATCTGGATGGAATAGTCGACTGGGTAGTCAATGGCACCGGTCAGGCAGTCGATCATATCCGACAATTAAGCGATCCGATGTTCAAAATTACCGGTGGGGCGATGTATGAGATTAATGGACGCACCCACCTGATATTTGGACAGGACTTCATCGGTGGCTACATCCCTGGCAAAAACGGTGAGTATTCAGAGCAAGTCCGCTCCTTCGACATTGTCGACAATGGTGTAACCTTGTCCGTTGCCAATGCAACGTCGACTCCAAAAGTGCCGGCGTATCGACGTCGTGATCTGAATGTCTATCCCGTTTTGAAACCTGCAAGTGGCGGAGGGGTTGAGGAAGGGCTAACTGTATTGTCAGGTGTCTTCACTTTAGACAACGGAGTATGGACCGTGCCAGTGGAGATTGATGACACTGGTATACCTACGATGGCCGATCCCCTGGCGGCGGGGACTTTTAAGCAGGCGATGAATCAATATCACTCGGCCAAGCTGGGCCTTTACTCCACGACTCAAGGGGCAATGCATGAACTACTGCTAGGTGGGATTACACTCAAGACGTACGACGAAGGAACGGGTACTTTTATGCAAGACGATAATATGCCTTTCACGAGTCAAGTGACATCCGTCGTGGTGGACGCGAGTGGAAACTATTCACAGCATTTTCTGGGAGCATTTCCTGAGTTGTATGACACCCAGAGCAATTTACTCAACTTTGGTGCTAATGCGGAGTTTTTCTTGGCCCCGAATATCGCAACCTATGGCAATGGGGTCATCAATCTCGATCTACTTCATGGGGAAACGGTGGTCGGCTATGCGTTCGGCGGGATTGTTTCGAACGCGCCTCATGTGCGGGGTGTAGTAGGAGCCATGTCGTCTGCGTCAAATCGGGTGTTCGAAGTTGTAATCACACTGTTGGAAGGGGATTACGATCGAAATGGTGTGGTCAATGGTTTAGATTTGGCCATGTGGCAAGCGAGCTATGGCACCGCTGTGGCACCGGGGTCCTACGCCGAGGGCAATGCGAATGGCACAATCGATGGCGCGGATTTTCTGATCTGGCAGCGCAACGTGAATGCAACGTTTGCCAGCAATCGCTCGGTGCCGGAACCAGCCGCTTGGATACTCTTCCCAGGTTTATTGCTGACAGCCGTCGCCGGAAGGCGGTGGTAGCATGATCGTTCAAGAACCCCTGGCGTTCTGCCAACAGCTATCATGGATGGATTACTTATCTAGTAATGCAAGTGCCACTGCTACCCGTCAGCAGTTCGGTGAACTTGTCGAGATGGCCGATAAGGGCAACGGGGTCTGATAGTCTTGAGTTCGTGACAAAATCAATTGCTGCCTCAACTTTCGGGCGCATCGATCCACCACCGAAGTGCCCCGCCGCAAGATATTTTCGGGCTTCGACGACTGTTATCTCACTGAGCGGCACTTCATTGGGCTTGCCGAAATTGAGGCAGACATGTTCGACGCCGGTGAGAATCACCAGGGTGCCGACGTCGAGCTCGCGAGCCAGCAGCGATGAAGTAAGATCCTTGTCGATAACCGCTGCTGCGCCGGTCAATTGTCCAGCGGCGTCTCGACAGACGGGAATCCCACCGCCGCCACAACAGACGACCAACTCGTCGGCATCGACCAGTTGCCGAATCGTAGGGAGTTCTAGAATTTCAACCGGGCAGGGGGAGGAAACGATTCGTCGAAAACTGCCATCTTCCAGTTCCCGCACCTTCCAACCATCGTTGTCGCGATGCGCTTCTGCAACGATGCGATCCATGCGCGGGCCGATCGGCTTGGTTGGATTCTCGAATGCAGAATCGTTTTCATCAACGACTACTGAAGTAACGATGGTGGTTACATGCCGGGGTTGGCTGCGCTCGGCCAATTCGTTCATGAGGCATTGGGCAATCATATATCCCATGCCGGCCTGAGTATCGGCAACACAGAGTTCCAAGGGAATGGTATATAACTCATGCCTGGCGAGTTCTACACGCCGGAGAATATTGCCGACCTGTGGACCGTTTCCATGGGTGATGATCGGTCGATAGCCGGTCAAAATCGCATCGGTCAGGATACGAGCCGTTTGACGGGTGTGAGCGAACTGCTCTTCAATATTTCCTTGTTCGCCAGGAACGCTGATGGCATTCCCGCCGAGGGCGATGACGAGTTGTTGTGGAGTGACCGGTGCCATTGAGATTCCACGATTTAGCGCGAGTCAGAAGCGTAAGCGTCTGGAGCTCGTTGGGCGTTAGGAAAACGGGCGCTCGCGCATGGTGCAAGCCATGATCGCCTTGGCTGTGTGGAGGCGATTCTCAGCTTCGGGAAATACAACCGACTGAGGACCGTCGATCACGGCGTCAGTGACTTCTGAGCCCCGATCGGCTGGGAGACAGTGCATATAGACAGCAGACTTTTTGGCGAGCTTCATGCGACGTTCGTCACAGATCCAGTCCTTATACTTCGCATTCATGGCGAGGCATGCCTGCTGGTTCTCGGCGATTTCTTCCTTAGTCGTCGCATTCTGACGGGCGAGCATTAGATCGTAGACTCCCCAACTCTTAGGATAGACGATATCAGCATTCTCAAAGGCGGCGTCCATGTCGTCAACAATCTCGAACGACCCCCCCGATCCTGACGCGTTTGCCTTGGCGGCCTCAAGCGTGCGGCCCACAAGATTATAGCCGGGGGGATGAGCAAGGGTCACATGCATTCCAAAGCGGGTCATCAAGGTGATCAAGCCTTGGGGTACGCTCAGGGGTTTGGCATACGAGGGGGCAAAGGCCCAACTGACGGCGATCTTTTTACCGGCCAGATCAGTGCCAAAGAGTTCCCGCATCGTTTGCAGGTCGGCCAGTGTCTGTGTCGGATGATCAACGTCGCATTGCATATTGATGATTGGCACGTCGGCGGCCCTTGCCATCTCGCGCATGTATTTGTTGCCCTGATCGAGGATCAGGTCATGACGGATACAGATGCCGTGGCCCATCGAAGCGAGGATCTTGCCCGTATCGGCGGGAGTTTCGCCGTGGCTGATTTGGGTGACGTCGGCATCGAGAAAATGGGCGTGCCCACCAAGCTGGGTCATGCCGGCTTCAAAGGCATTGCGTGTGCGGGTTGATTTGTCGAAGAACAATAAGAACGCCGTCTGATGGGGCAGGAGTTGGGTCGGTTCGCCACGATGGAATTTTTCTTTGAGTTCTGTCGTTGTGTCCAGCAATAAGTCAAGCTCATCGCGAGTGAGGTCGTTTGTTTCGATATAATCGCGGCCTTTAAGATTTGCCATAAATGTTCTTTCTCTCTTTTGTTTTCTGATTATGTTCAACAACCCTGTTAAAGGTATGTGCTCACGATTTCTTTCTCTTGAACGTCATATTTGTTTCGTTAGGCCGACCCGCGGCGAGATCGCAGTAGTTCTGACCAAACCCAGCGTAAAACGCTGCACAGTCAACCAAGTGATCGATTGGCACCGAGTCATTCACCGTGTGGGCGACATTTTCGGGAGCAGGACCAAACCCAACGCATGGAATCCCATACATGCCTGCAATCGACACCGCATTGGTGCTAAAAGTCCAGCGATGTACGACTGGCGGTTTGCCCAAGATTTCTCGGTAGGATTTTACTGCCGCTTGAACAGGTAGGGAATCTTCTTCAAAGCACCAGGTGGGGAAGTATTTCTCGGTTTCGTATTCCAGACCAGTGTAGCTGGGGCGAGAGTAACGCAGAACCTCAACCTTGGCTTTTACCCCGGCCCGTTTGACGGCGTCTTTCACTTCAGCGACGGCGGACTGCTTGGTGTCGCCCACGGTTAGTCGACGATCGAGATGAATGTATGCCTGGCCTGGAACCGCACAAAGGCTGGGAGTCTTGCAATCAATGTAACTGACTGTGATTGTCGCTTTGCCAAGGAATTCGTCGCGAGGCAACCTTTCATTGAGGGCCTCGATTTCGCGGACTACCTTGGCAATTTTGTAGACAGCGTTGTCTCCCTTTTCAGGCATCGAGCCGTGACACGATTTACCGTCGCAGGTGACACCAATTTCCATGCGTCCGCGCTGGCCTCGCAAGATGTTGCAATTGGTCGAGTCGGTGACAACTACCACGTCAGGGCGAATCTTGTCTTCCTGAACGATGTATTGCCAGCAGAGACCGTCGCAGTCTTCCTCCATGACGGTGCAGGTGAGTAGCAGGTAATACTCGGAAAGGTCGAGCTTGAGATCTTGCATGATTTTGGCTGCATAGACCATCGCTGGGATGGCGCCTTCCTGGTCTCCCGCTCCGCGGCCCCAGACTTTGCCGTCCGCCACCTTGCCCTTGTAGGGATCATGCTGCCACTCATCACGATTGCCTACCCCGACCGTATCGACGTGGGCATCGATGGCAATGAGTTTTTTCCCCTTTCCCGGCTTGCCGACTTGTGCCAGCAGATTGCCGAGCTTGTCGGTCCAAATCTTGTCAAATGCCCCGGTGGCTTCCATTTCCTGTCGGATTCGGGCGATGACGGGGCCTTCCTCGGCCGATTCACTCGGGATGGCAATCAGGTCGCGCAGGAAGCGGACCATCTGTTTTTCGTACTTTTTCGCGGCTGCGTGCAGGGGGTTGCTACTTTTCATAATCGGAGCAATCTACCAGAAAGCATTGCCATGTCTATGCGGAGCATCCACATTCTGCTTGTCTGGCCGCTGCTTCTATGGCAAACTAGAGTCAGTGGAAGGATAGTCCGGCTGCTCGCCGGGCATGAGTTGGCCACTTCGATCCCAGACTTGGTTGGCTAGAGGCGGAATACTGCGACGCAGGTTTCTATGCACTAAAGCTAACTTGCTTATTATTAGGGAGGCCAACTATCGTGGCGACTGTCACCGAAACTAAAAATCTTGAAGGCGGGCAATCGCTCGCATGTCAGATCAATGGGGCCGACGTCGAGGTCCTGTTACCTGCCGATGATGAGTTGACGCTGCTCGACGTACTGCGAGACTACTTGGGGATTACTTCGCCCAAGAACGGTTGTCAGCCCCAGGCCCAGTGCGGTTGTTGCACAATCCTGATGGACGACAAGCCAGTACTTTCGTGTGCAATTAAACCCGCCAAAGCGGCTGGCAAATCGATCACCACGCTTGAAGGACTCGAGGAAGAGCATCGCCAGCAAATTGCCGAATCGTTCGTCCGCTGTGGAGGGGTCCAATGTGGTTTCTGCATTCCAGGCATGGCAATGCGAGGTGTGGGCCTCTGCAGTAAAAATCCTGAGCCTTCACGCGATGAGATTGCTACGGCACTGAAACCTCATTTGTGCCGCTGCACGGGTTACGCGCAGATCGTCGATAGCATCGAGCAATACGCCAAACTGCGACGAGGGGAGAAGATTCCTCAACCGACCTCAGAAGAAATGTCGGGCAAAGTGGGAACCAATCTCCCTCGCTACACAGGCCACGATGCTGTGCTGGGGGATCGTAAGTTTATCGACGACATGACCGTGCCAGACATGCTCTACGGGGCGGTGCGATTGACCGATCATCCTCGTGCCAAGATCTTGTCGATTGATCCCAGCCGTGCACTTGAGCTCGAAGGTGTACATCGCGTGGTGACCGCCGCAGACGTGCCGGGTGATCCGCTGGTAGGGCTTATTGCCAAGGACTGGCCGGTGTTCGTGGGCATTGGCGACGTGACCCGCTGTACCGGTGATGTGATCGCGGGAGTCGTTGCTGAAAATCAGCGACTAGCTCGGCGTGCTGCGGAACTGATCGACATCCAATACGAAGTGCTGGAGCCAGTCACAAGTCCCCGTGCTGCGCTGGAACCAGATGCACCGCGAGTTCATCCGCATTTGGATTCGAACTTACTTAGCAAATCGACTCTCAAAAGGGGAGATGTCGAGGAGGGCTTCCGTAAGTCGGCGTACATCATTGAGGATTCTTACGTTACCCAGCGGATCGAGCATTTATTTCTCGAACCTGAAGCATGTTTGGTAATCCCACAAAAGTCGGAAGATGGAGAACGCGGATTGTTTGTTTATACCCAGGGTCAGGGGGTGTACGACGATCAACGCCAGATCTCGTCGGTTCTGGGAATCGACCCGGCACGAGTGCAGGTTGAACTGGTAAGCAATGGCGGGGCGTTTGGTGGCAAAGAAGATATGTCTATCCAAGCCCAAACTGCTCTCATGGCGTGGCTAGTGGGTCGCCCGGTGAAGCTCACACTCACCCGGCCCGAGAGCTTTAGGATTCATCCCAAGCGACATCCTATCGAATTGGATTACAAGATTGGTTGCGACGCTGAGGGCCACATTATGGCCGTTAAGGCGCGGATTATCGGTGACAAAGGCGCATATGCATCGGTCGGTGCCAAAGTGCTCGAACGGGCTGGCGGACATTGCACTGGTCCCTACCGAGTGCCTGCTATCGACATGGAGTCGCTGGCTGTCTACACAAACAACCCTCCCTGCGGCGCGATGCGGGGCTTTGGGGCCAATCAAGCCGCTTTCGCTATCGAGGGACTCCTCGATCGACTGGCCGAAAAAGTCGGCATCGACGCCTACGACATGCGCGATCGCAACATCCTCGAGCCCGGGGAAGCATTTGCTACCGGGCAGATTCTTGACAAACCCTTTGGCTTGCGAAAAACCCTCGAAGCGGTGCGTGACATCTATAAGAGTGCCCCGTATGCGGGAATTGCATGCGGCATCAAGAATGTCGGCATCGGCAACGGAATGCCAGACATTGGTCGCGCGGCCCTCACGGTTGAAGAGGAAGGAATGATACACATCCGCACGGGTTTCACCGAAATGGGGCAGGGGCTCTTTACCCTGTGTATCCAGTTTGCGGTCGAGGCAACCGGGTTGCCGCCGGAATACTTTACGGTGTCGACTGACACGACCCTACAACTCAATTGTGGACAAACGACGGCCAGTCGGGCAACGGTCTTAGCTGGCAATTCGATCGCCGCGGCGGGAGAAATGCTCAAGAAAGCACTTGATAGTGGAAAAACTCTTTCGGAGCTCGTCGGCCAGGTATTTCAAGGTGAGTGGGTTTGCGACTACACGAGCAAACTGGGATACGACGTGGACAAGCCGGGCGGGCCGAAGACGCATTTAACCTATGGATTCGCCACACAGGTGGCGATTCTCGATGAAGACGGTCGGCTCGTGAAAATGGTTGCTGCCCACGACGTGGGTCGTGTGTTGAACCCGGTGCAACTCGATGGGCAGATGTATGGCTCGCTGCACATGGGAATCGGCTATGCCTTGACCGAAGATTTCCCCAGCGAAGGTGGTGTCATCCAGGCCAAAAAGATGAACGACTGCGGTGTGCTGCGGAGCCATCAAATGCCAGAGATGGAACTGATTTATATCGAAGAACCCGACCCGGAGTGCCCATTTGGTGCCCGCGGTGTGGGAGAAATTGGTCTCGTCCCCACCGCACCTGCCATCGCGGGGGCTCTCTATAAATACGACGGTATCGTGCGGAGAAGTCTGCCGATGAGCGACTCCCCGGCAGCGCGGGCCATTACCAAACCGCAAGCGAAGCGCAATGGCCGAGCTAAGTAACGTGGCCAGTTCTCAGCCGATCGGTGTGTTGCTCGCAGCGGGTCGAGGTCGACGGATGAATGGAGGCAAACAGTTTCATCCTGTGGCCACAGAGTCAGGTGAAAAACCCCTTGTTGCATCGGCGTTCGATTCTATTGCTGCCGTGTGTCGCTCAATGATCGTCGTCGTAGGTCATCGAGCTGAGGAAGTCTTGGCGGTGCTGGGAGACCGCGATTTTGAAAGCGTGGTCGCTGATGCCGACGCCCCGATGTTTCGCTCGGTGCAGGCAGGCCTGCGGGCAGCCCAGTCCTGTGATCAAGAAGCCAGCGCGCTCTTACAATTGGGAGATCATCCGCAGGTTGCCCGGGCGACTCTTCTATTAATGATGGCTATCGCTACCGATAATCCTACCAAAGCGGTCATGCCGGAGTATCAAGGGGAGGGGGGCCATCCGGTCTCGTTACCCCCTCAGTTGATCCGCGAATTGCTTACCACAGAATGCCCCGACGGACTGCGGGGATTCTGGAATGCATTCCCCGAGAAGTGTATGCGAATCGCTGTCAATGATCCGGCCGTTGTCCGAGATATCGACATATTGTCATGATTTGAACCGGGGTCTTCAACAAAAATCGGGCTTTTTGGCTCGTCTTTGACATATTTCCGAATTTCTGTAGGTTGCATGTAGCTTGGATGCTACCTGAGAGGAATCGGAGAGTTTTTTTCTCCGTATAGGTCGAGCGCTAAGATTCTGCCAGGCACGTTTTGAGAAATCGGAGCGCAACAGCATGTTCACAATCAAGCGATTCTTATTAGCACTTGCTTTTGGGTTGATCTTGGCAGCGGTTGCGATCGCGGTTCGTACACATTATCGCTACCAGGTGGCAGATGTCATGGATGTACCCCTTCAGGAATTTACCAACGCAGAGTATCCCGAGGACCCTGCCGGGCGTAGTGAATACCTGACCGAGTATCAAGGGCGTCGCCTGCGGCTGGTTCGCAAAGACGCCACGCATTTCGACTTTGTCTTCGAACCGTTGCGCGAGGAAATTGCAAAGGTGACGGTCAAGGATGTCGACGTCAGCTTGATGACCCCCAGTTTACCCGAGTGGACCAAAGAGGATGCAGGCCTCCAGCGGATCGCACTGACCGACCGGCAATGGAATCGCCAGCAGGTGTATTTTGGTGGTCCCGAAGATGGGCGCGTGGAAGTGAGTGGTGGAAATGGCTGGGAGGTTGAAAATCTCTACTCGGTTGCGCTGGCCAAGAACTGTCTCAATGCAGGGTTGTGGGAACTGATTCTTACCGTCGAGGAGAACGGTCAGAAGAAGATGTACTACCAAGGTTGGTTCACGTTTCCCTTAGGACTCTACAGAGAAATCTTCGAACACAACACGGGATTGGCATACTGGGATCACTGGTATTATTTAGAGCATTGGTTTGATCCCGCTGGGATGGTGATGCATCTGGATAAATTGCGCGAAGTCGAGCAAGAATGGCAACCGACCTCCAAGTTCGATCCCCAGGAGCCATTGATGTTTGCAGGAGAGCAGGTCCGCAAGCGGAGGACCACCGTAGCGGAAAACATCCGCACCTGGGGCGACTTTTATCGGCCCCAGCAGGTGCGCTTTGCCACCTTCATTCCACCTGGGCGCTATTCGGTCAGCCATCCTTGGAGCAACGAATACCAGCGTATGGAAGAGTTTGAAGCGGCGATTCTTCGCAAGGTGCGCACCCCTGCCACCGACGCCTTTCGCGATGAAGTGGAATTGGTATTTTCCAGCAGGCAGCATCCCGGCAAGGTGCGTTTCTTAGTCGGCGGCATAGATATCGAGTCCTTGCCCCAGCTTTCAACAGAGGAATATCCCAAAGGTCTCTACATGCCCATGGGCATCGGTGTGCCGCCTTTTTATCAGGACTACTCCGACCTGGAGAGCAATCCGCCCCACGAGACGGGCTACTTCAGTCTGCTGTTGGATGATAAAGACCAGTGGATCGATCACCATAGTTTCGCCATCGATGGGCCGGTAATGCATCGCGACGAGACGGATTCTAATTTAATACACATGTACTTGCTCTCCTACGAACGTCATTCGCTCATCGGACACTGGGTTATTGATGTTTCTCAACCGGAATCAGATAATCCGGTGGAAGATCTGGCGGCACGTTGAGACTTGAGCCATTCAACTCACGATTTTGAAATCATTCGATGGAATCCCAGTTCGAATCGGTCGTAGGCATCCGGGTGGGTTCGTTCCTGGCCGTGTTTGCTGCGATGGCCCTCTGGGAGATTTTTGCGCCGCGCCGGAAGCTAACCCTCTCCCGAGGACCCCGCTGGGGGAGTAATCTGGGGCTGGTGATTCTTAACAGTGTGATGCTCCGGTTTCTCGCGCCGGTGGGAGCATTGAGCGCGGCGTTCTGGGCCGAGACCAATGGTTGGGGGTTGTTTCATTCCCTGACGGTTCCCTATTGGCTGGCCGTCGTCTTGTCGGTGGTGCTGTTGGATCTGGTGATCTACTGGCAGCATGTGATGTTTCACTATGTGCCTTTCTTGTGGCGGTTCCATCTGGTGCATCACGCCGATCTGGATATCGACGTCACCACCGGCCTGCGATTTCACTCGATTGAGATTGTGATCTCCCTGGGAATCAAGGTCGTGACGATCTTGCTTTTGGGAGCACCTCCTATGGGGGTGGTTGCCTTTGAAGTCCTTTTGAACGCGACCTCGATGTTCAACCACAGCAATGTGCAGCTTCCCTTACGGATAGATGCCGTTCTCCGCTGGCTGACGGTCACCCCCGACATGCACCGCGTGCATCACTCGTGGCATAAGCGGGAGACGAACAGCAACTTCGGCTTCAATCTCCCCTGGTGGGATCGCTTGTTCCGCACCTACCGCGATCAACCCCAAGACGGTCATCTCGGCATGACCATCGGACTAAAAGAGTATCGAGATGAAAAACAGACCGAGCGACTACACAAAATGCTGACGCTGCCGTTTAGCAAGGAGTAAAAAAATGGTCGGCAAGCCGTGGCCTACTGGCCCAAAGATTCTTGTAGTATTTGTGCCAACATGACCAACATGACCAACATGTGTGGCGGGTGGCGGGTGGTTAGTGAATGGTGAATGGCTTTGGTGTGTAGTCGGTTTAACAGACCCATTTGTGGGCTGTCGATAGGATCGCCTGATCGTTGAAGTCAGCAATCGCTCTACAAACGTCTGGACGATAGATATCACCTCGATAGGAGTCGATCAATGAGCATGACTAAAAGCGGCAACACGCTGCCACTTGTAGCAATGGCACTCCTGCTTGTGAATTATCCAGAGCCTTCCTACGCTGCATCGACCGTAACGCTGGGTAGTGATATACCCGCCGCCGAGCGAGTCCCTGTTGAAAATATCGGCCATGGCTCTTGGGATGCTTTGCTGAAGAAATACGTCGATTCTCAGGGCATGGTTGACTACACCGCTTGGAAAAATAGCCGGGACGATATGCGAGCGCTGGACCAGTATCTCGATCAGCTCTCGAAGGCAGACACGGCGGCAGACGCAACGAAAGCCGACAGACTCGCCTTTTGGATCAATGCCTATAATGCCGTCACCGTGAGAGGAATTCTGCGGGAATATCCTACGACAAGTATCCGCAATCACACGGCCAGGCTGTTTGGCTACAATATCTGGGACGATTTGCAGCTATATGTGGGAGGCAAGTTGGTTTCGCTCAATCAGATGGAGCATGAAATACTGCGTAAAATGAATGAGCCGCGAATTCATTTTGCCCTGGTGTGCGCTTCGATCGGTTGTCCACGACTCTTGCAGGAAGCATACGTGCCTGAGAAAATTGATCAGCAACTGACTGCCAATGCGAAAGCCTTTTTTGCTGACCCGGCGAAGTTTCAATTCGAGGTACAAGACCAATTAATTTCTGTCTCGCCGATTCTCGATTGGTATGGGGAAGATTTCGGCAAGACAACCGCAGCACAACTTCAGCAGATCGCCCCCTATCTGCCGGAGGCAGCACGTGAACTGGCCAAGAGCGGCGAAGCACGTGTCCGCTATCTCGATTACGATTGGGACCTGAATGACCAAGCCAGAGAATAGCGGCAGTCGAAAAAAGATCGTGCTCTTTGTGATCCTGGCAGGGGCGATTGGTGCCGGTTCCTATTTTCTGCGCGACCTGCTTACTTTAGAGACGCTTGTTGAGCAGGAGGCGCGACTACGAGATTTTCATCAGGCGAATCCTCTGTTGTCCTATGTGGTGGCCTTCTCGGCATATGTGGCCGTCACCGGTCTCTCATTACCTGGAGCCACTGTATTGACTTTGGTTGTCGGTTGGTTTTTCGGGCTGGTGCGGGGAGTCATCTTGGTGAGCTTCGCCTCGACCACTGGGGCCACGATTGCTTTCTTGCTAAGCCGCTATCTATTTCGCGACGCGGTACAAAGCCGCTTTGGCGAGCGACTGACAAAATTCAATGAGATGCTTCAACGCGATGGTGCATTTTATTTATTTAGTTTGCGGTTGATTCCGGCGGTTCCATTTTTCGTGATCAATGCCGTAATGGGACTTACTCCCATCAAAACCAGGACATTCTGGTGGGTAAGTCAATTGGGAATGCTGCCAGGAACGTGTGTGTACGTCTATGCCGGTTCGAGTGTACCATCTTTGCAAATGCTGGCGGAAAAGGGCATTGGCGCGGCCTTTTCAGGGGGTCAGCTTTGGCAGTTAATCACCGCATTTGCCCTCTTGGGTATCTTCCCGCTTCTGGTGCGTTGGATCATGCGATACTTCGGCAAGGGTATGCCTGCCGACACACCCGATGCAAATTAAGACAGGGAGCCATCATATATGACTTATCAATCTATATTGGAGCCTTGTGGTCCCTTTAACGAAACATTGGAATCGAATGTCCACCCGCGTGACTGGCAAAATCCGAAGCCGGCAGCTCGTTACAACCTGGTGGTCATTGGTGCAGGGACCGCAGGGCTGGTAACGGCAGCGGGAGCTGCAGGGTTGGGTGCGAAGGTTGCCCTGGTGGAACGTGGGTTGATGGGAGGGGATTGTCTCAATGTCGGTTGTGTACCCTCCAAAGCCGTCATTGCCGCCGCAAGAGCGGCAGCATCCGTACATACTGCAAACGAATTCGGCGTTCACAACACGCTGGAGAGCATCGATTTTCCCGCCGTCATGGAGCGGATGCGGCGACTGAGGGCAGAGATCAGTCCCAATGATTCAGCCCGCCGGTTTCAGGAACTGGGGGTCGACGTGTTTTTTGGACAAGGAAGCTTTGTCGATTCCAGCACTTTGGAAGTCGATGGCCAGAAGCTCTCCTTTAAACGAGCAGTGATTGCTACTGGTGCCCGCGCCGCAGCACCCCCGATCCCCGGGCTCGATACCGTTGACTATCTCACGAACGAAACTCTGTTCTCGCTTACTGAGCTACCCGAACGGCTGGGCATCATCGGTGCTGGCCCTATCGGCTGCGAGATGGCTCAGGCGTTTGCCCGTTTGGGTTCGCAAGTCTTCCTGGTTGAGGCCGAGCACGGCATACTCCCTCAGGAAGATCGCAAGGCGGCAGAAATTGTTCAGCAGTCATTGGCGAACGACGGTGTCACTCTGCTCTGTTGTGGCAAGCAGCTCCAGATAAAGGCCGAGAATGGTAAACCACGCCTGACCGTCGAGTCGCATGGCCAATCTTATGATCAGCCGTTGGACCAATTGCTCGTAGCGGTGGGGCGCAAGCCCAACGTGGAAAACCTCAATCTGGAAGCCGTCAATGTCCAGTACAACCAGAAAGGGGTACAGGTCAACGACTATCTTCAGACGACCAACCCGCGTATCTACGCAGCTGGCGACGTTTGTTCGCCATATCAATTCACCCACGCAGCCGATTTCATGGCAAGGATCGTGATCCAAAATGCATTGTTCATGGGTTGCGCAAAGCAATCGAAGTTGACCATTCCCTGGTGCACCTACACTTCGCCGGAGATCGCCCACGTGGGGATGTATGAGAAAGACGCTGGGGCAAAGGGGATCGAGCTGGACACGTTCGTCCAGCAATTGGCTGAGGTGGATCGGGCGATTCTCGAAAGCGAAGACTCCGGATTTGTCAAAGTGCATGTCAAACGAGGGACAGACCAGATTGTCGGTGCGACCATCGTCGCTCAACACGCTGGCGACATGATCTCAGAGATCACTCTGGCGATGCATGCCGGAGTAGGCCTCAAAAAAATTAGTAGCGTTATTCACCCTTATCCCACCCAGGCCGAGGCGATCCGCAAGTTGGGCGATCAATACAACAGAACGCGTTTGACCCCAACAGTGAAAAAACTCATGAGCACCTGGCTTAGCTGGACGCGTTGAGCGAAACGACCCAGCCGGACCGCCACGCGGTCCGGGGGGATGACAAATCTCGGAGGCAGGTGTGCCTCCGGCTAAGTGAACTCGCTGGAGCAGACTAATGTTTTCTTGCGACGCGTTTGCAGGGCCATTGCTCCCAATAGGAGTAAGATACATGTCGTGGGCTCAGGCACGGCAGTCGTGGCAGCCACGAGTGGCGTGCCGTAGTTGGCCTGCCAGTCGGCTAGATCACTGGCACTCAACGGATTGGGCGAATCCCCCCGCTGCCAGATGAGAAAATCACGGCCATCGACGTCGCCATCCATGTCGAAGTCGCCGGGAAGTGCCGCGACGACCTCCAACTGGGCAATCGTTGGGAAGTAGTTGACGGTGAACTCTAGGCCCGCTGGCATGGTGGGAGGCTGCAGAATCGTGTCGAAAGTTCCCACAATGCCTGCTGTCGCTGAGAGAAAGTTAAACTGATCCCCTAGAACAGGCACATAAGGCGCGAGCAAGGAGAGATCCAGGGTGCCAGCGAGCGAGGCCGCACCGGTCAGATTCAAGCGGTCGAAATCGTTGAGGCCGGTGCCCATCATTTCGATCTCCAGAATGCCGGTGGCCGAGTGCTGGAAATCGGTGGCCGCCACTTGCCCGGGAGAAGTTCCTATCACGAGCGTGCCATCGTTTTCCAACAGCACAGCCAGGTCGGTGGCGAGGACACCGTCGACCAATGTCAACGTGCTGCCCGCATCGTTGACCAGCGATCCGGTGCCGGTGAAACTCGCCCCCACTGCAATTTGTGTGTTGCCATCAAGATGAAGATCATCGTTGAGAGTGACTGCTGCCGAAGAGAAGAACCGAGAATCGGTTTGCAGCCGCGATGGATTTGCGTTGACCGTCACGGTTCCAGCAATGTCTTGCGTGGTATTTGAACGCAATCTACCACCTGTAAGGGTGATGGTTGAACCGCTGCTGAAATCTAGATCGAAGCCGTTGATGAAGAGCTCGCGCGTATTGTTGATGTTGACCGTTCCGTCAAAGGAGCCAAAATTAAAAATGCTGACGATCTCAAGATTCCCGGCAAGTGCATTTAATTGGCCCGTTTCTGCGGAGCCGTCCCAATCGTTGGAATTGTTGGTCACTCGTAACGTTCCGCCATTTTCGGCGTCAATGCGAGTATTGTTGTTCACCTGTGCTGTGATAAGGCCATTACCATTAATACCTTCCGCACCATCATTGGTGATGTCCCCGCCACGGAGTTCGCCGCCGTTGAGGTCAACGAGGTCAGCGACATTCGTGTTCCAGGCGTTGCCGACATCAAGGATTCCGTCGTTGTCGGCGGTGCCGATGGTTCCGACGTCGATGATCGCCCCGTCAACATTGAGCACACCATCGTCGGCAAGCAGTCTCGCTGAGCCGAAAAAGCGCACAGGTGCATCAATCGTACCGTTACCATGCAATGAGGTCGAAGTTGCGGCAAGCTCGCCTGGCCCGTTGACCGTGCCACCTGCGATGATATTTGGGTCGGCTAGGCTACCGCCTGTCATTCGGAATTGCCCCCCCACTCCAGTAAGAATGTTCATCGAGCCGCCGATTTCGACTCGTGCGCTGCTGATAGCAAACCCGGTCACATTGGTGGTTCCGTCTAAAATGACGTCTGAACCTGCTAGTAAGTTCGTACCGGAAGTTTCATTGATAAGATTCAGCGTGCCCGTAGGAGAGAGGGTCCATGAATCATTGGGATTGTCGAGATTCACGGTCAAGCTTCCCAAGTTGCCGGCATTTAGATTGTCGATATCGAGAATCTCCAAGCCATCGCCAAAGCTATCGAAACTCGCAGCGTTGACTACGACGGCAGCATCAACATTGATCAGGGCCGTCGTATCGCCATCCGTGCCGTCGAAGTCGACTGTGCCGCCGGACATGTTGAAAGTGACGGCTTCATTAAAATTCACCGTGGTTTCACCCAGGCGAAAGGTTCCAGTACCGGTGAACTCGGCGTTGTTCACACCATTGACCGTATCGAAGTCGACAATACTGGTGAGTTCCAGGATGGCCCCGGCAGCTACATTGACGTCGGCATCAGAGTTGAAGTCCACTAAAGCAGCAATTTGAGAGATGCCCGTGCCTCCCACGTTCAAGTTACTACTACTGCTGCCAGCGTCGTCACCAAAATCAATCCCCTCACCCGACCAGATGGGGACCACACCAGTCGTGTTGTTGAGGTTAATGGTACTGGAATCGAAAGTAGTCGTGACATCGGCGGTAGTCAGATTCATTGAACCGCTGTTGAGAGTGGTGGTAGTACTAAGAACATTACCTCCGTCGTTAAAATCCGGGTCTTGAACGGCGATCGTGAGCGTTGCCCCGGCATCAATGGTCCAGATGCCTCCATCGTAGTCCATGTTGTCAACGCTGACTGTGGTACTCGCCGAGACAGTTATACTATCATTCTGATCCCAAGTTCCCATGCCAGTGATCGTCCCGCCGTCAAGAATCGTGTTACCCGCGGCGGAATTGGTATCCAATTCAAAACCAGCGTCGATGTCGACCGTACCGCCGTCAAGGGTAAAGGGTGCGTTGATGGCAGTGTTGCCGTCCACGTTGAGCGTGCTGCGCAATACAAATCGTGATGCACCGCTGATGGCGACGCTACCGGTTCCAGAGGAGTTGGCGGTGATCGTGTTGGTGTCCTGAATCCACTCCGATGAGCCATCGACAATAATCGTGCTGCCGTTGCCCACAAGCGTAAACGGATCATTCATCGAATTGGTGCCAGACTCCTCGAACATGCCGTTGACGATTGTCAGCGTCACCCCGTCATTAATCGTATGAGCACTGCCGACGCCTCCGCCGTCCATGTCAAAGACAGCGGTATCAATGGTGGTGTCGGCAACGACAGTCGAAGCTCCAGCATTGCGCAGCGTACCTGCCCCTGTGAAAGTGCCCCCGCTATATTCAGCACCACTTCCCATCGATACCAATCCGCCGGCAGCGATGTCGATATTCGTCGAAGTTGTGGTATTCGGACCACCAGAGGTGTTCACGTTGAGGATGCTGTTGGCGGCGACGTTGACGTCTCCAAACAGATTGAGTTCGTCGCCACTGATGGTCGATGTGCCGCCACCAGCTACATTGATCGTGCTGGAAGAGATAAACTCCCAGGGAACCGCGTCGGCCGCATTCGTTACCGAGAGTGTCCCACCGTTGAGGTTGACAACGTGATTTATGATGTCGTCGGCAGTAGCGTCATTATGATTTATATCGAGCAGTCCACCAGCATTGATCGTGGTGACATTGGTAGAAAATCCACCCCCATCGAGGTTGAAGTTGGCATCGTTGATGATGACCGAGGCCCCAGCCCCAACCGTGAGCGAGGCGGTTGATCCGGGCATCTGAAAATCAACACCCGCATTGATCGTGGCGTCGTCGTTGAAGACAATCAGATTGTTGTTTGTAATTGTGCCCCCGCTGGCGGTCACGGTGCCGTCGAATTGGAGCGTAGTACCGGCGGCGACCGTCGCGGTGCCGTCGGTCATCGTAAGATTCGACTCGATCACGCCCGTGCCGGAATTAACATTCAGCAGAGCACCACCGCCTGCCGCCATCCCCCAAGCGGCACCTGAAATTGTGGCGGTGCCAGAACCACCATTGAGATTCAGAGTGCCGGGAAAGGTGGCACTGCCAGCAAGATCCCAAGCAAAGTTATTTTGGATCTCGCCATTTAGTCCCACCCTAATTTCACCATTGAGATCATCGTTGCCGTTGGGGATGTCTATGATGAGTGTCGAGTTGCTGAGCGCTTCGATGAGTGCTGTGCCGGAGCCGCCACCGTCCCAGTCGAAGTTGCCAGTGCTCAACCCGAAGCGATTGATGGTCAACGTACCCCCCGCAGCTTGGACGTTGCCGTCGTTACTAAAGTTCGTATTCCCAGCGATCTGAACGACACCGTCGCCGCTGATGCGACCCCCATCGTTATTATCCAAAAAGGCATCGACCTGCAGGCCACTGCTACGGAGATCGACCAGGGCGCCGTCGTTAATCACCAGGTTGTCGGTATCAACTTCAAAAGCGCTCGCGCCGTTGTCGATAAATAGCGAAGCATTACCTCCTCCTTCGAGTGTGATCGTCCCAGAATGGGTGCCTCCATTGACTGTCAAGTTGAATCCGTCGGTAAAAAGATCCCCAGCAGATGCGCCGATGGTCAGGGCACCGATGGTTCTGTTAGCGACAAGTCGAGGGTCTGGATTGGTGTTAATAAATGCTGTGTCGCCAACGTCGTCAGGGATGCCTTGAAAATCCCAACTAAGTGGGTCGTCCCAATCGCTGGTACCGGCACCCGTCCAAGTAAAATCGACCGCATTGGAAGAATGGGGAATCGACGCCAAAAGCATTAGAGTGAATAGCGTGTTGAAGATCGAGCATGTAGTGTAGAAGCGGATGAAAAAAGCCACGGTGTTCTCCTTTTCGTAGAGAAGATGAGCGCCAACGGTGATTCGCCTGCCGACGCTAGAAGAGAGAGGTCGAAGGTGCGGTAGCTGATTCTGAGCGCGCTAGAAAAGCCGTTCGCGCTCAAACACTGCAAAGAGCCAATTTGTTTCATCGTATGCCCTCCAGCAGCTTCGCAGAGATTCCTAATGAGGTTGGACAGGCAACGACCGCACCTTACAACTGGTAGTCAGGACTGACAACCTTTTTTCTGAGAAAAAGCCGGAATAACTTTTTTTCAGTTAGGTACAAGGATTGCGTTATAGTGCCAACACGATAATTGAAAGTATCTAGGAGGATCTCTCTCATTAATCGTGTCAGAATGGCGTTACGCTGAAAAAGATTTTCCGACAGAATGTTGGAGTCAGCACTTTAACTTTGCGTGAGAAGCCGATTATTCCGCAGATATAATGCCCCGTCGTGAGGAATATAATTACTGATCGTGTGCTGAGATCTGAGTTCCAAGAGGTATCCGATTTGACTTTTGGCTCTCATCATCCCATCTAGATTTCTCGGGTCGCCGTGGCATTTCTTTTGGGAAAAGAGTTCACGTAACAGTTCCACGACAAACTCTAAATATCTCATATCAGGGTTCCGTGGCTCACCCAAAGTCGTTTCGCGAAGTACCGCCCTGTAGATTTACAATGTATGGTGACTTAATCCAGGGCAATCAGCAGTTCCAGTCCGGCATCGATCTGCACCGTTCGTTCCAGGTCTGGCTCTAAATACTGTGGTGGAATCTTGCCCTGTGACTTTCCCTGTGTGTTTGCGACTTGAACTATAGAGTAGGCGTATTTTCCAGGAATCATATCTCCTTGGAATGTGCCGTCGGCTTGCACATGGAGACTTTTCATGTGGCCAGCATCCAGCGGTTGCAAAGAAATGGCCACATTCCTCACGGGTTGCCCCGCCAGCACGACCTTTCCTTTGACAGGAATAGGTGTACTCTTCATTCCTGGTGGACTGGCCCCGCACCCCAGAATCGATACCAGGACCAGTGCATACAGTGAATATCGCATTTGAGAATAACTCCTTGAGAGTCTGTTAAAGATCAGCATTGATTGTTTGTCCATCTTCTGCGCCGATCATCCATTTCAGCACGATGCCATCGATCGAATCCGAAAGAAAGTGAACCGAGCCGTCTCCCATGGCGGCGTTGAGACCACCTGGATGAAAGGAGAAAGGTTCGTCATTAGGACCACAGTTATTGACAGACCAACGACACCCAGGGGGACCGCCATCTGGGGATGCATTGTTGTTCAGCTTCGCAACGCGGGATGCAGGACTTATGGCGTTGCTAGGGCCGGAGAAACCATTACCCACTGCATCGGCATCTGCCCAAGCGAATACTCGGCGTCCGTTGGGGCCACTCGACATATTGATGGGGTCCGCCGCCCCGGAAACGGGAGTGAAGCGATTGGATAAAGCGCCGTAGTTTTGTACATCCGGATGCGAACGGCCAGCATCTTCAATCCACAGAATTGTGTTGCTGGCACCGTCGGTCACACGTCCATAACCACCACCATCACAATTCAACATCGGGGCCACCACCTGACTTTTCCAATCATCGGAACCACTACCCGGGGTCCTCATCCCATAGGTTGGCGAGCCCTCGCGGGCATCCACGTCCGACAGGGCAACGATCATGTAATCGATTCCACCATAACCATGCATGGGATCTCGAGAACCATTGTCGATCGGTGTGGTAGGGCACAAGAAAGTGTCGATCTTGCTCTTGGCCGCAACCTGTCCCTGAGGGTGTGACGGGTCGTCATAGTTTCGGCCCCTAGCCTCGGGATGTAGCAGACACCCCGTGGGGGTGGAGAGCGATGTTCCCGAACCACTGGGGGTGGCACTGTAAACGACCTTGGGATCAGAGGCATGGTCGAACATGTCGTAGATTGCCTGCTGTTCGATATGAGGCAAAATGTAGGTCGCCGTGGAATGAATCATGTAAGTAGTCGATGCGCCACCAGTTGAATCGCACTGGCCGCTAGGAGGCAGCTTTTTTCGCGCCGATTCAAAATTGACGGCCCCTAGACCAAGCTGCTTCACATTGTTGCTGCACTGCATTCGTCGTGCCGCCTCGCGGGCTGCCTGAATAGCCGGCAACAACAAGGCCACGAGAACGCCAATAATTGCAATTACGACCAACAATTCTACGAGTGTAAAAGCTCGTCTGTCCGCTTCCATTTTTTGAAATGTCGTATACATAGGGCTCCTTTGCGATTTAATCCAACCAGACTGCAAAGCTTCTTACCAATGGCCTCCAAGACCCAAGAATCAGCTTTCCGTGAGGCATTATGAGAGAATCTGTTAAGATTCAGTGAACGGTAAGAGAATTATTGATGAAGCAGGCTTCGTCAAACCTCTTAGCAGGGTTTGTTCATCATCCGAGAGTGCGTTAGCTCCCAGTTTGCTGCGCGTTGGCGAAGCTTCTGGTCGCACGCGCGATTGGACTGATTTAGCAGCGACTTAGGATGGTCACTTTTGGCTGGCTGATCGAGAGAGTAACTCTCTATTGTGTTCCGTGTAAAAAGAGTTCATCGACATACTGAGGCTTCGATCCACTGAACTAGTGACCACTGTTCGGGAGAAAGGTGACTCAGAGTGCGCATTTGCTTGCCGACAACGAGCAGGTCTTGTAACTCGTCGACATCGGTCAGTCGAGGCAGTTCTTCAATCTTTCCCGTCTGATTTAGTTGTTTCGCCAGGTCCTCTGCGGTACTTCTCACACTGTAGGTTAGGGAAGTCCATACCTGGCGCGAAACTGGTACGTTCGACCCTGCTAAATAAAAACCCCCATCATGAGACCGACCTAACACATGCTTGGCGTTGCATCCATTTTCGAGCAGCAATGAGATTGCAGATTGTAACAGTGGCGGAATGAGTTGAGGTGAATCAGCTCCGATAGCGATCACGGCAGGATGATTCGAAAAGAGCCTATCGAACACATGATGCAAGCGCTCACCAAGTCCGCCGACCCCTTGTGAGATCCGGGCGAACTGTTGCCACAGTGAATCTTCAAGCGCCGCTTTTTCAGCGACTGCCCAATAAGGTGTGGCCCCTGTCGCTTGGGCTGTCGCGGTTAAGGTCGCAGCGACGGCAGCCACGGACAAGCGATAGAACTCCTCTGCCATTGCTTCTCCGATTTCTGCAGCCAGGCGTGTTTTGATCGGTGAGAAACCAGGTGTTTTGACGAACACGGCGATGGCGACAGAGCGTAATGTCATCGCAAGCGACTTCCTAAAAGGGCCACCAGTTGGGGCAAGCTCTGTGCCGCCGTGCGCCAAAGGTGACGTATTGTTGTTCTGAACCAACCATCTGAACGATACTTGCGGGCACTCGTAGTGATGGTTGCGGGAATTGCTCGCAAAGGAATACGCTGTTTATGCGCTTGCCAGACGAGCAGATGGTCTTCGCCATAGGGGACATTCTCAGGAAAGCCACCTAGCCGCTCAAAAGTTTCGCGACTCATGCACAGTCCCTGATCGCCAAAAGGAAGCCGCAACCAATGGGATCGCATCCAAGCACCCCACTCATTCAATCGAGTCGCTGTAGGGCCATCGGTCTCGAATTTAAGATTAAAGAAATAGATCGAGTCATGGTCTGACTGCAATGCCGTGCTCAAAGCGGAGATTGCATCGTGTGACAGTCGACTATCGGCGTGAAGAAACCAGAGCCAGCTTCCTTTCGCGAGCCGAGCACCGGTATTGAGTTGGTGGCCGCGGCCGATGATAGTGTGAACCCAATGAATTATTTCTGAATCTGAGAATCGACGAGTCCAGCATTCGAAGTCAGCAGAATCAGTGCTAGTGGTGATTAGCCAAATCTCTGCAAACCAGGCTTGAAAGAGAGCAATTTGCTCCAGCAAAGAATTCCAGGATGAGTCGTCTGGCCCTACAGGTATAATAAGAGAAATCTTGGCCGAATTGACCGGTGCTGCTTTCTTGTGGCAGCAAAGTTTGTCAGAATCAGTGGTCGCGTGATAGGTTGCCATGAAGTTACGTGCTAGTAGCGGTTTCAAAATGTGATTTAAGTTCTTGTGAGCCGTAGGCGTTAGCCTCGGGTGACGTCAATTCTTAGCCCAAACACATGTTCACCCAATGCTGGTGCATTCGACTCACGATTTTGAAACCGGTTCTAGTCATTTTCGTCTCAATCTGTAGTCAACTTCACGGAGCCGACAGGCATGAGTGATTAGAAACTCTCATGGTATCGAATATTTTCAAGGTCCATAGTAGGGCCTGATTTTTTTAGATTAATCTTTGCCAGAAAGGCGAACACAAAGTGAGTTTTGCCGAACATCAAGCCGTCGAGGCTTCCGTATATGAACGTTATGCAGAGGCCGCCAATCAAGTGGAGCCAGCCCTCTGCTGTCCGATAGAATACTCGCCAGACTTCTTGTCGGTGATTCCAGACGAGATTTTGGAGCGCGATTATGGCTGTGGCGACCCCACTCCCTACGTGAAAGAGGGAGAAACGGTTCTCGACTTGGGCTCAGGAGGTGGAAAGCTTTGCTACATTCTCGCGCAAGTAGTTGGACCACTGGGCCGAGTGATAGGAGTTGACTGCAACACCGAAATGCTGTCACTTGCTCGCCGCCATCAACAGGCCGTTGCCGAGCGGCTTGGTTTCGGAAATGTCGATTTTCGCTATGGGTTAATTCAGGATTTGCGTCTGGATCTGGACCTGTTGGGCCGCGAACTGGCGCAACATCCGATTCACAATCCCTCGGATTGGCTAGCGCTGCGTCACCTGGAAGATCGACTCAGGGGAGATCAACCCATGATCGCCAGTGACTCGGTTGATTGCGTGGTTTCCAACTGCGTGTTAAATCTGGTCCGTCAGCAAGACCGTTGCCAGTTGTTCGAGGAGGTTTTTCGAGTTCTCAAGCGCGGAGGCCGGGTTGCAATCAGTGATATAGTATCGGATGAAGACGTACCTGAGCGTATGCAGCGAGACGGGAAATTATGGTCAGGATGCCTTTCAGGCGCGTTTCGCGAAGATCGATTTCTAACGGCGTTCGAAGCAGCCGGATTTCACGGAATTGAAATTGCCAAGCGACAACGTGAGCCATGGCAGACAGTCGAAGGGATTGAATTTCGTTCGATGACGGTGGTCGCATATAAAGGAAAACAAGGCCCTTGCCTGGAGCGCAAGCAGGCGGTCGTTTATCGAGGTCCCTTCAAAAAAGTGGTCGACGACGATGGACACACTTATTGTCGGGGCGAGAGAATGGCAGTCTGCGACAAGACATTTCATCTTTTGCAAGCTCAACCTTATACCGGGATGTTCGATCCCATTGTGCCACTTGAAGAGGTCCCTCTTGCGGAGGCGACGACGTTCAATTGTCGTCCAGCGGCGTTGCGCACTCCCCAGGAGACGAAGGGAAGCGGTTATGCATCGACAATTGAAGCACAGGGTGTTTGCTGCGGCGACGGGGAGCCCTGTTGTTAATGGTCACTACTCAGAGGCATTAGACCACTGACAACTGACAGTGTTGAGGAGAAACTAATCATTCAACTTTCACTATTGCGACAACACAGTCCGCTGGCCGATCCATCACGCCAAGTTGCGATACTTGAATCGGAGGAGAACCGAGCGCTGCCAACCTTTCATGGTATGCTTGCAAGCCACAGGCTTCTTCCGCTTAAGTCCGAGGAAATTAAAGTCTTGCAGGTAAACGTCGGCAAACTATGCAACCAGACCTGCCGACATTGCCACGTCGATGCTGGCCCTGATCGCCGTGAGAGCATGTCTCGGGATACCGCCGAAGCCGTGATTCGCGTCTTGAAAGACAGTGAGATTTGCACGCTGGACATCACGGGTGGTGCTCCGGAGATGAACCCAAATTTTAAGTGGCTCGTCGAGCAGGCACGCAAGTTGGGTCGTCACGTCATCGACCGCTGTAATCTGACGATCCTGGTTGCACAGAGATTCGAATACTTGCCCGAGTTTCTTGCAGAGAATCAGGTAGAGGTCATCGCCTCTTTGCCTTGTTATACTGCCGAGAATTGCGACAGCCAGCGTGGCGACGGAGTATACGAAAAATCGATTCAAGCACTTCGTCGTTTGAATGAACTTGGTTATGGGAACGCAAACAGTTCTTTATCACTTGCACTCGTATATAATCCAGTTGGCCCCTCGCTGCCGCCTTCGCAAACACAGCTTGAAGCAGATTATCGCCGTGAACTCCGTGAGCGGCACGGTATCGAATTCACAAAGCTCTACACCATCACTAATCTTCCAATCAGCCGGTTTCTCGACGACCTCCTGCATTCCGGTCGGTACGAAAGCTACATGCAGAAGTTGGTCGAGGCATTCAATCCTCATGCTGCAGCCGGCGTGATGTGCCGCTCGATGCTTTCGGTTGACTGGCAGGGGAGACTTTACGACTGCGACTTCAATCAGATGCTGGAGTTACCATTGGCAGAAGGAGAATCGCAGACCATTTTTGATGTGGATATGGCTCTGCTCAGCAAACGACGCATCACAACGGGTCGCCATTGCTTTGGCTGCACCGCAGGCGCCGGTTCAGGTTGCCAGGGGAGTCTGGTGTCCTTGTAAATAAAGCTGCTGTTGCCAATGGGGACCCTGTTGGGTACCACGGCGTTTCTCGTCATTTGCGCAATCGGACACTTCCCAAGATTTAGTCATTAATTTTGGTTGAAGACCTCTGTCTCTGGATGCATTGCATACCACGCGAACCAGAAGGAATACATCCATTCGACACCGTGATCGGCTTCTGCAACCCGCAGGCTCTTGGTCTCGGGATTGTATTCGATGACAACTCTCTCTTCGGCAAAGTGATCTTCAATCTTCGTCTTATCCTCGCTGAACGCCGATTCGGGATAAGCGCGATAGGTGTCGCCGATCCACACACCTAAGATCCGTTCTTTGGCGGGTAAGCGGTCGCTGGTCGGCTGAGCGGGAAACATTAGTGCGGGCGATTGAAAATAGCCTGAGTACGGACTCCGCGTATAATCACGTGGATGCCCGGTGTCGTGAGAAAGAACTAGCGTCATAGGATGCTTTTGACTCCATTCGCCCCAGGTCACCAGTTCCAAGGGGAGCGAATCGAGTTCTTTCTCGGCGCCGGGGCCTGAAACGCCTGAGGCTAAGATTTGTGACCAGAGACTCTCGGTTTTTTTGTCTCGGTCGTACATCAACACATTGCTGTTGTAAAGCAGCCCGGAGACCCCAAATTCGCGCTCCCCAACGGGCGTGCGCCGATCAAACACGGCCGCCGAGTCACAGAGCGGACAGTAAGTAACGGCCACTGGCACTTTCCCCACTCGGTCGTTAACGATTTCATGATAGTTTAGGATCTTCAGGGGATAAGCGCGGGCCTCGCCGGCTACTATAACTCCGATTACCCTATCGGCCGCCTGCATGAACGACGCCTCCTTGGTGGCAAGGAAGCGGGCGTTTGTCAGCGCGGGGATACCGTCCTTCGGAGGTCCCCCGCCGAGAATTTGATTGCGATGAATAGTTGTATTGGTGAGATCAAACGCCGGACCATTGCGATTGGTCGAACCTTGAGCCAGCAAGAGATTACCGTCGATTTGCTGACCAGGTTTGAATGGAGAGAACCCGCTCAACTCCATATAAACAATCAACAAGAGCAGAACTCCTAATAAGGCAGAAATCGTCAGCGTAACGCGGCGCCAAGAAAAGCTATGGGGCGAATGGCACGGCATATCTTTGGCAATAGAACTAGATGCCAAAGGGATATCATTAGGCGACTCAGGTGGCATGGAACTCGCTCCAAATTCGTCAGCCTTTCCTGTGATTTAATCGTATCCTATCGATAATTATAGCAGACCACTGGGGACAGAAGTGTGAACTAGCTAACACCTTTGATTATTCATACAGCGGTTTGGAATGTAATTAGTTTCACAGATGGACCCATCGAGTAAACCGTAGAATCGTCGCATCGGCTCACAGTTGCGAAGATTGGCTGAGCGATTTATCAATCTCAGAGACGATCTGCCAGCTAAGATAAATGTACTGAGAGTCAGCTGATTCAGCAACCAGTCACACAGCATTGTTGGAATCGCAAAAAAGGTAGATGAGTCCAAGCCAGCGCCGAAGTTATCTCCGAACTAAGTGATGGCTTGATCGCTGCTGATGAGAGCGGATGCTGCTAAAAGAACCGAGCTTGACGAGATCATGGCCGGCACCGCTGGAGCTGAACTCGGCTAGCATGGCTCGGCATTGCTTACACTTATCTAAATGCGCTTCGATCTGTAGGGTAATTTCTGCATCGAGTGTGCCTGCAAGATAGGCTGTTCGATTTTCCTGGACTACTCGGCAGGGGATGCCGGCATGGGTGCCGGGGTCAGGATGCGCTACTCGGCTAATACCCCAGGCTCCCAGGCCTACAGTGATCAAAATAAAGAGCAGACCTAGTCCCTTGCTACGCATGGCCTGAGAACGACGAGCAACTTGCACCTGCTGACAAATCCCGGATAAATATCCGGCTTGCAGCGTTTCCCAGTCATCGGGTACCCGATTCTTTGGATTATTATGCAGATGGTTCATTGATCGGAATTTCAAGTGGAAAAAAGGGAGGCTTCAATGGCGACAGATCATGTTTTCTTCAACAATTATCGTTAAAAATTGATGACTATTTCTGTTATGCAAAATACAGTTCCCTGTCATTTTTTGAGTTTCGCTCCTCGGATGAGGAAAAATGCCGGTCTAGGGCCTTCGGATCTAAATAATGCCCTTTAAGATTATCTCTGATCCTGCAAATTCGAAGGGAAGTAAACTGATGGCAGAACTTCAAAGACTCCCTGGAAGTTTATTGAAATCTAGAAGTCCTCTATTAGTTGGTTCGACTCTTGAAATTGGCACGCGGTGTACAGCTCTTGCAAGCGCATTGACATTTTTCAGTACGAACTTATTGCGTTTGTAATCTATGGTTCCTTCGGCCCGCAACTGCCCCAAAAGGCTTGTAACCGTTTCTCTGGTAGCCCCAATGAGATTACCTAAATCCTGATGAGAAAGTTTAAGCCGAAGTCGTACACCTTCCGAAGTTTCCTGACCAAATTGCTCCTCCAGATCTAATAACAAGTGAATGAGTCTGTCACGCGCCGATTGGAACATCAAATTTCGAATCCTGCGTTCAATTCTCACCCGTCGCAGTCCTACGAGCTTGGTAATCGCCAAAGCTAAGTCGGAGCGAACTACTAACAACTCTTGAAATACCCTACTTGGGATCATGACCACAGTTGAGCGTTCGATCGCTTCAACAAACTCTTCGCGTTGGGATACATCCAGGAGAGCCATCTCACCAAACAGCTCTCCTTGATCAATAAATGATAGTATCGACTCTTTGCCATCGTTAGTAATTGTAGAAGCTTTGACCATCCCTTCTGCTACAAGAAACACATGCTCCGCTTTTTCCCCTGGCAGATATATGGGGGCTCGGGCTGGGAACCTGCGAAATTTGCTTGAGATCGCTAAATTCTCACATTCCTTGGGGGTAAGGCTGTGGAAAAGGTTGCAGTGCTTCAAATGCCATAGTGAATCAGACATAAGGTGTTACATTGGATTATTGGTGCCGTATGAGTCTCAACTGTGGCCTGATTCGAGGAAGCCAGGGAGGATAGCAATATATTGAGTATTATCAAATTAATTCTTCTGTAGCTGAAATTAATTATAGTATAAGCACTAAGATGAACAGATACCGAACGAAAAGAATGTAAGCATGCTTACATTTCAATCTGGGTACGCAGTGAATAGGAGTGCCGAGGATTCGACCATTATTTGTGGCCACTCTATTACGTCTACATCTTAAAAGTTAGAAAACTAGATGCAGATCGACAAGTGAGTTTTTGCCGACTTACTAAAGGTTTTAGCATGGCTATCAATTTTCGATCCCGATTTTGTTACAACCAAACATTGCTCATATTCATCAGGAACATTTCTGGTAAGCCCAGAGTGGCAGGGAAACTCTCCTAGAATTGAATTGTGAGTAAGCACTTAATGAACATGATCTTACCGCTTCGTTATCTCCTCTGGATCGCTGTGATTGACGTCGCTTGGTTTGCTCCTGGACTGGCTGTTGAACCATCCACTCTTTGGAAGCCTCACGTCATCGAGTCGTCTTGGGATGACCTGACAGAAGGCTTGGAAACACCAGTACAGTGGCAGCAGAAACGGCGGATCTTGAAAAAACGCTTTCTTGAGTTGATTCGTGACCAATTTAAGCCCGAGCGAGTACCGCTTGAACTGAAAATCCACGAATCGGTTGTTGTCGATCAAAAGTACACAAGAAGATTAATCAGCTATCAGGTAGAAATCGACGAACGGGCGCATGCTTATCTTGGCATCCCGCTCGAACTTCCAAGCAAGGCAGCAGCAATCGTTGCTCTCCATGGTACCTTTGCGGAAGGGGCACAACGTGCTGCGGGACTGGTCGATAACCCGGATAAGGCGTACTTGGACCATCTTTGTCGGCGCGGTTATGTGGTGATCGCGCCCGAGCATTTTGTCTCTGGGCACCGTCTACCGCAAGAGGGGGCTTACGATACCGAAGCGTTTTACAAGAAACATCCAGATTGGACGGCGGTCGGCAAATCGACCTGGGAGCATTCCATCGCCATCGACGTCCTGACTGAACTTAAAGAGGTCGACCCGCAGAGAATCGGAGCACTGGGCCATTCCTTGGGTGGACAGGGAGCCATCTTTCTGGCAGCGTACGATGAGCGAATCAAAGTGGCAGCATGCAACTGTAGTGCGCCACCATTTCGCCACAATCCTGAGGTATTGTCCTGGGCTCGCGATCGCTGGTATTCCTACATCAAACATGCCAGGCCGGGAATGCTTCGTGGAGAGCTTCCTCCCATAGATTTTCACGAGATCATGGCGCTGATCGCGCCTCGTGCTTTTCTCGACGTATCAGCCATTAACGACGGCAATTCTGAGGTGCAGCGACAACGGGTGTTGATGCTAATGAGTGTGATGAAGATTTATCAATTGTCAAAGGTGCCAGAAAACTTTGCCTTTTTCATTCATGGTCGCGGCCACTCGGTAAGCCATGAATCGAGACAGCTTCTCTATGGCTGGATGGATACCCACCTTCTGCCTCTTGCAGCCACTGCTACCAGACGAGTCACTCAGCCATGAATTGAATCGAAGGAACATGTAGTATGCACCATCTTGTTTTTCTTGTTATCTATTTGCAATTGAATGCGATTGCTACTGCCGACCGACCAAACGTATTATTCCTTTTTGCCGACGATTGGGGGAGGCAGGCGAGTATTTATGCGGAGTTGGAAAACGAGCCTGATATCAGTGATGTTGTGTGCACACCGAATTTCGACCGCATCGCCAAAGAAGGTGTGTTGTTTCGTCATGCCTTCGTGAATGCCCCCTCCTGCACTCCTTGCCGTAGTTCTCTGCTGTCTGGTCAATATTTTTGGCGGACTGGCCGGGGTGCGATTCTGCGTGGCGCGGTCTGGGATTCAAGTATCCCCAGTTGGCCCCTCTTGCTGAGAGAGAGTGGTTACCACATCGGCCAGAGCTGGAAGGTGTGGGGTCCTGGCACACCTGTTGATGCACCCTTCGGTGGACACGAATACTCTTACGAAGAAGCTGGTGGAAGGATCAATCAGTTTTCTCAAAACGTCACCAAGTTGATTTCCGCCGGCAGATCGGTCGATGAAGCGAAACAAGAAATCTTGGAAGAGGTTCGAGAAAACTTCAGGAAGTTTCTCACCGACAACACGCGCAACCAGCCATTCTGTTATTGGTTTGGTCCAACAAACGTTCACCGCAAATGGGAAAGAGGTTCGGGAAAAACGTTGTGGGGAATCGAACCCCAATCACTCAAAGGAAAACTGCCCCCATTTCTCCCTGACGTACCTGAAGTCAGAGAAGACGTTGCAGACTATCTGGGAGAGGTCCAAGCTTTCGATGCGGCGATGGGTGAGCTCATCGAGGAATTGAGACAAACAGATGCATTTGAAAACACGTTGATCATTGCGACCGGCGATCACGGTCCTCCAGGTTTTCCGCATGGAAAGTGTAACCTCTATGATTTCGGCACACGCGTGTCACTTGCGATCGCTGGACCGGGCGTGCATGGCGGTCGGGTCGTGGACGACTTTGTGTGTCTACCCGATTTGGCACCGACGATTCTGGAAGCGGGCGAGATACCAATTCCCGACTTGATGACTGGCCGCAGCTTATGGCCGATTCTTGCATCCGATCGAAATGGACAAGTGGACCAAACTCGCGATGCCGTGGTGATGGGACGCGAGCGTCATGTCGAAAATGCCCGGGAAGGATTTCTGCCTTATCCACAGCGGGCCATCCGTACGACAGACTATTTGTTCATTATTAATTTCCATCCGGAGCGGTATCCACTTGGCGATCCCTATGGTCTGAAGGGAAGCAATCCCCCTCCCGAGGAAGCGATTCGAGAGAATACGCGCGTCACCCTAGCTGATGAGGATGCGGGACCGACCAAGGCTTGGATCGTCAGTCGCCGTGATGACCCCAAGTGGAAAAATGTTTTCGATTATGCCTATGGCAAGAGGCCCCGTGTTGAGTTGTTTGACCTCAAGAAGGACCCAGCCCAGATGCACAATGTCGCGGCCGATCCACACTATACAACGGCAATCGATGATCTCCGGGAGCGGTTATTGGCAACGCTACAACAGACCGGCGATCCGCGACTGATTAACGATGGCAAGTATTATGAAATGCCACCGCTAGCCGGACCGCTGCCTGAGGAAGCGACTGAATCCAAGGCGAGATAGTATTGGATTACACGGCAGCTTCTTGTCGGATCGCGCAGGCACTACAGGTAGCTTGTTCTTGGCCGATGATGTGTAGCCTGGTAGCCAATAGGGCGTCGAGTTGCTGTTTGGGAGGGAGTTTGACCAGCACTTTGTCCCCTTCGACCTTGATGGGGAAAACCTTCACGGAATAATCCTCACCAGACAGGCTCTCACCGCTCCTGAGCGAGAAGGGCTTCTTGTGCAGTGGGCAGGCGACCTTGGGTTCTTCACCCGCACTCCCAAGGATTCCACGGGAGAGCACAAAGGCGTTTTTGTGCGGGCACATATTTTGGCAGGCGTACCATTCGCCGCGGCTGGTAAAGTTGAACACTGCAATCTGCACGTCGCCATATTTGATGGCAGCTCCCCCATCCTGAGGAAAATCTGCGACGCTCCCGACTTCGACCCACTCGGGTTTGGGAGCGGGTGGCCGTTTAGAGGTTCCGTCGATCTCGTGTTTTGCTTTCGGCGTATTAATCTGCACGAGATCACCATCCTTGGGCCAGTAGACTGGCCGCTGTTGACCCCTTTCGTCGACGAATTCGATGTCGCGCTCATGTTCCTCGGTGTTAATGAACTGGCGATAGAGTTTGCGCTTCTCAGGATCCTCGACGACGGCTTTCCACTCACATTGGTACGTGTCAACCAAATGCTGCATCCTCTGCTCCAATTCGTCGCAAATTCTCAACTTGTCGTGGATAACAACATCTTTCACATGATCGAGCCCCCCTTCGAGTTGTTCGACCCAGGTGGCAGTCCGGGTGAGCTTGTCGGCGGTGAAAATGTAATACATCAGAAACCGGTCGATGTAGCGAATTGCCGTCGCTTCATCAATGTCGGTGGCAAAGAGGTCGGCATGACGTGGCTTCGCACCACCGTTGCCGCAGACATAGAGATTGTAGCCATTCTCGGTGGCGATCAATCCGACGTCTTTGCACTGGGCCTCAGCACACTCGCGAACGCATCCCGATACAGCAAACTTGATTTTGTGCGGAGCGCGAATCCCGCGATAGCGTTTTTCCACCTCGATCGCAAAGCGGACGCTGTCTTGCACTCCGTAGCGACACCAGGTCGTGCCCACACAACTCTTCACGGTTCGCACCGCCTTACCGTAAGCGTGGCCACTCTCGAATCCGGCTTCGATCAATTCTTCCCAGATGTCGGGAAGCTGATGAAGTTGAGCCCCGAAGAGATCGATTCGCTGGCCACCGGTGATTTTTGTGTAGAGACCATATTTCTTGGCGACGTTGCCCAAAACAATTAATTTTTCCGGAGTGATTTCGCCACCAGGCACGCGGGGCACTACCGAGTACAATCCCCCACGTTGCATGTTGGCCAGGAAACGATCGTTGGTGTCTTGCAAGGTTTGATGGTCGGCGTTGATGATTGTTTCATTCCACAGCGAGGCAAGAATCGATGCAACTGCCGGTTTGCAAATTTCGCACCCGTTGCCACTGCCATGGGAGGCTATCAACTCGGCGAATGTTTTGATTTCTATGACTTTGATAATGCTGAAGAGTTCTTGACGCGAGTAAGAAAAATGTTCGCAGAGGTTGTTGTTCACTGCGACGCCAGACTTTTCGAGTTGGGCTTTGAACACGTCTGTGACCAGCGGCATGCATCCACCACAACCCGTCCCGGCCTTGGTGCAGGCCTTTACATCTGCGAGTGAGGTAAGGCCCCCTTCGGTGATGGCCGCACAGATGGCTCCCTTTGTAACATTGTTGCAGGAGCAGATTTGGGCATTCTCCGACATTGCATCTGGACCTCCCAGTGCCGCTGCCACTCCTCCGCCGGAGCCCCCCAATAGTTCGCCCGGCTGGCAGGGCAGCGGATCGCCACTCTTAGCGAGGATCGACAGCGTACCGTAGTCGGAGGCATCACCCACCAATATTCCACCCAAGAGACGCTTTCCTGCCGGATCAAAAAACAACTTCTTGTAGACTCCGCCGATTGGGTCTTCATATACCAATGGGGTAGCTTCGTGGGCAGAGAGTTCATACTGGCCGAAGCTGGCTACGTCGACGCCCATCAATTTGAGCTTCGTGGAGAGATCGGCACCAGTGAAGGTGGCTTGGCTGCCTGTAAGATTCATCGCCAGAATCTCAGCCATTTCATATCCGGGCGCGACCAGGCCATAGACCAAGCCGCTATGGAGGGCAACCTCGCCGACAGCGTAGATATTCGGATCGGATGTCTGCAGATAATCGTTGACCAGCACGCCGCCACGTTCACCAAGTTCCAGGCCGCTTTCGCGAGCCAGATCATCGCGCGGGCGCACCCCACAGGAGACAATAATCATATCAACTTCCAACTCTTCGTCGTTGTTGAACACCATCTTCTCCACCTGCCCGTTGCCGAGGACCACTTTAGTGCCCCTGTTCAAGTGAACGCGAACGCCCATTTCTTCAATGCGTTTGACCAGAATCTTTGAGCCTTGATCATCGATCTGCCGTGGCATCAGTCGCGGGGCGAACTCGATGACGTGTGTTTCCAGACCGAGGTCATAAGCTGCTTTGGCTGCTTCCAAACCCAGCAGGCCGCCACCGACGACGGCGCAACGTTTGGATTTTTTACCGAATTCAATGATCCGCTCCAGGTCCTCGATGGTGCGATAAACAAACACGCCCCGCTGCTTGAAGCCTTCCACAGGGGGCACGAAGGGATACGAACCTGTGGCCATCACGACGTGATCGTAGGCGATTTCGACACCCTTTTCAGAGCGAACAAGTTTCTTCTCGCGGTCGATCGTGCAGGCCCGATCGCCGATGTGTAGTTCCACATTGTGCTCGTGATACCAATCGAGGCGGGCGAGCATCAACTGCTCGGCATCGCGATGGGCAAAGAACGACGTGAGTCCTACGCGGTCGTAGGCAGCTCGAGGTTCTTCACAAAAGGTCACGATTTTGTATTGCTTGAGGGTGTCGAACTCGACCAGTTTTTCGACAAACCGGTGTCCAACCATTCCATTACCAATGACGACGACTGTTTGTTTGGAAGTGTTCATGTTCGTAGAGTGGGCACTGCCCACAGAATAGTTCACAAAGATTTAGGGGAATTGAATCGAACTTGTGGGCGATGCCCACCCTACGGGCCGATCACTGGAACATGTGCGGGGGATATTCGTACAGCACAGTTTTTGTAGGAAGGTTGTCGGGAATAAGGGTCAAAATGGGCGTGGGTCAGTTGGTTAGTTTCTTTATAGTGCATCGGGATGAAAACCTGTCCGGCTTGCACCGTGGGGGTCACAAATGCCTTGGCCTGCAAACTACCTCGCTGCGAAGTGACGGTGACCATGGTATTGGGCTGGATCCTCTCGCGGCGAGCATCTTGCGGATTGATCTCGACATAGGGGGAGAGTGGATAGAGTTGCTTGAGCACACTGGATTTGGAGGTGCGCGTTTGCGTATGCCACTGGGAGGCACTTCCCCGACCTGTCAGCAGCAGATAGGGATAGCGTGGATTAGGTGGCTCGGGCATTTCGCGCGGGTCTTCAAACAGAAGACGTGCGCGTCCATCGGAATGATAGAACTTTCCGTCCGTGAACAAACGCCGCTCATTTTCCTCATCCTGGCAGTCCTCAGGAAAAGGCCATTGGATTCCGCCACGGACGTCGAGCATGCGATAATTTTCAATACCGGAAATATCGCAAGGCTGGTCTCTCGAAAGTTCCTTCATCGAGTGAAAGACATCTTCCGGCTGTTGCCAGCGGGCGAACATTTCCTCGCAACCCCAGTAGTGGGCGACGAGTCGAAAGATGGAAAAATCGGAGAGCGCCTGCCCTGGCGCCTTCGCTACCTTCTTGATAACTCCGATTCGGCGTTCTGAATTGATAAACGTTCCATCTTTTTCGCCCCAACCAGCAGCAGGTAAATACAGGTCAGCTTCCAACGCCGTCTCGGTCGAGTGATACATATCCTGCACGACCAGATAGTCGAGCCGCTCGAGAATCTCGCGACAGGTGTTCTGATTGATCCACGAATGAGTGGGGTTGGTGCAGATCACCCAAAGTCCTTTGATTTCATCTCTGAGAATTCCTTCGATAATGCGGTCATAGGCCCAGCTGCTTTCCGTAGGAATCAGACTTTCATCGATGTCGAGTATGGCAGCAACCTTCTGGCGATGGGCAGCATTGCTAAAATCGTGGCCACCAAGCAAGTTGGTGGTATTGCTGAACAACCGCGAGCCCATGGCATTGCATTGGCCGGTAATCGAGTTGGCCCCCGTTCCGGGGCGACCAATGTTGCCAGTTATCAACGCTAAATTGATAATAGCCTGCGCAGTACGGACTCCCTGGTAACTCTGGTTGACTCCCATTGTCCACCAGAAGCTCACGCGAGTGCCTTTGTGAATCGAACGGGCTGCGAAATGGAGACGTTCCTTCGAAATGCCGCTTATCTCTTCGACGAAGTTCGGAGTGTAGCTCTCCACATGGCGGGCGAATTCGTCAAAGCCTTCAGTGTGCTGGTCAATGAAATCTTCATCGATCCACCCTTCAGCAATAAGAATATGAGCAAGACCATACAACAGCGGAAGATCCGACTTTGGCTTGAGAGCCAAGTGCTGTGTGGCGGCGGCGGCTGTCTCGGTCGTGCGAGGGTCGAGGACAATGATTTCAGGCTGGTGGGGATTGCGACACACCCGCTGCCACATAATTGGATGCGCGATGCAGAGGTTTGACCCCACGAGGACGATCACGTCGGATTCCTCGAAATCCTGATAGGTGTAAGGCGGTGCATCAAATCCAAACGCCTGCTTGTAAGCAACGACCGAGGTGGCCATACATTGCCGAGTGTTTCCATCCCCATGAAGCATCCCCATGCCAAACTTTGCGAGGCTGCCCAGGTAGGCCATTTCCTCGGTGGGGATCTGACCCGTACTCAGAAATGCAACAGAGTGCTTTCCGTGACGCTCCTGAATATGTTTGAAGGAATCGCAAAAAGTGCGCATCGCGATATCCCATTTCACCGGTACGCGGCGACCCTGGTCGTCTCGCAACAGTGGTATCGTGCCGCGGTCGGACGATTGCAACACGGAGAGTGCTTCCCAGCCTTTGGGGCAGGCCATTCCGGTGTTGACGCTGTAATCGACCGTGGGTGTCAGGTTAATTGCCTCGCCCTCTTTAAGATGGATGTTCAATCCACAGCCTGTAGAGCAGTAGCCACATACCATGGTCGTGGTGGCATCGGGCTGCTTGGTAAAAGGAACCTGGCCGAGGCCGAACTTCCCTGGTGCGCGTAAGAGTTCTTCGGTCTGTGGGCCATGCCATTGTCGCAGGAGCGAACTGCCGGATGGGTGTAAAGTGGTGATCATGGTGCCCCCGGCATACTTGGTGCGACCGAAGCGGCGAAGAACAGGTAGCGTTCGATCAGTTCACCGATCAAAAGCAAGAGGGTAATCAAGACAATCACGAATCCCATAAATAAAGGCTGATAGGCATTCTCTCCGAAAGCAGTTGCTTTGTCGGCTAGCAACACCAGCGGGAGAACGAGGCCTCCCATGATTCCGAAGAAGTACCGCAGCATGTTCGTCATGCTGAGTTCTCCCGTGAGCAACAGGGCTGTGCGTTTGAGCGGGGTAAATCGGCGTTGTTTCAGTCGGGCCAGGATGGCTGTCTCAAACAGGAGCTTGAGTGCCACGACAAGCATTAGCATCTTGCAGAGCGATTGGCCATAAATCTGCATAATTGAGTGAGCTGTCAGTTGCTCGTTCCAGTAACTAGCGACCAATGAGACCAAAAGCGCGATGGGGAGTCCCAGCACGAGGCAGGTGAGCAGGAATTTGCTTCCGGTGCGTGCGCCACTCCAGAACTGACGCTGTGTTTTGACGTAGATCATCACGGAACAAAACACGCCGACTGCTCCAGTGACTGCCGTTGCCAGTCCCAGGCGATCAGCCCAAGGAACGAGACTGGGACGATCAACCGCCAACCAAACTGCGACGGCATACGCCAGCGCAGCACCAGCAAACACACCAAACGCGAGAATCTCGCGGCTCAGCCACGAGCTTCGGAGTCCCAACAAAGCACGAAACGCATACAAAGGTCGACCCAAATGCAACACGGCAACATTCATTCCCAGAAGCCCCACAACCAAACCGGCAATAGCATAGGCAGGGCGAATTGTTGTCAGCATGAGTGGGTCGGCCCACGGGCCGGAAACCAATGCTTGGCCTACTACAAATGCCCCTACCGAAAGTTGAGTCAGTACCAGCATGAACACCAATGCCAAATGGCTATGTTGGCGATTGGCGGAGTAGTAGTCGGCAGGAAGCAGATTGCGCGGCAAGGGTTTGTTAGATTTGTAAATCGTCGTTGGCAGCGTAATATCCGGTTCTGGTGCCGTGGGCAGAAATTGATTGGACTCACAATCAGTGATTACAGAATCAACTGATACGTTGCGAATTCGAATGGCTCCATTGGGACAAGACTGCACACAGGCCGGTGCTTCCCCAACAGTCAATCGATCGTGGCACATGTCGCACTTGCGAACGATTCCCCTGGTAGGGTTGTACTGCGGCACGTCGTAGGGGCACATGAAGATGCAATACTGGCAACCGATGCATTGATCGTCTAAATGGCGGACAATCCCTGTGTCAGGATCTTTATCATAGGCCAGGACAGGACATCCTGAGAGGCATGCCGGTTCGATGCAGTGGTGGCAGGCCGTGGTAATGTGCTGCAACACGGGATGTTGTTCACTGCCACCGTGCAGCATGCCCACACTGCGCCATTGCTCAGTTTCATCTAAGCCGTTGAGGTTGTGGCAAGCAACGACACATGCTTTGCAACCAGAGCATGCATCGAGGTCGACCTCAAATGCGTATTGTTCTCCTGGTTTCGGCTTCGAGAGGGGAATGAAATCTTGATAGTGCCCAGCAAGGAGCGGCTCGGTAGCGGAGGCATGACGTTGCGAGAAACGCTCGACAACCGTCGTACGATTCTGTTCGTCCAACAGGGCTTGGACCAAATATCCATTGGTACCTGTGGTGGAAGATTCTGCGACAACCGCCATTAATGAAACTTTTCATGCGAGTTTAACTACGGGCAAGATGTAGGCGCACCGCCCATTGATTTAGCTTGTTGCAAGTTCTGCGCCGGTCGCTCTTACAGTTATAAGATTGGCTGTGGTTCTAGCTGATTTAGGTCGAAATTGGATGATTCAAAAGGTGTAGATTGCTTACCATACAGGCAAGACGTGCATAGAAATGTTGCTGGAATCATTTATGTCTCGGTAGTAACGCGGAGACGCAGAGATTTCCTTATTTAGTTTGACTGCGTCTCCGCTCCTCTGCGAAAGATTCTTCTTAGCTTGATACTGTGGCGGCATGACATTTGCAATTTGGTATTACATAGGCGGAATCAGTATCAGCTTCCAATCTACCGGAATTGTGACACCACCAACCTTTAAACCCACCTAGCCGCCGTCGCAGGCTTGCTGAAGCAAGCCCGCCGTCTTTGCTGTTTATTAACCCTTAACTCGATAGCGTCTGTACTGAAGATACGCGCTTAGAGAACTAGCTGAGAAACTGAATGGAAATTAAAAACAAAACGACAACACTGTGGGGCAACTTCTTTAATCTCGGTATGCCTCAGATCAGGGCGTTTCATATGTCCTGGTTCGCGTTCTTCTTATGCTTTTTTGCGTGGTTTGGCATCGCTCCTTTGATGGCAGTGGTACGCGAGGAACTCTCCCTCACCAAAGAGCAGGTTGGCTGGTCGATCATCGCTTCAGTGACAATTACGATCTTTGCGCGGTTGGCGATCGGCTGGTTGTGTGATCGGTTCGGTCCGCGGCTATCGTATACCTGGCTACTGGTGCTAGGGTCACTGCCCGTGATGGGGATTGGTCTGGCGCATGATTTTCAGACATTTCTGATTTTCCGCCTGTTGATCGGAGTAATCGGCGCTTCGTTTGTGATTACTCAGTATCATACCTCGATCATGTTTGCCCCGAATGTAGTTGGCACTGCTAACGCCACGTCAGCAGGTTGGGGTAATCTAGGTGGTGGGGTCACGCAGTTTGTCATGCCGCTCCTCTTCGGGTTGTTCGTCACGACTCTCGGATTCAGCGATGCCGTCGGATGGCGGTTGTCTATGGTCGTGGCTGGAACGGTCTGCTGCCTCACAGGGGTAGCCTATTTTCTACTCACCCAAGACACTCCCGAAGGAAGTTTCAAGGAACTTCGTGCCGCCGGCAAACTCCCTTCGACTAAGAAAACCAATGGTGCTTTTTGGGCCGCTTGCTGCGATCACCGAGTTTGGGCTTTGTTCGTGATTTACGGCGCATGCTTTGGCATTGAACTGACCCTCAACAACATCGCCGCTCTTTATTTTATCGATTACTTCGATCTCGGTCTGGCAACCGCCGGTATGATGGCGGCATCATTTGGATTGATGAATCTTTTTGCCAGGACGTTGGGAGGCGCATCGGGTGATTTATTCGGCTCAAAGTGGGGACTGCGTGGCCGTGTCACTTGGTTGTTCTTTGCGTTGTTTTGCGAAGGAATCGCACTTATGTTTTTCTCGCAAATGACCGCTCTCACAGTTGCCATGCCAGCACTGGTTGTGTTTAGCCTGTTTGTGCAGATGAGTGAAGGTGCGACCTTTTCGGTTGTTCCTTTCGTCAATAAGAAAGCACTTGGTGCAGTCGCAGGCATCGTCGGTGCCGGCGGCAACGCGGGTGCGGTGGCTGCAGGATTCTTGTTCAAGGGATCACTGGAATGGCCAACAGCACTTCTGATTCTCGGTGGATTGGTCACGGCCGTATCGTTCCTGGCGTTTGCCGTGCGCTTCGATGAAGCTGCCGAGTCGGTAGCCAGGGAAGAATACCATGCCGCCGTGAAGAGTCTTCGCCGTCCTACCCGCCCAGAACCGGTGGGGGAACTCGAACCAGCCTTCAACGCATGATGGCTACAAGGTAAGTTTACTCGGCTCGAGGTGGTTCGACCCCTTGCTCTGTCAGTTTGGCTAGATACTCGCTCGGATTGGCATGAAGTAACTTGGCACAACCTGGGCAACACAGGTAGACAACCTGACCGTCCACAATTGTCTTGTAGGGCTTTCCCATCCCGCCGAGTGGCTCGTCCATCACCGGACAAATTTTTTGGGCTGCAATGGCATCGGCATCTTCCTCAGTGGTTGGTAAGGCGGAGGGCTTCGCGGGTTTGCTGTTCAAGTATTTTTGGGGATCCCTTTTTACCGCGTCGATACAGCCTGCACAGCAGACGTACACTGTTTGATTGCCGATGGTCACAGGAATGGGTTTGCCCATGGAGCCGAGCTCTCCTCCACTCACAGGACACACCCCTTGTGCCTCAATGGCTGCAGCAACCTGCTGGGCCTCGGTTAACGGTACTTTTAAGTGAGTGCTGAAATCTGTGCGACGATCATCTTCCGAAATACCGACGAGTTGCACACTGAGCAAGACCTCTTGGCCAGAAAATTGGGACAGGTCGACGGGCGCAATGAGCGAGTTCGCAGGTTGATTCTTCTTTACCTCTGGAAAGAGATCGTAGCGATACCGCTTTGGATTATTCGGCGCTTGGACTGTTGCCAGTCCCTTTGCTGACGGTGTTTCCAATGCTTTCCCTGTCAAATCATATGTAAACAGTGAAATACCATCAGGTGTGACGAGGGTTTCTACCTGAATCTCCCCCACCTTTTGCAAGATCCCCCCATGAATCCCTTGCACGGAAGAGGATTCATCCGACTTTTGGTTTGACACTTTTTCTTGTGCGGTTGCAGTAACAGCAATTAACGCACAGGCGAGACAGAGTACGGTAGTGATGCGAAGTATCATTGAAACCATCCTTTCTTGAATAATCATTAAGAGAATTACAGTTCTGCAGGGATATACTGCCATTCCTCCCATTTCTTTATTCCCCCATTAATCCAATTTCCTCCACCCCTTCCCAGCGTGCATCCTCAATGCCCATCTGGAATTTGGATTCCATGAATCCACAGTAGAAAACAGGAACCACAAATAGCGAAATCAACTCAAAAAACATACCAGAGAATACGGGAAGAGCCATCGCGCGAGCAACGTCAGCTCCGCGCCCCGTGGCAGTCATCACAGGCAAAAGGGCTGCAAAAGTCGTGAACGCGGTCATCAGGCACGGGCGAATTCTCCGCTTGCCGGCATCGACGGTTGCTTCGCGCAGGTCCTGAATGCTGGTGATCTTTCGTCGTTTGAAGATCTGTTCCATGTAGGTGGCCATCACCACGCCGTCATCCACAGAAATACCGAAAAGGGCAATAAACCCTACCCAGATAGCTGTGTTCATTTCGATGCCGAAAATCCCCAGCCCGATCATGCCCCCCGCAAACGCCACAGGGATTTGTGAGAAGACGATAAGCGTCAAAGGCAAACTGCGGAACTGTAAATAGATTAGTCCTAAATTGGCAAGCACAACGAGAGGTATAATAACCAGTAGTCTTTCATTAGCTTCGATCTGATTGCGAAACGAACCGACCGTCTCCCAGGAATACCCCGTGGGGAGGTCGAGTTGCCCGGTTTCGATAGCCTGGCTGAGGTGACGCTCGACAGCGCGAACAGTTTCCAGATCACCGGTTACTCCCGCAGGAGCAAACGCGACGTGGGCAACCAGTCGGGCATTTTCGCTATTGATGGCTCCTGGTCCCCAGGTGGTTTCCAACGACGCCAATTCTTCTAGCGGAACAATGGCACCGCTATGGGTAACCACTGGCAACCTAGCGAGTTGATCGATCCGCTCTCGTAAGTCACGCCTATAGCGGAGACGGACTGGATACCGCTCCCGTCCTTCCACAGTTTTTATGAGGTTCATTCCACCTAATGCAGTTTCGACGACTTCATTGACCATTTGTACTGTCATTCCATATCGAGCCGCCGCTTCGCGATTGACGGTAAATTCGACGTAGGGTTTGCCCAGTACGATGTCAGGATTAACCGTCCCGGAATTGACATAAGGCGATTGCTTTAGTTGATCGGAGACGGCAATAGCAGCATCGGCGAGGTCGCTCAGTTTGTCACCATAGATCCGAATTGCCATGGGTGCCTTGATACCGCTTTGCAGCATCACTACCCGACCCTCAATTGGCTGCAGCGGACTGGCTGGGGTTACACCGGGGAGCGTAGCCACGGCATTGATTTCATCCCAAATGTCACGCTCGGTGACCCCTTCACGCCACTGGTCGCGAGGTTTTAGCATCACGTAAGTTTCCACCATTGCCGCTGGGGCGGGATCGAGTGCCGACTCGGCACGTCCGATTTTTCCCAGCACGTCTTTTACCTCTGGAATTTCTCGAATCAGCACATCTTGCGCCTGTAAAACCTGCATCGCCTGGCTAAAACTTGCTGCTGGATAGAGCGTGGGCATGTAAAACCAGCTTCCTTCGTCCAGTGCTATCCAGTCGTCGGATTCCAAACCAGTAAAGATGTGCTTAAACCCGACGTAGCCGGGCAGCTCGTTGGGGCGAACTCCCAACTTCTGAGCAATTTGTTCCAGCGGTCTCAACACTGTGGGGAGGCCGATCCACGCGCCCAGTCCCAGAAGAACGATAACAATAGGTGCTGCTGCAAATGAAAACTTGTGTCGCAAGAAAAATCGCAGGGTCGGTTCATAGAAATAGAGGATCAATCGACTTGTCGGATTCTCTTCGACGCTACGTAGCCGCTCGCGTGTAGCGACCAGCGTTATAAGAGCGGCAAACATTGAAAGGGTAACTGCGGCCAGTAGACGCGAACCCGGCAACAACTCGCTCAACCCCCAATCCCATGCTCCTGCGACTGCAACAAAACTAACGATTGCCACGCCACCCGCCACTGCCAAACACTTCTTCCATGACCAGTGAAAACTTCCCAGCAACAAGCGACACATGGCTGGTACGAGAAATACGGCAGCCAACAACGCGGCGATCATGGCGAAGGTTTTTGTCCAGGCCAGCGGAGCGAACAGCTTGTAATCCCGCCCCGTGAGAAAAAACACCGGCAGAAAACTGAGGATTGTCGTTGAGACCGCCGTGAAAACAGCCGGCGCAACCTCTGCAGCTGCCTCATAGATCACCTCACTCCGTGAGGAAGAAAGGGGAGAATCAGGGACACCGGTTTGCGTACTCTTATTTCCCCCATTCCCCCATTCCTTCATTCCTTCTATTTCTTCCCCGACCAGGTGCTGATAGATATTCTCCGAGACGATGATTCCCAGATCTGCGACTTCTCCGATAGCTATCGCAATACCTGCAAGGGACATGATATTGGCATCGATCCCAAACACTCTCATTCCGATGAATGAGCAAACCACGGCAAAGGGCAACGTCACGGCCACCACCACACTGGAGCGAACGTGTAGTAGGAACAGCACGATTGCAATTAAGGTTATGAGAGTTTCTCCACGAAGTGCTTCGGTCAGTGTACCTACGGTTTCGTCGATCAGTTCAGTGCGATCATACACTCCTTCGATGGTCACGCCATCAAGCGCAGGAGTGATCTCGCGAATCCGTTCTTGCACACGATCAATCACTGCACGGGGATTCTCGCCGTAGCGCATTACCACGATTCCCCCTACAGCTTCGCCACCGTTGAAGTCGAGTGCACCGCGACGAAAGTCGGGTCCTAGTTGTACACGGGCAACGTCCTTGATTCGCAGGGGAACCCCACCACTTTGATCGATCACGGTTTGTTCGATGTCGCGGATCGCCTTTGCGACGTCGCCACCGGAACCTAAGAATCCCTTGCCGCGTACGATGAATTCCATGCCCGTGGTCTCGATAGTCTTAGCCCCCACATCGAGATTGGAACCCTTGACCGCCATCATTACGCGATCGAGCGGAATCTTGTGAAAGCGAAGTTTGTCGGGATCGACTTCGATCTGGTATTGTCGAACATACCCTCCGATTGATGCGACTTCACTCACTCCTTCGACCGCCTGCAATTCATATTTGAGAACAAAGTCTTGTATTGAGCGAAGTTCAGCGAGACTCTTGCCCTCCTTCGGCGGAATCAGCACATAGTAGAAGATTTGGCCGAGACCAGTGGCATCAGGACCGAGTTGCGGCGTAACCCCGTCCGGCAATTGGGCTGACGCCGCACCAAGCTGCTCGGAGACTCGACTGCGAGCCCAATAGAAATCGACACTATCTTCAAATGTGACTTGCACAAAAGAATAGCCAAACATGCTCTTGCCACGGACACTTTCAGCACCAGGTACAGCCAAGAGCGATACACTCAAGGGATAGGTCACCTGATCCTCAATATCCTTTGGCGAGCGGCCTGGCCATGGGCTGAGGACGATTACTTGGTTTTCACCTACATTGGGTATCGCATCGATGGGTATCGTTCGATAGCAATACCATCCGTAGGCTACGACCCCCACTGCCAGCAACACAACCAGCACGGCTTCTTTGACGCAGAATTTGACAAGCTTAGTGAGCATGTTGCCTCTCCGGCGCTGAAGTTTTCGCGTCGGTCCTCCCGCCTCTTGTCGGATCGAGAAGAGATGGCTTGCCGCCTAGCTGCATTTGCGAATCGATGAGAAAATTGCCGTCAGTGGCAACCGTTTCACCAGTTTTGACTCCGTCAAGAATCACGGCTTGATCGTCCGTCATTGTGCCAAGCGTTACTTCCCTGATTTCGAAGACTCCAGGTTCTGTTTCGACATAGACCACCGAGTGATCACCTGCCATTAACACCGCGCTTCTGGGGATGCTCACTATCTCTTGTTCTGGCATTGGTTCATCTACGAATCCCAAATCGCTGGTGGGCACCAGATCCATTCCGCAGATTGGACATTGCCCCGGTTCATTCCGGATAATTTGCGGGTGCATGGGGCTGATCCATTTTCCTGCGAGGGCGGAATCATAAATTTTTTCGCGTGGCACGGCAGGCACGCGAATTGTTGCCGTGGCATAGTCGCCGGGTTTGAGTCGGCCATCGAAGTTGGTCATTTCGACTCGCACATCGACGGTGCGAGTGCTGGGATCGACCATGGGGTCGATGAACGCGATGCGACCCGTATAAATTTCTCCAGGAAGCGATTGAATTTCGGCCTCCACCTGCTGCCCGAAGCGAACTGCTGCTGCATCGCTGGGATAAAGCTCAAGCATAAGCCAGACGGTCGAGAGATCGGCTACGCGATAGATGGTTTCGCCCGTTTTTACGTAATCTCCCTCTACCTTGAGTTTCTCGATCACCGTACCGCCGATCGGCGAGGCAATCGGCAAGCGCTTCTGCGCCTTACCTGTGGAGCGGAGAGTCTCAATCTGTTTTTGAGTCATGCCAAATTCGGCGAGGTTGTCTTCAGCCACTTCGCTCAGTCGATCACGTTCGCCCGTAAGTGTATTGAGGATCGGAGTCTGGCGACTGGCGATATATTCCACCTGAGCTGAGTAAAGCTGCGGGCTGTAGAGCACTGCGAGGTGATCTCCCTTGGCAACCGTTACACCCACATACTCGGCGAACATTTCTTCAAGACGCCCGTCGACATAGGCTGCAATTGAAGCGACGCGTTCTTCATCGTAGGCAATCTCACCTACGGTGCGGATCGTGCGAAACACTTCTCCTGATTTGGCTTTGGCGGTTCGGATGCCGAGAATTCGTCGCGCGTACGAGTCAATCACAACCGACCGTTCGCTCCCACCCCCCGAATCAGCCTTGACCAAATCCATCGCACAAACAGGACATTTGCCCGGTTCGCTCTGCGGCGGCGTACACATCATGGGGCAGATATATTGAGCGTTGTTTCCTGAGGGTTTAGTGGGACTACTGGCATGCTCGTGCCCAGAAGATGTTTTCGCGGAAGAGACAGGCACAAGTTCCATCCCGCAGATGGGGCATTTACCTGGTGACTCCTGGCGAATCTCTGGATGCATTGGGCAGGTGTATTCGGTTGCGGTGGTGGCAGTTTCTGCCGCACCGGTCGATTCGCCACTCGATGATTGGATCCAGCCAATGCGCTGCGCCAAGCCTACCAATACGATGGCGAGCAAAAAAGTTGCCAGTATTACGACACTTTGTAAACCCAGGCGTAGAAACCAATGACGATTAAACACCGGGGAGGTGGGGGTGGATTGTTTCATGATTCGTAGAACACAAAGAAGGATTGAGCAGCTGAAACGCCTCGGCTATCCTGCGCGCAGCAAAAATTTCAGCTAACAGCAATTTGCTGTGCGCGTACCGGGAGCGCAGGGCATCAAATGCGCCAGATACAAAGCAGCCGCAAAGAGTCGCGCGGCAGAAGTGCTGGCGAAGAAAAACGATCCTCAGCAATCAAGCTGAATTTTGGGTCGCATGGTGTCGTGATGAGGTCCCCACAGCCCATTGAACGAATCTGTACAAGTTGCTCCAGAATACTGCGGCCTTGTGGAGCAGGCGCCCCTGGTCGCTGTTCGGCTGCACAGGTGCAGATGCCTTGGTAGGACGGGGGAGATGGTTTACTCGCCTGTTGGGAAGATCGCGATTTGCAGCAATTGGCCTCGTCAGCGCGGGGAGCAGGTTTTTTACAGCAGCATCCGCACCGTTCGCCGGGCTCGTTGATCGAGCAATGACAGCAACGCGAGCAACTAGCAGGCTTGCTAGCATCAACAGCGCAGCTATCACTCCCAACCATGCCGCTTACGTTGCCTGGCATCAACAGTGCAACGGTCACGCAAAGATTAACGGCGATTCGGATTGATCGGGATTTTAGCACGGAGGTAGGTCGAAAAACGAATGGAAGGAATGCAGGAATTTAAGGAATGGGGGGAAGTCCGAGTGCTTCACGTCTACTGTCATTATCACTGGGCCTGCCGAGTAGTTCAAGATTAGCTTTTCCCAGGCTTCCGGGCAGGGATCGAGAGACATGGGAAAGTGCGTGCAATGAATTCGCGAATTCTGTTCAAGCTGTCGACATTCCAGATTCTCTGTGCAGGGTTTTTGGTTGTGGCCGGTGGCTGCCAGAACGTGCCGACACAGCCTTGCGAACGATCCGCGGCCAAACGAACTGTAGTGCCTGGTAGTGTCATTTCTAATTCGATCCAGGCTTCTTCTTTTTCTGATTCAAAACCAACGCAAGAAGATATTTCGCTGGTACAGCATGATGTGCCGATTCCCCTCCCCGAAGACATTACGACTCCGGAACCAGAACAGACAGATCACGTAGTCAGTCAACCGATAGAGTATTTCGTTAGCGTTGCGGTTGGAAATCACCCACGCGTTCGCGCGGCTCGGGCTCGTGTCGCGGCAGCCTCCAATCGCATTCCTCAGGCCTATGCGTTGGAAGATCCCACACTCCGCAACGCTTTTTGGCCAATCCCAGCCGCCGGCTTACAAACTGCGGATGGACGTGCAGTAAACGACCTCTCAATATCACAAGAGTACCCTTGGCAAGAAAAACGCTGTGTGAAGGAAGCCATCGCAGAGCGAGAGACTCGAATCGCTGCTGCCAAACTGGCACAAGCGGAACTCGAGGTCGAAGAGATGGTTCGACTCGCTTACTACGAATTGTGGTTTGCAGACCGTGCGATCCAAATCACCTTCGACAACCGCCAGATCGCTGCGGAATTAGTCAAACTAGCTGAAGCACGCAATGCGGCTGGGGGCAGCCAACAAGACATTCTGCGTGCTCAGTTGCAACTCGACGACCTGGACAATCGCGTGATCGAGCTCCGCCAGCAGAAGGCCTTAGCTCAAGCGGACCTCGCGGCGCTTGTACAGCAGCCTGCCCTCCAGGGAATCGAACCGTCCGCCGACATCGACGTCGGCGAGGTCCCTTCTCGACTTGATGCTCTATTTGCCGCGGCTTTGCAGTGCAGTCCCCGCTTGCGCGAGCAACGGTGGGCGGTTTCCCGGGATCGCCAGAAACAAGAGCTTGCCTGCCTGGGAAAATATCCGGACTTCATGTTTGGAGTCGGTTGGATGGGCATGACGGCAAATCAAGCCGTCTCGCCCGTGGCCAGCGGTGACGACAACGTCAACTTCATGGTGGGAGTCACTCTACCCATTTGGCGCGATCGAATTAATGCCGCCATCCGCGAAGCCTCGGCAGAAGTAGCGGCGTCGAGTCGTGAATTTCAAGATGTTCGCGACGACGCCTTTCGCCAGATTCGCCGGCTCACAGACCAAGCCTACGCCGCCGACAAGCAGCTACGCCTTTTCAACGAGCGAATTTTGCCACGATCCAAGCGGGCCTTGCAGCTTGCATCTGCTGAATATCGCGGCCGCCAGGTTGACTTTGGGGAACTCGCCAGTGGATTCACCGAAGTCTTGATGTTCGAGCTGCAAGCAGCCCGTGCCAAGGCTACCCTTGCCGGTACGATGGCCCAGTTGCATCGTGCCGTTGGTTGTGAGGTAATTGTTGATGATCCTACGTGGTCCCAGCCCAATTCGTAGTCGGTGTGTCATTCTTGCAAGAGGCGTAGAACTGATTTGTTAACTTAACTTATCACAAAAGAGCCTTGATAACGCAATAACCATGAGTCGTGAGAAAGTCGTTGAACTGAAGGACGTAAGTTTTCGCACGCCGAAGGTGGAAATTCTCCACGATGTGAATTGGACAGTCTACCAAGGCGCGATTACGGTCATTCTCGGGCCCAACGGTTGTGGAAAGACAACGCTACTCAGACTTATTACTGGTTATCTGTGGCCTTCGACCGGGTGTGTGGCTATCTTCGGCGAACGACTCGGTAACGTTGACGTTCATGCACTACGAAAAAGTCTGGGGATTGTTGATCCGAGTTCGACGGCTTTTCTCCATCACAACATGACCGCCTTGGACGTGGTCTTGACGGGGTTTTTTGGGATCCTGACGATATACTTCGACAAACCCACAATATCGCAGGTAGAGATTGCTCGCCAGGCTTTGCATGAGGTGGGATTGTGGGAAAAAGACGGCCAAAACTTTCATACTCTATCCACGGGGGAACAGCGACGTGTTTTGCTCGCACGAGCGATGGTTGGCAGTCCAGAGATGTTGATCCTAGACGAGGTGTGTGCAGGTTTGGACCTGCTCGCGCGAGAGACATTGCTCGCCACAGTGTCGAAAATGCACGCGGATCGACCTGAATTGACGTTACTGATCGTCACGCACCATATCGAGGAAGTGCTTCCCAATGCCACGGATGTGCTCTTGATGCGCGAAGGCAGCATCGTGGGAAGTGGGCCTCCCGATAAACTGCTCACTAGTGAACCAATTAGCAAAGCATTCGGTTGTGATGTTGAAGTTTCTCGAATAGGCGAGCGATGGACTTGGTCAGTTGCTCCAGAGATCTGGCAAGGACTGCTGACTGCCGGGACAAAATGAATAAACGGCAGTGCACCTCGGCGGTACTCAGTTTGCAATAGCCTTCGGGCTCTCCTCCACCGGGGCGCCCCAATCTCTTCGTCGTGGGCCAACCCAGGGGTCAACGTCGGAGCGAGCCGCCCATGCTTCCCATTGTGCTATAAGTTTTTGGGCGATGTCCGGTTGATCGTCGATCAGATCGTTTTGCTCGGTTCGATCATCCTGGACATCGTACAATTCCCAGGGGCCTTTGTGCTTCAACACCAGTTTCCATTTTCCGTCGCGTACCGCTCGATTGCCTTCGTGCTCGAAGAAGATAGGCTCATCTCGATTAATTTTTTTACCTGCTAAGACAGGAACTAGGCTCACACCTTCCATCGGTTGGATTGAGTGGCCATTGTACTGTGTTGGATATTCGGCGCCTGACACCTCGACAAAGGTGGGCATCAAGTCGATCAAGTGGGCAGGCTCTGTTCTTAATTGGCCATTGTGGTCAGAAGAAATGCCCGCTGGCCAATGAACGATTAGCGGAGTCGAGATGCCGCCTTCATGGGTAAAGTGCTTGTAGCGTCGGAACGGAGTATTGGAAAGTGTTGCCCAACATTGGCCCAGAAAGACGGTTGATCCAGGCCCACCGGGGTTCTTGCCCTTGAGCCGACCGCGCGGGCCACTTTCGGCATTACCCCCGTTATCGAAAAGAATCGCAATAAGGGTTTGATCCAACACGCCGCGCGATTTAAGTCCTTCCACCAGCGTCCCGATGCTGCGATCCAGGCGGTCGATCATCGCCGCATAGATGGCCATAATAAGGTCAAAACGATCCTTCTGTTCATCACTGAGCGAATCCCAGGGCGGCACGTCTGGAGGTAAAGGAGCCATTGGCCAGTTGGGATCGACCAGTCCCATTTCAATTTGTCGTTGATGACGCTCTTCGCGCAAAGAGTCCCAACCAACCAGGTACTTTCCGCGGTAGCGATCGATGTCCGCTTGAGGTACTTGCAGCGGAAAATGAACTGAAGAGTGGGGCAGGTAGTAGAAAAACGGCTGTTTGACCGCCAAAGCCTCATCTATGAAACGCAGCCCCCAGTCGGTGAGCAAATCGGGGCCATACCAATCTTTGCCGAGTTGTGGGTTGTCCAACGATAATCGTTTGCCGTTCAGATGCAGGCCATTTTCCCGTTGCTGTCTTTGATTGGGAAAATACAATTCGCCAACACGTGAACTGAGGCTCCGTTTGAACCCACGCGACCAGGGTGGGGTACCCCGATGCTGTCCCATATGCCATTTGCCGGTCATGATGGTGAAGTATCCCGTCTCGCCAAGTACTTCTGCCATCGTTACGCAATCTCCGCGGAGACGGCCTTGAGTTCCTTTGGAGTTTTCTCGGACAAGGCTATCGAGATAGCCCAACCCAGCTTGATGGGGATACAGGCCCGTGATGAGGGAGGCACGAGTTGGGCTGCAGCGGGCAGTGTTATAGAACTGGGTGAACCGAAGGCCTCTTGCGGCAAGTGCATCAATGTTTGGCGTCGGCACTTCGCTACCGAAACAACCCACATCCGACCAACCCATGTCGTCGATGAGAATTACAATAATATTGGGTCGTGGGAGGTCTTTTGCATGGATAATCCCTTCGTTGGCTAACCAAAGGGTAAGAACCATGGTTATCGCAAATGGATCACACGTGTTTGAGGATCTCATGGTACCTCCCATGCAAGAGCGATTTACGAAGGAGTACATATCTTATTTTTGAAGACGCGGTAAAGGAAGCAAATCAATCTGAATTGCTGCTATGTACTGCCCATCTCTTGTAATGTGCTCAAGGTCCCAACCACATCCAGAGTCCAATTGTGATCGACGCCAGTAGAACTCCCAACATAAATGCGGTCCAAAAATCGAGGTTGAATCTCTCGGCGAAGGCAAGTGGTACAAAAAATGGCAAGCCCAGAGGAACGAGAATCAGCGTCTCTTTGGCCAGGCGAGCCACAGCAGGCAGATCTTGATACTTGGTCCACGCCATGATGAAGGCGAGAATGCTGACCAGCGGTAAGGTCAACAGCAGCGCACCCCCGCGGGGGTACTTGCGAGATAGCTCAGTGACTGCGATGACGACGACGCCAGCGATCACTCCGCGACATAATGTCATCCACATGGCAATTCTCCTTTTCTAGCCGAGTGCATCTGCAGAGACTTCACCGTCGATGTTATACTTCGCTTCTAGTGAAATCCGCCGTGTGAATATACTAACATAAATGTTTCTTGTGTATCTGTAAGCAAAGAATGTTTATCAACTTCCGAGAGCCAATACGTCGATTGATCCAATGGTTGGGCGGGCGTGAACCATTGGTTCTACTGTTGCTTTTAGTTTTGGCGATAGGTACCTGGGGTTTTATCGAGATCGCAGGAGAAGTGCTCGAGGGAGATACTGAAGCGTTCGATACGTGGATGGTCCGCGCCATGCGAAAGCCAGACGACCCCGCGACGCCGATCGGCCCCGCCTGGTTGCAAGAGATGGGTCGTGATGCGACCGCTTTGGGTGGAGTGGGTGCGTTGACGTTGTTTATCCTGGTCGTCTCTGGCTATCTGTGGATGGATGGCAAACTTCGGATGATGTTGTTTCTGCTCACGGCGACTTTGAGTGGTGTAGTAGTGAGTCTAGCGTTGAAGCACTTTTTTAGCCGGCCACGCCCGGATATCGTGCCTCACCTCTCGCACGTTACCACTAGCAGTTTCCCGAGTGGACATTCCATGTTGTCGGCCATCGTCTATTTAACGCTTGGTTCTCTTTTGGCAGCCAGTGTTCCGCGAAGAGGTCTCAAAGTATATGTTTTGTCAATCGCAATCGTGCTCTCGCTTATCGTGGGAGTAAGTCGAGTTTATCTGGGCGTGCATTACCCTACGGATGTTTTGGCAGGTTGGATTGCCGGTCTGGTGTGGGCACTGGCGTGCTGGCTGGTGGCGCGCTGGTTGCAACGCCGCCACCAAGTGGAAACCGAACAAGAAACAACCGAAGACCTGAGTGGAAGATAGTGCGATTTCGCCTGTGTAGTGCGGCTAGACTCGCAACGGCTATGCTCACCTTTCGACGAGTTCTCCACTTGAGATCGTCGAAAGTGCTCGATAAGTTACTCTTGTGATCGTGTCGGAAAGAAACTCGATGTGCCCGTCGCCGAACGCGAAAAGTGCTCCCTCGGGATGTTGACTGCCGAAGGCACCATTTTGCCGATAGTAGACGTACCCATCTCCAGGAGTCGTGTTCAGCCGATTCGAAGTGGTCCTCAGGCAATCGGCGTTAGAAAGTGCATAGGTCCAGGTGTTCGAAGATTCCCAGGTGTCGGCCAGCATCACTTCTCCCACGAAAAACGTATGGGAAAGACCATCTGTCACTTGGCTTGGTTTACGGCTAGTAACATAAACGAAGGGACCGTCATTGTTGTATTTGACTTGTTCCGGAGGTCTCCCTGGCCCCAAGGTGCCTTGAACAAAAGCGTAACTGCCAGTAGCTGCGATAACGGGGCTGTAAACATCGCTGAGCCGTGCAGAAGTATCGCTTGGACAGCGATGAAAAGCAGGTTGCTCCTTAATCGCAAGGCGTTTCGACTCATCAGTGTACCAACCAAGATCGTCCACGTTGCGATTCCAAAGTCCACCTATGTCGATCGCTAGTCGGTCATAGAGTTGTTGCATTTCCATTTGGGGCAAGAGAACGACGAAGCCGCTCGCTGCCGTCTTGCGCTGGGCTGACAAGCCGGGTGGACACGCCGATATGGCCATGTGGTCTCCCGTATCATCGCAGCCAACTCGGCCTGGAGGGAACTTGCGGTGGCTTGACTCGTAAGAATGAATTCCCAGCCCAAGCTGCTTGAGGTTGTTCAGACAACTTTCGCGGCGAGCGGCCTCACGCGCGGATTGGATAGCCGGTAGCAAGAGTCCCACTAAGATGCCGATGATCGAGATTGCGACCAGCAACTCCAGGAGAGTAAATCCACGAGACGTGCTTGCACGGTTGGATGCCATCGCCAGCTCACAGGGAATCGGTGCCTTGCCTGCCCCCAAAAGTTAAAACTTGGGGAGGTATCTGCAAGGAAAACTCGGTGTCATGACAATATCTATTATAATGGGCGGCAATGAATAGTCCGCAAGATTTAAAAGCGAAATTTCCTGGGAATCTTTCTGCGCATCAGAAAGGGACGATGCTGGCTGCGCTATATCAGAGCTCGTTTCCTCAATTAACAGCTGTGGCGGCTGGAGTCTTGGGTCGACAAGAGGGGGCGGAAGACGTTGTCCAGCTTGCTGCCAGTATTGCATTATCAAAGAATACCCAATTTGAATCAGAAGCTAGTTTTCTCGCATGGATGTATAGTGCCGTGCGTAAATGTGCACTCAACGAGCGGCGCAAGTTCAGCCGCCGGCGCACCTTTGCTACGGACCCGGTCAATCTACATTTGATTGACAACGAACCAGATGTTAGCGGAGCGAAGTCTGTTGATCCTGGGTCGGGAGAGCTTTTGACAGACCAAACCTGCTTCGAGGATGACCTCCTGGCGGCTCTTCAGGAACTCGCCGACGATGCCCGCTGTTGCCTGCTCTTGCGTACAGTGCATGAGTTGAGTTATGCGGAGATTGCAGAAATTATGGAGATTCCCCAGGGGACTGCGATGAGCCACGTTTATCGAAGTCGACAATTTCTTCGGAAGCGATTATCAAGTAGCATTTAGCTGAAATCTTTGCAAAAAATGAGTAACGAACGTAAACCATTTCGAGACGATGATTTCGAGGCTTTTCTCGATAGCACGCTGTCTGAAGCGGAACGCGAGAAGATTCTGGCACAATTCGAAGATGAGGGAAGCCGTCGGGATGAAGCGCAACTGCAAAGAAAAATCGACGCGGCACTCCGCAAGTCTTTTCCGATTGTTGCTCCCCCAGATAATTTGCCATCGTTTACGGAAACCGATGAACCTGTTGCAGAGATTGACGGTCCCATCCATAGAAATCCACTCTTTCTAGGTATCTTGGCTGCCGCCGCCGCGCTGGTCGGGATAGCACTCACATTCTGGACACTCACTGGGAATAAACCTGCGCCTTACTTCAAACCCATGCCGCTTGCCCAGATCTATCGCGAAACGGTGCAGAATGGCTTTGTCCCTTATTATGAGTGCCACGACAACCAGCGTTTTGCCGACATTTTTGCTGATCGGCAGGGTATTGCTATGCACCTCTCGCCGATGCCGGAGGGAACCAGAATGCTGGGCCTGTCGTACCCCGGTGGACTGAGCCGCGATACAACCGCCATGCTCTGCATGGTCGATGAATCGCCGGTGATGGTGTTTGTGGATCGTGCTGCAGCGGACAGCGAATTGGCAGCCCAAGTTGCCAGCGATTCTGAGATAAATGTCTTCCGTTCCGAACGCGATGGGCTGGTGATGTACGAAGTATCTGAGTTGGAAACACCACGTGCGATGGAGTTTCTTGACGTCGGCCGTGCTCAATAGATTTCGTCTGACTTTCTTTGCTTGCTGCAATAGACTCTCTGTGCTCGCGACACTTTGTTATTAGTCCCACTCCATTCACGCTTTGAGATTTCTTAAGCACGAATTGGGCGATTTACCAGGAACAGTTCTCTTGCACGAAAGGGGATCATCGTGTCAATGCGCATACTATCAGGTTGTTTTGGACGGCTATTTCCGATTCTTGTTGCCCTTGCGCCAAGCTTGTCGGTTTATGCAGATCATCTCTTGCCAGCTATTACCATGGGGGATATTGCCGTCCGACTGAAACCGGTCGCAACGGGAATGGCCGCACCCCTCTATGGTACCAGTCCCCCCGGCGATCCTAGCCGCTTATTTGTGCTGGAGCAGAATGGACTGATCCGCATACTCGAGAATGACGTCTTGCTCCCTGGAGCAGCGCTTGACCTGCAGAGCATTGTTTCGCCACCCTTTAACCCTGCTAATGCGAACGACGAGCGTGGGCTTCTCGGACTGGCGTTCCATCCGGATTACTCTAATTCTGGAAGTCCTGGCTTCGGTAAGCTTTATACCTATACGAGTCAACTTATTCCAGCTGGTACAACTCCGACCTACGTGACTCCCAGTGCCGATCCGCTTAATCCCGCTGTGCAAAATTTCAAGTTGGTTGTCTCGGAATGGAGTGTATCTGCCGGTGATGCCAATGTGATTGATCCGAATTCACAGCGCGAAGTTATTTCGTTTGGCCAGAACGCCGGCAATCATAACGGGGGTACCTTGGCTTTTGGACCAGACGGGTATCTTTATCTCTCGATAGGCGACGGTGGAAATCGTGACGATGTGGGGCCGGGACATCTCGAACCAGGAGGCAACGCACAGAGTCTGACCACACCACTGGGAAAGGTTTTACGATTCGATCCGCTCGCCCCCGCCTCAACACCTGGTAGCCCTGACCCCGCCAGTGGCAATGGGCAGTACCGTATTCCGACAACGAACCCGTTTCAGGGCCCAGGAGAGGTTCCGGAAATCTACGCCTACGGTTTGCGGAATCCATATCGGTTTTCATTTGATCGCACCGACCTGGGGGGTACCGGTGACTTGATTTTGGCAGACGTCGGTCAGAACAACATTGAAGAGATCAATCGGATTGTTAGCGGTGGAAACTATGGATGGGCTATGAAGGAAGGCACATTTCTGTTTGATCGCAGCAACGGCACGGTCGTAGGGGCCAATAGCCCCGGAGTGCCTGCGGGTTTAATCGATCCGATCTCGGGTCCACTAGGTACACTGCAATACGATCACGGCGATGGAATCTCTATTACGGGTGGGTTTGTTTATCGCGGATCGGCACTACCTGAGTTGGTGGGAAAATACATTTTCGGCGACCTGGCCTTGCGAAACGCACCTCCGCGGGTGGATGGCCGCCTGTTTTACGCCGACTTGCAGATGGGTGAAATCAAGGAATTCATGCTTCCCCAGTTTGCGGCTGGCATTCTGCCAAATGGCCTGACGGTTCACGGTTTCGGGGAAGACTCCAATGGTGAGATCTATGCCATGGTTACCAACACCCCTGCGAATGGAACCGGGGGCATTGTGTACAAATTCATTCCGATCCCTGAACCGATGTCATTGGTTTTAACCGGGATCATGTTTTGTCTTGTTCCCTTTCAAAGGATTCATTTTTCAACTTAGATTTTCCAACCGAAATTACTTTTAATCAGGACACAGCCGTGCAACGACTCTATTTCGCGTGGGTGATGTGTTGGTTGATTTGCGCCGCGGTAACCCTACGCGGCGCTACTCTGCATACCGACGATTTTCAGACGGATCTTGCTGGATGGACAAGTGGGGGCGCCTCGGTCACTCTGGAGACTACAGGGGGACCTGACGGAGTTGATGACGGGTTCTTACATTTGTTGCCAGTATTTGGAAACTTCGCAACACACAACTCGTCCTCGGCGTGGACAGGAGATTTTACTTCCATTGGAGCAGCTAAAGTGACTGCCGATATGATGGCGGCAGTTGGATCGGCTCCGCTTTCCATGCGGCTAGTGTTGTTTGGCCCTGGGATCAGCCCGAGTTCTTCACCGCGATGGACTTCGACAGTCGCAGTCGATGTGCCCGCGGATGGAGTGTGGCGCAATTATTCCTTCTCGCTTTCTGAAAACGATCTCACACGTGTTGTAGGAGTGGACTCCTACCAGAATCTCATGAGTGGTGTCCTGCGTGTGATGCTTCGGCACCAGTCCGGTCCCCCAAGTTCAGGTGGTGAACCTGTCAACGGAGATCTTGGCATCGACAACATCACCTTAAGTGCTGATTCATTAGCAGGAGATTTCAACGACGACGGCATTGTTGACGGGGCCGATTTCCTGATCTGGCAGCGCGGAGATTCGCCAGATTCGCTCAGTAGTGGGGACTTGATGGCTTGGCAATCCAATTATGGACAACCATTAGGAAATGATCTGTTCACTGCAGTTCCTGAACCTACGTCAATCGTGCTGCTAGTCCTTCTAATGCTTCTGCAAAGTCGCATGAGATTTTCTTGAGCGAGTGCAATATGAACCTCCAGTGGCGACATAGATATGGTGTAGATCTCGCTGCGTCTTTCTTTACCCCCCCAATAGGGTACATCTCCAGAATCGTAGCGGATCTACACCTTTAAGCTCAGAATCAAGCGGTGAGCAAAACTTTCTGCAAATCCGTTGTTGAGTACTCCGAAGAAAGGATTGACTACTATGAAGACACTCATTTCTACTTGCCAGCTCGTGATCGTGGTGCTGCTATTGTCTCCGACAGCAGACGGGGCGACTAAATTTCGTGCCGTGATCACTTCCGACCAGGAAAATCCTCCTATTCCTGACGAGGGCTCCAGCGGAATAGGAATCTTTGAACTCAACGATACCATGGATGCTCTGAGTTACAGTATCCAATTGTTTGGACTGGACTTGGATGGAAATCAGACGGTAGATCCCAACGACGATGTTACGCGAACACACATTCATGTGGGAGCTCCAGGCACCAATGGCGGAATTGTTTTTGGCCAAATTGATACTAATCCAGCGCTTCGCAATGACCTCGACGATTTGGTAGTTGACCCCGTCAACGGCACCCTTGCTGGAGTCTGGGACAACACAGAAGGCAATGGCACAACATTGGCTGCCCAGTTGAGTAACTTACTCGCCGGGAATCTGTACTTTAACGTGCATACCTTCGATCATGGTGGAGGAGAAATCCGCGGCCAGATTCTGTTCGTTCCCGAGCCGGGGAGTCTGGCGATGGTGCTTGTCGGAAGTCTCGGGCTTCCGATTGGGTTCCGGCGAAGGATTAATCGATAAGAGCATCCAAACTCCCCTCGAGCAGCAAGCCGTCGATCTTTGTGTAGCTCTGCCAGAGCGTGCCGAGGGCATCAAGATAGTCGAGGTTCGTTTGCATCAAGGTCTTTTGGGCTGTGAGCGAATCGAGATAGCCGACCTCACCTAGTGAGTAGCCACGTTGAACCAAGTCGAAAGTTTTCCTGGCGCGTGGGAGAATTTCGTTGGCGTAGGTTTCTGCTTGGGCTCTGGCATTGGAGTATTCGCGAAAAGTCTTGGCCAGCCGGTTTTTGATGTCGAGCGCTACGCGGTCGATATTTTGTGAAGCGACGCTGATTTCAGCCTGGGCCTGACGAATCCCTCCCTGATTCTTGTTCCAGATTGGCAAAGGAATCGTCGTCTGGATGCCAGCGATGGTGTCGTCTGTACTATTGTCGTATTGAACAGTGAATTGTGTGTTGACATCGGGTACGGGTTCCACGCACGCACGAGTAAGCGCCCTCCGAGAGCGTGCGAGTTCGGCGAAGGCAGCTGCCATTTCAGGGCTTAAAATGGTAATATTGGCCAAGGTTTCGTCCCAATTAAGTTCGCGTGGCAAGACCGTGGGATCACCCGCCAGTTTCTGTGGCACAAGCTCCAGGTCTCCAACCACTGCCGAGAGTTGTTGCCAGGCGGCGGTGAGTTCGTTCTCGGCAATGCGGTGAACGATCTCGGCATTTTGCTGTTCGACCTCGGTCTGTAGAAGACCGGCCAGCGGGATCTCTTCGGCGTCCAACAGATTCTGAGACGCCTTGACCGCCTCGCCGGTGGCGTGAAGCAGTGTCTCGGCTGTTTCAATGCGTTTTTGAGCCACCAATGCACGATAATAGCTGGAGCGGACGTCGGTAAGGACTCGACGTTGCGTGGCCCTTAGCACGGACTCGGCTTTATCGATTTCAGCGGCAACGATGGCCCGGTTCTTGTCGAGCTTCCCAGCAGTAATGAACTCTTGTCCCGCATAACCACCTTGTTGTCCTGCAGTACCATCGTTGCCGATTTCGCTACCGGCATAGCCAACCGTGGGGTTGGGAGGAAGTCCCACCTGCACATATTTGCCACGTAAGGCACGGACCTTGGCTGCTGCTTGTCCAACAGCGGGATTGCTGGCGAGTGCTAGCTGCTCGATGGCTTCCAGGGCAACGCCATCGGAATTCATTTCTTCGGCGAGCGGAGTCGCTAGCTGTTCAGGGGTTTCATAAGCAAGCAACGCCGAGGGTTGTTTGACATCTGGCTCGCTCTCAGTGTAATTAACCAGCTTAATAGCGCTGGTTTCTGTTGCCGGCGTGGTTTCCAGGGAAGATGTGGATACGGCCGGCAGTATCACCGGTTCTTTGGGCGCAGACGCACAGCCAGCCAGCAGCATTAGCAGCCAAATCGCTTGCTTATTGTATTGAGTCATCCTTGACTCTCCCCCTCTTTCTATTCGTCGGCCTAAAGTGGCTAGTTTCTATTCTCGAATCCGTGACAGACAGTGGTGTGCTAGCAAGTAGGGTGGGTACTGCCTACTAATTTTTAATTGAAGACAATGATCTATATTGGTGGGCGGTGCCCACTCTACGACTTAAGCAAGCGCAAACCGTTGGCAATTACGACCAGCGAAGCGCCCATGTCAGCAGCGATTGCTGCCCACAACGAGGCGAACCCGGTGAATGTCAACACAACGAAAATTGCTTTTACGAAGAGCGAGCAGCTTATGTTTTGATGGATGATTCTAAGTGTTTTTTTAGAGTGCAGGATTAGCCAGGGGAGTTTCGTCAAGTTGTCGGCCAGCAGAGCGATATCTGCCGTCTCGATGGCGGCATCACTGCCGGCAGCACCCATGGCGATGCCAAGCGACGCACGCGCTAAGGCGGGGGCATCATTCACCCCGTCGCCGACCATTGCGACGTAGCTGTATTTGTCAACCAACTTGCCGACTTGCTTTACTTTGTCTTCAGGAAGCAACTCGGCATGGACTTCGTCGATACCCGCCTCAGAGGCAATCTTCTCAGCGGTGCCGTGATTGTCGCCTGTGAGCATAACGATATGTTCGATGCCAGAAGTATGCAGGTCTTGCAGGGTTTGTTTCACAGAGGATCGCAGAGAGTCAGCTAGGGTAATGAAACCGCACACATGGTTTTCATTGCCGACGACGACCACCGATCGCCCGGCGCGCTGCATCGCTTCAAGCTGTTCATGCACTTCGTAAGTTTCTTGATCTCGTTCTTCCAGATAGCGATGGGAACCGATCCAGAATAGCTTAGCATCCAAAACTCCTTGTGCCCCTTTGCCTTGAATGATTTTAAAATCTGCAACAGGCATGAAGCGCACTTTGCGTTCGATAGCGGCTTCGACGATTGCCTTCGCAAGCGGGTGATCACTGTGTTTTTCCAGGGAGGCTGCTCGGGCAAGAAGTTCTTCCTCGTTGTGATCTCCAAGCGGCACGATATCCACGACACTGGGCTTCCCTTCGGTAAGGGTCCCCGTCTTGTCTAGGGCGATTGCCTTCAGGTGGGCTGGTGCCTCGATGAAGACACCCCCTTTGACCAAGACACCATTTCTCGCTGCAGATGTTAAGGCAGACACAATACTTACAGGAGTGGATATGACCAATGCACATGGACAGGCAATGACCAACAGAACCAGCGAACGATAAAACCAACCGTCCCATTCTCCGTCAAAAAACAAAGGTGGCACAACCAGAACGAGTACCGCGAGTAGCATCACAGTTGGCGTGTAATAGCGGGCAAACTTCTCGACCCATTGTTCGGAGGGTGCACGATTGGATTGAGCTTCCTCGACCAATTGAATGATGTGGGCCAAAGTAGTGTCGTTGGAGGGCTTCGTGCAAACAACTTCCAGAGCCCCATCACCATTGATCGTGCCTGCAAAAACTTCATCACCGGGCGCCTTGGTAACGGGCACACTCTCGCCGGTGATCGGTGCCTGGTTTACAGCGGAAGCACCGAACTGGACTGTGCCATCCAGCGGGATTTTCTCCCCGGGACGCACAAAGAAGTGTTGTCCGATGGCGACTTCTGTGGGGGGCACTACTATGTCACTTCCCTGTTCATCGCGAACGCGTGCAGTAACCGGAGCAAGGTCCATCAGAGCGCTGATCGCACGACGCGCTCTCGCTACGCTCCATGACTCCAACAGCAACGATAGCGAAAAAAGAAACGACACCGTAACCGCCTCGAACCACTCACCGATCAACGCCGCCCCACAAACGGCGATGAACATCAAGAGATTCATGTCTGGCATCATTCGCTTGGCTGAGTGAAGGGCACGTGGAGCGACGTACCAGACCCCAGAGATGATGCCAGCGACGTACAGCACGATCGCCGGGAGGGGAACGCTTGTATGAAGACCCATCCCCTCCGAGCCAAGTGCACTAGAAATCCCACCTTCCATGACCGCATGCACGACCAGTCCACTAAACCCAAGTACGCCGGCAAGACAGGTGAGAATTGTCCTGTTTCGACTGGCGTGGTCGTGCGCGTCGTCCCGGTCATGCGCGCTGTCACTCCACCGCACGGCATTCATCCCCGTTTGGCCCACAGCTCGGATCGCCTCCTCTGAGGAAACCTGGGGTACCCCCCGGAGGATCGTAAGCTTGCGCTTGAAGATATCGAACTGCAGCCGATTCACGTCTTCCACTAACGGCTTTAATTCCCGCTTCAAGAGCGTTACTTCCTCGGCGCAATCCATCCCTGAAATCCGTAATTGGATATCTTCAACATTCGAATCAGAAGAGTTTGAAGTGGTTGCTGAGGCGGACATCACAAAGCTTTGCAAATTAGTATTTGTTAGCCACAGAATGACACTGAGGTAACAGGGTCAATTTTCGAGACCTGGATTCTCCGTGTTCCACTCCGTGCATATCCGTGGCTATGTGCTGATTGAGGAATCTACTGTACTCGATTGAATTTCAGGCATGGCGCAGCGCTGGAACGATTTCGGTGCGCGAGGCTTGCCAACCGGGGGCGATGCCTGCCAGGATGCCGACGACGATGGCTACAGCGATTCCTTGGGCAGCCAGCACGATCGATGGTTCGAATGCAATTGTTACCCCTTCAGCAGCGACTGACATGCCAGATGACGACAGTAGCAGCGCACTGCCAGCAACACCGAGGATGCCTCCTATCGTACTCAGTAGCAAGCTCTCGGTGAGAACCAGACTAAATATTCTCAACGGTCGGAGGCCCAGGGTTTGCAAGACGGCGTGCTCCTTGATACGGTCCTGGACGGCCATCACGGTGGTAGTGGCCACGAGCGACAGCACAAGTGCTACGCAGGCATAGCCGAGCCAGTGGACAAAGCCGATCAGCTCCGCCAAATCGGCAAGCGTGTCGGCTTGGAACATGCCTTTGGTACGAGTCGTTGTGGCGACGGGGCCTGTTTTGAACTCCTGATCAATTTGTTCCGCAAGTTTCTCAGGGTCGGCCGATTCGGTCAGATGCACTTCCAGTTGAGTAACCGTACCTACATCGTTGGCCCCCCGGGCACGCTGCAGGAATTCCAATTGAGTTAGGATAAGATTGTTTTCTGGGGCCAACTTAGATTGAAATACTCCTTGGACGAGGACCGTTACGTCACCAATTGTGAATTTCTCTCCAACGCTTAAACCCCTTCGAGTGGCTACATCGATTCCTACCAGAGCGGCGTCATCCTGGCTGGCAAACGAAGTGAAATCGCCGCTTCGCAATTCGAAGTCTCGCCATGCCTGGATCTTCTTCGGCTCGATTCCCTGAAAGACTATCGAGTCGAGACTCGCCCGGCAGTTGTTGGTAAACACCTTGATCGGCACCACGTCCCGCACCCCTGCCATCTTGGCAATCGTGTGCTGGTAGTCTTGGGGCAAACGACTACTTTGTGGACAGAACCGGTTTTCCTGGAAAACGATCAGCGTCCGGCCGGCGTCTTCGCTGGTAGTGAGAGCGAGTAATCCTCGTTGCACCGAACCAATGAAGCAGAACACGAGCAACGCAACTGCAGTGCCGCTCACGGTAAGTAGTGTGCGAGCACGATGCCGCCAGAGGCTTTTTAGGATATAAGGAAAGAATTTTAACACGACTAGGCCATTCTTAATTGTGCGGTTTTGATTTCTTTACCCTGTTCGAACAGGTGGCTATGTTCTAGCCGGATTTGTCGCTTGGCCCGGGCTCCGACGTCGGCTTCATGTGTGACCAAGAGCAAGGTCATGCCAAGTTCGTTATTGACACGTTCTAAAAGGTGCAATATTTGCTCGGTTGTTTCGTCGTCGAGACTGCCGGTAGGTTCGTCGGCGACGACGACCGTGGGGTTGGCAACGATAGCACGTGCGATGCCAACACGTTGTTCCTGCCCACCAGACATCTGGCGAGGGTAGTGTGAGGCTCGACTGGTAAGATCGACTGCTTCTAGGGCGATTTCGACCCGCTTGCGGCGTTCCGCAGCGGACATAGGAAGCAACAGTAGCGGTAATTCGACATTTTCGTAGGCTGTGAGTACTGGAATCAAATTGTGTGTTTGAAAAATGTAGCCGATGTGGCGGGCACGCCAATCGGCCAGCTTGCCACGTGAGAGCTTCGTTATATCGGTGCCAGCCACTTCGATTTGACCAGATGTGACCTGGTCGATCCCAGCGATTAGATTAAGTAGGGTACTCTTGCCCGAACCACTTGCTCCCATCAACGATATGAAATCACCCTCGTCGATTGAGAGGCTCACGCCATCCAGGGGGCGAATGGTCTCTTCGCCGTTGGCAAATTCTTTGGTGACGTTGGTTACGTTGACTAACGACATAGTCGAGTTTCCTATTTCTGTTGTTTAGCCGCGACCCGATGTCGAGCCCTGCTCGACGAGGGGAGCGCCTGTTCGGTTTCGCGCTCCCCTTCGGGTAGCGGCTAAACGGGTTGCATTATTTCGTACTGGCGATGCGAATGCGTTCTCCTTCGGTGACCGTCTCTCGGCCGGTGACAATCAGTTTATCCGTGGGTTGAAGACCACTGGTGATTTCAACCAATCCTCCTGCGAGTGCCTCCAGACCCACTTCCACAGACTTTCGTTTGGCGATTCTTCCCGTGAGGTCCGCCACCCACACGCTCGTTGTTCCGTCGTCTTCCATGACGAGGTTCTGAGGAATAAACAACCGCAATGGTACTTCTTTCGCGGTCTGCTCTGTCGTCGGTGGCGCTGGAGCAAGGAATGTAACTTTGCCGAGCATTTCTGGCTTAATGACTGCTGGAGGCTCGTTCACCGCGACTTTGACCTGCAAGGTATTCTTTTGGATGTCAGCCTGGGTCGTAACCGATATGACATTGCCATGGAGTGGAGACTGGATCGCTGCCGTTTCGATGAGTACTGGTTGACCGATCTGAACTTGAGGTACGTCCTCAAGCCGTACATCGACGCGGACCTGGAGGTTCTTCGGGTCGTAGAGCCCCACGACTGCGCTGGAACCCTGGCTTGAGGATGAGCCGATCCCTGCAAGCCATTGTCCGGGGCGTGCTTCGAGACTCAATACACAACCCGTAATTGGTGCACGGACCGTCATGCGTTCCAATTGGAGTCTGGCTGTTTCGACACGAAGCTGGGTCTGTTGGGCTCGCGCTTGGGCTACGGCAAGATTGGCCTCGGCTTCGGCTAGAGCACGGGTTTCCTCGGTCAGCAGTTTGAGGTTTTCCGCGAGGGCATCTCGCTTTTGAGTCAAGGATTTCAGTTGCGCCTCTAGCAGCGGCTTTCGGGCAATGAGTTCCTCCACAGCGTTGGTTGCGGTTGCCAGTTCAGCACGTGCTTCGCGGAGAATGCGTCCAGTGATTGCGTCACCGGCATCTTCCTTGCGGCGAACATTCTCCGCGGCAAGTTCTCGACGTGTTTGGGCTGCCTCCAGGGCGTAGGGCAGATTGTTTAACTCAAGATTAATTCTGGACAGCTGGGTTTCTGCATCAGCAAGGTCAGCCTGCAAATTTAGAGGTTTCGCGAAATTGGTTTTCGCCGCAGACAGAGCAGCTTCTGCCCGGCGCACCTCGGCTAGTTGCAAAGTATGTTGGGCTTCCGCCTGAGCAAGGGCTAGTTTGGCATCGGTGTCGATCAGGGTAGCGACCGGTTCACCTTTCTCGACGTGCTGTCCTTCGATGACCAACATCTCTTGAATCACCCCCGCAGCAAGCGATGAGGCCACCACGGGAGTGGGGCGAGGTTCAATCCAACCGGCGGCTTGAAATAGAGGTGTCCCTTCTTGTTTGATCTCGGCGCGACTGACCACGACTGGTATGACGGTGATCGGCTGAGCTGGCAAGAAACTATCGCGCGTCGCCCACGCAAACAGGGCCAGGAAGCCAATCAAAATCCCTCCCGGCAACACATAACGCGCGAACCAAGCTCGCTTGATCCGCATTGGTGTACGATCGGGCGGGTCACGGTTGACGGCCAGTTGGCTTAGGTCGAGTTGAGAAGCTTTGTTTCCCATGTTTCTAGATCGATTTGATAGCCTCCACCACAGGCATCCGCATAGCTTTGACTGCTGGAGGCAAGGCTCCTACGAATCCCAGCAGCACGGCAACGCCACAGGCAATGGCGATTCCGACGCTATCAACCTTGAGCATAAACGCCCCCATGGTGAAGCGAACTGCTGCGCCATCAACCAGAAAGAGGCCCACAACACAAGCGACCAATGCGCCAGCGCACGCCAACAAGGTTGCTTCTTGGATGAGCGTCAATAGGATCGCCCTCCTGCGAAAGCCGATCGCTTGCAGCGTGGCCAATTCGCGGATTCGGCCAACAACGGCTCCATACATTGTATTGAGCCCCGCGAAGATTCCTGAGCCGGCTACCAGGGCGACTACCAACCAGCCCAGCATCCGCACCGGTTTATAATGTTTTTGCAGACTCGCATAGTACGCACTTTCCGATACTGCCTTAAGTTCCAGGTCGATTCGCTCGCGGCAAAAAAGGTCGACGTCGGCGATTGCGTCGGGTGAATCCATCCGGACGGCTACAAGACTTAAGTCTTGACGCTTGAGCGTTGTCTGTAGATCGGCGAGCGGTGCCCAGATCTCCGATTCAAAGGCTGATCCCGCGGCGGTGAAGTGGCCGCTAATGGTCCAAGTTTGACCATCGAACGTCACTTGCTGGCCGATTGCAAGATCCTCTTCATCAGCACCCAGTTTGGAGTGTGCCAGACGGCCAACCATCACTTCGCCAGTTTGGGGCCAGGTGCCTTCGACAAGCTGAACGTGATCGCGCACCAAGGCGGCCGTGGTTGTCACTCCCCGTACCAAACCCATTCCCGGTTCGGTCATGTTGGCCGTGCTGATTCGTGTTCCCAGATACAATTCGGGAGAAACAAACTCCACTCCCTGCTGACGACTGACTCCTTCGACACTTGCTGAGATCAATGATGGTGTCCGCGCTGGTATCGACGAGTTTTCAACGTCTGCTGCAGATGACAGCGAATAGACCAGCACCACATGGGGATTGCCGGTTGCCGAAAGTGATTTCTCCAGCCCACGAATAAACCCAACGACAACGAGAACAAGCAGGATCACAATCGTGAGTCCACCAAGCGTGAGCGCACTACGCATCGGTCGGCGGAACAAATTCCGCACGCCGTAGTCCCAGGGCAGGAATCGTTGACTGAGCATATGAGTCCTTTAGCGGCGAACGTAAACTCCATTGGCAAGCATGACGAAGTTCCCGCTTTCATCTTTCTTTGCTTTGCCAGCGACCACTACCATATCCGACTCGGTGAGCCCCAGCAGTTCACGAGAGTCGATGGTGACCAAATGTCCTTCTGCATCAACTACTTTGACCAGCGCTGTGCAGTGAACCCTTTCATTGGAACAGCAATCGCCGTTGCAAATCTCTCCTTCTTCGCACTCTTCCCCTTCTTCGACGACAGACATGGAGGCGTCCAGCAGCATGAATGCCGCTCGACCTTCAATCCACGGATTGGTCGAACCTCCAATGCGACCGACAAGCACTAACCGCTTACCGTCTTCGGCGGTCTCACGGGCTTCGATCACTCCCATGGCGTTTTCGGGTTCTTCAGCAAGGAGAAACTTGCTGCCGTCGATGTTGATCGGTTTTTCCTGGCTAGCCGTGGCAGAAGATTCGCCGGCCGAACCACAACCAACAACGAGTGGCAGGTTAAGAAGTGCTAGAAATACAAGGGTTTGTCTCATATTTGAGTTCCTCGGTGTTGAATTAATCTTGGCAATAGCCAGAGGCAAACCTGCCTCCGGGAAATGAAACTCTACTTCCCGGACCTAGGTTTGGGTCCAGCTAAGGCTGCGCTATATTGAAGAAAGTGCTACTATTCATGCACAGAGAGCATGATCGAATTTGCCACTTAGATTCAAATCAAAAAGCGGCACAGATAGGCGCAGCGCTCGACAGAAGTTTCGGCCCGGGCTGTGTGGTCACAGATTGGATAGTGCGAAACCATGGCACTTGAAATTGGCAAAGCAATCGTCGTTCCCGCTCCGTACTCGAAACCTTGTAGTAACAACTCCGCGGGTTCGGGCGCACTTCGTGGCAATTCCAAAGGTTGCGGCGCTTGATGGCACCAACATTCTGGAGGGCAGGGGCAAGAACTATCGTGACTCTGGTCGCACTCTTCTGGACCAGTTGTCCTGCTTGCGACGCAATCATGCGTATGGCAGCAGTGGGCACATTCGGATGAGGTGTTCTCAAACTCAACTGATGCGACCGGGCAACCACCCAATTCACAGAACCAATGGGCTTGAAGGAATCCAGGCGAAAGAGCCAGCATCATCGCAAAACAGGCAAAGAAGCGTTTCAGATTATTGTGCTGACGTAACACAGGCTTTTCACATCTGGAATTTTACGGACGATCTCTCTTTCCTAATCGGCAAAGATTGCCCCAAAAGTATACCGCAACTCGGCAAAAATCTCAATGTCGCATTTTGCACCAGGGATAGCTCGAATTCCTGATAATGTGAGTCTGAGAGAAGTCAATAGCTAGCAATGTCTAGCGAATTTGAAGATTAATTCTTCAACCAAGTTGCACATCACTGAAAATGTTCGAAGTCAACCAGCGCTCTTGAGCTGCACGTACAGCTCAGTAGGTGGAGTTTCGAAATACTTCAGCAGGGCAGGGCAGAGCCAGCCCTCCATGCCTTCTTCCGTCCATCGATAAACATTGCCGTCTGATTCCTCGCGGACCCATTCCAAACGCAAGTCGGCACTTGGAAAAGCAGTTGCGGAGAACAACAGCAGAAATCCATCTTCGGGATTGGCAATCCCTTTCCGCTCGACGGCCACATCGATAAGGGTGTCCGCACCAGCCACGAATGGTTCCTTGTCTAAGCCAACTCGCTCATCGTCAAAAACCCACAGGCCTTCCCACTTGTATGGTTTAATGACGGTAATTGCGTTTTGAGGCATGATCTTGGCCAGGGGAATATGAAGAGCAAGATAGTCGGGCTGACAAGATTTGAACTTGCGACCTCTGCGTCCCGAACGCAGCGAAGCACTACATTGTTATTCCAGAATCATGCACTAACTCATTTTATTTAAATGACTTACGACAATCTACCAATTTCTCCAGTAGGTCGATGGATCGTCCTATGTAGTGCAATATTGACCACAAATGTAGTGAAGTCGGGGCGACAGGATTTGAACCTGCGACTTCATCGTCCCGAACGATGCGCGCTACCAGACTGCGCCACGCCCCGGGGTTTGTATTTTACTCTGGCATCCCCTATGCCGCATAGTGCTATGTCCGGGTAACGGCGAGAGCATGAGTATTCGAACCCGCAGAGTGAGTGCGATTTCACCCTAGAAATTAGGAGCTTATGTGCTGACCTAGCCCCTTCTCTTTATTGAAAATGCAAGAATCAACACGTAAAGAAGTCTCTCATAAAAAAAGCCCCAACAATTCCACTTGAACTATGAGCCAAGACGCTGCTCTTCAAAGAGATTCCGAAAGTTGAATGTTTCGTCGCAGTCGCAGAGTAAATTATGCAAAATACCTTCTGAGGTACTACACTTTGGTCGTTCGCGATTTTTGCCTCAACTTCAATTACTTCTCTCCCTAGCAGTTAGGCGAAACTAGCTCCACATTCTCTTAGAATTACTGGCCATACTCAACACATTTCCAATAGATCTACGCTCCGAAGTCGGTTCCACGACATGTGCCGGTCAAACACGAAACCCGTTTGGCGTTTAGGTGGCCTCCCAAATACTAAAGATTCACCAACGAAGACTTTCCCGGCAGTGGCGATTGCACACTGACAGCCTTCATATGAAGAAAAATAACCACTTGCTAGCACTTCACACGTTCTTGTCTTGATTTCACAGGCCAAATTTTTTCCTAAATTGCCTAACCGGAACATTGTATAGGAACGGGCCGATTTAGTTTGCCCAAAGGTTACAATGGAATACGTCGCTTTTAGATAACTTTCCGATGAGTATGTCAGCGAGAATTCTCAAAATGATCTTATCGTTGGAATACCCACATGCATCAGCAATTAAGACTGTTGGTTATTGGGTTGCTGCTAGCTTTTGCCAGGATAGCTTTCTGTCAAGAACTTATAGCTCCGCGACCTGCGCCAATACCATCTTCGACGGGGAAAGTTTTTACGTCTCCGCCGCATATTCCTCCTCCACCAAGCGACCTTATTTACCACGATATTTTTGATTCGCAAGTTGCCTCAGAAACCTACAGCTTAGAAGAGTTGCTCGCCTTGGCAGCGAATAACAACCCCACGCTTCGTCAGGCCAGAACGCATATTTCCGCTGAGCTGGGCAAGGCCCTACAAGCAGGGCTCTATCCAAATCCAGTTTTTTCCTACCAGGCCGAACAGATCGGGGTCGATGCACCGAACGGCACGAATTCTCCAGGTGAATTTCAAGGTGGAGTTATCGAGCAAAGATTTGTCACGGGTGGCAAACTGCGGATCAGCCGCGAGAAGTATCTCCGAAGAGCACGCGTATCAGAGAATCTTGCCATGGCGCAGCAGTTCCGCGTGTGTAACGACGTGCGCATTCATTTCTATAAGACTTTAGCCGCCGGTGAAATACTCTCCCTCCGTCGTGAAATGGTGAAAACAGCCGAAGATGTGGCTGTCACCTCCCAAGAATCCTACAACGTAGGACAATCCAATCGCCCTCAGGTCAGGCGAGCTAACGTGGCCTTGCAACGAGCGCGACTTGAGGTGCTATCAGCTGAGAACGCCTATAACGAAGAGTTTCGAAAACTCAGTTCGCTCGTAGGCATTGCTCTCGCAATTGGTTCTGTCGAGGGCGAACTTAGGACGAAATGCCCTCCGTTGAGCTTTGAGGAAGCCTACAGCCGTATTCTTGCCGAGAGTCCCGAATTAGCTGCGGCACGGGCCAAACTGTCAGTGGACCAGGCAACGGTCGCACGAGAAAATGTCCAGTGGGTTCCCGACATCGTGGTTCATGGCGGTGCGGGCTATAACTTTGAAGCCGAAGAAACGACGGCGGTGGCCGGTGTTGCCTTTGAGGTCCCACTCTACGATCGAAACCAAGGAACCGTGAGACAGGCACAGGCAGACTATGCTCGCCAACGCCAAGAGATCGAGCGCGTGGAACTTGAACTTCACAATCGACTAGCAATGATTTATCAGCAATATCTCACTGGTTTGCAGCATGCCTCCGAGTATGAACAAGTGATTTTGCCAGAATTGCAGGCTGCCTATGGTGAGCTGCTTGAGAGTTACGAAGAAAGACGAGTGGATTGGCCGGACGTTTTAGTAGCTCAGCATGATTATTTTGACGCGAAGCTCACTCAGGTGGATAATTTGCTTCACGCCAGAACCCAAGAAGTACTTATTTATGGTTATCTCTTGCACGATGGTTTGAAAGCCGCGCCGGGTATCACTCCACCTGGACATATCGACTCGGTGCCGAAACCTCGCTAAGCATTCGATTACGATCGCATATTCTGAATTGATTGAGAGCTACAATGAATGAGCATCAACCCATAGATAAGAAGAGTGAACGACGCAATTTCTTGAAGACTTCTGCCTTGGCTGCAAGTGGCGCACTTTACGGAGGGCTCGTCGGAAATCAGTCGGCTGCCGCGCAAGATCACGCGCATAAAATACCAGAAATGCAACAAGGTAATAAGTTGCCAGCGCCGCTAGGTGATCCCAATGCAGGTAAGCACTTGGGGGATCCTGAAGAGTACGATGGATACTCTCGATTCAAGCCGACCCGTGGCAATGATCCGGACTCGGATTATTACCTTGGCAAATTGATGCCTGGTTTTCGCAGTTCCGATGCTGGGCCTGCTCCTTTTGAGGCCCCAGATTTAGGCAAGTTGCCTTGGAAGATGGTGAATGGCGTGAAGGAGTTTCACCTCGTGCCAATGGCGGTCGAACGGGAGTTCCTGCCCGGTTACAAGATGAACGTCTATGGATACAACGGCTCGATGCCAGGCCCCACGATAGAAGTAACCCAAGGGGACCGGGTTCGCATCGTGGTAACCAACGAATTACCTGAAGATACTTCAGCCCACTGGCACGGATTCGAGCTGCCAATCCAATATGATGGAGCGAGTGAGTTAACGCAGAATCTGATTAAACCGGGCAAAAGTTTCGCGTATGAATTTGATGTCCATGAAGAAGGAACTTTTTTCTATCACTCTCATATTCCAATGCAGGAAGCGTTTGGCAGTGTCGGGTTCTTCATCGTGCATCCCAAGAAAGTTTTTGATCCTCCGGTAGACCGTGATTTCGGATTAATCTTCCAGAACTTCTTTATTGAACCATCGCAAACCATCGCCGATTCATGGAAGATGGACTGGAATTGGCAATCGATTAATGGACGTAGTGGACCTTATACCACACCATTGGTTGTCAAGCATGGTGAGCGTGTGCGAATCCGCATCATGAATTTCTCGCCGATGCAACACCATCCGGTACACATTCACGGTCATACGTTCTGGATCACAGGCCATGAAGGAGCACGGATTCCCAAGAGTGCTTGGGTCCCACGAAATACGGAACTGATTGGTATTGCACAGGCAACTGACTTTGAGTTCATCGCCAACAATCCGGGCGATTGGATGTTTCATTGCCACATGGTGCATCATATGATGAACCACATGACACGACAAGTTGGACCGCGCGTTCGCCCAGAGCAAACGGTCGACGCCTACTTGACAAACCTCGACCAAATACCAAGTGTGAAACTAACCAACTCAGATCCTGGATTCCGGACACCCGGATACCCGCAAGAAATGAAAGGCATGACGATGAAGCCCGATTTCTTGAAGACGATATGGAACCGTAGGGAGGTTCAGGGCATGCGCGCGATGTGGCCAATGTCCGTGATGGGACTGATGACCGTCCTTCGCGTTCTGCCCGATGATCTCTACCAAATCGTGATGGAGAGCGATGAACCAGTAGAAAAGGGGGCTGTCTTCGCGGAGATCGTTCGGCGATTTGGTGCACCTTCGGATTATGAGGCAGCTCCTATGATGAACCATAAGTCGTAACACAAACTGAAAGATTCCCCTATCGAAAACGATGCAATCTTTATCTGTGACATGACATCGTTCAAACTCCATTGGATCAATAAATAATTCGATGCTCTCTGACAAAGAAAAAGCAAGTCTGGCCAACCGACTTCATCGCCTTGCTGGGCAAGTGTCTGGTGTGGAGCGCATGATGGAGGAGAACGCTTCTTGCGTCGAAATCCTGATTCAGATCGCGGCTGCCAGCGGTGCATTAAACAAGGTTGGCCATCTTATACTGGAAAACCATATCAAGTCTTGTGTATCCGAAGCGATGCGAAGTGGAAGCAATAAGCTGCGAGACCAGAAGCTTGATGAGATTATCCAGCTTTTTCGCAAGTATACCCGTGTTGTCGATTAAGTCACCCGATACGAGACATTCACTTTGTCAGCCTCTCTCGGTCTATGCGCAGCTTTGCTTCTCCAGTCTCCTTCCCAAGCACTGCGTTCCTGTGATTGAGGCAGTTGGTCTAACCGGACTTAAGCCGGTTGACTCAATCTAATTGTCCTTGGTCGCGTCTGACGGCTTTCCAAAGCGGAAATTCATCGACAATTCTTACATTCTGGCGACTTTTTCAATAATTTTCAAAAAAACGATCCAAAATATGCTTGACTCCGTACCTAAGTACGGAGTCGATAATAGCTGCGGAGGATACTGATCATGAATGCATTCACAATTGGTAAAGCTGCTCGCACTGCGGGAGTGGGTGTCGAGACGATTCGTTTTTATGAGAAACGTGGGCTGATTTCTCAGCCCAATGCAACAAAAGGAAAATTCCGTGAATATCCGATGACGGTTGTCGCACGTATTCGTTTTATTAAACGGTCGCAGGAGCTGGGGTTCACGCTTTCTGAAATCAAGGACTTAATGCGGCTGGCTGATTCGCCGAATTCTGACCGTAAGAGAGTCAAAGAATTAGCTCAACGAAAGACAGAGTCAATTCGACGAAAAATAGTTGATCTTCAGCAATTGGAGAGCACCCTGAGTCGCCTTGTTACGGATTGTTCAGGCCATGGGCGTGTCCGAGGCTGTCCCATTATTGAAGCTATCGTCGGTGATATAATTGAAACTACTGATAACTAGAGGAATTAAACAATGGAAGCAATTTTTACTACCAATATGAAATGTCAAAGCTGTCTCAGCAAAGTATCCCCTTTGTTAGACGGTGACTCTGCTGTGCAAAGTTGGGATGCAGATCTTTCGGATTCTCGAAAGCTGTTGAGAGTCCAACTCAAGGAATCAGCGACTCCCGAACAGATCACGGAGACGGTTGCCAGGGCGGGCTTCTCCGCAACTTTATTGAAAGATTCCTCCTCTGTCGAATCCGAGGCAAAAGAGCCCTTTAATCTCTCAACTTATAGGCCGCTATTGTTGGTTCTAGCCTACGTTCTGGGTGCGACGGCATTTACTGAGTCACTTCATACAGACTTTGTATGGCAGCGAGCCATGAGCTATTTCATGGGTTTCTTTTTCCTTGGGTTCGCGTTTTTCAAACTCTTGAATATAGAGGGATTCGCCGATGCGTTCGCGACTTACGATATCATCGCTAAACGTTCGAGATTCTATGCCCTAGCCTATCCCTGGATAGAAGTGACACTAGGCCTGCTATTTGCTACCACAACTTTCCTTGGCGCAGCGAATCTTGTGACGGCTGTAATCATGGCGATAGGACTTATTGGTGTCATATCAGCCGTGCGACAAAAGAAAGCAATTCAGTGTGCTTGCCTGGGAACAGTTTTCAATCTACCGATGTCAGTTGTCACGATCGTCGAAAATAGCGTGATGCTGATGATGGCGGCCATTATGCTTATCCATAATTTCGTTTCTTGACCTACTATAGTGTCAACATGAATGGTTAGCTTGGAGCATGAAGGAACTTTAATAAGTTTGTAAAATGAGTAGGTATGTGGCCTGCTCTTATCCCTGTTCTCGTGTTTTAAGATGGAGGAAAGATAATGAAAAGGCGAAATCTGCTTGGTGCTCTTTTTGTGCTGCCACTGGTAGCTGGTGGTGTTGTCGTGGCCACAACCAATATCCCCGACGAAGAAAGCCAGTCGCAGCAGTCGAGCGAGAGTGGCTATGTCTGTCCGGTCACGGGAGAAATGTTCCCCTGCCCCAACTGCTGTCCGTTGAACCGAGGCGAATAGGTTCACGCTCGAAAGAACTCCGGACCGGGATTTCCGGTCCGGGGTTTTTGTCACCGAGCACTTCAAAGCCAGCCAGTGATGGGCGTCGACCATGCTCGGATATCGAAAAGATTTGCAATGGTTCCCGAAGTCGCTTTGATTCTGCAAATAGATTCGACTGTCGGCCAACGCTCATGGATGTGAGAACGCAATGGGAGAGGAGGAACAGGATGCCGAGTGGGTCAAATTTTGACAATTCGTTAGGAGTCACTTAGGGTTATAGCAGTTTGGCCATAGGTGATTTAAGTCGGCGTGATCGACGAATGCGCGATCGTGAGACTTCAGTTGCTCAACTAGTGGCCATGTTCATCGTGATGGTCATGACCATCATCCTCTGCGTTCTTGAGCATTTCTTTTTCTTCTGCGGTCAGATTGCTCAAGCCTTTTACTGCTTCGACAATTTTCCAGATGTCTGTATCCCCGTGCGTTGCGCCAAAGGCAGGCATTCCGGTCATGCGAATTCCATGCTTAGTAATCCAAAAGAGTTCGGCGTCGGAAAACTCCTCGCCCGCTTGCTCCAGCATTGGCGCTGGAGGATTGAGGCCTTTGGCAAATTCCTTTGGTTGGATTCCAGGACCTCCGTGGCAACGTACACACATAGAACGATAATGCTCTAATCCAACCTGACGAGCATCCACTTTATCAGCCACAGGATTCTCAATCTCGGGTTTCCGCCAATACATCGAGGTTTTTATAGCCATAGCGGCTACATTCTTTTCCAAAGAAGTCGGTTGCGTTGTCGCCCCCATATTGATTGCGCCCGACACCAAAATAAGCAGCGGAATGAAGCACATCACAAATAAGCCTGTCAGAATTCCCCACCAATAGTTCTTCATAGGTTTACCTACTTCCTAGTAATCGGTAGTTCCCAACCCAATAGAACCCCAGGCAATCACTACCTTAGCCTGTAAAATCAATCCTTATTTCGCTAGCACTAAATTATACCGCTTTGAGGAGCTGCTTTTTCCCGTCAATTCAATCAGAATATGGAGTCAAAGTGTCATACTCCTAACTGGCTGCAGAAGGAGTGATAACATGTATTGATGCCAGAAAACGCATCTTGGCCTGCGTTATATTAGCTTGAAGAGAACGCTTAACGCCCATTATGAGCATTTGCCCCATCTTGACATCGAGAACATGGATGCCATCATTGCAGAAAGCAAGCGTATTCGTCCCTTGACATTGGACTCGCATTTCTGGACCTTTTATAGCAGGGTACTGCAAGCATTATTGGGCTAGAAATGCCTTCGGTGTTTGGATCATTTCTCCTGCAGATCAGTCTCCAGACTTACCGATGAGCTAAACGGAAGAATATCTTTCCGCCAATGCGGCAAGAACTGAGATTATTCATAATGTGGATCACACAACACATCGCCGCCCGCACTCTTGTCTGGCTTGCAGCCATGGTGATTCCCGTCCAGGGATTTCCGTCGGTTGCGTGCGGATGCACAAGGGATACGACTGCTATCGAAGAATCGGTTTCTTCTCAGGCTTGTTGTAATGCCACCAGCCAAACCACTTCATCTCGTTGCCCTTGTACTGGGGCGAATATCTGCCGTTGTGGCGAAGACAGTTCCTGCAAGCGGCAGGACCGTACTTGTTGCAGTGCACGCACAGCGCTACATAGCTGCTGTTCTGGCAGTGGTTGTGCGTGTTGTGCCGAAGGGACTTGTTCCTGCGGGGCGAATTGCCAGTGCGGTAATAATAACGCCCCTACTAATCCGGTCGCTCCCCCTGTCGAGAACAACTCAAATGAGAGGATCGTTGCGGATTCCACTGCACTAGCCTCTCTCGCAACGATTTACCAACCTTGTCCGACTCGGCATCAGCTTGATGTGTCTGCCGGAACGGACGCATCGTCTTCACTTGATCGCTGCATTACTCTCTGTCGGTTCACTATCTGAATCGAATTCTACAGCACCCCTGCGCGCTTACCCTTTTGGTGCTAGCTGCGCGCATTTCTCGCTGATTGATTGCTACGCAAACTGCTAATCAAACGGCACACGGCTGAATGGTCTCCAATTTGTCCTCCACAATTTATTGAGTTGGAAATCGAGCACTCAAATCATTTTTACCAAGAGTAATTTTCAGAAAGCGAAATGATAAACCATTTTCGTGACTCGAAAGGAATCGAGGTGATCAGATGTTTAAAAGTATGTTTAGTTGGTTTGCTTTAGCAGTAACCTTGGTAGTACACACGGCTGGTTGCCAGTCGGCAAGACGAGTTTTTCCAGAATCACACCGGGCATCGGCTTTGTCAGCATCCTCACCAGTATCTTCGTCAGCCGTAACATTGGCGGATTCCAGGAGTACCTTTCCGCAGATTCCGGAAGGAACAATACTGGCAAATGCAAATACAGCGACACTTTCGGCAAATGACCCCCTTTATGGTTACTATTCCAAAGATGATGCAGGAGCATTACCTAACGCAAACAGCGGTGGGTACGCTGCGTCCGATCGGGCTTCTGAACCAACTAGATCGGAACCGATGCGCCGAACCAGTACATCGAGTTCAGGTTCGTCCGGCTGTAGCTCAGGGTGCTGTTCACGTTAGCAAGAAGAGTCTTACGATCAATACACAAAACGTCAGTTGACGAGTTGTAACGCGAGGTAGTAATGTCTGAATCGAAAAAAGAATTGGAAAGTCCTCCGGAAAACGCGGCGACTCCAGGTGATCCGAAGGCAGCCGAGTCACCAGTTGCTGGGCTCCAGAGCGAGCCTCAGCACTCATGGATCAAGCTGTTCGTTCAGCCACTTCTATTCTTGGCGGCTGGAGTAATGTTGATCGTGGCTCTCGGCGTAGCCCAAAAGCAAGGCTGGATTTCATCAGGTGGTGGCGGTACGGCTCACGTTGCCTCGACAGAAGCCTCGGATACGCGATATATCTGTCCGATGATGTGTACTCCTCCACAGTCTGAGCCCGGGCGCTGCCCGGTTTGTGCCATGGAACTGGTGCCGGCTGCTTCTGGGGGCGGACAAAGCGACTCGCGATCCGTGCAACTCGACCCAGTAGCTCGTCGCATTGCAAACATCCACACGGCTGCCGCCAAGAGGTTGCCTCTGGAACGTACGATTCACGCTGTCGGCGAACTTAGCTACGACGAAGGATCGCTCAAGACACTTTCCGCTTACGTCGACGGACGACTAGAAAAGCTCTACGCCGATTATACTGGGGTCGTCGTCAAGAAGGGTGACCATCTCGCCCTGGTTTACTCGCCGAGACTCTACTCCGCCCAAGTGGAGTACCTCCTTTCCAAGAAAGCCAATGGAAAAAGCCAATCATCGACGCTGCAGCGAGTCGTAGAGACGAGTTCCAATCTCTACCAAAGCGCTAAGCAACGACTCATTGAACTGGGCATGACCGAGCCTCAGATTTTGCTGCTGGAGGAGCAAGGAGAAGCGAATAGTCGTATGCACCTCTGTGCCCCGATCAGCGGAACGGTGATCGAGAAACTCGCCATAGAGGGCCAGTATGTCAAAGAGGGGCAGGTTATTTATCAACTCGCTGATCTCTCAACCGTGTGGCTGATGCTGGAGCTGTTCCCCGAAGATGCTGCAACCATCCATTACGCTCAGAAAGTGGATGCAGAGGTGCAATCAATGCCTGGAAAGACCATTTCAGGCCGAGTGGCATTTATCGACCCGACCGTGGATGCGATGAAACGGACAGTTGGCGTCCGCGTAGCAGTACCCAACCCTGATGGTTTGCTGCGTGTCGGCGATTATGCAAAAGCCACGATTCGTGCTCCTTTGGCAGTTAGTGAGCGCGGCGCATGGCAAATCTATGACCCCGAATTGGCTGGAAAGTGGATCAGCCCTCGCCATCCCCACATCGTAAGTTCTTCCCCTGGTCAATGTCCTGTCAGTGGCATAGACCTGGTGCCTGCTGCGGACTTTGGATTCACTGACGAGCCTGTTGCCATGGATCACTGCCTGGTAGTGCCGAGAAGCGCTGTTCTGATGAACGGTGGTCACAGCGTTCTCTATGTCGAAACCGAACCCGGAAGATTTGAGATTCGTCATGTGACCGTTGGTATGGTCAACGCTGATCAGGTGGCCGTTCTCGATGGGATCGAAGAGGGAGATCATGTTGCTACCTCGGGAAATTTCTTGATCGATTCACAAATGCAGTTGGCTGGTAATCCTTCATTGATTGATCCAACCAAGGCGTTACACGATGTCGTGGACACTCAGACTGCTGAAATCGAAGCTGCCCTCGCGATGCTTAGCACTACAGACCGGAAGCTTGCCGAAGATCAACGCGTTTGCCCGGTCACTATGTATCCCCTTGGTTCCATGGGAGTACCCCCGAAGGTAGATGTTGATGGTCAGGCAGTTTTCCTCTGTTGCGAAGGATGTCGCGAGCCGCTCCTGGAAGAATCGGCCAAATATCTGGCCATGCTGTCGAAAGGCATTCAATCAAGTTCCAGTGAAAGTGACGAGATCGAACTACCAGAAATCGGGACAATGGAATTACTGATCATGGACCCGATTTCAGAATCGCCTGTCGACGGAAATGAACAGGAGACTACACGATGATTAAGGGTTTACTCGATTTTTGCATTCGTGAGCGGTTGGTAGTTCTCCTGGCATGCGTCGGCATTGTCGCCTACGGGTGGTATTCAACGAAAAAGGTGCCGATCGATGCTATTCCCAACGTGGGCGAAAACCAGGTCATTGTCTTATCCGAATGGATGGGACGGTCTCCGAAAGATGTCGAAGATCAGGTTACCTATCCCCTCTCCGTCGCATTACAAGCTGTACCCGGTGCGAAGAGTGTACGTGGTAAGAGCATGTTCGGGTTTAGTTTCGTTCAAGTAACTTTCGACGACGACGTCGATTTCTACTGGGCTCGCTCTCGTGTCGCAGAGCAATTAACGACAATCACGGGCAAGCTACCAGAAGGTGTGACTCCACAACTTGGTCCCGATGCAACTGCGCTAGGCCAGATTTACTATTATGTATTGCAGCCACCTGAGGGAATGGATTTGGCCGAGCTGCGCTCCAGGCAAGACTTCTTTATTAAATACGCTCTGCAATCGGTCGACGGGGTGGCTGAAGTCGCCTCGGTCGGCGGCTACGTGCGGCAGTACCAAGTGGAAGTTGACCCTGATGCACTTCGCTATCACAAGATTCCACTTAGCCAAGTGATTGAGGCCGTCAAATCGTCCAACATCGATGTAGGTGCGAAGACGGTTGAATCGAGTGGCATGGAATTCATCGTCCGGGGAAAGGGGTTTATCGGTTCAGGCAAGACCGAAGCTGAGGCCATAGAGCAGATCGAAAAGACGGTAGTGATGACCCGTGAGGGAGTGCCGATTCGGGTCCGCGATATAGCACAAGTTCAAACCGGTCCTGCATTTCGCCGTGGAGCACTCGATTACAATGGCGAAGAAGTGGTCGGTGGCGTGGTCGTGATGCGCTATGGAGAAAACCCACGTGATGTCATCCAACGCGTCAAGCAAAAAATTGATTCGCTGGAGTCTGAACTCGACGGCATCAGAATTGAGGCTGTTTACGACCGCACATTGCTGATCGAGGAAACGGTCGCCACGCTCTCTAGTGCGTTGGTAGACGAGACTTTGATCACGATTGCCGTGATGGTCCTGTTCTTATTGCATGTGCGTGCCAGCATCGTCATTTCCATCACGTTACCCATGGCCGTATTGATGGCATTTATTGCCATGAAATGGTTTGGTGTAGATGCCAATATCATGTCGCTGGCCGGCATTGCGATTGCTATCGGCACAATGGTCGACATGGGAATCATCGTTTTAGAGAACATCTATGGTCATTTGGCAGATTGGCAAGCTGCAGGATCGCCCGGCGGCGAGCGCCGGCGTGTAACGATTATTCGAGACGGTGCCGCTGAAGTCGTTCCTGCCGTTATCACGGCGGTCAGCACAACGATTGTGAGCTTTCTTCCCGTGTTTTTTCTCACTGGACGCGATCATCGCTTGTTTTCACCGTTAGCATGGACGAAATCTTTTGCACTCATTTCGAGCTTGATTGTGGCGGTGGTTGTCGTCCCCATGCTCTGCCGTATCTTCCTGAAAACCTCGAAGGTGTCACGGTGGTCAACTCTTGGAGCAGCAATTGGGGGTGCAATCCTTAGCGCAGGACTCTGCTATTTTGTCTGGGGGGATCACCTTTCGGCTTGGACTTCGCTGAGTATGACTTGGGCTACGGTAGTGGCTGCCTTTTCTGGCGGACTCGCTGGATGGTGGATGAGTAGTGAGAAAATCCGCCACATGGAAGAGAACCCAGTCAGCCGCTTTGTCTTGTGGCTTTACGCTGGTAGGTTGCGTTTGGCACTCCGACGTAAAGCCCTCATGCTCTCGTTTCCTATGATGATCTTTGTGCTTGGAATAGGAGCTTGGATCGGTCTGCCAACTGTGCTGCGTCCTTTTGAAAACGTATGTGCCATGTTGGGAGCGGACCTGAATGAGGTGCCAGGCTATGTCGCAGCCAAGCACACGTTTACAGGGCTGAAATCAGACGACTGGATTGCGCTGGATGAAGGTAGTTGGTTCTATATGCCGAGCTTGTATCCTGCGGCCAGTTTTTCCCAGGCCATGGAAGTGCTGCAGACACAAGACGTTCTTATCAAAGAGATTCCTGAAGTTGCGAACGTGATGGGAAAAATTGGTCGCGTAGATTCGGCCCTTGACCCAGCCCCTGCTGCCATGGTTGAGACCTACGTGATGCTCAAGCCTCGTGAAGAGTGGCGTGAAGGAATGACCGCACGCAAGATTTGGGACGAAATCAATGCTGTGGCGACGTTGCCGGGGGTGACTCCGGCCTCCCCCCTCCAGCCTATCGAAGGTCGTGTGGTGATGTTGCAGAGCGGCATCAAGGCCTCCATGGCAGTGCGAATCTACGGAGACAATCTCAAAGGCTTAGGCGAAGCAGCGTTGGCTGTCGCCGAGCAACTCAAGCAGCATTTTCTGATCAACGCTGGAACGGTGAATCCGGACGTCGTCATGGGCAAGCCGTATTACGAATTTGAGATCGACCGTGAAGAAGCAGCCCGTTATGGAATGTCTACCATGATGGTAAATCAGATTGTCTCAGCCGGTCTTGGAGGTGTTGATGTAACAAAGACTGTCCAAGGTCGAGAACGATACCCAATCCAAGTTCGTTACGAACGCAACTTCCGAGAACAGCTCGATGAATTACGAAATGCTCCAGTCGTAACGCACACAGGCGATGTCGTGCCTCTAGGACGTCTGGCGACTGTGACGACCACTTGGGGACCTGGAATGATCAACAGCGAGGACTCTCGGTTAGTTGCGCATGTGATGTTCTCTCCTTCAGGTGCTGCGGGTGACTTGGAGACAGTGGAGGGTGTCATGGAATCTCTCCGAGAGGCGCGTGAGAACGGCGAGTTGGTATTTCCTAAAGGGAATTTTGAATTGCAAGCAGTCGGATCGTTCCAAAACCAGATCGAGGCCAACCAACGTTTGATGTGGATCGTACCAACGGTAATTCTCATAAACCTTCTTTTGCACTATCTTCATTTCCGCAATTTCCCAATTTCGCTCATTGTCTTCTCAGGAATTCCTTTCGCGGCAGCGGGAGGCATGATTGCCGCAGCCATTATGGGCGTCGAGATGAACACAGCCATGTGGGTCGGCTTTATTGCGTTGTTCGGGCTCGCAGCCGACGATGGAATCGTCATGGCTACGTACATGCGCGATACGCTCAAGCGTCGCACGATCCGCAATGTCGAAGACATTCGCACCGCAATCTATGATGCCGGCTTAAAAAGAATTCGACCGTGCATGATGACCACGATCACCACGATCATGGCCTTAGTGCCTGTGCTATTGTCCACGGGGAGAGGCGCAGATGTGGCACGTGCGATGGCGTTGCCAGTGTTTGGTGGCATGCTGGTCGAGCCATTTACCACATTTATTGTTCCCACTTTGTACTGTGCTTATGTGGAGTTCAAAATGCGTGCTGGAATGCGCGATGAATATTGGAGTGAAGAGGAAGATCTAACGTTGACGACATCGTCAGCCGCCTAGCTGTATCAGTTATTTTGAAACATTGCATGTAGACAATGTTGTTTTCGCGAGTTGTTTTATTTGAAAGGGAGTTATTGTGAAACCACTAACCATTACTTTGGCGATTCTTTTGATGCCCGTCCTTTGTACAATTGCTTGGGGTAAAGACAGTGGACAAGCTTCCGCTAAGTATTCCGAGCATGACCAACTTCGCATTGCCGTTCAAGAAATCTGTCCCGTGACGGGAGCGAAGTTAGGCTCGATGGGTGATCCGGTAAAAGTTGCCATCGGTGATGCCAAGGAGGAAATCTTTCTTTGCTGTGCCGGGTGTGCGAAAGGCAAGATCAATCCGGAGCACTGGGCGACGATTCACGCCAATATCGCGAGTGCCCAAGGGAAGTGCCCGATCATGAAGAAGGACTTGCCGAAAGGTGCCAAGTGGACTGTAGTCGGTGGCGAGTTGATTTACGTTTGCTGTCCTCCTTGTATTAAGAAGATCAACGCCAATCCTGAGGCTGCCATAACACAAGTTGACGCATATTACACTGCGTATCTGCAAGCGAAGCAACAACGCTAGATGACTGGAAATAGCTTTGTTGCCCTGGGCCGGGCACCGCATCCGCCATTTGGTGAGCGATGCCCGGTCCGTGTTTTGACTGTCTTTTTGTAGCGAAGAGTTTACCTAATCGGTATAGATGGACTCCAAATCGGGAAGTATCAGTTCTCGGACTTATACTGAGTACGACATAAATACCGGAAATGCCGATATTCGTTTTGTCTCAACGTACGATGGCACGGCTTCCGCCGTGCCCTAAAAGGGGGGCCAAGGATGGCCATTCGTCGAACAATCATATTACTGCTAGTCGCATGCCAATTCACCATGGGCTGTCGTTCTACGCGCCAGGTCCGTGATCGCGAATATGCGCAGGTCATTCAATCTGCTCACCAAGCAAATTATTCGCCGGTCGCCGAGGCAGCAGCAATTGCTCCTATCGCACTTGAGTTGGAGGGGCCGCAAGATGTCGAATGGCTCGTCCAAATCGCCCTCGACCAGAATCCTGAAGTGCAGGCGGCCCGCAAACGGATAGATGCGGCCGCCCATCAGGTCCCCGTGGCAGCAAGTCTACCCGACCCGATGTTGGGGGTCACAACGTTTCCCGCGCCAGTACAAACTGCCGCCGGAAATCAGGAACTTTCGCTCGCGCTCAGCCAAAAACTGCCCTATTACAAAAAGTTGCAAACTGCTTCTGGCGCTGCCGAGTCTCAAGCCAATGTTGCCCGTGCCCAATTGGCAACCGTCGAGCTGGCAACCATCATGAAGGTCAAGCAAGCTTACTACGAACTTTACTTCGTTCAACAAGCAACACAAGTAACTGAAATTGAACAACAGGAGCTAACTAAAATCCGTGATTTAGCAAACGCACGATATAAAACTGGGCTTACCAGTCAACAAGACGTGCTCCGTGCCGAATTAGAACTATCAAACACAGAAAATGATTTCATTCGATTGCGACAGCAACTTGAGAGCGCACAAGCACGGCTTGCCCGCATTCTCCATGTTTCACCTCAAACAAAATTACTTGCTGTCAACGAGCTGTCCCCGGAACAAGCGCCCCGAGACCTAGCTTTTCTGGAAAGACAGGCTGTCGCTTCTCGACCTGAGCTGCACGCCCAATTGGCAGCTCTATCCCGTGATCGCCAGAAAGCCCAACTCGCTCGTCTCGATTACGTGCCCGATCTAACATTGGGAGCAACGTGGATTGATGTGTCTAGCGCAGGTATTAGCCCAGTGAGGAACGGTGACGATGCAGTCTTGCTCACCGCCGGTATCAATGTTCCTCTTTATCGAAAGCGGATTGATTCTTCCGTGAAATCGATGGAAGCCCAGGCCGTTGCCACGGCACGTGATTATGATGCACTTCGAGATGGGACATTGGAGCAAGTGGCTGATTTATTTGCTCAGGCACGAAGCCAGCAGGACATGCTCCTGTTGTTTCGTGAGGATATCTTGCCGAAGGCACGGCAAACCTATGAGGTATCTACTAGCGCTTACTCAGTAGGCCAGGTAGATTTTCTGACGTTGATCGACAACTTTCGAGTACTCTTGCGATACGAACTTAGTTATCGGCGTTTGGAAGCAACACTCCGACAAACCTTAGCGGAACTCGAACGGGTTATTGGGGGTAGACTACCGCAAAACATGGAAGTTATTGCCGTACCTGATTTACCTTCCCCAGAAGTCGAGGGGCAAATAGATCAAGAAGAAATAATTCCTTCCGAGGAAGCAATCCGCCTGCCAGCGCCGTAATCTGACCAGGAATTAGCAGCCAACGAGATCATTTTTACAACCACACATCAATCCGGGGGGCCGGAACGTGAAATTCGTCAAACTATTGGTAGCCTTGGCATTGCTTGTCAATTTAGCAAGCGTGGGCTGCGCACCTGCATACCACTATTACCCAGGCTGCCGCGTTCCGTGCAAGTATTGCGCACCTTGTCCGCTACCCTATGCAGAATATTGCGGCATTCCTTGCCATTCATGCCAGGCGGAACAATACCTGGGGACGTATTCTAACCCTACAGAAATAAGAGTGCCTTGATTACTTTGTTATCAGACTGCATAAGATAGCTTCTTTTCGGGGCGCAATGAAAACAAGCCGCAACGAAGGGAGAAAGCCAACTTACATTGCTCTCTTCGCTACGGCCTATTGCCAAGTGCTTCGAGACTCGATAATCAGTTACCGTGATCGCCGTGATCATGATCGTCTTCGTCATGCTCATGGTCGCTGTGATCGTGGCCCTCGTTCTTGCCAGCGGCTTTAAGCTCTTCCACTTTCGCAAGTGTGGCGGCAGGATTTGCTTGCGCTTTGCCAGCGCACCCTTTACAGCATAAGTAAACTGGCTTACCGTCGAGTTCCAACTTAACAGGCACGCCCATTGTTCCTAGGAGGTTCTTGTTGGCCACCGCACAGTATTTCTGTGCCTCGGCATCGGCCCGCGCGTTCGCTGGCAATTTCGCCAAATTGGCCGAAACTGCTGTCAATTCCTGGACTTTCTTGAGCGTCTCTTGACCCCCTGCGATTGCATCTTCGACACATCCCTTGCAGCAGACGAAGACGAGTTTTCCTTCAACCATCACTTTGACCGGAGTGCCCATGGCACCGAGGCGACTATATTCCATGATTGGACAAAACCGTTGAGCCTCGGCCTGCTTACGCTCTTTCGACGATAAGGTAGCAAGTGCTTCGGAAATCTGTTTTTCCTCCTTCATCATGTCGTGGTCGTGCTCCCCAGATTGTTGATGACCAGGTGCATCGTCGGCATACATGAAGCGCGTGTTCAAACCGCTGACGATCAAACCGAGAGCCATAATCAATGTGAGGTGAGGTATCGCGATTTTCATTCGGAGAATCCTTAAATTCGGGAGTAGCGGGACTGCTTCATCACCATGCCAACACTGGCAAGCCCAAACTCGCTTAACAGAATCTGGACATCGGATGAAAACAGAAGCAATGGTACTGCTGGTTTAGATGCGACACGGGGGCTTGTTCTTCACAGGAATTGAGTTTTTTCTAAGAAAACACGGATTATGGGGGAAATGCCAGCACTCATGCCCCATTCGCAAAATGAAAGAACCAGTGAAAAATGCCTTCTTTCACTGCCGCATTATTGCTTCCGCAGCACGACTAGCTGGGATTTGAGGGATTTCTCCACAAGGCACACACGGTCGTTGCCTCACTAGCAATCCAAGACTTCAAACAGTACCGCCGTCATGTCGTCTTGCTGTGGAGCAGTACCCCGGTAAACATCCAAAGCCTCTTTGATCCGTTGAATCGTCTGCTCGGTTGAGAGTGCCTTGAATTCAATCAATAGCTGTATGAGCCTCGTGCGACCAAACATTTCGCCTTGAGTATTAAATGTCTCGCTTAGTCCATCACTAAAGACCATCAATCGATCGCAGCCGGTCACCTGGATGTTCACCTCTTCCCAAGTAGCATTCTCATCAATGCCAAGGAGTAAACCCGTCGAACTCAATTCTCTTGGAGTCTTGCCTGACGAAATCAGCCATCCAGGTTCATGCCCAGCGCTCGCGTATTGAAGACGGCCTCCTTGAGGATCCATTCGAAGAAGAATCATGGAAACAAAGTCCTCCAGAAGGCTGACTGCAGAAAATCGTCGATTGATAAATTCGAGCAAGATTGTAGGTGAGGTATGAGTTTCTGTTGCTTGCAATAACAGCATCTTGAGCATGGCAGCACTCATTGCGGCTGGAATTCCATGACCTGTAACATCGGCAATACAAATTACCCATGTGCCGTCCTTCAGCGGTAGGATGTCGTAATAGTCTCCGCCAATATCCTCGGCAGGTTCAAAGAAGTGTGCGATGCGAAGTGAAGGTATAGATGGGGCTTTCGGCAAGAGGTTTTCTTGAATCTCTCTCGCTTTCACCATCTGCGATTTACGGGCACGGTCTGCTGATGCCAAGGAGAGACTCATGCTCCCAATCTCACTCGCAAGGAATTCCAACTCGGCACTCTGAAATGTTTCAGGACGGATGCCGAATTGACCTGCTCCAAGTTTTTGGACGGTTGTGACGAGCCTGCCAATTGGATTGGTCACAGTGCGTAGAAGCACCACATTGACGAGCACAGCGGCAGCGAAAAACGCAACGGTAAGGCCTACCAGGCGTCTTATCGAAGCCCAGCGGACCGCGTGTCTAATATTGGTTAGTTTCTCGGCAACATAGACGACTATGTCATCGGAATCGGCTATTCCCACTATTAACTCGTGTTCCTCAAACGGCGCGCGACGGGTCGGCGAATGGGCAGCGTGTTCCAGCGCGCTGAGCATAGCGGATGATGCTCGACCGTGTGGAGTCGCCTGTAGCGTCTTACCTGAAAAATTCACCGCAATGTGATGCCCTGGTGATAACTTGGTTTGCATTTGTCTGCATACGTTATCGATATATTCTTGTATGCCAGAAAGCCCACTTACTCGAAATTGAATTATGGCTGGAAGTAGAGTCATGGCTTCCTCTTCCAGCGCGATATGCTTTTCTGCAATACGTTCGCTCATCATGCGATTGTAATCGTACCCGAGAAAGAGTGCGCCCAGCACGATGAGTGGTAGGTTGACTGCGAACAGCAGTTGAGAGCGAATCGACCGACGAAACAATTGTAGGTGTCTCGACTTTTTTTGACTGTCAGCCGTGTTTGTGCCAAATGTAGTCATTATTATCATTCAGTGCGTTTCGATATCGGGGAAACTTTCGTCTACCGCATTTCGCTGCCCTGAATCCCTCTTCATTCCTTTCTATTTGGCATTATTGATGGCCCCTCGAAAGGTGTACGCCATCTCAACCGTAGCCTGATCTTTTGCAAACCTACATTCGTCCGAAAGAAAGATGGTTTCCTGTACGCATTGGCCGTCGATATGGACCGACCGCTGCCGAGTGCGACCGGCCAGTACCCTGACGGCCCAACGATGAGGGTCAATGCCGCCTGGCACGGCATGCCGAAGAATCACTAAACCAGTTGGCGTAATGACACGTCTTATCTCTTCCAGTGCGCGTCGTCTCAAAGGGGTTCTTTCCACAATCAAGCAATCCACGCTTTGATCTAATAGTGGAATTGCTTCGGCGCGCCCCCGTATGAGTCGTGGTATCATCCTGCCCCGCTCTGATCCTTTGGTTTTGACCAAGCTAGGGTTCAGATTCCATGCCAACTGGTGGCGACCTTCGCCGCCGATATCAACCGTGAATGGGATTGTGGCTTCCCGCGAAAGTATTTGCGTTTGGACCATGGATTCTAGTGCATTCAATCTTTGGCAAATTAGTGGTGCTTATACCATCCTGCGCCGAGGATGTCGTTCCACGACGTTGTTTGGTGGCATTGGAAACATTGTTCGACACGAGCGTGTGGTTTTCCAGCCACACGAGCCGAGATCATCTTGAAATGCATCATGTAATGGCTGGGCGGTGCTTGGTGGCATTGGGCGCAGTCCATCGAGCTCGGTGATGGATGCTGAAACTCGATAATGGTCCAACGATCGGTGGCGTGACATTGGGCACAGTCGTTGCCAAAGAGTTGGAAATGTCGGTCGTCATTGGAGTGGCAAGTCGCACACTTGAGGATCATTTCCTCTGACTTAATGTGCGCGTGCGGAGGGGACCATAACTTCGATAAGTTCAGAAGTTCGCTGCCGACATCATCATTTTTCAATTGGCGGAGACCGATCTTAACAAGCATAGCATGATCCATATCTATCACACGGCTTGCTCGTCCTTGATGTTCCAAGTGGCACTCCTTGCAACTACTGATGCTAGCGTGGAATGATGTCGGTTGGCGTTGCAAAAGGGACTCGTTGTTGGCGTGACAAACGATACATTTTGACGTCTCGACGCCCATGACTGAAGTGTGACAGGCGGCACAGCTGTTTTCCAAATGGGCATGGGCCAAAGATAATTGCCCTGGACTTACAAGTCGCTGCAAGTTTCCCAATTGCTTGAACGTCGATTCGCTCGGCGTCGTTAGCCACAGCGCAATTATTGCACTGGCGGCAAGAGACAAACCGATAGCAATTCTATTGTATTTCACTCAAACCACCTCAACCCAAAATATATCCCTGCCCATACGTGCAGAGCCAACACGCCGTAAAGAACGAACGATATGATGATGTGGAACTTGAGCCATTTTCCAAACCAATTCTTAAATTTCTCATGCGTTACAATGGCATACTCTAGATCTGCGATCGCGTCGGTCATGCGAAGCATTGTCCTGGGCGACTGTGCAGCGGCTCCTCTGTGTGGCCGGGTTTCCTCCTCAAGAAATAAACCTGCGGCAAGCCGTGAAAAAAATCCTGTGAACGAACGAATCGCTAGTGCTTGCTGGGGACTTGCAGCCAGCTCGTTCTGAGTGCGGTCAAAGATCTCTTTCAAGACCTGGAGCTGAGCATTCTTCTCGCGAATTTCTGTAGAGAACTGTTGCATCAGATATCTTCCCACGAAGCCGCTGACCACGACCAGCAAAGTCATGGCGGTCAGTGCCACGCCTAGTGGGCTGTCGTACTTGTGGCCTGTATGGATCACAACTAGAATCGGTCCGACGACTCCCGCATGAATGTGCCACGCTAGTAGCGTCCGCATAGAGGCATACGTGGTCACCGCCCTTTTGAGTCTTTTGACGCGTTTAACAATCATGTAAGCTAGCGGCACGAGCATGAGTAGCGTGCCTGTCACACCGATTATGCCACCCCACAAACTACCGGCAAAACGCGGTGACTCGTGAAACGGAAAACCTAGCCAGGTGATGAGCATCAATGCCACCAAGCCAGTCACGATGAGCTTCTCACGTTCTTTCATGACAATACCTGGGCCTCACCGTAAATACTTTGAAAGGAAATCGGCTCACAGATTGTCCCGACGGATTTGCGGTATGTGGTCAACATTGTGTGGGTCTTATCCACAACAGGCTCCCGAATTATCGCTCCGCTTAGCACCGGCGGATGTGGACAGAAACTCTTGCCTACAATGGTCACTGCAGAAGTAGATTGTCTCACCATGTTGTTCGGTGTGGATCGCGTTTGCTTTGTCCACGGTCATTCCACAGATCGGGTCCTTGGTCGAAATTTTCGATTCTTGCATGGTCATGAGCCTCAGTTGGTGTTGCTACTGTCTCTTGAGCGAGGTTTGCATAGTACAGTGAGTCAATCAGAATTCGTTGTTCCCATTCTCTATCAAAATAATCATTTCCTAAGTTTTAAGAGTCGGGCGTTGATGGCAACAATCACCGTGCTCGCGGACATTAACACAGCACCCAGGGCGGGACTGAGAAGTACGCCCCACGCGTAAAGTGCTCCAGCCGCCAATGGAATGGCAACGACGTTGTAGCCAGTGGCCCAGAAAAGATTTTGGATCATCTTACGGTACGTGGCACGAGAAAGTTTAACGATGGCCACGACATCCAACGGATTGCTCCTCACAAGAATTATGTCAGCGGTTTCGACCGCCACATCGGAACCCGCTCCTATCGCGATACCCACATCTGCTTGAGCCAGTGCCGGAGCATCGTTGACGCCATCGCCGGTCATGGCAGTCAATATACCCCGAGATTGGACCTCTTTGACTTTGGCAGCTTTGTCCTGGGGTAGGACTTCGGCGAAGTATTCATCCAACCCAACTTGATCTGAAACCCATTTCGCTGTCGCTGTATTGTCGCCGGTGAGCATCATGCAGCGGATGTCGAGCGATTTAAGAGCATCGATGGCTTGCTTCGCTTCCGATCTGACAATGTCAGCCAAGGCAATCGCTCCCTTCAAATTCCCATCAACGAGTACAAACACAACTGTTTTTCCTTGGGCTTGCAGTGGCTCGATTCGCTTATCGCTCAGATCCATGTTCTTATCGCGTAAGTAACCGGGACTCACTACCTTAATGTCTTTGCCATCAACCTGACCTTCGGCACCCTTGCCTGTGATGCTTTTGAAGTCAGCAACGGGTAATTTCTTGTCTGAGGAAGCCGCGATGGCCTTGGCAATAGGATGTTCGGAACTGGCCTCTACCGACGCCGCATATTTCTGCAATGTTTCTTCGTTGATGTCTTCGCTTAAAAGCAGAATGTCGGTTACACCAAAGCGGCCTTCAGTCAGTGTGCCAGTCTTGTCAAAAATGATGGCATTTATGGCCCGGGAACGCTCGAATGCAACGCGATTTCGAATGAGCAAGCCACTGCTTGCGGCCAGGGCTGTGGAGACGGCCACGACGAGGGGCACGGCCAGACCAAGTGCGTGGGGACAGGTGATGACCATGACAGTCACAGCGCGTTCGATGGCGAACGCAAACTGTTGGTCCATAAAAACGAGCCAGATCACCAAGGTAAGTGCACCGCTACCTAGGGCAATCATGGTGAGCCACTTAGCGGCAGTGTCGGCGAGGTTTTGAGTTTTCGATTTGCTTTCCTGAGCCTGCTTAACCAGATCAATAACCTGTGACAAAAACGAATCCTTGCCGGTGCCTTTGACCTCGATAGTTAGCGAGCCTTCACCATTAATGGAGCCGCCGATAACCTTGCCGCCGATCTTTTTCGTAACTGGGGTTGATTCGCCTGTAAGCATCGCCTCATTGACTGAACTCTCGCCGTTGATGATGACACCGTCTGCTGGAGCTTTCTCGCCAGGTTTGATCAAAACCTTGTCATTCACCGCCAATTCACTGAGCGGTACGTCCTTCACATCACCGTCGGGCATAAGTTTATGGGCGTCTGAGGGCATAAGTTTAGCCAGTTCCTCCAGGGCTCTTGAAGCGCCCATCACCGACTTCATCTCGATCCAGTGGCCCAGCAGCATGATGTCAACGAGTGTCGCCAACTCCCAAAAGAACATTTTCCCAGACAAGCCAAACACGACAGCGCTGCTGTAGAGATAAGCAGTTGAGATGGCAACTGCGACCAGTGTCATCATGCCAGGCTGCCGAGACTTCAGTTCCTTGAACAAGCCATTAAGGAACGGCCAGCCGCCATACCCAAAAACAGCGGAGGCAAAGACAAACAGAAGGTAGAGGTCGCCGGGAAAATGGATGGCTTCACGCAGCCCCACCAGATTCTGGAGCAGCGGTGAGAGGAACAGAATCGGTAGGGTCAGGACGAGCGAGATCCAGAATCGGTTGCGAAAATCTGCCGCCATGTGGGCGTGGTGGTCGTGATGACCTCCTCGGTTATTGTCAAATTCATTTCCCACATTTTGTCCAGTGTCCGCGTGATGCTCTTGGTTTACTTCTGGATGTTGATGGGCTTGCTCGGCTTGGTAGTGATTCACTGCTTTGCCTCCGGCGTACGAGTGGCGTCCCCATTGGATTTTGCTCGCAGGTTGTAGAGGACAGCAAACACGGCTCCCACTAGCCAGCCCAAAATAAAGGTTTCCAGAACGCCCAATAGGGCCTCCCACCAGGGCATGTCCCAGCGCATGATGGGAGAAACGTCCCACCCGTGCAGCAAACTGTTGAAGAAGCGTATGACTACGTCGTGGGGGACGGTCAACATGACGAACACGCAGCCGAGGTACAACAATGCAGAAGTCGCTCCTAATGCAAAGCCTAATCGCTTGATGCTAAGAGTGTGCATAAGGATCTCCTTGACTAGAGTTATGGCTCTCCTCGTCGGCGTGTGTGTGTTGGTGATCACCGATCATGAACAGATGACACGCAAACATGAGCACGATGGCGATAACTAGTGTTACTCCCTCACCAAGCCCGATCAGGGGTAACAAGAACAGTAGCAGTAGCGGGACTAAGCAGCCCAACAACACTCTCAACGTGTGGTCCATTTGGATCTCCTCGATCGAGCGCAATACGCAATTGACACAATGAATTGGTTTATGAAGTCTTTCCAATATCGGTTCATGATCTATCTCAATGGGAATCAAAAATCAACTGGTCTCGCTCAGGCATGTCACGCCTCTATGGCCACGTTGCGTGTGGACTTCGCCTGACAAGCGAGAATCATACCCGCCTCCTTCTCTTCTGGTTCGAGACCGTCCTCGACTTCCATCGAAACTTTTCCCGACAAAAGTCTGACAATGCACACCCCGCACGTGCCGACTCGGCATGAGTAGTCAATGTCGATACCGATTCGTTCAGCCGCCTCCAAAATAGTCTCGTCAGGTTGCATGTCAGTCGATTTCTCAGATTCGCTGAAAGTCACCTTTCCACCCGTTTCGGCGATGTCCGTCTCGGCCCGCTTCGCACGTTGCTCGGCCCGCACACGCGGCTTCTGCTCCCCACCGAAGTTTTCTGAGAAGATGTTGTCAGTCGGCACTTGAAGTTCCGCCAGCATTTTCTTGACCGCATCCATCATTGCCGGCGGTCCGCAGATATGGATTCGTTTGGACGTGATATCAGGAATCCATTCGTTTAGCAATTCTCTTGAGAGCCGACCTTTGCGATAGCCATTTATGTCTTGATTGATGCGGCTCATTGCGACAAATACATGCAAATTATCATGGCGTTCCTGAAGCCGGTTAAGCTCAGACTCGAAGATCAGATGCTCAGGATCATGGCAGGCCACGATGAAATAGATATCGCCGTTCCAGGCCATATCTGTAAGTGCGCGAGTGACGCTCATCATTGGCGTAATCCCCACACCACCTCCGATCAATACGATGTCGTCTGATTCTGCGCCCGTGAAGACGAATTTGCCGCTCGGCGCTTGCACTTCGATCGTGTCCCCCACCTTGACCTGGTCATGAAGATAACGCGAGCCTGCACCATGCTCCTCCCGTTTAACCGTAATCTCACAATAGTAGCCTTGCGTGGGTGAGGAAGAGATGGTGTAACTTCGCCGGATTGGCTTGTCGCCGACTGGCAGCGTGAGCGTAAGAAACTGGCCTGGCAGATAATTAAAGGGGATGCCGCCCCCATGGCAGGCAACCAGCCGGAACGTTTTTACGTCGGGTGTTTCCTGGTCGATACGTGCCACCCGCAACCGGCATAGTTTCTTCTTGCGAATTGGCAGCAGCCCTGCCGAAATATTCGGCCGATCTGTCTGTTCCTCGTCACTTGGGCAAGCCTCTGCCGATTCCTCGCAACAATCATCGCTAGTAGTAGCATCCTTCTCATTTTCCCCCTTTACGGTCGCAGAAGGAACGGATTCCGCCGATGGGTCAGATGGCGGAATGGCGACAGGAGAAACTTTCTCCGCCCCTGCTCTACTAGTCGGCTCGACTGTTGCCAGTTTCTCCAGCAATGCCGATGCGCGACGCATCTTGAAGAAGTACATGCCAATCATGGAGACACTGAAGAGAACCAGCACGAGCATTACTAACGTGTGAAAGAGCGTCATGCCCCACAGCCGAAATCCTGCCGTTTCCATACCGGCGGGCGGCAGCAAATTCATCTCACGCTTAAACCACTGCAACGCGACATTGCGAGGCGATTTACCTTCAGCGATAGCACGGTGAGCGGCCAGGCCACTTTCAAATTGCGCCAGGCCCTCGCGCATCTTGGCCGTGGCAACTTGCATAGCATTGAAATTGTCGGTCGGTGCGGCACTGGTCAGTTCGTCGAGCCCTTCGGACAGTAGTTTTGCTCCGGCCATCATCCTCTGATGTGCTTCCTGTTCGATGGCAGCCCGCTCTTCCAAGGGCAGATCGGGCAAGTCCATCAAACGCGGATACAACTCCTTGGGTTTGGGCGCACCCATCTTCTCCATCATTCCGCCCATTCCTCCTCTCATCATCCCGCCAACACCCTCTGGTGGACCACCACCGACACCTCCCGGAGGCCCCGGCGTTCTGCCCATGCTGCCATCCATCATTCCGGCAGGACCGCCCCGCGTACCACTCGCTTGCTCGCTGCGCGTCCCACTCCCCTGCGATTGATTCGGGTGATGTTTGGCATGTTCTTCAGGTGATACCTGGGCATGAACCGATAGCGAAAACATGCCAGTAAGAATTGAAGCACGCAGTAATTCGACCAGAGGGCGTACTTTGACTTTTAGTCTCCCGGCCCGATCGTTTTGGACAAACTTTCTGCCTCTATATTGTTGTGACATCGGCGACTCTTGCGACAGGTGCTTGCCATACTTGGCAGATCGGTACGACCTTCTCGCTGTTAGATGTACTAGCTAGCTAGTTTCTTCACGGGATGCTGAAATTCGCTCAGAATTGCTGTGAAATACGGAGTTGACTTACACTTTCTATACGGCGTTGTGCGGCAGAGAGTGTCACAAGCACCTAAGGTTTGATCTACCAGATCCGCTAGCATGCGCACTCTGATCTCGCCAAATCCGATAAGAATCCATCAATGATACAAGAGTTATTGCACCTAGGGAGTCGTCCGCTTTTGAACTGATCAGGCATCGAATGCGTATACTCCCACGTTGAATAATGTGTATTGATTCAAACGCCAAAGACCGTCCATTGAAGTTTGACGATTGCGCTAAGAAACTGGCTTGACACATGCTCGCAGTCGGAAGTACAAATCGTTAGTTGATCTCGCGAGAAATGACGGTTCCGCTAATTCTTTATCTCATAGCAGTCGATAATTAAGAATGGAAGAATTTTTTGGGCAATTCGCCATAAACGAAACATGATGTGATCCATGAGCCAGCTGCTTTTTAACATCTCGAAGGCCTTAGCCCTACTAGCAGTCGTTTTGCTGCCGGCCGAGCAGACGTTGGCGGCAACATGTTGCTGTCGAGGCAGTCGAGTTGCTGGGGAGCATGGCTCGGAAGGATCGTTATCGAGTTGTTGCAGCAATGCCAGCACGTCGCACAGTTCTTGCTGTGACGAGTCGCATTCCCGTTCTAAACCGTGCCGTTGCCCTGCCGGAATGTGTGGCATGCAGCCACCTACGGCCTTCAGTCCCGTCACGGAAAGTTCTTCGGGAGACGATGACCTGAGAATTGCCACTCTTGCTGCAATTCCGGTGATCGCGCTTGACGTAGATAGCCTCACGCTTCGCGAATCACTGCGAATCTCGGCTACTCATCTATCGACCAGCGGCTCTGAGCGCTGCGTCCTTCTCTGCCGTTATCGGCTCTAAACTCTCTCTCCTGCAACACCTGTCTTCGGCTCTCAACGGTCGAGACTAAGTGGTTGTTATTTCGCGTTTGAAATCTATGTCGGGTTTCATGTCTTCTGGCGTTTCGTCGAGAGTTTTCAGCATTTAACCGATGCCGCGCGAGCGGTATGCACGGAAGGAGAGAGTTATGATTCTGCAGATTACCCATCACGTTGTTGATTGCCCAATTTGCGGTCGCCCCTTGGAAATACAATCGCAACTCGTGAGCCAGGAGATCGGATGTGGCCACTGCCATGGTGAGTTCACCGTGTCCGAAATGGATGATGGCTCGCTGACAACGAATCGAAAAGGCATGGACCTCATGGAGCGGGCGGAACTGTTGTTGCGAGCCACGGGCGACATCCAGATACCCGTAGCAGAACACCGCTGCCACCGGCCACATTCGTTGGTGTCTGTCTCCGAGAAGAGAGAACCGTCAGAAAACATCAGCCTCCTAACGCTCAAAGAAATTGAGTGTATTCCAGAGTCTCTGCCTACGACGTTGCTAGTCGAGCAGCGCGACGAGGTTTTCGCGCGGATTGCAACCGACCTGGCCGAATTCGGGATGCGGGTCGTCCGGGCCAAATCGGCGACTGAAGCACTGAAATTGTCTGGCAAGTACAAGCCCCGGTTGATAGTGGCCCACGTCAATCTCCAGGACCAAAGCGGCTGGCTATTGGCTGGCAAACTGGGGTTTGTTGATCGGCGTATCCACATTTGGCTTTACCAGCCGCTATCCTCCAGCTACGATAGGGGATTGGCCGGTTTCTTGAACGTGGCAGAGTTAGTGGATTACCGAGGTGATTTGTTCTGCTTGTCCGAAAAGATTGTTGAATTGATGGCCAATCTTAGTAAGTTGTCCGACGCCTCAGGGGGTACCAATCGTTCTGGGGAATCACGGGCAGGCTGAAGTTTTGAAAGACAAGGAAGGTGACCTGCCACGTAGTAAGGAGTTCCCATCCACTACCAGAGGTTGCTATTCAGACAAGCTCACCGCACCTTCTCCTGGGCTCCTCTCATTGTGCAGAAGAGAGATCAGCCTTGCTTGGAGCGGTTGTGTTTCTAGGATAGCGACTGTTGGTCGGCCATAGGTCCAGCCACCTGTTTCTCCAGGATTGACGAGCAATCTCCCGTCGCCATCGTGTCGAATTGAAGCTCGATGTGTGTGGCCGAAGACAATGACTTCACTCCCTTCTGCCTGGTCTCGCAGCAGTTCCCATTGATGGGTCACCACTATGCGAGTTCCATCAGGGGCACGAAAACCAAATGGCGGTTCCGCCAGATGGCCGACGATACTCATGCCCCCACGAATGCCAATACGATTTCCTTCGTTGTCCCCAAAGCAGCCGATGAGAGGGCAACTCAAAGCCCGCAGTGGTGGAATTGCAATCGTCGAGACTAAATCGCCCGCAAACACGACCATTTCGCAGTCATTCTCATTAAACACAGCAACGGCCCGCCGAATATTGTCCAAGTGATCGTGGCAGTCGGCAAAAATCCCAATCCGCATGTCCATCCTTTCAATTCAATAATGAAAAGGCATTTTCGTTAACGGATCATGTTCCGCTTTGTAATTCTCGGCTGACAGTTGTGTGCGTCGAGCGTACTCCTGGCACGCCGCCACTAGATATGTGCTTGATAAAACACCGCAGTTTTGTCATACTAGAGCAAGTTATTTAGCTGCTGAGTAGGCTTCTTTACGTCACATTCGATAATTCCTAAACTCAAGATATACTGGCGATGGAGTGTCATTCTATTTGCATTATTTCGATAGTGTGTTGGCTAGAAATTTCTCAGGGAGTTAAGAAAGGTTGTGGCATGCGTAAGGTTTATGGTTTTACAATCGTTGAACTCTTAGTTGTCATAGCAATCATTGGAATGCTTGTAGCTTTGTTGCTGCCTGCCATTCAAGCAGCTCGCGAATCTGCACGCAGTTCTCAATGCAAAAACAACTTGCGTCAGCTAAGCCTGGCGGTCTTAAATTATGAGTCGTCCCAAAGTCACCTTCCTCCTGGTGCTGAAGTCAATTTGGATGTTTCAACTACTGCGAACAACGGTTCTTGGGGAGTGCATGGTCGGATTCTGCCTTTCCTAGAACAGGCCAATTTGTATGAAAAAGTTGATCTTTCGCAAGCCTGGGATTTCCAAGAAGCAATTGATGGGCTAAAGATACCCATTTTCGCCTGTCCCACCGATCCTCGAAATGACGAGATTCGCGATCCCGGTGGGGGTAAGGTCCGACTTTACCCGACAACCTACGGATTTAATTACGGCACTTGGTTCGTTTTCGACCCCCGTAGGAAAATCGGTGGCGATGGAGCCTTTTATCCCAACAGTTATTTGAGGATGGCTCGCTTTAGCGACGGAGCCAGTAATACTCTCCTAGCGGCAGAAGTAAAAGCTTGGCAACCTTATACGCGTAATGGGGGACCTCCCAGCACTGAAATTCCCAGTACAATTAGCGAAGCGGAAACGATTGCTGCCAGTGGTTCCCAGTTTAAGGACACGGGACACACTGAATGGCCAGACGGTCGGGTGCATCATACTGGTATGACAACGACGCTGCAGCCCAATAGCCGCGTGAATTACTTGAATGGTGCTGCTGACGATGTTGACTATAATTCTTGGCAAGAAGGCAAAAATGGCAAAGAAGGGAATAGTTCTTATGCCATTGTCACATCAAGAAGTTATCACAAAGACTATGTTCACATAGTACTGCTGGACGGCTCAAGTCACTCTGTATCAAACGATATTGACTTAGAGGTTTGGCGTATCCTTGGCTCTCGTGAAAGCGGAAAGATCCTCCCAGGCAATTGGAGTAACTAGTAAGTGGTTTTCATTATCGGAACTCCAAGCGAACCCCTTATCCATCCCAGGCGTGAACAACGGCATCTAATTCCAGTCATGCAATGTACAGCGGTTGTATTGACGAATGGCACTGAGAAAAGCGTAACTTGTCGTCAGAACGAGATTTTTTTACGCTATCAATGCACTGCCGATAACGGTTTCAAGCGTGACACATCTGCTCAGCATACGCATCTCTCGAACAATCATCGATGCTGTGCTGAAAACAGCAAAATCAGCTCGCAGACTGCACTGATGCGATTACATTATCTAAATGTCTAGTGTGAAATGACTTATGAATAACTAAGTGCCATTACAGTTTCAGATCAATGCGTGACACGTCGGCAAAGAGCACGACAACCAAAGTCAATTCCGCCAGTAGATAAATTCCCTCGTTGGCCACTCGAAAGTTGACCAGTTGCAGACCGCCTTCACCCACTAACAACCCGAACGCGACGAAGGCCATCGGGGCTGTAATTACAGTTTGCCGCAACCGTGCTGAGATGAGACAATAGAGAATGATTCCGAAGGCGATGATCGTGACAAAGGGGACGTTCATGCTGTTATTGGCTACTCGTAACCTCAATACCTCCGTGAGGCTGGTTTACTATTTGTCACAGGACAATAGGCAGACCCGACACGCAAAGCCATTGCAAGTCGCTGTTTCCACGCAAGTTGTCATTGCGATTCTCCTGTCGGTTACATGCGCAGGCATGCTGTCCGTTTGAGTTGCCGATTAGTTGTGAGACTCCACTTTATCTAACCGCACATAAAGACGGGTCAATTCGGACCGAAGGCGTTCGAGTTGCCACTGTAGATGGTCTATGGGAGACTGCGTCACTGCAGGGTCGCGGGCCTTTTCCAAGGCCAAACGGGCTAGCTCCACAGCCGCACGTAGTCGTTCAACCTTCATTAAGGAAATAGAGCCAGGCACCTGAGTGTTGGCCTCTAACGCGGACGACAACTCCGACTCCGCAAGTTTCAATGTGCCCTCCAGTTCTCTTAAATGAATCGAGTGCAACCCGTCATTTCCAGGGTGAGTTTCATGGCGTAGCAGCTCCTCTGCGAAAGCTACATTGTTGCGAAGACGCTCGACTGTCTCGGCAGAATAGAGGTACCGTATCTTTTCATTTTCAGTCAACGCCATCTCCAGTTCGATCTCCGCAAGACGCAGATTTGCGCGGGCATAACGCACTCTCACGCTTTCGTGATTTCCACTCTGATGCGAGTCGCTCGCGACTTGTTCTTCTCCCGAGAGGGGTGCGAGCGCAATCATGAATAGCAGGACTGAAATACTCCCCGTGATTGCAAGTCGCCGGTCAATGGTCTTCATGTCGTTCCCTTTTCTTGCTTCTGCAGCACCACCAGCAAATCACTTGCGAGTTGACCGATGAGATAAATTGAGATAGCGAGTTGGTTCATGTCAAGCTTCGACTGGCACCACGTACACTGTTTAGACATCGAATACTCATTCTATTGCCGGCACAGTTGGAATTAGGAAGACATGTCAGCCTTATCTGGGAGATGTTTAAACTTGATCGCAGGCAGGATGATATCACCGACATTGGCTTCCTTTACTTGAACCGAGAAACCCTTGCCGTTTTCCAACAACTCATAGATCAGATCCGATCCGTCATAGGGACTGCGTGGCAGCTGGCCTCCAAATCGATCGGCAACGACTTCCAATTGTTCAGGAAATCCTTGTGGCGTTCGTGCCGCTGAAATGGCCAGTATCAGTCGAGTTACAGTCAATTCTGCCTCGTGGACGGCAAACAATGCGGCGACCTTCGCAGGATTCTGAGTATGAGTGTCCCCTAGCTTCAAAAGCTTTGGTTGATATTCCCCGAAAACACGTTCACTTTGACGGATAGAATTGGGCGACTGGTGGCACATGCACTGCGCTGATTCAGTTGCCATTTGTACGAAACTAGAATTCAACTCTTTCACATATCGGTCAAAAGATTCCTTGTCGTTGAACGCCTCTTTAGGTACTCCTCGTTTCGTCGCAGCTTCGATAGCTGCCTTGCGCATTCCTTCCGGGCCATCTGAAGGAAACGCCTCGCCCAGCGATTCGAGCATCATTTCCGCCCAGGGGCCATCCGGGAAAGCGTCCTGCATAGCGTCAAGCCGCATTTGTAGAATATTGGCTTCCAAAAGTAGCGTGCGGCCCGGGTCTGTCATATTTCTTGACATGGCGTTAAGTTGATCGAGTGCCTGGTCCACTAAAGATGTATCCGGACAATGAGGCGCCCAATGGCCGAGCGCAAAATAACCGGTTTCTAGTATTTCGACTCCCACCAGGGCCTCGGCTAAGGTTGTCTGATGTGTCATGTGACGCCCCATTCGCAAGGTTGCCAGATAAATCTCTACGGCCTCCTTCCAATTTTTTTTTGATTCTCGTTCCATACCGTGCAGCGTGATTAACTTGCCCAGGTCGACCATTGCCTCGGTGTAGGGTAGCCATGAGGAAACCATATAGTGCCGGATATCTAGCCCAAAATCCGCCTCGGTCTGATCGGCACCTACCAAGGCTGACCGAATGGTGTGACGGGACTCGATTAATAACTTGTCGATCTCGGCGATGGCTTCATCACTGGAATCTGGCGTAATAATCTCCCAAACCGGCTTGAGCAGCGACTCGCGCTTCGCGGGATCCACGGCGTAAAGAAAAAGAATCGCTCTTTGATAATGGATAGCCCCGTTCGTAGATGTCCTCGGCATTGGCTGCTCCAACTGCTCGCTCGCCATCAATGGGTGGGAGCCACTGAACAGCACCAGCGACGAAGATACGAACAGAAATACGACTTGACGTTTAAGCACCGGAAAAGTGTTATCTGTTGAATACATGGTGTTTTTCCAAATTTCTAAGAAACAGTTGACGGTTCAAATCTCGCATAAAAAGGGTGTTACCAGCTCCAAAGACCTCTCGATACCTCGATACGGGCTGCCTCTCGTGAACTAATGAGGGGACGAGTGGGCGTAGCGTTGGAAAAGGGTTTGGAAGCAGGTCGGTAGACGAGCGGATTGCCCCCACTCAATGAACTGCCCCCGCCGTAGTAGGCATGAATACTATGTCCAATCGGCAAGCCAGTTGGCGCTATACGATCATTGCGATACGGGTTGCCAATAAACCCGCCTACATGTCCCGAGGAAGTCGGCAATCTGGGAGCAGGCTGGCGCTGATAGGGGTAGCCTTCCCGCCAATCGATGACGTCTCCACCTCCGATCAAAGGAGCGGAATAGCTTCGGTCGGGGTACAAGGCGCCACTCCTATATTGTGCAGAGGCAACGGGGAATCTTTCCGCCAGCACTAATAGAAGTATACTTGCTGCCCAGAAAAAGGAAGTTTTCAGTGGCATGACTTTCAACCCTCCTCGCCGGGTGCCAAAGTGATATTTTCCGGCGCATATTCTCCAGTATTAGAACTGTCGCTAATGGTTGTCCTCGCCACTGCCCGCTTTCGTGGCGCAGACAAACATGGCGTCGTCACCACAATTCGAGCAGACATGGTTCACCTGTTCGTTCTTCCCTTTGCCTTTGCCGGTGCCAACGACCGTGACGGTACCGCCGCATATGCATTTGTGCTTTTCGCCGATGGTCATCAGCATGACATGCGAGCTATTTTTGGTCACATGATGAACCACCACATGCTTGCACATGCTGCAAGCCATTACGATTGCGTCTCCAGGCTTCAGAGCTTCGGCCTCTCCTTGCGTTGTGATGTGATTCATGTGTACCACATGATTCCCTTGATGCGCATCGTAGTTTTCCTCCGTAGCTTGAGCCCAAACGGGCCACCACGCTGCAAACGCCAAAGTGATCGCGAGACCTGCAGTGAGGCTAAGTCTGCTGATAAGGTCGTTTTTCTTCTTCATGATTGGCTCCTGCATATTGTGTTGGGGGGTACTGATGGGTTAGTCTCGCGTTCAACGATACATCGAGGGAGTTCTACTGGTAGTCTCTCCCTTTCGCATTTGCGTTGTGACAGTTTCACTCGACATTGACGAATCGGTTCATTGTCCCGAATTCGTTCGGAACGCATTTCGGGCATTCTGCTGACGCATCACAACCTGGCTCGCAGCACCACTGGCCATCCACGACAAACTTGAATTCGTGGCGACCTGCCGGCAAGTCGAGTTCTACTTTCCAGTTACCTTGGTCGTCCTTCTCCAGGGGCGTAGTATCCGTTTTCCAATCGTTGAATGTGCCGGCCAGAAACACCGCATTGGCATCTGGTGCGTGGCAACTAAACTCGGTCGATCTTGAGTTCCGTTTTGACATGAGGTTGGTCCTTTCGAGGTAGATGACGTTTTCGAGATCTACTTGATATACAGTGCCTGCTGCCTTAAAGTGCTCCGATTTAATCACTGCCCCCGTTTTGTTTAATGGTGCTGCCGCCAGGCGTTGTATGATCTGGGGGCAGCGATCCGACGAGTGCCTGACGTTGCTCATTTGTTAGCAATTGGGCTGCTTCGCCTACGGCACGGATGAAGGCGATTCGCTTGTCTGACCGCAGTTTCTCGACTTCATGGATTTTCGCCTCGATTTCTGCGGCGTTGGGAGCGTCCGCGCTCGTTAGCCTCCACAATTCCTGCTCGGCCTCGGCAATCCAGCGGTCATAGGTAGCCTGACTCAACAGCGTCTGTTGCTTGATCTGGTTCAGTCTCGTTTTTTGCTCTTGCGATAGGGCGATGTGTTGCATGTGATCGAGAAAGAAGTTCGTTGATCCGACATGGTAAATGTGCGACGCGCCAGGGAAACCCGGGAGTGCCGATGGCATTTGCATTTGCCCCATGCTCGGCATGCGACCCATCATCGCCATGCCTTCGCCCCCCATCATTCCCATGGCACCCATGCCCATACCCCCCATTCCCATGCCACCGGTAGATTGGCCGGACTGCATGGAGTTCATCCCGGACATCATGCCCATTCCCCCCTCGCCCATCCCCGACATTCCTTGGCCCATGCCTCCCATCCCCATTCCCATGCCAGGGTCTGATTGCATGCTGTTCATGCCCATTTGTTTACCCTTCATCATCCCCATGCTCTGCATGGAAGCATCTTGCGCCGAAGGCGACGACATTTGATGGTTCTGCTTGAGAGTCGCTTCTAATTCAGCGACTTTGGTTTGCAGTTGGTGCAGCTGATGCGTGAGCGAAGCGTCGCTATGAACAGATTCGCCGACACTCTCGTTTCCCAATTGCTGATCACGTGCCGTTTCCTGAGCGATACTGTACGAGGCCAATAAGAGCGTGATCGAAATACTGAGTGCGGGCCACAACATGTTCGTGTCCCTTAATTGAAAGAACGGATAGAGTTTCATCGAACATCTCCTTACAGTTGTGTTTACTAGATCGTTTTGATTTGCACATATTGCGTGGGATCGTCTTGAAACCTCGCGAGGCAGTCTTTAGAGCAAAAGTAATAAGGATGACCGTAGTACGAATCGCTGGCAGCAGCGGCAAAGCGAATAATCTGCATACCACAAACGGGATCTGTAGCCACTTCTTTGGCTAACTCGTCGCTCTCGCCATCGAGTTGCATATAGCTATCGATGAATTCTAACAGGCGCTCCTCAACCCAATCGGCAACTTCTGATTCATCCACCGAGTCCAAGGAAAGCGGCAAGTTATCTTGCCCAGTAAAAGGAACGAAGACTGGTACAATACTTATACGCGAGCGGACTATCAGCTTCTCATACCGCACGTCGTGTTCCAACGAAAATCCCACGCTAGTATACGCAGGAAATCGATCACAAAATTCGAAATCACAACACGACGCATGCAGCCGTTGCTCGTCTGACATCGTCGCGTTAGGGAACAGTTTGGCTACGGTTTCCAGTCGTGGTTTTACGATGGTTTCGTTTATCCGATACGCCCATTTTTCAAAGGACCGCCTCCGAATTGCGATGTCCGCCATATACTTCGCTGCTTCCGCTGCCGTCCAATGCGGCTCTCGAAAGCCATCACTCAATACATCCTGCACATGCTTGGCGAAAGCGCTGAGGTCAGACATGCCTTTTCATCTCCCATGTAATCTGCAACGACTCCAGAAAACCAGTATTAGACGCCGAATAGTGCGCGATCAGTTTTTCAACTTGGCTAAATACACATCTGAGTTTTCTAGCAACTCTTTTCGGCAACCTTCACAGCAGATCCACAATTGCTGTCCCCTCACTTCAACCTTGATTGGAGCACCCATCACACCTAGCATCTCGCCACTTACTGGGCAAACGTGTTGCTTTTCTGCCGACGCTGCATCTGCGGGGGAAAGCTTGGCCAATTTGGCCTCCATCTTCTCCATGTCGGTCAGTCCAGAATCACTGTCATGGGCAGGGTCGCCGTGGGCGTTATCACCATGGTTGTGCTCACCATGGCCATCAGAGGCTGATTGTGAACCTGGTTGAGTCGTCGAGTCGGACCCTGCTGGAGCACCGCAACCATAGAGACCCAACACGAAGCCAATCACAGTAGCGTAAAAAATAGTGGGATTCATAGCTAATCTCGCTCAATACAACATTAATAGGCAAACAACTTCAACTCATACCTATCATGAGTAGTTGTGCTCTACCTAGTGACAAACGTATTCATTTCCCTCTGCGAGACATCGCAAAAACTATTCCGATGTTTTCATTTCCATAGATCGCATCAGGGCATCGTGTTCTAATTGAGCCTTGTCAAGTTCCTGAAGGATCGTGTTGCAGCAGGTCATGCATGCCTTACCGTCGACCGCTTCTTTGCCGCACTCTTCATGAAGCATCTTGTGGTGCTTCGCAGCGGCTGCGAGATGTTCGTTAATCGATTTAACTGCCGCAACTGCATCTGGGTCGTTACCCACTTCGTTAGTTGTCGTTGCCAATTCTTGTTGGCTCTTATTGATATTCCGTCCCAATTCTTCTGACTCAGCCTTCATAATAGCTGGCTCGATCTTTCGTGCTTGTTGCGAGTATCGGTAGACGTCTTTCGAATAGTCGCAGGCGTTCCGCATGCGACGCACGGCACGCGCACTGGACCAATAAGCTCTACTTTGGCGAGGTCTATTTCGCGTTGTAGATGGCGATTCAACGGGGAACCCATAGTCGTCAGAGGTATATTGTTGCGCCATGGTGGTTGGAATCTGACTCAATGTTGCAGCCAGCAATCCTGCTACCAGAACTGTAAGATTCATCGTGTTCGTCGAAACCCTTCCGTTCTCAAATCAGGTGTCAGAAAACGTTCATAGATGACTGAGGCAATCGTGCTATCATTGTTTTGCGGCGAGAGGAGTGACGGATGGTGTAAACATCCGTCCCCCATGCGCTTTGCAGTGAATTGGGATTGCGTAGAGGCAATTGATTTGGCAATGCTGTGTATCTTCACAACCCCGCTTGCTACCTTATCATTTCGACTTGATTTCCATAGATCGCATTAACGCATCATGCTCCGCCTGGGCCTTGTCAAGTTCCTGAATGATCGTGTTGCAGCAAGTCATGCATACCTTTCCGTCGATTGAATCTTTGCAGCATTCTTCATGAAGCATCGTGTGGTGCTTCGCAGCGGCTGCGAGATGTTCGTTAATCGATTTAAGTGCCGCAACTGCATCTGGGTCGTTACCCACTTCCTTACTTACCGTGGCCAGTTCCTTTTGGGCCTTCGTGATGTTCCGTCCCAATTCTTCCGACTCGGATTTGGCAACCGCCGGCTCCATTGTTTTGGCGTCTCGGGAATAGCGATAAATGTCCCGAGAATAGTTGCGAGCGTGCTGGACGCTGCGGGACGCCCGTTGATTCGACCACAATTGGCTAGTAGGACGCGTGCGCCGCTCTATCCGATCTTGCTGGGCGAAAACAGAAGAAGGAACTGCCAAGGATGCCAGTACGGCAAACATAGCACACAAGTTTACTAATACTTTACTCTTTCGTAACATGGCTCAAATTCTCCTCATTAGAATGCTCGGCTATTGTAGACTTCACCGTGAGGTCTGCATGATCCAAGCGGTTATCTGGTTGGCGGTGTGTCGGGTCCGTCAATCTGACGGACTCACCCGCTTCTGCTCTCTTAGATGCCGGGTTAGTTCGATTTCTTCGGGGGTGCTTACCGACTAGCAAAAGTTGCTGAAAGTAGCTCTCTGAGCGTTGGAAATGGAAAGGAACTGGGTAAGAAAGTTTCGCTATTGTCAACTACTAGCCCGCCAGATGAAAAATCCTCCTATTTCCCACCTCCGCAGAGAGTAAACTAAAAGGAGTGGATTTCTCGCAGAACAATTAATTTGTCAGCGGTTATTGTCACGTAAGTCTTTATGTCTTCCCTACTTCGGGAGGCAATCCTTAATGAAATCTGCCTCAACGCGAAGAATTGAGCCTCTCGCTGCATCTAACAGTGGTGAAGGAATGCTGGCTTGGGTAGACATGCAGGAAGCTGCTGCGGTCGCCGAGGCTTGCCAGCAAGGTGATCCGGTTGCGCAACGTCGCCTGTACGACGTGTCGCATCAGAACGTGTATCGCCTTATAGTGCGTATGGTCGGCTTACAGGATGCTGCAGATGTCACTCAGCAAGCGTTTCTTCAGGCGTTTCGCAAGATCAACCAATTTTCTGGGCGTTCTCAAATTGGCACATGGATATACCGAGTGGCAGTGAATGAAGCTCTCCAGCACCTTCGCAAAAGGAAGCGACGACACTTTGAGGCTTTGGAACATGAGCCGATGGACCGTTCTGCAGCTAGCCGAGAGAATATGGATGACAAAGAACTATTGGAGCAGGCACTAGCACAGTTAGATCCTGAACTGCGATCTGCCTTTCTGCTACGTGAAGTGGAAGGGTTGTCTTATCGAGAGATAGCGGACGCATTAGAGATTCCTGAGGGAACAGTCGGCTCTCGCCTAAACCGCGCTCGACTGGAACTTAAGCAACACCTTTCTGAACAAGGTTGGGGGTCGTAACGTGAATTGCTCCGAAGTCCATGATCGACTTTCCGCATATCACGACAATGAGTTGTCGTCTGATGAATCTGCGCTAGTCTCAGCCCACATAGCAGAGTGTTCGTCTTGTGCGGTAGAACTGGCATCCTTCGAACGGTTGTCTGCCTTGTCGCGAAGACTAACGGATCCTCCGGTCCCCAAACATATCTGGGAGGAATTACAGCCAAAGCTTGCCGAACCGACAGAGACTCTAAAACTCCCCACCTGGTTCCTCTCAAACCATCTGACCTCAAAGCACCTTGCTTTGGCCGCCACGGTTCTCATTGCATTTGGAGTTGGCGTTCTCTCATACTTCAATCTGACTTTGCACCTGGATCATGATCAACATCTAGCAATGAACTTTTCACAATACCTGGAGGAGTTTTCGGAGCAGCCAGATACGGCACAACAAATCCTCCTCACTAAGTACGACGGGCGGCCTACCACATTACAGGAAGCCACGCGCGTCCTCGGGTATGAGCCGGTCGCAGCAAGAGGACTGCCAGAAGATTGCGTTTTGGACAAGGTGTATTTGCTGAACATGCCATGCTGTACCTGCGCTCAAGTTATGTGCAAGAACAAGGAAGGCCAATCGATCGCCATCTTTGAGCACGCCATCGATCAACCTGTTTGGTTTGGTGACAAACCCAAGGTCGAATGCCTCTGCCACGACACACCTACCAGCGTAACACAGATTGGAAACAGACTTGCTGCTACCTGGAAAGAAGGAGAGCGATACATCACTATTATCGGGGCCACAGACCTGGACGAGGTGACTGAGTTCGTAGCTCATTTCCAAGAAACAAGTCCTGCTAAGAGTTTATGAACATCTCTGAACCTAAAGGGAATTCTTAGCTCAGACTGTGACTGCCTAACATTCGATTACACACACGACTATCCCTTCGCAGAGTCAGAGAAACATGAACTTCACAAAGACACTGTCAGATACGCGATCGCAGGTTGTCAAACGCCCTTTCCATGCTGCGCTACTTATTCTGCTGGTTGGCATCTTGCTCGGATTCATGATCCGACCTAGCAACGAGCCTTCGACAACCCACCCTTCTGAGATGGAATCGTCTGACTCTGGGCAGGAGCAGCAAGAAGCAAGTATTTGGACCTGTTCGATGCATCCACAGATTCGTCGCAATGAACCTGGTAGTTGTCCCATCTGTGGAATGGACTTGGTTCCCGTCAAGAAGTCCGTGGGTGGCGTTCGTACTATCTCGATCAGCCCTGACGTTTTGAAGCTGATGAATGTCCAAACGGTTCCGGTCGTTCACAAGTATGTGACCGCCGACGTGCGGATGGTTGGCAAGGTCGAATATGACGAAACACGACTGGCTCATATCACTGCGTGGGTCGCGGGACGTTTGGATCGTCTCTTTGTTGACTTTACTGGAATCCAAGTCAAAAAAGGCGACCACATGGCCTTAATTTACAGTGAAGAACTTTACGCGGCGCAGGAAGAATTGATTCAGGCACTCCGATATGCTCGTGACCGTTCCGCCACAGTGCCGCGATTTGGCGCAAGTGAAGTCAACTTGGTCGAATCGGCGCGCGAAAAGTTGCGTCTCCTCGGCTTAACCGACCAACAAATTCAAGACATTGAACAGCGATCCACACCTGCCGATCATCTCACCCTCTACTCTCCGGTAAGCGGAATCGTCATCCAAAAACTGAAGCAGGAAGGAGATCGAGTCAGTGTGGGCGATCGCATATACACTGTGGCCGACTTAAGCCACTTGTGGGTCCAGATGGATGCCTACGAGTCGGATCTTGCTTGGCTGCGTTATGGGCAAGAAGTCGATTTCACGACCGAGGCTTACCCCGGAGAAGTCTTCAAGGGACGCATTGCGTTCATTGATCCGGTGCTGAACGAAGCAACGCGAACGGTCAAAGTACGGGTAAACGTCCCCAACGAGGACGGGCGACTCAAACCAGAAATGTTCGTCAGTGCCGTCGTGCGATCACAGATCGCGGAGGGAGGTCGTGTATTGGATCCCTCTTTGGCCGGTAAGTGGATAAGCCCGATGCACCCAGAAATCGTCAAGGATGAGCCGGGAACTTGTGACATTTGTGGAATGCCCTTGGTGCGAGCCGAAACGCTTGGCTACGTGACTGCGGAACCGAGTGACAACCCTAAGCCATTAGTGATTCCAGTTTCGGCGGCCTTGCTGACAGGCACGCGTGCAATAGTTTACGTTCAAGTTCCTAATGCGGAAGAGCCCACTTACGAAGGGCGAGAAATCGTACTTGGTCCTCGTGCTGGCGACTACTACCTCGTTAAATCTGGATTGGAGGAAGGCGAGTTGGTCGTAACCAACGGGAACTTCAAGCTCGATAGCGCCCTGCAAATTTCTGCTAAACCCTCAATGATGACACCAGAAGGAGGCGGTGGAGGTGGCCACGATCACGGAGGTAATTCCAAGCCGACCGCCGACGGTGAGACAATGCAAATGGCTAAACAGACAGGAATGTCTCTGCCGCCTGAGGTGAAGGAGCAACTGCATCAAACGATCGCAGCGGTTCACGAAATCGGCCAAGCAATCAAGTTAGCGGGCTTGGATCGGATTCGTGAGGCGTTCGGGCAGCTTGGTGAGCAGATTGCGGCCATCAATGAGGATCAATTATCCGGAGACATGAAGGCGCAATTGCAAGAATTCACAATGCTATTGCGAAACGATGGTGTTGAAGGGCAAGACCTTAAGAGCCTTCAAGACGCAGATCGAGTCTACCTTGTGACTAAACGGCATGCTGAACGGCTCCAAGCGATGTTCGGACTGTCGCATGGCGAACACCAGATGGCCGAGGTAAGCCTCGATGTCCCCGCCGAATTCCGGGCACAACTCACCCAAATCGTTCCACCCTATCTGGCTATAGGACAAGCCTTAGCAGCTGACGATGTCGCCTCCGCTATGGCGGTTGTGCCCGCGCTGCATCAGGCTGTGAGTTCTATCATTTCGCAGTCTCTTTCTGGCAAAGCGGCTAAACGTTGGACGGGGGAACAAGAAAACCTGTCCAAAATCACGGCAACGCTATCCAAAGCAACCGATCTTTCATCATTGCGATCTGCTTTTGCTCTGCTGTCCGAAGAACTACTTTCTCTTCAACACACATTCGGCTTCCCGAATAGCGATCAGCTGTTTGAGTTGCATTGCCCCATGGCGTTCGACGGGCGTGGCGCAAGCTGGATTCAGACCGATGAGCAAGTGCGCAATCCGTACTATGGTGCGGCGATGTTGAAGTGTGCCGACCGCGTTGAACTCCTTGTCAAGCAGGAAGCGGATTCAGCCGTCGAACACCCAGGCCATGAGCACAAATAGGACGATGACTGAAACTTCCGAAACGATTGCCCCCGATATTGAAGCTGGTCGTCATACGATTCTTGGCGGTATAATCTGGTTCTGCCTACAGAATAAGCTGGTCGTGTTCCTGCTGATCGTGGCGATTCTGGCTTGGGGTGTCATGGTTGCGCCTTTCGACTGGCAAGTTGGTGGCCTGCCACGCGATCCCGTTCCCGTCGATGCAATTCCGGATATCGGTGAAAACCAGCAGATCGTCTTTACCGAATGGATGGGCCGCAGCCCGCAGGATGTCGAGGATCAAATTGGCTATCCGATGACGGTGGCCCTGCTCGGAATTCCGAAAGTCAAAACGATCCGTAGCTACTCGATGTTCGGATTCTCGACTATCTACATTATTTTCAATGAAGACGCCGAATTCTATTGGTCTCGTTCACGCGTGTTAGAGAAGCTCAACAGCCTGCCCGCTGGCACGCTCCCTGAAGGGGTTCAGCCAACCTTGGGGCCAGACGCTACGGCCCTGGGCCAGATTCTTTGGTACACACTCGAAGGACAAGACCCCGATGGCAATCCCACCGGAGGTTGGGACTTACATGAGTTAAGGACGATTCAAGATTGGTATGTCCGCTATGCGATCGCATCGGCGCAAGGCGTAAGTGAGGTCGCCTCAATTGGAGGTTTCGTTCAGGAATACCAGATTGACGTCGATCCGGACGCAATGCGGGCTGCGAAAGTCTCACTAGCCGACGTGTTTCAGGCTGTGCGGATGACGAATGTGGACGTTGGCGCGAGAACCATCGAGCTGAACAAAGCAGAATACGTCATCCGTGGTTTGGGCTTCATCGAAGAAATCGAAGACCTGGAAAAGACGGTCGTCAGAGTTACCGACAACGTACCTATTACGATCAAAGATGTTGCCACTGTGACACTTGGCCCTGCTCTCAGACGCGGCGCGTTGGATAAGGCAGGTGCTGAAGCAGTCGGCGGAGTCACGGTTGTTCGCTATGGATTTAATCCCCTGGAAGCGATTAAGAACGTCAAGAAGAAGATCGAAGAGATTTCACCCGGCCTGCCCAGCAAGGTCGTGATTGACTATACCCAAGTCGCCAGCGAGCAGGTAGACGCCTATTCGAAGGCCCATGACCTAGAGCCGATAACCGGTACGCAGCCCAACCATGAGGCGTGGGTCCAGCATCTTCGCACCACATCGCGTGATGAATGGCCAGTATGGATTACAACCAGCCAAGTTCGCGTCGTCCCCTTCTATGATCGTACGGGAGTCATCTACGAAACCTTGGGCACGCTCAACACGGCCCTCTCGGAAGAGATTCTCGTCACGATCATTGTCATCTTGGTGATGGTCCTGCATCTTCGTAGCTCGATCCTTATCAGCGCACTGCTACCCCTCGCGGTACTGATGTGTTTCATCGCGATGAAGACCTTTGGCATCGATGCAAATATCGTTGCCCTATCGGGAATAGCGATTGCGATAGGCACCATGGTCGATATGGGGATCATTCTCTGTGAAAACATCCTCAAGCACTTGGATGAAGCAGATCCAACGGAAGATCGTGGACACGTCATCTTTCGAGCGTCAAACGAAGTTGCCAGTGCTGTGCTAACCGCCGTTTCGACTACGGTCATTAGTTTCCTGCCAGTGTTCACGATGATTGCGGCAGAAGGTAAACTGTTTCGTCCTCTCGCTTTCACGAAGACGTTTGCACTCGCAGCTTCTGTCATTGTAGCTTTGACAATCATTCCGCCAGCAGCACACATTCTGATGGGTGGTCGGATGAAGTCAGGCCCACTTCGCCGCTTTCTTATGATCGCCTTGATTGCTGCTGGTCTCGTGGCGATGTTTTTCTTGCCCTGGTGGGTCGGAGCCATTGTTTCAGCTTTGGGCTTATACAAGCTCTTGGAAGAACACATTCCAACAGGCTTCCAGAAGTATGGTCCCTACACTGCCAGCGCAGTAGCTGTATTGGTCGTTGGTGTATTGCTGACGGATCATTGGTTGCCACTTGGCCCGGAAAAAGGTCTGCTGCGAAACTTCATGTTCGTTGGCATGCTGATTGGAGGCTTGCTCGGCTTCTTTACACTTTTTCAACGGTTTTTGTACGAGCCACTTCTTCGCTGGTGTCTTGGACACAAATTACTATTTCTTACGGTTCCTGCCGTAATTCTTTTATTTGGCGGCTCTGCTTGGCTGGGCTTTGATCGAGTATTTTCGTTTATCCCTAAGTCGGCTTCATTTGTAGGGATATCCGGTTCGACGGTGCGAGAATCTCGACCGTGGATGGCGGCCAGTTCCACTCTGCCCGGACTGGGTAAGGAGTTTATGCCTCCTCTCGACGAAGGTTCGTTCCTTTACATGCCGACAACCATGCCTCATGCCTCGATTGGTGAATCGATGGATGTCCTGGAGCTGCAAAATAGGATGCTCATTTCGATTCCCGAAGTGGATTCGGTAGTTGGCAAGATTGGTCGAGCAGAAAGTCCTCTCGATCCTGCCCCCATTTCGATGATCGAGACATTCATATCCTACAAATCCGAGTACAAGACGGACCAAAACGGCAATCGACTAGACTTTCGCTATGACGAAGAGGCAGCCGATTTCGTCCGTGACGAGCACGGGGATCTCATTGAAGACCCGAGCGGCAGGCCTTTTCGTCAGTGGCGGGACGAAATCAAATCCCCCAATGACATCTGGGAGAAGATCACCGAGGCCGCAGACATCCCCGGCACGACATCGGCACCTAAACTGCAGCCCATTGCCGCTCGAATCGTCATGTTGCAAAGCGGAATGCGGGCTCCCATGGGGATGAAGATCAAAGGTCCTGATTTAGAGACAATCGAGCGAGTGGCATTGCAAATCGAAGGACTTTTGAAACAGGTCCCCAGCGTCAAGGCATCCGCTGTTATTGCCGATCGAATCGTAGGCAAGCCCTATTTGGAGATCGACATCGACCGAGATGCGATCAAGCGTTACGGACTACACATTCGCTCTGTTCAAGATGTAATAGAAGTTGCGATTGGCGGTCGCCGTATCACCACGACAGTCGAAGGTCGTGAACGCTATCCCGTGCGAGTCCGATACGCCAGAGAATTACGAGACGAAGCTGAATCGCTGGAGCGGATTCTTGTTCCCACACCGACGGGACAGCAAATCCCCTTGGAACAGCTTGCAGAGATTCGCTATGTCCGGGGTCCTCAAGTAATTAAGAGTGAAGACACATTTTTGCTGGGTTATGTCTTGTTTGACATGAAAGCGGGGGAAGCTGAAGTCAATGTCGTCGAGGATGCACAAGCGTACTTGCAAGAAAAGATTGACAGCGGCGAATTGGTACTGCCTGCAGGAGTGAGCTATACATTTGCGGGCAATTACGAGAACCAGTTACGGTCCCAGAAAACCTTAATGGTTGTGCTTCCATTGGCACTTGGAATCATCTTTCTAATTCTATACTTCCAATTCAAATCTGTCATTACGACGTCGCTGGTATTCAGCGGTATTTTGATCGCTTGGTCGGGGGGCTTTATCATGCTGTGGCTCTACGGCACCGATTGGTTTCTGGACTTCGACCTGTTTGGCACGAATATGCGGACCTTGTTTCAAGTCCACACGATTAACCTTAGCGTTGCGGTCTGGGTTGGTTTTCTCGCCTTGTTCGGCATCGCGAGCGACGATGGCGTTGTAATCGCATCGTACCTCGATGAAAGCTTCAGAAAGGACCGTATCACAAATGCGAAACACGCCCGCGAAGCCACCGTCACCGCAGGCATGCGCCGTGTTCGCCCGTGTCTAATGACCACTGCCACAACGCTGCTCGCCTTGATTCCGGTACTTACATCGACAGGACGCGGCAGTGACATCATGGTGCCTATGGCAATCCCCAGTTTTGGCGGAATGACTATCGAGATCATGACGATGCTCGTCGTCCCTGTGCTTTATTGCTCGGCAATGGAATGGAAGCTCAAGCTGGGCATCGACGACCCCAGGTTTGCGGAGAACGCTTAACAAAGGAGGACGAAATGGCCAATCCTCATGATTCACTGTCGTTTGGCGAACAAGTCCAACAGCGGCTCGATATTGCCCAAGCGAGAGTTGAGCAAGAGCGTGAAGCGATGGATCACGTCATGGTCGATTTGGAGGAGAATGAGAAACGGTTTAACGAAATATCTGAACAACTCCTTAGAGAGATACTTTGCCCGACCTTAGAGACATTAGCAGCGCATTTCGACAATGCAAGACTCGATGACACTGCGCCGCAACATTGCGTGAAGTGTCAGCTTGATCGTTCTATTCGCTTCCCCGCTGTGGCAAGTGTCGGGTTTCAGATTTCTCATAGCGATATGATTGAAACGATTTCCATAAATTATGAAGCTGAAATCCTTCCTGTCTTTTTTCGCTTTGAGCGAAACGACGTACTCGACCTGAGTATGGAGGAGTTTGACCTAGGCCTTGTACGCCAGTGGGCCGAACAGAAGGCACTAGGATTTCTTGACTCCTATCTGCAGATAGAAACCCATGAACAATACCAACGGGACAACGTTGCCTTGGATCCAGTATGTGGTATGAGAATTGCGAAACCAAAAGGCTTGACCTATGAGCACGATGGTCAACTCTATTACTTCTGTGCCCAGCACTGCCTAGATCGCTTCATTGAAAGTCCTGCTGACTTTGTGGACTCTCCTAAGGGATGAAGCTTGCCTCTCACTCTCGCAGGTCTTTAAGTGTAAGTAGTCATTACGGTAGATAGAAATCGATTTGATCAAGAGCTTGCCCAGCAGTTTGCCCGAATACGTATGATATGCGAAAGAAGTATTCGTTAATTAAGTTAGATCGATCGGTGAGGTCGGCTATGGCTTTGAGACTGCCTCCAATGCGCAATGGTAGCAAAGTAGCAAGCAATGGTCTAATTCGCCCTTGTTGAAGGACCAATTGCAGCGTATACTTACAGGATTATCTAACGTTCTCCTGCGAAAAATACAACCCCCAATATGTTTCGTCTGGCCATCATCTCGTTCATCGCACTTCGTGTGACTATGTGCCCGCTCTTTTGTGCGGTTAGCAATGGTGATGCTTGTGTGTTTACTGAAGAGATAGCAGTCACTTGCACTTGTTCGGCGGCTCACAATGAAGCGTGCCAAAGCGACGAGGTTCCGGCACCTCTTCCCATTGATTCGCCTTGCGATTGTCCAGTTCCCTGCGATACCGGCTGCGTTTGTCAGGTTGCGTTTGAATTTAGCGGTCGTACAACTGCTGCTTGCATCGAGTTGTCGCTCGACTTCTTGCCATTGTGCTTCGACACGGCGGATGTCACGGAAATTCTTGCGTCGCAATGTAAAGAACACCCACATCGACTTGACTTGCTAAGCGGTCGCTCGATTCGTCTCGTCTTCGCGTCTCTCTTGATCTAGGCCGCTGCTGGCCATCGCTCGCTAACCAGCGAACTCCGTAACCAATTGCGTCTGCTGTTGCGCGTCGAGTTTTTCAGTCTGGTTCGCTTGCCCCTTGGTAAACACTCGGATTGCGATAGTCGTGATCCGTGATTGCCTTGTGTTCCACCAGCAGGAGTTCTGTCATGAGTCACTCAATTATTGATGCGCTAGATAATCCACAGAGCCGCCCTCCCAACCCGTTATCTGCGAACGGACGCTCGGATCAAAGGTCGGAACAAGGCGCGAATGCCAAGCCTCGTAGTCCACTCCGGCGAGTGCTTTCGATTCTCTTAAAAAGCATTGGACCGACGTTGGTCCTCGCGGGATTCGTGTCAATGTTTTACTTCGGTCACCACAACGACTGGCGTATCCCAAAATTTGCCGCACTAACCAGCGATCTTGAGCCGGTCGTCGATGACTGGTGCGAAGAGCACGCGGTACCGGAATCGATCTGTGTCGAGTGTGATCCGACATTGATGCCCAAGGGGCCCGACTACGGTTGGTGTTCGGACCACGGTGTTCACAATTGCGTGCTCGATCATCCCGACGTAACGCAGCTCAAACAGTCTCCTTCGCAAGGGGAACTTGCGGCGGACTTGCAGCGGGCAGCGCGAGCACTGGCGATTGCCCCACGCAAAGAAAACAACAGCGGCTGTGCCATCTACAAGACACGGATTCAGTTTGAATCTGTCGAAGCCGTGCAGCAGGCGGGCGTTGATGTCGAACTGGTGGAGCGACATCCAATCGTTGAATCAATCGTCGGCAATGGTGAGATCGTCTACGACCCGACGCGTCAAGCAAGTTTGGCCTCTCGCGTACCGGGTAGTGTTTGGAGAGTTTTTAAGAACGTCGGAGACGAAGTCGCTGAAGGTGAAGTGCTGGCGATTATCGATGCGACCGAAGTGGGCAACTTGAAGACCGCTTTGTTACGTTCCCTTGCTGAAGAAAAGCTTCAGAAGCAGAATGTGTCGCGCCTTACAGCGGCTCGCAACGCGGTCGCGGGTTCCCGGATTCTCGATGCCGAAGCGGCTCTGGCCAAGGCACGGGCGGATGTATTGAGCGCGGAGCAATCTTTGTGGAATTTGGGGTTGCCCGTGGACGTCAACCGGCTTCGTGGGATGACCGAGCAACAGGTGCTAGACGAGCTGCGTTTTCTCGGCATTCCATCTTCGATTCGTTCGCAATTCGACTCGCAAAGTGGCACCGCCAACCTACTTCCTGTCGCCTCGCCAATGGACGGGGTCGTGATCGAGCGAACCGTGACACCCGGCGAACTGGTCGATCCGTCGCGGATGCTATTTCAGGTCGGCGACACTAGGCAGATGTGGCTGCAACTGAGCGTGCCGCTGGAAAATATGGATCAGCTTGCCCTCGGACAACGGATTCGCTTCACGCCCGATGGCAGTCGCCAAGTGGTGGAAGGTGTCTTGGATTGGATCAACACTTCGGCGGACAAGGACACCCGCATGTTGGAAGTGCGGGCGGTATTGGCTAACAACGAGAGACGGCTTCGCAACGAAACGTTTGGCATGGGGGAAATTGTTCTTCGAGAAGAATCGGATGCGATCGTCATTCCGACCGGGGCATCGCACTGGGAAGGCTGCTGCCAAGTTGTGTTTGTTCGTGACAAGAACTACTTCGACAGCCCAGACAGCTACAAAGTTTTTCATGTCCGCTCGGTTCGCCTGGGAGCGGTGAATGGTGATGTCACGGAAGTTATCTCCGGCGTGTTGCCCGGCGAAGTCATCGCGACATCCGGCAGCGACGTGTTGAAAGCGCAGTTACTGAAGAACAACCTTGGTGCAGGCTGCGACTGCGTCGCTGAATAAGGAGAGCACGGATGCTTAATTGGCTGATTGATTTTTCGCTCAAGCACCGCGCGTTGGTGATTTTGGCAACGCTGTTGTTTGCGGTTGTCGGCGGTTTCTCGCTGCAACAACTCGACATTGACGCATTTCCGGATACGACTCCAGTTCAAATTCAAATCAACACGGTCGCGCCGTCACTGGCCTCAGAAGAGATTGAACGCCAGATCACCTTTCCCGTTGAGCAAGCCATTAGCGGTTTGCCTGGATTGCATGAACTGCGGTCGATTTCCAAGTTTGGCTTGTCACAAGTTGTAGTCATTTTTGACGACGGCATCGACATCTATTTCGCTCGGCAATTGATTAACGAGCGGCTTTCCACGGTGGAATTGCCGGATGGCATTGCAAGACCACAGATGGGACCGGTCTCCACGGGACTCGGCGAGGTGTTCCATTACGTCGTGGTCTACGACGGCGTTGACCTCTCTGAAGTTTCTCGTGAGCAACGAGTCAAGCGACTGACCGAACTTCGCACCATTCACGACTGGGTAATCAAACCACAACTTCGCTCGGTTCGCGGTGTTGCCGAAGTCAACAGTTGGGGCGGATACGAAAAACAGTATCAGGTACGAATCGACCCGGACCTTTTACTCAAATACGGATTGACGTTTGAGCAGGCCAGTGAAGCCATTCAGGAGAACAACGAAAACGTCGGTGGCGGCACGGTGACCGATGGCAGCGAGATGCTGTTGGTCCACGGTGTCGGCCGAACGGTGAACATTGAGCAGATCGAAGAAGTTATCGTAACGGCCAAAGACGGCGTTCCGGTGCGAGTCCGCGATGTCGCCGATGTCGAAATCGGCCATGAGATTCGTCGCGGGGCGGTCACGGCCAACGGGCAAGGCGAGGCGGTACTCGGTCTCGGATTTATGCTGATGGGAGAGAACAGCGACGAGGTCACGTGGGCGCTGAAAGAAAAACTCGAACAGATCAAGGAAACCCTGCCAGCCGGTGTGACGATCCAAACGGTCTACGACCGGACCGAACTGATCGACCATGTTATTCACACCGTGCAAAAGAATTTGTTCGAGGGTGGATTGCTCGTTATCGCCGTGCTGTTTATTTTCCTCGGCAATTTGCGGGCCGGACTGATTGTCGCCTTGGCGATTCCGCTTTCGATGCTCTTCGCCTTCTCGGGGATGCTGAAGTTTGGAATTGCCGCCAGTTTGCTCAGTCTTGGTGCGATTGACTTCGGATTGGTGGTCGATAGTTCGGTCGTGATGATCGAGAATTGTGTGCGGCACTTGGCTCACAACCGAGACGGCAAGAGTCGTCTTGAAATCATTCGTGAAGCGGCGGTCGAAGTTCGAAAGCCCACGATGTTTGGCGAACTAATCATCATGATCGTTTATCTGCCAATCCTCACGCTGGAAGGCATTGAGGGAAAGCTGTTTCGGCCAATGGCCCTGACTGTAATTATGGCCCTTGCCGGGTCGATGGTCCTATCACTGACGCTGATGCCTGTCTTGGCAAGCATCTTTCTTCCCAAGAACATCAAAGAAACCGAGCCTTGGTTGATCCGCCTTCTGAAATGGCTTTACGCCCCGGTGCTACGATTCACGATGCACCACAAGGCGTTTGTCATCGGTTCAGCCCTACTGCTCTTAGTCAGCGTTTTCAGCCTCGTCGCCCCCAACCTCGGCAGCGAGTTCGTGCCTCGGCTATCCGAAGGTGCCATCACACTGAACGTCGTTCGTCTAGCGGGCACCCCACTTGAAGAATCCATGCGCTACAACACCCGGATAGAGCAGGTGCTGCTGGAAAAGTTCCCGGACGAGGTTAATCAGGTTTGGAGTCGAATTGGGACCGCTGAAGTCGCGACCGATCCGATGGGAACCGAGTTGACTGATCTGTTTATTACGCTGCATCCACGTGAACAGTGGACGCGAGCGGAGACGCAGGAAGAGTTAACGACTCTAATTCATCATGAACTCCGCGATTTGCCGGGTCCACGTCTGGCGTTGTCCCAGCCGATCGAGATGCGAATGAACGAGATGATCTCGGGCGTTCGTTCCGATGTTGCTGCGATCCTGTATGGCGACGACCTCGACTTGATGAACGAAAAGGCCGTTGAGATTGAGCGGGCTTTGAATTCAATCGCCGGGGCCGAGGACGTGAAGATCGAACAGATTACCGGACAGCCGGTTCTGCAGATTCAAGTCAAGCAGGATCAGATTGCCCGCTACGGAATTCCCGCAAGTACCGTCATGAATATTGTCCGCTCGTTGGGCAGCAACTACGTCGGCGAAGTCTACGAGGGACAACTGCGATTCCCGCTGGTCATTCGATTACCGGAAGAAGCACGGGCTGACCCGAAAGCAATCGGCGATATCTTGGTGGCAACACCATCGGGTCAACGGATTCCACTCTCGCGGCTTGCGTCGATCGAACGAGTCGAAGGATTCAACACGATCAAACGTGACTGGTATCAGCGGCGGATTACCATCGAAGCGAACGTACGTGGCGGCCGAGACCTTGGCAGCTTCGTCGCCGAAGCTCAGCGAGTCGTCGATGAGAAAGTTCAGTTGCCTCCTGGCCGCTATCGCGTCGAGTGGGGTGGTCAATTCGAGAATCTCGAGCGCGCTCAAACGAGGTTGATGATCGTGGTGCCGATCGCCCTGCTGCTGATTCTGTCACTGCTGTACATGACGTACCGCAACTGGATTGACTCGCTGCGAGTTTTCACGGGTGTCCCGTTCGCGTGGATCGGCGGAGTACTCGCACTTTGGATTCGTGATATGCCGTTCTCAATTTCGGCTGCCGTTGGCTTCATCGCATTATCGGGCGTTGCCGTACTCGACGACATGTTGCTGGTTTCAACCATTCGGCAACTCCGGCGGCGCGGTCGTTCGCTGGATGAAGCGGTCGAGGAAGCCGCGATGACCCGATTGCGTCCAATCCTAATGACCACGTTGGTAGCGAGCCTTGGTTTCGTGCCGATGGCATTCAGCACGGGCATGGGAGCGGAAGTGCAACGACCGCTGGCAACGGTCGTGATTGGTGGCGTGTGTAGCGCCATGATTATGAGCCTGCTCGTACTACGAGTGCTTTACGTGGTCTTCAATTTGCCCACGGAAAGCCACGACAAAGATGGAGGAGACGATGACGGTCATCGTCTTGAACCGGAAGAACCGACCGACCCAGAGGCCGGACTGGAGTTTGACTCTGCGACAGAGCGAGAGTCACGGCAATGGTCCGAACCAACGACGGTCACAACCTAGAACCTCGGCACTGAGCCGAAGGAGAACGAAATGAATTGGAACCATATGTCACAAGGCCTGTTGTTTGGGCCGTTTTTGGCAGTTGTCTTGTTGTCGTTTGTCCTGATTGCCCTCAATGGCTGTGGAAAAAGCGAGACGGCATCAGATGGAACTGCTGGATCACCCTCGGTGACCGATGTTGACTACAGTCATGGCGGTTGGTGGTGCGTTGAACATGGCGTTCCGGAAGGCGAGTGTGCTTTGTGTGACAAGTCTTTGGTGGCAAAGTTCAAAGCAGATGGCGACTGGTGCGAAGAACACAATCGGCCCGAGTCGCAGTGCTTCATCTGCAGTCCCAAACGCTTCGACAAGTTTGCGGCCACCTACGAAGCGAAGACCGGCCACAAACCGCCTCAACCCGAATAGCAGTAAATGCTCTAACCGTATTGACTGAGCAACATATTTTGCGCGATTACCAGCCTGCAAAGTCACTCGCTGCCATTCGCGCTGTAGCCCTTCCCCCAATCCCAAAACTTAAGGAGATAACCATGTAACATTCATCCCCCTCCGAAAGGACTTACTGTTTGGAAGTTTTGTTTTATAAGAAAGGAATCTGAAAATGTACCGTACCTCTCTATGTATTGCCCTGACGTTTACTCTTGCCTTCTGTATGACCAGCCAAAGCTGGGCAGCAGCATCTAAGTCGAAGACCACCATCACCTTGAAAGTTCTTTCCTGTGAGAACTGCGCCAAGAAGGTGGCGGATAAGTTGTGGGAAGTTCGCGGCGTTGGTGACGTAAAGACAGACATCATGTCAAAAACTGCGATTGTCGAACCTGAAGCCGATGCAACCTTGTCGCCGCTTCATTTGTGGGAAGCGGTTGAGCAAGCTGGCAAAGAACCTGTGAAGCTCGAAGGTCCGAGTGGCACCTTCACGTCAAAGCCACAGGAGTGATTAGCGGACACAATGAAGAAGATGCACACTGGTGTGTGATTTTCTCAACAATGGTGACGTTGTCCATTCTCCTCTCCCCTGCAACCCGTGGGGGAGAGGGGCTTAATTCAGTGGTTGGTAAGGACTTGATAACTCAACAGAGACACCCAATTTGAACCATTGGTCATCAATCAAGTTGATTGCAATTCTTGCGCTCACAGTTATCCATGTGGGTTGTCGCAATCGTCCGATGTCCCCCAACCCCACGGAATCGACGATAGCAGGTTCCAGCCTAGTCCAACTGACCGACGCCAACTTTCAACGCGAGGTCATCGAAAGCGAACTCCCCGTGCTGGTCGATATGTGGGCAACCTGGTGTCAACCCTGCATCGCAATGAAGCCTACCATCCGCGAAGTCGCTGAAGATCTAGCCGGCGTCATGAAAGTCGCTGAACTAAACATCGAAGACAATCGGTTCACCCAACAGAAATATAAAATCGATAAATATCCATTGCTGCTGGTCTTCGTTGACGGCACCGAAACACAACGAATTGTCGGATTGCAATCGAAAAATGAACTGTTGGAATTGCTGCAAGTTCACACTAGGGATTGGAGTAAAGCTCAGTGATGGATGAAAACTACAAAGATGAGAAGTCCGAACGGCGAACGCTGATCTGGGTCTTGCTCATCAATTTCTCACAAGCATTGCTTGCAGGTATCATAGGTTTTTTTGCTCAATCAACCGGTTTGTTGGGTGCAGGACTCGATAATCTCAGCGACTCGTTCGTCTATTTCGCAAGTCTGTACGCGGTGGGCCGTTCCAAGACCGCAAAATCGCGGGTCGCGAAGCTCTCGGGCCTTTTACTAATTGCGTTGGCAATCGGTCTACTGGTTGACGTCGTACGGCGTTTTGTAACAGGTTCCGAGCCAGTCGGCTGGGCAATGATCATCGTGGCAATCATCAATGCCGCCAGCAACCTGCTGTGCCTTCGTCTCCTACGGTCACATCGCGAGGAAGGCGTTCATCTGAAGGCTTCGTGGATTTTCACGACCAATGACATGATTGCCAATCTTGGCATCGTCCTATCTGGCATTGGAGTGATGTATTTTCAGTCCCAACTCCCCGACCTACTGATAGGAATTGTAGTCGCCTGCATCGTCATTAAAGGTGGATGTAAAATCCTGTACGAGGCTCGCAAAGCCCGCCGTGACGCAGCTTCGGCATCGGGAGATGTAGGGATCTGAAAAAGAAACGCGGCATCGACAACACGTTGGTCGTATTGTGCGAATATGCAAGTATTGTTCGTCCAGCCCATTGGTGGGTCCGCAATGCTTGCATACACGGCAATGCTAGTACGATATTCTGGCTTTGCCCGTAAATGTAGAATCGTCTAAGCTAAACGACTAAACTTTGCCGATTCATATAAAGGTCTAAAACCTTTTTGTGCCGTACGGAGTTTGTGAAAGTGTTTCGCCATTACGACAACTCGAAGCGAGCCATTGCCCTCTTGGGGGTGGTGCTGGCATTGTCGTCTGGCTTTCAGCAGGCACATTGGCTCTGTGAACTGGGTGGTTGCAAGGCCGCCTCAGTGGCAGACAAAAGTTGCGAACATGACTCAAAAGTGACTCATTCATGCACCCACTCGCATGGATACAACATTGGTAAGCCAAGTGCCTCGGAAGATTGCGATCAGAGTCAGAAAGGCTCTTGTCCCTGTCCTCCTGAATGCTGGTGTCATCAGGCACCACAACCATTGGAATTACCCCGCAGTGCTCCCGAACCAGCGGAGTTGTTGCTCCAAGGTTTCGTCTGCGGATTTGCGAATGAGAACGCAGTAGCAGACAGCGATTCGATTTGCCTGCATATCTCCGCCTGGGCAAACGAGGCTATGGTTGAAACGTCATCCGAGCGCTGCGCCCATCTCTGCCGCTTTCTGATCTGATTTGCGGCGTACTCCAGTCGTGCTCTTCCTGCGCGACAATTCTTAAAGGTTGCTATCGCACCAAACCCTGTGCGTGAAACTACCTTCAACTACATCGACATCACCAAGCTGTCGCATTATAGCATTCAATCAGACTGCTAGTGGTGCGCATCGCTAAATGAATTTCTAAACCCCGTAATGGATGGAGAACGAACGTCATGCGCCAAATGAAAATCTACTTACTGTGTATTTCTCTGGCAGGGCTCATGGGGAGCAGCCATGTCTTGGCAAAGGTTCCTCAAGGAAGTTATCAAGTGCAAATCATAGCAGCAGACATGTGCTGCAAAGGATGTGTACAGAAAGTGGCTGGCCAGCTTTATGCTGCCCCAGGTGTGACAGACGTGAATGCCAATCTGAAAGACAGAACTGTCGCAGTAACCGTTTCACAGAATAAGGGTGCGACACTCGAACAGCTTTGGCAAGCAGTGGCTGCTGGCAAGGGTGGCCCCACCAAACTCACCACCGGCGGAGCAACCTTTACACTCGTGCCCCCCGAAAATCTTGACTCGAATCAAAAACTGTCAGCGTCCACGAGCCATATTATCATCGAGAACCTTAACCATCAGGGACGGGCTCAGAAAATTGCAAACCAACTTTATGCAATGCGTGGAATAACGAAGGTGAGTGCCGACGCCCAGCCGGACACTTTGGTGGTCACCAGCGAACAAGAGATTTCGCCTTGGGCATTGATTGGTGCAGTCACAGGTGTCCAAGAGCGTCCCAAGGCCATTGTGGGATCCTATGGACGCTTCGACATTGAGTGGTCAGCGCCCAGCCCATCCAATCCGAATCAACAAGCCCAGCAATTAAACAATGGAGGAATTCAAAGATGAAATCTAGTTATGCACTGACAATATTGGCGTTACTAAGCTTGCCATTTGCAGTCGGTTGCGGAACTTCCGCAGACTCAGTTGCCACAGCAGCACACACGCCCGCGGTCAATGTGGACGGCAGCAAGTTTCTGCTTACGGAAGAACCTGAGGGTGCCGTCGGCGTGATCGCGGCCCGGGAAGAGGCTGAGGACGGCAAGCCGTTGGTGATGGTAGGTCGCATCGGTGGTGCTGCCAATCCCTGGATCGAAGGACGTGCCGCATTCACGTTGTTGGATGCTTCGATGAATGTCGTCGCTGTGGGAGAGGACTCGGTCGAGGGTGAAATTTGCACCGGCGATTGCTGCGCGACCGAGCGCCTTGCTTGCACCGCTTTGGTCAAAGTTGTAAATGCCGAGGGCCAACTAATCGCTGTCGATTCCCGGCAACTATTGGGCGTTAAGGAAGCGGACATGGTCGTGGTCGAAGGGCGTGCGCAAAAAGACAAAAGCGGCAACTTTGTTATGCTTGCCAATCGCCTATACATCCGTCGTTAACCAACTACGTTTTGAGTTAGAAAGAACCTACTATGCTTGGACAACGACTCTTGCCGTGGGACTATGGAGTGCGGAATCTATTCCGCCGACCTTCCCGAAGTGCGCTGACGTTAGGAGGACTCACGATTGTGGTGCTCTTAGTGCTCGTGGTGGTGGGTTTTATCAGAGGACTTGAAAAATCACTCTCCGCCACTGGGAATCCGAACGTGGTGCTGGTTTATGCTTTGTCCTCCGCCGCTGACATCGAAAATTCTTCCATTCCAGGTCGAACACCTTCGTTGTTGGCAGCGAGTGTCGATGGAATCCGCCGCCAGTACGGTGTCGAATATGTGTCACCCGAACTCTATTTGGGGACGCGCATAAGCACTTCCAACATGACCGAGCCAGGTATGGGACTAGTACGTGGAGTAACAACCACGGCACCTTTGGTACGCGGGCAAGTGCAGATTATCGAAGGTACTTGGCCGCAGGCGGGCGAAGTGATGGTCGGTCGCCTGGCCCACTCAAAGCTGGGTGCTGACAAGGAAGACCTTGCAATTGGAGAGCAAGTTTCCTTTGACGGTCGTGCATGGAAGGTCAGCGGCCATTTCACTGCGGCAGGCTCGGCATTTGAATCTGAGATTTGGGCCCCGCTCTCTGACCTGCAAACAACCCTCAAAAGGCAGGACATGAGTTTGGTGGCGGCCAGCATGGACTCACCGGAGAGAGTAGCTGATGTCGACTTATTTTGCCGAGAACGAATCGACTTGGAACTCAAGGCTGTTTCAGAAAGCGTGTATTATGCAAGCCTCCAAAAACACTACAAGCCCGTGCGGATGTTGGGTTGGGTGGTGGTCGCTTTGGTGGCAGGCTCAGGGATTTTCGCTGGGCTGAACACGATGTATGGAGCAGTCGTGGGTCGAATCCGTGAGTTGGCCACTCTCCAGGCATTGGGCTTTCGTCGTCGCGCGATTCTCCTGACGCTCGTGCAAGAAGCGACCTTACTGGCCTGCGCGGGAGCACTCGTGGCATGCATCGTGGGTCTTGTGCTGGTCGACGGTTCTGCAGTTCGGTTTACCATGGGAGCCTTCATGCTGTCGGTCGATAGCGTTGGCATCGCTGTCGCCTGTAGTGTGGCGGCTCTGCTAGGTGTTGTGGGGGCGCTTCCTCCTGCAGTAAAAGCAATGCGACTACCCGTAGTCGAAGCAATCAAATCAATCTAAGAAATCCGAGAAGATCATGTCAAATAGTGCAACTCAACTTGACCTTTCTCAACTGGCCGTCAATCGTGAACAGCCAGCGAAGACATCCGTCAAGATTAAGCGATCTTGGTTGACGCGATATGTCCTGCCTGGAGGAATTCTAGCGGGCTTTGTAGGTCTCTTTGCCTGGTCGACTCGCGACAGTTTTCTGCCCGCCCAATCCATCACGATCACTCCCGTAGTTGTGAGTCGGGCAGAAATCAAGCAAGAAGGGACACCCTTGTTTCAAGCAGCCGGTTGGATCGAACCTCGGCCAACTCCGGTGGTTGCCTCGTCACTTGCCCCAGGTGTGATTCAAGAAATGCTGGTCATCGAAGGTCAACATGTCAAGAAAGGGGAGCCGGTCGCGACCTTAATCGATACGGACGCTAAGCTTGCCCTCGCTCAGGCCGAGGCCCAGCATACATTGCAACTAGCCGAAGTCCGCCGGGCAGAAGCGGTTCTGGCAGCCGCGAAGACCAATTTTGCCAAACCGTTAAGCTTGCAAGCCGCTCTGGCCGATGCCGAGACGCTCCTGTCCAAAACAGAGCTGGAATTGGGCAACCTTCCCTACGCCCTGGAAGCAGCCCAAACTCGTCAAGAACTGGCCTCCGTAAATGTCCGTCGTAAGGAGAACGCAGGAGAGGCGATTCCTGGACGGATTCTCCGTGAAGCGCGTGCCGAAATGGCGACAGCCACCAACAATGTGAACGAACTCAGGGCGCGTGAACCACTGCTCCACTCACAACAACAATCATTAATCCAAAAGCGGGACGTCCTGGCTGAAAACCTCACGCTCCTCACCGAGGAAACACGTGCCCTAGCCGAAGCTGAGGCTATTCTGGCTGTCGCTAAAGCCCGAGCCGATCAAACCCGCCTGAAGGTAGAATCTGCCCAGTTGCAATTGGATCGTATGACCGTCCGCTCACCAATTGAAGGTTGTGTGCTAAGCCTCGACGCACGTCCGGGCCAATGGCTCACAGGCGTTGGCAGTTCGACGAGCCAAGGTTCTAGTGCTGTCGTGGGGCTCTATGATCCCAAGAATCTTCAAGTTCGAGTCGACGTGCGGCTGGAGGATGTACCGCAAGTGCAGATCGGACAGCCTGCTCAAATAGAAACAGCAGCTCTTGCTGCTCCTATCGAAGGGACAGTGATTTCTGTCACAACATTCGCTGACATTCAGAAGAATACGTTACAAGTGAAAGTAGCCGTCAAGGAACCACCTCAGGTAATCAAGCCTGAAATGCTGGGCAAAGTGACGTTCCTGGCACCCCCATCGCCAGTCGTGAACGAGCAACCAGGTGAGTCCCCTTTGAAGCTCTTTGTACCACAGTCGCTGGTTACAACCGGCGAAGGTGGCTCAAGCGTCTGGGTGGCGGACCTTACCGGCGGCACTGCCCAACTGAAAGCCGTGGAAGTTGGCCGTGGCGCTACTGATAACGGTCTTGTTGAAATCGTTAGCGGACTTCAGCCTACGGACAAATTGATTGTTGCTGGCCGTGAGTCAGTCGTCGAGGGGTCGCGCGTGCGCGTCACCGGCGATGATCGTACCCTCTCGGGCGGCAGTTGGAATCCCCAAAGCGGTCAACCTGCCGCTCGTACCGCCCAAGCCCCTAATAGCTAGCCTCCCAAGGAGCCAGAACATGTCCTTAGTTACAGTATCGCATGTCACCAAAGAATACGCTAACGGCGAAGAAACCATTCGTCCACTCGACGAAGTCAGCCTCTCGATTAACGAGGGGGATTTCGTATCGTTAATGGGGGCCAGTGGCTCAGGGAAAAGCACCCTGTTGAACTTGATTGCTGGAATCGATGAAGCAACATCTGGCGAGATCGTCGTGGCCGACACTGACATCACCAAGCTTTCTCGCGGCAAACTGGCTGACTGGCGGGCCCGCCACATCGGGTATATCTTCCAAACACATAACCTGATTCCGGTCCTCACAGCTTATGAAAACGTGGAGTTGCCATTGTTGCTACTTCCCATGTCGGGGGCCGAACGGCGCAAGCGGGTCGAGATCGCGATGGAAGCCGTTGATCTTACCTCTCGTGCTACCCACTACCCTCGCCAGATGTCGGGGGGACAAGAACAGCGAGTCGGCATTGCTCGTGCCATCGTTGCCAACCCAACTGTGGTTGTAGCCGACGAACCGACCGGTAGTCTTGATGATGAGACCACCGAACAAATTCTCCAACTTTTGGAGCGAGTCAATAACGAACTCGGCATGACACTGCTGATGGTCACACATGATGCAGACGCTGGGTCACGGGCCCGACGTCAAATTCGTCTCGAACGGGGACGACTGATGGAAAACGGCAAAGAAACGCAAACCGCTCACCTAAGGACCGCATAGATATGCTTAAATTTATCCCCTACGTCCTGAAAAGCCTTTGGCGACATCGTGCCCGCACGCTGCTCACTGTAAGCGGCACAGCGGTTGCTTTACTGGTATTCTGCTTCATTGGAGCGGTGCAGCAAGGATTGCTCGCGCTCACGGCTGGTGATGATGCAGGTCGCACGCTCATCGTGTTTCAGGAAAACCGCTTTTGCCCGCAAAGTAGTCGATTGCCTCAAGACTACGAGCGTACTATTGCCAAACTAGCAGGGGTCCAAGATGTCGTACCGATCAAGGTGTTTACCAACAACTGCCGAGCGAGTCTCGACTCCATTGTTTTTCAGGGGATGCCTCCGGAGAAAATGAAGGCATGGCGCGACTTGAATCTGCAGTCCGGTGCTTTCTCTTCTTTTGCTGCTCAAGACGACGCAGCACTTGTTGGTGTGGATGTCGCTACTCGGAGAAACTTGGTTGTGGGGGACAAGTTTACCATCGGCGACGTGTCAGTCGTCGTGCGCGGCATATTTCAATCAGCAGTCGCCGCAGAAAACAATCTCATTTTTACGCAACTTGAATTTCTACAGCGCGCCCGAGGAGCAAACGAAGTCGGCACGGTTACCCAACTTGAAGTCCATCTCAATGACTCGGCCGATCCCGATGCAATAGCAAAACAAATTGACCAAGAGTTTAAGGCTGGCCCCGTTGCCACAACCACTCGCACCAAAGGGATGTTCCAGGCCGACACGCTGGCCGACTTGGCAGAACTGATCGGGTTTGTGCATTGGCTAGGCTACGCCTGCGTGGGACTGGTATTGTCGCTGGTGGCAACCACCACTGTGATGGCAGTCCAGGATCGCATCAAAGAACACGCTGTCTTGCAAACCCTGGGGCTGCGACCATTGAGGGTGTTCGGACTGGTTCTTACTGAGAGTCTACTTCTGAGTACGTTGGGCGGCATCATGGGAGTCCTAGGGAGTACATTGCTGTTGTCATCTTCAGGGATGTCGGTAGCGGCCGAAGGAGTAACAATCGCCTTCGAACCATCGCTTGTTCTCGCCATTCAGGGGGTTGTCGTAGCTATCTGCGTCGGGATCCTGGCTGGTATCGCTCCCGGCTGGCAGGCTTCGCGGACGGAAATCGTATCCGCCCTACGGCACGCCTAGTGATCCAGAACAGCTTGGCGAGAATCGCTAGCTGTGACCGATAATTAGAATAAGGAGGAGTCAAGGATGACCCACTACAATAAACAATCAGCTTGGTTGCTGGTACTGCTGGCGGGCTGCGTGTCTGCGCCAGCCGGTTCTGCACTACCCATTACAGCAGCCATGGAAACAGAGGCTCAAGATTCCGTTCAACTGGTAAACTATACTGAGGAGGAGCCTGTAGTCAGTCAACCCGACTCACTACTTGTCGACGAAGACTTTGAGTTAATCCCAACCCCCCCGGTTGATGGTTTTCAAACCAATGGCTTGACGGTTGAAGCCATCGAGCAGCTAGCACTGGCAAACAATCCCTCTTTGGGACAAGCGTCGGCAAGAGTCCGTGCTCTACGCGGAAAGTACGTGCAAGTGGGTTTGGCACCCAATCCCACGGCTGGATATTCCGCCAGTGAAGTTGGCCAAGATGGTCGGGCAGGTCAACAAGGGGGATATGCTGGTCAAGAGTTCATTACCGGCGGCAAACTTGACAAAAATCGAGCGATTGTAGCCGCCGAGATCGACAAAGCAGAACAGGTACTGCGCGCTACCCAACGCCGTGTCCTCACAGATGTCCGCAGCAGCTACTATCGCGCCTTAGTCGCTCAGCAACGCATCGAAACAGCTAAAACGCTCCTGGAGGCGATGGGCGAAGCAGTCAATGCCTCGAAGAAACTCTTGGACTCAGAAGAGATCCCCCTGGCAGGACTCTTGCAAACAGAAGTAGAGCAGCAAAATGCCCAGATCGTACATCGCATGGCTGAGAACGAACTCTCCGCAGCATGGCAACAACTCTCTGCCGTGGTAGGGGATCTTGATCTCCCACCTCAGAAACTGGTGGGCGATCCGAAAGCCTTGCCAAGCGAACTCGATTGGGACGAAACCCTTGCGCGAATTACCACCCTAAGCCCCGAGATGGCAGCCGCGATGGCGGAACTCTCGCGTTCCCGCCGGGCTCTAACACGGGCCCGCGTCGAACCGATTCCCGATGTCAACACGCAATTTACTGTCCAATACGACAATAGCACTGACTACACGATCGCCGGAATCCAAGCTACGATCCCATTGCCAATCTGGAATAAGAACCAGGGTGGCATACGCCAGGCCCAAGCAGAAATATCCGTCGCCTCGCAAAACATTGACCGCGTAGCCCTCGATTTGAAAAACCGCTTGGCATCGACCTTCCGCGAATACTCCAATGCCAGAACCCAAGCCGATACCTACGCCAACGAGATCTTGCCACGCGCCGTACGAACCTTTGATCTCGTTGAACGCGGCTATTCGCTGGGTGAGTTAGGCTATTTAGACCTGCTTGCCGCTCAAAAGACCTACATGCAAACGAATCTTGCTTACCTAGACTCACTCAATGCCTTGTGGCAAAGCTGGACAGAAATTGATGGTTTGCTTTTGACAAAAAGCCTGTCTACACCAACAGAGTAACTTGCCTAAGAATCTAGAATAGTACGAACGGATGGCTTGGTTCCGTTAGATTTACCGCTTCCCCTTTTAATCGAGATCGAAGGAGGAATCCCATGTATCACAAACTAGTGTTCTATCGAATCGCGTTCTCCTTGGTAGGAATAGCCATCGTGGTTGGCTGCCGTAGTACCAAAAAGTCGTTGCCGCCAGTAGCCGCCTTGCAGACGCCGACCCCAGGAAGTGTCTCAGTGTCTTCGATGAATGAAAATTCTCCGCAGATGGACCCGAAACTTGCGGCATACTTGCGGCCTGAAGATGAGAAGATGGAGTTGAGTGAAGAATATCGACCACAAACAAGTTCCTACGGTGCTTCGTCTGGCTCGGGTTATTCATCCCCAAGGGGTTCTTCCTCATCGGGCTGCTCATCTGGATGTTGCCATTGATAGCATTTTCCAGAATCCTCAGTCCCAATACACAAGTTGTCGGCAAATTGAGGTAGACTTCCAAGACTTACTGAGCCAATAATAAACACATAGTCAGCAGACCAACATTCAAAAGTCATGAATAGATTCCTCGTTATTCTTACCGTTCTTAGTGTATTCGGACATGCCGTCATGGGATGCTGCGCTCATGCGGATCACGATCCAGCTTGCCAGGCAGGTTCGATAGACCAGTTTGAACACGACTCCCACGAGTCAACTCATTCGCATCACCACGAATGTGATAATCCAACTGCCCCTTGTAACCACGCTCCTGGCGAGGAGCATGACTGCCACCATGCAAATTGCCATTGGTTGGCTTCGTCGAGCAGTTTGGATCTCTCCATTACGTCTCCGTTCGATAACGCCGTTCTCGTTTGCGACGAATTCTCTCAGCAGGTCTGTGTTAATCTCTCTCGAACACTCTTTTCTTCAAACTCTCAGTCGCCTCCACGGCTGCCGATGCGCACGCACCTCGCGCTGAGCATTCTCTTAATTTGATAGCGGCGACTCTCGCTCCTCCACTATGGTTTGTTGCGTAAGGCAGCGATCCGTTGTGATTCAATCCTGCGTGGTGTCATACCACTCAGAATTCTCTCCAGTTAGTCATTCTTTTGTCCTCGACAATGTGCCGTCACTGGCTTACTTCGAGGAGGAACACACTCGTATGTCCAAGACCACAATCCAACAACACACAAACTACAGGCCATTCGTTCTGGGTATCCTTCTGATTGGTGTCGCGATTGCCGCAGTAGTCACGCGGAATCAATGGTTGCCACTAATTCAGCGATTGGGAATTAAACCGGCGCAGCCGACGGCGATTGCCGCAGAAGAAGATGCACACGAGGACGAACATGACCACGGCCACGCTGGTCACAACGAGGCAGCCTCGATCGAATTGAGCGAGAAGGGTCTCAAGAATATTGGATTTGAGCCCTTCACTGTCAAGCCAACTCGATACGACAAGAAGCTCTCTCTACCAGCTATTGTCGTCGAGAGACCAGGACGTTCTCAGATCCACGTCACGGCTCCATTGACAGGAGTTATCACCGAAATTCATTCCGTTGAAGGAGAGGCGATTGAGCCTGGACAACCGCTATTTGAAATGCGTCTCACCCACGAGGAACTTGTCGCCGCGCAACGTGACTACCTGCGTACGTCCGAAAACCTTGCCGTTGTAAACCGTGAAATCACACGGTTGAAATCACTTGATGAAGGAGTCATCGCTGGGCGTCGCATTCTTGAACAAGACTACGAGAAACAGAAACTGGAAGCTTCCTTGCGTGCCGAAGCACAGGCAATGCTACTGCATGGACTGAGCGAAGAACAGGTCAATGACATTCTTAGGACCGGACGCCTCCTTCAGATGATAACCATACGATCTCCTAAACACATCCACAATGGAGACAGTTGTACAACCGATCACCCCTATCAGATTCAACGCCTAAGTGTTGCCCAAGGCGAGCAAGTAGATGCGGGGCGTGAATTGGCAGTACTCGCTGATCATTGCGAACTGCACATCGAAGCCCTCGCCTTCGAGGATGATGCACCACTGATCCGACGTGCCGCTGAATCAGGCCGCCAAGTTGCGGCAAATTTACTTGTCAACGATTCGCCGGGCGCTGAAGTTATAGATTTAGAGGTGCTTTATGTCTCGGATCAGATCGACCCCGAGACACGTGCCTTTAAGGTTTACTTGCGTCTTCCTAATAGGATTGCTCTCGACAAATCCACTTCAACTGGCAAAAGGTATATCGAGTGGGTCTACAAGCCCGGCCAACGCATGCAACTCAAGGTGCCGGTCGAGTCGTGGGAAGACCAGTTGGTATTGCCCACCACCGCCGTTGTCGATGAGGGGGCCGAGGCGTATGTCTACCGTCAAAACGGGGACCACTTCGATCAGGTTTCCGTTCAGATTCTTAATCAAGATCAAGATTCGGTTGTTGTTGCGAACGACGGTGCACTGTTTTCTGGCGATGTTATTGCTGGTAACGGTGCCTACCAGATGCACTTGGCTCTCAAGAACAAAGCGGGGGGTGGAATCGACCCCCACGCAGGTCACAACCATTAGGCGGGAGAGTCGAGTATTGAGAAACACGAACCTTACAAAAGTTGGAGAGCATCAGATTATGTTCACTTTTGAAAACCTTGACGTGTGGACGAAGTCCATCGAACTGACAGATGTAATTTACCAAGTGATCGAAGACCTTCCCCATGATGAGATGGATGGATTGTCGAACCACCTGTACGAAGCAGTCGTCTCCATCCCAACCAACATTGCTGTGGGTTGCGGAAGAGCAACAAACAAAGATTTTGCTTACTTTGTTTCGGTGGCTTATGGCAGCCTCATGAAGACTATTTCACTATTAGAAGTGGTACGTCGGCGAGACCTGGTGTCGCTAACCGCGTTCGCTAGTTTGTACGCATTGTGCGAAGAAATGGCACTCAAGCTAAGTGACCTAAGCTCATCACTCGAAAAACCTTCGAAAATCATTCCCCCTAAAATCTCAACCCCCAACACATCCCTATGCTAAATGGAATCATTCGCTTCGCGCTGCTGAACCGAATGCTAGTAATCGCGGCTTCAATATTTTTACTTGGCTACGGTGGCTGGCAAGCCTTACAGCTTCCTATTGATGTGTTTCCCAATCTCAATCGCCCTCGTGTGGTGGTTATGACTGAAGCTGCCGGCATGGCCCCGGAAGAAGTGGAAACACTCATTACGTTTCCGATTGAGACGGTACTCAACGGAGCAACTGGCGTACAAGCAGTGCGGACTTCATCGGGGATTGGCCTCTCGGTGGTCTATGTGGAGTTTGATTGGGGTACGGACATCTATAATGACCGGCAGATTGTTGCCGAACGATTGGCGATTGCGACCGACACCTTGCCGCCGGGAGCCAAACCGCAACTGATGCCCATTTCATCCATTATGGGCCAAATCATGATGATTGGCATGACCGCCAACGGCGACACATCACCAATGCAATTGCGCACGATTGCCGACTGGGTGGTGCGGCAGCGACTTCTAACGATACCTGGTGTCTCACAAGTGATTGTCATGGGGGGAGATCGCAAACAGTTCCAGGTGTTGGTCGACCCGGACCTGTTGTTGCGGTTCGGAGTTTCGCTCCATGAAGTGAAGGCAGCCCTACAGCAAAGTAATCAAAACACGGCGGGTGGCTACCTCGACGAACAAGGTCCAAATGAGTACCTGGTGCGGTCGCTAGGCCGAGTGAATACCGTCGAAGAGATTGGCGACGTCGTGGTCAAACAACGGGAGCGTCAGTCGGTGACGCTTTCGCAAATTGCCCGGATCGTCGAAGGTCCCCAGGTAAAGCGAGGCGATAGTTCCGCCTACGCTCGCAACGACGAAGGCGAGATGACCGGCGGAACGTCAGTCGTTCTCACGATCCTCAAACAGCCGCAAGGGGACACGCGCGAGGTAACCAATAGGGTTACCGCTGCCCTGGAGGAGATGCAAGCTTCCCTCCCTGCAGATGTACGGATATTACCAGAACTCTACCAGCAAAAAGAGTTCATTGATCTGGCTATTGAAAACGTCGTGGAAGCGCTTCGTGATGGTGCCATTTTGGTCGTCATCATCCTGTTCTTATTTTTGATGAATTTGCGCACCACCCTGATCACGCTCACGGCGATCCCACTATCCATTGTAATTACAGCAATGGTATTCTCGGCATTTGGATTGTCGGTCAATACGATGACGCTGGGGGGCTTGGCTGTCGCCATCGGTGAGCTGGTCGATGATGCCATCGTCGACGTCGAGAATATTTTCCGGCGACTTCGCGAAAATCGCCACTCGGCAAGCCCTAAGAATCCACTTCTGGTAGTCTTTCAGGCGAGTGTTGAGATTCGTAACTCGATTGTCTACGGAACCATCATCGTCATGCTAGTGTTTGTGCCGCTCTTTGCCCTCTCAGGCATGGAAGGCCGACTCTTCACACCACTAGGCATCTCATACCTCGTTTCAATAGCCTCTTCGCTCTTGGTTTCGCTAACGGTGACGCCAGTCTTAAGCTACTGGCTCCTAAGTGGTTCGAGTACCGCTGGCGAAGAAAGAGACAGCTTTCTCCTCCGCTGGCTGAAAGTTATCGCCGGCATGTTCATTCGCATCAGCCTGCGATTAACCTGGCCGATCCTTGGTGTAGCGATGATTGCAGTAGTAATTTCCGGCTGGGCCTTACTGCGATTGGAGAGCGATTTTCTACCCCCCTTCAACGAAGGCGCAGTTCAGATCAACGTGCTCTTGCCTCCAGGTACTTCTCTGGCCACGTCCAATCAAGTGGCACAGCGTGTTGAACAACGACTCGGCCAACTTGAGGATTTGACGGCCTTCGTCCGCAAGACGGGTCGAGCCGAACTCGACGAACACGCCGAAGGAGTTAACGTTACCGAAATCGTCGCGACCGTGAATCCCCATACGGAGCGCTCCCGTGAAGAAGTGATCGAGGAAATCAGTGAAGCGCTAGCTGATATCCCCGGCATTGTGACAGCGGTCGAGCAGCCGCTGGCCCACCTGATATCGCACATGCTTTCAGGCGTAAAGGCCCAGATCGCCATCAAATTATTTGGCGATGATCTCGACGAGCTGCGCCGCCAGGCGCAAGGCATGCAGGCTGCTATTGCCGATATCGAAGGCATCCGTGACCTCCAGGTCGAGCAGCAGGTGATCATTCCCCAACTAAGAATCGAAGCGGATGGCCAAAAACTCAAGGCGTTCGGACTGCGGCGCAGCGATGTGAATGAGTTCGTCGAGACTGCTATGCAAGGAGAAGTTGTCTCTCAGGTGCTCGACGGACAGCGGACGTTCGATCTGATGGTGCGAATGGGGGAAGAGTTTCGAGAAGACATGGATGCCCTCAAACGCCTCCAAATCGATTTACCTGATGGAGGTAGCGTAAAGCTCGAAGACGTTGCCCGTGTGTACAAAGCTGGCGGACCGAACACGGTCAATCGCGAACAAGTCCGACGCCGGATCGTTGTGCAATGCAATGTCTCAGGGCGTGGCCTCGTCGACGTGGTAGGAGATATCAAGAAACGACTTCAGCCCCTCGTCGCTGAGTTGCCAACGGGTTATTTCGTCGAATATAGCGGCCAGTTTGAGAGTCAACAGTCGGCATCGCGTCTGATCGGCATCCTCTTTGTTGTATCGCTAATCGGGATGTTCCTAGTGCTCTACAAAATGTTTCATTCGGCTAACCTTGCCTTGCAAGTCATGGTCGCACTTCCCATGGCATTTATCGGCAGTGTGGCGTCTATTTATCTCACCGGGCAGACACTCAGTGTTGCCAGTATGGTCGGATTTATTTCGCTTTGTGGTATTGCTTCTCGAAATGGAATTCTGCTGATCAACCATTATTTACATTTAGTGAAATACGAAGGTGAGGATTGGACTCGCGAGATGGTAGTTCGGGCTGGCAAGGATCGCTTAGCACCGGTACTGATGACAGCACTTACTTCGGGCATCGGTCTGGTACCGCTGGCCCTCGCCGCTGGTGAACCGGGGAAAGAGATTTTGTACCCGGTAGCCACGGTCATCATCGGCGGACTGATATCAAGTACGCTCTTGGAATTTCTGGTACGTCCAGCTTTGTTCTGGACCACAGGCATCGGTTCTGCACGCCGCGTCGTGGGAGCTGGTCAGGAGCAAATCGCCTTGGAGGTGGAAGAAGACTCTGCTTGATGCAGAAAGTTTGAACAGGTTTTACAATTTTTTGTTATTTAGTTTGTAAGGAGTATGAAATGAAGAAATTAGGAATTGTTTCTCAGGCAGTTGTGATTATTAGTTCGTCACTATGTTTTCTGGCGATTAACGGATGCAGTAAGTCAGCACAACATACTGATTCCCATTCGACTTCTGGCCCACCCGCCACGGTGGCAACGGCCCAAGATGAACATGCCCATCCCACCGAGGGCCCTCATGGTGGTGGACTGGTTGAACTTGGCAATGAGGAATACCACGCCGAAATAATCCATGACGAGGCAACCCACACAGTGACGGTTTATCTTCTCGACTCGGCAGCAAAGAAACTCGTGCCAATTTATGCAACGCAAATCTTGGTAAATCTGAGCCACGATGGAAAAGCGGAGCAGTTTGCACTCAAGGCCACCCCCCAGTCCAGCGATCCAACGGGCAAGTCGTCACGATTTGCTTCAACCGAAGAAGAACTTGCCGACGATCTCGACCATGAAGATATAAAAGCACAACTTGCTGTGGAAATCGGTGGAAAACAATATCGTGGAGAGATTCACCACGACCATGATCATGAAGGGGGTTCTCACGAAGAGCACAAACACTAGGTCAATCAGCCACATTATCGAGTGATAGACAATTTGTGCATTCGCAATAGCTATCCAAATCTTCCTAGCGGCTGATTGAAAGCGATGTTTCCATCATGCACCTTTGCGCTGTTAGTCGATAGTTGTATTTACAGACTTCCTATTGGACATTATCCGAGCTTCAGCATGTTTCATCGAGCTAAAAGTATTCGAAACGTCGTGGCGGTTTGTCTCGGCTTGTGGATGCCATGGACAGCTACGCTTGTTGGTCAGTGCTTCTGTTCCGGATGCCAAGACCCGAGTAGTGGCGGAATCTCGACCACAGCCACTGGTGAATCACTGTGCTGTACCGCATGTGTCAGTAAATGCTGTGGTAACGAGTGCGAAAATCAATCAGCTCCTAGGCAGCCTTGCAGGTGTGCGTGTCATCAAGCTCCGTTCACTGCTCTCGCTCGGTCTGGACAAGCTTCGCTATCTCTAAGCGAATTAGTCGACATTTCCATCTTCGATTGTTTCAGTCAACCGATCATGGCAATAGAAACGAGGTTAGGCATCCATGCTTCTTCTACTTGCGCAACCTGCCGGTTACTACTGGTAGACGCATGCATTCTTTTATGCCGCCTGCTGATTTGATTGCCTAAGGGCTCGCTGAATGAAGCGGAGCATTGTCGTCGATTGAACCGCTTCCTTCGCTAGTTCGCTAACAGAACTACATACGCATAATCTAACTGAGATGCGGTTCTGTGGTAATCATTTTCCAACGTAGTCGAATACAGCTATCAAGTCACACAATTCCAAACCTTCAAGGTATCAAAAGGAGTCTATTATGTATATTTCCAAAACTTCCCTATGTGAGTTAGAAGTAAAAGCCAGAAGTCTGAGTTTCTCACGGCAATGCAGAAATCGGCATTCAACTTGTCCACAAATGGCAAGTTCGAACAGATCGATTGATTCAGTTGTAATTGCAGATTTTCGTGATGAAGTGTATGCCTCACTTGCCTCTCTCTTGAAGCAGCTTGGCCTTGACATCTATCGGGCAGAAAATGCAACTGAGCTAGCAACACAGGTGGTTCGTAATAATCCGGACCTGGTACTTCTCAGTGCGACACAGCCTGATGAAAGTTCTTGGCTGACGTCTGCCAAACTTCGACTTGTCGATTCGACCCGGCCAGTTTGGATTTATGCACCCAAGCCTGCAAGTGCGCTCGATCAATGGTTGAGCATGGCAGGCATTGATGAAGTCATCGTTTATGGTGGAGTTCTCAACACGCTCGTCGACAGTTTAAGAGATCGCATATTGCAGAAGGTCTCTCTAAAGTCAGATGTAGTTTGAACAACTCCCGCCGTCGCACGACAATCCAAAGCCTATTTCATCGCTTTCCTGGCGGAGCATTTCAACACTTTGGAAATGCTGCTCGCTACTATGTATTCTTCAGGACAATCGAACTGATGCGTTGCTTATCAAATTCCATGGTGTGTTTATCACTTGCGAGCATACTTGTGTATGCAGACTTTATAGGAAATTCTCCTGGTCAAACGTCATTAGGATCAGAACAATTTACACAGCACCCACAAATGTTGAGCGACTGTTTTCGCCAGACAGTTCAATCCGTGCTTCCCACTGTTGTGACGATTGAGGTGTTGCGCGGACCTCGAAATCTGCCCAATTGGCGTAATCATCCTGAGAAATCGTCTGCAGCAGAGAACGCTTCTGAGTCTTTGGAATCGACCTTCATCCCTCAAGATGGTTCGGGAACTGGGCTGATCATTGACCATCGAGGTTTCATACTCACATGTAATCACGTCGTTGATTCAGCAGAGACTATCTTTGTGCGATTGTCGGATGGTCGTAAATATGAATCGCTCAAAGTATTTTCCGATCCCGTAACCGATTTGGCAGTCATTCAAATCCCCAAGGAAGAATCCTTACCAGTAGCGCAACTTGGCAACTCCGATGACCTGGAAATTGGAGACTGGGTAGTTTCTATTGGTAATCCCTATGAATTGGGACTATCTGTAAGTGCAGGCATCATCAGTGCAACGGATCGACTCTTACCAACAGCTCCTCGAACGCCCTTGCTGCAAACCGACGCTGCTAGTAATCCAGGGAACTCTGGCGGTCCGCTTATTAATCTTCAGGGGCAAGTCGTGGGGATTAGCGAAGGGGGTTACGGTAGCCACGAGGGATTTCAAGGCATAGGATTGGCGATTCCAATCAATACGGCCAAACAGATTGCCCAACGACTGATCGAAGATGGTAAGGTTACTCATGCTCATCTTGGTTTTGACACCGAACCTATAGAACCCAGGGTAGCGGAGTATCTTGGCCTTAACCATAACGAAGGCCTGTTGGTGTGTGCCGTCAAGCCTCAATCTGCAGTGGCAAGGGCAGGAATACAAGTCGGCGATGTGGTGACACGTATGTCTGACGTACCGATTCGAAATAGTCGTGATATTGTCAGGGCAATTGAGAAAGCAACTCCGCAAAAACCTTTGTCACTGCAAGTTTTCCGAGACGGTTCGATCCTCAAGATAAAATTCATTCCAGAACTTCTCGATGTCAATAAACATAGTGCTCCCCAGCAGAATACACCACATCAGACGTCAAACGGGTTTGTCGATACCAGGTATGGAATGGTGATCGATGAACTATCTACAATTGAAATTGGAAAACTTGGATATGGCGATGATCTCAGTGGAGTAGTCGTAACTCACGTCTTTCCTGAAGGAGTTGCTGCGAAACAGGGTGTTCGTGCCGGTATGGTTGTGCTACGGGTTGGGAAAACGAAAGTCAGTAGTGTGTCCCACTATCAGCAAGCAATGAATGGTGAGTCCGTCCAACGAGGGGCATTGATTTTGTTTGCAACACCTGAGCAACAGCATTTTGTACTGTTAGACAATGCCAGACTCGGTGGATCGCTCCCCAAACAGTGAAACGCATGTCATGAAAGTCTAAATTTCCTATAACCTTGCCCCCAAGTTTGATCCACCCGGATTGCTACAGTAGGGATCGTGACGTACTGCTGACTTTCTACGACTTTCCCGCTTAGAACTGGGGACAACTGCGAACCACCAACCCGATCGAATCAACGTTCACGACGATTCGACTCCGCACTAAGAAGACCAAATGCCAAGGCAGTCGCCAAGCAGCGCTGGCCATGGCCTTCAATTGGCTCAGTCGGCGAGCAAGGGTTGGCGGGCCCTCAACGTCTCCGAAAGACTACCGGACGTTATTCGGGGCATGCCACCCTATGTCAATGGATTATTACCAAGGGTAGTAAGCAGATTGCTGCCGTGATACACGCTAAGCCCACGCCATTTACAGCAGGTCCAGCCCAGTTAATTGTGCTTAAGTGCCCTTCAACTCAGTCACAACCTGACAGCTTGCAGATTTCTTTTGCTTCCGACATTTTTCCAGAGCACTTTTCAAGACCTTCCGAACCTGTCGTAGGTCTTTGAGCCGTTGCTCGATGTCGCCAAGCCGCTCCTCAATCAATCCCTGCACGCTTCCGCAGGTGGGAGCGTCACCAGCCTCATCGCAAAGCAAGGCTCTGACGTCATCGAGCGTAAAGCCCGTCGCCTGAGCAGCACGAATGAACTTCAGTTTATCGAGCGATTCGTTGCTATACAGCCGGTAGTTCCCGTGGCTGCGGTCTTCGGGTTGGACCAATCCAATGCGTTCGTAGTATCGAACGGTTGTGGTGGGAATGCCAGCAGCGTTAGCCAATTGGCTGATTGTGTACTGATTTGACATGCCGCACCCTCCATTATGTGAGCCATCTCACACTCGAAATACCCAGCAAATAGATTTCGTAGAAAAAGGCCAAATCCGCCTTGACGTTGCACTAAGGTGCAAGGTCGATAATACATGAATAGAGAGTCTTCAACAACCCGAAGCGAACGACCACCGATGAGGGAGCGAACCCATGCCAAATAAAACGACGACCGCCAAGCGGGTCACCTGTCCGTCTTGTAATAAGAAGGCAAAGCGGGTCAGCACGGTTACTCTCGGAGCGTTGCTCAACGATGAGTTCGCCGAGCAGTTCAAGATGGACGACCACTCCTGTTGTGACTCAAACGGCGAGGGTTGCACGCCTGTCAAGGGAGATACCGGTTGGCGGTTTTGTGATTCGACGGGTTGCGACGTGGTGTATTTTTCCGAAGAAGGTGACACGACGTTTAACAAGTCGCAACTGAAAGTGTCGTTTGGCGTCAAAGAGACAACTGGCGACCGACCGCTGTGCTACTGCTTTGGCCATTCCGTGGGCAGCATAAAAGACGAACTTCGCACGAAAGGGAGTTCGGTCGCACTGGTAGACATTCGCCAAAAGATGAAGGACCCCGGTTGTCGGTGCGAGACCGAAAACCCGTCTGGGTCGTGCTGTCTGGGTAGCGTTACAAAGGGAATCAAAACCGCTCAGGAGGAGCTTGGAATGAGTGATACAGTCGTTGTTCCGACAGGTGGAACTAAGCAATCAGCTTCGAACCGTGGTGAAACCATTGCAAAGGTAGGCACAATCGTTTCGGCAATCATAGCCTCCAGTTGCTGCTGGTTGCCGTTGGTGTTATTGGCCGTAGGAGTGTCGGGAGCGGGTATCGCCTCGACAATGGAAGCATACCGCCCGCTATTCATGGTTGTTACGTTCAGTTTCCTGGCGGCGGCATTCTACTACACGTACCGCCCCAAGAAATTGGCAGCCGGTGGTGGGCACGATTGCTGTGCCACCGAAAAGGTCGAGGATTGCTGCTCACCAGGCAAGGGGCGTTTCAACATGATGACGATGAACAAGGTCATGCTTTGGGGAGTTACGGTAGTGGCCGTGGCTTTTCTGCTCTTTCCCAGTTACGTCGGAGCTGTTCTTGGCGGAGATGGCAGCAAAGTGACTGCAAGCATGAACCGCTCGGTGTTTGCCATTGAAGGGATGACCTGCGAGGGCTGTTCAGCCATCGCGGCCAAGGCGATTCGCGGCGTACCTGGCGTACTTGCCGTGGAAGTGAGCTACGCCGATGGGCAAGCTGTGGTCGGCACGGAAGTAGGTTGCACTGTCCCCAATGAAAAACTTCTTGCAGCTATCGAGAGTGCCGGATACCACGGCACGCTTATTCCGTCTGAAGGTAATTTGGCGGATGCTGGTGGCAATGCATCGGCTTGTTGTGTCCGGCCAACTGATTCGTCTGGAACAAAACCTCCAGCAGTGCTGATTAGCGGTCCCTTGTCACGTTTGGACTTCAAGGTCGAGGGCATGACTTGCGAAGGTTGTTCTGCCGGTGTCGCCAAGGCAATTCGTAACGTATCAGGCGTTGCTGATGTTGAGGTCGACTTTGATTCAGGCAAGGCGGTTGTCACTGCAAGCACTACGGTTCCTGCGGAAGAGATACTCGCGGCGATTAAGACCGCAGGTTTTCAAGGTCTGACCCTAGAAAACAGCGATGAGGATTCAACGCAGGTCAAGTAGAGCGAGTGGTCCATAAGAGAAACTTTATTCCAGCGTTTTAGGAGATAGAAACATGTTTAAGAACGGATTCTGTCGGATGAGTGTTGGAGTCGCGGCAATGTTTTTGCTCTCAATGACCGCGTCGGGGCAAGGAACCAATCGCACCGAGCAAAAAGGCGTTACTTATTCAATCAACGTGGCCGGGATGACCGACGGCATCAGCTACCCACAAATTAAGCGAGTCACGGATTGGCAGCTCTCCGAGGACAACCAACGGTCGGCGTTGGCCGATGTCGTTCGTCGCCGATAACTATGCCCCGTTCTACAGCACACCCATCGAGTGCTCAGACCGGGACGCCGCTTTCGTGCTCGACGGCCTGCTCTACAACGAGAGCGACCTTGACCTTGAAGAGCACTACACCGACACCCACGGCTACACCGAAATCAACTTCGCCGCGTTCGCGATGCTGGGAAAACGGTTCTGCCCGCGAATCCGCAGCATGCATAAACAGCGGATTTACCGCATCGATAAGCAACGTGACTACGGATGTCTGAACCCGTTGGTGTCAGCATCCGACCGGACCATCAACTTGCCGCTTATCCGAGACCATTGGGAACGGATGGGACACTTACGCGCTCCACGCATGATACTATGCTTCGCTTGAGAGCGGTCATGCAACGGCATCGGTGGCTCTCAAGCGATTGGCTGGCTACAGCCGCAAGAATCTGTTCTATCGGGCCAACCGAGAACTGGGTCGAGTCTTCAAGACCGAGTTCATTCTGCAGTACATGTCGCAGTCGCCGCTGCGGCGGAGAATCTGACGAGGATTGCTCAAGGGCGAGCAGCTGCATCAGCTGGCCCGTGATGTCTGCTACGGGAAACGAGGCCGGATTTCGGCTCGTGACCTGCAAGAGCAGATGAACACTTGTAGTTGCCTGACGCTGATTCTGGCCTGCATCATCTACTGGCAGGCCCGCGAAATTGAACGGGCAATCGCCACTCAGGACGCCACGGTAGATGGGGTCGATATTGCGATGCTGGAGTTCGTCAGCCCCATCGAGTGGGAAAACGTGCTGCTCTACGGCGAATACGTCATCGACCGCGACCGCATCGAACCCGCTTAGCGTGTATCACGACAGCAATCTGCTTAGCACCCTTACCAGGGAAGGAAGCAGCGTAGCCTCGAAGGAACTCTCACCCCGAGTCGCACAAAAAAATCTCATCCACAACTATTGACGATATCTCCTGCCGCCAATCCAACCACTTATCCATCGTCGCAGCACGCCTTCCATTCTTGGCCATCGCTCAACGCCGGTAGTTTTTAGACAACCCTTCTAAATCGACGTTTGACGTCACTTTGGCCATAGTCGCTATCATCTTTGCGACTGCATGGAATCAGAGCACAACTTTGCCTTGGTATTAAGCACAAGCGAAGGATAATTTCCATTCGGCCATTTATTAGGCAATCGTAACATCTAACTGTCACTAGACTTACGCCTGAGAGGGTTTTGCTTACCAAATCGTGGAATGAAGGTTGCTTCTGATGCAACATCTCTCCCCATTCTTCGATTTTACGCGAGTCCATGTACAAGCTCCTGGTTCGAACCTTCCTGCTATTTTCGTTTTTGATGGGGATCTCATTGAGTAGGATCTTAGCGTGTGACGCCGCCTCCTGTACCTGTCAAGAGACACATCGCCTAACTCACTCGCGTCAGCAAGATTGTTGGATCGTATCGAGCACTAATTTCGAAGTGTTCTCATTTCAAAGTGCTCATGAGGCTAAGCAGGTTGCCTTAAACTGCGAAGAACTTCGCGATTCGCTTTCCAAAGCCTATGGTTTATCGAAGAAATGCCCATCTTGGACTCCGAAGTGCGAAGTTTATCTTTTCTTGAGCAAAGAAAAATATGGTGCTGTCGTAGGAAAGGATGCCATGGAAACGCTGGGCTCCTCATTAGTAAGGCCCGAGACGGGGTTTGTGAAAAGTCGGCGAATCGATCTGCGTACCGACGTACCAAATTACTTACAGGAGGTTTTAGCCCATGAGCTGACCCATGTCCTCATTGCGGATCGCTTTCGCGATGGCCCTCCCCCCTTGTGGTACGACGAAGGGTTGGCCCTCTTAGCGGATTCACAGTCCAAACTCTCACTTCACCAACGTGATCTCCGTAATGGATTGAACCAGGGTTTGGCATTTTCCCTCAATGCCTTGCTGACGGCACAGACATACCCCGCTCCAGAAAAGGTGGGCGTTTTTTACGGACAGTGTGCGTCTTTGGCTCACTGTTTGTGCCAAATGGGACCACCCGCAAAAATCCATGATTTTGCACAACGGTGTCAACAAATCGGCGTAAACCTTTCTTTACAAGAGACTTATGGAATAAACGGTGTCACGCAATTAGAGGCCATCTGGCTAAAAGGCCTCGATTCACAGGTCGCAATGTCTGCGGTACATTTTTCGCATAGCAAGGTTTCCAATTGAGTTTACCTTGTCGGTCTGCCGAAGATTCCAGATAGGTCAGTCTAGGCTGACATTTCCCCGTGACCTATAATCTAGTTATGAACACCCCCTCCCGCTACTTTCGCTGGTTTCTAGTGGCTTGCCTTTCGCTGAGCCTGATTGGCGGCGGGTTCTGCTCACCAGCAGCATTGGCGATTTGTCCTATCGGGAACTCTGACCCTGAAGCTCCCGCGCATTGTTGCTGCGGGGCCAATTGCCAATGCGGTCCCTCGTGCTGTGGAAAAAGCACTCCACCGAAGAGCCAACAGGTACCTAGGACCGCCGAGCAAGATTTATGTGAACTTGTAAAGATCAATCAAGCGATCTCCTCTGAAGTTTGTGAACTTCCACTTGGACAGTGGCCCAAGCCAGTTTTCGTTCTTTGCGGCATGTTCCACTATCCGCAAACTCTTGTCTCGCAGCACACCTGTCTTCGGATTTGACGTCTGCGCTCATAGTGCGCGCTTAGCGTAACCATCGCTAAAGCATCTGCGCACGTTACGCTTGAGTCGTAGTTGCAACATTCGTGAGTTGCACATTTCAAGAAAATTCCTGTCACGAAAGTTTAACAACTTGTCATCCCGTTGGGTGACCGGCTTTCAGTGGCAACTTTTAGGCGGAGGTGTATGATGAACGCACGTAAAATATTCCTATTGATTTTGGCTATTGGTCTTGTTATCCCAAGTGTAGGACAAGCGGGACAAGCCCTTGGCCCCGCAAAAGCTCGGGGTGATTTCAGGCCGTTCAGCGAAGCCCAGCAGTCGGCAACTCGTTCCCCACGACGATCTCGACCTACCTATCGGTACAGTGCACCTCGGAGCGCCCCGGTGATCGTTGAATCACCGACCGTTCGCGACGTGCCGGGGCCGGTTGTGGCGGAAGCCCCAGCTGCAGAGGCTCGCAGATTTTCGCAAGCTCCTGCTGTTGAGAAAGAGGCTGCTGGGACTACAAGCAGCACGCCTTGCCCGCAGAATTCCGTGACTTCAGCTCCTCCAAGCTCTGGTCGTCGTTATTCGTATGCCCCAGCACCTCAGTACTCGGGAAGTCCAGTTCGGAGGTACTCAGGGAATTCTGGCCACACCAGTCGACCTACTTGGTCACTCCTGAAGACTGATCCTGGCAAGTACAACACTCGTTAATCGTTGTGTCATTGCTTGAGTCGCCCTGGTCCCAGATCTCTGGTGGCCAGGGCCACGTTGCCTCCACAATCGTCCCCTTCTAAAAGACATAATCTTGCCGTCTTGTCGCATCAAAACCTCTCCACATCGCTCGCTCTTGTGCGATTTTGATGGTCTGTGATTTTGGTCAATCACAATGTGTATGAATCTGACCAGTAACTCACCTCTATTTCCATCATGGTCACATCAGTATGGCTGGCCAAGCAAGCATGGCAAGCAAGCTCAGCCTAGTCATCAAGCACGGCACTGCAAACTTCATCGGACTGCATAGCCAGCCAAGCCAGTTCAGACCGCAATTAGTATCTTGCCAGGTTGGCCAGCCACGCGCTACTGTCAAAGTCATGCTGATTGCTTTCACGAATACAAAGGGCGGGGTAGGGAAGTCGACACTCGCATCACACTTGGCTCTGTGGCTGTTCGACAAAGGCTATCGCGTCGCGTTGCTCGATTCCGACGAACAGGAAACCGCAGCACGCTGGGTTCGAGCTGCCGAACCAACAATGACTGTTGTCACGGCCACAGAGATGGAGGTAATCCACAGAGTATGCACTGAGCTTCTAGCGATTCATGACATTCTTGTCGCGGATACGCCAGGGCAGGAAAGTGACGCTGCCCGCACAGTTACTTTACTTTGTGATCTTGCTATAGTGCCACTTCAACCGTCCAAACCTGATCTTCGCGCAATTAAAGACGCACTCAAGAATATTCGCCTTGCTCAAGAGATTAGCGGCACCGGTCGACCGGAGGCACATATAGTCCTCAATCTGACTGCGAAAATCGACGTCCAGACGAAGTCGCTCAAAAAACAATTGCAAGAAGCTGGGTTTCCTGTTGCAAATAACAAGGTCCGCAGACTCAATGCCTTGCGAGACGCATGTGATACCGCAGTTACACGAATGAAGGCTTCCGTGGGAGGGGAAGCGGCCCGCGATTTGGACGCTTTGTTCACAGAGTTGCTTGGCAAACGTCTGGAAATCATTGCTCGTCCCAAGAATGCCGAAATCAATATAGGGAAGGCCGCCAATGAATAAAGCCAAGGACTTCTCAGAAGACTTAGCGGATGTCTCTAATAAGGTCAGCAATGATGTCGATGCTATTTTGAAAATTGTTCGTCAAACTGATGGGAGCGGAGACAATTCAGCCCACCACTCTTCCAAGGCGGAAAACCACACAGCAACTTCAGCCGATGCCAAAACGTCGCCCTCTCTGAAGCCCAATAAGCCCCGCAATGCAAGAACTCGACTTAATTCTGGGTCTCGACTCGCTGACGAAGTAGTCCGTGAAAACGTAACCACGCGCCTTCGACGGAATACCAATGAGCTGCTTACTGAAGCAGCACTGCGTCAGAAACTCAAAAAAGAGGAACCGTCCACGCGCCAGGATATCATTGAAGTGGCACTTCAGGATTGGTTTCGGCGCCAGGGCTATGCAATATCGAAAGAGTAGGGCATCTGTCCAATCTTCGCTGCGCAAAGCTGCCTGCCTAAGAACAATTCAACTTCAGAGCGGACCGCATTCGACTAAAGGCTTCGCGAACATCGTCACCAGAGACTGGTTTCGCCAAACAATCATTTGCTCCTTCTTGTAGCAACACGTGGGGAGTATACACTTCGGGCATGGATGTGATTGCCAGGACATAGAGCTGCCGTCCCTCAGGAGGGGAGTGGCAAAGCCAATCCACCACATCCAGAAACGCTACATCCGGCAGTGGGCACTGGAATGCAACTGCTTGAATTAGAAATTCATTGAATCGAGCTTTCGCCTCATCAAGCGTTGCTGCTTCACAACCAGCCATATTATGCTGTTGCAGATAGTAGAGAAGCACCTGTCGTGAAGGCTGATGGGGGTCTAGGACGAGCATCCGGATGTATGGTTCTTGGTAAGGCACTTCCTCTCGCTACGAACTCACTTAGTAATGAGATGCAGCACTTGCCGGAGAAGTGCCAAGAATCCTCGTAATTTTTTACCGCAATAAGTTACCTGACTGGGCGACGAGTCACAGACCCGTAGTATCGGGCTGTTAACTGTGACGGAGCAACAGAGATAGAAAATTGAAACGAGCGGAATAACGCCCTATCGCATTAGCCATGAACGACCTTCGATATGGTTGCCGCATACTTTGGCCTTGAGCTGTAAGCCGAAACGGCTACCAAAATACGTAGTATTGCTCGTCGCAGACGGCCGCTATTTGTCCGTCGCTGAAGTCATTCGTGAAGGACTTCGCTTGCTTCAGGAAGAAGTCAAATGGCGTGCCGACATTCGCCGCAAAGTTGCCGACGGGCTCGCTCAGGCTTACGCTGGCAGCCCTAAGCAAGAGCTGATTACCTTTCATGCTTTTGACGATAAGCTGGTTAGGCTTGCCCCGTTTACTTCCGACCCTTACCGCCACTTTGCTTTTCGCAGGGTCTCCGCGGCTTCGCAGGACCCGTCTGAGTCTCACTTGACTCTCGACAAGAGCCCGCTTATTGCACACAATATGAGCAGTAGCCCTTAGAACTGAAACCCGGAGACCCTGGCCTCATCGGCCCTAAGCTTTAATCGCAGCGCCCTTATTCGGGATTTACTGCCATGCCAGAGCACAAACCTCGACTCACCGACAGTCCTTCTCATCTCCAATCCCCTTTTCGTCTATCCGACAAGGCACCACCACTTACTTTTGTCGGCGTACGCCTCCATGGCAAGGCTACGATAGCCTGCAATGGCTCGCCACTCTCTATTTACGAACCAGGCTTTGGCAGTTTCGATAGTTTTGAATGGGGTCCTCTCCCTGATTCCGAGTGGGACCGTATCCGATTCATGGGGTATGTCTTTCTTGCTCGCGCGATGCTCGAAGAATTGCTTTCTCGCGGGCGTTTCCACATTGACGAATCCTGCACATCCCAGCTCCCTCCATGGTTTCATAACCATCGAGGCTTCTTGGTACGCTGGTTCGAGACACCCCTCGCTTGGGAACTTACAAACCTTCCCCACGATAGATTTGAAATCAGCAGTGCCGACTTACAGACATGGCTTTGCGAACACTTCAATCACATGGAAAACTGGTCCTCTCTCGAAGCTCAGCGGGAAGGGCCAAAAATCGAAGCTGAATGCCGCAAACTCGGTTTAATTCCTGGCCCAAGATGGACCCTTTATTGGTTTCAAGTTGCGCTAGTCCTCCTTATTCTTGCCACCATTGCCATTTTGATCGTGGGAGGCCTTGCCTGGCTAGTCTTCTCCTTCCTCTAAGCATTCACCGAGGTCATGCTTTATGGCCGAACACACACCTCGACTTAGCGACAGCCCATTTTACCTGCAACAACCGTTTCGACTAACCGGGGAAGGTACTGCCAAACAATTCACCGGTTGTCGCACCGCTGACGGCGTATCTGTCCTGCTCAATGGCTATCCCCTATTCCCGCTCAATGCCCCTGATAACGACCATTCTCCCTGCCCAAACCTAACCTTTGATTGGGGCCCCATTGACTGGGACGACCCAGCCAACGAGATCAGGATTTTCAACTATTACGAATTAGCCCGCACCCTTCTGACTTACACCCTTACCGCCAGTAAGTACCCAATCGAAGAGTTGTTTCACATCGACAAGTCGTTTCTGAAAAAGCTCCCGCGCTGGCATCGCACCGAACTTGCCTTCATTGTCCAATTCTATCAGTACCCGCTTGCAAAGGCCCTTACACGACTTCCCCGCGAAAACTTTGTGATCACCGACCGCGACATCCAAACATTGATCTGTGAGTTCATGCTCGATGAGGCGAATTGGCTCGAACACAGCTCGTGGAGCAAATTAGGCCAATTCATCGAGGCGGACTGCATTTCCGAGGGCAAGATCCCGCCAACCTTTCGCCAAATTGCGGCTCACATCGCACCCTATGCTATCCTAGCTCTCATTGGTTTGTTCCTGCTTGCCATCATCATTCGCCTGCTCTACCGCCCAGTTGGTGAACTAATCAAAGGCATCTATAATACCTTTGTTTAGTGAAACTGCGGCCCTCTCTCCGCTTAGGGCAGAATAGGCCGCCCCCTCAGACTCAGCAGCGGGAACGACTCGATGTAGCCCATCACCGCCACGCCCTTTCCTCTCCCTTCTCCGATTTACTCGAAGAGGTTGATGTAATCGCTACCCCAGACATCGTCTGTCGGCCAAAAACGCTGCGCTCTCCTCGCCTATGCGGCGTGCTCTGCGCGGGATGTAGGAAGCAAACAAAGCCAATACCCTGTTTCCAGGCTGTGACTATTCCCTGCGCATCAGGCATGCAACAGGCAACGAGCAGGATTGGGTATGTCCCTCATAGCCGATGTGGTTCCAACAGCCCCGGCGGGAGACTCCATTCTACGGCTCGGTCAAGGGCCGCATCCGGCTGCTGCTTGAGCACTGGGCCCTGCGGGTGGCTATCGCCATCGACTATTTCAGCCTCCATGCTGAAATAGTCGACCCGAGCACTCAAGACTCCTCCTGGACTTGTCGCCATGCTAAATATTGGCCGCCGGCCGGTCGAAAAAAGGTCTGAGGCCCAGTTGAATATACCGTCACGGTTGCCTAAACTTCGCAGCAGGTCCGGCCTACGCTTCGCGTCAACTTCGTAACGGCCGGACGTTTAAAGATGCCTGTGACAACTAAGCAATGAAAGCTGGCTAGCAGGATTTCTCTCCCAATTTCGCGCAATTACGGAACAAGGAAAAGCAGCGGTGGATTCTCAAGCGGGTCTGCAGTTGCTATCCTTAATTTGCTCGCAAAAAGCCAACAAAGTCGTCCTTTGGAGCATCGATATGGACGATCCTTCACCTCATCACACGTCCGAGCGCAAGCAATTGCTGAGTTATCTGCTCCTGCCACCTTGCGTTTTCCTATGCGGGTACGCGTTAGCCATTGTCTTCTCCTCCCTTGCTAAGTTAGCCGATCAAAGTTGGCTCGACCCTGTCTCCTGGGGCTGCGTCCTAACTCTGGTGTACCTGGCCCAGTCCCTCCCACTCTCCCGCAGCAATCCCTACTACAGCTTTGGACCAAAGCCGCCAAGTAGCCGAAAGTCGGCTGTCGCGTTTGCTGTTTCGACTGCAATCTATGCGATCATTGTTTGTAAATTGCTCCTCTTCTGGCAGCGAGATTCTATCGAGAAAGCCTTTCCCAGTTTTCCAGTTGTCATAATTGTAGTGCTCGCTCCAGTAGTGATCTGCTTCGGTTGTTATCACAGCTACCAAACTTATCAGGTCCCGAAAAATGATTGAGCGCATAGTCAAACTTGCAGTAAGCTTCGTGAAAGTCGCGGTCGCCCGTGATATAGGAAACTGCTCTTCTGCAGGAAGCCGTGACAATAGCTGCACGCCTATATTCATCGCTGCGGCTATCGTCGCAAATATTTGGCATAGTCTGCGTCGAGGTCAAACTTCACCCGCGAAAAATGTGCGTTCGCCACTCCGCACGGAATTCGCGCACGCGGGCATGTCGCAGCCTGCACACGCATTCAGACAAGCGTATTCTGCGAATTGTGCGCACCCGTTCGCCACCTCGCGGTGTTCCATACTCCCCTGGAGTAGCTCTGTGGACTATCTTCTCAGTTGCTGCCGCAGAAACTCGCTTCGTGAAGCGAGCTACTATCATGCCGAAAAGCTTTGAACTTACCGACCAGCACTGCCAAATCCTAAAGCCACTTACCAGCAAGGTGCGTGTGCTAACCTACACACAAATTGCCCGCACCCTTTTCTCTCTACATAGCCATCAAGATGAGCAACTGCAAAGAATGGTCACAGAGCTTGAAGAAAGCGACTTCTTAACTTCGTTCTCTGCGATGGTGCATCCGGAAATAGTTCTCGACGCTCCGCTTTGTCGTTACTCGCCCGGGGATCGGCAACCCGATTTTTTGAAGGTCGCTAGAGAGACACGCGGTCGCTGGAAGAGAGCCCCCGTAATGACAAAGATTGTGTACGCCACCAAGCGGGCACAACGTGTTTTCGGCGGCTACCTGGGTGGCAAAAAGCCGCGCCCCAGCGAAACGCGGCATGACATTCATGTGGCTCAACTCTATCTGAATCTCTGCCAGAGAGATCCAGCAGCTGCCGCTGCTTGGATATCCGAAGCGCAGCTTCGCCAAGAGCGAGGTCCCCAAGGTGGCCCACTACCCGATGCGGTGATTAGAACAGCAGAACCCGTTATTATCGAATTTGGTGGTGCCTATTCTCGCCAAAAACTGGAGGCTTTTCATGTCCAGCAAAAAACAAAAACCTACGAAATCTGGTAGCGGCGAAGTTCGCCCACACGACGAGCTTAAGGATACCGATTGGGCCATCCTCAAACATGTGTCGCTCTACCACCTCACTATTCGTCACGCCGTGGAATCCTTTTGCTTTCCTTCTAACCCTGCTAAAGCAGGAACGGCACTCGATGCGCTTGCTCGACAAGGTTATTTGAAGAACCAAGAGGATGGCACTCCTTCACTGCCTACAGAATCTGCTACGAGTAAAGTGACAAAAAAACAAGGAAAACAGGCGACCGAAAGTTCACACATGTTCAGAATAGGAAACTTAAAATTCTACCTACTGGGCGCGAGAAGCTATCTCTTGGCTCCCTATGGATTCCGATTTCCCAAGGAACGCTTAGTACCACACAATACGGAAAAAAGCCTCTACAAGCATCTGGCAGCGCTTTGGTATTGTTTCTTTGACGGCCCACGCCGCTACCGGCTCGACCAGGAGGAAATCACCTCGCTGTGGACCAAGTCGATTCCCTCCAATAGAAAGGTGCCTCATCAACCGGCTTACTGCCTGGCTCATGAGGATCAAGGACCGGTCATCTATCGCCTTTATCCCACGCAGAAGTCGAATGCAGCTCAAATCATCGAAGAAGTGCGAAAGAAAGTGACAGCTGATATCGACAACCTTGGTCTGCAGCGCTGGCTCGATTCAGGTGAGTACGGCTATGCGATCATTGTCCCGTCGACCGAAAGACAGCAACACGTGCAGCGCGAGTTAGCGAAGCTCCGCATTCAGAACTCGCCATTGGCCAAGACCCGTCTAACGGTGCATTACGCGCCCGCGCCACCGCTACTTGCTAAGGCCTTAAGAGACAGAGGCGATGGCCGTCAAGGGATGTTCGCCACTACCCCGGCACCTTCGCCAAGCGGTGCGAGTTCTCAAGAAGCTCAAGTGACCTCAACAGATGAACCACCTGATCTCACTTCCAGCACCTACTACGCATAGCCGATTCGCGAAAGACTCGGTCTGAAGGCAGCAAATCGCCATGTTTAAGCCGTTAGACAACGATTACTTTTCGCCGAGTGAACATATTCACAACTTTACAGTATCCTAATCATTTCATGAATACAGTTTGGTGCGAACGATGTCAAAACTAGCTATCCTGAGAAAGTCCCTCTACAATCGGTTTATCGGCCAACGAGTATGGCCTCGCTACCGTATTGCTCCCTCCCCCGGGAACCAATGGGCCAACATTTCATCACGGCCACGACCTGCCGTAGCGCTCAACATTGTTGGCCTTTTCTCCATCCTTTTCATAGTCATCTGGTATGCGGTGCTCACACCAACTCTCACGAGCATCGAGCATGACCCCAGAGTCACTTCCGAAAGCCTCGGTCTCTGGAAGCTGGTTGTCGGTCTAGTTCCACTCTTGTACTATCTGCTACTTACAATTGTATTCCTTTATCTGGCAGTAGATGCCTTCCTTCTCTTGAGAAGCGAAATGAAACTATTATCAGATTACATCTACCTGAAAGACTTGAGGGAGATAGCTCCAATTGCAGCCCGTCAACTTCTTCATCGACGTCTAGCGTATGCTGCCATCTTTGTTCTCTTATTGTCTCTTCTCGCATTCACTGCCTATTCAACATTTTGTGCCTTAGATAAACATAGCGCGGGATTCAGCACCGGATGGGTCATCTTCAACGAAAGCAAAGGCGTTTTTGTTTTCGACCCATACCGTGACGCTATCTCATACACACTCCCTGCAATTGTGTTCGGCTTGGCCTCATTTCTCCTTATTACGACGGACCACTTGAAGTCACACATCTTTCTTGCACCCCATGGCGAAAACGCTCAAGTTAGAACGGCTACCCCGGCCGGGACCCCCATCCCCCCATCAAAGCTTTCCGAGAACTGAGTCATTCAGGCCGTGCCATTAGATACCTGGAACTCACAACTGGTAACCGCGTTAAGAATCTCCACCAGGCCATCGAGTGCTGTCGGGCAGCTCTTCGCGTATTTACCTACGACAACTTCCCAAAGGAATGGGCCATGACCAGCCGCATAATCGGCGTGGCTTATCAAGAGCTTGCAAACGTTGCCTCGGACGCTTCATTTCTTGCTCTTGCTCGGGATGCCTATGCCAATGCTGAGCGGGGTTACCGCAAATATGGATTAGATGCGAGTGCGGCTGATGCTCGCCTGGCGCTCGATACACTTTGTACAGACAGCGCCTTTCACTCAGTGACGTACCGATGCGCTGCGACGCAACATCCTTTTCCGAATCCGCCTCACGAGGAATGAGTCAATCATCTCGGGTCCCCTTCCGAGCCAGCTCGTTCTTAGAGCAATTCACTATCGCATTTTCCGCCAGCAATAGGTTATCCTATTTGGAGTTTTGCAGGGAGGCGAATTCTCAGGAGCTAGTGTGATGGAAGCCTATTCGCTTGACATGCGGAAGCACGTGATGATGGCGGTAGAAGAAGGAGTTCAAACGCGAAAAGAAATCGCTGACACGTTTGGAGTCACGACCCGTTGGATACGGATGTTAGTGCAGCAGTATCGCGAGAGGGGGTCGATTGAACCATTGCCACATGGTGGCGGGCGAGAGGAGAAGTTTACGCCAGAACGTTTGCGGCGATTGAAAGCTTTGGTGGATAAGAAACCATCTGCCACGCTGGACGAACTACGGAAAGCTAGTCGCGTTGCTTGCTGCAACATGACTGTGGCACGCGCCCTGAAACAACTGGGCTACACGCGAAAAAAAAGACGCTACGTGCCAGCGAACAAGATCGCCCCGAAGTAAAGAAACAACGCGTTACCTGGAAGCGGAAGCTGGCGAAGATCGATCCCAATCGTCTGGTTTTCTTGGATGAAAGCGGCGCCAAGACCAACATGACTCGACAATACGGGCGTGCTCTGCAAGGAGAACGGCTCTTCGACGCGGTGCCCGGCGGACATTGGAATACGACAACGATGATTTCGGCGATTTGTCTGGAGGGAGTTGCCACAGCGATGGTCACCGAAGGCGCGACCAACACGTTGGTTTTTCAGGGATTCGTTGATCACTTCCTGGTTCCCGTTCTTCGCCCAGGCGACATTGTTGTGATGGACAATCTCTCCAGCCACAAAGCCAATAGCGTGATCGAGGCCATCAACGCGGTCGGGGCGGAAGCTTGGTACTTGCCTCCCTACTCGCCCGACTTCAATCCGATCGAGCAGATGTGGTCCAAAGTCAAAAGCTACCTCCGCCGCCTCGCCGCCCGCACGAAGCGCACGCTCCTTACCGCGATCGGAAAAGCCTTGAAAACCATCACAGCCACAGATGCTGACGGCTGGTTTAATCATGCAGGATACCGGAATACCCAAAAGTGACTTGCTCTAGAATACCTATTCGGTTTTTCAACACAGCCCGCCAAGCTGTGCTATGCTAAAAACATTCTTTTTCGACTTATTTTGTCCTCCGCCATTCAATCCTGAGTGACGGGGGCATTTCTTGTTTTGCAGAGAGGTTGTGTGAAAGACGATAAGCAGTCACTTCTTCAGTGGCTAAAGGGACTCAATCCTCGCCATCAATTGCGCGTGTTGGAGATGCTGGTGGGGACAAGTGGCGGTGTCGTTAGTGCCTTAATTCTCCATTACTACGTCATACCGGAAGATTGGCCGATCAACGGGCCGATATGGATTCTTGTCGGCCTGGTGGGCCTCTACTTCGGGTACGCCCAATGGCGCGATAGCTGGTAAAAATGCGCAAAAAAAAGGCGCCGACATACAAGTCGATGCGCCCAGGATCTCAGAGAAATCCTTTTAGTCGAGCAAGGCCCAAAAGAATCACAATGATCGGTGCCCAGAAGCCAATTACGTTCTTCTTGATCCACTCGATCAGATCATCTAATGGGTCTCTACGTCGATTCCTTTTCTTGCTCATTGTGTCCTCCAATAGTTCGATAAACCTCATCACTGAACACGCCGGTCCACTGAGCAGGTCATCGTTTGGAGGTGAGAAGAAAAAGGCTTGTGGGATTTCACTCAATTCACAGGCAGTGAATCGAAGCGAAGACCCGGTTTCCGTTACTTATGGCGAACGGACAGCACAAAATCATTGTCTGGAATTTTCCTTGGAAACGAGCAGCGGACGGCGGCCTGCGACAACGCCGCTTTGCCCAACCAGCTATTCTAAGTGCTGATCACCTGCTCGTTAAGAAGGGAAAGCCCAGGATTTTCCAATTCTGGGAAGGCAAAAAAGGCGAGGCTGCCGCCCCCAACAGGGAGCAGCAGGCCTCGAAGTCGGCAACGCGAACCTCTGGCTCAACGGCGGACGTCAAACGAGCGAAGCCAATCTTCGATGAGCCGCACGCCCCGCATGCGGTTTTCGTACGAAAGGTCTGCCTCCTCATCTGAGATGCCGCAAAGCGCTACATCGGCCTTGAAGCACTGAGCGAAGTCCTCTTGGACCCAACTAATGCAATACTCGATGGCATCGCGCACTTCCTGTGAGGGAAGTCGCCCCGACGGCGGCTCAATGCCCGCAAACACTCGATACAGCACTTCGGTAAACGCATACGCGGCTTCATGCGTTGCGAACTCAGCGAGCGCTGCTCCGGGAGCATCCACGTTGGTGCCGTCTTCGGTTACTGAGTCGTATTCTTCGATGTCAAGCCAGACTTTGTAGGTCGTCGTCATAGCTGTTTCCTCTAACTGCTGCAGCACATAAACCCGAGGGGGGAGCTGCAACCGTGAAGTCCCCTCGCTTAGCTCACAGCTAAGCCAGGAGACGCACGCAGAGGAAATGCCGGACCAACCGACGCATTGCCAATAAATTTATTGATTGAGAACGGGAAAAAGGGCCCTGCCACTTCCGAGGAAGTGACAGGACCACGAGTGAGGCCAGGCTACTACCGTTTGAAGATCATTAATACGTCGTGAAGACGCGGAATGAACGCGTGTGCGTATTCCTTCTTCGTTGACGTTGCGCCGTGCTGCAGCCGAATGATTTCCGGTGCCGCAAGGTGCAATCTGTGGTGTAATGTCGCCACTTGCCAGGTCAGAAACGGCAATTGGTAGCATTTGCCATGTCGAGTGATGTCTCCAATAAGAATCGCCAGATGTCCGTTACGGGACAGCACTGCCAGGCAGTGCCCGATCACAACGAGTAGTTTCTCCACGAAGTCGCCAAGCGAAAGAGCTTGCGACAGACAGCGCGAGTCGTCGTTGTACTTGAGCAGGTTGTAGTACGGCGGGTGCAGCCACACAAAGTCGTACAAGATGCCGGGCCCGAAATAGTTTTCCAGGTCCAGTGCATCGAATCCGCCTGACAAATCAAACCCGTCGTAATGAATTCCAAGCTCCTCACAAACATCGCGGCATGTGCCGGAACCCTGCATTGGGTCTAAGCACGTTTTAACTTGAAAATACTCAAGCACGTCTCGTATCAGCGCACCCGAACAGTTACCCCGAAAACCCGGATCCCCGTATTGGCCACGGCCATCGGTTGCATGAACCGAACAGAGGCCAGGTACGGGCGAGCCCGTCTTTGGAATCTCAAGCGATACGTCTATTCTTGGCATAAGGACTCTCTTCTGAATGCCAAAGCCCAATAGACCCGGAAGGACGGGCAGGCTTTGACGTTACCCTTCGATCACAGCGGTGGCTGTCACCGAAGGGCTCACCGAGAATCGCCAAGCAGTAGCAAGTGCCTCAAAAGTTGATTTATACTTCACGCGGCTTCTTCCGCGTCTTTGTGGTCCACAAAGTATTCTCCGTCAGTGAGGTAATCCACGAACTCCAAGAGCGCCTCCCACTCCTCTGTTGATGAGTAAATATCCCAAGTCACCGCAGCGTCGCAGGTACACGATTTTCCAGTTCCAAGCGATTCGTCCGAAACTGCCGACACCGCGAAGCAGTGCCCGCCAAAGTGCACATGCCATCGCGTCCAAATTTTCCCTTGCCACGGTGACACTTGGGGTTCGCCCAACCTCTCATGCAAATGGCAAAAGTGGCTTTCCAACGTACAAACAGTCTTCATAATCTCCTTTCGCCGACTCTTGGGGCTTTCATGTCGGTAGCCGGAAACCATTGTTATTGCCAGGGACCGAACCTCAGTGACCTAATTCAAAGATGAGGCCGCCACTCCCCAAGGGAAGTGACGGACCTCGATGATGTTAGCAAGTGTGAGCTGCCTAACTGTGTTGAGCAGGTCAGTGTTCTGACGGCAGGTAAAGCGTCCAGAGCTTCCCGTCAAAACCAGCCCAGATCTCAACGGAATCCAGCGGAAAATCCGTATATTGGATTTCCTGCGTGATAAAGGGCTTAACGCCTGAATCAGCACGGGCCGAAAGCAGAGCACTGCTATCGTCTCGCACATTAAGACGCCAGAATTGAAGCCAACGCACACGATCATCGCGTTTCATCGCCTGGTTCATCTGGCGTGAGCCGAAATAGGAAGCGATGGCATCGAGTAGCCAGTAGCACTTCCCTTGCTCAGCCAGGTATTGAACACCGGGCGTGTAGATGACCCGCGGATTTAACGGATGGCGGTATCGGTCAAGGTCACCGCTAAACCCGTCTAAATCAGCTTTTGTGATCGGCCGCTCCTTTTGTTCTGTCGTAGTCATCGCTCATTCCTCCATGTTGCTACAACCCAATACCCGAGGGGACTTCTGGCTGCAGCGGTTACTTCCCCTCGCCTTTTGCCAAGCGGCAAAAGGCCAAAGAAAGCCCGCGCGGAGGATGCGACTTTCGACATCAACGCAATGCCAACATCAAATGTGTTTGAAAAAGTGACCCGGAAACGAATATTTCCGGGCCGTGATTTGAACAACTCTTGGTGGCCATCGGCCCTTCGAGTTTTTTGCCCTTGGCTCTCCCTAAGCCGCGCGCCGAGGAAGTACAATTCCGCGCTCGGCCATACCATAGAGCTTGAGCAAGTTGCCCTGCAGCTCATCGATGCCCTTTTCCAGCCAGTCCATTACGACGCGCGTCATATCGGACTCGCCGGGCATTTCGGCGTAGCCGCTTGCAACCACTCGCACAAGTTCCAGTAGCCCAAGCACGTCGGCTGACGACAGCAGCCCACTCTCGTCCCGCGACAGGGCAGTGAATTCAAACGACTCACGCTTGTTCTTGCGGTCAAAGACCGGTTCTACCACCAGATCGATTCGACTTTTTGCAATGGGGTGTCGCTCACACGTTGGCTGCTTTCGAATTTCATTCGATAGTTTGCCATTTGCGGGATTTTCAAGAAGTGCTTGTGCAAGCAGTTCTACCAGGGTCTTTTCAATTGTTACGTCCATTGCCATTTCTCCAGCAAAAGGGGCCAAAGCTCGCGCTACGAACTTTTGGGAACCTCTCCTTGGCAAGACAACTGCCTCGGGAATGGCGGCCTCAAATGTGTGTCTTCCCGCAAACGCCCACACGCAGTGTGCGTCGGCGCGAAGACATGGGCTTGGCATCGGGACTTGTGCTCGAAGTGAGCCTGTTCAAATCGGAAAGTGATTGATTGGTTTTAAGTTAAAGGACCGCGAGGCCGAATGGCTTCGACCTCGCGGAAAGGGCGGAAGGCCTTTGAGGCTTCGAACCACATGTCGGGTTCCGGCAAACCGTACAGGCGAACATGCCAAAGCATGTGAAAGGCGCCTGCCGATTCCCCGTTTCACACATCAAAGACGCTCCCAGATAAAGGAGAGGCCGCTGCTCCGTTTCGGAGCAGCGGGCCTCCGTGTTGCCTACGCTAACGGCAGACCTCCCGTCACTGCCTTGAGTCCGGCCAGCACATCGGCCAGCATCCAAAGCGTTTGATTGAACCTGGTCGAGACATCAATGCTTTGTAGCGCTTTGGATTTCCGCCGCTGTCCCACGCGATTTCGTGTTTCAACGCCGCCTTTGATCAGGTTTTCCTGGACGCGATTTAGGGTTGTCCAAAGATCGTGGCCATCGTCTCCGTAGGACCGCCGCTTTTGCAGCACGTCCTGCGGAGCCACAGAAAACCTGTCGCCATCGAAGCGAAGCTCAATTGCAGCTTTGGCAAACGCTCCTCGCTCCTTGTCGCTCAAGGGGATTGCCTTGTAGCGCTCTACGGTCTGAAGCGTCTTCGGAACGCCGCGAACAATGCCTTGCAGCGCCTCATGCACCAATTGATCGGCATAGCCGACATGGCGCACGCGATGCACTGCCACGATTCCGCTTGGAACACAGAGCTGGTTTGAGCAGATGCAACGGTGGAGCCCAGCCATAAGCACGAACGAGCCTAAGCCCATGTGGCTGTTTTGGAGCACGATTTCCGGGATTTCCTCTCCCACCTCGAACTCGCGATTCAAAGACGAGCTTCTAAAGCGAATCTCGTGCATTTGGTAGCCCCGATGGTCGCGTGATTTGTTTTCACGAGCACCTACGGGTACCCAGCCGCTCTCTTTCAACACGTTCGCCGCTTGCAGGGTACTTACGAACGCATAACGCTCGCTCGTTTTTCCTGCATGCCTTTGGCTTTGCACAATGGAAGGATACTGCCTTAGGTCGATTTCTCTCATTTCCATACTACACTCCGTGTGCAGCTTCGTTCGCAGAGCGGATCAGCTGCAACAATACCGCTCGCTCACCAGCCGCAGCCGGTCAGCGAGCAAGTACCGCTAAGAGCAAGTCGGAATCGGAAACGTCGACACAACGCGGGCCAACACTTATCCATGCTCAAAGAATGTGCTTTTTGATTGCGGCCGGTTAGCCGCACTTGTTTGCTAAAAGGAGAACCCTACTGCACACTTTGGGTGTGCAGCAGGGCCTCTGAGGTTGCTTTGATCGACGTGACTTAGAGTTCACATGGTAGAAGGACTTCGGTGAGCTGGCGCTCAAAGTCGGTGTGGATCATAAAAATGGTGCCACAATTCGCCCGATAGATGGAGAGCACCGGTCGCCTGGCATCCAGAGCGAAGTCGTTCGCTCTCCAATCGGATGGACCGAGCATACCCCAGGAGCCGTTGCCGTGCTGCTGAATGGCATGTTCGATGTCAGCTTTGGTCAGCTTGGCTGCCACCAGAGGTGAAATCCAAATCTTTCCTAACTCAAACATCGGCCAATACTCCGTCGCTCGGAGCGTATCAATGCCGATGTTTGCCAGGTGAAAGGATTCCAGTGCTCCTTCTTCTCCTACAAGGTCGCTAAGTTTGGTATGCATTGTGTTTAACCTCCGGCAGCCTCGGTTCAGTCATGCTGAAGGGAGCGGCCGCCAAAACGTAAAGTCTTCCCTTCAGCCGGCTACACGCTCGGGTGCGCCGACTCAAGAGAAGCGTGCGGAGGAAACGCGAATGCGATCGATCAAAGTCAACAAATGGTTTGTTTAAAAGGGTTGCGGCCTCTTAGCCGCTCTTGGATTGAAAGAGGTGACCAGCCGCACACCACGTTGTGCGACTGGTCACGAGACATTGGCTAGCTAGGCAGCATTCATAAGCTTTCGACTCTTGTCGGTGTGAACCACGAAGCCCGAAAGGTCCTCGCGGGCAACGCCCTTAGCACTTAGCCCAACGATTACCCCCTGGGGGTCAAGAAAACGCGCATCGTGCGCATCGCCGTCGATAACGGGCAAGTTAAGCCACGTCCTGGGCAATTTCGGCCAGAAGACAACCGCCACGTTGCCCCCTGCAGCTAGGAGATTTATAGCCTCGACCTGGTTTGTCTCACTCATGGAAAAAGTGAGGTGGTAGTTATTGGACCACGGCCTGTTGCCGATATTCCCGTTCAAAAACCGCCACATCCTCGCATCGATCTTCGTGTAGTCGAAGAACCGAATGTCCGAGAATTCCTCCAAGATCTCCGGGTGCAGCTCTTCCCAGGGGATATCACTGGTTCCATTGAGCCTGGCGGCCGGAACCATCCCTAGGCATCTGGCCTCTTCCCGAAGCTCCGCCAGGTCTGCTCTCAGGAGCCGCAAGAAGTGCTCCTGATCCTCCTGATAGAGTGCTGCCCGACGGTCGCGAGCCCTGGTGCTCGTGGGCATCACCATGCGGCCACTGGTGTGGCCGAGGCAATTAGCCAGGCAACCAGACGTTGCCCGCACACAAAAGACACCGGGCGTTAGGTACATCACCTTGTTGAGCACCCCAACCTTGGCGCTCTTTTCTGCCTTAGTGGATGAGCTTAGCAGACGCCTTGGCACGCCATACATCTCCAAGATCTGTTGCGGAGTGCAGGTGTGAAAGGCCGAGCGTGGGTCACCCGTGCGAAGTATCTTTAGCGCTGAACGCTTTTTTTCGCTGTGCTTCATGGACATTTTCTCCGGCGGCTAAGTTCCCCGAGGGGTGCCGCCGCCAAAGCTCCCCCTCGCCTAAAGCAAGTGCCCTAGGCCAAGGGGAAAACTCGAATTGGAGGTCCATGAGCGAAGACAAAATATCGCTTCGCCAATGTTTTTTATGCGTTTTCAAAAAATAGAGGTGCACGGCTCACTGGCCGCAGTGGGCTCGACTGGCCCAATTCAAGTCGGGTCAGCCCATCTGGGAGCCGTGCACCTGTGTCTTGTTGCAGTCAGGGGCTGCCACACGACGTGTCGCAGCCCCCCAAACTGTCCTATCTCAGTGATTAGGCTGCGTTCTGATCCGCTGAGGACTCATCCGCTGCGGCCTCATTCTTGCGGTCGCGCTTCGACTGCTCGTAGATCCAGCTGTTGGCTTCCTGGGCCACCCGCGCTACGACAAGAAGTTGGTCGCGTGAAAAACTGGCACTGGTCTTCCAGTCTTTTCCCTGGCGGAAGAGCCGCTCCAGGGTGGTGTTGTAGAACATCCCTTTGGAAGTTTCGTTCCGCCAAATCGAAGCCTTCACGACGCCGTTTCGAATCTCATGCACCGGACCATTCTTTGTCATTCATCGTCCTTTCTGTTCTGGGGATAAACTCAGCTAAAGTGCTGCCAATCGCAATTCCTTCCGGAGCGGAAGGACGCGCTGTTGTTACTTAAATGAAAAGGGGCCGGGGGACCGAAGTCCCCACGACCAGTGATTTGGGAAGGTGTCACAACTTACGCCCGGGCTGCGAGCGCTTGAATCAGACTGGTTAGGTCCCCTTGGCCGTTGACCAGGCTGCCAATTCCCGCAGCTTCGTGATCGCCACCGGCAAACGAGCCAGCAAGAGTGCTGACTACCTGCTCGGCAACCTTGCGGTCCTCCTCGGCGAGCGAGATCAGTTTGTTTCTGTCCCGCTCCAGGGCCCGCTCACAGACTCGATACGTTGCCTCGATATCGGCCAACGCCTGGGTGAGTCGAAAGCTCTTAAACTCCCTGGATCCTTTGGAAGTCTCGGACACTCTGGGCTTGGTGTAGCCAATCGATGTCAGACCGGTATCCTTTACTGGATTTTCCCAATACCGGGCCTCCACTCGATCGTTTTCTCCTAAGCTTAAGGTAATAATCCCGGCAGGGTCTTTGCCCTGCTGTTGATGACTACCTTGTCCGCTCCCTCGGTTTCCTTGACCAGAAAGGGCTTGCGTCAGGGCTGCCAGTAGTTGTGTCGTATCCATATCGTCCTCGAACGTGTCAGGGTTACGCCAACAAACACGCGAAGGCGAATTCCTTCGCGTAGGGAAACGGCGCAACACCACAGTTTAGTTCCTGCTTCCCCGTTCACGTACACAACGCGGTACACGTCCCCGGGAAAGCCTGGACAGTGGGATACTTCAACTCCCACCCAAATCCTCAAATGCTTGTGTTGAAAGTGCTGGTATTTTCGTCGTTGGCAGGACTACCTAGGCAGAAATCCGTCCCGAAGGCAGCTCATCATCCAACCGGATACCTGCTGGGGTTGCCACAAACCGTGATTCGCCTAGGGCCTCCTTAAAACGAAGTGCCAGCCCCATGCGGCTCTTACCGCTGGCCAAGACTCTTCGCTCCACTTCCTGCCGTAGCGCATCGCGTCTGAGCGGCTGCCTTTCAGAAAGTACGGCCGCAACCAGTTCAATAACGTTTTGCTTACTGGCAGCTGGCCGCCGTGAGCGCTGCGATTTTTCTTTGCCTCGCAGGGCTTCTAGCGCCCCGTTGACGCGAGCCAAAGCCGCCTCAATTGCGGCAAGTTCGGTCTGAAGTGCCGTCACACGCTCCCGGAGCCTAGCTTGCTCACGGGTCAGTTCTGCGACGATTGTTTCAACTTGAATTTCTGTCATCTATCCTCCTGCGGCCTCCAGACCGCCAATTTTCAAGAAAAGTTTTGATATGCCACGTTCCTACTTGCGGAACCTACGCCGCTACGCTTTCTTCAAGGCATTGCTGGCTACGCAAAATCGGCCAGGTCCGGATGAATTGGCAGCGGGGATGGCTTTTCGCGGTTCTTGAGCCGCGACTGCTCCCACCGTTCCACATCGCAACAGCGCGCGTAGCGGATTCGTCCACGCTGTTCAAAAGGAAGTTCACCGCTAAGCATCGCGGCAATGACTGCCTCACGACGCATTCTTTGTTGTTTCCGGATATCCTCGACCGTAAGCCAGCGAATCGGGTGCAATCGACACCCGCCAGAAGCCTGTCGGCTCATCGACGCTCCGGTCTAGGCAAGGCTCTGTTACTCCACTGGGGTTTTCTGGTAATTCGCACCTCCGATAGTCGTAATAGAAGGTCACATTGAGAGCCTGGGAAGAAGTCTTTTCCGCACTTGGCACAATCAAGATGACCAGGAGATAAAACGTGAAGAGTGCCGGAGTCCGGCTACCCATTGAGAATGGAGGCGCCTTCTTGGTGCCTCTATGATGATAAACACGCCAACGAGCGATTTGTTACATCCGGGGGGCTATCGCTTAGCCGCAGGCTCCTCGACGAGCCACTCGCAGAGCTCAGAGACAAACCGCTCTTTGGCAGCCAACACGGCTTCCACGTTGCCTGCCGGCAGCTGCCACACCCAACAAGTTTGGCCGACTCGCTTCGACTTGATCTGCATCACCCGCTTTGCCCGGTAGAGCGTCCGCTTGGCAATGTCCGCCTCTTTGGCGAAGGTGAGCACTTCGCGCTGCGGCTTCTCACCGCCAACCAAGACGCCATAGAGGAAATCCATGGCCCGTTCTAGTTCCGAGTAATCCGCCGCCATATCGCACCCGGTGGTTATTGCTTCGGTGGACTGAGTTGCGTGCCTCAGCCAATTGACGGTGATGGCATGATTGCCGGTCTTTTCGGTCCGGTACAAGACCGACTTGGCGTTTGCCAAATTCGACTTATTCAGTACGAGCATGTGTTGATGCTTGTCGTCACTCGACGGGTCCGCAGCTACCATCAGCGATGAGCGGGCCAAGCCGATGATGCTCACACTCCCTAGGCCCCGATAAATTGCCTTTCGGGAGGATGATTTGCCCAGATGCCGTACCAGCACCACGGCAATCTCTAATTCCTCCGCCAAGGACGCCAGTGGCCCCAGCGCCTGCTGTGTACCGCTCGAGCTATTGAGATTGGCGTCGACGAACTGGGGAAGCGGATCGATTACGACCAGCTTGGCCCCCACCGCTTTGACTCCCTGCCGGAGTACCTCCAGGTCATTGGGCAGGCGAAACGACTCAACACGGTCAACGGCCAAGACCTGCTTGAGATCGGCGCCGGCCGCTTCCAATCTGGGCCGCACCACTGCAGTAAGGCTCTCTTCGCCGCGTAGCAAAACGGCTCCGGCAGGTGGTGACTCCAGATTGTCCTCCGCAAGCGGCATCGGCCTTCCCGCAGTGAGCCGTGCCACCAGATCGTCGGTCAATGTGGATTTTCCGTGGCCCGGATCCCCCTCCAGCAGCGTGATGCCGCCAAGAGGAATGCGGTTCTCCCATAACCACCGTGGCTCTCCGGATTTGAGATCCGCCATGGATAAGAGCTTCGGTCGTGCTGGGATTGGTAGGTTGCCAAGGTTGCCATCCTGTGGCTTGGCTACCTTGGCTAAGTTCATCTCACGCAGCAGCGTTTCTGGGCCCTGCCAGGGAGCCCCTTCAAAAAGCGGCTTTGCTCCAGCCGGTGCCCTCGCAATTACGTCCTGGCTTTGGACTTTGGTTTCACACAGAGATTCCTTATTCACTTACGACTCCCGTAGAAGAACTTTTGGGTTTGGCAAGCCAGTCGCTTGCTTAAAAACCTAATCACGCCCGAATAGAGAATTACAGATTGGACGGGGCGCTAAGATCGGCCGCTTAGACGGCTTCTAAAGTAATAAACACGGAAGCCAAGAATTTGTTACAACTTGGCAGGCCGTCGCTGCGCAGCAGCCTCCCGAAGCGGCTTTGTTTTGCGCGAGAAGTGATTGCCTTGTGACTTCAGAATGCAAGCTCTCAAATGACACCCCAGCAGCGCGGCGGCTTTCAACGGACTTGCAATAGTAGCACTTCGTCCCGGTGCAAGTCTCAGCTACCAAGCCACTTATTAAACTGGCCTACGGCGGCCTCTAGGATTTCAATGATTTCTGGGTGCGACAATCTCCGCCGGGCTTCCTCGACACCCAGCCATTGGGCGCTCCGTAGCTCCGAGGCTTGGACTGTGACGTCCTTAGAAGGCACCCGTCCCAAGAAGTAAATCACTTCCTTCTGCACAGTCTTCCCGCCTGCTTCAAACTCATAACGTTGCCTTAGGCGAAAATCTTCAAGCACCTTGAAATCGGTGATTCCCACTTCTTCTTGCAGTTCACGCGTGGCGGTTTCAAAATCTGCTTCACCACGCTCCTGACCCCCTTTGGGAAAGCCCCAGTGCCCACTTACATGCTCAAGCAGTAGCACTTTCACTTCTCCACCTTCCACGAAAAAAGGAATGACACCACAGGATTTCCGCATCGTCATCATCAGAACCCTTTATAAATTACTTCAACACCGGTTGCCATAGTGCAAGCGCTCCCAAGACTCTGCACAATATTGCGTCCTTTCTACCGCTACTCCACTTCACGACTCTCTAAGCTCCCGAGCCGTAGGGGTGTCCCTTAGCTTTCCTTTAATATGCGTTTTTGTCCGCCGAATAGCACCGTGGGATTTCTTAAGTTCTTGGGCAATTACGCTATCCGCCAGTCCTCCAATCCAGGCCAACTCAAAGACAGCACGCTGGTAGTCCGTCAGTTGGGCCTCTGCGACAATCTTATGAAGCACCCTGCGCGCTGTTTCCGCTTCGGCCTCTCGTTCCTGCTCGCTTTCCTCTCGCTCGATCAACTTTTGCAAGAGGCTTCGCTCTCGCTTTCGCCGCGCTCCCTCTCGGGCTAGGTAATTGTCCCTCTGCCACTTCCGCTGCCGCCAGACGAAGGCCCAAAAGGCCTTTGCTGAGTGAAAACGCTTCCCCGATCGCATCACTTCCTCAAAGACCTTGCTCGTCAGGCGACGTGCCACATGATCGTCAATCGAAGACTGTTTGCCAGAGATGCCTTCAAACAGCCGGTCCCAGGCAAGCTCAATCACCCGGTCCCACTTCTGCTTGTCCTCTGGTGCCCCGTTAAGTCCCGTGACCAAGGTCTCCAGTTCCCGGTCCAAATCCACAATGTTCATAGCGTTCGCCGTCTGCGGGTCCGAGATCGTAATGCAGACTTTCTTTGGAGCCGTATTCACTGACTGCTGCGAATGCTCGTTAGACGGTTTGGCTCTCTTCGGCGCAACCTTTGTGATTACTTCTGCGAGTACTTCTGCATCTTCATCAAAACCGCTTCCCGCCGGAATCAGCCCCCCAATGAGCACATTTTCCGTAATCCCCGAGAAGGTATCTCTTCGCGAGCAAAGGGCTGCCTCACGAAGCACCTGTTTTGGCTCTCGAAAACTTGCCGCTGCCAAAAAGCTCTCTGATGCGAGTGCCGCCCTGGTGACACCCAATAACTCCGCCTTCGCCCTTGCCTGCTTAGCACCAGGGGGAAGTGCTGCATTCACCATGGCAAGCTCACGACGCTTAATGAGTGTGCCAGGAATAAGTCTGCTATCTCCCCCGTCGATCACGCGAGCCTGTCCCAGCATTTGAGCGATGATGACTTCAAAATGCTTCTCGTCGATAGAGACTCCTTGCGCGCGATAGGGTGCGATGAGTTCAGCGAGCAGATGCTGCCACACTCCCTGAGGACCTTTCTTGGCAAACAATCTACGTAGCACAGGACAGCGCGCTTCAAACAGCTGTTCCACCCGCCGCAGGCCCCCCGTCATATCGACCCCTGCAATCCCACCCGTATGTTTGGTTTGCATGGTAAGCTGAGTTCCTGGCTCACCGATACTTTGCGCCGCAATCACCCCGACTGCCGTGCCGACTTCCACGAGTCGGCCAGTCGACCTGTCCATGCCATAACACTTGGCACACACACCGCGTGGCGCCTCACAAGTCAAAGGGCTGCGAACACGGAGTCTTTTCCGGGAGCTTTTGTCTAATTCTCGGCAAATTGCCCGCGTGACAAGCTGGTTTTTGCCCAACCACCCGTTCCCGCCGCGGCGCACCGCTTCCAGGTTCGTGCGGCCAGCGACCGCTTCGCTCAAACTCTGAAACGCGGTTGCATGTTTGAAGATTCCCTTCGCCGTGCCGCAATCATACATCGTCACCACAACAGGGCTCGCAGCATGTACCAGCCGCCGGGTCAGATACCCTCCTTCGGCCGTCTTTAGCCCAACATCAATGAACGATTTATGGGCACCGTGCGCGGAGACAAAGAATTCACCGTTAGTTAGTCCTTCCCTCAAACTGGCGGTAATCGGTCGCTCTGCCACCTCTCCTGTGGCCCGTGCCATGAGCCCCCGCATGCCGGAAAGCTGCTTAAGCTGCGCGATGCTGCCACGCGCACCCGATTCAGCCATCACAAGCACCGGATTCACGCAGCCTGCCGGCCGCATTTCCTGCCTGAGGTCGTGAAGTAAGGCCGCCGCCACCTGCTCTGTAGCACGGTTCCACGTTTCTACATGCTGTGCCTTCCAGGCAGAAAAACTGAGTGTGCCCTGCTTGTGACTTTCGTAGAGCCGCTTCGCACGCTCGCTGGCATTGGTGACAATGGAATCTTTCTCCTTCGGAATCAGCAGGTCTGAGACTCCCAACGACAACCCACTACGTGTCGCTTCCGCTGCACCCATCAATGCGATCTCTTCGGTAAGCCTGAGCGTTTCATTTGCTCCCAATCGTTCAAAACAGTCTGTTAAAATCGTATGCAGATGCTTTGCACTTAACGGCATGTTGTAATAAGGCAAGCCTTCAGGCAGTAAGCGATTAAACAATGCTCGACCGATGGTTGTAGTAATTCGTCCTCCACTGCCTCGTGTTTCTCGACCGGAGTCTTGCGGCATCACTTCGCGATCTGCCCGCATTCGGAATGCTATCGGCTCGTGCACGCATGTCTTACCGATCTCGCGGGCGAGTTCCACTTCTGCAAATGATGCGAACGCTTTCTGTGGCGTCGCTGTGTCGGCTCCAGCCATCGTCAGGTAGTAAAGCCCCAGCACGATATCCTGGGTCGGCCGAAATAGAATCGAGCCGTCAGCCGGGCTTAACAGGTTCTCGCGGCAACTAAGCATGGTCTTTGCTTCCACCTTCGCATCGATTCCCAGCGGAAGATGCACCGCCATTTGGTCACCGTCGAAATCGGCATTAAACGCTCTGCATACCAGGGGATGCAGTTCAATGGCATTGCCGCCCGCCAGGACCGGAAAGAAGGCCTGCACATTCATGCGATGCAGCGTTGGTGCCCGATTCAGAAGTACTGGATGGTCCGCCATGACCGTTTGAAGATGCTTGAGTACTAGCTCAGCGTTCTCAGCAAACAGCCGATCAACGTTATCCACCCCAGAGATGCGTGACTTCCGAGTGGCAAACGGTTTGAAAAGCAACTCCGAAGCAAGCTTTTTCGGGAGACGACACTCGCTCTTTCGCAGCTCCCGCAGCACAAAAGGCCTGTAAAGCTCCAAGGCAATCTTTTTAGGCAGCCCACATTGATTGATCCGTAGCTTGGGATTGACCACAATGACCGCACGCCCTGAGAAGTCCACGCGCTTGGCCAAGAGCGACCCTCGAAAGCGCCCCGTTTTGCCCTTCAAAAGCCCCAGAAGTGATCCAAGTGGTCTTCCACTCTCCGTCCTCACAGGATTTTTCAAGCTCTCGTTTTCAAAGAGAGCCACCACTGCACGCTGCAGACTTCGCTTGCGGTGGCGAATTAGCTCCTTAGACCCGGCTTCTTCCAGGAGCTGTCTGAGGGAGTTGTTGGTCCGAATCACGCGCCCGTAAAGACGGTTGAGATCTCCAACTTCCATTCGACTCTGCCCGGTTTCATCCCCCACTTTCAGCACGGTCGGATCCCTGGAAATGGCTGGCACGACGGGCAGCACCTCTAATACCAGCGATTCCAGTCGATTGCTTCCTTCTGAGCTGACGAACTGAAGCAGCGCAGCCAAAGTTTCTTTTTTTCGATTCGACTTTGCATTCATGAGGGCTTGCTCAAGCAAGCTCTTCAGGTCGTATGGTTCGAGCCTTTCGAGCAATGCTTTGATCCCCTCAGCACCCGTTAGCTCCTCACCTTGCTGCGTCTGTTGGGGGTCTTCAATCACAAAGCTTCGCTCGTGAAAGATGATTTGATGGACAAGCTGCGGCGTAAGCTTGACCTCGTTAAGTGTCGCTTCCTTTGGCATGTCCAAGGAGACATATTCCCCATTGCCTCCTTCCTCCACCGGTTCAAACCGCTCGCGGGCCGTTACCGCTACAGAGAATAGCTCAGCAAGCACACTGGGCAATCCCTGGAAGAAAAACGGATGCACGACCGGAGCAGCAAGTTCGATATGTCCCATCCGCTGGCAGCGCACCTTGCGGTCGGCCACGAGTACTCCGCAATGCTCACAGACCGTACCTTCGCTTGCTTGAGCCCGCTTTCCGCCGCGATACTTTCCGCACGCGCAGCGATAGCTTGATATCGGCCCAAAGATTCGCTCGCAAAGAAGTCCCCCCTTAGCGAGTTGCTTCGAGGTGATGGACCCGCCACTTGTTGGGACGCGGGCATTGAACGCCACCGGAAGTGTCACTTCACCCGAGGACCAACTGCGGATCTCTTCCGGGCTCGCGACAGCAATGCTCACCGCGCAAATTCGCTCAAGCCCCCGCTTTCTCTCATCGCAATTGGATGACTCGACTGGGCCAGACATGGCATGGTTCTCTCCAGATCGCGGAAAGTTCCGAACAGGTACCAGGATTCGCCCATTCTAGCAATTTGACTTTGAAAACTACCAGCAGCAGAGGCGGCAGTTTTTTCCCGCTTCAACCCCAGCCCGGCCAGATTGTGCAGCTACTTCCGGAGACGCTACGGGCTGGCCCGATTGTGGTACACCACGGACTAGGTCCCGCAGGGAGCTAGTCCGGCAGGGTATCCACAAGGGCCGCCCTAGCGTCGCAGGAAGTAGGTCTGAGATCGCGGCCGGGTGTGCCGCACCATCTACCGTATACGGTCCCCTACCAATCTTCCGCCATCCAGCTGCCTCAAATTTTTGCACCCAGTGGCTCCCAATCTCAGATTCTCTTAGCTACACTAGGAGGAACTCTCTTTACCCGACTTCTTCCGCAGATGACGTCCCCGGTAAGGAACTCATTCAATGGCAATTGACGCCACACTCCCAGTCGAGCGAAATCGAGATCCGACTAGCCTCTTCTCTCGTCATTCCACTGGCGAACTACCCATCGCAATCACTGCTTTAAAGCCCGAGCCGTCTCGCGCCCGCTCTCGCAACTTCGCTTCGCCAAACCCTTTTATTGACGAATGCGAAGTTAATGAACCTGTGCCACTGCCAGCAAATCGCTGCCTCCCACACAGAAATCGTTTGCTGCAGTGGCTCATTTGCCGCGCAGTCGTCCATTGTATACAGCCTCTGCGAATAACTGCCCCGGTGAGCTTGCGCCCTTCTCGTTACTGAGCAAAAAGGAGTCTTCCTATGTCCCTTCGTACTGCATTGCTAGAGGCACGTGCATGGGGCGCGGAGACTAATCACATCGTCTTTGGACTTCAGTGCGATGCACAAGGGACACCTCTTGATGATTACGAGCATGCCTTCTCTGTCCCTCGGGACATTCTCAAGGAAGGCCACATTCATATCCGGGGTAGAACGCGCAGTGGGAAGACATCCCTGGCCATTGCTCCTCTTATCGAACAACTTATCAAACCCTACTCCTATTGTGGACCCGATGGGGAAGTGATTGTCGAGCAGATGAAAGACCCCATTTTCATCTTCGATCTGGGGGGAGACCTCGCCCTGTTTAATTTTGTGAAGAAACGACTCTGTGAATCCAAGTCCAGGGAATTGGACGAACGGGGACAGAGGCGAAACGCTCGCAAATTTCGCTTCTTATCACTCAAAGAGGATGACGACTGGGATTATTTCGACCCATTTCAGATCGTTCATACTGGCGAGAAGAACATCATTCGCTTGGCGCAGGTTCTCATCGAGGCGTTTAATCAAGACTATGGACTGCTCTATGGTGCCGCTTACTATTCAATGCGTAGCCTATCAGCTTTGATCCGTGTCGCTGAACATGTCGTGAAACAAAGCGAAGCAGGCCAACATTTGGATTTTAAGGCAGTTGGACGGTACTTTCAAAAACCTGGAAACTCCGATCGCGACGAAGCTCAAATCCGGATGGCTTTTGACTTCTTGATGAAGTATCCCCAATTGCAAAACCCTCCTCCCAACGCCCCCCACCGACGTCAAATCGATATGCGTCGCGCGTTAGACCACAGCGAAGTTGTGTACTTTTTCTGTCCCTCCATGGGACAAGCAACGACGGCTCGTCAGATTGCCGGTCTTGGACTTTACACGCTTCTGGCTGCCGCTCAGCTTCGCAAGGATCAAGGCCATAACAAAGGCCAAGGACACCGCCATGCCTGGGTCATCGTGGATGAATTTCATGAGTTGGCAGGACGATCCTTCGCATCGCTGCTTGCTCAGTCCAGTAAATACGGCATTTCGCTCATTCTCGCCAATCAAACCACGACTCAGCTAGAAAACCGTGACGTAAATCTCGCCCATGTCGTACGCGATAATTGTCTGGCCAAGATGTACTTTACCGTGACTGGAAAACAAGATTTCGACGATCTTCAAGGGTTTTCAGAAGAGGACCGCGACCTGCTAAGGAGCGGGTCCGAAAGGCATGATGTTGGGTCTGGCTACTCCCTTTCTGAAGGGTTTTCAGAGCGCATCACCACCAAGCTAAAACGCGATGAGATCCTGGCAACCAGTGCCTCCGGCAAGCAGTTCTACATGGTACTCGACGATGGTGCTGGCCATCGAGAACCCTTACGGTTGGTCTCGGACTACACCCTTGATGGAAAAGACTACCTGGATCTCAAGAACGAACCTGTGCCAGTAAGAGAATCCCAGGCAGGGGTCGATCCCATCCCTAAACATCTACAAATCAAAGCAACGGCTCACACGGTTGCCCAGACCGAAAGTAAGCCAACAAACAATACCTCTGCGTCTCATAGTCAGGCACTATTACAGTTGCTCGAAAAGAAGAGATTGCAGGAACAACCTGCTTACGTTCAAAAGTTTTATCGAATCCAAAATGTAGGGACCCGCTCATCAGAATATTCCCATTGACCAGGGATTGACTCATGGCACACCGCATTAGCAAAGGCTCTGCACGCCAACAGACAGCTCAAGCACGTCCAAAGGCTACGCCGTCGTTTAGCCAGATCGAGCGACTGACAATCGACGAGGCCTCTGTTACCCGTTATGTGCGTTCCGATGGTGTGGAAGTTTTCACCTATAGTGATGGTCGGTTTGAAGTCCACGGCATTACGAAAGATGGTCTCGTCTTGGTCGGCGACTGTCATACAGACCGACTCTCCCCAAGAATCATATCTCCGCCTCCTAATAGCTGGTATGCAGACTGCAATGACCGTGGTCCCGCACGAACCCTGAGGCTCTACCGGAAATCGAAACTGGGCGCTCCCATGGACGTCTGTCTGTTTCAATATCACTCTGAAAATTCTCCCTGGGAGGTCGTGTTTGCCAAGGACGACGGTCCTGCAGCCCTTGAATATAAAGAAGAAAGTCGCTTGCGGCTCCCTTCACTGCTGTCTTGGCTACAGAGCCTCCTTGCTCTTCTTCTGCGCTTGCTTCGCCTGCTGCTTTCACCTCTGGCAGATAGAAATTGGAGACAGAAGATGCTTGTGCGGCAGTTCCGCTCGCGCCTGTCGCCAATCGAAACGTTCGACATGCCCCTGGAAAACAAACTGACTCTCATGGGAAATCACCTGAATTCCTTACAGCTGCGCAATAATGGGAAGGTGCGCATCAATCAAGCGGTTTATGGCCTAAAGGACACGAATATAGTCGTCATGCGGAAGGGACTTCGGGAGGATAGGCCGTTTGTCGAATGGCATGGAGGTATCCTGGTCGTTCATGACTTCCCGGAGAAGGCCTATGTCACGTATGAAAACGGTCTCTGGCGTCAGTGGCAACTGGTATCGCCAGACGTCTCGACTGCCATGTTGGCAGACTTCTTTACTACTGTTGACATTGGTCGCAGGTTCAACCGACGCGCATTTATCAGCTTAGTCATCCTTGGTATCACTTTGTTTGTTGGCCTGCTCATTTTGCACTTCAGTTTTGGAGCCGGAAAAGTTCAGTAAAAGGAGCATTTGTCATGCTCTGCTAATCCAACAGTCCTTGTCGCACAGACTTCCACGGGTCCGCTCATCCAAATCGTTTTAGCGATCGAACCCTCCTATGGAACTTACCATCTACAAACTGATTTCGCTCGAGCATCCGGAGAATCAGCGGGCTCATCGTATAGCAAGAAATCTGTTCACGCTAAAGCTGCTGCTCATCCCAATCCTACTTCCCTTCTACATGACATTATTCTCCGAGTTGTTCCAAACCTCAGAGGATTATCTTCCTCCGATCTTGAACTTCGTATCATCCTACATCATACTCCCGCTATTCTGTATCACGGCAGGATGGCTTTTGCTTTTGCCATTTATCCCAGGAATTGGACTTCTCGCAATTGTGCCGGTGCGATGCTTTCAGTATTTCGTTGGTATCAATCTAGAGGTTTTCTACATTATCCCCAGGATCTTTCTGGGCTCGATTGTAGACCTTCTTCAGCCGCGAAAGACTTCTCAGAGTGCGCCTGTACTTTATTCAGTTCCGGTCGCTCTATGCTTATTGGTCCTTATTCCCCTGGCTACGATGGCCTCCGGATCCGCTTGGCTCCCCTGGTATCGCTCCCGGGTCGCGGCCGGGGAACGCCTTGCCCAGGAGGCAGCAATGGTTCGTTTGCAGAAACTAGAAGTCGCAAAGGAACGTCAGCACCAGGAAGAAAGTGACATCCGACAATTCATAACCGTGTTAAAACAAGCACGACTAGCCGAAACAATATCAGAAGCCAAATCGCAACTGCTATATGCCGAAGACTCTCTACGGAAACTTCCTTATCGACAACAACAAGACGCCAATCTTGTGCTCAGGGCGGCCTCTGCAATTCTAGACAAATATGAGTTGCACGAGGACGAGAAAGTTGCAGGGAAACTCCGCTGGCAGCGCGAATTACGACCCCTCCTCAATCGTCATATCGATCTATACCGTTATCTCTTTGAATAAACGGCGGTGGTCGCCCGTCTTCCAGAGGTGGGCTGCCCCTCTGGAACGTCTCCTTCATAGCAGCAAGAAATCCTCCGGAAAACCAATCGTAACCTGACAAATCTCTTTTACCTTCCGCTCGAACCGCTCCACCCGCAGCGTTTTGCACTCAGGTGCTCGCTCACAGGGAAGGTACATGCTGAAATTCGCTGCCACAGAGCCATCCCTTTTCGTTTGCGCAAGCGACTGGGCGGCCAGCCACAATACGTCGTTTCTCCGCTTACCAAGCTCTTGGGGCTCCCCGTTTCGCCTTCGCACATAGGCTTGCAGTAGCGTGTCCCATAGCCTTGCCGTCAATACGACGCGCAGCCGATACCCACCCTCACCAAAACCAATGTCGGGCACCACCCACTCGGTCACCTCCACCACAATCCCCCGTACCAACGCCAACTCGATGGAGAAAGGCGTCACGCTGTTAAAGGATTCAGCGGCCAGGTCAATTGCCGCAGCATTTTCGTTTTGATAAGAGTTTTTCATCAGGCAGTACCTCTCGGTTGGACCCCGCTGCCCACGAAACACATGGGGGAACGGGGTGAATTCTGTTGTCACGGCGAAGCCAGCAACAGAATTCAGTCGGCTCACCTCACAGTCTCAACTGAGGCAGTGGTCCGAAAACAGGAGGTACGCCCATACGTTCTAAAGACTAAGAAGTAGCGCCAAAGGCTGATCTTGTAAGGTCACATCCCGATGGCATCCGGACATAACGAGGGAAATTGATCGTTGGATAAGAATCAAAAGATTACGAGAGGGATAAACTGTGCTACGAGAAGTCACCCCAGAAACGATTGAAAAGGATTTGCAACTTGGTCACCTCGTGGACCTATCTGAGTTTGCCAGTGGCTCGTCGAAACGCGTTGTCGCTACAGCATCGCTCTGGAGAAGCCTACTCTGGACGTATCCAACTGCTCAGACATCCGACCTTATCGACCCGTCCAGGCTTCTTAGCGATCTTGGCCTCACCCTTGCCAATCCATTTGACACTTCCGCTGAGCCAACCATGCTCTTTCCTTACGTTCCCAGCCACAAGCCCACTTGGCTTCCTAAGGATTTTGCGATTGTCGTCTATCAACAACCGTTTGCCACGTTACTCAAACTGCCTTCTGACGGTTTTCCCAACTCCAGCTTCAAATTACCAGTGTTGCCTGCCGGGATTGTCATCAAACTCATTCGACTACTCACTCGTCTCAAACAGGTGGCCCGCAGCCACGACCGCCCGGTGGTTCGTACCATGACTACGACGATTGAAACGATTAGAAGCCGACACCCACTTCATCAGGAACTGTTGAAGGCAGGCCCGACCCATTCGCCCACCTTTCCCAAAGATCTCAAGCAAGATGAGTTCCGCAGGCTTCTCATTAGCGATCTGACCAACCTCTTAGAGGTGGCCCTGGCCTGTGGACTTAGCCCTGAAACTGGAGCCCAGCTCGCTACTTCCATTGATAAACTGCGTTCGCCCTTATACGAGCTGCTGCACGTCGTTCGTTCGCTGATCTTGCTCGCCGCTGCGGTCCCTGCGCCCTCGAACCATCTTTCGCCGATCGATGACCTGCTGACCGCCTACCAGTCGCTCAGCAAACTCTTGGACCAGGAGCACCCCAGTATTCGCCCCGAGTTCCTGGAAATGCTCGATACCGATGCCTTCGTGCTCTCTCAGATCTTGCCCCCCATCTACGCAGAAGAGTTTGCCCAAATGCGGCAGACGCTCGCCATCCTCCAGTCCCTCTCCTGCACGTTTGCAGTGGGGACGACCTATCCACCCCAATATCATATCTATCACTGAATTTGCTCCCAAAGAAGACAACCTCTTATGAAGTAGCGTCCGCTACCTCCAATAGCCATCACAGAAAAAGAGAAGCCCTGCGGCAGCGCTGCTGCCGCAGGGCTTCTTGGTTCATGTTGAAGTGAGCACAGTAAAAAACCAACAGCAGTCTCAGGCAGCCATTGTCAATTCTGCCGAGTTCGTCTCATCCTCTAGCGCCTGGGCAATCCCCAGCACCGTCTCCACATCTCGCTCAATCAGCTTCCAATTGAAGGCCGACAGGTTCTCTCCCGAACTGGCCACCGAGAACATGCCCAGTAAATAGGAGAGTCCCTTTTCCAGTTTTTCGGCGAGACTCGACGCGCGCGGCAACTTCCGCTCCCCGCCTCCAAACGTCTCGTCAAGGTCACGGATGCAGGCCAGGTCCTCGACCACGACTTCCAGCAACCCACAATACTCAGCGATGAGTGGTACGGCACGTTCTCGGTCCGCCTTCAGCGCTACGTCCAAGGCGTCCAGCATCTCCGCGACCTCTTGAGCGAGCCGGGAAAGCCTCTCACGCTGTTCACGCTTCCGCAGAACAGCCGCATAGGTTGGTGCCTCATTGTCAAATAAATCGACCCTGGCACCCCCTTGATTGTCTCTCATTTGTGGTGAAGTGTATTTCATAAGATGTCCCTCCATGTGGTTTCAAAATCCATGTTCGCTCTCATGCCGCCAAGGGCAAGACCTCCTCAGCGATTGGCTCGAAAGGTTTCAGTACGCGTCGTTTGAACCGCAGGCAATCCTTTGGTACGGGCCGCAGTCCCGCCGTCTTACGGGCCCTGTTGACGGCCCGATGAATCGAAAGCGTTTGGCGATACACGCCACCGTACGGTTCAAAGGGAAAGCGACGAAACTCCTGTTCCAGGACGTTTGTGGACGGGCTACTGGTGGCCAAACATAAAAAATGGCTCTTCAGATCCCGGTAGGCGGTTCTGCTCATGCGGACCGAGACCCGCTCCCTCCAACTGATGGAGTAGCCGCCGTAGCAAATCGGTGATTCCCTGATGTCACGGTATTGAGGCTTTCCATTGGGATCGTTCTCACACGGTGCATGCTCTTCAAAAAACCGATGCGAGCCTCTCGTCGCCAGCAGTACCCAAAAGTCGCGGTAACGCAGGTATTGGACGTTCGCTAGTGGTCTTCCGTCGGGACCGTTTCGTTGTCTGCGGCGGTAGCGCGACCACTTACTCCGGGCAACTTCGTACTTGGCCAGCAAACGCCGGTCATGCTCCTCGCTAGTCAATCGCTGGGAAACAAATCCCGTGACGTAAAAGAAGTAGCGGCGGGCTACGTAGGCAACTGCCAGTTGTTGGATGAACCCCTCAAGCGTTGTCGCTTCGCATTTGTAACCCCCGCAATGTCGTTTCACAGAAATCCCCCTTCGTGCCCACGACGACATTTCGCTTATTATGGCGCGATGCTGAGAAGTGTTGCACAAAAAGTGCCAACTTTGGCCATCTCGGTCGACAGTCATGTACCTGCTTATCGCCTCGCGCATGTATGTTCTTGGTTGGAAGTAGCCTACGTAGATGAGGTAGCGGCTCGCGGAGCGAAACCATTTTTTTGTTCGTGCCCAAAAAATGTAGAAAAAATTCTTAGATTGATGTCCAAAGGTTTCCTAAACAACGTGAAGTCGAAGGAAACTTGTTGATAAACTTCCACTCTCGGATGAGAGAGGATCGTTTTCGCACGACTATTGCCAAACAGTGGAAATAAGCAACACAGTAAAGTATCGACGACATACCATCCTCTTTAACTCATCTTCGACGGCTTACCACTTCTAGAGGTAGCGGCTGAGGAAGTGTCGCTGGCAAGAGGGGATGTTTGATTACGACGCCAAAGCAAACAGTTTGACTGGTAGCAGAAAACAGAGGCATCCATCAGACCCAGACTCCGCTATCCAACTCCTGCTGAATTTTGATGAGTCGGCCACACTTCCGTCTACATTGGGAGATGCTGACAAAGACGATCCCACGTCGCGCTTTGCACTCCGCTTTGCAGCCCTCTTAGAGACCGACCCGGAAGCCCGCTTCAACAATGCGGCCATCTCTGAATTGGCGCGGGAGATTCTCGGCAGTTCTGCCGGGAATGCCCGCGCAGCGTATGACGCCGCCGAGGCAGGTTTTAATCTTTACCTTGCTCGCGTCGCATTCGATCTGTCCCAGCCGCACGTTGTTCTTGAACGACTTCTGGCTGAGCAAACTCACCTCCCGCTGCAAACCCGCCGTGACCAAAACCAGATCGACTTCCAGCAGTTTAGCACTCCTCCTGCCCAGGCATTTGTCGTCGTGATGGCAGCCGCCCTGCGCGCTGGGATGAGCGTGCTCGAACCAAGTGCTGGTACGGGTAGTCTCGCCACGCTCGCTCGACTCACAGGCGCAACGGTGGAGACCAACGAAATCGATCCTCGCCGCCGCAACCTCCTCGCACTGCAAGGTTTCGAGACGACCTCTTTCGATGCCGAGCGACTGAACAATCTGCTCCCGGTCGAGAAAAGATACGACGCGATTGTGATGAATCCACCTTTCTCGGCAACCGGCGGTCGCGTCGCAGGTCACCGTACCGCTTTTGGAGCGCGCCATATCGAACAGGCGATCCTGCGCTTGAAGCCGGGTGGACGCCTAGTTGCCATAGTTGGTCGCGGCATGGCACTCGACCGGCCCGCATTTCGTAATTGGTGGACCGACATCACCAGCCGCTATCACCTTAGAGCAAACATTGGGATCAACGGCAAAGAATACTGCAAATTCGGCACCACGTTTGACAACCAGATTCTAGTCATCGATCACGAGGGACCGACGAGCAGTTTTTCGACAGTCATCACGGCAAGTGGACTCTCTGTCCGAGAAGCCTTGCATACCCTTCGAGACCTATCGGCAGAAGATGTCTATGGGAGAGTTCTCAGGAAAGAATTGACTGCAAGTAACCAAACTACTCCCACGCGTCCATCAAAAGGAGTTTCCCGCCACGAGCTACCACTTAATACCTCGAAACCTACTCCTGCTCAAGAACCAGGAACAGCTTACTCGACACTCAATGGAAAGATTCGGAACGGAAATACGAGCACATCTCTCACTCAACATAGCACTACAGATCAGAGCAGTTCCACTCCTTCTCAACCGGCTGGCAATGACGTTGGTCAGCTTGAATCAACGGTTGCCCCTCAGGCGGTCGATATTGAAGAAGGATCGGTCTTTGCCACCTACCGTGTGCAGAAAGCCATCGTCCGAGGTGCAGTGCCCCACCCAGCCAATGTTGTCGAATCGACGGCCATGGCTTGCGTGGAGCCACCCGATGTTACCTACCAACACCATCTTCCTGCCGAAGTGATCGCAGAGGGGCGTATTTCCAATCTTCAATTGGAAGACGTTATCTATGCCGGTCAAGCCACCAGCGCGCTACTCCCCCATGGAGCCCGCAAAGGTCATTGGAACGGCGACGGCACCGGCATTGGCAAAGGTCGCGAGATCTACGCCTTCATTTACAATGAGCTACGTCAAGGTCGCAGCAAGCACGTACACATCTCTGCCTCGCATCAACTCTGCGCCGATGCCGAGCGAGACCGCGATGCGGTAGGACTACCACTTGCTCTTGTGCATCAGGCTCAGTTCAAGACTCACGAGCCCATTCTGGCCGAGACCGGAGTCCTTTTTACGACCTATACCATGTTGAGCACTGATTTTGGGGGGAAGCGACTGCGGTTCAAGCAGCTCATCGATTGGTTAGGACCCGACTTCGACGGTGTCATCGCTTTTGATGAGGCCCATCTCATGAAGAACGCCGCCGCAACCCCACATGGCGGCAAGGCCACGGTCGATCACGGCACACTGCGCGGCAATATGGGGATCGAATTGCAACGCCTGTTTCCGCAGGCCCGCGTACGCTACTTCAGTGCGACCGGGGCAACCGAGGCCCGCCATATGGCACCTTACGAACGGCTAGGACTGTGGGGAGCGGGCGCTCCGTTTGCAGATTTTGCGGCGTTTCTTGTGGCCATGGAACGTGGCGGTGTCGCTGCCATGGAAATGCTCTGCCGGGACCTCAAGAGCGTGGGAACCTATCTCTCACGCACGATCAGTTATGGCCCAACCCGCCGTCCCGATGGGACGGTTGTGCCCGAGAGTGCCGTAGAATATGAGCCGCTGTGGCATCGACTCTTAGAAACTGAAAGGGAGCAATACAACCAAATTGCGGACCTCTGGTCGGAACTGCTCGTGGCCTTTGAGTCAGCAGAACAAACGGCCTGCCAGCGCCGAAATGCCAGTCGCTATGCCCAGTTCTATTCGGCCCAACAACGCTTCTTTCTGCAATTGATGTTGGCCTATACCCTTCCCGACGTCATCCCGGCTATCGAACAGGACCTTCGCGAAGGGAGGTCGGTCGTGTTGAGCCTCTTTAATACGGGCGAGGCCCAGGCCGACCGCAAAGTACGGGATGCCCGCTCTCAAGGCGTAGAGCTTTCGGAGCTGGATGCCACTCCCCGCGAGATGATCGTGCAGCTCATCGAAAAACAGTTTCCCATCTTTCAATACCAGGAACAAACCGATCCACTGACCGGCAACGTCGTTCGCGTGCAGGTGAAGGACAGTGCCGGAAACCCGGAGATCAATCGCGAGAACCACCGCCGACAGCAAGAACTGATCGACAAAGTGGCCGACTTGGATTTTCCCCAGAATCCGCTCGATGCGCTGCTTGCTCATTTTGGCGCAGACCGTGTGGCCGAAATCAGTGGACGTACCCACCGCTTTGAGTACGGCAAATACGTCCGCCGCAAACTGAAAGGTGTCCCTCGTCGCCAACTCAACGAATATGAGACAAGGCTTTTTCAACGAGGCCAAAAACGGCTGGCGGTCATTTCGGGAGCCGGTTCTACCGGTATTAGCGTGCATGCCGACGTGGATGCGAAGAACCAGCAGCGGCGCGTCTTCTACGCGTTTCAATTGTCCTGGTCGGCTGATCAGCAGATGCAAGCGTTCGGTCGGGTACATCGGTCGAATCAAACTTCCGCGCCCATCATCCGCCTGGTCTTACTTGACCTGGCAGGTCAGAAACGACTGGTGAATGCCGTCTCCAAACGACTGGCTGCCTTGGGAGCCCTCACCAAGGGGGAACGGCACTCCCTCTCCAGCGATCTCTTTCGTCCCGAGGATGTGACAGACGAGTACGGCAAGGCAGCCCTGGCACGACTCTATCGAGAAATCCAGACCGGCTCGCACAGTGAAGATGGTATCGGGCTGGCACTGCTCGACCGCATGGGGGTGCTCAACAAAGAAAAGACCGCCGTGCGTGACAATTACGCCAGCAATGTTGAGCAATTCTTGAATCGCATCATGGTACTGCACTTCGGCCAACAGAACCGCATCTTTGACCTCTTTTATGAACGCTACCAAAGCGCTGTCGAATCGGCAAAGCAGCAAAGCGCGTTTGATTTTGGCGTGGAGGAAATTCGGGCCCGCAACCTCAAACGGATTGCCGAGCCGGAGACGCTTTTTGTGGATGCCACATCGGGTGCCAGAACGATGCTGCACGAGTTGGAGGGGGAAGTCGATGTGGTCCGACATTCGTTTGGTACTGCCGCGCAAGCAGCAGAGCTTGGATTCTATCGAAACGTGAGAAGTGAGCGGATCTATGCTGTGGCCCCTCATTGGGACCCCGACCAAAACTCGCTTCTGCTCACAGGGGTCAAAGGGACTCGGCGATCCCTGGAGCCGCAGGAGCTTCACCAAAAGTACCAGCCTGTTCCTAAAGAAGCAGCTCGCCGGTGGTGGGAAGCGGAATACGCCAGGACCCCTGCCACAGAACCACGCCGGTACTATTTATTGAGTGGTGCCCTCTTTCCCATCTACGATAAAGTCATGGGTTCCACCGGCATAAAGAGCGTAAAGATTGCCAGGGCTAAGCTCGTAGATGGACAGTCGTTAGTCGGCCTGAGCTTGAGCGCTGCCGATGTCCCCCAAGTAAAGCAGCGGCTGGGCATCGGAACCCCTCTGGGAGAAGCGACTGACGATGAAATCCTGGAGTTGGTTGTCAGTGGCTCCGTGATCGAACTTGATAACGGTTGGAGGTTGGCCACTTCGCGAATCGCTGGTGACGAGGTGCTGGAATTGAAGTTGAATGGAGTCCCAGCCAACCGTGACGAACTCGTAGGCTATGGCCTGCTGGAGGAAATCGTCCAGTTCAAGAGGCGGTGGTTTGTGGTGCTTGAGGATGCTCAGCCAATGCTGTCTCTGCTACTCAGGCAGCGAAAGCCAGTCCGAGATTTGACGACGGGTGAACCTGGAAACGTTTAGAGTGCCAATTTGTGAAGTGGCATGACTTGAGAGACATCGGTGCCTCAGTGCTTGGCCGGATCAACACACACAATTTCAAAGTGCTGGCCACCTACCTTTTGGACGCGGGGACTAATTGCGCCATTGGGCTTCTGCAAAGACCTATTCAGACGGGGCTTCGACTTTCAATTGACTCGACTTGTACGTGAGTAATTAACCATCGGAATTCTCCTGATGAGAGGAAGAGGGCAAACAAATCTCCCACAACATCTCAGATTGCAGATATTTCCCAGATAAAGATCTCTGGGAGACTAAAACATAATACCTGTGTCGGGCCGACGCAGGTTAAACCAATGCCGAGCTGACCCAGGACACGCAATCATGTGTTATTTGGTTTGCTGGGCTGTTTGGGTGTGTCGCAACAGGGAACGAGCCAGCCGGGCACCAAAAGCTGGAAATAAATCGTCATATGTCGAATCGAAGGGCGATAGAATACAGACCTAGTGTTTCGGTATACTGGCCTGAGAAACCTCAGGCCCCTATTTCAGAAAAGACAAACATCTCGATCTCAAATGCCTTCAAAGACCTGCTCTCCGCGTTCTTTTCTTAAAGGCCGACGGCCGTATCTTTTTTCAGATACCCTTCATCGGGTAGAGCCCGTCTTAGACCGCTCTGTGCTGGAGTATCACTTAGACAGCCTCACAAGTAGGAGTCAAGAGTACGACTTTCAGGAGTTTGCGCGTCGGCTTGCTGAAGCAGAAATCTGCCCGAATCTCCTTCCGCAAACGGGTCCCACCGGAGGAGGTGATAGTAAGGTTGATTCGGAAACCTTCCCTGTCGCTGATTCTTTGGCGCTCGCCTGGTACACAGGAATTGGACGTGAAGGGGCTGACGAACGCTGGGCTTTCGCGATGAGTACAAAGCGCGAGTGGAGGGCCAAAGTTCGCGAAGACGTTGAAAAAATTGCCAAGACAGGGCGCGGGTACAGCAAGGCCTTCTTCATAACCAGCAGGTATGTGCGGGACCGCGATCGAGCGACGTTGGAAGATGAGCTACGCGATAAGCACGGAGTTGATGTCCGAATCCTCGACCGCACTTGGATTCTTGATCGGGTGTTCCAGAACCGCCGCGAAGCCCTCGCCATTGAATACCTTAGAATGGATGTGCCTGCTCAACAGTCAATACAAAAAGGTCCACTTGACACACATCGCGAACAGCAGTTAGCGGAAATTGAGGCGCGGATCGAAGAACTAACCCAAAATGTACAATTCGTTCCCAACCTCGTCGACGATTGCTTGGAAGCGGCCAAGATTGCCCGTGGACTGGAACTTCCACGCACGGAGGTAGAGGGGCGGCTTCTCAGAGCCGAACGCATGGCAGAGCGATGCGGAACGCCTCACCAACGTTTGCTGGTTGCATATACCTGGGCGTGGACTGCCTACTTCTGGTATGAGGACTACTTGCTCTTTGCGAAACTCTATCAACAGGTTGAAACTCGGGCTGAAGGCAGCACAAATCCGCATGAACTCCAACTTCTGACCAATCTGTGGCAAATACTTCTGCCAGCCGTGAAAGGGCTTGACATTGATGCAGCACTCGTCGACTTCGATGCCCGCACCAACAAACTACTAGATGAGCTGGATCGCCTCGCACAGGACGAAGAGCGCGCAAGTGCATCCATGCAGGCAAGATCCGCACAGCTGCTTATGCAACTCTTTCTTGCGGCGACCTGTGACCGTGATGCAATACTGCATGAGTTGAAGGCATTGGTCGCTCGGGTGCAAGTCCTTATAGGGTTTCCCTTGGAACCCCTAATTGAGAGTCTGATGGTCCTAGGCGACGCATTTGTCGACTCTCAGCCATACCAAGATCTATTCGATTTTCTTGTTGAGACGACGGCCTCGCGTCGGAGCGAGACCGCTGCGGCCCGGATGCTATTGCGCAGGGGAATTCAGCTACTTGAAGCCGAGAAACCATCAGAAACAATCCGAACAACGGGGCGCGCGTTAGTAAAGCTGTTCAAGCATGAGAGCCGACACGAGCTAGTCGTGGCGCTTTATCTGCTTGGAGTCAGCTATGAGCGCCTGGGCCTGATTTGGGGTGCGCGCGGGATGCTTCTTGCAGCTGCGTCGATTGCAACGCAGGATTTAATAATCCACGGAGACGTTCTGCCTGCGCAGCCAGCCTGTTTCCACAGACTGAAGTGGCTGGAGCTTCAACTCGGGCGCATACCCCATGCCCTCGCCTGGCACGAGCTTGACATAGCGACGATAAACGCCCTCGCATCGAGTGGCTATCAAAACGCCGCTCTCGAAGAGGGCGAGGAGGAATTTGACCTCATCCTCGGAATTCTCCTGCTCCGCGCCAGACTGGTACAGCTTCGGAAGCTGGGCGGCTTGGCTGCATCGCTAGACAATCTTGGTTTATTCGCGGCGTCAGCTGCGCTCATCTATGCACTGGGGCACGAAGATAAACTTCCGTCAGAGCTTGATGTAGACGTTACTAATGGTGTGGCGACGCAACAGTACTTTTTGTCATGGCGTGACCAGCTCGCAGCTGAAGACCTTCCGAACGATCCTTCGCTTTGCGATGAACCCGAAGTAATACTGGGATCGGTAATACTTGGATGTGCCTTCGTCGTTAAAGCGCAAAATACGCCAGGTTGCGTGGCAATGGGGGAGTCGATTCTGGCTGTGACTGAGTGCTTACTTGCAACTGGTGTAGCTGACCGACTCATCGCACTTGAACCCAGCATGTCCATCCTGGTGCGCGCAGCCAATCGGGATCAACCCCTAGTCGAGTTCAGCCTTGGTGAGAAGGCAGGGCTACCTCAGATCGAGGTGAGTTGTGCTCCGTTTGACCCGAATCACTTTTCTCAGGATGCTCAACAAGAAATCAAATCCAAGCTGGTTGAATTGCTCTTCACGATAATGGCGCGCGTGTTTCCCACTGAGAATGTCGAAAAACTGGCCGCCAAAATGTTTGGTGAGGAGCGAGCATTAGAACGATCGGTCAATTTTGCGTGCAGCTTTGTGGTTATGGGAAATGTTCACGGCGATGCTCCACGCACTGAACTAGCGTCCTGGCTAGATTCTTCGACTCCTCAACTTTCACTCAATCGCCAGACCGATTGGGACGCGGACGCTCCCCCGCGCCAAGATGCCACAGTCGACGCGTCTTCCAAGCCAAAAGTCGGAACTGGGCCGCGTCCCGCTGGCGTCTTGGACGCCACTAAGACAAAGCATTCCGAGGTGCGGACGATCTCTTTGATTCGACCACCGCTTTGGGAGAGGGCGAACTGGATTGGAACAGGATACATTCGGACCGGTCGCCCAATCGACCCACCAGTAATGGTGCTCATTTTCGAAAATGAAGAGGCAGCTGCTGAGATATTTGCCCACTTGCGGGAAGAAGTAGGCGCGGACGATAAGAAAGAGCGAATTAGGGTGACAATAGTTCGTGGAATCAGCAGGGAGGCTCCGCAGGCATATCGGGTTGTGGTCGGCACCAATCTAAGCGCGGTTCCGGCTGACGGATTGCGCTATGTGGCCGTGGGAATTAGAGTGAATATGATGACGCCTACATCAAGTCAGAACTTGGACGCTTTCCTTGCGAACTACACTAGCAGCGGTATGTACGGCCTTAGCTATGCGATTGGCGAGGGTGAGAAGTTAGAACCGAGATTCTCAGCCACGATTGCTAAGCGCCAACTGAATGTGCGGCAAGCATGGGAGGTGGGCCTGAATGATTTTGATGGCGTAGGAATTCGCGAAGATGACGATCCAATAGTGCCGGCTGGACAAACCGATCCACCTGTCCATAGACTTTTGGAGAAGAAGAAAAAGAGATCGATAGAATGAGGCGAATTTACCGGGTTTTCCAACAGCGTCAATTCTGGCCTGTCCGGCCAGCTCAATCAGCGCTGCAATAGAGAGGACGGGGGAACTGCGAGACCAGCGTCCGACTGAGAATTTAGCGCCAGCACCGGAATTATCCCTGAAGTTCGAGATTCAGTCCGAGTCGATTCATTCCCTGTCACACGTTACGCTTTGGCCCGACAGCTCCACAGCTTACCGTCATGAGGCTAAGCCCTATATGCCCAAACACATCTCAACACCAAAACAGGGAGGCGGTGGTGGATACACTTTCGAAGACAAAGTATCCGCCTCCTTTCTCGTAAAGATGCTTTCGGGGGAGCCGCCACTGACCGCTGGTGATGGCGTAATCGAGACGATTCACTTTCAGAAGCGAGTTGATGGCTGGTTTCTTGACGACCTAGTGTTGAAACTTGGCACTGCACGCGGAGGCGCTTCCAGTGTTGGTATCTCCATAAAAAGCAACAACCAACTTACAGTGAATGGCTTTCCGGAAGAGTTTACGACTGCCGTGTGGGAGCAGCGGCTTCACGTGGAGAGCAATGTATTTGATGTCCGAAGTGACTATCTGGCACTTGCAACATCTACGGTTGAAATCGAAGTAACGACCGCGTGGAATAGTTTGGTACGAAAGGCACTTGATGCCGATTCAATGGCATTTGCAGACAGGATCGCTACTCCGCAATATGCGAATTTAGCTGAGCGCCAATTGTTTTTGAGCCTCCACTGTCCAGTGTCTTTGGGCAGTAGCTCCCCCGCAGATACTGCAGAGCTTCTAAAACGCCTTCGGCACTTTCAGTTCGACTTCGAGAATGTGCCGTCCGAAAGCGAAAACGCTCAGATTGGCAAATGTCGCGAACTGCTGAATGACGCGGACCTCTCTGTGGCAGAATCGCTTTGGACAAGTTTGAAGCAGACAGCCCGTGAACTCGCAACGAGCGGAGGCGATCTAACTCGCAAAGGGCTAGCTAGTCGCCTTCGGCCGCATTTCTCGCTCAAGGAATTTCCCGACTATGCTCCAGACTGGTTGCGAATTGCTGAAGACTTTGATGTTCGCACTTCGCTAGTCCGAGACAACCTTGGAGGCTCACTTTCGCTCGATCGAGACGAGCTTAAAAAGCTATCTCCAGATGACACGATAACAGTTCTCGTTGGTGCGAGTGGCTCCGGGAAAAGTGTCTTAGCAAAGCAATATGAATACTCCATGCGTGGCGGGAAGCACAGGATGTGGCTGAATGCAACCGATCTTAATTCGGCGCGGCCCAACACCCTTCTTAGTGAGCTTCGCTTGTCCTATAGCATACTGGAACTTGTCTCTGGAACCTTCGCAAAAGGTGGAACGATTGTTATTGACGGTGTTGAGCGGCTAAACGGTGCAGGGATTGACTCTCTCACGGCCGTACTCAAAGCGGCGCATATCGAGAGCGGAAACTCTACATGGCATTTCATATTCACCTGTGTGTTCGAGCGTTGGGATGTAGTGAGCCGAGCCATTCAGAAAAAGCTTGGCAAAGCACTTAGCGCGAAGGTGGTTTCAATCGAGTTCGACTTTGGAAAGCACCGAAGGGTAATCATTCAGGCCTTCCCAAATCTGACAGCACTCTTCCAGAGGCCCCAGCTATTACAACTGTTTAAGAACCTGAAGGTGCTGGATCTACTTGTAAGTAACGCCGCCCTTGTCTTGAACCCCAATACTTGGGTCGGAGAAACTGACTTTATAGATTGGTTTTGGGAACACGTAGTATCTCAGTCTGAGAATGGTCCAGCATGCTCTCGCTTCGCCCAAAAGCTTTCTCGTGAAGAGGCTGATCGATACCTGTCGCAGATTCCTGTGACAGAATGTGAAAGCGACGAATGCAGGCTAGCTCCGGAGCTTGAGGCGAATGGCGTTCTCTCAATCACTAAAGACCAATTTCAGTTCGCACATGACCTTTTGGGAGATTGGTCGCGTAGTCGCTTGATTGCAAGCCAGGCTACTCTCGCCACCTCCACAATTCACGCCAAGGCGGAGAATCCTCGCTGGCACAAAGCCATTCGACTTTACGGATTACGCTTGCTAGAAGACCGTGCGTTTGGGCTTGATACTTGGAGCCAGCTCCTTGACGAGCTTTCAGCAGGTGGAAAGTACACGATAGAGCAAGACCTGATTCTTGAATCAGTGATCTTTGCAGCTAATGCGGATGAGCGGCTCTCTCAAGTCTGGCCCATGCTTACGGCGGATATGGGGGCTCGGCTTACTCGCCTTCTCAGGCGGTTTCTTCACGTCGGGACGCTGCCCGACCCACTCTTTGTCGATGGATCTACAAGTGCTGCGGCCGCAGTGCTTCACCGCTACCCGTTTTGGCCACTTTGGGGTCCAGTTCTAATACTACTGCACAACAACCGAGCAGAGGCGATACCTCTTTCAGTCGATGAAGTAACGCAGATTGCAAGACTTTGGATTGAGAATTCCGCTGACGACTGGCCTCTCAGGGAGGAGGCAGCGGCGATACTGCTCGATGCTACTGCCTGGATGATCGAGCGAATGCGACTGAAGTCGTCATATTCCGACTTTGAGCACTCGGAGAAAGTGTTTTCTAGGCTATTAGTTGCTGCGTCAGTGAGACCTGACGAAGTGGACAAATTGGCTCTAAGTCTCTCGGAACGGTGCGACGAGTCGCCCTTTAGTTCAAATGCCTACAACGATGACGATTCTGAAGAAGATGACAGTTCTTCGGAAGATGCAAGCGCCATTTCGAAGCGCACCCTACATGACCCTTGGCCTCTTGGACCTCGCCGTAGGGTGAATCACCATGTTCAAAATGGCTTTCTTACTTTCAGCAATCCACTTAAAGAGTTGTTTCGCGAAAAGCCAGACGCGGCAATCGAAGTACTACTTGCTTTGCTTATTAAGGAGCCTCTCCCGGTTAGCCCCTACGGTGATAGCAGGCGATTTGGCGGGTACCATTTTAGTCTGGACTCGTCGCTCGACCGTGATTGGCGGCCCGGGATGTTCTTCCATGGCCCATTCCTAGACTTTCTTCGCATCAATCCAAAGAAGGGTATTGAGGCAATCGTGGCGCTCGTGAATTTCGCAACCGAAAGGTGGCGCGATGATCACTTAGATGAGGAGCCAGTGATACTTTCAGTTGCTGGTGAGGAGCGACCGTTCTTTGGATCTAACGAAGCGTACTTCTGGTATCGCGACTCAGTCTCTTCAGAGGGAGTGCTCTCATCAGCACTTATGGCACTTGAAAAGTGGCTCTATGACCAGCTGGACCAGGAGTTGCCCGTAGCGGAGGCGATTGACCAAGTCCTTGAGGCGGGGGCGAGTACAGCACTCTTAGGCGTACTCGCAGCACTTGGACGACGAAATCCATCGCTTCTCAAATCAGAGCTTCGCGCGATCTTGCCCGCCTGGGAGCTTTTGGCATGGGAGGAAAACTATCGTCTGCAGCAACTGGATTCGCTTCTAGGCATGACCATGATGCAGTGGGTGCGATGGGGAGAGAAGAGTTGGGAGATAGTTCAAAAGTGGCACGCACTGCCACATCGACAAGTGACTCTTTTGGACGTACTGCTTCGCCTCTTTGTAGGTGACCAGGAAATGCGGAAGTATCTGCGAGGAGTGCGAAGTAACTGGCAGGAACAGCTCGAGAGCCTTGAAGGCTCCCAATCAGCCATCTATCTAGAGAAGTTTGTCCGCGGGTTCGATGAAAACAATTGGCAAGAAACACGCACAGAATCAGGGGTGCGTATTGAGTATGTCGAACCAAGAGATCTGCAAGAACGCCTTGCTCCGGGGAGGGCGGCGAGCGAGACAAAGGTAGAACTACTTAGGTTTCCGTATGTATGCCGCACGATTATCGATGAACGTAAACAGTTAGAAGCTGACGAGCTTGAGGAGTTCTGGACATCTCTCCAGAAGCTTGCAGCGCAGGTGGCAACTGACGATGAACAAGCAAGCACGGTTGCAAGCGCCACCTTAGGCGGTGTCGCAGTACTAATGCTTCAACATAGAGATTGGCTATCGAATCAGCCAGACAGGGAGAAGTGGTGTTGGGACAAGGTGGAAAAAATCCTCACTAATCCGCCTCCCTGTCCTGCCTTTCACGTACCTGACTCCATAAGCAACTATCTTTGGAATAACTTCGCAGCACTACTCTTTCCAGTGCTGTTGTCGGAAGACCCCGATGCTACCGGAGTGCGGGCGTTCTGTGCAGACTTCGTGCTTGCGTACAACTACTCGGTGGTACAGGACCTGATGCAGTCGGCGTTTGAACATCGCTTTGCTTTAGGCGATGACTTCTACCGGTTGCAGCACTTGGTGTTGCTTTGGAGCGGAGTGCGAGAGATTCACATCGTTACTCATGGTGGAAATAGCGTCTGGGGAACACCAGACGTTCCGTTCGACATAGGCAGGCACTGCGATGGGCTTGTGGACCAGTTTGTCAATCGATCACTTTCAACTGAGCTAACTTCTCTCAGTGACGTTGCCACTTCGACAAATGCTCGCATTCTGGCAATGGTAAAGCAGCAGGCAAAGGTTCGATCCGAAAAAGACTGGGACGACGACGTAGAGCGATCGATCACAAAGCGCATCATGCGGTCCCGAGGATTCGATGCAGGGCTACTTCGTGCGGCCTTTAGTTGGCTTACAAGAATAGACGAAGAACCGGACATAGCGGCTCGTCAGAAGTGGACTCACTGTGTAGAGGACTTCCTAAGAGCGTTTCTTCGACCACTTGGAGGAACCCAAGAGGCAATCGATGACGAAGAGGACTACAGTTCTTTCTACAGCACGCCTACTGATTACGAGAGGTGGTTCTTTGAGGTCGTTGCAATCCTGATTCCAAAGCTTGAAGTCGATGAGCATCCAGAAAGGCTATGGCAACCAATCCTATCGTTTGGATTAGATCGAATGCATTGGGTCGATTCCTTCCTATCGCAATGGTTCCTCCGTGGCTCTCGCGTTCAAGGCGTCGAGGACTCCTTTTTTCGAGAATGGAAGAGAATGCTTGAATTTGCGATCGGAAGCGAAACTTGGCGAAAATCAAATGTCAGATCGCACCATCACAAGGAAGAACTTCAATTGCAGTTGCTTGGCATCAGTTTCGGAGAATTCCTGCTCAACGATGCCCGCTATTTGCCTTACGTAACGGCGATAAAGCCGCAGGTTGACTCATGGATTGATAGACTGCTGCCAAACCCTGAAGCTGCTTCGAACTATGCCCGATTCCTTACGTGCCAATCAGCGGCAAATCATCTTCGCGATGGAATGAAGCGGCTTGCAGATGCCTCGGCAAACTTCAAGGATTGGTATTGGCAGGATTTTTACCACTTGGACAGTAGCTTACTTCACCTGCTGGAGTATGACTGGAAGCAGAATTCAAGACTCATCAAGGAAGGCGGTGCCCCTAGGCAGCATTTCTCGACACTCCTAAAGCTCCTTGCCGACCGCCAAATCCCTGGGGCGCTGGAACTTCAGGATCGCATAGCACTATCTCATTAGATGCGAGTTGCTATCATTACCTGATTTCGGCGCCGCTGTCACCTCACCTCGGCCTTGGGTGACAAGGACTAGGAAAACAGTTCCTCTAGCCACTCAAGCCACATTCTCTGTCTTCGTGGAATTTTTGCTTTAAGATATCTTGGACTTGTGTGATGCCAATTTACCTACTCAGGACGAACCACCATGAGTTGCCTAGCAGGCCTCCGAACTTGCGTCGAATGTAAACTCCTGCACGGGTTGAGACGTAGGATCTACTCTTTTGTCCGGCTAGACAGTTAATTCCGTAATTACCAATTACGGCATCAATAATTAAGCGGATGATTTGTCTCAAGGAAACCCTTGCGGCACAAACCATCCAAAAAGCCGCCAAACCTTTGAGAGCAACCTGGGCGTGAGCCACTTCCCCAGGGAAGTCGCCCGGTGCACGGCTCCCAAAAGTTATCGCGATACAACCGCGTTAAGCCAAAGACGACCAAGTCTCTCGCGTAACGTCCGTTTGCACCTTACAACCAAGTAAGAAACCGCGTGGACCGCCGAAGCGGCCCAACGCGGGTGCGATCATTCTTGGACAGGCAATAAGCCCGTCGCCACTTTCGTCGTTGATTGTGCCGATTCGGCACCCAGGTGGTTACCGGCCACCTTCATCAAACGAGCCCGCACTGCCTTGCACGGAAAGTCGCCATTGGCGACCTCGAAGGGCCTTCGCCCTTCGCATCGCTCCGCCCGAGGGCAGACTTTCTACTTGTGGCACACTCCCACTCTTGCGAATTTCAAACACCTGGTTGACCACTTCAACGCGTGCCTACAACGCACGCATCGCAGCACCAGGCACCGGGAGCTTGTCCCCGGCCTCGCAAGAGCTTCCCTCTTTAGTCAGAGACATCGATCATAGAGTCACGTCGGTCAGCGGCACGTAGCCGCAGCTTCTCGAAGGTACGTGCCCGCCGCCAGGCGGGTCGCAGTTTCCAGCCGTCTTGAGAACGGCTGATTTCCCGGTACGAACATACAAGCTCCCGGTATCCCTCACTCGAAAAGTTGTCCCAGTTTGGCACCGTCTCTCTATCATCTTACGAGCAAGCCCTTACGGGCCTTTCATGGTTGAGCTATTTGCGACCGATCTTCACCGGATCCCGAGGCTGGTCTATCCCCGGTACTGCGTGTCACCACACAGCAACTCCCCACGCTCGCCAAGTTGCACCGTCCGCCAAAAGCGGAGTCAGGCCCCATGGACGGGATTTTCACCCGCTTTGTCCGTGACAGCCCACCTAAGGTGGGTTTGTCAGAGTCGCCCGCGCTCCAACAAAGCATCGGATAGAATGCCAGGATTACTCGTTCTCGTTCGTGTTTCTGCGTTACAAATGCAGCTTACACAAGAAAACGGATTACTCTGACAAGCCTCCGTCGAACCGGACAAGCCACTCGCGCGGCATCCGGCTCTACGGGCAGGTAGCGTGAAAGAAGCGACTCTTTCCCTTTAGCGTGGTTGGTAAGTCCACGTTTCCCAGGCGCTACCTCCTATCCAAGAAGTCGCGTTGCAACGTGTTGCAACAGCGATGGCTCTCTTATGCGTACATTTCAGTGAGGTGTGACTTTTTTCAAAACATAAGTCACACGGCTAGACTATCGCCTCATAATACGCAGAACTTCTTGGCACCTGGGCAATTGCTTCCGATAGTTCCAATATCGGAAAAGCATTGCTCGCTCTTGCAATAGGGATGCCACATCTTTTTAGGAGACAACACTATGGCACAACAAGCATGCAAACGATTTTGGGAAGGAACTGTAGGAATCGCTATCAAGCCACAGAAAAAACGGGGCGGTGGCTACTTTTGGACTTTTTCCTTTGTGCGGGCCTTTCGACGCAACCGTGAATCCCAGTGGGAGTATGCCCAGCACTATGGCCAGCAGCACGCCAAGGCGGTGGGACTCGTCATGACCAAGGCATTCCAGTTTATGGAGCAGACCGATCCGGCTCAGTTCCTGGAATCCGCCATGAAAAAATCCGAACAAGATACTCCATCGGACAAGGATCAGGACCAGGAAATAACACTCGATCGCGAACACTTGCCCGCTCAGCTTCGCTCGGCAGCCTAACTGGCTTTGTGTCTTTGACAATACGGTTCGGGTAGTCAGTTCTGGCTACCGGTCTCGCCACTTGCGATTTCGTTGGTGGCGGGACCGGTGGTGCATGAGCCTCAAGCGATGGTTTCTATCCACGCACTCTTTCCCAGTAGAAAGGAGAGCTCTTATGGTGAATTTGACCAAAGCAAGTCGAGAGTTGTTTAGCCGCACTCCCGACGAGCGGTTTGATTCGTTCGACGCCTTGCTCGACCACTGTCAGGAACGCAAGTTTCAGGCAATCGAGCATTGGCAACCTTCGCAAAGTATCCATATTGAACGTGACGCAGGTCAACTCGTCATGCGACTGGATCAAGCGGAGGATATCCAACTGTCTCTTTCGGATTGGAGTTTCTCGCAGCTTTGTCGGCTGTGCGAAGTCCACAAGGAGACAGTCAACAAGCTTACGACCGAAGCGGCAGAGTTCGTGTTTCGCGACACCCTGCCGAGTTCTCGTAAGCCCTTGCAAGTGTACGCCGCGCATGACACTGCCTTGGCAGTGCACAGCACGACGTACTCGCGTCTCTATGACGCCGAAGTGCTTCAGGCGGTACGCGAGGCCGCCCCCGATTTCACGCCACCTCCCCCAGGGATCGGTGGTGCCACGGGACTCTATGCCGGTGAACAGGACATGTTCGCCTTTGGCATTGACCCCGATGGCTGGGTGGAAATCGAGGGTGAAAACTTCGCCCCCGGCTTCTTTGTGTGGAACTCAGAAGTCGGCCGCCGTTCGCTCGGTGTTCAGACGTTTTGGTATCAGGAGATTTGCCAAAACCATATCGTCTGGGACGCGATCGAAGTGGTGGAGCTGAAGCGACGCCACATCGGAAACGTCCAGGAAGCCCTGGACGATGTTCGCGAGGTGATCTGCCAATTGGTGAAGAAACGCGACGAACGTCGCGATTCCTTTGCCAGTGGCATCCAACTCGCGATGCAAACCCCCTTCGGCGAAGATGCCGAAGAAGTCCGCAAGTTGCTTGGCAAGCAAGGCATCAGCTCCCGACTCGCGCAGAAGATCGTCGAGATTGTCGAGGAGAAGGCATCGTATTCGGTGTTTTCGATTGTGGACGCAATGACACGGATTGCCGGGCGTTATGAAAACGCCGGTGATCGACTAATTGTAGACCAGAAGGCAGGCTCGCTGTTGAGCCTGGCTGTCTAGGTCTTTTTTTGTTACCTACTTCAGTGCCCTCTGTGGCAAGAAAGGAGATGAGACGATGGCCGAAAATAATCGACCCGTTCATCAAGTAAGAATCGGACGTATCAAAGCCGCTGTGTTTGAGAATGGCGACAATGCTCCCAGCAAGGTCCAGTTCACCGCCCTCTACAAGGACGGAGACGAGTGGCGAGGTTCAAAGAGTTTTGCTCGCGAGGATTTGCCGCTCCTGATCAAGGTGGCGGACCAAGTCCATTCGTACTTGTACGAGCAGAACACGGACAATGGTTCTTCCGAGGCCTTCTAAAGGTTTCTTGAGGCCGCCCATGCACCACCGGCCTCCATTTTTTTCCCAGACTCTGAAGAGATGCAACAGCAAAACAGGCACATTGACAGTCAGGACCCTAAGCAAGTACAGCCCTCTTTGCTAGAAGTGGAGTCCACCGTTGACCTTGCCAAGGAAAGACTCCCCGCCATCGGTGCGATTGCACCGTGGTTTGGATCCGCCCGACTACTAGGACCCGCAGTCGGTAAACTACTGGCAGGCGCGAACTGGGTGGGAATTCCATTCGCGGGAAGTTTGGCAGAGATTCCCCACATTAGGGCGCGTACAATCGTTGTCAATGATCTACACAAAGGCGTCATAACACTCGCCCGGATTGTTTCCGATGAGAGGCTTGGACCCAAGCTGTATCGTCGACTCCGTCGCCACGCTCTTCATCCTGACGATCTTAGCGAAAGTCAAGGTATCTGCCGAGAGATGGAACAGCGAGTCGACGGCGATCAGCCACTGGATGAAGAAACGACCCTGCGCTGGGCTGAGCATATGTTCGTTGCCTCGTGGCTAGCGCGCAGTGGCTCAGCGGGCACCAAGACCGAATTTGACGCCAAGCTCGCACTTCGCTGGTCCGCAGGGGGTGGTGATTCAGCCGTTCGATTCCAAAATGCCATTCGCTCAATCAATGCCTGGCGTCGATCACTCAGGCTCGCGACTTTTTCCAGCATGGATGTATTTGAGTTTCTCGCAAAGTGCAAGGACCACCAGCAGCATGCCATCTACTGCGACCAACCGTTTCCAGGTGGACCAGGCGCCAAGTACAAATACCACTTCACCAAGGAACAGACTGAGAAGCTCAGCCAAGAGCTATTAAGATTTAACCATACACGCGTGGTATCGCGATTCTATGACCACCCCATCGTCCGCGATCTCTATCCCCGAACCTATTGGACCTGGCATCACTTCTCTGGCCGAAAGCAGACGAATGAGTCCGCTCCAGAAGTCTTGTTGGTGAGAAACTGGAGCAATACCTGATGGTGAGCATTGCTTCTGAGTCCGTGAAAGTTGAGAATGGAGGAGTGGATTGAGGTGTCAGTCTCACCGGATTTCCAAGGTATCATCATGCACAAGCCAGAATGGTTTGTAGCCTACTCGGATTGGCCAGGTAGATACTCTGTCGTCTCTTTGAAGCATCCGCGGTGGCTCTATATCTTCGACCACATCCAAAGAGAGGGCCATTGCCTGCTTGAATCTCGAGCGTTTCAATCCCTTGCCCTGGACTTTCCCTCGAAGCAAATCTACTCAGAAGGATTTGCAGACCAAGCCTACGCTGTCTTGCAGTCTGTTGTCAGTTGGTTTGAGCCGCTGCCAATCTGCAACGCACCCGAGTTCATTGCCCCGATTCCTCCCTGGCTCTTCGGTACCTCTCCTCAAACTTTTAGAGAACATAGCACGCTACTTGCACTCCGTATTTATCGAGAAGCCCATGAGATTGCCGTTCTCAGCTTCGACCAGGAGGGATTCCTCGAAGACGTGGAGGCCTCAAACGTCGACCTCGCAATAGAGGCCGAGGAAGCCTTTCAATTATGGACAGGCAGGCACCCCACCTTGGAAAGGTTTATGCCCTAAAGCGGAACCGGTTCTTGCCCTGCTCTGAGGATCTCTTGCCATAACCGCCAGAGTTTCTCTCACAAGCCCCGAAACATAACCTGGTGACAACTCTACTTTGAGCCTGCTAGGGTAATTCCGACTACCTAACACTTGAGGCAGATTGGCGGACTTCGCCGCTGCTCATTTTAAGTGGGATCAGGAATGAACTAACGGCGAAGACAAGTCAAAATAAGAAAGCAAGCCTCTGACTAAGCTGGAATGAAGGAACTAGCTGTTCCCTGGTGCGCAAACCAACGGTAACAGCAATCCCGACAAACAGTCAACGGTCAAACGACAACGTCGTGCAGGTTTTTTGCGGCCTGAGATCGGCTGTCTTCGCCCCTTTCAAGGGATAGAAACCATGTCACAAACTCGACTAGACAAGCGAAGCATTCGTTATCGACAATTCTCAGGTGGCTATGCCCAAGTACCCAAAGCTGAGCTACTGGCAGTCCTAGAGGGCTATCGCCGAGGCCATCTTCGTAGAAATGAAGTGCGCGTGTTCGCGGGGCGGCTAGAAAAGGCTGCGCTGCACCAGGACAGTAAAGTCTCGCTCTATCGCATCATCAACTGCCAGTCGCAAAGAAAGGGCAATCGTAGACTCTCCGAGGGTGAAATTCAAACGGCGGTTGAAAGGTTGGATTGTTTTTTGCCGGACATCATCAATACAATCGAAGCCACCTCAGATCGAAGGGAGCCACGGTCTCGACTCAAGCCGGTGGCGAGAAAAGTACTTCGTCACATCGCCCGGGGCGGCGCTACGACCGTTGAGGCACTCCTCTGCTTTACCTACTTCCTCCGTCGCATTCCCCAGCGAAAACCCATGCAGCGACTTTTGGAAAACGAGCATTATGCGCGATTCACCTACGCAGAGTTTCAGGGGTTGACTGGTGTCCATCGCGGGACCGCCTCCCGTATTCTCAACCGGCTCATTGATCGTGGTTATCTGAACACGCTAACCGTCTCCAAGCAGAATCAAAATCGATATGGCCAACTTTACATAGATGGTCCGATGCTATCCCTAGTCCGACCCCGTCAGACAACGGCTCGCCGAAAGCAGCAAGTTCGTCCACCTAGCCCAGTTGTGGATGCTGCAACCAAGGGGAAAAAATCAACACCCTCTCAATATTTGATCAACTCCCCCCTTCAGAAAAGATCAACGCTAATAAACACAAATCCCAAAACAGAAAACCAAGAAAGAAAAGGTTTAGTGTTAGGTCTTCGAGAAGGATACCTCAGCCGTCACGGCGACCCAGAACTGCAAAGGATTGCCTTGCGAGCCGCACAAATGGTAGAAAACGTGTTGGAGCAGGCTGCGTAGCGGATGCCGCTGCAACAATCTGTCAAAAAACGGCGAATTTTGCAGTTGCAGGGCTACAGCCGATTGGCTTGGACGAGTACGGCAGAGGCAGCTTGCTACAGGATGTTGCGTCGATGCGATGCAGCCACTTGGTTTGATCGAGAATCCAACATCGCCTCAAGCTTACGTCTCATTTCGAGTCTGTCCTCCCAGTATGAGACATGCTTGAGCGTTGGTGAGCTACTAACCAATCCGGATGTTCTTCATTACAAGCCTATCAGCGCTACAAATGCAGAGTAGCCAGATTAGGCACGCGGCTTGCTGGATACGTTTGCGGCGGGGAACACCCAACTAGGTGTCACGCGCCAGAGGCCACGTCCTCGGCGACCGTATTCGCCCAGACCACTGTTGCTATTTCAGGAACGGTTCGGTTCAGTCAAGGGAGATGCGACAATGGCTCAATTGAAACTGCTGTTTCAACACTGTGCAGCGCGCTTAAGCGCTCTTACCTCCTGGATTGCAAAGCGTCTCAACATTTCCAAGACACTGCAATACTTCTGGGTGATCTCTTTGGTGTGTGCTGCGGTGCTGGGATACGCATTCTGGTACCTCAGTGGCGATCCGCGCTACGCACCGTATACCATAAGTGACGATCCGTTACGATATAGCGGGCTTTGGAACGGAATCGCCCGTACTATTGCCTTTTGCTACTCTATCACCGCCTTGCTTTTCAGCGGTTGGTGTGCGAAACAGACGACGAATCTGTGGGCATGGTTAGGAATCGGAATTTGTTCCATAGCATCGATTGGAATTTCGCTATTCGCATTCATGCCGGACTCTGAATTGCTTGGCGGATTGACAGCACTGTTGCTCGGCCAAATCGTCTTCGCAGTTGCTACTCCGGCGCTCATCCTCGCTCGTCGGTACGACAGATTTCAGGAAGCCCAGCAGGTAGAAGGCCAGCAAGCTGTGGCGAACTACCTACAAAGTCTTGGGAATCCAAAGTGCTCGCACTGTGGACACCCACTCGACAATGTATTGACCATCAAATCCGGGCCGCCGCTATGTATGAAGTGCTTATACCTCTTTGCTACGGGAAAGGTCTCAACGAAATGATCTGGAAGGAGATTTCATAATCGGACTCTGCCGTAGTCGATTCGGCCTCCGTCGTATCGAGTCGGCGTGAAATCCTCGCCGCTTCGGGCCACGCTCCATTCGTTGTAGCGTGGCTCACCGGTCGTCCTGCTACCCACTCGTTACTTAGGCTTTTTTCTTTGCTTTCGAACAATATTGCTAGAACTTCGCCCGGCATCATTCGCAAGGTGAGCCTTGCCCGTCAAAAGCGCCTTTCGGACCCACTCAATTAGCTTTCGCTGCTCTGGGGCAACCGGCCGCATGTAAACGTCCGCAATCGTGCTCGTCGCCGTGTGTCCAAGCCATCGCCGCATGTCAGCGAGCGAGCAGCCGGGGCGCGATCCAAATTCAGTCGCGCCCAAGTGTCGTAGAATGTAAAAGCCGCTAAGCGATTCTTTTGATTCCTTAAGCTCCTCGCGAAGCCTCTCCCACCAGAGCCGAATGGCGTCACAGCGATTGCCGTGCACAAGCGGCTGCCCCCGGCGGGTGACAAACAGCAGCTCCCCGTCAGGCCGTGGAGTTTCTTTCAAGTACGCAGAAATCGCCTTCCAAACCATAGGTGGCGTTTCGCCATAGCGCTCAATCTGAGTCTTGCCGCGTCGCAAATCGTAGCCTTCCCGATCAATCTGCCCGGCGCGGATAGCCGAAATATCGGATTGACCAAAGCCAAGTCCGATTCCAATCCATACAATAGCCTGCTCCCGCTTGTCAGAGGCGCGAAGGATGGCTTTTAGCTGGTCGAGCGTCGGAAGTGAGCGAGTCTTGGCCGCCTTCCCGCGAATGACGTCACGTGAATCCCAATTCCATGAGAGGGTCTGACCGTTATGCTCCGGACGGCCAGCCCGGTCGATGATGTCTTTGACCACACTCATTTGCTTGATGACGTGCTTGGCTGAGGTGCCGTTTGCGGCCGTCAACCGATTAAAGGCCTCGACATCGTGCATGGTCAAATCGGCGATCGTGAGGCGAGTAACGGCGTCTTTGCCGTAACGCTCATTTAGGAATTGCAGAAATTGCCTGATAGCGTGCTTTCGCGTCTCTAAGTGTTGCCTCGAAATGGTCCCTTTGCGGCGAGGTTCTCCGTCTTTTCGACAGCGTTGCTCATCGAAACGGATAACGCTAGAGGAAACCAGTAAGAAGCTTCCGGGCAAAGCCTTAAGCTTTGCTACGGTGGAATCAGAAGTCAGGTCCGGTGCCGATTCCTTCTTCTTCGGAGCGGGCACCTGGCCGCTCAAAAACTCAACGAGCCACTGTTGATACCGCGTTGACGCTTCATCGCGAGAGACGTTTCCGAAGCGGTACTTCTTGGGCGTACCCGTCTTTGGGTCGCGATACGAAACGTGCCAGCCAATGTTTCGGCAGTTCGTGAACTTGAGCTTCGGGATGCGCTTCTTCTTGCGCTTGTACTTGGCGGCCGCCATGACTGTCTCGCACTACCACGCAGCAGAAATAAAGAGAGTTCGCCTGCGAAACAATTGTAGTGCAAGAGGGGCGAGAAAAGTAGTGCAGCGAGCAGAATGTGCCGTTTTCTTCGGGATTTACGAGGCTCTTTCGGCGTCCCGAACGCAGCGCTCTAGCCAAGCTGAGCTACAGCCCGATGGGCGGCCTCTGTGGGCCGTCTGCAAGCTCATGAGTGTATCAAAGCAGCTTGTGGGTCACAAGAACCGCTCCCTACCAGGGAACTTAGTCTCGCGGAAAACCCCCTAGTGCTCTTCCCGATTGCGAATCGTCAGGTAGGATTGAGCTTAGTTGTTTTCAGTTCTAACCCACTTGTCGGTGCGAATCTTTGTACGCCTACCTCACCATTCAAACAGGCAATCAGGCTGGCACCAACTACACGTTGGATCCTGGCACTAAAATGCTTTTGGGGCGTGGGACCGATTGCCACATCTCGGTGCCTGACCCACTCTGTTCGCGAGTGCATGCTGTCATCAACTATGAAGACGATCGTTGGGTGGTGAGGGATCATGGCAGTCGCAATGGCACACTTGTCAACGGCCAAAAAGTGGAAGAAGCCACCTTGGGAGATGGCCATCAAGTGCAGATCGGTTCTTATGCCTTTGAGTTTCATCTCTCCGACCAGCCTGCTACAGCTGAAAACGATGAGTTGAGCCAAACACAGACTATTGTGCAAGACAAACCGATCGCAGTGCATCAGACCAACCAAGAAGTGCTTGCCGCTTTACCAACTCCGGAGCAGGTCCAAGAGTTGGTCTTGCTCTATCAGTTGAGTATCCATCTCTTAGGCTGCGAAGAACCCGATGAAGTGGTTCGCATTGCCTTGGAATTACTCCGCGAGCGTACGAAAGCGGCGGTGGTTGGCTATCTGTGGGTTGATGATGAGGATCAACTCAAGCCCAAGATGGTGATTCCTAAAGACGGGGCTGATTGTGTCCGACTGAGCAAATCGCTGACGGAACTCGTCTTGCGACAGGGGCATGCCGTCTGGGTGGCAAATCAATCGGCCGGGGATTCTCCTAAGAGCAGTGTCACTTTTGCGGATGCGGTCTGCGCCCCTTTAGTCCGCAAGCAAGCCAATGGAGACCGTCGCACTTTAGGTGCGATTCATGTCTATCTGCGCGATGGTAGATTCCGTCAATCGGATTTCGATTTTGTTATCGCGGTTGCCAATCTTTTGGCAATTTCCCTGGTGCGAGCCCGGTCTCAGGCCAGTATGCGGAGCGATTATCAACACCTGGTGAGTACTTCTCCGGGATATGACGAGCTTGTCGGCGAGAGCCGTGCCATGCAGGAGTTACGGACCAAGATCGAGCGTGTGGCAGCCGCGTCTGGTTGTGTACTTATTCGGGGAGAGAGCGGATCAGGGAAAGAACTGGTCGCGCGCGCAATCCATCGCTCCAGTCATCGAGCAGATCGTCCTATGATGTCAGTCAATTGCGCCGCAATTCCTGAGGAGTTAATGGAGAGTCAGCTCTTTGGTCATCAGGCCGGCGCATTCACGGGAGCTGACCGCGATCACATAGGCTTTTTCGAGCAATGCGACTTGGGCACGTTGTTCCTCGACGAAATTGGCGAAATGTCGTTGGAGGGACAGGCCAAGCTGCTTCGCATCCTGGAGGGGCATCCGTTTTTGCCCGTCGGTTCGAATCAGGAGGTGCAGGTCGATGTGCGCGTAATTGCTGCTACAAACCAGGATTTAAAAGCCTATGTAAGGGAGAAGCGATTCCGCGAGGACTTGTATTATCGTTTAAGCGTTTTTGAATTGCTGATACCTCCGCTACGAGATAGAGATGGCGATATCGGGCTGTTGATCGATTTCTTTCTCGACCACTATCGTAAGCAACGGGGGCGACCACAACTGAAACTTAATGAAGATTCCCGCGATCGTCTCTTGGAGTATCGCTGGCCCGGCAATGTCAGGCAACTTCGAAATGTGATCGACAGTGCTGTCGTGTTGGCAGATGACGATGGCATTCGTCCCCGTGATCTGGGCCTGCACGACGTGGGAGACCAGGAACTCGATACGCTGGAAATCGATCGCTGGGAACGCAAATTGATCGTCGAAGCATTAAAACGCACAGATGGCAATGTCCCGGAGGCTGCAAAGCTGCTCAATATCGGACGGGCGACACTGTATCGTAAGATTGAGCTTTACAATATCCAGCGCTAGTCGACCGTCGCCATCGAAAGAGGATTCATGTCGCACACAACTGCCGAAGAGCGTCGTCGTCTTGAGCGGCTGAACCGTCCACAACTTGCGAAATACCAGTTAGCTCGGTTGAATCAACTGCTCGCCGCGATAGTTCCTCAAAACTCCTTTTACGCCGAGAAGCTAGCCGACATGCCTCGGCAACTTGAGTCTCTAGAGCAACTAGCTGAATTGCCGCTGACTACCAAAGAGGAACTCTCCGAGAATTCAGATCTTCCAGCAAATCTGACCTGGCCAATGGAGCGCTATGTACGTTATCACCAAACTTCTGGCACGCGCGGTCGGCCTCTTGCGGTGCTCGACACCCAGGAAGATTGGCAGTGGTGGGTTGATTGCTGGCAATATGTATTGGACTCGGCGAAGGTTTCAGAAAGGGATCGAGCCCTGTTGGCATTTTCTTTTGGTCCTTTTATCGGGTTCTGGAGCGCACATGATGCACTTGTTGACCGCAGAACGCTTGTGATTCCGGGGGGCGGAACGAGCAGTGTGGGACGCTTGGAACTGATTGGGCGGACCGGCGCGACCGCACTTTTCTGTACTCCGACATATGCCTTGCATCTGGCCGAAGTGGCAGCCGAAAACAAAATTGATCTGGCGTCAAGTTCTCAGGTCCGTAAGATCATCGTCGCCGGCGAGCCGGGGGGATCAATACCTGCGACTCGTTCTCGGATTGAATCAGCCTGGCGAGCACGAGTCACAGACCATAGCGGTGCCAGTGAAGTTGGTCCCTGGGGATTCGGCGATGCGTCCGGCACGGGATTACATGTGCTGGAAAGCGAATTCGTGGCTGAGTTTATCTCAGTTGAAACCGGCAAGAGTGCCGAGCAAGGGGAGTTAGCTCACCTGGTTTTGACCCCGCTGGGAAGATTTGGCATGCCCGTGATTCGCTATCAGACAGGCGATCTCGTGCGCCCCACTTGGCCGACCGAGGGAGAGAATCATTTCGTGCTGCTCGAGGGTGGCGTGCTCGGTCGGGCCGATGACATGTTTGTCGTTCGTGGGGTGAATATCTTCCCGAGTTCAATCGAAGAGATTTTGCTTGGCTTTCCTGAAGTGGTCGAGTACCGTTTCACACTCCGCAAACAAGGCGAGCTGGACGAAATGCTCCTTGACGTGGAAGACCAACTAGAACAACCCGCGCGAATCGCGGAAGAACTGAACCTGCGGCTAGGATTGAAAGTGGAAGTTCGCCAGGCGGCTCCTCATTCTCTGCCTCGAAACGAAGGTAAAGGACAACGATTCATAGACTTGCGAGGAGGTGTCGATGATTGCCCAACCGACTGAATTGAAACTACTCAATTCTGACACCCTGCAAATTTCCTGGAGCGATGGGCTGGTGAGCCGCATTACGATCGCGGAGCTTCGGGAGAATTGTCCCTGCGCCACTTGCATCGAAAAGCGGAGCAAGCCACAACCGGCTACGCTGTTGCCGATTCTCAAGCCGGAAGAGACCCAGCCGTTAGCAATTGCCAAGATGGAGCCGCAGGGACGCTATGCTTACGCCATCGATTTCAGTGATGGCCACAACACGGGGCTATTCACTCTGGATTTATTGCGCGAGTTGGGGGAGGTCCAAGAATAGCAAACTATTCTGGCGCGCCCGTTCCGAGAGGGAGGTTCGGCAGCCCTGAGACACCCTCTTCCGTCTCGTCATCCGCGGATTCGTCCTCGCTCTTCTCTTGCTTTTTGACGACTTTATCTAAACCGACGTGGATTTTTTCATAAACGTCGTTGGAGATGACGTAGTACCAGTCTCCAAATCGCTGGTTGAGTTCCGCCACACGTTCCTTGCCTTTCTCGATCTTCTCCTGGTATTCGTCGAGCTTGCGCTGGTTCTCTTGTTCGATGGACTTGCGCTTCGCGATTATCTCTGCGAGTTCATCGGAATCGGCTTGATCGTCGGAATTGGGTTCTTCGGTTTCGGAAGTCTGGGAATCGGTGTTATCGGACTCAGAATTGTCGAGGTCGGCATTTTCAGATTCCGTGGTCTCGGGATCTGTATCCTCGGAATCCACGGCTGCTGAAGCAGCCTCGCCGTCGGTGGGTCCGTTTTCAGGAGCTTGTTCTTCTGAATTTTCTACTGTTGACTCCGCAGGTTCTGCAGATGCCGAGTCTTCGCTGGCTTTATCTTCTGTAGTCTGATCTTCAGATTCTTCCGGAAGGGCGGGAAGCTCTTCCAACTCGGGTTTCTCGATCATGTTTTCGTTGAACTGAGCCATGACAAACAGGTAGCGATGAATATTGTCTCCCTTAGGTGCTTCGCCATCGGCACTTTCAGCAGGCTTACTCTCTCCTGACTCGGTTTCCATTTGCAAATTGCCAAAACGGAGGACATATTCGACACCATCCTGCAAAGAGCATTTAACCTCGCCCTCGGTTGATAGAATGTCCGACTCTTTGTTCGGCCCAATGGCCACGGGAGCAAAACCGCGCATCATCAGACTGCGTACTCCTGCGTCGTCCTTCAGAAAATCTTCACCCGCTTTCAGATCGGCACTCAGCCCAGCCGGTTTGCGCTCCACGTCCACGATCAAGAGATCGTCCAACGCATCGGCAAGGCCCTTGAGGGCATCTTGATTCAGCTCTTCATCTTCGGCCAACTGGTAGTCAACGAACTGTTTGCTACCTTTGTCAAATTTGGTGAGCGACTCCGCTTCCCAAGTGGAGGAATCATTATCATAAGTCAGCGTCATTTCCGCCCGACGATCCCAATCCATTTGGATTCCCGACAAGGAAAGCATCATTTCGGCGGAGTAATCTTTGATGACCAATTTACGAATGTCGAATGAATTGATTTTCAGCAGATCATCTTCGATCCAGTCTTCGAATTGGGTCGTAAGTTTTTCTGGGTCGAGCTTTACAACGTACACAACGTCCTGATTCGCGCGGCGGACAAAATACTGGTCCTCGGCGTCTTTCACGGGATTACCGACGATCATGTCCGTGAGCACGTCGTTATTGTTATCAGACATCACGACTCGGATGCCGACTCCTTCGGCACGAGAATCGAGATCCGAGGAAGTGGGATCGACGACCCCCAAGGCGGCGTGTTGGCTGGCGTCGGATGCCGCAATGCGGAGCACCTCGCGATCGATCAAACAGGTAGCAGCCTCGGCCATCTGGCGGGTGGCATCTGCTGGATAACCTTGCTTAGAGGGTATCGTCCATAGCCCATTGTCCTCAGCGACTTCAAATTCGCTTTTGGAGGCAGTTTCAGGATTAAACTTAACGATCTTGAGACGCTTGGGAGCATCAATATCGAAATCGTTGAGCCTCTCTCCAACGAGTGATTCCACATCAAAGGTATCTTCTCGTGGAGCCACTACAAAAGCAGCCAAGATCGCCAGGACACCAGCGGTCACAAATGCCAGAGTTTTTGCCGTTTCAGTCATGTTGGTTTTTTTCTTAATTGATCGAATGACCGCGGGCTACTGCCAGCGACTGTTACTTGTCTTTCTAACTATCTCAATCTTGTTTTTGCAATTCCCTCTTGTTCTGCGCCGCGGCGGCGGAAGAAGACGTATAAGGCTACCAAAAGCGGCGGAATCGGCGGTATGAGAATCGCATAAAGTTTGTAAAGATCCTGAACCCCGCGAACTTCCTGCTCAGTAGCATAGCTGATTTGCTTAAGCTTGCGACTGCGACGCGACTCGATGGATTTCATTTGGGCCTCAAGGCGTTCTTGCTCACGGAGGCGGACCACTTCCTTGCGTTGTTCTCGAGCAGTAGGACTCAAACCTTCGATCTTGTCCACTGCGGCAAGCTTCTCTTCAAACCGCTTCTGGGCCTCGTCGATTTCCTTTTGGATTTCGGCTACAAATTCTTCTTGCTCTTGGAGCGATTCGTCGCGATATTTTTGAGTCGCTTCGTCTACCTTGGCAAGAGTGCGATGCTCGCGCGTCTTTTTGCGGATGCCAATAAAGCGGTCGTCGCCAGCCAGGGCGTCGATGATATTGAGGATGAATGTCACGTTTTGCGTGGCTGGCAGAATTTCGCCGTCGCCACTCTGGCGGATGTAGAAAAAGTCGGGAATCATCCAGTCAATGTCTGTGACGATAACGGCATTGATCTCACGCTCCTTGATTTCGGTCGTGTCGATGTCGTCTTCTTCTTTATCGCCTACATCATTATCACCTTTTTCATCGGCCGTTGAACCGGCCTCGTCGGCGTTGGACTCATCGTCCTTGGGAGCGATGACACCGGCCAGTTCCAGATCGTCGTCTGTGAGTTTGCCGAAGACATGGGTCGCCAGGATGTAAGAATTCTTGGTGAGTTGTCGGCTGAATACTTGCGAATTCTGGGCGCGGCGTCTGACGGCCAGGGCGTCGACTGTGCCTGCGTTGCCGCTACCAGTCACGGCCAATTGCTCGAAATTGAGCTTCGAGCCTTCCGCCTTGGTGATTGAGCCCGGATAGATCAGTAGCAACTGATTAAGCCCGGAAGAAATAATGTTTTCACTGTTGAAGGGTTCTTGGGCTCCGTTGCCCTCATCAATGAAAATCCATTGGGGATCTGCGTAAGCCTTCACAGTTTGGTCGGGAGCATAGTCTTGCCAGATCACTTCCATCGGGTCGACGTTTACCCCCAACAACCGCCAAAGTTGCTCGATGTCCCCCTTGGGAAGTGGCTGACCGCCACCAAACATTCCCATCATCCCCGGCTGTTGCTTCGGTTCGGCGGTGCCGGCGATATCCTGGGGAAAGAAATGGGGATGGGGGTCTTCAAGAATTGCGGTGGGGATGCCACTACGAACGGCGTCGACCAGATGGTCCATTTCCTCGGGACCTAGCATCGAAGGCTGAATCACTAGTAGCACGTCGTAGTTGCCCTTGAGTGGTTGGGCAAGATCGATCGCCCGGTCGTCTACGTCGTATTGTTTGCGGAGTTCGGTAATTAAGGGCCATTCCTGCGAGCGATCGCCGCCCGGATTGAGAAACGGAATACCTGTATCAACAATGCCTACCTTGAGCATCTTCTCCTGAGTCACGGTCGCAATCGAACGCACAAGTTCGTACTCTACCGGGACCCCTTTGTCCATAAAAGGGATCACCACTTTGCCCAAACCAGACGTGACTGCTGCACCGAGGAAAAAAGATTCTTGCGATCGTTCGCGTCCGCTGGTGATGACCACGTCGCGGGGTGTGATGCCGTATGTCTGCTCGGCAAGGACTGCCTCGGGTCCGTAGTTTTCGATTTCGTGGAGAGTGACCTGTACTTTGTCTCCGCTGAGCGCTTCGAGCTCGGAGAGCGTGGTGAGTAAGTTGAGCTTGGTCGAGGCATACTCAGCGGGCACCTGTGGGCTCACGTAAGCATCGATCTTGATAGTGTTTGCCGACGGATCATTCTTGATCTTTTCCAGTAGGGCAACGGTGTCGGATGAAAGCGAACTGAGTTTCGCACTGCTGACATCCGCCCGGAGAAAGTTCCGATTGTTGGCCAACTGTGTTAGACCAATGGCAATGGCCAATAAGGCGATTGCCCGTACGGCATAATGAGCGATCAGCGAACTGCCTTCCTCTTGAGAACTCCAGTGCCGCCTGCCAATTAGCACCATGCTGATGTAAATCATCACGACCGCGAGCATGATAAAATAGGTGGCTCCACCTAGGCTGATGACTCCGCGCTCAAAATCTTTGAATCGTTCTAACGCACCCCACTGCCTCACAGTTTGGGCATAAGCAGGATTCTTAATGAACCAGTCCGCCACGCCAAACAACGCCAGCGGCATGTTGAACAATGTGCCGAGGATAAAACCTACAGTGAGATTCTGGGTTAAAAACGAGGCGACCATGCCGATGGCGATCATGGCCAATCCAATAAACCAGTAGCCTACATACGTGCTGATGAAGAGTCCCCCATCGGGATCTCCCAGGCCCCACTTGAAGACCAGAAATATTGAAAATGCGGAGAACAGCAGCGAAACGGTGAAGATTGCCACACCCGCCAGGTACTTTCCCAGGACCACGTCAAAATCGCTGGCTGGGGAAGTGAGTAGCAATTCGTCGGTCCCTTGCCGACGCTCTTCCGCCCAGATGCTCATTGTGATCGCTGGAATGAACACCAGCATTATAAACGGCAGCCAACGGCTAAGTTGGTCGAGGTTGGCCAGATTGCTGGAGAAGAACTCAGGAGGCCAAAAAGTTGCTAGTGAGCTCAACACCACGAAGACGCAGATAAAAACGTATCCCGTTGGGTTGGAAAAGTAGCTCACAAAATCGCGTTTGAAAATCGATTTCAACACGTTCCAATTCATAGCGATCAAATCCTGTACGTTCGGTCACGAAGGAAAAATGCAAATTATTCCGCGGGGAGCTATCCGTTAACGGTCAAAGCAGCGAAGCGCGCGTCGAGGTTATGGTCTTCTTGGGCTAGTTCCTGTGGGGTGCCGTCAAACACGAGTCGGCCTTCGTTGATAAACACGACTCGGTTACACATGGCTTCAACTTCTTGGAGAATATGCGTGGATAGCAGGATCGTCTTTGTTTTGCCAAGCTCACGAATCATTTTACGGACCTCACGTATCTGGTTAGGATCGAGTCCCGCGGTCGGTTCGTCGAGGATCAACACTTCGGGGTCATGCAGCAGGGCTTGAGCCATGCCAACTCTCTGGCGATAACCTTTGGAGAGCTTGCCGATCGGTTTGCCGATCACGGCAGCAAGATTGCACGTCTTAACGACCGAGTTGATTCGTTCATCCAGTTTTGTTTGACTCATCCCACGCAAGTTGCCGAAAAAAGTCAGTAAGCTGCGCGGCGTCATGTCGGGATAAAGAGGGCCGTTTTCTGGCAAATAGCCCAGTCGCTCGGCTCCCTTCAATCGCTCAGAAGCCATATTAAAGCCAGCCACTCGAGCAGTCCCTTCTGATGGGGCCAGGTAACCGGTAAGGAGTTTCATGGTGGTGCTCTTACCGGCACCATTGGGACCCAGAAACGCTGCAACTTCTCCTTTGTTGATGGCAAAGGAGACATCCCGGGCAGCCGCAAAGCTCCCATAAAACTTCGACAGCCCGATGGCTTCGATCATTGGCTCAGAAGTACTCAGCGGCACCTCTGACGGATTGGTCATGGTTTGGCTCATCAAGTTCTCACTGTCAGAGTTGAGGTCAGTAAATACGATTCAACACGAACTTCAACATCACGGAGGCCTCCTTCGCCAGGCTGAACAAGAGGCGAAAGAGGTAGAGGTAGCCGAGGTGGGATTCGACCCTCTTAGGAGGTAGGTATCCGCCATTGGGTTAACTTGCAGCAGTCGCTCCCGCCGCAGGTAATCGTAAGAGGTTAACCCGTATTGCGGGGATTTGTCTAGTCCGCACCTCCTTTAGATCGCTACGACCGGGGCTAGAGGGGGGTTCGCTCGTGCATGGGAAAAACTTGAAAAACAGGGAGTTTCTCACATTTATGCCCCGGCAAGCTGTTCCAAGGCATCACACGAAGCACTCATCGCAGCGGGGGTATCAAACTCGCCTGCCCAATAGGAGCATTTTTCTCGGACACGGGGATTACCGAGCAGCTGGCCCAACCTGTCAGCCAGATTCGACCCAGTGAAGCGATTGGGGCGAAGAATGTCAGCGACCCCCAAGTTCTTGAGCCTCAAGGCGTTGTCCAATTGGTCGTAGGCCATTGGCATGACGATCTGGGGCAATCCCGCCGCCAGACCTTGGCTACTGGTGCCAATCCCACCGTGGTGCACCAGTGCGGAGCAGTGCGGAAGGAGACTGCTCATGGGCACGAAATGACAGTGTTTGATCGACGCTGGCAACTCGGCGGGGAGTTGATCGGGGTATTTCGTGAGGAGAATTCCCCGGCGATTGAGTCGTTGGCACGCTTCCACAGCCGCCGCAAAAATCTTATCCCCAGCCGTCATGGCCGACCCGGGGGCAAACACGATCGGAGGATCGCCCGTTTGCAGGAATTGCTGGACATCTGTCGACAGCGATTGCTGGCTTGACTGATCCCACAGTGGAAACCCTGTGAGTCGAGTCTGAGGTGGCCAGTCGGGTTGTGGTGGTGCGAACCAATCTGGAAATAATCCCAACACCAATTGCGGCGAGAAGTACCACTTGTGCATGATCCGCTTTACCGGCGCGAGTCCCAATTCGCTGCGCAACGAATTGATCTCCGTAGCTACTAGGTGGTCTATCATTTTGTCGGCCAGCCAGAACTGAAATCGACGCAGGAACCCAGGGATCCAACGCTGCATGAGCATCCCAAACATCTGGGGTGTTTGATGAAAGCTCCTCAGTGCGATTGGTGCGAAATGGACACTCGCTAGTGGCGTGTTGTGCTTCTCCTGATAAATACGGCTGGCCAGATCCAGACAGTGAGCAACCAAGATGGTTTCACCTTGTTCTACATTCGCGGAAATCGTGTCATAAAGATCCCTCAAGCTATCAGCGAAACTCGTCCGCACGACCAGCAGGGGGCCTCGCAAAGGATGCCACAAATCGGGATGATGAGCCAACTCGTCGTACTCGGCAGCTGTCCCAATAGGCACGAACTCGATACCCGCGCACTCGACGACCCGTTGGAAGTGAGGGTTTGTAACAAGCGATACTTGGTGACCGCGACTGCGCAGCACTGATCCAAGAGCGACCATTGGAAACACGTCGCCATAACTTCCCAGGGCTGTGATCAGAAATCGCATTTGACTCTTACTCTCGATTCAAATTCTCGCAAACCACGTAATCCAATGGGGAATAATCTAAGATATTAGCCGCAGATTGACACTGATGGCCACGGATTTAATTCCGTCTTTTGACTTATCAGTGTTTCGTCCGTGTTCATCCGTGGCTAAAATTTCAACAGATTAACCAACACTGGAGTCTTGCCGGACGATACGAAAATTCTTTCGGAACAGAACCTATGGCTGACTCAACTACCCCTGACGACGACGAATTCGAACTCGAAGAGGTCGATCCGGAGATACTGGAACTTGGTCGACGCCGTGCGGCACGGCAAGTTCGCGAGACCGAGACGCGGGCAGCGCAGCAGGAACTTTACGAACAACCGGCCGCGAGCGATCCGTTCACACTTTCCGATTTCAGCGATTTCCGCTTTTCCACTCGTCACCTGTTGATTGCCACGGCCGTGCTGTCGATTGTGATGGCAATGATGAAGATCATCGGCGAATGCAACGGTTTGTTTTTCACGGGTTTGGCTGCACTGGGCGGAGGTTGGTGGTGGGTATTGCGAAAAGAACACCAGGCAGCTTTGGAACGCCGCAGACGCCTGGAAGAGGTCGCCGCACGTTTGGCCGCAGAGACAAATGAAGATGGTGAGCCGATCACAGCGCCAGTGCGTTCTGGATCATCAACGTTTGAATCAGCCAAGGATATTTCCGAAAATCCCGCACTGAGTTTTTCGTTCTCGATCAAGCAGATCATGATCGTGATGGCTGTGGCTTCATTGATCCTGACCATCGCAACGTTGATGGGTCCCGATCAGGCCGCACTCCTGCTGGGAACCATTGCGGTCATTGGCTTGGTGATTCAAATCATGGGCGTCGAGCTACCAGGTATCATCGTGTTCGGCTGGTGGATTTTGTTGGTGCTTTATCTCGTGATGAGCGTCTGGGCAATTTTCTTCGCTACGCCGAATGTGATACCGTGAATGCCATAGCTCTTAGCCGCACCACCACGTGGTCCGGGAGCCATGCAGGCGCATCAGGCGCGTTGGCGAAGATGGCAGGCTGCAACTCCAGCGGTAACAGCGTGCTAATCTATTTCAGTTGCCTGGATTGTGCGAATGAAGAATCACGCATCGAACAAGCGGGCGGTAAAATTCATCGCCCCAAGATGTCGATCGGCCCATACGGTTTTATCACCTTGTTAGTAGACACCGAGGGCAACATGTTCGGGTTGCACTCGCGCGAATAATAAACTTTGAATCTTGCAAATTGGGCAATTTATTACGAGTATTTGGAATTGCTGTAGGATATACTTAGCCTAAGTTCGTGTGATTTCCAGTGTAGCGCTTCCGTTATGGGTTGTAATCAAGTATGAGGAATCTACTAGAAGTGGTTTTAAAATTGGATTTCAGCTTTTGTGAGCCGTAGGCGCTGGTCTCGGGTGACTCCAATTCCAAGACCAAACGTAGGTTCGCTCGATGCTAGCGCATTCGGCTCACAAGTTTGAAACCGATTCTAGATTCTTGTAATAGAAACATGCTGTAGTAGCGAACGATGTCTTTCTCGGGGAGTAATCTCATGAAGAAATTTGCAAATCAGGAACTGGCTTCTGGCGTGGTGTTCTTTACGTTTTGCGGCTGGCTTATCATCGACGCTGTACTTTCGACTCCGAAAGCGCCGTCACTGTGGCCACTCATCCCTATGTTTTTAGCGACCGTTTGGTTCGTCGCAATAGAACACATAAGATCGCGTACTAATAGCCGATGAGTACCAAACTCCAGGGGATGACTTATAACCTATCAGGCGTTAGGGCATTTCATGCTCTTTGTGGCGTTTTTTTCTGAAATCCCGACATTTAATTCACTCATCTAACACAGCATTTCGATGGAACACAAATCTTAACTTTGGGCTCATAGCTCAAGGTTCAGCCATGAAGAGAATCTTAAAAAGTGCTCAGCCATTAATTTTTTGGATGCTTTCCTCCGCATTCCTTGCCACACCTGCGCTGGCTCAAGTCTCTATCATCGAGCAAGAAGCTCCCGTTACGGCCCGCGCCTCCTATCCCCACGCTCTGGAGCCAATCGGCTCGGTACGTGAAATCTACTCAGGCACACTTTCGCCCGAGATGGCGGTCAATACGTTTCGCAATATTGATCGGCTGTTTGCCACGCGCACGGTGCCGAGGTCGCTGACGCCGATGCCATTGCCCCCCGCGGGGGAGCCACTGGTGAATGTGAGTTTCCAAGCAGATGGCAAAGCATACGATCTGATCGACTACGTCTCTCTCAACAAGATCTCTGCACTGTTGGTACTGAAGGAAGGGAGGATTAAGCTGGAACTGTTTCGCTTTGGAAACTCTCCACGGACCCGCTGGATGTCGATGTCGGTGGCCAAGTCGATTACCTCCACGCTTGTCGGGGCGGCACTCAAGGAAGGGTACATCGAGAGTCTCTCCGACGACGTGACCGAATACGTCCCGGCGCTGGCAGGGAGCGCGTACGACGGGGTCACTATCCGCGACGTGCTGATGATGTCCTCAGGGGTCGGCTGGAGTGAAGAGTATACGAATCCGGAGTCCGATCGCCGGCGGCTCCTCGAAGCGCAGATCTCTCAGGAAGCTGGCTCAGCAATGGATCTGATGATAAGTCTCCCGCGCGTGGCGGAGCCCGGCACCGTTAATAACTACAACACGGGCGAAACCCAGGTGGTGGCCGAAGTGCTGCGGGGGGCAATTGATAGGCCACTGGCGACGTATCTCTATGAGCGCATCTGGAGCAAGTTTGGCATGGAAGCCGACGCAAACTGGTGGCTTGAATCTGAGGACGGCATCGAGATCGGCGGTAGCGGATTCAGCGCGACCTTACGCGACTATGGCCGCTTCGGCCTGTTTCTGATGAACGGCGGCCTGGCAGGCGGGGAGGCGATCCTGCCGGAAGGCTGGATTGCTGAGGCAACCACTCCCAAGAAACTCAAAGACGGCACTCCATTGGAGTACGGCTACCTGTGGTGGACCGGCACAACACCCGCTTCACGCGAGGATGGTTCTTACATGGCGATGGGTATCCACGGTCAGACGCTCTACGTGAACCCCGCCGCGAAAGTGGTGGTCGTTGCCTGGGGGGCTCGGCCCCAGCCAATAAAAGGATTAGTGATCGACGACTGGGTTTTTTGCGACGCCGTGGCGGAGGCACTGCAGGGGGAGTGAGCGATTGACGTTCAACATAGCCGGACCACCACGTGGTCCGGGAAAGAATGAGAACGCGTTTTGTCATTCCCCGGAGGACGTGGTCCTTTGGCTAGAGTTTGCCACCCACGCCCGTACATTCTCTTCAAGAATATCCATCGGCACTCCACCCGCGCTGAGAACCACGTCGTGGAACTCGCGCAGATCGAAGTTTTCTCCCAGTTGCTCTTCAGCGTGCTGGCGAAGCGCGCGAATCTTGAGTTCGCCGACTTTGTATGCCAAGGCCTGGCCGGGCCAACTGATGTAGCGGTCTACCTCGGCCTGGATGTCGTGCTTAGCGAGGGCAGAGTTCTCAGTGAGAAACTCAATTGCCTGCTCGCGTGTCCAGCCGAAGTAGTGCATCCCTGTGTCGACCACCAGGCGGCAGGCCCGCCACATTTCCATCGTAAGCCGGCCGAAGTTGCTGTAGGGGTCTTCGTAGAACCCGGCTTCGAGTCCCAGCCGCTCAGAGTAGAGTGCCCAGCCTTCGACGAACGCGGTGAAGTCAGTGAAGCGGCGGAACTCGGGCATGTCTGGCAGTTCCTGCTGCAGAGCCAACTGCAGGTGATGTCCCGGCACGGCCTCGTGCAAGGAAAGAGCTTCGATGTTAAACAGCGGCCGACTCTTCAAGTCGTACGTGTTTACATAGTAGAACCCGGCCTTGGTGCCATCGCCAGTGGGTTGCTGGTAGTACGCCGCCGTTGTGCGGGGGGCGACGTAGTCGGGCACTGGGCGAATCCCATACGGCATCCGTGGCAGCTTGCCAAACAGTAGCGGAAGCTTGCCATCCATGCTCTTGAGCACATAAGAAACCTCCTTCATCAACTGTTCTTCACTGGTTGCATAGAACTGCGGGTCGGTCCGCAAGAACTCGACGAAAGCGGCAAAGTCTCCTTCGAAGCCGACTTCGCGAATGACTTCGTCCATCTCAGCACGGATTCGCTTTACTTCGGCAAGTCCCAACTGGTGAACTTCATCGGGAGTCATGTCCGTGGTGGTGAAACTCTGCACGCGATGGCGATAAAACTCACGACCCTGGGGCAATGCGGCTGCGGCGATGGTGTCGCGGGCATGCGGCACATACTCCTCGGCCATGAATTTGCGGAGCTTCTGATAACTGGGTACAACCTTCGTAGCAATCGCACCGCGGGCATCGTCACGCAATCGTTCGTGTTCCGAATCAGGAATCGTCGTAGGAAACACTTTGAACGGTTCGTAGAGTGTGCTCTGCTCGGGGTCCGTGACGATCTGCGCATCGATGGGTGTTTCCCATCCTTCTAGCACCACTGCCGGTAGCACGTACCCTGAGCCGATTCCGCCGCGCAACAGTTCCAGATGTCCATTGGTGTATTCAAGAAAGGCCCGCAACCGGGCAAGATAATTTTCATAGTCGGTGAGCGATTCCAGAGGAACGTTCAGGTAAAGTTGAGGAAACTCGATGTGAAATCCGTTACGCTGAGTAATGGGCATCAGGTGCGTGCCGAATTGGTACTCGGCGAGTTCATCACTTAAAACCCGAGAGAGAATGGCGTGATTGACTTGATCCGCCAAGGAGAGATTTTCCGATTCAACAGCGTTCAAACGACTCGAAAACTCTTGATTTGCCTCGTTGCGGCTTTTGCTATCAGCGAGTGAGACTGATCCGAGCCGATCGTTGTAGCGATGATCTCCCGTAGAGGTGGCAAATAGGGGCGATTCGCGCAAGCGAAATTGCCAGTAGTCTTCAACAAACTGATCGAAAAGGGCTTGATCGGTCTGGTCAGCAAGTGATGTTGGTAAATCGGCCAGCCAGCCGACACAAATGCAGAAAATTAGTGAGCGAGTCATGGAGGAATCTTAGCCCAACATGGCCGTTGGGACCATGGTGGACTTGTTACCCTGCCCAGATCGCCACGCGACTCGGGATTCGCAATGAAAGCGGTCCATTGGCTGAGGGGTGACCTCAGTCGATGTTGCTGCTGAGCCCCCGTTCGCGGCGCATGGTCAAACTGTTGCTGATTTGCTTGTCTGCGAAGAACAGGGGTGCTACCCAGGAATTCGCATTGATGGGCACCGAGACCGCGACCGTCACGTTGGTAGTGTCCTCAGTGATCACGCTGGGGGTTACGGTCACATTAGTATCTGCAACCAAAGTTGCATCAAGCACGAACTGGGCTGCAGTAATGACGTCGCTAGCAGTAGCACCAGGGACGATTCCTCGTCTACAACCTTCGTAGACGGAGTTTTCTACCGTTTGCCGAATCATGTTCACCCGTGCAAATTCAAGTGAAGCAAAGGTGAACAAGAAGAGAACAGGAGCACATATCGCAAACTCCACTACTGTAGCTCCATATCGGCTACTTGCTCGTTCTCTTGGTCTGTTTGTTTTTCGCATGATTTTCATCAGAGGTAGCTTGTTTTCGCTCGCTCCGCCAGTTAATCGGTAAACATCACAGGGAGGGTCAATGCGATTTCTTCAAAGATGTTTTGTAAGGCGGCCGCGTCTGGGGCAATATAGTGATTGCCCCCCGTGGCGTCGGCGATTGCCTGCATTTCCGTGGGATTCGCTTCGCCAAAGGTGATCGTATGGATCACGATGTCCTCAGCAGCAGCCTGCGGGGCAACCGTACTCGGCTGAACACCTTGTGTGTAAGCACCGTCGCTCATCAACACCATGGTCTTCGCTGCATAGGGACGAGCAGTGGCGGAAGTCAAAACTTCAATCCCCTTGAGGATGCCGGCCGAGATGTCGGTCATGCCATTAAACTTGGAATTCGAAATGGCTTGCATGGCCGAGGTCGCATCCGTGTAGTCTGCACTCAAAGACTGATTGATTGTTGCGGCGTAGTTGGTATGGCTGCAGCTTGTGTAGTTGCTTCCATAGGAAACCAAGGCTAAGTGCTCCGTCTGCGGAGTTGTCAGGAGGGCGCTTGTAAAACGATCTACGGCAACGGACAAGGCCCCCCAGCGGCTCTGAGACATGTTTGGCTTCTTGCAGAATCGCGAATCGCTCGTCGACATCACTGGAGCGGTATCCGTAAGATAGAGTTTCATCGAACTCGAGCGATCCACCACCAGACAAATATCTCGATCCAGGCGCACTACGGTAGCAAGCTGCGTGGGCTCGAAATCGAACACACTAAAGACTCTCCCGAACAAGGTGGGAACACTCCCAGAGGGGGCCGTGCGGGTCCGGCGGCCATTGACACGAACCGCATTGATCGGTTCCTCGCCCGCCTCAAAGTCCCACGCACCACCTTCTTGCTGTTCGGAATGGCCGAAGATGATATCCGAGTCATCCAAAACAAGAGGTACCCCAGCAACCAGATTGGCCTGGGCAAGGTTTTTGGCCGCTTGACGCGAAGCATCAAGGTCTTGTTGCCGGGAAAGCGCTTCGCCCGCAGCCCGGGCGGCAGCATCAGTCGCCGAGCGAAGTCTCGTGCGGCACAACTGCATATAAGCCACGTCGACCGACAGGACGACACTCGCCAGGAACACAACCATCAGGAAACAAGCCAGGATTGAGATGGTTCCCTGGCGACTGGTGGGACAGTATTTTTCAGTGCGAATTATTGGATTTGAGACGAACATAGCTGGGGCCTCGAGAAGGGACTATGACACTATGGGAAGTTCACTCCTTGACCATCGTTGTCGTGACAGACAACGTTCTTCCTCCAAAAAACCAAGGGGGTAACAGAGCATTCGCGTCGCAAGGTGCAGTGGCGGTCAATGAGATTTGTGTCCCCCGTGGTACTGTGGCAACATTGGGCGCCGAAATGGCAAGAGTTGCTTTTTTGACATTCCGGGCGTTGACGAGCAAATCGAACCTATCTTGCACCTCCTTATTTGTCGAATCGAAGTTGATCGCTACACGGACCGCTTCATAGCTGGCAATCGAGAGACTGTGATTCAAAAAAACCATGCTGCACGCCTCGATCGAGGCCATCACCAGCATGGCGAACAAAGGAAGAACAAGTGCTAATTCCGTAGCGGCAACACCGCGGCGTGATTGCAGACAGCCTGCCAAGCTTGCTCGTCGACGATACAGTGACATGACGAAACTTTCAGCAGAAGTTGATCCGAAAAGTAGGGCCTACATTCGGCCGCATACGCTTCGTATAGATGGAACTCTATTGAAAGCCTAGGTCAGATTTCAGCTTCTCATGGAAATGCGACCAAGAGTGGTTTGCAACAGACGTCCGCATTTGACTTCTCGTTCTGCTTGTAACGAATATGTCGAGAAGTGTGGCATTTTGACGAACCTGGCTTCTTTGCAACGAGGCCATCCCTAAAACTTCGTGGGGTGCCGAGGCTCTGACCCTTCTACAGTAAGGTGGGTTGTTCAAAACTTTCAGGGACTTCAATCCTCTTCTTCACCTGCGGTGGCGGTTCCTTTGATATAAGCTCGCACCTTGTCGGCATACTCGATAGGCGTCTGCCCTCGATAGGAATCTTGGATCTGGCGAAGTTTCTCCTGGATCGTTTGAGATTGGAAGCCGCGATCGCCAGGTCGCAGACCCAGACTTCGCAAAGCGTCGTTGAGTTTCTCCTGCGCTTCTTCACCAGCAGTTCCTTCCTGTTCGGCAGCATCCATCAAACCTTTCCATCGCTGCACGAACTTGCGCAGATCGTCTTTGCTCCATCCGAGTTTGTCCAACAACTCGTTGTCGACTTGATCTTTGTCGAGTTGGTTTTCGAGGCGGTCAAGGACCAGGTCGCTCTGCTTTCGGGCGAATTCCAAGTTCGCCTCATCGCCCGGCTCTAGTTCGCCCGCGGGTGGCGGGGTGTTCGCACCTCCGGTGCCCCCGCTCGGAGGCTGTTGTCCTGCCGTTGCGGATGGGTTGGCCTCTTCTGAAGATTCTGGCTGGCCTTCGCTCCCCGCACCTTCGTTAGCTGGTTGCTGACCTTCCTCACCTGCTGCCGTTTGATTTCCTTCTCCACCCGGCTTACTGCCAGTGCCTTGATCTGCTTGCTTGCTTCCCTCGCCGGGCTGATCCTCACCCGGTTGACCGGTTGGTTGGTCGGCGGTGGCGTCGGTTCCGGGATTGGCAGAATCTTCACCAGCGCCTGGTTCGCCAGCCTGACCGGCCCCTTCATCGGCGGCTGTGTTCTCGCCTGCAGCACCCGTTCCTTCCGCATCTGCTTGTTGTCCGGCCCCTTCCTGTCCTCCTCCGGAGCGATCACCCCCCTGACCCCCTTGAGAATCTGACTCTTTATCTCCGCGACCCTGGCCGGGGGCTTCTTGATCGTTTTCCTGTGGATCCTGAGGTTCTTGGTCCGACTTATCACCAGGTTGTTTGTCCCCTGCATCGGGTGATCCTTGTTCCTCGCCGGGGTTTTCGCCCGCGCCTGCCTCACCTTGCTCACCCGACATTTCCCCTTCAGGGGACTCACCATCGGATTGCTCGCCCGATTGCTCGGTACCGTCCGGCTGTTCGCTTTCGCTCGGTTCGCCCTCGGCACCGGCTCCCTGCGACTCGCGATCTTGTTGTGCACCGTCCGATCCGGCCTCTCCCTGCTGTGCATCTTCTCGATCGGAAGGATCACCCGCCTGATCGGCATCGGGCTCACCCTCTGCTGTGCCGGACTGATCTTCTTGAGCATCGCTAGTGTCTTCGCGGGACTGATTCTCTGCACCAGCTTGACCTCCTTGCTCCTGATCGTTGGCATCTTTCTCCGCGAAGTGGTCTGAGATTCTTTCAAAGGCCTCGCCGTCGTCATCTCCTTCGGTCGACACCTTACCCGGTTGTTGCTGATCGCCCGGCTGCGACTTCTCCCCACCACCACCCTGAGGGTTTTCATGTTGGTCGCCAGATTCTCCCTCGTTCTCTTGCTGCTCGCCGCTGCCTCCTTCACCTCCTAGCTGCTGTTCTCCCTCGCCTCCCTCACCTTGTTCCCCTTGGCCGCCACCTTCCTGAGATTCGCCTTGCTCGCCATCTTCGCCAGATTGCTCACCACCGGCGCCACTTGCTTCTCCTTGTTCTCCGCTTTCGCCGGATTCTCCTTCGTTGGACTCACCGCCGCCGTTCTGGTTTTGTTGGCCTTCACCGTTAGGATTTTCCTGATCGAACTGCGGAGGACCAACGACCCGAATTCGCTGCCGAGGAGTTACGGCCAGATTGGCTTGGGGGCGGCGGTTGTCATTTGCCGTGCCCCAGTATTCCAGAATATCACCCGACTTGAGTTCCAACTCAGCAGGGGTAGCGGTAAAGCGCCCGACGTAACGCCCTTCATGTTCGGTGCTGAGTAGCTTATGGGCGAGTATTGGCTTCCCGCCAAGTTCGCCTAGCAGCGAAACATTGCTCAGCAAGAAATCGGGGTCACGCGCCTCGATCTCGATGCTGAATTCTTGGTTGACTGGCACGTCGAGTTGTTCGATCGGTTGATCCTCTTCGTCACGCGGTGCGAGGATCTGAATCTCTGGAGCATAATCGGGCGTTACATCGATGGAGTACTTTGGTGGCAGATCGTTCGTGCGGCCGCTCTCGGTTTTGTAACGGAGTACGTAACTCTCGTATTGTGGTGTGCGGCGATCTTCTTTCAAAGAGAGAGTGAACTCGGCATTGGCTTTATCCCCCTTGGCAGACATCGCCAGGTCGTGTCTCCCGTCGGCTGCGAAATCGACGTGGGCACTGGCAATTTCATGGTTCGCCTGGGCATAAAGAATGACCTTTGTGCCTTCCAAGCCAGTGATGTCACCGGTCCCTTCGACTTCGCGTGAAGCAAGCCCTGTGTAGGCAGGGTACTCGTAGCGAATCCGCTCGACGACCAGAGTCGGCTTGGCAAACACGGTCACCCGAAACTTGGCAGAGCGCGCATCCCCGGCCGTAATCCAATAATCCAAATCCTGTTGCACCCCGCCGCCGTCTGAGCCCGCAAAGCGATCGGGGATTTTTCCCTCAAACCGCAATCCTCCAGGGCTTCCCGCCAAGGTTACGACTCGATCTTCGGCCTGACCATCCAGCGAGGAGTAATGCACTTCGACTGTTTCATCTTCATGGAGACCATGAACTTCGGCAGAGATCGACAAGGGCTCGCCACGAGCGACCGAAGTATCCCTGGGAGAGACGTCTAAAATCTCTACACGGCTCGGCACCGCGATCTCTGACCAAGGCATCAAGATCCGCGAAACCGAGGTCGTAAGGTTTTTGGGAGACAAGACGCGATAGAGGGCACAGAGGGCTACCACTGCGACCAGCACATATCCGAGTCTCAGGATTGCCGAGCGATCGATCACCGAGTCGAGCGAGACTTCAGACAACCGCTGGGCCGCCTGATGCTCGATCGCCTGATAGACCTGTTGCGAAAGTTGACGTCGATGGGTGCGGAGCAGGAGGAAATTCAACAGACTGTTTTTCAGTGAGGGAGTGTTTCGCTCGATGAGCTGCGCGGCATAGGCAGGATTAATCGACCGCGACAATAGCGGCCAAAAGGCATACCAACTGTACCAACCGACGCCAATGACAAGCACTGTCAGCAGGATTATCCGAGTGGTTTCATTCCATCCCCCAGGGATGACCCACTGATCCAGCACCGCCACGGTCAGCAGATAGCCGAGTGTGCCGATCACTAGCGTGATCAAGCCGGCCGTAAAGTCGAGCAGTTTGAGCGATCTGAGCGTACGGCGAATCTGTTCATCCACCAGACGTTCTTCCGATCGGGAAAGGGTTGGCGGAGAAGTTTCGGAGACACTAGCCATGGCAGGTGGGGAGATTCTAGATAGGTTCCGATACGAAAGGGACGGTAACTGCATCTATTATAGAGGTCTGTTCCCAGCGGTCAGGTCGGTAGCAGGATATTTTGCCGAACCTGGGGTAGTGACAAGCCCTTTTTTTCCGGAGAATCGGCAATCAAAGAATGTTCCAAGAAAGCTGCTAGATAGTGCACTTTTAGCCTAACCGCCACGCGTTCCGGGAAAGCGACTACAATCTCGCATGCTCAACCCCTCGACATTCCGTAAATTGGTGAGTGGCCGACAGGCTGGCATGCGCGCTGCGCTGCTGCGTGGAGTACTACGCCTGGCAGAGACGCCCTATGCCTGGGCTATGCGGTATCGCAACCAACGCTATGATTCGGGGCGCGCGGAATCGCATTCGGCGAAAGTTCCCGTGGTGAGTGTCGGCAACCTCACGCTCGGAGGAACGGGGAAGACACCTTTGGTGGAGTGGCTTGCTCGCAGGTTGAGTGATTTACAAATTCGCGTCGTGATTGTGAGCCGAGGCTATGGAAGTGAAAAGGGTGCACCCAACGATGAAGCTCTAGAACTGGAATTAGCACTGCCCGGTGTACCCCATATCCAAGACGCCGATCGTGTAGCGGCAGCCAACCTTGCCGTTGCAGAACATGGTGCACAATTGATTCTGCTCGATGATGGATTTCAGCACCGGCGTCTTCAGCGGAATCTCGACATCGTATTGTTGGACGCCACAGAGCCGTTTGGGTTCGACCATGTATTCCCTCGGGGAACACTTCGTGAGCCGGTGACTGGACTGACGCGTGCTGACGTGGTCGTCTTGAGCCGGGCGAATGTCCTGACCACGGCCGAACGCGAAGCGATCCGTAGGCGAGTTTCTCAGTTGGCTCCTCGCGCGATCTGGTGCGAAGTTCAGCACCGCCCCACCAGACTGTTTAATAGCGATGGTCATCAGGTCGAATGTAACTTGCTGGCCAGCAAGCGTGTCGCGGCTTTCTGCGGTATCGGCAATCCTGCCGGTTTTCGGCATACCCTTGAGTCACTCGGTTGTGGAGTTGTGCAGTTGCGTGAGTTTGCCGATCACCACAACTACACTCGCGAAGATATCGCCGAACTCAGCGCGTGGTGTCACTCGTCAGAGATTATACTCACCACTCGCAAAGATTTGGTGAAAGTCCGAGTGCCTACGCTGAGAGGCATCCCGTTGTGGGCCGTCGGTTTAGAAATCGAATTCCTCACCGGCCAGAAAGAATTGGAAACGACACTGAGAGAAATAGTATAGCGAGGCTAAGCCCAGGGATTGCAATCCCTGGGCGTGCGAGTGACTATTATCCCTTCAGAACGGCCAGTTGATTTACAAGCCGCTCGTAAGTGAGCACTTCCATCGCCACGTGTTGTGCGAGTTGCTTGGTGTAGTAGGAACTGCATGCGCCGGTCAGCACAATCGAGTTTTCAGCCACGCTAACCTTGAGTTGCCGAATGCGGCCAGGAAGATGAAAGTCGAGTTGTTCCCTGACGAGCTGGGCGACTTCATCTCCAACTAGTCCGGTGCGCAGTTGGCGATGAGGATTTTCCAGGGTTGATACTCCCGCAACGAAACTTGCTTCGAATTCCCGATTGGGATGGCCTTCAGCAGTTTTGCTGGGGGGAACTTGAGTGAAAAGAGTACCCATGTCCGATCCTCCGTGTGGTTATTTGAAGAGCAGAGACTCCACACCTTTGTGCAATCTAGTCCTCTCAGCAGCACAAGGTCAATGTCGAAAGCATTTTTGCTATGGGACCGCTATCACTCTGCAAATCACGGAGAATTGTGAGCAGCGAGTCGCTAGTCCCCGATTTTTATAAGCTCAGAAAACTGGCAGCTGGGGGACAGTTTTTCGCTATTTCACTTGGTTTTCAAGAAATTGATCTCAGACGCGGTTACCCAGTCGACTCAAGTTTCCCTGCTTTCTCCAAATATTTGATGACCTGCCCGGCGAGTTCTGCGGGGGCGCATCGATCGGAGTCGAGTACTAATTCGGCATTTTCGGGGGCCTCATAGGGAGAACTGATGCCCGTAAAATTTCCGATCTCACCTGCCCGGGCTTTCTTGTATAGCCCCTTGGGGTCGCGAGACTCACAGGTCTCCAGCGATGCGTTGACAAATACCTCGATGAAATCACCTTCAGGCAAACTTGCTCGAACACTGTCGCGATCAGCCCGGTAGGGACTCACAAAGGCCGTGAGCGTCACTAGACCGGCGTCACTCATCAGCCCCGCAACCGCTCCCACGCGGCGAATATTCTCTTCGCGGTCTTGTTGGGAAAATCCCAAGCCAAATCGCTTGCCGAACTCTTCACCGAATCGCTTGGCGAGCATTTCCGGAGTTGCGTTAAGCCCATGTCGCACATTGTCGCCATCGAGCAAGTAGCTGTGGATTCCCCGCTCGTGAAGCATTTGGTCCGCGAGGTTGGCTACCGTGCTCTTGCCACAACCACTCAGGCCCGTGAACCAGACTACGCAACCGCGATGGCCATTGAGATTTTCACGGTCCGCACGAGACACACTATGCTCGTGCCAAACAACAATCGGTTTCTCTTGATCGGACATTAATTTTATTCCTGGCTGCCGCCGGAAGGCGGTGGTCGAACCTTACAAAACCATCACCTTCCGGTGAAGGGTGAAAACAATTACTCTGCAATCCCCGCCAGCTCACATAGATTGGCATTTACGACCGGTTGGGGGCAACTCCATACCAGGAAGAACAAAGCCTCGCGGCACCAGCGGCCAACGGGATGTCCTTGCACGTAGCCGGCACCCTTGGCGGTGACCAGGGCGGCTTGAGTAGCCCGCAACACGAGGCTATTGGCACGTTGCCGGAGGGTCTCAGTCGAACAACTCGGCTCACCTCGCACGACGGCCAGCAATGAAGCATAAACTTCGTCGTAATCTTGCCGCAGGGCATCGAGTGGGACGCCGAGTTCGGCACGTCGTGCTGACTCGGATTCAATGAAATCGATTGCCGCTCTGGCCAATCCCACCGCGAGGGTCGAAGTCTGATGCCCTCCGGTTCCCGCACCCGAGCCGAGCGACATCACATTTTCGATCGGTCCTGCGAGCAACCACTGCTCTTCGACGAATACGTTATCACAGATTACCTGGCCTGTGTGGCTAGCAGACAGGCCGACCAACTGTGCCGGATCACCTGCCGACGCCCCCGGCAAGTCCATCGGCAATGCCACCAGCAGTTGCTGCTCGGTTGGATTACGGTTTTCCATGAGGGTTGCACCTGTGACGACATGCTCAGCATGCGCAGCTCCAGTCACCCAGGGGCTGAATCCATCAAGGACAAATCCCCCTTCCACGCGTTCAGCCTGCAGCACGGGAGTCGCCAAATGTCTACGGCTCGTCGTGAGATGCGAGATTCCAACTGTGGCAAATCGTTCTCCACTGGCCAGTTCAGGCAACAGCAGCGACTTGAGGTCGTCATTTTCACCGCTCGCAATCCGGCGACAGGCACCAGATCGTTGGGTGATGATAAACGTGGTAGTCAGGCAAGCTTTGCTCAGTGCCAGGTATCCCCGCAGGATCGCCTCCTGATCCCATGACTGTCCTCCCCACTCAGGTTCGAGGAACCATTCGAACACACCATGATCACCGCACAACTGCAACTGCTCCGCAGGCCATCGGCTGGTGACATCGGTTTCACCGGCGAGCTTGTGAAGCTTTTCACACAGCAACGCTAGTGCGGGGTCGTCAGGGGAAGTAATGGAAGGGGGCATAGGGTGTATTTATGGGGAGTGAATCGCCAGAGACGAATCACCATTGTACCCCCAAGACATCTGCCTCGCCATCGACTTTAGCCGGAGGCACACTTGCCTCCGGGTTTTCCCGGACCGCAGTGGCGGTCCAGCTGAGGGGCATTGCTCTCAAGCTATCGCATGTTCATGTCTGAACTCAAACCGCCCGCGGCGACCAGATAGGCCTTGGTCACATAGTCCATCACCATGCGATGGGCACTAAAGCGGGCAGCCAGGGATGCGATCGAATTGGTCATGCGACCAATCCACTGCTTGGGCAAGCCGTCGACGTCGCGATCATAGAATAGCGGGATCACTTCGTAGCGCAGCACACGCATCAAATCCTCGGCATCGCGTTGATCGCCCTGAGCGGTATCGACGTGTTGCTTGCCCAGCCCGATGGCGAAACCGTTTTTGCCGTTATAGGCTTCGGCCCACCAGCCATCCAGCACAGAGCAATTGAGTCCGCCGTTGAGGACCACCTTTTGTCCGCTCGTACCCGAGGCCTCCAAAGGTCGCCGGGGATTGTTTAGCCAGACGTCGACCCCCTGGGTGAGATGCCGACCGACGTTGATGTCGTAGTCCTCGACAAACACGATCTTCCCCGCCAGGCGCGGGTCGTGTCGTAGATTGGCAATACTTTGAATCAGCCGTTTGCCGGGTTCATCCGCAGGATGCGCTTTGCCGGCGAAGACAAATTGGACCGGGTGATTGGTGTCGTCAACCAGTTCGATAAACTGATCGAGATTCTTCATAAACAGATCCGCCCGCTTGTAGGTGGCAAAGCGCCTGGCGAAACCAATCGTCAAAGCACTCGGGTCAAGCACCGTGCGGGCTGCCTCCACAGCGGCTTCATCTTCGTTACGGCGGCGGCATTGACGGCTCACGCGTCTGCGAACGAATTCCAACAGGCGGCTCTTGAGTGCATTGTGGGTTTCCCACAATTCACCCGGATCGATGTCATAAACCCTTTGCCATGTCTCGAGGTCACCCACATTGGCCAGCCAATCGGGCCCAAGATAGCGGTCGTACAACAACTGCATCGGATGAGCCAGCCAACTGGGGACATGCACGCCGTTGGTAATGTGACCAATGGGAACCTCTTCCTCTACCCGCCAAGGCCAGAGATTCGACCACATGCGTCGGGAGACATAACCATGCAGAGAACTCACGGCATTGGCTCGGCGTGATAGCTTCAAACCGATCACAGTCATGCAGAACAGTTCTTGCTCGTTTTGAGGTTCCACTCTGCCGAGCCCCATCAACTGTTCGTAAGATATTCCCAACTGTTGCCGCAAGGGGCCCAAATGCTCTTCGATAAGTTTCCCTTCAAAGCGATCATGTCCAGCTGGTACAGGAGTATGGGTAGTGAACACGGTATGCTGAGCCACGTCGCGCAGGGCATCGTCGAACGCCACTCCATCATCGCTCATGCGCTCTCGGATCACTTCCAGCGGAGCAAAGCCACTGTGTCCCTCGTTGAGGTGATAGACTCCAGGATGAATACCCAATGCACGCAGAGCTTTTACACCACCGACGCCCAGCACCAATTCTTGACGAATGCGTGTGCGGACGTCACCGCCGTAGAGGCGACTGGTTAGTTCACGGTCTTCGGGGCGATTGCCTTCTACGTCGCAGTCTAGCAGGTAAAGCGGCACACGTCCGACTCGCATCAACCACACTTTAGCCAATAGCTTGCCATCGAGCGTATCGATCGAGACGGTGATCGGCTTGCCGTTCTTGTCGTTTGCTGGCTCCATTGCCAGGTTTTCGACTTTCGTATCCAGGTACTCTTCGTGCTGGAAACCGTCGCTGTCAAGTTGTTGTTTGAAATAACCTTGATCATAGAACAAGCCGATAGCCACCAGGGGAACTCCCAATCCACTAGCGCTCTTGATGTGGTCTCCAGAAAGTACTCCGAGACCACCTGAATAAATCGGCACCGATTCGTGAATGCCAAACTCAGCGGAGAAATAAGCGACCGGCATCGAGCCAAGGACGCCTCCCTCGCGCGCGCCCCACGTGCTGTGGGTGTTCTTCAGGTAGTCTCGCAGCCGCCGGTGGGCCTGATTGATTCTCGTGAAGAGCACCATTTCCGAGGCCCGCTGAGCGACCTGGTCGGGAGTCATTTCAGCCAACAAGGCGACCGGATTATGATCCAATTGCCGCCACCGCACCGGATCCAAATCGCGGAACAGACTGACCACTTCAGGGTGCCAACTCCACCAGAGGTTCCTGGAAACGGCTACAAGTTTATCGTACATCGCTTGGGGAGTGACCTCGGTCCAGCTATCACGAGCGGGTTTGGATGTGCTGTGAGGAATTTCTGTTTGACTCATATCGGTTCACCTGGGTGTTTCGAGACTGGGCGTGCCGTCGCCTACCAGCAGCAGATTATAGCGAATTACAATCCTGTGGGGATTGGAAATCTGTTTGTGGCCTGAAGTTGGCCAGAATCATAGCATGGAGTGCACCCAATCGACGGCCATGGTAGTATTGCGAAGCACAGATACAATGGGTCAAAATGCTAACGTCTTCGCATTTAGCCTAGATTATCGCATATATATCTTTCATTTCGCCAGCACTTGAAAACCTTATGGAGAAATCCCTGTTGACGACCCTTGCCCAGGCCTATGGCCGCGATCGATTTGGCCTTTCCTTTGAACTTTTCCCGCCAAAGACCGATGCTGGCGTTGAGAATCTGTGGTTTCATGTGGATCGGTTAGTTCAATTTCAGCCTAGCTATATCACGTGTACTTATGGAGCAGGAGGGGCAACTCAGGATCGCACTCTCGAGGTGGTTTCCCACGTTCGCCGTAAATATCAGCTTCCCGTGGCAACACATCTCACTTGTGTGGGAAACACGGCCGCCCAGCTTCGCACCTATCTGGAGCGTGCCCTGGAATTGGAAATCAAAAATGTCGTCGCGTTGCGTGGTGATCCTCCCCGCGGCGAGACTGCCTTCCGCAAGGTAGAGGGAGGTTTTGCCTATGCGAATGAATTGGTCACTTTCATACGCAGCGAATTCTCAGACATGGGAATCGCCGTGGCAGGCTACCCTGAGACCCACCAGGAAGCCACGAGCCCCGAGGTCGACCTCGCGAATCTCAAACGCAAGGTGGATGCCGGCGCAGACATCGTCATCACTCAACTTTTTTACGACAACAAAGACTTTTTCTCCTTTCGGGAAAAGTGCCAGGCCGTGGGAATTCAAATTCCTATCGTGCCAGGGCTATTGCCGGTGACCAACGGGGCACAAATTCAACGAATCTCGTCGCTTTGTGGAGCGAAACTTCCTTCCGACTTCCTCGCCGCGCTCAGCCAGCATGAGGATGGATCCGAGGGCCAATTCGAAGTGGGGGTGGATTTCGCGACTCGCCAGGCCGCCGAGTTGATTGCCGAGGGTGTGCCAGGGATTCATTTCTATGTATTGAACAAATCAGAGGCCACCGAGCGCGTGCTCCGCGACGTTCAGCTCCCCAGGTAAACCGATGAGCGATTCGCCGCCACTCGCTACCGATTCTGACCTCACTGGTCGAACACTGGGTGGGTATGTCGTGCTTCGCAGAATTGGCTCAGGTGGCATGGCCGACGTGTACCTCGCAGAGCAAAAATCGCTCGGCAGGCAGGTTGCCCTGAAAGTGCTCCAACGGCGGCTGGCGGAAAACCCCAGTTATGTACAGCGTTTTCAGAACGAAGCCCGCGCCGCGGCTTCGCTCCTGCATCCCAATATTGTGCAAATCTACGAGGTGGGTGCTGCAGAGGGCTATCACTTCATTGCCCAGGAATTTGTCGCGGGCAAAAACCTCGATCAGATCCTCGAGCGGCAAGGTACCTTGGAACCGGGGACCGTGCTGGAGATTCTTCGCCAAGTCGCCTTGGCACTCTGCCAGGCTGAAGAGACGGGAATCGTGCACCGCGACATCAAGCCCGCCAACATTCTTCTCAGCCCGTCGGGGGTCGTGAAAGTCGCTGACTTCGGTCTGGCGCGAATGTTGAGCGTGGATACCAAGACGCTCACCGAAGTAGGTGTTGCACTCGGAACACCCCTCTACATGAGTCCCGAGCAAATCGATGGTCGTCCAGTCGATGCCCGGAGTGATATATATTCCTTGGGAGTCACCAGCTACCAACTGCTTGCAGGCGAGCCACCCCACTCGGGAGAGACCGCCCTGGCGATTGCTATGCAGCATCTCAATCGCGAGCCCACACCACTGGGAAACATTCAAGCGAGCTTGCCTGCAGAACTGGTCAGGGTGGTGCATCGCATGATCGCCAAAAAACCTGCAGCGCGATACGAACACCCCAGCGAACTTTTGCGCGAGATCAAACAGCTTGTAACAACCGCCAAACAAGAAGGATGGGCTGCGGACTCAGAGGAATGGTCGCTGCTGGAATGGATCGCCTCCGACGGCAACCGAACGGCAGTCAGCACGCAGTTGGGGCAATTGCTACGCGAGCAAGCTCAGTTGACAACGGCACGGTGGAATTGGAAACGTATTGCGATGCTCGCTGCGATCGCCCTATTAGGTGGTGCTGCGCTTGCATGGGTGAGCCGACCGCGATTCGTTCTCGAAGGAAGCCAATCGGCAACGATCCCCAAACGAGACTCTCCTGCGGCGCAGCTCTTTCATGCTAAGATGACCGAGAGCGAGGCCGCCTGGCGGGCCGTGTGGGAGTACTTTCCCGAAGCCGACGGCTACTATCAGCAATTAGCCGAGCAAGGGCTCGTGCGACATTATTTGTTTGACTCACCACAGTATGGCCAGGCACTCTCCTTGGCAAAACAACTGGCTGAGGAGGCGCAAACCAACGAATCGCTGCGCGCTTTCGCCCTGGCCGCCCAACTGGTGAGCCTCGAGCAGCTTGGCCAAGTGGGCGAAGCCCGCGAAGTCTATTCGCAATTGACTCCCGCGATGAAGGACCATCTCAATCGCTTCGAAAATCAACTCTACCTGTCAATGCAAGGTTCCCTGAGCCGGTTGGGGGAGTAATAGCTCCCAACGCTCAGTTTGTCACCGCCCATCCTGCTTCCGGAAGGAGGGACAATTCCTTTTAAATATCGTTCTCTTCTTTAATCACACGCCTATTCTTGTCCTGTGCCGTCCAGGAACTGCCTATTTCCCGAGGATTTCAATAAACTTGAAAGAATTTTGAAGATTGTAGTGATTTTACTGTTCATAGGAGTTGTATTAGTCCGACGAATTATGAGGAGACTGCGATGCTGTTGCTAGCTTTCGATTTCAGTCCACTACAACAATACTTTCGAACCTTCTGTAGCGTTTTTTTAGGGGGATAGTTTCATGTTTGCTAGGCCAATTAGTCACGCCGTATGCTGTCTGGTAGTCGTTATTTCGCTTCCGGCAATCAGTTTTGCTCAAAGAACGAGCCACATGACTTATGACAGCATGGGTCCCAATTTCCAACAGTCTAGGTCTGGTTCTCAGGCTCAGCGCGATGGGATAGATCAAGCTTCCTACATGTTTGACGACCAAGTATCTCAAGTCGGATGCGATAACTGTGCTGGCTGTGATCTTGGATGTGGTTCCGGTTGTGGTTGTTGCTGTGGTTCCGGTTGTGGCTGTGGTGGTGGCTATGGAGGCGGTAGCTATGGGGACGGGCTCTATGTATTATACGAAAGCGTAATCGTTCAGCCATTTTTCACCCGAAATGCAGCATACTATCTCGTCGATCCACTTCCATTGAATGATGGATACCGGGAAGTTCCCTTTAGCTGGGACTTTAGCTACTCTCCTCGCATCGAGTTTGGTGCACTCGTTGAAGGTGGCGTCGGCGCTCGCGCTCGCTACTGGTACTTCGATGATGATACATCATTGACCGCCAACGACCCGAATGGGGACATTTTTTCTTATTTCGCAGAGGATTCAATCGGTGATGACATTGGCCTCGACAATGCAACCGATGCAATATTTACGCACAGCCTAAGAATGCATGTACTCGACCTGGAGGCAGTCGCCCAACGATCTAACGTGATTTACTCCGGTGGCCTGCGTTACGCACAAATGAAACAGCTTTACACGGGAACTGAAACGGCTCCTGGCTCTGATGCGTTTAGCTCGGGACATGACTTCGAAGGTTGGGGCTTGACCGTAGCAGCCGAACTCCGAAAGCGGGTGCACGGTGGGATATCGGTGTTCGCAAAAGTACGTAGTTCCTTCATTTTTGGTACTTCAGATTTCTTTGCAGCGCCTGAGAATAATGGTTCCCGTTTAGAGAACTACAATAACGACGATTTGATCTCGGCTGGAGAGATGCAGATTGGCCTCGACGGTCGTACCAATCTCGCATCCGGTTCCACAGTCTTCTTCACTCTGGCTGCGGAAGCCCAATACTGGAACAATGCAGGAACTGGGGGACCCACGAATAATGCTCCATTCGATGAAGGGAACTATCAGAATGCACAACCTCAGGACGCCGATCTAGGCTTCTTCGGAGTAACGACTGGAGCAGGTATTCTCTTCTAGATCTGGGTCGATATAGAAATTATGTTCATCCGCTTGGAGAAGATATTAGTAGCGGAACGCTCAGAAACCTGTTGATGATCAATTAGGTCATCACAGGTGGACGACGTGACCAACCTAAGGGTGCTAGTGCGACTTATTCGCCTAGCACCCTTTTCTACATGATGTTCTCCTTGAAGATGCACGCAGCTTGCTGGAATTTCGTCCAAGAAAAAATGCTTTGCTGTTCTTTATTCCGAAAGTTGGTTTGAGCTGCGATCCACGTTGATTCTCTTAGCTACCAGCGCACTCATCAGGCCAGCTATGAGAATGCCCAAATACAACTGCCCGACTACTGATTCGACCCAAGCCAAGGTCCGGGCAACTTCTGTGCTAGGAGTCAGGTCTCCATAACCCACCGTGGTTAAAGTGACAAAACTATAGTAGACGAATAAGTTGCGAGTTCCCTCGGCCTCGTCCAATTGATGTTGAAGCACCTCACTCATGTCAAACGCTTCGGGGTCGGTAAACTGGACTACCGTGTAGGCAAGGCCCCACGCCACGCCGATTAACAAGTAGCCGCAGACCGCACCGTAGATGCTATCGAGCGAGATCTCTCGCGTCCAAATGATCGTCGCAATGATTTTGCCGGCGACCAGGATGAAGAACAACGCGGCCAAGCCTTGACCAATTGATAGACCAATGTTTTGATGGGTCGTCGACATCAGGTGTCCACCGAGCGACAGTGCAGCAGCTGGCACGCAGAAAAAGACTGCAACAAGCCGCCAACCCTTTTCATTGGCCATGGCAAGCACCAGCACAGCCAAGACCACGACAAGCAATATGTCGAACATCGATTGCAGAATGCCATGCGAGCTAACGATTGGCTCGATGACCAACAAGACAATTAGCACCCCCAACAAAACCTGGTAACGCCGATTGAGGAAGAAATCTAACCTTTTTTCGTCCATTTCTAAGCTGTGGGGACCATTGTTTGGCGCTGGGAAATCAATGTAACAAGGCTCTGATTCTACTTTACCAAGTTAATCAATCAAACTACCCGCGTGGACGGTGCAGTGCGCTGGCCATTTTGTCGAAAACTTTTTTTACAAAACAAAACTCGATTTCCCCTGGTTTTATAGTGTTTGTCGGAAACTTTTGTAAACATAAGTCGCACCGTGAGCGTACAAAAGTGCGAAACGCTGCGAGGGCCTACAGGAAGGAATTCAATTGTCAAAGAGCGTTGCAGCATTAACATATGCAACAAGGAGTCTAACCAATCGCGCGGCCAAAAGCTCGCGCAAAGTTTTGAGAGAATTCAAAGAGACCGATGTCATTTAACTTCTGACTCTTGATCCGGTTTCTCACCATAAATTTTCGGGAATTTAGTGAATGACACTTTGAAGTATCAAGAAGCTCGATGCGCTAATCCCTATCCCGAAGGGATATCAGCCCATAGCCCCGGGTAAGTCCGCTTTCGGCGGACGCCACCCGGGGTAACAATCAAAAGCAGAGCCTCGTCCGAGGTATCGGCTTTGTGTACCAAGAGAATATTATCGAGGACGAATTGCAGCGCGTTTCTTTCGGCCTCGGCGACGCGATCTTGGTACATCTGGCGTACCGCTCGACCGAAGAAAGAGAAGAATTAATGAACCCCGGGTAGCGGTAAAGTTCGCGGAACTCACTTTCCCTGACCCGGGGCTAGAGGCTTGAATCGTTTCGTGATAATAGATTCGAGAATCAACGAAGTACGGCAACATACACCCTTCCGGCGGCGCAGGCGAGATAAGCCGAGTCTTTAGAATGACTTCTGGAAAGATTGCGGAATTCTCGCAGGGGGGGTGTCCCCAGCATTTGCCTTCAATCGCTTCCTTTCGGGTTCCAGCTAAACCTTTTCCGCAGCTTGTCTAGGCGGAAATTCAGGCCCCAATTCCCAGAGAAAAACCCCTCCAAAAAACCTACCCAAAATAGTGTACATACGTATAGTTTTTGGCCACCCTTTCTGCTAGGTTCTTGTCTGTCTGGCGACGCTATTGGTCCTGCCGGTTTTGGGCAGAGGGCGTCTGCACTTTAGTAATCGGGAGGGCAAACACCGTGACAACAGAGCTATCGTTTCGTGGCGATCACCCACAAGTTCCCTCCGAAACGAATCCCTGGGACGACGATCCCTGGGAGGTTTTTGTTCCCGACGAGGACCAGCTCGACCCGCTCCCCGAGTCGGGTGATTTCTGGACCGATGACGATGGGGCCGACTACTGTGGCCCTCGGCTTGACAGGAGGGAATCGCAGCCATGTTGCCATTAGCAAAGGTGTTGGAGGTGCGTCGGCTACTCGACGAAGGGGAACTCTCTCAGCGTAAGATCGCCACCAGGCTGGGCATCAGCCGCGGGGTCGTCAATTCCATTGCCAATGGTCGCCGCGGGCTGCACGGTCGTGAGACAAAGGTCAAATACTCATGCGACGATCAAGAAGCGGTCGCCGAGCGCTGCCGGGGTTGTGGGGCGATGGTTTACATGCCGTGTCTGTTGTGCCGAGCACGGCAGTATCGGGAGCGCGAGCAGCGGTCCAGCGAACAGGCAGTTCGGAGGCCAGGGGTTGCGTAATCATTGCAATAAGTCAGGGGCTTGTCCCGGACCGCGGGGGGGTCCGGCTAAGAAACTTGGGTCTGGCAATTGCTGGCGATCTGTTCGACAATGAAGCTCATGGTCCCCACGATTCCCCGATATCTTGTTTCCTTTGACCCCAAGCGGATTCCGCATCACTTTGTGGATGTGCTCGTGATCGGTGGAGGGATTGCCGGGTTGCGGGCGACGATGGCGATTGATCCTCGGCTGTCGACATTGGTGGTCACCAAGGATCGTTGGAATGAATCGAACTCGGCCTATGCCCAGGGTGGCATTGCCGGGGTGCTTGCCCCGGAGGATCGGTTTGAGGATCACATCACCGACACGATGATTGCAGGTGCTGACCTTTGCAATCGCGAGGTCGTCGAGATGGTCATTCGGGAGGCCCCCGAACATATTCGTCAGCTCATCGAGTGGGGCACGGTGTTCGATCAGGAATCCGACGGCGAGCTTCTCTTGGGGCGCGAAGGGGGGCATAGCCATCATCGCATTGTGCATGCCTTGGGAGATGCGACCGGCAAGGAAATCATGCGGGCGATGATCCAGCGGGCTCGCGAAGAGCTTGGCGCCCAAATGTGGCAGGATACGTTTACCATCGATCTCTTGACCCACGAGGGAGAGTGCCGCGGGGCATTGGTGTGGCACCAGAATCATGGCCGCACGTTTGTGTGGGCGAAGCAGACAATTCTCTGCACCGGTGGTGTCGGGCAGATCTATCGCGAAACGACCAATCCTCAAGTGGCGACCGGTGACGGTCATGCCATTGCCTATCGTGCCGGTGCAGAACTCCGCGACATGGAATTCATGCAGTTCCACCCCACGGTGCTCTACATCGCTGGCAGCAGCCGCACGCTCATCACCGAGGCAGTGCGTGGCGAGGGAGCCATTCTCGTCGATGGTAATGGGGAGCGTTTCATGCCGAGCTACGACGAGCGGGCTGAACTGGCACCTCGCGACGTGGTGAGCCAGGCAATCGTAGATCGCATGAACAAAACGCATCATCCGTGTGCTTATCTCGATTTGACAGCGCTCGGTGCCGAACGAATCCGGAGTCGTTTCCCCGGCATCACCAAGAGCTGTGCGGAATTTGGGATTGATGTGACTCGGGACCGAATTCCCGTGCGCCCTGGTGCCCATTACATGATCGGTGGTCTCACGGTCGATCATCAAGGAAAAACGACACTGCCAGGTTTATGGGCCGCTGGAGAAGTCACGAGCAGTGGTCTGCATGGAGCCAATCGCCTGGCATCGAACAGTCTGCTCGAAGGGTTGGTCTATGGAGCTCACGCCGGCGAAGCTGCTTCAGCAGCCGCGCTAAACATGCCCGACAACTTCCAAGCCATCCCCCTGACCAACCCCGAGAGCGAGCCGAGCGGCGAGCCGCTTGATTTGGTCGACATCCGCAATTCACTTAAGAGCTTGATGTGGCGTGCTGCCGGGGTCGTTCGTAGCGGAACCGAGTTGTTGAACGCCGGCAAAACGATCGACGCCTGGTGCCAATACGCCTTGAGCCGTCAATTCAGCGACCCGGCAGGGTGGGAACTGCAGAATATGCTCGTGGTCTCGCGAGTAATGATTCAATCGGCACTTGAGCGAGAGGAATCTCGCGGGGTGCACTTGCGGAGCGATTTTCCAGAGAGCGGTGGTGAAGCGTGGCAGCGACATCTCTCAATCGCGTCGTGCGCTAGCGGTTGTTAATACCGCACATTCGATTGCCATTGCTGCACCGTGCGAGTCCCATCGGGAGGTGTACCGTTCATGGGTGCTCCTACGGCCTGATTGGCTTGCAGAGATGCAACGCGGGATTCGATGGCTGGCTGGAAGCGATTAATTGCCAAGGAGCGTTGATAGTTTGCCAATGCCTGTGCCGTGTCTCCCGAGGATTCTCGCAGACGGCCCAGGGCGGTGAGTGCGCGGCTGTTGTGGGGATCGATGGTGATTGCTTCTTCCAGTTTTGCGGAAGCTAGTGGTAGATTGTTGTTCTCTTCGTAGATGCGTGCCAGTTCAATGCGGGGGTCAGCCAACCTGGGGCTCCGCGCGGCCCAGCCTTCCAGCAATCGATAGGAAGCGTCTTGCCGACCCGTTTCGGCAAGCAATACGGCAAGTCCTCGATAACACTCGGCGTGATTGGGGTCGTAGTCGAGGCATTGGTTGTACAACTGTTCCGCCTGTTGCAGGTCCTGCTGTCGATTTTGGAGTTTGCCGTTTTTGTGTAAAGCGGAAGCAAGGTTGTAATACGCGCTAGCCGACTGGGGATTGCTGGCGATTGCGCGTTGGAATTGATACGCCGCCTGCTGATAGTTGCCGTTTTGATACAGGCGCACCCCCTCGGAGTTGAGAGCCTGCGAGGTCATGTTGTTGCATCCTGTTAAAAGAGCGAATGCAGTAAGTATCCAGAAGCGAGAAAAGTGTGCGTAGTGCATGATAGGTGCCGCACGTGAGTGCGTTCCTCTCGAGCATGGTATAGAGAGTCTGACCAAGTTGGAGCTTTCGGGTTCCGAGAATTCCGGGGCGGAAAAATAGCAGTCCTGGCTCCCCGACGCAACCCAAAAGCCAGATTATCATGGTTGTGCGGTCGTGGGCTGGGGCAGTTGCTGGCATGGCTGGAAAGTTTCACCAAGCCGGAAAATCCGCACCAACCGCCATCTTTATGGAAATCGGTTATTTTTCGTGGTCGATTTATATTGCCCAGCCGGCATTCCGATGACTGCTAGCGTCCCCTTCCACTTAGCGACCTGCCCTACCACAGGGCTACCTAAACAGGAGCAGTCTTCCCCATGCCGACTAAAACAAGCCCTTCCGCCAAAAAGACCTCGAAAGCGAAACAATCCAAGTCATCCCCCAAGAGCCGCGCGGCTAAGACTACAAAAGCTGCCAAGTCTGCAGAAGAAATGGAAGTGACGATCGACCGTCGTAAGGAAGATCGCCGTGAAGACAGCACTTCCCCCGTCAAACTGGAACGCCGAACCAAAGTTCAACGTCGTCGACAGATCGATCCCACGACTTGCGAGCGTGACTACTCCGAAGAGGAGGTCTCATTCATGAGTGCTCTGGATGAATACAAGCGCAAGAATGGCCGCATGTTTCCTACCTGTAGCGAGGTGCTGGAAGTCATTCGTGGGCTGGGATACGTGAAGCTTTCCCCAGCGGAGTTGGCCTTGGTGCGTCCCGAGAGTGAGAATACCGAAACGGTAACGGAGGACCCTGCTTCGGATCTAGAGGCTGAAGAAGAACTCGACGTTGAGACGCTTTAATACTGATATTGGTAAGGCTCGTCACTGGCAAACGGCAGTGGCGAGCCTGTCACCTTATTTGTGAATCTCCGTGACGATGTCACGCAGTTCGTGCAGAGAAACCTCTGCAATGTCTTTGCCTCGGCGGGCCAAATGCTCGTTGATCTTGATAGCAGTTTCTTGCATTTTTCCATGCGTGTCTTGAGAACCACCTGCCAGCAGGAAATTGGGGCCACGTGTGATGCGTTTAAGACCTTCATCGGCGTCAAAAGCCAAGCCCAACAGCGAGGCCTTACGTTTTGAATCTTGGGGGAGGCGAGATTTCATGGCAGGGGGGGAAATTGGTGGGACGTGGACTCAACGAACTTAGCGACGACGGCTCCAAGAGCGAAGGGCGTCTGCGGCTGCCTCCACGCTGTTCTTTGAGGTGGGCTTCTTTTCTATGGGTGGTAGTTTGCCGGGCTTTTTCTTCTTGCTGGAGGATTTTCCTGAGTCCTCGGCAGATTCTTCCTCAAGTTCTTCGGTTTCTTCCGGTCCGTTGAAGACTTCACCAGCCTGAGCGCGCATTTCATTGACTGCGTCTTGCAATTCGCTCGCCTTCGTGTCATCCAGACGAATTGTCTGTGTATCGGTCACATCTTCTTCAGGTTTGGTCGTTTCCAATAGCCACCGGGAGATGTCTTCATCTTTGATGTCGCTGCCAGAAGCTTTTGAAGCGGTGCGCTCGGCTGCCTCCGCGACGGATTTTACCTGGGGCTTTTTCTCATTGTTCAGACCTGTTGTAAGCGTGATCAAAAACTCCAGATTGCCAATATTAAGTGTGTCGCCGGAGGACAGTTCTACCTCTTCGGTGATCTTGCTTCCATTGATGAGCGTCCCATTGCGGCTACCTAAGTCGACGATGGTTACTTTGTTTCCTTTACGACGGATGGCACAGTGTTTACGGCTGATCGAAGTGCTACCAGAACAGAGGTGACATTCTGGACTCCGCCCGATCAAGAACTCATCCTTCTTGACAGCAATCTTGGCTCCAACCTTCGAGCCCTTCATGACTTTGAGAATTACGTCCATCAACTAGCCTGTTAAATCGATCCGAAAAGTAATCAATCCCAAAGAAGAAATAGTATTGCACGCGAGTGCGAGGAGAAAATCACAAGTTCACCCAGACCACCTCACCGAGGGCTGTGATGATAATCCCATATTCCTCTCGCTACACATGCACAAGCAGTGATTTATGCTTAGAAGGATTCCCCCCCAGGAGTCCTTACTAGGCGCAGGATAACACGGGTAAGCCACGAGTCCAATATAAGGATTTTATGAAAAATGGCCCCGATGGCTCACGAAATTCTAATTATTGTTCTCATAGGGTTAACCCCTCGGTGGAGGGGGTAGCTGATGGCACATCTTGCTAATCGAGCAGGGTCGATTTACAAGAACGAGCCATCCCCATTATCGGCTCATAGGACGCCATGCGTGAGGTGCCTCTTCGTCCAAAGAGCGTTTCCGTACTTTCTATTATAGCAACGGTGGGCAGAGGGGTAAACATTTGGGTTTATCTCGCATAAAGAGTCGTAGAGGTATAGGGCTTGAAGCAATTTCGTCCGTAACTCTTCGATCAAAGCGGCACGGGTAAGTGAAATGCCAGAAAGGTCATTCAACCCGGGGAGCTCCGGGCTAAAAAGCGATCGCTCCAAGAGAAGGCTGCCGTGCTGGAGGACAGCTCCGCGGCTTCGACGTTGTGCACTACCTAATATTTTCTTGGCGGCCATTGGAGAATCGTCTTCGATGAGTTGATAAACAAGATCTCCACGAGCTCTCCTCTGAAAACAGAGAAAAGGTTCTTCATTGCCAGCCGCTAAGTCTTGCTCAAAAAGACTTACCCTATGACCTTGTGGCAAATGTCCTTCAAGGATCGTAGCTATCGTCTTATGCACCGTGTTGTAGAGCGACTGAGCATCCTTGGCCAGAGGATGCATCTTGGGAAGCGAGATACTATAGGTGATCTCGCGATCGTGAAGGATTGCGCCACCGCCACTTTGCCTCCGCACGACAGCCGCTCCGAGACTTGGCGGATGATTCTGGCGGTCTTCATATTGTTGAAAATAACCCAGTGACAGAGTAGGAGTTTGCCACTGGTAAAACCGCAAGGAGGCGATTCCCTCCTCGGCAGCGAATTGGAGCAGTGCCTCGTCAAGGGCCATGTTCCATGCACCGTCGGCGGGAGGATCGATAATCAACTGGCAGGGAAAGGCTTCGTTCACATGAAGACTCAACTAGCCTCGGCAAGGGCTGCCCAGGTCAACACGGGCTGTCGGGCTGCGCGAACCTCGTCCGGACGACTCACCGAGGTTGTGTGCGGGGCATCGTGCAATAGTTCGGCATCTTCTTCTGTGATTCTGAAAAGGACCTCAGCAAATGCATCAAGCGTTTCTTTGCTCTCAGTTTCAGTGGGCTCACACATCATGGCTTCGGGCACGGTCAGGGGAAAGTAAACCGTCGGTGCGTGAAACCCATAATCCAACAACCGCTTTGCAATGTCCATCGCGGAAATTCCTTTTTCTTTCTTCAGAGTGCTTGCCGAGGCGACGAACTCGTGCATGCAACGATTCCCCTGAGGAACCGGCAATATATGTTTCACACGACTGAGCAAATAATTGGCATTGAGAACGGCATTCTCCGAAACTTCGCGTAGTCCGTCTGGCCCATGGGTGCGAATGTAGGCATAGGCCCTCACCAGTACGCCAACGTTGCCAAAGAAGGAGCGAACTCGGCCAATGGATTTGGGAAGATTATAGTCTAGAGTCAGGAGTGGAGGGTCGAGAGCGAGATTTTGATTGCTGTACTTCTTCTGGCTCTTGACTTTTGACTCTTGACTCTCGACTTTCCTCACAATCGGCGTTGGCAAGTAAGGTGCGAGCTTCTCGATGACGCAGATGGGACCTGCGCCGGGGCCGCCGCCGCCGTGCGGGCCGCTGAAGGTCTTATGGGGGTTGTAATGTTGCATGTCCGCGCCCCAATCTCCGGGGCGGGTGATTCCCAGGATGGCGTTCATGTTCGCGCCGTCGAGATAAATGAGTCCTCCACGGGCATGCACTTGGTCAGCGATCTCGCGCATGTGGGGCTCGAACAGACCTAGCGTGCTGGGGTTAGTGATCATCATCACGGCGACCTCGTCGTCGAGTTTGGCTGCAAAATCTGCCATATCGACAAAGCCAGCGGATGTTGTTTTCACGGTGATGGATTGGTATCCAGCCATCGTGGCGCTGGCAGGATTTGTGCCGTGGGCATTGTCAGGGACAAGCACCTTGCTACGTTTCTCGCCCAGGTCTTTAAAATACGCTGCCGCCACCAACAAGGCGGTCAACTCCCCATGCGCTCCTGCAGCTGGTTGCAAACTGCAGGCGGGGAGTCCCGAGATTTCCTGAAAGTACTCCTGCATCTCATAGAGCAGGGAGAGCATTCCTTGGATCGTTTCCTCTGGCTGGTAGGGATGCAGATCGGCAAATCCCGGCATGGCAGCGGCCCGTTCATTCCGTTTGGGGTTGTACTTCATCGTGCAACTTCCCAGCGGATAAAAATGTGTATCGACCGACATATTCTGAGTCGAGAGGTTTACGAAATGCCGTACGATCTGTGGCTCAGTAACCTCCGGCAGGGCAGGGGGTGTCTGAGCGATCGCTTTCGCAGGAAGCAAGTCTGCAATTTCGCGCTCCGGCACATCACAAACAGGCAGCCGTGCCGCTCGTCTACCGGGTTTGGAGAGGTCACACAAAAGTTGGGTGTCACGTATATTTCGCATAGATGTAATACTATTCTGTTTCCCTGTTCTTTGAGTATTGCTCGGAGTATTCTTCAAACTGCTCCAGCGTCATCACATAATACCGAGTGACATCGCTCCACGAGATGCCTACCACAGCATTCTTGTACCACGAGCCCTCATAACCTTTGGGTGTGTGTCCTTTGCCTTGAATGAAATAACGATCACCTATTAAAAGTACCTGAGCGTCCTTCAACACGGCGTGGTTGCTCTTGCTTTCCAACGCACTGGAACGGTCAATTTCAATCATGACAATTTTTCCGCGGAAGGCCTCACTGATATCACTCATTGAGGAGTCCTCAGAAATTTCATTAGCCAACAAATACTCCGAACAAGAAGCGATCAGCACCATTGACAGGGCCAGGCGGTAATTGAAGCGGTGAGTAAGAGCGCGCATGGTGTCCTCTTAAACAGCTAATTCTTTATGAGCTCGACCCAGATTACATTCGGCCAGAGCAGCTACCAATCCGTCGATCTCTGTCTTGGTCCGTTTCTCGGTAACGGCTACCAGAAAGCAATCTGCTAGTTCCGGGTACCAACGCCCTAATGGCAAACCTGCCAAATAGCCCCTCTGGAGTGCTGCCTTTAATAGCTGCTCCACTTGATTCTCAGCATCGCGGATTACAAATTCCTTGAAAGTCGGTTCGTCGAATGCCAGGGAAAATCGATCGTGCCCGCAGAGTTGTTCCGCAGCGTAGCGAGATTTCTGCAAACAGAGGTTGGCCGTCTCGTTTAAACCCTGGGGTCCAAGCTGAGCGAGGTAGGCCGTGGCACGCAAGGCGAATAGTCCTTGGTTGGTGCAGACATTGCTGGTGGCCTTCTCGCGGCGAATGTGCTGCTCACGAGTTTGCATCGTGAGTACATAGCAGGTGTTGCCTCGGCGGTCGACCGTTCGTCCAGCGATACGGCCTGGCATGCGGCGAACCAGACTTATGTCGCATGCCATGATCCCCAGATAGGGGCCACCATACGACATCGGCGTGCCCAGGGTATGCCCTTCGGCCACGGCGATGTTGGCCCCGTAGTCACCGGGCCGCTTCAACACGCCCAAACTCACCGGATCGAATACGGCGATTAAGAGTGCTCCAGCCTCGTGCACGACTTTGCTCACTTCGTCGGCATCTTCAACACAGCCAAAGAAATTGGGCTGCTGCATCACAAACGCCGCTGTCGTGTCATCAATCGCCTCGGCGAGCACTTCGGAATCGACTACTCCTCCAGGTGTGGAGATTGTGACAACCTCCGTAGCAAGGTTTTCCAGATAGGTCTCAATGGTCGTTCGATACTCGGGATGCAGCGACTCAGGGAGAATCACTTTGCCAAACCGACCAGTAGAGCTTATCGCCATGAGGACGGCCTCGGCGGCAGCACTTGCCCCGTCGTAAAGGCTGGCGTTTGATACGTCGAGCCCTGTCAACTCGGTAATAAGCGACTGATACTCAAACATCACCTGCAAATTTCCTTGACTCGCCTCGGCCTGGTAGGGAGTGTACGAAGTATAGAATTCGCTCCGGGAGCCGATCGTATCAACAACCGCCGGGATGAAGTGGTCGTAGCTCCCGGCACCGAGGAAACAAATCGCATCACCGGCTGCGGTGTTCCGCGAAGCGAGTTCACGTAGGTGCTGGTCGAGTTCCAATTCCGATAATGCTGGCGGCAAATCCAGACCACGGCCTAGCTTCAACTCGGCTGGAATCGAATCAAACAGCTCATGAACCGATTCGGCGCCGATAGCGGCAAGCATTGCTTGCTTGTCTTCAGGGGTATTGTAGTGATAGGACATGATTGAGTTTCGAGTTTCGAGTGGTGAGTTTCGAGTGGTGAGTTTCGAGTGGTGAGTTTCGAGTGGTGAGTTTCGAGTTAAGAAATGCTTAATTACATGGGCTCGCGCTTCGAAACTCGCAGCTCGTTACTCTTGGCATTGTTTTTGATATGCGGAGTAGTCGAGCAAGTTTGCCAGACCCGCATCGTTGGTGATCTTGATCTTAGCGATCCAACCGGCTCCGTAGGGGTCGTTGCTTAGTGTCTCTAGCGCATCGGGGAGAGCCGTATTTACCGCCACCACTTCCCCATCAACGGGCGCGTAAATGTCACTGACCGCTTTAACGGATTCGACTTCACAGAAAGGCTGCTCGGCCTCTACCTGTTTGCCCACCGCGGGTAATTCTATGAACACCAGATCGGTGAGCGCTTCGACGGCGAACGCCGAGATGCCGACTGTGGCAATTTGAGTGCCCCCCTCCTCGGAGACTGCGACCCATTCATGAGTCTTGGCATAGCGCAGATCTTCTTGCTTCACGATAGTTTCTCCATTTAAGTAATTATGTGAGTAAGATCGTAAGAGAGTAGGTTTTCACAGGAACACTTATTCTCACTTACCCATCTACTCACGTACTCATTTTCCCCGTTCGTAAAACGGCAATGGCACGACCTGGGCGGGATGTTCCTTGCCACGCACATCGACTGCAAGAGGAGTTCCCGGTGCGGCTGCTGATGAGCACACGTAGGCCATCGCAATGGGGTGATTGAACGTCGGTGAAAAGGTCCCACTGGTGACCGCACCCGCCTGTTGATCCCCCAGCAATATTGGTGCTCCCTCGCGGGCTACACGTTTTCCTTCCATTTGGATTCCGACTCGCACGGATTGCTTGTGATCGCGTTGGAAACCGAGAATCGCCTCGCGACCAATGAAATCCCGATCGCGGAGGTTGACTGCGAAATCAAGCCCCGCCTGGACCGGATTAATTGTTTCGTCAAGCTCATGGCCGTACAACGGCATGCCTGCTTCGAGACGCAGCGTGTCGCGGGCACCCAGGCCGACTGCCCGCCCCTCGACAGTCGCAGCAGCCTGAATTATTTGTTCCCACACACCCGTAAGTTGTTCAGCTGGGCATACGATCTCGCAACCGTCTTCGCCAGTGTAGCCAGTGCGACTCACAAAACATTCGACTCCACAGACCTGTGCGACTTGTCCCGTGTAGTATCTGAGCGAAGTTAACTCGCACGAGACGTATGGATCTAGGATTTCAATTGCCCGTGGACCTTGGGCGGCAAACATACCGTAGGTGTTAGTAATATCTTCGAGCTGGACATCGAAGTCCGTCTGCTGCGCTTCCATCCAAGAAAGTATCTTATGACGGTTTCCGGCGTTAACAACCAAACCATAGCCAGACGGTTCGCCGTTTTCGAGCGTCACACGGTAACAAAGTACGTCGTCGAGGATTCCCCCCGTTTCGTTGCAGATGAGTGAATAGCGGATCTGGTGGGGTTTCATATCGACCACCGCTCGCGTCAACAGGCGATCTAGATATCTCGCCGCATCGGGCCCATTGACCAGCACCCGTCCCATATGCGAAATGTCGAACATGCCCACTGCGGTACGAGTCGCCTGGTGTTCTTCGACAATGCCCGTGTACTGTACAGGCATGGACCACCCAGCAAATTCCACCATGCGTCCGCCATGTGCACAGTGCCAATCGAAGAGAGGTGTTTGGGCGAGTTGGTCGTTAGACATGACAAATCCGTTCAAGAGTGCCAGTAGGAAATCGTATTCTACCGGTTTATCACAGCGCTGCCAGGGGTCGAGACGAGAAGGCTCACCTGGAGAACTCTCCAGGCGCTAGCGCTTCTACTTGGACATCTATTTTCGCTTGCGTTTCGCTTTTCTCTTGTCCTTGCGGGGATTCTGTGCTCGAGCTTTCTTGTCGGGTTTTCGCTTCGCTGCTCGACCCTCTTTGCTGCCGCCAGTTTTTTCCAATAGACGCATGTCGAGTTCACGTCTTTCGACGTCCACAGCAGCGACCGCCACACGCACAGGGTCGCCGAGTCGATAAGTGTTGCCCGATCGAAAGCCTCGCAAGATGTGCCCGGCGCGGTCAAATTTGTAATAGTCATCCGCTAGTGATGTAATGTGGACAAAACCCTCAGCCGGGAGATGGGTTCCCATCACGAACAGACCAAAGCTTTCGACGCCCGTGACGATGCCGTCCATCTGCATCCCCACTTTGTCTTGCAAAAACAAGAGGAGTTTTACTTTCTTCAGTTCCCGCTCGGCTTCGGTGGCTCGTTGTTCACGGTCGCTACAATGATCTCCCAACGCGAGCAATTCTCCCAAGTGTTGATCGGGAGTTTTTCCACGGCTCACGGACTCCACCAGGCGATGAATCGTCAAGTCGGGATAACGACGAATCGGCGAAGTGAAGTGACAATAGCACCGGCTTGCCAGTGCATAGTGGCCTTCTTCATCGGGGCTGTACACAGCGCGCTGCATCGAACGCAGCACAGCGTAGTTGACCGCGTGTTCGCGGGAATCTCCTTTCACCTCTCTGAGCAAATCCTGCAATGCAAACCGACTCTCCAGGCTTTCGGTTTTGAGTCCCAGCTCTTTGACAAAGTCGGTAAGCGCCTTGAGTTTGCGTGGCTCGGGGGCACCATGCACTCGGCGTAAGAATTGAAGGCCCTTGTCGGCCAGCATTTCTGCTACCGCCTCGTTGGCAGCAAGCATGAATTCCTCGATGATCTGATGACTCTCGGTATTTTCCTCCACATGCGCACCAGACACATTGCCATCTTTATCCAGATCGATTTCCAGTTCGGGCATGTTGAGCTCAAGCGACCCACGCTGCATTCGTCTGCCGCGGAGCGTCATAGCAAGTTCGTGCATGCGGCTCAGTAGGCCATGTACCTCCGGAGCGAGTTTCATTTTCCAGAGAGAGCGATCGGCTAGAAAAGAGTCGACTTCTTCGTACGTAAAACGCCGGCAACTCTTGATGGCACTTTTAAAGACGTCGGTGCCGATTCGCACTCCTTCCGGGCTGAATTCAATCCGGGCCGTGAGGGCAAAGCGAACTTTCTCCGGCTGCAAACTGGCGAGATTATTCGAGATGATCTCTGGCAGCATCGGAATGACCTGATCGGGGAGATAGACGCTGGTGGCTCGGTCGCGAGCTTCTTGGTCCAAAGTTGACTTGGGCCGCACAAAGTGAGAAACATCGGCTATGTGCACGCCGAGTAACCAATGGCCGTTATCTAGCCGTATGAGCGAAATTGCGTCGTCGAAATCCCGCGCGGTCGCGGGGTCGATGGTAATGACCGTTTCAGCCGTGCAGTCCTGGCGGTGTTTGAGATTGTTCTCGTCGAACCGTTCTGCTTGTTCACGTGCATCCTCCAGGGCGGCTTCGGAAAAAGCTCCTGGAAGGTTGTACTCCCGAATGATAGAGAGAGTATCAACCCCGGTTTGGCCTCGCTTGCCAAGAATCTCGACGATGACCCCTTCACCATCACGCACGTGCGATGGGAAGCGGACCATTTCGACCACTACCTTGTCTTCAGGCTGAGCTCCTTTGGCACCAGGGTCCCCTACGAAGACAGGATTGGAAAACAACTTGCCATCGATCTGCACCAGCCCCATACCGCCTTGTACAAAGTAAGTGCCAACGAACTGGTTGGTCGCACGCTGGACAATATCAATTACCCGGCCTTCGCTTTTTCCCTGGCGGCCCACTTTGCCACTGAGTCGCAAGCGGACGATGTCGCCGTTGGCTGCGTCGCCCGCCCCGTTTGCGGGGACGAAGATGTCGGCTTCGCGACCCGCTCCGGCGGGAGTCCCCTCAGGACGCACAAAACCAAATCCTCCTTCGGCGCGGCGAAACGTTCCAATCAAATGTTTCTCAGATTTCTTTTTCTTCTCCGGAAGGAGCAGATCACCATTCTCGGCGGCAAATACCAAGTGGCTCGGACCGAAGGCAAGCTTCCCTTGCTTGACTAACTGCTTGATGATTTTCTTCGTTCGTGCAACGTCATCTCCCTCCAGGCCAAGACGTTTGGCGATCGTGGCCGGCTTGATCGGACGATACTTCGGCTCGGCAACATAACGGAGGATGGCGTCTTCAATGTCGGGCATAGAAGGTAGTGTGGTTCGTTGAACTAGGATGCGAGATAGCCGCGACTCAACGAGTCGCTGGGAAGTCATCTGCCTATTTTGTCATTTTGATGAGACTTGTGAATTACAAGAACGGACGAAACAAGCCAAATTAGATGAACACCTACGATTACCAGAGTTCCTAGCCATGGCTTGAAGTAATTCAAGCAGATACCTAATGCAATTGCTACGATAGTGCCTATAAGGGCAATCAGGAGCAATGATGGTCCATCGTAGAATGATCTGCCTCTTCGAAGATTGTCGAGTTTGCAGTATAGGCACAGTCCCAACCAAAAAAGGCAGACGAACAATTAACAGTATTCTGTTCGGCATTAAATAGCCACTTTTCGTTGCGTGGATCGATAAATGTTTGCTGCTCAGTTTGCTCAGGTATTACTCCATGGACAGTCAATAGTTCGAATTACCTTTATCATCCCAGCCTCACAAGACTTCTGTCCGTAAGTAGCTCTTCTAAGATATTCCAGAGAATCGAGACGTTCTGCCGGAGTCTTGGTAGCCCAGAAGGCGCGGTCATCACCCTCTTCTTCCAGCGAAATCACTCGCAGATCAGTCCTATCTAGTCGAGGTCTGTTCTGCATAGCGAGAAACCTGATTAAGGGAGTAAGTTCTTACCCCTATTTTACTTCATAAGAGCACTCGGTCGAAGAGGAAAACCGACCTTCACATAGCCTTTCTCGATCAAGGTTCCTTCTCAGGCTTGAATAGCTTTCGTCCAATCTGGGTAAAATACTGCGTCCAATTGCTGTCGGTATTGGGACAATCGGCCATCAGTTGACTGAAGCTCGCTACCTTCGCGTCGAGATTATCCAGCAGGTGCAGCACGATTGCTTCGAGTGTCATCGGGAGTTTGGGGCTACCAAATTCGTATTCGCCATGATGGCTGACAATCAAATGCTTGAGTTCGATAAGCAGGCGTTCAGGAAAAGGCTGACCATCTTGCTGGACAATCTGGCGGACTTTCTCATCGAGTAATGTGACGCCGATCACCATGTGACCAAGGAGTTGACCTGCGTCCGTATATGCGATGTCGCGCTCGTAAGAAAGTTCATCCGTCTTGGCGGCATCGTGGAGAAACGCCCCCAACAACAGTTTGTCTTGTGAGACTTGTGAATACCTGGGAGCTACCACCAGCACCAGTTCCATCAGGCTTAGCACATGTTCCAGCAGACCCCCCTGGTAGGCATGGTGGTTCTTCATGCCCGCTGGAGCCCGGCAGAATTTGTTCATGAAGTCATCATCTTTAAGAAAGCCTTTGGCGAGTCGGGCTAAGGGTACCGATTGAATCTGGCCAAGGATCTCGGTAAGCCGCTTGCGCATCTTGTCGATGTCGGCCGATTGCAATGTGATAAAATCGGACTCATCCACTTCGTCTGGCCGGGCTTTGCGGATGTGTGTGGCGATCAACTGCATGTTCCCCTGGAACAATTGCGTGGCACCCTCAACGTGCACGTAGTCACCGTTCTCGAATGCCTTGTAATCACCATCGGTAGCGTTCCACATGCGGGTATTCACCGAGCCGCTGCGGTCGGAGAGGTCCACTTGCAGATACAAATTGCCATTGCGATTGGGACGAAGTTGCTTTTCGGAGGCCAGGAACACCTGGCTCACGGATTCGTTATGCGTAAGCTGGCTAACAAAGCGGCGTGTATCGGAGGACATGTGTGAGTGGTTCGTGGTTTGTGGTTCGCAATTAGCGCAATGCAACATGTATGATCCGGCGTGTCAGACATCGCAGGGTATGAGGCAATATCCTATCAGATTTCCGCGTGTGCCGCTGGGGCCTCAAAGTCGGCAGTTTTTCGGGTGCGATTCTCTCTGGGGACTAATTGAGCTAGAATGTGGCCTTGTTATGTACAAATAAACTCTGCGACGTCATGCGTTGCGGTGATTCTCTAGCTCTCCAAAACCTATGCCCAAACCGAAAACTGCGATTTCGCCGACCCGTGCTGAAAACTACCCCGAATGGTATCAACAGGTTGTGAAGGCTGCCGACTTGGCAGAGAATTCTGACGTTCGTGGCTGCATGGTCATCAAGCCTTGGGGCTATGCAATTTGGGAAAACATCCAACGGCACTTGGACGCGATGTTCAAGGCCACAGGGCACGAAAACGCCTACTTTCCGCTCTTCATTCCCATGAGCTTTTTGGAGAAAGAGGCTGAGCACGTAGAAGGGTTCGCCAAGGAATGCGCAGTGGTGACTCATCACCGATTGGAGCCCGATGGCCAGGGCGGACTGCAACCAGCGCCCAGTGCGAAGCTTGAAGAGCCCCTGATCGTCCGGCCAACAAGTGAGACGATCATCGGTGCCACGTTTGCCCGATGGGTGCAGTCTTATCGTGATTTGCCTATCCTTATCAACCAATGGGCCAATGTAGTACGGTGGGAACTCCGCACGAGGATGTTTCTCCGCACGGCGGAGTTTCTTTGGCAGGAAGGTCACACCGTGCATGCCAGCGAGCAGGAAGCCCGCGAAGAAACTCGTCAGATGCTCGATGTCTATGCCGACTTTGCCGAGGGGGTGATGGCCATGCCGGTAATTAAGGGGGAGAAGACTGCTGGTGAGCGTTTTCCGGGCGCGGTCGCTACGTACAGCATTGAGGCCTTGATGCAGGACCGCAAAGCGCTCCAGGCGGGAACTTCGCACTTCCTTGGTCAGAATTTTGCCAAGGCTCAAGACATCAAGTTTCAAAATGTTGATGGCGAGTTGCAATTCGCTTGGACAACTTCGTGGGGTGTCTCGACCCGCCTGGTGGGTGGTTTGATTATGACACACTCCGATGATGATGGCTTGGTGCTGCCACCACGGTTGGCTCCGGCTCAGGTGGTAATCCTGCCGGTTTATCGCAATGAAGAGGAGCGCAACTCGGTCATGCCCTATTGCGAGACACTCAAAATGGAATTAACCGCAGAGCAATTTGCTTCTGAGCCTGTCCGCGCACGGATCGACGACCGCGATCTGCGGGGTGGTGACAAGCGCTGGCAGTGGATCAAGCGGGGTGTGCCATTGGTTCTGGAAATTGGTCCGCGTGATATTGCCGAGGACAAAGTTTTCCTCAAACGCCGCGACGTCGATGGCAAGGGAGATCCCGTACTCCGAAAAGAGCTGGTGAGCACGGTGGCCAATCGACTCGCCGAGATTCAGCAGTCACTATTCGAGCGAGCTGCAGCGCTACGAAGCGAAGCAAGCGTAAAAATAGATTCCCTCGAGAAGTTCGAGGAGTTTTTCGCCGAGAGTGCTCCCGGTGGGTTAGCTTATTGTCATTTTGTTGATAGCCCCGCGATGGACGCCAAGCTCAAAGAACTCAAATGCACGGTGCGGTGTGTGCCGCTTGATGCACCGTCAGAATCGGGCAAGTGCATCTTCACTGGTGAAGCGAGTAATCGGCGAGGAGTGTTTGCGCGAGCGTATTAATCCCCGGAGGGCAGTAGTCCTCGGGCTAATAAACCCTCAGCCGGATCGCCACGCGATCCGGGACTCTATCATCATGGGCATTATCGTTCCTCCTAAGCCGGTCCTGCTGCTCGTTGCCATGAGCAGTCGCTACGATACGGCACTTGAATGGGCACGTGCGAAAATCGCTAACGAGTTTGGTCCCGTGGGGGCGACTAGCCCCACCTTCGATTTTAGGGAGACCGACTATTACGCCACGACCATGGGAAGTGAGTTGAAAAAACAGTTTGTCGTATGCGCGTTGCCAATCGACCCGGGTCGCCTCGCGGCAATTAAGTGCGTCACCAACGACTGGGAGTATGAGTATCGTGATTCCGCAGAATATCCCGAGCAGCGTCCGCTGAATCTCGATCCGGGATATTTGACGCAGGCGAAGCTCGTGCTTGCCTCGACCAAGGACCACGCACATCGTATTTATCTGAGCGACGGCATCTATGCTGAAGTGACGCTCAGTTACAGAGCAAAGTCCTGGCATGCCTTCGATTGGACCTACCCCGATTATCGCCGAAGTGATTTCCAACAATTTTTCACTGCGTGCCGCGAGCTACTGCGGGCTTCTCCCGCAAATTGACGCACCCTGCCAGTGGCTTACAATGAAAATGAAAGCGAATCCCGCGCGTGCGTGTGTCAAAAAGCCGTGTGTTGCGTTGTGAAACGGCTAGAATACAAGAGAAATCCTTATGAAAAGTGTTTTGGGTGTAATTCTGTTTGCTGCGTTGAGCGGTATCGGACTAGGGGCTGCTTTGGGATACCTCGAGGGGCGACTCCCCTCGCTCCCGGTAGACCAGCCCAACGCCGCCGATTCTGCTGATGTCCCGCTCAACGCACGGGGTCCTGTTGCTGAGATAGGGGAAACGGTTTTCAATTTCGGCCGCATGGAACGAGCAACGTCGAAGACTCATGTGTTTAAGATCAAGAATGTAGGCGACGCTCCGCTTCACTTGGAGGTCGTCAGTACAACTTGTAAGTGTACGGTCGGCGATCTCTCCAATGAGGAAGTTCTTCCTGGAGATGAGACCGATATCGAGTTGGAGTGGGTTGCCAAAACGGCACCTGGACCATTTCGCCACGGAGCGACCCTCGCGACCAATGACCCTCGAAGTTCTCGATTCGAACTTACCGTGGAAGGGGAGGTGGTTGAATCGACCACACTTCAGCCACCCGAACTGCTATTCGGCAAGGTTCAAGCCGGAGAAGCGAAAGAAGCCTTTTGCTATCTAGTCTCGAACATTGAAAAAGATGCCAAGATTCTTGGCTATGAGGTGAGCGATCCTGAGGTTGCCAAGCAGATCGACATTCAACTCACTCCGGTGGACGAAGCTGAATTGAAGGCGTTTTCTGCAATCAGCGCTATGAAAGTGACGGCTACTTATCAGGCGGGCAAGACTCAAGGTCCCTTCTTTTCCTGGCTAACCTTGGAGACAAATCTCCCTTCGGCAGAGAAGCTTACCGTCCCGTTGACTGGAAACGTTGTGGGAGACATCTCTATCTACGGGCCAGGTTGGGTCGCCAGTCAGAATTTGTTGCAGCTCGGCTCGGTTGATAGCACGAATGGGAAGAAGGCCCGTCTGCTGATCGCAGTGCGTGGTACCAAAGCCAAGGACACGCAACTGAGTGTAGCTAGCGTTGAACCTGAACAGTTGAAGGTCACACTTGGCGAAGTCAAACAGATGGGCGAAGAATTGATCCATGTGCCGCTCTTCGTTGAAATCCCACCGGGAACACGTCCCATGGTGCGTATGAGCAATGTAGGAGAAAACGAAGATACGACCGGGGGAGATGGATCGATCGTGCTCACCTCGAACCACCCCACCACGTCAGAAGTGCGCCTGAAAGTACGCTTTTCCGTGGAGTGAGGCTTTGTCGAGGAGCAATTCCGCTGGTCATCCAGGAGTTTTGCGGCTACGATTCTCTCTCATCCATTCTGTTTTTCCCATTTTACCGGATAGAAGTGAATAATCATGGAGTTCATGGCGGAACACTTTTTGGCAAAAAGAAAACTTTGCGGAATTGCCCTTCTGGCAGTGGTGGTGTTGATCGCTGCTTTGCCTGGACAACTTCGCTCGGCTGTGCAAGAGGGTGGAACCCCCGATCAAATTGCAGATGCCATCGAAAAGAATGGGGAGATTTTTGTTGATTGGCCGACGCCGCTTTTCACGCTGGTGTTCTCTGGTGAGACTGACGGCTATCTGGAACCTTGCGGCTGTGCGGGGTTGGAGAACCAGAAAGGAGGCATGAAGCGGCGGCACACGTTTCTCAAGCAGTTGACCGACAAAGGCTGGAACCCAGTCGCCTTCGACATGGGAGGCCAGGTCCGCCGCACGGGACCTCAGGCGGAGATGAAGTATCGTTATATCTTGCGAAGCCTCATCGACATGGGATACTCGGTCGTCACCTTTGGTCTGAAGGATCTGCAACTTTCCAGCGAAGCTATTCTTTTCGTACTTGCCAATCTGAATCCAGAAGATAACCCACTTGTCTCAGCCAACGTGGATCTCTACGGCATGGCCCAACCGATGAAAATCGTGGAAACGGGAGGGAAGAAAATTGGCGTCACGGCAGTCTTGGGAGCCAAGGCTGGCGATTTGCTCACGGGCAATACTGAGATCGAAATTAAGGATCCCGCTTTAGCACTTCGGGAAGTTGTCCCCCAGATCGAGGCTCAGAATTGTGATCTGAACGTGCTTCTGGTCCATGGGGCTCCAGACGAAGCAGCAGCGATAGCTCGGCAGTTCCCGCTTTTTGACTTGGTTGCCACAACGGGAGGTGCGGAAGAGCCACCCGATCGGTCCCGGCCGATTGAAGGGGCTGATTCGTACCTCATCGAGGCAGGCCATAAAGGGCAATATGTGATCGCCCTGGGAGTCTATGACGATCCGCAGCAACCGTTGCGCTATCAGCGTGTTCCCCTCGATCATCGCTTCGAAGATTCTCCCGAGATGCAAGATTTGCTCGTGGAATATCAAAAGGAATTGGAGACAACCACTCTCGCAGGCTTGGGCCTCACCGGGATACGCCATCCGGAAGATTCCTTTGCTGGCAGTCAGGTTTGTGCCGACTGTCACACGACGGCATTCGAGATTTATGAACAGACTCCCCACTTTCATGCGACCGATACTCTCTTGCATCTGGAGCCCCCTCGGCAGTTCGATCCTGAATGCTTGAGTTGCCACGTGACGGGCTGGAATCCCCAAGAGTATTTCCCTTACGAATCCGGCTTCGTTGGAATCAAGTTGTCTCCTCTGATGCATGGCAACGGCTGTGAGAATTGTCATGGACCGGCGGCAGCTCACGTGGCCGCTGAGTCTGGCGAAGAGACGCTCAGCGATGCTGAGATCGAAAGTTTGCGAGCGGCGCTTCGACTCAAGATCGGAGAGAACGAGGGAAATGTCGGTGATCAGAAACCAGGTCGCGTAGTCGACATGTGTGTCCAGTGTCATGACCTGGACAACAGCCCCGACTTCGACTTCCAAGAATACTGGCCCCAAGTCGAACACTACGGGAAAGACTAATTACTACTCGGTCTAGGCGGACTGGTCGCTTGAGCGACCAGTCCAAACGGGTTTCTTAACTTTCCAGTTCCGCCATCGCCTCATCAGGAATATTGAAATTCGCCGAGACGGTCTGCACGTCGTCGTGATCGTCGAGCGCTTCCATCATTTTCAATACTGCGCGGGCTGTCTCGACATCTAGATCGACTGTATCCTGAGGAAGGCGAGTAATTTCGCGGGACTGCGTGGCAATCTCCGCTGCGTCGATCGCTTCGCAAACGGCACCGAAGCTGTCGGGATCGGAAATCACTTCGTAGCTGTCATCGTAAGTTTTTACATCCTCGGCGCCAGCATCCAGGGCGAGTTCGAGGAGCGATTCTTCGTCGATCTGCCCTTTGTCGATTACGATGAGGCCTTTGCGGTCGAACATCCAGGCGACGCAACCGGTTGCTCCCAGTTTGCCACCAGCGAGTTCAAAAATTTTGCGGACTTCGGGAGCAGTACGATTACGGTTGTCGGTGAGAATTTCGCACAGCACTGCTACTCCTCCCGGACCGTATCCTTCGTACAACACCGAATCGAGGCTCCCACCCTCGATTTCCCCCGTTCCTTTCTTGATTGCCCGTTCGATATTGTCTTTGGGCATGCTGACGGCTTTGGCATCGTTGATGGCGTAGCGCAGCCGCAGGTTCATAGCTGGGTCGCCACCTCCATCGCGGGCCGCAACAATGATTGCCTTGGAGAGTTTGCTCCAAAGCTTGCCACGCTTGGCGTCGATGACAGATTTTTTGTGGGCGATATTCGCCCAATGAGAATGGCCGGCCATATACAGTTAAATCGAGGTAGGGGTTCTTAGCCAAGATGCAATGGATCGCACGGAACGAATCATCGAGGTTTTTTCTTTTTCAGCTTCTTATTAGAGGTCTTTTTCGCCACTCGGCTGGCTGTTTTCGTCTTCTTTTTAGGCGCAGACTTCTTTGCGCCGCCTGCTTTCTTCGAGGCAGTTTCCTTCTTGCTGACCTTCTTTTTCTTGACGGTCGCGGCAGGTTGAGATTTCGCAGAAGTCTTCTTTTTCTTTACCTTCGTTGTTTCCTCTACAGGGGCTGTCTCGGCGGACTCCTCAGCCTTCTTCGGTTGGCGCTTGGGAAGGCGATCTTTGCAAGTCGGTTCAATTTCCAATAGCAACTTGCGAATTGTCTGACCGTAGGGACTGCGGTGCAGTTCCACTCCAAGTTGATGAAGTTGCGTGCTGATTTCAGTTGCCTTTGTTTTGGGGATTGCCCTTTCCAGCCCAGGCACCGTGCCCTTGGCGGCTTCCTGATCGGAAATTACTCCCACCACATGCATAGCCTCGAGAAGTCCCCGATTGATAGGGATCGAATGTCCGCCCAAGCCATTCTGAGTCACATAAGAGATGGTGAACGGAGTGGTGCCGTGAAATTTTTCCAACTGCTTGATGGATTGACCGATATTCTGCTTCTTGAGCGGTTCCAGTTCGAAGGAATAGAGGGTCTCGAATACACTCTGCAATACTCGCTTGACGCGCGTGGCGGCTTCCTCAGAATCATTCAGTGGCTTCACGAGTTCAGTCAATTCTCGGACTGAGGAAACGCGAACTTCGTTCCAATCAAAGTAATCGCTCTTGAGAGAGGCAAAAACCTTCTCGGCATCTTCATGGAGCGAGTTCTCGAGACAACAGGCAAAGACCAGGTGTTCTAACACCGTACGTTCGCCGACTGGCTCTGCGGGTTTGTAGGTTTTTTTGACGACCTTCAAAACTTTGTTGATTTGTGTTGCGCGGTTATTGCTTGCCATCGATTGCGTTTCTAAGCCAAATAGGGAATGAAGTTAGATTGAATAAACCAGTTGAGATTAATCTTGTTCGGTACGTGACTCTTCGACGGAGAAAGACACATCTTCTTCGCCAGAAGTCTCATCCTCTGGGAGTACACTGCCGAGCATCTTAGCGATTGCGATTGATTTCTTTACACCCATATCTAGCTCAAAACGAATGACCGGGGTGTAACGTGTATCGATACGCTTGGAAATTTTTTTCTGAAGAAAACCAGCAGAACTTTGCAGGCCTTGGATGCAAAGCTTTTGGGTAGCTTCGCTCCCCATTACTGAGACATGCACCTTCGCAATGCGCATATCTGGAGAAACCTCGACAAACGTCACGGTTACCCCTTGAATTCGAGGATCTCGCAGATCGGTGAGAATGGCCATGCTAACCACCTCCCGAATCGCCTCGGCAGCTTTTAATACTCGTCTGGAAGTCATGAACGCTTCTTTCGCACGCTTTGCTATGAGTCTAAGGACTCCTCAAATGTACGGCCCACTTCTTCCACTTTGTAAACTTCAAAGAGGTCACCCTCCTTGATGTCGTTATAGTCAGCCAGTTTGATGCCGCACTCCAAGCCTTCACGCACTTCCTTGGCATCGGATTTTTCACGTTTCAGGGTATCAATCGGATAATCTCCGATGATCGTATTATCGCGAATGATCCGCACACGCCCGTTACGAACAATTGTGCCGGACAACACGCGACAACCGGCAATTGTACCCACACGGCTGATCTTGTAAGTCTGCTGAACCAGCGCTCGGCCCAGATCCACTTCGCGTTCTTCTGGTTTGAGCAACCCTTCCAGGGCGGCCTTAATGTCTTCGGTGATCTTATAAATGATCTCGTAGCGACGAATCTGTACGCCACGCTGCTCGGCGAGGGCACGGGCATTTTCGTCAGCGATCACATTGAAACCGATGATGATCGCATCCGACGCATCAGCCAGCGTGACGTCGGCTTCCGTCACGCCACCCACCGAGGATTGCAGCAATTTGATCTTTACTTCGGGGTGCTCCAGCTTGCCGAGTTCTTTCTGAATCGCCTCAATCGAACCACGCACGTCGGCTCGCAAGATGAGATTGAGTGTTTGAACATCGTTGGCCCCTTCCAACCGGTCGAACAAGGTCTCCAGCGTCACGTGCTGAGCCCCACCACTTAGCGATATATTGCGCTGCGAATCCGCGCGTGACTCAGCAATCGTGCGGGCATCGGCAATGTCGTCCAGCACGTAGAAATGCTCACCGGCTCCTGGGGCTATATCAAATCCCGTCACATTGACCGGTGTGCTGGGACCAGCCTCTTCATAGCGACGAGTTGGAACGAGCGTATCGTACATCGCCTTGATACGGCCATAAGCTTGCCCGCAGACAATCACGTCACCAACCCGCAACGTGCCATTCTGGACAATAATCTTTGCTACGACACCCCGTCCTTGTTCCTGTTGAGCTTCTAAACACGTTCCCATTGCGGCCCGGTTGGGATTGGCCGTGTACTCATGCAGTTCTGCAACTGTGAGTAGGGTATCCAGAAGTGTGTCGATGCCGTCGCCAGTGATTGCACTGGTCTTCACAACTTCCACGTCACCACCCCATTCGCTGGGTAGTAGGCCATTAGTCGAGAGGCCCTGCATAGCGCGATTCAAATCAACACCGGGAAGGTCAGTCTTGTTCAAGGCAACTACGATCGGTACTTCAGCGGCACGGGCATGACTGATCGCTTCTTCTGTTTGGGGCATGACGCCGTCGTCAGCTGCTACGACCAATACGGCGATGTCGGTGACATTGGCTCCGCGGGCACGCATTTCGGTAAATGCTTCATGGCCTGGCGTATCGACAAAGGAAATCTTGTTACCATCTTTTTCGATGGTATATGCCCGAATGTGCTGAGTAATCCCGCCGCTTTCGCCGCTGACGACGTCGATTCCGATGATGCGGTCCAAGAGCGAAGTCTTACCATGATCGACATGCCCAAGGAAGGTTATCACAGGAGGCCGAGCGACCAATTCGGACTCGGCATCCTGACGGTCTCGAATGTCGGCGAGCAATTCATCTTCGATGCTGACGGATTCCTTAAGTTCCAGGTTGACTCCCAGTTCGGCAGCAATCAATTCTGTCAGGTCGGCATCGATCAAAGCATTCATGGTTGCCATCACCCCCTCTTCCATGAGGATTCGCAAGATTTGACTCGCGGGTACACCGGCAGCCTCGGAAAACTCACGCACCGTGCAAGGAAGTTGCAGGGAGACTTTTTCCTTGCGGGGAGCGGCCGTGCTCACACCCGTGCGCCGAGGGCGTCGCAGTGTGCGCCGGGGGCGATATTCATCGGTCGCGCTATCACGTTCTCTGAGGGATTGGCGTTGCCGACTAAGCTGACGTTGTTCGCGTCCACCGAGCATGGGGGCATCTTCAGAATCGATGGAACTCTTTCCCTTGCCACGTCGCCCCTTCCCGGTTGTGGGAATGTCGTCATCTAACAGGGGACCATCTTTGCCTTTTCTCTTGGCTTCCAGAGAGTCTTCGTGCCTCTTGAGATGAGCTGAAAGTGGCTTTCCACTAGATTTGCCGGGTCGTAACGCCTCGGCTGGTAACCGGAGATCTGGTTTCTGGATCTGCTCTTCCTTGCTTTTAGAAGTTTTCGGTGGAGCTTCTGTGGCAGGAATGGGAGCGAGCTTAATGGCTGGCCGACCCCGTTGTGGGCTACTGGTACTAGGTTTTGTTTCTTTGCCACGATCTTTCTCTTTGGTACCCCCGGCACCGATCGTGGGTAGTTTGCCACCGACATTTCCTGGACCAATGTAATCGTCTCTGCGCATTACGTCGGCCAGTGGGCCATAACCTTCTTCGGAAACTTCCATAGGAGCTGCGGCGGGCTCAGCGTGGGGATCGCTGGTAGCGGTCGATTGTTCTTCAGAAGCCTCTTTACGTTTCTTACGCAAGTTGGCCAGTGGAGAGGAGGGGCGGGGCGTGGTGAGAACGGGCATCTTGCCCTCGCGCACCGGTTCTTTGGGACGCTCAGGGGCCGGGGCTATCGGCTTACCTGGAGAGGCTGGCTGAGTGCCTGAGTTTTGAAAGTGTTCCTTGAGTTTGGTGACTTCTTCGTCGGTCAAACTGGCCAGCGCGGAGCCTTTGCCTCGTATGCCAAGACGTGCGCAGACATCGACAAGCTCTTTGCTGTCTAACTTCAGTTCCTTCGCTAATGAATAAATGCGGACCGCCAAAATCAATTTCTCCGTGCGAGCTCAAAGTGTTGCATAGTAGTTTGTCGCAGTTCTCAATGCTCGCGGTTAGTGTCTAGAAAAACTTAGGAAACCATCAGTTACGTCCTCCTCATCCTATGACTCCCCTACCAACCCAAGGTTGCTCGGCAGCCTTGAGGGTCGTCAGGGCAACAAATTACTCCGGGCCCTTTGCGGGCTCGGGCGACTCGTCAGGCGTGCTGCCGTCTAACGAGGCAGTTTCCTCGGAGGGGGCCTCGTCGGAAACTGTCTGACCATCTGTGTCTGACTCACCTTCAGACTCGGCTTCAGCTGCTTTGCGGGCTGCATCGGCCTCTTCTTCCATGGCCGTCGCAGCGGCAATACGCTCTTCTTCTCGCTTTTGGCGACGAGCTGCTGCCGCTGCCGCTTCTGCTTCTTCGGCCCGTGCCTCGGCTTGTTCGACGACTATGTCTACCTGCTCTTCTGTCAGTCCTCCCATTTCCATCAACGCATCAGGCTCAATAATCGAGAGGTCGTCGTAGCTCAAGAAACCTTCTTCCACGAGCCGCTCGGCCAACTCTTGGGAGACTCCTTCGAGCGTACTGAATCCTTGAACGGCGCGATCAATCGATTCGGCCAGCTCGTCCTGGGTCATGATCTCAATGTCCCATCCTGAGAGCTTGCTTGCCAGGCGAACGTTTTGTCCTCGACGACCAATCGCCAGCGAGAGTTGATCCTCGCGCACCAGCACGATTGCACGACCCAACATGCGGCAGAGAATCACTTGCTCGACTTCGGCCGGTTGCAGGGCGTTTGGAATGAGCACTTCCAGGTTGTCGTCCCAACGGACGATATCGATTCGCTCGCCTCCAAGTTCGTCGACAATGTTCTTTATGCGATTACCCCGCACGCCAACGCAGGCTCCCACGCAATCGACACGTTGGTCACTGCTCGAAACGGCGACCTTGGATCGGTAACCAGGCTCGCGGGAGATCGCCCGAATCTCGATCACGCTGTCGATGATTTCGGGAATCTCTTGTTCGAACAACCGTTGCACCAGATGGGGTCTGGCCCGGCTGAGGATGACTTTGATCCGACTACCACTTTTGCGAACCTCAAACACGGTGGCTCGCACGCGTTCGTTGATATGATGCGTCTCACCGGGGATTTGTTCGCTACGGGGGAGGATTGCTTCGACGTTCGAAAGCGTGATAGTCGCAGCTCCCCCTTCGTATCGTTGCACGACCCCGCTGACCATCTCGCCGATCAGATCGCTGTACTCATCATAGAGGGCATCCCGTTCCGCTTCGCGGATCTTTTGAATCATCACCTGCTTGGCAGTTTGGGCCCCAATGCGACCGACGGTTTCTTCGGAGTCCAGCACCTCGCCATCACAGGTGGCACTGATCGCACCGCTCTCGCGGTCGATTTGGACAACTACATCGGATTCCTCGCCGTAGTATTTTTTCGCCGCCGAAACCAGCGCAGCCTCGATCCCCTCGAAGACAATTTCCTTTTCAATATTTTTGTCACGGTGGATCGCATCGACGATACGCAGTACTTCGCCAGCATTCATATTGTTTTCTCCGCGGCGTATTCGCCCACCGCCAGGCAACCAGGTTGTTCGGATTGTTTTCAATTTGTCGCGTCAGATCAGGCCGGATTTACGCCAGCCCGGTCTGGTCGCACTCCAAGCGACGCCGCATGTCGGTGGACAGGCGGTTTGACCAAAACCCTTTTACCAAAGGGACTTAGCTCAGAAGGTAATCCCGTAATGATACTCTACTCATTCGAGGTGTCAACCGGCTGAAAACGGGAGTTGATGCCTTAGTAGCAGTCGGCGGAAGCACGATGGTTGAGGACCGAAGAACCATTGGCTGCCGCCGACGGCTGTGAATGATCGCGTCAGATTACGCGGGAAATGACCAATGAGGGACCGTCCTACAAACCTGATTACTTCTCCCAGACTCCGTCTTCGAGAAAGTTGAGGCAGGTTTGAGTTCCTGAATCTGCTGGCGATGTGTCCCTCCGACACACTGTGGAATTGGCTCGAAACTGCTGAGGTTGTTTCCACCGATGCGCCGAGGGCCGAATCCTCCCAACCGTCGGATGATGCAACTGCCAGCTGGAAGAAAACACTGTTGGCTATGGCGGTGTACCTGACCTCGGGGAAGTAACGCCGCCGACTGTGGAAGCTTCTTTCTGAGATGCAAAGGATGTTTTTGGAACTGAAATGCTCCTGCTGACATTGGGCCAACCTGCAATAAGTTGCCCGGTAGATATAGTCGTAAACCACCGATTTGATCATTCCATCTGCTGTGAATTCCGCATTCTGAAGGACAGTCTTTTTCGGCCGTTTGGACATGTTACAATTTCCCCATGTCCAATATCACGGAAATCTTGTCGCAGATCGACTCGGGGAACACGCATGCTGCTGAGCGGTTACTTCCCTTGGTCTATGACGATTTGCGCCGCCTGGCAAATGCAAAACTCGCGCAAGAGAAGCCTGGGCAAACTCTGCAGCCGACCGCGTTGGTACACGAGGCGTACCTCCGGTTGATCGATGCAAAGGATCAGCAACACTGGGAAAACAACGGCCACTTCTTCGCAGCGGCTGCGGAGGCGATGCGGCGGATTCTCGTGGAAAACGCTCGCCGGAAGGGACGTCACAAGCATGGCGGGCGATTCCAGCGAGTGGAACTGCAGGATCACGACGACGCAACGTCCGTTGCTGACGACCGTTTGATTGCCGTCGACGAGGCTCTCGATCGCCTGGAGGTGGAAGATCCCGAATTGGCCAAGTTGGTAAAGCTCCGGTTTTTCGCCGGATATTCTCTCACCGAGGCCGCAAAGTTGCTCGGTTTTTCGCGTTCAAAAGCTTATGAGCAATGGGCTTACGTCCGTGCGTGGTTACAATGTGCCATCGGCGACGACGGCTGAGTCGCCAAGCCTATCGACAATTTTCGCCTGATACTTTGGACGATTTCGGTACGACTGTCGCATGACCCTGCGACGTCTTACTGTCAATCGTACCTGCGAGGTCCCAATGCGCACCCCTCAACAACATGCCAAAGATGTCTTCGTCGAGTTGATTAGCAACGTTGATCCTGAGCACTGGACCATTCGACTGGCGGAGTTGTGCGGCGGCAACACTGAAGTTCGAAACCGCGTGGTGGCGCTGCTGCATGCGCATCAAAACCCGGATAGTTATCTCGAGAATCCGGCGTTCGACCCCGACAGGACGGTCGAACAGTGCGGCCCATTCATGGAAGTCGCTGGCGCACAGGTGGGATCCTACAAACTGCTCCAGCAAATCGGCGAAGGGGGCATGGGCCTAGTGTTCATGGCAGAACAAACGCTGCCTGTTAAGCGTCGTGTGGCTTTGAAGATCGTCAAGCCGGGGATGGACTCGCGGCAAGTGATCGCGCGGTTTGAGGCCGAACGACAAGCGCTAGCTTTGATGGACCACCCCAATATTGCCAAAGTTTTTGACGCTGGAACGACTACGGGTGGCCGTCCGTACTTTGTGATGGAACTGGTCAAGGGAGTGCCGATCACCAACTATTGCGATGAGTATCGCTTGACGCCGCGCGAACGACTCGGACTTTTCTTGTCGGTCTGCCAAGCAGTCCAGCACGCTCATCTTAAGGGAGTTATCCACCGTGATCTCAAGCCGTCGAACGTCCTGATTGCCGCCTACGACGGCAAGCCAGTGCCCAAGGTTATCGACTTTGGTGTTGCCAAGGCGACCGGCCCAAAGCTCACCGAGAAGACTATGTTTACCGAGTTCGGCTCGGTGATAGGCACGCTAGAGTACATGAGCCCCGAACAGGCGGAACTCAATCAGCTGGACATCGATACACGCAGCGACGTTTACTCTCTGGGAGTGCTGCTTTATGAGTTGCTGACTGGCACGACGCCGCTAGAGCAAGAGCGTATCAAAGAATCGGCATTTCACGAAATCCTACGCTTTATCCGTGAAGAAGAACCGCCCAAGCCGAGCACGCGACTGAGCACTTCAAATAGCCTCCCCGTGGTGGCTGGAAATCGAGGCACCGAAGCAACTCGGCTCATAAGAGTTGTCAGAGGCGAACTTGACTGGATCGTGATGAAATCGCTCGAAAAGGACCGTAATCGGCGGTACGAGAGCGCAAGCGCGCTTGGTACTGACCTGGAGCGCTACCTGTCCAGCGAAGCGGTTCAGGCTTGCCCGCCATCGGCGTGGTATCGCTTCCGCAAGATGACCCGGCGCAACAAGGTTGCAATCGTTACCACCGGCTTGGTCGCAGCGAGTTTGCTGATCGGGACCGCGGTCAGCCTGTGGCAGATGACTGCAGCGCTTAAGGCTGAAGCGCAGGCACAGAATAGTCTTGCCGAAGCGGTGGCGGCGAAAGAACGGGCCACCGAGGCAGAGGAATTGGCAACGGAGCGGCTCGCAGCGGAGCAAGCAGCGCGTGAAGAAGCTACCCGTGAGGCGAAACGTGCAACGGAAGTGAGCAAGCTACTAAAGCAAGTACTTGAGTCGCCAACTCCAGATACTGGCCATGGATCAGACTACACCGTCCACCAAATGCTGAGGGAATTCGCCGACACACAGTTGCCAAAACTTACTGATCAACCAGAACTGGAAGCCGAACTACGCAGCATCCTTGGTATTTCGTATCTGAGTCTCAAACTTCCTGATGAAGCCAAGCCCTTGCTGACGCGCGCACTGGAAATACGCAAGGAACTTTACTCTGACGATCATCCTGCGGTCGCGGAGTCACTCCGAAACCTGGCTGTCTATCATTTGGGTACCAACAACTTGGTTGAACAAGCCGAATACGCCAAGCAGTCGGTGGAAATGTACCGGCGTTTGGGAATTGAGAACGAAGAACGCATCAAAGCATTGCACATTTTACAGGTTGCCTGGCTATTCTTGGAGCAACACGAAAGAGCCGTAAAGGTCTACAAGGAGGCACAACAGGTCGCCGAGAGCATGGACGAGATGCCTCCTGCGATGTCCGAAGTGATGAGTAATTACGCAAATGTTCTGACGCGTCTCGGTCGACTCGACGAAGCGAAAGAACTTGCTTTGGAATCGCTGCAGTTGCTCCGCAAACTGCGCGGCAACCAGCACCGCCAAACCGGTTGGGGACTCCAAATCCTCGCCATCGTCCACATGCATCGTGACGAGATGCCAGAAGCCGAGGAGGCAATCAGCGAAGCAATCGAGATCTTCAGTCGGTTCTACGACGACGATCATTCGAGTATCCGGAGTAGTGTCCGAATACTTGCCACGGCGCTTCAACGGCAGGAAAAGTACGATGATTTAGCGGCACTGACTTCGCGTTACGAATCGCTGTTTGGCACTAAAGACTTCGCACCTATCGCTTGGGTTTTCCCCGCCGAGGTAGCATGTGGAAAAAATGTCGTTTTCTCCGGCTGGATTAAGACCGAGCACCTCGACGGCTGGGCAGCGTTGTGGTGGGACGCCAACAAAGGCGACGAAACGATAGCATTCGACAACATGAAGGAGTCGGCACCAGAGGGTACGACCGACTGGAAGCAGTTCGAGATCAAACTGGCGATACCTGTTGAGACCGACAACATCAATTTCGGCGTCCTTATCTCAGGCAAAGGTCGGGCATGGTTCGATTCGCTCAAGGTGACGATCGATGGTGAGGAATATATTGACGATCAACTCGGGCTGGGCTTTGAATCACCAAACGTGGAACACTACCACGGGCGCGATAACCCACTCTATCGTAAGTTTCTTGACCGGAACGTTGTGAAAAATGGCCTGCAAAGCCTGCGGATGGAATCCGTTACGCAGCCGTTCCTGGTTCCTGCGGAGATCCTCGAAGAGTATGTCGGTCAATATGAGATGGAGTATGGTGTCCTGGCCACTATCAGACGGGAAGACGAGAAGATATTCGCACAACTCACCGGGCAACCGCAAGTACAAGTTTATCCAGAGTCTGAAACGAAGTTTAACTACCGTGATATAGAAGCGAGTATCCGCTTCGAGCGGGATGAGAAAGGCGACATTAGCCAATTCGTATTGCACCAGAACGGAAAAGACCACATCGCCAAGCGTCGAAGGGTGGGCGAAGAACCGGTTGAGATCGAGATCAATCCTGAATCGCTCGACGCTCTTGTCGGGGAGTACCGCTACGACGATGATCTATCATTCACCGTAACCCGAGAGAGAAGCCAACTTTGGGTGCGACTTACGGGACAGAGAAAGATGAAAGTTTATCCAAAGTCGAAGTCTCGCTTTTTCTATAAACCGGTTGTCGCCGAGATCGAGTTTCACGAGAACGAGAGCAGCGAGTTCGATGCCTTGACATTGTATCAAGGTGGCGCGGAGGTTCGGGCAGAACGCATCAACGAGCCCAGCTTGGACGACAACGATTTATCCGAAGAGTAGCGCTCTAATAAGGGTGAGTCATCTCCAAGTCGCTGGGCCTCGCCCGGCGCCTTTCTTCGTATTCCTGGCGCTGTTGTTGTTGCCTGGCGAGGCCTTGGAGTTTTTTCTCTGCTTGCTGGACGATTCGCGTCTATTTGTCGCATGACTGGGTGACGGCTAGCAAATCGAGCATTTTTTCGCGTGCCGTGTCTTGCAAAGACTGCTCACCGCGATTGGGTAAGTGAGGGACGTTCCCTCGAATCACCGTTTGAAATACCGTATGAAGTGAGGAGAAGATGATGTTCAAGTCAAAGAGTGTCTAATGCGTCGTTCTGTCCACAGCAATGCTTGCTCTTGGACCGATTACGGCTTCAGCAGCCTTGATTGCCGGACCAAGTCAGATTGTCTCGGTGACAACGAATGCAACACTCACCACAGTCAACGGCGGTGCCACAACACCTAATCCCACACTCCGTGATGGAGTGGTCTCAGGTGTGGGAGGAACGTTTGTTGAGTTGGTTGCTACCGACGAGCTGCCAGGCGCGATACTTTGGATTGGAATGTGCACAAGATAGGCCCCTTAGCTTCCTAGCCGATGGTCCTAAATAATCGTGTCTATTTATGCGGGAAATGACTAATAGGGGTCCCTACTTGTAAACCAGACATTTTCTCCCAGAGTCCGTTATGCAATGAAGCTGAAGCAGGTTTGGGTTCCTGAACCTGCTGGCGGGGTGTCCCTCCGTCGCGGACTTGGTGGAGGTTGGCATCAACTGAGGTCGTGAAGCCTGACGCAAACCGGCCCCGAGAGCCAATCCGCTGTAGTCGATTCACCCGCTACCTATCTGAAGAAGGCGAAAGTCGCGTCGGTCTCGTTACCTCAGTCACTTGGAGGCCGAGTCATCGTTCGTTGGTAACGACCGCAATCCCGCAGGGTTTAGCGTATAATACCTTGCGTGCCATTTCTGGAAGAGCGAACCAATTCCACTGGGGCATTTCTTCATGACCGGGCTCCGCACTCACTTCTGGAGAAAATAAACGTGACCATAAGCCCATTGATTCGTGCTCGAAGCCATTACTTCTTGCTTTTGGCAATTGGAGGTATTGCCTGCGTTTCCGGCCGGTCCAATGCGCAACCACTCAACGGTGACGCCCCCCAAGCCGCTACGAACGCTCAAACGACCGAGCAACAGGCAGCGGCCCTACTCGACAACGCCGGCCAAGCTATGGTCCAGATCGTCGATGAGGACAAGACAGTTGGAGTTTCTATAACAGGCGTTACGGTATCGGCCGACGGCTACGTATTGAGTCGTGGGATACTTGGATCGGGAAACCCCGTGAAAGTACGCTTCGGCAATGGGCGTACGGTTTCCGCAAGGCCGTTGGGGTGGTCCTCGGAGTGGGGGATCGGCGTGTGGAAGATCGTTGACGAGGGAGTGTGGCCTTACGTCGAGTTGGGATCGACCGCCGACGCGCAAGTCGGACAACCCGTGGTCGTCATTGACTATCGAACGGACGAGGAATCTGAGCAAACTCGTCAGCTTGTCGTTCGCAATGCAGCGATTGAGCACCTTGATCCTGCGAAGTGGTTCGTGACAACCGGCGTTGGGGCCGAATTTGAGCATCCACCCCTCTTCTCCGTGGACGGTACACTGCTGGGATTCACAACCATGGGATACGGGGGCGACACGAGAAAGATCGCTACTGCTGTTGAGGTATTCACAGAAAATTGGAGGGACCTGGTGACCGGCAAGAATCTGGATTGGGTGCGGTTCCCACCTCGTGAAGGTTCTGACTGGCGCCCTGGTTATGAATCGATTGAGCAACCCGCGGCTGGCGAGGACGAGGGACAATCACCCGATCTTGCGGCCGCAAAGAAGATCGCTCACGACACGACCGTGCGGATCCTCTCCAAATCTCGCCTCGATTTTACTGGAACAGCGAACGAGCGTTGGAGCGGCGTCATCGTCTCCGCAGACGGGTACGTCCTGACATGTGGGCACGCAGAACCGCTTCCCGGTGAGCAGGTGACGGTGCAACTGTCCGATGGACGAGACTTCAACGGCGTCGTGCTCGGCAGCAATTGGATTAGTGATATAGCTATGGTGAAGATTACCGATTCAGGGACGTGGCCCTTTGCGAAGATGATCGACTCTTCCGTGTTAGAGGTTCGCGACCCGCTCGTCACTTGTGGGTACCCGGCGATGACGCCAGAACGCAAAGTCAGCACCGACCGCGACCCCGTGGTCAGTGCCGTGCGCGTGCGATCACGCAGGCCGTATCGGCTCTGGAGGAGCGAACTCCCCATGACCTTCGACGGGATTCGCAGGGGCGGAATGTCGGGGGGCGGCGTCTTCGACTCCCAAGGTCGCTATGTGGGGATATTCCTGGGGTCAGAAGCTACACGATCCGAGATAGCGAGAGTGCAATGGGATCACCTCGCTGGCAATAAGTCATCTCGAACGCCCGAAACGGAGGGTGTCGAGCCCGGTGCGAACTGACACCTAAGGCGTCGTCCTAAACAGGTTCGATCCCACTAGCAAGTACGATTTGTTGGACCAACCGCCTTTTCGAAGGGCTTCCAGTAACCGCTGTCTCTATACAGCAGAGGCCCCTCAGCACGTTTGCCTCGCTGTTCATCCACTGATGACGCATCAGCCACTATGATTACGGCTCTTCGAAACCTGCCTCAACCTGAAACGCCGACACTGAAACACTGATTGACTTTACGGCACGATTTCCGGCAAAGCCCTTAGCTTTCTAACCGTTGGCGTTAGGCCAAAGTTTAACCATCGGCTAATAAAGAATCTAAATCTTCGCCACAACCACTGCCGCTGCTTGCGCCTGCGGTGTGACGCTGAGCTTCAAGAAGCTAGTGCCCGCGGGGCGATCTCCGGCTGCCGACACGCTCACGGGGCAGGCAGGATCGGGAGTCGCGTAGTTGAGCGTGCCGAAGAGTTTGCCGTCTTGCATGGCCAAGGTGCTTGCTACCAGCTCCACCATTCCACTGCCGGCACCCAGATTGCCAAAATAACTCTTGGCCGCCACAACCGGCACGGTCGCTGAAGCGTCACCGAAGCAATCGCCAATGGCGGCAGCCTCTTCGGCATCCGCCTCGGTTGTCGCCAGTCCATGGGCATTGATATGACCACATTGATCGGCACCTAGATTCGCCGAGTCGAGTGCTGCACGTATGGCATTGGCAAAAGCCTGACGACGGTTTCCTTTCAGCTTTGAGCTGGCCACTATGCTACTGCCTGTGCCAACCACTTCACCATAAATCGTGGCACCGCGTCGCTGGGCAGATTCCAACTCCTCGAGCACAATCGACCCGGCCCCTTCGCCGACGACCATGCCGCTGCGCTGAGCATCGAAGGGACGCGACGCTTCGGCAGGGGGGCACTCGGCATTGGCCAATTGCTCTGTCTGAATGGCGTGCACTGTTTTGAAGGAGTGAATGCGCGTCCCCGTCGAACCGGCGAGGATCAGATCAGCGTGACCCCGCTGGATCGTTTGCATCGCTTCGCGGACCGCCATCAGGCTCGACGCCTCTCGCAACGTGAGTGAATTGTTGGGTCCACGAAGATCGTTGAGAATGGCAATGTGGCTCCCTGGCATGTTGGGTAGAAACTTGAGCATCCAGAGGGGGTTCATTTGCTCCAAGCCCTGATCACCCCACTCGCCATAGCGAAAACTCCCTTCGCGGGCACCACACTTGACCATGCCATCCACAAAATCGTCTGGCGGGCTGAGCATGTAGTCGCTGCCGAACACCACTCCGCAGCGCTCGGGATCAAGTCCCGCAGTTGCAAACTTGGCATCGGCAAGCGCTTGCTGAGCCGAGGCGATGGCCAACATTGTCTCCCGGCACATCATCTTGAGTGCCTTACGGATCGCTTTCTTGACATCCTTCTCGAGTTCACCAAAGTTCTCAATGTCCCCTGTGAAGTCGCGGCATTCTCCGCCATAGGTGACACGGTCGTGGATGGGAGGCAGAAGTGTGAGTGGTTGGACTCCGCTTCGACCACTAACAAGGGCAGAGTTCAAAGCTTCCACGGAGTTTCCCAATGGAGAAACGACACCCAGACCAGTAATGACGACGCGACGTGGAGTGGAAGGCGAATTCATACATGCAAAGTGAGGGGTGAGCACGGAAAATGGCAAGCCTTCAGGATAGCTGCCACATCGCGCCAGGGCTACCCACAATAAGATAGACCCCCATAGGCGCCGGACCTTCACAAGGCCCGGAAAACTGTTGATGACGCGTTCCTATTGGCTCCCGGACTGCGTGGGGGCACCGGCTAAGCAACCAGTGATCGGGGACTTTAGAAAAACCGGCCACCACGCCGGGGTTCGAGACCTCGCTCTTTCAATCGATCATTATACATCTGCATCGTCGTCTGAAATTTAGCGCGTTGTTCGGGCGTGGTCCAGTCGAGCATCTTTTTCCGAAATTCGTCCATCTTCTGCGGTGTAGGTGGGCCACCCGGCCTGTCACCACGCGGTCCACCACCTGCAACAGCTCCGCCCCTATTTTTTTCGCGGGCTAAGGACTCGTCGATCCTTTTGTCGAGTTCAGCCCGTTGTTCTTCTGGCGACAACGCCAAGAAGTGATCGAGCCTTGCTTCCATCATTTTCATGAAGATGGGAGCGCTACTCTCAAAGAAGGCGAGCCGCTGTTCTTCTGAAAGTCCTTGCATCTTTTCACCAAATGCCTGGCGACCCGCTTGCCGCTCGTCTTCCGTCATTTCATTGCGCTTCGCGAATTGTTCGTCACGAAGCTGCTCCAGCTCGGCGATTGCCGGGTCCTTGCCTTCGCCAAACCAGCCAAGGGCCCACCCTAATGCGGCCAAGACCAGAAGAATTGTTGCACCTGCGAGCGAGTGTTTCTTATTCATTGCAAGGTTCCTTGTTAATCCTCAGGGACGACTACTGCATCCACGTGGCCATCCAGATAGGCGAAATTTCGCGCGCCATCCTGGCCGGGTGTTCCATGGAATGGACCAAAGTCGTAAACAATCCACACCGTGCTGCTACCACCATAGGCCCGTCTGGGATCATCAAGTACCTCGGGCCGCGTCTTGCCCGCCAAACCGAATGTCGGATACTCGTAGCTCAATCCTTCTCGATCAAAGTACGAATGGTAGCCCGACAGCAGGGCATCGTCATCCGTGTCGGAAGCTTCCGGGTCGTGAACGTAGTAGTCGCTCGGGCAATGAAAGATCTCTCGGTTCTGCTCGCAGTAATCTGCCAGTACGTCGTAAAGTGAGGGGAGATTGGTGGGATTGAGCGTTCGCGGTAGTTTGGCCACCTCGGGAAATTTGCCACGCTCCCCCTGGCGGTCGAGGTATTGGGTTAGTGCCAGACCAATCTGCCGGAGATTGTTCTTGCAGTGAGTATTTCGCGCCGCACCTCTGGCGGCCTGAACTGCCGGGATTAGCAGCGCTATCAACACCCCAATGATCCCGATCACGGTGAGCAATTCCACGAGCGTAAACGCATTACGGCGAATCATGGCAGGCAATTCTGGACAAACTATTTCGGCTTATTCATCTCTACGCGATCAATTAGATCGAGATTACAACCGATTCCATTTTATCCCCAGTACAGGTGGGGAGGTAGACCGGAAACAGCTTGTTAGCCGCGACGCGGCTGCGCCAACCTCAGATATTTTGTCACGAGGCTATAGGGGAGCGAGTTCTCAATACCGCCCATGAAAAGTCGCATCAATGCGACTAGCGGTCTGAGGTGGCGGGGTGGTTTCGCCCGTCGGCACTGAGGGGTTTGGCCCGCGGCTCTCGACAAACAAGAGCGCATCAGCCCGAGGGGGCGATTTTAGCATCGGGATCGTGTCGGTGATAATGTTTGGCTTGGCTGGGCCTGGCTTGGCGACCACCCCCATGCTCAAGAGCAGCACCTGGTCTGTCGGCCAACGAAACCGCTCGTGCAATTGCACCATCGTCATCTGCGGTACCTGGCACTCGGTTCGTTGATTCTGGGCGACCGGAGTGGGTACCTCCAGTTGAACAGACAACATCTTTTCTACCTGGGTCAACTTCAGCTTCAACACCGCGTCGACCGTGCGGGTGTCGAGTGACAACAGGGGACTGAATTCCAGGCTGAACCCTTCATCGAATTGTCCTATCTCAGGCTGATAGCCGGGCCAGGTCTGGTCGGTGCGGATGATGCCTTTGGTATAGGAAACGGGACGCATCGTCGAGATCACCAGCGATGAGCCATTCTGCACCATTTGATGTGGCGCATTGTGTTCGTGATAGTCCGTACGACGCTTGAGTTCGGAGATCAATAGTGCCGCATCTTCCTTGGCCAAAATCCACCCTTGCACACCAGGAGACTGCACGGGAATCGATTTGATCAAGGGGAGGGCACGGGTCCGCCAGTTCGGGCTGCCAATCGTAACGATGCGTAGTCCAAATCCATGTTGTTCGGCGCTGCTGCTGACGAAGCGGTCCACAATGTCGGCGACGATCGCTTGCATTTGAGGTGTGTGGTAGACCCGCAAGGTTCTTTGGTCGGCACTCAACAGTCCGACGGGTTTGGAATGCCACGCTTCGTAACCTGTCTCGCGCAGAATCCAATCTACGATCGCCTGCTCTGGCGCAGCTGTGTTTTGCACACGTAGCGTGTAAGGACTGATGTCATATTCTCGCCACACCTGTCCATCTTCATTTGGCAGCGTGCCGCTACCCTTGGATACCTGTGCATGACTTGTGCGAGCGTAAGTACCACCTGCAGGAACGCTACTCCCTGGAGTTACAGGACTCTCCTCGGCAACGGTGGGCAACACCGAGTCGAGCGGAGTGGCATAATCTTCTGCGCTTGAGGCTTGCCAACCTGTCGCGCCAGGTCGAGCGGGATCATAAGCCTGTGCGATGGTCTGGCAAGAACCAGCGAGGGTGAATAGTGTGACAAGTGCGATGCGAGTTAGCATCGGTGACCTCCTCAGCAAATTAGGCGATTAGAAGCGGTCGCGGAGTATAGGAACCGGCCCCAGCGGTCACAAGTCCACGCTGCCACTCGTTCCGCTAGCAAAAGGCTTGAAGAAACCTGCAGGCTCTCCTGTTCAAAACGGAAACTCCCAGATTCCGGAAAGCTTTCCACTCACTGAGTAATTCGAGAAATTCACAGAAATTGTGATAAAAGTGGCCCTGGCTTGGAGTATCTCTAGGGGACGCTTCTTAGGAATGCTCCCCATTTGAGGGCGGAGCACGTTGTTTCCCTTCCACTAGGGTGATATGCTATCAGTAAAGAAAAAGGCTGGATTTACAGTCGACTCTCGCCTGATTTTCATACCGGCACTCGCCCGGCGCACCGTTCCCGCCAAGATTACCATGCGATCTTCGACCACTCTCAGCAGACTTGCATCTGGCTTTGTGTTGACCCTCATATTTGCTTCGCAAAGCTTCGCTAGCGAATCCCTGCAATACAACCGCGATATACGCCCGATCCTGTTTGACAATTGCATTGCCTGCCATGGCCCCGATAGTGCAGCCCGGGAGGCCGATTTGCGGCTCGACCAGCGCGAGGAAGCAATCGCCGCCGGAGTGCTCTCGCCTGGAGACCCAGAGTCGAGCGAATTGATCCGCCGAATTCTCTCCGAGGATCCAGATGAACGAATGCCTCCGCTGGAGACCAAAAAGTTTCTCACTGAGCAACAGATCGCCACGCTCAAACAATGGATCGAGGAAGGTGCCGAGTATGAACCTCACTGGTCATTTATTCCCCCAGAGAAGCCGGCTCCGCCCGAAGTCAAGAATTCCTGGTGGGTCCACAATCCTATCGACAATTTCGTAGCTGCCCGACTGGAAAGCGACAATCTCTCGCCGTCACCCGAGGCAGATCGTCGTACACTTGCCCGCCGTCTGAGTCTCGATCTGACAGGACTGCCACCCACCCCAGAGTTGGTGGAGGAATTTGTAAACGACACCTCGTCAGATTACTACGAGAAACTGGTCGATCGCCTGCTGGAGTCGCCGCATTGGGGTGAGCATCGCGGTCGTTATTGGCTCGACGTGGCCCGCTATGCCGACACGCACGGCATCCATTTTGACAACTATCGCGAGATGTGGTCGTACCGCGATTGGGTGATCGACGCTTTCAATGACAATATGCCGTTCGATCAATTCACTATCGAGAATCTTGCAGGTGATTTGTTGCCGAACGCTACGCTTGCGCAGAAGATCGGCTCGGGATTCAATCGTTGTAATATTACGACCAACGAAGGGGGAGCCATTAACGAAGAATACCAGGTGCTGTATGCCCGCGATCGCACCGAGACAACGGCCATCACTTGGATGGGACTCACGGCGGGCTGTGCGGTTTGCCACGATCATAAGTTTGATCCCCTTACACAACGAGAGTTTTACCAGCTTGCAGCCTTTTTCAACAACACGACCCAAGCGGCCATGGACGGTAATATCAAGGACACCCCCCCAATCGTCGTCGTGCCACAGGATGAAGACCTCCCGCGGTGGGAGCAGGTGCGTAAGTCGCTTGCTGATACGCGCCTCGCTATGGAAACCCGACGCCAGTCGGCACGCCCAGAGTTCGATGCCTGGGTAGTATCAGGAGATTCCCTCGAATTGACAGATGAAATGCCCAAGCAGGGATTGCAACTTTCCGTGCCACTCGACGACGGCAAAGAGAAGATTTCTTATGTCGCCAATGGCGAAAACCGCGAAGCCGTAACTCCACAGAATCTCAAGTGGCGCGAGGGCCCCCTTGGTAACCATGCAGCTTACTTGGAGAGTGGCCAAATCCTGGAAGTCGAGGACGTTGGCAAATTCAAAAATGAACAGCCCTTCAGCATCAGCCTGTGGGTGAAGCTCCCCGCCAATGACGGGGCAGCGGCCCTGCTGGCCCGTATGCAAGACGGCGTGCGGCACCAGGGCTGGGATCTCTGGATTCAAGCAAGGCGCATCGGATCACACTTCATCCAGAAATGGCCGCAGAATGCCATCAAAGTCCTGACCAATGAGCAAATTCCTGCCGACGTGTGGACGCACGTGGCCGTGGTCTACGATGGGAGCATGAAGGCTGCAGGCTTCAAGGTGTATCTTAATGGACTGCCTCAAGAGTTGCGGGTCGAAGCAGACACACTCGTCGACGATGAGAACACAAAGACCGATGTACCATTAAAAATTGGCCAACGCGACAAGGGTTCGCCTGCCTCGGGGGTGACTCTCTCCGACGTGCGAATCTACGACCAGGCCCTCGCCGCGCGTGACGTGACGACGCTTGCCAGCCGTGTAATCTTTGCCGTGTTGGACAAACCTGTCGAAGATCGCAAAGCGGCGGAACTTGATGCCCTTTACGCATGGTGGTTAGGCAGTCGGGATCGCGAGTATTCGCAGTTAGTAGAAACAAGCGAAGCCCTTCAGCGAGAAGAGCAGGAAATCACTGCTCGCGGGACAGTGGCCCATGTGATGCAAGATCGCGATGAAGCGGCGATTGCCTATGTACTCAATCGGGGGGAATACGACCAGCGTGGTGAAGAGGTGCGTCCGGATACGCCAGCTGTCCTCCCCCCATTTAGTGACGATCTGCCTCGCAATCGGCTTGGGCTGGCGAAATGGCTTCTTGAACCCGCTCACCCACTTACAGCTCGAGTGGCAGTCAATCATTTCTGGCAGGAAGTATTTGGAATGGGGCTGGTCAAAACTTCAGGTGATTTTGGAGTCTCGGGTCAACTTCCCTCGCATCCTGAGTTACTCGATTGGCTGGCCGTGGATTTTCGCGAATCAGGATGGGATGTGAAGCGATTCTTCAAGCAATTGGTGATGAGTTCCACATATCGTCAGAGTTCAGCCATCACGCCGGAGAAACTTAGTCGAGATCCTGAGAATCGCCTGCTTTCACGTGGTCCGCGTTTCCGCATGGATGCCGAAATGGTGCGTGACTACGCCTTAGCAGTCAGTGGACTGTTGGTCGAAAAGATTGGCGGGGCGAGCGTAAGGCCCTACCAGCCACCGGGCGTTTGGGAAGCTGTGGCAATGATCGGCAGCAACACGCGTGATTACGTCCAAGATGAGGGAGACGCCTTGTATCGACGCAGCATGTACACCTTCTGGAAACGCGCCGCACCTCCTGCTTCGATGGATATTTTCAATGCCCCGGCACGTGAGCAGTGTACTACCCTCCGTGAGCGGACGAACACACCGCTCCAGGCGTTGGTGACCTTGAACGATCCGCAGTTTGTCGAAGCGGCCCGCAACCTCGCCGGCAGGGCGTTCCAGCAGGCAGGAGAACAGTTTAACGAACGCGTTCAGTGGATCGCCGAGCAACTGGTGAGTCGCAGCTTCCGTGACGACGAATTAGCGGTCATCCGAAATTCCTACGAACAACTATCGGCCCACTACCAGTCGCACGTTGAAGAGGCGAAAGAACTCGTGGCGGTCGGAAAATCTCCGACGGACGAGTCGATTCCTGTCGCGGAATTGGCGGCTTGGACTATGACAGTAAATCAATTGATGAATCTCGATGAGGTGTTGAACAAGTAACTTGTTAGCCGCGACGCGATTGCCGAGTTTCACGTGGCATGGGCGGAGCGCGAAATGACGAGTAAGAGCCGAGAAGCGAAAATGACAAAAACCATGTCCACGTTTGAAGAATTTCGCAATCAAGTCACAAGACGGCATTTCTTTTCCCAAGGAGCCAACCTGCTGGGCACGGCTGCGATGGCCAGCTTGGGGACCCAAGCTTGGGCGAGTTCAAAATCTGCGAGCAGCCTGGCGGGCAAACTCCATCTCCCTCCCCGCGCGAAGCATGTAATCTATTTGCACATGGTTGGTGGTCCATCACAGATGGACCTTTTTGACTACAAGCCGGTCATGCAAGAGTGGTTCGACAAGGACTTGCCAGATTCGGTGCGCATGGGGCAACGGCTCACCACAATGACTTCAGGTCAGGCTCGATTTCCGATTGCTCCTTCGATGTACAAGTTTGAGCGTGTAGGCCAGGCTGGTATGTGGATGAGCGAGCTCTTGCCCTGGCTGAAAAAATCGGTCGACGACATTACCTTCATCCGCAGTATGCACACTGAGGCAATCAACCACGAACCGGCCATCACGCTCATGCAAACGGGTAATCAGGTCACCGGAAGACCTTGCCTGGGGGCCTGGAGTTCCTACGGCCTGGGTTCGCTAAATGAAAACTTGCCGACGTTTGTCGTCATGGTGGCCCGATCTACCAATGTCGAGCAGGTGCAGGCCATCTCAGCCCGATTATGGTCCTCGGGCTTTTTGCCGGGGGAACATGCAGGTGTCAGTTTCCGATCGGCGGGGGATCCAATTCTGTACATCAACAACCCGCCAGGAGTTTCCCGTGAAGTTCGTCGGACTACACTCGATGGTATTCAGGCCCTCAATGAGATGAACTATGAGCAATTCGGCGACCCTCAGACCGAAACGCGAATTCAGCAATATGAGATGGCCTACCGCATGCAATCGAGTGTGCCAGATTTGACCGACATCGCGCAAGAATCCGAGTCCACTTTCCAGTTATATGGTGAGGCGGCCCGTGAGCCGGGCACCTTTGCTTATACCGCGCTCATGGCACGTCGCATGGTTGAGCGCGGTGTGAGATTTGTGCAGATTTATCACAACAATTGGGACACCCATGGGAATGTCGCCGGTCGGCTTCCGGATCAATGCCGCGACGTGGATCAACCCTGCCATGCCCTTATCCAGGACTTGAAACAGCGAGGCATGTTGGAGAACACTATTGTGATCTGGGGCGGCGAGTTTGGCCGCACGATTTACTCCCAGGGGGGACTTTCCCACGACAATTACGGCCGCGACCATCATCCTCGGTGCTTCACGATGTGGATGACGGGGGGCGGATTCAAGCCAGGTGCTATTCATGGAGAAACCGACGACTTTTCTTACAACATTGTCAAAGACCCAGTCCACATCCGTGATTTCCACGCCACGGTGCTGCACCAGCTTGGCTTCGATCACGAGCGGTTTTCTTTCAAGAGCCAGGGTCTCGACCAGAAACTCACCGGCGTTTTGCCAGCGCACGTCGTAAACAATATACTCGCATAATCGGCAGCCGCGATGCCATGTGCCAGCATTGCAGATCGCGATCCCTTTTCAGTTACCGCACGATCGCCGACACGGCATCCCGGGCAAAAGCTCAATTGTCTGCCCAGAACAATTCACCTAGACTTTGAGGTGAAGCATCGCTCGCACCTCACAATATCCAGGGATCTCTGATGGCCAGCACTGTAGAGTTAGAAACCTCTGCCAAACCGAAATCAAATACTTTGGTTTTCCAACAATTTGATGCGGTGATGACCTCGGTGTTGTCGAGCATTGCTCATTCCGCAGGTGTTCGAGTCGAAGAACTTCAGGTCAGGCAGTGGTTTCGAGAAGCTCGTGGGGATATTCCAGGCAGCATCGAAGATCACTGGTGGCAATGGCTAAGAATTGCTGCCTCTGGTTTGGGTCTCCATGAGCGCGTGGTCGATTTGTCTCTCCAGCAAGCCGTGAATTTAGCTCGTGATGGAGTCGCATTATTAACTGTAATCAAGCATGGTAATGAAATTGCATCTCTGGAGATCAAACAGCACAAGAAAAAAATCCAGGCGAAGTGCACAAAACCAGATGGTGTCACCATTCTCAATGAGCCGGAAGCCATCGCAGCAATCGAGGCAGAATCTGTTGATGGCCGAGTCCGCTGGGTGGTAACCGATGCCGTAGCTTATCAGACGAACCTGCTTCCTTCGGGGAAACCCTGGAGGCGATTCTTGAACTTGATTCAAGCCGAATCAAGCGACATCTGGATTGTTGTGCTCTTTGCTTTTATGGCAGGCTTACTCAGCCTCGCAACGCCTATCGCCGTGGAAGCATTGGTTAACACGGTCGCCTTTGGGCGCCTCTTGCAGCCCGTGGTGGTGTTGGCCCTGTTACTCTTCGGCTTTTTGGCCTTCAGGGCTGGCATGAAGGCCTTGCAAACTTATGTAGTCGAAATCATTCAGCGAAGAATGTTTGCCAGGATGGCAACCGCTTTGAGCTATCGCCTTCCTCGAGTCGATCATGAGGCGCTCGACGCGGCCAACGGACCAGAGTTGGTTAATCGCTTCATGGACATCGTCACCGTGCAGAAAGTGATCGCGCATCTATTACTGGACGGTGTCGCGATCGTAATGACAACTTTCTTTGGGATGGCTGTACTAGCTTTCTACCATCCTTGGTTCCTAGGATTTGATATCATGCTTTTCGGCATGGTGGTTTTTGGGATCGTGCTCTTAGGCCGGGGAGCGGTCCGAACGGCTGTGGAGGAATCCAAGTGCAAATATCAGGTCGTTTCCTGGTTTGAAGATACGATCCATTCCCAGTTGGGTTTTAAACTGGGCGGTGCTGCGGATTTTGCCGCGGATCGATCCAATTTTTGGACGAGTGCCTATCTTAACGCGCGGCGTGGACACTTCCGAATTCTGCTCCGTCAAATTCTGTTTGTGCTATTTCTCCAGGCGGTTGCCGCTACGGTCCTGTTGGGCTTCGGGGGTTGGTTGGTTATCCAGGGCCAGCTTTCTTTAGGACAGCTGGTTGCTGCGGAACTTATTGTCACGGCTATTCTAAGTTCCCTCACTAAACTAGGTAAACATCTGGAAGGTTTCTACGATGCGCTTGCTGCGGTTGACAAGCTAGGTTACCTTTTTGACCTGCCACTGGAACCAACTACCGGTCTGATTCAAATTTGGCCACATGGTCCGATTGAGATCAAACTAAAAGATGTCAATTATGTGCTCCGTGAGAAAGCAGTTTTTCCGAACTCTTTAAATTGTACTTTTCGCTCTGGGGCGATTACGGCCATCACGGGGCCTTCGGGCAGCGGCAAGAGCATCTTAATGGACTTGCTCTATGGATTGCGAAATCCCACTTCCGGCCATATCACGCTGGCAGGATTTGAACCGCGAGAGGTTCGCCCTGAGACCTTGCGTGAGAAGGTAGCTCTCGTGCGGGCGGATATCTTTCTCACAGGCACGCTTGCGGAGAACATTCATTTGCATCGCCCTCAGGTGGAGACCGCTCGACTCAGGGAAGTGATCGCTCATGTGGATTTGGTAGAAGAAATAAGGCTTTTGCCAGAGGGAATTCACACCGAGATCACGCAATATGGGGTTCCCCTGACGACTTCCCAGCAGCAGCAGGTGTTGCTTGCCCGCGCTTTGGTGGGTTTGCCTAGTTTGCTCCTAGTGGATGGTTCGTTCGATCTGCTTCCTCCAGAGACTCTTGAGCACATCATGAAATCTCTCAAAAATCAGGAAATGACAGTTTTGGTGGCAACCAACCGACCCGATGTGATGAAATACTGTGACGACAAAATAGAGTTGAGGCCAATTTCAAGTTTTTGATGCATTTCGGTGAACCCATTTTAAGAAGTCGCGAGATTTGGAAGGATTTCTCATGAGCACAATACCAGCTGGCTGGGTGGAAAGCCCCGAGAAAACTGAATCCTCCCAACAAGTGGAGGAAATGTTTCCTAGTTTACAGCTCGTAAGGCTCTCTCGCTCCGTCCGCATCTTCTCTAGGTTGCTTTTTGTAATGCTGTGTTTTGCCTTTATTGCCATGATTTTTGCACCTTGGCAGCAAACGGTGACCGGCAGCGGGGATGTTGTGGCCTACAATCCCATGGATCGTCGCCAGATCGTCGAGGCCCCTGTGAAGGGGCGAATTATTCGCTATGGAGAAGGGATCCAGGAGAACTCCTTCGTGAAGCAGGGCCAGTTTATTTTGGAACTCCAGGATATTGACCCCAACCTAACTGCTCGCCTGGAATCGCAATTGCTCCAAAGCGAGCGAAATGTTCAAGCCGCCAGGGATCATGTTGATGCCTCTGTTCGGCAACTCGAACTGACTCGAACCATCGTGGAAAACTATGATTCCCAAGTGAATGCGTTTGAATCGGTCAGGACCGAAACGGTCGCCGCAGCGGATGAGTACATTCGGATGGCCGAGAGTAAAGTGGTTGCGGAGCGAACCACATTGGCCGCGGCGGAGGCTACTCTCCGTCAAGCCGAGGCGGATTATCTCAGGCAGAAAGAACTCTACGAAGAGGGATTGGCCTCCCAGCTGAAGATGCAACTGGCGGAACAGAAATTTCGCCAGGCTGAGGCGAAAGTCGAGCAAGCGAAATCCTACGTGGATGCAGCCATGAGCGAGGTCGTTGCGAAACGGCGCGAACGCGACGCCAAGGAGCGCGAGGCCCAAGCCAAAATCGATTCCGCCAGCGCGATGCTCCGCAAGGCGCGTAGTGATATCGCCAAATCTGAAAGTGAAGTAGCCAAAGCCAACTCGGAATTATCCAAGGCCGAAAAGGAACTCCTCGACTCCCAAGTGAAGCTTTCTCGTCAACGCAGCCAAAAAGTCACGGCACCCCGCGATGGATATATCGTTCGTCTGGTCGCCAACGAAGGGAGCGGCGTGATCAAGGAAGGCCAGGCTCTGTTCGAAATCGTTCCTCAAGCGGAGAAGCTAGCAGCTCAAATCTGGGTCGATGGAAATGATGTTCCTTTGTTGTCCGAAGGACGGCACGTGCGTCTGCAGTTCGAAGGTTGGCCTGCTGTGCAGTTTTCCGGTTGGCCTTCTGTAGCAGTAGGAACTTTTGGAGGCAAAATTGCCCTGATTGACTCGACCGATACCATAGATGGCAAGTTTCGAGTTTTGGTAGTGCCTGATGATCATGATCCTCCCTGGCCAAGCCATCCTTATCTTCGGCAAGGTGTTCGTACCAACGCTTGGATTCTGCTCAATCAGGTGCGGCTCGGATATGAGGTCTGGCGACGGATGAATGGATTCCCCCCCTCGCTCAAGAGCAAGGGAAGCAAGCAAGATAGCAAAGCCCTCAAAATCAAGGTTTGAACACTCTCGGGCCTCGTTTGCATTGCAGTCCCCGCTCTCGACAAACCGATCCTAGAGAAGTGGTGGTGGCTCGATTTTTCGACGAACCAAGGTGCTTTTCTGGCTGCATTTGATCGGTTATCGGTTTCGACCGTGAATCTACACGCTCTTTTCTCGTTGCTAGCACTGTGTCTGCTAGGCTTCGGATGTGCGAGTCCGCGCTCCGCCATCCCTGCTAATGCTACGCGCCACAAAAGTGATGTGGTGGAGAATATCGAGTCAAACCGCGCTGCCAAGCTAGCTGACGGTAATGTCGAACCAATGACAAGCGACATCTTGGATTCCGAAGTGAACCCCGCCGCTCAGGATAAAGTCATACCTACTAGTTTTACATTCAGCGCAGATTCGAACCTGGCCATTCTCGCGGCAGTTGAAGAATTGCCAGCGGTCGATCCACAACCCGAACCACTTAATGCGACACCAATTCCTGAGCAATTGCAGCGGATCGAACTGGAGACCGTGGTACAAGCCGTCTATCTTCACTTCCCCTTGATCCGCGCCGCTCAGGCCTCCCGAGGAATTACGGCTGGAGAAGCCCAGAGTGCTTGGGGAGCTTTCGACAACAAATTGCTAGCCGCTTCTGAGAACGAGGCATTAGGGTTTTATGAAAACTACCGACAAAAAATAGGAGTTAAGCGAGACACAACCTGGGGCGGTCAGGTGTTTTCTGAATACCGCATTGGTCGGGGGAACTTTGAACCGTGGTATTTAGAACGCCAGACTAATGCGGGAGGAGAGTTCAAGTCAGGCCTGGTTGTTCCACTGTCCCAGGATCGCTGGATCGACGCCAATCGAGCTGAACTGTGGCGAGCCCAACTGGAACGTCGCCGCATAGAACCGGTAATTCAAGCCGAGATCCTTGCGAGTGTGTTGGAGGCAAAAATTGCCTACTGGAACTGGATTGCCGCTGCCGAGAATCGACAAGTCGTGCAAACTCTACTGGACTTTGCGCTTGCCAGAAATACAGCCTTAGAGAAGCAGGTAAAGGCTGGCGACCGGGCCGAAATCGAATTAGTCGACAACCAACGATTGATCGTCTCACGCGAATCGAAGCTTATCGAGGCTGAGCGAAAACTTCAGCAATCCAGTATCAAGCTTTCACTCTTCTTACGCAGCACCGATGGTGCCCCCTTGATTCCCGGTCCTTCTTGGATTCCTGGAGGCTTTCCGAAGTCAATCGCTTTGATTGATCATCCGGTGGATGAAGATATTGTAGTGGCCCAACAGAATCGACCCGAGACCCGTGAACTCGATCTCGTCCGCAGGCAGTTGAACATAGATCTTTCCCAAGCAAACAACCTCTACCTACCTTCAGTCGATGGATTTGCAATCGGCTCCCAAGATGTCGGTCAGCCAACAAGCTTCAAGCGAGACAAATCCGAGTTTGAACTCACCGCTGGAGTCCTGGTCGACGTGCCCTTGGAACGAAACAAAGCGCTCGGCAAGATTCGCGCTACGCGTGCTAAGATCGCCCAGGTGACCGCCAAACGGCAATTTACGGCGGACAAGATTTCCAACGAAGTGCGTTTTACCCGCGCTGCACTTCAAGCTGCCTACGAGCGCGTGGGGAAGATCAAAGAGAGTGCCGACTTGGCAGTCCGCATGGAACTTGCCGAGCAGAAAGCCTTTCAACTCGGTTCCAGCAATCTGCTGAACGTGAATCTACGAGAACAACAGGCCGCCGATGCTGCAGCAGAATTAGTAGGAGCCAAATTCGATTATTTCGTTGCCCTTGCGGAATATCAGGCGGCCCTGGGTTTCTCGGAGGTCTCTGCAGTTATTCAATCCGACGAAGAAAACGAAGAGAATCTCGAAATCCCTGAGCTACCAGCCGAACCCTAATCAACCCCGAAGGCAACGCTTATGGAGCTCAATCGCTGCAGAAAGCGATTCTCCTTCGATCATCGCACTACCCGCGCCCCGCCACCGCTCATCAGCTTCTCAACTTCCTTCACCGTCGCCATTGAAGTGTCGCCCGGCGTGGTCATTGCCAGGGCTCCATGAGCAGCGCCATAATCCACTGCTTTCTGCCCGTCGCCGGTGGTCATCAGCCCGTAGATCAGCCCGCTGGCAAAACTGTCTCCGCCACCCACTCGGTCAAGGATTTCCAGCTTGGGATAGGCCCGCGACTCGTAGAACTTGCCGTCGTACCAGATGATGGCACTCCAATCGTTCACTGTCGCGGTATGGACCTCGCGGAGCGTGGTTGCCGTGGCCACAAAGTTGGGGAACTCAGCGACGGCTTTTTCGATCATCCTTTTAAAATTTTCGACGTCGATGTTGCTGAGATTCTCGTCAACCCCTGCGACCTCCAATCCCAGGCAGGCTGTAAAATCTTCCTCGTTGCCGATCATGACGTCGACCGACTTGGCGATCCTGCGATTCACTTCCTGCGCCTTGGCTTTGCCGCCAATTCCTTCCCAGAGGGAAGGGCGGTAGTTGAGGTCGTAACTCACGATCGTGCCGTGCTTCTTGGCACACTCCACCGCGGCGATGACCGTTTCGGGCGTCGTAGTGCTGAGCGAGGCGAATATGCCCCCCGTGTGCAGCCATCGCACTCCGAGTTCTCCGAACAGGTGTTCCCAATTAAAATCATCCGGCTTGAATTGACTGGCGGCCGTCAGGCCCCTATCGCTACAACCCACCGCGCCGCGGACGCCGAAGCCCCGCTCGGTGAAGTTGAGTCCATTGCGGACCGTGCGACCGATCCCGTCATATTTCACCCACTTGATGAGCGATGTATCGACGCCCCCCTGCATGATGAAGTCTTCTACCAGGCGACCGACTTCATTATCTGCAAACGCAGTAACCACCCCTGTGCGGAGGCCAAAGCATTTTCGCAGCCCACGCGCGACATTGTATTCGCCGCCCCCTTCCCACGCGCGAAACTGCCGCGTGGTGCGAATGCGTCCTTCCCCCGGATCGAGTCGGAGCATGATTTCACCGAGCGACACGAGGTCGTACCGGCAGGCGTCGGCAGGTTTGACTTTTAATTGCATGATTTTTACTCTTATGGATTACGTTTAGCCGCGATCCGCTGGGGAGCACTTATTCACACAATTTAACTCCGGAGAACGAGATAACAAACCCCTGACGCCAAGTGCTAACGCTCTTACTCAGATAGCTAAAACTAACGCACTTTGGCCGAATTTGTTGCGGCAGCTTTGATCCATGCGTTCGTGTGTTTACCGATTTCCGCGACCGCACTTTTCCGGATCATACCAAGCGGCGTCAGTGGACGTTTGAGCGTATTAGCCACACGTCGTTTCACGCTTTGGTATTGAATCCCGCCATTACGGCCAGCTTTTGAGCATGCCGAGCGTGCGAGATAGCACGTTGCAAATCTCAAAATACAACGGTGTTGTCGTTGTTTTTGGCACGCGAAGCTATGCTCAAAGAAAAAGAATAGCGACCGAAGCTGCACTGCCCTTGCAGCTCCAGTCACTATAAGTCTTGGAAGACAGTATTCCAAGACGATTATCTAGCTCGTTGTCCACGGTTCACTACGCCGAAAACTCCTAGTCCGAGTAGGAGTATTAAAGAGTTTGGTTCGGGCACGGCGGTCGTTGCTGCCGTGAGCGGCGTGCCATAGGCACCTTGCCACACGGCCAAATCTCCAGAATCAACTGAAACTCCTGACGTGCCGTTTGGTGAATTGCCTTTTTGCCACTCAAGAAAATCTCGCCCGTCCACGTCATTATCAGAATCAAAATCGCCGGGCGATCCGGGCACGACCTTGGTCGCCGAGATATTATCAAACCACATTGGGTGATTGGCGGAGTTACCAAAGTCAACATTCAGCAGAAGAAAAGCCACGGAAACGGTACCGGCAGGTGCGACTCCTTGGGCCTCAGTGAAAACCCATTCGTTCACGGGGCTGTCGCCATTCAAGAATGGTAGAGATTCGACGCCTGGAAAGCTTGCGTTAGGTTGACCCACGCTTACCGACGCAGGGTTAAGGTCAGTGCCAAACTCGTCTTCAAACACGATCTTAAGGAGGCCGAATGTTGCTCCGGTGCCAACCGGTGGCAGTGCGACCTCAGTCAACATGTAGCCAGAGAGATAGAACTCATCTCCAGGACTTGCAGGAATCGACGTCGGCATGCCAAAGATCCCTTGACTAACCTCAGGAACGCCATCCGATGGAGCAGTCAGATTTACTGCAAAAGCACCACTTTGAGCGCCAATTAAAGGGGCGCCGACGGTTTGACTACCAAAAGGACCTACAAGGTCCCAACCAGTCAAATCACCGGTCTCAAAATCTGGGTTTGTGAGAAGATTCTGGGCCGATACCTCGGTGAAGGGCATCAATGCCAGCGCGGCCAGAACGAGTGTGGCAAGTCCAATTGAGTTGTATTTTGATTTCATAAGAAGCACTCCTGTAGTGGTCGGATTACTACCGATCCTGGGTGGGCAGCAAAATGGGTGATGAAACAGAGCCTCTAACTCTGCGCGGCTTTTGGTTGCATAAGATTTCGGAAATAGTTCAGTTGACCCCTATAGAATCTGGTCAACATTAAAATTGGTAAGTAAAAGATTGTCAGAAAAGGCGATGAGAAACAGTTTCAGTAACTATTTCGCTCGCGTTTTCAATATTAACTGCCGGTTTATTCCCGTCAAGCACTTTATGCCAATTTCTTGAAAAAATCGAAAAAAACACTTTTTGACGCAACATCCGGCAATAACCCACCATTACATAAGCTTCACTAGTTCTCCCAAGGCTGCCTGGCGAGTTGCCCTCGAGAAGAAACTGTTTCTTCTCGTCCTTTAGCTCTTCCAATAGAGCAAACAAAAGAGGAGTGGGCCGAGAGAAGAATTTGGTACTCTCAGAAGCCTGTGTTGTTTTCTCGGCCGAATGGCAGACATCTAGCCACGGGGAGTCGGCACGACACGGCAGTTTGTAAAAGGGATCTATCAGGGCCGAAGAGTTGCTTCGCTTTCAGGGACACCCCCAAGGGGTGCTACGTTGATATTTCTCCCGACGGCAAACCACTCGCCTCCTCAAGTTGGGATGGCACCGTAGTGCTGTGGGATAAGACTCGCTCCGCTAAACCTGATCTGAGGCAAACTAAGCCGCCGCACCGATTCCGAATGCAACCAAAACAAACAGTACAATTGCAATCAGGACGAATACAGTGAATAGAACTTTAGCTATCGATGCAGCACCGGCAGCGATCCCTGTAAAACCCAAGGCTCCTGCAATAACAGCGACGATTGTGGCAATTATAGCCCACCAGAGTAAATTCATGATAATACCTCATATGTTTGTGTGGCACACTTTAGTTTTGGACGAAGAACCTGCCCCACGCGATCAGATTTAAATTACCAATTCCAATCGCGTGGGGTCTGCTGTGGTGTCCCTCAGTAAGCTAATTCAGAGGGTTGAGCAAAACTTATGAACCGGATTTCGATTTCATTCTCATAGCAGTTCGCTCAATCTTTGTTTTTTCGCCATTCTTAGTGAAAGACTTGGCGAGAATGACGGATCGATCTTTCACTTTGACCGGGATGCCCGTGACTTGAAGCTGATCACCTTCAGCAACTTTCTCGTCTAATTCATCAGTTTTACCCAGATCAATCAAAGCCTGCTTTCCAGAATCCAGGTCCAGTATGACCATTTGAACCTCATGGCCCCGTACCTTGGTGTTTTTGGTCTTTGAAACCTTACCCGAGACGGTTCGGCTGGAACGATTGATTGAGTGTTCTTGCTCGCTACCGATTTTGACGGATTGTGCTAGTAGAACTTGCTTGTCACCTACTTTCATCATGGGACCACTAGCTGAGATCCGATCACCTTCTTTCACTTTGAGCTTCTTGCTAGTCTGCTGCTGATTTTGCTCCTGATCCTGTTGGCTGAATTGATCGGCTCGCCCTAGATCCACGATGTAGTTGTTGTCCTGTTCGCCTGAGACCTGGGCAATCATACGCTGAGGGCCATTGCGGACCTGCATTTTCTTAGTCTTTTGAACTTCCCCGGAGACTTGAAATTGCTTTGAACTGGCTTGCTGACGTTTGCCGGCCTCTTGTTTTGCCTTATCGCGGTCTTGAGAACTTTCCGGGCTACCATTCTGGTTGGTAGGGGAATCCTGTCCAGAGTCGAACGTGCTAAAGCGATAGTATTCGAATCGGTCGTAAGTTCCGTCATTATCACTGTCGTAATACGTCGAATAGGCATCATACGTTCCATCATTGTCGTAGTCCTGATAGTCGTAGAAATGTTCGTAGATTCCTTCCCCGTTGAGAGCGTAGTAGTCTTGATAGTCGTTGTTGTCGTAATAGTCATAGTACCAATCGTCGCTGGTGTCATACTCGTCGTAGCCGTAGCCGTAGACGTCGTCATCGACATCACTATCGTTGGAGTCCCAATTATAAATCTCGTCGTCCCACTCTCCTATTGTCTCATCAGTGGGATTGTAATCATTGCCGTCGAGCCATTCACTGACGTCGTACCAAGCATCATCTTCGTAGAGGACCGTGTTTTTTTCCCACTCGTCCCCCGTGGACGCTAAAATTCCAAATGCGAGGGCAACGAGAGGGGTTGCCATTGCCAGAAAATAAAAGGATAGGTTTCTCATGATTGTCTCTCCCTTGTCTATGGTTTCAGGTTATTCCATGTCTACGATGAACTCCCCTTCGCCAGGCAAGTCGCACCTCGCGAAATAATTTTCGCAAATTTTATACCGATAACTCATCTCATAATCTGTTCTTCAAAAACACTAAGGAGTCCTGTTTTTGGAGGAACGATGCTTTTATTGGTCGGTCACTCATCTGCCAAGTTGGGTTGAATTCCACCGCGTCAAAATCTCCTTCGAGCAAGACAAACTGTCGTCGACGCCGCGGCAGAAGACTGTAGATGTGGGCATCTGGGGGCTCTGTAACAGCATGATGAATTTCTCGCTTAATTGTGTAGCAAACAACCAACGCTCCCCTGCTTTAGGAGATATTCCGATGAACCTTGCCGCCGTCCTCAGTTCTCCGTTCTTGCCGACTGCCAGCCCCCGCGTTACCTGGTCGCAGTTGACCATGGCCCCCGCGTCGGCGAGTATTCATGCCGTTTCCACGCGTCGCGATGTGGCCGACTTCATCGATCTCCCCAAACGAATTTACGAGCACGACGCCAACTGGGTCGCCCCGCTCGACATGCAGGTCCGCGAATTTCTCGACCCGCAGCGCCATCCGTTTTTTCGCCATGGCTCGGCACAAGCGTTTGTCGCTCGCCGCGATGGGCAAACGATCGGACGGATCATCGTCAGCGATGATCCAGCCTACAACCAGGTCCACGGCACGAACGTCGGCTGCTTTGGCATGTTTGAGTCGATCGACGACGTCCGAACCAGCCGGGCCCTCTTAGACCGGGCCAGCGCGTGGCTCCGCTCCCGAGGCCGCACACAAATCATGGGCCCCATTGATTTTTCGACGAACTATCCTTGTGGCCTTTTGGTCGACGGCTTCGACACTCCACCTGCTGTGATGATGAACCACCACCCACACTATTACGAGCGGCTGCTTACCCGCTATGGTCTTGAGAAAGCCAAGGACTTGTATGCCTGGTGGTTTGATCGAGAAAACAATATGGATGCCCAGTGGAGTGGTCGTGTGCAAAAGCTCTCCAATCGGTACGGAGTCACGGTTCGTCCCATGAATCTGGCCGACTTTGCCGGCGAGATGGCCCGCTGCAAGGCGATTTACCACGAATCGCTCGACCAGAATTGGGGATTTGTTCGCATGAGCGATGCCGAGTTCGACCACCTGGCCCACAATCTCAAGCGGCTGGCGGTGCCCGAATTGGTGCAAATCGCCGAAGTCGCAGGAGAGCCCGTGGGCGTTTCGATCATGCTGCCGAATCTCAACGAAGCGATTCAACCTCTCGGCGGTCGGCTCACCACGGCAGGGGTACCGGTGGGGCTGATGCGCATGGCTTACCGACTGCGAAATATTCGCACAGGTCGTTTGGCGGTCCTGGGCGTGGTCCCCGGCTATCGCAAACGGGGCGTCGCCGAAGCGCTCATTCAGCAAACTTTTCAGAGTGGCGTGGAGAAACTCAACTACCAGGGCGCAGAACTAAGCTGGACCCTTGAAGACAACACGCTGGTGAACCGCATGATCGAACGCGTCGGCGGTCGACGGTACAAGACCTATCGCATATTCCAGAAGGATTTGTTGCCGGAGGGGAGGGTAGGGACGCGGCGGTAGCTAAAAGGAAACTACTGAGAATTCAGTTCCTTTCCTTTTGTACTATCCAGCTTGCTCCCATTTGCTAGAAAGTCCTCATATAGTCGCTCGAACCTATTCCACATCGATGCTCCCCAAAAGTAGCCACCGATTGGGAACATGACGAGTGCAATTAGGAGATATATGAGGAATTGCTCCCAGCCCTTCCAAGCTGCCATCCAGCATGACCAGAATAGCGCAACGAACACTCCCCAGCCAAGAACTCCGTGAAGCCAGATGAAACGTTTGCGTCCTTTGCTTCGAGTATTTGCCAACCGCTCGAATTGCTTCTGAGTCAATTGAGCCACGGACGCAATCCTATAGCTTCCCCACCAGAATCGACGCATTGTGACCGCCGAAGCCGAAGCTGTTGTTCATCGCGCAGCGGATCGAGCGTTCTTGGGGAATGTTGGGCGTGTAGTTGAGGTCGCATGCCGGATCGGGGGTTTCGAGGTTGATCGTCGGTGGGGCGATCTGGTCGCGGAGCGCCAAGAGACACATTACCATCTCCACGCCACCACTGGCCCCCAGGGTGTGACCGAGTTGGCTCTTTGTGCTGGAGACATTCAATTTGTAGGCGTGGTCTCCGTACACCCGCTTGATAGCGATCGTCTCTGCCTTGTCCCCCAGCGGAGTGCTAGTGCCGTGGGCGCTGATGTAGTCGACATCCGAGGGATTAATTTTTGCATGCTCAAGGGCGTTGCTCATGGCCCGGGCAGCACCGGTCCCTTCGGAGTCGGGCTGGGTGATGTGACCGGCGTCGGCACTAACCCCATAGCCTAGCACCTCCCCATAAATGTTTGCTCCACGTGCCTTGGCCAGTTCCAATTCCTCAAAAATCAGGATGCCGGCCCCTTCCGAGAGAACAAATCCATCGCGATCTGCGTCGAAGGGACGACTGGCCCCAGCTGGGTCGTCGTTTCGCATGGAGAGGGCCTTCATATTTGCAAACCCAGCAAGCCCCATCGGGGAGACAGCCGCTTCCGTACCCCCGGTGACCATGATGTCGGCATCGCCGTGACGGATCGCTTTGAAGGCATCTCCCATGGCATTAGTGGCACTGGCACATGCCGTGGCAACGCCCTGATTGGGGCCTCGCAGCCCAAAGCGGATCGAGATATGTCCGCTGGCGGCATTGAGCATCATCTTGGGGATTGTGAAGGCGGATACCTTGTCAGGCCCTTTCTTGATCAACCGACCTTCCTGTTCCTCGATTTCATTGAGCCCCCCGATGCCAGAGCCGATAATCGCTCCCGCACGGAAAGGATCGTACTTGGAAAAATCGATTCCCGAATCTTTGACGGCATCAATGGCCCCAACGAGCGCAAACTGGGTGAATCGGTCGAGCCGTTTCTCTTCCTTGGGATCGATGTAGCCATTGACCGACCAATCGGCTACGTCGCCACCGAATTTCACTTTGTAGTCGGTGACGTCGAAAAGAGTCAGATTGTGGATTCCGCTCTGGCTATCTAATATTTTTTGCCACAGCTCCGGAACTTTCCACGAAAGTGAGGTGACAGCACCAAGTCCAGTTACGACAACACGTCGATTCATCACTCTGACCTAATCGCTGAGATGTCGAAATAAAGGAGTTGAAAGAAAACCAAATGTACTGTCGCTAGTTACGACCAGCGCAGAAGACAATTCTATGGTGACACGTATCCGGGGCCAACTTCACAAGGCAGAGGCCGCTGTGGCTCGCTGCCTATTTGTTTTGTTCTATGAACTCAACTGCCTGGCCGACCGTTTGAATTTTTTCTGCTGCGTCATCAGGAATGTTGATGTCGAATTCTTCCTCAAGCTCCATCACCAATTCGACCGTGTCGAGCGAGTCGGCACCGAGGTCGTTCACGAAGGAGGTTTCCGGAGTGATCTTGTCTTTGTCGACTCCGAGTTGCTCTGCCACAATGTCAGTCACACGTTCCAGTATTGAGGCCACTGAAATGGTCCTCCATTAACCCTGTCATAAAAAATATGCCCATGTGCCTCAAGATATGCGTGTCGGCTTTACCCACGTGAGCATACTCGAAACATCAACTAAATATGTTTGTTTTCGCAGTGGTACCTCTCGAGACCAGAGCAGGATGACTCTTCTTATCGTGGTGCAGTAACTGCTGGAGGTTCACAATAGACCGTCCCTGCGAAGTTGGTCAAGATATAGCGTTTCTCCAAGTGGTTGTCTAGGTCGCTCTTTGCGATTCGGTCTTTAGCAAACTCAATCAGGCTAAGCAGTTAGGCCGCCGTCGATCACCAGAATCTGCCCCGTCAAATAGGCCGCCGAGTCACTGGAAAGATAGAGTACTGCGTCCGCGATCTCCTCAGGATCGCCCTGTCGTTGCAGGGGAACAGCCGCCTTGATTCGCTCCATCACTGCCTCTTCCCCGGCAGCTTCCACCAGGGCGGCAGTCATATCGGTAGCGATAAAACCAGGACAAATGGCATTTACTGTGATCTTTCTGCGTTTACTGGCCAGTTCGCGGGCCACGGTCTGCGTGAAGCCGATCACGCCCGCCTTCGACGCAGAGTAGTTGCACTGAGCTGGATTGCCCATGATTCCTGAGGTGCTGGAGATGTTGATGATCCGGCCCGACTTGGAACGCATCATGACACCTGCCGCCCCACGGGTGAACAGGAATACGCTCCGCAGATTTGTGGCGATCACGTCGTCCCATTCCTCATCGCTCATACGAGGTATCAATGTATCGCGAGTGATTCCTGCGTTATTGACCAGGATATCCAACTGTCCCCAGTCGGCGACGACCGCATCGATTACCTTCTGCACGGCTGCCGCATCGGTCACGTTGCACGGGTAAACGGCCGCAGTTCCCCCCGCGTCGGAGATCTCTTTTGCCGTCTCGGCCAGTTTGTCCTCACTGCGGGCCACGCAGGCCACCTTGGCTCCCGAGGCTGCCAGCGCGATCGCAATTGCTTTGCCGATTCCCCGCGAAGCACCGGTGACAATAGCCGTCTGGCCAGAAAGGTCGACTCTTATTCTTCGATTGGGCGTCTCACTCATATTGTATTTCTCACAATAAAAATCTCAAAAGATCCCTAGCAGGAGGTAGCAATACCTCCGGCGAAGGACACACTCCTAAGCTTCAACACTCTCACACGGCAACTTGCGCGAAATTCGTTTCAGCAATCCTCGCAACACTCGTCCAGGACCGATTTCGTAGCACTTCTCGATGCCAAACTCGCCGATGAGCCACTGCATCGAGTCTTCCCACAACACTGGTTCGACCACTTGGCGTTCTAGCAGATTGCGGATCTCTGCCGGGTCATCGTGCGGGCGGGCGTCTACATTGGAAACCACTGGGATTCGTGGGGCGCTGATCTCAACCTCTGCAAGGGCAGCTTTCAGGCGGTCGACCGCAGGCTGCATTAATGGGGTATGGAATGCACCTGCCACCGTGAGCGGGATCACTTTCATCGCGCCTGCAGCTTCGGCCAGCGGGGTGATTCGCTCGCAGGCTGATTTGCTGCCGGAGACCACAATGTTGCCCGGGCAAAGAAAGTTTGCCAGTTGCAACACCTCTCCATTTCTCGCCTGTTTCACCAATTCTTCAATTTGGCCTCGCTCCATTCCGAGGATACTGACCATACCACTCGGCTCGATATCTGAAGCATCCTGCATTGCCTGGCCACGAACCTGGACAACTCGCAGAGCCGTTTCAAACTCAAGTGCTCCTGCGAAGACTAGAGCTGTGTACTCACCTAGACTTAACCCGGCCGTTGCGGCACATCCTTCCACAACCTCGGGTGCATCTTGTTTCAATTGTTCCAAAGCAGCCAGGCTGCTAACAAAAAGCGCGGGTTGACTTATAACCGTCGAGTTAAGCTTCTCAGCTGGGCCAGAGGTACACAGTTCCAGGAGATTGTAACCCAGTACCTCGGCAGCCCGGTCGAAAAGCTGACGGGCCGAAGGGAGAGAATCGGCCAGGGCAGCACCCATTCCCACAGACTGGGCGCCTTGGCCAGGGAATAGAAATGCAGTTTTCGACACGACGGCTCTCGATCAGATATTTTTACGCAGGAGCGGGTCGCACCAGGGGAGAAGAAACGCGAGAATTATTCTTCGGTTTCGACCATCACCCGGCCCATGTACTGTCCACAGTTGGCACAGATCGTGTGTGTTGGTCCCTGTGTGCCGCACTTCGGACAAGATTGCAACTGACGGGCAGTAAGCCGATCGTGCGAACGACGCTTGCCACTTCGGGAATTGGAATGTTTACGTTTAGGTACGGCCATAACTCACGGCTCCAACGAACCAGTAATTACTGAAGGGGATCGTTATTTATGAAGCCCCTCAATATACAGCCTTGAAGGGGGATTGCAATGGTCGGCTAGAGGCAAACCTGGGTGATTTATAGAGTTTTTGGCCGAATAAAGCCCCCGTTTGACATCTGGACTTAGCAGGTAGAACCACTTCCTCCAGGCTTCCCATTCGGTGATTTAGCTAAACTACTGGTTAGGGAAAAAGTCTGTCAAAGGAGGAGAATAGAAGTTGAAACCCACGATTGGTAATAAAATCGGCCTCCGCCGCTACCAGCCTTCCGATGTGGATGCAATTTGGGAGGCTGTCCAAGAGTCTAGAGCAGAGCTGTCTCGGTGGATGGCCTGGTGTCACGAAGGCTACTCCCGTGATGACGTCAGAGCGCGGGTAGAAGGGCGACCCACAGCCTGGGAGAACAACGAGGAATGGGATTTTCTCATAGTAGATGAAAATGAACGCCTCTTAGGATGTTGTGGAATCCATCGTATCGATTTGTTGCATCAGGTTGGCGAACTTGGCTATTGGGTGCGAGCATCGGCCACTGGACACGGAGTAGCGACCGAAGCCACACGCCAACTCTGTGAGTGGGCTTTTAAGGATAAAAGCCTCCGACGTATTGAGATTCTCACAGCTGTGGAAAACCTGGCAAGCCAAAGAGTAGCCATCAAAGCGGGAGGAGTCTACGAAGGAACTTTGCGAGAGCGATTAAATGTTCAGGGTCACCCGCACGACTGTATGCTGTTTGCGGTGCTGCGTGATGGCCTCGTTCAACCGGTTTGAGGCAGACTCGATGGGGAAGCTATGTTTGTTGCTTTTATTAGGTTGCCGCGAAAAACTCAAAAAGTCACAAAAAGGGGAAGTGGTTTTGCTCGATGCTCTTTATGAGTTATTGTGCTTTTTTGTGGCTATCTCTATTCTCCTCGCTCGCTTGAACGGGTTTTATGAATATCCTCGCCCAGATCAAATCCTTGCAACAGCAGGCTAATCAGCTCGAATTACAGCTTGCGGATCTTGAACAGCGGTTTCGCGACACTAATAGGATGTTAAGAAATGCCAGGCTTAAGGCTCTCTATCTACGCTCCAATGAGGCTTTGAGAGCACCGGCTGAGAAGTACTCCCTCTGGCATATAGGAGTAAGGATCGTCGGTTCCGCGATTGCGGCAGCAATTGCATTTGTCCTGCTGTTTCTCTTAAATCTTTCTGTGTCGGGAATTGTAATTGGTGCTATGCTGGCCGCATTTGTAATGTTCGCCTTGTTGTCCTGGGCGATGGTCAATCCAGCCACTGCATCACTGCCAAAGCTTATCGCCGAGCAAGAAAAGTTGAAGGAATTATCAGAAGAGGAACTCTCTCGACTTAATAAAAAAGTTGAGAATCTTCGTGAGCAGATTCTCACAACCAACGCAACGATCAAAGAACTGACGGATTCGAACCGCGAAAAACGAGAGCAATTGCTCAAGCAGAACTGGAAAACCATGCAAGGGGCTGATTGGGTCGAGTATCTAGTTCAAGTTTTCGAGGCGCTGGGAGCGAGCGCCCAAACGGCACGTATGAAGGGTGTTGACGGGGTTGATCTCATCGTACGCTTTGGGGAAGTGATGATTGCCGTGCAGGCCAAGGGATACGTCGGCAGCGTAGATAAAGAAGCCATTGCACAAGTGGTTGCCGGCAAAACACATTATGATTGTGATCGGGCAGCAGTAATTACCAATAGTCGCTTCTCCGCCCCAGCACGTCCTTTTGCAGCTAGTCGCTCCTGCTATCTGATCGGCGAGAAGGAATTCCCTGCATTTGTCATGGGCAGCAACTTGGAAATGTTTGAGTGAAAGAGGGTTATGCAAGTTAAAATTTTCTACGAGATTCTCCATGTCTGAGCAAATGATAGTCCAGTTGATCTCCCTGGCAGCCGCCGGATTAGTTGCAGGGTTTGCAGGTGGACTCTTTGGGATTGGCGGGGGTGCGATACTCGTTCCCACGTATTTGACGCTCTTTCCACAGATGGGAGTGAGCCAGGAAGTCGTGATGCATTCAGCGGTCGGTACTTGTTTGGCATTGGTTGTACCTGCGGCTATCATGTCTACAAAAACGCAAGCCAAGCTGGGAAATCTGGATGCTCGCATGGTGCGTACCTGGATGCCGTGGATCCTGCTGGGTACTTTGGCAGGTGTTCTCACGATTCAATTGCTCCATACGCATGACCTTAAAGTCATCTTTACCCTCTATCTGTTTACCAGTGCCATCTATGTGGCTGTCCGTCGTGCCTCTGAAGAGTCTGGTGAAGGAGAACCACCGAGCCTTGCCAAGGCTGGTGGAGGTTTCGTGATCGGAATGCTGTCTGTTTGGTTGGGCCTGGGAGGGGGCACGTTTACCGTCCCCTTTCTGCGTGCCTTCCATTACCCGATGAAGAAATCCATTGCGATCTCGTCCGCTACGGGACTCGTAATTGGCCTCGGCGGTGCCATTGGAGCCACTATCCACGGATGGCACGCACCCGGGCTTGCAGACTACTCGCTCGGCTATATCAACCTCATCGCGTTCATCGTGATTGCCCCGATCGTGATGGCCATCGCTCCACTCGGCTCGAAGGTAGCATCCAAAGCACCCGAACGCGTGCTTAAGTGGATGTATGTGGGACTACTTGGCGCGATCAGCTGCTACATGGCAGCACGGACTTTTTTCTAATAGCGGTCACTCAAACAGCCGCTCTTGAGATGTGTCGATCGGCACCGAAAAGTCGCTCCGGAAATCTGGTGGCGGAGTAGCACCCAGATGCTCATAGGCAGCGGCGGTCAGTTTGCGGCCGCGGGGGGAACGAACGACCAGTTCAGCACGCAGTAGAAATGGCTCCACCTCGTCGGTGAGAGTGTCTGTTGCTAAGTTGAGTGTGTGCGCTATCGCCTCTACGCCGACTGGGCCACCGTGGAAGACTCTCATGATGGTCTCTAGATACTTTCGATCCTGCACGTCGAGTCCCAACGAGTCGATACCTAGCATTTTTAGCGCTGTCTGGGCGACCTCGAAAGTAATTTTCCCCCCAGCGCGGCTGGTGGCATAATCGCGGACCCAGCGGAGGCGGTTGTTGGCCACGCGAGGCGTTCCCCGACTGCACGAAGCAATATTCTCCGCAGCCGCTTTGTCGATCTCGACGCGAAGTTTCGCGGCGTTGCGACGGACAATCTCGGTCAACTCCTCGTTGCTGTAAAACTCCAAATGCTCCCGCACCTGGAATCGATCTCGTAACGGTGCCGAGAGCAAACCACTCCGGGTGGTCGCGCCAATGATCGTGAAAGGCCGCAGCGTCATATTAATCGTACGCGCGGAGACCCCTTCACCCAACGTAATATCGACGCGAAAGTCTTCCATCGCCGGGTACATGAACTCCTCAACCGCCTTGGGCAAGCGGTGAATCTCGTCGATAAAAAGAATCGAACCTTCCTCGGCGTTGGTCAGATAAGGGAGCAGATCTTTGGGGGCCATCAGAGTGGCGCCACTGGCGATCTGCAGTGGCACATCCAATGCGCGAGGAATGCAAGTGGCAAAGGTAGTCTTGCCAAGTCCCGGAGGTCCATCCAAAAGAACATGCCCCAGCGGCTCTCCGCGAATCAGTGCCGCATCGACGGCGATCTTTAGCCGTTCGTAAACTTCTCGCTGGCCGACCATGTCTTCCATACGCTGAGGCCGCAAAGCGACGTCTTCCTCACGCATTTGAGAATCAAAGCCGCTCGCAACTCCAGGGCGAGCAGTGTCGTCGGCGGAGAGTATCGGTTCGCGAGCCATAGCTAAGTTAGGTGAAGTAGGTGGCAATCTGGCTGAACACATGTATGCTAAGAACGACACTATAGCAAATCGCATGTTTGCGAGGAAACCGCGAAATGCGATAATCTCCAACATGACATGGCAGCACTATTTGCGTGTGAAGACTCGCGATCCGGCATTTCTCTGGCGGATGGTGCTCTCGATCCTTGCTCTTGGCGTGCTGGTAGGATGGGGCGTCGAAATGTGGCAAGGTGGTGCCCCGGAGTTCGGCTTCAGATTCCACGACCTCAGTGAATGGGAAAAACTCGAATCGCTTGCAGAGGGTGGCCACTGGTGGCAAGTATGGTGGGAGGTGCCCCGCGAGATCTTTTCAGACTTCTCGCGGCCTGGTGTTGTTGCCTTGGCGGTGCTTACAGGATGTTGCTGGCTCGTCTTTCTGCTACAAGCCATGCGCGTCAATCGATTCTCAGACTGGCGGCTCTGGGGGGCGCTTGCGGCAATCGGCCTCGGAGTGCTGAGTATCTGGCCAACAGGTTTTCTTATTCTTTGGCAAGAGTACGCTTGGAATCTTCAGGAAAGCCAGGAACTTGTACCTGGGCTGCGCTACAACATCCTGGGCATCGGTTTGCGCGAAGAGGTTGCCAAGTTAATCTGCCTGTTGCCATTGATGATCGTCATAGTGCCCCGACGTGATGAATCTGCGGCTTTGCTGCTCTCAGCTTGTGTAGGATTAGGATTTGCTATTGAGGAAAACATCGGATACTTCACGCATAGCTTGGGAATGAGCAGTCTTGGCCGTTTCCTGACTGCCAATCCGCTGCACATAGCCATGACGGGTTTAGTAGGACTGGCCGTATATCGCGCCATTCGCGATGTCCGCTCCTGGGGACCCCAGGCATTAGCTGTGTTTGGTCTGATTGTGATAGCCCACGGTCTGTACGATGCAGCAATCACCCTCCCTGACCTGGCGAAGCATGGTCTGCTGGGCACCATCGTCTTTGCGCTGGTTGTTTTTGCTTTTTTTCACGAGCTTCGCACGCTGCGGACCAAAGGAAGTGAAACGATCAGCCTCACTGCGACATTTCTGGCTGGGGTGTCGCTACTGGCGGCGGCGACGTTTGTGTATGTCAGTTCCGTAGCAGGAGTGGCTGCCGCTGCCAACACGCTCATGACCGACGTACTCGGACTGGCGGTGATGGTGTATCTGTTTTTAAGAGAAATGCCCGAGTCGATGGTGCGTGTGTGAATTAAGAAAAGGCGAACCCCTTTCACTTCTCAGCTTTTTCCACCTCCGTCAGAAAACGGTCCACAACTTCACAAAAGCTCTCCGGTAAGGGGTCGTTGTGTCCGCCATTGGGGATCTCGATGAATTGCTTGTGATTGTTTCCCACTGCGGCGAAGAGCGGTCGCGAAAATTCGATGGGGATTAATTCATCCGCTGTGCCGTGAAATTGTAGAACCGGACCGTCATAATGCTTCATTCGCCCTTCTGATCGGAACGGATTTCTCATCAACCATCGCACGGGTACAAAGGGATATTGCCTGGCCGCGATATCGTCCATATTGGAAAAAGTACTGTGTAGAATAAGAGCTTTTGCACCAAGTTGTTCGGCGGCGGCCACTGCTGCGCCACCTCCCAACGAGCGGCCGAACAAAATGATCTCACCGGGATTGAGATTCGTTTTTTCTGCCAACCATTGATGAGCGGCAATGGAATCGCTAATAATTCCTTTTTCACTGGGAGTCCCTTCACTATGACCATAGCCTCGATAATCAAATACCAACAACGAGGCATTCAAGCACTTGCGCAGATAGGCTCCCAAGTAAATATTTTGCTCGGCATCTTCTCCATTGCCATGAAGATAGATAATCGCTCGGGTGGATTCAGGCTCTGGGAAAAACCAGCCGTGTAGCTTGGTGTTGTCTGCAGCATGAAACCAGGCTTCCTCGCCTCCTAGTTCCTTTGCCTCGGTCTCAAGATTTTGAACGGCAGGGGGCAAATAGATCATGCTACTTTCCAAAGCCATCAGCATGAGGCAAAAGAACAAGTAGCCAAGCAACACCAAGCGGGCAACTCTTGTAAGGGTTTTTGGCAACGAATTCGATGTATTTTGATCTGAGGTATTTTGAATCACTCTTTACTCACCTACTCACCGATATCCATTCCCCTCGGGTTCGAGCGAATCAATAAACTCCTCCAGTGCCACATAGCAGTATTCTGGGAGTGGTCCGCTGTGGTCACCGTCAGGGACTTCAATGAACCGTTTGTTTTTACCCGGGGCCGCGTCGAACAGTTGTTTTCCCATGGCGAAAGGGACGATGTGGTCGGCTGTTCCATGCGCTTGCAATAGTGGTCCATGATAATGCTGAATTCTTTCAAGCGAAGAAAACCGGTTTTGCATGAGCCAACGCACCGGCAGCCAGGGATAGTTATGCGCAGCCGCATCGACCAGCGATGCAAACGTGCGGTCGAGAACCAGTCCGCGAACTTGAAATTCCACGGCCAACTCTACCGCCACGGCACCTCCCAATGAGCGGCCGATCAAAACGATATCAGACGGACTAATTCCTGTGCGTTTGGCAAGCCACATGTGGGCAACTCGTGCATCGGGGATGACATTCTTCTCATGCGGTTTCCCCTCGCTATGGCCGTAGCCACGATAGTCCCAGGCAAAAACCGTTACACCGATGCGATCGTGGAGCACGCGAAGTCGATTGGCAAGCTGAGCCACATACTCACCGTTGCCGTGGCAGTACAAGACGATAGCCTTGGGTTCAGGATGAGGAACAAACCAACCATGCAATCGGGTACCGTCTTCCGCATGGAAACAAATATCTTCGAAGGGTAAGTCGGGAACGTCCCAGTCATCTTCATTCACCGGCGGAATAGGAAAAACGAGTAACCGTTCGAGTATGCTTAACATGGGCTTGTAAATTATTTTCTCGACGGGGAGTTTTAACCTGCTTAGCGATTTCTATTGTAGTAACGTTTCTTGCCAGTCGTCGACTGCTGCGACGGGAGTAAAACTAGCGATTTTCGAGTACTTTTATGGGGCGAGACTTAATGGAATCCTCTGGATTAATATATATTTGTCAGCGGTAATTACTTGGCGCGGTACTCCAGTAATAGTTAACATAAAGATAGCTGTCGTGAGCTAATCGAGGCCTTTAGTCTTCTCACCGGCGCAAACTCTTCATGCGGAGGGCAAGTCATGCGAGTTCTTATAAGCGGATTGATCGGTGCTGCAGCAAGTGCGGCTGTCTGGTTCTATCTCGAAAACGTTACCGGACACGAAATGGGCTGGCTCGCCATCGCTGTAGGGCTCATCACGGGTTTATGTGTGAATGCAGCAGCAGGCCCGTCGGCCGGAGAAAGTACAGGTCGGGCGGCACTTGCTGCTATTCTTACGCTCGCAGCGATCGTCGGTGGGCGGGTTGTCTACGCTAAGGTGATGCAAAACATCAGCCAGGTGAAAAACATCGAAGTTGTTGCCCAGGTGGAAGTTGAAGCGGAAGACGACGAGGGGGACGAAGCAGCCGAAGTTGCTGAAGTCGTTGAAGAACCCAAAGTGATAGATGTTCCCACGGGGAAATCACCTAACCCAATAGGGCCCATAAAGAAGCCTACTCTAGACTCCGATACCAATGTCGCCTTCTTGTATATGGGTATCGCCGCATTGGCTGCCTATATAACCGGTAAAGGTCGGAACAAGGTGGTGCCTGAACAGGCCGAGACGAACGAGCCAACAACTGACTCCGCTGGTGACGCAACAACCAATTAAACCAGGTTAAGCAGGTTAGTTCTGGCGATTCTCGTAGACTGCATGGAGTAGTTCTTCGACGTCTTTGTACTTCTTCTTGCGTGAGAGCGCTTCGTCCATGAGTCGGCGTGCATGGGTTTCGCTATGCCCTAGCGCACGCAATACATCATAAGCTTCACTGACGACGTCACGCGGCACGTCGGCGTCGGTGGGCGTATCTCTTCTCACTAAGAGTGCGAACTTGGGAACTTTGCGGCGCAACTTGGCAATGATCCTATCTGCCGTCGCGGGTCCCACACCGGGAAGTGTGCTGAGCCCCTTCGCATCTTGATCTTCAATTAATTGGGCTACGTCCTGCACAGGTCTCACCATGGCTCTGAGTGCCTTGCGTACCCCGACACCGTCAACCTGACAGAACAGTTCAAAAAACTCACGCTCAATTCCACTCAAGAAACCTATCAATCGAGGCGTCATGCGACCCTGCATGGGATTCCCCTCGAGATACTCGATGGTATACAGACTTGTCTCTTTGCCGATCTTGTCCTGCAAATGCAGCCGCGCGAATTCCGGGATGAGCACTTCATACTCAAAAGCCCCTACTGCGAGGGTGAGTGTGTCGCCTGTGACCGATAGTGGTTTGCCGGTAATTTTCGTGATCATGGAGTGTGATAAATTTGCGTGGTGAGATTGCGTCTGCCGAGATCTTACGAATCTCAAGATTGGTTGGCAACGTGATGCCCTTTCCAGACGCAATAGTGACAGAATGCAATCGCCAGTGCATCCGCCACGTCGGCAGGTTCAGGCAACGTGGCAAGCTGGAGTTCATGCTGAATTGCCAACTGCATTTGCGATTTGGGGGCCCGACCGTTTCCGGTAAGCGTCTTCTTTACCTGTGTAGCTGCGTAGTCTTCGACCTCCACTCCGTGCGCTGCTGCAGCCAGGCAGATGACTCCGCGGGCATGTCCCATCAGAATTGCCGTCGTAGGACGTTCGTAATGGGTGTAAAGCTTCTCGAGTGCCAGCACGTCAGGCCGCATGGACTCGATCGTTTCCGTAACGCCATCGTAGATTTCTTGAATTCGCTCAGGTAGCGAGCCACTAGGCTTGCTTCGGATGATCCCTGCTTCTACAAGTCGTGGTCGTCGATCCAGAATCTCCAGCACGCCGTATCCGGTAGTGTTCAGGCCAGGATCAATGCCAAGGATACGCATGTGGATTCATTCACGTGAAGACCGGACCGCTTAAGCGGCATAGCCGTATAGTTTTTGTCGGCCGAGGTCGCTTAAGCAACCCGGAACCTTTGCGAGCTCTAATGGATCATCCCTTTGTCCACTCCGTGCCACCCGCACGATCTTCCAAGATGACACCCATTGCAGCGAGTCTATCTCGGATCGCATCGGAAGTGGCAAAATCTTTGGAACCTCGGGCTGATTGCCGTAATTCGATCAAGAGTTGCATTACACCATCCAGGGTGTCGTCTCCACCTCCTGACCATTCTGTCCCTCCTGCTCGATCTTCCAGAACGATACCTAGCGGACCAATTCCATCGCGGATCGCATCGGCGGTAGCAAAATTCTTCTTGGCGCGCGATTCGTTCCGCAGGTCGATCACAAGCTGCATGACTTGACTCAAGAGTTCGTCATTCTCTCCACTTGCGGTTGCAGGAGGCTGAATGAACAGTCCCAAGACATTGGTCATTTCTTTAAATATCGTGAGCGATTGTTCCAAGACGGCAATTCCGGCACTTTCTTTTTGCCCTGCCTTTTCGAGTTGGCTCTCATCGCAATGTTTATTAATGATTTTGGCCAGTTCAAACAATTCGCCGATGGCTCCACCTGTGTTGAAATCGTCGTCCATTGCCGCCAGGAATTTTTTCCGGCAATTTGTTGCGGCATCGAGAACAGGGTTGCTATCTAATGCTTTCTCTCTGTCTTCACGTTTGAGCGGTGCGGCGATGTCGTAAAAACTCTTACCGGTAATCCGCTCGTAGCGCTTGAACAGGCGATAAAAGCCGTCGAGTCCGCTTCCCGCCTCTTCAATGGCAGGCTCGTTGAAGAGCACCGTGCTGCGATAGTGAGTGCGGAGCAGGAAGAAGCGGATACGTTCGCCCCCTTGGCGTTCGATTAATTGTGCGAGACCTCCGGCACCCTTGGAGCGACTCATTTTACCGCTGACTTGGTCTTCTCCAGCCGCCGAAGTTACTCCGCCTTCGCGTTCGGAGCGGCCACCTACTTTTCCGGCGGCACTGGATGCACGCAGCAGGCCGTTGTGGGCCCAATAGGTGACCATTGGCTTTCCGTGGCAGCATTCACTCTGAGCGATCTCGTTTTCATGATGCGGGAACACTAGGTCGAGTCCGCCGCCATGAATATCGAAAGTCTCACCGAGCAGCTTGCGGCTCATGGCTGAGCATTCAATATGCCACCCAGGTCGCCCTTTGCCCCACGGGCTGTCCCACGCGGGTTCGCCCGGTTTAGCTGTTTTCCACAAGGCAAAATCCGCAGGTCCCCTTTTGCGGGCCGCCGTCTCACCTCCTTCGCCTTGCATCTGCTCGACATTGCGATTGCTAAGCTTGCCGTAGCCTTGATCCTTGGCTACTTCAAAGTAGACATCCCCTTCAGACTCGTAGGCAAATCCTTGATCAATGAGCGACTCGACGAAGGCGATGATTTCGTCCATGCAATCGGTTGCCCGGGGAAAATGGTCGATAGTCTCGACACCTAAAGCACGCAGATTGAAGTTGTAGTCGGCGATGTTCTCCTCGGCCACCTCAAGCATGGTAATACCACGCTCATTGGCCTTTTTAATAAGTTTGTCATCGACATCAGTGATATTGACTACCCAGGTGACCTCGTATCCACAGTACTGCAAGTAACGTTTCACACAGTCAAATATGACGGGCCCGACCATGTGTCCAATATGAGCCTTGTCGTACACCGTTGGGCCACACAGATAGATGCTCACCTTGCCAGCTTCGACCGTGCGAAAAGGTTCCTTCTTTTTCGAGAGCGTGTTGTAGACATGCAAAGTAGGATGTGGCGCGGAGAGTGCAGGAGCTGCTGACTTCGATTTAGTCATGGTAGTCATGGTGGTGTTTGTCGCTGAGTTGAGGAAGGCTCAAGGAGCCATCGGGGTTAAGCTTGCTGCAGGAGTGCTACGCAGCGCGCCTGGATAATCGATTGTTCGCCGACGGGGCCAACTCCTTCGCCGGTCTTCGCTTTCAGGTTGATCTGGTCAAGTTCGAGTGAAAGAATATCGGCCATGCGTTGCCGAATGGTAAGTTTATAGGGTGCAAGCTTCGGTTGCTCGGCTGCTACGACGCAGTCGAGATTGACCACATGATAGCCCGACTGCTGTACCTTTTCGTAGGCCAGTTTCAGCATCTCGGACGAGTCTCGGTTGCGATTTTCCTCAGCATTGTTGGGAAACAGCTCACCGATATCGGCCAAACCCGCCGCGCCTAGCAAGGCATCGGTCACCGCGTGCAGCAGGACATCGGCATCGCTATGCCCCACAGCATGTTTGTCGTGTGGAATGTCGATCCCTCCAAGCCGCAAGGGCCCTCCCGCCGAAAGTGAGTGGCTATCCTCGCCCAGACCAATGCGTAAGTTTGTGAGATTGACTGCTGGTGGCATGGGGAAGCCGTAGTGCGCTCAACTTGGTAAATTGCCTATCTTCGCGCGGATTATACTTCGACCCTTCTCGATAAACAACGCGAGTTGTATTTCGCAGTGAAATTCAGTTCTCGGGAGAATTCGGGCAGCGAGCTGCCAGATCCACCAGGACCTGCGTGGGGCTGTCAGAAGTGGTCGCCAGTTTCAGGTCGATTCGTGCCCCATGTGAAAAAGCCTGCACGACTTTCAGTTCAGCCGCAGGACCTTCGTAAGGATCGGCTTCGATGATCGGTTGACAGGCAAGCGGTGGACAGAACCCTACGTAGGCCGACGCGTAGCGCTGTCCGACTTCGAAATCGACTTGGAAGCTTGCATAAATGGCTTCCCGGCCATCCGCCTCACGCACTCGGAACACTTGCTGAGTGCAATCAGGAATCTCTGGGGGGAGAGTGAGTGAGTCCCCAGAATTATGGCGGTAAAAGTTTTCATCACCGGAAACTGCAAATGGAGGGACGATTCCCACCTGGTAATCGGTATGACCGCCGTCGAAAAAATCCTGTCGCCAAAACTGGTCCAACACCAACAACGGCAGCCAAATCAACCAGTCGCTGATTCGCTCTCCTGGAAAACACGTTCCTATCATCATCAAGAAAGGAACAGAGGAACTGCCCCAACCAATGAATTGATCGCTCCAGGAGAAGTAGTGCACGTTCTCGAAATCAAGAGGAAACATTTGACGCCAGACTCGACGAGCCGAAGCCGCGACCGAAACCGAGACGAGTGCCGTCAACAACAGCGTGGGGCGAGGCAAGTCGGCCGTAAATGCGCCACTCAGCCTCCGAACGGTCAACAGCAGGCCGATTGCAATCATGAGGCTAACCACAGAGACAACCGTAGGAACCAGCAATCGAGATTGATGGCTAGAAACGTGGAGTGGCTGCCAGGTTTTGATAGTTGGCGCGGACATTTCGCAGAATCATGGGTGCAGCGCTAGAGGTCTATCCAAACCTACCGCAGAAACTCCCGCGCGTCCAATTGCAATTGCTGCATTTGGACGCGCCGATCCGAAGATTCACCTGGCTTACTTGGCCGCAACGGCCGTCTCCTTGACAGCAGCCTTGAGCTTGCTGGCGATATCAGTTTTTTCCCAGGTGAACTCCGGTTCGCTTCGACCAAAATGCCCGCCCGCGGCAGTCTTGCGATAAATGGGGCGACGCAGGTCCAGATGCTGGATGATCCCCGCTGGCGTGAGCGGAAACAACTCGGTGACAAGCTCGCAGATGCGGTTGTCGTCGATGATCCCGGTCCCTTCGGTGTCTACATTGACACTCACCGGCTCGGAAACCCCAATGGCATAAGCCAATTGCACTTCACAACGCTCGGCAAGGCCAGCCGCCACAATATTCTTGGCCACATAACGGGCCATGTAGGCCGCACTCCGGTCTACTTTGGTGGGATCCTTACCACTGAAGGCACCACCGCCGTGACGGCCCCAGCCGCCGTAAGTATCGACGATGATTTTGCGACCCGTCAGACCGCAGTCCCCATGGGGCCCTCCGACCACAAATCGACCCGTGGGATTAATGTGATAGATGATGTCGTCGTCGACCAGGTCTTGAGGGAGTTCGGGCTTGATGATCTTGTCGATAATGAACTTGCGAATCTCCTCGTTGTTCACATTGGGGCCGTGTTGGGTGGAAACCACGACGGTGTCGATTCGCACGGGGGTGTTGCCATCGTACTCGACCGTGACTTGGCTCTTGCTATCGGGACGGAGCCAATCGACTTCTTTCTTCTGGCGTGCCTCGGTCAATCGATTGAGAATCCGATGGGACAAAGCAATTGGCAATGGCATCAATTCGGGAGTGTCGTTGCAGGCATAGCCAAACATTAAGCCTTGGTCACCAGCGCCGACGTCTTTCCCCTTGGCGGCATTATCATCGACTCCCATGGCAATATCAGGAGACTGTTCGTGCAAGGCAACCATCACAGCACAATGGTCGGCACTGATACCCATGTCGGCTTCCGTGTAACCGACCTCTCGTACCACCTGGCGAACGACTTCCTGCATGTCGACGGTGGCTTGGGTGGTCACTTCACCCGCTATCACACAAAGACCAGTCGTAACCATGGTCTCGCAGGCAACTCGGCTAAAAGGATCTTGAGCAAACAGCGCGTCCAGCACGCCATCAGAGATTTGATCGGCCAGCTTGTCTGGATGCCCCATGCTGACCGCTTCACTAGTAAACAGATATTTGCCTGATGCCACGAGAAAACTCCTGAATTGTATTGCTACCCTTAGCCGCACCGATTCCCGCAGAGCCAATCCAAAAATATTTTAGGATTGGTCCTGAACTGCCCATTGGCAGTGGGAACATCAGTAGCGGACCCGAACCTGCCAGTATATTCAGAGACTATGTCTTTGAGCAACTGCTACCAAGACTGAAGAAATGACCTAGAACCAATGTCCAATTGTCTATTTAGGCACGGGAACTCAAGGTCATCGGTCTCTGGGCATTGAAAACTCAGTCATTTCAATTAGCACTAGCCAGCTATCGTCCAGGCTTCGATAATGCTAGTTTTTCAGCCAATAGACCGACTTAACTGTGATGAATCTCTGATGGCACGCTGGCCTCGTCACGTTTGGACCTCACTTTTGACCTACGGGATCATCTTCCTTTTGTTTCCGGCATTGTGCCTGCTGGCTTATGCTTGGGTGCAGCAGTGGATTTTCTGACGGGGGGCATTGAAGAATGGCTCAGCAAACAATCGACAAACAAGAACTCGCAGCTCGGCTCCAGCCATTCGCCCAGCAGCATCTGTTGCAGTTCTGGGAGGAGCTTTCTCCCTCCCAGCAGCAGGGGTTGGCTGCCCAGATTCAGGCCGTGGACTTTCAGCTCGTCGATTCGCTGTTTCACGGCAACGAAGAGCAACCCGATTGGGACGAACTTTCCCGCCGGGCCGAGCCTCCCCCCGCAGTGCGACTTAGCGAGCAAACCCCTGATTGCTCCTCTGCCGCCATTAACGAGGGAGTGAAAGCCTTGCGCGCGGGGCAAGTGGGTGTACTTATCACCGCCGGAGGGCAGGGGAGCCGACTCGGTTTTGATCTGCCCAAGAGCCTCTATCCCATCGGACCGATATCGGGCGCGACCCTCTTGCAGATTCACATTGAAAAAGTAAGGGCGATCGCCAAGCGGTATGGCGTTCCGGTGCCGCTCTACCTGATGACAAGCCCGGCCACGCACGACGACACTGTTCGTTTCCTCAGCGAGAACCAGCGATTTGGTTTGAATGAAGAAGACCTGTTCGTTTTCTGTCAGGGAACCATGCCGGCAGTGGACATCCAAACGGGTAAACTCCTGCTGGCTGAGAAGGATCGCTTGTTTCTAAGCCCCGATGGCCATGGAGGAACAGTAGCTGCGTTAGGCAACAGTCGTGCCCTCGAACACATGCAGAGTCGCGGCATCGAACAACTTTTCTATCTTCAGATCGACAATCCCCTGGTGCCGATCTGCGATCCGTTGCTCATTGGCCACCATCTGCTTGCCGGTTCGGAACTGACCTCACTCACCGTGCAAAAGAAGCACGCTCTTGAGAAATGGGGCAATTTTGCGATGATCGATGGCCACATGCACGTCATCGAGTACAGCGATTTACCCGATGACGTGGCCCACGAAAAAGATGCTCAGGGAAATTTGAAACTCTGGGCTGGTAGCCTGGCGATTCATGTCTTCGAGCGAAAGCTGTTTGAACGCGCCATGGAAAAGACGGATCTGCTGCCGTTCCACGTAGCGCGAAAGAAAGTCCCCTACATCGCCGAAGATGGCTCGCAAGTAACACCATCCGAACCGAACGCCTTAAAGTTTGAACGATTCATTTTTGATCTGCTCCCTGCGGCTGAGCGGCCCTTGGTGGTGGAATATCATGAAGAAGAGTGTTTTGCCCCCTTGAAGAATGCCTCCGGAGCCGAGATTGATACGCCCGAGTATGTGCGGCAGATGATGCTCGCCCAGTACCGGCGTTGGCTCACCACCGCAGGTGCAGTGGTATCACCGGAGATTAATGTGGAAATCAGTCCGCTGTTTGCCATGGATGCGGCAGAAGTGGCCGCGTCGATCAAGCCGGGGCAGAAGTTTGAGAAGTCGCAGTACCTCGCTTAACGCCCAGACAATTAGCTTGAATACAGCCGATCCCGGGGGGTTGTAGAAGATTCAATCATGGCTTTTGAAGTCGAGCAAAAATATCGCGTTGCCAGTCACGCCCCGACCGTTGCCGCCTTGGGGGCGTGGGATGTCGCCCTTGGCGAGCCAATCAAGCAAGTCGATTGTTATTACCGCCATCCTCAACGCGACTTCGCCCAAACCGATGAAGCCTTACGCATCCGCACCGTGGGCGAGAAAAACTTTTTGACCTACAAGGGCCCCAAACTCGACGCCGAGACTAAGACCCGCCACGAAGAAGAGGTCCGCTTTGCCGATGGGTCCGAAGCTAAAAAGTCTTGTAAACTGATCCTCACTCATCTGGGGTTCGAATCGGTCGCCACGGTCATCAAGCACCGCATTGTGGGAAAGTTCGAACGAGATGGCTTCCATGTTGAAGTAGCCCTCGATCAGGTCGAACACCTCGGCCATTTCGTAGAGATCGAAATCCCCGTCCCCGATGTTAACCGCGACGCGGAGCGCAGCTCAGCAGAACGCGTCGCAGACCAGAAAGTTGAGGCCGCCAAACATCTCCTCGCGACCCTCGCCAACGAACTAAGCCTCAGCCAAGTCGAACGCCGCAGCTACCTGGAACTCCTTCTCGAGAACCAATCGCCATAAAGCCTCGACCGCCGGTCGGGCTCTCTGCGTTGGGCTCATTCTCTCAGCTCTCCCCGATACAACTCAGCATCCTCCTCTCCAAAACAGCAAAACGTCACCTCGCGCGGTAGCTCGTGCTCTGCCAGCCACTCTCCAACTACCTTCACAGCCACCTGGCATGCCTCGCGTTTCGGATAGCCATACACCCCGGTCGAAATGCAGGGAAAGGCAATCGACTGCAGGCCATGCTCCTCGGCCAGCTTAAGTGACTCTACGTAGCAGGAGGCCAACAGCGCCGTTTCACCTCGCGAGCCATCGCGGTAAACCGGCCCCACGGTATGAATCACATGGCGGGCCGGCAGCCGATACCCGCCGGTGATCTTGGCATGCCCCGTTGGACATCCCCCTAGCGTGCGGCACTCGGCCAAAAGTTCTGGCCCCGCCGCTCGATGGATCGCCCCATCCACTCCGCCGCCCCCCAACAGCGTTTCGTTCGCTGCGTTGACAATCGCGTCGACATCAAGCAGGGTGATGTCGCCTTGGGTGACGAAGATTCTAGAGAGATCTGGATGAACCATTCGATCCGATCTGAAGTGCTGCTTCGCTTGCTTGTTTAAATTAACAGTCTGCCTTTAGCCGACCAAAAGTATCATTGCGAATATGAACAAAACAATTGGAACAATGACAATGAGACCAGATAAGAGAATGTTTCCCAAACCCTTCCATGCTGAACGATACCCTTGAACTTCAGCTATTGTATTGCACAGTAAAATGAAAGCCCAAATTCCAAGGATCATTTGAACTGTTGCTATGATCACGAGCAGTAAAAGAAGTGAAAGATTTGCCTCGACACTTGGCATCTCTTCAGTGAACATTTCTTTGCCGAAGGCGAGCAATAAAGGGATCCACAGTACCAGACCTGCAACAGTAGGTAAGGCAGCCCAGGCAATTGCAGCTTTAATCTCTAAATATCCTCCATGTCCATCAATCCACTTTCCTGTAATGCGAATGAGATGGGAATAAATCCAGACTCCCAAAAGGCTCATAATCGGGCTAATGATCAAAATCAAAAAGATAATAGCCCCAAGACTTAATTTGTCTCCGGAGTTCTTCGTAGAAGCTCTATCGAGCGATTCAGAAATACCCGCCAAAATGACCAACAGGTTCGCATGGAGCTCAGGATCGACATCGACAATGCGACGGATAGTAATGCGTGGACTTGTCCAGATATTTTTGAACGGCCAAGTTCCTAAATCGAACTCAGCTTTTGGAGAGAGTTCCTGCGCATGATCGTTTGGCGTTCCATTTCCTGGAGAGTAATCAGCGAAGTTGTCCATAGAAGCACTGATAGAATTAGAAGCAGGCCGAAGAGGAAATAAGATTCGAGGAAGTATAGCTGGATTTTGAGTTTAGATAAGACTCAAAACGTAAGAGGAGAGTATAGCGAGGAGATTGAACTTCGTGGATTCTCAACGAATTCTTGTTAACCAAAGCGACTTAAAACACTGCAAGCGTAGATATATCAAACTTTTTAATTGAACTTCCCCTCCTTTACCCAATCTGCCATACTTCGCCCCCGTTTTTCCTCCTAGGTGATTGTATGCGAATCTTTTTTTCCGTTGGTGAGCCGAGTGGCGATCTGCATGGGGCGAACCTCATTCGTGCCCTCCGCGCGCAGCATCCCGATTGGGAGTTCGTTGGCTATGGCGGGCCCAAGATGGCCGAGGCGGGTTGCTATTTGCACGCCGATCTGACGCAACTGGCCGTCATGTGGGTTGCCCAGGTGTTGATCAACTATGGGAAGTTTCTGGGACTGCTGGCGGCAGCCGATCAATACTTTCGCGATCATCGGCCCGATGCGGTGGTGCTCATCGACTACCCCGGCTTCAACTGGCACATCGCCCGCAAAGCCAAGGCACATGGAATCCCGGTCATCTACTATGGCACGCCCCAGTTGTGGGCCTGGGCCTCGTGGCGAGTGCGCAAGATGCGCCGCTACGTCGATCACGTGCTCTGCAAACTGCCGTTCGAAGAAGCATGGTTCCGCCAACGGGGCTGCCGGGCAACTTTTGTGGGGCATCCCTACTTCGACGAACTTGAAGCCCAGCAACCCGATCAAGCGCTAATCCAATCGCTCGCGGACGGGGAGATTCCGTTAGTAACCATACTTCCCGGCTCTCGTACCCAGGAAGTAACTAGCAATCTGCCTGAGTTTCTCAAAGCAGCTCGATTGATCCGCCAACGAGTGCCGCGCGTACGTTTTGCAGTCGCGGCGTTTAAAGAGAAGCAACGCGCGTTGGCTCAGCAGATCATCGACGAGAGCAGAGTCGACGTCGAACTGTATGTCGGTCGTACCACTGAGCTTGTCCGTGCTGCCAGATGTTGTCTGGCCTGCTCTGGTTCGGTATCCCTGGAACTTTTGTTTCATACAAAACCGACGGCAATCCTGTACCAAATCTCCCGGTTTGGGTACTTGGTTCAGCGGATTTTTCGCAAGGTGCGGTACATTACTCTAGTGAATCTTCTCACGGTCCAAGATCCGTTTGCCGACCGCAGGGCAGGGCACTACAGCCGTTTAGAAGAGAGAGATAGTCACGTCTTGATGCCTGAGTATCTTACCTGTGGTGATCGCACTGCCGAATTGGCCGACCATATCGTCGAGTGGTTGTCCTCGGACATCGAGTTTGAGAGAAACATCAAGGGACTCTCTGCCCTTAGAGACCGTATAGGTCAGGGGGGAGCCTCATTGCGGGCGGCGGAATATATTTCCAACTTGTTTGGGAATTCAGCACAAGACCCGAAGGAAATGAATTCGGCGGCGTGATAAGATGTTTCTCCAAGGCACAGTCTACCTAAACCCTCGACATAAGGTTCTCGATGTTCTTAGCTGAACCACCCCCTAGCCAAGGCGATTTGCATTTTCGCATGGGGGAAATTCCTGTGAGGATCCACCCCTTCTTTTGGCTCGTGACCCTGATTATGGGGATGCAAGGAGATCCTAAGCCCGGGGCCGTCATCAGTTGGATGTTTGCAGTTGTCGTTTCAATTCTGGTGCATGAACTTGGGCACGCCATGCTGCAAAGGATATACGGTGGGCACCCCCGGATTGTACTTTATGGATTAGGGGGACTGGCAATCTGCGAGGATTGCAACCGATCTACCTGTGCACAAATACTCATTTTCCTGGCAGGTCCCTTTGCGGGATTCCTGTTTGCGTTGGCAATCATGATGCTGATCCGCATGGCAGGTCATGGGATAGGAATGCTCCTGGGCGGTGGAGTCAGGTTGACCAGTGGCATGATTTCTGATCCGGCAGGGCTAAGTATGATGGGTTTGACCCTGTTTTGGGAGCGGTTTTCCTCACCCCCTGTGAATGGAATGTTGCTTGATTTACTGTTTATTAACGTGCTTTGGGGGGCAGTGAATTTGCTTCCTATCTACCCCTTAGATGGGGGAAGAATTGCCCGTGAAGTCTGCCTGTCGGCTTCGGCTCATCAAGGAATTATCCTCTCGCTGCAGATCTCAATGGTCGCCGCGGGCATGATGGTCTTGGTGGGCATTTCATGGCAATCATGGTTCGTGGCTATCTTTTTTGGTTATCTGGCCTATTCAAATTACCAAACGATGGCCGCGTATCGTGCAAGTCGGTGGTAAGTTCGACCCGTAGAGAGAATTTATTAGGTAGCATATCTACACAACATCTAGCGACTAACTCCCTTGAACCAAGAACTGAATCAACATATATGGTCTCAGTTTGAGACCGTTCAGGCTAAGAATCGTGTCATCTTCTTAGGTGCGAGCAACCTTTCGCGATCCTTTGCAACAGCCGTTTCAATAGCGCGATCTACACTCGGCACATCGCTATCAATTCATTCTGCAATGGGTCCTGGACGCGCTTTTGGAGTCGATTCGGGTTATCTTGGGAAAAAATTTTCAAAAATTTTTTCTTGTGGCATTTGGGAGGCGTTGGAGCGCGATTCAGTAAACCCAACCATTGCCTTTGTGACCGATGTTGGCAACGACCTGGCCTATGAAGCCCCTCCTGATGCGATCCTCGAACGGCTTAAGACCTGCCTTGAGCGGCTTCAAACACATCATGCTCAAGTGGTGATCACTGCCTTGCCGATTGATCCGCTCAAGCGGCTTAAACGAATCCGATTTCAAGTGCTGCGCAGTCTTCTTTACCCTCAAAGTCGTATGAGATTTGTGGACTTTCTCGACCGTGCACAGGAGTTGAACGAGGGACTCGTCAGTATCGCGGGAGATCAAAAAATGACTATTTTTACAGTACCAAATGAGTGGTATGGATTGGATCCCATTCATCCACGCGGCCGATTTCTTAAGCAATTGTGGCTTGAGCTTTTTGCTTTGAGCAACCTCACTCCATCGAATCAATCACGAGCTGATAGTTCGTTGGCGCTTTCATGTTTTCTGCGCTGTTTGACGGCGCCGAATACTCGCCGCGTTGGCCTCAATAGGTGCAACTTTATCCGGCGCGTGCAACTCTTTGATGGAACGCAGATCTCGCTCTATTGAACTTGCGTGTTGTCACGAAGTGATCGCTTCTTTGAACCGGCTTGGAGTTGAAAACACCAAACGGCGACTCAAAAAAATCCTCAAACTTCAAAATTTTTTCAAAAAAAGTGTTGCACAAATTTTTATGAGTCCGTACAAATACCAACAAAGGAGTACGAAGGCCTTATAACTTTTTTGGTTTTAATCAACGCCCGAATCGTCACTGCGACAGTTTTCAATCATCCGAATGGGCAAACATCCAAAAGGCGTGTGACAACGAAGTCAATTAACAATTGTGTATGTCGTGACACCCTGGAAGGGTGACATGTTTTCTTTCGGGGTGACTATAGTTCTGTGTTCAACTGAAGCTGAATAGAACTAGTTACCACTGACCTTTGTGTTATGGAGGATTTATTGTGGCTAAAAAGAAGAAGAAGAAAGCTGCTACGAAGAAGAAAGTAGCTAGAAAGAAAGCGACGAAGAAGAAGGGTACCAAGAAGAAAGCGACGAAGAAGAAGGGTACCAAGAAAAAGGCCGCTAAGAAGAAGACCGCCAAGAAGAAGACGGCCAAAAAGAAAACGGCGAAAAAGAAAACCGCCAAGAAGAAGACGGCCAAAAAGAAAAAGGCCAAGCGAAAGACCGCGAAGAAGAAGTGAACAGGAGTACTTCAATTCTTTCGCTCCAGCAAAACATCATTTGCTGGATGAGGTCACCTCGAGCCGCTCTCTTTTCAAAGAGGGCGGCTTTTTTTTGGCTGATTCCTACTGCCCCATTGGTGTGCTAGCGAGCAAGCCGCTTTCTACAAACCTTGCTGACCCCACAGGTTAGGTCAAGCTCTCTTCAGGTTGTCGTACAGATTATCGACAGGTTATCCCCACCCGAGGTAAATGCAAACTTAGCGTGAGTGACACCTCAGAGTATTGAGAGGCTTGGCAGAGGTGGGTTGGCTGCTTTTTGCATAGCCAGGTTCTTTACCAGGCTGTAACAAATCCGTTCGAAATGTGGCGCCGCTTCTTGGTCAGCAAAGTTGCCAAAGGAGTCCCCGGCGTCTCCGCGTTCTCGAATTGGGATTTGGATCGGCACTTCACCGAGGAAAGGAACTGTTAACTCTTCTGCTTTCCGACGCGCACCTCCGGAGCCAAAAATATCGTAACGCTTGCCATTATCGGGGCAAAGAAAGTAACTCATGTTCTCCACGACACCCAGGATGGGGATATTCACCTTGTTGAACATGGCAATTGCCTTAACGGCATCTAGCAGAGCCACGTCCTGAGGCGTGCATACGACCACCGCTCCGGTGAGCGGCATCAGTTGCGAAAGTGTGAGCGAAATGTCGCCGGTTCCGGGGGGCATGTCGATGATCAAGTAGTCCAGTTCACCCCAGTTCGTATCACGCAGGAATTGTGTGATCGCACCGTGCAACATTGGGCCCCGCCAAACAACCGCTTCTCCTGGAGGAACCAAGAGCCCCATACTCATCATCTTCAGTCCCCGAACCTCGATCGGTTGCAGCTTTTTATCAGTAGCGACAGGTCGTTCGGTCACACCCAATAAATGGGGAACGCTGGGGCCATAGACATCGGCATCCAAGAGCCCCACTTTACAGCCTGCCTGTTGAAGCCCGCAGGCCAGTGCGACCGCAATGGTGCTCTTGCCGACTCCTCCTTTACCCGAACCGACCGCGATCACACTTTTTGCCGTGAGTCCAATCCCGCCGATGGGCTCCGCCGGCCGATCCAAGGTGGTTATCTCTACCGTGATTGCTGGTCTCCCAGGCAGTACGCTCTGCAAGTGTTCGATGATCTGCTCACGCGTGTCTTGCCAAAGGGGGGCGGCATAGCTCGTCAATGCAATCGAAACGCTGATTTCATTGCCATGAATCTTGATGTCACGCACCTGATCCAGCTGCCAGAGCGATCGGCCTGTTTCGGGATCGGATATCGACTTCAGGACGTTTTCAACTTTTTCACGATCAATACTGGCTGCGGACATAGGGCTATTGCCTTGGGTGAAAGGGTAATCTTCGGCCTAACTAGCGAAAGGTGGGAAGGATGTTTTCGGCAGGATGGCATGCAACTCTCAATTTGCGGCATGCCCTCTACTAAACCATATCGCTGCCAGATTGATTGCCAAGGCCACACCAATGCTTTATTTCATGGATTCGCGCGCAGTTTATGACATTCCACCTCAAGTGGTAATTGAGCGAACTGCCCTAGATGAACTTGTTGGAATTGCGAATGATCAGCAAAGCCGAAAAAACGGATATTTCACAAGTTTTTTCAGGAAGCTCCGCTGATTCTCCTAGTAGCTCGATCTGGCAAAATACCTTAGAAACTAGAATAGAATCTGCAGTGGGAAGAACCCAAAATGCGCATAAAAAATCCCCCTGTGGGTGGGGCAGCAACCCACAGAGGGCGAACAACGTAGGAAGCCTACGCATAGCCCGATTCTAGCGTTGCTGAGCGAGATAATCAAATACATTTTACTGAATTTCTTCTTGATTTTTTAAATATTTCAGTTCCCAGGGCTATTTCCCTGTTTTAGCAAGCCTCCTTGAATATCTGTATGTCCCTATCTGCTAAAGACTTACTGCGAAAGTTGCTGAGAATTCCCAGCATAAACCCGGTTTTCACCTGCGATGGAGTGCCGGGACGTGGCGAGGCGGACCTCACCGACTTTCTTCAGCGGGTCGCTGAAGAGCAAGGTTGGGGGTGGCTCAGGCAGGAAGTCCACCCCAATCGAGAGAATTTGGTGGTCATAGTGCCTCCGTCACCAGAGGAGACTGGGGTTCCCGTGACCTTATGGGAAGTTCACCAAGATACTGTCGGCGTGGAGGGAATGCGAATCGATCCCTGTGAAGGGTTCGAGAGTGATGGGAGAATTTACGGTCGCGGAGCCTGCGATGTTAAAGGGGCCATGGCGGCGATGATTGCCGCACTCTCGTGGGCGGCTGAACAAGGAAGCTGCCACGGGACGACACTGCTCGCGTTTACCATCAACGAGGAATGCGGTTTTACAGGTGCCAAGGCGCTTTGTCGGCTATGGAGTGACTCTCACAAGACGGCAGAAAAAACTCATGGCACGCTTTCCCTGGACGAGCTGAAGCAACTTCGACCTCAACGAGCTATCGTGGCCGAGCCCACGGACTTGAAAGTGGTGGTGGCCCATAAAGGGATTGTGCGTTGGAAATGTCACACACGTGGAATCGCCGCCCATTCCTCGCAACCGCAATACGGGAAGAACGCCATTTATGCCATGAACGAAGTGGTTCGGGCAATCCGCCAATTTGACGAAGAAGTGTTGATTAGCCGTGGTCGAGAATGCATCTGCGGCAGGCCTACCGTATCGGTCAACACGATCCAAGGTGGCACGGGGGCGAATGTTGTCCCGGATCATGCCCAGATTGATATCGATCGCCGACTCATGCCGGGGGAAGTTCCTCTGGATGCCTACCATGAAATGATCGACTTCATAGCATCCCACATTCCCTCGACGTTGGAAGTCGAACACGAACCTGCCTGGAATCAAAGCCATGGTTTGCAGGCCGGTGAGAACCAACAGTGGGCTGAGGAAGTGGCGAAGATTGCCCGCAGCACGGGCATCGCTAGTGAGATTGTAGGTGTTCCCTACTGCACCGATGCCTGGGTGATCGCCTCACACGGCATCCCCACGGTGGTGTTTGGCCCTGGTAGCATCACCCAAGCCCACACGGATGACGAATGGATCTCAGTAGAGGAGTTGGAAAAGGGTGTGTGGGCGTATCGAAGATTGGCGGGGAATGCTTGAAATTCTTCTGATGAGTTAAGAATGGCCCAACTAGCGATTGCAATTTTTTGGGTCGCAAAAAACATTGAAGAGAGCAAACCACATAATGCGGTTGCCCTCTTCAATGTCGAGGCGCGCAAGCAGGAGATGATTCGATCTTAACAGCGATTCTTGCGCTGTCGGTCCCAATCAAAACACGTCTAGGATGAAATGGTGGCCGCTGTGATACAGCCGGCGATTGGGGTAGTAATTGTGCCATCGCTGATTGTAAACCGGGATCCGCATCTCAGGCGGATAGCGGTAATACAGGCTGTCGGCACTTCGATAGTACTCGTTCCCGTAGAAATTCTGTGGGTAATATACGTACGGGTAATGATAGAAGCGTTGCCAATCCTGGGTCGTATAGGTTTGGCCCCAGGAGCGCCCATAGGCCTGTTGGGCCGAGGCAGTCTGGGATTGGGCCAGGCAGCAGGCAAGTGCCCCTGCGCAGCAAAGTGCGAATGTAATCCGGCGAACCATCGAATTCCCCCCTCGATCGTCGTGCGCGTGTTGCGGGTACCCACGGCGCAGCTGCCGCGAGCTTGTTTGTCTCTACGCTTTTAGATTCGGCAGTCGGGAAACTCGATGTTGAGGGAATATCCTGCAGAACCGTCAGAATTGGCACGACCGGATCAAGATTGCAGCATAATGGATGCCAGCAGATAGCTCATGCTGTCATTTTCACAATAGCTTTTCTCAAGCGACCATGGCTATCAAAGCCCCGCAGAAAATCCAGTTCCTGCCTCCCCCCTTTGGCCCGTATGAGCCGCACCAAGGCCTCCTGATCAGCAGAAGGCCAACGTTGAAGATTGTCGATCAACGCGACAATCGGCGACCAACGCTGCCAAGCAAGCCTTTCGCCGGCTGACCATCCTTGGAAACTTGTCACACCCAAGTTGCTGGCAGCCTCCGCGGCTAATGACTCCTCACCCTGCTCCCGATTCCAGCCGAATCGGTGAGCAAAAAGTTTGGTGATCTTCAATCCCACTCTTGCCAAATCTAATCTTCCCAGCACGTCGTCCCGCTGGATTTTCAAATCCAGAATGAGATTATCGGTCGCCAGTTGCTTGAGCACAGTCAATGTCGAACGATGCTTAGGGAGCCGCTTAATGGTCGAAATCTCTTGCTCCATCAGCTTCAGAAGTTTCTTGTTTCGAGGTCGATAACCTAATTTCTGGTAAAACCACCAAGCCCCGGATTTCAGCGCGTCATCATTCTCCTCACCTAGCTGATAGGGAGTGATTGTGAACGTATCGCAACCGAAGACGTGGTAAACCATCGCCAGGGTTCGCACGTAAATTCGTGCCGATTCGCCCCCGCGAAAGCTATCAAGAATCGTATAGGCGACTTCGGCAGAGTTGAATAGGCAAGTGATTGCTCCGTAGCTAATAGGCACGCCGTTTTTCAGTACCAAGAAGCCGTAGAGTGTTTCCAGCAGAAACCGGCGTTCGGGCAGTACCCCTAAGAGCACAAATTGCAAGTCTCCGTCACCAAGCACGCTTACGTCGTTCGCATCTGCGTAAGAAAAAGCGTCCAGATCGCGCTGACGCGTGACCATAGCGCAGCGGGCCATGTCAACAAAACGCATCCCCCCAGCATGACCGACACGCTTGGGAGGCTCTAAAGGAAGTTGGATTTCATCCGCAACCACAGGGCGCGTCCGAACAAGTGGTTGTGATTGATAGTGAATAGGAGCATGGTCACATTTAGCTACCGTGCGACTGGGGACGCCCAGTCCAGGAGAGAGTATCAAGGGAATATCGAGATCATCGCAGAACTGCTCGTGCAGGAACTCATTAGAAAATAGTGCCTTTAACCGCTTGATAACAAACAGGGCATCCGTTTCAAGGGGGCCTTTGAAATAATCAATACACTCAGGCAATTCCATGGCGATGGTATCAATTCCTGCCGCTTCGCTATAGCTAACTAAGAGACTCAGGTAGTCTTCCAGTTTCTCTGCGTTTTCGAATTCATCCCAATCGATGTGTAAATGATCTGGCCAATGGTCGGCCAGCCAGAGAGCGGTGTCGGCGTAAAAGCGAAAAATGATGCGGGTTCCGGCAATTCCGGTGTTGATGAGCTTATCGGCGTGTCGAATCAAATCACGGCGCTTTTGGAATCGGCTGAGCATCTTGTCCACTAACGAAAGAATTGCCTCGTCGTCGGGCCAAGCTTGCATGAAGCAAAGAAGTTCATGAAGTCGGGTCACCTGTTCGGGGCTTCTAAGCTGTGCCGTTTTTAGCACCTCTAGATGTGCCTTTTTCTTTTGAGCCGAAACAGAGTCGAATTCACAACGAAGCGACTCGAGTTGCTTCAGGGCAAGAATAGGATTAACCATTCGGCTATCTCGGCGTCTTCCCCACCACAAGTTCCTTTTCCCAATCGTCCATAAGTGGCCAATCGAGGGCGCAAGTGCCAAAATCGGCCATGTGCAGATAGCCATCCAAGCGGGCAATGGTCTTGTCGATCATGACGTTGTCTTTGCGGAAGGCAGGGCCGTGGCTGGGGAGCAACCACTCGATGTCACTCTCCCGAATCCGCGTGAGAGATGCAATGAAATCGGGGATGCTGCTGCCATGATGTGCATCGATTGCGCCCACACAACCATCGCGAAAAAGATTGTCACCAGACAGGAGCAGATTATCCAGCCGCAGTGAAAGCTGGCCGTCGGTGTGTCCTGGTGTGTGCCACACCTCTAGTTCCAAGCCCCCCAGCTTGATCACGTCGCCGTCATTCACTTTGTGATCCACCTCGACTGCAGGCATGGCCATGTGAATGTCCTGGGCCGCGATCTCGGCAAAGGTAGCCAGTTTGTCTCCTGATTCCAAGTGCTTGGCAGACAGGGGATGACACGTAACCGTGGTTTTGAGGATCTGCTTTGCCTTGGCGAGCCCTTGGATATGGTCCACATCGGCGTGCGAAGCAACCAACGTCTGACATTTGCTGAAAGGAAAATCGAGCTGGCGGATCAATTCGATGCAGTCGTCAACAGCATCTTCATAACCAATATCCAAAAGGAGCCAATCGCTTTCATCGTAAATCAAGTACACGCAACAACTAATGCGTCGGCGGGCCTGATGATTCAGCTCAATGACATGCGGAAATAGGGGAGTCCGTTCAATCATGATCGACTGCCGGGGAGTTGTTTAATTTGGGGCTAAGGGGGAGAAACCGAATTCTTGCCAGCAGCGCAACATCGGCTCCGCACAGGATTCTAAAGGTCGCGGCTATCACAATGCAACCGAGTGCTTCGACGATGCTTCAAATTTGCACTCTATCCCCAGCCGGAGCATATCTGCCTACAGGAATCTCACAAGAGTCACCTTTTTTACAACAAACTACAAAACGAGAATGAATCTCAACAGGAATCAGCCACCGAGAATCGACGCCAAACCTTCACGGTATGAGGCATACCGCAGCGTAACGTCGAGCGACCGCATCATCTTGAGATTGTTAATCCGCTTGTCTGAGCGGGCCCTTAAGGCCGCTGGTGTATCGGAAGCAGGATCGATGAATTCCGGCTCGGCAGAACCTATAAGCTGTGCGACTTCGCGGTAGTAGTCTCCCCGTACCACTGGACAACCATCACTGACGCAGAATATTTCTGGCCCTCGTCTGGAAGTGTGGCTGCTTATCCATCGCTCGGAGGCCAAAACGATCGCTGCTGCATCGTCGACGTGGACCAAGTTGAGCCACCCTTCGCTGGGCACCGCCAATGGCTCGCCTGCACGGAGCTTGTCGAGATAGGGAATTCTTCCCGGTCCATAAATCCCCGCCAGGCGGAGAATGACCGAACGTGAACCAAGCGGGTGGGACGCGAGCACCTGTTCGGCGGCCAGCGATGCGTGACCACCTGCGCGTTGTGGATTAGGGGGTGTTTGTTCATCCACCCAACTGCCGTTGGCTGGCCCATAAACTCCCGTGGTGCTGATGTAAATCACGCGACCCGTATCATCTGGCAACGCCGAGAGTACATTGGAAAGTCCTGGTGCATAGACTTCGTCGATCGACACGGATGAATTACGATCGTAGCCTACTGCGTACAAGACCGTGTCGACCTGAGGTAGAGTAGGCAGAGAATCCTCTTTCAGGATGTTGCCAACCAGCGGCACGAAGTTTTGCGATGCAAAATCCTTGGCTCGCTCTTCGCTGCGCGTGACGACATACACCTCAGCCCCTGCGCCCTGCCACAGAGCAGCAACACGCGCACCCAGATACCCACAACCAACGACGATAGTTTTCATTCCAAGCCCTGCGGGTCTATTTGACTGCGGGCACCCGATTCCAGGTAGGCCGTGAGCATGATTTGTGCCGCGAGCTGGTCGAGACGTGCTTTTCTTCGCTTCTTGGTAAAATTCGCCTGACCCAAGATTCCTTCGGCTTCAGAGGTTGTAAACCTCTCATCGAAGTAATCGACGGGCACCGCGGTCAGTTCTTCGAGCCACTTGCCGAACGCACGCGCCTCGTGTGATTTCTGGCTTTCATGCCCATCGAGATGCACGGGAAGCCCCACCACGAACCGTACAAGCCGTTCCGAGTTGGCCAACTCCTGGAAGTACCTGGCGTCGAGTTCTGCGTTGCGACGTGTGTAAGTCTCGTAAGGCGAGGCGATGCCGATTTCCAGATCGGCCGTAGCGATGCCAATTCGCACCGTGCCGTAGTCGATCCCCGCGATGCGTCCTGTGGGTCTGTTCATGGAGGATATCCGGAACCCTGCGATGCGTAGCATCGCGGCTAATGATGTGTCACTCCGCACTCCGCAATCCGAATTCCGCAATCATAAATATTCCGTCATGCCACGCTGTTCGAGTTGCTTGACGATGTTGCGAATTGATTCCTCGTCGTTCTTATTGGCAACCAATGTCGCGTCCGGCGTGTGCACAACCAGGCAATCCTTGAGCCCCAACGTGACAACCAGGTGATCGTCAGTCGAGCGAATGATAGAGCCCTTGGTATTCATTCCCAGGTGTTTGCCCACGATGGTGTTTTCGTCGCGGTCTGTGCCCAGAAGTCGCGCCAGCGACAACCAACTACCCAGATCGTCCCAGTCATAAGGTGCCACGATCACCGCCACGTTCTTAGCGTGTTCCATCACTGCGTAATCAATCGAGATTCCCTCGATGGCCGTGAACTCCTTTTTAAAGACTGCTTGCTGATCGTCCGTTCCCCAGGCAGCGACGATTTTTTTAAGGTGCTCAAGCATTTCTGGTTGTTGTTCGGTGAGTGCATCCAGAATTGTTTTTGCTTTCCAGACGAAGATGCCAGAGTTCCAGAAATAATCACCAGAAGAAACATACTCAGCGGCTGTCGACGCGTTCGGCTTTTCACGAAAGTGCTTCACCATGTAGGCAGGTGCCGAATCGCCGCGCGTGTCGATGGCTGCCCCGCGATGGATGTATCCGAAGATCTCTGCGGGATAAGTAGGTTGAATCCCAAAAGTCACGATCTTTGCCTGGGACTTGGCGACCATCTCCACTGCCTGCTTTACTGCCGATTGAAAGTGACCATGGGAACGGATTACATGATCGGCTGGCATGACTAGCATCGTGGCGTCTGGATCCTCGCGGCTTACCAATAATGCCGCCAGGCCAATGCAGGGCGCTGTATCCCGCTTACAGGGTTCCCCCACAAGTTGCGCTCGGGGCAGTTCGGGAAGCTGCTCCGCAATCGGTTCCACCAGTTGTTGATTAGTGACAACCAGGGTTTGTTCAGGAGACACAAGTCCCGCAAGGCGTTCATAAGTCTGGCGGATCATGGTCGTCTTGCCTACCAGCGGCAACAGCTGTTTGGGTGTTGCTGCGCGACTTGCGGGCCAAAATCGTGTGCCGGTACCACCGGCCATAATTACTGCGTGTAACATGGAAAATCAACTTTGGATTTGGGGATTATAAGAAGGCGAGCCGGAAGCGTTTGCGCCCGGATTGTAAACCTGCCCGTTCGGAGGCGTAAGCGACCGGAGTTCCTTGATCCTACCCGATTCCACTCACCGCGTGCAGGGTGCAGCAAACGAGACAAAATGACAGCCTCAGTGTGATAGTAGTTCCGAAAATGCTCGTGCCATGGCAGCAGGATCCTCCGCCCCCAGAACCGCCCCGCTCACCGCCACACGTTTGATCCCCGTATCCAACACTTGCGATACGTTCTCCAGCGTAATGCCGCCGATAGCAAATACTGGCAGCGAAATCTCCGTCGCGACTTGAGCAAGAAAATCGGTTCCGGAAAAAGCATCAAACGATTTTGTCTGCGAAGGAAACGTTGGGCCCACACCAATATAGTTCGCTCCGTCGAGCACTGCCGCGCGGGCCTGCTCGATGCTGTGGGTCGATACGCCAATCAGTTTACGGGGACCAAGAATCTCGCGTGCCGCCTTCACGCTCAAGTCCTCTTGACCAAGGTGGACGCCGTCGGCCTGCGCGGATGCAGCAATATCCGGCCGGTCGTTGATGATCACCAAAGGGGCGCTTTTACATGAACTCGCTATCTCACGAAGCAGCCTTGTACGCTCAACCAACTCGCGGTCGCTGATCTGCTTGTCGCGGAGTTGGAGCATGCCGACTCCTGCTGCTACCAATTGCTGAGCAAGGTTCTTAAAGGCATCAATCGACGCTCGGGCATCGATGAGTACACAGAGAGTTACCTCGCTCAGCTGCTCTCGGCTGGTTTGGGTTGTGGTTATGGCTTTCTCTAGTGTGTACCATTGGTAGCGGAGTGCCTCAAAACGAGTGGCAATTTCTGCTCGAATCGTTTTGCTAAATTCCTCCAGACTCCGCAGCGATTGCTTCACCCGCTCGGAACTGGCCTGGCAAACGTCCCAGGAATCAGCTCGCGTGGATTCGGCTGGAGTCGAAATCTTTGTGCCGACGTCCTGCTGCGTCTCACGTAGGGCATGGCGGTCACTACGGGGTAGGGAACCGATCACTGCCGCCAACTCATGCCTGAGCTCTTTCCCCTGCCGCGTCAGATGGGTGTCGTCCAGCATGAAGCGACAATAATCCTCCACCACGCGCATCCCCTCGAATGCTCGATTGGCGGCGGCGTCGATAACGCGATAGTTATTGTGATCTCGCATGGGACTGAGCCAGGTGATGCTAGCAACTTGTGAAATCTCTATTATGGCCGGTATGCCTCAATCGCCCAGATGTCCAGTTTACGGTATCGCGTTCCAAACCGCCCTCGTCGTCGCCCCCTATTATCGTTATCTTCCCCACTAGCGAAATGTCCTGGACCAAATCCGGTGCCGGACGCTCTCACAATCAGCCAAATAGAAAAACCTGAGTCGCCTTAAATGCAGACCACATTAGAGGTTGCCTTGCTTTGAAACTGTTGCGGGCTACACTTTCGAGTCTGCTCATTACCGGTGCACAACACCGTAAGAGCAGTAAGCGAGGTATTGGATAGATTCATGGTGCCAACACGAAAAATAGCATGGATAGCGTGTTTTTGGCCGGGACTACCCCAACTGTGGAATCGGGGGTCTTGGGTAGGACTGGCAGTGGCGGTAGGATTTACAGCATTGGCCAACACGCTCCTGCTGGCAACTTGCGTATTTACCGAGTGGATGCCAACTCGACAGATACTCCTTGGAACGGGTTTACTTGCCTTGGTCTGGCTAGTTTCTTGGTGGCGAAGCCACCTCGAATTCAGACGCAGCGGGAATCGGCAATTCATCGGCGAGTCGCTCGATGATGAACCGACAGATGACACGGCGGTTGCCTTGGAGAGGGAAGTCGGAGAACAATTGTTTCGAGATGCCCAACGGTTTTATCTGGCGGGTGACTGGGTAGCGACAGAGCAATTGCTATTGAAGCTGCTCAAGCAGGATGCTCGCGACGTAGAGGGTCGTCTGATGCTGGCGACCTTGTGGCGGCGTCAAGGAAGATATGGCGAAGCCACGCGCCAATTGGACAAACTCGCTCGATTGGAAGCCGCCGACCAGTGGCAAAATGAAATCGAGGCTGAGCGACACCAGATCGCCACTGCAACAACTGAAAATCAACAAATACTTGACGAAAACGACCAAATCGAACACACCACGGATATTTCAATCGCTCAGCAGGAGACGAACAACGAAACCAACCGGCGACTAGCAGCGTAGACAACATTTAAGATAAACTGTTGGGAGTCGAAAGGCTTAATATAGCAACGGGAGAGGACCCATGTACGAACGTTTCACCGACCGCGCTCGCAAAGTGATGCAATTGGCCAATCAAGAGGCCCAGCGCTTTAATCACGAATATATCGGCACCGAGCACATCCTTCTGGGACTTATCAAGGAGGGAAGTGGTGTTGCTGCCAACGTGCTGAAGAATCTGGACGTTGATTTGCGCAAGATTCGCCTCGAGGTAGAAAAGCTCGTGCAGAGCGGCCCCGACATGGTGACTATGGGTAAGCTGCCTCAGACTCCCCGCGCTAAGAAGGTCATCGAATATTCGATGGAAGAAGCCCGCCATTTGAATCACAACTATGTTGGTACCGAGCACATCCTGCTCGGGCTATTGCGGGAACAAGAAGGGGTCGCTGCCCAGGTTCTGATGAACCTGGGTCTCAAGCTGGAAGACGTTCGCGAGGAAGTGCTCAACCTGCTCGGTCACGGTCTTGAAGGGGAAGACTCCCCTCGGGGCGGTCGTGTGGGCGATGGTGGCGAAGAAGAACGCGAGAGCCGCAAGAGCAGCAAGAGCAAGACGCCTGCTCTGGACAGCTTCGGTCGCGATCTCACAGAACTCGCGCGTCAGGGCAAGCTCGACCCTGTGATTGGCCGCGAGAAAGAGATCGAGCGCGCGATTCAAGTACTCTGCCGCCGCACGAAGAACAACCCCGTGCTCTTGGGTGAAGCTGGCGTGGGCAAGACCGCCATCGTGGAAGGATTTGCCCAGCGCGTGGTCGATGGGAATGTCCCTGAACTTTTGCTCGACCGGCGAATCGTCGTGTTGGACTTGGCGATGATGGTCGCTGGCACCAAATACCGTGGCCAATTCGAAGAGCGAATTAAGGCGGTAATGAACGAGGTTCGTCGTGCTCGCAATACAATCCTGTTCATCGATGAACTCCACACCCTGGTGGGTGCCGGTGGTGCCGAAGGTGCGATCGATGCGTCAAACGTGTTGAAGCCTGCACTCGCGCGAGGCGAAATTCAGTGCATTGGCGCGACCACCCTGGATGAGTATCGCAAATATATCGAAAAAGACTCCGCCTTGGCCCGCCGTTTTCAGGAAGTGCTGGTCGATCCCAGCAGTGCCGAAGACACGATTAAGATTCTCGAGGGCCTCCGCGACCGCTACGAAGAACATCACCGTGTGCAAATCACCGACGATGCCATCAAGGCGGCAGTGGAATACTCTGACCGCTACATCACTGGCCGCTGCCTGCCGGATAAAGCAATCGACGTGATCGACGAGGCGGGTGCTCGTGTACGGCTTAAGACCATGAGCAAGCCACCCAATCTTAAGGAAATCGACGACGACGTCGAGCAACTCAACCGCGAAAAGGAAGAAGCAGTTGCCAACCAGGATTTTGAAAAGGCCGCCGCCCTCCGAGATCAGGCTGATAAGCTGAAGAAGAAGAAACAACAGATCACCAAGGACTGGCGCGAAAAGTCCCGCGAAAACGGGGGCGTTGTCGACGAAGAGGTGATCGCCGAAGTGGTCTCGAAGATGACGGGCATCCCGCTCACGCGGATGACCACCGAAGACACTTTGCGCCTCATGAAAATGGAAGAAGAGCTGCATCAGAGCGTCATTAGCCAAGACGAAGCGATCAAGGCGATTGCCAAGGCCGTGCGACGCAGCCGCAGTGGGCTTCAGGATCCCAAGCGACCGACGGGCTGTTTTGTGTTTGCTGGCCCCACGGGTGTGGGTAAAACGCTTTTGGCCAAAGCCCTTGCCGAATTCATGTTCGGAGATCAGGACGCGCTTATCCAGATCGACATGAGCGAGTACATGGAGAAGCACAACATCAGCCGTCTGATCGGTGCCCCTCCAGGATACGTGGGCTACGAAGAAGGAGGGCAGCTCACCGAGCAGATCCGTCGTCGGCCTTACGCCGTGGTGCTGCTCGACGAAATCGAAAAGGCCCATCCGGAAGTCTTCAACATGCTCTTGCAGTTGATGGAAGAAGGTCGACTGACAGACAGTTTCGGCCGCAACGTCGATTTCCGCAACGTGATCTTGATCATGACCACCAATGCAGGTGCTGACGCGATCAAGAACGAAGCCGCCTTTGGTTTCCAGAAGCCTGACGAAGACGCATCCTACGACAGCATGAAGAAGCGTGTTGTGGAGGAGATCGAAAAGGTATTCCGTCCCGAGTTCATCAATCGAGTGAACGACATCATCGTCTTCCGACATCTGACCCAGTCAGACTTGAAGGAAGTCGTGGAATTGGAACTAAGCAAGATCCGCGGGCGTCTCAAGGAGCGTGGTCTCGTGCTCGAACTCTCGGAAGATGCCAAGGAATTCTTGGTCAAAAAGGGTTCCAATACCGATTACGGGGCACGACCGCTGCGACGTGCCATTGAGTCGTTTGTCGAAGACCCCCTCGCTGAGGAACTCCTCAAGGGTGAGTTCAATGGCAAGGACGTAATCCGCGTGAGTGTCAAAAAGGTTGCTGGCAAGAAACAACTGGCCTTTGATGGGCGTCTCGCCAGCGAGCCCGAGCCGGAGCCTGTAGGAGCCGTCGCCGAAGGTGGCGACGACGAAGCGGGCGACGCTTAACCACTACGAGCCGGGGCGGCCTCGCCCCCGACTATGGCCAAGACCCGTACCTTCATCGCCGTGGAAGCCGTCGATGGCGTCCACGTCCAGGCATTGCAGGCCATCTCCCGGCTCAAGCCCCATGCAGCGAATGTGAAGTGGGTCGAGCCGGAAAACTTGCATTGGACCTTGCAATTCCTGGGAGACATAACGGACGAAGAGATCGCCGAAGTCTGCCGTCGGGTGAAAAGGAGCGTGCGCCGAGTAGAGCCATTTTCCGTTATAGCGCGCGGTGTAGGTGCTTTTCCCCAGCTAGATCGGCCGCGCACCCTCTGGCTGGGAGTTGACGAAGGACTCGATGCCTTTTGCCAGTTACAGCAAGAGATTCAGCGTAGCCTTGAAGATCTTGGTTTCCGCGCCGAACGTCGTAAGTTCGTGCCACATCTCACATTGGGCCGGGTGGGTGCTACAAGCGGGGACCAATCAGCACTGGTGAATGAACTGAAAAAGCTCTCAGACTTTGATGGAGGAGCAATGAGCATTGACGAACTTGTCGTTTATGCCAGCCGACTCTCCCGCTCAGGGGCGACTTATGTCCCCCTCGCCCACGCCCAATTGGGCAGCCCCTAATTAAGCTGCGGGCTATGTGTTGATCGCCCCCACCTATCCATTTCCTCCTCCACTGTTTCCATTTACTGGCAAACTCTGCGGCTTATTCCGCTTCTGCGGTGCACGCGTTTTCGTTGCTTTCGACACAACCGATACCACCCTTCCCGCTAGCATGGAATCTTCGTGTCACCCACTGCAATCGACTCAATCGGTGTGACTGGTCCCCCGATTGAAGATTCTAGGACGGACACGCTCTCCATGGATGGAGAGTGCCCGTTAGCCAATTTCGCGTGAGTCCAGGGAGGGGCTTCGACGATGTTCGATTGCAGACGTTTTCGCACAAGCAGTGTTGATTGGGTGGCGGTCATAGTTCTTTGTTCACTTCCGCTCGATTCAATCGTGGCGGCTGATTATCAGACCGATTGCCTTCTCGGAGATCCAGCCAGTTACTGGTCACCCGTTGTGGTTGATCAAGCAACCGAGGAACTGCACGAGTTGCCAGTCATCGAAGACAGTCTAGTAGAGCAAGTGCAAATGCTGGCCCCGCAGCGCCGGCCCGGTGTGCAGTTGGCTCAAAGACAACAATCCTCTAGCGATACCTCTCGCGAATCGGGCCTGGCCAGCGTTCCGTTCATGATCGGTGACACCGGGGCAGGCACCTGTGCATCCTTCAGCGGTTTTCTGATCGATGCTGAATTGTCTCACCCTACGATGGCGTGTGGCAGACTCAACATTGCAGAAAACAACTCCCCGCTCCCCACCGATCGGCTCTACGTAAGTTACCGCCACTTTCACAATGCAACCCCCGTGCGGGTCTTCCAATTTGAGAGAGATTACAATCTCGACCGTATTACTTTCGGCGGCGAGCATACTTTCAATAACGGTCTCTGGTCGATCGAAATGCGTATGCCACTCGAAAACCGCATGACTTCAGACTACTTTACGGTTGACCGTGCGTTGGGAGACGGCACCTTTGATATTTTTGACGGCAAGCGTACCGAATTCGGCAACGTCTCTTTTATCATGAAGGCTCTCATGGTCGAACGTAGCGACTGTGCCGTCTCGGCAGGCATGGGGGTGACTCTACCAACCTCCCGCGATTTTCATTATTCCGCCGAAATCGTCGATTTCATTTTCTTTCCATCGTTACCGACATTTATCACCACACGATCAATTCTGGTCGATGTCGTTGCCTCGAATGAAACGGTGTACCTAAACCCATTTTTGAGCTGGGTTTGCCAGCCCACCTCCCGCTTCTTCCATCAAGGCTTTTTGCAAGTTGAGGTCGCAGCGAATCCTTCTCATGTGAAAGTCACAGGTGATGGATTCAATACCTTCGACGACGGAGTGAATCCTCCAGTTGACACTGTAACGGTTGTTCCTGCTCCCGGTCGCGCAGAACTGATTCCCCAAACCCTGTTGAGGCTTAATCTGGGTTGGGGATACATCCTTTGTCAAAACCCTCAAGCCGATTGGATTAATCAACTTACGGCTCTGTTTGAAGTGCATTACACCACGACACTCAACGATGCCGCAATCAAAACCATTCCCGAATTTACGTTTGATCCATTTGGAGGGATTATCGTTACCGATATCACAGTTGGCAATCTCCATAATCGCGTCGATATAGTTAATCTGGTGACGGGTCTTTCCGCCAACATCGGCAACTGGGTAGTTACCAACGGTGTGACGGCCCCAGTCACGACGGGCTCCAATCGCGGTTTTGACTTTGAGTACAACCTTCAAGTCCAACGCATTTTCTAGTCCCTCAACGCCGAACATCAAGCCCAACCCGTAGCCGCGATTTTACAAGTCGCTGGATCGGCCTTTGCAACTCCATGCATTGCTTCGTACACTACAGTTCGTATTGTAGAAATCGTCACTTGTCCGCCGTGAGTCGCTGCGATGGCTACCGCTTCCGCCGACCGAAATCTGCTCTTTGGCGTGCTGGCGGTACAGCTTGACTTTGTCTCCCGCGACGATCTGATCGCTGCCACCAGTCGCTGGATTCTCGACAAAGAGACCCCTCTGAGCGAGGTGTTTGTTGACCAGGGGATGCTCAGCCGTGAGGAGAGCCAACTCATCGATGGGGTCGTTCGCAAGCATCTCGAGCGCAACGGCGACGATGCCAGGCTAAGCCTCCAATCGCTCGAAGCATTCGAAGCGGTGAGAGACACACTCAAGGAAATTGATGACACCGACGTTAAAGGATCCGTTGAGTTCGAAACACTTGCAACTCCCTGCGTGGATCAATTCTCAACCCAAGCCCCCAAAAAACCAGAGTTCGCAGACTCGAAACAACGGTTTACCTTTCTACGCGTGCATCAGAAAGGGGGACTGGGATGTGTTTCCATCGCGCTTGATGAAGAACTGCATCGTGAAATCGCTCTCAAAGAAATTCTGCCAGCACATGCAGACCATGAAGAAAATCGCAATCGATTCATTAGGGAGGCTGAGATTACCGGCGCGCTGGAGCATCCGGGCGTAGTCCCCGTTTATAGTTTGGGGCAATTTGCGGATGGCCGACCATTTTATGCCATGCGGTTTATTCATGGCATGAACTTGCAGGCTGCCGTCTACGATTTCTTCAGAGACACAGCACCGTCTGCCGAGAAGCAACTGCGATTTCGCCAGCTCGTAGCCAAGATCATCCACGTCTGCCACGCCATCGAATATGCTCACAGTCGCGGGGTCATCCACCGCGATATCAAACCGAGCAATATCATGCTGGGAGACTATGGCGAAACTCTGGTCGTTGACTGGGGACTGGCCAAAACAGTTGACGATCCGGCGATGACCGACGAATCGATCGCTCCGAAAGTACAAACAACCCATCGAGCCAGCTCGACAAGCACCCAGATCGGTCGCGTTGTCGGCACTCCCTCTTTCATGAGTCCCGAGCAGGCGGCCGGCAGGCTCGACTCGCTCGACGCGACCAGTGACATCTATAGTATTGGGGCTACGCTTTACTACGTGATGACCGGCGCACCTCCTTTCAAGGGAACCGAGGATGAGGTCTTAGGCAATGTCCAAATGAGCCGCTTTCCGGCGCCCCGCCAAATTAATCCACACGCACCCCGAGCTTTGGAAGCGATCTGCTTGAAGGCGATGGCCCGTCTGCCGAAAGATCGGTACCGGTCAGCACGGGAGATGTCTGACGACCTGGAGCGTTTTATGGCCGACGAGCGTGTATTGGCCTACAAGGAGCCTTTGCCTGCCCGCACCTGGCGATGGATTCGCAATCATAAGCCTCTCGTGCTAAGTACAGCCGCTGCCCTTACAGTGGCCGTCACGGCCCTTACGATCGGCGTTGTGCTATTGAGCGCAGCCAATGTCAGAGAACGAACCGCACGCGAGTTAGCGCAAGAAAACTTTGCCGAAGCAACTCGGCAACGCGAACTTGCAGAGCGAAACTTCGATTTAGCCCGGAGCGCAGTCCATGGTTTCTTGACCGATGTCAGTGAAAACACGCTCATTCAGCAGCCCGGGATGCAAAGCCTGCGTGAGGAGCTTCTTCGCCGCGCACTGGTCTACTATCAAGACTTCCTCGAGCAACGACAAGACGACCCTTCATTGCAAGGGGCCGTGGCTGAGGCACACTACCTGGTGGGGACCATCGTGCAACTGGTAGATTCCCCCAAAGAGGCCTTACCTCATTTCGAGCGTGCAACTCAGTTGCAAGAACAACTCTTAGAGAGCTCTCCTGATAATACCGAAGTACAGCGCAGCTACGGTCAAACACTCAATGCCATGGGTGGGGCTCTTTTGCGGTTAGGTCGTAGTGAAGAAGCACGCGACTATTTTCAGCAATCGGCACAGGTGCGCGAAAAACTTGCCAGTGCTGCACCAGAGGATGTCGAGTCTGCTCGCATGTTTGCCAGTAGCGTGATGAACATCGGCAACACGTATAGGGCACTCGGTGAATGGGAATTGGCTGTCCCTCTGTTTGAGCGTGCCCAGATGATCCGCATGGCCCACGTCGACAAGATCGACGCGTCCGATCCCAAACTGCAACGCGACCTTGGCATGGGTTATTACAACTTGGCTGTGGTACGGAATGTTCTTGGGGACGATGCCGCTGCGGAAGCCAATTTTCTTGCTGCGATTGATCTCTTTTCCAAGCTTCATGCGAGCGAACCCCACGAAATGAGCCATCAACGCAACCTGGCGCTGTGCCTTCGGGGAGTTGCCGATCTCAAGGTCGCCCAGCAAGATTCAGACGCAGCCATCGATTATTACCAGCAAGCACTCGAACTCTTGGAGGAGTTGAAACTACGCAATCCCGAGGTCCACAGTTATGCCTTCGAGTTGGCGGGAGTGTATATCAACCTCGCCAGCCTTTGGGAAACTCAGGACGATTATACCCTCTGCATTAATTCGGCCAGACAGGGGGTGAAACTACTGGAAGAATTGACGTCGCTAGCCGACTCGATGCCAACCTATCGTCGCGACCTGGGAATCGCTCGCCGATTGCTCGGTGATTTGCTGCAGGCCAATGGAGAAACAGAAGCCGCCGAAGAGGAATTACTCAAATCCAAAGCCGTATTCTCGCAACTCCTCTCTGAGAACCCGTCAAACGAAATGTACGCCCGCGAGCTCGGCCTCACGATGGACCGCCTGTCTGCCCTGGATGCTAGCCGCGACACGCAGCAGAGCGATGATTCCTCAACACCATCGCCGTAAACACGTTCAGCACTTGTATGGCCGGAACGAACGGTAATCCGCCGCGGTGGAGTCCGGCAGAGCGAATGTGTCCCCTCACCCCCATTAATCACACGGTGAGTCATACTGCCTTACGACGCTTCCTCAGATCCCTGACAAATGGCTAAAATTACGTCATTATCGAGAAGAAACTCCGATGAGAGTTGTCTTATTGTGAAATCGCTTTCATAATACATGTTGACCATAGCTCAGATTTGCCACTGATTGATCTTTATCGATGGCGCAGCCTTTTGGCGATATCCACTAAGTTTCAGGAATTCGAATGCAACTGTCGGCTGGCAAAATATTGAAGGTGCTACGAAAAAGGATTCTCAGTGCCGAACCCGCCGGGGTCCCGCGCCGGCACTCGACAAAACTGCTGCGCATGGAGCACCTTGAGCCGCGGATTGCGCTTTCGGTTCAAGCGGTCTTTGCAGAATCCTCCGTTGCGCTTGGGCTTGGTGGACTAAAAGGAGGTTCTGGCGAATTTCACGCCGGTGGGCTCAGCTTTACCGATCTCAACAAGGATGGCTATGCCGACTTGTATCTCATTGGGCCCTCGAGCCACGGCAATCGACTCTACGTCAATGTCGATGATGGCAGCGGCGGAAGAAGGTTCACCCGGGTAGCAAGCGACGGCGGAATGTCTTACACGGCTGGAGATTCCTCGGGCGCCGTGGCGGCAGACTATGACAACGATGGCGACCTGGACATCTATCTCACCAATTTTGGGAACGGTCCCCACGATCCGAATGGAGCCGACAACATCCTGTTCAAGAATATGTGGATGGAAGATCACCCCACAGGGGTGGGCGATCCTCTTTCATTGCGATTCATTAACGTGACGGCATCGACGGATCCGACCCCCACCAACCCGGCCGGCGATATTCAGCACGGATTGGCAAAGGCCGAGTTTCGCAATCCCAATCCCCTGTTCAACACGCACATCTTGAACCATACGATATCGGCAGCCTGGGCCGACGTGAATCGCGACGGTTGGGTCGATATCTACGTCGGCAGTTGGGACGGCACTAACGGCAATCCGGCCGAATCCCACGATGGCAAACTCGGCGAGCGAGATACGCTTTACTTGAACAACGGCGATGGGACCTTTACTGACGTCACTATGGGCGACTCTCCTACCTCAACGCCAATACTGCTTATCGATGACGGAAGTTTCGAGAAAGCCACTCAAGCCAGCACCACCAGCAATAGCCAGTGGACTTTGAATGCGCCAGGTAACTCTGCCCAGTTCCAAGCTGCCTCCTGGGCATCCAGCGACGGTGCAAAAGGAGTATGGTTCAAGGGATTTATTGGCAGTCAGCAGAATCCCGTTGATGCGCAGGTTACGCAAACCGTGACTGCTCCTACCTCTGGAGACTACACCCTAAGATTTGATGCACGTGTCGAAGCAAATTTTCCAGCGGCGATCGGTGGCTTCCGCGTTACGATTTCTTCCGATGGAACGGGTGGCTCCGACACGATCGACCTCTTGGCTGCCGCCACAAATACTAGCTTCAACACCTACTCGCTTTCTCTCGATGGGGTCACTGCCGGTGACAAGCTCACCATCACGGCTGAAATGATCGATTCGATAGGGGGCTCTGGCTCGGCGCGCTCGGGAATGGTTGACGCCTTTATCCTTGCGGGGCCAAATGCCGACACGGGTTGGGAACAGATCGGCGGTTGGGCCTATTTCGATGGATCCTACAACAATCCCAGCTTGCCGGCTGAATTCAGTGGGCACAACGGTTTACAGTTCGCTGATTTTAACAACGATGGCTGGCAAGACTTGATCGTAGCCACGATGGGGGGCGGCGGCGTAGGTCCAAGCCGGGATATGCTCTATATCAATCGCGGTGTCGACGCCAGCGGGAAATGGCTCGGCTATCACTTGGTCTCTTATGAAATTGGCTTTGGTGGATCGGAAAGCAGTGATATGGGCGTCACGGTTGCCGACGTGGATAACGACGGCGATCTCGACTATTTCTCGACGTTGCTTCCCGTTGCTCACCCCCTGTGGATTAACAACCTTTCGGAAACCGGCAGCTTGTCGTTTACCCGCACGACGCTCAACAACGAATTCTCCTGGGGAGCAAACTTCCACGATTTCGACAACAATGGCCGTGTGGATCTCCTGGTAGGCACCGAAATCGACCGGCGTTCGTACCTGCATCTTCAGGACTTGAATGGCAACTTCTTTGAAAAAGCAGTTGCGGCCGGCATGACTTCGCAGTATTCCACTCGCGGAGTGGCCGTGGCTGATTACAACCGCGACGGCTGGAGCGATTCCGCCATGTGGCTGTGGAATGGCGTTAACCCCGGCATTCAGTTCTACAAGAATAATTCTGCTACGATCAATCCGGGATTGCACTTCTTGACTCTCGAATTAGAAGGTGATCCAACTCTTCCCGGTCAATTCAAATCCACCCGTGATGCGATTGGTGCTCGCGCATACGTCACGGCCGATTTTGATGGAAGCGGCGTGATTGATCCGGATGAAACCCGGATGGAAGAGGTTCTCTCCGGGCATTCGAATGCGGCCACCACAAGCAGCCTCGCGTTGGAGTTCGGGCTTGGCTTGGCCACGTCTGCCGATGTGCGAATCGTCTGGGGAAGTGGTCGCGAAACGCGGCTCGAGAACGTGGCTGCGAATCAGTTTTTGCAGATCAAGGAGCAGATCGGCAATGCCGATTTCGACGACGACGGCGACGTCGACGGACGGGACTTCCTCACCTGGCAGCGCGGCTTTGGGCTCGTCGCCCCCAACGCGACCCACGCCGATGGCGATGCCGACGGCGATCAGGACGTGGACGCAGCTGATCGGGATGTATGGGCCGCGCAATATGGCGGAACATCGCCGATCGTCACAGCATTGTCTGTATCGGACGAGCCTAAGACCTCTGCATCGTTGCTAGAGCATGATGAACTCGTCGGTGCCGCGATGGCCGTGTCTTTCTCGAATCAAGCGACCGCTACCACCAACGATCTGGCAATTGAGGAACTCTATCAATCGGAGGCCAAATCTCTGAATTTGTCCGATAGCCTCATCGACGCCCTGCCAGCAGTGCGGCCTTCGAACAGGAGCTTGGCAGACCAGGTTGCTTCGGAAGAAGAACTCCTCGCAGACATCGCGATTGAATTTGAAAATTTCGATCTGCTGCTGGTAGAGAAACTCTTTGATTGAGTTCCATTTCTTCCCTATTCCGCTCCCCGTCGTCCGTCCACGCGGGGATCGGCGTCAGGTCCGATTTTCTAATCGACATCTGCCGCGACGGGTCGATGATGTCATTCAGAAACCAATAAGCCGCCCGGCGTCGACCGCTGCCGGGGACATACTCCACGCCATGCACCATCTTCCCGCGTGTTGCCAGCCGTCGGGCTACGGCATTGATGGGCCTCGATCAGGTCGACCGTCCCATCCTCCAGCGGATTGCCGAAGATGTCGCAGGCCACCAAGGTCGAGCGGAGCGCGATTTCCTCCTGATCGCAAAAACAGAGTTCCCCATCGGGATCGCATCGCCGGGCGTCTTCGCTTTCCTCCCGCCACCACGCCTTCAGGTCCGCGTCCAGCGACGCGTCACCCGTCTGCGGGTCGTAGGCGAATCCCCCTTGGAGTTGATTCTCAATCGCGCGATCGGTGATCGAGCCGAGCGCCATGTTATTGCGAAACAGATCCCAGGCCAGCTCTCCCATCCAGAGCCAATCGCTCTCATTGCGATAGTGATAATCGGCGTTCGCGCCCCGGCTGGGGATCCCGCGCCTGGCCCGCACTTGCGGCCCCGTCCGCTTGGCCATGTGATAGTCTGAGCGCGCTCGGCCCACCTCGACCATGGAGGCCATCATCCGATCGTGGGTTTTTACTTTCGCGGCCATCAGCGGAGGTCGTCCGTAGTGACGATTCCCACGGGACGTTGGGCTTGCAGCAGCAACATGCCCCGACTCAGGCGGGCCAGCTTGATCCCCGTCTGCAAATCGCGCGAGCGGAACCGCTCCCCGGCGTGTTCCGCCTCTTCGGGAACTCGCCGCCAGAGCATCCCTGCGGCGCGCAGGTAGAGGTCACACTGCTGGACAGAAGCGAACGGCTCGCCATGTTCATCGACGATTTTGGCGAGCTCGTCGTAGGTCAGATCGGCGGTCAGGTCAGTTGCTAACACGCCGCAATCTTAGCGACGAACAATAGCGGCAGGTTGGGCAGCAGCTCGGATCGAGCGTTTTGTCTGGCAGAGAATACCAGCCGCTAGGTCAGGCCCTGTGCGCGCTGTGAGAGAGCGCGCGAGTGTTTAGAGAACTCGGAACTGTGAACGCGGCCAAACCGACCCGTACTTTATCGCTCCACTGCATCGCGTGGCTATGCATCGATCGTACCGTTCGGTTTGTCGAAGCACGCGTATTGATTCGACCTAAGCCCAACTCCATCGAAGAAAAACAGCGGGCAAACAGCAAACAATCAGCGCGAGAACACTTGGTTCTGGCACCACATCTATCGAAATCGCAGAGCCATACAATGAAAAACCAGCAGAGTTGTCTATTTCCCAGTCAAACACCTGTGTTGTTCCGCTGATGGAAAAAGAACCCCACGGTGGTGAATTGTTGTTGCCGACTATCGTGATGACGGAACCGCTGTTTGATACGGTGGCGTCTTGTGAGCTGAGTAAAGTCCACGTACCAGATGGCATTGAAAACGTGTTCTCTTCAAAAGCGGTGAGGGTTTCGTTTTCGTGGATTTTCAACGCCCTCACCGCGTCAAACGTGACCTGGAGTGTCAAAGGTGATAGATTTGGTGAGCCTTGAAGAAGGTACAAGCCTGTTGGATCGGGGGCATCTCCGGGTTGGACGCTGTCAATGTCACCCGACAGCACCCGGACATTTACGATGCCTCCTGATGGACCAGCACCGATTGTGTAACTGAAGTCTTGGCCGGTGGCAGATAAGATGGATGCTAGGTTGACGCCTGAGAAGTCAATAAGATCCCCTTTTGCCGAGGGGGCTGTAAGTGCAACCAATATAACAAGTAGGGATGGCATGAACGATCGTTGCGTAATCATTAGCTTTTTCCTTTCATATGGGGAGATTACCATCAGTGTCCTAGCTAGCGAGCATGGTAATAGCAAGTCGCGCCTGTTGCAACTGGTTTCGGGCAATTCGTCTTAGCCGAGGTGTTCGGTTCAACAGGGTGAGCAGAGATCAAATCGATCCAACCCGTTCAAATATGACAACGCGTTTCGAGATGCATAACAAGAATTCTACGGCCCCGGGTGCCACTGGCTGGCTTGCCCAGCAGTGTCTTTCTCCCGAGCCAACACCTTGCGGGTAGTCACTTGGTAAACTGACAAATACCCACCAACTTTGCCACCTGCCACCTGCCAACTCTCCCCCGTACCCTGTCCCCCGTTCCCCAATTCCTCAATTCCTCAATCTGTACGCGCCCACCGGTGCGAACACGGCAGGCCGTGGCCTAGTACTCCAGGCTCTCAATCATGGCGGGATCAAGATTCCAGAGCCCTTGCTTCCCCTGGATTTCGGGAGAGCTGCGTACCCGGCGGATATTATCTAAGAGCCAGCACCATGGACCCGTGGCGAACGGGGAAGCCTGCCACTTGGCCCGGTCCCCCGTCCCCGGTCCCCCGTCCCCCAACTCCTCAATCCTCACGCAATCCACCATCCCCTGGCACGCGAACAGGTACTGCCGTTCTGTCAGCACCTTGCGATCCTTGGCAAGCCGCACCAACCAGCGGAGTGTTTCGACCTTGCGATTGGCGTCGGCCAGGAGGGCCGCCTTCGTGCTGCTGTACGATGCCTCGACGAGTGTTTCCAGTACGTCGAACGCGTGGTCGGCCAGCCGCGTGCCGAACACAAACCGCTGGCTCTTGGGGAAGCTATCGACCTTCTCCAGGATCCAGCGCGTCAGGTCGTACCACTTGACGAGCAGGACTGGAGGCTCGCGCCCCGGTCCTGCCAGATCCTTGCGTCTCATCGTGAGACTCCGTTCTCAACAAAATCGCGCGCCGTTGCGCGGCGAAAAGGTAAAGGGTAATAGGGTTAGAGACCCAAGGGTGATCTTACACGCTTCTCCGCAACAATAGTCCCACGGCTGCCAAGGCTCCCATCAGCACTGTACTGGGCTCAGGGACGGTTGCCACGCGAAAACCAATGTTGCCGCTCTCGCTCGTGGGGCTGAAGCTGTTCCGGAAGGCGGCGCGCAGGTCGAAGTCGTCGGTGGACCACGAACCACCCCGCAAGCCGCGGAAGGAAGGACTAATGACCGTTTCGTTCCACTCCCACACGTTGCCTCCCTGGTCGAACGTGCCGTAGGGGCTCTCCGAGAGGGCATACGCGCCGACGTCGGTCATCGGATAGGAAGAATCGCCGGTGGTGTATCCGCTGTCGAAGAAGTTGGCAGAATTGCCGGTGTCGGCTGAGGGGAGGTTGTTGTTAGGCACACCGTTGGTCGATGTGGGGTAGCAATAATAAGCGCCGCTGCCGCCGCCCGCATTCGGGTCGTAATAGGCCGCCTTGTACCACTCGTCCTCGCTGGGGATCCAGTACTTCGCATCGGCCGCGCGGACTTCGCTCAATCCATCGCTGATATTGTAGACGCCCGTTTCCGTGCCGCCGCTCCCCTGGCCGTTGTGGAGCCAGTTGGTAAACCGCATCGCGTCGAAGAACGATACGTAGACGACCGGTTTGTTGGCATACGTGTAATCATCGCCATCTGCGCCGCCCGGGCCTGCGCCAACTGCAGCGGGCTTCACCGAGTAGGTGTAACTGCCCGCCGAACCGCTCCGCAGGATGCCACCCCATGTGCTGGAACCCATGCTGGTGTTGTAGAGCGTGGGGTCACTGCCGCCGAAGCTGTCCGTCGCGGCCACCGCGTTGAGGAACTCGGTGTACTGCGCATTAGTGACTTCAGTCTTGCTAATGCGGTAGATGCCGTCGACGCCGCCGTAGCCTGCGCCGTGGATGTCGTCGGCGTTGCCCGGGTTGCCGACGGTGGCCCAGTCGAACGTGACCGCCGCGTGGGCCGGCGCGCAGCACAAGGCTGCCAAGAGGAGAGTGAGCATTAGGTGGCGGATCATTAGTCGGTCCTTTGCGAGAGACTTGATGTTGTGGTGAATGGCATGGGAGCAAAACTATTTGGCGATTCGATTATAGCAGAAAACGCCCCCCCCCCTGAGTAGCGCATCTTGAAGAAATCTGGAATTCTCCTGGGAGGCAGCGACCGTGAAGGCGTTGCGATCTGAGATACAAGTGGTTGCGCAGCATGTGATTGCGCAACGCCTGGGTTCACATCCAGCAGCGGGCCCCCAATAAAGGACGGGCTCGCCTTTCCCGTTCTGCGTCTCAGAAGCCACCGGCGCAGGGGCGTGTCCTGTTCGCCGCAGCGGTCGGAACACCGACAGCAATCCGACCCCTCTGGAACTGAGCGAAGATGCATCGTCTTCGCTCAGACACCTATTTCCCTTCAGCGCAGCGGTCTTGACCACTTCAGTGGATTCCAGCCAACTCGGAGTCCCGACCCCTGCCCAGCCAACGCGAAGTGCGCAGATTCGCATGGTAGTGTGAAAACGGGAGGCTGTGTCCTAGTACGCCAGGCCACGAATCGTGGCGGGATCAAGGTTCCAGAGCCCTTGCTTCCCCTGGATTTCGGGAGTGCAATGTACCCCTAAGCCGCGCGTGGTCGGAAGCGAAGCCTGGTCAACACTGTAGCACAGATCACCAGCAAGAGTGTTGCCGGTTCGGGTACTGCTACGAGTGCGCTCGTCCCGTTGAAATTGCGCTGCCAGGTGAGGAAATCGCGGCCATCCACCACGGGGCTTGCATCGAAATTGCCGTCGCTCCAGTCGCCTGCCAGACCGTATGCAGCCTGCCAGCGGGCGAGATCCCCTTGATCGACCGTGCCGTCGCGATTCGCATCGCCGGCAGTCAGGCCAATGATGCCCGCAATACGCCGGATCGTGAGGTCTTGTTTGCTGAGAACGTAAATCTCGCCATCAGGCCCTACACCCCAGCGAAGGTCGGTGCGACTGATTGACTGATTGTTGTTCTCATCCCGGAGAAATTGGCGAAAGTCTTTATCGCCGCCATCACGAATCTCCACTTCGACATAAGGCGCCAGTCGCCCCCCATTGAGACTTGTGATATTGGAAAAGTCGTCGCGCTCGACGAGATCATCAACATCCACGGCAAAAATGGGGCCTGGATTGGTAGCAAAATCCGCAAACAGATACATACCCGTTAGTTCCGGAACCTGGGTCCCCCGGTAGACCGTGCCGCCGACGATCGCCGAACTCCCGGAGATGCCATTCGAACCGCTGTGGTCGTATTGGGCCACCGGGTAGGTAAACGAATCACTCGGATGATTGGCCGGCAAGGGGGAAACGCTTCCCGTGCTGGTATATACGTAGGCTCCCTCGCGTAGGTTCCAACCATAGTTGCCTCCGGCGTGGCCAATGCTGATTTCCTCAACGACGCCTTGACCGATATCAGAGATAAACATTTTCCCAGTGGACGTATCCCAATCGAATTTGTGCGGATTGCGGAATCCATAGGCCCAGGTTTCCGCCACGCGATTCGTGATTCCGGCAAACGGATTGTCGGCTGGAATGGAATAGGGATTTGCTCCCGAGGGAAGCGGATCAATGCGGAGAATCTTACCGTGTGGATAGGGGGCCGGCGTGGCATCGATGTCTTGGGACAAATTGAAGGGCCCGCCGCCACTGCCGCCGTCCCCGACCGCAATATACAGCTTGCCATAATCAGCACTGCCAGGACTGGCCGTCGGGTTAAAACCGATATGTCCGCTGTTGTGATTGCTGAAGGGTTGTTCGATGCGCATCAGTTCGCGGTACGAACTGGTATCCACGCTGAAGTCGGGATTGAGTGTCCACTCGCCTACGACTGTGTAATGATTCGTCGAACCAGGAGAATCGAAAATAACGGGATTGCCCACTGGAGAGGACGAGCTGGTGCGGCTCAGGGTGGTGTACATCTTGCGATAGCCGCCGGAGGCGGGGTTATCGACATCAGGATGAAACGCCAATCCGCGAACCCCCGCTTCGCCACCGTTAAACAGACTGCCTACCGTTGAATCGAAGTCGAGATACGTGCTGACGACGGGATTTGCAGCGGAAGGGTCGAAGGAATAGATCGAACCCAATTGATTGATTACGTAGGCTTGCCCATTGGCCGGGTTGTGAGTCAGGAATTCTGCCCTGCCGCTGGGAATCATCGCCACGTCCTCCAGCAGAAACGACCACTGGGCAATTGGTGCGGAGCCACTAATCGGATTGCTCGTTGCCTGGGCGTGACCGTCGGTTGTTACCAAGAGAGTTGAAAGCAGGGAAACAAGGGCGCAGAGCGCGGCAAGGCGTGGACCTATCATGGGAAGCATTCTCCTGATCCGTCATTAAGAGACATCGAGAGCATTAACTGTGCTACTGATCATTCTAACGTAATAGGAGCTTGCGTGCGAACAGAATATTTATCTCAAAGTTGGAGCCGTCAAAGCCTACGAAGCCACTGCGTATACTCGGTCTTACGCAAGCTGGCTGACATTTTGTCACCGAGTTCTGTAGATCACAAAATTCATAAAACAGTTGAGTTTTGCAAAAAGGTTTGTAAGCACAAACTTACTCACTACTCACTAGCTACTTACCACTCACCACCTACCACTGTCAGTAGATAGGTAACTGCAATACTTGCCTCTGGGTCCTCGATCTGGATATCGCATCTTGTGTGAGAGCTTTAATCACCTCCTGTAGATGAGTTGCAGTTTCGCCAGTGGACAGGCACATTCACTAAGGGTCAGTGAGTACCAATCTGACTCGTGAGACGATGTATCTGTCTCGTTTTTTGCGTTTCAGAAAGTGGCAGATTGAAACTGAATAATGATGTTTGGAACAACGTTTGCACCATCGACAAGAGGAGTAACGAATCGTGCGAAAGATGCCACGATGCGCGTAAGAATGGCATTGGGTGTGCGGGAATGCACGTTGCTATTCGAGGTAACATCGTGAACGAATGCCTGGGGAGATCAAAAATGAAGATTCTTATTAGTCTCCTACGATCTGTTTTAAATACCTTGTTAATGTTGTCGTTTATTGCAAGTGCTCATGGAGCTATAGTGACGGGCGACATTCTGGTAGCCGACCCAGCCGCCAGTAGACTCTGGCGTGTTGACCCGGCCACGGGTGAGGAACAGGCGTTCGCTCAGGTGTCAGGAGCCCGAGATGTCGCGGTCTCCGCGACGGGAGAGATTTATGTCCTTGGGAGAGGGGTTGGCATCTCGACAAACGTCTTTCAGGTCGATCCGAAAACCGCTGCCGTGACCCAAGTTAACACTACACCAATTAGCTCGTTTGCTGGACTAGGAATCGGTTTGGGGCCCGATGGAAGCATCTACGTAGTGGGAGGAGGCAGTGGTTCCATTTCAGGCGTTCACAAAGTGGATCCAGGGACAGGCGTGGTTGTGAATGTGACGACTACTTGGAACAGCCCCAGTATCCCAACCGACGTAATTTTTGAGTCGAGCAGTTCATTGCTGGTGACGAGTTTGAGTACTGGTGGCGGAGTGTACCGTGTACACGTTGATACCGGGAACCAAGTGGCGGTCAATACAGGATCGCCATGGGTAGGGCCAACCGGGATCACCAATGCAAGTTCCGGAGGGTACATCGTCACCGATATCCACCGTGATGCAGTGTTCGGTTGGGACGGCACGGCTACCGATCCCCACCTGATCAGTGAGAACTTCCCCGGTGCAGATCCTAGACAGAGCGTAGTCGACTCAGCGGGGATGATCCTTGTGGCAGATAGTAACGGGCCATCCGGAACAAGGGGTTTCGTCATTAAAGTGGACCCCTCCGACGGCAGCCAAATCATCCTGGCTCAAGGGCAATCCTTAGGATTGGATAGTCCTGCAGGTATAGCGATCTATCAAGCAATCCCCGGACCCGATGGCGACTTTGATCAAGATGGTGATGTGGATGGAGCAGACTTCCTCGTATGGCAACGTGATCCAACTATCGGGGCATTAAACGACTGGCAGTCCAACTATGGAACTCCCTCGCTGCTCGCTGGCAGCCGGATAGCGGTGCCGGAGCCCACGACCGTCTTGCTGTTGCTCACGGCAATCGTCGCTGCAGGCTTGCAGGGACAACTGTCGCGCCAGCTTCAAACTAATCGCAAAAAGGAGTAATACATAAGAAAGAGAGGATTGAGATGATGCGGCATCCGATAATCAACGACATCGTCATATCCAAAGAGCAAGTATCAGCGCGCACCGCATGGGGGAGGAGTTTCGCAGCGGTCTTTGTCTTGGCCGGTTTGTTCATGGAGATGTCAACGGGAGCTTATGCGGCCCCCATAACTGTTCCGGAGGGCCTCAATCCCAGCGACGAGTACCGGCTCGCCTTCATCACAAGCCAGACACGAAACGCCACCTCGGGCAACATCGCGGATTACAACAGTTTCGTGACCAACGTCGCCAATACGCATTCCGCTCTAAGCAACCTTGGTACCACTTGGAAGGCGATCGCCTCTACGTCGTCCATCCACGCTAAAGACAACACGGGGACCAACTTCATCGTAGATTATCCTAACAACATCGGCGTGCCAATCTATCTTCTCGACGGGATCACCAAGATCGCCGATGACAACGTGGACCTTTGGAACGACGGGACGATTGATTCCCCCCTTGATGTCAACGAAGCGGGAGTTGAAGTTCGAGCCACGGATGTTTGGACGGGATCCAACCAGTTCGGGAATGCTCTCTTTCCATTGGGGGTTATAGCACCTAGCCCGCGTGTTGGCAGGTCAGACACAGCTGGAACGCAATGGATGTCCCTGGGGCAAAGTTCGGCTTCCCTTTCCTACCCCTTGTATGCATTGTCTGAAGTTCTGACCGTGATACCTGAGCCATCGAGCCTGCTGCTGGTGGGTTGTCTTGGGAGTTTGATAGCTTGCGGTCGTATACGACCGCGGTGGCGAACGTAGAGCAGCAGTATGCTGACTAACGCCAAGTCAGCTTGAGTGTCGTGCCGGACTATCGACTTCATTTCGGTTTACTGAAGTCTCAGCGTATCCTTCACAAAGTCTTCTGCATGTGCCAGTGTAGAACCGTCACCTCAACAAACGGTTCTCCGATCGTTTGGTAATCCAGTTTGTCGTAGAAAGACTTCGCCGTGTCACGGGCATTGAGGGTCATGGTCTTGTAGTCCTGCTCTCGGGCGAATGCTTCAGCAATCTTGACGAGTGCGCGACCGATTCCCTGAGATTGAAAATGCGGTTCAACTACAACTTGCCTCATTCTGATTGTTTTATTCTCAAGTGGAACCAACACTACGCAACCGAGGACTTTTCCATCTTCCACGCAAACCAAGTGATGATACTCAGCTTCCCGCGCTAGCTCCTCGTCAGAAAATTGAAGACCCAACGGTTTGCGGAGTACCTCGTCTCGAAGCGCAAGACTTTGCTCGTAGGCTTCCGATCCGTGTTCTATGACTGAGAAGGTTCGTTGCGTCATGGGAGACTTGATCCTGAGAAATATCGCAATCCACTCTAAGTTTCGGTCAGCGGGTTTCTTACAATAGTGCTTTGACACTCGCTTGCGGTTTAACGCTCCTCCCCCTCAGCGATCCCTCCCGCTCCAGTCACTGACGTTCGTGGCTCGCCTTGAACTTCCGAACCTCAAACACCCCTACACCATATACAGTATCAATCCGGTCAGAAAATCGCTAAAAAACACAAGATTCCTCCGGGAACTCACGATTGATCAGGCCCTTGGGGAAATCCGGCAGAAAGGCCTCTTGAACCGACTAGTGAACACCGATATACTATTCGTGCGTACAGTAGTTGTCGCGCCGCCCGGCGGCTTGCATAAACGCCTATTCTGAAGGATAAAAAGGAACCCAGTCATGGTCTCTGCCTTAGCTAGCAAGAATTCAGCAGCCAAAACAAACACGCCAAAAAACAACGCATCTTCGAGAAACTCAATGGCCAAGAAAGACAAGTCGAAATCCGCGAAAAAAGCCGCCTCCTCCCCGGTGAGCAAGCTCTTTGGCGATAGCCCCGAGCTACGCAACACGGTCGAAGCCATCGAAAAACAGTTTGGCGAGGGATCGATCATGCCCTTGGGCGCCGAGCATATTAGCCGAATTGAGGGCATTTCCACCGGTAGCCTGTCAGCCGACATCGCGCTGGGGGGACAAGGAATCCCGAGGGGCCGCATCATCGAGGTCTACGGCCCCGAGTCGAGCGGCAAGACGACGTTGGCACTTCACGTGATTGCCGAGGCCCAGAAGTCGGGCGGAATCGCGGCTTTTATCGATGCCGAGCACGCTCTTGATCCAAGCTGGGCCAAGAAATTGGGGGTCGATCTGGAAACCCTGCTAGTCAGCCAGCCGGGCAACGGCGAAGAGGCCATGCACATCACTGAGATGCTCATCAAGAGCAACGCGGTGGACGTGATCGTGGTGGACTCGGTAGCAGCCCTGGTGCCCAAGAAGGAATTGGACGGCGAAATCGGCGACTCCCACGTCGGACTGCAAGCTCGGCTGATGAGCCAATCCATGCGAAAGCTCACCGGTGCGATTGCTAAGGCCAAGACCTCGGTGATTTTCATCAACCAGATCCGCGAAAAGATCGGTGTCATGTTCGGCAGTCCCGAAACGACGCCGGGTGGTCGCGCACTCAAATTCTATTCATCTTGCCGAGTCGACGTGCGACGCATTGGCCAACTGAAAGACGGCGAGGAAGTCGTGGGCCAACGCGTCCGGCTCAAAGTGGTCAAAAACAAAGTGGCTCCGCCATTCCGTACCGCTGAGTTCGATATGATGCACAAAGACGGCATTAGTTACGAAGGAGACATTCTCGACCTGGGAATCGAGCAGAAAGTGCTCTCCCGCACAGGCGCCTGGTTCAGATATGACGAGATGCAGCTCGGACAGGGCAAGGAAAAGGCACGCCTGTTCCTGAAGGAGAACCCCAAGATCACTGAAGAGATCAAGCAAAAAATCCTGGCCAAAGGGGGGTTCGACGATCTGCTGACCAGCAATGCCAAGAGCGAGGCAGAAGCCGAGGAAGCATCTGCAGACGATTTTTAGACCTATCAAGCAGGAGTCATATCTGGCGGCGGAAGTTGTCCCTCGCGGCTCGCGCCTTGCTGGTTTGTTTGCCAGATTCTTCCCGTTTCCGGTTCGAGTGCTGTAAGCCAACCGCCGCCGTGACAGAAGGTATCGATGCAGATCAAGTAGCCAAGGTTGAGGATTTCACCTCGCTTATTTGAAGTGTGTCCCATGATGGCCGTCTTGCCCGATACGTGGCACTTCGGGAGCATATCCCGCAAGGATTCCCATCGCATCCATTCCCAGGGTTGGTCAGAAAGCTTGACATCTGCCAAATAGTTTCCATGGACGAAAAAATAGGCGGGCGTCTCATAAAAGTCAGACCAATTGCGTAAGAATTCGACATGCTCCTGGGGTAAAATATTAAGGCTCGCCCCTTCGCCATAAGAATCGAGAGTTTCACCGCCACCATACGTCAACCAATCCTGAAGCGTCATCTTTCCGTCCACGGTATCAAGCAACATCTGTTCATGGTTGCCTAGTATCGAAATTAAATGACAACTGTTACGCAATTGCATCAAACGCTCAATTACCTGGCGGCTTTGAGGCCCGCGGTCTACAACGTCTCCCAATATGATAAGCTTATCATTTTTCTGCAGACGTATCTCTGAAAGCAATTTGTCGAAGGCACTGTAGCATCCATGAATGTCGCCAATGGTGATGATGCGAGAGGGAGTCATGGAAGATGATCAGAAAATAGGGAAAGAAACGACAAATATCGAGTGCAGAGCAAGTATCGCTAGTTTGTTAGACTACACGAAATGGCCTGAATGCAACAACATCCACTTTTCAGCAGTGTGTATTGCTAGATTGACATTCCTCCGTCGAGTAGTAGGATGAACCCTGCGATTGATCCCGGCAATTTCAGGATTAACGAAACCGCTTGCCGGCTTCGAATAAACGTATGAGCAGAGCTTTAGGAGGTATATCTTCCAGATGTCAGAACCGATCACCCAGTTGGAACATGCACGTGCCGGGACCATTACCCCTGAAATGGAGTTCGTTGCTCGACGCGAGCAGCTAGAACCTTCGGTCATACGCGAGGAGGTGGCTGCCGGACGCATGGTCATCCCAGCCAATCGCATTCACTTGGAGGGCAGACTTGAACCGATGTGCATCGGCATCGCTGCCAGTTGCAAGGTGAACGCAAACATCGGCAACTCGGCGGTAACCAGCGATGAAGAGGGCGAGCTGGATAAACTGCACACGGCGGTCCACTACGGGGCCGACACCGTGATGGATCTTTCCACTGGAAAGAACATCGACGCTATTCGCCTCTCGATTATCGGTGCTTCGCCGGTTCCAATCGGTACGGTGCCGATCTATCAGATGCTCGAAGAGCTTGGTGGAGAGATCGAAGAGATGCGGCCACAGCACTTTCTTGACATGGTCGAGCATCAGGCCAAGCAGGGCGTCGATTATATGACGATCCATTGTGGGGTGATGCTCGAGCATCTGCACCTGACAATGAATCGTGTGACGGGAATTGTAAGCCGCGGCGGATCGTTGATCGCAAAGTGGATGATGGCACATCGCAAGCAAAATCCGTTATATGAATCTTTCGACGATTTATGCGACATTATGCGCCAGTACGACGTCACCTGGAGTCTTGGCGATGGGCTTAGGCCTGGCTCACTTGCCGATGCCAGTGACGATGCCCAGTTTGCTGAACTGGATGTGCTAGGCGAATTGACCAAGCGGGGATGGGAACGGGGCACTCAGGTGATGGTCGAAGGTCCCGGCCATATTCCAATGGATCAGATCAAGATGAACGTTGATCGGCAGATCGAGGTTTGCGACGGCGCACCGTTTTACGTTTTGGGTCCTCTGGTGACCGACTTCGCACCAGGCTACGATCACATCACCAGTTGTATCGGGGCTTCGTTGGCCGGTTGGGCGGGTGCAGCGATGCTCTGCTACGTCACACCCAAAGAGCATCTGGGTCTTCCCGAACGCGAAGATGTCAAGCAGGGCCTCATTGCTTACAAGATTGCTGCCCACGCTGCCGATATTGCCCGGCATCGCCCGGGAGCCCGAGACCGCGACGATGCGCTGTCGCGTGCTCGTTTTGCTTTCGACTGGGAAGAGCAATTCCGACTTTCGCTCGATCCCGAAACCGCCCGAGCCTATCATGACCAGACTCTGCCGCAAGATACCTTCAAGAGCGCACATTTCTGCAGTATGTGCGGACCAAAGTACTGCTCCATGAAGATCACCGAAGATATCCGGGAAATGGCGGCTGCAGGGAAACTCGAATTGCCGGTGGTGTCGAGTTAGTGTGAGATTTAGGAGCCAACCAGAAAGAGACCACTAAGAGTTCCTGTTATGCGAAGGCCGCTCATTTCAATTGGTAGACTATCGAACACGAGAAAAAACATGAGAATTTATTTCTTTATTGGTTTGATGCTGGTTTTCGTTTCAGGCTGCCAAGATGTTAAGAATACGGTTACCGACATCGAGGCAGTTGCCAGCCCTGCAGTCTTCAACGCCGCTGGCGCACCCACTGTCGAATTCAAGGTTCCCGATATGATGTGTGAGGAGTCTTGTGCCAAAGCGGTACATGATACGCTCGCTGCCCAACCTGGTGCTGTGGAAGTGCAAGTCGATTTCCCGAAACGTCTGGCGACAGTAGCCGTCGATGAGGAGGCGTTTGACCCGCAAGCCGCTCTTGATGCACTTCTCGATAAGCAATTTAGCGAGGCGAAATTGGTGGGAACAGAGGACAGCGACTCTGCTACCGACAAAAAGCTATAATAGTCAGCGGCGCTAGGCCCGTGGTTCATGCCCACTCATTCAATGCTCGTGGCTTAGGATCTCGTTTTTCGGATGATAGAACAGCGCTATGGGCAGCATCAGTGCGGCGATGAACAGGAAAGTCGTTGACCGTGGCCAGGCAAGTGCTGAAATGATCGCAGCAAAGACGTTGTACAGGACTCCGGAGATTGCAATGCCAACCCAGTTGGCTTGATTCATGACGGCAATCATGCGCCCCTTTTTGTCGTCAGGTGGTCTGGTCTGCATGAACACCTGGAGTGGCACGGCAAACAGACCGGTAAATGCCCCAAGCAACAGCAGAATGCCGAGGCTTCCCCAGTAGCCCAGCCACTGAGGGCTTTCTCCGATGCCTGGAAACCGCTCCAAGGTTCCGTCAGGCCCGATTAGCAAAGAAATATCACCGTGGGCAGGTATTGCCAATACTCCTAGGCAGCACATCATACCGATCGCTCCTGCGCGCAGGAGGCGAAAATCGACGTTTCCGCGGGAGGCTATTCCGCCAATTACACAGCCTAGCGCAATGCCAATACTGATCACGCCGTTGAGATAACTCGTATACTTATCGCCAACCTGCAATTCGATGACCCCCAGTGCATTTATCGCATTAGGAACCATGCCTGCCAATAGCCAAAACATGCTTGATACCCACAAGGCGATATGCAGCGGCTTGTCGGCCAGCAACATGCGAAGCATGTCGGGAGGCACTGTAAAGGAGGAGGCTTGCAATTGAAGCTGAGGATTCGCAGGGGGGACTTTCCGTACGAAAAGCGAGGAGAGTGTGCCAACTAAAGCGATAATTACACAGGCGCTCGATCCCACCCATAGCTTGCCGGGAAAATAATCCAAAATTAGCCCCGCCACGACTGTCCCCATGATGATGGCGATAAACGTAGTCATCAGGATCAACCCATTGGCGCGTGGAAGGTCCTTGTCACGAAGCATCTCTGGCAGGATGCCGTACTTTGCAGGTCCAAAAAATCCGCTCTGGGCTCCCATGAAGAAAAGAACCACGTACAGAAATGCCAAACTGTTTGTTTTTCCATAGACCAAAAACGCGAGTGCCCCCAGGCCCATAACCACGATTTCAGCGACCTTACAAAGAATAATAATCGGCCGTTTGGGAAAGCGATCCGAGAGGTATCCAGCAAAGCCGGTCACCAGCAAGAAAGGAAGCGAGAAGATGAAAGTTGCCGTGCCTTGGTTGTCGCTCTTGGTCCCATCAGCCAGCACGACTATTGAGAGAAGCAAAATGAGTTGCTTAAACAGATTGTCATTGAAAGCCCCGAAAAACTGTGTAATCGTCATCCCCCAAAAGCTACGGTCTGCGTAGAGTGAAGGGAGGGTTGCAGTGTCGAGATGTTCAGTGATGGCTTCAGAGGTCACTTCGGCGCTGGACATGAGTCAGATTATGGGAGGTTCGACTCGTTGCGACAAGATGAGTTAAGAATATAGACTCCTGTATAGATCGAACGCGAGGAAAGATATACACAGCTAAGCTACATTGGGGTAAGGCTGCCGAGTCCACGAGTGAAATCACTCGCTAAAACAAGCTTTTGAGACCATCGCTCTCAAATTCTTCCCAAGACAAGTCGAAAGTCGATTCTTCAAAGTCTATCATGACCTTGTCAAAGTTTCTCGGAGTAGGAACCAATGGCAATGCACTCGTATAGATTTGTTCTAGGGCGCGATCAAGTATCGCTAACGGCTCATTTTCCTGATATGGCTGACTACTGCGAAGACTTGTCATACCCATTTTATGGGATCTACTGGGAGACCCTTCGCTGGCAAGGCTTGCTAGATCAAAGGGACTCAAGTCGTCGGTCGATATGCTACTAGAAATCTGTTGTTGACTTGTGACATGTGGGATGGATGATGCATCGATTATGCTAGAGTTCAAAGAGTTGTTGCCAAATCCATTTTGCCAGATCCCTAAGTCACCAATCTCCACAATGCGGTTACGATTGCCATCGGCGGACAGGTCGGTGGTTGAATTGAGCGATCGCTGCCACTTCAAAAAATCTCGACCGTCTACGTCACCATCGTAGTCATAGTCTCCGGGTTGCTGGGCAACGTAACGCACTCGAAAGACCCGAGCCCCTGCCTCAATGGGAGATGATGCATCGAGGTCTTTATAAAGTTCAGTAAAATAGAGTCCGTCGGGACCAGCGGCGAGACCGACAACTGTAGCGCGGCCGCTACCGGTGTAATCCACCAGTGTGGTTGGACCTTGGATCAAAACTGCATTGGTATCAACATTGAATTCTACTATTCGCTTGCCCCTCGACTGTGGACCCAATGCATAAGTCGGCCCCGATTCGCTGACAAATGCTCGATCCCTCATCGACAAGGGAAACTGGCTCCCCCCGAAGGTCTCGTTTTGGACAAAAGTAATGTTCACAGGTGCATGCGCAGGAAACCAGGTATAGATTGCTTTAATGGACATGGATGCATCGGTGCCGTTCCAGCCATAACTTTGGCCGCGAATTATCCTGGCAAAGCGGTCGGTGCTCGGTCCATTTTCGACTTCATAATGCTCACCGTCTGCAGCACGCCAAGCGCCTCCAAAAGGGTTGCGAAGTCCATAGGCATAGACATAATCTCGAGCATTGATCCCATTGCCAGCGTTGTAAAAAGGATTGTCAGTAGGTGCCGACCCATCGAGATTCATCCGTAGAATCTTGCCACGATATGAATCGAGGTTTAGGGCAGTACTTGCATCGAAACCATCTCCGTTGTGCACATACAGTAAGCCATCATCAGGCCCAATTGTCAAATTCGAGATTTGATGAGACTGTCCTTGAGTTTCTCCGACCATGTCACGGATGACGGTACTGCTTGCAGCAGTGCGCCCCCCATCGTTGCTCGTGAATCGCACCACTTGAGGGTGATGTGCTCCGTTAGGATTGGCGGGATTGGTAGCAGTGACACGAGTGACAAACACATCGCCGGTCAAAGGATCGACTACAATGCCTGTTAAACCTTGTTCCCCAGACCCAGGGAAGGAACCTGTAGGATTAAAATTCAAAAGATTGGTCGCATAGTCGCTTACGGTGAAGTTGCGTGAAACAACCTTGATTGTTCCATACAGTTCCGTAACGTAGAAATAAGGGTCCGTGGGATCGGGGCCTGGGTTTGGCACAAACGCGATGTTGGTGGGTAGTTGGAAACCTCCTGCGATCGCTTCCACCACAAAGCCAGGATGCATTGCTGTGAACGGAACGCTGACAGCGATTTCACTAGGACGTGCGAGATTCGAGAAGTCGGGTTCGGATTGGCCCGCTGTGCCATAATATGTGGAGCCATCACTGGAGACCCAGAGGTCGAGTCGTTCGTTGACTCCCAAATTTATGGCCGGTAAGAAGATTGTGTGTGGTCCCCCATTCCCTTCACTGAATGCAAGATTGGAGCTATCAACTGAGAGGCCATTGGAACCCGCCATGATCACGACACGGACATTTACGTGCTGACTCAATGGAGCAGGATTCGTAATGGTATTACTGACACCGTTGTTCCCTGCAATTCTCAAGAGAAGCGCGCCCGCTGCAGATTCAATCCGCAATTCTGACTGGTTGGGAATAGCACTAGGGAGTATCACGTCGGCCGGGGAATCGGAATCCAGCCATGTAGGAACAGGAACTTCAGCTACGTCCGCCAACTCGAGAGGAAAGGTCGTCGATGCAGAGCCGGTTTGGAAAGATTTCACCGCATAGCCGCTCACAGAGCCTGCATCGTCCCGGAACCGCACTCGAACTTCGTAATGCGAATTAGGGCTTAGTTCGGTCTCTCCTGCAAGAGAATTGATAAAAACACCATCACCTAAATGAGTATGTAGTCGCTCGACTCCTTGAATACCGAGCGTTTGCCAGACAATTTGCGGCGTACCGTCGGTACTCCAAATTTCCCAGTCCGTGGATTTATGGAGGTCGCCATCTACGTCAAAAAAACTGACTGCTTCGAGGTGAACGTCCGTAGGATTGACGACTTGTCCTTCAATTTCAGGCTCAGTTATCGTCGGTGTCGCAGGAGAATTATTGGGTCCGTTGGGTAGCCCAACGATGTGGACATAATTGATGCGAGTTGCCTTTTCGATTGCAGATCCCTGGTCCAATGTAAGTCGGCCATCGGTGACTGTGATCTGCTGGCTTTGCTCGCGAAAGTCATTCGTTGCTAAAGCCAAATTGCTCCAGTAATTCACGCCCTCCACATTGAGTGTGTGCGAGCTAGCGAATTCAGGGTCCCCAATCGATACTGTGACTTCATAGGTTCCATTAGGTAGACCAAACTCCCATTTTTGATTTTGATGAAAATGAATCAGGGTATCGAGGCGCTGGTCGGGATTGATACCACGATCGCGTGAGACGTCGGTATGATCACTGGACCAGCCGTAGAATAGGCCTCCTCCCTGATTACCGTAAACGGCCCCCACGTCACGCATGTAACGGGTAGGTGTGGGAACTTCATCAAACTGAAAGTTGATAAGATAGGTATCTCCAGCCAACAAACAACGGGGCTCGAGAAACTCCATCTGCAAGCGACGGTAGAAGTCTTCCCTTGAGCGACTCATTGTCGGCTATTCTGTATCTCTGTGCGAGAAGAAAAAAAACCCAAGTGGGCGAGTACCAAGAGAACCAATGAAGTCGGTTCCGGAACCGCCGCGGAGGCAGCCACTAGCGGAGTGCCAAACTGAGCGTTCCAGACAGTCAGATCAGCAGGCCCCACAGTTCCATCATAGTCGAAATCTCCGTCTGCAACCGTTGGCGATCCGCTTTGCCCGAAGCCTTTTTGCCAAGACAAGAAGTCAGCACCATCCACATCTCCGTCGCCGTCGGCATCGGCATTGGGTGTGAGGCTTAAATTCACGAAGCTCACGTCGTCGATATGAACTGCCCCTCCCTGATTATTTGGTTGAGTAAACACGAACGAAAGCCGCGCTTCAACTGCTTGAGCAGGTACGGTATCCGTGAGCACATGTTGCAGCCAGGCGTTGTTCGAAGTAGAGCCATCGGCAATGGTGATCGATTTCGATCCAAGATAGTCGCTGCTCCCATATTTTCCATCTACCATCTTGTAATAATCAAATACCATAGCAACTTGGTTCTGAGTCCCGAATATGCTATCGGCAGAACGAATGTAGGCACTTGCCGAAGCAGAAATCGAATCACCAGGTGAGACAGAGATTCCTTGGCTTGCCCCTGAAAAATTCTGTTGGCCGTTGAATTGGCCAAACAGTTTCAAGGCTGCAATTCCCTCCTCGACAGCTTCATTGTGTATCTGGACGTTCGGGTTCGGTGGCGTATTGCCAAAGGTACTCCAGCCCGCTAGCGATCCACCATTGTCTTCGAATCCGCCGTTCTGGAAAAAAATTGTAGATGGTATTTGACTCTTTTCATAAACCCGTACGTAGTCGACCAGCATCTGTTGCGGCCAAACACTCGACCCGTCGGGTTGAGCACCTCCCAAGAAATCGCCACCAACGGCAACGTTCAGATTGACTTCCATCGGAGCTTGATTGCTGATGTAACCACCGACATCCTGATCATATAAGGTATAGTAGTTTACTTCATCCACAAAGAAGCGAATCTTGGAACTGTCCCACTCCACGGCGTAAGTATGAAACTCTTCATGGTAATTATCCAGTTGACCAAGTTTCGAAGTCATCTGCTCGTTAAATTGGAATTGATTGTTGGGCCAAGGGGGGCCGTAGTGAAAAGCACTACTCGTAAGATTCGGCTGGTTGCCGCGATTCTCCATGATGTCGATCTCACCCTGCGTAGGCCAAGTGTACATGTTGGTATCAGGCAATAACCAGATGGCTGGCCATGTGCCTTGTGTGCCAGGCAACTTGGCTCGAATTTCCCAGCGACCATACTGGTTGGCTATCCTGCTTTCGACTTTTCCCGACGTGTAATCCTTTCCGCCATTGTTGGCATGGTCGGCTGTAAGCACTAGATTGCCCCCGGAGACAGTTGCTCTCTCAGGGCGATAGGCTTGCTGCTCATTATTGTGTGGGGTGTTCCAGAAAATAGGGTCCCACTTTGTGGTGTCGAGTGAAGTACCCTCGAATTCGTCACTCCAAACAAGGTCCCAACCGGGAGGCGCGGCGTGGATAATTGCCGAGCTTGCTGCCACAAGAAAGATTGCTAACAGTTGGTAAACGAGGGACTTTTTAGTCAAAGCACGGCTGGAGAAATTCATGACAAATCGTTTGGTGTTTGGCTCTTCTTGCTTATGGCCAAAAGAGAAAACTTGAAAACGTAATCTTCTCTTTAAGTGCCGGCGTTCAGACCTTCTGAAGAAAGCTCGATGTTGATAGTGTTACTTCCCCGATCAACATTGAATTGAAGGCCAGACGTTGAATCAATTGCATATTTACGTGGTGTGATATACGGGCCAGGCATGGGAGGGCCACCCTGGGGTGGGACGATACCCGGTTCACGCGAGACTACAGTTACCTTGTATTCGCCGGTTTCGAGTCCTGCATCTCGATTCGTGCTGAGTGAGTAACTCCCGTCACTCTGAATTTTTCCCGCAGCTCTCATTCCCCCATTCACTGGAGCAAAGCCCACCATTCCCTTGTCGAGTGGCTTACCATCTAAAGTGACAATTCCGGAAACACTAGCAGGTTTGCCGCCGCAACCAGCTAACCAGAATAGCGACATAACGATCCACAGCCCGAGGTAACCATGCCCGAAATTAGTTGTTTTCGTTCTGAAAATACTTTTCATGGTAAGAGATTCTCCCATAAGTCAGCCTAAAAAAGCCGGAATACCATATTCCATTTAGAAAAGAAGCCGGTATTCATTATGAGATACTTTTACTAATTGTCGAGACTTGTTGTCTCCCCACCATCTTTGGTAGACAAAGCCCGATAAATAGTATGATTGATTCCTTCATTGAGGAAATGGACCGAGGCGTCTGCCAGGGCAAAATGGACACCTCCAGGGTGTAAACTTCTAAAACCACGTACGTCATACCAGTTGGTACGAATGTCAGATAAATCGCCAGGTTGGAAATAGTTCAACTGCATATTGCAAGCGGCCCAATCGCCATCGGAGAAGTAAGCCATTGCGTGTAAGTCCTGATCTGCAACAGCTTCGCCGATCATTAGGGTATTGCTTAATCCGTCGCTAATGCGTTTGAATGGAATTGGATCGTAATAGCTCATCTTCCAAAACAACCCATTGCAACCAAGCGTTTCAAAACAATCAGGAAGACTTCCCCACTGGTCATTGCTCCACAATCCACCTGCACCAAAGACATGGCCTAGTGCCGTGTCGCCCGCGACTCCCTTATAACTGGTTACCGCGGTCAAAGCGGGTTCCCAATGAAAGTTGCCCTCACGAGGCTTTGCCGAGGCGTCCGAGGGACAAGTCAACACAGGTAATTGCCGCTCCATGAATTGACGGAGTTCCGGCCGACCCATACCACGGCCATTCGTAGCAGTGACGACAAATCGATTGTCAGAATTGGAAGGATCAAAGCCAGGTTTCATGCCGTCATACATCGCTTGTTGTTCAAGTTGTGGAAGGACATCGACAATCCATCCCTTACCGTTCGTATTCCTGCCGGTTACGTACTGGGAAGGAGCGGCAGGAATATCCCCACTCGATTCGCGAAAAATCTCTCTACCGAAGGCAGTGTTGTAGTTGATGCCAAACGGCAGATGTTTCTTGCTGTCATGAAAATTGTGAACTGCTAAAGCAACATTTTTCAAGTTGTTCGCACATGTCATGCGCCGTGCTGCTTCGCGGGCCGCCTGAACGGCAGGCAGTAGTAAAGCCACCAATACTCCAATAATGGCAATGACAACCAAGAGTTCTACCAGGGTAAAACCAATTGGGTACTTAGAAGAACGTCGCAAAGCATTCATTGATTTGGTCCTTACTGTCCTGCGATCCCAGGTGCAATGATCATCCTGTGATCTAAGTTGTAACGGATTAAAGTAGAGGCTAGCTGCCCCGGCGACGAATCGAGTCCTATCTATAAAGAGAGACTGAGGAATGCCACCGAGGGTGGGGGTGACATCCCCAGTCGCCCAAAGATGACTAACGACGCAGCCGCGTAGCCCCTCCAAGGCAAAGCATGCTAGCCAGGATCAGGATTACTGAAGATGGCTCAGGCACAGCACCGATGGCGACCAAAGGTCCTGTGTTATAGTTGTTTTGCCAGATCGCGAGATCGTCACCATCAACGTCTCCATCGAAGTCCGCATCTCCTTCGAAATTCTGTGTCCCAATGCCGAAACCACGTTGCCAAGCTAAGAAATCAGCACCATCAACATCGCCATCGTCATCGAAATCTGCCTTTTCACTAACTTCACTTAAGGCAGGATCGGGGTTTGTGTTCGGAGTGACTGCAGCCATGTTCGGGAAGACCTCAACCAAGGCGTTATCAAGCCATAGGCTTCCCGAGGAACCTCCCCCTGCGAATTCTCCAAAAAACATAACGCTACGGACCTCTTCAATGTCGGCGACTTTGTAGACGTCGTCAGCGATGCCAAACCAATCCGAATCATTCACTTCGTACAGAACTTCGATTAAAGTCCAAGCCGTAGTTGAGATCTGTCGAGTACGACCTTCTGAAAAGGCAAGCGGATCGATAACGGAATTGTTTTTATCGAGGTCAATCCAGATACCCTGCCCCAAATGCTGATCGGTATCAACAACCTTGTCAGCAAAAAAAGGCTGAGCACCCCCATTTGTGTCAGCGAAAGTGCTGAGGGCTTCCTTCCAGAACTCAAACTTGAAGACAGGCTCAATCTGGGGAGCACCCACGAATGGATTGTTGGGATCTTCGCGAACCCACACGGAGTAACGCAAAACATTGCCATTGTTAAGACCTACTCTTGGGTTGGGAGAGCCGGTAACAGGATTTGGGGGGGTCGGATTGGCCGGAGGAATTACGTTGCCGATGGTTGCCCAGACTGGATCAGGGGGAGTGGCGTTATTAACGTCGGGATTAGCAACATTGTTAGAACCAGGCATTCCCGCTGTATCATCGAAAGTTACTGTGTAGCCATTCTCGCCGTTGGAGAGTGGAATAGAGAGGCCAGCCCCACCGTTCGTGCCAAACTTCGTCTGGACAAGGATGTCATTGCCCATGAACGAAGCTCCATCATCTTGCCCAAATCCCGCATCAAAGGCAAAGGCGTCGCTCAGCCCAAAACCTAATCCGTCGGCGTTGATATCGGTATCCAGTATCGTGGCATTGGCTGCAAGTACTGCCGATGGCGTCAGGACGAGCATGCACCCGATCATTAGAAATTGCGTAATCTTTTGATACTTCTTTTGAGGCGTTAATAACATGATTATCTTTCCCTTACTACAAGTCCCCTGAAGAGTTTAGTCGGAGGATCTTAGTTCACCTTTAGACTTTATATAAGTGATTTTAGTAAATTCTCTATTCACGTGATTTGTTGGCAACAACAGCTGTCATGAACAGCAGTGTTTGCCCGCCCCTTTGGACGGGCAAACACTCGATCTTTAAGCCAAAAAACTAAATGCGACGTCGCATCCCAACCAACGCCAAGCTGGCCAGACCCAGCAGTGCGAAGGAAGCTGGTTCGGGTACGACGTTAAAGTTAACATCGTCGACAAAAACCTGCTGGCTTACCCCAGCACCAAAGCTCTGAATTGCATAAACAACCCGGGCAGTATCAGCACCAGCGGGGATTGTAGCGCTGAGGACAAACTCCTCATAGGTGCTTCCTACTGTCGGTGTGAGGTTAGGCGTTCTTGAAACCTCGACATTATTAACAGAATCTCGCCATTCGATGCGAATCTCAGAACCCCCGGCCACACCAAGCGACTTGTGCCACCCACTGAACCAAGCCATGTTGCCAGCTAAGCTCGAGCTAAACGTCGCATCCTGAAATGCACCTGCAAACCCATTTACATCACCCAAGTTTAGTTCCATAGCCTGAGGGCCCGTTAAAGGCATCGTCGTGGTAAATTCTGCAGTGCTTGGCGGGGTAGTACCGCCGGTGTTGCTAAAGCCTTCCCAAAAACCAACAAATGGGGCGCCGTCATAAGTCAATGTGCCTTCAAAACTAGGATCAGCCAATCGATTAGGATTAGCCAGATGGGCCGCCATCGCTGACGAACCACACAATGCAACAACCGCCAAGGCTGCTGCCACCAAACTACAATTCAAACGCTTCATGAGCTGAACCCTCCAAAGAGCAGGAACGAAAAAGGACCCCATTGCTGGAGTTACAAACAGACAAAACAGAAAGCCAAAATGAGCAACAAGTGGCATTTCTTCCCTAGCTTCTATTCTATGCGACGCGTCTAAATCGATACGCCGAATAGAATGCTGCCTGCGAGAATCTAGGGGGAAATTATCTTGTAACTGTTTCAGGTACAGTTTCAGTATAATCGTTACAACTACCCTGTCAAGCAAAATCGGCTAATATTTTCCGGATTCTTTGGAAGGGTGGTTTTTCGTGCTTTTCAAGCCGAATCCAGTCTAATCCTGGTACCGTCAGGGAGCACTCGAGTTAACTCATTTGGAACTCGCCCAGTGGTCCCGTTGATTTCAAACCAGCTCGTGGCGATCCGATTATCAAGGCGTTGGCTCATTCCCGCCTCTACCATCTTTGCGAGCTGCATAAAGGCTTCGGCGCCGAGTTGTCTTGCGTCTTGGCAGACAGAAGTCATTTTGGGATACACAAAGTCACGCATGTCTCGATCATCAAAGCCAACGACAGACAATTCGCGAGGGATGTCGAGTCGCATGCTGTGCGCTTCGTTCAGCAAACCAACGGCAACCGAAGGGTCCGTTATATACACCGCTGTAGGAGGATCAGGTACTGTCATCAAGCTGCGCAACAGTTGTGCCCCATCGGGCCTGTGGGCGGGAATGCGAAAAATAAGGCTATTTTCCAGTGGTATTCCGCTATTTTCTAACACCTCCACGTAAGCGCGATAGCGGTCAACGTGGTCCCCATCGTCGAACTCATTGGAGGCAAAGGCTATCCTGCGATGTCCCAGCGAAAGTAGGTGTTCGATCGCCCGTTTGCTAGTTGAAAACGAGTCAGCGTAGACGAAATTTAGTTTTGGATGGTCAAAGTGGTCCCCCACGACAATTGCGGGAAAGTTTTCCTCGGCAATCTGGCAGCATACAGATCGTCCTTCTACCGTTGATCTCAGAATAACTCCCCGAATGCCTTTGCGCAAAAAATACTGGGTGTATGTCTCGTCGGCTGCTCTATCCCGGGTCGGGTCCAGAATGACTAAATCAAGGTCTACGCCCGTCATGGCCTGACCCATTCCCTCGACGAGTGCCATGTCGTACGTGGAACCCAAGGCAAAGGGGCCGGTGTAAATAAGCCCTAAAAAAGAAGTGCTACGGCGAGAAACGTTGGGGACGTAGCCACAGCGATTTACGGCTTCCAGGACCTTGGATCGAACCTCCTGGGTTACCGAAGAACTGTTGTTAATTACCCGAGAAACGGTCGCAATAGAGACATTTGCATGCTCAGCAACTTGTCGAATGGTAGGCACTGTAGTAGTATCCTGTAACGATTCAGAAACTGTTTCCTTGTGCTTTTCATCATAATCCACTCAACGAGCTTGTCAAACCAACTTTTTTAAAGAACCCATTCCGACGTGACTATTTCTCCATATGTTCTCCATATGACTTACACCAGTCTAATCTGGTGGACAAATTTGAGGTAACTCGTGCGACACTCAGAACATCATCAGACACGCCCTGAGGATCGGATTTCACTCGCTCAGAAATCCGCTTATGCAGTAGGTATGTTGGTCAATAATCTGCAGGCGGCTGCGCTGCCGGCGATGGTCGTTATCCTCAATCTGGGTCTCGGCATGAGCCCCGTGCTTGTTGGCATCATTGGATTTGCCCCGCGAATTTTTGATGCAATTTCAGATCCAATGATGGGGTACATCTCAGACAACACGATGACACGTTGGGGGCGGCGACGCCCTTACATTTTCGGGGGCGCTCTACTTGCTGGAATTGTTTTTGCTGCGATGTGGCAGCTTCCCCCTGGACACTCTGAAAGTTTCTATTTTTGGACTTTCCTAATCGCTTCGATTTTTTATTTCCTGGCGTATACCATCTACGCTACTCCCTTTGTTGCCTTCGGCTTTGAAATGACTCCCGACTATCACGAGCGGACCAGATTACAGGCCTTTGCCAATACAGTGGGCCAGCTCGCCTGGTTGGGGGTGCCCTGGTTCTATGCGATCATGGCAAGCAGTTTGTTTGACGACACAGTGCATGGTGCACGAGTGTTGGCATTGTGGGTAGGCGGTGCGATCTGCGTGCTGGGCGTCTTTCCTGCTCTGTTCTGTCGAGAGAGACTTGTTTCGCTCCCGGGTGATGTGCCAGCCACTGAAGCTGGAGCAGAGAGAGGATTTTTGGATCATTCCAAAGACTTCTTCATGGGAATCTTCACGGCATTGAGTTGTCGTCCATTTGCAAAGTTATGTTCGGCAACTTTTCTGGTGTTCAATGGCTATCAGTTGGGAGCGTCGTTCTCCTTGTATGTAATCATTTATTACGTTTTCTCAGGAGATAATGAGCAAGCGGGAAATCTTTTTGGATGGTTTGGTACTCTTACCGCCGTCAGCACACTGGGCGTGATCCCGCTGACAGCTTGGATCTCGACCAAGATCGGGAAACGCGAAACATTTTTGTTGACTATCTCACTTTCGCTAGTTGGTTACGCTTTGAAGTGGGTCGGCTACAATCCCGAACATCCCTATTGGCTACTGGCATCGTGTCCCTTCGTGGCCTTTGGTACGGGTTCGCTATTTACTTTGATGGGTTCGATGGTTGCCGATGTTTGCGACTACGACGAACTCGAAAGTCACCAACGTCGTGAAGGCGTTTTTGGAGCGATTTACTGGTGGATGGTAAAGGTTGGAATGGCGCTAGCAGGCCTTTTGACTGGAGTCATGTTGGAAGCTTCTGGCTTTCACGTCGAACTCGAATCTGCTCAATCCGATCGCACCTTGATGCTCTTAAGAGTATTTGATGTTGGCGTACCCCTCGTAAGTTCTGCCATCGCGATTTGGATTATCGCGACATACGAGATAACGGAAACCACGGCATACGAAATTCGCGCAGAGCTTGAACGCCGGCGAGGAAAGCCGGAAGACGTCGAGGTAGGCCGGGGGGAATGAATTAATCCAAAACTTATCCCGATACTTGATAGAGTCCCCTCCGTGCCTTAAAGATTTGAGGAGCAACCAAGTGCGCATAAGATTCTTAGTACTTGTAGCTATAGGGAGTCTGATGATTGCATTCCCAGTTAAAGGTGCCAACGCTTTACTCAGCACTTCGAAGATCCTAGTAACATCTGAAGCGGGCGACAGACTTGCCGAGAAGGAGAACGTCCCGTTTCAGGTTGGCCGGGCCAGCGGGACCGTTATCCAGGTAAATCCCGACCGAGTTAGACAGTGCATTGATGGGATCGGGACGTCGTTTACCGAGTCTTCAGCCTATGTCCTTGCCCACTTGGAACCATCGAAACGCTATGAGGTGATGCAGAATATCTTCGGATCTCAAGGCGCCAATTTCACCCTTTGCCGGACTCACATTGGCTCCTGTGACTTCACCCTGGAAGGCCGCTATTCCTATGCCGAAGTTCCCGGAGACACAACCCTGGAACACTTCTCGATCGCGCCCGACAAACACGGTTTCGATCCTGCTGAGCATCCCGGGATTAAGGATCCAGCTTATGATTTGCTTCCCATGATCAAGGAAGCGTTGGCAGTCAAGGCAGAACAGCCAGATTCGGAACTGCGTATAATCGCCTCAGCCTGGACCGCCCCTCCTTGGATGAAAGATCTCGAGGACTGGTACGTTCCCGGCTCTCCAGAAAATAACTGGCAAGGGACTGGCGGCCGGTTGAAACCTCATCACCAAGCTACTTATGCCGACTATCTGATCAAGTACCTTGAGGCCTACTCCTCCGAAGGTGTTCAACTCTGGGGTATGACGCCCGTGAACGAGCCTCACGGCAATAACGGCCAGTGGGAGAGCATGCATTTCAGCCCAAGATCTCAGAACGAGTTCTTAAAGCGACACCTGGGGCCAGCGTTGAAGAGTAGTCGCCATGGCGAGACCCGTCTGCTGGTCTACGACCAAAACCGGGACGGCTTGGAACAGTGGGCCGATGTGATCCTTGCGGATAGTGAGACCGCTCCACAAATTTATGGCATCGCCGTTCACTGGTATGGAAGCACCTTCAAGGTTTTTGAAGACGTGTTCGATCGCATTCAAGACAAGTACCCCCAATTCAAAATCCTGCACACCGAGGGCTGCATCGACGATCTAGGGAAAAAAGCCCCTGCAGGGATTAGGGATCCTGTGCTCTTTAAAGAATCTAACTGGTTCAATAACGACGACTTCTGGTGGAACCACAACGCCACAGACTGGGCATATACAGCTACTTGGGCTGGCGAAAGCGTTGCCGACCACCCCGTCTACACTCCGGTTCACCGTTATGCCCGGAACATTATTGTCAGCCTGGATCACTGGGTTACTGGTTGGGTCGACTGGAATATCGTCTTGGACGCTCAGGGTGGTCCCAACCACGTGGGAAACTTCTGCGGCGCCCCAATCATGATCGACACCAGCGAGGGTATGATCTACTACACCCCCGTCTACTATGTCCTGGCACAATTCAGCCGAACTATTCGGCCGGGCGACAAGGTCGTTGAAACTCAAAAGTCCTTGACCGATCTGGGTGCCGATGATCTGCACGCCTGTGCTACAGTCAACGCAGATCAACTCCTGAGTGTTCAGCTTTTGAATACCACTAAGAAGCCCATCACAGCCAGCTTGCAGATCGGAGACCGGTTCGCCAAGATCAAGGTTCCTGCGAACGCAGTTCAGACGGTGAGGATCCAACTCTAATATGCCAGTAGGCGGTCACGCTCACCTTTTGATATCAGTTCACTTGTAGCGGACGAGTTGCTTTCGTTTTTACTGTGCGATACAGACTGCCCTTTCTTAGCAATACGCATCTAATGAATCTACGTGCAAGAGCACCTGGAAATAGAATACCAATCACGGCTTCTTCATTTATGCACGAATTACTTGTTTCTCGGGCAGAAGCACGTCGAGCCTGGTAATTTCGTTTGTTCGCTCGAAGAGCTTCCTGCTCAATTCGGCATCCAGAAATTCTTGCCGAAGGGATTTCGTCTGGCCATTAGCAAAATGAACTTCAATCGAGAACTTTGTATCAACTAGCTGATACAAAACCGGAACCTGACAGACCGTGAAAACCAACCCGCGAGATGGAATCTCAATCGAGCGGGCTTCGCCTGCGAGATTGAAGTAGCAAAACTTGCTGGCGCTCTCCGAGAATTCACGTCGACGAATCAGAACCGGCTCAAAATGGAGCCGACCGTCAATGATTCTGATGCCCAATTCTCCCTGTCTGGAAAGTACCTCTTCTTTCACTTGGCCTGTCATGCCAGGTTGCTGGGCTCCACTATGCTTTGGAGTATGAGAATAGGGATCGGTGGGGAATGCACCATATTGGCTTGGCGTTTTGTCAGAACTCAGACCTGCTCGCACCAGATAGTAAACATCTGCCAAGGCATCGATAACAGATTTCGATGCTTGTCCAGCAATGGCTTGATAAACGTTTTCCTGAATAGCCAGCAAAAGTTTTGAAACCATGTGCCAATAAATACATCCTAATCCCTCATAGCCATACATAGTTCCCGACCTACCAGTATAGGTCTTGTGAGAAAACACTTCTTCAAAGAGCTCAAGCACATCCAGGCGGTCTCGAACGACCAGATCCGCCCACCGAGGATCACGTGCGAGTCCATCAAGTCGCTCGATTAGATCGGCTTGCCGCTGAATGTAGGCAGCAAAGTGAAACTCGCCAAAGTCATCTCGGACAATAATTGATCGATCTTGTGCTTCAACCATTTCGTGCAATAGGGGTATCGTAGTCGCTCGCTGGGCAGAAATCTTGTTCCTATGCAGGAAACCATCCAGAAGTCGATCCGGGTAGAGCAGAAAACTACTTTGATCCGGACGGAACAACTTGCTGTCGAACATCGCATCGATCAGTTCAACAGCTTGAGCGGCATCGAGTAACCCGCTACTCAATGCAGCCACCTGTCCTTCAAGCATTTCATAGAGATGTCTCACCTCAGCGTTATGGTCGCCCGCCCGCATTTCGAGGAGATTATAGGAATGATACAAGCAATCGGTCCGTCGATTCGCTCGTATCGAATGATCCAAATATTCGATGGACAGTCGGAAGAATTCTGCAAGTTCGGTGCTTCCGATAGTATGTTTACCTGAAAACCCATTGTCGTAAACCTTGAGACGGTAATCAGAAAATGCCTGACCTGCCTTTTGAAGGATGTGCCCGCGCGCGTCCTCGGCAATCACAGGTTCATGGAGCAAATGGTGGTTATCCTGAAGTAGTTGTCGAATATTACGAAACCACTGTTCGACTTCAATCGAAATAGGAAGTCGCCGTTCACCGATTTCTCGAATCAACCCGATGAGCAAGTTCAAGTGGCGGCGCAGCTGGCAGACAGTCACCATCGACAAGCCATTGCCTACGAGCGCGTTATTAGCATCATTCCATTCAGGGCGTTGAGTATTCAGCCAGATCCCGCCATCGACTGCAAAATTAGACAGCTTGGTTAGTACAGGGACCAACAGTTTCTCGATCAAGTTCACATGATAAACTTCGCCTTGAGAATCAAGGACAAGTTTTCCATCGGCACCCAACTTTTCGACCTGGCGTGCGATTTCTTTTGCCGTGAATTTGTCGTAGTCAATCGTCTCACAGCTGTTGGCGACAATATCTTCGTACGATCGGATTCGATAAGGGACATTGGCATAGCAGAAGATCTGATCTTCTAGCAATCCTTTTACCTGGCCCGGGAAAAAGTTATGTAGGGCTTCCAGGAGCCTGGTTAAATAGACAATCTGGTGATCTCCCCAGTAGCCAATATTACTCCAGGGGTCCTCTGGATCAGGCGATTCCCAATCGATGCCATCACGCGAAATCCGATAAGGGTTGAAACCGTCAATGGTGGAAGCATTCACAAACTTGGCGATCATATTCGGCAGAAATACAGGAAAGCTTTGAGCGAGGGCTTCCCAATTCTGAAAGATGTCTCGCCAATTGCCTTGATAATTATAGATGCACGATCCATCTTCGTTTCGTACATGGATCTCAAAGGCATTCCATGGCCGGCTAGGATCTCCATGTCGTCTCCCAAAAGTCAGAGGCAAGTATTCCAGTGCAAGTCGCACAAGATCGGCGTTGCATTGTTCGCGGGTGAGCTTTAATAGTTCGGTAGATTCTATCTGTTCTGGCAAGGCACGAAAAAAAGCTTGCATTGCATCCGCCGTACGTTGATTTCGTGAAGCGACAAATGCTTTGAAGTCTTGGGAATCTATCGAATAATTAGCCGCAAAAACTCCACCGCGCATGTTGTTAAACATCACATTGGCGAAATGATGTGTCGTGGCAAGTTGACTCCCTGTCGATTGCAAGCCATCCGCGCTGGCGACGTTTCGCAGTAACTCCCGATGATCCTGCTCGACGGCATTCTCCAGCGTCTCTTCAAGTTGAATTTCATCGAGCAACCGTCGTCTTATTTCGGCAATCTGTTTGTGATCTCGGCCCACATCAGCCACCAGATACCAGCGGTGTGATTGGCCGGGCGCTAGCTTCACGGTGGAGAAAGTGAAATAGTTTCCACGTTGGCCCGTGCAAAGGGTCTCGGCCTCGGGTATAGCCCCTGCACAGAATGCATGCAAACCTTTCGGTGATAGAAAGACTTTTTGATTGGACAAGCCTCGACACCAGACAGTTGTCGCTCGCAAGACTTCGGCAGCCTCTGCGCGGTCGAGGATTTGAGACGTAAGGCTATAGATTCCCAAGCCGGTTGAAGCCTCGTATTCATTGTGCTTGTATGCGTCCACCAGGCAACTTGCCCGTTGGTAGGTTGAAAGAGGAACACCATAGGGAGCCAGATTCTGCAAGCCATCAACCAATTCGATCTCTATCTCTTCCGAGCCGTAGTTTTCTAGTGTTGCCGTTCGAACAAAGCCAAACTCTGTAGAAGTTCTCCAACTGGAACTGAAAATTATTCCCAAGTGTTCGTTCGCTTCCTGGAAGATGAGTTGATCGCCGGCAATGTGTTTGATCAACTTGCGTGAGCCTTGCTGATCGCGCGTCAAACTCATGTCAAAAGGCTGCCAAAAGCTGTATCGATCTGCTTGATCGCGACGATGCCGAATGAGCGTAAGCGGTCCGGTATGCGCCTGGCTGTCATGTAGCAGGTCGACCGTTCGGTAGGGAAATAAACAGACCTCGGCAGACACTCGCCCCGCCGTGAGTCCTCCCGTGGAAGAAACGTACATCCATAGGTCACCGACACTCACCAGACTCATGAGAAAGGGAGGCATTCGGTCGTAGTTTTCTATCTGGTAGAAGTCTTGTCCATCGATTTCGACAAACTTACCACTTACTGATTCCAGGTGGGTTGGAGTTGCGATTTCTGGCACAGTACAATTCCTGGGTTTGAGTAATATGATGGTGGGACTTTTCTAAGATTCTGAATGACAAGCTATTGCTTGGAACCGGTCATCGCTTTTTTGGGAGTACGATCGACTCGATACAACCCCCAATGTTTCTCGACTTCGTTGGGATGCGGCCCTCCCTTCCAGGGCTCGTCAAAGGCCTCGAAGTAGAAAGTGTAAATCTTATTGTCGCGGGCCCAGTCAGTGAACTGTTGGTAATATTGTGCTTGCTCTGCCTCCCCTGCTTTCCCTTTGATAAGTTTTGCCTGCTCACCTTGGTCGTGGACTTGAGTCGCCCAACCTGCCTCGCCAATCACCACCTTTTTATCAGGATGCATATTGCTAACTTCGTCATACCTCTTTTCGGTCCACTCCATTGCATCCGGCAGCTGCAATCCTGCCCAGAGTGCGTGGATGTGGGTGACGATAAAGTCGATTTCATCGGCGATCTGTTTGCTTTCCGGCTTGTTCCAAAAATTGAAGTCGTCTGCTGTCGTCACGGGCACGCTGGTTGCAGCACGGACTTCTCGAATATGCCGAACCAGTTCTTCGGGAGAAGTGCGGTGATCCGACCAATACACTTGCGTCTCATTGCCCACACTGACGGCAATGACTTCGTCGGGATAGGAATTGGCCAACCGGATAGCCGAGGCGATTTCCCTCTCATTCGATGCTTGTGCGAGCAGCGGATTGCCGGAACCCTCTTCAGGAACAATCCACGCTCCCACCATCACCTTCAGGGGAAGCTGTTTCTCGTGGATGATTTTCAGCACTTCCTCTGCTGTTTCTCCCGCACCATACATCCGGATCAGATTCCAATGCTGCATGAGTAGATTCAGGTCTTCCTGCAATTCCGCGCTCGTCGGCTGCAGGCCGTCGGGTGACTCTTCTTCCCGATAGGGTCCGTAGGAGATTCCTTGACCAATCCACTTGCCATCGAGCGTGGGAGAAAACTCTCGCTGGGTAAATCCAGTTCCCTCGGCTTCGTTGGTGGTCGTCTCAGCCAACAATGTGAGGGACGAGAACGACCAGATGCAGGCAACACCAACCAGTAACATGAATTTTGACAGTTGATTGACCATAGTAGGATTCCTAATGTTGGTGACAGGAGAAAACCAGGAAGATTGAGATCGAGAGTAAGAAGTGAGTAAGCGCTCTCGCTGGATCAATTGTGGTCTCATGCGGCGCGACTTACAACAGGTAACAAAGTAAAGTCATCAATTCATGAGTACATGACGTTGAGTTGAGCCGTCATGAAAATTTGTTTCAAGATGATGTTTTTGTTTTGGTGAATCACGTTTTGCTCTCAAAACAGAGGGTCCCAATTGGCGGTGCAAAACTTGCAAAGTTTTGCGCGCCCGCTACTCGCGATCACTTTGAAAATGCTGGGTACATCGCGCCTGCAGTCGCGCAGAACCTGGCGAGTTAACTTTCCCAAACGACCGGTTTGGTTTTTCTCCAGGTAGTCCGTGAACAAGCAGCGCGTAGTTCCAGCAAGAATCAGGCAAAATAGTGAGCATGAGAAAACAGAGGAAACGGAGGAAGAATGAGTTCTGAAAGTTGATGTATGACTCACCACCAACCACCAGTGGCCATATCGTTAAAGAGCGCGCAGACGTTGCGGCAGGCGCCATTATCGGAATTCGCGTGGCCAATTGCTACAAGGATTTTTGGGCCAGTGGGTCTAGCATGCCAAGAAGGAGTTCTAGAAATATGGCCGGTCGTGATTGGGGCAATCCATCGTTCTCCAATTCCTTTCATCCGCCATGCCTTCATCTTCCGTAGCCTAAAATTCTGACTACCGAATTTCAGAGATGCGAACAAGCCTTTGACTCGTAGCGAAGTCACAAGTCTTTTCACTTTAACTAATTATGCTATTTCGGTGATTTAAGAACTGCTCGTTTGAGCTTGTCGATTATTTAAAAAGAGAGAGAAGCAAACAAAGTTTGAAAATTTTTGAATCATTTCAGGTTAAACCGCTACAATGAGCTGTAGTTGCGACTAAATGCTGGGCAGGTTCTCACCCGCGTCAGCAGTTGGCGAAATGACGCTTGATGCTTCGTGAGTCCTTGCCCTGACAGCGGCTGGTTGGGTGCACTTAAGGAAACTTATGGGAGTACGAATCATGTTCAAGAGTCATTTTTCCATCTGCGTTCATTTCCACATCGGGTTGATGTGTATATTCTTATTCGCTGGGTTTGCCGATGTAGGAACCACGCTGGCCAGCAGCGGTATCAGCTTTACCGGGATGGAACTTACGGTGATCGGCGATGTTGGCGGAGTAGGGGGGCCGCATACGTTTCGGTCCGACTTCGCCACAGAGAATCCGCTCACAAGTCCGACGATTGTCACGAACCCTGATGCGCAAGGGGTGCTACCCAGTGGCAAGGCATTTCTCGGCTATGCGCTCGATCGTTTGACCCTTACTGATGGTACCAACCCGGGCGACACATCGGATCCTTATGAAAACGAAGTTGCTCCCGCCGATCCCTCAAATGGCGTTGCCGGCGTATCGGGAATGTTGGTCGCATTCGGTGAGAATCGCGTTGCCGACACGTCCGTCACTGCGGGCGATGCGCTCAATGATGCTAGTCGTGCGTTTATCAAGAAGCTCAACTATTCGTTCGAGCCACTCGTTCCCGGCAAAGTCGTCGAAGTTCGCCTTGAGGGGGGAAACGGAATCGTTGCCACAGTATCCCTGTCGACATTTGGCCCTCCCGAAGCGGTAGTAGCTGATTTTACTTTATTGAGACAGTTTTCCCCGGGCGGTTCTTTCATAGGAAGATCCCACTTTCTCGATACGGCCGATCTTCTTGCCTACCAGAGAGGCATGATTGTGCTCAGCAAAGATAGGGGATTGAGTGGTGATACGAATTCATTCATCTCGGCGGAATTAATTACCGACGACGCTAGTCAGAGCATCAATTTAGGTCCACTATCGAATACATTCATCGCGGGATCGATGAAGGACCCGTTCCTTGCCGGAGCTCCTATAATTCCGGAGCCTATCGCACTTTCCTTACTCGCGTTGGCATTTCTCGGCTTCCCTTCCTCGGTGCGAAATCACATCTGAACGAGATAACCGCTGGAAGGGGAGAAGAGTCCTCGGTGGCCGAGATGTGTCGGCGAAGAGACCAAACTTTATCAGTACCGGAGGAGGGACTTGAACCCTCACGACCTTGCGGTCACTGGATTTTGAATCGCCGCTAGTTGCTCCTCGCTTCGCACTGCCCAACCCCTCTTTTTGCGGAGTTTCGGCAAGATTTCTCGGGTTTTTCTAGGGCAAAATGCTCTCTACTCGCTGCGGACGCAATGCCGCTGCAATGCGCTTGAAATGTGCCTCGGTGTGCCACAAATGTGCCACCGAATCCAACTGTCCAGTTCCCTGAGGCAAAGCACCAAAGAAGGTGCGTTTTGTAGTTGGAGGCACCAAGGCGATGGCAACACTCAAACTCGATCCACGAAACGGCATGTGGCTCGTTCGTTTTCGATTCGATGGTCAGCAATTTCAGAGATCGTGTCGCACCAGCCGAAAGGCTGTGGCCGTCCGCGTGCTGGCGACAGTAGAAGATACCATAGAGCTACTCAACACTGGGAGGCTCGCAGCTCCAGAGTGCGAGGATCTTGGAAAATGGATTCTCTCCGGGGGCAAAAGCAACGGCAGCAGAAAAGCTCAAAGAGCTCCTGCATCGAGGTTCGGAGCTGTGTGCGATGCGTATTTTGCAGACCAAAAGCAAAAGGCACCGGCAACACTTCACCAGGAAACCACCCATATCGGGCACCTAAAGCGTCTCCTCAAGACTCATACGCCCCTCCCCGCCATAACGCTGCAGCTGCTCAAACGCTACTCAGAAAAAAGGAGCAAAGAGAAGTTTCGGGCAAAGCATGTAAGCTCTAAGACGATTCGAAAAGAGCTCACCACGTTTCGCCAGATCTGGATCTGGGCTCAGAGAAACGGTCGCGTCGAGCGGACTTGTCCCCTACTTGGCCCCGATGGGCGTTGGGAAGTGCACTTAGAGAAGCCCAAGCAAGCACTCAAGTTTCAGACTTGGTCGCAAATTGAGCGTCGCATCACCCGTGGTGGTCTCACAGAGGCTGAAATTTGTGAGCTCTGGCGCTCGCTGTTTCTCGATGAATCTGAGGTGTCAGAGCTTCTCAAGTACGTCAAAGACAATGCAAGCCATGCATTTCAGTATGCCATGTATGTATTCGCTGCCTACACCGGGGCCCGTAGGAGTGAGATTTGTCGCTCACAAATTGACGACTTCGACTTCGAGCAAAATCAGGTGCTAATTCGCGAGCGAAAGCGAAGAAAGAACCTCTCGGGCACCGTTCGCTTTGTACCACTTCACCCTAAGCTTCGAGCGGCGATGGAGGAATGGTTAGATGTGCATCCCGGTGGGGCGTACACCATTGCAGCTCCACTTCGGCTCAAAGGCCAGAAGCCGAAGAGTGAGCCGGTTCAGCTCAAGCCGGACAGTGCGAGCGGCTACTTCAAACGGGCCTTAGGCGAGAGTAAATGGAGTGTACTTGGTGGGTTTCACGTGCTTCGACACTCTTTTGGCTCGAATCTCGCACGTTCCGGGAAAGTCTCCTCCAGCACCATTGGAAAATGGATGGGCCACTCAACAGAAGAAATGCGAGAGCTCTACCAACACCTCTTTCCGCAAGATGGAGTCGAGCAGATTAGTGTACTTCGCTAACTAAGCGAGAGCTTTGCTGGGCAAAAGTCGCGTTTAGAGGCGTGCTGGGTAACCACGACCGGAAACGGTCGTGCACTCGATTTCCCCCAAATTGAACAGGGCGGACCCGATTCGTTAGGGCGAGAAATTTGACCAGATCTGCCCACTCACCTGATGCAGTAGCGACTTAGCTACATGTTATGGAGCAGTAGTAAGGCCAGTATGCTCGTTTCCATTTTCACTCTGGTGGAAACTTAGCAAGCTCCCTCTGACGTTTAACTTGTTAACAATCAGTGAGATTTCAATGAAATTCGAAATTCCAACCATCCGTCGAATCTGCGAAAAATTCGACATAGCTACGCCCCAGCAAGCCATCGCTGCAGCACTATTGGAAATCAAAGGGGATCAGCTTTCTGCCAAACCAACCGTAGACGATATCCTAAACGCGTGGCGCGTGTGCGAAGAAGAAGTTGGCCCTGAACAGTTGGCGAACCTGCTAAAGGAGATAGTAAGGGCAGCCAATGACGCAACACTTTGCGAAATTGCCGACAACTTAGATCGTGAAGCAGCAAAGAATCTTTTAAACGAGTATGGCGAAGTGCGGCACTCTATCTTCCTTGGGATCTCAGCACCAAGAGGAATTAACATTTTATTCATTCCACATTTGTTGGACAAACTGGAGGCTCGGAAGAAGCTAAAAAGCTGGAGAAAAGTCATGCGGTCGTCGGCGCCAACTTCCTAAATCTCTTGCCTAGCGACGATTAGCAAGACAGCAATAGTCCTAAGACCTAGCCAAGAAACCAAAGTCGCACTTTGCTGAGAAGTTACCAGCTTGCTTTTACCACTCTCATTACGGCTTTGTTATTTGATCACCGCAGAACCACCCACAGCACTCTAGCAGAAAGGGAATTCTATCAACAAAATTCGTTAGCTTGGCTGATCGCACTCGTTGCGTCTGCCTCCCAAATTCATTGCGTCCTGGACTGAAGCACTTGCACCAGTCGAGGAGTGGCAACTTGCTGCAGCTCACACTCCTTTAGTTTGTTGAGTTGCAGCTTCTTAGGGAGAAGATGCAATGAGAAAAGAGCAACAACAACGTAGAACTCGGCTTAGAACACTAAAATCGGGCGATCCGAAGACAGCTTTCCATACGTGTTCTGCGTCTGAAATACTCGCTCTATACGGTCTGCCAAAGGGACTGCTAAGTACGTCAAAGAAAAGCGAGAAGTGTGGCAAGGTTGGAGTCCTCAATCGAGTACTTTACCTAACTCCGGGTGTTTTTTGCCCGGCTGCTACACCGGGCTGCCTAAAGGGGTGTCTTGGCCACACAAGTGGCTTAATGCAACTTCCAAGCAGCACAATAGCCAGAGATCGCAGGACAGCATTGTACTTGGAAAGTAATGACCTTTTCATGCAAATGCTTAGGGTCGAGATCGAACATCTTCGTGAGAACGCAAGGCGACTTAAGCTAACTCCAGCTGTTCGCCTTAACGGAACAAGCGATATCCCTTGGGAGATTCTTCACCCAAGGGTGTTCGATCAGTTTCCAGATGTGCAGTTTTTCGACTACACCAAGCTCCACAAAAGGGTGAGACAATTCCTTTCTGGAAGTCTCGGTAGCCGAAAATGGCCTGCGAACTATCACCTAACCTACTCAGCCGATGGAAGCGACAGAGAGACTTCAAGAGAAGTTCTCTCTGCTGGTGGCAATGTCGCCACTGTCTTTCACCCTGTGATTCCCACAAAGTGGTGGAACACTTGCGTTATTGACGGTGATGAGCACGATGCACGCTTCCTCGACCAAAAAGGCGTGATAGTCGGACTACGTGCCAAGGGTATTGCAAAAGTGGATACTTCAGGCTTTGTCGTACGACCATGTCCAGTTTGCGAGGTCGATGCTCCTGAAATGGAGATTGAAGCCAGAGACAGTGGAACGCACCGCACTCTGCGGCAGTATTGCCGCCGCTGCGCAACGTTTCACGAAGCACGCTGGATGCTACCGCAAGCAACTCAGCAGATCGCAAAAGCAGCTTAGTTAACGACCATGGGCCTGCCGCACAGTTTGTGCGGCGGGTCCTCTTTTTTCAGGTCGATAGTCTTCCCCACCCTTTATCCGCTAAGCCCTAGTTGCTGTTCCAAATACTACTTTATCTTGTCGCCACTCAATTTTCTCAGATGCGATCTTAGTTGACTTAGTCGCCTCATCCCGTTGCATTTCTAGGGTTATGAGGCTCTGCTCTGCACTAGTGGGGCCAAGTTCCACTCGAAGATAGTCAAACAGAGATCGATCGTGAACTGCCACCACAAGCTGACGCCCTGCCTCTTGGGTGATCGATTTTAGCAGTGCCCCTAGATTTACTACGTGAATGTCGTCCATGTTCTGCACAGGGTCATCGAGAATGAGAACATGGTGGCGAGGCTGTTCTACAATATTTAAGGTCAGGAACAGGCTAAGTGCTGCAGTGTTCAAGTTTCCAGAACTAAGGACTGATGCTAGGTCATGAAATGACATTTGGCCGTCGATTCCCGCACTGAGCCGAGTCTGCAGGCGTCCTCGGGTGACCTCAGGTGAGGGAAGGTGTGGATGAAATGTTTCAGAGACGACTAGTCTTTCAAACAAGTCACGCCACATATTATTCATGGTGCCACTAAACACTCGCTCAATCACTTGACGCTTTTGTTCCGCAGCAGATCTAGAGACTTTTCTCGCCTTTTCGATTATCTGATTCACAAGGGTAGATGCGCGATCGTACTGTTCGCGGTTTTCTTTGCACTTGCTGATATCGTTTCTTAAAGCAGATACAGCTTCCTTCGCTTGCCTTAATTCTGAGCGACGTTCCGCAAAGTTCTGAAGTACCTTCAGTCTATTGCTGGCTGCTTCTTGGATTCGCTTTGCAAACTCAATCGAGGAAGTACTGTCCTCCTCTTTCTGCACGCTTAGCCTGTTGGCGATAGAATCAAGCCTTGCCATTTCTTCGTCGCGCTGTTTAGCGGCATTTTGGAACTTGCTTATATCTGCCCTTGCTGCACGTTGTTTTTGCTCATTGGAGACCCACGTGTTTCTTAGCTCAGTGAGTTCTTTGTGCTTCTGCGTTAATTCGCGTCCTTGTTTAATATCCTCTTCGGCTTGCTTGGCTTGTGGGGCAAATTCTGCAACATTTGATTCTGCGTCAGTGAGTCGGCGGCGCAGTTCATCTCGCTTTGACTGCAATTGCAGTGAGTTTGCCAGCAAAGATTGCTTGTGCTCCAAAGTTTCCAATTTTTGACTAATGAATTCTCTCAAAGGTCCTTTAGAAACTTCGGAAAAATCGCGCTCACACACCGGACAGTTTTCGTCCGTAACATGCTCAAGTATTAGAGATAACTTCTCTGTGAAGGCTTGTGTGGCAGTTTGGTCGGACTCGATTTGCTTCGAAAGAGCAATCCATTCCTTATCGAGCTCTTCTTCCTGGCTCTTAAGAGTCGTCACGTTTGCAGTCGCCTTCGCGTGCGTATCGACCGTTGATTTTGATTGTGCCAATTTGCGATCCAAGAGAGATTCATTTTCCAGCCAATCTTCTCCAAAGTTAAACTGGTCATCGGCTTCAGACTCTGTTTCAGTATTCACTCCAACAAATCGTCTGATCTCTACAAGATGGGATCGAAGCGTCTTTGCAAGATCTTCCTGTATGCGGACTCGCTCTTGAATCTCCTTTTCCAATGCCGAGAGTGAGACTGGTGGCTCAGAATCTTTGATTGTTTCCAGCACGGCTTGGGCTTGTTCAATCGCACTTACCTCTGTGCGAAGGACTACCATCTCTTGAGCAGCGTCAGATTCAGACAGCTGCACCAATTCCACGTCAACTTTTTGCGGTGTAGCAGATTCCTCTGTATTGTTTGCCTCTGTAATAGTCTTAACTGTTTCTAAAGCTTTCCGAAGCTCTGTTTGTAGTTGCTCTTCGCGCTTGGTTAAGTTCTGCCGCTCTTGTTCAAACGTTGCGAAGCGTTTTACATCGCGTTTAACTCTACGCATGTCGCCAACGACTTGGAGGCCAGTTGTCAAGTTTTCAAGATGTTCTAAACCGAGAAGCTCGCGCACGAAAGTCGCTAGTGGCGATTCTTTTCTGTCCTTGTCCACCGCCTGATAGATTTCCAGTAATCTTGCTAGCCTCGATTGCGACAAGTAGCATCTGTCCAGAAAGTTTCGTTGAGCAGATCGCGACAGAAGCCCGCTTGTTGGGGACGGCTTCTCGTTCTTGCGAAGGACTATGGTGCCTTCTTTTCGACTGCCAGACTCATCGATGTATGCCAAGTTTACAGAGGCGTCACCTTCGTAACTGCAATGGCGCAGACAGTCGGGATAACTGTCAGGGAATACATCTAGATCTGCAACGGTTCCTGTAAGGCAGAGCTCCAAAGCATGTAGTAAGCTCGTCTTACCACAGCCGTTTGGACCATGAAGAAGCACCACGTCGGCATCAAGCGGAACAGTTTGCTCTTCGCGGAACACTCGAAATCCGCTTAGCGTTATATCGGTTAATTTCCGCATCAGCTGTCGACCTCATCCAGATTGTCTGCAATTGCGGCAGTAATCGCCTTCTGCACCTCTTGTTGAACAGCATCTGTGTCACGCCTAGCAGCTGCAAGGAGAGCGCCCACAAAAGGATCAGAGGTCAAGTCGCCCAAAGCACTTCTCAGTAACCTACCAGCGTCAGCCTGAGGTGTTGTTGGCTCAGGCAATTTGAGAGGCAGAAGAGCTCGCAACTCGTCTGCAACGGCATCGCTGCTTACTCCCTTTACCTGGATCACACGACAAATAGTGGCCAATTCACGTAAGGAGGCAGAATCCGATTCTTCTGTGAGCAAAACCAATGTCAGTGGACGGGTTGAGCCACTGCGGAGCATGGTATGGCTAAGCGCTCGCATTCTAGATATTGCAAGTGGAATACGACTCTCGTCTCCGTCCATGACAATTACAACGCTCTCACCATCACCAGGACCACGGAGAATTGCGTCAAACTCAAATTCAACATCGGCTACACTCACCAATCGAGGCTGGATTGCATATCCTGCCTGCGTGGTAAGAACGTCGACAACATGAGAAAGTTGTTCTGAACTCATACGCAAAGTAACTCACATTTCAATGCATCTAAAAGTGCGTCTGGGGCAGGATGTATTGCAGCAAGCTCTTGCACCCATATTTCTGCTGGTTCCGAAGATGTCGTGGTATACGGCAAGGCATGTTGAGGTGAGTGCTTCGGAGTTTCAGGGCGACGTCCACTTACATAAAGTACTGCCGATTCTCGATAATTTGCGGGATCCATTAGACTGCGTTCAATCAGTTTTCCTTTTCCTGTTCCATAGTCAGCTACTATGAAAACCGCTATCTGCTTGCCACTCAACTCCAGTTCAAACTGACCGCAATCACCACCTTTGCCAGCCGCTTGTAGTATCGTCCAAAAGCCGCGACGCCTACCTTCATGAATTGCTGCAATAATGAACAAAAACCAAGTCAATTCTGGGTGCTCTTCTCCATCTAAACGACGAGAGAGTTGAGTCACAGGCTCAGGACAAAGCGGATAATACTCGTCCTGGGCGGTTGGAAGTTCGTATTTTAAGAACAAACGTGTGGTCCTTGAGATAAATGCTGGCACCAGAAGTGCTAGCTGCCGCCATAACTCGTTGTCATCAGATGGCGAGGCCAAGCCATCAAAGTAACCGCAGACATCTTGTTCAAGATTCTCGACTGCCTGTTCAACGAAGGTCTGCCATTTGGGCGTCAGTTCTGAACTGCCCGCTGCGAGTATCAAGTCGACTTTTGCTCGAAGAGAGATCAAGTACAGCGCGCCAAGAAGCGGCTTTGAATATAGGCCGAGGACGGCCTTCGTCTCGATTTTCTGCCGATCACGATTATAGTCCTGATCGGCAATCATATGTCTCAGCACAGTGCGCTGTGAGGGCTGGAGGGAGGGCTCTGCAAAAAGAACCTTTGAGACGTCGGGCAAAGGGCCAGCAAGATCTATACACGCACCAAGAATTTGAGATTGTAAATTCCAATCTTGGGCAGAGAGCCCCATAAACACAGAAGGTTTTTCACGTAAAATAGTGCGCACCAATTCCCGAATTGGTTCCCGCTCTTGTGACTGTTCCCAGCCTTGGAGCTCACGGCGGGTAGCAACCATCAGAGATCGCTTTGCTGGGTCACCCAAACAGCGGCATGCACATCCATGAATCTTTGTAAGGCGTGCATTGCCATGATCACGACTTCCAGGGATATCACCAGTTTCTACTACGATAGCTAGTTTGTGGCCGTTTCCATTGCAGCACTGATGGTGTGCCTTCTCTATCAGCCCATCCCAGTTAGTGGTGACCAATTCGTCAAACGCACCCTCTGCAAGTAACACCGCAAGCAATGTGTGGTCTGCATCTGGTTCGATGGTATCGTCGCCGTACACATTGTCTAGATGTAGGATGTCCCATGTCATTGAATGGAGCGTTGTGCCATCTTGCACCTCTTGATCCAGGGCATCACAGTAGCAGTCAACCAACCGACGTAGTAAGTCTTCAATGTCGGTCCAACTGCTAGGAGGTGCCGAGGTTCTAGTGCTATCTAGATTGACATGAATGAGTTGTAGAATATCTGTTAGGCACAGCGTCCAAGGGCACGTATTGTTAGAAAAGTCGCACCTGTCATAGACTTCGTCGAGGAGCTTGAGGACAAGGCTCTTTAGACCTGGAAAGCGGAATAATGAGATTCCCGAACCGAGCCAACATGCGTAGCGTCCATCCAATATCGCCTTTATCTCGTCTGGAAAGTTGCTGCGCAAATGGTCTACCGCAACCGTCAGACTGGCGTCTGACGGGCCAAAAGCAGTAGCTGTGTTGTGCGCCGCGCCTGTAGTCATTGGTCCTCACTCTTGTCCATGAGCAAAGGCATCTCCAGGCCTTCAATCTCCTGCAATGTTTTTCCAGCAATTCCTTGCAAGTCACCGTACAATCCAGCCGTTGATTCAACGACACATCGAATCTGTTGTTCACGTTTTGCCCAGAGCTTTGTCATGGTTTTTCGCTCCTTATCAAGGTCAGCATGCATATCAGCGAACTTCTCAACGACTGCCGTAATGCGATGACGAAATTCAGGACCTGTTAAATACTGATAAACAAGTTCCATCTTTGTTTGCTGGCCGTCACCGGCTAGGCGAGCTTTCGAAAGTTCGGTTAAGGAGTGTCGCAGTGCAATTGCCACTGGCAAAGCGCACGCTACGGATGTTACCCAGACGCCATCGATATGGTTAAAGGAATTAACATCTTTTGGGAGCGCCTGCGATACGATCACAGCAATGTCGGCCTTTGCTGCTCGTTGGTCTTCGCGAAGCTTTGGAAGCCAGCCGTCACTCCAGTTCTTAGTACGTTTTGACTCCCAAAGAATCTTGCCACACTCTTGATTGAGAGATCCAATTACCGTTTGCAATACATCTCCGCCAAACTCACCTTTAGGAACAGGCTCGATGGAATCCGTAGGAAAATGGGCCCGAAGCCCTGTCTCCAAATCAAGTTCTTGGACTTCACCCTGAAGTTGTTGAGACCCTTGCTCAGCCTTGCGTTTGAGTTCCTCGATTTGCTTTTGCATTGAGGCGATAGTGTGTTCTCTTTCTAGTACCTTAAGCTTTAGCCCCTCTTCAGCTTCTGTTTTGGCTTTTTCTCTTACTTCTGTGAGAGAATCTTGGACTCGCTTCTCAATTGTTAGCTCCATTTCACGCTTTGAGTCCGCCAGCTCTCGCTGCATCTTCAAGACCTCTGCTTGAGCCTTCTGCGCCTGTGCCAGCTTCTCATCACGTTGTTTGAGAATCTCCTGCAATTCACCTAGCTCTTTGGTCTTCTGGTCCAAATCGCTTCCAAGCAATAATCTGGCTTTTTTGGCTTCTTCAGATGCAATCGCCGTCCGTTCTGTCTTTAATCGTTCGGTGATTTGCTCATCCAACGTTTCCTGAGATTTCTGCAGCTCCTCTTTCTGCTTCTTTAGCTCGGCCTCACGCGCTGCGACCTTTCGGTCCTTCTCAGCCATTTGAACTTGAAACTGCTGTCGGGTTGATTCAAGTAGTGGTGCGGCAAGCGACTCTGTTAGTTTAATCTCGCTCTTACAATTCGGGCATGTGATCGTAGGGTCGCTCATAGTATTGCTAACAGTGTCCATGCTAAGTACGGTTCCTGTCACGCTGTTGTGCCTGTTGGGTTGAGGCACAACACTGATTCTATTAATTCATACCCAATGCCTTGAAGGCAGCGGCCTTGGGGTCGCCATAAAATACTGGATCGACATGCTCCATAATGTCGCCGCTTACTTCAAGGAATTGACGCTTATTCTCAATTGGCACGAGGGCTCGCTTTACTCCGTTGTCTCGTGCAAGTTGCAAAGGCTCGGTAAGTGACCTGACTTCTTTGATGTTTCCCTGGATACTCATATCACCCAGCACGAGCGTTGCAGCGGTAACTGGTGAGCGGCGAAGTGCTGAAAAAGCAGCGACAAAGAACGCTACTCCAACTTCCGCTTCAACTCCATTGTTTAGCAAGTCAATTGCTTCTACATGAAAATCAGAGTTGTCGAGTTCACGCCCCAGCCCAAATTCAACTTTCTTTGAGGCAAAATAGCTAAATGCACGCGAAATGGACTCTTTCATCGTGCCTTTCACGCCACCAGCTGCTTTTAGTTTGCCAGTGCCGCCTGTAATAGTCACTTCAAGCCGATAGAGACCAACAGTACCGTCTGAACCCACAGCTCCCGTGTAGACAGAGCCCGGAGCGAGTGGATCGGCTGCCACAAGATCCCTTCCGCCTTGCTCGGGTACGCCAACAAACTTCTCTTCGCCAAGCTCTCGGTCAGAATAGCTAAATGACGTTTGGTAGTACTCAAAAGAGCCCATCTTCTTGAGTTGCTCTTTGACGCGTCTTCGGCCTTCAATTGCAAACTCAACAAGTTCTGCGAGCTCCTCGCGGGAAACCTCACCGTGTGGGTAGATGACTTTCATAAGCCCTGAAACGGTCTTTCGCACGGCTTTCTGATCTCGCGTATTGAGATGATTGCCAAGTGCAAAACGCTTATCCAGAACTTCCGTGAAGTTGTGCTTTCTAAGCGCCCTAAGGGCTTCAGCAAAATAATCTACTACAAAGCCGTAGTGACTGGTAAAGAGATCTGGACGCATCTTTGGCACTTCCCAACCGGGCAGGTAGAAGTGAAGCCTGTCGATAAATGCCATGTCGTCACGAATCACATCCGGCATAGGTGCAAATAAATGACCTTGCTGCACCATGACATCAATTGGCTGATTCGTATTGCCAAACATGGCAATGCTCGCATCACCCGTGTCTGACTCCTTACCACGCTGGAATGTGCCAGATTCACAGTAAGTCTTCATGGTCGTGATGACTTCTTTGGGCATCTTTTGGAGATCGGCAACCTCGTCAAAGGCCACTACATCCCAAATAGTCACCATGCCCTTTTGCTTGCCAGACATATGGCCAAACATGTTGGCCACAGTTGTTGGGCCAGTAAGGAGTGCACCGTAAGGTGAGAGCTCCTGCACTGCATAGCTTTTGCCCGTCCCTCGTGGGCCAAGCTCAACTAGATTGAAGTTTCGCTCTGTGAGCGGGATAAGGCGTACAAGAAAGAGCATCTTTAGACGCTTATCCATTACATCGGGCTCATAGCCCATCGTACGAATAACAACGTCAATCCATTCGTCTGACGTGAAAGCGGAGCGGCCACTTTGGTATTCCTGAAGGTCAAAAGAGGCGATCTGGATGGGTTGAAGCTTCTTAATCCAAAATGGATTCTTTCCGCGAGTATCCTCGTCGTACTCAAACTTCATATCCACTTGTGCCCACACACCACCTGTGAGTAGCCGGTCGTAGTCACGAACGTACTGCGGAGAGATATGCACGTACTTGTGATTGAAATTGACGAGTTCTGCCCAATACTCAGAGTCAGCAAGACGAACTTTGACCTTGTCAATAAAGGTATGACTTTCGCCCTGGAGTTGTTCGACCTTCGACTGGGCTTTCATAAACTCATCAGGGCGGATGTAGTTCTCAGCCAACGTATCATTAACGACCTTCAGGCCCATCTGGATGGCCATCTCGTCTGAGGAAGCGCAGTACTTGCCAAGCAAGAATTCAAGCACAAACACTGGCACGTTTGCGCCTACCTTGACCTTCCGCACCAAGTCTTTGCGGACAACCTTTCCGTCGAAAGCTTGCGTTAGCTTCTGGTCAAGTGCGTCTTGGCTGATGGCTGTTTGTTCTTCAGTCATAACGTTACCTATCTCTCTAGATTCCAAGTTTGACTGGAATCTTGGTTGACTTAGCAAGTATTCGGTCGGTGTCTGGGTCAAGGACAACAATCTCAACACTGTCTACATCATCGCGAAGCAACTGCACTCCCACCGTGCATGTGCCACCTGGGCTCATCCGTACACAATGCGTAAGCTGATCGTGCTCGGCATCGAGCACCATGCCCACATGTCCTACGTGCTGACCATTGCTAAGGAGTACTGGACGCACTGAGAACGGATCCTGAGCGAAAAGCGATGTATCGGCCACAATCGTGAACGTAACAATTCGATTGGCGATCTTTTCTGGGACCTTCGTAAGCGACAGGCTAATCTCAGAAGACAGCTCCTTGGCCTTTGAAGGCATTCTGATCGACAGCACGGGCACAAGGAGTTCCTGCAGACTTAAGCCACCATGATAGTAGGCAAGGTCGCCTCCCGCCTTGAAGACAGAATTATTCGTTGGAAACACGAAATCGAGGTCAGAATCATAGCCTAGCTGAGTTGCAGAAATGCGGACGGTAGAGGGCGGAGTTGAGCCGCCTCGTCCTGCCCAGCACCTTCGGTGAAGTGAGACTTGATCTCCTCCAGGTTTATCAATTCGCTCAGATTCATCTCGTTCGTGGATAAATAGGTGTCCATGGTCGGCAGCAACCACAAACTTTGCGATTCCCATCGCAGCAAGCCGTTTTATGGCACGAGCAACATTGTTAATAGCTGTATCCATTACCTGCCTGGCTAGGAAGGTGTTGCCCCCCTCGCCCATGGCATCGATCTCAACGCTTCTGACGACAACTAGCGGTGCTCCGGAGATTCGCCGTTCTAGCTGCGAGTTTGAATGACTAAGGACCTTATCCAGGTCCAAGTCAACGACATCTGGAACGCGACCTTTCCAAAACTTCTTTCGATCAGAAAGGCTTCCAGAGGAGGAGTCTGCAATGTGTCCTCCCAAGTCATTGCCGCATTCAACAACTGAGAATGACTTCTCAGCTCCAGGCATCAAAGCTGCCATTCCAATTGGTGTAATAGTTGGAATGGCCGCGATAGCTGGCTCAATACTTAACTGCTCTGCAGCTTCCAGCAGTCCCTGAAGCTCAACGCCCATTTCGTACCTAAGAGCATCAACCAGAATGAAACACACAGGCTCAGCTGGGCTGTGGACTTGCTTGCTGTAGATTGCTGTCTGGTGCAGTACACCCGGTATGCTCCAAGACGACTCCTTAAAGGCAGAGACAAATCCGCTTGTCATCCAATCCACGAGTGTCTCGTAGTCTTTGCGTACACGGTGGACCACTTTTTCGGAAGAAATGGTGTCTGTCATCGCCGAGAGTGTTGACTCAAGCCTACGATGCAGCAAATCAGCTTTGTACCAACCGTTCTTGGCAACGTAACCCTCGATCCAATGCACTGCCGTTTTCTTTGCGCTTGGCAGTGACGCTTTCACCTCCTCGACTGCCAATCCAAGCTCGGCAGCCAAACCATACGCTTGCCACTGCTCTTGCCGTTGAAGTTGGTGGAGGGCCCAGAAGCTCAGGCGTCTCGCCCTTATGACCTTGGAAGCTTCTTCGAAGCGTCCTTCGATGATGAGGGCTCCGACATAATCCAGAAGCGACTCTTCTTCGAAGCGAAAAGTGTCAATGCTGCCAAGTTGCTCGGGTGAGATGCCTTGAGTTGCAAGATGCAGCTCCACTTCAATTGCATCAGCAATTGTCACGTATTCAGCCGGATGTCTTTCGCGGAGAGCTTTGGCGACTTGCAGCACTAAATCAAGCTGCTTCGCCGATGGCTGATCTACAAGATTTAGAGAGTCAGGTGGATCACACCGTAGGTCATTTCGAAACTCACCGAGTAGAACGTAGCGGCTGACTTTCTTCCTAGCATCATCAAGCTCGGTATTCTCTGCTAGTTCAAAGCCACTGCGGGATGCTAAGAGCTGGAAGAGTTCGGTCTTGGCACCCTTCTCGATAACTTGCGAGTCAGCTTTATCACTGGAAAGCCAGGCAGCAATCAATGCAGCATTGCTTCCTCTTGCATTTGGATAGATGACTTCAAGCAGAGAGCCAGATGCTGTGCCGGTCGAGCCTCCCTCAAGCAAAGCAACAATATCTTCATAGCTGACGCTAGGTGATCCCAGGAGTTGGTCGATTTGACCATCACCGAACTGCCTCTTTAGCACACGCCTTGCTTCTCTCTTGAGCTGCGGTTCCCAACGGTCACCCCCCGCTTCAAGCTCCATGAGCACAGCGGTGTCGTCATCACGGCTTTTCTCAGGCACGTACAAGAGAAGTGGATCTGGAAAGTCAGACGAAATCAGTTCCTCAACAGCAAATTTGGACTCGAAAAAAGAGTCTCGAACGACACAAAGAGAAGCTTTTTCGTTCTCAATTTTAATAGTGTCGACCTGGCACGTGACTGGAACCTCGGCACCGACTAACTCGGAAATGAATCCATTAAACTCACCCCGAGGATCGTACCAAGTGACAACTCGACGCTTAGTGAGCTTATCTCTCAGTGTTTGTGCTAAATGCTCATGTAGTGGGTTCATGGCTGCTCTTCCTTAAGTCCTTGCCGCTCTGCGACGTCTTCGCGTCGAAGTGCTAGAAGGTGCTGGTGCATCGAGTAAGCTCTGGAGGGCAGCCTTTACGGCGGGGCTTGTACGCTCCTCAACTAATTCAGCAATAACGGGTTCCCAACCTCCCTCAGGTTCTTCCTTCTGTTGGTAGCGGTCGCGATCATCTTGCTCCCAGAAGACGTCTTCGAGGCCATGAGCTATTGCTATGCTTGCGTCTTCAACGCACTTGGGAACTACCCGCTCTGGCCAGAGGTGCATTGCCAAGTGTGCCCAGTCGTAGTCGCCTTTGACGAGTTTGTCCCAGGTTTTCTTGCATTCCTTTTGCCAAGGCTTGTTTTGTGGTACCAGCCGCCAGAGTGGTGCAAAATTGATAATCACACCGTCATCGAGGCTAGGATTCCAGAGTGGTGCAATTCGCTCAATCTCTTCGTCCATCGAGGTTAACTCAGTGACAAATGTCTCCTGACTTTCAATCTCCCTTCGCCGTGACGCATTGAGATCACCTTCGGCGTCACCACGCAAGCGTTGTAGGCGTCTTTGCTCATGTGCGAGTTTTGGCCCTACATATTCATTTCTGATCTTGAACAGTGTGTCACTTGTCAGTGCTTGGTAGTAAAGCCACACAGAGAACTTTCTCGAAGGTGTCGATAATTGCCAATAGATGGGTGCGGTACGCTTACATCGCGTGTACTGGGAACAGTGAATGTCGAAGAAGTTCGAGGAAAACCAGTTGCGAGCGTCTGACATCCAGTTGAGCGTCTGGTCGAGATAATGATGGACTTCTTGCCCCGAGCAGCTCGCGATCTCTCCTAGCTGATTCGTCACAAGTTCAACAATATCATCATCATGGCCTTGGTCATCTACGAGAACCCTTGTGCCCCGACAGTTTGCATCGTCGATGTGTGGATCGGGTAGAGTTGCCAATGGATCCAAATGGCTATCTGGTGGTGATGCGGGATATGTCCATCGCCCGAAAACCGTACCTACTGCATACGATACAGCAATGATTGCCAACGTGGTGGCCCTTCGATTCCGACAACTAGTTGCTGCCAGGCCAAATCCTAGATCGTCATTGAGCCAGCTTCCGCTATCATGGGGCGCTCCCGTTGACTCCCGAAGTGCACAAAGGTCATTGAGCTCAAGTCCAAAAGCGTGTGCAACACATTCGTCAATTTCTCGTGAAGCTTGCCTTACGTCCTCAATAGCCTCTTCCACACGTATTAATAGGCCATTGAAGTCTATCGAAAACTCGGGGTTGGTCTCATCGAGTGTGCGCAAAAAGAGTGTATTGGACCAGCAGCGGCCCCCTAGCTCGTCCAGATTTGTGTGCTCTAACGTGTCGGGCGGACTCGGTAAAGCAGCAATGATTCCTGCCTCATGTTTTCTATCTGGCGTTAAGGCCCAGATGAGCGTGTCTATGACAGAAGAGTTAAGGTAGGGCATCAATAGTGACTCGGCGACCATAGGTCTAAAGTACCCACGACACGAGTTGCTAATAATATGCCCGCGCCGAAGGAAACTGCAGCCAAGCCCTCGTTCAGAAATATAGGGAGATACTAAGCCTTGGGAAAAGAAATCATCCGCGCATCGAAGGCGCGGTTTGACATTTCCTTTGCTGTCTGTCACCGCAAGTAACTCTCGGCCCCTATCTCTCCAGTTTAGAACTGCATATGTCGGGGCGTAGAAGCGACAGAACCCGAGAGCATGCGAAAACCACGCCCACTCTCCCGTTCGCAATGTTGTCGGCGGCACCTCCCAGTGGCAACGAACGAACCTTGAGTCATCAGTCGTAGAAGCTCCGACGGCGACGGAGACTGTTGATTCTTGTGATCGCTCAAGTCGAACTCCATCCAAATACGGCCCCTCTGCTAACAACTCGATGAAGTGTTGAGGCAACCAATAGGCAAAGGGTTTGCCGGGAATTCGTCGAAAGGCCTCTAGCTTAACGTGATATCCAGATCTATCGACGATCTGCTGCAAAAGCACATCAGCGCGGTCCTTCTCGTCAATGCTTCGCAAATCCCAAAAGGAAACAAAAGGAGGATCGTTATCGGTTTTATCAGCTACCATAAAGGCAGCACGCACTGTAGCTTCGTCAAGAACACCTAAGCCACATTCCACTCCCATCCTGAAGCGAACAGAGGAGGTAAGCGTGTCTCTCAACTTCTCGAAAGATGGAAGCGCCAAATACGTCCGCGATGTAATCGCTCCAAGACTGCCACGGTCACTTAGTAGCTCTGCTGTCCTCTGAATAAAGGCCGCATAAATATCAGCCCACAAGGACGGATATTCATTACTCAAGAGTGACTTTGACGCTGTGCTAGGACTTCCAAATGGAGGGTTCATGAGAATGACGTCGTAGCGTTGGCTGGAAACATCGATAAAGCCAAGTCCCTGCGAGGCATCATCCACAAAGAGCCGGGTTTCGTAACTTGCTGAATTCAACCGTCCAAAGTTTCTAAGCTCCTCATAAATGCGTTCTTCGGCATTACTCCAGAACTCTGCGTCAGTAATGCCAGTAGTGTCAAATCGAAACGACTTCTGTTCTTGTGTAGGGTCGCAATCGAAGAGAGCCTGCTGAACTGGCGCTTCCTGCGAAAGCCATTCCGTCTTTGCGGTATGAACCGCATCTGACAATGCATTCTCAATTCGTAGCAACGTACCGGCTTCGCCAGCAAGACGCATCGCGTCAAAGACTTCTCGAAAGAGCTGGCCAAGCAGACGTGTTTCTGGAGCTCCCGACAATCTCGTTGCTATGAAGTCGCGCAACAACGACGACTCACCGGGCATAGGCTCAGCGGCGACAGCGTTCGTCCGGGTAATTCTAGGACGCTGATCAATTGCAATGCCTTTAGTCTTGTAGAAGTGTTGGCTGCGGAGCCACAGGGCGAACGCACACAGCTGAGCTGCACGGGAATCAATATCAATGCCATACAAGTTGTGACGAAGAATAAGTGAGGGAAGGTCCCTATAAAGCTCTTGGAGGGTAGCGTAGTCTTCTTGTAGAGATCGTCCTGTTACTTCTGACAGTGGACCCTCATTGTCGTGCCAGGCTTCTTCGTAAATGATGGCAAGTAGATCAAACGCGTAAAGTAGAAAGTGACCGCTCCCACAAGCGGGGTCTAGAACTCTAATGCCTCGGGGATCCTTCTTAGGGCGATAAGGCACGACGTAGACATCTTCTGTGGTGTCGATCTTAACTGCGTCTAGATCTTGAAAATGTGAACTTAAGTGGTCGGGTTCTCCTTGGCTCTCAAACCGTTCGTTCGGGTGGACTACCAAATAGCGGCAGACGTCAGAAATTCGAGTACTACCACCTCGCATCTCATACCAAAGGCGTCCAAGTGTGTTGTCTCCGAGAAATGAAACGACATAGCGGGGCGTGAAGAATTGGTTACGAACGGCCAGCTCGTAACTATTTTCGGGCGGTTTCGGCTTTCCATTGTCTTTGTAGCGGGCCTTTCTTCGATCTTCATCGCTATTGAAGTATTGATATATCCAGCCTAATGTTTCGTCTTCCTTCCACGCGATTGCCAACTCGTTCTGTCCGAGTAGTGCGAGCATTTCGAGCAGTGCACTTCTTCTTGGCCACAAAAGGCTTGCTGAGCTTCGACGGTCGAAAAGTACTTTGACCTCGACACTTAACTCGTCACAGAGTGATTCTAGATAAAGCCTATAACCGTCATCCTCCGAAGACGACAGACCAGGTGTCAGGCCGCAGAACTCCTTAAAGCCACTCGACTGGTCACCCTTAGATACGCATTCTTGCAGCAACTCCCGTGCTTCAAGCATCCGAAGAGCAACGAATCGATTGAGAAATGTAAATGCTGCTTCTCGCGTATACTCTTCAACTGCTTCTGCGGGCTTTCTTCCTACTGCTTTGATGTGTTCAATCGCCGCTACAAGCTTCTGCCGCGTTAGTCGCTGCTTCGCATCAAGATGCTTCCCTGGCTCTGAAAGAACAGTACCGTCAGACAGAATGTCAAAGGTCCCCTCCAACTGCTCAGCAAACTCATGCTCCAGCAACTGTCGAATTTGTTGCGTGGCCCGCTGCAGTTTATTTCTGGTGTCTTGATCCATTGTCCCTTTGTATTCCTTCCCTATTGAATCAAGATCCGTTTGTTTTTGGCGATGTGGTGCAAACACTCTTCTCGAAGAGAGCCGATCGCCGAATCGAGCTGCTCTTCGGTATCGATCCCGCCAGAGAAGTGCGTGCCAACCTTCACGCATACGACGCGATCACCTTCAATGAGGCGATGCACTTCTGCGATTGCATCCGAAAGTCGCTTATCACAGGCATCGATATCAGCTCGAAGCTGCGGAATGGGTGTGCTCTTAGAAACATCACGCGATGTGCGAGTCGAGAGCGGTTCGGCAATTCGTTCCTGGCGGTCCTCATCAAGCTGCTCAAAGCCGGGTGTAGCCTTGAGCAGGTCCACTGCAGCTGTGTAGGCATCTGCCCGCTTTTCGACTGCTCCTGAGAAGATGGAGTCGTAGAGCTTACTTAACGTACTGGTTGCTTGATCAATCTTTGGGATCTCTCGGTAAAACGTCTCTCGTTCTAGTAGGTCCGAAAGCTCGTCGGCTACCTTCTTGTCTTCTTCCGATGTCGATGACTCAGAGGATAAAAACGGCCAGTGATGATTCAGGACCTTATGTGCTTTGGCTAGAATCTCAAGCTGCGGCTCTGCGATTGACTTGCTTATGTCCGCTGCGCGTGTGAGAGCATCCTTTAATGTCTGATGCCCTCCAGCAAAGCTAAGTATGGTCTCTTCCTCATTAGCCGTTGAAATCTGCTCCATCTGACTAATGGCGGCACTGAGAAGATCTCCACCAGGTAGGTGGTGGCGCTCCAACATAGAAAGCACGTTACGCTGATCACGCTGACAGCTGATTGCTTTCTCGCGAATTGCTCTCGCTACTTCATCTTGAGTGAGGTTTGCTATCTTCTCTCCGAATGTGTCCTCAAACGCAGCACCTGCTTTGACAATCTCCTGGAATTCGAGAACCTTCTTCGGTCGAAACGTACATGCTCGAAACTTCGTGTTGTTCGTAAACGCATCTACCGCCCCAAGGTCAACAACCGACTCAATAGTTACACCCTGGCAAGTGGCAGTTACTTGGCCACTTCGAAGTAGCGACAAAGCAAAGAGCTTTACAACGTCTACCTCCCAACCATAGGGAGTGCCACCAAACTCAGCCTCAAGTGCCTTGCCGGTTGGATTGATTCCATAGTCACTCTTATTGGTAATCCAAGTAAGCATCTCAGAGAGCGGCCCAGAATCTGTCTCCAAGACAATTGCCCCACCCTCATTTCGAAGGAGCTTTAGGTCGTTAAAGACAGCAGGAAGTCCTCTTAGATCCTCACTATCAAGAAGAGCCTGAAGGTCCTTCTTACTCACTCGTGCAGCACCTTCAGAAAAACGCTCAAACACCTCCGGCAATGCACGGGCCATAATGCCTTCAGCCGCCTTGATTACAGTCTGATCATTTTCATCGGGACTTCTATCATTTCCTTGGAAGTAGACCGCTGATATAAGTGCTGATCGCTCAAGCAATCTACTCACTTCATCACGATGATTGTCGCGTCGCCTGCCCTCTTCAGAGAGGAGTCGTGTCTCTGCAGCCGTCTGAGCACCGCGTTCCTTCTTGGTGATCATCTCCTTGGAACGAAACACCTCAGTAACTTCTCTATCAATTCGCTCAGAGACTGGAATGATCCAGAAGATTGTCTCACGCTCAACTTGGCTTCGCTTCCTAAGCTCCTCTTTTAGACGCTCGAAGTCTTCTTTATCGTCTTCTGCAAGGCGCACCTCAAAAGTGATATCGCCTTTGACTCGCTCACGACCGTCAAGAAAAAGAGCCCCCTTAAACACACGTGTTGCAAGCAGTGTGTGTACGGGCTGGGGCTTCCAAAGCTTCTCCATCGCCTCTCGGAGAATCTGGTTGGTATCAGCTCGCTTTGGTTTTAGAGCGGCACGCTGCGTTTCCCAGTCATCTTCTGTGGGAGTTGGAATCCGGTAACCATCGTCCCCGAGTCGAATCTTGTGAGCATCAAGCAAGGCCTGAAGTGCTTGATCAACATTTGCCCGGACAGAATCTCCACCAACGGCAGGGTATAGCGTGGCTGCGATGTTTTCAGAGTTTCGATGGATACTCTTTACAAACTGAAGCAGGCAGATCGCTTTAGCAACCTTTTGAGAAAACGGATGATTTACTTCCGAAGGGAGCCGGTCAATCTTCTCTCGAATTGTGCTGTCGATGTTATCCCGCACAAGGTCGTAGATGTGCTCTGATGTGACAAGCTGGCTTAGCTCCTGGTCGCCAAGGCCAACCTTAGGGTGTGCAAGGAGCTGCTGTGCAAGCTTAATGACTGTTCGGTTGGCACCACCTACGTGACGGCTGGCACCACCTTGTGTGCGAAGGCCTGAGACAACGTGGATTACAAAATCCACTTGATACGGGAGCATTGGATAGAGGTCGATGAAGTTCTCACGGGCAATCTGTGGCAGACGAATATCAGCCGTAAGGTTCGTGTTCGCTGTGAGACTTCCTCGATTGGACTCATATAGGTCAGCAAGTGTCTTTTCAGCTTCTGCCTTTTTGGCAAGCACACGCTTACTGGTGACTTCAGATATGTCGCTTGGCTCAAGGTGAACCTGAAGAGGAAAGCGATCCATAAGCCGGGCGAGCTCCACTCGCGAGTCATCAAGCCCACCGACAAGTTCATTGAGCTTCTCCTGTGAGGTTACTACAACCCAAAACTTACCCTGCCCAACGCGACCTAGTGCCTGTACGATGCCTTGCAAATCAAGCATCTTGTTTACGGTACGAGCGACAAACTGTCCTACTTCGTCAATGACGAACACCAGACTGCGATTCTCACCACGACGTGCCGTTAGCTCTTTGCAACGCTCTGCCAGTTGATTTGGGCTTATATCGGCCCGTTCTTTAGCGCCCCGAATCCACGAATCAGGAGAAGAGTACGTGTCAGGCTCAAGCTCATGCATCACACGGCTTGCTTCATTCATTGCAAAGGCAATGAGATTCTTGCTCTTGTCCCAGTCCTTGGCAGGGAAGAGCTTCTTGTAGGTCTCCTTAAACTCATGTAGCCTTCCTTCGCCCTCCAGCGTGATTTCCAGCTCCGCGAGATCTAAGTCGGAGGCGTACCCAAGATGTTCCAGAAGCTGTCGGTACATGATTTCTGTGAGCATCTGGTTGCCATGCATCACACCCCGCTCCGTGGCAACATCGAAGATGACCGCCTCGGTAGGGATCTTCTCAACGACGGTCTTAATCAAGACCTGAACCTTTGAGTCACCAATGTGCTTTGCAAGTAAATCACTTGTTGTATCTGAGCCCAGATGGCGATTGGCGAGGGCGAGGCCAAGAAGTTTTGCAAAGCTTGACTTACCGGAGCCGAAGAACCCTGAGACCCACACTGCCATACGGTCACTTGGCTTGTTGGGTGACTCACTGTAGGCCTCAAGGATCTCAATGAAATTGCTGAGTATCGTCTTTGTGACTATGTATTCCCCAATTTCACTGCGGATTACTTCCTCATCGGTCTGATCGACCTTAATCACCTCGCGAATATCGCGGTGAATGTCTCTAGCGAAAATATCTTTGATATAGTTCGAAGCCATATGACGAGATCCTCAAAGTATCTTTGCCCGGTAGTTATGCTCTGCCTCATGCACGCCCATAAAAGAAAGGCCTGCAGGTGGTACTACCTCCCCTGGATAAAACAGCACGCCGGGTATGGTGAGCCTTGTCTGGAAATGCTCAATAAGCGTCGAGGTGCGGTAGCACGGATAAAGTGCCCCGGCTCGCGTGATCCAAAGAATGTCTCGGTGTGGGTCACCACCTGGCGGAACTTTGCTTAGCACAAGCTGGTCAAGTGGAGCGTATTCACTGAGCACTTGGTGCACGGTCTGTGCGACCGTCTTGTGACCATTTCGGCCAAGCATCTTCTCATTCTCAGCGAGCCCCTCAGGTGTGACACCGGCATTTTCAAGTGCCTCTCGCATACAATCCATGAGAGAGATTCGGAGAACGCGTTTTCCGTTTTGCTCAAGGCGGGTCTTAAGCAGTGAAAGCTCTTGCCGCAGAGCAAACTCAGCTGTCGGATCGTAGAGAAAGATACAAAGCGGCATGTCGCGATACGCGCTGATATCGGGCCTAGGATCCTCCTTCATCAGAATCGGCTCAAGTGTTTCTCGCAGTCGAGTCTTCCAATCCTTCATATGGCCGCACTCCTTACATACTCACGCGTACTTTCACACGGAAGAGTGAGCTCAAGAAAACTTCCCGCTCGTTCAAAGCGAAGCTTTCCAAATTGATGCAGCCGAAGCAGCTCTTCTTCAATCTCTGTTGGTGTCTGCAAGAATAGTCTCCAGTCCGTTGCATCAACCATTTTCTTTGTGTTTCCGTAACGCTCCATCAGTGCATGAAGAAGGTAGATGAAGCTGCGTTCTGGGAGTCGGTAGGATTCAAATTCACGACTAACTCGACCGCGCATCAAGTGGAATTCGGTTGCAGTCTTTAAGAGACCGCTTCCAACTCGACGATAGGTGTTTTCCTTCCAGGCATCGATTGATCCCAAGTGCTTCTTAACAAGCTGATGCAAAAACTCAACGACTGCATCTACCGTGATAACTACAATTCCCTCCTCGCGCCTCTCATACAACCAGTCCGAAAGAAACAGTCGAAGCAACTCATCGCCTTGAGCCATATGCCACAGTTGGACCGGACGCCATTCGTCGATGTGCCATCCCTTTTGCACAAGTTCGATCAAGGGCCTATCTTGCCCACCTAGGTCGTAGCGTCGCTTTGTGACCTTTGTAAATTGCTTAAGCCATCCAGAGGACGAAGCGCCCACAGAGTTTGTGTCTTCAATTTGCTGGAGATTCTCTTTTACAGAAGCAGAGAGATTCCAGCCTTGGAAAGCTCTGTAGGTAGTTTCTACAAAGGGGCCCTTAATCGCGAGAAAGGAACTGAGCAGTGGTTCAGTGGATGTCATTTGGGAAACTCCTCCTCTCTTACGAAAGGCACAGCGAGTTTCCCAGATTCAGAGCATCCGTGAGCAGCGGCGAGTAGTTCAACTGTTTCTTGAGGACTTTCGCCATTTAGCTTGATTGGCACAGAGCGAAAATCATCAGCTCTGCGAAGGTTTGCGGCGCGATCAGCTGTGACATCAGAGATTAGCCCAAGGTTTTTTAGGGCCGGGAGAAATTCCTTTTGTGACTCCCCGTCAACTGCAGCTAAGAATTCCTTCCACTCTTCGGGTTGCTCAAGCCAATTGGCCCAGGCATCTGCGATCCAATCTTCAATTTCAACCGGAAGTCGCCAGAGGGTGAAAGAGTCGGGAGGATTGAATACTTCTTCAGAGCGAGCAGAGGCAACTGCAAACACAGCCCGTGCACGAGCGAAGACGTGCGTCTTGGGAAAACCGCGAGAGATCGCTAGCTCACCTACATGGCCAAGCATACCTTTTGTGTTCCACCACTTGCTTCGGTCCATTTCACCGAAACGAGCGACGGTCATTCGAAGCTTAGCAACCTGTTCTACAGGGAAGTCCATTCTCTACCTCGGTTTTCCACCGCTTGAAGCGGCTATTTCAAAGCACGTCTCCCTTGATCATCGGAGTCACTCTGGGACTCCAACCAACGGTCAATGGCTTCCTTGCGAAAACGCCAATGACGACCAACTTTTTGTCCTGGCAATCGCCCCTCCTGTGCCAGCTTGTAGAGGGTTGAGAGCGGGATCTTCAAATACTCGGACAGCTCAGCAATGGTGAGCACGCCTTCAAGCTGCTTTGCCATCTCAAATGCCTCTTACGGAAGCCAAAAAATCGGTTACACCGAACTGTCGACTCCACTTACGTAATTGTCAGTTGTTGGCAGTTATTGTGGCTATTTGAGGCTTGAATGTCCAGCCGCGAGATCCGCCCCTGTTCGACTTAGCCTGGAAGGCGCTCACTGTACTTAGCGAGCAGGTCACCCCATGCTTCACTCGCCAAGTCCTGTAGCGTTGGCTCACGCCCAAGGTCTTTCTTGGCTTCTTTTTTGAGAATGAAGAGCAGATCGTCGATTAGCTCGCGCATGTCTTCTGGAATTCTGGTGCTGATATAAGCTAAGCGTCTCGACCACTCATGCTGCTCATCTGCGGCCTTTTTCGGATTGTCGGACTCAATCAATTGCTCGACAGTGCCAGAGAGTGTTGGCTTTGTGGGAGGTGTAGCACCTGCACCCTCACTGGCAGATTTCTTGGGCGGTTTGCTTTTCTTTTTTGACTTGGCCACCGGAGCGCTATCGACTTCCCCACCCTCTTCTTCTTTTTGAGCGGCAGCGATCGCGCGAAGCTGCTTACTTCTGTCTGCAAGAGTTTGCATGTCGTTAGAGTAGTCTGGCTTAGCCATTGGCGGCCCTCCGCGTTTGTCGTGGCAAGTAGTCCTTTAGAATTTCTCGAAACAGGGCTGTCATTGCATCTCGATGCCGCCTTGATCGTTTATCAGAAAGACGTGTGGCAACAGTGCCGAGGCCTCCGGCATCACGGTAAGCATTCACTCGCTTTAGTGTGCGACGAGCTGTTGGAATTCCATAACTCTTTCCAAGTTGTCGCACTTCACGACCAACAGAGTCTTTCTCGGAAGTTTGATTGAGAATCAAAAATGCGTCGGGTTTGCCGTCGTTTTCTTCCTGCGACACAACTACTGCTGAGAGTGTGCTCTCAAGCTCCCAAATGTCTGGCCCTGAAGGCTGAAACGGAATGAGAGCAAGGTCAGCCATAAGAAGAGCAGCGTCGGTAAGAGTGGACGCCTCCCCTTTTGTATCGATCACAACGAAGTCATGCGCCTCTCGAAGCTCACGCACTTTTTTCCTGAGATCGCGAATTCGTTGGTGTTCCTTGTGGCTATGCTCCAGTGATTCAACTGAGATGTGGTGCTCAAGTCGACCAAGCCACTTAGAAGAAGTGAGCTGGTTGTAGTCAGCGTCGACGAGTGCTACGCGGTACCCCAAATCATCGAGATACACCGCAAGGTGCACGCTAAGCGTTGACTTCCCTGAGCCGCCCTTACTTCCTGTAACGGCCAATACTTGTCCCATACTGGCACGGTAGATCGAAGAAGTGCTAACTGACAATACAGTAATTTTGATGATGCGATGCTTGGCGAACCCGCCCGTGGATTGCGTTTGCAGTTAGTGCGACAACTTCAGAGTAGGTTTGCAGAGTGGAGTGCGGGAGAACTTATGTGCAAGAAAGACAGCTAACTTTAATGAGAGCTGCCAGGCGAGCGAGCAAACTCGGCTGCATGCTAAAGAGGCATGGTGGCTACATGCTATGAAGTGCTGCTACTAAATGGCACTTCTTGCGCTTCGCACGCAAACTTGCAGCCGCACTTGTGCGCATGTGCACAAGCACACAAACATGTGCACAAGTGCACACACAAGCGTGCCAACTACCAGGCTGCAGGGCTTACGAACTAGACAGCACCGCGCCTTTGGTAGCCAACCGTACTTAGTAACTTGCTGAACCGAGCAGCGTATGGTACGGCTAGATTACTTTAAGCTTGTTAAAGCACGAAAGGTGCAATCTGAAAAGAGGCAAATGTCGACCGGGAGTGGGGCAGCTCAGCAGCAGCAGGAGTCGCCGGGCAAAAAGAAGCCCTTTAGAATTTGGACTCGCGCCGGACGCTGGTCGGGCCTCACTCAGATGACAGTGGTTGAGTCGGCACTTTGTCCACTCGATAGAAAAACCTCTCTTCAGCGTGGGCTTCGTCACGAAAGCCATTTTTACTTTCATACTACTAATGGGCAGCGGAAAAAGGCCAAGGTTGAGGTAACATCCGCCTATGGGCTCTCGCCAAACGATGAGTTCTACCTCTGGGGGCTCCTTGCGCTGACCTTTGCACAGGAGAATCCTGAACCAGTGTTTTACGCAACGCCGCACTACTGTCTAAGACAGCTTGGCGTTCTCGATGACACGAGTAAGCGGGGAGGGAAGAACTACCGCGATTTTCGGCAAGTGCTTAAGCGACTAGGGGGGGTTACGTACTGGTGCGATGCGTTCTATGACCCAGTTCGTGCTGAGCGAGGGGAGCGAATCTTTCACTTTTTAAGCTGTGATAGACCGCTTGACCCAAAGAGCTCCAGGGCGTGGCGAATTGTGTGGGATAAACTGTTCTTTGAGTTTGTAGCGTCTGATGGGGGACACTTTGCCTTTGATCTTGCAACGTATCGGGAGCTAGACCCGGCATCGAGACGACTCTTTCTCTTGCTTAGAAAAGTGTTTCACAGAAGGCGTCGCGTACGTTTTCGCTTGCGAGAGCTCGCCGTGGACCAACTAGGCTATGCCTCTGATAGACCTGATAAGAAGCTAAAGGCGAGCATCAAGCAATGTCTTGAAAAACTCATGGAGCGGGGGATTGTCTCGCTTGGAAAGGCCCAAGATATCAACAGGTTATTTCGAAAGAACGGCTCCACCGACTGGGTCTCTTTGCACCGTGGTCCATATTTTGAGAAGAAGTCTGCCGGGCGTTCGTTTCAAAACCTCCAAGAATCAGCCATTTACGAGCCTCTTCACGCAATCGGATTTGCAGATCCAGATATTGGATTCCTAGTTAAGCAATACCCTGCATCACTCCTTCAGCAATGGGCAGACATCACGCTTGCAGCGAGGGAGAGATTTGGAGAACCCTTCTTTAAGAAAAGCCCTCAGGCTTACTTTCGCGATAACATCAACGCTGCAGCAGCTGGAAAGCGTACGGCTCCCGATTGGTGGATTGACATCCGACGTGAAGAAGAGAACCAGGCTTGGGCAAAGGCAGCTACTAAAATGGCAAGCAAAGATAAAACGCTGTCACCCGATGAGCAACGCGAGGCGTTCATAGCCTTTCTTCGCGGGGAGGGGAGAAGCCGTTTCTCAGAGCTAATCGGGGTAGCCTTTACAGAGTACCGTCAATCGGGCCAAGCAGACCACGAAGCGCGCCGCGAGGCTGAAAAGTATGCCAAGTCCAAACTCTGGAAAGAGTTTACTGAAGCCGGTGTAGCGGATATTGAAAGCGTTCTTCGTTTCGCAAAAAACTGACCTTTTCTGATTCCAAGCCAAGAATACTTCTCCCACTAATTTCTAAAAGCAGTATTCTCTTTGTTTTCGTGTGATCTTTGAACTCTTTGAGGGACTGCCAAAAGGAGCTCTCGCACTGACTCAGTCGGCGATACATTTGGCGTGGAAAAATTGCGTCATTTCAGCTATTTGCGCGGCACTCCATTAGAATTAACAGTCCGGCAGAGTCCACCTTTTTTAACTTTTCATGGTCCGGGCAAGTCCACCACGTGGTCCGGGAAAGTCCACGCCTAAACCCCCTAAAGCGGTCCGGATAAGTCCACCAAAGTCTTGGTTCCCTTGGACCGGCAAAGTCCACTGCCGATTTACTCCTTTGGAGCATTCTTACTCATACGTGCGATATGCCATCAGTTAGAGCGCGTATGATGCGTCCTAACGCTGCCTGTAGCAAGATGCCACAGGCAAACCTTCAGTCGAGAAACACGTCCGTTAAGTGAGGTCTAACCAGCCTCATTCAGGGCGCAGGAGTTTGCCACCTGCTATAAGTGTTTCGCCGGTCGAGCTGGGTTGCCGCGAGAGTGGCTCGCCCAGATCAACGAGGGCTCACTGGAGTAATCCTTCTGTCCACATCCGATTCAAGCTGCCTTTGTAAGTGCAGAAGTGTCGGTATGTGACAACAAGAGTAATCCCAGTGTTCGACTCGATAGAACGAAGTTGCACTAACCTGGTGCAAGTCTTTTGAGCATCCATTAGTTGTGAATTGCGGGCGACGCGGAAAGACTCATGCTTTTTGATCAAGCATGAGCCGTTATGTCCAAAGTAGGTGAGTAGGGCGTATCAGCACTTGATGCGTCCCACAAATCCTCCGGGGGGATTCGGGCTTACTACGTGTGAGTTCGTTTAACCCTAGCTGGAGCGGGGAGCCAGAGGCTGGCGACAGTCCTCTGCCGAATCAAAACTAAGTTCGGGGTCCACTGGCAAATCCAGTGGTCGCAAAAAGCTTAACCGTAGAAAGGCGCAAGGGATGCACCACGTGTGTGCATACCCAAGTGCTTTCCAGTGAGTCATCTAGGAGACGAAGCCAAGACCTGTGCTTAGGAGGATTCCTTGCACTGGGGACAACCTGCTTGCTGTTCGGTAAGGTGAGCTTCTGTTTTCGTAGCCTGAAATGTTCGCCACGGAGCGGATGAAAGTATGGACGCCCCGACGGGCGTTACATACAGCAAGTGGGTCGGAGGTAACACCTCCTACTTACCCACGTGACCTAGATGATGATGGACATAGCTAACGCGGGAAGCGCTTAAGGGGCCGCCTTGGCAAGGCGGTGCGAACCAGTAGTTCGGTGCGTGTTTGAAACCCTTTAGCGTGGGAGTGTGGCCCAAGTAGAAGTTGGAAACGCCTTTGTGTGTTTCCAAACGATGGCCAGAGCGAAGGCTCTGGCACATGCTTTTGGCCGTTTCGGTCAGTGGGGCATGTGTGCGGCAAGGCAGTCGCAACTCGTTTGCGGCCTGGGTGGTCCCCAGGCCAAGTGCAACAACGAAAGGGCTGACTGGCAATTTGACTGAAGTGAGTTGCTAGGGCGTGCCGGGTGCAAGAGGCACTCGGCACGTTTTCTGGAAAGAAGTTGGCAAGATTCGTGGCTAATGCGTTTTGGAAGAAACGCATTAGCAGCGATGCTACAAGCTGTGCAGCAAAGATTGCTGCGCGATTTTCATTAGATGCGAAACGCCAATGGAATTGGCGACGTGCTACTGGAGAAAACAGTAGTGTAAGAGGTTTCGCAGCAAAGGTTCTTACGAAGGACTCGGCTCAGGGGGCAGCCGGATATGCCCCCACTTTGTATTCTCTTTCGTGTTGGCCGGTAGCCCCGCTTGAGCCGAGTGCTAGGCAATGTTACTTGAAGATCTAATCACCGAGTGGCGCATGCAGAATTTCGCAATTCTGATGGCTCTGATGCCGCCTGATGGCACATCGCTTTTATAAGGTTCATTCATTTGCGAGTGACATTCTCGAAGTCCCAGAAGAATTCTAGTTGCACGAATCTTGCTAAATCAAGAGTCTCAAAGCATTCAGAGACTTATCTGTATTTGCTTGGGTAAGAAGTAGATACCGGTTCTGTAGAGTAACACCTTATCGGCGTTTCATTTTGGGTTCTAACTAGGGAAGCAATCATTGCCTGGGTCCGGATGTGAGGCCAGTTACAGAGAGCATATTCTCTGCAGCTGTTGTCGATGCTCAAGGACACTCGGGCTGGGGCTGGCCCTTAGAAAAACAGCCCCTTTACTCGGTCCCGGTTCGTGAGCATGTGTAGGACATCAAGTGATGATTTCAAAAGATCTTACTTTTCAAAATCCAACAACCACCTGGCGTTGCCTAGGCACTATGGGAGGAGGCTACGACTGTAGCCCCCTCTTTCTTTCACTACTGACTAGCTACCATCACACAGAACTATGAATTATCGCTGCGAGACCACCTCGGAAACCGGCTTCGTGCAACTGCTCGCCTGCAACTACCTTCCGCATGGATACTGGTTCTACGTAACTGGAGTAGTTCCTGAGGGTAAGGATGTACGTGAACTCGACGCCAAACTGTTAAAGAAATATAGGATTGATGTGTCACGCGCAACTCGTTGTCGGCGAAAAGCTGCTGGCAGAGCCAACGTGCACTATTTGCGGCACCTTCGGTTTTTCGTTCTTCTTGCAACGCACGGCAAGCACCGCTTTTTTGCAGACGAGAAGGGGAGCATTCGAGATGTTCGTGAACTTCCGATTCAATTTGCAGGATACTCAATAGGGTGTAAGCAAGGAGAGTACTTGCATAAGCCAAAGGGCAGTGGAAAAGCCAGAAACGATGGACGCTACCGAAGCCGCGTTCAAGTTAGTCGGCAGGTGTATCTGGATTGGAAAGCCTATTTTGAAGAGCTCGCAAAATCAGCTAGCGAGAAGCGTCTGGCCTATGAGCTTTATCATTTTCCATACGAACCCTACGCACCTGTTCGAAAGCAGCTACTTGAAATAGTGCGACTGGTTAACCGTGTTCGAAAAGATTGTGGAAAACCCATGCTTGATGCCAAGCAAGTGATTCGCTTTAGGCGACAGATTGTCCGCCCATTTGAGCCCCTTGAAGTCGATACACAGATACCGCTCGTTGCGTAAGTTGAAGAAGGGGGGAGTGCGGCTTAAGAACTACCGCAGGGACTTAAACGAACTTCTCAAATAACCTGCTACCAAGCACGAGGCAATAAAACCTCCCGAGCACGCGGAAACCAAAGCGGTGGCGTCGGCTAATGCGGGTGTTAAGTGTAATGTCTTCGTACCATTCCATTTGTTCCTTCGCTCCGGAAAGTAAGTCGTTTTGTTCGGTGGTATGTAGTTGCTGTATGGATTGAATTCTGTGATTCATTGAAACCTCCATGATTTCGCAAATGAGGGGTAAAGGACTGGTCGCACGCGGCGACCAGCCTGTTTCAGGCAGCAGCTATCGGGACTTCACTTGCTTCCTGGGATGGCACGTCTTCAGCCACAGGTCCGTTGGCTCGAACGTAATTGAGAGCCCAGACAATCACATTGCCAAAAGCTTCAGCGTGTTCTTCTGTAAAATCGTGGGCGTACTTCATCTTGAGCTCTCCACCGTCTTTGATGCGAAAACTGCGAAGAGGTTCAAAGCTATAGAATGGTCCCCGTTTCCCGTCTCTAAGCTTGACGCAAACGCCGACATTGGGGCGTTGTTCGTCCCAGTAGTAGATCCTATTTGATTTGCTGTTTTCCGTTTTCTCAGTCTCTTCCTTCATTGTGCTTCTCCTTCTTGGGTTCATCAAAACGCTCGCTGCTGGCAGCAATCACATGCAAGCAACAAGCCCTCATCATTGAGGATAGGGAGGCCGGTGGTGCAAAAGGGGACCTCCCAGTAAACCTTTGAATGATTCAAGAACCTTCTTGAGTCTCTTCAAAGATTCGGGTGTGAACCAGGTCTGAGACCTTGGCAACCAGTGGTAGATCGTCTCGACCAAAGCTGGTTGAGGACTTCCACTGATCGTCTTCCCGGTACAACCGGGATAGCTGCACGTTAAAGCGTGAGCCGTTTTGCGTCTCGTTTTCCCAGACCACTGCCTTGATACGACCAAGGCGAACTTCGAATGCTGGCTGTTGTTTAGCCATAATCAACCTTCCTTTCTCATGCTAGTGATGAACAAAAATGGTTAGACCAGAGGTTTACACTGCCAAAGCCAAAAGGCTTGCAGCTACTTGGTCTGCACTTACTCGCGATCCCGCATTTCGCAGTTCGCGAGACTTTCGAGTGAGAGCGTCCACGGCTGTAAAGACTGTCCAGTCTTGCCAGGGTGGAATGCTCTCGACGGTTTGCTTTGCAAGCGTTGCAGGAATGCCGTTTTGGCGAAGCACCTTCTCGACTTCCTCTGCATCGTTTCCAAGCTTGGTATCCATGGCACGGTCGATGAGACTGGCAAAGCCATCTACTCGCTCATCACGCTTTGTGATGAGCTGCTCGATCATGCGTCGGATTTCGCCAAGAGCATCGCGGACATTTGCCGTGTGCTTTCGAGTAAACTCGCACACATCAGTTGCGTCCCACACGACATGGTTACCGCATACTCTTTGATACCAAAAAGTGGTGATTCCGATGCTGCGCCTGCCTACTTCGCTATTGAAAGCAAAGAAGCCAGGAGCAAACACCTCGCCTCGGATGTTCGTCCAGCCATCAGGGTCTATAAGAAAGCAAAACACATCTTGCTCTCCTGCGTAGAGCCCTGTTGCGCCGTTGAAGCCAGCAGGAGGCGGAGAAAAGTCACTGCTAAATTCCTGGATGACATCAAGTAGCTCTGCGTCATAGAGCCGCGTGTAGCTGGCTGCATGTACTGCACGTACTTGGTCGCCCTGGGTTAGCACCTGTAGTGGTTTGGTGCTACCCGGTAGCGTTTCTCGAAGCACGCTTGAGGCAGTGTCTACCGAGAGGCGATTAACTGTACCCTTTTGCACTCCAGCAAGCCGACAGACTTGACTAAAACTCCAATCGTTTAGCAAAAACGCTCCATCACTTCCAAGTGACAACGAAAGTCCGTTGTCACTGGAACTTGCCTCCTTAGGCTCGATGTCAAACGGTGGATGCCACCGCTCTAGGGATTCTGAACGCTGTTGACTGCAAAAGTCGGACAACGACTCAAGTGAATCAAACCACTGATCAGGCGAGCGAGAGAATAGCTCTCGCGATGCCTGCGTGAGATTGGTCATCTCTTAACCTTCCTTTCGATCTAGGGATTGTTTGCAAGAAAAATGGGAAAACCTTTCTGGGAGAGACTCTCTATAGAGAGAGATTTGCACCACCGGACCTCAACGGACGGGCAGAATCTTTGCACCGACTGTTTAGGCCCAGTAGCTTTCGACTACTCGACTTTGGCTTATAAGAGAGCGGAGCACAGGGCTCCGCAGCCTGTTATCGATGCTTGAAGTTGACATGTCTGCCAACTTCTTGTGGTGAGATATGGAAGAGTGGGGGAGTCGTGTTGCATAGAAGTTAAAAAAACAGCCTTCACAGAGATCATACGGACGCATCGAAGTGATCCTGTTCTAGCTGCATGCGATGTACTCGACTCAGTAGATTTGAGATCCGTTTTGTTGGGAGGCTTGCGCTCCTGGTGACAACAAAACGTTTCTCGCATCTCCTAGGCACCTCGCTCAGGAATCAGGTGAGGAACTAACTGATGGAGGAATCGCCAAGTGAAGCCGAAGTATCAGCCACACACAAACACCGAACTAGATCGCGCAAGTTTTAGCCCAGGGGAGGCGACGTACTCTTTTGAAGAGCTCATTGAGAACGGAGCCCTCATCAAGGTGACAAGCTGGGTAACGCGAGAGATGGGCTTTGCCAAAGGGCATTATCGTGTTCACGTTGCTATGACCGTGAAACTCTGGCAAGTGCTACATCGAATCCCAAAAGAGCTTACGTTCTTTCAAACGGTCAGGGGTAGGGGACACGATGTGCTCTGGCTAGCTGGCTGGGCGCTTCAACAGGCACGGCGTAACGGCATGGAACACGTCAAGTACCTGGCTGTCTTACCAACTCATGAAGACGAGGAGGATGTAAAGCTGTTGCGAGTAGAGTGTGGTGAGTCGGGAGATCGCCAAGCACCTGTTGTCATTGGATTGCCGGAAGAGTTTCCGGTTATTTACTAGTGTCGTATTACTTGCTATCCGCAATCGCATCGGCGCAATAGGCTTTGGCAGTAACGGTGCAAGTTGGAGCATTGGGTAATGGCGGCCACCACCCAGATGGCCCCCCTGCAGATCTTTCCACTACTCGATATACGCACAACCAGCTCTCTCTTCCAAAAGGGCTTTTCATTGTGTCGAACGACTGAACCCTAACATCTGCACATGGCTCACAGGAGCCACCAATAACTACCTTCCCTGAAGGACACACGGCTTGGGCACCAATTATTGCATCGACATGGGCGTTCTTAGTAGCAGCTGCTTCAACCTTTTCTATACCAGTAAATGTCCGTGTTGAGTTTACTTGCTCTGTAAGTGCCGATACAGCTGCAATTGCATTGGCTAAGTGAAGTTCGAGCAAACGCACCCGTTCCATTAATCCGCTCTCATGTACGCTGTCTTGTTCTTGGGCATTTTTCAACTGTTTCCCGAACATAACGTCGTTGAGTGTCCTAACTGACTTCCTCATTCGCTTTATCGGCGTTCCAAAGTTAGATGGCCGTGCTTGCGCAAGCGCCGGTATCAGCAATAAAAGAATTAGTAAACACGTTCGTCTCATATCAATGTCCTCATAGCTTACTTAAATGTGATGATCTTGCTTTGGATGTAGATTCCTTCTGCTTTGGTTGTCTTGCTAAGTCTTTGTATTGCATACACGTTTAGGCTGAGACGCACGAACTCGAAAATTTCTAGTAGATTCACATTTATTTTAGTGTTAGGTGAATGTGCTTAAACCTACATTGCTTTTGACAAATACTTTATGGGAATTGACACATGATGGAAGGAAGAGGATTAGTTCTTGGTGCGGCGCTCATGGCAGTCACGCTTGTCGTACGGTGTTACGCACATGCCGATACATTGTATGTGGAGTCAACCGGTATTGGTATCAATGACCCTTCGCCATCATTTGATCTAGATGTTACTGGAAGTTTTCGTGTAACAGCTGGATTGTTTGCTGACAGTAGTGTGACTGTGGGTGACGACCTCGAAGTTTCGGATCAGACGGAACTATCTGGTACTTTGGATGTGACCGGAGAAGCGACGTTTGATGATGTGGTGGGGGTAGGGACGAGCGCACCAGAAGAAAAACTCCATGTAGTTGGTGTAACACTTGTGGACTCCAGAAGCGTGACGGGTGGTGAACGGGCCACGCAGATTATGCGTCATAATGGTTACGATGCGAGTGGAGGATATCTTGAGTCAGAGATTGTGTTTCAAGGAGAAACAGGAACCGCCAATGAGTTTCGGGAAGTGGCAGCTATAAGAGAGGTGCAATATGGAGGTGGTTCTACTCATGGTGGGCAAATTGAATTCCACACGAGAGACAACGGCACTGGTAAAGATTCGGAGCGTCGCATGTTTATTGATGGAGATGGAGAGGTGTATTTTGAAACTTATCCATCATGTACAACATTGGGCACAAATGGCTCCGGCAAGCTAACCTGCACAACATCCTCAGTCAGATTCAAAGAGAATATATCTGACTACGATGGTGGCTTAGATGTGGTAATGGGACTTAACGCAGTAAGTTACGACTTTATAAGAGAGTGGGACTCGGAAATGAGCAAATGGCAGAGTCCGTACCCAGAGGGGCGACAGATTGGATTTCTTGCGGAGGAGGTTGAGCAAGTAGAACCGCTGGTCACAGGGAGGAATCGAGATGGCCTAGTTAACAACGTTAACTATCAGCTATTAACAGTTGTTCTTGTGAACGCGATTCAGCAGCAACAAGCACAAATTGAAGAGCTTCAGCAACTACTGGGGCAGTAGTGTAACAACTACAACAGTATTGTGTTGATTTACTGCTGAAGACAGTGCTAGGCGAAGACAAGGAATAGAAAAGGAGACATATGGGTATGTTGCTCAGTTGTACTAGAGAGTCTATGAAGGTAAACAGGACACTTATGAAGACTTTATTTAGCGTTGGCTGGTTAGCGCTTGGAGTGGTTCATCTTGCCCCCGCTGCTAGTCTAGCTGACCCTGGAACATCATTCTATCGGTGGGATACGAACACCTTCTACATCTCAGACACTGATGATGACCAATGGACGGATCACGAGAATCTGGCAGATACGTTATTCGGTGCCAAACTTGCTAGCGTCAATGACGCAGATGAGAATCTGTGGATCCAGTTGAACATACGAAATACGAACGGTTCACCCAAGATGGAAGAAGGCTGGATTGGCTTGGATGATGAAAGCACAGAAGGTACTTATGTTTGGCAGGATGGACATTCCTATTCATCTGGCTACAAAAACTGGGCGTCTGGTGAGCCTAATGATGGTGGCGGAGGTTTAAGCGAAGACTTTGTGGTTTTTCGCTGGTACTCAGGAGGCGTGTGGAATGACTACCAAGACGGATTCTTTGGAGCGCTATATGAATGTCCTGCGTCCGCTGTGACGGATAGTGTTTGTGATCAACTTAACGACGGTGGTGCGCCAAACTGCAACGTCGGAAGCTTACTTTTACAGAACGCCACTTTCTCGACTGGCCAGACATTCAAGAGAGAGAACTTTATTCAAGCAGGCAATAATGTTGATGGTGACACTCCAACCGGTGACTTTACACTTAGTGGAGGTACGACTACTATGTGGGCCGAAAGTTATATCAAGCTCGACACTGGGTTCTCGGTTACGTCCGGAGCAAAACTTACGGCAACAGTAAGTGACATACAATGCAATTGACCACCGAATTAAACACCTGAGACTTCGGGATCTTCCAAGACGCGATTGAGAGCTACATCCAGAAGCTCTTGGTTCAACATATGCTCACGATATCCACCTACTTTGCTTGTATGAATGGCTACTGTGTCTTCTGAGAGATTTGGGAAGTGGGTTGGAACTAAGAGTCCGTTCACAGGATGAATAACGAAGAGTAGGTAACCAAGCGACGTTAGCAACTCGTCACATCTCCGAATCTTCTCGTTGTCAAAGCATTCCAATAGCGTTTCGAAGACAATGATGGGTAAGCTTTGCTTTAACGTGTTTACGGAGCCCAGAAGGACGTCGTACTCCATACCTTCGACGTCGATTTTGATAAAATCGATGTGTTGCCCCTGAAACAGGTTGTCGACTGTCTCAACGGGACATGTTTCGAAATCGTACTCACCACCACGATTCCAATAATTAGCCTTTCGACTTTGGGCCATGTAAGCGTTGCCGGGTTTGTCACCTGCCTCGAAAAGCTTGAGACTTCCGCGTCTATCACCTAAACCACATTTGTGGAGTCGAATGCGATCGTGGAGTGAGGGATTGTGGTCAACGTTTCGCTTTAATCGAGGAAACATCACGCTGCTGGGCTCAAAAGCGTGGACCTCGCCCTGCGTGCCAACTTGGTCTGCAATGGCAATAGTAATCAAGCCGCAATTAGCGCCGATGTCGATACAAGTATCCCCTTTATTAACATAGCTCGATATGCAGCGAAGAACTTGTGCTTCCCAAACCCCGTCACGTATCAATGCGTCTTCGATACTGAAGTCTGGAGAAACTGTTAGGGTGTACTTGCCAATGTAGTTGTTTACTTGTTGCTCTCTCATTACGGTCGCTCGTGACTCAACATGCCTTTGCTTGATTAAGATGCAGGGTTGGGGTAGTTGGTAGCGAGAGCATAGGCTTATTGAGTTTGGTCTGATTTTGTCAAAGAATTCTCATCAACTAACGTTCATTAGTTCAAAAATTTCAATAGGTTACATTACGAGAATTAGATTTCTCGTAAAGTAAAACTACTACGGGGGAGAGGTTTACTACCGCCATATCGGAGGGCGGTACATCTCGCTTCCTCAGAAGCACAATCTGATTGAGCGTGGATGAGTGGCAAAAGGAGATCTATGCCACAAGTAACGCAGCGTCCGCAAACAGAGCATACTGCCGTCGAAAGACTCGCTAAGGAACTATCTGCCCTCTCGAATGAGCAGCGCGAGCGGGTCCTTGAGCTTGCCAATCGACTCCCAAGTGGCACGACGCAGGATGTCTTATCGCAGTCGATCAAAGACACCTCTTTGGATGACAAACGACTTCCCCGACTGGAAACGCTCGAAGAGTTAGACAAACGACATGAGGCAGAAGTCTTTGAGGCCATGCAGAGATTCGTTTTTGGAAATTCGAAGCCAAGCGTAGAGGGATTGCAGGCGTTCGTCGATTCGACGAGAGACCGAGGAAAGATCGAGTATCCAGAGCAGCGGTCGATTACCCGAGCACTGAATTTTTTTCGATCTTACCTGGGGATACAGTTCTATTACCGAGGCGAACTATGCAGACTTTCATGCACTCCAGCTGCCTATTCAACGGGCAGTTTTCGTATCCGAAGGCCGGGAGCTCACGGAAAGGCGGGCAGAGACTTTGCAAGCACTAATGCCTTACCCGACATTAAATGCCGCAAGTAATGCGCTGCAAATGACTTACGGCGCAGATCTGGAATTTCACTTGAACTTCTGTTCGCCCTGAATACAATAAAGGTGGATAACTCTCCTGCTAGACCCTGGATTCGGTCCCTTAGCTATGTAGCAATACAGCTTCTTCGGCCAATAAATGGCCACCTTTGAGCACCTACGCTTGCAGCACGTTGTGTGTTTGTGAGTTGAGTTGCCCATTTCGTAGCCTGAAACCTTATTTCGCTGGGTATAGGTTTCACTTCAACAGGCCCCCAGTACCCCCACCGATTGGGCTGCGCAAGAGCCGTTGCGTTTCGCGATCCGCTCTCGCAGTCCGTCGATCGGTGCCCGCAAAGCGGGAGAGTTGTTCCTTGACAATCGGAATAAAGCCTCGCTCGTCAGAGCCTGTACAGCCGGAGCGAGGAAGTGTTGTGGTACTCTAAATGCTGCAGCGCGATCGCGAATAGTTTCTTGGAATCACACAAGGCGAGTGTTTCGCCTTTTTACACAATAGGAGACTACATTCAATGTTCGATAATTTTGAAGCGATTGCGGCTTGTATCTACGTTACAGGCTTTGTTCCACTTAGTGCACTCGGCTTACTTTGGGCATTTCCAACGGAGACACGAGTGAGACCCTGGTATCAGGCAATCGTGGCGATGGCCGTGCTAGGCGGTGCCACTGGGCTTTGCCTCTTGGTCGAGTCAACTGTCGAAGAAAACTTCCCGAATCTTTTAGAGCATTTTACAAGCAAACAGATCGAAGCGATTTTGGTGTTTTTGGTTCCAACATTACTAATTGGTGTCGTTGCCTATGGTGCCAACAGGCGTGGCTTACTGTTTCAAAAAGGCCTTTGGAAGGCGTTGCCGCAGCAAACAAGGCAGGCTCATTTGTGGTCCTTACTCATCATGGCAGGCGGTTTTACATTTTGCATTTTGGAACTGAATTCAGCAGAAGAGGCAGCACCACGAGCGGGCTGGTATACCTACGCTTTTGGTGTGGCAGCCTTGGTGCTTGGCATCTGTTTTATCGTCGCAAAGCGAACCTTAAAGAATCGCGAGAAACCAATGTTGTGCGAAGCGGATGGCGTATCGGAGCGGCTCTGCACTTTTATGCTTGGTTCGTGCGTTCTCTTTGTTGCCGTGACGAATGTGGTACTTAGCGTGATCCTCTTAAAGGGAGCCCTTCCCGCGTGGATTGTGCTTGTGCCAACAGGAATTCTGTCGGTGGTAGTGCCACTGATATTCGTAAGTGCGATTGCAACCCTGGCAGAGGAGAAGAAGTCGAAAGGCAAGGGAAAGAGTGGAAACGACAACCAAGAAGACTTCTCCCGTAATGCGGTAAATCAGTGGAGCTATGAACCGTGCGAATCGACAAGAGTTGAAACCCATACCCCCTCGCCAGTTCCCATGAATCAAGTGCAACCTCTTACCAACACCAATTCGGATGGACATATGGATACTTTGGGTGCCAGGGACCAGCACGAAAAGAATCAACGATAGCCCTCAAGTATCAAAGCAACTTTTGGTGCCCACCAACGAGTTTTAAGACAAGCTAAGCAATAGCACGTTGGTGGGTTTGTCGCAGACATGCGTCAAATCGCGTAATAAGCAGTGAGATGTTCGTCAATATCGCACGCTTCAAGCGCATTTCAGTAGCCTTGGGTCGCAGTTTCACTGGGTAAAACGACCCCTTTGTAGTCATCAGGCCTCCCAGCCCACTGTCAGGTTTGTACGATCAACGATCGTACTTTGCCGCTCGCGGTGCGCTGAGTGCAAAGCATCGAGTCGTGATCGATCACAATCCTCCCTACTCAATCACCGCATGTGCCAAATATGGGAGGCATAAACGATGCAAATAGAAGACGACACTTGGGAAATAGAGAATCCCAAGACAACCATAGACAAAATGATACGTAAGGCCCTGCGAGGCAAGCCAATCCCAAGTGACTATACCCCACTAGAGTGGTTCCAGTACGTCGAGTACGAGGTAGATCGCGAGCTACAAAGACGTTGTGACCGCAAGTTTGACGATGGCAACTACCTTAGCCGCCTTGGAGAAAACAGTTGGACACTAGGATACGCAAAGTTAATCATCCGGGGCCGCATTTCTGAACTCTACAAAGAGGAATGTGGTAGGCCAAATCGAATGCTTCTGTGGAGCGACGTAGTAGCACCTTTGGATGAAGATCTGACGCTACAAGAAAGCGCTACATCCTTTCCTGAAGTGTCCGATCATGAAAGATCTACCGTTCGACTGAGCCAAATGGAAGAGTTGATTGCGAAGAGTGATCATATGTATGTGAAGGTTTGGCAATCGTTGTACGAATATGGCAATGAAATGGCGTGGGACAGTTCTATGCAGAACGATAAACACGCAGCTGGACCTACTCAAGCTGAAATAGCTCACTTGCTGGAATTGTCTCGGGCAACATTGCAGAGAGCTCTCTATGCCTTACGAGAAAACTCTACGGAAGAGTAGTTGGCGATAGTCTAGTATCGCTTTACCACCTCTCCACGAATACCAACATGATACCAATAGTACAAAGGATACGAATACATGATAAATCAGCGAAAATGGAGGCGAGCCTATGACAGTAAGAGGCTCGCTATTAGCAAGCAGTTGCGAGTTGTATACGCCAGCCGGAGTATCTGGCGAATTGATCCGGCTCTACGCAGATGCACAAGCCTCCGGCAGGCAGTCCCCACTCTGCTGAGTTCAACTCTTGTAAAGCGGTCACCCAACACAATGGTGCGTGTGCGAGATGTAGTTCGGCAGCTCTACTACCAGTTGCCTTCTTGGGTAGAAGGCGATCCTAGGGAAGTCAAAGCGATTCTTTTGCAAGAGGCATCAAGGGCGTTCTCTTACCTGGGTATAGTCATCGGGTTTGTCGATGGTCTGGCAGCCGACTGCGTTGGGAACGTATCGGTTGCAGGGTGCGAACTCTGGCAGTATCGATTGATGAGTCACGAGCTAGTAATCGATGAACAGGGGTGGTTGGAACCAACGCCTGTGAAGAGTATGTCCGACTTGGCAATACCAGCTTAGTTTCTACCACGGTGGCGCGGGCGGCAGAATTGGCTGCCGCCCGCTTGGACCGAACTGGGATATTGTGAGGCAACTTTTGTTGCAGTGTCCGTTGTAGCCTACGGGCCGCAGAGTGCGGCTACTTCAACAAAACGTAGGAGACTCACAATATGAAAACGAATGTCAAACGCAGTGCTGGTAAGGTTTGTAAGGGCGATATCATTGATGTCGCCGTGAACTTGTGCGTGGAAGTCGTTGAAAGTCAACTGAACGGTGACAATGAAGTCGAGCTAACCGTTCAGCTGGAACCAGAACGTCAAAAGGCGTTCGTCGATGGACAACGTCGATTAGTCCCTGACTCAGTGGTCACGGGTAAACTTACCTTCTCATCTAGTAAGCGCCTCGGGCACTTGGGCAATGTTGAAGTACTTCGTGCTGAGTGCCAGGGTGCACTCCAATTACTGAAGAAACTGCAAGGTCCATCTGTAGACCGAGCCACCTCTTCGCAGACGCCTGTCTCCCCTACCCGCGAAGCTGCAGGAGTTCTGCCGCACGGTGCAGAGCCGCGTGGTACCTCACTCGAAGAGCCAATTACGCAGAACTAGCGCCTCCACAAAGACTTACGACTACCAGAAGCAAAGTCGTTTTGTGCGCCATACCCGCGTCACTAGCTGGCGCAGCTCGCTTGCGCAAGCGGTAGAGCTCTTCAAATTCCGGCGATTCAAATGATGCAATTTGGAATTGCAGGGCGTTTGAGAACGTGGGGACAGAGGAGCTTCTGTCCCCACAGTTTCGGACAACCATTTAGAACAGTAGGAGAAATCCATGTCCAAGTCCCCTATTAAGGTATTTCGGTCGGGTCGAGTTGCAGCAAGTGTCTGGAAAAATGAAGGTAAGTATGGACCGTTTTTAGCTGTTACTATCAACCGACGCTACGGAGAGGATGGTGACACGAAGTACACCAGCAACCTGAATGCAGATAGCTTACCCCATGCAAAGAAAGTGCTGGAATTGGCAGAGCGATTCATCGACGTCTTTCGAGAGCAAAACTCCTTGGATACAGAATTGGATGCCAAGGATGGTGCGCTAGATCCTGCCTCTGAGGTCAAGCCATCGAAAGCGAAGAAGCAAGCTTCCGCAGACACTAAACCCGTAGAAGTGGAGGCTGAAGACCTTGACAGCTACGTTTAGTCTCATGGGCATACTGGGACGCTTGTTGGGGGCGCTAACAAGGGTGTTGACCCACCCTTTCACTCTCTTGGTTTGGATGCATCGAGAGCTCGTTGAAACGACCGTCCACTTGGTCGGTTTGCATATCGTAACTCTTAGCAGACAGTTTGTGGATATCTTTGCAGCTTACCAGTAGAGACAGTGAAGTACTAAGCGTGCTTACTGGGCGACTGCGCGTACTATCAGTATCGCAACTAGCCAAGACCTGGTTCGCAAATACCTCATCACCTGTTCGTCAAGCGAGAAAGCGCATCCGACGGCTGGTTGCCGGTGGTTACCTTGTGCGTGAGACGCTCATGGCACATAGGCCACTCAAGTTGACAGGCCCAGAGCTTTCCTGGCGATCTGGTAGAAGTAAAGGGCCAGAACTGGGAAGGCTTGCGTACCGCCTTAAACGCCGCTGGCGTGAGGCTGTCCAGCCCATTGATACCGTTCGAGCAACACCGCTATCACATCAACTATTTGGCGGGTACGTGCGAATAGGTCCGCTTCGTCGCTCCGAAACCTCGCATGAGCTCAGTCTAGCGGAGGTGTACTTGTGGTATCGAAAGCACAACCCCGAACTGGCGGGGCGCTGGCGACCTGAATGTGAACTACTCGCAACTGGCTACGATCTAACATCGCACCTGCCAGATGCTGTTATTACTGGAGGCGCTGACGGGCAAGATCTGCTAGTCGAGTTTGGTGGTGCCTACCGAAAGCACAAACTCCAGCGACTTCATAAATCCTATCTAAACGAATCTTATGAACTTTGGTGAAACTCATGCAACTACGCGAAACGGACACACCACTCATTCAGAGTGTATTTCAGTATAAGTTGACATTTAATGAGCCAGCCCAGCGACAGGTATTCCCTGCTGACAAGTTTGCCAGCCATGCCGATGCATTAAAGGCAACGGGTGAAGCTCTCTCAGCATTGGCAAGAGCTGGCTACTTGAAGGACCAGCACGAGGGAAAACGCCTCATGCTTCCTGGTGGCCGTAAGTATTACATACTCGGTGAGAAAGCTTCGACAATCGTTGGTCCGCTTTCAGGCACCGCTACCAAGCCTCCAGGCCCTCAAGCACTCGCACTGAATCTCGGCGTTCTTTGGTTCTGCTCCATGAAGCGGCGGCATGCCCAACGACTGAGCCGCCAGAAACTAGAAAGCGTGCTTCCGGACGCTTCAGCACTTGCCAACAATGTTGTGCATTGCGTTAGGCAAGAATCAGATTCCTTGGTTCTCTATCGTATTTATCTCGCTACAGGGCGCGACCCACGACGTTCCGCTGAGCAGGTCGTCAAGCATTTGGAGACGGCATTGGAGCACAAGGGCAGTCGCCGGATGGTCCATTCTGGCGAATATGGCATTGCTGTTTTGGCCCCCACCGGCGAGGCATCCAAAGGCATCCGTGAAGCGGTCGCTCAAACGCTTAAGCAAAACGATGTGACTGCCTCTCTTGGCGTGGTTCCTAGAATCACCGTCGAACCAACGCCGGTGCCGGAAACACTGGGCCTTGCCCTTGGAGAGTACAAACGTGCTCTCTCAAGACAGACCGCAAATGGCAATAGCGTTATCGAACCTCACAAACAAGTAAGCGGCAACAAACAATGACAGACGATCAAATTCTCATCGGTACACGTTTGAGGACAACTGAGGAAGGGTTTGCCGGTGATCCCTACTACTGCTCACGAGAAAAGCTCAAAGAGACGGGCATTCATTTTCTAGGTGGGCCAGGGTCCGGAAAAAGCTCCTCGATCGCCTCATTGCTCAGCGAGCTGGGGCGCGAGTACATCACGCCGGAACAAAGCCAGAGGCGGGATTGTATTGCCATCATCGATCTAGGCGGCGATCCTGTCCTATTCCAGAGCATGCGTGAGCTTGCAGAAGCCACTGGACGCAGGTTCTATCAATTTCATCCTGACGCGGCTCGCTCCTACGAACTGGATCCGTTTGCATGTCTTACGGACAGAAACAACGCGGCCATCAAGGTGTCGAACATGTTGCAAGCGGGGCTCAACCTCGGAGGGGGCATGGATGGCGGTGAGCGGTTCTGGGCTGATGGAGCTCTTTATGCCATTCATCGGTTATCTCAAATGATCATCGAGCGAAGGTCGCGAGGTGAAAACGTTGGCCTTCACGAAATCTATAGCGATTTGGAGCGACGTAATAAGCGTGAAGAACAGAGCGTGAAGATGACGGTTCGTTTCATGTTGGATTATCCTCAGCTGCATCCTCATCCAGACAGCAGGCGCATCGTTGATCTTGGTTCAGCCCTCGAACGTGGAGATCTTCTCTACTTCTTCATTCCGACACTGGGGGAACAACAAACGACGCGAATTATTGGCTCGATTGCCATGCAGATGTTGCTATTTGCTGCCACGCAACGAAGCCAGATTTCCAATCACCTGTGGTTAGTCATCGACGAATTTCAGGAAATTGTTGGACGCGCAGTGGCAGAAGCAATTCCTCAGTGGCGTAAATTCGGCGTAGACCCAATTCTCGCGAACCAAGCAAAGAGCCAACTCAGGACACACCATGTCGATTTGGAGAGATTGGTAGATATCTGCACCAATCTCAAATTCTATTACAGCTTTGAGAGTGAGCAAGACATCAAGGATATTCTCAACTATTCCAAAGATGCTGTCAGTTCTCTTGGATCCCATTCGACAAGTTTCGGTACATTCACAGAAACAACCCGTGAGTTTATCGAGAGAAAACTGAAGCGGGACGAAGTCTTAGAGGTGAACGCCCAACAAAATACCTGCCTACTGATCGACCAAACAAGAGGCAAACACGTTGAGCCGACTGCCTTAAAGACCCATTACGCGATCTCGGAGGCGACGTTTCACGAGTTTAAGCAAAGAGACATTCCCCAGATTGAAGTCTCTGACAGCAAGACAAGTGGGTCACCAACATCAAACGATCGGAAAGAAAAACAGCGATTTTTTCACGAACCCGAACATCAAGCGATTCTCCGAGAACTCTGGAACAAGGCATAGTCACTAGGCTCTTTTTCGCCCACAGCCGCCCCACCCACCCCTGGTGGCGAGGACGAAAAAGGGCCAATGGTCCAGTCACGGGAAACAGATCCCACTGTAGGCAAAATCTTTGATGCCGACTGCAGCCACACTCCAGTTAAAGCGTGTGAGCAACATAGGGAGAGCGTCAGTTCGCAATATGAAACAAACCGCTCCACCTAACAGAATACGTTTTTGCTTTAGAGGGTAGTTTTCATCCAGTCGCCTTGTGCTGTTTGTCACAAGACAAAGAGCACAGGGGCAACTGAAGAGGTCGCATCGCATGGAAAGAGACGAGTCTTGCCAAGTCGAGCTCCTGGCGAAACGAGTTGTTTCGCGTGACCACTTAACTGGAGAAAACAACCATGAGAGAACGCAACCAAAACCGCTCATCCAGAAGAGGTGAGCAACGAAACGGAAACCTTAGCAACTATCGAGGTGGTAGAAACGAGCGAAACAACCAGCATGCCAAAGGCAAGAATGGCGGTGGGTACGGTGGCGTGCCGCCTGTCATCCTTGCTGTTCCAGGGACAGACCTTGAGTTTGGGGTCTGGCCAGGATCTGGATGCTGGGGACCGGCCTTAATTACGCCCGACGAGAAAGTCCGCAGGAGCTACGATCCTGAGCACCTGCTGGACTATCCAGAGCTCGTACGGACGGGCATTCGCTTCTACCTTGATGAGGCAGACCGTTATCGCATTGACATAGACGATCGACTCCGATCGGACCTTGAATCGATGGCGGTTAAGCTAGAAGAACGTTTCGACCTGGCTGCGTAAGCCTCCGCTAAAGCAAAACGCTCGGGCGCTTGGAATCAGATGATTCCAAGCGCCTCTTTTTTTGTAGCGAGTCCACACACTGCTTGATGCACCAGCTTTGGTCCCGCCCGTTAAGACACTAACCGACAGAAGTTTTCGCTTCCGCAGCATTAAAGCGGGCTTCGAGGAACTGTCAGTTACTCGTTGCAAACTATCAAGGAGGAACTATGCGTCAAGGAAATGGACACTTGGAGACCGACAGTGATCGTCTGTTGGAATGGGTGCTCAATGACTACCTTTCAGTCGTTGAGAGAGTTGTTCGATTGGAATGTCAAATCCAGTCGAAGGACCGCTCACTTCCTACACAAGGCAAACAGGGACAAAGACTACAGAGAGCATCGCTTCTGGCAGGCTTTGGCGTTGTTTGTTTCACAATTGGTCGATTTGTAGGTCTCTAATTCAGGTCTCATTGGGCTTCTCTACAGCTGTAGAGAAGCCCTAGGGCCGTTCCCTTGCCTTCTGGTTCTTTTGTTCGTTCACAAACAACTCCTTCGCTTCAGTTAATCGCCAATGCTTTGGCGATTAGCTGGGGAATCAACCGGTTGTAGACACCCCAGGCGAAATCGCCGTTTCAACCGCTTTGGAGGAAGTACCATGTTGCAACAAACAACCCAGAAAGTCGCGGAACAACCGTTGGATCGAGTTGTCGTATCACTCAAACCTTGGGCCAAGAGCCAAAATCGCTTTTCGCTTGGCAGTGTCGCAATCAGCGGCACTGCTGCGGCGATGCTCGATGCCGATGAGATCGGCCTTGCACTCAGCCGTCACCTAGTTGGCGATTGGGGAGAAGTGAGTGACATTGAAAAGCTAATCAACGATTGCTGCGTTGAATTTGGTGGCAAGCTAAAGTCTGCCTACCTCAGTGCATGCGGTAGTCGATACCTGGTCATAACCGACGATGCTCGGGAGACTACAACGGTCTTAGCTGAAAGTAACCATTGATCCAACATCTGTGGCCTCTCAAAGCTCATATCTATGAGTGAGAGAGGCCCTTTTTTTCGTTATGTTTCTGTTGTCCAAAACAAGGACGAAGCATGAACTCTTTTATTAAACGTAAACAAGCTTAAGAGACAGATTGAATACCCAACTTACTATGTTCTACGCAGGAGACATTCCTTGAAACCTAACAATTCGAAACAGCTTGATCCTGAATACTGGATACTCCTATGTCCAGGCTTAGTCGCCGGAATAATACTTGGCCTAAGCCTTTCAGAACTATGGGTCGCTACTGGCAGCGGCTACAATCTTTGGCTCTCCGCAGCATTTGCGATAGCGGCGACGCTACTATCTCGCTCACTGACGCTGGAGGCAGTTGCGGCCTTTAAGAGTATCACAGAGCGTAAGGGTGCTTTGTGGAAGCTTACGCGAGTTCAAGTCCCCATGCTGGTAGCAGGCGTAATTCTGGCCCTCTCACTAAGCCTCTTTATTGCAAGTCTCTCAGGCCACGCGCAGTTTGCCCTAGTTGCAATCTTGGCGGCACAAGTCGCACTCGGGCTAGCCATGAGCATTGACGGTCGTTTCGCTAGAGAGACATTGATAATAAATGGGACTTTGTTGTTTTCGATTTGTGAAATGATCTTACTCATCGAAAGGTTTGGGTATTTGGCAAGCTTCATTGAAGCACTGTAACCATGATTAAGTGAGGCTACTTTCGCATGAAGCAAGACATACAGTTTCTGTTAACACCAGAGGCGCATCCCTACCCCTGGCTTAGTCTCGATGAAGACGGTTTCGTTCAGTTCGGACATTTGCGTCCGACGAAGTCACCAACGATGCTCTACAAACATTGGCGACCAACACCGTACAGTTACCGTTGTGGTTTCGAGATGGAACATGTGGTGTCGGGTGTTGTCGAGCGATTTGACTACCACCCACCGAGTAAGCAATGGAAGCGCACAATCCAGCTTGAAGAACTGACCGGTCCAGAGGAGGCAAGAAACGGAGTCGTGCTACAGCCAGACGGCTCAATTCTCCTTGAGCACAACCAGGTCGTGTTTCGCCATCGTCAAGTGTTCAAAGTTCGGCATGAGGCGTCCGGCAGAACCTTCACTCAGACTAATGCTGTTCCCGCGACTGTTCATATTCAGCAAGATAGCGGGCTTAGCTGGGAATACACCTACGAAGAAGGCTACTGGCATCGCGTACTGCCCTACCAGCCTGCGAAGTTACGCCAGTTCATACCACCCGAAGATGACAAGACCGATGACAATGCCGTCCTGGCACCAATCTGTGAGCCCATACCAAGTTCTGGTGAACTACAAATTGGCCCAGTCACACTCTATGGGAATGGAGGCGTATTGTTCGGTGATACGCTGTACAGCTGGGGGGATGCCATTCCGATGCACGAACACCTTGGTTTTACGGCTACGAGAAAAAGCGGGCTAAGAACACTTTTAACGATCCAGCAGCCTCCTATCTCGGGCGGCAAGAACTTTCCCCTATTGCTCCGCTATGAAGGCTTTATGTGGTATCGCTACGTAAGCCGTCCGCCAACTTTTTACAATCGACTAAGACATGCTTTTGACGATGCACGTCGACCACTGTTGAGTGTTAAGGATTTTGTAGTGTTCACTGTGGTAATGTCGGTGTACTTTTCCTACGTGCTGGGCCTGCTGATTTTTGGCTGGATGCTTCTCCAGTGTCTCGTTGCTATGGGCTAAGGCACTGTATGTTCCCATGGCGCACCTAAACCGGCGAGTCCCAAGCGTCGCAAATGCGTGGGTTTTATGAGCTTACAGCTCAGGCCTTGGCGAACCTTGGTACCAGGGGACTTGGAAGAGTTGACCAGAAAATCAGGTTCAAAGGCGAAATGGATGAGCAATCAGCATGGAAATCACCAGCAAGCTCTAGATATCGGAATCGCCATGCTCCATGGGGATGGAATGATATCTCTTCCCAGGGTTGGTGTTGTGCAATCACTCCAGGAGGACGTGCCATTTGATGATGGTGTGTTTGACGTTCAGCCTGGGCGTATAACCGTTCGGTCCACAGCCAGAGGAGAGCGGACTCTCTCCTATTGCAACGGTCGATGGGAACTAGACGCAGCCGAGACTTCTAAAGATGTGGCAGGAGTTCTGGCTACAGCAGGCGTCATGCTCTTTGTCCTATGCTTCATCTCTGTTGTGGTCGTGCTTTTTCGAGCAATCTTTTAGCACCAACGCCAGTCATTATTCACCAACGACCTGCTGAGTCATCAGCAACGAGAAAATGCGCACGACCATGACCGAAACTGATAGTTTAGCGATAATCCGAGCACTTAGTTCGCTGGAACAACAAGTGGTGGCACTTTCCGACCAGGTTTCCGACATGCATTCGGTGATCTCTGAAATCACAGGTACCAAAGATTGGTACACGACCTCTGAAGTGGCGGCGATGATGAAGGTCACCCGTCACACCGTACAAGAGCGATGGTGTAATTCTGGGCGCATTGAGTGCGAGAAAGATCCAGCTACCGGCAAATGGATGATTCCTGGGCACGAATTCGAGCGGTTAAGGAGAGGCGGAAGGCTAGATGATGCAATTTGCTAAAAGAAATGTCAGAGCCAACTACGGCCATCCAACTCAGTGAATATCAGTGGAAGAGTATTCGGGGCGAGGCACCACTAATCCAATACTCAGCCGGTATTGCCGGTAGCTGGATCCGATTGGAATAGTCGCCTACTATATTGCATTCCCTTTACCCCGGATAACTCATATATGGCAGAAGTACAAGCCACCCAAGAAGATCATCGTGCACGTTCCGATTTCGTTCGTGAGTTGGTGCAATGCTCTCGTGAACAGAATGTCATAGCTGCTGAACTACACACGGAGCCTAAAAGAAGAATCGTTCAATACTGGGACGATTTGAAGCAACTGCCGAGCGATGTTAGTTCATGCATTGAATCATGGAGTCTTTTGGAGAAACAAGGATTCGAGCTACTACTGTTTGATGCAGAGAAGGCAAGAACATACATTTCAGAACTCTTAGGGCCTCGTTACGAAAAGGCCTTTGAAAGCTGCTATCACCCTGCGATGCAGTCTGATTACTTTCGGCTCTGCTATATTTTTTTGGAGGGAGGTTGCTACGTAGATGCCGACGATGTCTACCATGGGCCTGCAATCGACTATCTGTTCAATGATGGTCGACTGCAGATTCAACCACTCTGCTATGATGTCGCCACCAACGAGATGGTTCCGCCATCGGTGTTCCTTGAGTCAGGTGCCTACTCTTCTAGCTGGATATTCTATTTCAACAACAATCCGTTAATTGCTGCTCAACGACACCCAATCGTCGAACGGGCACTAGCAAGAGCTACCGAAGCGTTGGAGTACCCGCTGGAAGCTGAATTGCCCGAGATCCAATCAGCAACAGGCCCCGGAAACCTCACAAAGTCGATCTTCGACCATGCAACTGAGTACGGTGAGATAGAGGAAACACTAAACGTGTTGCATAATTGGGAAGATGTGGCCACTAGCAATTGGCAGCTCAGTTATAGACACGACACAAGGAACTGGAGGCTTTCTAACCAGAGAGAATACTAAGAATGAAGAATCAAGCATCTGACAAAGGTGGTGAATGAATCTGTCAACACCTCTGATGGCACCTACCAAGGTTCTATACAAACTCGCCTTGAAGTCACGCATTTTCCTACCTAGGCAAAGGTGTCACACTTTTGGACGGGCACACGCGAATTTGCAGCCAACTATAGAACGCATTTATGTAATAAATCTAGATCGCCAAACTAAGCGCTGGAATGAGATGCACCGAGAATTGGGGCGTGTCCTAGATTCAACAGGTACTAAGCTCTCCCAGCTCGCTGTGCGTTATTCCGCCGTCGATGCCAGGAATTGTGAAGAGCCGCTTTGGGACAATGGCGAGATTGTTCCGGCCTATACCCTTAGAGACCAATTGCTTGTTGAACCTCAGCCGGACGCACTACCAGAGCGAGTCGATTTCGATAGAACAATCCCGATGAGTCGCCCCGAGATTGCGGTTGCACTTTCTCATGTAGGTGTGTGGCAGCAAATAGCAAATGGAGAGCACGCTTACGCCTTAGTAGTCGAAGATGACGTCTGGTTCCAACGAGGTTTCGCACGATATCTCGATCGTGCGTGGAGTGAAATACACACAGAATGCGGCGACAATCCACCATTCGACATTCTGTACTTGTCGTACAAGGAAGTGAAAAACGGTGCCCAAAAGACGCTTGTTTCTAACAGCGTGTTCCGGCCTGTGCGTGGGCTGTGGTACATGTCGGGATACGTTTTGTCGCGTGATGGTGCCAAGAAACTGCTGGAACTTCTGCCCTGTCGAGGGCCGGTGGACCTATGGATTAATCATCAATTCGATGTGCTAAATGTTTGCGCGACAAGAAGGTCAATCATTAGACAGCGACACGATTTTGGGTCCTCCAACTCCTACTCAATACTCCCTGAGCTGACGAAGATTGGAGTTCTCGATTGTGAAGGCGAATCGTTGTTCCAGATTCGCCCAAACGAGCGTCCAGTGTTCGCCTTTGGACCAGAGGGCTCCGGGCTCTCATCACTTGCAATGGCACTGTCTATGCTTGGCTACAGGTGCTGCAGCGATCTTGATGAACTTCCAGAATGGGAGCTTAAGCAGCTCCTTGCGGGAAGTGCTGATCGGGTGTTTGACGCATACGTGAACATCGGGTCCTTAAGAGGGATGGCAAAGACGTTACTGGCAAAGTATCCCAGAGCAAAGTTTGTCATCACCACAAATGATTCGCTGGATAACAACGGCTGTGCGATTGATTTCGCAGAAGAGATGAAGGACTGCGATGCCGCCGTGCTAAGCAAAGCCATGGTCGACAAGTGGAAAGTAGTATGTGAGCACCTAAAGTGCGCGCCGCCTACTTGTTCCTTTCCAGACGTTGATGACGTTGGACAAAGGCAGCTCTTGAGCACAAACGGGGAAGCATGCGGACCTGCGGTTAATGGTTCCCCAAGGCACGACCCATCACCGTGGGTAGTAGAGCACCGAAAGCAATGGAGCGGAGTTCGGTGTAAAATTGCGTGCAACGGCTCGGATGAGGCATCACATGTGAACTTCGAAGACAAGCTTGAGAACCTCGACAAGAAGCGATGGGTGCTTAGGGATGATACTTTTTCGGGCAACTTGGCACTGTTCTGTCCGTCGAATGTCGAGCTACTTACGGGAGGTGGCGCTGAGCTCAGCGTGAAAAGCGAGCCCCTTGGTGTCAGGAACTACAGTGCGGCTTCTATCTCCAGTCGAGACAAGTTCCTCTTTGGGAGGTTCGAGGTGGTCCTACAAGCAAGTAAGGTACCAGGCGTGGTCACGGGATTCTTCTTGCACCGCGACTCTCCAAGGCAGGAAATTGATATTGAGATTGTTGGCAACCGCTCAGACCACGTCTTGGTCAATGTCTTCTATAACCCCGGCGGAGAAGGAGCAAGGTTCGATTATGGCTACAGAGGTTCTCCAAGCAGCATCAAGCTTGGCTTTGATGCAGCGGAGAGCCCGCATCGCTTCGCAATTGAATGGGATCCTTGCGAGATAAGGTGGCTGGTTGATGGACAAATTATCCACCAGAGGGCCAATTGGGACCCTACACCCATCCCTCAGCTTCCGATGACCTTGCACGTCAACACCTGGCCAACTCGCTCCAAAGAGTTGGCGGGACGACTGGCCCGCAGACGCCTTCCGACATCAGCAGTCGTGAGGTCGATAGACGTGCGTGCAAACCGAGCGGCCCAACTGGACCCCTCCTGGGGTCATGCCAATAATCACTAATGGATGTTCCCTGCAAAGAGAAGACGTTTCGGCAGTGCAGAAACGACGTCACCTGAGGGGTGTGCCACAAATGTGCCACCGAGGTAATGCGGCCTATTTTCGGGCCCAAGCGACAATCGACGTAAGTCGTTGTCAGTTAAGAGTACCGGAGGTGGGACTCGAACCCACACGACCTTGCGGCCACTGGATTTTGAATCCAGCGCGTCTGCCAATTCCGCCACTCCGGCCAATAAAGCTATTACCTGCTAGTCGTTTGCTGTTAGTCATAGTTAGCTTACGCAAAATCCTGGGGGCGTCAATTGGCTTACTTGGATGGACTTGCGAGGACGGTTACTCGTCGGATGGGTTTTCGCAATGGTGCTCACGCGAGATTCTTGGGGTGTCCGGGAATTGCCTTACAGGCGTTTCTGTGCCATGCTCAAATCAAACACGTCGTGAATTCTGGCTGACTGATTTCTTTGAAGGGAAAGATGCAAAATGCGCGACTTGGCGGTGTGGTTGGCACTGGGATGGATTCTGTGCCTTCCTTTCCAGGCGAATGCAAAAGATGTCGATCCGCCCAATATCCTCCTCATCTACGGAGACGACATCGGCTACGGCGATTTGGGTTGCTACGGGGCCACAAGCATTTCTACTCCGCACATCGATGAACTTGCCAGCAACGGACTCCGCTTCACTGCGGGTTATGCTACCTCGGCCACTTGCACTCCGAGTCGTTATAGTCTTCTCACAGGGGAGTATGCTTGGCGCAAGAAAGGGACAGGAATTGCTCCGCCCAACGCCACTGCATTGATACAGCCAGGCAGAACGACGCTGGCCTCGATTCTGCAGCAGGCCGGCTACCGAACGGGAGTCATCGGCAAGTGGCATCTTGGTTTGGGAGAAAAACCAAAGCCCAACTGGTCCGGTTTGCTAAAGCCCGGACCCTTGGAAATCGGATTCGACTATTGTTTTATCATGCCAACAACGAATGACAGGGTACCTTGCGTATATGTGGAAAATCATAAGATCGTCAATTACGATCCTAAAGATCCTGTCGACGTGGTTGAAACCAACCCAGACGGTCAATCCACGAAGAAGACCCACCATGAATCGCTCTAGCTGGATTAGTCACATGGGCATAATAATTCGATTGTGAATGGTATAAGCCGAATCGGTTTTATGACGGGAGGGCGAAGCGCTCGTTGGATCGACGAAGAAATGACCGATGTATTCACGAGTAGAGCTTCTGCCTTCATTACCCGTAACAAGAATCGTCCTTTCTTTTTGTTTTTTTCTTCGCAGAATATTCATGTTCCACGAGCACCTCATGCGAGATTTGTCGGTGCGACGTCCCATGGCGCCCGAGGTGATGCGGTGGTGGAATTCGATGCCAGTGTCGGGGTTCTCATGCAGGCGCTACGTGCTGCCGATCTAGTCGACAACACTTTGATTATCGTGACAAGTGACAATGGTCCCGTGTTGGACGATGGCTATAAAGATGAGGCGGTAGCAAGAATAGGCCAGCACAAGCCAGCAGGCCCGTTTCGGGGTGGCAAGTACAGCATTTTTGAGGCTGGAACCCGAGTGCCTCTGATCGCTCACTGGCCCGAGCGGATCAAGCCTGGGGTTTCAGATGCCATGGTTTCACAAGTGGATTTTGCAGCCAGTTTGAGTGCATTGGCCGGCGCGTCGACAGAATTACCCGAGGGGGCCATACCGGACAGTCAGGATCTATCTGCCGCACTGTCGGGGCAATCTGCCACGGGCAGAGAGCAGCTTGTCCAGCAGGCCCAGGTCCTCGCTTTAAGAAAAGGCCCCTGGAAATATATTGAGGCTTCCTCGAAGCCGAAAATGAATCTCAACACAAATACAGAACTTGGCAACAGCTCTGAGCCCCAACTCTATAATTTAGAACTTGACCCTGGTGAGACAGATAATCTTGCCGGGGAATATCCCGAGCGACTCACCGCTTTGAAGAAACTCCTAGAGCAAACTCGCAAGAGCAAGTAACCGACTTTGAATTCTCCTGCAGGTTGAACCCTTTGTGGTGCAATCTTCGGTTGTACGAAACGGCATACGCAGCAATAGCATCAGTCCGCTACGCCGCGGTCGCGCTGGAATGCTTCCACGTACCAGGTATCGATGGCATTTTCGTGCATGCGGATACGGATAATCAGGACCAGGGCTTCGCCAGTGACTTTTGGTAGCAAGTCCTCCAACTCCCCTTCGTCGCGTTGCGGAGCCTCTTCGGCGGCGTTGACCAGCTTCTTCAGCTTGGCAAATGCTTCGCCAAGCCGATCGATCTCCTCGAGCAGCGAAGCGTCTTCCTCGCGGAATTTTTCCATGCGCGTGATCTGCTCAGAATCCTGCTCGATGATGGCCTCATACTGAGACTCGTGGGAAGATTTGACGTGGGCGGCATACGTCTCGGAGAGTTGATTGAGATCTTTCTCGCCACGTTCCACCCAATCGTACATCTCGCCGGGCACGACCGGGGTCTCGAGCTGTTTTTCCAACTCAGCCAGGAATTCGACTAGTTCTTCATCACTGCCAGTGTTGTTCGTCATGACATAATCCCATGGATTTGATGTGAGACACTGTGAGTTGAAATTTTAGAGTAATAAACGGCCACTGAGGAGGTCTCCTGATCAGTAGCGTAGGATGGCGGCCAGCTCCGGTGAATTGTCTTCTTCCTTGGTAGGAATCTCATCAACGGCAAACACTTTGCCACCGAAGTTGAGTGTCTGATAAACAGATTCTTCAACCACAGGATTCACCTTTGGCACGGCTGATGAAGTTGTGGACTGGCCGTTGGAATGGTTGGGTACGAAGATTGTCTCAACTCTACCATTTCGAGCTGCTTCCAGGATTGCTTCCTCGTCGGCAAGCGAGCGTTCGCTGCCTAACAAGTCACCATATTTTTCTGTTGCCTGAGATTCGGCTTTGCGAAAATATGGTTCCACGCATTTCCATGCTTCAGAGAGCAAGTCTTCTTCACTCATTTCATCGGGATTCCCTGCAACGTGTTCTTCGAGCAGATGCGGATAGGAGTTTGCCTCATGATAAATCGGCGCTAAGTAGTCCACGCACGCCAAAACAAGAGGGATGTTTTGATTTTGTAGCTCCTGAGTAACTTGTGGTTCAACGCGTCGTTTGAAGTAGTTAGTAATATCAACCTTCTCGCGATCATCAGGCGCCCCTTGTGCATGGAATATGGCTTCAGCGACACCCCCCTTGCCTTGTGTAGGGGCCTGATGCGAATGCAATTGCAACGCCTGCTCCCCATCGATCTCCATAGGAGTGGGAATCTCCAACTCGCAGGTAATTCTCGAAAAGCGAGTGGCTTCGAAGAGTTCTGCGGAATCCTTGGTGAGACACAGCAGATAATAATTTCCGTTGGCTTGCAAAAGAGAGAGCAAGGGGCTCAAGTGAAATCGTTCGTCTACAGATGCGTATTCGGGCATCGCCATCGGCAGAATGTGTGTGCGAGAAAATTCTGGAGCGACGAAGGCCGCCAGACCGGCGCTGCGATGGCGCCAGAGGGAATCGTGGTCCGGTATCTCAGCTAATGGGGTCAGCAACTTGTCGATCAACGTCTTGTCGAAATCTTGCCGAACCATCTCTGTTTCGATTTTGCGCAGGAGATTCTTGTGGCGAATTTCGTCCTCTTGTCTTTCACGACCAGTCGCATGTGTCGGCATATAAAGTGAAATAGCAGGGGATTTATTCTCTTCGGTGAGTTCTCTTAAATCTTTCAGTAAGAACATGCTCTAACTCCTTTTCAAAATTTTAAGTTTTATTGAGGGGGAGAAGGGCCCAGTCGCCGGACAGCGGTTTGCCAACCCGCGGGTGGTTGCGAAGCGTGATTTGGAACAATGGCGAACATCGCCAGCAAGAGCCCCAGAATGATGTGATTTTGTTCGGCAGCTGAGAGAGGCGGGGTAGACGTGAGGCGTCCGAATCCGATCAACCAGATTGCTATTGGAATCAAGAGCCAATGAGCTCCGCTCGTCGGCCCCCAATAAGATATCAAGGACAAGATGATGATTGCACTTCCAACCGCCAGGTCGTTGTACCACCACGCGCTGGCTTCGGCTGGATGCCCAAAGTTAAACGGGCTCATTAATAACCAGCATCCCAACATGCATTCGACAACTCGTGCCCACATTAGTTGACCTCTTGAATTGATTCATTGCCGACCTTCAGGGAAATTTCTGTGGGAATCCCACAAAATGCCCAGGTGGTTTCTTTCATGCTTTTCGATTGTTTCCAGACCTGAGAGAGGTATTTCAACGAAGAAAAAACTTCGTCGTATGCCCAATAGGCAAGGATAAGTGAGATCGCAGCCGTCGCGAGACAGAGAAAGCACCAATATCCCACAACAGCTCCTTGGAGGATTACGAGGATGCTACTGACTATTCCCAACGGGATCACGTCGATGCCGAAGAGGATGACAATCCAGGGGCGGTATTGCCATCGTCGAGTCGATCCGGCTAATCCCAGAACTGCATCTCCCAAATAGGCAAACGCTCCGAGTGCCGCGTCAGGAATGCCAATCCAACGATCCATGGTTTGAGCAACATTGGAATCCAACACTTTCTCCGAGCTGTCTCCAAAGACGGGATCCCACACCGAATCGATCAGACGCCATTGGTAGAGTGCCATGTAACTTGCGATCAGCGTGGCGACGGCTGCCAAGATGCATATGGGAATACGCTGACTCCAGGCAGAGGGATTGTAGCTCCAGGGTGCAACCTTGACCTGATGATTATGTGCGGTGCTGATTGATCGACTGGACATAGCGTCTCTTGTTGGCATGGATTAAGTTTTCTCTGCCAGCGTATTGCCAGAGATTTGCTCAAGCAGTTCTTTGGAAGGTACTTGCAGATTATTCAACTCATACCACTTGCGTGGGTTTTGTTTTAAACCGGCGATCATGGCGGGTAACGTGGTGGAGAGGGATCGCGATGGCTGCCACCCCAAGAGATCTCTTGCGCGACTATTGTCGACGGGATAATGGGCATCGGCCAAATCAACCATCCAGGGCTTGATGAAAGGCTTTTCTTCTGCAGAGTCCGCAAGTTGAACCTTGACCCACGCACCAGCTTTGGCCACGAACTTCGGAATGCGAATCGTCGGCCAATCCTCCTCTCCGTAGATCAGCTCTCCGATTCTGTCTTGAAGAGTTTCGTAACTGAGACATTCATCTTCTGCGATGAGAAGTATGAGACTGTCATCAAGTTGAGTGCGTTTTTCGACGACTTGTTCCACGCAGATTGCGATGTCGTCCAGATGGACAAAAGTCTGGCCGCGGTCGGGGTCGCCGGGAAATACATAACTCTCCAGTTGTCTCTCAGCTATGCGACGAATGTTCTGAGTGATAGGTGGGGATTGGCCCGACTCATCGTAGGTGCCGGCAAGGCGTAGGATCACTGTAGGAATATCCTCATGTTCCTCCTGGATTACCCGCTCTGCGTCGAGCTTGGATTGCGGATATTCCCATTCAGCTTGCGTGGGGGATTCTTCTGTAAGTTGCTGTCCTAATTCGCAGGGCTTCATCACGAGCAAGCTGCTGGAAAAAACAAATTGGCCCACGTGTTGAAAACTTTTTAGGCCGCTCAGCAAGCGTCGCGTTCCTTCGACGGTCAGTTCGTTATACAACGGGCTGGGTTCGCCGGAAAAATCATAATACGCAGCAAGATGAATCACGCTTGCGAGGCTATCCCCAAATTGCTCAAGGGTCTCGTGCAGGGCTGAACGTACGCTGGAATCCTTAGTCAGGTCACATTGAATCCATTTATGTACGTTCTTTTCCACTCGAGGAGGATGAAGATCCATTCCGACCAACGTATAGCGATCTTGCAATCGCTGACAAATGCGGCTTCCGATCAATCCACTGTTGCCCGTCATCAGGACAACTGGGTTTTGTTTATCTTGGGTCATATGAATTCAATTCCTTGCCTAAAGTAAGCGTGCCGAATTTTTCATTGGGTAGAGATAGAGAAGTATTTGCAAACTGCGCGCCGCTTTCACACGTTCTGCAGCGAGTTGCGAGGAAGTAGAAAGTGCCGATGAAATGGCACGACAAAATGTCGAGTTCCTCTGACAAATTGTCAGGGTCTCGCGTTGAGATGACAGTTGGTCAATTAGAAGCCACCAAGTGAATGCTCTAAATATGTTATTCGATCATTCAAAGAGTGGTGAAACTCTAGGGACACCGGTGATGGGCCTTGCGTTGCGCAAGTGGCCGGTGGGCTGGGGACGGTTGAGAGTAAGGGGTTCTGGTGTTTGGAACGTCGCAACGTTGCCGGCGGTGTCGCGGACTTCCAGTCGCACGAAAAATCGGTCGGGTACGTGACGCTCGATTCGCCAAGTGTAACTCCCCGTGTTCTCCAGACCAGCAGCGATGGCCGTCCAAGGGCCACTTGGCTGGGAAGAGAAATACAATCCGACCGGCCGCGACTCGAGATTATCATCCTCGGCGGCCCACCTGATCAGGAGATGATCGCTGAGATTTCCGCTGCCCAATTCGGCCGAGAGTAATTCTGCAGTTGGAGGTTCCAGATCAACGGCGACGACCAGCTCCGGTTCTTCACCGGTTTGTGGAGGCGGTGACCCTGCACCGTTGGCTCCGTCGACAAGGATGCGAAAACCGTAGACACCGGCACTGGGCACCCGAGCGCGTATGGGACTGCGGTTGTCAGGATCGACACCGTAGCTTTGCCACGTAACACCCCCATCCTGTGTACCCCACAATTCTACTTTGGCAACACCCCATGGTCCGACAGACTGCAAGTCGTAGTCGACATCGAAAGTGCGTGAATTCACGAGCAACGGTTGGCCTGGTTCTCGACCCGTGGAAGTCCAATCTGGATTTGACTTTGAGTCTAGAGCCACTCCTCCCATGGGAAGTTGTTCTTCGCCGTTGAGCGAAGGTGCGAGTCCACTGCCAAGAGTGCGTTCCGCTTGCTCTGCTTCGGCGGCACCATCCACAGCAAATTTAGCCGGGGTGCGACGCTGATTGTGTTGCTGGGAAGAATTGGAATAAGGATTGAGTTGTGGCGGAGCGAATAGGCTGTTGTCTGGTTGAGCAGCGGATTGGGTAGGGAGTTGGTTAGATGTTGGCCAATCTTGTGCTAAATGTTTAGGAGCCGTTTGTGCAGTGTGGAGCTCGGTGGAAGTCGTCGGAAGCGAGTTTTCGGGCGTGCGATCTGGCATGTTCAACGATGGACCTGAGAGCGAGAGCATGGTGACTGCTTGTCCCCGATTCCCCGCGCGATCGGCAATCACCCCACGCACTTCGACATCGTTGCCGTTGGGAGCATTCCATCGTACGCGCCCCACCAGGCGATCTGGTTGGATGAGATCGGGAGAAGTGAGGGGCACATTGGTCCAGAGGCCATCAGCCGTGCGGGCTTCCACGATAAGCGACCCCGGTTCAAGGTTCTTATCGGTGGCATCGTATCGAATGACAATGTCGCCATTAGCACCTCGCGAGGCAGCAAGTTCCAACTTGGGCTGGGTAGTGTCGATGACGATTTGGAGTTGGGCAACACCTGTTTGTGCATCGAGCGACTTTCCCTGCTCGTCCAAGTGGCGAAGGGCAAACCAATAGGTCCCCTCTTCAGGCGCGTGGTAACTGAAACCCAGCACATTCGCCTGCGCGGACTGTAGGGTTTGCCAATCATTGGTGCCCGTACGCGAGACGAGCAATTGTACCTGGGCGATCTTGTCGGCACCGGGAACCTGTTTGTTAAGCTGGTAGGGAATGAACAAAAGAGGCTGTTGCCAGTAGATAGGCTTTACAGCGGGATTTGTGGAAGTCGTTTGAGCCTGGGCGAATCCCTGGCCTGCAAGAATCCAACCAATCAACAGACATAAAGTCCAAACGTGCATCCTTGCGATGAATCGGCCATACCAGGTTTTTGGAGTGCAGTTCATTTTGACCTTCGGATCAGTCCAACGCGGCTCATAAGAAGTGGTTACACTCCGTGAGAGGACGACCATTTTGTCAGCGCGTAGTTTTTCCCGTCCAAACAAAATTTGCCCCTCAAGGGGAGTATCGGAGATGCTGGTAGCTCCGCTTGAAACGCTTGCAAAAGCTGTTCACCCTGCTGAAAATGGGGCGAGTTTGTTCGTTTGGTTGAGTATTCCATCTAGGGGAAACGGTGCGATTCCAGATCATTCTGGACGAAAGCTAGCAGTCGGGACATAATAAATGTTGGAACATGAGCTAGTTGGGGCACAGGGGATCGGCAAGCGGCTTGATTGGTCAGTTTGAAGGCGTGATGGACGAAAGATGGCATTCGCTGACAGAGGCCGCCTTACTATTCGCGGCAGTCTTCGTGGTCCTTGCAATCGGCATAGCCGTCGTGCGAAGGTTTCGCGATGGTAAGGTTGACGACGTGCAAGAGAGCAGTGAATTGATGTCAAAGTTCAGAGACTTGCATGACCAGGGTGGGCTAAGCGATGAAGAATTCCGACATATAAAAACAAAGCTAGCAACCAAACTGAAAGCAGAGCTTGGCGAGACACCTCGATCGGGCAGTCAGCAAAGTGCTCCCAGTCCGACCGAGAACAGAGTAACGTAATCGGCACATGTCCTTGAACGATCCTCTGGCCTTCAAAGGATATTTGCCGAGAACGGGGAGTTTGTCGAAAGTGCGGGTTGGCCCCAGTAGGAGGGTCGCTACAAATATCGAAAAACACTCCGGCTGTCGCGGTTGTTCGGCACTGGTGGGTGCTAGTAAACCCCCCAGTAGCGGAAGACCGATGAACGACTCTCGTTGGAGCTACGTATGGTACCACAGAATTGGTGCTCGGACTGAGCGGACATGGAAGCCCCGCGAGGCATGATAAGTTTGGCTCGCAGATCGGATTTCGGTGGGTCGGATTTCGATTAACGAGTTGACTCCCACGAGCGACACCCTTGATGAACTAAGCGACCTCTCAGAACGGTGATGGTCTGAGAGGTTTAGCATCCCTCGGAAGGAGATTTTCATGCCTACGGGTAAAGACATCGGTGGACGGCGCGGAAGCACTTCGAAAAAGAATGCTTTCTGTTCATTCTGCCGAAAGAGCTACCGCGACGTTGGCCCCCTGGTCGAAGGACCAGGCGATGTTTACATCTGCGGCGAGTGCATCGAACTCTGCCAATCGATTCTCGATCAGGAACGCAAGCGGCGCGGGTCGAGCAAGCAAACGTTTGCCAAGGTCCCCAGCCCTCGTGAAATAGCACTGGAACTGGACGAATACGTCATCGGTCAGGAAGCTGCCAAGCGGGTGCTCGCCGTAGCGGTTCACAGCCACTACAAGCGATTGATGGTGGCCGAGGAAGAGTCTGATATCGAGATCGACAAGTCCAACATCTTGCTTGTGGGTCCCACTGGGTGTGGAAAAACGCTCTTGGCCCGCACGTTGGCACGTAAACTGAATGTGCCGTTTGCGATTGGCGATGCGACCACGCTGACCGAAGCCGGTTATGTCGGCGAGGACGTGGAAAACTTACTGTTGAAACTTCTGCACGCTGCCGACTTCGACATCGAGGCTGCACAGCGTGGAGTTCTTTATATCGACGAGATTGACAAGATTGGGAAGACAAGCCAGAACGTTTCGATCACTCGAGACGTGTCTGGAGAGGGAGTTCAGCAGGCACTGCTGAAGATGCTTGAAGGGACCACGGCCAACGTGCCGCCCCAGGGAGGACGCAAGCATCCCGAGCAGCAATACATCCAGATTGACACCACGAATATTTTGTTCATCGTCGGCGGCACTTTTGACGGCATCGAAGAAGTAATTCGCAAACGAATGGGTCGCCGCACGATGGGTTTTGGGCAGCAAGGAGACTTGGCTTCGGAAATGGACCTCGGCGAAACCCTTGCTAATATCACGCCCGACGACTTGATTGAGTACGGCATGATTCCGGAACTCGTAGGACGCCTGCCAGTAGTAACTGCGCTCCAACCTTTGGACGAGACCTCACTGGTCCGCGTGCTGACCGAGCCGAAGAACGCCCTCACGAAGCAGTATCAACATTTGTTCGCGATGGAAGAGGCCGACTTGCAGTTCACCGATAAGGCACTCCAAGCCATTGCCCGCCGCGCTGCCGAACGAAAGACGGGGGCGCGCGGCCTGCGATCCATCATCGAAAGTGTGATGCTCGACATTATGTACGACCTGCCAGACCAACCGCGGGGCAATCGCTACCTGTTGACCGACGACGTCGTTGACGGCCGCGCGAAGCTGTTTAGTGACACACCTCAGACAAAAAGTGCGTAACGTTCAAGCCCGTGGTTGAACTTCGGTTCGCGGCGGGGGTTAAGTTACGTACAAACTACGAACGGGCCCGGGTGAATACTCGGGCCCGTTTTTTTAGGTTCATCATTTGATATGGAACATGAGGGAACAGAGGAACGGAGGTCGGTTTGTCAGGTTCGTTCAGAATCAAAAGCTTCATAAGTCATTGGTCCTCTGATAGTTGGCGTAACGCAAAGGATGACTCTTGTGCCAGTGTCGGTGTCTTCGGCAAGAAAAGCAGTTGATAGGTTGCCGACTCCTAGGTGGTCAATAATTTTGTAGTTGTCCCAGAAGAATCCTCTGAACTTACCGTTTCGGAGTTTGTCTACTTGCCACTGAGTAAGTGATCCATTTGCCACAAGGTGTGAGCAAACTTCTTCGAGGTTACCTATTCCTCTCCACTTTGTTCTGTGAGCTTTGCGTACTTCGCCTATCTCGACTTCATCGATGAGGCCGCTACGCAGAAGTAGTTCCTGGAACTTGTCGGTTTCGGATTTCCGAGTGAACCACATCTTTTGAGTTTTGTTTAATAAACAAAGTTTCGCACACACGAATCGCAACAACTTGAATTATCCTCGCATTATATTTCAAGAACCTCTCGTTAGAAAAGTATTGAGAGAATTCAAAGTAAGGATAGGCTTTCAAGCGTCATCAAAGGTGAAACGGGATGCAATTCCCTCTCATGATTCACCAAACCTTGAAACGAAGGACAAGAACGATGGCACGAATTCAACCTGTTCATAAAAACGCTGCAGATTCGGCTCAACAAGAGATTCTCGACTCTGTGAAAAAGAAAATGGGTATGGTTCCCAACTTGATCTCGACGATGGCCAATTCACCGGCGGTGGCCAATGCCTATTTGGGATTCAGCCAGCAGCTTGCTTCGGGACTGCTCATGCCGCGGCTCCGCGAGCAGATTGCGCTTTCCGTGGGTGAGGAGAATCGCTGCGACTATTGTCTGGCGGCTCATACAGCACTCGGCAAAGGGGCAGGGCTCTCGGAACAAGAGACCTGCGATGCCCGGCGGGCGGAGGCTGGCAATGAGAAAGTGCAGGCGGCCTTAGAGTTTGCCCAGAAGATCGTCCGCGAACGTGGTGTAGTCTCCGATGAGGATCTTCAGCAGGTCCGTGAAGCTGGATACAATGATGGAGAGGTTGCCGAGATTGTGGCGAACGTAGCGCTAAACATCTTCACCAACTACTTTAATCACGTCGCTGGCACCGAGGTCGACTTTCCGGCAGCACCGGTGGTGGCAGAGTGTTGAGGAAGCTGTGGGCCGCAACTGCGCATGGCATGTTCCGGCCTTCGTTTTGCCGTTGTATTAGGACATTGAGAATCCTCTATGGGCCGCGAAAACAAACAGTGGTTGAGAGATTTGCGAGGTGCCGTTGAAGACCGTGAGTCGGCTCTCACCGATTTGCGAGATATAGTGTTGCGCAATCTCCGCAAGGCGCTTGCCGGTCGAGCGCATGTGGACGATTCGTTTCTCGAAGACTCAGTCCAGGATGCGCTCTTACGGATACTTGATCGGCTTGATCAGTTTCAGGGGCGTAGCCAGTTTGTGACCTGGGCGACGGCGATCGCGATCCGTGTTGCTTTGGGAGAGTTGCGCCGCAGCCGTTGGAAAGACGTGTCGCTCGACACCGTGTTGGAAGGGACCGATCATGTCCCTGATCGAGCGATCGAAACAGCTCCCGGTCCTGAAGAGCGATTCGAGCGGCAGGCACTTATCGACAAGATGCTTGAGTTGATCGAGACTGACTTGACTGAAAGGCAGCGGACCGTGCTTCTCGCTGAGTTGCGTGGGATGCCTCAAGATGAGATTGCTCGTCACCTGGGAAGCAATCGTAACGCCGTTTACAAACTCACCCACGATGCCAGGAAGAAACTGAAATCTGCTCTGCAAAAAGCTGGTTATCAAGCCGAAGAGTGTGCGACTACGCTTCCCCATTGAGAAAGTGCGATGATATTTACCAAAGAAGAAATTGAAAACTTGCTGCGTTTGGTGAGCCTCACCAACGATGCCGAACTCAACTGCGAAGAATGTCTCGCCTTAGTTGCAGAATTCGCAGAGCAGCATCTGGCAGGTAAGTCGGTAAGCTCTGGCCTGGAGGCGGTGGAGCGTCATCTGGATATCTGTGATGAGTGCCGTGAGGAATTTGAAGCATTGAAAAAAACGCTATCTTGACTCCGATTAAACTCTTTTTTTCCTGTGTGTGAGCTCATTGCTTGAGTTTTATCGCTTAAAAGGATAGTGTCGTTCATATAGGGGCGACGTGTTTTCAGATGGCGATATCTCATGCGGGTGAAGGAGGGTTTGTGAAAGGTTTTGCATTTGATCTTAGGCTATATGCCAGTTTTGTGGTTGTAGTTTCAACGCTTTTCGTCGACCAATCTACGGCTGCACCGAATCAGGAACAAAAGACTACCATTTCTGCGAATCGTTATCCCGGTTTCTCTGGATATTCGCGGCGGATCACCACGCGTTCACCCAAAGCACAAGCCTGGTTCGACCAGGGAATACAGCTTCTATACGGTTTCAATCATGACGAAGCGATTCGGTCCTTCGAGAGGGCAGCCGAAATTGATCCCTTGTGCGCGATGGCATGGTGGGGGTCGGCGTACGCCCGCGGGTTGCATATCAACAATCCTGAGATGAAAGAAGAGCAGAGCCGTTTGGCTAACCAGGCAGCCCAGAAAGCGGTCGCCGCCTTAGATGATGAAACAACGGTTGAGATGGCGCTCGTCCGAGCGGTTAGGAGGCGCTATGCCTGGCCAGCCCCAAAGGATCGGTTGCCACTCGATCAAGCCTATGCGAATGCCATGGAAGGGGTGTGGCATCAATTTCCTAATGATCCTGATGTGGGGGCTCTGTTTGCCGAATCTTTGATGAATCTTCAGCCGTGGGATTTGTGGACCGCCGACGGAGTACCCAAAGGTCGAACTTTAGAAATCCTGGCAGTTTTGGAAGCGACGTTGAATAAAACTCCCAAACACCCGGGCGCTAATCATTTTTACATTCACGCCATCGAGGCTTCTCCCTGGCCGGAAAAGGGGTTGCCTTCTGCGGAGCGATTGCAATCTTTGGTTCCTGGCTCCGGTCACTTGGTGCATATGCCTTCGCATATTTTCATCCGCACGGGCCGTTACGCAGACGCAACCACATCTAACCAGCGAGCCATCACTGCCGATGAGAGCTACTTTGCTAAAGCTCCTCCGCCGGATTTCTACAGTATCTATTTTTTACACAACATACATTTCTTGGCATATGCCGCCATGATGGAGGGGCGATATCAGTTGGCCATCGATGCGGCACGCAAGATCGAACAGAGTGTGCCTGAGAACTTCCTTCGCGAGTATGTCACCTTAGCGGATGGTTTCATGACAACCCCGCTGCACGTGATGATTCGCTTCGGCAAGTGGGACGATATTCTCGCCGAGCCTGAGCCACCCGAGTGGCGATTGTTCACACGTGCTGAAAGACATGCTGCTAGAAGCGTGGCATTCTCTGCGCTAGGGAAGACCGAAGAAGCGCAGAAGGAACTACGGTTGCTCGACGAGGTAGCCGCCGAGTTGACGGAAGAGTGGGAAATGGGCAACAACTCGGCACAAGAGGTAATTGCTATCGCCCGAAAAATGGCCGAGGGGGAATTGGCTTACCGCACCGGTTATCACGAACAGGCTTTTGCGACTTTGCGAGAAGCGGTCGAGATGGAAGAAGACCTCAGCTACGACGAGCCACCTGGTTGGATGCAGCCTGTCCGTCATGCGTTAGGGGCATTACTACTTGCTGATGGTCGTTTTAGTGAAGCAGAGGAAGTTTATCGAGCCGACTTGGTGCGTCATCCGAACAATTCATGGTCTTTGCTTGGACTTCAGCAATCCCTTCAAGAGCAGGGCGAGTCAGAGGAGGTCAAATTGCTAGCTTCTATGGTTAAAGCAGCGTGGAAAAACGCTGACGTTGCTCCGGTGGCCAGTTGCTATTGTCATCCCGATGCACTCAAGCAGGGAAGCGAAGATTGCTGTTCGCAACCGAGTAAAAAGTGATACAGTTGTCGCGTCTTCATAAGACGTGAAACCCATAATTAAAGTCAGCGCGAACCCTGGGCTTCCGCCAAGGCTAGGAAGGAATGTCCATTTGCTGCCGGCCGAAGCGGTATTCGCTCAATCCGTATGCTCTGATTAGAATAGGGATATCAATTGATCAGAACCGGAACAGCTCTTGCACCAGATTATGTCGATTGCCGAAATCCATCGATTAGGCTTACGCCCAGGCCGCGCAGGCGCCGTGTGGTTTGCTTGTTGTCCGCTGTTATTAGCCCAGTGGTTTTCGGTAGTTCAGCTGCATGCGATTACTATCGAAGTTCGCAGGATGTGTGACCATATCGGAGTATGTGCCGCAGGAGATTTTTTTTCCGATCATCCCCAGGCATTGGACACCCTGCGATTTGCGACGAAGGCATTCGAGCCGTTTGCTGACAATCTTCTGGCAATTCCTTCGAGTCCAGGCTGGACGGCGACTTTTACAAATCCAAACACAGGCAAAAGTGCTAGTCTCATCAATCTCTTTGTGCCGTCAGATACGTTGATTATTTTTGCGGGGGGGCGAGATTTCGATACGGATGATACCCCAGCAGTTAATCAAGTAGGTGCTGCCGGCCCAGGTCAGGCAAATATTTCGCTCAGTCGTGGGCAAGGTGTCATAGTCGGCTCAAGTGCTATCGATTTTTCTACTTGGGGTGGGGCAATCGCCTTCGACACGTTAAGCAGTGGCAGTCCGCGAAACTGGCATTTCGATATTCACACACCACCCGCGCCAGGGCAGACCGACTTTCTGACGATCGCACTGCACGAGTTGGCCCACGTTTTTGGTTTTGGGACCGCACCTTCCTTCGACAATTTAGTTTCCGGTGATCAGTTCCAAGGAGCCAACACGATTAACTTGACCGGTTCGACGGTCTCTTTGGGGCCTAACGAGGACCACTGGGCGTCGGGAACGACGAGTCCTCCCTATGCAGATCCTCCCATTTCTGCATTAGCGGCTCCGCTAGTGTTAGGGCGGCGTAGGGTTCTGACGCCACTGGACTACGCTGCGCTGGCAGACATTGGCTGGGAAGTCCCAGACAAGCTGTTAGGTTTACACGGTGACATAGACGCCGATGGAGATATTGACGGACGGGACTTTTTAATTTGGCAGCGCTCCGTCGGAACTTCTGGGGTTGGCTTATTGGCGGACGCCGATGGCAGTCAGATGGTTGATGAGTACGACCTTTGGCTGTGGCAGTCCAATTATGGTCGGCAGGTGGCTGGGAATCAGCCACTGGCAGCTGTACCTGAACCAGCGACAATTATGTCTACAGGCATGGTTGCTATGGCACTTTTGGCTTGCCGTATACTGAAGTAGGTTTCTCCCCGGCATGCTGCCCAGACTTGCCTTAAGGGAGTTATCTGGATTGCGATTTTTTTCCTGGTGTCATCCAGAGATCTCTACGTATCACTCTACGATCCGCTTAGTGTTACAATCTAGTCAATCATTACAATCCAACCTGGTGCAAGCATTCGGGAGTGATTGAAGTGATTAGGGAATGCCTGAAAAAACGTTACAGTCGAATAATTTGCCGATCTCTGTCACTTGTGAAGTATTCTTGATCATCGCAGATCGCGGCGAGAAGTGGGGCTCAGACGAGAATCGTTTTGGCCGGCGCTAGAGCTTTAATCTGTTGCAAGAGCCCTCAATAGAATTTCAGGAGTCAATTGGATCATGTTGCTTCCACTTGGTGTGTCACTGAATTACATACTACTTGATGCTTCGCTGGCGCTCACTGCATTTATCGTGGGGTTTGTTGGAGCCTATTTCTATGTAAGTCACGGGTTATCAAATAGATCCGACCATCCATCCAGTAGTGAGGGCAACAACCCCTACGATGCTGAACGAAATGCGATGGCGATTCAACAGTTGAGAGACCTGACCAATCATGTGGCGTCGGATGTGGGTGCACACAACCAGTTGGTGAGTGGAATTACCGCGCAATTGGGTGCCATAGATAAGAATACTGGTGACAACTCAGATCTTGTTGCCGAGGCCTTACGTCAGATCATGGCTGCAAATGAAAAGCTGCAAGCTCGGCTAGAAGATGCTGAGAATAAAATCCAGTCTCAGGCAGAAGAGCTGAGAACAAGTCAAACGAAAGCTAAAACAGATTCGTTGACCCAATTAGCCAATCGCGGGGCCTTTGATGAAGCGTTGGCAATAGGAATTGAAGAATTTCGCCAAAAGGGGCGTCCCTTTTGTTTACTGCTCTTCGATGTCGATCACTTTAAGAAATTTAACGACACACATGGGCACCAGGCAGGGGACGATGTGCTGCGGCAAGTGGCCGTCACCTTAAAGAGAAACGCCAAGGCAACGGATCTTGCCTGCCGCTATGGTGGGGAAGAATTCGCCTTGGTCATGCCCAATACAACGATTAAGCAGGCGGGCGTGGCAGCGGAACGGATTCGCAAGGCCCTCGAAGCGACAAAAATCGAATTTGAAGGGAAAACGCTCAGTGTTACGGCCAGCATCGGGCTTTGCGAAGCTAGTGAGGAGGATGCCCCTGCCACTATGATTCGTCGTTCGGACGAGGCTATTTATGGGGCCAAGGGTGCAGGCCGCAATTGTAGCTACTGGCATGACGGGGAGGGGTGCTTACCGATCGAAGACTTAGAAACTTCTACGAAGGAAAAAGTAAACCGAAATGCAGTCGAGAGCCTCAAACATGCTGATTTGCCAAGTCGGGATGCGTTCGGTGCAGAGTTGCAGAGAAGAATCTCTGAGAGTCATCGAACTGGGACTGAATTGTCGGTCTTGTACTTAAAAGTGATTGGCTACGGAGCGTTGGAACGAGACTACGGCAAAGCGGTGACGGAATTGGTGCTAGATTCCGTGGGTCAGTTTATTGGTAGCCGGTTGCGTGACATGGATCTATTGGGACGACTCGAGCGTGGGGAATTTATCATTATGTTGCCAGGGAGTTCGAAGCGAGAGTCCACGATCGTAGGAAACCGCGTGCGGAGCGCTTTGGCCAATTGTCCCATTCCATTGGGAACCACCCAATTGACGCTGCAACTCAGTCAGTCCGTCGCCACCGTTGCCGCCTCTGACACCTCTGAAACTTTGATTGATCGAGTCACCGAAGGTACTGAAGTGGGGCAAAAAGCCGACGCATTGTGCTAATGCTATGCGGCTTCCTTTTTCATTGACGGTGCTATTCAGGGCCCTGATGTGCTAGCATGGGTGTCGCTATGACTCTAACATGCTATTTAGGGGCATCAAAAAAGTGAGCGAACCCTCTGGCCCATCCCGCCACTTCTATTTCAGCTTGCGGTCCTTAATCATTGCAATGACCGCAATTGCGGTGTTGTGCACTCTTGCGTTGATTTTGCCAGGGTCTCTGACGCATTTGGTGATCGGAGCCATCTGGATCGTGGCGGCTGGAGTTTTTATTACTGGACTGTTCTTTGCTGTGGGAGATGAAAGGGCTTTTTGCATAGGTGCAACCGTTGCCCTCTCGTCGATGTGGACAGGGCCGGGTGGCAGATTCATGATGGGCGTCCACTCCATAGTTTCCCCTCTGAATCTCCCTCAATCAGTCAGTCTTTGGCTAGATTTGGCCGTCCACGCCTTGCTGGTGTTTGTTCTTGGCCTGCTGTGCATCCGTGCCCGATTCCATTTCCAACGAAATCGGTTCAGTGCCGAAGAGGCGGTTTCTGGGGATTAAATGGGGTCGGTATAGGCCATGACGCGCGGAGTTTAGGATTCTCCTGAAAAGGGCTCGCTAGCCCCTTGAAGATTTGCCGAACATCTCTAGAATTCGCGTTCCGATTGAAGTCATGCCAGGAGCAATAGTGAGTGGATTCCTCTGGATTTCACCCCTTTGACAGCTTGGCGGAAACTGCTATGATTTGAAGTTCCCCCTGAAGTGGACAAGAGCCCCTGGAGAGGTGCTCCGGAGGCTCCTGCCCACTTGGCTGAACCCCACGATCTTTAGTAGATTCGATTGGAGACGGCAGGGTGGCAGGTTGGCCGTTAGGGCCACGGTTGATCGGAGGTTTTCTTTTGAGAGAACCAATGTCGGCCGCGAGATCTTTGACAATTTGGTGAAGTAAATTGTAAGAGTGGCATCTGAAATTCGTTCAGGTCTGCTCGAAAGTCAATGTCCTTTTTGCAGGGGGCAGGGACCGTCGAGCAACAACAGATCTGTTCGGATCTCCTTTGCTCTTAGATTACAAGAATCAATCGAGCGTTACTTAATAATAGCGTCATTTATTCAAGACTTAGCGAGCCGGGTCGTCCTCGACCCCGTTCATCAAGAGCGTTGGATAAATGTGGCCAAGCTATTAAGGGCGTATGGGGGATGTCTTGGCATCAGGAGGCGATGAAGGGCGTGGAAGTCTGCGAAAAGCTCGGGGGAGTTGACAAACAAATGTTGATCCCGGGATTCCCGAACTGGCGTGTAGTGAATTCATAGCTGCACGTGGCGAACGTGGGGAACTGAAACATCTAAGTACCCACAGGAGTAGAAAGAAAAATCGATTTCGTCAGTAGCGGCGAGCGAAAGCGAAACAGCCCAAACCGCGAGGGTTTCCCTTGCGGGGTTGTAGGGCCTTTCAAATGAGAGTCACAAAATTGCTTGCTAGTAGAATCCTTTGGAAAGAGGAACCACAGAGGGTGACAGTCCCGTACACGAAAGCGAGCGATCTCTCGAAGGGTACCTGAGTAGGTCGGATCACGTGAAACTCCGACTGAATCTACGGGGACCATCCCGTAAGGCTAAATACTCCCTGATGACCGAT
>CALALR010000016.1 GCA_937925545.1 uncultured Planctomycetaceae bacterium
GACTGAGGTTGATCGATTTCGACGGCCACGCCGCGTTCGACGCAGTCTACGCCTCTGAAACGGAGCATCGCGGTCAACGTCGTTTGAACCCGAGTCCCCATCCAGGTGAACCACAGGCACTTGCGATCCGAGATGGAAAAGAGTCCCTCACGACAGACACCGGCATTGGCGGCTGTCTGGCGAGCCATGTTCAGCAGCTGGACGCCAACGGGATTCAGGTATGGATACGCCTTTGTATCCGAGAGCACTTCCTTCATTGTCTGGCGTATCCGATCGTGAATCTCGCCGGGGCCCCCAAAAAACAAAGGCCGCTTTCGCCCCTTGGCGGGCGCGACATGGATTTCCGCGCGCTCCAAGTCCACCGACGCAACCTTCCATCGCCGCCCTGCAAGGATTATGTGCTCAGCGACTCTCGGAACAATCCGAATGGGCAGGGTGCCGATCGCCTGCTCCCCGTAAAGTACGCTGAATTCCGCCGGGGTTGCAAAGGCTGCATAGAAGTCTCGCTCGGCGCGAAGGCGCTCCCCCAACAGGCCGAGGATGAGGTCACCCTGGGATGTCTGCTCGACAATGTCCTGCTTTCCAAGACATCTCAGGAGTTCAGCAAACACGGTCGCATCAATCGCACGAAACGGTCCCACTTTGCAGAGCGTCTCGTATATCTTGGCCGCAGGTAATCCGCCTGATTCGGCGATGACGCTGATAATCTGGTGGGCCAGCGTACTGAAATCAAATAGCGGCGCGATGGACGGCTCAACCCATTTCTGGAGAAGGAGCTCTGTAACGGCGATCGCCTGAATGAGCTCAAGGTGCAGACGATCGAGAAGTTCTGCCTCCGCTCCCACATCCCGGCAAACGATATAGACGCGACCAATCCGAGGATCGCTGTCCTTTCTGCCGCTGCGCCCCAGTCGCTGCTTAAAGGATGCAACCGACCACGGAGGTCCAATCTGGCCGACCATCTTGACGCTGCCAATGTCGATGCCGAGCTCCATGGTGCTCGAGCACAGGGCGGTGCGCGGGTTGCCGCTCTTCATCTCGAGTTCCGTGTCCTCGCGAATCTCCTTGGACAATGACCCGTGATGGACCAAGAAATGTGCTGGCAAGGTTTCCTTGGTGCAGATCTCGCGGCAGAGATCGGCATAGACCTCCAAGTCGCCCTTCGCATTCGTAAAGAGCAGATTACTCGACCCGCGGCAGTGTTCGACCAGGTCGGCCGCAAGCGCCTTCATCGTCTCGAATTCCGCATGCTCAAAGGGATCGTCATCCGGCTCCAACTCCGTGGGATCCGTCCCTGCCGGTTGGCTCAAATACGCATGGAGCCGATACCTGAATTCCTTTTCCTCATCCTCGCTTTCGATAAGCTTCACGGATTCCGGATCGTCTCGATCAACAAAAGCCCGAGCTGCATCCAAGTTTCCGATCGTGGCGGACAGCCCTACCGTCCGAAAGGATGCGCCACCGGCATCTACGACCCGTCTGAGGCGGCTCAAGAGGCTGGCCAGATGAAGCCCCCGCTCCGAGTCCAGGAATACGTGGAGCTCATCAATGACAACGTATCGGAGTCCGGCAAACAGCCGCCGCATCTCGCTCGACTTGTTCACGAAGAGGGACTCGAGGGACTCAGGGGTAATCAAGAGCACCCCCGCCGGCGCGCTCAACAGACGCTTCTTGCTGGAGGCCTCAACGTCTCCATGCCATCGATAGACGGGAATCTCAAGGTACTCGCAAAGCTCTTCAAGTCGGCGGAACTGATCGTTGATCAGCGCCCGCAGCGGCCCCACATAGAGCGCCCGCACCGAGCCCCGGGCCTCCTCGGAGATCTGGGAAAGGATCGGCGAGAACGGCGCTTCGGTCATGCAGCCGGCCGTTTCCGGCGCGATGACACAGCTCGACGTGCCTTCGAGGATCGCATGGATGGCCTCAATCTGAATGGGACGAAGTTCCGTCCACTTCATCCGATAGAGCTGACGCTTAACCCCATCACCGAGAAGTGAAAACGCGGCGTTTGAGCCTGACCCGGCACCCTGCTCACCGTCCGAGCTTTCCACGAATTGCTCCATCTACAGTTTGAAGCTGGTCAGATCGTCGGTTGGATCGGTCGACGTGGCGGACTCCGGCCCGTCGTCATCTTCGCCTGCCTCGGAGATGGCGGGATCCTGAGTCTGGACGCTTGTGGTGGTGATCTTGCCCATCACCTCTTGCCATCCAACGGTCGTATTCTGCTCCAGGATACTGAGCAGCCCCACGAAGTCCTTCACGGTCTCACGAGGCGTCTGGAAGTAGGCCGCCCCCATTCGGCGCTGACAATCCTCCAGATACTTTACGATCCCCTCGTCGGGCAGCACTGCCTTGGCGTTGTCTTCCCCCCGTGCATGGACGCGGCGCACGTTGTGCAACAGGACGTAACAATCCTCCGGTGACAGGTTGGCCAGATTCACGAGCGGACCCGCGAGATCAGTCAAGGTTTCGGTTGCGAACCGATTGGGTGCGAGTCGTGTCGCCAGGGCATCGTAGCTATAAAGGCCTCTGCGCTTGTCAAAGACAGCGTCATCGGTGGCAGCAAACAGGAATCCGAGATTCTGGACCGATCCTTGAAGTGTATCGTTCAGAATTCGGAGAATGGCCTCGTAGTTATTGTTTCGGGCGATCTTGTTATTCAGCCGATGCGAGAGAACCACAAGTTCGTCGATGCAGACGATCAGGCCCGAGTACCCGGCAATCCGCACGAAGGCTGCCATCAGCTTGATGTAGTCATAGAATGAATCATCATCGATGATGGTACGTACGCCGAGGTCTTGCCGCGCCTCCGTCTTGGTCGAATACTCCGCCCGAAGCCAGCGGATCGCGGCTTGCTGAAGCTGTTCGTTGTGGTCCACGTACCCGCGATAGTATTTTTCCAGCACGGTCGCAAAGTCGTATCCGCTGACCATCTCCTGCAGTGGCTTGCAGTGCGCATGAACCGACTGGCCGACATCCCCATCCGTCCCCCCTTTGCTCTTTACGTCGTGTGCCAGGTCGGCGATCCATCGCTCGACGAGGTTGGCAAGAGCCCCCCCTTCGGGGCGGCTTCGGGTCGCCAAGTTCCGCATCAGTTCGCTGTAGAGTCCTTGCGCCTGTCCGCCGGTTCCCTGAAGCCGCCTTTGTGTCGTGATGTCGGCACGGGCGACGACAAAACGCCGCTCAAGGGCAACCGTCTTGACGAGATTCAAGAAGAAGCTCTTTCCTGCCCCGTAGCGGCCGACGATGAACCGAATGGCCGAACCCCCCTGCTCGATCCGACTCAGGTCGGCAAGCAGCGCCTCCACTTCATCCTTTCGTCCGACTTGAATGTGGTGAAGCCCAATGGCAGGCACAACGCCCGCCGAGAGGGAACTGAGGATTGCGGCGCGCTCACGCTCACTAAGTCGGGGGGTCATGCCTTCTTCACCTCGCTTAAGGAAACTTTGTCAAACACGACCTCGTCGCCCTCTTCGTAGACCAACTGATTCCCTATTCGATCAAACGCCCAGTCGTTCAGCGCCTCAAGGGCGCCCGAGAGCATGTGCTTGTGTTTGCGGGCTAATTCCTCGGCCTCGGCCGAATTCCACCTTTCCCTCGTGCTCAGTTCGGCGAAGAAAGATGCGTATCGGCTTGGCAGACCGTTGTCAGACCCAGTTGGAGCGTGGGTCGGTGCAGCTGTCGCCTTTTGCACGCCCTTCGAGACCGGCTTTGGCGTTGGTGCCACCGACACGACCGAAACTCTCTCCGCACCGGACACCTGGCCTGTTTCACCGCTCATGGCCTGAGCAAGAAGGATACTAACCTGCTTGGATTCCGCCATGATCTGGTGGATGCGGCCTCGATCAAGCCTGACTTCTTCGACCTCAGCGGGAGCTGGAATCGACTCTCCCCGAGCCCGCCCGCGACCCGTTTGGATGACGACGGGGGCATCGGAGGAGTCAGGTGCCAATTCACTGATTGTTGCTTCAAGAGCGTCCGCCGCCAGGCCCAGAGCGCGATAACATCGACGAAGAGCCGTGAGTTCTTTTTTTGTTACGACGCCATCGAGTCCCGCAACCGCGACAAGCAGCCGACCCACTTCGTTACGGGCTGCTGGCATCATTACTTCTTGGAGTCGCTTGCCCAGCCCGGATATCTGAGACCCGGTCTTGAGCAGTAATGAGCGAAGCGCCTCCAGCCTGCGGCGCTCATGGTCGTTGAGCTCGAAACTCTTTTCGATCTGCTCCATGATGCGATGAAGCTCATCATCATCGATCTTTCCATCCGCCTCGGCGATCTCAACGCCAAGCCGAAGGATGCAGGCCGCAGCACCGTAGCGTTTCGAATCGGGTTCACCGGCGTACGCCTGGGGAAAGACGGCAAGAAGCTCATCGCTGTCATAGCCTTTGCCGGTAAGCCGTGCATCGGGCTCGATCGCGAAGTTCGTATGCTCAAGAGTCTCGGCTAGGCTTCGTGCCTTGGAAGGCGTGATTCGGTCGCGCGCGTCGAGGCCCAAGGTCGAGGCCAGGTCCCCTGCCCGCACAAAGACCTGCCCATCGTCATCGCTTTGCCGGGAAATGAACTGAAAGACGTCATTGGCAAGCGGGTGCTCGGAGTCCTTCCTTAGTTCCTCGGGAAGCGCCTCCCAAGCGGCCGCGGACAGGTCCTTTCCCTGACCGCCGTCATCGCGTACCGCCGAACTGAATCGGCGCAGTTCCTCGACGCATTCATTCCAGATCTCGATGACGGATTTAAACTGACGAGTCAATGAAAGTGGATTGCAGACGTTGACCGTCACCGGGGTCAACGCAGCGCTGGCCGGACGGTAGGTGATGGAACGATCTCGCTTGGATGCCGAAAGGGCGAATCCTTCTCCGAATCTCGCGGCATATCGCTTCTCGAAGAGTTCACGAAACTGCTCAGGGGCACGGCGAAGCACGACGCTATGTTGCGTGAGATTGGATTGGTCGGCGAAGACATACGCCATCCAGGCGGGCAATGGGTGAGATTGGATTGCGAACCAGGCCAACGCCGAAGCTAAGGCGTCTTCCGTCCATACATGCGTTGATTCGACGAGTTTTCGGATCGCCTCGATTCCAAGCGATGACCCGAACCTCGCCGCCATGAACCAGAGCAGGCCAGTGCTGTAACCCTGGAAACTTCCTCGAGGTCCCTTGGGGGATTGCTCGGCGTGCATACGCCGCAAGCGGTAGACCTCAGAGAAGACTTCTGCCTTGTCCTTGTCATCGACGAGAATCCGGCGCTCGAGGCCGTAGTAGTAGATGAACAGGTAGCCATCCTCCGACGGGATAGATCTGCGGTTCGAGGAGAGCCAATTCAGGTAAATAAACCGCTGCTGCGGGATGAGGTGGGTGTAGCAAGGCCAATAAGGAAGCCTCGCTGCTGCAGTTGCCAATGTCGCATGGAGGCTGACATCGATCTGCGAAGGATCGGTTGGCCGTGCATTCGTGAGTTTTCCGGTGTAGGTTAAGGGATAACGACTCATGAATCATTGCACGGAGAGCGTGTCGCCCTTACCCAGCCATTTCAGGGAAGTCGATGGCGTAAAGGCAGAGACCGGATATCCACCGTAACTGATCGTCACTTGGAATTCCTCGCCCCGTGCCTCAACCGGGCGTGCCGACCGGGGATTGGGTTTTCGAGCGGCCCGAGCCATGCCGCGCCGCGCCCTAACGGGCCGGGCGGACGGCGCTTTGCTCTTCTTTGCAGCCGAGGCAGCTACCGCGACCACGATCAAGAATAGAAATATCCACAGCATTGCCGATTTGGCCGGCGATGGCCCTCTGCCGTCTTGAATAGTACTCCCGGAATTCCAATTCAGGGACGGCCGTGCTCTTACCAAGCGATTCTACATTGAATTCGCTGTGTAACCAAGTAATTGCCCCCTTGACCAAGTCGCTCTATGTACCTAGTATTCGCATTACTGGTCGCGTCAAGGGGTCCGACGCCATAGCCTCCATTGCTGCATCCTCGAGGCCAAGATGTCGTACCCAAGTGCCATCGAATCTCATCCACAGTTTCCGTTTCACCAAAAGAAGTACAACTGGGTCAACGACGATAGCTCCATGTTCGTGCCCAGGTATTCCGGTAGCTTCGTGCCCAATTCAGGGTCATCAAAAGGTGCCGAGTTCTGGTGCGGTCATGACTTGCGCTCCTTGACCTTGTGGTCAGACCGACGGCTTCGAGAATTCCCTAGCGCTAATTGCGAGCGAAGACCTGAAATCTCCCCCTGTACGCCACAGGTCCCGCACATGATTACGCTAGATTCTATGCTGGCTTCCAATAACCATATTGTACGTGAGACGCAGACCTAAGGGCCTCATTCTATGGGTGTCTTACTCGTTTCCAAATTCAAGTCGAACGCAACACATACGCCAACGATCAAGCAATGGCTGATCGAACAAGTGCCCCGCATTCGAGACCAGTTCGGCAACAGCAATCATACGGCGGTAATGACCGTCTATGGGGCCTACGATGCGTGCTTCTTGATGTACGGCGGGCAAGACGCCATCAATGCAGTTCGAACACGCCTGCACTCAAATGCCCGCGAATTCTCGGCGACGCAAGGCGTCTGGCTTCGAGAAATCGCAGACTTGATCCTCTGGCCGCGTGAGGGAGTAAACTGCGAGGAGATTTTGGGCAACGCCGGTGGCGATAGTCGCATGACGCTGACATTCGCCAAGCTGCGCGGATTTGTCGACACCGGATTTGAGGTGCCGCACATGCGCGATGCACTCTGTGACTACGTCGAAAAAGTCGTATCACCCACGGGACCTGGTGCCCACACAAAAATTGGCGCCTTTAACAGTTTTGGATGGGCCGACGCCGTCTTCATCGGGGTTCACAGTGAAGTCGAGCCACTGTTGAAGACGGTCATGTCAATTAGAGGGCATTGGACCATCAATACAAGTGGCACTTATTTGATGATGAGTGGCACTGCCCGCAATGATTTTCCTGACGGGTGTGAAGGTCAGGTACGGTGCTCGGTAAGCTCCGGAGCCGACTACCGGGACGTACTCGTGTCCCGATTATCGAACAAGCCGGTATTGGAACCTTGTCGGTCGGTCATCGGCAAACACGATTTTGTGACAGATTTCTGTGCTCCCTCCGACCTTCGCCCACTTCTCGATCGAATCGGCAGAATCGAGGACTCCGGGGGGCTGGTAATTGACTCAAACACCATCGTTCGCGTGAGCGCGGCCGCCGATCAGGAAGTCAGTCGATTCTTGAGCGAACATGCGAGTCCACCTGAGAACCTAAGACGTCCGAACACCGGGAACGGGATGCGAAGGCACTTGGTGGCAGCGCGCCTGCAGCTTTCCCGACTGGTTCGGCTCGCGACCGAACAGCGCCTCTTGGACCCGAAAGTCGCCGAGGAAGCTGAGAATGTCGCCGAACTCATCGATCACTCAAGTGGGCATCCCGAAGTCCTGAATCACTTCGTGGATATTGTGCACTCGTTCTACCACTTCGTCTCGTTGCTGAGAATTCAACTCGAGGTCCTCGGTCTCAAGTTTCCGCCGGACTTTGAAGCGCTTGTCCGGCCTGCAGCAACTTGCGAACCTTGCCAACCGAACACTCCCGAATGGTGTGACAGACGTGCAATGCTGCATCGTGAAGTCTGTTGGGCACTCCACTACTTCTATCGTGGCGTCCTCCATCGGCATCGTGGCGGCCTGGACAGCATATTCTACCCTCATCTGGGACAGGCGGTTTCCCGTTCCTCGCTGCACGGCCTGTTGGCGGTCTGCGACGAACTCGTTCACAGCGTCCAACCCGTCGCCGATTATTGGAAACTCGAGCCCTGGCCTGGACATATTTCTCTTGGCGAACGAGGTGACGCCAGGGCCTATCGGCTCACCGTTTACAATATCGTGTCGATTGCCTATCTCGATTCTTTCGCGATCTTGCGCGACCTTGGAACCATCACCGCAATTCTGGTGCATGAGGCCGGCGGACACTTCACATTTGATCAACTCACTGACATGTGCGTGAGCCGCCAAAATGAGATGGAGGGCTGGCCCAATATCGTGCGTGACTTTGGCGACGAGTGCATCGCGATCGGACAGATTACACAAAACGTCATGAGAGGTGATACGTCAATGAGTCTCCAAGCGGGACAATCACGCATCCCGCATGGCCAACGATTGGCCCTTATTTCGGAGATCTGGTCTGACCTCTACACGCTTAGGATCATCGGCCAAGCCGATCACTGGATAAGCATCGCCCTAAATCTAATTCAAGATCAAGCGATGCTATTCGACCGAAAGCAGAATGACTCCTCCGCAGCTCGGCTGGTCGCAACGATCGTGGCGGCCTACTGGGAAACGATCATCAAAGACGTGCTTAAAGGAGATCTGCCCCTCCTTCAAGGTGATGTCAACGACGTTCATCGGACCTGCCAGCATGCGCGCACCATTCCAGATGACAGGACTGATGAGGTCGCGGATTGGGTCACGCAACGACTGCCGAGTACGGATGTGTACCCCCACTTGGCGAACCTAATTGCCAACGCACGGCGCTGGCTAAGTGGCGCGGGTCCCCACCGCCTCGCAGCATTATTTGCATCCGTTGATTTAATCATGAAAGTACAATCCGCACTGGAAATCGAGCGGGAGCCTGGAAACTCGGCCGATTTCCTCAAGGAGCCGGCTCCCATGGACGAATCAGAATCTGACCGCCGGCGGCGATTTCGGGGATTGCTCCACGAGCTTTGGAGCCGTACCCTATTCACCAAACCCAATCCCGACGGCGTCTTCCACATTTTCGATCGGCTATTGGACCTGTCAGCCATATGCCGATCTGAACAATGGCGCCTGCTCTTGCGTAGCTAGTAAACCGGTGGCACTAAGGATCTGGCTCTTGCAAGGCTGTTTTAGCGGAACCATGGCAAATAGGCAGCCCCAGATTG
>CALALR010000017.1 GCA_937925545.1 uncultured Planctomycetaceae bacterium
CAGTTGGGCAGTTTGACTGGGGCGGTCTCCTCCCAAAGAGTAACGGAGGAGCCCATTGGTACTCTCAGCCTGGTTGGCAATCAGGCATCGAGCGTAAAGGTAGAAGAGTGCTAAACTGCGAGACTCATCAGTCGAGCAGGTACGAAAGTAGGGCTTAGTGATCCGGTGGTCCCGTATGGAAGGGCCATCGCTCAACAGATAAAAGGTACTCCGGGGATAACAGGCTTATCGCTCCCGAGCGTCCATAGCGGCGGAGCGGTTTGGCACCTCGATGTCGGCTCATCACATCCTGGGGGTGGAGAAGCTCCCAAGGGTTTGGCTGTTCGCCAATGAAAGTGGTACGTGAGCTGGGTTCAGACCGTCGAGAGACAGGTCGGTCCCTATCTACTGTGGGCGTACGAAACTTGAGGAGGTTCTTCTTTAGTACGAGAGGATTTAGAAGGACGACCCTCTGGTGTTCCTGTTGTCGCGCTAGCGGCACGGCAGGGTAGCTAAGGTCGGAAAGGATAAACGCTGAAAGCATATAAGCGTGAAGCCCGCTCCAAGATCAGGTTTCGTAGGCTAATAGCCGAGAGTCCCCTGAAAGACGATCAGGTTGATAGGCCGGATGTGTAAGTGCAGTAATGTATTCAGCTAACCGGTACTAATGGACGAACGCTTGGCCACATTTATCAAACGCTCTTGATTCAAAGAGCAAAAGAGTTGCGAGTTTCGTGTTGTGTGTTGCGAGTATTTCAACTTATTCCGCAATCCGCATTCCGAACTCCGCATTCAGTCCCCTCTTACAATTCTCACCAAAAAGTCATCAAGTGCGTGGTGCTTACCAGTGCCACCCACTTTTTTGGCGACCATACCGTGGTGGTCACACCTGTTCCCATTCCGAACACAGTAGTTAAGCACCCCGGGCCGATGATAGTGGGTGTACCCGCGAAAGTAGGTATCGCCATTTTTATTTAAAACCCCGCCGGGATTCGTCTCGTGCGGGGTTTTATGTGTTTAGGAAAAATACCGAAATATTTTCTTGATCGACGGCTACCAAAGCTGGCCGTGAGGGATAACCAAGCTCGAGGTTGTTGGTAGTTTCGTTGTAAGGCGGCGGCCGAGTTCCGAATAAATCGAAACGGATGGTTCCCGAAGATTCTCAATTTGTGATTGAATAAAATGGAACAGCTGGTCATTGATGAGACCTACATACCGGTCTTTTGCAACTTAGAAGTTTACTTCCCATTGCGAGTAAACAAAGTCCGCATCGTTGGGGGCGAGGATCTTATCGCCGCGCCACAGGTGCGACCAGCCGAAGAGAATGTTTGAGCGTGGTCCCCATCGATAGGTGGCGAGGACGTCGAGTTCATCGCCGAAATCTCTACTGGTAAGGCTTTGGGGTGGGGTGCCGCCGATCGCGGGGACGATGTCATCAGCCTGGTCGGCCATGAAATGGTAATACCAGAACAACAGACTCCATTTTTCTGCCGGTTTCATCGTCAGCAATACATTCGGCGATTGAATGTTCGACCTCTGCACGGCATCGATAAAACCAAGATATTTGTGTGCCAGGGGAAACAATTGATTGAATCGGTTCCAATTGCCGCCGGGGTCGTTACCCGAGGCATAGTCGTAGTAGGCCCACAACGTGGGTGACCAGGGAAGTTGCGCACCAAGGTTTCGCCCGATTCCACAGGTATAAAAGCCTGCTCGTTGATCGACTCCTAATGCGCTCTGACGTCCCAATTGAGGGCCACCAATCATCTCAAAGAGCCAGTCATCAATCCCACCATTGACGCGCATACCAAAAGTATGCAGCGAGAAGTCGCCGGAGCCAGGAATCGGTCCTCCTGGTCCGACTTCGGGAGGATTGTTGTTGTCGTAGCCGATGTAGAAGGGTTGCAGGATAAAATTCTCGAAACCGCTGTACGTCGCGTAGCATCCATAGAAGGGTTGATCGTAATCGGCGCGGTCGAGTTCGTTTGGCAGCACCGGCACAAAGTGGGTGTAGAAGATGTCTGTCTCCCAGTCGCCGGAAGTGAACATCACCTTGGCACCTTCAAAGGTTCGGCGGGTGTTTGCCCAGTCGAGTGGAGAAATCAAGCGCTGATTACCATAGAGTAATTCCTGGCGACCAACTCTCAACGTTGCACAATCGAGCATTTTGAGATCGACAAAGGCGTTGAGGAAATCACCAAAATTCTGGTCGATTGGCCTAGGTATATAGGCTGAGTTGGCTGCGGCTACTTGAGCATCGATCCCTTCGACATAAAATCGGACACAATCATTCACTTGCCAGTTGCTATAGAGCCGAACTCGTGAAAGTAAGAAATCATTGGTGGTCGGATCGAAGCGAGTAGTTCCTGCTTGTTGGCCCATGCCACGCTCATGGTGATATCGGAAGCGCAATTGGCCGCCGATGTCGAGCGTACCCCACCGTGCCTCATTGCCCACAGGCATCAGTTTCAGGCAGTCACCCAGGCAATGTCCGTGGTAACAAGGGTCTTTCAGATAGCTGAAGTCGTTATCGTAAAACAGGTCTTTGTGTGAGTTAGCGCAGGGATTCGGTTTCTTGCCCCCATTCCCTCCTACGGCATCGCCACATCCTACAGGGTCGCCGCACTCACAGACAGCCTCTGTATGATTTCCCGCTGCTTGGAAAAATTGATCATGATGCGGCGCAGTTTCTTTCAACTCATCATTGGCATCAAAATGATTACTGAAAGTAATGGCATCCCTGTGTTGCCAGTGATTGGTTAAATCGTCGCTAGCTTGTGCCCCTAGACTTGTAGGGAAAACCAGAGCTAGGGATGACAGGAAATAGTAGAAATACGACATGATAAACCCATCCCCCATATGGACATGGAGACCAAGTATCCATGTGATTCAGAATGGATCGACCATCGAAGAAGCAGGTGTCCATTTTTGCTGGCAGAACCCGCAAGGTTTGCCATCGAGTGGAAATGATAGCACGTTGAAGGATATAACAGTCCAGTCAAGAAAAGAGAAATCTAGTGGGGCAGGATGCTAGCTTGTATTTGAAGTATGTGCGAGGATATCGGCATGAGTTGTTTACGTTCTCTTCTTGTCTGATCCGGACGTTTCACGATGCAATTTAGATACAAAGTCATTGCAAGTTTGTCACAAATCGTTGTTTTCTTAGCATTGCATTCGGCGGTTTTCTCCACCGAGCGACCCAACATAATTTTCATTTTTTCAGACGACCATGCAACGCAGGCGCTTTCAGCCTATGACTCGCGATTGGTCGAGACTCCCCATTTGGATCGTCTCGCTAAGGAGGGTATGCGATTTGATCGCTGCTATGTGACCAATTCTATTTGTGGCCCCAGTCGGGCTTGCATTCTCACCGGGAAGTATAGCCACAAGAATGGCTACTATCGAAACGACGAGGAGTTCGACGGTTCACAGCAAACGTTTCCCAAGCTATTGCAACAGGCAGGATATCAAACGGCCCTGATTGGTAAGTGGCATCTCGGGCGGCAAAGCATGCCGACAGGCTTCGACTACTGGCACATTCTGGAACATCAAGGCTATTACTACCAACCCAAGTTTATAACTCCCTGGGGACAGGTGCAGTATCTGGGTTACATCACGGACTTATTGACGGAGCAGACTCTCGCCTGGCTAAAAGAGGGCCGTGATCCAGATCGTCCCTTCCTGTTGATGATGCAACATAAAGCCCCACATCGACCGTGGGATCCTGCCCCCGATCGATTGGAGGATAACACAGGTAAGAAGTATCCTGAGCCAGAAACCTTATTCGATGACTATCAACATCGTTCGTCTGCCGCCGCCATTGCTGAGATGCGGATTGCGGATGACGACCAGATGAGAATCACTGGCCCCGATATCAAAGCTTGGGATGATGATAAACTCAATGGTCCCCATAGTTCATCTGCCCGTGATTGGTTTTACGGCAAGATGACCCACGACCAACTCACTTCCTGGAAGGCTGCATATCGAGAGAAAAATAAAAAATTTTACGAGGAGAAACTTCGTGGTAAGGAATTAGTACGCTGGAAGTACCAGCGGTTTCTGCAGGACTACCTTAGCTGTATCTCTTCGCTCGATGATAGTGTGGGAAAGGTACTCGACTATCTGGATGAATCTGGATTGGCGGAGAATACCGTGGTGGTTTACAGTTCCGATCAAGGATTCTTCTTGGGAGAGCACGGTTGGTTTGACAAAAGATTTATGTACGAAGAGTCGTTGCGCACGCCGCTGTTGGTGCGTTGGCCAGGAGTTGCAAGGTCTGGAAGCGTGGAGAAACGAATCGTGTCGAACCTCGATTTCGCAGGGACGTTTTTGGACATCGCAGCTGTGGAGATACCCTCGGACATGCAAGGGCTGAGCCTAAAACCCTTGCTTCAGGGAGACTCACCCTCTTATTGGCGAGACGCGTTCTACTACCACTATTACGAAGGGGTAAATGGAGGCCACAAGGTTTGCGAGCATTATGGCGTAACCGATGGGCGATACAAATTAATTCACTACTACAAGATTGGCGAGTGGGAATTCTTTGACCTAGACGCTGACCCCCAAGAAATGCATTCGGTTTATGGTGATGAGAACTACGCCGAAGAGCAGTCTAGAATGTTGGCTAAATTGCAGGAATTGCGCTCTGAGCTTGAAGTCACTAGCGACGATCCGCCGAATGGAGAGTAGTTCCAGAATTTGAGGTCCTTCCAATGTTGTAAAGCGCGATGGGCAGAGTATTGTCATCCCGATGGGAGCTCTGCGACCAGAGGGATCTGCGTGGCGATACCAACACGCTTAGAAAGCCAACGAAAGGTCGACTCAGATTCTTCAAGTCGCAGAGCTCCCATCGGGATGACAAAGGCTGCTGTTATTCACCCAATTTAAGTCGCTCGACTGCTAGTTTGGACGAGGGGTGCTGCATAAACAGTTTCCAAATCAGTCCAGTCCTCACGTTCTCGATGGCCAGTATCATTGGTCCGTCGTCTATGCTGATGTAGTCGGGAGTTCCCTGCATCTCAGTGCGATCTAGATTAAAGCTATCGAGAAGTCCGTAGCCCCCCTCGTCGAGATCACGCCATACTACGTAGTTGCCTTCCTTGTCCTTCAGGTTGCGAAAATGGCGTAGAGCCTGCAAGGAAAGTTCAGGCATAAACATGATGGCCGAGCCTGCCGCATAGGGGGTCACCGTCCCGCCACAGAAGTTGTCCTTTTCTTCGATGTTTGGTCGCACTGATTGCACAATGTATCCGATAGTTCCATCTTCATTCACGTCGGCCGCCGGGCTAAGTCCCCAGGAATTGGGCCCCAACGTTTTAAATTCGTCTGACTTCTCGATGCACCGCTGCCGATGCGTGAGCATCGCACGGTAAGAGTTTTCAAACCAATCGATTCTGGGTTGATCGACCCCAAATTCTGCAGGATTATCAGCACCCATCGATCGATAATCGATCCAGCAATGGTCGAAGAAATAAGTAAAGGCTGGACCACCCCAGGAGACTGCATAGGGAGGCATCTCTTCGTGACGCTTCATCACGCGGTGCAGTTTATAATAAACTTCGGGTGGAACCGAGTGCTGGGCGACTGGCGAACCAACAGCGAGAAAAGTAACGAGGTGTTCCTCGGCGCTGGCGTCATGCCAATTCCAGGGACGAAAATCACCGGGTTTCTCCAGATCGTGGCCCTCATCATCAGGCCGCCAACCAAAAGAAACGAACCCCTCGGGTTGAGTCTGATATATCTTCCAGTTGGCGTCTGCCACCATTTTGTCAGCCAGGTCCGCGACCTCGCCACCAAAATAGCTTGCGACGGTCATGGCACCTGCCTGAAGCAAGGCATGATCAACGGTACTGGCCTGCACCTGCGGACCTTTTTCGTAGTGCATACCTCCGTTGTTCGGGTCTACATAATGTAAATAGATTCCATATTTCTTGTTGTCATCGCGTGTCACAAGCCCTTGCAAAATCGCTCGAGCGCGTTCGAGACCTTCCTCGCGCGTGATCCAGCCGCGCTCGATTCCAATTGGTATCGCCGATAGTTGAAAGCCCACACCGGCCAGACTGGAAACGCGCTTATCGGTGAGGCGGTCCACTATCAGAGGAACCGGGTTGCCAACCTCTTTCCACAAGAATTCGAAACACCCCCGCTGGATTTCATCCAAAAGTGCTTCGTCCTCGGAGCTGAGCGCATATTCAATGGCCTCGGTGGTTTCTGCGGACCGCAGCACATCTTGACCAGATGCTGGTGAGAGATTGATAAGGATACCCAAGGTAAAGAAACTGAATCGCGCGCAGCAGCGAAATAAATTGATCTGCATAATTATCCCGGCGAAAAAGAGTGGAACTCTCAAGTGGACAAGCAACAACCCCCTAGACTCAAATTGGAGACTTCTAGGCGATGCGATTGCTAAAAATCGTCACCATCCCTGATGGTAAACGTTGACAAGGCCTGCGATTACAGGATAAGATTGACTGAAAGCGCTGTCAATCGGCCCTCTCAGTTTTCGTGGTACAGAAATCGGATTTCTTGCGTTCTTTTGTGGAGTACTCTATGCCTGCTTCGATCGAAGATGTCGCCAAGCGAGCCAATGTGTCGATTAGTACCGTAAGTCGGGTTCTTAACCGCCGCAACATTGTCAACGACAAAACGCGAAAGCGCGTCGAAGTGGCCATTATGGAACTCAACTATCGGCCTAATGTTTTTGCTCGGGGTCTTATGCTCCAGCAAAGCAACATTTTGGGGCTGGTTTTGCCCGACCTGCATGGAGAGTTCTATTCGGAAATTATTCGCGGTGCCAACCTGAAGGCCCACGAATTGGGCTACCAGCTGATGGTCTCCTCAGTGGGAGGCAAGAACGACGGTCATGCGGTCTTGTCGGCCGTTTCCAGCCACGGACTGGTTGATGGAATCGTGGTGATGGTCTCGGAGATCGATTCCAAGGCCAAGAAAACTCTAGCTGGTGTCACGGTTCCCTTCGTGGTTCTCGATGGCCAGGTTGAGCGAGTCAAGCACGATAGTGTGGTGATCGATCAGCGGCATGGCGCTGAAGAGATGATGAAACATCTAATCGAAGATCGTGCGGCGAAGCATATCGTTTTTGTGGGTGGCCACAAAACAAATATCGACACGATAGACCGGCTCGCTGCCTATCGCGATACGATGCATAAAGCTTCGCTACCAGTCCATGAGAAAGACATCTACCATTTAGACTATAGTTACGAGAAGGCATTTGATCTTGGAAACGAGAAAGTGAAAGAGTGGGCCGCTTCAGATGCATACATCTTCGCAGCGAACGATGAAATGGCTGCTGGGATTATCGATGCCGCGATTGAAAAAGATATTTCGGTGCCGGGAGAGCTGCACGTAGTTGGGTTCGACGACACACGAATTGCTATTATGACCAGACCCAGGCTCACGACGGTTCATGTCCCCATGTCCAGCATGGGTGCCCAGGCTGTCGAATTGCTATGCCAGCGTTTGCAAGATCCAGAACGTACTCCGATGAAGGTCACGTTGCACTCCAACCTTGTTGTCCGAGAATCCTGTGGGTCGAAAGAAGGAGCGTCGGTTCGCTAATTATTGCGGCAGTGCTGTTTTCCACCTCATGCCTCGCGCCCGATTGGACGTGAACCCTTTTCGATTCGGCAAATTCACATAGGCTTGCCCCATCATGTCGACGCACCAGCGGCATTCGATTCCCGATGAAGATCGCGTGCCCTGGAATCAGTTGATTGCCTATGGCATGGGGGGCGTCATTCCGATTGCCCTGTTCAACATCGCCGGGCAACTCATGGGGTTGCTGGGGAATATCTCGCTCGGCTTGAGTGCATTCTGGTTGGGAACGATCATGATTATTCCCCGCCTCTGGGACGCCATCTCGGACCCCATTATTGGGCACCTTTCTGACAATACGAGGACTCGCTGGGGTAGGCGTCGCCCGTACATTTTGATCGGGGCTTTGGCGGTCACTGTTAGCTTTGTCGCGATGTGGTGGGTACCTCGCGGTGAATGGATTAAAGAAGTTTTTTCCAGTGAGGCTGCATTTAATTGGTTTCAATTGAGCTACATTCTGGCGGGACTGCTCATCTTTTTCACTGCTTGTACCATCTTTGAAATTCCCCATGGGGCGCTCGGCATGGAAATGTCGCCCGACTACCACGAGCGCACGCGGCTGTTCAGTGCCAAGAGTTTTTTGGGAAACTTTTTCGCCATGGGGACTCCCTGGTTGATCTGGTTGGCAGGGCTGGAGTTTTTCCGAAAGTCGGGAGGGGACATAGCCGATGGAATGCGCTATGTCTCGCTGTTGATTGCTGTGGTGCTCTTCCCTATGGCCTGGTGGTGGTTCTTCTCGCTCCGCGAACCAGCCTTCAAAGTAGTCAAAGAACAGCAGAAAACGAGTTTTTGGAAGAGCATGGGCACCTCACTGAGTAACAAGACATTCCTCAGTCTGGTGGTTATCATTTTCACACTGGCGATGGGATTCAACTTTGTTGCCCTGTTCAATTACTACATCACCATCTTTTACCTCTACGGCGGAAATGAAGTTGCTGCTGGCAAGTTGCTGGGTTGGAACGGCACTGTTTGGGCCGTTACGGGGCTAGTTGCTGTATTCCCCCTCAACTGGCTTAGTCGACGCCTAGGCAAAAACAAAACACTACTGATCGCCATCTTGCTAATGTGTGCCGCTCAGGTTTCCAAAATCTATTGCTACAATCCAGAACTGCCGTACCTGGTCCTCATCCCCACAGTATTGCTTTCTTCTGGGATGTTGATGTTTTTCACTCTGGGTTCCTCGATGGTCGGCGATATTTGCGACGAAGACGAGCTTCGCACGGGAAGCCGTTCGGAAGGGAGCTACTACAGCGTTTATTGGTGGTTCATCAAAATGGGGACCGCATTTGCCAGTTTCGTCACCGGTGTGCTACTGGTTTTCACCAGTTTTGACGAACAGCAAAACGTTGCCGCGAATTCTCTCAGAGGAAGTATCGAAGTGCTTGCTAAGGATGTCGAAAAGTGGCAAAAAAGCGATGAGCCAGCTTTAGATCGTGCTGCAATTCTGAATGATCACGTTGCTGCCGCTAAGAAGGACCTGGATAAACTTCGCGTGCATTTCAACGAGCGTCTCCAAGAACTCCCCAGCGAAGCCAAATATACAGGTCTGCTCGCAGAGCACCTGGAGAAAATCGAAGAGCAATTGGATTCGCTTCAATCCCAGAGAGAGGAAGTGGTTGAGAATCACGAATTGCTGGCCACGGCTACCAACAGGCTCAGTCTAGGTGTAGCGCTCTTGAAGAAGCAATCGCCTAAAACACTTTTCCGTCTACGTTTTGTCGAGATCGGTCTCCCCCTGGTGATGAGCATTGTTTCGATCTGGCTGACGCTCCGCTATTCGTTGACCGAAGAGCGGTGTTACGAGATTAAGGAAGCGTTGAAGAAAAGGCACGAGGGGGTGGTTGGTGGCTAGCGGTGAGTGGCGAGTAGTTGGTGATTGGTGATTGGTGATTGGTGAGATACTCAAATAACTCCGAGCAATTCATTTCAGATGTCTAGTTTTCCAGATAACTTCACCTGGGGCGTTGCCACAAGCGCTTACCAGATTGAAGGGGCTGCCGACGCCGATGGCAAAGGGATGAGTGTGTGGGACCGTTATTGTGCTGAGGGAAAAGTTCGTAACCGCGACACCGGCCTTGTGGCGTGCGATCACTACCATCGCTATCGGGAAGACTTTTCTCTCATCAGTGACCTGGGGATCCCTAATTATCGCTTGTCTATCTCTTGGCCGCGCGTGCTGCCCGAGGGGATCGGCAATATCAACGAGCGGGGCCTGGCCTTCTATGATGCACTCATTGATGCGTTGCTGGAGCGGGAAATCCAGCCTTGGGTGACCCTTTTCCATTGGGACTATCCCCAGACCTTGCAAGAACAGGGGGGGTGGCTCCATCCGGAGAGTCCCCGCTGGTTTGCCGACTATGTACGCATCGTGGTCGAGCGACTCTCCGACCGGGTACGGCACTGGTTCACGATTAACGAACCTCAGGTTTTTTTGCGCTACGGACATGTCGACGCCATCAATGCGCCGGGACTCGCATTTCCGTTACCAGAACGGTTGCTGGCCTGTCATCACGTTTTGTTGGCGCATGGCATGGCCGTGGCAGAGATTCGCTCTGCTGCCCGACAGACTGCACAAGTAGGTTGGGCTCCCGTGGGTGTGGCGATGATGCCCGCCAGTGAGAGCCCCGCCGATCAACAGGCGGCGGAGCTTGCCATGAGCGCCACACCTCAAAACCTCTGGAGCAACACGTGGTATGCCGATCCGATATTCTTGGGGCACTATCCGGAGACCGGCTTGCGCGAATTCGGCTCATCAATGCCTAAGACCACTGCAGAACAAATGAAAATCATTTCCGCTCCTCTCGATTTTCTGGGTCTGAATATCTATACCGGCACATATGTTCGAAGTTTGCCCTCCCCGCTCGATAGCTCGCGACCCTCCCAGAGGGAGGGTGAGTTAGGATACCCTCCCTCTGGGAGGGTCGGACGCGGTAGCGGTCGGGGAGGGAACTACGAAGAGCTGCCGGTCCCCCCCGGCGCACCACGGACCGCATTCGACTGGCCGGTGTGCGAAGAGTCGCTCTACTGGGGTCCTCGCTATCATTGGGAACGCTACCAGACGCCGATCTACATCACCGAGAATGGGATGGCCAACATCGACTGGGTCTCGCTCGATGGCCAGGTCCACGACCCCCAGCGGATCGATTATCTGGCGCGTTACCTGGGCGAACTCCGCCGTGCGATTGGTGATGGCATCGACGTGCGCGGGTATTTCCTCTGGTCCCTGCTGGACAACCTCGAGTGGTCAGAGGGTTTTGGCAAACGGTTTGGCCTGGTGCATGTCGATTTCGAAACTCAGCGGCGCACGGTCAAGGATTCTGCTCGGTGGTACGCCGAAGTGATCCGCTCGAATGGGGCGAGCATGCTCAATGCTTAAGGGCTGTCATTCCCTCCACGCTCGATAGCTCGCGACCCTCCCAGTGAAAGGGTGCCAATAGTTACCCTCCCAGGGGGAGGATCCGACGCGGGAGCGACCGAGAAGGGATTAGCGACGTCTTGTTTAGAATGGGTTTGTTTTTCATCAACGCAAAAAAACACCCGCCCGACTGCAACGAGCAATCGGGCGGGTATGGTTAAAGAAAAAGGGTTTATGGATTATTATTAGCGACGACGCATTCCCAGGAAGCCGACGAGGCTCAGACCGACCAGAGCCATGCTGGTGGGTTCAGGAACACTTAGGGTCCATAGATCCGTGACCAAAGCGGCGTCGCCAGCACCGACGACATTCCAAGCATTTGCGATCGATAGACGAGATCGCACACTTACGGCACCAGCAGGTGCGACGCCCATTGCCATGTATCGACGATAGTCGCGAGAGTATGGAGTGTCTGTCTGAAGGTCTGCGGCATTTAAGCTGAGAATGTTGCCACCGATGACCCCGCCACCTCCATCAAGAAACTCGATACCGAATTCAGTGATCGTTCCATTTGCATCATTTTCACCGGAATAGCCGGTGCCAGCAGCAATCCAACCAAGTAGCGTGTATTTCAGACCAGGAGTCGCAGGTTTGTCCTGATGCAAACTGGCCTCGAGCCGGAAAGGGCCTTCACTCGGTGCCTGGCCTTGAAAAGTTTTGTAAAACACACCACAACCTGGTGTCGCACCGCAATCTCCCGGGCCTGGATCAAATACGGTTAAATTCGCAAATCCTTCAGAAGAAAGCCCGTCCGACTGAAAATTTGCATTGAGATGATTAGAAGTTGCTACGAAGCCGGTGGGAGTCGCTAGTAGCTGGGTTGAAAGAGAACGACTATTCATATTGCCGTTCGTCAGCAAATTCTGGGCATTTGCCAAGCCACTTGCGCAGACCATTAGGCCTGTCGCCAATAACACCATCGCTGTTCGTTTCATTAGAATCACCCTCCCTCGATTGAGGCCTAGTCAAAGAAATCAGTAAAGAACGCCTTTACTCGGTAATAGACAGAGTGGATAAGAAGGAACCACTGGACCGTGCCTTCAATAATGAAAGCGCTTCCATGGTCGCATCCTAATCTGCCTATTTGGGAAGTGCAAGAAAAAAATTCTAAAAATGGTAAAACTCTCTCTCCATGGAAACAGGAGACGCATGCGTGGAAACCAACCCAGCCGGGGGGTTTGGGCGAATTGCACCTAATGAATCACGCAACTTAACAGTTCGGAAATAAGCAGTTACTAGCTCATGCGCTTCCGGCGTTTATTGCCGACGAGTTTCTTCATAAAGGAAATCCGGGTGTGACGAGCTTGAAAAAAACAACGAAAATAGTTAAGAAAGCGCTTGCAATATCTGTTTGGCCTGCATAGAATTGGCGGTAAGAGGGATCTGCTTTTTTGTCGTTCGACATTTCAGGCGTGTTTATTGGTTTGAATGTAATTCTGGTTGCGACTGCGTGGTTGAGGCAGTGTCACCTCGTTCTCGTTACACTGGGATTATAATGTCCTATTAAAATGGAATCGGTTTGTTCGGGCCTTCCAATTCGGGGCAGCGAAGGTCCGAAAGATTTGACGCACAGTATCCTGAGCGTGAGCTTTGGATCAGTTGTACTGCGTGCAAAAGGGAGGATTGATATTGCGGTAGGCGGTGTTGATCTGAAGAGTTGTCTTTTCTCTCGGGATGAAGAAGAGTCTAAGAAGACTCTAGGCGGCAATGAGTTTCTGACTTTCGTACATGACGCATTGAGGTCTTTTGTCGAACTATTCACACAGGAATGCTAGCTATGAAAAAACTTGTCTCGCTTTTGATTGTTTGTGCCTTGTTAGTTTTCGCAAGCGGCACGCATGCGTATGCTGTGAATTTATTGCAAGCCGGTGATTTCGAAGCACCGGGTGGATCGCAAGTCCCACAGTGGACGCTTCAAGAATTCGTGACTGGATCGATGGCAGCCATCAACTCCGCTGAGTTGGTGACTTCCGCGACCGCTCAAACGCCAACACGCCATCTGTTTAATCGCCCTTTCGTTGGTGGCAATAATACTACCCCCCCTGAAGATGATCTGACCAATTCTATTCTCTTGCAAAGCCAGCCAATCATTGGCGGCCAACATTACACCTTCTCTGGTTGGTCGCGTTTCGAGGCCAATTATGCTGGTGGTGTGACAACGCTCAGCGGCGCTAGTCCGCAAGCAGGCATGCCGTCCCCGACCACCAATTCGCTGGTGCTTGAATTCTTGGATGCCAGTAACACTCCGGTTGGTGAGCATAGTATCGATGTCAAGGCGGATCGCATCGCTCAGATCGGATTTCCCGATCCTAACGACAATTCTTACTATCAACATGTGGTCAGTGGAACCGCTCCCGCAAATGCTACTCAGGCACGTGTGAAGGCCCAGGCTCTCAACATGATCTGGAACGGTCCGGGGGCAGCACAATCTCAGTTTTATGACACTTTTTCACTCACAAAGACCGGTGATCCTACAGAGCTATTGCTCAATCCAACACTGGATGATCCTATCCCATCGGCTTTAGATTCTTATACTCAGGTGGAAATTGATCCTGAGAATCCGACACAAGAGGAGATATTTCGTACGGCTGGTTTTGCGAACCGTCCCGCTTCGGGCGGCGCACTTGGGCTCTGGATAAGTTCCTTCTTTGGAGGTTATCCGATTCCTACGAATACCGACGACGGGCTCGTCAGTGGTACTCTCTCTCAGACGGTTTCTGGAACTCCTGGTCTGCAATATAGCTTCACGAGTTGGTCGAGATGGGAAACGAACTACTCGGGCGGACAGGATATCCTGGCCGGTGGCACTCAGCCTTGGATGGGTCAAACCTCACCGACACAGACGAAGCTTGAGCTTGCCTTTTTGGATTCGGGAGGGGGTGTGATAGGTACGGCAACGACCCTTGATCTTAAGGCGGCCCGTCAATCAGCTTGTGGTGGGAATGCCAATAGCCCGACGTGCGGCCCTGCCGGGGATGGATGGGTTGAGAGCGTTCTTATGGCGACAGCTCCCGCGGGGACTGCCGAAGTACGTGTGAGTGGCATTTTGGTCGACGGTGTTAGCACAGGCGGACAGCAGTCGGCATTCTGGGATGATTGGGATCTTTCCGTGGTGAGCGCTGGCATACCAGGCGATTTTGATGACGACGGAGACGTGGATGGACGCGACTTCCTGGTGTGGCAAAAGAATCCTTCCGTGGGCAACTTGTCAGATTGGCAAGCCAACTACGGCACGCCTTTGACAGCGGCAGTCGGTGCTGTTCCTGAGCCAGGTGCGATGACCAGCATCCTGATTGGGTTGGCCGCGATGGGTTTCGTGCGTCGTAAGTAAGAAGTTGACTCAACCTCGTTTGGATGCGGATGTTCGATTTCCTCCCATGCTTAGTCATGGGAGGAGTGTCTGTCGGTATTCATGAACGAAGCTGCGAGAAGCTGAATATTTAACCTCTACTGAGGACTTAATACTGCTAATTGAAGGAGTATGTTAGTCATGTCCAGGCGTTCCCCTTTTATCTCACGTCGTGCCTTAGGGTCAGGCTTTACGTTGGTCGAACTCTTGGTGGTGATCGCCATCATAGGCATTCTGGTAGCTCTGTTGTTGCCTGCTATCCAAGCAGCACGCGAAGCAGCGCGGCGAACACAGTGTTCTAACCAACTGCGGCAAATCGGGATCGCGATGCAGAATCATATAGATTCTTACAAGGTTTATCCTACCGGGGGTGAATATAATGGTGCAGAAATTGAAAACTACCAGAGTGGAACGTTGAACAATCCTGGGGCTCCCAACGGTCCCAACACACAGGGCCTCGGATGGGCTTACCAGTTGTTGCCTTTCTTAGAGCAGGCCAATGTCAAGAATCTGAATACCACAGATGCGATCAAAGCTGCGATGATTCCGGGCTATTTTTGCCCCTCGCGACGTCCACCGACCCGTTCTCCTTTTGGGAATGCCTTGATGGACTACGCGTCTGCTCAACCCTATACCTTTACATGCCCTTATGATCCATCTGTGGGTCCTGTTGTACCGTGGCTCTACACGCTTGATAACATGATCCCCTTTAGGGGCCTATCAGGAACCTACGGTCTTCGTGCCTACTGGTGCAATAGTGCTTCGAACGGCGGTTCTCCCGTGGATTATGGGGTTTATGACGGGGTAATTGTGAGAACGCCCTATCGCATCAATAGGTGCTCCCCCGGCGTGACCTGTTCTCATGCGACTCCAACCATGACAGCTAGAGGAGAACGGGTTCCTGGCAACCCAACTGCCACGAGGGTCGCTCAGGTTTCAGACGGTACCAGCAACACCTTTGTCGTAAGCGAGAAACTGGTTCGAAGTGATCGTTACGAGGGTGGCAATGCCTCGGATGATCGTGGCTGGAGTGACGGCTGGGATCCTGATAATGTTCGGCTTACAGGCTTTCCCCCGCTAAGCGATAGCGATACCAGTATCTGTCATAACTCTGACAATAACGTCAGAAAGTACTGTGATCCGGACAGTGGGATTGATAATTTGTTTTTTGGGTCTGCCCACCCAGGGGGCATTAACGTTGTGTTTGCTGATGCATCGGTGCATGTTTTCTCATTTGACATCGATCTCAAGTTGTTTAATGCTCTTGCGACCAAAGATGGCGCTGAAGTAGCCGATTTGAATCAGCTTTGATAAAGTCGTTTAGTCCATATCTCGCAGAACTCTCTCCGGCATGCGGACCTGTTTACATGTTCCGTTTGGAAACGCCATGCATTTAAGGCTCCGCCGCTTGTGCATGCGTTAAGCAATATTGGACATGCGCGTAATTGTCTTGCTCAGCAAAAACGATTTAAGGTTTTACAGATAGAACAAAATTAGCGAACAGGAGCGAACAGGGTAAACAGAGGAGATGGAAAGTAGAATTATATTCCAATCTTGTCTTATCTGCGTTAATCTATTGCTGGTTAGCGAGACTGCGATTTCCTCTCATCAGTTCCTATTCTTCTCCCTTTGCCCCTGTTCAAACCACATCTTGCGAATGTAGGACGCACTGACGCTCATCGTTCACTCCTTGTCACTAATTTCGTCGAGCAGGCAATTTTTTGTAGAGATTGTGCCACACGTTTTGTTAACATGCTGATCAAGAACTGAGAGACAAGTAAACAGAGACAAAACTCTGGCTCTTCACCCTTGACTCTCGACTCTCAGATAACGATCAATCCCAAAATTGGGCCAAACCCATGGAATTGCACAACGCGCGGCCAACATGTCCAAGTTGAAACCTTGCCGGGGATAGTGTGCGCCAATTCACGATTATTCATTAGCCACCACCAATAATGATCATGCGATTTCTATCAGCCTGTGCACTAATAATCTTCTTCGCTTCACTGGTGATGGCACAGACGAGTTTTCACGATCAACACGTCGTTTTTGAGAATAGCGCAGCGGACAATGGCTATTTTCACAGCACGGGCTCAGTCGTTGCTCCTAGTGAACTGGACCTAACTGGAGACAGATTTCCTATTACGAACGAGCATTTTGTAAGTCCTCCGAATGCACTTCGCCTCTGCTGGAAATCCGTTACGGGGGCCAACTGGCAAATGACGCTGCAGGTACCCGAACGTTACGCAGTCAAGAACGAGTTCATCGGCGACACGCTTTCGATGTGGTGTTATGCTGAAGAGGAACTTCTTGAAACTGCCGCCCCGCGGATCTGGATCAGCGATTCAGATGGGGGTAGTTTGCCAAGTATCTCCTTACTATCAGGCAGAGATCGCTTGCCACCAAAACAGTGGATACGTCTGGACTTTCCACTCGAAGTATTTCAAGGGAGTTACGGCAATACCAGGCCAACAGATTTCGATGCTCAAAAGCTTTCAAAGATTGTATTTGTTCAAGGACTTGATGATGGCGCCAAACATGTATTGGTCATCGATGATGTAAGAATTACCGAAAGCACTCAAAAGGATCTGGAAGCACCTGCCGCTCCAGAAGGATTGACTGCTGAGGGGCAGGACAGCCATGTGAATCTTAGCTGGCATTCTAACGAAGAGTCTGATCTCCTGGGTTATCGAATATATCGCGCGCTGGAAGGCGAAGAATTCCTGCCGATTGCCACCCGGTCGGACAATTTCAGTTGTCATATAGATTTTGTCGGTCCGAATAAGAGTGCTTCGTACAAGATTAGTGCGATTGATGGCGACAACAGTGAGTCACCACTTTCGGGAGTTGCCACCGCCACGACCAATCGGCTAGATGATGAGGGCCTGCTCGATATGGTCCAGCGTGGCTGTTTTCGGTACTACTGGGACGGGGCCAATCGTGAATCCGGAATGGCATTGGAAGTGCTTCCGGGCGATGAGAATCTCATTGCGCTGGGGGGATCAGGATTCGGCATCTCGGCCCTGGTGGTTGCTACAGAACGGGGTTTTATTTCACGAGATGAAAGTGTCGAGCGGATGCTGAAAATCTTGCGATTCCTCAAGCGTGCAGATCGCTTCCATGGCGTCTGGCCACATTTTCTCGACGGACGCACAGGAAAAGTTTGGCCCCTTTTCGGACTGTACGACAACGGCGGTGATCTCGTCGAGACTGCATTTTTGATGCAAGGATTACTGACGGCACGACAGTACTTCAATCACAATTCAGAAGAGGAGCGCGAGATCCGCGAGACCATCACCCAGCTTTGGAATGAAGTTGAGTGGGATTGGTACCGCAGGTCGCCCGACGGCGAAGTGCTCTACTGGCATTGGTCTCCGGATCACGAGTGGCACATCAGCCATCCCCTGGTCGGTTGGAACGAGACCATGATCGTCTATCTCTTGGCAATCGCGTCGCCAACACATCCGATTCCAGCTGAAATGTATTATACCGGTTGGGCAGGACAATCTGATCTGGCGGTAAAATATCGACATGGCTGGAGCCGCACCACCGAGGGTGACCACTATGTCAACGGCAAGAGCTATTACGGCCACAAGCTGGATGTCGGATGTGGCACGGGAGGGGATTTGTTCTTTGCTCAGTTCTCCTTTTTAGGCTTTGATCCTCGTGGAATCCGGGACCGTTACACCAACTATTTTCACAACAACCGGCAACTCGCTTTGATCAACCGTGCCTATTGCTTAGATAACCCTAGGAAGCGTGAGGGTTATGGTCCTAACTGCTGGGGGCTCTCCGCAGGTCTCCACTCGGGTGGAGGAAAACCCCAACCTCGCGACGACAATGGCACGATTTGCTGTTCAGCAGCACTTGGGTGTTTTCCATATACACCTGACGAATCGCTGGCCGTGTTAAAACATTTCTACCGCGACTTGGGGAGCAAAATTTGGGGAATTTACGGCTTTCACGATGGATTTAATGCCACGGAGAATTGGTACGATGAGTGCTATATGGGACTCAATCAGGCCCAGATCGTTGTAGGGATTGAGAATCACCGTACGGGATTGCCTTGGAAACTGTTCATGGCGAATCCAGAGGTTCAGCCGATGCTGGAGAAAATCGGCTTTGTAAAAGACGAGAAAGTTTCGCCGAACCCGTAGGCCGGAACGAGCAACGCGAGTTCCGGCCTACAAGATTCGTAGCAATCGACGACTGAACCCAAACAAGCTCATCAACATGGCGATCGCCGCCGGTTCCGGCACGGCATGGTTCGTTGCCAGTCCCCCAGGCGCTGTAACACCGCGCTGCCAGCGGAGGAAGTCTGCCCCGTCGGCATCGCCGTCGCCATCGGCATCACCCGCCAGGGGATTGCCCATCGTAGGAAAGCCGTAGCCATTTTGCCAAAGGCCGAGATCCGTGCCGTTGGTCACACCATCGCCATTGAGATCGCCGTCGTGAAAGACATTGTCCAGAGCGGAGTCGATGCCAGTTAGTGAAGCAAAAAACTCGCTGCCGCTTTGCACGCCGTTGAGTCGATCCAAGTATTCCAAGAGTGCCATCGTCGAGAGGACCGTGTTCCAATTGTCGCCACTGTTGGAAACAAAGTAGGGTTCGCTTTGCCCCGTGTTCCACCGCACAGTGTCGGCAAGCCCCAATGGGCCGGAGACTCCATCCACCTGAACCAACGCCCGCAAGGCGTCCTCAGCTCCGTCGGCACCAGCGAGCATCGCAAAGGCGACGCTCCAAGGCATGAAGAGATCGGGTTGGCCAAAATTGTTGTAAAGGCTGTATTGCTGATAGCTGGAAAAGGGGGCACCGCTGGCTGCATCGGGTTGGAAGAAGTTCTCCCGCCCCAGTTGGTCGAGTTTGGCAGCAACCTCGCGGTGGTAACGCACAAAGTTCTGCCATGGATTGGTTGCCAGGGAGCGGACTGGATAATTGTCGACACCGCGCTTGCTGGTATCGACGAAGAGATTCAAGAGGGCCTGTTCGAAGGGTGCGCGGAACTGACTTAGGGAATGTACCAGATGGGCATCTGCGGGGTTCACAAGTGAGGTTCGTACTCGGAACGTATCACTGTTCCACAAAGACTCCAAAGGCACATGGTATGCAGTTGAGGCTTCGGCGGCTAAGGAAATCACTTTTCCCTCGTTCGTATAACCGTCGTAGGTACCACCGGTGAAACCCGAGGCGGGGAAATAGGCCAGCCGGAAACCGTTGGCAACGGCAAATGCGTCGAGTTGAAACCTGTTCTGCACCGCGTCAATCTGCGCAGAAAGTGTGGGAGAGGTCGTCGGTTGCTTTTTGTAGTTGTGCAGTGCCAAGGCAATAAAGGAGGAGTCGATACTGGATTCCTCGTTGCTGCCACCCGGGATTGCAGCAGTCACAGGGTTGATGAAACGGGTGGGGACGAATGAGGTTTGATTAAGATTTGTATTGAGCGAGGTAACGATCTGAGCGACCACACTGTCGGCCTCGGCCTGACTGACCCAGCCACGCTTGACGGCATTAGGAAGCATCCAGAGCACACCCCCCGTGGTATTCATCGCCGCGATTCCCACGTCGTCCTTATGGTTATAGATCAAACCGGTGGTGCGATTGCGACCTGCCCAGAGTCCCTCAAACTGTCGGCGAGCGAGTCGCTCGGCGATGTCCTCGATAGGCGCCGTCTGAGGATCGACCGGGCCACCCGGTTCGATCAATGCCAGGTCGTCCAGATAGTAGGAACCAGAGACAGCCGTGGGCTGGTTGAGAACAAAGCTGGCGATGTAGGTGCGGCTGATGTCGGGGTTGCCGATGACACTCCAACCTGAACCCAGGTTGAAGTCAGAGGAGACTTTGGTCCAGGTTGCCCCCGTGGGAATCGTGAACGTCTTGGAGGCACGATGGCTATTGCTGTCGCGGTAGTCTTTGAGTTCGAGACGGATATTGAGCGGGACGTTGGTGTCGTTGCGAAAATACCCTTCGAAACCATCATATCGAGTAAGATCACGGGTTTGACGTTGTGCCTCAGTACCAGTTCGTTCGCTGGAAAAGGTTTGAAAGAAGCTCAGCGTGCTGGGGGCCAAACTTCCCAGGTTTGCTTGATAGGCAGCGTTGCCACTGCGGACAACACTGGTTTGCTTTGTCATGCCTACCATATTGAGGGTACCGAACGGGCCACCCCAATAGTTCAGTTCTCCATCCCGTTCGCCGTCGAGAAGTGGCACGATCGAAAAATCATTGGCATGGAGCGCAACGTCTATCGATACGATACTGACGCATAAGAATAGGATCGAAGCCACGAATTGTTTCAAACGCATGATGTCCACATTGGGAGGTGAGTTCAGACGATGGAATGATTTGAGGACAAGTATGGGAGCAAAGAGCCAGGATGGAACGATGCCATCTCTTGACTTCTCATTACAATAGTACGACCACCTGATGCTCGCGTCCATCTTGGACAACGCTTACAAGGGCGCCGTTCTCGGCAACCTCTGTGACATTGCCATCTACAGTTGCTGAAGAGACGCCTCGCTCTTTGCCAGTGGGGTTTTGGATGTGAATGTGGTAAACCGTCTTGCGGTCGGGTAACCGATATTGAACCCGACACTCAGGCCAACCGGCCGAAATACAGGGATCGACCCGTAAGTGTGTTCCATTTTCTGGGTGAATCCCCAAAAGTGACTCGACTGCGACGCGAAACATCCAACCTGCTGAGCCGGTGTACCACGACCATCCGGCACGTCCCACATGGGGTGCCACGCCGTAGACGTCGGCTGCTACGACATACGGCTCTGCCTTGTAGACGTCGACGGTATCGGGCGAGTTGCCATGGCTGGCTGGGGAAAGCATTTCCAATAGTTGGCAGGCGCGCGAACCTTGGCCCAACTCGGCGATTGCGCGAATCAGCCACAGCACGCCGTGGGTGTATTGGCCACCGTTCTCACGCACGCCGGGGAGGTAGCCTTTAATGTAACCCGGATCGTTTTTCATTTTGTCAAATGGCGGATCGAGTAGGCGGATGATGCCGGCTTGCTCATCGACGAGACGCTCTTCTGCAGCGGCGATCGCCGAGGCAGCCCGTTCAGCTGGAGCTACTCCCGACATAACGGCCCACGCCTGAACGAGGGCATCGATACAACATTCGTCAGCCGCGGCAGTGCCGAGCGGAGTGCCATCGTCGAAATAAGCCCGGCGATACCAACTGCCATCCCAGCCGGCATCGTTGAGTGCGATTCGCAATTGTTCGCGGTAGGCGCTGTATTTTTCGAAGTTTTCGCTGTCCCCTTGCTGTTTGCAGAAAGGCAGCATTCTCTGAAGAATGAAATCGATAAAGAATCCGAGCCAGACGCTTTCTCCCCTGCCTCCCTGTCCCACGCGATTCATGCCATCGTTCCAGTCTCCCGAGCCCATCAATGGCAAGCCATTTGCACCAGAAGTCAAACCGCGATCGAGCGCTCGGCAGCAATGTTCGTAGAGCGTACCCGTTTGCCCGGAGTCCTGAGGAGTAAGAAAGATTTCAGGTTCGCCAGGTGGGAGCGGTTCTGAGGTAATGAACCTGACGTCTTCCTGCCATAACGATTGGTCTCCAGTTTTGAGGACATATTCGCTGGCCACCAGGGGGAGCCATAACAAGTCGTCGGCAAAGGCAGTCCGAATGCCAGTGCTATTCGGAGGATGCCACCAATGAAGTACATCTCCTTCGACAAACTGATGGGCGGCATTGCGGAGGATCTGTTCTCTTGTCAGCTCGGGCCAATGGTGCACGAGTGCCGCCGAATCCTGCAGTTGATCGCGGAATCCATAGGCACCCCCCGATTGGTAGCTGGAGGAGCGGCCCCAAAAGCGGCAACTCAGATTCTGATAGGGAAGCCAACCATTCACCAAAAGATCGATTGCTGGCACAGGGGTTTCGATCTGGACAGCGGTAAGCGTGTCAATCCAGAAAGCTTTCACTGCGTCTAAAGCGTCGTTCACAGCTTCAACCGATAGATAGGCGTCGATCAATTCCTGAGAGTTTTCGCGCGATGGTGTTTCGCCGAGCAGGAAAGAGCATTGCAGGGTTTCACCGGGCCCGATGGTCAATGCGGTCTGAATCGCCGCACCTGGATCCAGAGAGTTTCCCGCACGTCTGGCAAGACTCCTTCCGGTCTCTACTGCCAGGGGGTTGCTGGTGCTGCGGTGCATACCAAGAAATTCCGTTCGATCTGCCGTCAAGGAATGCTCGAGAGCTGGCCCGCCAAAGGCAGCGAAGGCGACGTGACCAGCATATTCAGCTCGCGTGTTGTTGACGGCATAGATTGCGGGTCGCTCAGAATCCAAGGAGGTTTCCGTATGGAGAGCATCCAAGGGACGCCCATCCGAAAGCTCCCACTGAACGTAGTTGAACAAACGAAATTTCCTCGGCTGATCACCGCGATTGGTAAGGCGGATTCGGGTGATCTTAACCGGGTCCTCGATAGGCACGAATTGACAAACCTCTTGCTCGAGTCCGTCATACGAATGCCGATAAGTCGAATACCCCCAGCCATGGCGAACCTCGTAGGAGGTTGGTTGGGGAATGGGACCGGGCGTCAACGACCAGTATTCACCAGTCGATTCATCGCGGAGATAGAACACTTCAGAGTGGGGATCGATGATTGGATCATTTTGCCAAGGTGTTAGTCGATTCAGCCGACTATTGTATGCCCAAGTATATCCTGCGCCCGTTTCCGAGGCGATGAATCCAAAATTCTTATTGGATATCACGTTGTTCCATGGCAATGGAGGGAGTTTAAGAGTTCCATCCCCTTGAGGCCTCAAATGAATCACGTACTCCCTGCCATCTGCGGAGAAACCACCTATCCCGTTGTCAAGTTTCAATACCTCCTCATGGGCACCGAGAACGACTTGATGGGGTTTGCCACGATCTGAAAGCAAAGGAGCGTTGGTCTTGGGCAAGGCATTCTTGATACTTCGCTGAATCGGAGCTACTGCTGGAGTTATGCCCAAGTGTTCCAAGTACTTAGCTACCTTGGAATCCTCAGGTGCGTGAGCATTGTGGAGGCCATTGACGACAGGTTCCGAATTCTGATCCGCCAAGTAAGTATCGGATAATCCATGCACTCGGCGGCTTGCCACGAGAAGCATCTCAGGCATGTCTTCGGGCGAGAGCTGCCAATCCGCCAATTGATCGACGGCAGCTTGGTCAGCATTCAGAAACGCCTCATCCACAGCATGGGGATCGCGTAGTCTTGCGGCAGCTTCAAGGAGAGAAGCTTTTGAGTGCTCGGAACCCAGACACCAAGTCAACTGAACAGACTCTCCTGGGGAGAGAATAAGGGCCTTGCGTAGGGAGAAGATTGGGTCCAGTACGCTTCCAACCGTGCCACTTAAGCTGGAGGAAGACGTCATCGCTGCCGGGTTTATCAAACTACGCGCCCGACCTATGAATTCAGAGCGAGAGGTCTCCCACTGGATACCCTCAAACTCATTGCGTTCGTCGATAATGAAATGACTAGCAAAGATGGTTCTCTCGTGAGAGCCACGGGGCCGACGATGGGCGAGGAGCATGCCTTCGTCCAGGACTTGAGTTTCCACAAAGAGTTTAGAAAAGGCAGGGTGACCGCGGTCGGCGAAGGGATCCTGAAGTACAATTTCGGAGTAGCTTGTCACTTCGATGTGACGGGTTTCTTGGCTACGATTGACTAGCGTAATCCTACGCAGATCAATGTTCAGTGTGGGATGGACGCATATTTCCAGCTTGGAGTTGATGTCCTGATCAGCACGCTCCAAAGTGACCGTGCCGGGTGTGAAAGACACCTGATATTCGGCTGGTTCGGTGCAGGTTGGCTGGTACCCTAGCGACCAATGGGAGCCTGAGTTGAGATCCCTCAAGAAAAAGAAGTTGCCTAGCTTGTCACACGTGGGATCTGGGCACCACCGAGTAACGGATTGCGATTTAGCAAACTGAATGCCTCCAGTACATGCAGCAGTGACAATTGAGGTAAGTTGCTGATTTGTCAGGACATGTAGGGCAGGGGGGGATTGGTAGACTGAACTCAGGTCGAAACTGGCAACAAGACCAGTTGCAGGAGCTAAGGTCCGATTTGTCATTCGTACTTGCCTAATCGAGGGTCTACAGTCGCCTATCTAATCCCAACTTTCAGGATGTCACAGCTTAGTGCCTTGAGCCCCCATGCCAATTATTGTGAGCCGGATAATGAAAGCGAACTGCACATTGCAGGAGAGGAAGCTGAAAAGTCGCCATTCAGAGGGGGATTGAACCGACCCTGAATGACAGCGCTTTCAATCTATAATAGTCTGAAATTCTAGGGTTTGTCCAGGGTTAAGCCGAGGAATTCCTTGAGGTTTTCAGAGTTTTTCATTCATCCGCACACAGATTGTGGATCTAATCTCCTGCTTACATGCGTGTAAGAGATAGAGTCCGCAGTACCCTAAAGGTGCTTTCAGCTGTCCTCAATTCTTTTTTGGGGCAGCGGGTTGATGCATCACATGAGCTTCAAGGAATTTTCTCAAGATGGTTTTATAAGGTTCGCCCTTAAAGGGCTCACCTCCGTGCATCCCTCCCTCGACGACCTGGAGATCCGACGGCACTCCAGCTTTCGCCAGTGCTGCATGAAGTAGTTCGCTCTGATTGAGTGGAACTATAGGATCAGCATCTCCGTGGGTGATCAGGAATGGTGGATCGGCTGAAGTGATGTAAGTAATTGGGTTAGCCTGTGTGGCCAGCTCTTTCTTTTCGAGAACGGTACCGCCCAAGAGTTGGGTTACCATTGACATCCTATTTTCAAATCCAGGTGTGTGGGCAACCTTGATTAAGTCGGTCGGGCCGAAGTTGTCGACCACTGCACAGACGGCACTTGAGTAGTCCAGATTTTCTCCCACTTCAAACGCGCTGCTGTCACCGGTGGTGCCTAACAAAGCCGCCAAATGTCCACCTGCGGAGGAGCCAACCACTCCGATGCGACTGGGGTCGATGCCGTACTCATGGGCATTGGCGCGCAACCAGCGAATCGCGGCCTTGCAGTCCTCGATTTGGGCTGGAAAGATAGCCTGTTGACTCAAACGATAGTTGATCGCCACACCTATGTAACCCTGCTTTACATAACCGGCTACGCCTCGCTGTGAACTCTTGTCGCCGTGCCGCCAGGCCCCTCCGTGGATGCGGACCAACACGGGTCGCGGCTCGTTCTCGAATAGTTCAGGCAAATAGAGGTCAAGCTTTTGACGTGCGTGTCCGTTTGTTACGTAGGGTACGTCGAGCACTTCGCGAACCCCGAATGCTACTTCTTGAGCTGAGGAAGAAACAGGAAAGATACAGAGCCCGATTAAACAAATGTTAATAGTTTTCATCGTATTTTCCCCAGCTAAAAACAAGCCTAGTCATGGTCACCAAGTGGTGCCTACTTTTGCCCGAGAAATCGGCTCCAGAGGCTCCCAGTCTACTTGCGTCATTTCGATGCCATCGCGGGGTGGGATGCCTAGTTGCTCACTATGGAAGTGATTGTATTTCCAGGTAATACCCGAAAGGTCGCAATGCGACTCGACAGCGGTATACTTGGGAGCGTGAATGATGTTTCCCTTGATGACTGTTCCTTCAGGAGGAAGACTTGCCTTGTTATCATCGCTGAGACCGATGAGCAGAGAATGCTCACAATCGATTAAAACGTTGTCTTCCACGATTGCACGTTTGACCTGAAAATATCGATGAGCAGGCGAGTTGGGAATGCCCGTCATCAGGGTCAACGCCGATCGAGCGCCGTCACCGGTGAGTTTATCAAAGTAATTGCCACGGACCACGTGGTCTTCCCCAATGATCCTGACGCCACCGGTGCCATTGGCTTTGTTTCCAAGAAAGACATTGCGCTCGACCAGGCAGTTATTGCCATGTCTGAGCGTAATCGTCCCACTAACCTCTTTAAAGGTGTTGTTGCGATAGATGTTTCCACAGGATTTATTGGAAATACATTCGTTCTCCCCGTTGCATTTCTCAAAGAGGTTTTTCTCTACTAAACAGGCGGCTTCAATCCTGGATGTTTTGCTGTCTCCTATGCGGATTGTCTCGCCACCATTCTTGCCGAGTTTCTCTCGAGGCCCAAAATAATTGTGATCGATTTGGTGTCGGCCCTCGCTGCCGTTACCCAGCCAGACGACAAAAGTCGCACCTTTGCCACTTTTACCGACGAAGTTGCAATGATCGATCCGATTATTGCTGCCGTGGAGCCCTATCCAGCGACTTTCTTGTGAGCTATTGCCTTGCTGGGTGCTTATCACGGTGCAATTGGTCAAACGGCAGTTGTGACAGAGTTCATCCGAGTCCATACGGAAATTGATCAGATCGCTGACTAAGGGATCAGGGTCTTGAAATAACAGCCCCTCGACGACGAGATGATCGCCATGCATGCGGAGAATGCTTTTTCCAGTGATGACTGTTTTGCCAGGATGAGATGCTTTCAGCGTGATGGGTGCACTCTGGGTACCCTTTCCTCGGAAAATCAACCTGGCATCTTGCCACTCTCCCTCGGAGAGAATGATATTGTCGCCAGGTTGCACTGACTTAATCGCTTTTTCGAAAGCGGGTACGTCAACGACTAAATAGTTTTTCGCTGCAACTTGCTGTTCTGGCCCAATCAAAAACACAAAACACCCAAGGGCATCAATCACCATCCAAAAGCAAAGGGATAGACTTCGGTGCACAGGAATAAACCTTAGGGGATTTAAAAGCTGTCCGCTGAAGAGGGCAAGTTAGCCGTGCGAATCGCAAAAAACTACTTTGTGTCGGGCTTGTGGGTTTTAAGCCACTCTTCTCCCTCTTTGGTGAGAAAAAAATCCATCCACATGTAGTACATTCTTTTTCCGTCTTCTACGCGCACCCCATGCAAAGAACCTAAGGGAATATGAAGCAAGGAGAATTCAGGAAAAGGTGCCTCGGTGTCATCTGCGATGACGATTGAGTCGTTCTTGGTCAAGCCTAGGAAGAGTTGGTCGAGCATGGCATGACGATGTGCGCCCACTTCATCGGGTCCCGTAGTTTCTACCGTACCCATGGCGACTCGCGATATATAATCTTTGGGAAGAACAGTGCGACTAGTGGTTTTGGGGCTCTTAATTGCTTCTTTGTAAGACTCGCAGTCGGTGAAATGCTTGAAGTAGATACCCCCGGATTTTCGCGCCTCAAAACTTTTCATATCTTCCAAGTCTTGCTCAGAGTACTGCTTGCGAACCACCAGGGCGTGTAGAATATTTCCTTCGGCAACCTTGACGGTTACTTCATCGGTGCTGAGCGTCATCGCAATCGTTTCGGCAATGATCTCGTGGTTCTCGCCCTGGTATTGCAATGTACCTTGGCCATCCACAAACAACAGGACAATAGCGTGTTCTTCCGACGCTGAATCAGAAAACTCTGCCGGACCCGCTATGGTGATGTGGGTTGTCTCGACTTCTGGGATTTCGCCAGTCAGCAGTGGCTCAATTTGTATTTCACCAGCACCTGGGGGCGTCATGTTGAATTGTTGTTGCTTGATTTCCAAAGCACTTGCAACAGCGGAAAGAAGCGAAAGTCCGCATGCAAGTGAAATCATCGCAAGATGATGCTTGACTCGAAACACGGGGAGAAATGACATCGTGTATTTCCTCAGAAATTATCTGTACTTTGGGCGGCATCCGGATGCTGTGATCAGCATCAGAGAAGCAATTAGCTGAATCGCGTGAGGCTCGGGAACATTCGTCGCAAGCGATTCCAAAAGTGATGAACTGCCAAACTGCCTCTGCCACATCATGTAGTCAGCACCGTCGACGTCACCATCGCCGTCGGCATCACCATCTGCCTGAGTGCCAGAGGTCATGCCGTAGCCAGTTTGCCATTTGCTAAGATCAAAAGCATCGACGGTTCCGTCGGCATTAAAGTCGGCCGAATAGAGCACGGCTAGCGAGATATCCGTCGGGTTGTAGGTGAGGTGCCAGGCGAGCCCGGAGGTCAGGCCAGGCAGATTGGCAGTGGCAAATTGTCCACTGACCGAAGCGGCTGAGATGATTTCAAATACATCGCCCGCAGCAGGGGCAAAGCTACCATCGAGAGTCACGTCCAAGCTACCACCAACCATTGCAGCGCCTTGCACATTCAAGGAGCCAAAACTTCCACTGGCGAGTTCTACAGCCAGACTGCCCTGCAAGGTTTGCGTGTAGTCGTGAGAGACATTAATGGTGCCAGTGTTGTCCAGCGTCAGCGTTCCAGGACCTGTCTGCCCGACGTGAAGCTGTCCGATGGGGCCGACTGGCGTAGCGACCTGGATCATCGCACCGCCATCAATAAGCACGGTTGTATTGGCAGGATCATTGAGAGGAGTGGCAGCCGTAATAGTATAAACTGCCCAGTCGGCCCCCGTGTCGTCATTAATCTGTACATTCACAGACCCACTCTGAAGTTGATCGAGGTGCGACCCCAGATCGATTAGGCCGACAAAGGTATTACTGGGGCCAATCTGAGTGTCCCAGCCCAAGTCAGAAAAGTTGAATTTGTGTGCCGGACTAGTATCGAATAGGCGAATGAAGTCGGTGTTGACCAACCCGCCCCCGCCTTGCTTCAGCCCCAGAGCGATATAACCATGGATTACTTTTTCCCCAGCATCGAGCGTATGCTGGATCGTAAAAGCGACATTCTTATTCCCTGCCAAGTCATCGAATCCAGTAATCGGTAGGCCCGATGTATTTGTGATAGCTGTTTGCCAGGCTGGATCAATAAAGGCATTGTCTACGCTGCTACTTCCATCAAACACAAATCCGTCGATGTCGCCAATCAAGTAGTCGCGCAACGACACCTTATAAACGTCTTCAGGGACAAGGAATTGGTTCCAAGAGCTGGCCGCTGTCCAATTTCCTGACCCTTGTGCATGGAATTCGCGAATATCGCGCGAATCGTTCATTTGGGCGTCGTAGAGGCTGGTTGATCCTCCCGCAGTGACAGGTGTAGCCCCTGGGCCAGATTGATCATAGTAGCCCTGAGGCTGAGGTCCAAAAGTAGTGTCTTCGATGATTGTTCCCGACGAGCCAACCAGCCAATTTTGAGCGGTTGGTGGGTTTTGTACGATGTAGCTGTCGGCTGTGGAGTTCCAGATGACCATGTTCGCCCCAGCCCAGCCGTGTCCAGTGCCAAAATTGCCTCGATTTCGAGCGTTAATTTGATCTCCATCGATGGTGATATTATCGAAAAGCGTTCCAGTGGCCCACCGTTGGTGTGGGCCAGTTTCGTCTAGGGCGGTGTTTGCCACGGAGTTGTGAAATACATTTGGCCCTCCGGGTTGCGTGCTGTTGTTGACAAAATCGTGCCGACCCTCGTTTGCCACGGAATTGGTAACCAGTCCCAACTCGCCACTCAGATCGAAGGTATAACGTCGACTGCCGGTGATGACGCTCACCGGACTTTCATTAATGGCATTGTCGACCGTCACCCATTTTGCATCCGGATTGGCCACTACAGCAGAGTCGCCGAAGTATTTTGAAAGGGTATTTCGCACCCATACATTTTGAGCATCGTCAATGGATACAAATTCCCAACCATGGTTTTCATCCGTAGGGGATGTGAAATCAGATTCCCCTCGCAAATTCTCGATGCCGACGTTGTTGATGCGATTGCTCCACGTATAACGTCTGATTGTCCCACCTCCGTACGTCTGATCGAAGGATTGGGGAAGAGGAGCATCGACAAAAATGCGATTCCCCTCGATACGTGTGATTACTCTGTCAAAGTACAGTTTTAGTGTGGAAGACGTCCATTGCTCGACAGTTCCTCCGTCATTGCGTGGCGGGATCATATCCATTCCCAGGGCACTAATCCAATTGCTGGGAGTCGGGCGAGTGACCCGCACGGTGTCGCCCACAATAAAACCTGAGGTCGAATCCACGCGGAAACTCCGTGAGCCCACCGGCACAACCTTATCGATCATGTTGCGAGTTGATCCCGTGAGCGATTGTGAACCGGAGCCTGCCACCTCAATCAGCGAACGCTGTCCAGTTCCGCGAGCATGAAGAACGGTCTCATTCGATTCTCGGCCCACCCCGCGCAAGACAACGCCACTGGCGTTGATCGTGAGTTTCGTGGCAATGTCGTAGTCGCCCGCCTCAAGCAATACGGCTCCCCGAAATCCGTTCGACCCCAGCGGCAATGCCGAAACCTGGTTGATAGCCGCTTGGATATTGGCAGTATCATCTCCTGCAATCGGCGAAACGGTGACTACCGTCGGCACGTTGTCGGGGATGAGCTCTGTACCCCGACCGCGATAGCCGACGTCGGAGAACTCCATGATGCGGTCCCCTTCGGCGTCGGGAACATATACGAGCCGCCCCGTCGAGCCGGTTTTGACCCATTGACTCTCGGCAGCAAGGCACGCAGTAGAAAGAAGCACCCATGACGCAGCAAGACAAGTGTATGATAACGATTTCATGCGCGGCCAATCGATGCTCAGAAAATAAGGAGGATGAGGCAGTCTCGATTCGACGCCTTAGAGAAGCTTCTCTGTCCTTGTTCTATCTATTAAACACTCTCCATTCTTCGATTGCACGCAATTAGTTGGCAACCGGCAGCCAAGCGGGTGACTTCCGTTTTTTTAGCACTTGAGGAGTGGTGCCTATGTCGGCTAACTAGTCTTCACCCTATCGAAAAGTGGCTCTGCGAAATGCCTGAAAATCAGAATTAAATGCTGAATTTCTGGATAACAACCCGAGCCCCAATCTTGTAGGCTTTCTGGAATAAGCTTCCGACTTTATGGCAGAGGCGTATCTTCTCTGTAAGATTTTGGCAAAAGGCGGCCAATTTGCTTCACGTAGCATTACTCATCGAAACTTCTCGGGAATACGCCCGGGGCCTCCTTCGCGGGGTGGCTCGATATCACCGCGAATTTGGTCCCTGGTCCATTTTCTTTGAGCCACACGGTCTCAACGATCCGCCACCTCCGTGGCTACAGAATTGGAAAGGGGACGGCATTCTCGCCCGGATCGACGACAAGCGGATGGCAGACGCCATACTGGCCACGGGGATCCCGGCCGTAGATGTTCGAGGCGCATTTCAAGACCTCGGTCTTCCCTTCATTGGTGTCGACAACCAGCCGGTGTCGAAATTGGCTTTCGATCACCTGAAGGACTGCGGGCTGCGAAATTTTGCCTTCTGTGGAACTCCAAGGGGTGAAAATCCGAATCAGGATCGCCGATGCGACTTCTTTGTTGAGCTGGTGAAGAAGACGGGTAGCGAATGCGATCTGTTCCTGGTGGAACAGAGAAAGAGAAAAACCTCGGATTGGGAACAGCAACAACAAAAGCTTGCCAAGTGGCTCAAAACACTGCCCAAACCTGTTGGGATTATGGCCTGCCATGACGATTGTGGCCGGCAAGTATTGGACGCCTGTCGCCGAGCGGAATTGCAGGTTCCTGACGAGGTGGCGGTTATCGGCGTGGATAATGACCCTTATCTCTGCAATCTTTGCACGCCTCCGCTTACGAGCATTGACATCAACTCGAGTCGCATCGGGTTCGAGGCGGCCAAGCTGTTGCATCGCTATATGGAAGGAAAAAAAGTTCCCGCTGAAGCAGTTCTTCTGGGGCCACCCAGTGGTGTTGCCGCACGGCAGTCGACCGACATGCTTTCAGTCGAGGACGAGGAGGTGGCGTCAGCGATTCGGTTTATCCGCGAGAAAGCAGTGGAGGGGATCTTGGTGCAGGATGTGTTGAAACTTGCGACGCGATCTCCCAGCACACTCGAACGACGAATCAAGAAAATCCTGGGGCGGACGATCAAGGCAGAAATCACGCGTATCCGCCTGACTCGTGCCAAACTCTTGCTGAGTGAAACGGAATTACCGATCTCAAAAATTGCCATTCGCACAGGATTTAGTGAGCCGAAATACTTTTGTGATGTATTCCGCAAGAATGAGAAAATGACGGCAACGGCTTTTCGCAACAAGTTCCGAGACCGAGATTGAGGCCGGGCTTTGGATCATGAAAAGGGAAGAGAAGGGGGGTAATTGTGTCACAAATGAACCTTAATTTGGGAGGAAGACATCGATCGGGGGCCTCATGAATCCTCGTTGTTCAGCTAATTCCGCGTCTTCGCGTAGCTCCCAGAATCTCCGATCAAGGCGATAGCCATGTAGAAAAATCAGAGTTGAGATACGAAATAAAAGATTGCTGAAATTGTGGTTCCAGCTTTTAATGGAAGAATAGCTTTTCACTAGTGTGCTTGTTTTTAGCGCAAGCTTTTATGTTTCTTGTTCACTTTGAGAGGGGAATGACTAATGAACTCCACTGGACGAACGCCTTTTCTACTTTCTTTGAGTGCTCTTGTTGTAGCATCTCTACTTACTGCTCCTCTGCAAGCGGTGATCATTGTCGACGATAGCTTCTCCGACGGCGATTTTGCCAAAACCGGCGCGTTGGACACCAACTGGTGGACCTCCTCTTCCTCCTCCGGAAAAGAGATTTCAGTAGGGTCCCTCGGCCTGGTGACTGGCACCTCGGGGCGCGGTATTCACACCATTTTTCCTGCAGTAACATTGTCCAACACGAATGATGTCCTCAAGGTGACTTACACCTTCACCACCCCAGCAACCGTTGGCGTTAATAGATCAACTGCTTTTCGAGTTGGGTTGTTTGATTCTTTAGGGCGCGCCGGATTGGATGCCGATGTCAATGCATCATCGGGTTCACCAAACGATCTCTATGGTTGGGGGGCTGCAGCCGGTGGTCCTGGCACTGCGACTTTGCCCGGCTACATGTTTGATATGGACGTCAACTTAAACGGCACTGATGATGATCTCAATTTCCGTGAGCATCTCACCCAGCCTTCGGGAGTCGTCGGTTCTGGAAGACTGCTGTCGACAACTGACTTCTTTGACAGCATCTCGCCGAGTGGGGCGGACCAGAATGACATGTTCGCACCAAATACCCAATACACGGGCATGTTCATTGTAAGAAGGTTGAATGCTACGGACTTCAAGTTGACGGGTATGTTAGACTCAATTACCCATTCGGTGATTGACGGCACGATTGATTCTGACCTCTTTGACTTTCTTGGATTCCATGCGAATTCCAACACTTTTGGTTCAAGCAACAGTCAGAATACTCCGGACAACGGAATTGACTTTTCGAATATCAAGATCGAGCACTTCGTTCCCGAGCCAGCGTCAATTGCCTTGTTGATGGGAGCCCTGATTGCGTTACCAGGGATGCGACGTTTCTCGTAATTCCAAAAACGCGTAAGTGCTTAATGAGTTGAAACCACGGATGTTGGATTAGTACTCCAGCATCCGTGGTATTATTAAGTTTCTTTAAGATCTGTCATCTCACACAAACGACGGATTCTTGGATTATTTCGACCCGCAGATAGTTTACGCGTAGATTGCAGGCTGACGCGCTTAGCAACTCATGATGGTCCCGTTTTCTATTCGCGATATTTAGTTCTATGCATAGACTTTCTACGATGGTTGGACGGCGAGTAAAATATAGAAAGACGAAGCAATTGAGATAATTAAGCAAACGCTGAGCAGGAGTGATAAATAAGCGGTAAGTTGGATGTTGTTGAAAAACAGTTATATTTGTGTATGTGAGGGGCAAGGAGCACAGATTATGTTTAGAAACAGTTGTCAGCATGTCCGAAATACCGGCAAACCCAGAGGCTTTACCCTCGTCGAGCTTTTGGTGGTAATTGCCATCATCGGTGTTTTGGTGGCATTGCTTCTTCCTGCTGTGCAAGCCGCACGAGAGGCTGCCAGGCGGATGTCCTGCAGCAACAATCTCAAGCAGGTTGGTCTGGGTCTGCTAAACCACGAGAGCGCGTACGGCGAATTTCCCTCGGGCAGTTTTGGCGGTGATGCCAGTAGCTGCATTCCCGATGTCAGTGCTGCTTGGCACGGCTACAACAACGACGAATACAAGCGAAGTCTCTACAGCGGTTTTGTGCAGATTTTGCCCTTTATTGAGATGCAGAATTTATATGACAAGTTTGATCTCGAAGGTGTTGGGATCTGGCGATCTGGAGGCTTTGGTGGTTCGTCAACATGGCGTACTCCTCAGCGCGAGGAAGCCGTGGGAACTCGATTGGAAGTCTATGTGTGTCCTTCCGATACTTTAGAGCCTCAGATCACCAACAGTACTGGAGCTTTCGACAGTTGGTCAGTAATTCCTGCCACGGGATCTTATGCACTGAACATGGGGCATCGTGGACCGCTAGGCTTTGGCACGAATACCTGCTTGGTGAAGTGGCATCTTACAGGAATGTTTCCGTACTATCACCGGATCAAGGTGAAACAAGTTGAAGATGGTACCAGCACGACCTTTGCCGGTGGAGAGACGGTCGATGGTCACACTCCTCTAAGTGCCAATATCTGGACTTATGCGGAGCGATATTTGAGTTCCCTGCGGGCAACCGAGGCTGCTCTGAATACGCCACCGGGCGTAGATGGCACTCCGCTCGATAGTGCTTATTTTGGAACCAATGAAATCAATGGCGCCTTTGGTAGTCGTCACCCTGGAGGAGCTCAGTTTGTGTACGTCGATGGTCACGTGGAATTCATTGCCGACGAAATAGATTTAGCTACTTATCAGGACCTCTCGACAAAAAATGGCAAACCCAATGTTCTCGACTACCAGGATTGCGTTGATTGGAAGCGGCCCAACTGTAACCAATATTTGACCCCCTGAGTTTCCACGAAATAAAACGGCCTCAATATCGGGTTCTGCTTCGCAGGGCCCATATATCCTGCTGAGCCGAGTCGGCGGTGATGAAGCCATTCCTGGCGAATCACCAGGTGCAAATGGGAACAAATTCTTCGGCAAAACAACTTTAGACCTCGCACTCTAAGGAACTGGGCTTGTGCTCAGCATGGGCACCCCTCATTTGCTTGGTTGCCGGAATTTCAGAATTAACTTCTTAGTAATTGGATTGTCGGTTTTGTAGTCTTGGTACAGTATAGGTAGAGGCGGAGAAGACTCCTCATTTGCTAGTGCACAATCAATTCTATTTGGTCCACTCCCAGTCCACTGTAAAGCCCTCTTTCGGTCCTTAGATAAATATTCCGGCGCATTTAAGCTTTTTCAGAATCTCTTAGTTTTTTTGACATCACGGAAAGGTCCCACTTATGAAGACGACTCAGAATTTTTTGGTGGCAGCCATGTTTGCCACGCTTTTAACCATTGCACCCTCGATTTCCCATGCGAAGGTCGTCATTTTTGACGGCTTTGGCGATGGCGATTTGAACAACAACGGCATTGCTTTCGAAGCTGACGAGGTGGTAGGGACCTATGAACCATTCTACGATCCAATGACGATGACCCGCGACGGTTCACCGCTCGTTTTTCCTGCGGGCACCATGGTCGTTGGACCGACCGTGGCTGACAATGTGAATGATCGGGGTATCCGCTGGTTCTCCACGGGAGGCTTTGGGACATCCGGCAGCGGCGATGCAGCGTCCTCCCCGCGTATTATCAACGATGCCGCTGGAGTGCTTCCAGAAACCGTGGGAAACGTTGGTTTTGTCAATGTGATTCCCAACCCAGCCCAAACTCAGTTTATCCCTGCTCTCAATAAGGGGCTGGCATTAAGTGTTGAGTCGAAGGGGCGTGGTCGCACGATGAGTGGCTTCTTTGAGACCGACAACGATTATTCCAACGGCAAGCAGGGAACGATTGCACTCGGACCTAAAGTCGGTGATGAAGTGAAAGTCAGTTTCGATTTTCGAGTTTGGATGAGTGCTCCCAACTTCAATTCGAACGCCACGAATCACGTGCCCGACTATGGACATTTCCGCTTTGGTATTTTTCAAGATACCGACAACCAATTGGGGATGACGAACAATTTTGCAGGCTCAGGATTCACTCCAGCGGTCTGGGGAGCAGAGAACGGACTCTTTCGTGGCGATATAGCTGGACCGGATGGGACGGGTGACCACGGCTGGTATGTGCGAATTCCGTTGCAAGATCCCGCTAGCACGGCGCCTGGATTTGCCATTGGCCCGAATGGAAGAGATGCCCGTATCAATGAAGAAATCAACGAAGCGAGCACGTCTGAAAGGCTTTTGGAGGGAGGCGACAACCAGACTGTTGCGATACCAGATCAAGTGAACCCGAATTTTGTGAATCTTCAAATCACCAAGCGTTACAACATCTCGCTTTCTCTGAAGCGGTTTGATGAAACGGGGGGTAGCACAGACCCCAATGTCGATGGTGATAATATTATGGCCACTCTCACCATCAAGGACCTCGACAACCCCAGCGGCATTTGGACGCTCAGCGGCTTTGACTCACTTAACGATCTGGTGGGCCCAGGATTTGATAGTGATTCGTGGGATTACTTTCATGCAGGAGTCTACACGGCAGGAGTCGATGCACAAGAGTTTGACTGGATTATGGATGACTTCATGGTGGAACAGTTTGGCAGCAACGCACCTGATGATAACGCCGACTTCGATGGCGACGGCGACGTGGATGGCAGGGATTTTTTGATATGGCAGCGAGGCAATTCTACAAATAATGGATCACCTGCTGACCTGGCCCTCTGGCAGGCACAATATGGAACGAACCCCTTGGTGGCCGCAGTCGCTGCTGTGCCAGAGCCAGCTTCGATCCTCTTGCTGGGACTGAGCGGGATGATATCGCTCACCCTCCGGCGAAGAAATCGTGGATAAAAAGTCTTCCTCCCAGCCTCTTTCCCGGCCAGCATCTTGAATGATGGTCGGGAAGAGGGAGGGGTGCTCGCCACGAGATATCCTGAATAAAAAAACGCGGTCCGATTTGAATTCGACAGAAAAAGTTGAACAAGGTGAAACTGAGGCAATCAAGAGCGATACCTGGAAGCTCTAATTGCATGGTCAATTCTTGTTTGAGACTTTCGAGCTCAAGTGGTTGTCCGCGTTGTGTAGAGACAATATGTAGGCAGCGGCAACAAGGAAGTCGTCCGAGCAACTCGTCATTTTTCCAGGGAAGAGTAATTAGGAGTACCAACCAATGTCCATTACTAGATGTCAACCAGACCTGAACACAAGCAAATTTAGAGGTTTTACCCTCGTCGAACTCTTGGTGGTAATTGCGATTATCGGGGTCTTGGTGGCATTGTTGCTTCCGGCCGTGCAAGCCGCTCGAGAGGCAGCCAGGCGGATGTCTTGCAGCAACAATCTCAAGCAGGTTGGGTTGGGATTGTTGAACCATGAGAGTGCGTATGGAGAATTTCCTGCGGGCAGTTTTGGTGGAGATGCCAGCAGTTGTGTCGCAGATGAAAGTGCCTCCTGGCACGGCTACAACAACGACGAATACAAGCGAAGTCTCTATAGCGGTTTCGTGGAGATTCTCCCTTTTATTGAAATGCAGAATTTGTACGACCAGTTTAACCTTGACGGTGTTGGGATCTGGCGATCTACAGGATTTGGCGGTGTCGCAGCATGGAAAACTCCTCAGCGTGAGGCGGCTGTAGGAACTCGAGCGGAAGTCTATGTCTGTCCCTCTGATACTGCGGAGGCCCGAATCGTAGACACGACTGGTGCTTTCAGCGGTTGGGCCAATCTTCCTGCCACGGGGTCTTATGCACTAAGTACGGGGCATCGTGGACCGCTGGGCTTCGGTACGAATACTTGCCTGGCGAAATGGCATGTCACTGGTATGTTCCCTTACTATTATCGCGTCAAATTGAAGCAAGTCGAAGATGGTACCAGCACGACCTTTGCCGCTGGAGAGACTGTCGATGGGCATACTGCTCAAAGTGCCAATATTTGGACTTATTCAGAGAGATATTTATGTTCTCTACGCGCGACTGAGGCTGCTCTCAACACCCCGCCTGGCGTAGATGGGACACCGCTCAATAGTGCTTACTTCGGCACGAATGATATCAACGGTGCCTTTGCCAGTCGTCATCCTGGAGGAGCTCAGTTTGTGTATGTGGATGGACACGTAGAATTCATTGCCGACGAAATTGATTTAGCGACTTATCAGGACCTCTCAACCAAAAATGGTAAACCCAATGTGCTCGACTATCAGGATTGCGTTGATTGGAAACGGCCCAACTGCAACCAATACTTGACACAGTGATCAATAAGCCTTCCTTCCAAGAATTAAACGTCGATTCAATCAATAAGCCGGCTATTCTGAGTCTTATGCATGAATATGGAAAGATGCGTTTATTCTTTCGCAATAGTAGTTTGAGTTTGTGAAATCATATTTTCTGAGGCCATCAGACAAGCAGATCAAAATTATGGAAGAAATAAAAACTCAAGGGACTTTTGAATTGGACGAATCGAAGAATTCTCGGAGGTTGTACTTTGCGATCTGCCTCTTACTAACCTGTCTTTACAGTTTGGGCTGTGGAGAGTCGAAGCCAGAACGGGTTCCAGTTTCAGGAAAAGTATTAATTGACGGTAAACCGTTGAATAAAGGGGTGATTCGTTTCGTTCCCGAACAAGGCCGTCCCAGCAGCAGTGCGATTTTGTCGGATGGAACTTTTGATGTTGCCTCTACGACTTTGGGCGATGACCCGATCCAAATTGGTGTTTTTCCAGGGCACTATAAAATTGAGGTGTCTGCCTCAGAAGCGATTAATGAAGAAACAATCCGTTGGCATGCTCCCAAAAAATATTCAAATTTCCGAAGTTCTGGGCTTGAGATTGATATCCATAAACCGTCCGACAATTTGATTGTCGAACTAACCTGGGATGGCCTGGAAGGGCCAATTGTGGAAGGTCCCTCTCCGAAGGAAGTGGACCTAGGCAAGCCGGAATCTACTCAAGAAGAAGATTCAGACGAACCAGAATCAACACAAGAAGACGATCCAAATGGGTCGGAATCCTCGCCAGGGGCCTTAGATGCTGAGAGCGAACATGAATCTACTCAGGAGGAAGAAAGTGCTGAACAATCAGACAACGATTCGAGAGAATAATTTGAACTGCCTTAAGCAGCCTAACGTGTTCGTTCGCTACATGCGGGCAAGATATGTGCTGGTTGCCATGCTTTCGTGCATTGCAGCTGGATGTTCCGATGGTCGTCCAGATCGAGTCGCTGTTTCAGGAAAAGTTTTGATTGATGGAAAGCCTCTGACTGTGGGAAACATCAAGTTCGTTCCAGAAGGAGCAAGACCTTCTGCGGGGAAGATTGACGAAAACGGTAATTTTACACTGACTTGCTACGACGGAAATGATGGAGTTGTGCCCGGTGAACACAAAGTGCAAGTTATGGCTCCCAAGGTTCTCAGTGATACCCTGATCCACTGGTATGCACCGAAGAAATACGCAAGCTTTCGCACGTCGGGCTTAAAGCAGACGATCACTGAGCCTACAGATTCATTAGTCATCGAGTTGTCGTGGGGAGATTTGAAACCTAAGAACGGCGAGTATGTCATAGAAAAGTAGAAGTGGTTTCAGGGGCAAGTGTAGTAAAGGCGATTTGAAATACTGAGACTGCAATTGGAGTTCTGCTGACGGTTAATAGAGAAAAAGAAATTTTATTTGAGTTAATATGCAACAACTAGATTCACATCTTTTGCGACTTGTGTTTTTTCTGGCTGGCCTTTTGTGCTCACTTGGTCATGCAGATGCCACCGAGTTTATGGTTTCCTCAGCCGCGCAGATTACGACTGCCATGCAAACGGCCCAGCCGGGGGATACGCTCATTATGACCGATGGTACTTGGACCAATCAGCAAATCAGCTTTGCCGGTTTTGGCACTGCTGGTTTGCCGATTACTTTGCGGGCTCAAACCCCGGGGCAGGTCATTCTAAATGGCAATTCCACGCTTGATATTTCTGGGAGTTGGCTTGTGGCCGACGGGCTTAGATTCGAAGGAGGCGCTCTTGCTAATGGATCCAACGCCATCATCGAATTCCGCGGGTCCAAAGGAGAAGCCACCAATAGCCGACTGACTAACACCGCGATCATTGGCTACAACCCACCAAGCGTCAATGACCGATACCATTGGGTCGAAATTTTCGGTCAAAACAATCGAGTGGATCACAATCGTTTCGAAAATCAGAACCACTCAGGAGTCACAGTGGTTGTGCGTCGAGACAATGCTTCGGCCAACAGTCATCTGATCGACGCCAATCATTTTGTGAATCGTCCCGTGCCAGTTAATCCGAGCGATCCCAACGGTTTTGAAACCATTCGTGTCGGAACAAGCGACCAATCATTGAGTAATTCTTTTACGACCGTGGAGAACAACCTCTTCGAGCGGCTCGATGGGGAGATTGAGATTATTTCGAACAAATCGGGCCAAAACATCTATCGCTATAACACCTTTCGTGAGTCGGCCGGAACCCTGACCCTCCGCCACGGGAACGACACCCGAGTGGAAGGTAATTTTTTCCTGGGAAATGACAAGAACAATAGCGGAGCAATTCGCGTCATCGGCGAGAGGCAGACGATCGTCAACAACTACATTGCCAATGTTGACGATCGCGCCGGTGGCGCGATTTCGATCTCAGCAGGAGTGCCAAATTCAGGTCTCAATCAATATTTCCAGGTCAAGGATGCCGTCATCGCTCATAACACGGTAGTTAACACTCAGGGGGCGATGCTGAAGTTTGACGACGGGTTTGGAAGCAGCAGTCGAACACTCAGAGCAGAAAATGTTACTGTCGCCAATAATATCTTTCGCAGCGATGGACCGACGATTTTTTCAGGGACCGAGGGAGCTAATTGGACCTGGGAGGGTAACATTGCTTTTGGTGGCAGCTTGGGTCCTAAAAACGGTGCAGCAGGCATCAGCAACATAAATCCCCAGCTTCAATTTGATTCCAGTGGACTTTGGCGCCCCAGTTCCACCAGTCCCGCGATCGATGGTGGGGTGGGAAGTTACAGCAGTTTGTTTACCGACGACATGGACGGTCAGGCTCGCATCGGTTTGTTCGACATCGGGGCAGATGAGTTCTCGGCCGCCCAAATTGTACGCAAGCCGCTTTTGGCGGGTGATGTCGGACCAGGTTGGCTTCAACCTGTTGATCCCCCCGGAGGTTCGGGTGGGTGCTTCGCCCGTGGCTGTGCGATCCAAGCGGAAGACTATGCTTCTATCCTCGATCCTGACAACAATGGCGGCGTCTGGACCGTTGTTCAGGACAACGATGCTTTAGGAGGTTTTGCAATCAGCGCTCCAAGCGGTGGCATTCCCAATCTAAATGTCGCGCACGACACGATTGCCGTCTATGATATGTCATTCTCGCAAGCTGGCACTTACAAAGCCTATTATCGAGCTAAGGGATTCAGCGGTAGTACAGACAGTCTGTTTGTTCCAAGTGATTTCAACATCGACCCCACTGTATCCGAGACCACTTCTAGTGACAGCACGTATGTTTGGGAAATCGGTGGCACATTTACCATTTCTCCTTCGAACGTTGGTGTTCCGCTCGAATTTCGCATTGGAAAGCGTGAACAGATGAACCATCTTGATGCGTTGGTTCTCGACTTGAATCATTCCCTCACGCCAGCTGAACTTGATGCGCTGTTCGATCAGATGTTTGCTCCGGGTGACTTCAACGAGGATGGCTTCATCGATGGAAACGATCTGATGGTCTGGCAGACTGGTTATGGAACTCTCAGTGGAGCGACTCATTTGGATGGGGATGCCGACGAGGATGGCGATGTCGACGGTGCAGATTTTCTGGTTTGGCAACGCGGATATACGGGGTCAGCCTCGCTGGCCTCACAGACGGTGGCGGTCCCTGAAGGCTCAGGGATGACGCTGTGTCTGGGTGGTCTCTTGGTGACAGGTGTTTGTACCAGGAGCAGAAATTCAATGCGACCATTTTTTAGGAGGAGCTTCAATCATGCCTAATAAACAAAAATCTCAAGGCACAACTCGCCGTGAATTCATTAAGACGTCTGCCTTCGCTGCAGCGGCTGCCGCTCCCTATTTTGCACCAGCCTCTGTATTTGGTGCCAATGCGCCGAGTAACCGAGTGACTCTAGGTTTCATCGGTGTAGGAAACCAGGGTTTTCCCGTGATGAAACGTTTCCTGGAGAATGACGCATGCCAAACCTTGGCCGTCTGCGATGTGAACCGTGGCAGCAATGGATACAAAGATCCCAAGCATTTCTACGGGCGCGAGCCCGCAAGAGATGCCGTTGAAAAATTTTATGCAGAATCAAGCGAATCGGGTTCGTACAAAGGTTGCACGGCACACAATGATTTTCGTGAGCTTTTGAGTCGCGAGGACATCGATGCAGTCGTGATCGCGGCTCCCGATCATTGGCACAGCATCATGACGGTGCAGGCCGCTGAGGCAGGCAAAGACATTTATTGCGAAAAGCCCTTAGGACTTACCATCGACGACCAAAAAGAGATGGTCAAAGCAGTTCGCGAGAATGGTCGCATTCTGCAGACAGGCAGTCACGAGCGTTCAAATCCCAATGTTAGGCGATTGGTGGATATTGTTCAGAGTGGTGCAATTGGCGACGTAAAGCGAGTTGTCTGCAACGTGGGAAGACACAATATGATTGGTCCAGGACCGGGGTGGAAACCGATGCCTGTCCCAGATGGCTTTGATTACAAGATGTGGCTGGGCCCTGCACCTGATGCTCCCTACCACGAGGATCGGTGCCTCTACCGATTCCGTTTTAATTATGATTACGCTGGCAGCCAAGTAACCAATTTCGGTGCCCATTCTCTCGATATGGCCCAGTGGGCTTTGGGCATGGACAAATCTGGCCCCGTTCTGGTCGAGCATGTATATGCCGATTACTTACCCGAAGGAAGCCTCTTCAACGCCGCTACATACACACATTTTCGTTGCACTTATGACAACGGAGTCGTGCTGGATTGCATGACCGGTGTTCCCGAGGTGCGCTGCATAATCGAAGGAACGGATGGGAGCGTACGCGTTGAGAATCAGGGTCGCAATTTCTTTACTATCCCAGAACGCATTAAAACGGAAGTTTGTGGAAAGGACGTGCCAGAAGTCTATGTAAGCAACGACGATCATCAGCGGAATTTCATCGACTGTGTCAAGTCACGCGAGGAACCGGCCGCGCCGGTTGAGATTGGTCACAGAAGCGCAACGGTTTGCCATCTGGGTAATATCGCTTTGCGTCTTGAAAGCAAGGTCAAATGGGATCCAGTTCATGAGCAGATTATAGACAACAGTGAAGCAAGTGCCCTCATGAGCCGTCCTGTAAACCAGTCATGGAAAACCTGAGTGATTGAGTAATACAAGCTCGTTTTTGGAATAACCTTATGGCACCACCTCATACATCACAGACGGCATCGAAGCATTCGGCGACAGGCAAGTCGACCGATATCGCCGTTGCTGGCGTGGAACTATATTTTTTGCCAGTTACCACGCGTGTGCCACTAAAGTTCGGCTCGGAGACGCTCAACTCTGTGACGTGTGCGCGCGTTCGGGTGAGTGTTGAAGACCGCTCAGGTCGAAAAGCAGAAGGGTGGGGCGAGACTCCTTTGAGCGTTCCTTGGGTTTGGCCAAGTCCGATGCCGCACCGAACGCGAGACCTCGCATTGAGAGATTTTTGTGAGCAACTTGCTTCCCAATGGTCTGAGTTTTGCATTTATGGCCATCCCATGGAGATCGGCTACCAGTTTCAAGAACGTATTTTGCCGACGCTGCTAGCAGGTTTCAATCGGGACTGCACACCCGAAGAACGTATTCCACTCCTGGCAGGACTGGTTTGTTGCTCTCCCTTTGACATTGCTTTGCATGATGCTTATGGAAATCTGCATCAACGTCCTATATATGATTGCTATACCGCAGAATTTATGAATCACGACTTATCTTACTTCCTGGAAGCAGATGAGGGCGAAGGCGTAGATTTTAAGGGTAAGTATCCCGCTGATTTCATGAATTCCAAGACTCCGGACTCCCTCTCAGTCTGGCATCTGGTTGGAGGTGTCGACGTACTCGATCCGGCAGATTTGAATGGTGATGTTCCGGTGGATGGTGAGCCAGTTCTCCTCGACGACTGGATCAGTCGTGACGGTTTGCAGAATCTTAAAGTAAAGTTACGAGGTAACGATGCCAATTGGGACTACGACCGCCTGGTTAAAGTTGCTCACATTGCCCGTAGGCATGGAAAGTATACCCTCAGTGCAGATTTCAATTGCACGGTTCTTGATCCTGCTTACGTCAATGAGGTTCTCGATCGACTTGCGGCTGATCACCCCGACATCTTCGATGCGATATTGTACGTTGAGCAACCATTTCCGTATGATTTAGAAGCAAACAAGATAGATGTATCGAGTGTGTCGAGTCGCAAACCCTTGTTGATGGACGAAAGCGCCCATAATTGGCAATTGGTAAGGCTTGGCAGAAAGCTTGGCTGGACGGGGGTAGCACTTAAAACGTGCAAGACTCAGACCGGGGCGATCTTGACCCTCTGTTGGGCCAAGGCCCACAACATGAGTGTTATGGTTCAAGACCTGACCAACCCCATGCTGGCCCAGATACCTCATGTTCTGCTTGCGGCACATGCAGACACCCTCAAGGGAGTGGAGTCAAACGCAATGCAGTTTTACCCCCAAGCCTCACTTCCTGAAGCCAAAGTTCATCCAGGACTCTACCAGCGCAGAGAGGGTAAGCTCGATCTGCGGTCGATCAAGGGATCTGGATTTGGCTATCGAGTTGAGGAGATAGAACGACAACTCAGTGCACCAGTTGCGAGATTTGGGACTTTCGCAATGGTCTGACGCACTCGGAATGACGCGTTTCATGAATCTAATATTGAACTTCTTGCTTGCAGTTCTGTTGTTTGTCAGTTTTCCACCCAAGCTATTCGCCGGCGCTGAGCCACAACTGCTTATCTGGGAAGCTGACCAACTTGCCAAGAATAAAGCTGCGCTGGCTGATCCACCGCCTGAATTGGCTGGGGCCTTGGAGATACTTCTTGAACAAGCGAATAGGGCTTTGTTAACTAAGTCATACTCCGTTACCTACAACGCTCATGTCCCTCCGAGTGGGGACAAGCACGATTACGCCAGCTTTGGTGCTTATTGGTGGCCGGATCCTTCAAAAGAAGACGGATTACCATTTATTCGCCGCGATGGTGTCACAAACCATAAACAGAAAGCACTAGGCGATAAGGGGCACTTTAGTGATTTTATCAAGGACGTCACCGATTTATCACTTGCCTATTATTATTTAGAGGATGAGCGCCATGCAGAGCATGCAATCCATCTTATCAGCGATTGGTTTTTGAACCCTGAGACAAGGATGAATCCCCATCTTCGCTATGCCCAGGCTGTTCTAGGAAGGAATGAAGGAAAGAATTCTGGCCTCATCGATACGCGGGATTTCACGTATGTGCTCGAATCATTGGAGCTGCTGAAGAATTCTCCTTCATACAGTCAGGATATGGAGACAGGTTTGAAGCAGTGGTTTACGGACTATCTTGAGTGGTTACGTAACAGTGAATTTGGCAGGAAAGAAAGCAATGCCCGAAATAATCATGGCTCTTGGTACCATGTCCAGGCGATACGTATCGCATTATTTCTTGACCAAAAGGAATTGGCTAGAGAATTGGTGGAACATGTTCGTGACCAATTCATTCCCAGTCAAATCATGAGCGATGGCACTCAGCCTGAAGAATTGGCAAGAACCAATGCCTTTCATTACAGTATCTTCAATCTCCATGCATTAGGCATCATTGCTCGCATGGCCGAATCGCTCGATTACGATTTGTGGCACTACCGTGGCGAAGATGGCAAAGGCATCCAGATTGCTGCTGAGTATCTTTTGCCCTATGTGACGGGAACTGCTGAATGGCCCCATGAGCAGATCGTGGAATACCATGTTTCGCCTCTCACAATGCAATTCCTTCGTATGATGTCTGTAAGATATCAAGAGCCCGATTGGCTCCGGGTGGCTGCAAAGCTACTTGAAGGGTATCCCGAGTATAATACCGCGATGCTCATGACCGCTGCTTTCGAGGAGCAACGAGCAAAATAGTCGATCTCTCTACCCCGTAGGAGCAAAAATGATTTTTGATTTCAGTTTGCCGAAGAGCTCACGCCGTGAGTTTGCCAAGTCGATGACGATGGCTGCGGCTGCAGCAGCTTTTCCTTCTCGACTGTTGGCATCAGAAACTACCAAGCCTCGATACAAGTTTTGCGCTTTTATCAAGTTCCTGCAGGAACTTGACTACGAGCAACTCGCCGATGCAATAGCAGATGCAGGTTATGACGGCGTTGAGGTCACTGCCCGAGAAAAGGAAGGATATATTCATCCCGAGGCCGCAGCTGATGAATTGCCGAAAATGCAGGAATCGCTCGCCAAGCGAGATCTGGAGATTATGATCTTGACCTCAGACATTCTGACCGCAGATCAACCTACCGCCCGACCGATGCTACAGGCAGCGGCAAAGCTCAAGATTCCTCGTTATCGTCTCGGTTTTCATCGTTATGATCTGAAGCGACCCATTGTAGAGCAAGTTGCAGAATTGCAGCCTGTCTTCCGAGACCTGGCAGCGATGAACCGCGAGATAGGAATTGCAGGGATTTATCAAAATCACAGTGGGGCTGATTTCGTCGGAGCCACAATTTGGGACTTGCATAAACTGCTCAATGACCATCCAACGTCCGAATTAGGATGTGTGTTCGATATCCGTCATGCGGCAGTTGAAGCTGGTGAAGCATGGCCCGTCTATTTCAATCTCATGCAATCTCACCTTTCAGCCGTATCGGTGAAAGATTATGTTTGGGATGGACACAAGTCGAAACATACCCCTTTAGGGGAGGGAAGGCTTGATCCCCAATTCTTCAAACTTCTAAAATCCTCAGGTTTTTCTGGAACTATATCAGTTCACGTCGAGTACCTACCTAAGGGTGGTATCGATGAGAACCTTCAAGCTCTCAAGAAGGACTTGCAGACTCTGAAAAAGATGATTTCGACCTGAGCCGAATCTCCAAGTTATTTCCGTGCAGAAGGTCAACTAGACGAGCCACCTGAGTTCCCGTTGTCGCAAGGATGACGGGTTGGATTTTCAAGCGAATGTTTCGAAACGTGAATTTGTGCCGCTTATGTCTCGACTGAAATCTAAAAAAGCAATCGTAACAGGGGGAGGGCAGGGGTTAGGCAGAGGCATCGCTGAGGAGCTGATGCGGCTGGGCTGTGATGTGGCGATTCATTATTACAAGAGCGCAGAAGGAAGCGAGCAGGTCAAACAGGGTGCTCCAATCGGCGTTCGGGCGGAGTGTTTCGCGGCTGATTTGACCGACGAATCGGCTGCCTCTCAAATGGTAGAGGATGCAGCAGAATTCCTGGGCGGATTAGATATCTTGGTGAACAATTCTGGAGATATTATTGCAAGACGTCAACTTGGCGAGCTTGATATGAACTTCTGGCAGCGAGTGATAGATGTAAACGTGACCAGCATGATGCTTGTCACTCGCCAGGCGTTGCCATATTTAAAGGCCAATGACTGCTCCTCTATCGTGAATGTCGCTTCCCTTGCGGGCCGAATGGGAGGCCATGCAGGCTCTCTGGCTTATTCTACCGCCAAAGGGGCCGTGCTCACTTGGACAAGATCCTTGGCAAAAGAACTCGGTCCCAATGGGATACGCGTCAACGCCGTTGCACCCGGATTGATTCTGGGTACCTCATTTCATGCCACGCATACGACAGCGGAGTCTGCTGCAAAAACAGTAGCAGGAATCCCCTTGGGACGGGCAGGAAATCCATCAGATGTAGCCAGAGCCGTCGCATTCCTGGCAAGTGAATATGACGGCTTCATCTCGGGGGCGACGCTGGACATCAACGGTGGGGTGTTTGGCTGTTAAGACAGAGAGCCGATGAGAATCGAGGTGAAAAGTTCAACCTTGATTAACGACAGGCTTATTGTGACTACGTGAAATCTGGACCACCAACACCAAGGCGATATAAGCGGCGGCAAATCCCAGGCCAATAGTCCCACCCTTTTTCATGATTGCTGAGAGTCCTGCGGCGGTGGCAGCCAGCGCGGCAATTCCCATAAGTACGTTCCAGATCACACGTTTCGCCCCTTCAGGCCGTTCGTTGCCCAACAAAGATTTTTGATTCATCATCAAATAAAATGTGATATAGGCGATCGGCAACAGCATGGCGCCGAACACGCCAGCGACTACCGTGAGCCAAGCCTTGGTACTTCCCTGCCAAATGAGCGGCCAAAACGCTCCATTCGCCGACAACAAGCATCCTAGTCGGAAAATCCAACCTCTGGGTGGGATGTTGAACACCTCACAAACGACGAACCCTGAGATCAACATCATCAAGGAAATTGAAGAAAGAGTCATGCCAACCACCCCAACGCCAAACACAATATTCGAGAAAAAACGACCTCCTTCTCCCTGTGAATCTGCAAATAGAGACTGGAGTGAGTTGGCTAGGTCGTAAGTATCACGTTTTACGAGAACAGCGGCAAGTTGGGACTCTGCGAGTGAAGGCTCACCTGAAATATCGTACCGACCAGTATCTGCCGCCAGATCGCGTTCGGCCAGGATCGTCTCGTAATCTTTTTGCAGTCGAACAGGGACTTGTACTTCGCCATCCACTATCTCACATCCTGCAGGCAGTTTGGCGTGAAACTGTGTGGCAGCCGCAATGACTACGCAGCCTGTCGCCATGACGAATGGGATGAAAGTGCCAGTGCAGATGTCAAAAGTGGTGAGGCCACGAAAATCCTTATTCCAGCCACGAGACAAGAGGTTGTAGGGCAAGAGAAACGTCATGTTGATTCCCACCGCAGCAGCACCCGCGCTGAGCATCACGTCGCGCTGTTGACTGACGATATAGTCACTCCAGTAGGCCCGAGCAGCAGGATCGGCAATAGCGTTCAGCAACGAATCAAAGGTGCTGGAGGGTTGAAACAATTGGCTAAATCTGGGCACAAAACCTGCCAAGACTGCCCCCCACTCGACCCCCCCACCTACCATCGACATCCGAATTACCACGCCAAAGAAGCATAGCACAATCACGGCCACGACAGTTTTTAACACGCCTTCATAGATTTTCACTCCCAAGTTGCCACTGCCGTAGCTCCAAGTGACTAGCGTACAAAGCACCAGAATGGAGAGCGAAACAAGCCATTTAGCTCCCTCGGTAGCTTCAGTGCCGGCAGAAAGCACGCCATCTCCTAGAAACAGATTGGGAAAAAGATTCTGCTCAAATACAGCAAAACACAAAGAGTACTGCGGCATGGACCAGACCATGTTAGCCATCAAAGAAGCGAGAAGCCAAGACCACCCAAGAACAGGATTGATGTGCACGTTGATAGCGCGGAAAGGACGTTCACCAGTCGACAAGGTGACGTAGCCAATTGCGCTGAGCATGATTACACCCAAGATCATCGCAAACGGTTGTAGCCAGATCATACTGACACCAGCCAGGATGCCCAGATAGAGACTGCTTCCCAATGATCCGCCACCAAGCGTCAAGGCACTTTGCATGAAACCGGGGCCGGATAGCTTGCCGTAAGCGAGATACTTCGCCAGACCTCCCTTGGCTTCACCAGCGAGTATCGTTTGTCTATCTGCCTCAAGCAGTGGATCGTCCAACATGGCAATTTCCAACCGGGGGTCTTGGATGAGATTGCGAACTACATCAGTTCCAACTCACGAATTAGTGTGGATTCAGCACTTATGATAACCACTAATTCGACTAAGAGTAAGTTGCGTAATGGGGACAAATCGTGACTATCAATCCGATTTTCCTGAATTTGTGCGAGTGAATCAGAGGAGTTTTTTGATTTAGAATTGACTCCCAAGCCCATAATACGAGCGACAGCAAAATATGGATTAAGGATAGGATAATGGCTCTACAATATAACCCAAATAAGAGTGTCTAATCCAAGCATAGCGACTTTCAAAAGCTTGGCCTCTTATTTGTGATGTTTGCCATGTTTCTGATAGTGTTATCATGTATGGCAAAGCACTTTCTGTGAGTCATTTAAGCGTCAGAAGTGATCAGGGAAGTTGTAATTAGTATCCTTGTAGATTTCCAGGAATGCAGTTTCACTCATCACGGTCTTCCTTTACTTGAAGATTTATCGAACTCACCAAAGCAAAGGACCGGAGAATACATGGCATTGTTGCATTGCTCGAATCAAGATTCATATCGATTCTGGATCAATATCTTCTTTTGTCTCATCCTGTGTACGTCACTCTGTGGATACTATCTAAGAACGAGGGCGTTGGCACAAGAAGATCAACTATCAGAATCAGTGGATGCCTCTAGTAGTGAAGAGCAAAAGCCACCTGCTCGAGTAGAAGTCGAGCCGGTTGCAGAAGATGCAGATATCAGTGCCCGTCTTAAAAAGATCCTAGACGCTACGAATTGGTTTATCGCCCCCGAGGTGCGTGTCGAAGAAGGAGTCGTATTCCTTAGTGGAGAAGCGAAGACCTCGGAATATAAAGATTGGGCTGGGAAGCTAGCGAGTAATACTCAGGATGTGGTGGCGGTTGCCAATCGCATGAAGGTCATAAAGCCCTCGCCCTGGGATTTCTCCCCTGCATGGCTAGAGGTCGATTCACTTCGACGCAATGCAATCCAAACATTGCCAGTGTTACTAATCGCACTAGGACTGCTGCTGTTGTTCTGGTTCGCGGCAAAAGTAGCCGCCAGCATTAGTCGGAGAGTTGCTGAACGCCGGACGACAAATTCTTTGCTTCGTGAAGTGGTTGCGAAGGCAGTTTCGATTCCAGTTTTCTTGCTAGGCGTTTATTTGGCCTTGCGGATATCAGGGCTCACGCGGCTTGCTGCAACGGTGCTAGGGGGGACGGGGCTCTTGGGAATCGTGTTAGGAATCGCATTCCGAGATATTGCTGAAAACTTTCTGGCCAGCATTCTACTGAGCATTCAAAGACCATTTCAGACGGGCGATTTGATAGTCGTGGAAGGGAGAAAGGGATTTGTCCAAAGTGTTACAACCCGTGGAACCACGATCATGACACCCGATGGAGATCATGTGCAAATTCCCAATTCCACGATCTATAAAAGTATTATCGAAAACATCACTGCCAATCCGAATCAAAGGCAAACTTTTGTCGTAGGCATCGACTACGAAGATTCGTTGGCTGAGGTCCAGGGAGTCATTCTAAAAGTGCTGCAAGAGCATACGGCGGTGCTTTCAAAGCCAGAGGCACTTGTGCTAGTAGACGAATTGGCAGCATCCTCAATCAATCTGCGAATCTATTTTTGGCTGGACATTGCAAAACATGATGGGCAAAAAGTTCGTTCGTCGCTTATTCGGCTGGTAAAAAATGCCTTGGTTGAAAATGGCTTTACTCTGCCAGACGAAGCGCGTGAAGTGATATTTCCCAAGGGAGTTCCTGTGCAGATGCTGGAATCATCGGTTTCACAGAAGCCGATACAAGACCCCACTTTACCTGTTGATACCAAGGGTGCCTCAGAAGAAATCAGCACTCAATCAGAGGGTTCACTTACCAGCGAAGCAATTGAAATCGAAGAACAGGCAAAGAACTCGCGGCAACTTGAAAGTGGGGAAAACCTTCTTTCCTCGTAGCTGTTGCACTTATCTATGATAAATGGCCAGTTAGGCCAAACTCAAGCGTGAGAAAAAAAGCCACGGATCAACTCGGCGAACCACGGATATTTGGGAGGTGTGTTTGAGAATCCGTGTCTAACCGAGTTAAGTCCGTGGCTGAGTAAGATTTGGGTGTTAAATTAATGAGCCAATTCACGAGCTACTGTAGCAGAGAGGAGTCGGCGTTGTGCCATTTGAGCCCAAAGCCGACGGATAGTTTTTTCCGACTCGCTCCAGCCGTCGCGTACCTGCCGGCAACGTGCTTGGATGTTTTTTTCAATTTTTGTCGAAGCTTTATTTGATATTGATCGCATGATTGAGATCCTCCAACTGCTTATAATTCTCATCGTTAGCCTTCCTGGAGTTTCAGAAAGTGGTTAGTTCTATTGCTACGCGAACTCCATGCCATTTGTTCAATCTTAAAAAACCGCTGAAATTTGTGTGGTTTTTCTTCAATTGCCTCGACAGGCTGGATTCTTGAAAGTCGCGTTGGCAGTCGGACGGTCAGAAGGGTTTTGGCAGTGTGATTTGCTTCTATGCACCAGGCATCAAGAAAATGTGCCATCCGCTGCTATAAGAGCAACGGATGGCACGTATGGCGGATTTGCAATCCACTTAAGTTACTTAAAAAATGAGGAGCAATTATTCGTTAGACTGCTCCTGGTTTTCGCCCACATTCAAATCCGAATCCGTATTGATTTCGGTATCGCTATTGATGCCTGTATCACTATCGATTGCGTTCTCGCTGTCAATACCAGCATCTGCATCAATTCCTGATTCGGTATTTATACTCGCATCACTATCAATCCCAGTTTCTGTGCGAGTATTATTCTGCTCGCTCAATTCTGAGTCTCGACGGTTGTTGTTCAAAGAATTTTGGGAAGATAGCTCATTTTGATTGATCTCAGCTTGAGTACTCTGAGCATCATTATTTAGAGCATTATTGGGATTAGCCGATTCTGGCTGTGGGACTGGAGGAACTGAGTCATAATCTTGGGCAGTCTGATCGAGATCGTTCTGATTCTGCACATCTGAATTCCAATTCGTTGCATTCGGGTTGTCTGCATCGTGGGAGGATTCTGATCCATACATCGCGCGATGCGGAGTCGGTTGCGAATTGAAATTTGCACTGGATTGGTTGTTTACATAGACTCGACGCCCATTCATGCAGATGTATTCCCGGCCACAAGCATCATATCGAACTTGGTAGGCGGAACCTGAGGCATTAGGCAATTGACCAGATTGCCTGGACTGCAGTTGCTGGGCATTATATTGACCTTGGTCATCGACATAGCCGCCGGCGTTCGAGTCAACACCACGATAGCCTGATTGGTACTGACCCTGATATTGACCATCAATCTGATTCTGATCGTTCAGATAAAGATCATCGTTGTAGATCTGATTGTTCTGACGATAGTCCACTTCACCCCGCAAACGATCACGGGTATTCTCTCCCAGATTTCTGGCAGCTTCTCCCGTACGACGAACCACATTGGCTGCTCCCTCAGCAGTACCACGAATTACGTTACGTGTCACTTCGCCAGTGCGGCGGACAGCCTGGGCTGTTCCCTGCGCGACTCCGCGAACTCCTTCGCGAATTGGGCCGGTGTTTTGTTGCCCGTAAGCTGTCGGCAGAGCGAACATAGCAGCCAATGCTGCACATCCGAGTGTTGTAAGTCGATTTCTCATTTCTAGCTCCTTTTCTTTAAGACAAATTCCTTACTTGCCAAACCATTCGGCAAGTTAGTGGGGGGATTACCCGTAAATTGATAGAGCAAATTATATGCCTTTGTGTAGAAAGCTTGATTCGCAAAGAGTCATAGCTATGTATGACATTTGGCTTCTCAGATCGGCCACACAAGAGAACGACAGCGACGGATTTCCGCCGCTGCCGTCTGCATCCTTCGCTGTTCCCTAGAAACTAGCTTTCCCTGCATGCATCGCGGAGATCGCGAACTCGATCATGAGTGGCTTTAACATTGGCGTATTGTCGTTGTAATACGTCGTTAACAGCTGTTCCTGGGGACTCCTTAAGAACTTCTTCATAGGCTTCCTTAATGTAATCTTCGCCACGCTCGGCTTCTGCCAGGATGGCATGATCATCATCCGAACTTATTGCTGCTTTGAGGGCCATGTAGGAACGATGTAGACTCCCTAGCCAGCTACCCTCGCGATCTACTTCTCCGTCGTTGATTTCAACGATTTCGGCTAATTCACGAGCTTGTTTGTTTCGCTCCTGTGACCACTTCATGAAGTCTGCAGCTAGTTGCGAATTCTTAAGGTCTTGAGCAGCCTCCTTAAACCCTTTAGCACTGTCGACGTTTGCCTGATGTAAATTCTGAAGACTGCTAACAAAGTCCGACGACAAATTGGACTTTGCGTTTTTTGTCAGTATACTCATCTTCTCCTCCTATCTCTCGAAGTCTCTATTACGGTCAAACACCGCCGCGTAATCGTGGTACAACGAGGCTAACGACAAACAGTACCAGGAAAATCAAGAATAGAATCTTTGCAATGCCTGCTGAGGCTCCGGCGATTCCACCGAAACCTAAAACTGCCGCAATCAAAGCAATGATAAAAAATGTGAGGGCCCAACTTAACATGGTGATACCCAGCCTTTCGTAATAAGGGATTGATCCTTCGTAACTTTTTGCAGTCGGACCAATTCCGCTGCTACTTTCAAGAGTCTAAAAGCAAGTCGTGTACCAAAGAGGCTTTCAGGCATGTTGGTCCAATTTGCTGGCATATTCTAAGAAAAGGGAGATTTCGATGAACAAATGGAAACCAATGAGGTTGATTTACGACCAATCCGGAGGGGCAGCATGATCTGATGTCTGGCCGGAGGAGAAATCTCTCCTAGCGAACGGATTATATTGGATGGGTTTTTCCCTAATATCTCCTTATTCCTGGACCTTTTAAAACAGTTTTTCTCATGATCTCCGTTGTTAGCTGTTTATTAGAACAACTATTTAGTATCATAAATGGCTGTCTGCGATTCAGATCCATTTGATATCCCGACGAGTGCATAGGGAAATAAAAAATTAGATGTTTCGACTCTTATCTATCGATGATGACCGATCAATTCATCATTTAGTTCTCCGTGCACTCCAGGAGCTTGACCTCGAAATTGCCTCTGCTTACTCCGCGGAGGAAGCTCTTGCCAGTATTGCCGAGTCAACGCCTGACGTAGTGGTATTGGATGTGGTGCTTCCCGATGCTTATGGAATGGATTTTTTTTCCCAACTCAAGCAGCATGACCCGCGCATGCCGGTGATTATTATTACAGCGGCTGATACGAGCGAGATGGCCATTGAGGCGATGAAGTTGGGAGCGTTCGATTATCTTCCCAAGCCGATTGATGTTGAGCGGTTGTTTTGTATCGTCGAACAAGCGCTCGAGTCGCGGCGGATGATGACCGTGCCAGTGGCGATAGATCAATTGCTGACACCTTCGGAAAAGCATGATGCTTTCGTTGGCCGAAACGAATCGATGCAACATGTGTTCAAAGCTATTGGTCGAGTAGCTGCACAGAACGTCACGGTCCTGATTCGCGGCGAGAGTGGAACAGGAAAGGAATTGGTTGCCCGGGCTCTTTACCAGCATAGCTCGCGATCTGAAGGTCCATTCCTGGCAGTAAACTGTGCAGCACTCTCCGAGACGTTACTTGAGAGTGAACTTTTTGGGCATGAAAAAGGCGCTTTTACTGGGGCTCATAGTCGGCGAATTGGCAAGTTTGAGCAATGCAGTGGGGGGACGATCTTTCTGGATGAAGTGGGCGATATGTCTCCCACTGTCCAAGGCAAGGTGCTTCGACTTCTTCAAGAGCAAAAGTTCGAACGTGTCGGGGGGAATGAAACAATTTCGACTAATGTGCGGCTGATCTCAGCAACCAATCGTGATCTGGAAGAGATGTGTCGTAGGAATGAGTTTCGTGAAGATCTCTACTATCGCCTCAATGGTTATACAATCGAGTTGCCCCCACTTAGAGATCGCGGCGATGATCGAATTCTCCTGATAGAACATTTCTTGGCAAGGCTTGCCCGTGAATTGGGTAAGGAGGTCACGGGAATTGCTCCTGAAGCACAAGCGGCATTATTGAAATACGATTGGCCTGGGAATGTACGCGAACTGGAGAGCGTTCTTCGGCGAGCGCTCTTATTTTGCTCGGGCACAGTATTATTGGAATCAGCGCTCAGTAAGGATTTATTCAAAGTAAAGCGTACTGAAGATTCAAATAATCAGGAATCCAGAATAACTACCGATGGTGGTTTGGCCCGTTTTATTGAAGAACGCCTGGCTAAGAAAAGCACCGATCTCTATGCAGAGACCCTGGCGGAGATGGAAACTCAACTGTTGACCATTTTATTGCGTCATACCGATGGGAATCAATCTGAAGCCGCTCGAATTCTCGGCATCACGCGCGGGAGTCTGCGAAATAAGATACGTTCTCTTGGAATCTCTATAGAACAGGTCGTCACAGTTACTGACGACGATGATGAATCCAAGGATAAGCACTCAGATTCTGTGCCTGTCGGACAGTGCTAGAAGCTGGGAATTCGGTTTCGTTCCCTTGTTGATTTAACCTTTTGTGAGCCGTAAGGCGCTAGCCTCAGGGATGGGACAACTGGCGCCCATCAGATGTGACACTGCTAAGTTTCACGATTCGCTACTGGGGAAACTCCAGTTGCGGCAGGGGCAGCTCTTCTGCTGATTGCTCCGAGGGAAACGGAATCTCGAACTCTGGCTGACTCGCGAGGTCTGGTTCCACCGGCTCTGGGGTCTCAGTGGGCAGGCTCAATAGCGAAACGTACTCCCGCAATAGCCGGTGCGTCGTGCGGAAGGATCGGAGCCCGGCAATCTTTCGCGATTGCGGATCACTGGCAACGATCTCAAAGTTTTCGAGCGCAGATTTAACGACCGCCGCCTCAACTTGAACCTCTGCTCCACTAGCCATCACGGCTCCGCTGACGAATTCAGGCGGCAATTGCAGTATCGTCTGCCAGTGATCGCCCGAGCGGAATCTAGCAAGATCGCGCTCCAATTGTCGGGCAGACTTGGCGATAAGGCGACGTTGACGCTCCAGCAGTGAGAGTTCAGCAACTTCATCGATACTATTTTCGAAATCGCCAGAGTGGTCGACTTGGGGCTCCTCATAAGGTTGTCCATAAGTTCTCTGCTGATAATAGTGGCCGTAGACTGGCGCACCCCCCTCGACTCGTGTAAACGGCGCACGCACACTTGTGCCATGGGGAGTTCGATAGATACGCACAAACGGCGCCTTCACATAGCCGGGCGCGACCTGGACCAATTGCCCCTCAGCAACCCCTGCCCCAATCAGGAAACAGGCAATCATTGACAGTTGAGAAATTGTATGATGGGAGAGCGAGCGTTTCATAGTGTACTCCGATCGAGATTGCCGGCTTGTCCCCTAGAAATACGTCGGTGCATATTCCGGCAGAACTTGACCTCGAACACCTCTCCGTCGCCGCGTGATGGATTGGCTAGAACGATTATGCGGAATGGCTTAGCCTTGCTGGCTGCAATCGATTTCTTGGTAGGAGGTAGCGATTTGTGACGGTGGCATAGGTGCATTACGAGTACAAGGATCAAAAAAGTTGGTTCTTCAGGACTTTTAGTGGTTAGTAGCCCGCCAGTTGTCATTCCGAAAGGAGCTCCGCGACTTGAGGAATCTGGGTTAAGCCTTCGTTAGTCCCCAATGTGTGAAGGAATCGCCACCCGGATCCCTCTGGTCGCAGGGCTCCCATCGGGATGACAAGAACTGATCACCAGCCACAAAATCCCCGAAGAACCAAGTCCTTTTACCTTACCCAAAGCTACGGTGATTAATTCCTCCGGGATATCGGAGCCGTGTGATGAAGCAGGATCGATTCTGGTAAGACTATCAATCACGATAGGGCCACTACTATTCGTTAAGCAGCATTTAACTCAAACTGAAAAAACTGGCCACAAGAAGCACAAAAATCCGCAAGAAAATGGATTGAAATATCGTACCCCGATGTTCTCATTGTGCCGTGGGATTCAGCAGCAAGTCCTCATGTTTTTGAGATCTTTTGTGACTTATCGTGGCTATTAGGTCTCCACATTGAGCAGCTGACTTTGGGCCTTTGCGCCTTTGCGAGAGACCATTTCTTAGTTGGCCCAAAAAAACTTGTAGAAATGGGCCGACCACTCTGGGACAATAGTCTTCGCTTTTTATGTTTGCAAGAACTAAGGCTGCTTATGTTTGCAAGAACTAAGGCTGCTTGTGACAGAATGATAGGATAGAAATCTCTCGGCAAGTAATCCAGCTGAAAGGAGCATGTAACATGCCTGACCTACTTCATGCCATCCCCGTTGCCGCTGATCCAGATTCGGTCCTCAAAGCAATCTCTACATCCGTTGGTCTGCGCAGTTGGTGGACTTCCGATTGCGATGCTGAACCTATGACCGGCAATGTCAACGTGTTTCGCTTCGGTCCCAAAACAGAGTTCCATTTTCGCGTGAATCGCCATGACAAAAACGGGACTGAATGGACGTGCATTGAAGCAGACAAGGTGCCAGCCGAATGGGTCGGCACAACCATGACGTTTAAACTCAGCCCACAAGACGCAGGCACTCGCATCGACTTTGTCCATGGAGGCTGGAAACGTTCCGATGGAGACATGCCGATTTGCAACACGACCTGGGGAGATTTGATGTATCGACTCAAGGACTACCTGGAGGGCCATCCGCGTGGTCCCCGCTTTTCGTAAATGAGTTCTAATTCAGCCTTGCTTCCCTGCTTTTTTTAGAGGCAACGGAGTTTTCACGCCTGGCATTCTCTGTTGCTTCTGTTTTCTCCTGTTTAGAAATTTTTGAAGACTTCCCAGCGGCTCTGCGAGAGACGGCATGAAAGTGCGCATGCGCGGCCAACATGATTAACATGAGTGGTTTGTGGCTAGTGGTTCGTGATTCGTGATTCGTGATTCGTGATTCGTGATTCGTGAATGGAAGTTAGTCGTTAGTGTTTATGTCCGGCCACTGTTTTGCGCCTTAGCGCCTTTGCGAGAGACTAATTGACCGTGGCGATAGGGAGGGATGAAAGATGATTTATGATTTATGACTCACCACTGGCTACTGACTACTGACTACTGACCACGTCGGCCTTGGCTTTCGGCTTTCTCGTTGAAGGAGAATTCCGCTGGCGACGGCTGCCAATAACATCACAGCAGTTGAAGGCTCAGGCACTTGGCTCGATACTGACAGAGCTGACGTGAGGTCACCGGTGAACTGGCGTTGCCAGAGCAGAAAATCGCGTCCATCACTCTTGCCGTCGCCGTTGGCATCGGCCAGGTTGTCAACATTATAGGAAGCCTGCCATTGCAGTAGATCGCTCTCGTCGACATCACCATCGCCGTCAAAATCTGCGCTCAGTGGTGTCGAAACTTCTAAGAGCACTCGCTTAGTGGCAGTTTCGTAGCTGATGTCCCACTGGAGCGCGCCATCGAGGGCAGGCCAGGAGATGCCTCCGTTGAAAGTACCAGTAAAGCCGTTGCTAGCCGAGAGGATTTCGAACACATCGCCCGCACGCGGTTGAAAACCATCCACGAGAGCTACATCGAGCATCCCTCCCAGCGTGGCGGTACCATTGACGGTGAGCTTGTTGTAAGAGTCCTCACTACCAATCTCGATCGCCATCGTGGCGCCTGACGATTGTGAGTAGTTGCCATTCACCGTGAGAGTGTTTCCCAGAAGAAAACCAGATGAACCATTGAGTGCAGCGTCCAATTGAAACGTGTCGAGATTCGAGGTGGTCAAGACAAAGCCATCGAGAACGGTCCCCACTTCACGCCCACCGATGGTAAAAGTTTTCAGTCCTGCTGAGAGATTGTAGTCGATGCCAGGATTGAGCGCGCCCCAGACACCATTGAGAGCAGGCAACGTGGGTGAAAGCTTCACCCACTTGGCGGCGTCAGGTGCATTGTCAGGCGTCTGCACTTCTTCGAAATTAGAAGTCGTCGCCTGGAGGGTTGTAGCATTCCCGGAGACCCACAAACTATTGTTGCCGCCCGTAGCGGTTGCGGGGTCACCAGGTATGACCGACAGGCTCGGCTCCGCGGTGCGAGCGAACAGGTACCAGGGACCAGCCTGTGGGATATTGACCGTGGCTGATATCAGTCCACTCGCCACTGGAGCGCTCAGGCTTTGATTGTTTACCAACACAATGCCGCCGCCGAAGAGACCGTTGCCGTTGTATGATCCCCCATTGCCGGTGCCGTGCACAGCGTTGTCGAAGATGGCCCAATCGCTGGTAAGGTTGAGGTCTTCGGCCTGGATGCCGATCGTGTGGACCGAACCAGTCACTTCCCCATAGGGTCGAACAATAGAACCAGACGCTGCAGTGAGATTGCCGTTGATGGTACCCATGCCCGAGATCACTTGTGCATTGCCCAGAACCATTCCACCAGGCACCGCAGTGGCGTCAAGCATAGTGACGGCATCCAGTTCAATTGATGGAACTGCCGAGATCGATGCCGTGGGGCCCAATTTCACCGTCCCGCCCTGAACGTGAAGAGGTCCACTCAGCGAGTTGACAGCCGATAGGGTCAGACTTCCTGCTCCCTTTTTAATCAGACTACCAGAGCCAAAGATGGGACCGGAGACCTGACCGGAGTTGCCCGCCGTGTCGATCGTGCCACCGGCGGTTCCAATGATGGTAGCCACTTGAATATCAGGTGCGCCGGTCGAGCGGAACGTGCCCCCGTTTAAGATGAGTGTGGCACTGCCGCCAGCCGAGGCGACGGTTGCAGATTGGAGCGTGGCTCCAGACTGAACGAAGATAACCTCAGTGCGGCCCGGCGTGGCGACCAGCGTCCGGCCCGCTGTGACAACTCCGCCACTTATATTAAGTGACCCACCAAGATTTGCCGTGTCGAAAATGTCAACTGTTCCTCCGGTAACACTCAGAGATCCAGTAATACTCAGTCGTCGAGCGAAGGCATGCCCAGAAGCCATACTGAGATTACCTGTCGCAAGCGCATCGTCAGCAAGATTTGGTACAGTGCCACTCCATGACGCAGCGCTGGTCCATTCGCCACCTGCCGAGGTCACCGTGTTTCCGTATCCGCCGAGTTCGTTGAGATACTCTTCAAGCCGGGTGTATCCGTTCGCGTTAAGCCCCTTCCAGTCCGTGCCGTTGGCGGGGTTGAGCCCGTGGGCGGATTCCCAGTTGTCGGCGATGCCATCGTTGTCGGCGTCAGTAAGGCGGGCACGAGGATTCAAATAGCTGGGATTGGTTCCATAGCCAGGAAAGAGATCGCTTTCGCGAATGATCACTCCGCCGAGCGTACCGTACGAGGCGACCTCCTGCATCAACCGCGTATCGACCGCGTCGCGGATGATCGAATTACCTGCATGTTTCATAACATGTTCCACCGCCTGTTGTGCGGACATCGACGTGGTAGTAGGAAAGGGGTGTCGTGTTGCCACGACGTCTGCACCTGGATAACTCGTGATGAGCGTGCCGTCCAGCAAGCCGTTGCGATTGGCATCGACCCAGTTGTCGTTAGGGTAAATGTGGAATGATGGTGTGCCACTGTTGAAAGGTGCGCTGCCGTCAACCGGGCCTTCGATAAAGTAGTTTCCCTCGACGTTAGCATTTGAAGTTCCGGAGGTGTCGCCCATGATATAGCCAGCCGATTCCCAACCATAAACGACATTGTTGATGAACTCGTTCTCATCACGAACCTTCGGATTGCGGGTGACATTGTCGATGAACAGGCTTTTAAGGATGCTGGTTTTTCGACCTGAACCGGGCTGAATAAGGCCACCAGTACTATGGCCGACGACATCCAACCCTTGGCCAATGATAGAGTTCTGGATCGTGAGATTGTCGATGATCTGGCCGGGGTCGGGATTGATATCAAAGGTGCCATCGACACCCCAGGTGATCGACATGTGATCAAACATCATGTTTGTGCCACGCACGATTGATGCAGCGTCTGCACGCCCCTGGCTCGTGCCGAGCCGAACCGCCCAGTGGCGGCTGATCAGGTTGTTGGCACCGTGAAAAGCGGCTCTATTGCCGTAAACAGCGAAGCCTCCAGGCGCGGTCTGGCCAGCAATTGTAAGGTTGCTGGCGAAAGTCAACGGGCTAGTCGGCTTGAGAATCCCCCCGACGTCGAACACGACGAAACGGTTTGACTGGCTCACGGCATCTCGGAAAGAGCCGGGACCTGAATCGTTGAGATTCGTGACGTGATAGACAGTGGCCGAAGCAAGGTTTGTGCGGGCACCCGTGGCGAACCTCCCGAAGCCCTCTGCCTCAGGAAATGCCAATACCTGAGCACGTGTGCTATTTGGTGCCAACCAAATGCACGCAAGTATCAGCAGCCATTGAAGACCTCTCTTTCGCATTTGCCTTTTCTCAGCCTACGCCCACAACCACTAGATTAACTCCCATTATACCAGCATTCATGCAACTGACAGCACCGCGGAAGGTCGTATCACCGTATTAAATCTTGCAAATCTTAAATAAGTACTTGCAAACTACTCCCATGAATCGGGTAACGTTTAAAGAGGGGTCGAACTGATGTAGAGGAGTTGTAGGCCCATCACTCTGGCTATACGCAATAACATGTAAGTTGTTAGATCTTAACTCAATCGAGGTTTGAAAATGCCTGTCTATCGAGTGTGTCTCTTTGCTCACTTTCTGATGATAATTGCGTACTCTTCACCCGCCCGCGCAGAGACTGTGTTCAACGTCCGTGATTTTGGGGCTGTGGGAGATGGCGTGGCGTTAGATACCGAAGCCGTACAAAAGGCGTTCGACGAATGTGGCGATTCCGGCGGCGGTACTGTGCTTGTGCCTGAAGGAACTTATCTGTGCAAGCCGCTAGTAATTCGCACCAGCACGACATTGCAACTCGACAAAGGTGCGACTCTCAAATTCACTGACGACCCATCTGACTACGCTCGTACCGACAAACCAGGTGAGTTTACTCATCTGTTCACTGGCAAGGATCTTGAGAATATCACGATAAAAGGCAAAGGTACCATTGATGGATCAGGACAGAAATGGTGGGTTGATGCCGAGGCGGCACGTCAAAAGAAATCCGGCTATACATTGCCCCGCCCAAACTTGATTGTATTTACGCGGGTCAAAAACCTCACGGTGCGGGACGTGACGATTCAAAATGCACCAAAATTTCACTTCGTGCCGACAGACTGTGAGAACGTCATCGTAGAGGATGCAAAGTTCTTTGCACCCGAACGGGCCCCCAACACGGACGCGATCGATCCCAGCATGTGCCGGAATGTAACGATCCGGCGTTGTTTGATCGACGTGGGAGATGACAACGTGGCTGTCAAAAGTGGCGATCCCCATCCGGATCGAGAGTTTGCTGCAGATACTCTACTGGTGGAAGACTGCACGATCAAACATGGACATGGCATTTCCTTCGGCAGCGAGATCGTGGGAGGCGTGAAAGATGTCGTTGTGCGGAACTGCACCTTCGAGGGAACCGACAATGGTATCCGGATCAAGACCGACCGAAAGAAAGGTGGGCCAGTAACGAACATACTTTATGAGAATATCACTATGAAGGACGTGGCGGGAGCGATTACGATCACATGTTATTATCCCAAGATACCGGCAATCGAAGAGCCGAAGCCAGTCACCAAGACAACGCCGGCGTACAGCAACATCACAATTCGCAACTTGACTGCCACCAGCACCAAGGATGCGGGGTTCATCGTGGGTTTGCCCGAAAGCCCTATCAGAAATGTGCTTCTTGAGAACGTTAAGATCACCTCAGATCGAGCGGGCCTTGAGATCAGGCACGTCGAAGGAATTAAACTTGAAAACGTTGAAGTCCTTCCCGCGAAAGGAAAGCCTTTGATTGTGAACGACGCAGAGATTGAGCAGTAATCTTTACCCTGCAATGTCTTGTTGGCTTCTCGACTCGTATGTCTTGAATCCCAAGTTGTTTTTCCAGCAGATATCCTAGATAGGTCAATTGATCATCTTTTTTAGAAAGTCATTGATCTCGCACGTCCACAATCACGCGCCGGTAGCGAGTAAGTGGAGGGGCACCACTATCGGTGACTGCGAGAATAATGTGCATCGTGCCAGTTCCCGGAGGCATTACGCGATCGGTGGGGACAGTAAATGAAGCCTGACGCTGATCAAAGTTCTTGATCTCAAGTGGCTGACCAGTTCGTGAATTGGATACGGTAAATGTGCCAGCTTCCCCGTAATAGAACCACTCGTAGGAAAGAGTATCACCATCGGGGTCCGTGGTTCCCTCAGCGCTGAGGCTTACGACACCGGCAGGCCTGGCCACGAGCTTATCGGAGTGGGCAAGCTTTACATCAGGCGGATGGTTCGCCTGGTCGTATGGCTTGATGGTCCAATCAATGCGAGCGGCAAAGTCGTTTTGATAGGCGGATCGCCAGCGCCAAATCGTTGCGTGATTGCTGGTATGCCAATTGCCATCAAAGCCCTTTACTTCATCGGCTGCATTCGTCCAGAGCGGGCGGGTCTCGGGTTCCTGAAACCATTTCTGCATCCGAGGAGTGTAAAATTCGTAGCGACCACCCCAGCCTCCCCAATTTGGATTTTCTGGTGAATTGAGGCCATTGTTGACCAGACCGAGAAAACTTGGCGTGTCTCCTTCCATGAGGTATTCCGTGTGGGGATGTTGTGCGCCTAGTGAGCCTTTGTTGCGCCGGATATTCCGGTCTAGCCACTCATTATCCACGAGGCTAAAGTCAGCGCCTGTGAAGCGGCCATGGAATCTGTCCCCACTAATACCGCTCCAAGTCGCGTAGTGATAAGCACCACCTGCAGAAAATCCAGGACTCGCGATGTAAAAAAGCTCAGGAAATGTCTTACGTATCCACGGTCCACTATCGTCTTGATCCGAGATGGTGTAAACGCGGAGTTTCGCGATGAATTTGCCGAGGGCTTCAGGCGAGCGAGTGGCCTGCACCTTCCATAGTGCTTGGGCGAGCACATTCGGCCCACCCCAAACAGGGACCCAAAGTGGTCGAGGGTCATTGCGATCAACAGCCGAGATAAGTAGCTCCGAACCGGTCGAATCCATGCCTTCTCCCACGGCTTCCATACCATAATCGGGTCTGCCTTCGCAAATAATCGATAACAGGTGTCTCGCAGTTGGGTAACCATGCTCGTGAAGTAGAAGATTGGCTCGCACCTGGCCGTAGGATTCAACAATCTCCTTGATTCGCCAAGCGGCTGTCTGATTTCTTTGGTGGATCGAGGTGGTCGCAACCAGACCTTCAATATCGAAGTGATTCGCGTAAGTAAGGAAGCGAACCAGAGATTGAGCATCGTCGGGTTCATTTTCTATGTCCGTGAGGACAAACACACGAGGTTTTGGTTCTGCAGCAAATGAGTAGCAACAAAAGCTCAGCAAGAAAATGGCGGAAAGGCAAGAGAACAAACGTGTCTTCATAATTCCTATAATTTGTAACAGAGGATTTACTTGTAATGTGCTGGATAGACTTTCATGAGTTCACAGGTTCAGCTCTTGGTTCCTTAAACGATCTATGGCAACGGCCACTAATATCACAATTCCTTTAACAACCTGTTGCCAAAACGGAGACACATCCAATAAAACCAATCCGCTATTCAGCACGCCAATGATCAGACAACCAATGACGGTTCCCCAGATTGAACCTCGTCCGCCTGATAGTGATGTGCCTCCGATGACCACTGCTGCAATGCTATCCAGTTCATAGCCGATGCCCGCATTTGGTTGGGCCGAATCAAGTCGAGAGGTCGCAATTAGACCAGCAACCGCTGATAGCCCACCCGCAATGGTGTAGACCCACAACTTTATTCGATCGACATCTATACCGGAAAGTCGCGCTGCCTGTTCATTCCCTCCGACTGCATAGATATAACGGCCGAAACGCGTTTTCTTTGTCACGACCATAAACAGGAGCACCAATAGTCCAGAAATCCAGACCGGTACGGGCGCTCCCAGAAAGCTTGCTGTACCGATGATCGCGAATGATGAACCAAGGCCGGTAATCGGGTAGCCTTTTGTCCACAACATGGTCAAACCACGAGCAATACTGAGCATGCCGAGCGTGGCAACGAAGGGCGGAATACGAATGCGAGTAATCATCAAGCCGTTGAAACAGCCCAGGAGCATGCCTACTGCGAGCCCTGAGAATATGGCACCTGCTAAAGTAAAATCCAATTGAATTCCCAGCCATTCAATGGGCACTGCAGACTTAATCAGGCCCGCGGTAACCGCTCCTGCCAGAGCGAGTATCGACCCCACCGACAAATCAATTCCACCCGCAATGATAATCATTGTCATGCCTATTGACAGACAGACGTTCACCGAAATCTGCCGCATGATATTCCAGCCATTGGCAGCGGTCAGGAATCGGTCAGACATCAAACTGATAGCGATTACCATCAAGACCAGCACTAGCAACGATTGAAATCGGCTAATGAACCTTGCGATTGATTTCCACGAATTATGCATGAGCTATTGCCTGCGCATGAAAACCGGGTACAGCGGCTTGCATTACTCTTTCTTCGGTTGCCTGAGCTCGTAGGTATTCAGCCGTCTTTCGGCCTTCGCACATTACCATGATTCGATCCGACACACCTAATAACTCAGGAAGTTCTGACGACACCATGACGATTGCCAAGCCTTCTTGTTTAAGCTGATCGACAAGAGCGTAGATTTCACGCTTGGCGTTAATATCAATTCCGCGAGTCGGCTCATCGAGCAATAGCACTCGCGGTTTTGTACTTAGCACCCTTCCCAAAACGACTTTCTGTTGATTTCCACCACTTAAAAAGCTTACCCTTTGATGCATCGACGGCGTTTTGATCGCCAACTTATTGGCATACAATTCAGCAAGCTGTTGCTCAAGCCGTCGATTGAGCAGTGAAAAAGATTCAATAGCGCGGACGTTCGACAGGCTTATGTTGTTCTCAACACTCATTCCCATGACAAGCCCTTGCTGCCTTCGATCTTCAGGCACGAGTCCAATGCCATGTCGCATTGCTTGTTTAGGCGAGTGGAGGTCGCATAACTTACCAAGGATTGAGACTGATCCAGTTGATGTATACGGATGAAGTCCAAAAAGGGACTCCAAGAGTTCCGTACGTCCAGCTCCCATCAGGCCGAAAATACCTAACACCTCACCAGCGGCTACTGAAAAAGATACATCGTTGACCAGCAGGCGTTCGCCCCTCGCGGACCACTGACAGATTGAGTCTATTTTTATTACTTCTTGGCCAATCTCCGCAACATGTTGAGCATAGAGGTCACTAAGGTCACGACCTACCATCAGGCGAACTATCGATTCCTGGTCGGTATCGCACGTCACTACAGTGTCAACATACTTGCCATCACGAAGGACCGTAATTCGATCGGTAATGCGCAGAAGTTCCTCCAATTTATGCGACACGTAGACGATCGCAATCCCGTCTCTCCGCATTGATTCAATCAAGGTGAACAGTACTTCGATTTCGGAATCGCTTAGCGCCGAAGTCGGCTCGTCCATAAAAATGACACGAGCTTGAGAGTTCAACGCCTTGGCAACTTCTACGATCTGCTGCTGGCCAACTCGAAGTGTTTTCAGTTCGACGCATGGATCAATCGTTGGGTCGAGTTGGTCAAGTAACTTTTTACAGCGCAGATGTTGCGAATGGGCATCGATCAGTCCGGTGGAACCGAGTATTTCACGTCCGATGAAGATGTTTTCTGCAACCGACATATAGGGGATTAGATTGAGTTCTTGATAAACGATACTAATGCGCTGCTTCAGTGCTTCACTGGCATTGGCGAAATGGACAGACTTACCATCTAGCAAAATCTCCCCTTCAGTTTGCTGTTGAGCACCAGCGAGAATCTGCATCAGGGTCGTTTTGCCAGCCCCATTCTCTCCTATCAATCCATGAACTTCACCCGCATAAACATCAAAGTCCACATGATCCAGTGCGAGCACGCCAGAGTACTTCTTGACAATTCCACGGCCCGAAAGCACAGGCACCTCAGTTGGAAAACCTCTGCTCATTCGGTTGACTCCCCCGATTCGACAACTCTCAACTGAACGGGAACCAATCTAAGGGGCTCGAAGTCGTCTCTAGTACGAACTTCACCGCACCCAACAAACTCTACGAGAGCGCCCACAGTTAGTAATTCCCTAACTGGGTTGATCACATGCAGTTCGCAGCGCTGGTTTAGCTCAGTTGACAGCCTATTGAACTCTTGTGAGTTGGGGAACTCGTCCACGCTGACCAGACCCGTAGCATCGCGAATGGCGTTGCCTAGCAAGATGCCTACTTCGAGAGAGACAGTTTTTTCTTGACCATCAATGATCACACGACATTCATTGTCATCAACATTTTCGATTCGACCGCGTCCTCTGAGAAAGAAGTAGGTTGGTCCCCCCATTCCAACTTCTCGACCGAATTCAATGCGCGCGAGTTCGAAATCCATTGCAGCCACTGTTAAAACTTCGTCGAGAGATTCTGCACTTTCAGCCGCTTTGGGAAGTTGTTCACGCCATAGTGATTCAATAAAAGTGCTGATGCTTCCGGGAGCCGTACCATTCGAGGAAGAACGATCAGAGTTCGCTTGAGCAGTTAAGGCCGTATCAGGTTTGGAAGTTGATCCGAGTTTGGTAACTCGAACCAGCGGAAAAAAGTAAAACAACAAACACGCTGCTACCGCACAAATTGCCAGTCGAACGAATTTGTGCCGCTTCATCAATCTTTTTTCCCGAATCCGGTGAATTCATCGACGTTTTGGGCACTGACAAGATCGACATTCACTGGAATCTTCTGTGGAAAGTCTCGTTTACCATTGGCGAGATACTCATGTGCGAACTCTGCCGACTTTTTTGCCATCAGCTTTGGATATTGCATTACGGTTGCCGTAATCTTCCCGTCGGCAATGGCTTGGACGACATCTGCAGATCCATCGTAGCCAAAAATCTTGATATCATCGCTTTTTCCCGCTCCAATCAGTGCCTGATATGCACCCATTGCCATTGCATCGTTGCCACAAAAAACTGCGGTGATATCGTCGTGAATTTGCAGTATAGATTCCATTACTTCCATAGCCTTATTCCGATCAAAATCAGCAGGTTGTTGAGCGACCATCTTCAAACCTTCATAACGATCCACCACACTGTGAAATCCTTTTGATCGATTCCACGTGTTGTTGTCTCCAACTAATCCCAACAGTTCGACGTAATTTCCTTCTTTGCCAACTTGTTCGACAAAATGTTTGCCCAACTCGACACAACCTGAATAATTGTCGGACAACAATTGCGCTGTAGCTGCGTCGGTGGAGTTTATCTCACGGTCGATGCAAAATACCGGAATCCCAGCCTCCTTTGCACGTTTCACATTCGCCACGGAACCATCCGCATCGGTCGGGTTAAAAAGTATTGCTGCATAACCCGCAGCAATTACGTTATCGAAATGTGCAGCCTCTTTTGAGGTATCATTTTGCGAATCAAACAAAGTAGATTCGTAACCAAGTTCAATCGCTCGGTCTCGAGCTGTTTCACCTAGCACAACGAACCATGGATTGTTCAAAGTTGAAATGACTACGGCTATTTTGTGGTCCCTATTACTAAAAGTTCTCAGGTCATTATCATACTTATCGTCTACGCCCACATCTTCGACGGTGTTAGTTTTTGAGCACCCAAGAATCCCACAGCAAAAAAAAGTGAGTATCAGAGGTATCAAGTGTAGAAAGCTTCGACGAAACTGAAAGTTTGGAAACATGGAACTATCATTCAGAAGCAATCGCATCCAACGGCTAAATCTCAGCCTGCTTAAATTGCATTGTCGGTTTTAGAAGCAGAATACCCCAGTCTGAGTTTTCAAAGTTGGAATGCTCTCGGTCGCTTACCAGCCTAACCGCACAGAATGGGTAATGAAACTTATTTTTACTATTCAGGTGTCATCCCGCAAGATATGCAAAATGCCAAGTGGTCCGATTCCAACTGATTCACTACCTAGATACTGAAATCATACTAATCCAAAGTCTTTTGCAAAAAACCCTCACTAATACTTTCTTTCCGTTTAGATAAAATGGAGTTTGACCTCCCCTTTACATCCATGTTCAAGGAATCTCTCTTGAAACGCTCCTTTCGGCTTCTTTTTGCCTCCATCTTCTGGTTCGTAGTCTACTCGACATCTGCCTCAGCAATTGTGACAGACTCAGAAAACACCGATTGGGATTCCGTCCCAGCAATCCTCGCTCAGATCGAAGTTCCTGCGTTTCCTGATCGAGATTTTTTAGTGACTGATTTCGGCGGAGTTGGTGACGGGAAAACGGATTGCCATGCGGCTTTTCAGGCAGCGATTGCCGAGTGTGCGGACGCAGGGGGAGGACGGGTTGTGGCACCTGCCGGTCGGTGGTTTGTCAAAGGCCCAATTCATTTGCTGAACAATGTGAATCTTCATCTTGAAAAAGAAGCGACCATCGCATTCAGCACCACTCCGCAAGACTACTTGCCAGTAGTCTTTACCCGATTTGAAGGCACGGAGTTGATGAATTATTCACCCCTCATATACGCCTTTGAGAAGGAGAATATCGCTATTACGGGGGAAGGAGTCCTAGATGGACAAGCAGGGGAGAACAAATGGTGGAATTGGAAGGGCAAATGGGATGGCAAAAACAATACTGGGTGGACGATTGGTAAGCCTGATCAATTGAAGGATGTAGAATTACTTTGCAAGATGGCTGATGAAGGCGTGCGTCCAGAAGAACGAATTTTTGGAGAAGGTCATTTACTGAGATCGAGTTTTATTCAAACTTATCGGTCAAAAAATGTGTTGATCGAAGGGGTCAAGATCATCAACTCTCCCATGTGGGTGATCAACCCGGTGTTGTCGTCGAATCTGACAATTCGTGGTGTAACCGTTGACAGCCATGGCCCAAACAATGATGGCTGCGACCCCGAATCCTGTCAGAATGTCTTAATCGAGAATTGCATTTTTAACACGGGCGACGATTGCATAGCCATCAAATCAGGAAGAAATCACGATGGCAGACGGCTTGCCACCCCTAGTGAGGATATCATCATCCGTGGCTGTACGATGAAAGATGGGCATGGCGGAGTGGTACTGGGAAGCGAAATGAGCGGTGGGATTCGAAACATTTTTGTCGAGAACTGCCGAATGGATAGTCCCAATCTGGAACGTGCCATTCGATTAAAGTCCAATTCACTACGTGGAGGATATCTCGAGAATCTGTTCGTTCGCAACATTGACGTCGGTGAGGTTAGCGAAGCGGTCCTAAGCATCAATCTGCAATATTGGAATGAAAATGGCGAGTATTTTCCCACAGTTCGCAACATATTCGTCGAAAACGTCACCTCACAAAAAAGCAAGTATCCCCTATATTTAGTGGGCTTGCCGGAACAACCAATAGACTTTGTCTATTTGAAGAATTGCAAATTCTACAATTCAGCTCAGCCAAGTGTCATCGAACACGTCGAGCGCATGTTCTTTCTTAATGTGAGCCAACCTCAATAAGCTATCTCTTCGTTTGTTGAAGTTTGCTAGAATCAGACATTAACGCGTTCCAGATCACCACAGTTCTGTTGGTGCAAGTTTCTCAAGGAGTAACCAGCGCGTCGGGACGCAAATGGAGCTTGAGCGATGGTTCAACTTCGACTAGTTCACTGGTAAAAAGAGCGGCGATCCGTCTGGCACCTGCCGGTGTGAAGTGAGTTGTATCGCCCAGTGGCTGTATCCAATCGCTCGATTGTTTGCTAAGTCGCTCAAAAAGCTCTCTTGTAAGACGATTCAAATCTACGAACGGACAATCGAGTTCTTCAGCAACGGCACGCACTGCTTGTGCGTAAGGAAGATTCCCTTCAGCTGTGTCAATAGTATCACCTTCAACAAACTGGCGCCGAGTCGGAGGGCTCACCAGAACTGGTATGGCACCAGCAGCACGCGCCTCTTGGACATAGCGGGCTATATTCTTTCGGAAATCACCTTGCGGTGAAGGATCGGTCTCGCGCTCTGGACCTTTTCCTGGATTGTCGTTGTGCCCAAATTGTATCAGTACATAGTCAGGATGCTGGCCAATGGCTCGTCTCCAATGTCCTTCGTCAAGATAACTCTTAGAACTTCGCCCTCCACGGGCTTCGTTTATTACTGTTACTCGATCATCCAGCAACTGGCCAAGTGCCCAGCCCCAACCTTGATAGGCATGTTCCGATTCGTAGGAGGCTACTGTAGAGTCACCCACCAATACGATCTTGAGATGTTTACGTGGTGAAGGCTCTGAAATGGCTTGGGATTTCAGTAGTCTTGGCGAGATTGAGGCGATAGTTCCTAAGATCATATCCCCCCTTATATCCAGGCGGGCAGGTTTTGATTCAACACTTCCGCCGCGAAATGTTAACCAATCGGTTCCATCACCGGCACTGAGTGAAGCAATGGAACCATCGGTCCTTTCTATCACAGCTTCCTCGACACCACTAATGCACTCGCTGAAGTGGATGAAAACGTCATCGCCCTGAGTCTCTACTTCAACGATGCTCGGCGGGCTCGTTGATTCAGGATCCCAGAGTCCTCCAAAAGTCCATTCGGGAGTGATCTCGTCAACCAAAGGCCCACCTGGAGCGGTTTCGAGATTGTCCGCATGCCAGGAAAAGTCGCCACCCACACGATGGCAGTTGGAAAAATACTTTCTCTCATAGACTTCAGGGTTAGCAATGCCACTAAGATCTTTCACTACACCAATCGGTAAATTGGCCATATTCTCTGAGAACAGGCAATCGATCAGATAAAACTGAGATGGATAATGATTGCGACCCAACCAAAAGTCCGGTGGACCATCAAATGCACAATCCAATAGCACAAACTTCATATCGAGGTCCATATGTCCATCGTGCCATAATGCTGCACTGCGGCTAGCAGATTCAAAATTGCAATCGCGAATGAAACACCATCCCCGTGGACACACAAAATCGACTCCACCCTTGAATCGACAATTGTGGTGATAATACATTCCGAAGGAAGTGTTCCACAGGGATACCGTGTCGCCACCAAGACTCAACGCATCACAATCCTCCAGAATGAACCTCTGTGGCTGACCATAGATTGCAAAAGCATGATCAGGTGTTTGCTGAGTGTTTTCTATTGTCAGGTTGCGAATCACTACATCTGATCCAAAAACATTGAAAACCGCAGGGCCTATGTGGTCATATCGGCGGTCGTATTCACTCCGCGGAGCATTAAACTGCAAGCGTACTCCTTCGCGGCTCTCACCCTGAATAGTAACTCGGCTCTGCCGCAACAGAACTTTTTCTTCGTAGATTCCATCACAGACAAATATGGTAATGGGTTCGGTATTATTAGCAGGTATCGATTCAATAGCAGCCTGCAAGGAAACAAAGTCTCCAGTTCCATCGCTAGCTACGATGACATCAGCAGATGCCCGATCGAATACTGAAGCAGACAATTCACATTCAAGAGCAGTGCAAGCCACCAGAACTGGCAAAACCCAGCAGATTCGCTTTGTGTAGAGGATGTGCTTCAACATGATAATATATTAATCAGGTTGGTCGGACGCGGGAAAACATCGCTGGAAACGTATCCAGATCTTACGTGGATCAGGCAGACTGAGACAGGGAGCGATAATTTGCAAAACCGCTCAATAGAGTCTCGAGTGGGTTGCTTCTAAAGGAGGTTACTCCACATAATACATTTTCACGTTGTTCTAGCGAGTACTTTTCTGTTGCGAGGTGTCCGATGTCGGAAAATCGATTTTGGTTGTGGGCTTTGCTAATTGTTGCCGTGGGTGCCGCCTTGTGGTATCGCAGCCAGATTTTGCCTGACGCAGAAATTTCGAAAACCCAAACGACGCGGATTGTTTTCATCACCGGAGGTGACAATGATTTCTGGCAACTCACCGCAAAAGGGGCTGAAGCTGCGGCACGTGAGCACAACGCCAAGTTGAAGACCGAAATGGTTTCTCGTGAGGGTGGCCTGGAACAACAAACTCAGATTCTCCTTGGCCTGGATGAAAATGAAATCGATGGTTGTGCGGTGAGCCCGCTTGATGCTCAGGGTCAGACATTACTTCTTAATCGACTGGCCAGGAAAATGAACGTGGTGACCTATGACTCTGATGCACCCCTCTCAGAACGCCAATACTATATCGGCACCAGCAATTACCTCGCAGGAAAAATTGCTCACGAGTTGGTTCGCGAAGCGATTCCCGAAGGGGGAAAAATCGCCGTTTTTCTTTCGAACATCACCAAAAACAATATGTTGGAACGTAAATCAGGCTACGAGGAGAGCGAGCAAAAACTTCAGTCTGAAAATCCTCCGGAGGACGCCTCGTCACCTGTTTGGCAAACCGTTGAATTCTTGACTGACGAAGGAGACATTGCGAAGTCCAAGGAGAATATTACGAAAGCTTTGGAAGATCATGGCGATCTTGCCTGCTTAGTTGGCATGAATGCCTATCAAGGCCCACTACTATTAGAAGCGTTGGAAAAGGCGGGGAAACTTGGAGATATCAAGCTAGTCGTCTTCGACGAACTCGATGACACGCTCGATGGCATCGAAGCTGGAAACATCTATGCTACCGTCGCCCAAGACCCTTTCAAATATGGCTACGAGGCCGTTCGGATGCTTACCTTGCTGCACAACGGAAAGTCACGTGAGTTACCGATCGTGGGTGGTGGAGCCATCAATGTCAATTGCCAGGCTATTCGCAAAGCCGACGTGGAAGCATTTCGAAAACGACTCAAAGAACGCTTGGAAGAATCGAAGTAAGAATCGATCTCTTTTTTCTCATCCCCAAAATACCCAGAGTGCTGATTGCAACGAGCATTAAGCCCGTGGGCTCAGGGACGGCTTGGGCCGTGGCAAAAAGCTGGCCAGCGTTGTACTGACTCTGCCAGATACCCAGATCGATTTCGTTGACTATGCCATCGTTATTTGCATCCCCTGTGGAGAGCGAACCAGAACCACCAACGCCGCGCTGCCAGATGAGAAAATCGCGACCGTCAACGTCTCCATCCCCATCAAAGTCGGCATTCTCAGTGACGGAAGCCACAACCGACAGTATGCCGTTTGTGTAAAGATCCGAATCATCCCAGATCAATCCACTGCTCAGCCCAGGCAGATCGAGAACAAAACTGCCGATAGAATTTGAGAAATCGAATAGTTTAAATGTGTTGCCAGCTTCGGGAGAGAAACTCAGGAGGTCGATATCGAGAGTCCCGGCTGCCATCAACGTTCCACCGATTATGAGCTCGTCGAAATCGGAAGTCGAGGCGATCTCCATCTTGAGTGTGCCACCGGAATTCTGAACATAATTACCGGAGATATCTAGCAACCCTGTCGAAGTACCGGGAGAAACCAGACCCTCATTTAGCACGTTGCCGACAATATCTCCACTGCCGCTGAGTTCACCCATCGATCCCACGGTGACCATTGGAGCAAACAAAGTCCCTGCAGCACTCATCACCAGGTTACCTTGACCCGAGGCAGAACCCACATCAACCCCATCGGCCGCCTTCAGCCAACCGTTGGTGATACTCAAGGTTGCGTTGTTGCCAGCATTGGGAGCAACCAGCAAGATACCTGCATGTTGGCCCACGGCATCCACCACGACGCTGCCATTCTCAATCACTGCTAAATCAAACTTAGAAGGCTGCCAGTTGGAGCCTGCAGTAATTCCACCGTCGTCGGTTTTCCAGTTCATGATGTGAGCATAACGATTGTTGAGCCCACCATTAAACACAATCGGTGCTGGTGCAGGAAACTCACCCTTTTCATTAATGAACTCGATCAGATTGTTGTATCCATCATTGTCGAAGTCACCATTCCAAATCAGATTGCCGCCATGGAGAGTCTCCCAAGCATCGGCCATGCCGTCGTTGTCAGCATCGTAACCCGCTGGATGGTTAACCTGAGGTGCGGCCAAAAGTCCATTGAGTTCGCTGGCAATCGGCGCAGCAGCACCGATGGGAACTCCCGTAAAGTTGACGACGTTACTGATCACCCGAGAATCTATCGCATCACGAGCCCACCACCAATTACCAACATAATCTACAATCTGGCTGTAAGCGTCAGTTGCCGTCTGCGTCGCTACCGGGGGAGTGGCAAATGGTGACGCCATAAACTCAAGCGTTTGATCGGTCTGATTATTAATCACAAACATCGCAGTGCCGGTGTTGGTGCCATCCAATACGCCATCGGCTGGCGCTCCCCCAGGGGCGTCATCGGGGTCAATAAAGTTGCCGGACTGATAGACTCGCGTTGTGACGTTCTTGTCGACACCGAAGGCAATATTCGGATTGCCAGTCGTGCCCGGTCCTGCCACGATGTAATTTCCTACGTAATTAATATCTGTAAATTCCTGCTCAGCTTCACTGCTTCCGCCGGTGTAGCTGGCTCGATCGCGAAAATTGTATACCACATTATTGCGAAAGTCGGCCGTAAGAGTTTCGCCATTGTACGTACCAAATCGAGCCTGGCGGCTAGCATTATGGGCATAAAGATTGTGGTGAAACGTGACTTGTGAACTGATGCGTGGACGAATCAGAGACCCATACGCATGGTTGCTCACCAGGGCATCATGAATGGTGGTGTATTGAACTGTAACATTAGTGTTATTATTCGCAACAGAAAGTATTTCGTCTTCTGACCAAGAAGCGGACACATGGTCGATGATCAAATTGGTCCCTAAACCGCTACCGGCAAAGGTGATGGAGTCAGAATTATCGCCCGTTCCCTTGCGGAAGGCCAAATAGCGGAGAATCACATTGCGGTTCTCTTTACCACTACTATGCGTGAGTTGGACCATATCCCCATAGACGGTCACTGGACCGGGCGCTGTCTGGCCTGCAATGTAGTAATTGGACAGATTTTTAATGTCGAGTTTGCTAGAGAGATTAATCGTGCCTGCGACATCGAAAATAATAATCTTGTTCGTGCTGTTCTCTTGAAACGCACCTCGCAAGGATCCGGCGCCACTGTCATTTAGATTGGTAACGCGGTACACCGTGGCATTGGAAAACCAGCCTGCAGCAGGAGCGGTGCCTGAAAAAGTACCGCCGTAACCTTCAGCACCTGGAAAAAAGGGTAGTTGTGCATTTGACACGGATAGCGAATTGAACAGTAAGACGGCAAAAACAAGCGTGATTCGTCCCCAAACCTTCAACCTTGAATCAGCAAGCATCAAAGTAATCCTCAATAAAATGAACTAAGAGTCGAAGACGTGAATTACGCATCCTGGCTTTCCACGTGCGAAAACTGCAAATAACTGTGACGTTGAATGCTTAATGCAACCGTCGAAAATATCACGAACAGAACTGTGGTCGGTTCAGGTACTGCAGCCGTGCTAGATGATGGTGACGAAGTGGGCATGTACTCGCGTTGCCACACCAGGAAATCAATTCCATCAACATCGCCATCTTCATCAGCGTCGCCGTCGCCATGCGTAGCACCGCTTGTCATACCATAGCCTGTTTGCCATCGCACGAGATCAGCAGAGTCAACGAAACTATCTTCATTAAAATCTCCCGCCGCAAACATAAAGGGAACCGTTTCAAACGCCCCCAAGTCCGGGGCAGAACCATTAAACAGAAGGCCTACATCGGTACCTGCGTCGATCAAATTGCTGCCGGAGACCAAACGAAGGAAATCACTCGTCGGCAAGCTGCCATCCGGGTTGCGAGGCCCACGTGCAATCGTGTCGTCAAGAGAGAGGAAGTCAGTGGCATCCACAGGAATACCATTCCAAGTGTTAAAAGTGTGAATCACTCCCGATAAAAACACATCACTGTTAGCACCATTGTAGGAGATATTATTCTTCAACACGTGCAGGTTTTGTGTCTGAGAGGCCGTTTCATCAAAATACCAGTTCCTCGTGTTGTTGAAGCCAACAGAATTGTTTACCACCACACCGGTACCGTTGCCATTGATATCGATTCCATTGCGATTCTCCCAGGCGAGCACTCGATTGAGTACGTGCGCTCCGCCGTCCTGGCCAAGCTTAAAGCCAGTTGCGTCACCCTGAAAGTTGCCGGCTGTCAGGTTGTTCGCTTCCAGTGCATCCTTGGCAAAGAACTGAGGAAGCAATTTACCGTTGTCGAAAGACCAGCAGTCTTCCACCAGCGCCCCACCGTTGCTTCCCCACATGTCCCAGCCATCGTCAGAATTGCCCCAGGCTCGGCTCCCTCTTACGCTATTTCCAGGCCCTAAATCTTGGAATTTGATGGCAAATCCGTCAGCGTTTTCGCCATTTGCCGAAGGGTCGTAGTTTTCATAGGAATCAGTGTTGATGATTTGATTGTAGGCAGCGAATCCGCTCAGCTGTACGCCAGAATCACCATTCCAGCGTGTGACCAATTGATCAAAGATTCCATAGTTAGCTCCACTCCAGATGCCATTGTCCCTGGCATTCTGAATGGTTAGCCCCTTGAGGTGAAGATAGTTTGCACCCTCGTCGATTTGTATGCCCCTGCCACTCGACTGCCCCCACAAGCTGTTGGACATCGTGTCGAAATCCAACACCGGCAGTTCGCCAGGGAATGCCCAGATATTGATGGGATTCGTACTTGTGCCACCTTCATTATTACGAATCTGTATGCGGCTATTAAGATTATATGTGCCACCACGTACGAATAATGTGTCACCTGGATCGATGTGATCGATTGCGTAGTCGAATGTTCCCCAAGGGCTGCTCAGGGAGCCATTGTTACCATTGCTTCCACCAGGCGCGATGTAAAACTCTGCGGCTTCTACGGAAAGAGTGCCCACAGTGATCGCGCAAACCACTGCGTATGCAATTATGGGGAATCCCTCTTTCATCGCCTCTCTGCTCCGTAGTTTTTACTCCCAAGACTGCGTCCCGGGCTCTAGCATCGTTGGCTTTTCGGCCCTGTGTATTAGTGCTAAATAAAAGGCGGTGCCCCCTGTGTATGAGGGGCACCGCCGACTCAAACCTTTTTCTCCAGCTTTGATAACCTCAACGCTGACGACGGCAAACCATCGCCAATCCACTCAAGCCCACGAGAACCAGAGATGCTGGCTCGGGAATGGGAGTAAATTCCACTCGGAATAAACTGGTATCAAACATGTCAGCAGTGGTGACAGCGTTTGAAGGACGCAAGCTAAAGGTATCGAACTTAAAACTGCCATTGTTCGGCGAGAGTCCGCTAGCGCTAACCGAGACACTGCCCGTGCCATTGATGTTGCCACCGGTCATAGTCGTGGTGATATCAAGCAGATTGCCAGCTGCACGCGTGATGGTCATCTCCAGGGTGTAAGGAGTTCCATTGGAATACCCCACGGCGCCATCACCAAAACCAGGTGCGTCAGCAACGGTTGACCATTCACTCGAAGAGCTAAGAATCGCTCCGAAAGTATCGGCTCTTTCAACGAGTCGGAATGGAGAACTGCGTCCAGTGGTTTGTCCAAAATTCATGAACATTCCATAGCCCGTGTAAAAGTCATCTCCAGGAGAACCATTGGAGACCAAGCGGGTAGCGGCAGTGCTATCTACCAGTGCGAGTCTCATATTTTGACTTCCATTAGAAGCATTGATGCCGGTCGCTGAGAATGCCCAAGTTACTTTCAATGAGTCACCCGTATTCTGCAGATTTACTTCACTACCCTCTGCAGTGAAATAGCTAGTCCAACTAGCACTACTCGTAAGAACGGTTCCTCTCAAAGGTCCCCCAGCGCCTACAGGATTCAGCTCGCCGCTGCCACCTTGGAACCAGGCGGATTCGATATCGCCATCGACGTCAGAATCGACACCAGCCTCAGAATAAACTGGAGCGGCCGGATCATCGTCAGTGCCATCAATCCAAGTATCGTTGACAAGGACCGCTGCGTTGGCCAATCCGGCCATACAGAAATAAGCCAAAGTACCCACGACGAGCTTCGCGGTAAGGCTCTTCAAACATTTCTCACACTTCATTAGAACTTCCTCCGATTGCAAAAGTAGCGAAACAACAGATGAGTTACCAAATAAATGGAGCCACACCCAAGAAAACACAACCTACAAAAAGATGATTACCATCCAGATAAGACACAAAAGGTCCCTACCTTTACCCTAACTAGCAGTTACGAACCGAGATAGTTACTTTTCTTGCAAAACACCGTCACAAAGGCCTAAGTTCCAGTACATAGCCCACTAGTTTCGACACACTATTCAGTCAGTTTCGACCATCACCTGCGCTACCCAACGGCGCAACCACAATGCTGTACATACTCTGGGAAACCTCGCGGGGCACTTCATCAATACGAACATTCTGCACTGGTCCAAGCAGCACGGTTGATGCCTGCCGCACCTCTTGCTTCCAAATGGAAAAAACGAAGTCAACGCTTTTGCCAGGACCAATGGCTGTCTTTCGAGATTTGTCAGGAACGCGGTCGTTGTAGCCTTCATCCAGGCCGATATCCCAGCCCATATCTACAAAGTCTCTGCTTAGCCATTCCGGAACTTCGATTCGATCATCCCAGAGGACATACATCGCCACCGGCTGAGTCACCTCAACGGCAATCTGCAAATCGCCGAGCACTTTGTCGTCATTGAAAGTCATCACATAATCTGCTCCCCGTAAAAAAGCAGGGATGCCGCGGTTATCGATGCCATTCCACTGATGCAGGCGATCCACGTAGCTGGGACAATCCTCGGCAAAACCTTCACCCACTATGCGGTAATACTTCGAGGTGGAAGTAAAAGAAACATTGTCTGTGACTGATGCGATCAAACGCGAAGGCCGAACTGTTTCCCGACCCAATCGTAGCGGGGGAAGAAAATCACGAGAACCAACCGAAGTAATACGATTCAACACTCCCTGGCTATCGATACGCATCCCTTCACCAGATTTGAGTCTACGATAAGAAGGCAGCTCATTAGTGTTGGCTTGTCCTCTCTCGCGAGCTGCCAGATCAACTACTCCTTCATAAACTACGACATCCGTTTGCGCTTCTGGCGACACAGAGATGCTGAAGGCAGTCCCTTGATCGACAACACTTGCATGGGGGGTTTCAATTTCAAAGCCAATCCCTTCCTCGCCAACCCGAGCCACAAGCTTTCCTGCATGGGCAATCGCCTTCTCTGCAGAAACCAGCTCAAAACTTGCAGGGCCCTGAATGACCACCTGAATAGAGTCATCCACCACAAGTTCAACCATACCCGAATCGATCTGAAGAAAATCGCCAGGCTTTACTGCTGACCATTCGTCAAAGTTCTCGGCACCTGCCTGCCATTGGACATCCTCCAAGTGAACAATACGACCTAGCGGTCGAGTTCGATCCTGGGCTACATCAACAGACTCTTTCCTGTTAAACATGGAAGCAGACCAAGTTGCAATGAGCACCAGGGCGGCCAGTGCCAACAAAAACTGCCACGAGCCTTTTCGCACCGGTCGCAATTCAGGATCTAGCTCAGCAGTCTCGATCGCCTCAAGCCCTTGATCTTCCAGATTTTCACTAGGAAGCACTTGAGAATTTCTATTGGCGACCTCAGCCAAAGTCACCGTATCTGCTACGACTCTGGTGTAAGCCACGCGGGCTTCTTCCGATTGATTCAAGAGGTATTCAAGTCGCGCACGGTCTTCCTCACTGGCAACACCCTGCTGGCATCGCAAGCTTAGTGACAAAACCTCAACCGATAATTCATTTTCCGTCATGTGTTTCCTAAGATTTCCTATCTAGATCTGCCCGACAATTTGTTGATCATCAACATTGCCAATTCATGCTGCTTAATGTATCGATTTTCCGCCTGTCCAGCCACAGTGTCCTGGCTTCTCCACCATGACTTCAACACGCCTCGGCTAAGGAACCAATTTTCTGCGAGTAGCTAACACCTTCCAAGCTGCGGCACATACTAGGGCTATACCCAAAGTATTGTCGAAAAGTCATCGTAAATTGCCTTGCCGAACTAAAGCCTGACTTCTTAGCAATCTGCCGAACCTTGCTGTTTGGTTCGCTCATCAGCCGCAATCGTGCCATTTCAAGTCGGACACAACGCAAGTACTGAAACGGTGTCACACCAAATGCAGCTCGAAAAGCGTATTCCAGCCACCGCCGTGAGACACAAATCTCCCTGGCAATACGCTGCACACCAAGTGACTCGTCCAAATGTTGGTGGATATAAATCAGAGCCTTTTGAAGCCGATCGTCGTCAAAACGAACTACCGAATCTCCTTTCACAGCACTACTCTCAACACAGCAGCAAGAAGCGGACTGACCCGGTTCGGCTTCAACTTGGGATACTTTTTCAGTCAGGATCATCAGTTCGCAGCTGCCTTCTTCCGAGAGCAACACTTTCTCAACGTAGTCCCACTCTACATGATCCACCGAGCGATCCTTCAACATGCGAACCACTTGCAAAACATCACCCAAAACGGCTTGATTTGATGCAGTAACCATATGCTGTAATGAATCTCCACTTTCAATCTGCTTCAACTGCTGCGAACCGTCCGACGCACACAGTTCTGCAATACCTTCCGAATTCTAAACAAGGATTGCCGCAGTGCACCCGAAGATAAACCCATTTGGTCGGCAACCTCGGCAATTCTTTCATTCTTTGCATAGCAGCGGTCGACCACATTGCGTTGTTCGACCGACAATTTATCGAGACACTTTAACAACGCCTCGCGACGCTGCACTAATTGATCAACTCCGCGCTCGTAAGTCTCACTTATCAGTTCCAGAACCGCCTCGGCAAAGTACTCGCGCTGGCGTGACCGCTCTTTGCGGAATGCCAGCACCAGGTAATAGCTCACCGCCCTGGCCCATGCACCAAATGGTTTCGCTTCGTCGTAGGAATCAAACTGCTGCCACAAGCGAATCCGCACACGCTGCATGACCTCTTGGGCATCATCCCAATTCGTGGTCAAGGCATAGACGTAAGCAAAGAGTTCTCTCTCATGCGCACCCAGCAACTCTACAAATCTTTCCGTGTTTGGGTCACTCTTACTCACAAGGATTTCCTGAACAAGACCTGCCTGGAAACAAGGCCGTGGGGCACAGAGAAGGCACTCCCTCCACAGCCTATAAGCCTGAATTTACCGAGTGTTACGGACTTTTTCCAAAAAAAACCAGAACTTTTCTGAATTCTGGTGACAGCGTCCCTGCTGCTTGACTATCCGCGGGTAATTTAATTGGGAATCTGCAACTGCCAATTCCTGCTCAAGCAGGAGCCTGCTTCGTGCCACTTGCAGTGAGTGTAACCTCATTCTCTTGTGACGCACGCACACGAATCCAATCACAATTCACCGAGTGCAATAGGCCAAGACTATTTGCAAAAAGATTGACTATGGACATCGACTTCTCCCTCTATAATGAATATTAGCGTAAGTGGTTGTGTCCCTAGCAACTTACTAAGTGGCTACTTTTGCAACACGAGGCGCGATGGCTTGTGACTTCTCGAATCGCCACTGAGCGCGTATAGTATATTTAACCTATTCACGAATGTTGGCGCGGCGATCATTGGTTCGTGTTAACCTTCATTGTGTCGAATGATGATTATGGAAAAGGATGTTTCGAAACCCATGCAACTTAAAGTCAAAAGAGCAACCGGATTTACCTTGGTGGAACTCTTGGTAGTGATTGCGATCATCGGCGTGTTGGTCGCCTTGCTGCTGCCTGCAATTCAAGCCGCCCGTGAAGCGGCGCGACGCACCCAGTGCATCAACAATATGAAGCAGATTGGATTGGCTACGCAGAACTATCACAACACCCGTAAGGAACTCCCTCCAATGCGAGTTGCTGATGGAAATCTTACCTTTATGGCACTGCTCTTGGACTTCATGGAACAATCACAGGCTCGAGGATTGTGGGATAAGAACAGGGGTAACCACGGTTGCTTTTATGATCAGACCTACGCAGCCAGGACGGCAACAGTGGATGCTTTTTACTGCCCTTCCCAGTCGCACGAAGCTCGCGTGATAGTTATCCCACTCATTCCACAAGACGGAAACTCCGGCGGACACCCTCGGAGTGATCCCGAAGTTCCTGGGACTCCTGTTGGATACTTCGGATCGATTTCTGACTACCAGCCTGTGGCAGGATCCACATGCTCACTAATGGACGATGGTGGCAATCTCAGGACTTGGGATAGCTTTAGCGGGTTTGATTCTGGTACGGCTCATCTGGTTGATGGCCCTGTACCTCAGATCAACAGAAATACAGGTCTTGTTAAGACAGGTGATCGGGTCATTAGTTGGCGTGGGGCAACTAGCTTGAAGAACATCACTGATGGTACGAGCAACACATTGCTTGCAGGTGAAGTGGGAAAAAATCGCTCTGAGACTGTTCACGCATTCAATGGGGACCATTCTTCTTATCATTCAATTGGTAATCGCGCGCCCTTTTGCCAGAGATGTGACCGGAATCGAGATGAAGGGGGTGATACAGGCTTCGGTGGCAATCACCCAGGTGTAGTTGTATTTGGCATGTGTGACGCCAGCGTGCAATCGATATCAAGGGAAACAGATTTGAATATGTTGGATCGCATGGCGACGCGAGATGGCGGAGAGGTCGTCGATATCAATGGGTCAGCACCGATTTGCCCTTAAAATGTCGCCAGGTAAGATTTCTCGATTTCAATTAAAAGACTTACTCTGCAGTGTAGAGAGATGGTCAATAGATGGAAAAATTTAGCAGCTACCAATCACATTGCTTCCTCGGTTTAGGAATGGCTCTGTTGGTATTGGCTGGCGGAGGGTGTGGAGCATCTGATCGTGGTACTGTGACCGGGCGTGTCGTTCACTCTGATGGTACTCCTTTGGTACTAGCTCGAGTGATCGCCAATTGTGAGGGAAATAGCAAGACCGCTTTCGGGTCGACCGACATGGAAGGATATTACGAACTTACACTTGATCCTGAGAAACAAGGCATACCCCCTGGAACTTACTCAGTCTACCTCATTGAAGACCGCGGCGTGGTCGAGGGCCAGATGAAACGAACGATTGCAAAGAAATACACAGATCCCCATACCTCAGGCCTGAAATTTGAGGTAGCTGCAGGCGAAAGAACGGTTTTTGACATCACTGCGGAGTCACCTTAGGCTACTGTAGCTAGTTTGCGCTTTTTCACAATTTTTGTTTTTGCTTTTCGTCACTTCTTGTAACAATGAAACTGAAGAGTTTGTAATCCTAGAACTGCGATTAAAAAGTCACTGGCTAGGAGATGTATCATCACCATGGGAGTAACAATTATGATTTATTGTAGTCGTATATCACTAAGAACAATAGCTGGCTCTTGGCGCGGCCTGGCTTATGGTGTTGCCCTCTGCTCCATAGTCCTCACGCATTTGTCAACTGCACCTTCGGTCATTGCCGCCATCAACTGGGATGCCGAAGCGGGCACGCAATGGTGGTTTGACCCCGTGAACTGGGATCGAAACTCAAACGCGAACATGGCACTTCCACCCGGTGATTCGACAACGGGCGCCACCGATACACAGATCAATATTGGCTATGGCCTGGGAGCCGAAGGGGTCGTCTACGACCCCACGAACGATCCGAACTTTCCACCTCCCGGTTCGATTACTTTTCCTCCCACGTTTGGGCCACAACTCATCAGAGAGCTCTACATCAGTCGAGCATCTTCCACAACCAACCCTGCTGCAAATAATCTATTAACCATCAAAGGAGATCTTGAGTTTCGCGGAACCGTTGTGATCGGTCGATCAAGCGGGATTGATGGAACTTTCACCAATGGGCGGGTAAATCAACTGAGTGGCTTTGTGAACGCGCCTCTCACTGAATTCACTATTGCAGGACCCGATACCTCTAGAGCCGGGTATGGCAATGGTATTTATGATTATCGCGGAGGTAAGTTCGATATTGGTTCTATAGGTGGCGCCGGCTTGCGTCTGTCTCACGGGAGCAACTCGACCAATGGAGTAACTGGGCAACCAACTGGAGCAAGTGGAGTAGGTCGCTTTATCGTCCGCAACCCCAATTCAGGCGGATACGTCCGTGCCTTCGACGTGGCAGTCGCTTCTTACGCAGGTGTTTCAGATGCCGTCACGACCAATGCCGATCCCAACGGGGTAACAAGGGGTGTTGGAATTTTTGAGTTCCATTATGAAAATGGAAGAACGCGTCCCTTCCAAGTTCCACACAATATCTCGCTGAACAACGGCTTCGATGCAGCGACCGGAGGTACTCGCTCCTCTCGGTTGGATTTAGTTCTCAACCAAGCTCCCTGCACTGGCACGGCCTGTGTGCCGAATGACATTGGACTTTTTGATGTCGACTTCGGCGGCATCTTTTCTGGATCCATCCAAGGTACGGGGGATCTCAATGGGGACACTTTCAACGATCAAGTGTTTTCAAGCGCTGATGCATCCATCAATTACTTTCAAGGTACTATGGTCTCCGCCACCTTTGGCAGCGTGAAGTACAATTGGACCATCAGCTACACAGGAGACATCACCTGGACAGATGCTGACAACAGTGTCGTGAACACTATTTCAGGCACGGGAGGCACAGACATTGTACTTATCGGACATAGTTCAGAATCTGTCGGTCTGGCTGGCGACTTCGACAACGATGGCGACGTCGATGGCCGTGACTTTGTGCTTTGGCAAAGGGGCAATTCTCCCAATGGCACTCCCGGTGGACCCGTTTCGGCTGCTGATTTGGCAACCTGGCAAGGTGCCTACGGGAATCCCCTGGCTGCTGCCGTATCGGCAGTACCCGAGCCTGGCTCGCTGTTGCTAGTGGGCGTAGCAACATTGTCATTGTTTGGTTTGCGACGCAGCGCGATCCGTAGTTGATCTATTAGTTTTAGAAAGTGGACCTCCCTCCGAAGTAAGCTCTACAAGCTTGCTTCCCGTGGGGTCTCGATGAACGGGGCTGTTCATCGAGACCCCTTTTTTTAATAACCACTTTCCAATGACCAATTTCAGTTTTTAGATTCATTCATGAATCATTGTCATTTGAACCTAGGCCATTGCTCATATTAGGTATCTTGATTCCTAGTCTGGAGCAGCTATTCTAAAGGGTCTAATGAAGGTTGCTGTTTTGATTCTTGTGGCCCGATAAGGCTCGAAAGATTGGTTCTCGTGCTCGGTAAAAGCAAATCCTATCTACTAGCTGGCTTCTTGCTGGGTGTGTTGTTTTCGACCGGCGTCTTCGCCCTCTGCGTTCGCCACGTCAATTCCAATAGTAAAAACGGCAGCGCAGGAACGGTTCTCAAGCTGGGCCATTCTCTCGACCAGCAGCATCCGGTGCACCTTGCCCTGGAACATATGGCACGGCAGCTACATGAGAAGTCTTCGGGTACGGTCGAGGTGCAAATCTTTCCAAACGGCCAACTCGGTTCGGAAACCGAGTGCATCGAGCAACTCCAGCGTGGCGCATTGGATATGACCAAGACCTCCACGGCTCCCCTGGAAGGATTTCTTCCTGAATTTGCGGTCTTCGGAGTCCCTTATGTTTTTCGAGATGATGAACACGCCTGGCAGGTTTATACGGGTGAGATCGGCAAAGAGCTTCTGGAAAAAGGAAGTGAGGTAGGACTTCGGGGGTTATGCTATCTCGATGCGGGAGCACGCAGCTTCTACACTTTGAAAACACCGATCCTTGAACCTGCTGACTTAAAAGGCTTGAAAATTCGGGTGCAGGAAAGCCAGACCGCAATGGAACTGGTTGAAGCCTTGGGTGGCTCTCCCACGCCTATGAGCTTCGGAGAACTTTATACGGGACTTCAACAAGGGATGGTTGACGGTGCTGAAAATAATCCTCCCAGCTTTTATTCCAATCGCCATTTCGAAGTTTGCAAGCATCTTTCTCTCGACCAACATTCTCGTGTTCCAGATATCCTTTTGATTAGCGAGCCTGTTTGGAAAAAGCTCTCCCCTGAAGTGCAGCAATGGCTGCAGGAAGCAGCCGATGAAGCAGCAGATTTCCAGCGAGCACTTTGGAAAGAGAAAACTGCCGAAGTACTCGAGGAGGTCCAACAGCAGGGAGTTACGGTCCATTATCCCGAGCAGACGCTCTTCGCTGAGCGGGTTAAGCCGATGTTGGATCGCTTGCAAGGCACTCCAGTTGGAGATCTGATTAAGCGCGTTCAGGAGTTGCCATGAAAGAATCATTGCTATTTGGCAAACGAATACTGGATACGCTTCTAGAGTGGCTTGTAATAGTGGTTGTGATAGTGATGGTGGTCGACGTCCTTTGGGGAGTTTTTACTCGGTTCGTGCTGAATTCACCAAGTCGCTGGACCGAAGAGATTGCTCGACTACTTTTGATGTGGGTGGCTCTGTTGGGTGCCGCCGTGGCATACGGCCGCAGCGAGCATCTTGGATTTGATTATCTAGTTGAACAACTCGATCCCGCCGCGAAAAAACTTTTGGCTCTCGTCTCTCAATGCATCGTAATTGCGTTCGCTTTGTTGGTGATGGTTTACGGAGGTTTTGTCATGGTGACGGAGACTCTTGATGCCAATCAGGTGACACCTGCATTGGGCTGGAAAATGGGTTACGTTTATCTGGCCTTACCCATCAGTGGGGTTTTCATGGTGATCTATAGCGTTGAGCAATTCATTAGCACGGCATTTGACATTAAAAAAGGTCCTAATAACGACGATGCTACTGCTATCGATAAGCTGTAGCATTCGCAGCCAGGCGATTGGAATTCAAGCATATTATGGAAATTCAGGTCGCTATATTGGTCGTCAGCTTTGTAGTGTTAGTACTCATCAACGTACCAGTTGCCGTGGCGATTGGTATCTGCACTTTGCTCACCATCATTTCACTCGGAACCGTACCTGCAGGCACGATAATCGCTCAGCGATTGAGTACGGGGATCGCCAGTTTTCCGTTACTGGCAATTCCTTTTTTCATCATGGCTGGCATTCTTATGGGCGAAGGAGGGATGGCACGAAGGCTGATTGATTTTGCGTCAGCCTTGGTGGGTCAATATCGTGGTGGTTTGTCTTATGTCAGCACTTTGACCTGTATGATGTTTGGTGCCATCTCTGGCTCTGCCACTGCAGCAGTATCTTCCGTCGGTGGAATGCTCATTCCTGAAATGACTCGCAAGGGCTATGACCGCAAGTTCAGCGTCGCTGTAACAACAACCTCAGCTACCACTGGACTGGTCATCCCCCCCAGCAACATCATGATTGTTTACGCCGTCGTCACAGGCGGAAATGTATCTGTCGTGGCCATGTTTCTTGCCGGGGTGCTCCCTGGTATTGCCATGGGATTGGCCATTATGGCTGTGTGCTTGCTTGTGAGCCGTAACAAACCGGGCCTCGCCGAAAACGCGGCCTCGTGGCACACTATTTTCCGTACTGCCGTGCGTGCGATCCCGAGTCTGGCATTAATTATCATTGTGTTGGCTGGAATTCTTGGAGGAGCCTTTTCACCCACCGAAGCTGCCGCGATTGCAGTACTCTATGCCTTGCTGTTGGGAGTACTCATTTATCGTGAAATTAAAATTTCTCACTTGCCTCGAATCTGTCTTCAGACCGGCATCACCACAGCCGTAATTTTTCTCTTAATCGGCACGAGTCAGGCACTTAGTTGGGTGCTAACGTATGAAAACATTCCACAAGCGGTAAGTACTGCTATGTTGTCACTTTCCGACAACCCCTACGTGATCCTGCTCTTAATAAATATTCTGTTGCTGCTGGTCGGGACCGTAATGGATATGACCCCCGCGGTGTTAATTTTCACCCCGATCTTTCTCCCAGTCGTCACTGAGCTCGGCATGCACCCAGTCCACTTTGGCGTGATGATGATTGTCAATCTGTGTATCGGTCTATGTACCCCCCCGGTGGGTACTTGTTTGTTCGTCGGCTGTGGAGTAGGTAAGACCTCTATTGCGGAAGTTACCCGACCAATGCTGCCATTCTTTGCAGCAATGTTGGCAGCATTGCTGCTAACTACCTACTGGGCTCCACTCTCGATGGCACTCCCAGAGGCACTCGGAGTTAACTAGCTATCCAGAACACTATCTGAGTCAAGAATAAACTTTAAGCAGAAAGAGATGTCATGAGCACCTCCAATCTAAAATGCCAAACTTTGGGGACAGCGGCCAGCTTCGGATTTGGTGACCGCATTGGCCTAGCCACTCCAGGGCATGTAGAAGCCATGAAACGAGAGGGAAAGGGGATTCTGCCAATCTTTCCACAACAATCGATCCGCGAAATGGCACGTACGAGTCGAACCGCTGAGGTCGTTATGTCCGACGCTCTGAAAGGCATGAAAGACGCTGGCTGGACAGGACCAACAGGTGCGGATGCAGACCACTTAAAAACCCCTGCCGATGTCGATGTAACCGCTGCCGCTGGTTTCACTTTCTTTACCATCGATCCCTCTGACCACGTTGATCAAAAGGCAGACAATTATGATGAGGCCACACTTTGCGAAAAGTTCTCTGCAGTCCGCGATTCGATTGACTGGTGGGACACCTATTTGAACAAAGAAGTGTCACTCAACACAGGTACGAAAATCCTGTTTGACGAGCACGCTTGTCTGCGTTGCGCCGTAAAATACGGCCCTGCGATCAATCACGCGGTAGGGCTTGCTCGTCACATTCGCCAAGTACAGGAATCTGCAAATCGGGATTACGAGATCGAACTCAGCGTCGACGAAACGGATCAGGCCACAACTCTACCCGAACACTATATCGTAGCTGACCAGTGCTTGAAAAAAGGCATGAAGCTCGTAAGCCTGGCACCCCGTTTTATTGGTGATTTTGAGAAGGGAGTTGATTACAAAGGAGACATCGCGGCACTGGAAAGATCTCTGCAGGATCACGCCGCCATTGCTCAACAGCTTGGGCCCTACAAGCTAAGTCTCCATTCAGGCTCAGACAAGCTCTCCATCTACGCGCCCTTGGCTCGAGCAACCACTGGCCAATTTCACGTCAAGACAGCGGGAACCAGCTACTTGGAGGCATTACGCGTTGCGCTGAGGCATGATGAAGAATTGTTTCGGCGTATCGTCGATTTCTGTCGAGAACGCTATGATACCGATAAAGCTACTTACCATGTCTCAGCTACTCTCGATTCGGCAGCTCCTGCGAAAGATCTGCCCGATGCACTCGCGCTGGAGCAGGTTTATTTGGAACGCTGGGCCGACGTCGCTGTTGGCAAAGGGTTCACGGCTCCAGGCCGCCAGATTTTGCATTGCACCTTCGGCTCTGTATTGACTCACCCTGAGCTTGGAAAGAGTCTGCGCGATCTGTTGTCTGCACACACGGATACATACATCGAAATCTTGGCCGAACATTTTGAACGCCATCTCCAAGCTTTGAACGCAGGGATGTAGATTTCATTGCTTTTCAATTAGGAAAAATTGCTCTGAGATATCTTGATCAGCCTAATTTAGCCTTCTCAAGATTCCAGTCTTTGATCTTGCGCTGTAAAGTTCGAACCGATATTCCAAGAATGGCTGCGGTCTGCTTGCGGTTACCCTTGTACAGGCTTAATGTTTGTCGAATAGCCTCGCGTTCCAGATCTGCCAAAGCTTGTCCGGCCAAAGGCAAGTAACTCAGACCACCAGGTGCTATTGGGATCTCAATCGCTTCACCAGGAGATGCGTCTTCTCTGTCAGAAGAAATGCCATTCTCCCGACCATGTAGATTCTCAACGGATTGTTGAGGAACAGATTCTTGCTTTTGATCCCTGGCAACGCTGACACGGAAATATAAGTCTCCACGAGGATCATCTTGATTGATTCTGTCTCTAGAGCAATTTGGCGAGATTACCGAGAGTGATTGAGCAGTTACCATGAGTCGTATCCTATTTTTATCTACATTTTTACAAGCCCCACAAGAATGGGAGCATATTGCGTGCCAGCGGAATCCAGGCGATACGAATTCGGAATCTCATGCCACCTAATTCTGAAACTTCGCATTATTAGTCTAAATAGAGAGCAAACAGGTTACTCAAATCCTGAGACTTGTATTCACTGCCAGATGTGCACGTTGTGAAGCCAACTTGGCCGGAAATCGATCAAAATTTCACGCGGCGTTACTTCAGCCATCTTCTTAAGGTTTTTGGCTTCTTCCGCAGGGGAAACACTTCATCTGGCACGAAGTTTGCATTTGTTCCAATCTGATACTTTTTAGGGAAACAGGCTACGTGCGAAAAAACTCATGAAAGAAGTTGAAATATATGATGTGGTAATCCGCATTCTAAGTGCAGCGCTTTGTGGGGGCCTACTGGGCTGGGAACGCGAAGTCAGTGATAAACCAGCAGGCTTACGGACGAATATGCTTGTCGCAATCGGCGCATCGACGGCCGCACTTGCTGCCCTTCAGCTTTACCATGCTATTGCAGACACATATCCCGGTAAGGTGGTATCCGCAGACCCTGTTCGTATCGTCTCTGGTGTCATCGGCGGGTTGGGGTTTTTAGGGGCTGGTGCGATCATTCAATCGCAAGGACAGGTACAGGGAATGACTACGGCCGCTACGATCTGGGTAGTGGGAGGAATAGGAGTTGCATGTGGATTAGGAAATTATTTGCTCGCGGTAACCACAGTAATCGTCACTTTTCTAGTGCTTTATGTGATCGGAAAGTTCGAAGTCAGTTCTCTCGCCCCCGAGCCGCTTCAAAAGAATAATCGAAAGCCAGATAAGTCGAAGGAAAAGCTCTGAGCACCTCCAGAGCATGTACAGAACATGGCTTACCTACAAACAAAAGACGTACTTAGATATGCGGATCAATTGAGGAAGTTTCTGCGCGATTTCTGCGAGCGACAAAAAAACACCGCAAGCAACGATCTACTTGCCGGCTTATTTGAGGAAGTTAATAAACATGAAGCACAATTTGAGGAATGCTTAGCCGAATATGAACTCGAGACTTCCCAGGATTTGCTCGATACATGGATACAATTTCCTGGGGACAATGAACTTGAAGAGGCCATGACTTCGCTGTCAGATGCTTCCGAAAAAAACGACGATAAAGTCCTTGAGCAATTGCTGGTTGCAGAAGAAACTCTTCTGCAAGTCTACAAACAAGCTCAGGAACAAGTCAGCTCTGCTCGTCTCCAAGAGGTTTTTGAAAGTTTGATCGAACTCCAAGATCATCACCTCCGAAATGTTGCTAATTGTGTGTCCGAATATGGCGAAATACGTCGGGATTGAATGTCTCACTAGACACCTACAACATCCAGGGAAGAAACGTGTCGCGACAGCTTTCACTCTATCTCCTGCTAGCCACGGTACTACTCATTGGTGTTCTTTTCTATCAGGTAATTCAGCCCTTTATTTTTTCACTTCTCTTCGCAATCGTTCTGGCTGTATTGTTCCGCCCACCCTATCAGTGGCTCGTCTCGATTATGAATAATCACCGTCGGTTGGCAGCCGCGACGACGACCTTGGTGATCATGCTAGTGATATTATTGCCCATAGGGGGAGCCTTAATCCTAGCTGGTGCCCAATTGGCGCAAGTCGCCAGTGACGCGGCTAATTTAGAGCAAAACGTAGACTCCGACCTAAAGGAAAGCCTCGAAGATCTTGAAAAATCAAAAGTGGCAAGAACGCTAGATAAATATTACCGTGAACTTCCTGCTGAACAGCGTCGACAAATTGACAAAATTATTTCTCAAGCCAGTGATGGTTTCATTAGAAGAGTAGTCGAAAAGACAGCAAGCTTTGCTGGTGACCTCGTAAACTTTGCCATTGGCTTTTTCGTGACGGGACTTGCACTCTATTACTTCCTGGCTGACGGCAAACTAATCATGAATCAATTGCATCGATTCCTGCCTCTTACCGAGGAAGAGCAGGAGGTGCTGTTCTTTCAATTTGGCAAGGTCTGTCGAGGGGTTATTGTAGGTACGGTCGTGGCGGCACTGACTCAAGCAATTTTGGCAGGGATAGGATTTCTGGCAGCCGGTGTCCCAAACCTCTTCTTATTCATGGCATTATCGATGTTTTTTGCCTTCATCCCGTTTGTCGGAGCAAGTAGCATCGTCATTCTTGTCTCAGCATGGTTGGCAATTGAAGGTCGATATTTGGCTGCAGGATTACTATTCACGTACTGCATTCTCTTTATCTCGACTTCAGACAATCTGATCCGGGCTTATGTCATCGGTAGCGAAGCGAAAATGAATCCTCTCGTCGCATTCATTACAGTACTTGGAGCAATCCAGCTGATCGGCCTCGTAGGAATATTTGTAGGCCCAATGATCGCTGCTCTTTTTTATACCCTACTTAAACTGCTCCGTGAACGCATCGTTCATGATGGTGTTACACATACATCCTCTTGAAGTGTTGTAATTACACTCCTCATTTTTGAAAAGGTAACCGGACATGTACGCAACAACTTATATCTTGGCACAAGCCTCGAAGCAGGGAGTGAATGGCTCTGCATCAATCGACACAACCAATACTTCAGAAGATTTATCACCTCGACAGTTGTCTGGAGCATGGGAGATCGTGATCGACAGCCTCGATAGCATGTGGACTGATTTCTTGGAGCATCTTCCTCTGCTAATCGCAGCACTAGTCGTTTTAGTAATTACCTGGCTGGTTGCAAAACTCACCTTAAGCGTCGTCCGAAAGACTCTAACACGCACGAACCTTAGAAGCAGCCTGCGGGCTCTTCTTCAGCAAATCGCTTACATACTTATTTGGCTGACAGGTCTCACAATTGCTGCTACAGTGGTGTTTCCGGGCATGACTCCCGCTAAGATACTTACTGTGTTGGGCCTGAGTTCCATCGCCATTGGTTTCGCATTCAAAGACATTGTCGAAAACTTTTTTGCAGGAATTCTAATTCTCTGGAGGTTTCCTTTTGATCCAGGTGACTTCATTGAGTGTGAAGGGTTAACCGGCAAAGTGGAAGAGACAACAATTAGAATGACGACGATTCGACAGGTCGATGGACAATTGGTTGTGATTCCCAATGCAAAGCTTTTTAAGTCTCCTGTCCGTGTGATCACAAGCCTTGACACTCGCCGTACAACGATCATCTGTGGCATCGCTTATGATGAGGATGTAGCAGAAGCACGAGAGATTATTGAAGATGCAGTTGGACAATGTCCATCGGTCAACAAAGACAGGAACATTGAAATTTTTGCCCAAGAGTTTGCTAATTCAAGCATTAACTTTGAAGTCACTTGGTGGACAGGGTCGACTCCACTTGAGGTGCGCCAATCTCGGAATGAAGTAGTCGAAAGAGTCAAACAAGCTTTGGATCAAGCTAACATAGAGATACCATTCCCTTACCGTACATTGACATTCAAGCAACCAGTCGCTATCAACCCAAAAAATGAATTGCCTGAGCGAGCCAATGGTGAAGATGAATGATAAAACAAGTGCTCCCTTTTGAGGAGAAGCTTTCATGAAAACTTGGCTTGCTAATCAGTGGGACAACTACCGCAGCGGTTTTTGGTTTATTCCAACTGTCTTAACTCTCGGTGCAATTCTTCTTGGCTTTACGATGCCGGAGGTGGACAGATATCTGGACGCCTCCATTCCCGCTTGGATGAAGTCAAGTCCTGAAACCGCCCGCGCTACACTGACAACCATCGCGAGTGCGATGATTACTGCAGCGGGGGTAGTATTTTCTGTAACGATCGTCGCACTGTCAATCACTTCATCTCAATTTGGCCCTAGACTACTGAGAAACTTTCTAAGCGATTCAATTACACAATTGGCTTTGGGAGCTTGTCTGGGCAGTAGCCTGTATAGCTTGATATTGTTGACCGCCTTTTTTCAGGACGAAGGGGAACTATTTCTTCCGTTTGCATCTATCTACCTCGCATTACTCCTCGCATTGGTCACACTCTATATCTTAATTTATTCGCTGCACAGTGTTGCCAGTGCTACTCAAGCTGATAATGTCGTAGCTGAAGTTGCTGATGATTTAGAATCAGCAATCTCGAGGATTTTTCCGGAAGACCTCGGTGAAAAGAGTGAGGACATCTCTAAGAGCGAACAACTCGCCAATGAATTGTTCTCTACGGAGGCCAACTCTACAGCAACCATATTTGGCATCAAAGAGGGATACTTGCAAGCTGTTGATTACGAAGGGTTGGTACATCTCTCTCGAGAGCATGACCTAGTCATCAAGCTACTTGTCCGACCTGGTGATTTTCTCATGCAAGGTCTTCCGATTGCCAACATTCATCCCAAAGATAAAGTTGATGACTTAATCCAAGATAGACTCAACAAAGCCGTCATTGTGGGCAATCGCAGGACAACCCAACAGGATATGGAGTGTGCTGTCAGCGAATTGGTCGAGGTTGCCGTGCGGGCGTTGTCTCCCGGCATCAATGATCCGTTCACTGCGATTCGCTGTGTAGATCGCTTGGGTGCAATGCTCCGGCGGTTGGCTAAACGCGCAATGCCTGTGCCCTTCCGCACGGACAAGGATGGTAATTTGCGTGTGATCGCTCGTGGATATACATTCCCCAACGTACTCGACTGTGCGTTCGACCAAATTCGCCAACATGGGCGCGGTAACGTTGCCGTCTCGATGCGACTCTTAGAATCGTTGAAATTCATCGCGGAATGCGTCGAAAACGGCACTCACAAATCAGCTGTGCTACGTCAAGCAGAGATGATATACCGAGGATGTGAGAGATCAGTGCCAGAGCAGAATGACTGCAATGATCTCGCAGAGCGTTATTGGTTCGTTCTCAATCAATTGGGAGAAAACCCTGAAGAGCACGAGCCTTTTAATCTGGATTGTAAAACTCTCTCGGAAAAAGCTTAAGATTATCCAAATGAATAATGTTCTATTGGGACTTATAAAGCTGGTAATAGCTTGCCACTTAATCATGTCTGCTGTAAACGCATCAGATCGCGCAACTGCAGAAGATGGGTCGTCTGAGCGGAACTTTTCGGATTGCCATATCCATTTGTTGAACTTCTTGCAGAGAGGCGAATTTCTTAATGATGATGGTAAGTTTCCTGGTTCAAAAAGAGGAGAAATCGATCACCAGCGCTATGCCGTTTTACCCTCTGGGGACCGCTGGAGACGAATCGCTGGGCTTCTCCAAGACATGGATCAAGGCCACATTGACTATGCCTTGGTGTGTGGACTACCTGTCTTCAAGAAGTGGGCCGTCAATGAAACTTACCAACGACCAGATGGATATTTGGACAACGAGTCCCACGTTCTTTTGGCCAGGGATTCCGATGTCACCATTGCCGAGTCCATACTTGAGTACCGTCGCAAGTTTGCCAACGACAAGGATCAACTTGCTAGATTGGATCGCATTGCCCCATTCCTCTGTGCGGTCGAACCGACTGACCTGGGTGCTGTCGACCAATTAGTACAACGGATTCAAGAATACCCTGGTGTATGGCAAGGAATCGGTGAAATACTTTCCCGGCATGACGATTTGACTCACCTGCAACTAGGTGAGCGTCCTCGAAGCAACCATCCAGCTATGTTACGGATCTGCAAATTCGCTGGTGAGAATCATTTGCCTGTCAGTATCCATCATAATATTGCCCCTGTTTCGCGCTCTGGAACGGATCGCCCTCCGCTGTATCTTGATGAACTTGTCGAACTCTTCCGCTATTGCCACGAGGAACCAGGCTCAGTCCGAGAATCAACTGAGTTCATCTGGTGCCACGCTGGAACTAGCCGCCGTATAGAAGTTGATAATTTGCCATACTGGATTGAAGAAATCCTTAAACTATTCTCTGACCATGTTACCATCGATCTATCGTGGCTTGTGTGGGATAACTACATAAAGAATGACCTTGGGACCTGGGCTGATCTGATCGAAGAATACCCAGCTCAATTCATCTTGGGATCCGACGTAGTTGGAGGATCGAGTGCTGCTTCTGAAGAGTTAAGAAAGTTTGAGCCCCTCTTACAAAAACTGAAGCCAAAAACTGCCAGGTTGGTTGCCCGGGACAATTTTCATAATTTGCTGAACAGGATGGCGGAGCGGCGGCGCACAGCCAATCTTGTCGAGGAAGAAGGCCCGGGCATTGTATTGCCGAGGGATTATGCGTTTCCCGAGTACGCCCACATGCCTCGATTACGGGACGAAGAATCGTTCGTACGTTCTCGATTGAAGCAAGAAAGCGATAAAAGGGCCAAATAGATCAAGAGGACTTCACGGAGCGGGAACCCCCCCGTCGTCTCTTAGCAGCTTTTCCAGTAAATCGAGATCGGTCGGCTTCGTCATATAAGTGTGAAATCCTGCTTGTTTCCAATACCGCGGGTCCTCAATGCGACTATCTCCAGTCAGGGCAATGAATCGGCTAGATTCAAGCCCCGGTAGTTTCTTCATGCGACTCAGAACATCGAAACCTGACATATCAGGAAGCGAAATATCAAGCACAATTGAATGCGGTTCAAACGCCTCCGCAACCTCAACGGCCGATGCTCCGTCGAATGCTGTACGCACAACGAAACCACGCATTTCCAACAGCTTCTGCGTTGCCGTACACGCATCCACACAATCATCTACTACTAGGACACGCAGGTCGTCCTCGTTGTCGGATCTCCGTTTCTGAGTGTGCTCTGCGACTACGGTGATTAACTTATGGGAATCAATAGGTTTGCTTAGATAATCATCACACCCACTCTGCAAACACAAATTCATATCCCCCTGCATGGCATCGGCTGTCAATGCTATGATTGCCCCTTTAAATCCCATATCACGCATCTTCGTTGCTGCTTGGTAGCCATCTAGCCTGGGCATCTGCATATCTAATAGTATCAGATCCCAGGTGGATTCCTCCTGTAGCGATTGTTCTAACTGGCGAATGGCATCGAGTCCGTCTTCAGCAAGTGACACTTCCGCCCCTGCATCATTTAAGATTCGCTGCGTCAGAAATCTCACGTCACGACGGTCATCCACAACTAAAATACTGCATTGAAGCCGCTTGTTACCTGCACTGGTTTCTCGTAGCAAGTCAATCTGATTTGATTGTGGCTCGACCAATTCAATATCTTTGACCTCACCAACTCGGATAGTGCAGGAAAACTTACTTCCCTTTCCAGGTTCGCTTTCCACAGTGATCTTTCCGCCAAGAACGTGAGCCAAACGTTGACTGATTGTGAGCCCCAGGCCCGTTCCTCCAAATTTTCGGCTTACAGAATTGTCTGCTTGTGAGAAAGGTTGAAATAAAAAAGATAACTTGTCTTTTGATATACCAATCCCCGTATCAATGACCTCAAAGCGCAGTTGAGGTTCAGATTGATCACCTAAGTAGTTGACAGTGAGGCGAACGCTCCCAGATTCGGTAAACTTAATAGCGTTTCCTACCAGATTGATGAGAATCTGCTTGACACGCTTGGCGTCACTTTCGATGGTCGCTGGAATCTTCCCATCGTAATCAACAATAAACTCTAATTGCTTTTCGCGGGCACGTACTTCCATCGTAGATCGAACATCGGCTATCACTTTCTGTACGTGGAATCGCTCACAAAAGACCTCCATCTTGCCAGCTTCTATCTTTGATAGATCAAGAATGTCGTTGATAATCTCCAACAAAAACAGTCCGTTGCGTGTGATCACTTGAAGAAATTTCGACTTTTCTGGATTTGTCTCCTCCTTTGCAAGCAGGTCAGCATAACCCAGAATCGCAGTCATCGGGGTACGAATCTCGTGACTCATGTTTGCCAGGAAATCGCTTTTAGCCCGGCTGGCTTCTAGGGCCTGTTTTTCGCTCCTACGGATTGCATCAGCGGCCTGATGTTCTTCGGTCACATCCCAATTTAGCCCGACGATTCGGACGACGTCTCCTTCATCATTGCGCTGGATTTCGCCGACTCCTGCAATCCACCGCACCTCGCCATCAGGCTTGATGATGCGGAACTGCGCATCGTAGGGTTTGTAGCCTGAGGTGGCCTTGGACCAAGCTTCTCTCAATGCTGGTAGATCTTCGGGATGGACGAATTCAAAAAACGACTCCGTGGTGGCGGGAGTAGTCGATGGAATACCCAATAATGTGTAAACAGCCTCAGTCCATATACTGCCAGTAGGAGACCACTCCCAGGCGGCCATACCCCCCGCTTTGAGCGCCATGGTAAGCCTTTGCTCAGTTTGCTTTTTCTCGGTGATGTCACATCCAGTAGGTACCATAAAAATGACTTCGCCATCTTCATTGAGTGCCGGGGTGAGGACAAAATCTACGAGTCTTTGATTGCCATCGCTGAGCCAGTAGGGAAGTTCTGTGCGGTAAAATACACCTTTGGTTGAGCGTTCCACTGCGCGCCGAATGGTATTCTGTATTTGTTTTGATCCAGCCCACCAGGGACATTCCCAAAACTTCAAGCCGATAACCTGTTCACGATCATATCCACACATGTCAAGGGCAGTCGCATTGACATCCGTAACGACACCATCAAGATCAAGTAAAGCTGCGAAATAGAAACTCTGATCAAACAAGACCTGCAACTGGGTTCCCTTGTTCTTCGCAATATTCAGCGCACGGATCAACTTTTCCTGGTTTTCAAGAAGTCTTTTTTCACTCTCGATGAGTGACAATTGCAATTGCTTCTGTTCGGTAATATCCATATTCATACCGACCCAACGCAATACACTTCCATCGGGCCTCAGTTGGGGCACACCGCGCACGGCAGTCCACCGCCATTCGCCGCTGACATGCCGCAGCCGATATTCATATATCCAAGGCTGCAATGATTTATTCACTGCTTTCCAGGCTGCAAAGACGCGATCTCGTTCCTCAGGGTGAAGAGCGTTCGTCCAACCATCCCCCTTGAACTCTTCATAAGTCTGACCTGTGAAGGCCCGCCATGATGGAGAATCCTCGACAACTTTTCCCTCGGCATCGGTTGTCCACACCATCTGGGATGAAGCAGCAATGAGTGCATTCGCGCGGCCCTCACTATCTCGTAAAGCGTCTTCGATTTGTTTCCGCTTACTTATATCTCTTAAAAATCCAGTAAAGAACGGAACGCCATCACGGGTATGCGAGACACTGATTGACAACTCGACGGGGAAGCGGTTTCCGTCGGAACGCATGGCAGTTAACTCGATACGCTTACCGATCACAGCGGCTTCGCCGGTATGCAAATAACGCTTAAGTCCCTTTACGTGACCATCTCGAAGTTCAGGAGGAATAATGACCTCCGCCAAAGGACGTCCAACAACCTCCTCGCGGGCAATACAAAAGAGGGACTCTGCCGCGACATTGAAATCTATAATCTTGCCCTGAAAATCTATCGTGATAATCGAATCCAGCGAAGCATCCAGAATCGCCGCTTTCCGGGATTGTTCATCTCGGAATTGCGCATCGATGTGACTACGCCGGATAAATTGACCAATCTCATGGCCTACTTCGCGGAGCATATCAAGCTTCGACTTCTCATGACGCAATTTACGATTGGCAAATATCTCAATGGCTCCGTAAAATCTCTTGCCTGCAAGTATAGGGATTGCCAGTCCTGAGATTATTCCGCACTCCATAGCTTGAGAGCTTCGATGAAAATCTTTGTCAACTCTAACATCGTCTATCCACAGGAGCTGTTTCGACTCCCATACGCGACCTGCCAACCCTTTTCCTCGAGGTAATTGCAAAATACGAGTCTGTTCCACAAAGGATTCCAAACGTGGCGTAAGACTACGAGTTGCCAGTTCCGTGCAGAATAGCGAGCCTGAATTGGGATCAATCATCCACATTCCACATAAATCGGCATCGAGATTACTCCGAATAGCTTCAAGTATCTCTGGAATTACCTCTTCGAAGGATTCAGCGACCGCAAGTAACTGGGTCACACGATGGGCCACTGCCAACCGAATCTCTGCGCGCTTCTGTTCAGAGATCTCGGCATATGTCAGAATTACTCCTGCAGATTGACCGTCTTGTCGATACGGTAGCACCCGGCGGAGGAACCATCGTCCCTCTTCAGTTTGGAATTCACGATCTGCGGATTCTGTCCAGTTTACTGGAACCTCACCCTCCAGCAGTGAAGGCATTTCGAATGCCTCGTGAGGAATAGCGTCAACCGAACGACCAATGTCTAATTCTTGCAGCGGATAGATTGCAGAAACTGAAGGAGTGAAACTTCTAATTTGGCCTGCGGAATTAAGAAAAACTACCGCAAGTTGCGTGCCATCAAGCAGATTTTGTAAGTCATTTCTGGCCCGAGCATGCGCCTCGATCTCGCCCTGGAGCGCGTTACAGGACGATTTGAGCCTCTCAGTCAAATCGAGCGCTTTAGCCAGTTCTTTACGGGTCTCTTCAAGTTCCCTTTCAAGCTGAACAATTCTGAGCTCCTTAGAGACGCCTGGGACGAACGACTCGCCAGACTCATCAGAAGCTACGCTCGTGGTTTTTTTCGGCATGGATAATGCTGAAATTCAAGTTTTTGAAGGACATTTCAAATGGGCAAAACTGACCACTAAAATCTGGCAGAAAATACTCAAAATGCTAACTTTCTGACAGATCGAAATTGCAAGATATCTACGTTAATTGTGGCGTATTCTGGGACTCTCGACAAGCAAGAACTTCGTCAGCTTACAATCCCGGAAAGAGTGGGGTATTGCTCACGAGATCTTGCTTTGGCAAAGCGTCAACTTGTCACTTCCGTCTCAATTTTTCCTTCCTTTGGTGGTCAGTGCTTCTTCTTTGTGGGAGAAGAGCATTGTCTAAGTGAACCGCAGCAGGATTGAGCTGCAAAGCCCAATTCAATTTCTCTGCACGTGGCGCACACTTGTACCGCATCAAAGATCCATGAACCCAATTGTCCACAGCACGTGCAACACTTGATGGTTGCACTCATACTTGTGTATTCAAATGAATAGGCTTACAGGCACATGATCTCTATCCGAACTACCCGTTGATAATTTCTCCCCCATTAGGATGCAGAACTTGGCCAGTTATGTATTTCGAATCAATTGACGCCAGAAACAGAAAACAAGTGGCACATTCCCAGGGCTCTCCTGCACGTCCTAGCGGCGTATCTCCGCCGAACCGCTTTACCTTTTCTGCAGGAAATGTAGCAGGAATAAGGGGCGTCCAAATTGGCCCAGGAGCCACTGCGTTAACCCGGATACCGTCCTTTGCCAACATACTTGAAAGGGAGCGTGTGAAGCTGACGATGGCACCTTTGGTGGCTGAGTAGTCGAGCAGAGTATGATGCCCTCGGTAAGCGGTCACAGAAGCTGTATTTATGATCGAGGAACCTTTCTGTTTCTTCAAGTGAGGCAAGGCCGCCTTGCTCAAATAAAAGATTGAGAAAATATTGGTTCGGAATGTCGAGATAAGTTGCTCCTTCTCAATATCAAGAAGCGATTCCTGCGGATGCTGCTCTGCGGCATTGTTAACAAGGATATCGAGCCGACCGAATTTCTTTACAGTTTTTGTTACTGCTTTCTTACAGAAAGCTTCACTGCCGACGTCCCCCTTAATCAGAAGACCTTCTGTCCCTTCTGCTTCGACCATTTTTAGAGTCTTCTCGGCATCCCGTTTTTCCTCGAGGTAAACGATTGCCACACGCCCCCCTTCTCTGGCAAATAAGACTGAGACGGCTCGGCCAATTCCGCTGTCTCCTCCCGTGACGAGCGCAACCCGATCTTCCAATTTTCCACTTCCGCGAAGCTCCGATACAATCGTTTCAGGTTCGGGACGCATTTTATGTTCCCTACCGGGTTGGCGACTCTGGATCTGGGCTGGCCGTTGTTGTTTCTTATTAGATTTGCCAAACTGCTTGGAACTATTAGGCATTCTTTCTTCCTTTCCGGGTTTCCAGGGATGAACATGCTTCCGCGAGCATCGATTTGGTAATTGATTGACGAATGGAAAAAAAGTTAGTCCAAGGAGACTCAGTGAGGGCAGTAATTCGCTTGGGTAAATTTTGTACCGTGTAGTGATCCGGCTTGAGTCGATCATTGAGTTCATCCCAACGGATAGGTGTCGCAACGGGTGCCCCAGGCCGTGCGCGTGTTGAATAGCAAGCAATCGCCGTCGCCCCCCGCTGATTTCGCAAGTAGTCGATAAAAATCTTTCCTTTTCGCTTGGTTTTACTGGCGGTTGCAACATATTTCTTAGGGAATTGCAGGGCTAATCCTTCAGCAATCCCTTTGGCGAATCGTTTGAGATTTTCCCAAGGAGTTCGCCTATCAATGGGGGCTACGACATGTAAACCCTTTCCTCCGCTGGTCCTCACAAAGCTTTGCAAACCTAAATCAGCCAGCCGTCCACGCACATCCAGTGCCCCTCTCACCACTGCCCCCCACTTCGTCCCTGAGCCAGGATCCAAATCAAAAACTAGTTGATCGGGTCGATCAAGCCGATCCGCCCGTGCTGGCCAGGGATGCAATTCCAAGACGCTCATTTGCACCAGGGAAATCAAGCCGGACAAGTCATCGATCAACACATATTTACTCTTTTTGTACTTTTCTTTGATCTCTATGCCCCTCAAGGTATTCGGCATCGATTCCGTCAAGTGTTTTTGAAAAAAGCATTTACTCTGCCGACCTTTCGGGCAGCGAACAAGAGATAAGGGACGGTTGACGATATGGGGCAATATAAAGTCAGCTATTGCCTCGTAGAACTCGGCTAATTGCTGCTTAGTGATGCCTTGGTCAGGATACAGAATTCGCTGTGGGTGAGTTAAGTGAACTCCCGCGATTCTGGAACTGTTCTCATGTTTCTTTTCGGTATTGTGTTGCCCGTTTTTTGTCCCTCTTAGAGACTTGTTTTGCTTCCCCTTTCTTCCATTTCTTAAATTATGACTGCGAGGCAAAGCCCGAGGCTTCTCTCGGATTACTTCTGCAGGAAGTTTATCTTCGCGGAGTCCATGAAATACCGGATGACGCAGGAGCCCATCCTCAGTCCATTGAGTGAATTCCACTTCTGCTACCAACACGGGCTCTACCCAAGTGACCCCTCGCCGCTGACTGCCGGAAGGAGGATTATTGAATGCAGGCGATTTCGTTCGATGCAATTCAAGTTCTTCTTTGATCTGATGCAGCGATTCATTCGTAAATCCTGTGCCCACTCGACCGCAATAAACGAGCTTGCCACCGCTGTAATAGCCCAACAACAACGCGCCGAAGCCTGTTCTTGAACCTTCGGGCTTGGTAAATCCGCCAATCACGAACTCTTGCCGTTGAAGACATTTAGTTTTCAGCCAGGTTCGTGTTCGCCGACCTTGATAAGGGCTGTCTACCTTCTTTGACACGACGCCTTCCATAGCGTAACGACAAGCGTGTGCGATCACTGTTTCTCCTTGCCCACGGATGTGATCGTTGTACCGAAGAATTCCTTCATTTTCAGGATTCTTAGCGAGTAACACACGAGCCAACAATTTCTTCCGCTCCAAAAGCGACACCTGCGACAAGTCAAAACCTTGTAGGTAAGGGAGATCGAAAATGTAGTATATCAGTGCTCGATTGCCGCCTTTTTTGAGTGAGTTCTGCAAACGCTGGAAGTCTGTAATACCCTGGCCGTCAACTGCTACGACTTCGCCGTCAAATACGGCAGACGTGACGGGCAATTCTGCCACGGCTCGTGCAATTTCAGGAAGCTTTTTGGTCCAATCGTTGCCATTTTGAGTAGCGATGCGTGCACTGCCATTTTGTAACAATGTGACGATACGATAGCCATCGAGTTTGAGCTCATGCAGCCAGTCTTCGCCTGCGGGTACCTTCGCAGTCAGCGTGGCAAGCTGAACGTCAAACTGCTCGGGCATTTCTGCCATTTCTGATCTGGAGAGTCGCTTGACATCTATCTGCTCGATGAGTGTTTTGGAAGATGACTTTCGTTTCGCTGATTTCGATTTACGTGTTTTCTCTTTATCTTCGATCCAAAAACGATCAGCGTCCTTCGCTATTTGCTCTAATAGGCGCCCTGAAAGTACACTTTCCCGCTGCTCTGAAACGACATCGAATTCTGCGGAATCTTGAGCTGCTTCATCATCCTTTTTGATCAACAACCAATTCTTGCCGTTATCACTCGCCTTACCATGCATACGCACCAACGTCCATTCACCGGTAATTTTTTCTCCTTCCAGGTGGAAAGACAACTTACCCTTTTTTAGTCCTTTCTCAGGATCCTCTAAGGGTTCCCACACACCGTGATCCCAAACCATCACGGTCCCACCACCGTATTGCCCTTTAGGAATAACCCCCTCAAAAGTTGCATAGTCCAAAGGATGATCTTCGACTTGCACGGCCAGAGATTTTACTTCGGGATCAAGGCTTGGGCCTTTAGGCACGGCCCAACTTTTTAGAACTCCGTTGAGTTCCAAGCGGAAATCATAGTGAAGCCTCCGTGCAGCATGCTTTTGCACGACAAATTGCTTGCCGGGAGATAGATTTACGCCTCCTTCGGGTTCGGAGGTTTTGGCAAAGTCTCGTTTACGCTTGTACTCTTGCAATGACATGGGACACTAGCTCGCCCGATTTTTGCTAAGAGTTTTTCGGTTTTTCGTTTTGTTCTGATTACCAGCTGATCGCTTTTTCTTGCCTGGCTTCGTCTGTTCAATGCTTTTCTTCAGCACGTCCATAAAATTGATCGTGGCAGGCTCCTTTTCGGCACCTTCCTCATCCACTTCGATTACTTCAGTTTTTCCAGAGGCTATTTTCTTCTCAATCATTTTCATAACGGCGTCGATATATTCGTCATGGAACTCACTTGGATCCCAAGGACCAGTCAGGCCATTGATGAGTTGCTCGGCCATTTCGATCTCTTTTTTTGTAATCTTATATTTGCGGAGGTCGTTACCAGGGATCTCGAAATCTGACAGGTCGCGAATTTCTTGCTGGTACCGCAATAACGTTAGAATCAGAGCGTCGTTTTGTGGTTGCATTGCCGCCAAGTGCTGACGAGTCCGGATGACTACCTGAGCGATGCCAACTTTTGCCGATGCAGCCATTGCCTCCCTCAAGAGGACATAGCCTTTTTCACCACTCTTACCTGGGACAAGGTAATAGGGCTTATCAAAATAAGTAGGATCGATTTGCTCAAGTTCTACGAATTGTTCGATTTCGATCTTCCGGGTTAATTCAGTTGAAACGCGCTCAAGCTCATCATCGCTGAGCAAGACATAATTTCCATCCTCGTACTGATATCCCTTGACAATTTTGTCCCAGGGGACTTCTTCTCCGGTTTCTTCGTTCACACGCTCATATCGAACTCGAGCTGTATTGCGGCTATCAATGAGTTTGAAGCTCAAGTCAGCTCGCCGTTCAGCCGAGTAGAGGGTGACCGGTACGTTTACCAGCCCAAAGGTTATGTGACCCTTCCAAATGGGGCGTGCCATTGAAGTATCTATTCCTAAATAGCATTTCTTTGCACCGATGACATTTGTACTCGGCTACTTGAAATGAGTTCAATTTGCCATCATGCCTGTGACATTTGGGTTCATTACTTGTCGTCTTCAAACTTATTCGAGAGACGCTGTGCCTCTTCGAGATGCTGCTGAATCTTTGACTTGGAGTCTTCGACAATCTGCTGAAAGTGAGGGCTGCCGACCGATTCCATCGCTTTGAGTTCCGCCATGGCCCAGGTGTGGGCACCTATCTGCATTCCCAGAAATGCCATATCAAAATCTTGCCCCTCATAGCTTTCAATCATCTTGTTACTGGACTGCTGATAGATCTCAGAAGCCCTTTTTTGAATCTTGAGCACCTTACCCAGTGATGAATTGTCAGAGAAAGTTTTCCCGCTATTAGTGCCTCGAAACCCCGTGGCATATTCTTTCTTTCCAATCTCTAACATTTGAGCTATTTGAGGAGCCAACGCTTGAAGTTTCTCATTTAAGTCTTTATGCCCTTCAGAAAGCTTTTTGGCAAAGGCTACAATCTCGTCATTTGAGGATTTCTCAGCAGCAAACTCACTCATTTTAATAGTTCCTTCATTCATCAGCATAAGAGAGCCGACAAAGAAGCTGGTAATTTCTTCTTGTGGGTGTTGATGAGGCTGACTTTGAGATAACTGAATCTGTCGGATGTTTTGCTCCTGCCCCGTTGCCAAGGAGTAATAAAGTTGGCTCAATATAATAGCCAAGTGCGCCAGATGGGTTGCATGAAGAAGATTCATGGATTATTCCTCCTTTGAAATTGGGTTAAAACACTTTCGCCAACTCTATGAGCTAATCCCAGTAGGGATCGACACCATAGACTCCGTGAACGTCGGACTGCCAACTTGGGTCTGCCATGTCGGGCCAATGGTTTGGATCAAAACCATGCGCCTTTTCTAACCGTTCCTTATCGACGTCCAAATGAAAGCAGTGGTTGTTTGTATCCAGGTCCAGGGCCTTGAACGGCACAGCAAAGAGCTTATCACCCATCCCCAGAAATCCACCGAAGGAGAGAACCGCATAGGCGACTCGACCTGAGCCAGTATCGATCATTAAATCTTTAATAGTTCCTAAGTCTTCACCTTTGCGATTTTTCACAGCATCGCCAGATATTGTACTTGCAGAAAGAACGGTAGTTGCGAACTTGGTAGCCATGATAGGTCCTCCTAAAAATGATTGAAAACAAATTGGTTTGCTTTATGCCCGATCATCGTCCACTGTGATATTGACCAAAAGCCGCTTGTGTGATTCGCTGAGTTGTTTGTGGCAAGCAGAAATAATTTCGGTGATCTCCTTGAAACTGCCTTCAATGGTTGTTGACATTCGATTCATTTCGAATTGAATACCTTCTTGATCAAGTAATTTGCGAATCGTAGTCATCTCATCTCGCAGATGAGGATCATCAAGTGCCCAGATACTGAAATGAGCGAGCATGAAAACCTTCCTTTCGGGTTCTAATTATGCAGATTGCTCAGCGTGGCGCCCTTCGGCAAACTCTTCAATGGCCTTCTCACAAAACGCCGGGAGATCGTCTGGTCTACGACTGGTAACCAAACCTTGATCACAAACACATTCTTCATCGACCCAATTGGCCCCTGCGTTCCTCAAGTCTGTTTTCAAACTGGGCCATGAGGTCAATGTGCGACCTCGCACGACGTCTGCTTCGATCAACATCCATGGTCCGTGACATATAGCCGCAACCGGTTTTCCCTGTTTGAAAAAGTCGCGGACAAAATCGACACAAGCGCTATTTCTCCTTAGTGCGTCTGGGTTTGCCAATCCCCCAGGCAACACTAGTCCGTCATAATCTTGTGCACGAACTGAATCGATGTGTTTGTCCACCGTAAATTTGTCGCCCTTCTCAAAGTGGTTCATTCCTTGGATTGTTCCCGGTTTAATCGAAACTAATTCGACATCGGCCCCGGCATCCTGAATCGCTCCCCATGGCTTGGTAAGCTCGACTTGTTCAAAACCGTTAGTAGCGAGAAAAGCAATTGTCTTTCCAGTTAGTTGCCTCTCAGTCATCGCAATACTCCCTTTTTCATTGGTGTGAAAAGAATTTTATAGTGGCGGCGTGGGCTCAGGAGGCGGAACATCAGTCGGTTGCGGTACAGGATCGTCGATTGGAGGTGGAGCCGGAATATCATGGGGTGAGGGAGCTGGAACATCCTGAGGATCTGACGGCTCAGGCGGAAGTGGCTCTGTAGGCAAACTTCCAGGCTGCTTCCGTGGAATCGAGACTAGTGACGAACGCGGTCTCCGAAAACGAGTTCGTCGTACATTCCTGACTCTTTGCTCAACCCTTTTAACACATGCCATGTTTTTATCCTCAGAGTATGAGAGTATCTCTAGAGAAGCGACGCCGAAGTCGCAACCAGCTCGGCAACGCGCTTTCTCGACGCCGCTTCAAATGTTAAATGCACACATCAAGTCTTCTTAAGCGGCTCGCCACAGCAAGAGAGTTCGGGACACCCATTTTGGCAATTGCAGTCGGCTGTTACTTTTATTTCCATGCCACATGTCTGGCATTTGTAGGTCTCACCTTGTTTTGGTTTGGTAGCAGTTTGCATCACATGCCTCCTTCACTGAACTGAAATTCAAAACGCTGATTTCCTAGAAGCAATTCGCATGCCGGTATGAAGACAACCTAAAAGCACACAGTGAATCACTACGAAAAGTGTTCCGACAAAATGTCGCTGACCAGTGTCTTGTTGAGGTGGTTGAACGGGGAGCGCAGTGACAGCTTATCGACCAGTGTAAAAAATAGCCCACAAGAGAATACTCTACTTGATTATGCTCATCTAAATGGCACTGGGTTTGCATTCACTCCTAAGTAGAAAACACTCGCAGCTGGAGGAACATTAAATGCCCTATGTTAAGCCACTAAGCATTGAATCGGCCCCTGACGAAGCGAAGTCGATATTGAAGGCTATTCAAGAGAAGTTCGATCAATCACTAAATATATTCAATACACTGGCACATCAACCCGACGTTTTGGGTGGCGTAACTCAAATCAATGATGGGATACAGAAAGATCTGCCCGACAAACTACGTGAGCTGGCGTACTTCATATCCTCCCAGATAAACCAGTGCGCGTATTGCTCTCATTACCACAGAGAAGCTGCCATAAAGGCAGGTGTAACCGAAAAGCAGCTTGCTGATATCGCTAGTTATTCCCAGAGCGATGCCTTTGACGATCAGGAGAAAGCTGTCTTGGCTTATGCCGAACAATTGACCAAAACGGCCAATGTGGACAAGGAAACGGTGGACAAGTTATCGCTTGACGAGGAACAATTGGTATCGCTTGCGGCTACCGTTGCTTTGGCGAATTTCACGAATCGTGTTAATCATGGCTTGGATATCGAGTTGCCCTAGTGACTACCTCAGTAGACTTGATCGTAATCGGTACAGGACCCGCTGCGTCGACTGTTGCCCGAGAAGCGAACAATAAAGGAAAGCGGGTCGCAATCGTTGAAGAGCGTAAATTTGGAGGTACGTGCGCACTTCGGGGATGCAATCCTAAAAAGGTATATACCAATGCTGCTGACCTCGTTGACCAGGCAAGGCGAGCCGACGGGAAACTAGCTCGATTTGGAGAAATACGCATCAATTGGCCGGAGTTACTCGCCTTCAAACGGGAGTTCACAGAGCCTGTAATTGAAAAAAGTGAGCAATCTTTCATTAAAGATGGTATCTCCACTTATCATGGCACAGCTTCGTTTGTTAATCCCCGCCAAGTAAAAGTGGGTGAAGTTCTGCTCGAGGCATCGCGGATATTAATTGCCACAGGAGCACGTCCGCGACCATTGAATATTCCAGGAGAAGAATTGCTCATCAGTAGCGACGAATTTCTGGAACTTCGAGAACTTCCTCGCAGGGTTACATTCATTGGTGGTGGTTACATATCTATGGAGTTTTCCCACGTTGCGGCACGGTTTGGCTCCCACGTGACTATCTTAGAAAGTAGTCCGCGAGTACTCTCTGAGTTCGATCCCGATCTAGTCGAGCAACTAACGAACTGGTCTCGCGAAACTGGAATAGACATCCGCGCAGGTTCGAAAGCAGTAAAGGTAGAACAACTTAAGAATCACAAATACGTGGTGACTTTCGATGTCCATGGCAAACAATCTTCTCTTGAAACTGATCTCGTCGTCCATGGGGCAGGGCGGCAACCACACATACAAGGCTTGAATCTAAAAGCAGCCGAAGTTGCATTCAACGACCAAGGAATAAAGGTCGATGAGTATCTTCGAAGTGTAACGAATCCCGCTGTTTTTGCCGCTGGAGATTGCGCGGCTACTGGCATGCCTCGGCTTACTCCCACTGCCAATGAAGAAGCTCGCGCGGTTGTAAAAAACTTATTTACAGATGCACCAACTAAGCGACCTCATTACGGTGCGATACCCCAGGTATGCTTCACAGCACCTGCCATTGCTGCGGTGGGAATGGATGAAGAGACCATCCGAAGCGGCGGAGCAGATGTCGACGTGCTCAAAGACGACACTTCTGATTGGGGGTCGGTTCGAAAGACTACTCAGGAATGTGCTGGATATAAAATTCTCGTTGACAAGAAGTCGGACCTAATTCTAGGTGCCCATTTATTAGGGCCGCGGGCGGAAGAAGTGATTAATCTCTTCACGCTAGCAATTAGATATAACTTGACTGCCACGCAACTCAAATCCACACTTTTCGCTTTTCCAACTTTCGGTTCCGATGTTCGCAACATGGTGTAGGTCAGGGTGTCATTTGAAGTTCATGCGTCAGAGATTAGTAGCCACTGAGATGGCTTTCACCAAGTTGCCGTGGGGATTCAAGATCGAGGAGCTTTAGGCAGAGTGGTACAATATCGACGCTACGCATCTTCTCGGGCAATTTCAATGCAGTCGGCATGCCCGCTGCAATTAGTGGCGAGATAGAATCCAGGGCATGTAGAGAACCATGGGAACCTCCCTCGTAGCAGGAAGTCTCTGGGAGACAAAACTCTCGCCCTAGCTTGGCAGTTACCCAAATAGTCCCGCTCTGACGAAAAAATGCAGCAGCGATTCGCTCGAAGGCATTGGGGTACTCGTCGAAACGAATCCGACCTTCACTGTCTAAAATCGCATGGATTGCACCAAGTTCTCCAGTCCAGTTCCAAGAAGCTCCGAAATCATCAATCCCTTTTCCATCTGCTGGATCTGCAAGGGAAAATGATATCGTACCTCGATCCAAGGTCGCGACGTGAAAAATGACTTTTCCACAGCCGTTCACACCTTCGTTGGTACTGCACCACATCACCTGATCAACGCCATCGCATTCCTTCAGACACTCAATAATTCGAGTCCGAGCATCCCACGAATCATGGCGCAAATAGAGTTGGGCCGCCCGCATGTTTGGGCAAATCATAACATCATCACCATTCTGCCACAAAGCTCCTGCTTTCACGAGCTGAAACTCCTTTAACACCTCGTTAAGGTGAATTGCTGCTTCGCGAGAAGATGGAAGATCGCTTTGGCTGTGGTCCCCAGTAATGAGGATTGCGTAGTCCTCCAACATTTTGCATAGCCCGCCATGAATATCAAAGAGATGTCCCAGATGTAGGTCAATGTCCTCCAAATCACTCGCAGCATTCATAGGCCCTTGATTATGACTATCAAAATCATTGTTTGGGAAATAGGCCAGAGTAAATTCTGGCAATGCATTATGTTCTGCTAGTTGGAGCAGATAGTCAGCAGTAGTATCGTCATGAAATCCGAAACGTCGTGTAATACTGCCGCGAACTCTAAGTGTTTTTCCTGGAGCGATCGCTGTATTGACAAAATCTCCCATGAACATCATGTGTGGGCCTGGCAGCTTTTGGGCCGATTCACCGGGAATCAACTTGAACAAGGGTGGCCAAGATACCTCATGATCGACTGTCCCTCGATACCATAGGAGATTGATGACCGCATCCCGTAAATGCCCGTGGGCTTCAATACGCTCAAAGATTGTGGGGACTTGCAGGCGACGACAGTTCAATGCGTATTGGAAGTCCATTAAATAATGTCCGACACCCTCATTCAGAATTGCCCAAATGTCTGTACCGAAATAGGCAACTTCATCTTGATCCTCATCAAACCAATAGGCCCCTGCAATTCCATGTTCGCAGGGATAACATCCTGTGGCGAGCGAACACGTTGCTGCCGGTGTAATAGAAGGAAATATAGCTATGCATTCTGGATGGAGAACTCCAGTTTCTACGAGACGAGAAATGTTTGGCAGGCGACCTGCCTCCAAGAGTGGCACTAAGACGCGCGTGGCTAGGGCATCAACTATGATCAGCAAGACTTTCTTCATAGTGATACTCGTAGTTCTATTGAAGACTCGTTCGTTCCATCGCACCAATTTCCAAATGGTTATTGGGCTCAGTTAAGGCGGTTAACTATTAGCTGTGTTTTCCAGCACGTCTTTGACGTATGCTTCTTCGACTCCGACTTTTACTACAGCAAGCAATGGAGGGGCAACAGTCGCTCCGAGAAGCCCGCATAATACTCCCATTAGAGCTTGTGCAGCCAATTGCAAAGCTGGAGGCAGGGCTGCTTGCTTTTGTTGTATTAGGGGGGTGATCACGTAGCTCTCCACCAATTGCAGCCCTACGTAACCTATTAGTACATAAAGAATGGTCATACTGCCCTGAGGAATTGCAAACAACAGTGCAAGAATCAGGGCGAGAGCAGGACCAATATTAGGAATAAAAGTAAGCAATGCAGTGATCGTGCCTAACGTAAACGCCATAGGGACACCAATTGCCCATAGAAGAAGAGCAGCTCCTGTTCCAGTGATAGTCATTGTACAGAACTGACCGAGCAGCCAATCCCAAAGTGTATTGCCCATCAAGTCCATGATTTCGCGGGTACGTTCTCTGTGCTGCTCAGGAAACAGTTTGACGCAACCATCGCGATACATTCCTGGGTCGATGGCAAGGAACAAGCCTGTGAAAAAAATTAACAAACCATTCACCATTATTCCAAGGCTTGACTGAAATATTCCCGCCACTGCCATTGCCCCCCTTTTGGCGGTACTACTAAATAGGCTTTGGTCCAACAACTTCGTCGACGAGGAATCTTTTTTGGGATCTGATTTGCGAAGCTGAACGGAACTGGTATCAGAACTTTTGGACTCTTGCCGAGCACGCTCCTCAGACTGCTCTTTATCTGATTTAGTAGGCTTTTTATCCACCCACTGGCTCACAAACGGAGTCGAAAGCAAGACGGAATTGACAGTAGGGTATTTACCAGCCCATTTCACAAGTTGCTCAATTCCTTCTTCGGCGTGATCCATCGTAGCAGATATTTTGGATTCAAGCTGCACGCCAAAAACGGCAACTATTCCAAAACCCGTGGTAAGAAGCAGAATCGTCACCGCAGCCAAACTCCAAAAATAGTCAAGTGGAGTGAAATATGCCAACAAATGGCTCAACCGGGACAATAACACGCTAAATAATATTCCCAGAAAGAGCACCAAGATAATCTCAGTAGCCAGAACGAGCGTTCCGGCCAATGCACCTACACTGAGAATAACAATGGCCAATAAGCCAATGAACGTCGCAGAATAATGCCAATGTTTATAGTTCGTTTCCAAAGCGCAACCTCCCTCAGCAGTGGAAATACTTCCTACAAGCAACGCATAAATGCTACTAAAGCCTTCTGCTCGTGTTCGTCAAGCTCCAAACTGAATATCAGATTAAAAAATGCCACTGAGTCGTCGAGAGTCAACAACCTACCATCATGAAGATAAGGTGGTGAGTCCTTTATCCCGCGCAGAGTAAACGTCTTGATCGGCCCTACTGCAGCGTCGAATTGGTCGTTGATAGTTTTAGGTTCATAGAATTGCCCTACTTGAAGATCGTGCATCTTGTTGTCCAGATAAAACGGAGCGGGATGACATTGGACACAGTTAGCCTTGCCGAAGAATAATTGTTCTCCGAGCAGTTCCTCTTCAGTTGCTATATTGGGGATTAGTCTCCCAAACCGATCCAACTTTGGAGCAGGTGGAAAATCAAACATATTCTGCATCTGGGCCATCATGGCGACCTGGTCCGAGCGATTCGGAAGATGTACACCTTTTTTGGCCGCCGTTACATGGTCTCCATCAAAATAGGCCGTCCTTTGCTCGAATTCTGTGAAATCCTCCACACTCCGTAGAGAACGCTTCGAGCCATGAATCAACTGGTTGAACATGCCCCGTAAACTCACTGTATCGATACGAAAGCGATTCTGTTGTGGACGAGTATCTGGGTTCAAGTGAAACGTGGCATTCGTATGACCATTAACATGACAATCTAGACAGCTTACCCCTAACTGGGCTGAAGCAACTTTGCGATCGCTGGTTTGATTAAATTGTTGCTGAGGAAAAGGCGTCAAAAGCAATCGCATTCCCTCCATCTGCACTGGTGTGATCTTTCCCTCTAGCAGGCGATAATAATTCTTAATTGTGAGCACCTCCCCCTTAGTAACATCTCCTAAGTCGGGACGACTAGCCAGGAATAAGGGGGGTGGATACTCAGGGGTAAGATGATTCGGGAGATCAAAATCGACGTCAAATCGCTTTAAGTCACGATGCTCCGCCTCTTGAATCTTGTCTATCTGTTCCTTGGGAAATACCATTCCGCCCGTAGAGTGTTTGGCATGGGGCAAGGGGCGAAAGCCCATAGGAAAAAGTTCGCGATCACGGATTTCCTCAGGTGTCAATTTACCTAGTTCCGACCATGAAATCCCTTCTTTGAGTTTGATCCGCACTCCCTCTTGCACAGCTTTGCGGCCACCAGACATTTTAACTTGGCTTGGCTTGTCGCTCAGATCGTAGCGGCTCTCTAGCAAATTCTGCTGGCGCTTCATGACTTGTGATTTCTGCTTAGAGTCCTGCTGCAGAATTTGTTCGAAATCTCCCTCAATAACTGGCATATAGGTCTGTGGAGATTTGGAATCGCCATTTTCTTTGGCCTGCACCACTCCGATGGCGAAGACGCTGGCTATACCGCACATGTGCAGTATGGTTTTCCCAATCAAGCGAGATAGGAGCATCGATTCATTTCCTTACTTTAATGGTCACGTTTGATCCGAAGATGACGTATTTTCATACGATTCGTGAGTGTGCATCACATGTTCGGTTGCACCGAGACCTGAAAGCGAACTCGGTGCATTGGGATGGGCACCTCGGTCGACGCCAATTCCCAAGCGTTCCACTAGCTCACCTCCCAGCCAGCCTGCGACTGCGAGCAAGCACAATCCGAGAATCGACAGAGCAATTGCATTCATATCTGGCACTGTTGGCCCCTTGTATCGCAACCACCAACTCGCAGCAAATAAAGCAATGGAAATTACGGCAGTCAACCCGTGAGCGAATCCAATCCGCTTTGCCCGCGTATGACTTGGAATGCCCAACCAGTCAAGCGAGCCAAAGGGTGCGGCACAAAGACCACTAATGATTCCAACTCCCAATAAATAGAATGAGATCTCCGCCCATCGCTCAGCTTTAGTCGCCAGGAAGACAAGATCAAATCCAACTGCGGCTCCAAGCAATCCTATCGGAAAGCCTATTAACATCGGATGAACGCGGTGACCAAGAAGCTTTATTGACATGGAAGATATTCCACTAAACATTGCCCGGGTAAAACAATAAACTATTGCATTTCAACAGAAAATAACCGTCGCGGGTCATGGCAAGCACAGCCCGCGACGGCTAGGTTTCCGTACACTTCTCCTCTTCACCATCCATCTGGTGGATCACTGAGTGCGATTCTGACGATTAACGTCGACACCTACACCTCTGCGACTCACGTCAACATTTACACTGCCATCGCGGTTGCGATTGACTCGATAGCGTTTATCGAGTTCTTGTGCAAAGTTCGGATCAGCGAAATTGGGCCAGTTGTCCTGATTGAACCCCTGAGCACCCTCTAGTTGTTCTTTACTGACGTCTAAGGTCAACCGATGTTCCTCTGGATCTTCAGGGTCTTGCGTACATTGAAATGCTTCCCAAGGAACGGCAAATAATTCGTCGCCGATTCCGAGGAATCCGCCGTACGTTACTGCTGCATACCGCATTTTGCCGGTGTTTGGGTCAAGTACAATGTCATTGACTTCACCTACATCTTCTCCTTCGGGATTGTATATGTTCATGCCAATCACCTCACTGGCGCGAACAGTCTTGCCTGCCTGCGCAGTATTCTGCGTGCGTGTTTCTGCACCCAGATTCGATGTTCCGACGAATAGCAGCAAGATTGCTGCAGATGCGGTGATTCTTGTTCGATAGCTCATGATCTTATCTCCTTGAAATGTGATAGTGATAGAGGCGCCTACAGCACATGCTGCAAGTCGACCTGTTCTTCATTTTCTAGCAACTGCAGGACTGTTCGAATTCCTTCACTTGCTTTTCAGCTTCTTCTTTGGCAATGCCATAACGCTGCTGAATCTTTCCGGCCAGTTCATCCCGTTTGCCATCAATGACATCAAGGTCATCATCCGTGAGTTTTCCCCACTTCTGCTTAGCCTGGCCTTTGGTTTCTGCCCATTTCCCTTTAATTTGATCCCAATTCATGCTTCTGCTCCTTTCTCAAGTAAATGAAATACCACTTCACAGCGGTTTACGAAAATGTTTCTTACTAGTTTCTAACGGACATCACACTTCGTGTGACGTTCTCACTTCAATATCATTGATGACGTCGCAGACACCACTACATTTCATGGCAACTGTCTGCACTACTTGCTTCAGATAATATGAGGACACATATCCCCATAAGCGCACCGTTCTGTTGGATAGTTGACAATTCACTCCATCTAACTGAGGATAGCCAAGTTGTCTGAAAGTACTCTTAATGCGTTCGTTGAATACCGCCTGGTCATAGATCTCATAGTCTTCTACACTCAGATTCATCGAACAGAGTCCTCACTTATGGATGTATATCGAACTGAGAGTAGAAAGTACTTTCTCTCCCGTGAACTTGCCGGTCGACTATTTTGTCATCGCTAGAAAATTAAGGCTCCGTTCGGCAAGCCGCGTTAAATGTTGATTAGCATGACCTTCCTCGTTGAGTGTCTTCTGAAGCACGTCGGCTGCCTTATGCTCGCCAAGTTTCTCGGCATATGCACGAGCCGTTCCGTATCCAGCCATCTCATAGTGTTCAACTCTCTGAGCTGCTCCCACCAATGCGGCATCGCGAACTTTGGGAGGAATATCCCCTTTGACTATTTCCTCCCCCTCTTTAATGAGTCCTTCCATTGCTGCGCATTTGTGACCACCAGGCTCGAATTCCAGTTCACGAAAAATTGTTTCGAGACGATTTACATGCTCCCTGGTTTCCTGCAAATGTGTGCGAAATGCTTCCTTCAGCCCTGAATCGGTTGATGCAGATTCCATTTTAGGAAGCGCTTCTAAGAGTTGAGTTTCCGCACTGTAAAGATCCTTTAGTTCCTGAACATAGAGTTTGTGCAAATTGTCAAGTTTCATAGTTCTTACCTGTGAATTAGAAATCGGTGAATAATATTTAGAAAGCAATAACTGCACATCGCATGCCAGATGAAGATTTGAGAATTAGCCGTAATAGATTCAGTAAGGAGAAACAGCAAATGTTTCTTCAGAAATCAGACTGGTCGATTGTCGTTCAATGTTTGCGTCCCTTCCAATAAGTAGGCGAGTCCCATTGGACTCGCCTATGACTTGTTGTTTAATCCAAACACAAATTATGGTTTATTCATTGGGACGTGCTTCTCCGTTAACTTCAACATCCGTATCTCCAGTCTCTGGATCGCGTTCGACTTCGATTTCTCCTGATGGAGTCTCAACGTCCAGTACTTTCTCTTTTTGTTCACATCCACTGAATGCCATCAGGGAAACTCCAAATAGAACCACTGCACAAATCCTCATCGATAAACAGCGAAGACTTTTCATTTCTTTCTCTCCAATCTGTATTTGGTCAAGGAGACCCACAAGTAATTTAAATTCTGCCCATCAATACAAGGATCAACAGAATTATCAGGATTATTCCTAAACCACCAGAAGGACCATATCCCCAGTCTCGGCTATACGGCCATGCGGGAACAGCACCCAACAAGAGCAATATAAGAACGATCAATAAGATGGTGCCGAGCATGACACTTTCACCACAGTCAAAGGAGTGGGCTCTTTCTAGCGATAAAGTTTACTTCTAGCTGGAGAGTGCAAACTCTGCGCCGTTTGCTAACTTGTTCACCGCAAGGCTGTAACACTTAAGAAGTGTCACAATGTCGCAGTGAACTCACGAATAGTCTCATAGGATTCTGGCAAACTGACTGCCACGATGGTCGAAAACGGACCAGTGCTTCAACATTTCAGAAAGCCAGTTCTCTGCCAGGGTGCTTTGACATTTGGCACTGTAATCAGCCAGGATTCTTGGCTCTCACAATTGGCACGCGCAATGCTTATTTCTTACTAGGACGTCACGTCACGGACTATTAATACAAACCTATCACCGTTGGGAATGGACAATGCTGACACATAGAAATGTACACTTCGGGAAGATTAAATATGCACTCCTCGGTTGGTTAATCGGTTTGCCATTACCGATCGTCCTCATTCTCCTCTTTGTTCGAGGTTGTGACTTTTAAGCGATATTCTTTCATTGAAAAAAGATCTCAAAAAGAGAAAGCAGACCTATGAGAATTGGCTTTGTCGTCAATGACGTCATGCTGGAACAGGCTGCCTTCACAACGACTCGACTAGCCATGACAGCAGTAAATCTCGGCCATGAGATTTACATATTGGGTGTAGGCGACTTTATTTATGCGCCTGACGGTTCAATTCATGCCAATGCCCGTACCGCTTTGAAGGAGAGTTATGATTCACATAAAACCTTCTTGGAAGAAATCCAAGCTGAAGATAATCCAGAAGAACGAATTTCTGTAGACAAACTTGATGTGTTGCTTTTAAGAAATGATCCCGCGGAAGATGCCGCCGAACGCCCCTGGGCACAAACATCTGGTATTCTTTTCGGTCAACTAGCGGCAACACGTGGTGTACTCGTACTCAATGATCCTGAGAACTTGGCAAATGCAATCAACAAAACCTATTTTCAACACTTTCCGGAACAAGTTCGCCCAAAAACTTGCATTAGCCGTGACGCTGATGAAATAAAAACATTTATTGCCGAACATAAGGACAAAGTAATAATTAAACCCTTGCAAGGTTCAGGTGGACAGAGCGTGTTTCTCATCGGCAAAGGCGAACAAGCCAATTTGAACCAAATGATTGAGGCCGTGATACGCGATGGGTACTGTATAGTTCAAGAATATCTGCCAGCAGCCGTCGATGGCGATGTCAGATTGTTCGTCCTAAATTGCCGAGCCCTTTGGTATAAAGGGAAGTACGCAGCCTTTCGTCGTGTAAACAATAGTGGTGATGCCCGCAGCAATATGCACTCAGGCGGAGAAAGCATCGAAGTCGAAGTTACTGATCAAATGCTACACATTGTTGAAATGGTTCGCCCCAAGCTAGTACGCGATGGCATGTATCTGGTAGGACTTGATATCATTGATGACAAACTTATGGAGATCAATGTATTCAGCCCAGGGGGTTTAGGAAGCAGTCAACACCATACTGGTGTCGATTTCACTGAGGCAATAATCCATGACCTGGAGCGCAAAATAAAATACAAGACATATTACGGTGCAGGGCTACGCAACGTGGAGCTCGCAACCCTGTAACCGATATACGTTCGATGGTCCGCTAGTTTTTGTAGCGATTTATAACAGAAAACTCTCTAGAATCCTTAGGAGGTATATCATGAACAACTCATCAGAGAAGCAGAATCGCCCCGTGCGAGCCGGCGTTTATGATTCGATAACAAAGGCGGAGAATGCCTTTCGTTCTTTGCAAGATGCGGGCTTTACGTCTGTTGAACTAACGGTGATTTGCAGCAACGAATTGCAACAGAAGCATTTTCCTGACGAAGTGGCTAAGGAGGGAGATCCTGCTTCAAAGAACGCTGCAGCGACAGGAAGTGTCTTGGGTGGAGTACTTGGAGGTCTTACGGCTGCGGCGGGATTAGCAACGATCGCAGGAATACCCGTTGTTGTGGCCGGTGCTTTGGCTAGTACATTAACAGGAGGGGTCGTAGGAGGCCTTACTGGAATGATGATTGACCGCGGTTTCGATAAAGAAGCTGCCGACTATTTCGACCAGGCAGTCACCGAGGGAAAGATACTCATCGCAGTGGAACCAACTGAATCCAATTCCAACCGTCTAGCAAGAGCCGCTGAATTGCTGCGTGCTGCTGGGGCCGAACCCCTTCCACTTTTGGACGGTTGAGACTCTCGTCCGGATTGGAATCATAAGCAGGGAGTTCAGATTGTGCAGATCGCCGATTGACGTGGTTGCCAGCTTGAAGAGAATTCTTATGTAATTATCGTTACAAATGCTGGCTGAATAAAACTAGAAATGGTAGACGTTAGGCTCTACACCCGCTCAATTTGCGACTCTTTCCCTTTAGTCTGAGGGTTCTAAAAACTATTTACATCTGAAAGTATTTATTACCACGGTTTAAGTTTCCAACCGAGTACGAAGCCAATTCCTAAACACCACAGTGCGGCCACTTCCGGCTTTTCTCTGGCATAATTCTTCGCATATTCGATTAGGTCGACAGTCGGTTGTAGTTCATCCCCGGTTCTGTGAGTCTGTGTGGGATTACTTTGCGTGGGGTTGCTGCGAGTGGTTGTTGTAGGCATGGGAACCTCATTAATCTAATTAAATTAAAGTGAAAAAATCGCCTAACAGCTAATATAATGACTTTCGTGATTCGGGTACTGGGAGATCTTCGTCGCGACTAAGTGTGTGCTTAAGCCATTGGATGTTTCTAGTTAACTCTTCACTGGAACGTTGCCAGGCGATAAGACAATGTGTGAACTTCCACCAACCAAGGCCTATCAGCAAGACACATAGAGCAAATCCTCCTCCGGAAACTGCAGCCAGGGCTTCCATGCGAGACCAGCCGTTATTCTCCACTAATACTTCGGCCAACGCGAGCAGGCCTACAGGCAATGCTGCTACTAGTACCGCAAAACCGATCGCTGCAAGTATGAGCGTGGTCCAAAGAATTCGCCCTGCGCGCTTGGTATCCAATTTGAATAGCTTGAACTGAAGCTCCGCCAAGTCCAGGGCATCTTGAGCGAGCTTAGAAAAGCTTCTATGCATGCGGGGCGGATAGGGAGTGGCTCCATTTAATTTGCTCATTTTCTCTTCCCCAACCAACCTAGAGTGATGCCAATGGCCATAGCCGCAACTACTAAAGTGCCCGGATACTTCATAAGATAGCGCTCAAAATTCTTTCTCAACTGAATCATAGTTGTATCCTCATTAAGCGCGTCAGCATATTCGCTGTAAGCTGTGTTCCGCGACGGCTCTGTGATTACAGTTTTTAAGCGATTGATCACCATAATTCTTGTTCTACCAACTCTCTGCTCATCTAGGTTGTGGTTGCACGTATGAGGTCTCTAGTTCTGTATTACTGGCATGTTTCTCCTTAGCCCGTGCAAACAAATTGGTAGCATAGCTAACAGCAGCCCGTGTCCCTACGGCCAATACAACTGAAAAAAGTCTATTTGACCAAGATTCCGCTTTTGGATCGAAGCTTCCTTTGGGTGCCAAGACCAGCTTTCCTTCCTTCGCAAGCCGAATGAGAGTGTCGGTATCTGGAACTTTCTTTTCAACTCGAGGAGGAACAATGAGGTAACCTAATGCTATAACTGCTGACGCAGTTAACCACGGATGACTGCTAACGAAGTAACGCCAGTCTGTCTTAGCACGGACACTCGAAGTAACTCGCTCCACATCGAAATCGAGCGAACTACGAAGGGCTTTCATGCGTCGCTGAATATCGTCTGGATTTAGTTCCGATGTCATAATGTAACACTCAATCACATGTTCAACTTACCTATGAATTCGCTCAGCCAGGGCATCCGGCACCATTGTGCCAAGCTTGTCCAATACTCGCTGCCCTAAACTTTCAGCTGTTTGTCGGTCCCACCATCGAGACGATTGGCTCGATCCTCCAATGGCTGTCCCTACCAAGACTCCGACACCTAGGCCAGCTGCGAAGGCTAACAACATGGATTTTCCAGCATTATCTTGAATGATTTCCTGCATCCGTTCCGTTCCTTGTGCAGCGTAGTGTTGCCAATCGCTAGGAGAATTCATGGAACCTTTTCCGGGAGCAGGAACATTCTTCACTGTTTGAGTAGACATAAGCTTTCTTCATTCCTTTCCATGAGGGAGAAAATCTCTGGGCTTTAATTGACTCAGCGAGATCGTAAAACTAGGCCTACTATCACCCCAGCAATGAGACCCGTGCCAAAAGCTACTGCCAGAGACTCTGCAGGACGCCGTTGCACCAATTGCTCAGCCTCTGCATAGCCTTCACGAACTCGCTCGCGCATTTGATCGGCCACTTCACTGACCGACTCATTGGCTTGATCCAAGTATTCACGAGCCTTGACCTTCGCTTGACCATATACGCTTGTGCATTGCTCGCTTAATTCTTCCACAATCTTCTCTACTCTGGCCTTTGTCTCGCCCGTTTTTTGCTGAATCAAACCGACGAGCTGATCAAAGTCACCCTGCACCTCTTGGAGTTCATCGTCAGTAAGTTGACCCCATTGCTCGCGAATAAGCCCCTTGAGTTGCTTCCAATTGCCAGCAAGTTGTTCTTGAGTTGCCACTGCAAACTCCTTCAAAATAGTGTGATAGTGGACGGTTAATGTGAATTTTCGTTTTCTGGTCAATGGCAGCGATCTAGATACCGTGCCATGAATGGTATGTATGGATAAGCAGATGCATATTGCGCGCCAGACTCACCACCCAATCAACAATGACGATTACCTACAAGCGACTCGAAAAATGGCCGTTTTCGTGGTTTCTAGGCGCCCAGATTGGGCAAAAATCAACCAGTAAGCAGTGCGGATTCCAGAGAACACGCCCTGGTTCGGGATATCTTTTGAATCGCCCGGGAAGGGGTTTTGTTGTAATTAGTAGGGATCGCAAGAAATAATCGATATGTATTCCAGGAAACGCCTCAAATTCGTTAATAGTAGGAGTTTTCTGGCGCCGTCTTTGCTCTTTGGCTGGAAGCATATACTGTTCCCCTCCTAAGAAGTGAACTCAGGTGTCGACATGGCTACAGCCACGGCCACTTCCCCTACCAATTGCGGTGCAATTGCAGATTACGCAAACCACGAACATCCTTCCGCGGCTGTGTCCAGCGTTTCTTCAGAACTGAATAAGAATCTGAGAGATGAAACTGTTGAGGCCATACATGGGTGGGATATCAAAGCTACTCTGCTTGCCACACTAACAATATTCGCAGTTTTTTATACAATCTATTTTACCCGCTCGATACTGTTTCCGATCACGCTTGCTGTTCTGTTAAATCTAGTCTTCAAGCCAATCGTGCTGCGCATGGAGGACTTTCACATTCCCAGCGTGATTAGTGCTACGATGATTCTTGTCGTATTCGTCGTAGCATTTGCCGCAGTAATCTGGCTTCTGTGGGAGCCTGCCAACCACCGGATCAACGAAATCAGTTCACCCGGCTACATAGCACGCCTGTCCGAAAGTCTCGAGCCTCTCAAGAAACCACTCGGAGGCTTGAACGAAGCAAGCAAGAAAATCGACGAAATCACTAACGGAACTAGCGATCGACCACCAATTAAGGTTCAAGTGGAACAACCACAGCTTGGAAGCATGCTGAATCTCACTGGGGGTTTTGTCGCTAGTGCCGTGATCATGTTTGTCCTGCTCTTTTTCCTCTTGGCCGGTGGTGATCGCTTTTTGGAAAAGTTGGTAATACTAATGCCGACGTTCAAAGATAAGCGGCGGATTGTCGAACTCTCGCGAGAGGTACAGAACAAAATGTCCCACTACCTCTTTACCATCACAGCAATTAATGGGTGCTTGGGACTTGCCATAGGCTTAAGCATGTGGGCAATCGATTTGCCTAATCCATTTCTTTGGGGCGTGATGGGGGCCCTGCTGAATTATATTCCTTTCGCAGGTCCTGCGATTGGTGCGTTTATCGTTTTCCTCGAGGGACTTGCCAGCTTTCATTCAATAAGTCATGCCATGCTGGCCCCAGCGATTTACATCGGACTAAATACTGTGGAATCCAACTTCTTGACCCCGGCCTTAGTCGGCAAATCCATTAGTCTCAACCCTGTAATGATTGTCTTGGCCATTTTTCTCTGGGGTTGGCTCTGGGGTATCGGCGGGATTTTGCTTGCCGTGCCGCTTTTGGTCGTACTCAAGATCGTCTTCGATCATTCTCAGGCACTGGCCCCATTGGGAGGATTTTTGGAGAGATAAATGAAAAACTTTCGGTCCGAATCGCATACTCACAATCGACTGTCTGAGTTTTGTCTGGCACCCCGGCGAACGTCAAAGTGTAATCAAAGAATTACATTGCGGCTTAATGCGCTCTCTGGAATTAAATTCGCACAATATATTGTCTGTTATCATGGAAGTACAAAGCATGCCCAGAAGAGGAAAGATTGAAGTAGCTCAGTTAAACCTAAAAGCCAGAGAAAAAATGCATAGTCGAGAGTATTTATTTAAAATAAAGATCGTATAGAACAGAATTTACAGTGCGCTGTGAATTGATGCACCAGTTATCGTCTATAAGTTATAGGGAGAAAAATCGCTAACCTGCTTCCGCAATTTTTTGATCTTGGGGTTCCATTTCACCTAAGACCGTCACCTCTGACGAGTTTTACACTTTTGTCGAAGTGAAAGTAAAAGAGGAAATTTGCCATGAAGCTCACACTTGAGGCCAGCAACGTGATGCAGCAGAAACGTTCGGAAGAACCAATCCTAGACCTGAAAGCCGCTTTGGAACGTCTCGGTGGTAGCCAAGAATTGTTACAAGAGATGATCAGTTTTTATTTGGAAGACTATTCCATTCTGCTTGATCGCATCAAGGAAGCTGCGGAAGATGGTGACCCCATCTCCTTGTCGAGAAATGTCCATAGCCTTAAGGGTTTGGCCGCAAATTTTGACGCCGTCCAGGTAATAGAAGCTGCCGACGCCACAACACAGGCGGTCCGTACGAGCGCCGGGCTTATGCCAGACAATCAAATAGCGGCTCTAGCCACCGCTGCAAACGAACTTGCCGAACACCTGCGTGCTGTTCAAAACGAAGAAAAGTGAGACTGATCGCACGCAGTATGATCGAGTCTTCTCCCGCTTGATGTCTAGAAGTGGTTTCAAAATCGTACAGCTCAGGGAGTAGGTGAATGGTTTGTAACTACTGACATTTCTCAGCCGTCTCTGCGAGAGCCTATCACTTTAGGTGAGGCTTTTTCAAGAATGTTCAATCATTGAACTTTTAGATCGATATTGCGGAAGCGTACTTCTGTTGGACCGCCGGAGTGAAGTTGGAACGCAAACACCCCTCGGCGAGCGCCATCGGGGTCGTTCAGATCCACGCATGCGTGGCCGTTGATCCAGGTTTGTATATGGCTCCCATTGGCAACGACGCGGTACTTGTTCCAGTCGCCCTTTTTGACAAATTCTTCGCCGGATTTTTCCGAGAGCAGTGCGCGGCCGTTTTCTTCGTAGAGTTTGCCCCACCAGCCGGGGCCGATATCTGCCTGATAGCCTCTCGCCTCACCGTCGGGTAAGGCCTGACTGCGGAATTGAACGCCGCTGTTCCCTTCATCACCGACCAGTTTTACTTCAAACGTCAACTCAAAATTGTCGGTAGACATATCGCTGAAGAGGAACGAGTTCTTCTCCAACCCCAGACTGCGCCCGACAATTGTGCCGTCTTCCACGGACCAGAGGCTCTCGTCGCCGTTCCATCCAGACAGGTCCTTGCCGTTGAAAAACTCTTCTTGGTTTTCTGGAGTGGCAAGTAGCGGTACCTGCTCACGTCCCGCTAGATAGGTAAGCAGCGAAACGATTTGAGAGGGAGAGTACTGCTTCAATTGATCGTCGGGCATCATCGAGTGTTCGCTAAGAGAACGCTCTTCGATTTCATCCTTGGGAATCACGACGACTTCGGTCGGCGTCTGAATGGTGAGCGAGGTGTCGTTTTCCGCCTTCACGAGGCCAGATACAACCAGCCCGTCCGCTGTGAGAACTATTGTCTGTTGATAGTCTACGGGAATGACCGAACCTGGATCGACGATATTTGTGAGCAGGTAGTTTAAGTCGGAACGATTTGATCCTGTCAGGTCGGGGCCGATATTCGCACCGATGCCGTAGAGTGCGTGGCACTGTTGGCAGGTCTTAGCGTAAACAGCACGGCCTAACTCTGGGTCGGGAACTGAGGGGGGATTTGCTACAAGGGAGTGCAACTCGGCTATGAGCCTGGCTTTGTCCTCGGGGGTGCTGCGGACCTGTCCCCATGTGTCGGCGAGCAGGGCATCGAGGTCGGCATTCTTGAGGTTCTGAAGTTGGCGGATCAAATCGGCCGGGAGATCTGCCGCGGGGACTCGCTTGGCTTGAACCGCCTTGAGCAACTCGATCCCATTGGCTGCACGGGAACATAGTGTTGCCAGGGCTGAGCGTTTCTCCGCCGGATTGAGTTCGTCGTAAACTTCTAACACAGCTGGAGGGATGGATGGGGCGTCGTACAAGGCAAGCCCCAGTAGAGCCGGCTCACGCAGCACCGGGTCGCGGAGGGAGCTTATGAGCACGGGCAGGAGATTCGGATCTTTCGCTTGCAGGAGGGCATCGAGGGCTTGCCGCCGATCTTCTTGACTCGCATTGACATCACCGACTCTAGCGCGAGTCAAGTTCATCGCCTCTTGATCACCAAAGGTGACTCCAAGTGCCAGGGATTGAGATTTCAAATCCTGGTCGCCACTATTGCGCAGTTTTTCAAATGCCGCGGGCCAATTCTCAGGAGGTGCCAGATGTCGCTGGCCGTGGAGGGCGTTGTGAATTCCGTGAAGGATCTCCCTGTGTTCATGGGTGTCGCCAGATTTGAGAATGCTATCCAAGAGCATAGTCAAAGCAGCCTGTGAACCACCGGTGGCAATGCGTTGGATCATGAAGTTTCGCACAAGCGGGATCGTTTGGCCGGACATGAGTCCTAGCTCTAATGCCCGGCCAGGGTCGACATTGGCAAGGGGCTCGGCGGCGTACCAATACATCAACGGCAGGTTGTGATCGCCTGCGTCCTCGGCGTGTGTGAGCAGGGACTCAAGGATCGACCAGCGATTTTCTATGGGGATGCGATCTTGTAAGGCCGCGGCAATGTAAAGCCGCACTACCGGCGAGGGATCGTCTTTAGCCATGCCGGCCAACGCTGGAAGCAGTTCAGCAACGAGTTCCTGAGTGTTTCCTTCGAATGCCAATTGAATAGTCCAAGCCCGAACATACTCATCTTCATCGACGATCGAGCTGGCAATCAGTTCATCTGTGAGTCCTTCGGTGACATGCAACGCCCACAGGGCTCGTAGCCTGCGAGTTGCTTCTGGGTGTGTCGTGGCAATCTTGGTGAGTCGTTCGATGGCTGCCTGGGAGATCGGTTTGACTGCCTGTCGTTCTTGCAGCAGGCGACGTCCATGGCGAACGTACCAATCGTTCTCATGGAGTACCAACTCGGCCAGTTCCAAGTCAGATAGCTTCGCCAAGTCAACCGGCTCGAACGTGTTCTCGCCGTAGACGATTTTGTAAATCCGACCATTGCTGCGATCGTGACCCTCGACATTGTGGTGGTGGCAGGCGTTGGTGTCGTACCAGTCGATGACGAACGCCTGACCATCGGGTCCATAGCGTAGATTGAGAATCTGCGATGCGATATCACCGGTGAGCATAAAGTCTGGTCCATGGGAGCCAACGAAACCGGAACTTGCAGGCTTGAGAATGTCGGTATTGATCCGCTGGCCGTGGATATTGTTCATGAAGATGCGGCCACGATACTCATCAGGCCAAGACCCTCCCAGATAGATCATGGCACCTGCATGGGCATGGCCGCCGCCGGCATCATTAGAGTTGCCGTTGCCGCCGTGGGGATTATCACCCATGTAGTGAAGATGGTCGGCAATGGTTTTAATGTCATCATAAGTATTCGGATTAAAATGCTGACCGGCCTGGCGTTGGTAGCGACCCCCTTGAATGATGTGGTACAGATGGGGAATCACGCAGGCCGTCGCAAATGCCTGGCCGTGGTCGTCGAAGTCAACACCCCAGGGATTGCTCGTTCCCTCGGAGAAGATTTCAAACTCATGACGAGTGGGGTGGTATCGCCAGATGGCAGCGTTGAGCGGCACCCGCTCGTGATCGGGAGTTCCAGGTTTGCCAACGCGAGAATGGGTAAAGACTCCGTGGCAACCATAAAGCCAACCATCGGGTCCCCAGATAAACGTGTTGAGTGTTTCATGCGTGTCTTGATAAGCCCAACCATCGAGCAGAATCTCCGGGTCTCCGTCGGGCACGTCGTTGCCGTCGCGGTCGGGAATAAACATTAGATAGGGCGCTGCACCCACCCACACACCTCCAAAGCCCACTTCGATGCCACTGACAAGATTTAACCCTTCGGCGAAGATAGTTCTATTGTCAAACTTTCCATCACCGTCGGTGTCTTCGAAGATGAGAATGCGATCGGTGCCTTTTCCTTCAGGAGCCCGCATGGGATATTCGTAGGCTTCTGCGACCCAAAGCCTGCCACGATCATCAATGGCCATGGCAATGGGCTGCTTGACATCGGGCTCGGCAGCAAAAAGCTTGGCCTTAAATCCCTCGGGTAACTCCATGACCTCAATCGCTTTTTCCGCGGGAAGTCCAGCGTAAGGATAGTCATCCGGCTTTTGCTCGGCATCAGACGATTCAGTCATTTCTGGTTTCTGGTCATGGAAGCGGAAGTGGTCGAAGTTGACGTGTCCCCATCCCACAACGGCTCGATCAAGCACGCGGAGGTATATCTTATCGCCTACGTGCTTACTCAAATCGACCACAACAGGTCGCAACTGTTCGCTGTTGAATCCACTTTCGTGCTTGATGACTTCGCCGTCTGAGGCACGAATGATCTGAAGCCCAAGTGCCTTTCCACCGCCACCGCCGATCAAAAAACTTGCGTAGGGGTGGGTTACGGTGAAGGAAGTAGAGGTCAACGAACCCTGGGTGCCATCTAGCCCCGTTTCATAGGTGCCTATCCAATAGTCGCCCTCATGTCCGCTAACCATAGTGGGACGTCGGACTTGAACTGTATCGCCCTTGACCGGCTGGTTGAGATACGCGTCTCCCTCGGCAGTCCAATCTGTGAGATCGCCTGTCTCAAAATCAAGATTGAGAATGCGACCATCGTCGGCAGTAGCAAGAAATACATTCTCGGATTCCCGGGCCTGAGCAGTTTTGGCCGGATGGTTCTTAGGATCTGTTCTCTTCTTCGTGGTTGATTGAATCGTGACAAAGGTTCCTTTCTTGTTTCCCACAACGATGTCGGGAAACTGGTCCCCAGTGAGATCCGCAACATATACCTGTGTACCGACGCCTGAGTTGTTGTCGATTCGATGGGGAACGAAATTAACTGCCTTGTCGGTGCGAACTGTTTCAAACCAGTACAGCACGGCGGGGTCGCGTTCCCCAGGATCCTTGCCAGCGTGGGCCCAGAAGCGTTTACCAGTAATGATGTCTAAGTCGCCGTCTAGATCCATATCGGCTAATGCAACTGCGTGGAGTTGAGAGAATACGACACCATGGTCGCTCTCATCAGGTCGCTCACCCATGATCAAGTGTTCTTGGAAATTGATGTCATCGGAGTCATTCTGTCCAAGGTTCTCGAACCAGGACAAACCGTAGGCGTGGGCTGCCTTGGCAGTCACGATGTCGTTGTCGCCATCGTCGTCCATGTCGTAGGCGTACATTTGAGAACCGCCGGGCTCCGAAAAAAGCACTTCATGAAACTCCCAAGTGCCCGCATTTGCATCTGCAGGTTGCTCCCACCAACCTTGTCTCTCCAGCAGGTCCATCCGTCCATCCCCGTTGACATCACCCACACCCAGTCCATGAGTGAAACGTTGATAGCCGCGATTCGGTGAGACGGCATGGAATGGCCATGGCTGAGTGGGATCGTCACGAGGAAACTCGGCATAGCCGATTTGGCCGCCGGTCATGCAGACCAACTCCGGGATGCCGTCGCCCGTGACATCGGCAAAAGTGGGGGACTCGTTGTCGGTGACTGCGAGTGCTAAGTGCCGTTTCCAGTGTCCTGATTCGCCTTGTGGATTTTCGTACCAGAAGGTTTCGGCACCTGGAAAGCCAACGATCAGAATGTCGCTCCAATTGTCGCCGTTGAAATCGTAAGAAAACGCTAAAAAGTTGTCAGAATAATTGGCGATGTCGAACTCTTGGGGAGGGTAGTACTCGAACCGTTCAGTGAATTCTGGACCGGGGTACCAATACGGACCAGATATGATGTCTGAGTTACCATCGCGATTAAGATCGGCAGCAGTTGCACCCTCTGAATAAAACTGATTTGTCAGTTGGATACGCTTGAAAGAAGGTAATTCTTGTGCTGCGGCAGCATCGACAACCACTTGAATCAAAAAGAGCAAGGCGAGCAGATGGAATGTTTTGATCATGAAAGTTTTAGTTAGGAGCAATCTCTGCACAACTCGGAGTAGATAACTAAGATCTTGGCTACTATGCACGAGTAAAATTTGGCAGGAAGCGTATTTCTCCTCCGTGCATTGCCGATTCATGGGCCAATATTCCGACACAAGTCCAGTTGGCACTCGTTGTCGCATTGGGCCACGGGTCGCGATCCGACAGCAAGGAATCTACAAACTCGTGAACCAGGTGGGGATGTGAGCCACCGTGGCCCGATCCCTGCAAAAACGATAAGTGTTCTGCATCGACGATAGACCTTGTGAAGGGGCGAATCTCCTCGGGCAAGCGATGGGCAAAATCGGGGATTTCGATGCGTTCGGCGATTTCCTTCTCAGGGCGTTTGGCGGTGTGTATGATATGCGGTTCGCCTTCGACGAGTGACCATTCGAAAGATTTCTTCGATCCATAAACGTCAAAGCTTTCACGATATTGACGAGCCGTGTCATACAGAAATCGCCAAATGTGGGCCGAAACATCACTGTCAGCCAATTTGATATGGCAAGATTCAACCGCGAACGGGCTTCCACTTTTCTCTCGGATATCGTCCCTCACTCTACCTGAACCAAAGCAGGAAACACATTCCGCACGGCTGTTCATTAAACCCAACACCGGACTGACAACATGGGTCGCATAGTGCATGGGTACCATGTGCTCCCAGTAGGCAGGCCATCCGTCCATATCTTGGGGGTGCGACGCTTGCAAATACTGAACTTGCCCAAACTCTCCCTGTTCATACATTTCTTTAATGAAGAGAAACTCCCGGCTATAAACCACAGTTTCAGCCATCATGTATTTAAGGCCCGTGTCCGCCACGAGTTGACAAATCTCTTCGCATTCTTCAATCGTCGTGGCCATCGGCACCGTACACATCACGTGTTTGCCAGCTTTCAAAGCAGCGATACTCATCCGGCCATGTTCACCGATGGGGCTGTTGATGTGAACAAAATCGATGTCAGAATCAGCGAGCAAATCCTCATAGCTCGTGAAACGCTTAGCGATATTAAAGGTGTCACCGATGTTGTTGAGTTCGGTTTCGTTGCGACGACAAATCCCTACCAAATTCACATCCGAATACTTCTGGTAAATGGGAATGAATTCAGCACCGAAGCCGAGGCCAACAAGAGCAGCGTTCAATGGACGTTTGACAGACATTGATTTGGATATCTCCACGAAAAGATGATCTGCATTACCATCAAAGTTAGCACTACGTAAGTGGGTCTCAATAGTCTTGTGTTGTTCGGTTTATTCTCTACATCATTTTAGCAAATGCAAGCTAATCTAATACGGAGAAATTTAGTTTTGGAAAATTGTAAATTCTAAACCTGGCTTGTCACTTTGCGTGAATTCAATCGGGATTCAATTCTTCATCAAGCCGAACCGATTCCCCTGCGGCTAGGGATAAACTTGCTTGTTTATCTCCATAACAGACGACCACAGGCATCCCCTGAAGAGACTGGACGTTGCAGTGAACGAGCGTTCCTTTTGACCAATGTATGTCGAGTTCAAACCCTCCTCGTGTGCGAATTCCAGACAGCTTTCCTTCAGACCAAGCAGTGGGCAGCGCTGGAAGCAACTCGATTAAACACTCTCCGCCATTGGTTTGTCGATGCGATTGCACGAGCATCTCGCAAATTCCATTAGTTGCGCCGAAATTTCCATCAATTTGGAACGGGGGATGGGCGTCGAAAAGATTTGGATAGACACCACCCCCAGTATAATTCGTGAGTGGAGACCCAGTGAGCGTTAGTAGTCCCACAAGCACTTTATGTGCTCGATCACCGTCTCCAAGACGCGCCCAGAAATTGATCTTCCAGGCTCGCGACCATCCGGTCCCTTCATCCCCTCGAAACTCAAGGGATTGTCTTGCCGCTGCAAATAATGTGGGGGTGTCGGGTGTAATCTCACTCCCAGGAAAGAGTCCCCACAAGTGGGATACATGGCGATGTTTTTCCTCTGGTCGGTCCAGGTCTTCGAGCCATTCCTGCAGTTGACCATGTTTGCCGATCTGATTCGGGGCAATTCGCGATCGAAGTTCAGCGAGTTTCGATTGAAATTCGGGGTCGATCCCAAGTGTTTTGGCAGCCTCGATGGTGTTGGCAAACAGGCTGCGGATAATCTGGTGATCCATAGTTGGACCCATGACAAGTCCGCCAATTTCTGGTGAATTGCTAGGTCCGCTGATTAGCCATTCGCGATCTTCGCGTGGGTCTTCGATCAAATAGGCAGCAAAAAATTCAGCTGCGCCTTTCATCAGGGGATAAGCGGTCTCGCGTAAAAACTGCTCATCATAGGAGTAGAGAAAGTGTTCCCAGAGTTGTTGGCAAAGCCAGGCACCGCCTGTGGGCCAAATGCCATGGTTCGAGGCGTTGATTGGCGCTGTACCTCGCCAGATATCAAAGTTATGGTGCAAGACCCAGCCCGGAGCTCCATAGTGTTCGCGGGCGGTCTTTCGTCCAGATTCGGCCAGGTCCCTGAGTGCTGCGAAAAGTGGCTCAGCACATTCGCCAAGATTGCACGGTTCGACCATCCAATAGTTCATCTCGACATTGATATTCGATGTATATTTGCTTCCCCATGGCGGGGTGAGGCTATCATTCCAAATCCCTTGTAGATTGGCAGGCTGGCTACCCGGCCGACTTGACGCGATCATCAGGTATCTGCCGTAGTTGAACAGAAGTGTGGCTAGGCTTGGGTCTGGATGCTCTGGATTCTGAAGGATTCGTTTGTCAGTCGGCAAATTAACTTCACGAGAGGGACCTAGCTGTAAATCAACGCGGTCGTATAAGTCTTGATAATCCTTCACATGATCGCGATAGATTTTGTCCCAACTTCGACCAATACATTCAAGCCGATCTCGACTCAAGGAAATTGGGTCTCCGGAAATGTCGCGGAAGTTGACAAAACTCGTTGCCGCACTAAGTAGGAGAGTTGCTTCCGTGGCATTGGCAACCGAGAGACGATCGTCGGTTGTTTGAATCTTTCCATCAGGTGAAGACACTCGTATATGAGCGGCAAAGTCCATGACACCTTCAACTTGATCCGCGTTTTGACGTGGGGTGCCGTTTACCTTGCCCGTCATAGCAAGCGTACGGGAGTCATATGGTTTTGTTTCCGACTTAGTGTGAGGACTTTGAAGATCAACTTGAAAGTTCAATGCCCCAGCCTTACTGCACGTCAAGTGGATGGCTACGACCTGGTCGGGATAACTGGCAATGGTTTGACGAGTAAACTGAACTCCGTTGATTTCGTACCGCGTTGTCGCCGTAGCAGTCTTTAAATCTAAAGATCGCTCATATTTGTCGGGCTTAGCGAGGTCGCTAAACCGAATGATGACGTCTCCAAACGGCTGGTAATCTGTTTGCCGAAGAGGTACCGACATGAACTCGCGTTCGGCAAGCTCTTCAGCTTCTTTTTGTCGTCCCTCGAAGAGCAATCGTCTGATTTCTGGCAAGTATAAAACGGCCCCATCGCGGGCATAAATATGGGGCTGACCATTCCAGAGGGTGTCTTCATTGAATTGAAACCTCGCTTCGGAAATGCCGCCGAAGACCATGCAGCCAAGTCGTCCATTGCCGACCGGTAGTGCTGCAGTCCACTCTTCGGCAGGTGAATCGTAGTAGAGTAGGTGCGTGGATGAAGAATCTGTCCCCCAGCAGGGATTGCTCCAAGCGGTTAACATCAACAGTGTGATTAGCCGGTTACAATCGTGAATTCGGTTTCTTAACGACATATTACCCTCCCTGGCTTCTATGATTGTAGACTATCAACATTGTGGGCCTGGTGTGGTGGCTTAAATTGAGAGTTTTGAAAACTCATTCTCTCAGTATCTTTCGGAGTTGTCCAATGCTGAACGGTTCGTGTTAGAAATACTTAACCAGGATACGTCCGATGCTCAAGCTTGGTCGTACACAGTATGATTCAAAATGTTCCTGTCTGCTTGATTATTGATCTTCTCTAGAATTCTCCAATCGTGACATTTAAGATAAGAAGGTTGGATGCTTGGTCATCCATTGTCCCGAAGTAAGTTGATTTCTCAGGAACCCTTTCGATGGTTCTGATAGTTGAGCATATTGAACATGCTTCCGAGTCGTTTCGATTGCTCGCTTGGTCCAGTTCTATTTCAAATGTAGAAGTCGTCGGACCACAAAACAAGCGTCGACAAGTTCTTGGCCATGGTGAGAATTGGCATGTACATGCAGAAGTCGAGTTGACCCTATTTGAGAGTGGTCAAGGCACTCGTTTTGTAGGAGACAGCATCTTACCCGTTGCTGCACCTGAGTTGGTACTATTCGGACCCTATGTTCCACACTGCTGGAATTGCGCCGACGAATCGCGAGGCGTGGCGTTACAATTCTCGATTGACAAGTCTCAGCCTCTGCGAGCAACACCGGAATGGGAGAAGTTATCAAAACTTTGGCGGAGTTGTAATCGGGGACTTTTGTTCTCCGCTGAGGTAGCTGATAGAGCACGCAGTTTAATTGAAACGATGATCGAACAAGATCGCCTGGCAAGGCTCGGTACTTTTATTCAGTTGCTTGAAGTGTTAAGTCGTGAGCAAGGCAAGCCGATCTCCAGCAAGTCGTATAGCGCAGCTGATACAACGAGGCATTTTCCCGCAATACAAAAAGTGATTCTGGAAATTCTCAACCGTTTTCATGAAACATTGGAATTGGAGGAAATAGTGAACCTGTCGGGGATGTCCCGAGCTACCTTTTCTCGAGAATTCAAGAACTACACAGGCAGATCGTTTGTCGAATTCCTGAACGAAGTCCGGATCGATGCGATTTGCCAAAAGCTGCTCATGAGTAATCAGGCTGTGAGTGACATCGCTTTCAAGTCGGGCTTTGCCAATCTGTCTCACTTCAATCGGATTTTCCGCCGGTTGAAAGGACAATGCCCACGAGAGTTTCGGTGCCGAGAAGCCAACGGCAAGTAAACTCCATAGGTGAGTGCATTTCGTGGGAATCGCTGAAATGCTATGTTTCGGTGCGATTGTGAGGTATCTTGGCTTTAGTATCAGTGAAAAATGATACAATAGTATCAGAAGCGAGACGCGAAGCGTAGAGCTTTTCCGTCTTTCTAACTACGATGGCAATCAAACAAGACGTCATGAGCTGGCTCAAAAGATACATGGCAAGAAAGGTTCGTGCGTCGTCGATTTGCTCGTCACTCCACTCTCGCTCTTCTCATAGAATCAGCTGCTGGCATGGCCTCCTCGACTAAAGTGAATACAACCGTTTCTACCCAGGAGTTCGCTGGAATGAATGAACCATATCGATTTTCTTTTGGTCCTTGGAACATACATGGCGGCGCTGATCCATTTGGCCCTGCAACGCGTAATGAAATCGAGTTCGCCGACAAACTTCAAACTTATCGTGAGCTTGGGTTCGAAGGAGTGCAGCTCCATGACGATGATGCCGTCCCGAACCTGTCTCATAAATCGGCCGCCGAAATATCTTCTGAGACTAAACGACTCAAGAATTTGCTTTCTGACAACGGCCTAATACCTGAATTCGTTGCGCCACGATTATGGGAAGATCCTCAGGGAATCGACGGCGGGTATACTGCGAATGATCTAAAATGCCGCGAGTGGGCGTTGGATCGTAGTAAACGCGCCATTGATATAGCAAACGAACTGGGAGTCAATCTTCTAGTGCTCTGGTGTGCCCGGGAGGGAACCTACATTCGTGAAGCAAAATGCGCCCGTACGGCCTATGCAAGACTGTTGGAGTCTGTGAATACGTTGCTCGAGTACGACTCCAAGATACGGATAGCGATCGAGCCCAAACCGAATGAGCCAGCCGACCAGGCATATTTGCCGACCATTGGTCACGCACTGGCTTTGGCAGGTCAAACTATTGATCCATCGCGAGTGGGGGGACTTATCGAAACTGCTCACGCTCAACTTGCGGGACTCGACCCTTCGGATGAAATGGCATTTGCTTTGCAGATGGACAAGTTGTGGAGCGTCCACTTGAACGATCAAAATGGACTCAAGTTCGACCAAGACAAGACATTTGGCAGTGTGAATCTACGAGCAGCCTTCAATCAGGTCCGTGTCCTGGAGGAAGCCGGTTATGCCCGCACGGGACGTTTCGTGGGCCTGGATGTCAAAGCCATGCGAACTCAACCTCAAGAGACGGCCTATTTGCATTTGTCCAATAGCAAGCAGATGTTTCTGAAACTAGTTGAGAAGGCACGTAGCCTGCCTGAAAACGTCGTTGAAGACTGCAAAAAAAGACGCGATTACGAATCTCTTGAGATGGTAGTGCTCAACCATCTAATGAGCGCTTGAAAATGACGTGAGCGGTTAGAAATGAGCCCCGGGCGGAAGATGTGCTGTGGCCGAAGTAAGCTGGCCATCACAACAAATTATCGCACGAAATGTATAAGTTTTATAAACTTCTAGTATAGAAAAATAAAGCGTGACGGATTCTTTTTTGTTCAAAAGATTGGGAGATTGAAAATGGCGGGTATCGACAGGCGATTATTCCTTGGTAGTTCATTGGGCGCTGCCCTTGCTTCAACTTCCCCTCTGGTTAAGGCGAAGACTCGCTCTGACAACCCCAGCGAACAAATTCATTTTGCACTGATTGGTGCTGGTGGACAGGGGCGACACGATAGCGGCAAACTCTTGCAGCAGCCAAACGTGCGCTTGACGGCGGTCTGTGAGATCAACCCGATCAACGTGGAGCATACAAAACAGATTGCACCAAATGCTAACTTCTATACCGACTGGAAGGAAATGCTAGCAAAGGAGTCCGACTTGCAGGCGGTGCTCGTTGCTTTGCCAGAGCATACTCACGCTGAAGCGACTATCGACTCATTGAATGCGGGGAAGCACGTCTTCTGTGAAAAGCCGATGGCATATTCACTTGAGCAATCCCGCGCGATGCTTGAAGCACGCGATCGCAACCAGTGTGTTCTGCAGATAGGTCAACAACGCCGCAGCAATCCTCTTTACTATTTGGCAGAGCGACTCGTTCGGCAAGAAGGATTGATTGGAGATATCATCCGCATAGATGCTTTTTGGGATCGCAGTGCTGACTGGAAGGTCGGCGTGCCGGACATCGACCAAGATTTTAGCAAGTGGGGCTTCCCTACGGTCAATCATTTAATCAATTGGCGGCTCTTCCGAGAATATGGGCATGGGCTGATGACTGAAAATGGCACACACCAGATGGATGCCGCGAGCTGGCTGCTGGGCGATCGGCGCCCGCAAAGAGTATGTGGCCTTGGAGTCAGTCAATATCGCGACGAACGCGAAACCTACGACATTTGCACTGCAGAGTACTTATTCGACGGCGATGTCATCGTACGCTTCAGCCAGGACTTCCACCAAGGCTTTAACTATCAATGGAGCTACGGGGAACTTCTGCTCGGGAGTGAAGGCGCCATACGAATCACGGCGGAGCAGGAATTGGTTCACTATGATCCATCGAGGCGGGCTCGCAAGATTCCCATTGAGGAAATCGGTGATGAATTCCAAATCGCGGGTGTTACCTGTTATAAAGACGAAATGACCAAGGCAGAGGAAGATCGTCAAGGCGGAGGACTGCGCACTTTCAGTTACTTTAACGAGATGCGAATCTTCGTCGATTGTATCCGAAACAATCGTCAACCGGCTTGTACTGGTGAAATCGGCCATAATTCGATCGCATATACAATTTTGGGAGCGGAAGCTCAGTATGCCAATGAATATCGCGAATTTGATGAGATGACATTTGTCTAAATGGTTTGTTGTCGTGGTTTTCGGTATCATAGTAGTGAGCAAACAGTATGAATGTTTGCTGACAACTACTTGCTGGCACGTGCGATGGGAACACTTAATAGACGCACTTTTATGACCTCGAGTCTTATGGGTGTTTCGCTTGGATTGCTTTCGGGCTTCAAGCGAATGACTCGAGCTGCCGTTGAATTTGCTCGTCCCAAAACGGTTCTCAAAGGGGCGGATTTCTCTTTCATACATTTCTCAGATACGCATATCGATCCGAGACCACGGGATCAACTTTTCAATGCCGACGGTCGCAGCCTAAAAACTTTGGAGTGGCTTGCGCGTTGCAGCAGGGAGCCAGTTGTCCAAACACCCTACGGGCTTGAAGGCCATTTGCCATCGTTTGCTATCCATACTGGTGATGTGATGGAATACGGGCCAGTAGGATATGCCTGGCAAGATTTCGAGAATGCCATTGCCAGTATTTCTTGCCCAGTCAGTCTTGTGCCAGGAAATCACGATAACACCTGGGGTGAAATTAACCATCGCTTGAGAAAAACCTATGGTGATGACTCGTATTCGTTTGACTTTGGTGGATATCACTTTCTATGTATTAATTCATCGGGGCTACTTGATCCCTTACCTTGTTTTGATCGCCGCACTCTTGATTGGTTGGCTGCTGACTTGGCGGTGGTCCCACCTGAAACCCCTTTGTTTCTCGCAATGCATCATCCGCTCTCAGGAAACGCGGGTTATGCAAGCGACTTCGACAAACTTCGCCTGTGGAAACTGCTCGTCGGACGTCGGGTGGCCTTCATCATGGATGGTCACTGGCACACCGTTCATTGTGAGTCATGGCAAGGAATTGAACGAGTCAACGGAGGCGCAACTTTTGGAGAGCATACGGGTTACAATACGGTCACTCTGAAAGAAGGGACGCTCCGAGTGATGTTCCGCTATGAGCAAGAGTCTGTCGAAAGACCCCAACTAGTTCCACTCCTAGAGAAAGACCTTAAGGATGTTGCCCCTCTAACGGACTATCCGCTGGAAGTGCCGAAAGAATCCATTGCTGGTAGCCGATTGCCTGTTCGTATTTCTAAATTGCCTCCTGGTTCCCGAGTACGTTGCTGGATTGATAGTGACACAAGACATCGATACCAACTTCCCAAGGTCTGGTCCGGCAACAAGCTCTTAATAGATACCGACAGTTATTGCCCGGGCTGGCATTTCGTTTCGGCTCGCGTCCGGCTCGGAAAGAAGCAAGTAATCAAGACTGCAGAGCAATTCAAGCTGCTTCCCCACAGTGATGTTCCCTATCGAGTTTGCGACACCAATCTGGGGGCAGGAATCAAGACGTTGCCCCTGGTGAAGTGTGGACAAATAATCGTTGCCAACACCTCAGGACAAGTGTTCGGATTATCAAGGTGCCTTGAGAAAAATTGGATTTTTGATACGCAAAGCCAAGTCGTGCATAGTCTTGCGGCGGGGAAACGCTCTATTTTAGTGGGCGATATCGAAGGCAATTTCTATTGCTTAGATATGATCGATGGTGGATGCATCTGGAGAATCTCACTTCCGAATGCTCTCTACTCAGCTGCAGCAGTGCAGGGGGGGCATGCGTACATTGGCGACAGTGCGGGATGGATTCATGCCATAAGGATCGAATGCGGACAAATTCAGTGGTCACAAGAGGTGACCAGCTACGGATTTGAGACACAGCCATTGGTCGTAGAGAGGCAACTGATTGCCGGTTGTTGGGACGGGTATATTTATTCCCTTGATTGCGAGACGGGCGACGTGCTATGGAAATCGTGGTCTCCCAAAGGACAACATGATGTTAAATCCAGGTATTATGGCGCAGCAGATAATCCCCTTGTCTATTGTGGAGAATCTCTTTTCGTCAGCGACCGCGGGTGGATGTTAGGACGGTACAATCTCAGTGGCGATTTCTTAGAGGTCCTAGAAGAAAATGTGGCGTCACTTTCAGCAAGCCCATCAAGGCAATCCATCTATGCAAAACGCCTCGATAACTATTTAGTGAAAATGGATACTACGGGCAGACATAATTGGAAGGCGGAAGTGCCGACGGGGCGTGTCCCCAATCAGCCAGTGGAAGTTGCCGGGAGAGTGGCAGTGCTTTCTGATACTGGGATTCTAACACTTCTAGATTCCGACTCTGGTCAGCAGGTGTTCCAGTATTCGATTAGCCCAAGACTGTACTGTCTCTCAGGAATTGGTACTGATGGCGTAGGAACTTTCGTCGCGGCTGATATGGACGGCACAGTGACTTCTTTGGTGTTATTGGATGTTTAGCTGACAAAAACCCAAAGTTGGCTTTCATTGAAAACGGATAATAGAGCGGCAAGCTCCGATAACAAGGCCACCCAATAGTATGGAACCAAAAGTATTCGGTTCTGGTATATGTGCCAGATCAATTGCGCTGGAGGTCGCCACAGCGTATTGATCCACCACCTAGTTTAGCAGACAAGTAATAGTGACACCCACAATCCATAGTTGCTAAGGGCGGTTAGTAGGCTTGTCGGGTAGAAAGTGTGCGGAATCGCACGCCCTGGACAAAATCTAACAGTAACGAGCCAGGCTTGGCTCCATGAATTGTGTCGAGTAATTGTGGCAAGGTTAGTTATTTGCGCAACGGCACGAAATCTGCAACTGAATAGTCTAGAACTGGAGTTCTGAAAACAATCTCTTTAGCGTGCTTTACTGCGTCATTCATCATGGAGACGTAAAATGAGCGACCAACAAGAATTGGTGAACGTTACATTTGATGAACTTAAGATTGGGCAGACAGCAAGTTTGACTCGCACGCTCTCTCAACAGGACATCCAGCTTTTCGCTGTACTGTCGGGCGATGTAAATCCTGCCCATTTAGATGACTCATTTGCTGAGGATAGCATGTTTCGCGGTGTAGTCGGGCATGGCATGTGGACAGGCGCCCTAATTTCCGCTTTGCTTGGCACGGCGCTGCCTGGACCAGGGACGATTTATCTCAATCAAGATTTGGCTTTCAAGAAGCCTGTGCGTCCAGGTGAAACGATTCACGTGTATGTCTCTGTGAAGGAGAAAAAGCATGAGAAACATATCGTCGTGTTTGACTGTCAGTGTACGGATTTGCTGGGAGAAACGATAGCGGTCGGCACTTCAACGGTAATTGCCCCGGTTAAGAAGATTCGTCGCACCAGACCGGTGCTGCCCGACGTGCAATTTCACTTTCACGACCACTTTCGCGCCCTGATTGACAGTTGTGAAAACCTACCACCTGTAAGAACAGCTGTCGTTCACCCAGTAACAGCAAGTGCAATCAAAGGGGTAGTAGAAGCGGTTGAGGAGAAACTAATAGATCCTGTTCTAGTGGGGCCCGAAAGACGTATTCGAAACGCCGCTGAGGAGGCTGGGATTGATATTGGTTTCTATGATGTTGTTCCTACTGAACACAGTCATGGTGCTGCCATGAGGGCAGTGGAAATGGCCGTCGCTGGCGATGTTGCAGCACTAATGAAGGGAAGCTTGTCGACTGATGAACTTATGTCCGCCGTCGTGCCGTCGGCTGCTGGCCTAAGATCTGAACGGCGGATTAGTCATGCTTATGTGGTCGACGTCGCCAGTTACCACAAAATGCTGATGATCACTGACGCTGCGATAAATGTTGCACCAACGTTGGCTGATAAGGCGGACATCTGTCGCAACGCGATTGAACTGTGGCGCGTGATGATGCATGGAGTAACCGAGCCTAAGGTAGCGATTCTAGCCGCCACGGAAAAAGTGAACTCAAAGATGCAAGCCACTGTGGATGCGGCCTGTCTCTGCAAAATGGCGGATCGCCGTCAGATTGAACATGCCCTGTTGGACGGCCCCTTGGCACTTGATCTGGCAATCAGTCAACAAGCTGTTCAAGACAAAGGTATAACTTCGAGCGTAGCAGGTGATTCTGATATCTTGGTAGCACCTGATATACATTCAGGTAATATGGTTGCGAAGCAACTGACCTTCCTGGGGAACGCTGCTGCCGCGGGAATTGTTTTGGGCGCTCGTGTGCCCGTTATGCTGACAAGCAGGGCAGATACTCAACGCACCCGCTTCATGTCGTGTGCGCTAGCTGTGCTGATGGCGGAGGCACGACAACGAGGGGACATCAAGTGACTGTGAACGTGATCCTCATAGTAAACTCAGGATCCTCAAGTCTGAAGGTAAGCGTCTTCGAAGCAGCAGCCGACTTGCCGTTATTAGCCTCCGGGCGAATTACGGGCATTGGTGCCAGGTCGGAGTTTTCATGGAACGGCAATTCCATCCAAGAAATTCCCGGCATGCTTGATCATGCAGGTGCGTTACGGGAGTTCCTATCCTGGATGGAGCGATGCTCCGAAAGCTGGAGGCTGCAAGCTGTCGGACATCGCATAGTCCATGGAGGTGAAAAGTATTCAGCTCCAGCTATTTTGACGTCTCAGGTATTGAAGGAATTAGAGGCGTTGATTCCGCTGGCACCGCTGCACCAACCAAATTGTCTCGCCGCAGTTTATGCGATTGCTGAATCGCACCCAGATCTATTACAAATTGGCTGTTTTGACACTGCTTTTCACAAATATCACGCTCCCATATTTCAACATTATGCGATTCCCAAGTTTTTACGTGACCAGGGAATCCGCAGATATGGATTCCACGGGCTTTCCTACGAATGGGTAGCTCACGAACTTGTGAAGCAGCATCCACATGTTGCAGAAGGACGTGTTGTAGCTGCGCATCTAGGTAGCGGTGCTAGCCTGTGCGCTATGCTTGCTTGCAAAAGTATCGATACAACGATGGGAATGACGACTCTGGACGGACTGCCCATGGGCACCCGGTGTGGAAGCATCGACCCGGGGGCCGTCTTGTATATGATGCGCGAACTTAATCTAGAAATCGATCGTGTTGAGCAGATTCTTTCATCTGATTCAGGACTTGTTGGTCTGTCTGGCATAAGTCACGACGTACAAGAGTTGTTGGCGAGCAAAAGTGAAGAAGCCAGGTTTGCAATTCACTATTTTTGCACAATGACAGCTCAACACATTGCACGTATGGCAGTCTCAATAGGTGGCCTCGATGCTTTGGTGTTCACGGGTGGTATTGGCGAAAACGTGGAACCTGTACGCACACAAATCAAGGAGAGGTTGAGTTTTTTGATGCCATTTGAAGAGCTGGTAATTCCTGCAAACGAAGAGCGGATCATTGCCGAACACAGTTGGTCCTTATACCAAGAACGGCTAAAGTCACAACGCCAAAGATGAATAGCGATCCTTAGCTATTCATCACACACTCGAGAGTACTTCCAAACTCATTTCTCCGAAGCAGAAGTTTTTCCTATCAGTCGTGTTAAGACCAACATGCGAAAATCCATAACAGAGGTGCCAGGAATATCCAATGCCCGAAGAGTGAGTTCGCCTGTTTCCTTTGAAAGAAGCATGATTCCCATGTCCAGCTTTGCAAAATCTTTTACAGGCGACTCACCAGTTTGAAATCGATTGTACTTCTCGGATTTCAGGGGAGGATCAAACGCGTCCGCAACTCGGACTTGCGTGAAGGTTTCTCCCAGCCGGAGCTCTATTAAAGATCCCTTATCCTGTTCGCTGCAAGTGTAATATACTTCCGCACGATACTCTCCAGGAGTTGCGACCTCGACGTGCCAGGTGATAACGTCTGATCGTGATTTCCAATTGGTAAAGTATGAGCAATTGGGATGCTTACTGGAGCGTCTAATTGTGCCATGGCCATTGGCATCCCGAGCGGGAAGTAATGTAATACGTGAATCTGGATGGCCTATGACAAACGGTCTTGGGGGACGAGGAACACCGAACTGTACATCTTGCAACCATTCCGATACTGCAGTTTCGAGCTCAGCAACGATATCGGGATTCTGTGATGAGATGTCTGTTGACTGAAAAGGGTCTTTTGTTAAGTCGTAAAGTCGATGTTTACTGTCCAATAGGAAAGAATCCCGACGGGCAGTTGTTTGGCCATTCCAATGAGAAAAAATTGTTCGCGTTGGCCAGGCTGCGCTCGCACCAAGCAATAAGGGATGCAGACTAATTCCGTCAATCGGATTGTTCTTTTCCCATCGAATGCCTGTCAAGTCAACAAGCGTTGGAGCAAGGTCAATCGCCGTTGCATTCTTGAGGATTCGCGTTTGAGGCTTTATTTGAGCTGGCCAGCTTACCAGCAGTGGTACACGGACTCCACCTTCGTCAGTCGAGCCTTTAATTCCTTTCATGCCTCCGTTCCAGCGATGTCCATTGGGGCCATTGTCGCTAAAGAAGACGATAACGGTATCGTCTAAAAGGCAGAATTCAGCCAGCGTCGAACGCAGCCGCCCTACATTCCAGTCCAAGTTCTCACACATGGCTAAAGCTGCCCGGGTGTGAAGAATGTGTTCTTGATCAGGTAAGCTTCCTTTAAGAAGTAGTTCTTTGCCTTGTATTCGGTTCCACCAGAGGTCGGGGACCTGCATGGGTGAGTGTGGCGTATTGAAAGCCACAAAAAGAAAAAAAGGTTGTGAATGATTGCGTTTAATGAACTCTATCGCGCGATTGGTGATCTCATCAGGTAAATAATCCTCTCCAGGTACAAGTTGGTTGTTCTGTTCAAGCACTGGGCTAAAGTAGAGTCCCCAATGGCCCGAGGTGAAACCATAAAACTCATTAAACCCCCGACTGTTTGGATGGTAAGGAGCTTGAGTGCCATTGTGCCATTTTCCAAAGATAGCTGTTTTGTAACCTGCTGACTGGAAAGCCTCTGCAAGGGTGGCGATCGAGGGATCGAGCCGTTCCGCACCTTCAGTCACACCAGTGACTCCATCGCGGAGGGCGTACCTTCCGGTCAGGAATTCGGCACGTGTTGGAGAACAAACTGGTTCGACATAGAAGCGCTCGAAGGAAGCACCACTCAACTGAAGTTCATCAAGATGGGGCGTGTTAAGATTCGAATTACCGTGGCAACTCAGGTCACCCCATCCAAGATCGTCTGCAAGGATCACGACCACATTGGGGTGTTCGAGCTGTGTGCCCCCTTCTGTTCGGTCTTTTGGGAGTAGTAGCAGCAGGCAACTAACAGCAAAAAGAAAACGATATCTAAGGCAAGCATGAATCATTGGTCTAGAATGCAATGCTCTCAAACTCAGGGCGATTGTCCAGGTAGTCGTGGCTGGGCGTACCATTTTCGCAGCACATTTTCAGCTTGTTTCCCGTGAACACAAAAGTCTCGATTGGTAGCCGCGTCAGACAATGGATATAACCTCACCGGCCAATCCCACCAGGCAAATCCTGCAAACCAAGGTTCATTCCAGAAGACTTCAAGCATCGCTACATAATAGTTTGCTTGTTCCACTTGACTCACTGGATTTTCAGGATGACTCTCCGGATAAGACCATGGATAGCGGGAAGCGCCGCGTACACTCGTTACACCACTTTCGATGAACAGGATGGGCTTTTTAAATTTATGGTGTAACGTTGTTAGCTCTTTGTTAACCTTTCGGAGTGTTTCCACGATTTCTGTTTTTTTCGTGTCTTGCTGTGTGGCATCTTCGATTGTTTGGCCGGATGGTGCTGGTACTGGATAGTAAGCGCTAATCCCAACCAGGTCGACGGCGTCCCACCACCCAATCACAGCCTCACGTCCGTGATTGGCATTATAGATGAGAGGGCCTTGATAGATGCTCTCTACTTCTTGGACAATCTCCCTCCATTGTTGCTCTTGATCTTCAGTGGAACTCATTTCACAGCCTATGCAGAACAGTTCCACCTGTTCGTCCTCTGCAATTTTTGCATAATGCGATAAAAAGCTACTATAGTTATCCCACCATTGGCTCCATTTGTTTTCATCTCGAACGAATCCTTTCCGCATCCCTGGAGATTCTCCCCAAGGATCATATTCTCCCTCGATTCCTTTAAGTTTCTCTGCATGTGTGAGAGGGCGAAAGAATCGAATCCAGGCCCTCCAGACGCCGTCCCTACAATTCACTACAGGTTTGAGAATGACTTTCAAATCCTGTGCCCTCGCCAGTTTAATTGCAGCAAGGATGTCTTGATCCGATACCATCCGAGGATTCCTCTCAGACCAGTAAAACTGCGGATTATCAAATGAACGCATAGAGGTGGCGAAAGAAATGCATACCCAATCACATCCCAATTCAGCAAGTGTTGTCATCGAATCCCTGGCCGCTTGAGAGCAGTAGTCTCCCCTTCTTCCATCCCAGCCCCAGGTGAAGCCTTTCACGAAACCGAGTTGTTCCGACGAATTCTTTTCCGCAGCTGTGACACTGCTCGTGGGACAAAGGGTGAAAGACGTCAGAATTGCTCCGACTAAGAGATAAAAGATTTGCATGGACGAATCCCTCTACTTATCTCATTCTTTGGAAAGCAGTTCGTGCTGGTCGTAGGCGATTTCCACTCGAGATATTTGAAAGCGGCTATCAGAAGTATTTGAAGGGTCTGAATCAAATGCAGAATTCAAGATTCTCACAAATTGAGCGTTCTTGCCTCTCAGTTCAGACTCAATGAGTATTGGCTGCAGGTAGTCATACATCCCTTGGTCAGACCGACCTGCTACGCGCTCCACGGCGATTGGTTCAAAAGATTCACCCGTTTGTGAGATTGCAATCTCACAGGGAATGTCAGCGGACTCCGAGAAAGTGTAAACGCAGATACTTTTGATATGGCCAGGGAGTTGATAAACCACATTTGCTTGAGGCCCCAATTCCACTCGATGAATGTCTTCCTGAACTTTCCGTGATTTGTCTGACGAGTGTTTCACCTCGCCGTTGGTCGCGTGAAAGAGAGGTGCGGTTTCTTGCATCTCATCCACGAGGAGCAGATGCGAAGATTTGACGGGACCTACCACGTTGGAGGGTTCCGATCGGCCGTCAGAATTGAGGGCTATTACCCTATAATAATACTGCTGCCCCTGACGGATCGTTGTGTCAGAGAACAGGGGGCGATATTGTACGGCGGCGTCACTTATATCCCGCCCCACGAGTTTCCAAGGGCCGGATTTATTTTCAGCGCTCTCGATTTCATAACTACTTGCACCTGCGGATCCCTGCCAGGATATTCGGCCAGGATGCTCGATGGGCAAGAGATATGGCTTTGCTGGGGGGGCGATTGGGGGTGGCGTGAGGCCACGTATTCGATAGGCACTCTGCCGAACCAGATCAAGCACAACAGTTTCTTCATATCCGTCGCCGGAAGGAAAACCAGGCCAATGGTATGCTTTGAAGTGGTTTCCTCCCGCGGGTTCATCATGCCAATAGAATCCCCCATCCCGATTGTGAAACCGCAAGCTCCACAGCAAGGCTCCTGAAATACCGCTATCAATTACCGTTTCTAAGACTTGTTCGATCTCCTTGGCAGGTACAAATCCGAATTCACCGACAAAATAAGGTTTCTTGCCCTTGGTCAAAGCGCGGGCCTCGAGGATTGATTTGACAAAACTACCGTTCTTTTTCGGATAGTGGTGTGTGGTGATGACGTCTATATTGGGGTCGTCAACCGATTCCGGACGCACTCCATGAAGTGAAAAGCCATCGATTACCAGATGGTTGGGATCGAGTTGCTTAATAAGAGAGGCGATCCGACGAGTCCATTCTGGGGTGCTATTCAACTCGTTACCCGTCTCCCATCCAAAAATGACAGGGTCATCTTTGTAGGTAATTCCAGTGTTAGTGTTGACCCTCGAAAGAGTGAAACGAACAGTTTCCTCAAAGTCACGGATCACCTGTTCGTCGGTCCAAAACGCGTCAAGAGATTTGTTTCGAAATTGGGCATATTCAGCGGCACCACCCCACCATCTCCAGTTATCGACCAAAGGAATAATGACACGGATGCCCTTTTCGCCAGCTATTTGGAGCACCTTGTCAAGCACGCGAAAGGCAGTTTCATTGAAATCGCCGGGTGCTCGGACATGGACGCAGTCTCCCATGTCGGATCCTTCTCGATGCACACTCAATACATAAGTGCGTACGACCGTGCCCCCCATCTGACGGACAGATTCGAGAGCGTCCGCGATTTCGAATTCATTCGGCCAGCGCCATGGATTTGAATCCAAGAACGAGAAATTATCTTCTATCAGATGCAGGTTGGGAATATTGAACGATATGAAACGAAACGGCTTCGTGCCATCGAGAATTTGGTCCCCTGCGGAGGAGAGTATATTTCGCACGGCAGGCGTTTCTTCTCCACATAAGATCGGTGTGAATATACAGAGAAAAAATAGTGCGACGAAAACCTTTAAGAACCGTTTTATCATGTGGTTGCAAACCCTAGCTGCTATGAAGAACTAAACAGTTTTCTGAGGGAGAATTTCAATAGAGTCGCCGAGAGCCAGATCGGCTGGATAATTTTCGAGCCTGTCGTACCAGTTGAACTTTAAAAAAAGTGACGTGACTATGATCACCAGAGCGGAGATCAGTACAGCAGAATAATCTTGGATAACCAAGTATACTCCTGAGGCAGCTAAAGCGGTTTGCCATGTCATGCCCACGACAATGTTTATCCAATCTCGCAGACAAGACTTATTGGGGATCGTACCCGGATACTCAGTCTCCACGAGCTCATGGATAGGTTTCCAAAAGCCCCAAGGTCGAACCTTGCGATAGAATTCCTTGAGTACTTCCAGATCATCCATAGGAGTTAGCAGGCTGCCTCCGATGCTTCCCAGAATCGACACGACAAGAATAATCGGGAAGCTGAAGAGTGGTGTGACATCTGGTAGCAAACGTGGCACTATCGCTGCGGAAATGATTCCTGCAGCCATTCCCCAAAAGTAACCATAGCTATTGAAGCGCCACCAGAACCATTTGAGTAAATTGGCTGCCGTATATCCACCATACAAAGCAGCAACAATCCATTGCACGATATCGTTAAGTGATTTGGTGAAGAAACCAAAAGCAGTGCCTATGACTACGACTGCAATCGAGGTCGCGTAGCTCATCCAGACATACGTTTTACTGCTGGCATGAGGATTAATGTAGCGCTTGTAAATGTCGTTGACAACATATGCTGGGGCCGCGTTTACCGTAGCCGCATAGGTGGACATGAAAGCCGCTAACAGAGCAGAAATTAACAGACCTAACAGTCCGACAGGGATAAACTCACGTATAGCCAAGGGCAAAATTAGTTCAAAATCGATATCGTTTCCCATCGTACTGAGTTCGTCTGAAAAATGACAGAGGGCGAGAACCGTTAGTCCAGTGATCAACATGTACCTGGGCACCAAGAGCACGAGGCTGACCAAGCCACTCATCATTGCAGCTTCTCGTGGTGTGCGGGCTGAGAGAACTCGTTGCATGTCGTAGTTCGGGGCTGGACCTGCCAAACTTTGCAAAACCCCTTTGAAAAGCATCAGCATGAAGAAGATAGAAAACAGCTCCCAACCGTCGGCTGCGATCTTTTTGTTGGCAGCATCGAGAACGCCACTCCAATCAAGATCGAGTTTCCAACCGAATAAGAGATCTCGCCATCCCGCCGGGATCATCTGATCGAGTAGTTCGGGAGAAGTGGCTTGCATCGCAATGATCCCCACCCATACACAAGCGAGAGTCATGACAAAAAACTGAAGAACTTCGGTGAAAACTACACTGAACATCCCACCCTTCACCACGTACACGGTTGTTATAGTCGTAATGATCAAAGCGTATAGATTTACGTTCGTATCGGGATCAGTGGAGAATTGCCATGGGAGAAACGAGGCGGCGAACTTGCCTATGCCGATAAAACCGTACGCCAGGAATCCTATGACATTGATCAGGGCAAAAAGCACCACGATTAAATGGGCGAGTTGGGCACCTCGGCCTTCGCCGAATCGAAAGCGAATCCATTCGGCTCCCGTCATCACTCTCGACCTCCGCAACCAGATCGAAAGAAACACCATCATGAATATTTGATTAAAGGAGGGCCACAACCAGGGAATCCAGACACTTTTTAATCCATAAACGAAGAGTAGATAGACCATCCACATGGTGCCGCTTATGTCGAACATGCCCGAGGCATTCGACAAACCCAGCGCATACCAGGGGATGGTGTTCCCCCCCAAAAAATAACTGTCAATATTCTTGGAGGCGCGCTTGGATATCCAGAAACCAATAAGAATTGTGATCGCGAGGTAACAAAAGATGATGGCGGTGTCGATTGGATGAAGAGTAAACATCGATCACCAGACTGGAGTGGATGGCACCTTGTGCACAACAGATGGAGGATGAATAGGTCTGATTTCTGTTTTGGATGGATCAGTAACCACCACTTAAAATACTGCTGAATTTGCTTTGGTGAATTCAATTAATTCACTCAGATGAGCATAGGCCAGGCAGGAAGAAGTATCCGCTGCACCATAATAGATTGCTAAACGATCTTGTTTGACATCACATAAGGCCGCACAAGGAAACACGACATTTGGCACGTGACCGGTGACTTCATAATCTGCTTCGGGGGTAAGAATGTGCTGATTGGTGCGATAGAGAACTTTCCACGGTTGGTCGAGGTCCAGCAGGGCGGCACCCATGCTATACACAAACCCGTTGCATGTATCCATCACGGCGTGATAGATCATCAGCCAGCCTTCTTGCGTCTCGATCGGAATCGGTCCTGCACCTACTTTAGTTCGCTGCCACCACTGACCGACTTCTCCCCCTCCACGACGCATAACTAGTCGATGCTTACCCCAATGAATCATGTCAGGACTTTGGCTGACGTAAATATCTCCAAAGGGCGTGTGCCCATCGTCACTAGGACGGCTGAGCATAAAAAACTTGTCATTGATTTTTCTAGGAAAAAGTACACCGTTGCGGTTGAAAGGCAAGAAAGCATTGTCCAGTTGAGTGAATTGCTGGAAATCTTTCGTTTTGGCGACGCTGATTGTCGGCCCATTCTTGCCGCCGCACCATGTGACGTAATACGTATCATCAATTTTGCATACTCGCGGGTCATAGGCGTAGTCGTCGGTTGCAACAACTTCTGGATCTCCGATGTATTGGATCGGCTTCGGCTCAATATGCCAAATCAGCCCGTCCTCACTCCAACCAGTATGCAAATGGGGATACCGGGTGCGAAGTTCGACTCGAAACACGCCGGCAAAGCCGTCACCAAAAGGGATTACTGCGCTGTTGTAAATCCCTTGAGCGCCTGGAATGTAGTGCCTGCCGATCACCGGGTTGCCTGAATGTCGCCAGACAACATCTTTGCAACCAGCGGGTCGTTGTTGCCAAGGAATAGAGGCGGCTGATCCCGCTTGGCCCTGGCCAGCATCCAAAGGTTTCTTTTGCAAGGTGCCGATGGTATCGCCATTACCTGATTCAATTTGGCCTACCTGGTTCTTCATTTAACAATTCAATCGACTAAATCAGGAGCAATTATAAGACTTGGTTAGAGACGAGACTTTGCTCGAACTTCTTATAGCTTACAGGCAAAAACCCAATGTTTCAAGTAGTTGAGCAGCTCATGTTTTCAACTTCTTTAGCTTCTGCCCTGCGGGAACGGATGACTGGGTAAGATTTAAAGTCTAGTTCAGTAAGACAGAGTTGCCAGGACAGATGATTCAGAGCATCATGATGGTGGGTCTTAAGTTTTACCCAAGAACAGCGGGTTGTTTACAGAAAGAAAAAGAAACTCTATCAGCATGGCTGGTTCCACTGCTCCACGTCTGAAGGATGTTGCACAGGCGGCTAATGTCTCGATGAGCGCCGCTTCCCGTATTTTAAGGGGGGAATGTGATCGCTTTGGGGAAGATACCTGCGAGAGAGTCTTGCAGGTGGCCCGCGAGCTCGGCTGGCGCCGAAATCTGCTGGTTAACGGGATGCAAACCGGCCGAACCAAGATGATTGGAGTCATGATCCCCCCATATGACTCGTTTTGGGTGGACGTCTTGGCCGGGATTCACATCGTATTGGCGGCTGCCGATTATCTCCCAATTACCGTCTGGGTTGGAGATTGCCAGGAAATTCCCCATTTCGAGAAGGGGGATGAGCAGGGGCTGGAGCAAATCAGTCGACTGCTTGATCGCCGGGTGGATGGCTTAATTCTTTGGCCAAGTTTCGCCGTAGCTTACTACAGTCATTTTCGCGAACTGGTCGAACAAAGAGTACCCGTCGTGGTAATCGATCACGAATTCTCCGAAGATCAAATCGCCGACTCCATTGAGACCGATGAGCAGCGTTCTACCAAAGCAGTTGCAGAGCATTTAATCTCTCTTGGACACGTTAACATCGCATGTTTTTCTTCGCGTGAAACCGCCTGGCAGGCGTGGGCCGTGCGTCGACGAGAGTCGTTTGAGCAGGTGATAAAGGAACACACAGGAGTTGAGGTCAAGAGTTGGCGACTCAATCAATGGGGCTCCAATGGCGTGGAAGTGGCTGAGGAAATACTGAACCAGAATCCCCGTCCTACGGCGGTATTTACAGTCACTGACCACGAAGCCCTTTTCATATACGAGGCTGCAGCCAGTCTTGGGCTTCGTATTCCCGAGGATTTATCCGTAGTGGGCTTTGCCGACCTCGATTTTGCAGCTGCATTACAGCCTCCTTTGACGACAATGCGTCAACGTCCTAAGGAAATCGGCCGGCGAGCTGCCCAGCTAGTCTTGGATCGGCTTGATGGCGAATACTCTGACAGTTCGCCAACGACCATTAGGGTTGGAGCAGAGCTGATTGTACGAGGTTCTACCACCCAGCGTATCTAAGGTCTAAAGGCTCGATTTGTATCAACTTTTCTAAGCAATGCCTGATTAAGAACTAGCGTTCCCCACTAAATCCATTGTTTTAGCTTGAATTCATAAGCTCAGGCATTTTTCAACAGACAGTTGCCGCCGTGATAACATTTGTTTTGTCAGAGGAAAAAAATCTCAATTTCAGATCTCAATTAGTTGACAACACCGCTTTGCAGCGGCTAGAATGGGTCTTGTTCAAGTAGTTTAACTGCCGTTGTGTTCTGCGAGCACTACTTGAATTGGTACTTTTCCGAATTGGTGTCTCAGTCAGTGTTTCAAAGTCTTTTTCTTTTTTTTGAGGGGGAGTTCTAATGAGTTGCATCAGGTTTTCAGGTCTCTTGTTGGTCGCTGTACTAGCAGCGCATTCAACCTCATGGGCTCAATCACCCGGAGTCCTCTACACGTGGGATGGGCCAGCCAGCATTGAAGATTGGAAGAAAAATTTCGGTACCAATAATGTACTTCTTGACAATAACATTGTTGGCCAATTGAGAATTATTGAAATTGGAACGCCGGGAGAAGATGTGGCCATCAGTGATGGTGCCAACCGGCGGCTGGAATCCTCGACGGCTACCGGAGGTTTAGATCTCACGGGCTTAGACTTCTTGGAGTTTGACCTAGGGCACAATGGCGTCGGAAACGTTGATGTGCAATTCTATATCCAGGGCTCACTAGGCTTTACTTATGTAGCACTTGGACCTGATGTTGCTGTGTCACCAGGTGTAAGTACTTACCAGCTGCCATTGGCAGGACTGACTTTTGAACAGCAAGTCTACATTCGCACCGTTGGATTCAATATCCGTGATCATTTCGCTGAAGGTAATCTGGTTTGGACTCTTGAAGAGGTCCGTAGTGCTGGAACACCTCTGACAGTTCGTGATTTAGCAACCCATGACGTTGGGTCCTCCGACAACGGTTTGCAAGGTGTCTTTGGCAACTTCGATCTTGGTGCGATCATTGGCAATAATGGTGGACAAAATCAGACCGGATTCTCGCATAATACGGCGGGTTCCGGCTCTCTGCAATGGACTGATCAGGGTGATCATGGAGTTGGAGATCCAAGTGGTGCGGCAATCGCTTACGGGAATGGGACGGTCTTTAACGGCAATAGTTTCAACGAGCGACTAACCGATCTTTCTAATTATGATTTCGTGACCTACCGAATATCAGCCACGGACGTTACTGGTGGGGGTGGTTCTGTTAACGTGCAAGCCTACTATCAGACGGGATCAGGTTTCTCATACCAGGCGGCTGGAGATTTATCACTTCCTATTGATGGAACTTTTCACGATTTGAAGTTTCCTTTGGCGGGAGTGTCCGATCGCAAGAACGTTCAGTTTAGTGGTCTTAATCTTGGGTCCCACACGAACGACATTCAGATAAATATTGATTTAGTGCGTTACTCAGTAATTCCAGAACCGACTGGGCTTGCTCTGCTTTGTTTGTCTACCCTTCTAGCGGGCACCTGTGTCCGGAGAAATAGATAAGAGAATCTTGCAGGAAACTGTGCACATGAGCGGCAGGATTAGCCAATCAAGAGATGAGGTTCCGGTCCGAGACAATGGAGCTTGTTTAGGACCGGAAATATTTATTTACCTGTTTGGCCTCATTTAAAATCTATGGCAACCTAAATTGATCCATTTCTCATCCATTTTCTAACGGCAGATTTCGTTAAGGAGAGGCGTACCCATGCAGAGCGTCATCAAGAAACTATGGATTAACAAGTGGTTCTGCGCAACTACTATCTCATTGCAGTGTTTGTTAGGGAGCACATGTGTGCATGCTCAGCTACTGTATTCCTTCGAGTCAGGTTTAGAGGGGTGGGAAGCAACAGGTTATTCTGGTTCTGACTTTATCAGTGTTGCCACTTCCAGCATGGGTGCCACAAATGGCTCGCAAAGTATGGCTATTGAAACGGGCCCGACTTTTGGGTGGGATGTTAGAGCAAGTGTCGGACCTGGCGATACTAACATTTACAATGCTTTCAATGCCGTTGCTGCGGATCTGCAGCAGTACACTCTTGATTTTGATGTTTCAATTACCCCCGACAGTTTTGCCAATGTAACAAGCACAGGCAATTTCTTTTTAATCAATGTGGCGGCAAACAGTGACTCTCCAAATTTTCCCCAAGTATTCAATGTGTCTCCAAACCTAAATGGACTCACCGGGACTTTTCCGATCAGTATTCCTATGACTTCGCTCCCGGTGGCACAAAACTCAAGCTTCTATCAATTGAACATTGGTTCAAATAGCGACCATGTGAATGGCCCAGGTGGACAGGGGGTTAAATACTTTGTCGACAATATTCGCTTTACTCCCTTGCCTCAGTTGGAAGAAGTGACGTTGTTTTCTTGGGAAACTCCCGACAATCCAAGTACTCCAGGGGTAAACGAGCAATTGGAGAACTGGAGAAATGGGTTCGGACAACCTGGACACATCCACTCGATTTCATCTCTAGGAGCAACCGACGGGAGTTCTTCCCTGCAGATTGACCGCCAATCTCACGCTTCTCCCAGTTTTACTTGGGGAAGTCAATTTGTGCTAAATTCGGATATTAACCCAGATCCTCAGATCGAAGAGATCGATCCTACGATACAGGGCATCATCGACGACATTGTCAATAAGGTTAACGGAGGGTTATCAGTTGCATTCGATGTAAGATTTGATGATCCTTTTCCAAACTCTCCTAGCTTTACCAAATTTGGGGTCCATTTCTCCGACGAAAACACTTTTTATGATGCCGAGGGTTCAAGTTTCAATGGGAGCCCTCCCATTGGAACGACTGGTACCGTCACTATTCCTTTCAGTTCGATGGTTGACAATACTTCTGGACTTAGCTTGGCGCAAGCAGGACTAAGTGTGGGAACCAATTTTCTGCGAATTGGTATCTCCACAAATACCGATGGTCCTGGCATTTATCAGATCGATAACTTTCGAATTATCCGAGAAGTATCGGGTGATTCCGGGGATTTTGATGGAGATGGTGACGTAGACGGAAGAGATTTCCTGATTTGGCAGCGAGGTGGATCTCCCAATGGAATCAACTCAGGAGATCTTGCGATTTGGCAGGAACAATATGGTACAGCACCTCCTTTAGCTGCAGGCATCGCCATTCCAGAACCTTCCACGATCTTGCTTACATTGATTGCTAATGTATTCATCATGGCTGGCGGTCGCCAAAGACGACTAAAATGAATGAGTCGTTTAATTTGGTGCGGGGCAGACCGCAGCTATTGCGTGGCTAGTTCATCCATGAGCTGGTGATTCATTTTTTAGGTTTTCTCCTAATAATTGGACATTGGTTTTTATTTGCTATGGAACTGGAGAACTGACAGGATGCATGATTCATGCCAACAGGGCTTCGCTCATCATAAGATAGAGACCGAGCACACTACGGTTCGAAAAGGCTTTACTTTGGTCGAACTGCTAGTGGTAATTGCAATCATCGGTGTACTGGTTGCACTTTTGCTGCCCGCGGTGCAAGCCGCTCGCGAAGCTGCACGTCGAACCAAATGTCAGAATAATCTGAAAAACATTGCGTTAGCGATGATGACCTATGAATCGGCGAAGAAAACTTTTCCCTCCCCCGCATACATGGTGCCCAATGCTTCAGCGCAGAATACGCTTTCGGACAATATCCTGTACACCAATTGGTTGATTGAATTACTTCCACAGGTTGAAATGGCCAATCTTTACGACCGCATCGACGCAGTGTGGAATGTTCCAACAGCGGCTAATTCGAGACGGATTACCGATCCAGTTACAAAGACCCCGAACGACGTAGAAGAAATAGCAACAGAGATTCCACTATTCCTTTGCCCCAGTGATAATGGCAGTGGAAATCCATTTGTAGGCGGTATTAACAACTTGCAGTGGGCTCGCGGAAACTATGGTCTGAATGGCTTTCAATATTGGGGGAACAACGAAAACAACAAAATTGCTTCAGGAGATAGTTCGGTTACTGGTAGCAAACTGGCTGACTTTCTCGACTATAATCTTGGTATTGGGCATGTAGGACCCGAAGGGTACTCCCTCGAGAGGATTTCCGATGGTCTTAGCAATACGATCATGATTGGAGAAATGAGGGTGGGACTTAGTCCACGAGATCGTCGCGGAGTATGGGCTATGGGAATGTGTGGTTCCAGCTTTCATTGTCGCCATGCGTCGGATGTGCTCGGAGCAGTGAATTCCTGCGGAGGAACGGATGACGATGTGCAAGGAGCTACCGATATTATTGATGATGTTGGCGAGCCAAGACTACGGGCTGAATGCATGATGCCCGATCGGAATGTCAACGCCAGTGGTGAGTCGGTAGTCCGAAGTGTTCATGTAGGTGGAGCCTTTGTTGCAATGGCCGACGCCAGTGTTAGATTTATCAGCGATTTCATTGATTCGGGAAATATTACGGGGGGCGCTTGCATCGGCTGTTCCAATCCGAATGACATACTTCTGCAGAACTTTGGCGTATGGCAAAGGCTAAATGTCTCTACCGATGGTCAAACAACCGGCATTATTGAATAATGGATAATGGTTTCGGGGCGTTCTTTTCGAGCTTTTTTTCTGAATTTTACTATTTCAAGAAAGAAGATGATGAGGATTCCCCATTTTAAAAAAGCAGTCATAAGTACTTCATTAATTATCTTACTTGCTGGATGTTGGAACTCAGTTTCACCGTACGATTACATTCCTGTCTCAGGTAAAGTGACTTATGAAGACGGTACACCTATCCCTTCTGGTGGATTCGCCCTTAAGTTTTACGCGCTCGATGCTCCTGAGATAGAAGGCATGAGTCCGCGACCTGCCCAGGCTGATATTGATAGCTCAGGTAACTTTGATTGTGTCACAAGTTATAAATACGGAGATGGCTTGATCCCAGGTAAGCATCGTGTTGCCATCTTTTATGCAACCGACAGCGATGGCAAATTGCTAGTTCCCAAGGAGTATATCCAAGCTGGCGATTCTCCGCTCGTCATCGATACGGCTGATGCTCCTCTTGAAATCAAAGTCCCGAAACCTAGAAGTGAATGAAGACTGGGATGCCAAATTCTTCTCAACGATGGAATATCGCAGTCATTTGCCTTGGCTTGCTATTAAGCGTTGTGCCAGCTGCATTCACTTCGGCGAATCCCACACTTTATGAGCCTGGCATTGACCCGGGGGTGGGATTCAATCTGGTCTCATGGTTCAATTTCGCAAACGGAAGCACCGTTTGGCAAAACGCTGTACAGGCAGCTTTTGATGCGGGCTTCGATGAAGTTTCCCTCAGCCCGGTGAGATTCTATACCCCGGGCTCAGGCTCCATCGCCACATCGTCGAGTAGAGGTCCGGAACTCAGTCACATCGCTGCAGGAATTGTTCGCGGCAAGCAACTCGGCATGCGGGTGACAGTAAATCCTTTCGTAGAGCCTGAGGGCTTTACCAATTGGCGTGGCTTTTATAATCCAACTCCTGGGAGTGCCGAGTCGAACACGTTTTGGAATGACTACCAGCAATACATGGTCGACGTGGCAGCAGTTGCACAGGCAAATGGTGCTGACGCGATGACAGTAGGAACTGAACTGCGCGCCTTAGAACTCAATGTTGGTAATAATGCCAAGTGGACATCCGTTATCAACGCTGTCGACGCGGTCTTCAGCGGATCGCTGGGCTACGCTTCGAATTGGGATAGCTACAATAGTGTAAATACTGCCAATACGATCTGGGATAACCCAGCCATCGATTTCATCGGCATTGATGCGTACTTTACTAACCTCCTTACCAACAGTCAGGCCGATGCTTCGGGGGGCTATCCAATGTCCACTTTTATCAGTCAGGTACACAGTGCCTGGATCCACAATCTTAACAATGAGATTCTCCCGTTCGCTGCAGCCCGTAAGGGAGGGGCAGGAATGCCAGTGGTTTTTACTGAGGTAGGTTACTTACCCCATAATCGAACCTCAGTTACTCCCCAAGGTAATTCTCAACCGCTGGATCCAGACGAGCAGATCATGGCGTTCGAGGGCTTGATGCGAGCGCTTGACAGTCGCAAGGCTGCAGGTGATTTCTTGGCAACCCATATTTGGCAATGGGATATGCAAGGTTCAGCTGGCAGCTTGTGGAACATGAATCCCAATGGCGGCAATCAACCCAACAATCAGCAGACTGCCCAGTGGCTATCCAGTTTTGTAAATGGCACGAATATGAATCCCGGGGGTGGCGATCCACCCCCTGGTGCAACGCAACTTCTGTACAGCTTTGAGACTGGCCTCGAAGGATTTGCTTTTCCAAACTTTAGCGGCAGCCTGAGCAGTCTTTCGCGTGTTACTCCTAAAGGCGCTACTGATGGGACCTACAGTCTTGCAATCACCAAGACCGATGATGATTGGACCTGGGACGCCCGTGTATTCATGAGTGGCACACAATTGCAGATCCTGAAAGACGCTTTGGCAGATAATATTGCAGATTACGTGTTAGAACTCGACGTGACATATGTCGCCGCTGACCTGCCAGCCGGTTTAACAGACATGAATATGCATGTCTCGTTTCAACCCACTGGCGGCAGTTGGACACAAGCGTTTCCGTTTGCGGATATCAATAGTCCTGTAAATCAAACTTTTCATGTCGAGATTCCCTTAAATAGTTTCTCACTTCCCAGTTCTGTCTCTGGACTTGCTTTCCATATCGGCTTCGATGGTACCTGGCCCAATGGAAACAATGCGACGGTGTACGTCGATCGAATCGCATTAACCGACACCACATATGTTCCCCCCGAAAACGCTGATTTCGATGGAGATGGGGATATTGATGGCAAAGATTTCCTCGCTTGGCAACGAGGTTTCGGCACTGGAACGACTTTGGCACAAGGAGATGCCAATGGTGATGGAATGGTTGATTCTACGGACTTGAATATTTGGCAATCCCAATATGGCACTTCTCCCGCACTGATCACGGCTGAAGCAGTACCTGAACCTGCTACGATTTGCTCGTTGCTCTTGTTCTTTGCAGGAATAAATCTCAGGTGCAATAAGGTTGTTTAATTTGAGTATAATTAAATTAAGCGACCTAGTTTCACTTTTTGAAGGAGCAACATTGAATGTCACGTGTCCTACTGCTCGCGACGTTACTATACGTATCGATGGGATCACCTGCCACTGCCCAATACCTTCGGTATGAGGCTGAAACCGGCAATTTATTCAATGTCATCACCAGTAGTTCGGTCTCTGGCTACTCGGGAACAGGTTATGTAACGGGTTTCAGTAATCAAGATGCTGTCGAAGATTATTTCGAACTCCATGTCGACGTGCCTGAGGGACTCTATGAGATGTGGGTCGGATACCGTTCCCAATTTGGACCTAAGGGCTACGAATACCAGGTAGACGGAGAGTTTGGCAGTGGGATGTTTGATCATACCTCGACTTTTTCAGAGGATCGTGCGGGGTTGTTTCACTTGAGTGCCGGAACCAACACTCTAGCCATCTATGAAGGGTGGGGCTTCTTCGACGTCGATTACCTGGAGTTTCGCCCGTTTACTCCTCCGGCTATTACTCCGATAGCACCGGTGTTGTCTGATTCCCAGGCTAGTTACTCTACTCAGGTTTTGATGAATTACCTGGCAAGCCAATATGGCAGCAAGACGCTCTCAGGTCAGCAGCATGAGTCTAGTAAAAACCTGGCATTCCCCGTCCAGAGCTATTTGAACAAGTCGGGAGGAATGATTCCTGCAATTCGCGCCTCGGATTTCATCGAATACTCACCATCACGGATACAGTTCGGCGCCAATCCGAGAAACGAAACGGAGCAGTCCATTGCATGGGCACAGCAGACAGGAGGCATTGTTACTATGTCCTGGCATTGGAATGCACCAGCCAACTTAATCAACCAACCAGGAAAGGAATGGTGGCGCGGGTTTTATACTTACGCCACGACATTTGATCTGCCCGGCGCTTTGGCCAACCCCTCAAGCAGCGATTATCAACTACTGCTCCGTGACATCGATGCCATTGCCGTCGAACTCCAAAAGTTTGAAGACGCTGATGTGCCGGTCATTTGGCGTCCACTGCATGAAGCCCAAGGGGGGTGGTTCTGGTGGGGTGACCATGGGCCTGATGCGTTTAAGCAACTTTGGAATCTAACTTACGATCGGTTGACCAACCACCATGGCTTGCACAATCTCATCTGGGAATTCACTTCCTCAGCTGCTGAAGGAAACCACTTGGACTGGTATCCGGGTGATAATGTGGTTGATATGGTGGGTCTCGACATTTATACCGATCCGAGTTCGAGTATGAGTGGGCAGTGGTATGACATCTTGGAGCACTACGATGGTCGTAAAATGATCGCCCTTTCGGAAACTGGTACGCTGCCTAACCCAGAGCTAATGGATCAATGGGGAATCGAGTGGAGTTATTTTTCACCGTGGTCTGGGAGTTTTGTGGACGCAATGTCCGCTGCGGACTTGCAAGCGACCCTAAGCCATGAAGACATTATCATACTCGATGAATTGCCAGTCTTGCCTTGGAAACAGAACGCGATATTCCTGGAGGCAGACTTCAATTTTGATGGGAAAGTAGATGCTGCCGATGTTCAGATTTGGCAGCAGGCCTATGGATCAACTCCCGCTGGGGATATAGACGGTGACGGCGACAGCGACGGCAGAGATTATCTATTGATACAACGTCAGTTCGGCAGTATCTCAACACTTACTAGCTCGTCCACTAGCGTACCTGAGCCGGACTCTCTCTGGATGGTCATTGTGTTTTTGGGAATCCTTACCGACGTTCGTGTAGTGAATCGGAAATTCGTTACGGTTTGCGAAAAGTATATACCTATCAAGATTCTTTTGTCTTGTTTGAAAAGTCGAATGGGATCCAAGGTCGGTAAGGATAGTCAAGATCGAGTTTCGGTTGTCAGTACCACTCGCTAATTGATTAGTTGGCTCTGGTATAGATCTCCGAATAACCGCTTGCAATTGTTCGCATTCGGGGTTTGTTCAGTCGTGACCTCAGACCGAAGGTTTCAAACTAGTGGGCAAATAATCTCGAGGAAGATAAACAAAACCCTAATCAGACTGACTAATGTTAATAAAAATGGACTCTTGTGTTGCTTCCTCGAAAGAGTACCCAAGATGATTTCGTGGTTGACCTTCGAGTTCATAACCACCAGTCGCAGTCAGCAGGAGTCCTTCCTCCAGCCAAGGTTGAATCTTTAGATATTTGAATGGATTGTGCTGAATCGAGATAGTCTTTTCTACAGAATCTCCTGCTTCGGAACGTTCATAGATGATGCATGGCCAACGCACTACACCATTTACTTCGACAGGGACACGAACTTCCATAGAATGCCACTCTTCAGGGAAATTCTCGCATACGACTAGTGTATCGTCTGGAACGGAGTACTGGATGCCCGCTATACCCTCCAAGATGAGTAGAATTTTCCCAGCGTTGAAATTGGAGTATTGATCGCCCCACGGAGCAGGCTCTGAACTCCACGCCTCTGGAGCGATCGGAATTCCCCAATGCATGTTGTAGCTCTCGAGGTGGGCAAGTGCACATTGGTTCGCGTAGCGACCTACGTTGCTCTTGTACATGCCAATCAGCGCGTAGTAGTTGGTATCAGGTGTGGAAGCGAACTCAGGATCATTAACAGTCTCTAAATCAGGAATCGAGCGAGACGACAGAGGTACCTTCCAAAAGAATCCTTTCCTCGAATCGACTGCCCAATGACGCGTCATCTCGTAAGCCCACTCCTCGGGGAAATAGCTATTGCGAAGATAGGCAAATCCACTCCAGTCTAGGTGTTTGCCTCCCCCTCCGAAGAAGCCTGGATGGTGACTCTCCCACATATTGTTGAGCCAATGTTCACGACCCTCAAAATTGACTAGTTCCAGCCAACGATCGGGGTTTTCTTCATCACCAGTAAGGATCGCCATCTCCCGCAAGCACTCCGCGGCGTCGTAGTGGCATCCCCAGTGACTGTGCATGCCATCTTTGAATAATACCTTAAAGTAGTTGTCGTAACAGTCGTGTAAAAACTCAAGGTCGCCGGTGTGTTGATAGATTTGCCAAGCACCGATTACGTGTTCAGTGGTTGTGCCCCATACCGGCGAGAACCACGCGATACCCTTATTGTCTGGCAGGGCGCCACCAGAGCGCGCATAGGGTAGCAGCGGTTTCCAGTGTAAAACGTTCCCATAGGCATAATACTTCTTATTGGCTGTCCAGGAGCCGACCATGATCTGAAAGTTAGCGTCATAACGATGCATTCCTAGGAAATTGTTGACCGCAGTCTGAGTGTGCGGATACATCTCCCATCCTTCCTGGACGTCGATATAGTACATCAGGTAGATCGCCCAGAGATAGTAGTAGATATCAACGATGTTCTGGTTTGAGCAGCGGAAATAGGGGATCTGATAATTCAGTAAATCATTCATCGTCTGGGACTTGGCATCCAGCGCCGCCTGCGAATCGTCCAGCACTTCTTGGACATCGGCAAGGGCCTTGGGGTAACTGTCGGCCATTGCCCAGGCAATTGCTACACCTTGGTCATCGCAATTGATTTCGAAGGAATAATGGCATTGCCCGCGATCATCGATGTTGGACGCATACCCCACGATGGGTATGGAGCAGGACAACACCGTACTCATGCCATCATAAATTAACATGCCTGGCACGGTCTCTCCTTGAACAGGATGCGTCGTGACTGTACCGTCTTCAGTGATATGCACTGAGTTGTTGGTGCGATCAAATTGCACTGTCGCTTTAGATTCGAGACTCAGGTTCGGAATGTAAAGGCTGCGGCCATCAAAGGAAATCTTAATAGGTTTGTCAGAACTTATGATCGAACAGGCCACGTCGTTGTTGGCTATGAACTTTTCCTCGTGAATTTGAACCCCGCCAACTTCGTATTCGCAAATTACTTTATCTGGTCGCCATTTCATTGAGACTGGCACGGGCGCCTCATACCGCTCGCCGTCTATCATGACGGTCCCATAGGCGACCCGAGTTTTATTGTAGAACTCCCAACCGCGGAAATCGTGCCCGTAGCCACTACTATCGTGTTTCGCTAAACCAAAGCCTCGACCGCGCAGGTCATGGAAGAACGGGTGTGTCAGGCCGATGGTCTCATGTTCGTGGAGCTTAAAGGAGTGATATATTCCTCCCACATAGTAAGTTTTATTCCCTGCGAGAAATGCGTGCTTGCGCCCTTGGATCTCTTGACTCAGCATCTCGCAGTAGTCGGTATAGGGGGGCTGTTCACTAATCTCAGGCGTTTCGCCACCGGTTACCGTCACTTGTGAGAAGTTAAAAGATGTGAAGCACAAAACCAGTACAAGCCAGTACTTGGGGCAAAGAAAATCGTACATCGATCTTACCTCCACTCCGTCGACGCACGCGCACGGTGGGTGCTTTCCAATGCAGTAGTGTGCCGTTTCAATGCGGCCTCGTCTGGAGTCGGGCGTGCCTGCTCTTTCTGAATGTAGCCTTCAAGTTCACGAATTCTAGCATCGAACATGTCATCAAGGTCTTCGGCATCGACCTCTCCAAGGTACGCGAGCAGCCGACGACGAAGCAATTCAGTCTTCTCCGGCATTTGGTTGGCCAAATCCGCAGTCTCTCCGATGTCTTGGACAAGGTCGTAAAGTTGGACTTCCTTCGTGTGAAGATTCATGACCAGCTTATAATCGCCATCACGAATGGCTGACATCGGCAGCGTCCCACCGTACCAGGGGAAATGGAAAACCAACTCTCGAGTGTTACGTTTGATTGTGCCATCGTTGCCCTTTTCAAGAATCTTGCGAAGGCTACCTCCATCGAATTCTGCCGGCAATGGTGCTCCGCCGATTAAATCGTTGATCGTTGAGTAGAAATCCCAACCCGCGATGGGGATGTCGCAGATGACCCCGCGCCGCACACCAGGACCGACTATCACCGTAGGGACACGTATGCCACCCTCCCATAGCTCACCTTTGCCTCCCCGTAGTGGGTCGTTTCCTAAAAATCCTCCCCCGTTGTCCGAGGTGAAAATGACGTAGGTGTTGTCTTTGATCCCGAGAGACTCGATCTTGTCAAGCAGTGATCCCAACCCCGAGTCCAAGTCTTCGATCATAGCAGCGAAGGTGAAGATGGATTCATTTTGCGCCAGCGAATCAGAATGCTCCGACATTAATCTCTTTCCACGAGGACTCCTATGATACTTTTCAACGGTCTCTTGAAGCGCAGAATGTCCAACGTGCACTGCATAGTGTGAGATCTGCATGAAGAAGGGACGACCAGCGGCGGCTTGCTTCTCTATGAATGCATTTGCCCGTTGTGTCACGCTGAAGATACGCTTCGGATCATCGTCAGGCAGCGGTTTTTTCTTTTGAACTTCGAGATAGTCTCCCTCACCATTGTTGGTGTTGCCATCCGATTCGTCGTAGCCAGCGTGTTGTGGTGAACGTGGATGGAATCCCCATTTGCCGAAGTGTGCGGTGATGTACTCAGGGTCGGCACGCTTTATCATCTCCGCGAGTGAAGTTTCGTTCTTGCAGTCGATGCCCCGGGTGGCCGCTAGTATGTCGTGCACTACTGTTTGCCGAAGGCGGCATGGAGTCTTCCCAAATTGGATACCCGCACGCGAAGGAGTGCATGTAGGGGCACAGGCATAGGCATTGGAAAAGACCATGCCCGCCTTTGCCATACGTTCCAGAGCAGGAGTCCGATAGAAATCGTTTCTCGTGTCTGGACGATTGGCCATCATTTGGACCGACGTGTCCGTCCAACCTTGGTCGTCCGTGAAGAACAGAATAATGTTCGGCTGGTTGCCCGCCAAGCAATTAGAACTCAGACTCATTAAGAGTAATGAGGCGGCAAAACGTCGCATCAGGTTTCTCCATAACTGCGAGATTACTGGTAAACTGTCAGTCCGCTGACATTAATTCGGGTACCTCCCGACGCAGAGTTTTTCTTCCCCGTGACCGTTATTTCAAGCTTGTGTTTACCTGGAGGAAGACCATTTAGGGACCAACGAAATGGCACTTCGCGCTGATCCATGCGGCCAACATGGACGTTGGTGTAGCCGTACTGGTCAACTTCGCCAAGGTCCTTGCCATCGATTTTCACCAAAGCGATTCCAGAATCTTCATGACGCGACCCTTCCCAGACGACGGCTGTTCCGGTGAACTCGGCTATGAAGCTATCATTGACTTCTCCGCTATATCGAGCCAGGCCGCTCGGATCCCAGGTTCCTGCGAATCGAAGTTTATCTACATCGATATGGGATTCTCCCCAGCGATTGAAGTACATCCGGTAATACTCTCCGGTCTTCATGTCGTAAAAGGGACGGAACTCCTGATTTGTGTGAAGATTGCGTGCTGGATTCACTCGGGCTTCGCTGTAAATTTCAAGGTAGTCGGCTGGGAATCGAAGCGGACCGGCGATTGGCAAAAGGTCAGTTTCTGCGCGGGCGGTTGCTTGCACCATCACCACGGGGCCGCACATCACTGCGACGGGGGAAACGTACCCGGGAAGTGGTTCCGCTCTTGGCGACATATCAAATGTAAGCGTCACAACGTCGTCCGGCGACCACGTTCTCTCGATGACAGCCCACGTTCCCGATTTGGTTTCGATAGCCAATCTTTCGCCGTTTAAAGTTACCTTTACTGCATCGTTCGCCCATCCAGGAACTCTAAACTTCAGACCAAAGTGTGATGGTTCTCTTGAGGCAATACGCAGGTTGACGTCGCCGTGCTCTGGGAAGCGAGTTTCCTGCACAACCTTCACCTTTCCACCGGGACCCTGCCAAACAACACTTGAAGGTACAAATAGATTAACGTAGATATTATCCTCGTCGTGAAAGTAAAGTAGATTGTGGTAGTCAGCGACTGTCTGTGGAAGTGAACCCTGGCAGCAGAACCAAACCGTGCTGTGTGACTTCTGTGCTCCGTAGAGATTGTAGCTCGAGCCGTACATAATCATGCCATAGTCGTTCATAGGAACAAGAGCGCCGACGCCATTATAAAACAGCCGCTCAATCCAATCGCCGTAGTGAGCCTGGCCAGTGAACTGCATTAGATAACGGCCCAGTTTAAATCCGGCCCAAGATCCGCATGATGTCTCAAAGTGGAAGCGAACGTCAACATTCGCCTCGCCGCGTCGAATCCCAAGTAAAGTTTCTGGCAATCCATTGGGGACAATCAAACTTTCTTCCGGCCCGTAACCGCCGGTGGCATAGAACTGAGTGTTCTTGAGAAACTCGTAGCCGCCCACAATCGCATCCAAGTACTTCTGCTCGGCAGTGACACTGTAAGCCATAGCTGCACTACTCAGCGAATTGACGTGGCTATATGCGTGATAGCTGGGGTGCTGCTTGGCGTTTACCAGTTGCCGAAACACATCGCTTCCCTCTCCCAAAGAGTTCCAAAAGTCGGTATACTCCCAGACTTCAGCGAACTCGCGATAACGCTCGTTCCCAGTCAGTTCGTAAGCGCGGTAGAGATTTTCTGACAGGGTATACCACTCGGTGGGCAAGGCATATTCGTTGGATCGATCGAGATTCTTTTCTGCCCACTCGGTGATTCTCTCAAGATAGGTGAGAGCGTCTTGGCTGCCAATGTATTCGTAAACGTCGATGAGGCCCCCGACCATTTTATCGTAGTCATAATGCCCCCTTTTTTGATCGCGATAACCGTAAGCTCCGTTATCGCTAATCGTCTTGCCCCACTCATTCATTAGGTAGAGTGCACGGTCACGGACGAATATATCGCCGGTGGCCCGATATATTCTTGCGAATCCGCCAAGCCATTGTCCAAACGATAGCGGACGTTCGCTATATGCACCTCCTAAGTCCTTACCCGGAGCCCAATCCTTTTCTTTTAAGCGAAATCCGCGCAGTATGTCGTTGGGACGCAACTGCATGTAGTAATCCCTTACTTCTTTGAGCTGCGCAAGGTGCATGCTCGGGAGGAGTTGCACACCGTCGTAGTTAAATGCGCGAAGGACTCGAACGCCCTCCGGGCGCGAAGGTCGAGTGGCGTCCGCCGCCTCATCACCAGAAGCGGCGTGGGTGGTGACGCCAATCGCGAGCAGGAAAGCAGCAACTAAATTCCATAGCAGAAGGAGGCGGGGGGGATGGATCATTGTTTCCCTGAATCTATGCCGCAAGCAGTTTGTCCAACTTAGTCTGCAACAGCCTCATCTCTCCGTATTTGTACATCAAATCGCCTCATAAAGGCAGAAAACAGGAGTAATCGCCAAAATTTGGATGCAAAATATACCACCTGCGGTTGTTGCACTTAAAAGGGCTGGCGACTCGGCGCGGCACAAGGCAAAGACGCTCATCTTCCAGGGAATTGACAGACATAATGTATATGGCAAGAACTCGAAAACTCGCTCTGCTGGCTATGCTGCTCGTCTGTGCCGCTTCGCTAGTTTACTATTTCAGGATTTCACTTGAAGCGGCCAACGAGTCGAACGGAATGGCTCCTCCCCGATTGGTGCTGATTGTCGGAGGGCCGGATCCTTTCTGGAAGGAAGTGATTTTGGGAGCACATGCGGCTGCAAAGGACTATGGCGTTGCCCTTGACATAATCGAGCCAGAAGGGGGTGGGAAATCCCAAAGTATGGCGTTGGTCAATATCAATGTAAAGGATTACGATGGGCTCGCTATTAGTCCGTTGGCTCCTTCGAATCAGGCGCTGACCATCAGCAAGCTGGCCACGCAAATCAAAGTTGTCACGTACGATAACGATGCGGAAAACTCGCTGCGCCATCTCTACATCGGCACGAACAACGTGACTGCAGGACAATTAGCTGCGGATTTGGTCAAACGGGCACTACCCGATGGCGGCGAAATTGCAATCTTTGTCGGAGACGACGAGCGTAGTAACGCGCGCGATCGTCGGCGATCACTGATTAATTCACTCCGCGGTCAATCCTACCGAGGCGCCTCGTTCGACGAGGATTCCGAACACCTTGGCGAGTCGCTTAAAGCAGGAAAGTTCACCATTGTTGCCACTTACTTTGATGAGAGTAATTCCGAAACAGCCCTCGCCAATGCCAAGCAGGCCTTGAACGAATACCCAGAACTTGCCGGCATGGTCGCACTATATGGTTACAACGGGCCCGCATGCCTGAAAGCGCTGCACGAGGCGAAAAAAGTTGGAACCGTGAAACTAATTGCATTTGATAATCATGAGGCGACCTTGTCGGGTGTAGCTGATGGGGCCATCGAAGGCACTGTTGTACAAGACCCTTATCTCTATGGCTACGAGTCGATCGAAGCATTGACAAAACTTTGCCAAGGAAATTCAGCGACAATTCCCGTGCCGGGGGCGGGGTCTATTAGCTTGCCATGTGCGATTGTCGATCAAGACAACCTCGGCAATTATCAAGAGAAACTACACCAAAGAAGGGGCGCTGTTGAACCAAATCAACAACATGGAAATTCTAATTAGTACAAATCTATTTCCGACTAAGAGTCGAGTCGAAAATACTGTGTTGCAACCACGACGATCTCGGGCAATGACGCTGATTGAATTGCTAGTCGTGATCGCCATTATAGGAATTCTCATTGCGTTGCTACTTCCTGCTGTGCAGTCGGCACGCGAGTCAGCTAGACGTACGCACTGCAATAACACTCTCAAACAGTTAGCCCTTGCTGCGATTCTGCATGAACAAACTAACGAAGCCTTTCCCACAGCAGGATGGGGCTGGACGTTGCCCCGTAATGTACGCACCGATTCTGCTGGAAAATACGTCTCCCCTGAGATCCTGGGCGATCAGTCATGGGGATGGCGTTATCAACTGCTTCCGTTCATCGAATATGAACAGTTGTGGGCACTCGAAAACGACTTCGAGATTCGTGCAGCCATACCACCGCTGATTAGCTGCCCCAGTCGAAGGCCGCCTACGTATTATGGCGGAGAACAAGGAGGCATCAGTTCGACTGTGTTGGGGGACTATGTGGGCAACGGTGGAGACACTGATGAAAGCGGCCTGCGGACACTCGGGTTGACCCCAGATCCTACTTGCCTCTGCCGTTTCCAAACGGGCACGATCATTTGGTACGAACCGAATCAACGGACTACGCCGTTCAATCCTTTGGAAAACCCTCTGATGCGCACCAGCCTCATCACTGATGGCACTTCGCACACAATGATGTTCGGTGAGAAATATGTTAATGGCCATTGGACCCAGGGTGGTTCCTGGGGTGACAACGCCGGGTGGTATGTTGGCCGAAGTTGGGACACGCAACGGTTTGCAGTGCGTCAGCCCCAGCATGATTCCTATTTGACGAACTTGCTACCTAGTCAAGTGATAGGAAATCGTAAATACGATTTCTTTGGTTCAGCCCACCCTATCTCCTTTAATTGCAGCTTAGCCGATGGCTCTGTGAGTTCTATCAATTACGAAATCGACCTCATTGTTCTTATGCGGATGTGTAACCGTCGGGACGGCTCATTGTGACAAATAGTACAGCGAATCAGGTAGCATTAATTCCGAGAAACTGTATTGCGTTGCTTGTAGTAGTCTTGCTCAGCGCCTCTTCATGCGGGCCCAATGAAGTGGTGACACGTATTCCTGAGGACCATGCGCGGCTGAAGGCGCTGGTGACCGTCTACGCCTACGCTTGTCGCGATCTAAAGCGTCCGCCCAAGAACGTTGAAGAATTGATGCCAACACTTGAGAAAGCAAAGGTCTACAGTCCGCGCGAGTATCTCACTTCAACCCGCGACGGCCAGCCGTACGCCATTGTCTGGGGACTCGATCTGGAAGGCCGCTATCTTGGGGCAAACTCTCCACTCGCTTACGAACGCGTTGGACAAGACGGTTTGCGCCTTCTGGTAACTTGTGATCAGGAGGTGATGGAACTCTCTGTAGACGAAATGACCCAAGTGGAGTGGCCACCGGGGCATGAGCCTTGGGCTGAACCTTAGTGCTTAGTGGAAGCACTTAATCCAAGCGAGTGACCGTAACACTATTTTCCGGTGACTCCGAGAGTGTGTAACTACATCTTTGCTTGCTTCCCTTTGTACTCGCGAATGTGTAGATTCTTTGCCCGTTTATCAGCACGGCGTATTGACCATCTGGAAGGCCACTTACCTCAAATGTTCCCAAATGATCTCGATTGGAGCGACATTCCAGGTGGAACTCGATGTGACGCAGATCGTCTTTCAGCAAGATTGGGACAGCCTTGCTAAATCCGTCAGTGTTGAGCAATAGGTGGAAACGATGTTGTCCCACCAAAAAGTGCAGACGCCGACGCGCGCCATCACGTGGAATGACTGAGTACCTGCCCGCCTCAGACTCTAATGAGCCGCCAAGAGCTAGAACGCCAAAGATAGGATCATCAATAACGATCGTCGAAGCAGCTCGGATTCCGCCTGCGAGCCCATGATCAATTTCACCATCACAAGGCCAAATGCCCCGCTGCGAGGCTCCCAGGGCCCAGGTGCGGCCAAATTTCTGCGTTTGGAAAGACCACCCCGCTGCGCCGTCATTGGCCTTTCCGGGAAACCAGTAGCCATGATCGGACTCCGGCGTTCCTGAATTTACCAGCGCCCATGAACTCAACAGAGATGCGTAGCCCAACCGAATATACTTTGCAGGTTCGTCGCTGTAGTAAAGTCCGTAATCAAGGATCGACCACCCGGCCATCTGCGACATATAGTCCAAGGTGTTTGTGCCAACTCTCGCGGACCCGAGGTAGTAATACGACGTTTCGAGCCACCCTCTCATAGCAATGTTAGCGTCAATCTGGCGTTTCATAAACTCGATTGCATCCTTGGGATGCACCTCTGGATGCGAGTACCATCGATTCAGGTTTTTGTCGAACCAAAGATGATTGTCCGGCTGAAGTGGATTTTCGACGGCATAGCCGGCAATCGACTGTGTCGATTCGAAAGCCGTTCGATCGAATACAAATTCGGAACCAAATGGGAATGGGTCGTCATATATGAAGTACTTCACCTTTTTTTCCCATTCAGCCTTCAGCCAGTCGGCTTCATCGAGTTTTCCCTCCTCCCGCAGCGCTTGGAACAGATCGATGATGTATCGCTCGTGAAAATTACCAAGCTTATAAGCCCAGTCGCAGTAACCTTTGAAAGACCACAGCGGCTTGCCGACCATATGAATCGAGTAGGGGACCTGAAAGTACGCCTGAGCAGTGCCGAACGCGCGCTCCAAGTAGGCATTTGCATCAAGATAGTGCACCAAATGCGGGTACTGCTTAGCGATGCGGTACATGTTGTAGTAAAGCATGATATGGGTCGTGTAGTCGAAGGACCGCCACAACCGTTCTGCTCCCAGACCAGTCCCTTGTGGAACGTGATACATCCTTTCGTAACTGAGAATTCGATCTGGTTGGTCGGTTCCCCATGGATTTGTTCGATTGAGAAACCAATTCTCGCTGCCATAGATTCCGTAGGCATGGGGATATTCTTCATTGGTCCGCTGAAGTCCTCCCCAAACAAAATGTTCGAGATAATACTCAAGCGCGGCGATCTCATCAGCATCGGGAAGAATCACGTTTTTCTCAGAGAGGTAGGCACCCTTCGAGTTTGACGGATCGTCGGAGCCGCCGACCATATAGTCCTGGAGTCCGCCAGTGTTTTCAGGTCCGCGCAGAACTTTTTCGCTCATATCCCAGAGGCTGAATAATCCGTTGTACCATTTGTCATTTCGATGTTGTTGCTTTAAGGCAATAAACCGCGCACGTTTTCGAAAGAGCGTTTCCAACGGTTCCGTGCTGAAGAATTCAAGTTGGAAAACTCGCCCCTCTGTATCTACTATCTTGAGTAAGTTTTCTCCCAGCCTGGAGAAAGTCACTTCATAGATATGAACATCTGGCCGATCTTCTCCCTGATAATGGACACGCGTCTCTTCAGGATACTCGGGTTGAACGGAATGGATTGTGTTGCGAGTCCGAATCGCTATTCGAGCCGACAGGTCTGCAGGCAAGGTCATTCCGGGAATCACGTGCACATCGTACCCATAGTTCTTATAAAGTGTATCGCGGACCCCGTCGTAATCATTCGCCCAAGTAAAACTAAAGGTGTAGCGAACCGAGTCATTTTTTCCACCAAGAGAACTGAGAAGAACTCCTGTATGCTGGTGCCGCCAAGTGCCTCGTTCCTCTAATGTGCCGCTCCGAGCGGAATGAATAAACGCCGTGGCATGGGAATCAAAATACTCCAGACGAGTATCTCTGCTTGGCAGCATGACAAGAAATGGCCCGACTCCGCTGGCACGCATCCAATAAACAAACGAACCATGTCCAGCAATCAGTCGATGGCGGTTCAACCTGTTCTGATAAGTACTCCTTATCGCATCCTGGTCCTGCAAGTCTCCAGCAACGAAATCGGTATTCATGCGAAGTGGCAATGCAAGATCCCCGATTTCGATAGGGTGCTTACCTTGATTCTTACACTCGATCTGCCATATAAGCCTCGACTCCTCAAATCGATAGATCTTGATCAGTTCTAAGTGCTCGGGTAGTTTGTAGCGCACCACAATCTTGTCTTCGGATACCTCCTCGACATTGAAATTGGAAGCCACATCGTGCAACTGAACCGTTATCCAGGACTTTCCAGTACGTCGGTACCTTAGCGTGACGTCCCCGAGTATGCTTCCAGGTTTGAGATAATCCGTCTTGTACCTGTCCTCACTACACTTAAGGCTTATAATCCCTCCGAGCTTTTCGTCAAACAATGTTTCGAACCCGGCCCCTCGAAAAGGTGCTCCCCAAACTAGTTTTTCTGTTACTCCGGCCGAAATCATGCACCCGTGGATCAATACAATCAGAAGAGTGCGCAGGATTTCAGTCCGCATCGGTCGAAAAAACCTTCTGAGCCAAGACTCATGATTCGTGTTGGAACCATCCCTTATCGTCCAGTCCAGAGAGTTTGTCATCAATCATGCCTTGGTACAAAGTTCAGTAGTCGACACTGTTTGCCTCCCATTTCCCGCGGTCTTCGGGAAATGGCAATACATTTGATTCTTCGGCCCAAGCCAGCCACTTTCCACGGAGTTCTCCAGCCAACTCAGGATGCTCGTCAATTACGTTGACGGTTTCGCTGCGATCCAAGGTGAGATCGTAAAGTTCCCAACTCACGGAGTTGCGGTCGTCGAGGGTGACCAATTTCCAGTCTCCCTGGCGAATTGCGGAATGGTTTAAGTGTTGCCAAAAAAAGGTGCGTTCCGGCGGATCGCTCACCTCGCCTCGCCAGTAAGGGACCATGCTGATTCCGGGTACCGGCTTGACTTGTCGACCATCGTGCTCTTCAGGATAAGTTGCGCCTGCCAGATCACAGAGTGTCGGCATGACATCAATTAGGTGAAATACTTGCTCGTCGTGAATGCGTCCTCTCTCGGCAATGCCCTCAGGCCAGTGGACAACGAGCGGCGAAGCGATTCCCCCTTCGTGGACGTATTGTTTATACTTGCGAAGTGGCGTGTTGGAGTAGTGGGCCCAACATTGTCCTTGAGAAATACTCCAACCCCCTTCCTTACGCCACTCGTGGTAGTTTTCTCGCTTATATTCAGGCCAATTCATGCCAAACAGATCCAATTCCCCAGAACAACCATTGTCGGAAAAGAACATGATGAAGGTGTTATCCAGGACGCCTCGCTCACGAAGCAGCGCTACGATCCGTCCAATCCCTTGATCCATCCGATCGACCTGGGCGGCATAAATTGCACGTCGAAAATCGAGTTCTTCCTGGTCTGCTGGACTCAGTGTGTCCCACTTGGGTAGGTAACCACGATCAACCAGGTCTTTGAAGGGAAGCCCCTCGACTGCGACTTCCTCATGTTGTGTTCCGCGAGGTAATTTTTGCCCTTTACGGAGCAAACCCAAATCTTTCATACGTTCAAATTTCTCTTGTCGCAACACATCCCAGCCCCGCAAGTAGCGACCGCGGTATTTTTCAATGAGATCATCTGGCGCCTCAAGGGGAAAGTGGGGCGTGTTATAGCAGACATGCAGCAGAAACGGATGGTCTTTGTTGCTGGTCGCCTGCTGGATATAGTCGCATGCTGCATCAGTAAAGAAATCGGTTGTATAGAATTCCTCCTCAGGCCGATACGGATTTACAGGATTCTCTTGTGCCTTGATCATCAAGTGCCCGTCGCGATAGATCTCGCAGCTATTAAGAACCTTCCAGTAACTGTCGATATGGAGGTAGATCCCTGTGAAGTGATCGAAACCGCGAACCTCGGGTCGAGATTTCGGGAGATGGCCTGCATGCCATTTGCCAACCATGTAAGTTTGGTAACCAGCCGTTTTGAGAACGTCACCAAATGTAACGCATTGGTCGTTGAGGTAGCCTAGATACCCTTCACCTGAATAGTTGCGATAGACCATTAAGCCTACGCCTGCCTGATGTGGATATAGACCAGTAAGTAGGCTAGCCCGTGACGGGCAACATCGACCGGCGTTGTAAAATTGTGTATAGCGAACACCGTTGGCGGCGAGTTGGTCCAGCGCTGGTGTTTCGACCTCTCCGCCAAAACATCCGATGTCGGAATAGCCCAAGTCATCGGCAAATAAGATCACCACATTAGGCCGATCGGCGTAGCAACATACCCAGGGGAGGAAAGCCAGCAGCATGATACTAGCTGGTTTCAAATATACTTTGAGGACTGATCGATCGAACATTGTGAGAGTACTTCTTGGGTTGAAGAGAATCAGTACACCGTAGGAAATGCACTGATGCGGAGGGTCGTGCAGCCGTACGGCACAAGTGTGATGGGTTCTGGGGTTGCCTCTGCCGGACGTTGCTGAGGACTCCAGGGAATCGGTCCGGCATCGTCTTTGTAGGTAGTCCATTCGGGCAGTCTTATGCCAGTAGTTCGAATTTGTAGTGGCGCGTTTTGCAGGTTCCAAGGATTGTCTGCGAAGGAACCCGTCTCTTCGACACGATAGTGATCTGACAACTTCTTCAGGGAATTCTCCAGCAAAGCGTAGTTCCAAGAACTCTCGGGAAAGACTTCGTAATAGTCATGTTGTTTTTGCCAACGCTCTTCGATTTTCAGCGCAAAGATGAGCGGTCCTCGCTCAAGGCCGACACTGTTTTCATACCAACGTTTCGTTGTCAACTTCATGGGAAGCCGTAGCTCTACCACATCGCCAGCCTTCCAGTCTCGATTAATTACCTGGACGTCAGTTGAATCCGACGTCACATGTGAACTACCATTGACAGTTAACTGAGGGTCTGAGCACCATTGAGGTATCCTCAAATGCAGCGGAAACCTGATGATGCCTTCAGTTTGCAGTTCGAATCGCACAGTCTCTCGAAAAGGATAATCGGTTTTCTCAGTGATAGTCACTTCATGACCAGCATTGCCGACCTGAGCAGTGACTCGACTCGGGGCGTAGACTAAGGCCGCCAAACCCTTATCGGAAGAGGCCATCCAAGTATGTTGGGCAAACTTCGGCCACGCCTGGTTAAGATTGCAAGTGCAACATGGATAGCCCGACAACAGGCCGAACACCAAACGGTCTGGCTCGTTGTTGTAGAAGTTCCGCCGCCCATGGGTCACCTTGACTTGATTGGCCAATTGGAAATATTGCCGCGAGAGGCAATCGTCGCTGATTTGCGAGGCGAGCACATTAAAAGCAATTTTCTCCAAGCGATCTGCAAATTCCATTTCACCGGTGATCTCGAGCATTTTCTCGAGCGAGAACATCATTTCGACAGCAGTACACAGTTCCGAGCCGCGAGTAGGCTCTCTACCATGCAGCGCCTCGTCGCCTCCAAACAGTCCATGCGGCTGGCCATGTAGACTTTCCAGGTCGGTACTCGCCTTGCGAACGGCTTGTAGATATTTTTGGTTGGGGTCGCGTTGTGAATAGATAATAGGGGCTTTCATGCCTTGGGCTAGATTCACGCAATGAAAAGGATAAGCGGTCGAATCTTGGGAAGTCCATTGCTTTTCATTGAACGGTCCGTGCAAGGCGATATCGCCACGTTGCAGAAAAATCTCCGTATAGGGATGCGTCTGCGCGTGAATCAACTCACCCAATTCGAGAAGAAACGGTTCGCCGGTGATGTTGTAGAGCCAGTAGACGACTAACAAATTGTCGGCACCACGGCGATTCCCCCAAAATGTCCAGTTTCCCAGAGGAGTCTTAGGTAACTCGCGCAGTTGATAGCGAAAATAACGAGTCAACGCATCGATAACACGCTGATCACCGGTTGCCAGGTAGTACTGCTGGAGCACCTTCAACATGACCATTTTCGGCCACCAGTCGCGGCGCTTGTCACGCTGTAATCCTGGTTCCGGCTTGGGGGGATTTTCAAAAGGAATTGGCCCCAGATAGCCGTCCTCCCCTTGGTTGGTGAGCGTCCACTCTACCCATCGCTGAGCCTTGGCTTGCAATTGCTCATCCTTCAGTAGATAAGCTAGTGGGAGCAGACCATCGATCCAATAGGGTCCACGTTCCCAGCCGTCACCGTCTCCGCCGAGCCACCCATTTCGAGGACCTACTACCTCTGGATAGAGCTCGTCCAGCCGCCCCGTTATGCCACGAGCCAAGCGTTCCAATTGATTCTTAAGCCAGCCTCGCGGCTCAATGGCACCGAGTGGTAATTCGGAGCAAGGTTTGTCTGCGAGTGGAGGTCGATTCCAAATGACTTCAACAGTTGACGAAGGCACGACTGTCGAAGAATTGATCACAAACGACACCGCTAACAGAGCTACTACTAGTGGCCGCACATCAATATCTCCTCATGGCACTCGAGGCATTGGCGTCACAGCTGACTGGCCACACGTTCTGATTCAAATACCACATCAATTTCAAGGACACCCACACAAGAGTCTTTTTTTGGGAGCATGAGAACGCGTATGGCATCGCACTGCAACGGTTTGGCAGGATGGACAACATTGTACTGATTGACTCGAACGCCATATTCGTCGGTAACGTAAAGTTCGAATGGTTTCCATTCACCATCTTGCTGTACCTCCAACGACCAATTGGCAGGGACGCGCACATCCTTACCATTGTCGAACCAATAGAGGCCGACGCTTCGAATGTTACGCGATTCACTAAACCGACCTTCAATCCACTGGGCTTGATCCTTGCGTGGTCGACTCGACCAGCGAGAGACGTTGTTCCCATTCGACCAGCGCGGCTCATTATTGTCGGCCACCGCAGAGATTGTATCTTGTTCGTAAGTGTGAGATGCAGCAACCTCTACAAACGGGCTCTCCTCGGGTAAGGCATTGGGATCATACTGAGCCAATGAGCGGTCTGTGGGAAACCAGACGGTCATTGTCCCGACTCCTCGGTTGTTCCAAGCATAGTAAGGTATGAGCACCATTTGCGTGACTTCGACGCCGCCATCGGCCGTAACTGCTTCCGCAGGAATGGTTGCCTTTAGGAAGGGGGTCTTACTAAAAGTCGTCTCGGATATATCGACCATCGAATTGGCCGGAGGCAATTCCAGGAAGAAGCGTTGGGTCGCTCCGCCGTTGTCAGTTTCTTCTGCACACAGCACAAAAGGCCCTCGTGTAAGTGCGACTCGACCTCGATTTGCTTCAACTGCTGCATGGCACTCGCTTGCCCGCACCGGCATGGGCAGCTGAAGTTGCACCTGGTCTCCTTCATTCCACCTTCGGTCAATCACGGCAAAACCCCGTTCAATGACAGCTTCAACAGGCTTGGAATTGACGAACAATTTGAATGGTTCAGTCGAGTGATCAACGAAGTGATAAAGTTCGCCTGGCAGGAACTGGTTGCCGGTCCAAGTTGGTATACGGAGCAAGAGCCTAAATTGAGTTGGATTTTCCGGCGAGATTGTCAAATTAATGACTCCGTCATTTGGATATGAAGTGCGTTGTTCGATTGTGACATTGCCATTGTCTAGTCCCAAGGACGTGTGATTTGCTGAATAAATGGTCACGTACAAGTCGTCACCGTTGTGAGCATATGCCATTCCCGGAACTTGAGGAATGAGCCTGGCCATGTTCGAGGGACAGCATGCCGTACCGAACCACGGCGCTCGTCCAGGAGTGCCATGGTTGAACGGATACTTGCCGTCCGCTTCGAGTGGATTGACATAGAAAAATCGATTGCCTTCAAAATTGACTGCAGCAAGCACATTGTTGAGCAGGGCCACCTCAGCAACGTCGAGATACTTCGCATCTTTGGTAAGCAGAAACATGCGGTAATTGAACAACACATTGCCTACAGCAGCGCAGGTTTCGTTGAACGCGTCTTTATTGGGCAACATATACTGAGGGCCAAATCCTTCAATGCCATGCACGGCTCCCAGACCGCCTGTGATATGCATCCGCGTGTCGACAATATTCCCCCAGATGTGTTCGAGTGCCTGCTTGTAGTCCGCCTGGCCAGTTAGTGTCCCTACATCTGCCATTGCTGAATAGAGATAAGTGGCACGAACAGCATGGCCGACAGCCTCGTACTGCTTAGTTACCGGAGCATGTTGCTGAGCATACGTGGGCGACATGACTCCCTCGCCGTCAGGGACGTAAGTGACGCCACGAATCTCAAGGAACTTACGCGCCATGTCAAGGTAGAGTTTCTTGCCCGTGACACGATAGAGCTTCACCAGCGCGAGCTCGATTTCTTGGTGACCAGGTGCTTGCTCTATAGGTCGACCGTGATTGTAAGTCGGGTCGCCGGCAAAGAACACCTGATTAATGTGCTGGGCACTTTTCTCTGCCACTTTAAGTAACCTGTCTTTACCAGTTGCTTGATAGTAGGCGATCGCAGCTTCGTACATGTGTCCGACGTTATAAAGTTCGTGGCTATGAACCACAAAACTGTATGGTTTGTCTCCCATCATGTGTTGTGAAGATCCGACTCCAGTCGTGTGTGATGGGTAAAGGTAACCGTTATTATGCTGGGCGGATTCAATCACATCGGCTAGAAAGTCGAGTTTCTCTTCCAGTTCACGGTCGGGTTGCAACTGCAAAAGGTACGCTGCTCCCTCCATGACCTTGTACAGATCGGAATCGATAAAACGATGTGGTTGGTGTCCCTCAACCTTCTTTCCTGCCAAGAAATCGCCAGCTGCTTTCAAATGCTTGACTCCGGGTTCGGTGCGCTCAAAAGCAAAGGGCACCAGCACTTCGCGTTGGGTGACCAGTCGTGGACGCCAAAAATCACTGGTCATTTCTACTTCATTGAAAGGTACAGGTTTGACAGGATAGTCGGCAACTACCCCCGAATGACTTGTCGCCTCGGCCTTGGCGACAAGGCAGTTGGAAAACTGTAGCGAGCCGATGAATGCTGTTGCAAGCAACAACGGTCTAATTAATCGACTTTCTGAGAACGACAAGCAGAGCATGTGATATCCTTGCTATTTATCCTTTAAGTCAAATTCCAAACGATTCACTGAAGGGGCATCATCTGCAATTTCAATGCCGAACTGACATGTCTTTCCCTCGTGAACAACATCAACTTGATAAAAGCCAGGAGGAAAACCAAGCAAATTTCTAGGAGAACTTTGTGCAAAGCCAACACCCGAAGCATCAGTCTTAGCGGTGAAGCGCAGAGGGATGCCGTCCATGAAATCGGACAACTCAAGCGTAACCTCCGCGCCCATAACGGGTCGTCTCCCTCGCTTGACATAAACTTCTGCCACAATATATTCGGACATCACTTCATAGGCATCAACTCGGTTGGCAATTTCAGCCGCATCTATCTGTTCGTCCTGATTAGTGTCAATACGGCCAATCGCCGATTGCAGAGCCGGAGATTCCTGAAGTTCTTCCTCGTCTAGCACTCCGTTGTTGTCTTCATCGAACGCCACCATCGCAGCTTCAGCAATCGCCTGGGGATTGTACTCATTCTGTGGCAACGATTGACCAACGCATCCAAGCGGTATGACAACGGCAGCGATGCCAAGAAACATCATTCGGAATCGGATAGTCACTGTCGTCAAAGTCAATTCAAGTACTCTTAAACGTCCAAATGAATGTTTACCATCATGCTTGCTGACAACTTTAAGTCTACTGAGCGATGCCGAGCGCAAGTTCTCCCTGGCAGTGCCCACCACCATCATCTCTAGCACCGAATCGTTCCCATGTGTTGGGATCAATATCATAGCTAAGAGTCTGTATAGAACCGTCGCAGAAGCCGGCTTGGAAAACTCCTGGGTGAGCGGATCCAAATCGCAAAGTGGTGCCGATATAGCTCAAGTTTCCTTCGGTATCAGGTCTTGGCATCCCAGGCATCTCTTCGCCAGGAGGGGCCGACGGATTGACCCAGCCGCTGGACCAGCGAACCGTGTCCCAGTCATATCCTTGGTACATAGAGTTGTTGTCCGTAGGGATATTTGCACGATGTTCGTAAAGCGAGACATGCAGATAACGCTCACCGATGAGCATCGTATTGGAAACGCCGTCAGTGATGCGACGCACTTCTACCGGCCAACGAGACACGATTACACCGTCAAATTTGTCAGCGATATCTTTCGTTGTTAGGCCGTTGCAGACTGACGGATGGGGATAGTGTTTCAAGCAATGAATGCTTCCCGGTCCAAACGGTCGACCTTGTCTGTCAACGGTTGTCATTTCGGGCATGCCGCAGCCGCCACTACCAGCGTAATCGGTCTTCGCCACCATACCATCCGCAGGCTGGTCGGAGTTAATCGAGGATTCCGGCCCATAAGCTAGAGTGGGGGCCCGTCGGCTGGGGCAATAAAACATTGGGACGGGTGTCGTTTTTTGACGCATCAAAGCTGCACTTTTGTCGGCGTCTGACAGACCTTGCCCAATTGTTTGAACGGCACCCTGCTCAATGAAATACAGGAGCGAAAACGTCCATCCACCAGGTTGTTTCTCGCCGAATCCCATGTCAGGATCGCCAGTCCATCTAAAGCCCCAACCCCCTGCCGGGAGATATCCCAAGGCCGATTCGTGATTCAAGGCTGCCAGCGATAGTTGTTTCATTTGATTAATGCATTGTGTACGACGTGCGGCTTCCCGTGCTGCTTGGATAGCAGGAAGTAGCAATGCAACGAGGATGCCAATAATTGCGATCACCACGAGCAGTTCTACCAACGTAAACCCAAGACAATGCACTCCAGCAGGCTCACTCCCAGTGTGCGGGGCAAACCGGAGATTGTCTTGTTCGTCACGGACCAGTTCAGTTATGCGCGGTTTCATGTATTCGATCCCCACCTTGAATCTCTTTCATTGTTCCGGTCATTTCGCCTTCGTGTCACTGTTACCAGCATTGCTCCTACATGGAGATAGAGCATAGTCACTGGCTCAGGGACAACCATTGCCGCCAAGGGAGTTATCCCAACGCCAAATTCACGCTGCAACTCCAAGAAGTCCGCACCGTCGACGTCTCCGTCGTTATCTACATCGCCCATCGACTTCAGATCCCCGGGTGTCCCGGTGGTTCCGTATCCCGTTTGCCAGATTGTCAAATCACTGTCATCGACGTCGCAATCACTATCGAAATCCGCATCGAGCGCGCAAATTTTGATCATATCATTGCCGAAGTAGATGGTCGGCACATCGGTACCCTCATCGGCCGTCAGCCAACCGTTGTCGACATACTCTTGATATCTGACAACTTCCTGCTGATCCGGGACAGACAATGTCTGGCTCTTATGGCCAAAGATATTGATTAGCGCGTTGTCTCGTATATCGATGTGCGCGTCGCCAGTCGCAGGAGTAGGTGTTCCACGCACGTTCCACAACTGCTTCATCTCAAGAAACCCGCCATTGCTAAGATCTCCTGGCACGTTGCGTATGAGGTTGACTAAGGCCGACCCACTAAACTCTGCACGACCGTGACCAACAAATTGCCCGACATTGATCTTGCGGGCATTGAGTTCCCCGCCCGACATGTAAAATTCACCAGTGATTGGAGCTGTGTCAGCTGGATCTGCCTGTGAGGGATCTTCAAACTGTTCAGGGATTTTCACTAGCGCGGTGTTGATCGTTCCTCCTGTCATGATCAATATGGCAGTAGGATCAGGATTTGCGTTTCGGTTGAATCCTCGGCCCACGTCGAGATGCCATTCTCCGACGGTAAGTGAACCTCCTGTCATTTCCAATAGATTGTTGGCACCATCAAACCCGACATACAGGCCATAGGCTGTGGCGTCGGTAACCGTGTCATTAATCAACGTCGTAGTGCCGTTCACTGACAAGTGTGCGGCATTGCAGAAAAGCGGGCAGTCGTCACTTGGGTCGGGCGTCAACGGATAAAAAGGTCCAGCAGGATCGTCCCAGCCGAAGTTGGGATGTGTTGTCGCGTCCGGTGGTGGAAACCCTTCCGACCAGTTCTCTGGGTTTGTCCATAGGTTGTCGCTGCCCGCGCCGAGCCAGTTATTCGCACCAATTGCGTCACTCAAAGGAGCAACTAGTAGTGTTATCATTGTTAGGCTAGCGAGCGTTTTCATCGTACTGCGTGACTCTCCAAGGTCAAAACGTACTTGGGAGGAGCATTAGGGCTTGTGGAAAATCGTTTTTTGCCGTGCTTGGTTCGTCGAAAAGAAATGGCGATCGCCCAGGAACATGCTATGGCAAAAGCATTCGGTTCTGGTACCGAATTGGAAGAAATCGTTTGTGACACACTTATGACTCCCGTTCCAAATTCTCTCTGAAGTTCCAAGAAGTCAGCCCCGTCCACATCACCATCGTTGTCTGCGTCTCCCATGAACTTTAGATCTCCAGGGATTCCGCTAGTTCCATAACCCTCTTGCCAAGTTGCCAAATCAACCTCATCCGTATCACAGTCGCTGTCAAAATCCGCGTCGAGAGCGCAGATCTTGAGGACGCCCTCCGCCGAGTTCAAATAGATGGTCGGTACATCGGTGCCGCCGTCAGCCGTAAGTTCGCCTGCGTCGATGTGGCTCTGGTAGCGGGCGATCTCACTGGCGTCGGGGTCTGTTATCAGACTGCTCAGATGCCCAAAGATGTTGATCATCGCGTTATCCCGTATATCGAGACTCACATTGCCTGAGGAGGGAACGGGCTGGCCGTTCAGAAACCAATCACGATTGAACGATAGGTGACCACCGTTGTTCGGATCGCCCGGCACGTTGGAGGCCAGGTTAATCACGGCATTGCCACTTAATTCTGCTCGTCCGTTCCCTTTGAGTTGTCCTAAATTCATCCAGCGGGCGTTAATCGTCCCACCGCTCATGATAAGCTCCCCGTTCAGCGGATCCGAATCCGTGGGATCAGGCAGGGAATGATTCACAAACTGCTCTGGGATCAATAGTCCGTTCGTATTCACGACACCACCTGACATAATCACTGTCGCCCGGGGATCGGCGTTGATCGGTCCACCATCAAAACCGGGATATCCCCGTCCAACCTGCAGATGCCAACCCACAGCATTTAACGAAGGGTCCGCTTTGGGGTCGATTCCAATATCTAAGCGTCCACCGGTGATCAGCAAAGTGTTCGTAGCCCCGCCATTTCCGACGCGAACGCCGTAGGCGGATGCGATGCCTACAGTGTCATCGACTAATGTGACAGTGCCGTTTTCCTGTAGCTTGACGTCGTTGTTCCATTGGGGGCCGTCGTCGCTGGGATCTGGGGTCAGGGGGTAAAAAGGCCCGCTTGGATCATCCCAGCCGAAGTTGGGATGCGAAAACGCATTAATCGGGACCACCCCTTGCGACCAGTTATCGACATTGCTCCAAAGATTGTTACTTCCAACACCCGTCCATAAGTTTCCCCACACCGACGTAGAAGCAGCTAGGCTAGAGAACGTGGCGAGAATCACAATAATCGTGAACCTTCTCACTCTGCCTATCCTTTCGTTATGGTCTTCTTAAAGCATTGAGTCCCCATAGAGCTACAGCGTTATCGCAAGTTTTTTGCAATCATATCGCCACTTATTCTGACATTGCCCATGGAGCCTTGTCGACGTGCAACAAAAGATATGGTACAGACTAGAGCCAAATACAGTGAAGTCGGCTCTGGCACAGTGACTAGGAACGGTGGAGGCGGGAGGTTGCTGATTCCCACGCCGTATTCTCGTTGCCACTCCAAGAAGTCAGCTCCATCCACGTCACCGTCGTTATCGGCGTCGCCCATGGCCTTGAGATCACCTGGTGTCCCATTAGTATCGTAATTGGCCTGCCAGGTTGCCAAGTCATCTTCGTCCGTGTCACAATCACGGTCAAAATCAGCGTCGAGCGCACAGACCTTTATGATTCCCTCACTCTCGTTCATGTAGAGGGTAGGCACGTCCGTACCATTGTCAGCAGTAAGCTCACCCGAATCGATGTAGCTTTGGTATACCGCGAGTTCTGACGCATTGGGGTCCTCAATGAATTCATTCCGATTGCCAAATACGTTGATAATCGCATTGTCACGGATATCGAGACTGACGGTGCCCGAGGAGGGGACCGGCTGGCCGTTCAGGAACCAGTTGCGATTAAAGGAGAAGTGGCCACCATTGGCCGGGTTGCTCACAATATTAGGGACTAAATTAATTATCGCATTGCCACTCAATTCGGCTTTTCCGTTACCCTTGAGTTGGCCCAGATTCATCCAACGGGCATTTATTACGCCACCGCTCATGTAGAGTTCTCCGTTGAGTGGTGCGGAGTCGGTGGGGTCAGCCAGACTGTCATCCACGAACTGCTCCGGAATGAGCAAACCATTGGTGTTGACAGTTCCGCCTGACATGATCACCCGTTGTTTGGTATTGGGATCCCCACTTCTGTTGAAGGCTCGGCCAATATCGAAATGCCAACCCTGGCGATCGCCTCCCGTGGGAGGCGTGCCGCCGATGTCGAGGATCCCACCGGTAATCTCGAGCGTGGCGGGAGCCCCGTCGAGACCCACGCGTACTCCGTAGGCCTTGGCGTGAACCGTAGGGTCGATGAGCACCTGGATGGGATCAAATACCCCTGGTTTCCTTAGCATCGCATTATTGTTACCCACTGGGCCATCATCGCTGGTGCTTGGGGTGAGCGGATAGAATGGCCCCGCCGGATCGTCCCAGCCGAATTGCGGGTCTTGCCAGGCACCTAGGGGAACGACTCCCAGAGACCAGTTATTAGCGTTCGACCACAAATTGTTACTGCCAGCGCCAGTCCAGAAATTCTGCGCGTGTGTGTCGTTGGCGATAAGCACAACCAGCGCCAACCCAATAAGAACCATTCTTAACTTGAACTTCATAATGACCTCCTAATAGATGTCGGCTAAGCCGAACTCGTCGTAAAGTCATCAACGATGGGATGCCAACAAGCAGAGCCTTAGCATAAGCCGATACGTCGGAAGATCGTTGGGAACACGTTCACTCTAGGCTGCTAAGATGCAAACTAGTCATAGTTGGCCGATCCTCCTCCCCTATACCCTTCCAACCTTTCCCGAGAGGAATAGTATAGGGGAGGGGTCTTCGCTGCCAATTCGAAGACCCCAACCTTAATCAATCATCTCTTTTTACTTCCTTCTCCGAAGCAGCAGACCCGGACAGGCCAGTGCCAAGAGACCTAAAGTTGTTGGTTCTGGGATGGCACTAAAGATAATGACTCCACCACCGCTTTGGTCGGTTGGAACAAACGTACTAAACAGAGTGCCTGCTCCTCCATTGGCAACAATCCACCCTGGAGCAACATAGTTGTCCAAAAAATATTGCAGTTCTGTGGCAGTCGCTTTGTCGCGAGTTCCGTTTGCATTCTCATCTGTCCACCACTCACCATGGACCCGCAACTGACCGTTGCCACTAATGTCAACCAGAGATGATCCAACGGGGGTTGACTCAAAAGCCTCAATCCACAAAGCACCGGGCGCAAACCCATTGTTTTCGTCAGTGAGAACCACCCTCGCGTTGTCGCTGATCGTGAGTACTGAATTTGAGTCGGCAGCTCCTAATCTCAGCAGATCTGTACGAACCATGCTGTTGCCGCTGACGTGCATCTCGGCGTTGATACCAACGCTTGTGAAACCAAGTACGCTGTTTGGATCGAACGCTTCAGGAATCGTGATGCCGGCCGCATTGACGACGCCACCAGACATGTTGAATTGGACGAGTTGATTGGGATCAGCGTTGCGACTTCGGCCTACGTTGAAGAGAAAATTACCTTGGGTGGTCAATGTGCCTCCGGTCATTGTCAGCGTGTTGCTTGCGGCCTGACCGCCAAGAGTGCCATCAATGGGATAACCGATTTGCACACCAAACGCGACAGCGTCGATCCCAGACTGGATCAATATGTTGCTGCCGTTGACCTGATTACGGGCAACGTTATTGTCGTTGTTTGGCGGTGCAGGTGGATTGTGACGCTCAGTAGCGCTCTGCGGCGGCATCCCTGTACTCCAGTTAGCTCCATTCGACCAAAGGTCGTCCCCCCCCGCTCCAGTCCACTGGGCATCTGCTAAAACTGATGTCGTAAAGCACATAGGCAGTGCTAATGCGACGAGAAACGCTAGATGGTGCATCTTCATGAGAACCCTCCCTCAAAAAACGTGAAAAGAAAAAACGCAAACTAGTTAAACCGTAATTTTGACCATCAACTGGTGTCAAATTCATTACAAGCGAGCACCCAAACATTAGCGACACCTGCCCCAAACAGTCGTAGGTCAAACTACAGGGAATGAAAAGACCCCTCCATGGAAGGGTGCTTCTGCCCGCTCTATGTCAGCTACTACTCGAGCTCGCCAAAATTGGACAACAAATCTGGGGCCTGCGGCAGAAAACCTTGCTCCGTGCGTTGTCAGCAGGTCTGAGCTTAGTCAGAATCTACAATACCTGAACTTTTTTAGAAGGTTTTGATGCAATTCTCCTCTTCTTTTGCAGTAGCATTACTGGAATTAGTAATGGACGGTCTGCGGAGGGGAAAATCTCTCCGAAGTTTAATTCTGTTATTTGCACAGCAACGTTGATTTACAGGGCTGGTGCCAGGCGGTGACATTATGGAGAATCGAAAATCTGAGTCGAGTAAGGGTCATTGCAAGACGCTCGGCGCAGACCAGTTTGTTAAGTTGTTGTTGGTTCATGAGTCTCGGGTCCGGGGATTCGTCACGTCCTTGATGATCGGGTCAAGTGATGGCGATGACGTCTTCCAGAGTTCTTGTTTAGCCGCATTCCGGAAGCTAGAAACATTCACCTATACGGGGGACTCTCCGGACGAAGAATTTGTTCGTTGGGTCTGTACTATTGCTCGGTATGAAGTGTTGCAGATTTACCGAAAGCGCCGCACTAGTCGCACGCTGTTTAGTAGTGAATTGGTAGCCGAGTTGGCAGACATGCAGATTCAATATTCTGAACAATTAGGAAGTCGTGCTGAAGCCCTGGCCGGTTGTATCCAAAAACTGTCTTCCCGTGAGCAGCAGTTGTTACGCTTGCACTACGGTCAGGCTTTACCGATAGCTGAAATCGCCAAACGTATTAATCGAACTGCCAATGGCGTCTATAAGGCTCTCGCACGAGTGCGATCAAGGCTTTTAGCTTGCATTCAGCACAAGCTCAAATTGGAGGGGCTAAGTTCGTGACATCAAACAACCAATTTAAGAACCAGCACGACTCGGCAGATGATTTGGAATCGCTGCTTACCAAGTTTGCACTTAAAGAGCATAGTGAGGCCGATTTAGTCAAGCTCAGTGCGCTACTTTCCGAGAGTGAGCACGCTAGGTGGTCCTATATCCATGCGGTCCATTTGGGTGAAGGAATCAAAGGCTGGTCCCAAACTCAGGGCGTGGTAGACATTTGGGCTGTGCTGAATCTCTTGCATGAGAGTGATAATTTACAGGACAGAGAGCTTGCTTCCCATCTTGAGGAACTGGCAGTTGACGATGCACGGCTGGCACGCGGACCCCGCTTGAGCCAGCAGGTTAGGGCAGCGCACCGTCAACGCGGAGTGAATGGTAGGAATTGGTGGCAGACCGTTCGGTCGTGGCAAAAAGCAGGCCTGGCGGTTGCTGCGACTTTCCTGCTGGCTGTAAGTTTTTGGCAGGGCTTCCGCCATGAAGGCGACGTGTCGACCATCGACGAGGAATTCTTTGCTCGTAATGATGCGGTTATCCCCAACGTTGAATACACGCTTTCTGATTCAGAAAACGTTGTGGCGCGCGTAACATCAATCACCAGTGACGTTGCTTGGACTCATGGTCGAGAGCCTAGGGATTTTTTAATGCGATTCCGTCCCGGCGACGTTGTCGGCATGGAAAAGGGATTGTTACAACTCGAGTTTAGCTCTGGAGCCTCACTCATCGTCGAATCACCAGCAATGCTGCAGGTCACTAGTGCTACTTCAGCAAGGTTGAGCCGAGGCCGCGTGGTTGGAAGAGCAGACAATGGCAATTTCACTCTGTTGACGCCAACTGCGAACGTAGTCGACATCGGCACGGAATTTGGTGTGGGAGTTAGCAACCGTGGTACGGACGTGACGGTGTTTGAGGGAGAGGTCCATGTTCACTCCCTGCTGGGGCGGGTTGAAGCCGGGTCAATGCAGAGACTGCAAACAGGCATGTCGGTGCTCATCAATCCTCAAGGCTTATCGAATTCTCACTCTGTGTCGCATCAACCACACTTTCAAAGGAGTTTCGACCGTTCTACTCGAATTCTGCTCGATGAGAATTCAGTTAGCCTTCTCGATCTAATCGGCGGTCACGATTCGACCCATACACAGATTGCCGGTTCTATTGACCCGAAGACCGGTTATTGGGGACGACCGCCATGGATGGATCCGCATCGAACGAAGGCCCAGCGAGGGGATACGCAATTCGCACAAACAGATTGGAATTCGATGGTCGACGGAGTGTTCATCCCTAGGTCCAACGCAAGAGAAATGCAGATCGATTCCGATGGCCACATGGTCTACTTGCCTCCCAACAGCGGTTCGACCTGGGGGCCTATTTGGGCACGCCGACGGTTTGACCCGATCCCTGAGCAGGCCTTGTTCTCCGCTGCTCATCAGGGCTATTGGGGTGCTGGGACCTTGTCACAGGTTGTTGATCGGTTGCAGCAGACCCGGGATGGTTTGATGGGGTTACATGCCAACGTGGGCATCACCTTTAATCTCGATGCGGTTCGCGAATCACGATCCAGAGAGCTCGCATACTTTAAGGCAATCGTCGCAAATCTAGCAAGTTCTCCTCGGGGGGACGATCCCAAAGCGAACTCCGTTGCCGACGTGCGCGTTTTCGTCGACGGAAAGCTGAGGTATAGCCGGCTACAATTTGGCAGTAACGACGGGGATGCTTCCATTCTTGTTGAGCTGACTCACGAAGATCGTTTCTTAACTGTTGTCACGACTGATGCAGATGGAGATCCTCTTTTCGATCTTGTGGTGCTTATTGACCCGGTCCTGGAATATGAACCTGCTAAGCCCCTGCCGAGTCATCTAGAAGTATTTCTATGAATACATTACGAAAAATGCTTCTAATCACCGGACTGGTTCTCTCTGTTAATCAAAGTACGTGTGGAGAAACAAACATATCGGTCATCTCTCGACCCGTGGTTTCTAAGCCAAATTCTCATTACGTTAGCAATCGTGAACCGTTGGTTCCTAACGCACTCGTGAAACTTCCCATCGGCTCCGTCACAGCGCGCGGCTGGTTACTCGAAACACTTGTTCGGCAGCGCAGCGGCTTGACAGGTAGGCTGCCTGAAATCTCCGCCTGGTTGGACAAATCAGGCAATGCTTGGCTCTCGGCTGACGGACGGGGAAAGTGGGGGTGGGAAGAAGTCCCCTATTGGCTACGAGGGAGTCTCCGCTTGGCAAAGCTGCTGGACGATCAACAACTAATTGACGAATGCGAGGTTTGGATTACGTCCGTTTTTGCCAGTCAGCGGCCCAATGGCCATTTTGGCCCGCTACGCGTCTTTGGCGACGACGGAACTCATGACCTCTGGGCGAACATGGTTATGCTTTCCTGCCTTAAGACCTACTATGAGTATTCTCATGATCAACGTGTTATTGACTTGATGACAAAGTACTTCCGTTTCCAGACAACCATCGCTGATGATGAAATGTTCACGCATTTCTGGCAGTTCTATCGCGCTGGGGATAACCTTCAGAGTATCTACTGGCTCTACAACCAAACAGGCGAGGAGTGGCTGCTCGATCTGGCGGAAAAAGTACACCGCAATACCGCGAATTGGCGAATAGCTGACGATTTACCCACTTGGCACAGCGTCAATATCGCTCAAGCGTTCGGGGAACCAGCTACTTTTTATCTTCAATCGCGCAATCCAAGCGATTTGGCCGCCGCTTACAACAACTTAGCACTAGTCCATCGTCGGTTCGGTCAGGTTCCCGGCGGGATGTTCGGTGCGGACGAGAATGCACGGATTGGCTACGATGATCCCCGACAGGCTATCGAGACTTGTGCCGTCGTCGAACAGTTGAAGTCCGATGAAGATCTGCTGGGAATCACAGGAGACACCTTGTGGGCCGACCATGCCGAGCAAGTGGCCTTCAACACATTGCCCGCCGCATTTATGTCAGACTATCGGGCACTCCGCTATCTAACGAGCCCAAACCAGGTGACCAGTGATCGACACAACCACGCACCAGGAGTCGAGAACATTGGCCCGATGTTTATGATGAATCCGCTTAGTCACCGCTGTTGTCAACACAATCAATCGTTGGCGTGGCCCCAATTTGTGGAGCATCTCTGGATGGCGACAGCAGATGATGGACTGTGTGCGGCGTTGTATGGTCCATCGATCGTCAAGGCAAAGGTCGGTGACAATGCGACGGTTCAAATAGAAGAAGTTACCCGATACCCCTTCGAGGAAAACATAACACTGAAGATTGACGTCGCGCAGGCCGCTACTTTCCCACTTTACTTAAGGATTCCGAAGTGGTGTACGCGTTCAATGGTAATGGTAAACGGCGCCTCCGTGGCTGAAAACATGGCTCCCAGCACATTTGTTCGAATCCATCGCAAGTGGGAGTCAGGCGACGAGGTAACTCTCCAACTACCGATGGACTTGGCTGTGAGAAGATGGAGACACAACCATAATAGCGTCAGTGTTGACCGCGGTCCGCTTACCTACTCGCTGAAAATTGGCGAACAACTAGTCGCCGAAGACCCAATCGAAACTGCGGCTCAAGACTCTCAGTGGCAAGAGGGTGTAAGTCGTGAAACTTGGCCGGCCTTTGAAATTCTTCCAACGACCCCTTGGAATTATGGTTTGTTGCTTAAAAAAGATCATCCGGCCGATTCCTTCAAAGTAGAGCATCGCCCCTGGCCAGAGGATGATTACCCTTTTGCTGCAGAAGGGGTTCCTATCCAGTTGACTTGCATGGCAAGGCGGATTCCGGAATGGGACGTCGATTTAACGGGTTTGTGCGCGCCTCTACAAGACAGTCCAGTCTATTCTGATGCGCCTGATGAACGGATTACCTTAATTCCGATGGGCGCTGCCCTATTGCGAATTAGCGCGTTTCCGGAAGTTCAAGCCGATAGAAATCTTCCGCGATGGCAATCAATTTCTAACGTCAGTCTGAAATACCGTCCCTCAGCGTCCCACTGCTTCGAAAGCGATACGGTTAATGCGATGGCGGACGGACTCGAGCCTTGTGCTTCGAACGACCGGGGAATTCCTCGCCACACATTTCTGCCTCGGTTGGGCGGTATTGAGTGGCTGCAAGCAGATTTCGAATCTCCTCAAAAGATCAATCAGGTGCGAATCTACTGGTGCGACGATGCTTCGCGATATGATCATGCTCCGACTGGCCCTTTCAAGAATACGTTGACACAAGGTAAATGCCGCGTTCCGGAGTCGTGGCAGCTATTCTATTTGAATCAGGGCGACTGGAAAAAAGTTGAAACACTTGATTCGCACACCGTCAAAATTAACCAGTACAACACGATTAACTTCAAACCAGTCACAACAACAGCATTACGAATCGAGGTGGAGCAGTCTGAAGACGCCTCAGCAGGTGTTCTTGAATGGCAGATCGGCTCGGATATGTGACGAGTTTAGAATGATCGTTTGAAAAGTGTTATGAGCGAAGTGGTTCAACCCAAATTGGGAAATCCCAGCTAATTGGATCGAGCCTATTGACCTTGGAAGTATTGCCTTGACGAAAGACTTCCATCAGTTGTATTTGCTGAGAATAGGTGCTGCATGCCTGGCAATCGCACTGACGTGCCAATTTGATGCTATAGCCAACCCAATCACCGATGCTTTTCAAGAGGTCCAGTCATTATTGGCGGCACGCTGTTTTTCTTGTCATGGACCTGACAAAGCGGAAAGCGGACTCGCATTGCACAAGCAGGCTCTGGCTCATGCCGAATCCGAGTCGGGGCTGCATGCCATTGTACCGGGAAAACCGAAGGCAAGTGAACTTCTGCGGCGGGTGAACTCCGATGATGAGCACGAACGCATGCCTCTTGAGGGTGAACCACTCAAGCCTCAGGAGATTGAACTCCTTCGTCAATGGATTCTGGACGGAGCAAAGTATGAAAAGCATTGGGCATTTGTACCTCCCAAGCGGCATTCAACTCCAGTCGTAGAACAGTCTGGCTGGGTTCGTAACCCGATCGATACATTCATTCTTCGTCGTCTTGAACGGCACGGGTTGCGGCCATCACCTCCAGCCGAAGGCAGGGTATTGGCTCGTCGTCTTTATTATGACCTGACAGGCCTGCCACCAACTATCAGTGAGCTGAACAATTTCTTGAGCGACGAACGGCCAGACGCCTACGAACGATTGGTCGACAAGCTTCTCAATTCTCCCCGCTATGGTGAAAAATGGGCTCGGCACTGGCTCGACGTTGTGCGTTATGCTGAAAGCAATAGTTTTGAGCGCGATTCGACCAAACCGTTCGCTTGGAAGTATCGCGATTATGTGATCCGATCTTTGAACGAAGACAAACCCTACGATCAATTTATTCGCGAGCAACTTGCCGGTGATGAACTGGACGAAGTTACCAAGGATACGATCACTGCCACCGGCTACTATCGCCTGGGCACTTGGGACGACGAACCGGCCGACACTTTACAGGCACGCTACGACGATTTGGATAACATCGTATCGACCACAGGGCAGGCATTCCTGGGTCTAACTGTCGGCTGTGCGCGTTGTCACGACCACAAAATCGATCCTATACCTCAGGCGGACTATTACAAACTGTTGGCATTCTTTGCGGACGTTACCCCTTACGCCATGCCCCGTAACAATGATGTCAAGCTAAACAGCTTGTGGGATTGTTCTCCACCCGAGGCTGCCCAAAAGAGGGAAAGACTAGCACAACGGGAAAATCAGCTCGATGAGCAGGCTCGAAAGTTTGAGGACCAGGCGATACGCAAGATGTCGGCCACCGACCAAAATCGTTCTGAGACAGATGCGCGAGAAGAACTACTGCAAGAAAAAATTCATAAGTATTTGAGTCCTAAAGAATTTCAAGAATACTCCGAGATCAAAGCCCAACTAAGCAGTATTCAACTTCAGCAGAACGAACTTGCACCCGCAGATTGGGTACTATCATTGGCCAAATGTGAACCCAATCCGCGCTCGACCCACGTGATGTACCGAGGAAACCCGCATGTGCCAGGTAAGGAAGTCGAACCAGGTTTCCCAGAATTGTTTGGTGGCGCGACAGCCAATATTCCACCCCAGTCCGGCGACGCTCGTTCCACTGGACGAAGACGTGTGTTAGCCAACTGGATTGCAAGTCCCAATAACATGTTGACGGCACGAGTAATCGCAAATCGGGTTTGGCAACATCACTTCGGGCGAGGAATCGTACGCTCCGCTAGTAACTTTGGACGACTTGGCTCTCCACCCACACATCCCGAGCTTCTCGACTGGCTTGCGTTTTATCTTATCGACCACCAGTGGCGATTGAAGCCATTACACCGCCTCATACTGCTTTCCAATGCGTACCAGATGGCCAGTTCCGCCGATCCATCAGGGCTAGCTATTGATCCCGCAAACGATCTGTTCTGGCGATTCAACATGCGGCGTTTAACTGCCGAGGAGATTCGGGACTCTGTTTTGTATGTTTCTGGCGAACTCAATGAAGAGCACTACGGGCCAAGTATCTATCCGGAGTTGAGCCAAGAAGTTTTGGCAACCCAGAGCAGACCAGGCCACGACTGGCACACATCGAATCGACGCGACGCCTCCCGGAGAAGTATTTATATCCATATCAAACGTAGCCTCATTGTCCCCGAAATGTTGCTTTTCGATTTTCCCGAAACAGATACAAGTTGCGAAGCTCGCTTCAATACGACACAAGCTGCGCAAGCATTGAATCTACTTCACGGGGACTTCATGCAAACTCAGGCCAAATATCTTGCAGAACGAGTTGTACGCGAAGTAGGGGACGATACGTTGGCACAATTAAGACATACCTTGAGACTTGTGTTATTGCGTGAGCCCGATAGCCAGACTCTCTCCGAATGCCTGGATTTGATTGGCACCTTGCAAGTGGAGCATGGTTTAAATGAGCACGATGCATTAGTGCAATGTTGCTTGATGGTCTATAGTACGAACGAATTTGTGTTCCTGGATTAAGCAGTGATTTAACAATCATGGCAAGAAGAGATTTCTGTAACCGTACGCGCCGCGAATTCTTATGGGAAACCGGAGCAGGTTTTGGGGCAGCTGCTTTGACCGGAATGCTTGACAGCGATGGTTTTTTTGGCAGTGCGGCTTGTGCTGAAGAGTCCTTGTCTGTTGAAACCACTCCTCTCTATCCCAAACCAACGACGCTACCTCCCAAGGCAAAGAATGTAATTTTTCTATTTATGTATGGCGGGCCCAGCCACATCGACACGTTCGATTACAAGCCAGACATGGTGGGGATGGACAACAAAACCGTAGCTGTCGACACCTTTGGGCGCGGCGGAAAAAAAAGCCAGGGTCGGATCGTTGAGCCACGCTGGCAATTCAAACAACACGGCAAATGTGGGAAATGGGTGAGCCAGCTTTTCCCACATATTGGTTGCTGTGTCGACGACATCGCTTTCTTGCATTCCATGACGGCCGACTCACCTATTCATGGATCTGCAATGCTAATGATGAATTCTGGTAAGTTGATCTCGGGTAGTCCGGCGCTGGGCTCTTGGATTACTTACGGTTTAGGATCCCCTAATCAAAATCTTCCCGGATTTGTGGTGATGCTCGATCCCTCTGGGGGACCTATTTCGGGCGCGAAAAATTGGTCCAGTGGTTACATGCCGGCTATCTACCAAGGCGCAACGTTTAAGCACGAAGGCAGCCCAGTACTAAATCTCTCGCGTCCAAAAGGGACAACGCGTGAATTGCAGCGTGACATGTTAGATACGCTTGCCTTGATCAATCAGCGCCACATGGCAACCCGTAGCGATAACTCTGATCTTGCAGCACGCATTGCAAGTTACGAACTGGCTTACAAGATGCAAATGTCAGCACCTGAGGCTGTCGATTTTTCACAGGAATCGCCATCAACACTCAAAATGTATGGTGTAGGGCGCAAACCAACGCACCACTTTGGAGTGCAATGCTTGCTTGCTCGTCGGTTGGTGGAACGAGGGGTTCGATTCATTCAGCTCTATTCAGGGGGGAACCACATCGATTACAACTGGGACGCTCATGGCGACTTGGTACACAACCACTCGAAACACGCCGGCGAAACGGATCAGCCAATTGCAGCACTTTTACAAGACCTAAAGCAACGTGGGATGTTGGAAGAAACGCTAATCGTTTGGGGAGGTGAGTTTGGACGCCAGCCAACTGCCGAATATGCCAAAGGAACTGGTCGAGACCACAACAGTTATGGATTCACCATGTGGTTGGCGGGCGGTGGCATTAAGGGAGGCATCAGCATCGGCTCGACAGATGAACTTGGTAGTCGAGCGGTGGAACGCCCGATAACCGTCAAGGAGTTGCATGCTACGATACTGCATCAAATGGGAATCGATCCAAACCAACTGAGCTACTTTTATAACGGTCTTGATCAAAAGCTCGTGGGTGTAGAGCCCGTTTCACCAATTCACGAAGTGATAGCTTAAACCAAGTTGCTTGGCAGCCTCAGTATTGTGCCTTACGCTATTCTTCAATGAATCAAATGGATACTTAGGTACGCGAGTGTGCATTCGTTGGCTCCTTATTGCAAACTCTCCGAGTACGATTACTCGAAGTTTCGCGGAAAGGTGCCGCACTCGCGACCATCGCGAGGTATCACAAAGCTTTGATTCGGCTATAGTTACGTCAACTGGGCGACACAAGACTCGAACTTGTGACCTCTACGGTGTGAACGTAGCGCTCTAACCAACTGAGCTAGCCGCCCGAGAGAAGTACGTATTTTAGCCTTGCCTGAAAAGAGTGACTAGGTGCTCTTAGGGCGATCAACGATAGAATCGGAATCGGTTTCTGCCGTTGTAGACGGCTCAATGGTTGAATCCTCTGTCGAAGTCTCGCTGTTGTCGAGCGTGCTGTTGACCACGGATTCGCGACCGCTGTAGTCGGGTTCGCTGTAAGTAGGACCGTCGTACTGAGGATTATTGTACTCGGATTCGTGGTAACTGAGCATCCTGCGAGGCTCTTCGTAGATGGCCTCGTTGAATTCGTTCTGAATGCCGGAGAGGCCTTTGCGAAATTCGGCCAGGTACTTTCCCCAAGATCGTGCGACTTTTGGCAGATCTCCGCCGTAGAGCAGCAGAGCTACCAACACAATTAGCAACATTTCGCTCGGGCTGGGACTAAAGAAGGCAAGCATATTGCAGGTTGGGAACATCGTGATCAAAAGCTCGCTCAAATATAATCAGCCAGTGACAAGAGCGATTTACGTATAACCCACAAACTATTCACGTTGATCTTCGATGCGGCTATTGGGATCCGCATCGTCACCCCTCATCCCCTTTTTGAACTCGGTAATTCCCTGACCGAGTGACCGCATGACTGAGGGGAGTCGTGTGCCGAACAGTAGCAGGACGATCATCGCCACAATCAACGCTTGCCATAAACCTGGAGTAAACATGGGAGCAGTCGCCACCTTTGCCATTGATTTGCCGGGAGCGTCACACCAATGCGAAACATGCACGATAGGTGTATGAACCTGGAGTTGACCCACTCGGCGCTATGCTATAAGTAACCATTCTTAATTCTACTGGCCGCTAGTGGTAAGTCAAACCGCCGAAAACGGAAGTAGGTCTGGAATCCGCTTGAATCCAGGTATTTGCCTGACAGGATGAGTGCCCCGCTAACGTTGGAGAGACTGCCAACCGTCACGACCCGCAAGCTCGCGAGCATCGTTTGAGGGTTTGTAGCGATAATAGACCTCCAGGCAGAGAGCGGAAAGGGCTGTCGTGTAGACTTTTCCTCCATAGCCTCCCCACACCGTATTGGCATCCCAACTACCATCATTTTCTTGCGTAGTTAGTAGAGCGGTGGTGAGGGCATGATTCCATGTCTCCCAAGCTTCCGCAGAAGCAGCTGAATGGTCTTGATTTTGCTGGAGGGCCAAGGTGGCATAGTACCAGTAGTACAGGTTGCGATTGTTCGATGAAGGTAATTCCTCCAAGAGCGATTCGACCGCTTCGTGGATTGAATCGGAGTTCAGCATGCCATTGCGATCAGCTTGCAGTAATTGGTGGCAGAACCAGGCCTCAGCGGTCATGGTTCGACTGGCAGGTCCGTCGGGACGATACGACGCTAAACCTCCAGCGTTGCCACGCCGTACTCGTCGCAAGAATCTCTCGATGCGGGTCCAGGTGACATCAGGCACTTCGATACCAGCCAGGTCTGCACTCTTGAGCGCCATCAGCTGCCAACCAAGTTGGCTGGTGTCACCTGTGTCACCGCGACGATACCGCCACCCGCCATCAGTGGGATGTTGCAAAGCCAGCGAATAGGCAGTCGCTGCACGAGCCAGTGGTTCCAGTCGCACATCATGGGTCATGGCATAGGCTTCGCAAACAGCAAGAGTTGCCATCGAATGACAATAGGTACGAGCGAACATTTCAGCATCCCCATGGAGAGAGCCGTCGGTACGTTGGCGTTGACGTAGGTAATCGAGTCCGCGTGCAACTTCGTTACGATACGAGCCATGCTGGTGTGAATTGCCGCTTCCCAAGAATGCCAAAAGTGCGAGCCCACTGACGCCGGTATCGGCTTCGGCACCGGCACCACCGCGGTTGTGACCGAGTACGACACGTTCCTGTCCAGCACCAAATTTGGATGCATCCCAACCACCGTTCTCCGACTGCGCTTCAGCCAACCAACCTAAAGCTCGGCGAACTGCTTGCTCGGTTTGCTCGCTACCTCCACGTTGCTTGGCTAGGGCTGTGAGATCCTTGGCGAAGCGGTCAGTGTATTTGTCTGGCACGGGAGGTTGAACGACTGTAGTTGGTGGTATGACAGGCAGGACATCAGGGAACTTTTCCACTCGTTGCGTTTTGGAATCCTGAGTGATGGAATCCGTGCGAGCTTGAGTAGCAGGCTCAGCTGGTTTCGAGAGTGAATCATCCGGATTCGAGTCGGTGTCTTCAGGAGAAACTGAAGTTTCGGCGATCAAGCTTTCTGGCACCGGACTAGGTGCCGGCAACAGAGTGGGTGCCTCAAGTGGTAGTGCAGGGGGGAGAGATTCCGTGTTTGCAGGAGCTTGGGTAAGTTGTTCCATCGCCGCGGTGTCTGGCGTAGGTGAGTCTGTTGCCACCCGGTCCAATTGATCTGGTAGAGGCTCGGCAGCAGGTGCTATTAGTGGTGGGGCGGCCATGTGCTCCCAATCGGGCTGAATCTCTTCTTCGGGAGTGGTCTCAACGAGCGGCGTTTCGATGGGCAAGACAGCAACGTGAATTGGCGAATCGTCACCACTTTCTGGAGCACCGGTGATGATCCGCACAGTTAACGAGAGAAACGCAAAGAGCACGTGTACCCAGAGAGACAGGATCGCACATTTTTGCCAGGTTCGCTTATTTGCCCAACGCGTACGTAGGAGTACTACGAGCAAAATAGTGATAGTTCCTAACAAGCCCCACATGGACCACCAGGTGGAGGAGGTGAGTCCCCAAAAGGCAAGCGGTAGCTGTAGGGAATGGGGCATGAAATGTTTGGACCAATTAAATCGCTAGCGAGTCAGTTTTCCTGTTGCCTGGCTCAATTTGACCGTGATACCCAACTCAGAAATATTGGCATCTTTACAAGCTGCCAAAGCGGAGGCCACGTGCTGAAACGCACATGCCGCATCGCCGCGGATCACTACGCTGAGTTGCGGATATTCCTTTTGAGCCCCTGCCAGAATTGATGTAAGGTCGGCTAATGATACCTTCTCACTGTCCAACGACACCTGTCCGTCCGCCTGAATGCTTACGATCCTTTGTTTTGGTGCGGATGTCAGTGGGGCCGCGGCAGCCACCTCGGGAAGTTCCAGATCGATGTCCCGCTCAACCTCGGCAAACTTGGTCGCCACCATGAAGAAGATGATTAACAAGAACACGACGTCGATCATTGGCGTCAGGTTCAGTTGGGGAACTTCGTCTTGTTGTTTTTTTAGTGGCACGTTTTTTTTTGTGAGCAAGATAATATTTGAACGCCCAGAGATTGCAATCCCTGGGCGTTGTCACGGGTGTGTTATGCCGCTTTCCTTGTTTTTGTGCTTCCTCGGGGACGATTGCGTCGATCTTCCAGGCCCTCAGCAGAAATCAGATGAACGATCTCTTGGCCCCGGCGGTCTACCTCCATCACCAAAGCATCGACGCGACCGACAAAATAGAGATAAAAGATGAGGGCGGGAATTGCCACTGAAAGACCAGCGGCAGTGGAGATCAGGGCACTGCCGATCCCCCCTGCAAGCAACTCAGTTCGTCCCATGGCGGAACTGTTGGCTATTACGTCAAAGGATTGCATCATTCCCGACACAGTGCCTAGCAGTCCTAAGAGGGGACAAATGGTAGACACTCCGTTTATAACCCGTAAGTAGCGATGCAACTCGTTGGCAACACGTTCCCCTTCGTCCAGAACAGCTTGTTCCACTTCTACCGCTGGTTTACCCCATTTGCGTACTGCGGCAGTGAACACTTTGGCAATGGAACTTTCGTTGGAGTCGCAGCGGTCGAGTGCTTCTGATTTTTCTAAGGCCCCTTCGCTGATTTGCAGAAGGAAACGCTCGACAAACAAACGGGGAACGACTTTGCGACGGCGCAGACTGAACGTGCGCTCAAAGACGACCAGCAATAATACAAATGAGCAGAGCATGATGGGATATACCATCGGGCCTCCTGCGGAGATCATGTCCCATAAGCTTTTCGATCGCTCTGCCATGAGCACCGCGCCTGAAGGTGCCTCCGCTGCCCGACATGAAGAATTACCGAGCATCAGGGTCAATCCCCAGGCACAGGGATGAGCGGTCCATCTGGTTTTCAAGTGGTTGATTTGCATCGCATTTGCTCATACGTGAGGGGTAGAATTATTCTCGCAAAGTGGATGTGTTCCGTGTTGCCTGGCGTTGTGCCCATTCGAGTCGGCTGGTTAGTTTCTCAGTAACGTCCGTTCCTTTCCAATTTTGCAACGCGTGCTCATATAAGGTGACGGCTTTTAGCCACTTCCCTTGCAACTCGGCACACTTACCTGCTTGCAAGGCGGCTTTCGCTTGCCATTCCGGGAAGTGATGATCTTGAATGACTTTCTGGTAGGCGTCTTGGGCATTTTCGTAGTCTCGTTGGTGAAAATAGCTCTCTCCTATCATCCATTGCGCCATCGCCGCCGTTTCTGTTGAGTCGGTTAACGCATTCTGCAGGACTGCCTGATAGGCTTCTCTGGCATCGGTCATCCGACCTAGCCCAGCCTGGGCACGCCCGCGGAGATAGTCCGCCTCGTAAGCAATTTCGAATTCCGGGTAGGTGTTGTCGATTTCTTCGACTAGCATAAGTACGCGTTTCCATTGCTGCTTTCTGGCTGCCAATTGGGCCTTCCGCAACGAGACCATCGGAACCCACGGTTCTGCAAGTCCTAATGTCAATCGCTGTATGTCCTCAAAACTTTGTTGTGCTTCGCTATGGTTTCCCAAGCGAAACTCGGCTTCAGCTCTCCAGTAAGCTAGTCTTGCAGCGATCGGACCCGCTTCGACTTGCAGATTTTCGCGAGAGAGCATATCGCTAATTTCTTGCCATCGTTGCTCTTGCGCGGCCAGTTGACATTTCAGACAAATAGCCTGGGCATACAATTGCGTCTGTCTTTCGCTGGTAATCCCTTCGATTGCTTCCCAGTTGCTAAGCAGGCCAGTCAGATACCATTGTGCAGACTCGCTATCCTTACCATCGGCTGCTGCCAGTGCTAGCCAATAGGCGGCCTCGTCCGCTTGGGAGGATTGGGGAAACTTTTCCAGCAATTCTTTGTGTCTATTCTTTGCTGTGTCGTGATCTCCCAAGTCTGCTTCGATGCGTGCTAGATTGAGCAAGGCTTCAGCCGACCGATCAAACTGTGGAAAATCAGTGATTAGTCGATTGTAGTTCTCAGCAGCTTCGCGTTTTTGACTCAGTCGGTAATGCAGTCGCGCCGTCCGCCACAATGCCTCAGCGTGCAGAGAATTTTCTCCACTCGAGGCATTGAACTCTTGATAGGCTGCCAATGCTGCATCGAGATATCCGTCTCTTTCGAGCCCGACAGCCTCTTCAAATGCTTCTGCACCGACTGTAATATCGCCTTGCGAATTATTAGACTCAGTGTTCCAGGGATGTATGTCTAACAAACGAACATAGTCGCTGGCAGCGTATTGAGAGCGAAGTCGCAGAGCAGCAAGATCGAACTCTGAACGATTGGTCGTTTCTCTAGCAATCCGACTTAAGGCCCAGACGGCGTCGTCAGCCCAATCGCTGCGGGGGTGTTTGTCAGCAAGCATCGTCATCCATTTCTTGGCTTGCGGAAAAAGCTTGTTCTGCAGGCAGCTTTCTCCCAGGTAGTACAATGCACCACTCTGTATGGACGAAGATGCCTCAGAGATCGATTGCGTGAGGTGCCCGATGGCGGTTGCCCAATCATGGGAATTGTAGGCCGACATTCCCAGCAAATAATGATGTTCAGCAGCGAGTGCGGGATCCTTCGGAATGGAACCAATCTCTGCGGCGATCTCTTCACAGCGTGCGAGCTTCCAGAGTGACCAACCAGCCGCTAGGCGCGCACGATTTGCTAGGAGGTTTGTGTCGTCGAGTTGGGAAGCGAGGCGAAAAGTCTTGAGCGATTGGTCGAATTGCTGGCATTCGTACTCAGCCCTGCCGCGCAACATCAATGCAGGAAGCCTAATCTTTTCTTCGGTGCTCTCAGTGAGCGAACCCAGTACGACAGCGACTTGGCTAGCATTACCATTGGCCAAGAGAGCCCTTGCGAGCCCCATGCGAGCTTGAGATTCGATAGTTCCTTGAGGTTCTCGGTTGAGTGCTGCTTGATAGAGTGAAACGGCTTTGTCAGTTTGAAGCTGTTCGGCGGCAATGTCGCCGAGTTGCGCGTAGGCAGAAGGAGCCAAAGCGTCTCGGGGGAAATCTTCGAGAAACTTCCGAAGCTTCTGTTCGGCGAGAACTGTAGATCCCGAGAGACGCGCCAACTCGCCCAATCTAAAGCTAGCGCGCGGATGATAGGCAATTGCTGCAGGTGTGCTAAGTACTTGCTGGTAGGCCTGTTGGGCGTCTGCATAACGGCCCAACTGCAGTGAGCATTCACCTACGTAGAACCGAGCAGTTGCTGCGGTTTCGGGTTCTGATGCTCGATCGACAACGAGTGTCAACAGTTCCAGAGCAGCAGGCCAGTTTCCCTTTTGATAAGTGGCTGCTGCATCCTTTACGACATGTTGATCGAGCGCTGCTGCCGGGTTCGCTCTGGAAGCGGCAACGATTAAGAGAATTAGGATAGGCGATAATAGTTTGGGCATCATGGCAGTTTGCGATGGTGCCCCCCTAAAAAACAGGCTTGCCGGCCCCGTTTCTGGAGTGTCGGCAAGCCTCGCCAAGAGTTGACTTGTACTGAGATTAAGACGCCAGGAGACTAGAGTTCCGACTCGATAGCACCTTCGACATTCCCCACCATGTGAAGATGGTTGTGATCGACATAGATGACTTCGCGTGCATCTTCATCTCGTAAAGTATGTGGGAATGGCCAGCCTATGCGACGGACATCTTCATAGTAAATCGTGCATTTATAGTGAGCGTGGTGCTGCTGAGCTGGTCCAATGAGTGGATAGACTCGCGGCGGGTCGATGTAGTCGGCAATCTTCTCTTTCACAATCCGCACATCGTTTCGATTGTGTTCGTGCAAGAAGGGGAAGCCACCTTGCACAGGTTGTGCTTTCTCCAGAGCTCGCATGACTTCATCGTCACTTGGAGGATCAAGTGCCACGATGTCGGCTCCTGAAGTCAAAGGCCCCAAAATCGGAACCCGATCATAACGCTCATGTTGCCAGAACTCATCTTCTTTTTTCTTTTGAAGATAGGGAGTCACTGGCACCGGAATCGAAAAGGGCAACAAGTTTGGACCCAGGGTGGTCACACCCCAGAAACAACCTGTCGTGGATAGGGAGCCTATTCCAATGACGGAAGCCAGAATCACAGACGTGAACTTGCTTGGAAGTGACATCGAATCTGCCTTTATCAATTCAGTGATTCGTTGCGAAGCAGGATCAGGCGACTTTGCCGTTCCAACTTCACTCTTGGGCGAAAAGCGACGCAACAGCCATGCTGCGTCGATGTATGTGTTATCGAGTGAAGCTAGGAAAAACTTGCGGCCTTTTCCGGTTGTGACGAAAAAAAGTTAACTAGGGCAACGACTTGCTAGCATTCGATCCCACTTTGATGCTCATGTAAACTGAAAAACCCCCGCTCAGTGAGGTACTGAGCGAGGGTGGGAACCGAGTTTCTATCCTGATTCGGGAACTGCTTGACTTGCACTATCTGCAGTGCTTGCAGTCCTTGAAATCCAGGAACCACCAGCCGTCATCCCATTCCAGGGTTACCTTTCTCCAGCCCAAGGGTACCTGGGGATAAGGATAGAACGGACCGATGTAAGGCCAGGCTGAAGCCGAGTACTGCTTAGGATAAGTTAGAGCAGCATAGTTTGGCGAAGCAGCATAGCTTGGCCAGGCATAACCGGGCATCTGGGGGTTGTCGTAGTTAACCGATGGACCCATCGCTCCGGGCATGTAGCCAGCTCCTCCGTCGCCTCCGCCATAGCAACCATCTGGACAATACTGTGCCTGCTGGCTGTATGAAGCGGCTTGGATATTGCCACCCTGGCTCGTGTAAGCGTAGGGCACTGGCATATTGCCGCTTGCCCGTTGAGATTGTCGAGGAGCATTTGGCCGTTGACCTTGTCGCGATGCTAGCGTGCCAGGCTGGGCCTCTTCGTAGGAGACCGTACTGGCAGGCTCCTCATTTCCGATCACTTCGAGCTTGCTGATGACGTGTTGAACACCTTCGCTGCTACGAGCAATTTCCTCAGCAATTCTCTTCTGTTGTTCACTCGTGACGGTTCCCTTAAGCCAGGCAACACCGTCCTCATATTTTACACCGACGCGGTAGCCCTTCAGCTTGCCGCTTTCCTTTAGATTGTCTGCTATCTGTTGTGCTGTATTCTCATTACTGGTGGCAGCAGTGGTCGTCGAAACCGCTGGTCCCAGCGTTGAGATCAACAACGCCAAACCTAACATGAAACTCCGCATGGTCCCCCTCCTGAATTATTTGCTGCTTTGTCCACTCCCCTCATGTGAGTGGCCAAATCGCTGCAACTAGTCAGCACCTACGTGGTGCATCCATGACCCTCCGGCAGTACCGAATAAGAAGCGGTACCAACGATTTGGTCGATCTGAGATATGGTTTCGGCAATCGAGGCTGCGGAAAGGGAGTTTTTTTCCGATTCTAACGGAAAAAACATCATGGCTCAGAACTCTAGGTAAACTGCGATAAGTTTGCGGGCGCTTCCCTGTTCAATGCCAGCATGCCTCAGTGCCAAGAGTGTTTAAGAAGCGCGCGGGCCGAAGTCTACCACAGCCGTCACGATCATGATTCCCAAGGTTCCAGCTGAGAGCGGCCACATATCAAGGCAGTAAACTTGTCCCAAGATGGTGATCAGTGCAATCAAGGGGAGACATGCAAAAAATCCACTTTGTGCCAGCGTTTGACGTGAGCCAGTGGTTTCCTGGCGTACCAACCAAGCGGCGATGAGCCCAACCAGGTGAATGGCAACCCATGTCGCCTCGAGTGCAAATGTTCGTTCCATCTTGATGTCTTTCTCGCGGGAAATCCGTCACCAGCGCTTTGCAAATAAGAGCAAGCTGAGATTAGTCTGCTAGCATAGAGCTTGCTCATGTGAAAAGTTTTTGCAGTTGGCAGAATCTACTGCGATTCATGTGCCAAAGAGAGATGTAGCAAATAAGCAGGGGAAGGTGAGCCAGCCAGTTCCCCGTTTCTGCACGGAAGTGCAAGAATTACAAATCACTAAGCCGTGCCGGGCAGATCGTTTTCTCGTGGCTAGAGTTTTTTGAGTTCGGTATCGATCTCTGCGGTCTGGATATTATTGGAGATCACCTTCCCATCGGGCCCCACCATGATCGTCAACGGGACAGTCACCACACCCAATTCTCTCGCCAACCGACCATCAAAACCTCCTTCTTCGTAGAGCTGCGTCCACGGCAGGCGGTTAGCTTGGAGGTATTTGATGACAGCATCGCGATTGAAATCCAGACAGATACTAATTACTTCCAGTGTTTTGCCGCCATACTTCTGCACTAGCTCCTTCAGCACTGCATGGTCGGCTTTGCAGACATCTGAGGTCGTGGTCCAATATTGGATGATAACCGCTTTGCCTTGCAGATTCTTCAAGTCAACTTTTTCACCGTTGAGGTCGTTGCCTGTGAGGGAGATTTCTTTGCCTTCGCTGCTCAATCGTGTAATAGCTCCTTTGGCCAGATCGGCCGCGATGTTATCAGGATAGTCACTCAGAATCCTGCGATACCATTTGATAGCCTCTTCTGTCTGGCCAGACATTTCATATCCCATGGCCATTGCTCGAATCGCCTCGGCTCCGTGCTCGGAGTCTGGATGGGCCTCGACAAAGGCTTCGAGGTCTTTCATCCACTGTTCCTGCGCCTTGCCGATATCAACACCGGGTTGTGTCAGTGTGACGCCATAGTACTCGGCACACATGCGGTGGTACTCGAAATAGGCCTGCAGATCAGCGGCGTCCTCGCTCTCAGCAAGTTGCTTTTCCAAGTCGCGAAGATAGGCGACCCCACCAGGATAGCTTCCCTCCTGCGTGGCAGCACTAACGCTGTCGGCAAGTTGTTTAAGCCATTGATTGCGCTCGGACGTGTCCGCGACGGAGTTAGCGATCGCCAGGAGCAATCCCGCCCGTTGTTTGTTCAAGGCGGGTTTCTCAGCTTGTGTAGCAGAGTTGAGGCTTTCGTCGATCTTCTCCAGGTTGACGAGCATCTCTTGCAACTTTTCGGTGGGAGCCGCGTCACTGCCTACGATCGCGCGTTCACCAATACCTTGACCGCCTGGATCGAAAAAGAATCCACCCGCTACTTGTTGACCGGTGCCCAAAGTGGGGCCATCGATCAGTTTCCAGGCTCCACCAACGCTGATAAGTGTCCCCAGTTGAAGTTGGCGATGTTCGTTCCCATTCTTTACCATCGCCCAAACGCTTTCGTAGACCATCAGGTCTTTGGTGACTCCTTGCGACCCTGCAGGAACCATGCCTGGTTTGATTCCGCCGAAATCACTGAATACGAAATCTGCCTTCATGTCTGCTTCGGAAGCGACCTGTTTGAATTTTTCGGGTGCAGCCGCGATGCGTTTCTCCAACTGTTCAGTTCTGGCGGCGTCGAGTCCCAGCTTTTTGATATCCTCAGGCGTCAGGAGCAAACGCTTGAAGCGGGTCAGATCGTTATTGGCCAGTGCTTCTACAACTTCCTCTGAAACCTCTTCAGGCGAGATCAGCTTCCAGATGTCGATGATACGGTCTTCGTTTTGATCGATTCCCCAGCGTATTCCCGCACTGTGGAACCAGCGGTATTGATCGGGCTTGCCGCTATCATTGGTGTCAATATCTCGATAGACCTCGAGTCCATCGCGGAAGTAGCTCCACACATCGACAACATTGTCGCCATTAGTATCGCCAAACTCGCGGAGGATTTCGTTTTGCGGCCCGCGAACCACCCAGGCGGTGGCTCCATTTACCTTTTCGGCCTTGATCGTGCAATCAGCGAGCTGGTCTGCCGAAGGGGTGTCAAAATCAACGCCCGGTTGAAACGGCTGGAGCTTTAGGGCATCGGCTACTGAGGGGGCTGCCACCACCCGAGAAGTGGGACTTAAAAGCGTGAGGCAGACGAGGGCTAGCAGTCGAACCAGCGGGGAAAACATAGCAAAATCCTTTGAGGGGCTTCTGATTCCTGATTGTTCAATTCATCCGTGGTGAGGCCTGCGTGGACAGGACTCAACGTCCTTTATAGCGTTTTTATTGCATTCTGGGCCAGAGCGAACCGCTTTGTGCAAGTGACAGAAGTAATAGCCTGTTTTGCCGTTTGACAGCATGTGATTGCATTTTAGAATGGGTGATTCGGCAAAAGTCGGGGGCGTCTTCAGATACTGATAGCTTCCGGCAGAAGGCCGACGCGCGGGCGCATAGCTCAGTTGGTTAGAGCGCAGCCCTGATAAGGCTGAGGTCCCAAGTTCGAGTCTTGGTGCGCCCACATAATTTGATTGCGGAATTCGGATTGCGGAGTGCGGAATCCGACAGTTGTAGACTTTGGGTATTCCGCAATCCGAATTCCCCATTCCGAATTCGAATGGGGCCGTACCTCCATTGGCCGCGCGCCGGCTTTGCAAGCCG
>CALALR010000018.1 GCA_937925545.1 uncultured Planctomycetaceae bacterium
AGCCAGTATGGAGTTAGCAGTGTCGGCGGGCACAGTATCGGATCAGCTTGGGGCGACTTTGACAATGATGGAGAGATCGATCTCTTCGCTGGACATTTTGCACACCCAGGTCAACCGCAGTCACAGTTCTTGCGCAACCGTGGTCCTGACAGCGGTTACACCTTTCAGGACAGGGGACAAGGAGGTGTGGCCTGGCAAGAATCGTATGCTTCGCCAACTGTTGGAGATTACGATAACGATGGCGACCTCGATCTATTTTTTCACGACCGGGGTGTTCACAACACTCTTACTGGGCGCAAGCTTTATCGCAACGACGGCAATTGGGAATTCACCGATGTGACGGTCGCTGTGGGCCTCCATACGGTCAATCAAGGAGCCTTCGACAGCACCTGGGGCGATCTTGACCTCGACGGCGATCTTGATCTCGTAGCCCCTACGAACTCATCTTGGAATGAACGTGTTTTTATCAGTGATGAGTCCACCAATGGCAATCATTGGCTGTTCGTTGAGTTGGCCGGAACCAAAGAAAATACCACGGGAATCGGTGCCTCCCTCTATGCCACGATCAATCAAGGGACTCCCGAGGAGCGCACCCTTCGCCGCGAGGCGAACACCAATGCCGGCACCTTCAACCAGAGCGATCTCCCGGTCCACTTCGGACTGGGATTGGCGACCCAGATCGATCTGCTCCGCATCCAATGGCCCGATGGCACCAGCCAACTGATCGAGAATGTGGCGGTCGATCAATATCTTAAGATCCAATTCCCCGGCGATTTCGACGGTGATTTCGACGTCGACGGCGACGACCTCATCCGCTGGCAGGCTGCCTATGGCAACAATGCCCTGGCCGACGCCGACCTGGACGGCGACAGCGACGGCCAAGATTTCCTCGCCTGGCAACGCAACTACGGCAAGGGCCTCGCAGCCCTCACCGCGGCAACGGCCGTTCCTGAACCAAACGCGATGGTGTTGCTGCTCTTGGGTGCAGCAAATTGTTTTGGTATTCGACGCAAGTTTTAGGCCGCTTCCAGCGGCCGACGCTGGGCGGCGTTGGAGGCCCAGCGTTTAATCTTTCCTGCTGTTGGAGCGTCGGTCGTGCGCAGGATCCGTTGACCTTGCTTTGTCTTGCACATCTTCGTGACCTGACGGACCAGTTCCTCAACTCGCATCCCGGCAATTTGTTCGGGAGAGGAATACCCGCATGCGACTAACAACTGGGCTGCGTAACCCCGGAGTTCGGGTATCTGACAAACCAGACGAGCCTGATTCTGCCACTCGGCGATTCTCGTGGCGGTAATGTGGCTCATGTCGAGTTCTGCAGAAGTTGAAGCTGCATCCGCATTGAGCAAGTCGGCAACCGTGCGAATGCCGACCCGTGCCAGGTGCTTGGCCGTCTTAGGTCCGATCGAAGGGGCATCCTCCACCTCGCTCTCGAGGCTGAGATAGTAGCGCGGCTCTCGTGGTGCCGCGCTGAGTTTGGTTGTCTCCTGCGAAATCCTATTGTTAGTGTTTGGTGGAGCGTCGCTCTGACGTGTCGTGGCCGACCATCTTCGCAATCGATCGGCACGAAATCGAGCTGAAGAAGAGGCGAATCGACTTCCCCGCTCGGATTGCAAGAATCTACTGATCTTCTGTTCCAGTTCTTCCGCATTGATTTTAGAAAGTTCTTCATGGCTGGTGATCCCACACGCCGCCAGAACCTGGGCATCATTGAGTGACATCCCCGGGGTACGACACATCAGGTCCATATGGGCCTGCCAAAGCTGCACGGTTTCGCCAGTAATATCGCGGCGGTTCAGCCCATTCGCTATTTGTTGGGGATCGGCACCAAGCAAGTCACCTACTGTGTGAATGTCGAGGCTCGCAAAGACACGCTCTGTGTCGCCACCGAATACGGGGAATGCTCCCATCGAACTGGTAGGCGTAAGATAGAACTGACTCTCCAATTCATCAGGACCACTGCGAATTTTTAGCACAGGTGTCAGATTGCCATCCTCCGATTCGCGGACAACCCGCGTGAACTTTGTCGAGGTAGACGCAACAGGGCCAGCATTCGATTGGCGCCGGATTTCGGCCAGATCAAACAGTTGACAGTTGAGACTCTCAAATCTGCGGAGAGCGTCCACATCTTCGGTGAATACCAGTATCTGCTGGCCACTCTGAGCAAACTCTGCCAGCACGCCCGCCATTGCAGCACTGCCCGCGGAGTCCTGCCTCAGGAAGGGCTCATCGAGGACCAACGGGAGTTGAATTCCTCGTCGTGCAAAAGCTCCTACCAGTGCCAACGTCAACGCGAGATAAAGCTGATCGTGCGTGCCTGTCGAGAGTTCATTCAAAGAGAAGGTTTGGCCCCGGCGATCGAGCACGATTGGCAAGCGTCCCTCCCGGTCGAGCCGAATCTGTACAAACTGGCCATCGCTCAGTTGGGCCAACACATCGGACGCTCGCCAAACACCATGTTCCACGAAGTTGGGTTTCTCAGTCGGTTTCAGGGCTTTGCGAATAGCGATTTCCAGTCGCTCGAGTTCGAACTGTTGTTCTTCGACCACCGAATTGCCGATCACACCTCCGCGTATCTGTTGCAGCTCTTGCCAGCGATTTTCGAGATCGGCAAGTTCAGTTTTGGCCTGTACTTGTTCTCGCGATAATTCATCTTGCCTGCCCAGGAGAGTTTCGTAGCGAGCCCTAAGTTCGGTCTCCTGAACTTTTCTCGGATCATAACCCACCAAGAGCGCGTCTGCTTCGCGGACAAAAGTGTGGTGATGATCACACTGGCAGTGGTCGACGACAGGTGACTCGGGTCGCAGGAGTGTCCACTCGTCAGAATGGCGAAGTTCGTGAATCAACGTTTCGCGTTGCTCGAGCAGGTGCTCGAGCCGTTCGCTCAGATCGAACTGCGAGCGGGCAAGTTGACGGGATTCCGCCGTTAGCCTATGTCTACGAGCTTGGCGTTCCTGTTCTGTAATCAAGCCGCAAAGAGAATAAACCTGTTGCCGGAGCATTTCGGCCACGGGAGACAGCCGGGCATGGGCGTCGGGACCAACACACCTGGCCGGTTCAGTCGCGCGGGCCAGCAACGAGATTTCTCCATCGAGGTCATCGACCAATCGCTCCAGAATTCCCACCGTAGCCCTGCTGTCTGCCAGGCAGCTAAGCCGCTCGGTCGTGCCGTCAGGACCAAGCTGTGCAAGCTCGGCTCGAATTGATGCTTCGCGAGTCTGGCAGTCCGCGAGTGACTTTCGACAGCGCGTAATCTCTCCTTCGAGCTGCGTGAGTTGCTCCCGATGGGAGGTAATGTTGCGTGAGTTTACTGGTCGTGCTGCCAGACTTGTCAGCGAAACCAAACGCAAGCGGGCTTCGCAGTCAGCTATTTCACCGTCTATCTTCCTCAATTCAGCTTCGAGCGAATTCACTCGGCTGCGACTCGAATCCAACCTGGATTCAAGTTGTGCCAGTTCGTCCAAGAGCACGCCGCTTTCCTGCCGACGCACGGTGAGATGACGCTCGATGGACTCAGCGATCGCATCACGTTGACGGATGAGTTGTTCGATCTTCTGACGATCCAGTGAACTAGTTGATGTGGAGCGGGCATCTGCACGGCTGCAGGAGTGGGTTGCCAGAGGACTGTGGAAAGATTCCCCAGTCTTGGCAAGTTCATTGGAAAAGTTCTCGCTCAACAGCCATTCAACCGACGGAGCTTCCGCAAAATCGACGGCTACCAGGGGGGAGATCACTTGGGGAGACAAATTGCTCAGAAGTTTTTGAATGGTTTGTCCGTCAACGGCTTCTCCTTCGGTACCGGCCACAGTCAATCGAGGCGTGCCGTCTGCATTCAGATGTCTGCGAAGCACAAATCTACCGATTGAGTTATCGACGACGATTTGCCCCTCAGTCAGCGGCAAAGTTTGGCCAAACTGCTGCCGCCACAAACTATTGGTTTTTCCGTAGAGAAGATGATTGATTAGCTGAGCGACGGTACTCTTGCCAGCACCGGGTTTGCCGAAAAATACGTTGAGCTGGGAATGAACGTTATCGACAAAAAGGTCGGGCCAGGCACCTCTACCGGCAAGTCTCAAGCGGGTGATTCTCATGGTTTCATCCTTGAATTGAACAATCCATGACCAGACACGATGCGTAAGCTGCCGAAGATTCGAAACGGGAAGCGGCTACGGAGTATCGGCCAGACACGAGATATGCTGGCAAAGTAACGAATTACCGTAGAAATAACAACATTGGTTTGTCTTGAGAGCAGTTGCTAGCATTCCCCAAGAGCCTTGGGTTGAGGATGCATGAGCCCCTATTTACCGTGTATAGGAAACGAATCTTCTATAGCGAGCCGCTCATACTTTAAATGAGAATGGTGGCCTACCAATAAGCCACTGTGTATCACCGGCCAGTCATTATGAAAAGAGTGAAGGCAGGAGCGATGATAATTAAGAACCCAACCGGAACATGAATTCGCATCCTACAGCTACATAGGGGGGGATCAAAGGTTGCTGCCGAACCACCCGGGCGACGACCTGAATCTCTTGCTCTCCACGAGGGGGGAACTTAAGAGCCAGATAAGGCGCTTTCGTACCATCCGTGAGTGCTAAGCCAACTCCTTCGCGGGAGATGTCGGTCATAATAACGTTGAGTGCACCGCCTAAGAGATGAAACTCTTTGTTCATCTCGATAGCGGATAGCATTAGTGGATTAACTACCCGGACTGAACGTCGCCGATTCACTTCTTGCGGGTTGGCACGATTCGCAATCGATGCCAGGTGGACTCGGATATGGGCTGGAATCCCTGGGGAATCGTCTGTTTCAAACTGCTTTTTGTGAATTCGTACTAAAGAGCTAAACTCAGGCAATAAGTCAGCATCGGCATAGGCCAAGTGGTCGGCGCCACAACTTGCACAAACCCACAACGAAGATTGATCCAATTGATCTGATGACAAGAGAGGCATTTCGAGCGTGCAATGCTCGCAGAAGATATTACTAACCAAGGAATCGGAGTTATTGGGAGCAGTTGTAACAGCCATGGATTCTACTCTGTTTGCATTTCCACAAGGGGGGAACGATATACTGGAATTTTACCTCGCAGAATAGTAAATACTGTTCAATAAGTTCTAATGACATCGATCCCCTCGGTTGCTGATATGAATTAGTTCCAGTTATGACGAATGCAGGAGTTATCTATGGCGGACTTTGACGTAGCCGTTCTTGGGTTGGGTGGCGTTGGCAGCGCAACCCTGCTTCAATTAGCTCGCCGCGGGTTGAGTGTGATCGGTATAGACCGCTTCGTTCCTCCCCATGCTTTTGGCAGTTCACACGGTCATACTCGCATAATCCGACAAGCCTATTTTGAACACCCTGACTACGTTCCTTTGCTGGCAGAATGCTATCGAGAGTGGCATGAATTGGAAGAATACATTGGTAAAAAACTGTATTTCGACATTGGAGTTTTGCAGATTGGCCCTGAAGCTGGCACCGTTATTTCCGGAATTCGTCGAGCTGCTGCAGAACACCAACTATCGATACAAGAATTCTCGCCGAAATCTTTGCAAATTCGTTGGCCTGCATTGGCAGTGCCTGAGACAATGGTTGGCATTCTTGAAGCCAAAGCAGGATACTTGTTGGTTGAAGATTGTATAAACAGCCAAATTACCGCCGCAAGAGATGCCGGTGCAAAGGTACAGGCCCCGAGTGAAGTCTTACGCTGGGATCCCGGGCGTCCTATAAAACTTCATACATCTAATGGAACGATCACAGCCGAGCGGCTAATCGTATCAGCAGGTTCGTGGGCGTCGTCGCTGTTACAAGAACTCAATTTAAAGTTGGAAATCCGACGAAAGAGTGTCTTCTGGTTTACAGCTGATCAGCGGTTTACGGCTAGCAAGGGCTATCCATGTTTCTTGTATGAACTACCGCAAGGTGTATTTTACGGATTTCCCGTGATAGACGCTCAAGGGGTTAAACTGGCAGAACACTCCGGCGGGCAAACGGTCAGCGATCCGCTCCAGGTTCATCGAGAAATAGATCCAGAGGACGAGCGGCACATCGACGATTTCCGCAACCGTTACCTTCCTGACATCACCGGTAAGCGGCTTAATCATCAGACATGCCTCTACACAATGTCGCCAGACGAGCATTTCATTGTCGATCGTCACCCACAGGCTGAAAACGTAGTCTTCGCTGCCGGCTTGTCCGGCCATGGTTTCAAATTTTCCCCCATCCTCGGCAGGGCTTTGTCAGACTTGTCGCTCGATGGGGGCACTCAATTGCCGATCGAGTTTTTGTCTGTGCGAAGATTCTCTTCATCTTCACAGTAGGGAAAATGAACTGGAATCTTAATACGACCCAATCAAACGCTATTTAAGCGCCAAATTGCGTGGTTCAGCACGGCCGCGAAACTTACCCAGGCCAGGTACGGGCACATCAGCCAACCTGCCAATCTAGAATGCCGAAAGAATGCGACTGTCGTGGCGAAGATTGCCAGCCAAAGCAGGATGATATCGACGAACGCCCAGCCGGGTTGGCGGTAGCGGAAGAATATCCAGGACCATGCGATATTCAAAGCAAGCTGAATTCCGAAAAGCACAAGTGGCAGGGAAGCTGCCTTAAATCCAGCGGGCTTCCAGACAAGCCAAGCTGCAATAGCCATCAGAAAATAAAGGGTGGTCCACACTGGTCCGAAGACCCATGCAGGCGGATTCCAGGTTGGCTTCGTGAGCGTCTGGTACCAACCACCGATTTCGGGAGCAGTCGCTAGGGAGCCGAGGCCCGCCGCTCCGAAACAAAGGCTCAGAAAAAAGAACAAACCGAACCATTGGTTGCTTTTATTCATGAAGGAAGTAATTCCGTGTAGTTTGCTTCAATGCCCTACTTCAACCACGGCTTTAGAGCCATCACAATCTAATTGGCTCCCCTCGTCGTTTGCTCCCCGTTTGACAAATGCCAGGGCCGCGAGCCGGGAAATTCGAGGAGACCAGGTGCCGGTGGTGATCGTGCCTACTTCCTCTGCTCCTCTTGTCAATTTTGTCCCAGGACTTGGCACGGATTGACCCACTAGCGAGAGTAGTACGAGTTTCTTATTGACGTGTCCCAAGGCATCGATCCGAGCAACCGTTTCCTGTCCCAGGTAACAACCCTTAGTGAAGCTGATTGTTCGCTCATCACGATTCCCTTCCTGTGGCAGATTGGTTTCGTCGAAGTCTGTGCCGAACAGTGGGAGTTGAGATTCGACCCGCAGTGCAGTCCATGCTGGTGAGGTGGTGTCGATCGCAGGGATGCTCAGGTTTGAGCAAAGAGATTCTACATCTTGCGTACGTAAGAGAAATCCCCCAGGCCAAAGTAAAAGTAGCTGAGCTACAAGACACATTTGATCCGAAATGCTGGTTAGGGTATGGGTGAAATCCTCGCGTGGGAGATTGGCGTTGTGGTCGCTTGAAGACTGCAATCTTGTTTTTGCTTCGGGGCCTACGACTAATGCCCACGACTGTTTGCCAGTGCAGTCGGATAATTCAACATCTTCACGGATAATGTAACGTTCCAGGTGAGTGAGAATTCTCTCAGTCTGCCCTGGCACAGTTAGCAGCGTTAACCGATCGTCCTCAACGAAGACGTAAATGTGTGCTTGAATCTTACCCTTCACGTCTGTGCAAAAAGCCTCGCAGCATTGACCCGGCGAGAGCCGACGGATGTCATTCGTACACATGTTGTGAAGGAAACTCACGCGGTCGCTGCCGGTGATCTCGATCTGAGACCATTCGCTGAGCGTAACGATGCCGCATTCTTGCGTAAGTCTAAGATAAATTTCAAGCCAAGGGAGAATTTGCTCCTCAGGATTCATCTGGTCAGCTCCTGAAGATGATTACACAACATAAAAAGTTTTGTCGAACAACGGTAAGGAAGTTAGTCGTGAAGCTGTTTGGCAAGGCTTGTGAAAGCTAGCCAAATCTCTTATTTTCGGGTGTATCCTCTCGACCACAAATAGGGATGGCCCTGGTTTAGCAGCATCATACAGTTTCCACTATTTTCCAGTCAAACAAGGAAGAATCTCATGTCAGTTTCACGCGATTTTATGGTCGAGTGGTGCACCACTCTATTAGCGGGTAGGTCGGCTGCCCCCGATTTGGAACTTGTGGATTATCTTGCGGAGGTGCCTCGTTTGGAATCGTTGGCTGACATTCCTGCAGGAACTGTGGTAATTGTGCGAGGTGATGTCGACGCGAAGCCAGGAGCAAAAATCGGCGAGGGAGACATTCGACTGCGATCTATGGTGAAAACTTTAAAGTACGGCATGGAACGCGGTTGGAAACAGGTCATCTTCGGCCATATTGGTCGTAAACCAGAAGGTTCATTGGACAAGGTCGCTAAACGCTTGGGAGAGTTGCTCGGCCAAGATGTCCCTCTGGTGAGCGATTGGGTTGACGAGAAAACCGACGCAATCACTGACACAGCACGAGATAAAATTGCTGCGGCCAAGCCGGGATCGGTTATCGTCCTGGAGAACACGAGGCGCTACGACATAGAACGCGTCCTTTGGAAGGCAACGGCCGATGACGTTCCAGAATTTGCAGATCGACTTGCCCATTTCTCCAATGAGTTTGCCGAGAAAATTGGGCATGTTTATGTTCATGAAGCGCTTTCAGCTGGGAGCCTTGACACATCGAGTACCGTTCTGCCAGCCGCGATGGATCGAGTGGCGATGGGACTTTATGAAGCTGCAGAATTTGATGGCCCGATGCGGAAGTGTTTGGGAACTCAGTTGGTTGTTTTCAGTGGTCTGAAGATTGATAAACTTGACGACCTAGATGCAATGATTGGCCGAGGCAGTATCGAGTGTGTTTTTGCAGCGGGTTCACTAGCAATGGCACTAAAAAAAGCAATTGGTGAGATAGACTCTAAACCTTGCTGCCTGGGCGTTGCTGAAGATCCAGAACATGCGGACAGGCCCTATTTCATCCCCACTGAAAGGATTGCCCAGGCCAAACGAATGGTGTCTGAAGGACGCGCCAAGGGAATCACATTTGTGGTGCCCGTGGATTCCGTAATCGAAGATGGCTCGGTCGTGGACGAATTGAAGCCGGGTCAGCAGCAGTTCGATATTGGCCCCAAATCAAGTAGACTGTTCGAAGAGAAGGTCGGTGAGTTTATTGCCGCCCATCCTGATGGTGGAGTCGCATTCCACAATGGTGTTTTCGGGATGTTCGAAGACTCTCGTTTTGAGGCTGGAACCAAGAACTTTATTCCCCAATTGAAGCGGATGACCGAAGCAGGGATCAGCGTTTATGTGGGAGGAGGCGAAGGTGGCAAGGCGCTCGAACTTTATGGGGAACCTGAATGGGTTACCCATGTCTTTACGGCGGGTGGTACCGTGCTCAATGCGTTGGGAAGCGAGCCTGTTCCCTACCTGGTTGCGTTGCGACTCGCGGCCAAGCGATAATGTCGCCGCTTTGGGCAGACATCTCGCTTAGCTCGGTGTGTGACCGGTCTTATGCGGCAACGCCTGCGCGAACGAGTTCGCATTGCTCAACAAAGTTCTCCAGAGATTCCATGATCTCTTCAGGTGAGTTCATGCATCGACAAGCATATTCGATTCGAGCAGCAAGTCTGCTGAGCTGAGGAAATCCATAACTGCTCGCATTGCCATTGAGTTGATGGGCCACGCGGGCGAGTTCTTCCCAATCTTCCTCTTCAGCATGAGACTGAAGGGTTTCGACTCGACCTGGAAGCTCGCTGACAAATATTTCTATCAGCTCTGCGAGGTTCGGGTTATCTCCATAAACGGAATATATGGGCTGCAGTGTTTGTGACATTTGCATGGTCAATTCTCCTGATCAGGGCAATGCGTGAGGTCGACTCTGGGTTACGTTCACGAAGTGGGACTGATACAAGTTAAATACTTTGAAGCCTAGACCACTTTTCGTCTTGCTGTCACTCATTTCATTCATGTTGGCAAGACAGAAAACTAAGAGAAGCTAATGGGCCGTCTCATTCCTGACAGAACCGTTAGCATTGTCCCGCATGAACGTGTTACCTCTATTTTTTCTAATGATCGTTCCTCTCTCTATTTTCAAATGAAATAGAAAGGCCTTCTCACTCTGGCATCTTGGAACTAGCCAAATGCTCTGGACGTACGAGCTGTTAAGAGCTAGGGCGTGAGACTCTTCTGACCCAGCAAAAAATCGGTCGGAAAGCACGATGTTATTGGAGGCCGATTCCTCTCAAGGGTTCAACCACAGAGAGTAAAGTTTTTCACTGCAAAGCATCGGTTCCAGTTGTAACGCTCTCGCCGATTGAATCGACGTCATTTTGCCTTGTAAAACGATCGATTACCGTCGCAACCGGTACGAACGAAACACCCTGACCAGCGACCCGCATTCGAGCTAGCATTTTCTTGAAAGTTATCAAGGGATTCAGAACGGCTCGTCGATATGCCTTCATATCCAATGGAGCGTTAGCCTCTGGCAGTCAGAAGCAACCCCTGTCGAACTGGCACAATAACAATACGAAAAGTAAGTGCGGTCGAAGGGCTTCGGAAAGCCATGTGGCCACTGTGTTTCCCTCTCAATTTTAGGAGCCTCCCAAATGAAGAATCATGTCCTTTTGTCGACGCTGGGCGTCGCTATTGCCCTGAGCTGTGCTGGAAACGCCAATGCGTTCTTCGGCATGTTCGGTGGTTGCTGCGAGCCTAGCTGTGGTTGTGCTGACAACTGTTGCGAGCCATCTTGTGGATGTGCCGACGCATGCTGTGAGCCCAGCTGTGGTTGTGCTGATGATTGCTGCTGCGACGCTGGTTGCGGTTGCTGCTGCTGCAAGAAGCCAGGTCTCTGTGCCCGTATGAAAGCCCGTCGTGCCTGCAAGAAAGCTTGCAAGTGCTGCTGTGAGCCATCCTGCGGATGTGCTGACGCATGCTGTGAGCCCAGCTGTGGTTGTGCTGACGCCTGCTGTGCCCCAAGCTGTGGCTGTGCCGATAGCTGCTGCGAGCCATCCTGCGGATGTGCTGACGACTGCTGCTGCGACAGCGGCTGCTGCGGTTCATGCTGCTGCAAGCCAAAGCGTCAAGGTCTTTGTGCCCGCATGAAAGCCCGCAAGGCATGCAAGAAAGCTTGCTGCTGCTGCTGCGAGCCATCCTGCGGATGTGCCGATGCATGCTGCGAGCCCAGCTGTGGCTGCAACGACAGCTGCTGCGAGCCAAGCTGCGGATGTGCAGGCTGAGCTAAGTTAGCAACAACCTGGGTTGAATAAACCTAGATTGAACCCTCCCGAACGGTCCTTTGTTCTCACGAGCAAAGGGCCGTTTTTTTTGTTGATCTTATGAGCCAGTAAGAACCCGTAGCCGTAGGCCGGAACAAGCCGTGCGCAGTTCCGGCAAGATACCGAGGATGGGTGCCACACCTATCAAGCGCGCCCTTTCAGGGCTATTATTTTCTATCGTACCTGATCCCAGGACTACGTCCTGGGCTATCACAGCGCGGTCGTACCGACCTGAAGAGGGAAATTCAGTTAGCGAAGTCGTTCAGGCCTGAATAGTCGATTGATCTTGCTGACCACCAATTGCCCTGAAAGGGCGCGCTGCGATAGCCCAGGGCAAGTGCCTACAAGCGACAGCGAAATAGGACGCAGCCCTGGGAATAGAATCACACCCACCATCCTAGCTCTGAAAGAGCGCGCTTTCCGGGCTTACGCATTCCTATCCACGATTCCGGAACTGCGCTACCGTTTGTTCCGGCCTACGGGATATGAACCGCCAACCCATGACGCTTAGCAATAAGATGAGCCCGCAGGGTTCCGGCACGGTGACATTCGCACTCAACGCGTTCGCCCAACTACTGCCGTAGGTCGCTTCCCAGACGTTGAGGTCTTTGCCGTCGGCAATGCCGTCGCCGTTAGTGTCTTGCTGGGCAGTGACGCTGCCACCAAAGTTCCGTTGCCACTCCAGAAAATCGAATCCGTCCGCATCGTTGTCGCCGTCGAAGTCGCCGTTGCCAGAAGTCAGCTTCACCCCGAACTGCTCAAAACCGAATCCGTGCTGGGTTTCGACAAAACCGGGCAGGTCCGTCGGGACTGTGTCCCACTGCTGGTACAAGTCCTCAAAGGGATTGCCGTTTGGGTCAGGGGCGGTTGAATCGGAATAGCTGATACGGAAAGTTCCGTTATTATTAAGCGGGTTGCCCCTATTGTCATTAATCACGCTGAAGACATACTCCTGCCCGCCATTGAGCATGATACCTGCACCAGAAAGGTCGATGGTGACCAGAAACGTCTTGAACATCATGGGGTCTTGGGGAGGACCAGTAGTGCCAAATTCTTCTACCGTGATTAAACTGAACCCCGCATTGTAGTCGTTCACCAATACGTCAATGTGTCCTGGAACTCCTGTAGTTGCCGCATTATCATTGAATGAATCAGGTCCGCCGTTGATGCCGTCTATCCAAACATTTACTTCAAATGGATAGCCATAGATATTGGCCAGATTGTTTTCTGGGAGCTCGTCGCCATCTCGTGCGAACATAACGATTTGAGCTTCTGTCAGTTGACCGGTTGCCATCGGGGTGACAGCCATCCCTGGTGTAAACCAGACTAGATTATCATGAGTTGCCGACCCGCCTGGATTACCGTTGGTGAGAGTATTATCTGGACCGATGCTGTCGCGGAGCACCTCAAACCCGGCGTGCGTGGGACTGCACGCGGTGAGAATAAACAGAAGAAAAAGTAGTCAGCGGACGGTTCACGACATCGGCAATTCCTATGCAAGACTAGAGTTGCACAAAACGCAACTTGCTAGTATCCACGAAAATGCCCGCTGAATCAAGTTTTTCGGGCTCCTCCGCTCGTCGACTGATCCAGTTTCTCCTTGTGTTAAAGCAATTGGAGCGATTCAAAGCCATGGTTTATGCGTTCGTTTTGATTTTGAGAAAAACTGGGCGACGAGATAATTCAGCAAGTGAATCGAGTAGCTGAGCCTTCCATCCTGTTGCCAGACAAGATCTGCCGAGTAAGTGGACAAGCTCGGTACATACTGAGATAATCGGCCCATGGGCCGAACAAAGTAGGAGGCTTGGCATATGCATCTCTTTCAAACGATATTTAAACTGTTGCTCGTCGGCTTTGGACTGCTGTTCGTGTCGTATGAGACGCCACTCTTCGCCCAAAATCTTGCCTCTTCCAATCCATCAACAACAAACATTTCCGGCGCAGCAGGCGGCGCTGCCAACGCAGACTTCGACACTTTGATCGATCTGATCCAATCGACCGTCGCCTATGATTCCTGGATGGAAAACGGGACGGGCGAGGGCGAAATCTCGCCATTCGCTATCAATGGGGTGTATGTGGATGCCCAGGGGACTCTGCGTGTGGCTGAGAATCTCACCTCGGCGGCTACGTTGAAAGAATCGACCCGTTCCGTAGTAGACCGCGAGTCTGGTGACGTACGACAACCATCGAAGTTGCGATTCGTCTCCTTGCCGCGTCTCGAGCGAGCCATTCAGCAGCACCTTCGAGATCGAACGCCTCTTGCTGCTGAGATGCTGACCCTGGCAGGGATGCAATGTGTTGAGTATGTCATCGTTGACGAGGAATTGAACGATTTGATTCTTGCCGGCCCGGCTGGCGATTGGCAGATCGGTCCCGAGAAGTCTCTGGTCAGTGTGGATACGGGCCGAGCGGTGTTGCGGCTGGATGACTTGCTGACCTTGTGGCGACGGCCTGGCGGAGGCTCTCCTTTCGGCTGTTCGATTGTGCCGCGGCAGGAGGCTCTCGCCCAGACGCAGGACTTTCTTCGAGCTACCGGCTCCAGTCCTCTCCAGCCAGGTGAGAAAAACCAATGGCTAGAGAAACTTCGCACAACTCTCGGTAGTCAGGACGTCGAGTTTTTTGGCATAGCACCCACGAGCCATGCCGCCCTCGTGTTGCTGGTGGCCGACTATCACATGAAGCTGATTGGCATGGGACTGGTCGATAGTGTGCCGGGTGTGGCAAGTTATCTCGACACGGTGGAATTGGACGCCGACGGGAATGCGCCTGCAATGAGTGTGCTACGGTGGTGGTTTGCCATGAATCATGGCCCTGTGACTACGGACGCGAAGCGGAAGATTTTTCGACTCCCCGGCCGAGGGGTGCAAGTGTTGAGCGAGAATGAACTTTTGGCTGCCCGGGGCGAGCGTGTCCACACACATCGATCTGATGAATTGAACGAGCGTTTTGCAAACTCTTTCACGAATGAATTTTCCCGAATTTGTGAAATGTATCCACTCTACAGCGAGCTCGAGAATATCTTCGACCTATCGCTCGTTTTGGCAATCATCGAGAGAGAGCAGCTATGCAAGCGAGCTGATTGGCAGCCTGCACTTTTCCTGGATGTCGAAAGATTGCCTCTTCCGACTTTGCAGATTCCTCGTGAGGTACAGACCGTGGTGAATCATCGGGTGATAAATCGCCGCCAGATAATTGCCGGGATTAGCGGCGGCGTCTGGGTCGATAGTCGCCGTACTTTAGAACTGCTACCTGGCGGAGCGAGTCAACAACAAGACGATTCTCTGATATCACAGTCTGCTCCGAGCGATCACTGGTGGTGGGATTAATTAACGCTGCTTTCTTCAGCTGGAGTTTCCACTTTTTTATCGCTAGCGTGCCGAATTAGCACTTCGTCCAGCATTTGTTGTCGTTGGCGGCGTAGCCACCAGAGAAACACGATGAGCAGTACCAAAATAACGATCAACGTGAAGGCCATTTCCGCGTCGCGTATCAACTCCACGATATTGTCACCGAAGTAATAGCCCAAAGTGAATACGGTTCCTACCACTAACGTAGCGCAGATCAGATCGCACAAAATGAACTTCCGATAGGGAATCCTCACGACTCCGGCTGAAAGATAGACAGGGGCACGTACACCGACCATAAAGCGGGCCAGCAGCATCACTTTGAACATGTGGCGTTGGATCGCTTGTTCGAAATGCTCTTCACGCTGTGCCCCCAGCAGTTTGCCCAATTTGGGATGGCGCATCAGGAGTCCGTGGCCAAAGTGGTAGCCAATTGCGTACATGGCGGTGTCTCCCAGCAAGGCCCCAACAACACAGGCGAGAAACGCTAGCCAGGGGTCGAGATTACCTTGGGAACTAACCACGCCCGCCAACAGGATGGGGACCTCTTCCGGAATGGGAAGACCGCATCCAGTAAGTAGTAAAAATACTACGATCCCGAGGTATCCACCACTCTCGATCAAGAAATCCATTTTGATTGGTCTCGGTTGTCGTTAGGTGAAAGTGGGTGGAAGCGATCCCGTAAGTCTTCCTCATGGTAGGCGCGATGCGGAAGGGAGGAAATACGGCAAATTGTATAATAGTTGTCCCCAACTGCTCTACACTCAACGGATGATATCTTCTTAATCAGAAGAGTCACACACGAGTCCAGTCATCTGCGTGCATGTTGAATGCGTGGACAACAATCGAGTTCTTATTCGCATTAGGGCACACCAATACGGCTCCGATCTCAGGGCGATTCGAACAAAAATCAGAGGTACCATCAAAACCACTCGTGTAGAAAGCTGTTGCCAGGGCGTCTGCTTCAGCAGCCGTGGGGGCCAACACCGTGGCGGTATAGGTACCGCTGGCCGGCCAACCGGTGCGGGGATCGAGAATATGCCCATATTTTTTCCCATCGATCTCAAAATACTGAGTTGCCCCTCCTGCAGTCCCCAAGGCCCGATTGCGTAAATGAAACTCGGCAAGCCGCTTGTTTGGCTCAAAGGGATGGCGCAGACCAACCTTCCAGTTTTTGTCTTTTGTTGCTCGATTACAACCTCTTGCCAAGATGCTGCTACTACCGCCGTGCCAAAGATAGTCGCTGGCTCCCCTTTCATCCAGAAAACTCGCAACTTGATCGAGGGCATAGCCTTTGCCTATCGAATTGAAATTGATTTCAATTCCTTGTCGAAGAAATCGGACGGTCTGATCTTGTTTGTTTAGCTCGATTTGATTGGAGTCTACTTTAGTGAGGGCAGCGGAGATTTCTCCGTCGGTGGGAAGTCGCCCTGCACGTTTCAAGAAACCCCACGTGCGGGAAAGCGGGGTGCTGGTGATATCAAAAGCGCCTTTAGTCTCTTGGAAGATGCTCAAGCTGAGTTTAAGCAGTTCAAACAACTCCGGATCTACTGGCACAGGGCTCACTGCTGCCTGCCGGTTGACATCGATCACTGCACTTTCCGGGCGGTAGATCGTGAGCTGGTCTTCGACAGTTTCGATAATGTCAAAGGCATCCAGAAAATCGCGGGTGTTATGCCGATCCGCTTGATGGTATTGCACGGCAAATTCGCAAGCCATCGCCCGCCGAGTGGCCCGAACATGCAAGGTTGGGTCGGCAGGAATTCGGTCTAACAGGAGTTCCGTCGTCGATTCGAGCCAATCGGCAGCCATTCCCTGAGCACGATGGAGGAGCGTCTCAGCCGCCGCCTTGCCTTGAAGAAAATCACGCCTGGAGTGGTGTTGTCGCTCTTGCATGTGGATATTATAGCCCTTTGGACTGTCATTGGGGCAGAGCTGACGGTATTGCTCTACCCTGGATATTGATACTATTTTTTAGAGAACTCTCAATTGGCGTCGTATTTGAAATGCAATTCTAATGAGCAAACTAATTATCAGTGTTTCTGGCTTGCGGGGGATCGTCGGTGAATCCTTGACTCCTAAAGTTGCCGCCCGCTATGTCGCATCTTTTTCAGCCGAACTGCCTCCAGGGCCAATCGTCGTCACCCGAGATGGACGTGAATCTGGTCCGATGCTTTTCAATGCGATCGAAGCGCCGATTTTGGCAGCAGGGCGGGATTGCCTCGATGCCGGTGTTGCGGCGACACCTACCACAGGTGTTTTGGTGCGACATCACAAGGCTGCCGGGGGAATTCAGATTTCGGCGAGTCACAACCCACGCGAGTACAATGGGCTGAAGCTGTTCGACACAACAGGACGTGTGCTCCCTGCAGAAGCCGGGCAACGGGTGTTGGACCGCTATCTTTCCGAGCAATCTAGTGATGTGACGTTCTCGCAAGCTGGCGAGACCCGACCAATCGCCGACACTACAAAGGCTCACTTGGAGTTGGTGTTAGGTACCTGCAATGTCGAACGGATCCGAGCCTGCAAATTTCGCGTACTCGTGGATGCCAACCACGGGTCAGGCAGCGTGCTGGCTCGTCCACTGCTTGAGGCGCTCAATTGTGAAACCATGATTCTCGGCGACACCTCTGATGGTCAATTTGCCCATCTTCCTGAGCCGACTAGCGAGAATCTTTCGTCCGTATTGAATGAAGTACGTATTCAAGGCGCTGCGATTGGATTCTGTCAGGATCCCGATGCTGATCGATTGGCGGTAATCGACGAGGCGGGGCGTTATATTGGTGAAGAATTTACCTTGGCAATGGTGGCTGATCATGTTCTGCGACACACTCCTGGTCCAATTGTGACGAACTGTTCAACCAGCCGCATGGCTCAAGATTTAGCAGAGAAATATTGTGTGCCATTCTTTCGCGCAAAGGTGGGCGAGGCTAACGTAGTCGATCTGATGCTCGCCGAAAACGCTGTATTGGGTGGCGAGGGGAATGGAGGCGTAATCGACCCTCGAGTCGGGTTAGTGCGGGATAGCTTCGTGGGGATGGCACTGCTCTTGAACGCGATGGCAGAGAGAGAATTACCAATCAGTGCCCTCGCCGATGAACTCCCCCAATATTCGATTCACAAATCAAAGGTCACTCTACCTGCCGAACGGGTAGTCGAGTCATTTACAAGACTGGAGACGCATTTCCCGGATGCAGAGGGAGATTACTTGGACGGACTGCGACTCGACTGGCCAGATAAGTGGCTGCTAGTGCGGGCAAGTAACACAGAACCCATTGTGCGAATTTTCGCGGAGGCTCCTACGACAGTGGAAGCCAAACGATTATGCGACGAAGCGGCTGCTCAGTTGAGTTAGACCGCCTCTGCGGCTGAAATGCGACTCTGGTCGTGTGCCCCGGCAACAACCTCGATGAATTCTCCAGCAGTTGCCTGATCACTCGGCACCACGACGGGTGCATAGCGGCAGGCTGTTCCCACAGAGTAGCCGGGATTCTCTTCAAGAGCTGATTCCACCAGAACGCGAAGTCTCCTGCCTTGCAGGCTGGCAAAGTAGCGGTCACGTATCTCCGCCTCGACTAGTGCTAACTCACGGACGCGTTCTTGCTTGACGCTCTTCGGGAGTTGCTCGGGCATGTCGGCGGCAGGGGTCCCTCGTCGGGCGCTAAAAGGGAAAATGTGTATTTTTGAGAACCCGACTTGCCGGGCAGTCTCACACGTCTCGGCAAACTCCGAGTCTGTTTCTCCAGGAAAACCTACAATGATGTCGGTGGTAATCGCTGGCTGATCGAGTCGCTCCTGGAGCAACTGGCAGCGGTCCACAAACCGCCGACTTCCCCAGCGGCGTCGCATGCGGCGGAGTACGCTGTCGCTGCCGCTTTGCATGGAAATGTGCAGGTGAGGGCAAATCTTCTCCGGATGTTCAGCCATGACCTCAATCAACTCGCGAGTAACCTCGGTCGCTTCGATGCTGGAAAGCCGAATGCGGAAATCACCGGGCAACTCGGAGATGGCACGCACCAAGTGTGAGAGACGCGTCCAATTCTCTTTGGGCTGGTTGCGATTCCAATCGACTCCATAATGCCCCAAATGAATGCCCGTGAGCACAACCTCACGGTAGCCATTATCGACGAGCCGCCGTACTTCATCGAGAATATGTTCCATGGGCCGACTGTGAAGTTCGGGCCGCACCATGGGTATGATGCAGAAACTACATCGCAACAGGCATCCGTCTTGAACCTTGACATAGGCCCGATGGCGGCGTCCAAATCCTGAAATCCCCGTCGGCACATCGGTCACACCAAACCGACCCAACAAGTCGCCTAGTTCACGTTTATCGGTAAGCACCTCGGTCACATTGGGAAGCCGCGCGACTTCTTCTGGAGCTCGCGTTGCATAGCAACCCATCACAACGATCTTGCTGGCGGGATTTTCTCGCGCCATCCGGCGAATAATCTGCCGACTCTTCGAGTCGCCCTCCGCCGTGACCGTGCAGGTGTTCACCACACATAAGTCGGCACCTTCTTCGTCAGTAGCATCTTGATAGCCAATGCCCAAGAGACCTTCGCGGAGGAACTCGGTCTCGTATTGATTGACCTTGCATCCTAAGGTCACAGTTCTCAACTTCATTGCGATGAATGGTCCTTTAATTGACGGGTTCGATTGTGCTCCACATCGAACCCTTGCTTCCCTCAAGATGGTCTTTGCCGTACGCGTGAATCTGGTCGCGTTTCAGTTCGGCATGTTCGAGTGTGGTCGTTAGTACAACCGCTTTGCCATCTTTGTCGACGTTTTTGGCAATCTCCTTGCACTGCTCTTTTTCATGGCCGAAGAGTTCTCGCAACATCTTTTCGACGTAACCAAAGGTGTGATCATCGCTGTCCCAAAGTAACACATTGTAACGAGGTTGTTGTTCGTGGACGCGCTCAGGAGCTTCCTGCCTCACAGGGGCGACAGTCGTAGCCCCTCCCGTGTCGTCGTCATGCCAGTTCATAGTCATCCTTTTTGTTTTGAGTGGAGGTTGGCATCTTGCAGGTTTGTCGACTATTTAGTAGCACCCCTGGCACGGGTAGCCGCCGGTCCCTGGAAAGGGGCAGTAGCTTCTTGAAGCCTTCCGGATCAGGTGGCATAGTATCCGTGCAAACATTATATTGGATGGCCCCACTCTGTGGAAACACCCGAGCCATCCTTCCAAATCACCACATTACACACTTTTTTGCCGTGTCCTCACCAAATCTCGATCAGATTCTCGACCACGTTGATAGCCAGAGCGAACAGAATCTTGCTGATCTCACCGAACTGCTGCGTATTCCGAGCATCAGTGCCGATTCAAAGTTTGCCCCCGAAGTGCGGCGGGCTGCCCAATGGATTGTTGATCATCTTGGCAGCATGGGACTGCAAGCTGAGTTGATCGAGACGGCGGGTCATCCCCTTGTCTACGCAGAGACTCCAGCGGTGCCAGGTGCACCTGTGGCTCTGGTCTACGGACATTATGACGTGCAGCCTCCTGATCCACTCGACAAGTGGACGACGCCCCCCTTTGAACCAACGATTCGCAAAGGTCGAATCTTCGCCCGGGGAGCTACTGACGATAAGGGGCAGATGTTTACTCACCTCAAGAGTGTGGGTGCCTGGTTGCAAGCCAGTAGTACCCTCCCGCTGCAAGTCAAGTTTCTGATCGAAGGAGAGGAAGAAGTTGGCAGCAAACATCTTGAAAGCTTCCTCCGTGAAAATGTCGAAAAGCTTTCGAGCGATTGTGTCGTCATCAGCGACACAAGCCAGTTTGCCCCTGGCGTGCCGGCGATTACCTACGGTTTACGTGGCATCGCCTACTACGAGCTTCACCTCACAGGTCCCAACCGCGATCTCCATTCCGGTGTCTTCGGTGGAGGGGTCACAAATCCTGCAATCGTCTTGAGCAAGATGCTGGCCGCGATCATTGACAGTGAAGGTCGGATTCAACTCCCCGGCTTTTACGACGATGTGATTCCGCTCACAGACCGCGAGCGTGAGGAGTTTCGCTCACTCCCTTTTGATCAGAAAGCCTTTGAAAAAGAGTTGGGCATCAACGGCGTGACTGGCGAAGTAGGCTTCACCACGCTGGAGCGCCGTTGGGCGCGCCCAACCTTCGACGTTTGCGGGTTGACTTCAGGCTATCAGGGAGAAGGGTCTAAGACCGTACTTCCCTCACGGGCATCGGCTAAATTCAGTTTCCGCCTGGTGCCTAATCAAGATCCCAAGAAAGTAACCATTGGTCTGAAAAAGTTGCTAGAGCCCTTGGTGCCCGCTGGCATCACGATGGAGTTGGTTGATTACCATGGTGCTCCGGGGATTGTAATTCCGCTTGATAGCCCCTACCTCGCCGCGGCTGCGGATGCGATTGAAATCGGTTTTGGCAAGCGCCCTGTTTTCATGCGTGAAGGCGGGTCGATACCAATTGTTAATACATTTGCCGATACTTTGAATGCGGATGTGCTGCTGTTGGGTTGGGGACAGAACGACGACAACCTTCATGCTCCCAACGAAAGTTTTACTTTGGCTGATTTCCAGCGGGGGATACGTACGAGTGCCGCGTTATGGGACTCTTTGGCCAAGATCAATCACAATGCGTAGATTAGTATGCTCGATAAGAAATACATTCTCGAAAATCCCGACTTAGTCCAATCGAATTGCTCTAAACGCGGTGTGAAAGCTGACGTGCATCGGTACGTGGAGCTGGAAAACCAGTGTCGAGCACTTCAGCAGGAAATCGAAGAACTGTCCCGCCAGGCGAATCTGGTCAGTAAGAGTATCGGCAAGGCGAAAGACGAGGCTGAACGCGAACAGCGTAAGGAGGAAGGGCGTACCCTTCGGGAACAGAAAGAGGCCAAGCAGGAACAGATTGACCGGCTTATTGCCGAAGCGGGGGCCATCTATCGTAGCATGCCAAATCTCACTCACCCTGACGCCCCGGTGGGAGAAGAGCATCATGCTCGCGAACTACGCAGAGGAAAAACCGAGGTCCGCAAGTTCAGTTTCCCAGTGCTCGATCACGTTCAAATTGCCGAGCAGCACGACTTGATTGACTTCGAAGGTGGCGCGCGAATTGCCGGAAATGGGTTTTATTTTCTCAAGAACGAAGCAGCACTGCTGGAACTTGCGTTACAGCAGTACTCGATGCAGTTTCTCGTGGGGGAAGGTTTTGTCCCCACGATCACGCCAGACTTGGCCCGCAACGAAATCCTCCAAGGAGTCGGGTTCATTCCGCGTGGGCCAGAAACTCAGATTTACAGCGTTGAGAACAATGATCTCAATCTGGTCGCCACGGCTGAGATAACGTTGGGCGGCTTGTATGCTGGCGAAGTGCTGGATCGGGACAAACTTCCACTGAAAATGTGCGGCGTAAGTCATTGTTTTCGCACCGAGGCGGGGGCAGCAGGTCGTGCCTCTCGTGGCTTGTATAGGGTGCATCAATTTACCAAGGTCGAGATGTTTGCGTTCACGCTTCCCGACCAGAGCGAAGACATGCACAACTATTTCTGTGATCTGGAATGCAAGATCTTCGATGGTTTGGGAATTCCCTATCGTGTCATTGACACTGCGACGGGTGATCTGGGCGGTCCTGCCTATCGCAAGTTCGATTTGGAAGCATGGATGCCTGGGCGCGGCAAGAACGGCGAATACGGCGAAGTCACCAGCACAAGCAACTGCACCGACTACCAGTCCCGCCGACTGAACATCCGCTACAAGGTGCCGGGCGAAAAGGGGACCCATTTGGTCCACACCCTTAACGGCACCGCCGTGGCCATCAGCAGAGCGCTGATCGCAATTCTGGAAAACTACCAACAAGCCGACGGCACGGTGGTTGTCCCTGAGGTACTGCGGAAGTGGGTTGGCAAGGAACGGATTGGCGTGGCGGAGGAGTAAAAACGACTTGTTGTTCAAGAAATCGAAAGGGATGCTTTTTTGCCGGATAAGAAAAGTTGCCAACTTGCGGAACTAAATTTACCGCAATTACGTCGCGAACTCCCCAAGGTAGTCGTTCTACCCTTTGGTGCAACCGAACCACACGGCAGCCATCTTCCTTATGCTACGGATATTATCGAAACTGAGGCGATTGCCCAGCGGGCTTGTCAATTGGCACTGCAGCGTAAGGCCAACGTCGTCGCTCTGCCAATCATTCCCTTCGGCGTGCAGACATCCCAGCAGAGTTATCCGCTGGCGATGAACCTGAATCCGAGCACACTCAATCAGATTATTTCGGACCTCACCGATTCGCTCGACAATTCGGGAGTAGAGAAGGCAGTACTTCTCAACGGGCATGGCGGGAACGATTTTTACACGCACCTGAAAGAGCTTTTCGGCAAGCGTCGAGTGTTTCTTACACAGGTGAATTGGTTTTCCATGTGTCGCGAACTGGCTGCAGAGTTGTTCGCGCCGGGTGGGGATCACGCGAATGACATGGAGACCAGCCTGGTGCTCCACCTGCGTCCCGATTTGGTCGACATGGCAAGCGCTGGACCACAGCCCACGGCCACATTCCGCCTGGCTGCGATGCGGGCGGGTTGGGCGCGAGCCCCTCGTCCGTGGGACCGGTACACAGAAGACTCCGGCGCAGGCGATCCGCGCAGCGCAACTGCTGGGAAAGGCGAGCGATTTTTCAATGCCGTTTGCGAAGAATTTGCTGACTTTTTGGTCGAATTAGCAAGTGCTGAAATCGATGAAGCATTTCCGTTCCAACGTTAGGATTTGGTGCGAGTGCGTCGACCCGTGTCCAAAGCATAAAACACTTCGTTTATCCAGTGGCGACCAGTAAAACCGTACGTTTGGATATCTGCTACTTCACCTCCACCCAAAACGGCATCAACAAGATCGCGCGCTCTCGCAAAAGTCCGCGGAGCTGAGTGGCGTGCCGTAGTGGGCCGGCTAGCTCAGGCACCAAGAGCGGAAAACTGCCGAGTGCATGAGTCTCACGTTCTTTGTCCAGATCCGTTCCGAACAACTCCTCTAAGGGATTGATCGGCTCCGGCAAAATCATCAGCTCATATTTCTTGTCGGGATCCAACCCGCCCATGGTTTTTGCCATCTGGAAGGCATCTTTTAAAGTGCCGATGTCATCGATGAGGCCGTTACGCTTGGCGATGCGGCCTGTGTAGACCTGGCCACCGGCGAGTGATTCCAGTTTGTCCAGTTCCATCTTGCGGCCTTCGGCAGCCTTGGTGGTAAACAGACGATAGATATCCTGCATCATGTCGGTGATGACTTTGCGCTCTCCTTCTGAGAATTTTGTCGTAGAGGAAAACATATTGCTGTTATCGCCCCGCGTGATTGAATCGGTCGAGACACCGATCTTGTCGAACATGCCCGCCAGAGAGAGTTTGCCTCCCACCACTCCGATCGAGCCGGTAATCGTCCCTGGTTCGGCGATGATCTTGTCGGCACCCATGGCGATGTAGTAGCCGCCGCTGGCTGCCACGTCTCCCATGCTGGCGATGATTGGTTTGTCGATTGCCTGGGTGGCCCGCCAAATCAAATCGCTGGCCAGGGCAGAACCGCCGGGGCTGTCGATCCGCAAGACGATGGCCTTCACGTTTTCGTCTTTGGCTGCTTCGTGCAGTGCTTTGACGATCGTTTCTGATCCCATGATTTCTGTGCCAAAACCGCTCTCGCTCTTGCCCGACGTGATGGCACCCACTGCGTATACCAAGGCAAGCTTGGGACCTTTGCTCCCATCGCTGCTGGAAGACCCTCCCATGATCGACTGGAAGAGTTTGATCATGCCCATGGGCCCCGAGAAATCGGTATCGATCTCTCGTTTACCATAATTGACGACGTAGACCAACTGATCTGCTTCGTATTCTTTCTTGAGTTCCGCACGAAATTGGTCAAAATACTCGACCCGGTCGATAAGACCGGCTTCTTTGGCCTGATTGGCGGTGAGTAGACCGCGATTGATGAACTTCTTGACTTCTTTAATTTGCAACTCGCGATCAGCAGCGATCGTGGTGAGCATCTGGTCGTAAAGGTCATCGACTAGTGCGGTCAAATTTTTCCGGACCGGTTCACTCATATTGTGGCGCATGAGCGGCTCGGCTGCCCCCTTGGAGTCTCCAACGTGAAGCATGTCGGCCTCGACGCCGATTTTTACAAGCAGATTCTTGAAATAGGCGATCTGCAATTGCATGCCAGGTATGACGAGGACACCAGCCTCGGGCATGATGATTTCATCACAAGCGCTAGCAAGCAGATATTGCGAACTTTCGGCAGATTCGAGTTGTGCATAGACTTTCTTGCCCCCCTCGCGAATCTTGAGTATCGCCTCGCGCAGTTCATTGAGCTTGCCTCGCGAGAGTGAAGCTTCGCCGATTTCTATGATGATCCCATCAATCTTCTCGTCGTCGGCAGCCTTATCCAATCGAGCGATTGTCTTGCGAAGATCGACCCCCAAATCTCCAAAAAACGAAATCTGACCGGAGGATTCAGGAAGTTCTCCGTCGATCTTGATGTGCGCCATGCGCACCTTCACATCCTTCTTTTCTTGCTTCTGATCGGTTTCTTGCTCAGTGGTTGAACTGCTCGCTTTGGCTTTCTCTTCGGGCTCTGCGGTTGCCGTGTCTGCCTGCAGAGACGTAACGATGGATAAACACGCTAGCATCGCCAGCAGGAAAGCATCAGTTGAAACAATGCGTGAACGCATGAATGGACCTCATGATTGGTGGTTCAATACTTTGGAGACTATGGAATTAGTTCGTTTCTGCACCCTCTTTCTTGGAGTATACCGTTAAATTCTTCAGATATCTTCACCGCAGGCCTCTACTTGCGGGTTTTTCGAGGGTTTAGTTTAAGATTCCGGAAAATTGGAGTCTGTGGGTCGGCAGAGATCGGTCTGGAAGATGGACCAGTCGTTTGCTATTTTCCCGCCGCTATCATCACTTCTGGATGGATTCCGCTGAACTAGGAGAAAACCCATTTATGCGACGCATGTTGCTCATACCCATTCTTTGTTTTTCTATAGTTCACATCCCTGGATTGAGCTCAGCAGCCCCTCCCCTGTGGCAACAACTGGTTCCTCGTAAACAAGTTGAGGCCGTTCCAGGTCAAGATTATAGTTTGAGCGAAACGCACGGACCATGGCTCGTGATGGCGGCTTCGTTCAATGGTGAAAACGGGAAGGCTCAGGCAGAAGAATTAATTTTGGAATTGCGCAGTAAGTTCCATTTACCCGCCTATTATTACGGCATGAGATTCGAGATGGAAGATATCAATCCCGGCCGTGGAATTGACGACTACGGTGCCCCCATCAAACGACGCTACAATCGGGGGGAGCGAGTCGTAGAGCATGCGGTGTTGGTTGGAGAGTTTCCTTCAATTGATGATTCCCAAGCTCAAGCATTGCTGGATGAAATCAAGCATCTCGAGCCTGAGTCCTTGAAGATTGAGGATGGCGAATCGACCACCCAAAGTCTGGCGGGGCTGAGACAATTTCACGATTCGTTGCACAGGAAACTGAATCCCAACAGGAAACGTGGGCCCATGGGTCATGCGTTCCTCACGCGAAATCCACTCTTGCCCAAGGAGTATTTCGTGCCACAGGGTGTCGATCCCCAGGTTGCCAAATGGAACGAGGGCTTGGAATTTAACCTCATGAAATGTCCAGGCAAGTACTCGATTCGTGTGGCAACTTTTCGAGGTAAGGTGAGCCTGGTCTCAAACTCCAATCAAGAGGAAGAGAAAAAAAGAAAATCTTCAGATTCAATTCCACTGGCCACCGAGGCAGAGAACGCCCACAAGTTGACGCTTGCCCTGCGCGAAAAGGGTTGGGAGGCCTATGAATTTCACGATCGACTGGAAAGTTATGTCACCGTCGGTTCATTTGAGGATGGCCAGCGACTGGCCGACGGCCGGATTGCCCTTACGTCTCGTGATGCCCAGATCATCATCAACACCTTCGGGGCCGCTACCCCGAACAATGTCTTTGAGCGACCTGCCCAACAGGATCGTGAGTTGGAGAATCTGCAAAAACAGCGATTCAACAATTTGTTTTCCCAAGGGTATGGTAAAACTGCCGCAGGGTTTCATCCGAAACGCTGCGTGGGCGTGCCACTCGATATCATTCCTGAGCCCGTGAGCGTTCCCAGGAAGTCGATCAGTGCAGCTTATGCCCGCAATTAGGAGTTGGACTGGTCGCTTCAGGGACCAGTCAGGAGAAAAGAGTAATCTATGAGTAAAGCTCGGCGGCTGGTTCTCGGAACCACCAACGCGCACAAAGGCCAGGAATTGGCTGATCTGCTGGCGGCGTTTGGATTTCATGTCCAAACGCTGCAAGATTTTCCCAACCACTTGGATGTCGTCGAGGATGGAGACTCCTTCGCGGCTAACGCCCGTAAGAAGGCCATCGAACAGGCGATGCATCTCAATTACTGGGTGATGGCTGACGATAGTGGCTTGGAGGTCGACGCTCTTAACGGCGCTCCAGGAGTTTATTCGGCTCGCTATGCAGGACCTTCTGCCAAAGATAAGGACAACAACGCCAGGCTGCTCTCCGAGTTGGCCGACATACCCTGGGAGAAACGCTCTGCCCGTTACTATTGCCACATCGCGGTGGCCGATCCCGCGGGTGTGATTAAGGCCGAGACTTGGGGAGAGTGTCGAGGGCGAATTCGCACCGAGCCGGCAGGCAGCAACGGGTTTGGCTACGATCCGCTGTTCGAGATTCGCGAATATCATCAAACCTTCGGCCAGTTGGGCCCTCATGTCAAAGCAGCCCTCAGCCATCGCGCGCGTGCCCTGCGGACCATCGTGCCAAGACTCATTTCTTTAGCAGCGACCGACCAATGGCAGCGAGCGCAATAATGAACGAAGCGCAAAGATAAAGAGCCGATTCGAACGGATGATATTCGAATCGGCTCAATAAAGAGAGCAGCCCAATGAATTGCCTGGAGTCTAGCAATTCGAGATTGGGTTGTCAAAAAATCCTGGCAACATCTTCTGTTTAATATTTACCTAGATTACCAAGTCGTCGCATTCATTTCATTGGAACCTACGACAAACCTGCTGCAGTGGTTGCTTGTCCTGTCACGATGGCATGTCATCTTCATCCAAACATGCGTCTCCAGAGGAAGGACGCGGCGAAGTATCCACCAACCAGCGCGGTCGTAATTGTTCCCGGCTCTGGAATTTGGCCAGCTCGAATCGGGGCACCGCTGGTTTCGTAGGCCCAGCCTACAACCTCGCCTGTGGCATTGGCCTCGTCGGTGATGCGAATCCCAATCCACCCGTATTCGACAGGTCCTTGGCTCTGCAAATTCATGCGGAGGCCAAGAAAACGAACTTCGCCACCGAGACCGATGAAGTTCGGACTAGTCACGGGGTTATATGTCTGGGCTTGAGACAGACCGCAAATCGCCTCGTCGCACTTCCCGGCATCCTCATCAATCAATCGATTAGCGCGAATCGTCTGGCCGGTTCCACCAAAACTGTCGGTCTCCTGGAAGTCGAAAGTCGAGGCCGGTCCGATCAAGTCGCCGAAGCTCAGCGCAGCGGGATAATCGCCCTGTGCACCGTTAATCACATATCCAGCGTCGGCAGTGTTATTCGCAAACGTGCCATTCGTGTCGAATGTATCGAACACGTTGATCGGGCAGGGATTCTCGCCAGGGGACCCGCCGTTGGTGTCGTTCTTGTCGATCTGGAGAAAGTCGACAACAACGCCGCCACCCAGATCGATCTTGTCATGATCGATCTCGAAGTCGACTTGATTGTCCCCGTTGAAATCAATCGGCACGGATCCATTGATGCCAAAGGGCTGTAGGGTCGTGTCAAAGACAATCGCGGCCTCCGCCTGGGAAGCCAGCGATGCACCCACCGCCCCGGCAGTCGCCAGATAGGCAGCCAGGCGGGAATCGAAAACCTTTTCCTCAAGGTTGCCATTGCTACAAACTACTTTCATAAGATCTCCTCCCGAGCAAGCAGCACGATGCTATAGAATCAGTTTCGGTCCGGGCGATCACACCAAGATTGGTTGGAGAGCTTTCCGTAGACGTCGGACACCCGAGAAATGCGCCCTTGGTAGAAGGAGACCAACCGTTCATGGTCCAGGTCCAGGTGGTGCAACATCGTGGCTTGCAGATCGTGGACCAGGACTGGGTCGTCGGACGTTATTATAGCTGGGGTTTTTCGTTCCGCCACAAAATTTGCCTGAACTGTTAAGGGGGGTACTGAAACGAGAATCGCATTTCATTTTAGAGGTAACCTAATGCAGCATTGAGACTTAGATCGAACTGGTTGATACCAGGGAGATGGTTGGCACTATTTTCACCCATCCAAACTGAGCCGAACGGCGCTAGCCGCGGGTTTTTCGAAACTGGTGGTCCTCGTAACGAAAAAACCCGAGGCTAGCGCCTACGGCTGATGGGCGGGGAACGCGCTAGCCGAAGGTGATCAAACTGCCGTGAAGCGGGTGCTTCTGGCCTAAAGATTTACATAGAAAATGTGCCACGCGATTTGTTATGATGAAGAGCGACTAGCCGTTAGCTATTAGTGTAAGTTTCTGGCTAATTGCTAATCGCTAACGGCTAAAAGCTAAACCCAACCCCAAATGTGAGCCAAACCCATAAAAGTGCGCTGCGCACGGCCAACATGACCAAATTGAGTGGCGAGTGGCTATTAGTGCGTGGATGGTTAGCGGCGAGCCGGGAACGTTAGTGACCGGAGTATCGTGAAGAAGCGGACTTTTGTAAACAAAAGTCTCAGTCAAACACTATGAAACAAGGGGTAAAACGACTTTAGTTTTGTAAAAAAAGTTTTTGATCAGAATGACAAAAGTAAAACCTCATCCCGCGCTCAAACTGTGCGCAGACCAATTATTAGCCCTAGATATCCTTATAGAAAATGTCCCGCCTGATTGGTTATTATGTGAGAACAGAGGCGCTAGTTGACAGGCGCTAGGCGCGAGTCAGAATGCGATACATTTTCTGACTAGCGCCTAGCAGCTAGCGCCTAACGTCTTCAATCCACTCACCACTCACCAGAAGCCACACCAATAGTACTCGACCTCAGGCATCTCGCAGACGTGGGTCGAGTGCATCGCGGACGCCGTCGCCCAGGAAATTTAACGCCAGCAATGTTGCTCCCAGGGCAAGGCTGGGGAACAGGATCAGCCACCAGTAGATTTTCACGGGAGTGATAACTTTGATTCCTTCGTTCGCCAACAGGCCCCAGGAAACATCGGGCGGTTCGACTCCCAATCCCAGGAATGAGAGGAACGCCTCAAATAACATGACGCGGGGAATCGTGAGCGTGAGATACACCAGCACCACACTCAACAGGTTCGGCAACAGATGCAGAAAGATGATTCGCGATTGACTGGCTGCCAGCGAGCGGGCGGCCTCGACGAACAGTTCGTGCTTCAGTGAGATGACTTGCCCCCGCACCACACGCGACATAGTAAGCCAATAAATGGCTCCTACCACCAGGAAGAAAACTGTAATGCGATTGATCCCCCAGTAGGCAAGTTCATCGGCAATGGAATCTTCACCTAAGATAGTGAGGAGAAAGATCACGACGAAAATGAAGGGCACCGAATAGAGCACGTCGACAAAGCGCATCATCGCGTCATCGATCCAACCACCGCAGTAACCAGAGATCGCCCCGTAGTTGACGCCGATCACCAGGGAGACAATAGTCGCGACCAGGCCCACGAGCAGGGAGATTCTGGCCCCCCAGAATAAACGAGACAGCAGGTCTCGCCCTAACAGGTCGCGGCCACAAAGTGAATTGATACATTGATTACCGAAAAGGGCGAATCGAGCGCGGACCATCGCCCGACTCAGCATGCCCAAGGAGGGATATCCCAGTTGTCGATAGGGGGCCTGGATTGTGTCCTGAATCTCGGCTTCCTTTCGGCGCAGTTGTCGGCGGGCGTTGTCCAGATTCTCGCCACTTTGTTTCGCTAGTTCGTAGCGAAGTTTAAGATCAGTGAGTTCGGTTTCCAAGTGGGCGACCACTTGTGGCGTTTGACTAACCAGTTCCATGTCGAGAGGTTTTGTAGGAAGCCAGAAGGGAGAGATCGTGGGCTCCTCGTATTGCAAGGCTGTTTGCGCATGATCGGGCGCCTGCAGTGGTAAAAGCGGAGTTAGAAAAGCGAGGATGCAAATGGAAACGATCGCGACCAGAGAGATCATTGCCACGCGGTTCTTGCGGAGTCTTCGCCAGGCGTCCTGGGACAACGACATTCCTTTGCGCGACACCTGGGGTGTGAGAAGGATTCCGCCTGCTTCAGTGCTTCTTGCCGTGGGCATTTACTCGAGCTCCACTCGCGGGTCCAGCAGCGCGTAGGAAAGATCCACCAGCCAGTTCATTACGTAGAGCAGCAAAGTATAGAGCAACACCAATCCCATCGCGAGCGTGTAATCCTTCTGGAGGGCGGCTTGCACGAAGTGGGACCCGAGGCCAGGGATGGCAAAGATTTGTTCCACCACAAGCGAACCTGTCAGTATGCCCGCCACGGCAGGGCCGAGAAAAGAAACCACCGGCAGGAGGGCTCCTCGCAGGGCATGCACCAGGATGAGTCGTAGTGGTCCAACTCCCTTGGCTCGGGCGGTGCGGATGTGGTCTTGCGAGAGGATATCCAACATACTGGTGCGGGCAATCCGAGCGATGTAGGCAGCGTACGGTGCACCTAGACAAAAAGCGGGCAGAACAAGTTGATTGAAGTCCCCCCACCCCGCCGCCGGGAACAGCGGAAGGAGAAACACAAACAGGATAATACAGATTCCCGCGATGACAAAGTTAGGGAGCGCAATGCCCAGAGTCGCGATCAACATCAACAGCACGTCACCCCAAGTGCCGCGAAGCACGGCCGACGTCACTCCGGCCACCAAACCGAGCGTCGTGGCAAAGATCAACGCCAGTGAGCCCAGGGCCACGGAGATCGGCAATCCCTCGGCGATCACTTCATTAACGGTGTAATCATTGATTTTGTAACTGTAACCTAGATCGCCGCGGACGACCTTGCCCAATTCGATCAAGTATTGCTGATAGAGCGGTTTGTCGAGATTGTACCGCTTCTCGATGTTCTTCATGATTTCGGGCTCCAGGACTCGTTCTCGATCAAACGGTCCGCCGGGCACGCTACGCATGAGGAAAAACGAAACGGTATATACAACCAGCAAGGTAATTGCCATCCACAAGAGTCGCCGCACCATGAAACTGGTCATTGTCGGCCTCGCAAAAATGGATTGGGCGATTCTTGCGATCGATCGATCCACATCGCCCATACGGGATGGTCGTCGCGAACATTGTTGTAGAATCCGCGGACATATGGTTTCACCATGTTTTTGGAGACATAGGTGTAGATCGGAATCATGGGCAACTCGTCGAGCAAAATGCGTTCGGCCTGTTCAAGCAGGCGAAAACGCTTGTCGGGATCGGGTTCAATCTGGGCCAACTCGAGAAGTTCGTCGTATTTGGCATTGCTCCAACCGGTGCTGTTCTGTTCGCTATTAGTGGTAAACATGTCCAGAAAGGTGTTGGGATCGGAGTAGTCGGCGATCCAACCGCGGCGGGCGAGGTCATATTTTCCAAGTCGCAAACTGGCGTTGTAGGCTCCCCACTCTTCATTGCGAGTTTTCACAGTGATGCCCAGTACACGTTGCCATTGCTTTCGAATAAGTTCGGCAATGGCCTGATGAGCTTCGTGGGTGTTGGTAAGAATTTCCAGTCTAGGGAACCCATGTCCCTCAGGATAACCAGCCTCGGCAAACAGTTGGCGTGCCAACTCGGGGTTCTCGGCGTCTGCTGTTTGAGTGCGATAATTTTCAATACCTGGAGAAACGAGACTTAAACTGGGTGGTTCTCCAGCAGGGAGCAGCTTAGAGGTTATTTCCTCTCGATCAAGTGCCATCGACAAGGCACGCCGAATTCTCACATCATCAAGGGGTTTGATCTGCGTGTTAACAAAGTAGAAATAGCTAGATAGATAAGGGACGGGATTCAGATCGTTGCGAGGAGGTTCTTCACGAATCAACTCGCGCATGGCAGGTGGAGGAACGTCGCCAATCCAATCCGCCTTGTCGGTCAAATACAAGTTGAGGGCAGTCGTCAGCGATTCCACAGCCAGAGCGTCGACCAGTTCCAAGCGAACATTTTCGCGATTCCAGTAGTATTCGCTCTTAATCATGCGAATACGATCGCGGATGCGGCGGAAGACAATCTTGTAGGCGCCATTTGTCACGATGTTGTCTGCTTTGGTCCACTGAGGAGCGCCATATGTTTCCAGGCATTTTTGATTGACAGGATACAAGGGATAGAATCCGAGAAGTCCCAGGAAATAGGGTGTTGGATTCTCAAGAGTGATCTGCATTGTTAACTCGTCGATCACCTTGATGCCGACCTCTCGAAAGTCCAAGAGAACCTGGCGACACCAAGCGACCCCCTCGGGTGGATCGTTTCTGGCAGCTTCGCTGTCGTCGGTCGGGCGATAGGTGATTTCCTTTCCGTCGATTTCGACAAGAAAATCACGTTCCTCATCACGGCGGGGAATGATGCGAATGAGCTTTCCATGGAGAACTTCTCCACGCAAGGTATTGATTGCGGTGGGAGGAAGATTCAATTCAATCTCGACAGGATCTCCCGGTTGGATGCCACTGCCGCCGAGGCTATAGTCGTGGGCATTCTTGATATACCACGCCTGGTAGGCATACTCAGCAGCAGTGCGCGGGTCGAGGAAACGACGCCAGGAATATGCAAAGTCGTAGGCCGTGACAAGCAAGCCATCAGACCAGCGGGCATTGTCTCGCAGGAAGAAGGTGTATACCAGTCGATCTTCAGAAATCTCCCAACTTTTGGCAACTCCGGGGATTGGCTCGAGTGTTTCGGGGTCGTTGCGGACAACACCTTCAAAGATGCTGGTCGCAATTCGGCCCTCGGGTTGCCCCGAAATTAGTGCCGGATCAACACTCTTGACCTCGCTCTCATTGATGAAGGTAAAATCAGCAGGCGGTAGTCCTCCCTCCAGAGTTGACCACACCACGATCAGCAAGAGACTCCCCAACAAGAAACAGGCAACCAGAGTGCGGGAAGTGGAAGACATAATCTAATTTGAAAGCGACTGGAGGCAGATCGGTTGATAGCGTACGCTTCAGCTTACCGGATGCAGGCGTTTCACTCAAAGGAGATCATAGAGGTTGTTTGAACATCAGCGTCACAAACCGCCACGCATTTTGGCAAGGCCTCGAGAATTGCTGCTCGTGTGTGCTCCGCTACGCAGTAATATTAACCTCTCGCGTATTGCCCGAGCAGCCAGTTGTTGCGGGCTGGATGAGATATTTTGCACGGGACCAGCTAAGCTCGAACGCCGCATCGCTCGTGATGGGGCGGATACCATCCGCATCGTTAGCCACCGAACGCTGCCTCCCGTGCTGACCAAACTAAAGAAAGAAGGCTTTCGGTTGGTGGGCCTGGAGCAGACTACCGGATCGATCGACATTCATCACTATGCTTTTGAGCGGAAGACTGCCTTGGTTATTGGAAACGAACGCACAGGTCTCACGTCTCAAGAGTTAGACTTGCTCGATGACGTGGTAGAGATTCCCGTCTGGGGGATGCCGTTCAGCTACAATGTGGCGACCGCTACAGCGATGGCCCTATATGAGTACTGTCGCCAATGGCCCGAAGGATAGAGTTCACATCTAATGGCCATTGGCAGAAGTCCATGGCTATTAGATAGATAAAGCTAAATTCAGCGGATTGCAAATTTTTGCGCTTGAGCGGCAATGTCTAGTCCCACCTGCTCCGACCAGGCTCCCAGCAGACGCTGAAAAATCTTACCTGGCTGGCCACTGCCTATGGAGAGTGCATTAAGCCGCACGACGGGTAACAAGCAGATCGAGGTACTGGTGAATAAAATTTCGTCCGCAGCAGCCAACTCCGCAGGTAGGAGGTCTTGCTCTTGATGAGCAATCCCTAGCGACTTAGCAAGTTCAAACACGACTTGCTGGCTCACTCCGGGAAGTACTTTATCGCGGCAAGGTGTTACCAAGCCGCGCTGTGCAAAATAACCAATGACATTGGCCGTAGATCCTTCGCCAACATACCCTTCCTGGTCCAAGAGGATCGCACGCGAATCGGGACCATCCAGCTGTGCCTGCCGTTCAGCCAGATAATAGTGCATACGGCTACGACATTTGAGCTCGGTTGGCCAGCATTCGTCTGGAACTTGGCGGGCATCGGCTATGACTGCGGAGACGCCTTGAACGAATTGATGAGCCCATTGCTGAAATGGAAGGGGGTGGCCATGAACGCATACAGTCGGACCGCTTGCATCTGCCGATTTACCTGGTGTCACAAATGCGATGATGTTCCAGTCGTCTCCCTCGACGAAGTGCTCACAATTGTGTGCCATGAACTCCTCAATGGCTGAGGAGACTTCGGAACAGAGTTCTTTGGCATTCCACCCTACGATTTCCAACGAATGATGCAGTCGGGTGAGGTGTTCTGTCGTTCGGTAGGGACGTCCTAAGAAAGTTCGGAGCCGTTCAGTGACTGTAACTCCCATCTGAAACCCAAGATCGTCGACGGCAATACTAAGCTGACTTGCGGGAATCCAGGAGCCATTGAAGTATGCAATTGCGGAGTTCATACCCGCCAATATGACGGGTTGAGATGAGTTTAGGAATCGAGAAATCCAGATATCCTCAAAAAGAGTTCCTTCCCTCACCGACGTTCGGTGTGGGGATTGATATGGGCGTACGCTGGAATGACTGACTCTGTGGTGGGTAACTCATTTGAATCCTCCAAGAGTTCTCGCCACATTCGGCTGATCTTGGGCTCGTCGGCAAGATAATCATAAATCACATGACTTCGGCCAACTTCGGCCGTGACATCGATGGTTTGGATTCGATTCGACGCAGTGCCCAGCTTCTGTCGGTTCGCCACGCCAGCCAGCCCTAAAGCATCCATTCGGCTATGCTTTGTGCTAAGTCGAAAAAAACGCATTGCCGGATCCAAGCGATTGGTGACCACCACCATCCGTTCTATCTGAGAGATGGCGCGTTCATGAACCTCGCCGGGAGTCACCCAGTCGGCGTCATAGGCAGCCGCTACCAGGGCGACTCGCATTGGAGGTCGGTTTGGATACTGCCGATCGGCAAATCGCAATTCGTCAAGCTGGCCGCCACCTAAGAGGTGCATTGAGCCGCTGACAGTCCTAGCGCCATAGCTATACCCCATTAAGGCCAAAGGAGTTTCTGAGGGCAATTGGTCCAAAAACCAAGCCAATTGCCAGGCCACCTCGTTTGTACGTTCTGCCTTCACTTTATAGTCCTTGATCAGTCCGGGTATCTTCCCCGATGGCCACGACCAAATGATATAGCGTATCGGCTCGTTATTTCGTCGCGCACGAACCAGGGAATCATAAACTGCCATCCCTTCGGCGGCATCGCTGCCAAGTTCCACCCGGTTGCCGTGGACATAGATTACGGTCTTGCGTCTGCTTTCGGCCCGGTTCTGAAGGTTGTGCCAATCGTAATCGACCCAAGCAGGACGAGATTCGGCATCAATCGTAAGCCGTCGACAAACTAGTTCTCGCTCCAATTTGGCAGGGTCACATGTCGTACCCAATGCCCGCGTGCTAATGAGCAGAATTTCATCTGCAACAGGAGGTGCGGGTGGGGGAGAGATCGTTGGTTCGGCAGTTGCCAAGCTTACCAGCAGCACCGGGAGCGCAGGTGCCAATAACATAATGCACCGACTGCGAAGCAAATGAATGAGCGAATTGTCGTGTTCGTTCATGGTTTGGTTCCGACCAAGGCATTGGAAGGTTCAAACCGCGAAGACCCTTACAGAGCGAATCTCAATTTGGGAACGGCATCACAAGAGGATGAGGCCTGGCAGAAATTAAGCAGATCGCATTCCTTTGTGATTAATCGCCGCTTTTCACAAGCGTACATCGAGCGCTTGTAAGCAATTCCATTGCGGTTTAAGCAAACGTAGCATTTTTTCTGCGCGCGTGTCGGAAAAAAGTTTCAAAAATTTTGCGCTGTTGCGTTTGCACATCACTCGGAGTGTTGTAGAGTTTCGTGGCCCGACGTTTTATCGCGGGTTGTACCGATTGGGGTGGCTTTGGAGCCGTTCGATCACACTTGCGAATCCTTATGATCGTCACGAAAGTAACGATTATTCCCCAATCAAAAACCCGCTACGAACCCACCGTCCCTCCCCACTCCACCTGCCACGGGTGCCCCGCCGAGGAGACTACCAATGAGAAGGAATGTATTGTTCATGCTGGCGTTGACGGTTGTGATGGCCGCCAATGTTGGCTGTTGTTCAAGTTTTCGCAATTGGCTCCATCGCGGGGCACGTTGTGGAACGAAGACCGTTGCCCCAGCGATGATGGGATCACCCGTTGCGTTGGGGACCCCGTATGTTGCTCCCACTATGCCCGCCCCCGCGACGCAGCAGGTAGTTGTTCCCCAACAACAATGTGTGCCTCAGTGCATACCGCAATGCGTGCCGCAGTGTGTGCCGATGTGTCCGCCTTGCTATGACCCATGTGCTAATATGTGCTGCCCCGTCGACCCCTGTCAGGGCACCTGGTATGGCGGCTATGGAGCAGAGAGTTATGAAATCGGCGAAGGCGAAACTTATTCGCCTGGAGGCCAAACTTTTATAACGCCAGAGACGACCACTCCCATTACGCCAGGTCCAGCCCCCGAGGTCCGAACCAATTTTCCTGCCGAAGAGAAAGATTGACCACATAGTAGAGATTGTAGAAACATTGGATGCGATGCTCCGCGTGGCGCGCTGGTAGAGAGGACCCCCCTCGCACCACCCAGTCACTGGGTCTGCCAATGCCACCCGGAGCAATTCGCGACCACGACGTAGTTTGAGTGCCGCTCGACCGTGCCATCCTGAACGCGGTCGAGCGGCTTTTTTATGCGCGACAACTGTCTACATAACGTGAAAACGGTTGCTCACCAAGCTACAATGGAGATAGTAGTTTTCAATTCGTAGGCCGGAACGAGCGACAGCGCTGTTCCGGCAAAACGCCATTTCACGCATCGCACTGGCGAAACTGCGTAAGACTTGTTCGACTTACCTCGAAGAGAATAGGCATGAAATTCATTTTCCGTACTTTTTTCACCGCGCTTGTAGTTTTACTATCGAATCTCTGCGCTTATGAGGAAGCTTTCGCTCAGATAAAAGAGGCCAGCGAAGAAGACCCGCTTCTCAATCTCGGAAAGTCGCAGGTCGTGCGTTATCGGGTGGGCACGTCGCTCACTGCCAGTAGAGGTCCTGTAAAGAACGTGTTTGCTATGATGGCAGTTCCGTTGGATTGTGCCGAACAACGCGTGCAAATCGCTGTGGAGGATATCTCGCCTGAGGTGGATGCCATCGAATATCGCATGCTCGACGGAGGAGTTCGGCAAATGCTGATCAGCATTCCCTATCTTCCTGCCGGTAAAGAGGCCCACGCCATTGTCACGTTCGATGTAACGACCAGTGCCATCCGCGCTCCGGATGAGGAGCTTACCGAACAGCTTGTCGTTCCGCAGAAACCAGATCGACAGCTCAAGAAGTATCTCGGGCGTAGCGAGTTCATCCAAACCAACGACAGCAAAATCCGTAAGACTTTGCGTAAGATTTTTGAAGATAATAAGGATCTCAACGGTGAAACCGCAGGTGAGGAAGATGTCCACGAAGATAGAGTCAGTCTCGATGGCGAAGCCGATTCATCAGTTGTCGATATTCCAGCCGACAATGAAACTAATCCCGAACAACAGCTCACTCCCTGGCAACGTGTTGAGAAAATCTACGACTACGTTCAATCCAGCATTCAGTACGTTGAAGGCGATGACAAGTCAGCGCTGGATGCACTCAACGACGGTTACGGCGATTGTCATGACATCAGCGCATTGTTTGTCGCTCTTTGTCGGACTGAGAAGATTCCGGCCCGTATGGTTTGGGTGCATGAACATCAATACCCGGAATTTTGCTTGGCCGACGCCGAGGGAGAATTGCATTGGTTCCCGTGTGAATCTGCCGGTATGCGTGCCTTCGGCGAGATGCCGACGCCGCGGGTGATTATGCAGAAGGGAGACCTGTTTCGCGTGCCAGAACGACCACGTGAACGGTTTCACTACGCCAGCGAGTACATGACAGTGGATCCTGTACCAGGAAGCGGCAGGCCAAAGCAGCATTTCATTCGGGAACAACTGTAGTGGGGTTTACTGGATACTCATTCATGACGCAGTGCTTCGATGGGGTCAAGTTGCGCTGCTCGCAGGGCAGGGTAGACTCCAAACAGAATTCCCACGCCCAGCGAAATCACGAATGCCAGTGGGATCGACCAGCTCACCAGCTGAGGCTCCATCGTGCGGATCAGTTCCGGTAAAGTCGACATTTGGTCTGGAAACCACAATTCTAACTGATCTCTCAGAAAAAGTGTCAACGGTCGGCAAAACAAACCGCCAATGACTCCTGAGAGACCCCCAGCCAGCGAGAGGACAGTGCTCTCGATGAGAAACTGTCGAGTAATGTCTTGCCGCTTGGCACCGAGAGCCCGGCGGATACCAATTTCATGGGTGCGTTCGGTGACCGTGGCAAGCATGATATTCATGATCCCGATACCTCCTACGACCAGCGAGATAGCCGCGATCAAGCCGAGAAACAAAATAAACATCAGCCTCGTCGTTTCTGCCTGTTGCAGAAGTTCCAAGGGCACAGTCACTCCATAATCTGGCAAGCTGTGTTCGTTCTCGATCGTCGTTCTCACCAAGTCAGCCGTCCTGAGCACATCGTCGCGTTCGGCCACTTGCAGTGTAATCTGTGAAACTTCGACCCAATCACGCTGAAACTGACCCGGCTTGGTAACGACGATCATATCGCCGATCCTTCGCCAGAGGGTAGTGATGGGGACGTACACATCCTTGGAATAATCCTCAGCAGCCAATGAACCTCCGATTCCCGCCGAAGGAGCCCTGGGTTGCATCACTCCGACCACAGTGTAGAACTGCTCATCCACCATAATGTCCTTGCCAATGGAATTGCCAGAAGGGAAAAGCCGATTGGCTGACTCTGCTGCCAAGACGCAGTAGTTTCGCTCGTGGTCGAGATCAGCGTCCGAGAGAAACCTGCCTTGATCGAGCTTCAAGCGGGTAACCTCTGCGTAGTCGGGTGTGCATCCTACTAATCGGCCTTCGAAGCTGCGAGTCTGGTAGCGAAATTCCTGCGCCAATACGCGAATCGGGAGGGCCTTGGTAATCGTAGGTATCGTGGCAACTAACCGTACGTAATCGCTCCGCGTGAGACCGTAGCTGCCATCTTGTACTTCGTCGGTTGAGGGCTTAACTGTTCGTACGATGATGTTCAGGGCTCCCAGGCTGGCGATTTGTTCCTGAGCCGCCTTGCCGATTCCTTCTCCCATCGCCAGCAGCCAGATAACACTCGCCACCCCGATGAAGATCCCCAGGACCGTCAAGGCAGAACGAAGCGGGTGCAAGAGCACGCTCTTGATGCTGAGCTGAATGGTCCGCCACCACATCGACATGGTTAGCGCCTCTCATCCGATTGCAGTTTGCCATCGTGTAGTACGATGGTCCGTCGAGTATGCTCCGCAACATCCGGTTCGTGAGTCACCATAATGATCGTGCGACCTTCGCTGTTCAGGCGTTTCAAGAGATCCAGAATTTCTCCGGTTGTCTTGGAATCGAGATTACCCGTTGGTTCATCGGCGAGAATGAATTTTGGATCATTGACCAGACTACGGGCGATTGCCACGCGTTGCTGCTGTCCACCGGAAAGTTGCGCTGGGCGATGTCCCAGACGTGATTCCAATCCCACCAAATGGGCTAATTCAAGCGTTCTGGCTCGAGTTGCAGCATTCAGTTGACCACTGTAGTAGAGCGGCACTTCAATGTTTTCGACCACCGAAAGCGCTGGAAGTAAGTTGTAGGACTGAAACACAAAACCAATCCGCCGGGCCCGTGTTTCAGCGAGTTCGTCGTCGTTCATATCCGCTACGTCGTCACCGCCAAGGATATAGTTGCCTGCAGTTGGTCGATCGAGACATCCGAGTAGATTCAGAAGGGTACTTTTACCAGATCCAGAGGGTCCCATGATCGAAATGAAATCTCCCACGGGGACATCGAAAGAAACTCCTCTGAGGGCATGGACTGTTTCGCCGCTCAACACATAATCTTTGCGGAGAGAGGAGATGCTGGCAGCGAGTGGTTTATCTGCGAACAAGATGGGACTCAACCCCCCGTGGCGGGAGTCGTGCTCGGTTCTGGCTGAGCTTCTGTTGCTGCCGACTGCTCTGATTCCGTAGCTGGACTTTGGGCGACTGCCCGCTGCTCACGCTCAGGGGCAATTTTGGGCAATTTCACCTGATCCAGGTAGCGGCGTGGGTTCATCGCCACTTGTTCACCTACGTCGAGACCCTCTTCGATCACATAAAACTTGTCATTCGTCGGACCACACACAACAGGACGAGCCTGCCAATTACCGGCGTCAAAGGTAAAGCAATAGAGCTTATCGCCATGAGCGTAAACCGATTGCACCGGAACTTGGAGGGCATTGTCGATCTCCTCGCACTTGATTGTGACCGAAGCCGTCATGCCAGACCGCAAGCCAGTTTGCGGTGAAAGAATCTCTACTATAGCCTTGTAGTCTTTAACATTCGCCTTTCGCCATCCAGTTGGCTCTGCGAATTGGTTGATTTTTTTCACTTGGCCTTTAAGGATGCGATCTCCAAAACCAACGGGAGATATTCGAGCAGGCATCCCAACATCAAGAAACTGGATCAGAGATTCGTTGATTGTAAGTTCAACTTCCATCGAATCAGGAATCGGTAAATTGATAATCGTCTGCCGTTCACGGATAATGGCACCTTCCTGCACAATGAAAGAACTTTCGCCTCCACGATCTCGTTCATGGGCGTAGACGACCGTGCCAGCACGTGGTGAGAGAATTGTACATTTATCGATCTGATCCTGAACGTCAGCCAGTTTGTTGACTTCCAATTGAAAGCTGTTTTCGGCCGAGTCCCACTTGGCTTTGGTGGTTGCGATGTCACTCTCTAGCTGTTTGACCATCTTGGCTTTAGTAAACTCATCGATCACATTTAACTTCGTCTTCGCTGCATCGAGTTCTTTTTGCGATTTCTCTACGGCAAACTGGTCAGCTTCCAACTGAAGTTCATTGACGTATCCCTTAGTCGCCAGTTTCTTACTGTAGGCATAGTATTCCTTTGCACGATTCAGGTTTTCTTCGGCGACGAATACCTCGCTTTCGATGACTTGGCGTTCCTGAACATAAGTTCCTTCCAAGTATTCACGCAATGCAATCACAGCCGTTTCATAAAGATTCTTGGCTTCGACCAAAGCCGCCTTGGCTGTGTTGTAATTGATTTTCTGTACAGTGAGTTCTTCTTGCAGAATCGAGGAATCGAGCTCCACGAGAAAATCACCCTCTTTAACCTCTGTTCCCTCAGGAACAATACGCAAGATGGCAATACCAGCAGCGTTTTTCGATTTTACTTCACTCTTTATTTCAGTAACCCCTCCCGCTTTGATTTCACCTCGCTCAGTGATATCCAGCGTGAAGTCACGCTTATCAACTGTGTGGAGAATCGCATCGGTAGTTTTTCCTTGATCACTACGCATCGACCACCACCAGGTACTTCCTGCTCCGGCTGCTAACAGTAGCAAGACAATCACGAGCAACGTGGATGTCAACCCACAACGATCGTGATGGTTTGTAGAAACTTTAGACATGGAGAAAGATCTCTTGGAGAACATATATGTCTATGATACGAAGGGTCTGTCTTATAGAGGCAGGCATTTCGGCTACGTTTGCTTCCATTATAGGAGGTGCCCTGAATGAAAACAGGGCATGATTTAGGAAATCAGTCTTGAGCGTCGGGAAAGGGCAAGGGTTCCACATGTGGAAAACCGGATTCTTCGCTTATTTCTTCGGAAAGTGGCTTTGCAGGCGGCAGGCTTTCCGCATTCATATTTTCGAATGTTCCATACCATTCGTTGCCCTCGGCAGCCAGGCCCATGTCGGTGGAATTACAAGGTAATCCGATTAGGTAAGTTTCTAATGGCACGGGATTCTCCATCCGCAATCCACAGGAATCGACTTCCATCACACCCAGATCAAGTTCGAGGTTCAGTCGTTGAACTTCGTAATTAATCCAGACACTTAAGAAATCATTTTGTACATTCAAAAGGTCTCCGAGTGCTTGCACCAGGTCTCGTGCCGTCGTGTTATTGAACTCGGCGGTTTCACCTGGCTGTGGAGGTTCAGACAGTCGTAATTGTGTCAACTCAACTTGAGAAATGGCAACATGGACGGCAGCCCTTCGCAACTCAAAATTCAGCTCATTCAGGCGAATCTGCCTCAGTATGTTTCGCAGATTTAAATAGACCCCATCTCGATATTGGTAATAGCTTCTCCTCGCCTGCTGATACTCAATGAGCGATTGGCGATAGATGTTTCGTTCGGCAAGGCGTGTTAATGGGCTGTCAAACTGGAATCCTGCTCTCAGCCTTCCGTTGGTATTGCGGAGTCGGAAAGGATTGTCTCCAACGTTTCCTATGTCGCCGCTAAAGAATACGTTCAAGTCACTTCTCAGATCGTTGGCATTGAAATAGATTAATCGCCACGAATCCACCAGGTTGGCTCTTGCATTTTTCCAGTCAAGCCGATACTCGGCGGCTATTGCCAAAGCTTGTTCCATCGTGAGTTCCACGGGCTCAAAACTGATTGTCTCAAGTCGTGCTCCTGCTTGGGCCAAAGATAATTCCAGCAGTTGATTGGAAAGCTCAGTCATCACATTGGTGTATTGAACCAGCAACTCTCGATCCACTTTTTGGTTGAGGTCCACAAGCTGGAGAAGTTCGGCACTCAGTTTCTCCAGCCGCACTTCCAGATTCGCTAAATCTGCAATTTGTTTTGTTACCCTCTGGTCGAGTTTCTCTGCACTAAACATTTCGATCTCCACGCTGGCTTCCATCAATTCTGGACGCGTGGCTAAACGCTCGAGTGCCTTTCGACGCTGAGGAAGTACTTCGGAAAGCTTTTTGAAATCCTCTCGAACTGCGGCGAGTTGTTTGGTCGTTCTTTCTTCAATGAGTCGAATATTTGCTATGATTGGAGACAATCGTGCTTCTAATTGAGCTGCCGTTTCATCTGCCGGATTGACAAGTAAATTAGGAACGACGAGCTCTTCGTCGGGATCGGGTGCGATGAGTTCAGGTGCATCACGAAGCAGTCTGAGCTCATCGAGTACCTCGCTCACACGCCCCCTGAGAGACTCCAAATCAGGGTCCAGCAATCTTAAGTGATCGATCGAGGGATCTTGAATCTTGACTTTCAATTCGGGCGGTAGGCCAATGCCTGTTAGAAAGCTTTCCAGAAACGATTGGTATTGAGTTTGACCAGTGAGCAATTGACTTTGGGCATTGAATAGGGCTTGGCGAGCCAGGTCCACTTGGAATCGATCGATTCGTCCCGCCTCGTAGGTGGCCTCCAATTGCCGCACGCTATTGCCAAGCGAGACGGCATTGGAGTATTGATTGCTCAACACCTGCTCATTCTGCAATAAGCCCAAATAGCCCCCCGATCCCTGTGCTCCGGCTCCCCCGGTGAATCCTCCACCTCCCCCGCCAAACCCGCCAAACCCACCACCGACTCGTCCGAAACCGCCCCCTCCCACACCGGTAAACCCTTGCAGACCACTTCCTCCGAAGAAGCCACCCCGGCGCGATGGTCCTTGGCCTGGGTCTCGACCGGTCACAACACTCACATAAAATGTTTTGCGAAATCGTTGCATCTCACGCACGTTTGCCAACAGATTGCGTTCGGAGATTGTCAAGCGTTCCAGCACTCTCGTGCGACCTCCAGCACGCAGTAGCGGCTGTACTATAGAGAAATCGAGCAAGGTGTTGCTGGAGTAATCATCGTTACCCGCGAATTGCCAAACGAGGGAATTGGCAAGCCCGGCGACGAGTTGACCGCCTGTGGCCGTAAGCCTCTCCACCCGCAATCGATTCCCCGGTCTGAGTGGGGAGACTTCAAATAGACTTGATGGGTTGCCAGTTCCTGAACGATTTTCTCCATCCGAAGTAATGAAAAGACTAGACCCTTGGAAGAACTGGCAATCAAAGCGAAACCGTTCGAAACTTACGTCGAGAGCCGACAGATAGAGTTCTTCAATCTCGGACTGATAGCGGGGTGACTCCAGAACGGCCATCTCGACAGCCCCTTTCAGATCGAGGACTACCTGCCCTTCTTGATCGGTTGGGAGAGATTCCAACCAACCTGGGTTTTCAACAAAAAGTGTCTTAGGTAGCCGTTTCCATTTAGGTGATCCCTTTTTGCCATCGACATAATGCATTAACAGATTCGAAGTTGGATCGTCGGGGGGCATGGGTTCGCAATCCGGGTTATTAGGATCGAACATGCGCGATCTTGGATTAGGATAGACTCCGTAGTGCAGAGGCAATAATCCTGCCATGGCTGATTTTTCATCTTCCAGCGAGTAAGCATCTCGGTCTGCCATTTGGCGATATTTTGACGGCTTGCATCCAGCCAGTAGAAGCAACGCTAGCAGCAAAGTTGTGAGTGCGCACCACCCTTGCCAGCCGATAAGTCGTCGACCGAAGTCTCGCTGCAAACTAGCTGCAGTGGCCAAAAACATGTGGATTAGTAGCGAAAAGTATGCGAGGGGAACTCTCTCCCGTCGACAGTAGAAAAGCTTCAGCAGTGTGTTCTGCTATGCGCGCAGCGTGGGCAAGCCACGCATACACACCGCTAATAGGAAGTTCGGAATTGAGAGAAGTGCTACTTCAGAGAATTGGGGAAGTTCACGCCTGCTAGCAAGAGAATTGAGGGATCGCACGGTGGGCATTGCCCACCGCAACATCCAAGGTGGACAATTTCCACCCTACTACAAAGCGGAGAGGACAGGATTTGAACCTGCGGACCAGCGTAAACCGGTCACCGATTTAGCAAACCGGCGCATTCGACCACTCTGCCACCTCTCCAGATGACACATCCAATCGTGGAGTATGTTCTATTATTGTAGAAAATGAGCAGCAAACTGCAAGTCCGCTGTGGGTGATGCAAAACCGCGAACTTCCACCTGCGACCGAGAAGAAATGCTCTTTTTTTACTGATCGGCTTAGCCGAAGTGAAATGCGTAAAGCACAGGGGCAATAATCATGGCAACCACGCTGATTAGTTTGATCAGAATATTGAGCGACGGGCCGGCGGTGTCTTTAAAGGGGTCGCCGACGGTGTCGCCGGTGACGGTTGCTTTATGCATTTCCTCGTGTTCGTGACCCCAAACGTCGTGTCCCTCATCCTTTACCTGCTTCTTTGCATTGTCCCAGGCACCACCCGCGTTTGAGAGGAAGATTGCCAGGCAAACACCGGAGATCGTTACCCCTACTAGCAGTCCGCCTAGCATATCGACGGAAATCAGGCCGACCACGATTGGCGCAAGCACGGCCATCAACCCCGGTGCCATCATTTTCTTGATGGCGGCACCTGTGGCGATTGCAACGCAGTGGGAATAGTCCGCTTTACCATCGGCTGCTTGAATAATTTTGGCTTCTTCAACACTGGGATCACGCTCCTCACTTTCCGCTCGGTTGGCGGCGGCAAGAGCAGGACGAAGTTCAGGAATCTCGTTAAACTGGCGGCGTACTTCTTGAATCATCTCCTGGGCGGCATTGCCTACGGCAAGCATGGCCATGGCCGAAAACCTAAACGGCAGCATGCAGCCAATTAAGAGTCCGACCAGGACATAAGGATCGGCCGCGTCGATGTCGACTTGCCCTTGCATCTTGGTAAGGAAGGCAGCGGTAAGACTCAGTGCAGTTAATGCAGCCGACCCAATGGCAAAACCTTTACCAATGGCAGCGGTGGTGTTGCCCACCGCGTCGAGCTTGTCTGTCCGGGAACGCACGTCGCGGCCCAATCGCGACATTTCGGCGACGCCACCCGCGTTGTCAGCGATGGGTCCATAGGCATCAGTCGCCAACTGAATTGCAATCGTGGAAAGCATTCCCAACGCGGCCATGGCAATTCCATAGAGACCCGCAAAATGAAAGGAAATCAAGATGGCCACACTGATCACTAGCACTGGGAGGGTCGTCGAATTCATTCCGACGGAGATGCCCTGGATAATCGTGGTGGCGTGGCCAGTACGGGAAGAAGTGACAATTGTCCCGACAGGGTATCGTTCGGTTGCGGTGTACCACTCGGTCAGGAGGCCAATCGAGATTCCAGAGACCAATCCCGCCACCACGGCGATCACAATACCCCACCACTGATACGTCACGCTGTCCGATATCACGTTTTGTATGGTGACTTCTCCTGTTGGCATCATCACTTTGATGGCCAGGATGGTGCCGATCACCATGAGAATACCGGCGGCAAAGGTACCCCGGTTGAGTCCTTGTTGCGGGTCACCGCCCTCCTTGGTTTTGACAAAGAAAAAGCCAAAAATCGAAGCGACCACGCCAATGACTGCAACCACTAGCGGAAGCAAAATAGCATTGAGTCCAGTGCCCTCCTCGGCTGCTTCCAGACCAGCAAACCAGGCTGCGCCTAGAATCATCGAAGATATGATCGCGCCAATGTATGACTCAAACAGGTCGGCCCCCATGCCAGCAACGTCACCTACGTTGTCTCCAACATTGTCAGCGATAGTTGCGGGATTAAGTGGATGATCTTCAGGGATTCCTTCTTCCACTTTGCCGACCAGATCGGCACCCACGTCTGCAGCCTTAGTGAAAATTCCGCCTCCTACTCGAGCAAACAGCGCAATCGATGAAGCACCCAGTGAAAAACCCGATAGCAAATTTAGGACGAGCAAAGTTGCTTTCCCTCCATCGACCGCATCGGGATATATGCGGAGAAAAACTAACAGGAGTGAACCTAGTCCCAAAAGCGCCAATCCAACGACAGCAAGCCCCATGACTGAGCCACCTGCAAAGGCCACTTGCAAGGCTTCATTCAAACCAGTCCTGGCTGCCGCTGCGGTACGCATGTTGGCGGCTGTAGCCGTCTTCATGCCTATATAGCCGGCCAGGGCAGAGCAGAAAGCACCGAGCGCGAATGATACGGCAATGAGGCCATTCGTGTTTTGAGAGTCTCCGACCGTTGAATTTGAATAACCGAGGAGGATGGCTACTACCACAACGAAAAGTGCCAGACTCCGGTATTCTCGTGCCAAAAACGCCATGGCACCCTCAGAAATCCATTTTCCGATTAGCTGCATGCGTTCGTTGCCTGCGTCTTGTGCTTGAACCCATTGAATGCGAATCAATCCATAGATTAATGCGCAAATGGCAACTGAAGGGACCAAATAAACGATTACATTTGTAGACACGTCTTCAATCCTTAGGTGTTCTCGACCAGACCGCCAAAGCTGGGACTCAAAGAAACCTTAGCACACGCTTGAACAGCCAAATTGGCCTGAAAAACCAGTGGTTTTTTCATTCCTCAAGGTTCTACATGGTGAGCTAAGTGAATTATCGAAGTCCGAAAGATACTGGTTTTCATCAACCGAGGTCCGATTTCTCTTCAACCAGTCGTGGAAAGTTTAAGTCACTTGTGCCATTTTGAAAACAGAGGAAATCAATACTTTTGGACAATTTTAGGTTTTAGCATGAATCGGAGGTGTCAGTATTCTTGACACATCGTCAATCCAGCACTCCAAAAGGGTCGACTGATTGGCGTTACGGTCGAGTTCCTCGTCAGCCTGCTGACAGCGGTCCAATGCCCTCAGGATCGTGTCTTGATGCTGACGATCTGGTAGCGCATTTTCAGCATTAGATCGTAATTGTTTGCTTAGAATACCTATCGCAGTGCTGAAAGCGACCCGCAGCCGCTGACGACGGGGTTCAGCATCTGAACCTGCATCACTGACAAACTCATTGATCGTGGACACAAGTCGTGGGCAATCTATCAATTCGGCAGAAAAAAGCCTCTTAAACTCTCCTTGAAATTCATCTAACGCCATTTCTGCCTGCGCAGACGCTTGGGATAAACTCCCCCCACTTCCTAGTGCCAACCCTTGTGCGGCTGTTTTGCTTTGAACGATCCCATTGTCCAAAAGCAAGCGGCTAATAATATCTGCTTCCAACGGCCGAAAGCGGACGACTTGGGTACGAGAAAGGATTGTTGGGAGTTGGCGGCTGCGGTTTGTACCCAAAAGGATCAGAACCGTGCCTGTCGGAGGTTCTTCCAGGGTTTTCAAGAGGCAATTGGCACTCTCGGTCTTGAAATAATCGGCATCATCAATTATCGCAATTCGCCGTCGGCCTATCATTGGTCGGAGTGATAGATTGTAGCAAAGACCCTCTTTATGGCGGTTTTCTCCATCACCAATAAACAACGCGATGGGCAGCGTTTTCTTGCCCGGAGGCAATCCGACAAGATTTATGTCGGGATGGGTCAGAGCATCGGATAGACGACAGCTTTCGCACTCCCCGCAAGAGGCAAGTTCTGTCTCGGCCGTGCCCGTACAGGTTAGGGCTTTGGCCAACTGGAGGGCAAAGGAGCGCTTGCCTACCCCCATAGGACCAAGAAAAAGATAACTGGATGCCAACCGCCCACAGGCGAGGTTCCTGCGAAAACGCTCTACTATCAGGTCGTGCCCGTGAATTCCTTGCCACATTTTTAATCTGGAATGGTTTAAATTGATTCTTGCAATGATCCTAACAGCCACCCAATCTAGTCGGCAAGCAGAGAAAATCCTTGGTTATGGGACTCTCTCGGCTTGGGCTGTCCGATTAGACTGAAAATATGCCAGAGTCTAAACTGGACAGGTACACCAGAGGATTCTCATGTCCACACCCCTCTCTCCGACGCAGTTGTTTCAGTGCGATGGCTGTCAGGCCACTCTCCCCTATGACCCAGCTAAGGCAGGGAAAAAAGTCCGCTGTGGGGCGTGTGGCAAGATCCTGCTCATTCCCCGACTTGAAGACTTTACCGCTCCTCCAACAAAAACCCAGCCCAGTGTTCCTCGGCACATCGAATTCTGGTGCCGAGTCTGTGATACCAGATTGGTAGCCCGCGCAAGTGATACAGGAAAACATGCCAAATGTCCCGACTGCGGTGCTAAGAACCAGGTTCCTCAGCCCACCAAGTCCAATCCGAGGCAAGAACCTCAGGCGATGCACGGGCAACAATATGGTATCTGGGAGGCCAATAAGGCCCCGGAGCCAGAACAACTGCGGGCGAAGCAGCCTCAACTATTTCAGGTTTTTTGCCGGGTGTGTGACACGCTGATGTATGCCCAGCCGAAGCACGTAGGTGCTTCGCTCAAGTGCCCCGATTGTGGCGCGTGGACTGTGGTGAAATCACCTCCTCCGCCGAAGGAGAAAAAATCGGTTCTGGTTCCCGATGGCGAAGAATACCAGCTTAACTCAGAGGACCTAACCACCCCGCGACCGATCCGCGAAGACCTCTGGCGGATTCGAGATGAAGCACGCCGCGAAGTTGAACTCGCTGCAGCCAAGCGCGAAGAGGAACGTCCCAAAATGCCACGGTGGCCGACCTTGCAAGGAGTATCGCCGATGCTTCTGAGCGATCCGGTGCCAACTTGGTGGGTGGGGCTTTCTGCTGCCATTATCCCCACTCTCTGGTTACTGGTGGCATCGATTGTTGGCGCTTCTGGCAGCGGAACTACTCAGATATTTGCATTGTTGTGCCGCATCTTTGGCTGCCTGGCATTTCTCCTGGTATCCGGTCCATTGGCCGCGATTTCCTGTTCGATTCTGGCGGAAAGCTCCGACGGGCACAAAAAACTCCACGGACAGCCGAGCATCTTCTTCATCAATTGTTTTGTAGAGCTTCTCCACATTGGTCTGCCGTTGGCTGTCAGTCTTACACCAGCATTTGCCATCATGGCATTTGTTCCCTGGCAGTACACTTTGCCAGCAGGTGCGGGCGCATTGATTTTGTTGTTTCCTGTGCTGTTGTTGTCAACGTTTGAAGAAAGTACTCCCATGGGTGTGATTTCTCCAAAAATCTGGAGTAGTGTTCTCAAGCGACCCCTGCAATGGATGCTCCTCTGGGCAGAATCGGCATTTCTGTGGGCCTTGGTGGCGGTAACGATTGCTCTTCTGGTTCGTCAGGCACCCAATTGGACATATGCGGGCGTACCGATCGCCTTAGCAGGCTGGCTGGTCTACTTTCGAGTCCTGGGCCGCTTCGCCTGGTGGTTGGCGGAATCATTGCCGGATGAGGATTGAGTTCAAAAGAGTCAGGAAAAGTACCGCACCGCATTGCGAAACATAGCAAGCCCTGCTCCCTCACCCCGAGTTTCATTCCGAGTCCAATTCGGATGCTGAGTAAAATCCACGAATCGCTCTGGATGTGGCATCAGTCCGAGAACGCGGCCAGACTGATCGCACATGCCAGCTACGTTGTCTATCGCGCCATTGGGATTGAATGGTTGGATAGCACCTCCCACGTCAGCATAGCGAAGCACAAGTTGGCCGCCACGTTCAAGTCGCTCAAGTGTCGCCGGATCGCGGGTGACAAACTTTCCTTCGGCGTGGGCAATAGGAAGATATAGCTCCTCGATGCCAGAGAGAAAGACACATTTTTCACCTACAGTTCGTAAACCCACCCAACGATCAATAAAACAGCCGGAGTCGTTCCAGGTGAGCGAAGCCGCCGGGCCAATCTCATCATCAGTATCCAGCAGACCCGATTTGATGAGCACCTGAAATCCATTACAGATTCCCAACAACAGTTTACCTACAGCGCGGAATTCGTGCAGTATGTCGCCCAAGTGATGACGTAGCTGGTTGGCAAAAATCCTTCCAGCAGCGATATCATCGCCATAGCTGAATCCCCCTGGAATGCACAACACCTGGTACTCGCTGGCCAACTGAGGTTTCTCCAGAAACCAGTTAAGGTGCCTTACGTCAGGAACACCTCCCGCAAGTTGAAAAGCATGTGCAGTTTCAACGTCGCAGTTTGTACCGGGTGCTCGCAGGATGAGGATTCGTGGTTGAGGCATTGTATTTTGGTTCTATATCTCCGTCTCAAATGAACAGCCCCACCTTCAGCCGAAGGCGGTTAATGGATTTCTAAGGCTACCAAGCCAAGGGTTTTTTCCACGCTGTTTTCAGATCGTTGAGTGACGCTTCCATAATAAAGGACGCTCCAGCAGATTCGAACACTCGCAGTGTCAGTCTAGTAGTCGTCCGTCCGATGCAGGCATGGGGCACTTCTGCCAATTGTTGTTCAAACGTTTTTGCACTCTCACGAGGAATCTCGCATAGGAAACGTGTATTTGATTCGCTGAACAATTTTTCAATTGGAGAAAGTTCATTTCTACCCACAGGAACATTTGCCAGTTCCAAGTCTGCTCCGATTCCTCCTGCAAAGCACATTTCGGCAGCGGCTACTGCAAGACCCCCTTCACTCAAGTCGTGGCAGGCTGTCACGAGCCCCTCGGAAATCGCGCGGTGCATGGAAGCGAAGGACTTTTTGGCAACGGCTGCGTTAACCCTGGGAACATATCCTCCTTGAAGATGGCGAATCAATGCAAAATGGGAACCACCCAGCTCATTCTTCGTTTCTCCTACCAGGTAGAGCAAGCTGTCTGTACCTTTGAGGTCCATAGTCACTGCCGATGCAACGTCAGCTATTTGTCCCAGCGCACTAATGAGGAGCGTCGGAGGAATGGCAATTGTTTGCTTGTTTCCATCAGAATCCACAAAGCTATATTCGTTGTTCAGACTATCCTTGCCACTGATAAATGGCGTTTCAAGTGCCAAGGAAAGATCGTGACAAGCCTGCGCCGCCCGAACTAGCGAACCGAGTGTCTCGCTCTTTTCGCAATCCCCCCAGCAGAAATTATCTAGAAGTGCGATGCGTGACGGATCGGCTCCCACGGCCACGCAATTGCGAATCGCCTCGTCGATTGCACTGGAAGCCATGTGGTAGGTGTCCAGATCGCCGTAGCGGGGATTCATTCCGCACGAAATCACCAATCCCCGTCGCGAAGTGAGAACAGGTCGGACTATGGCAGCATCGCTGGGTCCGTCTTGCTCGACCCCAACTAGAGGCTTCACTACACTCCCGCCCTGCACTTCATGATCGTACTGCCGAATAATCCACTCTTTGCTTGCCACATTGTAGCTGCCAAGGATCTGAAGCAGTTCGCCGGTCAGATCCTCGCTTGCTGGGGGGATGTGTAATGGCTTGGGCAGAACTGGATAATAGTTGGCCGAACGAACGACGGGGGGCCGACCGTTGTGGAGCAAGTCCATCCCCAGGTTGCCGACCTCATGATCTTCATACTTCAACACCAGTCGACCGGTGGGGGCAAACCTACCGATTACGGTGGCTTCAACTCCCTCAGAAGTGCACAAAGAATGCAACTCTTCCAAGTTCTCTGGAGGTACGCTAAGCACCATCCTCTCCTGGGCCTCAGATATCCAGATTTCCGTATATGAGAGCCCGGCATACTTCACAGGAGCACGTTCGAGCCATACTTCGGCACCAATTTCCTCTCCCATCTCACCCACGGCGCTACTAAATCCACCTGCCCCACAGTCGGTGATGGCGTTGTACAATTCTCGATCGCGAATCTTCAACAGCACATCGAGTACCTTTTTCTCCTCAACAGCGTTACCTATTTGAACAGCTCCACCGGAAAGCGACTCGCTTTCGTGGGTCAATTCAGCACTGGAGAAGGTTGCGCCATGAATTCCATCCCGTCCTGTGCGCCCTCCAACGCTGACGATCAAATCGTGTGGCTGAGGCTTTTTGAAGGATTTGTCGACGGGAATAATCCCAACATTTCCGCAGTAGACCAGTGGATTTCCCAGATAGCGTTTGTCGAAATAGACTGCACCATTGACTGTGGGGATTCCCATGCGGTTGCCGTAATCGCGAACCCCGCTTACAACACCCCGCATCACTCGCTTGGGATGGAGTACTCCATTAGGCAATTCGCCAGTAGGGGTGTCAGGTGCTGCAAAGCAAAAAACATCTGTATTGCAGACGGGTTTGGCACCCATCCCTGTTCCAATGGTGTCGCGAATCACTCCGCCAATGCCTGTATTAGCACCACCGTAAGGCTCCAAGGCGGAGGGGTGATTGTGAGTTTCTACCTTGAAGGCCACATTAAACTCGTCGTTGAATTGGACGATGCCTGCATTATCGCGGAATACGCTCACACACCAGTCATCCATGCCCCACTGAGAACGCAATTTTGTCGTTGCAGCAAAAATGGTCTCTTTAAGCATGTTGTCGAATTGCCGTTCCCCGTGTTCATCGCAATAGGCGATTCGACCTGCGAGAGTCTTGTGACTACAGTGCTCGCTCCAGGTTTGGGCCAGGGTTTCCAACTCAATGTCGGTTGGTTCACGGCCTAGCTCTGCGAAATACCGTTGGATTGTTTGCATCTCAGCCAATTGTAGGTAGAGTTGGCCTTCACGACTCAATTGCATCAAGCCTGCGTCATCGAGCTCACCTAGAGCGACCGTGCGAAGCTCAAACTTGTAATCACTTCCATGTTCGAGCCGGCCAAATGGCAACGGTCCTTCGACTGACTGTTCGATCGCATCGTTTGCCAGAATACGTTCTGAGATCGAAGTGAGTTGGTCCTGACTTACACCTCGGAACCAATATTTCCGCAAGGTACGTACTGCCGAGACGCTGTAACCAAAGTCTCTAATTGCCCCCTCGGCACTCTGGGCTACTGGGTCCATCACACCCGGCTTAAGCAATACCTGCAGAAGAAAGGGATACTTGTCCTCGGCCCGCGCTGCTGGGGACTCAATCAATCGAGAATCACCAACTCTTGCGACCACCGAGCTTTCCACGGTAGGGTCGGAGAAGAGTTCCGCAGCGAGTCGGTTGGCTTGGGCTTCTTCTAGGGTTTCGCTTTCCACCAGGAATCCTCGGGCAGCACGCACCGATAGTTGGGCACTAATGCCAGATTCAGCCACTAGCAAAGCGACTCGCTCACCCTCCTGGTCGGGCAAGCCAGCACGCGGGTGGACGTCAATTTCCCAAAGCATCTCGAACCTGTTTCGCTCGCAATAAAGTTTCCTGAAGTTGTAGCCAGTCAGAGTTTGCCAGTTCAGTGCGTAGTTTGGCAAGCTGTTCAATCATCCGATCCAGTTCTTCCAACACAGCAGGGGCGTTTTGTGCGAAGATCTGCGTCCACAATTCGGGGTCGCCTGCAGCCACGCGAGTGGTGTCAGCCCAGCCGGTGGCCGCCAAGGGTAAGTACTCCTGAGGGGTGCAGGCCGCCAGTGCAGAAGCGACCAAGTGTGGCAGGTGACTGGTCGCCCCTACTGCTCGATCATGCTTATCTGGATCCATTTTGAAGACTTTGGCACCTAATGACCGCCAGAATTCGTTCGCTTGCTCTGTCAGTTTCGGTGGAGTAACTTCGGTAGGGGTCACAACTACCGTACGATCGATAAACAAATCTCCCCGGGAGCTTTCCGGACCGGTGCGATGATCCCCTGCCAGGGGGTGACTGCCGACAAACCTCAACGGAGAGCCAGACAATTTCCCCTCAATTTCGCGGCAAATATGGCCCTTGGTACTGCCGACATCGGTTATCAATTCGGCCTTGCTGGCTTGCGCAATGCGAATAACAAGCTCAACCACTGAAGCCACGGGAGTGGCAACCACGACGACCTGAGCATCTGCTACTGCCTGGGCAACATTTGTAGTGGCTGAATCGATTGCCCCTACAGCTAGTGCCGTGTCGAGAGATTCCTGTCTGCGGCCGCAGCCGACAACTTTGGTTGCCAGCGATCGCTGTCGCAGAGCCAGACCTATGGAGCCTCCGATCAGACCGACCCCGACAATAGCTACATTCCTGGCGGCAGACATGCAAAAGTGGGCTGGTTGGCTGGTTTGGCCCGGCTGGGGTGAAACACTACGAAGGCTCACCTTCTGAGCACTTGGCTGAAATCGATCGAAAATGGCATTCTAGCAAAGTAAACCAGCTTTGCAGGGGGCATACGCCAACAATTCCTACACCGATGGTCAGGTTTTCAGAAATCGAAGTCGGTCGTTGAGTTCTCCTTGGCTCGTTATACCCGGCACAATGTGACCAGTTACCGCTTCCGGAACTGCCGTATCCAAACTGACGAAAAAAAGGAGAAAAATCCAAGTTTAATTCTGGGTAGTCTCTCACGATCCCCCCTTATCGCGGTAAAATACTCTACGGTTGAAGACACAGTCAGGACTGCTTGCTAGCAGGGAAAGTTTGTCAAAAGATGCTCAGTGCGAATGGATTTGCGCAAACAGGCCGTTCACAATTTTCGGGGACATTTGCCATGTTGCGCTATTGGTTTCTAAATTTGTTGGTGTTAGCGAGTTTTGCTCTGAGTCAGGCATCGGGCCAGGAATGGGCCGAGAAAATGTTCAACAAGCTTGAGCATGATTTCGGCACAGTTGCTCGTGGTGCAGAGACAGTCTACAAGTTTGAGATCACGAATCTCTATAAGCAGCCCATGAAAATCTTAGGTGTACGGTCGAGTTGTGGCTGTACGTCTCCCTCTATTGAGAATAAGGTCATCAACACCTACGAGAAGGCCTACCTCGTTGCCAAGTTCAACACACATACCTTCGTCGGTCGGCACGGTGCAACGCTCACGGTGAGTTTTGGAGCACCATTTGCTGCCGAAGTTCAGGTTCGCGTGCATGGCAATATTCGTGGTGATGTGGTATTTGCACCAGGCGCTGTTGAATTTGGCAAGGTTGATGAAGGTGAGAATAAAGAGCAGCGAATCACCGTCAGCTACGCGGGCCGAGACGACTGGAAGATTGTCGACGTTACCAACGACAATGACCACTTTGAAGTAGAGATTGATGGAGAATCGCGAACTGCTGGTAAGGTCACTTACAACCTCATTGTGCGCATGAAGGACTCGGTAACTGCGGGGTTTGTCAAAGATCAACTGACCGTGGTAACCAATGATACACGAGCCGAGAGCCAACGTATTCCTTTGTTTGTCAGTGGGCACATCGTTCCGGAAATATCGGTAACTCCCGAGACATTAGTATTGGGTACCGTTAAAGCCGGCCATCCCATAACGAAGAAAGTTGTGGTGCGTGGCAAGAAGCCCTTCAGAATCCTTGACGTCAATTGTGGTGATAACTGCTTTACTTTCCAAACCGACGAAGAGTCGAAGGAACTTCACTTAGTCGAGATTACTTATCGTCCCGGCGACCAGCCAGGGCCCATCAAGGTCCCCGTGACCATCACAACGGACCGCCCAAACCGCAACGCGGCCCTAACCGTCTCCGCCAATGTGATTGCCGACCCGGCTGCAGCAGAGTCTCAGGCGGAAGGAAATAAGAAATCTGAAGTCTCGTCAAGCGCATTGCGAGTTGCCGATACGGCCAATAACTAGAATCTCGGTTCTTTTTCGTGATGGTCATGTCGATCCACCTAATCGTGGCCAGCTTAGGGTCTAGGCAATACTTAGGATTACTGCGTATCTATAATTCGGTATGCTGTATGTGAGGTTTCTACAGCGCAACTTGCTCTTATTTCTTCTTATGTCATGCACGTGCGACTCGCCAGCATTATTTGCTTGGTACAAATAACAATCATGCCGGTTTTCGCCGAGCAAGCTGACGTCAATTACGACGAAGCAAAGATTCCATCTTTCACTCTGCCCGATCCCTTGATTCTCATCAATGGAAAACAGGTCGATGATCCAGCGACTTGGAAGGAAACTCGCAGAAATGAAATAATTGAGCTTTTCGAAAACAATGTTTACGGCCGAGCACCAGCCGATGGAAGTAAAGTACGCTTTGGCGAGGTGGAAATTGATGAGAACGCTCTCGGCGGCACTGCAACCCGTAAGCAGCTAAAAATATTTTTCGCCGGCAATGAAAAGGGTACTACGGCCGACTTGCTGATCTATCAGCCCAAGGATTTAAAAGGTCAGGTGCCTGTTTTTGTCGGGCTGAATTTCTCTGGTAATCATTCCATTATTGACGACCCAGGAATCTGGCTCCCGAATTCCTGGATGCTTGATCGAGGCAATGGAACCGTCGACGATCATCGGGCTACTGAAAGAGGCAGGGGATCAATGAATTCTCGTTGGCCCATTCATGAAATCCTCTCACGCGGCTATGCAGTGGCTACGATCTACTATGGAGATATCGATCCCGATTATGACGACGATTTTCAGAACGGTGTGCATCCCTTGTTCTATAAAACCGAACAAACCAGACCTGCTGACGACGAATGGGGATCTATCGCAGCCTGGGCCTGGGGGCTCAGTCGTGCTTTAGACTATTTCGAGATGGACAGAGATATCAATCATCGTCAAACAGTTGTGCTCGGTCATTCTCGACTTGGTAAGGCAGCACTGTGGGCTGGTGCCCGTGATGAACGTTTTGCCATAGTGATCTCAAATAATTCCGGATGTGGTGGTGCGGCGCTGAGCAGACGCAGAATTGGCGAGACTGTCAAACAGATTAACACACGTTTCCCCCATTGGTTTTGCAAAAAATTCCACAGATACAATGGAAATGAGGATAAGTTACCCGTTGATCAGCACATGCTTTGTGCACTAGTGGCTCCTCGCCCGTTGTACGTTGCAAGTGCAGAACTTGATCGCTGGGCTGATCCCCGGGGAGAATTCCTATCCCTTCAATATTCTTCGCCTGTGTACGAACTCCTAGGTAAGCAGGGACTGAGCAATGTGGAAATGCCTTCGATCAATAAACCGATTTTAAGAGATGTGGCCTATCACATCCGCTCAGGAGAGCATGACATTACGCTCTATGACTGGCAGCGCTATCTGGATTTCTCTGACCAACATTTTCGCGGGGAAAAGTGAAACTGGCCTTTGCTTTAACTTCTGGCACTCGTGGTGTTCACTGTCGACGGACTCAATAGGCGCATCATAATGCTGATGGACTAGTTACCTTAGTGGACTCCGGAACTTGAATCAAAGTCACTGACTGCTTCAGATAGGTTCTCGGCATTGGACCTTCGGTCACCGTGGTGATGCTGGAATCGAAGAAATCAAACTCCTCGACTACATTTGCCACACTGGGCAATAGCGCTAGCACCTCAGTGACCGGTTTTAGCTCCTCGGCATTAGCGTTTGCACCAATCATGCCGACCACCAGCGGCGCAATGCCACCGATCTTGCGTATCATGTCTGCCCCATTGTGGATGCTGGCTTTGAGATCGGTGTAAGAAATCGATTGCAGGGATTCCTGGGGCGGTAGATGGAACTTGGCAAAATGCTCGCTACTGCCTATACGCTCGGCTGTCCCCTCTCGAACGGCTAGTACGCGCTGGATAGCATCTGCACTTGACCCGACAATGAACCAGCCCTCATAAAAGCCGATTACTGGTTTCACGTTGAATCCAGCCAGTATCGAAGCATTCAAGGTCTCGAATCCCGCCAATCCCTCGGTTTCCACTAAAGCCAACTGCTGCGATTCAAGGGCAGGGATCTTGCCGAGTGTCTCGACCAGGCGATGGAGTAATTCCCGGATGCGGTCGGGGTTGGTGCAGCGGATTGCGGTGAAACTTTCTTGTCCTCCTTCCTTGCCGGGCAGAGTTACCGACACACTTTCACCGCTAAACGACTGGAAGAGGTCCTTGTCTAAGTTGACATCAATTTTGGCCTGAATTTCTGCGAACTTCTGGAGGGCCTCCTGAGTTTCAGGAAACTGGGTATTTAAGATATTCATGAGGTGCTCGTAGGCCGGATGGAGCCGTACTCCCGACGATAAAGAGTACCCTTCGGCATCCGCAGGAATCCAACTTTGCCAATCGTCAAAAGGTGCTCCCCCCAGTGCCAGCTTACCGATCAACGTATTTTCGGCGCCCTCTGAGTATTGTCCCAACGAATCGGACCGGTTTTCGTGCCCGTCGGTTGTCTCCACGGCGACTTCATAGTCAATCACTGAGACTTCATCCATGACCAAATCAAATATCTGTGTGAAGCGCGCGAACTTTTCATCGTGATTCCCCTTGTTTGCGTGTTGCCTTATAAAGCCGGGTATGGCACGCAATTTGGTAAACAAAGCCTCAGCATCGAAAAAGGTCAAGCTGTCTTCTGGAGTCGGCAAATGCTTGAGTGCTTCGACGAGCCGAGGATCCTCAAACTTGGAAACGGTGTTCTTATCCTCCAAGGCCTTTAGAGCGTCAGTCAAAAGTGTATTTGTTGTTGAGAAAACGACGACGTTGTCGATTCGAGCCAAGGAAGGCTGGAAATTTGCCTCTGGAGGAAGTTTCAAGAAAGTGAATTGAATGTCTCTGTATTGCGATGTTTCCAGGGGTACCTTGCCTTCGCTGTACTTCTCAATGAGTTTCAACAGATTGACAAAGCTGGCTTCTACTTTTTCCGCACTTCCAGCTGGAAGTCGCATAGCTACTAAAGATTGATTGGAAGGAAATTCCATGATTTGGGCAACAACCATCTCTTCAAGATCCCAGAGGGATTCATGCAGAACCGGCTCCAAGGCTACGTGAAACTCATCGATGACGGACTGGGCTTTAGTAATATCCTGCTCAGACATGCGTGACGTAATGATTTTAAGAAAGCGTTCGTCAAGTTTTTCGGCCTTGAATCTGTTCCAAACATTCTCATAGAGCGGTCGTTGATAGTCTCGTTCAGGATTGTGCTTGGCGTAAACTGCCAGATGTGCGTCAGGAGGGGCAATGCGACGCAGGTCAAGTTTGGAAGCTGTTTCATCTGCCACAGCCCACGGCGAAACGATAAGAAACAGACACGGCAGAGCAAGTGATGATGCCTTCATCTTTTGGAACCTCCAATAAATCTTGATTTAGTGCCAGTGGGATTCGAGTCTCTTTATTCTCAAGGAATGGCCAGTGAATTACTAGCCTCGACAATTCACAAGTCATTCGCCATGGAGTGGTGAAACTTGGCATTAATCTGACGAATAGAGGGAAAAAACTTTTAGAAACAAAGTTACAAAAAAACCCCGGCCAATTTGGTCGGGGTTTCATTGCGATTAGGATTACAAAGTTGAGATCAAGCAGCGGCGAGTTCGTCGCTTTCTTGAGGAATATCCCAGACCTCCTCTACTGCCAGAACCGGGCTGTCGGCAACATATTCGCTCAATTCGCTGCTGCGCACCGGATGCTGCAACTTGGATACTGCCTTAGCTTCGATTTGACGAACTCGTTCACGAGTAACTTTGAAGATTCGGCCGACCTCTTCGAGTGTGTAGCAGTATCCATCCGTAAGACCATAGCGCAGCCGCACGATCTCGCGCTCACGGTAGGTAAGTGTCTTCAAGAGTTCGTCGATTTTCTCGCGCAGTAAACCATTATTGGCGAGCTTCAAGGGGTTATCAGTGTGAGAATCTTCAACAAATTCCCCGAAACTGCAATCGTCTCCCTCTCCAATGGGGCGGTCTAGACTCACCGGAGTACGTCCGATATCCAGTACATGCAGGCTTTCGTCGAGATCGATTCCGGCGGCCAGGGCTGTCTCTTCATGTGTTGGCATCCTCCCCATTTCGTGCTGCAACCGCTTGGCGGTTTGCTGCAATTTGCTCAGCACATCGATCATGTGAACAGGAATTCGGATCGTACGTGCCTGGTCGGCAATGGCCCGTGTGATCGCCTGACGGATCCACCACGTGGCGTAAGTGGAGAACTTGAAGCCGCGACGGTATTCATATTTATCGACCGCACGCATCAAGCCCGTGTTTCCTTCCTGGATTAAATCCAGAAAGCTCATGCCACGGTTGCGATATTTCTTGGCAATTGAGACCACTAGCCGCAGGTTGCCGCTGGAGAGTTCCCGCTTCACTCGCTCAAACTCTTTAAGTTGCTGACGGAGCAAGCGGCAACGATTTCGCAGACTTGTGGGAGATTCCAGCGTGCGGAGCATGATTTCTTTCAACTCACGTTGTACGGGATCAAGACGTGCCTGAGAAGCGTTCTCCTCTTTGAGTTGCTTGAGGTGATTCTGCAGACGGTCCATCCTTTGAGAGAGTTCCTCGAGTACTTTCATCATCGGCTGAACTCGACGAGTACGGAGACTCAGTTCTTCCACCAACTGCAACATCTTGCGTCGGCGACTCACGAAACGCGTCCTTGCTGCCAGCTTTTCTTCAGCCGGTGCCTGCCGATTGATAAGCACGGCAAAGTCTCGTTGCTGTAGTTGCATCAGATGGGTCAGCGTGGGCAGATTAATGGGCATCCGCTTGGAAACCTGTTCCTTGGTCAGGCGTTCTGTGAGCGACACCTTGATCGTGCGATCAAACGGCAATTCTCCGGCATGAACTTTTTCGAGGATTTCAACCGTGTTGACCAAAGCACAGAACGATCTCAGAAGATTGCGGCGGAAACGTTTGCGAGTGAGTTCAATCTTCTTGGCGAATACGATCTCTTCTTCCCGATTCAACAAGGGAATGCGGCACATCTGAGACAGATACATGCGAATTGGGTCGTCTGTCAGCTTGGGCAGGCCATCTGCAAACATGGCATCCCGATCACCGAGGACTACTTCCTCTGCGAACCGTGGGCTATCTTCCCCCTCGACGAAATCGATCTTAAGGGAGTCCACCAGGTCGAGTAGTCGGTCGACGTGCACGGAATCGGCACATTCGTCGGGAAGATAAGAATCGGCCTGTTGATAAGTGAGATAACCTTGCGACTTTGCTAAGGCGACGAGCTGGGCAAAAGATATCTTGGGTACGGGAGAACTTACAGCTTCAACGGATTTCGTGGCGTTTAATTTCGTTGCGGGGGTCATCGAAAACTCCTCCTACACTTCCTGTGTTTGGGAAAAAGTTGCAGCGGGAAACCGAATCAGACATCTCACCCATCCGTGGGCGCGGAACCTGCCTGTCGGCGTTTGGTTTCATCCTTTCTTTTGAGGTCCTGAAAGATAGCGGTAAGTGCCAGATCTTCGTCGCTTGGGTCGAGACGTTTCTGGGACAACTGAGAGATGGCCGCCTGGTGGCGGGCCGAAAGTTTCTGGTTGGCCACGAGTGCCAGTAGGTCGCTTAGGCGTTGTTGAAGATCGCTGTCGAGTTTCTCACGACCCGATTCATCGCAATCCACCAGCACGTTTTTCACTTCTGCATCATCGCAGGCCAGCATCAATTGATCAAAGGTAGGAATTTGGCCGGAGTGCATGAGCTCGACGGCTTTAGCGAAGATCACGCGGCAAACTTCGTGAGGAATGTCTTCTGCTGCAAAGTGATCAGATAACTCAGCGAGCACCGTGGGGCTATGAATGATCATTTCCAGGAGTTCACGTTCCCATGCAGCGAGCGGAGGTTTCTTTTCGGGGTTAAGATGAGTTTGCTCAACAGATCGCCGCTTCAATTGGGAGTTGTACTCTTGTCGAACGGCCGATAATCGAGTGCGGAGTGTTTCTTCGCCAACGTTAAACTGGCGTGCAAGACGCGCTAAAACTTGTTGCTCACGTAGGAGAGTACTCGAAGTAGCGCGTGCACTGGTCGGCAGCGCACGGGCAAACGTGCCTAGGAGTTCTTCCACTGCCAGTGCAGAGCGATGAGTGCCAGGGGCTGATGCCAATCCTTTGGTCACAGCTTCAATCTTATAATCGAGGGCGTCGAGTGATTCGGTAAGCCTTTGTTGAAAGGCCTCGCATCCTTGCGATGAGATAACATCACATGGATCGGCCCCTGTTGGCAAGCTCAAAATTCGTAAATCTATTTCGTGAGCCACAAACAATGCTAGCAAGTCATCGAGAATCTGCATCGTGCGGCGCTGCCCCGCCTCATCGCCATCGAGGACCAGGGTGATGCTATCAGTAAACCGCCGCACCAACGGGATGTGTTTTTCACCTAGCGCTGTCCCTAACACGGCCACCGCATTTTGAATCCCAAATTGATGCGCCATGATCACGTCGGTGTAGCCTTCCATCACTACCAACCCCTGCTTGGAGATGGCATTGCGCGCCAGATCGAGTGCATACAATTGGGAGCTCTTATTGAACAGCGGTGTTTCAGGACTATTGATGTACTTGGCTTCTGTTCGTTGTTGGTCACCGCTGTTAGAACTGGGCAAAATTCGACCGCCGAAGGCTATCGGACGCGCAAGGGAATCACGGATGGGAAACAACAATCGCCCTCGAAAGCGGTCGTAAAAGCCGCCAGATTCACGGCGCAGAACCAATCCAACTCTTTCGAGCACATCGCCAGAAAAACCAGCTGTCCTCGCTCGTCGAAGAAGCCAATCCCACTCTTCTGGAGAATAACCAAGATGGAAGCGTTCCACACTTTCCTCATTGATCCCCCGTTCGGCGAGATAATGACGAGCAGCTTCTGCAGCAGAGTCTTTCAGCAAGCAGTGATGGAATTCACGTTCGGCCCATGCCATCACTGCGAGCAAATTGCGGCGATCAAATTGACTTCCGTCTCCGGACTTCTTTGCAGAAGTCAAAGAAATTCCTGCCCGCTCGGCTAGCATTTCCAGCGCTTCGCGAAAATCCAGCCCTTCGGTCCGCATGACGAAGCTGAAAACGTCGCCTCCGATGTCGCAGACATAGCACTTGAAAGATTGCCGCTCGGGATTGACTTGCAGACTGGGGCGTGAATCGTCATGCCACGGGCAGAGGCCGACGAAATTGCGTCCCTGACGTCGCAGCGCCATGTATCCCCCAATCAGGTCGACGATATCGACGGCCTGACGAACTTGTTCTTTGGCATCCTGCAAATCAGCGAGTGGCACGATATTTCATCCGTGAGAGGGGCTGCATTAGCCGGTCCGCCACGCGGGCCGGGAGTCTCGGAAGTTCGCCGCGGCGAATCCTTCCGGATAAGGGGTTATTCATATTAGCTACAAGTTTCGAAATCTAAAATGATTCGTCCTGAGGTCGGGCTCCGACTTTTACCTGAACGGTGAATCGTTTCACTCCATCGCGGTTCTTTCGGACCAAATCGACCGGCACAGTAGAGCCGATCGGTGTAGCGGCAATGGCACGGCTCAAGAGGGTCGGATCAGAAAACTCCGTGCCATCCCAAGTCAACAGCACATCGCCAAGTTCGATGCCGGCTTCCTCGGCAGGGGTGTCCGCACGGATGTCAGCAACGAGTACTCCCTGATCTTTTTCCAAGCCCAGGAGTCGAGCTACCGGGTCAGGAACCTGACGGGGACCAACTCCCAAGTAACCACGCTCAACGTGGCCCACTCTGCGAAGTTGCTCGTAACTGGCCTGCGCAATGGAACTGGGAATTGAGAAACTGATTCCCTGGTACGTGTTGCCATAGATAGCAGTATTGATGCCAATGATCTTTCCCTCGACATTTACCAGGGGACCGCCACTATTTCCTGGATTGACCGCCGCATCGGTTTGCAGGAACTCTTGATAGATTGAACTCCGGTCGGTGGTTACGCCTGGGTCTCGAGAAGTGGTGATTCCTCGTCGATTCTTGGCACTCAAGATTCCGAAGGTAATGCTTTTCTGAAATCCAAAGGGGCTCCCCAAGGCCCAGACCCATTCTCCGACGTTCAGTTTGTCGCTATCTCCCCATTGGGCGGCATGCAGATCGTCGAGTTCCGTTTTCAATACTGCGACATCTACCAAGGGATCGCTTCCAATTACACTTGCCGGACCACGTCGACCATCACTTAGCTGCACTTCTAAAGAGCCAACCCCTTCGACCACATGGTAATTCGTGACAATGTAGCCCTCTTCGTCCACGATCACACCGGCCCCCTGTCCCATATCGCGCCCGCGATGTGTGCGAATATGCACGACGCTGGGGCTGACATAATCGAACAGCATCCGCGAGGCATCGTTGAGTTGCATGAGTTCGAGCTGGTGAATGTTTTCGCTCGCAACATCGAATTTAGCCCGTTCCTCGGCTTCGACCAACGCATATTGAATCCGCCCGATCAGCGAGGGCGCGATCAACAGCGCAAGCAGCACTCCAAAAATCCAAAGCAGTCGGCGCAATCGCGAGAGATCCTTCTGCGTGACTAATTGCTCAGCAGGCACGGTTTCAAGCTGTTGCGGAGAGACGAACGGCTTATTTCCTTCGCTTGCCGGAGTGGAGACAAAGGTGTCAAGTTGTGATTCTTGTTGCATGGGAGTGAACCTTGAGAAATCGGCTAATGCAACGTAAAAAGCTGCTGAGTCACTGAGCAATTGGATGCCCGTTCCATTATACTAGGTTTTCCGAGTTTGTATCCCGCTGGGTCTTTTCAAATGAGGGCGATTTCGATTAGTTTGCCCCGTTTTTCCTATGCCCCCAAAGTTTTTCCCAAATCCGGCTGATTCTTCTGCTGACGGTCTTGTGGCCGTGGGTGGCGATCTTGCCCCGGAACGGTTGTTGGACGCTTACAGTCATGGGATTTTTCCCTGGCCGATTGAGGACTTTGAGTTTCATGTGTGGTGGTCACCGGATCCTCGGGCGGTGTTGCCGCTCTCGGGGTTTCGTGCTTCAAGGCGACTCCTGCGGCGTATTCGCTCGATGCAATTTACCATTACTTACGACGAGGCGTTTGGCGAAGTGATGCAAGGCTGCGCAAGTGGTCCTGGCCGCGAAGGGGGCACCTGGATTACTCCTGCCATGATAGAGGCCTATGCAGAACTCCATCGATTGGGCCATGCTCACAGTGTCGAAGCGTGGCAGGGCGACCGACTCGTTGGCGGAGTCTACGGTGTCTCGGTCGGTGGATTATTTGCTGCCGAAAGTATGTTCCATCGAGAGCGTGATGCCTCGAAAGTAGCTCTCTATCACTTAGTGGAACACTTGAATCGCCGGGGCTATCAACTGCTGGACGTACAGCAGTGGACTCCCCATACAAGTAGTCTGGGTGTGATCGAGATCTCACGACGGGATTATTTGCGAAGGCTGGCGAAGGTCGTTGATCTGCCGGTGACCTTCTAAATAACTATGCAATCAATGGCCGCAACACGTTGTGGCTGATTCGTAGAGACTGCAGTCTCCGCTCAACGGAACCTTCAAACGCCTCGTCTTCGACTTCGACACACACCGGTCCATCGTAACCCACGTCGGTGAGGGCAGCGATCCATTTGCTCCAGTCGATGTCGCCCAAGCCGGGGACCTTCGCCGTGCTTCGATCCATAGGCAAGGCGAGGGAGCCAAGGTCGTTTAGTTCCGCCCGGTTGACGCGCATGTCTTTGGCATGGGTGTGGAAAATGCGGCTGCCGAACTCATAGATCGGCGCGACGGGGTCGAGCAATTGCATCTCCAGATGCGAGGGGTCGTAATTCAAACCAAAGTTAGCCGATGGAATGATCTCGAACATCCGCCGCCAGATTGCCGGACTTTGAGCCAGGTTCAAGCCAAACGGCCAGGTGTTGCGATATAACATTGGGCAGTTTTCGATGCCAATGCGAATGTTCCGTTGCTCGGCATACTTCACAAAACCCGGCCACACGTCGGCAAACTTTTTCAGATTGTCTTCCAAGGGCAGGGTATGATTTGCCCCTACAAATGAATTGAAATTCGTGAGGCCCAACTTCACCGCCGCGTCCATCACCTTGGGAATATGCTCGCAAGCAACCTGGGCCTGCTCGGGGTCTGCCGAGAGGGGCACCGAGTAATACCCGAGCGCCGAGATGCCGACGCCATATTTTTCGCAGAGCGAGCGGACATCGTCGGCTTGCGCTTGAGAAAACTCCGTGACATCAATGTGCATCACCCCGCCATGCTTGCGATCGGGACCCCCCGGCGGCCAACACATGACCTCGACACAGTCGTAGCCAATGCCGGCCGCATGCCGCAGGACATCTTCCAAGGATAAATCACCGAAAATCGCGCTGACGAAACCGAGTTGCATGGCAGGTAGTGGTTAGTGGATGGTGGTTTGAAGTCGATAGGCGCTAGTCAGAAAATGAATCGCATTCTGAGTAGTGCCTGCCGCCTGACAACTAGCGCCTCTGCTCTCAAATGATAACAAATCAGGTGGGACATTTTCTATAAGGATCTCTAGAGGTGATGATTGGTCCGCGCACAGCTTGAGCTCGGGATGGGGTTTTACTTTTGTGACTTTTGTGCAAAAACTTTTTTTACAAAACTAAAGTCGTTTTATCCCATGTTTCATAGAGTTTGTCTGAGACTTTTGTTTACAAAAGTCCGCTTCTTCACGATACTCCGGTCACTTGCGTTCCCGGCTCGCCGCTAACCATCCACGCACCACTCGCCACTCGCCACTCAAGTTGGTCATGTTGGTCAACTTGGTCAACTTGGTCATGTTGGCCGCGCAAAGTGCACTTTGATGGATTTGGCTCACATTTGGGGTTGCAAGTAGCTATTAGCCGTTAGCGAATAGCAATTAGCCAGAAAAGCACCCTAATAGCTTACCGCCAAAAGCTAATCGCTACGTATCATAACAAATCGAGTGGCACAATTTCTACGAGGGAATTTGGGCCAGTTTATAAGGTAGTTTCTCGCAAAGGCGCTAAGGCGCAAAGATAGGAGTTTGATACTCACGTGTCTCTGACGGAGATAATTTCTTTTTGTGCGAGATGGAAGCAGCTAAAGTAGGACGTAGAATGGGCATTGCCCACCATCATGAATGAAGAGGTTTGGTGGGCGGTGCCCACCCTACGAGACTTAGCCGGGGCATCCGCCGCGGCGGACCTCCGTGGAATTCCCGGAGGCAGGTGTGCCTCCGGCTAAGAGGGGATCGTTAACCGATCGTTTCGAAGGCTTGCTGCAAATCGGCTTGCAGATCTTCGAGTGCCTCTAAGCCTACTGAGAGGCGGATCAGGCCGTCGGTGATGCCGTGTTTGGCGCGGTCGCTTGCGTCGTAGCTGGCGTGGGACATCGAGGCGGGTTGTTCGATGAGTGATTCGACCGCGCCGAGGCTGACTGCCAATTGAAAGAGTTTGGTCGACTCGACGAACTGTTTGGTTTGCTGGAAGTCGCCTTTGAGTTCAAAGGTGAGCATCGCACCGAAGCCGCCGGTCATCTGTGATTTGGCGATGTCGTGGCCGGGATGGTCGGGCAAGCCGGGATAGAGGACTCTTGTTACCTGCGGATGCGTTGTTAACCATTCCGCTAAAGCGAGTGCGGTGCGGCTCTGTTCGCGTACCCGCAACTCAAGAGTTTTTAGTCCGCGCGAACATAAAAAGCATTCGAGCGGCCCCATGATGGCCCCGGTGGCGTTTTGTACAAAGTAGAGTTCGTCGCGGAGCGCCTGGTCACGCAACACGAGGGCGCCCCCCATGAGATCGCTGTGTCCGCCGAGATACTTGGTAGCCGAGTGCATGGAGATGTCGGCCCCCAGTTCCAGGGGGCGCGTGAGCACAGGTGTGGCAAACGTATTGTCGACCCCCAGCAGCGCTCCATGCTCGTGGGCGATTTTTGCACAGGCGGCGATATCCGTGATCGACAACCGGGGATTTCCGGGGCTTTCGATCCAGACCAATTTGGTGGAAGGAGTGATCGCCTCGGCAAGATTCTTAGGGTTGGTCGTATCGACCAGGGTCACCTTGATGCCGGCTCGATTGGCAATTTTGTGAAACAGGCGATAGCTCCCGCCGTAGATATCGCTGCCAGCGACAATGTGATCGCCCGCATGGAGCATCGCTGTCACACAATGGGTGGCAGCCATGCCACTGGCGAAGGCAAGTGCAGCGCAGCCCCCTTCGAGCGAAGCGAGCGTGGTTTCCAGGGCCTTGCGGGTTGGGTTGCCACTCCGCGAGTAATCGAACTCACCCCAGTCGCCAGCACCCGGCTGCACGAACGTCGAAGCAATATGAATCGGCGGCACGACGGCGCCGGTTACCTGACAGCGTTCATTGCCGACGTGTATTGCCCTGGTTCTGAATTCCATAGGAGTTGAGGGTTGAGAGTTTAGCGTTGAGGGTCAGGAAGAAAGAAGAAATTAGACGGCTACGCTGTCATTCCGAAAGGAGTTCTACGACTTGAGGAATCTAGGTCGCGAGTTCGCTCGCACTCAATACTTAGCGAAATCCTCATCCAGATCCCTCTGGTCGTGTTACTCCCATCGGGATGACAATGAACTTCCTCCACTCAACTCCGCAGTGCTTGGTCGAGGTCCGCGATCAAATCCTCGCTATTCTCGATGCCACAAGAGAGGCGGATCATGTTGTCGGGGATGCCGTACTCGCGGCGTTCTTCGGGGGTGCATTGGTAGTAGCTCATTACAAGCGGTTGCTCGATGAGGGATTCCACGCCGCCAAGGCTGGGGGCGATCCGAGGGATCTTTACCGCGTCCACGATGTTGGCCGTCTCGCGCCAGTCGGCATCTTTGATGAAGAATGTGATCAGGCCGCCGAAACCGCGCATCGTCTCTTGAGCAATCTCGTGATAGGGATGCGACGGGAGACCGGGATACAAGACCCGTTCAACGCGGGGATGGTTCTCCAAAAACTCGGCGATCCTCTGACCGTTTTCATTGTGCCGCTGCATGCGGAGTTCGAAAGTCTTCAAACCGCGCGACAGCAGATACACATTTTGCGGTCCGTTGACGGCACCCATGATACCCCGGAGTTTGCGAACCGGTTCGAGCTTGTCTTTGCGGCCCATGACGGCACCGGCGAGCAGGTCATTGTGCCCACCGAGATACTTCGTGGCCGAGTGCAACACGTAGTCAATCCCCGCCGCGATGGGTCGCAGGTTGTACGGCGTGGCCAAGGTGGCATCGATGAGGGTCTCGACACCGTACTCGCGTCCGATCTGCGCGAATCGCTCCAAGTCGACACAACTCATATGCGGATTTGTTGGGGACTCGCTCACGAGTAGCTTGGTGTGTGGGTTGATGGCAGCCTCCATGGCTTCGTAGTCGCAGGCCCGCACCTGCCGCGTGACGACGCCAAACCGCGAGAGATGCTTTGTACAGAACTCGCGGCTGCGATGGTAACACTCGTCGAAGAAAATCACCTCGTCGCAGGCGCTGAGCTTGGTCATCAACAAACCCACGATCGCGGCCATGCCGCTGGAATAGAGCACGGCATCTTCGGCACCTTCGAGCGCAGCCAACTTGCGTTCGACCACCCGCTCGCCCGGATTACCATAGCGGCCATATTCTTCGCGTGCCTGGTTTTGTTCGATGTAGTCGATCACCGCTTGGGTGTCGGTGAAGGTGTAGGTCGAGGCACAGAAAATCGGATCGGTGATCGCGTCCCCCGGTTTTTGCCGCGCCTCGCCGGCATGCACGGAGAGGGTGGAGAAATCTTCTCCAAAACCGGTCGTGGGCTCGCGTGGGGTGTCGTCCTGCGAAGATAATCCTGCACTTTTCGGAGGGTTAGACATTTCAACGTGACTCATGGTTTTCTTGCTGGGTTGGGGTTCCTAATATCCCTGACGGCTTTCGCCAACAATACGATGGCAACAAAAAAGCCGCACTTACGCTCGGTAAATGCGGCTTGAAAAAGCAAGCTTGGTCAAATTGTTGCTGCCGACACTGCATTCCAAATTGGAAATACCATGCCAGCAGGCTGAAGTCACTGGCTCTTTAGCAGTTTCGGCTGCAAGCGGCCACAAATCCCGAGTTGCCTTAAGTTTACGTTTAGACGCATCGAATTGCAAGCTCCTTTGCCAGCATCTACAGATTTTGCGGAGAAATGCTGGACTTGACGTAGCTGGAAGCGGTTGAGACCATTCCCGCCCCGTATTCTCCCCGCTTTCTCACATTGGTGACATCATGCTTCCTCACGTATCACGTTGGCAGTGGCTTGCGCTCTTAGTTCTTGTTGTGCTGAGCACCACTTCATTAGGTTGCCGGTCACCTTACTATGCGGATCGAGGCGCCGGGTTGGGCGCTCTGGCGGGTGCGGGTGCAGGGGCTATCATTGGTGACGCCACGGGCGGCAATGCGGGAACTGGAGCGCTCATAGGTGCTGGACTCGGTGCGGTCACGGGTGGAGTGGTCGGCTCGGAAATGGATGCCATGCAGGCGCAAAACCGGGCTGAAATTGCCGCTCAACTGGGTCGCCAAGTGCCGGCCGGCGCAGCATCGATCGAGGAAGTCGTAGCGATGACCCAATCAGGGGTCGATCCCACGTTGATCCAAAACTATGTTCGCACTTCTGGCATGTCACGTCCACTCACAGCGGCAGACGTGATCTACCTTCACAACCAAGGTGTTGCGACGAACGTAATTCAAATGATGCAAACACCACCGGCACCGGTTGCCGTGGCGCAAGGACCACCCGTGGTTGTTGAGGAGCATTATTATGGAGGCCCCGGATGGGGACCATGCTGGGGACCGCACTACGGTTATCACCGTGGACCAAGATGCGGTCCTAGAACCAGCTTTGGATTCACAGTGGTGAAATAGCGTGACTGGTAATAGCCGTCCGCGCGAGCTGGTGATAATGTGGCGAAAGTACCCCTCGGCGTCTGCCGAGGGCTATTAAAGAGCTTTGGCCCCTTCCCAATTCTTTGCCAACCCACCACACTCGTCAGTATGCGAGCAGAAGTCATTTCCGTTGGGGACGAGATTACCACTGGGCAACGGTTGGATACCAACAGCCAGTGGATTAGCCAGCAACTCACGCAGTTGGGGTGCGAGGTTGCTTTCCATACGACGGTTGGTGACCAGCTCGATGACAACATTGCCGTTTTCTGTATCGCCATCGAGCGGGCCGATGTGGTGATCATTACGGGTGGTCTCGGTCCCACGGCAGACGATCTCACGCGCGAGGCAATTGCTGCGGCGACTGGTACCCAACTCGTGCGAGACGCCCAATCGCTGGCACATATTGAGCAGCTCTATGCGAGCCGAGGTCGGGAAATGCCGGAACGAAATCAGGTGCAGGCCGACTTTCCTGAGGGTTCCAGGCCGATCCAGAATTTTCACGGCACGGCTCCAGGCATCGAAATGCTGGTGGAGCGCGTCGGACGCGAGCCTTGCGGTTTATTTGCCTTACCGGGAGTGCCCGTAGAAATGCACGAGATGTGGTCGCACACGGTTGCGGAGCGAATCTGCCAACTGCAACGTGAACAGACTGTGATTCGCCATCGCCGGATAAAATGCTTCGGCCTGGGCGAGAGTCAGCTCGAAGCGATGCTTCCCGACTTGATCAGCCGCGGTCGGGAACCAAAGGTTGGAATAACCGTAAGCGATGCCACGATCACACTCCGCATCACGGCAACCTCTGATAACGAAGAGGCGTGCCTTGCCGCCATGGAACCGACCGTGGCGATAATTCGCGAGTCGTTAAGAGAGATCGTATTTGGTGAGGAGGACGAAGAACTGGAGCATGTCGTCTTGCGACTACTCAAGGAGCGTGGAAAAACCCTTGCCGTAGCGGAATGGGCGACCGCTGGACGCATTGCGATGTGGTTGGAATCGGTCGAGGTGCCTACGAATGTCTTCGTGGGCGGAGTGACGATTGATAATCGAGAACAGTTGAACTCTTTACTCGAAACTACGAGTCTCACCGAAGAGACCAGCGACTCCGATGCAGCAGTGGCCGTTGCGACGGCTGAAATGGTACGACATCGTATGCGGGCAGATTACGGTTTGGCAGTCGCCGCTTACCCGCCAGATCCCTACCAGGCGGATTCACACATATGCGTAGCACTTGCTGAAGAGGAGCGGACCCATAAATGGCGGTTTGGTTGTGCAAGTCATCCGGCGATTCTCCAAACGCGGTCCGCTAAGCAGGCGCTCAATGCGCTGCGGCTTCAACTGCTGAAATCCTAGCTGCAGGCACACCTGCCTCCTGGGATGTTCCCGGAGGCAGGTGTGCCTCCGGCTAGGTTTTGTAATGACTCAAGGCTCAAGTGTGCATATATTACAGGCATGCATCAATTTCGCCTTGCCTCCGCTGCACTCAATCAGACCCCGCTCGCCTGGGACTCGAACCAGGCAAATATCGTGGCGGCCCTCGACGCCGCCAGGGAAGCAGAGGTGAGCCTCGTTTGTTTGCCTGAACTCTGCATCAGCGGTTACGGCTGCGAGGATGCATTCTTTGCTGATGGTGTGCGGCAGACTTCGCTCGACTTGCTAGCCGAAATCCTGCCTGCGACCGAGGGTCTCGCAGTCGCATTGGGCTTGCCTTTGGTGGTCGAGGAGAAACTTTTCAATGCCTGTGCCTTCGTGTGTGATGGACGACTTGTGGGGTTTGTGGCCAAGCAGTGTCTGGCTGGAGATGGCATCCACTACGAACCGCGCTGGTTTCAACCCTGGGCAGTTGGCAAAGTGAGCGAAGTGGCTTGTCTCGGCGGAACCTATCCAGTCGGCGACGTGATGTTCGATTGTGGCGGCGTGAAGATCGGCATGGAAATCTGCCGCGATGCGTGGGTGTCCGAGCGGACCGGCAAGCGATTGGCAGCGCGGGGGGCGGACGTCATTCTCAATCCGAGTGGAAGTCACTTTGCGTTTGCCAAACAGGAGATTCGTCGCGACATTGTGCTGAGAGGTAGCCGCGAGTTTCATGTCAGTTATGCCTACACAAATCTACTGGGGAACGAAGCAGGACGCGTGGTCTACGATGGTGGGACGTTGATCGCCACTCGTGGTGAGATGGTTGCCGAGGGTCCGCGGTTTTCCTTTAGCGATATTGTCTTAACGCATGCTGATGTGGACGTTGACGCCACCCGTGCAGATCGTGCCTCGTCGAATTTTCCGATCGCTAAATCGGGGGGGACGACGGTCGATTGCGGTTTTGAGTTGTGTCTAGCGACAACCCCAGCAAGATCGGTTGTGCTAAGTCCTTGGGATGCGTCAACACCTCCCAAGGAAGAGGAATTCGCTCGCGCGGTTGCGTTAGGTTTGTTTGATTACCTGCGAAAGAGCAGGGCGGGGGGGTTCGTTATTTCGTTAAGTGGTGGGGCCGACTCGGCCACAGTCGCTACCATGGTGTGGCTGATGGTAAAGTTCGGGATCGGTGAGTTGGGTTGCGAGGGATTCGCCCGAAAGTTCTCGCAGATGCCACGGCTCGCTGAAGCGAGAAGCGTAGAAGCGATGGTGAGAGAGTTACTGACTTGTGTTTATCAGGCGACGCGCAATAGTGGCTCGGTGACTCGCGAGGCGGCCCGATCGATTGCGGATGCAATTGGAGCGAGATATTTGGAGTGGAACGTCGACGAGATGGTTGATGCCTATGTTAAGACTGTCTCGATCGCCGTAGGTAGACCGCTCACCTGGGAAAGTGACGACACAGCTTTGCAAAACATCCAGGCCCGTGCACGTGCGCCGGGGGCGTGGCTATTGGCCAATTTGAGTGGATCTCTGCTTCTAACAACCAGCAATCGGAGCGAAGCGGCCGTCGGCTACGCCACCATGGACGGTGATACCGCCGGAGGTCTGGCACCGATCGCGGGCATCGACAAGGCATATTTGCTTGAATGGCTCAAATGGATGCAGCATACCGGGCCATTGGGCATCGGTCCTCTGCCAGAATTACAGGTGATCAATTCACAAACTCCGACGGCCGAACTACGACCCGCTGCAGCAAGTCAAACGGATGAAGGAGACTTAATGCCTTATCGAGTCCTCGATTCGGTTGAACGCGCGGCCATCCGCGACAAACAGATGCCGGTCGAGGTGTTCAAGACGGTCCAGAATTCGTTCCCCGAATATTCAGCAGAGCAGCTTGGCTCCTGGGTCGAGCGATTTTTCAAACTTTGGTGTCGCAACCAGTGGAAGCGAGAACGCTATGCCCCCTCGTTTCATTTGGATGATGAGAACCTGGATCCTAAGTCATGGTGCCGCTTTCCGATACTCTCCGGCGGGTTCGAGCGTGAACTGGCGGAATTGAAAAGGATTCTCGCCAAAGGTTAGCCGGCCTGCGATGCGTTGGATCGCGACTGTTGCTCGACAACCAAACGCCAGCAGCGATGGATCCGCTTATTACGAAAATCTTCAGGGACCGTCTGCTTGCTGATCTCTCGAACAGTGACGTCCTTCATAGCGCTTTCATCCAATTTGAATCGTCGCGAATTGGTGGAGAAATAGATCACACCTTGTGGGGCCATGTGTTCGATTAACTTCTTGAGTAGTGGGGCATGCCCAAGTTGCACGTCCCAGTCATGCTCCAAGCGTTTGCTGTTGGAAAACGTTGGTGGATCGACCACGGCCAGATCAAACTTCTCTTCGGCTTTCAAGCCATCCAAGAACTCTTCCGCATCTGCACGTTTGAAACGATGTTGAGGACCCATCAATCGATTCAGTTGCATATTCTCTGCGGCCCAGTCGAGATAGTTGGCCGAGAGATCGACCGACGTTGTCGATGCGGCTCCCCCGGCAGCAGCGTACACGGTGAATGCTCCGGTGTAACAAAATAGATTCAGGAATCGCTTTCCTTCTGCGGCCTGACGAACCATGGAGCGTGTAATGCGGTGATCGAGAAACAGCCCTGTGTCGAGGTAGTCGGAGAGGTTCACCTTGAATTTGAGTTCGCCCTCATTGACCGTGCGGATTTCCTTCCGGTCGCTGACGCGTTCGTACTGCGAAGTCCCCCGTTGCCTTGCACGGTGTTTGAGGAACATTGCATCGCGAGGAACTTCAAGTACCTCGGCTGCCGTACGGCACATCAGGTCGAGCCAATCCGCATGTTCAGCAGCAGTGCGGTTGTGGGGGCGTTCAACTTCCGCGATGTGCAGGGCATCTTCGTATCGATCAACCACCAGCGGTACTTCGGGTATGTCGCGATCGTAGAGTCGATAACACGTTATCCCTCGCTTTGTGGGCCACCGCCGTAGATGCCGCGCAAGTTTCCTTAGTCGATTAGCAAAATCCTCTGCCTGACGCTGGGCTTCGTCGCGTAACCCCCCAAAAGCCGGTCCCGCCGCTGGTCGCAGATCCGTTTTTGTGGACTGCTCAGCGGACGGACGCGGTCCATGAAACTGATAATAGGTGCACGCGATGCGGCCATTGTACAATTTGCGGCGTCGGTCCGCTTCTTGCCCCACAAGTTGTTCCAGATCCTCCCGCGCTGAGAGAATGTAGTGTGACCATGATTTCAGACGCCGAAGTACCTCGGGAAACGTGCGATAGAGTTCTGCGACTTCTCGTTCCTCTCCCATACGCAGTCCGTAGGGAGGATTCATGATCGTGCAGCCATATTGTCGTTTGCTAGTGAGATCAGCGAAGTCGCGCTGCTGGAAATGCACGTCGTCGGCCACCCCCGCTTGCTCGGCATGGTATCGCGCGAGACTCAGCGCCTCGGCATCGATGTCAGTTCCCATGGGTCGTTCTTCGAGATTTGGCAGGACCAGGTCAGCAGATTCCTCGCGTGCCAGCCGCCAAGGTTCATGGGGAAATGTCGGCCACAATTCGGCGGCGAAGTCGCGAATTCTACCCGGCGCGATTCGCCGAGCGATCATGGCAGCCTCGATGATGATGGTCCCCGTCCCGCAAAATGGGTCGATCAGGGGTCGATCAGGTTTCCAAAAACTCAACTGCACAAGCGCTGCAGCCAACGTTTCGCGAAGTTGTGCCGGTCCGGCCAGCTTGCGATAGCCTCGTTTGTGGAGTCCATCACCCGAGGTGTCGATCGAGAGCGTGGCTTCATCGTCGAGTATGGCAACCTCAACAGGAACTGGTGGACCTGACTCGGGGAGTTCCGAAGTCTGTTTGAGCAACCGCTGAACAATTGCTTTCTTGACGGTTCGTTGGACTGCGGGGACGCTCGATAGCTGTGACTTGTGTGAACGGCCCCTCACGGGAATCGCTGCATCACGATGGATCCAATTCTCCCATGGCAAATCTGCAGCCGTGTCAAACAGTGCGTCAAAGTCGAGTGAGGGGAATTTCGCCAATTGCAGCAAGACTCGATCTGCTGAACGCAACCAAAGATTTGCGCGACAGATGGCAGCTTCGTCACCAGCGAATTCAATACGCCCCGGTCGCGCAACACTCCCTTTGTAGCCAAGTGCGGCTAATTCCCGCACGACGACGGCTTCGAGCCCAAAGGCGGCGGTGGCAACAAGCTGTTGGGACATTAAGTGGGGACGGGGGATAGGGGACGGGGGAGAGCGAATGTCAATGATGACAGACCGAGAAAGCTCCGCCTAGAGCCTGCAAGGAGGTTGTCCCGTGCAAAACTGCTTGTAGCGCGTGACTCCGCCCCCCTGGCTTACGCGTACTTCCAACAAGGCACCACATTTGGGGCAATACTCTTGCGCATCAGGTTCCATGCCGCGATCGGAAGCATTCTGACAAGAGACACATCGACGTACCTTGGGAAAGATTTCCAGTCGCTCGGGCGGCACTGGCTGACGGCAAATCTCGCAGAGTACTGCCTGTTGCCAGTCGCCAGCCTCGTCAGTTTCTACATCATCAAGAGCGACGAATGCTAAACCCATCGCATGGCACTGGTCACACACAAGCCGATGGAGATTTGACCTGGCTAGTTCCTCCACCAGGTCCGCAGGTGGATGGGGAGCACGCCTTAGCAGACCCAGGTTACGCAACCTGCGAGCCAAATCCTCGTGCCCACACACTGTTCGCCAGCCGCATTGATTGCACTCGATGATGGCCGACATCTTGACTTGTTATGTCTCTCGACCAAACTCAGTGTAATTAGTCCACCTGTTTGATCGGTGGTGCGAGATTCGTGAAGTCAGCTGGCGTTTTGCCGTCGAGATCAATCGTCCCGATATTTTGATTTTGCAATGTCAGAGTATTGTTTACATCGACAACTCCAAAGACACCATTGGTCTCAGAGAGTTGATAATCGATACCACCTCCGCCGGTTGCCGTGTTGCCGCGAAGATCGAGGTTGATTCGTGCAGCGGCAGCATTAGAGGTGAGATGCAAGCCGATACCGGTGCCGTTGGTGAAGCCGTTGGCATTGGCGCTTCCTCCGCCTTGAGTTCCAATCGTGGCGTTGAGCGTGCGATTGGAAGCCACGGTGAAGGCCGCCGTATCGGCAGCATCGTTATTGCTCAAGCTATTGCCCGTGAACAAAAATTGCACGTCACCCGTACCTTGGTTGATGTTCGCGTTGAAGGCACTCGAGCCGTCTGCTGTTATGACATTGTCGGTGAAGCGGATATCCACTTCGCCTCCGTTATTCCCTGCTTGGAACACGAAACCGACAGTGTTGGAGACCTGCGTATCGATGGTGCTGTTGGTCAGAGTGAAGTCGAGTTCACCTATGCCGTTGTCAGTCACGACGACCGCATTCCCGCTGGTGCCGACAGTCGTCGAGGTAAGATTGTCAAAAACTATGTTGACGTTGTTCGAAGAGGTGTGCGTTACTGAGACTGCATTACCGGTATCCGCATTCGCTGTTACGTCATTGAATACGGCGTTCGTAACTCCAGAGAGCACGATGGAACTGCCGGTGGTGTTGATGACGCCGCCATCCCCGTCGGTCTGAGTCGCGACGACACGTCCAACGCGAATTTGGCCACCGGTAGTGTTGGTTAAGGTGATACCGTTGGTTGCTCCATTGACGTTGACCCGATTGAAGTTGGCACCAGGGCCATCGATCGTCATGCCATTGATGTTCACACCCGTACCAGTCGCCGTCGTGACGTTGTTGGTGCCGGTGGCCGAAAGCGTACCTCCACCGGTCGCAGTGAAGCCATTGCCGGATCCACTGGCATTGATGGTCATGCCACTGAACGTAACTTCGGCGCCGGTGTTGTTGATCACATTTACACCGTCTCCTCCGCCGCTGGTCGTGGCATTGATATTGTTGAAGGCGAAGGTGCCGCCCGTGTTGTCTTGAACAGTCAAGGCATCGTTGGCGCCCGTGTTGAGCGTTGAAGTTCCACTCACAGTGACCGTACCACCCGAATTGTTATCCACAGAGATACCTGCGCCGGTATCATTGATATTGCCGCTGACATTGACCGTACCGGCAGTAAGATCGTGAATCCGTAACGATCTACCCGCTGTATTGGTAATGTCTCCACTGATATTTCCCGTGGCATTGCCTTCGATGTCGACTGAGGTGCCGGTGCCACCCTGGATGTCGGCAGCGATAGACACATTGGTGTTCTGGCCTGTGAGATGCACGCCGTTGCCCGAGGAAGTACCCAGATCGATGCTGCCAGCATCGGTAAAGTTGACTGTGGCTCCATTGTTGCCTGCAATGGCGATCGAGTCATTTGCACCGGTGTTGAAGGTCAGATCGTCAGTGACGGTAATGGTACCACCGGTGTTGTTGGCGATCCGCATGCCGGTGGCATTGTCGGTAGTGGTGCTGTTGTACGTGACCGTACCGCCTGTGCGATTGGTAACCTCTAGTGAGCGACCTGCGCCATTAGCCGTCACGGCTGTGTTGACGGTGATATTGTTGGTACCCTGATCGATGAACACACCACGACCAGTGGTTGTGATCGATCCTGGATCCGTGGTATCGGCTCCCACGGTGACTGCTCCAGTACCAGCCAGGTTGACCAGTGAGACGCTATCGACAGTGCCTCCAGTGACGGTTGCTTTATCAATCGAAACACCTGCAGCATCTACGGTGACATCGTTCAGGTTGATAGCCCGTCCGCTGGCCACTGAGATTTCGGTATCACCCGTGACGGCTATAGTTCCCTTTTGGGTTGCGTTCAAGCCATTTCCGGTGCCTGTGGCCGAGAGCATCATGCCGTTGATCGTGGTTGTAGTGCCGGTGTTGTTGACGACATTGACGGCCGTGCCAGTGCCGGTAGTGGTCGCTTCGAGATCGGTAAAGATGTTCGTACCGCCGGTGTTGCCTGTCACGTTAACGGCGTTGCCATCTTCGGAAGTGACCACCAGCTCGGTAGCATTGATTGTGCCGTCGGAGTTGGTGTTGATATCGAAGCCATTGGCAGCGCCCGACGTAGTAATCTCTACACCGTTTAAGGAGACAGCATCCGTGGCAGCATCCTGACCAGTGACTACGACGCCAGCACCCGTGTTACCTGAGTTGTCGATTCTAACATTGTTAACCACCACGTTGTTCGCATTGTTGATGCTGATACCGGTGCCGTCAGACATGATGACGCCACCATCGCCTGGATCGGTACCACTGCCGATTCGTACCTGAGCCGTGCCATCCAGATTTGCCAGCTTGACGCCTTCGTTGGCTGAACCTGAGGTACTAACAGTGTCAAAGATTGCACCACCAGTGCCGATAGTCAGGCCATCGATGTCGACTGCTGAGCCTGTGCCGGAAGCGTTAACGCCGTTGGTTCCATTAGCACTGGTGACAATCAACGTTCCGTCACCTGAGGCTTTGAAGCCGGTACCGTCGGTCGTATTCAGGACAATGTCAGTGAATTGATAAGTCACATCCGCTCCACCGCCTGAAATGGTCACACCATTGTTTGCCCCGCTATCGTTAGTCGTCACGAGTCCATTAAATGCGATCGTACCATCAAGATTGTTGACAAGTGAGATTCCCTCTGAATCTGTGTCGGTGATATCTCCAGAGAAACTGACGTTGTTATCTGCTCGAGCGGAGATGTCTACCGCATTGCCACCACCACTGTTGGTGATGTCTGTGGCGACCGTAATTGTGGAAAAGAAGTCCGTGTTCGCATTTCCGATGTTCCTGAATGCATCACCTGTTCCTGTGTTGGTAATCAGGCCCATGCTGTTGGCATCGTTGATCGTGAGTGTACCCCCATGAGTCATGAAGACTGTATCGGCGTTGGCTGATTCCGCGAGTAACTCAGCAAATGTGATCTGTGTGCCGACGTTGTTGCCCGTGATGCTCAGGGCACTAAAGTTACCAGAATTGATATTGATGCCCAGGTTTTCGGTCATGTCGATTACCTGGGTGAAGTTGATTGTCGCGTCTTCATTGTCTTCGATCACGATACCCGCGGCCGTATCCGTATCGGTGCCGGAATCAATAATCGATCCTCCGTAGGTGATCGTGCCGCCGGTTCGATTGCGTACAATAAGCGAGCTTCCCGATGCATCGGTGATTCGGGCATTGAGCAGCATGCCGTCGGTCCCGCCATCGACAAGGACACCGGTATTGCCAGCGTTGTCGATGGTTACCGTGTTTTCCACGACGGCTGTGCCCGTTATGCCGGTAAACGAAAGTCCTGTGTCGGTTGGCGTATTGATGTCCAGATTCGCCAATTGAGGAGCGTTTATTCCATTTCCTACAACAGCATTGGTGCCACCGTTGATGGTGAAGTTGTTGATCTGGTTGTCGTTTGCCAGGGTGAACACGTTGCCGACGCCGTTGATGATGGGGGCTGGCAAGCTTCCTGCTCCGGTTGACGTTTCGGGCAAGGTCAAAGTGCCCAGTTCTACGCTGTCGACCGTGTGAGTGACCATGTCGCCATCCTGGTTCACGCCTTCGCCAAGGACGTTGACATTGTCAAGCGGTGTGAAGTTTCCGCTGAGCACCGAATTAGAGTGGACATAAACATACGAACCATCCTGTTGGGCGCCTTGGGCCTGTGCCAAGGTTGTGAACGGATTCTCAAACGTGCCGTCCCCGCCCAACGCGGCATTGCTGTTGACATGGATGAAGTTAAACAGCGCGTTCGTATCTGCGTCGGTCAGAGGATTGCCAGCGGCGCGGGTAGTAGTTTCGGCAGTGGTCGCAATAAAGTCGTTGCGCCAAACCGGTTCACGGAATCGATCCGAAAGTACGCCACACGGTGCATTGCCACTATGGGTACGGCCGACAAACCAAGTGAGACCGGCCATCACATTCGTGTGATAAATATCGTCGTCGGTCACTTGGACGGTCACTGCCAGGTCAGGAAGGGCGTAACCACGCATCCCCGCACGAAAGCCAGCGTCGTCGGCACCTCCACCACCCAGATAGTACACACCCAAAATAGCCCAAGCGTCGAGGTCACCAACTCGCTTGGCAGCCTCTGCATCGACCACCGAATAAGCAGTATCGGTGGTGATCGCTTCTATGCCAGAGAAAAGCTCATAGCCTGAGAAAACCGGCGTATCGAAATCGATGAGCGTGGGGTCCCCGACTTGAGTGCGCGATAGCGGAAAGGTTCCATTGAGTCGCACATCGTAGGACTCACCCAGCGACTCCAAGCCAAAACCCAATGCCGTGAAGAAGTTATCTGCCTTGGTACTCTGTCCATCGGTCCAGAAACTAGCACCCAAGATTCGCTGGGAGTCTCCGCCTCGATTGAAGTCGACCATCTCTCGATAGCCGATACCCAGGTTGAAACCTCCGCCGAAATCTTCGCTGAGCGTACCTTGTCCATCCAAAAACCAGACGGCATCATCCAGGGGAGATACAAACATCGAACCAAGACTCACGACACCTGTTTCGGTGCCATATCCTTCGCTGTGGTAGCCAAAGCGCAGGGGAGTTCCCAGTTCGCGGTTGAGCCAGGTTCCAGAGCTCGTGTAGCTGACAGGAGTCACCGATGCATCCCCGGCAGAAGTTCCGTCGGCCTGGACGACCTGTGCAGAGACTTCACAACTGGGATTGCAGAACGACAGCAATACCACGGTGATTGTTAACCAGTTACTCAGCAAGAGGTGAGTTATTTTCCTCATGCGATGCTTCTCCTGTCAGGTGTTTCGACCAGCGACTGCATCGTGAACGGTCTCCAGCGCGCATATTCCTTGCGGAGAAGTGGCATTCCACTTCTTCCGGCCATAGTGCGCGTGCCGTGCCCACGAGGTGTCACCCATCGAGACAAAAATCTTGCAAAGATAAGTTGGTAGTAGAAGAGAATCCTGCCCCGGACGATTCGAGGCGGGCGGAATCGTAGAAAGTGGCTCATGGCGCCGCAAGAGCAGTTATTGCCGCCGGAATAAAATTTTCTGAGCGCATAAAAAACGCCCAGGGACTGCAATCCCTAGGCGTTTTAGTGAGTAATGTCTTGGGTTTTCTATGCCAATCGCTTGCGGTTTCGCGCTCCTAATAGCATCAGTGCTCCCATTGCCAGCATCACCGTCGAAGGTTCGGGAACGGAAAGATCTCCCGCAATCAAACCGCCCGGCGCGTTGGAATCAGAAGTCACCGCCAAAGGATTCGCTGCAGGGGTATTCGCCTGGACCACCGCTTGAGTAGGATTCAAGACGAAGGCACGCTCGATAATCACCAAGTGATTATCTTGGAGCACAGGGATGTTGATAGCTGCAAGGTTGCCACCGCTCGGATCGAGATTCTGCTGGGGAAGTGCCATAATCAGATCGATAGTTTCCATATTCACGATTTCAGCAAAAGGTACGAACCCCGAGTCGTCCAGGAAATCATTGGTGTCGTTGAGATTGACAAAAAAGCTGCTCGTACCAGAGTTGGGATTAGTCGGATTTCCGCCTAAAGCGAGTGACACGGTACGACGGGTGTTCGAAAGTCCGCCGAGATCGAAGTCCACTTGTCGATTGCCGTCTTCGTCGACAATAACTGGATCGAACGTAGGTACTGACGGAAATGCATTGAAGCTCGTGGGCAATGACAAGGTGTGGGCCTGAAAGCCCCCCATTTGCAGCACAAAGTTGGTTGCCGCACGGTTGATTACTGTCGTGTCGTAGCGCCCGGCTTGGACATAAGCAATGATGTTATCCACATGTCCCTGCAGGTTAGGATTCCCCGTGGGGTTGAGCTTCATGTCAAACGTGCCAACATTGGTGTCAAAGCGGATCGTCTGGGCGGAGAGCGTCGTGGTAGCCAGTAGAGCAAGAGCAATAGCGCAGGTTGTTCGTCGAATCATGGGGAATCACCAGGGGTGAGGGAAGAGGTCTCTCGTATGTTCCGATACCTCTACCCTATTCACCCCCGCCAAAAGCGTCAAGCAAATCGCTGGCGAGCCGGGCCGTCCTCGGCCCCGACCAATTTCGACATTGAGAATAAGCAGTTTTGCAGGAGAGAGCGGGGTCGAGGACGACCCGGCTCGCAGAATTCACCCGTTCGCTACAACCCGATTAAAGTGCAGCCGAACTTCGCCAGCGACCACCCGCCGGACACCCTCGACCAGGCATGCAGGCTCGTTCTCTTCCTGACCAAGACGGACAATTTCGTCGATCGTGGTGCCGGGGGGGACACTGAAGGTCGACTGGTTGATGATTTGATTGCCCGCGTCCAATTCTGGCACGATGAAGTGGCAGGTGGCACCGTAGGTAAGCATTCGCACCGCAAAGGCGTCGTGGTAGGGTCTCATGCCAGGAAAACCTGGGAGCAACCCGTGGTGTAGGTTAATAATCCGCCCTCCTGCATATTGCCAAACGCTTGCAGGGGGGAGAATTCGCATGTATCGGGCCAGGATCACATAATCGATCTGCTGCTCATCGCAGATAGCTATCAGACGCTGGTCGTCTGCCTTACCGTCAGAATCGCCAATTTTGTACCATGGGACTTCATACTCCTCAGCCAGGCAGTGACAGGCCTCTCGATTGCTGATCATTACGGCCGCTTCGGCATCGATGTTTCCCTGCTGGACGGCTTCTAAGACAGCACGTGGGGTTTCGGTTCGATAAGTTGCGCAGATCGCCAGACGCGGCTTGCGGCCTGAAATGTCCGGCGACCAGGTGCGAATCGAAAGCCCCGTACGAACACTAATATCCTTGGCCGCGGTGCGAAGTTCCGCTCCCTTGCTCTCAGCTAGCTCGACCCGAGTGAGCATCGAAAACAGCGACTCTTCGTCGTGGTCGAACATCTGGATTTCTGAAATGTTGGCACCAAGCTCCGTGACACAATGGACAATTGGATCCGCCAGGCCACGATGGTCAGGTCCAACAGCAGTGATGATGAATTGCATAGAAATGCGTCACGAGTTTAAGTGCTTTTTGGGGGAGATCGATATTTTCCAGCGTAATTCATTACCCAGTGAATGTCATAGGGCAATCTGGGCGCGACATGCTCGACTTTTAGGGAGTTCGCAAGCGAACGAGGCCTGCAAAATTGTTAGAACCTGCACAACCCTTACGCAGGATCTTTGCATGTTGCCATTTTGAAACCTACGCTTTCATGGGTTTTTTCCCTGCCGATGCAGCGGATTTCCCTGCGTTATCCCCCGCCATCTGGAACAGTGTACCTCAATCCCCCCGACCTACCCGAAGATCACTTATGAACACTCCCGCCGATTCACTAGATTCACCCATGCAGGATGAGGTCCAATCAGATTCTCCCAGTAACGACCTTGATGCGCTGCTTGAACGCATTAACCGGCTCGCCAATGGCGAGGAGGAACTTCCCGAACACGAAGAAAAGATTCTTTCCGAGAAAATTCAGGCTGCCCCTGTCCGGCCACGTCCTGCCGTCACACTCCAACCGCGCGAGGGCGAGGACACAAGTAAGGATCACAAAGAGTGGATTCCGGCCGAGCCGAAGACATTGGCTGAGGCCGGGATAAGTGAAGGGCAACTCGAACACCTGGCCCTCAAATGTCTTGGGGCCATGGGAGATTCTACTGGGCACGAACTTGCCGAGCACCACTCGGTTCCGTTCCGTTTGATCGAACCGATCCTGCAGTCTTTAAAGCAGGCCCAGTTAGTCGCCTATCGTGGTTCGGCGCCGATGAACGATTATGTGTATCAACTGACAGAACTGGGGCGTGAGACGGCGAAGAAACTTACCGAGTATTGCAGCTATATTGGTTCTGCGCCAGTACCTCTACAAACCTACATCGAGAGCGTCTCAGAGCAAACTTTGACGAAGGTCCATCCAACCAAGAAAGATCTCGAACGTGCCTTCTCCGATCTTCTGGTCAATCAAAACATGCTCCGCAGACTCGGGCCGGCAGTGAACTCCGGTCGTGGTTTGTTTCTGTTTGGGTTTCCAGGTAATGGTAAGACGAGTATTGCCGAGCGAGTTACGAAAGCCTTTGGCGACACGATCTGGATTCCTCGAGCGATCGGCATCGATGGGGAGATCATGCGGGTGTTTGACAGGGCACTTCACGAGGAGATTCCGCTGGAGATGCCTTCTGGTCCCTTGCATTCCCGCGCCATTGACAAACGCTGGGTCCGTATTCGTCGCCCCACAATTGTCGTGGGTGGTGAATTAACCATGGATTCACTGGAAGTTACGGCCGGCACCGGCAACAACGTCAGTGAGGCCCCACTCCAACTCAAGAGCAACTGTGGCACGCTGGTCATCGACGACTTCGGACGACAGCGGATGACTACTGACGTCCTGCTGAACCGCTGGATCGTTCCCTTGGAAAAGAGGTACGACTTCCTGCGACTCGTCAACGGCAAGAAGATCCAAGTCCCGTTCGACCAGTTGATCATCTTCTCGACGAACTTGGAACCCCGGGATCTGGTTGACGATGCCTTCCTCAGACGTATTCCTTACAAGATCGAAGTGCCAAATCCAAGCGAGGAAGAGTTTCGCCAGTTGTTTAAAATCATGGCCCCCATTCTGGGTATGGAGTACGACCAGGATTCGGTTGATTATCTGATCGACACGCATTTTAAGCCGACTGATAGGCCGTTCCGCTGTTGCCAACCCCGCGACCTGCTTTTGCAGATACGCAATTACTGCAACTATTTAGATACCACTCCCACAATGTGCCGGGAGTATTTCGACTACGCAGTAGAAAACTACTTCGCAGTGATGTAAGCCGACGTGCGAGCTTGGGATCGTGATCGGAAAAAGAAAACCCTTGCCAGTCAGTTGACCAGCAAGGGTTTTATAATCTCCATATTAGCCGTCCCCCATTAGGGGATAGTTCGTCCAGAGTACCTAACTACCATCGCCTCCCGACGACGGCAATTAGGAGTCTAGACGCAGTTATTTGGCCGGAACTGAATGCCAGCCTTCGGCGTCAATCTCAGCCTGGCTGCGTTCTGCTGCAGTCGTGCTGATGTTGTCAGTTGCTACGGGCTTGGTGTAAACGGCCGTCCACACGTCAACGCTTGGTGAGCGGTTAATGGGCTTATTTTGCGAAGCATTGTTGTTTGCCGTTCGATCGCCTGGGATAAATAGCTTAGGTGCCTCGAAATAAGTGCTCGAATCGGAACCTTCTGGCCCGGGATCTTTCGGTGGAGTCACATCATTGCTGGCAGGAGGATAATCCGAACGCAGTGGAGCAGCTTCTTGAGGGGTCAAAGAAGGAGCCGCCATTTGCGAGGAATTACTGGGAGTAGAATAGGTGATTGAACTTCCCCCCGCACAACTCGGACAGGCCGGTTCGACATAACTTGATTGGATGGCGCTCGACGAATAAGTCGGACACGATGAACAAGCAGAACAAGGGTCACAACTTGAACAAGGTGCAGGTGCCGCACAGGTCGTGCAGCCACTGGTTACCACAGGACTCCCTACGACCACAGGCCGCATCAGAACCTGGCGTTGGCCAAGTGGGGCGTATGCGGTGACATAGGGGGTAGAATAACTAACGGGGGTGTAGCTGGCCGTATAGGGCGTATAGCTGGCCGTGTAAGGCGCATAGCCAGCGGTATAAGGAGCGTATCCTACAGTCGTGGCAGTGACCGCAGTTGGCCGAGCGTAACCCCAGCGACGCATCCGCCAGTTGTCTAGCCATTTCCCTAGATACCATCCGTTATAGGGTTCATAAGTAACTGTTGATTGGACGACGGGCGAATAAGCTACCACCGGCGTCGCTGCGGGAGCACATGTGGTGCATTGGGCACTGGCAGATTTTGTGGCAACCAACAAGAGTGCAATAAAGCACACACCGGTAACTATGGTTTTCGAATAGTGTTTCATGTTCATCTCACAAAGATAAAAGTGGAGGGGATTCAATGGCCCCTATCTTATGGTTTAAACTCCCAGCCCCCTCGTTGGCAAGGATTTTTTCCGTCGATCATCAATTTGGCGAGGAATTCAAATTAGTGTAACTTTACGACCTGGGATAAGTTGGCCGGAGGAGTAGCTTTTGTGGTTGCCAGTAGTGCTATCGCTGGCGATATTCTCACTCCGCCTCCACAAGAGTTAAACAACTCTAACCCATATTTAACGCACCGGCAGTAATAATTGACAAGTGATGAAAAGAGGCAACATATCGTTGAAAAATCGAACCGTCGGACGGGACCAGTGATGCATATTCTCTACGCAATTGCCGGCTCGGTCGTTCAAATCAATTCTATCTATGCCAGCAGAAGACAGTTGAGAGAGCAGAGAATGAAGAAGCTGGGGTTGAGTCAGTAGCTCAGTCTTGGGGCCGACCTTGCATGACAGCTAAAGGCACACGGAAGGGCCGTTCGGCAAAGAGGTCGACGAACGGCCCCTGGATAGAATTTGCGACAACATCGCAAGAGTTGTCGAAGAAACTCTCTACCGACCTAGAGAGAGTTTATAGCCGGAATCGGAATTCTTAGCGCGGCGACTGCGGTCGATGAAAGCCGATGTTTTCTAGCGCCTTGTAGACTTCGTCGAGTGTCTTTTCACCGAAGTTGGAAATGCTCAGCAGGTCTTCCCGCGTGCAGTGCAGCAGATCGTCAACGGTGAAGACCCCTTTTTCTTCCAGGCAGTTCGTTGTGCGGACGGCCAAGCCGATTTCAGCTGTGCTCATCTCGAGGCGGTCCTTCATGCCCTGGTTGGCAAGTTCAGCCTGATTCAATGGAATGCGAGTCATCGCGGGTTCCCTCCCTTATGCTTTTCTAGATGTCTAATGGTAGGCTGCCATGTCAACTGGCAGCCGACTACTCCTTATGGCCGGAAGTATAGCAATTAGTCTGACGGTATTTCCAGAAAAAATTCCTTAGGGAAGAAAAAATTTTCAACTTCCCATTCCGATGCTGTCATTGGCGCGTTTGAGCATAGCGGCGTAGGATGAGGTGATATGTTGCCTTAGGGGCCATCACCGGTAGGCGATGGTTCTGAAATGTTGCCTCAGACATCGCCTGCCGGCGGCGGCTTTTGGGGGACACGAACCCCGCGAAAGGAATACTGTGGACCCGCTAATAGACGCCCTGAATCCTGCTCAGCGAGATGCCGTGCGGCATGTCGAAGGGCCGATGCTCGTGCTCGCCGGGCCAGGCAGCGGCAAGACTCGTGTCGTCACCCATCGGATCGCCTACCTCCTACGGGAGGGGATCCCCGCCTCACAGATGCTGGCCCTCACCTTCACTAACAAAGCAGCCGATGAGATGCGCCAGCGAGTGGAGGAATTGGCTCCGGGCGAGCGGGTCTGGGTCAGCACGTTTCACCGCTTTGGGGCACGACTATTAAGAGAGTACTCCGACCAAGTGGGTCTGACTCAAAATTTCACTATTTATGACACTGCCGATGCCAAGCAAACGCTAGCTCGGGTCATAGAGTCGTCCAATATCAAGACGCTTCACTACACTCCTGAACGGATCGCCCATGCTATCAGCGACGCCAAGAACAAACTGGTCACTGCAGACAAGTTCGAACCGGTACCAGGAAGTCCTTTGAGTCAAATCGTCGCCGAAGTCTATCCCGCCTACCAGAAGCGACTCATTGCCTCGTCAGCAGTCGATTTTGACGATCTTCTGCTCCACGTCGCACAACTTTTGTATCAGAGTCCCGAGGTTCGCGCTGACTTGGATGAGCGCTTTCGCTATCTGCTGGTGGACGAGTATCAAGACACCAACCATGTGCAGTACGTCATGTTGCGGGCTCTGTCGGTAGATTACCCCAACCTTTCTGTGACCGGCGACCCGGACCAATCGATCTATGGATGGCGAGGAGCCGACATCAAAAACATCCTGCAGTTTGAGAACGACTTCCCTGAAGTCAAGGTGGTCCGCTTAGAACAGAACTACCGCAGTACCCAACGAATCTTGCGCGTGGCCGACGATTTGATCCGTCACAACCTTCGTCGCAAGCAGAAGTCCCTTTTTACTGACAATGCTGAAGGCCCCGCGGTGAGACTTGTCGAATATGCCAGCCAGGATGCCGAAGCCCACGGCATCGCGGCTCGCATTGCCGAAGCTATCGAATCAGGTCAGCGCCGAGCTAGTGATTTTGCAATTCTCTACCGTGTGAATGCTCTGTCGCGCGCCTTGGAACAGGGCTTACGCGAGCAGGGGATACCTTATCAGATTGTCCGTGGACAGGAGTTTTACGGACGCAAGGAAATAAAAGATGTCCTGGCTTATTGCCAACTCATCAACAATCCGCGCGACGATCAGGCTGTAATGCGTACGATCAATACCCCGACCCGAGGCATTGGCCGCAAGACAGTCGAACTGCTGAGCGACCATGCATACCGCGAAGGTATTCCTCTTCTCGATGCCGCCCGTGAAGCAGCCGCAATTCCTGGGCTTGCTGTCCGATCTGCCAAGAAGGTTGCAGAGTATGTCACGCTCATGGATCGCCTCTGTGATCTAGCTGATGGGGACATAGAAGAAATTCTCGGTACAGTTCTGGAGGAATCAGGATACCGAGATTCCTTGAGTGATAGTGATAACGAAGAAGATCTCAACCGCCTGGCCAACATTGAGGAACTTCTTACTGATGCGCGCCAGTTCGACGAGCGGAACCCTGGTGGCGGACAATTGGAGAGCTACCTGGAGAATGCCTGGCTTGTGAATGAGACCGACGATTGGGAAACTGAATCGGACAAGGTCACCTTGATGACTCTGCACGCCGCCAAAGGACTGGAATTTCCCGTGGTGTTTATAGTGGCTGTCGAACACGGCCTTTTACCACACGAACGTAGTACCAGCGACGAAGCCCAGGTAGAAGAAGAACGCCGGTTAGCTTTTGTGGGCATCACACGAGCCAAGGAAGAACTGCAGCTTAGTTTTGCTGTCGAGCGTGATTTCCGAGGACAACGCCGTCACACGGTTCCCAGTTCCTTCCTGATGGAGATCCCCCGCGATGCCATGGAACTAGAGTCCTCAGCGGCTTCGATCGAGCAGTGGGATGACGAATCGTGGCTGGGCGAAGAGCAAGTTTATGACGAAGCCGACGAGTCGGATGAGTTTGGTGAGGTCTCCTTCAATTTTGGTGCATCAGCCGAAACTGTCGACACCGCGCCAGCGGAAAAACCGTCTGACCGCCCAATGGTTGCAGGCCAGCTCACTACGGCAGCAGCCTTGGCGGGCTTAGTTCGGTCGACTGAGGTGCCGCTATCCCCCGACGCATTTTCCCAGGGAATGACAGTAGTGCACCCGGAACATGGCGTGGGAAAAATCGTTTCACTTTCAGGCTCTGGAAAGAATCGTCGTGCCACGGTTCGTTTTGTCACGGTGGGCGAAAAACGTTACATCCTTGCACACAGTCCGCTTCGTCCAGGGGGGAAATAGGAAGATTGCGCCTTTCCTGCTCTCATGGGAATGACGTTCTCCAGGTCACTACGCTATACTCAGCCGCTGAAAATGGTATTCAGTACATCCTGGAGCAATCACCTTGGCTGGAGTCCTATCTCTTTTAGTTGCCCTGACCCTATCGCTCATGGTGACGCGAGTCGCCGCACTAGCGCTTATGTTTACTGGTTTGTCCCGTGAGGCGGCTAAGTTCCAGGCTCGTTCCGCTTTCACTGGTGTCGGCTACACAACGGTCGAAGCCGAAACCACTGTGAATCATCCCGTACGTCGGCAAATCATCATGCTGCTGATGCTACTTGGCAATATTGGTGTAGCGACGGTTATCGCCACTATCATGGTTTCAGTCGGTGGTGCCGTTGGCACGACCTGGGAGCATAAATCATTGATTGCCGTGTTCTTATGTGGAGGCTTGCTGGCCCTCTGGTTTTTCTTTTCCAGTCGCTGGGTCGAACGACACATGAATCGTGCAATCGCGTGGGCTTTGAAGACATTCACGGATCTCGACGTTCGCGATTATGTTGCCCTTTTGGAACTCTCGGGTGGCTACGCCGTGAGCGAAATGATTGTCGAGCCCCAAGACTGGCTGGCTAATAAACCGCTGATGGAACTGCGCCTGTCGGATGAAGGGATACTCATTTTGGGAATTCGCTCTCCTGAGGGAAAATTTCACGGTACACCTCGCGGGGATGACAGCATTCACGCCGGAGATACCTTGATTGTTTATGGCAATATCGAGGACATTGAGAAACTTGACCGCCGACGGGCAGGTGGCAGCGGAGACCGCGAACATCGTGTGGCAGTCGAGGAACAAGAAGAACTGGAACAAGACGACGCCCAGTGGCGAGAAGAGAAAGCAACGAGTGATGAATAATGAGCGAAGATTGATGAATACCCTCACTCATTATTCAATACTCATTATTCATCGCTAAACTCATAACTCACAACGAGGATTTTTATGAACAACTATCTCCGTCGCGTCTATGCGTTCAATCTTGCCTACTGCGAAACGTTGCTTAAGGACATCCCTGAAGCCGAGATGCGTGCTCAACCATCGCCAGGCATTAATCCTCCCGCGTGGCTTCTGGGCCATCTGGCAATTTGCACGGATTTCACGCTTGAGTTGATGGGTGGCATGAAGCAACTACCCGCCGAGTGGCATCGAGAATTTGGTCCCCAGTCACAGCCTCTCTCAAAAGAATTCCCCTATCCTACCAAGGAGGAACTTTGGGATGCCTATTCTGCCGGTCACGCCGCTGTGACGGCCTTGAGTACTGAGGTCCCCGTCGACCTTTTAGAGCATCCCAACCCACTCCCCTTCGAGTTCCTCAAAGTGTTACTGCCGACGACCGGTGATCTTATTGCCCATCTCATGAGTACCCACGAGGCATCCCACCTGGGGCATCTCTCCAACTGGCGCAGGCAGATGGGGCACCCGCCTCTTTTCTAGGGTTACGAATAGTTTTTCTTGAAGTCGCGATACAGAGGCACGACTGTTAGAACAGAAAATTCAAGCTGTTTTCGTTTACCTCTCAACGCATCGATAGTAGCATGCTCGAAAACGCCGAGATACAGCCACAATCCTAAGGCGAGTGATTACCACTCGAGGTGTGCCCTATCACGCGATGATTAGTTGCATCTAGACGATAAGCTTCGCCGGAGATGGGACAAACCTCAATTCCCTGCGGGAAATAGTTTACGTCTGCACCAATATCCGAGAGATTGTTGGCTGGCCAGTTGCCTGTCTTCATTCGATATTGCTCGACCAGGGTGTTTATCTCTGCCCGATTGTGATAACAGGCCTTTTCCTTACCAACCGAACTGGAATCCGTGATGCGCGGCAATATTACGGCCGCTACGATGCCAATGATTGTGACCACGGCCAACAATTCCAAGAAACTGAAACCAGAAACGCGTTTCATAGTCGAAGTCTTTGTTGTGCGGGGATTTGCTAAGGATCTACTATCTGGAAAATATAGGTCATATTTGACCTATTGATCTTCCGAATATCAGATTCGTTTGAGGGTGATAACGATTTTTCGGCATAGTGAGCTGAGTGTTCACCCGGTGGCCCCCCTACAGTTTTCGGTTGGAATACCGTAAACTCGTCATTTGGCAATTTTCCCTCACGAAGTTCAGAAAGGATTCATTATGCCGACCGTCGCCGAGGAACGTGTTCTTGTCCTGCCTACCAGTGAGTTCCGTGCGTTAGGGCATTTTCAGGGATTCTCACCGGACTTGAGTACCTATCTACCGGCACTGCTCGACAATCGTCACCTGAGCTATCGGCCTCGTAGCGAGATGGAGCAGGACCCCAGTTTCAAGCAACTGATTCCCTACATGGTTTTCCGCCACACCAATGAGGACGGGGTTCCTTTGCTATTTCAATACACCCGCGGTGGAGGGCAGGGCGAGAAGCGGCTGCACGCCAAGCGTAGCGTCGGCATCGGGGGACACATTTCAACCGATGACGCCGAAGCAGGGGCTATTGCCGATGTCTATCGCGTCGGCATGCAGCGCGAACTGGCCGAAGAAGTTGCCCTCGAAACCGCCTACACCGAGCAATGCGTCGGCTTAATCAACGACGATGAGACTCCTGTTGGAAAAGTGCATCTGGGAGTCGTGCATCTTTTTGATCTGGCCGAACCACTTTTAATGCCTCGCGAAGCGGAGATTCTCGACGCTGGATTTCGGCCTGTTGACGAGTTGCTCGGCGAACTCGACGATTTCGAATCCTGGTCACAAATCGTTGTTCAAGCCCTTTTTGGTTGATCTTTCCCTATAATGGAGGGTGTATGAAACGCAACACCCCCATTTACATGGACAACCACGCAACCACGCGGACCGATCCTCGTGTGGTCGAGGAAATGCTCCCTTTTTTCTCCGAGGTCTACGGAAACCCGGGGAGTGTTGGGCACTGCTTTGGTGAGGAGGCCCTCGCTGCAGTCGAAAGTGCCACTGCATCTATTGCCTCGAATATCGGGGCCGATCCGCGCGAAATCATTTTTACTAGCGGAGCAACCGAGAGCAACAATCTCGCAATCCGTGGCGTGGCCGAGCGTAATCAGCGGCGTGGAAAACATTTGGTGAGCGTACGTACCGAACATCGAGCCGTATTGGAACCACTGGAGCGACTTGAACGACAAGCGTACGAAGTTACTTTGCTGGATGTCGAGCAGCATGGATCCTCGCGAGCCGGATGGCTTGAGCCTGAGCAAGTGGCAGAGTCACTACGTGACGACACCATTTTAGTCAGCGTTATGCTGGCCAATAACGAAATTGGCATCATCCAGCCCTTGGCTGAGATTGCGGCCGTATGTCGTCACAGCGGCGTGTTGCTGCATTGCGATGCGACCCAAGCGGTTGGCAAGATCCCTGTTGATGTTCGCGAATTGGGAGTTGATCTCCTAAGTTTCTCAGGACACAAGATGTATGGACCAAAAGGAGTTGGTGCCCTGTATGTTCGTCAGGGTAGCCCCATTGTGCGGCTATCACCACAGATCACCGGTGGTGGCCAACAAGGAGGACGACGTAGTGGAACTCTTAATGTGCCTGGGATCATAGGCATGGCCAAGGCACTAGAGCTGTGCATCGCAGAATTGCCAACCGAAGTGGAACGCCTCGCCTCGCTGCGGGATCATTTATGGGTTGGTTTACAGGAACGGGTAGGTGGCGTGCAACTCTGTGGACCTGCCATTGACGAGAGAACTGCCGATGGAGGTCGCTTACGCCTGCCGGGTAATTTAGATGTCGCCTTCGGCAATATTGACGGCGAAGCCCTTTTGATGGAGATGGGTGATCTAGCGGTCAGTTCAGGGGCAACTTGTTCGTCACACGAGCCAGGACCTAGCCATGTGCTCTTGGCCTTGGGGCTCAGCGAAGATCTGGCTCGGAGCAGCCTGCGTTTCGGCCTGGGGCGATTTAACATGATCGAGGAAATCGATTTGGCGATAGAATACGTCTGTTCCGCAGTGAAAAAACTGCAAAAACTAGGGGCCTGAAGAGTTCGGCTTTTCTTTACCAGGTTTTTGCTATAATTTAGGAAGTATTCGTGAATCGAATATTTGACAGTTGATTGCGATATTCCTTCCATCCCACATAGTTAGGATTTAAACCGATGAGTATTGTCTTGACCGAAAAAGCCGCCAAAGAAGTCAAGCGGATTATTGAAGATCAGAAACTTGAAGCCGACACTTTACTGCGCGTAGGTGTTGCTGGCGGTGGGTGCAGTGGATTCAGCTATTCTCTCGGATTCGACCGCAGTTACGATGAAAAAGCCGATTCCAAGTACGAGTTTCATGGCATCCCCGTGGTGGTCGACAAGAAGTCTGCACTCTATCTGGATGGCACGACAGTCGATTTCTACGAAGGACTTGAGAAACGCGGATTCACTTTCGACAACCCAAACGCAGTTAAAAGCTGTGGATGTGGCAGTTCGTTTCAAGCTTAAGAATCGGCTTGTGCGAGTTCTATTGGGACTCCCTGCGGAGCCTTTAGCGGGAGTCCACGGATGCATGGTTGGACTTTCTCACTTGGCTTGCAGTCTTTCCAAGCATCACAAACGTCAAAATCCCACTCTGCGCAGACGATAGGGCTTCTTAACGCTGAATCATTCTGCGAATTCCCCGCGATTGGTCGTCAGAGTGACCTAGGATTTGAATAGGACATGGACATAGGTATGGACACTCGCGACGCCCCGTCGCGAGCACTCCTCAGAACTGGATGGATTTCTTATGTTAACGCACATCAAAACTTTTCTGAAGAACGAGGATGGCCCAACAGCTGTTGAATATGCCGTGATGCTTGCATTGATCGTCGCCGCATGTTTGAGTTCCGTGGGCCTGCTTTCGACCGAAACCGCAGCCAGTTTCGACAACTCCGCATCTCAGCTCAATGCAGTGCTGGGCTCCTAGTTCTACGCAATTCGACTACAGAATCAACATCGCATCGCCATAGCTGTAGAAGCGGTATTCTTCTCGAACGGCTTCTTCGTAGGCGCGTCTCACTAACTCGGTTCCTCCCAGAGCCTGCACAAGCAAGAGCAGCGTTGTTCGCGGGAAATGAAAATTGGTGAGCAGTGCGTCGACAATCTGGAAATGATAAGGAGGCCTAATAAACAAATCGGTGTCTCCCTGCCAGGATTGTATAAAACCAGCATCTTGGCGGTCGATATTCTGGGCGACCGCAACCGATTCCAGAACGCGCGTTACCGTAGTCCCCACGGCGATAAGCCTCCCTCCTTCAGCTCGTGTGGCATTTAGCTCCTGAGCCGCGGTTGCGTTCAATTCGCCCCATTCAGCATGCATCGGATGCTCTGCAGGGTCGTCGACGCTTATTGGTCGGAAGGTTCCTAGCCCCACGTGCAAAGTAACGGCCGAGAGTTCCACCCCCGACTGTTCGAGAGCCCGCAAGAGTTCGGGGGTGAAGTGCAAACCAGCCGTCGGTGCCGCCACGGCACCCGGATTTCTCGCGTAAACAGTCTGGTAGTCGACGATGTCCGAGTCGACCATGTTTCCCTTACGGATGTAAGGAGGCAAAGGAACATGGCCCATCTCTTCAAGTAGTTCAAGGACAGGACGATCCTCGGTCGGCCGGGCCAGCCACTCTCCATCGGCGAGCTGTTCTAAGAGCCACAAGGTCGACCGTGACCGTCCTTCGCGATCGACAAGTTTGATCTGCTCCGGGGGATGTAAGTGGCCACGTGTTTTGCAAACGAGCCGCCAATCGCCGTTGTCGTTTAATCCGAGGTAGAGTCCCTGCCAACGTCCTCCTGTATTGGCCCTCACCCCACGCAACTGAGCGGGAATTACCTTCGTATCATTCAAAACAAGCCGATCACCTGGGTGAAGCAGACTTGGCAAATCTCGAATGTGATAATGATCGATCGAGTCCGTGCTGCGATTCACGACCATCAGCCGGGCATCAGCGCGATGCGCAAGCGGTTGCTGGGCTATGAGTTCGGCAGGTAGTTCGTAGTCGATCCAAGGTTCCATACTTGTCAGCCATTTCTTGGCAACTATTTCTTGAGTTTGAGCCGCCTGAAGTTTAACGGGCAATCGCAAAGAAGCTAGGCCAAAAAGTCAAGAGCATAGAGTCAAGTGTCCAGCATGAGGCCGCAACACTGTACCCTTGCGATGATTCTCTTTGGAGAACGCTCAACCCACTGTAACTTTTGTTTCAAAAGGGGACCAAATTAAAACCTTTTCTCGCTTGCGTCGTATTAGCACATATCGCAATCGCCGCGGGGGTTGATTGCAACATATGAATATTGGAGGTTGAAATGAATCTCATAGCTCGAATACGAGAATCACATATAACAGACACTGTGGCGAAACTCATCATCGTCGCTGCAGTTTTAGGTTTTTTCACGACAGACAATATGTCGGCCTCTGACGCCGTAAATCCTGCCGTTGCTTCGGCGCGCGATCTTTCAGGGGCATTTCGCTCGGCATCTGAAAAGGTCATGGATGCCGTTGTGGCGATCGAATCGAGAAAGGAAGAAAATCGATCTAGCTCATTGCGGAGCTTGCCAGAAGGTCAAAACCCTTTTCAGGGGACACCTTTTGAGGATTTATTCCGAGATCGGCCAGGGCAAGTACAGCCTAATGTTCCGCATCGCGGGCGAGCAGGTATCGGTTCCGGTGTGATCATTCATAAATCAGGACTGATCCTCACGAACAATCACGTGGTTGATGGGGCGGATCAGGTAATTGTCCGTCTGAATGATGGGCGTGAGTTCAAAGCTGTGGACGTAAAAACAGACCCGAAAACGGATATTGCTATTGTGCGTATCGAAGCGGATACCGATTTTCCCTTTGCCAAACTCGGTGATAGCGACGCGGTTGAGATTGGCGATTGGGTCCTCGCCTTAGGGCAGCCCTTTGGGCTCGAAAGCACTGTAACTGCGGGAATCATCAGTGCGAAGCATCGGGGTATTGGAATCACCGACCGGGAAAACTTTCTGCAAACCGATGCGGCCATCAATCCCGGCAACAGTGGTGGACCACTCGTGAACCTGGATGGGCAGGTCATCGGCATCAATACGGCGATTTCTTCCTCCGGTGGAGGAAACGACGGCATTGGATTTGCGATTCCTGTGAACATGGTGAAATGGGTCGGCAAACAATTAGTTGAGGATGGTAAAGTTCGCCGAGCTTATCTGGGCGTGGGTATCCAACCAGTGACCGCCGAACTGGCGAAACAATTTCATGTTGGACCCCGTGCAGGAGTCTTGATCAACCAGGTCCATGCCGAAACACCGGCTGCGAAAGCAGGACTTCAATCTGGCGACGTCATTGTCGAGTTTTCCGGCAAAGCGATCACCGACCCTCGCGAACTGCAACTCCTCGTGGAATCAGCCGACATGGAGAAAAGCCACTCGCTGAAAGTGATTCGAGATGGAAAGACTGTTGAACTCTCCTTGCGACCCGAAATCATGCCGGAAGATTTGAATGCCGAGAGACCTTCGTCACTGGAATCCAGGTCAGATCGCCTGGAAGATCTTGGCATGGCCATTGAGGAGCTTAGCCCGGAGGTTGCCAAGCAACTCGGCATCGAGGGAGTCGAAGGGGTACTTATCTCCGAAGTTCGCGCTGGCAGCCCTGCCCAGCGACAAGGCCTGGAACCAGGAAACGTGATTACTCACGTCAACCGTCAGCCGGTCAACAGCAAGAACAAGTTGATGGAGTTGATAAAGAGTGATTCTGACGACGACGGCGTCCTGTTGTTCGTTCGCACGAACGGGGGATCACGATTCGTGGTTTTGAAAAGTTAAAGAAAAGGCTCCTTATGAAATTAGATTGGAGTCTTCTGCCCGGGCCGGCGATGCTATCCCTCCCCCCGCGATGCATCGTCGGCCTCTTTCATGCGCGAGAATGATGCAGTCGGGTCCTTGACTCTTGCCCCGAATTTAGCCAAGAATCAAGCTTGGTCACTAAATTGCACTGCGATTCAGTATCATGATCCCTGACGCGTCAGATTACGATAAATATCACGCTGTTCTGTCGCAGTCGCCACTCTTTCACGGGTGCGACCGACAGTTCTTACAGGATCGGCTGCTCCAGTTGCAGCCGGTCAAGTATCCTCGTGATGCAGTGGTGCTGAACGCGCAAGAATCAATCGGCACGTTCTTCATCGTCGTCGAAGGGAGGGTAAAACTGGTCAGCCGGGCTGAGGCTAATGAGCGGGAAATTACACTGTTTCTCCTCGGACCTGGCGAGGCTTTTGATGTTGTAAGCTTGTTGGATCAGCAGGCACACAATCTCACGGCTGAGGCGTTGGACGACGTGACGTTGCTCTCGGCATCTACCCATCAGGTGCGTGCCTGGATTGCCCACCATCCTGAATTCAATCAAACCTTTCTCCCGTATCTTGGCCGCAAGATGTCGCTACTCTCGGAATTGGCGAGTGATCTGACGTTGCACGACACGGGCATCCGCCTGGCACGGCTAATTTTGCGACACGTCGACCCAGCATCCTCGAAACATGAAGTGCAACTGATCAACAACCTCTCTCACGAGGAATTGGCCAACATGATCGGCACGGTGCGGGTGGTGGCAAATCGGCAAATTCAGAACCTCAAGCGGCGTGGGATCATCGATGCCCGGCGGGGGCATCTGGTGGTGAAAGACTTGGATGCCTTGATCAAGCAGTGCGATTTCCACAGCGAAATGCCGCAACCAAAGGATGGCACCCTTGGAGTCTAGTTGTCATATCCCCGTCTTGCTGAACGAAGTGATCGATTGGCTGAAGCCTTCTGGAGGAAAGACTTTTGTGGATGGCACACTCGGCGGGGGTGGGCACACGGCTGCCCTGGCCCAGCGTGTCGGTGCGAAGGGGTTAGTCATCGCCTTCGACCTTGATCCGGCAGCCATCGCCAGGGCCGAAGAGAGCCTCGCTGGCCAGAGCGTAAATCTCGTTCAGGCTAATTTCGCCGAGATTCCTGCCGTGTTGGCTCAGTTGGAGATCCCGGCTGTAAACGGTATTTTGTTGGACCTGGGCCTTTCCAGCGATCAACTTGCCGACGCTGAGCGGGGCTTTTCTTTTCAAACCGATGGTCCGCTCGACCTGCGTTTTAATCCCGACGAAGGGGAAGCCGCCTGGGAACTGCTGGCCCGCATCGGTGAGGCCCATCTGGCTGATATGATCTTCAAGTTTGGTGAAGAACGTTACAGTCGCCGGATCGCCAGGCAAATTGTCGCCGCACGTCGCGCGGCTCCGCTTCGTACTGCCGACCAGTTGGCTGAGCTGGTGCGAAGTTGCGTGCCGCGGAGCCGCAACTCGAAGATCGATCCAGCCACCCGCACGTTTCAAGCGCTGCGGATCGCGGTCAATGGCGAGTTGGACGCGCTTGAGTCGGCCCTTGGTTCGCTTCCCGATTGTCTCCTCCCCGGTGGGCGACTGGCGATCATTAGCTTCCACTCGCTGGAAGATCGTCTGGTGAAAAACGCCTTCCGCGACGAGGATCGCCTCACTGTCTTGACCAGGAAACCGATCGTCGCCAGCGAAGCGGAGTCGACAAAAAATCCTCGCGCAAGGAGCGCCAAGCTGCGGGTCGCGGAGCGACGATAAAGCGTACTCTTGTGGTGTTTGGTCGAATTCGAGTCGATTTGGCACTAGATGTCATAGGAGTAATTGTTGGATTTGCCGGTTTTTTTCTGGGGAGAACTTTGGGGTTGTTCAAGAATAGGGTCTTGTCCTGATGCGCAAAACCGCAAGCGAAGGGAGGAGACGGGAAGAAACAGCGCGGCGACGGTTGGCCAGCCGCGAACGTGAGTGAACGGCACAGATTTATGGAACAGGAGAGAACGGAGAAAAAGTGAGAAATTGCAGAATAGGAATAAACATGTATCTCCTCAACTCAAGTTTAAATCATGAATAATTGCAAAGTAAGTATTTCCTTTATTATCTTCCTCTGTGTCACTGTTTACTCATGTTTGTAAAACTGTGAGATTGGTTTCCCACTATGGTGGGTGTGTCGAAGGCATGTGGTGTTAAAACTCTATTCTACCAAACCACTGCCCGGAAGTTAGAGGGGGAGGGATTTATGAGTGATGATTGATGAACAATGAGTGGTTAGTGGTTAGTCTGGCGGGTGGGGAAGGATAATGCGGATAGGGCCAGGAGGGCGAGGGTCGCGCTGGCTGGTTCAGGGGCTCTGGCGGCCTCGAGGGGAGCGGTGGGGAACTTTTGCCCGAAGTGTTCTTGCCAAATTAGAAAATCTTTGCCGTCGGTGTCTCCGTCCCCGTCGGCGTCGCCTAGCATGTAGGGTGGATTGCCGGTCGAGCCGTAGTTCAGATTCCACACGTCGAGATCATTCTCATCGACGATTCCGTCGTCGTTAAAATCGCCAATGAGGAAGATGTCGTCGACACGCAGCATGGCTTCGGTCGCGGTATAGAGATCGGTGAGCATGTATGCCAGCACATTGTTTTCGTCGATCGCCAGCACGTTGTCGAACTGATTATCGACTCCGCCGGTTGCTGAGAGAATCGTGAACACGTCACCGATGGTCGGCAAGAAATCATCGATGAAAGTAGCTTCGACGGTTCCGCTCAGGCGTGCCATGCCGATCACCTGCAGCCAATCGTACTCGCTCGCTTGGGTGGTGCCTCCGAGGTCGACCGCGAATTCGCCGGTAAGGGCTTGGGCAAAGAACCCGCGAATGGTGGCTGTGGCGGGCACCGAGTAATCGACTGACACCTCCGACGCTGCGAAGCCTACTTCCAGTCGGCCGCGGTTAGTAGTATCGACGGCGACCAGCGAGAGATTTTCCAGGTTGAGCGTGGTGCCTGAGTCGACGGTGATTTGGCCCAAACCGGTGACCGTCGCCATCGGATTGGCATCGATGGTGGAACGTCCGGGGCCACCGAAGTAAACGTGACTTTGAGCGGAATTCACGTTGAGACGGTTTCTGACCGCGACGTCGGTGCCCAGCCTGACTGGCCCGACCGCGTTAATTACACCGTCGGCCGACAACGGACTCCCGGAGAGCATGGTCACGATCGGTGCGGCCGCTGCCGGATTGGAAAAGTTGAGCTGGCCGCCAGACATTAACCGCCAGCCGAGCGTCGGGCTGGAAAGGTTGATCGTGAGTTCGGCATTCTCACCGACCAGGTTCGCCAGTCCGTTGAAGTTGACGCTCGTGGTGTCGATCAAATCAACATTGAGCGTGAGTTGCGAGTCGACGAGGTTAAGGTTTGTGTTCTCGCTGGCCCCGTCCAGATCCACTCGGGCGGTGCTGATCGTAGTGTCTGCGTTGATATTGGTCATGCCGTTGAATTGGATCGTACCGAGTCCGGTGTGTGTGCCGCCTTGGTAATTGGTCGTGCCATTAAGTTCGAGCGTGGCGGCGTCTCTGACGACGACAAACGAGGTGCTTTCGAAATCGATCGAGGCCGCGTTGATCTGGCCGATTCCCTCACCGACAACTAAGGCGCCCTGCACGGTGGTATCACGATTGATCTGGCCATCGCCTTCGATGCTTACGGTGCCGGAGGGACGGATGGTGAAATCGGAAAGCCCGTTGAGTTGCGGTGCAGCGAAGCCGCTCTGCTGTGTCATTTCGATCGTGCCGGTGAGTTCCAAAGGCACAGTGGAGGAGAAGTTGCCACGGAGGAACATCATGTCGTCGTAGTCGCCGTCGGTCGGATCGATGGTGGATGAGGTGACCGACAGCGTGACTCCGGGAGCAATGCTGAGGCTTCCGCTCGTATTGGTTCCGTCCAGGTCTGTTTGGCCCATGCCGATGGTGGTGTTGCCGATCACTTGAACGATGCCCTGAAACCGCAACAACCCAATACCCACGTAGGAACCTCCACCCATGACGGTGGTGCCGTTCAGATTGATGACGTCATTCAGGCCGTTGGTATCAAGCTGGGCCGTGGCGGCGATGATGGTGTTTCCATCTAGGTCGGCCACGCTGGCGACGTTCAGATCGCCGGCGAGCGTGAGGGGAGAAGTAATGCGACCAGATCCAGAGACGTTCACCACGCCATCGGTTGAAACGGTGATGCGCCCCGGACCGGTGAGCTCAGGAGTACTTTCGTCAAAAGTGAGATGGAGCGTACCATCGAGGGTCCAATTGTACTGCATGAAAAGTGTCCCGCCGTTGATATGCAACGTGCCATCGAAGGCATTGTCGGTGGCGGTGTCGATGTTGGGGGCAAAGATTGTGACGCTGACCCCCGGGTCGATCGTGAGGACCGTATTGCCGACCTGTCCATCCATGTCGTAAGTGTCCAGATCGATAAAGGTATCCGCGTTGAAAAAGGCATCGCCGGTTTGGCGGGCCGTGCCAATACCGGTGAGGGAACCTCCCTGGAAAAACGTGCTGCCAACAAGGCGGATTTCGGAATTCGAATCGCCCGGTGCGGTGATCACACTAGCGCCACTGGCAAGGACGAGCGTGTTTTCCACAATCCCCAAACTGCCTGCGCGTAACACACTGCCGGAACTCAACTGCAATTGATTCCCCTCGACCCGGGCGGCGTCTCCGATCACGCCGTCGAGCAACATCAGTGTCCCATTGGCCAACGTGGTGGCACCCCCACCGTTAAACGCGATGTGCTGGCCTTGGCCGACGGTGATGTCAGTATCGATGGGGTCGAGCACCGCCGTTTCAATGCGCAGGCTACCAAACATCAGCTCGACGACGCCGGACTCGTTGGTCCCGTCGAGATCGAATCCACTCACGTTGTCAGAATCGATCACGATCTCCTGATTTCCGGCGGCAGAGATTACGCCGTTGTTGACTAAAACACCAAAGACATTGTCGACGTTGATCGTCCCAAAGCCATTGATTTCGCCGAGCGAGCGAATGAGAAGATCTTCGGCGAAGATGGTTCCACCTGTCATAATGACCAGTCCATCGTCGCCGACGGTGAATGAATCAGTGTTAACGGTCCCTCCGGATGTGAGAGTAAACAGCGACGTGCCGCCAGCGAACGAATCTTGAATCTCGATGTCGTCAGCAAAGAAGAGCGACGATCCTACGTGGACCGCACTCGCGTTTTCCACCAGCAGACTTTCCACGCTAGCACCGACGTCGACCGTCACTGATCCTCCGTGGCGAACAAACGTGGCGTCGGCTGAGCCGGGGATCTGGTTTCCCATCCAATTTCCGTCAGTGTTCCAGTTGGCTCCGCCGAGGAAATCCTGTCTGGGCAAATCGATGTTCGTCCAGCCCTGCACCGCGGCAATCGCGAAATAATCAGCGACCGAGGGGCGAGTGCGTTCGTCGCTATTCAGGGTGCCCATAACGGCATCGTTGCCTGCTAGGTGGTCCAATGGATCCGGCGCAGCGTTACGAGGCGTCATGGTCATTGATGCACCGCCCACCAGCACCGGAGCGACATCGTAGTCGCCGTCGTCAACTTCGCCGGTGCCGCTGCCATTGGTCACACCGCTAAAACCCGCGTTCATCCCGATCGAATGGCAAACTTCCTGAAATGCCACCGTGAGCAGGTCGAGTTGAGGGCCGTTCGCATTGTTGTCGGCAGGGCCACCTGAGACGGCTGGCCCGTTGAATCCTGCCTCAAATACAGAGGGAGGGCTGCCACCGAAACGGTTTGTCTGTTGGTTCGGGGTTAATGTATTGGTGCCAAAACTGTAGAGTACCGGCTCTAACTGATACTCGCTGTCGTCCTCGGGAGTCGGATCGATGAACCAGTTGCGATTTGGATTGAAGCGAACAATCGCGTGAGTAAGAGTTCCTGCAGGGTCTTCAAAGATTAACGCAGGAATGCTCTGTCCTGCACCCGTCATATCCGCGTCCCACCAGTAAGTGATGCGGATCGTTGCGCTGTCTTCGAAGGCGTCCTCGAATACTGCCTCTGTTTCCTCCAATATATCGAGAAGCAATGCGCTGGTTGGATCCGTCCCAGGTGGCTCTTGATCAAAGCCGGAGAGATCGCCCGGATGCGTCGACTGGTTAAGCGACTCCCAGATGATATTGATTCCATTGGCTGCCCGAGAATCCAACCCTACCAACGCCACTCCGGCGACCAAGACGATTCCGATGAGACGAGATCGCATGTTTGTACTCCCGTATGGTTTGGCGTATGCAGACCGCAAACTCACCGGCGTATTTCGTCTGAACTTTTCGTTGACCAACGCAGACAAGCTATTGCAACATCGGCACCGCATTGCTCCGTGAAGTTCAAAATCCTCCTATCTGTGATTTCTCAGAAAAGATCGGCCAGGGACATCTCCCGGCTATCCATGGGAACAATTGTAACCCCAGCGATTACCCCCGTGTCTAGTAAGTGGTGCTATTTTCCGAAATCTTTCGGGTTATGATGGGTCAGAGAAGCAATTAATTGTGGTTAGTGGCGGGATAGTGGAGATTGATGGGGAAATGGGCGCCCGCATCCTCTTTCGCGAGGGACGGCTCTACGCGAGAAGGACAAGAAGAAATGGGGAATGCAGAAGTCGGTATGCGGAATGATGTACTGGTTCCCGACGTCGCGAGGTTGACAAATTCGAGCTGAATGCCCCCCCCTGAAATTTTATGAGATACAATAATAATATATTGAAAAACGATAAATTTAACGTATTCTACATACACGCATTGAAGCTTTCCTCCAGTTGAGCCACGGATGGGCACGGATGAAACACGGAAAAAAGGGAAGATGATTCTGAATGAACATCCACCCCTCATCCGTGGGCGTCCGTGTTAATCCGTGGCTGAAAAGTTATCTAAGGCTGTGCTGTTGGAACGCGACGGTAACTGTGTGTGAGTTTCATTCTTAGCAATTCTGAGAAGGGGCTTTATGCCATGAGAAAAAGTTCAACTGTGTTTCTGCAGTTTGTGATTGTGCTCATCGGGCTGGCGGCTCTGGCTTTCTTGCTGGTGGAGCCGCACTTCGAAGGACGAAACGAGCACGCCACGTTCTTTGAAGTGTATTTCAAAGATCCCTTTTTAGCGTTCGCATACACGGCATCAATTGCGTTTTTCGTGGGGCTCTACCAGGCATTCAAACTATTGGGATATGCCGGTAAGAATCAGGTGTTCTCACCCGCGGCGGTCAAAGCGCTACGGACGATCCGGTATTGTGCGCTGGCGATGATCGTTTTTGTGGTGATCAGCATTGGTTTCATGCCGTTAGAAGACCCAGACGATCGTCCGCCAGGCGTGATGATGCGTGTATTCATCACCTTCGGCTCGATCGTCATTGCCGCGGCGGCGGCGATGTTTGAACGGTTGTTGCAAAATGCCGTCGAGCTGAAGTCCGAGAACGACTTAACGGTGTAATGAGATCTGCATGACAATCAATATCAACATCGACGTCATGCTGGCCAAACGGAAGATGAGCGTCACCGAGCTTGCCGACAAAGTCGGCATCACGATGGCCAACATTTCAATCCTGAAGAACGGCAAGGCCAAGGCGATCCGGTTTTCAACGCTCGAAGCGATCTGCGATGCGCTCGAATGCCAGCCTGGAGACATTTTGGAATACGAAAAAGAAATATGAGTTATGAGTGGCTAGTGGCTGGTGGTTAGTGGTGAATCAGCAATCATATATCAGAAATCCTAATTCAGAGATCGTGGCGAGTGGCTAGGGGTCGATGATTTTTGCTGCGATGGCTTCTTCAACTAATTTTTGAATCGAGGGGAATCCAGAACTTCCCTTCACAAGATTTTGCATGATGGCTTCTGTTTCAGCCACGGTCAAGCTCCGGCCACGGGTGTCTCCCCAAATCAAGCGGGCCTCGCGACAAGACTGACAGAGCATATGCAGTCGATCACCCTCTCTTAGGAACAGTACCTCTTGGACCGTCAGGCAGCAGGCACATTCGCCGTGGTAGGCTTGCGCTTTGTCGAGCGCTTCGAAGTATTGCCGTGAAAGGAAATCTTTTGCCGACAGGATGTGATTGAGATAATTGCGGGATGGTTTGAGGCCAACAGCGATCTTGTCGGCACAGGCCTGGTAGGTGATACACGGCACCTCTTTGGTTTTCGTTTTGACCGTAACTTCGATTCGCGTGTAGTGATCGGGATAGCGTTCGGATTCATCCAACAGCGGGAGATGCTCGTCGACGATGTCGTAGAGGATCCCTTCGACCGTGCCGTTGGGTTCTTCATTGATGTTGGCAAATCCGATGTCGGGTGGCAGGCGTTCGCGCAGTGCCTTCTTGTTAAAAAGTAGTCGGTACCCACTCAACACGGCATGTTCACAAGAACGGAAATGGACGCCCTTCTTCTCCATGATCGCGGGGTTGCAGTTCGAGCCGTATGCGAAGTAGTTCATAATTTCAGGACACTGTTAGACACGCAAAAACTGCGTGCGATTGAAATGGTATGCTCGTACACACCATCAATTGACGAATCGGCCCGATAGTCTAACAGATTCTTCCTGATCGGGACATTGGATATATGAAGTGTCAGTCGAGGGATAAACTCTGGAGAGGATTGCGTTTTCAATCGGGAGACTGAAATGCTATACTTATTCTACTTAGCCACGGATTGCCACGGAACGACAGGGATGATGACCTTGGAATAGTTCAACTCTCATTTTGTCCGTGTGGAATCCGTAAGTATCTCTGGCTGATCTGTTATTGCAAAATGCGAACGTATGCATTGTGGTCATTCCGTTTTCGGTTGATGGCATAGGCGAATCGCATTGCAAACGAGAGGAAAGTCTCATGGAACTTCCGCCTCTGGTGCGCGCGGGTCTCCTCTGTGGAAGAATCCTGCTCTGGGGCTTCTTGGCCTCTGGCATTTTAATGGTCCTTGCTTGTTTGATTCTCGGTTCAGCTGCCGTGCTTGATATCAATCTCTTTGGAAGGCGAATGGATCCTGATGAGGCCATGAAGTTCATTCTGGGGGCGTTGTTCGCGACGGTGTGGACGATTGCCTGCTGGATTCTTGTTCGCATCTTTTCAAATCAGGCACTCATTCTGGGTTTAGTCACCCGAAAGGATTTCGAGGAGTGCTTCGGCTCTTCGACGAGCACCATTTCGGATGACGAGGAACAAACACCACTCAACTCGGCTACATCGTTGTCGAGCGAGACGAACAGGCGGCTTGTTTACATTTTTTTTGCGATGCTGTTGGTGAGCATAGTGGGAGTGAATCTCCTTGTTCAGTTCGAAAACCAGCAAAAAGAGAACACTCTCAAGAAGGAACCCGCGGTGAACAAGGCTAAGGTCAGAGCAGACCGCGAGGTCGACTGGCGTCAATGGCATCAGCAAATCTCCGAAATCACGGAATTAGTCGAAGCGTTCGGGGGCGAGGTCAGTGGGGAGCCTAAGATTGGCATTCGCGACTTTTCTGTTTGGCTGAGCGGTAAGATAAACCTGAGCGATTCAGATTTTGGTGATGCTGAGCTGGCGAAGCTCATCCGCCTGGACCGGCCGCATGAACTGTACTTCGGAAAGAACCATGTTCCTGAGAACATTGGTATTCGCGGTCTCCGCCTGGACCGAACCGAAGTGACCGATGCTGGACTCGCGGACTTGCAGGAGAAGCATAAGCTGACAGAGTTGTCCCTGATCGAAACGGCGGTCACCGACGCTGGATTGGCAAATCTTCAGCAGCTAAGCAACCTGCAAGTGTTGCGTCTGGACAGGACAGGCATCAGCGACCGAGGCTTGGACGCATTGAAAGGCTTGGCGAATCTGAAGACTCTGGGGCTGTGGGACACGCAAGTGACAGCTGAAGGTTTGGCCCAGCTTCGACAGGCGCTGCCCAATTGCAAGGTGTTCGCGGATCACGAAACATCTGGCGGGCGTGTCTTCCACAATAAGGAAGAAATGGAGGACTTTTTTGCGACCGAAGGCTACGTTGGGATTGGCCGCGTGGGCGACATCCAGTGGCCAGCAAGCGTCGCCTCCGAAAAGGAGGCGATGAATGAGATCACTTTTGAACGCTCGAATGGCGGCAAACATCACTATCCAGGGCTTGATGGGTACCTCCTGAAAGTAGTGGCGTTAGAGGGTGCGGCTGGAACTGAAGTTTTCTTCGTATTTCGATCTGAAGAGCGGGTGGAACCGGCAAGAGAAGATTCTTTTCGACGAACTTATAGGAGTTAGAATAGCGATGTGAAATCTTGCCACGGGTAGAAGTACATAAATCGTGGCTAGAATCATAAACCATCTGTAATTCTCAGTTATACCCGTGGTTGAAAGAGATGGACCAAACCAAAATTAATGAACAAGAATGGAGTACTGCCAGTAACTGGCGGTTAGGGGTCTATAAGGCTCCACTGGACAGCCGTATTTGGGTGCCGAAACGCGTCAGATGGATGGGCTGGACGCTTAATTTTGCCCATCGGGCAGCGTATCTATGGCTGGCAGTGCTGCTTGCGCCGTCCCTGTTCGTGCTGGGTCTCTGTCTTGTGGCGGTGCTGAGAGGATAAGGCAAGTTGGGGTAGTCGCTAGTGGTTCGCGGTTGGGTGCGAGGGTTTGGGGTCTGATTTCCCAACACTGGTCACCAATCACCGACAACTGACCGCGGGCAATCGACTTGAAGTGGGTCAGGGGCGACCCGGCTCGCTGTTAAAGCGCTGACCTGCGGGCGACTACCGTACTGGCGGAAACATCAGTGGTAAACTTCCCAGGGGTCCGGTGGCAGTCTCCGCAGGGAAATTCTGTGGTTGCGGAATCATCGGCTGTGCGCCAGTCGTGGGATATTGAGCCATCCCCGATTGTGATTGCGGAAACATAGGTGTCGGCAGGATGTCGTCGTTCGATGCAGCAGCGCGGCTTGTCGTCGCGGGCATCGAGACTTGAATCGCTTTGCTTGAGCCCGCGACTTGCTCGGACTGTTTCTGCTTGGGCGTGTCCGTGATGCTGGCTAGCAACGCCTTCGCATTTTCCAATTGAGGGTTTCCGGCCAATGCGAGATTAAGATAGGGAACCGCCTCAGCCGAGCGTCCACGCTGATGGAGTAGCACGGCCATGTTGTAATTGGCGACGGCAGGTTCGTAGACGGCTTGCATGTGTTTTGAAGCCAGGTCGAGTCGATTCTTTTCGATCCACACCTTAGCGATGTTGTTGCGATAAAGTTCCTTGTCGGGCCGCATCCGGACCGCTTTGTCCAAGAGTTGCAAGCTGATGTCAAGCTGACCATTGCGGGCATGGCACAATGCCAAGTCGTTGAGTGGTCTGGCATCATTTGGGTTTTCAGTGACAACCTGCTGGTAGATTTGCAGGGCTTTCTGCAGGTTGCCTTCGCGGTCTTCCAGTCTTGCGAGTCCCAACAAACAATCCGCATTCCTTGGTTCTAGTTCAAGAGCCTTTTGATAGAGTGATCTTGCCTGATCGACGTGCCCCCCCTGGTCGCTGAGTTGAGCCATCGACAGATACAAAGCCGCCGAAGGAGGCCCGCTGGCAAACTGCAGCGAGATGGGGTCACTCTTGAGAGTCGATTCCGCATCCGTCTTCTTAGGTTCGTTCGATTTGAACGGAGCAGTGATTTTTTGGGTCCAGGTCGTTTGCGCAGCAGGAGGAGCCGTGGTGTTCATGGCGTTTTGTTTAGCGCCAGGAAAACCTGGGGTCGAACAACCTGTCGACAAGGCTACAAGTATCAGAGTTAAATTCCAACTCGATCGCATGACTCCACCCTCCCTGGTGAAAGTTTCGATCCAATTCGATGAGTATTCGCAATTCGATCGTGGCCGCCTTTCACGAGCAGCCTTGCATGTGGTTCACCAAATCAACTATGGCTGAGCCGACGCCGAATTGCCGGACCCATTAGGAGAAGGCAGAATCGGAGGTGGCTGATTTGCTTGAAATCCGACAAAGACATGATCAACAGCGCCGGCTGGATGACCTTCCGAAACTATGTGTGTATCATTGACCGAGACAGGCTCGGCTACGGAACTTTGGTTTGCCGCCCAACTATGCACAGCAGCAATTCGACTTGCTGTTGTGGATTCATTGTCTCCACGCTGTACGTAGATAGTTCGCTGTTCTTGTGGCGCCTGGGTAAGTACCCATTTGGCTTTCAGCTTACCGGCTTTGGTTAGCTCGTTGGTGCCTTCTTCGAAGTGGTAGTCTCCAAGCAGATTTTGTCTGCGCCAGCCGTTGGCAATCATGACAGCATAAGTGCTGTTGACGGCACAACGCGCGGGGGGGACATAAAACCTGGGCCAATTGACATTGTCACAAAAGGTCGAGGTTAAAGGATGGCAAGCACCCATATGCGGACAAGTGGAACACTGAGCCTGAACACTCGCCGTGGAAGCGAGCATGGATAGTCCAACCGACAGAGTAGCTAATAATTTCATCGTCAGGGTCCAACGTGTTGTGCGATTGAATTCACACCACTCGCTTGGTGGAACGAGAGATGCGGAGTTTCCTGCTATCCCAGCAGGTCGGCCGAGCGAGACGGCTAACCAAAGGGAAACGGCGCTGCAGCCTTTGCAGCACCTACTGGTCACTATCGACCCCGAGGAGATGGAATCTGCGGAACTTCTGTTGGAACCGGATTCTTTTACCCGACTTACCTATTGTGCGTTCATCGAAGGGAACAACTCGTTAATCATCGTGATAGCAGCAGGACCTACTAGCACCACGAAAATCGCCGGAAAGATGAACAACACTAAGGGGAAAATGAGTTTAACGGCAGTTTTTGCCGCTTTTTCCTCAGCCATTTGCCGGCGTCGGGTCCGCATCGAATCGCTTTGCACCCGCAGAGCCTGGGCTACACTTGAGCCGAACTTATCGGCCTGAATCAGAATGGCTGCCAAAGCCTTGAGATCGTCGACGCCCGTTCGTGCCCCCAGGTCATGGAGAACTTCATTGCGAGCGCGTCCCATTTGAAGTTGCAAATTGCAAAGCGCAAATTCCTCGGCGATAACTCGGTAGGCTTTTTTCATCTCTTCGGCCACCTTGCGCATGGCCTGGTCGAGACCAAGACCGGCTTCCACGCAGACGACCATCAGGTCGAGCGCATCGGGCAGACCGTAGAAAATGTTGTCTTGACGGCTTTTGGTAAAAAACCAAACGAGTACTTCGGGCAGGAAGAACATTACCAGTCCGATTCCCGCGGAGTAAGTGATCGAATCTATGTCGAATCCGCGTGTGAATACGACGGCACCCCCACCGACCACGAACCCGAGTACCAAACCGATCATCTTAAGAGCCCAGAAACATTCCGGTGCTTTTGGGCCACGGAAACCGGCCTGATTTAGTTTCATGCGGGTCTTGCCGATGTCCTCGCTGGACTTGGGCTGCAGCGGTTTGGAAAGGGCAGGGGAGGCCATCGAAAGCACTTGGGATACCTTGTTTCCCTTGCCTTTACTTTCGCGGAGCAAGTCGCTCTTGCGGCTGTTGGGATCGCGAATTTCTTTGAGCCGTTCTTCGGTACGTTGATTACCATCACCGGCGAAGAATTCCAGCATCCACCAGATTACACCGGCAGTGCAGCCAATAATCGACAGGTGCAGGACCAAAGGGGAATCAAAAAGACTTGATGCGAGCAAACTCATGTCAGACTCGGATGTTAACGATCTTGCGAATTGCCAATGCTCCCAACAACTGCATGACGATGCCACCAACGAGCATCTTCTTGCCGAGTTCGTCGGTAAACAGCAGCGACAGGTAATCGGGATTCATGCGATACACGGTAATAAACAACAGCGGTGGCAGCGCTAGTAGGACGATGCCTGACAAGCGGCCTTCGCCGGTGAGTGCTTGAACTTGCCCCCAGATGGCAAATCGTTCGCGAATCAAGCGACCGATCTTATCGAGAATTTCCGCCAGGTCACCACCGGTTTGCCTTTGCAGAATCACGGCAGTGACAAAGAATTTGAGATCGAGATTAGGGATCCGTTCGCACAGATTTGAGAGTGCTTCCTCAAAGGGGAGACCTAAATTCTGTTCCTCAAATACTCTCCCGAACTCTGAGGCGATTGGGTCGGACGATTCTTGCGATACCAGGTGGAAGCCTGCGGCTAAGCTGTGCCCGGCACGCAATGCGCGGGCGACCAATTCGAGTGCTTCGGGAAGTTGCGCAGCGAATTTTGCAAATCGTCGTTTCCGGCGGAATACTAACCAGAAGAACGGCAATGAACCGAAAAAGATGCCAACTACTGGAGCCAGCATGACATTCAGTCCGGCCGCGCCGACCATCGAGCCGGTTCCAACAGCCAGGGCGAGACAAATTCCCAGGAACGTTGCCGTCGACATAGTCACCTGGGCCTGTTCAAAGAGCAGATTCAAGTTGAACAGGTTGCCGAAGGCGGCTTCTAAAGCGGATTTGCCACGCTCTTTGGCGAGCAATTGAGTCAGCTCGGTCAGGCCTGTGGGATCGTTCTTATCGCCCTTGCCCGTGATGGTCGAAAGGCGTTCTTCCATCTGCGAGACTGATTGGTCTCGGAAGAAGGCGGCAATTCCCACGATCAAGGCGAACACACCTACAAATGCGGCGCCAATGATTAAGATACTTGGAAGCATGATCGACTCTCAATGCTTTTCAGGTTTTTCAAGGACTGTATGGTGGTCTGAGGTAAATCGCTCGCCGGGGTCCCCCTCTTGCCCCCCGGCAAGCTCGTTAAGCACTGATCAATCGCGGAGCATAATCCGCTCGCGGAAAGCGCTGGCTGGGAGTCTCACGCCGTGAGCCTCCAGCCGTGGAATAAACGTTGGTCGGATTCCCGTCGCTTGGAAGTAACCGGTTGCTCGACCATTGCTGTCGACTCCTTCCTGGTTGTAATTGAAGACATCCTGCATCACGATCGTGTCTTGTTCCATGCCGATGATTTCGGTAATCGCCGTTACCTTACGAGGACCACCCGAGAGTCTGTTCACCTGGACGATGAGGTCAACTGCACTGGCGATTTGAGATCGCATCGCTCGGATTGGCATTTCAAAACCGGCCATCATTATCATCGTTTCCAATCGGGCGATGGCATCGCGAGGGGTATTCGCATGGCAAGTGGTGAGTGATCCATCGTGGCCCGTGTTCATCGCTTGAAGCATGTCGAGGGTTTCGGGGCCTCGGCATTCGCCGATGATGATTCGATCGGGTCGCATACGGAGACAGTTTCTCACGAGGTCGGTTGCTGAGATGCGTCCCTTTCCTTCGATATTCGGTGGTCGGGTTTCGAGCCGCACAACGTGACTCTGCTGCAATTGCAGTTCCGCTGCATCTTCGATAGTTACGATTCGGTCTTCATTCGAGATAAAGCTTGAGAGCGTGTTGAGCAGAGTCGTTTTACCAGAGCCGGTACCTCCGGAGATAATTATGTTCAGTCGTGCCTTCATGGCACCTTCCAGGAGCATGACCATTTCTGGCGTCATGCTTTTGTAGTTCAACAAATCCTCGAGCTTGAGCGGGTTCGAACCGAAACGGCGGATGGTCACACTGGGTCCATCCAGCGCTAAGGGAGGGATGATTGCATTCACACGCGAACCATCTGGCAAGCGGGCATCGCACATCGGGCAAACTTCGTCCACCCGGCGACCAACCTTGGAAACAATGCGGTCGATGATCTGCATCAAGTGTTTGTCGTCGCGAAAGGTGACATCCGATTTCTGGAGTTTGCCACCCGCTTCGACGAATACATTCTTGGGACCATTGATCATAATTTCACTGATCTTTGGTTCCTTAAGCAGCATTTCCAGCGGACCGAGGCCAAACGTTTCGTCCAATACCTCTTCGATCAACTTGTCGCGTTCATTGCGATTGAGAAAAGTATCTTCGGTGTCGCAAAGATGTTCGACCACCAGTCGAATCTCGCGGCGAAGCACGTCACCTTGCAATTCACCGACATGCGACAGATCGAGTTTATCCACAAGCTTGGAGTGGATACTCTGCTTTAGTTTTTCAAACTCCAGCTTTTTCCCGCCTCCATCTGCAGTGGGCAGGGTGGTATTGAGTTTGGTCATTCTATGTCGCTCCAAGATTTGCCAGTCGAGTCGGCCCGAAAACTCCGAGGCGGTCCGCACGGATTACCCAGAGGATCGAAGTTGCTTCAAGCAAAGATAGCTCATATCCGCCAGGGTTGAGCCGAAGATCACAGGTTCCGGGCGTGATTCCACGGGACCCTGCGAGAAATGTCGATTGGGCCGATTATGCCGTGGTGAGATGAATGGTTTTAGCGATAGGAGATTTAATTCCTCTGGAAACGAGTACATAATCCAAGTTCTGAGCGAATTCTAGCCATTCGCAGAGTGCGATGTTGCTCGCGCGCCGATCAGCTGAAATCTATTTCGCCGGCCAGAGATTCAGCCAGCGGCGGCTTTTCGAGTCTTTGTCGCTCGAATCTGCATCATCCCGTACTTTGCCACAAAGAGCATCAGAGAGCTGAATGATCGAATTGGTGATACCAGCCTTAGGAGAGTGCTGAATAAGGGGAACACCGTTGTTGCGGACCTCGACCATTGTCCGATAGTCGTTGGGGATCTGCCAGTAGATATCGCGGCCGATCGATTCTTGTGCTTTCTTCAAACTTATTTGACTCGCATCTTGCCCCACACGATTGACAACGATTTTCATCTTATTCCGCAGTGAATCGTCGTTATCAAAAGTCATCATCAACCGCACCACATTGCGCAGACAGGGCAGATCAAGTTGTGTAATCATTAAGATATCGTCAGCCAGATAAATGGCCTGCATATCCAACTCGCCAAAGTACTTCGAGAGGTCGATCACGATATGCGTAAACGAGGTTTTTAAAAGGCCTATCACTCTTTGTAAACTGTCGGGAGTGATGGACAGTACGTCTTCGAGTTGTACTGGTCGAGGCAACAGATGCAGGCCAGTGGAATGCTTGGTGAGTGATTTCTTGAGCAATGTCAGATCGAGTCGACCAACGTTTTGGGCCACATCAGAAATCGTGTATTCCGGGATCGTGTCCAGAAACACATCGGCGTCTCCCAGAGCAACATCCAGATCCACGAGAACCACGGAGTTCGCGTCATCGGTCGCCATGGCACATGCCAGGTTGACTGCCACGCTGGTGGATCCGACTCCACCAGTTGCTCCTGCCACGGCAACCACTCGACAGCCAACCGCCGCAGATGCTTTTTCACCGGCATGCTGTCGCTTGACTCGGTTGAGCGCGGTGATCAAATCTTCTTCTTTAAGAGGTTCGGTGAGAAACTCCTTCGCACCTGCCCGCATTGACTCCAGAATTAAGCGTCCATCTGTGCTGCTACTGGTGACTAGGAGCGTGCATTGAGGGTGCTCGGCAGAAATCTCTGCAATGAGCTGGATGGCCCTGGCGGGGTCTGCATCCATTGCTATCAAACCGATTTCAGCTTTGGTTTGCTCGACAACGTCTGCAAAGAACTCGTAGCGCGAACTTTCGGCTTCAAGCCACACACTATCGATCTCTAGCAGGAGATTCTTGATCGCCTCCCGCGAGGTATCATCAGGGTCAACAACAGCTATTCGAAGTACACTAGCCATAATTGGAGTTCAGCTACTCGGGCGTCATCTTTGCGAATCGGTCCGCACGAGGTTGGTTTGTGCAAATTCATGGGAGCAAGGCCAAGGGTGCCTCACACATTGCTGAGCTAATTTAGCTTATTTTTCCATGTCATATCCGATTGGCCCCATCAACCCAGGGGTAGAGGTAGTGGCCGTACGAGGCGGTGGCTCGGATTGATATTGCGGGGTTTGACTATTGGATGGGGCAAATTGCTTCGATTGCGACCGTCGTTCAGGCATATACATTGCAGACGGGTCTGCCGGCAAGCTGGCACCAGGAGTTGAGTTCCCGGCTGGCGCGGTTGGCTTCACGGCAGGTTCTTCAGGCAGCGCGGGTTGCAGCGGCTCTGTCGGTGCGTCTAGCGAGTCGAAACTGGGATCGCGATACTCGTAATCCGATTCTGCAGGATTGGCCGGAGTCGGGCCATATCCATCCGTTACCACACATGCACCAGGACAATTCGAGTTGTTGTAGTAGTTATGGCAATCCAGCCCGCAGCCAGTCGGCGCACAAGGCCCACACGCAGGTACTTCAAGGTGTCCACCAAAATAAAGTTGGCAGTTATTGGGGGACACGGTTTCCATGCCGGGTCCACAGACGGGAACCTCGTGTGGATCCATGCCATCGACCAATTCGGGAGTGACCAAAATCAAGAGTTCAATTTCGTTAACATTTTCCTGCACAGAGCGGAAGGCTGCCCCGAGATAAGGAATATTGCTGAGGAATGGCAGGCCTCGCTCTTGGGCTTCCACCCGGGTCTGAACCAATCCAGCCAATGCCAAGGTTTGGCCAGCTTTCAGTTCGACGCCAGTGTCCACTTCTCGCACGATCAGTGAGGGAACTGTAAAACCGTTCTGCTGGATGCCATTGGCATCATCACGCTGGCTAACTCGAGGACGAACTTCCAGGCGAATGTTACCATTTCCGAGCACAATGGGTACGACATTAAGTTCCGTCCCAAACGGCTTGAACTCAATAGCGCTCTGTCCCAGGCCGGAAGGAATCACAATGGGAAACTCTCCACCGACATTGAATCTGGCAGGTCGACCACTCACCGTCGTAATCGAGGGATCAGCCAAGAGCTTGGCGAGGCGATTTTCCTGCAGTGCTTGCAAGAAACCAAAAAACTGGGCGTCGTTGCCCACGATTCCATAGCCAACACCTGAGAGGTCGCGACCACTTGGAGTTCCCGTCGTGACGCCTGCAGCAGTAAGAATGTCAGAAACGTTGGAGAATACAAATCCGTCGTTGAAAGTCAAAGCAAAGTCATGCCCGAGACTACGTAGCTTAGTCCGCGACACCTCCATAACTTTCACTTTCAGCAAGACCTGCTGCACACCGCCAACGGAGATATTATTCACAATCTTGGGTGCATAATCTTCTGCCAAGCGGATGATGGGGCTTACAGATTCCGGTTTCTCGACGAAGCCCTCAAGCACAAGGCTGTTGGTCAATCGTATCACTTTCAGCGATGATTCGGGAAACAGTCGTTCCAAGGCTAGTTCCAACTCCCGCACGTCGCCATAGATCATTACGTCGACGGTAAAGACGTTGTCTTCTTCGTCCCACAGATTGACTTGCGTAACCCCCGGTTTGCGGGCTGCGAGTTGGATCTGATTGGCGCTGATCGGAGTGACAGTCACCAACTCGGGATTATTGACCACCATTCGCGGGATGCGCTTTTCGAGCGTGAGGATGCGGCTCGAATTGACCGTCAGCTCCAGACGTTCGGTGTCCTGGGTGATGTTGCGGATCACCTGGGACTGCTGTGCCTGTGTGATTGCAGCTGTCGTTAAGCTCGAGAGCAACGTCGCCACGGCTACCGTCAAGCGAACCAGTGTGATCTTTTGAAGTGCCACGCGGGCAACGCAGATGCGGGAATTCAGTTCGGGGTACATCCTTGTACTTCCTTCGCTTTGAGTATTACTGAAGTGTGGCAACCTGTGGTCGAGGCAGCCTGGTATCAGTCACTGGGACAAGCAACATCCTTGTTACTGTTTGCCAGTGGGGAGTCTGGGTTTATTCAAAATCAATCGGGAACGTTTCCTCGGGATTGTCTGTTCCAAAATCTGGGCCGGTCGATTCGTTCGCACCTGAGTTTTGGCCGGCGGAATTCGTTGGTGCATAGGTATTGTAGTTTTCTGCCTCTGCCTCCAGAGGTTCGCCTGTCGTGTTGTCGAATTCGATCTGGCTCACTTCGTTAGGGAAAATCAGTTTCATACGGAAAGGTGCTTCGACAGCAACCGTCGGATGATTGCTCATGTCTTTACGCAGGGAATCTTCGATTTCCTCCTCGTCGCTTTTATCAAATGCTTCGCGTTCTTTTTCGCGATTGCTCGAATCGCTGCGGGCAAAGATGTCCTCAAGTGACTGCTCAGCATCATCGACAATCAGATCATCGTCGGGATGGCGGGGAATCAGGCTGAGTTCGCCCAGGTTTTCGGCGGTAGTCACGCGACTCGCCTGCTGAGGTGTTACCACCAAAGAGACAGTTTTAGCGACGTTGCGTTCCTCGGTGCCTTCGGCGGTTCTTTGAACGGTCTGGTCGACTGCATAGACTCGGATGTTTTGCAGAATAATTTTTGTAAAAGCGTGCGGAACTCCTTGCCGTTCGTTCTGCGGAATATAGAGCTGCACGTCCACACGATCACCAGGGCTCAGCAGACCAGCAGCACTCTTGCGGGCATCGACCGAGACGGTCTTGAGCCTCATTCCTGGTGGAATCCCAGAGATAGGATCGTGTGTCTCGCCTTTGGCCAAGAATTTGCCATCGTTGAGGGGTTCGCCTTGAAAGATGGTCGTCTTTGGTCGACGACTTTCAATGTCTTCCCACTTGGTGATAGCGCCCACAGGGACTTTATCCCGTGGCCATTCCTGGAGGCTTACCATACCATCGTTGACGGGGTCCCCCAGATTGATGTTCTTCAGTGCCACGTAAATTGGCACCGTCTCGATGGCGGCTTGTTTCTTGCTGTTGCTATCGAGTACCTGGCTAATGCCAATCGAGGCAACCAGGCCGCAGCCGAGCGCAAGGGCTAACAATAGTATAGATTTCGGACGCATCATACCCCCCTGGCATGAGGTCGGAATTATTGGATTCCGGTTGTCTGCCACAACGTGTCGTTGTGAATGGTAGTGTTACTCAGGCCTCTGGTTGGTCCTGATTCCGTCGGGTCATTTCTAGGAGGCAAATCCCCTTCAGAGGGCTTGTCCTCTCTCGGCGCAATCTCCGCTAATCTAGGCGGACTCTGACACCTTGTCTGATTCTTCGGCTCTCCCAGCCTCAGTCGTCCACAAAATTGAGGAAATTCTCCGGTTATCGCGGTCGTGCCGTCAAATCGCTACAGTTGCATCCCATGCCAGGCAAAATATGCAATCGAGCCGATAGCAATGGGAATTCCATAGGGTAGCAGGAACATTCTCGGTTTCCGCTCGGCGGCAATCTCTGCTAGCTTTTCGGGGTCTTTGACTGTGATGATCTCGTTAAAAATTCCCCAGAACTGGTCGCGGTGCTTATTCCAGGATTTAGTCCATAGCACCATGCCGACAGCAATGACACCACCGACAATGGCTGACACGGCGAAGGCAAAGAACGTGACAGTAGGCCACATCCAGGCCCCGACACCTGCCAGCAGTTTCACGTCGCCGGCTCCCATGCCGCCGATGGCATACAGTGGCAACAACAGCGCCAAACCAACGACTGTTCCCAGAAGACTGTAGCCTAAGCCTTCCCAGCCCGCATAGGAGGACAGCAGTGCGCTGTACACCCAGCCAGTGAAAATCATGGGGTAGGTTATCCAGTTAGGCACTTTCAGTTGCAGCCCATCAATAATGGCGGCAACGATCAACGTAAAAGTTACCAACCAGACATGCCAGGTATCGGAAAAAAATTCAAAGAATTCATTCATCAGCAGGGTCCATTCTGAGAGATAGTCGGTTACTCATTGCATGGTTTGAATTAGCTACGGGGAGCTAGGAACACCGTCGCCACGCAACTCAAGATGGCCAGCACACAACACATGAATTGAAACATGTGTGTCAATAAATGCTCTGGAATCAAATTGAACATGGCAAGATTCTCCACGGATTTCCCGAAGTTGGTGGGTTATGCCACCCTTCTACAGAACCTTAGCTCATGAATTGAATCTATAGGGTTGGCATTGCCCACAAATTGGTTCGATTTCTAAATTCCTGAATACTGCCCCCCCTACGCATTATTCCGAATGAATGAGCTATTTGTGTCGGGCCCACGAAAAAAACCCCTCGGGAACCGAATTGGCTCCCGAGAGGTGGTGTAATTCAACCGTAGTTCTGACTCCCTGAAAAGGAGACGCCCACGTTGGATCAGCTACCGGACAACTGACCGGCGACACCCGTAAAGGTGGCCGCAGCATTGGTACCGACCGATCGAATCGCTGTCAGGCAGACAATCACGATCAAGGCGAGCATGACTGCATACTCGACAGCGGTGGGGCCATCTTCCGAAACGAGGAAACGTTGTACCTTCTTAGCAAATTTCTTCATAGCATTCCTCCAATTGTCGGTGCCGAATTAATCGACACTCTTCAGGGTTGTCAGGAGTTTCAATACTCCCGTTAGTAGGCATCTATTCCGCGTTTCAACCTTCTTGGTCTTAGAGCCATTAGTTATGCGGTTTCAATGCCTGAACAAGTACAATTGTGCGTCTCATCCCAGATGCTTTGCGTCATTGCATCTCATCGCTGTGTTTCCTTTCGGTAGCCTGGCAAACGACAAGTTGCATACTCGCCGCCCCATGGCTTTGCGTCCCAACCTTGCGGCTGGTTTGCCTTTATCGAGGATGATCTCGCAGCAGGCTCAGGTCTGCTTAACAACTCTCACCTCAGACATCCGTGAGAAACCGATTGGTCAGGAGAAGAGAAGTCTTGCAGGTGGCGCCCACAGCGCTCACCTTTTGAAGCCAGCTGACTACCGGTCAGTCCAACTCCACTTGAAACCTATGTCAGTTCCTTCGGAAGTCAAAATGAATTGACCCATTGGGCTCAAGTTTTTTCCAAATCGTGCCGAAGCTCCCATCCTCATTCGGAATGACTCCACAAATCGCTCCAAGTTGAACGGGATTCCTGGCCTCTTTGATGCCATTTTGCAACCTAGACTTGCCTAGTGTGTAGTTAATGAGTCGTAAGCCTTAGCCAGACCGCTACTCGGTCCAGGTATTCCGGAGGTAGAAGTACCTTCGGCCAGGGCTTCAATAGCCATAGGCAGAGCGCATGTCCGTCTTTCTGCAAATCATTGAAAGTCTCCGGGGTGCGGTAAGATGTGCATACAGCCCTGCTGGCCCCTGGGCAGCTGAGCCAACTGCACTCTCCAGCATTGCTCTCGATATACACGGCGAACTCGATGCATCAAGCCGACTGGCAGATCAACTTGCTGATGCACAACAACACGACGGTGCAATTGGTGCGCTTAGCGAGCATGACACACCCGCCTGGCCAACTAGTCTGGCAGTTCTTGCCTGGATAGCATGCGATGAGGCGAAGTATGCCGACAATATCCGGCGAGGAATTGAGTGGACCCTGACCACGCACGGAAAACCTGCCGAGCCAAATCCGCAGGTCGGACACGACCCGAGTATTCTTGGTTGGTCCTGGGCCGCCAATACCCATGCCTGGATGGAACCGACGTGTATGTTCGTCTTAGCACTCCGTGCGGCAGGATTGAGCGCCCATTCACGCACCCGTGAGGGTGTGCGGCTTATTACCGATCGTTTGCTTCCTACCGGTGGCAGTAATTTTGGGAGTACGCTGGTGCTCGGACAGGCAACTTTGCCCCAGGTGCAATCAACCGGGCTGGCCATGCTCGCCCTTGCGGGGGAAATCAATGACGATCTTCGTGTAGCAGCATCTCTAGAATATTTGGAAGCTTCGATTGGTTCTGAGACGACAACCAGCTCTATGTGCTATGGAATTCTCGGTCTGACGTCCCATGGCCGCCGACCAAAGCTGGCCGACGTCTATCTGGAAAGGGCGTTGGCACGTGAGATGGAGCGTGGCGCGAGTGAATACAAGTTGGCACTACTTGCATTAGCTGCCTGCAAAGAGATGAAAAGCTTTCCTGGGTTTCAGCAGAAAGCGGCGACATGAAATCCTCAGAAAAACCGAGATCCAACGAGTTTCCCACGCAACCCACCCGCCGGACTGTTCTGGCTGCTGGAGGAATCGCGTTTGCCGGATTCGCCGGTGCCAAAACTCTAGGTAGCTATTTGCTTCCTCGCGCAGATGTATTCGTTGCCCGCAATCAACAATACAACGGCAAGCTGGTGCAAACCATCCGCGACGGCCTCACAGTTTGCGGCTTAGAGCCGGTCCAGTTCTCCAAGAAACAGGTGCTGCTGAAACCCAACATGGTCGAACCGACCCGGCAGATACCCCACATGACCACGCACCCCTCGGTGATCATCGCCGCCGCCGAGGTTTTTCGCGAATGGGGTGCCACGGTCACAGTCGGCGAAGCTCCAGGCCACGTCCGCGATACGGAGATGGCGCTCGTCGAGTCCGGCGTTGCCGAGGCCCTTCACGATGCAGGACTTAGTTTTGCTGATCTCAACTACGAAGAAGTCGCTTGGCGAGTAAACCGCGGTCGCATTAGCCCTCTTAAAGGAATTTATTTTCCCCGTAGCGTGTGCGAAGCTGACTACGTGGTATCGTTGCCCAAAATGAAAACGCATCATTGGGTTGGAATTACTTGTTCGATGAAAAACTTTTACGGCACGCTTCCTGGAATTAAGTATGGCTGGCCGAAGAACGTGCTGCATCACAATGGTATTCCGCAAACGGTGGTCGACATCAACGCGACGCTTCCTAAATCACTCGCAATCGTAGATGCCATTGATTGCATGGAAGGAGATGGCCCGATCATGGGAAGCATGAAGCACATGGGACTGATTGTGGTGGGCAAATCGCTGCCTGCCGTTGATGCCACGGCCGCACGCATTATGGGACTTCGACCCGAACGGATCAGTTATCTTCAACTAGCCGCCGATCGATTTGGTCCGATTGCAGAAGATCGCATTACCCAACGTGGCGAAAACTTGCAAGACCTCATCAATCCATTCAAGATCCTTGACCAGCCACATCTAAGAGACTTGCGCACATCGCCGGATGGCCCGCTCATAAGTTAGTGCGCTGCTCCACACTCTCTCGCAAGCGGAGTGTCTCAATCGAGGGGATGTCGCTTAAATGTGGTGGATGATTTCGCGTTGCCGGATACGCAAAGAGTAGTCGGTTGGACTTTCTTATTCCTCACATGGTGCTAATGATAGTTCTCTTATAGACTGGAAAATCTTTGATTTTCACCGTACAATGTACGTTTTAGTCATGAATTGCGTTTTCGCTTTTCTATGGAGTTCGGCCAGATGAGGACGATCTCTCGAGCATGATTCGTTGGCAGAATAGATCGACGATTACCTTTGTCTCTCTACTTGTTCTGGTAGTTTGTCTGGGGATTCGGGTATATGCAGTAGAGGAAGAGTCGCCGGTTGATTTCACTCGCCAAATCCGCCCAATTCTCTCCGACAAATGCTTTCTCTGCCATGGCCCCGACGATAGTTCGCGTGAAGCTGAATTGCGCTTAGATGAGCAAGACAGCGCCACTGAGGACCGCGGAGGCTATCAAGCAATCGTTCCTGGAGATTCTGCTGCAAGTGAATTGATTGCTCGAATAACGACTGATGACCCAGATCTCAAAATGCCTCCTCCCGAGATTGAAAAGCAGCTTTCGGCTGAGGAGGTAGAACTCCTGAGAAAGTGGATCGATCAAGGAGCAGCTTACAGCAAACATTGGGCTTTCGAGGCACCCGTACGGCCAGCTTTACCAGAGCTTTCGCCCGCAGGCCAACAGTGGGCGCGTAATCCCGTCGATGCATTTATCTTTAAGCAGTTGGAACACGAGGGATTGAAGCCATCGCGCAAGGCTGCTCCTGCGACGTTGCTGCGCCGTGTTTATCTCGATCTCACAGGGCTGCCTCCCTCGCTTGAGGACAAGAAAGAGTTTTTCAACGATGAATCTCCCGATGCCTTTAGCATGGTAGTCGAGCGTTTGCTTCACTCAGAGCATTACGGCGAACGTTGGGCGAGGCATTGGCTTGACGCCGCACGCTATGCGGACTCGGACGGCTATGAGAAGGATATGCAACGCACGATGTGGTTTTGGAGGGATTGGGTCATCGATTCTTTCAATCAGGATAAACCGTACGACGAGTTTATTATCGAGCAGATTGCCGGCGACCTGCTCCCCAACGCTACGAAGAAACAAAGAATTGCCACGGGTTACTTGCGAAATTCGATGGTGAACGAGGAAGGTGGTGCCGATCCCGAGCAGTTTCGCGTGGAAGGATTGTTCGACCGTATGGACGCCATTGGCAAAGGGATCTTGGGAATCACCACCCAATGTGCCCAATGCCATACCCACAAATATGATCCGCTCACTCATGCAGAGTATTATGGCATGTACGCCTTTCTTAATAATTGCGAGGAGGCCAGTGTCATTGCTTACACGGAACGGGATCAAATCGAAGTCGATCGAATTCATTCGGCGATAAGCGAGATTGAAGAGAATTTGAAGGCATCCTATCCCGGTTGGAAAGACCGGATTCGCAAGTGGGCGACGGAAGTTCGCGGAAACCAACCTCATTGGGAGGTTCTGAAGCCTAAAATCTTTTCTTTCGATGGCCAAAAATTTCAGCTCAACGAAGATGGCTCCTTGTTGTCTGAAGGATATGCCCCTACAAGAACGGAAACTACGTTTAAAGCAGAAACTGAACTAACGAATATTACGGGCATTCGCTTCGAGCTACTCTTGAATCCTCAGCTCCCAGCCAATGGACCTGGCAGATCAGAATATGGTGCAGGAGCCCTTACGGAATTCAAGCTGACTGTCGAACCATTAGACGGTTCCCAGGCTCCCCAGGAAGTGAAGTTCGTTCGCGCGACTTCTGACGTCAATCCTCCTCAGCGGTCGCTGCACGCACCCTTTTACGACAAAACAATTGAAGGAGGGGATAAGCGAACCATAGGACCAGTAGAACTGGCCATCGATGGAAACTCCGAGACGGCATGGACCAGCGACAGCGGCCCTGCCACGCGAAATCAACCGCGAAAAGCCGTGTTTATCCCGGAGAAGCCACTCGGTTTCCCCAAGGGAACGCGACTAAGTTTTACTTTAATGCATTCACACGGAGGCAAAAGTTCGAATAAGAAAGAGAATTTCTTGATGGGATGTTTCCGTTTCTCTATTGGTACGGAACCTGATCCAGTTGCTGATCCATTACCAGCCGCGCTCCGAGGGTTGATTGAAACCAACGATCCGAAGCACTGGACGGAAGAACAACTTTCCCAAGCATTTAGTTATTGGAGAACGACAGTTGCTGAGTTTGCTGATGCCAACCAACAAATCAGCCAGTTACAGGCCAAGCTTCCTGATGGCCATGTCCAACTTGTTGTCCAAGAGAGCAAACAGCGGCGAACGACCCATTGCCTGGAACGAGGCGACTTTCTCAGCCCGGCCGAAGAGATCGAGCCAGGAACGCCAGCATGGTTGCATCCATTTCCCCAAGATATGCCTGTGAATCGCTTAGGATTTGCCAAGTGGCTTGTTGACCGAGAGTCTCCTACCACGGCACGATCGCTCGTGAATCGAATTTGGCAGGAATACTTCGGCACGGGTCTGGTCGAAACCACGGAAGACATCGGTTCGCAATCTCCCGCACCGTCGCATCCTGAGTTGCTCGATTGGCTAGCCGTCGAATTCATGGAATCAGGCTGGAGCCTTAAACACTTGCACCGTTTGATCGTCAACTCGTCGACTTATCAGCAAGATTCAAGCATCACCCCCGAACTCAAGCGGGTTGATCCACGCAATCGACTGCTAGCCCATGGGCCACGCTTTCGAGTTCCTGCCGAGGTGGTCCGCGATCTGTCGCTTGCAGTGAGCGGGTTGCTCAGCGCAGAGGTTGGCGGGCGAAGCATTTATCCACCGGCTCCCGAGTTTTTATTTATGCCCCCGGCAAGTTATGGGGAAAAAAACTGGTTCACAGAGGAGGACGACCAACAGTACCGTCGCAGCCTCTATGTTCACACTTACAGGTCGGTCCCTTATCCCCCGTTGCAAGTATTTGATGCTCCTAAGGGGGATGCAGCGTGCGTAAGTCGCACTCGATCGAACACGCCTCTCCAGGCATTGACCATGCTCAACGAAGAACAATTCGTAGAATGTAGTCAGGCCTTGGCTGCACGCGTGTTGCGAGAATCACCCGCCAGCGATCAGACTCGCATCAATCATGCATTTCAGTTGTGTCTTACTCGTGAACCCGATGAAGAAGAAGCGAATCTTTTGCTTTCGCAACTAACGCGAAGCCGAAGCTACTTCCAGAATTCCCCAGAAGCTGCTCAAAAGGCGGCAGGGAAAATTGTTGAAGAGCATGCAGATTCCAAAGAAATTGCCGACTTGGCCGCCTGGACCATCGTCAGCCGAATCCTGTTGAATCTCGACGAGACGATTACCAAACAATAATTCGCTGAACAAAGCTTATCCCCATGAACTGCCAAAGCGTTTATCATCAGCATGAAGATCCTGCCACGCTCAGTCGGCGCTGGTTCCTCCAGCAGTGCGGTATTGGCGTGGGGAGCATGGCCCTGGCAAAGCTATTAGGAAGCAACACATTAGCGGCATCTACCACAGCGAATCCGCTCGCTTCACGGCCTGCCCCCGATCTGCCGAAGGCAAAAAATGTCATTTACCTGTTTATGGGTGGGGGGCCCAGTCAGTTCGAGTTGTTCGATTACAAACCGACCCTTGAGCGACTTGATGGCACGCTACCACCTCCCGAGTTACTCGAAGGTTACCGGGCGGCGTTTATCGACCCCAACTCCAAACTGCTGGGGCCAAAGTTTAAGTTTTCCCCCGCAGGGGAGAATGACCTCCATCTCTCAGAACTCTTGCCCCATACACGCAAGGTCCTTGAAGATGTCTGTATCGTCCGGTCCATGGTGAGCGACGCATTCAATCATGCTCCGGCGCAGCTCTTGATGAGTACTGGCAGTCAGCAGTTCGGCAGACCCTCGATGGGCTCCTGGGTTACGTATGGTTTGGGGTGTGAAACCCAGGACTTGCCTGCATTTGTGGTCATGAATTCCGGTAAGAAGGGCCCTAGCTCAGGCTCAGGAACTTGGAGTTCCGGATTTCTTCCCACGGTTCACTCAGGAGTCGAGTTCCGCTCCAGTGGTGATCCTGTTTTGTATCTGTCGAATCCTCCAGGAATAGACAGAACCGTGCAGGGGGAGATGATCGACACGGTCAACGCCCTCAATCGTCATAATTTCGACGTCGTGGGTGATACAGAAATTGCCACACGTATCAGTTCCTACGAGATGGCTTTTCGCATGCAGGCTTCAGCACCCCAAGCGACCGATCTGAGTGAAGAACCACAGCACATCCTGGATATGTACGGTGCGGAGCCGGGAAAGTCCTCGTTCGCCAACAATTGTCTGCTGGCGCGCCGTCTTGTCGAACGAGGAGTGCGGTTCATTGAGCTTTTCCACGAATCTTGGGATCAACATGGGAGCCTTCACAAAGACTTGGCTCAGAATTGTTTGGATACCGACCAGGCCTGCGCTGCCTTAGTCATCGATCTCAAGCAGCGGGGCATGCTGGAAGACACCCTGGTTGTCTGGGGAGGTGAATTCGGACGCACACCGATGGTGCAAGGAGGTGGCGACGATGGCAGAGACCATCATCCCAACGCCTTCACGATGTGGCTGGCAGGTGGAGGCACCAAGCCAGGCATTGTTTACGGGAGCACTGACGAACTAGGATTCAACGTCGCAGAGAAACCGGTTCACGTGCATGACCTGCAAGCTACGATTCTCCATCTGCTGGGATTCGACCACAAACAGTTGACCTATCGCTTCCAAGGTCGAGACTACCGCCTGACCGACGTGCACGGCAATGTTGTTAAAGACTTACTCGCGTAAGGGAGTTCAATGTGTTGAGGGTTAACCGTGCCCTGCAGAGAAGCGATTCATTTAACCAGATTTCGTGGATCTTCTCATCCATAGCATCCCGCAAGCCAATCCGACCAAGGAGAGACTCGCGGGCTCCGGAATCGTAACAACCAACTCGGGAAACCCCTCCTCCCCGAGGTTGTAGTCCTTGGAGCGGAAATAGGGCCACGGCTGCTCATCCGGGTCTCGAAGAATGGCCAAGCCATAATTGGTCGAAGTGCCATCGACCCACTCCTGAACCAACGAAGTGACATCCCACTCCCGCCACACTTGGTTTGCACTATCTGCGATCGCGAGCGTCGAGTAGATCGTCGAATCCAACGCGGGTCGTGTGTTGTAAGTCACAGTGGCTTCATCCCACGGGGAGTCAACGCGATAGATGTCGTAAGAGACTCCATTGGTGCTATTGAAGTCTTGAAAGAGTCGAAGGACCGCACTCTGGACGGTTCCTGGTGAGAAGCTGCTCACATCGAACTGGATGTGGCCAATGACTGAAGTGGCGAGCGAATAGTTTTCGACAATCCAAGGGGACGTGCCTACTGTCACATCATCCCATGTATCCCCCGTGGCTACATCAGCGTCCTGCAGGGCACCGAGTGTCACAGCAAAGGTTGTTGAAGGACAAAACCAGAAAGCTTGCGCAAAGAGAACTGCCAAGCCCAAGATGATCGATCTCATGAGATCTTCCTCGCTCAAAAAAGAATCAGATTCCGTTAGGCAAAACACAAGGCAAAGAGAAGTTAGCGAGAACGGACATTCCCTTTTGCGCGGAACCAGCGCATTGGGTTATTCACGCCAACCGAATTATTCTATCACGAGGGAATAGGGAAGCAATCACGGCCATTTTTGGCGGAAAATTAGCCAGCAAAGGATAGTTGCGAGATCGCTTGGTTTTCTATTGCTCTTGGGGAATTTGTTCAATCAGCACCTCATCGACGATGCGACGCACTTCATCCGAAGGATCAACTTCGTCGACTTCGGCAGGAATCTCTGCGGCATCGGCCGCTGCCTTCGCTTCGGCCAACATCGCGCGGAGTTCTTCGTCACTCACCTGTTCGCGAAACTCCCAGTTGCCATCCGGCTGACGGTCGGCCACATGCGAGAGCACCTTGTCGACGGAGTCCTCGTTGATCTTAGCTTCCACAACACCCGTCACAAATCGTTTGAGGGTGATTTTCCCGGCGTCGATTTCTTCGACATCGAGGCCGGACTTGTTCAAGTACTGTTCTTCGACCACGGAAACGACAAGCGTGCTCATGAGAGGAGACTCCACGAGCGAGGTCATGATTTGCGCTAGCTGCGGCCCGGAAATCTGTTTTGCTTCGAAGGCTTCCACGACCCGGTTCAACTCGTGTTGGACTTCGATTTTTTCCTGGGGATCGAGACTCGAGGCTGCGAGCGACTCCTCGATCGCCGTCCCCGCGAGACTGGCAACCCACCCGCGCCACTTCATAGCCGTGACGACCCCCAAGATCGCGATTAGCGCCACGATGATTGCCAGGACGATCAGACAACCCTTTAAACACCCCGATCCCTGCCGCGGCTCGCGAGGGGTCTCTTCCGGTTCGATTTCAAAGCGTTCGCTGGGCATTTGGATAGAACTCGCTATAGCGGATGGATCAATTTCAAGTGAGCGGCGCTAGCCACCGGTGTGTGGACTAAGGAATAGGATAGCGTGAAGCAAAGATTGTTGCCACCGTCGGTTATTGCCGTGTAGCACGAGTTGGATAATGCTTACGGGGTGATTCTTGCTCATAAGGGCAGCGGGTGGCAAGGTTGGTTGTCTAGGATAGTTAAGTTTGCTTGATTTTCCCGAAATTGACCGGCTAAAATGCCGACTCCCTCTCATGATGGCGCAGCTTCTTTTCAACTTGGTGATATAGGCTCTATACCTCATGCACTTTTCACTTAAAGCTATCTTCCTAGTGACGACTTGGTGCATCTGGTTTGTTGCAGCCATAGTGGTGGAACACAGAATACTTCCGATCTCTTTTATCCTGGGTCAGTTCATACTGCTGGCGGCCAATATCGCTGTGGCATTATACAGTCCCGTTAAAGAGCGATTTGCCGCAACTTGTTTTGTATGTGGCTTTTTGACCTATTGGGTTTTACTCGCCGTAGAAGCATATTTCGGAAATCCAGCGGGATTTCGCCACTCGCTTTTCGGCCAACAATTTGAGGAGATTTCTATCTGGTTCGTTGACCTTGTGAGATTTGGAAATGCGCGAGATAAGCTTTACCACTATCAACAAGTCAACGCGGTCCTTCGGGTAACTCTAGCAGTTATCTGCGGAGTCCTGACTTACGTTGTAGCCGCTAGCTGGCTGGCGCTAAGAAAATCTACTTCCGACGAGAATCTCTCGGAGCGATCGTAACTTACAGTTAGAATCTTCTTCACCCACAAGACGAGCTTGTGGGGGTCGTGAAGGGTTGCTATGAGCCATGCTAGCCTGCGAATGTTGTGCACCACGGGGCCAAGCCCCGTGGGGGTGGAGTACGCTGCTCAGGCAATCCGTTTAGTCGCCTTTCACTGGAGTGAAAGTAGCGCCACTTTCACGGAGTGAAAGGCGACTTTGACAAGAGAATCGCGAGCGGTGAAGTGACGCTCGCTCCCAGAACCCATGCGACGGGCCAGAGTGCCCATCTTTCAGAAAAAAAGCGAAGTGGAGGATAGCGGGCTCGAACCGCTGACCTTCTGGCTGCCAGCCAGACGCTCTCCCAGCTGAGCTAATCCCCCGCGGAAGTGGCCGATCGGGATTCACAGTGCCATGTTTCGCACTGGCCCTTTCGGCGACGAACTGGCAAACTAACACCCGTCACGTAAATTGTCAACGCCGCAGAGAAAGCCAGAATGTCCAAGGTCCAATGACCAATAGGTGCAAAAACGCGGCATGAATGGAACATTGGTCATTGGACATTGTTAATTGTGCATTCCCCCTATGAGCCACCTCTCTAAAAGTCTGAGAATCCTGATTGCCGTGGGCAAAGTTGTGCTTGCCCTGGGGATCGTCGGCTACCTGCTGGTAAAAATCCAGGGAGATGCCGGCTTCTCGCGCCTGGTGAGCGAACCCAAGGACTGGCCCTATCTGGCCGCTGCCTTGGTGATGGTGCTGGTCTCGTTCACTTGCAGTTTTGTGCGGTGGTATTTGCTCGTGCATGGGTTGGGAATGCAATTCCTCCTGAGTGATGCGTTCCGCCTGGGCACGCTCGGGTTTATGCTCAACCAGGTGATGCCCGGCAGCGTCGGGGGCGATTTGTTCAAGGCTGCCTTCATCGCCCACGAACAACCGGGGCGGCGGACCGAAGCGGTCGCCTCGGTGTTCATCGACCGATTCGTCGGGCTGGTGGGAATGCTGGTGGTCGCCAGCTTGGGATTGTTGTTCGCCAGCGATTCGCTCCGCAAGAGTCCGCTACTGAGTGGTGTCGAGGCCATCGTCTGGACGGCTGCTGTGTGCGGCTTGGGAATGTTGCTGCTGATGACCAGCCGACTTGTCTCCGGAAAAAAGATGCAGGAACTGCTGGATAAGATCCCGTTAGTGGGGCACCCCTTGAGCCAGTTGAGTGAAGGGCTGGCCAACTTTCGCAGCAAGCGCGGCTATCTGCTCGCCGCTTTCACCCTCGCGCTCACCACACATTGCCTGTTGGTCAGTGCATTCTGGTGCATCAGCCGGGGCTTGCCGATCACGGGTCCGACGTTTCAAGAAAACGCGACCATCGTTCCCATGGCCTTGGTGGCAGGGGCACTCCCATTGACACCCGGGGGATTGGGACTGACCGAGACCGGCCTCGCGAAATTGTTCGGCACGATCGGCCTGCGCGAGAGCAACGGCGCGATGGTAGCCCTCTGCTATCGGGCACTCACCTACGTCGTCGCCGCGCTGGGTGCTTTTTATTACATCGCTGCTAAGAAGCGGATCGATAAGCTCTTGGAGGAAGCGGAAGAACTTGCGGAGGAAATTGGTTAGCGCTGACTCACACATCAAAACGACCGGATGGCGTGGCCATCCGGCTTGGGGAATGAACACAGCTTAATGATGCTACTGACAAGTTCAATAAGTAGCGATTGCCTACCGCATTTTCTGCAACGCTAGAATCGCAATCGCTTTCTTAAAGTTCAACAAGCCAAACCGGAGACTTGCGATGAGTCACACAAGTATCGCAAAAGTGAGATCAAGAAAATGCAGGACTGACTGGTCCAGTGGAGCTATTCAAAATCAGTCTGGTCCTCGTGTGAATCGTTGAGTTCTTGCAGGATAGCTAGCGACCTCTCGACATCGGGTACAGGAACGCCAATTTGTCGTCCGGCCAAATTACATCTTGCCAGGCAAGCCAGTTCATCGAAATCAGCTGTCGACTCGATTCTCTTGCGCGCTCGAATTCCCAGGGAACCTCTGATGAGCGACGTGGCAATCGGTAAGTTTTCGACGAACCAAAATGTTCTCTCCGTAACAATTCCTGCGATCGCTTTTAGTGTGGATTCATGCGATTGTTTGCGATCGATGGCTTTTCCCACATCGTGCAAGAGAGCTGCAGTTAGCAGTTCTTCGTCGTAGGGGAACTCTTCGCAAGCCAATTGGAAAACTTGCAAACTGTGGTAGAGGGCATCCCCCTCGGGATGAAAGCGAGGATCCTGTTTGATGTTAGCGAGCGGCTGAAGTAGTTCCGCGTAACTGGTAAACCGGCGATCCCACTGTGCTGGTTGATCCGCGCGGGCGAGAGAGCGGATTTGGGTGCCTACTTCCGCATCGGTGGGGATGTCGCTGGTCTTGATCCCTTCTGGAAAGAGTCGCTCGACGGCAGAGCGGCGGGCGTCGGAGTGGCGCAAGTCCGGCTGCTCACGAATGAGTCGGGCTGCTTCCCAAGCAATCTGGCGGCGGGCTTTCGAGTATTTCACTGGTAAGCGCGTGGCGGTTGGGGGCTAGCCGAAATCAGGAGAAATCATCAGTAAGTTCATTCTACCGGGTCACGGCCAAGATGGCACTATCGATATCACTCGACTCCGAGGTATTCTTAACTTGCACTTCAGGTTTTAAGTCTTGATTGATCAAGTAAATGCGGCGGAAATCCTCCTCGCGGGCTACAAAGGCTTCTACTACGGCGGGGTCGAATTGCTGAGCATAACGCGAGACAATCCAATCCCGTGCCTCCTCGTGGGACACCGCATCTCTGTAGGGCCTATCGGAAGTTAGCGCGTCGTAGACATCTGCTAAAGCAACGATTCGTGCTGCCAGAGGAATCTGCTTCCCTTGCAGCCCGTTGGGATATCCGCTCCCATCCCACTGCTCGTGATGGCAAGCAGCAATTTGCTCGGCAACCTCCAAGAAATCGTCGTTTCCTAATTTGTTGCGTATGGAAGCCAGGCATTCTTTGCCTAAAGCCGCGTGCATTTCAATCACCTTGCGCTCACCAGGTTTGAGCAGATCGGGTTTGAGTAAGATAGAATCGGGAATGCCAACTTTTCCTATGTCGTGGAGCGAGGAAGCTGCTGCGAGGTCAGAAACAAAACTAGGAGTAATCTCTGGATTCGTGTGTGCCAGTTCGGTAGCGAGGACCGAGACATACGCTCGAATGCGCTCCAGATGTTTGCCTGTATAAGCGTCGCGGAATTCCGCAAGTCGGGCGAGTCCGAAGGTGACCGCGTTACGAGTGCAAACGAGAGACTTGGTTCGCTCGGCGACCTGAGATTCGAGTTTGGCATTCGCAGCGTTTAGCCCTGCCTCGTAACGATTGAGTAGAAAAACCGTGATCATTGAAGTGGCACCGACGACAAACGCCGCCAGGATGTACCCAACTTGCATGACCGGCCGGATTGTTGCAGCGATAAAAGAAGCAATCGCATTATCCGATTGGTAAACTCCCAAGATGGCATTGATGCTGGGAATGTCGAATCCAGTAAAGGACTGTAATTGACCATCCAGTTCGACTTTGCCGCTAATGATGGGGAGTCGCTGAGACTCGGCCTCTTTCACCAAGTTAATGATGGGACCAGAAGTGTTCTCATTGATTAATAAGCATCGACCAGGGAACAGCCTTAAGAGTCCTGGATCAGCCTTAAGATTAGGATGGCACAGAAGCGCGCCATTGTCTCTGCGCATGAAACAAAGGACACCATCATGGGGGATAATGGTAATTTCGCACAACTGCTGAAGTTTCTCCCAATCCTTTGTGCCGGGTTCAGCGGTTGTGAGCCCCATTTCCTTCACATCGAGTGCGAGTTGATGTGCTTCTGCTCTGCCTGCGGAAGTAACGTAGTCGTTGACAACGAATTCATAAGTTTTCCAGAGCCAGCCAGTTGCCCAGGCAACGCCAAAGAAAAGGCATGCCGCTTGTGTGGAGACTAGCAATGCCAACAAGAAATACCGACTCTTGAGTCCAAGTTTTTTCATTGATCTTGATGCAAATCTAAGGGGCGTACAAAAATTCCCAGGGTGGTAGAAATACATCCACAAGCAACGCCAAAGAGGTGCGTAATCTGCAGATAATCTGATTAAAAGTAGCTTGCTATTAAGTCCGCACTTTCCCGAAAATTGCAGCAAAAAACGTGTTCACTTCAGCATGCTGGTACAATGCGTATTTTCCTCACCAGCGGCTTGACCCAACCCTCATCAGCGTCACAATTGGCGGGTGAGAACTCCTCCGGTCACGAACCCTCATTTGCTATAGATTCGGCAGGTTGTAAATGTCTTTGCTTATTAAGAATGGTCGTATCATCACTGCGACGGAAGATTTTGCAGGTGATATCCTTTGCCAGGGGGAGGTCATCTCGCAAATCGCACCACATATCGATGCTCCAAACGCAGATGAAGTGATTGATGCTGAGGGGAAATACGTTTTCCCTGGTTTTATCGATCCGCATGTCCACATCTATCTCCCGTTTATGGGGACCTATGCCAAGGATACCTACGAGACTGCCAGTCGTGCCGCACTTGTCGGTGGTACGACGAGCCTGATCGAGATGTGTTGCCCAGCACGAACCGACGATCCGATCGAAAGCTACGAATTGTGGCTTTCGCGCGCGGCTGAGAGTGCCTGCGATTATACCTTCCATATGGGGGTATCAAGATTTGACGAGAACACCGCCAATCAGCTGCGAGAAATTGTCAATCGCGGGATCGCATCTTTCAAAATCTTTTTGGCCTACAAGGGAGCATTTGGCATCAACGACGAAGAACTCTACAACACGCTGAAACTCGCCAAACAGCTTGGTGTAATCGTCACCGCACATTGCGAGAACGAAACTCTAGTGGCCCAGGAGCAGGCCCGCCTCATCAGCGAGGGTAAGACGGGGCCTGAGTGGCAAAATGATTCTCGCCCTCCCCAAGTCGAAGCCGAGGGAGTGCATCACTTGATGACTTTTGCCGAGATGACTGGAGCCCATGTTTACTGTGTGCATACTTCGTGCCGCGAAGCATTGGAAGCGGTTCAAGAGGCGCAGTTACGTGGGGTCCACGCTTGGGTGGAATCTGTAATTCCGCATTTTGTACTCGATAAGTCGTATACCGAAAAACCAGATTTCGAAGGTGCCAAATATGTCATGTCGCCTCCACTCCGCGAGCGTAGACAACAAGATGCCCTTTGGGCAGCACTAAGGTCGCGTCTTATCAGCACCGTGGGAACCGATCATGCCCCATTCGATTTTGTGGGTCAAAAGGAAATGGGCCGCGGCGATTTCACCAAGATTCCTAACGGGATTCCATCGGTCGAAGATCGAGTCAATATCTTGTACACTCATGGAGTTTGCCGGGGTCGTATTGATCTCAACACGTTCGTCGATGCTGCCAGTACCCAGGCCGCGCGATTGTTTGGGCTCTATCCCCGCAAGGGGACCATTCAAGTCGGTAGTGATGCAGACCTGGTGATCTACGACTCGGACTATCGGGGAACCCTTTCTGTCGAACGCCAGGAAATGGCCATCGACTACAATGCCTTTGAAGGCTGGGAGATCGAAGGACGACCGACCGTGGTCACGGTGCGTGGCAAAGTGCAAGTGCGAGACGGCAAATTCGCGGGTGAGTTAGGGCACGGTCAACTCTTGACCCGCGAGCCGACGCATTTCTGACACGGCAAAGTGGCTATCGCTTTTCAAGTGTCAGCAGGTAGTAGCGATGGACTCCGCTGCCCACGGTGAAAGGCATGAACAATCCTGAGAGTGCATTTTCCAAAAGCCGTTGCGGAAACGCCTTTAAGAATGCTCTTGCTGCCAAGGGCATTTTGAAGAACCTCCGCGAGAGACTGTAGAAGCGCGCCAGGTTGTGACTGATGTCTGAGGAGAGGTCTTGTTGTTCAATGACAGACAGCCCATGCCGGTGGGCGGCTTCGAGCCAGTCGCCAAGGATGGCAAACTCCTCGACTGCCATAGTTTTTTCCACCAGACGAGCAGCCAATTGTAAATCCGGGTCATAGCTCTCCAGTGGTTGCTGGTGAAAACAGTCAATCACGATCAGGCGACCACCGGGGCGCAACACACGCTGGATTTCAGCGACGGCCCCCCGCCAATCAGTCCCTTGGCAGAGACATTCGATTGCGAACACGACATCGAAAGCAGCGTCCGGAAATCTCATTTGGTGAAAATCGCCCTGCTCGAATGTGGCGTTTGAAATTTCTGCGGCTTCCTTCTTAGCCGATACCACGTGGTCTTGAGAGAGATCGACCCCCGTAAAGTGACAGGTAGACAGTCGAGTTGCCAGATTGCGGAGATTGAATCCCACGCCGCACCCGACTTCCAATACTTTATCTCCGGGCTGCAATCTCAAGGCAATGAGGTCTACCTGACCCAAATAACCGGTAGTAGAAAATGTTTCATCACAATTGAGCGCCACGTGCATGGCCCCTTCTCGGGAATGAAACAGCCGATAACCGCGGTCACTCTGTCGGTAATATTCGAGCACGCTCGAGGTGTCGATCGTGCGTGATGCGATAGACCGTGTGTCGAAATGTTTCGAGGCAATCAGCAGGCATTCTGAGAGCGACAGATCAGGGATCGAGGCAACCTCCATGCTTACGATGTTCCTCTTAAGCTAACCTCGTGCCAAGGCATCGGATTGATTTACAAATTCATCGCCGGTCCACTGGGCATCGTCGCGAATCATGCGTTTGTCGTGCTCTGCCTTGGCTGCAGCACGGGAGGCAGCTTGACGGTTTACGAGATCGGCATGCGTGGTGAAGAATTGCACGCTGTGTCCCTTGAAATCATCCAAGGTCTCGAAATGGTGTTTTTCCATGAACGATAGCAACTCAGCGCACATTTCCTTCACAATTCCGTAACCAAATTTCATCACACCCGTACACACCTGGACGGTGTCGGCCCCAAGCAGAATAAATTGGGCCGCGTCGTTGCCCGTTTCCACTCCCCCAATACCGCTGAGCGTACGGTCGGGGTATTCGTCGCGTATCACACGGGCGATCTCCATGCACATCCGCAAGGCAATCGGCATTACGGCGCGGCAAGAGTAACCCCCGGGGGTGGTGTAGCCTTCCACTTGAGGTTCTGGTCGTAAGGTATCCAGATCGATGCCCAGCACACTCCGAATCGTGTTGATTGCGCTCACCCCTTCGCAACCTGCCTTGAAAGCGGCACGGGTTGGGTCTTCGATGTGCGTGACATTCGGGGTCATCTTGGCCCACACGGGTACTTTGGCTACGGCATTGACCCACCCTGCGACTTCACCAAGGATGTCGGGATTTTCTCCCATGGCGGATCCCATCTTGCGCTCGGGGAGTCCATGGGGGCAGGAGAAATTCAACTCGAACGCATCGACCCCCAAATCCTGGCAACGCTCGACGATCTCAACCCAGGCATCCTTATTGAACTCTTCCATGATCGAAGCAATTAAAACACGGTCGGGATATTTGTCTTTGACCGCCTTAAGCTCTTCGACCCAAATGTCAAAACTTCGATCACTGATCAGCTCGATGTTTTCCCAACCTATGATCTCTTTCGAGTCCCGGGCGCGGAGTCGAGCGTAGCGAGGCTGGACATTGATCACCTTATTGGCGTCCAGGCTGATCGTCTTACAGATGACTGCTCCCCACCCTTCGTCGAAGGCCTTGCCGATGACATTGCCATTGGTCCCTGGAGGTCCTGACCCGATCACAAAGGGGTTGGGCATCTTCAAACCATTAACGGTTGTTTCAAGAGTAGGCATCGGAGGACCTCCGCGTGTGAACAAGGACTACTGCTCAGTTTGGCGCTTCGCTCGAGTAGAGTCAATCATCTTCGCGCGCTTCTGATGGTTATTCAAGATTCAGTACGCGATAAATGCGGTTGTCCACCAGAGATTTCGCAATGAACTTGGCACCGGAAAATTCATGCGTGAGTGAATGCCCTGCAGGAACAGCCACCGTATAGGTGCCAGCCGCAACTGCTGCCTGACAACCGAGCTGACTATCTTCCAGGACCATCACTTCCTGAGGTTGCCTACCATGCTTTTCTGATGCCAGCAAATAAACATCGGGGGCTGGCTTGCCATGCTCGATGTCATCACCCGAGAGAGTAAAACTAAAGCGACTTTTGAGATTAGATAGGTCAAGCACGTGGTCAAGAAACTCGCGCGTACTGCTTGTAGCAATAGCCTTGGCAATGTCGGCTTTTTCGAGAGCATCAAGTAGGTCCAATAGACCAGGCATTGGAGTCAATCGTGTTGCCAATAACTGCCTCATGACTTCCATGGACTCACTGGCAAGTTCAGCAACCGTGAGATCGAGTTTATGGTAGTCGATCATAATCTGCAGCGCCTTGGCAGATTGCCGCCCCATCATCTGGTTGATCAGATCATCCGTAAACTCATATCCCCGTCGGGCAAGGACGGTGCTGCCCACTTCTTGGTAAAGCACTTCGGTATCAAACATCAGGCCATCAAGATCAAACACCACGGCACGTAGGGGCATTTCGGGTAGAGGATAGTCATTCATTGCGAGTCATTGCTCCCGGTGTTGTCTGGAGTCTCGGTGCTTTCAAGAGCCTGGGTTGGATCAGGGACATTTGTCTGATAGATGGTATACCAGTCGTTTTCAAAAACTATTGGAAGTGCCAATGGTGGATACTCTTTGGCGAGGACATAGTCGATGCCTTGTTGTGAGGCAATCTTTTGGATGTGCTCTGTACCTACCTCACCCAGCGAGTAATAGGGGACTACCTCTCCCCATTCGTTTTCGTGAAAATAAAGTTCTCGATTGCGACGAAACCATTCGACAATCGACGCCGAATCTTGAGGGATGTCTTTCCAATTAAAATAGTCCGGCCGCTGGGCGTACCATTTGAAAGATTGTCCCATCCGAGGGATCAGAAACAGCGAGTCTTGAGGTGTGTTCTTTAAAACCCACCCGCATGCTTCTTGCCAGGCAAATCGGTCGGACATTCTGGAATCGCTCGGTGCAGTATTTTCTTGTGCGCGCAGGATAGCCGTTCCGAGCAGCAATGCACCTGGTACAATGACTCCTATTGCACCCAGGAGCATAATGGCAAAGGAACGCCGATGGGCAACGATACAAAAGAGCCAGGCGGCTGAGAGTGAAATCGCCAACGGCACAGCAATGTCCGCCAGGCGAAACCAGTAATACTTCAGCAGGCTGGCGGACAGGGCCGGAAAACTCCACGTGGCGATTTCCCAAACGAGTCCCAATGCCCCGCAAACGACGCTCACTGCTGCAAATCGCTCGATGCGCGTCAGCTGCAGTAGAGAGCGAGAGGGCAAGCTACCGCATGCTCGCCACAACCATAGAAATGCTGCCAACAGCAGACCAAAGCGCCAGGCCCGCAATAGTAACTCCGAGCTAGCCAACGCGAGTGGCGCCAAATGATGGGGCAACCGCTCGAATACATAGATTCGATCGGCCTCGTGCCGTACATCTGCCGGCACATCAACAGAAAGCATTAAACCTGGGACTACACCGGGAAGGGCCAGAATGCCTCCGAGAATTAAGAAAGGAAACATTGCGCGCAATGCAGGACGAGAGCTCTTGTCTTCTAGACTCCAGACAACCAGGGCCGCCACCACCGACCACCCTCCCACTAATACATGCCATGCCGAGGCAATGCCTAAGAGTGGCCAAACCGGTTGCCAGTGTGCTCGTGCGATTTCCGCCAGAGCCCAGAAGACAAAGATATAGGCAAAACACTTTGCCTCAACACCCCCCACGACCCACTCCCCGGCGAAGTTTCCCCACGCGATGAGAGTTACGAACAGCATTGCCGTGACTACAGACAGATATTTCACGGGCACAATTCGCCAACTGAGTCTTTGCCAGGCCCACGCCAATCCTCCCCAGGCAGCAAATCTCCCCATCCAGGCAACCGTCGGCAAGCTGAACCATTTGGTTAGAAGCCCTACGGTCCAATAGAACACGAGGTGGGGATTAGCCGACTCCAGAAACAAGTCTCCGGCACACCACTCCGGGTTCCAATAATGCTTGGCCTTCACGAGATAGTGTGCTTCATTCACGTGAGGAACAGCAGTCCCTCCGTGGACAAAAAACACCAGCAGTATCAGGGCAATCTCCAGCCACCGAGATGCAGGCGTATCAATGGGAACAGCTTTGTCGCTCTTGCGTGCCATCCCCACAGATTACGGAGCGAACAGCAGATTGGCCAGGGCAACCAGTTATAGCCGCACTTCCGATGCGACAGCATCGTGAAGCGTGTACGCTACATGCCTTCCTTATTCTTTTTCTCGCGTTTGAGTTGTCGCTTCTCTTTCGCGGTATGTTGGGCTTTTTTCTGAGGTTCTTTCTTTCCTTTGTCTTTGCTACCGTGATTGCCCATGATTGGACTCCTGAATTTGGGGTGAAACACGATCTGGTTTCATAGAGATCAGAATAGCAAAGCGTCGAGAATTGGTACAATACATTCTGTTGGTGTTTGGTGGTTAGCCGCGGTGCGGCAGAGTTCTACGGGGCACAGTGGAGAGTTCCTCAGCGGTCAGGTACCGCTGGCATCCGCTCACGCACGAGAGATTCGAGCCGTTCGACCACTTCTTCGGGACTCATCCCGTTTGTTTGGACTTCAATCGAATCGGGGGCTTTGCGAAGACCGCCAAAATCACGCTGTTCGTCTTGTTGGTCCCGCTCACGCTGGTGGACGAGGACTGAATCGAGAGTCACCCGTTCGCCTCGAGAAACGAGGTCCAAAAAGCGACGTTGGGCTCGCACGGTCTCTTCGGCAGTCAGGAAAATCTTGCACTCAGCCTGGGGAAAGACGACAGTGGCCTGGTCGCGTCCTTCGGCAACCACATTTTTGCCTTCGGCAAACTTGCGTTGAGCTTCAACGAGAAGCTTACGGACTTGTTGGTTGTCAGCGGCATATTTCGTGAGGCGAGTGATCTCGAGTGTGCGAATCTGCTCGGTCACATCCTGGCCGTTGAGAAGGACTCGTGTATCGGTCAACTCGATATGGCAGCTTGCCGCAACGCTCGCCAGCTGTTCGGGCGAGTTCCAATCGACCTGCTGCTGCTGGCCAGCCAATGCGACGGCACGATACATCGACCCGGTATCCAGAAACCGGAAACCAAGTCGTTGGGCTAACTGGCGAGCCGCACTGCTTTTCCCTGACCCCGCGGGCCCGTCTATCGTTACGATCATGCGTCCAGTAGAGCCGAGGCGGAGGGAAAGGTCAAAGCACTTAGAAGTCAATTTTTGGGAAGAACTTTCAAGTTTCAAGGAATTGATAGGGGGGACGCTTCATCGGTATCGAATTCAAACATGACAGTCGGTTTTCTCGCCGAATTCCTCAAAAGTCCACTGATTTGCGTGATTGTTGCGTGTTAAACAAGTTCCCCGGCAATTCTATACAAATTCCATTTCCCGACTAAAATGGATGGGGAGAACTTGCTTCGTGAGTCTGCTTTTCTGGTCCTCCGTTTCTGTTTCTGCGCTGAAGGCGGAAAATTGACGAACCGTGGGCCCAAACGATATGCTTATCATAGAGGCATTTGAAGAAAATTACCGTGTCGCAACGCGGTCCGGTAGCCGTGTCGGAATGCGGCATACGGTCCGATTTTGCGGCCGCGCGAGAATTGTTTAGGAACAGAGGTTCAAGGTATGGCAAGCAGCAATGCCGTCTGGGGAATAGACATTGGCCAGTGTGCGCTGAAGGCGCTGTTATGTCGTCCCCACGAGAAAGAAGCGGATCGCATAGTCGTCGAATCGTTCGACTACATCGAGTATCCGAAGATTCTCTCTCAACCCGAATCTGAGCCAGAGGAACTGATCCGTGAGGCCTTAACCCAGTTTCTCTCACGTAATGAGATCGCTGGAGATCGAGTTGCCATTTCCGTCGCCGGGCAAAATGGCCTGGCTCGGTTCATCAAATTGCCACCTGTGGAATCCAAAAAGATTCCAGATATCGTCAAATACGAAGCCCGCCAGCAGATTCCGTTCTCGCTCGATGACGTGGTGTGGGACTATCAGCAGTTAACCGGTGGCAGCGAGGAAGATGGATTTGCCCTGGAACCGGAAGTCGGCATTTTTGCGATGAAGCGAGACCAGGTCGCAAAGGCCCTGAAACCTCTCGAGGAAGCGGGTATTGAGGTCGATTTCATTCAACTCATGCCGCTGGCGGTCTACAATTTCGTCTGCTTCGACCGCTTGGGAGATTTCAAATCAGAACCTTACGATCCTCAAAAGCCACCTCAGTCGACGGTTGTTATCTCTTTGGGGACCGACACCACCGACCTGGTTGTAACCAATGGCTTCCGGGTCTGGCAGCGAAACATTCCGATCGGTGGCAGCCACTTCACGCGTGCCTTAAGCAAAGAACTGAAGCTCACTTTCGTCAAAGCGGAACATTTGAAGCGAAATGCTACCGAAGCGGATGATCCCAAGGCAGTCTTTCAGGCCATGCGTCCAGTCTTCAGCGATTTGCTGTCGGAAATTCAGCGCTCTCTGGGATATTTCACCAGCATCGACAAGGCGGCAAAAATCGGCAATGTGCTGGCCTTGGGTAATGCGATGAAACTGCCTGGATTGCAGCGGTATTTGTCTCAGAATCTCGAATTCGAAGTCAAACCGGTCACCGAGTTTCAGCAACTCACCGCCGGCAGCGCCGCCGGCAAGCCCCAGTTCAAGGACAATATCTTGAGCTTCGCCGTGGCCTATGGTTTATGCCTGCAAGGATTGGGCAAAGCCGAGCTGAAGACGAATCTATTGCCTGAAGAAATCGTTCGCACACGATTGGTGCTCAGCAAAAAGCCGTGGGCCGTGGCAGGAGCCGCAGCCATTTTGGCAGGGCTTACGTTTAACTACTTTTCCCATGTCTCTGCCTGGCGGGAAACAGACAACGAGGCAATGAAAGCGGCTGAAAGCTTGGCTCAGAGTGTTCAAACAACCGCCGCAGGATACGAGAGTGAAAAATCTTCCACTCATACGGAATTTCAGTCAGTGTCTGAGACCGGTGAGAAGCTAATCAGCAATGTCGAAGGTCGCCTGCGGTGGCTGGAACTGCTCAAAGCAATAGATACGGCCCTACCCAAAGACACACGTCCAGCCGAAGAGCGTAAAGAGACTGCGGAAGACATCAGTAGCCGGGAAGAGCTGCATATCGAATCGATGGAAACTCAGCATTTTGCGGATTTGCAAACCGAATGGTTTTCAATTGTTGAGTCGGCCTACAATGATTCCAAAGGGAGCAAGGCATCTGCCGATGCAGATCCTGCTGCCGCTGCCGCCGATCCCATGGCTGGTATGGATGCGGGGTTCGATCCGGCTCCTGCTGAAGGTGGTGATGGTGGCGGTCTCACGGGGGCTGGTTGGGTTGTTCAGCTCACCGGACATCACTACCACAATAGCGAATCAGATCGCGCAAATCAGACCGGTGAATTCGTCAAGAACACACTGATCAAAAATCTTGAAGAAGGAACAGTCTCACTTCCTGATGGCGAGAATGGTGCAATAGTTGAAGTCCCCATGCAGGATCTGGCAATTAGCCACGTCTGGTTGGTTAAAGACCAGAAATTGTGGGACGAAGTGATAAATCCCGAAGCAAACCTCAACACACCTGGCGCAACGGGCTATGGAGGAGGCTACGGAGGTGAATTTGGCGGTAGAGGAGGTTATGGGGGAGGCTACGGCGGCGAAGGTGTTGCTACAGGCGAAGAAGGGGATAAATCCAAGCTTATTACTTTGCGTCGTTATGACTTCATCGTTCAATTCGTCTGGCAGCCAAAAACTCGTGCTGAACGTCGTGAGTTGGCTGCAGAGCGTGAAGCGGCGGCTGCCGCGACAGCAGAGGCCGCAGCGGCTGCGGCTGAAGCTGAGGGAGCTGCAGAAGAAGTAGTCCCTGAGAACTAATTCGTATTTCCTGTCAGGAGTCGATCATGGATCAAGTTCGTGCCATTCTAAAAGTAATGTGGAGGCAAAGGTTCTGGATTCTCAGCGTCGTTGCTGTGATCGTTGCTTTCGTCTGCTGGTCCATGGCGGCAAGCGATCTGGCTGCCAAATTTGATACACGTGAGAAGGCTATTCAGGGGGCATTTCAGCAAATGCAGACTCTCGCCAGTGCGCCAACCCATCACAACTCTGAGGTGATTGCTGCTGACAAAGAAGTTGTCGATAAGCAAAAAACACATGTCTACGAATTGTGGAAGGAGCTCTACGAACGACAGCGCAATGCGGTACTCTCTTGGCCCAAAGAGTTGGGCGAGGAGTTTGTCAATTACATCGATAAGCGTAAGTTTGGTGATACAATCAACATCAAGATGCGTACCATCTATCAAAACTACATTGAAAACCGCTTCGATGGGCTTTTAGATATCGTCAAGGCCAAGAAGATCGAAGGTGCTGCGGGAGGAAGTTATGGCGGAGGCGGGTACGGAGGAGAATTCGGCGGACGAGGAGGATATGGCGGTGAGGGAGCGTATGGAGGCGAATTTGGTGGCGCTGCTGCCTTTCAGCCGATGAGCGAACCGGGTGCCGCCGACGATGGCGATTATCTTGTCCAGTGGCTCGATCAGGGCGCCCTGCGTGATAAGCTCTTTTTCCAGCAGAAACCATCCTCGATGGAGATCTGGGTCACTCAAGAAGATCTTTGGGTTTACGAGACATTGCTCAATGTCATTGCCAAAACCAATGAAGCCCGCAAGGCGACTCGCCACGACAACACCGCGGTGCGCGTCATCATGGCTTTGGAAGTAGGACCCTCGGCATCGGTCGCTTCAACGCAACCGGGCAGGATTTATATGCCAGCAGATACCAGTGGAGGTGCTGGCGGAGAAGGTGGTTATGGTGGCTACGGTGGGGAATTCGGAGGAGAATTTTCTCGGGGAGGCTATGGGGGTGAGGGAGGAGAATTTGGAGGAGGTTATGGGGGAGAGTTCGGCGGAGCTTATGGGGGCGAAGGCATGGAAGGGGGAGGTGATGATGCCTTGCTGGCGATGCGTTACCTTGGCGAAGATGGCACCCCTTTGCCTGCCGGAGATATTACCTCCTTTGGAACGGAATATCGGCAACTTCCCATCCGCATGCTCTTGATGATGGATCAAAGGTGGCTGCCTCGCTTGCTAGTCGAGTGTGCCAACTCGCCTCTCCCCATCGAGGTGGATCAGGTGAGAATTAATCCCGACAAGTCGGAAGCAGGATTCGGACAGGCAGGGATGATGGGTGGAGTTGGCGGACCGCTGATGGAATCTGCCTCTTCTCCATATTTGGCACAGGTTGAAGTCAAGGGAGTCGTTTATATTTACATGCAACCCAACGAAGAACTGCTTGGCACACCGAGTGCAGAACTGGCTGAGTCAGATGATGCAATACCAGGCTCAGATGTTGCGGTTGTAGGGGGAGTAAGTGAGTAGTGAGTAGTGAGTGGTAAGTGGCTAGTGGTGAGTGGTGTGAATGCAAGAATGGATTGTTTGCTCACCTCAAATGAATAATCGGCGCTGCTGGATATGGCTGGAAATAAAACTTATACGGAGCAATGACCATGAAAGCAAATCTTAAAGGTGGAAACGCCATCGTTCGCTTGTTGCTTGCGCATGGAGAAAAGCTGGGGATGGTAGCTATCCTGGCCTGTGCGGGTTGGTTGCTCTGGTCGGCCATGAACGTAAGTCAGCTTGAATCTGGTAAAAATCCCAATGAGCTGACGCAGTTGTCGCAAAATGCCAAGAAACACATCGAAGACTTTACCTACACTAGCATCGCCGATAAAGCTCCCGAAGAAGTCCTCAAGCCCAAGCCTTTGAACATCGAGTCGATGACGCCACCTAAGAATGAGCACTTTCCACTTATTGGTGTGCTCAATCGACCTGTCATAGAACCCATGGGGCTGCGCACCGATCCTGTGTTACTGGCGCCGGAAGATTTGGAAGTCAATTCGGATTCCGGTTTATGGGCCTCTGGAAATCCTGAACAAATCAAGCAACGACAGCTGGAGGCATTGGCTGAGCAGCAACGCGAAAAGCAGCGAATGCAGGAAGAACAGGAGCGTATGCAAAATGAAGGAGAAGGTGAAGGTAGAGGTGATCGTCGACGTCGTGGAGATCGTCGTGGGGAAGGTGGACGCGAAGAACCTCCCACCCGCAGCCGCAACGCCCCGATCGTTGTACCTCCCCAAGTAGGCATAGCATTGCAAGGATTCGAGCAGGTTAGGCCCCAATCATGGGTAACCGTGTTGGCCAAGGTTCCCGTCGAGGCCCAGAACCGCATGTACGAAGATGTCCTCCAGAGCGCAAAAGGTTACGAGGCGATGCGGGATGTACCGATTTACCTCGGCTACGTGGTGGAACGCGCGGAAGTCACCAACAAAGGCCAGGGAGAATGGAAACAGATAGACAAGGTGGTAAGAAAATCGCTTGAGAAAGAACTCGCGACTTATCCTGTGAATCCTCCGGAAGTGGTAGATGGCCGCTATGTGCATCCTTTGCTGACGCATCCGTTGCCTCCCTTGATTCTTAAGGAGTGGGACAATCGTGTTAGCCATTCCTCCATGCCGTTAGCAGTCGAAGCAGCGCGGCTGGAAGCTGAGAAATTGGAACAGGAGGCCCAGCAACCTGTGGAAGAAGCAGCGGAAGAGGATGAAGGGTTTGGCAGCGCTCGTGTTCCTGGCGGGCCCATGGGAGTCCCCGGTGGAGAGTTTGGAGGCCGAGGGGGCTATGGTGGCGAATTCGGTGGCGGCTATGGCGGCGAATTTGGAGGCAGAGGGGGCTATGGTGGCGAATTCGGGGGCGGCTATGGTGGCGGCTATGGAGGGGAGTTCGGCGGCAGAGGTGGCTACGGCGGAGGCTATGGTGGCGAAGGTGGCTATGGGGGTGGATACGGAGGAGGGTATGGCCTCGGTGCAGGTAGCGCGGTCCAGATTGCCGATTTCGTTTGGGATCGTAAGACTTCCAATGTGCTATTTCGCTATTTTGACAACACGGTCGAACCTGGGCGCCGATACCGGTATCGAGTGCAACTTGCGCTGGCAGATGTCAACAATCGTGTTTCCGTTTCCACTCTCGATCCCACGGTGATCCAGCGAAGGGATGGACTTTCCAAATCGGAGAAGGCGTATCGGCTAACCGAGTGGAGCAAACCGAGTCCCGTGGCAAGTGTTCCACTTCCGGCTCGCATCTATCTGGCAAGTGCCGAGCCTGCGAAAGAAACGAGCTACAACTCGCAGCCCGAGGCTGAAATGCTCATCAAGGCACTCAACAGTGAATACGCTGCGGAGATCGCGATCCAAGAGTCCTTTATGCGGGGAAGTGTAATGAATCTCTTTGAGAAGGCGATGATCATCTGGTCCAATCGCTACAACCCCCAACAAGACCCGCAATTCAAAGACCCTGAATTTGATTTCCGCACGGGCGCAACGGTCGTAGATATCCGGGGAGGCGACAAATTGACTTCCCGCAACCGGGATCTGCTGGCACCAGCCCGAGTCGTTCTTATGGATGCCGCTGGCAAGCTGAGCATTCAAGAGGAATTGGAGGACGAGCCTGCAGTGAAGGAGGTTGAGTTCATTATCGAACAAGAGAAAAACAGTCAGTCGCGGGGGGGATACGGTGGCGAAGGATATGGAGGTCGAGGCCGCGGTGGCGAATTCTAACCCTTAGAAGCAGTGCATTCCCCAGCCGGTCCGCCACGCGGTCCGCGAAAATGTCATTGTTTACTCGACGGCCTTGCACGGCGGAAGCCTCTATCTACGCTTGTAGCGATGGAATTCTTCACATCTTGCACAAGTTTTTTTAGCCACGGATGGACATGGAGCTGACACGGATAGGAGTTTATCTCATCCGTGCTCATCTCTGGCCAAATGAATCTATATCTTTGGGCGTGGTTGAGTGTTCATGGGAGAGCAGTCCCACTTTCGCTAGTGCTGCTAGCAGAGTGTAGTGGGGATTTGCTGGGAAGATTTTTCTCTATTTGACGTTCCATCGACATCTGCACTTGACGCTTTTTTGCTTGCCAAGTATTTAACGGCCTCTCGTCTCCAAGGGTACTTGGAATTTGAGGGTGTTCGTACATATAGATCTCACATTCATCGGGGTGGTTACACCTGGGCAGCAGCTAAGTTTTCTCTGGTTTAGAGGGCTTATCTGTGAATATGGTGTTGCGAGACTCGGCCAAGGATAGGCACAGATCTCGAAAGGAGTATCGAGTTGAACCGGTTCATTAAAAGAGTTGGTTACTACTGTTCACTGTGGGCGTTTGCGCTGCTTTTCCAAGCAATGCCCATTTCCGCCGAGCAACCAGGATCGACTTCTCAGGATAACGCAGCACTTTCTCTGACTGAAATAGAATCACTGCTCTCGCGTACCAGGCAAGCGATGGCACAGGGAGACTACCAACAGGCACAATCCCTGCTCCAACGCGCCGAAGCGGCCAAGCCGAAATATCCTGTGCTCCATTTTGGGGATACTCCTGCTCGAGTGCGCCGAGATCTCGAAAAACTTCTGAGCAGTCGTCCCGATTCCACGTCCAAACAAACTGCAGCCAGCTCGACCACCCCAACCGGCAAGCAGGTGGCCAATCCCTTTACGACACCGCTCCAGAAAGTGGGAGCGCAAACAGCCGCACCCACCACGGTCACAAGTGTGGAGGCTCAAGCGGCACCTCCATTGGTAGCTACTCCTGAAACACCAATTCCAGGAAGTCAACGAGAACAATGTGACCAGGCACTCTTGCAAGCGCGTCGTTCTTTGGTTGTAGGTGATGTGGCTCAAGCAGCAAAACATCTGGAAAGGTCTCGAACTTTCCGCGTGGATTATGCCGAGTCGGAAGACTCCCCAACCCGGGTGGCCCAGTCACTTGCCGAGCTACAGCAATTGGAAACTACCAAGGATAATTCTGCGAGCTGGAAGCACAGTTACGCCAAGTTTCTTGTTGCGCAAGGAAATGCGCTGCTTGAGTGGGGTGACCTGGAGAATGCCGAACGGGCCGCATCGGAAGCTGTGGGTTTGAACACCGCCATCGGGGTCGAAGACACCAGTCCGGCCAAGCTCTTGAGCCGAGTACGTGAAATTCGCCAGGAGAAACTTGCCCTCTCGCGTACTGGCGGTACCACGACTGCCGAGACAGCAGGCCAAATTCAGCCACAAGGGTCTGTGACTAATCGCATGTTGCTCGATCAATCCGTCGCACCGGCAACTGCAGCGGTTCCGATCGATTTGACCTTGCCAGACTTTGAACAAATTCCCGCAGTACCCAAGTTGGCGCAATTGCCGACCACTGAACCCGAACCGCTGCCCGCGGCAGAGAACCTTGCTCCTGAATTGATGGACGCTTTTGCGCTTTTGCAAGAAGGAGAAATCGCCTTGCGCGCGGGGGACCGCAATCAGGCGCTCAAGTTGTTTCGCATGGCTTACAATCGTCGTGGAGAGCTTGATCCTGCCAATCAACAACAACTACAAGACCACTTGCAGATGCTCTCTTCTGGAGCGGAAAAGAACCCGGCCAGCATTGACGGATCAACATTGATCGAATCTGCCTCGAGTGGGCAAATTGTGATAGCACGCCAACTTGCTGCAGAAATTGGCAAACGACAAACCGAAGCCTCGAAGCTGCGTCAAACGGATCCCAAACAGTCCTTGAGGATCCTGGAAGAGGCGGGAGAACTCGTCAAGAAATCCGAACTGGATGAGAGCACCAAGACGCAACTCCAGCGACGTCTGGCATTGAGCGTTGCCGAAACAGAAAGATACATCAAAGAGCATCAAGCGGAGATCGAACTTGACGATGCGAACAACAAGGTACTGGATGAAATAGATCGTCAGAAGGCTGTCAGAATTCAAGTTCGTGAAAAAATCGCCGAAATGGTGGATCAGTTTAATCGGCTCATCGATGAGCACCGCTATGCCGAAGCAGAGGTGGTAGCCCAGCGGCTCTACGACATGGCCCCTGACGAGCCTGTCGCCCGCCAGGTGTGGCAGAATGCCAAGTTTATTCGCAGGGAGAGACTCAATCGCGAATTGGGCGACTTGTCCGAAGAGGGTTTCGTCCAGGTCCAGCAAGACATTCGAAAGACTGCTGCAGAAGGACTCGTTAGTTCCACCGAACCAATGACGTATCCAGACAATTGGGCGGATTTTCAAAAGCGGACCGGTTCAAGTGACAAGAATTCCTATCGCTCTGAACGTGAATTGGAGATCGAGCGGAAGCTTCGTACGCCCATTCTTCCCAGCTACAATGATATGCCTCTTTCGGAAGTCGTCGACGGTTTGTCGAAGCTTGCCGGCATCAACATCCATCTCGATCCTCGTGGATTGAGCCAGGAGGGTGTGCAGAGTGATACAACGGTCTCGCTGAATCTTGGCCGCGAGATTTCTCTCAAGAGTGCCTTGAACTTGATTCTCGAGCCGTTGCATTTGACGTACATGATCAAAGACGAAGTTCTCAAGATTACCAGCGAGCAAATTCGTGATGGTGAATTGATTACCATTCCGTACAACGTTGCCGACCTGGTGATTCCGATTCCCAATTTTGTGCCCAGTAACAACATGGGCCTACAGGGGCTGATTAATGACGCCTATGCGGCGATGCCGTTCAGCAACGGTGCCCGCCAATCGGGCCCGGTCGCGATGGTACCTGGAGTTCCTCCTCAGGATGGAGCAATTCCCGGTGGCGCGATGGCTCAACAGTTTGGGGCAAACAGCCCTCCAGGTGGCTCCTCGGTTCCACTGGGAGGTGGCCCGGGTGGTCTCGGTGGGGCAGCCAATGCTGACTTCGATTCGCTAATCGATTTGATTGTTACCACGGTGGAATACGACAGCTGGATGGAAAACGGCAGTGGCGAAGGAGAAATTCAACCTTTTCCAACCAATCTTAGCCTCGTCATTAGTCAGACTCAAAGAGTGCATGACCAGATTCGCGATCTGCTTGAACAGTTGCGTCGATTGCAGGATCTGCAAGTCACGATCGAAGTTCGCTTCATTCGTCTCACGGACAGCTTCTTCGAGCGAATCGGTATCGATTTCGATTTCAACATCGAGGATGGAACCCGCATTGCGAACCTGACGAATACACCGACTCCCTCGTTCGAGCCGAATCGGACCAGTGCTACTGTCGGTATATCCGGCAATCCGACAAGTCTGTCCGATCCCTTGCCAGATTTTACTGTTGATCTGGATATTCCGTACCGCAATAGCAGCTTTGGTCTGTCGACTCCTCAGTTTGGTTCGCCACAGGATGTCGGACAGTTTGGGTTTGCAATTCTCAGCGACATTGAAGCATTCTTCTTGATCAATGCATCCCAAGGAGATTCGCGTGCCAACGTGTTGCAGGCACCCAAGGTGACGCTTTTCAATGGCCAACAGGGCATTGTGGCTGACACCGCCTTGCGACCCTTTGTAATCAGCGTGATTCCCGTAGTGGGTGAATTCGCTGCCGCCCAACAGCCGGTGATTGTTGTGCTCTCCGAAGGAACTTTGTTGACGGTTCAGGCAGTCGTTTCGGACGATCGTCGGTATGTTCGCCTCACACTTGTGCCGTTCTTCAGCCAGATTGGCGATGTTGATACGTTTACCTTCGAGGGATCGGAAACGACTTCCGTGAGCAATAGTACCAACTCTGGCCAAGACGGAAATGACGAAACAGAGGATTCTTCTGAACAGATTATCCGCAGCGGTACCACCGTCCAGTTGCCGACATTCCAGGTGATCACGGTTGCCACGACGGTAAGTGTCCCCGATGGAGGTACAGTTCTATTGGGTGGCGTGAAGCGATTGCGTGAAGGCCGAAATGAATTTGGTGTGCCCCTCTTGAGCAAAATTCCGTATGTAGATCGACTGTTCCGCAACGTAGGCATTGGTCGTGAAACGGACAGCTTGATGATGATGGTTACTCCCCACATTATCATTCAAGAGGAAGAAGAAGAACGCTTGGGTATCGCACAGGAATAAGCGGCCAAGGGAAATTAGGCCTCCTGCCATGTCCAATCGCTATGCTTTTTTCCTCGGAGCCCTTCTCGCAGCGGTCGCCGTGGCACTAGGCGCTTATGCGGCTCATGGCCTGGAGAATAGCCTGCTTAAGCTCGGGTACGACGACCTCCCCAAACGGATGCAATGGTTTGAGACAGGCGTTCGCTACCACCAGTATCACGCGCTGGGAATCATTTGCGCTATGCTGGCGGCAGCCGCTAGTTCCTCGCGCTGGTTCCACCTCGTCCCTTGGTTGTTTTTGACAGGGATCGTGGTCTTTAGCGGCTCTCTATATGCGATGGCGTTGGGGCCAGAGAGCTGGCGTGGGCTGGGGGCGATCGTACCGGTGGGTGGACTCGCCATGATTCTCGGTTGGATAGCATTGGCATGTGGCGGACTGCAACTGAAGAATTCTTAACGTGAATAAAGAAAGCCGGGGGATTGCAATCCCCCGGCTTCGCACCTCGCTTCGCCAAAATTAAGAATCTTGGGGAAGTCTTTTTCAAACAGCCTGCAAGCATTCGAGCTCTCGGGCGAGCCGCTTCCTTGCGACGTGCAATCGCCGCTTAATCGTCCCCACGGGGGCGTCGAAGTCATCGCTCATTTCGATGATCGAACGTCCGTCGATATAAAACGCCACCAGGGTACTCCGGTCAAGCGACGCCAAGCGTCGGAGCCCTCGGTGCAATTGATCCTCGCGCTCCGTTGCCAAGAGCGAATCGAGCGGAGCAACATGCCGATTGTCGGCGTTGTCCAGGCTCCGCGGCTCGACGGCAATCGACGGAGGTCGTCTCGTAGCACGATTGAGTGCTTGCCTGACGGCAATCTGTCGCAGCCAACCAGCAAACGCGGCTGGCTCTTCGAGCTGATACAACTTTTCGAAAGCCTTGATGAACACATCCTGGCTCACTTCAAGGGCTTCGTCGTGGTTGCGCAGCCGCTGCCAGCAGATCACGTAGACCATACGCTCAAAACGACTTGCCAAATCCCCAAACGCACTGGAATCACCCAGTTGGGCAGCGCGAACGAGGTCTTCATTGCTTGATTCTTCAGTCTGAATATCATCCAAGTATAAAGTACTCATGGTTCTCTCTTTTTCTGGCTGGTTTACCTTGGTGCAAAGAAACCAGCGCGGGAAGTTCGGTGATCAGCGTTGATGGCATAAAGCCGAACAGCCATGCGCTATCGCGTCAGGTGGCTGCTGGCGGTCAGCTCGAATTTGGGAGGCGTTGCTAGTGCCTGTGGTGTCCCAGATTCAGCCGACTGTACGAAACCGCGTAACTCGCGGAGTCCGTACCTGATGCTTTGCTAGGGCAAAGCAGCAGGCCATATGCTTGGCGGGCATACCGCCTGGCATATGCCAACGAGCGTCACCAGACATGCGTGACGCAAGCCACCGCAGCGCATAGGAAGAATGGACGCAGAGGGAGCGGAATTCTTCACGGCGAACGATCAGCTGAATGCCCTGGCGAATAATTTGATTGCCTAAGGTGCTGATGGTGCTGGAAATATTACGCATGATGACCCTCGCTGCGCCGTGCGCTGCTTAGAGAGATCCAAAGGGAAAATGTCGCTCCTCACGACCGCTGAGCAACGGATGTTGCCCATCGTGAGTATCGACCCGATATCTGGAGTTTCGCTAGCGGATTGTCTGAGGTCAAGCGAAACTTGGCCATTTTAAGATAATCCGTGGTCGCGAACACTCAAAAGAGATGCTCCAGAGGATAAAGGTTCGCACCGTTTTGAAGAAAAGTTCTAAATAAATCTCTAGACCATTGCGATGCTTAAATTCTTACACCGCAATGGTTTGCAACCAGAATGGCGTAGTATGCAGTGATTTGCGTAAGGCCGAGCGAAGAAAATTGACAATCTCTTCACCGCGGCTAACCCTCAAGAGCAAACCCGCTGACTGGCCACTTGAGACACCTTGGTGTAACTTGGCGTTCGTTTCGGGTTTCTCACCACTTCCTCCATTATTCGAGGGTTTTTGCAATGAGTGCTGTCATGGACCAGGTCGAACAGGCTGTTGCCAGGGACAAGCTGAGTGACACCGCGGCTAAGAATATCCATACCTGGCTGACCGAATCTCGTTACGCCGAGTACGCACCGCTAGTGCAAGAACATATCGAGTCTGAGAAGTGGCGGGAACTGGACGACGCGTTCTGGACCATCATCCCGTTTGGCACGGGGGGACGACGCGGGCGAATGTACCCCATCGGTAGCAATGCCATCAACGACCGCACGATCGGGGAAAGTGCTCAAGGACTTGCCAATTATGTGAAGTCGCAACTTGGCGACAAAGCCCCGCTGGCCTGTGCGATCGCCTACGACACGCGGCATCGCTCGGAACACTTCGCACGGCTATGTTCCGAAATCATGGTTGCTGCGGGGTTCAAGGTCTATTTTCTCAAGGGCTACCGCAGCACGCCGGAACTTTCGTTCACGGTGCGCTACAAAAACTGTTCCTGCGGGATCATGGTCACCGCCAGTCATAATCCACCGAGCGACAACGCCGTGAAGGCCTATTGGTCTACCGGAGGGCAACTCCTGCCGCCGCACGATCGGGGTGTGATCGACGAGGTGATGTCCGTCCACGAGATCGAGCGGGTGGATTTCGACGAGGCACTGGCCAGTGGCAAGATCGAGGAATGTCAGGAGGAAGTGGATCGTGAGTTCATCGATGCCGTAGCGAAGTTGGCTTCCCCGGGGCCGCGTGATTTGAAAGTCGTCTACTCGCCGCTGCATGGAGTGGGGGCCAGCGCGGTCTGTCCCGTGTTGGAGAAAGCAGGGTTCCATGACGTGGAAGTGTTTGCCCTTCATGCCAAGCCGGATGGCGATTTTCCTAATGTGCCGGGCCATGTATCCAATCCCGAGAATCCCCAAGTCTTTGATGCAATTGTCGAGCATGCACGTCATGTGGATGCCGATCTGTCCGTAGCGACCGACCCCGACTGCGATCGCATCGGCTGCTCGGCACCGCTCACCACGGCGAACAATTCCGCTTGGCATACGCTCAGTGGTAACCAGATCGGTGCACTGTTGGCCGAGCACATCCTCCAGACGCGTCAGGCTGCCGGAAAACTGTCCCCTGAAAACTTTATCGTGATTACGCTGGTTACCACGCAACTCACACGTCGGATTGCTGATAGCTATGGCGTAAAGACTTTTGGAGATTTGCTGGTTGGATTCAAATGGATCGCGGGCGTGATCGACGAGCAGGGAGCCGACAAGTTTCTCTATGGCACGGAGGAATCCCATGGCTACATGGCGGGCCAGCACGTCCGCGACAAGGACGGGGCCGCTGGAGCACTATTGCTCTGTGAACTCGCTGCCAAGCTTAAGGCCGAAGGACAGACGCTGCACGAAAAACTCGACGCCCTGTTCTGGCAATATGGACTTCATACCGAGCGAACCGTCTCGGTGCAGATGCCTGGCAGTGAAGGCATGCAGCGGATGAAGGAAGTGATGCAACGCTTTCGCTCCGATCCTCCCAGTGCTCTTGCGGGTTTAAAGGTTCGGCAGATGCGAGACTATCTGAACAAACAAACGGTTCTGCATGACGGATCTAAGCAGGAGTTGGTTGGTCCGAAGGGGGATCTGGTGATTCTCGACCTGGAGGCGGAAGGCAATTACGTGGCCATCCGCCCCAGTGGCACGGAGCCTAAGATCAAGCTCTACATGTTTACTTACGAGCCTCCCGAGCAATTGGCAAATCTCGACCGAGCCAAAGAAATGCTCAACCAGCGGCTTGATCAAATGGAAGCGGACATGCGTGATTTTGCGGGGGTATGAGCCACTTTTACGGTCAGGTCTCAATTGCTACATTTTCGTTGACAACGTAGACTAGTGATATGACAGACTATCGAAAGATCATCACGATCGAGCCGGGTAAGCGAAGTGGCAAACCATGTATCCGGGGAATGAGAATCACGGTCTATGATGTTCTGTCCTATCTCGCGGCTGGAATGACCAATGAAGAGATTTTGGATGACTTTCCGGATTTGACGAAGGAAGACATTTTGGCTTGTCTGGCTTATGCGGCTGACCGTGAGAAGCAAGTTTTGCTGATGAAGCAATGAAACTGCTCTTTGATCAAAACTTGTCGCAAAAATTAGCGATGCAGTTGGCTGATATTTTTCCAGATTCCTTGCATGTGCATCCATTAGGTCTCGATCAGCATAATGATTCGGCGCTCTGGGATTATGCTGAAGCCAACAAGCTGACAATTGTTACGAAGGACACGGATTTCCTGGATTTTTCCGCTGCCTTTGGATCTCCTCCTCAGGTGCTCCTTGTACAAATAGGCAACTGCACGACATCTCAAGTTGAGGAATTGATTCGCCGCAATGAGGAAGCGATTCGCGAATTCGTCGGAAGTACGTCTGGATTACTTGCGCTTTGCTAAGTTACGCTAACCTATGAATTCGACGAACTTGTCGAATTGCCAAGTTGCGAAAGCTTTCTCCGAATCCGTGATAGCGGTCTGATGCCCTGGTCGTTTCTTCTTCGCTGGCCTACGATTATCCTGCCATGGCCGATCCAACTTCCGATCAACTCGACGACACACCGGTACCCGGAGGACCCCCTCAAGAGCCTCGGACGCAAGCAGACTTCTTTTTGCGCGCGGCAGAAAAGGTGCGTACCAAGTTTCCGAGCACACCGGGCGTGTACCTTTTTCAGGATCAATCGGGACGCGTCCTCTATGTCGGTAAGGCCAAGAGTTTGAAGGCTCGGGCAAGTAGCTATTTCCTCAAAGCCGCCGCGCTCGATCTGCGCACGTCGCAATTGGTCAAGGAAGTTTACGACGTCGACTTCATGGAAGCGGAGAGTGAAGTCGATGCCTTGTTGATGGAAGCCCGGCTGATCAAGGACATTCAGCCGCCGCATAACAAGGAACTGCGGGACGACAAGACGTTTCCCTATCTGCAGATCACCACGCATGAAGACTTCCCTCGCATCGAGGTTACCCGCGAACCTCGCACCTCCGGCGTGAAACTCTACGGGCCGTTCACCAGTGCCGGGAGTCTCAATGGGGCGATTCAGGTGTTGCAGCGGGTGTTTCAGTTTCGCACTTGTTCGCTCGACATCGACGCGGAGGACGAGCGCTGGCGGTGGTTTCGACCCTGTCTCTTGGCCTCCATCAAACAATGCACGGCCCCCTGCAATCTGCGGATTTCCAAGGAAGAGTATCGCAAAGATATCACGCGATTGAAGAAATTTCTCGAGGGCAAACGCAAGCCGCTTCTCAAGGAGATGAAAAAGGAAATGGAGGAGGCCGCCGCGGCCCGGCGGTTTGAGCAGGCGGCCCGCTTGCGGGATGAGATCGCGATGCTCGAATCGCTCAATGAACGTGGTGACCTCGACAAGCACGTCCAGCCGGAGGTGTTTTACATCGATCCGCAGAAGGGATTGGTGGGCCTGCAAAAAGTGCTGAAGCTCAAGGCCGCCCCCCGCACGATCGAGGGGATGGACATCGCACACCTGGGAGGTGACGAAACGGTTGCCAGCCTCGTGCAGTTCATCGATGGGATGCCTTTCAAGCCGGGCTATCGTCGCTACCGCATTCGTGAGGTGGAAGGGATCGACGACTACGCGAGTATGCAGGAGATCGTCTCGCGCCGATTCGCCAAACTCCGCGACGACACGGAGATGTTCCCCGACCTCTTGCTGATCGACGGCGGCAAGGGGCAGCTCAACAGCGTGCTCAAGGCCTTTGACTCACTGGGGATCGAACCCCCGCGGGTGATCTCGCTGGCCAAGAAAGAGGAACTCATTTTCGTGGCCGGCAAGGATGAACCACTCCGTCTCACGCGGCATTCCTTCGCCCTGCGGCTATTGCAATACATTCGCGACGAGGCCCACCGCTTCGCCCAGCACTATCACCACCTCTTGCGACGAAAGAAGACGCTGGGGGAAGGGTGACGCCATAGAAAAGAAATCCAAACGCTTGCCGGTCTTGTGAGTCCGCCGATTGTGATTGCATGACTGCAGAAGGTCGTTTCTTAGAGTTCTCTCTTTTTCTCTGTGCCTTTCTCAAAGGTCATCGCTCCACTAAATACCGCCAGAACGAGGAGCGAAAAAGCACTAAATAAATCACCTTCAGAGTAATTAAACCAGCTGAAAAAAAGTATCAACGCCGCCACAATGCGGTTCAACACTTTTGACGTAGTTGACATTGAAAATATTTCCTTATCGATTGCTTGGGCTTTGCAATGTGTATGTTCAAATGATTCTACTTGGCTAGTAATAAGTCATGCTACATTCCTATTACGGGTCGGCACCACGTAGAAAATGCAATTCTAAGTAATAGATGTCGCTGGTGGAAATGCCCGACTGCATCCGCCTCTTCCAGCAGTGAGGGCGAAATATAATTCATCTGCAACTCGAATTAGTCTCCTTCTCCGGTATTGAGAGTGAGGTGGAATTTGGAGCTTGGCCCATTCCATCTTATTGGGTTCCTGACGAGCTATCGACGTTAAGTAATGCTTTAGGTCACTCGACAGCCACTATTCTCCCGGCTTTTCGCGAATTTCCCCATTTCTTTCTCAATGTACTTGCATGGCCCCAAGGAGTCGGTAGAATCTGAGCTAGATGGTGGGTTATAAGCCCATAAATAATAAAAAGATTGTTAAAAATGGGGAAACAAGCCATAAAGGAGTAGGTGTCTTGGTCTGAGTGTAGTCGTCCATGGCCGAAACTTCCGAATTGTTGCTCGGTGAATGGGCGAGGTCGCTGGATGAGCGGTTTCGGTTTTCGCTGCCGGCGGAGTTGGCCGAGGCACTTGCCGATGACAGTGGCGAATGTGTGTTGGCCAAGGAGCAACCGGGATGCGTGAGCATCTGGCATCCGCAGGAATGGGAGAAATGGCTGAGCGAGGGAGTCTCACTGGTCACAGGCAAGATCCGCAGCGGGAGGATCGCCGGGCGGATCGACAAAGTGCAGCTGTTTGGCCGACTGCTCTCGACGCGACACAAGAAGGTGCCCATCGCAGGGCGGGGACGCATCGCCGTGCCGGAGAGCTTTCGCAGTTTTTTGGAAGTCGAACCAACAGGAGAACTTTTGATCGTCGGTGCAGCTGTGTGTGTGGAAGTGTGGAACCCGATGCGCTGGAGCGAGCACATCGGGGAGCACATGCCGGAGTTCAGACGATTGTTTGATGAGTTAGCGGATTGATGAGTTAGTGGTTGGTGGCTGGTGGTTAGTGGTGAGTATTCTTTTGCAACCAACCACTAACCACTCACCACCAAAGACACACAAACCATGCCCGGTCGGCACGATAGCCAATTACCAACCATCCGTTCGTCACCCGGGTGGGAAATGCAAGTCGCATCCTAACAGGCTATTGGGCTGAAAGAAGCCGCGGAAATCGCCGGCTGGGCATGGTGTTTTTATTGGGGGGCAGACGACCAAATGTCATTCCGAAGGAGTCTAAGCGACGGAAAAATCTGGGTAATACGATCGCTCGATATGAGGTACGTGTTGGCCATACCACCCAGATCCCTCTGGTCGTGCCATAAAGATTGAATGCTGGCCCATCGGGATGACACATCAATCACTCACAGCTCAAGTTTTGATTTGGGTGCTTCGGCCGCTGTCTGTTCTGAGACTTGCCCCTGCAAGGAGACGAATGCCATCCGAAGTTGGTGAAGAAGGCTCTCGAGCATGGCGGCCTCGTCGGTGGTGAGATTTCCTTTCGTCTTGTCCTCGAGAACCTGGAGCATGTCAATCGTGTAACGCGCGTGCTCGAAGCTGATCGTGTATTCGTTATTAATCGGATTGGGGACCTGCCCCAGGGCGATCAGCGCTTCAGAGGCGAATGTGCTCACCAGCATTTCGAAACTTGCCGGGGGCAGGGATTGAGCCTGGGAATCCTTTCCATCGCCAGACTTGGCTTCCTTTTCGTAAGCGGCCTTTTCAGCCTCGACTTGCTCTTTCCAATTTTCGTCAACAAAGATTTTCTTATCGTCGCTCATTTTGTGTAGGGGTTAGTGGTTGGTGGTTAGTGAATAGTGGTGAGAGGTTTGGGGAAGAATCATGCATTAACCAAGACTACTAACATACTCACCTTTCCCCCATTACCGGGCCTTGCGGAGGAAGGGGACGGTTTCTTCCTCTCCAGTAGTCAGGCGTTCTTGAGCTTTCTCTTGTGGCCGATCACCACGCGCCTTGCGATGCTCGACGGCAGCATGCACGAACCCGGCAAACAGGGGATGCGCCGCGGTGGGTTTCGACTGGAACTCGGGATGATATTGAACCGCTACGAACCAGCGCTGCGAGGGGATTTCGATAATCTCCACCAGCGAACCATCGGGGCTGGTGCCGGCAATCAACAGCCCATGATCGACAAGCTGCTGGCGGTATTCATTATTAAGTTCATACCTGTGACGGTGCCTTTCGGAGACTTCTTCTGCCGCGTAGCTCGCAGCTGAATGACTATCGGCGGCGAGTTTGGTCGGCTGAGCGCCGAGTCGCATTGTGCCACCCATGTCGGTGATCGTTTTCTGATCGTCCAGGAGGCAGATCACGGGATAGCGAGTCTCTTTGTCGAACTCAGTGGAATGTGCGCCTTCCATGGAGCAAACATTGCGGGCGAATTCGACGACGGCACACTGCATTCCCAGGCAGATGCCGAAGAAGGGAATGTTCTTCTCGCGGGCGTAGCGGATGGCGGCGACTTTGCCCTCGATGCCCCGTTCGCCGAATCCGCCGGGGACTAGCAATCCGTCGAAACCGGCGAGGAGCTTCTCGGCCCCTTCGTCCTGGACGTCTTCGCTGCGGATGCGGGCCAGGCGAATCTGGGCCCCATTGGCTATGCCGGCGTGATCGAGCGCCTCGTAGATCGATTTGTACGCATCGCGGTGTTCGGCGTATTTCCCTACCACGGCAATGCTGACCTCGCAGTCGGGATTTCGCAGCCGCTTCAGGAGTTTTCGCCAATCCTCGAGATCGGGATCGGGGGTTTGCAGGCCGAGCTTGCGGCAAATAAGCCCGTCCAGGTTGTTGTCCAGCAGGCTCATAGGGACTTCGTAGATCGAAAAATCCTTATCCCGCTCTTCGATGACGGCCTCGAGCGAAATGTTGCAAAAGAGGGCGATTTTTTCGCGCTCCTCGCGGCTGATCGGTTGCTCGGTGCGGCAGATGAGAATGTCGGGCTGAATACCAATCTCGCGGAGCTGACCGACCGAGTGCTGGGTCGGTTTGGTCTTCAATTCCCTGGCAGCCTTCAGGTAGGGGACCAGAGTGAGGTGTATGTAGAGGCAGTTTTCTTTGCCCACGTCGAGGGCAAACTGGCGAATCGCTTCCAGGAAAGGCAGGCTCTCGATGTCGCCCACCGTGCCGCCAATTTCGGTGATAACCACGTCGACCGGCTCGTCGGAGTCCTTGGCAATCTTGTGAATGACCGACTTGATCTCATTAGTGATGTGGGGAATCACCTGTACGGTTTTTCCCAGGAACTCGCCACGCCGTTCTTTGTTAATCACCGACTGGTAGATCTGACCGGTCGTGTAGTTGGAATCCCTGGTGAGCGGCGAATTGGTAAATCGCTCGTAATGACCCAGATCGAGGTCGGTTTCGCTGCCGTCGTCGAGCACGTAAACTTCGCCGTGCTGATAGGGGCTCATCGTGCCGGGATCGACATTGATGTAGGGGTCCAGCTTCTGCATCCGCACGCTCAATCCCCGCCGCTCGAGCAGCATCCCGACCGATGCGCTAGTAAGCCCTTTCCCCAGGGAACTGACAACACCGCCGGTGACAAAGATGTGTTTGGTCATGATCGCGTATACCTTCCTGGCTGACTAATGATCGCGCTATCGCCTTACGCGCACGGGGACCCTGTAATTCTGCATTCTAGCGGATAGCACTCCAAGTGGGGAGGGTCTTCGAGGGACAGGTTTGCCGTGGGACGCCCTCCAAGGTGGGTTTTCGACGTTGTGTCACGGCTAAAACTGGCCGTCGGTTCCGCTGGCAGCTAGAATGAGGTCCGATCCTCATTATCTAAGGCTCCGCAACATCCTGGCAGGTTTTCTTCAGTGGTCAAACTTTTCTGTGCAGTCTTGGCTGGCTGCGTCCTGCCCGGCAGTGTTTTGGCGGCGATTACCATCGACGGAACGCTCGTTGGCGACGAATCGAAATACGGCACCGTCCTCTCGGTGCAGAACACCAACACCCAGTACGGCAATGCCACCAACGGCGATCCGCGGGTTGCCAACGGAGGGTCGGAAATCGATCAGGTATTCGCTCGCGTGGCCGATGGCAGGCTCAGCGTGCTCATCACCGGCAACCTGGAGAGCAATTTCAACAAGCTCAATGTTTTTCTCGATTCGGTTCCGGGCGGGGTGAACCAGATCGTAGGAAGCAATCTGCCGACGCAGGTGGATCCCTTCTGTTGTTCAGGCAGCGGTGCCTTGCAGCGTTTCAATGGTTTGCGTTTCGATGCGGGTTTCGACGCCGATCATTTTCTCACGTTTTCCAATGGGAATCATGTGTTTGGCTCCGGGATCAATATCTGGACCCTTTCTGCGTACTATGCCGATCTCACGCAGGGCACGGGAGGTAACAAGAGCGAGATTGGGTTCCAGCGATTCGCCTCTGGTATAGAGCCCGGCCTGGGCGTCGGCGAGCCAATCGACCAACTCAACAATGGCTGCAGCAGTCCGGCGGATAGGAACTGCTCACCCCCCGAGCATGAATTCGCCGAGCCGATTGACGTGGTGAATGATCCGAACAATACCCGTAACCATCGCAACTTTCTCAATGACATCGATTTGCGGATGGCGATCAATAACAGCAACACCGCTGGGGTTAACGGCGGATCGGGGCCCGCCACGGGCAATCCGCAATCTGTGCAGACCGGCATCGAGTTCTCCATCCCCCTCGCAGTGCTGGGCAATCCCACGTCCGAAATTAAACTCACTGCGTTCATTGGCAACGGTGGCCATAGCCATGTTTCCAATCAGTTTTCAGGCGTTGGTGTTCTGCAAGGGAATCTGGGAAGCCCGGGTACGCTGAATTTGGCAAACATTGCCGGGAATCAGTTCGTTTCGATCCCGGTACCCAGCGGCGACTTCGACGACGATGGCGACGTCGATGGCCGGGATTTTCTTGTCTGGCAGCGAGGCGGGTCATCCTCACCGCTGAGCCCCGCTGACCTGGCATTGTGGCAGGAGCAGTATGGGGCGGCAGAGGGGCAAGTCTCTTCAGCTGTTGCGGTTCCTGAGCCAGAAGGGATCAGCCTGTTTTTCTTGGGACTTTTAGTACTTCTTGGAATATTCAGGCACAATCGCCAGTCTGATGATTCTCAGTTCGCCCAGGAGCCTTGCTAGCTGGCCAATCGATCTTGACCTAATCGCTAGATTGGCACAGATTTTAATCTCGGTACGGCGCGGGAGTTCTCCCCGCGGCAACCGATTCCACATGGCCCAGAAGCCAACTCTCATACTCGGTACTGAATCTGTGCAAATGGAGGTGCACAACTATGAAACGCGAATTGGATCTCGCACGGCAATTACTGCTGGACATTGAATCTCGTGGGCCCGACTGCTCGGTAAGCGTCCTGCGCCCTGACACCACTCACGATAACCAGGAGCGGATTCGGTATCACTTGCGCCTGCTGATCGATGCCGGTCTGCTCAAAGAAGTAGATCGCACGACGGCTGGTATTCCTTGCGTGCGACTTACGCATGATGGCCATGAACTGGTGGAACTCGCCCGGCACGAAAGCTTGTGGCGCGAGGCGAAATGGCTCTGCCAACAGTGTACGGGTGGGTTGTCGCTCACCGTGATTCGCACGTTCCTCGTGCGTCTGGCGACGGGGCCCGCCGGCACACTGCCTCGCGTGCGTAGGCGAACCATCGAACGGCGGCCGCTGGCAGAGCCGGAGCCACTTCGGTATTTGTACCGCGAAGACGCAAGTGAGGTGGTGGACGGGGACCGATATCGCTATGTGCGCATCCGGCCTGATAGGTACGAAGATTTTGATCGGCCGTATAGCTATTTCACGGATTGGGAAGAGGAACCCCGCTTGAATGGAGAATGTGAACCCACGTTTCCGACTCAATTGATTTAAGCAGCGATCCACAGAGATCGGTGATGAATCCGGGGCGCTGCTCTCTAAAAGCAGCGCCCTCTTTTGTTTGAGATAAGAAGAAGGAAAGAACAATGGCACGCTATTCGCGAAACCTCTGCCTTTTAATTTTTGCAATCGTTCTCACTCCGCCATTCTCGGCGCGGTCAGCCAATCTGGAGTCCTCTCCCACAGACATAACGGAAGTTGAGGGTGCGATTGCCTCGGACCAAAGCCCGGCTAACAAGCGAGATGCCGAAGAGGTGGCTCGCGAAGTCTTGCGGTTGCAGGAGGAAATGGGGGGCTCGATCGTCACAGATTTTGCCCTGCCCGAGCGTCGTTCCCCCAAGGTTCCTACGTACGTTCCTGATCCTTCACGTATGGATCCACCCAAGACGTTGTCCCACCCTCAACATAGTTGGGAACCTCAGCTCCCCTCGCCGGTGGCTGCACTTCGTCAGACTGCCTGGCAGCTTGAACAATCGGCACATCTGTTAGAGTCGCTCGATTTGTATTCTCAGGCAGATGCCTTGCGAACCACTGCCACTCGCCTCCGTCAGGATGCACGAAGAATGAAGTCCGAAAAGTCGCATGAAGATTCTGCGGCAGCAGAATAGGCACCTAGCTGGAGGCACACCTGACTCCGGCTATGGGGTACTCTTCCGACTCTTAAGGCTCACGATTCTGGTGTTTGCCGCTCATCCGCCTCACTTAATTGACATTCCGTCTCTCCAGCATTAGCCTAGAGACTGGGCGACAAGGTGGGAATCTGCGTAACTTCCCAGGGGGTACCGACTTCTGTTTAGTTCGGAGGGTCGGTCTTACTGGTATCGGCGGATTCTCCCGCTTTGCCGACACGGTACGGAAGCGAAGTGAACAGAGACTTTTCCGCAATGTCTAAATTTGGTGATTATCTTGTCAAAAATCGGGTGATCGGTCCCGAGCAACTGCAAGAGGCCGAGACGGTGGCAAATTCGCGCCGGCTCACGCTTCAGGAGGCCATTGTGCAGTTGGGCTATGCCGCCCCAGAACAGGTCTGGCGTGCATTGGCCAAGATGCACAAGTATGAATACTACGATCTGAACAGTGTGCCGATTCCTCCGGCGGTGGTGGAACTGGTTCCCGAGTCGGTAGCTCGCGAAAATGCCGTGATTCCATTTTCTGAAGACGACGGCAAGCTGAAGGTGATCGTCAGCAACCCCGAAGACTTCGAAACCTTCGACAAGCTGCAGTTCATCCTCAACCGCAAAGTCGATATCGGTATCGCCACCAAAGAAAGTATTCTCGAAGCGATCAACCGCAACTACGGCCAGATGGATGGTGAGTCGGCCGACTCGATGTTGCAGGAATTTACGGACACCGCGATCGACTTCACTGAAACAGAAGGGGACGACGATACCGGAGATGACGACGTCGTCGACGAGACCAGCGCCCCGATCGTGCGACTTGTGCAGTTGATGATTACCGAAGCGGTGCAGCTCAGAGCTTCCGACATCCACGTCGAGCCGTTTGAAGATCGGGTCCGTATACGCTACCGCATCGATGGCGTGTTGGTGGAACGCGATAGCCCTCCGCGGCGTCTGTTGGGTGCGTTACTCTCGCGTATCAAGATTTTAGCCCGTATGGATATCGCTGAACGCCGGCGCACGCAGGACGGTCGCATCAAGATCACCGCCGGTGGCAAGGAATTGGACTTACGCGTAAGCATGTTGCCCACAACGCATGGCCAATCCTGTGTGATGCGCTTGCTGGACAAGGACAACATCAAGGTGGGTGTCCGGCAGTTGGGACTTTCTGAGAGTGACTTTCGCAAGTTTCGTAGCTTAATTCGCCGACCCAATGGCATTTTCCTGGTTACCGGCCCGACTGGTTCCGGCAAAACAACGACCCTCTACGCGGCGCTGAACGAGTTGAATCGGCCCGATCGCAAGATTATCACGGCCGAAGATCCGGTCGAATACTATCTGCCTGGCATCAATCAGGTGGAGGTCCGTCACAATATCGGTTTGGACTTTGCTCTGATCATTCGCGCAATGCTGCGGCAAGCCCCGAACGTCATCCTAGTGGGCGAGATGCGCGATCACGAAACTGCCTCGATGGGTATTCAAGCGTCGCTCACCGGTCACCTTGTCTTCAGTACCTTGCACACCAACGATGCACCGGGCGCGATCACACGTATGGTCGACATGGGCGTGCCGGCTTACCTGGTGGCAGGCAGCATCATTGGCATTCTGGCTCAGCGTCTTGTGCGGGTGGTTTGCACCAAGTGCAAACATCCTCATACACCTACTGACGGCCAGCTCGAAGCAGCGGGGATCACCCCCGAGCAGGCCGCGTCAGCAACCTTCATGAAGGGCCAAGGCTGCTCTCATTGCGGAAAGAGCGGTTACCGCGGTCGGTTGGGCATTTTTGAACTCATGATGATGAATTCCAAAGTGCGCGAACTTGCATTCGCCGGAGCCTCGACTGCCGACATCCGCAAAGCAGCTATCAAAACTGGAATGACAACCCTGTACGACGACGGAATTCGTAAAGCGCTCCAGGGCGTCACGACTCTTGAAGAGGTATTCCGCGTCGCCAAACGTACAGAAAACTAATCGTGTCGCAACGCGACACACGGAACAAGCGTAAAGCCGAGTTGCAACGCAACAAAAGATATAAAAAGGTAGCCGTGTTGCTACGCAACACTGGGAATCATTATGGGCACAATCCTAATTGACAAACTGCTCTCCGCCCAAGTCAAGCAGGGAGCGAGCGACTTGCATATCACAGTGGGCCAACCACCCGTGTTGCGCTTGCACGGGCATTTGCAGAAGCTCAAGACGAAAGTTCTCGAACCTGCCGACACCATGGGGCTGATGAAGAGCATCACGCCGGACCGCTGCCAGCAGGAATTTCAAGAAACGGGAAGTACCGACTTCGGCTTCGCTTTTGGCGATCAGGCCCGCTTCCGCGTGTCGATCTTCCGCCAGCGGGGCAATGTAGCAATGGTGTTGCGGCAGATTCCAGTGCACCTGATGAGCATGGAGGACCTCAAAATCCCCCCTGTGTTCAAAGACCTCATCATGCGGCCTCGTGGGTTGATTTTGGTGACCGGTCCGACGGGATCGGGTAAATCGACTTCGCTCGCCGCGATGATCGATTTCATCAACTCGACGATTGACCACCACATTATCACGATTGAAGACCCCATCGAGTTTTACCATGATCATCGCAAATCGACGATCAATCAACGTGAAGTGGGGGTCGACGTTACGTCGTTCGCCGAAGCGATTCGTCGCGCTTTGCGTCAGGATCCCGACGTGATTCTCGTCGGTGAGTTGCGCGACCTCGAAACCATTGAAGCCGCCATCACCGCGGCGGAAACGGGCCACGTCGTGTTCGGTACGCTGCATACCAGTAGCGCCGCCGGCACGATCAATCGTATTATCGACGTCTTTCCCACGAACCAGCAGGACCAGATTCGCACCCAATTGGCCAGTTCGATCATCGGGATTCTAGCCCAGCAGCTGATTCCTCGAATCGGCGGGGGCCGCGTGGCTGCTTTCGAGACGCTGGTCGTCACGCCGGGCATTGCGAATCTGATCCGCGAGAACAAGATTTTCCGCATCACCTCGTCCATTCAGACGGGTGCCAAGCATGGGATGAAACTGCTCGACGATCATTTGTTCGAACATTGGAAGAACGAGATCGCCACGAAAGAAGACGTCCTTGCCAAAGCCAACGTTCCCGAAGAACTAGCCCGCCGAATAGCCGCCGCCGAACGCGGAGTGTTCGACGAACCCGAACCGGGCGAAGAAGGGTAAGCTTTGAGTTATGATTTATGAATGATGACCGTGTGACGCGTTGCGTCGCGACTAACGACTAACGACTAACGACTAACGACTAACCACTCACCACTCACCACTCACCACTCACCACTCACCACCAACCACCAACCACCAACCACCAACCACTCACGACAATCCATGGCCTTACGCAAAATTGGACAAATCCTGGTTGACCTCGGATACATATCCGATGAGCAGCTTGAAACGCTGGTCGAAGAACAAGAGCAACGCCCTGGCCAGCTCTTGGGCCAGGTTGCCATGGACATGGGTCTGGTGAACGACGAGCAGTTGGTTCAGGCTCTTGGCGAGCAAATGTCGCTCCGCACGGTTTCCTTGGGTGATTTGACGATCGCCCCCGAGGCCCTGGAAAAGGTCACCGAGCCGATGGCTCAGATGTATCGCATCATTCCCATCGAGTTCGAAGACAACACCCTTACGATCGCCATGTGCGATCCGCAGAACTTGAGTGTCCAGGACGAGCTCCGCACCTTTCTGGGCTACAACATCAAGGTGGTCGTGGCCACCGAACCCGCCGTGCTGGCTGCCCTCGACCGCTACTACGGTGAGAACACTGAGAGCGTGGAAAGCATCGTTCACGATCTCGAAGAGGATAGCGATCTGGCGGCCGCCGTGGCCGCGGCCGAGGGCAACACGGTCGACCTGGCCAGCGTCGAGGCGATGGCCGACAGTGCCCCGGTCCGCAAACTGCTGAACATGGTGCTGCTGCTGGCGATCAAGGATCACGCGAGCGACTTGCATTTCGAACCGTTCGAAGACGAATTCCGCATCCGCATCAAGGCCGACGGCGTGTTGTACGAAATGGTGCCTCCGCCACGCCATCTCGCATTCGCGATCACCACTCGTATCAAAGTGATGGCCAATCTCGACATCGCCGAACGTCGCATGCCGCAGGACGGTCGTATCGAACTCACCGTGGGTGGCCACCCGGTCGACTTGCGCGTGAGTGTGCTTCCCACCATGTTTGGCGAGAGCGTCGTCATGCGAGTGCTCGACCGCTCGGTCGTTTCGCTCGACCTGGAAAAGGTCGGCATGAACAAAGAATTGCTCGCCACATTTCGCGATGTGATCTCCAAGCCCAATGGCATCGTGCTCGTGACCGGGCCCACCGGATCGGGCAAAACCACGACGCTCTACTCGGCCCTCAACGAGCTGAATACGATTGCAGACAAATTGATCACCACCGAGGACCCCGTCGAGTACGACATGGAGGGCATTGTGCAGGTGCCGATCGACGCATCCATCGGGAACACCTTTGCGCAATGTCTGCGGTCGATACTTCGGCAGGACCCCGACAAGATTCTTGTCGGCGAGATCCGCGATCTGGAGACCGCCGAGATCGCCGTCCAGGCCTCCCTCACGGGTCACATGGTGTTCAGTACGCTGCACACCAACGACGCTCCCAGCACGATTACCCGTATGAAAGACATGGGGGTTCCGACGTTCCTGATCACGGCGACGGTCGAGGCGATCCTGGCCCAGCGTCTGGTGCGCCGCGTGTGTACCAAATGCCGCGAGGAATATGTCCCCTCCAAGGAAATCCTCGACGATTTGGAGGTTTCCGCCGCAGATTTGAAGGGAAAGAAATTTTATCGTGGCTCCGGCTGCGAAAACTGCAACAATACAGGATATAAGGGGCGGGTGGGACTTTTCGAACTCATGATCATGAATAACGAGCTGCGGGAGATGATCATGAAGAACGCTTCAACCGACGAACTCCGCAAGGCTGCCCAGAAGGCCGGCATGAACACGTTGCGAGATGCCGGCATGAAAGTTGCTTTCGAAGGAATCACCACCCCCGAGGAAGTTGTCCGAGAAACGATTATTGAAGGATAGTGGATGGTGGCGAGTGACTGGTGGTTAGTGGCATGAAATCAAGCCACTCACCACTCACCACTCACCACCCACCACCTAAACGCCATGCCAACTTTTCAATTTGAAGCGATGGATTCGACCGGCGCTGAGATCAAAGATGTGATCGAAGCGGCGACCGAGGAAGATGCCCAAGCCACTATTCGGCAGATGGGTTACTTCGTCACGAAGATATCCGTCAAAAAGGCACGAAAGAAATCCGAGACAGGCCCCGGCAAGAAAAAGCGGGGGTTCGTCTTCGGCGGCGTGAAATCGAAAGACCTCACCGCCTTCACCCGCCAACTATCGATTCTCCAGGATGCTGGCCTGCCGATCCTGCGGAGCCTGCGAATCCTCGGCGAACAAGCCAAACCAGGTCGTCTCAAATACTCGCTCGAAGACACCTGCGAATTCATTGAAGCGGGCGATACCCTCTCGGAAGCCATGGCAAAGTGCCCCAAGGCCTTTGATCGGTTGTATGTGAACATGATCAAAGCGGGCGAAGCGGGTGGTGCGCTGGAAGTGATTCTGCAGCGTCTGGCAGACTTCAAGGAACGGAGCGAATCCCTCAAGCGCAAAGTCAAAGGGGCGATGATCTACCCGATCGTCGTCGTGACCGTGGCCGTCGGTATTTTGACGTTCATCATGATCAAGATCGTGCCGAGTTTCCAGGCGATTTTCGATGATTTCGAGCTTGATCTCCCGGCAATGACCGTTTACCTGATCGCATTTTCCAACTGGTGCGTCAATTACTGGTATCTTATTCCCGGGGTGCCGATTGCCGTCTGGCTCACGATCAAACTCATCCGCAAATTCAAAGCGGGCCGCATGGGCTGGGATCAGTTCGCCATCAAGGTGCCGATCTTCGGGCAGTTGATCGAAAAGAACATCATGGCTCGCACCTCGCGAACCCTGGGGACGCTCATTTCCTCCGGCGTGCCGATTCTCGAAGCCTTGAACATCACCCGCGAGACCGCCGGCAATGCCGTGTTTGAGAAACTGTATGCCCGCATCAGCGAGCGTATCCGCGAGGGTGACGCGATTGCCCAGCCGATGAAGGAATACTCCAAACTTAGCTTCCACCCGGTTGCCGCCTTTTTCTGGTTCTGCTTCATCGGCGGGCCCGTGGGAATTTTGATCTACATGATGAAATACCGCCAACGGGTTGTCGATGACATCGTGGTGAACATGGTCGACGTCGGCGAAGAGACGGGCGAACTCGATACGATGCTCTACAAGGTGGCCGATACCTACGACGAAGAAGTCGCCGTCCTTACCGACGGCCTGACGAAGCTGATGGAACCCTTGTTGATCCTGTTCCTCGGCGGTGCCGTCGGCTTCATCGTCATCGCGCTGTTCATCCCGCTGGTGGAACTAATCAACGGACTCACGGGATAGGGCGGAAGTTGCGAGCAGAGAGCTGCGAGGCGCGAGAAATTCTTCTTTATTCGCCCCTCGTAACTCAAAACTCGCGCCTGTCTCTGTTCTATTCCGCTACAATTAACTGCGCTGGCACCACAAAGTGTCCACTGCCAAAGGGGGTGAGAAATACCTCTTGAGAGGGGTAAAACTCGCATTTTGAGACGTTTCCTGCCTTTGCGAAGTAGTTTTGGCACCCCTGGGCTGGAAACGCCTCGCTAGTGGCCTTGCGCACGTGATTTGCACTTAATTCAACCAGTTTATCAGGAGATAGAGCGATGGGATGGAAAAACGAAATGAGTTGTGAGTTACGAGCTTCGAGCTTCGAGTATTATCGAGCCGGGTCGTCCCGACCCCGGTCGAGCTTCCCTAGCGCGCCTCGCCACTCGCAACTCGCAAATCGCGGCTTCACCCTCACCGAGCTATTGGTCGTGATCACGATCATCGCGATCCTGGCCAGCCTGATTACCGCCGGGGCGGTCAACGCGCTCAACGCCGCCAAACGTGGCCGGATCTCACTGGAGATTAATCAACTGGGGCAGTCGATGGAGGAGTTCAAGAATCGGTACAACGCTTACCCGCCGAACGGGATGAACGACGGTACGAATGTACTTGCGATAAATGACTTTGTTCGCGCATTTCGTAAAGCATTCCCGCGTCATCAAGAACATGAAAACTTGATTCGAGCCTTGGCAGGCGCTAATCTGACATCGGCTACTGGTGAGCCATCCTTATTAGATGGAGGGATGACTTCTGCAGAAGCTATCTACTTCTGGCTAGGAGGATTCAGCGAGGACCCACTGTTTCCACTATCCGGACCTGGAGGACCGGCTTTTGATCCTTCTACTACTGCTGGTGAGGTACTAGAGAGTCGTAACCGAATTTATGAATTTGATTTGGGCCGACTTGGGCCCAGGAATGATGCGGGTGTGTTTAACGCTACTGATCTTCCAAATCCAGGACCTGGCAGATTCATTACATATGTAAATCCTCTGAGTACGGGTGGCCCGAGATTACGTATAAATTTATGGACTTATAATCCGTCAGGTTCGCAGCAACCATACATATACTTTGATGCATCACGTCATGATCCAGTTGATTACGATCTGAACCTTGCGGGTACAGATGTGCAATTGAATAGGAATGCAAATTCTTCCTTGAAGTCGGATTATCTCAATAGTGATCTTGAATTCATATTCGGCATCAAAAAAGTTCGTGAAGGTAAGGCTAACGCAGTTAACCCCCAGGATATTGTTTATGTTAACAAGGGCAAGTTTCAAATTCTTCATTGTGGTTTAGATGACGCTTGGGGTGCTGAAATGCCGGCATCTGCGACCGATCGTAAAGGATTTTGGGCATTCAACACCGATCAATTTGGTGTGAACGTTAATGTCTTCCCCACGGGCCCCTTTACAGGCGACATCGCGGATACGCTGACCAACTTCACCCCCGGCACGTTGGAGAGCGCGCAAGAGTAATGTTTGATTTAGGATTTATGATTGATGATTTTGGAAATCGCGAGACGCGAGTTGGTTCGCGGCGACGCTCGCTCTCTGTACATCATCAATCCGAAATCAGCAATCAGACTTCTTTCCCTGTCCCCTGTCCCCGGTCCCCTGTCCCCCGCTTGGGCGTCACGCTCATCGAGCTGTTGATCGCTGTGGCAATTATTGCCACGTTGAGCGCGGTCTTTTTGGGTGCTTCCCGCGCAGCGATGGAAAGTGCCCGCGCAGCCCGTACCAAAACGACGATCGCAAAACTGCATACGCTGCTAATGGAGCAGTATGCGAGTTATGAGACTCGGACTGTGGATATAGATATTCCAACTAGTGCAGATCCTCAAGTTCGAAAAGATCTGTTGACCCTTGGCCGTCGTGAATTGATGAAATATGAGATGCCCGATCGTTGGAGCGATGTGGACCTTCTTGCCAATCCACTCAATAAGCCGATTGGGACTGTACAAAGTTCTCGAGATCGATCTACGGTGGTGCTGAAGAATGTACCGGCTATAGCAAGGATTTATTACCGTAGGTTTGAACGTGCGTTAATCAACACGAACAACGATTTAGATAAAGTAAACGCAAATGGCAGTGCCGAATGTCTCTATTTAACCATCATGTATCTTACTGGTGACGGGGAGGCTCGCACATTGTTTAATTCGCAAGACATTGGCGACACCGATGAGGATGGCGCTCCTGAGTTTCTTGACGGCTGGGGCAACCCAATCCGTTGGATTCGCTGGCCGGCTGGATTTGCAGAAAGATCACCACTTATTTTTCTTGACGCTCCAGACAAGTTGTTAGATCCATATGAACGCGATCCACCGCCTCCCAGTCCCCCTCCCCTTGCATTAAATGCATCCAACTATCCTGCTGTATTAGTGCCTTTTGTTGATCGGTTGCGGAACAGCAATTCTGCTTTTCTCTTGGTTCCGCTAGTGTTCTCAGCTGGTCCCGATGGGATCGGTGATATGAGTACTCGAATTGATAGCATTTCCGATCCTACCCTTAGCGATCCGTATTATCTTGATCCGTATGATCTGGACTTGACTTATGGGGGATTTCAATTTGGTTCGACGGGTGATAATCCTAACGACCCTGACGGCGAGGACAACAGCATCGACAACATCCATAACCATTTGATTGATAATAGGTGAGGCGCTAGGCGTTAGTAGTTAGGCGCTAGTCAGAGAAGAGAGAAACTAGCAAAAGAGCGAACAGAAAAAAACGACTGACTAGTGTCCAGCGCCTAACAACTAGCGACTGATTGAAAGGGGCAGAGAGAAGAGGAACAGAACGATGAAAACAATAAGCCTTATGAGCTATGAGACGCGAGTTACGGGTAAGAATTCCTTACCCACCACTCACCACTCACCACTCACCACTCACCACCCCGTCCCCCGTCCCCGGTCCCCCGTCCCCTCGCTGGGCATGACCCTCATCGAATTGATGGTCGTCGTGGTGATCCTGGTGACGCTGGTTGCCGGTGTGTTGCCGTTGGTGTCGCCCAACAATGATGCCCGCAAGATTCGCGAGACATCTCGTTCACTCCAAACTTTTATGACGGCAGCACAAGTCAATTCAGCTCGCACAGGTGGCTCCGGAAGTGGCATTGGTTTTCGCGAAACCAGCATTGGAAGCGGAGTTGCAGTAGAGATATTCCATGTTAAGCGGCCACCAATTTATGGTGGTTCGAGTTACGAATCTCGGGCGGCTATTGCGCTGGCTGCCAGCCCCACTAGATATGGCCCTACTTCGGGTCCTCCAGCTCTTCGGGTTCCGGGCGGTAACGGTGGATCGCGTCTTGGAAAAAAATACTATGGTGCCCAGCTCTATGCCGTGAGGACTCAATTGGCGACCAATGCCAATGGGGATCCGCTCCCCCCCGGCATGATCCGTATAGGAGATGTTATTCACGTTGAAAAGAAGCGATTCAAGATTGTCGATGACCCGCGTAATGGCGAAGATCAAATATCTGGAGCAGGTCAGTCGAAAGTCAGTTACATCGCTCCCTCGCAACTAGCCAATTACTCTCTTATTTGTGTTTGGATGGATGAAGTGGAACAGGGGATTGGGAAAGTACCTCCTTTGGTCACAGTTCCATCTGGAGAGCGATATTTTATCGTTCGCCAGCCCTCAAATCAAAATGCGCTAGGTATCAGCGCCCAGCCAGCTTACCAATTTCCTGCTGGGATTGCGATCGATTTTAATGCGTCTGGTTACGAAAGTAACGGCGTTTTAAATTTCTTCGTCTTAGATCCTGGACCCCCTGCTCCCGTTGTTCCTAGTAGTGTAGAAATTCTTTTTTCGGCTAATGGAGGAATAGACTCTCTCACATTTAACGGAAACCCGATTACTGATTTTGATCGAGTGTTTTTGCTCGTGGGACGAGTTGAGAATGGTGCGTTAGGGAGACCTCTGGCGTACAACGAGAATTGCCCATGGTATCTTGATCGGAACGCCTCCGACGAGGAACTTATTACCAAGCGGGAAGAAATCAACTGGCTCAACCCCGAAAGCCGCTGGTTGATGATGGAGAGAGCCGGTAACCGCCTCACCGTGACAGAGAATGCTCTGGTTGATCCACGGAAAGATCCTGTCTACAAAGACATCTACGCAACCAACAAAGCAACGGCCAACTCCGCCAAAGCCGTTCAAATCGAGCACGCCCACGAGTTGGCGCATGGTCACAGCGAGGGGGATAGGCAATGAGGCGAGAGAGAGGGATAGTTACGAGTTACGAGTTTCGAGTTTCGAGTGGGAGATTCCTACTCGCGCCTCGCGCCTCGCGCCTCGCAACTCGCACCGCGATCACTCTGATTGAAATCCTCATCTCGATGTTCGTGCTGCTGTTTGGGCTGATGGGGGTGGCGGCGATCTTTCCCGTGGCTAATCATTACCTCGTGCAAGGCGATCAAAAAGCCCGCAGTGATCAATTAGCGAGCAATGCCTTCGCTCAGATCGAGGCACTGGGGATAATGAATCCTGAAACATGGCTTTATGGCGCTGCGGTGCAGCCTCCTACTGCAACAGCTGCCACGAATCCATTTCAATTCATTCGATCGCGAACGGCACCCAGCCCGGGAACTTTTGGTGTCCCAATTCCCCCGGTTACAAACCCAAATAATTCTCATCCAGGCTTTGTATTTGTGATCGATCCCATGGGAACTGCCGCAGGAATATCCGGGGGTGTCCTTCAAATTGATGTATTCCCCTATGGTGCCCAAAACCTGGTTCCGTCGTTCAGCAATCCATGGTTGAACCCATCATCTGGCTTTCTAGGTCTAGCTGGTAATCGGTTCCCCGTAAGGCGAGTAACACTACCAGCCTTTGATCCAAATTTGGCTTTTGCTACCCCAGACAAGGTCAAGCCTATTCTAATAAATGGTGCTGAAACAATATTTAGCCTCCGCGACGATCTAGCCGTCGAATTGCCAGACGAGAGTGACCGTCCGGCAATCCAGCGGTGGAGCACGGTTGATATCAATCCTGCCACCGGCAATCCTAACAACACACCCAACGATCCCTCCGACGATATGCTTCTCACGCGGCAATACAAGGGCGATTATTCCTGGCTGGCGACGGTGGTACCCACCAACTATCAAGCTCTATTGGGTATGCAGCCTGCAGAGCGATACACCGACCATTTGTACGATGTGTCGGTCGTCGTTTTTCATAAGCGAGACTTCTTACCTTCAGCGAGCGCGTCTGGGATTTCTGGCAGCGAACGACTAATCTCCGCCGAGTTTCTCAATCAAGGGGAGCTGGCAATCTATTCAACTAACGCAAATAATTCTCAAGCCCAAGACGAAGTTGATTTAGCCGTCGATGACATTCGTGCTACCAACTGGCTTTGTGTTATGGGAGTAAACCAGATTAACGGTCAGTTCTTAATGAAATGGTACCGCATCCTCGCTATGGATGAAGAAACAGAACAGTTAATCACAAATACTGGAACAAACGCTGACGGCAAACAGGGCCGCTTACTTATGGTGACCGATGGCGGCGATTGGCCTCTTGGGCCTCTTGATAACAATGGTTTTCCGAGAGGATGGCAGAACCTGCAGGTTGCCATCCTGCCAGGCGCGATCCACGTGCAGACGCGTGTGTTGCCGTTAGGTTTGTGAATGTTGTGAGTGAAAAGAGGGGGACAGGGGACAGGGGACAGGGAGAAGAGCACAGCCGCGATGCTACGCATCGCCGGAAATGAAGAGAACCATGATGAAAAAGCACATTAAAAAATACCGGTTGGATTTCTTTACCCCAGCCCGCGCTATATCCCCGTCCCCTCCCGATTCCCGCCGCGGTATTTTGCTCCTGGTGATTCTGGGCCTGTTGACGCTGTTTTTGTTCATCGGCACGGCCTTTGTCGTATCGACCAACCAGTTTCGCCTGGCCAATCGCAGCTACCAGCAAGTCGGCAATGAAGAAAACCTCTCGGCGACTCAGCATGGTTTCCTCGACGAGGTGCTCAATCAACTCATCCGCGACACGAACAACCAGAACTCGGTGCTGAGGTATCACAGCCTGCTGCGGGATTTGTATGGGACGGAGGGATTTACCGCGACTATCGTCAATGTGAATTGGGCCGGTGGTGCTCTTTCTACAACAGGGGGCCAGATGATCGAGTTCCAGCTTACCGCCATTCGAGACATGTTGGGTAACCCGATTCAAAACGATACAGTCACTGGCATTGATGGTAAGTTCAACGGACTCTTGGTGACGTTTCTTGGTTCTGGTTCTGTAGGACCTGAATTAAATGGAAGAACGACACCTATCGTCAGTTCTTACAAGATTGATCCTAACAATCCATTGTCGAATTTGATAATCCGTGTATTGTCTCCGACTCTGTCAGACGGCTCACAGCTGACAAGTCTGGCTAGTTTTGCCGATCTCGATGGAACCCAGATCGTGGTAAACGGTCGGCCGTTCAATGGCACGGGGGTGGGGTATGATCCGAATGTCAACACACCAGGAGTTCAGAAACTTGGCATGGTTGAAACGGTCAATGGCACGTCGCGCTTACTCGCTCTCATGCCCAACGCATTATTCTTTGACGTGACAAATGATCCTAATGGCGGCGCGGTCAATTCGAACTATTTTGGTTTTACTGGTTTCCCCATTCCGCTGAAACTGCGTCCTTTCGACGGCCAAGGTGGCAGTGACGAGTCGTATGACGCGCCCGATTTCCAGAATATGTTTCTGGCGTGGAGTCCGCCGAGTCCAGGTGAGAAAGGGAACCCTTCACTTACCCCCTACCAGTTGGTTGATCCGTGGTTAGATGGGATTCTTGGGTTTAACCCTGCAACAAATGGCAACGATGATAGACCGCTTGTGCTTCCTTCGTTTCATCGTCCTGCCATGCTCAACTTCTGGGCCAATCATAGTGATTTTCAAGCTAACCTCGGTGACCCAGTTACCAATTCCTCTTTAGGACTTGTTGCAAATGCGTCTTTGCTTCGAAAGATTATGCTGCGGCCCAACTGGCACGACCATCCACAATTCACAGGGAGTAATCCGGAGTTTGCCGCATCAAACAACGACGGCGACCGACTTGCCCATATGATCTTTGGTCCCTGGGATGTGGACAACGATCGTGATGGTATACGCGACAGTGTATGGGTCGACTTCGGCGCCCCGATTATCGCCGGTCCCGATGGCAAACTCGTAAAACCGTTGGCGGCGATCCTGGTGCTCGATATGGATGGTCGGTTGAATGTGAATGCTCATGGGACGCGGGAATTGGCAGGCATCGGCAACTCAACCTCCCCTACGGGTTCGCTATCAGGAGTGGCGTGGAACGCCGCACCTCGCGGGCAGGCTTTTGGTCCGGCCGAGATTATTCTACCGCAGGCAATCGTGAACAATCGCTTCGACGAACTTCTGGAGGGAGACAATGTCAGCGGAGTCAGGTTTGATGGTCGTTACGGAGGCGGTCCAAATCATGAGCCGGGGATCGATGATAGGTTTGATCTTGCCTCGCAACTCAAGTTGCAGGGATATCCCACTGCGTCTGTTCTGCCGCGAAGCAGCTTTGGCACTCTCCCCGATTTGAGAGCCCGCTATGCGATGGGGCTTAACGATTTAGGCCAATCGATTACTGATTTTAATGCAACGAATAGCAACTTTGATCGACTCACCAACGACAACCCCTACGAACTCGATCTCTCTGCAAAAGGTCCACGCGGAACAGGAACTAGCATCGATAACCCCTTCTCACTGGCAGAATTGGAGCGCATCCTGCGTGCTTATGACATTGACTCGCCAACTTTACCGCCACGGTTGTATCAACTCTTGACAGATGGCAGCATTCCAGGAATTGATGAGATCAACAATTGGCGTTTCATGCTGACGACTGACAGTTACGATCTACCGGAGCCGGGATTTCAGTTGCCGGAGTGGGTAAAACAAAGCAGGACCAATTTGCCTACTTTTAAGAGTGCAATGGGCCGCGAGCCCGTGAATGCCACGTTTGCCGACTTGATCGAGTACCGTCTGCGCGCTGGTTTTAGCATGTCTCACACCAATGGAGTACTATCACCGGCAGATCAACAAACGATCCGCAGTCAAATGGCTCAGCTCATCTCACCTGAGATGATGGCGGGGCTCAAGCTGCATCTCAATCGTCCCCTGGGCAACGGCCGGGATGACAACGATAACGGTGTCGTGGATGAACCTGGTGAGTTTTTTGATGCCAATACCAATGGCACTTATGATCCCGGGGAAGAACCAAGCGGTTGGTTGATCGACGAAACCCGAGCTGGAATTTCACCGTCGCCGCCCACTAATGATTTTGAAGACAGCACCTTTACCAAATACCACGATTCGTATGACCGAAATGGCGATGGAATCATCGACGCTACCGAACAAGGACTGAATCAACCAAGCAATTTGAATGGTTTGGTCAACCTCCATAATTACCGCCGCCAACTCCTGGCCCGGCATTTGTATGTGATGGCCATGGCAGTGGTTGATCCCTTGCCAACGAACGCTTCGGCCCAGGACAAACAAGATCGTGCGCGGCGATTGGCCCAGTGGGCGATCAATGCCGTCGATTTTCGCGATCCGGACAACATCATGACTGCGTTTGAATATGATGTAGATCCGTTCGACGGTTGGCAAGTGGATGGCGATTTAGCCACCATTTCAGATTGGACAGGCAGCGACGGTAATCCCAACACGAACGACGACCCCGGTGGGGTTGTCTGGGGCGCCGAACGGCCAGAACTGGTCATGACCGAGACGCTCGCCTGGCACGACCGGCGCACCGAAGGGGGCAAGGGAGAGAATCCCGATCCTGACGAACAGGACGGCTCAGCCACTTCGAATAAGCCGGGGTCAGTGGACGACGACAAGGATCGCTACGACCGCAGCTACGATCAACGCGAGCGGCCGGTCGGAGCGGCGTTTATTGAACTGTACAACCCTTGGTCACCCGCGCCCGGAGCCAATGCTGATACGCATTTTGTCGATAACAACGGCAACGATTGGGGGGTGAATCTGGCAGCAGTCGACCGTTTGACTGGCAATTCTCCCGTGTGGCGGATGAGCGTTTACCAGACCAGGCGTGTAGAGGGGGATCCCTTGAACCGAATTGCCGGGCCGGACAAAGACCCCGATGATTTGGACAACCAGAATGTCCCTTCGACCATCGATCGCAGCATTTATTTCGCCGGGTTTGATCCCGAAGCTAGAAATGCCACCTGGGATCGGGACGGTGTCGCGTTCTACAACGATCTTCAGAACAACGCGGTTCCTACCGTGCGCCCTGGACGTTACATGGTGGTGGGGGCCGGCAAATCCACGGGGGCTGGCGAATATTTGGCAGAAATGGGCGCAAGGACCGGGTCGCGGACTTCCAACCGGGGCATCATGCTCAATACTCCAGCTTCTCCCAATGCTACCAATGCCGTTTCACTGCGGGGTGCCAATGGAACGACGGTGATGGATCCAGCCAACTTTCCGGTCGAATCACCAGCAGATGCTGCCTTACCACCAATTCCCGGAGTCAACCGACCGAGTGTGGCCGACGTCGCCATTATTGATCAGCCCCGGCGGTTTTCCGTTTCTGAGCCCGCCAGCGGATATCCCGACAATTGGGCAGGGAGTCGCTGGAACCCAACCAGTGGGCCGAACGGGCAGTACGAACCGGCCTACATTGATATTCCTCTGGACGACCAACGGACCAACGCCAGTGGCGGTGGTGGAATCGGGGCTGGTGCTGGTCGCGGTCGCGGCGGGATTGGAGCTCCAGGAGACCGCAAAAGCCGCACCTCATCATTCCGCGATGGGGAAACTCGTCTTTCGCTGCCCGGACAAGGGGGTGGAGGTGGCGGAATTGGTGGTGGAGGAGGGGGTGCTCCGTCAGATTCCGAACAGGCCCGCCGTACCATTCCCGGTTTCAGTTGGATTTACCTGCAACGATTGGCCAACCCGCTATTGCCTTGGAATCCTCCTACAGGTCAACCCGGCCACCGCGCTAACGAGCCGATCAATCCTTACCGCACGGTCGACTCGATGGGAATCAACGTCACGGTGTTCAACGGTTTGAGAGATATGGAAGAGCTCCGGACCAGTGCGGATGAGAATCCTCTACAGTTTCGCAATAACTTTGCCGTCGACACGTTTGCCAGCGTGCAGCGCGGCAGGGTCAACAACCCCACCGATCCCGCGTTGCGCTTGAGCGACCTGCAGTCGCGGGCCGCCTCTCCCAGACGTCGCGGCGGACCGACCGATCCCGATGCTGCTCCGCAAACAAACCAACCAGCAGAGAATCTCTGGAATCCTGAAGGGATCGGAATTTCGTCGAATGCTGTTGGCGGCTACTTCAGGAATAAGGCGGGCAATGGCTTTGGTGCCGAAGGGAATCCTCCCGCTAATTCACACAACTTCAATGGGATTCCGGATCATACGCTGGGATTCTTGAACGAACCGTTCCGCAATCCAACGCCGGCCACTCCCGATCCGGTGCGCGATCGTGTGGTTCCCGAGCAGCCGTTTCCCTGGATCGATTGGAACAACCGACCGTTTGCCAATGCGGGCGAGTTGATGCAGGTCCCCATGCGGCGAAGCTCGCAACTCTTGCAGACGTTTTCGTTTATCACCTCAGCGGGTAGTACCCCTGAAAAATATGATGGCAATGTGGCGGAGATCAAGCTCTCCACCACACTGGAATACATCCTGGACGGCCCCTTTGGCCATTTGCTCAACTACTTCCGAACCAAAGCGGATTCTCAGAACAAAAGCATTGCCGGACTTTATCGAGTGCTCGATCTGGTGGAAGTCCCCAGTCGATATGTGGGTACCGAGACTTGGCTCACACCCTCGACATTCGGCAATACAGCGGCTCCTGCTCCAGGACCGGTAACCCAATCGACTGATCCCCGCTACCAATGGCAGCCCCCGTTTAATCGGATTTTTAGTAGACGCGAACCGGGTAAGGTGAATCTCAACACGATCGCGATGAAGGTGCCATCAAATTCGGCAAGAGGGGGTAAGGCCGTATGGGACGCGATCTATCAAGGAAACACCAAGCGCAATGGCACTGGCGACGCAAAGGCACATGTTGGACCTGACGATGATGACTTCTTCCTGGCGCGGAGAGGTTATTGGAGCGATACCACAGGACCTGGGACAGGTTCAAAGGTCGACGACAACGCCTTACTCAACAAAGACTTTCCGACGTTGTTTGCCAATCCGTTCCGGGCAGCAGATACAGGCGACCTGGTACCGCTGACGCAAATGGTGCGCGTCTCTTTGGATAGCACTTTGCTGCGAAGTTTCAATGGCACCGCCGGCGCGTCACCACAGGCCCAAGGGGAACCTTTTTGTTCAACGACTTCTCCGCAGAACTATCACAATTCGTTCCGCAATCCGTACTACCGCTACGCCCCCGTTACACGGCTCAAGAGCATGACCACGACGCGCTCGAACGTGTTTGCCGTCTGGATCACGGTCGGATTCTTTGAAGTCGAGGAGCTAAATGATTCAGATCACGCGCCGATATTGGCAAGATATGGTTCAGGTGCTGGAACCTTAGTAGATGCCAGGACAGACCCACTATTTGCGAGAGTATACCCGGACGGTTACATGTTTACCAAAGAGGCGGGGAGCGATACGGGGCAGGAGGTTCGTGTGCGGCAGTTTGCGATTGTGGACCGCACGATCCCCGTCGGCTTCCAACCGGGAGCGAATCACAATGTGAAGGAGACGATTCGGCTGAAGAGGGAAATTGAGTAGTGGTTAGTGGTTAGTGGTTAGTGGTTAGTGGTTAGTGGTTAGCCGCGCCCCGACGGCGAGCCTAGCGAGGCACGAGGGAAGCGAGTGGGAATGCGGAATTCGGATTGCGGAATGCGGAATGAGAAGATAAGGAAATCTTAGCCACGGATTGGCACGGATTAAACACGGAAAGCGGATCAGTCATCCGTGTTTAATCTGAGTTCATCCGTGGCTAGAAAAGAATTAAACATAAGATAACAGAGGTAACAGAGATTATAAAATACTGTCACTCCTGTTGATCAATGAGAAGAATGTAAGCCACAGAGATCTCAGAGGACACTGAGAGAATCAATGTAGAGATGTTGGCCACGAGAAGCACGTGATGGCACGAAGAGTTTTTTGTGTTTTTTGTGGCAATATTAAGAAAGGAATTAGAGGGAGGTTTTAGCCACGGATTGGCACGGATTAAACACTGATAGCGGATTATTCATCTGTGTTTCATCCGTGGCTCAAAAAATGTGGATAAGGATAGCGAGTGGCAACAATAGACGACTTTTTAACTTATTCCGCACTCCGAAATCCGCATTCCGAAATTCATTTGACACCCCCAAAATTCCTAGGGAAAATGGAACTATTAGCCAGAACGGGTCACCGGAAGCCCGCTGGTGTATCAACTGAGAGAGGCACTTCTATGCGTTCGTTTATGAGCAACCATACTATGTCCCTGGTCCCTGCTATGCGCCGTCAGTTCGTGAAGCTGGTGCCAGTTCTAGCTGTACTCACTCTGGCAGGCTTGCCGGCTTCTGTCCGCGCCGATCTGATCGTTGCGGGAGATACCAGCCCCGCAGCCAATACGATCAGCGATGCTGGTGGACCGATTGGTGCTGATCTGATTATTGGCGATACGGGGGTTGCTGGTTTGTTCATGGATAGCGCTCCTCCACTGTTCGGCGTCTTAATGCCGATTGAATCTCCCAACGGCATCATCGGCAATCAGGAAGGAAGCATCGGAGCTGCGACGCTCGAAGACTTTGGTGGGGGTGAGTGGATCGTTACGGATACCTTCACTCTCGGTAATGCGGGACAAGGTTTTCTTGATTTGTTTGATAGTGCCCTGGTGCAGGCCGACACGTTCATTGTCGGCAGCCAGGAAACAGGGGATGGCCTGGGTACGATCAATGGCCAGGGAACTCGCATTATTACCGACAGTCTTACTGTGGGCGACGCTGGGACGGGGCAATTGGAAATCACCGACCGTGGAATTCTCGTCTCCGGCAATGCCGGTGGCGATTCGATCATCGGCAACAGCAGCGGTGGTGTGGGAATTATTAATCTGACTGATGTCGGTTCGCGGTGGAACGTTGGGACAACATCCAACAATGCTGATTTGATCATAGGCAACGGCAGCGGGGTCGCCAGCACCGGGCAAGGGACGCTAAATATTGACAATCGTGCGATCGTCCAAGTGGCGGGCAATACGTTTATCAATCGAAATGGCCGCGTCAATTTGACGGCCGGCGGGCGCTTGCGAACGCTCTCTTCGTCCAATGGCGACATCTTTTTGAACGGGGTGCTGGCCGGAGATGGTTTCGTCGATGGGCCTGTGGCCGTGCTGCCGTTGGGTCAGATTCGTAATGCGGCTGGAGTGGCCAATACTCGCGAGAAGCTGGTTTTTTCCGGTCCGGTGTTAAATGATGGCACGATTGAAATTCTTGGTGGCGAGATGGATTTTAATGCGACCTTGGTGCCATTGATCAACAACTTTGAAGTGGTCGTCCGGGATGGCGTGATGCGTTTTCCCGCTGGGATGGATAATTTTGGGACGGTCACGATCGGCGGCAACACCACGTTGCACGGGCCGATCGTCAACAGCGGCGGCGGAAGTGTGTTCGTGCTCAGCGGAAGCGAGAGTCTTGTGGTTGGGGATTTGACCTTCTCGTCGGGATCCCCAAGTAGTGTGTTGAGTCTGGCGATCGGTTCCTCTCCAGGTACGCTGGATGTTACTGGGTCGGTGGACCTGGGAACCACCTCTTTGTTGGCGCTCAACTATACGTCTGGCCTCTCTTCGATGCCAGGAGACACGTATCAAATCATGCAATCGCCTGGTGGTATCACAGGAACTTTTATGAATATCCAGGCTTCCGCCGATGGCCGCTTGTGGGACATCAACTATTTTCCCAATAGCATCACCGTGACGGCGACTGCCGTAGTCGCCGCACCTGTGGGAGCCGACTTCAACGGCGATGGTATTGTGGATCAACTCGACCTGATTATCTGGCAGAACAATTACGGGCGGACCTCGCCGCCCAGTTTGGCCGACGCAGGCGATGCCGACGGCGATGGTGACGTGGATGGCCGCGATCTGTTGATCATCCAGCAGAAGTTCGGCGGCCCACCTCTGGTTGCCGCCGTGAACGCCGTCCCCGAGCCGAGTTCTCTCGCGCTGCTTGCTTGTGCCGCACTTGGATTGGTGCGGAGGAGAGCACCGAGTTGCGAGTTGTGAGCCACGAGTTGAAAGAAACTCGCAGCACAAAACTCGAAACTCGAAACCACGACTCTCTTCTTTCCTGGCCTAAATATCACCGGTGACAGTTCGGCCCGAAATCGCGATAATGGGGGCAATGGGTGGTTGGTGGCCCTGCCATGTTCCTTACGCGCTTCCCTTGTGCCGCGCCAGGCTCGGCGTCGGGACGCGACTAACTACTGACGACTGACGACTGACCACTGACCACTGACAACTGACCACTGACACCTCCCCACCCTCCACTCTCCACTCACCACTTGTAATCTGCAACCATGTCTTCCAAAAAATCAATGGGCTGGGGTGAACGGTTGGGACTTGTGCTGTTGGTGGCAGCTGTGGCGTTGATCGTCTGGCCGCGAGGCGGGTCTGAATCGCTGCTGGCCGTGGGCATGCCGATGCCGGAGATGATGGCCGAGGGCTGGTTGAATGTGCAGCCCCGCGACGATCGAGATGAGTTGCCCGAAGGCGCGGGAATTCTTGGTCGCGGCGATCTGGTGGGGAAGGTGGTGCTGGTGGACTGCTGGGCGACGTGGTGCCCGCCGTGTCGCGAGTCGCTTCCTAAATTGGCCAAGCTCTATGCGAAGTATCACCCGCGAGGCGTGGAGTTCGTAGGACTCACGCCGGAAGGGGGTTCAGCCCGCAGGGCCGTTGAAGACTTCGTGGCGACTGTTCCCGGTTTTGATTGGCCGGTCGGCTATGGCGCGACGCCGACGCTCGACATGCTGGGAATCCGATTTTTTCCCACGTTGATTGTGTTCGACACCCAGGGACGCGTGGTCTGGTCGAGCACCTCGACCTATGGCTTGGCAGAAGCCTTAGACGAGGCCTTGGTAAGCGCCGGCAGCTCTGAGGCTGGTTGATTTGATCCACCCAAGAGAGACCTTCCAGCTGTGTTGCAGAGTCATGCTATCTGAGGGAGAATAGAACGCATCGGGTATTTCTCCTATTGAGGAATCAGATGCATTCTCGTTCCGATGATTCGCAGTCGAAATTGAATCAAATCCTGGCAGGCTATTTTGAGCAGCTCGACCGGGGAGAGCGAGTCGATCAAAGTGCCCTGTTGGCAGCGCACCCGGAATTCGCGGACAAGCTGAAAGATTATTTTGCGCTTGAGGAACAGTTTGCAATCCGCAACGACCCGGAAGAGTCTCCCTCTGAGAACGTCGATTCAGATGGCGCCGCATTTCCGCGGCCAACGCCGGATATTGAAACAACTATTGAACATAGTACTGGGCGTTCGCGTGGGTTGCATATTCGCTGTCCGCACTGCACAAATGCAGTAGAACTGTTAGCCGACACCCCGTTTGAAGACGTCACATGCCGAGTTTGTGGCAGTACATTCAATCTGGCGGTTCGCGAAGATCAAACGGCTATGGCGACCGCTTTGGAGAAGGTCGGCAGGTTTGAGTTGGTGTCTCGTTTAGGAGTAGGCGGATTTGGGACCGTATGGAAGGCGCGGGACACGGAGTTAGACCGCGTGGTGGCGATCAAGATTCCGCGCAAAGGACAGTTGAGCGCGCATGAATTGGAACAGTTTTTCCGTGAGGCCCGCTCGGCAGCCCAATTGCGGCATCCCAACATTGTGCCCGTCTACGAAGTTGGCAAGGAAGGCGACACGATCTTTATCGTCTGTGCGTTCGTGCGTGGCATCACTCTTTCGGATTGGCTTACCGGGCATCAACCCGATTTGCGCGAAATCTGTCGCATCTGTCAGACCGTGGCCCTTGCTTTGCATCATGCTCATGAACATGGTGTCATTCACCGGGACATGAAGCCATCGAACGTGATGCTCGATCAGACAAACGTTCCCCACTTGATGGACTTTGGGCTCGCCAAACGTGACGTCAAAGAAATCACGATGACTGTGGATGGGCAGATCCTGGGAACCCCGGCGTACATGTCGCCCGAGCAGGCTGGGGGCCACGGGCATTGGACGGATCGGCGGACGGACATCTATTCGCTGGGAGTCATGTTTTTCGAAATGTTGACTGGGGAAAAACCCTTTCGAGGCAATGCCCAGATGCAGGTGCATCAACGGCTTACGGAGGATGCCCCCGACCCGCGCAAACTCAATCGGCATTTGCCTCGTGACCTGGCGACGATTTGTCTCAAGTGTTTGGAGCGGGATCCGAATCGTCGCTATGAAACTTGCCAACAGATAGCCGATGAACTTGACCGACATCTTCACGGCCACCCCATTTTGGCCCGCCCCGTCTCCCGAACTGAGCGCCTGATTCGTTGGTGCAAACGCAAACCTGCGCTGGCTACGGCTGCCGTGCTGACAGCCATTCTTGCCATCGGGGGACCTGCCGCCGCTTTGAGGATTGAACTCCAGCGAAACCGACTGGCAGAACTCGTAGGAGAGAAAGACGATCTCATCCAGCAAATGTCGGCTGAGAAACAGGCCAGCAGTAATCACCTCGCAGAGCTGGATCAGAAACTTCAGTTGTTCGAAGGCAAAGCCAATCCATGGGACGTTTGGCCCTACGGACGGGAACGCGGACCCAAGCAGCAGCTTCTGAGTCAAGTGTATCAAACTCACGCCCGGGCAACCGCCGAGCGATTAAAGAGTGATTCCTTGAGCGTTGAAGAAAAAGCATTCGGTCATTTGGCCTTGGCGATTTTGGCGGAGCAGATGGAAAAGCCAACCGAAGCCCGTGAGCACTATGAGTTGGCCAAAGAAAGGCTTACAGAAATTGCAACGCTTGACCAACCAGAAAAAATGGTCGCCCTAGCTAACAGCTATCTCGGATTGAGCCGACTTTACTCCGATACCGAGAAAGAACAGGCAAACTCGGCCTTGGCGGCCGCCAGCAAACTTTTCCAGCAGATGCGGGGCATCTCAGCGGGCGAACTCCGTTACGAAGTGGACCAGCTCGATGCCGAGATGCGACGGGCTGTGTTTGCGGGTTCTCCACAGGCGGAAGAGCATCTTAAGGAGTCTGCCCAGTTGATCCAGAACCTGGTTCGAAAATGGCCCACCGAGCCTCGCGAGTTTTATCAACTCCTGACGAACCTATTGAGCGAACCTCCTGTAGTACAAACTCAAGAGTAGCTCTTGGCACGAAAATACCGAGACCCCCAAACTGAAAGTACCACTGTAGCAAATATAAGTAGCAAAATCGCATTTGGCTCCGGCACTTGGGTCTGGTAGCCTTGGATGTATTGGGTGAGTGCGGCGACGGACATGCCCACGAGGCCGGCGAAGTCGTCGATGTCGTCGACGTCGAGGTCACCGTCGTCGTCGATGTCGCCAGCCTCTTTGGCACTGATACCGTACGCACCGCGATAACCCACCGGATCGGTCAGGGCCTGGGCAAACGAAGCGACGTCTGCCTGGGTGACCCCGTCTCCCAGGCGATTCATGTCTCCTTCGATAAAGGCCTGGAGAAAGACGCTCGTCCCGGTATACACGGGCGCCAGAAAGATGTCGTCCACGCCGTTGGTAATCACGTCGTCGAAGCGGGTTCCCATCAGGCTGCTTGAGGTAAGCACCTCGACCGTGCTGCCGACAGGCATCGTGGAGAGACTTGACAGACTGACTTCCACGGTGCCGCCCAAGAGTGCCTGCCCAGAGATCGCAACGGTGTCGTACTGCCCGGCGGTGGTCCCCTCGATGTCGACCACAAACATGCCGTTGGATTCCTGCTCGAAGTTCCCTAAGATATCAAGGTGTCCGACACTGAAACCTGGGCTGAGGGTGGCCATGGTGCTGCCGCCGTCGCCGATCACCAGATTGCCCACGACCGTGCCGTTGCCGGAGAGGGTGCCACCCTCCTCGAGCACCACGCTTCCAGATGAAGACGTCGCCAGCGTACCACTATCCAGGGGATTGCCGGCGGTGCCGAGTTCAATCGTTGCATTCTCACCGATGGTAATGTTGCCGACGGCTGCTGAGAGCGTCTTGCCATTGTCAACAGCAATGGTAATCGGGCTTGATTGGTCAAATACCGAGACTGCATGGGTGACTGCATCGGCAGTGGTGACTTCCACGCGCTGCACTGCGGGTGCCTGGCTGCGGGTGAGCTCTACCCTGTCGGATGTGGTGGGTACACTGTTGGTGTCCCATTTAGATCCCTGGTTCCAGTCTTGAGTGGTGAGGCCGCTGTTGTCCACAAAGTGAACGTCGGTCGGTGCCACAAACCGCAGCCTGAGGTCCTGCAAGTTCTTAATGACGACAAAGCTGAGGTTGGGGTTGACGCTTCCCAGATTGGGTGCAAAAACGCCGCTCGGCGCGCCAGAGATCGAGTTGGCTGTGAGAAAAGTGATCTCATCATTCAGTTGCGGCTGGAAATTATTAATGAGGGGAAACTCATAAGTTCCATTTAACGCGGCGTGGCCAGTAACGATGACCTTGTCGTGCTCGGTGCCGGGAGTAAGGCCGCCGACTTCGATCTCCAGCGAACTGGTGGCCGTCTGCGTGAAGTCCCCATTAATCGTCATGATACCGGGCGAAAGGCCGGGAGCGAGTCGACCGGCAAGCATCATATTGGCCTGAAACGAGCCAGTACCTTTTAGCACGGCACCGCTTGAAATCGTGAGGGTACTCGCGGCGAGTTGGCCATTGAAGGTGGTGGTACCGCCGAAGACATTGACGGTACCTGCTCCGGTGATGTCGCTGGTGGGTGCGAAGGAGTGGGTGCCAGCCAGCCAGAGGGTGGAACCGGTGGCGATGGCGAAGTCGCCGGTGTGAGTGCCGCCCGTTTCCAGCTGCAAGTCGCCTTGCTGCACGTCCACCTGGCCCGTGTTGTTGAACCGCATGATGTTGCCAAACTGGTTGGGGTACTGATTGAACAGCGCGACTCCGCTGCCCAGCTTGGTGAATGTGCCCGTGTTGTTGAACGTGCCGCCGTTGCCGGCCTGGTAGCCGTAGCTCCACAGAGTCCCAGTGGTGTTGGCTGTGAAGCTGCCGTTGTTGGTGAACGTGCCATTGACCATCTCGAAGGCGCCGGCGGTCCAGCTCGCGGTTCCATTGTTGACCAACAGCCGGTTGAGATAATGCGTGTCGCCGCTGAGCGACAGCGTTCCGCCCGAGCCGATCGTCGTCTGGCCGCTGCCATCCATCGTGCTGAAACCATTCCAGCTCGATGCGCCCGTGAACGTGACGTTCCCCGTGCCGGCAAGCGTGCCACTGGTCAGATTCAGGCTGCCGCCGGTGGTCGTGCTATTGAAGTTGGTGGTCCCGCCGCTGATCAGCCAGGTGCCGTTGGCCGATAACTGACCGTTGAAGGTGGTCACGCCGTCGTAGACATTGACGGTACCTGCGCCGGTGATGTCGCTGGTGGCAGCGAAGTTGTGCGTGGATCCCAGCCGGAGCATCGAGCCGGCGGCAATCGAAAAATCTCCCGTGTGAGTGCCCGTCTCCAGCAGCAGGTCCCCTTGCTGGATATCTACGGTGCCCGAGTTGTTGAACGACAAGCCGTTGTTGTAGAACTGGAGTAGCCCCGCGCCCTGCTTGGTGAAGGTACCGGCGTTGTTGAACATGCCGCTGCCGCCAAGTCCGTAGCACTCCTGGTTCGCGTCGCTATCGAACGTGAAGCTGCCGTTGTTCTGGAACGTACCGCCGGTCATCGCGATGTAGCCGGCGGTCCAGTTCGTCGTGCCCTCGTTGACCAACTGCCGCTGGAGGTAGAACGTGTTCTGGTTCCCCAGCGACAAGGTACCCACCGAGCTAATCGTCGTGGTGCCACTGCCACTCATCACGCCGCCGTTCCAGAAAAGTGTTCCCTCAACGGTGAGCGTGCCACTGCCGCTGAGTGTGCCGGACGACATTGTCATCTCATCCACGGTAGTCGTGCTGTCGAAGTTGGCGGTCCCACCCGCGACGTTGATCGCACCTGCGATCGATGCGCTGCCGATATCCGCCATTCCGCCGCTGATGAGCAGCGTGTTGCCTGAGGATAACTGCCCGTTGAAGGTGGTCGTACCGCCGTAGACATTCGCCGTGCCTGCTCCGGTGATGTCGCTGGTGGGTGCGAAGGAGTGGGTGCCAGCCAGCCAGA
>CALALR010000019.1 GCA_937925545.1 uncultured Planctomycetaceae bacterium
CCCGCTTTGAATGCCGGGAAACTTGGGAGCAACGGGAATCCCGCCAGGCCCGCTTCCCGTAAACCAATCGCGAGCTTTCGACAACAACCCCTGTGCGACAGCAGGAAATTGCACTTTTGTACGCGTATTCGGATCAAATGGACTCGCCATGACTTCCCCTTGTTTTTCTGTGTCCCTCTAAACTATTTTAGTCGCAAAACTCAGGAGGCTGCCTATCTTAACAATGTTGAGGCCGCGTCACATCTCGCAAAGTGGCTGCCCATCTGGCCAGTCAGTGTGCGGTAGCGTCGGCGTCACCCCGCACTTCATGTCTTCGATGTTTGTCCACTGAGCAAGCGTAGTGAACCTGCCAACGTCGGCATTCAACCGGTTGAGCATCCACCAATCAGAATCCTCTCCGTTGCCACAAACTTTCTTGCGGCGGACCATAACCGGTGGCTGATTGTGCAAATCATTCGCCTCAATGCTTAATGCGTTTCGGTTGTAGTACATTGGATAACCCGCTCGTGATAGGCGTATACCAAAATCGTAGTCCTCGCCCCCGCCAGCATCACACATCTCGTCGAATCCATTAACGCGAACGGCTGCTTCTAATGGCAACGCAAAGTTGCAACCGTAAAGCAATCCTCCGCCGCACTCACGAACACCAGAATCACTTCCTATTCGCCACCGGCTGTCGTGATAGGCTTTCCCGTAACTGACCATGAGACCACTATCCACCACCATGTTGTCTACCTTGCGATAAGCACCGCACATAATATAATCGCCATCAATGGCGTGTTTGACTTGGTCTAGCCAGCAAGGAACAACAATGGACAGGTCGTCCACGCACGCGATATGTGTCGTAGTGGCATGGATAAATGCTGTGTTCCTGGCACCAGCGGCAGCAAAGTAGTCTCGTTGTGTTTTTCGGTGCGAACCTTGCCAAGACGATGGCTTAGGTGCAATGTGCTTGTAGGGAAACCTGCCGGCAACAGCGGCATCCAATTCCAATCGCCGTGAATTTCCCATGTATTCTAATTGCAAATCCACAAACAAAAACTCAGTACCATCCGGTATCGCGGACGTCTGTTGGCACATCGAGTCACAGAACCACTCGAATTTTGGATCAATGCGATTAGTGAAATAAGCAATTGTTAGCGTCTTCAACTCTGGTACACCTTAAACGTCCCTGTCTCGTAAATACACGATGCGACACCTTCGATAGCAACCTGCGCTCTCTTGGTTGTTGGCCAGTCGGTGTCGTCAAACACAATGACACCACCAGAGTTCAGTCTTGGAAGCCATAGTTCCACATCTTGACACGACTTCTCTTCGGAATGGTTGCCATCTATATGCAAAAAATCCACCGCAAAGTCTGTTTGCCTGGCGTAATCTTCACTGGTACTTTGCACTGGAATAACGTAATCTTGCAATCCTCGTTTCGAAATCTCGGCCAGGAATTCATGCTTGGCGGCGCCTAAGTCCACTGTCATCCACCATTCGTTGTTGGCCGTGGCGTTTGAGCCCGCAATCGCTTCTTCATGGCTCCACGGATCAACCGCATGTAAAACACCATGACCGCACTTGCGCAATGCCTCGCCTATAACAAGTGCGGATTGCCCACGAAATACGCCAATCTCAACGCATACGGTTGGCTGGTGGTGGAGTATCGTGTCAACAATGCGAACACACTTATCTCTCGATAGCCAGTCTCCTAAGTGTGCAACAGACAAGAAAATGGCATTCGAGTGCCTATACCTGGATGCTCGTGTTGCCCTCACGACAACAACCCCTCAATCTCCCTGGCGTCGTATCGCACAGCCCAGCATTCGTGGTCGTAGTATCCATAGGTGATCGTCCATACACCGTCCCGCAAGTAGGCACCGCAAGGATACACGCAATGCGGCACCGTCGACCCTGGCATGTCTTTCGTGTCGGGAAGCAGGATCGGCAAGCCCACATGCCGCTTCACGGTAAAAGGCTCACTATCCTCGAACGTGTATAAGCTCAACGCATACCACTTACGCTTGTTCCGCCACCAACTACTGTGACACCAGCTGTACCACTCCCCCTTGGAAGGAACGAAAACCGGACTCGCCCCGCCACGCAACACACCCAATTCGGCAGGTACGTCAAACGGTGTTTCGGCACTTTGCGATGCGTACTGTTTGTTCAAGTCGATCTTCAAAATGCGGTGAGGAGCAATGTCGTACACGGCATGTAAGTCCCCAGCCCGCTCAAAAAAACCCCAGTTCTTCTCCCAGTGACGGCGATGCCCAAAGTGCGGAGCATACACCTTGTCCGCCAGGTAACGATCGTTCAGTCTCGCCACCATCACCGATACTTTCATGGAACCAAACCCGTCCCTGGAAACGCCAGAATAGGCCACATGCAATTGGCCGCCAAATACAAACAGCCTTGGATCTTCCTGCGCCAGCCTGTGTTGCGAGTGTTCCGGCATGGCTAATGGAGTTTGCCATATCGGTTGCATCGTCTCAGCATCCAGCTCGGCCATATAGACGCTGGCCCTATGCCAGCCATGGCGGTAGGCCATCAACACTTTTCCGCGATATTCCACGGCACTGCAATTCAACAGATTCTTTGCTTCGCACAAACCGTCAATCTTGATCTTGGCCAGCGGAGAAATATCCGCCACGCTGGGTGGTTGCATTTCGGGAAGGTCAAAGTTGTCGTAGGGAGTTGGTTCTACGCGGTGCTCGCACGACAAGCAGATATTGTAGTTCTCGGCACGCTTCTCTTGACCAGGCTTCCGCTCGCGCTTGCGACCAATCGTGTTCGTGAAGGTCGTGGCATCGGACAAACAGTAGTACACCGGTTCCGGCGTCTGACAGCCACAACCAAGGACCGTATGGGGGACGCGTGTTCTCATCGCACACGGAATAGGGGAAGGGATGTCTTCATGCTCCGTCGTGGATACATTCCTCAGTATTGCGGCCCGCGGTCGTCTCATGGTCTAGTCCGTACAGTTTACGTCGCTGTCATTACAACTTGTCCACTCACCGGGACCTTCCCATACCTCGATCGTCAGCGAACAGTTAAGACCAGCCCAGCACGACGATTCGCTCGCACCTAATGCCTGCCCCACCACAGACCAGTAAAAGGGGTCGCAGCACGTTGGGCACTTGAATACCGTACCGCCACCGATATGGTCGCACTGGAAACGGAACTTGGTCTTCGGTGTGTCGAAACAGTCGAATTGAATGAGGCTGGATTCTTCGCTGTAGGGGCACTCATACGAACCATGCCACGCTTCGTCGTCGGCAGTTCTCGTAAGTTCACCTTCTATAGATGTCCACTCAGGATCTTCAACCAGGCAAGAATTGTGGGTGATCCGATAACGCAGCGTGGCTGGCATGACGGCAAAGCAATCGTCGCATCCAGTGGACAACTCCAGCACGTCGCAACAGCAGTCCGACGCCAATGCTAAACCGCCATCGGAGAACAGGACCTTTCCGTTGTAGAAGTGCAGTGACATTAGCTGCTGCTCGTGGAACAGTCGGTGCCGTCTTCCAATACCACCGTTTCGATTTCACCCGCACACGGAACAAAGAACTCTTGAACTTGACCCTTGATCTCCAAGGCTTCGCTGTCCGTGAACCAGTCCACTAACGCTTCCACGCTCGTAAAGCTGTAGACTTCTTCCCAGCTCGGAGCGGAACCGCAAGTCATGAGCGAGAATGTCCGCACTTTCTTCTCGAACTTGCATGTCGCCGCCGCAGAACCGGAAGCCGGTGTGAAGTTCAGCCGCACCGCCTCAACCAATTCAATTGCCTGGTGCTCAACCTGAATCAGCTCCCATTGTTCGCTGTCTTCATTCCAGGCGACCAATGCCTCGGCACCGGACAAGCCAGATAGATTAAAGCGATTGTTGGCGGTAAAACTGCTCGTCTTTTTCGTGGGATCATTCGCTTGAGTGGCCCACTCCCATGACACGAAACTCGATACGGATACGTTACTGTCGGCGGGACATAAGTTGTCGTCAAGCACTACTTGTGCTACTTGATGCCGGCGATCGTTGACTAATTGCCACTTGCGGTCGCAAGGTAGCCATCGCAACCAGATTTCCTCGTCCGTGTACAGTTTGCGATTCAACCGCCAGCCGTTGCAGAAAGAAACCTCCACACGCTGAGTGGTAGTACAAGTCGCTACCTCCTGCGCCGAGCATAGATTGGCCGTACCTTCGGCGCCAGCACTCACGTCTGCCGTACATACCGCTTCCCGAAGCAAGCCAAACTCACAGAACGTTATCAGCTTGTTGCCATAACACTCGACGGTAATCGTCTCTTGATCCAACGCACAAACCCAGTAGTTGGGGTCGTTTACGGTCACCGTACAATCCGTCTCAGCCCAGGTTAGTGTGATCTCGTCAAAGTAAAGTTTCTTGGCTTGCTTGCCAGACTCGCCGGGAAGCATGTCTTCCTGCATGCGCACACGGATCAGGCGGGGATCCCTGGTGACGCGAACGATCGTGTTGCCCGCGATGTCCAACGCGTCGGTATCGCCGGTAATCTTGAATCCTTGACGACCTTCGCCAAGATCAAAGCTATCCTTGACGCTGCCCCACGACGCCCCCACTACAGGCGTTGTTCCACCCCACCTCGCATAGGACGGAAAACTGTTGGTCGCGGGACCAGTGAACTTCACCTCGCCTTCGGCTGCTGGTATGCGAACCGGACCTGTCACCAGCACGTTGCATAGACTGTCGCATGTGGGACGCTGGACTTTGACAATCGTCCTACCACCACCCGGCGTCATGACGTCGTCCGCCTCCGGGCGATCTGCGTCGACAATCTCCACCACGGAATACGGCGGGATGTCGAACTCTTCCTGGTTCTCAACCTCAAACCAGCGCTGCTGGCGATACGGGGCTCTCGTGTCTTGCGGAATGCCGCTACTGCCGCTCATAGTCCTAGCCAGTTCCTGTTGGCAATCTCTTGCAGTTGCTCGTCTTGGCGACGCTGATGGTAAGGCTTTTCGAAAATGTCAAACTCGGTACCCGTACTTGCTCGCGTTTTGGGCGGAATGTTGACACCAGACTCCCAATGCACCTGGGCAATCGTGCCGCTGGGACTGATCTTTTCCAGGCCAATGTATTCCAGATCCAGCAGTTCCAGCTTCTCGTAGCGGTCAACCAGCGATTCCATGTGAGCAATCGACTCGGCTTCAATAGCTGCGAAATTGTCCTTGGCAATCCCAAACTCGGAATCAATGACGTATCGCACGCGAAGGTCGGGGCGGCGGACCAGCTTGACGGCCTCGCCATTTGTTTGCAGGCCGCGAAAGAATCGCTTGTTGATACACCCGTCTTCCTTACAAACACTGAACGCCGCCAATAAACACAGGTCGGCTGGCAATGGAAAGTTGCCTTCGTCAAACTTAATCACGGGATACTCGAACTTGACAATGCCATTAACCACGTCCAGTTCAAAGTCCCAGTGATCTCGCAACTCGTCGCCGGTATCCGGATCCGCAGCCGTGTTCTTGTTGACATCGGAATTCGGCCAATTGATTCCCCTCACAATCGGGTCCAGACAGACCGGACCACAACACTCCGTAACACTCCCCTCCACTTCACATTCCGGTGCTTCCAGAAGCTTCGGCATTAGTGGCAAGATGTCGGTGATCTTGTCCAGTTCGGTAAAAGCGTCCACATACAACGTCTCGTCACAGAACTCCTTGATACGGTACCAGCGATAGACGGTGCGCAACGCCAGGTCGCGGTACTTCTGCTCAACGCCGGAAAAGTGTTCGAACCACTCTTTTTCCCAGCCCGTCTCGGGCTTGTACGAAAGGTCTTCTATCTTGCAGATGGCACCGTTGGCGTCCTGACCAACCGGTTCTAACATGATCCATTTCTGGTACAGGTTCGGTCCCGTTTCTAGCAACAACTTCCGTGGAATCGTGGCAACGTGATCGAACTTGAACGGCTCGACGGTGCGGTTGGTGGCTTGATCGGATTCCGGCAAGTCCGAACCGTGACCCCAACGCTTGACCTCCACTTTGTTTTCCAATGTCAAAATGACCACACAGCCAAACTTCTCGGCCAAGTCCGCGAGTGCTTTGGCGGTATTGGACTCGTCCCACAACACGTAGGGATAGCAGTCGTCGGGCACATCTTCGATGTCGTAACCAACTTCGCCAAGGTTGTCTAGCAATATCTCAGCCAGCTCCTTGGCGGACTTCTTGTTCTTCAGCGTCCCGTCACAACTCGGCTGGTTGTACTTGCCATTGATCCATGGGTATTGCCACTTCCAGCGTCGGTCCTTCACTTGGATCGTTGAACGCCATCCCTCGCGACCCTTGTACAACCGCAATGTGGAATGGTCGAGGGCGCAGTCAAAGAAGGTGATGTTCGTAGCACCCATATTGAACTGCAGGTTGCCGTGATCCGCGCTCAGGCTGTCTTGAGGAATCATGCGTAACATGCAGGTACTGGGCGTCACGCCGCGCGAGAAGGTCATTTCCGCCCCGGTAATATCCGAGTCGGCTATGCCGGTGTAGCTGACGATGACCTGGGGTTCCATGGCGGGCCTATGTCAAGGTGTATTGGCGGTTGGTCCCAAAGTCCAACTTGACTTCGCTCAACAGGCACTTGTTTGCTTGGAATCCACCGCTCAGAGTTAATGTGCCGTGCGGGTCCGTGACCTTGGCACCGCGATACAATTCCAGTTCGTTCGTAATCGTGCCACTCCGCATGTCCCTGGACTTGTCTAAGTGCCCCTGACTGATGGCACAAGTTGTGATCGTTCCGGAATGAAAATGGCAGTCGCCACCGTCCAGGTTGGCAACGGCGTGCGTGCCGCTTCGCAGAACCAGAGTACCGCCCGTCTGGTCGATCGTTCCGCTCGATGTGGCGGAATCGATGCTCAACGTGCCGGACTGAATATCCACGGCAGCGTTGATAAGGTCCACACCCGCACCGCACTCACAGGTTGCGCTCGAACTACCCCCACCCACTCTCAGGATAGAAGCGTGCGCACTCTCGCCATCAAAAGAAGCAATGCCAACGTCACCACCCAGGACATTGATTTCATTGCTCGCGTGAGTACCAAGGAATGTCAACGACGGTGTTGACGTAACGTCACGGCTCGCCGTTGATAAAACGTTGACGATAGACTGGCCAGCCCCGGCATCAAGTCGTATACGGCCAGAACCAGATCCGGAACCATGCCCAATCTCGTAGGTGCAGGTTACACTGTTGTCGTCAAACGTCAGGTGACGGGTGCGATATTCCCGATAAGGATATCGCGTGTTGCTGTTGTTTGTCTCGGGAAGACCAATTTTCCCCGTGTAGGACTTCCGAACAGTCACGCTTGCAGGCTGAATGCTCGTCGTCAATCCGTGCTTCAGGTCAATGTTTCCTTCGTCAAAAACCACGTCATCATTGTCCACGGGAACTGTGTTGCCAGACCAGTTGTCCTGGTTGTCCCAGTGGTGTTTGCCCGTGGCCGACGTGGCAACCGCATACGTCGCCGTGCCGTCGCCCGCCGTCGTTTCCGACGCCGTCATGGTAAAGGGCTCGCCTGCCGTGTTGGCAGTCAAGGTCACGACACTGGAACTTACCGTGGCCGTGACCTCGGAAAACTGAGGAATCGTGGCAGCGCCCGCGGCAGGACTGTAAGATGCCGCTGTGTCTGTCAGGGTGGTGGCGTGAAACGCTTGCTGCAGCGTGGTCGCTACTTGCGCTGTCGTGACTAACGTGCCAATCGTTACCACAAAATCAATGTTGTCGATCGTCAGGGTGATCGTATCGCCCTGCGCCCATGTGTCGGCAATGGTGACGGTGGATACTTGTTTGATGTTGGCGGCATTACCCAGCCATCTTCGCGTTGCCATGTGCTAACTCCTGCCACTAGACGATCGGTGGCGTACTGCCTGTTGCTTGCGGGAATGAGTGGATGTAACTCCACTCGGTTGCATAATGTGCGTAAAAGGCGTTCCCCTGTGGATTCGGCGTGGTGTAACTCACACGCCTGCGGTCTTCATGCTCGCTGGCGCCCCAGTAAGATCCCGGTGGCGGAACGAAGGTCACAAATCCCAACGCCTGACCGTATTGGCGAATCCGCATCGGGGTTCGTTGCGTTTGTGGCCTCGGGACGGAGGGACCAACCTGCCTGACCTGGCATTCCCATAATGGGCCTGTCGTGCCGACGTGCTCGATCGTCTCTTGCCAGTATTCTAAATTCGGCTCCGCTTCGTCGTACCAGGCTTCCAGTACAATGGAAAACGTTCGCGTGGTGGCATACTCGGCAGGCGCCCCAATCGGCCAGCTGCGATGCCTTACCAATACACCCGTCAAACAGTCCGATCGGTTTGTCGGTATCGTGTGACGCGTCGGGGTGCCATCGTCGTGATACAATCCGGCGTCACCTTTGCGATCTTTGTTGTAAGCGTCTACCAGTTCACCAATTTTGGTGTTTAGCGTGGCTTGACCAGCGTATTTCAATTCACCCTGCAAGTGCAAACGAAGGATGCGATACAATCGCTTGTTGCGCCTGCTCATCACAGGGATGATTTCCATGCGAGTCAGGTTGACTTCGTTATCAGGGTGTTGGTGGGGGCCGTATTTGAAATACACGCGTACACTCTCTTAGGGCATGGATCCGCTGCGGGTACGCTCAAGGTGAACCTCAAAGTCTTCCAGACGACCGTAGTCGTTCTTCAAGTCGTCGTTCATCCGATACAGAATGTCGAGCATCAAGCCACGGTACTGCTTCTCCATGTCTCGCTGCTGCTCCAAGCTGTCCACGATCTTGTGGGCGGTGGGGTCGTAGTTTTCGGATTCGTTGACTTTATGGAAACTGTATCGCTCGAAGCCCAATGGATCGTCTGGCGTAAAGCCGCTATACATCCGGTGCTGCTCACCCGGAGACTTGACCACCTCCATTAAATGGGGATCGTGGCTGTGGCTCTCGTGTCTGGGCCTCGGTCGGCTATCAAGTTCACGACCGTAATCACGATCGGTTTGAACGGGTGGCGTCGGTTCAGGCAGCGATTCGCGTTCTGACGGCTCGCTTCCCGTTGCACGTTCCGGAACGCGTGTATCCGGGACTGGTGTCGCTGGCGTCGCTGTCGGAAGCTCGGGCGGCTCAGCGAACTCCGCTCGCGGCAGACGGATTGGCTCGGCGGGAGGATGTTCGATAGCACGGAATTCAGGGACGGGTACTGTGGCTGGTGCCTCATCTTCGGGACTCGCGGGCAGGTCAATCGGAATAGAGACACCACGCGGTTCTGGTGGCGGCGAATCAGCGGGCGGTTCCGGACGTGGCGGTGATGGCAGCGGGGGAGGACCGGGTTCGCGAACCACGTTCGGTTCCGGGCTGACCGTAAAATCAGGCGTGGCAATTAACGGCTCTGGTAGCGGGATGTCTTCGCTACGACTACCATGGCTGGGCGAGTCGGGAACAGGCGAGTCATCACGTATCGCTTCATGCGTGGGGCGCATCTCTGTAACTTGCGGACTACCGCGACCGACAACACCCTCCGGTAAAGGCAAATCAGGAATGTCACCTGCAGGACGAGTCTGCGGTACCTCCTGCGGTGTATCATGTTTCCCTGCCACGACAACCCCTTCCGGCAAGGGAATGGGCTGTCGTGGCTCGCTGGTAGGGATAACAGACTCTGACGATTCCGGAACAAGCGGAACTTCCGGGGTTGGAAGCGGAATGTTCGGAGCGGTTTTAGAGACCGGAATTTCACTCGTTCGTTCATCGGACACCCCCGCATCAGGTAGGGGAATATCTGGTAATGAAATATCAGCAGATTTTGTCGGCAATGGCCCCGCTGGTAACGGCGTTGGCGACGTGTCTTCTGGCAAGGGAATCTCTACCGGAAACGAATAAGGAATAGCGGAAGGTGGTTCCGGCAACCGAGATGGCGTCTCGGAAATACTCTCGGGTACACTGCTCTCAACAGGACGGTCAACACGCTCCGGAAGCGGAATGTCAGGAATCTCTGGAAGCGGTACCCGAGACTCCGGAACGTCACGTGACTGGGCTGTGGCATCATGCGTAGCGGACATGCGGTCCAGCGGGATTGGCTCGCTTGTGGAAACCTCGGGTATCTCGACGCCATGGGCGGCACCCACCGATCCTGGAGTGACTGGCGGCAATTCTTCGCGCGGTTCAGGTGATAGAAAAGTGGCGTCCAGATGAATAGGAGGGGCAGGGCGCGTATCGGCAAATGCCGGTACGTCGCCCCCACTCGCCCTATCAGGAAAGCCGCCACCACCAATATCGCCAATCGGGATGTCGTTGGCACTTCCCGACGATACCTGGCCAGCCTGCTGTGAACCACCGGAAGCTGTGCCCTGACGAAGTTTGTCAAGCTCATAAATGGCCTCGGCAAACATCTTCGCCAGTCGCTCGACTGCACGAACCTCCTCACGATTTTCGCTGTCGCCTTGCGGCATAACCTAGCTCGCGTCGTTGTCGTCGTTGGTGACCACCAGTTCTTTCGTGGTCGTCACGGTTCTGGCAATACCGTCAAGGTACAGGCTGACGTCCTGCTTGCCGCGAACACTCGGGCTAAGCGTGGGGATCTGCAACGTGCCAAACGTAAACGTGGTGCTCATGTTGTTGTTGGTGAACACCACGGAAGCCGTCGAACCTGCTACCGCCTGGTCGTACAGAGCGGAATGATTCGTGGAGTTGTATGGCACGCGGAAGCGAGCCATTACGGTGCGGTCTGTCGGACAAATCGAATCGGGAGTCAGCGAGTTGACAAACCGTGCGTACTGGTGGTTGTCCACCACGATCACAAAGTCCTCAATTTCCCGAGTTCCGGAAAGAATCGTGACACCGCCATCCGAATCGCTGAATACATACGGTGCGTCGTTGGCGTCCGTGCCAAGGCTCGGCGGGGTGCCGGGCCAGGCCGTCGTTTTGTCCTCGTCCGTACCGATGATTTCCAGCGTCAGGTTCAGCAGGTCTACCGAACCCTCTTCGTTGAAACGCGGCGCGCGACCACGAAGAATCGCACGATTCACTTTGCAGTCGCTGTATTCAAACACGTCGCCAACACGGTCAATCAACATTCCGAAGTAGGGAGTATCCTCGGCCAACGCGAACGTGTCCGAACTTTCGGCGGCACCCAAAATGTGCGGCAGCAAATTGGTGAAGTCAGCCGGCGAAATGTCCATGGTGACACTACCGTACACATAGTACGCGCCTGCGCGTGTACGTTCGGACGGGGCGCTTCGCGTGCCGCGAATGCCGCGAGCGCCGACAATCCGGCCGTGCTTGGCCATGTTCTCGGCTAAGAATTCATAACGCTCGCTGCTCGCATCAAACGTGTGGGCACTCGCCCCAGGCTCGATCAACAGCGCGGAAAATACACCTTGGCTTTGTGCTGACATGCTTATTGCCCCTTTTCAAAATATCAAGCGAGTAGGCTTATGCCCCTACTTCGGTATCGTCTTCTTCCTGGTCCTCGGACGTTGCGTCCACGGGTTCTGTTTCTTCGGCGCCAATCTCGACGGCATCATCCCCGACAGTGGCTGCCACGTCATCGCTGGCCACATACGAATCACCAAGGAAATCCCGCTTGGATTCCTCGATACAGTGCGGCAGCGCGCCAATTGCTTGGATCTCGCCGTGCTTGTCAAAGGCGGCGTAAGTTCCGCGAAAGCCAACAATAACGTGGTTGTGATACACATTCAGGAATACTTCGTTAACGCTTACGTCTTTCATTCGTTTGCCCTCGTTTCGCGGAACCAAGCGGTGACAATAACCTGCCCCACGTCGTACTTGTCTTGCCACCTGCTTGGCACGGAAACGGTGCCGTGACGGGCTTTGCAAACAAGGTTGTTCGTGCCCGTATACACCACGCCCAGCAAACGGCGATTGTGAAACTTGCGGAATATCTCACGTCGCCAAATCGTAATCTCGTCGACGTTGTGATTCCAACTTCCAGTGGTACCGGAAACCATCGTAATCACACACGGGTAACCGATGTCATCACGCTCGTTCGTGCCGACATCTTCCACTTCCTTGTCCCAGCTGATCGTGATTCCCGTATGGATTTTGTTCTTGTCCCACGGGTACTTGCGTATCTTGATCTGCGACTTACTAAGGCCAGGCAGGTCCAGGTTGACGATGCCGTCTCGCACTAACTCCAGCGTCTGTTCGTAAGTGGAACGTGTTGCCATTGCTTAGCTGATAATCGCCCAGTCGCCCAAGTCACTGTAGTAACCTCGCCTGCCGTCCGAGGTCATGCCCTTGTTCCGGCCGTCCGCGCCCATGGCCTGAATCAAGGCGTCTTTCACCAGCGCGTACAACGCCATTTGACCTTCATCGCGAATCAAATGGGCAAACTCAAATTCACACAATCTCTGAAAGTAGGTGAACATTGCGCCAGGCTCGATATCCAACGGGTCGCTGATGACAAACTTCACGCCAGACAATGTGCCAGCCACCGTCGATTCCAGCGTCAGGGACGTGGTGCTCTCCACGCTCTTGATAATGTGCTGGTATTGGTACGGGCGGTCGGATCCGTCTGGTTCGGGATCAATCCCGCCCACCAGCGATGTCGGTTCGGAAATGCCGTTGTCGCTTATGCGTATGACGCAACCTACGTGAGCATCCGAAAATTCCGTGGACGTGCCAGTCACCGTTGCGGAGCCGGAAGTCGTCGCAATCGTGCCTTCGGCGTACTTTTCCACCTTCAGCGGTCGTGGCGAGACTTCCGCCATGAAGTCGTAGGTTCTCGCGGAACTCGGCGGCGGACCAAACTCGATCGACATCCCACCCATGTACGCTCCGTCGCTGCGAAACGTATAAAAACTCGGACGGCTAGGCTGGTAGTTGCCAATAATTCCATCTAGGTAATCGGATGGTGTGTTGTAGCTCAACAGGTAGCTCGTTCCCACTTCCACTACGGGCGAGGCACGTCGAAACGTTGTTCCTAAATCATACAAACTGCGGTAGTACACATACGTCGTGCTGGACACGTCCGCACCGGGGTTGCTGTCGGACTCCAGCGTGACAACGGTATCCGATTCACGCGTCGCAATCCGATAACGAGTGTCGCTAAGGATCACATGACCTAAAGCGGCATTGTTCGGCCAAGTGGCACCCGTCAGCGTCAACTGGCGTTCGTAGGTGCCGCCTGTGTGGTCATATACGACCGTTCCAGTGGACTGCGACGCCTCTGTGCTCACCTGCAACAGACGGTCGTAGTAAGACCACCTGTGGTGATTCGGCATGTCGCGATACGCATTCTGGACCGCCATTTTGGCACGACGCAAATCACGACCTTCACGGTCCACATCGTAATAGTCAAGCAAGTGCTCGACGATGTCTTGGTAGGTCCAGATTGTCTTGCTGGATGCCAATGTCATGCGTCACCCGAAAACAGTGAGTAAACGCGTTGCGGGACAGCATAGACCGTGCCCGCAACGCATCCTCGATGTACTACGCTGCGTGAGTGACGGCATCGCTCACAACCAGCTTACCGTTCGGCAAAACCACCGCGACATAACACGTGGCTGATCCGGAGATGGTCAGCGACAGGTCAATGTCGCCGTCCGTTTCGCTGATCGCGTACAAGATTTTGTCCGCCACCAATTGCTCGATCGCACCATCCGTACCAGCGGCAATCGTATAGTCGTCCGTATTGAAGGCGGCACCAGCAGCATCCGCCAACAACAGAATCGTTACCGCTGAGGCGACTGTCATGGCGTCGCCGTCCGGGTCGTTCAACTGAATACCGACAACAATGGCGTCGGAAGATTCGGACCCAATGGAAAACGTCGCGCCGCCAACACCCTGCGCCGTTTGCAGAGCGGTGATGTTGGTCTGGTTTGTGGTCACCTGATTCAGGTGGGTTTTGACATCATTGCCAGCCGTCGGGTTGGCCAATGCGGTCGTTAAGCAATCACGCGTTTGACTTGAAATCGTCATTTCTCTCTCCTGTTATAGCTTGAGTGCATGCTTGTCCAGGACTTGCTCGCGCAACTCCCGTTCTGGTTTTTTCTGGTTGCTCGGATCTTGACGCAAACGGCCAACTTCTTCCCTGACAATACTTTCCGCCAAAGGTACCTTCGGGTTCTTGAGCGGATCCTCTTCGGGCTGCCTGGCCTTCACGTTTACTGTTCCGCGACAGCCCCAGCCACGCTTCTCGCAGACGTCGCGAATGCGACCCTTGCCGTCGCCTGCGGACAGAAACGCCTCGGGGTCTCCCACATACCTGGCGAGCGGTTCGTAATAAAACATGCCGGATGTCGGATTGAATCCTTTGCGGCGAGCTGCCGAGATAACTTCGTTCATCCCCTCCACGTCGCCATCAAATTGTTGTTCTAGCGTGCCGATGCCAGACAAAAACGTGGTGTCGGTATTTATGCCGGGGCACTTCCTCGACTCCAAAATACCCTTTAGACGATCAGCGTTTTTACGCTTTTCTGACTTGCTTTCGTTTAACGGCGGGCTATAGACCGCTTTGCCGTCGACAAACGATACCTCGTGAGACACCCCGTTAATCTTCAGAACGTAGGCCATAATCATGCTTCCTGTTGGATTGCTGTTTTAACGCGCCTAACTTGATACGCGCCTCTTCGCGGGCTTTTTCAAATTCCAGTTCGGTCATCTCGTCCTTGATGTCCATCGACTGTTCATGGCTGTCTTCGGCGTGCTCCAGATCCTGAATGTGCTTGTCGTCGGCGTGCTCCAACTCGGCGATCCGGCGTTCGTTCTCAAACTCCAAGTCCAACTGCTTCTTGGCCAGTTCGATCTGCGAATCTCCCGCATCTTTCTGGGATTCCGCCTGCTTAATAGCCAACTCAATGGATTTGATGTCCACGTCCAATTGCTTGCCTTGAAGCTCTGCCTGCGCCTTGCCCATCTCCATCTGCTGTTGCTGCTGCTGCAACTCCATCACTTGCGGATCTGGTGGAGACTGCTGGCGTGGACCCATTTCCCATTCGGAAACGTCCTGGTCCATCGTTTCGCCCAACGCCTTGATAAATCCGTTCAACGCTGCCGTATCACCAGTGATATCCGCGTGCTTGGATAACTCGGCCAACATGTACTGAGACATGTTTTGCAAGTTCGCATGGTCTCGGTTCTTGTTCGGCTTGCGGGCGGAACCGGCTTCCACCGTCGCCTTCATCTCACGCACGACCAGTTCGGGATCCTCGTTGGCGATTAACTGATCCCATAAGTGTGACCCCACCTGCCCCATTAACGGACGAATGTCCCGCCCCGTGACATTCCACCGCGCCGCGAACTTCTCCAAGTTGGCGGCTTCCCCTTGCCACTCTTCTACCTTCCCGGCCATGTATTCCGGACGAACCGATGTCATCTCTTGCTTGACGTTAATGTCCGCTGCCGTGCGCGACTGCACGCCGCCGGGGTTCATGCCGTACAGCAAGTCGGTCAAACCAACCCGCTTGTCGAACATGTCGGACACAATTTCAATCATGCGGAAAATATCAAAATTCACTTCCGGCTGCTTCAAGAATTGCACCATGTCGTTGATGCTCTTGTGCGCGGAGTCGTTGATTTCAATGAAGCATTGGTAGTTGCCCGACTTCAATTCGGACTCGACGTTCTGGGCGGCACTCTTCAGATAAGCGATGATGTCCCGCGTGCTGCTGTATACGCGGCTGCACAACAAGGAAATCATCACGTTCAAAAACATCAGTTCGCCCAGGCCCGTGGACATGGGCGCGATCGGCCACGGGGAACCAGGACGACGATAAAAGTCCAACAACGCGACCGGGAAACGGTCGTCTCGCCAGTACGGGACAGGCCACTCAAACGCCTTTTTAACGTCTTCATCACGGGCATTGCGGATCTTGGTGCTCGGAGCATTCAGCGGGTAATCCACGCCGTCCGAAACGCAAATGTAGGCGTAATCCCCTACAACCTTGTCGAATGCGTCGTTCAGGCTGGTGTGGACTCCGGACATGCGGGAACCGGCGCCACCCCTCGAATACACTTCGTACCAAACCATCAGGTCGAATGTCTTGCCGTGTGTGCGGTGCATCTTGTCGGCATCGCTCTGCTTGCTGGATCGGCTGTCCGCACTTTCTAGCGAACCACGACCCTCCAGGCTCCCCTTGGGAAGATTGAAGTGACGCTCGACTTTGTAGGTTGGCCAAACGTGACGGCGGGCAATCCACATCGCGTCGGATAACGTGGGGTCTTCCGAATCAGGATCAATAAACAGGTTGTCTACCGAATCGTAAAAGCAACCAGTTAGCGTTCTGCCGGAACCTGGGAAACGGTACTTCTCAACCCATAAGCACCCACGCCCCTTTACCAGAGCTTCGGTTATCGCCAGCTCGCTATGCCGCGCCAAACCACCGCCAGGCTGCTCGCGCTGGCTGTAGTTAAGGTACTTGGACATCAGGCTGTTGCGAGTGGTATTGGTTACCTCCTCGCTCTGCTGCTGCTGCATTACCTGTTGAAAGATTTGCTGCGTAATCTCTTCCTGCGGATCCCCAAACAACTCTGGTGACAATTCCAGTCGCTCGTAGTTCTTGACGGTTCGCTGTGGGTATTTCCAGTACAAGACCGGACCCACCAAGGCGACCAACTCAAACGCCTTGTTCAGTGTCACCTTGAACTTCGGGGCAATGTTGCCGTCCATGTAGTTACGGCGAAAATCGTCCTTCCACATGAATCCCAAGTCGCCCGAGAAGAATTGTTCGCACTGCTTGCCGACAGCGCTGAACGCTTTCTTCGCAGTTATGGCGGCACCGATCTTGTCAATCCACCCTTGGGCGATCGGTCGCATGAATTCGTAGTTGCGGATTTCCGCCATAACTCAACCCGTGCTAGGAAGCGACTGGATCACTCAAGTGATGACGATCGTAAATCTCTTCCACGTCGGCCTTCTTCAATCCCAGGCCGCGAACTTTCGTGCAGACATCCTGGAACGCAAATTCCTTGGACAATTCACATACGCGGCTCACCTTGCGGTCACGATCCGTCATGTCGAAGCTGCCTGCTGGCGGCAGGAACCATGGGTGGTAGTCCCAGCCACCGTTACGCGTAGCAGCGGGCGTGGGATGACCCTTGGAATCTCGCAGGCACGAATCGTTAATGTGGTACACGGTCGGTCGCGATTCGATCGTTCCGCCATGCTTGTCCATAATGCCAATTCGCAGAACTCCACGAGGACTGGTTTCCAACACAACCGCCGGTTTGGGCTGGTTGTTGTCGTTGGCGTGTTCGTAAAAGTGAACGGGAGTGCCGTTCGGCGGTGCGACGGTAAATGGGTTCATGACTTTCCTCGGCGGGTTAAACAGTTGCCGGTCCCAAGTTGATTGAATCCGGTGACTTCTTCTCTTTCTTCTTACGCTTTCCCAGCAACGTTAAATACAGCTTGTGCATCGAACTGCTGGGAGCGCTCGATTCCATGGGGGCAATCCAAACAGGCTCGCGACTCGCCCAGTATTCCAGGCATACTGCCAAGTCGATCTTCTGTCCGCTGTCGGGCTTGTATTCGATTGGCAGCCCTTCACGAACCGCCTTCATGTACTCGGTAAGCTGGTAGCACAGGTTGGGGCAACGCTGCTTGACAATCCTCAGTTTCGGCTTCCCGTTGCTGCGAATCGTCATCCACGACTGCAGCTTGACAATCCGGCCAGCGACGTCATCGCTGCCCCAACTGAATCCGCTACCGGTCTCAACGCATCGCAAAAGGTTCTCTTCAAACGCACGCTGATAGTTTCTCTCAATCGTGGTGTTAAACCCCATCGGCGTTTGGCGTCCCGCTCGCGGATCAATAATGAACCGCTCGAACATATAGGATTCGGTGTGCTTGCGAATCTCTACTGCCAGTTTGTCCGCGTCCAGGCGGGGAATGTATATTTCCTGGTACGGCACCACATAGTCGCCTAGCGTGCGGGGCGGGATGGCACACAACAAAACACCCGGAAAGGATGTGCCCGGATCCAGGATCAACTCTCGCGTCCAGTCTCGCGGCGGTTCGTAGTTGTTGTCTCGCAGAATGCGGCTTAACTCGTCCTCGCCGTCACCGTCGATAATGGCGGCATGTACGCTGTCGCTGAACGATGGATACATCCGCAAGCTGTCGGTGTTGTATTCGCCGCGGTCGCGAGCCTTCGCCTCTTCCTCGGACCATCCCTCCAGCGCCTCTCGCTTGGATTCTTCGCTCAAGTGCGGATTGCCAGACATCGTCAGCAGGAACTCACGCACCAGTGGGTTAGGATCGCTAGCACACTCCTTGGCACGGTCGGTCAGCTTACGCAAGGCGTTGTTGCTGGTTTGCGGCCAACTGGACCACACCAGCCTGCCCCGTCGATCCACCAGACGCGCCTGCCATTCGGCATAGTGCGAAGGATACTTGATCGCTTCGTCAATCCAAATTTCATCGACCGGGTCGCCAGCCTTGACTTCACCGCTGGAAGTAAAGGCGTAAATCTCGGCCAAGTCTTCCCGCGTCTCCGGATTCCAAACCACACATTTGGTAAAAACACGCTCGCCTTTGTTTTCCCAGGAAAAACTGTTTGGCTTGATGTAGCGAGCGGGTATTAGCGGCGGCGATGGCTTCGCGTCCGCACTGCGGTCTCTGTCCAACACAGGATCAAATGCACGCCATTGCTTGGTCTTGTCGTCACGAATGATTTTGAATAACCCGGAACGGAATAGCAGGCGATACAAAGTCTGGCCAATGTGATTCTGGCCATAACCGATTACCCACATTGTCAAGCAGCGACCTTTTTGCCAAGGCAACCGACATTCAATCTCCTGCCCCTGATCGTCATGAATAGGCTGATCCGTGGCAATCGACGCGAACCGGACTGCGGATACCGTGCTCTTGCCGCTGCGGTTCCCGCCTCTCATGAGAGTTTCGCGAGACGCGTTCCTGAAAAACGGCGTCTGGGTCGGCAACGCACGAAACAACTTCAACGCTTCGCAACGACGCTTTGCAAGCTCGGCTACCGCTAACAGTTGTCTATCTGTTGCTTGGACCACTAATCAGGCTCGCTCATGTCCGGTTCCAGGTTCGGAACGCTCTCCACGTCCAGCACACTCTCTTGCTGCTTCAATAATTCAGCCAACAGTCCAGGATCCTCTCGCAACGCCTCAATCGCGACGTCACGCCGAAACGCACTGTCGCTCTTAACCAGGTCCTGAACCAGTGAAATCAGCGTGGCTTTTAAGTCGTCGTCGGCAATCCCGGACAAGTCGGCGTTGACCTTCTCGTCGTTTGCCTTCATCATCGAGGCAAACATCTGGTGATACCTTTGAATCACCTGCTCTTTGTGATGAAATACAGCCAACTCTTCGGGCGGCAATCCCTCGCCACGAACACGCTGCACATCCTCCACCATCATCTCGGCAATACGCTCGACACCGCCAACCTTCTGCTTGAACGCTGCCAGCAGGTCAGGAAGGTCTCGCGACGCCTCACGCGTCTTCAACGCCTTCGATATCTCGCGACAAGCGGCGGCGATTGCTCGTTGCTCGGCCACTTTTTGCCTTTCCCAGTCACGCTTGCGAACCGCTTTCAAGCAGCCCGGACATCGCGCCCTGACAATACTCGCCTTTGGGACAACCTTCCGGCACCCAGGACAAAACTGCTTGTAAGGCGATAACTCATACGGCGATGGCATTCGTAAAAAAAAAGCGAACGAAGAAGCCCCCCGTTCGCTCTCTCTGCCCCCCGATATGCCCCGACGGGCGTCGTGCGTCAACGTCAACTAGCGGTAGTGCGAGTTGCTGTCGGTGTCTTTGTTGCCCTTGCCCAACTCAGCTCGCTCGGTCGAAACGTTTTTGACGGTTTCTTCTGGAAGAGAACTCTTGCCATTGCCGGCCTTGCGGTCAGCTCCGTAGTCCGAGTCTCGACCACCATGCTTGTGATCAGCCATGCTTTGCCTTTCTTAGACGGTGAAGTCCACCAATGCGCGGAACTTGTCGCCCGCCGAACCCGAGGTCTTAGCCGCCAACGAAACGCCAAAGCGGCTGTCCGCGTCGTCCGTGCCAAACACGTATTCGCGAGTGTTGCCGCTGGCTGCGGTACACAATTCGTCGCGAATTGCAAGGCTGGCCGAGCCGTCGTAGCGAACTTTCGTGGGCCCTTTGACGATCAGCCAAAAGTGCGTGTCGTTGGAAACGGTCGTGACGTCGGGATCAACAACTCCAATTCCATGTACGTCGTCGCCAGCGGCAGCATTCACAGCCTTGCCGGGACCATACGTGCTGCCGGTGTCCCACAAAACGATTTGACCACCACTCAGGTTGCCACCAGATTCGTTCTTCACCCACACCGCTTCCACGGTCATGCCGCTCAGCTCAGCCTTAACGCCGGTGCCCGAGCGATCAACGTCTTCAAAAAATGCTCGGTAGCCCAACAAATTTTCCAGCTCTCCGGAAACTGCCGTTTCACCAAGGTTGTATGGAACAAGTCTTTCAGTCATCGTTTATCCTTTGTTGATCTGATGGCTTTGGTGCTGGCCAACTCGCTTACGCGTATGCAGCGTATTTCGCAAAATGCTTGGGGTTGAAACGAAGGTTCCCGAAAAAGCCCACGAGAAAAAGGTCCGACAGGCTCGTCGTGTCCCACTCAGGACCTTCGGTGTAGAAGAAATCGTCGTGAATGCTGAACAGCAACATTTCACCAACGTTCACGCCGTAGCCGGTTCCAGCAGGACAGTCGTATTCCTGCTTGACCATGGCACCGTTGAAGCTCAAGACGTCCGGGAAGCCCAGGTCGCTCGCAGACTTGTGAGGAATCGTGTTGCGGAACTTGGTTTCCTGGTAGTCCTCAAACTCGTCGTACAACTCGCTTGATAGCAAGTGGCACATCGGAGCCATGTCGTCGCCGCCCAGGGTCTTGCACCACGTTCTGGCACGACGCATGACAACGCTGCAGTTGTCTCGCCATGTCGTCGCGGCACTCGGCCAGCCGGTCGAACTGTAATTGATCAGCTTCGGCGCGATGTAGTCGTATTCGCTCGAACCCGTCCCGTAAGGCCAGTCAGTCGCCAGCGTGGCATTCGGAGAAGTGGACAACGCGGAAGTCCACGTTCCGCCAAGATTTCCCAACGCAGTGCTCTTGCCGGCGTAGGTGTCCGATGGATTGGCGACAATGTCGCCAGCAACGGTGTTGCCGTCATCGCCCATGAAGGACTCAATGCCCAACAGGCGGTTGCTGTTTCCGCTGGCGTTGCCATCCACATACAGCTCGCCGCCAAAGTTGTCGCGAAGGGACTTCACCAGGTCGTCCATTTTCGTGCCGTACAGATCAACGATCGCCAGAGGATCCTTGTTCATCATCTTCTTCTTCAGCGTAAGCCGATCCGTGCCAACGTAGCCGCGAACGTCCACGGTCAACTGCTCGTAAGCATCGTGTTCGCTGAAGGTCTGCTGGCCAGCATCACCGTTCTGGCGAATCTCCGGCTGGCGAGCCTTCACGTTCCACGTGCAGGACACCCCGCCATCACCCAACTTGATGCGACCCTGCTGACGCAGGTAAGACAACCAAAAACGCTTTCGAATCGTCTGGTCCGCAGCACCCTTGAGGTATTTAGGTGCTGTGTTTTTTACGGCGATGATACCTTCGCTCATGTTACTTTACCCCTGTAATTTCTGAAAAACCGCAACGAAGGAAAACACCGTGTTGCGTAAGTTTGCTCTATGACCTGATACAACTAAGCACCGGCGTAGTTACGCCCCAGGATTTCCGCGTTTTGCGGATCTCGTAAAACCGCATCTCGGAATGACAACCCATGATCGATTTCACCAGCTGCGTCCGACGCCTTGCTTGCGCCGTTGCGGTTGGTGTCACGCTCTGGAATGTCAGTCACCCTGTCCAGAAAACGCTTCTCTTCTGCCTTCGCCTTGCCAGGCTTGGAAGCAGATTCGCCTTTTGGCTCCGGCTTGGATTCAGGTCTCTTGGCGGGATGCTGAAGCTCGGCCTGAGATAACGCGTATTTGTGAATCAACGCAGGATCGGAAAGTCCAAACACTTCCTTGGCTTCACGCTCGGCCAGGTTGTACGTTCGGCCGCGTTCGCTCAACACAACGTTGCCGCGAGAATCAATCTTTGGATTCCCGGTCTCGTCCACCTCAAAGAAGTCTCTCTTACGGGACTGAAAGAAACTACGCAGTTCGTTCTGATGCTTCTCTTCGGCAGCACGCTGCTGAATCTGCTCCTCAAGAGTCTTGACGCGAGTTTCAACCTGCTCCTGGTATTCCTTTCGCAAGTCTTCGCGAATCGAATCCAGGTACTCCTTCCCACCAGCCTCCAGCATGACGCCCCAGGGGTCGTCCACCATGCGGCGCTGAATCTGACGCTGATGGGCATACCAGCGGTTCGCCTCTTCGGCTACTTCCGGACTATCGTATTTCGTCCTCGGGACGTAGCGCTCCGCTTCATCGTCCCACGTAACACGAGACTCCCATTCGGGATTGAATTTCGGCCAGGCGTCACCCTCGCTTTTGGCGGCGGGTTCGGCGCTGGCCGGCGCCCGCCAAGCGCTGTCTTCTTCTGCCTTCTTGGCTTCAGCAAGGTTCTTTTCGTACTCGGCTCGCTCGGCCTCGATCGCGGCTAATCGCTCCTGAAGCTCGGCATGCTCGTCAAAGAACGCCTCCAGCTTCGGGGCTAGATCCGCGTCCGTTTGCAGGTCGTCACCTATCTGGTAGTTTTTCTGCCGTAGGTGATTGACAATGTATGCAGGGGGCGAAGTCTCTGGCTCGGAAGCAGTGGGTGATGACGATTCGCTGGCTTCTTCGCCCCCCTGTTGCAGATCGTCTGTGCCAGGCTCTGCGTCAGGTTCCAGCTCCGGCTCTGTCTCTCGCGACTGCTCTGCCTGCTCAGAAAGATGCTTCCGCGCCAAATCTGCAAAGTTGAGTTCTTCTTGTCGTTCTTCTGACATGCTGGATTCCATTGCTTGCGGGCTGTAGTGGAGTTATCCCCCACACAACAATACTAGGGAGGTTTTACAGCCTGCACCGCATGTCCTGACAAATTTCAACAAAAATGGCATATCATGACGAGTTTTCACTAAAGAGTAGAGTCTTCGCACTATTGTAGTGTGTAGGAGAAATCACACACTATGGAACAGTCGACAGCCTGCCGAATCCTATCGGAAGACCCATTCCTGCTAAGTGAAGGTCCGCAACGCGTTCGCAAAAGCCGAAGCAGCTTGTGGATGCTGATCATGAAGGGACGCGAACGACAAGACGGGAAAACCATCTATCTCGAATCGTGCCGCCTCGAAGGAGGGCTGGCAACAAGTTGCGATGCCCTGCAAAGATTCCGAGCCAAGCTCAACGACTTTTCAGAAAAGGATACGAAGTGATGCGGGAAGATGTGGAAAGCAAGTACCAGGACGTCGAAGATACTTTTATGTCCTTGGCCGAAACGATGCAGTCGCTTCAAGAGGAAATGTCGCAACTACGCGAGGCGGAAGAAAACCCGTTCCCGCCGCAGGTCCGGGTCGCCATGGACTTCCTCAGACTCTGCCACGAAGCCATCACCAATTACGTCGACGTTGCGGACTCCATGGACGAACCAGAAGAATGGCAAATGCAAAGCGTGTCAACAAGAGTGCTTGCCCAAGCCGAGGAGGCCACTCGCGACGCGGCCTGTCAGGTGATATTCAATTTTATGAAGGACATCCCCATCACCTCAAGAGGGTAACATGAAGACCGGCAGTTGCGCGATTGTCGTTTTAGCTCCTGTTTTTGTGGTGCTTTTCAAGTTATCAAAGTGATAACTTGATCCGTTGCGATTGCCGGATGACCAGGCGTCTGTTGGCCCTTATCGCTTACCCGCCTTTTCGCGGGTGATTGCACGGCTATCAGGCACCGGGTCTTTGCCGTCCCAGAATGTGTCTACGATGCGCTTCCAGTTGTTGTGGTACCAGTCCGAACAGGTGTTGGGATGCCAGCGCCTGTGTGTGGTTTTGCCAAAACGAATCTTGCCGTAACGGGGCAGGATGTCTCGACGCTGGCGATGTGCGTCGATCACTTCAAGAACATCACTGATCTTTTCCCATGTAGGCGTTTTACCCGTTTGGGGATCTATTCCGTTACGCCTCATGTGAACCATCAGGAACGCGTCGTAGATGTCGTCCATGTTGGGAACGAGGATGCGCCCCGCGCTGTTGTGGTGCTGCTTGAATCCAGGAGGAATCTTGCAGTTCCAACGCTTCCCCTCCGCTTTCAGTCGACTCAGCGCCCCCTTGGTTCGAATCGACGTGGATTCTGACTCCCATTCGGCCAAAACGCACATCAAGCGAATTGACAGTTGTCCCATCAGGGACGTCGAATCCAGCCCGATGTCAACGAAGTGGACGTGAATGCCACGCTGCTCCCAGTCTTTCAGTGTTTCCATCATGTCCATAATGCTTCTCCAGGCACGGTCCAGCCTCGCAAATACGACATGATCACCAGACTGCAGCTGCTGATCGAGAAGTTTTCCTTGCTGTCGTTGTCGGAACGGGTTTTTGAAAGCACTAACACCTTCATCAACGTAGTTGGCACCATGGCGAAGGCCAGGATGCGAGTTGAGAAGGCGTTGAATATACGCGTCATTGCGGCGCTGCTGTGCATTCAGTCCTAGCCCACTTTCCACGCTATCAAGATGGGATACGCGTCGGTAGCCGAATACACGACCAGGCAAGGCTTCGGGCGATTCGTCGAGTTTAGTGAAGTTGTATTCGGATGGCAGCGAAGGAAGCGTCGACTTAATTCGACCGGCTTCCGTTTTTACCTTCTGCTGGTGTATCGCCAAGGCTTCGCGAGTGCGCTCGCTAATCATGTCGGATTTGAATTGCGCGACGGCTGCCAGAACATTAGCAATTAGCATTCCGTTTGCGGATGTCAGGTTGAATCGCTCGGTAATCAAATGGACCGAAATGCCTCGCTTGATCCAATGCGGGACCGTGCGGGCAAAGTCCGAGACATTACGAAAGCCGCGGTCGATGCTGTAAATGATGACGTGATCGCCGTCTTCAATGATATCTACCATCTTCTTGCCTGCCGGTCGCTGATAGATCCGCTTTTTCCAGCCCGACTGCACTTCGTCTACGAACATGCCGCAATCTTCGCCCAAGGGAAACGCGTATTCTGCCCACTGCACCCCTTCGGGAGACAGAACTTCGTCGAAGAACTTCCGGCCGGCTTCCTTCTGAATGTCAGTGGAAACCCCGTCCCTGGATGTGCTGATATGAGATACTCGGCAATAGCAGTAAGCGCGTGACATGTCCTAACCTTTGGCCGTGTTTTCTATGAAATAGTCGAACAATTTATAGGATTATTACGAAAAGTAGAGTGTTGGGCAATACCCCACATTTCGATGTTGTTAAAATGTGTCCAGCGGACTACTTGTATTACTACTTGTATTATAGTGCGAGAAGGACTTCGCCTTGAAACGCTTGAATTATTCTAGCCAGGAATTTCTTGACTTAATCGATGAGTATCAACGAAGCGGAGATGTGTCCATTTACCAACACCTGTTTATGACATTGGTTCCGCTGGCAAAGTCGGTTGCCTTGTCTTATAGGAGACCCAAGGGCGTGGATCTCGAAGATGTTATCTCCGAGGCCCAGACTGCGATTCCTGATATCCTTTCCGGCTATCGACGCGACATAAGCGTCAAACTGTCAACGTATGCCTACCCTGCCATGTATCGAAAAATCGACCATTATTGTCGTCAAAACGCGACCGTGATTCGCAGGCCGCTACCCTTTCACATGCCAGACAGACTTCGCGAAGCCTACGATTTTGCGGCAATTGTCTTTCAGGGATTGCGCGACACGGCGTCCGACGACAACGGGCGCTGGGAAGAATCTGCTGAAGCGAAGGTCTTTGCCGAGGAAGTGCTTGGATTCCTGGGGGCGCGCGCCAGGGATATTGTAAGATCGTCGCTGATGTTCAACGAAGACTGGCAAGACATTGCAGCGCGTCATTCCATCACGCCGCAAATGGCTATCAACGAGTTTGAAGACGCCATCGGACATCTTCGTGAACAATTTGGGGAAATTTGACGAGTGGGGTATTCCCCACTGCGGCAATGTTGTGTAGAATTCTTCGCAGGCAAACACAAGGCCCCCGTGGGGCGCTCGTCCAGTGGCATGATGCCCCCCCCCACATCGTAACACGGATGCGGCGAGCGCCCCATTTTTGGGAGAACCCATTTTTGGGAGAACTGTTATGGCATCATTTAACCGAGTTATTTTGATTGGTAACATCACCCGAGGCATTGAGCTGAAATACACTCCAGGTGGCACGGCGGTCACGGAGCTTGGGTTGGCTGTCAACGATCGCCGCAAGGGCAAGGACGGCGAATACGTGGAAGAGACGACGTTCGTGGAAGTTACCGTGTGGGGGAGGACGGCAGAGATCGCCAACGAGTATTTATCCAAGGGGCGATCGGTCATGATCGAGGGCCGTTTGAAGTTGGACACATGGGAGAAGGACGGCGAAAAGAAGTCGAAGATCCGCGTAGTATGCGAAAACCTGGTTTTGCTGAGCGACGGCAAGCGTGACGGTGAACGCGGTGGACAGCACAGTGCTTCGAATAGTTCCTCGGCAAAGCGATCTTCTCCCCAAACGAGATCGCAACCGGGCGCCGAAGAAGTAGACGAAATCCCGTTTTAGGAGGTGACTGTGAACTGGTATCAAGATTTGGTTGACTTTCACCAGAAGTTCGGATGCGCGTATCAGGTGCGTCCTGGAGATGTTGACAAGCAGACACGCGCACTTCGCAAAGAGCTGATTCGCGAAGAAACCGGCGAGCTGTTTGACGCCATGGACGCCGTTGACTTGGCTGACATTGCCGATGGGATTGTGGATTCGATCTACGTGTTGCTGGGCACGGCAGTCAGCTACGGGATTGATATTCGTCCTGTGTGGGACATCGTTCACCGCGCCAACATGGCCAAGGAAGGCGGGACAACTCGCGAAGACGGCAAGATCCTGAAACCCGCCGGGTGGGCTGCTCCTGATGTGGAAGGCGAGATTGAGCGTCAGAGAATTTCAGAGAATTGAAGCGTCGGGGAATTGAAGATGAGTCAACCAAGCCCTGACCGGGTGAAAGGCACCCTGAGAGAGTCCCGTTCAAGGAGGCGGCGCAGCCCTTGGGTGCCACTGCGCCATTTAACGACACGAAATTGAGGTTTAAGACATTGAGGTTTAAGACATGGCATGGATGACACTAAGCGAAGCCGCTGAGTACCTGGGATACACGAACAAGAGACTTGCTTCGCGTTGCCGGCGTCGTTTGATACGTCACGTCCGTATTGGCGGTCGTGGACGACCTGGAAAATCGGGCAGCGGCGAATATCGCTTCAAGCGTGAATGGCTTGACGGCTATCTTGCCAGCATCACCATCAAAGAGCGGCTTTAACGGCCAATCCCCACGACTGAGGTCAGCGGGCGGCGGCCGTTGACTTTGATTTCATGTGCAGCGTCAACCGCCGCTCCGCTGCACCGTTTTGTTTTTGTTAATCGGATTTTGTGCGATGGAAAGCTGCGAAGAATACGTAACGATTCCAGTGGTGAGAAACCTTTCCGGACTCGTCGAGGATCGGCAGGGCGAATTAAATATTCCGCAATCATTGGCATATCAACTATCGGCACTGCTGGATGGCGGCGTTGAGATTCGGTTGTCCGCGTGTTTGGAACGACGATCGACAGGACTGCGATTTCTTCGCGTGTCGTTCGAGCCCGTCGAAGCCGCCAACGTGTCATCCGATTAACGACTGAGATAAACCGGCGGCAGAAAGCAAAGACGATGACCAGCGAGAAAACGAAACCGAAGCGAACGAAGGTTGAGCGGCCGGAAGATTGCCGCTCAGGTTCACCGCTTTGTTACATGGTTCGCGTCACCAAGTCGCAAGCCGCCGTAATGCGCGAGGCGTTGGAGTTCTACGCGCGGCTGAAGGCAGGCCAGATCGACATGGTTTTGCATGATTGCTACATCGACAGGTTTGGTGCTGGCGATTGGAACCACGACACGAAAACCGAACATTGCAACGCATTGAAGCGGGCGATTTTTCCAGAGTTAAATTTGAATGCGAGCTACGGCGTTGGCAGTAAAACCTATCCAGAACAAGGTATTGCATGGGATATCATGCAGGTGTTACGTCACAAGTTGGCGTGGGACCGTGTTGCGGAAGAAGGCAAGGAAAAGCCTGATTACCCGATGCAAGTGCAGTACGGCAGTCCAATGGCATTCAGTAGCGAACCACTGCCGCAAATTGAATCCATGTACGGCCCGGATCACGCGGCCGAGAAAGGACGTTGAACAATGAAAGACCTCAAGGAACAACCGGAAAGCGTGGACGGCTCGCGTGCATCCGATTGTTCAACGATCGTTGCGGATGACTCGCAGGGTACGGGCTGGAATTGTGAGTGTGGAAAGTCCTACGCAGCCGGAAACAGCGAAGCGGCCCGCCGTGGATTCGTCGAGCACGCCTTGTTTTGCAAGCACGCCCAGTTGCGGCTGGCGACCGAATACAACGCCGATCTTTCGGACGATGCCTTGATCTACGCGGGATCGGCAACCGTGGAAATGTGGCAAAACCATGTCACGCAAATGCAGTTGGCGATGTGGCCAACGATGGACCAATACGAACGTGCCGCCGTGTTTCTCCAAGCGAGAGACAAGGCTTGTCGAGGTAACCCGCCGCGCGAAAAGCGTTGACTCACCGATCAGCGCTGTTCGCGGTCGGGTTCACCGTTTTGTTAATCGCTTATTCGGTGAGATGGGATGTCACATTGGGCGTTTCGACAGATGGCCAATTGAGCTACGGAGTTGTGTTTGACGAGGGCTTCGAGTTCCCGTGGGATGCCGACGAGTTCGACGGCGACATTGAAGAGTGGTGGAAGCACGTCAACGGATACGACAACCCGCACTATTGCCCGTTCACGGAAGCGGGCGAATACAAGGACGACGCGCCCGTGACCGTTGACCAGTTCGGGCAAAAGAGTGTGAAACACGACGACCCGCGCGTCTCGGCATACTACGAATACCGCCGAAAGTGGATGTCCAGCAACCCCGTCCCGATTGAGGTTGTGAATTATTGCAGTGGTGACTGCCCGATGTACGTGTTGGCGGTGAAACATATCGAATGTAGCCGTGGATACCCGCAAGAAATTGACCCCGCGTTGCTGGAAGTGACCGATGATGACAAACAGCGGCTCCGTGATTTTCTGGAGCGATTCGACATTGAAGCGGACGAACCGAAGTGGTGGCTAACGAGCTACTGGGGCTGATGCGATTAACGTTAAAGGTCAGGCGGCCGGGATTTCGCCTCACCATAATCGCAGGCGATGACCCGGATCGCGTTCACCGATTTGTTATCCGCTTGGTCGTCCAATGGTAGGACGCTGGAAGTCGCGACCACGGCCCCAGACGATTGCAATCGCCATGACCGTGACAGAAACCAGAAATGCGGGGTTCGATTCCCTGCCCAAGCTCTTTGGTGGAGAGAAGGCCAAGGCCGCAAGGTACAGCCGAGGGACAAAGCCAAACGCTGGCCGTGATCGTGGCGGCAGTCGCGAATGCCAAAACGTAGCCTACAAGCGGTGCGTCAAACCGCTGCCTTTTTCCGTGTCACCGTGATGCGGCGAACGCCTACGATTCACCGGGCAACCGGAGAAAGCTATGAGTACAAAAAACGGTCAGTCGGTTGCTCCCGTGCAATCGGATTGTTCTACCGCGCTTCGCTGTGAAAGGTGCGGCATCGCGGATGATACCGTGATTGATCTGGATACTGGGTCGGCGTGCCATCCAGAGTTGATTAATTGCATCGAGCGGTTGAAGGCGGCATTGCCAAAGACATGCGACGGAGTGCCAATCGTGCCGGGAATGGATCTGTTTACGTGCTATTGGGCCGACACGAAAGCGGACACAGTTGAGGGGTTCGGCGTTCATTTGAAACAGCCGACGATTTGGGCGAACGGGGAAGCGGATGAAGGTTGGTTGTTTGCTGATCGCGACAAGTGCGAAGAGGCTAGGGCTAGTCGGTAGAACGCTTGTGATAACCCGGTTTGCGGGCCAACAGAAAGGACGTTGAAGCGATGACAGACATTGCCGAAGCGAAAGACGTTGAAACCACGGACGACGAGCAAACTCGGCGTTCATCACATTGTTATCCGATTGTTGCGCACCGGACTATGATCCACGCCATTTGTCCTCACGGTGGCTGGGATTATTACGAGGTCGAGTATCAGCCAACGGCGTTTATGACGACCGAAGATTTCCAAGACGCTTGCGATGCAGTACGAGGAACCGAAGCGTATCAAGAGGCGATCGCCGAACGGTTGGCGTCATATTTGATGGACGGAGAATTGACGGTTACGGGCCGCCACGGATCGAACACAGAGACGGTATGTAAAATGGAGATTAAGACATGAGGATTTACCTTTGCGGGCCAATCAACGCTTGCACGGATTCAGAAGCAAAGGACTGGAGGGAGTTCATCAAGACACACCACGGGTTGACTGCATGGGCAAAGTTCATCGACCCGATGGTTAGAGATTACCGAGGACGAGAACACGAGGACTATCGCGAAATCGTAGACCTAGACAAACAGGACGTTCGATCCTGCGATGTGATTCTGGTGATGTACACGAAGCCAAGCGTCGGCACCGCAATGGAAACCTACATGGCGTGGACACTGGGCATTCCGGTGATCGTCATTGACCGATCAGGGAAGCCGATTTCGCCTTGGATGCGATACCATTCTACGGCGATTGTCTCGGACGAGGCCGAAGCAGTTCGCAAGTTGCGTCAATGGAAACGGACATGAGGCATTACCACGGGACACCAATCGGCGGAACCAGAGCGTCGGCGGACGAGTTTGCCGATGGACGGCTGCTTTTGGTGCCGTGGAAACGACCAGAAGACCTGGAGCGAGCGCAGACATTAAGCCGTGGTTTCATGGTGGACAATTCGGCGTTTTCGTTTTGGTCAACAGGAGAAAAACCGAATTGGATGGATTACGTGAAGTGGTGCCGAACCTTTGCACGACATCCACGATTTGATTTTGCATTGGTCCCTGACGTGATCGACGGAACCGAGAAAGACAACAACGATTTGCTGCGAATCTGGGACAAGCACGGTTGGCATCCCGTGAAGATCGCTGGTTGCCCAGTATGGCATTTGCACGAATCGCTGGAACGGTTGGAAATGCTGTGCCGTCATTGGGATCGCGTGGCATTAGGGTCAAGCGGCCAGTGGCCGACGCCCGGCGTCGGTTCGTGGTGGGACCGGATGAACGAAGCATTCGACGTGATTTGCGACGACGACGGATTCCCGAGAGCGAAGATTCACGGATTACGCATGCTGCGTAGCGACATCGTTACGCGGTATCCGTTTGCGAGCTGCGACAGCACGAACGCAGTGCAAAACGGGACACGGGAAGCGAAAAAGAACCACGTCGATACCGGATGGGGGAAGGCGACCATCGCAAGACGGATGGAACGCTCGCAAAGCCCGTCAAGATGGGTCCGTGGTGACGTGCAAAGAGAGTTTGAGTTGATCGGATAACGACTGAGGTAACGCGGCCGGGAGACCGCGTTGACTAAACCAGAACGCTTGACCCGGCTCGCGTTCACCGCTTTGTTATCTGCGGCTTTGTCATGCTGGCTCAAACTTGCGTGTGTAACCTGTGTCGGTGCCATTTACAACAAAACGAAGTTGGGTTGATTGATGGCCTAGCGTTGATGCCATGTGGTGACGCTGGCAGAGAGACAGAACGATTTCGTGCAAGCACGGTGGTGAGCGGAGACATTCACGTCTGCAATCGGTGCTGGAAGAGTTTGCAGCGAGCGATATTGCGCCCTCCAGCGCCGCCACCTGATGACGATTCGCCGTGTGCGTGAAGCAGATAACGCTTGGATTAACCCGCCGAATGGGCGCGCGGGACGTTGACTACAAGTAAGACCTGACCGCCCATTCGGTCGGGTTCAATCCTTTGTTATCGGGTTTTCAATGCTTACGGCAACCAGCAAAGACAAGGTATCCATCACCAGCGACCAGGACGAAACGGTCATCATGTCCGGTCGCTTGTGGTTGATTTATCACGAAATCGGATTGTCCGTCATGGACGCGACCGACGAAGACGACACGGACGTTGAAGAACTAATGAAGGACATCCGGCGCAAGTCGCATGACATTGCGATGGCGGTGCTCAGAGCGAGGGCGATCAAATGAACGAAGATCAATTCTGGGCGATGTTGACGCATAAACGCGACGAAGGACTTGCCCACCTGACGGAAATGATTGAACGCAACGGCAGCGACGAAATATGCGGATTCTTGACGAAGCACGTCATGCCGCGTGCAGTGGATGATTTCGTAACAGATCAGGACTCGCTAACCGAGCACGTCATTGCGCACATGGCTGTTGTAGGTGCGGTTGACGCTCTGCTGGCGTGGCGTGATTCGCACGATGCATCCCGATAACAATTATTACCACGCGAATGATGCGGGGTATTCTGCATGGATGTGAGGTATCAAGACGAAATGCAAGGTATCTGATGTCCAACAAAAAGTCGAAGCTGATGAATGACGTCAGCGAAAAGATTCTGTCTCTTGGCTACTCCGGCGAAACGGATAAGGCGTATTCGAAATACATTTGGGACTTCTTGATCTTCCACCGAAAAAAGGACGGAAAATGGGTGCATCCGAAAGAGATGCGCGAGACGGAAGTCGAGGAGTTCTTGACTGATATGGCGGTTCGACAGAAGGTGTCGCCAACGACACAAAACGTCGCCCTCAATGCGGTTCTGTTCCTCTACAAGCGAGTGCTCAAAATCGATCTCGAAGGCATCAACGCGCTGCGAGCCAAGCGACCGCAGACGGTGCCTGTCGTCTTGAGCCAGCAGCAGATCGCTGACATTTTCGCGGAAATGCGCGGAGTGACGAAGCTGATGGCTCAATTGATTTATGGATGCGGACTGCGGCTGAATGAGTGTCTGCGATTGCGAATCAAAGACGTCAACCTTGATCGGCAGCAGATCCACTTGCACCAGACCAAGGGCAACAAAAGTCGCGTGGTTCCGCTGCCAGCGTGCCTGGTCGAGCGACTCACGGCACAGATCGCCGCAACTCGTCAGCTGTTCAATCAAGATGCGAAGCGCGGAAACGTGTACGTCACGCTGCCACACGCCTTTTCTCGCAAGTCGCCATCGGCGGCGCAATCGTTTCAATGGTATTTCCTGTTTTCGTCGAAGTCGCGCTCTGTGCATCCGGAGACAAAACGGACGCATCGGCATAACGTGCACGAGTCGACGTTGGGACGCGCGTGGAAGCAAGCGGCACGAACCGCCGGCATCAGTCAGCGAGTGACCGTCCACACTTTGCGACATACTTTCGCGACGCATTTGTTGGATTCGGGGCATGACTTACGAACGATTCAGGACACGCTCGGGCACGCGTCCGTGGCGACGACGCAGATATACACGCACGTGCAGTTGCTCCACACAGGTCGTGTCAGGAGCCCGTTAGAGGATTTGTTGGCCAGGAGGATGCCGACGTGCAAAAGAAAAATAAACCGACAACGACATGCGTAATTCACACTAAGGCCAACCAGCAAGGAAGCATCTCATGACAATAAACTGGCTCATCGACTCAGACGGCGTTCTGGCTGACTTTGTGTCCGGGGCAATTGCAGCCCACGGAAGAAGTGAATCTCACAACGACATCAAGAGTTGGGACTTCTATGAGTCATGGGGAATGACTCAAGAGCAGTTTTGGTCGCCTCTGCGAAGCAAAGACTTTTGGCTGTCTCTTGAACCCTATCCATGGGCACAAACGTTACTGGACGCCGTGGGGACGTTTACTATCGCTACCGCCCCACCGCTAAACCCCGATTCCGTTACGGCCAAGCTCGAATGGCTGAACTCGCACTTCGGAATTAAAACCACCGACGTGATGGTCGGTTCGAAGAAGTGGCTCATGTCCAACGAGAAGTCGATCCTCGTCGATGACAACCCAAACAACATCGAAGCGTTCTCGGAATACGGGGATGGAGACGGGATACTGTTTCCTCAGCCGTGGAACTTAGGCGTGGGAAATTACAGTACAGTAATCGATCAGATCAAAACACTGAACAGGTATTTCTAATGAACGTCGTGTTACTGGCACTTGCCTTCACGCAAGTCGACGCAAGAATTGTCAACGCCGCCAACGATCCAAATACGTTCTGGTACGATGATTCTTCACTACCGCAAGTCTTCCAGTCCAACGAAAGGCTGTTTCGAAAAGGCTATAACTTGGCCGGCAGGCTCGACAAGACAGGTTCTCCGAACAATGAATCACCATGGTTTCATACCGGTGGGACGGATGGCATGGATGTCACCGTTCGCCGGTTTGTTTGGCTTCCTCCAGGAAAAAAGATTGCGATGAAGTTCGCAAATGGAACTACGCCAGTCAAACCTATTCGACCTGGTCAACTTACGTGGACGTACCCCGAAGGATCTGTCGTAGGCGAAGTTATATCAGACTTTGAAATCAGGGCGAGGATTAAGGGCATTGACAACTGGGAAACTTTCGCTATAAGTAGGGGAAAGCCCCCCGCTTTATACAAGCGGCCAGACAACTGCATTCAGTGCCATGAAGACGTTGGGCGCCATGCGTTCACGATTACCAGAGAACGAGAGTGGTACGGCTATGTCAGGGGAAGTGATGGGATTTTCACACTTCACCCGTTCGATGGGCATGCCGTTCATAACGGGCACGACATCGGCATGCCGTTTAAGTTTTCTGACAAGACAAGGCATCTGTTTCAATGGAGCGAGTGATGGCAAGGAAGTGGCGTCAGGCGGATTGGATTCCGACACCAGAAGAGTTCGAGCAACGCAAGGCGGAAGTCGACCAAAAACGACTAGATGCCATGAAGGACATTCAGAATGTCACACCGCCATTGCCGCACATCCGGACATACAACGTCGGAAAAGTAGGAAAGTCCATCGTCGTCAATAACACTAAGGCAAGTTATGAATGACTGAACAACAATGGTTGTGGACGTGTTTGTCATGTATGCGTTGTGGCAATTGTGTTCGCCGTATGTCATCTCACCGTATTTAGGTGGCCATCTCATCACTCAATCAGTCCAATCTATCGGTGGGATGCCCCTACAAACGGGAAGGTTTCTGTGGTCGCATGGACGATGGGTTTGCTAACTCTCATTCTCACACACGAGATATACCTGTGAACGAATCAAAGAGAAAGAAACTCGGAGAGGCCGGATGGAAAGTCGGTGACACGAACGACTTTCTGAAACAACACTCCCAAGCGAGATGTTGCATGACTGCAAAAGAAAAACTGCCTGTGTGGGTTGTATTGTTTTACGGAATCATGTCCGCGATAAGCCTTTACGCTGCGTTCTGGTTTGGCAGCCTTCCATTTACTTGGTGGCAAAAGCCAACCGTATTCGTCTTGGCATGCTCGTCATTCGCCCTTGCGGTATTATTCGCTACCTCCTGTGTTATGAGATACGGAGAACAAACGAATGACTGAACCAGCAAAAATCTTCCATCGCACTCTGCGAGACTTCGCCAACCCGCATGTCGAAACAGTCGAGGACTTTCTTCCACCGACTTGGCGCAACAGAGGACAACTTCACAGCAAGCAGCGATTTGAAGTCAGGAACCCACATCAGGAAAATCAAGATCGAAATCGAGCAAGACCCCTACCGCTACAAAATCACTTGCAAGCAGGTACCGCCCTAACAAGCAAGTGTTGTGGCCTCGGACGTTTCGCATTGGCATGAAGGAGACAGCAGCAATGAAGACCCCAGAGTTTGAAGTCCTTCCCCTGGAGGTTTACTGGACTCGGCACGCAAAGGAGAGGGCAGAGCAACGATTTGCCTTCGACAACTCATTTGTTCTTCCGAGAAGGACGATCCAAAAGGTTGGATCCAAGCAACCTGTCGGCAAGGAGTTCAAGGTGAGACGCGGTAAGATGCTGTTCGCGTGCAAAAGAACAACAACAGGAATAATCATCCTTACAGTGCTCCACGCGAGGGAAAGGTAATGGAAGCGGCTCCATGCCTCACAGAGGCCAGCAAGATTGGGAAAAGAGTATTCGGTCATGGTTTCGGTCATGGTAAGGTATCTGATCTTCTGGGAATGAGTCGCGCGTCGCATTCCCGATCGGGATAATCTTCACGATAACGACGCCAACCTCCGATGGATGTACGCGATTGGATAGCATAAACCAACCGGAATGTCCCGATCGGGAATGACCGTGATGACCGGAGCCGGAGAAAAAGACGTGCAAGAAAAAGAAAAAACTGACCACTGTTTTGTCATCCAGAGGGTTGATTGGTGGTTGGCTCAAGTCAGCCGATATGGATATGCCTGCAGCCTCTGCGACGGCCCGCACAGCGACCGCGAGGGGGTAGAGCAGGCATTGTATTTGATTCGTAGCCTTGAGCCGGAGCGAGGTCGAAAGTTTTGTTGCGTCCGTGTTGAGCAGTCGGATATTCAGCCGGTCGCCCACGATGTCGAACACGAATCGGGGCCGATTGTCGGATGATGATCGATCGCGCTTCGTCCGCATGATGCCAGTGTTATCTGTTATGGAATACGGGCGATTTACAGGCGTTTTATTTAGGTTGCTGAGAAGAGTTCGTAAGCGATGCGTGACATGTGGCAAGAAATCAAGCGGTCATTGGTATTGTTCGATTGAGTGCGGGTGCTATGACGGAACGATGTCCGTTCGCAGAGATGTTGAATTGCCGAGGCCCAGTTTGTTCAAGGGAAGGACATACAGAAGCAGATAACGCCTGGGTTCAGGCGGCCGACGAACGAAGTACCATTTGAATAGGCGGGTTTCGGCTCGCCTGCAACCCCTTTGTTCTGTGGCGTAAAGGAACAAACGATGAAAATGCAACAAGCCCTGGAAGTGATGAACAGTATTCCGGCTGCAACATGCGAGAAAGGGTACATGGTATCTTTCGAGCACGTCGATGGCGGGATGTTGCAGTCAGACCATTTTCCAGACAAGCACGCCGGTGAAACACTGATCGAGACAGAGGAAGAGGCGTGGGCGATGGCAAAGAAGTTTGCAAGCACAACCGTTGGGAAGTGCGTCAACGTGTACGTGGTAGGTGCGAACTTCGTACCCGTTCGGGGATATGCATTGCGAAAAATCGAAAATCGCGAATAGTCCACAGAACGTCAGCGGTAACCGAGTCGCCGCGAAAAGGCTCGGGACACAGAACTAGGTGGATCGGCGACTTCGGTTCACCGCATTGTTATCGGGTGTTTCATGCGACCACAAATCAAAACGGCTGATGATGCAGTAGAGTGGATGACCGAATGCACGCTGGCAACAATTGAGCACTTGGTTGCATTGAAGCGGCAGAGCAAGTCGGAGATTCAACGGCAAATCAATATCGCGCAAGTTGGCGTGGATTACATTAAAGGCGTTGACAGGCCAAGAAACCATCGAATCAGGGATGTTTTGCGACGACATGACGGTGATGTGTTGTCGTGGGCAAAGTCGTCCTGATAACGACTGAGGTAACGCGGCCGGGAGACCGCGTTGACTAAACCAGAACGCTTGACCCGGCTCGCGTTCACCGCTTTGTTATCAGGATATTTACGATGACGCTGGAAGAATTGATCGAAGGATTGGAGCGAACAGGCGACGGATGCGGGCTGATTAGTGACGACGCTGGCCATTGGGCCGTGTCCACGTCGGGAATGCAAAACGTGCCCATGAATCCACCGGAAGATATCAGCACGTCGTTCTTCGTTGAGGCTGCGGAGTGGAAGCCGACAATCCGTGAGGCATTGCAGGCATACTACGACGAACACGTTGCGGGCGATGAATCCTGATAACGACTGAGTTCAACGGGTTTGCGGACCAATGGAGAAGACTTTGACACAACCAGAAACCACAACCGAAGCGACGGGTGTTGAATCGCCGAAAGACGAGCAAACTCCGTTGCAACGATTTGTTCATCCTTCTTTGCCGTTGGATTCTATCATCTGCGGGGACAACTGCGATGTGATGGGCACGTTCCCGCGCGAGTGCGTTGATCTGGTTGTGACCAGTCCGCCATACGATGACCTGCGGACATACGGCGGGCATGATTGGGATTTCTACGGCGTGGCCTGGCAGTTGTGCCGCGTGCTGAAAGATGGTGGCGTGATCGTGTGGGTCGTCGGCGACCAATGCAAGGACGGCAGCGAGACCGGAACGAGCATGATGCAGGCGTTGCATTTCAAGACGCTTGGGCTGCGGTTGCACGACACGATGATTTACGCGACGAACAAGCCACCGATGAATGACCGGCGATACCAGCAGTGTTGGGAGTACCAGTACGTGCTGACGAAGGGACCGCCGAAAACCGCCAACCTGTTGACCGAACGCTGCGCCTATGCGGGCTCGCCCACGGCTGCGAGGTATCGGCAAGCGGACGGCGAACTGCGGGACCGTCACGGCCCTGGGGTGATTGGCGACACAAAACCGCGTGAGAACATTTGGTGGTTTCCATCGGGGAATGGGAAGCAGGAAGTGGTGAAGCACCCGGCACCGTTCCCGTTGCGGTTGGCAAGCGATCATGTCGCGACGTGGACCGTGGAAGGCGACATCGTGCTAGACCCGTTCAACGGCAGCGGAACCACGACGAAAGCCGCCCGTGAGTTGGCGAGGCGATACATCGGAATCGACGTGAACAGTGAGTATTGTGAGGACGCCCGGAAGCGGCTTGAACAGCAGTTGTTGCCGTTCGATGCCGTGCCCGTGGATGGATGAACAATTATTACCACGCGAATGATGCGGGGTATCCTGCATGGATGTGAGGTATCAAGACGTAATGCGAGGTATCTGATGTCCAGAAGTGATCAGCAGCGGAAGTCGGAGTTGATATGCGGCGGTGACATCGTTGACGTGCCCGAATCCGTGGCCGTATGCCCGGAATGCGGGAGCAAGCTCTGCGCTCAGTGCGAGGCGTGGGTGAGCGATACCGGCCAGCCGTGTCGTGATGGCGTGAGCGTGAGTTGTTACCGCGAGGAAGCAGCGATTGATGAATGGGAGCAAGATCAGGAAATCGGAGAAGACGACGACCGATCGTATTACGAGGTTGCCCACCGCCGGTTTCAGAGCGAATGGCAGACCGTGATGGATGCGATCTGTAAATGGGCCAAAGCGGTGGAGTGTTGAGCCGCATGAACTTTTATTAAACAGAATTGATGTGCAGTTAAACCACCATGGACGCAATAGAATTCTGCTGCCTGCTATTACTGCAGTTGTTCATTGTGGCCTACGCCCTTGACCGAATGACCTCTGATTACTGAAGCTCCTCGTTCAGCATGACGGTGGCCTGCGCCAACTTGCCGTACACATCTTCCACCATCTTTGCGGAATCACCCAGGTAGATTGCCACCTCGCCGTAGTTCTTCTTAACCGGAACTCCGCTGCTGTCCTTGTAAAATCCGGTCAGCAAGCGATAAGCAAACGTGTGCCGGCAAATGTAAGTGCTGTAAACAAATCGCTTAACATTGCGTCCATTGCGATCCGGGTAAATGACGTGTTCATTCAGGCCAACGTCCACACAATGAGGTTTCTCGGTAATATGTCGAAAATGCCTGGCGGTCATCGTGTCGGACCACGGCCTGCCGTTATGAGTGAACAATTTCCCATTGGAAGCACGTCGCCCAATGATTTCCTTTACCTCCGAAAACAGCAAATAGATTCTTCGTTTAGCACCTGTATGACGCTGGTTTTTATGTTTTACCATCAAGTGCATGTCCGGCCTGCCCATGTTTCGTATATCCGCTGTAGTAGCGCCAGTTAGTTCGCTTGGCCTGCATCCTGTTAGTAGCATCGCCTTAAAGAAGTCGGCAAAATCCTCGTCACCCCCCTGCAAAATGGCAGCAACCTGCTCCTCACTAAACACAACCGACCTAATGGACTTACCGGAGACCTTAACCTTTTTCAGCGGGTTGCTTTGAATAAACCCCTGATCTACAGCGAAGTTAAAAATCTGTTGCAGCGCAGAAACGGCCCCTCGCTTGGTCCCGTCGCTTTTCCACGTCACCTGACTCGCCAGCCAGTTATTCATTCTGGAAACTCCGCCAACACGCAGCTCGCCCACCGAACACTCACCTATCTCCTTTCGAATCAACTCAAACAGCAGGGACAGTTGGTAGACTCGTCTTTGAGACACGCGACCCTTGAGATCGACCAGCAGCAGGTCGATCAAGTCGCCAACCAACGCATCTTCCCCGTTTTCGGCAACCGACTCACGGCAGATCAATAATTCAGACTGCGCCCACTTCTCGATAGCCTTGTCATGGGAATCCCATCCCCTGCCCAGCAGCACCCGTCTTCTCCCCGATTTCACACTTCGATCATGGACGGTCATATACCATCCGTCGCGGTACTTCTCACTCGACCACCACACCGGATGCTGCTTTCCGCAATACCCACATCGTTTCTTTTTTCTTCTACCCATACACACAGAATAATCCCACATGGGAATAGAATCAACCCAACATCCAGCAAAAACAGCCACTAGAAACATTCCAACTGAACGTTGGTGGGGACGCCCCCGACTTCCTTTTTCGCAGGGATTGACAGCCTTTCTTTGAGAATCATGCGATATTTCGCAAACGCACAATACCCATTATTTTTCGCCAATTCCGCTAAATTGCACCGACATTGGTCCCATATAAAATCCCATATCAAACTCGGTTGACTCGTAGGGGATGTAGGGGTAGCATACTACATCTTTGCGAGTTTTAGGAATCGGCAGAAAGGGACTTTCGATGGACGTTCTTTCCTACATCAACGACAAATTGAACGGGAATAAATGCCCGACGCAGGGTTGTTGGGGTGAGTGCCCAGTAGTGAGTGACCAATACGGGCACAACCGAAACAAGTACCAAATCGCAATCATCTACTGGTGGCGTAAACCGCCCGACCCATCGGTGGTGAAGGCGTGGATTGAAGAATGTGGGTTCGCCTGTTATGCGGTTGACCACGTTCTGTGGTGCGATGACGGGACGACCGAGGAAGATAATCGCGGGATTGTCGCTCATTGGGATGTGTCATTTGGGCCGCACATCACTGAACGGCCGCCTCGCGATGGAATTGATTGGCCAGTCGGTGCATCCACATAACGACCAAGTTGACCGTGTTGTCGGACCATCACGGTTGACGTTGAAAAACGAGGAAACGTGACCAATGGAAACCACGGTCGAAAAACCGAAGAACGAGCCAACTACGGTCCAACGTCTGGTTAGCCTGCCTGTCAAAGCGTTGACAATCTCTCAGCCGTTCGCATCGTTGATTGCCAACGGCGAGAAGTTCGTCGAGAACCGAGTTTGGGAGTGCCGATACCGCGGGCCGCTGGCGATCCACGCCGGAAAGGGAACGCAGTATTTGGACCGGCAGGAATTGAAGGAATACCCGCACGGCGGCATCGTCGCAATTGCCGATCTTGTCGCGTGCGTGGAATTGGAAGCCGTTCGACTCCGTGCCCGTGCTGCCTGCCACGTGCTCGAAGTCAATCGGGTCGACGTTGATGAGTTTCTGAATCACGAGCACACCGAGGGGCCGTGGTGTTGGGTGTTGCAAAACGTCCGGCCGTGTGAGTTCGTTCCGTGCCGTGGTGCGCAGGGACTGTGGGAGTATGCAGGCTAACGACCAAGATCACCGGGCGGGCATAACGCCGATGAGCTTGGAACAACGAGAAACCTTAACCGAAGGAAAGGACGAGGAATCGCCGGACAACTTGCCCGCTCCGGTGAATCGCCTTGTTATCGTGCCGATGTTTGATTTTAGTGTTGACGCTGCCCCGATTGTTGCCGATCAGATTGATCGGTACAAGAAGACAAACGGCTTGTTTCGTGTTCTTCAGCTTGGGTATTCACGGCACCTGCCGATTGCAATTCGGCCTGACGATGTGCTGAACACGATCGGCTGTATCTGGGCAAAGTACATCGTTCTGAATGCAGAACGGTTGCGCAGCTTCTTTGTCGATCACGAAGGCAAAAAGGTGCTGGAGTACAAATCAGGTGGGACGTACAGCCGTGAACGCCTGCCGGAATTCATGGATGGACTGACGTCGCTAATTAAGGACGACCAAAGGAACGATAACCTGTCGTGGCTGGAGTTGGGGGCGAGCACAACAACGGGAGCCGACCGCCTCGTAAGGTCAGCGGCAATGCTCGCGTCGCAAAAGGAATATTATGAGTATCGGGTCACTTTGTGCTGCGGGTTCCCGTCCGTGGCCCTGTTGGGAACGGCGGACGACTGGGATGCGGTGGAGTTTGCCGTGCAGTCGATGCCTGCGCCTGACGATGGGATTGGCAAATGGCAGGCGAGGTTGTTGCAGACGATCTCCGGAATGCGCAGCGGAGACGAAGCATTCTGGCAGCGATGCGTCACAAATCAAGCCTTTGGAAGCGGGCCGCGTGACTACGACGGGTGGATTCTTGATTTCAACCCGTTTGACGAAAAGGGACGGTGGATGTCGAGGATGGAAGATCGTGACATCCTCGATCTGACGGTAGATTTCGACATTCAGGTGGACGACAACGGGCGACAATTCACCGTGTCCGTGGAAGCGGGACCAACGGTGTTGAGCGCCGAGGATGGAGTTGTGGCGACGCGAAATGTGTTCGCCGTGCAGGAAGTAGGCCAACCAGCGTTGGTGCTGGGTTAGGCACGATAACTTTTATTAAACAGCATGGAAGTGCCGTTAAACAAGCGGATTTGCAGTTAAACCACGTTTGGAGGCTGTTAAACCATGTTTTATGCGTCATTTGATGACTGGTATCATGAGATTGAGGGGTTTGCGTTACGAGCGGAACGCCTGACGTCTCCGATTGATGAATTGCGGGCAGCGTTTGAGGCTGGCAGAGCAGCAGGTGAAACTTGCCATAAATGCTTGTCGGCATACGGTTCGATCGGGAATTTGCCGAATAGCCGCTTAGGGCCAAGCGACCATTCGGTTCATGAAGGACAATGCCGCATGTGCCTTGAAAGGACGAAGGATTGGACTGGCGCTGGCCCAGTCTGCGTGTTTGAGGCCGATTGGAAAAAGAATTGGAACTGCGCGACACTGAACGCGATCCGCAACATTGTGTGGGAAGGGAATAAGGAATCGCCGCCTGGCGTTAAGTACGAATACTGCAATGACCAAAAGTACGCCACAGTTCGCGTCGATGAGTGTTTGGAGTGGTCTAATCAGGATGGATACCCTATGTGCCTTTGGGTTTCGTGGTACAAAAACCGCGGATCGACGGACGAAGTTTGGCTGTTGTTTGACAGGGGGACTCCGCGACGGCCAACCGAAAATGAATTGCTCGCCATCATTGCGTATTACGCGCCGCTGTCGGCCGGATAACGACAAAGTTGACCGGGCGGGCATGATGCAAGAAACGATGGAACAAACAAGCAGCACAACCGAAGCGGTGGACGTTGGCGCGCCGGAAGATTGCCCGCTCCGTGCCCAACGCCTTGTTGTCCGTATTTTGCGGGTTCCGTTTTGGTTTATCGCAATGCTTCTGCCTGACCGTTGCTATCGCTTTCGATTTGTACGTTGGTCGCTTGGCGGGTCGTGGGTGTACATCCCGCTTGCGAACGACACCGACAACCTCCGAACCGTAGAAGCGTTTAGGCATCGTTGCCCGTGGATTTACCGCGCCCGCGGGTGGATGCAAATCAATGAGGATGACCAGTCGTGGCTTTCGATAATGGTGAAAGAGCGATTCGGATAACACCAGCGATCAGCAGGCCGAAAAACAATGGTAAGTCACGAATCAACGAACGATCTAATCGAGGAAATCATGTCGGAATTGCAGGGAGGTCAAGGCTCCGCATCATCGCATTGTTCGTCGTCCGGCCGCACGTTGATTCTGGGGTTGCGAGCACTAGCGAGAGACGTTCAGTGCGGTGACGGTGTTGCCAATGCGGCCATTCTTGAAGCGTCACAGCGACTTGAGGCGTTGTCGAATGCTATCGAGGACATTCGCGATTCGGCGCTAGTGGTCGCCAGACGGAGCGCTGATTACCTATCCACCATGCTGGATGAACTACGCCGGCGATGAAGACGCTTAACCCTACCCCAGCGCAGCGCAAAAGCGACCAGAACGCGAATGCCAGCAGAAGAGACTCAACTTCAACAACTAGGGCCATTCCCCAACCACACACACAACAAGCAATCCACCACCAAATCGCCAATTCGGCCACTCTCGGCGCACTTCTCGCTAAGTACAGCCACGAACACCCCAAAAGCCAATAAGGGCACACAGCTCAAATACGGCCACCTGCTGCCCCTCAGCGACGCCAGGCTGCGGCCAGGGCCCAGAAAACAAGAAAATCCTGCCGCCGGTACAAATACGCGGCACTTATCCACTTCTGCCGTGGTTTTGTAACACGCATTGTCAAACTCTTTCCAGCAAAAACATCGGATCCGGCGTAACTTACTACCGCCAACGCTTTTGCTGCGACTCAAAGAAGCAGGAATACACGCAGCCATTTCTATCCACCCCGCTGTACAGGGCATGACAACACCTAAATACAGCCTCTTGTCAAGGGAAAACTAGCTGTTTCTGGGAAGTGAAAAATGGCAAAAATTCCAGAGGGCGAACGTATATAATACACGCTGCCGCCGAGGTCCCCCGGCACCCCCCTCCCCGCAACCCACTGCGCCGCAACGGCTTGCGCCTACGGCACACGAACGCGACCCAATTTTTCGTGAACGTTTTGAACGAATTTTCACGCATGAACTCACGCCACTGCCCACCCACAGCAGCAAAACGTCGCAAAGTCAGCATAGCACTGATCTTGCGCCGCGGCGTCTCCATAAGATCACTGCCGGCAGAGGCCGCTCTCTTCTCCAGCGACTATCCGTTGCCGCTCTTCGCCCCATAAGATCACTGCCGGCAGAGGCCGCTCTCTTCTCCAGCGACTATCCGTTGCGATTGCCGCTCTTCGCCCCATACGCCGCTTTGCGCCATACATATAGTCTGTCGCGTGCCGCCCGAGCTGCAAGCGAACTCCGCCACTCGCCACCATTGCCGCCACAATTCGCCCGAATTCGCCCGAATTCGCCCAAATAGACCTTGCACGCATCCTGCCATCGTCGATAGGATGTAGGGGCACGGGGAGAGTTCCCCGACATCTTATCTCTGCTTTGAAAGGACGTACGTACTATGAACACTGTCACACTGAACGACGCAAGCGAATCGCGACTGTCGGTCATCCCTCGCCAGGACAGGGACGACGCGCGACAAGAGGTCTGCCTGCGGATACTCCAAGGCCTCCCCGCCGCGGAGGCCGTGGAAGCTGTCGTGGCCGACTACTGGCGAGAGGCCAGGCTCGCGCCGCTGTCCGACTCGCGGGCAGCGCTGTCGCCGAGCTGGACGCTGTGGATCGACACGCCCGCCATTCGCCGGCTGCGCCTGTCGCGGCGGCAGTGGACCATCGTGCTCTCCGCGTTGGCCTGGCCGGGCAGTCCGGCGCGCACGCTGCAGCGAGTGACCGGGATCCCGCGATCCACGTTCCTTCGAGAGTGGGTCGCGCTGCGGACCAATCTCGAAGCGGCCGCGCGACGTTCGCGCGGAACAGTGGAGCCAAAATCGCTATAGGGTGGAGGGGCGACGTTCGCCACCGTTTCTCGTTTTTTCGTTTTTGAAAGGGTTAACATGGCAACAGCATCGACAGTATCGGCAGCGGCAAAAGATCTCGCGACACGGTACGGGATCCAGCCGCATCAGGCTCAGAAGATCCTGGACGAACAGAGCGGATTGCAGATCAGCACGAACCGATCCGGCGGCCTGTGTGTCAGGGGATTCGCGCAACGAGCGCGTAAATCGGACGGGAGCGGCTCATACAAGCCGTCGGTAAACATCCCCTACGAGATTCTGGACGAATTCTTCTGCGAGACGAACGTCGCGAAGATCCGCGCCCACGTCGCGACGATGTCAGCGCCCGAGCCGCCGAGCGATGCCGAGCGGCGCGCGGCCGAACTCGCGGCGGCCCTCCAGTAGCCCCCCGGCAATGCCGGCTCCCCCGGGAGCCGGCATTTTTTTTGCGCCGTTTTTTTGCCAGTTCTGTTGAGAACTGGCATTTTTTTTGCGCCACCCTAAGCCCCACATCGTCGATATGGCGGCCGATCGTCCAATCCGCCCCTGTTGGTCCACTTGCCGATTATCGTGCGTTAGGCGCAACCTCAGGGCCTTGCCGATAGCGGCTAGAAATCCCGTCAATAATTACGCCCTATTCGATGCCGCCAGAAAACCGATTTTTAGGCCCTTTTTCAGGGGTCGCCAACAAAGTAAAATTGGCTCCAATTAAATTTTTTTGGAGCCAAAATCGCTTAGGGTAGAGAACCAATTTTTCAATTCTGTCGCAATTCAGACAAATCTGGACGGGAGGCTACCATGTACGTCACTGAGGCTAAGCCAGTCTTCGTCCCACTAGGGGATGACGACGATGAAACAACGTTCTACCACATGGGCTACCGCGTAACGCTTGATAGTGGCGTTAGCGTCTATATCCACTGTAATACGGGGTCGCTTACTGTCAGTGGCGCTGCCGGACGGAAGGCTTCCCACGACATGCGCAGCTTCAAACGCCATTACAGCCAAGCGTTTAGAAGCCTGTTCATTAAGGCTCTCGCTGAGTGCGTCGCCGAGAATGAACACCGCTGGAACATTCGGCCTATCACCCTGAAACAACCAGAGGTTGTAGGGGAAACACGCTCTCGCATGGAGCGTGGGTGCGATGGGGCTTTGGTGGAAACCACCAAGGATTCTACTGGGGTTTTTACCGTCCAGGTGGCTGGCGGGGCGCTTGATGGCTGGAAGAGGCGTTATGCCTCTGCCGCCGAAGCCAACCGGGACCATATCCGGTTGGTGGAAGAGTGCCGGAAAAGGGGTTTTGTTGCTGTCTCGTAAGTCCAATGGGGGCTTTCGCTTTCTCGCTTCTCACTCGAAAGGACAAGACATGAAGCCAATGATCGTTACTCGCCGCTTATGGGAAGGCTTTTGCTCGATCGGACGAGGTAAGAGCTACCGCACGTTCACGTTCATCTCCGAGGCAAGGGAATACGCCTTGGAGCGTGGCCGTAATATCCGGGTTGTCTACAAGTAGCATTTTGCAGGGGAAAGACTAACCTTCTCTCATTCTGAAAGGGGGTTCACCATGAAAAAGGTGGACTACATGTGCAAGAGCGAGTTTTCTAGGGCGCTGGCCCTGATGGAAGACTTGCGACAAGCCGGCAAGCTCGACCTGCTCGCCTTCATGAAAGGCGACATGATGATGTTTGACGGCTTTGGCCTTAGCGACTTCGAGCCTGTTGCGTGTACTCTCACACAACTGGCCCAACTGATCGCGTACCAGGCCCTCTGCTTTGACGGAAGCCTGGACCAAGCGGCGCTGGACGAGATATGGAAGTGGCGTCGTCACTTCCTGATTGTAGGGAGCGGTTCCGAGGAGGCCGTTCGTGAGAAAGCCGCCAGAACCGAAGCAATTGGACGCATCGACAAGGCTTGCCGCCGAGTCGAGCAACTCTGCCGATAGGGGGTAGCATGATCATCGTCAACCAAAAACTCTGGGATTCCGCGACGCCGCACTTCCGGAAAACCGCAGAGGCCGTCATGATCGGTGCGCCTACCGCACGGATCGCCCTGTACTTCGCCGAAGATCATCCGGAGTATCCCGGAAAGTACAAGATTTCTTGGCTCGGCCCACGCAAGGACGCCACCACAGTCGCCACTAACCTCGACACTTGGATCTAGCGTGGCTCCTGCCTAGCCACCGAGAACTATCCTGAACTCGGTGGCCTGGTTGGCAATCACTCTAACTGAAAGGGGTTCTCATGTTCGCTATCGCAACAGAACTTGGTCGATTTGAGGCCGAGACGGAACGTGAAGCAAAAAAGCTGTTGCGGGCAACCAAGCGTATCGCAGCTACAATAGGGGTAGAGTCAACGGGAAAGCCGAAAAACACTAACCGGAGACAATCATGAGCAACGCCAAATTTTACGCCGTCGCAGACATCAATGGCCCCATCACAGTGCGCATTCCCGCCGAAACCGTTAGCGAAGCACGGGAATGGTTTGGGTCTCAAGACGCGAGTTTCGGCGACGATTGCAGAACCGACGCTGAGGATGATCTGGACGTTTGCGGCGACGGAATGAGCGCAAGCGAATGGGCCGACGTCATGGAGAGCAAGGGCTACGAGATCGCAGACGGCGATTTGTGCGGCGATTACAACTGGTCACTGTGGAGCCGCAAATGATCGACCCTGCGAAATACGGCACCGCCTCGGAAGTGGCCGGGGCGGTAGGAAAGCCGCGAACCACGCTAATCAGCGCCGCCGAGCGTGGCGAGATTGCGAATGTGATGACCCACGGTGGAACGCTATTGATCGAGATCGCAGCGGCGAAGCGGTGGGCGAAGAAAACGAGAAAGACGGGACCGAAACCAAAGGGCGGCAAGTCCCGGTAACGCCGCGATTATCCGAGCCGCCATGAAAAGGCTCAGACTTGCGGAGAGACGTGACGGCGGCTTCGGATCAATCGCTTGTTAGTCGCCTTTTTTGCGGGGAAAACGGCCATTTTGGCTTTTTTCGGAAATAGTGCCGAATACGGGTTGCCGTGCGTGCCGAATATGGTACCATTAAGACATGGCAAGCGACAACCGCGAGCCGAAAACATTACACGGAGAAAAGCAATGATGACATTCGCTGAAATCAAAACGGCAACATTGGACCAATTGACCGACGAACTTGGAGCCGCTGGATGGGACAGCACACAAACAGACGTGACCGAAGCACGTGAAGCCGTTACGAATTTGCTGATGGAAGTCCATCGGATCGCAGTCGGCAAGCGAATCACGGCTGGCAAAGGTGATGATTGTGACAGCGGTCGGATAGATGCCATCGAAGGCGATCAAGTAACAGTCGCGTGGGATTCTGGCGTCGTAACCACACAGAGCGCTGACGCTTTGGTGGCGTCATGAGCGGATGGAATCGTTCGGGTGTGCCGTGGTACGCACACCCTGATTTTGTTGGGTCGCAACAACATGAAAATTTCGAAATGAATAAGCATCTATTGAAAGCGTTCAAACGCTCGAAAATGTCCAATTACGAATTGGCGAAAATCACAGGTCTGTCCAAGTCAACGATAGGTCGGTGGTTGCGTGGCGAGACCGATCTGGCGATGAGCAACGCGGAGAAGATCGCCAAAGCAATCGGCCACAAGTTCGAGTTGGTCAAGTGCGACTAACGCTTGGGTTCAAATGGCCGCGAGAAGGGCGACCATGCAGAAAACGCCCAATTCGCGGCTCATTTGCAACCCATTGTTACCGGGCATTTATTTTCGACAAAATGACGAAAAAGAGGGTTGCAGGTGTTGACATTTTCGACGATTCGACGATAATAGATAGTGTCAGGCAGGCACAACGCAAGCCGAAAACACTAACCGGAGAAAAACGAGATGAACACGATCAGCCAAGCAATCGAATCGGCCCCCGAAGGCACCAGCGGATTGGTCGTTGAGCCGTGGTCGAAGGGCGAGATTTACGCAGTCGCGGCCAACTGGGGCAACGCATCCAGTCCCGTGTGGAATTACGGAGAGGATGGCTGGCAGCAAAGTGGGCGACAGGTCGCGGATTTCAGGCATGAGCCCCGCGCCGCGCTGATCGCGGAGCTAGAGGAAACGCTGGTTGCGAGCGGCGACGACCCCGCCGACACAGAGGACATTATCGGCGACGCTACGGAGTTTTGAGGCATGATCGACCCTGCAAAATACGGCACCGCCTCGGAAGTGGCCGTGGCGGTGGGGAAGCCGCGAACCACGTTAATCAGCGCCGCCGAGCGCGGCGAGATAGCGAATGTGACGACCCACGGTGGAACGTTGTTGATCGAGGTCGCAGCGGCGAAGCGGTGGGCGAAGAAAACACGAAAAACGGGACCGAAGCCGAAGGACGGCAAGTCCCGGTAACAATTATTACCCTGCAATTATTGCGGGGTATCGAATATGTCGCCGACCGCGACGACATGAACTGCGGCAAGTACCTTGGCTTTGCCTTTGTCCGCACACCCCCCCACTACGGGATCGTCGTTCGTAGTTGGGCTGGTTGGCTGTGTTTATCACTTTATCACTAAGAAACTAACCTGAAAGGAAGCTCATGCCCCACGAACTCGATGAACTGGACCTCTACTGGTTCGCCAAGGAACTTGACATGCAAGAAGGCGACGAAGAACTGCTCGCCGCACTCTACCGAGAAGACTGCGTCGAGGTAGGGGAATCCCCAGCGTATAGCGTGACCTGCGTAAAGGTCTCGCAAGGTCAAGTCGATATCCAAACCTTTGGATTTGCTACCGAAGCCTGCGCCCATCGACGTAGCGTTGTGATGGAACGACAGGGCTACCGCACCAGAATTGATACGCGATAGGACTTTCACTCCCGGTTACCTTCGAGTAGCCGGGCGCTGTCAGCCCTAAACACTTACGAAAAAGGACACGCCATGGCAACAAACTTCTACGAAATGGAAACCAATATCCACTTTGGCGACGCCCCCAGCGTCTACGCCGGATACTACGTTTCCGGATCGTCTCACGCCGCACAAGCCACGCCATTCGAGTCGGTTGAAGTGCGGGGAATGTTTCACAGGGCAATCCAGCAACGATTCCCAGGCAAGGACGCCTACCGAATAGCCGCTGCCGGCACGCTCTGCTACGGAGCGGACAAGGAAGACGATGGCGACTGGGGATGGGATCTGCTGGTCAAGGAACTCGACCACATGGACGACTACGAAGCCGTCCACGACATCTACGACGCGGTGGTAAACGAGCAATACCACCACCACGTCAACTAAATCACCGACTGACAGGCAATCGCCTTGCTTGCCCCCGAGTGGTCCACTGCGTTTCGCCTCAATGGACCACGACGGGATGTGCAACGACACCCACACGAAAGGACCAACATGCAAGTAATCAAACGCCGCGACGGCTGGTGGATTACCGGCACAGAACCGTACTATGCGGACGGTGAAGGACCGTTCACCGAATACGGACCATACGAGACCAAGCAGGAAGCCGAATCGGCCATGCGTGCCGTTACGAGGTTCTACACACTCGCCAAGTAGTCACCGCCAAGTAGACGACGCGAAAATTTTTTGGAGCCAATTTCGCTTTAAGGTAGAGAACAAATTTTTTCGATTTTCGATTTCGCTCCTCTTTCACAAGGACACTCACAATGTCTACCAACAAATTCGACCGTGTAGGGGAAATCATCACCTACGACATGCCAGACTCAAAAGAAGTCCTATACTCGGACGTGCTCGACGCACTCCGCAAAGCGGGACTCGACGAAGAACTCGCTAAGGAGATGTCACCACGGAAAGCGTTTAGCCGAGCGTGCAAGGAGCTTCGTAAGGATCGCGTTATCCAGAAGGTCGTGGACGAGGAAGACACCATCACCTTTCAGTTCAATCAGAAGGCGTTGGAGGATAAGCATATCGAATATCCTTACGAAGCCACCATCGAGCTGAACAAGGAAACCGGCAAGGTCACTTGCAGCAATTCGCCGGAACTGGAACTCCACGCTCAGGACCTCCTGGACGCCGCAACAAGGACCCGGAACTCAAACGACGTAACCGGGATCGTCAAGAAGGTGTTCAGCGGCAACGCGGCATTGATGCCGCTGAACAAGAAGGGCGTCGCCTACTTCGTGGCCGAGGAACACCGGCCGTTCGTTGATAAGGTGGAAGTGTTCTTCGCCAGTTTCGGCGGACGCCTGCAAGGCTTCCCGATCACCGCTGGCGACGAGCGCGGAAAGAAGTCGCTCGCCATCACGATTGCCGACTTCATCGACTCCGAACTGGAAGCGGTGAACGCCGAACTGGAGGAACTAGACGTAAAGACACGCTCCGACACATTCGCCAAGAAGGCCGAAAAGATCAAGCTGGTCAACCACCGGCTTAGTTCGTTCAGCGCACTACTGGGAGACGAATTGACCCGCATCTCGGAAGCACGAAACCAGACGCGGGACAAACTGCTCGCCAAGTTCCGTGAAATCGAAGACGCCAAGGCACAAGAGGCGGCGGCGGCTTAGTGAGTGGGCCTGTCGCCACCTGCACCACGCTTCCCCCCGGCGTGGTGCAGGGACCGATGGCCACTCGCCATTACCTCATGTCACTCACACTTTTTGAAAGGATGTACTATGAACGTACAAGACAAGTTCGCCGCTTGGCGGCACGACCTCAACGCCTCCCTGATCGAACGGGAAGCGGAAGTGGACATCTGCCTCACCGCGATGGTGAGTCGAAAAAACTGTCTGCTTGTCGGACCACCCGGCACAGGCAAAACGATGCTGGCCGAGGCGATCACTAGCGGCATCTCTGGTGGTGTGGCCTTCAACCACCTGATTACCGCCACCACGGAACCGCGTGAACTGTTCGGCCCGCTGAACTTCATGGCGCTCAAGGATGGTCGAAACGAGCATGTCACACACGGCACACTACCGGAAGCTCACGTCGCGTTCTTGGACGAAATCTTCAAAGGCTCGTCCGCCATCCTCAATACACTGCTGAGGATCTTGAACGAGCGCAAGTTCAAGAACGGCACAGTGGACTTGCCGTGTCCTCTCAAACTGGCGATTTCCGCCAGTAACGAGTACCCCAATCCGCAAGAGGACGGGCAAGCGCTGAATGCCATCTTCGATCGGTTCCTTCTGCGGCGAACGGTAAAGACGATCAGCAGTCAGCAGGGACGCGATCGCCTGGTGTTTGGTGGCGACTTGACTCCCAATCTGTCAGTCACCATCACGCCAGACGAAATCGACCAGGCTCACGCCGAAGCGGAATTCCTGGAATTCAACCAGGACGCCCGTGAAGCCTATTGGAAGATCGTAAACAAGTGCAACAGCGAAGGCGTCTACCCAGGCGACCGACGCATGAAGTTCAGCCACATGGCATGTCAAGCGTTCGCGTACGTCTGTGGCGCTACGGCGTATGTGGAGCCGGAACACTTGGAAATCCTCACCACAATCCTCTGGGACGAACCGGGGGAACAAGCTCGTATCGTCGAACAGGTTGTGGCCGAAGTCGCTAACCCCGTCGGCATGCAGATTAACAGCCTGCTGATGGAAGTCGAAGAGATTCGACGCAAGCACGACTACCAAGACCTGTCGCAAGCGGCAACAGCGTCCTCGCAATTGCAGGAGATCGGCGAGAAGCTGAAAACCCTGCAAGACAAGGGGAACGGTCGAGCAAAAGCGGCCCTGCAAGTTGTTCGCGACGAACTCAAGGCCAACCGCGACGCAACGCTAATGGCCATCGACGTCTAGGAAAGACCAACCTTCCGCTCTACTCGCCACGAGTAGGGCGGGGATGTTTGTCTGTCCTCTTTTTGAAAGGTTCCGCCATGAACGCAAAGAACATGCTGGATATGTTTGGCCTTGACCAAGCACCAGCAGCCACCGACAACAGCTACGCCGGAAATGACGTATCTGTCACGGCTCCCACAAACGCCAATGTTTGTGACACCGTGTTTGAACTAGACCATTGGGGACTTCGACGAGGAAAGGAATTGATCGCATCGGAGGCAGCTATGCAACACCTGCTTGGCGACCCCGACGACGACAATGCCCGCAAGGCAACAGCCGACTTCTTCGAGGCGGCGTTTGCGCATCGTCCCAAGTTGAACGAATCCTGTACCGACAACGTGCGGCACGAATTCCTCAGTACGCTGGTTGATACACCCGAGTACAAAGCACTCAACGCTCGCACTCGGCTCAATCAGATGGCAGCCGAAATCGCTGCCGTACACTTTGCCAAGCAGTATTACGAACTTTCGCAGGAAACGGAGCAGGAAGAACAACAGGAAGGAACTGGCGAACAGACTGGCGACCTGCCCGGTAACGGCGGACTTCCTATCCAGAAGGTCATTCGCCGAGTGTCAGAAGCGCTGGAAGACGCGAAGCAGGAAGTCCAGCAGCTCGAAGACGAGCAAGGCATGGCGGGATTCAGTCCTGACGGCTCCGGTGCAAACAGCCAGCTCGATATCGAACACTTGGCGAAGTTCCACCATAAGATCCGCAACAGTAGCTTTCTGCGACGGATCTGTGAACTGGCCGGCAAGTATCGACGCCTGGCACAGTCACAGCAACGACGCAAGACCATCCACGGCAAGGATCAGATTGTCGGAATCAAATACTCCGATGACATTGCCAACATAGTACCAAGCGAACTGGCGTCGCTGACGGACCCGGACTTGGAAGACGACTTCATGATCCGTTTAGCCGAAAAGCGTATCATGTGCTGGGACTTTAAGGGCGTCGAGCCTGTTGCCAAGGGACCAATCATCGTCCTTTGCGACGAATCGGGGAGCATGACCGATGACGCACGCATCTATCACGCTAAGGCCATCGCCACCACAATGGCATGGATTGCCCAGCGGCAACGACGCTGGTGCTGCTTGATCGGGTTTTCCAGTTCGATGGGCACCCCGCTCGTCCTGCCGCCACGCGGATGGAACACTAGCACACTTCTCGATTGGATTGGCGGATTCGTACAGGGAGGAACGTCGTTCGAGTTCCTGAATAACATGGAAAAGATATTCGCCCAAACGGGCGCCCCTCGCGGCAAGACGGATATCCTGAACATCACAGATGGTGTAGTCAGCATTTCTGACCACGCGCAAAAAACCTTCCTGAAGTGGAAGGAAAACAACCAGTGCCAGATGACAACCATGCTGGTCGGCACAAGCAGCCGCGGAGACATCGACAAGATCAGCGACAAGTGCTACACGCTTGATCGACTGGCCGTCAACGAAAAAGCCATCGCCGAAGTTTTTAGCGTCTAGTTGTCAGCATCCAGGACACTAAGACCTGCCCCGTGCCTCGCTGAGCGAATTCGTAAACCAGCGACTGACTTTAACTTGAATGGAAAGACGGTTATAATCTACATGTTCCGAGTTGCAACGGATTCTATTGCAACCACTGGCGAGTGAACAACGCAACACAGGAGAAAAACGATGTCCAAGAAACGCACTATCACCCTCACAGGACGGCCACCAGTTCGAATTGACGAATCCAGCTGGCCGCTGGTAGCGTCCGCATCGTCGCATGATTACGACGGGCAGTACGACTTCCAGTCCTTCCGTCATCACCGCTGGTTCGTCGGTGCAAGGCAGCATGCTGACGGACGTGCAATCGTGTACGCTAAGTACGACTACGAAACAGCCTGGCAAAATGAACGGAGTCTCAGCGCGGCACGAGGCGTGCTGCTCGAATCGGCAGACGCGGCTTCCATCTGCGATGCTATCGCTAACGTGTGCGAAGACATGTCCGAATGCGAACACAACGGCAACGACGACGCCCGATGGACGTCTTTGCGGGATGAGTGTATCGCCGACTTGCCTGCGGTAGAGATTTAACCCCCCATCCCCGCGCCACACAACAATTGTGGCTGGCTGGCTTCGATGCCAAGCGGGGATCTTTTCCCTGGATAGCCCTTGAGAAAGGTGATGGCGGGGCGGGTGCTACCTTTCACACCCGCTCCGCTTCCAGGGATTGTTACATTCCAGGGATTGTTGCACCAGGATTTTTACATAAGGAGCAGAATACATGAAGACCATTCAAAGGCCCACCGTCGGCGATACATTTTTCGAATGGACTGCCGAGGATGTTCGCGGATTCGTGACACACGGACCATTCCCGACGATCGAAGAAGCAATCGACGACTACGAACATTCAAAAGCCGCCAGAGTATACCATACATTCCCGACGTTCAGCCGAGAAGTCGTGGATGACGTGGATAACGATGGCAGCATCATCGGACACACAGGCGAACTCAACTATCGCCAGCAAGCCTTGCTCATGGCCTACGGCGATGAACTCTTGCGTATGTTCAGCGTGCTGCAAGAACTGTCCGAACGAAACACTTATGCGGAATACCGAGATGCCGTGAATGACATCGCGGAATACGCACTGTCACTCTTCAAGGCGAAAGGATAGGTGAGATTATGACCACGATCGAAGTAAACAGCAACAACGAGTGGTTGAATGTTTTTAGTGGTGTGGATTTTGAAGGCGTGGAAGATTGCTACACCGACGACGCCGCCGAGACGTTTACAAGCAAGTTGCACGACGAATTGATGGAACGCGGATTTGAAACAGACACCGCAAAAGGCCAGCGAAGCACTTGCCACGGCTGGAACGGAGCAAACACTTTTCACAGGTTGATCGGCCCCTGCGGAACATTTAACGAACTGACGGAAGCCGAAGAGAAAGCAGTTTATGACGCGATCGACGCGGCTGAAGCCACTATGCGAAAAGAGTGGTGCACACATGAGTGAGGGGCAACGAAAAAACATTTCGCAGTCTGCCGACTGGTCGGCTGCGTGGGAGAAAGCTGCGAAAGATGGAAATGACATTGAACGAAACATTGGCCGCAGCGGGGCTCACCACCTCGACGGCGGGAAACTACCAAAAGCACATTTTGCGCAACGGTGAAATTGTATTCACTGGCAGTGCAGGCGAAGTATGGGAATGGATCAATGGCCCAAGCAGAGCGAGACGGCTACACAGGCGTCCGCGACGAGCGGTTTTTAATGTTTGGAGGCGAAGACATGACATTGACAGCCAAGCAGCAAGACATCCAGCGGCATTGCCGAAACGGCCTGTTTGACCGCACGCGAACCGTGGATAGCCAGGTAAGCCTAGCGAACATGGACTGCTTCGTGGGCATGATCGAAACGGGCGAGGCGACCTTCGACGACTTCGAGGCGGTGGGAGGCGTGGCGCTGGCGGCAGCGGTAGCCAAGACAAAACAGAACATGGACGACGCAATGGAGGACTAGGCAAGATGCGAGCGGAAGCAACGGGCGTCAAGTGTTTCAGTATCGAGCAACTTAACGGGTGCGGTCGCCCGGTTGCGTCGTTTGATAAGCGGTGGGCGGGGAAGCCGGAATGCCATCCTTGAGTAAAAGACACTGGCTTGACACCCCGGAGAGACGGGGACTTTGACCAGATGACGACCAAGTTGACCGGGCGGGCATTATGAGAATGAAGTTTGAACAACCTAGCAGCGTAACAGAAGCAGTGGACGTGGAATCGCCGAGCGATTGCCCGCCCCGTGTCCAACGCTTTGTTATCTGCGGTTTTTGGAGCAATCATGGACCTTGACATTCAGGAAATCGCTTACCATCGCAACGGGGTTTCGGGGCTGGGCTTCTACGCGGTTCGCTTTCGTTGGCAGCCCGACGACGCCGACGACAAGGAAAACTTTCTGGCGACGCTGTTTGACGAATCGGGCGCGTGTGCCGTGATCGGATTGGACCGCATCGAATCTCAGGGCGTGAAGTTCGCGGGCGGCAATTCGTGGCGTGGGGATCATTTTGAGGGCGAGTTGCGGAAGGCGATCGAGAACGGCGAACTGTCGGGCGGCGTCCGTGTTGGACCGTTCTGCGTGCCGACCGAGTGAGCAGATAACTCTTATTAACCAGCATGGATGCGCAGCTTATCCGGAACATCTGCAGCATATCCACCGGCCCGGCACTAACACTGCCGGGTTTTTTTGTAGACGCACCAATACTTTACTGAAAGAAAGTCTATGTCTGCCACCCTAATTCCAAAAACCGCCAGAGACAAAAACATCCCACTGGCTATGCGGTACCGGCCAACCACACTGAACCAAATCGTGGGGCAGCCACACGTGACCACCGCACTACAAGAATTCGCCGCGAACCCACATCCCAAATGCTGGATGCTCGAAGGCTTCCCAGGCACCGGAAAAACTGCCACGTCGTTGGCACTCGCTAACGATATGGGACTCAAACCCGTAGCGGAGATGGATTGGCATTCCAGAGGCGCATGCTTCGTGGAAAACTGCTCCGAACTCAGCGTCGAACGCGCTAAAAAACTCTTTCAGGAAACGCTCCGTGTTCGATACGGTGGAAACTGGAATATGCTCGTCCTCGAAGAACTTGAATGGATCCACCCGCAGTGCCAGCAATACCTGAAACGAGCACTCGACCCGTTCGGCGACCTGCCAAGAAACTTAGTCGTTGTCGCCACCAGTAACGACGCGTCCAAGCTGATGCCGGCACTGCAACAACGCTTCGAAACACTCAAGTTCGGACGCAGTACCGAACTGCTCGAAGCATGCCGTATACGATTGGCTCGCATCTGCCAAGAGGAAACCGGCAACATCCCACAAGACCCAAACTGGAAAAGCTGGGGGATCGTCATCGACGACGACAAAAAGAAAACCGGCTTCTCGATGCGAGTCGCCTTGACCGAACTGGAAAAATACCTTCGACAAATCCCCGCTTAATCGGTAAGATTGTGTAGGGGAATACCACTAACCACCGACGTTTTCTAACTCTTTCTCAGGAGCCTGCTATGCAAGCCACTCTACAACGCGACACGTTCGCGGACGCGTTCGCACAAGCCGCCGCCGTGGCGCCAAAGCGACATCCCAAACCGATCTTACAACACGTCAAGATCACAACTGACGGCACGTCCGCCACACTTTCCGCTACCGATCTGGAACTCAGCATCGAAGTAACCATCGAAGACGTTCCGGGAGATCCGGGGGAAGCCCTCCTTCCGGTCGCTCGATTGGCGGCGATCTTACGCGAGTCCACCGACGAACACCTGCAACTCTCGGCTGACGACACCAAGATCACCGTCACCGGGGATTGCTCACGGTTCAATCTGCCGTCCGCAAACCAAAATGAATACCCAGGCGTCCCGAAACCAACCAAGGACGATTACTGGACAGCGAACGCTGAAGAACTACGACAAGCACTCCGACGATCTGTGTTCTGTTGCGATACAGACAGCAACCGCTACGCACTCGGCGGTGTAAACTTCGACTTCAAGGAAGATATGTTCTATACCGTTGGTACGGATGGCCGGCGATTGGCTGTCAGCGAAGTCGCGTCAGTGCCTGAAGGCGATGCGACCATCCCAGAAGGATCCACTACCATCATCCCGGCTCGGTCGATCCAGGTGCTTATCGCGCTGCTGGCGGAAGTCGACAACGTGCGCATCTTCCCAGGAAAAAACGAAGTCTACTTCCAGGGGCTCGTAGGGGACAATGCCGACGCTTCGTTCACCCTCTGCACACGCTTGGTGGAAGGCCGCTTTCCCAAGTGGCAGGACGTACTACCAGGAAAGGACGGTATTCCGATCGAACTCAACTGCGACGACTTCGCCCGCGCCCTCCGGCAAGCGGCGGTTGTGTCCAGCGACGAAAGCCGTGGAGTCACGATTACGTTCAGTTCCGGCTTGGCCAATTTCAGCTGTACGACTGCCGAAGTGGGGCAGGCCAGCGTGGAACTCCCGGTCAGTTACCACGACGACGAACTGTCCGTCACGCTCGATAACCGCTTCGTGCTGGAATTCCTCAAGGCGGCCGGTACGGAAACATTCGACCTCTACTTGGTCGATTCAGACAGCGCGACACTCTTCGTCACCGCCGACGAAAACTGCTGCGAAGATTTCCGCTATGTCTGCATGCCACTGGCGTCTGATCGTCCCACAACAAAGAAACCGGAACGCGAAACGGCAGACAATGCCGAACTGGCAACAGCCACCGCCTAATCGCAATAATCGCAACAGCAGCGCAATCACAGCCAGCACGCCCACCAACTACGGTGGGCGTGCTGCTTTGCTTGCCCTGTTTTTTCTATCTATCGAGACGATTTCCAGTGTAGCCAGAAACCCTCACGTTTGAATCGAACGAACCCAGCCCCGATATCCCGTTCTAATCGAGAGAAAGGAAATACATGAAATCCACATGGTTCGGATGCCGCAGGCGGTACAACTTCGCTCGCTGCATCCACGATGCCGACTACTCGAGGCAAATGTGGGACAACTTCTCGTCGTTCCTTACCATCGCGTTCTACTCGTTCCGACAAGCCAACCACAAAATGCTTACCGGAACGATGAACCACGACTACGAACAACAGGTTGTCCGCGAACAAAATCGCCTCAAGGACTGGACCAGAATGGCCGAAGCACTCAGCATCCTGACGATGGCCCTGGAGGAAGAACCCTGCGACTTTCTCGGCAATGTCAGCACCGAACTGGGACTGAACGACTCCAAGTGGCGCGGCCAATGCTTCACCCCATCCAGCGTATGCAACTTGATGGCCGAAATGCAACTCGAAAATGCCAAACCACAAGACGACCGCACCGCCTGGCTCGCCGAACCGGCATGCGGTGGCGGCGCCATGCTCATCGCCGCAGATAACGTCCTCAAGCGAAACGGTTTTTATCCGTGGCACTACCACTGGCACGCCACCGATATCGATTGGAAGTGCTACGCCATGACGTTCTTGCAGCTATCCCTGTTGGGGATTCCTGCACAAGTGACTTGGGGAAATACCCTAAGCCTCCAATATCAAGAACACGCCAGAACGCTGGCCAGTTTGTTACATCCGCCGAAACCTACACACCAGGAGAGCGATATGACGGAGCAAGAATTACAGGACATTTTGGGCGGCGATGCGACGACACAAAAACCAAGTGTCGAGTTCGCCCTAAAAAATGATCCGCCAAAAACCAGGCAAGCCCGGTTCCCGGATCCCGAACGCACGGTACAGAAAACGATGTTCACTGGACTCAACTGCCTCTCCGGACAACAGGACTTAATCGAAACATGATCGCACCACAAAAACCACCGAAACTACCGCCACGACACTCCGTTCGAACCTTGGCGGAACGTCTTTTCATGACATTCGATTGCCAAAATCAGAAACAGTGCTTACGCTGGGCACTGGCCGCTGTACTCTCGCTGGAAAAACACGGGATCCACGCTTGCATCAATGCGGGAACCGCCAATTTTCAAGCCAACGATATGCCAGAACCACACCCGACCCATGTCGGCTACTTCTGGCAGGACGAAGACGACGATACTATCCAACGTTACCTGCAACTCGGCATCCTGCCAGAAATGCACTGCTGGGCGGTCGTCCCGTCATTAAATATGATTGTCGATCCGACTACCCAGTTTCTGCCGCACATCGCGGCGGAAAAAAGGATACCCTGGACAAAACCCTATCCGCCAGAATGGTTCTGGGGGATGTCACCACCCACGGGTTGGTGCTACACACCACACGAACGCGCTTGCCTGCTGGCCGCGGACTTGGCCATGCAAGTGGTTAAAGGACAATCTCACTTATGCTGAAAACAAAAGTTACAACCTCGTTTCCACAGATTACCAACAACGTGTACACGTCGATCGGATCAACGCTTGAAAACTTCGCCTGCCAGGAGGTCAAGCGGCAGATGGAGTCACTGGGACCGGAGCAGGCGTTGGACAATATGCCGCTTGTCGCACAAGCCATCATCGCGGGACAAATCATGGCAATCGAAAACTCCCTGCAATTTCTATACGCAGACAGCTGCGCGGAAGTAGAACTCATGGAGGACGGCGATGCCGTCATTTCACCGCAGATGATCGAACTGTTGAACACGCTCGACCAGGTTGTCGCGGAATACGTCAACCATATCACACAAGGATGAAACCATGGCTAACGAAGAAAACTTGCCACCACCCGCGATCGAAGGCACAAATGCCCACTTTCTGGTGTGGCTGGCGACAACGGAATCACACCCCGAAAAGAAGGTCTGGATGGCCAGGGACTTGACGTCTAGCATGACGTTCATCTTTGACAGCCTGAACCACGCCCGATCCTTCCTGAAAGAAATGCGGTGCATGGAACAAACCATCGCAACACTGGAAGACGTCAATCCATCGGATCCATGAATAGTCGCCAGACGTCGATGTTTAACGCGTCGGCAAAACGTTGAACAATGTCCAGGTTGGTGGCAAAGCGGCCGCGTTCCACCTCGGAAACCCGAAACCTAGAAAATTCTATGATGTTCGCCAACTGGGCTTGCGTGTAACCACGCATGTCCCGGTAATGGCGGACGTTTATTGCAAACAACTCCTTCGCACTCAGCTTCTCCGTTGTGACCTTTGATACACTTCTGTCGATCATGCTCCAAACCTCTCGCTAAGACTATCTTCGCCTAAGTTACAATAGCCTATCTAAATATAGGGGACATGTCCTAAATAATCAACTGCAAGACAAAACAGCCAGCACGATTCCATCCTGGTCCGCTCCATCCTGGTCCGCGCAGTACGCCGGAAGAATGGAGAATAAGGGATTGATCTTCACCCATTTAACGGAATAATATCCTCCACTTCACGAACCTGACGACAACTACTTCAGGATAAAAAGGGCAACACATGAAGGATAGTACGTTACAGCGCAGTCTATCTGTGCTGGTTACGAATTGCCTCACAGGCGAAACGAAGACCATCCTCCTTGAAGATCCAAGATTCGCCTTTTGCGACCTCTACAACCAAACAAACGCGGGACACAGTACCGCTACTTTTGTTCCCCAATCTTGTCCACCATATCTAAATGCAGAGACTGAGTGAAATTTTCTAACGATCGCATCCCCGCGTTGGCACTCTTGTAGTAGCGAGCTACTACGATTGTTATGTCACGCTCACGCATCGTAGCGGAAATCATTTCTAGTCGGCTGGCGACCGCGCTAACACGGACGGCAATGGCTTCAATCTGCGATACGCTATGTTCGCTTTCTGGCATTTCTGGCACGGCATCCCTCCACTGGTGGTTAGCAAGTTCCCTAAGCCCCGCCTGTTTATAGCATAATACTCGTCGCATACCTATTCTATTTTTTCGCGTAGTTGATTTTGTTCTCTGTTGTTGACAAATGGAATCCATAAAGTAATACTTGTCGTCAGGCTAAGGAGTATAGTCACGCACGCAGACAAAAGGATTCAGTTATGCAGATCATGCGACTAAAAGCCGAAAACTTCACCGTAGATGAAACCACCCACAGTACCGATTGCGGTCACCTGTTGTATTGGGTCGAACGGCACGTCTCTAATGACATGAAGGCAGACCGGGAGCTTATCGATGCCATCGGGACGACACTGGAAAGCCAGATCGGTAAGCACGTCGATTGCATCTCGGAAACGATCCAGGACTGGACGCCTGAACAGGTAGCCGATCTCTGGAACATGGTCGCGGACAAACTCGATCCACTCCCATCCCACTTCTAAAGACAGCCGGCAAGGAAGCATCATGAACATCCCTAACGGGGCGGCACTGATTGACGTCCAGGGCGTCAAATCCATGGTCAAGCGAACACCAAGCGGGTTCGTCCATTCTACAATGGCGCGAGTCCCGCTCAGTGTGCAACGCGACGAAATCTACTTGATGAATCGCTACAACCCGTCTACGAGGGAATATGAAACCAAGAATGTCATTACGGCGGCCGGCTACCATAAGTTGAACCAGTTCGCCGGGGTATCGTTCATCTCGCCAGACACGCTCACTAACGACGACGGCACGATAGTGGGAAACCCCTATTCGCACGCTAGCGGTGACGCCACGAGTAAAAAGGAGGTCCAATACGTCCGCGTTCGTCGCGTCGGCATCGGTCGCAATGCGCAGGGGAATTGGGTGGCGATCGATTTGACCGTGACTTATGACCTGACCCTTTACTTTGCCCAGGATATGTGGGCCGCGTGGCAAGGAAAGAAAAGCTCGCCGTCCAGCGCCAAGTGGGGGTCGCTTTACAGCACGGAAAATGTCCCGCACGAGGTCCGTACCAATCCGCAATTGCGCATCATTGATTGCCCAGGCGGCGTGTCGCTGGCCGTTGACCTCAACGCACGCCCTGTGGTGGCGCTGTTTCAGGAACACATTAACCGCCAGAAGTTCGCGGAACGTAACGCGGTGACAATCTGCGAACGTAATATCCTGAAAAAATTCTTCGCAACGTCTCGCGTCGGCACCGACATGACCGTCCCCGTAATCTCCTGGCCACAAGTCGATTTGGATCTGCAGCAGATAGACAATATCACGCGAGCCGTCTCGCGCGGCAGCGCGGTAATCGATGGCGAGGAGGTAATTGTTGAATCCGCCGTGATCGAAGCGGATCAAGATGAAGCCGAGGCGGCACTGGCTGGGGAATACGACGAAGATCAAGCTAGTGATAGTGATGATGATGACCTGCCCGCCTCCGTGACCGGCACAAAGACAAAGACAGCACAGACAAAGACAGCACAGGCGGACATCTCGGACGATGCGGTGGATTTGTCGAAAATACGTGCGATCTATCGCAAATGCGATCAGGACGAACGCAAGGCTGCGCTTGCCAGTGTCGGCATCACCGACCCCAAGGCATTGCCAGAAGCGGATCCCGCTAAGCTGAAGCTGCTGCTCACTATCCTTCAAGCCCACATCGAAGACAAAGAAAACACTTCGTCTTGACGTGTAGGGGACGTTTCCTACAATACCAGTCCAATCAAGAACATTTACGCGGTTCCAGAACTGCGAAAGGAAACAGGCATGCAAATAGTCAAGGTGGAATACGACAACTGGAAGGGCGTTACCGATTCCTTCGAGTTAGGCAAAATAAATCTCGTCACCGGACCCAACGGTAGCGGAAAATCCGCGCGACTGTCCGGCCTGCAGTTCGCACTGAATGGTTCCATCCCCACCAGCGACCGCACTTCTGACGCGTATAAGTACATCGGCACGGACAAAAAACAAGCGTCCGTTACGGCGGTTCTCGATTGCGGACACACCTGGCAACGCACTGTAAAACTCACCAGCACAGGCACGGTATCGCAGGCCATTACCGTCAACGGAAACAAACTGAAAATCGCCGATGCGGAATCCCAATTGTCCAGTAAGGTAGGGGAATTTGCCTATACGTTCTCGGTGGCTAAGTTTTGCCAACTGTCGCCGGAAAAGAAACGCAACCTGATCGTGCAACTCACCAGCAGTACCGATAGCGTGGACGATGGGGAAATCAGCGTTGCGGTGCTGTCGCAGATCCTCGGCGAGGCGGCGGTGCGGCTTAACCCGGATCCCACGGTGCTGAAAACACTGCTCCCCGAAACACAACAGGTGGCTTTCAATAAAGTCATCTCGGAAAGTTGCACCATCGCGACACAGGGAAGACGCATTGATGTTCTTTCAAAGGAACTTGAATCCGTCAAGAAATGCCTGAATGACGCGCGTGCCAATCTGCGGCAACATCACGCGACCACACAAAAGTTTGCCGAACTACAAGTCGAACCAGCGTCGGCATCCGACACGCAGACGATCGCAACCAGAATCCGTGAACTGCGTGCCCAGAAAGAGGATCTTGTCAAGCAGCTGCAATACCAGTCTGGGCGTAGTGTGGCATTGGAAAGCACGCAGCAGCAGTTGGACGCCGCAATTCAGAGATCCAATGATCTTCACAATCAACGCAAAACATGCCTTCACGAACTCGAACAAGCAGAAAAGGCGCTCGCGGAAGAACTGACAAAGACCGAACACGCCAAGAAGTTCTATGACGAAAAGCAGCAGCAACACTTGAAGTGCCTGAATGACAAAACCACGTCGCGTGACGATGCGGCCGAAGCGGAGCGCATGGCGATTAAGGCGGCAGAAGAATTCACCAATGCGGTTCAGGCCAGTGATAACCGCAAGGCATCTCTGGAATACCAGATCCTGGAAGAATTGACCAGGCTGGAGGAAGAGCACTACGACCTGATTGGCGGCAAGACGCCCATCCCTATGGTGCATTCCCTGTTGGCGAAGCGATATCCGGTCATTAGTGAAGATCGGATCGATTTTCTGCGAGAGGATGTCGCCAACGCGGCGACCCAACACCACACGTTCGCGCAGCGCCGAGACGATGCTTTGAAGGCAGAACGGGAATGCGCCGAGCAGTTGGAAAGGTTGCGCCAAAAGCTCGAATCCGCCGAGTCGGCATTCACGGAAGCTGAGAAAATGGAAGCCATGTGCGAACACAATCTCGTCATGACCGACAGGAGCATCCAGGACAATGAGCGATCTATCAAGCAGAATCGCGAAGCACTCGATAAGCTCAAGCAGAACGTGCAGGACGTACCCGAAAACCAGCTGGAGGAACAAATTGCCAACCTCAACGATTTGCTGGATGCCAGCGAGCGGGAGGTTTCGCAACGCCGCACTTGGGATATCTGGCAGCGAGAACAGGCGAAACTGGAAGGCGTGGCCGAAGAGATCCAAGCCGAAATTGACGTGGCTTCCGCGGCCGTGAAAGCAATCCAGCAACTACGCGACGATTGCGTGCGGAAAGTCATCGCTCCGCTATGCAAGCACATCGACGACTTCATTGCTGCACCGTACCCGGAATGCCACAGCTTCTGCCAACTGGAAAATACCAAAGGCAAGGCCATCTTCGAACTTGGGTGGCACAGCCCAGAGGGAAAGTTCAGCATGGACACCCTTAGCGGCGGCGAAACAACGGTCTTCTGTGCGGCGTTGGCCTATGCACTGCTGCAACTCGCCAATCCACCGTTGAAAATACTGTCCCTTGAAGCGGCCGAAATCGATTGCGAACACTTCGACAAGTTGCTGGCTGGCCTTAACGCCACACAAGGCAACTACTCCAACGCCATCGTCGCCACCCATCAAAGCGTTTCCGCCACCAGCGAAATCAAGCATGTCCCCCTCGGTGAAGAAGTCGCACTCGCCAAGTAGGCTATCCAGTAGGCTATCCAGTAGGACATGCCGTGCATGACGAAACCCGCACCACGACCACGCTAACGGACGGAACCTTATGGCAAAAATCAACAGCCGAGAAAAAGGGAAGCGAGGCGAACGCGAAGCTGCCAAGGAATTGCAACGCGTGCTCGGCATCGAAGCACGTCGCGGACAGCAGTTCTCCGGTGGAGACGATTCCCCGGATGTCGTTCATTCACTCCCCAAGGTTCATTTTGAAATTAAACGCACTGAAAAACTGCAACTCCGCAAGGCACTGGAACAAGCCACGCAGGACGCCGGGGACCTCTGCCCCGTCATCCTGCACCGCTGGAACAAGGGGCCGTGGCTGGCCATTGTCCCACTAGAACAACTCCCCACTTTGGCGGTCAGCGTCTATCTGCAGTTGCTCGGGAATACATAACGCCCGCGATAACCGGGCCGCCGCCAGCCCGGTTGGATTTCAGAAAACGGTGTCAACGGCGGATACGGTTGATGCCATTGATATGCGAGATTATATCATGCCCTTTTTTGGATCGCCAGGTGGACTCGCTGAGTTGCGGGACGCTTATAACCTTGACGAGACGTTTCCGGGAGATCGCAAAGTCACCAGAAGACAGTTTCGGGTATGCAATGGCCATAGTGAGTGCGTTGGTTGCTTAGATAAAGGAAGTACATGGAAAGGACAGCTATTAAGCGATTTTACGTTCATATACAAGGATGGATCTCATGACAACGGCATCGCGAAAACAAAGTGCAGTTGTAAAGACGGTGCCAATGAGTTCGCGTGGATTGAGTAATGATTGAGTCATAACTCTTATTAACCAGCATGGATGCGCAGCTTATCCGGAACATCTGCAGCATATCCACTGAAAACACAAAAAATGCTAACTCCACAGCAAAAAAAAGCAGTCGATTCTGACTCTCGGGAAATTCTCTGCATAGCAGGAGCCGGAGCGGGAAAAACAACCGTACTGGTAGAACGCATTTGTCGACTCGTCGACGAGGGGTTTTCTCTCGACAACTTCCTTGTGCTCACGTTCACAAGAGCGGCTGCAAACAATCTCGCTGCCAAGCTAGAAACCAAACTCGCGGACAAAGAATACCCGCTACTACGCCAAGCCCTGAACAGCATGCTCGTCGGAACATTCCACGCACTAGCCCTGCGTATGCTGATGGTGGACGGAGCGGCACTTGGCTACCAGACAGAAACACTCACCGTTATCAATCCTGCGGACGCGGACCTCTTGCTCACCTACACTTGCCAGAAACTGGGATTCAAGGCTCCCACAAAATACGGTAAGTGGAAACATGGCCTGTCCTTCCGAAAGGTCGCCCATGCACGAGAAGCACTATACAACGGCACGCTCGCAAGCACCGACAAAAACATCAGCCTGGCACTAAAGTCCTATCAGGAAACCCTCTATTCGTTCAACGCCATGGACTACGGCAGTATCCTGCTGCAATGCCAAAAGCTGCTGACCATCCCAGAAATACTGGCTAAGTACCACTCACAAGTAAAGCACGTGCTGGTAGACGAACTGCAAGATACGGACACCATGCAGTACAACCTGCACGACTTCTTCTCACCGCCGGCTAACTTCTTCGCCGTGGGCGATGTCCGCCAGACACTCTACACTTGGCGAGGCGCAAGGCCGGACATGTTCTTCCAAAAACATGCCGATGCGGAAATCATCCAGCTGCCAGACAACTTCCGCTCGGGAAGTGCCATTGTCAAGGCGGCAAACAATCTGATTGCACACAACCAGGAACACAATTGCGAACCCATGGTCTCCAGACGGGGCGACAAAGGTAGCATATACGTTACCAACGATCCGCTGAATTTCATTCGTCAGCGATTGGATGAAGGCTTCGCCTGCGAAGATATCGCCGTCCTGGCACGCAAACATGAACCGCTGGAGAAATTCGAAGAACAATTGACCGTCGCAAAAATCCCAGTCCATCGCATCGGGAAAACTGCTCAAGACACTGGCGACTTTCTGCGACTGCATGCGGCCCTGCGGTTGATCTGCAATCCGCGAGACAACCTGGCAACTCTGCGCTTGCACCACGACTTGGCGACAAAGATGTCTTATTCCAAGATCCGCGAATGTGCCGCCGATACCGGCGGCTCGCATATCGCCGCCGCACACGCTTTGAACCCCACCAAACTGTCCACTCTGCTTGTAGGGGAAGTCCCGACCTCCAGCAACGGCTTTGAAGGGGCCAGGCCACTCACCCCGCAAGCCACTGTCGACGATTGCTTGCTAACGCTTGTCGATGCGTTCCAGGATTCACAGTCGCTCCTGCCGGTAGCTAAGTTCTGGTGGCATCACGCACAAGGAATGACGTTCCAACAAGCGATAACGTGGTACGCTACTTGGGATATGCAAGACGATCTCACTGACGATAACAAGATCCAGCTCATGACAGTCCACGCCGCCAAGGGGCTGGAATTTCCATGCGTGCTTGTCTTGGGACTAGACAGTGGGGAGTTCCCCTCATATAATACCGAAGATGGCCTGCGAGACGAACGTCGAGTGGCTTATGTGGCAGCTACGCGCCCACAGGAATTGCTGGGGCTGCACTTCCAATACGAACCATCTCAGTTTCTTGCCGAACTGCAGGGGGACAAATCGTGGAACACGAACTTACCGTTGACTCCGAACTCAAGTCACGTTTGATCCACTACCTGGACACCGTCGAGCGGATCGTTTCTGACACAGCGGCATTCACCGCCGAACAGGCACCACAGGTCGCCCACGAAATCGTCGCTTGGCACTTTTACAGCCACATGTTTGGGGCTGTCGTTCTTGCGGCACTGTCAATCATCGTCGCAGCAATCGCCACGATCACCTACAGGAATGCAGAAAAGATAGACCCCGTGGCTACAGAGGTCGTCCAGTTGTTTTCGTATGTCATCGGCGCTATACTCACGGCAGCCCTATTAGGCTTCTCCATCAGTAACACATCAGAAGCCATAAAAGCCCAAGTCGCACCACGCCTTGTCGTTCTCGAACGAATCGCGGATATAGCAAAGTAGGGGAATTTCCCACGCCTGAAAGGATTCGCATGGCACTCAAGATCAAATCGTCCTTCCGTGATCTCTGCCCCAAACTATCCGAAGATGAACTCGCCCAGCTTGAAGAAAACATTCTAACCGACGGCATGGTAATCAACCCGATCGTCGTTTACGACGGATTTATTGTCGATGGGCACAACCGCTATGAAATCGCCCAGAAACACAATATCCCCTACGAAGTCACTCGCCTGACATTCGACACCGATGCCGAGGCCATGGCGTGGATCTACCACCACCAAAAAGGACGACGAAACTGGACAAAGAAACAAGCCGCCTACGCCCGAGGAAAAATCTACGCAGAAGAAAAACAAACCCACGGCGGCGAACGTAAAAGCGGATCAAGTTATCAAAGTGATAACTTGAAAAGCACCACAAAAACAGAAACCACAAAAACAGGAACTAAAACGACCTCAACAGCAAAGTCGCCATCGAAGACCGCCGAACGGATTGCCAAAGAAGAAGGCGTGGGACAAGCGACCGTTCTCCGCAATGCCACGTTTGCCGAGGACGTTGACAAACTCGCCGCACCCATCAAGCAGTCGGTACTCAACGAATCTCTGAAGGCCACCAACGCCGAAGTCAAGACACTCGCTCAAAAGCCAAAGACCGAACAACAGAAAATCGTCAAGGCAGCGAAGGATTCTGGAAAGTCGATCAAGGAAATTCTCGGCACGCCTCCACTAAAACAAAAAACCGGCAGGGAAATCTCGCCAGCTAAACTCGCGGACTCGATCATCCTCAAATACTACAGCCCCCTGGCAAAAGGAATAGGCAAGCTCGCAGAAATGAACGGCGGTAAAGGACCGGCGTACAAAGCAGCGCGTTCTGCAATGAACGAAGTGGCGAGGCAAATAAAACTAATGCGAAGCGGCAACCAGTAACACAACGCACGCAGTAACACAACGCACACATTCAATGTTTTAATGTCAAGAACCGCACAGCCCGTTCGATGGGGGGCTTTTCAATGCACCTTTGGCCACACCAGCAACAAGGCTTGAACGAACTCAATCGGGCCATCATTCATGGTGCCAGAAACATCTGTCTTACCTGCCCGACCGGTGGAGGCAAAAGCCGGATGATGTTCGAACGCATGGTGGATCATTCGCTCTACCGTGCGCCAGCACAAGTGCCTGGGTTCGAAGCCAATCCCCATGCCCGCACGCTCTACACCGACCGGCGAATGCTGCTCGACCAGCTTGCCGACGGGCTGCAAAACCTCGGTGTGGAATACGGTATTCGAGCGGCATCAAAGAAAAAACTCCATGACGACTCAGCACCAATACAGCTCTGCATGGTGCAAACACAGTTCGCCGCCCTCAAGCGGGGCGGGCTGGTTCACTTCAGCCCAGAAGTCTACATAGACGAAGCGCACAAAAACGGTGGCGATACGGCGATTGCACTGCTCGACGGACACGACAAACACAACAGCGTCAAAATCGGTTTCACGGCTACCCCGCTCGGCATCGGGCACGTCTACGATACGCTCGTTGTGGCCGGCACGAATCGCCAACTGCGAGATTGCGGTGCCCTTGTTCCAGCCTACACCTACGGTCCAGATGAACCCGATACCCGCTGGGTAGGCAAGGTAGCGGTTGGCGAAGGCGAGTGCGCTTTGCCAAACGCTAGGCGTATGGAATACGCCACGCGAGTATTCGGGCGAGTGGTCGAAAACTATCACGTTCTCAACCCGGACCAGAAACCGGCACTACTGTTCGCACCGGGGGTGGCGGAATCACTATGGTTCGCTAAGGAACTGACTCGACGTGGTATCCCGGCCGCCCACATCGACGGCAAAAACGTCTGGATGGACGGCTACGAAGAAACCAGTAGCACGGAACTCCGAGACGAAATTGCCGAACGCAGTAAGAACGGCACGATCAAGGTGGTCTGTAATCGCTTTGTCCTCCGCGAAGGAATCAACTGGCCCTGGATTTATCACGGCATCTTCGCCACGGTTTTTGGATCCCTCACGTCCTACATCCAGGCAGGCGGCAGAATCCTTCGCAATGATCCTTCTCTGCCAGGCAAGGTCATCATCCAAGACCACGGCGGAAATTGGTGGCGACATGGATCACTCAACGCCGATCGCGAATGGGACTTGGAATACACCGACCGCATCGTTGCTGGAATGCGAGAACAAAAAATTCGCGAAAAGAAAGAACCGGAACCAATCGTCTGCCCCAAGTGCAGCGCTTGCCGATTGTCCGGGCCCCAATGCCATGATTGCGGATTTCGTTACAACAGCAAGGCTCGCAACGTGCTGCAAAAGGACGGCTCCCTGAGAGAAATGCGCGGAGACATTTTCAAAAAACGACGCACGCTAACTAAGAGCGTCAATCTCGAAAAGGAATGGGTCAGTCGCGTTCGGGCAGTTCAGAAAAGCAAAAAGAAAACTGTGCAGAGAATGACGTTTGCTCAGCTGGAAGTGGCCTTCGCCAGAGACCATAACTGGGCGTTCCCGCCACGCGATTTACCAATGATGCCGCGGAACGACATGGAATGGTTTGTGCCCGTCCGAGAAGTCCAGGAACTTACCCAATAACATCCCGACATGTTTAACCATTACATACAATTCGTTGTCGAATCTTGGGGCATTGAGGGAATCACTCTAAGTACAACGGATATCCAGAGATTCGCTAGGTATCACGAACTCTGGATTCATCGCGATGAAGTGTCTGCTGAAACGCTTTCTGATGCGGCCATGTATTTTACCGCAGGATTCGGAAAACTCAGGGATAAACCGGGAATGAATGTTCGCGTGGGCAATCACAAGCCAGTCTCTGGCGGATTGGGGGTTCTCAACCGCATCGAAATGCTTTGCCAAGTGTCACGAGAATACGACCCGTACGAATTACACCACATGTTCGAGCGGCTTCACCCGTTCATGGACGGAAACGGAAGAACCGGAAGACTGCTGTGGCTATGGTCAATGCAAAAACAAGGCGACAAAAGCTGGCTGGAGCGTGGTTTCCTGCACCAATGGTACTACCAATCGCTTAATGCCTGGAAACCCACCCATTGAAAGTAAGCCACATGGTCCCCTACCAAACAGAAACAATCGCTGAAACCTGTCACAATATCGAGATGTCCGAATCGCTCGACGAACTTGCCGCGATCGGACGCGACATATTTCTCTGCTCGTCCAGCTGGCTCAAGGAAGCCACCCGAAAACCATACGCCGAAAAGCTCTCCCGGCTACACCAGGGGCCGCCACAACTGCTGTTGGTGATCGACGCCCACAACTGGATTTACGCCGATTGGCATGTCGCACAAGACAAAGCAGCCAAAATGTTTATCGATCGACTCGACCGCATCACGGAAAAGACCACGTTCGCCTGGGTCGCCGTCGCTTTCGACGCGGCGCAAGAAAACTTCCGCAAGAAACTGGAACCATCCTACAAGTCCAGTCGCGACGATACGCCAGCAGAACTTTTGGCGGAGAGAACAAAAATCCAAGATTTATTGGAGCGTAGGGGAATTCCCGCACTAGAATTAAAGGGATGGGAGGCCGATGACATCATCGGCACACTCTCCCTGACGGCGCAGATGCGGGGCGATAAGACGGTTATTGCCAGTAACGATAAAGACTGCCGGCAATTGCTGTCCAACCGCACCGTGATATGGCGCAAGGACGAATACTACAACGCCAAGATCCTGAAAGAACAACTGCAAATTACGCCATCGCAAATGGTGGATTGGCTCTGTCTCGTCGGCAAGGACGACGTGCCAGGATGCAAGGGCGTCGGCGTCAAAACCGCCAGCGAACTGCTGCGCAAGCACGATTCCGTTCCGGGAATCCTTTCCCAAATCCAAACGTTCAGCGAAAGGTCACAGGCCAACCTTGCTGAATTCGCCGCCCGCTATTTTCGAGTCCGTCGCCTACACCAAATCGTCCGCGATATCCCCCTGCAATTCAATTGGGAATAACACTCTCTTCCATTCTTCAATCAACAATCTTTAATCGCCAATACCCATGATGCAACCCATCCAACTCGGCCCGTTCACGCTGGGCGCCACTGGTGCCACGATGAACATCGCACCTACACTTGAACAGTTTGCTATGCCGCTGGAGTTCTCGCTTTATACACAGCGATACTCCCCATGGTGGATCGGCGACCTGGTGAATTGGGCGGAAGGGCGCTTCGGCGACGATGCGCAGCAGGCGCTGCCAAACGAAAGTTTCAGTTGCGGGTTGATAGAACGCAGCAGGAGCGTGGCAGCAGGGGTGAAGCTGTCAATACGAAGACCGGAACTCTCTTTCTCTCACCACCGCGAAGTCGCTTGCCTCTCTCAAGCACTGCAACAGCAAGCATTGGCTTATGCGGTTGAGCGGAATTTAACCAGCGGGGAACTAAGAAAACATGCCAAAATGCTTAGATTACAGGACACCATGCAATGACAATGACTCAATCTCTCTCGGGCACGCATCAACCACTTTGGCCAACAAGGATCGTCGTGGACTCGCCGCTACCGCTAGAACCCTTCGCGATGTCGATGGACTCCAGTTCTGCTGGGCTACCGGACTCGGACAAAGGCAACCGGTCCCAGGATGGCACGGATACTGGAATCTCGAACTTGCCCACCTCGGATCAGGATCAGGAAGCACCAGCCGAGAAGACGATAGGCGGGCCGTCGTATTGCTTTCGCCATTGGCCCACCGTCTCCATGTTGCCGCATCAAGGCGAGTCCCAAAAATGCGAGTGTGCGGAAGAAACTACCCCACAATCAGTAACGCTAACCTCATCTGGCTCAAACAGTTCTTTGACCCAGACTACTACGACCCCGATTACATCCGCACCATCTGGCGCGGAACTACGACCCCGGAACCGGCACCGCTGGACCGATGCTTCCAAGACATGCTGCTCAACCAAACCGGAATCGACACGCGATGATTTTACGCTGCTGCTCATCACGTATCGGCCATCCGTCGTTCGCAACGACAGAGAACTTGCTAGCCGATTGTCGCAACTCGACGCACTCAAACTAGCCTTTCCGCGACCCACAAGCGACCAGCAGAAGATAATCGATTTGATCGAATTTCTTATCGAACATTACACAAATCAGCGATGAACAACACTGACCAATTGGCTCGATGGATTCGCGTGTCACGCTCCGAACCGTGCCAAGTGTGCGGCAAGCCGGACTATTGCACTCGCTCTGCGGACGGTGAACTGTTGAAGTGCTGTAGAGTTCCATCGGAACGCGAACTTATCCAGTCCGACGGAAGCGCGGCGTGGTTGCACAAACCTGACTCGCCGCTCACACCCGTGTCCCTTCCTAAGAAAGATCCTCCGCCACGTGTTACGACGCAAGAATGGCTCTCTCGTGCCAGATCTATGTTCGAACATCGCTTGGCCTCGGTGCTGCGACAGAAGCTGGCGACGTCCCTGGGCGTCTCGCAGGACTCTCTCTACCGGCTGCGCGTCGGCTACGGCGTCGATCGCGACGGCACACCGTTCGCATCTTTCCCCTGCCGTGATCCTCGCGGAAACATCACCGGCATCTGGAAACGCTATGCCGATGGCAGCAAGAAAAGCGTTTGGGGAAGCCGGCTCGGACTGTTCTACGCCTACCCTTTTCAATCGCATCGAGTAATCTGTGTCGTCGAAGGACCGTCCGACACTGCAGCGTGCATTTCCAAGAACATACCCTGTGTCGGCAGGACGTCCAATCTTGGCGGGATTGCACTGCTTGAAGTCATGCTGAAAGATATTGACGTAATCTTGTTTGTAGGGGAAAATGACTACAGAAAGGAAGATCGGTGCCAACACGACACCGGATTCTGCAACCTCTGCTGGCCAGGCAAGTACGGGGCACAGAAAAGTGCCCAACTTCTGTCAAAAAGACTTCATCGGAAATGCTACTGGGCCATGGTGGACGGCAGCAAGGATAGCCGCGAATGGCTACGCGACCATTCCCCGGAACAGTTTCTTCCAAGCCTTAAAAAGACCGCGTCCAGAGCACAAGCATAATGCCACGAGACGAGTGGGAAAACGATCGCCGCAAGCGCATTGCAAAAAAAGCATCGCGATCTGTCAGGCACTATGGAGCATCTTCTAGCGACAGGCGACAGCAGAATGCCGTACACGCAAGTCGCCTTCAGTCTCCGAACACAAGGTTCTGGTTTGGTAAACACAATGGCCTAACGGTCCATGAAGTGTGCGAGCGCGACCCAAATTACATCCACTGGCTTATCGACTCGCACACCAATGAAGATAACTGGCGCATGAATCTCCTGGTAACTTTCCTGAAAGAATACATGAATGAATAACGCTGTATGGCAAACGCAGCATATATGCCTTGATTGCAATGGTTGCCAACACAGTCTAGCGTGACGGCGGTAAGTCAGGCACAGCCGCAAACAAGAACGCCCACGCGAAAATCGCCCTGCCCAAGTAACCCGGTGACATGGGACGAACGGCACGAAGCCTGTAAGAGTGGCATTACCACCTTGGCGGATATTCCCGAAAGTTTTTGCAGAAACTGCATTAAGTGCTTGCGAATCGACTGTGAGTTTAAGGCTGATACTTATTATTGGTCATCCGGTTACGGTGCGCGCCTGTTGGAGCATTGCCTCAAAAGAGTGGGACACAAGACTTCGACAATGTTTGATTGGGCGCTGGTGAATAATTGGTTGTTGCTTGCTTTCAACCGAACGCAAAAACATCCCATCGCCAGCGCAAAACGAACAGCACATACGCTTGACGTCAAATATCGGAATGTGTATGATTCCCCTACACCAGCAAGGCAGGCGCGAATATGATTGGAGTGTTTGGGGGATGGGGCAGCGTGTCGCGGTGGACTGATTTGTTGACCGCATTGTTAATGTGTGGATGCGGGAGCAATGGGTTGGTCAACGCCGGTTCGTACTGCGATTCAACAGGATGACGGTGTGGCTATTTTTGCAAACGAGGGGCGCGGAGAGCGGCACCTGCCGAACTGCGAAGACACTGGCGTAGACGAGGGATCATCGAAGCACGCTGGCCGGCGGAATAGCTAACACGGTGGAATAAATGAAAAAAGTTGCCTTGTGGACACTAGACTACCTCATCGCGTGGCCACTTGTACTTGCGATTCTGACAGCAAGGTGGTGTTACCGAAAACTCACAGGAAAAACCAAGAACCCAGATCAAGGGCCAGGATTCTGAACATGGACGTCGCCGTGAAAGCACCAAACATACGTTGGATGATTCGACGCGATATGGCAGAAGTCGGTTGTATCGAAAACCTCTCCTACGACCACCCATGGACGGAACAAGAATTCATCCACCTGCTCAGACAACGAAACTGCATTGGGCTCGTTGTCGAGGAAACGGTGGATTCGCAAGATGCTGCCGCCGGAACAATTCTTGGCTACTGTTTGTACGAACTACATAAAAACCACCTGAGAATCGTGAATCTTGCGGTCCATCCCAAACATCGCCGCAGATCGACCGGAAGAATGCTGGTCCATAAACTGATCGACAAACTTTCCACCAACCGACGAAAAAAAATTGTTACAGAGGTCTCCGAATACAATCTGGGGGCGCAGAAGTTTTTCGCGGCGTGCGGTTTCCGTGCCGTTCACGTCGCCAGGAATTTCTATCCTGGATACGACCTCGATGCGTATGTCTTTGAATATCGGCTGAACCAGCAAGAACATGACTACCAGCCAGTAAATCGCATCTCAAAACTCTGCGAATAACGGCCAACTTTTTTCAAAAAAACTTGCGGATTGAACGCTGGAGGCACCGGTTCCGACTATTGTAGTGTAGGGGAGATAACCTACCGACCAATAGCGAGCCTAGCATGTCAGCAATTACCCAGGGTTTCCAGTCTATCTGGAATGTCATTACGAAGTTTCAGCGTCTCAATTTGGGACTGTCGGACGTCTTCGCTCTTTTCGGGCTGATTCAGCAGGTTATGGACGAGGATCTGGCGTTCCGCCAGCGCGTCACCGTCGGTGTCGAACTAGCCGGCAGAATCGCAGACCTCACCCCGACGGAAACCGACGATATCGTCGTGGATTACATTGGCGAAATCCTCGAAAACGACGCAATCATCGCCCTCCTCGAAGACCTCTTGAACGTCGATGGCGAAGATGAAATCAACGCAGACGCTGTTCATCAACTGGCGGTCTCCTATGGGATTGCGGGAAGCGATGGGCCAGAAGACGAAGTACAGGGCATCCCTGTCGCCATGATTATCGAAATCGCCATGCTGATCTTCAAGATCATTCGCGAGCGACGAGCCAACAGGTAGGGGTAAACCACTATGCCAGAAGTTCTTAGCAATCTATCGGTTACCCAGTGGCTGTGGCTGTCCGTGGGAGTGTCTATCGTGGCCTGGGGTGTGCATTCCAAGTTTCCTGGTGCCGCTGCAAGGTTCTCGGCGTTGTTTCGCGTCTCGCCGAAAGAGACGCATTCGGATGTCAATACGCTTGTCTTTCAGGCACTGAATTTAGCCAGGCACTGCAACGAGTGTGGCAAGACGGACTACGCCAAGACGCTTATCCACGACATCATCCCGCACCTGCTCGATCATCAGCAGGAGAATCCATGAAGATCCTTGCTGGAATCTTGATCGTGGCGGCAACGCTGGCCACGGCAATAGAAAAACCCGTTCCTGCCAATCCTGATACGCCGGTGACGCCAGTACCCGACAGTGGCGTCCGGGCGATGGTGGTTGAAGTTCAAAGAATCGCTGCCAAGCAGCCTCAAACGGCCCGCCTCGCCGCGAACTTCTATCGCCAGGTTGCCGATGTTGTGTCGCGTGACGAGTCCGTCATTAACACCACCGGCAACTTTCGGGATTGGTCGATTTCCGCCGACGCGCTGATGTGGCAAAAACGCAATCTGTCCCTGCCCGGCCTTGGGGCTGCCAAGGATTCCGCCATCATATCCGCCATCGGCGCCGAAAACGTGGCGCTCGATCCCGCCAAGCGAACGCAGTTAGTCAAGGTGCTACAGGCAATTGCCTGGGCCTTGGAGAATCCGTTGGCACAGGGACAGTAATATGGCGGGCTTGCGGTCGCTACCGTTGGGCGCACAGTTCTGGCCGGAACGCGCTACGCATCTGGACGTTCCTCGTCTGCAGCGCATGTACGAGGCTGGATTTGCCGGCGCGTATGGCGAACCGCAAGAAGAAGAGCAGCTTCTCGGATCGCTGCCATATCCCGATGGCGAACAAGTCGCCCACGATTTCGGATTGGCGGGCGGCGGTGCCGGCAAGCTGTCTTTGCCATACATATACGCGTACAAGCATTGGCCGAAAGTCTGGCCTAGCCCGCCACAGCGCACCGGAAACTGTGTCGCCCGCGCTGGAAAGAATTGCGCCATCGTCTTGATCGGCGTGGAAGTCGCCACTGGAAAACCTGATGAAGTGACCGGACAGGTCGAGGGATTCCCGGAAGTCAGCGACGAAGGCGAAAAGCAAGGCGTTGTTGTGTGGGAAAACATGTATGGCGATCGAGGTCACTCGGGGCAGGGCGCAAGCTGCAGTCGGCTTCAAACCTATGTCACCACCAAGGGCGGAATCCTGCTCCGCAAGAATTACCCCAACCTCAACCGCGATTTCACCGTCAGCAATACACAACTCGGCATCAATTGGGGGCGCACTGGAACGCCTTCCGATGTCAACGTCGAAGGACAAAAACACCAGATCCGCACCGCAACCAAGTGCGGTAATCACGAAAACGCTCGCGACTTCATCGCTAGCGGATATCCGGTCTGGGCGTGCTCGTCGCTGGGGTGGTCTTCACAACGCGACGAAAACGGCTACGCAAGACAACGCGGCAAGTGGATGCACAGCTGGATTGTGATGGGCTACGACGATCGACCGGAAACAGTTCGCCAATATCGCAACCCCCTGGCGCTGCTCTGCCACGACTGGGGCGTGTGGAACACAGGCGGACGACGCATACTCGGAACCGACATGGATATCCCGGAAGGTGCTTGGTGGGCGGACGCTCCGCTGCTGGACCAATGCAATCTGAAGGCCATGTCCAGCATGGACGGATGGAAACCAAGACAGCTGCCAGACTATGGAGGATCATTGCTAGGATGAAAATCTACCACGAAGATTACGAACCAGAATACGAAATCAGCGCTATCGGCATGCTCGTTGCCATTACTGCCATTCTGGCGGGAATCGCCTTGATGCTCTCGGGATGTGCGTCACCGTCTGCCACGTCGTCCGAGGACTACACGCCGGCCATTTGCGCCACGCTGGCCCTGCACACCCAATCGCCCACACCCGCGCCATCACCCGAACCACAGCCCGGCGACACGTGTACTAACTGCGATGGCACGGGGATCCTGGGTGACGGAAGAACTAAAATCACTTGCCCCAAGTGTAAAGGCACCGGCAAAATCGGCTCGCTTCCTGTCACCGAACAACATCACCGACAAGAACCAAAGTCGGTTCTCAGCCCTGTTCCAGATTTGAACCTGTGCATCTGCACTAAGACGGGAATCTGTTTTTGCAAGGAAGGAGAATGCGAATGCGTGGATTGTGTGCATCATGGCCCTGAAGATTCTCCACCTGAAGATTCTCTAAGTGAAGGTTCTCTAAGTGAAGGTTCTCTAAGTGAAGGTTCTCTAAGTGACGATGCCGCACAACACTCGAAGCTCCAGACCGAGCCAGCCAAGACTGCCGTCCAGCAATACAAAATGGTCAAACAACGGGTGGGACTTTTTCGCTATCGCTATGTTAAAGTGCCCATCTCCCAGGAAGCGTCCAAAACGTTCACGCCCCACATGTGCGCTGGACCGAAATGCCGCCGCTATTAGGCTTGGGGGGCGCATGAAAATCCTGCACGTCGAGGACACGCTGACACACTCTATCGTCATGAAACGGATGCTTTCTGATCATGGCGTGGAAGTCGAGTCGGTACCGGACATTGACTTGCTGAAAGACACAGCAGATTGCGACGCGGCGGTACTCGACTTAGTTCTCCCCAACTCGTCGGGCGCGGAAACGGTTCTTAAGTTTGTGCGGCGATATCCATTCCTGCCCGTGGTCGTGCTTACTGCCTGTCGAGATCAACGCCTACACGAAGAATGTATTAAGGCGGGGGCCAGTAGCGTGCTGGAAAAGGGAATTAGTGCCGACGCCGTCAAACAGGCCCTAGACAAGTCAATCTGCCAGCATCTGGAACAACGTGAGTCAAGAAAGCGATTAGAGCAAATCGCAAAAGACATGCGGTGCATCGCTAATAAAAACGGGAATCGGAATGTTAGCACAGGTAACTGAAGCCAGTAAAGTCGTGAGCAATAGCCCACTTGGAGAAACCGCCGTTGGCTGGCTGCTGGGCGTGATCGTTGTGTTTCTCATGTCGGTGTCATTGATCATCATTTGGCAGGTAATCATACCAAGCGCAAGGCAGAGAAGAGAATTGGAATCCAAGAAAGCGGAATCCGACACGCGGACTCAGGAAACCATTGCGGCAGCCACCGACGCCATCAGCCACGTCATTAAGTCGATCGACATGAGACTCGACAGCCACGATCGAAAATTCGACATGATCATCGAACAGATCAAGAACATCACGTCACACAACAATAAAGAGTAATCCGAAGTGGGGCAGATAGCCAGCGGCAAAAACTCGATTGAACTTGATAACGGCCAGTTCCAACTGGACGGTGATGCGGCCTCCCCTGGAAACAATCAAGTCTACGGCACCGATGGTGCGGGCACCAAAGGTTGGAAAGCCGATCCTAGTGGTGGGTCCGGTACCGTCACGACCGTGAAGAACGACGGGTCTCAAATCGGCGGTGCTGATATTGTCACTATCGATTTCTCATCTGAGTTTACCGTGTCGGAATCCCCCGACACGGAGGTTAACGTTTCACTTGCGAACACTTATCTTACATCACTGCTCGACGATACAACGCCACAGCTTGGCGGCGACCTTGACACCAATGGCTTTGATCTCCAGTTTGACAACAATACGGGAATACGCGACGACTCGGACAACGAAATTCTGATCTTTGGAAAGTCCGCCTCCGCTGTCAATTTCCTCAAGATTACCAATGCGGCGACGGGAAACGGCATCACGATTGAATCGGACGGGGACGACCTGGATTGCGACATCAACTTTGCACCACTCGGCGGCGGACAGGTGACAATTGCGAGCGTGCCCGTTGTGACGACCAGCGGCACGCAGACGCTTACCAACAAAACGATCGACACCGCGTCCAATACAATCACTGTCGCCGAAGCAGACATCTCTGATCTTGGCACAACCGTAGCTATGGTGGCTGACGACTTATCCGTCTTCGCCGCCACCACGTCCTCGCAACTCGCGGGAGTGATCTCTGACGAAACCGGCAGCGGTTCACTTGTTTTCGGAACCAATCCAACATTAACCAACGACCTGATTTTTGACGAACAGGCCGACCATAGTTCTACCCCTGGAGCTGGCAAGGGATACGTCTGGGTTAAGAACACGGCCCCTAGCACGCTGATTTTCACAGATGATACAGGCGTGGACACCACATTGGGAGCCGGCGGTGGATTGTCGGATATCGTAGACGATACCACACCTCAACTCGGCGGTGATTTAGACACAAACGCGTTCGACATCCAGTTTGATGATGCTACAGGCATCCGTGACGACAGCGATAACGAACAGTTGATCTTTCAAAAAACTACTAGTGCGGTCAATTACTTCGAAATGACCAATGGGTCGGCTGGTACTGGACCGATGTTGTCGGTGGCTGGGTCGGACAGCGATATTGATTTATGGCTAGCGGCAAAAAATTCAGGTACGGTTTTTGCCAACAGTACACTAAAACTTGGTGGAACCCTAGATACCAATGGCCAATATATCACGGTCAACGATAGTACAGGGTTTTGGGATGAAAATAGTAATTACACCTTGCTGTTTGGTCAAACTGCCTCAGCAGTAAATTACATCACGCTATCCAATGCGGCCACCGGCAATGCACCAACGTTTTCTGCATCCGGAAGTGACACAGATGTCGGCATTACACTATCGCCCAAAGGCGCCGGAAACGTCACGCTCGGCACAATGGTCTTTGACTCGGACCAAACCATCGGTGCTGGTCAAGATAACTATGTTCTCACCTATGACGACGGCACGGGCTTAATCAGTCTGGAAGCGGCCACGGGCGGCGGGTCTGGCGACTTCATGGCGGACGGCTCTGTCCCCATGACCGGTGACTTCAACGCGGATGGCAACAATCTGGACAACGTTGGTGTTGCGTTTCTCAAAGAGCAAGCTGGCGCAGATGCGGACGTTGCCGGGTCGCTCCAACTTTGGGTTAAAAATACCACTCCCAATGAGTTTTGGTACACGGATGATACCGGAATCGATTTTCAAGTCGCTTCCTTGGCGGGCACCGAAACGCTCACCAACAAGACATTCGATCTTGGTTCTAATACGTTCACCGGCAACCTTGATATCAGCAACTTCAACAGTGGGACGAATGCCAGTTCGTCCACTGCCTGGTTTGGTGATGGAACGTGGCAATCTATCCCGGATACTTTCGCCTCGATCGAAGTAGATGGATCGGCTGTCAGCACGAACGCACCCACACTGGATTTTGACGGCACCGATTTTACGCTCACCGAATCTCCTACAGACGATTTTGACGTCACGATCAACGTCGAGCGTATCCAGGACATCGCAGGAGCGATGTTCACCGGAAATACGGAAACCGGCTGCACAGTCACCTACCAGGATGGCGATGGCACGATTGATGTCGTGGTCTCCGATCTGACAGTTGCAGGAGATACCGGCTCCACCGGTATGACTCCTGGAGACACGCTTACGATTGCTGGCTCCGGCTCTGTATCAACAGCCATGTCTGGCGACACGCTAACCATTACGGGCACGGGCGGTAGCGAGTTTACAGACACCGCAGTCAAGACCGCTAATTACACCGCATCCGTGGGGGACAACGTACTGGTAGATATGTCTGGTGCCAGTGGCGACGTGACAATCACCTTGCCCGCTCCAGCCGGATTGTCGTCAGGCGACCGTTGCCGAGTGGAATTAGTCGGCGAACACGCATCGTACGAATGTTTAATGGCATTCAACGGCGGAAAAGTCAATAACAGCACGTCCACCGGTAAGTGGGCGATGTGCCTGGTTGGCGATAACGTGGAATTCGTGTTCCGCGATGACGATGTGGCGGACAATTGGAATGCGATTGATGGGATTATACCGCACTACGCAATAATCCGTAACACGTCTGACCAAACAGGTGTGGTATCGAATGTATGGACCAAAGTCAATTTTGATACCGACACATTATCACGCGGTGGTATTGTGGATCTGTCGAACGAACGGCTTACGCTTCGGCGAGATTGTACCTTTCGCATTGAAGCGTCAGCGGCAATCGACGATTTGGACGATGGAACCCAAGCTACTGGTGCAATTTACAAGAACGCATCGGTGTATTTAAGAACCTTTTCCGGAAACGCGTCCGCAGCCAATGATTTCGGCTACCCTCTTGTTGCGTCTCTTATTGGTAGTGGTGATGCGGATGATTACTTAGAGTATTACGTGAGACACAAAGCTTCTGGAAACCAAACGATTCCGTCATCGGACGGAAATAACGCCTGGTTGTCATTGCAGGAAATTCGATAAATGCCTGAAATACAAGTCAACTTGAACCACAACATTCCTGCGATGCTTGCTCCTTTAGGCCTGGCTGATACCGAGTTCCATATCGAAGGCGGCGACATCCTGGTCGTTAAAGACAGCACCGGAGTCACGCAGCAACAACTTGAAGACGTGGTGGCCAATTACGACAATACGCCCTATGAGCGGAAACGGGCACGAGAACAAATCGACAAAGACACCGCTGCAGACATTGAAGCACTTGTGACACCACGCGAACAGGTGTGGAAGTTGGCGCAATGCCTTGAACGACTTTGTGAGATGCTGATTGCCAAGCGCGTTATTACTCGGGACGAATTTGCTAATCGCGTGCTCGGCCCGGAAGCGTCCTTGTGGCAAACAGTCAAAGAGAAAAAGGCCCAATCCGAACGCGAAAAGTCCGCATTTCTGTAGGTGACTGAACAATGGCAAATACAAAACTAGGCTTTCAGCACACCACTACGGGCGCAACAATCTACGCAGTCATTCGTGATTTCACCGGTCAAGCATGGGATGATGCCGGCACGGCACTAGAATCATACGATACTGCATCTCTCGACGATTATGATATCGCCGCCACCGAACAGGGCACTGCCAGCAAGTTCTATGTAATGACGATTCCGGCTACGCTGCCAGCGGGAATCTACAGTGTGACGTTTTACCTTCGCGCTGGTGGTTCCCCTGCGGAATCCGATGTGGCGGTATGGATGCAAGAGAATGTCGAGTGGGATGGCACTGACTTGATCGGACACCAGGGATATGGTGCTTTGCAGCCGACGATTGCCGGACGCACCCTCGACGTAGCAAATGGTAACGCTGATGCCGATGTCAGGTTGCTGGACGGTTCGTCCGTCAATCTCGCCGCAAATGGGTTGCTTGACGTCAATGTAGAATCGTGGGACGTACAAGATGTGTCAGTCAATGCTGACAACCTTCCTGAAGTTGCTTTGGGTGACACGGCACATGACGGAACGATTGACGATCTGCGCACGCTAGGTCTTGACCACCTCGTATCCACCGCAGTCACCGGCACTGACGTAGCCGATAATTCAATCGTGGCAAAACTGGTAAGCAAATCCGCAACAGCCGATTGGGACGACTTCGTCAATACGACCGAATCCCTGCAAGCCTTGAAAGACTTGGGTGACACTAACTGGATTACCGCGACAGGGTTCGCTACGCCTACCAACGTCACCGACGCGCGTGATGCCGTGATTGTGGAAGTCGATGCCAACGAAACAAAAATTGACACACTGACGACCACTGTGGGTGTGGCGGGCGCAGGGTTGACCGACCTTGGCGGCATGTCTACGGCAATGAAGGCCGAAGTGAACGCGGAAGCGGACACGGCAATTACAGACGCCGCACTGGCAACAGCAGCTTCATTAGCAACGGCCCAATCGGATCTGGATATCATCACGGGAGCAGACGGCGTCAATCTTCTGTCCGCAACACAGGCATCCATCGACGCCATCGAAGACGACACAAACTCGCTCAACGATACCAAAGTTCCAGACACCATCAGCTTAGCCAACATCAATGCGGAAGCGGACACAGCATTAGCAGACTACGACGCACCAACATATACCGAATTGCTAAATCTGGTTCGACTGGCACTACGCAAGGACGCCGCGCTGGCGACGGATCTGGCGGCACTCATCACCACAGTCAACGCGGACCTTGGTAGCGGTGGCGGGGCGTTTGCGAATACCACCGATTCCCAAGAGGGGATTCGCGATAATGGCGACTCGGCATGGATTACGGCAACCGGATTCTCCACACATTCTGCTGCCGATGTCTGGACAAGCGCCACGCGAACACTTACGGCGGCAACCAACATTACATCGGACGGGTCGGCGATTGTAATGAGCGCCAGCGGGGTCGTGGGAACGGTGAACCTTGTCAATACGACCACGACCAACACGGACATGCGAGGCACCGACAGCGCAGCACTGGCTACAGCACTGGCAACCGCTCAGCTTGATTTGGACACCATCACCGGATCGGACGGAGTTACGCTTGCCACCGCACAGGGGAATTACGCTCCACTCAAACCGACCACGGCGGGAAGAACGCTCGACGTGACTGCCGGAGGTGCGGCGGGCATCGACTGGGGTAATGTCGAAAACCAATCGACTGCCGTTGACCTCTCCGCGACTGATATTCAGTTGGTTGATACATGCACTACGAATTCCGACATGCGTGGTACCGATAGTGCGTTCCTCGCCGCGTCCGCACCTGCAAACTTCTCGGCACTCGTTATCAGCGAGGGCGGTGCGGCAGATTCACTTGTCCAAGGGTTCCTGGACAACACAATCGCAGAAACCACTGCCGATAACATTGCCGCAAACTTCGAAACCTTCTGGGATAACTCCGATGCTATCACGGCCAAGGTCGTTGATAACGTTGGATCTGGCGGTGGAGGCGATGCGACGGAAGCCAAGCAGGATGCGATTTTGGATAAAATCGCCACCGCACAGGCCGACCTGGATATTATCACGGGAGCCGATGGGGTAAACCTGTTGTCAGCCACACAGGACAGTATCGATGCCATCGAAACGGATGCCAACGAATTGAAGTCCGATGATATTCCAGGACTCATTGCCGCGCTCAATGACCTGGACGCTGCAGCAATACGATCTGCTGTGGGGCTCGCGTCCGCAAACCTCGATACCCAACTGTCCACCATCGATACGGTGGTCGATACGATTCTCGTGGATACCGGCACGGACGGCGTGGTTCTCACCGCTGCCGCTAGTAATGCCATTGCGGATGCAATCCTCGTCCGCGACGTGGATAACGTCGAAGCCACAGCACCAGAACATTCCCTCTGTACTACCATCTTGGCAGGGCTGGAATCAGACACCACTACGAATCCCGGCAAGCTGACAATCTTCCGCACCGATGGCGTAACCGAACACTTCCAGAAAACCATCGCTAGCAGCCCAACCGCCGAAGTTATCACGGGGATTAGCTGATGGCAAAAGGGTTTCTGAACTACTTTCGATGGCTCTGGCTGGGCGGGACTGCCAACCAGATCCCCAAACATTTCAGTGACGTTGCGAAACAACATGCAACTGGCGGAAGTTTTTCACAACAGCATGCCATCCACGGCAGCGCACGACAACAACATGCAACTGGCGGAAGTTTTTCACAACAGCATGCCATCCACGGCAGCGCACGACAACAACATGCAACTGGCGGTTCGGCCGCACAACAGGCAATTAAATCATGACTCTCAGACTCTACCGTGCTGATATCTGGGCCGGCGATACTCCTTCCTGCAGGGATCGCATTACCGATGCCGATGGCGTCAACCTCACGCAGGCGGATGTGGCTACCATCACCCGAGACGTTGTTGACGCAAGTAGGGGAAAGTCACTACAATTGGCGCAGTCCGTTACCGTTGCGTCGGTCGTTTACGATACGCTGCAAACGGATGCCATGTGGACGGTTGACACGGACGGTTACAACTTCAAATGTACCGTCCCAGGAAGCCTCCTGCCACACGCCGGAAGGATCTACCGTGTGCGGTTTAATATCACCACGACTGGCGGTACTCTTTTCTATTCGAATTGGGAGTTTCATACCCACGAATCTCTCCCAGGATAGGGGCCAGTAATGCTGATCGTATTGCTAGCCTTGAGTGTCGTTCCTCCCACGGACGTCTGCAGCGAGACGGTGGATGTCGTGGAGGTGAATCACTTCTACGACGACCAGGGACGATTGGTATTCGATCAGGTTATCTTCTACGACTGGCATCACCAGCAATCACATTACCATGTGCGTGCATGGCGACTGATAAAAACCCCCTCCCAGATCCCCAGGCGATGTCATTCCAGTCAATTCGGATACGTCACCATCTGGCACGACGGTTACGCGCTGAGACGTGTGGTTGCCATTTCCTTGCGTGAAACGTGGACGCAGTACGACCCCGAACTGCTTGAACGCGAGTTGCTACCAAAGCAGTTGCGCTGCGAGCTGATGCCGTTCGTCAACCCGCGCCCCAGGTCAGATCGCCCACAAAGCCATTGACTATAAGGAAAGTAAGGGAAGTGCATGGATGAAAGCACGCTTCGCGATGTGGTCGATGCCGTCAATCGCTACGGAACCAAGGCAGCAGCGGCACGACACCTGAACATGCCGGTAACCACACTCAAGGACCGCTACAAGGCAGCACAACAACAGAACATCGCGGCACCCGATCCTCCCGATTCGAAAACACAGGATGCGAAACCGTCTTTCGAGTTCACCGAATCTGACAACGAGGCGTCTATCTGGTCTGTGGGTGATTCCGTCCGCACCGTAGACGATGCAATTGCCAAGGCCGAAATCAATCTGCGCGAATGGTCGATTGTCGAAAAAACGGTCAACTCGTGGCCCACGGCAATGAAGCTGTCTACCGGTTCAAAACAGGAAAACAACTTCCAAGAAACACCACACCAGGTTTGGAACTGGCAGGTCAAGGTCAAGCTACGACGCAAGGCGCCTCGGGACATACAACACAGCGTTAAGGAACTTGTCGAAGAATTACGCAACACCAAACTGTCGCCACCAGCACGCACCAAAAAGAAGCGGAAAAATCCACACATGCTGGAACTCGCTTTGCACGATGTTCATTTCGGAAAACTTGCGTGGGCAGAAGAAGTGGGCGGCGATTACGACCTGAAGATTGCCAACGCGGTTTACGAAGGTGCCATCCATGAATTGCTCGAACGCGTACAGGGCTTTGATATCGATAAGGTTCTACTGCCTATTGGACACGACTTCTTTCAGTGCAATAACTTCTCCGGTACGACAGCGGCCGGCACGCAGGTAGACCATGACGGACGGTTTCCCAAAGTATTCAAGGCTGGATGCCAAGCGGTGCGACGCGCGATCCTGGCATGTCGAGAAATGGCGGAAGTCGAGGTGGTTTGGGTTCCTGGAAATCACGACCCCGAAACCAGCTGGTTCATGACCGAAGTGCTGTCGGCCTACTTCGAAAGCGATAAGCATGTTACGGTCGACAATTCGCCAGCCTATCGCAAGTATCGCAGCTATGGAATTACCTTGCTGGCACTCACGCACGGCAACGAAGAAAAGCATCGCGACCTGCCTCTAATCATGGCAACCGAAGTTCCCGAACTGTGGGCCACGGCCAAGCATCGGGAAATTCATCTTGGACACTATCACAAGGCCAAGGAAATGGTCCACATGGGAACGGACGAACATGCCGGCGTGCGAGTGCGCGTGCTGCCGTCGCTTTCAGGGACAGACTCTTGGCATTTTCGCAAGGGATTCGTCAAAAACATGCGCGCTGCGGAATCCTACCTGTGGTCGTTTGAAGATGGCTACACCGGGCACTTCAGCGCCAACGCCACGTTATAGGAACGGACGCCATGCTGATCGGACTCTCTGGACTCGCGGGAAGTGGCAAGGACGAAGCCGCCAAGGCTCTTGTCGATCGAGGCTTTCGAAGATTGGCATTTGCTGGACCCATGAAGCAAGGTGCCTATCGCATCAACCCATGGATCGTAACGCACACGCTCGGAAAGCGACCACTGCGGTTGCAGCAGATTGTCGACACCATCGGCTGGGACGCCGCAAAAAGACAGTCACCAGACGTGCGTGACTTCTTACAGAAGTACGGCACCGAAGGCGGGCGATACATCCACGGCGAAAAGTGTTGGCTCAAGCTGGCCGAACGAAAGGTCGGTTCGCTGATGCGAAAACAGGACGACGTTGTGGTGACAGACTGCCGGTTTGTGAACGAGTATCACATGATCTGGAAACACGGTGGGATTGTCGTGCGGATCAATCGGCCAGGAATACAGCCCCTGGCCCATGCCTCGGAATTGGAAATGCTGCCCGCCCCAGACTTCTGGATTCATAACACGGGCACCGTTGAACAACTGCACTACGAAATCCTCAAGATTGCCGAACAGCACAGCACCGCATGAAGCTCACTGCCAAACAACGCAAATCATGGCGTCGCTATATCGCGGCATTGCGGAGGCAGTATCCCGCGTGTTACCCGGTCACCGTCAGGACAGTCAGGACGCCAAAAAACATTTGCGGCGATACGGGACACGCCAACCGCAGGATTGTCATTCGCATCAGCAATCGCCTGACCTATGTCGAACGCGTCGACTGCTTGGTTCACGAATGGGCACATGCACTGGATCGCTACTGGCAGCGTCCAGAAGAACACTGGCACGATGAACAATGGGGCATGTGGTATTCCAAGTGCTATTGCTGCATTTCAAAGGCCAGCGACGAGCTTAAACGTGAGCGTGAACAACGATGAAACGCTGGACGGAAAAAGACCTGAATGCACCGGCAGACGATCAGGATATCTACATCCTGACGCTGGTAAAAGGACAGCAGCGTTATCTGATCCTCTTCAACGAATCACGCAAGGCCGAAGCCCTCCGCACCATGGGACGCTGGGCTACCAATCCCCAACTCGACTTCACGTGGTACGACGCCGCCTGTCTAAGCCGCAGTCTACGCAATATGTTCACCAGCGACGCCGGTCTTGACGAATAACAGTACCAGGAAGCGTTACTCCAATTTCCTGCAGCGATTTGCCAAATGCCGGGTCGTTGCTTGATGAAAGCCACTGATTATCTCGATACCATGCTGGCAAGACTGATGGTTGCACGCGCAACAGGTCATCCCATATTGTGTGTTCTGCGGGATAGCCCGAGAGTTCTACGATGTCGGGCAAGTGGTCGATTTCCACGAATGAGGAAAACTACCACGGCACGTTTGACACCGTGGGAGAAGCGATTGAGGAAGGCAAGCAGTACGTGGTATCTTCGCTAAGTCACAACTTTCGTTACCCACGCACTAATGTCAGCGGCTGCACCGGATACGCTGCTCAAATTCAGCCTGATGTGAGAATTCGATGGAGCGGAAAAGTAAATGAAGCCGTCTGTCGTCAACGGAGTTACAGCGGTAATGCCACCAGGAATCCGAGCTGTGAACCAGGTGGTGCCAGCATCCGGAGAAACCTGCACCACCAGCGAGCCGCTGTCCCAGTCACTCGTCGCTTTGGCGTACAACATCATGTTGCCAGCGTAGGTTTCGTTTACTATCAGCACGTTTGAATTGCCGTTGTCGGCCTGTTCGTTGAACAACTTGGTCCAGTTTAATGACATCGCGTATTCCTTATTTGGTTGCCTTTTGTTTTTGTTTTTTGCGTTTTTTGGCGTCCGCCGCCAAACGATCCATGGCCGCTTCCAGCATCTCTACTTCCCTCAGCTTGTCTGGGGTAAGCGATTCTTTGAAGTCCTGGCTGAAGTAGTTCCGCTCGAATTTCTTGCCGCCCGCATCCATCATCATCTGGGCCAAACGGTCACGCAGAATGGCGTCTTGTGCCGCCGGAGAAATGTCGCTCACCCGCGCACCAGTACCCAGGTTTAACATGGCCCCCAATGGGTTCTTCCACTTGCGCTTGTCGGTCAGCGTCCGCAAGGTGGTCGTCGCACGCGATAACGGGGAATTGGCAACACCAAATTCCAATGCCTTGCTTCCAAAAGCGGGACGGACTTGACCTGTACTCTCGCCCGTAATCAGATCGCTGATATTGGCACCGATACGACCCAGCGTCGGGTCCAGGTCGTCCAGGTCGCGGCCACCGTTCGGGCCCTTCTGGAAGAAGCTCTCGCCAGCCGTGTATTCCAATGGCGCTTTCAGCATGGGGTTCAGGCGAGACAACACTTCCAGACCCATGCTTTGCGGACCACCCACAAACGACAGAGGATCTTCAAACATCAATCCCAAGCCGGTCAGGTAGCGGTTGCTGCCGTCCGGAAGTTTGCCCAGTGGCAGGGATGCCGTTTCACGCACGTAATCCGGCATCATTTCATCGCTGTCCTGATTACTACCGATCGTCATTAAAGTGCGTCCCAGACGACCCCCTGGCTTCGTGGTCAGCTGCTCTGCTGTGAATGGCAGTATCCCACGCGTAAAACTGTAGAACGGAAACAGCCGTTTCATGACGGTGCTTTCCGTTTTGGACATGGCAGAATAGTCCACCTGCAATTTCTTTACCCGACGAGCGGCTTCCGCTGGAGCTATGCCTTGACGCAGATAGGCAATGAATGGGGCAATGCGGTTCAAGCCTTCGGTGAAATCCCCTACATCACCACCAAACCGGTGCAGCATGGAGACGTTGTCGTCCGTCAATACGCCTCGGCTGTTAAGAGGATTTAGTTGCTGAGCCATACTGACACCCTCTGGTGCCTTGGAAAAGATCGGGTCAATTCCAGGCATCCGGCGTGCCATTTTACTGCCGGCATCCCCTGCCAGGTCGTTGGCCATGCCCTGGCCATGGCCAAGCAATCCGAACGAATAAATCAAATCTTGCAGTTCCCGCGTCGCGGCGTCGGGATCTCGGTCCAGCCCAACCTGCTTCATCCACGGGATGTCTTCGACTCCACGGACCTCTTTCCCGCGAAGCAATTGCCAAGCATCTTTCACTGGCTGAAGATAGCGGTTGTGTAGCTTCTTACGAGGATCATACGCCTCGCCAAGCCAGTTGTTGAATTGTCCCGAAATCAGGTTGCGGCTATGGAATTGAGGGAAGATACTGGTCACAGACGACTTGAAAAAGTTCGTCATCTTGTCGTAGACCTGCAAAAACTTCTGCACCTCTTCCGGCTGCTGAAACGATTTCATGTACCGCGACAAATCCTTGGCATCTTCGTCTGGAAGGTACTGCTCGCTCAATACGTCCTTGATCGTCGGCTGCTTGGTTGGCACCAACTCTTCCAGGTCATGCAGCGATGTCACCGCTTCGTCGCCATGGCCAAACTTCACGACTACCTTGCCACTGGCATCCACGTCCACTACCTTGCCACTGGCATTGCCACGTTTTACCTTGACCGGATACTTCGCTAGTGTTTTATTGTCTGCACCATTAAGCACTTCACCAGCCATGTCGGCCCACGCTTGGCTCTTCAGGTCGGCTAAGTGCTTTACCCCCTCTTCTCCAAGGGCGTTGAACGCGTGCTCTTGCGCCTTCTCCGTAGAAAGACCAGCCATCTCTAATGCGTCCAGAACAGTCTGCCCTTCCTGGGGAGTATTCACTTGCGTGGTGAACGTGTCTTTCCAGCCCTTCTCCGATACGCCTTTGGTAGCCGAACGCATGCTATCCGGCATGCTGAACTTGCGTTTGGTAAGGTCTTGCAAACCGTCCTTACGCACCGCCTTACTGCCGATGAACTCGTATACCCCGTAAGCGGCCGCCACCGAATTGCCGCTGTGCGTGATGCGAGAATCCAGGGCGGAAGTCGGATCCGCTTTGTAGAAGGGGACCTTGTCGTCGGCGTGCTTGGGATCCAGATAGGCGATTCTCTGCACCAGCTTGTCGATATTCTTCTCGTGTGCGTCCGCTAAGTTAGCGATCTCTTCCGGCGTGTTGTCCCCGCCCCATGGAATATCGGCCCTGGCGCCTTGCCCTGGATGGGTTGCGCCACGCGCGTCTGTGCCCGTAAACGCGCCAGAGTCATTTGTGACTTGCGACCCTTCGATATCCTCGATCGATAGAGAGCCAGGCATCTGCCTCTGATTCAACTCGCCGGGGTTGTGAATCTTGGGGCCATAGTTGTCCATCAGGTAGCGGCGCAAAAATTCCACATGGTCCCGAGTTAGCTTGCCACCGCCCTTCGTGGCTACCTCGCCACCGTCTTGTGCTAATCTGTAATCCCACCCCTGGCCGTTCCACGTCTTGTGGATCTTGCGATGAGCGAACCCGCTGATATTCGGGTCCATCGAGATTTCGTTGATTACGTCCGTACCGTAGGGCAAGTCTTTCAAATCTTCAGAACGCCCGTAGTAATGCGGATTGGACGTGCTCAATGCCTTGCCAGCACTGGCACCGCCGTGTCTGGTGGGCATGGCAAACTTGTTCGGTTCACGCGGGTAGTATCTGGCGTAGAAGTCTTTCAGTGGACGAGCCGGGAGTCCGGCTTCAACTTCCGCCTTCAGAAGATCAGCAACGATTTGTTTGGCGTTGTCCAGCTGCGCCACAACGTCTGGTTCAAAACCCGTGTTCTGCCAATCGTCGCCAACTTCTTCCAGGTATCGCGTGACCTTCGACGCGTTTTCTAACGCTGCGTCGCGGCTGCCGGTATGCTTGGGGTCCAGGATCTTGCTGGTTTTCAAGGCATGAAAAACAGGGGCCGCTTCCTTCTGCAGGGAAGACACGGCGTCCTGGGCACGCTTTGTGGCGTCCATGGCCATCTTTTGGCCTACTTCGGTTGTCGCCCCCTTGGTCTTGTAATCAAACAACGCAGACACATGTCGTACCGGACTCGAATACCGCACCGCATGCCCCGCCGCATCCATCGCCCGAGCGGCCTTGAGCGACTTTCCGGTTTTTCCAACCGTGCCAATCGTCCCCTTGAAAGGTACATGTACGCCCAGCAATCCGCCCAACGTCTCCTGGCCAAAAGCCTCTCTTGCCTTGGCTAGACTCTCGTAACCCATGCCCTGAGCGGCGGCCTCGGCACTCTTGAGAAGATCGCTTGGCTTTGTCGAGTGCTTAACTAGATCGTCAAACACATCGTCAAAGTTGCTTGTCATGCGTGCTGCCCTGGGACCAACACGCTTGCCTGCCTGCTTGGTGGCAAACTTGGCGATGTCGTCCACTTTCCCAATCTTGGAAAGTAACTGGCCACCCTTGCCCATGGCACTCGCCCCGCCCGTTAAATAGGTCGTGGGGTCCAGGGCAACTTCGCCAACAAAACCAACTACGTCACCCAAATCCAAGCCGGGCTTGTTCTTGCCAAGTATTCCGTAATGCTCCAGCACGTCGCGACCATCCATGCGGTTGTCGGGCGAAAGAGGAGTCATCAGTTGGTCAAACGGATTGTGGCCGGAAATGGCATCTCGAACCATCGAACCTGGAATGTCCAGTAGATTTCCCACGGCACCAATCCCGCCAACAGCCGCACGTCCAGCCTTTCTGGCTAGACTTTCGTGTTCGCCGGGACTAAAATTGTCTTCAGTGTGGCGACCCGGCAGCGTTGCCGCTCGCCTTGTACCACTTCGAAGTTGTGCTAATCTCTGGTAAGGATCCATGTCAAAACCTCTTGTCGCCGAAACTGTCGATCGAACACCCGAGGTAATCTACGTCTACAAGGAAAAAATGCCGCCATGGGTTGTTGTCGTGCTGGCGATTGGTATTCCGCTTGTGATTGGCGAAACGTTATTGATTGTCGCCACCTACTTCAATCGCGGCATTATGTTCTCGCCTTAGTTATAGAGACGCTCAATCGCTCCCACGTAGTCATCCGGGGTACGGCCCAATGCTCTTGCCGCACGGTTACGATCGGCTTGGGCTTTTTTGATGGCAGCACGACGCGGATTCGCTTGCCTGCCAGGAAGGCTGCTTGCAGCAGCCGGCCCCCAAAAACCATAAGCACCGAGCGGATTTAACAGGGTTGCTAGTGTGGCGCTCACATACGGGTTGCTGGAAATAGCATCCACGCCCATGTCCCACGCTGCGGGACCGGCTTGATTAAGGTAGGATTCCACGTCGGCTGGCTTTAAGGAACCACCAGATGCTGCGACGATTTGATCCACGGTCAGATCACCTGGGTTCCGGTCCAAAATCTCCTGAATCTGTGCGTTGCGGTCTACCGACCCGTCCGCAGCGGCAAAGTTCTCGTCACTTGTGTATTGGGCTGTAGGATTCTGCGATTCCTCCTCGAACTTCTTATTCGCCAACTCAAGTGCCCGCGTCTGTGCCGCCCTTTCGGCGATCTCAGCATCTGCCCGAAGACCCTCCAATGCCGCCTTCTGCTGGTTCTGGATGATCTCAGCATCTGCCAGAAGACCCTCCAATGCCGCCTTCTCCTGGTTCTGGGCGATCTCAGCGTCAAGGCCACGCTTCTGCAACAGCAGCGCGAACATGCGGGGATCCCGCTGCATCGCTTGCATCATGGGACTGGTTCCCATGCGGCGCTGAGCTAAACGTTCGCGACGAGCTTCCGCCTTTTGCGCAGCCCGATCGGCAACACCACGATTAAACCACTTGGGCCTGGAGTTACTGGCCAGCTTCGCCGCCGCTGCGGGATCTTCGCTGGCGTGCAAAGCGGCAATCATCTTGTCCTGCTCCGCTGTCAACGGCATACCCTGCCGCGCGCGGTTCAACGCAATTGCTTCCGGGGTAGGCTTGGCCATCGGTGTTACGCTTACTGGTGAACCGGCCAGACCGATGATGTTGCCGTTGGTGTCTTTCAAAACGGAAGAAGTAATGGGCGTGCCATCGTCCAGCTTTGGCATTGGACCCGAGCCTGAATTCACATTGCCCCAGCCAGCACGCTGCAAGTTCTCCTGCTGCTGGTCCGGGGTAAGGGTTCCCGCACCGCGTTCTGCGATGAAGCGGGCACCACCACGCGGTACGTCTCCTTCACGCAGGTACACTTTCCCGCCCGCCGCACCGCTGAACTGATTCATTCGCGGCTCAATCACGTCCATCCGGTTCCCACCGCCTGCGTCGATCGACACACGACGATCAAAGAGTTGCGGAGATTCGCCTTGGACATCGGCACCCTGTACGACAGAATCGTAATCGCCGGGACTTCCCGCATTTTCAGCCATGCCACGGTCCGCGGCTTCTTCGGCCTCCACCTGTGAACGAACTAAAGGTTCAATTCGACGGAAGTGTTCCAGTGCAGTTTCACCCACGCGCTTCTTCAGTGGATCGGCAGGCATGGCCTGCTGTTGACTAATCCCAGGCGACTCGCCACGCTGGTATTGCTCGTATGATGGGAATCCGGCCGGATACTTGGTTGCCAAGGGGAAACGACCACGTTCCCATCCACGGCTTCCAGCAGGATGGTGGCTATCAGGCTGCTGCTGGCTGCGCCGGGACGGGAAGCGGGATGGCAAGTCGTCCGAGTGGGGTGCCGCACCATGCTCAATTGGCATGTCTAGGACATCGCCGCCAGGAATACCGAAAGATTGAGGTGCCGTTCCCACAGCACTATCTTGCTGAATGCCGGGAAACTTGGGAGCAACGGGAATCCCGCCAGGCCCGCTTTGAATGCCGGGAAACTTGGGAGCAACGGGAATCCCGCCAGGCCCGCTTTGAATGC
>CALALR010000020.1 GCA_937925545.1 uncultured Planctomycetaceae bacterium
GGGTGGCCGGCTTGCCGTGGAATCACCGGCCGGAATGGCGTGGAATACGCAGTTCGCCCTCAGATTGTCGGCGCTACTCCAGAGACGTCTTTCCAAGGCTTCGATATTTTCCATTTCAGTCCTTCGCCTTTCTTTTTCCTTCTACCCAGTTCGAGCGGCGCTCGATCTCGATGCTATTGCTATTTATCAAAGAGGCAGTTTACCGACCTTTGGAGTTTTTTATAGAAAAATCCGGTACTTCTGATCAAGCATTGATTACAAAGTGCTCGCCACAAACTCGCCACACGCAGAAACGGCCCAGTTCAGGGAACACCGGAATTCTGCGGTTCACAGAGGAGTGAATTTTGTGGCAAGAAACGCCGATTTTGGAACGTTACGGAAAGTTTGGTGAGGTTAAGTTATTGATTTTAAATGGTGCCCAGGGGCGGATTTGAACCACCGACACGGGGATTTTCAGTCTCCGAAATCGCAATTTTTAGCATTATTTTTCAATAACTTGCGTTTTCTCGCCACAAATCCGCCACACAGAAAATCATCCGAACAATAGCCCAATATCCCCATATCGCTTGGTGAGCAAGGGTTACAGCGGTTTTGGGCCGTTCAAATGTTCACCAATAGTTAACCAATTGCGCGTACTATGAAATTGACAGGTGTTAACACGTCATGGTAACGTCTAGTATGCGTAAGAAGAGAGACCATGGACTGGAAAATCTGCTTCACCTCGACGGGGATCGCTACTTTATAGATGAGGACGGTGACTACGAGGTTTGTTTTAGGGTCAAAGAAACGGATGTCAGCGAAGGGATACCTCACGGTATTAGCTATTCGCTCGTTTTGATCAATAAGAAGGGTGAAAGAGTTGTTGGTTTTGACAATGCCCATGCCGTAAAGAGCGGTGGAGGACGGAGCCGGAAAAAGACCGTTACATACGATCACAAGCATATCGGTAAAAAAATGTCGCCGTACAAATACGAGGGAGCAAATAAGTTAATCGCAGATTTCTGGGAAGAGGTAGACAAAGTAATAAAGAAGGACTGAGGAAATTGAGAAAGAGTAGGAGCTAGAAAGATGAAGAAATTGGTTGTTGGAATTGCGAGTGCAGAAAAGCTTAAAGAGCGGAGCATGGCTATCGCCAGGGGCGACTATGTGCCTAAAAGAGGCGAGCCCAAGGTTTGGTTTAGCTCTCTGGAAAGCTTTGCCAAAGTTCTTTCCGATAGAAATGTAGAGCTCCTTAGTATCATTGCTCAGCATCAGCCTGAGGGATACAAAGAACTTGAAAAACTTTCTGGCCGATCAAAGCCCAGTCTTTCTAGAACGCTCCACACAATGGAGCGTTACGGCTTGGTCAAACTTGAGGAAGGGGAAGGACGGCGCATCATTCCTCATGCACTCTACACCGATGTTGAGGTCAAATACCCGTTATTGGCTGCGCAATAGCTTGGCTACATTGGAATTTGTCAGCACCGAAGATTGGCCTAGATAACGATTACAGTACTTTTCTCGCTAAGTTGTTGGGCGATCGCGTTAGCCCGCGAGGCACGCTCCTCCTCGTGGTCTTTGAAGAGGTGGCCATAGACATCAAACGTCACCTGAATCGATGAATGCCCCATTAAGCTCTGTACTTCTTTGGGCGTCGCATCATTATGAATTTCAAGTGATGCTCGCACATGGCGAAGCGATTTGAGGGGAAATCGGGGCTTGCCCTCCTTGTCCAGAAATTTACACTTGCGCTGCAAAACGTACCAACCGCGATTGGTTACATTGGCAAGACTCTCAACCCGGCCATTACCATTGGGAAAAACGAGGTCTAATGCGCTGCCTGGACAACTGAGCTTCCAGCGCTTTAAGGCAGTCATGACAACTGGCGGCATATGGATTTTTCTATAAGACGAGGCTGATTTTGGGAGCCCAATCTCTCCGTTCTCGGTTGCATCCTGTGTAACTTCGAGCGTACCAGCCTTGAAATCAACATTTGACCAAGGCAATCCCAGCGCTTCGCAAGGCCGCATCCCCGAATAGATCAATACAAGAAAGAACGGCGCATATCGCCTCCAGGCTAGCTGTACTCGCAAATCCTTACTTCGTGAAAGTTCGTCAATCTTGACGAGAAATTGACGCATCTCAGAAATACTTGGTACTTCGGACGTAGCGTTCTTGGCGTATCGCGAGGAAATCACAATTGAGACGTTCTCTGCTGGATTAGACCGCATATGGCCATCGGTCCTTGCCTGAGAAAGAATGGACTTAAACGATGTCAAAATCTTCTTTGCATACGGGCGCGAGTACTCGGCAAGCAAGTCTTCGCAGAATTCGGAGCAACGAACGGGCGTGAGCTCGTTGAGTTTCAGGTTGCCGATCAGGGTTTTGATCTTTCCAACATGCTCTTCGTATTTTCGGGCTGTTGATAGTTCAATCGGCTCTCTGCCCTTGCGGCCAGTTGTCTTACAGACTTTGAGCCACCGGTCAGCTGCCTCTGCAACCGTTATAGTTTGGCTGTCAGCGATATACTGAGGAAGAGTGGTTTCCGAGATGAATGCCTCGGCGTCCTTGCGACGGGGAAAGCTCTTATAGTGCCGTTTCCCAGTTCTGGCATCCTTGAATCGCACCTGCCAACTGACACCGCGCTTGCCTGTTCTTTTTCTAATATCGGTCATTCATTCAGTTCTAGAACTCCTGATTCTGTCAATCAATCAAAAAGTGAACGCAACGCGAACATTGTCCACAGGCTCTATTCCTGCAGATTATTCTCGGCGTCAATCTGGGCTTTGCGATAGGCATTGACCAGACTGCCCTTTTCGATCTTGAGCCTTCCTTCAATCGGATCAACGAAGAAGGGCAGCTTTCGCTTGCCTGCCGCGTCTTTTTCGGCGGCACGTTTCATCTGCCGCTCATTGAGTTCGATTCCAATGTCAGAGAGCACGCGCTGTGCCTCTTTTAGATCAATATATGTCGGTCCTTTCATCCGATCTCTCCCTAAATCTTGAATTCATCCGCTGCCGATTTGTATGGACCGTCGCTGTTAAGGTCTTTGATCTTCTCGCCGCGCTCGCCACGCGGAATAACGTCCTGCCCGAATCCATTGGTCGGATTGATGTAGAGGGTTGCGCCTCTTGAATAGCGTATGGCGAGATCGTCTTCAGCTTCTGCCAACTTCTCCCATAGTGCCTGCCTGATTTCGGCAATACTCATCTCTCCACGGACGCGGATTTTCATCATTTCAACCATCACTGCTTGTCGGCACGCCTCGGCATCACTGCCGGGTCTGATCGTTTCAGTTCTTCCTGCGCGCCTGACTCCCAGAATACCGCCCGGCTCTTAACATTCCCTTAAAAAATTCATGGAAAACCGCAGAATTCTGCGGGTTTGCGCAGATCATGACCCGCCCTTCCCTGTTTCAGTCCGCACCATCCTTCTTCCTCCTTTTTCCTTTCTGATCCACCCGCCTTCATCGGTGCTTTCGCCGATTGATTGTGGGTGTTCCGGGGCAAGAAAGGCCCCGATGGCCGGGGTCTCCAGAGAAAAGGAGAACGAAGATGTCCCGGATTTTCACAGTAGAGGAGCTCATGCCGCTCACACTCCACGAACTTCATGCGCTTTACAGGGAATGCTCTGAGCTGAGCCGTGCTGCGAGCCGCGAAGCTGACCTGGCCCTGCAGAACCTGCACGTGATCGCGACCGCGATCCGCCTCAAGCAGTCCGTCCCGAAGCCGCCCGGCTTCTAGCAGCCGGCGAGGAACGCGCGAGGAGCTCCAACCGGACTCCTCCGCTTCCCTGCTGTCCTAATACTAGATGGCGGACTCATCACAGAAAACTCGCTGCTGCGGCTCTGACGGGCGCGTAAAGCGCCTGAAAGACGCACCGGCTTATCTCGGCATGAATCGCAATACATTCAATGAATTGGTGCGTCCGTATGTATGTGAGTTTCCGATTGGGGTGCAGGGTGTTGGCTTTGACCGATTTGATCTCGATGAGTGGCTGGAAGATCATAAGCGACGCAACGGGCGTCGTCCGAAGGCCTACAGACCGGAGGACGACATATGTCTAGAAAGAACCGTATGCCGGGACTCCGCCAAAAGGGCGGATACTGGTATATCGAAAAGCGCTGCAAGCACGCGGCAAAAGGGTGGCTCAGAGAAAGCACGGGCTGCACTAGCCGCAGCGCGGCAGAGCAAATCTTAATCCGCCGCTTGGCGGAACTGGAGGAAGAAGCAAAAAGACGCGATCAGGCGATCTTCACCTTCGAAGATGGTGCATTGCGCCACATAGAGGAGGTCGCCGAAAAACCATCTGCTGATGATATTGCCCTGCATGTTGATCAGCTCCTGCCCTTTATCGGAGACCTGCCGCTGGCCCATATCCATGACGGCACGCTCAAGGCCTTCATAGAGCACGAGCAAAGGCGCGGCCTGGCACCCAAGTCAGTTAACAACGCTCTTGATGTTGTGATCCGGGTGCTAAACAAGGCGGCAAGAAGCTGGCGCGATGAGCAAGGCAGGCCCTGGCTGAGACAGGCTCCAGCGAAAATCAGCCAGCTCGCCGTCAAAGGGAAGCAGAAGAAGCCCTACATCATCTCGTGGGCCGAGCAAGACCGGCTGATCAAGGAACTCCCGGCCCACCTACAAGGACCTGTGCTGTACGGGGTCAATACCGGCTGCAGGGAGCAGGAGATTTGCGGGCTTCGCTGGGATTGGGAAGTCTGGGTGGCAGAACACGGCATGTCCGTATTTGTGCTGCCGGAAGACTCCACTAAGACCAAAACGGCAAGGGTGGTGGTTCTGAATGCCATTGCGCGAAGCGTGATAGAGGCGCAGCGTGGAAAGCATGAGGAGCGCGTCTTTACCTACAGGGGACGACCGATAGGGAAGCTGAACAACACGGCATGGAAGCGGGCATGGAGAGCCGCAGGACTACCGGTAGTCAATGACATCAGACGTGGCGTCCATAATCTGCGCCACACATGCGGTCAAAGGATGCGTGCAGCCGGCGTCTCGCGAGAGACCCGAAGCGCGGTCCTCGGTCACGCGGACGGTCACATAACGACGCACTATTCAGCGGCGGAACTCGAAGAGCTGATAAATGCGGTCGAGAAGATCACGAAGCGTGGCAAGACAAATTCACCGAATTTGCTGGTGATTGGCCGCAAAGATGTCGGAAAACTGTCGGAAAAAGAAAAAGGGCTAACCGAGAATCTCGGCTAACCCTTTGATTAGATGGCGCGCCCGGAGAGATTCGAACTCCCGACCGCCTGGTTCGTAGCCAGGTACTCTATCCAGCTGAGCTACGGGCGCGTTGTCTGTTGCCGACCGACTGACCGGCGGCGAAGGTCGGGCATTATAGGTAGGTCGGACGCGAAATGCCACGGTTTCGGGGGGCGTTTTGGGCAATTGGCGGCGGCCGGATGGCCGGTGTAACTACCTGATTTAAATATCGTTGACAGGATTTCCGGGTTGCGCAAGCCCCGCGTGGCGATAGAAATCGCCGGCCGGTCGAACCCGCTTGTCAATTTCGGGGGTTCGAACGTCGCACAAGCCGCCTCAGTCGAGCGGGTCCTCGCCGAGGACCCGCTGGACTGAGGTGGCGGAGAGAGGGGGATTGACTCGCCACCTACGGTGGCTCGCCCCTCCGGGGCGCGCTGCGCGCGTCCCGGCCGGCTCTGCCGGCCGGTCGAACCCGCTTGTCCATATCGGGGGTTCGAACCTTGCAAATGCCACCTCAGTCCAGCGGGTCCTCGCCGAGGACCCGCTGGACTGAGGTGGCGGAGAGAGGGGGATTCGAACCCCCGAAGGGCTTTTAACCCTTACTCCCTTAGCAGGGGAGCGCTTTCGACCACTCAGCCATCTCTCCGTACGGGCACCGCCGCCCGGCGGGCCGGGAACAGTCGGTTTTCTCGGGATTTTCCGCCTCGCGGCGCGAAGCGGACCCGCATCTTACTGATCCGCGTACGGCAGAACAAGGCGAGGATCGGCGCTATTTCTCGGCCGCTTTGCCGCCGTCCGCGCCGGCGGCAACGCCGGCATTCTGCTCGGCCTGGATGCGCTGGTAGATCTCTTCGCGGTGCACGGCGACGTCGCGGGGAGCGTTGATGCCGATCCGGACCTGGTTGCCCTTGACTCCGAGCACGGTAATCGTGATATCGGACCCGATCATGACCGTCTCGCCGGCGCGCCGCGTAAGTATCAGCATGAATCCTCTCCTGCCGGGTGGCTCCTGCCTGTCGATGCCGCCAGCCTAAGCACTTGAATCTCAGGAATATAGACGAAATCGGGCGGCGGCGCGCGCCCTCTCGCGCGGCCGCCGGATTTGACAATAACACAGCCCGGGCGGAATGGAGTCCGCCGCTTACGCCAGCTGTTCGGCCACCCAGGCCGGCACGGCCGCCAGCGCCGCGTCGAGACCGGCCGGATCGGAGCCGCCGGCCTGCGCGAAATCCGGCCGGCCGCCGCCGCGGCCGCCGATCTTCTCGGCCACCGGCTGGATCACGTCGCCGGCCCGGATCCGGCCCACGTTGTTCTTCGTCACGCCGGCCGCGAGCCGGACCTTGCCGTTCTCGACCGAGCCGAGCACGACGACCGCGCTCTCGAGCTTGTCCTTGAAGCGGTCCACGGCCTCGCGCAGCGTCTTCGCATCCGCGCCGTCCATGCGCTTCGCCAGCACCTTGATGCCGTCCACCTCGGTGACGCTGTCCTCGACGCTCGCCGCGCCGCCGGTCAGCAGCTGCTGCCGGGCCTGCGCGAGTTCCTTCTCCAGCTCGCGATTGCGCCGGACGAGCTGGCCAGCCTTCGCGGCCGCATCCTCCGGGCTGCTCTTCAACAGCGCCGCGACCTCGTCGAGCGAGGCCTGCCGGCGGTCAATCCAGGCCAGCGCGCCCGCGCCCGTCACCGCCTCGATGCGGCGGATGCCGGAGGCGACGCCGCCCTCGGACGTGATCTTGAACAGGCCGATGTCGCCCGAGCGCGCGACGTGCGTGCCGCCGCAGAGCTCGACCGAGAAATCGCCGAGCTTAAGCACGCGCACGACGTCGTCGTACTTCTCGCCGAACAGCGCCATCGCGCCGCTCTCGATCGCGTCGTCGTAGCTCATGTGCCGGATCTCGGCCGCGCTGTTCGCGCGGATCTGCGCGTTGACGAGGTCCTCGATCTCGGCGAGCTGCTCTTTCGTCACCGGCTCGTAGTGCGAGAAGTCGAAGCGCAGCCGGTCCGGCGCGACCAGCGAGCCCTTTTGCGTGACGTGCTCGCCCAGCACGCGGCGCAGCGCGGCGTGCATCAGGTGGGTCGCGGAATGGTTCAGCACGATCGCGGCGCGGCGCTCGGCGTCGACGTTGGCGCGCAGCGCGTCGCCGACCCGCAACCCGCCCTTCTCGACCGTGCCGAGGTGCAGGTTCGCCTTGCCGCTCTTCTGCGTATCGCCGACGCGGAACAGCACGCCCTCGGCCGTCAGCGTGCCGGTGTCGCCTACCTGGCCGCCGGACTCCGCGTAGAACGGCGTCCGGTCGAGCACGACCGCTCCGGCCTCGCCGCTAGCGAGTTCGTCGACCGCCTGCCCGTCGCGGTACAGCGCGACGACGCGGCCCTCGTCGCGCACGCCCTCGTAGCCCGAGAACTCGCTCTCGGCGTCCGTGCGCAGGCCCTTGCCGTCGGCGGCGCCGAACTTGCTGGCCGCGCGGGCCCGGTCGCGCTGCGCGGCCATCTCGGCCTCGAAGCCCGCCTGGTCGACCGTCAGCCCGCGCTCGCGCGCGATGTCCGCGGTCAGGTCGACCGGGAAGCCGTAGGTGTCGTAGAGCTTGAAGACCACGTCGCCGGGAATTTCCTTGCCGTCGAGCGCGCCGATCGCCGACTCGAGAATCTCCATGCCCTGGTCCAGCGTCTCGGCGAAGCGCTGCTCCTCTTTCTTCAGCACCTTCTCGACGTGCGCCTGCGCCTTCGCGAGCTCCGGGTAGGCCTCGCCCATCTCGGCGACGAGCGGCGCCACCAGCTTCCAGAAGAACGCGTCGTCGGCGCCGAGTTTCTTGCCGTGGCGAATCGCCCGGCGAATGATCCGGCGCAGCACGTAGCCGCGGCCCTCGTTGCCCGGCAGCACGCCGTCGACGATCAGGAACGAGCAGGCCCGGATGTGGTCGGCGATCACGTTCAGCGAGCTCGAGCCGTCGTTCTTGACGCCGACGGCTTTCGCTGCCGCGTCGATCAGCTTCGCGAACAGGTCGATCTCGTAGTTCGAGTGCACGCCCTGCATGACGGCCGCGATGCGCTCGAGCCCCATGCCGGTGTCGACCGAGGGCTTCGGCAGCGGCGTCAGGGTGCCGTCGGCCGCGCGGTCGAACTGCATGAAGACGAGGTTCCAGACCTCGACGTAGCGGTCGCCGTCCTCGTCCGGCGAGCCCGGCGGGCCGCCCGGCACATCCGGGCCGTGGTCGTAGAAGATCTCGGAGCACGGACCGCAGGGCCCGGTGTCGCCCATGGCCCAGAAGTTGTCCTTCTCGCCCATGCGCGTGAAGCGCTCCGGGTCGACGCCGACCTTCTTTATCCAGATGTCGGCCGCCTCGTCGTCCTCGCGGAACACCGTGACCCAGAGCTTCTCCGGCGGCAGCCCGAGCGTCTGCGTCAGGAACTCCCAGGCGTAGCGGATCGCGTCTTCCTTGAAGTAGTCGCCGAACGAGAAGTTGCCGAGCATCTCGAAGAACGTGTGGTGGCGTGCCGTGTAGCCGACGTTCTCGAGATCGTTGTGCTTTCCGCCGGCGCGCACGCAGCGCTGCGAGGTCACGGCGCGGTCGTAGCTGCGCTTGTCCTCGCCCAGGAACACGTCCTTGAACTGCACCATGCCGGCGTTGGTGAACAGCAGCGTCGGGTCGTTGCCCGGCACGAGCGGCGACGACGCGACCACCTCGTGGCCGCGCTCGGCGAAGTAGTCCAGGAAGGCCTGGCGGAGCTGTTTGCTGGTCATTCGGGCCATGGAGGCGAGTATGCGGCCGGGCGGAATCAATGCAAGGCCGCGGATTATTCCACAATTGCCGCAGTGCGGCATGGTTCGGCGGGGGATGATGGTCCGGGTTCCCTGCGTCGAGGTCAGTGGTGGGCGAAGGTGCGGTCCGGAGCGGGTGGTTCAGGGCCGTGCGAGGCAGGGATGCCGAGCCCGGAGCCTACAGGGACGTATTTACAGCGTCCCCGAGCTCGGAAGAGCGTCGTGTAGGGACAGAGCGTAGATCCCGGTGGTCGCCGGTTCATCAAAAAAAGAGACGAAGAGGAGATCAC
>CALALR010000021.1 GCA_937925545.1 uncultured Planctomycetaceae bacterium
GACGCTGACCGCCGGATATCCGCACGCTGCGACAGCCGATATTTGTGCCATAGCCCTTTTTCATACCACGGATAAACTCGTCAGCATTGGCCAAGCGCGCCGCCGACTCAATATCAGTCTGACTCGCTCCGGGCTGTCCCCAAGCAATGTTTTCCGCCACAGTTCCATTGAGCAGCAACGTCTCTTGAGCCACGTATCCGATGCGGTGTCGCCAAGCCCTGGGGTCAATTTCGGGCATTTGTGTCCCATCGATGACCACCGAGCCTTTAACGGGCTCCACCAATCCGACGATAGCATCGACCAGAGTAGATTTGCCGGCGCCCGACGCGCCGGTGATACCAAGTATCTTACCCGCCTGGAGTTGGAGTGAAACTCCACGCAGTGCAGGAGACCCTTCGTAAGTGACCGTTAAATCAACTATGTCTATGGCAGCCGGCAATGGCCCGCCCGGTTCTATTCCTCGGCCCGGACGTTCGGCCTGCCGGCAGGCGTCATCGTACTCCCGACGCAGAGGTGGTAGAGCAGATACGGAGAGGAGGAAGCCCTGCCGGAGCTGCTGAAAGTTCGTGAGCTGTACATACAGGCGTAAAAACACATAGATGGCAACAATTACAGCCATCGGGTCAACCGTGAGCCGCGCGATGGTAAACCAGACGCCAACACCGAGTACGATGTACCCACTTCCCATATAGATTAGCTGAACAAGCGCCGGCAACACACCAGCCTCGAAGTAAGTGCGGCGATAGGATTCCACGGATTCCGCGAATAATTTTGTTGCCGCGCTTTCAGTCGCGGTAGCCTTGACAAGTTTGGCGCCGTATAGAAACTCCTGGGCACGGTGAAAAAGTGCCTGAGAGACTTCGGTGACGCGTTCGCCTACAGTGCGCCCACGATGTGATAATGGGCGGGTCACAAGAAAAATCGTCAGGCCAAATGCCAATAGGAAAGCCACGACCTCCCATGTCGCGACAAGAGCAATCGCAGCATATACGAGAACAAAAAAAAGGCTGTTAGCCATTTGAAGCAAGAGACCAAACGCGGCGCTCACGCGCGAGGTCTCGTTGACTATTTGATTTACTTGCGCCTCTGACTTCGTGCGCATTAAGAAAGTCCAGTCCGCATTGATCACAGCAAAAAACAACTTATTGCGCCAATTGGCTGTGTATTCAGTCGTGCACTGCGCCTCGAAACACTTCACCGCAAAAGTTACACTTACTTGCAATAGCAACACGACCACCACGATGGTCATAAGTGGTCCAACTTCGAGGGTGACACCTGCCGCCTCTAGCATAGGGTCAACCAGGCTCAAAATCGGGTTCCCGCCATCCGCACCGGCGCCTAGCCCTATTCTCCCCAGTAGTGGCATAAGCAAGGCCAGTCCGATCCCTTCAAGTAGAGAGGCACATAGCATCCCACAAAGAAGAATTGGTATGCGTATGCCCAGGACTTCCCAAGCGTCACGCAATATGGACCGGTATATTCGAGGCGGCACCTCGACCGGCACATCTATTTCAGTATCACCTTTTATGCCCAACGTATGCTACCTAACACCGCGCGAAACAGGCCGCGACAGCGCCTGTAATGATAAACTGATTCTGCACATCGCCTGATTACTTTGGCTTACACATTGTCAAGTCTGGACGAACCACGGAATGGCACTACATCCCGATTCGCACAGGCATACGAAATAACAGCCACACCACAAACGCACGGCTAGCGCTTGACAATGAGAAGTCTTTCTCCGTCATGCCGAAACCGTATCCACTTTTGTTCTGTCTCACTCTTTCTCACCTCTAGCAATCAAAGTAGCTGAAACTCGCCTTTGCACCAGCGACTTCCTCTGAACGTACCGTCAAGAATTCTTTGGAACGCCGACCCAATCTGTCGTCCACGAGCTTCGACTGTATGTTTTGCTATAATGAGGTCTTGGCCCGCAGTCGCGATCTCTTGTGCCTGCACTTCATCGCTCGACAGCCAGGCATCAGCCTCGAGGATGTCCTCGGCGTCGCAAACGACAGAATTGACCCGATCCACAAACCCGAGAGTCTCGAATCCCTTTGGCTTTTCACAGACAAGTACACCGCCGTTTGCTGGAATCTCAAAGTACTTCCTGATTGGCCAGTGCAAAATGCTACCACAAGTGAACGCAAATCTCGCCTGCCGCAATGCGCGGCGGAACCCCCATTGCGCCAAAGCGATCGACCAGTATTTGTTGTAAGGATTAAACTTCAGACGTCCGGCAATAGAAAAGGCCTTGGGCATCCACTGCCCAGACCGCACCAAACCGGCGCGATCTAACCTATCACGAGCCACAACACGGGCACGATAGTCCGCGCCCAGACAGGCCCACGGCGTGCCGCGTTCCGTTAATGGTGGGCCCCCGACCTCCGATATGCTAATGATGTGCGGGCAGGAAATTACTTGCTCATTACAGGCTTGCGCAAACTCGAGATATCTATCCGTCCACCGCGCGACTATGTCCGCATCGATCGTAGATGTGGGCAACTCCCCACTGCCCCTTTCGGCCATAGACGAAATGAGCTCAGGCCCCCATGCGATAAAATGGTCGCCGAGCGCTTTGAGTTGGTCTATTCGACGCTCTGTGAAATTGTAGTAGTCACTCTGCATCAATCCAATTATGCGAATCTCGTGGCATCGGCTCAAAAACTCCTGAAATTCTTTCCCCAAGGCCAGAAGGCGCCTGTCGAATCGGCAGGCATGGTTGATAAAGCGCATCTCCTCACCGCGCGCTAACGGTGAAAAATCCTGTAGCGCAAACTCATCGGCTAAGACGATGTCAAATGGGCCAAAGCGCTCTAGAAAGTTATCTAGTCCGCGATCTATGATCTCTGACGCCTGGTATCCCGGTCCAAAAAAATGTGCGTCGCTTGTCGCGCGAATCGCTTCGACCAGCATTTTTGGTGTTGGATTTAGGTATTCAATGTCGAATCCGAGACAGAGCACTTTTGGACGGCGAAAGGTTGCTCTCGCTGTCATGGAGCTACAGCTACACGCTCGACATAACGCGTTGTCGCATCAATAGTTCCACCTTCGAGCATTTCCCGATATACTGCTCTATGCGCCTTCAACAGCCGCCCCTCTTCAAACTCATCAAATACACAGTTTCGTAATGCCATCCCCATTCGCGACGCTAACTGTGTATCGCACAACAGTCGGGCCAGCGCATGAGCGGCTTCTGCATAGTCGTTCTCCGGGATCAGGATTCCCGTCTCACCGTCAAGAATCAACTCGCTATGCCATTCCCAATCATAGGCGACGGTCGGTGTCCCGGCCGCTCCCGCTTCAATCAGCGCTGCGCCGCTGCAAAGCGACAAGTAAGCTGACGCTCGGTTGAGGAGGGCGTGGACTCTGGCAGAATCCTGAAATCCGAGAAGCTGAACGTGCCTCTCAAGACCCTCGGCCTCAATTGCCGCTTCCAACTTGAACCTCGCCTCACCATCGCCGGCAATCTCAAAGCGAAATTCCGGAACGATCCCACGCAGAAGGCGCGCTATGACTGGTATGTCCATGATGTGCTTCTGGTCGGTCAATCGAGATACCACTGCAATTACAGGGCAAGGTGAGGACGCATGTGTGGTTCGCGAGTTGACCTGATCAAGGCCAGCGGAAAGTTTTACCCGGTGGCGAAATATTCTGATCTTTTCCGGATCCGCTCCATGGCATCGCGCGTAGTCGCCGATGTACGTGGATATCGCAAGTATTCTCTGCGCGCGGCCCAAGATAAACCGCTCAAGCCTCTTCGCCGCGGCCCGCGATCCGAACAGTCGGGGAACTCCTGCGACTGGGTCGAGTCCCTCTGCACGATCGTAGTCGGTGTGTATGGACACACAGAACTTCGCCCGCGTGACTTGACAAATACTCCAACCCAGAATCCCGCAATAATAGGGATCCTGTGCCCGCACCAGATTGATGCGCTCTCGTCGCACTAGACACACTAGAGCTAGCCAAACACGCGTGAGGTGGAGGAAGTGGCGCAGCCATAGGATTGGCCGCGTCCCAGGGGACGTATCTTGACGAAATTCGATCAGAAGATGGTTATCGGCTAAATCAATATCTCTGTCATGCGTGGCAAAAGGGTGAACCGTAAAGACGTTTTCAAACAAGCCATCCTCGTCACGATTTAGTGCCGAGGCGATAACGCCCTTCGCTACCAGAGAGTCGTAGTCCGAGTCTAGAATGAACAGTGCGCGAAGCGGCACAAGAACTCCTATAAAGTCGTCGCGGTCGGTCCGAGTCTATAAATATGAAATGCCCCCGTCGCGCTTACGCAGCTCGCTGCGTCCAGATTCAACTCTTCAGGCTGGGCATATCGTGTATCCAGCAATAGATGCGTGGCGCCATCTGCCGCGTAATGTGATAGAGGGTGGCGAAGAACAGGAAAAAACGCCTCTAGACGATCGTCGAAAACATCGCTGTGCGTGCCCCAGTAGACTGGCCGCCGGGACCGATAAGCAACGAGATCGCAGAGTTGAACTGGGAGTGCCACCACACGCATATCTGCGATCTTCGAAATATGTTCGAGCGACGCGTCCAAGTCGGCGCTATGGTGGCCAACACCGCCTTTCACGGCCATGTGATTGCCGCGTGCGATCAAAATGTATTGGCGGAGGGTGAGAAACAGCGCTCCCGCGACAAGAAACCAAACAATCGGATCATAGGTATTGGAGACCGCCAATGCAGTCGCAATCAGGCTCGGCGCCAGCGCAAATTTGAAGTACTGCCGACCCAGTCCGATTGCCCGAATGGCAGTAATGCAATGAATGGCGACACCCCATACATAGACCGATGCAATCCAAATTATCAGCACCTTCACCATTCCTTCGAACACCAGCCCGCCCGTAATCAGGGCAACCGCCACCGGCACTACAAAGTAATTCTGATGCAAGGTGTCTTTCGCAAAACGGATATAGGCGGCACTGCTTTCGTCCGCAAAGAAGTCCGTGCGTGTTTTCCCATCTCCATACACCGGAGACTGCCGCACCATATGGGCGCCCAGGCGGTTCCAGTTCCTGTGCCAAAAACGAACAATTATGAAATGCCCGCGCAGGACCCGCCAAGCGCCGCGCGGCCAAATGGCAAAGGACAAGACATAGATTGCTGCCAAAGGTAAGAGCCAAAGTGGTTCCTTAAACCAGACGGCCAGAACCGGTAGAGTGAACCAGAGTTGTTGGACCGAGAGTTTGTGACTAAAGAATAGGCACACTGCCAATACGGAAACGGTTATTCCATGTAGCCAAGACGAGTCGAGTAGAAACGCAAGACTAGCCAGCATCAGCCCGTTGCACAGCAGCAGCCCGAGCGGGCGAACGTTCAGAGACGAGAACTCATTCACCAAACCCGGCATAATTGCGTAAGCCAGCGCCGCGAGCGCGGCGGCGCCACTCTCTGCGCCAAACCATAGAGCACCCGCGTAAATCAGCACTGCTGAACCGAAATCGACGATATGGTTGAGCAGCCAATACCAGCGCACCAGCACTCGATCGGGCACAAGGGCGCAAAGAATCAGGAACCCAGGCGGATACCACTGCTCTTGACCTTCAAGCATAAAGAGCGCCGGCACTCGTATTGGTAGTTTGGGCCGCGCACGTAATGCTTCGGCATTAAGGAGAATATTGTAGGCGTCGCAACCCTGATGGCGAATGGGCCAGATAGGCCACATCCTCAGGGACAGAAAGGCCCCAAAAATCATGGCCAGGATCAAGCCGTGCTGCCAGGCTGTTAATCCGTCCACGTTCAATGAGCGGCCTCCGCAACGCCGCTCAATAGAGCTTCCAAATAACATCGCTCAGGAAAATTTATTAGGACGCCGCGTTCGGCACCTGAAAAAACGAATAGACTGCCGGCGGCGGAGGCGGAGGCGCCCGCATCCTTTATCGGTGCAGCCAAGTCTTCGCGCCGCGCGGCGCCACCGCAAGCGACGACTGGTATGTCGACCGCTGCGGTGACGGCGGCAATTGTCTTTAAATCATAACCCGTCATTTCTCCATCGCGATCTACTGATTGCAGGAGCAATTCGCCAACGCCAGCTTGTTCGAGGGCTCGCGCCCGTTCCACGGGAGGTGTCTTGAGGTTGTGCGTGGCATTTAGTGTCCGTGACTCATAAGTACCGAAGAAATTTCGTCGCACATCTAAACTGCCGACGATACATTGTGTCCCAAACGTACGCGCGGAGTCAGTAACAACAGAGAGATCCTCTGCCGCGGCATGGCCTATTACGACTTTCTCGACACCTGCATGAATGAGCCGTTCAACGTCGGAAACTGAGCGAATGCCGCCACCATAGGTAAGAGGCACCCAGCATTCATCCGCTAGATTCTGAATAAGAGCAACATCCGGTCCCGACCCGCGCACCGTTGCTCCAATATCCAGCAAAACGATCTCGTCAACTTCGAAGCAGTTAAACAGATTTATGACGTTTGTCGGATCTCCGAGATAGGTTCGCCCCTTAAAGCGGCGCGTCTTTACCATCGCACCGTCTTCGATGAGCAGACAGGGTATAATGCGAGGGATCAGCATGAATCCGAACTATGCTTCCAGTTCCACATTGGAGCGGCCCTGTACCGCTCAAGATCCAACACTGTATCAACTTCGCACCAAGGCTCCTTTATGGCGATGCCCGTCACATAGGTGTCCTCGGCAATCAGTTTCCTCAGCAGGCCAGTCATATCCAGTCGATCGCGCATAGCCGGCGTAAGGCTGCCCACATATTTCTCCACGTCACTCCAGCCGGCGGGGGTGAATCGTAGCAGTCCCATGAATTGCCCTTCGATATCACTCACGCTCGCGGACTTGGCCCCAATCTCCATGACGCGATCACCTTCTATGCGGAAAGACTCGGCATCGGCGAGCGGGTCTTCGAATCGAAATTGCCAAAGCGAAAACCAATCCGGGTCATAAGTAATTGCAATATTAGCAGTACTGTTGATCAGCATCCTAACCGTTGCAGCTTTGTACACAATGTCAGAGTAACTCACGATGCAAGGTCCATCGCGGAGCCATGGTGCCGCGCACATCAACGACATCACCATATTCGTTTCGGACCAGCGCGGGTTGTCGAAATATGTCAGCGGCAGGTCGAAGGATTGAGCTAAATAGCCCCGAACCACACCGATATCTTCAATCCCTGCCTCACGCATCGCGCCGAGTTGCCAGTCCAGCAGCGATCGGCCGTGAAGTTCCGTTCTGCATTTCGGCTGATCAGTCGTGGCCGCACCCATTCTGCTGCCACGGCCGGCGGCTAATATTAATCCGCGGGGCGATCTTGCCACGGTTCCGTTCCTTTCGGCACGTTGAACAGCTCGCTCAGGATCTTGAGATCAGCCAACCTCGCAACCGCCTCGCGTTCTGGGTGCCACATGATTCCGCGTATCGGCCTATCAACGTGTTCGACAGCCTCGATCGATCCATCGCCCGCGCGGGCCACAACACGCAATGGCCGCTTTACCTCATATGCGCCAATTTCATGGTAAGAGTTCACTTGATCGATAGTTCGGAGTTGATCGGCAAATGAACCGTGTCCCATCACAGACAACGAGTGGCGCGTCCCGACATGACCTTCAAGATTCGATAACGTAGTGCCGAAATGCCACATGAGCACCTGGAGGCCGCGGCAGACGCCCAGCAAGGGGATGTGCCGCCGTTCGGCCGCTTTAATTATCGCCAGTTCGGTCGCGTCCCGTTCCGGCGTATCGCCGCCGTATGCAACGAGCGAGGGCCCACCAGACAGAATAACTCCGGCTAGTGAAAGCAGATCCAGGAGTATGTCGAGACCATCGGCGTCAATCAAATTCGGCACGGGCACGGGAACCAAACCAACCTGTCGCAACAAGGCCCCCCAACGCTGGTCGATGGCATCGCGCCGCTCGCCGTACTCCGCGATGATGTCGACCCTTTGGCTGATCAAAACCGGCCTCACCGGATAACCCGCACCTGCCGCGCGCTGCCGTCCAACTCCAATGCCTCGGCAATTCGCCAGCGTTCAAAATTCGCGTCACCCGCACCGATGACCGCGGGAATTCCCAGTTCGCCCGCTCGGATAGCCATATGAGAGTTAACGCCGCCGTACTTCGTGATAAGTCCCGCGATGCCATGCGCAAATATCCAATCATAACCGGGGTCGGCGCTCGCAATCATCATGATCGCCCCGCCCAGTTCGTCATTCCGGGCATTCTCCTGCCTCACGGGCCCCGATGCCACCTTGAGCGTCACGAAGTTCGGCTGCAGGCGTGGCATCTGGAATGCCATCACGTCCTGGGGGTCGGCAATCACGGGTGGCATTATCAACGACTTCGTAACCGCGTGAGCTTCACGGCCCTCTTTGATGCTGCGCGCCAGGACCCTATATGGATCGCAGCTGGACGCATAAAGTGTCTTTACACACTCAATGTTGGCATAGCTCATATCTTCGGCGCTAAAGCCGAGGTCTTCGCCGTAACTCCTCAACAGCCGCAACACGTCGCTCACGCTCCGTGTAAAAGCGAACTTGGCGTACTCGCGTCCTTCAATAGCTCCTTTGATAAAATTCAGCAGTGTCAGGACGTTGTGCTCTAGCCGGTGTTCCCTAAGCAGGGCCTCGAGGCGATTCATCTTGTCCAGCGCTAAGCCAAACCTAGCTGGCCTCTCAATTGTTTGGCGATCCTTCCGACCACTCCAATCGAAATACCGCTCCGGCGCCTCATCGTAACGTGGCGACAGGATATCGTACGTACCCGGCCGAAGGTGCCCGTACTTGCTAAGAAACTTTTCTCTATTCAACATTTGGAAATCGCGACCAAGGTCCGAGCCAACAGTCGTTAGAGTTTCCATAAATCCTTCGTAATCGCTCTCGCTCAGAATGTCCTTGGCTACCATGGATCGCAGGAACTGGATCGCGATAAACCCAGCTCGTGCGAGCCCCGCGAACGGCAGTGTCCCATAGCGCTTACAATCCTCTATAAGCCAATAGATTTTCTCCAGCGTGCCTAAATCGCTTTCTGCAATGATCGCTTGACGCTTCTCCAATTCCCCGATTTTTTCGGAATCTTGGTGCCAGAGGCCCATTTCGTCGTGAACAATACGATTCGTTAGGTCGCGCAAAGATTCGCTGATCTCACGCTGTTCCTCTGGAGTAAAACCAGCGTCCTGCAAATCGGAAATACGTTCGGGAAGGTCAAGAGTGTAACAAGAATAGATAATATCGAACTCGACCTTATCGTGAAGTGCGACGTTCCGGCTGAGCGCGGCGAGGTAGTGATTGACTAATCGGTCCGCCAATTGCTCGTCGAGCGACGCCGGTATGAAGGAGTTAAAGCTGACGCGGACATCAATGTAGGGCATGCCGGCAAAATCGATCAAAAGTGGAAAGCTACGCAGATTGCGGTAGCCGTAGTTGTCCCGCTGATAAGCCCAGATGTTGTCGGTGAGTAGCTCCTTGTACAGTGAAAGCGAAAGCGCACGAGGCCGCGCTCCAATCATCTCGGCCGGGTTCCAGTCCGTCATATTGCCGAAAGTCGCCTGCCGGCCAAGCAGGTAAGGATGCGGGCGAGCGAGTTCGCGCATTCGCTTTGTCACGTGAGTTAGCGCAGCTTGAGCCTGATCGATACCAACATTGGATACTTCGTCGCCAAGGATCAGGGGTCGCACTTGAAGGAGATAAAGCAACCCGTCGCTTGCAAAAGCGAACTCAAAATCAAGGGCATCCGATAAGAACAGGGCCTCAAGCTCAGCTGCCAACTCGATCAGCTCGTTCAATCCGGCGTCCGCGACACGCACTGTCCGAAATATGTAATGAGTATCGATCTCGTTGGAGACACCGCTTGTGACGGCATCGGTGGCTCCGGACTGGCGGTCCATGTTGACGACAAAATAGTGCCCGCCAGTCGCCGCGTCACGGGTGACCATAACGCCCGCCGCCTTGACGTTCAGGAGCATGGGTTGCACGAAGATTTGGTCTGCGCCGCTCCGCCCGAGAGACTTTGAGACGGCCTCTACGGCTTCGCCAATTTTTTCGTCCCCCTGGACATTCAGCACGGATAAGAAGTGACCGGCGAGTGATTGCGTTTCTGTATCCTCACCTCTTCCGCTACTGCGAACAATGACGGGCCCAGAGAGCCAATCAGGTCGCCCCTTTTTGTTACCCAGTACCCGCGCGACATTCTTGCCTGCCGCCCGCCACTCCGCCAACGTAAAGCGAATTTGAGGCAAGACGCGCGCGCCGACGAGCCGGCCCTCAAGCGCAGCTAGCGTTTCAGCCTTTGTAGAAAACTTAATTGTCACTCGATCGGCTGAGATAGCTTACAACACATTTTCCTGTTCTCGACCTCATCACCCGCGTCGAGCTGGCCGACAAAACGGCACTTTCTGCAGGAACTTTTCAGGACGTCGCAGGCACTCAAAGATGGAGCAAATAGCTATCGAAGTTGATCTTGAGGACCGTCTCATCGTAAATTCTTCAACAACATACTCACATAATTAACGTCGCCGTTACTCTCCAATATTCATATTGCGCGCGCGCACCAAGCGCGCGTCCTATAATGCGCCTCGACAAAATCAACGCTCTTCAGTTCATCTTCGATATATGTGAGGAACTTGCCGAACTTCTCTTCGCCAGCTTGTACGCGTATGTCATTGACGGACCGCCAGACTCCCAAGTACGCAGATGGAGTTTGTCGCACGATATGGCGCGCTTCCATATAGACAACGTCGTCGAGCCAGGGACAATTGTTCAATCTTTCGATTAGAGTGTCCGTGAAGTCAGACGTTCCTGAAGAGATGCGCCTTAGATTTGGCACAAGATCGTGCAGAAACGTCTCAATCCTTTGCGTGAAGGGGTTTGCTTCAGTTAATCTTGGATTCCAGAGCACCGCGAATCGGCCGCCGGGCCGCAGGATGCGCGCGAATTCCCGCGTGCCCTTTTCGAAGTCAACCCAGTGAAAAGAAGATGCCATTGTCGCAAGGTCGTAGGCGTTGTCCAAAAGCCCCGTCTTTTCCCCAGATCCAGCAACCCACATAACCGCTTCGTTGCGTGTATCTCGCTGGCCCGCCGTTCGCATCTCTTCGTTGGGCTCAACCGCAACAACACTCCGCACGCCAGCGTTGGCGACCTGGCGGGTCCATATTCCCGTCCCTGCGCCAACGTCAGCAAAATCGATTTCGCTTATGGGCTTGCCGACCAATGCCAACAACATTCTCGCGACGGATTCAGAGTAACCCGGGCGATATTTTGAGTAGTCGTCGGCAAGGCACGAAAAGTCGCCGTGCTGCATTTCAATCTCTCTCGTACCGTTTCCTAAACTTGGGTCGCGCCGCGCATATTATTCAGAAGTGCGTCAACCAGTTCTTCAGGCGACTGCGACCCGTCATTCTCCAGAACAAAGTCTGGCGTTGATGGCAATTCAACGGCCAAATCAAACCCGGGCACATTTTCCACCGCACCTTTTTCGCCCCGACTGTAAAGTGACTTTTGATCTCTCTCTTGAAGGACCGCCAGAGGTGCACGTACATATAATTCTACGTAGCCCGGAACATTCTGGCGGTTCCAAACTCTAACATCCTCAAATAGAGACACTGTGCCGCAGACTACGGTTAGCCCCTGGCTGGCCAGGTATCTGCATAGGCGCGCATATACAAATGCAAGTCTTTTTCGATCATGGCGCCCAAAGCCGGCTGCCCACTCACCCAAAACCTCCCGCAGTTGATCACCGTCGAGCAGCACGACACTCGGGTTGTTTTGACAGAGACGACGATGAAGTGCTTTGGCAATAGTCGTCTTGCCGGCGCCCGGCAAGCCTGTCAGCCAAAACACACGCCTTTCCAATGCGGTCATTCCATCCAATCATGGATATCAAACGGCACTAGATGGCGAAGCCTTTGCAAGTCTTCCCGGAAATAATCCTTGAGATACGCCCGCGCCGCTGCATCCATTTCTGCTTTACGAGAGCAAAGATTTCCATGCAGTTTCTTTATGTAGTCTCGATCCGCATCAGATGTGGCTAAGCCCATGCCGTCTCCGCCAGCTCGAATGGCATCGAGAATGGGAATTATCCTAGGGCCAAAATGGGATCGTATGCGGGCTTGCGCGCGTGCGGAAATTATGTCCACCGACGTAAAATCTTTGGGGATTGTCGGCACAAATTCCTCTTCTACGCCAAGGAACCGGAACACCTCCTTTAAAGTACCGTGCTTGTCACGGCTCATCGCTTCCGACTTGATGAGCATTATGTTTTCGAGCGGGAAGTGATTTAGGTACCCTTCCAGCTGCTCAGCGTATAGGCCACGGCCCGTGTAGTTGTGGGGTTGAATTTCGGCCCACTGGCCTTCTGCTTGCGCTATTCGCTCTTTCTCCCGCAGTAAGGCATCCATAAAATCCAGCTCGTCCAAGCCTTGGAGCGCCGTAAAACGATAATTCGCCCAGGCTCGTTCAACCGGATTTCGGAGTGTGAACATAAACTTTACCTGAGGGACCACATCGGCGATTCGCCGGGCCACATTAGCCCCGCCAAAAAGATAAGATGAAGACCTCTCCCCAATAGCGACTTCGCCCGCTGCCTTGGCAAACCAGTAGCTGGCGTAATAATCGACACCTTTTTCAAACTCCCAAGATTTGTAGAAGAAATGGCATTCCGGAACGATGGGCTTAGGCATGTAGATCTGGGGATGCTGAATGATCGCCGATGTCAAAAAGCTAGTACCGCTGGCTGCAGCTCCTCCAACTATGAAATTTGGCAGTGTGCTCATCGAAACAGACACCAGATCATAGCCGCAAGCCGAACCAACTTCGTCAATTCCGCGAGCCACATAATCAAGCAGCCAAATTTCCAGCTTTTACCGAAGTGAATTCTATCAATGTATCCCGGAGCTCGGGCTTGTCGTCCAACAACAGGCCAGCAGGGCCGAACTTTTCCACGACCATTTTGATTTGACGAGCTATCACATCTTCAGGCGCCGCCACACCGGCCGCGTATCTCACATCCTTTGGCTCGAAGAACCATTGCTCGGGCGCTTTTCCTTGCGCAATCTGTAGAAAACGTTTTGCCTGCAAGTTAGCCCAGGAGAATTCTCGAGAGAAATTATACGCACTCTTGCCGCATTCATTGCGAAAGTTCTCGTCGCTCACCAGTTTTTCAAGGCTCTCGATAAGCAAATCTGGCGTAGTGTAAAGCGTTGGGGCCGCAACGTCCTTTGGTACGAAACGATCCAGCTCATCCTTGCCATATCCGCAAACTATAGCGGGCCGACCAAAGGCCATCGCCTCCACCGAAAACAGGGCGCCGTAGTCATCGCTATAGAGCTCATCAACAACCAAATCACATAGCGCCAACTCTTTCATGACTTGCTCGTTCGGCAAACCAGTGATTTCGACATAGTCGATCTTGTGGCCACGCTTCTTTAGCGTGGCTATAGCATCACGAATTCGATCGCTACCCTTCAAGTGCGGCGTTGAAGGAGCGTGCAATATCCTGCAAAATCCTTCGTTTCTAACAGCATCAGCGGCCAAATTCTTTCCGCTACCCAACTTCACGCTGTCCACCGAATTGCCCAGCACCTGCGCTATGCAGCATCGGCCACTCTGAAAGTGTGACGACAAAGGGTTCGATATCACCACATCCGAAACGGCGGCTGATTCTTCTAGCGATTTCTTTATCTGCTGAGCCAAACCGAGCAATCGGACTGCGTCTTCACCGTTTCCCGGCCGAAGATAGGGCGGGCGTTCGTCCGACCCATGATACATGTGAATGACTTTCTTGCCGAATAGTCGGAAAATGCGTTGATCAACCTTCGAAACGAACAGAGACTCTCCGGATTTAAAAAAGAAAATATCAACAAAGATTAGCGCCCACAGAACCAATAATGATCTGAAGAATATGAATAGAGCCGAATGCCAGTATCTAGCCAAATTGTATTTGGAGTAAGATCTCGACTCATGGAATTGCTTGTACGAATCGTAAAAGATTCTGAGCATTAGCGGCATCTCGTCGTAAGACCACTTGCCCGCCTTCTCACCACCAAGGTGGAGATGATAGGACCTGCAGCCGATCTCCTTCAGTCCACGATGCAGGCAACCGTAGAACCCGACGATGTCCAATAGACCCAAAAAGACACTCGGCATCCCGTTGCTTGCCTTACTCAATGCAGCCGTCCCTGTCATGCCAATAGCAACGGAAAGGGAACTCAAGTCCGCGAGCCACTGGACAACTCGCCTAACTGATTCTTGAAGCAGAACTTCATATAAAAGCTTTCGGGAACACGGCCCGCATGGACCAAGAGGCGAAACAACGGCCTCAACAGCTCGAAAGTTCTCTTATAATTCGGGTAGTCAAACCAATTGCGGCGCGGTATCGACATTACTTCATTGAACTCAACATCTGTAAACCGCAATCGCTTCTTTACCAGACTCAGCAACTCTTCCGGGCACACCACAGGCTTCGACAGCATCGCGAGCGCTTCATCACGGTCAAGTTGCCCAGATCGCACAAGGGCGGCGTGACCGAGATGACGCAAATCGGCGTTCCAACGGCGCGGCAAAAAATGCTGATGAACAAAAGACGTGAAACGATTTTCCAGGTGATGCCCTCCGTACCACTGCCAGCCAAATCTTCTTGCTAGCATCGCCTTCACCTCTTCCTTGTCGTAGTCCATGTAGTACAGTGGGCGTACTCTCTGGATTCCTCTAAGGGCCACCCATCGGACGAAGCTATGCATGGGCATATTTGGGAAGGTTCGCATAGGCAGGCGACCAAACTGCCTATGGACGGCACGTATATAGCGTCCATCCATGTAGTTCCAACCCAGCGGCGAGATACCTTCCGTGCGAAACGAATGGCCCTCAATGATGTACTGGAGGCCATGCTGCTCGGCCGTTCGATACAAAACCGACGCCAGCCCGATGTCTAAGGGTGCATCAATATCCTTCACACCAGACAGAAAGAATGCGCGCAATATATCGTCATACTCTCTGCCATCGACAACATACGTATACAAATCCACATCCAGCTTATTGAGAACCTTATAAATGTTCTGAGTCGAAATCTCCGAATTCCAAGTGTTGTCGAAATGCACGGCAAGCGGATTAAGCCCAAGTTCCTTCATTCGCACCACTAAATAAGAAGAGTCGCATCCGCCACTCACACCTATGATGCAATCATACTTCTTGCCTTTTGCACTTTGCTTCACGGTACGCGCAAAAGTCTCGAGCCAAGCCTGGCCCTCCGCACCCGTTGGATACTGCTCTTCTAATGAATCGTGAATGCTACAGTAATTACACAGACCTGAAGAGTCGAAGTGTATTCCCGGGATCTCCTCGTCGTAGGTGCAGCGCCTGCAAACCATTATGTTGTTACGCGGCGTAGCACCTTGCATCCCCGCATCCGATTCGACGTGCCGTGTAGGCGACGTGTTCAGCTTCACTGTCATGCTACGTCCCCCAGTGCGGACTTGATGGAACTAACAATGTGATCCTGCTTCTGCTCACTTAAATAGGGATGCATTGGCACACTGAAGACGCGCTGTTGCAGATATTCAGTTACGTGCAAACCTCTTGGCGGGCGAGGCGCATCAAGATAGGGCCGCTGGAGATGATTAGGCTTTGGGTAGTAGACCGCAGTCGGTATGCCGTGATTCTTCAGGTGATCACGAAGGCGGTCACGTTCGTCCGCCATGATCGTGAACTGCGCCCAGCTAGAGGTTGCACCCGGTATCAGTCGCTGGGTCTGGCAGCTATTGCCTAGCATAGCCCGGTATCGTGCCGCTATCTCGCCTCGGCGACGGAGTTCGTCTTCAAATATCTTTAACTTTTCCAGCAATATAGCTGCTTGGAGCGTATCAAGCCGGCTGTTCAGCCCGACGCGCACGTTGTCGTATTTATCGTGACCCTGGCCGTGGTTGCGAAGCGAAACGATCAGCTTCGCCAAATCTCCGTCGTCGGTAAAAACAGCGCCGCCATCCCCGTAGCAGCCCAGGGGCTTCGCTGGGAAGAAGCTCGTGGTTGATATGCGCGCCATGCTCCCAACCCGGGCTCCATGCAGCTGCGCGCCAAAACTTTGAGCCGCATCGGCAATCACAATCATCGAATTGGCTTCAGCAACCGCATTGATTTCTGGATAGCAGGCTGGTTGACCAAAAAGATCAACTGGCATGACTGCTCGGGGCAGAATTTCGCCGGCCTTGAGTACGCCGTCGACCGCCTCGGCGAGACTTACTGGGCAAAGATTGAAAGTTTCCGAATCAACATCGACGAACACGGGGGTTGCACCGACCAACTGGATCGCTTCCACGGTTGCAACGAAAGTAAAAGCGGGGGTGAAAACTGCATGACGTTTGCGAAGGGCTAAGGCGATAAGCGCTAACAGCAGGGCGGCTATGTCATTCAAG
>CALALR010000022.1 GCA_937925545.1 uncultured Planctomycetaceae bacterium
CCCTGGCCTGGAGCCCCCGAAATGCCGGTCGGGATGACCGCCCCTGAGATCGAGATGTGGGAATCCGTGATTGCTTACGTCCCAGAGGAGGTTTTGGCGGGCGCGGACACGAAGGCGCTGACCGCGCTTTGTAAGTGGTGGGGAATCTATTTTGACCTGCAAGGGAAGTGGGATTCTGCGGAAGTCGAGAAGGACCGCCCGAGCATCTACGAGATTTCAAAGGCGTGGGCGCACTGCGAGCGGCTTTTAGGTGAATTCGGGATGACTCCGAATGCTCGAGCCAAGGTCAAGGTGATCCCGAAACAGCAAAAGCAGGAGGAAGCGGACCCGCTTCAAGCGTACGTTGCTTAACCCCACCGAATACCGTACTGGCGTAAAAGCCAAGGTCGAGGCGTATATGGCCGGCGTCCGCGACGGGGCGTTGACGGCGAGCAAGTACGTGCGCCTCGCGGTAGATCGGCAGTACGCAGATCTGAAGCACGCCGAAAGCCGGGGCTACGTGTTCAGCGAGGACATTGCCGCGGATCACTGCCTTTGGATCACGAAGCATTGCAAGCATTCCAAGGGCGAGTTTGCAGGCCGTTCGTTCGTGCTGAGCGATAACCAACTATTTATTGTGTGGACGCTGTTTGGCTGGCGGTGCGCCGACGACGGGACGCGTCGATTCCGAGAAGCGTACATTACCTGCGGCCGCAAGTGGGGGAAGTCCGAATTCTGCTCGGCGCTCGCTTGTAAAGTGACTGCGGAGGACGAGCCCCGCGAACCAGGGGCGGTGAATCTAGCAGTGGCGACGAAGGAAGCGCAGGCGAAAGACCTGATCTTCGAGCAGTCGCGGCGGATGGTCCGGCGATCGCCGCGGTTGTCGGGGATGCTCAATGTTGCGGCGAAGTCGATCACGTCGCCAGATGAACCTGGGGCGCCGCAGCGGGCCAGCGTCTTTGCGCCGGTCGGATCGGATAGCGACACCAACGACGGGCATGATTCGCACGTCGTTTTCATTGACGAGCTGCACGCCTGGGGCGCTCGGCATGTCGGTCTTTATGAGCGGATGAACACATCGGGCGGCTCCCGGCGTCAACCGCTAACGATTGTCGTGACGACGGCGGGCGATACCCGATCCTTTATCTGGAAGCGTCGCGACAACTTCTGTTGCAACGTGATGGACGCGTTTTCGCGTGGCGACCATATCGGCGATGAGCACTTCGTTTTTATTGCCCGATTCGACAAAGACGACGATCCGTTAGACGAGGCGAACTGGCCGAAAGCCAACCCGAACTACCCCACGACTCCGAAACCACGTTATTTGCGGCAGCAGGCGAGTAAGGCGAAATCGGATCCGGTGGAAATGAACACTTTCCTTCGTTTTCACGGGAATGTAGAGGTCTCCAGTACTGAGAAAGCGATTCCAGATGAGGTTTGGACCGCAGCGAAGGGCGAGCTTAGCGATTGGTCGGAAGCGGTTGCGATCGGGGGCGGTCTGGACGGTGGCGGCGCCGGCGATCTGGCGAGCGTTGGAGAATGCGCCAAATTCGAGACGGGCGACGAGTTCGAGGGGCGGACGGTTTACCGCTACGAGATTCGACAAAAGTCATGGCGGTCTGACTGCACGGATACGCCTTTTGCGGATCTCGTCGGGAGCGGGCTCGAGGAGGATCCGTACCCGTTGCCGGCGGCAGAGTCACACATGCTGAAGCGAGCAGAGGATGGCGTCGGCGAGTGGGCGAGCGACCCGTATAGCACGGAGGATTTAAGGCAGCGATTCGAGCGCGACCACGGCGTCGAAGTTATCAAAATGCCGCAGTTGTACTCACACTACAACGAGCCGATGGCGGAATTCCTACGGGCGCTGCATGATGGTCGTGTTACGCACGACGGAGACAAAACGCTCGCTTGGGCCGCAAGCAACTTGCACGCAAAACCCAACGGTCGTGGTGAGATGATGCCGGATCGCGAGAAGTCGTCGGACAAGATCGACCCGATAGTTGCTGTACTGATGGCCTTTCGGATGGCTTACTTTGCGTCTGATGCGGGAGCGTCGTTCTACGAAGATAACGAGCTGGAGATATCCTGATGCTCCTTGACCGCATATTTGGGTGGATGGGATACAGCCGATCCCTTGAGAACCCCAGCGTTTCACTGAACGATCCGGAAGCCTGGGAGGGCGTTTTCGGCTCGTCGGGCAAATCGGGTTCGGGGATCACGGTCACTCACAAGAAAGCCCTGTCGATTCCCGCAGTCTGGCAAGCCGTTGGCAAGATCAGCGGCGACGTCGCAAAGCTGCCTCTCGATCTCTATTTCCGGACGGGTGAGAACTCGCGAGAACGCGCCGACTCTGCGCCCGCTCAATTGCTCGTCCGGCGCCGCGCGAACGAGGAGGTGACGGCAAAGAAGTTCTGGCGGCGATTTATGGTCCACATGCTGTTGTGGAATCGCGCTTATGCTTTCATCGACCGCAACGGCCGCGGCGAGCCGATGGGGCTGTATAACCTCCTGCCCGACCGTACCTATTCAGAGCGGGTCAACGGTCGACTCGGCTTTGTGACCGAAGTGGACGGCAAGTTGGAGGGTATTCCAGCACGCGACGTGCTGCACGTCGAAGGGATCAGCATCAACAACCTTGATGGTTGCGACCTGATCGAGCAAGCTCGCAACTCGCTGGGGCTGGCGCTCGCTGCGGAAGGCTTCGCGTCTAAGTTCTTCGCGAACGGAGCGCAGCCCGGCGGAATCCTCGAGCTGCCGGCGACGATGACGAAGAAGGCTCGCGACAACATCGAGACGGGCTGGAAGAAGAAATATGAGGGCGAGTCCAACTGGTTCAAAACGGTGATTCTTCGGGACGGCGCGAAGTTTCACGAGGTTACGGTGGACGCAGAGCGGTCGCAGATGCACGAGCTGAGAGAAGATCAAGTTCGCGAAGTTGCGCGGATCTTCAATCTTTCTCCTTCTCGGCTTGGGCTTTCCGATAGCGTCTCGTACAACAGCAAGAGCGAAGATGCGCAAGACTATCTCGACAGCACGCTCCAAATCCATCTCGAACTGATCGCCGACGAATGCTGGGCGAAGCTGCTGACGAATGCCCAGCAGGCGAATCACTTTTTCGAGCACAATACCCGCAGCCTCTTGCGGATGAACACGCAAAGCCGGTTCGAGGTTTATCGCCAAGGCTTTGAAATGGGCGTTTTGTCGCCCAACGAGATCCGTTCAAAGGAAAACATGAATCCGCGGGAGGGCGGCGACGATTACTACCTAACGGCGAACGTTCTTCCCGTTTCGGGCGGCGTCGCGGTCGAGATGGAGGGGGAATCGGCGCCGGCGGGCGAGCGAGCGACGCTTCACGACGTCCAGCGGGTTTTGTTCAACCTGGGACAGCGAGCAAGGCACAAGGCGAAGAATCCCCGCGCCTTTTGTGAGTGGGTCGACGGTGGGTTGGCCTACCATCGGAAGGAGTTCCGGCAGGTGTTCGGGGAGTGTCCGGACGTGGAGAGCATGATGTTCGACGCGGTTATTAATGAGTTCAACGGGCTGCTGGACAACACGCAGCCGGAAGATTTGCCGGGTGTGGTTGACGAAACGATCAGGAAACATGAAGCGAAGGCGGAATTCTTCGCGTCCGAATTGGAGAGCGACCAATGATTTCAGGATATGCGAGCGTTTTCTACGACGGAAGCGACAGAACGGAATTCGTTCTCGGCGAAGTTTCGGGGCGTCAGTACGTCGAGCGCATCATGCCAGGTGCGTTTGATTCCACGATCGGCGGGGACGTTCTCGGGCTGTTCAATCACGATCCGAACATGGTGCTCGGTCGAACATCAGCCGGAACCATGCGACTTTCGCTGGACGATCGCGGTTTGCGCTACGAGATCGACGAAAACGACACGGCGATTTCTAAGGATGTGGCGTCCCACCAGCAATCGGGCAACATTCGCGGTTCTTCGTTCTCGTTCTTTGTCTCAGAGGATGGCGTCGAGCATCGAACCGAAGGCGATAAGCTGGTCCGGCAGATTAAGGACTTCTCGCAGCTTATCGACGTGGGGCCGGTGACGTTCCCGGCGTATTCTGCGACGGAGGGCGGTCGCAGCGTCCGCTACGTGGACGCCGAAGGGCGGACGCTGGGCGTCCCGAGCAAGGAAGCTCGCAGCCTGACCGGATTCCAGGTGGCGATTGAGCGGGAGATTGCGGAGGAGCAGGCACGGCGGCAATCCCAGGCGGTCGAGACGCGGTTGCGGATCCTCGATCTTGACACGTAGGGCCAGCGCGGTAGCATAGTCAGTGCAGACCGAGCGGTTGCCGAAGAGCCCCGCAGTTTGTGTTACTGGAACCAATATGGAACCAGCGCCACGAACTGCGGGGTTTTTGTTTGCGTCGTGGCGCTCTACGGAGGGTTACACGATGCCCGAAATCGCCGAACTGCAAGAGCGAAAGAACGAGCTTGCCGAGGAAATCCGCAAGCTCGCCGATCGCCAAGACGAGTGGACCGCCGAAGACAAGGAATCTTGGGACAAGCGGAACGAGGAATACGACGCCGCGCGCACGGAGGTTGAGGCGGCGCAAGAGCGGCAATCGATTGCCGATCGAGCGGCGGAAATCGCCGAAGAACAAGCCCGCAGCGTCAATCACCGGATCCCCGGTACCGACGACCAGAGCGGGCGGCAGGAAGCTCCCGGCATCGAGACGCGAGCCCTAGCGCTGCAAGGCTGGTGTATGGCTGGCAAGCGGTCTCGCGGTTTTGGCGAGCGCCACAAAGACGCGATGCGGTCTGTCGGCCTCTTTATGGAAGACGACGAGATCAACATTCCACGGGCGTATCCTTCCGCTCCCGGCGGATATGGGATGTGGAGCCGCAACAACGGCGGAGCGATGCTCGAGTCTCGCGACTTGGCCGTTTCGAGCGAGCCTGAGGTGATTCCCGAAGGCTTCGTCAACATGCTGGATAAGGCGATGCTTGCCTACGGCGGCCCTCGCCAAGTTTGCCGCATCCTGCGAACCGCGACGGGCAACGACCTCCCGATTCCGACCGCGGACGACACCGGAAACACGGGCGAACTGCTGGCTGAGGCGGCGTCGATCGGTTCTAGCGTCGATCCGACAATCAGCGCGGTGACGCTTCAGGCCTACAAGTATTCGTCGAAACTGATCTTGGTTTCGTACGAGCTGCTTGCCGACGAAGCGGTCAATCTCGCGTCCGAAATCGGCGCCATGGCTGGCGAACGTCTCGGTCGCATTCAAGCCACGCACTACACGACCGGCACGGGGTCGTCGCAGCCGAATGGCATCGTGACGGCTTCCGGTCTTGGCGTCACGGCGGCGAGTGCGACGGCTGTAACGGCGGACGAACTGATCGACTTGTTCCACGCTCTCGATCCTTCGTATCGGGCGCTGCCTTCGGCGGGCTGGATGTTCAACGACACCAGCGCAAAGAACGTTCGCAAACTGAAGGACGGCGACAATCAGTATCTCTGGCAACCTGGCCTGCAAGCTGGCCAACCCGACGTTCTGCTTGGGAAGCCGGTCACCATCAACCAGGACATGCCGGCGATGACGACTGGTCTCAAGTCGTTCGTTTTCGGCGCGATGGAGAAGTACGTTATTCGCGACGCCGGACCGGTTCGGTTCAAGCGACTCGACGAGCGCTACGCCGACACGGACCAGGTGGCGTTTATCGCCTTCTCGCGGCATGACGGCGACGCCACGCAGAGTGGCGCGTTCAAGCATCTCATCCAGGCGTAAGCA
>CALALR010000023.1 GCA_937925545.1 uncultured Planctomycetaceae bacterium
AGACCGTCTGTTCTAATTGATCACCAGACTGTGCCACTTCCGGTGAAACAACTCAAACGAAGGGCGTTTCTCGCAAGGGTGCTATCGCGATTGCTGACGGCCTTTCTGAAGCGGAACGGTTCGCCGTTTTAGCACATGAACTTGCTCATGAATGGCTGCACGACGGCGATCGCCGCAAGGAGACGTCGACAACCATCCTCGAAACAGAGGCCGAAGCGGTTGCCTACGTCGTTTGTCGTTCACATGGCTTGGACTGCTCGACGCGAAGCTCGGATTACATCCAGCTCTATCGCGGTGACGGTCAAGTTCTCGCCCAGTCGCTGCAGGACATCCAGAAGACCTCGGCGCGAATGCTCGATGCGCTTTCCTCCAACTCACAAGCAGAGGAGGTGGCAGCATGAGTACCGAACATGAAACGCGAGATGTCCACCCAATCGTCCGGCAGATCATTGACCGTGATTGTCACGTCAGCATGACCAATCGCGAGGTCATGCGTCACGTGATTTCGCGGCTCCGAAACGGCTATCGCACGTTTCGCGAAATGCCAAGGGCCGAGCGCCGTGAACTCTTGGAGCAGTGCCGGCACCAGCATCGCGAGAACTTCCGGCTCTACGTCCAGGTGATGAGTGGTCAAATCGGAATGAGAACTTTGGAGGATGAACAATGATCGTATTGCGAATCCATCGTGACACTTTTCCTCACACGGACCACGGTTACACGTGGGTCGAGTGCTTCTGGTTTGAACGGGATGGCAAGAGGATTAGCCCAATCATCCCCTCCGCCGGCGCTTGCGAACGTCTCGGGCATATGCCCGGCGGCCCGATCCGCTGCGACATCGTGCGTGAAGAGCGACATTACGCACCCGGTGGCGTGGATCGAATTGAAAAGAGTGAGGATGTCCATGACGACGCCTACTTTCGTGTGGGAACGGTCTGCATCGTTCCCGATGAGCGAAGGCAAGTGCCGACATAACGTCCCCTGCAGGGCAGGAGTGTCTCCCAAGTGAGAAAGACTGAATCGTACCGGCAAGCTTCACTGCGGAGCCGGGTGTTTTTGTTGTCCAAGAAACGAAGGAGGTGTGCCATGCGATGGCGAATCCAGGATCAATCAAACGGTCGCAAAGTTGACATCAACGGCGATTTCGACGAAGCGATTCACGCTGCAATCCAACAAGGATCAGATGGCCAGGTTTCCGTCTTGGCCCTGCCAGCTAAGGTTCAAATGCTCGAGATCCATCGGAACGGAGCAGTTCACGTGAAGGCCGCGCTGTCTGGCCAAGAGGTTCAACGGCTCATGCGTGGTCATCACACGACGATCGCTGAACTGGCGTTTCGCATGGGGATTACTCAGAGCCGCATTCGCACCGTCCGCGAGAAAGGGATTCGCGGCCCCGAGCTCGTACGAGATTGGCTTGAGGGAATCACGGGTGTCGACGTCGGGCCGTTGCCGAAGAAGTACCGCATTCGCAATGGTTCGGAAGAGTGCCAATGTGGGTTCTGCGGATATCCGCTCTACGTTGGCGACCCCGCCTACGAGTACGTGGGAGAGGCGTTTTGTTCAGTCACTTGCTGCCGGAGAAGCAGGAGGTGGGGATCATGAGTTGCCATCACACTGATCACTGTCATCATGACGACGGCCGACTTGCTGGAACTTGGACGTACCAAGTTACCAATTCCGGCAGTCGAGTCGTCTGCCGTGAATGCGGCATCCCGTACGGCCAAGTTGCCGATCCTGATTCTCAGAGCCAGATGCGAAAGGCGTATCTGGAACAACAGCGCCGTCGTGCTTGTCCAGGTTGCGGCGAAGAGCCGTTTCTCGGCTGAGCATTCGCTTGATCTCCTGACGCCTTCCCAGGTGAGGTCGGTTTTCAGAGCAGCATTCGCACGCCATCGGCCTCACCTATCGTGACAGCAGATTTTTCTCTGGTGGTTTTCAATTCGCTGAATCTTGCGAATCACCCCTGCCATCCAATCTGCAATCGGTATATTCCTTCAATTCAGGGCTGCCGAGAAACTCACACATCCTCGTTGGATTGCAGACACTCATGCGCGAACAGATACCAAATCCCACGTTTTGTGCCGTGATTGCGGGCGGTACTGGCCTCGTGTTGCTCGTGGCCTTCACGGCACCCGAGCCGGTTCACACACTCCTGCTCGGGATACTGCTGGTCGCCGTGCTCGCCTTGCTCTGGTTCCGGGAGAGCAGCCAGGACGCCAGCGGCCTCGAACATTTCGCCACGTCTTTAGCGTTGGCAAAAGACGAAGACGTGATGGGCCTCTACACTCGTTTGTGCGATTCGTTAAAGAAGATTTCCGAGCACAACGATCCCATTCTCCGCGACTTGGCAATCCATCGCACGGAACAGTCAGCCGCAACGCTGGAAGCGGTTGCCGAGGGCCGCATCGTGTTTGTCGGAACGGAAACCTGGCGCGTGGCATACGAAAGACTGCTGCGTAGTCCTGGACTGCATCTGTACCGCTCCGTCGCCGTCATCGAGACGAGCACATACTGGCAAGACGAACCCGGGAAACGGAGCCTTCAGCTGAACTTTGCGATGATGGACGAAGGAACCCTGAACATTGAACGCATTGCGATCATCGCCGACCATCTGTGGCCCAAGGACGATCATTTCCCGGTGGAACCAGTGCGCGAATGGATCGAGACCCAGCATAATCACGGACTCTGGATTAAGCTGGTGCGGCGCTCGGAAATCGCTGGCGAGCCACAACTGATTGTTGACCTCGGCATTTACGGGAACCGGGCTGTAGGTGTGCAGGAACTCGATGACCAGGGTCGAACTGTGCGATTCACGCTTTCGTTCGATTTCGAGAAAGTGCTTGCCGCAGAGCAGCGATGGGACCGCTTGGCAGTGTACGCGACCTCGTACCGAGATCTACTGGATCGCAAAGACGGATCTTCGTAAGATCAGGAAAGGCTGAAATGCCTGGAGCCAACCGTGCCCACGAGACTGTACCTGGATACAGCCAGACTGGGCCTCATTAGACCGAGCGCCCAGCAGATTCAGATCGACTTCATCCGGTTTGTGGCTGAAGAAGCCGGCTCCATGTACTTCGAGCAACTGCTGGAATCCGGCCCAGAAGACTGGCCGAAGAGTCTCAGTGATCGGTTCCCCACGCTTGCCGCCTGGAAGGGAATCGCACACCTCAAATGTCGCCTGAAGCAACTGGCAGGGGCATCGTCGGACACACGCGTACTGCTGGCAAATCGCTCGGCTCAACTGATGTCCCTTGCAGCGGAGCTGCTCTTTCGTCCATGCCGCAATGTCCTGACGACGGATCTCTCCTGGCCGAACTACCAGCGTATTCTGATGCACCGCAGCAACCGGGCGGGCAACTACGTGACTCGCGTTCCGATACGAACGCTGATTCTCGATGACGGCATCTCGTCGTCAGAGCTCGTCTCGCTGCTGATACGTCACTATGTCGATCGCCGCTGCGATGGGCTGTTTCTTCCCGCCGTCGATTACCTCGGTGTGCGACTCCCGATTTCGGACATCGTACGTGAGATGCGGCGCATCGCCGACGTCCGATTCGTCGTAATTGACGGAGCTCAGGCACTCGGGCACGTCCCGGTCAACCTGGAAGAATACGATTGCGACTTCTTTATCAGCGGCTGCCACAAATGGCTGCGAGCTTATAATCCGATGGGCATCGGGTTTTCAGGCAATCCTCGGTCTGCAGATTACGTCAACGAGACCGTGCATCGAATGCTGATGAATCAATGGCTCAATGATCCGCTGTTGCGGATGACGGAGGAGGCCGAAGTCGGCGAGAAGTCGCGATTCGGAGAGACCGTGAATCTCACTCCGCTATTTACATGTCAGGCTGCCGTCGATGACCTGTTGTGCCAAGGTCGTCTCTCCGCTGACGTAGCGCAACAATTGGACAGCGCCGATCGGCTATCAAACATGGCACCTGAAGCCGGCTGGAAGCCATTGGCGCCCCAGAATGACTTACGCACCGGCATTTGCCTGTTGAAGCCTGCCTCATATGGCGTTGACCGGCTATCTCCAGGTAACCTACGGGAAAGATTTCATCAGAATGGGATCGCACTTACAGCCTACCGACGAGGCTTGATCCGTTTGTCGATGCCGTCAACGCCGTGGACCGAAGTCCAGTGGAAAACGCTAGTGACAGCCTTCAGAACGCATCGCTCCGGTCAAACCTGCCTGTTCGCCTGACAGGTAGAGCGGCTTTTCAACTTGTAGTGGCAGCAACTCCGCAGATTGCACAAAACCGCCCGAAGTCTAGGGAATGGCGCCAGTCAGTGAGCGTTCGACGCGTCGGTCAGAAGGCAGGTTAGGCGTCTCAGCGGGAACTGATTCGGCCGCGTCTTCCCCGCCGCGCGAATCGTTCCGGAGCAACTGGTCCGCGTGCATTCGCCCCAGTCCGGCAAATGCGATCGCTGCAACGATCCACATGCCGGTCACGACTGGCGGAGACAGCACGCGCGGCGGACGCTTCGGCTGAGCGCGGGCGATCAGCACCTGCCAGCAGACAGACCACATCGCCAGTCCGCCGATCCCGATCAGCAGCGAAGACGACAGCCAGTTGAACTGGGAATCGAACTCGATGACGTCCAGAAATCGCCACGTGGTGTAGACATACCACGGACTCGGCATTCCGACCTGATGCACGAACTGCTGCCGACCGTTGTAAACCTCGAAACCACCGCGCAGTGTCAGCATCGCCGCCATGCACGCGAGATGCGCCCCTGCAAGAATCGTGATCGCTGTGTTGATTTGCCACCGAGTTCTTTGCTGCCACCACGTATCCCACGCCCGGCCGAGCGTACCGCGCGGCTCCGGTTCAGCGGACTTGCTCAAATTCGACTCGGCATGCTCTTCGCTACCGTTGCCCGATCGCTGTTCAAGATCGCCGCAGTCGTCCGCATCGTCTGCATGGGCCTTGAGGTACTCTTCGGCGGCCTTGCGGGCTTTCCGTGCTTCGCGGCTGGCGGTTCCGGCTCCCGTACCGAACAGGAAACCCGCCAGACATGCTCCAAAGGCCGTGAGGGGTACCGGTGTGCCTTCGATCACCACACCGCCGGCGATCAGCACGACGCTGACGAGGGTCGCCACGACCAGATTGACATTCGCGGCCGCGTTTTCCGGATCGTCCCGCGTGGCTGCTCCGCACCCGCCCACGAACATCCACGGCAGAGCCAGCGCCGCGAGCGCTCCGCCATGCTGCGACCACACCAGCGTGAACGTTACGATGCCGAACAGCGCGGCGAGAATCGAGAACTCGAACCAGAACGCCGACCATGGAAAACCGGCGTCGCTTTCCGTCTCGATGGCGTCGTCAGTGTCTACCAGCGGAAGCGTCAGCGTCCCCTGATTGACGAAGCGGAATGCTTCCCGCACCTCGCGGCTGCTCAGCATGACCAGCGACCAGATGCCGATTGGCAGTCCAACGAGATTCGCCGGCGGGAACAACATTACAAGTAACGCCGAGGCCACTCCGAGCGACCAGCAGCGCAGCCGTTTCAGCAGCAGCGACGATGTGAGGACGGTCACCGCGTGCAGCGTCGTCCAGAACTCAATGGCGACGATCCCGCCGGTCAGATCGTCGTCGCGCAGCGCTTTCTTCCACTCGGAAGGAGCACCGTCCCAAAAGTAGATCACTGCCGAGCCGATCAACAGCGTCAGCGTGACCAGCACCCATTCGGTCACCGCCAGCCAGAACAGCGACGACCCAACCTTCTGCACCTGCCGCACCAGTCGAGCGGTGACGTCGTCAACCGGTGTTCCGGTCGCGTTCTGCCGGTCCCCGGCATCCACGTTCTGGCGAGCGTGGCCACGAACGGTCGGGGCCACGTCGGTGCCGCTGCATTGCGAAATCACTTCGACGTCGGTCTTCACCTCGCTGGCCTGCTGATAGCGGCGGTCCGGCTCGCGGGCAAGGGACCTTAAGACGACTTCATCCAGCCGAACGTCGATCTGCACTTTCTTTGAAGGCGGATCAAAGTGACCGGCCGGCACCTGGCCAGTCAGCATTTCGTAAAACACGACCCCCAGCGAATAGATGTCGGCACGATGGTCGACTCCGTGCGATCCTTCCATCTGCTCGGGCGCCATATACCGCGGCGTGCCCATCACCTGGTGTGTGCCCGTCAGCGTGAATTCTTCCGGCGATCGTTCCGCGAGTTTAGCCAGACCGAAGTCCGCGATCTTTACCTGCCCCCGCGTGTCAACCAGTATGTTTTCCGGCTTAATGTCGCGGTGGACGACGCCGGCTTCGTGTGCAAATTGCAGCGCCTCACAGATCTGAGCGACGATCGCAAGAGCCTGATCAGAGCGCAGGTCGCCTCCATCAATCAGTTCACGGAGGTTCGCGCCATCCACGAATTCCATCAGGAAGTAAAAGAGTGTTCGTGGCGTCGACGAATCGTCGTGGGAAATCGTCACCTCGCCGAAGTCGTAAACGGCCACGATGTGAGAGTGATTCAGCCGAGCGAGCGTGCGGGCTTCGCGATTGAACCGCTCGGCAAACGCATGATCGTCGGCCGATTCCGGGCGGATGATTTTCAGCGCGACGATTCGATCCAGCTTCTTTTGCCGGGCTCGGTAAACAGCCCCCATCCCGCCATGCCCCACCAGTTCGAGGGTTTCCAGCTGCGGAAAAAGCGGTTCCAGTGAGACGGCGTCCGGCGGCTGGAAGGGGCGAGGCTGAGACGTCGTGTGCCCCGTCGAGCTGTCGCCCGGGTTCATAGATTCATCCCGGCTATCGAATCCGGCGGCAATCAGGCATTTTGGACAAAGACCGCGTGGGGCATTCTCAGGCAGCTCGGCTCCGCATTTCGGACAACTATGGATTTGGGACATTCGTATGACTCCTCAATTCACATCGCTACTCCTTCTGAAGGAATTGAGAACAATAGTGACATGATTTCTTTTCAGGCTTCACTACTCCAATGCGGCAAACAGATTACGCAACTCGTCCTCAACCTCATCGGGTCCGGAGACCGTCTGAGCGATCTCTTCCCGCAATAATTCGCGATAGCGCCGTCGAAGCCGTGAACCCGCTTTTTTTGCAGCCGCCTCGGTCATTCCCAGACGGTTGGCGACTTGCGAATAGGTTGTCCCGGCATGGTCACCCACGATGAATCCCTTCAACGCCTCGAAGTGATTCGCCTTGCCCTTCCGGGTGAACTCCGTCTCCAGCAAATCCATGATCCGCTCCAACAGCGTGATCGCCCATTGCCGGTCATACTGTTGCTCAGCGGTCAATCGGGACGCCGGATCGATGCGGACTTGTGAATCGGCAGAATCGAAGTCGAGCGAAAGCACTCTGCGTCCGCCGCCGCGCTTGATCGCTCTGGCCTTCTCCCATTCGTTGGAAAGGAAGTGCTTGAATGCCGTGATCAAGAACGCGCGAAAGCGACCGCGATTCGGGTCAGCATCGGCGACGTAATGCTTCTCCAGCAAGCGGGCAAAGAACGCCTGCGTCAAATCCCGGGCTTCGTGAACGTCACTGACTCGACGACGGACGTACGCATAGAGCGGTGGCCAGTAAGCGCGACACAACGCCTCCAGGGCGTGATGGGACTGTTCGTGTTCACGGTTTCCAGCGGCGAGTACCAGACTCCAGTGTGTCGTTGCGAACTGGCCAGCGATGTTCCGTCGTAAGTTGGATTCATTGCTGAGGGCCATCTCAACAATATACCTCTCCGCAGCCGCCTGGTCAGCTTCCCGAGCGTACCGATTACGACCGACAAATCCGCGACGCGCACGAGCGGGATGAATCGGAGCTGTCCCCTGAAGAGTAAACAGCGGGCCCGAACTGAATCTATCGCCATTCCCGAGAGCTCACCGAACTTTGGTTTCGCCGGTAAGTTGGGCGAGCCAGGATCGCGAGAGAGCTGACGCTCTTTGAGAATCCGAGGTTACGACCAACAACGCACCTTTTCTGCGCCAGCTACGGCCCGAGATGAAGCGGCCTTGGACCAGTCACCGCTCTGCTGCTCGAATCATCCGTCATCGTTGCCGTCCCTTGCTCATTCGTTTCACTGAGTGTAGTTGATCCGCCGTTATTGCCGGATCTACGCACGGATTCGGCCGCTTTAACCATCGTCTCCGCGATGGCTCCCCGATTCCTGAATATGAATCTCACGTTGCTTTTTGTTCCAATAGAGCGCGAGCGGCGTCAGCAGAATCGCATATGGAATGAACAACAAGAATGCTGATCCAGGGAATAGAATCTGTCCGGCAAATAAGCCAATGATCAGCAGCCACATCAACACGAACATCTTGACGACGAAAGTCCGTTCCTGTGGGCCGCGAATCTTCCGCACATAACAGTAGCTTCCGATCGCTCCTCCGACGACAACCAGTGTGTCGATGACGATCATGGCGACCAAGGTTCGTGCGTCCACGGCGAGCCCCTAGCTGTAGCAGTCAGTATATTTGGGTGTGTTTTCCACACTCGGCACGGCCGCTTGGAACATTCGAATGATGATCCTACGGAAAAGAACAGAAACCGCCAACCAAAACTTGCGTCCCGCAAGACGACCTATTCTGAGTCTGGTGGTGTCTGGCGGTCGGTTGCGTGTGCCGCTAGTTTTTCAGCTAGCGAAAGTTGATCTTCCTTTGCGGCAGGAAAACCGACGATGTCAGCGTGATTGGGATTGTCCGGGACACCCTGCGGGTGATTCCTGATTGGTTTTGCGACAACGTTGAGGCTATCGAACGTACAAGACATAACTGCGATATCGGAACGTCCATGCAAGGCCATCTCGCGATACTGGGCAATTGCCTGCCCGAAATCCCAAATCTCGCCTTCGTCGCAGTCTCGATGTCGGTTTACGGATAGCTCGACGTGTTTGTAAGGGAGAAACAACTGGGGCTTTACCGTGTTGTTTTCCCGCACGTACTTCCGCAGCGACCTGATAGACTGTCCCGCGACGATGAATCGAGCCAGCATTTCGTCGTCTTCGACGTCTGGAACATCGTCCGGGTTGATCATCCTCGGCAGACTCGACGCAAGAGGTGCAGGAGTGTTTTGGGGGCTTCACCAAAAAACACGCATGAGCCGCGTGGGTCTTCACCTCCGATGAGCGCTGCCCAATGAAGTCGCCCGTCCGGGTTCACGCTCACCGAAAGCAAGCGTCGTTTCCCGTTGTACCACTCCAGATTCACGTGGCCATCCGGTTCGGGCGCAATCTCGGGAGTCTGATACTTGCGGGGTAGAGACTCCACGAACTTCTTGGCCAACTGCAATGTCGCCGGTGAGACCGCCGTCGAACCTTGACCATCCCAGTCGGGCTGAGATGCCTCGCGATATGCGTCGATCAATTGATCATCCAGCGAGAGGTTCGAGAAAGTCACCGACTCGTGATTCAGCACATCGATATCCTTCCGGAAATCATTGAGGGTACGAGCTGCCTCACTCACGCCAGATTCTACTGTTTCAAATCCCAGCATCACGATGCTCCGAAGGATTGTGCCGGGTCCTTCATCAGGGTGAAGAACACCTTATTCTTAATGAACCGCAAGTCTTTCAGCTTGTCGTCAACTTGTCCTAACTCTAAGCTCTCGGACGTCGAAGCCGTTATGTCAACGATCAGGTTTGACTTCTGCTCCGATGTCGGCTGCACAGCGCGGACAATGTTGATTGCGTACGGCTGGTTTGAGAGTTCAATCGTGTCCTGGTGAAAGTACCTGCTTGCCGACAAGCCAAGCTGATGAAGCGGTTCGCAAACCGTATCAATATAGTTCTCGATTTCGTCGATGGATGCGATAGCGATCTGCGAGATAAACCGCACGCTCAGCCGAGCAACCTCACTGGGATCGCCCAATTCGCAGTGCTTTTCCCAAAACCTCTTCGCCTCCGGCTCGAAGTCTTCCCATTTTGTGTAAGGAGCCAATTGGCTGAACACGACTCCCTGCCGAAGAAACTGGCAGACGAACTTGTCGCTCCCGTCATCGTGCTTCTGCGTTAACCGCACGCCCTGCCACGCGCTTCGCTGCTTGAACTCGATGCCCTCTGCTGTCCCCGCGAAGCCCGCTTCCAGGTTGTGTTGGTTGGTCGACGTGTAGTCCGGAAATGCCTCCTGCATCAGCTGTAACAGATTGGCTTCCCGATAATCTCTCGACGCCATCGCTTGCCAGTGCACAACGGCTTCAACGATTGGGGCATTCGCCAGGTTCGGAAACGTTTCCGAATGATCGATGAGCAACACGTTCGATGACACGCTTGAGTCCTCTCATCACCGCCAGCTCATCCCCTAGGACGAGCTCCCGGTCCTTATTCGACCATCGCGAGGGGCACCAGACCTGAACCGTCCCGAATTGCCGAAACCCGAACCTCTGGTCGAGATACCGCTAAGTCGAATCATATCGTGTTGTGGCCAGCTTCGCACGAGGGCCGTCGACGCCAAAGCAGATTTTGATTCGAGTGAGGTACCTGAAACATGCCCATCACTTGCGACGGCAAGCCCGTGCCGGCTGCGCCCGAGCGGAGTCGGGACCTCCGGGCTGCCGGCCCCTCGGTCCGGCACTCGGCTTGCAACACGCCACCGCGCACCTGCCACACCCGCCACCACTCCCCACCCAGGTGACTGTCGTCACCGCGGGAGTAAATTGACTCGCACTTCGTGCTCGCGTTTACCTCGAGTGGCCCCTGCTCGGATTCCCGGCTGCGCGGGAGAACCTCGGCAGGGTCCACAGCTTCGCTTCGCATTCCCTGGTGCTTCGCACTGGGGATATGCGGCGCTTTGCCCTCCCCGCCGTCGCTTCGCTTATTCCGCTTCGCGGAAAACGCTCAGCTGACATGACTGGTCGAGGCCGCGCGGGGCACAGTCCGCGCCAATTCGGTTCCACTCATTGGCACATTCTGTGCGATCCCGCTTAGCCCAACACTTCCACGCCACGCGGCGGCTGAACGCCACCGCTTTGGCTTTGTTCCGCTGGACGCTCCACTTGCCCTGAACGGGCAGAACCTCGCAGCCCGGCAGGGGGCTGGGCGTGCCAATGCGGACTGAACGTCCGCGTGCTCGCTGGGCCGCTCGCACCGGCCCGACCTGACTGGGGTCAGGTGCGGGCCCATTTCGCCTCCGCTGTACGCTCCGGCGATCAGCGGCCCGCTGAACGCGGGCCGCCAGCATCGAGTTGCCCCCGCCAATTTCGTTGCCGGGCGCGTTCGACACGCCCGGCGGGAGGTACACTTCGTTCAATTCGCTGTTTCTCTTTCAGATTCATCGCTTTCGGCCTCAACGCCGAGTCCGAAAACGTTTCCACGTCTGACGAACTGGGCTTCCTTTAGTGCGCTTCTCATACGCATCAAGAGACCCACCCGTGATCTTCCCTGTGCGCTGATTCGCTCTTCAACGAGTCGCTTGAGATCCGTTTCCGACACTGTTCCCCGCTCGCGAATAACTTCTCGCATTGCTTCGATGACTTCCTCCCGCGTAGCAGTACGCTTCGCGTTGGTTCCGTTTGAAGACTTGTCTTTCAGCGAGGTCAGCGCCTTGCGGACCTGAGTTAGCTGAGCCTCTCCGCACTTCAGTTCGACGCGAAGCGATTCGAGTCTTTCCTGAAGATCAGCTTCTTCTGCCCGCAGTTCGTCAAGAACCGTCGTGAGTCGTTCGGACGCCATAGTCATGAACTCCTGTTTGCTTGATTAGAAAAGTCGTCGTTCCACTTGATTCCCGTAAACCGTCCAAGCCGAGTTTGGGAGCTCTTCTCGTCCGTAAAGCTCCAAATACGGCGCCGGGCTTGCTCGCTCGATCAGCGATCGAATCTTGCCAGGCTTGCGGCTGTGCACTGTCCTTCCAGCCCGAATCCAACTTTGAAGAGTCCGGTCCTGAAACCTGAGACTGCCCCGCACGCCGAGCAACAGGAACACGAGGGGAGCACGCCAGTAACTTGCCATGCCCATTTCGTCTTTCACCCAGACGAGGCACGATTTGAACTCGAACCCCCAAGCCTGGATCACATCGAGTGCTTCGCGAAGAAATGCGTTGGTGGTCCAGAGGTGCAGATGCGCTTGGTCCTCTGTGAGCTCCGATACTGGCTCGGCGCGGATTTCCTCGACGGGCATCGTCGGATAGTGGTTCACCGCCGCCGCCCGTGACGCCTCATTTGCGTAGGGCCAAGGAGGATCGGCATAAATCGTGTGGAACTTCTCGCCACGCTCGACCAAGGTCCTGAGGTTTCTGACCGAGTCCCCGACACGCCCAAATCGCTCCGGCAGTTCATTGTCTTGTTCGGCGCCCTTAAACAGCTCCAGCTGGCTGCTGCCGCCGAGCTCTGCCACACGCCGAGCGAGGTATCCAACCAGGTGGATCAGCGCGGAGTCGATCTCGGCAACATCCTGCATAAGCATCAGCTTGCTGAATTCGAGAACCGTTCGGATTTGCACCGGGGGCTCGAGGACGGCCCGAAGACACTCAATTGGGACTGGGCAACTGAAGGACGCTTCCCACAGTTCGGCGAAGGCGGCGCGGAGCGGTCCAATCGCAAAGGCCTCGTCCAGATTTTTGTCCGGACGGAAGGAAACAACCGACTGCAAGACGGCCCCGCGGCGAGCTGGAGGGATGGCGAGGACGAGAGAGCCCAGTCGCGAGGACTCGACGACGGTTGCGCCCGTTTCTGAAGGGCATTGGCTCATGGTTGCCCTCCATCCAACTGGCGTTGTGCGAGGGCACTGTCGATGAGCGTAAAGACGGCCTCACGAATATGCGGCTTCAGATGCGGCCAGGCGTCTGCTATATGCTGCAAAGCGGGCGTTATCGAGGCCTGCTGTGCGTCACTAGGTGTCGACTCGGGACAATCACTGCTTCGTTGCCGCTCCCCAGATGCTCCCGGCGGCAAGGTCCCTTTTCCGAAGTCATTACGGCGCTGGCCCTTCCGGCAATCTGCACTCTCATTCGATTCCCGCCGCCTCCACTCTCACCGGTTGTGCCAACGAGTGCCAGCCGGTG
>CALALR010000024.1 GCA_937925545.1 uncultured Planctomycetaceae bacterium
AATGCTCTACATTCGGCTCCATAAGGATGTCCAACACTCGGAATTTGGGCAGTGTTGGGACGTCGGTGTGAGCAACGCCCGCTGATACATGCATTAGTTATAACTGTACCGTGGATACGACTATCGTCAAAAACGCGACTATGTGTCAGCCACGCCTCTTTCCCTTCAGCAATCTGGCCAAGCCTTTTGTTGAGCGTTTGATATTCAGCGAGGAGCTTAGCTTCCGGGTATTTCGCACCAAGCTTTTCAAGGACTTCATCGTCCACCTTGACATTACCCTTCTCCGTTTGGGAGAAACTAATTTCAGGGTAACGCTCTCGTAAACGTTGTGCCGTTTGTTGACGCGAACCGGGATTAAATAGAACGACGCGGTCCTTGAGTTTCTTGCCCGTCTTTTCTGAGACACGCTCTTCGACAATTGGCGGAAAAACTTCTTGAAGTTGATCATGAATTTCGGACCGCCTCGCCTTGAGCGTATTGACCAACGCGAACGCAGCTCTTTCATTGAAAGGGAATCCGAAATCCTCCTGCATTGTCATGATAGCGGCGAATTCGTGCTCCAGTTGAAAACACCTTGGGTCCAGCTCTTGCGTCTGGAAGTACTCATATAGAACTTTGGTAACCAATGTGTCTTGTTCGCAGTAAACCTGCATCTCTTCGGACCATCTCTCCCACACGCTTTCCTTTGGCCCGGTCTTTTTCGTTTGCGTCTCAGTGAATTTTATTTTTTCAACGCCGAGACGTTCACCCCACGCGGCTAATGAATGCCTTCCTTTGTATTTACTATCGATGTGAGTGTACTTCTGTGCGTCGACAGTCTCCATTTCTGGTGACAACACACGACTGATAATTAGCGTATCGTGAATGTCACAATTTTCTTTAATTTTAAATGTAGGGTAGACCTTAGCTATCCCTCGCATATCAAAATTAAGGAAATTATGACCAACAATTAGGTCGGCTTGTTCTAACAAACTCAAGCCAAATTGCACTGGCAAATAGTTACCTTCATTAGAACAACTTATGACTTCGTTTGTATCAAGATCTCTTAGGACCAGGCTATGCACACGATCGAGTTCGTGCAAGAGACCGTTAGTCTCAATGTCGCATGCATATCTCAGCATTGGATTCAGAAGTAGCGCTTGTAAAGGGTCCCGATGTTCACGATATAGAGGCCGTCGATAATGTCACTAGCCTTTAAACGTTCTTGAATGTTTTTCATCTCCGTCCGATCACCGAGGCAGATGGCTTTGTTAAGATTCTTCGCCGACTCGATGGGCAGCAGTTGCACCGTGGACCGATCCTCGGTATAGCAAAGTACGTTTTGATTATCAAAGTCGCAGAATACAAATCCTGATTTCACGGGTCATCCCCCCTTGTGGTCTGCAGGGATCGCTCGCATCATGAAGATGTCAAGAGCAATGTGCAGGAAAAGAGGCACCATCTCGAAAGCTTTAGCAGGCAGCCCTCCGAAGAGCGCATCCAGTTTGTCGTTCAGATCCGTCCGGTGTAGATCTTCAAATTCGATTGCGAGCATCTGAGCGACGTTTAAAATAAAATCAGAGGGCTCTTCGTCTTGGTGCTTGAGCTGCTCCATGAGCTCCCAAAGTTCTGGGTCTCTTTGGATCATCGCCAGTAATTCTTCCACGATGTCATATAGAACACGCCGCAAGTTTACAAGCACTACATTTGTCGTCGGTGACCATCTTTGTAAGATATTTATTCAACCTGTTTGCGAATACCGACCAGGCTATTGGTTGTGGAACACTGGCTTTGCTATTGGAAAGTCGCGACGGCAACTAAATGATTGGTACTGGAAACGCAATAATAAAAGAAGAAGATCTTTAGACGGAGCGTTTAATGGAAAGGTCGGAATCAAAGCGATCCGACGAGGTTTTATGGAAGTACTTCGTCTCCGTTGGGTCCTTGCCCCTGGCGATGTGCTTGTTATTGATAGCACTTCTGGTAATCCAGCTAAACAATTCAATGCGTTCAGCTGGTGGCGAAGATACCATCCCGAATGGACGGTTAACGAAGATGCGAAGGAGTTCTTCTGGCACAGACCTCCTTATCCGGATGACGCGATCCGAGATCACTTCAAAATAATGCCGATCACTCCTCAGAAGGTTCTAGAGAACACGGCGGATCAGCGATATTTCGACTGCTTTCTAGTTCGTGAAGCTGGTTTAGGTAGACCTGGATCCAGTCACCGAATAACTGATCTATTAGACCAGGCTCAAGCCAGTGAACAATCGCCTTGATTGCTGCTGTCAGCGCTTCATTGTTTTCAGGCTCTCGTTCCTCAATCATTTTGAGGATTGTCATCTCCAGCCATAGGTTCGGGTTCTTGACTGGATCAACGTATTTCATTCAATGCCTATGACTATGCACCTAAGTTTACCGTCGCTATCCCTTATTTCGTAGACTGGAAACTCTCCGTCTCCAACTTCAGTGTCGAACGAAGAGTAGAGATTGCACTTTGGAAACTTGACCTTACCGGGCCTGTTACTTTTGACAAGACACGGATCAACAATAGAGAGCGTACCGGAATCACTGCAGACCGTGCCTATAATTTTCGGCTGTGTTTTTGATAACACGGTCCATGCAAAATGAAGTTAATACAACTATTATACATCTGGGGCCGAAGAAGAACAGCGTCAGGCCCTGGGGAGGTGTGATTTTTGCTGTTTCTCACACCTGGAAACTGAACAACCTTGCCGG
>CALALR010000025.1 GCA_937925545.1 uncultured Planctomycetaceae bacterium
CGCAACCGGGGTCACAGCAGTGGTCATCGCAACCACAACCTGGATCACAGCAGCAGTTGCGGCTCTTTCGCTTGAACAAATCGCACAAGCCGCCTCGCTTCTTGCAGCAGCAACCGGAGTTGCAGCAGCCATTGTCGCAGCATCCGTTGTTGCAGCAGCAGTTATCGCCACAGCAAGGATCGGCACAGCCGCAACCTGGATCGCAGCATCCGCAACCTGGGTCACAGCAGTGGTCATCGCAACCACAACCTGGATCACAGCAGCAATTGTTGCTCTTACGCTTGAACAAACGGTGCAGCAAGCATTCCTTCTTGCAGCAGCAACCGGAGTTGCAGCAACCACTGTCACAGCAACCGTTGTCGCAGCAGCCTTTGCCACAGCAACCATTGCCACATCCGCAGCAAGGATCGGCACAGCCGCAACCTGGATCGCAGCATCCGCAACCGGGGTCACAGCAGTGGTCATCGCAACCACAACCTGGATCACAGCAGCAGTTGCGGCTCTTTCGCTTGAACAAATCGCACAAGCCGCCTCGCTTCTTGCAGCAGCAACCGGAGTTGCAGCAGCCATTGTCGCAGCATCCGTTGTTGCAGCAGCAGTTATCGCCACAGCAAGGATCGGCACAGCCGCAACCTGGATCGCAGCATCCGCAACCTGGGTCACAGCAGCCACATGATTTCTCACAACAATTCTGCGATGCGCAGTTATCGCAACCGCAGCCACATCCCAGCATGACGTCGAGCAGGCCATAGCCGAAGCCTTGGCTAGCGAGACATACGCTGAAAACGAGCGCTCCCAACATGTTCCATCTCATTGAATGACATCTCCTATGCGTAGGGGACGTGCGTGCAAACGCGCCTGACATATTCGATCCTGCTGAGTTCGCCACACCCTCCCTGGGTTAGTCGTTGCGACTTTGGCGTGGGCGTTGGCCCGTGTGCGGTAAGTAGGCGGGAGTGTGAGGTGACCCTGCTGGGTCGGGGGGGTCGAGGTGGGTCGTTACGGTGGGTCCCCACGGTCAGGCATCTACACTAGTCGAGCCAATCCTTGACTCGAAAAAACAGACCGGTGCAGACGCTTCCAACTATGGTGTGTCGGCGAACAATTCTCTGGGTTTTGTCCCCGACATCAACACGTATCGGCGAGCTATCATGGTACCCTTGAGAAGACCGAAGTAATTTTCACGAACTGAGTTAGAACAAGTATTAGGTAAACTTTACCGTCCAAGGAGACCTTCTCGAAGGTATCGATTTTGCCTTGCCTGAACAGTGTCCTAGGGGCACCTTGGAAGATTGCAGAAATCTGTTATTTTAAGGGATGTGAGCTACGAGAAGGGCTTTGCAGGTGGATGCTAAGCTGTTTCTTTTAGGCCGAATGCGTATACTTTTCGAAATCGTTAAGGTTTCCCAAGGTGTCAAACTCTTGTGGTAGCGTTCAATCGCTCACAACGATTTATCCTCCGCCAGATGCCCTCCCTTTAATACCCTCCGTCTATCGCTTCCCGAGCAATGCACGATCATTCACCCGTGTGTGTGGGGCGCGAACAACAATCAATTTCTCTATGAAACAATCCCGGTGGACCCCTCTTGAGCTCTGTTCTTGGTTGACCTTTTGCACCATACTCTTTTTAGTTTCAATTGCGAATGCGGGGCAATTATTGGCCGCTGATCCACTCGATTGGCCTGCCTGGCGTGGTCCGCAGCAGAATAATTCCTCCACGGAGAAGGGACTTATCGAGTCCTGGGATCCTGCGGGAGGGCCTGGGAGCAACTTGCTCTGGAAGAATACTGAATTGGGTGGCCGTTCAACACCCATCGTTATGAATGGGCTGCTTTATACCCTGGTCCGCGATCAACCAGGTACAGAGATCGAAGCTGAGAAAGTCGTTTGTGTGGACGCTGCTACCGGTGAGAAGAAGTGGGAGCACCGGATTAACCTCTATTTATGTGAGGTGCCTGATACCCGGGTTGGCTGGTCCTGCTGTGTCGGGGACCCAGAGACGGGACGCATTTATGTTCAGAGCGTATGCGGGTATTTTTGCTGTCTCGAAGGGAAGTCAGGGGAATTGGTTTGGAATCGCAGTCTGCTTGAAGAATTTGGATTGATCAACACCTATGGTGGCCGCACAAACGTCCCTGTGATCTTTGAAGATCAGGTTCTTATTAGCGCCGTACTCGTGGGATGGGGGGATGCTCCGAAATACGGGTTTCTCGCCCGCCCCGCCCACCGGTTTATGAGTTTCGATAAGGCGACCGGTGAAATTCGCTGGATAAATGGAACAGGCATTTCACCTTATGACACTACTTACAGCACACCCGTGGTGACCGTTCTTGGTGGTCAAGCTGCCTTGGTATTTGGATCCGGTGATGGTGAGGTGTGGGCGCTTCAGCCCCGTACGGGGCAACCCATTTGGCAGTATCCCCTTTCGCGTCGCGGCTTAAATGTCTCACCGCTAGTCGATGGTGATACGGTTTACTATTCGCAAAGCGAAGAGAATATTGTTGGCAACACTATGGGGGCACTGGTGGCAATCCCAGGGGACCTGTCAGGAGACTTGACTGGTAAAGAAAAATGGTTTGTTCCTCAGATTATGTCTGGAAAGAGTTCGCCGGTGATGGTCGATGGCAGGCTCTGGACTGTCGATGATCGAGCGAAGCTATATGTTTTCGATCCTGAGACTGGCGAGCAGATCGACAAACAGGCCCTTGGTACTGCGATGCGCAGCACACCGCTTGTTGCCGATGGGAAGGTTTACACCTGTACCAATGCCGGCAGGTGGTACATTCTCAAGCCAACTGCTGATGGTGTAGAGATCATTCATAAGCTCCGTCTCGGAGAAGATAATGACGGTTCGCCGATTGTGTCTCACGGTCGTATCTATCTGCCGACTTCGGATGCGATTTATTGTATTGGTGATCCCGAAGTAGAGCCCTCGGCGGATCCATTACCTTCTCAACCCGAAGAAACCGCTGTTGACGACGATCCTGAACCTGCTCTAGTCCAAGTGGTACCTTACGACGTGCTTCTGGCCCCCGGTGGCAACCAGTCGTACAAAGTTCGGCTCTACAATTCACGTGGACAATTTCTACGCGACGTCGCTGCAGAGGATGTGAGGTTTGGCGTTGATGGACCCGGCATGGTTACTTCTGAAGGTGTCTACACCGCTCCTAATTCAAAGGATCATCAAGTCGCCCTCGTGACCTGCAAAGTGGGTGAGCTCACTGGTACAGCGCGCATTCGCATTGTCCCTCCCCTGCCCTGGGCTTTTGATTTTGATAGCGATGAGGATGTGCCTCTCACCTGGATCGGTGGGCGTGTGCGATATGTGCTGCGGGACGAAGATGGAGAGCGATTTGCCGTAAAGCGCGATGTATTGCCGACTCCGAACGACCCTAACAATAAGTTAGGAACGCGTAGTCAGCTTTCAATGGGACCGGTCGAAATGACGGACTATACGATCCAGGCTGATTTTGCACTCGACGAGCAGGATGGCAAGTTGCCAGATTTTGGATTGACCAACAGTCGCTATTCCATGACGGTGCGACCCATGAACAACGAATTGCGTATCTACAGTTGGATACCCAGTGATTTTCGTACGTTTGCCTCTGCGGAGTTCAACCCGGAAGCTCGTAAGTGGTATACAATGAAAATGCGTGTAGACCCGGCTAAAGATAAGGCCATCGTGAGGGGCAAACTCTGGCCACGCGGCGAAGCTGAACCAGAAAGTTGGACCATTCAAATGGAAGATACGGCACCACATCAGTTCGGTAGTCCTGGCTTATTTGGCAAGGCGGAAGTCGCAGAGATTTTTGTCGACAATATCAAGGTTTATCCCAATCAATAGGGAATCGTAATGAAGAAGTTTAGGAAAGTTACCTGGTTCATTGTGGCGGCGGCCTTGGGTTGGTGGACCAGTGCGGGCTTGGAATACTTGGCAACTCATGCAGCACAAGAATCTGGCACCGGGCATCGAACGATCGATTGGCCCCAGTGGGGAGGCTCGTCCACCCGCAACAACACGCCAATCGGCCAAAATATTCCCACCGAATGGAACGTCGGCAAATTCGACTACATCACCGGTGAATGGGATCCTTCCGCGGCGAAGAACATTAAATGGGTTGCTCGACTTGGTTCACAAACCTACGGCAATGCAGTGGTGGCCGATGGTCAGGTTTATGTCGGCACGAACAACAGTGGAGGTTGGATAGAGCGGTATCCTAGCGATGTAGATCTTGGCTGCCTGATCGCTTTTGACATCAAGGACGGCAAGTTTCTCTGGCAACACAGCAGCGAGAAGCTCCCCACGGGACGCGTACACGATTGGCCCCTGCAAGGAATTTGCTGTGCTCCCCTAGTTGAAGGCGATCGTCTCTGGTTTGTGACGAGTCGTGGTGAGGTTCGCTGCCTAGATACTCAAGGGTTTTACGATGGCGAGAATGATGGTCCTTACGCCGAGGAAGAGAATTTGCTCAAAGAATCAAATAAGCCCTACAAGCTTGAGCATGAGGCAGATGTCGTATGGGTTTTCGACATGATGAAGGAACTGGGAATCTCGCAGCACAACATGTGCAGTTGCTCAGTGACCGCTGCGGGGGATCTTCTGTTTGTGAATACTTCCAACGGCGTTGACGTCGAACACAACTACATCCCCGCCCCCGATGCCCCCAGCTTTTTTGCGATGGATAAGAACACGGGAAAAGTGCTGTGGACTGACAATTCCCCGGGCTTGAATATCCTTCATGGGCAATGGTCCTCACCAACTTACTTTGAGCTAGACGGACAAGCTCAGGTGATTTTTGCGGGCGGCGATGGCTGGGTCTACAGCTTCGATCCGAAAGGCGATGGCGCGGGCAATGCAAAACTACTTTGGAGGTTCGACGCGAACCCCAAGACTTCTAAGTGGGAACTGGGAGGTCGTGGGACACGCAACAACATTATCGCCACCCCAGTGTTTCATAACGATCGCATCTATGTAGCCGTCGGCCAGGATCCTGAGCACGGGGAAGGGATCGGTCACTTGTGGTGTATTGATCCCACCAAACGGGGGAATGTGAGTCCCGAGCTGGCATTCAATTCGGCCAATCCCAAAGAGGAGATTCCTCACAAGCGAGTTCAAGCGGTCATTCCCGAAGAGGGAGACCTCACTCGCCCCAATCCGAACTCCGCCGCAATTTGGCACTACAGCGAAGTGGATACGAATGGCAACGATAAAATCGAGTTCGAAGAAACGATGCACCGTAGTTGCGGCACGGTCGCCATTCGTGATGGGATTTTGTACATCGCCGACTTTAGCGGGCTATTTCACTGCCTCGACGCAGAGACTGGCAAAGTGAACTGGACCTACGACATGCTCTCGGCTGCCTGGGGATCCCCGTTGATTATCGAAGACAAGGTTTACATCGGTGACGAAGATGGCGAAGTGGCCGTCTTTCGGCATTCGGCTGAACCCGAAGTCGCCATGGAAGACGGTGAGCCTTACTACGGCACTCAGGACATGGGTAACAGTGTTTACAGTACCCCCATCGTGGCGGACGATGTGCTCTACATCAGCAACCGCACCCATTTATTCGCGATCACACCAGAAGGCAAGTGAAAGAGCAGTTAGCGGACAGCGTTTAGCCGTTAGCAGTTGAGATAATCTTTAGCCAATAGCTAATTGCTACAAAGGAAGTTTGTAATGAGCAAGCGCGTACTCGATGTAGGAAATTGCGGGCCAGATTTTTCCTCGATCAAGCGGTTTCTGACCGACTCCTTTGATTGCACGGTCGAACAGGCTCATGGACCGGAGGACACTCTTTCCGCTCTGCGGGCTGGAAGCTTCGATCTGGTGCTGATCAACCGCAAGCTGGACCGTGATTATTCTGACGGAATTGAAATTCTTCGGCAGATTAAGAGTGATCCCGAGTTGAAGAACACCCCCGTGATGCTGGTGACCAACTATGCTGAGCATCAAGACGCAGCCGTCGAGGCGGGGGCACAACGCGGCTTTGGAAAGCTGGAGTTGGGCAAACCCGAAACGCTGAAGAAACTCGAGCCGATTCTGGGCTAAAGAGTCTTAGCCGTACCGCAACGCGGCACATGGTTAAGGGCAAAGAATAATCAGGCCTCGATCGCCTCTTTGACCGGCATGACGAAATGGGGCGATTTGCCATTCTTGGTCAAGTCAGCAGCCTTGGCGTCGGCTTTCTTCCGCTCATTAAACTCGAAGAGGGCGACTCGGCGGAGCGACTGGTTGAATACCCCCCAGAATGCCTTCAGACGAACCACCTTTTTAGAGCTGCGACGGGGCTTGGCGGCCGCCTTTTTCTTTTTGACGACGGCTTTCTTCGTAGCAGCCCCCTTCTTCACTGCGGCCTTTTTCTTCACTACCTTTTTCTTCTTGACCGGAGCGGTCTTGGCCGAAGCACTCTTGCCTTTAGCGGTCTTTTTTTTGGCTGTTGCGACCTTCTTGGTTGCTACCTTTTTCTTCTTGGCGGTCTTCTTGGGAGGGGCGGATTTTTTCTTGGCAGGAGCCTTTTTCCGGACGCTCTTCTTGGCAGTCTTCTTACCCATAGTGCCGACCCAACGTGGGACACCCGTTGACAGGAAGGGGGACAATTAAAAGTCCACAATTTATCCGATTTCCGTCGGTTTGCCTACTGCCCCCACCAACTAAGCTCGATGGCCGGGAAAGGTGCCCAGCGAGATGCGAGATCGCTACCAGCAGTTTTCCGGCATTCAGTATCCAAATGCCCTGTGACCTCTGTTAGATTTCGATACGGGATTAGGGCATTTTCCCGCTGCGGAAAACAGCCCCTACAACCAGCCAGAAGTACCTGTCTTATGGAACTGATTTCTTCGCTTGAGTCACAGTTCGATGCCCAACCTTTTGGAGCGGGCAATCAGGCCTGGCTGGAAGTACACCATAGGGCGGAGAGACCGCGCGTAACTCCTGGCGTCGGCTTTTTCCCGGGCCCAGAGAAAAGTACTATCCACAAGGCTGCGGGGAAGTTTTCCCTCGTCCACTTTGATCACAACCTTGTCGATGAACGCCTTGTCACCAGGGGTGACCGCTTTGAGTCCAACCGTGAGTTGTTTTTTCAGCGTGAGCTGCCGCCCCTGTCGGGAGTTTGCGCTGCTCGATTGTTGGGCACTGGTCGGCAAGATACAAAAGCACAAGAGGGCAACAACCAGCGCTGCTCCCAGAGAACAGGTATCATCACGCAGCCAACTTGTGGAAGAAATTCGCATCAGGCGAAGTTGGTTCAGTAGCATTTTGTACCTCGCATGCGGCCGATGAACCATGAGACAAGAAGAGTCGTTTAAGAGTAGGCAGAAGCTATTTTGCAGGCATCTTGTAGTAAGCTCGCCTGGAGAGGGCAAGTGCAATTATAGTGGACACTCCAGATGCCAGCAGGTGATTTAAGCATCCTCAGGCATGCAATTTGCCCTAGATTTTTAGATGACGATCGGTTGACGTCGGGCGATCGATTTTCGAACTTTGGTATGGAGTTTGCTGTCTGAAGGTTCTCGGAGAATTTTCCCCACACCCCTCTTTTTCGGAGTAGAATTAATCTGTATAAGTCATCCCTCGCAGGGCATTTCTGCTGAAGAGTGCCCTCGCGAGGAACCGATTTCCCATTAGCACATCACACACAACCCTCCGCAGTATGCGGGGATTAAGGAGCCAAACTTCTCGGTCACAATTCCGTCGGGAGGACCAATTTTTTGGATAGGCCCGCGTCAACTAGTGGCAGTGCGCAGCACTGTCCGATCGCGCGTCTTTCTTCCAGCGACTCCACACCGTCGCAATTCGGCCGGGAGTTTGATATTAGAAAAGGCTGGGGTCACGCATCAAGCGGACCCCGGCCTTTTTCTGTAGATATCGGAGAGGACGACGATTGCTCACGCCACCCATTTGATAGCCAGTCCCAGTTGATTTGACCAGATCGTGAAATCGTCGTCATCCACATCGCCATCCTGGTCCGCGTCGCCGTGTTCAAAAGAAGCATAGGGGAGCCCGTAATTCTCCAGCCAGATGTCGTAGTCCTGACCGTCGATAAATCCATCTGCATTGAAATCGGCATAATACAGGTGAAATAGATTGATCCCATAATTCTCCTGCCAAAAGGCATTGTCGGCCGAATTCGTGACGCCATCTCCGTTGTAGTCGGCCATCACAAAGGTATGGCTGGGCCCCCCTTGATTGCTTTGCCAGATAAAGAAATCGGTGCCGTTCACATGGTTCGACTGGTTCGCATCACCCGGCAAGATCATGAACACAAAATGAAAGTTTCCTCCTGCCGTACCATTTCCCGAGGGAAACCTGCTCACAGCTGGGTTGGTGGTAAAGATACTGAAGGGATTCGTCCACTCGCCATCAAGCTTTCGGCCCCATTCGTCCTTGACGGCATCGGTGAGCGAGAGCAAGTACGGATTCGCGGTGAACGGGGCATTGAATTTCCAACTATATTCCAGGGTACTGGGGTTGAAGCTGAATCCGCTCGAAGGTGGCACCAAAGCGACGTATGTTCTGAGCCCGGTCAGACCTAAACTATTGCTGGCAATGGTGCCAACTGCTTCACTAAACTGCAAGGAAACCGTATCGGCCCCACCCACCGGCACGGTGCGGAGTTGAATCCCCGAGCCATCGAAGTCCGTATCATCGTTCGGACCATTAAATGAGAAGGGTAAATGGGTGGATTCCGACCCACTAATAGTGACGTTTGTCACTTTCAACAGACCCACTTCGTGGGCGCCGATGTCGATGCGAGGACCGCCGTTGCCATCTCCATCTAGCACCCGCGAAAATCCTGTGCCACGTTGGTCAAATTCCGGCACGCCATTTAAGCCAGCAACCGCGTTGGGGTTACCTTTATCAATTACGAAGCTATTGAACAGCGGGGCATGGGTTTGCGTCGGCCCGCCGTGGAACGCTAGCGGGCTCAACAGGGGATCGATGGGCGTGCTGACGCCAATCTGGTTGCCAGTGATATCAGTAAGGTTCGCCCCGGTGGAAATACCAATGAAACTATAACTGGTCGGGATCGAGTTGGTTGACAGATTGGTAATATCATCGTCGATTTGGTTGCCTTGGGTGAGTCGCAGGTTTTGAGCAACGAAAGTATTCTTGAGTGTCACTGTGATGAGTGTCGGTAAGGGATCGCCGTTCTGGTCGAGGTTGCGGTTCCTCCCTACAAAAATACCACCTCCAACCGCAGCCTCGCCAAATAAACTTAATCCATCTCCATCAACATCCGCGCTATTCTCCACAATGGTTGAGTTCTCGAATGAAACGTCGAGTTGCGTCGAGTTATCATTGACGATTGCAATTCCACCTCCCACACCGTCGCTTTGATTCCCCGATATTGTAGTATTAGAGAACTTGACGCTTCGTGTGGTATTCCCACTATCACTGAGGTTGTAAAGGTAGACACCTCCACCGGCTCCATTATTGGGATCCCCCGTGCCCTGCGACAGATTCCTACTGATATTTCCGGAAATCGTCGTTCCTTCAACCATGAATTGTGCGCCGTTTCGCGTGCCCAAGAGAAGTCCCGATGGACCATCAAGACTCGTGATTCCATCCAAATCTGCCACGTTATCGCTGATCGTGGATTCCTTGATGTTCACGTTCCCGCCCGAATAGATGGAGATTCCCCCGATGTCGTCCTGTGCGTAATTGCCGGTGATGGTGCTGCGCTCGATCGTAATAGTCCCGTCGGAATCAATTCTCCCAGCCGCGAAATTGGATTCGCGCCCTAGCGCCCGGTTCTTGTCAATGACTGAGTCATAGATCCCGACGATGGCAGCGCTAGTCGACTGGGAAATGAACAAACCCGCGTCGTTCGCACTACCTCCACGCGCTTCGTTGCCGGTGATCTGGGAGTTTCTAATTTCCACGCGAACATCATTTCCAGAGGAATGTGATTGAGAAACATAAAGACCATCTCCTTGACCACCGGATGCCACAAAGTTGTCAGTAATTCCCACGTACTCGAGGGACAAATGTCCCACGCCCTGGAAAGCAATTCCTCCACCTCTTCCATTGCTTGCACCAACTTCACCGCTTATGAAGGAGCCGTTTTGCGCAAACACGGCATCTCTAGCCATAGCACGCGCGTCATTCGAGGCATCCACGGATAGGCCACCTCCTTTGTTGCCAGCATCATTGGAGATGAAACTGGACCCGGTATCAATATTCAAGTGGGCACCAGACAACTCCGCGTACATACCGCCGCCGTTAAACACGGCGGTGTTGTTGGAAACGATCGTCGATTCTGAGATGTAAAAGGTATCACTCGTGGGCGAACCGATTGAGCCCGAAACAATCGCCACGCCACCGCCCGTGCTGGCAAAATTATCATCGATAATCGAATTCTCGATCCGCAGCACCTCGCGAGGTGTTGTACCGCCGCCCGCGACCCTAACATACACGGCTCCGCCTCGGTCGGCTTCATTTTCCTCCAATGTGCTGTCGCGGATGACTAGTCGTGCCTCAGATCGGATAGCCCCACCCTCGTTTGCTACATCGCCCCCTGTCAGAGTAAGGCCAATCAGTATCACTTCTGAAGGACTTGAGCCGTTTGAGATGTCCGTAATATTAAAGATGCGAATTCCTTGACCTGTATGAGTCGGCGTCGGATCGTTGGCATCGATGGTTAGGCTATCAAGAGCACTGGCATCAATCGTCAGGGTGGTGCCAGATCGGCTGTACATCATCTGTCCCAGTCCAACACTGAGGCCAATTCTTTGGTTGTTGAGCGACGACGCAAACTTAATCGTATTGTTGCTCCCCACACTGCCATTAATTTGATTCGTGATGGTAGTATTGTCCAAGCCGTTCGTATTGCCTTGCTGTACAACCTCCATCGCTTCGCGGAGAGTCAGTACGCCATCCGTGTTGATGTGCGTATCCCCAAATGAATTGACAGTTAGCACCGCCAGCAGATGGCGATCTTCGAGCGGTTCTATACGCAACGATCGTCGCAAGGGTTTTATTTGAAAACATCCGGGTTTTCTTCTGGTAAACCCAAGTTTCGTAAGAAGTGTATTCCAACCACTGGGAAGGCTGCGCATGTGTAGGTCCCTCTAAGTAATCTGGCGAGATATGTAAGAACAGGAAAAACTGCAAAGATCGACTAAGGTCGAGAACGCCTAATGATTCCCCACGTACCGGCAAGACCGAATAGCATCACGGTGTTTGGTTCTGGAATACTTGCAACACGAAAGCCGGTGACAATAACTGCATTTGTTGGTTGCCATGTAAAGCGACTACTTGACGAGAATGTTGAAGCTGACAAGGTGTCCCAATTCCCTCCACGACGCCCACGCAGCGCGAAGCTATCGTCATTTATTAGGTCGACATCCGTTTCTTCCCATTCATCAACGTTCCCCCCCTGGGCCATCGTGCCATAGGGACTTACTCCTCCAGCATTGAAAATGTCGGCAGGCCCGGCAGAGATATCCTGACGATAAACCGCAGTGTTGGGGCCTGTTCCGCTAGCTACTGCCGTAGGCGGCGCATTGCTCCCCGTAGGATAGTCGTAGTAGACGTCGGCAACCGGATCGTAGTATGCCGCCTTGTACCATTCATCTGCACTGGGGAGCACATATCTTGCCAGTCGGTTGCGAAAGAGATTGTCGGGATTGTAACCCGCGTCGCCCTGTTCCCACAGTTGAAAATTCCCGCCAAGGTCAAACTTGTAAGCCGGGGTATGGCCGCTGCTAATGTTGAGCCAGTTGACAAACCGGGCCGCCTCGAACCAATCGATATTGGTGGCGGGCTTATCGGGACCCCGAGTATCCTTGGTGATCCCCAGGCCTCCCAAGGCATTGGCCTTGTCGATCATCTGTTCCGAGATTTCATACTTCCCTATGCGGTAGTGGTAGTCCACCGCGCCCGGCCCTAGCAGTTCTGTCCGAGGCCCCCCACGGTTGCCCGGACCGATCACGACCCGCCGTGTCGGTTGGCCACTCGGATCGTCCGCGTTCCCCGGATTGCCGATGGGCACAAACTCGATCTCAAACGAGTTCAACCCACTGCCGAACGTGTCGGCGTGGGCCAAAGAAGTGGTAGAAGAAAGAATAAGAACGAATAGCCAGACAAGACAACGTCGCATGCCTCACCTCACTTTCCTGAATGAGCTTAATTTATGTGTGTGTGTGTGTTGTCAAGAAAATTCTTTTCAAATTTTATTCTACCAAACCTGGAAATTCCCGTACTCAAAAAAATATGGGGCATTTGACCCAAAATGGGTAATTCGCGTTAAGTTTCCAACCTGCGATTCCCAACCAGATGAATTGGAAAAGCCCCTTTACAATTCACTCCAGCGAGCTGGGAGCGTCAGCGACCGGAGTAGTTCTCCATCAAACGTCAGAGAACCCAATCAGGACTCGCTTGGCAAGATGATACTCTCAGAGGCAATTGCTATAGCTTCCAAGGTTCACGCATCGAGGGCTTCAGCATCTCATTAACATCAGCGTTGTTGCTTTGCTCTGTGGCTGGATCCCAAGTGAACTCTTTGCCGAGCCGCATGGCGATGTTATTGAGGTGGCAAATGGTGGCCGTCCGATGACCTGCTTCGGCGGGGGCGACGACAGGCGTACCGTGCTTCACGGCTTCGAGAAATTCTCGGCGGTGGGGCTCGTAGTGGTGTGCCGCAGGGACGGTCACGTCAGCCAGGATCGAGGCCGGTTCGGCAGAAAGGGCTCCGCCGTGGACCTCAACGAAAATGCTTCCCTCGGAACCCTCAAATTTCACCCCCCGTTTGCCGGTCGTGCTGCCGAGCATGCGCAGGCCGTCGGCATAGGTGTTCTCGAATTCGAAATCCAGGATTGCATCGAAGAAATCACACTGCAGCGGTTTGCCCGTGGCACGAAATGCTACGGGACCGGTATCGTCGCGACCCAAAATCATCTGAGCCAGATCGATGACATGGGCTCCGCGATCGGTCATTTCACCACCACCGTAGGCGCTGTGAAAACGCCAAAAAAAGTGGCAACGTTTTTCCGTGTAGGGAACGACCGGTGTGTGGCCCAGCCAGAAATCGTAGTCGAGTCCTTCTGGGACCGGCATGGGATCGGGCGCTGTTTTCAGATCAGCGACCGCACGCAGATGTGGCTCATCGGTCGGGAGGAAGATTCGTACGGTTTGCACTTGGCCGATCCTTCCCTCGTTGATCAGTTTGCGGGCAATGGATGGGCCGGGATTAGAACGTTCATGCGAGCCCGTCTGCAGTACCACCTCATTCGCACGAACTGCTTCACAAACGGCTCGCCCTTCAGCAACAGAGTTGGTCAGGGGTTTTTCGCAATAGATGTGCTTACCCGCGTTGGCGGCTGCGACTGCAATCAGACCATGCCAGTGGTCGGGCGTGGCAATCAATACGGCGTCGATATCATCGCGAGCGAGCAATTCGCGAAAATCTGCATAGGTTTTACACTTCGAATCGCCCAAGGCTTCATACGCCGCGTTGAGGTGATTGCGATCGACGTCGCAGAGCGCCACGATCTGAACATCGGGTTCCTCTTTCAATGACCTGAGATGATTCTGGCCCATCCCGCCGACACCGATGAATCCCATAGTGATTCGATCGCTGGGAGCGACTTTATCTTTGCCAAACACCGTAGGAGCCAACAGAAGACTAGCACCCGTCGCAGTCTGAGCGAGAAAGTGTCGTCTTGAATAGGAAGCATAAGAGTCCATGATGAGACCTTTCATCGAAGATCAATATGAAGAAGGAACAGGTACCCAGATCGTAACATTTTTCTGTAATAACTGGCAAATGAATATTGCAAATCAATCCTATTTGGAGAGCTGTTCTATTTCCTGGCACCGGGATGCTATGATAGTGGCTCGCGCTTGGGTAAATTGGCTCAACCCTTGCCGTTAATCAGGGAGACCTTTGATGCGACATTTATGGATTTATGTTCTAGCTTGTCTGGCTGTGTTTTGTGAAACGCTCCACGGCGAGCAGGTTGCCGAAGCCCCGACCTCCTACGGCAAGCCGAGCCCCCTCCCCTTGCCGGGTTCCCTGAGTGTTGCCGAGTATGAAAAGCAACTTTTTGATTTTCTCAACAAGCGAGAGTACAAGGCGCTCGGATGGATAAAAGACAAGCGTGTGCGTGATACAGGGCCGTACTTGAACGGAAAGTATTATGGCACGCACCCGGCAGTCTCTATCTACTATTCTCCCGAGATAATGGAGTGGCTGGTTACGGGGAAGCAGGAGGCTATTCCTGATGGAACGATGATTATTAAGGAGCAGTACGAACCTCCCGCTGCGCGCTACGAAGGATTGGATGACGATGAGTTGTTTGCACACCTGTCGAGTTGGACGGTGATGGTCAAGGATGCCAAGGGATCCCACGATGGTTGGTTTTGGAGCAATCCTGCAAAGGATCAACAGGTGGTCGACAATCATCAGTATCCGTTTGACCACCCGATCTCGGGGTTTGGCATCTACTGTGTGCGTTGTCATGCCTCGGTGCAGACCAAGGGTGCGACGAATGAGTTCACATTTGCGTCTTTGAGAAACATTGCTGGATTTCCCGGCGAGCCATTATTGTTTCGTGTTGACGACTCTTGGCGCAAAGTAACAGACGCTGAAGAGCCGGTGGGTGCCGAAGTGCCAGAGGATGAAAGCAACGCAGGCTTGCTTGTCAGTGTGGATCAGTTAGCATCCAACGCTTCGCACCCTCGATGCAGCAATTCGCCCCACCCTGAACTATGTCAGCCCCACCTGAATCAAGAATTCCTCAAACTGTTTCCCAGTATCACTACTCGACCCCGTGACCAAGTCTTGCACTTTCCGCCGGAGACACACGACTGGGTGGTGCGCCGGCCGGCTCTCGCACAGGAGTCGCAACCATTCATCACATCCAACCAATGTATGAGCTGCCATGCAGGACTGACCGAGCCGTTTGGGCCGACAATGTTCGTGCCCACTAGTGAGAAGGCTGAGTACGGGGCCGACGGGGTGCACTTGTCGCCTTACGGAGAATGGCGGTGGACACCGATGGGCCTGGCAGGCCGTGATCCAATTTTCCATGCACAGCTTGAGAGCGAGATCGAATTGATGCGAAGCGATTTTGCCGATGATCCTCAGGCTGCCCAGCAGCACGTCGACAACCTTGTCGAAGCCTGTCTCACTTGCCATGGTGCAATGGGTAAGCACCAGTTTACCCTCGACCACGGCAACTCAGCGGGACATTTTGGTGTGCAGCACGTCATGCTCGCTTCGACCGATCCAACGGCCAAAAACGAAAAAGATTGGCGCTACGGTTCACTGGCTCGCGACGGCATCAGCTGTACGATCTGCCATCAAATGCAGCCGCGCGAGCAGCCCGCCGACGACCATCGGCACTATCTGGAGTTCTTTCTGGAAACCTCAATTACTGGAAACATCCATGTGGGCAACGCCAACGAACTGCATGGTCCATTTGAAGATAAGGACATCTCGCCGTATTCCATGGAGCACGCTCTTGGCTTCAAGCCGAAATACAACCCATACATAAAGCAGTCCCAGATGTGTGGAACGTGTCATGTGGTCAACTTGCCCATCGTTGACAAGCCGCTGGCTGAGGGTGAGGAGCCCAACGAACTCGTCGCTGCCGAGCAGAATCCCCTCTTTAAGAGGTTCGAACATCATGTGGAACAGGCGACTTACCTGGAATGGCTCAACAGCGAGTTTGAGAACGAGTTCAACCCCGACAATCCTAAGGCCAAAACTTGCCAAGATTGTCACATGGCCCGCGATTATCACAACGATGATTTGGACTTGCACCTGGAAGCAATCGAGACGCGCATAGCTGCGATCCAGGACGATACTTTTCCCGATGCAGAAAACCTAGTCGAACAAAAGGAACTTAAGATTCGCCATCGCAAGGAGGGGTATGCCAGGCACAATTTTCGCGGGCTGAATGTTTTTCTGTTGGAGATGTTCAACCAATTCGACGACATTCTGGGGGTCCGCAAGTATGATTTCATGACCGGCTCGACTCAGGACATACCCCATGCCATTGACGACTTTGTCCATCAAGCCCGCAATGACGTGGCGACGCTTACTGTCGATGCGAAACTTGAGGCTGAACAACTAGTTGCCACAGTCGAAGTACAGAACAAGGTAGGACATCGATTCCCGAGTGGTGTAGGTTTCCGCCGAGCCTTTATTGAATTTCTAGTAATAGAGAAATCAACTGATGGCGAAGAAAAGATTATTTGGTCGTCAGGTTGCACGAATGAATTGGGAGTGATAGTTGATGCGGAGGGCAATCCGCTCGGGTCGGAGTTTTTTGCGGAACACCCAACGGAAAACAAGCAAATTTGTCAGCATCACCACGAGGTAATTACTTCACCAGAGCAAGTTCAGATCTATGAAACTTTGCTGCACAGTGGTAAGCACCGCTACACCACGAGTTTTATTCACGGCTCGGACATTATCAAAGACAACCGTTTGTTACCACGGGGATGGAAGGCAAAGGGGCCTGGGCCTGGACTTAACGGTGAATTTCTCAAAGCGACCCACCCTGGACCCATGGCGAGAAAAGATCCTCGTTACACCGACGGTAGTGGTTCCGACGAAATAGAGTATCGCGTCAAGTTGTCTGAAGACATTGATAGAGAGCGACTCGAAGTGAAAGCGACATTGTATTATCAAGCGATCCCCCCCTATTTCCTGCAAAGCCTGTTCGAGACGGCTCCCAACGGCCCTGCTACGCAGCGATTGCATTACATTTGCAGCAATATCGATTTGAGAGGTACTCCAATCGAAAATTGGAAACTCGAAGTAACTTCAGCGGTGGCAGAGGTAAAGTAGCGACAAATTGACACTGCACATTTCATGTCTGACCCGATAAGATAGTGTGTTTACAGTTAACTACTCTTCACCAGAAGCAGTTGGACGCAAAATGCACTACTCCGATTCGGCAACTTCACTGCTAGATCTTGAGCCCACCGCAAAGCAATTTCTTGAAGACGTCCTCACAGGTATGCGGCAGAAGCCAAAGCAGTTGCCGTGCAAATATTTTTACGATGAGCGGGGCTCGCAACTCTTCGAGCAGATTTGTTTGCTTGACGAGTATTATCTGACTCGCTGCGAAGATTTAATCATTAAAGAGTTTGCCCAAGAGATGGCCAACCAAATTGGTCCGGGAGTTATGCTGGTAGAGTATGGGAGCGGCAGTAGCACCAAGACACGGGCTTTGCTCGATCAGCTTGCCGACCCGGTTGCCTATGTGCCGGTGGATATTTCTCGAGAGCATCTTTCAGCAACGGCTACTCAACTATCGAGGGCATACCCTCATATTGAAATCTTACCCGTTTGTGCAGATTTCACAGAGTGTTTTGACTTGCCAGTCTCGCGTAGGGTTCCGACGCATAGCGCCGTTTTTTTTCCGGGATCGACAATCGGCAATTTTGACCCTTCGGCGGCACGATCCATGTTGGGACAGATTGCCGAACTATGTGGTCGCGGAGGTGGCTTGCTGATTGGGATCGACTTACAGAAAGAAATTCCCACCATCGAGGCGGCTTACAACGACGCCAGGGGTGTAACGGCAGATTTCAACAGAAATCTACTTGAGCGGATTAATCGGGAATTAGTCGGTGATTTTATGGTAAATCAATTTCGGCATCATGCCGTCTACGATGGTCTTGAGAATCGCATCGAGATGTCGCTCGTGAGCCTCATCCAGCAGCGAGTGAACATTGGAGATCAATCATTCGATTTTGAACAGGGAGAGACGATCATCACCGAACACTCGCATAAGTATACGATTGATGGTTTTGCATCCCTGGCTGCACAAGTGGGATTGACGTTGCGGAAATCCTGGACTGATCCGCAACAGCGTTTTGCCGTACTGCATTTGGCACTGCTAGGTTAGGACAGTACATGATCCAATTGCGTCACGTCACTAAGCGTTATGGCTCACATGTGGCCGTGGATGCGATCGATCTAAACTGTCCGCCGGGAAAAACTCAGGTTTTGATTGGCACAAGTGGCTGTGGCAAATCGACTCTGCTGCGAATGATGATTGCTCTGGTGAAACCCGACTCGGGAGAAGTGTTTTTCGACGGTGAACCTCTTGAACAGAAGAATCTAGCAGCAGTAAGACTACGAATCGGGTACATGATACAAGAAGGTGGGCTTTTTCCACATCTATCTGCCCAAGATAATGCGGTGATCATGCCCCGCTATTTGGGTTGGGAGTCTGATCGAACTGATAAACGGCTTCAGGAACTATTAGAATTGACCCAACTTCCCAGCGGTGTCTTGAACCGTTATCCACGCCAACTTTCCGGAGGGCAGCGACAGCGAGTTAGCCTAATGCGCGCGTTAATGCTTGATCCCGATGTGTTGCTGCTCGACGAACCCTTAGGTGATCTCGATCCTATGATCCGGGCCGAATTGCAACAGGACCTTCGCTCGATATTTCGAGAACTCCGGAAAACAGTCGTACTCGTGACGCACGATCTAGGCGAGGCGGGTTATCTAGGTGACACAATTAGTTTGCTCCGCGCCGGAAAAATCGTGCAACAGGGCCCGTTCAACGAGTTGCTGGAAAACCCTGTGGATGAATTTGCTGCAAAGTTTGTCCAAGCCCAACGGCAAGTGTTTATATGAAACGCACCCTGATAATCTGCTTTGTGTTGCTCCTCTTGGCAGTATTTCCCCGCGGTTCGAAGCTTACGGGGCTCAAGATCGGCTCGAAGAAATTTACTGAGTCGGTCATCCTTGGGGAAATTCTGACTCAGCTCGTTCGTTCCTCTGGACAGCGGGCGAGCCATTTATCTGAACTTGGGGGAACTACGTTGGTGTTCGATGCACTCCGCCGTGGTGAAATAGATTTATACCCTGAATACACAGGTACACTTATTGAAGAAATCTTCGCAGATTCTGACGCGATTAATGATGCAGATCTTGCGGTTCTGTTGGAGCAACAAGGAGTTCAAATCAGCCAACCCTTGGGCTTCAACAATAGCTATGCTTTAGCCGTCAGATGGGAGACAGCCGAAAAATATAAGTTGGATACTCTTTCCGATCTTGCGCTCCACGAAGATCTGCGTTTGGGATTTAGCAATGAATTTCTCGATCGCGACGATGGCTGGAAAAACTTACGCATTCGCTATGGTCTGCCACATGAAGAAGTGACCGGATTGGATCACGATTTGGCGTATCGACAGCTCGAGTCAGGTTTCATCGATGTGATGGATGTCTACACGACGGATGCGAGACTTAAAGATCTGGATCTCGTACTATTGAAGGATAATCTCAATTATTTCCCAAGGTATGATGCCGTGGTATTATTTCGCACGGATTTGGTCGAGCGTTTTCCTGCAGTTCCCGCCCTGATTGCACAACTCGAATCTCAAATCACCGCTGAGGATATTCTCCAACTAAATGCCGCAGTCGAATCGGGCGTAGTCCGTGAGCCGCAGGCGGCAGCTGATTTCCTACGAGAGCAATTTTCCTTGAACATCCAAGTGGTAGATCCTTCAGTAGCAAGCCAAATATGGCAACGCACGCTCGAGCACTGCGATCTCGTGCGCCGATCTTTGATCCCGGCGATCTTTATAGCCGTTCCTCTAGGAATTCTGGCAGCCAGACACCCTAGTTTGGGACAGGTGATTCTTGGTGTGGTAGGAATCATCCAGACAATACCTGCCCTGGCATTGCTGGTATTGTTGATTGCTCCGGTGGCCTATCTTGGACTTGGCACTTTGGGGGCAGGCTCTGCCACTGCAGTGGTTGCGTTGTTTCTCTATAGCCTACTACCCATAGTGCGAAACACTGCCACTGGTCTAACATCCATCTCACCGGAATACGCCGAATCGGCAACAGCCTTGGGACTGTCGCCCTTGTTTCGTTTATTACATATTGAACTGCCACTTGCTTCCCCTTCCATCCTGGCTGGCATCAAGACGGCCGCTATCTTGAACGTGGGATTTGCCACCCTGGGGGCCCTGGTAGGTGCCCGGGGGTATGGTCAACCAATCCTCACCGGCATTCGGCTCAACGACATGGGGCTCATCATGCAGGGAGCCATCCCGGCAGCCTGTCTGGCAATCCTCTTGCAAATACTGTTTGAAGTGGGAGAACGATGGTTTATCCCTGCCGGTCTGCAACCTCTTTCCCTGAGGAATCGCGATGTCAATTTCAACTGAACTAGCCGCCAACGTAGCCGATCTCGCCGAAAGGTTCGCTGCTGTCCGCCAGTTTACGGAAAAGCTTTGCGAAACACTTGTCCCTGAAGATTATTGTATTCAGTCCATGACCAATGCCAGCCCAGTCCGCTGGCACCTGGCTCACACAACTTGGTTCTTCGAGACGTTTCTGCTGAAGACCAATCCAGCTTATCGACCCTACGACGATCACTACGAAGTGCTGTTCAACTCATATTACAACTCGGTGGGAGAGCAGTTTCCGCGTCATCTGCGGGGGATGCTGACTAGACCGACGGTCGCAGAAGTCTATGACTATCGGCGTGAAGTGGACAGATTGATTGATGCCTGGTTTCGCGAGGGTCGCATCGAACGAGACCCACGGCTTACCCAAGTCGTGGAACTTGGCATTCACCATGAGCAACAACACCAGGAGTTAATTCTCACGGACCTGAAACATCTGTTTTCGCTGAATCCCCTGCAGCCGACTTATCGTGTTAGCTCGCAACCAGTACAAAAAAATTCTCTTACGAAGACTGACTGGATCGAATTCGACGAAGGGCTCTTCACGATTGGCCATGATGGCGAGGGATTTGCCTACGACAACGAAGCGCCTTTGCATCGAGTTTTCCTAGAACCTTTCGCGCTTGCCAACCGCCCTGTGACAAATGGCGAATTTTTGGAGTTTATTGCAGACAGTGGTTACTCCCGGCCGGAACTCTGGCTCTCAGAAGGTTGGCAAACGGTTCAGGAAAGCAAGTGGCAGCATCCACTTTATTGGTTTAATCAAGGCGGCGTCCGGCATGAGTTTACCTTGGCTGGCCCTCGCACGCTCGATCTAGATGCCCCGGTAACACACGTTAGCTATTTCGAGGCGGACGCCTACTCCCGATGGGCCGGAGCACGCCTCCCGACCGAGGCAGAGTGGGAAGTGGCAGCCGTTAGAAACTTCATTGAGGGAAACTTTGTAGATTCGCTTCTGTCATCCGGTCGAGCGATTCATCCAAGTGGGGATGCTCCGAATCAGGGACCGTTCCAGCACATATTTGGGGATGTATGGGAATGGACCGCGAGCCCCTACACCGCCTATCCAGGTTATCAACCCGCCGCCGGAGCCTTGGGCGAATATAATGGAAAATTCATGTGCAATCAGTTTGTTCTGCGGGGTGGATCGTGTGCGACCTACTCAAACCATATTCGCCCCACGTATCGCAACTTTTTTGCGCCGGAGTCCCGCTGGCAATTTTCGGGATTTCGACTAGCGAGGTAGAGTTTGCTCATGCTTCATAGGAGATTCTGATCGCGGTTAACGGTTTCTTTTTTGATACGTTTCCATGACCCTTGATGGATGAGCGGCGATCAGGCCTTCTTTGCGGAGTTTGTCGACGACGTCTGCCCCGAGGATGCCTTGCACTTTCACGTGAATTTGCGGAGATTGTTCGAAAAGTAAACGCAGCTTTTCAACCGGCCAGGCAAGATATTCAGTGGGGATATTTGTGACGACACGTGCGCTGGCGAGCTGCTCGGTCAGGAATCCCATCTCACCTATGAATTGGTGCGAAACAACCTCCGCAACAGCTCTTCCATCAACCTCCACGGATCCACGCCCATTGGCAATGAGCAAGAGTTCCGTCACGGGCTTGTCCTGTTCCATTAAGACGACCCCTTCTTTAGCCTTCTTCCATTCGGCGATTGAGAGGAGCTTGGTAAATTCCCGAGGTTTGAGCGAACGAAAGATCGTCCGATACAACCGCATCTCTTCTTCCCCTAAGAACACAGGACGACGCTCGAGGATCAAGAGACCGATCTGGAACAGATTCACGGAAATGAATACCGATTGCCAGGCGATCGGTTCGTACAATGGGTTTGTACTACAGCAAAAGTAGTAGGGCAGCAAACAGAACATGGCGGCTACCATCAGTATTCGCAACCACAGCACGTCGCGGACCGAATAGGCGATCACGTAGAGAATGTTTCCCAAATGCAGAAAAGTTGTACTGTCCATGATCTTTCCCTTACGAACTGACGAATCGGATTCGGTCTATTTTTACCTGTCCACGGGCAGAATTCCCAGGGGCGACCATAGTTATTCACAAGATCATGCACAATTGCCGACGCCGGTAAGCCGCGGTTGGACTAAGGAATACCCTCGCCTTCCGGCGAGAGCTATTAGAGAGTAGGCAGATATCACACGGCAAAAAATGCCAAAGCGGTCCAACCGAGAACGGCCAGTGTCGCTGCCTGAAGGGCAACGGGGATTTGCGTAGTGACGTGGTCCATCAAATCGGCGCCGGTGCACATCGAACTGAGAATTGTCGTATCAGAAATCGGCGAGCATTGGTCACCAAATACCCCGCCATTGAGGCAGGCGGCAAAACAGATCGACATGAACAATTCAGGATGGGCAAGATTCTGGTTAATTCCAACTGCATGTGCGAGTGGAAGTACTAGAGGCAACGTAACGGCGAAAGTTGCCCAACTGGTCCCCGTAGAGAAAGCAATCACTACGGCGATCAAGAAGGCGGTGCCCGGCAATAGCCAATGCCATTGGAGTGCTCCCAGGAGCGAAACCAAATAGCGTCCACCGCCAACATCTTGTGAAAGTTGGCCAATGGTAATAGCTAGCAGCAAAATTACGCTGCCGAGGATGACCCCCTTTTGCCCGTCCAGGATGGCAGTGATGACTTGCCGGAGGTTCATGCCTTTGAGCCACGCCATGATTGCCGCCAGCAGTAATGCTGCTCCAAAGGCCCATAGGACTTTTGGCGAACCATACATTTGATAGGTTCCAACCGCGATACCTAGCAATGTAAACAAGGGCAGGACAAAGTCCAGAATATTGGGTGCATACCCTGCCGGGACAAACTTATAGCCGGGATCATCGCCTGCCAGTGGCTCGGCCGTGGGTGAATTCAGTTGCCCCGTTTCACGCGCTCGTTCTCGAGCTGCTTTGAGTTTTGGCGGCATGAGCGGATGTTTGTCTACAGCAATCAAAAAAGTGAAAAGTACGGAGAAAATAGCATAGAAACTTAAGGGGATCGATTGAAAGAAAAAAGCGACTCGATCCGTTTCAGTTGCCAGGTAGGACACGCCGACGACCCCCATGAAGGCTTGTACATAGATAGGCCAGGCATTGAAGGCTAACAGAATCGCGATCGGCGAGGAGGTGGCATCGACGATAAGCGAGAGTTCTTCGTGAGAGACCTTTTCCTCATCTGCAAGTGGTCTGACCGTGGTACCAACCAATACGGCACTAATCGTTCCCCCTTGGAAGAAGATGACGCCCAACATCCATGCCACAAGTTTGGCGGTGCGTGGTCCGCGGACGAAGTGGGCGGCCATGTAATCCGCAAAGGCCTCTGAAGCCCCGGTGGTGGCCCAAATGCCCATCAGTCCTCCGAGCAGCCATAGGTACAACACAAGAATCGTGGCGGCCGTGGGAGTGCCGATCGAAGGGATTAATACAGAGTCGATGACATTGAAATGCCCTATCAACATCGCCCCAACGACTATCCCAGCTAGCAATGCAGAAATCGGCTCCTTGGTCATCCAACACAGGACGATTGCCGTGAGAGCGGGCAAAAACGACCAGAACTTCCAATGTCGATAGGCGAACTGTTGGAAGTACTGTTTTTCTTGAGCACCATCTACCTGCAAAGTTCTAAAAACAAATTGTTCGAGCGACTTGGGGCGACCTGCTTCTTCATGGATCGTGGCCAAGTTTTCGACTATCAGCGGCGAATCAGAAATCGGAATGGCCGTTTCAACAGGTATCTGCTGGCCGTTGAGCGAAACGACGTGGCTGCCACCTTCATCGATCTCGACCTCCAGGGGGGTTAGTTCCACCGTCCAAGTCGCCGGTGTCCATTTGCCTACCAGAATGGCTGCGACAAATGCGATCAAGAAGACCCATAAAGCGGGGCTTTTGAATTGGCTGACACCTGGCGTCATGCGAGTCGAGTCCTTCGTTTTTGATACGAGTGAAATCTGGCAGCACCCATCATAGTGCTTCTTGGTTGGCTCGGAAGATCAGTCTTGGAGAGCTGGACCAGGTTCCCGAAAAACTGGTCTTCGTTCCCTTTGCCTTGCCGGGCACAATCCTTTCCAGGCCGCATTGAAATAAAACGGTTAAGATCGCTACGATCATCGTAGCTCAAGTGCGAAATTATGCTTAGAAAAGGACATGATCATGTCGATAGCCGGACCAGCAGTCGAGACCCAGGAAAAAAAGTTTGGAACATTTGGAGGAGTGTTTACCCCCTGCACACTCACGATTCTCGGCGTGATCATGTTCCTGAGATTCGGGCAGGTAGTCGGGCAGGCAGGATTCTATAGCGCGATAGCGATTGTCTTGGCGTCGAAAGTTATCACGACACTCACTAGTCTGTCACTGTCGGCGATTGCCTCGAATACCCGGGTGCGCGGTGGAGGAGCCTACTACATTATCAGTCGGAGTCTAGGAGTCGAATTTGGTGGTGCGATCGGCATCGTTTTCTTTCTCGCCCAGGCGATTTCGGTTGCCATGTACATCATTGGTTTTACTGAAGCCCTTGTGGGCACTTTTCCGTCACTCACTGCACATTCATTAGCCATAGCGTCGTTTGTCAATCTTTTGACCTTTATCTGTGTCTACATTGGAGCGGGATGGACGATCAAAGTCCAATACGCAATTCTCGCTGTCTTAGGTGCTGCCCTGGCTTCATTTTATGTTGGGACCATTGGCAGCTTTTCTACCAGTGTTTTCAACGACAACCTGTTGCCTCACTATACCGAGGGAGAGAACTTCTTTTCAATTTTTGCACTTTTTTTCCCCGCGGTTACGGGCATCATGGCGGGGGCCAACATGTCGGGGGATCTCAAGAACCCAGCACACTCCATCCCTCGGGGTACATTGGCAGCCGTAGGAGTCACAGCCATCATCTACCTGTCCCAGGCTTTTTTCTTAGCAGGGGTAAGTTCACACGAAGAGTTGACAAATAACAACTTGATTGTTCGCGAAGTCTCCCGCTGGCCCGTGCTCATTACGGCGGGAGTCTTTGCGGCGACGCTTTCGAGTGCATTAGGTTCGATGATGGGGGCACCGCGGATCATGCAAGCTTTTGCGCGGGATGAAGTTTTCTCATCGCTAAATTTTTTCGGCGCTGCAAGCGGAAAAACGAACGAGCCGCGGCGGGCCACTGTGCTCACTTTTTTCATTGCCCAATGTTGTGTCTTATTAGGAGACCTGAATGCGATCGCTCCAATCATTACTATGTTTTTTATGATCACCTATGGTCTATTGAATCTGGCTACCTTTTACGAAGCGGTCACCAAGAACCCCAGCTATCGGCCAACATTTAAGTACTGCCACTGGTCTCTGTCGCTTCTAGGCGCATTGGGATGCCTGGGCGTCATGCTGCTCATTAACTGGCCAGTGGCATTAGGCTCGATTATTGCAATGGCTGCCATTTATGGCTCAATCCAATACCATGAAATTGAGGCGCGGTGGGGTGATCTGCAGGGGGGAGTGTCATTTGAACGTGCTAGACGCGCGCTCTTGCGACTTGAGGAAACAGCCTACCATCCCAAGAATTGGCGCCCCGTCGTACTGGCACTCTCAAGTAGTGCCTGGAATCGTCCTCATTTGGCGATCTATGGCCAATGGCTAACATCAGGCCATGGAGTTCTAACCCTAGCACAAGTCATTTATGGGGATGTGGAGGAGCATGCAGAAAGACGTGACAGCTACGAACGTGCCTTGCGAAAATTCATTGAGAAAGAAGAACTTCAAGCCTTTTCGGCTGTGGTCGTTGAAACGTATTTGTCAGACGGTATCGAATCTCTCGTCCAATGTCATGGCATCGGCGGATTGAAGCCGAATACCGTGCTTATCGGCTGGCCGAAGACAGAAGCCAAGTCGGAGGCATTTTGTGCTACACTGCGCCTGGTGTCGAGGTTAAACCGCAGCATGATCTGTGCTCGACTGCAAATACCTGAGGAGGTTACCGATGGGCAATATGACACTGAAGATCGAGAGGCCATGCTGGATGAGGCCTGGGAAATCCCTGAAGGGACCATTGATGTCTGGTGGCGTGGCAAGAAAAATGGCGCGCTGATGATGCTTCTTGCGCATATGCTGCACCAGAATCCCGAATGGCGGCACAATTCGATCCGTGTTATCAGAATTGTGCCCCACGAGGATGCTGTCCGAGAAGTAAGTGAACACATCTTGCAGTTGGCAGCTACCTCAAGAATACGCGTTGAACCTGTCGTGCTTGTGGCAGATGATATTCCGCGGGCGATTCAGAAAACGTCCAAAAACGCTGCAATTCTAATTCTCGGCTTTGAGGCTCCGGCTGAAGGAGACGAAGCGGCCTTTTGGCGTCGTATGGAGAATATGGTAGGTGATCTACCTCGGGTGCTGTTCGTAGACAGCGCAGGAGGCATGGAACTGGAATCTTAAGATTGGCACAGCACCTATTCTGCAAGAATGAGCCTTGAGGAGTAGCAGAATCTGACTCCCGCTTGAGAGGCTCTAAGGTGTTGTCTGGAATAGAGTTGCGCAAGGTTGGATTGTGACGCGGTCAGAAGGAAAAGGACTTTTTTTCCGGTTTTCAATACCAGATATTGGAATCCAGCGCCTAACCTAGGTATCAAGTCGACTGACGTCAGAGGGATCCGAACGTGCCAGATGGCCAGGCAGAATTTGAAGATCCGGAAGGTTTTGCTGCATATCAGCAAGATCATCGTCGGGATGCCTTTGCGCGCCTTTTTGCCAAGCATGATCGTTGGTTATATGCCTACTTGGTGACACTTCTGGGCAACACCTCCCATGCCGAGGAAGTTTTTCAAGAAGTCTGCGTGGTGTTGTGGCGGGAGTACGAGAAATTCGAGCTTGGAACCGATTTTGTGAAGTGGGTGGCGGTAATTGCCCATAATCAGGTCCGAAGATTTCGACGACAGCGAAAGCTGACTGGATTTCAAGTGAATGACGCCGTATTCGACATGTTAGCTTCTGAGGCGACCGAACGGGTGGATATGTTTGACTATCGTCGCGATGCGTTGCGGCGTTGTTTAACCAAACTTTCTTCTGCAGATCGTTCGCTTGTGCAAGAGTGTTACGAGAGTCACAAAGTTAATTTTAAAGCAACGGCTCTCAAGTTGGGTCGTCCTGAGAATACCGTATACAAGGCGTTGAACCGAATTCGCCGGGTCTTGTACGAGTGCATTAATCGCACTCTGGCCTCAGAAGGCTTACTTTGATTGAAGGTGACATGATCAACAATAGTGACAAGATGAGACTCTTCAATGCATTGGGAGACCTCTGCAACAATCGGCTTGATCCAAGTGACGGTGCATGGTTGGAAATCGTACTCAGCCAAAGTTTAGAAGCTCGCACGATCTACATGGATTATTTGGAACTGGAAGCGTTTCTCGATGCTGAAGTTTTGAGCCTGGCCGATCCATCTCCCTCGCTTAATACGGCGCGATGTTCTAAACCGCTTACCAGTGATAATGTCGCCCTGATTGCATCTTCCAATTTACCTGACGAACGTTTACCGCATCGCAGGTTGCCTTCCTGGGTAATTGCCGTGGCCCTTGCCGGAGTGGCTCTGTTCTCCAGTGCAGCTACGCTTGGTCTTTACTCAGTGGTCAACTATTTGAGCGACCAAGCTGAAGGTTCTCCTGGGCAGGTAATTGCCAGGATTACCGGGACACAGAATAGCTTGTGGCGTAATGAGGCTCAGGGAACCAGTGCTGCTAATCCGATAGGCTATGGTTCTGAACTGGTAGCGGGCCAGGAGCTTATGCTTGAGGAAGGATTGGCCGAGATCACATTCCAAGACGGCGCGACAGTCGTGCTGGAGAGTCCAGCTCGATTTGTGGTGCATGCACCTCACGATGTGCAGCTTGACGAGGGTCGGATGGCAGCTGTCGTTCCTGCCCATTCGAACAGCTTTCGAGTCCATACGCGAAACCTCGATGTTTTTGATGTCGGTACCGAGTTCGGCCTGCTCGCCCAACGGTCTGGTGCCGCTGAACTGCATGTATTTAACGGTGCGCTTAAGGCCGATGTGTTGGATACAAACGGGAAGGCCTTCCGACGGCTAGAACTTAATGCTTCCGAGGCAGCAAGGGTGAATCCGGTCTCTACGACTGTCGCGGAATTTCCTGCCGACAAAGCGGCGTTTGTTTGTAGCTTGGAGCCGACAACTGGGCCACGCGATGGTTTACTGGTTTACGAAGGGTTCGATTATCCCGAAGGTCCTCTCGATGCCCAGAATGGTGGATATGGCTGGGCCGGCCCTTGGTTTGGAATCGCTGCTGACAGCAAGGCGGGACCTGATTCCAATGGCGTGGCCATCGGCAGCCTTACAGCAAAAGGTATCGTACCTCTCGGTAATCGGGCGATGCAGTCGGCACAGCAAAATCGGATCCGCCGCGCACTTGCAACTTCCACGGGGGGGGTGTTCGATGCAGCAGGTCTCGTTGAAGATCAAGATAGTGTCCGCCTTGTGGGTCGTGATGGAACCCACGTCTACATCAGCTTCATCCAGCGGGTCTCGGAGATCTCCAAGAGCGTAGACGAGTTTTATGGATTTGAGTTACATCGAGCCGATGGCAATGCCAATCGCGTCCTATCAATTGGCAATGGAGCCGAGGAGACCGGCTATGGTGCCACTTCCAACTACAATGTCTATGGTTCAGGCAATTTTCCAGCGTTAGGTGAAGAAGATACCGCTGCCAACTTTTATGTGATAAAGATCACTTTCGGTGTACTCAATCACGATATAGTCGAAGTTTATCGAAACCCGGAATCTCTTCGGGATGAGCAGGCTTGCAAGGTCGATGCCGAGCTGCATGGTAACTTTGCCTTTGATCGAATTGGTATTGCCAGTTTTCATGGCTCAAAAATCCACGAAATTGATGAGATTCACGTGGGAACCCATTTTTTGGCCGTGACGGGGCGTTGGGGGGGCAAGCGCGGTCTGCAACGTCAAGGCATGGTGCAGTTGCAACACGGTCGCCCACAGCCAAGCTTATGGGCTAATCTCCTTCCTGGTGACATTCCTATCGCAACGCTAGTGCCTGTTTACTTGAGGTAGAAGATGGAAGTTGAGAGAGTCGCTGGCAGGCGATGCTCGATAAGATTCACGACTTTTTAGGTGGTTTACCGTACGAAACGATGAGAAAACAGTTGTCGAGTTTGGACAACCTTAGGATAATAGAGTAGAGGTGAATTTTTGTTGAGGGGCGGTACTTAAGTCAACTCAACTAACTTTTCGTTTTTTTGTTTCTGTTGCTTTTTTGTTCGTTTGTTTTTTTGGGGAAAAACCCCGGAGGTGGAGTAATGAAACGACTTCTTTGTTTGGCCATCATCTGTTTGATGGCCGCACCCGCATCCGCCGTGACGCTCGATGGCAGCACAACTGGAGATGGGTATTCCTTACGGTCTGTGCAGACTGTGCAGACCCAGTTCGGCGACAATGCCAGTGAATTGAATGCCGCGTGGGCATCAGTCACCGGAGGAAACCTGAATTTGGTTCTGACCGGCAACTTGGAAGGAAACTTCAACAAGTTGAATATTTTCATCGACTCGGTGCCTGGTGGTGAGAATCAAATCACTGCATCTACCGGCAGTGGTGGCAGCAACCCTGGCAACGATGGCTGGGCTAATAAATATGCTGGCTTCATGTTTGATTCTGGCTTTGCTGCTGATTATCTCTTGATTAACCGTAATGGGAATTTTGGTGGTGATCGTTTTGATTTCGACTTCAATAGCGTTGGCAATACGAGCGTAGTTGAGTCGAGTACCAATATTTTCGGTGGTTCCAAAACCGGTACAAACGCAAGTGTGGGTGCTTCAGGTATTGGTGTGTCATTCAATAACAGTAATGCTGCCGGTATCACGGGGGGCACTGGCGCTGCAGATCAGTCTGCCGCGCAGGCAGTTACCACTGGATTGGAGTTTGTCATTCCGTTGGCAGCGATTGGAAATCCCAATCCTGCAGACATTAAGATTAGTGCCATGGTCAATGGCTCTAATCATGACTTTCTTTCCAATCAGTTCCTGCGTGGTCTTGCACCGCCTCAAGGTAATTTGGGTGGTGATGGTAACGCCAACTTCACCGGTAATGTCGGGGGCATAAACCTAAAGAACTTTGCCGGCAATCAGTTTTTTACAGTGATTCCTGAACCCGCCTCACTGGCCTTGGCTGGTATGGCGATGATTGGTCTGGTCCTTGGCCGAGGCCGCAAGAGTTAAAAGTTACGAGCCACGAGTTGCGATTAACGAGTTATTAACTCACCACTCGCAACTCTCGACTCACAACTAATGAAGCCCTTGTTTGTTGGTCAAACGCCGCCTGGCTCGTTTTTGCTTCCCCGCTGGCGTGCAGGCGGCGTTTGCCAACTTTTTCAATACGGACTTTTTACGAATTTCAAAGGAAACTCGTCATGAATGCAATTCGCACCCGCAGGCCCAATGGTTTTACCCTCGTGGAACTCCTGGTGGTCATCGCCATCATCGGTGTTTTGGTAGCACTTTTGCTGCCGGCGGTGCAAGCGGCGCGTGAGGCAGCGCGTCGAATGAGTTGTGCGAATAATTTAAAGAACATAGGTCTAGCGTGTCTAAACTTTGAAGATTCAAACAAACATCTGCCTACAAGCGTCTCTATGTGGGCAGAAGACTTCGATATAAGCGGTAACTGGTTACACGGTTCCGGTCAGCCAAGTGTCAACGATCCCGCTGCGGGTGGCCCGGGTTTTACTGGGAAGGGATGGAATGTTGATATTTTGCCCCAGCTTGAACTCTCAGCAATGCATCAAGCAATTATGCAAGGCCTCGAGACAACAGATGGAATGAGAGCTTTTCAAGTACGTAATATACGAGGCCGAGGAATAGGCATCCCTGAACTTCGCGTATATATGGAACAACAACTTCCCATCTTTTCATGCCCCTCAGACGGCTCGGCTATCCCTAGCGATCAGCAGTGGCATTGGACCGATGCTCTTGTCGCTACAACGAGCTACAAAGGCTGTATCGGCGATTCAGCTGTTACCGACGGACAAAGCAGGGGGGATCCAAACGCTAGCCAGCGCACGGGATTTCCTGGATTTGGTTCAGGGCCTGACTGCCACAATACAGCAGATTGCAATGGATTGATCTTTAGAAATTCAAGCGTAAGGCCTGTCGAACTCAAATCAATCACGGACGGACAAAGCAACACCATCATGGTGGGCGAGAGCATCGTTGAACAGGATTTTCATTCGGCTGCATTTTTCGCTGATGGCAACTGGGCCTCCTGCGGTATACCACTTAATTTCTTTCGACTGGGTTGGCCTCCGGAAGAAATTAAGACGATCGATTGGTTTGACATGCGAGGATTCAAAAGCCTCCATCCTGGTGGTGCTCAGTTCGTCATGGCCGATGGTTCGGTTCATTTCATCCAGGAATCGATCGATGGAAGGGTGTATCGTGGACTGGCGACCCGAGCAGGGGAAGAAGTAGTGTCATTGTCCAACTGATCGCTTCTGGAGTTTCTCGTAAGGCAAATGATGAACGCTAATCTGCCAGTAACTGTTTGTATATTGCTCAACGTAAGTTTGCTTCTCTCGGTGTCCGGCTGTTCCGACACAGCTACTAGAGGTAATGCCACTGTGCAAGGGACTGTTACTATTGATGGTGCTCTGGCTCCTCGCGGGACGGTCACTTTCTATCCGAAAAATAATGGCCCCGTGGCAGTTGGACAGATTTATTCTGATGGAAGCTATGCTTTGCGAGTTGGTTTGGGCAACACATCAAATCCTGACTCAGCAAAAATCGCATCCGGAGAGTATGTCGCAACTGTGATGGTAATGGGTGAATCTCCCGAGGGTGAAACGGTAGCTGAAGGAGGTCCTCCGCTAGCTGGTCCCCGGCTAATTGCAAAGAAGTACACAACTAAAGAAACCTCTGGCCTAACCTTCTCGGTCAAGCCTGGCCGCAATGTATTCGTATTAGATCTTGAAGGAGCAGCAAGCGATCCACTCGAGGAATTAAAACCAGAGTCCATTGAAGATAGTTCTAGTGTTTCTGAGACAGATGCAGAGCAGGCTGAAGAAGAGAAAGTGCCTGCAGTATCAGACGCTGATCCGGATACGGCGGTGGAGCCAGAGTCTACGGATGGTTCCGATGAGAATTCGGATGTCACGGAGAAATCGACCAACCAATGAGAAGTTCATTCACCTCATTTGCTATATGCATTTCTGCAGTATTGCTGCTAACTGGTTGCGGAGGCATTTATGATGCGACCGTTTCAGGTGTCGTAACTCTCGATGGCAATCCTTTACCTCGGGGAACCGTATCCTTTAATCCAGAGATACCGGGGCCATCGTCTTACGGTCAGATCGATAGCTCGGGACGTTATAGCGTTATGACAGGGCGCGAAGAAGGTCTACCGCCGGGGAACTATGTGTTGACGGTGGTGTCAAATGAACCGCCAACTGAGACTGGAAAGAATGGCGGACCTCCGCCAGCTGGTAATCCTATTACGCCTCGGTGGTATCGTTCGCCTTCTACTTCGGGACTTCAATATACCGTCGAAGAGGGCTCCAATGAAATCAATATTGAATTGACAACTCAACCCCCCGCAGGGTGGCAAGATCCGGCCAAGCGGCGACGCTGATTGCCGGCTGATATTTTTGAGAATCGCGAACAGAGCTTCATTGATGTACTTCTCTAGACCATTATGGCCAGTCCTGCTGGTGAACGTGCTATGCGTTTTGGTCATGGCATCAAGCATTGCGGAAGCCCAAGACGTTTCTGCTCCCGCTATGCTCCAAATGTTTGAAGCCAGGTGGGAAACTATTGAGGATCGGCAGGTCGATTTGTTTTACGCTGACTATGGAGCAATGTGGCTACCACCTCCCCAACGAGCAGATACTGGTCCTTTTTCCGTTGGTTACGATTTGTTCGATCGGTTTGACTTGGGCAAGCCACAGAACGAAACACTTTATGGCACAGAGAATGGGTTGAAGTCGCTGATTCGGACGGCTCACAAGGCTGGGGTGAATGTTTACACCGACTTGATTTGGAACCACAACGGCTTTGGTGATTCGCTCGATCCCCCTCTGGTAGCGTTAGGAGGATACCCAGGTTTTGCGATGACTACTCCAGGCGATCCCTACGGCGATTTTCATAATCCGAGTATCAACTTCGACAACAACCCGGTTGAAGGTCAGTTAGCCGGTTTGGTCGATATCGCCCAAGAAAAGAATCACCAGTTCATTCGTCATCCGGTGATGGCAGGGGACCCGAACAATATACCCGCAGGAACAACCTACAACAAACCTGATGCGAACAATGCGCGTTTCTACACCGACCAGGATTTAGGTGGAATAAGTGCGTTCGATCCTGCGTTGAGTCAGAATGTGACTTTATATGATTTCAACACGTCCAATCCACTTGCTGGCGACCCCGTGATGGAGAACGCGACAGGCTTGTTAATGCGCAATGCGCGTTGGATGGTACAGGAAATCGGCGTCGACGGTTTCCGAAGCGATGCCGTCAAGCACATGCCTCCCTGGGTGCTTAATTTTATGGATCAAGCCGTGTTTCGGGCGAACCCGCGACTCAATCATGACGGCACTATCAAGCCAGTTTACTCATTTGGCGAAGTGTTGGACGGCAACCGGGGATTTGTTCAGCAATTTATTCGCCACGACTTGCCGAATCCACTGGCCATTTCGCAATCTAATACCACCGTGGGTGGTAATCGGGATGCTCTGGATTTCCCCCTGTTTTTCGCCCTACGCAGTAATCTGACTGGTAATGGCTTCGCAAACAATTGGCATGGCATTCGTGGCGCAAGCCAAGATTTCCAAGATGATGGGCTTCAGAACGGCAGCCAGGGAGTGTCTTTCGTCGATAGTCACGACCATTTGCCTGGCGGATTTCCTTTCTTGAAAAATGTGGCCTATGCATACACGCTGATGCGCCCCGGCAACGCATTGGTGTATCTCAACGCTAAGGAGTTTGGCGAGAACCGTGATTTTCCCAACGATGGCAAAGACGATGCCTTAGGCGGGTTTTATGGCGAGACCATCACAAAGCTAGTGGAGATTCGAAACTCCCATGGTCGTGGCAACTTCCACGAACGCTGGATCGACGACGCCTTTAATCCGAACGGATTTTCCAATATATACATTTATGAGCGCTCGAATTCAGCCATCGTGGGGCTCAATAGCCGAAATGATAGTTTTGTCGAAACCCGTAATGGAGTTCAAACCAACTTTTCCCCTGGTGTGATCCTCGTGGAACTCACCGGCAATGCGTCAGATCCGGTCGTCGATCCTGGTGGTGTAATTCCTGAGACTGTCAAGGTGAACGGTTCGGGACAGGTGAATATTAGCATTCCCAGTAATGCCTCGCATGGCCGAGGATATGTAATCTATGGCTTGGCCACTCCACAAGGAAGTCTCACGTTGACGAATGTAGCGGGGACGATTGCGGGGGCGACCCCTGCGGCTGCGAACAATGGCACGGCGCGGCTTGGCGATCTTGACGTGATTCGCGCCGATTCCTTTGACGTGCAGCTTAACACCACGCCCGTGAGTTTACTCGATCCTACTACGGGCACGATGGTCCGCGATTTCGACGCCGATGGCGACACCGCCGTAATTCGCCTGAATGACGGTGAAGATCTGAATAACATACCTGGCATTGACCATCCTACTCCAGGAAGCGTGTCATATGGTTTTGAAGAGTTTACCGACACTCGCGTGCCGGGCTTCGGCAACAATGGCGTAGGGAGTTATTCGCAAACGATCGACACTACAGGGCTTTCAGAAGGTAGACATTTTATCACCGTGCGGGCGTTTCGACATCGCGACTCGGGTACTGGTGGCGATGGCGGGCCGGCAGTGTTTACCGATTTTAAACGTGCAATTTATGTGGATCGATTCGCTCCCGAATCGACCGTCGTCAGTTTCGACCCGTTTGCCTCGAGTCCGAACACCTTGCAGAATCGCGACCTCATCGTCAAGTCGAACGATGCTACAGCAAGCAGCATGCATTTGTTTCTTGATCTGCCTGCTGGATTGACGGACGCGGAGGTATTGCAAATGGCCATCAATGGGCAAGGTGAAGCTGGTCGCTACGACGCGGATGCATTTGTATTTGGTTATCACAATGTTGGCACGGGGAACCACGTTGCAACCGTTGTCACTTTCGAACCTTCCTTCGATGGAACACATGGTTTCACAGTCCGACGTACTCCAGGCTTGTTCACTGAAACAGGTGTTGGAGCTGGGTTCGGGGATTTAAACTTCAATGGACAGGTGCGTACTGGAGATCTTGCAGGATTCAATAACGGGTCTTTCGAAGATGTGTTGTATAGTCAGAATGCTTTGTTCAATGCTGCCGCCGATCTTGATGGTAACGGACTGGTCAATAATCTCGACTTGTTCGCGCTGGGACCCGCACTGCACGCCATGGTCGGGATCAGCCCCACAACATTGAATTCGTTTGACGGCGTATTGCTTAGACGGGGTGACATCAATCAGAACGGTGCCACAAATGCTCAAGACGTGGCAGCCTTGTACAGCGCATTTGGTACCACTGACTGGTTGCCCGATCTCGATGTCAACGGAATTGTCGACATTGCCGATGTCCAGACGCTCATCACTGAGATTGCTCAGACAGTCAATGGAGATTTTGATCTCGATGGCGACGTGGATGGTCGCGACTTTGTCATTTGGCAGCGTAATGAAGGAACTACGGTGGGTAGTCGTTACGATTTAGGGGATGCCGATTTGAATGGAGTGATTGATGGCAACGATCTTGCGATATGGCAGCAAGCGTATGGTTCCGTAGATTTGTCTGCTTTGTCAGCAAATGCCCAGGTTGTGCCGGAGCCTTCGGCAGTAGTTTTGGGAGTTATGTTTGGGTTTGTTTTACTTGAGGGTGCCAGGAATCGCACCCCTTGCTAGATGTGATGGAAAGTGTATTTCAGTTTAGTCTCTTAAGTTTGATCTATCTATGAAGAGGGAGAACAACATGAAACGGTATGTATTGTTTATGACAAGCGTGGCATCTCTGTTGGTTGCCGCAATTTCTAATTTCGCCAGCGCACAGCCGGTCCTCGATGGTTCGGCAAAAGCGACCGACGGTTATGGTACTGCACTTTCAGTGCAGAATACACAGACCCAGTTCGGTGACAATAGTTCGCCTGACCTGATTGCTACGGCATCCGGTGGGTCAGAAATTAACCAGGTTTTTGGCGTGGTCGCTAATGGCCGCTTGTACGTGACGATCACGGGCAATCTAGAAACCAACTTTAATAAGATGGAAGTTTTTATCGATTCTGTATCTGGCGGAGTCAATGAAATAGTCGGGTCCTCATTACCTACGGGCGTTGATGCATTTTGCTGTGGTGGCTTCGGTACTACCAGCGGTGCCTTACAACGACAGGACGGTCTGATTTTCGATGCTGGATTTGATGCCGACTATTACCTGACGTTTTCTAACGGAAGTGAAAACCTCGGTGGAAGTAATTTTTATGCCATCAGTGCCCACTATGCCGAACTCGGCAATGGCACCACCGGTGCGGTGGTAGCAGCGGGAATGCAACTTGCACCCAAAGGCTTACCAAATGTCCTGCGCGGTCCCGTTGGTCCTGATTTCAACAACAGTTTTAATGTTGATGGCCGAGACTTCTTAATCTGGCAGCGTGGTTTTGGGATTGGAACGACAAAACCTCAAGGTGATGCTGATGGGAACGGAATGGTCAACGGCGCCGATTTGGCTCTTTGGCAAAATCGATACAATACAGCTCGACAGTTCAGTGATGGGTTTTTCGTGCCAACCCATGATGCATTTTTGAATGGGCTAACCAGTGAAAAACTTGTTGGGCCAGCTTTACCTGGACTTTTACCAGGACAGTTAATTGATCGGAACTATGCCCTCGGTGCTGGTGGATGTACTGCGGACACCACCGACGGTGGTGCTGGTTGCATCGCACGTGAGCTTGAGTTTGTTTTGCCAGTTGACTCCAATGATCCCACGAATACGAAGAACCATCGCAATTTCAATAACACGATTGATTTGCAAATGGCTTTCGACAACAGCAACATAGCTGGGGTCGAAGGAGGAAGTGGCATGGTCGTTTCAGGTGATCCGCAGAATGTTATTACGGGACTCGAGTTTTCGATTCCATTGTCGGCAATTGGCAATCCAACTGGCGATATTAGACTGCTTGCTTACATTAACGGTACGGCACATGACTTCTCATCAAACCAGTACTCGGGCGTGGGTGTTTTGCAAGGTAATTTTGGTGGATTGTTCCCTGACTTGGACTTTGAGGCTGCTGGGGATCAGTTCGTCACCATTACGCAACCTCCGCTCGTGGCTACATCGGCTGCGGTGCCCGAGCCTTCTGCCTTAGTATTACTGACACTTGCCGCATCAGCATTAGTCAGTTGTCGCCGTCGGTAAGTTTAGCAAATGGAAGTCGACAAGCTGGCTGCTCGGTACTCCCGCAGCAGCCAGCATTTCAACTCGTAAACGGACCGCCACACGGTCCGGTAACCAACCCGGATGGCATGGCCGCCGGCTGAGAAGAGCGTTTGTATCAACGAATTGCCCCAAGTTGATTGTATTGTATGAAAGCGAAAGGAATGAAACAAATCTGCCACTGGTGCATATTAGTCGCTTTATGCTTGTTGGCTTCATCAGGTTGTGAGCGCGAGCAGCAAGCAAACATTTCTCACACAGCGAACGTAGAGGTTTCCTCTGCAAAGAGCACGACGGAGATTGCTTCGCCGGCCAGTGCAGTCAGTGCAAGTAGCAAGAAAGTGCAAGCGGACCATCGGCCACATCCCGATGTGTCCCGTTTTGTTCCAGGCTGGGTCTCGGAGGCGGTATTTTATCAAATCTTCCCCGAACGATTTCGCAATGGGGATCCTACGAACGATCCAACTCGAGCATCGCTGGAGGATGTCGACTCGGTACCCGAAAGTTGGGGAATCTCTCCTTGGACGGGTGATTGGTATGCTCGTGCAGATTGGGAACAACAAGCCAGCGGAAGTTTCTTTGAGAAGGGAGTATTTGATCGACGTTATGGAGGCGATCTCCAAGGAGTTCTCGATCGGCTCGACTATCTGGCAGATCTGGGGATCAATGCGATCTATTTTAATCCCGTCTTCTATGGCAAGTCGCTTCATAAGTACGACGGGGCGTCGATGCATCATATCGATCCTTATTTTGGCCCTGATCCTGAAGGAGATCTGGCACTCATCGCCCAAGAATCGAGCGATCCGAAGACGTGGCAATGGACGTCTGCTGACAAGCTATTCTTGAAGCTCGTGAATGAAATCCATTCTCGTGGAATGCGAATTATTATTGACGGTGTCTTTAATCACACCGGACGAGATTTTTTTGCTTTTGCCGACCTGCGCAAGAATCAGGCCGATTCACCCTATAAGGATTGGTACATAGTTCAGTATTTCGATGATCCCTCAACCCCTCATAATGAGTTTCGTTACAAGAGTTGGTGGGGTTTTGAATCTTTGCCCGAATTTGCAGAAGACCAACAGGTACAAGACTTGCATCCGGGTCCCAAAGCGTACGTATTTGACATCACTCGCCGCTGGATGGATCCAGATGGTAACGGTGACCCCAGTGATGGAATCGACGGTTGGAGGCTCGATGTGGCCAACGAAGTTCCCTCGGGTTTTTGGCAGGACTGGAATTTGCTCGTTCGTCAGCTCAATCCAAATGCCTACACAGTTGGCGAGTTCTGGGACAATGCCCGAGAACATTTGGTTGAAGGGCACTTTTCTGGGACGATGAACTATCACGGATTTGCATATTTGACTAAGGGATTCCTGATCGATGGTATTCTTACGCCTTATGATTTCGGTCAAGAATTGGTCGCACGCATGGCAGAATATCCGCCAAAAATGCGATATGCTATGCAGAACTTGATTGATTCACACGATACGCCGCGTGTTGGCTCGATGATCGTCAACCGAGGACGCCAGCCATTTTTGCAGCCGGACCGTTTTGATTACGACGTCAGCGAACGCGTCTCGCCCCGTCACGACAGTCACTATGGCATTCGCAAACCGAATGATGAAGAACGTCAGATTCAGCGCCTGGTCGCGCTGATGCAAATGACGTTTGTTGGACCTCCCATGGTTTATTACGGCGACGAAGCAGGAATGTGGGGGGCCGACGATCCCTGCAATCGGGCACCCATGGTGTGGGAGGATATGGTCTATGAGGATCAGGTCGCAGACCCCTTGGGACGAGAACGCACGGCAGATAAAGTTGAGTTCAACCAAGAGTTGCACAACTATTACCGCCGATTGATCCACTTGCGGACTGAGTCAGACGTACTTAAGCGTGGAAGCTTTGAGCCCATTGTGAGTGACGACGATGCCAAGTTTTTTGCGTTTCGTCGCAATTGGCAAGGAAAGAGTGTGGTGGTGGCACTAAATCGAGGTGAGGCTACATACAGTTGGGAAGTTCCCTGCAACACGACTGACTCTCTTCATACGCTACTGACCACCTGGAATTCTCAAGCAGAAATAGTGCGGCGAGACGGAGTTTGTATCGTGACGGTCCCGCCGCTCGGGGGTGTAGCTATTGCCGAGCAATCTAAGCCGGAGTGACTGTTGCCATGGGTTCTCAATCGTGTGGCCGACTCATTCTCGTGACCATTCTGGCCCTCGGTTGTCTCTGTCATGTTGGTTGTGGAAGATCTGATAGTCGTCGCACAATCACGTTATGGCATCAAATGGTCCCCCGCGATCGGGTGATGCTAAACCGATTGGTGGAAGAGTTTGAGGCCTCACATCCAGAGATTGACGTCCGTACGCTTTACAAGGAAACCGAAGAGTTGCGGAGCGGATTTCAAACCGCCGCGCTTGCTGGGATTGGTCCAGAGTTAGTCTATGGCCCCTCGGATGTGCTGGGAACATTTCACGCCATGGGAATCGTCGGCGACATGAGCCCTTGGTTATCGGCGAACGAGGCTAGTGAGTTTGTTGATGGTGCGCTCACTTATCTGCCCGACCCTCATGACCCGCAACGCCGTTTGCTTTTACAGGTCCCTGATCGATTTGGAAATCACTTGGCCTTGGTATACAACCGTAACTTTATCTCACAGCCACCGACCACGACAGAGGAAATGGTCGAATTGGCCGTGGCCAACACGATCGATTCCAATGGTGATGGACGACAGGATCGTTACGGATTGGTATGGAATTTTGTCGAGCCATTCTTTGCGATCCCGTTTCTTACAGGATACGGTGCTTGGGTATTTGACGACTCAGGCAAACCTATTCCCGCGCTCGACACCCCGCAGAGTGTAGCAGCATATGAGTTCATCCTGTCTTTGCAGTCTGAGCATGGTGTGGTCCCCCGCAACTGTGACTACGAAACGGCGGACTCACTATTTAAATCTGGTAAAGCGGCCATGATTATTAATGGTGATTGGAGTTGGACAGACTATCTAGAAACCGACGAGATAGATGCGGCAGTGGCACCTCTACCTGTCGTGAGCGCAACGGGCAAACCGATGGCACCCATGGTTTCACCCAAAGGCTTTTCACTCAATGCCCTGGTTGATGCTCAGGCGGCTGAAGATGCCATGCAGTTTGTGAAGTTCATGACGAGCGAAACCTCGCAGCGGAAATTCATGGAAGAAGTGCGAATTTTGCCCTCTAGAAAAAAACTGCTCGACGATCCCCTGATTCAAGAGGATAGAACGCTCGCAGCTTCTAAAGCCCAATTAGACCGTGGTAGAATCATGCCTGTTGATGTCGAATTGCGGGCAGTTTGGGACGCGATGCGACCGCCATATCAATCTTTGCTCGGAGGTAGCACGTCGCCTGCCAAGGCAGCACGCAGAATGCAACATAATGCTCTTGCGTCTATTGACATCATTCAGCAGCAAAGCGCAGGTACTCGGCATCTGTGGCTCTGGCAGTTGGCAGGTCTTGCACTTTGCGGAGCTGTGATTGTCTGGCAGCGAGAAAGTATTTTGGGGTTTATGCCCGACTTTCGTCGTCAGCCATTCCCCTATTTACTCATCGTTCCCGCAATCGTTGTCATGTTGGCAACCGTCGTGTTTCCTTTTTTCTACAACGTAGTTTTATCACTTTCAAACATGTCTTTACGAAACTTTCAGGAATGGTCGATTGTCGGCCTGCGGAATTATGTAGACGTGTTTACCGAGGCAAAGTTCTTTGGCGTACTTCTCAAGACACTGGTATGGACATTAGTAAACGTCTTTTTTCACGTAACCATTGGTGTGGCTCTCGCGATTGCGCTTAACGGCCCAATCCGAGGCAAAGCCGTATACCGGGTGTTACTCATAATTCCCTGGGCTGTGCCGGCCTACATCACTGCCCTGACCTGGCGAAGTATGTTTCACTACGACTATGGTGCCGTAAACCTGATCTTGGGCAAGTTTCTGGGATTGGCACCGCTGAATTGGCTCGGTGAACCTGGACTGGCATTCACCGCTTGCATTGTGGCGAATGTGTGGTTGGGTTTCCCGTTTATGATGGTGATCGCCTTAGGTGGCTTGCAGGGAATTCCGCAGGAACTTTACGAAGCAGCACGGATTGATGGAGCAAATCGCTGGGAGCAATTTCGCAATGTTACTCTTCCACTCTTGAAACCTGTGCTTGCTCCGGCGGTTGTGCTTGGTGGCATCTGGACTTTCAACAACTTGAACGTCATCTGGCTGGTTTCCAATGGAGGAGAACCTGCCGATCAAACCCATATCCTCGTTTCGTACGTCTATAAAGCGGTATTCAGTTTCTACCGTTATGGATACGGAGCGGCATTATCGATGGTGATATTTTTTATGCTCTTAGGTGTCAGTGTGTACTCCTTGCAACGAACACGAGCAACCGAAAGCGTGTATGTCTGAGAAGAGCCTGAGGATTGCATGATTAGTGTTGAGACTAAACAGTTCATCGATGAAAGGTAAGTGACCACGGTCAACGGACAAGTTTCCATGAAAGAATCAATCCTCACAACACTGTCCCGACATTTGTTACTGATCTTATTTGCAGCTATCAGCATCTATCCTGTGCTGACTGTAGTGTCGATCTCTCTTCGGCCGGGAGATCAACTTCAGTCAACCGACTTATCGATCATTCCGCCAAATTGGACCCTAAATGCCTATCGCGAGCTGTTCACTGAACAGCCATTTCTGCGCTGGCTGGGGAATTCTTTATTGGTGTCGACTCTCGTTACACTCACAGGTGTGGTCCTAGCATCCATTGCAGGCTATGCCCTGAGTCGGTTCAAATTTATTGGTCGACAGGCCACCATGCTGGCAATTCTTACCACCCAGATGTTTCCAGCAACGATGCTGCTGTTGCCGCTGTATATCTTGATCGCGAAGTTGCACCTGGTGGACACTTTTCTGGGGTTATTGGTGTTCTACGTGTCGACGGCTCTCCCTTTTTGCATTTGGCAAATGAAAGGATTTTACGACACAATTCCTCCTTCGCTGGAAGAGGCCGCACATATCGATGGTTGCGGTCGAGCGAGCGCATTTTGGCTGATCATCTTGCCCATTGCCGTGCCGGGGTTGGTCATCACGGCGCTGTTTAGCTTTATGACTGCCTGGAGCGAATACATCGTAGCCGCCCAGGTGCTCCAGGATCGCGACATGTTTACTTTGCCTTTAGGTATCAAGAGCTTCCAGGCAAGCATGTCGACACAATGGGCGTTATACGCAGCAGCATCATTGCTAGTAAGTGTACCCGTAGTGATTGTGTTCTTGGGTTTAAGTCGCTATCTGGTATCAGGTATGACCTTGGGAGCAGTCAAAGAATAAACTCAAGATCATTTTGCAGGGAATAGAAATTCTAATATTTGTGGAAATCGTTTTTGCCAGGCAGACTCATTGTGTTCTGCACCTTTATCGATCACAAATTTATGCTCTACCCTTCCGTTGTGGAGTAAACTCGCAACTTTCTCGACCGCTTCGACATAGGCTCCAGGTGGCATGCCACGCACGGTTTCTTTAGTCCCCACGTCAAGCCAGAATTTGGCGGGCGGAATCACAGAAGAATCTTCAGACCAGCGCTTGATCAGGTCAGCGTCATTCCAAAGCACAGCGGGAGAAACTGCAGCGCATTTGCCAAATGCTTCTGGGTGCTTCTCACACAACCAGAGTGAGATCAACCCTCCCAGCGATGATCCACCAACTGCGGTATTCTTAAAATCAGACTTAGTGCGGTAAGTCCTGTCGACAAACGGTTTGAGTTCTTCGAGGAGAAATTTGGCATAAAGATTTGCCTTTCCCCCTGCCCCATACTTCTCGTTGTAGCTGTCAGTCAGTTCATCCGTTCGGTTTGCCTCGGTATAAATACCAACGATTATCAGCGGTTCGATTTTGCCCGACGCGACGAGTCTTTCGGCTGTTTCGTCGGCCATCCATTCCACGCCGAAGGCACTGGTTGCCTGATCGAATAGATTTTGTCCATCCTGCATGTAGAATACTGGAAATCGACGTTCGGGTTGCTTTTGATACTGTGGTGGCAGATAGATAACGAGATTGCGTTTATTGTCCAGAACCTTCGAATGAAAATTCTCAATGAGTTGAATGTTCCCAGTGCGAGTTGGTTCGGACTTTCGCGGCCGTGCAGTCACATTGCCGGTACCCCATGATGCCACATCAATATTTAGAACAAGCCCTTCGGCTACTGTTGCCCGACGGTTAGGAATGTCCGCACCATTCGCATTCTTTTCAACCGTGTCCCAACTCCCCTGGGTTATTTTAAATTCTAGTTGAAAGCCAACAGGCAATTTCAATGCTGTGCTCCAACTACCATCGTCACATTCGGTTAAAGCTAGTCCGTTAGGTTTCCAAGGACCTATCAATTCATGATTGCCCGCAACATAAAGAGTTGCATTGGTGTTTGGCGGAGGATTGACAATTAGTTGAACCTCGACGTCTTTCGAATCTGAAACTCTTAATAAGACTGTGAATTGAATTCCGACAATCAGTCCAAGCTTTGTAAAGAGTTGAAGACTATTTCTACACACCACCAGCATGGCATCCTCACTTCAACGTGCTGTGGAATAAGGGAAATCGTGTAACTGCTTTTCCCAAAGGGAGTTGCGCTGTATGGATTGTACTGCTTAGGGGATATTTAAGGAGGCTCTGACCGGAAAATTCCCCTAAATCTTCACCCAAAACTGGTGTGTTCTCACAAGCGTTCATAAAATGGAGCCATGAAACCATTGGGGAATCAAGTTCTGTAAGATTCCTTTGCCCAGGATATTGTAATACATCTATTCCTTTCAACTATCAGGACACAAGGTAGATGACGCACGCTCGCAATGACGAAGACAATCGCATCCCCGAAATTGCTATTACCGGGGATCTCACTGAGCACGAAACGGAACTGACCGAACGTCTGCTGGATATCGAGCCTGGCGGACAATGTACTTTTTACTTTGACTCTCCCGGCGGTAGTCCTTATTGCGCCGTTTCATTGATGACGATCATTCGATTGCGCGGGCTACGAGCGACTGGTATCGTTACAGGAGAATGTTCGTCTGCGGCACTTTGGCCATTTGCCGCTTGCGAACGGAGACTCGTTTCTCCTTTTAGTGTCTTATTGTTTCACCCCATGAAATGGCAAAGTGAAGAGAATGTGGGACTCGCCGAAGCCGCCGAATGGGCAAGACATTTTGGCCATCTTGAGAAAGACATGGATGCTCTCCTGGCTGACCTCTTTGGCGTGTCTCGCGACATGATGCGGAGCTGGATTAATCCAGGCAAGTATGTCTCAGGAAGTGAACTCGCCGGAGCTGGGCTGGCCGAATTAATTACTGCCTCCGACCTGGTCTATCCGACGGGGGTCTTTCACCTGTTCCGCCTGGATGAACAACAAGAGCCCAAGGAGGCTGAGGCCGTTAAGCCCAAGCTCCGAAAAGCACCTTAAATTTCATGGGCATTGGCCAATAGTGTACACCTAGACCATTCAATCGACGGAATCTCCTGTACAAGCATCGGCGGAAGGAAAACCTGATACGGCTCAATCAGGGTTTAACGGCTCCGCAGAAGGTGCTGCTTCCACAGCTTCCTCGGCGTCTTCACGGTCACTGGCATCTAAGTGAGGTCCTTCCTGCTCAGCAATTGCCTCAGGTTCTCGACTCAATTCAACAAACAACGGGAAGTGGTCCGAGCCGATATCGGAGAGTATTCGAAGCTTGACGACGCGAAAATCGTCAGAGTGGAACAAGTAATCCAACGGATAGCGAAAAATCCAAGAATTCGCATTGTAAGTGGGGTACAAACCGCGACCCCTCCGAGGATCCAGAAGTCCGCTAACTTCCTGAAACAGATTGGTGGTTCGCGACCAACCTACGTCGTTCAGATCACCTAATACAATTGCACTTGGATCCTCGCGGACTTCCCGGCCGACTATAATCAATTCTGCGTCACGCTTTCGAGTCGATTCACCAGGACGGGGTGGATTGGGATGCACAGCGAATAAACGAACCTCATCCCCCGACGGCAAACGCAGTTGTGCGTCGATTGATGGGATATCATCCCTTACCAAAGTTCTTACCTCGGCAGATCTCACTTCAAGGTTTGAGTAGAGTGCGATTCCATAGGTGTTATCAAGTGGGTAGGTGAGATGAAAAGAGAACTTTTCCTTTAATGATGAGAGATCATTGACCCAGCGTTCATTGACTTCGCATAACACCAATACGTCAGGCTGCTCCTTCTCGACCAAATCGAGCAGCGGTCCGGCATTTTTGTTTTCTTGGAGCACATTGGCAGTTACGATACGAACATGTGACATGGGATCACTCGATTCCGCTGGTTGTACCTCAATGGGTGCAAGCGGAAGGTACGGAAATATCCAATAAATCTGAATAACGACGCCGATAATCAACAGGCCGGCAAGAACTTTGGCTAGCATGCGGCGTCGGTACGGAATCAATCCCAGCAGTGCCACAAGATAGCCAATGAGCAATTGAACTCGGGGAAAATCACCGATTCGCACCCACCACCAGTTCAATGGCAACAAGGGTAAGATTGCCGTTGTAATCAGCGCCAGGCAGACAAGGATAACTAACCACCATAGGTAGCGAGCGAACGGAGGTAGCAACTCTCGGCAGGCTCTGAGTTTGCTGCTCCATCCAAAGCGTTTTCGAGTACGGGCGTCATTTTCGCGACTTTTTTCCGCTTTCATGGAATTCTTCGGAGGTGATTCAATTTGTTCAGTTTATCCTGCTGTTGGCAGGACAACTCTCACTTCAAACCCCCCAGGAAGTTCTTGAATAGGTTCGTGAATGAACGAAACTACTTCTGTGTTCACGCGCCAAATTTATTCAGTCGGCCTGCATTGGCAAGCGCCAGAGTCATCAGGTACTTTGCCTCGAACTGACCCAACCCGCCGCGCAGGCATTCTGCCTCGCCAAACTTCTCGCATGGGTCAGCACGGCAATGTTTCGCCACTAGCAGCGTTGGAACGGGGTGCCAACTATGGCTGGCCAACATACTGGGCGTGCTGTGATCGCCAGTGCAGATAAAAACATCTGGCTTTAGCGCCATGATTCGTGGCACGCAACCGTCTACTTCTTCCGTCCGTTTAACCTTGGCTTCAAAATTTCCATCCTCGCCGGTGCTGTCGGTGTATTTAAAATGGATAAAGAAAAAATCGTACTTCGACCAGTTCTCTTCTAGCACCGTCATTTGATCATCAAGTGTCTGAGCTTTGCCAAGGATATCCATTCCAACCAGGCGAGCCAAACCTTTGTACATGGGGTAAACAGCAATTGCACCTGCTCGTAGTCCATAAACTTCTTCATAGCTGGGAAGATTTGGCTTGGCCGATACACCCCGCAAGGTACAGCAGTTTGCCTTGGGCTGATCGGCAAGGATTTTTTTTGCTTGTTCAACAAACTCGGCCGCTACTTGCGCTGTTTTTTCGCTACCGGAATGGGTCGCACGGGGGGCGAGCGGGGGAACACCAGTTGCCTGAGGGTCTGTGTCGGCTACGTTTCCCCCTAGTCCAGCACCACGCAGCACGACGACGAACCGGTGCTCTTTGACCGGCTCGACAAACACTTCAACCCCAGGGATCGTGACCTCGCGAAGTTTGATTGCCAAGGGGGCACTTTCTTCGCTGGGAATTCGTCCTGCCCGCCGGTCGGTGATGTTCCCCGCAGCATCGATCGTACAGAAATTAGCGCGGATCGCGACGTCGTTTTCTTGTAGCTCGAATCCAATTCCGGTGGCCTCCAAGGCTCCGCGTCCGATTAAGTATTCCAGCGGGTCGTAGCCAAACAAACCAAGATGCCCCGGGCCGCTACCTGGACTGATGCCGGGCTTCACAGGAATGCTTCCCCCGCAGATTCCCTGTTTCGCCAAGGCATCGAGATTCGGCGTACGAGCGGTTTCCAATTCGGTCAATCCGCCTGGTTGCTGAGGAAGCCCTCCCAATCCGTCAGCGACGAGCATAACAATCTTGGAATCGTTCTTTACTTGGAGTTGGCGCGTTAGTTGGTGCATATCCATGGATAGTTGTGTGTGGTTAGTGGTAGGTGGCGGGCCGGTTCGACTCCGACCTCAATGAACATAGATTCTCCCGCATTCAGGTGCCTGCGCGAAGGATCAAATTATTGCCTAATTTCAGACCAAAAGAAGTCCGCGATTAGAGCTGGGACTGCTTCAACGCGGACTCATACTCTTCCCGAGTATTGAGATTAAGAAATGAGAGCAGCTTCGGATCAAATTCTCGTAAGCTTTCGCGATCAATGCAATGGGTCCTCACTTGGTCAAGTAGACCGTGCAGCGAGCGGGTACCATTAACCAATTGCTCCTTGGCTACTTTCAGAATCTCTGTACTGTAAACTGCGGTCAACGGGTACTTTCTTTGTTCATCTGCCGGGACGACAGCTACGAAATCTCCCAGAGAATCAAAAAGTTTGTCAATCAAGGCTGGTTCCAGCAGTGGAGTGTCACACCCCGTTGCAAACACTGCAGCAGTGCGTCCCTCATGCAAGTCCAGGCCTGCAACAAGTGCGGCTAGAGGACCCTGGAAGGGATGCTGGTCCTGCACGATCTGCAATCCAGCAGGAAGCTGAGGTAGCTGCTGGTCTGCAGCGGAGACGAGGACAATATTCTGAACATTGACCGACTTACTGACGATGCGCACGGTGCGTTCAAGCATGGACTCAACGCCAAAAGGGAGTAAGGCCTTGTCGGTGCCCATGCGTATTGATCGACCTCCGCAGAGGATGATAGCACCACGTTCTATTTGAGCTCTCATGGCAATCGATCACGGCTTAGACGCCACAGATAGGAACAATTGAGGGAGTGATTGACGTGCTTCAGGAGTAGAATTCTGTTATACTCCATACAGTGGTCCTCCGCACCATCGCTGGGAACAATCATGCTGCTCCAGAAAAAACATATTACTTGGCTGCTCTCGTTGTACCTTTTCGGTTTGCTCCTGGTTGGCAACCTCCATGCGGAAGGTGTGTACGAGGCTGCTCACTTTGGTCAGGGTGAGCTGCGGATTGTCGACGAGATTCCAGTTGCGATCTTGCAAGGTACACCCAACCAGATCGGTCGACAACATGCAGTATTGTTGGCCAAGCCGGGGGCAGAGCTTTTAAATTTCCCTAAGCAACTGTTTCAAGATGAAGGCTTGGCTTGGTTTTGGCCACTGGCATCCTCTGCAGGTCTGACTCTGTTGAAAAACGCTTCTCCTGATCATTATGAGGAGATTAAGGCGGCGAGTGTTCAAAGTCGACTCAATGAAGGAACTCTTGCCGTGGCCAACACCCTGTTGGAATTGCGTCGCATCGGTTGTTCTTCGTTGATTGTCGAACCGGAGCGTAGTGCGACGGGAGGTCCCCTGTTCGGTCGCAACTTTGATTTTCCCTCTTTCGGAATGTTGGATCGCTACAGCCTGGTTTCCGTGATTCGGCCCTCAGGCAAACATGCCTTTGTATCAGTGGGGTTTCCGGGATTGATGGGGGTATTGTCGGGCATGAATGATGTGGGCCTCTGTGTAGCTACTCTTGATGTGGAAGAGGCAGCCGATGGATCCTTGAGATTTGATCCGACGGGTGTTCCCATGATGCTCGTGTTTCGGCAAATTTTGGAAGAGTGTTCGACTGTGGCTGATGCTGAGGCTTTGCTTAACCGAACGCAAGCGACCACTCAAGCGAACCTGGCTGTGTGCGACCGAGAGCGCGGTGCTGTGTTTGAAATCACACCCAAACAGGTTCGACGTCGTGATTCGGACGGCGCCATGCTTCCTTGCACCAATCACTTTTGTCTGCCAGGCCTCGCCACAGACCAACAATGTTGGCGTTTTGACGTACTCACTGCCGCACAACAAAAACAGACTCTCAACGTTCGCGAGCTTCAAAACTATTTGCATCAAGCCAACCAGGGAGAGTTTACTATGCAAACCATGGTCTTCGAACCACGCGAATTGGTGTTGCACTTGTCGTTGGGAACACCGCCAAGTTCCGCCCATAAGTTACACCGGATCGAATTACGTGAACTGCTTGTGACTGATCGAGACGAATTGGGGAAATAGTGAACCCTTTTACCCCAAAAAAGCATTTCCTATAATAGTTCTCTTCTCTTAGACAATTCGACTGCACATTACTTGCTTCGTGAATTGCACGAAACTAAAAGTTGATACTTCTAAAACTGGTACTCTGATTGGAGACGAGAAAATGCGTAATGCTCTTTCTTTACGCTCGTTTTTTGGGAAAGGATTGCTTGTCTTTGGTGTTCTCACGATCCTGCTTCTTCAGCCGGCAATTGCCAACGACCAAAGTGATTCAGCGAACAAGCAGAAGTCGCGTCCCGATCGAGAGAAACTGCTCCTGAAATATGGTGATGGTCAGCCGGATGGCAAGAAAAGCATCGCCGGCACGGGGGAATGATTCGGTTTGAACTGCCTGGCGAAAGTGGCAAGGTTCGTGCCATCCGTGTCCACTCGGCAAGATATGGATATCCTCAGCCGCCGGATGAAGATGTTGAGATCACGATTCTCAGCAACGACATGACGGACGTGCTGCATACCGAGCTTGTGCCCTATTCGCTTTTCAAACGGGTAAAGAAGAGTCGCTGGACCTACGTTCCTTTTCGTGAACCGGTTGAAGTCCCTGAAAGTTTTTGGGTTGTCCTTGATTTCAATGCAGAGCAAACTAAAGGGGTTTATGTGAGCTACGATACCAGCACCAAAGGCGAGTTCTCTCGAATTGGACTGACAGAAGAGGATGCCAAAAATACCGATTTCGAAGGCGATTGGATGGTCCAAGTCTTGCTCGCTGAATAATTCTTTTGCGGGTTTTCTATCTATCTTACTGTGCTTTTGCTATCAACCGGAAAGTTGATTCCAGGCAAAATACACAATCTTTTCCTGCTTCATAAACTGGCGAAGCGTCTCAAGCAAATTCGCGCTCTGCCGAAAAACTAATCCTCTTAGCCACAATTGGCGATGCTACTTGGGGATGCCAGGAAACTGGGGGCAATCCGCTCGCATCACTTCTTTTTTCACACAGGTGCTCAACGTGGCTACTGACGATTTGGCTAAACTGACGGCAATTATTCGCACCTATCAATCGCCCCGAGCTATCGGGCGACTATTAAAAAGCCTCCATCGCTATTACCCTGCTTTGAAAATTCTCGTGGCGGACGATGGAATGGAGCCGACCCCTTGCAAGTTTGCCGAGAGGATTCGGCTGCCGAGTGATAAGGGACAGGCCGCCTGTTTGAATGCAATGCTGGCACGTGTGCGCACTCCCTATTTCTTGGTTCTCGACGAGCACGCCGAGATTCATCGAGGGAGCAATCTCGAAAGCCTGTTGGAATTGGTCGCAAGTGATCAACTCGATATTGCTGGTGGCAGTGTTACTACGTGCCGTCGACGCTTTTGGTTTTTCGTAAAGCGCGCCTCACAGAGCAAGCATGGACTTTTGGAGATCGCTGGCGACCGACTTACCGTGCTCCCAGGCTCACGTTCCCGGGGCAATGGGTTCTGGTGGTGTGATCTGGTGCCGGCATTCTTTGTCGCCCGTACGGATCGTGTCCGAGCGATGGGGGGTTGGGACCCTGAACTGCGGGACCAATGCCAGGAAGAATTCTTTTTCCGGGCACACCGCCACGGCATCCGTGTAGGGATGCAATCAGATGCCTCGATCTGGCAATGGCAGGAAGCCGGATCACAACCGACCAATAACTCAGACCAGCGACTCCTCGGCCTGGCAGTTGCCAAGATGGGCCTCTCAGAGATGACAGATATTGAAGGACGGCTGATTCGCCCACCCCGTGTCGCTCGAGCTGCTTAACTTCTGCTTCGCGTGTATCGGCGAACAATCTTTCGACACCAGATTCGAAGTCTTGTAAGATTTAAGCCGACTGCAGCAGAATAGGACGCTGAAAAACGCTAAGGGAGCGGAAGAGCGCTGACTTCATCCTTATTTATCTCTGGCAATGAAACCATTGCATGACACAGTATCGGCAAGGAACACTCAAATCTGGATCCGCGAGAATCAGTAAAATCCGCGTTCATCCGTGTTCTATTCTTCAGAAGTTTTAGGAGTTAAGAAGTCTTCTATTTCGCAATGGTGTGTGAATCGCACTCGCTTGAATACTAGCGGATTCAATCTGTTCTCTGTATGATTGGGCTCTCCTGGTCTGTTTTTATTCTCTTGATTTCATGAGGTAACCTGATGAAGTTTGCTCTAGTTCTTTTGGCAATATTCACTTCTTCTCTCATACCTGTTTGTCACGCCGAGGTTTCTGTCCCCAATATTTTCAGCGACCACATGGTCTTGCAACAGCAGCAATCCAACAAAGTCTGGGGAAAAGCAGAACCCGGGGAACAAGTGACGGTCAAAATCAAAGGCAAAGTCCAAGAGACGACCGCTGATGGTGACGGCAAGTGGAGTGTCATGTTAGCCCCGCTTGAGGCGGGAGGGCCACACGAACTGGTGATATCCGCTGCAAACACGATTACCATCAACGACGTGCTCGTAGGTGAAGTGTGGATCTGTTCTGGGCAGTCAAATATGGAATGGACCGTCAATAATTCTTACGACGCCGATCTTGTGAAGGCGACCGCGAACTATCCCAACATCCGCATGATCAATTACCCCAATACGGGGAGCCAAGAATCAGCGTGGACTCACGAAGGCACGAATTGGCAGGTCTGTTCTCCTGAGACGGTTGGAGGATTCTCAGCGGTGGGATATTTCTTCGGACGCGAGCTTGAGCAGGTTCTCGACGTACCGATCGGCTTGATCAACAACGCCTGGGGCGGCTCGGCGGCTGACGCCTGGGTGAATCGCGAGGTGTTGGAAGAGAGCGACTATTACCAACCCACTCTCAAGCGTTGGCAAGAAATGGAAAAACAGTATCAATCGCTCTCGACCAAGGGCAATCTCACCGATGAGGATAAGAAAGAACTTCAAAACTTAAAAAATCAAATGCAAGGCAACCAGCGACCCTCAAACATCTACAACGGTGTGCTCAAATCTCATCTGGGATACGGAATCCAGGGCGTGATTTGGTATCAAGGCGAATCGAATGCTGGTCGCGCGTATCAATATCGCAAATTGTTTCCGACGTTGATTGCCAACTGGCGCGACGAATGGCAGGAAGGCGATTTTCCATTCTACTGGGTGCAGTTGGCCGACTTCGGCGTTGAAAAACCGGAGCCAAGCGAAAGCGGCTGGGCCGAGCTGCGCGAAGCGCAAACGATGACTATGGAAAAACTGCCCAATACGGGTGAAGCGGTCATCATCGACGTCGGCGAGGGCAAAGATATTCATCCTCGCAACAAGGTCACTGTCGGCCAGCGACTGGCCCGCTGGGCCTTGGCCAAACAGTACGGCAAAGATCTCGCCTATCACAGTCCAACTTATAAAGCCATGGAAAAGCAGAACGGCAAGATTCTGTTGTCGTTCGATCACGTCAACGGTGGCTGGCGGCCATTTGACGTCAACGAGCCAATCGGATTCGCGATTGCCGGCGAGGACAAGCAATTCGTCTGGGCGGATGCCAAGATCCTGGACGATGGCCGCATCGAGGTCTCCAGTAGCGAAGTCACGGACCCAGTGGCGGTTCGCTACGCCTGGGGCGACAACCCAAAGTGCAACATGTTCGACATGGTCGGCCTGCCGCTGACCCCTTTCCGCACGGACGACTGGCCGGGAGTGACGGTTGATAACTTGTAGACGTGCCTCAACTCGGCTCGATCTTGAACCTGCCTCAGGTCCCGAATTCCGGCCTGCGGCGACCAAGCTGATTCTGCAACCGCTGCACAATTGCGCTGTGCATCTGGCTTACGCGGCTTTCGCTCAGATCGAGCGTTGAGCCGATTTCTTTCATCGTCATCTCTTCGTAGTAGTAGAGAATGATGATGAGTCGCTCGTTGCGGTTGAGACCCTTGGTCACGAGGCGCATCAGGTCTGATTTTTGTATCCGTCGCGTGGGGTCTTCTCCCTTTTTATCTTCCAGAATGTCGATCTCGCGGACGTCCTTGTAGCTGTCGGTCTCGTACCATTTCTTATTGAGACTGATCAGGCCGACGGCATTGGCGTCGGACATCATTTTTTCCAGCTCTTGCACGGAGATTTCCAGTTTCTCGGCCAGCTCGACTTCCGTTGGCTGCCTACCGTGCTGGGCTTCTAGCTGTTTGATGGCTTCGTTGAGCTTGCTTGCCTTGGAGCGGACCAAACGGGGCACCCAGTCCATGCTCCGCAACTCGTCGAGCATGGCACCCCGGATTCGCGGCACACAATAGGTTTCGAACTTCACGCCGCGGCTCATGTCGAAGGCCTTGATGGCGTCCATGAGACCAAAGACACCAGCTGAGATGAGGTCGTCGAGTTCAACGCCGTCGGGAAGTCTGGACCAGATGCGCTCGCCGTTGTACTTGACGAGCGGGAGATAACGCTCGACCAGGCGATTGCGTAACTCTCGGCTGCTGGGGTTTTTCTTGTACTGATGCCAAACTTCGACGATATCATCTACCGGTGCGACGGTCGCTGTTGCCATGCAATCCTCCATGCTGCGTTGAAGCAATCACCCTAATTGCGGGAAATCGCCCTTGTGCGAGATTCCATTCTCGATTGTGTCATTGCGGTAAGCGAAACTGGGTGCTGTCCCCATGTTTGTCTAGCTATTTAGTTGGCTTTGTTCTGTGTCGGCTATTGCATCCAACTCAGCTTGCAGCCGGTTTTTTGTCGATTCATCGACGGTTGTTTGAGCAATCATCCCGACGACAACTCCCACTACTCCCAGGACGGCCATCATGGCAATCGCTTGGAGGATCGTGCCATCGAAGCCGGCACCATCTTTCAAAGCGCGTACCAGCACCACAAGTAATCCCACGAGTGCTAAGATGCCGGCGTAAGTGCGAGCCACGCGACGAGTCTCCTTGAGCCTCAAACTTCCCGCAATCGCGCCAATGTGACGCATAAGTGCAAGCCATCCGACTTTCAATAGTTATCGACATCGTGTGTCACCAAGTTGAATGTTTTTTGAAATATGGAAATCAGGATTTACAACAACGAATGAGCAGTTTGCGGCGAGCTATCAACGAGCGAAGCCATTTGAGCGTCAGGAGTAGTCGGCACGTTCTTCGCTGGGCATTTACTTCCCTGCAGTGTGTACGACTGTGAGAGCAAATCGGCAGCAAGCAGGCGCAGCGATCTCCGGAATGGTGATCGATGGCTGAGAGTTCTTGTACCGGAGGGCAACTGGCTATCGAAAGCTAGCACAGCTGCCTCGCCTAGCAGTTTCATTCCTAAAAATCGTCGACAAGTTGAAGTGAAGCCGTCACTTGCTCGAATCCCTAGATCGACTTCATTGCATCGATTCACTACTAAGCGGAGCCTGCCGTCGATCTCCACCCAAGGGGCGAGTTTCACGGTTGCATAGCTTTCCAGGACAGTGCTCGGCTCGGGCGTGGTGACCAAGAACACTTGCATGGCAGAGGTCCATAGCCGTTCGATCCAGGGGTTCATCGCCGCTCCAGCGTCGATGAGAACCAGGTCGGTATTGTTTTGGAGGGATCGAAGTTCAGCGACCAAGCGCCCCACGGCCTGGGTATTCAAACCAGATTCGTTGCTCATCAAGTCGACGCCAGGGAGAAGCTGAATTCCGTCGCCGGTCTGTTCCAACACTTCGGGGACCGATCTGCGGCCATTCAAAACGTCTGCCAACCCACTATAGCAGGAGATATCCAATTTGCCTGCCAAACGAGGCGCGAGAATGTTCGCATCAACCAATACGACTCGTTTGCCAAGTTGAGCCAGTTCATGAGCGAGATGAATTGCGACTGTCGATGTTCCGACACCTCGTTGAGCACCACTTATTGCTACCAAGGGGACTCCCGGTTTCAAAATGGGCTGCCCTTTGGTTGTCTCACGAACTAGTTGTCGCAGTTTGTCGGCTTGATCGAACATGGTGCGATTCAAATTGGAGGCTTGTGGTTCGAGGCGAGCCGGGTCGTCCACGACCCCGACCTGGTTTGAAAAGTTAGAGAGCTTGGATTCCTAAGGTCAGTTCAGCCACTCTTCGTGGGGTGGCTACCTGAATATCGTCGGGAACGTTTTGGCCGTCCGTGAGGTAGCTTATAGGTAACTGAGACACTTTCCTTACGGAAAGAAGATTTCCCAAGCCCGTCGCCTCGTCGAGCTTGGTGACAATGATCCCGGTTGTGCCTACCGAGGCAAACTTCTCGGCCGTGGTCGTCAGACTTTTGGCTCCACTGACTGCACTCAGGACTACATGTACTTCCGAGGGATTGGCTTCAGCCAGCATGGATTTGAGTTCTTGAATGCGAACTTGATCCCGTGGACTGCGGCCAGCGGTATCCATCAGAATCAGGTCGAGCGATTTCATTCGACCAATTGCTTCGCGCATTTCTCGTGGAGTACTCACCACCTCCATGGGAAGATCGATGATATTTGCGTACGTGCGAAGCTGTTCTACTGCGGCGATTCGATACGTGTCGACCGTGATCAGGCCAACCGATTTGTTCTCGCGCAGGCGATAATTCGCAGCCAATTTGGCGATCGTGGTGGTCTTGCCCACACCCGTAGGACCAACCAGTGCGACTACTTTTCCCTTGCCGTGTGAAACCTGCAAAGGTCCCGTTACCTGAATATCGCCCTCGATCTTGCGCAATAGCTCTGCACGTAGTGCGAAAGGGTCGCTCAAGTCGACTTGAGCGCAGCTACGCAAATGATGAAGAAGTTCTTGAGCAATACATTCTTCCACATCTGACTCGATCAGATCGGTATAGATCTCAAAGAGTGTCTCTGAAAGATTATGGATGTCCGAATTCGCAGACTGTTGCCGCAATTGATGCGACATGAATTGCAGTTCGTCTAATTCGGTGCCAATATCAGTACGAAAGTCATTGCGATAGCGGTTGCGATAGTCAAACTCATTACCCGTTGTGCAATCGGAGTGCTCATCTACAGATGTAGCAACAGTTGTTGCCTCTGTGGGAGTGACCATTCTTGCCGGCACCCGGGCATCTTTGGAGGCTGCCACTTCGAAGTACCTTCCCATGAATATTCGGCCCAACAAACTACCATGGCACTCCCTCGTGTGGAGCACTGTCGCGTCGGGCCCAAGCTCCCGGCGGATCATGTCGATAGCTTGTTGCATCGATTTCGCGCGAAATGTGGATATTTGCATATTTCGTCAGTTGTTAGTAATTAGTTGTCCGTTGTTAGTTATCAATCGTTAGCCGCGAGTAGCCGCGGAGTTTTATGAGTCAAAACGGAGCATATGTCAGTGGTTAGTGGGAGAAAATCAGTTTCCTATTAATTATCACTTGCTAATCCCATCGTGACGATTTGAGTATCTCTTGTGATTTCATTGAAGCTGAGGACGACAAGCTGATTGAGGTGGCTCTCGGTGATTTGTTTCAACGCGGCGCGAATCTGTGGGCTGACGAGCACGATAGGAGTGTGATTGGCAGTCGTCAGTTTTGTCAGTTGCTCTGCGATTGAGTTGCAGGTCGCTTCGATAGCCTGGGGTGACATGCGAATGAACAGACCTCGCTCATTATGCTCAAACCCAGCACGAATTCGATCTTCCATCGCCGGATCCAGCGCGATGACATGAAGTTCACCCTTTTCATTGCGATATCTTGTACAGATTTGACGAGCGAGTCGGTGACGCACATATTCCGTGAGCAGCACCGTATCTTTAGTCCGCGGAGCATAGTCGCCCAAGGTTTCCAAGATGAGCGCGAGCTGGCGAATCGGTACCTGCTCGCGGAGAAGCATTTGGAGGACCCCCTGCACTTCGGCCAATGTCATGACATTCGGAATCAGTTCCTCAACAACAGCGGGCTGAGTCTGTTTAAGTTCACTGACCAAGTGTTTCGCTGCATCGCGTGTAAGGATTTCATCTGCATGACGCCGACAGACTTCAGTAAGATGTGTGGCCAACACGGCCCCAGGTTCCACGACCGTATAACCCATTAATTCTGCATTATCTTGCAAGGAAGGTACGATCCACTTGGCATCGGTGCCAAATGCAGGATCCTTCGTGTCGACGCCATCGATCTTGCCTGTGGTCATGCCCGAGTCGATAGCGAGCAGGTAGCCCGGTTCAAGTCGATCCTGTGCGACCGGCATGTCAGCAATCTTGATGCGATATTCATTAGGATCCAGTCGCATGTTGTCGCGTATGCGAATTTTGGGCATGATGACGCCAATTTCTGCGGCGATGCTTTGCCGCACTCGCTGGATGCGTTCAAGTAAATCGCCTCCACGTTTTGGGTCAGCAAGCCGAATCAATCCCACGCCTACTTCGACCTCCATCGGGTCCACGGTGAGATAATCTTCGATTCTCTCTTCTGTTGGTTTCTTGAGTTCCTTGGCATCCTTGTCTTCACGTGTTTTCTTGCGGTTCTCAGCTTGTGACAGCATGCGAGACATACCGAGGCAAGCAGCACACATCACCATTAGCGGTGTGCGAGGCAGGTCGGTCATCACTAATACGGCCAGGAATCCGGCCGCCACGGCCATTGCTTGAGGTCGCGAGAATAGTTGTGATAGAAACTCTTGAGGTAGATTACTGCTGCGAGTACTTCGGGTGATGAGCAACGCCGCAGCGAGCGAGATCAAGAAGGCAGGAACCTGACTTACGAGGCCGTCTCCGATCGTTAGCCGTGTGAAAAGAGAACCTGCTTCAACCAGTGGCATTCCTTGCTCGGCTACTCCAATAATCAATCCACCCAGGACGTTGATGACCGTGATAATGATTCCGGCGATGGCATCACCACGAACGAATTTACTGGCACCATCCATGGCACCATAAAAGTCGGCTTGTTGGGTGATCTCAGTACGACGACGCTGGGCTTCATGCTCGTCGATGATGCCTGCATTTAAATCGGCATCGATGGCCATCTGTTTGCCTGGCATGCCATCCAAAGAGAACCTCGCCGCGACCTCACTGATGCGCGTAGCACCTTTAGTAATCACCACAAACTGAATGACGATAATAATTACGAAGATGATCAGTCCGACGATGATATTTCCATGACCCGCAACAAAGTTTGCAAATGCCATGATGACACCGCCTGCTGCATCTTCTCCATCGATAGCCGCTCGAGTGAGAATCAGTCGAGTCGTGGCCACGTTGAGAACCAATCGGGCCAGGGTAGTAGCCAGGAGCAGTGAAGGAAAAATACTGAATTCCAGCGGCGATTTTACGTAAACGGTTGTAAGCAGCACGATCACCGATACGGTGATATTGCCAGCAAGCAGCACGTCCAGCAGCGCAGGCGGCAGTGGCACCAGAATCACCAGTACGCTGGTGATCATAGCAATTGGCAAAACGAGATCTTGGCTACGGCGGGCAATACCCGCAGCGCCAGACGCGTCAGCAGCCATCGACGAGCTCCGCTATGAGAATCGAAATGTGAAAAGATTTTGGTAGAAAAGTGGGCCGGATGGTAGGAAGTGATCCTTCTGGTGTCCAGATCGCTGTTTGTCGAAGTTTTCTGCGGGCTAGCAATCAGGCAGGCGACGTAGATCCTCCTCGTTTTGACAATATAAGTACCCCACTTGCAACTTCGGCCTCGGGTCACAATACTCAGTGCTGGCAGATGAGATTATCAAAGACAAACAAGGGAGCAATATGATGCGGCGTGCAAAGATCAGCATAATTGGTGCGGGGAATGTCGGGGCAACCACGGCCCATTGGTGTGCAGCTGCCGAACTTGGCGATATTGTGCTCGTGGACATTCCACAGACCGAGGAAATGCCAAAAGGCAAAGCACTCGATTTAATGCAATCTTCGCCTGTGATGGGTTTTGATGCCAATATCATCGGCACTACCAGTTACGATGACACCGCTGGCAGCGATGTGGTGGTAATCACTGCTGGAATCCCCCGGAAGCCGGGGATGAGTCGTGACGATTTGCTAGCAACCAACGCCAAAATCATGGCAAGCGTTTGCGAACAGATTAAAAAGACAAGCCAACATGCTGTAGTGATTGTGGTGAGTAATCCCCTGGATGCAATGGTGCAGAAAGCATTGCAGGTTACAGGATTCGAGCCATGCCGTGTCCTCGGACAGGCAGGAGTGCTAGACACAGCTCGTTATCGCACTTTCCTGGCCATGGAGTTGGGAGTTAGTGTTGAAGATATTTCAGCGCTATTGATGGGTGGCCACGGCGACACGATGGTACCGATCCCCAGTTGTACTTCGGTGGGTGGTATCCCCGTGCAGCAATTGATCGAGCCTGCGAGATTGGAAGCGATTGTTGATCGCACTCGCAAAGGAGGGGCTGAAATCGTTGGCCTTCTCAAGACAGGCAGCGCCTACTACGCACCGGCTGCAGCAACTGCACAGATGGTCGAGGCTGTAATCCGAGACAAGAAACGGTTAATTCCTTGTGCAGCCTACTGCGACAAAGAATACGGAGTCGGAGGTTTCTATGTTGGCGTGCCAGTGATTCTCGGTTCAGGTGGAGTCGAGAAGATCGTCGAGTTGACTCTGACCAGCGAAGAGCAAGCTGCGTTCCGAAAGAGTGTGGACGCTGTAAAAGAATTGGTCGAAGCGATGGCGAAACTTGGGTGATAGTTTCAATCGCAGAGATTCATTGCCTCGGCCTCTATTTAGTATTGCAATTTATAAATGTCAGCATATGCGCAAAATCTGATATTCTTCGGTTATTCTCCGTGCATGACGCTAATTCTTTCGAGTGCTAGCACTTCTTGAAGAGGCGTATTTTTTGGCGTGACGTTGACATTTTCGAGCTAAGGGATTACAACCCCCATCGTTGCGTCTTTCGACCGAGTTTGCGTGTATGAAGGTCTCATTAAGCGATTCGATTGGTTAAGCTAGCTTGCAGATTTGCTTAAAATGCATGCTTCATGCCACTTATTCGCGTAAAATGAAATCCTTCTTTCGCAATTGAAATAGCGTATGTGCCGATCCATTGCGAGCGACTTTATGGATGCCTTGCGATTCGGCGAGATACGGGTGTTGGTCATGGAACGATTGTGAAGGCGTAGCGAGAGTCATCCAGACTTTTTCCACACAACACCAACCAATATTGTGAACCAACTATGAATCGCACGCTTCAACCGAGCCATTCTGCCATACTGCCAGCCACCCACTCCAGCATTGCCGCATGGCCTAAAAAGCGACTCCCATCTTCGTCAGTTCAACGATTCGACTCATCATCTCGCTACTCCCTTTTTTCTCCTATCCACTATGAAGCAGGCTATGCCTACCCATTAGTAATATGGCTGCATGGTCCCTATAGTAGCGAGATGGAGATTTCCCAAATCATGCCGCATGTTAGTACCCGCAACTTCGCAGGTATTGCTCCAAGAGGAACCGTTCGCATGAGCCAAGTCGAGCGTCGGTATGGCTGGGAGCACTCAGCATCGGCGGTAGCAGAATCTTGTCAACGAGTTCGTCATTGTATTGAAGCTGCTAGCAATCAATTGAATATTCATCAGAACCGAGTATTTGTCGCCGGTTATGGCGACGGTGGTACGATGGCCTTGCGGGTTGGCATGGAACATCCCGAGCTGTTTGCAGGTGCAGCCTCCCTGGGAGGTAGAGTCCCACGTGGCTGTCATGCCTTTAGGCGAATCAATGCAGCGCGTAGTTTGCCGCTGATGTTGTCTGTTTCACCTGTCGACGGTGAATTCAGCAAGCAGGATGTATTGAACGATCTCAAATTGCTTCATAGTGGTGGATTCTCGCTTGCGTTGAATCTTTATCCGGAAGGTGATAGCCTGACGAACCTTATGCTATCGGACCTCAATTCTTGGATGATGGCGATAGTCTGTCCGAGTTCCGTTGAAAGTGTGAGTAAGTAATTGGACTGTATTTATGTCCAATTCCTGAACTTTTCTCACGCACTCTTTCACTAGCTGAGCAACTGCTATCACTCGCCAGTGTTAATTTGGATTGACACCTGCGCAGGCATTTCGGTACAAGCCTCTCCGCCTAAATCTCGTAGGATCGCCGGATGGTCCTGCGCATTTATCATATTATTGAGGCAAACAAGTTGTCTGAACCAGCTTCAAACATCAACGACAAAACTTCGCCGGACACGAAGTCAGCGAGTAAAATCAGCGACAAGATTGCGGCTTCGATTACATGGACGGGCGCAAGTCGATTACGCAAAGTTTTGCTAGGCTCAGCATGCGTGATCGCCTTGTTGGGCCTATTTGCTTTTTGGAGTTATCTCGGTCATGTTACAGTGGTTGATTTACCCGTCGTGACTCTCGATATGGCGTGGGAGGCCCTTGATCAAGAGAAATACGAAGAGGCGCGGACTCTGATAAGTGAGATCCAGAGAAACCCCAAAAATCTCAAGGATTTCGGCAGTTATTTATATATCCTCGGCGCAGTTAAATCCCACCAGGCTGACAAAGAGTGGTCTGAGGACCGCAAGCGAGCAACTCACCTGATCGCCGCACGCTACTTGCAAAAGGCTCGCGAATTAGGTGTTCCTGAAGAACGCGAGGGTCAGTTGAGTTATCTATTGGGGCAAAGCCTGGTTTTAGGAAACCAGCCACAAGAGGGTATAGCGATTCTGCAGGAGTCGCTCAAGAAGCTTACCGATCCTCCTATTCAACTTCGTCGGCTTCTAGCAGACGCTTACCTTAGCTTACCCAACCCAAAATTGGCGGTAGCACTTGAGCAGAATCGTTTCTTAATAGCTGATAAGTCATTAACTACGGCCGAGCGAGTTGATGCATTCCTGACTCAGTCTCGCATACTTATTCAGCTCAACCAACTCGAAGGAGCGCAACTCATTCTTGACTCGTTGAAGAGCGAAGAAGGGTACGAGGCTGCCAAATTGACATTGTCAGGTCAACTTTCCTTGGCAAAGGCACGGGAAGCTGAAGCAAAATCTGCCGAGCGATCAGCCCTGGTTGCAAGTGCTCTTAAAGATTTACGGGAAGCGCTGCGACAAGATTCACTTCACGGAAGAATCAGGAGACAGGCGATGGTCTTCGTGGGTGAGTGCTACGAACTAAACAACGATATGTCAGCAGCAATAGTTGAGTATGAAAACATCGGAAACAATTTTGGAGATTCGCCAGAATGCATAGTCGCAACATTGGCAAAAGCTCGCCTGCTTCAACAAACAGGAAAACCTGATAAAGCACTCATTGCATACCGTGCCGTGCTAGAGTCAGTTGGAGACCCGGTGACCTATGCGAATTCACTGTTACCTTTAGCACAACTTCGCAAGCAACTCCTGCAGGCTCACTCTCGATTCGTTGATGATCGTAATTTCGAACAAGCAATGGCGTTGGTCGAGCACTTCCAATCACTCTTAGAACCAACGACGGTCACGGAATTACGTGGTATCACCCACGTCGCCTGGGGGGAAGCTAATCTAGAGGAAGCACAAAAATCTCAACGTCGCCGATCTACTGAATCACTCGAAACCGAAGGACGTTACCATTTTCGCGCTGCAGGGAGAGCTTTCGAAACTCTCGCGCAAATGAGGTTTGCGACGATTCATTTCACAGATGATCTTTGGGCAGCATCAGAAAACTACTACCGAGGACATAGTTTTACTCAAACTGCTCTTGTTCTTGATGAATATCTCCATCATGAAGCTCGTGCTCGTCGCGCATTAGCTCTTTTGAGGTACGGCCAATCGCAATTGGCGACTGGTAAGATGCATGAAGCAATAACTGCTCTTGAAGAATGTATTGAAATGCACCCCCGGGATGCCAGTGTTTATGCTGCTCGTGTTGCATGTGCTCAAGCTTTCATAGCAACAGACCAACCTGACAAAGCAGAAGCCCTTTTGGTTAGCAATATAACTGGGGACACGCTGAGGCCGGAAAGTCCTGAATGGCGTGAATCGCTTTTTCTATTAGGAACCCACTTGCATGAGTCAGGGCGGTACGAAGAATCGATTAAAGTCTTAGAAGAAGCTGTGGCTCGCTACCCAACAGCATCTGAGGCATTGCTTGCCCGATATACGATTGCTCGATCATTTCATAGTGCCGCTGAGGAACCTGCGAAGAGGGCCCGAGACGCCAAGACTGAAAACGAACGACAAAAGAACAGAAAAAATCGAGATCAAAATCTCGAGTCGGCGTTGCAAAATTATCTCGACGTGCAACGGAGGATCACCTTGGGAGGCCACGCAGACGATTCGCAGCTATCCAAGGCACTGCTGCGTAATTGCTATATGATGCAAGGTTCGGTTCTTTTTCAATTGCGTCGTTACGAAGATGCTCGAAAAGCTTATGCCAATGTTTCGACACTTTATCAACACGAGCCCTTTGTGCTGGAAAGCTTTGTTCATATAGCCAACTGTTGGCATCGATTGAACCAACCACTCAACGCTCGGCAGACGATTGCACAGGCAAAATTGGTTTTGGAGCGTTTGCCTTCAACAGTCGACTTCAAAAAGACAACTAATTTCAGTCGGCAACAATGGGAGTTGCTACTGAATGAAATGGCTCAATGGTAGGCAATGTTCCCTCAAATCAAGAAGGACGATTCGTGACGGATTTATCAACGAGCAAACTGGCGAGCCTCATCGGGAAGCGACACGCTTGCCTTGAGCAACTACTTAAGTTGGGGGTGAAGCAATCTGAATTAATTGCCTCGGGTGAAATCGGAACACTGTTGCGGTTGCTGTCAGTTAAGAATCAGTTAGTTGTTTCATTGCAAAGCATCGAGCAGCAGTTGAGTCCATTTCACGAACAAAAACCCGAGAATCGGCAGTGGGATTCTGACCAACAACATCAAGAATGTTCTCGACAAGCTGGTGAGTGCAGGGAGCTTTTGGATCAAGTGATGCGGCTTGAGAGTGAAAATGAGATGAAGATGATTCAACGTCGCGATCAAGTCTCACGTCAGCTGCAAACGGCTCAGTCTTCAGCATCCGCGCGTAAAGCATACCATGCGCAGGACTCAAGACCACAATCGAACCATTTGGCACTCAACAGTGTTACAGCATCTCCTTCTCATTTGGATATTCTTACAGGACCCTAACTCATCATGCATTCAAAACCTACTCGAAATAATGAAGCCTCTCACTTGCAGATTTATCGTGGCTCGGATGATACGGAATCTGATGTTGTCGCTACGGAATTGCAGGCTGGGTGTAGCCTGGAAACAGTCTTAACCGCCTGGCACGAAGCGACCGTACGTCTCGAGCAGACGCATGAGATCCTGCAATCTGAAGTACGCCGACTCAACGAGGAGTTGGAAACAAAAAACCGAGAATTAGCATTGAATGCACGGTTTGCTGATTTAGGCCGCATGGCGTCGCACGTAGCACACGAAGTGCGAAACAGTTTGGTCCCTGTCACTCTGTATGTTGAATTACTGAAACGTCGGCTGTTGGAGGATTCAGGCAGCCTGGAAATATTAACCAAGATTGAGGCAGGGTTTACAGCCCTGGATGTTACCGTGAACGATCTACTCAACTTTACAACTCATCGCGAGCCCCGGTGGGCGAGTTTTCCAGCTGCAGACTTGATCCAAGAGGTTTGTGATGCTCTAAGGCCACAACTCGAAGCTCAATCAATCAAGGTGATTGCGGATGTTGAGCAGTCTCTATTGCTGCATGCTGATCGAGAAATGCTTCGTCGAGCCGTTTTAAACTTAGCGCTTAATGCTTTGGATGCAATGGCCAACGGCGGTGAATTGGTCATTACCGTTTTCGAGGGTCCACAAGGATTCATGCTCGAGGTTGCAGATAGCGGCAACGGGGTCTCTCAAAATCAACTGAACAAAGTCTTTGAACCATTTTTTACTACGAAGAGCAATGGTACGGGTCTGGGTTTAGCGATAGTCAAGCGAATCGCCGAAGCACATGGTGGTCGGATCACAGCATCGAATTGTCCCGAGGGTGGTGCCGCATTCACAATCGAACTACCAGGCTTAAAGCTAAAGAGGATGGCTGCATGAGTGGACAGACCAAGAAAGTGGACTCGAATCACATTCTCGTTGTCGACGATCATTCTGCAGCGCGTGAATCGATAGCAGACGTGCTACGCCATGTAGGCTACCAGGTGACTTGCACTTCGAGTGCACGCGAAGCACTCGGATTGCTGTCGAAGAGTGATTATCAGGTAATTATCACCGATCTTCAGATGCCGGGCATGGATGGAATAGAGTTTATTCGCCAAATTCAGCAGCGACGCTTGCTTACTCAAGTCATTATGGTAACCGCCCACGCCACAATTGAATCTGCCGTCGAAGCGATGCGTTATGGTGCATTTGACTACTTGGAAAAGCCCTTTAATGCTACTCGCCTGGAAGAACTAGTCGAAAAAGCAATCGAGCGCGGTCAGTTGCTTGCACCAGAAGAGTGTGATCATCAAGCAGTTGATCAGGTTTCAGATGATCTTCTGGGATTGGTGGGTGATAGTCGAGCGATGAAAGAGTTACGGGCAAGTATTCGTCAGGTGGCTCCCACGGACGAAACGGTGCTCATCATTGGCGAGAGCGGTACGGGCAAGGAATTGGTCGCTCGTGCCTTACATCGTCAGAGCAAGCGAAGTGCTGGACCCCTTGTAAGTCTTAACTGCCCTGCCCTTTCACCACAATTGACCGAGAGTGAACTATTTGGTCATCGCCGGGGTGCCTTCACCGGTGCGGACGACGATCGAATTGGTCGATTTGAAATGGCTGACAAAGGAACGATCTTGTTGGATGAAATCACAGAAATAGATCTGGCACTTCAGGCAAAGCTCTTACGGGTTCTCCAGGAACGTACTTTTGAGCGGGTGGGATGTAGTCTGTCACGAACGGCCAATGTACGTGTTCTTGCAAGTACAAATCGTGATTTGCAGTTGGAGGTTGCTAACGCACGGTTTCGGCAGGATCTGTATTATCGCCTGGCAGTTGTGCCACTGCTTTTGCCGCCGCTGAGAAATCGCGAAGGAGACGTTCATAAGCTAACAGACTATTTCCTGCAGCGTGCAGCAAGCCGGTTGGGGAGGCCCCGTTGCACCATGCATGATGACGCACGCCGATTGTTTGAGGAATACCACTGGCCCGGCAATGTCAGGGAATTGGAGAACATCGTCACTCGGGCATGTGTGCTCAACGAAGGGCAGCCGATCACAGCCGCGGAAATGCGGCCCTGGCTAGAGCAGCCTGATAATATCGGTGAACCGTCGACTTCACAATTGCCGGTTGGGGTAACGCTTGAGCAAATGGAACGTCGGATGATTGTTGCCACACTGGAGCATTTTGGTGGTCATCGGGCGCGAACAGCGGAGGCGCTGGGCATTGGTGTACGCACCCTTAGTGGAAAGTTACGTGCCTACGGATACGCACCTCATGCAAAAGAGTTTCGAGAGACATCTGAATTTCGGCAAATAATGCCGAGTAAATCGGCAAAAGCTGCCGGTTAAATAGATAAATAGACAGCGTGGATTATAGAAGAAAGAGAATTTAGAAAGTTCAGCAAGACAGCATTTGAAGTGTGTTAAGCGCATTGTAGGCAACTATGCTCTGCTGCGACTCTGTCGCAAGCGAAGACGGCATAGTAGTTGCTCGTAGATAAGGTCAGACTTTATTACCAAGAGGTCGTCATGCTTTCGTCCATGTTTGAATCATCGACCATACCCTTGCTCGAACAAGTGGTAAACTTCACCCAGTCTCGACACGGAGTTCTGGCCGGCAATATTGCCAACATCGACACCCCTGGTTACAAGACGCGAGATTTGTCTGTCGAAAACTTTCAAGCTCGACTACAAGATGCTATTGCTGCGAAGCGTCAAGCCTCAGAATCGCCGACTTACGCTTTAAATGCTCAGTTGGCAGGGCGACCGACTGGTAGCGGAACTGAGAACTGGGAACGCGTGCGTGAGGCTTCCAAGGATATTTTATTTCACGACAACCATGATGTTAGTTTAGAGACTCAAGTTACCGAGATCAGTAAGAACCAAGCACAGCACAATCTTGCACTCACGATCATGAATGCACAATTTCGATTACTGAGGGCAGCTGTAACGGAACGTACTTAAGGCAGTAGTTTTAGCATGGGGGAATGTAGGAGTTGATAGACCATGTTTAATGCATTGGATGTGAGTACGAGTGGGCTTGTTGCCCAACGGACACGCTTAAACGCGATTTCGTCGAACTTAGCCAATATGTCGACTACTCGCAACGAAGCGGGTGAGCCGGATCCCTACACTCCCCGGTTTGTAGTCTTCAAGACCGATGAAAACATCACCACTAGCGGAGGTGGCCAAGGAGTAAGTATCGATCGTGTCGAGTACGCCAACGTAGAACCCAATCTCAAATATGAACCCGGACATCCCGATGCCAATGCCGAAGGATACGTGGCCTATCCAAATATCGACATGACGACCGAATTTGTCGACGCTTTAGGTGCCTCGCGAGCATACGAGGCGAACATTGGTGTGATTGAAGTCACAAAGGATATGGGCGAACGGACATTACAGATATTAGCCTGAAGATGCACAGCCATAGTCTTAATTTACGAACAACCGCTTCTAACCAAGAAAGGACTCGTTGTCTGAAAAGTTGACGTATGAGCGGACGTTGGGGGGCCAACGCCGACAGCAAATTACCCCGTGCCATGAGTTCGATAACCCCCAGTCAGGTGTTTTCCCAGCAAACCCAGTCCCTGCAGTCCCTACCTAAAGCCACCCAGCCAGGACTTCAAGGAGACAACACTACCTCATTTAAAGATTTCCTCATTGATTCGATTCGCGATGTAAATTCGATGCAGCAACAAGCAGATCATGCGGTCGAAACGATGTTGACTGGAGGTGAAGCCGATCCAGCCGAGGTGCTAACCGCCGTTCAAAAGGCTGACTTGGCATTTCGACTGATGATGCAGATGAGAAACAAAATGATGCAAGTTTATCAGGAAGTACGTGATATTCGAGTTTAAGCGGAGTGGTGAGTAAATGAGTAGGTAACTGAAAACACCACTCACCAACCACCAACCACCATTCACAAATTACAAACCTCTGTGGAGTCCATGGATGGATTTCTTGAATCAGGCAGTTAACCAAGCTCGGGAACTATTCCTTTCTATGACGCCTGCGGCACGGGTCACGGCTGTGCTGCTACTGGGGGTCATTGTTGTAAGTCTTGGCTTCCTAGTCCAGCAACACAGTGCCGGTCCTGATGAATATCTCTTCAATGGCGAGTTTCTTCCCACGGAAGATGCGAATCGCATCGAAGTTGCCATTGCTAAGGCCGGACTCGAAGGTTCACAGCGCGACGGCAATAGGATCAAAGTACCTCGAGGTCAGAAAACGGCTTATTTAGCGGCAGTGGCTGATGCTGGAGCGTTACCACCGAACTTTCATTCACTCTTGGATAGTGCACTCGACCTGGGACCTTTTGTTGATGACAAAACCCGAAAAGAAAAGCTCAAAGCAAGCCGAGAGCAGCAACTCTCTATGATCGTGCGAGAAATGTATGGCATCGAAGACGCCAAGGTGATCTACGATATTGTCCAACCACGCGGCATGGCTCGCGAAAGTATAGCCACTGCGACCGTGAGCGTGCAACCAACTCCTGGCGAAGCACTTACGGGTCAGCGAATGAAAAACATCCGCAAAGCGGTTGCGGGTGCTATTGCCAATCTGAAACCTGAAAACGTCGTCGTAGTAAATTTAGGAGACGGTAGTCTCTTTAGTGAAGATTCATCACCCGAGTCCTTCGATACTCCCTATTTCCAGCATCGAGTTGCTTTCGAACGCCATATCAAGGGTAATATCGATGCGCTGCTTTCATACATTCCAGGAGTACGAGTTCAGGTAACCGCAGAGCTTAGCCCAGCGCTTACCAAGGAGACACACACGATTGCCGCAGAGGGTGAGGCAACGGCATTACGCGAAACTAATCAAGAAAGCATTAGCGAAACACAACACCTCAATAATGGCGGTCGTCCTGGATTGGCAGCTCAGGGTCCAGGTCGAGGAAATGACCCCATTACAGAAACGACTGTGAAGAACTCCGATTCAGATATTTCCTCGGAGCAAAACTACTTTGTTCCCACAAAGAATGAAATAGTAACGGAAGCGGGGCTTGTACCGGAACATGTGCGGGTGGCTATCGCAGTACCTATGAACTATCTGGTGCAGATATATCGTGAGCAGCAACGTCGCAATGGAGAAGATCCTACAAAACCATTGCCGGCAGATATCAAAGAAATCATTGCTCGAGAAGAAGGTCCGCTCAAAGACAAGATCAAGGATGTCGTTGTACCGCTATTACCTAAGGAACTTGCCGTCGATAGTTATAAGGACGAGCTAATTAAAGTCTCATTCTTTGAAACCCTTACTCCAGAACCGATCGAGCCGATCCCTGCTAGTAGCAAGGCACTCGCCTGGGCCGGTGAGCATTTCAATACACTGACAATGGCAGGAGTTGCCTTGGTCGGTTTGGTCATGCTGCGATCACTGGTCAAAGGGATTCCCCCTGCTGATCCAGTGGCTTCAGCGGCTGGCCCTCTCTTGACATTGAAGATGCCCAATGTGCTCAATGAGGATTCCGGCATAAGTGACACGTCAGAAGGTGAGGAAGAAGCTGACCGCCCCAGATTGAAACTTAAGAAGGGGAAGAATCTACGTGATGAACTTACGGACATAGTTCGCGAAGACCCCGATTCGGCTGCAGCTATCCTGCGTAGTTGGATTTCTAATGCTGGTTGAAACCTGAAACAAAATGATCAAAACGACCCGAAATAATCCCCTACACAAAGTGGCCATACTCGTCGCAAGTCTCGACGACAAGTGGAGCAACCGCGTCTTGGAGAGTCTTCCCAAGGAGCAGGCTGCCATAGTGCGTCAACGGGTCGATCAACTTGTCGAAATCGATCCTGAAGAGCAAGAAGAGGTATTAGCGGAGTTTCGCCACAATCTACATTCCTTTTCCACGCCGAGAAGCGAAGGTGTCGAATTAGACCTATCGTCGCGAAATCTTGGCTCACATAGTGTCTATTCAGAACCAAAAGAAGCCCTCCGTCCTCTGGAAGTCCTTTCCGAAGCCGACACTTCCTTCATTGTCGAGATGCTCACTGGAGAACATCCTCAGACTATAGCACTGGTGTTGTCGCGATTAGATACGCAGCAGGCTGCAGAAGTTCTTTCCAACTTTCCATCTGTGGATCAGGTCAACATTATGCGACGACTAGCCGAGCTCGACACGATCGACCAAGAAAGTGTCGAAGTCGTTGAGTCACAAGTTGCCCGCTGGATAGCGGAGGCTCGGCAACGCAAATCGCGAATCACTGCTGGAATGGATATTGTCAATCGAATCATAGATAAAACACCCTCAAGCCAGCGAGAGAAGCTGATCGCAGAATTCCGTAAAACGAATTCAGTTCTGGCATTTAGCTTAGGAAAAGATCAATTCAAATCCTCTTCAGCGCAAGCCATTCCTGACAGAATTCAAAGCCAGGATGCATGTCCTGCTAATTTCAAGGAAAAGAGCATCAAGTCGACCACAGAACGGGCTTCACTGTCGAGAGCGACTCCCCCTGTAAATCCCTTCGCACACTACACGATGGAGCGATGTTTGGCGGAATTGGAATCACTCGAAATGAACAAACTAGTTACTGCATTGTCCCAATGCGAAACGCACGTTGTTCGTTTGGCGCTCGTTGGAGTGAGTGAAAAGTTACTCAAACGAGTGCTAACAGGCAGGCCGCGGCGAGAGTCGAGGCATTTCCGCCAATCGCTCCGACAGATGGGCCCTACTCGAATTAGCGATATTCTAGCTGCCCAACAAGAAATCTTGTTCGTCGCGAGCAAACTCAACAACTAGCCGAGCCTAACCTCATGGCCACCATTATTAAAAGCGAGACACAAGCCTACCCTACGGGTAATCCACTGCGCGAGGTGGCATACGACCTGACCGACTTCTCGGGTCAGGCCGATGATTACCTGGACCGAGTCCGGGCGGAGGCGACCAAAATTATCCAGCAGGCAAAAAAAGATGCTGCCACCATCCGCTCGCAAGCCGAAACCGCCGGACGTCGTGCCGCTCAAGAAGCCATCGAAAAAATACTGGACGAGAAGGTTGCCAACCAGATGCGTTCTCTGACCCCTGCCCTGCAAGCCGCAGTGGGACAAATTGTCGATTCCCGAGCAGATTGGCAACATCATTGGGAAAAATCAGTGGTCGACCTGGCATGCGCAATAGCATCTCGAATTCTTCGTCGTGAAATTAATTCTCAGCCCGAGGTTTCGCTTGCTTGGATACGTGAATCACTGGAGCTGGCTGGGGGAGCTGCCCAGATCGCATTACACCTGCATCCCAGCGATTTGACAACGCTCCGCGATCAGGTTCAGGTGCTTACCGAAGTACTAAGTCCCGCGGCTCCGGCGCGGATCGTGGCAGACGAAACAGTTACGCCCGGGGGATGTCGAGTCGAAACCGAGTTTGGCACGGTTGACATGCAGTTGGAAACTCAATTGAAACGCCTGGCTGAGGAAATGAGTTGAGAAATCAGTCCATTCGATCACATGAAATATATCAATCAGCCCCATCTCGACTCTGCTTTGCTGGCCGGAATCACTGGCAGTGTGGCACAAACTATTGGTTTAACCGCCGCCGTGGCTGATCTTCCTGTGCCAGTTGGCGCCTTGGTGGAGATTGAGAAACAGACAGGTGAAACGGTGGAAGCGGAGATCATTGGATTTCGAGACAAGTACACACTCGCCATGCCACTAAGCCGAATGGAGGGTATCCGCCGAGGCAGCCATGTGAGACTTGTACGCACTACGCGTACTTTGCGAGTTGGAGACGGTTTACTCGGCAGAGTTGTCGATGCTCGAGGTCGGTGCATCGATGGAAGACCGCAACCCATGTTGCGGGAACGCCGACCCCTGGAAAGTGATTCCTTAGCTGCCACTGAGAGACCGCGGATCGACACTCCCCTTGCCACTGGAGTTCGAGCTATCGATGGATTACTGACGTGTGGCCAGGGTCAACGGCTGGGAATCTTTGCTGGATCGGGTATCGGCAAAAGCGTACTGATGGGAATGATGGCCCGCTATACCGATGCCGAGGTTGCGGTGATTGGTCTCATTGGAGAGCGGGGTCGTGAAGTCAATGAATTTATCCATCGCGAGTTAGGGCCGACTGGTTTGGCTCGAAGTGTAGTGGTAGTGGCCACGAGCAATGATCCCGCTTTGCTACGAGTTCAGGCTGCCTCGACTGCGACAACGATAGCCGAATACTTTCGAGATGCTGGAAAGAACGTGTTGTTGATTATGGATTCGGTGACGCGATATGCCCTTGCCCAACGAGAAATCGGTCTCTCTGCCGGAGAGCCTCCCACCACTCGTGGTTATCCTCCTTCGGTATTCAGCATGTTGCCTCGCCTTGTGGAACGTGCAGGCCGAACCAAGCAAGGAAGCATTACCGCCTTTTATTCCGTCCTGGTCGAAGGGGACGACGAGAATGAACCGGTGGCCGACACAATGCGAGGACTGTTGGACGGGCATGTATGGCTCGCACGTCGTCTGGCAGAACGCGGACATTTTCCAGCCATTGATGTATTGCGAAGCATTAGCCGTTTGATGAACGATGTCACTTCAAGTGAGTACCAGCGTTCAGTGCGTGTTTTGAGGCAGTTGCTGTCTGTCTTGCATGACAATGAGGATCTGCTTTCCATCGGAGCCTACCGCAAAGGGACGAATCGCGAGTTGGACGTAGCCGTGGCTATGAAACACGAAATTCATGAACTGCTACGTCAGTCGGTCACTTCGCAGCAATCACTCGCAGAGGTCCAAGCCTCTGTTACAGCATTGGCCCAGATTTGCACTAATCAACTTCAAGGAAATTCCACAACCCCCGTTACAAGCTAAAGCAGTAAGAACTAATGGCTCGATTTCGCTTTCGACTCAGCACATTGCAGAAGCTCCGCGAGCTGCATCGCGACGAGTTGCGTATGAAGTTGGCAGAAGCGATTCAGGCACACCAGATATTGGACCAGCAGCTCTTACAAGTTGCTGACGAGCTATCGGCGCTAGAAGCGTCCAGACGCGATGCCGTTCAAGGAGGAGTGACCGATGTCAATGGACTTTTAGCAGCCCAAAGATACCAGGCTGTGTTGCTGGCTCAACGACAAACAATTATGGAGCAGGCACGGATTCTGGCGGAGGAATCCGAAAACCGGAGGCAGGCAGTTGTCGAGGCAGATCAAAAGGTGAAAGTAATGGAAAAGCTCCGCGACCGGCAACAAGAAGAACATCATCATAGTCAACAACTGGCTGAGACCAAGCGATTGGATGAGGTAGCAATGCGTTGTCGAGAGGAGAGTGATCAATGTCCTTGCTGATGCGATTTGCCTTTCCGCTGGTGGGCTTTCTTTGTACGGCGACCGTTATTACAGCGATTGGCTTATACGGTTATCTCCGCAATACCGGGAAACTCGACGATGAGAAGATGTTTCGGATAGTAGCGATACTACACGACGTAAATCTGGAAAAGATTGCAGCAGCACATTCCGAGGAGCAGTTGGAAGTACCTCCTGAGGAGGCTTCGTTTGAGCATCGACAGGAAGCATCTCACATGGCCTCATTACAGCTTCAAGCCAAACGAGACGACCTGGTTCGTTTGAAGGAAGACTTTGATTCGCAATTTAAACAATTAAGTACTGCCAGTGCCCGTTATCAGACTTACAAGACAGAGGTCATTGATTTCCTCGATAAGATCAAGCAAGAGGCACTTGATGAAGGACTTAAGTCGGTCCGAGAGCAGATTCAAAACATGAATCCAAAGAAACAAGCCAAACCTTTGCTGATCAAAATGCTACGGGATGAAAACCGCACACAACAGGTGATCTTAATTCTTAACGGCATGTCTCCAAAGAAACGTAGCGACATCATCAAGACATTTGAGCCAGAAGACCTGGATATTTTGGCAGATCTTCACAAACACATGCTCGACGGAGATCCAATCAAACCTTACGTCGAAAATCAGCTTAATGAACTGAACAAACTCAAGGCTCTCGACAATTTATAAAATTATTCCTAGATCGAAAAACATCGCCAAGGAATTCACATGAGTACAAGCTCTATTAATAGTCAATTAAGTATCATGGCTCCGGCGTCCAGTGTTTCCATAGGGCCAGCGATCGAGTCCAATGAGTTCGATCGAATTCTCAGCAATGCGACTAAGCCTGTAGCCGCGGCCGAGAAAACAACTCCTCTTAAGCAACAGGAGTCTAAAGAATCCGAATCTTCAGATGGCAACAATTCGATCGAAGTGTCCCAACAAGAGCAGACTACAAGTAGAGAAGATCAGAACGACCCTAATAACACTGCTGATGAACAGCCTGTCGTAGTGCAAACCAGCAAAGTAGAGCGCAAGCAAGAAAGCGAGATAATCAAAGACGAAGTTTTACTTTCTGATGCAGTAGAGGAAGTAGATGTCTTGGCTTCTAAAGAATCCAAGAAGCATTCAGCAATTGTCGCAAACGATCTCTCAAGTATCGAAGCTAAGAGTGATAATCAGAATTCCCGGGCTCCAGTTAATACTGAATTGATGCCGGAAGAAAGCATTAACAAAGAACTTCCTTCAGAAGCTGATGAAACAGAAGGCCAACCCAAATTGCGTCCTGAGACATTCGGAAATCAAAATGTAAGCCAAAAGAAGGCGCAAGGAGCAACGCAACTTGATGGGGAGGCAAAAACTACTGAAAAGATTGCCATCGAGGTGCCTGAAGCTACGGGGCTTACCGAAGAGGAGTCGACAGTAAAAGTCTCGGAAAAACTGGCCTCGGAAAAGCCAGAACACTTAGAGCAGTTGGAAACAAGCGAGGAGGTTCAGTCGAAAGTAGGTGTTGACAAGCCCGTCTCTACGATCGCAGCTCAGCAATCGACGGTCACAGAAATTGGTGCTGTGGATCACGAACCACGGAGCTCCGACAATAATTCTGCAACTGCGAATAATGCCTCGTCAGTTTCCGACAGAACATTACAGCCGAGCGCTCCTCCTGCAAATCAACCTCGCACTGAGCTTTCCAGTTCTCCGATAACCAAGGAGCCAGTCGTTCCAGAGGTCGATCGTGGTCGTTTTGTTCACCGGGTGGCAAATGCATTTCGATCTGCGCAGCAACAGGATGGTCAAATTCAATTGCGTCTAAGTCCCCCCGAATTGGGGGCGCTGAAGCTCGAGATTGCCGTACGGCATGGAGTACTTACTGCCAAATTAGAGACCGAAACAGTCGATGCTAGACGTGCTCTATTGGACAACCTACCCGCGTTACGTCAGCGGCTGGCTGAACAAGACATTCGGATCGACAAATTTGAAGTCGATATTCGGCGAGATAATAGTCAGAGTCAGAATGGTGCCGAGGATCGCCAATTCCGCAAGGAGTCTCACCAGCAAAACGACAACCAACGCAACCGCGATACCACACAAGCGGAGGTTGCCGTTTCTCGGGTTAGTCGATCTACATTGCACCTTACCCCAGAGAGTCTCGACGTGAGAATCTGAAAATCCCAGGGTTTCCATACCGCCTGAAAACGAGATTATACCGATGTCCCAAATTACAAACCTCTCCAATTTCACGAGCCCTAACAATTCATCCGCAGCAAGTGCGATCAATGATGTTGATCTCGATGATTTTCTCAAGCTCATGATTGCCGAGTTACAGAACCAGGATCCGCTTAACCCATTGGAAAACGATCAGTTGTTGGCCCAAATCAGTCAAATTCGCGAGGTTGGTGCGACGGAGAAGCTCACTTCAACCCTCGATGCGGTCCTCTTGGGACAAAACATTACCAGCGCTACCAATCTGATTGGAGCTGAAATTGAAGCCCTCTCCGATGACAAACAACGCGTGACGGGACTCGTGAATCGAATCACCATCTCTAATGGCCAACCGAAATTGCATCTGGACGAAGGTTCAAAGGTGGCGCTATCCGAAGAGCCGGGCGACCTTGAAAAAGGCAAATACAATTATCGGATTGTTTGGGAGGATCAGAACGGCATTCTGCTTGGTGTCGAAACTAAAAATCCAGTCGAAGCAACCGAAGACGAACAGTCTATCTTGATCAGCAATTTGCCAATTACTGCTCGCACGAAACAGATTTATCGCACAAAGGCTGGCGGGACGGGACCTTTCTATTTTGTAGGTTCGCTTGCCGATGGGAAGGCCTCCAGCTATCTCGACACAACCCATGATAACGCACTCACCGGCTCAACACTCACCAGGACTCCACAGTTTATTGAGCAGCCAAATCGCAGCTTTGAGGTGAGTTTGAAGAATGTTGGAGAAATACGCCCACCTAGATAAAGGCTAGAGACAGACAATCGCAATCAATATCAACTGACCACTGACAAATTACCAACTCCAAAATTGGGAGAAAATAAAATGGGACTTCAATCCGCCCTTAGTACTGCTTTGACCGGACTTACCGCTGCAGAAACCTCAATTGACGTGGTCGGCAACAACGTAGCCAATTCGCAGACAGTCGGATTCAAAGAATCGAGCGTCAACTTTGCAACTCAATTCCTGCAAACTCAGAGTATCGGTGCCGCACCTACTCCCGGGCGGGGTGGTACCAATCCTCGTCAGATTGGACTAGGTGTGAAGGTTGCCGAAATCACACCAAAGTTTACTCAAGGGACTGTGGAAATTAGTTCTTCTCCACTTGACCTGGCAATTCAGGGAGACGGATTCTTCATTGTCGAAGGTTCGAGTGGGACTCAACTCTATACCAGGAATGGTCAATTCAAAACCAATGCCAATAACGAAATCGTCACTAGCACCGGGCAGCGTGTCCTTGGATTCGGTGTGGATTCAAATTTTGAAATCCAACCCACTGGTCTCACGCCGATTAGCATTCCCTTGGGTGCAGCTGCGGTAGCACAACCGACAGAGAATGTATTTCTCGAGGGTGCGCTCGATCCCAGCAGTGAAGTTGGTTCGGTACCGGCTGTCATTAAGTCGGATGTTCTCAGTGATGGTACTAAGGAGGTCCCCGCTAATTCATCGACAGCAACTGCGCTAACGAAACCAAATGAAACGACGACCCTCACTGCAACAGTCGGGGGCAGTATCGCCAATGGAAACTATCGCTACAGAGTTACCTTCGTCGACGGAGATGGTAATGAAGGACCACCCTCAAATGTCACAAGCACAATCAATCTATCTGCTGGGGGTACCGGCCAGATCAATCTCAACTCTATTCCTCAGCCGGCTGGAACAAGTGAATTTACAAACATTCGCATTTATCGTGACCTGAATGGCGACGATGATTTTCGTTTTGTTGATTCTATTGCAGCCGGAACGACTACTTATAGCGACGTCTTGGACACAGGCTCTCTGGGCGCATCTCTCGCTTCTGGAGGACTCAACAATGGTAGCTATAGCTACTATGTCACCTATTACAACTCTACGAGTGGTATTGAGACACGGCCCTCAGCTCGTTTTGGACCGGTAACAGCAGATGCTACGACGAGTCCATTTATCCGACTAGATAATATTCCCACACCTAGTAACGATCCCGGTAGTGGAAGCTTTGATGGAGTGCGAGTCTATCGAAATCAAGCCAACAGCCAAAATGAGTTTCGCTTGGTTGGAGAAATTACTCCCTCCGAGGTTGCAACCTTTGGAACCAACGACATCTCATTTATCGACAGTTCCCCCGACTCGGCAATCGCGTCTGCAGCCGAGATCAATCTTGATGGTCCTGAAATTTCGTTTGCTTTGCCCTTAGTAGACGTGATTACACGCGACGGTTCCAACTATAATAACCTCTTCAAGGAGGGGGTATTGGATTTCACGGGGAACAAAGGAGGACGTGACCTGGCTACCAAACAAATGACGATCACTAGTACCACGACGGTAGGCGATCTGATTAGTTTTATGGAACAAACGATGGGAGTTCTCAAGACTGCCAACGAGGACTCATTCCCCGGTACTGTAAACTATGGGGGGACTATCGAGGACAGTCGATTGCAGTTCACTTCCAATATGGGCGTGCAGAATGCACTCGATATCAATCTATCGGCCTTTCAGTTGACGGATTTATCTGGTTCCAAATCTTCCCTCCCATTCGAATTTACTTCGGCCAACTCCGATTCAACTCCGGTCAATGGTGAAGGGGGTTCAGCCGAGTTTATCGTTTACGATAGTTTGGGAATTCCACTGAGTGTGAGAGTTACCACCGTACTGGAACGAAAGACCAATAATGGGGCCGAGTTCCGCTATATCGCTACCTCACCAGACAATGAACCAGAAACCGGAAACAATACGATCGTCGGCACTGGCGTTATTAAGACAGATGGTAATGGCTCAATAATTTCTGTGACTGAAGATTCTGTGGCGATTGATCGAAGACAGTCACCTTCAGCATCGCCATTATTGTTCAAACTGGATTTTTCCCAAGTGACAGGATTGAGTACCGGCATAAACGAACTCAACGCTAGTCGACAAGATGGTTTTGCCGCGGGTACCTTGTCGAGCTTCATCATTACTGAGACAGGGTTGATACAAGGTGTATTCAGCAATGGTAGTGCACGTGACTTGGGACAACTTCGAATGGCTAGATTTGCCAATAATGGTGGCTTGGAACAAGTGGGAGACAACCTTTTTGCCACTGGCGTAAACTCAGGGTTGCCAATTCAGGGTGATCCAGGTGCGAACGGCCTGGGAAACATAACCGCCGGGGCCGTCGAGCTTTCCAACACAGATATTGGCCAGAATTTGATCGAGTTAATCCTCGCTTCTACTCAATATCGAGGAGGAGCCAGAGTGATTACGGCAGTACAGCAATTGCTCGACGAACTGCTGGCATTACGCCGGTAGTAGGGTTCAGAAGGATAAAACGGGCACTGAGGATCACGATTTGCATCCTACAATTGGGTAGCCCAAAACTCGGTTCCTCCCGATTGGGCAGCCAATTTTGCTTGTTAAACCGAGGTACGATCCATGATAAAACTCACCCGACTTGACGGAGAGGCATTCATCCTAAACGCCGAGTTGATTAAGTATGTCGAGCAGCGTCCGGATACATTTATCACACTATCCTCCAACGACCGCATTGTGGTTGCAGAGACACCAGAAGAAGTGATGCGCCGCACCATCGAATATCATCGCAATAAGCGTATTCTGCCCGTTGATTGTGTTGGTTAATCGGTTTGTGCCTGGAATGCAGCGAAATCCCTGCTCATGCTGATAACCAGCTAACAGGATACGCTCGTCCTGCTGCTCTTGCCTGTAATGAAAAGCTATGTTTTTCCAGGCATTTGTTGAGTATTGGCCCATAGCGGATGATGGTCCATCCGCCCACACAATAGATAATCCCCTTTCAGATCCCACAACTTATGGATATCGCCACTGTACTTGGAATTATCATCGCTTTCACATTGATCCTAGGATCAATCGTGGTCGGTGGAGGTTCATTTCAAGCGTTTTACGATCTACCTTCGATTTTTGTGGTGATCGGTGGATCTATTGCTGCTGCGCTGATCTCATTTCCATTGAAAAACTTTTTTGGAGTATTCAAAGTCACACTAAAATCGGTTTTCTATAGACTTGATCCCATTCCAAAATTGATTGAAGAGATCGTCAGTTTGGCAGAAACAGCGCGGCGTGATGGTCTTCTGGCTCTTGAGAGTCGTTTGTCGGAAATTAGCAATCCGTTTGTCGTTCTTGGAATTCAAATGGCTGTCGACGGTACCCGTCCAGAAGTTATGGAAGATATCTTGCGAACGGAACTCGATGCCGTAGCAACGCGTCACCGCGATGGTAAATCGGTCTTGGATTGCATGGGCCGCTTTGCACCAGCTTTTGGAATGATCGGTACGTTGATGGGGCTGGTCATCATGTTGGGGGACATGAGTGATCCCTCGAAGATTGGCCAGGGTATGGCTGTTGCTCTGTTGACCACTCTCTATGGTGCAATTGTTTCTAACGTTGTCTTTCTGCCCATTGCCGAAAAGCTCGGCTTCACGAACAAACAAGAGCTGCTTGCAATGGAGATCATTGTGCGGGGCATCATGGCGATCCAATCAGGCGAAAATCCCCGTGTGATCGAGCAGAAGCTTAACACGTTCATTCCCCCAAAGTTACGCGCCAAAGATAACCAAGCGGCTTAGTGAATGAGAGATATCCATGGCAGTCGAAGAAGATCCAGCACCCGGCATCCCCGAATGGGTCGTCACCTTTGGCGACATGATGTCGCTCCTGTTGACCTTCTTCATCATGCTGGTTTCCATGAGTGAGATGAAAGAGGAAGAGAAGTTCCAGGCGATGGTCGAATCATTTCGGCAGCAGTTTGGAGCTCACGTAACTGGCAGAGAGATGGTACCCGGCGATAGCCGCTCGCGAGGAGCACAAACGCCTAATCCGATTTATTCAATGGGTCGCTCGCAGAAGAAAGACATTAAGAATGGAGGCCAAGAAGTAAAGGCCGTGGTAGGTGACAATGAAAAAGTACAGATTGTGCGTCCGGGAGACGATTCCTCGATTGGCGGCGTCATTTACTTTGATGAGGGCGCCACAGAGCTAACGGAAGAAAACAAGCGAGACCTGGTTAGGATTATTGAACAATTAGCGGGGAAGCCGCAGAAAATTGAAATCCGCGGGCACACTTCACGCAAACCAGTGGACCCCAAAAGCGGGATTCGAGACCTGTGGGATTTAGCAGATCGGCGTACCCATAACACTATGAACTTTCTGATCCAACAAGGAATTGAGCCGAACAGGATTCGATTAGGAAACGCTGAATCGCATGAACCACTTTACAACGGGGTCGATCCAGATCGATTGAAGAAAAACTCGCGGGTCCAGATATTGATGTGGGATGAACGAGTCACGGATCTGGACGGCTCATTGAAGCCGATTGTCGTTGATTCTGCATCATTCTAAAGAAGAATATTTTTAAATAGCAAGAACAGTCCGTAACAATTGAGTCGAGTAATATCATGCCTGCACCTACGATGATTGACGATGCTGCAAGTATTGAAACTGTGCCTGAGAAGAAAACAGGTATCATGACCTTGGTGAAGGCTCTCGGCCTTTTGTCAGTATTGGTACTTTTGCAAGCGGTAGGTGTAAGCATGTTGTTGCCTACTTCTGCTGAGACTTCCAAAATTGCGGTGAAACTAGCTGCCGCTGAAACCTCATCAGAGACAGATGATGGTACAGCGGCTGCATCCTCTCAAGAGACGTCAGAATTAGCTACTTTAGATATGCGGGAAGTCAGTCTAGGAACTTTTCATGTGGTAACCTATGATGCTGACACTGGTAGCACTCTCAATGTCGACTTCGATCTGTTTGGGACAGTGCTAGCAAGTGAAGAAGGCGAGTTTCTGAATCTCTATTCGGTAAATGAGCGGCGGCTGAGAGAGCAGATACTCGTGACCGTTCGAGGAGCTGATATCACCGATTTGAGCGATCCAGACTTGGACTTGATCAAACGCAAGATATTGGAGAAAACCAATCGTACGCTCGGAAAACCGCTAATTCATGAGGCAATTTTCAGTAAGTTTTCATTCATCGAACGCTAGGAAAGCCGATACAAGAAGAGCAGTTTAACTGGAGGCATTCGCCGCTGCGAGCCTCCGGTCCTGATCGGGCAGGAGACCGATTAGGTTCGAAGTTTTAGCGTTGGTACTTTACCAGCCCGTATTTGAAAGGGAATTTTATGGCGGAAGGACCTGAACAAGTCGGCGAAAGCAAGGCTGAAACTGTAGCTGAGCCCACTGCTAATCCGCCATCGGAATCGGGAGCAAGCATCGATGCACCGCATAACGACATCGAACTCTTGCTGAATAAGGCGGAGCAAGCACTTGCATCGATCGATGACGATAAGAGCGATCCCATGCAGGCTTTGCCAGCCGGCATCAAGACGTTTGAATTCGAGAAGTTTCGAGGTTCAGTGGCCAATTCTGAGGTCGCTACTCTCGAACTGATGCGTGATGTTCAACTCGATATGACAATCGAGCTGGGTCGTACCCACATGCACTTGGAAGATGTTCTCCAGCTTCGCAAAGGGGCCGTCGTGCCCCTGGATAAGCTCGCGGGTGATCCGGCAGACATTTTTGTCAATGGTCGGCTCGTTGCACGCGGAGAGGTGCTGGTTTTGAACGACAATTTCTGTATTCGAGTGGCCGAATTGATCGTGGGCGAAGCAGCTTAAACGTCTCTGCTAGCTTCTGTGCTCTCGATGCTGGCACTAATTGATCTGGCCCGATTGTGGGTGGAATTCTATAAGCGCCTCTGCGCCGGGAGACAGGTCAACACCTGTCGAGCTCTATCGGCGATTTCCTTAGATGAGGCTAGTCGATGGTTCCGCGACATTCTCTTTTTCTGCAATCAACCGTTGTGCTTGTCGCAAGTCTGCTGGTAATTGATCCTGTCAGTTCGCAGCCAATTACGTCAACAAATGCTTCCTCTCAGGTGTTGTTCTCTTATGACCGCCAAAGTGCAAGCGAGCCTGCTTCGCCTGCCGGTGCAAATCAACTATCGCCTGTACCATCTCCACTGGTTGATCAACTTTCTGGTCAACCTGCCAGTGAAACCGTTCCTCCAACCCCCCTGTCAGGTTCTCCAGTGCAGTTTGACTCGAATGTTGCACAAGCAGGTTATGTCCCGGTAGAGGACGAAAACGTAAAGGCCGATAAACGTCGACTTGCACCTCCTTCAAAAGGCATGATCGACACAGCACACGGTGGGCAGAACACTCAAGCCGATTCTTTGCCTTTCAGGTTTCCAAACTTGAATTCCTTGAGCACCGCAGGTGCCGGGCTGGCATTGGTCGTTGGTTTATTCCTGCTGTGTGTCTCTCTGGTTCGAAAGGGCAAGCCTAACTCATCGACACCCCTCCCTTCTGAAGCAGTTTCGGTTCTAGGAAGAATACCACTGACAGCTCGACACTTTGCTTATCTGATCCAAATTGGCACGAAATTAGTACTCGTTGCTGTTACAACCGACAGCGTACAGACAATAACCGAAGTGAGCGAACCTGTTGAAGTGGAGCGGTTGATGGCACTCTGCATGAAAACAAGCTCGCGGAGCACCTCGATGGAGTTTCAACGCATGCTCCAGCAAATGAGTAAAGAACCTGCTCGAGGATTCCTTGGATAAGGATGATTGATTTGTGTTCGTTTTCAGAGTCCCGTGGTCAGTTGCTCAGCACCACGGCTTCTGACCAATGATTGCATTATGTTGCACCAGAATCCAATTCGTTTAGTGATTTTCATCGGAGCCCTCTTAGGGGGACTCCTGGCTGGAGGAGCTTATTCCCAAACGACTTCTGGGCCTGCAGGTGTTTTGCCCAATGTCCTGGGTGGAGGCCCGCAAGAATGGACAAGTCCAGAAGGGCTTAGCTCCTCGATCCAGATCATGCTTCTGCTGACAGTAGTCAGTCTGGCACCTGCCGTGTTGCTGATGACCACCAGCTTTGTGCGAATACTTGTGGTACTGGGCCTACTTCGGCAAGCCATCGGCACTCAGCAATTGCCTCCGAGTCAAGTGATCACCTCGATCGCACTGTTCATGACAATGCTTCTAATGACTCCTGTGTGGACTGCAGTTTATGAGGAAGGGATCAAACCATACTCGAATAGGGAAATCGACCTGGAAACCGCCTGGGAACGGGGCTCAGAGCCTGTCCGTCGTTTCATGGCCGCCCAAATCGAGCGTACCGGCAATGATGAAGATGTTTATCTCTTCTTGAACTATTTACCTGGAGAAATTGATCCTAAGACTGGCGAGTACCCAGATTATGTCTACTACGGAGCAACGAGCGAGGAGAGGAACGTCCCTCTGCAAGCACTCTTGCCTGCCTATATGTTGAGCGAACTTAAAACCGCTTTTTTGATAGGGTTTCAAGTTTATCTCCCGTTTGTAATTCTCGATATTGTCGTGGCGAGTGTCACAATTTCCATGGGTATGTTGATGTTACCTCCTGTGTTAATTTCACTTCCTTTCAAGTTGCTGCTGTTCGTGCTCGTGGACGGCTGGCGATTGGTTGTGCAAATGCTGTTGGATAGTTTTCAAATACTTAGCTAAATAAAAGTGAACATATCGTGGACCCCCAAGAAGCCATCGATTTAGCCAGGCAAGCACTTTGGATCGCTACGCTGGTTGCTGCACCGATTTTGCTTGCCGGCATGGTGGTCGGATTGATCATCGGACTGCTTCAAGCCTTGACGCAAATTCAAGAGCAAACTGTCGCATTTGTACCCAAATTGATTGCCATGGTTGTTGCACTGGCATTGGCACTGCCCTGGATTCTCAGTCAGCTTCTGAATTACTCGACTGGTTTGATCACGAACATTCCCAATACTTTGTAGCAGGAAGGTCTACGACCAAATGATCGTACTGGAAAACCTGCTACTTGCTTATTTGGGAACCTTTACTTTGGTCTTGGGCCGTGTGGGAGCCTTGGTCATGACAGCTCCCATCTTTGGAAGTCGAGCGATTCCACTAGTTGGCCGCGCTCTGATAACCGTAATTATTTCGCTTCTCGTAACACCATTGTTGGCCAATAGCTCGTCAGCCGATATGACGAAGTTACTCATCTTTTCCAAGCTACTTTTGAGCGAAATCCTGATTGGGCTTTTGCTGGGGTTCGGTATCACAGTACTTTTGAGCGGAATCCAATTGACGGGGCAAATCATTAGCCAGTTGGGTGGCACAGCTTTGGCGGATGTGTTTGATCCCAATGTTGATGAAAATGTCTCTGTGTTCTCCCAGTTGTTCTACTTTCTCACTCTTGCCATGTTCGTCTTGCTTGACGGTCACCGAGTTACGATGGACGCTCTTCTGAATACATTTACGCATCTCCCTCCAGGAGATGCTTCCTTGGGGGAGAGTTATGTTGAAGCACTGACGACTCTGTTGGGGCAAAGTTTTGTCCTTGGAATTCGAGCTGCAGCGCCGGCCATGACCGCACTCTTATTGGCTACCGTGGTTTTAGGTTTGATCGGGCGTACGTTGCCGCAGATCAATATTCTCGCCGTCGGATTTAGCGTGAATGCCCTGTTAACTCTTGGTTGCCTGTTTACCTCCATTGGTGTGGTAGCATGGGCATTCCCCCAGCAAACCAGCTCGGCACTCGATCTTCTGACGAGTGCCTTACTGCCGTCGACTGGCAGCCAGTAGTCATGAGCGCGAAATAATGGCTGAACAAGCAGGAGAAAAAACGCAAGACGCTACCCCGCATCGGCGCGATGAAGCCCGCAAGCAGGGACAGGTAGCTTACAGCCAGGATCTCGGCAGCGCGGCGCTTCTGATTGTAGGTGTTCTATTAATTCGTTATTGGGGGGAAGCCTTGGCCGAAACGGCAGGCAACTTTATGCAGCATCAACTCGGGAGTGTCGGACCGTTGGCCATGCAACCTGCCGATGCAATCGTCCACTCTCAACGAGTTGTTGATTCGTGGACAGGTAGTCTCCTGCCTGTTCTGGGATTGTTGGCCGCGGCAGGTGTACTCTCCAGCATCTTTCAGACAGGGTTGTTGTTTGTGCCCGATCGACTTGCACCGGACATTGGTCGGCTGAATCCGCTCAGTGGACTGAAACGGATCCTCTCCCTTTCTGGTGCCGTAAAGCTCGGATTCGGGTTATTCAAGATATCGGTCGTTTCGATCGTGGCTGCCACGGTCGTTTATCAACGTCATGCTCAAGTTCTTTTCAGCAGTGGGTTTGATACAGGCGAGCTAGCATATTTCCTTGTCGATATGCTCCTCTCAACCGCTTTATGGGTTGGGGTGGCATTGTTTGTGTTGGCATTGTTCGACTACGCCTATCAGAAATGGAAACACGAACAAGACCTTAAAATGACGCATCGCGAAGTCCTTGATGAGATGAAAAACTTACAGGGTGATCCCCAGATCATTGCCCGGCGAAGGGCGGTTCAGCGCCAAATGGCGCTCAATCGAATCGGCGACAAGGTGCCCAAGGCCGACGTGATTGTTACAAATCCCACTGAGTTGGCCGTAGCGATTCAGTATGATCCCACAGAGATGCATGCACCCATTGTGGTGGCCAAAGGAGCCGGAGTGATTGCCCAGCGGATCCGCCGTCTTGCATTGGAAAACAATATCCCCGTGGTCGAACGCAAACCGCTTGCCCAGCTGCTTTATCGAGAAGTTGAGATTAATCACCCGATTCCCGATCAAAGCTACGCTGCCGTGGCCGAGGTACTTGCTTACGTCTACCAGCTCAAAGGCAAGAAAATGCCCAACCTGCCACACGCGGCGTAATCAAGCAGCTCAGCCGCTCCGTGGCATAAGGCATTGACGATTCAGCGCCAAGTCTTGGCCACCAGTCAATTCGCGTCACTCAAAGCCAGGCACTGCTCAGTAACCATACTTCTCAAAATAGTTTGCCCAGCGTGCTCGGACTTTGGCGCGAGATTCATCGTCAAGTTCATAGTGATTTGGATGGTAATTTTTCACCGAAGTGAGATGTGCCTTGAGGGCAGGTTCCATGCGCGTAAAATCACCCAACTCAAGTTTCGCGTAGAGGTTGCGAACGCAGTTCAGCGGATCCTGGATCAAATCTTCGTAACGTAATTCGACTATCTGATTTTCAGCTAGTTGCTCGCGATCTTCTTCGTAGGCGGCGTACATGCGTTCCAGAGAACCCAAAACATATTCCTCCACCCATGCTTGGTCGCCGATTCCTTGGATGCGCTGGACCTCGTTGAGCGACTTCCACAATCCCATCGTCGACACGAACAGATCATAAGGATTCCGTACGATGTGAACGAATTTTGCTTCAGGATAAAGTTCGATGAGCGTGCGAACCCGCGCCGTGTGGGGAGGGGACTTGACAACGATGCGGCGTGAATCGCGGAACGTCACGCGTTGGAAAAAATGATGTAGGGCAGTTCCCCATCGCCGACGTTGCTCGTGATTAACTGATTGCAGGTCAAGGTATTCTGGAAAAGCTTCTCCCCGTTTTGGAAACAACATTGATAGATATGGCGTAGGTATGCCAAGATTACACAATGCAAATTCATCTTCCTGGGGACGTTGCCAACCGGCAGCCATATTATCCATTGGTCGACGACTGGGAATCAAAATACTGGTCAGTGGAGCGAGCCATTTTTCCGTAAATACAAAGTGATGGGGCACAAAACATTGATAAGTGTCAGGGAAAGTATGCGCTGGATCGCAAATCAATAACTCATGTAGAAATGTAGTGCCAGCCCGCCAATGGCCCAGAATGAACAGAGGAGGATGAGATATTTCCACCTGTTCTATTCTCTTGGCATAGAATAAGCCGTCGAAAAAGGCAAGCAGGCTGTTGATACAAGAAACAATAGTGATACTGGCAGCAGTAGGTAGCTTAGAAAGGGAGACATCAAACTTGTTATAGGCAAGCGTTTTCACCCATGTCATGAACCTCATGCCATGCCAGAAGCGTGGCGTGTACCAGGGTACCGGATTTTTGACAACCCGTTTACGGCGGGGTGTTGCGACTCGTTCTTCAAGGACACTCATTGCGTTATCGTCCATGGTACGTCGTCTGTGGTCAATTGCTCGCCTTGGCAATTTGGCGACCACAGACAACAGACTTCGAACAAAAGGTTACAAGTTTGGCAATTCAATCTGCTCGTCAGTCATTCTTGGCCTCCGGTCTCTGCGCCAGTGGAGAATAAACTTGACCCAGGCAGCTGCCAAAAATGTCAGAAATCCGATTCCTGCAGCAAGTCCCCACCACCCTGGCTGAGTGGGAGCTTCCTGAATCCATGTGACGGTTCCGGCCAATACAATCGGAGTATACCGTTGTTGTTGGTGCTTTGTCTGCCCATCTCCTTCCACTAGTTTCCGCGACCGATAACTCCAGCTCTTGAAAAAAACTCCTTCAATGCGGATTAGCTCGTGGATCTGGTCGCCCAAGGGAAACCCTTTCGGCAGGTAACTAATGCAACAGACAATCGGAAGATTCTGCGAATCACGCGTAAATAATTCCAGTTCGTAGTAGTCCGTTGGTCGGCCTGTTCTTCCTTCGCCCGACTTTACTTCATTAACGATACGTACAGCACGTCGAGCAATTCCTTCGAGCCGAACCAATTCGCCGATCTGTCGATCGGAAGTGAGAAAAAGCGGTACTACGGAAGACAATCCGAGTTCGGCCTGTTCAATGACAGCGTCAGCGATTTGTCGTTTCACCTTATCCTCGAAAAGTAGCTGCGCTTTGGCCTGAGAATCAAGATGTAGGGAGATGCGTTCAGACAGCTGTGCTGCAGGAATCATTTCCAGAGCGGCCAAACACGAGTAAAAAGCCTCCGCCTCTCGGCTGGTCTCGGGAGAAACAAATTCGCCATATTGCTTAACGGCATCCCATAAAGCGGCATCCATGCCGTTCTCAGCGAGTAGTAACTGTCCGCTGGGGATTCCTGCTTTGGGAAACCAGCTCACCCGATTCGTAGCAAATAAGTACTTTCCATCTTCTACGCGTAATAATACAGCGAGACATGCAATTGGCTCAGAAATGGGGGTTTCTCTTTCCCAACGGTTGGGGACGCCTGTTGCAAGTAACGTCGCAACTTTCGCCTCGTCCAGTTGCACTTGACATTGATAGATTTCAGATAATCCAAGCAGCGGAACATGTTCTGCAGGTACTACGATGGTGGAACATTCGAGAACAGTGCCGTTCAAGTCTAGCAGATTACCCACAGATTCCCGTGATACTTTGGCAAACGGAAGGGCCCAGTTTTCAAGTTCAGCTGAACTGTATTGCGAAAGGCGCGCGAAGAGCTGCGATAATAATTGCCAGTCGGAATCCGTCAGATCTGTGGTGATGAAAAAATTTGAAAGTTTGTTTGGATCCAATCCAATCAATGCCAGAATATCCCGAAATCTACTTTTTGCTACCTCGGTAGCTCCGCTAAACTGCGGATCGTCGGTTTCGGGAAGTTTCGACACTTCTGGAACAACGGGTGAATCAGAATGCGAACCTACTGTTTCTGCCAACAGAACTGGTGCCAATCCTAGACCTTCTTCCCATGCATAGGACCAGTTCTTGAAAAATATCCCCTCAACCACTACGTCGACCTTGAGAGCTTCGCCTCGTGGAAAACTCTCGGGTAGTTCAAGGCAATAAACAATGATTGGCCAGTTTCCTCCCCCAAGGGGGCGGATCACTAAGCGATGATACGTCTTGATGCCGACGTCGTTGGCAGGTGCATCCAACAATTCTTCCCGCAGCACGGTTCCGCGCACTGTAGCCAGCTTGCCTCGATAAACGTCTGGCTGCGCTAGAAATTGTGCGTAAGTCACCTCACCAACAGCCTCCCAGTGAACTGGCTCGGAAGATTGTTGATTCAGGCCATCTAGAATTGCAAACCAAGCTTCATTCTCTGCAGGGCGAAAAAAGGTGTTGTCTTCTACTTGCGACAGATCAATGGATGATTTCAATTTGCCTGCAGAAGCTTCGCTCCGCTCGCCAGGCCGTGCATCAACAGTCAAGCGCGGTTCTTCTTCTAGTAACTCTAATTTCGCTTGGTTTGAGTCTTGTGCAGGTATGGACTGCAGCAGTGAATTCAACTGCGCGACAGTGGTTGGTTGCTTCACCGACTGCATCACGCCAATAACTACCCCCAGTAATCCTACCAGTAACCAGAGACGCCAGCGAATTCTCCTGGTTAGAAGCGATTGAGTCTCGGAGGTTGATGGTCCAAATCGTAGCACGCAGCGGGGCTCTTCGCGGGTTGGAGAGGCGACAGGTTTCTATAGCTCTATAATACGGGAGAGCGACTAACCATGAGTATTCAGATGGCATTTGGCAAGTTGCAGATATCGGCTAATCCATACAGTTTATCACATGTACGGGATTCTTTCCCCGCTGGTTTAGCACTAGACATTGTGTAAAATAATATCGTCTCCTGGAACAGATGGATATTCTCGCCTAAACAATAGACTTATGGTTTGTCGAATCCTGGTCCTTGCAATACTTTGTTCAACCCTCTCAAAAGCTAGTCTTGCCGAGGATTGGGCAGCCGAGTATCTCGATAAATTACGTGAGCGAGGTTGGCACGACGTTGCGTTGGAATACCTCGAACGTGCCAATGAGGACCCACTCGCCTCACCCAAGTTTCTTGCACGAGTGGAACTTGAGATCGCTATCACACGAAGCGATCTCGCCCGTCGTACGATCAGCGGCGATCAACGACAATCCCTGCTCGCAGAAGCAGCCGAGGGATTACGTGATTTCGCAAAGCAGAACCCTGACTCCCCTGATTATCTTATTGCGCTGAAAAAACTCGGGAACCTGCTGGCGGACCAAGGGTTAACGTTGCTAAGCAAAGCAGACCAGCTGACTCCCGAAAGTGCGTCTAAGCAAATCCGCGATGAGGCACGTTCATTAATTGAAGAGGCAACCTCGACTTTGAAGCAAGCTGAGGAAGCAATTGATCAGCGGCTTGCGACACTCTCTCAAGGTGGTCCTGGGCAAACTGGCAAAGAAATCCTCAAAGAGAGGCAGGAACTTGAAGACAATCAAGCCGAGATTCGATTCTTGCTTGCCAATTTAATTTTCGAAAAAGCGAGATCGTACCCTGCGGGCTCGGTAGATCGTCGCGAAGTCTTGGAGGCCGCTGCAGATGGATTTGCCAGACTCCAGAAGGAGTACGAAAACAAGCTGGTGGGTTTTTACGCCCAGTTGTATGAAGGTCGATGTTATCAAGACATGGGGAATTGTCGCGAAGCCTTGAAGATCTATGAAAGGTTGATGAGCCAGCCGCTTGGGCAACCGGAGTTCCGTAAATTGCTTGCTCGTGCAGTACGCCATCGAGTGGAGTGCCACCTTGCCGGCAATAGTATTGATCTGGCCATCGAAGAATGCAATGAGTGGCTCGCACGCTCTCGAAGTGAAGAGCTGGAGCAAGAGGAGTGGCTTGCCGTCTCTTTTCTATTGGCAAAAGCCTACAAGCAAAAGATCGAAGATGGCGATACTGATGGAAATGTTAGCCGAATGCGCTCGGAGGTACGAAAACTTCTTCGCGAAGTTGCTCGGCATGCTGGTGAATTTCAGAGCGAAGCCCGCGCCGCGCTGGCTTTGGCAGAGGGCAGCGGCACAAAGCAGATTGAGGTCAGTAATTTTTCTGATGCTTTTGCGGCTGGAAAAACAGCGATTGAGCAAATGGGTTCTTCTCAACTTGCTGCAAAATTGGCAGCCAACAATAATCCCAATGCAGTGGCTGACCTGAAGCAGCAAGCGAGTGAGAACCGTGAGGAAGCAATTCGTTATTTTCAATCAGCGGTAGATTACGGTAGTGCTGAAGTCCCCCAGGACGAGCTTGTAGAGGCTCGTTACTACCTATGCCGACTTTATTGGGAGGATGGCCGTTCAGACGAAGCGGCAGCCTTGGGACTTGAAATCGCCCAACAGCATCCTGACAGCCGTTATGCACCAACTGCAGCCCAAGTGACTTTGGCCGTTTACGAACGACTCTTTCTCGAGGTTCAATCTTCTGCGAACGGAGAGAAAATCGCCTCGGCAAGTGCGAAACTTCGCGAGATCGCCGAGTTGATCATCGACCGTTGGAACGATACACCCGCCGCAGTGACAGCCACGAATTTATTGATTTCAATTGCTCTGAGGGAGAACAATTACGAGGATGCAAACCGCCTGCTTGCCGACTTGCCTGAAGGCTCTCGAGGCCTGGCGAGTATGAACTTAGGAGGGGCATTATGGACCCGCTATTTACAGCGCTCGTCCACAACGAGTGGTGAACTCGACAAGGAAACGAAAGAGCTTAAAACTCAAGCCGCGAAACTACTTGGTGAGGGCTACAAGGCCTTGTCTGCTAAAACAGACGTGAATCTCTCACAAGCCGCAGACATTGTGTATTACGTGCAACTGCTGCTCTCTGAAGGAAACGCTGACCTTGCACTAACGGTTCTGGAAAACCCCACGATCGGGCCTCTAGCACAACTTGATAAGGAGGAGTTCTCCAGCAATTCAGCCTTTACTCTGGCAATTTACAAGGCCGCCTTGCAGGCATATTTATCGGTTGATCCTCCGCAAGAAAAAAAGGCCATTGCCATGATGGAGCGGTTAGAACAAACGACTGGCACTTCAGAGAAAGCACAAAAACAACTCACCAGCATCTATGTAAATCTCGGCCTGCAACTTCAGGAGGAGATCAAGGCCCTCACTGCCAGTGGCGATCAGGCCAAGGCCCGTAGTGTAGCGGCTGCGTTCGTCAGCCTCATCGATCGCGTAGCCCGACGGGGTGATTCACAGAGTTGGTCCGTTCGCACGTGGCTTGCTGAGACGAGTTTGCAACTTGGCGCAAGTCTTCGTGGTGCAGACGCTCGGCGATATTATGAGCAGGCCGAAAAGGCCTATCGTTCTTTGTTGGCGTCTGCTGAAAAAGATCCCAAAAACGCTTCTGCACTTGCCGTTTTGGCAGTTCGCAAGAAATTGGGTGAATGTTTGCTTGCGCAGGGTAAGTATGCGCCGGCGGTTGAACAGTTCACAACTGCCTTGGCGGACAATCCAAAAATTCTGGAACTTCAGCATGCCACTGCCTCCGCGCTCCAGCAATGGGGTACTTCCGAGTCCGATCCAGGAAAAATTGAAGAAGCAATCCAGGGGGCGCTACCGCAAGCGGATGGCAGAAATTTGGTCTGGGGTTGGCTGAAGATGGCAAAGGTTTCAGACCTTGCCAGGCGAAGTATTATTGGAAAAAACGATCCTGCATCTGCTTCAAAGGCAGCAAAGTATTCTGATTTATATTTCGAAGCACGCTACCATGCTGCCGAAGCCCGGTTGGCTGCTGCGAAAATGGCAAGTGGCAACGAGCGAACTGAACAGTTAAATACAGTTCGTCAGAGTATTGAAACGCTCAGACAGCTTTATCCTGATTTGGGTGGGCCAAAGTGGCAACAGAAATTTGACTTGCTCATGAAGGAGGCCAAAGCATGATGCAACCTCAAAGATTGGCAAGACTGATTTGCCTCTTCCTCTTGGCGGTCGTCATGTTTGAACTGTCTGCCAAAGCTCAAACTGGTATAGATCGTGTGACACGTCGCAATGGCACCGATTCTGGGCAAATTACCAAAGTCACTCCGCTGGGCGTTACGATCTCTAAGGGAGGAGTCACTAGTCATATACCCGCCGAGGAAATTCGCAGCATCTCGTTCGACGGTGAGCCACCACAATTCAATACCATTCGTAGGGCCATCGATCAGGGGCGATTCGACTCGGCTCAGGAAACATTGCAAAAGATTGAATCCAGTGATTTGTCTCGCCCTGAAGTCCGCCAGGAATTCGATTATTTTAAGTCAATCTGCCAGGGAAATCTGGCATTGGCCGGAAAAGGTGATTTGCAGGAAGCCTTGGCCTCTGTAAACGAATTTCTTGTTTCCAATCGCACGAGTTATCATGTCCCCGAAGCGATCGAACTTCAAGGTGATTTGAATCTTGCCATAGGTAATGTTGAAGAAGCTCAGAAGAAATACGAGACATTAGCGAAAGCACCTGCGGCGTATTACAAAGCTCGCTCAGCGCTCTTGCTTGGAAAGCTATTTCAACGAGAGGGAGACCCCATCAGGGCAATTGAACAATTTGACCAGGTCCTCGACATCGCCAGAGGGGTCGCGGTTGCAGAAGAGATGCTCCTGACTGCAGAGTTGCAACGGGCAGTGAGTTTCTCAGCCAGCGACAAGAGCGATGAGGGGATTGATATCGTCAAACGCCTGATCATTTCAGCACCGAGCGACAACGCGCAACAACTGGCCCAAGGCTACAACGCCCTCGGAAACTGCTACATTGCGGCAGACGATCCACAGGCTGCTCGCGATGCCTTCCTGCATGTCCATCTGCTTTTTTCCACCGCGAGCGACGAGCATGCTGAAGCCTTATATCATTTAGCCGGACTCTGGAAGCAATTGAATCAACCAACCCGTGCGCAGGAAGCTGAACAGGCTTTGGCAAAGGAATATCCCTTGAGTCGCTGGGCGGGGCGTTAAGATAAAACGATTAGGCGAAAAAGGGGGAGGAATTGATTGTGGCGAAAATCCGATCAGCACAGTAGATTAGAGGTCCGTGACAAATCCCTGGCACTTGGAGCTTTCAAATACCATGCAGTTGGCAATTCGTTCTCTACCCTGCTCTCGGAGATGCCGACGACTGACGAGACTATGCTTCGTTATGTTGGCGATCTTCATCTGCTGTACTCAACTTCCCCTTGCATTGGCTCAAGACCCGGCAACCAATGGAGGCACCGCTCCTGCGGAAACGTCCGTTGAACAGGTGAGCTATTTGGAATGGGCGGCTGGCTCCTTGGGCTGGTTCTATGGGCTCGTGTTCTTCGGATTATCGTTTTCTCTCGTGGGGCTGTTTGTCATGAATCTGCTCACTGCTCGCAAAGAGAATGTTATCCCCAGCACACTGATTGAGGGGTTTGAGCAGCAATTGGATGCCAAGCAATACCAGCAGGCATACGACCTGGCAAAGAGTGATGAATCGTTCTTAGGGCACGTGCTCTCGGCGGGATTGTCCAAGGTTTCTGCCGGCTACACACAGGCCATCGAAGCGATGCAGGAAGTGGGCGAAGAAGAGAACATGCGGCTGGAACATCGGCTCAGCTATCTGGCTTTGATCGGATCGCTGAGTCCCATGATCGGTCTTTTGGGAACCGTGAGTGGGATGATCAGTTCATTTAAGACGATCGCCAACACGGCTACAGGGGCTCCGGATCCACAATCTCTCGCCCAGGGTATTTCAACCGCACTTTTCACAACGCTCGTGGGATTAGCCTTGGCAATCCCTGCCTTGGCGGCCTACAACTTGCTGCGCAATCGGGTGGCCCGGTTGGTGTTGGAAGTGGGTATCGTCAGCGAGGGCCTGATGAGTCGATTTCAGAAACAACCCACTCAGCCGTAGCGAGAGTCGGAGTACCATTGAATGCGTATCCAGCAGAGGGGACCGCAGGGAGTCGTCGAGGGGGATTTGACCCCTATGATCGACATGGCCTTCTTGTTGATCGCTTTCTTTATGTTTGTGATAAATTTCTCGGAAGTGGAGCAGGATCAAAGGGTCACGCTGCCTGCCAGCGAATTGGCACGACCCCCTGAGGCTCCCTACGAGCAACCATTAACGATTCACTTGACTGACAATGATCATTTCATCTACGGCGGCAAAGAACTGTTGACGATCGGCGCACTGCGTTCGGAACTTTTGCAGGAGACCCAGATCATCCAGCGACTGACAACAAAAAAAGTAGCCGATGTCACAGTGATTATCCGTGCTGACGAGGATGCCAAGACCGGGATGGTGCAGCGTGTGATTCAAATCTGCCAACAATTGGGGTTTGAAAAGTTTGCCCTCCGTGGCCAGTGGACTAAAGACCACACCATCGGCGAAGGGTAACGAATTCGGATTCGGAAATAAACGATCTCATAAAACTAGCGCCCAGCGCCTAACAACTAGCGCCTTCCCAAATGAAATTTCGTAACACCGATCATCGAGAGCACATTGTCTTGCAGATGACGCCGATGATTGACATCGTGTTTCAACTGATGGTGTTTTTTGTGTTCACTTTTAAAATAGTGGAGCCCGAAGGGGATTTTAATATCCGTATGCCGTCTGATCAAACTAGCACGGCCAGCGCTGTGAGCGAAACACCACTCTTGCGGGTTCGGCTGCGTGCTACCCCTGAAGGGGAACTGGCGCGGGTGCAGTTTGGCGACGTGGCCCTGGAAGGGGATGCCCCTTTTTATCATTTACAGTCGAGAATTCGCAGCCTCATCGGTGATGACGCTGGTCCGGGTTCTTCTGACCAGGAAGTGGAGATCGATGCCGATTACAATCTGAAATATCGATATGCGATGAATGCAATTACGGCAATTACTGGATATGTGGACGACAATGGTGAACAACACAAACTTGTGGAAAAAGTGCGGTTCGCGCCGCTAAGTGAGTAAACAAGAGGTCACGATTATGTCTAATGCCCAAACGTCACTTTTTGATAGCGGGGATGTCTCGTCGTCTCTTACTACCCTCTCGGAACTCACCAACGGGCAAGAAGCTGTTTTCTTTGCCATGCTTTCCGCCAAGGAGGAACTCACCACAAAGAACGGCAAGCCTTACTACAAGGTTTCATTTCGCGATGCTCACCGCGAAGTCAGCTTTCCCATCTGGAACGACACCAGTTGGTCGAAGGTGTGTCACGAGCAATGGAAAGTGGGTGAATTCTATAAATTGCGTGCCCTTTATCGGGAAACCGACTATGGTCCGCAACTAGAGATTCGCAAGATTCGTGCCGTCGTCGAGGCAGATGCTGACGAAGGTTTCCGCCCAGCGATGTGTCTGCCGAGTTCACGTTTTGATCCGCACGAAATGTACGAAGAGTTGATCGCCCTGACCAAGGATTTGATCGAGGACACGGAACTGTCGACCTTCGTGCAGGCAATCCTCGAAGAGTATCAAATCACGCTGCTCACATTGCCGGCAGCCAAGTACAATCATCATGCTCACGTGGGAGGGTTTCTCGAACATGTCTTAAGTGTTGCCAAGTCGTGTGCTTACTTTGCTGACAAGTATGCCGAGTTGTATCCCGAAATGAATTTGGACAAGGATTTGGTGATCGCCGGCGGGATCCTGCACGATATCGGCAAGGTCCGCGAACTGAAGACGACCCCCGGCGGGACTGAATACACTCCTGCAGGGACTCTCATCGGCCATATTCTGCAAGGCCGTGATATCATCCGCGAGACCGCCGAGGAGAATACCATCTCCGACGAAAAGCTGTTGCGGCTCGAACATATCATCGTCGCTCACCAGCGACTCCCCGAATGGGGTTCTCCCAAGCCGCCGATGACCCCCGAAGCCTTGATCGTCCATCATGCCGACGATCTCGATGCCAAACTGCAGATGATGGCAATCGCCCTGGAAGACGACACCACTGAAGGGCCTTTTACAAGCTCCCGGAATCCTCTTCGACAGAAGATCTATCGAGGTGAGGATGCTGCAGAGGAATCCTAAACAGGCTCTTGCTGTGTTTAGTCATCTCGATGCGAGTTCGACGACCAGAGGATTCTTCTTGAATATAATATCTCGGAAGGGAACGCATTTTGGTCTATTCGAACATTTCGGACCCGAATGGGCGGCAGAATAGGTATCGGTTCGTTAATTCAAAGGGCGCTGCATAATTCTGAGCTGTGGGTTGAAAATCCTGCGGCTATGTTTGCCGTCCACTTTCAACCCCCATCACTCAATACTCCACACTCCTCTAAATCTCATCCCCTCGCGCAAACTTGGCCAGCGTGTCCTGATAGCGCTTCTTGCCTGACTCGACGACGCGGCGTATTTCGCGGGCGTTTTCTTCGCTTTCTTTGCGCAACTCGGCAACCATCTGCAGCGATTCGACCTGGTAGTCGGAGATGGCTTTTACCAGTTTCTCCAACGATTCGGCCCTGATCGTGGAACCGTAGCCCGCCTTGAGGGCTTCGCGCTCAAGCTCGCGTCCGAGTTCAGCAACGTCCTCGAGACTTCTATTAACGCCACGCTTGAGAGCATCCGTCGATTCGACCGCTTCGTGCAATCCCTGCTGAGATGTGTACACCGTGCCGAGAATCGTAAACACGTGTTCGTTGGTTGTGAAGAATGTGACTGCTCGTCGATAGACCTGATCTTTGACGTCATGGGTTTGCTTAAGCTTGGTGATTAGCGTTTCGCCGACGTCGTAGCCAATCGACAAGTTCTCAGAAATATCTTTCACGAGTTGATAAATACGGTCTTGTTTCTGGAACTCGTTGCGTGCTTCATCGCGCGCCAGTTCCAAACGACCCAAATCACTTTCGTCTCCTTGATGCTGATCGATGGCGGTCTGGGATGCTGCTAGCGCTTCTTTGGCCTTCTCGAGATGCGGGAGTTGCGCTTCCAGAAGTTCGCGGGCGAGGATTTCGGCTTCCTTCAGGGCGAAGCGGAAATCGATGTAGCCATCCATAATCTCCTGTTCGCGCTCGACGTGATCTATGGTG
>CALALR010000026.1 GCA_937925545.1 uncultured Planctomycetaceae bacterium
TGCGACCTTTTGACCCCCAGTCAAACGCGCTACCAGACTGCGCCACGGCCCGAAATTCTCGTGGGAAAAACCATCATGGATCACTCCCCCACGACGAATCCATAGTATTCCAGATTAACTCCTCTATTGCAACGCATAAAACTAAGGCCCATGGAACTTGCCTCGGGCAGGGATTGGAAACCGGGTCGGAGAAGGTCTATGATGCACTGTAAATCTCGAACCCGATACTTACAAACGTGGAGCAAGAGTTTTGTCGCATTTCGGAGATGATTTGGCTGCTGCCGTGCGCCGCTGCAGGAACCCTGTGGTAGTGGGGCTAGATCCTAGGTGGGAAAACTTGCCGTCGAGTTTCCGGCAAAATCGAGCATCGGATATCTCCTCGCGAGCAATTGCTTTCGAAGAATTCTGTTGTGCTTTAATTGAAGTAATTGCTTCTTTGGTACCGGCGGTGAAGCCCCAAGCGGCGTTTTTTGAAGAGTACGGGCCAGCAGGTATGGTGGCGTTGGCTAACGTCATTACCTTTGCGCAGGAAAGGGGTCTTCTCGTTGTGCTCGATGGCAAACGCAATGACATTGGGTCTACTGCCGAAGCTTATGCCCGGGGTTACCTCGGTCGCGAGAGTGTAAGCGCTTGGGGAGCCGATGCACTTACGATCAGTCCGTACCTAGGCGCCGATAGCTTGGAACCTTTTGTCAGGATTGCTGGCGAGCGTGGCGCGGGTTTGTTTGTGCTGGTGAAGACTTCGAATCCTGGTAGTTACACGCTGCAAAACTTGCTGGTCGATGGAGAGCCGTTGTATAGCGTGGTCGCCAGCTACGTTGAAGAACGATCTGTTTTAACAAAAGGACAGAGTGGTTATGGCAGCATTGGAGCCGTCGTAGGTGCAACCTACCCAGAGCAGCTCGATGAACTCCGTGCGGCAATGCCTCACTCCTGGTTTCTCGTACCTGGTTATGGAAGCCAGGGAGGAACTGCCAAGGATACGACAGCTGCATTCGACGTTCAGGGCCTGGGTGCAGTGATCAACAATTCGCGCGGAATTATCTTCGCCCACGAACGCCCTGAGTACAAGGATCGTTATGGAGAATCGCGCTGGCAGGAAGCTGTCGAAGCCGCCACCCAGGACATGATTGCGGCACTGCGGGCAGAGACACCGGCAGGCAAACTTTAAGTTTCTCATGTCATTCCCGACACATATGGCAATGACTAATGACTACCGGGTTTCAACGCAATCGCTGCTGAGTAATTTCGATCGCTTTCAACAGGCCCTGTGCTTTGTTGAGTGTTTCTTGGTACTCAGTCTCGGGCACGCTATCAGCAACAATACCAGCCCCGGCCTGGATATAAGCCTTACCATCATGAACGACGACGGTCCGCAATGCTATGCACGTATCCATATTGCCCGCGAAATCGATGTAGCCCACGGCCCCAGCATAGGGACCTCGACGAGTGGACTCGATCTCATCAATAATCTCCATAGCACGAACCTTGGGGGCACCCGAAACCGTGCCAGCAGGCAAACATGCAGCCAATGCATCGAAGGAATCGCAGTTTTCGCGTAACTGCCCCGTGACATTCGAAGTTATGTGCATGACATGGCTATAGCGTTCTATGACCATCACGTCAGAGATTTCGACTGAACCGTATTGGGCAACCCGACCCACATCGTTGCGCCCCAAATCCACCAGCATCACATGCTCGGCACATTCCTTAGGATCGGCCAGAAGTTCATCGGCGAGAGCTTGATCTTCTTCTTCGGTTCTACCGCGCTTTCTCGTTCCCGCCAACGGCCTGACAGTAACCTTTCCTTTTACTACGCGGACCATGATTTCTGGCGAACTTCCCACAAGCGTCACGTCGTGGGTCCGCAGATAAAACATGAATGGACTAGGATTAACAACACGTAACGTGCGATACAATTCAAACGGAGGCGCATTGAAGGAAACTTCCAATCTTTGGCTGATGACGACCTGAAAAATGTCGCCGGCCCGAATATACTCTACACATTTTCGAACGGATTCTTCGTACTGGGATTGTGTCACGTTCGAAGTATAGTTGAGCGAGCATTCACCTTCAGTGCGTATATCGGCAAGCCGTAGCAGCTCATCACGAGATTCCAATTGTCGGACTATTGAGTCAACGCGCTCAATTGCCATTTCGTATGCCTGGCGGAGTGCTATTACGTCCTTGTCGAAAACATTCGCCAAAGCCAGCACGATCACGGTTTTCTGAACGTGATCGAACACTACCAAGGTATCGAAGAGCGCGAACCAGAGATCGGGCAATTGCCGATCATCTTCTGGGGCATTGGGAAGCATTTCAACATACCTGACGGTATCGTAGCCCGCGTACCCTATGGCCCCCCCAATAAAGGGTGGCAGTTCTTCAGGGTGAGCAACTCGCATGGCATCAACTAGCTCGCGCAGGACTTCAAAGGGGTTCTCTGCTACGAAAGTCTCCAATTCCCAACCCGTCGATCCCTTCGGATTCACGTACTCAGTTGAACTTTTGGCAGCAATGGTAACTTGATTTCCGTAGGCTTTAATCCACTTAAAGGGATCACTGGCCAAGAAAGAGTAACGACCTACTTTTTCGCCACCGATGACGCTTTCAAAGAGGCAAGCGGCATCAGACGTATCAATTCGCTGGAAAGCTTGCACAGGAGTCAGGGCATCGCTGAGTAGCCTGCGGAACACAGGTACATAATCCGTGCTTGCCGCGAGTTGAGCAAATCGTTCGAATCCAGGTGCATATTCCATCTTGCCAAATGTCCTTTCGGACTATGGGAGCAGGTAAAACCATCAACGAATAAACCGCCAGCTTATCAATTGCCCTGAAGGGTCACAACAGTCGTTTGACCAAGAGTCACAGGTACCCAACTTGAATTGAGATAAGTAGTTAAGGTATCTGTCAATTCTCTTGACACCACTCGTTCCCCGGCTAGAATCCCCATACTAAACAAGGCAATTTCAGCTTGAACTGGCTTTCATTGCCTGCCGGATAATAGACCCCGATCTGGAGGGAGTGGTTCGGTCCCTACATAATTCCTAGGCGCTGAAAAGTTTCACGGAAAGAGTATACTTCAGATAGACCTCGAGGCCGACTGTTCACCTGTAAACTGTTTGGTGAGTTGAATCATGCTCAAGTGCCAAAAATGTGATCGACAAGCGACGTTTCATATCACCGACCTGATAGATGGGAAGCCGAAGGAGCTCCATCTGTGTGAAGATTGTGCGCAGAATTTTCTTTCTCCAAGCGAAGAAGACACCTCCGATGTGATGCCGGCCATGGCCGGCTTGCTGGCTCAACATTTGGCTGTCGGAGAAACTGCCGATCAATTGGCCCGCCTCGACCAAATGCGCTGTCCGGTCTGTTCGATTACTTTCTTAGAGTTCCGCAAGCAGGGCCGGTTAGGTTGCCCACACGACTATGAATTCTTCTCTGAAGAGCTCGAGCCGCTGTTGATGAATATTCACGATCAAACAAATCACATTGGTAAAGTCCCTAAGCGTTGCCCGCAGGGAGCCGATCAACAGACCCAGCTTATTCGACTGCGGCGAGAAATGAAAGAAGCCATTGCCACAGAAAACTATGAGAGAGCGTCCCAGATTCGAGATGAGATTCGGGACATTGAATCGCAAAATCGAACTGCTGAAGAGTCCTAGGCACAAATCAGAATTTGAAGTACTACCATAAACTCAAACTTTGGAATCCGTTCAACGCACTCCTTCTAACAGCCTGAATTTCAATGGAACTGAATGAACTCACGAATGCGAGCGGAGAATGGTTGCGGGGAGCTGGCCCGGAATCTGATATTGTCATTAGCAGTCGCATACGTTTAGCCCGTAACCTAGCGGATTTTCCTTTCTTATCCCGAGCCACGGAAGCGGATCGTGCAGCCATAGAACAGATTTTGCAAGAAACAATTTCCCACTTAATCAAGCAGGAGAAACTCGATCCCAATACTTTGTATATCAAGGTTGGCGAGATCGACCATCTCGATCGCATGTTTCTGGTGGAAAGACAACTTATTAGTCGCGAGTTGGCAGATGCAACTGGGGCGCGTTCCGTAGTGATCGATCCTCAGGAAAAATATAGTGTGATGATCAATGAGGAAGATCACGTTCGCTTGCAGGTGATGCAGAGTGGCTTGAACCTCCATGCTGCCTGGGAACAAGTCAATCGCTTGGACGATCTCATTGAAGAGCATCTGGTGTACGCTTTCAGCGATCGATTGGGTTACCTCACAGCTTGTCCGACCAATGTTGGAACGGGAATTCGGGTGAGTGTTATGTTGCACCTCCCTGCTTTGGTAATCACCAGGCAGATTGAGAAAGTGTTCAAGAGCCTACAAAAGATCAGCCTGGCTGTGAGAGGACTGTATGGCGAGGGTTCTCAGGCGATGGGAGACTTCTACCAAATCAGCAATCAAATTACTTTGGGATTGACCGAAGAAGAATTGATCGCCAAAGTTGCTGATATAGTGCCTGTGCTGATCGACTACGAGCGTCAAGCACGCGATTTCTTGATCCGCGAAAGTCACGAAACCCTCCACGATAGGGTGAGTCGGGCATTTGGTATCCTCCGAACTGCCCAAACCATCAGTTCAGAAGAAACGATGCACCTTCTTTCCAGTGTGCGAATGGGTTTGAACCTCGGGCTTATTTCTGACTTGCAGATCCCAACGATTAACAAGCTATTCGTCCACACACAGCCAGCACATCTTCAGAAACTTGCAGGAAACGACCTCGACTCTGCTGCCCGAAATATCGAACGTGCTTCCTATCTCCGCAAGCATCTTGATGGCAATAAGCCCAACGGACCGACGCAGAATTAGTTGATCTAATTAGTTATTTCGAGTTCAGCTATTCAACCACGATCCCTTCCAGCCCGGGGTCACTTGCCGGCACTTGAGGGTTAAGTTCTTCCAGAGTCTCACGCAGGATGCCGCTGACAACCATATTTCGATACCACTTACGGTCGGATGGAATGATATGCCAGGGTGCATGACTGGTATTGCAATGTGTAAGGGCATCTTCGTACGCCTGCTGATAATCGTCCCACAATTTTCTTTCCGAAAGATCTCCCCTGTTGAACTTCCATCTTTTATGTGGGTTGTCTAGGCGAGCTTGCAAACGCTCTCGTTGTTCAATTTTGCTGATATGTAAAAAACATTTGACGATTGTTACCCCTCCGTCCACTAGCAATTGCTCGAATTCATTGATTCTTTCATAGCGAGATTGCCATTCATTTTTCGGAACCAGCTCGTGTACTCGTACGATAAGAACATCTTCGTATTGAGAACGGTTAAATATGCCGATTTCACCTCGAGGTGGTACCGCATTATGAATTCGCCATAGAAAGTCATGGTCCAATTCATTTTGACTTGGCTGCTTGAAAGAAGTGATCTTGCAACTTTGCGGATTAATTCCCGTCATTACTGTGCGAATCGTACCGTCTTTTCCTGAGGTATCCATCCCCTGAAGAATTAAGAGGATGGCACGCCTATTCTCAGCGTAAAGACGATATGCAAGCTCGCTACTGATCGCAGTGTTTTCTTTGATTTTCTGTTCTGCTGATTTCTTCTTCCAATTTCCTGAAACATATCTCGAATCAAAATCCTTCAGGCGAATTTCCTTGCCGGGTGCTACCGTAAGTGATTGAGACATAGTGTTGACATGCAATTGAATGGGCTGAGCTGGATGGAAATGAGGGAGTTAGCCTCGACGGTACTTCATTCTAATTCGCTGGAAATGTGGATGTGGCCTCCCGGTTCGATTTCAATGCGAATTACTTGAGGATGGCAGCAAACAGGGCAATCTTCGACATACTCCTGCCTTTTTCCTTGCGAAAGATCCAGCGGTATTACAATTTCCTCCCCGCAACTGCCACAAATATAGCTTAATTCGTCTTCCATCGAGATCCTCAGTAGCATACTAGGTGGCGATCATTATGCTAGAATTGAGGATTACTAAGTATCCATCTCAAGCTAGATAATTCTCGTGAACGATCACTTATATAATCCATCAGCCATATCAGGCAAACAGAAGGTATTGGCTGGAGTCATCACTTTTTTGGCACTTGCTGCCCTGGGAGTCTCATTCTATCTGACCTGGGTCACTTGGAACCAATCAGCTATTGCGGGCTGTTCAGGAGGATCGTTGGCCGACTGCGACGAGGTGCTTTCGAGTGTCTGGTCTAAATGGTTGGGAGTTCCCGTCAGCTTGTTTGGACTGGGAGTTTATACTCTGATTCTGGCTCTTTGCTGGCCAGGTGTGTTGCGGCCTGGAAGCTGGGCCGCAACGGGGCTCATGGCGCTTGCGCTTCTGGCAGCTGGTTCTGGAGTCTGGTTTTTCGGGGTTCAAGTCTTTCTGCTCGGACACTTTTGCCTTTACTGTCTTACGGTCCATGTCTGCGGTCTCCTGATTACGATTGCGACCTACTTTGCTCTGTTTAGTTCAAGATCTTCGCAGAACTACGACCAGATGCGTGCTCTCTTAGGAGTCGAGAGCGATTTGACAGATACAGGGGCACCGATGGGAGTTGCTGGTTACCAGCCGATCATTGCGGTTGGACTTGCAGCGGTAGGATTACTGATGCTGATCGTCGGACAGTCATTTTTCGCACCGTTAGGAATGCAGTTCATTGCCAATTCTCCCCAGCAATCTATTTCGGAATCCAATGACACTCAATTATCTGCTGAAGAGGAAAATGCTTCAGCTGATGTCAATGCGGAGGATGTCCCGGCATTCACGCTCGAAATTACTGAAGAATCTGATGAAACTGAATCGACAGAGCTTGATCAACCAGACCAAGAGCAAACCCAATCTTCCGAAAGACGCTACGTTTCTCTGCAATCTCTGGGAAACCGAGTGGAAGTCACTAATGAGCCGACCTTGGGTGATCCTCATGCCGAACAGGTGATAGTCGAGTTGCTCGATTACACTTGTCCTCACTGTCGGAAAATGCACTCTTTCGTTCATCAAGCAGCGGAACGCTATGGCGAGGATATCTGTTTTGTGATCTATCACGTTCCCTTAAGTCGACATTGCAATCCCTATGTGAAGATAGAGCAGAGTCTGCACCGCACGGCCTGTGATTATGCCAAGTTGGCCATCAGTGTTTGGAAGTTGAACCCCAAGAAATTCCCAGAGTTTCATAATTGGCTGATGGAAGGCGAAAAGGCACCTGCTGTTTACAAGGCACGTCAGAAGGCGATGGAACTGGTCGGAGATCAGGTGCTGCTCGACAAGTCGCTGGGGGTTGAAGCGAATCGCCGTGTTACCCAACATGTGGAAGAAATGAAGAAGCTCAACTCCGGGCTCCCCATTCTCGTTTCGGAAAAGGGGATTATCCGTGGTATCCCCGGAAGTGAGAAGGAATGGTTCGGGTTCTTCGAAGACACCCTTGGACTCGAACCACAGAGCACAGAGGCCAAGTAACGGCTATTTTGGGTGAATTCTTCTTTTTCGCGAACCTTGGGCATCGAGAGAGGCTCTCTCGGGATAGCTTGTTGGCAAGAAATCTGCCCGATCTGGAACTGATATTGCTCGACAAATCGGTTTCGTGATTATAATGCAGCTATGGGTCGTGCGACCGCAGCACGACGGGCCCAATCTGGCCGCCGAACGTGCTCTGGCAGCGACGCTCGGCCGCCTTCAACCTGTGAGAAAGGAGGTGGTTCGTTGAACGATTATCATATACGCCAGTGGGGTGGTGCAAACCGTTGACCGCCGGCGGGTTGTCTAACGGAGACAGCCACCACCTGCTTGTGAGTGCCCGCCTGACCTCCTTCGAGGAATGAAGGCCTGTTCTCAAAGCAATAACTGATAGCCCGGCCACCCTAGTGGTGGTCGGGTTTTTCCATGCATCGACTCCGATTTGTAGTGTTTCTCTGATTTCGGGTTGGTTGGGTACTAGATATGGGTGGTGCGTGGGGGGTGGCGAGTGGTTCGTGATTGGTGATTGGAAGTTAGTCGTTAGTCGTTAGTCGTTAGTCGTTAGTCGTTAGTCGTTAGACGTTAGTCGTTAGTCGTTAGACGTTAGTAGTTAGTAGTTAGTAGTTAGTAGTTAGGTCCGTCCACTGTTTTGCGCCTTAGCGCCTTTGCGAGAGACTAATTGACCGTGGCGAGAGGGAGGGATTATTTATGATTTATGAATGATGATTTATGACTCGCCAATCACCAATCACCAACCACCAACCACCCGCCACTCATGTTGGTCATGTTGGTCAACTTGGTCATGTTGGCCGCGCAATGCGCACTTCTACAAACTTGTCCCTCTTTTGGGGTTGCATCTTGCGGAGACCACCCAGTTTATAGAATTGTACATCTCTGTTCCTCTCGATCTAAATAATGTCTGACGACTATTGGCTTACGACTAACTTCCCGCGACACCCATTATCGCGATTCAGATGGGACTTCGCTGCAAGAATTTTTGGCCACGCGAGGAATTAATCCACGTGGACGACGAGCACAGGGTTCGGTGAATTGCGCAGGTAACTGCTGACGCGGCCTTGCGAAGCGCTGTCGGTGCGTTCATGGGCCAATACCAACAAAGGTGGGGTGCTGGCCGGGTCGTCGACGCGCAGGGGTTGGCGTTCTTCTTCGCGGTGGACGTGCAGCGCATAGCCAAAACCCAACTCAGTGGACGAACGCTGCAGGGCCACGTGCAGGCGGACATGTGTTTGCACCAGAGCATTCTCCAGCGACTCGATACTGATCTGCACGTCGGGCTTGATCGAGTGCATCGCCTCGCGGACGTTCTCGTAGAATTCCTCTTCCACGATCAGGACCAACTCAAGACTCCCCGCGGGATGCACCAGGCCAACAGCCCATCGGGCGGCGATGGGGGCGGCTTCGTTCTCGCCAAAGAGCATCATCCGCAAGCGGCTGAATACGTCGCCTTCCGGGTGAAAGGGGGCGCGTGTGGCCAACACCGGCACCGGCGAACGGGCCAACAGCACATCGATGACCGTGCCCGTGCTGTCGGCCCCGATCGAATCGAAATCGCGACCCAACGGGCAAGGGACCACCACCAGCCCGGCTTTCCACTCGGCAATAGCCGCGAGAATCCGCTCGTACGGCTCCGGTTGTTCGAGGGACAGCGTTTCCGCGGCGAGCTTTTGCGCCCATTGCGGTGCGGTCCCCTGTGCGGTGTCCGTGAACTCAGGCGACAGATCAAGGATGGCCACCTGGCAGTCGAGCCGCTGTTTCAAGCGGACTACGATTCCCCCGCCGAGTTCGTCCTGGGTGGAGCCATCCAGCACGAGCAACACCCGTTTGGGTTGCAGCGGCTCAAGCGCGGGGACCTTGCCGATCTCCGCCCGCTGGAACATGGCCATCGATTTTTCGAGGTTGGTGTCGACCTGGCGTTGGGTGGGTTCGAACATGGGGGAAGAGTGGCTAGTGGTTGGTGGTTAGGGTAAGGGGGGGATCCAGTTCATATTGTGCAGCAGCAGCAAGTAGGCGATGGCGCCGATGACTTGCACGACCATGATGCTGCCGCCTAGCTTGATAAATTCGCCCCAGCCCACGTTTTGATGGACTTCCTTCTTCAAGGTGTAAAGGGCAATCACGCAGGAGATCGAGCCGATCGGCGTGCCGTTGCCCCCCAGGTTGCATCCCAGCACTACCGTCCACCATAAAGGCTCGGCAGGGAGAGGGCCAGCTCCGATCTGACCCACGACGGGGATCAGCGTGGCTGCCACGGGAATATTATCGACAAATGCCGACGCCACGGCGGAGAAAATAGCTAGTAGCGGAACGAGCGCCGTGATCTGGCCCTGCGAGAGCTCAACCACCTGCTCTGCCAGCCACGCCAAAGCTCCCGTCGCCTTCACGCAGCCGATGATCACAAACAGACCGAGGAAGAACAAGATGACGGTCCAGTTGACCTTGGCGATCGAGTCTTCCACGCTCCGGCCAGCGAACAGCAGCGCTGCCGTGCCGCCGGCCATGGCGATGAAATCCATCCCCACGCCAAGCTGTTGGGCCAGGGCAAAACCGATCACCGTGGCGATCAGGATCACGGCACTGCGGTAGAGCAGCCGGCGGTCCTCGACCAACGCCCAGGGATCGAACTGATCGATGCGCTCCTGGAGGGCGGCCTTCTCCTCTGCCGACTGTCGCCAGGGTAAGTTCGCGCGAAAGGCAAAGCGCAGAATAACCAGGGCGATCAAAAAACTGATGGCCGCGTAGGGGGCCGAGAGCATCAGGAACTGTTCGTAGGGAATCCCGACCTGCGTGCCGATCATGATATTGGGCAGCCCACTGGCGAACGTGACAATTGCCCCGCTGTTGGCGCAGATGGCGACCGACAGCAAAAAGGGTTTGGGGTCGTAATCCAAGGCCCGACAAATCACCAGCACCAGCGAACTGAGGATCAACATCGCGGGAACGATGGTCAAAACCGCGACGAACAGAAACGTCAGGCCGCACATGGCAAAATAGAGTGCCGCCGCTCGACCGCCCGTGGCCTTGACCATCTGCATGCTTAGGAAGTGGAACAGGCCGCTCTGGCTGGTGACATCCACCAAGATGCCGGTGCCAATGATCACGCCGAAGATGTTCAGGTCGTGGGCAAGGATCTCATAGATTTCGCCGTACTCGTCAATCACACCCAACAAGAGGGCCAGGACCAGGAGCACAACGGCCCCGCTGAGGGCGGCCACCGTCTTATGAAAGCTCTCGACCGCAACGCCGATGTAGGTGACAAGCATCCCGAGCGCAAAGAGGCCCATGACCCAACCCGCGGCAGGCTCACTAGCAGCAGCGGCAATAAGAGCGGCATCAATCATGCTTCCAGGGGAGTGATCGAGGAGAATTATAATTTAGATTGGCAAAGATGCGTGACGAGCGACCCATGGTAACATGCTCGGTGAGAAAGATTAAGGGTGAGTTTTTGAGCCATGGTGGTTGGAGGGGAAAAGAATCATCAGCTAATCAACTGGGTGATAAGCGACGTTTTGTCATCCCGAGATACCCCGAGGTTTTGGGAAGTACTTCCCGTGGAGTTCGATTTGCGGAGACCTTCAGATAGATATGCTGTAGGTCATGCGTTAATACGTCTCGGAGATTCGACGCAGATCTATCCTGAAAGGATTACAGCCAATAGCCCAGGGTAAGCCTAAGTGAGTCTTGCGAACTTGGGCGCCATCCTGGGTTACAGTCTTACGATTTCCACAGTGGTACATGCGTCGTGTATACTTCGGCCATGTGCCATCATTTCAAGCTATTGAACGAAGCCAAAGAACTGGCCAAACAATTCAAGGCCCGGATTGCCAATCCCCAACAAGCCATACCCATTGGCGACTTCTACCCGCTTCACCAAGTTGCCGTTGTACGCCTCGACAATGCAGGGGAACGCGAAATCGTTTCTATGGAATGGGGTTTACTTCCGTTTTGGTGGAAGCCCTCGGACCGACATACTTCCCGCAAATCGTTTCAACGAAAATGTTTCAATGCCCGAGGCGAGACGATCGCCACGAAACCTGCATTTCGCGAATCCTTCAAGCATCGCCGCTGTTTGATTCTTGCTAGTTCTTTTTTCGAGAGAGGCCACTATTTCCATCTGCCCGACAATAAATTGTTTGCCATGGCGGGTTTGTGGGAACGTTGGCTAGGCGAAAGCGAGCCGATTGAAACATGCACGATCGTTACGACAACGCCAAACTCCGAAGTCCGGGCGGTTGGTCATCATCGCATGCCGGTTACTCTGCTATCTGATGCCAATATCGAATCTTGGCTAATCGGCGATTCGCCCGAGAAGGCAATTGGGCGTGTAGAGGATGGCGTGTTTCTAGACTAGATGGACACTAAGGACAAGCCATTTAATGGGGCGGAAAAAGCTTGAAGGTAATTTAGCCAAATTTATTGCAAATATGAAGAAAAAGTCGCGTCTTGACATGGGCGAAGAGAGCTTGTTCTTTTTTTCCTGCTTGACTCGAATTCTCTTCGGCGTTATTCGACGCGGGGCCACATGGAGGGTACCCGGCGGCTTATGCTCTCAAATAGAACCGCAGACTCTGCGGCACAAGGTGGAACACCCTCTCTGCCGCTGCAGATTTCGAAGCGGCCTCTGCCGTTAGGGGGCAGTAATCAATCGAGATGTAGGGATTTTCAGCAGTTGTCCAGGCATCTCCCCCCGAAAGAGTTGCTAGGCGTTTTTGCCCCACAGCGTTAAGATGACAGCCCTCTTCAGGCCGGGCATCTTCCTGCGGCATACCGAGTGGTACGCGAATGCCTGGTGGCTTAACCGCGTCGAGCTGAATCGGGACGCGGTCATGTAGGTGGAGGGGACGCTCATGACGCTCAATCGATTTGACTGTTTCAACGGGCCCTTGCGTTTGGCTCTCTTGTTTCTGCTGCTGACACACGGTTCGGCAGGTCACGCCAATCAGATCATCTTTATTGACTTCGATGCAGAATCGGCAAAAGGGGACAAGGATATTTTCTTCCCGAATGACAAAACAAAAAAACTAGGCACTTTGAAGGAAGGTGCTGGTGCGGCCTTCGACGTGACAAAGATCGGCTTTGCTGGGGGAGATGACAATGCCGTGAAAACGGCAATCGTTGATCAAGTGAAAGCGGATTTTGCAGGGACCGGTTTCGAATTCAAGAATAGCAAAGATCACAATCTGGCGGACTTTGCCGGTCAAATGGTGACGGTTCTTGACGTTGTCTCCAACAAAACTCAATTCATGGTCGACGTAGAAACTAAGGATGGAGTGCAGACGGTTACGCTGAACAACGCGGGGGGTATTTCCCAAAAGATCGATACTGAGAACATGGACAAGAAAGATGCCGGCTGGATCCTGGCAGACAATCACAATATATTTCCTGCCGCCATGAAGGAAAAGAATCGCAACGAGATTGGCAATACGCTCAGCCACGAACTCGGACATTTGCTGGGACTCGAGCACAAGCATGGGATGGATGGATCGATTATGGGAGGCGGAGCGGCAGATGGCAGCGACCGCAGTTTCACCCAGGGCGAAAAGGATGTCTTGAAGAAAGCCATGTGTTATGAGGTGCCGATGGAAAAGCAGCAGAAGTCGAAACGAATCCGGCGCGGGGACTTCGATTTTGGTGGAGCCATCGAACGGCTCAATGTAGGAACTTCTATCTTTGATAATGCAACGGGGTCCGAGCAGTTCAAGACCGCGTCAGACATGATCACCTATTTGGGGGCAAACGATACAAGGTTTAAACAATTTGAGAATGAATGGGCTTTAACAGAATTGGACGACGATCCCTTTACGGACACGATCCTAACTGGTCAGACGGTCCGTTTTCCGCTTCCTTCAGACATGATTATGGACACAGCGCTTGTTCGCTCGATTTATTTTGAAATGGGTCACTATAATCTTGTTGATTCTCTTTCCGATCCATTTGACGACGTCGAGGTCAATCTTCTGATATGGCCGACACCCACACCGATAGGGCCACCCACGCTATTTTTTCCGCTCCAAGGTTTCCTCGCAGGAGCTGACAATGGTGGAGGGGATGGTTCGAATCCTGCCATGGGGCTTTACGATGAGTCTGCAGTGCAGATTACCAATGTAAGTGCCTTTAATCTGCTCGCTCAGGCACTGTTCAACGGAGGCTGGGTCGAAGCCGAGGTCATCATTCCTTCGTCGCAGTTTCTGGGAATTGACTACGCCGGATTGGAGGTCTTGTTTGTTCCCGAACCCTCAACTGCGATATTGCATCTAGCTACGATGGTCTTCGCCTGGAGATTAAAACCTAGATCCAGGCTGAATCCAGAGTTCGTGAATCGATAAGTAAAAAATAGAGCTAGCCTGGAGTCTCGCTCGCTGGACCTGAGAGCATCGCCGTAGCAATCTCTCTCGTGCGGCGTGCATGGTGATTTCTATCATTCTTGATGTGAGAGCCTCACATCCGCGCAAAAGGGAGTTCAGCGGTCAAAATCCATTGATCCGCAGCTCTAGAGCAGGACAGGGTTTTCAAAGCTCGCCTCCATTCTTTTGATTTCTATAAAACAAGCTGAGAATGCAGAAAACTGCGGATTTCTTGCTGGTTCCGAGCAGCAATGGTATACTCGGAGTTCGAACGCTGAGATGTGCCGTATTCCAATTGAAAGGAATATCCATGAAGCGGTTCAGGAATCTCATCTTATTTGCAGTTGTGCTAATGGGCGCTTCGCCCGTTGCGGCTCTGACGATCAATCTGCAATATCTCTCCGGGAACAATTCTGAGAGCCCAGGCTTTGATCCTTTCGGCTTTGGGATCGTGGGCCAGACCCTGGCGGCGTCAGAACACTGGGAGTCGATCATCGGTGACAACCACTCGATGACCATTCAATTTTGGTATGAGGACCTGCCCGACAACAGACTGGCCGATGCGCTGCCGTTGGTATTTACCAATAGCCGCACCACAGTGGGACGGATTCGCTTCGATACCCGAGACGAACAAGGTGATCTTCGCAATTGGTGGTTTGACAACACACCCTCAGAGGATGAGGAGTGGGATATGGACCACATATCTTACAGCATCAACGAGCCTTCATCGGCATTCGTGGGGACGCCGCTGGACGGTTTGGAGATTGGCTATCGGGGATTTACGTCCAGCGGGCCACCAGCGAACATGTTCGACTTCCAGAGCACCGCGCTGCATGAACTGGGCCACCTGCTAGGAATCAACAACACGGTCCCCGCTGCCGACAGTGAAAACGACGACGGGGATTACGACTTGCCTTCGTCGCTGATGAACGGTGACACAGCCGCGGTGCGGACGGCTTTTGGTTCTCCTGGACACATCCGGCCGGGGACCGCACTGATGTGTGACGGCTGCGCTTCAGAAGGGACACGTCGTCGGCCATCCGCGGTGGATATATTGGCCGCCGCGTCGACCAGCAATTGGACGAATATCGATTTCCCTCGCAAGATGCTGGTTGACGGGACCAACTTCAACGCCGCCAGCAGTTGGCTCGACAGTCAGGCCCCTAGCCCTTCCGACGACGCGTATGTGACTGCCGAGGGATCGTTCTTCGACCCGGTTGAACTCACCGCGAACGACAGCGTCGGTTCGCTCACTGTGCTGGGGACCTATCTCTCCACCGGTGATCACATTCTGAACGTCAACGGACGAACGCTCGTCGAGCGACCTGGTGTCGCGTTCGTTTCGCTTCGTGTGCCTGCCGGCGGTGTATTGAATACCGATTCACTGGTGTTGCGGTCTGGTAGTCTGAATCCACAGGGTGGTGCGATTTTTGTGGAAGGTGACCTGATCGTGGAAGACGACGGCGTGGGTGCGATCGACTCAACAATCCAGGGAAATGGCCTGATCGATGTCGAGGGTACTTTCAACAATAACGGGACCATTCGCACGAGCGGCGATGCGACGCTGACTCTCACGTCTTCGACGAACACTCCGCTCGACTTGGACGGCACCAGCGGTGACGGCGAACTCGAGGCGCTCAACGGCGACATGGTGATCGAAGTCGCTTTGGCGGATCCCTTCAGCGATCGTATTGTGATTGGGGGCGACAGCACGATTCAATTTGATCAGCCGTGGGTTTTGGCGAGTAACGGCGAGCTGCGCTCCAGTGGCGTCGCAGGCACGGGTACGCTTGCCGGTGCCCAAGCGACGCTGCAGGGTAGTATCGTGGTGAGTCAGACGATGATTGTCGACGCACCCCATATTTTTACCTCGAGCGCAGAGATCAGTTTTCAAACCGGCTCGCCACCGACACTTGTGCTCAATGGAATGACGACGTATCAGGGACCCTCGTTCCTCGCCGGAGGCGAAGTAATTCAGAACGGTGACGCTCAGGTGACTTCGACCACCGCCATCACGGCCGATTTCTACGACTGGGATGGTCAAGGCACGCCTTCGAACACCACAGTCACTAGCGCCACGCTACAAATTAATTCGCCGCAGATCGAGTCGGGCAATCCTGCGCTGAACGGCTACGGCGGCACCGCGACATTGACGAACGCAAATTTGCTGGTCACCACTACCTCGGCGTGGCGCCTTGATGGCACGATTGAGATGGATGCCTCGGTGGTACGCGGACAGGAACTGCTGAATCACGGGCTCGTGACCGGCAACGGCACGATCCTCAGCGATGCTCTGGTTAACGACGGCCAGTTGACAGCGACCGGCGGGACCATGACGATCAGCACCCTCGGGCTGTTTCCTGATCTGGATGGTGCAAGCAATGCGGGTGCGATCCATGCCGATAAGGGTTCAATTCACGTGACTGGCAATCCTGGAGTACCAGTTGGGTTTCAGGGTTCGTTGCAGGTCGACTCAGGTCACGAATTTCGCATGGACTTCCAGGGTCTGGATAACCAAGGGGGAATCACGTTGGCCGGTGGGAATTATGTCGCACCTTTGTTGCGGCACGCGGGAACACTGTCGGTTGTGCAGTCGGGCATGCTCGGAACCACGACTGCAATAGTGCAAACCGACGTCGAATTTTCCGCCGGGAGTACCACGACGATCAACAAGGCTACGCTGGTGGTTGACGGATCGGCCAATTTCGATCCGTCGGCGGTTTTCTCAGGAAACGGAAAGCTTCAACTGGCAATTGGCAGCATGGCCATGGGCAATGCCATGATCGGCGTCGACGTGGAGAATCGCGGCATGGTTGCCCCCGGCAATTCGACCGGCGAGTTTCACATGATGGGCGACTTCACGCAGCGGAGCACTGGGAGTTTGGTATTCGACATTGCCGGCCTGACCCCAGTGACGGAGCACGATCGGCTGATTGTCGACGGGACGGCATTTTTCGGCGGCGAACTTGTCGTAAATCTTGATCCCGCTTACGTTCCCACCGAAGGCCATTCGTTTGATCTTTTGGATTTCGCGGCGGTGGACAATGAATTTGACTCTTTGTTGCTCGATCCGTTACCCGGGGGGCTTTACTGGAGCACGTCGCAGCTTTACATCACGGGCGTGCTGTCGATTGTCACGCTTACTGCCGATTTCGATATGGATGGGGACGTCGACGGGGACGATCTCATCCAATGGCAAGGTGACTACAACCTGAACGGCAAGAGCGACGCAGATGGAGATGGGGACAGCGACGGTGCCGACTACATGGCCTGGTTGAGAGAGTTCGGTTTGGGGGTTGCCTCGCTTGGTGCGTCGCAAGCGGTTCCGGAGCCGAGTGGTTCTTTATTGGTCATTACAGGGCTGTTTCTTTGCCTCGGATGGACACGGGTCAAACACTGTTAGAAAACTCCGTTTCATTCCTTGGCGACAAGAAGCCTATAGAATTCATAGTGGCAAGTGACAGTAATTGCTCAGATTGTTGCTGACCATTGATTTGGCCTACCTCTTTGACTCGCTCGCAGGAACTTTGAAGCCAGAAATTGGCCGTGCTCTGAAAGCCACTGGTTTTGAAGCAGAGATTCTCGAATGACCTACCCTGAGATGCAGCCTAAACGGCACATTTTCCGGCTGTAGTTCTTGATAAGTAGTATTACTCATCAAGAACCCTGTATGATTACCAACTTTCTTGGATTACCATAGGTGTGGCAGAGGAATTGGCAGAAGACTAGATGACCCCCTCGATTTGTGCCCCAGTTGGCGTATGCCTGAATCATCATTGCAAAGAGCGACCGATCAGAACAAGACAAGTCAAGAGATTGCCAATCAAGAAATGGCCAATTCAGAACAGGCCAGTTCAGAAAAGGTCGTCCTCTCTGTCTTGTTCTACCATCGTCATCAGCGAGTCTTTGCCACTCCACTGGATACACGACTAGAAATCGGTCGGCAGCGTTCTGGAGAGCCAGCCCCGCGGAGGCGGATTGATCGCACGGGTTATGCTCGAATCGTGCTGGCACCTTATGATGATGTCGATATCTCGCGGTCGCATCTCGCCTTGCTGGCGCTGAATGAAAACGAGATTGAGGTCACTAATCTCAGCCGCTCGCAGCCAGTGCGCCTCTCTCGGGAGAAAATGCTTTCGCCAGGCGAAAAGACAATTACCTCCCCTCCTCTGTTAGCCCAGTTCAGTTCTTATGCAGTGCGGGTGGAACCGCCGCTCGAGGAAGATCTGGATCTTCAACCTCTCCCCGAGGCAACTATGCCTCCAGGACCGAAATCGGTGGAGAGCGGGCTCGGTCGCTTGAACATCGACACTATGGACGAGCGTCTATTACTACGGTGGCTGGAAACTGTGCTGGGTGTGTTTCAAAGCGCAGCTAACTCGCGTGATTTTCCGGTTCTGGCGGCCAAGGCCTTGGTGAAAATTGTGGGACTCGACGCGGCGGCGATGATCGAATGCGACGAACAGAAGCGTTGGAACGTTGCTGCCCTGCATTCGGTGATTGAGGGGCAAAGCGAGGATACATGGGTCCCCAGCCAGACCTTACTCGCGCGTGTACTGCAAGAACGACGCACCTTTCGCCATGTGCCGGCCAATGTTACCGACACGGCTAAGAGTCTGCAGAACGTGCTTGCGTTGGTTGCTGCTCCAATTCTTGATGGAGATGGACGTGTCATCGGAGTGCTCTATGGTGATCGCCGTGGGGGTGGTTCGGTAAATGAGATTCCTGAGATCAGCCAGTTCGAAGCGAAGCTGGTTGAAGTGTTGGCCAGTGGAATCGCCGCTGGCCTTGCACGAGTAAAGGAAGAAAAGGCTGCCTTGGCTGCTCGGGTTCAGTTCGAGCAATTTTTTACCCCACAGCTTGCCGCTCAGATGGAGGAAGACCCTCAACTTCTCGATGGTCGGGATGCCAACATTACCGTGCTCTTTGCCGATATCCGAGGGTTCAGCCGCATCAGCGAACAACTCGGGCCAGCACGTACCATGACCTGGATTCAGGACGTAATGGGCACTCTCTCAGAATGTGTGTTGGAATGCGATGGTGTTCTGGTCGACTATCTAGGCGATGAAATCATGGGCATGTGGGGGGCACCCATTGCCCAGTCGGATCATGCCGACCTTGCATGTCGTGCAGCGATGAAGATGATTGCCTCCTTACCAGAGATCAATAATCGCTGGCAGAAGGAACTTGCCTCCAAAGTTTGCCTTGGGATCGGGATCAATTCCGGAGTTGCACGTGTGGGAAACACCGGATCGAAGCAGAAGTTCAAGTATGGTCCCTTAGGCGACACGGTGAATATAGCCAGTCGAGTTCAAGGGGCTACCAAGTACTTAGGGACCGATTGCTTGATCACGGGCTCTACGCTCGCCCTGTTGTCGAAAGCCCATACCACCCGGAGGCTGGCTTGTGTGAAAGTTGTCAATATTGCCCAGCCACTGGAGTTATATGAATTGATCTCAGAAGCACCTTCCGATTGGCAAGTCCATTGTGATCGCTATTACGAGGTACTCAGCGCGCTGGAGAACAAAGATCTCACGCTGGCAGGAAACTTGTCGTTGAAGCTCCAGGCGGATTTTCCCAGTGATCAGGCGGCGTTGGCCTTGGCTCATCGAATCGAGGAAGCGCGGCAGTCCCATGCGACGGCCGATAGTGCCATCTGGCAGCTTCCAGGAAAATAGTCCTAAATCGACCTTTACCGCACGATCTCGTGGGCTCATCACAGCAGATTGGGCCCCCTTGTCATTCTGGGCCTCAATGGCTATATTTTCGGGTCTGAATTACCGATAAAAATGCTTCCCTGCGAGTTTCAGGGACTTGGCATAGCAAGTGGATTCGATTGGTAATCAAGGCGCCGTAGCTCAATTGGTTAGAGTACTGGACTGTCGATCCAGTGGTTGCGGGTTCGAGCCCCGTCGGCGTCGCT
>CALALR010000027.1 GCA_937925545.1 uncultured Planctomycetaceae bacterium
GCTTTACGCGACGGCGGAATACTACAGATTCAAGCCAGGTTTTGAAATAGCTTCTTAGCCTTCAGCTTCCCCCCGACACCGGCCGCTTGTTTCTCCCGGTGCTTGAGACTGAGTCAAAAAGGGAGCTAATGCGCTCACACTCGGAGGAGACCGAGGGCACCAGCAACAGACAAACCGTCATCGATGCCCTTGTTGTCGCGATAGTCGACCTAGTCGCGCGCCTCGATCACTGGCGCGGGTCCGCAGGCAACCTGCTGACGGCCTTAGGCTCGGGACCCTGGTCGAACTCGCCAGGAACGCTCGCCAACTATCTGGTTGACACGATGATTCCTCTACAGAAACACGGAGTCACGGTGTCCATAGCGTCAACTGTTGTCAACGGTACACGAGAGATTAATATTGGGAAAATGTGGGTCGTCGAGCCCAACTGGCCCGACGACGAACTCGCTGCTGACGAAGCGCGCGTCGCGGACATAGTGGGGTAGTGCGCCGCGGCTTGCCGCATCCTGCCGCGCAGCAGATCAATTCGCCCTAACCTGATTACTCGAATTGACAAGCAACGTCATGCGAGGTGACCATCCTTGAGCGTGCCGTCTAGTTCCCGTTCGAGCCTATCAAGACGCTCGGTAATTCGAATCTCGCTCTTGCGGTCGTGCCACGCAAGAAATGCCACCGCTACTAACAAGAGTCCCAGGTAGTGACCAATCTCGATTGCATCGGGCAAGGTGACCGAAGCAAGGCAATAAATCGATGCCATGTCATGCTCCTGAGACCCGAGTTGTCGTATAAGGTGTTCGTCGGCACTTTGCCACCTGCCAGAATCTCAAAAGAAGGACATCCGCCGCATCACTCGAGGGCTGCTCGTCGAGCATCGCCACACCCGCGAGCAACTTGGGATCGTCAATCGAGCTGCAGGAAGTGATGCATTTCTGCACCGCCCGTACCACATTCCGATGTCGTGTTCGCTGCCAGGGCGATGGCCTTTTCCCTCGACTTATGTGGGAAATGCATAACGCTCGGGAGTCACTATCACAATGTTCTATGTGTTGCGTGTCCACGAAGCCTCGAAGAGAGTTCCTGGTCTGACCGTCACGGATGATGAAGGTGTTGTAGAACCACTGGTCGAGGGGAACGCGAACGTTCGTGGCGTTCGCACGCTGTATCATGATTGCGCCGTTTTCCTTGCGCTTGATCTTGAACTCGCCGGGCCGACGGGTGTTGACCACATCGCCGAAGTTGCGAATTTCGTTCTCGAAGTCACGGTGGACCAAGTTGGCCGCGACCATGTTCTCTTCGACAAGGACGAGACCTTCCTGCGCCACGGTTTCCGTGATGCATGGCGTCGTTGTCGTTAGCGTCTGGCGGGTGGCAGGTCGCGCGAGCTCAACTTGGCGGGGCCGTCGCTGATCCATGTCTGCCAGCAGCTTACCGGTCGACGTGAGTCGGTTCGACGAGTGGGACAACAGTTTTGCACTTGGTGCACCGAATCTCACCTTTGTCCCAGAAATGCTGCAGGTCCTCGTTTTCGAACTGCAGTTTCGCCCCACACTTCGGGCAGTTCAGGGGATCTTCAGATAAGCTTTCGTTGAATATGGCTGCAGCACCTTCGCGCGCGACTTCACTACAAGACGATTCTGTCCAAAGGAGATACCCGGCAGACAACCAGAGGTCACAGATCCCGTCTCGTGCCTCAAAGTCTGGGGCGAATGACTTGAATAACGCTCGCACCACGTGGAGAGTGTGTAGGAGGATCGTCGGAAGGAGGAGGTATAGACGCTCCCAAAGATCCTGGCGATCCTCGTCGTTGCAGAAAACGAAATTTAGATTCTCAGCCGATGTGGCATAGTGCTTGTGCGTCGTGACGAGGTGCAACGCATGGTTGAAAGTCCGGTCCAGGCCAAAGTCTGACGCTTTTTCGTAGCGCAGTTCATAAAGCCAATCTGGATCGACCCATCGTCCGATTGCCGTCTTGTCCATCGCCCTTGCGATGATGTCCAGCCGGATCGCCTTTCTCAGCTCCCGAAGCTTGCTGGTGTCGATTTGTTCTGGGCCCTGTCGGAATCGGGCGAGGAAGTCCGGCCAATCAGCCAAAATCCATTCCAGGAAGTAGAGATTGTCCTGAATCGGTTTGCGGAAGTTCGAGAATGCGACGGCCAGTTTGCCCTTCTCGGAGCACTTGAGGCCCTCGTACACGAACTGGCACAGGTCGGAAAGGAGCGCGAAAATGAGGCTGCGATACGAATGCTCGTCGAGAATATCCCGATACCCGTGGACTTCGCACCATTCCCAGATCGCCTCGCCCTCCAATTCTTCCATAGCTGCTCCATCCTCCGGCTTCGCAAGCCTCACTGAGAATGAGAAGAAGTGCAGCCCGCTCTCTCGCCTTCGACAACGTACTCCGCCAACAGATCGTGGAGCACGAAGGCCAAGTCGTGGCCGAGTGCGAATTTCGTTGGAAGAGCTTTGGGCATTGTTATACCTCGTGACTTCGACGTATCGAGGACGCACCGAGCTTCCCGTTAACGTACGACTCGCCATCCGGTCTGTCGGTTCGCCCACAGTCGGTCAAGCAAGCGGCGCACTTACCAGTCTGCACATGCACCCATAGAATGCGACAAGGCCAAATTCGTCGCGCAGATCAGTACTTGGTCAATTAAGTCCAATGGCAAGTTTGTTCTTCTCGTATTCTCACGTGGATGAAGAACTCCGTGATGAACTGGAGGTGCATCTCGCGCCCCTCAAACGGCAAGGGATCATCGACGCCTGGCACGACCGGCGGATCACTCCAGGTGACGACCTTGACGGGGCCATCAGCAAGCACCTCCAAGATGCAGACATCATCCTGCTCCTGGTCAGTCGGGCTCTGAAGAAAACTCCCCTGCTGGCTTAGGCTGCTAGCTGGATCGGGTGCG
>CALALR010000028.1 GCA_937925545.1 uncultured Planctomycetaceae bacterium
TTTTTTTTTTAATGATACGTCAACCTCCGTGATTTACACTCTTTCCCTACACGTCGCTCTTCCGATCTTTTTTGTCGGTCGGTTTCATCGCCCGCCGTTCGACTATTCAATGAAAGCATCCAAAATAATCGCGGCACTCACGAGCGACGTGCAGGGCCATCTGGATGCGCTCTACTTTGAAGTCGGCGTGCCCGCTCCTGAATCCGCCCTGGATCAGGTCGGATTGCGCGATGGTGCTGAAACTGTGGGCGACTTCCTGAGACACGGCGAGGAGGGATTAGCCTTCGAGCACTTGCTATATATGATCGTTGAACCGGACCTTGAACTAAGTGCCGCAGCGTACGAGAAACTGACCACGGCCGGCACACTTCTGGGCATTGCTCCGGAAGCATGGTCAGCGGTTCGCCACGTTGGGCTACCGACAGACTGAACGCCAAGTCCCACGAGTTGCTGAACTAGCGGCGGATTCATCGACCTCATGCGCGAACGGCAAGGCGCTGAGCCACACCCAAAGAGAATGCAACCACTCTCGCCGATTTTAGGCGTCTGCCGAGCAGCTCGCTGCGGCTGGCTCGCTGGCAGAATCCGCGTTTGGCGGTTTTCCACCGGGCGGGGTATAATCAGTTTCATGCCTGCCGCGCATTGGCGGGCAACTGAGCTTGGTCGTCAAGCGGCAAGAGGTAGTCTATGCACAATGAGTTTACGGCGGTCGTTGAGTACGACGGCGAGTGGCACGTCGCGTATTGCCCGGAGATTCCTGGGGCGAACGGGCAAGGCAAGTCAAGAGAAGCGGCGCTCGACAGCCTTCGCGACGCGATCGGATTGATCCTGGAAGACCGCCGCGAAGACGGATTACGCGGCGTCCCTGATGACGCTGATCGCACGGTGGTCACGGTTGAATGAAGCGATCGGAGCGTGTCAACGACTTTGAGACAACTGCCTTTCGAATTTAGTGTAGCGTCAACTCTTTAGGCGGCGCTTTCTCCGCCTCACTGGGGGACCAGTCCCCCAGACCCCCTGGGATTTTTTGAGGCATGGCTCGGGTGTTCAAAGGTTGTGGAAGAAGATTGCATTGAGTAGATTCATCGTCGCGTGGTGAAACGGAAGCGAGCTCTGCGGGGACGCAACTCGCCGAGGGATAGCCAGGTCGAGGGTGCGTCAAAGACGCATCGGGCTTCCCGAGATCATGCATTTCCGGAAGCCCATTTTTATGCGCGACGTTGTTGAGATTCATCTCCCTTGGGGCAGGCATCTCGGGTCGGGTTAATGCCTCAGCGCTCGTTAGATGCGAAATGTCGAGCTCGGTTTTCGGCGCGACGGGTCCGCAGGACGTTGGAATCTCAATAAGGGGCGATTGGTCGCCGCCTGACGTCTTGCCCGCTGCGCTCGGCGGATTGATCCAAACCGCAGTCGGTCCAGCCGGCGGCGACGGCGACTTGTTGACGAATCGTTCCGGGCTGCGGGCGTAAGCCGCCTCCAGCACGGCTTGGCGTTTCGCCACGATCTCATCGGCGTCGCCGTAATGCACCGAGGAGGGCGTCAGCAGACCGATGCCAGAATGATAATGTTCGTCGTTGTACCAAGTAAAAAATTCCTGGCAGAAGCCGTGAGCATGTTCATGAGAGCCGAAACGATTCGGAAAGTCCGGTCGATACTTGAGCGTCTTGAACTGGCTCTCTGAAAACGGATTGTCATTGGAAACGTGCGGACGACTGTGCGACTTCGTGATGCCCAGCGCCGCCAAGAGCTGCGCGACGCCATGCGATTTCATCGACGGACCGCGGTCGCTGTGGATCGTCAATTGATCCTCCGCCACGCCCTGTTTCTCCACGGTCTCTCGAATCAAACGCTTAGCCAGATCGGCGCTTTCGCGCGAGGCAATCATCCAGCCGACGACGTAGCGGCTGAAAATATCGAGAATGACGTACAAGTAGAAGTACTTCCATTTGGCTGGCCCCAAGAGCTTGGTGATATCCCACGACCACACCTCGTTGGGGCCCGTCGCCAGCAGCTCCGGCTTCTTGTAATTCGGTCGGCGCAACTGGTTGCGCCGCTCCCGGACTTCGTCGGCATCGGAAAGAATGCGGTACATCGTGCGGATCGAGCACAAGTACGTCCCTTCATCCAGCAGCGTCGCATACGCCGCCGCGGGCGCTTTGTCGACGAAGCGCTCGGAGTGCAGCTCATCCAGAACCGCTTGGCGTTCGGGCGGCGAAAGGGCGCGCGCTGGAGAACGCCGGGCATCCTCTTCGACGCGCGGCGCGGGCGTCTTGCCGCGATAGTAAGACGCCCGCGGAACCGCGAGCGCCTGGCAGGCGCGCACTGTGCCGATCGACGGCGCGAGATCTCCAACCGCTTTCATTCTTCGTTCTCGCTCACGTCGCTGGTCGCGTGGGGAAGTCCCAACATCGTGCAAAGTTTTTTTTGAACGTCGATAATCGTCTCTGCCTGGCGAAGCTGATGCTCCAGCCGGGCATTCTGCCGACGAAGTCGCTCGTTCTCTGCTGCGACGGGATCTTTCCGCTTGGCCTTGCGGCCCCGCTTCTTGGGAGCGAGTCCGTCCAGAACGCCTTGATCACGTTGCTCTCTCCACGTCTTCAAGTGGGACGAGTAGAGACCTTCCCGACGAAGCAGCGCCCCGAGTTCTCCCCGGCCTGTGCACCGGTTCGCCTCCTCGAGAATCTGCAACTTGTAGGCGGCCGTGAACTTGCGACGCACGGGCTTCTCCGGGACCTCGGGGTCCGGTCGTCCAGACTCCGTCCCGACCCCCTCCAGCGGTCGCCCGCCGCCTGTTGCTGGCTTTTCGCTACGCTCAAAGCCAGCAACAGGCGGCTGCTCTGATACGTGCCTTCCATGATCTTCCATGCTGAATTACCTCCTCGCCCTCTACAGTAATAAATGAGGAGGTAGTTGTCTCGTCTATATTGGCACGGAGGGCGATGCATGCTTTCCTCGTTAGCGCCAACGACCTCCGCTGTTGTTAGGAGCATCATGATGGCTCAATCTCCGCTGCCGCCGGAAATCAGAACGCTGCCTGTTCCCGAACGGATTTATCTGGCGGAACAGATCTGGGAAAGCGTCGTCGAGGACGAAAAAGACTTTGACCTCACGGATGCTCAAAAGGCCGAACTCGATCGTCGCATCACCGCACACGACGCGCTGCCAAGCCGAGGTAGATCATGGGAAGACGTGAAGAAACGGCTTCTTGGTGAGTAAAGGCTTATGACCTCATCATCGAGCCCGAAGCCGAGTTCGATTTGCAACAAGCGGTAGACTGGTACGACAAGCAGCGTCCTGGATTAGGTCGCGACTTCATCGAGCGAGTTGACGAGGTTTTCGTTCGCATTTGTGAAATGCCGGAACTCCACTCGATGAGTTATCGATCTGCACGCTTGGCACTCGTTCGACGTTTCCCGTACGTCGCCTGCTACCTGTTCGACGGCAAGGCGGTGTACGTACTGGCGGTCTTCCATGGTCATCGCGATCCTAACCTTGTGGCAGGATCGGTTACGATAGGAGCAGTTCTGCCGTAGAAGTATCACTTGAAGCGTCAGTCCTGGCGGTTTCATCGCCCGCAAGCCGACAATGCATTTTGACATAGCTTCCGAGGCGATTCGCGACGGTGCACTCTTATATGTAGCCAGTGGCGGATATGCTCCGTTGGATATCGAACGAGTTTCCATACTTGATGTGCATGTGCTAAGGACGAACGGGCAATGCGAACTTGTCTTCTCCTTTCCCGAAGACGTGCATTACTTCATTTTTGGCAATGCTGGAATAGACGTATACGGGAAGTTCGCATATCTCCGTCGAATGCACGATTACTACGCGGATGCGTCTTATGCCGGTGACGAGTAAGTTCGGGGATAAACGATGGATAAACGACGTGGATAAACCGCGTCTGCCATGTTTTTGTCAAACTACGAAGTCTAGAAAATACCCCAGGCCCCCAAAAACATGGCAGGCATCAATGGCCCCATCAATGGCCCACATCAATGGCCCAAGCCGATTCACACGTCGAAAGCTGATTGCCGTTGGACTTTGGCGTACCGCAAGTTTGCGGTCGAATCGAGCGCACTTCTGAGACCAGAGAACGTCTTCCACCGATGCCCATTCCGAAAATTGCCTCGACGCGCATCTGCCAAGTGTGTTCACGACACTCGAACTTGCGCGCGACTTCCGTTTCTGACAGGAGGCGTTCAGCCCCCTGAGCTTGTGCACTCGCACATACGCTAAAAAGAACTGCTTTCGGTGGTGCCGTACTGATTAGCACTGACAACAGCAGTTGCTCCATCAAGATAATACCGCACTAAAGGGGGCACCGAAGCAGCTCGTATACGACGACGTCGCGTCCTCCTAACGGCTCGCGACCACTTGCGTTGGTTCTTCATCCAACTATGCGGTTTAATCCGAATTCCAACGTCAACGCTGCTTGTCAGCAGAAGATCGAGAGCGCAACAGGTGCGCATACAGGTCTCAGCTAGTTGTCACGCAAGTCTCGTGCAACCAAAAAGGGAAGCGCATTCCCTGGAACCACGGCGATCCGCCGAGCCTGAGTGTCAAACGCTGCGATGGTCCACCATCCAATGCGTCCCGCAATCAGGTGCTCTCTCAACTTAGTTGCTGCTTCGCCGGACAGTTCTCCAAGTCGCAACAACGGAATACTCGCTCGTACCGTTCCTATACCCACGTAAGACGAATCGGCCCCAGGTTCGGAATACAAGAATGTCACGCGGTAGTAGGCTGCATGGGCAACCGCTTTCCATCGGAAAGAATCTTCGCGGAGGTCCATAGGCGCACCGGCCTCAGGCGCGACAACGTCGATTTCGGCCAGCATCCAAGCAGGAACAATAAGCTCGGTGGTATTTTGCTGAATGTTGACTTCCGACGGCAACGAATCGTAGTCGAATTGGATAAGTGACATGGTACGTCGTGCGGCGGCACTTTCGTCTGAGGTACTCCTCATTCCATCACGTATCTCGAGTCGGTAAGTACCATCCGCGACGCTGACGTATCCGATTTGGTCTCTGCCTATCGGCACAAACCGGCCAGGGAGAGTGCGATCATTCCTGTAGAATCCTCGATCGGGAGCCGCTATCTCGGGGTCACACAAGGTGACGTGGAAACTCAACGACAGCTCTTTGGGAATTCTCACGCCCTCGACTCGGAAGCGTATGCCTCCCATTTCGTCAGGTCTCGCTGGATCGAGGCGTTTGACAGATTCCAACACGTCGCGCAACATGCCGCACTCCTCCGTGTCCGGCACGATCAAATCACTTTCGCGAAAGTTCACGTGGGATGTGACGCCTTTGTATGTTGGATAGACGGAACGCATTAGTTCCAGCGCCGTCCTGTACGCATTCAGTGCCGCCGGTCTGTTTCCAGCATTTTCGAGTGCCGCGCCGGCCGCTCGCGCCGCTAGTCCTCGTTGCCAGGGATTCAGCGTTGAATTTGCAGCTTGCGTCAGAAGCTCGTCGGGCGTTCCTACAGGCGCGTCTTGATATGGATCGCGCGGCGTCGCATTCACAGGCTTCTTGTGGATGGCCCGCTGCACGAGGGCTAGCGTAGCCGCCGCATCTTTGCGCTGCGTTTCATTACCTTGTTCGGAATCTAGAAAACATTCCAGGCGCTTTTCAGCTATTCTTAAGAGATGCAGCTTTTCATCGGGCGTCGCAAGCAAAGAACGATTGGCGTTGGCAGCCCGAAGCTCGACGACAATAGATTGGGCAATCAGTAAGTCGAGTTTTCCAAAAGGTTCATTGGGCAGGAAGTCCACAACCATTCTGGCAGCTTTCACAGCGGTTTGCGGATCTTGCACCTGTTTCGCCGATTCGATGAGATGCCGTGCAATTGGCACTTGTTCTCCTTCGGTCGCCTTTGTCAACGCTCGTCCGTACACGCTCACCGCGCCAGCGTAGTCTCCGGCTGCGTGCCGTTCATCGCCCCAATTTTTTAGCTCCTGGACAGACTTGTCGAACATCTGCGGTGCGATTGACAACAGGATAAGCGCGGTCACGGCCACCGCCGTCGTAATCTTCCATTGCCGTCGAAGAAAGCGCACCGCATGATAAGCGGGCCCCGGTCGGCGTGCGAGCACTGCCTCCCCGGATTCATAGCGATTCAGATCTTCCAGAAACGCATTTACGTTGTGATAGCGCCGGTCGGGCTGTTTGGCCATTGCCTTGAGGCAAATAGTCTCTAGATCGCGAGGCACTCCCCGCCTTACCTCTCTTGGCGGCACGGGATCTTCTTTGAGAAGTCGCACCAGAACGTTCGCCGGTGCGTCATTTCCGTAAGGCGGCTTGCCAACAATCATTTCGTACAGAATCATGCCCAGTGCATGGATGTCCGTCGCCTCTCCAATGAGCTCGGCTTGACCCTGCGCCTGTTCTGGCGCCATGTACGCCGGCGTGCCCACGATCTCGCCCGAATAGGTCAGATTGGATTGCTGCGATAGGTCGCGAGCCAGACCAAAATCGGTGACAAACGCCTGCCCCTCCGCATCGATTAGGACATTCCCCGGTTTTAGGTCCCG
>CALALR010000029.1 GCA_937925545.1 uncultured Planctomycetaceae bacterium
TGCCGTGGCCGTTTCCGTTGCCGTGGCCGTTTCCGTTGCCGTGGCCGTTTCCGTTCGTCAAACGCCCGGACCTGCGGCTGACGGCTTCCTCGAACGTCTCCAGGGTCTTGATCTGTTCGCGGGACTCCACCACGATCTCGACCACCACCGGGCCGCCGCTGTTGCGGTTGGAATGTTCGGCGTCGATACCCAGCAGCTTGCAACGTCGATCAACGCAGTCCAGGGCGGTCTTGAGAAAACGGGGATCACCTGCCTGTCCGGCCTGAGTGGTCTGCAGCCATTCGTCGCCGTCCGCGGTCATCATGTTTTTGACGCTGACGGCGTCCTTGAGGGAATTCTCCCAGCCTTCCCAGGCCTGGACCTCGATGGCGTCGATCTTGGACAGTTCCACGGCCATCATCTGATCGAGGTCGAGAATCCGCTGCTGTCGCCACTCCTCCCGGCAAGCGGCCATGTCGCTACTGACGGTGCTTTTAACGACGCCCAGCTGGCGACCGATCTCGTCCATTCGCATACCGCGCAGATAGAGCCGGGCCACCTCCGTCCGCCGTTGTTCCACTTTAGGATCGACGTGGCCCGACCTATTCGACTTGTTGCTGATCGGTTTCTTGCGCTTTTTCGGCGTCTGTTTTTGCTTCGCCGGTTTCTTCGCCGGTTTTTTCTTCGCCATGCGTTACTCGGCGGCGGCGGCCTCCTTGGCCGAAGCCCGCTCGTCTCGTCGCCGCTTGTTTTTGATCCAAAGGGCGATCCGTTCCCGACTCGGTGCCGCCTCGCCTCCCTGGTGGCGGACCAGAATTTCGAATATCTGCGCGGCCTTGAGGCCGTCTGCATACATTCTAATCGCTCGCTCCTCGTCGTCCGCAATTTCCGGGTACCAGTTCGCGGCCATGGCCTCGCCGTGTTCCCGCTGTTTCTGCTGTTCTTCCTCGCGGGCGGCCTCTTGTTCGACCATTGTCCGCGGGCGATCGGGGGCCACGTAGGGCAGGTCGGTCAGGCTGACCTGATACAGTTCGCAGGTCTCCTGGATCTCCTCCAGGGTTACGTCGGGTAGCATCTTGCGGATCTGGCGGGTGCTCATGCCGGGCAGCTGGACCAGGGTGTCGAGCGATTCGGGCGTGACCGGCGCCGCCTCGGCTTCCGCGGTGGCTGCTTCCTGGCGTTCGACTTTACGCTGCTCCCAAAGCTCGGCCAGGGCGTCCTCGCGCTCTTGGTCCTTGGGGGTCACGTGGGTCTCGGGATCGAAGTGCTTGCCAGGGTGCTGTAGTTCTTCGTTGACCTTTGAGACGTCCGGGTCGCCGTCCTCGGTGTACCAGCCCATAATCTTGGCGACTTGCCGCTGTCCGACGCCCTGGGTGTCGACGTAGATCCTGGGGCTCATTTCGCTGGCCCAAAGTCGCGGCTCGGCGGCCTTGGTAAGGACGGGGACGTGGTTGGTCACGTCGGCGGAGTCGTAGACTTCCCAAAGTTTGCGGGATCCTCCAGGGTCGGTCCCCTCGGGGTTGGTGATCGCATCGTCCTGCCAGTCGTGAAACCGATTCACGAACCGATCGGCGGATAGGACGGTGTGGTAATCCTCCTTGGGGAAGTCGTCTTGCAGTTGTTGCTGCAGATGATTGACTGCATAGATCACGGTGTCGCTGATCGACTTGACTTGCCTGCCGTTCCAGTTGACCACGTTGCGCGGTTCATTGGTGGTCCTCCAGTGCTCGACCGCCCGGATCACGTCTTTAATCGCTTCACGTACTTTTTCGCCGCTGCTCATGCTTTATAGCTCCTGATATTGAATTGCCCCGGCCATCCATCCTAATGCCGCTTCGGCTCCTGCCGTCCACTCCTCGGCCGCTACGATACCAGCGACGAAGGAGTCGGCCTGCTCCCAGTATCCAAATCCTCCCGCCAACGACACAAGGGTCACATTGTCGGCGGTATGGGCGTGCAACGCTTCGTCGACCACAATCACATGAGTCTGCGTCAGCGCTGGCGAGTCGGCCGAATGGGCGTGCAGTGCCTCATCGACACTGATAACGTGCGTCTGGGTGATGGCAGGTTCATCAGCGGCATGCGAGTGTAACGCTTCCTGCACATCGATCGAAACGCCCACGGAGATCGCTGGCTGATCCGCTGCGTGGGCGTGTAACGTTTCGTCAACCGCAATGACATGGGTTTGCGTAATCGCGGGAGAGTCCGCAGCGTGAGCGTGCAGAGCCTCCTGAACAACAATCACATGCGTCTGTGTGATTGCTGGAGAATCGGCGACATGAGCATGCAGCGATTCATTAACGGAGATCTCGTGCGTCTGGGTGATCGCCGGTTGATCTGCAGTGTGCGAGTGCAGAGCATCTTGAACGGTGATGGAGACCGCGCCAGATGGGAATAGCACGACCGGCAACCGTCGCGCCGGTGTCAGGTAGCGATAGCGAAAAACGTCGCGATAGACGTATGGCATTTACATTGCTTCCCAACAGACCCATCCGCTCATCGTAAATGCAGCAGCTGTTCGGCAATTGAGCGCGATCCCATGCGACAAGGCAATCCGCGGTGCCATCTCCGGAGTCCAAATGTGCCCCACTGGGCCTACTTGCTCCCACTCCCACGCCATTAACTCGCCGTCGGCTGTGCCGGGTGTTGTGTCGCCCGTGCGAACACTGCCAACTATTGTCTCCTCGCTTCCGCTGTCGGCATCAACTTCTATTGCCGTTGAACCGGCAGAGCCCACAGCATTGATATGCTGCAACGTCAGCGCTAAGAGCGTTGCGGTAAGCGTCGAGCTGGTTATCTCAAAACCTAGCAATCGCAACCTTCGGTCGGATGGTGCCATCAACGACCACAGGTCTTGCGTTGCGTCAGACGATATGCTGATCGATTCAAAAGCTGTGTATATGACAGCCATCTTGCTACCTTTGCAAAAGTCCTAAAGATCGTCGGATGGGGATGAGCCCTCCGCTTCCGCCTTGTACGTCGATTGCGCCAATGTCCTGATACGACCGGACAACGTGTGTGGTGAATAGGTCGCCTGCTTGTGGATATCCGCCATCGGTTTGCGTCGGCGTAATGTCCGCGTCACCTGCCGAATAGCCGGGATCGTCTTCGGTGTCGTTGTCGCCGATATGGTCGAGAATCCCAGCGGAATCAGTGTTGCCGCTCGTGTTGCCATGCCAGTTGTTATTAATGAGCGGCGCAAATAAAGACGGCCAACTCGTAGTTCCGGTTCCACCGTCCCAACCGTATGTTCCCGCGTGAGTGATTTGTGTATTACCAACAACGAAAGGCTGCAGTGCGCCACTTACACCATCGATGTTGGGACCACCATTGTCGTCAATCGTGCAATTCCAGATTCGCAAGGCCGGAGCGCCCGCTGAGCGACGAATCCCACCCGAAGCGTTGCCCTGTATGACAGAATCCACAAACGTTGATCCTGAGGAAATTTCACAGCCGAAAGCACCGTTATTGATAATGGCCGAACCGTAGCAGTTGACACCGTTTTGTGAATTAATCCCGTCGTTATCGCAGTCATGAATGACTGATGCGATGATGTACCATGTCGCGGTTCCTGATGACCTCGAAAGTCCGTTGTTGAGAGAATTCGTGGCATCCCCAATTTCACAATTCTCTATCGTGACCGTTTCGCCAATACTGTTTACACCATTGCCTGGTGTGCCGTTCGAATTTTGTAGCTTGATATCGCGCAGCCACAGGTCGGCGGTATCCGCAGAAAAACAGGCAGTTGACGCGCTTGATTGTGTGATTGTTCTCCGGGTGCCAAAGGTACTGCTCATGTAGCGGATGTTTACGTCTACGTCGATGACGACCGAAATCGTTTGATCATCGTCGAGCTCACACTGCCAGCCGCTTTCACCATCCGGGCTCGCAATTCTGAGGTTGCTTGTTGCATCGATGGCATCACGCTTGCCGCCGATTCCCCAGTTTCTAGAACCCTCGGTGACCGTGAATGCTGCATGCACAGTGACCGTGTCTAGCCCATTGTCGACAGCCGTAATGCGACCCCATTGCCTGCCTGACGAGGCATCAACCCAGATCGCCGCGCTGCCATCGGTTGCAACCCCGGAGAGATCGGGTGTATCCGCTGACAGGTCAACGGTTGTTGTAGCGTTTAGGCTTGCACCCGTGCCACTGAGCGCCATTGCTGGACCAGCGCCGCTTGCTGCGGTATCCGAACCCGTGCCGGTGTTGAACGTGATAATGGGTCGAATCAGCTCGGCCATTAGTTGCCTCCCGGATTAACGGCGACAGAAAGCACTTCGTTTAACTTGGCGTTGGTGTTCGCTTCCATCTGCGTGCGTAGTTCGGCGCATCGGTTCGTGAAGTTGGTTGCTTCTGCAAGGACGAGCGTCGGCTTGGTCATCTGTAACACGGTGTCCCATTCGGCGCGGTCGCCAGTCACATCAAACGACCATGTTCCGTTGTTCAACCAGCCGTAGAACTCGCCCATCTGGTCAACGAGGTTGTAAACGTCATCGGCATTGATCGCCGGTCTTCCGCCGTTGGGTGCGCCGTCGATGATCGCATCGTCGGCGGTATCGTTTGGAATCAGAACGTTGATTCCGTTGGCGAACCATCGTCGATATTGCTTGACGCAATGCAGGTACGTCTGATCGATTCGCTCGGCTGCCTCACGAATGGTTGAACCCATCACATCAAGCGCCGCTTGATCGCCGCCGAGTGCATCCCATTGCGTCTTTACTTGATCGGCAAGGTAGTAGCTTTGCGCAATTAGATCGGCAGCAGGGCGCACCGATTCATTGCAGTAGGCAATTGCCGTGGGGTCGGTAATATCTGCCATTGGTCACCTATGTCGGGTCTGCAATTTCAACATCCCACGCGCCGATATTGACCGTGTTGCCGCTCGTTACCGCTTGCCCGGTGCAAGTCGTCACGTAGAGCAAATCGGTAGCGTCACACAGAGCAACATGGTCAACGGTTCCCGTCGCGTCTGCGGTCAAGCCGTTTTGGGCCGCAACCGTAACCTTTCGGCCGTTGGTGTCGCCGTTTGCGTTTGTGTAATCGCCGCCCGTCATCGTGTGGGCCGGAATTACGCTAATCGAATCGGCGTTAGCGCGGCTCGTGGGTTCGGCCGTACAAAGGTAGATTTCGGTCGCCGTCGCTATTTCGTTTAGCGCCGCGTCAAGCACGTCATCGTGGACAAGTTTACCCATTGGAAACTCCGATGTTCGAATTATCAGGCTTTACGAGTACCGGCTTTGTCGGATCTGGCTTCACGGGTTGTCCGCCAACCTCAGAAGCCCAACCAGCTCGCTTGAAGTAATCAGCGATATCATCAGGCACGTCATGCTGCTCACCTTTGACAAACCTGTTCGGCCTTGCAAAGCCTTCAGGGAATCCTGAGCAGTCATGCATAAACGTTTCGTGAATTTCAACTATCACTGGTCGGTCTCCTATTTGCCCTCGATTGTCAGGGTAATCTCCAGGCCGTCCTGTTCGCCCCAGACTTTTTCCAGGGTGCCCTTGGCGATGGCTTGGTCGCCGCCTTTGTCCTCGGGGAATAGCACGTCCAGGATCGCCTTGTCGATATTGTCGCGGTCTGGCTTCTTACGGTGGGGCTTCCCTCGGTCGGCCTTTCGCTTGGCCTTGAAGGTCGCCCGCCAGGACAAGTCTACCACTTCTTCGGCGTTGGGCATATTTCGCCAGCCTACGTTTCGGGCGATGACCAGTCGCAGGTAGTCCGCCCAGGCCCGCCAGCGGGCGATCACGGGTCGGACCTGCCGGGTCCATTTATCCCGCTGGGTCATCCTGGGCTTACCCATTGGCTTGCAGTCGACGGTGAGCGTTATTCTCCGGGGCCCGGGAGTAGCTTCGGGCTGGTGAACTTGGCCGCCTGTTGGGCTATTTGTGTCGCTGTCCAAATATCTCCCCCTGCCGCCTGATAGTCGCGCCGCCAATCTTCGTAGGGCAGCTCGGGTAGTGGCTGGTTGGCTCGATCGGCCGCCTCCAGGCTGGCCCAGTATTGGTCAAACGTCGGTAGGGTCGCCAGTCGCTCGTGGTCGCCCTTCTGCTTGAGTTTAGCCAAGGTGCTGGCGTAGCGGAACGCGCGCCCGGCGTACATGCCTTTGGCGAGGTCCATCGCGCCGGTGGAATTCTCCCGCCACTGTTGTGCTTCCTCCAACTCGGCTTGGCGGGTCTTGATCCTGGCGGCGCAGGCGCGGACGTGCAGGGCCGTCTGGTCGCGTTCGTAGGCCGGAACGGGCGCGAGGTCGCCGTCGATCATGCGATCCAGGACGGCCGCGGCCATCTCCAGGGGTGTGTTGCGCAGCGTTCGGGCCCAGACCTTTAGCGTGGCCGTGGGATTCTGCTGTTTCTGCAACCATTCGGCCGTCGCCGGGAAGGCCGCGAGGTACTCATCGATGAAGCTGTTGAATTGCCTAGGGTTCATCGTCGGCTATCTCCTGGGCGGTTTCGTAAACCATTTCGTAAATCGATTCGACGAAACAATCGCGCCGCTGGTCGTCCATGCCCTTGATTCGCCGCGTCACCATGTAGGTGGCTACATGGCAGGATATCCGCAGACCATCCATGGGATCGGCGGCGCTGGCGTCGACCAGGGCGCAAAGTTCCTTTGTCATCTGTGCTATGCTGTTTTGCTTTTCGAATTTGATCATATTTGGAGCCTTATCTGCTTTTTGCCTTGGCCGTTTTGTGTCGCCGCTTGGTTTTGGGTCTTGCTCAACCAGTTATTCAAAAACCGCAGCATGCCGTTGGGGGTTTTTCGGTTCCGTGGATTCGCGATCACCCAGGCGCGGATCTTCCGCAGCTCTGCGTCCAGGTCGACCGCCGGATAGGCCTCTACCAGGGTGTCGTAGTTCGGCTTGGACAGGGTCCAGGTTTTGTCCTCCTGATTCCCAATCACGTCGAAGACGAAGCCCGTCAGCTCGATCGCCGTTTTCGGCGTCGGGCTATTCTTCTTTTCCTTCTTACTACCTTCTTCTCTTTCTTCTAGTTGGGTATCACCGTTCGTATCACCGATGGTATCACCGTTCGTATCATCGTTCGGGTCATTTTGATCCCATGTATGGGTAAAATTTGATACGCCATTCGGATCATTTTGATACGACTGATAGAGGTCATAATTGACTATCGTAGTTACCGCACTTATCCCAAACCCCCGGCCGTCCCTCTCGATCATTCCGGCCTCCTGAAGTCGCCGAAAGGCCCGCTTGACGGTCGGTAGACTGATCCCAATTGCTTCCGCGATGAAACTGGCGGAATGCCTCAGCTGGCCACGCTGTAGCCCGTGCTGCGGCTTGATCTTGGCCTCCGAGATCATCCAGAGAAATACCCATCCGGTGGATGGCTGGCCCCGTAACGCCTCGCACTCGAATATCTTCCGGTGCAGCTTGATGAATCCGTCCACGGCGAGAATCCATAAAAAACCCCCTTGCTCTGCTGTCCTGGCCTACGAAAGCCAGCCGCCGGGGCGGACAGAACAAAGGGGTTCATGCTGGTGCGGGGTTGTTTTCGTAGTTTTGACGCCCGCGATTGTAACGATGCGACGGTGAAACGCAAAACAAACTTCACTGCTAATAAAGCCCGGGCTGAGAGAATAGGCAGCTCCGGGACGTTTCACCGCCGCTTGGTTTCCTATTCCACGAAATAGCTTTCTAGCTTCGTTAGGTCCCACTTCGCCACGCAGAACCAAACGCCATCGACATCGCCTAGAATCAATGGATCCGCGGCCGCGTTGACTGTTGCCACTTCCGCTGGCGTTGGTGAGGTCCACTCGCGCGAGGCGTCCCACACAACGTAAAGGTTGTCGAACTCGCGGCCGTGCTGTTGCACCAACGCCTTCGCTGACTGCGGAATCGAGCCCTTCGGGGTAGCCGATCCCGCTGCAAATTGGCATCCCTCCAAAACCTCCCGGAAGACGTTAGTTCGTCCACCAGTCGAGTATCCAGTGCTGCCTACATTCGCACCTACGTGACGTTCGTAATCGTCAATCGTTTGGACGGCAAATATTGGGTAGCTGTCGTCAAATGGGCTACGCATCTGCAGCAACTGGATGTCCACCCGCTTAAACCCGCGATTGTGCAGGTCCATCATCCGCTGTAATGCGAGCCGTTTAGATTCGATTACCGGATCTGGATGCGCCGCCAGCGGTGAAGGTCGGTCGCTAACAATCAGTTCATTCTTTTCCATCGCTCTACCCTTCAGTTAATACAGTTAAACAAGCTACTGATCTTCGGGCAGGCCTTCGAATAGGCTGTCCTTGGGTTTATTGGTCTCCTGGGTCGCCTCGGCTGCCGTTGGGGTCATATCGATGTAATCATCCGGGTCGGGATCGCCTTCGGGGACGTGGGTCTTGGTGATCTTGGCCCAGACCAGAGATAACAGTTTACGCTTGGCTTTTCCCAGCATAGCATCGATGCCCATGCCCTTGTTGACCTTCACCGGGATTCGGGTGTCCATCTTCTCGGCTTCGGTTTTTCCGTCCTCCTTGGCCGGATCGCAGTGCTGGCTGTCCTTTTTGCCGTCGATCTCCCAGGTGGCATGGGCCTCGATCAGGGCGGATCCGCGGCCCTCACGATCCAGCTGGGTGTGTGGCAGTCCGATGATGGGCGCGTAGGTGCCGCCAGTGGCCTCGTTGACCAGGCGCGTGAGGCCCTCCAGGGTCACGTAGCAATTACCGGCCAGGATGTTCCACTCGTTGCCCACCGCGCGCAAGCCGCGGATGGTGGCCTCGATGAAACAATCGCGGACCACCGGAATCGGGTATCCCGAGGCGTGATCCTTACGGTCGGTGTTGAAGCCCAGGCGGGTGCCCTGCAGGGCGGAGACGGCCTTCATTACGTCGTCGGTCAAAAGTTGGCGCAACTGGTGCATGCCATCGGCCAGGACCAGGGTCTGCTCCATGGTCCCCATATCGACCAGTTTGGACAGCTGGCAGTCCTCCACCACCTTGTCGATCTGGGCCAGGGCGTCCTTGTTATTCCGCAGAGCCAGGGCCGCGCTGTTGTTGTCGGGTTTCGTTTGCTTTGCCATGGGTATCCCTTTCTAAGAGGTTGAAGTAACTATCGCCTGATCTCTTGCCCGGTGATGATCGCAACGGCCAACCGGTCTGCCCTGGCGACCTTTTCCCGCAGAGTTCGTAGGTTTCGGCACATTTCGCAGGTATCGGGGTTTAACGCCGTCCGGCCATGCCCGCCCTGGTACGCCAGCCGCTCCAATTCCAGCAACTGAGCATGTTCCGATCGGATCCGCTGTTCAATGTCTGGCCGCATTTTCATTCCGCTTCGTCTTCCGGCTTCCGGCTCAAAAGGAACCAAGGTGTCATTACCGAAATGAGTATTCCACCATTCGCACATCAGCCTGAATTTGGCGTTGGTAACCCAAGCCCCAGGCCGTTCGTAGATGCAGGTGGGGCATCCATCGGCGTGGTCGCTCCAGCCTGACAGTCCATTGATAGTGGCGGGCCACTCCTGTCCAGTTTTAGAGCAGGTGATTTTCGTCCTGTCGACCGGATTTAATGCTTCCGCCATTCGTCTAGGTCCTTTTCGAAGTAATGCGGCCGGATCCGAAAAGTGTGGATCCGATCGCGGTTAGGGTGATGCCAGACGCCCGTGGCCTTACTCCACTCGATCCGCTCGATGTCGCGATAATTGCGCTCACGCGCAGCGGCCACGGTATCTGGGTCAAATTCAAACGCGACGGGGTTGTAGGGCGGGGTATTCTCGCAGGCCAGGAAGGCGAAGCGGACGGGTTTACCGTCCATGGCCATCAGGCCGTCCTCGTAAAGGGCGTGCTGGTTGGCATAGCCGAAGTCGCGCACGTGATAGTACAGCTTGCTCGGCTTTGTCGTCGCCGCGGTCTTGAAGTCGAAAACGCGCCAATAGTCGCCGCAGTCGATCACCTTATCCGGCCTGCAGCGAAGATAGGCACCTGTAACGGGGCATCGCCAGAAAATGCTTGATTCCACGGCGCCGGGCTTCTCGATCAGGGGCCCGAAGTCGCGCAGGATCGCCTGCCGCTGGCCATAAATCTCCGCCAACTCGCTTTGTTTGAGGAAAATGGGCTCCTGGCCCAGGGGCTGTAGGCGGGCCTCGTGTTCGGCCTTAAAGGCATCCCAGGCCTTGCCTTTGCGGGATCCATCCTTGGCCAGGGCTTCGGTAGGAATCGGCACGGCCAGCATTTGGAACAGATCCAGCTCCAGGATCGCCAGATGGCGACGGCGCCCCTCGGCGAATGCCTTGGTGTCCTTCTTCGGTATGGTGCCGGTGACATATTGACCGGCGAACATTTCCGGCCCGTCCTGGCGGAAGACGCCCAGCATAGAGTTGGACAGATACTGGATCTGGCGGTGGTACCACGCAAAATCCGTAAAGGTCCAGGCGGGTAGTCCTTCGCGTTTTTCCAGGCCTTCGGCTGCCTGGGTTTGCTGCATAACGCAAGACAGCAGCTCAGAGAATTCCATTCTGATCCCCTCCATGTTTTAACCCCACGGTTACAGTTTTACTCAATGGTCCCTCGGTTGTCCATATGGTAGTCCGGGCGAGTGACACGTTTGGTCATGCCCGATCTGAATTCAAATTCAGAAATACCTGAATTTGAATTCAGGCCTAAGTCAAATGTGGAGAAACATGGAGGCTACACGAAATGTAGCCTTTTTTGAGGCCAATAGAGGGGGTACGAATGGCGATTCGTAGGTCATTCGTAGGTCACTACTTATTCCTGGCGCATATGCGCCAAGGGGTGCGCATATCTAGCGCATACTGTTGTGGGTTAATGGCTTGCGTAGCGCATAGTGCCCCGGCCTCATCAAGTCCTAACCTAAGTTAGGGTAGGCGCAAAAAGAGAGGACGGCCCGATTGTGTGGGGTGGGCCGTCCTCGCGTGCTGTCCTGGAGGGAATCAGCAGGTTCTCTATTCTACCAACCGCAATGTCCGAATCTAGTCCTTTGCTCCGTGAACCATGTAGGCGTGGACCGCATGGGCGGCAGCGCGCGGGACCGTAGACCATTGAGGAATTTCCGGTCGTAGTGCTCGGGGTCCGCCTTGTGCTTGAGCCAGAGGACGTGGTCTAGCCGCAAGTTAGGCAGGGGTTTCGTCACTCCTGGTGGATGGCCTAATAGGCGGATCGTGGCGCCCCCGGCGAGGTCGTGGCAGAGTTTACAAAGTCGGGATAGGTTGCGGGGATCGTGGGGTCTGCGGGCGGATCCGCCGAGAATGTGGTGGATCTCCAGGCTGCGGGGATAGGTAAGTAGCGGCGTGTTTCCCGTTGTAAATGTAGCCATATGTGGGCTACCGCAGGCCCAGCAGAATGGGAATTCATCCGCAAAATTGCGCAGAATATTGCGCTCGGCGGTCGAAACTGACATTGGTCCACGCGGTCCCTTGTGTTAGCGTATGGTCCATAGGGCGGTCCCTGGTGGGACCATCGCCAGTATATCCTTTTGGCTTGGAGGCCATCATGCTTATTTTGAGTCGACGCCCGGGCGAAGTCATCCAGATCGGAAACGACGTTACTCTGAAGGTTATGGACATTGGCGGCGGCCGCGTTCGCCTTGGCTTTGAAGCGCCGCGGCATATCGCGATTAACCGCGCCGAGGTCCAAGCCAGGATCCAGGCACAGGAAACGCAAGTCGCCGAACCTGTAGGCTAGAAGTCGATCACCGGCGGATCTTCCGGGTCGTTGGTACCCAGTACCCGGATCGTAACCGGCAACCTGGGTACGCGCACCGTAACGATCTGCGGGTCAGGATTGGGCGGATCTGGCGGGTCGGGTGTATCTGGGTCGTCGATCGGTGGTACCGGCTCGCCGCCATAATGCCGCTTCAGCACGCGCAGGGCCGGGTCTAACGGCAATGTGTGCGGTTCTCGGCCGGTCGAGTATCCCCAGAAGTTATTCGACCAGTTGTACGACATAATCCCGTGGTGGTGGGACTGATTGGCGAACGTATGTTCCAGGTTGTGGTTGTGCCCACACTCGTGCGCCAGTAGCAAGGCGCAGCGGTAGAGGCTCGGCTGCCAGCCGGAATCAATCCGCTGATTGACGTGGTCGCGGCAGGTCTGGTTATTGAAATAGGCGTAGCCGATCGTGCTGCCCGGGATCCGTTCGGCCTTGATGTGGATATTGTGTTTGCCGTTGGGGCCGTCCGTGGTCATTACGTGGGCGCATCCGACTAGTCGATAGGTCTCGTTGGTCAGCTCCATCGCGACCGTCAGCATCGGCTTACCATCGTAGAGGTCGAAGATCTCCTCGCGCGTGCCCCAGACGCCTGCGTCGTGGATGTGTTCCAGCTCGGACGCCTTAACGGCGCGGGTGTAGTGCTGGGGGAAGCTGTCGAAGTCAAGGAAGACCTTGGCCGCGTGGTTGTTGGGATACAGATCGGGATAACATCCGGCCGGGAAGCTACCCCGGCCGGTCGCTTCCTGCGCCGCCACCATCCGCTGATGGGCGGCCTTGAGAAAATCGGCTTCCGCTTCGGAACAATCGAGGTAGCGGGCGATATCCGCCGGGTCGGCGTCGGCGATCTCGGGATCTCCGTGGTCAGGATGTCCACAAACGCGATCAGCCAGCTCGGGCGCCTCGATCATGGCCGCCTCGCTGTCCAGGTCGGAAAGGGATACGCCGGGTAGGTAGCCGCAGCGTTTCGCTAGTTTTGTATCAGGCATATTTACCCCAGTAACTCCATAACCAGTTGGATAATTTTCAGAATCAGCTCCAGTAGCTCGGGGCTGAGAAACTCGTCCTGGCCTTGGCGCAGTCCGGCCGCTATCTCCTCATACGCCTGCCCCACGTCCGCGACCGTCTTGATCTTGCCGTCTCGCGAAAGTCCCTCAAGTTTTGCCTCCAGCGCCTTACGAAACGCCTGCCATTCGGCTTTCTTTTTGCTTCGGGTGAGAAACAAATCGACGGCTGTTTTAGCCGCCGTCGCTGCAGTTTGGGGCTTTTCTATCTTGCCTTCTTTGATCTGCTTTCCCAGCAGCTGGTAGATCAATCCCAGGCCAGTGCGGGTGTCGTCGTCTTCCTTGGCGACTTTGTCCGCCTCGGTGTCGACAAACTTCGCCAGTCCGAACTTGTCGGTAGGCGGCGTGCCGGGGTCAATGGGAGGATCGCCGGTTCCCAGGTCGATTACCGTGGCCTTGGTGACCTTCAGATTGTCGCCGGTGATCTTGATGTAGTTGGTGCCTGCGGGAATCCGCACGATGATCTCGTCCGCCTGCAGCAGCGCCGTCAATAGCAACAGCATCACGGGGACGATCAGGGCATAGGGAAGGTATTTCATTGCTTTGCCTTAGTTGGGATTGTTGTTGTTTTTGACCGCTTCGCTGATGGCCGCGATCGCCTCGCTGAGGCTCTGTAGGATTCCCATCAGTTCGGTGCGATCTTCAGCGCTTTTGACCGCAATCTCCAGGATTGCCTTACGGTGCTTTTCGGTGTTTTCCTCCTCTCGCTTGGCGCGTTCTTTGTCGCGTTCTTCCAGTAGGTCCATGGTACGGACCCAGCGTTTAATGATGTAGGCGGCTGCCACGCCTCCGGCGGCCAGAACCGCCACGGTGACTCCCTGGTCGAAATATGAAAGTGCTGTCGCTAGTATCATCCATTTGCTGCCTTTGCTCCTCGCGTTGTCTCTAGGACCAGCTCCCGGCTGGCGGCTTCAATGGCCAGGATCTTTGTCTGCAACAGGGATCTGCTGCTTAGTTCGATGGCGGCATGGAGCGCGTTGTGGAGTTGGATCACTGTTACGCCGTCCTTGGCGACAAACGAGTTAGCCCCGGCGGCTATACACCGTTGGATCACCCCCTCTCTGTCGTAACTGGAGTAGACGACGATCGGCCAAACCGGGCTCCATTGGCCAATCATCTTGATGGTGTCGTCCAGGGTACTGTCGGGCAATTGCAGATCCAGGACGATGACGTCCGCCCAGCTTAAATAGCTCCAGGCCTCGGCCATGTTGCTGGCGTGCCTGATCTTCTCCTCGGGGACAAACGCGGAAACCTGCGACAAGAATAGCTTCGCGCAGGTCGCGGCGTCCTCGATCAAAAGGATATTCACGTCGTGCGTCCATTTGAGGCAGGAGATCGCGGAACAAGTCGGGCAGGTACAGTTATCGTGGTTTTGCAGGTTCTGCATTTTAGCCGATCTCCCGGATCGTTGTGGGTTTTAGCGTCATCCACCTGTCTTGGCGGGGGGGCATAGCTCCAGTGCGCCGGGCAGGTCGGCTGGTGGTGGCATTTCGCCACCTTCGACGGCGTAGCGAAAGATCTCGTAGTAGCGGGCCACGCGGGGCTGCCAATCCCACTCCGCAATGGTCTTTTTCATTCCCCTGGTCACGCGGTCCAGGTTCTTGGTCGTCCAGCGTATGCTGGCCATGATCCGGCTGGTACTGGTGTCGCGGATGTAATTCCCGTTGACGCCGGGAATGATCAGCTCGGGGATATTTCCCACCTTGGTAGCCGTCAACGCGCATCCCGAGGCTGCGGCCTCCAGGGCTGGGTTGGGCGTACCTTCGGATTGGGATGTGACGACAAAGATCGCGCCGCCTCGGTACCAGCGTCGCATCTGCTTGGCGTCGTAGCGAGCGATCTGCTCCTCGCCGTTGCCGAAGTTGACCGTACAGGTATCGCCGCGGCTATCGGCCAGGATCGTCTCCAGGGTCCACCCCATCTCCTTCAGCGGCTCGCGGCAGGCCTCGATGGCGTCGTAGCCCTTCAGCTTCGCGTGCAGTTGTGATCCACACCAAAGCACTTTCCGGGGCCTGCGTTCGCTGGCGGGTTTGAGTTGCGGCTCGGCCACGTTCTCCTGCCAGAATTCGAGGTCCACGCCGTTAGGGATACAGAAGTCGCGATCCGATATTTCTCCAGGGGCGTTCTGGTTGACCCCATGCAGGTAGCTGGCGCGGTTGTTGTGGATGACCAGGGCGCCCGCGTTCTTCGCCTGGGTGTAGGCCTCGCGGTTGCGATCGGGGCCGGTGTTCATACCAACAACGATGTTCGGCCGCGGTACGTCCTGCTGTTTGTAGAAGTCGTGCAGGGATTGGATTCGACCGGCCACCATCAGGAAGATCACGTCCAGTTTATCGAAGTCCTCGGGCATGCCACCGCCGTCTAACGGCGCGGAGCTAGTCACCCATCCCTCGGGCATGTGTTTCTCCAGTTGGCGGGCCCTGGCGTCGTAGGCCCAGCCACTGGTGTCATAGACGATGTGCAGCCGTTTGACAGTGTCCGATTTGTGTCCGATTTGTGTCCGTTTTGTGTCCGGTTGTCGGATTTGTGTCGGGGTCGGCAGCTCCACCTCGGGGCGTGTTCCTTCGGCGCGCCAGGCCATTGGGTGCAGCGCCTGGCGGCGGTGTTTGGCCAGAAACGTCTCCAGGACCTCGGACCACTTGGCGGCCGCGGCGGTGGTCGTAAAGGATCCCCAGGCAGCGGCCTGGGCCCGTGTGATCATCGCCCGGCTTTCTGGGCCATCTACAGCCGCTAGGATCGCATCGGCTAGGACGTCGCCCGCGGCGCGTACGGGAACGGTTTGGCAGAGCTTGCCGAAAATTTGGCTTTGCTCTTGGATCACCGGGATGTCGCTAGCAACAACCGGGGTACCGGATAGGTGGGCCTCATGGATCACAATCGGGTCGCCCTCGGTGTCACTGGGGACCAGGACGACGTCCGCGGCGGCCAGGGCGTCTCCGATGTGCATCTGGTGATCGGGCACGAAGTGGACGCGGCCGGGTGCGTATTTGCAGGCCTCGGTCTTGAGGTCGTCCAGTTGCGGGCCGTAGCCGATGATCACGCCCATCCACTCCTCGGGTAGGCAGGTCAACGCCTGGATCAGGGCCTGCGGGTTCTTGCCGGGTACCAGTCGGCCGATGAATAGCAGCATCTTGTGGTGGTCTTGAACGTGCCACTCTTGCCGCTGAATTCCGCCGCCTTTGGCAGGCACGACGCGGCGGGGGTCGCAACCGCTATAGATTACCGGAACGTCTAAATGCGGCGGCAAGCAGCGTCTGGCCGCGTGCGAGACGGCGATATGGAAGTCCGCATAAGCGGATAGCTTGGTGTCACTGGCCTGGGTTCCGGCGCTGGCTCCCTGCACGAACTGGACGATCGGGGCCGTGATCTGGTCGGCCACGTCCGGCAGTTGTAGGAATCCCCAGGTCAGGACGATGTCCGATTTGTTGCAGGTGGCTACCATCTTGGCTCGCCACGTCTCCTGCTTCTCGTCGCCCTTGTAGGTTCCGCCCGGCAGCGGTGCGATCTGCGTCCCATGTAGCATATCCTCGGCGCGGGCCATCATGCCGGGGTCGTATATCTCGGTGTACCAGTGAGTCAGTTCGGCGTTGCGGATCTGCTGGAAAACATTGGCGATCAATTGATCGCCTCCGCCTACTCCGCATACGTGGGTCAGGGCGGTCACCTGCATCTTGCGCATTATTGCTTTGCCTTACGCTTGAGGTGCCCAGATAGAGTTGCCTGGGGTTGTGATGGAACAATTGGGGAAGTGTATCAGGTCGCCGCCGTGCCGTTCCACCAGGATGTCCAGGGCCCTCCCGGCGGCCGCGTTGCCGCTGTTGGTGTTGTCGAAGTAAAGCAATCCCTTGGCCTTGATTACCCAGGGCAGCAGCAGCTCCACCTCGGCCAGGACGTGGTTGGTCTCGTGGCAGGAATCGATAAAGGCGAACGGTACAGGCTCGTTGACGTGCTGGGGGATGGTTTCCAGGGTGTTCCCGGGAACGATCTCGATTTGCTGGCCCAGGTCGGCGCTTTTCCAGTTGACTCGGGCCGCCTTGATATTCTGCCGATCGATTTCGAAGGTCAGCAGGCGGAGCTTATCGGCGCCGAGGTCCAGGCGGGCCTGCTCGATCACTAGCGATGTCATACCGCGGTTGGTGCCGGTTTCGATCAGCAGGCCCTCGCTGTCGGGCATCAGTCGGCAGCGGATCGTGTAATACAACAGGCTCCAGGCGGGGTAGAACATCGTCATCCCATGACGGCCTTGGGCGGTTAGCTCCCAAAGTGCGCCCACGGGCAGCGAATCGCGGGACCTGGGGGCCTCGGAGCGGTTTACGCTGCTGTCGACGTGGGCGAAGCGTTTGGCCAGATACTTAGCCAGTCCGGTGTTGGTCATGGGTCTTCGCAGGGATCCCAGTCGGAATCGGTGATCAGGTTACAATTCGCATCGCCATCGCCAGCTGGTGGCGTCAATTTGTCGCTGTCGTCTTTCTTATCGATGATGCGGACCAGGACGCCGCGATCAAAGGTCAATTGACACTCGGATCCGTCGTAAGCCATCAGCGAAACAGGATCCTGATTGCCACCCGCGCCGTCACCCACTCCAGGCTCGGTCCAGTACAACTTGACGCAGTTTTCAAGCACAACGGTATCCACGTCGCCAACCACCAGATTGGCGGCTACGCCAGGGGCATCGTTAGGGCTCAGCCAGTCCTGATGTACGTCACCGTCCGAGATCAGCCGCCAGCGGGTCGACTTGGCGGCGCTCGATTGCAGCTCTAGGTAGCTTTGGACGGTATCGTCTCCGCCCTGGGCGGCATGTTCGCCGACAATCAGGTAGCGGCCGATGTGCGGTTTTCGTGTCCAGCGCACCTGGACGGCGTTGGACCACATGACCGAATTAGCGTAGTAGCTGGGGTCGATTGAGATCATCGCCCGCTTGCCGTCGTTGTCGTCGACGAACATCCGCAAATTTGTGTCCAGGTTGGCGTTGATCTCATCGAATGGGTCGATGGGGCCGTTATCGGTGGCGTTCGTCCATCCAACGATCGTTCCGCGGCCCAGGGTCCGCGCGCATAGTTCGTCGGCCACTGGTAGCTGCGAGCCATCGATGGCGACGTACTTGTCCTCCTGTTCGTCGTAGGCGCCCGCCAAGCATGGATTGCCTGACGTAGGCGAGACATGGAAATACAGATCGCAGCGGTCGATGATCTGGACGCTGGCGCCGGGATCCTTGCCCTGCCACCAGTCATTGACGGTAATCGTGGCCTCTCGCGCGCCTGCGGCTCCGCTCCAGCTGGTCGTCATGTCGCCGACCACGAAGATGGCCTTGTGCTCCATCATCACGATGGTCCAGTTGCAGCCGGTATCCTCGGGCCATTTGTAGGCCACGCCCTGGTAGCCGGATGGGCCGCGAAACTTGCCCGGGGCGGCGGTGAAGTCCTCCACCGTCACCGTGCCGCTGACGGGGCCACTGCAGGCTAAGACGGTAGCGGTGGCGGTTCCTCCTAGCGATAGCGGGGCCGTCAATTGGAAGCGAATAATCTCGACGCCGGAGGATGACTGCCCGCTGGTGGTCACCCATCGGCAATCGAAGGTTGGCCAGTAGGGGAAGACGTCGCCGGTTGATATCTCCACGTCGTCGGGCAGGATCACAATGTGCGTGATGCCGGTGTCGGGATTGTCGCCCTCGCAGTTGTCGACGGGATTAACGCGAACGTAGCGGCAGTTGTGGCCGGTCACGCCGCTATTGGCGTCCTGGTCGTCCTCGATCGCTTCTCCCCAGCGGGTTCCTTTGTGGACGGGTGCGCCCCAGCTCAGCTGCTCCTCGATGCCCTGATTGATCGGCCAGGAATAGACGCGGGTGGAGACCTCGCGGGGGCCTTCCTCGTCGTCCCATACGTCGACGGGCGACTCATGCCAGATAATATCCGGCCCTTCCTCGGTGGAGCGTAGGCGGCCGTAGGTGTAAATCGTCATCTCGTCGAAGCCGGTTGGCTCCCAGTCGCGAATGCAACCGTACTTGATGTCGAAATGGTTCTCCACAGATTGGAAGTAATCCGACGCGATCCGGGTCGCGAGGTCGTCCAATTCCGATGAGTTGTCCAGGACCGTGGTGTTGGTCTGGATGTAGTTCGCTCCGGCCCAGGATCGGATATTCTTCACGCTGCCCGGCTTTTGTTCGGACGCGACAATGGTCGTTTCGTCGGCTGGTAGGTCGCTTAGTTCCTTCACGATCTCGTGGCGATCTTCGTCCAATCGCGGAGCGTTGTCGCACAGCTCGGGGAAACTAACGGCCACCTTTTCGGGAACCGTGGCGTTAGCCAGGATCTCGCCGGGTTCCGGCTTGTCGTAATCCTGCGGATACAACATTAGGCCGCCTGCCAGGATCGGTCCCACGCCCGAGTTTTCTCGGTTTTTATCGCTCTCTGGGTTGCCCTGGCCCTGCTCTCGCCCCTCCACATTTATCAGCAGTTCGTCGCGAGAATTGGACCAGTCGCGGACGCGGTAGGTGCCGTCCGGGTAAGCCAGGAAACGCATGCCGACACTATGGACCGCGGCGTCCAGCAAACTGGGGACGTTGTGATAATCGCGGGAGGCGTCGGGGTGCGGTGTGCCGTAGTCGCCGTGGATCCCATCGATTTCAGGGGACTCATCCAACTGGGAGCACAGCGTTAGCAGGAAGGTCTCCCACGTGGTGGCGCCGTCCAGCTCCAGGTCGCCGGTATTCTCGAATTGCCACCAGAAGCGTTTGTCCACCAGCGGGAGCAACCACAGGCGGGTTTTCCCCTGGGTAAAGTCGCCCGCGATCGGCCGCGGCGCTAGGGCGCACATTTGGAATTCTTTGTCGCCCAGAATCAGGTCCTGCGCCGCGGTGTCCTCGATCTCGTCCTGGATCTTGTTAGCGTCTTCCTCGCAGACTAGTCCGGCAAAGAAGGCCCAGCGACTGGCGCCTTGCGGCCAGTACAGCGTATTGAGTTTGACGGGCGGATGGGCCGGGTAATTGATCTTCGGGTCGTAGAGGTGCGGCTCGGCGACCGGGTAGCAGTCGGACAGATTCAGCTGCTGCTCGATGAACGACTGGACCGCGTAGGTTTCCAGCAGCAGATCGTAATCTGCGTAGGACAGTCGGCGCGTTGTCATGGCTTGGCCGGGTCCTCGCGCAGGTAGGTGTAGGGCAATAGGGTCCGCCGGGCCATGATACGACGAAACAGCTGGTAGAACCAAGCAGATCGTACTTTCCAGTCCCAGCTGGCGATCGACTGCAGCGCGGCCGCTCGCATCCTCGGTAGGTTTTCGCGGACGTAGTCCAGGCCCTGGTGGAAGCCATGGACGGTGTTTTCGCTGACGATGTATCCATTCCGCTTATGCTGGATCAGTTCGGGCACGTTGCCCACGGGTGTGGTCACCGGAACCAATCCGCAGCTCATGCCCTCCAGCAGAATGTTGGGCGTGCCTTCGGCGCGGCTGGCGCAGACCAGAATGTCGCCCGAGGCGTACCAATCGCGCATCTGCTCGGCCGTCCTGGCGTTGTGGCTATCGATCACCGGGAATTCCGGGTGATACTCCGGTAATCGCGCCAGCATGTACTCCAGCGGCTGCAGGGTGGCCATATAGCCCTTGATGTCGTCCTCACCGCGGGCCTTCATGTCCGTGGCCGTCCAAAGCACCTTGGTAGCCTTGCCGGGGTCCGGCTTACGCTCGTCCGGGTAAAAGATGGTCCGATCAACACCATTCGAGATGTTAAAGGCGTTAAACAGGCCGTCGCGGATAAACGGCTGGACCGATGCCCAGGCGGCGTAGTTGTTGATGATCACGAAGTCGGCGCCCAGGATCGCCTCCAGCAGCATATCGTGGCGGCGGCCGATTCCGCTGTTATGGCTGACGACTAGCGGCGGGCGCCGAATGAAATGCTGCAAGGACCAGAGTTTGCGGATCTCCAGGCCAATCCTGGTGGGCAAGCAGAAAAGCAGATCGTACTCATCCCAGGGAATGCTGGCGATGTCGCGGCCGCCGTAGTGGATCACCTCGATGTCGATGTCTTCGGGGGCATACTTCTGCAGGGCAGCGGCGCGGTGTGCGAAGCAATGGTTCTCGACGTCGCTCAGGATTAGGATTCGTTTCATGCTTTCCCCATGGTAGCCGCCCCAGGGCGGGATTGGTCAACCGGATCCTGGGACGGCGTACCGGGGCAAAGCATCGCGCCGCTTTACTCCTCTGCCGCCAGATCCCAATCGAATGTAATCGATACCGCCAGGGTCATGCGGACGTATGTGGCTCCGGCTGCCGACACATAGGCCGTAGGTCCTGTGCAGCTCACGGGGCTGATCATGTTGCGGGTCAGGTCGAACGCTGTTCCCGTCGCATCCACGCCGCCGGGTGTCCATTCGTCCTTGAATAAGGCCGCCAATAAGCGTTGCTTATACCGACTAATCAAGCCCTTCTCGATCCCCATCATGGCCGCCTCCAGCTGGTCGGTGCGGTCTAGGTGGGTTCGCAGGTAGAGCGTAACCAGTAGGTTGAAGTCCTCGGTCAGCGTATCCTCACCACCACCAGCAAAATGGTTCTGGTCGTAGTTGCCGGTGCCGGGCGTTAGACAACAAAGCACGTCCCCGGCCGGGATCTTGAGCGGGTTCGGGTCGTCGCTGTAGAACAAAGCGCCGTCCTGAAACTGCGGGATCCTAGCGGCAAGGCGTTCCTTGATCCGCTCCAGGATGGTTTCCTGGGTCGTCCTGTCTGCGGTCATGGATTACTGATCTGTAAACTGACTGGCGACGTTCTCCGCCATGTCAATGATGTCGCTCTGGATCTGGATAAACGTGGCGTCGGTGGCCGAGTTTCCGGCGTCCGTCACCCACTCGGTATTGAGCGCGCTTTCCAGGTTGGTGAAGGCCGTGTCCAGGTCGGCACGATAGGCCGCGTCGGCGTGCAACAGGGCCGCGGTTAGTTCGGTTGCGAAACTCATTTATCGCTCCTTGAAGGGAAAAGCTACTCGTCGTTTTCGTCTAGGTAGAAGTCCTCGTCCACGTGGATGATCTGGATCCCCTCGTCCGCTATGTCCGGGATGTGGGGGTCCACAATCAACTCCGCTGGCTCCGTCTCCACAATCGTGACGTCTCCGATCGGTGCGACCGGGACGTCTATGTCTGGCTCCGGTGGTGCTTCCAGGTCCAATATCTCCATCATAACGACGGCGCCCGCCTGTCGTATCTTGGTGCCGCTGTTGGCTTCTCCGATGGCCTCGATCCCCAGGCCCACGCATTCGGTGGTCAAGGCTTTTGCCGCATCGACATTTCCATCCGCGTGCGCCATGACGATCGCGAGTAGCTTGGTGTCAATCTCCTCGCGGTTCCCCGGGTGGCCTTCGGTAGTCCGGCGAAACTGGCCCACGGCGCTGCGCAGTGCTTGGTTGCTCTCATCCAGGGTTACGTCGGCCTCGGTGCAGGCTGCTTTTAACACGTCGTCCCAGCTGGTCATGGTCTCCTCCTTACGCGATCAGTGTATCCGCGATTGTCTCACCCCCGGCATTATCCGAGGGCAAAAGAAGGTCTGTAAAGCCAAAGTTCTGCAGGAATTTCTCCTGGATCTGTCCAGCTCGGTCGTTGGTTACGGCCACGTTCCAGGTATCGTCCGGGCTCATTTCGGTCATGCTGGCGAAGAAGGCCGCCCAGGGTCCTCCGCCGTACAGTTCACGGGCTCGGGTCAGGGCCACCTCGTCGATAAACAGGCTGGCCGTGTTGCTGATCGCGGTCGAGATACGGATCCTGAAGTAGACGATTTCGGGCAACACCTCCGGCATTTGGAAGAAACCGCCCACGGCGGAGAATTCGGTGGTGGATAGATCGCCCGCGGCTTGCGGGTCGATCGTGAACGACTGATTAACGTTTTGGGCGTTTTGGATCACGGTGCCCTGGCCGTCAACCAAGTCGATCGTGACCACTCCGGCGGCCGGGAAGGCGTCCACCTTCATCCAGGCATTCACGGCCAGCACTTCGCGCGGTGATACGGATCCCGTTACGTCTTGCTTGATGCTGGTCAGCTCGGCGCCGTCCGAGTCAAACTCCAGGGCCTTGTCGCGGTAGACGTGTTCGCTGCCGGTCACGGTGGTGGCGTGCGTAATGCCGCCTGCGTCGAATGTGTTGGAACTGGTCAACTGGCCCACGTTGCCGGGCGGATCCATGTCCTCGAAGACCACGGTGTGGGTGAATAGCGGGGAGGATCCCGTGGTGGTCAGGGTGATATTCTCCAGGCCCTTCAGTTGTTGCAGCGCGGAAAGTACGGTTCCGCCTGCCGCATCGAAGTCCAGGGGCGTGGTGGTTTGGACGTCGCCGTCCACGCTGGTGTAGATCAGGACATAGTCGCCGCTGGTGGGCGTGGCCGTGATCTCGATCGTCTGTTCCTCGTAAACGGTCATCTTGACCGTGGTGCCGATAGTGCCGGTCTCCAGGACCCAGTCGTCTGGTGTGTCGGGCCGGGCTTCCTCGGTGTCCATGCCGCCATTGCGCAACAGGTTGTTAGTGCCGGTTACACCGCCCAAGGTAGAGCGCAGGCCGCTGCCCCGTGGCCAGCGGTACCCTAAACGGCTTCGCTCGGCTTCTTCACCGCGGAGGATGATTGAACCGTTGCCGCGTTCGCTGTTGACGGCCACCTCGATGTCCTCGGCCAGGGCGTGCTCGCAGTTGCGGCCGTCGCCGTTGGTCACGCTGACGCGCAGGACGTGGTTGCCGACATTTCCGGCGGCCGGGGTCACGGTCACGCCCGCGGCACTGGCGTCCACGTCGTCGTCGGGGTTGGATTCGCCGCCCGCGCCTTCCATCTGCTTGATCAGCTCCAGGATCGCCGTGCGCAATTGCCGGTCAGGCTGCGGGTTGTCGTCCTCGACGTACTGGACGATCAGGTCCGAGGCCGTTTGGGTTAGCTGGCTCATCAGGATGTCGGTGTCCTGCCACTGCTCGGTGGCGTCCGATAGCCCCTCGATCGTGCGCTGCAGGTCCAGCGTCTCGGTAACATTCTCGAATTGCGTGATGATGTCCAGTACTTCGTCCGGCACCGTCGTCCGTCGCGCGGTGTCCAGGGTGTCCTGGGCAAAGAAGATACGGCCCAACAGAGTGAAAAGGCCGTCCGGTCCTGTGAGTGTAATGGCCATATTATTCTTCGTCCTCTGGCGGTGGGGCTTCGTCCGCTACGGTGATCTTGCCGCTGGTGAAGTGTTTCGCGCCGTCGAATGTGGTGGTCTCGGGCGTGAATCCCTGATCTTGGCGCGCCCCGGCCATCAGCTTCTCCTGCGCCGTTGGCGTGCGGCTCAGTTGGTAAACATAGAACCCTCCGGCGCGGAACAAGAACACGTTGCCGTCCGCCATTAGCTCGGGGGCGTCCAGCTTGATCTTGTCGTAAACCAGGGTCTCGGTGATCTCATTGGGATCGACCACCACCTCCTCCGGTTCGGGCAGCTCCGGCCACGTGCCTACTCGCTCGGCGGTAATCCGCATCAGTCGCCGGGTGATTGGCTGGTGCAGCTTCACCACTTTGGCGGTGGCCGCGTTCTCGGGGCCATCGGTGGTTTCGCCGGATTCGCTGGCATCAGGATCCCATAAGGCCACGGGCATACCGTACCAACCGCGGCGGGTCTGGTACTCGCTTTCTAGCTCGATGTGCGTATAGACGTTTTGGCTCTGCTCCTCGCTGACGGGGGAGCGGGCATCGTCCAGGATGTATTCGCTGGTGGTGTAGGTACGGTAATCCGGCTCCTCGTTGTCCTCGCCCGGTGAACGGCCTTCCTTGGGGATCGGCAGCTTGTTGGGCAAGCCGTGCTTCTCGTCGCATGGTGTTTGCAGGTAGGCGGCGAAGTATCCAGCGGGCGTGTTGCTGTCGTAGGTGTCGGGGACCGGGTTCGACAAATGGTCATAGTCGCGGATTCTGTTCCGCCCCTCGTCCAAGAACCGGCCGAAGCGATCCTTGACCTCCAGGTTGAGGTACTTCCGGGCGTCCGCTACGCGCGTCACGCGGAGGTTGACCGATACGCTGTTGGTGTCCAGGTGCTCGGTCACGGTGGCCGAGTTCAGAAAAACCTTTCCGTTGCCCTCGTGCTGAACCGCGAAGTTCTTACGAATGTTGCCCAGGCGGGTCTCGGTCACGCGCAGCGCGGTGGTCAGCAGATCTCGCTTGGAAGCGCCTGGTGGACCCCATAGCGTCACCTGGACCTCGGCGTGGCCTTTAGCGCCTCCGGCCGTCGCGCCTTCGCTGTAATGCGCCTTCCAGCGCGTGGCGGGTGGCGGCGGTGCTGCATGGACCTGCTTGTCCGTCAGTTTGTACCGCAGCTGTAGCCCGTCGCGGCTTTGGATGAATTTCCCCATCATCCGCTTGTAACCGGCCTGCAGTGGTGGAATCACGATCTGGCGGTAGTTCGAAGGGCTGAAGTGGCTATGGGCGACGCGCAACGTGCCGTCCCAGGTCCGGGTCATAAAGAAGTCTTCGTCCAGGGTATCCTCAAGCGACCAGCGATTGTTGAGGACCTGCCGGGTATTGCCAGGTACCACCGGATTACCGTAGCGGTCGGAGGTAGGAACGTTGGGGCCGCAGACCACTTTGGCGATCTCAATCTCGAATTCGATGCGGATTGCCTTCGATCCTGCGATGTGCGTGATATCGAGGTCCCGCGGCTTGGGGCCGTTGTTCACGTCGCGATCAAGGCTGCGCGGGTCGGCGTTGGATTTCAGCAGCACCACGCCGTTGATGTCATAGCGGAAGTCGCCACGGGGGTGCATTAGCTGGGCGTGCAGTTGGGCCAGGGCGTCCACGGCATTTTGCGGCGTTTGGCGGGGAATGGCGCCCAGACCGGCGTCCGGGTTGGCGATCGCGATCGATTGCACGCGGACGGTGAAGATGTGATAGAGCAGATCGGTGTTCGACTCGTCCATCTCCAGCCGCTGGGTAAAGCTCTTGGTCCAGCAGTCGTTGAGGGTCACGCCGTTGTAGAAAAGGGTGGTGCTCATAGCGGCCGGTTCACACCTCCGTCGTTCTTCTTCTTCTCACCGGGCTTCCATTTACCCTCGGCGATGTCGGCCAGGAAGTCGATCATGGGCACGTTTTCGGCTTTTTGCTCCTGTCCGGCCAGCCATTTGATTAGCTCGCCCACCACCGGCGCATTATTGAAGGTCTCCGCCACGTTGCTCATGATATTGTTGCCGAATTCGCTAAGCCGGTTGCCGATATTCCGGCCCGCCATCTTCCAAGGTGCCAGGGCGTTCTCTAGGCGGCTCTGGCTTTGCATCTGGTCGGCGGCCGATTGCCCGGTGGCTGCGGCAAGTCGCGCCTGGCGGCCCATTCGCTCGGCTTCTAGTCGCTGGGTCGCGGCCGAGATTGTCCCACCAAAACTCGCCAGCTCGGCGTTTCGGGCCGCGATGGCTTGTCCCAGGGCCTGGACGGCTTTAGGAATGCCGATCAGGGCCGTCACACTGCCCAGGGCGGCCTTGGTCATCTTCTCCAGGGCCTGCCTGCTTTTTTCCTTAACCCTTTGTTCCTTCTCCTCCTCGCGGATCCGGTCCTCCTCCTGGTGTAGTGACTTCTTGCCGCCCATGATGTCGCCGAAAGATCGGTTTAGTGCGGCTTCGCGGACGGAGTGGAGGGTAGCGCCCGTCCGTGCGGCCGTTGCAGCTCTGGATGTTGTGCGTCCCAGTAGCGGGCCGAGTCGTGCGGCCATCGCCGCGAGTCCAGCGAATTGCATTGGCATGGCCTACAGCTCTCCCTTCGGTTCACTGGAAGCCCTGGCCTCGGCAATGTCGGCCAGATGGTGCGCATGCTGGTATTTGGCCAGCGCAGGGTCTTCGTTGAGTGCTTCGAACCATGCCATGTCCAGGCTGCCGCCCTGCTGGCGTTCCCACCACGTGGCTACACCGTAGCGGGTTACGTTCGCCCTTCGGGCATCGGCTCGGTGGCGGTGGAGGTAGAGGGCGAGGAATCGCTCGGGGTCTGTCCGTTCGACGTGGGCGACGTCGATGCCGTAGGCGGCGGCTGTGTCGCAATAGGCGATGTGTTTTTTTTTACGCTGTCCAGGTATTCCAGGAAGTCGATGAATAGGTCGATCGTCTCCCCTTGGGTCAGTCCACTCTCGCCGTCCCACTCCTCTACGTCGAATACCTCGCGGACCATCGCCAGCACAATCTCGATCGCTTCCTGGTCGCCCTCGTCCATTAGCAAGGGGTGCGTGTCGTGGCGATACGTCTCGTGGTTGTAGATTTTTCGCCAACATGCCAGGGGGTCCGCTTTGCGCTGCTGGGTTCCGTCCCAATAATCGAAAAGCTCCCGTTCGGGGAGCCTCTGCTCTTTCTTCCACGTCCAGGGTTTCCACCATGTCATTGCTTTGCCCGCCTTTGACCAGGGTGCTCTCGGGTTAGTAGTACGCCACTATCCCGGTAGCGCTGGTGCCGGTCGATAGGACGCGGTCGACCTTGACCGGCAGTATCACCCCCGGGGTTAGGCTCAAGGTAACGCTGGTGCTCTCGTTGTGAAAGTGTACGGCTACGGTCCCGGCAGCTTGGCAACCCAGGCCGTTGGCCGGTAGGGTACCCAGATCGCTCCCGTCGTTCGGTGTGACCGCGATCCCATTGGTATATAGATCAACTCCTGCCACGGGCGTCTCCTTAGCTTGGAAGGGTGTTTTCGATTACACCGGTCGTCTGATTGCGATGGGCTTCGAAGATCATCAGCAGGCCGGAGTACTTGGTGCCCTGGGGCAATTCGATCGAATCCCGCACAAACGCGATCGGGAAGTTGCGCACGCGGTTGGTCGAGCGGAACAAAACGCGGATCGTCTTAGAATCCTGGATCATCAGGTTGCCGATGTCGGCATCTGCCACGGTGTTACCATCGGCCGTATTGGCCATCCGCGACTTCATCCGCTCGTAGACCACGTTGTCGAAGCGGCTCATCTCGACGCGGCCGCGGCGGACCTGCCCCAGGTATTGGATATCGATCGGCGGGCCTTGCGGACCACCATGCGAATCACCCGGTACGTCAAACCAATAGGCCTCGTCGGTGATCACGGGCATATCGGCGCCGGTGCCCAGGGTCACCAGTCCGTTGCCGTCCGCCAGATCGACCAGGACGGTGGTTTTACGGGCGACATTGATCTGTTCAGCCATGGCTTAACCTCGGTCGGTGGGCAGGCGTTGCTTGCGATTCGAAAAGTACCGATGGGCCCGATCGACCAGCAGATTCTGCCGCTGGTAGTCCACACTGGTCGGGCCGTCTACGGTCGGGTTGCTGGCTTCCTGCTGGGCCGTCAGGTCGAAGATATTCACGCCGGTGCGGAGTTTCTCCAGGTGCGCCTCGGCTCGCTCACGATGTCGCTGGGCCACCTCGGGGTCGTGGCCGGTGCGGCGATCGCAGGCGAGACTCATGGCGATGTCGCAGCAGATCCTGACCCGATGGTTGAGCGCGTTTCCGGTCAGTCCTGATAGGTCCGTGTCTAGGTAGCGCTGCGCGGTCAGCAGTGCGGCGTCCATTTCGCCGCTAGCGTCCTGCAGTAGGGTCGCCACGGTGGAGTCGTTCAGCAGATCGAGGCGGTTGATCTCGATGTTGTCGTCGTTGATCAGCTGGCCGATATGCCGTACGTCGTGCCGCTCGAACCATTGGGCGGCGGTAGCGTAGACTGCCATGGTCCTCGGGCCTCCTGGGTCGGCTGGGAAAATAGGCCCCCTGGCCAGAGCGTGGATTCAACGGCCAGGGGGCAAAGCGGCGGTTCTAATTACACGGCTGAGGTGAAATAGAAGCCCGTCGCGGGGGCCGTCATGACCACGGCGACGTCGTCCACTACGTGACCTTCCTGGCGACGGTTGCGGTCGTCGCGGAGGGTCTCCACGGTCATTTCTTCGTAAGCGAAGACCATGATCGTGCTGAAGGACGGGCCACCACTGGATGCCACAAGGTCGCCGGGTCGGCTGAGCATAATCGCGTCGCCGGACCCAAGGACGTAGCTCTTGGCTTCCGTCGCGCCTTTGTGGCTGGTCGTCTTCACGGCGTCCTCGATCTCCACGTCAAAGCCGTACAGCTTTCGCGGGAGCCCGAAACGCGCATTGGGATTACCGAATTGTTGATCACCGCGGACCTGCGATAGGGCCAGATCCGAGTGTTTGATGTGGTCCACAATCTCTTGGCTTTCGCTCATTTCGATTGCGGTATCCGGGCCGATCACCAGCTTGAGATCTGTCTCTTTGACCGCGCTGAGCGTGGCCTTGATGATCGTGTTGGCGGCGTGGTTCAAGCTCCGCTTGATGTCCTGCCGTTGCGTCGTGCTGGCTCCCCAGTTGCCCGTGTTTCCACTGATCGAGGAAACGGCGCTGGTGTGGGCAGCAGCGTAGTTACCCGCGGTCGTCAGCTGCGTAACAGCTAACTGGGTGCGGCCGGTCATCGCCTGCTGGGCTTTAATGCGGGAGTGTTGCCCGACAATGTCCCATTGGGCCTGATTAGCGGCCTTGTCGCCCAGATTAAACCCATAGTCGTACCGCTTCGTGCGGTACTCCTTGAATTCAAACGACTCGGTACCTTCGTGACGCAACGGCCGTTCACCGCCGTCGTACCAAAGATAATCACGCAAGTCGACGTTCATGATGCGGCCAGCTTCCTCGACCGTCATTTCCAGGTAATACCCGGCTTCCTTGTCCACGTTCCTGATTTGAACGTAGCGATTTAGCGTGAAGTCATTCACGTTTCTCGAAAAATCAACGACCAACCCGCCGGTTGCTCGATGATCTTTCACAAAAGTATTTCCACCACTGGGATATGCGGCTGGCACGGTTTGATCTCCTTCGTAAAGTCACGCGGCCGGGGCCGCCTTTGGGGTAAGGGTTAGGGCCTCGGTTAGCTGACGTCGACGGTACCGCCGCCGGATCGGATCTGGACTTGGACCAGGATGAGTTCGCCGGACACTCCGCCCTCAAGGGCTTTCGCGCCGATCTCCTGCAGGGCCGCGCCGGACGTGATGACTTCGCCGGTGCCCGTCGCTGTGCTTTTCAGCAGATCGCCGGGGTTGACGGTGCCGCCTAGTTCAAGCAGGCAGCTTTCGCCCTGGCCGTAGACGTGAAGGCTTTCACCGTCCTGGGCCGCCTCGTTGGTGGCCACGTCCGGGATCGGTGCGGTGCGCGTGCCTTCCATGGAGATGCCCGCGATAGCTTCGTTCGCGCCAGACTCGGCCACTTCGAAATCGTTGTCGGTCGCGTGGACAAACCGACTGGGGCGGATGGTGCCGCTGGCGATATAGTTGGGATTCGGTTGCACGTTCTGTGTCCTTATTTAGCTGGGGGTTAGGTCGCCTCGGTCGGTCGGTCGGTGGCTTAGTTAGCCGCTTCGACGGCTGCTAGTGCGGTTTCCCACGTCACGGGATTGCCGCGGCGTCGCTGATCGTCTGCGTACTTCATGGCCGCGTCGGAGATGTCGCGTTCCTTCTTGTACTGCTCGGATTCGGCGGTGGGCAGCTCGCCCATGGGGACCGATTGACCTACGGGGCTGGGGCTGGCCAGCTCCGCGATCGTGTCCAAATGTGCTTGGAATGCTTCCGGGCCCATTTCGCTGCCGCGGCTGTAGAGGCATTTGTCCAGCTGGGCGTCCAGGTCGAAGGATCGACGCTGGTACAGCTCCTGCAGGGCCTTCTCGCGCTGGGCGTCGTTCTTGTCGCGGACCAGAATCTGGACCTGATCGGATAGCTCCGTGTGATCCTTCTGATACTTGTCCACTTCCTCGCGCAGCGCCTTGTTCTCGGCTTCCAGTTTTCGATACTTTTCCCGCTCGGCCTGCCGGTCTTGGCGGGACATCTTCACAACGTCGGTAGTTTCGGCTTGCTTGGTCATTGGGACCTCGTTGTCTTCGTCCTCGTCGTCCGCCATGTAGTCCTCTTTGTCCGTGTCCTTGCCCTCACACTCGTAGTCCTCGGTGGGTGGCTCGTTCACTTCCAGGTCGTCCTCGTCGGCGGCCTCGTAGTCCATTTCGTCGGCTGGACTGTCTGCCGTATCTGCTTCGTCGTCCTCGGCCTCGCCCTCGTATTCCATGGTGTCCACGTCCATGGGCTCCTGGTCTTCCTTCGGCGCGGCGGCATAGGCTTGCGGCTTCGCGAAAGGTGGCGGCGGTGCGTCGGTTTGTTCGGGTGCGGGGATCAGCGGGGCGCCTTGCCCAGCCATCATTTCCTCCTGGGGTACTCCGCCGTTGGTGCCTGGGGCTTGTGGTTCTGGTTCCAGGGTTCCGCCGGGCATGGGTGGATCTGCGGCGGGTGCGGCGGGTTCTGCGGCGGGTTCTGCACCTGGAACGGCTTCGGCGCCTGGTTGTGCGAGTTCTTCCCCAACTCCCGTGGCGGCTTCATCTTCCGCCATCTTCGACTTGGCCCACTGGACGAAATCGAGCTCGTTGAAGGCGGCCACGATCTGCTGTAGCGCGGCGGGTGGAAGCTGGTTCCCCTGGCCCGTGGTCTCTAACTGTTCTCCGGTTGGCACGGCTGGCTCCTCGGGTTGGGGTGCGATTGGCGGGGCCGCGGGCGGTTGGGCGCCGGTGGCCTCGAAGGTTTCGGTAAATGTGTTGGCGCCTGCGGGTGCCACCGCGCTGTATTTCTCCACGGTGTGCCCGTCTTCCGACTTGGCAAACTTGACGCCCAGATCGAGCCGAGGCGTTTCGGCGCCTAGGGCTGCGATCGGGTCAAAAAATCGCTGCCCCATGTCCGGGTGCATCCAGACCTCGACCGATCTGCGCGGTAGTCTGCGTGTCTCGTCGTGTTTTTCGGCGTAGTGCCACTCGTCGGCCACGATGGCGTAGCGGGGCTTCTTGTTGCCGATCACGCCCAAGCGGTAGTTGCCCACGAAGCCAAGCACGTCCGGCTGATCCTTATCGGGATCATCGGGGGTGTGGCCTTTGACCAGGACGGCGTAGTCGCCGGTGTCCTCGATGCGGTAGTTGCAGCGATCGACGATCGCCTGCAGGGCCTGCTTGTCGTACTTCTGCGGCCTGCCCTGGCTGTCCTCCGTCTCATGCTCGGCGAAAACCACCACGCCGGGGACGTGGACAAACTGTTCTTCGGGGAAGCGTTCGACGGGGTTGGGGTTGATCATGGGCAATAAAAAAAGGGCTGCACCTCCCTGCTTGGAAGTACAGCCCTTAGAGTTCGATCTGGGTTATGTGTTATGCCGGGTTCCGGCGGGTCTCTTTCGCTTCTATGTCGTGGCCCGTTACTAGGCCTCGCTTGAAGTAAACGGTTACTCTCGCAAATCCGTGGAGTTCGATCCCGTGTTCGCGATGCAGCTTACCGATTTTGGCCCGGCACTCTGCCAGGGCTCGGTCGACGGCTCGGCCGAAGTCAGCCTCAGCGTCTGCTGCATTGTTGTCGGCGCTGGGCATAATTGTCAAGCAAAGGAAGGGCCCGGGGCCGCAGCCGGAAGTCTGCGGGTCTCACTACGGCCCCGGGGTACCCATGGCTATGAAAAAGGCCCGCGGGTTAGGCAGGCCGAGTCCGAAAGCGTCAAACATAACGCACCAAAGGGCATCACGTTCTACGGCTTGCTAGTTTAACGGCAGCCGCGTAAGAAGGCACGCGCTCGTTGTAGAACCACTCGCTTCGCCAGTCGTGCGCGGACGGCTTTACCGATCGCCCTGGTGCGCTGGACCGATCGCTGGGCTATTCGTGCCAGGGGTCGCGCGCGGCAACCTGCCTCGGCTTGCTGCGTCTCGCCGGTCGCGGCAAATAGTGCCAGGGTAAGGATCACAATGGCCAATCGTCGCATGCTCATACTCCCGATAAAAGTTTCCGAAGGGGTGCTTTTGCCTGCCAGGATTCTACGCTGGCCTTGACGATGTCGGCAATACGACAAGCCACGGCGTTGATGTCCGTCAGCCTCACCATCCGCTCCTTGGCCTGCCTGCGATCCTCCTCGCTGACCTCCTGGGCGGCCTCGATATGCTCGGGCAGGTCCGACCAGTCGGCTTTGCAGTAGCGCACCATCGGCGCCCATTTGGCATCCGGCCGGTAGATGCCGGTGGCTTCATGTACCCAGGCGCAGGCCGGTTTGATCAGCACGGCGCCCGCCAGGATGGCCTCGTAGTCGCGGTAGCAGCTCTCACCGTAGCCCCAGGGAGAAACGACGGCCGCGGATCGCCGCATCCATTCGGTGTAGTCGTCTTTCGCTAGGGGTCGCCCGGCTTCTCCCCAGCAGCCCTCGGTGGCCTTCAGGATCTCCACCAGATCGCTGCGGTGATTGGTGATCTCGGGGACCTCGTATGTGACCGTTCCGGCGAAGCTGGCGCGGATCGTGCGGCGGTCGCCGTCTGTCCAATCCCAGTTGCGCTCGCGGACGCCTCGGTAGCTGGCAAATGTGTAGCCGGTGACCAGCTTGATCAGGCTCGTCTCGGGGATCCTGGCCATCGTGCCGTTATCCCAGCCGAAGCCCAGTTTCATGTGGATCCGGCCGCTGGTCTCGTTGTGGATCTGCTCTGGCCTCGCCAGGGTGTTCTTGATCACGGCGACTACGTTGGGGTGGTTGATTCGCTTGCGGGCCTTGCCGGTGATCTGGCTGCCGTCGATCCGCTCCAGCATGATGACCGGCTTCTTCAGTCGTGCCGCGGCCGCCAGTTGGGCGCCGTCGGTATGCTCCAGGACCGTCTGCTGGATGATCCAGGCGTCATGGTGCTCCATTAGCAGCCCGTGGTTGAGATCGATCCCGTGTTCTAGCCGTAGGTTCTGCGTCTGGATCCAGCTGAGGACCTCGGCCTGCGAGCATTTAGGGTGGTCGGTGCTTAGCCCCACTTTGATCATGCTTTCTCCTTCTTCTTTTCCCACCACCATCGCTCGACGCCCGATTCGTCGACCTGACGACACAAACGCAGTTCGTGATGCTCGCACCCCAGTTCTTCCGCCACAAACTCCATCCAGGTTTTCATCGGCGGCTGCCAAAGCGACGGGCCGCCCAGGTGCGGCTGGATGTTCGGGTGTAGCTGCATGCACGCGAACGCATTCATGTTTTATCCTCGTCGGTGTGCTTGCCCTTCCAGACCTTGTAGAGTCCGACCATCGTCAATCCCGCTGCGCCCACTAAGGACGCCTTCAGTTCGCTCAGGTCTCGGCGATCAGTGGCCGCGATCCAGAACGGTGCGATCGCGAAGGCGAAGACGATCGCCAGCTCCACCAGTTGGATAACTTGACTGCGGTGTCCTTCCGCCCGCAAACGTGCCACTTCAGCCCGAAGCCGGGCGTTCTCCTCGGCGATCAGCTTGTCGATCTGATCCATGGCGATCTTCCTCACTAATTCGATCCTGGCGGTGAGATCGGCCAGCCACTCCGCTCGATCGCGGTTAGCAGCACGTTCTTAATCCCCGCGCCGCCTTCGTCCGCCTCGCGGAACAACCAGCAAAGAAGGATCCGCCAGTGGTTCGGGATCTCGTTCCAGCACGCGCGGCAGACGATCTCCATCCCGTTATCCTCCAGGGATACCCCGGTATTCGGTCGGAATTCCTCGCGGCAGACCCAGCATTCGTCCAGGTAGTCGGCGGCGTCCATGCCTGAAGTATAGCGGATCGCTAGGGTTCGCCGTCATGTCGTTCGCCGTCCCCATCAGCGTTTGGCTCGCTGCTTTTGCTGTGCGATCCGCTTGACGAGGTTGCGTTGACGTGCCCGGTACTTAGCGGCCGCGTAGCGACGGTGCGCCTGCATCTTGGCCTGCCAACGCCAGTCGAGTTGTGGGTGGCGAATCTGGCCGTTGTGGTAGTAGTAGCCTCGCCCTCCGTAACCGTATTGGCGGTAACTTCGGTAGGCGGGCATGGCTCGCGTATTGTGTTGCCTTGCCCGTGTGACGGTCTTCAAGCCGCGACTGGTCTGCTGTGCGCTCGCGGCGGTTGCTAACGCAAACATTGCGGCGACTAGTAGTAGTGTCGTTCGTCTGTTCATGGTCTCGATCTCCTTCGTTAATGGATTAAGGGTCCGGTAACACCCTTCTGCAGCTCCGCACAATCCGCAGCCACTTTTGTAGGTATGTCTGGGTCGTTAAGTTATCCGCATCAAACAGATCGCACGCCTGCTGTAAGGCATTCGTGGCGTGCAATAGCTCCGACTCCACATGCTTTGCTCTCGCATACCAGTTGATCCCATCAGTGGCCTGCCAAGCAGCCTGTTCCTCTTCGAGTTGCTTAATTCGGTCATTCACAGGCCAGATCCGCCGCCTTGCTCCCGTTTTTGGGTTTTCCAGCAGCATTGAACCGTCCGCACCGTCCTCAACAATCAACCAACCTTCGCTCATGTCACCCCCGTTACTGAACTAAGGATTTTTCACTTGGCTTTCAAGGAATTCGATGCGCTTCTTCTGCATCTCGATCAATGCTCGCATGGGCTCCAGCGTCTCGTCCTTCCGCAGAAGTCGCCGCTCCAGCAAGCGTATATGGCGAGCAGCATCGTCAAGCAGGTCGGCACATTCAACGCGGCTGCTGCGTGCCTCTCGTTCCAGTCGGCCGATTAGGTCGTTCATGTTTTCGTTACTGAATCAATGCTCCGCGCTCACCCGCCCTGACCTTCCATCACCCCACGGACAATGAAGCCGCAGGCAAAGAAGATAAGGGCAATGCCGAAAAAATCCACAAGCGTCATGCTTCACCTGTTACTGGACCGACGATCCAGCTACTCGTCTTTGTATTCGTCTGGCCACTCGTCCTCTTCGCACCCGCAGCCTTCACACATCATGTAGGCGTAGGCCGGATCCTCAACTGGGCAGTCGTCGATGTCGCCATGACAGTAACACGCACACCCGCAAACGCTGCAATCGTGCATTTTCAACTCCCGTTACTGGACAGTCGATCCGCGCTCGTCTTCTGGCTCAAACTCATGGCCCCACGGCTCCGACCCTGGCTGCTCGCCGCACCGAGGGCCGTGAATGGCTGTGTGTTTTCCGTAGCCGCAAACTTTACACTTCGGCAAACAGCGGCATAGACCACGCTTGCGATGCAAAGGGCATTCTTCGAAATCAATCGCACCACCGATCATTTTCGTGACCTCACGAAATAGATATTGTTACTGGACTGCCGCTCCAGCTACGCTTCGTGCCGTGCCGGATCGTATGGTTCTTCCAAGCTGCGTGCCGCTTGCACCTGTAGTAGCTCAAGCTGCGTTGTTTCTCCAGCGAGCCATAGCTTGCGAATGATCTCGGCAGCAATCAGCCGCAAATCGTTTGCTTCTTTCGACATTGCATCACTCTCCGTCGCAATCCGAACACAGTGCATCCGCGCAGCCATGCCGCACTTTACGCTCGATGTGTTCCAGTCGTTTCCGCTTGTCCATCAACTCCGAACGCATCAATGCGACCTTCAAAAACAGCGGGTGATTCGCGTATTGCGAGTCAAAGTAACCCGTATCAATTAGCCGCTCTAACGATTGCTCTGCGTCAAATATCCCCATCGCATCCCCCCTGTTACTGGACCAGTCGTCCGCGCTCACTAATACGCCCGCTTGCATATCCCCAGCTTGGCCAAATCGGCCCGATCGAGCAGGTATTTCTCATCCTCAATTAGATGCTCAGCGATGAACGCCATCTCCGCAGCAGACGCGTCGTGCCCGGTTTTCTGCTCTTTAAGGTCGTCCCGTGGATCGCCGTTGCTGAACTTGCCAGCTCCCACAGCAAGATCCAGGTCGCCCATGCTTTCAATCTGTTCCTGGTACGCCCTCGCTCGCTCCCGATGATGGCCAGCGCGATCCATGCACAGACTTCGTAACTCAACTCCATTCACCGTAACTTTCAATCCCTCAATCATCATTTTCCCCTTTTCGTTACAGGACTAGGCGTCCGCGCTCACCCACCCCATGGCAGGTGCGTTATTTTGAATCGCACTTCGTATTGGCTGAGGTCTTCCGGTGTTCCATCGATCTGGTACTCAGGGCACTCGTCGTCAAGTGACACCTTGGCTCCATGGGACTCTAGCGCCTCTTGGATGCAGTTGACCACACCCCCGAAACATGCTCCTGGTCCCCTTAGCTCCAACCTAATCATCGATTCACCTGTTACTGGACGGCTGATCTGCGCTCATCCGATTTCTAAATAACCCTCATCCACCAGCTTCCGCTCCTTGTCGGTACACAACCGGCGGATGATATAGGCCACTCGCCCCTCCTCGACCAGATCGGTCCCGGGTACTCCCACGCCCTTGAGGGTGCGCCGGGCGATCTTGTGGACCTGTTTGCGCTCCCGGTAGCCCCATTGGACGATGTAGTTAAGGCCGGGGTTGTGTAGCGCTACCGAAGCCATCCAGAGCGCACGGCCCCGGAAGAATTCCGTTCACTCCTCGCCGACATTGACCGTTAGCAGCGTTGTGACCTTCAGCGGCCCGGAGACGAACGCCGAACTATATCGATGGTGGACACAATCCTCCGCCCGCTTGGCGGGGTAGCAGATCGCCGTTTTTTGTTGGGGTGTGAATTTCATTCGATCGGTTCTAGCAAAGGTTTGTCGTCATGGAAGTCCATGGCCAGCACGCTGAGTTTCATAAGCTCGACGGCCGTTGCTGTCTCCTGGGTCCGCATCGCTGGGGGAGCTGGCCGAACGTCATGGCTGACTAGATCGGCCACATAAGGGCCCCAGTAGATTAACTCAGCTTCGGGGTCGTAGCGGATCACCATGCCGTCGCGGATCCTGGTCTGCATCATTCAGTCCTCCGCTTGTCTTGCCGGGTAGCTGATCGCGATTCGTTGCTGTTTGGTGAATTTCATGTCGTTGCCTATGTAAGGTGGCAGCGCGCCGGAAACGATCCAGCGTTTGCTATCTCCGTTGATCTGAAAATCGCAAATCCTGCCTAGGAACGCTGCCCTTGGTTTTGGTTAATCCTCGTCGTCGGGCCAGCAGGCATACTCTACAGTTACTTCTTCGTCATGGTTGAAGGACACGATTCTGCGGTCATCGTCCAGGCCTGCGTCCTCTAAGTTCCGAGAATTGGGGCCTGCCCATGAATAAGAAAACTTGATAAATCGCTCGCCGTGGGCCTCAAATATCTGGCCGACACGAAGCCGTCCCCAGGCATCTCGCTCTGTGTGTACGCTTGGTATGTTTCTGTTCATTTGTATTCCCTGCGGATGGGTTTGGCGTCTCGTTGGGATCGCTGGCTGAGTCGCTCGTAGCAATCTTTACACCAGCCACGCGCCGGTGTGGGGCGCCCGGTGACGGGGTTGCGGTTGTACTCGACGGGTTTGGTTTTGCATTCCTCGCAGATATCCATCTAGTTGATTCCGTTTTTTGTTACGTTGTATCCTCTCTCGGGGATGTCCCGGTGAGGGTGGATCACCTTGATCGCTTGACTGGCGGCTTCGGCTACGGCCACGCTACTCTCGGCCCGAATCAAAGCGTCCCGAAACAGGTCGATCGCCTTGCGTAAATTCTCGTTATCCTTCTCCAGTTGGTCCACGCGATCCTCTAGGTCCCTGGTCTCTTGTTCCACGGGTTGGCCGAATCGCAACTGGGCCTTCCAGTTGCTGTTGAGGTATTTATCCTGGGCCACTCGTAAGAATTGGGAATGGTCTACTGTCTCGCTGCGAGATGCGCAGGTGTGGATCCATCCGACCACTTGATCATCCGGCAAGAACCACTCGTATCCTACTCGCCAGCGCCATAACTCCTCATGCAGTGCCTTCTCCTCGACGTCGGTTCCTTTCCATATGGCCAGGATGTCAAAGTCCTGGCCTGCCTGGGCAACGAGGGACGCCAGTCGCATCTCGTGCCGAGTACTGGTGCCGATCTTGATCAGGCCGCTGGATGTTCCTTGAATCGCGTAGATCACGGAGTCGTTATGCGGATCCATTCTGCTCCTTCAATTTCCTTTCCATTGCTGTGAGTAGCCTACTTTGGTGCTTGGCGAGGTCCTTCCAGCGATCCCGCCAGATGTAGGCCATCTTCAGATCGCGATCCTCCTCCTGGGCCGCCTCATCCATTCGCTGCAGTAGTGGCTCGAATCGCCTGTTGCCCTGGTCGAACCAGCGAAGAATCTCCTGGGCGATCTCGTCCTGGCCTGCCTCCTGCAGCTGGGCCACCACCTTGTCGCGGCCGCGTTGGCCTTCCCGGTACCAGCGACGGACCTGGGCGGCCAGGGCGGCGATGGTTTCGCTTGGGGTCTGGTTCATTGCTCCCAGTCTCCTAGCTTGCTGAATTTAACGTTTTGCAGCTTGCGAATCGCTTTACTCTCGATCTGACGTACTCGTTCCCGGGTGCACTGAAAAACCCTTGCGGTTTCCTCAATGGTCATGCCCTCGAAGAACCGGCAGCGCATAATCTCGCGTGAATACATCGTCGATCGCTTTACCGAGAAACTCACATATCTTGTGGACGGCTTCCGCAGACTTAGGGCGCATATAAAGACTGCCGTCCGGGCGGCGGCGGACGGGGTGCGACCGGAAGTTGAGCCATGCGGACAAGGTAGCCGAACTAATGTCTAGCTCCTTGCCTGCCGGAATAAGGCCGCCGTGTGCGTCCACGTATTCTCCGAGGTGGGCGTTCTGCATCCTGGCGGTAATGCGGAGCTTCATGTCATTCTCCTGGCCAGGACCAGAACATGGTCAATCATCTTGAGGTTTTCTACTGCACCTACGGTGCGGACGTTGTTGGCCGCCTTGGCCACGATCTCGACGTACTCGTCCAGGGTGGCCATGGTGCAATCGGCGGCGTCTGGTCCTCGGGGATGGTCGTGGCCGGGACTCCAATGGACCACTAATAGACCGCCTGGGACCAATTGGTCCATCCAGACCTCTACGGTCATCAGCGGGTCATTACTGTGGTCCAAACTGTTGGAATAGACCCAGCCGAATCGGCCCCGCCAGTCGTCGTAGGGCTTCCGCATGTCCCACTTGAGGACGGGGCGGCGGCGAAGATTCCAATCAGCGACGTGGTAGCCGCGGGCGATTTCGGTGCCGATCACGTGGGGGAGGTCCAGGCGGCGGCTTAGCATGCCAAGCTCCGCGCCGCTGCGGACGCCGTGGCAGATCCCAGCGGCCTGCGCCAGGTCTTCCTCGTGGATCTGCTCGGCGATCACGTCGGCGTGATGGGGTTGCAACCAGACCATGTCCTTTTTCCGCTCGTAGGTGGCCTTCTGGGCCTCCAGGTACTCGCCTGCGGTTTGGTGCCGGTATTGTCGCATTTATTTCTCCAGGCCGCTGTAGATAACCCTGGCCTGCCAGTGCGGCGCGTCCAGCTGCAGACGATCGCCCATGATGCGGCGCAGGTCGTCGCGGCCGATCTCGATCAGGTGATCCTCCAGGATCTTCCTGGCCTCCGCCTTCTGGTTGGCTCGGATAATAATGGTCCCCTCTGCCGATTCCGTCCGGTAGATCTTCATGCTTTCCTCCGTGTGGGCTTCGGGCTTCGTATACCACTCCGAATGTGGTTTTTTCGGTGGTCGCCTTCACCATTCCCCCCGGTGAAATTGGCCGCCGTGGTAGTTAATGTCGTGGTGTTCCGCCGGACACGAAGGTCCTGGCGGGGGATCTAGCACCTGGATGCACTCCGAGCAATACGGGCGGCCTTTAATGCGATGGACCTTCCTAAGTCCAGTTTCGGTCCCGGTCCCAATCCCGACGACGATCAACTCGCCGCATTCTGCGCAGTTGCAGACGATCGTGTCGGGGTGGCGATTGATCTGACCATGGTCGTGGTATCGCATTAGTCGATCCTTACCACCAGTCTACCGGCGCGGTCGGTGAAGCTGTGGGGCACGTGGCCGGACTGGATGTGTTTGTCTGCCTCGGCCACGGTCTCCGGTGGAATCCGCACCTCATTACCTTTGTAGCCGTGGAGCATTAAGGCGACGATCATTCGCTGCGCTTGGGCTAGTGGGTCGTTTTCGTTCATGGGGAACCTTTCTAATAGGGATTCAATCAGATTTTTGCTCACGTCTTCCTCCAGAGTCCGGGCCGTTCCTCGCCTATTCTCCACTCGGCATTGAGCGGGTCGCCGTAGGCCCGTGGTGGCGGAGTGATCACCATCCAGGTCGCGTGGTCGCCTTCGGTGACCTCCAACTCCCAAGCGTCCGCAAATTCGTCCACGGCTCGCTTGACGGCTGGGCGGTTGTAGTCGTGGCCGCTGAAGACACTTCCCTCGGTCATCTTGGGCCACCATGCCTGGATGTCGGCCACTACGCCCTCGTAGCTGTGGTCGCCGTCAATGAAGATCAGGTCCAGCGTCTTCGGGCTGATGAACTGGGCGGCCTCCAAGCTGCCGACCTCGTAGACGCTGCGGCGTTCGCTGTAGCGGTTGGTGTGCTGCATGGCCTCGGCCTTGCACCCGTCGTGCCAATCCTGGTCCTGTTCGCTCATGCGGTCGCCGCTGCGATAGTAGCTGTTGCCGGGCCTGGGTGGCGCCCAAGGGTCGACCATGATCAGGTGCATTTGCGGGAAGGCTTCCAACAACGCGGCCGAGGTGGTGCCGGTGTTGACGCCGATCTCGGCGCCGATTCCAGGGTTGGGTCGGAATTGCTTGGCCCAGGCAATGATTTGGGCTGCGCGGATACTAGGCACAGCTACAGTCCCTCCTCTTCGAATATCTCGTTAGCAACTTTATCTGTGTCGGAGTCGAAGCCGTGGGGCGCGGAATGGATGATCGCGCGGACAATCGCCTTTGCCGCCCTGGTCACCGCTATCTCAAGCCCTGTGATGGCCTCGCGTACCTCGGCGGCGTTCTCGTAATCACTCATCGGCGTCCTCCTCCTGGTCGTCAAAAAGATTGCCTTGGCCGTTACTGTATTTCTCGTCTTCCTGCTCGGACAAAAGAATCCGCATGTATTGGCGGAGGTTTTCCGCCTTGTAGGCAAGTTGCCGTGGGACGGCCGGATGGTCCAAAGTCGCCAGCACGGCGTTGAGCGCGTCGTACATCTGCATCTGCAGGTCCAGGAAGTCAATGACAAACTTGGTCGGCCAATTTTCGGTATTTAGTCGTTGCCTCCGTTGTTCTTTTTCCTTTCGTGCCAGTTCCTTCTCCCTGGCCAGCTGGGCTGGGTCGCGGCCGGGGACCCAGCCCCCCAGCTTCTTCTCCGGCCACAATTGGCAAGCGGCCTCGTAGTCGGTCTTGACCTGGGTGGCGTTGATGTTCTCCCGTAGTATTGCCCGCAGTTCGTCACTGATAAGCCTCGCCACCGCCACCATCGTCTTATGCCGCCCAGTGGATGGCCGATACGTGTCCACGTTAGCCGCCAGCCATAGCTGCACGGCGGTGTGCTCTGAGGTGGTTAGCCGGTGGGCTGTCTTTCGCTTTTGCTTTGCCTCGGGCATGGGGTCATTCCCTTCTGAAAATGTAAACAGGTTTAGCTGCGTCCAGGACATTGAATTGAATCCATCCCCGGCTTGTGACTTCCTCGGGAGTAAACTCGTAGGCGTGTGTTGGCCAGTCGATCAGTAGATAGCCGCGCGGTGCGATGTACCACTTGGCGGCCTCGGACAGCCGCGGCAGTGTCTCCCGGGCCTTGTCGGGATCGGGTGGCCAGCTGGTGTGGGCCCAACCCATGCAGGCGATCGCGGCGAAGATGCGTGGCTTGCCGACCGGCTCCGCCAGGAAGTCATGGCAATAGAAAGCGCACCCGAATCCAGACCTATCGGCGTCTCGGGCAGCAGCTACGTGCGACTGCTCGATGTCCATGCCCCTCAACCAGTCGTGGCCGCGTTCCTGTAGCAGGCGACATAGGGCACCGTTGCCGCAGCCTGCGTCCAGGATCCAATCCTTGCGGCTGGTGGCTCCGATTAGCCAATTGGCGACCACGGGGAGGTGTGCGGATCCGTCCGGGTGGCTCTTAATCCATTCGTGGGTCATCTTTCGGTCCTCAGTCCGCAGTCGGGGCAGGAAAACACCGTATAGGTGTCGCCAGAGTAGTCTCCTGATCGGAAGCTCTTGGCGGCCGGGTGCGGGCAGGCGTGTTGCAGGGCTGTCAGGGCTGCCTTGGCTCGAATCACCTCCGCCTCAGCCAGCTTGATGTTCTGCTCGCACGCTTCGCGCTTGCTCCTTATGTCGTTCATGTCAGCTCCAAAAATCGCTCCTGGCCTTCCAGCCAGGGCTTGTAGATCGAATTGCCGCGAGGATCCCAGACGGGCGTCCGGTGACCTCCTTCGCGGTAGTGGGCCAGCAGTGCCTCCTTGGCTTCTCGGTCGTAGCGTATCGTTCGGATCGAGGCGCGGCTGAATACCCAGACTTTCTCCTCCAGCTGTTCGGCGGTCGCGATGGACCGGACTAGGTGATGCAGCGCGACGTGGGCACGGTGCCCGCTTTCTCCGGCCCTGCCGTGCGTAACGATCGGAAAGTGACGTCCGGCCAGGATCCAATCCGCCAGACTTTCGGCCACGCGATAGACCCACTGATCGCCTGTTAGGACCTTGTCTTCAATCCCATCCGGCTCGCAGACCTTTCTCCAGGCCTCGGTCCTGGCTCGAATCCGGGTAAACTCGCGCGGGTCTTTGGCGGGCCACGCATTGCAATAGCAGGGATGCACCACGCAAAGCAGGCGAAGCGGGATTTTCTCCTCCAACAGGCGGAGGATCAGGCCACCAGCGAATAGGACCTCGTCGTCCATGTGCGCCACGATCAGGTTAAGGCCACCAGCGGCGCGGGCGTCGTCGATTAGCTTCATGTCCTGGACCTTAATGCGTAGTACAGTTTGTCCGAAATATCCATGAGTTCCTCCAGTTCTCCGAAAGCCATGGGTGCCAGTTGGTTCCCGACCTGCTGCCGGAACGCCGCGGCGTCCTTGCTGTCTGGGCCATGCCGGGCGATCAACTCGGCGTATACTGCCAAGGTATCGGTGATCCAGGTCATCGGACTCGCTTCTTTCGCTTGGGCTTCGCCTTCTGTCGCGATAGCTTCCAGGTCAGCTCCAGGCCCACGGCGTGCGCCATGCGGATCAACTGGTCCAGCTTGGGCGTCTTGGTGCCGCCCTCGATCTGACACCAGTACTGGCTCGTTGTTTGCATCTCCCGGGCTGCCTCGGATTGGCTCAGGCCCTTTTTCTCCCGTTCGGCCTTGATGCGGGCCACCACTTCCTGCACTTGTTTGCTCACTGCGTCACCTCGTTGTCACTTGGAACGAAAGCAAAGGCGATATACGAGTAGAGGAACTCGTAACAAGCCCAGCAGACCATAACCTCCCTTGCATTGCCATTGATGCCGAATGTTAGGCCAACTTCGCGCGGTCCGTTTTTGCACCTGTCACACTTCATTGCTTCACCTCGTTGAAAAATTGCCAGGGCGCCCGCCCCCCTGGATCCGTCCAGGGTTACGCTTACCCCCGTTGGGTCTCCACGTTTTTATCCCGGGTTCCTTGCGGGCGATTCCTACTGGCGCCCTGGCTTCCTTGTCTCTTAGTCCTTTGCTTTCAGGTCCCGTTGACAGTCGTGATGGATGTCCGGGTAGGCCGCGTCGAATTTGCTCGCTAAGTGCTGGCGGAATTCGGGCGATAGATCCACTAGCCGAGCGCTCGATCCGTTCTCGGTCGTCACAGAAGCCGCGCAAAACCGGATCTGCGCGACTTCCACATACTCCTCGCCGCGGTAGAGGTCCTCCGGTTCGCGGACGTAGTAGTCCACCTCCACCTCCACGTCGTAGGATCGCGTTCGGGTCTCGATCGCGTCATGCCAAGTAAACTCCAGCCGCTCGCGTCGTGCCTGCATGGCTCGCTCCTTACTCGTCCCAGGGGTTTGTCGGGTCGCCGCCGATCGGCCAGATAAGCACGATCAGCAGCAAGATGATTCGCCAGAAAATCGTCCAGAAGGTTTTCATTCCTTGCTCCTCGCTAATAGTTCTTCGACTCGTCCGGTCGGGGCGCCGAAAACCACGTGCGACTCCATCGTGATCAGGTTGCCCTCGGCGTCGAAGTACGCGGATAGCTCATCGTAGAAATGACCGTAAACGGTGACCTCGTCGGCCACCTCTAAGTCGACCATTCCGAGGCGGTTTATCTTACCTCGCCATCTGCCTGGAGAATGTCGCGTACACTCCAGGCCGCACCGCTCGATCATCTCGATGAAATTGTTGATGTCGGTCATGTCTTCTCCAGGACGGGGCGGTTTCCGGCGCTGACCCCCACGGCCAATCGCCAGACCTTAGTTGTATCCGAACGGGAACAGTGGCGTCAAGCAGATTCCCTGACTTTCTTTTCTTGCTGCTCGGTGCTGCTCGGTGCGATCCAATGCGGCTCATCGTCTTCGATTAGCGGCGCGTTTTTGACTTCCCAATAGACAACAACCGCCGAGATAAGCCAGATCGCGATCATCCATGGGATCATGTCGTCGTCACTCCGCGGGCGTGGTCTTCGGCGGAGTCGGGTGCTGCGGGCAGGCGGTAACAGCCGCTATGCGCTCCGGCAGACAGGCGGACGCGGGAGGTGCCGAATTTCTCCACTGTCCGCTTGCCTACGCGCCACGTGCCTCGCTTGACCAGATCGGGGCACTCGCCGCCGAATCGGATCCAGACCGTCATGCCTCGCCGCAGGGTGTGTCCGTCTTTCGATTTCATGGTTCGCTCCTTACCTGGATCCTGGTGAGTTGTCCGTCAAATAGCGGGAAGTGGTCGACTCGCTGGATATCGTGGCGAATCACGATCTGGTAGCGCTGGCCGTTGTCCCAGCAGCCGCCGTCCAGGGTCGCCTTGCCTTCGCGTACCAGCTTGTTGGCGTAGCTTCGTGAAATAATCACAGTTTGCTCCTTGTCATTGCGGTAGCGCGGCCAGGGCACTCGTACGGGCCCCTGCTGTTGTCTGCGATCAGCCAATTGGTGCCGCAGCTGCAGAAGCAGCGGCGCGAGGGGTCGGATCGATTGCGGCCGACAACCACCACGTGCTTGGGTCTGGGCTTCCAGCCTCGGGCCACGCTGGCCCGGGCTTCGCGAAGGATCACCGCGGTGGCGATCGCCTCCAAATCCATGGGTCCGTGGTAGATTCGGTCGCCCAGTTCGTCGTAGGCGTACCCGTCGCCCCGTTTCGTCTTCTGGATGGTTCCGGCGAAGTTGCCGGACAGCAGAATATCCCAACTCCAATATCCGCGGCGCTCGAATGTAATCACGGCGATACCTCCTCACCGACAATTCTGACGCCGGGAAATTCCCGTCGAACATTTTTAACGGCTTCGTCGCGAGTGTCCCCGCAAGGGAATTTAGGCAGAGCGTCCCCGTCTTCCGAAAAGATAAACGCCGTCCAAGACGCGGGAATCGTGCAGCCACACACCACGCTATAGTGCTCCGGCTCGTAGATAATCTCGGCTTCCATCTTATTCACCCTCCCACCAAATGCGGACCAACTCATCATCCAGATTGCGATCCAACGGACGACACTCGTACCAACTGATGGTATTTCCAAGGTAGTCTGTTGCCGGGTCGAACCCGTCTACAGTGACGGCGCCCTCGTCCCAGCTGTTGCCCAGGAAGGATCGCGTGGTTGGGTTGACGTGCGTGCGGTAAGAAAAGACGCTCAGGCGTTCGGCCTTCGCTGCGTCCCACGCTTGCTTCAGATCGCTCATTTTTGACTCCTCCAGGTTTTGCTCGGCGGCCCCCACGGCCACCGCTTACCCATAGTTGTATACAAACGCATACAGGCCGTCAAGCGAGTTTCAAAAAAAGGTGGGCGCGGGAGGGGCCATAACAATACCAGCCCGATAGGCAAAGCCGGTATTGTTCCTCCCACGCCCTGGGAAGTTAAACCGCCACCATTTGCATCTCGGCACTAACGACAACCCCCGTGGCCTTGTCGACTAGCAGTACCTCAATTGTATAGTAGCCCCCACTCGGTGCCTGGGCGTGTTGACCATCTGGGTGGTCGTCGCTTTGCCATTGGCCGAACGTGCCCAAAAACCCGCCTTGCTGCTGATGGATCCGTAGATTCACTAACGGCGTTCGCTCGATCTCAATATCCAGGGAGTCGTACACGACAACCTCTAGATACACCTCGTGCGTTGCGGCTGTGGCATTCGTAAGCCTTGTCATCAGGACAAAATCGTCATACTGCAACTGGTTGTCGATCGTCACCTCGTAATGGTTCAGTGACTCGATCGCAATCGACTGGGCGTTAGCTACCGCAGCCAACAACAAAACAACAGCTAAACTAAAACGCTTCATAAAACAAACCTTTCGTAGAGAAACAAAACAACAACTAGCTAGGCGCGGCCGTCGGCGCCGCAACGATTACAGTAGTCTTCCTCGTTCCACTCGTGATGTCCTCCGGGCTCGCAATGGACGTCCTCGCACTCTGGACAGAATTCGCCAGGCGCAGCATGGTCCTCGTTGGTCCAGGTCTCGCCTTCCTCCATCTCATCTCGCAACAATCGCATACTCAAACGTTCCGCGCGGACAATCACCCGCGTCCACTTGTCGCAGTCCCGGGGATCTGCTGGCCTGCCTCCATGCAACAACACCAGTAACTTGTCGATGGTTTGCCGGGCTTGCTTTAGGTCATCGCTCTTTGCGGTCTTCATGTCGTTGCCTTTCAATGGCGTTGGTGATTTTGTCGGCCAGGGTGCGCTTGCATCCGGCGATGGTTGCGATCAGCAGCGCTAGCGTGATGGTGATGGTTTTCATAACACGTAATCGTCCGGGATTTCGATATCCAGCAGGCAGCACACGGCAACAAGAACCGCCTGTTCTCCCGTCGCCGGTGTAGTCACACGCCAGATCGACGTCGGCGACATCTTCAGCATCCATTAGCTTTGCTTGAGCGTATGCCTTGCACACCCAAACACGCTGGTACTCAGGTAGGTCATCCGGCCCGCGTTTCAGGATTCTCGACGCTTGTTGCTCCAGTCGGTGGCGTTGCATTAGTCGCGACATGATTTCCTCCAGGGTCCCAGCGGGGTTGCCCCCGCCCGGACGTAAATGGGTTATTGAACCCGGTAAAGGTCGTGGACGTTTACCGGGTAGGATGTTTTTTGGGTGTGGTCGTAGACACGACCGAGGTGTGACGGGGTGGTGTCCCACCGGCCGTCGATGCCACAGATGCGTGGCGAGGGATTGGGATTGATGTGGGTTAAGGTGACAAGCACCTCGCCCACGTGATGGGTGAGGAGTTGGTATTGCTCACCAACTCGCAGGTTTGCGACTCGCCGCGTTCTCATGAGTACCTCCAGGAAAAAGAGGGCGCCCCCCACGGGCGCCCGGTGTCAGGTGTTGGTCACTTCCAGTCGTCGGCCTTCTTGGCGTGCCACTCGTTGGCCTGGGTGTCGGTCAGCAGACCGGCCTCGACCATGTCGGCCAGATCGCTGGCCAGCTCTCGTAGCTTACGCTCGCGGCGTTGTAGTGACTGCGAGTCGTAGGTGTAAACGTCCAGGCCGTTGACGACTTCGTGGCGTGCGTCTTTTTTGTCGAGCGTAAAAGTTCCGGCTGGCGTTTTGATTGTTAGGTCGCTCATGATTTTCTCCAGGTTCAGCTCTTGGTGGCCCCCACGGCCACCGCTCACTTGTAAGTTGTACCCGAACGGATACAGGGCCGTCAAGCGGCCCAAAGCATTTTCTGGGTTTTTTCTCCCAGGTCCAACTGCGGTAGGTTGGGATCGGCGACCAGTCCGACAAAGCTACGGCCGTCGTCCTCGTCCTGGATCCAGTCGGCCCAGGTGCCTTTGCCCATTCGGTTGCCCTTGGGGCTGGTGAGCTTCTTGGCCTTCCTTGGTCGTCGCTTGATCGGTGGCAGGCCTGCAGCGGCTCGCTGGGCGTCCTTCTTGGCGGCTCGCTCCTTGCGTCGCTGCTCGGCCTTGGCTTCGATAGCGGCTACTTCCTCGGCCGTCTTGTTGGCGAGGTTGTTGGGGCCGTCCAGGAATCTCTGCTCCAGGGCCAGGGCGAAGCCCAGGGCCTCCGGCTCATTGTCCGCCATGGCCTTCAGTTCGCACTGTTTGGCCACGGGGCAGAAGATACAGGCCGACTTGCCGGGTTGCGGTAGGGGGCTCTCCTCGATAGCGTCCACGCAATCCTGGCGGGTCATGCCCCAGTCGATCAGCGGGTACCACTGTTCGTAGTCGGTAGAGTTGTCGACGGCGTAGCGGACACTCTTGCGGCCGCTCTCGCCCGCTTCCATGCCGATTGCCTCTTTGACGGCGCCGGTGCTGCGAGTACCTTCCTCGTCCGCCTCGAAGCCCAGGGCCTGCAATGGCGTGGCTTCCACGTTCCAGAGCCAGGGCAGTTGCCGCTGATAGGCTCGTTGCGGCTCTAGTTTCCAACTGACGCTACAGCTGTGGTTGACGTGATAGGCCGGGCTGGCGATCTGCTCATTCTTCCAAAGCTGCTCGGCCAGACCTCGGTGTCCGGCGTCGGGGCAGCGTCGGCGGACGATACAAAGAGGCGGGAAGCCTACGGCTCGCAGCCAGCGCTGCAGGACGGCGAGGTAGCGGTAGGTGTGCTCGTGCTCGCTGCCGGTGTCGGCCCAGGTGATCATGTCCGGGACAATGCCACGGAGAAACATCAGGACCAGCATGGCGATCGAATCGACGCCCATGCCGCAGGCGACCACTAACCGCTGACGGTTGTGCTCGGGTGCCGGGTAGTCGGCCGGTTGGATCGACGCCTCCAGGCTGCGGATCGCGCGGCCCTGCTCGTTAGTGATCTCGACCGGCTGCAGGTCAGCCACGCGGTAGAGCGTATGGCTGCCCACCTCGTAGGACTCGATTCGCGGCGGGCGGTAGAGGCGGGCGTCGATATTGGCGTTGGCTTGGCTGATCATCGTGCTCGAACCGCCTTTCCGTTGACGTTGTTGTAGACTCGATCGAATTCGCCCATACCTGGGCCTTCGAGCTTGATCACGGTCGCGCTGATCGTGTCCCCCGGTCGCGTGTGCTGCTCAATCGCTTGCTCGATAAACAGCCAACATTTAGCGGCTTTGACGGTCATTCGCTCCTCCTCGATGATCGCGTGGCCGTCAACAAGTGCGAAGTAGCGGAATTTATAGCGTTTCATGGTTTCCTCCAGGACTAGGTTAGTTGTTTCCCACACCCTTATTTGTATACGTTCGGATACAGGGAAGCAACCCCTTGAGAAAACTTTTTCAGGATTCGCCCAGGGCCTGCCGAATCGCGGCCACGGTTTGGCGTAGCGTCGTCCTGGCCAGGATCGGCTCGTGGACGGTGGGGCGGCCGTCTTCGCTGTATTGGATCGGGCTGGCCTTCCAGATATTGGCGGCGCTGGTCGGTACTCGGGTCAGCCAGATGGCAAACTGCGTTTCGGGGTCGCGGATGAATTTGTAGACGCCGCGTTCGATGCGGCGGAGATATCCCTTTGGCCCAGGTGCGCCTCGCGCGGGTCCTTGCTTGATGGCCACCGAAGCCCCGTGGCTGTCATCGGCCTCTTGCAGGTCTTCAGCCAGTCCGTAGCGATCTCGGTCTCCCTGGCGGGCGTAGGGGACGTCGTCGTCCGTGCTGGGCGTCTGTTGCCCCCATTGCTCCCAGGGCTCCTGGGTTAGCTTGGCTTCGCGTTCCTCGGGCCATTCGTCGTCCCACCATTCGCCGCTGCTTTCGTCCGCGCCGATCGCGGCCGCTTCCGCGCTGCGGTTGTCAGCTGACTGCTGCTCTACGTCGGCTAGCCAGCTTAGTGCGTCGTCCATCACGTCGTCGGGGATCGCTCGGCGTTTGGACGGCTGCCCTAGCTCGGGCTCGAATCCGGCCTTGATTCGCTCCAACAGTGCCTGCTCGGCGTCAACCTGCTCCGCGCCTTCGGCATCACCGGCGCCCAGGATGTAGGGATGGTGCGTTTTTGCGTAGTCCCCCATCACGTCGAATATTCGCTGGCCGTGAATCTCGATTTTGTCGTAGTCGCGTTCCGACTTCCGCAAGGCCTGGATCAGGCCGTTCTGCTGCAGCCGGGTTTTGTATCCCACCTGGGCCAGCGTTTCACTAATGCCGTGGTTGATCTGCTCGGCGCTTTCGGCGCGCAGCTGCCAGTGGATGGCGATCTGCTCCTCGAAGGCTTCCCGTAGGCCTTCCTCCACGTCTTCGCCGAGGGCCTCGCGTACCTGGGCGTTGTAGTGTCTCCTGGGTGGTGCCTTCTTGCCGCTTTCGCGCAGGGCCTCCTTTTTCGCGTCGTCGCCGACAATCCGGGCGCCGCCTTCCTCGGTTCGTTCGGCGATCGCCACCCGGTGGCCGTCCGCCACCAGTTGCTCCAGGTGCCTGTCTAAGGCCTCCGAGTCAAACTCGGCTTTCTCGCCGTCGCCCATCTGTAGGGCTCTCTGGAGCTGCCGTGCGTCCTTGTCGAAGGCGTGGTAGGTGTCGCCCAGCTTCAAGAGGACAATCGCGTCTCGTGGCGCATGGGCGCGGGCCTCATTCCAGGCCGATCGGGCGTCCTGATCCTCCTGGCTTTCCCATCCGGCGGCCTCGGCTGCGTCCTGCTTGTCCTCGCGGCGGTCGCGGCTTGCTTCGCTCTCGCCTTCGCCGATCTCGTCCAGGTCTTCGCCTTCCAGGCCCGGGCAACCGGCTAGGATCTCGCCGGTGTCGGTGTCAATCATGGCGGGGGCGCCGCCGCCGACCGTTCGCCATTCGGCTTCGTATCGGCTAACCTGGGGCGCCACTCGATTCTTGGTATCCCCGTCATCCAGCCATCCGCAAAACTGCGAAATGGTCATCGGCGTGATCGGGCCACAGTGCCATCCTTTGGTGTAGTTGCTAAGATAGGCCTCCTTGGCCGCGTGCTTGTGGGTAAATCCCATCATCACCTTATGCTCGTCGAAGCGACCGCTAGGGCTCTCCTGGTCAATCACGTAGACGATCTCGGATTCAGGGTGGGGGCCAATAAAAACATCTACGTGATCACCGTCCCGGCCCTTAGTACCCTTCACGTAGCCGTAGTGGCAATTCAACGCGGGCCACTCGGGTCTGCGGTGGGTGCCTTTGGCGTTCTCAATCGTGACGTTAAGGCCGTGGATCTGTATGTGCCCCATTTTGTAGTTACCTGCCTCGGCCTGGGCTTCGGTAGGGCTCGCTGCGTCTGCAGCTGCTTGGTCAACCTGTTGGCGGGTGGCTGTCATCAGTTAGACCTCCCTCATTAGCATCATCAGCGCGACAAAAATAGCTTCGTCGCGTTTTCGTTTTTCTTCTTCGCTGCAATCTGGCGGCCAGGACATTAGACCAAAGGATCCGCCTGCGCCTGGCGGTACGATAATCGCCGCGGCCAATAGCCATCCTGCCACGCCGATTCGCTTATTGCGCGGGGTCGCGGACGCCCAGCCTGCGGTGGCGATCGATCGGCCGATGGAAGCCATTAGGACCTCGCTCTGCTGACTAAGCCGCCCGCCTCGGTAAGGGTGAGCGTAAAGAGGACGGTCGCCCCGGCGTGGTCGTAGTAATCGAATACGTTGGTACTGGTCTCGACAAACCGGCCGTATCCCCAGCTTTTCAAGTAGGTCAGCAGATCCTCGAACGTCTGGCCGTCGAATACCTCGGTTCTCAGTGCGCTGACAAAGTCGGCTGGGGCGCCCACGGTCAGTCCGGCCGAGGTGCTGAGGATCCGCGAGACAAATACGCCGAATGTGGGGAAGACGGGCGTGATCGGGCTGCCGACGTCATCGACCGCCACCAAGTTGCCGCCGTCAATCGTACACTCGACCACCTCCCAAACTTCGTAGGCCTCGCCCACGTCGTAGTCGTCCTCGGCGCCGCCGGTCGGGCTGATCACCTTCAACTCCGTCTCGCTGACGACTTCGATCACCTCGGCGTGCGAAGCGTCGGCCTTGTTCACGACCAGATCGCCGCGCTGGACCAAATTGGTCTGGAATAATGCTGCGGAGTCGATCACCGAGACGAATTTGCCGGGTGTACTTGCGGTTGTGATCGTGCCAGTTTCCAGCAGATTGACGCGCCGCTCAAACGCCAGTTGGGCGTTCTGCAGCGTGCTCGTCAATCCCGTGAACGATCCACCGCCCAGATCGGCGCCGCCGCTGGTTTGGATCAGGTTGGCCCGGTTTAGATTCTCCTGCCGTTGGTCGATCTCCTGGACCGTGTCATGCAGGTCCTGGATCGTGATATTTGTGGACGGGGCATCAACTATGATCAACCGCGGGCTGATCGAATAGCAGACGGTGACGTCGCTGCGGAATGCCATGGGCTACCTTCGGAGATCAAAATATTCATCCTTGGCCGCCCGCGTCTCGATAATCTTGCGTTGGGTATCCTCCGCAGCCTTGCGCGAGTCCTGGGCCTTATCGGCTTCCTCCAGGGATCGCTTGCGGAATTCCTCGGCTTGCCGGAGGTGCTTATCGCGTTGCATGCGGAGGGCAGTCGGGTCGTAGGTGTCTAGGGGATCCATCCGCCGCTCCTTGATCTGGACGTCCTCGCCGCGGGCCTGGGCCTCGCGGAGGGCGCGCCTCTCATCGACCTGTAGGATCAGGCTGTCCAGCTCCCGGGCCTTGGCTTCGTCCACGGTCGCCCGATCGCGAAAGGCCTCGTGATTCGCCTGGAATAGGCTGGCATTGGAGAAGTGCTCCGCCAAGCTGACGGCCAGCTGTTGGAGCATCTCCTCCTTGTTACCTATCGACACGCGGGCGCCGACAAGCCTACCTTGCTTCACCACCGCATTAGCTCGCTATCGTGTCGTCGGTACGGATCGCCGTGACGGTTAGATCCGCATCAGTAAGGGTTACACTTTTGAGTTCGAACGGCAAGATACGCTGGCCGCCGATGTCCGGGTCGCTGAAGCGGGCCCGGGCGATCAGGTCCGTGTCGTGGACGTATTTGACGTTCTTCGATAAAGACGTGCCGCTGGCCACGTCGTCGATAAACGGGAAGTAGACGGTGTCCGCATCCACCAGGGCAACCACCACTTGGTTGGCTTCCCAACTGTCTGCGGTTCCGCCACTGTGCCAGTTACTGGACACCGGCGTGGTTTCAATCGAATCGTTGTCAATCTTCCGCAGGATCACCGCGATGTCACCAGTGGTAACGTTGCGGATCTCCATACCGATCTTGCAATTGCCATCGGTACCGAAGTTGGTAAATGCGCCGGTGTCCGTCAGGACGGTCGCCGACTCTGATCCTGTCGTGTCGCCCGTCAATCCGGCCCCGGTGCGGAGCGTGACCGTTGTCCCGGAAACGGCGCTGTACTCGTAGCGGAATTCCGTGCCATCGGTGGCGGAGGCATCAACCACACGAATCCAACCCGTAGCGGGAACGTCTAGGGCCACCGTCGAATCCAGGGGAATACTGGTATCCGAGATGGCCGCACCCGCAGCTCCTACACCGTTTTGATTTTTCGTGATATCAACACCGCCCGCGGTGTCGACCTCGAAGATCGCGGCGCGGTCGTTGGCAACAAGCCCGGCGAACGTGATTGTGCGAACGGCAGGCGGCGCACGGCGCACGCCTTCGTTGTTGTTGCCGTCTAGGTCGACGGTCTCCCAGTTGTTGGCATCGGCCGCTGGCACGTTGGTCAGCACCACGCCACGGGCCAAGAACCAGCGACCACCAGCAAAGGTGCCGAACGGCGCACCTGTGTTATCGACAATTGTCTGGGGCGTCCCCATCACTGTGACGTCGTTCAATGCACCGGCGTCGATCTCGGCCACGGTGTCGTTGTCGGCCCAGGTGCCTTTGACCTGCGTCAATACACAGGTTCCGGTTGTTCCGGCCGTGATTGAGGTCACCACGCCATAGGCGCCGGATCCGTTGGTGACCAGATCGCCCTCGGTCGGTTGCGTCCCCTGGCCGCCGTCGTAGGAAAAGACAATATCGCCCACGGCGCGGTAGAATTCGCCCGCCTCGTTAAGTGAAGCATGGCCGCTGGGCAGCAGCTCGTCCTGGTTGTCGGCCGTGGTACCGTCCTGGTTACCGCGGGCAGTCAGGAACTGCATCCGCCGATAGACCTGGGCCAGGGGCACGTTGTTACAGTCGATCTGGCAGGCGTACTCCTCGTCGGTTGAATCCTCGTCCACGTCCACCTGGAAGTCGGCGAACGTGACGGTGATCCCGGCCGCGTCGCTGGGGCCGTTGGTCACCACGGTCGGCGCGCCCATCGTGTCCAGGTTGGTGGTGTCGCCGCGGACGTCCAGGCCGGTGTTGTCGGCCAGTTGGACCAGGGTGCGGTCGGTGGTCGTCAGTGGTTCGTTTTCACCGATCAGGTAGTAGTCAAAGTTACCCGTAGCGCTGGCTCCGCCGGTGACCGCCGTGACGACGGCGCGTAGTCGGCCGGGGATCGCTTCGCCAGAATCATTTTCCAGGACGTCGCCCACCTCCAGGTCGTTGCCGGTCCTATTGTCAAACAGTTGATTATAGGGGCCTGCCGCGCTGTTAAGGTCAGCACCCACACTAGCGAACGGCACAACGAAGTTACCCGTTGCATTGGCGGTCAGCTCGAAGTGGGAATAAATCTTGGTGAATTGGCGGGCTCCGGCAAACAACCGGCCGCCGTCGATCAGTGTTCCCAGCTCCTGGGTCAGGACAAGAATATCAAAGTGACCGGCGCCGCCGAGTAGGTTGGGGCTGCCGGTGGCGAAGTCGACGTCCGAATCCCACCACTCGTCCAGCTTCTCAATTCGGCGCTCGAATTTGCTGTCGGCGTCGGCGTCGTGGTAGGCCGTGCCGCCCAGTTGGTCATCTTCCTGGCCGATATAAATTTCCGTCTCGGTTTGCAGGGAGCCCACCGAAAACAGGTTCGGCCAAATCGATTCGCCCGTCTGGAAACCGGCTTCGGTCATCGTCTGGAAGTCGGTGTCCGTGCCGGTCACGTTTTCGTTGTTCGCGAATTGGGCGGCCGAGGTATTGCGGACCCAGACAATCTGGCGGGTGGCGTCCACTTTGAGCATTACGCCGGTGGCGCCACTGGTGCCTCCGGTTAAGGTCGTGCCCAGTTCGCCCTCGTCCGGGGCGTTGGTCGGGGCATCCTGCCACCGCAGGGCGGTGATGCCCTCGGTGCCGGATTTAGTCCAGTTGGACGTCTGTAGGACGCCGCCATACAAAGCCTTGACGCTTTCGTTGTCAATAAACCACGGGTAGAGCATGGTGAATTGAGTGGGCGTCTGCGCGCTCATGGGGATCTCGTCGTCCATTTGCGCGGGCTCGTCGAATTCGTCCTGGAGGAACGAATATAGCTCGTTGACCGTGTAAATGGACGGCGGTCGGTCGTCCGCGAAAGCGGTCGTATAGGTGATCCGTTTATCAACGTAGTCGATCGTAAAATCGTCTTGAATGGCCACGGGGAAAACTCCTTCTGCTTAGTACTGCTCCGAGTATACGCGAATTAGGGGTTGTTGACGTCCTCGATCCAGACAGCTGTGACGGTCAGGCCCGAGCCGGACTGGATGGTCCCGGTCGAATTAAAGGGTAGGTACTTGGTTGTTTTATTGAGGGTCAGGTACTCGGCGGATGCGGCGTTGGTACCGATGGCCGTGATCCGCAGCCGCACGTAATAAAAGGGCCCTTGGCTGTTGATGGTGGTTGTGGCCCAGTCGCTGGGTGCGGAAAACTCCACGGTATTCCAGCCGCTGGTGGTGAAGTCGTTGGTGCCGTCCGAGTCGACGGTCAGGCTGACCCAGGCTCCATTCCAGTATTCCCAGGCCGCGGTGTAGCCGGATCCGGCGCTACTGACGTTGGCCAGGATCTCCTCAAACTCGTCAATGCCGCCAAAGTAAAAGGCGTCATTGACCTGCGCGCTGGCGGTAAAAATACTGACGTCGTCGGCGCCGACCTGTTCCCGGGCTTCGTCGGTGTAGTCGGTAAAGGCACCACCGTCGTCCCGGATGGCGGCGTTGATGATCCCGGCATTGCGGGCCCGCACGATCACGTTTTGCGGTGTGGCGCCGCCAAAGGTTCCGCTCGCGGTGCCGGTGGAATCCGCATAGGCCGCCAACAGCTCCACGCCGTCCTCCGCGCCACCGTCTCCGATCATGCTACAGCGGGTGCCCTCGGTGACGCCGTTGATCTCCAGGGTCACGCTAACATTGACCGTTGTGGTCGAAGCGCCGATGTTACGGATCGACATGGCGGCGCCGTTGGTGACGTTGATCGTCACGAGGCCGCCGCTGTCGTTGACGATCGCGGCATAGGCCGAGTAAAAGCTCTGCGTTTCGCCACTCGTGCCGTCCATCAGTCCAACCGGGTTGGATCCCTGCACGGCCGCCTCGCGGGTGAGGTGAATGGAAAAGGCGTCAGCGGTTACCGCCCGGGCATAGTAGAGGTCGCCGTCCGTGAGGCCAATGCTATCACTGTTGCCGGGTTGGTCGTTGTAATAGATCGGATCGCCGGTGGTCATTCCATGGGCGGTGTAGTCGATCTCGTTGTTCAGGGCGTCCACGTCGTCCTGGGTGTGGAACTGCCAGCCGATTCCGCTGGATCCTTCTGGCCCCCAGTCCGTGAACACGTTGCCGTCAAACGCATAGGTTCCGGTGCTCTTGATCCGTATGGCGTGTCCGGCAAGGTGTATATTGCTTTTGGCAATAAATGTGCAATCGCTGATATTCGCCAGGGTTGTGCTCTGGACGGCCGCCTCGCCTGGGGCCAGGACCGCGGAGTCCACGGTGCAGCTGTCGAGTGTTCCGGTGTTGATGTCGATATCAAACGGCTCAAGGAGCGTGCAATCGGTAAAAGTGACCTCCGAGGTCCAGGTCATATTTCGGAAGCGATTGAAGGCGCAGCCGGTAGCGTCGAAAGCGCCGTCTGTTCCCGTCACGATCAGCTCCGGCCGGGTATCGACCTGCTTACGGAAAGAATGCCGTTCTCCTAGCCCGGCCACCGAAGGCGTCAGGTTGATCGGCGTGCCTGCATTGGTGGCGTTTAGCCGCGTTGTGTGGACCTGAACGGTATCGTTATCGGTGACCTCCAGGTAATACACCGTGTTATTGGTTAGCCCGAATGTCTCGGATCCGCCTTCGTTGGAATACAGGACGGCGTCGCCCGTCTGGTACTCGTGGGTCTCGTGCATATCAATGGCGTCGGTACCACCGCCAGTAACGTCCAGCTCGGTGTCGAAGTAGTGGAGTTCGTTATTCTCGCCCGCGCCGATAAACGTGCAGTTGGTGAAGTCGACGTCCGTTGTCGCGTTACCCAGGTCGATGTCGAATCCATTGAAGCCCTGCGCGGTCAGGTTATGCGGGAACGCGACCACCCGGGCAGAATCTTGAAATACCGTGGCCGTCGTCGTTTGCCCGGCGGTCTTTCCGATCGTCAGCTTGCCCTGGGCGTAGATAATGCCTGAGATCGTGAAAACGTAGCCCCAGCGATTGCCGCTTGTCCCCTCGTCCTCGTCCACGAAGTCCTGGAAGACGCCGTCCGCATCGCCGCCATCGCCGCCGACTAGATTCAAGCCGTAGCCGTGGTCGACGGCGTCGATAACGACGTTTTCCGTTTTCGAGTTGCCGGTCTGATCGGTGGCAAGTCCAATCCAGTCGATTGCCGAAAGTGAAGGCGTTCCGCTGGATCCATCCCTCCAGGTGGCCACGGCGGGATCCACCGCCATGATCACGAAGCTGGTTAGAGGGGGATAGTTGTCGGCGATCCCGCCGCCGGGAGGAATCAGTTGGACGTCGTACTGGTAGTAGTCGGAAGACGAGGATCCAATCCGGTAGAACAAGCCGGGGACGGTTTGGTCATTCAGCAATTGGGGCGTGGTGACGTTGGTTTTCGCCATCCAGGTTGAGCGCCGGGCCGCGGTAAAGTCGTGCGTCTGGACGGGGATCGTGCCGTCATACGCTAAGCCGTCAACGCTGGTTGACCCTTTCCGCGAACATGCCGCATTGCCCTGGTAGAAAACGTCCTGTTCCAATACCACGCCCGGTCCCGCACCGATCGATGCGAAATTAGTGATCGCTTCGGCCGCGTCAATACGGGCATTGTCCGCTGTTACCGCAACTGCAGCCATTACTCGCTAATCTCCAATTCGGTTAGCGGGTACCTTACGCCGTCGATCTCAACGAATGTTGGGAAAGTGACGCGGTTGCGGAGTTCGGCCAGTACCTTAGCGCGCTCCAGGGGTGTCTCGGAATCCACCTTGACCTGGAGGACAAGCGTGTAGGGTCGTTCGGGCATTAGATAATTTGCTGCTCCGTATGGTTGGGGTCGCTGTCGAAGATCAGATTGACGTTGCGGGCAAATCCGCTCGACGACATTTGTAGGGCCTGATTGGCGTCGGTGACGTACTCGTAGCGGCCGTTGATATCGATCGCTAGGTACTCGCTCGGGCTGGATCCGTCGCGTTCCAGGACCCAGGTATCTCCGGCAGCTCCCACCGAATCGGATACTGTAGGCTCGTCAATGGTCGATCCGAAAGCGTCCGCGTCCGCTTTGCGGGCGAAGCCTATACCAGCTGCGGCGTTGTCGCCCCAGCCGTGGAATCCGTCTTTGAGTTCCAGCCACCGCGTGGGAACCGTTTCGGGATCTTTTAGTTTCCAGCTCATTGCGCTGCCTTTCTGTTTTTAGACGTTGCTTCGACTAGGTACTGACGCCCGTTTTCTCTTTTAAGAAGCGTACCGACTGAACCACCAGCGAGTTCTGAATCCCTTGATTCGAATCGGCTTTCGCTTCCACTCGCGCCTGCTGTTTATCCTCTGTGTCGATAATGACGTTTCGGCGCCAAAGGGTGGTTACTTCATATTGATTTAGTGGCGGTGGCCCGGGTGAAGTATTCTCCTCAATCAGGGTTGCTTGAGTCGCCTGGGTGAAGTCAACGTCCGGAAAGCTCGATTGGACGTCCAGTTCTCCCTCGTCCTTGGCCTGTTGAACCGACTGGGCTTGGATGTTCCCGTGGACGGTGGTGCCCTGAACGCGGCAATCGTATCTATGCAAATCTGCCATGCCAGTCTCCTAGCTTTCGACACAATCCAGCTTGATCGTGCTGGTCGTGCCGTCCGAGTGTGTAATCACGGCCCGGTTGGGGCGCGATTGAATAAGGTGGGCCAGCTTTTCTAGCACCTGGATCACCTGCGCCGGTTTCACGTCTCCCGGCGGCTTCTCCTGCTTCGGTTTTGGCTTTGGTTTCGGCTTGGGCTCGGGTTTTGTTTCCGGCTCCAGGGGCTCCTCCAGTTCCTCCTCCAGGGTGTCCTCGTCTTCTTCGTCTGGGTCGAGTCCCATCTCCTTGGCGTATTTGGCGTAGTCTTCTCCGTAGTAGGCCCTGGCTAGTTTCTCCAGGTCCTTCGTTCCGGCCCGTTCTTTCGTTGGCTCCTCGGTCCAGTTGAATCCCAGTTGTTTGGCGTGGCGCGCAAACTCGTCCCGGTAGTAGGCTCGTGCGAGTTTTTCCAGGTCTTCGCTGGTCATTCTTTGCTCTTGTAGGCTTCAAAAATCGCATCGAAGTGTGGGGCCATCTGTGCAGATTGTTCGTTGGTTGGCCAGAGCGGGTGTCCATTGGATCCGGCCAGATAGGTGTTCTTGCGTCCGTCCTGGCGTAGCTTGTGCTGGATGTGTTGCTCGAAACAACGGGCAAACATTTCTTCCCGGCTGGTCCAGTAGTTGGGGTTGGATTGCCGGGCGGCTTCTTGCGCCGCCTGCTTCATATAGCCGGACTCCTTCATGGCGTTGCGCAGGCCGCGGAAGGCGTTGGCCATCGGGTCGTCGGTGCTGCGGACGTCCTTCTGGCTGTAGTATGCGGCTGACTGCTTGGCTCGCTTGCCGGTGCCCTTGGTTTTGATCTCGTGGCCGCCTAAATGATGATCGAAGAAGTGACCCCATTCATGCGCGAGGGATCCCACGCCGTTTTTGCGGGTCAAGTTGATCACCTTGCTGGTCGGTTCGTAGTGCGCCATGGCGCCGCTACGGCCGCGGGCGCCGATCGCTAGTCCCAGGGTGCCGTCTAGGCTGGCCGCCGATTCGGGTAGACCTAAGACGTCGGTCAGGTCCAGGAAGGCCTCGGCGCTCATCTTGGCGTGGTGGTCACGTTCTTCGTCGCTAACCGAGTTGCCCCACTGAATACCACGCATGCCCTGGGTTTCGGTCATGTGCGATACGGCTTTATTTGCACTGTCGGCGTCGATGGCTGGGCCTCCTACTCGCTCGGCATGTTTCACGTAGGCGTCCGCGCTGGACCATTTCTTCGCGCCACCGCCCGTCTTACCGAAGGCTTTGTTGACACTCATCCCCTCCATTACGTCGATGGCGTGGCTGGTGAGGTTGGCCATGTATTCCTGTTTGGCTTCCAGGCTCTCGTCGTCACCTGGGATCGCTCCGTAGGCGGCCTCCATCTGCTTACCGAAGTTATTGAAGTCCTTCATAATGCCGCCGCGGCCGTAGGTCTTCAGCGCGTTCTGGGTGGCAATCAGGGAGTTGGCGGTTTTGTTGTAGGGGTCGGTCGCGGCGGACATTGCGATCAGGCCTGTTCCTTCAATGCCTCGCAGGTCGCGGACGGTTTGGGCAATCTCGCTCCTCAGCTCCTTGATCGCCGCGATCGGGTTCTCCTCGTTGCGGGCAAGTTCTTCGGCCTTATCCTTGATCCGGCGATAGGCGTCCAGGTATTGCTCGCGATCCTTGGCATCTCCGCCGTCGTCGCGATAGCCGGGTGTCTTGGGGAACTTCTTCAGACCCCAGTACATGGCGAGGGCGGTCAGTGCGTTGTCTTCTGCGCTGGCGGCCAGATCGTGCGGCTCGTTTTTGAATAGATTGTCCCGTGTCACCAGCTCCTCGGCGGTGCCTTCCTTCTCCGCGGTTTCCAGGTCGGTCCACTGGTTGCGGATGTGCCGGGCGGATCCTTTGAGGTCTTCGCCTGCGTTGGGGATCGCGCTCTTGCGGGCGAATTCGTAGTCCTCGTCCAGTTCCCTGGCCTTGGCCTCTGCTTCGCCGCGAGGGGTTGCTGGTGGTGCTTCGTTGGTTGCCGTTTCTGTTGCCGCCGGGGTTGCCGGTTCCGGCTCTTCTTCCGCTGTTTCCTGGGTATCCCCGGGTTTTTCGGTTTCCGGCGGGGTTTCCGGTTCGGTTTCCGGTCCTGGCTCTTCTTCTCCTGGCTTCGGTTCCTTGTCCAGGCCTTCGAGTTCTTCCTCTAGCGCGCGGATGTCGGCCTCGATGATCTCGTATTCAAGCTCGTCGGCGCCGTCCAGCTGCCAAGCGAGGTCCGCGATTTCGCCCTGGATCTGCTCTTTGGTTCGCTTGGGTTTGGTGGCCGTGCCGCCGCCTTCCTTCTCCGCGAATTTCCCGTCCGGGTCGCGGGGGTGATCTTCTTCGTTCCAGTTGAAGGTCAATTGCCCCTTGTTGGGCTTCTTGGCGTAGACGACTTTGCCGCCCTCGATCGTGACGGCGTAGCGGCCAGGATTGAAAAACGTGTAATGGAATCCGCCGTTGGTCGTTTGCTCTCGTTCGATCCTGCTGTAGGCCTGCTTGCTGTCCTTCACGAAGACGAACGGATCCGGGCCGCCTCGATCGGCGGTGTTGAATTCCTGGGCGGCGAATTGCTCCTGGGCAAACTGGGCCACGTTCTCCGGGTACAGTTCGGGCGCCTCCTGGCCTGGGTTGGCGAGGCCTTCCTGCAGTTGCGCCACGTCTTTGGCTTGGTCTTGCGGGGATCCGGGCGGCGCGAAGTCCATGCCGATGCCCTGGGCTCCGCCCATCATGCCCGGCATACCGGGCTGGTTGAATTGTGGGTTCTGTAGGGTCTCGTCGTCCGGGCTGGGGCGACTGGATCCGATCAGCTGGCGGACGTCCTCGGCCTTCACCTCCAGGCCCATATTCCAAGCCTTTTCGTAGGCGCCGAGTTTCTCATCGCTGTCGGCTTCTTCGGTGTCGATCACGAAACGAATATGGCAATCCCGATAGCGGGGGAAGTTCTCGGCTTTGAGCGGTCTGACCAGATCGGTGGTCAGGGTCTCGCCCAGCTTCACCGCGTCGTAGCGGATGATGTCGGCGTAGGTGCCCAGGTGGGCGTCGGCCACGCCACTGCCCAGGCCGGTGGCTTCGGCTTCCGAGGTCAGGATCTGGCCCAGGATGTAGCGTTTGATCTTGTGGGCGAAATAGCCCTCGATCAGTTCGCGGACGGCGTTGGCGCCTGCCATGCCGGGCTCGATGTGCTGGACGTCGTAGAGGTGCGAATCTTCGCCCTGGGGGACAGGGACGAGGATGATCGACCTTCCGCCGCCGATCCGTTCCTCCGCGGCCGTGCGTGTTTTTTCCTCGGCCTTGGGGTTGCCCGCCGGGAATCGCCAGATCTCCACGCCCAGGGCGCTGCGCTCGATGTAGTCCAGCAAGAACGCCAAGCATCCCTGCATTTGATACCACGTCCAGTAGATCCGCGAGCGGATCCCCACGCCCGTGACAGCTCCGGCTTGGAGCGGATCCTCGTATGCGCCATCCTCGATGATGTGCTGGTGGACGGCCATGAGCTTTTCGCGCTCCCAGGCGTCCAGGAAGTAGGCAAGTCCTTGGTCGGTGGGCTCGATCTTTCGCCGCTGGCCACCAAGGAAGTCAGGCCCTTTATCTTCGGTCTGGTAACCGGCGCCGATGCGGATCCCGATCTGACTGGGATCGTAGGCCCAAGTGCCGTCGTCGTATCGAAAGACAAGTTTGTCGCCGTGTCGTGGGCTCCATCGCTTAATGGTCTTGCGGTAGCGTCCTCCGACCATTTCCATGCCCCAGATATGCGCGATGGCATATTTGCCATACCAAAGTGCCTCCAGCAGGTTGCGGCGGTATTCGAGAAAGTGCGGGATCCGGTCGATGATGTGCGTTAAATCCTCGCACAGCTGCTCCTGGGCGGGATCCTTGGCGTCCTCGGGCTCCAGGTGCCATTTCAGTAGCGCCGTGCCGCGTTGGCGGGCCTCCAGGCATTCCATGATGCCGCACTCGTTACGCATGTAGCGGGCGTCTTCGAGGCTGTTACGGATCGCTTCGTCCGCCGGTCGGTAGACGCGGCTGATCGTGCCTACTCGGCCTTGGACCGTGTAGATATGCGGGACCATGTCCCGGCCGAAGTTGGGCGGGCTGCCGGGGATTCCGCTGCTGGGATCCTGCGCCTGCTCGCTGATCACGCGGGCCGGATACTGGTTGAGGTCGGGATTGTAGCCGCCTCCTGGCCTGCCGAAGTCGGGGCGCGCCAGGGCTTGGTTGGGATTGCTGGATCCGATTCCACCGTTGTCCTGTGGACCAAATTGGACGACTCGATTTAGATCGAATACTGGCATGGAGTTATCCGTTGTAGGTGGACTTCGCGCCGCCCTTGTAGATCACGCTGTAATCGGCACCGGAGGAAGGCGTAAACCGGAATTCCACCACGTAGTGGTCGGGCGAGGGAAAAGCGGACGCGGGCAACTCCGCAATGAAGTTGTAGCCCACGTCGTCCTTGGTCCAACGCGAATCATCGGCTCGGGTTACCAGGGGATCCTTAACGACGGTCCCTACGGTCAGGGCGGCGTCGTGGGTGGGTGTTCCTGGGGCTTTCACTCGCTGGACAATGGCCTGAATGGACGTTGTACTGCCGGGTGTTGCCACGTTGCCGTCCGGGCCGATTACGCGGGCGATCGCTGTCCAGCCGCGCAGAACGTAGAAAGTGGTGTCGAGGTCCTGCGCGCGTGGCATTCTTGCACCCCTAGAGGATCTGAGTTTCCACGCTCGCAATAGATTCTAGGTCGGATGGCCGATCGTTGCAAAGCTAGGGGGCGCCGGTGTTGGGGGCGCCAGTATTAGGCTGTCCACGGTCGGGCGTGCCGAATAGTCTTTCCGGCAGGGTGCTGAAGGCGGCGGGGCGTGCGCCGCGGCCGGTGGACACAAGGGCCCGGCGGCGGAATCCCTTGGCTGTGGCTTTGCGTGGGACGTAGTTGTCGTTGTAGGCGTCCCCTTGGACCAGTCGATAAGGGTACTGGTGTCCGTGGATCGTGCCGCAGATTCGCAACTCGTTCCAGACAAACTGGCCCTTCGATGTGGCCCGCACGAACGAATCCCAAACCTGCTCGGGGATCGGTGTATTTTTTCCGCCGTAGGCGTAGGTGGGGCCGCGGCGGTGGGCGCGGATCCCGATGCTGTAGGGTTTACTGCCGGGCTTGCAGCTGTTGACGGCCTTTTTGGTGCCGATCGCTTCGCCGCCTGCCTTAAAGGTCACGTAGAGGATGCCGAAAAAGGCGTCGTACTGAATCGAAAACACATTAGAGCTTTCCGGCGTCTCAATCTCCTCGGTCAGCCCCTCGGCCTCCTCGGTGAATCCGCCGGTGGGCCGCTGCACCAGTCGGGTGTCGATCAGGTGCTCGTCGATGTCCTCCACGACGTCCAATTCGGTGGCGTAGGGGATCTCCTCGGCCATGGCCTCCAGCTCGGGGATCACCTCATCCACCAGCCGGATCGCATCCTCTGCTCCTGGGTCGCCTTGGGCGGCCTGGATCGGTGGCGCTTGGGACACGTCGTAACCAAAGGCCTCCAAGAAGTCGATGGCTGCCTCGATCTGATTCTCCAGGGCCCTGCCGCCGCTGCGCTGCTTATCTTCGAATAGGACCTTAATGGTCGCACCGATCGGGCCCAGCGCCTTCCAAAGTCGATTAAGGGCCGCCTTGACGGTTTTCTCCAGGGCGTAGCGTTCGACGCTACCGGCGCGCTCGATCGCTCGCATGGTGCCGGGATCCATTAGCTCGCGGAGGGCGCGCTTGATCTTCCGCTGGTTGCCGGTGCGGGCCTGTTGATAGACGCCCCTGGCGAGTCGCCCCACGGGCGTCTTGGAAAACTTTCGCCGGGTTCTCCGTGCCTTGGCCTGGGCGGCCTTGCGTTCCGTTTTACGGACGTGACTATGCAGTCCTTTGAGCGATTTCTTTTCCAGACGGCGGTTTTCTCGCTCGCGTTTGCGTCGTGCTTTTTCTTCGGCGCTGAGGCGTTTGGTCATGTCGTCACGTCCATTAACCGGAAGGCTTCGGGGTAGATCACCTGGGCCGGTTCATTGCGAATGGCTGGATGAATCAAATATTGCATTTCCAGGCGGATCACTGTGCAGCGTTGTCGTTGGTCCTCGTATGTCTCCCAGATAAAGCGGTGGGTGGCGTGACTGTCACCTGCCACGGTCGTTAAGTGCTCTAGGGCTTGGGATCGCATTCTGCGCCGCAGGCCTTCGATTTCGGGGATCACCGCGCCCACGGGGGCGGTGATCCGCCAGCGATCGTCTATCTGTTGCTCGATAGCCCAGCGCTCCCAGTTACCTGGGACTGGTACCTGCTCGGTTTGTTTCACGGCCTCTAGGTGCCCTACTAGGTATCGCGGCAGGTCTTCTGGGTTTTTGACATTGCCGATGATATTACCGGCGGTCGTGGTTATCTCCAGGGCCTTGTCGGGATCGTCGCGCATTAGCTGGGCGAGTTCGCGCAGGTGCCTGGCGCGAGGATCGTCGCCCTGCTCCTCGCACCAGTCGGCCCAAATCATAAAGTGCTCGAATGCGCCGTCCGTGAATGTCCGTTGCGTGTCGCTCATGTTCGGTAGCCTCGTCGTCGTCGTGCGCTGACGGGTCGCCGCGCTGCTTTGCTGCTGGTGTCTCGTTGCACACCGAAACGTTTGCCGGTCTCCTGCGGGATCGCGCCGGTCGTGGCGTGGGTCACGCTGAATATGCTGTTGTTGGTCACCTTGTTAAAGGCGCCGCTGGTCGCGTCCACTTGATCGGAGAAAGCGTACTCGGGGAAGGCGGTTACTTCCTCCAGCCAGTCCTCATTCCAGCGCGCGTGCTTGATACTGATCAATCCGTTTTCGGCCGCGGCCTGCCACATATACGCGCGCTGGACCTTGGCGGGTCCGGGTAGGATCATGCTGTCCTTGGTGCGTTTCTGTTTGCCGCCGACCACGTCGGTATAGACGGGGAATCCGACCAGTAGCCGCTTGGTGCCCAGGGCCGATTCCTTGCCGCCGCTGCCGCCTTCCTGCTCCGAATAGATCAGGACGGTGTTGTCGTACTTCAGCGCGTCGGATCGTGCTGTTTGCAGCATCACCTTATCCCGCTCCATCGGGCTCCATTGCCCGCGTACCACGTCCTCAATGAAATACTGGCCGGTCTTGCGGCATCGTGCGACCAGGACGCCTGCCGAATAACTGGCCGCCGGGTTGTCCTCTGCCGCGGTTCCGGCTTTATCCCAATATCTTACTCGATCGGCTTCCTTGGGGACCTCGGTCACCAGACTGAACCAGTGCCGCTGGAACAGCAGACCCTCCAGGTCGACGAACTGGCCGCCCAGCTCCTGCTCCGCCAGCCCGGATCCGTATTGGGCCCGGACCAGATTGTAGAAGTCTGGCGGTAGGAAGGGATTTTCCAGGGTGTGGGCCTGCACGAGGTGGCAATACTTGCCGTATTGCTCGATCGTCTCGCTGTGGTCTTTGGGTTCCCACTCGGTGCCCTCGGGTGTTTCCTTCTTGTGGTAGAAGGCCTCGTAGGTCCAGTGTCTGCGGCCCTTGGGCGTGAAGGTCAACGTGATCCAGCCCATGCTCTGCTTGTAGCGCAGCGTCGCGACGGCCAGATCGAAAACCAACTTCGTCATCACGCTACACTCGTCCAGCCACAGCCCGGCTTTGGACGGGCCACGAAGGGCTTCCGGTCGCTCACCTGTTCGGAAAGTGACTTCTGCCTCGCCGCCGTCCTGGGTGTACCAAACGGCGCGGGGGACTTTGCCGCCTTTGCTGGCGCGTTTCAGGACGCCCAGTTCGTTGCAGGTCTCGACGAACGTTGGCCAGGTCGATTCCTCGAACATCGGATACGACGGACTGACGGCCATGAAAGGCTCGTCCGCGCGGGCGCGCAGGATCATGTCCAGTGCGCCGATCTTGGTTTTGCCGGTACCACGGCCGCCGACAAAGCCGCGCATCCAGGCATCGGTATGGCGAAACTCGTGCTGCTTGCCCCAGATCTTGTATTCCAGCAGGCTATGCTTGGCCATTGCCGTTTCCGTTGCCGTGGCCGTTTCCGTTGCCGTGGCCGTTTCCGTTGCCGTGGCCGTTTCCGTTGCCGTGGCCGTTTCCGTT
>CALALR010000030.1 GCA_937925545.1 uncultured Planctomycetaceae bacterium
CAGCGGACATTCGCGGCGTGAATAGTTGCCAATGAACAAAGTCCAATCAATAGCGAGTAACTCAAAATCCTGGTTCGATGGCTCATACATACTTCCAATGGGTGAAGGGACGGCGAATTGAGAAAACTACTAAAAAGGAATTGATGAAGATTGAGGTCGACAAACCCGGTTCCGGTACAGCGGTTGCGACTCCCAGGAATGGCCCAGAAGTGCCGTACTGATTTTTCCAAACGGCCAGGTCCTCCGCGCCCACCGTGCCGTTGAAATTGGCGTCGCCGTTTGAGTTGTTGGTCTGGCCGGTGACGCCGAAGTTGCGTTGCCAGATAAGGAAGTCTCTCCCGTCGATGTCGTTGTCTGCATCGAAATCGGCGTCTTCCAGGGGCGCGGTTGTAAAGAGCAGATCGGTGCCCAGGTCGAAACCAACAGCGGCATCTCCGGTAGCGACGCTACTGACATTAACGAACCCCGAATTCAGCGAGACAATTCGGCAGCTAAAGAAGAGCGTCGCCCGATACTGGGTGTTGGGTGCCAATGTATTAGCCGGAACCAATAACGATGAGACATTGCTGGCAACCACCGTGCTAATGGCTGTCTGTCCATCAGAGACCCTCGCGATATTCACGAATATCGGTGCATCGTCGATGCCCACAGGCGGTGTGAAACCTTGCCATTTCAAGGTGTAGGGCTGGGATGTAATAAGGTTATTAAGGGCGGTATAGGCGTTGTTCGTAAAGTAGGGCACGCTGGGAGCGAAAAGATTTGTCGCGGGCGAATCCAAAAGCGCTAGCTGCGGACCCAGAAAACCCCCATCGATCAGGTAACCGTACGTGTCGCTGGGTACAAATTCCATATCCATTGCCGCCAATGAGGCAAAAACCTGCGTATAACCCCAATGTCCGGGCGAGGACTGTGTCAGTAGATACTCGGGTGTGGGACCAGGTGGCGAAGTCCGCGTCGAATACACCCATGCCGACGCAAGATCGTCGGGAATGTTCGTAAACATATCCATGCCACCGTAAATACTTGCGGGTGTCGTGGGTTGCGCATTACTTGTTTGGGTATAAAGCTGAGTTTTTCCGAAGCGATAGAATTGGATGTCCGCGACCACCGGCGATGCCGCGTGGGACACAACGATGATCAAGGCTATTCTGAGGCGGGCCGGTGTCATCCTGCGTCGATGCAAAGCGAGCAGAGAAAACATTGCCAACACCAGCATGCCTGCTGTGTGCTCGGGGACGACGATCTGCGCAGCGGACGCTGTGGTGAAGTAGATGTTCGTCGCAAGGTCATATGAGACTGATGAATCGGCGTCAACAAAACCTTTGTTCGGAGTATTAACGCGACTGCTGTAATATAATTCCGCACGATATTGTGTATTGGGAGCGAGCGTGTTGGGAGAAAGATCGTACGACGTGACGGTATTGGCCACGACTGTTCCCGCTACTGATTGGCCATCCGAAATGCGATAGATAGTGAAAAAGATCGGCGCGTCATTAATACCCGTCAGAGGCGTATATCCGTTCCAGGTAAAAGTGAACGGCGAGGTAACGTTGAGCCCATTGAGTTGGCTGAAGGTGTTTCCCGTGAAGTGAGGAGTCTGAGGTGCGAAGAGGTTCATCAGTGGAATTTGGATCACCGCCATGCGTGCTCCCAAATTGCCGCCTTCGATCAGGTAGCCGAACCTATCACCCGGAGGAAGGTGTTCGTCGAGCGATTCCAGGGAAGGATAGACTGAACTGCTGCCCCAATATCCTGGGAAGAACTCTGTCAGCACAAAGGGGGATGACGGACTTAGCAGGATCGGGTTGGTCGAAAACACGCGCGCCGATGCGAGGTCGTTCGGATCCGAAGCGGATAGATCAACCCCGCCGTCGATGGCCACAATTGTAGTCGGCTCACTGTCGCTATCTTGCAAGTAGAAGATTCGCTTACCGATGCGAAAAAAGTCTATACTGCCGTGTACGGGGCTTTCTATGAGGAGAGTGCATAGCACTGCCGTGTTTATGACAGAAGCGATTCTTGGGGGACGACTTGTCATAGTATTAATACCTCCTACTTAAAATTTGCTTCAGGCCAAATCAATAGCGAGAAACTCAAAATCCTGGTTCGATGGCTCATACATACTTCCAATTGGTGAAGGGACGGCGAATTGAGAACACTACTACAACAGAGCTAAGCAAGAACAAGGTTCCGGGCTCCGGCACGGCAATCGATGTAGCCGAAAATGGAACACCATAGTTCGCCTGCCAATCCGCCAAATTTCCTACACCCGGATTGCGTTGCCACACGAGAAAATCCCGGCCGTCAACGTCGCCGTCGAAATCGAAGTCACCGGCAAGGCCGGTTACTACCGAGAGAATGCCAGCCGTGTAAAGCTGTGATGTGCTCCAACTGAGCCCGCCAGTGAGTGTTGGCAAGGAAAGCGTATTGAAAGATCCACTGACGTTGCCCCAGTCGAACAAATTAAAACTTTGACCCGATGCCGGCGCGAAACTATTCAATAAGTTCACTTGAAGTGTGCCAGATAGTGTAAATACTCCAGACGAGATAATCTGATCGTAGCCACTTCCAGGGGAGCTACCTGCAAGCTCCATGATGAGTGTGCTCATGGGTGACAATGTAAGACCGCCGACCGTGAGTGAGCCTGGGGAGGCTCCCGGCGCAAGCATGCCGCTCGCGTTAACCGTAACGGTACCCCCAATTGAGCCAACGCCTTTAAGTGTTCCACCACTGTTCACTTCGACGTTACCAGCAACCGTGCCGTTAACAGCCAGCGTTCCTGCATTGACTTTTGTGAGACCGGTGTACGTGTTGTTACCGCCAAGTGTGAGCGTCCCTGTGCCGACTTTGGTGAGCCTGCCATTGGGGTTGAAGCCTGGCAAATCAACGAGTGGTCCGGAGATGATTGTGCTGGCATTGAGACTGCCGGTTCTTAGTTCAGAGCCACTGAGTATGACCGTACCCCCACCTTCAAGCGAGCCGATGTCTGTGCCACCGTAGGCTCCATTGCCGGTGAGGTCGAGCCACGCGCCAGTTTGGACGTTCACATTTGAGTTCGGACCGTTTGCACCACGTCGAAAGAGGATAACGCCGCCAGTTGCGCCAGCAACAGTTGGGCTGCCAGCAACTAAAGTTGCGTTGCCAATGTTGGTGTTAAAATCAAACTCTGCGTTCCCACCTCTGGCACCAGAGACAGTTCCACCTTCGATGGTGATCACTGCATTGTTCGCAGCAGAATTGGCGAAAGAGATAGTTCCCCATCCCCCACCAGCAAGGTGTGCACCTTCCACAGTGATTTGTGCGTTGGAGGCAGTTGATCCAACGCCAAAACTGGCTGTGCCTACAGGACGCACTCTGATCGTTGATGCTCCAGCCGTTGCTATGCTCCCACCGATCGTATAACCGCCAAATATCAGACGGCCGAACGAACCGATATCGATATTTGCCTGGCTAGCAGTTGCATTGTCCACGAAATAGAGAAAAGCATTGGAATTGTCTTGGAGCGTGATTTCCGCATTCTCGGCGTCGGCTGAATCTATTAAAGAGGTGTTGCTGTTTCCGAATGCGACAGTCGCGTTGTAAGTGAACGGCTGAATAATGATGTTGGCCGTACCTCCCTTAGAGTTGCCGTTGAAAACGACAAAGCCACCGCTGATTCCCGGACCGCCGGTTTGAACGATGAATGTGCCATCGGCGGCAGAGGAATTGTCGTTGAATTCCGTGGTTCCGCCACCCGGTTTACTCAAGAACGTGGCTGTGCCGGCATTAGAGTTTCCATAAAAACGGGTGGATCCTGCGTAGGGAGGACCCTGTGGCAACCCAGTGCTGCCCTCGTTAATGAAGGTGGCATTATCGATAGGGTTTCCATGATGTCCAGCCGTAGAATTATCGAAGAACCATGTGCCACCGCCATAGTAAAGAGCGGAAGGTGCATGCCCACCTTTATTGGTAAATGTGCCGCTAGCGGCTGTGGAATTGCCGCGAAAAATTGTGAGACCGGCGCCACCGTTCGGATTTACCATTCCTGCGGGAGTAAGGCCCCAGCCCGGGTGGTTGGTAAACCCACTGCGTACTGCAGTGGTGTTGTCATGGAATTCTGTTCGGCCCCCTGGGGCGTTAGCATTGTAGGTCGCTCCGTAATTGTGAAAGGTCGCTTGATTTGCTTGAGAGTTATCAAAAAACTGCGTCGAGCCGCCGCTTCCCACGGCGCCCTGATATTCGGAGACGCCGAAGTTGTTGAAGTGGGCCGTGTCGGCATTAGCATTATCCTCGAACCGAATGAGCCCGCCGTTGCCCGCAATTTCGAGGGGTAGGAAGGGCGAGAACGATCCTTTACGGCCTGCCTTGACTTGGAAAATGGAATCGTCCGCGTGCGCAGCGCCTTGAAAAAGCACCAAGCCGCCTGCCGCACCGTTGCCAAAACCTCCCTCGACATTGACGTCCGTCGTGAAGAGGTATGTTCCATCGAGTGTGAGTCGGCCAGCTGGGGAATATTTAAAGTGGTAGGGGATTGCAGGAGGCGAGCCTTCAACACTCGTTCCACCAGCCAGGACAGTATACGAAGCAGCCCTGGCAGGAAAGGAGCCGCGATAGGTCACATAACCAGCACCACCAATGGTCACGCTTCCGGCTATGTCGAGGTTGCCTGTCTCTACAGTGATCTCGCTTGCGCTGGTAAGAGTGCCGTGAACCTCGACATTGCCATTGACGGTCATCATTCCGCTGGATTGAACATGAATATTTCCCGCACCCGAACTGAGGGCGGATGGTCCGACGGTGAGGTTGCCGCCGACATTCCAGGTGGCGGTGTTGAGGACAAGGGTATTCTGGTTCGGGCCGCCAACAGCCAAATGCTCTCCGATGGTCCAGGAAGAGAGCGGATTAGCATTGAACGATACCGGACCCAGTGAGCTGGAGTTAAAGCCGATCGCCACACTGCCGTTGAAGGAAGCCGTCGTGGCTGAAGAGGTACTTCTGGAGAATTGATTGAACCTTACTAGCGATCCTGCGGTCGTGGTGAGCGAGCTTGGATCAGCAATGATGCTGTCAGCCTCGATCGAACCCCCAGCACCAACGGTGATTGCTGCACTGTTAATCGACAACGTCCCGACTGCAAGAAGTTGATTGGATTGAACCGCGACGCTGCTTCCTCCGGAAATGCTGATGTTTTTACCTTGACCGTTGGCGTCAAGAGTGACGGCTCCGCTATGACCGACGTAGACATCCTGAGTCAAGTCTGGCACGTCGCCACCAATCCAATTCAATGGCGCACTCCACAATCCTGTAGAGATGCTACCCACGCGAGCGAGATGCACGTTGGTAATTCCCTGATCCTCGGCGATGACTAGAACATCGCTCGCCGTAGGAATGCGCCGCACACCAAGGGAGCCGCAACTGTCGCACATGAGAAAACCGGGTACTGTTGCATTGCCAGCTAGATGTCCCCCATCGCCTTCAAGCACGAGTACGTTTGTAATGCCACCAACATGCTGGGGAAATATGTTGTATTCCCCTGGCTCTATTCCAGCAATTCCCAGCACATGACCCATCTCGTGGACGATCGTGCTCAGCAAATCGTAACCCGTACTAGCATTGACACCAGCCTGGCCAGAAGCACTTGGAAAGGATGATGAGCCGAAGCCACGGTACATGACTTCCAAAGCTCCAGGTGGTGCCGAGCCGGGGAAATAAGTCGACTGGTCTGAGGAAGAAAGCTGGCTGTAAAACCGTTGGTGATAAACAGGCACCCCCATGGTGTTGACGAAGTCTGAAAAGCTGAACTCGACGCTATCTAATGGTGTGGGGTCGGCATACCAAGGCTGAATTGGATTGATCTCGATGAACGTGTCAAATGCATTGTCCGTCGTGAGACCCAGCGTCGTAGCTCCGATGTCATCGTCCCAATGAAAGTCGAATTCGTAACTGCCCGGGCCAGGCAACAAAGATTCCCAAATCGCTTTGGCAGCTTGGAAATGAGCTTTTAATATCGTGCCATCTGGATCCCAGGATGGGTTCTCTGGGTGGGGAAGAGGACTGCCCTCGTCGGTGTAGGTCATGTTGATCGTGATGGCACTTACTTGCATCGACATGGTGCAAGTTACAAAAACGACAATCCATCCAATGAACTCAGATTTCAGTGATTTCATGGTCGTGATCCTTGTTCAGCCGTGTGCTAATCCTTGAAACGCGCAAGCAGAGACTGCTTCTGTAACTTGGGAAAAAAACCTGCTGCGGCAGAGTGCCGAAACAATTCAGTTCAGCAGGACAACGAAAGAGAATCGCCCTCGCGCTCATCCAGTCCTTCCGCAAGCGATTCACGAATCGCTCACGCCGACGAAGGAGGCTATGAGCACCTTGGATTATCCGACGAAAAAAGGACGGCGTCAATCAAAATCTCTGGCACGACCTTCTAAGCTCCTAAGGATCATAATCACCGCAGAAACCAGCATAAGAGATCCCGGCTCGGGAACGGCCGTGAAAATGGCAGCCAATGGCGCACCGTAATTTGTCTGCCAGGCAGCCAGATCTGCAGCGCCGAGTGGATTAGGGGATCCACCCCGCTGCCACACCAGAAAATCCCGGCCATCGACGTCGCCGTCCAGGTCGAAGTCTCCGGGAAGGCCGGATACAACTTGCAAACCAACGATGGTTTCACCGTAAACAAGTCGCAACGACTTGCCGGAACCTAGTGCAGGCAGGTTGACCAACTCAAAGTTGTTGAAGATTCCACCGATGCTGGTAATGAAAGGAAAAAACTGCCCTACTTCAGGTTGAAAGCCATTGATGAGCGATACGTCCAAGGTACCACCCAAGTCAACTACACCAGAACCCAAAATGTGGTTGAGTTGGTCGTAGCCACTGCCGGCAGTAGTTCCTCCCAACTCGATTGCAAGCGTGCCATCGTAAGTGGCACTTCCAAGATTCACCCGCGCGGGGCTGAAACCCGGTGAGAAGGTACCGGTGAACTGCACATTGTCAAACGCGCCGACGCCTTTCACGTAACCGGTGAGATTGACCGGGCTGAGGGGAGCCTGTCCGCTAACGTTTCCATTGTTGATAAATGGTTTGGCGGGGTCGTTGGGAGTTTGCACGGCTCCTTCACCGAAGATGTTGCCGCCGAAGTTCAAAGTTAGTCCATTGGAGGCCGCCAGGGTTCCTGGATTACCACCATCATTAAGGCGAACAAACGAAGCCGAATCCAAGACGGCATCGTTCGCATCCGTCAATGTAACAGTATGGCTGTCGCCAACCAGAATTGTTCCGTTCGTATAGAATCCATTCGGTTGATTGCTGCCGATGGTCACATCGGCAGTCGATTTGATGGTAGAGCCTGCAAGCCCCGTAATCCTTTGCGAATGGACGCCACGTATGTGCAATTCGCCTAAGGTGGGAATGATCAGATTGTCGACACCCAGGATTGGCCCGTCTTCAACTTCGAGTACGCCGCGATAGAAATCGAGTTCGGCACCTTGCGTGGTGAGGTCAAGCCCTTTGGTTTTAAACTTGCCACCATCGATTCGCAGCCGCTTAGATAGCGTGGCCGTTCCCTCGACGGTGAGATTCTTACCCGTGGAAATCACTGGCGCGGCCCCGTAGAACTGTGTGATTGCAGCATCGGTGCCTACGTTTCGATTTCCGGCCAGTTGTATAGTTCCCGTACTAAAGTTAATCCGATTCAACGCGCTGGCAGAATTGAAACGCAGGGTGCCTCCATTGAGATTGACTGTGCCGTTGCCATTGACTGTCAGAGCGTTGTTTACAAAAACCAGGCCTTGATCCCCAATGGTTAATGTCGCCAAAGATGCATCCCCGACGTTGAGATTGTTGGCGGTCCATGAAGAACCAAAGCCACTGACCGTTGCTTTTGGGTGAGGACCTGCAAGATTGAGTCCGATCTTGCCGTTGCCAGAGGTTGAGACAGTTCCCCCATTGAGAACCGAGAGCATGCCCTGGCTGACGTCAAAATTGGTAGAGATCAGTTCACCCCCATTCACCGACACTGTCGTCGTGTCAACATCGAAGATAGTCCCAATCCCTTCGATATACAGTGTTTTTCCGCTCGGGATATTGGGTGGGAAACCAAACAAGGTTCCAATCGTAAGGTCTCCACCAGCAAACTGACTGAACGCCCGGTTGCCTGCCAAACGGATGGTGCCAGAAGTGAAGTTGATTTTACTCAAGCCGCCTGTTCCACTGATCGTGTTGTAACGAAGGGTGCCGCCGTTGAGATTCACGATGCTTGAGTTATTGATCGAGAGATCGTTCGTGACGAACACAGTGCCAGTATTCTCGATATTGAGGTTGGCCGTTCCGCCTGTGCCCACCCACAGCGCATTAGAACTGAGCGTGGAATTCATTCCTGTAATCGTGGCACTTGAGGTACCGCCCGCAGAAAATCCGAAAATCGTGGCAGGTGAAGTGACCGACCCACCCCCCTGAATCGCAAGAGTCGCCAGCCCCGAGCCACCCTCATTGAGATGGAGATTTTCAGTCACATTGAGTGCGCCTCCATCGACTTGCAAGTTACCAGGGCCTTCTGTTCTACCCACGCGGAGTCTACGCACACTGGCCCCCGGTGCTTGAATCTGTGCTGTACCGCCATTGGCAATCACGGCATCACCTGGTGCAGCCGGGACACCAAGGGTCCAGTTGCTCCCTGAAAACCAATCTCCCGTACCTGCTTGCCAGAAGGTCTGGGCGAGGGTTTCTGAAGTGCTCCATACAGTAGCAAAAATTACAACACAGATTGCTTTAATTCCGCACATGAAGTGATCCCCCAATAACCTAAGAGGCGCAGCCGGGGCCACGCTCCTGGATATAGATATAAAACCTGCTGGGCAGAATGCCGAAGTGAATCAGGTCAGCAGGGAAACGAAAAAAGAGCCCTCGCGCTCACCCAGTCCTTCCGCAAGCGATTCACGAATCGCTCACGCCGACAAAGGAGGCCATGAGCGCCTTTGATTATCAGACGGGGAATTTGTCATGTCAATCAAATTTCCGTCACCTTCGAGAGCGGAATCTGCAGCCAAACCTTAACCAAAGCCCCACAAAACCGAGGAGCATGGCCGACGGCTCAGGAACGGCCGTTGCCGCTGCAGCCAGTGGCACGCTGCTGCCATACTGCGCTTGCCACTTTGCCAGATCGCCGCTGTTGATCCCATTGGGCGATCCACCACGCTGCCATACGAGGAAGTCCCGGCCATCGACGTCGCCATCCAGATCGAAGTCACCTGCAAAAAGAAAGTTCGATAGCGTAACTCGCGATGAATTCGGTGCACCAACTCCGTAGCGAACGAGAAACGAACCTATCCCGTCTGTCGTGAATAAGCGGCTACCGCTGGCTACATTGCTAAAGGCACCCGTCAGTGCAGCATTGGATCGCAGCACTGCAAAGGTTTGAGAGGTTGTGGGGACAAATCCGTTGATAAGGTTCAAAGAAAGTAGTCCTTTGAGATTCAGCGGTGCGACTCCCGCCTCAGTAACGAAATCGTATTGCGTGCCTTGCGTAGGGCCTCCAATTTCGAACTCGAATTTGGAACTCGTACCAAGAGTCAGGTCGCCTGCTATCGTTAGCGAACCCGCCGACAATCCTGGAGCGATCGTTCCATTGTTAGCAACATCCCCTGTAATGGTACCTGTTCCCGTGAGCCTACCGCCCTGGATATCTAATGCCATAGCAGTGGTAAGTGCACCGCCATTGAGTTTCAGATTTCCGGCCGTCTGCTTGTACTGTCCAGCGAAGTTCAATCGGCCCGAGTTGATATTGACGCTACCCGCGTTGTCGAACTCCGTGGAGATGATTGTCTCGGTGGCGGCACCGCTCTTGTTGAAGG
>CALALR010000031.1 GCA_937925545.1 uncultured Planctomycetaceae bacterium
TTAGACTAAGATCTTTTTGAACGAGAAATTGGTGCGCTAGATCACAATCACACCAACAGTGATCTCACTGCTGTCTTCCTTCAGGTTGTTTCCAGTAAAGGAAAAAACTGGTATCTTTGCTTCTAGATGCCGTACTGAAGTTCAAGTATAGCAGATGAAATATAATCTTTACTCTGGATCGCTGCGCGAGAATGACCGTGGCCATCACAATTGAATCTATCTGAGAAAGAGCCAAATCATGTCCGAACGAGAACGTTGGATCGTTTATCCTCTACTGCTTTTTGCTCTTGGCGCATCGGTTCGCGACAAACTGATGCAGCGCGTAGAGTCCAAGGAGATACGCTGTGAGAGTTTGCAAATCGTCGATCAGCAGGATCCCGGCAATACTTTAGCCGAATTGAGTTTTAAGCGAGCAATAAATAATGATCCCACCCAGCTTTCCGATCGAGTGGGTGCCTTGATGCTGCACGATAGCGATGGAAATGTCGTGTGTGATATTGCTACCGACGTACTCGTAGGTCGCTTAGTGGCCAGGCAACTATTGGTCGTCGATCCACAATTACGTCCGCTGATTGTCGCAGCCACTGAAGCACAGCCGACCCTCTCGCTACGAGATTCGGACCCTCCCGTGTCTTACCGAGGGGTCATTTATCTTAATAATAAATCGCTGCAGCCTCGCCCTTCTCGTGAGGCAAACCAAAATATCGTGCCTGAACAAGCCGATCAGCCCAGCGCAGAGTAAAAGCGCCGTCCAACCGACTGCATTTGAAGTGCGATCTGGAACGTTATGAGGATTCTCGCGGATTGACGCTGCCAGTAAACTGGAAATCAGCTATTCTATAGGCGAAATCCTGCCAATCAGTTGCCAGATAGTTGCCTGGGACGTTAATTTATGTTGCCTACATTTCCTTCAACCCAACGGAAAGTATGCTTCCTTTTCGGGAGAGGTATTTTTGTCCTCAGGTTGCTTTTCAGCGATACATTGGATGGATGAATTTGGCAAACAATTCGTGCGTGAGAACGCCCGTAAGCAACCAAGCTTCTCTTAAATTAGAAGACATGCACGACAACCGGAAAGAACCTGGCTTTCGCTTCGCAAATTTAGGCGAGGTACTGCAAGTTCGGGCCTCACAATTTCCTGAGCGTACAGCTTTCGTCTATGAAAATGATGAAGGAATGCAGGAGGCTTGGACTTACGCCCAACTCGAGGCGAGGTCTCGCACTTTGGCTAGCTGGCTAGTTCGGCGTGCTGGCATGGATGATCGGGCGCTATTGGTTTATCCTCCGGGACTCGAATTCATCGCTGCCTTCCTGGGTTGCGTTTATGCAGGAGTCTTGCCAGTGCCGGCGACCTATCCCAAACCTCGCCGCCCTTCGCCAAGGCTGGATTCAATCGCTGAAGATTGCCAACCAAGTCTGGTGCTTACGCATAGTTCTACACTTGGGGGCTTGTGTCTGGATCAACAGAGTCCTGCAATCAGCGAGCTGGCGTGGGAACCAACCGATTTAATACCAACCGCTGACGCTAGTGACTTTGAGCCTTTGTCTCGGGGGTCCGAGGATTTGGCGTTTTTGCAATACACTTCTGGTTCGACCTCGGAACCGCGCGGAGTCATGGTAACCCATGGCAATATACTTCATAACCTCTCTGCGATTCGTTTGGGCTTTGCGCTAGAAGACGACTCGCACGAGCAGGGAGTGTTTTGGCTCCCCGCCTATCATGATATGGGTTTGATTGGCTCGATTTTAACTCCGATGTTTGTAGGGGGAACAAGTACGTTGATTGCGCCGACGACCTTCATCCGTCGACCCCTGCGCTGGCTAGAACTCATGTCGGAAACACAATCCGCGATCAGTGGTGCTCCAAACTTCGGCTATGATTTGGCGGTACGAAAGACAACCGTAGACGAACGTATCAATTTGAACCTCCGCCATTGGCGACTGGCGTTCTGCGGGGCCGAACCTATCAATCCTGCGACTCTCGACGAGTTTGCGACAGCATTCGAAAAAGCGGGATTTCGGCCAGCAGTCTTCTACCCTTGCTACGGATTAGCAGAGACGACACTACTCGTCACTGGCGGACAGCGGATGGATGGTCCTCGAGTCCTGCATGTGGACCGTGATGCAAAGCGAGAACATCGGGTCATATGTCTCGCTGAGAGAAATGGCAGCAGTCAATCACTCGTCGGCTGTGGATCTGCTTGTGAAGGACTCTCTTACCGGATCGTCGATCCTGTGACACTTAGGAAATGCGACCCGGACCAGGTTGGCGAAATCTGGGTGCAGGGCGACTCGGTGGCTGCAGGGTACTGGAATAAAGGCACAACAAATGAAGAGATCTTCCGTGCCCAACTTGCTGGCGATGGTTCTGCAGAGTACTTACGCACGGGTGACTTGGGATTTAGTCACGAGGGTGAGCTCTATGTCACGGGTCGATTAAAGGATGTGATCATTGTACGTGGTCGGAATCACTATCCTCAAGATCTGGAGCGAACGGCCCAGTTGGCTCATGAAGCAGTTGATTTGGGAGCAGCTTTTTCTGTAGAGGTTGATGGTCGCGAAGAACTGGTGCTAGTGTTTCAGTGGAAGCGCGAGTTCCGCAATGCCGACCACGAGGCCATAATGCACGCGGTCCGCACGGCTATCGTTGATGAGCACGAGATTGATCCACACGCAATCGTGCTGATTCGTCCAGCCAGCCTTCCTATCACTTCCAGTGGAAAGGTACAACGTCGAAAATGTCGCGAGCTTTTCTTAGCGGATCAACTTTCCGTCACCTCACAGTGGACGAATCACATGTGTGGCGGAGACAATCTCCCCGCTGAAGCAATTCTAGAACTTTCGGCCTCTCCCGATTTCTTATCACAGGCGCCTGATTTGAGCGTTAGGGAGCTGACTGCCCTTTTGCAGACGTGGTTAGTGGCGTGGCTCTCTCAACGCGCTAATATTCAGCCGGGCAATATGCAGCCCGATACCCCCTTCGCTGAATTGGGAATTGACTCTCTCACTGCCGTTGAGGTGAGTCAGGAACTTGACCATGTTCTTGGTTTGCAGTCTCCACCGATGGTGATCTGGAGTTGCCCTACACCGAAAGAGTTGGCTGAGTATCTCGCTGGCGAGCTACAAGCGACAAGAGTGCGTTAGCCTAAGCCGCTTCTTAAGAATCTTTCGTTTGCAACATTTAATTCTTTCGTTTGCGTTACGCACTATTGTGCTAGCTAATAATGAAAGCATCCTTTTCTTAATTTCCTAATCTCAATCAACCAAGCTTGACATCGTCGGCGAGAGTTCTTTAGACTTCTGTGCGCCAAAGGTGAAAGAAGTATCACCTGATTGGTTTTACCTACCTAAGTCCCACGACCCTTCCTGCCTCGCATCGCTTTGTGACCCCGTCGCGAACGTCCTTCCCAAAAAACAATCATTTGTATGATGAGGTGCAATCATGAGAAATGCGCTTAAACATGGTTTTACTTTAGTCGAATTGCTAGTTGTGATCGCAATTATTGGCACACTCGTTGGATTATTACTCCCTGCAATTCAAGCTGCCCGTGAGTCTTCTCGACGTTCTCAATGCGTGAATAATCTCAAGCAGATGATGCTTTCAGAGCAGATGTACCATGATGTTCAGGAACGTTATACTATGGGACGGGAAACACATTGGCAGCAAGGAGTCTCTTGGGCCTTTCACATGTTGCCCTTCATTGAGCAGGGAAACATCTATGATTCTTTTGTGAAGGAAGCACCTGTTTTTGACGACCGAAATGCCCTGGCAATGAGAACCCCAGTTGATACTTTCTATTGTCCGACGCGGAGAGAACCGGCTGCGGACCGAGATTTCGACAACAACGATAGTCCCTCGATTGTTCAAGATGTCGCGGCAGGTGGGGATTACGCTGCTAATGCCGGACTCGACTATCACTGGGGTACCAATCCTACCTACTGGGATAACACGCCAGACATTGGTGCCGTTGTGGGTCCCATGTTTACGTTTTCGAAAATCAAGGCTCGCCAAGTGCTCGATGGGCTGTCCCAAACTTTTGCCATCGGCGAACGTCACATCCCGGCGGAAGTTGATGCCGAGCCCGGGCTTGAAGACCACGACAAGGGGGATACGGCTTTCTTTGCGGCAGATAACCCGTTAGCCATTCTCGCCGGAACGGAAAAAGGGTTGGCAAAAGACAGGCGTGACACAGATGCCACTAAATTCGGCAGTGAGCACAACGATATCGTCCATTTTGCTTTCCTTGATGGGCATGTTGCGGCAATTAGCACCTTTATCGATTTGCTTACGCTCCAGCACCTCTCGACGATTGCTGATGGGCAAGTGGTTGATACGAGTGGGCTTTGATCGTGGCAGGCACCCCCTGAATGAAGCGCCAACATGAAATCGCGATTTGAACATTTTGTTCAAGGGTTATTTTGCGCTATCCCATTGAACCTCTGAGTAGCTCACAGGATCAACCAACGTACTTACATCCGATTCTCCAGCTAGAACCGTATCGATTTCTGATATCGTCGGAATCGGTTCAGCCGAAACGGTTGGCTTCCAGAATGGCTCGGTGGATTGCAAATTCGCGGGGCTCGGGATCTCTGCAGCTTCATCCTCGACTTCAATCTCATTCGACGCGGGAACACGATATACCTTGTCCGGCCTCTGATCGTATGGCCCGTAGGCTACCCGGGGAGATTGTGATGAAGCGTAGTTGATTTCCTTGGGTCGTCCTCGCAGGCTCTCACGAAGGGCAGCGTCCTGATAGGCGGCCGTTGGCCAACCCCCTTCGCTGAGGTAGACACCATCGTAGTCGAGTAATGTCCCCTTGGCGTAGTGCACGTTTTTCACGGCAACGGCATATTCAGCCAATGAGCGGAAATAGCGAGTCTCAGAGTTAGCCAACTGGCGCTGGGCTTCCAACAACAAGTCAAGTGGTGCCTTGTCTGCATCGAAAGCGGCTTGCACTGCGGCAAGTTGTTGACGTGCTGCATCGAGTCGATTGAATGTTGTTTGTGAGACCACAAAGGCGCGCTTTAATTCAGCGACTGCCCCAGCCAGATCGTTTAAAACCTGGTGTTCCTGCTCACGCAATAGTGCCCGTGCTCTGCAGAGTTGCAGTTCCGCATTTTTCACCGCTGTATATCCGCGTCGATAACCCAAGGGGACATTCAGTTCGACGCCTAGCTGCCATTCCTGGAAATCGCCGCCGGTGAGATTGTTCCACGCGTTATCAAATTCTCCCACACCGTCACTGTCGGGATCTAAAAAGTCGTTTCCGAACCCTCGCCATCGATATCGGCCGATCGTGTCTAACTGTGGCAGCAAAAAGTTTCGGCTGGCGATTAATTCCAATTCAAACCGTCGAGTCTCGAAGCGTTGGCGCCGCAATTCAGCTCGACGAATAACTGCTTCTTGTGTGGATTCTGTCCAGTCGAATTCGATCGGTGCCGTTAATGGTTCGTCAGCTGGCCGCAGCAGGCGACCATCGCTTGGCGGCAGTCCAATCAGCCTGCGCAGTCGTCGCTCGGCCACCTGCACACCGCCGTTACCACGGAAGGTACCGCCACCACTGCCATTGTCCGTACGGGTGCCGTCGATTAGCAGTCCACTGAGGGCATTCTGCACCTCTTCCTGAAAGCGGAAGAATTGCTCACGGGCCTGGGCTTCTTTTTCAGCCTCTCCGCCGCGGCGTCCAGACTCATACAAAGCATGTATACGCCGCCAGGTCTCCAAGGCTGAATCCCGAGCTGCAACCTTGGTTTCGAGATCACGATAGGCATAGTACAGGTCCCAATAGGCGTTTTCGATATTGCTCACCAGATCTCGCACTCCGATCTCGAATTCAGAGAGTGCGACATCGGTGTTCACGCGAGCAATCAACACACCGTTGTACAAACCAGGGATGTTGGTCGGCCCGGCAATACGGTTGAATTCCATGCCGTTGCCTTGCAGCAATGGATGGCGGAACTCCGTTTCGAGATTCACATTCCACGCACTGGGGAACAGATTACTCGGTGCGTTGTTGGCATCGTAATCCCAATTATGTCGGAAGGCAAACTTTGTACCAGTAACGGCTTGTTTGGCTAGCTGGGACTGGAAGACGATGGCGTCTTGCTTCAGCAGACGCGTGCCGCCACCGAAGAACTCGTTATTCAGTGCTCTGTCGTTCTTCTCGCCATAAATGCTTGCCGACAATTGGGCATCGAAAGCGCTCAGAGCTGCGTCGATACCAAATCGCGGATCGGTTTCTCGAATTGCCGGATCCCAATAGGTTTCAACTGTCGACGGTGCGCGTAGGAGCACTCCTCCCAGGTCTCGGAATACTTTGGATTGAGACAGGGCCATTTGCACGACTTCTTCGAGCTTCACATCCCAGTATTCCGGCTGCTCTGTGCTTGTGAGCGATAATGGTTCTAGCACGGCCCAATCCGAACTCATACTGCTGCACTGGGTCACGGGATACTCAATCTCCGTTGCAACAGTACGATAGCAATCATCCAGGGCGGTAGCTTTGAAAGTGCAGTCTCGGCGCGAACGACATCCCACTATCACTACCAGCAGGCAGAGCGGGAGAAATGTCAATTGCGAGCGGATAAGCTTTGACATGCAAGTAGTAGCCGTTCTGACGGAGCAGAATGAATTGCACACGGGGCGTAAAACCATCCTGGAGGGTGGTCTCAGTGAGTCTTTCGGCGCCAGAGAAGCGATACAACCATGATTTCCGGTACCAGCCGAAAAGCTTGCGCAGCTTGCCAAACTCGCTTGTCGCCCAAAATATCCGGGGAAGTTATCCGAACTATTGCACCGCTTGCAAAAGAAATCCCGCCCACTGGATATACTGAAAGAGTGATGAGTACCCTTGAACCCCACGAACTTGAGCCCGACCGTCGGGAACTCGACAGTTGGCAACAGGTGGAGGAATTCCTCTCGAACCTCCATGAGCTAGCTCGTGCGCCGGTTAGGGCTGAGGAGTTCTATCAGCGGTTGCTAGCAGGTTGTGTCGCAACACTCGCTTGTCAAGGAGGTGCCATTTGGCAGTTGGGCCAGCATGGGAACTGGAAGCTAATGCAAGCAAGTGCTGTCGGATATCTGAGCAATCTAGGAGCAGACCACGAGCGACTCCTTAATCAAGCAGTTAATGCGGATCACCCTCAAGTTCTCTTACCAGCGAGTGACGGAGGTCTTGAGGGTATGGTTCTTCTGATGGGGACTGTTCCTTTAGAAAGAAACAAATCAAAAGGTCCTCAGCATCCTCGTGTAATCGTCGAATTAGCATTGCGCAGTGGTTGTAGTCCCGCGGTGCAACGCGGTTGGGAGGACTTCCTCGCTGCGGTTTGTCAGGTGGCTGCCGATTTCCAGTCCTATGAAGAGCTTCGCCTTTTGCGGAGCGAGCAGGCCAGCCATGGCGAAGTACTTAATCTCATTCGGCGCTTACAATCAGGATCGAGCCTCAGACAGCTCACTTCTAATATCGCCAACGAAGGTCGTCGATTTTTGGGAGTGGATCGCTTGAGTGTCGTTCTCCGCAACCGGAAAAAATGGAAGCTTCAATCGGTTAGTGGTACCGAGCGGTTCGAGACTCGCGCCGACGCCGTCAAGCAATTGCAGAGCCTGGCCCAGGTCACGGCTCACTGGGGCGAACCGCTTGATTACTCGGATTCAGCAGATGCCGATTTAGTAGCCGATTTACCGACTCCAGTTAGCGAGGTGCTTCAGGAGTATTTAGACAACACTCATGTTCGCCGTTTGGCTGCCGTTCCGCTTTCATTTCACTCCGCCACCTTGTTAGATTCTCAAGTTGGAAATAGTTCCGAAATCCAGGCTGTACTGATTGCCGAAGATTTTGATTCGGATAGCGATCTTTTGCTTCAAAAGAGATTAGTGGAACTGGCCGACTTGTGTGAACCTTCTCTGCAACAAGCGGTTCGCTTGAATCGATTCCCCGTTCGCACAATGTTGGCCTGGGCCAATCGGTGGGACAAACTTTGGGATTCATGGGGTGTCAGCCGAATGGCGTTGGCAACGGCCGCATTGGTGTTCACTTTGGCGGCTTTAGTGTTTGTGCGCGTCGATTTTGAGATTGAAGCACCTGCGACCCTCGTTCCCTTGATCGAGCAAGATATTTTTGCGACCGCAAATGGCACTGTCCGCGAAGTTTTTGTTGAGCATGGTGATCACGTCAAAGCGGGAGAGGCGATCTGTGTGCTGGAAGATCCACAACTAACTTTGGATAGAGAGCGAGTGCGCGGTGAATTGGCAACTGCACGAAAGCGGCTCGAGGCGATTGCCGTGGCACGTACGGATCGGCAGTCTCGAGAAGAAAACAGTTCGGATCGTTTGCCGCTTTCGGCGGAAGCGAGACAACTGGAACTGCGCTTAGAAAGCCTCGCAGAGCAGACGGCCATTTTAGATCGCCGCAACGATGCTCTCACGCTTCGCAGTCCACTCACTGGGGTAATACTCACGCTCGATGTGCAACACCTGCTCCGCACGCGGCCAGTTGAACGGGGCCAGGTGCTGTTCACTGTGGCTGATACGAATTCAGGGTGGCAACTGAAGACTCGTGTCCCGCAGGACCAGATTGGTCATCTTCTGGCGGCCCAGAACTCAGCAGAGGATTCTCTTACAGCGCGCTTTAAACTTGCAGGCGATGCTGAGCAAGTATTCAAGGGACACGTGAATGAAATCTGCGAGACAGCCGTGATGGATCCTGAGAAAAGTGTTGATCAATTGCCTGATATTCAAGTTGATGTTGCTGTCGAAGATAAGAATCTTCCTGCCGCTCGACCTGGGATGGAAGCCAAAGTTCGCCTATTGTGTGGGAAGCGATCGCTAGGCTATGTGTGGTTTCATAACGTGTGGGACAACGTCTACAGTTGGCTGGCGTTCTAGTTAGTAAGCCTGACAAAGAGTTTACAGTGGTTCACCGAATATATTATCAAAATTGCTTGCTTGCTGTTTTGGTCGCTATGGTATTGCCTACCTTAGCCTACGGCGATGTGCCGATTGTCGACGTGGTGTTGAGCCCACTCGATGCGGTTGAGGTCCCTGCCCAGCAAACTGGTGTCTTAAGAGAAGTCGTAGCTCGCGAGGGTGCAGTCGTTGCCGAGAATGAGGTGCTGGCCCGCCTTGATGACCGACAGGCAAGAGTTGATCTAGCAAAGGCAGAACTGGAAAGGGCCCAAGCTGAGGCCAAGGCGACTAATCGAATCCGAGTAGAGTTCGCCGAAAAATCACTGGCAGTTGCTGAGGCCGAGTTGGAGCGCTCTCAAGAATCGATTTCTCAGTTTGCAAAGAGCATTTCCCAATCGCAACTTGATGTGGAACAACTCACGGTCGAGAAGCTAACCCTTGAGGCTGCACAAGCCCAGCATGAGCTGGAGCTCGACCAGCTCGCGTGGAAACTCAAACAGCAAGAAGTTGAGGCAGCCAGTCTCCGACTACAGCAGCACGAAGTTCAAGCCCCTTTTGCGGGTACCGTGGCCTTGATCTGGGCTCGTCGTGGCGAGTGGGTTGAATTGGGCGCACCAGTATTGCGACTGGTGGCAATCGATAAGCTCCGCGCCGAAGGGTTTTTAGATGCAGACAAAGTAAGTGAAAGTCTTGTTGGTAAGGAAGTCATATTTCGCTCAAGTGATGAGAAAGATGCAATCATTGCGCGGGGCACTCTGCAATTTGTAAGCCCCGAGATGGATCCGGTTACCCGCCAGGTGCGTATCTGGGCAGAAGTTGCCAATCCCGAAGGAAAGCTTCGAGCCGGCCAACAAGGAAAACTAGAGATTCCGAGAGAATAACAATCGCCTTCGGGAGTCGGCTGCTAACTTGGATCGATCAAGTATGCCCAATTCTTCAAGCTATCTACTGGCAACTGCAAATCGTCCATTGGGTTTGCAATCTCGCGGGGATATTTCCCCGATTGCAGTTTCCTATGGCGACCAGGTTAGTTTCATTCTGAAGGATCCGCTTACCCTGGAAGTCTATCAACTCACCGCTGAAGAGTGCTTTTTATTTGAACAGTTGCGAAATGAAACCACCCTTGCGGAACTGCAGAAGAGTTTCGAGGAGAGATTTGCTCCACGTACGATTACGCACGCTACCGTGCAGCAGGCAATTGCCCAGTTGTTTGAACAGGGACTGCTGGTGAGCAACGCTGCTGGGCAGGGTAGAGAACTGCTCGAACGTGCTGCCAAACGCCGAAGTACTGAGCGGTGGCAGAGTTTACTTCGAGTATTATCATTCCGCTTGGCCAGTTGGGATGCCACTTCTACAATCGAAGCTTTGTATGCAAAGTTACGCTGGGTATTCTCGCCATGGTTCGGCGTTCTCGTCACGTGCCTTGTGATTTATGCCCTAGGGTTACTGCTGGGACATAGCACCGAGTTGTTTGCTCGAATGCCCACGGTCAGTGAACTGACCGCACCGAAATACCTGTTGTTGTGGCTCGCGACAATTGCTGGGGTGAAAGTGCTCCATGAATTGGGGCATGCGATTGTCTGCCGTCACGTGGGTGGCCGTTGCCACGAAATGGGAATTATTCTCCTCGCTTTCTTCCCCTGCTTGTATTGCGACGTATCCGACGTGTGGCGGCTTCCGAGTAAGTGGCTACGAATGGCTGTTTCGGCGGCAGGGATGATGGTGGAACTCGTTCTCGCAGCGGGGGCACTCGTTTTCTGGTGGCACACCGAGCCGGGAATGTTGCATACCTGGCTGCTGGGATTGGCTATCATTGCATCAATCAGCACGCTGGTCGTTAATGCCAACCCTTTATTGCGCTACGATGGATATTACTTGCTGTCTGACCTCCTGGAGATTCCAAACCTCTCAGGACGTGCCTCTGGTCTGTGGGGAGAGCGCCTTCGTGACTGGCTTCTTGCCCAGCCGCGCTCTGATGATCCGCTCCTGAGCAGAAACGATCAGCGTCGGATCGCGATTTATGCCATCGCGGCACGTATCTACTCCGTGATCATTCTGCTCGCCATTTTTGCAATGTTGCTCACGGTGGCTCGACCCTACCATCTAGAAAACCTCGTGTATTTGTTAGCCGGGATAACCGTGGCTGGCATGTTCATCGGTCCCTGTGCGGGAATTTGGCGGTTGTTGCGTAATCCCGTCAATCGCTATCGGATTCGCAAGACAAGATTGGCTTTCGTGGGTGCCATCGTTGGAAGTCTGGCAGGTCTCTTGTTGCTCTATCCAATCAAGCATCATGTAGAAGGATCCGTCGTGTTCGTCCCTGCTGGTGGTCATGCGATTTATGCCACTGAACCGGGGCAATTAGAATTTGCCCTGCCAGCCGGAACACAGGTCCGGCTGGGAGAGACACTCGCACGACTCGTCAATCCACAGGTAGAACTATCGCTTGCTCAATCTCGTGGTGACATGGCGGAGAAACAGCTGCAGTTTGATCAATTAAATACCTTACGTACACTGAACCCAAAGATCTCGCTGCAGCTACCCACTGCCGCTTCGGAACTCCGCGATGCAGAGGCTCAGCTTGGTCAGTTTGAAAATCGGGCAAAAAAACTTGAACTCCGAGCACCAGTCACTGGGACCATCATCGCTCCCCCCATGGCCGAAGTGAAACAATCGGCTGACCGACTGCCCACTTGGAGTGGCTCTCTGCTTGAGCCCCGCAACCAAAATTGCTGGGTCGAATCGGGGACAGTGCTCTGCACCATAGGCGACCCGCAACAGGTCTCGGCTTTGGTTATGGTCGACGAGAGGGATATCCCCGAAGTGGAAGCGGGAGATTCAGTAAGAATATTGCTTGGCTCAGCCCCAGTGCGGATTCTTACAGGAACGGTTTCGCAAGTCGCAAGCAGGGCAATGCACTCCCAGAGAAAGAGTTCGACACTCGACGATAATCGATATCATTTGGTCGAAGTAAAACTTGATGAGCAGAATGTGCAAGCAATGTTGGGATCACAAGGGACAGCTAAAATCGAAGCAAGCCGTGCTACGATAGCCCAGCTCGCGACGAATTATGTGAAGCGCAAACTGCGTCTGCCTTGGTAATTAATGTCCTCGTAAATCTGTGCCAGTGGCACCCTGATGCTGAATCAGGGAATCAGCAGAATCAGCCCCGCGATGGTTCCCACTTCCACAATCGCAGCGCCGGCTCGTAAAGGTACGCGATTCCAGCGTCGCGGGACGCAATCCCCGGGGCGATATTGTCCTAAGGTGTAGATGCAGTCACATGGACGATCTACCGTCATCAGGTAGGGCAGGGCAGGGATCGTAAAAAAGAATTTTCCACCTGAGATAAACGGCTGAAAGACCCGGCTGACCGTGTAACCGTAGCGTTCAGCATTGATCTCTTCAAAGTATAGTGGTTTGTGGCAAAGGCAGGTCGCAGACCAATGGAAATCGAACTGTGCCCAACCAAATTCCAAACGCGAGTCCCACACGTATGGTGTATCGGCAGAGCAGAATCGAGCCCTGTCTGAGGGGAGGTCTCCTGGGGGTAAAGCAATATTGGCTTCGACCATCGACATCGGTGGAGCAACAAAACAAGGGACCTCGATCATTTCACCGGGCCCGATTTCTTCCTCGACTGGGTCATATGGGGTTGGAATCACTTCGTCTTTCACAATGGATTCCCGCTGTGCGAGCAGAGGTGTCCCGGCAGTCGTAGGATTAGCAGCTACCGAAAGTTGTTGGGGCAGTGCTGGAGCTGGGTCTTCAAATGCTGAGATAAAACCGGTTTGCTCAGTTGGGCCGTTTACTACTAAGTTTGACTCTATGAACGAAGCTGCAGGAGTCCCCGTTTCGTTGGTAAGCCGTAGCTGCAGCCGGTTGGGGGGGCCAACGAAACGGTTAGGGGACTCATTTGCAGTGGCTCTGCCACCGGCTGGGGCGAGTATTAACAACACAATTGCCAGCAACAATGGCAAAGGCATTGTCGCGGGTGAGTTGGCAGTTGTGTGAACTCGAGCCGGGCGATCGGAGCAGCGGGGTAGGTTGGTTCCGGAGAACATCGAGTGGATCCCGTCGCACAGAGCCTGGTGGGGGTTGCGCTCACGACACCTTATCGCTCACGCTGATAGATGGTTTCGACGTCGCACAACCCGAATCTCAAGAGGATTCGCAATTCCCCCTACGACTGACCGAATTGGAAAAACCGGTAAACTTTGCCAGGCTTAACAATATACTGTCGCAAAGGGGGCCAACCGAGAGTAGCTTGACTGAGCAATGGACAAAATGCAGTTCACTCCCAACTAGGTAGTGTACCTTTGTTGCATAAAGCTCTTTGCCCCTCATAAACCATTTACCGCTTATACGAGGACGGTATCCAATGCTTGCTGCGATCTTTGACAAGCGTCATCCCCAAAGTGGTGCCCGTCCGGGTACGCTTGTGATCCCTGAAGAAGCACCTGCTCCACGTATCCATATGATCCGCTATTCGAGCGAGGATGTTACTGAGACCAACGTCACCGACGTCGCAGAACTCCGCGCGGCGTTTGATGAACAGACGGTCACCTGGATTGATATCCAAGGTTATGGCGACGAAGCCCTGATCCAAAGTATCGGAGATCTATTTGAGTTGCACCCATTGCTCTTGGAAGACGTTGTCAATATTCCACAACGTCCAAAGACAGAAGCCTACGGTGACCAATTGCTCACTGTCGTGCGGATGGTTCGCGTGGAAGGTCCTGGTGAAATCGACATGGAACAAGTAAGCATCGTACTGTGCAAGAATTACGTACTTACGTTTCAAGAACGCTATGGAGACGTGTTGGATCCTGTGCGTCGTCGGATTCGCTCCGGCAAAGGAGTCATCCGCCAACACCGCGCTGATTTTCTTGCCTACGCTATTGCCGACACAATTATTGATGGCTATTACCCCGTCTTGGAGTCGATCGGCGAACATCTCGAAGGATTGGAGGACATTGTTGTCACCGATCCGTCACCGGAACTTCTGATTGATCTCAACCAGATCAAGAACCGGTTGATCAATCTTCGCCGGGGTATTTGGCCACAACGAGAAGCGGTGAATGCGATGGTCCGTGGAGATCATCCTGCCATTAGTTCAGAAGTGCAGATTTATCTTCGCGATACGTACGATCACTGTGTGCAGACTTCAGAAGTCGCAGAGATGTATCGCGAAATGGTGACCGGCTTAATGAATACCTATCTATCATCCATCGCCAATCGAACCAACGAAGTGATGAAAGTGCTAACAATCATGGCCAGTATTTTCATCCCCCTCACGTTTTTGGCCGGTATCTACGGTATGAATTTCGAACACATGCCGGAATTGCACGTCGAATGGGCCTATCCGGCCGTTTGGATCACCATGCTCGGTACCGCAACGGGAATGCTCATCTACTTTTGGCGGAAGGGTTGGATCAGTTTCCGAAGTTCCAGCAAGCTGAGATCGAAGCATCCGGACGTAGACTGACCCTGGAACGGCACCCTGCTTATTTCAGTGCGGCCTACAACGCATACACTACCGATTTACATCGCAGCTTTACGCACGTCCCGCAAGCGAATCACATCCCAGGCGAGACCGAGTTTCTCCATCAGCAAGATACACCAATAGGTGAAGTCGATCTCCCACCAGTGATGGCCCTGGCTGGCAACACGTTGATAGGCGTGGTGGTTGTTGTGCCAACCTTCGCCCCATGCCAAGATGCCGACCCACCAGAGATTGCGGCTATTGTCGCTCGTTTCGTAGTTGCGATAGCCCCAGAGGTGAGTTGCGGAATTCACGAACCAGGTGATGTGCAGTACATAAACCATCCGCACGCCGAGTCCCCAGAAGACCATCGACCAACCACCCCAGGCAGAGCCAAGTCCCCAACTCGTCGGACCAAAGTAACCCATCAAAAACAACACCCCGGCCAGAATGAAATGGGAAGGTAGGAACAAGTGGTGAATCACAACCATGACTTTGTCTTTAACCATGTCAGGGGCATATCGATTCAAAAGTTCCTTATGCCATTTCTTGCCAAAGTCTGGCATGAACCACAGTAGGTGGCACCACCAACGACCATCGCGAGGCGAATGAGGATCGCCATCTTCATCGCTATGGGCATGGTGCTTGCGATGTTGTGCAACCCAAGTGAGTGCCGAACCTTCGCCAGACAAACCTCCCAAGAAAGCCAATAACCATCGAATCGGTCGGTAGGTTTGAAAACTTTGATGCGTCAGTAAGCGATGGTATCCCATGCAGACGCCGAGACTGCCCGTGACAAAGGCGAGGATGATGCAAGTAATCAGCGCCGGCCAGCTGAAAAAGAACGGCGCTATCACAGCCAACACATGCACGATGGCAATCCAAATGACGATCGGCCAGTTCATGCCCAATTCATCAAACGCATGCTTGCCGCGCAAATATGCGGCATTGGCAGCGGCAACGGCGGCCGTGCCAGACTGTTTAATGGAATTTGAAACGTCAGCTGCAGACGGAATGCGTGGAGTGCGCTCATTCGGATTAACAGTCGACACTGTAGAATCTCCTTAGTGCGTTGTAGGTGGGTTGATCTTAGCGAATTATCCAATCCATTTACGCCAAAAACGTTCAGAGGGTCTCAAGAAAAGAGACCCGCGTTGACGCAGGATTCTCTGTTGAGACTCAATCTTAATTTTAAGCCGATAGCATAGAAAATCGTTGGCAGGGTAGCTAGGCCGTTGGTCATGATTTCGGCCAAAAACCTGAGAAAAGTTCATGGGCTAGCACGATGCGAAAGAATCATAAAATACGAGGTTTAACGAAGATTTATCGACTTGGAGGACACTTGTAGAATCAGGGTAGGAATTGCCGCTGCTCGATTCCCCGGGAACTGACGCTGAATTCCACGGCACCTCTGCGTTCGGTGTGAAAAATCCTGGCCCCCCACAAACGGTAGGAGGTCGAGGCAAAACTGGTGGAATTGATGGAGGAACCGCCGCTCATGACGACCCAGTTAGGCGTACACCAGGCCGCAAAACCAGGAGGATCGCTGAATCGGCTGCCGTGGTGAGGGGCGAGCAAGATGTCGCAGTCCAGGGGCTCTTCAGCCATGACAAGTTCGATGCCGGGGGACTCCAGATCTCCGGGGAGCAAAATCCTGGTGTTGGCATATTCGACCGAGAGCACGATGCTGTTGGCATTGTCACGACCCGGCACACCGAATCGAGGTGGGTGGAGGATATCTACAACCACTTCAGAATCATCTACCCTCAAACAATCGTTCATCCAAACTTCCCGCATAGGGACTCCGGCCTCCATGATTCTCTGTTTGAGCAGAATGGGTGCCGTAAGATCGCCATCATTCGCCCAGGGATCGAACATCAACGGAGACACATAGACGCTGCCCACCCCAAATCGCTCCATCAGCCCAGGCAGAGCGTTGTAGTGATCTACATCAGCGTGAGATATCACTACAGCATCGATGTGGGTTATCCCCCGCGACCAGAGAAAACCTGAGACTACATTCGCAGCACTTTCGGGTGAACCGAGACTACCGGCATCGTAAAGCAAGGTTGCTCCACCCGGAAGTTCCAGAACGACACAAGTACCGTGTCCTACTGCCAGGAAGTTGCAACGTAATTCGTCCTTGCTTGTCAGTTTCCAGGATGCAACTGCAAATCCGACGGCAATCCAAACCGCCGCAAGGGCTATCAACTTACGCGGGTTGAACTGCAACTTGGGCACAAGCACCATGAGCCCCAATGCTCCGTAAAAGCCCACTAACCACCACAGTGGTGGCCCAGGGGCAAATTCATGGCCCCATCTCAATTGACTTGCCCAAGCCACGGTACTCTCGGTAACGAGCAAGCACATGCTACAAACTTTACCCAAGAGCCATGCCACGGGAGGAAACAGAAACCCTATGGTACAGATGCCCAATCCTGCGACGAGCGCAAGCGCCACAAAAGGCCACAGCATGGGTGAGATCAGAAACCCACTGGGCGTGATGATATTGAAATGGTAAAGCACCAGAGGAGCCGCAAAAATCCACACCAGAAACGAAACCAAGAAAAGCATTTTCACCTGTTTCCACAACCAGCGGAAAGCCAGTTCCTGCCAGGACATATAGCTGGTAATCATTCTTTCGAGCGGAGTGGGGACAGGTTGTATCCATCCTGGTCTCAAACAACCTACGACGACCGCAACCCCCAGAAAGCTAAGCTGTGTGCCGCCACGGAAGAGTTCACTCGGATTGATGGCAAGCACTACTAGCGCCGATGCCGCGATGAGATTGATGGCTGATGCCCGTCGTGCCCCAGCAATCCCCAGTAAGGTCATCAGCACCAACACACTGGCGCGCACCACCGGTGGACCACCGCCGACAATGGCCGCATAGGGAATGATCAGCATTGCAGTTACGAGCAAGCTCCATTTCTGCGAAACCTGTAGACTGCTCAGAAGCATCCACGTCGCTGCAGCTAAGAGGCCCACGTGCAATCCCGATACAACGAGCAAGTGAATCGTGCCTGTCTCCATAAAGGATTCGAGAGTTTCGTCGGGGAGTTCCGAGCGTGTTCCCAGGAGCAATGCTTGAGCGATCGGTCCACTCGATGGGCCGACATACTGTGAAAGCTGTGTGTGACACTTTCGGCTGAGCCAGTCGAGCCAGCGTTGCGGACTCAGTTCTTTGACTGACTCCAGAACTGTCACACATTCCGGCGATCGAGTATAGAGTTCACAAAATCTGCCGCCGGCACGCTCGGTCGCTGCATAGTCATACTGGCCCGGGTTATGGGCGGGCCGAGACCTGCCCAATTGAGCGAACACCAACAATCGGTCGCCCGGAACGATTTCTTTGAAAGTGCCATTGATGCGCAGTCGAGTCTGGCCCTCCGTGTCGAGCCACGACGATCCATCGCGGATCTTCGTTATTTGCAGCAACAGCTGGCTCTGTGACTCCGCCGGAATGGCACGGAAAGGATCGGCCAAAAGAGCAGGTGTGTGTTGCACGGGACTGGCGGCAATCGCTTCCACGCAAACGGGTGCGGGATCCTCTGGAGCAAATCGCGCAAATTCGTCGCGAGTGATATTGTTCCAACGGAAGTGGTGCCATGTACCACCAATCGAAGCAACTGCCACCAAGAGGGCAATCAAGGAAAGACGTGTGAAAGCGAAATTCATTAATGTCGCTGCAGTCGATGTAGCTACGACGGCCAACAACCACCAGATGACAGGCTGCGAGTATGGCCAATCTCCCAAGAGGCGGTCTGTGAGAATTCCCAAAGCCAAAGAAAACGCGACCAACAGCAAAGGCCACGAAGTGGGCAGAAATTCTTCCGAACGATCCTGGATAGATTCCGTATTCATAGAAGAAAATACCCTTCGGGCACGGACTATTGCCAAGCAGAAGTGAAGGCATTCTACCGGTCATTAGTGCACTCAACAATCAGCTTTCCGCTTGAAGTTTTGGCGAAAGCGGGAACAATAACCCATTGCCCTGATCGATATTTCCCCTAGCTGGAGCAGCATCTTATGCATCGAAATATTTCAATTTTTTCTATCCCTCGCTTGCCTCGCGTAATGGGGCTTGCGATGATCACCACAAGTGTGATTTTCTCTGCGTCAAATTCCTGGTCAGCCCCCGCTGTAGCTGATTCGTCTGATGCAGTAAACTCGAAGTCCACAGCTTCGAAATCTTCAAGTTCTCAATCCACTATAAACTCAACCGAGGAGCCTGCCTTGATTCCCCGCAGTGTATTGTTTGGCAATCCCGAACGCGCCAATGCCCGTGTCAGCCCCAATGGCAAATGGCTCAGCTTTCTGGCTCCCGTTGATGGAATTCTCAATGTATGGGTCGCTCCGATTGATGATCTCGATCAAGCCAAACCCGTGACCAACGATAAGGTGCGCGACATCCGCGGACACTACTGGGCCTACACGGGCGATCACATTATTTACAGTCAGGACAAGGCGGGCGACGAGAATTGGCATATCTACGTGACCGACGTTGCCACGGGCATCACCAAAGACCTCACACCACTGGACAACATCCATGCCCAGGTTCAGGACGTGAGTCAAAAATATCCCAATGAAATCCTCGTCGGACTCAACGACCGCATTCCCCAACTGCACGACATCTACCGCGTGAATATCTTGACAGGAGAGCGCGAGCTCATTCAACAGAATGAAGGTGTCGCTGCCTATGTGACCGATGACGACTTCAATGTCAGGTTTGCCTTCAACTATACCCCTGAGGGGGGCACGGTGTTGATGAAGCCGAAGGAAGCTGGCAAGACGGGGGAGGGGGCCGAGTGGGAGGAATTCATCGCGACCGGACCCGAAGATGCCATGAACACCGGTCCCGCGGGCTTCGACAAATCGGGCACAGTTCTCTACTTGCAAGACAGTAGAGAGCGCGACACCGGTGCCCTGTTCGCCGTCAATCTGGAAACGGGGGACAAAAAACTGATTGCCGAGGATCCCCGCGTCGACGTTGGTAGCATGATCGTGCATCCCACCGAAAAAACAATTCAGGCGGTGAGCTTCAACTACACTCGAGACGAGTGGAAAATCCTTGATGATGCGATCCGGGCCGATCTTGAGTATCTGGAAACGGTCGAGGATGGCGAAGTCCTCATCACCAGCCGAACGCTGGACGACAAAATGTGGACCGTGGCGTTTCTCCTCGACGATGGACCGATCAAGTTCTATCTCTACGATCGCACCAAGAAACAAGCGAGCTTTTTGTTCAACAGCCGCGACGATCTGGACCAATACCAGTTTGCCAAAATGCACACCCCCGTGATTAAAAGTCGCGACGGATTGAATCTGGTGTCGTATCTCACACTACCCCCCGGCAGCGATCCCGATGGAGATGGCGTTCCCGACAAGCCCTTGCCGATGGTGCTCGACGTCCATGGCGGTCCCTGGGCCCGTGACGATTGGGGATTCAATAGTTCGCACCAATGGCTCGCTAACCGCGGGTATGCCGTGCTGAGTGTCAACTATCGTGGCTCCACCGGCTTTGGCAAGAATTTCATCAACGCTGCCAATGGCGAGTGGGCCGGCAAAATGCACGATGATCTGATCGACGCGGTCAACTGGGCCGTCGACCAGGGAATCGCACAACGCGACAAGGTCGCCATCATGGGAGGCAGCTACGGTGGCTATGCAACGCTGGTTGGTTTGACCTGCACACCTGAGGTGTTTGCGTGCGGGGTTGATATCGTGGGCCCGTCAAGCCTGGTGACGCTGCTCCAAAACATTCCGCCCTATTGGGTGCCGTTCATGCCAGTCATGAAGGTGAGAGTGGGAGATGTCGATACCGAAGAAGGGCAAGCGGAACTCTTGAAGCGTTCACCTTTGACGTTGGTCGACAAGATTGCCCGACCCCTGTTGATTGGCCAGGGTGCCAATGATCCCCGGGTGACTCAAGTGGAAGCCGACCAGATCGTCGATGCGATGCAAGCAAAAAACATCCCGGTTACCTACGTCCTTTATCCTGACGAAGGTCACGGGTTCTCTGGCGAGCAAAACCGCATGTCCTTCAACGCCGTCACTGAGGCCTTCCTCGCCGAACACTTGGGTGGAAAGTTTGAGCCGGTCGGTGACGATTTCGAGGATTCAAGCATTCACGTGCCCGTGGGTGCCGACGATGTCTCTGGCGTCAAGGAGGCACTCTCCGAGGATCGCCTCAAAATGCCTCCCAAGGAAGAAGAGACCGCGGCAGACTGAAACATGGGAGTCAACTAATAGTATCGACATTGTTCCCAAAGTTGGTGTAGTCCACCTTCTCTCGGGGGTTCGTGCCATTGAGATACTCCTCAACGTTGGTGTAGCCATCGCCATCGCTGTCGATGCTGCCATCCGCTGCTGAGTTTGCATCCAGATCGTATTCAACTTCCCAAGCATCCGGCATGCCGTCTTCATCGGTGTCTTTGGGGACTTCATCCTGCGAAAAGGTATAGTCGGGATAGCCACCAACCTGATCTGGATTTAATAAAATTCCATTGCCGTTAGTCACTTCGCCGGTGCGAACCATTTTGGTAACTCGCTCATCGACTGCGTCTCGCCGGGGAAGGGTCGCGCCGGCCTTCATCAGCACTTCGTCAAAAGCCTCAAGAGCGGTTTGTTGATTCACGGGCCAACCTTCAAAGGGAGTCTCAACCTTCGCGAGATTCGGTGTGCCTGGTCTGGCCTGCAGACGCATGCCCTTCCAATTGTCTGCCGTCACCTCGGGATATCCTTCCACAATGTTGCCGGCCACATACCATTTTCCTGGGCGTTTGCCTGTCTGCGGATACCAGTCTCCTTCCTTGAATCGCCGGGGTGGAGAATACATGTCGCGCTGTTCAATCCGCGCAATCGTGCTCCGCATGTTTTCATTGGTCGCAGGACCTGGCTTGTAGTAATTATTGATCACATTGATCAACGAAGTTTCGTCGCCACCATCCATCGTGCGGTGACTCCAGTTGAAGAGAACATTGTTGCGATAGTCGAATTCTCCACTCATGCCGATCGAAGGGTTACGCCCGGTGTTGCAGGCAAATAGATTGTGATGAAACGTGGAATCTCGCCCACCCCAGGTGCCGCCAAATTCATGGCCGGGCCCCAAGGCCTCGCTTGAGATGCAGTACTGGATCGTCAGATTGCTGACGGGGTGCTTCACCTGTTGGACGGTGCCGTTGACCGACGGAAGGTCGGGCCGATCTTCCATATATCGGTAGAGCGAGAGATTCTCATCCCGACCCCAACTGGCCGTGCAATGGTCGACGATCACTTGTCCTCTGGGATTTCCGCCGATGTTATCCGATCCCTGCCCTCCTTCAGGATCGCCCCGACGCACGCGCAGGTGTCGCAGGATCACATTGTGAGTGTTGATGTTTAGCGAGTGGTTGGCGATGCAAATGCCATCTCCCGGAGCCGACTGCCCGGCGATGGTGATGTCGGGATTGTTAATGTTCAGATTGGACTTCAGGGGAATGATTCCCGCCACGCGGAATATGATGATGCGCGGTTCATCCGCCTCGATCGCAGCCCTCAAGCTGCCTGGTCCACTATCGTTGAGATTGGTAACGGCAATCACCTTGCCGCCGCGTCCCCCGGTTGTGAACATTCCACCCCCCCAGGCACCTGGAAATGCAGGGACTCCATAGGGCATCACGAAGGGCAGTGGCGGCGCCATCCCGGGCTCCGGCTCTACCATTTGAGAGTTGGAAGATTCGCCAGTTGCAGCAAGCGTATTCTGGGACCGAAGCTCATCATCGGCCAACCAGATCATCACTAGAGCGATCCACAGTAGATGTCTTGATATCGTCACCATTCAATTCTCCTAGTTTGTGTTGCCTCTTGGTAAGTTTCCACGAATCGACCATGGATAAGACGAGCATCTCGCTCATGGTATCACCATTTCACCATTCGGGTACCATGATGAGGTTGTTTTCTCGGAGAAGTCTCTGGAGACTAAACCGGACATTCCCAATCAATGCAAATAATGGTGCAATATCCGCAGTCGTTAGTTGGAACAATGAAGAGCGTGTAGGTTGTTTTGATACACTTTCCCCGACACTCGTTCCTTTCGACCAGTATTCTTTCTTTTTCACCATTATTTTTTTTGCTAAATCGAAGGTCCAACATGCACAACTCAATTAGGAATGTTGTTTCGCTGTTAGCCATCTCATTATCGCTTTCGTCCGCCGAGGCCAAATCGGCGGCTGATGTGGCGGCTCAAACGCAGGCTGCCATTGATCGTGGCAATGCACCCTCATGGTGGCAAGCGAAACTGCCGGAAGATATCCAGCGCGATGTGGACAGAAAGGGAAACCAATTGGCAGACCGCTTAGAATTGGGTGACGAAACTAAGACAAACGAGACGGCCGCCCTTGTCAGCCAGCATTTTGCCCGCGTGTGGGCCTGGCACCAGGGAGTCGACAAACAGCTGGACGCAGCATGGGCCGCTTGGGATGAGGCGCGCGGTAGCAGCGGGGGCGAGAAAGACGAACTAAGAGCCCTCACGATCATGACCGAGCAGATTGATCCCATCTATGCGGAGTTCACCCCGCAGATCCAAGGTTTCTTAAGCACTTTGCGCGATCAGATCGGAGAAGAGAAAACCATCCGTCTGCTCGACATCATCACCCGCTCTCCCGGCGCCGAGCGCACGTTCAACGCCTACGTCGGCATGGTGCCAGAGATGACCGACGAAGAAAAAGAAATCCTTTGGAACCGCATGGCCCAAGCCCGTGAAGATTCGTTAGCCGCCTGGTCCGACGGGCGGATCATCAAGATCTTCAAGAAGTACAAAATCCGCAACGAGTTCTCAATCGACGACTTCGGTTACGACTATCGCAAGCGGTACACGGAGTGGGCAAAGGGGCAACGGTGATCTTGGGTTTTACGGAATTAAATGGTTGTGCAGTTATCTCATCTCACTACGGGACATGCAAAGCGAGCCGGGGCGCTTGTCGCTCCGGTCTGAGGTGGCAATTCCATCAAGCACAGGGAACTAACAAAGGCTCGATTCAGATTCCTCAAGTCATGTCAGAAAAATTGAAAACTGACCTTTCGGAATGACAACTGGCATCCTTCTATCCATTAAAATCACGGAAGAACTAAAGTGGTTCTTCCGGGAATGTCGTGGATGATTCTTCAACAATGCTTGTTTGCACTTTAAGGTGTCTCTGTATCCCGAAGGGATTCAACACCGTAGCCCTGGGTAAAAAAATACGAGCCTCGGCGAGAATTTTCGCCACCCTGGGTTACGATGACAAACAAATCATCGTCCGAGGAATTCGCATTGCGAACCGCAGGAATATAGTCGAGGACGAAACTAGCACGGTTTCTTTCGGCCTCGGCTACGTTCCGTTGGTACTTGGCGCTTGCTGCTCGGCCGATCAACCTTGCAACAAATCGAACCCTGGGTGGCGGTAAAGTTCGCGGAGCTCACTTTACCTTACCCAGGGCTAAGTTGTTTAATCCCTTCGGGATATCGGAGCCGTGTGATGAAGTAGAATCGTTCCTGGTAGACAATCCATCACGAGGGTGCCACCAATCTTTCGGCGGAACTGCATTGCCAGCTCCTTGCGTAACTTTTTCTGAAGTCAGCGCTATAGGATCTTCTCACCCACCATCCAAGAATCGCACAACTAGCCACAAAGCAGAAACACGCGGCGACGATGCGGAGTTGGCGGAACATGGCAGCATCGGCGGTTTGGGTGTTGGGGGTGCGGCTAATAAGTGATCTTGCAATTGGGCAAGGCGGCTTTTAGTTCGGCAACGCCTTTCTTGGTGATTCTTGTGCTGTAGATTTCCAGCTTCTTCAGACTAATAACTTGCGAGAGAATCCCGATGGATTCATCGCTAATCGTTGTATCGCCGATAGATAAATACTCTAACTCGGGGAATTTTAGAATTACTTGCGATCCCTTATCTGAAAGAGAAGAGTGAGAAAGCCCCAAGTAGGCGAGTTTCGTTAATTCAGGAATGTGAACGATCCCTTCGTCAGTTAGTGGATTTTCGTATAGAAACAAATGATATAACTTTTTCATGTCACCCAGATGCTCCAGCCCATCACCGGAAAGATTATTATCCGACAACTCAAGTGATCTCATGTTTGTCAAGTTCTTGAGGTGTCGAAGACCTGCGCCTTCGATCTTGTTTTGGCCCAAGATTAATATTTCCAGATTGGATAAATTACTAAGGTGCCTAAGACCTTCATCTGTGATTCTGTTATCGCGCAGATTCAAAGAGATGAGTTTCTTCAATTGGGATATGTGCTTCAATCCATCATCGCCAATCTCGTTGTTGTAAATATGCAGGAAAAGCAGTTTATCCAAACCTTCCAAGTGGACCATGTCGCTATCAGTGACAGTTACGTTATCCCCTCTTGAGATACCTATCACAGAATGAAACAGATCGTCGCCAAAGGATTTGCGGAGCCATTCCGGGGCAGGTGAACGCTTAGAATGAATTGGCCCATTCTGAGTGATATATCCGTCTGAGTAGTCATAAGACACTATGAGATTAAATGCTCTCAAGGCCTCTACGACTTTACGCTGTTTATTTGCTCGATACACCAGCGTGCCAAACACCAAGGCCAGGAGCGTCATCACGATCAAGAGCGTCGCCAGCTTGAAGCGAAACAGGCGTTTCATCGTTTGAGCAATAAAGAGGAGATCGATCAGGAGCAAAGAGGCCACTAATGGTATTCTCCCCGTTGGGTTAATTGACTGCAAGAGTTTGTTATCGCACTAGATCATGACAATAGAGCTGATTCTCAAGCCACTCCCGCTGATTGCAGTCCAGTAGCCTTCTTCGTGGTCACTTTCACCTGTCTTCGCTATTCCCAGCTTGCTACCTCACTCTCTAGCGATGCGGTATGTCGCAGCTAGGTATCGACTTACCTCCCCATCTCCTCACCATTTTTTTGTAGAAATTGTGCCACTCGTTGTGCTAGGGTGAAAGTCAAGAGTCAAGAACTGAGTGTCAAGAGCCTGAACAACGGTTGATGGCTGTCCTCTGGCTCTTGTCTCTTGACTCTCGACTTTTGACCCTCAACTCTTGCCCCCAGTATCACATGCCCGACTCCCTAAAAAAATCCCTGCCAGGCCTCGTTGAGCAACCCTTTCGTGTGGAACTGTTTCAGTCCGCCGACTTGATCTCCTACCGGGTGGCTATCACGCGCAACGATCAATATGCGAGTTGGGTAAGTCGTTTGGAGAATCGCCGCGAACTGGCCCGAGTGTTAGACGAGGCCGTCGTCAGATTCAGACATCCCTGGGAAGAGGCGGCAGAGATTCGCCAGGTGCTGCATGCTCGGATCGAACATGCCCTCGAGTTTCAATCCCTGGGTCGGGATCGACCACTGCTTGAGCGGATGGCTCAGTTCACCGAGGAACCAGTCTCATGGCTCTGGCCGGGACGGATTGCCGCGAACAAACTCAACCTCCTGGCAGGAAACTCTGGCGTCGGCAAAAGCCTCCTGGCGCTCGACATCATCAGCAGGTTCACTACCGGTCGTCGCTGGCCGGATGAGCATCCTGATACACCCCGCAGGCTACCCGGCGACGTGCTGCTGGTGGCGGAGACCGACGATCCCAGCGAGATGATCCGCCCTCGGCTCAACGCCATGGGCGCCGATCTGGAGCGGGTGACCCTCTTGCGTAATGTGCTGCTGGAGAATCCAGTTGCGGCAGACCGCCAGCCGTTCTCGCTGGCAGGTAGTGGTGAGATGCTCTCGATCGCACTGCGGAAAATGGAAGACTGCCGGTTGCTGGTGCTCGATCCGTTTTCGATTCAGCTACACAAGCGTCCCCGTGAGGCTGCGGCACTCATCACCGAACTGGCCGCCCTGGCGAGTGAATTCGAGTTGACCATATTGATCGTCGATACCATCCGGCAGCTTTCTTTGCGGCCCTCAAGTGGAATTTCCCAGGCACTCTATCGCTTGAAGAATTCCCTGGCGACGGCATGGGCGGTCCTGGAAGACCCTTTCCAACTCGAACGGAGGTTTGTCCTGCCCGTGAAGAACAATCTGGCGAAAGTTTCTGACGGCCTCGCCTTCGAGATTCAAACCGGGGCATGCAGTGCCCCCCGGCTCTGTTGGGACCGTGAACCGCTGGCCCTGGTAGCGACCAATTCTCAGCAGGCCTTAACTGCTCACCACCAACTCAAGAGTAACCGCATTCCCCAACGGGAACTCGCCTGCCGGTGGCTTGCGACAAAGTTGGTCGCTGGGGCACGTCCCTCACAAGAGCTTCTCGCTGAGGCGCGCAAGGAGAAGATCTCCGAAAAACCCCTGCGGCAAGCCCTGCATCAGCTTGGCGGCGCGGCAGAGCGCGGTCCTGAAGGACGCTGGTTGTGGTCGCTTCCTCCGAAATCAGGCGATTTGACATCAGCAGAAACACACAAGTCAATTCCCCCACCGGCCAGCGAAGCGTCAAGTGCAAAGGGGTGCCATCCACCCGAAACGTGACATTGCGCGGCCAACATGACCAAGTTGACCAACATGACCAAGTTGAGCGGCGGTCTTGAAAGCTGCGCCCATCCTGCGGGAAGTTTTCGCGAATTGCGCTAACCAGGCGTCCCCAACTCCCAGGTGTCGAGTTGTTTGGCAGTGATCCAGCCGCCCGCGGTGTCGCCGAACCACTTGAAGTGATCCGAGGATGTGTGCGCGTCAAACGCGGCGCGGTCGTCGTATTGTTCGTAGATGAAGACTCGCGTGCTGTCGTCAGTATGCCAACTGACGTCGAACCGCCGGCAGCCACTTTCTTTAGTCAGCGAATTGTTCGAGTGTTTCAGCACAGTCTCTCGAAATGAGTCGACGTGCTGCGGGTCGATGGTGAGATTGACGGTGACGATAAACATGGTTGAGTTTCCTTTAGCTACGTGCTCCGCTTTGGGCTCGGGTTACTCGCCTGCCACGTCGCGGCTAACATAGTTAATCAATAACGCGTCGAGGTTAATCTACAACGAGGCCATATCGACGTTGTTAAAATTGCGTTGGTAGTGGCCCATGTATTGGACTTTGCGCTCCAGGGATTCGATGACCGGAACGGTGAAATTCACGTTTTCGAAACTCTGGGCACTTCCCAATCCACCGGGGCTGAAGACGTTGATTTCCATCAGCTTGTCGCCGACGATGTCGAGCCCGACAAAGAACATGCCGTCGGCCACCAGTTTGGGCCGCACGATTTCTGCGATTCGCAACGCTTTATCATCCACGACGGCCTGGGCCTTCTTACCGCCCGCATGGATGTTACTGCGGATATCGTCGCCGGAGCGGACCCGGCGGAAGGCGGCGTACTTGCCTTTGTACCGCAATGGCTGGCCGTTCATCATAAACAACCGCATGTCACCCTCGGCGGCGAGTGGCAAATATTCCTGCGCCACCACATAGCCATCGCGGGAAATCGACTCGATCATTTGGTTGAGATTTCCCAGTTGATCCCCCACAATGCGAAACACCCCCTGTCCACCTGAACCTTGTAACGGCTTGATGACCACATCGTTTTCGTGCTTGCGGGCAAACTCCCTAATCTCATCGCGATCGCGTGTGATCAGCGTATCGGGACGCACTTCCTCGGGAAACAACTGGAAGTACATTTTGTTGATCGCGTTGTTAAGCCCCTCGGGATCGTTCAGCACGATCACACCGCGGCGCATGGCTGCCCGACCAAAGACGATGCCCGCCTGCTGAGCCCAACTGCGGCGGCCTTGATCCTGGGAGGGATCGTTCCGCAACATCAGAATGTCTAAGTCGTCGACGGTAATTCGCTGGACTTTGCCGCGCGGTCCCCGGAGTTCATGCAGAAAGGTTTTGGTTGATTTGTACTTCGCACCGGGTGCCGACCGAGCCCGGGCGCGGACATAGTCATCGGGGTCGAAGGCAAAATCGCCGGTCCCAATGAGCCAGGCCTCGTGCCCTCGATTGAGGGCAGTCATGGCAAGTCGAGTAGTCGTGTAGCCTTCTTCTTCGGTGGCTATGTCGTTGACAACGAATCCAATACGCATGAAATGTTTTCCTAACTTTCTATTTTTTGATGAGGTCCAACACAGTTTTTCCAGCACTGAGTGCCAATATCCTATCTTGCACCCCGGGCATTTGTAGATAACGGGGGAGCAGGGCAGGGGGGTCGATCATTTTGCGATGTAACAATTCGCGGATGAACCTTATATGTTCGCTCGCAATCTTGCCCACGAACAGGGGGTCCAGTTTGCCGCCTTCGCCCAGGTAGTCCAGTATCTCAACTAATCCGCGCAGGTAGACGGCGTCTTTGGTGAATCCCCCACCACGGAATATTCGCATCGTGATAGTATAGGCCGTCCGGCGGCGAAAACCGAATTCTTTCGTCAACGAGCGGAACGTTTCCACAAAGCCAGCACCTGAGAGCAACATCTGGACGGCGACCACACGGGCGGCCAAGAGCCGCAGTCGGGGTTTGCTGAGTCCCCCCACCAGGTACTCCGTGAGCACGGCGATGCCTTCTTGCAACGAGTCGTATCCTGCCAAGCCCGTGTGAAGAAGTTGAAACGGTTCAACAAGGCCGTTGTAATAGGTCAGCAGATGCGTTCCGATTTCGTGCTGCAGCAGGGCTTCGACCCGATTGCGAGGGACTCGCGTATTTCGGCCTATCAGCAGGTGGCCGTCGGAACACATGAGCCCCGAGTACATATCGTCGCGGATGATGGCCTCTGCAGTAAACTCGGGCAACTGCGCCCTGTAGTAATCGATCTCCTGGGTGGCACGCACGGCAAACTCCGCGGCATCTAGTTCACCACGGCTCCCATCATCGCGACTGCGATGACTTATGGTTTTGAGCAAGTTGTGAGCCAGATTGAGCAGATCAGCACTGATTTCCCCATAGACTTGTCGACTTCCCAGGACAAACCTTTTCGTCCCGATATCGCACAGCATGGTGATTTTACGATCAAGTTCATCCTGCCGCTGATGAAAGAGTTCCCCCAGAGTAGGATCTTCGATTGAGCCTGTTGGGATACTAAAGAGTTGGCGTTTCAGTTCGGTTGCATCAATCACCAAAGGACGATAATAGTAACGTGGCTCGACATCAAACCGCCCCCGTTGAAATTCTTCCCAGGCTGCTTCGGCGTTTACAGGAGTTACCTGCAAGAGAAAGCTAAAGCTCTTGCTGATATCATTGAGCCGGCGGTCGATCATCTTGACCGACTTAAAAATCGTTCGTCGTCCCAGAGAATAAAAATGCTCCGGGGTCGAATTGGTATGAGTCTTCGAGAACGTAAAGAAAGCCTGTTTAAGTGCCCGTCCGATGTTCCTTTTTAAAGACCGCAGGACGGCAGGATAGAGTTCGCCTGTCTGAGGATTTCGGTAAATAGGCCGCACACTGATACCGATGACCTCACTTCCCCACTGACGCAGATTATGAGAGGTAAGCAGAGTCGTGAGACTTCCAGCGAACGCTTCGGGACTTGTATCGACTGTGACCGAAGAATTCTGCTTGAGATAGGTCACTCGCTCCAACTGCTTGCGAAGCGTTTCGATGGTTCGCATCGGAGCGTTTGGGCCACGAGCAACAATTGAAAAGTTGGGCCTCAGCTCCGTGGGTTCCAGATCGCTCTCAGCAACAGCCGCTTGAACGTCACTGTCGGCAGACGACCAGATTTCTACGATTAAAAAGCCATTGAAGCGAGCGTGAAGCGCTTTCACAACGGTTTCTACGAGTGGGCTGATGTCTTTCTTGGTAGCGGCTTGAGGAACAACCAGATAAGAAGCCTCTCCCTGTACTAAGGCACGGGTGCCCAGATCGTTGTGAGGTGGCTCACGATACACACAGAGAAACGGAAGTGGCCGATCAATGTAGATCATGACTCCACCGGGTAACTCCTCCCGGACGGACTGCCCTTCCACAAGGCGTACGCGGATTTCCTCAATATCTCGCTTGGATATCGGCATGCTTTTGGAAGCTGGCATGGTGGAGGAGTGGGTCACAGTTTGGCCAATTCCTCTCTTAAACCTGGTAAAGTTGACTCCAATGATTTGCGAATTGCTTCGACCATGTGCTCGTTGGCAATTCCGGTCCATTCGTCCATGAAGAACTTCTTGAATTCGATTGAAAGGACACATACCGAAGTGGGGAAGTGCTCGTGGATCCATTTACCGAAATGACCCCCGCGAAATTTTACATTTTCCCGCACGTCGAGCCGACCACCTGGAAAATCAAACTTTTGCAGATCGGCGATAAAACGATCAACAACGGTTCCCCAGCGAGATCGGTCCATGGTGCCCGTTCCGATATTCACCTGGGGGTTGAGTGTTGAATCTTCAAAGGGCGCCTCAGGTCCGCTACGATGATGGTTGTAGGTGTGCAGATCCAGCACTGCGACGCGTCCTTCACGTTGCACCATCCTTGTTACCAGCTTACCTACCGTCTCATAGAATTGATCGTATTCGTCTAGCGAACGCTGTAATAGTTCGTCAGTTAGAGCGGTGTGCCATACTCGCAGTCCCCAGGCGTCGGCAGGAGTTTGGTAGACCGCCTTTTCCCGTGGGCGATTGAGATCGACTTCAAATCGGGACCTCGTGCCGATGATCTGCGTCGGTGCAACGGTAGCCCAAGTGGCAGTATGTGGATCTTCTTCTCGCAACCGATCGGAATCCGAGAGTGCTATTTTATCCGCCAGTTCATCACGGATCGCATGACCGTCGTGAATCGCCGCTGCGATAATAGGTCCAGTTCCCTCGGAGATTTCCCAGATTTGGATAGTGTTTATAGCCGAGTCGCCTTATTTAAGACCATGAAACAACAGCCATTCTATTTGCAGAAGGTTGTGGCGCAAAGGGCGAGCTTCGAAGGTTGAATTACCGGTGATCGTGATTAGCTTTGCAAGATTTTGCCAATTCAACTGCTTGGACGGAGGTGCTAGACTAGCACCGCTGGACTACGATTCACTCTGAAACGTTGGAATACTTTTGCATGATTTGCTACTTCAAGAGTCGAAAGCTGATTAGTTTTGCCACAGTTTATTGCTGTCTGCAAGTTGCTTCAGCCCCCTGTGTTGGCGACGAGCACCCCGCTCAGCAATTCTCAGTTTCTCAAGAGGAGGATGGAGTCACCGTCATGCTCGATGGCGAGTTGTTCACTCGCTATCTCAAAAACTCCAAAACCAAGCCAGTGCTGTGGCCAGTCATTGGTCCCACAGGGGAGCCGATGACCCGGGCCTGGCCTGTAAGTGATTCTTCCGTCGAAGAAGCCCAGGACCACCCTCACCATCGCTCGATCTGGATCACCTATGAAGGAGTAAACGAAGTCGATTTCTGGCAGGAAAAAGAGAAGGGTAAGGCGCGTCCTTATCCTGCTGGTATCCAGAAACATCGTGAATTCAAAAAGGTGGAGTCGAAAGGCGATTCGGCGGTCATCGTTGCGGTTACGGACTGGATTGGTCCTGAAGGCAATAAAATATGCGAAGACGAGCGAACCTGGACCTTTGGCACCGATGGCGATCAACGATGGCTCGATTGCCGGTTCGTGCTTACGGCCAGTGAAGGGGAACTTCGGCTAGCTGACAGCAAGGAGGGTTTTTTTGCCGTACGTGTCGCCGATAGCATGAACGTTGATCACAAGCTGGGAGGCCGCATTGTTTCGAGTCGAGGCTTGACCGATGAGGCTGCCTGGGCACAGCCGGCCGAGTGGGTGGATTACCAGGGGCCCGTTGCTGGCGAGACCGTGGGCATCGCCATTTTCACGCACCCTGAAAGTCTCAATTACCCGGCCCCCTGGCACGTGCGTACCTACGGCTTGTTTGCCGGCAACCCTCTAGGGAAGCTCGCTTTTACAGAGGAGAAAGGCGACATTCGTGAGCGTCCATTGCGGATGGCACTTGCCCCTGGAGAATCCATCGTATTGCATTATCGCATCGTGCTGCACCGGGGCGACGAGCAAGAGGCCAAGCTCTCCGAAAAGTACGCCGAATACATCGCAGAGTAGTCTGCTATCGGCGTCGGAAGGCAAGCATCATGCATCCCATGGCAACGAGTGCCAGAGTGGTTGGTTCGGGGACCGCGGCGATGTTTCCCAGAAGTGGCAAGGTAACTGCTTCGCCGAAGAATCTTTGCCAAAGCAAAAGGTCTCCACCGTCGACTATGCCGTTGCCATTGCCATCTGCGGCAAGATTGGTAGTCGAGCCGTAATTGTTCGACCAAAGTGAGAGATCGCCTTGGTCAACGGTTCCGTTGCCATTGTAGTCAGGTAAAACGACGAGTTTGACGTTGTTTTGGCTCTTTTGAAGATCCCATGCCAGCCCCGCTCTCAGCGAAGGGAGGTTTGCTGCCGCAAAATTGCCGCTGATCGAGTTTGTGGCGGTCAGAATAGTAAAAATATCGCCGGCAGATGGTTCGAACGAGCCGAGTTGGGAAACCTCTAGAGTCCCATTTAAGGTTGCTGAACCAACGACATTAACTTGGTCATAAAGCGAACCGGGCGTCTCTCCGCCAATGTGAATCTTCAGTGTACTACCTGCGAATTGGCGGTAGGTGCTTGTCGTGATCGCCCCCACTTGAATCCCTGGATCCAAGGTACCGGAGATATCAATCGGTCGCCCGATGTTCGCGCCATTTCCAGCGGAAAGGCTTTTTCCAACGCCTACGATCAATTTCCCACTACCCGAGAAAGTTGCCCCCGCTTCAATGAAGCCAAGGTTATTCGAAAGCATTAAATTGGTGCTTGGTATGGAGGTATTTGAGGTAGAAGAATAATAATCTGTCCGGTTAGCTCCATCAATGACAACCAAGCTACCGCCCAATACTGGTATTTCGGAAAATGCACTCGCATAATTTCCAAAGTCTCTTATTCCATCAGGCGAGTTGTTGATAAAATCCCCATATGACGGCCCTGGTGTGTTTACCTGGGTTATGTAATCAGGGTTGAGATTGACACGCTGAAGACCTGCAAACCCATTAATCAGACTCATGCCGTTCCCGACAACTTGAGCAAATACAGTGAAACCACCATTTTGATTGTCCAGGTTAGCGGAATTATTTGCCAAATTGAAAAAGAACTGGTTTGTCGCGGAGTTTGGCCCAGCGGCGGTTTTGGCCATAGCGATTGTACCGGTCAGGTTTGAACGAAAAGGCAAGTTGTTGAATTCATTATTAACCGTCGGATTTGGCGTTCCTGGATTGCCATCCAAATCGACTGGGTCTTGTGCCATAGAGACATTGATGGGCGCCGGTTGGGCAAACAAACTTGGATAAAAGCCACCTCCCTGCAAGACGAAACCAGGAACCGAGCGATGCATGAAGGTGCCATCGAAGTGCCCACCATCGATGTATTGCAAAAAATTATCACGAGTCAGAGGGCGGTCATCAAAGAGTTCAATAAATACGGTGTTCTGGAACTGACTTGCAAGAAAAAGATTGTAGTCCAAACGAACAAACGTATTGGCAGCACATGGGACTACCTTTAGAGCTGTTCCTAATAGAAGCAGAGTCACTAACCTTTGAGTGATTTTGAGAAGATATCCGCTATTCATTTCAGGCCAGTAACTCAATGAAGAATATCTCATACTGCTGCGGAAAAGAGAAGCAGACTTTTAGGAACCTTGCCCAAAAGCCTTGTAGCCGGTTCTAACTCACAACCCATTCAATGAGTTTTGCACATGATGGGCCCGGTAAAGAAATGATGCTGGTCTCTATTCCTCTCCCCAGTTTATACAAAGACCATACTTTGGTCCAATTGCTTACAAAAACTAGTGTCAGTTTCCAGCGACTTGCCGCTCTGAGGGGCCGGTAATGTAGTATGTGCCGTAATTACCGGCAAAAAGTAGCTTTCGAACTCCTGACTATCGACCTTCCAGGAGCTACAATCTTGTCATTCCGCACGGAAGATGCCCTTTCCAAGGTTTTTGGCATTGCCGAAATCTGGCCAGTTCGCTTCACACACTATAAAAAGTTTTTCATGACAGCTTTCCCAGAAATTGACCGTATCCCCTTCGAGGGCCCTCAGAGCAAGAACCCCTTGGCTTTCCGCTACTACGATGCTGATGAAATGGTCGAAGGAAAGACGATGCGAGACCATCTACGCTTCAGCGTGGTTTATTGGCACACCTTCCGAGGGCAGGGGGCGGATCCCTTTGGGCCAGGAACGGCTGTCAGACCTTGGGATGATGGGTCAAATTCTCTGGAAAACGCCCAGAATCGTGTCCGGGTTGCTTTTGAGTTTATGGAAAAGCTCGGCTCCCCTTTCTACGCATTTCACGACCGAGATGTGGCACCCGAGGGGGCATCGCTTGCCGAGTCGAATAAGAATCTTGATGCGGTCGTCAAAGTTCTCAAAGAGGAACAGCAACGGACCGGCATTGGACTCCTCTGGGGAACCGCTAACCTCTTTAGCAATCCCCGGTACATGCATGGGGCTGCGACGAGTCCCAATAGCGATGCTTTTGCCTATGCGGCTGCCCAAGTGAAAAAGGCCCTGGAAGTGACTCTCGATTTGGGAGGCGCTGGCTATACCTTTTGGGGGGGCCGAGAAGGTTATCAGAATCTTTGGAACACCAACATGCGTCGCGAGTTGGATCACCTTGCTCAGTTTCTGCACATGGCTGTCGATTACGCAAAAGAAATTGGTTTCACGGGGCAGTTCTACATCGAGCCCAAACCGAAGGAGCCGACCAAGCACCAGTACGACAGCGACACGGCAGCCTGTTTGAATTTCCTGCGGCAATACGATTTACTGGAACACTTGAAATTGAATCTGGAGACCAACCACGCGACGTTGGCCGGTCATACTATGCAGCATGAAATGGACTTGGCTGGAGCGTCGGGGGCGCTTGGTTCTATCGATGCCAACACCGGGGATATGCTCTTGGGCTGGGATACGGATCAATTTCCTACAGATATTTATCTGACCACCCAGTGCATGCACACACTACTAAAATACAGTGGATTCACCACAGGAGGAGTCAATTTCGACGCCAAGGTCCGCCGTGAAAGTTTTGAGCCCGTCGATCTATTCTACGCCCACATCGGCGGAATGGATGCCTTCGCCCGCGGCTTGAAGATCGCCTCCGCAATCCGCGCTGACGGCCGCTTGGAAGGCCTTCTTAGCGAACGGTATGCCAGTTGGGATAGCGGACTGGGGGCTGAAATTGAGGCCGGCAAACACAGTTTTGCCTCGCTGGAGAAAATCATGCTCGCCAAAGGAGAAGCTGCCGCTAACCCCAGCGGTCGGCAGGAGATGATCGAGAATTTGATCAATACCTATCTGTGAGTGGTCAGAAAGGAACGATCCGACTCGCTATTTTTGATCGGATGTTTCCCATGCCGTCGCTGGCCATAGGATTGTTTGGCCATCGCGCCCGCTGGAGAGGACTGTTTGGCCGTCGGGAGAGAAGGAGACACTTGTGACCTCTTCGCGGTGGCCTTCGAGCGTGAGAATCTCTTTGCCAGTGTGTGCATCCCACAGTTTGACCGTGTTGTCCTGACTTCCTGTGAGGGCGCGGGTGCCATCGGGGGAAAAAGCCACGGCTGTGACACTGTCCGTATGCCCAGGTAGCGAGAGGATTTGCTCGCCCGTGGCGGCGTCCCAAATGATAGCCCCATTGTCTTCACTGCCAGTAATAATCGACGTACCATCGTGAGAAAACTCGCCACAGAGGACTGCCCACTGATGGCCACGTAAGATGAGTAGTTCCTTGGCGGAATCGGTATCCCATACACGGGCAGTTTTATCATTGGACGCAGTAATGATCCGCTTGCCGTCGGAACTGAAACGAGCCTGACGCACGCGATCACCATGACCGACCAAAGCTGGATCAAGAGGCTCGCTTGTGTTGGCATCCCAGAGCCGAGCCGTACCGTCGTCGCTGGCGGTTAGAATCAGTTTATTGTTGGGAGAGAACTGCACACTATTTACGTATCCAGTGTGTATGCCATCAAGTTTATGGATCGCCTTACCGGTATGAGTATCCCAAATCTTGGCCGATTGATCCCAGCTCCCAGTAACAACCCACCGGCCATCGAAAGAAACATCGGCATCTGCTACTGCTCCATGGGGGCTAAAGCGAACAAGCTGCTTGCGCGAGTTGACGTCCCACAGTCTTGCATCGTTGCCGCCAATGCTAATCAAACTATCACCCGAGGGAGCAAAACGAGCCGCCCATGCGCTTTTCCCCAGATCGAGAAGCTCACTTTCAGGCCCGATTGGTAGTTGCGACGCGAGTTCCCAAAGGTAGATCTTGCCGGTTGCGGCACAAGTCACCAAGGCTTTCTCACCATCGGGCGAAATGTCGACTGCAGTATAGATTACGTCTTCACCTGCAGGAGCAAAGGTGGCCAACTGTTCTGAATCGTTCAAGGACCACAGACGCACTTTGCCGTCGTCACAACTGGTGAGTACTTGTGAGCCATCTTCCGAAACATCCATGGCAGTGATCCATGTGGGATGCTTAAGCACGCGGTCGCGTAGCTCTTTGCCAGTAGCAACGTTCCACACGCCACAAGTGTTGTCACCACTGGCGGAAACCAGAAGCTGATCTCCTTGAGTAAATTCCAGTGCCACGATGGAACGGCTGTGCCCGAGCAAATTGTGTGACAATGTCCAGGAGCCCGACTGCGGATCCCGCTCCCAAAGTGAGCAGTGGCCAACGTCATCACCGCTAGCCAACAAATCACCATTTTCCGAGAAAGCGAGGGCTGTCACGGGTGCATCATGACCTGTGAGCAATGCCACACGTTTACCGGTATCAACGTTCCAGATCTGCAATTCGTTGTCTGATCCACCCGATGCAAGCCATTTGCCATTTGGTGAGACCGCAAGCGTTGCTGTGTAGCCGGTGCCTTCCATTAACTGCAACTGGGTTCCCGTAGCAACATCCCATACTCGAACGGAGCTGTCTCCTGCCCCGGTTGCCATACGAGTTCCATCGTCAAAGAATTGAGCAGTTGAAGAGAGGAATTCATGCCCTTCCTCAAATCGCTGCACTGGTTCGCGTTTGGCGATATCCCAGAGTGTCGCCGTGCGATCGCGGCTGGCAGTCACAACTTGAGTTCCATCCCGCGAGAATTGAGCAGCCAGCACTGCGTCCGACTCGCCAGTTGTGCTCTGCTCTAAAACAACCATCTCTGCATACTGGTGAGGCAACCAAAGTTTGACCAGTCCGTCGCGACCTGCAGATAGCAGCGACTCGCCAGTGGGGGAAAAAGCGCAATCACGCACGTGACTGGCATGGCCCCGCAGGTCAAGCAATTGTTCTTCGGAAGCGATTTCCCATATCCGAATAACATTGTCTTGCCCACCGGAGGCCAAAATATTCCCTTTGGGCGCAAACGATAAACCTCGTACAGGACCCTCGTGGGTGCCCAATTCAACAAATGGAGAAGGCAAATCTGGTAAGGAGTCGAGTCGGCGGCCAATGTCTGGAGGATGAACTTCATCCGGGTTCCAAAGCAGTACGCGTCGATCGTAGCCTGCCGTTGCTATTTGAGTTCCATCGGGCGAAAAGCGGGCTGCATAGACCGGTCCGCGATGCTGAGTGAATTGGGTTATTTCTTCGTACGGACCATCTTTTTCAACCTGCTCCCAGATTATTGCTTTGCCATCCTGACTGGCTGTAACAATCCTCTTTCCCCCTGGCGAAAACTCTGCAGACCAGACCCACCAATTGTGGCCCTTCATTGCCTGCAATTCTTGGCCACTTTTTAAATCCCACAGCCTGGCCGTGTTGTCGTAGCCTGAACTCAGAAGCCGGTTGCCATCCTCAGAAAACCTCACGCTGAGTACGGCATCAGAATGTCCGGTGATTGTGGAAAGCAACTCTCCATCGGAAACTCGATAGATGCGAATCTTATTGTCGCTGCAACCAACAGCTAGTCGTTCGCTGGCAGGATCAAAATCCACGCTATGTGCGTACTGCCCGGCATCGAGCACGTGTAATATTTCGCCAGTTTGGGCATTCCTCAAGATGGCATTGCCAGCGAGATCACCAGTGGCAAAGTATTCACCGTCAGGTGAATAGGATACTGCTTCTACGGGCCCGTCTAGATGCCAGGAGTCCTGACTTAAATTGCACAGGTGAGAAAGTCGGCCCCACTCCCAGTTCGTAAGCTCCGGATTACATTCCTCAAGCAATGTTGCCGCTCGATCGAACGCGTTTTCCTCGATCTTGGCGTTGGCCAACCCGATACGGGCAATATAGGCCTCGTATTCCTCGGCCTGTTTGGCGTCGATCGCTTTTGCTTCTTCCTCCTCGGCCCTTGTCCGTTCGGTGACGGCGATCTGCCTCTGTGTTTCGGCAACTTGACGCGCCTTCTCTGCTTCTTGGTAGTTCTTTTGGGCCACTTCTTCGGCTTCTTCTGCCCGGTTTCGCTGCACGATTGCCTCATCTCGTTCAGCTCGGACGAACACAAATGCCACCGAGACCACGCCTACAACTGCCAGCAACAAGGCGGCCACCATTTTTTTCAGTAGCGCCAGGCGTCTACCTCGTGAAGCACGCTCACGTAGTCCAGCCTGCAGCTTTTCTAGCAGAGGGCGGTGCTCGACGTTGTCGGCATCCAGAAGCGTCATGCCGAGCTCAAAGTCGCCGCGTTTCAACGCAGCCGAAGCATACTCGGTACGAGCATTGGAGTGCAGAGTCCGAGCTCGAGTGTTATCGTTCCAGAGGGCAAGGGCCTCTTCAAGACCGTACATAACACGCGAAAAGAGATCATAATCGACATTCGCCTTTGCGGCTTTAAGATTTTTCTCGGCGCTATCGGTTAAGAGAATACTCTCGGAATGTGATTGATACTGGCGAACGGCTGCTTGAAATTCCTGGACTGTTTGATAGCGATCTGCAGGCTTCGTCGCCATGGCCTTTAGCGCTATGTCACTTAGTTCATTTGGATGTTCAACGGGGGGAATCTGGTTCTTGGCTGCCGCCATCAGGCATGCCATCACCGTCTTGCCAGTATGAGGAGTCTTGCCAGTGACGATTTCGTACAGCATAGCTCCCAGCAAATACACATCGCTCGCCGGGGTCACCAATTCGATCGGTCCCGTGGCCATTTCCGGCGACATGTAGGCTGGAGTGCCTCCCATGACATCCGACTGGCTTACTGAGGCAGCATTGGGAAAGTCGGGACTGATCCGTGCCAAGCCCCAGTCCATCACAAGTACTTCACCGTAGTCGCCCAACATAATGTTTTCGGGCTTTAAGTCGCGGTGGATGACTCCATTGTCGTGTGCAAAGGCAACGGCGTCGGCGACTCTGAGTAGGATACTAAGATTTTCGTCGAGTGATTTCTCATGTTGGACCTCGTCCCATGGGGTCCCTTTCACTCGTTTCATCGAGTAGAAAAGCGCTCCGCTGTCGTTGGAACCCAGATCATAGATCGGCACGATATTGGGATGGTCGAGTTCGCCGGTGACCACCGCCTCGGAGATGAATTTCTCGCGCTGAGCGGCATCGTCAGCATCCTTTTTCTTGAGCATCTTCACCGCGACAGTCCGTGCAATAGCCGATTGTCGTGCGGAGTAGACAACTCCCATGCCGCCTTCACCGATCTTGTCGAGCAGTTCGTAGTCGGGTGCGTCTGACTCCGAGAGGATAGGTTTTTCGGCTTCAGTTGGTTCGCGGAATTGGCGAGATTTCACAACCACCGAGGATCGTTTGACATTCGAATCCTTCGTGGTGTCTTTTTGCTTGATTGTAAAACGCGAGTTTTCAACTTCGCTCGCCATGTTGTCTTGCCACTGGGCAGTGGCCATGCTTTCAGCGGCTGCTGGATCCGACACGCCGCTGAGAAACTCGATCGTACGTTCAGCGTCCATAGGGACTGTCTTAGGCTTGTTGCCCGTGGGTGGCTCCGTCACGGATGCCAATTCGACAGTTTGTTCCGGCGAGAGCGGAACAGTTTCGGGTTTTGCCTTATTCAATATCTCAGCCGTAGACTCGCTAATGGGTGACTGGCTGGGAAGTGAGCTCAAATCGAGTGTCTGAATTGTGTCGGGAGTGATGTTTGTATCTTCGACTAGCGGGATATCAATCGAGCCGAGTTCCCCTACGGTCTCCAAGTCGAGGGGGGCTTGAGGACTTCCGGGTACTTGCTCGGAAATATCTTGTATCGTGCGTTTGGGAACTAGATGCAACGCTGCACCACACTTGCTGCATCGTCCGGCAGCAACTGCCTTCTCATCGGCAACGGTTTTACATGCGGGGCAGTTTCGCATTGATTTCGATTTGAAAACGTTAGATGGGTGCGTGAATATACAGAGAGTTTATTGGCGTTATGGGCTCACATCTGTGCAAGGCGAATCGGACATTCAACCTGTTAAGGTGCCTTCCCTGATTGTATTTGAGAAGCACGCTGGATGCAGAAAATTACTGCTTTTTCCGTTTCTTCGGTTTATGCAACTGGAGTTTACGCCATTGCGTAGCCGTTGCCTGGGCCAGGGCCTGGTCAATTCGACGTGCCCAATTATGTGTTGCCGGGCTGGCTGCAAGGCCCAAGGCCAAGACTGTCCACCGGTGTACTCCATGTATCCTGCTACCCTGCCGCAAGACTCCATTAAACCCATTCGTGTTTTCTGAGTCTGGAAACACTTCGATCGAGGGCAGGAAATGATGCGTCTGTGGTGGTAGTGAGTTCTCCTCGGGGGCATTAACTGTGTCGGAGTGTTCCCCATTTTCTTCTTCAGGCTGCTGGGTCTGCTTATCTGTGGGAGGACGGTCGCGGGTTCCCTCGGAATCATCTCCCGGGTCGATCACCTTGCCGTTCCGCACATACACTTCAATGACCAATCGGCGAGTCTCTGTTTCCAAATTTACGATGTAGAGCGCGTAATGATTGTCCGGTAAAGTGATGAAAAGTGCCGGCAAGTTTTGCAGCACTTCTGGTCGCAATTGAAACTTGGCAACGACTTGGTCCTCAGCGTCTATCACGACAAGTTCCAAAACGCGAGCAGTTGTGGCCTTAGCTTCTCCCGAGGCAGCCCGTACGTCGACTCCCTGCTGATTGATGAAACTGGTTCTTGAAGCGTCTGCAATGAAGACGATCTGATTTCGTTCAGGGAACGAAAGTTGAGGTACTTGAAGTGTCGTATCAATCCGAATTGCTTCTTTACCGATTCCAGGGTTTGAGATTGTGACTACTTCGAGATTGCTTTCGCCATCGTCTACGACTCCTAAGGTGCCAAAGTCATCGTCGCGAATCTTCACTCGAATGTCGATATCTGCCGCTGGGTTCATTGGATTGGGAGGACCTAAATACTTATGATTAAGCACGTAGGTGGTCGGCGTAGGGCCCACGTGAACCGTCTCGACGACAAACCTCTGGTCTGGTGGTAAGTGAAGTTGATCTCCCCAATCTACCAAAATCTCAAACGAATCGGCTCCCGGATCAGAAAAAGTGAGAGTTAGTGTGGTTTGTCCGGCAGTATTTACGTCGGTAGCAACCAGCGGATCAAGTGTAGGATTGACATTGAGCACGCGCACCTGGATCGACTGTTGATGGAAGTCACCATCATCGTCAAACAGGGTGACCGTAATCGTGTATGTGTTGTCAGCATCGTTATCTGCGTAAAAATGACTGTCTGCAAGCGTTCCACTGGTTGGAGTTCCCTGCATGCCGTCATTAACCATCAATGGAGCCTGAGTATGTTCTACTAGTGAACCATCACCCCAGTCGATCGAGTAGTGAAAACTCTCTTGGGAAGCTCCATTTGGGTTGAGAGGGTTGTTGAACCCAGGGTCTGTGAATGTGCCGAGATCAAATAGATCAAGCGTCTCCCCCTCGTTGATTTCGAGTACACGACTGGTAAGCGTCAGCGTGGGAGCCACATTTGAGACGATAATTGTAAAGGTCCGCGTCACCAGTGGCCCATCGTCGTCACTTACGACGATGGAGACGGTATAGCTTCCATCGTCTGCATAAGCATGATTCATGTGCGTGAAGGTGGCCTTGGTAGTGACGTTTTCACCGCCATTGATGTGTGTGTCAATAGTAAGAGAGTCAGGTGCCGAACCATCTCCCCAATCCACAGTGGCAGCCGTAAAGGTTTCTGACGTTCCGCCTACTTGCAAGGGATTGCTGGGATTATCAAAGCCAGGATCTTCTAACCCAACGCCCAAATCACTAAGCGTGAAAAGTTGTCCCTCATTCACAGTCAGTGGATTGGTCACCCCAGTCAGCGTCGGGTCAACGTTGAGAACGTTTACTTGGAAGGTTGCGGCAACACTTTCTGCGTCGTCGTCTGTGACCGTAACTGTCACAGTATACACCCCGTTGTCCGCATAGATGTGGGTAGCACCTAATACACCGCTGCCATTTGCTTCCACCACGGTGACAGATTCCGGAAGACTTCCATCCCCCCAATCCACAGTGGCCGTGTGGCTGTCTAGCGAGCCAGCGTCAGAAAAATTTCCCAATTTGCCACCCGAAAGATCCAATAACATACCCTCGTTTACAGACTGATTGGCCGCTACGGTTAATTGTAATGCAACATTTTTGACGGTGATTGTGGTAGTGGAAGTGCCAACTCCTAAATCATCATCCGTAGCCGTAACCGTTATGTTGTAAATATCGAAATTTGTTCCTGAAGGATTCTCATCGAGGTACTGATGTTCGATGGTGAAATTTCGCGCAACCGGGTCCCAGAAGATGCCGTCAGCAGCGATGCTGAGCGGCGTTGTTCCAAGATTAAATGTTTGTTCATTGTCTGGACTCAGGGGGTCACCCCAGTTGACGTTCAAAGTGAAAGTATCGAGCGATCCCTCATCACTGATCGAGCCGTTAAGAGTTGCGACCTCATTTTCGTTGATCATCGCCGGAGGATCGAGCGACACAATGGGTGCGACATTGTGAACCGTGAGCGGAATACTCGTGGTGACCTGTCCCGTATCGT
>CALALR010000032.1 GCA_937925545.1 uncultured Planctomycetaceae bacterium
GCAGACGTGTTCCTGTGGGAACGATCATCTTTGACCCAGACGGTGAATATTTCTGGCCTGACGACAAGAACCGCCCTGGCCTCTGCGACGTACCCCACTTAGAAGACAAAGTAGTCGTCTTCACAAAGAAGAAAGGCCCCAGTCCTTATTACGACTCCTTCGTGGCAGGTGACATCAAGTTGGATATTCGACGACTGCGGCCTAGTGACGTGATCTCGATTGCTTTGCCAGCCGAAAAGCAGGACCAGCAAAACGTCGCAAAGCTCGGTAGTGTCCCCATGTTGTGTTGATTGTTTACTGCTTCAGATTTCCGTCGAGAGCATCTTGAATCAACCGACCTATCGCTTCAGCATCGCTGCGATTCACTGTCTTGTATGCTGGACCCTCCAAGAGGTGCTCCGGGGCTTCGTCGTGCTTCTTGAATTGAAACACTTGAACCGTCTCGCCGTCGGGCTGAAGGTACACACGAGCGGAGTATTTCATCGCCTCACCTTTCATGCATCACACGTAGTTACGCTGCGACCACCTTCGCCGATTCGGTCAACAGCTTTTCCAGAGACCACGGCTCGTCCGTCAGTCCCGCAGACACGGCGGGAGTCGTCTTGAGCGTGCTGTGCTTCCGGCACCAATTGTACCACGCATAGAACAGGCCCAACATAGCTTCGTGGTTCTCCCACTTCTTGCTGAAGCCATTCGTCAGTCGCGTCATGCGCCGGACCTGCATTCGCGTCGTGAGGTTGTGGCGCTCGACATGGCTCGTACAAATGTGGTCCTCGTCCGGTGAACCGCAAACCGCTCGCTCGTCTACGCCTATTATCCGGGCCGGTGAGTATCGCCGCTGTCCCTGCTGGTCCGGCGAGCCGTATTTCTTGACCAGTTGGGCGTAGTCGCAGTCGAAGCGCCAGGTCAACGGGATGGCCTGCATGTACGGCCTGAATCCGTCGGTGCTGATCTGCGGTCGACCCGAGACGCAGCGGTACAGCTTCTCGACGAATTCCCACGTGTGGTCGGAGTCGCGTTTCCCAAGGTGGAAACAGATCACCATTTTCGAGTCGCGGTCGATGGCTGTGAACGTGTAGGCGTCTCCCGCGTCCGCAGCGCCGCCCTGAAAGAACGCCGTCTTTTCTTTCATGCCGACGAATCCCCACTGCTCGTCGATTTGAATGTCGCCGAACGGGTGATTATCGATGGCGTCGGCCATGAATTGGCAGCACTGCCGCCCGGCCGTCTCGACGATCCGCTGTACGGTGTCTTTGTCGAGATTCGTGATTCGGGCCGTGGCGCGGATGCTCATGCCCTCCAGCAATAGCCGGAGCGCCATGACAGCCGATTCCAGATCGGTCGCCAGTCCGGGGAGGGGTTTCGGTTCGGAGAACGTCTTGCGGCATTCACGGCAGCGGTAGCGCTGCTGGCCGTCTCGGGTCTTGCCGAACTTACTGGCTTGCTCTCGGCATGATGGGCATTGCATCAGGGTTCGCCTTCACTTCTGCGACGAACCGGGTACAATGCGAGTTGCTAGGCTGCATTTGGGTTCGCCTGAATGTGGTTGCCCGGAGTCGCACCAACGACTCCGGGTCTTTGGTGAAATCGCGGTGGGCAGGGGTTTCGATCCCACTGACACCAATCAGCCCCTCCGCCAGCTTATAAGGCTGGTGCGCCGACCAAGACGCGGGCTGCCCACCACGGACACAAGCGAGACAGGGACCGGAGTCGAACCGGTTTTCCGAGGGTTGCAAGCCACGCTGAGGACCGTCCTCCCCCCTGTCCCTGTCGCCTTGCCCCCGGCGGTCCGCTGGCCGCCAAAACCTGCTACCGCCGGGGACTCGTGCTTCTGCGGCCCCGCCGAACGGCGACTCGCAATCAACGGGGCCTGCTACTCTTCTGGTCATGCGACACCTCCCTTCGTGATCTCACCATCATATCCGTTCAAGCTGACTATTCAAGTCCATTCAACCTGCAACCTGAATAAATTGTCGACTTTGGTTCAGCTAAATGGTTGACTTGTGGGTGAGCAGGAGTCAGAATGATTGTCAGAAAGGAGGCCGAACATGGCCAAGCACCGTAGCCCGATACATCCCAACCTGACAGTCGAAGATGCCGTAAAGTCGGTTGAGGTGATCTACAAGCACGAGCGACGCAACCCGGTCCCCGTCGAGGTGATCGCGAAGCACTGTGGTTACGACAGCTTCAAGAGCAGTTCTGCGAAACGCCTGATTTCGACGCTACTGCAGTACGGCTTGGTAGACGATGAGGGGTCTGGCGATGACCGCAAAATGAAGCTGTCTCAGCTTGCGCTAGATATTGTGCTTGCTGACGGGAGCGATGATCCGAATCGCAAAGCGGCAGTCCGCAGGAGTGCGCGTTTGCCAGCGGTTCACGCCAAGATTCTGAGTGAATTCCCCGATCGTCTGCCATCTCCAGCAACGCTGAAGTCGTATCTGATACGTGACCTCGATTTCAACGACTCTCAGGTTGACACGTTCATCAACAAGTTCCGAAAAACTGTTGACTTCGCAGATTTGTACGGCGAGAATGACGACGAAGAGGGGGAAGGCGCTAACGGAAATGGGCACGATGACGAGTCCCTCGCGCTGCGTAAACCGTCGATCACACTGAATCCGAACGCACCCAAAATGCGTGACCTTCCAATCACCTTGCCGAGCCTCGCCGTTGCAAAGGTGACTATTCCTGAGCGCATGAACGATCTGGACTTCTCTGTGTTGATCTCAACGATTAAGGGGTGGAAGGACGCGCTTGTCGAGAAGCCAGGAAGTGACGCGCCGGAAGTCGACCCAGATGATGGTGGTGAAGACGAAGACGACTGACCAACGACCGCTTTCAGTTTCACGCGGCGAACATCACGCCGCGTTTTTCATGCGCCATCACCAACACAACATGGGGACACTACCCAAAGCTCAAAGGCATGAACGATGCTGACTGGCGAACTCTCGTCGATGAAATCTTCACGAATGGAAACGCCACCGACGTACAAACGATCAATCACCTCTTACGGCTGAATCCAAATCAGGAAGCGGAAGCGGTAGCAGCCCGCTCAAACATGACACGCATCGTCAGGATGCTGCATGATCCGAGCAGCCAGATGATGGACATGCTGATTGCCTCGCTAAAGGAAGGGAAAATCTGTGTCATCGACATTTCGCAGATGCGAGGCACTCCCGCATTGGTGTTGTCCGGCCTTCTGCTCCAACGAGTGTTTGACCACAATCAGGAGGAGTTCACCAAGGCCACCCCGGAGACGATTCCAACGCTCGCTGTGGTCGAGGAGGCACAATCCGTCTTGGGCAGCGGAGGAAGCTCGGGCGAAGGGCCGTATGTTGCGTGGGTGAAAGAAGGACGAAAATACGACCTTGGGGCAGTGTTGATTACTCAGCAGCCGGGCAGCATTTCCCACGAAATTCTGAGCCAAGGAGACAACTGGTTCATCTTCCATCTGCTCTCGGCTGGTGATCTCGTTTCAGTCAAGAAAGCAAACGCACACTTCAGTGACGACATCCTCAGTACGCTGCTGAACGAGCCGATTCCGGGGCACGGTGTGTTTTGGAGCAGTGCGGGAGGGAAGAGTTATCCCATTCCGCTACGTGTCCTTTCGTTCGAACAGGCATATTCTGCACGTGACCCACAGTACAACTTGCCTGCTGGCAAGACATTCTCGCAAGAACTGAAGGGGCGATTTCAAGCGGCAATCTCGGCCAGTCGTACAAAACCGCCATCGACACCAGAGGCAAAGCCAGAATCTCAAACTGGTGGTCTCTTCCCGGCGGAAGCTGGCTCTGACACGGACGATGACTCAACAGCGGACACTCCCGAAGACGTTCTCGCAACGTACTCGAAGGCAGCGATTGAGAAGGTTGCCGGAGATACGCAGTTCATGCAACGGATGCGAAGCAATGGAATGCCTTGGAAGGGCGTAGTCACTGCCCTAGAAGAAGCGCTTCCTGACGTACTCGACGACCGTAACAACATCGCTTACCAGCTCGTTCCACAGTTCTTGCAAGACACATTTGGCGAGCAAGACACGGCATGGGAAACCGAGAGGCGTCCACGCAAGAGCGGCAGCGGAACCACGACATGGATTGTCATAAAGTGAGATCACGACCGTTTTATTCTCCCATGATTCGTCCTCGTGACACGGCGGATTACAGTGTAAGCAGCACGTAATTGGATGCTGCCCTCGCCTCCAACCAACCGAATCGTCGTGCCGCTCTTCGGTTGCCGTATAATCGATTCCGTTCTTCACGCCACAAGTCGTGCTATCATCCGGCGATGACTCGGCCAACCAAGTCTCGCCGCAAGCGGATTGCCCTCTGGGCGGCTGCATCCCTGTTGCTGCTGGCGATGTATCTGTCCAGCCTCGGCCCATGGGTCTATGCGGCGAACGCCAATGTTCTTCCCTTCTGGATGATGCAAGCGCTTCACTACTTCTACCTGCCGCTCGAACTGGTCGCCCGCCACACTGACTTCTTTGAGGAAAACCCCATTGGCCGAGCCTATTAGAGCTACGTCGAATGGTGGGAATGGCTGTCGGTGCAGTGATTCCCTGGCTGGTTCTCACCCTGCAAGCGGTCAACCTGAGCCTGCAGGTCAATACCCAACAAAGCCCCCATGCAAACTCTCCTGATCCCGCTCGTAATCACGTTGGCCATCGTCACCGGCCTCGCCGCAGACGACCGCCCCAACGTCATCCTCTGCATGGGGGACGACCACGGCTGGGACGAAACCGGCTACAACGGGCATCCCTACCTCCACACCCCCGTCCTCGATGAAATGGCCGCTGCCGGACTTCGGCTCGACCGCTTCTACTCTGCATCCCCCGTCTGCTCCCCGACCCGCGGCAGCG
>CALALR010000033.1 GCA_937925545.1 uncultured Planctomycetaceae bacterium
ACCCGTACGCAGCGATCCCGATTGAAAGCGTTTCCCCTTGACAAGCTCTTTCAGGAAAGGTGTAGCCCGCTTCCGTGCCGTCGGTCGCACGATGAACCCGCCGTTAGCTTGGGGGTCGCGGGAGGAAGTCACCAGTCGAAGATCAGGGCACTTGCAAAGACTCCTGGGAGCAACGCGAGTCCCAACAACGCAATGATCACGAAGGTGTAACGCTCATATATGTTTAGGTATTTTCTCCAAATGGCTGCAATCCAAAGTAGCAGGATACCTGGGCCGATAGCTACGAATCCCATGGCTGGTATTCCCAGCCGCGGATCATCTACTGACGTATGTCTCAAGTAAGCATACAGCAAATAAAACACGCCAAGGTACGCGAGCAACACAACCGCACATGCTAGGTAAGCAAAGATTCTCGCGAAGTTGAAGAAACTCATCGTCGTGTATTTGGCCAATGGCTTCTCCGAGCGAGCAGCGTCTTGCAAGCGGACGATGAACCCGACGACAGTTTAACTGCCTCTTGGGCCGCGAGTCATTGAGCAAGTCGTCGCCGACTTTTTGATTGCTCTTGAATCCGTCGTTCTCTCGCCTCTTGTCGCCTCGCAGCCTTTCGACGCAAACGATCGACTATACGACCAAGCCATTTTGGGTCGTCTGTGTTTCCTGGGCTATCGATCTGGTGCTCTAGTTTGTCTGAACGCTTGAGGATTTCACTAGCCTTCAATTTGCGTCGCCGTCGCGTTCTATTCATGTTCAAAAACCAACCTTAACGGATCTGATTGCGTGCGGACGATGAATCCGACGCAGGTTCGAAGTTCTTGTGTATCGGATATATTCCATCTAAGAACTAATCTGCACTTTCTGAGAAATCGGCGGACCGCCGTGCCCAGGGTTTTGAATCGATGAAGGCCGATTTCTCGGAAAGGATTAACTGCTAGCTTAAATTGATGTCCACGAAAAAAGGCTCCTTCGTCATGCTGCGGTTGCAAGACACACCGCACAACGGAGGAGCCAAGGATGGCCGATTCGAAATGTCGTTGGAATTGCCCGGAGGATTGGTTGGAGTGGAGCGACTGGCTCTCGGCTGGGTTGCACGCCCGCAATCGCTGGAGGCTGCCGGTTCTTCTTACAGGAATTCTCTTCGCTGGCGGTCGTCGCACCGTAACGACTTGGTTGCGAGCGGCAGGCGTCAGCGACGATTACCAAGACTACTATTATTTCCTCGGATGCATTGGACGCAACAGCAAATCGGTCGCATCGCAGTTGACTACTTTGGTGCTGCGGACGTTGCCGCTGCCCAAGCGGGTTCTGCTGGTGATCGACGATTCGCCGACCAAGCGATACGGCCGGTGCGTCGAAGGGGCCGATATTCACCACAATCCGACGCCTGGCCCCGCCGACCAGCCGTTTCTGTACGGCCATGTCTGGGTCACCATCTCCCTTGCGTTGCGGCATCCCGAGTGGGGCCCCCTGGCATTGCCGCTTCGGGCCATGCTGTATGTCCGCAAACAAACCATGGCAACGATTCCCACAGAGCGCCTGTGGCACGCGTTCGCTACGAAACTCCAGTTGGCCGCTCGTCTGGTAGAGTGGGTTGCGCCTATCCTGAAAAACGCCGGCAAAACCGTATGGGTCGTTATCGACGGCGGCTATACGAAGGCGCCGTTCTTGAGGCGCGTGCTGAGGATCAAAGACCTCGTCGTCGTTGGCCGTTTGCGCAAAGATGCTGCGCTGCGCGACGTCCCGCCGAAGCGAAAGCGACGCAGACGAGGTCGGCCGCGCCAATACGGCATGAACAAAATCAGCCTGGCGAAGCGTGCCGGCCAGACGCGCGGCTGGTCGGAAATGAAGTGCACGGTTTACGGCAAAAAGTCGACGAAGCTCTACAAAACATTTCTGGCGACCTACAAGCCGGCAGGCGGGGTGATTCGCGTCGTGCTGATCAAGGAGGAACATGGCTGGTATGCGTTTTACTGCACTGACGAAGCGGCGAGCGCACAAGAAATCGTGGAGGCGTTCGCCGATCGTGCTACCATCGAACAGGACTTTCATGACGTCAAAGAGGTGTGGGGCTCAGGCCAGCAACAAGTGCGCAATATTTGGAACAACCTAGCCGTGTATAACTTGAATCTGTGGATGCATACGCTGCTGGAACTTTGGGCTTGGAAGCGCGGCGCGGAGCATCTAGTCGACCGCAGCGACTCGCCCTGGGACGATCCTGCTCGCCGCCCTTCGCACGCCAACCGGCGCAAAGCACTGCGGGCGCAGATCCTACGAAAAGAATTATTAACGGCTACCGCCGGCTGGACGCTCCCGCAAAAAATAATTCGACTCACTAAAAACCTTATGGCCTTAGCGGCCTAATTTGAAATTCAAGTCAGAAAGTGCAGTCCAGTGACTATCAGTCACAATATGCCCATCGAAGTCGAGAAAGATCACTCGCATACCTTCACCCGCTTGTAATCGTAG
>CALALR010000034.1 GCA_937925545.1 uncultured Planctomycetaceae bacterium
ATCGGCTAGAATGGCTGCTCATCGCCACTGGCTGTCGAGCAGCCAGTGGCACCCGGCGTCGGCATGCCGACCGTTACCCTCTCAATCGCTGTCTCACCGATACAAACCACTTCCAAACATCAAGAAATGCATCAAGCTGTTTTCGACTCTGAAACAACGATCCCAATTCCTGTGGCCGGATACCCTCTCTCGCCTTCTTTTTCCTCTCAGCGCCCGGCAGAAAACGTTGCTCCTCTAAAGCGGTATTGAGGCGATCAAAGAGTTCAGGAAAGAGATCACCGGCATCGAGGCGCAGGAATGGAAACGCAATCTGTCCATCGGCGTGTATCTTGAAAAACCGCTTGTAATCTCCGACAGCGAACGTTCCGCTTGGGGTATCGAGCCATTCGGGTCCAAGCCCCTCCCGTTTAGCGAAGTCCATGATGATATTGATCTCGTTCAATTGCTCGTCGGCAAGCCGATTCTCCTCACACCTTTGAAAGAAGGTTTCCTCACACCACGGAACCCCTAACGGTTTCTGCCGTATCTCCTCGATCAGCCACGCACACCTTTCTTTGACAAGATCATGGAGTTCCAGCACGAAACCATTCGGCCACTTTCCCAGATCATCTTGCCAACAGACCAGTAAATCGCATTGGTTAATGTCATGGCGATGTTTCTTGAAGTGACTACTATAAAGCTCGAATTCAATTCGAACTTCCTCGTTGGTATCTGTTCTGCGAGCTATGCAGTCGGGAAAGGGGGTCCGAACTTTCTCGATGATAAGAGGTATGTCCAGTAGGTGAACAATGGCACCAAAGAGACAGACCACTTCCTGTTCTCTTTGTGGTTCGTGATGGAAGAGCGGTCTGCGAGCATCTTCATCTTCGCCTACCGCCGTTGGAAAATCGTTGGGATTAGATCGGACCATGCGATACCTTCATGGGGTTCTCTTCCAAAACTCCGTTACCCATATGTACGACTGGATGTCAATCATGTCACGAGGTTTGAGGTCAGCTACCTCATCTCGAAGAACCTGGGCGAATCGCAAGTAATGCGAGTAAGTGTCCCAGTTCGGTAATGGCTTGTATTTTAGCGCAAATCTTCGCCGCTTGGCCGCCTTCTGGGTCACAGTCGGCTTGAGATAGATGTGCTCTTCGGGTAACGCAACAAAAGGAAAAATAGTTGCGAGTGTCCATTTTACTGGGGAAGTTGCCCGCTGCGGTAAGCGTCGTAAGTCTGCAGTAAATTCTCTGAGCCGCACCTCGAAGCTGTCGTCTCCATACACGAGATCAAAAAGAACATTTGCAAAAAGTCGGGCCGGTGCTTGTTCCTTTACTGCATCACGAAGAGCGGCTTTTTCATATGGCGACATTAGCTTCTTCGTCTTACCTTCCACTCGTAGTGCCCGGCGAATGACCTCCTGCCAATCATCTTTATCGAGCAAACGTTCAAATTCATCTTCATTAAGAAGCTCATTCCATTCCTCGTGTGCTGCCCACTTATAATCACGCTCGTACTTGAGGTAGAGCGGATCACTAAACCCACCGGGGCAGAAGCGGAGAAATCTGTCTTTCGGTGATTCTATCGAGGTTGTGGTAGCCATGTTCGTATCACTCTCAATTCTTGGTGCCTCAACAGACTTGATTTGTGACACGCTTGAGCGGAAACGACTCGACCCTTATCCGTCTAACGCCTTTCTTGCCTAGTTGCGTGTTCCTGCATCGTTTTGTCGAACTTGCTCCAGTTCATTTTGCAACCGAACGTCGTAGCCCTTGGAAACCACACAACAGAACCATTGGAAACCCTTAACGTACCCATAGTCTTGCCGTTTTCTTTCACGGTGAATTCGATGTCGGCTCGTCCTAAGGGTCGCTTCGGCACGTCAAACGCCACTTCATGCTTTGCCATTAGTATGATCCTTTGAGTATCAGATGTGATTTCACAGATGATCTTGTTGACTCATATTCAAAACCGGATATCTAGACCGGCAGTTGCTCCTTCGCAGCGAGCATATCGACGATTCTGGATCGAAGTGTCTGGAGCCGAACGTCGTAGAATTCCTTGAAGTCGTTGATCGAATCAGGCACATCACCTAACAAGTGGTTGTCGCAGTAATTCGTTCGTGCTGCACCGTCCATCGACGAGGCGATCCACTCCGCTGGCATGGCAGCTTGTTTCTCCAAATTCTCGCTTCCTTCTAGCAACTGAAGGTTCGGCAAGCCATTTACCAAGTCCCGATACTCGTCGATTTCGTCCTCGGTCAGTCCAGCCTTTCTCAATTGTGCCTTTGAAAATCGGGCCTTCGGGAAAACATGATCTAGATGGAAATGATGGTTAGTCACATCGACAAACGGAAACAGCAGCGTCATCAGAGCAAACAGTCGTTTATCGCCATATTGCATCTCAACAAGTTCGTCGATCTCCTCCTCGCTGAAGAGCAAGGACTTACCACGGCGGGCCATCGCCTCCTGTAACTTGTCAAACGGGAAGCCATCAGTAGCGTACTGATTGATGTTCTCACGCAAGGCAGTCAACAAGGTGTCCAGGCCACTACCCCAAATTCCTGAAGCCTTCAGAAGACTGGAAATGAGCCAGCGACGAATGGTATCACGATCTGCGGCATACTCGCTCCTCGACACGTACGTGCTGTCGAGATTTCGATGACAGATGTAGTATGCGATGGGCAGTATGGCACTGTCCGCACGCAGGGTCTTTTCGGTAAATCCGAAGCTAGCCAACAACTGTACTGCCACCTTGAGTGACCGTTTTACATCGGGCCATCGTTCTTCGAGAATCTTCATGTTCTCTCGATTGAAATTCGCAACTTTGAACCCAACGTTGCCAATCTCAGCAAGCATGAGACCCGCCTTCAAAACAAGGTCTTGTGAAAAGTTAAAGCCATCTCCGGTGCCGTTGAGTTCATCCACCAATGAGTGTATTGCCGTTCGTGCATCGCCAGACCACTGGGCGACCGCAATCGAAAGCAGCAGGTCAGAATAGGAGAGAACCGTTCCGCCACTGTTCATGCGGATAAAGATGTTGAGAACCTTTTCCAGGTTTTGACTTTTCTCTTCGTAGTATGAAATCAGATTCTTGTTGTGGATGACCTGATAAAGCTGATCCAGTGTTGTAAACGCTTGTTCGGTCTTTTCTTGCGGCAGGCGTTGGTTCACCCAGGCCAGCATCGGTGGACCACTAGTCATGCCAAGGATCTCGCTCACTGTGAACCAACATTCGTCTGAATTCTCCGACTGGGCTTGCTCTTCGGTCAGAAACTCGAATCGGTATTTCTCGCCACTTTCGTCGGTGTTTCCGTTCTCAGCGAGAAGATCGAGATACAGATACCGAGTCGGATAGGCGTTGGGATTGTTCTTCCACTTGTATGGAATTCGCCATGCCATCGATCCGCTGAGGCCAATATTCAACGCAGTTAACCGCTGCTGTCCATCGAGCACAGCGGTCAGTTCCGCATCATGGAACAAGGGAAGCTGGGGGCAGTGTGGGTTATCACGCTCGTGGTAATTGCGAACGAATCCGTAGAAGTTGTACTTGTCACTATTGGCCTTATCGACCTTCCAGTACAAGAACGTTCCAAACGGATAGCCTTGCATTAGGCTGTCAAACAGCCGTGCAATCTGCTCTGGCTTCCAAACGAATTCACGTTGGATCGCAGGAAGAACGTGCTTAGTGCGGTGAATATCGTCGAGCGTTTCTTTGATCGTTCCACCAGTCTGGTACATGGCAATGTCCTCACCTAGGGTCTTTCGGCAGGAACTGGCGAGCCTATTACGTTCATGCGCCGGGTGCCACTCTACGCCGTCAACCCTTTTGTTTTGGTCGACTATTTGATTGCTTGCGCCAGGTGCCACTTGTCAGCCAGTCTTCGTCGCGTGCATTTTGTTGTGTCCGGGAGCACCTGCAAAGATGGTCCAGCCTTCGCGAAATGACGACCGAGCATCAGACCCGCGGCTACCCGCGTCCCTAAGTCGTGGAGTAGTCATATGATGGGCACTCGGCGGCTCGGCTCGCCCCCTGTCACATTCTGGCCGTTGAAGTTCTGGCCGACTGCGGTACCGTGAAGTCTGCCGCTGGGGGTGCGCTCAAACGCAGGGTGGCCCTGGCTTTGCCAGTGCTGGGCCGGCGAGGGGGACAGGTCCAAGTTCTCGGACATCCCTTCGGAGCAAGTGGAGAATCGTCGCGCCGAGAATTGGACCCGTCCCCGATCGGTACCCGGCACTTGGCCGCGAGCATGTCCACGCGAGCGTGGACATGGCAACCGGCTCGGCAGGCTTCGGTGGCGAACTCAGCCGAGCCCTTCCGAGCAATGCACTGGCGGAGCCTGATGCCACCCACGATCCGGCACCGACGCGATCGCCACCTGCGCGCGTTCCGTACTTTGAAAACTTGGTAGACCGTGAAGTGAACATCTCGCAAGCAAGGGGTCAACTCTTCGGTCGGTGCGATTTCCCAGAAGTAGGATCGATCGGCCGAAAATTGGACCAGACCCCGGGCTGGCAGCGGGGGAGTTTTTGCGCGACCACCCGGTGGGACCGGGTCAAAAACGTAAGCCGTGTCGCGGCCGTCGCTTGCGCGGTCAACTTTGCGCCCCTTCACAGACGACTAAGTGACGTCCGCACAACGGGTTCGAGTTTTTGTGCACTCACCCCGATTTACGGGAATCGCGAAAAAAACTCGCACGCACGGGCCGGCGAGGGGGACAGGTCCAAGTTCTCGGACATCCCTTCGGAGCAAGTGGAGAATCGTCGCGCCGAGAATTGGACCCGTCCCCGATCG
>CALALR010000035.1 GCA_937925545.1 uncultured Planctomycetaceae bacterium
CGGCCGAGGTCGCAGCGCGCGAGGGTGTCGAGCGCGTGGTCGAGCTCCCCCCGCACGGGTTCGCACCATCTGTGCTTGTGCCTGGCTTGAATCTCTTGGAGGTCCCTAAGTCTCGGCAGCCCATACTTTGCGTCTTCCACGGTTACCCCCAGCCACACATTGTCCGGAACAGCCCGACTCTCGAAATACTCTTTCATTCGACTGCTTCGTTTCGTTAGCGTGTAGAAGTTGTGCCAATGAGCGTCCCTTGCAATCCCCATGATCTCGTCGATGCTGTGATCATCAGCCTCCTCATGGAAGGTATCACTCATGTTGTTGATGAAGTACAAAGTGGGCTTCTTGCGTTTCAAGGGGGCCGCCTTTTCCAACCTGTCGTGGTGAATGGTAAAGCGGAATTTGTTTTCGTATCCTGCCGTCCCCCAACTGTTCAGCTTGATTGACAATTCTTCGGCGTAACAGTTTTTGCAGGCCGGCGAGATCTTTGTGCACCCTGTAAATGGATTCCACGAAGTGACTTCAATATCCATGTTGTTAACACTCCCACTTCAATGACTGAATAAGCACGTTAGTGATGTGTTATTCTGAGGTCGCTTGTGTACGAAGCACTTCGAACACCGCAGCCAAGTCATTTTCTCCATAGTTTGCATTTAGAGCCGTCCTGAAAATGTCAGCAATTGTCGCTGGCAGCCTGCTATCGACGCCGCTCTCCTCGCTGGATCGGACAAGCGTATCCGAGGCTGTTACGTACTGCTTTATCTTGGCGATAGAGCCCGGATAGTCTCGCCGCCCAATCATTTCAGAGACAGAATGCAGCGTGGGAAGTACGAGTCTGTTGAGGCTCTCGAACGTTGCTGAACTGAACTGCTCTGGCGGGATACCTACAGATTCACAAAGCGCCGCGCCATGAATAAAGCTTAGCCAGGAGCCGAAACCAAATGCAAGAATACCGCAGTCGAGGGCGGACGCACTTCCTGGATTCTCTCCAGCAAAATACGAATTCACTCCCAGGTGATCGATCCAGGGTTTGTGAGATTCGAAAATTCCCTTTCGTCCTGAATAGAAATGAATTAGGTCTGATGTTCCTACCCTTTCTGGAACATCCATAATAGCTCCGTCCAAGTAGTTGACGCGATGCTGCGATGCCCATTCGGCGCCGTCAATCGCTTCCTGTGGAGTGCCGGTCGAAAGCTGGATCAAAGTCCTTCCACCCATCAAGCCCGACACCTCTGTTGCGTGAAACAAAGTGTCACTTACCGCATAACTAGGGAGGCAGACTACAATCACGTCGCTTGCTGCGACCGCACCCGATGGAGAACCCGCGACGTGAGCGCCTAGCTTCGCGAGAGGCAGAGCTTTACTCGCCGTGCGGTTCCATACGGTGACCTGATTTTCCGGCATTATGAACGCATTGGCTAAAGCGCTTCCCATGTTGCCAAGGCCGATCACCGAGATGCGGCGTGGCTCTTCGTTTGCTGGTTCTTCCATCACTTTTCTGCTCCGAGTAAAAGGTCACTTCAACTGTTCTTCATGGATGACGGTTCGCATTTCCACGTGATTCATCCACCGCCCGTCTTCTTTGACCCAAACGGAGACGTAGTTGCCCAAATACTGAGGCTCACCGGGGTTCTTCCAGCGGACCAGTCCGTATGCGTAGGCCATGTCGCTGGAGGGGCCGACGTAAACGTCAATCGGCTCGTAATCCAACAAGACTCCCTTTGTGCTGAGCCATTGCTTGAACAACCTTTTTTGTTTGTCGCGACCAATGATTGCCTCGCCTCCCGGTGGGCAGACGATTGCGTTTTCGCTGATGAACAGATCCATCATCTGGTCGATGTTGCCGGATTTGATCCCTCTCAGAGTTTCTCGCTCATAGATAAATATCTGGTGTTCGTCTGCACTCAACTCAGTAAGCGGACGAGCTATTGTCAATTGTTGTGTTCTGCGATCGTTCAGGCGGCGTCCTGGAGGA
>CALALR010000036.1 GCA_937925545.1 uncultured Planctomycetaceae bacterium
TAAACAAATCCAGAAGCACAAATGCAAGTTGGGGCGTGGAGTTAGTAAGGAGGGCTAATAGATTGTGAACTCCTCGAACAGAAGGAGGAGAGAGCGCTACAGAAACAGGCGAGCAGTCCCGACTCTTTCTGACGAAGCCATCCGGAGATTAACCAGCGAGCACAGCCCTAGTGCTGCTCGTTGGCTTTTGGATCGTACGTGCCGTGGTAAGCGCATGTTTTCCACAAAGGCTGCTGCTAAGCGTGCGCGCAAGCTTTGTATTCGGAAGAACCGGGCTTTTCTAAAAGTGCGTGTGTACCGCTGCCCGTACTGTCGCCAGTGGCATTTAGGACACCGAACCAAAGAGGACCGTGATGGACCATAGGACTTGCTACGACGAGATTCTTGCGGGCCTTCGCTCTCAGGTGGAAGAGCTGAGCAAGCCTGTCTTTGACCTTAAGCGAAGGGTTCCCGCTGCCCTGTTTTACGAGGAGGCAGCCTCCAAGGGTTACGGACCGGACGACTGCATCTCGCTGCTTGCTGGACATTACGCCTGCCGCAACCTTTCTCCACGAGATGTCGCCGTCATCGTGAATACCGATCTGGAACAGGCTCGCCACCTCCCTAACCGACAGCTCGCCGCTTTTGTCTACGCCACTATCGAGGCGACCGGAAAGCAAACCGAGAAGTTGTTTTCGTTCGGGCCCTTAAGGCGAGCAACGGTCTTGAAAGATCACGTGGCCAAGTTCGTCGTCAGCGAGATCGACTGGAAGGCGGAGATCTCTCAGAGCCGGGCTCCGGAGCTAATGGTTTATCACATGGAGCCGGTCTTAAGGTGCCAATCTTTGGTGGACGGCAAAGCCATGAACGAATGGCAGAAGAGTTGCCGCTCAGAACTGAGCATGAACAGTGCTGCACTGAGCCGAGCGTCGTTCATCTACACGAGATCGTCTCTCGTGCTGTACGACCGCGTCCGCACTGGACAAATGACTATCCATGAGGGTAGAAAGATCGCTGTACTATCTAGGGAGGACCAAATGAACGCCCTGAAGGCGTCTAGCTCTGGAACGTCCGATCCGCTGACTGAGCTGAAATCCCGATCGAGCCTGATGCTCGACCAGAAGCTTGGCTGGCAGCAGGATTACACCGCCGAAGACTTGGCCAAGGTCCGCGAGCGAAGCACTCCTGAGGAGATCGAGGAAATTACGCAGTGCCTGTCTGCAGTATCAACGTGGTGCCAGCAGGTCTGCATGAAGCTTCAATCGCCATCTCAAAAGGAGCTGAACATTGTTCGCGACTGACTCAAGGACAGAAAATTTCCTTACCCATATCGGCGTTAAGTACGAGTACGTCGACTCTTTGCCCATGGACGTTCTCACCCCAGACTGGCGGACCAACAATCTCGGTCGCCAGACTGCGGTGGACTCCGATGCGGTGCTGGAGTACGGGAGCTTGATGGAGAATGGCTCCTCTGCTCCAGCTGTCATTGTGATGGCTACGCCCAAGGGATTCGTCGTTCTCGATGGCGTCCAGAGGCTTTCCGCTTCGGAGCTTAACCGCGAGACGACGTTCTCAGCGTACGTGCTTGATGCAAAGACTTCTCTGGCGAAGCAGCACTTGGTCAGGATTACCGCAAACGCCCGCATCAACGGCCAGCACACACCCGACAAGAGCTGGATCTTGCAGCAGGCCGTGGCAGTCCTGTACTTCGAAGACAACTGCTCGGTTCAAGAGCTTTCGAGAAGCGTAGGCAGGCCAGTCGCTGATGTGGAGAAAGAAATCCGCTTTCAAACCTCGGTCCAGAAAATGGAGTCTGTGGGATATGAAGGGAATCTTACGAGGCGTAAGACGCATAAGTGGTTCGCATCCATGATCGGTAAGTACGCCAAACACGACGACTGGTCAGCTGCCCCCGAGCCGATCAGGCAGATGCTTGAAATTCTCGACGAGTGCTCTTTCAAAAACGGGAACGTCGAGCACCTCGTCAAAGACTTTTTCGACATCAACCGCAAGACAAAGGATCGACACGTCCAGCTGACGGATAAACTTCGTCACTTGCGGGACGATCCGCAAGTCAGGGAGAAGTTGAAAAGCGGCCGGAAACGCACGCCTCTTGAAGACATCTTGCCGGGCTTAAGGAGGGCGACAACTACCCTTGCAAAGGCGGTAAAGCGAGGTGATCTGGTTCACGACGGCGGGTATGCTGCAGAGATGGCCGAACAACTGCAGCTGATTCAAACCTATTGTAAGGCGCTCGTTCCGAAAGAAGTCCAGAACATCAAGGGGCGAAAGCGAAGCATTTTCGATCCTGATTAAGGAGATCCGACATGGTCGTCAAGATTATGAAAGATGAGCTGCTGCTTATCCCCAAGACAAAAGGCGACCAACAAATCTGCGGACAGCTCGTCGCTAACTTCGCTGTCCTCGGATGCTGCCGTGACGGAAGAACCAACTACAAGCACGTCCGCTTGGCGTTGACGGAGAAAAAGTTCGGGAGAGCGTAGTGACCAAACGCAAGTACCCCATCCCTCTCTTCTACAACAAAAAACAGCTGAAAGCTTGGCTCACGCAAACAAACGACGGACGCGAGATCGTTGAGGAGCTGATGGCTACGGCCAACCCTAGCCCCTGGCGACCTCTCTTGGCTGTCCAGAAGGCCGATTGTGTTGAGTTATACGGGACCGGCATCTCTTTGAAAGCGATCACTCAGGTGAACGCGAACACCCCTCAGGGAGAGGTGTACGCTGAGCAGCTGATGGAGGCTTCGCTTTCGGAACAGTACCGTGAGCTGATGTGGCCTTCTCGGTGCACAGCTGACAAGCCCGGAAAGGTAGGGGTCGTGGCTCCCCAGCGCCTTAGCGTTGGGGAGTACGAATGGCGTCTCGCTTTCCAGGACAACATCCAAATGATTCGATCTATGGAGGACCGAAATGAAGAGCGTAACAGTGGACAAAGCGGAGCTTCTTGAGGTGCTTAAGAAGAACCGAGAGCGTCATGAGCAGAACTACCGTGAAGCGGTCAGGGACTACCGAACTCTCGCGAAGTTCGAGCTGGCTGAGATGGTCGAAAAGATCAAGAAGCAAACTGACTCTTCGATCGCCAAGATAGAAGAGGCCATCAACGCACAAGAGCCTGCGAGAAGAACGAACCACCTGATCGTCGATCGATACGTTCTCACCACCAAAGCGCCGGTCAGCCATTTGAAGAGCTACGGTCTGGCTATTCGCATGGCTGAGATGAGCGTCTCGAACAACATCGAGCTGACCGAGCAGCGGTTCAATGAGCTTGTTCTCGACGAATGGGACTGGAAGGCCGACTTCGACGAAGAAATCTTCGCTAACAAGGCGAAGCTTTCTTCGTACACGGTTTGATCGGGAGCGCCCGCCGCTGCTGGGTCGCTTGAGCTTGCTCAGGTGCAGCGGCGGGCTCATTTTTCGAGGTCGCAATGAAAGACACAATCAAGAAATTGGAAGATACGCTGGAAGGATTCGCGTCCAGCAACCACGATCGGGAAGACGTAGACCGACTGGTTTCTGTCGCTGGTGAAGCCTTGGGAGTCCTTAAGGCGGTCGATGTCATCTCCCTAACGACGATCATGTACGACATGGCTCGGCTCGCCGCTCATGCTGGCGGGATTCCTGATGATTTCGGGAAAAACCCCGAGGGGCACAATGGCTGAAAAGCGTTGCGCTAAGTGTGGGCGGACCAAATCGGATGGTAGGTGCACACGATGCGACATTAAGACCACAATCGTATACGGAGAGTGTCCCCAGTGCGGGGGAGATAGATGGGACGTTGAGTCCGAATGGTGCTTCGAATGCCATCAGTTCGTACCCTGCGAAAAAACGCTGGAACTAAGGAAAGAGGAAACCAGAAGGGCGGCGGAAACAAACGGTCGAATCGGTCGGTTCGAAAAATTCTCCTGCCAGGAGCATCACGGCATTTATCGGCTAACTTCTTATGGATTCAGGAGGAAGCCAAAGGGGAGTGACTTCCATGGTTAAGATAGGCAGCGAAAACGTTTTCCCAGAATCTCTGCAACGTGGAAAAGAGATCCGTGTATGGGGTCCTTATCGCTGCGCGGGGTGCGGCTGGGCTGGCGACATCTCTATTTCCGTTAACCCTCAGGAAGTAGTTCGCGTTAACGGCGTGTACTACCGTCGATGCGCGTACGGGGCGTTTTCGATTCAGATGCTTACTGAAGTAGAGTTCGAATTTGGAATAATTGATACCTGCGATTTTCAGGTGATTGACCTTAGGTGCGACGAGCAAAGCGTTTTTGGTGAGGGATACGAAAACATTAAGAATGACACCAACCCAGCGTACCCTTAACGAAGCCCGGAAACGCGGGTGGCAGGCATCCGTTGTCGAAAAGTGGATTCCTCAAACTCGCAGGCGAGTGGACGTTTGGGGATTCGGCGACGTGCTCGCTGCTGGTGGCGGAAGCATCTACTTGATCCAAGCGACATCAGGTTCAAACAGCTCTGCTCGCTACCGCAAGATCGTGGAGGATTGTGCGGAGCCAGCGAAAGCTTGGCTTGATTCTGGAGGCAGGATATTGGTGTGGGGATGGAGGAAATACAAAAAGCCAGTGGACAGAAAGTTCTGGAGGGCTTACGAGATCGAAATCACAAAGGCGGATTTCTTAGGAGGCATTTCCATTGACACGGGACACCCCGCAGCAGAACAATGATGAAAGAGTGAGCACGGATGCTCGCTCTCACCTTGAAATGGTTACCTCAGGACTCCGCGAGCTGATAGACGAGCACCTGAAGTCGACGGTCGCTCTCCTTCACTGGTACTTGAATACCGAAAAGGATCACGTCCACTGCGAGTGTCGAGCCTGTGCGAAGCTCCGCGAAATCGCTCAACAAAGGTACGACCGATCATGCTAACCGCCGTCGCCCTTGCCCTGATCTCCCTGACAGGCGACGTAACCCTCTCAGCGACGCCGGACATGCGGACCATCGAGTCCGAGGTTGGCCGGCGTCTCGTGATCGAGTCGAAGCTGAAGGTCCCTTCTGGGTACTCTGTTGGCATCCGCGATTGGGACCTGGAAAGGCCAGCCGAAGGGCAGGAGTTCAATGATGGCGAGAAGTTTGCCGTCTGGGCCTTGCCGAAGAAGGATGGATCTCCCTACCGGCTTGAGCATGAGGTCTACATTCGGAAGACCGAGACGATCGAGACGAAAGATGGGAAAACCATCGAAGTCGTGGTCGCTGGTACTGAGCGAAAGCTGATTGAGGTTGTATGGATCTCGATCAAGGGCGACCTCCCGCCTCCTCAGAAGCCCCCTGAGACTCCCGTAGACGCGAAGGCGGACCGGGTCACCTACGTGTACGAGCGAGAGGAGGGAGGGGTGCCGAGGCCGATCTCGGCTAAGTTTCGAGAACTCAGCGAAAGCGGGATCACAGCCAACGCCGTTGATATCGACACCGTCAACGGTCTCGGCCAGACGCCCGAACAATACAAGGTGGCCTTTGCGGCGGCGAGGGGGAAACTTCCTGCGATCGTTGTTCAAGCGGGCGACAAGGTGATTCGGGTGGTCGAGAAGCCGCAGACCGCTAAGGACGTGGAGGAGGCTATTAAGTGAATCGCGACGAATTGAAAATCTCCTACTACAAGGGGAAGGGGCCTGGGGGCCAGAACAAAAACAAAGTTGAGACTGCGTGCCGGATCGTCCACAAACCGACTGGCCTGAAGGTGGAGATCGACGTAGAGCGAACGAGGCGGCAGAACTTGCGGATCGCCTTGGGCAAGATTGAGAAAGCTGTCGCTGAGCACAACGCTGAAGTCGTGGCCAAAGCGAAAAAGGAGCGGCGAGACTACGCTATCCACAACACCCCCACGATCCGCACCTACGATTACAAGTCCGGGATGGTTAAGGACCATCGCACGGGCAAGACGGCGACGATTAAGCAAGTCGTCGGCAAAGGCAAAATCGATCTCCTTCGATAGAAACTCAGATGACGGATTCGCTGAACGTAGAATTCACGGATGACCTGCTGGATTGGTCCCCGGATGATCATGACGACACGGGATATCCGGACGGATTGTCGCAGAACGACACCTCGGAGGCGTTAGCTGGGCTCCAGGGGACAAGGGACTTCCCTGATTGGCTATGGATTGAGCCGAGGGATTGGCAAGAGGTTGCTCGGCAGAACGACAAATTCGGAACGTGGCCGGAAAGCTACCGGTCGCGTTGGACCAACCAGCACCCTACTCATGAATGCACCTGCCATGCGCTCGTGCAAAACATGGAGATCTCCTGGAACCGACAGCGACAGAAGTCCGGAGAGCAGCTCTGGCTGAGCCCCCTATCGGTGTACTCGGAAGCAACCCCTGGAAGGTGGGGCGGATCGTACATGCAGAAGACGCTATCGATCGCCCTGCGGCGAGGCGTCTTGCCAGAACACAACGGACCGAATGGGGTCGGATCGCAGCAAAGCATCTTCGAACACACGCTGAATTGCAGCAGCGGCGAGAAGAGCCCATGGGGTGGTCCTTGGGTTCGCCTGCAGGACTTCCCGGAAGGGTGGAAGTCGACTGCTCGCCACTTCCGGCCGCTTGAAGTCTGCAATCCCCGCTCATGGGAAGAGATTGTTTGCCTGATCCTGAACGGATACTGCGTGAGCGTTGGCCGAAATGGTCACGCAATTCCCTATGTACAGATCGTCTGGAGAAACGGACAGATATACGCGAAGTACGCCGACAGCTACGAGCTTCATCGGTACGACTCCAAACGCAACATCCAGAGAGGTGTTGGCGGAGCGTACGCCATCATGACGATGTCGGCCCCTAACAGCTGGGATAACCCAGCAGGTTGATCCACGCGGCCCCTCGCATGAAAGGGGGTGGGACCAATGTTTCACTGGATACGCTACGTCAGATCCCAGGGGGGCCGCTATGTTATTCCTCGCTGCGCTGTCGCTCGTTTCCCACTCGATCGTTTTGGAGGACACAGCGGAAATCGTTGAAGTGAATCGCGTCTACTGCGGTCGAACCGGCAAGCGGCAGTTCGCCCAGATCATGGGCTGGAATGACGACGGGGTCGACTGGTGGCGGATTGTTAATCACGTTCCGGTTTCCCGAAAGATCGGTGGGAGATGGCATGTAACCTTTATCGACCCAAAGTGCGGGAGGATGCGGAGGCTGATTACGCCAACCGTGCATCACTCGTGGAGCACATGGGATCGAGAGGTTGAGAACCGCTCTGAACGGCCGCAGCAGATGCGGCGTGAGCTGAGGAAGCGATAACTACGGAGAGAAACTATGTGGCGCATGTACCTGATGACCGCCCTTTCGCACCTGCCTACCCTGCTGAAAAGCTCGACGGGAAAGCGATTGGCCGACCTGCTCCTCGACGCTATCGAGAACTACGCTGAAGAGATTCGAGAAGAAAGCCCGCTCAGGGCTTCGATCCTGATAAGGGTCACCGGTCGAGTACGGATTGAGATGGATATTCCCGACAACGACGCGTTGACCGAAGGCGCGATGGGAGCTTCCGAAGGATCGTTCGAGCAAGACCTGGAAGACCTTGCGAACTCCTAGTCGTCTGTGCGGTATCCCAGGGGGATGTAGTCCGCCGTCGCGACTTCCTTTGCGGGGGCGTAATGAGCAGTTGCCACCGGTGCTTCCGGCCATCGGTAAGCCGGGGTATCGACGCTGGCGATGGATACGGATGGCTCTTCCGCCGAATGAGAGTGCGTAGAGTCAGCCACCACGATTACGTGGGTCTGCGTGATTGATGGCTCTTCGGCGTCGTGAGCGTGAGTAGCCTCGTTGACTGAAAGAACGTGGGTCTGCGTGAGCGCAGGAGAATCCGCTGAGTGCGCATGCAGCGCGTCGTCCGCTGCTACTGCAACGCCAGCTGTGACCGTTGGCTCTTCTGCATCGTGGCCGTGGGTCGCGTCGTCAGCGACGATGACGTGCGTCTGCGTGATTGCGGGTGAGTCAGCCGCGTGAGCATGCAGAGCTTCGTCAACGCTGATGGCATGGGCCTGCGTAACTGTTGGCGAATCGGCCGCATGGGAATGCGTCGCTTCCGCCACAGCGATGACGTGCGTCTGCGTGATTGTCGGCGAATCGGCGGCGTGAGCGTGAGTAGCCTCATCAACCGAAATAACGTGGGTTTGTGTGATCGACGGAGAATCTGCGGCGTGTGCGTGGCTCGCGTCGTCCGGGGTGATCGAGACCGGAGCAGAACCTGGCGCACTGATGACCGCGATGGCTGAACGGAGGTTCTGCCGTCGCCTGCGAATCCGTGGCTGGCGAAAAACGCCGACACTCATCTAGCCACCTAGCTCTCTCCAGGTGATCGAACCATGGCACGTAATGGCATCCGCTGGCGCCTCCTCCAACTCAAGGAGAAGACGAGTCGAAGGGCTGAAGTAGAAACGGGCCTCAGGGATGGGAACCTCGAAATCCCGCACCCGAATGTTCCAAGCAATTGGAAATAGCACGACATTTGTCCCGCCAGAGAGCTGGGTCGTGTTGTTCGCTTCGACGGTGCAGCCGCTTGCCACCGCGCCCTGATTGTGCGGGCGCGGCGTGGGCGTTGTCCCACCGCTTCCACTCGTGGGAGCCCCAGACACCCGGCGCAGGGTTACGAGGCGGGATTCGGCTTCCGCATCCCCAACATCGCTAGTCTGGCCGAGGTTGATGCCCAAAAGCTCGATCACAGCATCCGCTGGCGCCAAGATCTCGAACAGGTCCTGGACGGCGCTCACCGAAACACTAGTAAACGATGCCGTATAGATATTCCCGCTCACATTTACCTCCGAATGTAGGATCTTCGCTGGTGCCTGAGAGACGCGAGCAGCGATGGACTGCTCGCCGCCGCCGACGCTGATCCGATCAACAACTCCCAACCCTTGTACGAGTTGCTTCCGTCAACCGTGCCGTAATTGTACGTTCGCCCTGACGCCCCAAAACTGGAAAACGTCGCCGTTGCGAGATCTGCGCCGTCGGTCATCGCGATCATGTTTAGCACGTTGGCGGCGTACTTAGACGAGTTGTCGGTCGTCGATTGTCCATCTTCGTCTCGAACGCCGATTGCGCCTTCGGTTGTTCCATCCGTCGCGCCCATCGAAAACGTCACTCCCTGCGCGGTGCCGCCCTCCGTCGTCGGAGTTGCGGCGCAATTTAGCGCCACTTCCGGCTGAAAACCTGGACTGTTGTTCGTATCGTCTCCGGGGCTCGTCGGAGTCGAAAGCGTGCCGAGCCACGAACTGTCGCCCGAGAGATCGAGCGCCATCCAGAATACATCCTCGCTCGATGCCCCTGTGCCACGAGTCGTGAGCGTAAATCCATTCGAGGCGAACGCCGTCAGTTCCGCTGACCACTGCTCGGCGTCTGCGTAGTATTGCCCGGCGCACCTCGTCGTATGCTGTTTCGCGCAGGTCTTTGACGTAGAAACGTTGTCTTGTGAGGAGTAGAGAACGGCCCGCTGCGTTTCGCTCCCGTCATTTACAGCGGCGCCCCAAGCCATCAACGCGTGTGTCGTGGGGTTGACTCTCGCATTCATGCCAGCGTTTGTGAAGAGAACGACATCCGGCTCGTAAGACAAACTCGTTACGGAAGCTGTTCCGCCGTTCGAGTCGCTCATTCGGATCGTGCCCACATCAACCGATACGTCCCCGCCGAACATCACGCAAACGCAATATCGCTCGGCGCCCGTGTTGTCAACGGTCAATGTGAGGCGAACGCCGTCCGTTACCGTGCTTGCGGCATAGAGGCAGTTGTAGGTCGGGCCTGCGCTGGCGTCGACATTGCCCATCGCGTTGCCCGAACGCAAAGCGCGTGCGGTGTTGGTCGTCGACACATTGACTTTGCAGAAAACGTTGCACATTCGCTCATTGCTGCCGTCGAAGAATCCGATCGTATGCGCAAGCTGGGTCGCAGGATTCACCGCATAGGCCTGACTGGCGAAAAACAAACACCCGGTCGGCGTACCAAACCCCGACTCGGTGAAGTCCACCGTCCCACCGTTGGTGTTCGGTAGCTGCTTGACGATAACTGCATACTTTGTCGCCACTAGGAGATTCCCATCGCAGCGTTGAACGTGGCGGCGTCGATGTAACCTAATTCGGCTCGCAGCAAAGGTTGCTCGTACGTAATTCTGATCGTGTCACGAGCCAATCGCCCCGCGTTGGTCTCGCTAATGCCAGCCGCCTGAAAATCAGCAATCATCGCGGCCAAATCGCCAGTGACCTTCGTCTTTATTTGCGCAAACTCAGCCTGCTCTGCGGGGCTGAGCGAAAACCGGGCGACAAATTCCGCGTCCGTTATCTCGTTGTCCAGCAGCTGACCCATCGACGTGATGACCGGCCAAACAGGGATTTTTTGCACCTCCAGGTCGGCGCCTCGAACGCGAGTGTAGATTGCTGACATTGTCTTGGTTGCCTTTTTTTCAGGCGGGATCCGCTTTAGCACCTCTGTACCTATGAACGCTTGGGCGACCCGAGCCATTGCCGCCAGCCTCTGTTAGCCGCTGCCACGGCGTCTATTTCATCTCGGCCACTAGAATTCCCATTTTCTACGCCCGCTCCCGCCCCGGAATCCCGATGGTCCGTCTGAAGGGCGACGGGCCTAAAGATCGCCCTTTCTTGCCCCCGGCTGGACTGCCATCCTTCCGGGGGTTTTTTCGTTATGTCGGGTCCGCGATCTCAACATCCCAAGCGCCGACGTTAACGGTGTTTCCGCTCGTCACCGCCTGGGCTGTGCACGTTGTGACGTACAGGAGATTGGTCGCGTCACACAGCGCAACGTGGTTAACGGTTCCTGTGGCGTCTGCGGTCAACGAGTTTTGGGCCGCAACCGTGCATTTCCGACCGTTCGTGTCTCCATCGGCGTTCGTGAAGTCGCCGCCCGTCATCGTGTGAGCAGCGATTACCGAGATCGAATCGGCGTTCGCCCGACTAGTTGGCTCCGCCGTGCACAGGTAAAGCTCCGTGGAAGTCGCAAGCTCGTCCAGAGCCGCATCCAAAACATCGTTATGTACGACCTTTCCCATGGTATTTTCCTTCGCTTACGGGCCGGTTGATTTCGTCCCGCTGCTCGCTTTGTCGGGCTGAACAAGCACGGGCTTCGAGTGATCTGGCTTCACAACTTCCGAGCCTTTGTAGCACGCCCAGCCCGCTCGAATAAAGTAATCCGCGATCTCCTTGGGCACCTCGTCAGGAACTAGCTTCGTGGTGCCCTTCTCAAAATCGTACGGACAACGACCGGCAATCGGCGATGTTTCAGGGAAATCGCTCGTGTCGTGAGAGAAGTTTTCGTGGATTTCAAGGGTATCGCTCATTTGTCCCTCCTAGGATGCGGGCGATAGGGACTTAATTACCGCAGAGATCAGATATGAAGCGCCTCTTTCTTTCGAGACGATCGGAATGTTCGGGAAATCGAAGGGAGTTAGCAGGCTTTCGGCTGCTGTGTAGCACACGGTTGGCCTGAACTTCGACAGCTTATTCAGGTGCGAAAACTCCGACGCTAGCGATTTGGAATCTAGGATCGCATCCGAGATCACGACCTCCCCCGCCTTGTTCGAGCTAACGAAGTTCAATGCGTCCTCGGCGTTGTCGAATTCAATCACGTCAATGTTAGCGAGATTGAGCTGAGCCCTGAGTAACGCCCTCTCCGTTTCTGAATCCTCAACCAGAATCACGATCATCGTCGGTGGCCTCTTTTTTCGAGTTCTCTTGGTAAGCGGCCACCAAAAGTTTCGTCTGGGCGAGGTAGTCCTCTCGGAGCTTCTGTCGTTCCACTGCTCCTGCTTCCATCCTTCGAGGTTCAGCGACAGATTTTTCATACCAAAGGAACCAAACCAGTGCAGACACAACCCCGACGCTTTCGACCCACTGAGGCAGGGTCCCTAGTGACGGAGCAGCTTGCCATGAATTCGCCAGCCAAAGAAAAATGCTCATTTCGTTCGCCCGGATTTGCGATCCGATTCCGATAGGAATCACGGAGGGCGCCGGGCCTAGGCGCGCCCTTACTAATGGCCGCCTGCAGCGTTGGCCCGCTGTGGGCGGCTTTTTATTTACGTACTCTGGGCACTCACTTACTTTTTACGCAAGGCTTTTGAAGCTGTAAGCGCACAAAAAACAGCAGCCACCGGTAGGAGGACCAATTCCAGAAGGGTGGCTGCTGCGTGAGCGACGCCGCACGAGGAAGGAGACAGCTATCGCTGCCGAATTTTATCCCGCTTGGCTCCTATCTCCAATAGGCGTTCGAGCTGCTCAGCCCTGGCCCGTTCGGCGGGTCCCATCTTTTCCATCACATCGTCTGGGAAATAAACTTTTTCCCATCCAGTAGCCCCGATGTCCTTCATCGCCTTGTGGGCTAGGTCCATGATGTACCGGTCTCTGGCCTGCGGAGACACGTCCGACACTCGGAAGCCGGTCCCGATGTTGATCGCCTGGGTGAACAGGTCTTTTCTGGGGTCCGTCAGTTGGCGGAGCGTGGTCCCTGGCCTGCCTAGCACGTTGCTTAGAATGGCCTCTCCCATGGGTGACCCGAAGATCGGCTGAGCCCTGGCGGTCTTTTCGCCGGTCACCCTGTCCTGCAGGTTGCTGATGATTCGTCCGTACGTGGGATCCATGTCCTCCAGCTTTCGCCCGCCAGCAGGCCCCCTCTGGAAGAACGTTTGCCCGGTAAAGTATTCGGCCATTCCCTTCGGAAGCGGATGCAGGCGCGACATAAGCTCTAGGCCTGTGTCCCGGATGTCGGTTCCGGCGAACGAAGCGGGGTCCTCAAAGAATAACCCCAAGCCTGTCATGTATCGCTTGTTGTCTCCCTTTCCTCCCCAGGGCCATGGGATGGCCGCTGTCCCTGAGAGGTATTCAGGGAGCACGGGGTCGTCCGAGCGGGCGAGCCGGGTTCCGTGCATTGTTTGAGCGGTCAGCCCGCCAGGGTGCTCCCAAAGATTGCGGAGAAAGAACGGGGTAATACCCCGTGTGTACTTGTAGAAAGGCATGATCCTGGTAAGGACCTTGCTCTCCAGGGGAGTGAAGTTTTTCGAGCTGTAGAGCACTTGAGCGGCAGCCACCCGGTCTGCGGCCACTCGTGGGTCGACTCCCTTGCGAAGCTGGTTGATGAACGGGGTTACCCGGTTGAGCGATTCAACGAGGTAGCTCATGTCTTCGCCCCAGCGAGCTAAGGCGAAATCAGATTCGGGAGCCCCTCCCACCCCTCGCTGCTTGAGCGGGTTGATCTTGTCTCGCAGCCGCTTGTTTGGCTCCAGGCCAATCAGCTTGCCCCACATCCCGCCCTTGCCGCCCTGCCTGAAAGGGTCTTCTCCAGGGATGTTGGATCGGATCTCGCTGATGTCCCCCCGCTTCAGGTCATCTACGATGTTGAGGTGCTCCATTCCCTCGTATCGACCAGCGATTCCCTCTCCGTACACCATGTCCCTGAGAACGCCAGAAGCGAACTTGTCCTGCTCAGCCTGAGGAATCCCAGCCCACGGGTCGGATAGGTCTCCCACCTCTCCACGAGCGTGAGCCTCGTGACGTAGCGTGTTGAGCCTCTCAGTGGCCCTCTTACGCACTGCAGGGATCTTCGACGCCCCCTCAATCGTCTCGCCGCGAACGAGCTTGTACGCGTCTCCTACGGACTTCAGGTCGAATTGGCCTGCGACCACGTTCGCAAATTGGCCAGAGATCAGGTTGCGGGTGTGAAAAGCAGGCCAGAAGGCAGTTTGGGCGGCTTTCCAAATCTGTGTAAGATCGTCCCATCCGGGTAGCCTGCTGGGGCTATCGTGCCCTCGGTAGAACCGCTTGATGTCGTCCGCCAGCTCACCGGGGACTTCCCAGAGCTTGGCCCTCTTCGTGGTGTGGCGGTCCAGAGGGCCGTAGTTTCCCGCCCTCTTCTGGCGAATTTGGATCATCCTCTTGATGGAGCGACCGGGATCTAAGCCCATGTCTTTGAACAGGTCTTCCAGGCGGACAGCGTGAGGAGCCCTTCCGCCCGGCATCCTGGTGGCGTGCGCCCGGTAGATGTCTGGGTGCTCAGCGAGGAAATCGAGCAAGCCGCCCGCTACTTCGATCCGCTCCTGGTTGCGGGTGAAAGCGTGCTGAAGATCGTACATCGGGTGGTGGCCGTAGATCCCGGCCTTCAAAACTTCGTCAGGCTCATGGATCAGCGTGTGAGCCAACCCCCTCACCACGTATGGCGGAGCCTCTGCTAGTTCTTCCGGGAACAAACCTCTTAAGGCGGTCGCCAGCTCAGCGTCAGCATCGCCCGTGCTGGTGCCGACCCTCGCTACTTCCTTCCGGACCTGTTCGTTCTTTGCGACCTTACGAACGAACTCAGTACCGCCTTGGACCCCCTTCAGCCAGTCCTTACGAGTCCCGCTGAGTCCGTGCTCGCCAACCTTCTTACGCGGGATGTAGTTCACGAACTCATCCCGCAAGTCTTTCCAAGTAAGACCTACCTTTTGAGCCTGATTGAGCTGCTCGTGCAATCGCTGCTGCATGTGGCGAATGGTCCCTAGCAGCTTGTCATTGTCTTCTCCAGTCAGCGTGATTCCCCACTTCTCCAGAACCTCCGAGGAGGGCTCGGCCGTGAGAATCCTTTGCGGATCGTCGCCTGTGTATAGGTACCGCTCAAGGATGTCCCGCAGAGGCTCTCCTTGCTCTCCCCCCAAATCGGTAAGACGTTTTCCTGGATGCGATGTTGGCTCGATGGAATCCAGGGTGCGGACCCAAAACGAAACGTCTTCCGCCCGATCAGCTGTGCGTTGCTGAACAGTGGGCTTGATGACATTGCCCAGGGCCTGCAAGCCTTTGGTCTTGGCTCCTCTGGCTGGGGTATGCCATGCACGAGCGAGGAAGTTTCCGGGAGACACCCCCCCAATGCTCCCGTGTCGGGCTACGTCGTAGACCTTGCCTAACGCGTTGGCGAATTGCTGGCTTTTTTCTCCGGTACCGAACGATGCCAGCCTTTTGCTCGTGAAGGGAACGTTGATATTCAGAAGAGCGGCGAGCGGCTGGTCCTTGATGGCGTTGTAGCCGGCTTCTCCTCCCGCCGCATCTACCACCTTCTTTCGCAGGTTCTCGGCAAGATTGTCGATGCCTGTGCGAGTCTCTCGCAACGAGTGGGCGGTGATTACGTCGTCCACGTTGTGCGCCATCTTGGTGGCCAGCGCACTGCCCATCTCCGTCATCGGGGCTTTGGTTCCCGTGGGCGGAATCGACTTGAACGCCAGCGGCAACGTGCGGCCTAGCTCGTCTGCCAGCCCAGTCGCCTTTAGCACTTGGCCCGCTTTCGTTGCACCACCAACGGGACCGGCGAAGATCAAAGGATCGGTGGCGATGTCAGCAGCCAGCCCAGCAAACCAGTTCGAGTAATTGTTGGTCGGGCCAACCAAGCCGTAATGGCGCAGCAGGTCTCTGCCTTCTGTGCGATTGATCGAGGCCATAGGGCTGGCCCACTGATCGAAAGGATTCTGCCCAGCGAGAACATCTCGTACTGAACTTCCGGGAAGCGAAAGGATGTTTGAAATGGCTTCCAGGCCAGACAAGCCTTTGCGAGCCAAATCCCCTACAAGCGAGCCTCTCTCTTGCTCAAGCTGCTCAGGGCTAAGTCGCGTTCCCAGCCGTAGGTCTTTGCCGAATCCGTCTCCAAACGCCATGGCCAACCACCTTACCGGCTAAGCCGAGTCATCGCTTCGCCAGGGCCGCTCGCCAAATCAGAAAGGCGAACGAAGGAAAGCTTGTTGTCCGCTCTCCTGACGAGCGCAGAGTCGCCCTCTTGCGAAACGATCTCTAGCGGTTCACCTCGCTTGAGCGCTGACTGGTTCTTCTTTCGGACCTCGTCACCAGCCCAATAAACAAACTCCCTGGTTGGCGCGTTCGCAATCTCCATCGCCCGCAGCGGAGTCACTGCGCCTTCCGCAACCTCTCCCGACATCGCAGCAAGATCACGAGCTTGCATGGCTGCAATATCAATTTCACCTGACGGTCCGTATATCAGGTGCTTCGCGTCCGCTGGAGGATCTGGGCTTGGTAAAGGACGATAAAACCGGTGCTCGGGTAAACTTTGCTTAACCCTTAAGAGCTGCTTTCCTGCATCTCTGATCCTCTGCGGGTCCGCCAGATCAAGACCTACATCTGCCGGGACTCCCAAAGCGCGAGGGGGAGCAGGAGGGGATAGCCCCCGGACGTTCTGAGCCCTACGGAATAGCTTGCTGGCAACGTTTCCCATGGGGCGCATCGCCCTGGCAGCCGCCGCACCAGCCCCGGCTTTAAGCAACCCGCCTCCAACATACGTGAGCGGATCGACTGCGGCGTCCAGCGCCATGCCAGCTGCGAAGTTACCCCACGTATCCTTGTCGCCTGCTGCGTTCCAGTTGCGCAGGATGTCTCGCCCGGTGGCTCGGTTGTCGAAGCTCCAAGGGGTAGCTTACTTGGCTAGTGTGTGTACGCCAGCGATCCCATCCCTGACATCTCTCGTTCGATGTTCCATAACTGCGAACGGCGCAGCCATCGCTTTCGCTGCTAACTGTGCGACTCCAGCCATGCTCAATACCCTCGGATGCTCTGCATCATCTTCAGGCCCCTCGCCCTTCGCGCGTTGTCTTGGCGGACTCCTTCAGGATCAAACTGCTCCCTGGCCCAACGGTAAAGTCCGGGTCCGCCGTACCGAAGCGGGCTCCAGAAGTCGTCCGACAAGTTCCAGATGCCTTGAGATATTTGCGCACCCATGCCACCCGTTCTGCTGGAAATACCTCGAATTGCTTCGTCGGCCTCCTCGGGTCGCATCCCCTGCGAAATCAGGTAATCTCTCGCGTTGCTTTCTCCGTCCCAGGACTGAAGGAGCTGGTCCGCGTACTGGACCGAATCCATGCCCTGGGGAATGTTGGTCTCTCCGGGGAACAGGCCCTGTCCGCCAGGATTGGCTTGCACCCCTCCCCCGGTTGGCAGCATTTGGCGAATGCGACCCATCTGCTGGGGGCTCATTCCAGCCGCTCCACCTTGGATCATTGCCCCTAGCATGGCCGCATCTGACTCGGCGCTAGTGCGGTCTTTGCTGGCGGAAATTTCCTCTCGCTTCACGTCTCCTCGCATCCGCTCCAAGGCCCGCTCGGTAGCAGATCGTTCGGCGGTAAGAGCGCCAGCCGACGTGATGTCGTACTCCTTGCCCCTTAGCATGGCGTCAGCCGCAGTCCTGGCAGAATCCCTCCGGGAGTCTGCGTTCAGCCTCGCAACTTCGGCTGCTGACCGAGCGGCCATTCCCGCAACTTCCCTCCTGGCATCAGCGCCTAGCCGGGCTTCCGCCAGACGATTTCCGGACCGCATGTTTTGTGCGGCCAACATTGCGTAGGCCCTAGGGTCCCGCATCATGAGCATCTGCTCAAAGTTCATCGGCTGCGCGATACCATGCGCCATCATCGCGCGGGCGTTGCGAGCGTCCTTCATCTCGGCGACTCTGGCGTCTCGATTAGCTCCGCGATTCCTGGCGGATTCAGCAGCCGCTGCCGACCTTCCGTCCAGCTCTCGTTTTCTGGCGGCTCGCATGAGGGCGCGTCGTGCGATTCTGTTCGTTGCACCAGCCGCGAGCCGCCGTAGGTCATCTGTACCCAGGGCCTGAATCTCGGTTAGGTCCAGGCCCATTTGGTCCAAGTTGTATTCCTCTGCCTCCCTGTCTAGAGCCAGCTGGTCTTCTCGGTACCGGACAGCATTCTGGCTCTCGGTTTGTGGTCCGCCAAACGCCGCCACCCGATCAGCCCTAATTTGTTCCGGCGTCTTGGGAGTCATCGCTGCTGAAAGGCGTCCGCCAGAGATGTCTGGACCGATGCTGTTGCCGCCAGCCTGTAGCCTCATACCTCGGTGGGCGAGCACCTGATCAAGGCCAGCATTAGCTCCATAGGGTGTGGAGAGAGGTGCGCCGTTGGGTCCGGCGAATTGAGTTGGCTGGCCTTCCCGTTCGCTCAACGTCCTCGCGAATTGCCTGCCCTGAAGAACGGGCGACATGGCATTCATGGCCTGCTGGTGAGCGCGATTCGTTGGCGTGTCCGACAGCCCTACCTGAGGAGGAATGAAGCGGTACGGCTCGTTTTGGCTTCTCGGCGGCAGATCGGCCGTTAAAAAGCTGAGCGGGCTTTTCGGAGCTGGGGGCGTTTGTCCCGGTTGTGACGCATTGGCCGGTGAAGGGTTGGTGGGGTGCACGTAACCCTTCATGGCATCCGCCCCCAGCTTTACTGCAGGGCCAGCGTTGTATGCGCTTCGGCTAGGCTGCATGATGCTTTGCGAAGCCTGAAAAGGCGGAGCCTGCTCCTGCTCCAGCTGGGCCATGTGCTTGGCGTATCGCTGCTTAGCCACTGGAAACTCCTTACACCATGAACCGGTGGATCATTACGTTGACGGACCCTGCCGATGCGGCTCCGCGAAGAGTCGCCGTACCAAGCATTTCAAAGATGGCAGGGATGTAGTTTCCGCCGCTGCAAACCCCAGCTTGCTTCATCGTCGTGTCCTTCACGCCCCAATTGAAATCGTTGGTGGCGTCCAGGTTGATGATGATCACCAAGCCGTTTCCTGTAATGTCGCTAGGAAATGTCACGTCTGCTTCGGTGGTCGAGAACGTCTGGTAGACCGTTGCGTACCCAGGGGTCACCTGGGTCCAAGACAGCTCCTCGATGGCGTCCGCCTTGTTCGAATCGAACTCAGCGCCGGTAGCATCGGCCCTTACTCGCCAATCAAGGAAAAGCTCAGCCATGGTCTATCTCCAAAACGTGACGGTCCCAGTGCATCCGTTTGCGCCGCTGCTGCTGTTGACCCGCAGGCGAATCTGAGTCCCCGCTGTTCGGAACGAAGCAGCTACCGATACCCCTAGCGATCGATTCGATACGTAATCCAAGCCGTATTCGGTTTCAGCAGCATCCTGCCAGCCAAACCCTGGCGTAAGGTGCTGCCATTTAGCTTGCACTTTACCATCTTGCGTAGAGTCTCCGAACACTAAGTCGGCGACTGCGCATAACGGTTCCGCCTGTAGCGACCAGATTGTCCCCGTGTGGCTGATTAATTCAAAGGCGTCTGCTATGGAATGAACGGAATCGATAGCCATGTCTGTCCATGTGGACAGCACCCCTGAGACGGACACCGAGTACGTAGCCTTGGTCAGGACTGGCGACACGTGCGTGAACGCCCCGATCAATCCGCCTAGGTCCCCAATCGCTGCGTAACCCCCTCCCGAGAAGTATTCGGTGAATCCAGCGAAATTTTGTTGTCCTAGTTGTGTCTGGGCGTACGTGTTCGTAGCGGAGGAATGCCCAAAGGAGCGATTGTTCTCTACTACGTCGTCCGCTTGGTGCTGCCCGATGTGGGGGCTATCGAACGTGATCTGCCCGGACCCTTGCGGGAATACGATCCTTAGCCCGCTGTTGATGGCCCATGCCTCAGGGCTTGGCTTGCTCGGCTGGGCTACGCGAAACTGAACGTGTCCTTGAGGGGTGGTCTGAACCCCTAAGATTTCCACGGGAGCGTATGGCTCGATGTCTGCGAGCCCTGTGTTGATGGCGTCCATCCATCGGCAGGCGGTTAGTAGCTCGGGTTTTTTCACGGTGGCATGCCAACTGCTGTAGTGTGGTTCCACCAAAAGTTTCTGTCATTTTGACCGGAGGATCAACCAAATGACGTGAGTACCTGATTCCCATGTGTACGTCGTAGTTCGCACGGACTTGTCGCCGAACTACCGGGCTGTCCAGGCCACCCATGCGGCGCTCGCTGCTAAGGACCTGATTGACGACAGCCCCCATCCCTCGCTGGTTGTTCTGGGTGTCCCCAACGAGGAAGAGCTTCTCGCCCGTTCACGCCGCCTTCGCGAGTTTGGCATTGCGCACAGCCTATTTTTCGAAGACGACGTAGAATCCCATACGGCGCTGGCGACTCGGAACATCCGGGCGAAAGCTGAGCGGAAGGAGTTTGCAGACCTCAAGTGTATTTAGCGTGGGCGGGTCGGTTAGGCCGTGAAGCAGGTTCAAATCCTGCGCCCGCCACTTACTGTGCGACGTAGGGGGAATGGTTCGGAATTCACTGGCCGCGCTGCAGCGCGCGCTGGTCCGACACCCGCCCTATAGCGAAAGTCGATTCATGACCGGCGAGTAATTATGGGGAGTGAACCAGTTCGATTCTGGTACGTCGCGCCCGATCCCGTAGCTCAATTGGCAGAGCGGCTGGTTTCAACCCAGTGCGTTGTAGGTTCGAATCCTATCGGGATCTCTTCGGAGGAGTGCAGAGCGATTGCTGGCTTTCCCGCTCGTGCGCGGAACTAGGTTCGAATCCTGGCTCCTCCACCATTCACAGAACGAGGCGGTGACGGTGTACGCGAGGAGCAGCTTGCCGCGAGCCTTTCGATCGGTTGCTCGATCGAATGAGAGTGTATGCAATAGGGTGGAGCCACGGTCCGGACAGGTGTTGAAGCCCTTAAATGCTCGCAGATCCGCCTCGTTCTTTTCCCTGCCAGCGTAGCTCAGTTGGTAGAGCTGCCGATTTGTGATTGGCTGGTCGTGGGTTCGAATCCCTCCGCTGGCTTTAAACGGAGGACCACCACAAAACCGGGTTAGCACTCTGCGGCGGGCTGGAATCGGTGTGGGGAGACGGCGCAATCTCTAGCGAGGAGTGAAACCATGAACGAAGCGGAGAAGCAGAAACAAAACGACGCGGTCACTTGCGGGCAGATCCGTAAGCGGTACGAGGAGATCCTAGAAATCGAGATTGAGCATCTGGTCAGCTTGATTAAAAAGGGAGACCGCGCTGAAGCCGAACAATACCTCAACCAAACGATTGGCCTGACGCTGACAAAGCTCGACAACATCAAAACCGAGGCTGGGCTGATCAACCTGTTCAAAGACTAAAATCGAGTCGCAGATGGAGGACGCCCATGAAGATACGAGTCGCGAGGAAGGTCGAGCGGCAAGCACAGATGGGACGAATATACCGGGTTAGCACTCTGCGGCGGGCTGGACACCGCCTGAGGGGCATGATCAGTAAGTGGATGATTCGCGCTGCTGAGGGACACGGAATTCTCGTGACAGCCGATTACTTCCTGAGAAGTCTGAGGGACTAGGACCAGAATGTTACCCAGGCCGTCGCGCCGCTCACGTGGTACGCGTCGCCGTTCGTGTTTTGCCCAGTGACCCTCACCTCTAGCCTCATGGGTGATCTGGGCAGGGTTCCCCAGGCCGCCGCGAGCTGAGCGGGCGTAAACTGCTGAGTCGTGTTTCCGTAGGATACCCCGTCGAATACCTCCACTTGGCTCCTAGGAACCAGGAAGGAATCCGAAATGTGCGATCCCTTCTCGCCCTCTACGGTCTGCACAACTTGGCGGGTGAGGTTCTCGCTGTCCGGTAACCATGCGCCATTCGCCCACACCCTCCAGTAGTAAAACACCCTGGACGGGAATGCGTTGGGATCCTCCCAGCCTTGCGTTGAATCTCCGAACGACACTGAGACGTGCGCCATCAGGCCGTCCACTCCTACAGAAAACGTGGATCGGGCCAAGTCGTAATCGACTACGCCCAGCTCTGCAGGCAACGGCGGTACGATCTGCATCAAGTAGTATCCGCCTGGGGCGTTGAATGGATCGGAGCCTAGGGTGCCCGTGTACTGGAGCTTAAACGTGCGCTTCACCAGCGGCTGAACGTCTGTGAAGACGCCGTGGTTCTGATCGAACTGGCCGAGCCCCATGAAGCCGACCCGATTTCTTCGCATCTGCCCATCGCCCTGGCTCACGCCCCACTGAGCGCCAGCGGTGACGGGGGTGAGCGGATCGCACTTAGCAGCCAGCGGACCCTCCATCGTCACGCACCCGTACGCTCCAGGGACGATGTTGAAGCGGCCATTCACGGCCCAGTTTTCTGTGCTATTCTCAGTGGGCTGGCGCACCTTGACCGCTTGCACAGCGTCATAAAGGACCTGATGCCCGACCACCTGGACACCGCTGTACGGAGTAATTACCGTCGTCCCGACATTGAGGGCTGGAATCCATTTCGCGGCTCGGTGATCACTTTCCCGCTCCGAGCCAAGAACATGGATGACTCTGCCTGCGCCCGCCACAAAGTCTTGGTCGCCACCAGAACCATCACCACCATCCGGTGGGGAAGGTGGAGGCGAAGGCTGTGGCGCAGGCGGGGGTGGCGGACTCGGAGGCGGGGGAGGCCCTGGCAGCGGACCGCCTGGAGGCGGGTCCGAAGGTGGTGCTGGTGGATCTTCCGGAGGCGGGGGAATCGGGTCATCTGGTGGAGCATCGGGAGCGTCATAGTCCACCGCAAGTACAGGCTTCTTCGCCGCTGTTCCGTGCTGTAGAGTCGAGAAATCACCACTGGCGTTGTTGCTGTCGGGACCTCCTACCAGTGCAATCACGATTGCACCACCAGGAATCCAACCAGCTTGCTCGATCAGTCTGCCGATCAGGTCAGAAACGATGAGCGTGTTTCTTCCTGTAGGCGACCCCCCACCGCTCAGCCTATCGACACCGCTCTCAGCTACGTAAGCAGTCGCTTCTGCGTGGCTGGTCGGGGCTGACGCGTTGGGGGATTCATCCAGGAACGCGTAGATTTCGATGCCGCTGTCGCCCGTGTCTCGATTCAGGCGAAGCTCGGCCTCGTTGATCGTGGCCCCTGCTGGAACGGGGAATCCGACGAACCGCATTCCGTATCCGTCGTACACGCCGGACGTGTCTCCGATTGGCGTGTCGGCTGACGGAATCGCATCGAATGCTGAGGTCTCGTCGAACGCCCAATCGTCATCGGGATTGTCCGCCCATGCGGTCAAAGCCACATCCTCCATGACCCTGTGAAATCAAATCCCAACACCGAGCCGCCTCCCGAAATGGCTCCGGTAGCCCGCATCGCTGTGTTGCCCGGCAGCACAACCGTGAACGTCTTGACGATCTTCCGGCCGCCTAAAGTTCCCGTGAACGTAGACCCATCAATGTCGACCCAAGTTCCATCGACGGGCGTCCTCCGCTGCCACTTAATCGTGAACTCCGTATTGAGGTTGTTGGCGTAGCCTCCCTCGTATTCGACGGTGGCGACGGTTGGCGTCTGGATGAACACCACATTAACTAGCTCTGGTGAAGTGATCGCCCACGGGTTAGGTCTCGTGTCCGCGCTAACTGGCTCTAAGCTGGCGGTCGGGATCGGTCCGGCTGCCGCCTGAGATCCTAGGTCGTCAAACCAAGCTGATGAACGCGAGTCCCCCAGGGTGTCGGTGGAATAGATCCACCCTCCTACAGCAATCCTTCGCTGCCGAAACGGGCGGCGAACCAAGGCCTTCTCGTAGTTGCCTGTTACCGGGTTTAGCCTGAGGTACTGGACGCGATCAAAATCAATGTCATAGCGGCTGGCGTAGCCCCGGAACGGAGTGGCGTTGGTGAGGAATGGCGACCACCAGCGCCCTCCGTTCTGCTCTGCTCTCAAGCGAACCGGGAAGTTCTGGGAAACGCCCACCTCTGCTGAGCGGTGAGTGCACAGCCTACCGTGCCGCTCCTCCTCCGGGCCGTCCTCCTGCGACAAGGCTGACCAGTCGAGTAAGCCATGCATGTAGCTTAGCTGCCATTCGAGCCGCCTCACCTCGTCGTTTAGGGGGGTCCCTTCTAAAGCCGTCTCCCCCCCTAAGAGCCTCCGAGCGCCCCTGAGCACCATAAGGCCGTTGGCTGGGAAGTCCCCGTCCGAGTTAAACGGGGTCTCGTCAGGACCGCCGAACGGAGATTCGACGTGTCCACCTGAGTTGTAGTAGTTCCACCACCGCTGTTGATGGTAAGGAGCGCCCATGGCTACTCCTTCAGTACGCGAGAGGTGAGCGACGCGATGGACGCCATCAGGCTACGCTTCTCAGCAGAAGGCGTGTACAGATCAAAATCGGCTACCGTGCTCGCCCTTGTGGTAGCCTGCCTTCCGTACCCCCAGTCATAGCGGACTTGCACCACGTTGCCTGTTGGCGCGAGGGGCAGAAGGCCATCGAATACCACGTCCTTTCCAGGGTTCGTGTACTGTCCGGATAGCGTCGCGACGTGAGCCGCTGCTTCCGCATCCATTTCGCCCTCGTTGTCTTCCACTGAGCTTGCTTGGGTGGGGTCGCTCGGATCGTACGTCTGGACGATCCGCCTTACCAAGTCGGGACGACGGATCGCTTCGACTGTGTTTCCTGGCGAAAGCTGGGTGTCGTGCGTGTGTGCAGTAATCGCGCCTTGGCCATCTCGGTATCGGTACGCCGCTTTTAGGTAAAGGTCTGCTTCATCCGGCTGATCGAAAGACGCTCGGTAAACTGGTCGCTCAAACTCAACCAGCATTCGGTCTTTGTGGATCACGAAACCGCCTTGGTACGGAGTGTTAATCGCCGTGTTCTCTCGGACAAGATTCTCCGTTAGATACGTTCCAACTACTGATGGCCGATGAGAAGCTGGCCTGTCGGTCGTTTGGTCAACCGCTGAAGTAGCGAGCGAATCCACCAGCTCGAACTGAAAGATACTGGTTGCCGGGTCGGTCAGCGTCGGAGGAACTAATCCCCCTTCAGCCAGCTCCTCAATCTGGTACAAGCGAAAAACGCTTGCTCTGGCGAGGTAGTAAGCGTCTCCTGTCAGGCCGGCGAAAGTCTCTGGATGAACCGACCCCCATCCCAGCACGGGACGGTAGCTGAGATCGACGATCTTTCGAAGTGAACCGTCAATCTCTGCGCCAACTGCAACGAGCTTAAAGTTCGACTGGAAGATCGTGTCGCCCATCACCACACTAAGGATGTTTGGGCGGGCCGAGTAATCAATGTCGTGAGAAGCGTTACTCGATGCGGTTCCTGTAGGCAGCGAAGGCCCAGACCCAGGCCCGTACACGACGTACGCTCCATTCGGGTCTGGGGACACGCTACATCCACTTCTTCTGCAAAGACTGTCAACCGCGTCAGCGATGCTGGTTCCAGGAACCCAGTCGACGGGAATCGTGATTGAAGGAAGTCCGACGAACGAATATCCCGTCTCTCCCGCAGCATCTAAAAGGATCGTGAACAGCTCTTGAAGCGTCTTTTTGTCATCCTCCGGGACTTCACCGTCCGCGAGCCTTTGGTTGTGCCTGCCGCCGATCTGAATCCTGGTCCATCTCCATCGCCCATCAACCACCTTGTGTCGCATCAGGCGAGTTCCCTGGTTCACGTAGTATTGCGAGCCGGGAAGAATCGCGGCGTTCGGCAGGGTAACGGCTGGCGATCCATTGAACGAAAGAATCAGCGGCCCAGTGTCTCCTGGAGAAACACTGCGAGACTCTGTGGAGATGATGGCCGTAGAAGGCCATCCGCCAGGACTAAGCGTGAGCGTCCCCCCGATAATTGGGTACCCAGAAAACGACGCAAGACCCTGCATCCGATCCTCCTTACGAGATCGTTCCCAGGGTCAGCCGCTTGTTCACGCCGATGGTCAGCTCTTTCAGATCCGTGGGGCGGCAGCCGTGCAAGTCGAGCCCATTGTTCAGCGTGACCGTGTCGTACGGGTCCCGATAGCTGGCTCCCGCGTACAGCTCGCAGTTGGTGATTCCGCGAGATGCGGAAGTGCGGTCCTGCGAAAAATCAATCAGGCCGTCACGGTAGACCGTAACAGTCGTGATCGTTCCGTCAGCCCGGTAGTCTACGACGCCGCCGTCTTGAATCGTCAGCCCAGTGACGGTTCCACCATCCAGCACCTGAAGAAGACCGCCCTCGATGTTGCAGCTCGCCGCCAAGTTTGAATGCGACACCACCGTTCCGCCAAGCTGGTTGTACCCAGAAATGGTAACGCTTTCGCCTAGCGTCAGCTTCACGTCAGTCGCTTTGGTGGCGATGGTCGTGAAATAGACGTTGATCGTTCCAACGGTAGAGCTTTCCCCGAATCGGTTAGCGAACTCGGCCTCTCCGCGATAGAAGGTGTAGCTTCCTCCTCCCGTACCCTTGATCCTCAGAGGCGCGATTTGCGCAGATGGACGCTTATGAGACTTGCGGATCGTCCCGGTAACGACTGCCGTTCCGAAGTCGAAGTTGCAGAACGAAGAAGCTGGCTCCCCAGAGCCCCGGCCGATGTTGACGGTTAGCGCCGTAGTGTTCGAGCCAATCGCCAAGTCCTCATCCAGCGGCTCGTAGTAGGGGCTCTGTGCTGTATCCGTGTTGATCGGAGGGTTGCCGATCGACAGACCTTTCGCCAGGAATTCGGCCGTCACTTCAACTTTGGCGGGAGCAATCGAGCTTTGGCTGAGCTTGTAGAGCAAGCTGTTCTGCGCCCGTTCGTCGAAGATCACGTTGTGCGATCCGGTGACCGGAACAGATCCGCCCGCCCAGTTCTCCGCCACGTCGAAAGCGTGGGGGCCAGAAGCAGCGGTGTCCTCAGCATTGTGTGTCGCCGTTCCACTGGCCGAAGTCTCGCTAACGTTCATCGTGAACGGGCGGCCGTCAGCTTTTCCTGTTACAGTCAACTTGTCCGTCGCGTTATCCCAGGTAACCGAAGACAGCTGCGTAAACAGCGGGACCTTGTCGCCTGTGGAGTTTGTGGATGCGGCGGACGACAGCGTTCCCGACCCGGTCAACATGACCACCAAGTCAGCACCGATCGTGTCGATGTCTCCTGACCCTGTCGTTAGGGTCAAAGTTGGCCCCGATTCCAAATCGATGCTGATGGTTTCGGACGCCGCCCATGTTCCCGCCAAATCGATGGAGTCGACCTGCGGAACCTTAGGGGCTTGTCCTACCCATGCGTAATCAGCCATGAGATCACCTCGTAATCGGAACGCCGCCTTGGAGCGATCCGGTCGACGCGTATCGGTAGTTCCAGCTAGTACGGTACTTTAGCACATTGTTTTGCTGGACCTCCCCGCTCGTCCTTCCGACCGTCGCTGAGTCGTTCAGCAGAAATGCAGGGAAAATGGGGTCGGCTGGGAGGATGTACGCCTCATCCGCGATGGCGTATCCCGTCTGAATCGCCCTTCCTGGCGTGGCCGCCGAGACGATCTGCTCCGTCACCCCAGTCTGGAACTCAATAACCCGCCTCCGTGGTCCACCGTTTCCGACCATCGTCAGGCGGTCCACCCATTCGATCAGCTGAGATCCCGTTGTCTGGAAATACTCGCCCTGCAGAACGATCGAATAAGACCTCTGTGCGACAAGCTCACTGCCGTCCCCTTTGGGAAACACAAAGTTCACGACGTGAACGCCATCGATTGAGGATCCGGTGTCCAGGAAATTGTGGGTGACGGTATCGTCTGAGTAATAGAGGCCGGCGTCAAATCCATCAGCGGCGTAGGCGTTTTCAAGGGCCTGGATCTTCGCGATGGCCTGGGACTGCGTTAATCCTTCCAGCTTCAGCTCGCCGTAAATCTGCAGGCGGCGCACCTCGATATGCTGAAGACCTCGCTTCCGAGACCTAAACTTGTGGAGCGAAACGACGTTAACCTCGTTGTCGTCGTGCTGGTAGGAGCCGAACTTAAAGTAGGTGCTCATGACACGGCGGCTCCGTTTTCAAGGTGCATAAGTCGCTCCTTTACTTCCCGGAACTCGCTGCTCAGCTCTTCGAAGTGCTCGGTGATCAGCTCACTCAGCTCTTGCACGGTGGACTTGGCCTCAGCCGCCGCCTCCACCACCTGATCAAACGACTCGGCGCCTTCTTCCAGGGTAAACCCAGAAGCTACGTCTGGATCAAATGGGGAGTCGTCGAATCCGCTTGCCGGGCGACTTTCATCCAACGGAAGAAAGTCACCCTCGGGGGAGTAAACGAACGGAGGATCGTCGTCCTCCCCCGAGGGCTGCTGCTGCACAAACGCCTCTTCGTACTCGAAGACGGCTTCCCGGCCCGGCTCCTCTAGCAAAGGGTCATTTGAAAAAGTGGGCGACGCCGCCTCTAGCTCCGCGTCAGAAAGCTCATCCATCGGTTGGGGCGTACCAATGATGGAGGGCGGCGTCGCCTCTGCGGGGCTAGGTTGCAACCCAGGATCTTCTTCCTCAGGAAACCCAGCGAAAGATGTCGCAAGCGGCCGTGGCTCCGCCTCCTCACTTTCGTCAGTGGTCTCCAGTCGTCCGAGATCCCCAAAGCCCGGCAGTGTTTCGGTGGCTTGCTCAGCATACTCGTCAAACAGCTCCAGCTCGATGGGCGATTCTTCTGGATTCAGCGTTTCTTCGATCGCCCTGCGGACCATCGATTCAATGTCTTCGCCTGCCTCTTCCGCGTCAGGCAGCTGAGCCTCCACTCGCTCAGCCTCCGGAATCTGCTCCTCTTCTGGAAACGTAGCCTCTGGAAGCGAAAGCTCCATCTCGTCGAAATGGATCTCACCAGCTTCCTCGCCGTCGAAATACGGATCATGTAGCTCTTCGTCGTTCATTGGCTGCGTCTTCTGCAAAGGCGATCACGCCTGCGTTTCTCCGTACGATCTCATCTTCTGGGAAACTGCCGGTCGCCTTACATTCTAAGTAGTGCTGGTACGCCATCAGGTTTTGTTCAGTGAACGACTTGGGTTCCTCTGGAGTTCCTTTTGGGCAGCCGAATGGGCCTTCGCACATTGGCTTCAGCGTCCTCTTCACGAGCTTTCCATTATGGGTAACGGGGGCTCCGGTGTTTTCGTCGTACTGCCAAGCTCGGCAATGCTCACAATCTCGGGACGCGACTCGGGGGTGGAGCACCCGGAGGACGGTCCCGCTTTTGAGTTTCCCACCGCTGCTTGTTCCGCTGCCGAGTTGCCCAAGCAAACTTCCAAAAGGTGGGATCGGATAGCAGGGTGCAGACGCTCGCAAATCGACTCCGAGATAGCCTCAGGAATGCTCCACGACACAAGCGACTCACATAAAAGCTGGTTTATGCGATCATCCTTGTCGACAAGGGGCATCTTCATGTCTTCGTAGAACCTGCGCCGCTCACGCTGGATCCTTGGCCTGAACTCGTAATGTAGCTCAGGGTGCAGCCCCGGACGTTCAGCGATGCAGCCTCGCTGGGTGTATCCGTCGTAGATGTAGGCTGAGGTCATGTTTCCTCCGTTAGACCGTCGAGTCGTTGGTTACCACCAGCTCCTTAGCAGACGCTGTTTCCCTGGCAGTGTACCGCAAGCTGTGGGTGATCTCCTCTTTGCCCGGAATCACAGGCGTACGAGTTTCCGGCCTGAGAGCCGCGAAATCGAAGTCTGTGGACACCGTAGAGTTCGTGAACGTCAGACCACCTGTGATCTCCGTCGTCGCGTACAGAGCTTTCTCGGCCGTCGTGTAGAACGGAGCCACCACTTCTAGCGTGATCTCCCGTTTCTGAGCGCACAGGCTGGTGGGCGTCAGGCTGTTGACGAATCGGACGTTCGGGAAGTTGTCGACCGTCAGCCTGAAAGCCTGCATTTCAACGGCTGTCGAGTTCGGTAACTCCAACGCACTGGCCGCGTCGGCGAACACATACGGCTGGTCGTCCAGGGTTGAACCCAATCCGCCCATCGCTGGCCAGCTCGAAGTTGCTTCCGTTTTCCCGACAACGTCCACTCGAAGCTCAACTAATCCCTGGGCTCGTCCCTGGAATACCGCCCTGGCCACCACGCAATCGGTGTACTCGTAAACGTCCCCATCTAAATCCTTGCCGATCTTGAACCCTGGGATCGCTTCATCAAGAGCGAACACGTCGGTCGCTTCTGCAGCGCCGAGGATGAGCGGGAGGAGCGTATCCAGATGGCTCGGGCCTGGGTGCAGCCAGAACGAGCCTCGGATCAACTTGCTCGTGATCCTGGCTCGGTTCGAATGTAGCGAACGGGTCCCCCGGATTCCGTCCGAGTCCGTGATCGTCTGGATATTCTGGATCGTCTCGCGAGTGATCGGCAGCTGAATGGCTCCAGTGTCGAACGTCGACCCCTGCTGCACCGCGAAGCGACTTTGGGCGCCATGTTTTCCGTTACAGGTAGCCATCGGTTAAACCCCTCCACGAGATTCACGTGAATAGCACAGGATCGCCATCGTGGTCGCTTGGTAGTTGTCTCGCCACTTCTTCGGAAGCAGGATTCTCCCAAACCGAACTTTCATCGTGTATACGCTGGTGACCCCGGACAGCCTTTGGTTGATGAATTTCAGACGGATCTTCTCCCGCCAGTCGGTAAGCCTCGTAATGTTGTCCTGCTCCCGTCCGCCAGTCCCTCTGATCACTGTAACCATGACTGGATAAACGATATCGTCGCAGCTGACCGTACCGGCGACTTCCTGTTCGTTTTGGTTAAACGGGAAATGAACAGAAATTCCCTGGAAAACTCGGTGCCGATCCCAAGGCCACGACCGTTTCTTTACGTCGTTGTTCCTGAGCGTCGTGAACCCTAGAGCGTCAATGTCCGTGACGATCTGGTTCATGCAGTCTTCGTACACGGTCATGAGGTCACTCGCTCTACCGGGACCGTCGACCACCCCCTCAAGTGATACGGGACGCTACCAATTCCACCATGTCCGCTGTCGCCCCTCCATCTAGCATCAGCCGCCATAGCGTCTTTGAGGGCGTTTTGCTGGATCGTGTACTTCTGCTGAACATCCTGGCGGTTCATAAGGATCGCTGCTTGATACTCGCAGCTCCTCAAGAAGTACGTCAGCATCGAATCGCTGGTCATGTCGAGCGGGTCGCTAATCGTGAACTTCTTCGCTGTCTGAGCGACTCCCGGCACCGCGTCTAGCGTGAGAGACGTGGCTGAAGCTACGGCGCTAATGATCCGGTACGCTTCGTACGGGTAATCTCCCCACACCGCAGTCGGCGGGTTCGTGCCGTCCTCTCCCAGCTTGATCACGGACCCCACGTGCTTGTCGGCAAACGCTGTGCTCGAACCGGTGACCGTTGTGCTAGCTGCAGTCCACGTCCCTGTCCCCGCATTTTCCTCGAATACTTTCAGTGGTCTCGGGGAGGCTTGGTAGTGCAGGTGATAGAACCTCTCCTCGGCCGGAGGGCTGCTGAAGACGATGGACAAAGCCCCGTAATACTCTCCGTCTGCGGCGATGGTGCAGTACGCTGGCTGGGAATCGGGGGTCTGCCAGTACGTTTCCTGAGCTGTTATTAAGGGCGGATCGACGTACGTCACTTCGTACTGCGACTTACCGTCCAGAATCTTGTACATCTTCCGGAAGTTCGCCGGAAACGGGTAATGAGTTCGGGACAGCGTGTACGAGCTAGCCGTCGTGATGTCAGACCCCGGATTTTGATTTGCGTCCAGCACTACGACGGTGCTAGATGTCCTGGACGCGATCGGGAACCAAGCGTTTTTGTCGTTGATGTAGACTCGGTATCGAGTGGCGTTCGACGGCCAAGTCGCGCCGCTAAGCGTTAGCTCTCGACTGCTGTCGACATACGTAACGGTTCCCGTTGTCTGGGACGCTTCGCTCGCCAGCGTGTACTGGCGATCGTAGTACGCCCAGCGGTGAGAGTTGGGAAGCAGCCGATACGCCGTAACGATGGCGTTCTTTAGCGTCCTCAGCTCGGGACCCGCAGTCACGTCCATCACGTCTTCCAAATGATGGTACGCGTCTAGGTATGTCGCCAGCTCGATCGTCATTCGTCCGCCTGACTGTGGTTGCCGTGCTTATCGATGACCTGATCACGAAGCTCTTTGTTGTGCGCTTGGTCAGGGTTCTGGGCAATCTCAGCAGCCATCGACCGCTGAATGATGTCCTCACCAAGCTTAACGTTCCGCCGCCTCTCAGGCCGAGCTGGAACTTCAGACTCGCTCACCGGGCAAGCTCCCTCTGAAGGAACGCCTAACTCACGACAGCGATTTTGCACGTCCGCTCTGCCTTTCACGAAAGCGCGTGGATCGCCTTCGTGAGTCGCCATGTTCGCCATGTATACGTCGTTCATCGACGGGTTGTATCCGCCCTTCCTGGCGTTGGAGATAACCCGCTGGAGCCCTGCTTCGTCCCCCTCAAACTGATCGGCAAGGGTTCCCATGCCACCAAGAAACACATCGTCAGTCATGCACCTGGGAGCCTCCTGGGCGTCAAGCATCTTCTCCAGCTTCCCGCTGCTGTCCTCCGGGAGCGGAGGATCGACAACCTTCTTACCGCCAACGAACTTGACCTGATGGACCACGCCATTGATTTTCAGGGTGTAACCGGCCACAAGCTTACTCCTGGATGTATCGAATCCAGCCCGTCACGCGGGCTGACCCCGTGCCTAACACAATGTTAAACGCTTCGGCCACTTCGCAGACCACAAAGGGAATGATTTCGTTGGCTGGCTTGTCAATGATGTCACCGGCAGCCATGGCCACCGGGCCGATCTTAGCGGTAGCCGCACTCTGAAACGTCACGTCAGTAGATGCAGCCGCCGTCAGCCAAACTTCGTAAACCGTAACCCTCTTCCCGGCGACAGCTGCAACCACCTCATGGGTCGCCGCTGTGTTCTCGTCAAAGTTTGCAACGGACAAATCTTCCGGCCTAGTCAGAGTCATTTTCTGCTCCTTCGTTTTTGTCGGCCGATGCGAGCTGCCGTTGCCGGAACTTCAAATCGGCTTCTTTGATTTCCAGATCCAACTGCTTGGCCTCTAGATCGATTCTCGCTCGCTGAATTTCCATGGCGGCTTTTCGAATGGTCGCCTCGGCCTGCACAGCTTTCGCCTGGGCCTCGATCTGAGCCGCGCTCTGCTCATTTTCTGACTCGGCTTCTTTCGCTTGTAGCTCAGCAGCGGCAAGCTCCATGTTCATCGCTGTCTCTTCCCGCTTCAGCGACATTTCCTGGTGCTTGATGGAGATGCCAGACTCGGCCTCGGCCTGCTTGATTTGCAGCTCTAACTGCTTCAGGCCAGACTCCGCCGATGCACGCTGGATCTCAGCCTCCGCCTTCTTCTCGGCCGTTACCGCGTCGACCTGGGCTTTCTGTGCAGCAAGCTGAGACTTCTGAGCTTCGGCCCCCAGCTTCTGCATCTCGAATTGCATCTGCTGCTCTTGCATCTGCTGCTGCTGGGCGAGGACTTCCGGATCGGGCTCAGCGGCTTTTCTCTCGCCCATGAGGTATCCGTCCACGTCCTGCTGCGTGATGTCTCCCCAGTTTTCGACCCAGTGATTGATCGGGCCAGTATCTCCCGTAACGTCTGCGTGCTTGGAAAATTCGGGGACGAGGACAGAAGCGACGGCGTTCATGTTCTGAGCGTCGACTTCCTTGTTCGGCTTCTTCATCGAACCAACGGCTACGCTCGCCCGCATCTCTCGAACAACGATCTCCGGGTCGGTGTTGAGGATCTTGGCGTCCCACATCTGAGCACCGACCGGACCGACCAGCTCGGCGATATCTGAACCTTTGACGTTCCAGCGAGCAACGAACTTCTCCATGTCCGCTGCCTGCTCCATCCACTTCTCAACTCGCTGAGCCATGTAGTCTGGGCGGACGGCCGTCGCCTGCTGCTTCGCTTGTACATCAGCGGCGGTGCGAAGCTGGTTCTTCGTTCGGCCAGCCAAGAATTCATCCAGCCCCGTCCTCCTCTCGAATAGCTCGGTGATCCTGTCGATGATCATCCAAGCATCCGAGTTAACGTTCGGGAAGTCGATGACCTGAATAATCTCCCTGAGGTCTTTGTTGACCTCGGAAATGCGAACAACCCCCAGGTCCTTTCCGCTCATAAGCGCCTGCTCTACCTGATCGCCAGCTCTTTCCAGCACTGCAATCAGGTCCCGGCTACTGCTCCATACTCTACTCGCTAGATGCGAGATAAAGATGTTGAGGTACGTCAACTCGCCGATTCCAGGAGCCAACGGAGCAATCGGATAAATCGAGCTGGGGTTGTCGTAGAACGTGAGAATCGAGCACGGCCACTTGTCGTCACGCCAGAAGGGATGCGGCCATCGGAACATTCTTTCGATTTCATCATCACTTCCCTTCAGCCGATCGCTGGGAGCGTTCAAGGGCCACGGCACACCCTCTGCGATCACGAGGTATGCGTAGTCTCCCACTACGTCGTCTAGGGATTCTCGGAGGCTGGTGTCTACTCCGGATAGCCTTCCCCCGACTCCCATCTTCGACCAGATGCGGTAGTACGTGATCAGGTCGTTCGTTCGATTCTGTGCGCCGTGAGAGTTCTTCAGGTCGTTCCCGTTGCGTTCCCCCAGCCCCGTGTGGCTGACATGCTTGGCGTGCTCGCGCAACGAATCCTTCGGGAGCTTGAACTCCCTCTCCACAGCCCAGTACGGCCGCGTCTCTTTCTTCGCGATCCACCACGCGTCATCCAAGCTGGAAGCGTCTGGGTCGTAGTACAAGTTCTCTTGCGCATCCCAGAAGCATCCGGTGAGGGTCTTCCCTGACCCTGGCATCGAATACGCACGAGGCCATAGCACCCCTCGGCCGCGAACGAGCGCTTCCGTGATTGCCTTCTCGCTGTGTCGCGCCAGCCCTCCACCCGGCATCTCATCCGGGGTGTAGTTTAGGTACGTCTCCAGAAGGTCAGCACGGAGAGCGTCGTCCGCTTTCCTCATGTTCTGCATCTGGGCCACCTCTTGAGCGATCTGCTGGATCTGCGGATCGTTCGGGTCGCCGAATACAGCTGGCGGGAATTGAATCTTCGAGCGAGGGTTTACGGTTCGCTGGGGATTCTGGTGGTAAAGGCTAGGGCCAAAAATGGCCACCATCTCAAACGCCTTCTGCAGCGTGATCTGAAACGTCGGCGCGATGTTGCCCTTGATGTACTTCGCCTTGAAGTCATCGTTCCACATGAACCCCATGGAGCCAGCAAAGAATTGATGGCACTGGTCGCCTACGTCGTCGAACGGCTTCCGCGCCCTCTCCGCCTGCCTAAGAATCCCCTCCCAGCCCTTCGTGATCGGGCGAAGCACCTCTGGCTTATAGCCGCCGTATGCTTGCGCTGTGAAGGATTCTGGCTCCATCGAAGAACTAATCATGGTTCCCACCTAATGGGGGGCCGAATGATAACAAATGAACTTTCTTGCTCATTTTGATCAAGAAAGTTTTTTACACAACTCCTTACGCCAGCTCGGTTTCGCCCATAATGGGCTGCGTCCTTTCTTCGATGATCCGGTTTACTTGCTCAGTTTTGATCTTCAGGCTCCGAGCGATTTCGGTGGGCTTTTTGCCTTCGTCAAACTGTTTCATCACTCGGAAAGCCTTTTCGTTGTCGTCGGCGATCTTGCTCGCATGCTCGCTCGCCAACGCCGCTTTCCGCTCCTTAGCCAGCCGACGCTCTTCTTCCTTGGCTGCGTACTCACCACGGGTTTCGTAGACGCCGTAACGAAACCGGATTTCATCCTTCAGGTCAGGTGTGCTGGCGTGGTGGACGTTGCGTTGCGGAAAGAGGACGGTCGCGTTCTTCTGGACCAAGCTGAGTTCAAGCCTCCCGTCAGGAAGGACCTCGGTGACAATCGCTGGCCATGGATCCAGGCCGGTGTCTCCGTTCAGGTAGTACAGGACCATGTCTCCAATAAAAAGCATGTTTTTCTCCTAGTCAGGGATTCCGGGGCCGCAGTAGATCGTGTTCGACTCTTCTTTAGCCTGCTTCGACCATTGCTCGCTAAAGTACCGGTAGGAGTCGCTTGGGTCGAGTTTGTGCTTCGGTGGCGGGCGCCACGTGAGCCCGCTCGCAGCCCAGTATCTTATGCAATCCATGAGCGGGTCGATCTGGCGAGGGGCTGGGTTTTCCATCACCACGCCTTGCGGGGTGGTTTGCTTCCGGTACGTGCGCAGCTGACGAAGGAAGTTGGGGCACTTCTCGGTGACGACTCGCAGCTGGGGGCGGCCTGTCGAGCGGATCTGCAGCATGTCCCGGACGAATTCAAGGCCAGACAGAACGTTGTCCGGGGCCATCTGAAAGTCCGAGCCCGTTTGCTCGCACCGAATGCCTTGCTCCTTGAATGCGTAGGAATAGTGATCTCGGACCGTCTTGTTCCAGCCCATGGGCGTCGTTCTGCCCGCGTGAGAGTCCATCAGCATGTAGGCCAATGGCGTGTTTCTGACCTTCACCCTCACTGCCCTGGCAAGCTGCATCGCATCTGAGCCCGGCAAGTACACCTCGTCGTACAAGATGTGCACCGGACCGCCGCATTCTCGCGACACATCTGGCGGGCTAATCGCCGACATCAAAACGCCTGGGTGGCTGTGTCCAGGGTCGACCACTAGGCCACGACACCAATCGTTTGGCGGCACGTACTGGCAAGCTTTCAAGATTCTGTCTGCAGCGTCTTCGTCGGAGTTCCTTCCCGGCAAACCATGAATGGCCTGGGAAAACGTTGGGAACACCAGCGTGCTCCCGAACACAAGCTCGCCCTCGTCGCGAGACTTGCGAACGTCGTCGCTCCATCCGGAAAGCCGCTTTCGCTTCTCGTCGTCGTCGATGAACGGGTTCTGCGAGAACGTAAGGCGGACTTCCTCGACATCTGGGTAAACCTTGCTCTCTTCCTTCTCTGCCCGCTCGATCAGGTCCATCACCTTATTCGGCGAGTTTCCCGGCCAAACTGACCAAACGATTCGTCCACGCCGATCAGAGATACGAGCCTGCCATTCGTCGTAATGCGTGTCGAAACGAATCTTCTCGTCAATCCAGATGTAGTCGACAGGGTCACCCATCTTTGGGTCAGCTACGCTCGTGAACGCGTAAATCTCCGTCCCGTTCACCAGCCTGCAGACCTCAAACAAGCGTTTGCTTTTGTCCTTCCATCCCCACCCTTTGGGGTCGATCATTCGAGACGGGATCGCTGGTGGCGCAGGCCTTACTTCCCCTTCCCTCCAAGCATGCCTTTCTGGGTCAAATGCTTCCCACTGCTTGGTTTCTTTGTTGAAGATGATGTCGAACAATCCCGGCTTAAAGAGCAGCCGGTACAAGGTTTGTCCGATGTGCTTTTCACCAAGCCCAATCACCCACATCGTGAGCGGTCGCTCGATGATGTGGGCCTGCTTGTGGGACTCATACAGCGGGATCTTCTCACCCTTGGAGTCGATAACTGGGTGATTCAGAGCCGCACTGGCGAACAGGATCGCCGAGCACACTGATTTGCCGCTGTTGTGATTTACGAGACCGCCCGCTACGTAATTCCCGTATCCGGGGACTTCAAAATCCCAAACTTCTCCCTGACCTAGTGGTGTTGCGGAGGTAATAAATGTGCAGCACCTGGGAGGCCCCGATGAAGAAGATTGCTGATCACCTTGGCGAAAACCAGAAGTTGGTGAACAAAGTAGCCAAGAGGAACGGATTCCGAATGCGTCGTCGCGGGCCAAAATCTGGGGATCAGCACCCTGGATGGAAGGGAAAACGTACGACGGACAGCCTGAAGCTGTTTCAAACAAATGGACATCATCTCTCGGAAACGCTCCAAGGCTGCTGTCCGAACTGGTCGGAGGAAGGCAAACGGGCAATCGCAGCCGGTACGCAGAATCGATGGACACCCACCGAAAGGCAGAAGCAGCGTGAACGAATGCAAGCACTAGATGCGAAGCGGAGGCTTGCAAGGCTTGGCCAGTCGCAAGACGATAGTCGAAAAGCTCCTCCACACCCTTGATGTAGGGCTTGGTCGCTCGGCTGACACGTCGTTCTCCGGACTCAGGATCGACACTCCAGACTCTGTGCTCTTCATTGATCTCACGGACCTTCCGGCCAATCCCTAGTACAGGGTCGTAGACTATCTGATCCCCATGGAGACACCGGTTCCCACCCCTGACCAAAAGCTCACTCGCCGTTGAACGGAAGATTTGCTCTTGGTAGGGAAGGGGGCGGAAGACGTTCAGCGCCTCTTTCTGCAGCCGCTGCTTGCGAGCCTCCAGCTGCAGGATGCGCCGCCGATCCTTATGCGGCATCCTCGTCATCGTTGAACACCTTGTACTTCTGAAGCTCGCTTTCGATCGCGGCGAGATCCATTTCGTCGATATCCAGGTCAGGCTTCACTTGGCTGCCGAACTGAAGCATCATGCGAAGCATGTTTTGGTGGTAATCTAGCGCAGCCTTGCTGCCGGGTTTCTCCTCAGCGAGAGCCTTTACGTGCATGTACCAGTCTTCGCAGAACTTCTTGATTCCGCCGTGCTGCACGTAAATCATGCACTCCATCACCTCAGAAGCCCCTTCAAACTGCATCGCAGCTTTCAGAAGGGCTTTGGCCCGTGCGAGCACAACCTCCTCTTTGACCTGTTTGGAGTCCTTCCCGGCGAGTGGGTTCTTCGCGCTCGACACCTGAGCATGGGTCTTGCAGACCTCACAGTATTTCTCTTTCGTGAGCTTGTTGCACTTTTCGCAGTGTTGCATGTTGTCCTCCTAAAAAAGAGGCCGTGATGCGGTTACAAATCGCACCACGGCCCCTGGCACCGCTTACAACCCTCGCAATGTTTATCCAGTATACGGGAGCCGCAGGTAAATACGCCCCGTGGCGTCCGCCGCAATCGCAGCGTCCGCGAGCCCAACGTCATTGTCGGTAGGGGGGCTCGACGCGTCGGCGATTTCACCGCTGGCAGCCGCCGCAACCGGAGTTCTCGCCGTGCATCCCGAACCAGAATCCGTTCCCTTTGTGGGGCCGTCAACGACGATCCAGAAGTAATCGTCGTCAGGGACGCCAGCAGAAGGAACAAACTCGTCGACCATGCCAGCCGGGTAGCTCGTCGTTCCAGACAACGAATCGACTTCTGTTAGGAACGATCCGGTCTTGTAGTCGACCAGCAAAGCCGGAGCCAGCGTTCCGCCGCTGACGTTTCGAACCAAGCGGCAACGAACCGTCGAGTTCGTGTTCTTGGTTTTCACGCCCGTGCTGTCGTCCCAGTTAACATCCGGGAAGTCGTGGACCATTCCGACTGCATCGTCAGGAACTTGATCCCAAGTAATCCCGCGTCGCATCACGTTTTGACCAGCCATATCCGTTCTCCTTTGCAGACTCGGCTGCGGGGGTCAGTTCCGCCTAGCCTACTGCGTTCATGTTTAGGCGAAGGTGATCGCGTCAGAAGCGGCCAGCTTGCCGTTGGGTAGCACAACGATCAGATAAAACGTTGGTGTTCCGGTGTCCGTGATGGTGATGTCGATGTCGCCATCGCTTTCGCTGGTGGCGAATCCAGCCTTGTCGGCCGTCGTCTCCTCCAGCACACCGTCCGTTCCGATCGCGATTCCCCCAGTAGGGGCGGTCGCTGCGATGGAATCTCCATTCGCATCGTCGGAAAGATACACCCGGACGCTGGAGCGGACCGCCATGTCCGCTCCGTTTGCATCCGTGAGTTGAATTGCGACGTTGATCGCGTTCGCGGATTCCGTTCCTACGGTGATCGTCGCGCCAGTCGGCCCTAGCAAAGACACAATGTCTGCGAAGGCGGACCGATTGCCGAGCGCGGTTTCGAACGCTACGGCGGTTCCAGTACCAAAATTCATCAGGTAACTCCCTTAGCTGGTTGCGTCCCGAATCCGGCCGAACGCCTTCGGGAAGTACCGCATGTTTCCGAAGAATCCAGCCTTGAAGAGATAGGCGTCGCTGCGGATGTCGTAAAAGGGGCCTCGCGTACCGAACAGCACGCTGTCCCAGGACGCCAGTTCCATCTGGTAGATGTTCAAGCCGAACACTTCCACAGCAGGAACGTCGAACTCGTACTTCACCATTACGCCGTCTTGGTTGAGAGCGTCTGGGAAACCGAGGTCTCGGGCTTCCGGGTGAGGAATGATGTTGCGGAACTTGACTTCCTGGTAATCCTGGTAGCCGTTGAACCGCTGGTTGCCCATCATGTAGCACGTGGGCTTGCCTTCCTGGCCGCCGTTCTTCGTCAGCCAAGTCGTAGTGCGGCGGAGGATCTTGCCGCAGTTGTCAGCCCAGTTGCTGGTCGCACCCCAGCGAGTGCTGTTGATGTTCACGATTACGGGCGAGATGTAGTCGTACTCGCTCGTTCCGTTTCCATCGGGCCAGTCGTTCGCCAGCGTGGCGTTCGGGTAGTCCGCCGAAGCCAGATCGCTCGACCAAGTTCCAGCCTGCGCGGCGAGAGCCGTGGACTGCCCGCCATAAGTGTCGTTCGGCTGAGCGACCAGATCCGCCGTGGTGCACGCGGTGTACCCCAGGAACGACTTCACGCCGTGGAGGCGATTCGTGTTTCCTGCAAGGTTCCCGTCGATGTACAGTTCGGCGTGGAAGTTGTTGTTCAGCGACTTGAGCAGCTGCGGGAAGATTTCCGCGTAGCGATTGATGATCGCCACATTTCCCTTGTTCATCAGCTGATCTTTGGTGGTCATCATGTCGGTGGCCACGTAGCCCCGAACATCGATTTCCAGCTGACGGTAGCCGTCGTGCTGACTGAACGTGTATTCACCAACAGCGCCGTGCGGCTGCACCGCTTGCTGGGCGAATTCAACATTCCACGTGCAGGTCGTACCGTTCTCGTTGAACTTGATACGGCCGTTTTTCTCCAGAAGCTTTAGCAGGAGTCGTCGGCGAAGCGTCGAATCCTGTGCTCCAGCGAAGTATTTCTTCGCGGTTGTGTTGACGGTTGCTAGTGCTTCAGCCATCTACTGCGCTCCTTAAACGTCGAGACCGTCTTTACGAGCTTGTTCGAGGAGCATGTCCTTCGCACTAAGCTCTTCCGTCGCGGCTCGGGCCGCCGCCTCAGCGACCCGACGATTTTCGGGACCATCCGCCAACTGCCTCCGCTCCTCCTTCTCGAACGCCTCTTTGAGATCGTGCGAGGATGCTTGGGTTGGGGCGGGGTCGGGGTTCGGGGGTGCAGCAGCAGGCGCTGGGGGAGACCAGCGACGTGAAACGTAGTCGGTGACGAACTTTTGAGAGGGGGACTCGACGCCGAAATGGTCGGCGGAAACCTTGTACGCCTCCTCCACCAAGGCCTGTACCTTTTGGCCTTCCTCTGTAGTGGCGGGGTTCGGTCCGTCGAACTTGACCTGTCCGTCTTCGAATTCGTAAAGAATTTCAGCGTTTTTGGTCAGGAAGTCGTTCCACGAGGCGTTATCCTCGTAGTTCTCCATCCGCTGTTGGAGCATTTCTTCGATCTTGGCTTCGATCCGGGACTCAATGTCGCCCACCTTTTGGTCGACGTAGTAGCTGGCCCCCTGCTCCATCAGCTGGGGGAACTCCCGGACGAGCTTCTCTGCGGTGTTGGCGTTCCAGCGGCGTGCTTCTGTCAGCTTTTTCGGAATGTCAGGACTTACAGCCCCTCGCCACTTATCCTTCAACACATACCCGTTCGACTCCGGATCGTAGTCGCACATGTGCTCCCACTCAGGGTCGATAGAGGGGGCGTTCCAATCGCTAAAAGGCCTGACCTGCTCGGGATCCTCTTCCGGCTTCTCCTCTTTTGGAGGAGCCTCTGAGCGGGATTCCTGCCAAGCCCTAAACTCCGGATCGCCTTCTAGCTGGGCGTACTGGGATGCTCGGTACTCGTTGTCCCGGTTTAGCGCCGCCCTCTGCTGAAGAGCTTGAGTCAGCTCCAAGTCCGTCTTGAAAGCGGACACGTCAGCCCCCTGCTCTCGGTAGTAGTCGAGGACGGGGGTGGTGCTGGGCGTCGGCTCAGGAGGTGTCTCGCTCTCTGGAGTCTCTGGCGCTGGCTCCGGAGGGGGAGTTTCTGCGGGCTGATCGGGCGCGCCTTGGCTCTCTGCGAGCACCTTCTGGAACAACTCCATTGCATCGGGTTCTTTGGCCATTCTTCTTCTCAGCGTAGTCAGGGAGGGTTACAGTCAACCCTTTGGTGCATATACGAGCTGACAAGCACTGCAACGCCGATTGGCCTTTGTTGACCCAGCGTGATATGATTTGAGCATGAGCTACATTGTCGAGCGAAGAATCCTACGAGAAGAGCCGCTCCTGCTGAAAGATGCGGAGCGTGAGCTAGGCGTTTCCTACCAGCGATTAAGACGTTGGGCGGCTCGGGGCCTGCGTAGCGGCACCGACCGACAGGGCGAGCTGGTCAGGCTTTCGGTGTGTCGCCTGCCTTCAGGGGTGGCTACGAGCCGTGCGGCGCTTGAACGGTTTTATGCCTCCCTGCAGAATAGCGGGAGCGAGTTTTTCGACTTCAGCGAAAAGATCAATTCCCTCACACCGGAGAAGTCCCATGCCTAAATCGAGCAAGGGTGCGCCCAAGGGCGGAAGCAAGAGTGTCAGCCCTCCTAGCGGGCAGAGCGGAGCGCGGATGCCCCAGAAGACCGTTAAGAACGTTGGCGGCTCCGCCAAGATTAACGGCAAAAAATGAGCCTCGCGTGAAAACGGGCCGACCGCCAGCCCTGACCCTGGCGGAGGCCCTAGCGCACTACAACCGCAATTGCAGTGGCTAAACGAAGAATACTCCGGAAGCGGAGTTACATCTACATCAACCATGCGGACCGCTGTCCTCAGTCCCTTCAGGAGGCTGAGGCTCTTTTGGTCTATCACGCTCGCAAAGACGAGCTTTGGATCGATCCTCCCGAGATTGTGGTTGAGGACGAGCGTGACTGGGGAAAGCCCATCCGCCAGAGGCGAGCGTGGAAGAAGCTCTACAAGCGCCTAGGGCGGAACTTTGTGGTGTTCTTCCCTAGGCTTCCGCTGGCCTTTCGGTCTCCTAGGGATTTCACCCACTCCTCTGGGAACTTCCAGAAGCCTGCCCGGTACATCTTGTGCGATTGGGGGATTGAGATCCATTCCGAGGAGTGGGTCCACCTGAAGCTTCTGGCTCAGGATTTTGGCCGGTGGGCGGTTTCTCAGTGGTGGCGGACGTACCCGACGCTTAGGACGAAGAAGCCGAAGCGTGAATACCGGGCCATGCCGAGGCACCGGAGGGCTTTGCTGAGGCTGGGGAATTGGTACTACGAGAGGGGCCTGAGCTGGCTCGGGATCGCTCGCAGGATTGAGATCTTGGTCGCCAAGCGACAGAAGAGGATGATCGATCCGAGCCGGGTGGATGTCGAGAAGTGCCGTAAGGCCGTTGTGAAGTACCGGGCTAGGGTTATTCGCAAGAGGCCTCTGCGGAATCCCCCAAAGCGGCTGGTTTCGCTGGAGAAGGCGATCGAAAAGCGGTGGATGCGGGAGACGAAGCAGTCGGAGAATAATTACAGCGTTTCCCGGAAGTACGTGAAAAGCCAGCTGAAAGCTTTTCACGCACGCGAGGAGGCCCGTGATCGCTTGAGGGTGTTCATCGCCCGACGAAAGAGAAAGAAACGAGCTGGAACGCTTGTTCCCGAATTCATTGACCTGGAGTTGAATCGTGAAACTGACCCCGACAACCCCGGAGGGAACTGAATACTGGGTGCCTGATTGCTGCCTAACGCCCGAAATCGCCGCTCTTCAGCCGTTTCGAGTGCGTAGCATTCGTCAACAGGGAGACCTGTGGTTCGTGTCTTGGGATCCGATTGCCTCAGGAGTTGAGCCTTTAGTTAGCATTTCCATCCACCTGTGCCAGACCGATCCTTGGCCATTTGCCCCAGCCCCCACGAAGGGGGACTTCGTTAGGCTCGGATACGGGAACTATCCGGAGCTTCGCGAAACCGGGATATACGTTCCTAAAGTTGGGTCGTTCGGCAAGGTCATAAGCACTTCGCTGCACCTTGGCCAGTACGCTCAGCTCTCAATCCGTCTTGAAGGCCAGCAAAGGGAAGCATGCATGGTTTCCCCGGCATTCGCCGAACTAGTCCCCTCTCTTTGGGGCAAAAGGATATCTAAAGAACAATTTCAGGAGGACCTCCTATGATGGTGGATGACTTTAAGATTGTGTTTTTGGCGTTGGTTCTGTCAGTTTCCGCCTTCTCGATGGCAGGATGCGGAAGCTATATCTCCACCTCAGAGGAATCCACTGGGGGAATCTTGACCCCCATAAGCAGGGGCTTCCTGGTGGCGAATTGGGTCGAGAAATCCGAACACCCACCGTGCGAAATTACGCAATCGATGGCCGCTGAGGTGTACCCCAAAGATGCAGTGTATGCGTACCAAAACGGGCGTGATCATTGCCACAACAAGTTACTCTGTGGCGACGGGGTTTATGCGCCGCACAGCCACGCAGACTGGGGTGGGTATCACCGCGCGGTTTACATTCGAATTGCTGGGCCGATCAGGATTTCGGAGAACGATTGATGACCGAACGCGAGATCGACGCCAAGTGCTTGAGTTGCGGCAAGTACCTGTCGATGCTTCACAAGGCGGTTTGCATTTGCAAGAACCCGAAGCTGGCGAAGACGAAAGACAAGTGGCGTCGGACCTCCTATTCGATTGAGGAAGAGCTTTACCAGCGGATGCTTGAAGCTTCCCCTCGCAGCTGGTCCGATGTCATTCGCAGAGCGATTGAGGAATCCCTGGAGAAACGGCCATGACACGAGTAGGGCGAAAAGCTGACTCCGGGGGGCGGACCCAGAGACTGGTTCACGTTCCATCCGACCTGAATGAAGAGATGAAGCGGCATCCTGAGGTGAATTGGTCGCGTGTCGCGGAGACTGCGTTCCGCCAGCAGCTTGGCCAGCTTGGATCTGGGATCGATGGAGTTACTAACGCCGACTTGGATCGGCGATTGAAGCAGATCGAGGAAATCGTTTGGGGGCCTGAAGGAGTCGGTTTCGACCGAACGGACAAATGATGGGAGGAGGCTGAGCGTGAGGTGTGAGAATTGCGGATCGTATGATCGCTGTGGATGTTCGTGGGACGAGCAACTGAAGGCGATGCGGATCAAAGAGAGGAAGCGCAGGGAGCTGCTTCGCAAGAAGGGCGCCCCAGTTATTGTTGATCATCTCGGAGCAGAGGTAGAGCATGAGTGAAAACAGCACCCCGATAGACTGGTTTTCGCCGAAACTCACGGAAATCATTTGGGAGCATGTCTACCCTGACTACCAGTGGAGTTTTTCCGCGCCAAAGCCCATCCCCCCAGGGCAGCTGTTTGCCGAGTGATCATGAGCGAAGACCAAGATAACGAGGAAACGCTTCTCTTCGGCTCGGCGGGATTGTGCGAGCCGGAGGGAGACCCATCTGAAAAGGAGGACCTGCTCATGATTATGAACGTCACGAGCCCACCCCCAGGACAATTGTTCTGGTACTGAAGCGAGCGGCCTCCTCGTGCGCTCGCAGGTTAAACCCTAGGAGCCCGTCATGCCGCTCGCACCACCTTGGTATCGCCAGCCCGAAGTCGTTGGGTACTTGGCTGGAACGGCCTTCTCCGCCTTCACGATGTTGTTTGGCGTGCCCTGGTGGATTGCGCTAGCGCCCCTGATCGTCGCGTTCGTCATTCTCGGCGGGCTTTGGCTAGCGGTCTTTATCGTGATCCGATGAAAGGAGAAACCCATGGCGAATACTGACCAAATAATCGGCATTTACCGCAGAAGCGGAATCCAGGCCATTCGCGACAGCTTAACGGACAGCCAGCTGGAAGATGCAGCAGTCGCAGCGGAGACATGGAGCAACCGGACCACTTATTCGTGCGCTGCTCATTGGGCCGCCACTGGATCCTGTGGTGAAACCGTTTGGTGACCGGCGATGACAACTTTGGACCGTGAGTCCAGAGAAAACATGAATACCCAGAAGGGAGATCTCCATTTTCATGCCCTCTCGATGATCTACCCCAGCTACCACCAAGCGATTGACGCCGGAAAGGGAGACGAAGTCGCTAGCGCTTTCCGAAATGCCAAAAGGGGCGCTCTGTTTCCCGAATAGGAGGGCCTGATGACAAACGAAGAGCTTGAACTCGCTGCCGTATCTGCTGTTTCGTGGCAGGAACTCACAGAATCCCGTTGCGAGTTCTGTTGGTTCTCTGGCTCTATCGCATCGCCCGCCCCAGCTTCCTTGGGGCTCACGTACTGGGACGATTGGCATGAAGAGCGAGTCTTCGCCCGAGACCACGAACTCGAAGGCATCTTTCCCGGATACGACCGCGCCATAGATGAGGGTCGTGGAGACGAAGTCGCTCTTGCATTCCGCTCCGCCAAGCGAGGAGTTCTTTTTGCCGAATGAGGAAGGAATCACATGGAAACTGACTACCAATCGCTGCTTGAGTCTTTCACTAACGAACAGCTGGAGGCTGCTGCTGTGGCCGCCGAGACCTGGAAAAGCAAGACATCTTCTCAATGCGCTTTACGATGGGCTGGCGAAAGCGCATGTGGCGAACCTGTTTTGTGACCAGCTTCGGCTGCGATGGGCCGTGAGCCCGCACAAGGAGAAAGTCATGTTGAACACCGCCGCCACTTCAAGGCTCTCGCCCTACTCTACCAAAGATACCACGTTGCGATCGACGATGGTTTAGGGGCGTCGGTGGCTGCTGCTTTCCGTAAAGCAAAAAGGGGAAGGGGGAGGCTATTCCGGGAATGACGAACGCCGAACTAGAAGCAGCTGCTCAAGCTGCCGAGGAAAATACTGGCAATTGCATTAGGGACTCTCTGTCGGTCGGAGACTCTAGGCTCTGCCCCGACAACTGGAGTCACCGCCAGTTACGGCTCAGAGAGCTAGATCGTATATACCAAGGGTTCTCGCACGCCTGCTTGGTAGGCCTCCACCTGGAGGTCGCTCAGGCCTTCCGGGACGCCAAGGAGAAAGGGAGGCTTTTTGACGAATGACTCTGCGGCTGAGCTTTAGTGAATAGATGAGCGCCGATTCAGGAGATTACGCTTGCTGATTTGGGGGACCTGGATTAATGAAACTTGAACAAGCCAACCTGTGGACGCACTCAGTCGAGGCCAGCTACGAGTTTGGGAAGCCGCCGATTCGCGACTCGATCATCCTGCACCCCGAAGCGTGGGAGCGGGTGCGGGCGGAAGAAAAAGCATCGCTGATGGCGACCGCACTGATCAAGGCTGCGAAGGAATCAGCAGATCGTATCGACGCTGTAACCGATGCGGCGGTCAAGGCTGAGGCTGAATTGCCGCTGACGGAGCGACCGTTCAACGCCCCGATCCATCACGAATCCCGCCAGCGTGCGGCACGGTTGAGGGATCAAGTTTGGGAGGCACCCAACATCCTTCTCCTCGACATCTCGCAGCTACCGCTCGATGCTCCAGTGGTGGATGAATCGGGGCGGACGCTTCGTAAGTGCCTTGGCTGCGGCTTCGTCGGCAACTTTGGAGAGATTACAAGTGAAGCCCACGAGCACTCAGACAGTAGTTTTCGGTCTTCAGATTATACCCCCGCCGAACTCATCCGCGACCTGTTCCAACTGATCGACCAGTGCCCGCACGTACGGTTCTGGATGCCATGGAGTGAGGGGCTACGGGATATTTGGCCCTGCGATTTGGTGCTCGGCGATGGCGTGGTTCACGAGCAGTGGTCCAACGTCCGAATCACCACCCCTACCATCCGCACCCAAGCCGACGCGGATCGCTGGATTCCCGAAGTGCTGAAGTGCCGGGATCTGTGCGGGGAAATTGGCTTGTTGTTTGAGTTTCGCGAGGACATCACGATCTCCGCAGACATACTAGCTCAATTTGATGTTTGTCTGTTTCAGCGGACTAACGGCGTAATGCTTTGGTCGGCCGCATACGACATGAAAGAGCAAGCCCAAGCCGCAGGTGTACGGGTAGAGGAGGTGGAACGTGAGTGAATACATTTGGCAGTGGATCTCGGGTGTCGCCTTGCTGTTGCTGGCGGTGCAGACCTACCGGCTGGGGAGGTTGCGGGAGGAGGCGGACCGTGAAGGCTCCTAAGGCTTACAAGCAGCAAGCACGCGGAACTCATCATAGTGGCAGCCACTATATTGGGTGGCCAGGACATGGACGCGGCCTCCGTGGAAGGCCGTACCAAGCAAGAGACATCATGCCGCCGCGATCTTGAGAAATAAGTGGAGAACCGACCAGATGGACATTGAGTGGGAAAATTTGCAGTCCGACGTGGAGGAGCATATCAACCGCTTGGAGCGGCTGTCGCGCACGTATGAA
>CALALR010000037.1 GCA_937925545.1 uncultured Planctomycetaceae bacterium
GCGCCCACTCGATCTCGCACGACAATCCCCAGGACCCCAAGTTGGGCCGACAGGGGGAGACGCATGCCAGAATCCGCACCCTGAGGAGGGGGCCGTAGCTCAATTGGGAGAGCGCCGGCTTTGCAAGCCGGAGGTTAGGGGTTCGAAGCCCCTCGGCTCCACTTAATTCTGACACCGACACGTTGGGTCCACTCTGTATAGGCGGGTGCCACTGGCTCCGCCAGTGCTCTTTTCTTCTGCCACAACCTTGTACATTGCAGCCGACTTAACTTCTCCATCCTGAAAAGTTTCTGGCCCAACATCTCGAAAGTGATATCATCTTTTTAAGGGGCAACCTGCAAGGTGTTGGCCTGGGGAAGGCACTGGCAAAGCCAGTGGCACCCGCGGCGGCGTCTGGTCGCCAAGACTAGTCCCAATATCGCTAGTAATGCGGTGGAGGGTTCAGGTACGGTCGTAGCCGCAGAGAGGGCCGAACTTGTCTGGCCATAGTTCATTTGCCACACCTTCAGGTCGCGTTGGCTGAACGGGTTGGGCGGCTCTCCCCGTTGCCACTTGAGAAAATCACTACCGTCCACATCGCCATCGTCGTCGAAGTCGCCAGTCAGGGTCGAGATGCCCAGGTCGCTCAGTCGTGCCATGCCATAGATACGAGCAGAGGCGGCACATGAGTGATTCACATCCGATAGCCAGGTGCCGTCCATCGCACCGGGGCGGCCGATTGTGCCAAAGCCACTCTGACTGGTCCAGGATCTACAGGTGCTGCCCGATTTGTTGCCGTTGCATAGACTGCCGGTCCAGACTGCTTCGGACCCTCCCTCAGGCAAGCCTCCAAATTCTTCGCGAATCGGGGCGGTGAAGCTGGGACTGTCGAACAGGTCGAGATAACTCGGCACAATCTGTTCGCCGAAGACATTCACCACCGGCAGGTCGTTTGTGTTCGGGTCAAAGAACCTTATAATGGCATCATTATCAGAGGTCGAGAGTACGGCCCGGAAGATGGTACTGGAACCGTCCCAGTCAATCAGGCCGGCGATGTCGGCACACTCATTGGTAAAGTAGTCCGCTGCCTCGATGACTCCGAAATTAGGAAACAAGGGAGGGAAAATGCCAGATTCTTCAACGCCGAACTCGTTGAACGTAACGAATAGAACCCACTCGTCGTAATCCGGTTGGGCGAGAGCAGGCGAGGCAAACCACAGCGAGACGGCCAGCGTGGCCAAAAGCGGTTAGAACGCGGCGTGGCATTTCTAATTCACTCACAGTGGGAAAGAAAAGCAGCAGCAGGTAGTATAACCACTGGCGACAAGGAGTGCCAATCATGGCCGAAACTGACTACGGCCAGACGCGGCGGGGTAGACCCTAAGATCCTAAGCAGATTCCGTCGAATATCTAACCATAGTGAAAAAATAAAATGCGCAAACGTTGTCACTGGACCAATTGAAAAACACTGTGGAGACGAAAAACATCCTTTCAGGGCTCCCTAAATCACCGTGCGTGATCTTCGCGCCGCTGTCCATTGGGATAGAAAGTGTTTGTTTCTCATTGCTCTTCAGGGTCCCGAAGAGTTTTCTTCTGAGCGAGATGCGATTGCGAATCGTTTTCGCAGCTCAAGGAGCCACGAAGTGGCGGCGTTATGATCGCCCTGGGCGGAGCGAAGATGAGCTTGACGAATCTTTGCGCAGCCCAGGGAATGCTTGAATTACACACCATCGGCCGAGCGGCAAGCGCTGTGTTCCTGCGCCGTGTTGCCGAGGCCGAAATGTGCCAGTCCTATTTCGTCCTCGGCCACGTTCCATCGGTACTCATCGTTAGTTGCTCGGACGATAGTTGACAAGGGTCTCGGGTCCCAGGGCTGCGCCGAGGCTCGCGGAACTCGCCTCTGCTTGCCCTGGGCTTTCTTAGCGTCGCCACTTCGTGGCTTGATTAATTCTCTGCAAGCAGGCTGAATTTACACCCGTTTCGCTATCTGGTTTTCTAAAAACGCCTATCTGACCAAGAATTAAGCACAGTGATTTAGCTCGCGACCCGTTTCAGGAGAGTGATTGAGGGTTTAAGTGGCTGTCCCCAGAACGTCCATAGGCGGCTCGTAGGTGCACTATTGAGAAAACGACGCGCTCCGCTCGGACCTCGCAAGGCTCGGGCGGCGCGTCGCGGGTAACGGTTTGCCGCTCTTAACCGGTGTTTCCCCCATTTCCCCGGAAATTTGCGCTTGTCAGCGGGCTGCGGATTAGTACATTAGAGGGGTCGTACTTTAATTTTGGTAACACTAGGTAAAGGTAGGAACAGTCACCAAGCAACAGGTCTCCGTGTGTTTGCCGATGGCGGCATGACGATTTTTTGACGGGTCCGCTCCCAGGTGACAGGCTGGTAACAAACAGTTCAAAAAGTAGCAGTTTTTGTTAGTAGAAAGAGTTGGATGTCGGTTACGAAAGAAAGAAGAAAAGAGTTAGTCAGCGAATATGGTCGGGGTGGAGCCGATACGGGATCGCCTGAGATTCAGATAGCCATTTTGACCTCACGCATTGCGGAACTCACCCGGCATCTGCGAGACAACAGCAGCGATCATGCTTGTAAGCGTGGTTTGATCCGCATGGTTAGCCGTCGTCGTCGTCTCTTGGATTTTGTCAAACGCAAGAATCCGCAACAGTATCTTGATCTGTTACGCCGCTTGGATATCCGCAAGTAGGACCTCTCGCAAGGCGTTGAGCTTTTAGTGGGTAAATCGTTGCGCCAGTTTCCGAGGCGTACGTGCAGTCTCGGCAACTGCTTTCTCGCTTAGCCGGATCCGCGGAAGCTGAGATTTCTTCCGATATTGCATTGCGATATTGCAGCAATGTCGGTCTCTCCAGAGCCACTCTTGCGTGGATTAAAAAAGATTGTGCTGTTCCAGGATAACAAGGTAGGAAAAGAAAATTGAATAAAATTCGTGTTGAGAAGCAGATTGGTAGTGGTGTTTTTAGTATCGAAACAGGCTTTCTAGCCAAGCAGGCCGCGGGAGCCTGTCTTGTACAATATGGCGACACCACGGTGTTGTGTGCCGCCGCCGGTGGGCCCTCTCGGCCAGGCACCGATTTTTTCCCGCTCACCTGCGACTATCGGGAGCGGACCGCTGCGGCTGGTAAATTCCCCGGCGGATTCATGAAACGCGAAGGGCGTCCGACAACCAAGGAAACGCTCACCGCACGACTGATGGATCGGCCGATTCGTCCGATGTTCCCCGATGGATACGTTGACGAAGTCCAGATCCAGGCTTTTGTCATGTCTAGCGACAAGCAGACAGATGGGGACGTGTTGGCGATGAACGGTGCCTGTGCTGCTTTGGGCATTTCGCCGTTGCCATTCCAGGGACCGCTTGCCTCGGTACGGGTTGGTTATATCGACGGCGAGTTTGTTCCTTTTCCGACCCAGGACGACTTGGAAGCCAGCTCACTCGACTTGATTGTGTCGGGAAACAAAGAAGCTGTATTGATGATCGAAGGCTTCGCTCGGGAAATGCCCGAGGATACGATGGCCGAGGCCATTATGGCAGCGCACGGCTATATCCGTGAATTATGCGAATTGCAAGAAGAGTTGATTGCCAAGGTTGGGACGGAAAAGATCGCTTTTGAAGCTCCTCCATCCGATGGCTTGTTTCAAATCCTGGAAGAAAAGTACGGCAAGCGGTTCAGTGAAGCAAATCTCATCGATGGGAAACACGCTCGCCACGATGCAGTTGTGGCATTACGCGACGAGGCGGTTGCTGAGTTAATCCCGGACCCCGATGCCGAGGGTGCCTACACACTTGAGTCGTTTTATAAGAACTGGCACGACCTCGAAGCCCGCATCAGCCGCGAGCAGATTCTGAGTGGGACCCGTGCGGATGGTCGCAAAAGCAATGAATTGCGAGACATTCATTGCGAAGTGGATCTGTTGCCTCGCGTGCATGGCTCGGCAGTTTTCCAGCGCGGGGAAACGCAAGCCTTTATTACGGTCACCCTTGGCACCGGCCGCGACGAGCAGCGGGTGGACGGGCTGTTTGATGAGTACACCAAGCGATTCATGCTTGATTACAACTTTCCTTCCTTCTCCGTAGGGGAGTGCCGACCGATCCGCGGTCCGGGTCGCCGGGAAATCGGCCATGGTGCTCTAGCCGAGCGGAGCGTGAATCCCGTGTTGCCGGATCACGAAAAGTTTCCTTACACGATTCGCGTGATCTCGGATATTCTCGAGTCGAACGGATCGAGTTCAATGGCTTCGGTCTGCGGGGCAACGCTGGGGCTGATGGCGGCGGGTGTGCCGATCAGCAACCCCGTGGCTGGTATTTCTGTAGGTTTAGTCAAGGAAGGTGAGCGTTGGATTCTGTTGACCGACATCATCGGCAACGAAGATCACTTTGGCGATATGGATTTTAAGATTGCCGGTACGCAGAATGGGATCACAGGCATCCAGCTTGATCTGAAGATCAAAGGGATCAGCGAGGAAATCATCCGGGCGACGCTCAAGCAATCGCGCGAAGCGCGCATCGAGATCCTGCGGAAAATTATCAGTACGATTGCCCGTCCGCGAACGACCACTGCCGAGTCGGCTCCGCGGTTGTTGCGCACGAAGATCAATCCCGATAAGATTGGCCTCTTGATCGGTCCTGGTGGCAAGACGATCCGCGGCATCCAGGAAGAGGTAGGCTGTACGATCGACGTCGATGAAGACGGAACGGTCACCGTTGCTGCCGCCGATCAAGCAACTGCCGAAGAGGGTTTGGCCCGTGTCGATGCCCTGACGGCCAGCGTGCAGGTCGGCAAGATTTACAATGGCCGCGTGACGAGCGTGAAGGATTTTGGTGCGTTTGTGGAGATTCTTCCCGGTCGCGATGGCTTGTGCCACATCAGTGAACTCTCGAACGAGTACGTTGGCAATGTAGCCGACGTTTGCGCGGTCGGGGATCACATGAAAGTGAAGGTCATTCTGGTTGACGAGCAGGATCGTGTGAAGCTTAGCCGTCGCGCTGCAATGGAAGAACTTGGTGAGCAAGAGGCTCAGCCCGCCGACGCCGCGAGCTGAAGAGGGATTTCGTTTTGAGCCGCAGATTAAAACCGCCCAATGCACGGCCCCGGCTGGCATTGGGCGTTATTTATTGGCAAGGTGTTCCTGACCCCGGCATGCGTGCCTTATGATGGGGTGCGATTTCGGTGATTCTGTCCTTTGGTGCAGCGATGGCGATTGACCCCCCACCGACAGGCAACGAGCAGACTTCTCAAGCCATTCAGCGGCTCATGGATCAGTATACGGAAATTGCGCGCCTGGCCGGAGGACTCGCTCACGAAATTAAGAATCCACTTTCTACGATACGCTTGAACATGGAATTACTGGCCGAAGATTTGGAAGAAGGCCAGACACCTGCTCAACGTCGTGGTCTGAAGCGGATCGAGGTGATGCAGCGTGAATGTCAGCGATTGCAAGATTTGCTTGATGATTTCTTGAGTTATGCCAAGGTTCGCCATATGAACCTGGTGCCAACGGATTTGAATCTGGAGATTGATGAAGCTTTGGATTTCTTTCAGCCCGAAGCTACCGAAGCAGGAGTGGAGATCGTACGTTACCTGGATCCGGAATTGCCGTCAGTGATGCTAGATCGCGAGGCATTTCGCGGTGCGCTGTTTAACCTGCTCTTAAATGCCAAGCAGGCGATGCCCAGCGGCGGTCAATTGGTAGTACGTACAGCAGCCACAAATGGGAGTGTGGCCATCTACTTGATAGATACGGGTTGTGGCATGGATGATCGCACGGCTGCCCAGATGTTTGAGGCCTTTTTCTCGACGAAACCAGGAGGATCGGGCTTGGGACTGCCGACGACTGCTAAAATCATTGACGGCCACCGCGGGCGAATCACTGTGCAAAGCGAAGTCGGTCGAGGGACCCAATTTACGATCGAGCTGCCAATCCCAGCCAGGCTTCACCAGCAAGGGAGAGTGAAAGATGATGAACGAGAGAAATCGGCAGATGCTACCTGAGCTTCTTTTCAAGTGGAGCTTGGGAACCAGGATGAGTAGCGGAGCTTGTACACGCTAGATAAGCCCTAGAATCTCAGAGAACCATGTCTGATAACAGAAATACCGCCACCACTGGCCCACCGATCAGGGCGTTGATCATCGACAATGATGCTGCGCATGCAGAGACGATGGCAGATAGTTTGTCGCGCGTTGGATACGAATGTACGGTTGCTACTTCAGGCAGCGACGGCGCGAACTTGCTGGAAAATGGTGCATTTGAAATAGTCGTCAGCGATCTGAAGATGCCCGACGTTGGTGGGCTGGAAATCCTGTCCAAGAGTCGGGAAGTGCTTCCCGATGCGGAGGTGATCCTTGTCACGGGGCATGGCACGATCCAGTCCGCCGTCGAAGCGATGCAGCAGGGCGCTTTCAACTATTTGCTCAAGCCTTTGGATCTGAAGCAGCTTCGTGCCGTCGTGGACAATGCCGCCCGCAATCAGCATCTCCGCCGAGCCAATGCCGAACTGAGTCGACGTTTGGACGAGAAGTTTGGTTTTGAGGGAGTGATCGGCAATAGTCCTCAGATGCAGGAAGTTCTAGACCGATTGCGGCGGATCGCACCGACGGATGCGACCGTATTGATCCAAGGAGATACCGGCACGGGGAAAGAACTGGTAGCCCAGGCGATTCATCAAAACAGCCCGCGAAAAAACCGACCGTTCGTAGGTTTAAACTGTGCGGCTTTGAGCGAACATATTCTGGAAAGTGAACTATTTGGCCACGTGAAGGGTGCATTCACCGATGCCAGTGCCGACCGCATTGGCAAGTTTGAATATGCCAATGGTGGAACACTGTTTCTTGACGAAGTGGGAGACATGCCACTTCCTACCCAGATCAAGCTCCTCCGGGTTTTGGAGAGTAGCGAGATCACCCGGGTCGGTTCCAACGAACCGATCAAGGTCAACGTGCGGATTCTTTCGGCTACGAATCGTGATTTGGAAGAGGCGATTTCCGCCGGCACGTTCAGGGAAGATCTCTACCATCGCCTGAAAGTTGTGACGATCACGCTTCCCAGGCTTTCGGAACGAACGCAGGATATCCCGCTTTTGATCGAACACTTTTTGAAGATGCACAGTCAGCGACATCACAAGGAGATCAAGAGTATCACTACTGCTGCCCGACGGAGGCTGATGAGTTATGATTGGCCGGGAAATGTTCGACAACTGAAGAATATTCTCGAAAGTATGGTAGTTGTCGATTACGATCAGGTGCTCGACCTGGACGATCTACCCGATGAATTGTCAGCAGGAGGACCCCCAAACGCAGACATGGGCAGCAAGGGCCTTGCCGGTCTTGTCGGCAAACCGATTTCCGACATTGAAGCGCTCTTTATTGCGGAGACCCTCGAGTTCACCGGAGGTAACCGAGAGGAGGCAGCCAAGCTGCTTGGAATTGGCGAGAGAACACTGTATCGCAAAATCAAAGAGTACCAGTTGTAAGAGGGGTTGATGGTTGAGAGGTTCTCCGGGAGCTTACGCTTCCGGCTCGCCTGTCCATTTTAATCTGCAATCCGCATTCCGAATTCCGCATTCAGTTATGCCCACCATCCGACAATTATCCTCGAACGTTGTCAATAAGATCGCCGCAGGCGAGGTGATCGAACGTCCGGCGAGTGTGGTGAAGGAACTTGTGGAGAACAGCGTCGACGCTGGGGCAACACGGATCGACGTGGCGATTGAGCAGGGGGGAGTCGAGCTTGTGCGGGTGACCGACAACGGATGTGGCATCGACGCCGATCAATTGCAGCTTGCCGTTGCCAGTCATGCTACCAGTAAGATCTCGGATGCGGACGACCTGTTTCGTGTTAGCACGTTAGGCTTTCGCGGCGAAGCACTCGCTTCGATCGCCGAGGTGAGCCGGTTAGTTATTCGTAGCAGGCCGGCTTCTTGCGAGGCGGGTGCGGAACTTGAAGTGGTAGGCGGCCGGGCTCAACCGGTCAAGCCGGTTGGCTCGCCTGTGGGAACAACGATCGAAGTTCGTCAGCTATTTTTCAATACCCCGGTGCGGCATAAGTTTTTGCGTACCACCCAAACTGAAATGAGTCATATCACCGAGGCGATCACGCGCCTGGCATTGGCTACACCGCAAGTACATTTTTCCCTAACACACGGTGGCCGACTGGTGCACGATCTCCCGCCGGTAACGAATCTGCGCGAGCGGATCGCGGTGCTCTTTGGAGCGGAGTTGGCCACTGGGCTGATCGAGGTTCATGGCACCGATGTCCCTGGACCGGAATCGATTCGTTTGTCGGGGTATGTCGCCAATCCTAGCCACAGTCGAGGCAACAATCGGTTGCAGTACTTGATACTCAATGGCCGAGTGATTCGCGACCGCTCTCTGCAACATGCCTTGGGTGAGGCCTACCGGGGCCTTCTGCTCACGGGGCGTTATCCGATCTGCTTCTTGAATCTGGAAATCCCTCCTTCACTCGTGGATGTAAATGTCCATCCTACTAAACTAGAGGTCCGCTTTCAGGATGGAGGGCGAATCTACAGCCAACTGCTGGGAACGTTGCGATCCAAGTTTCTATCCACCGACCTGGTAGCCCGTGGTACTTTTCCTGTTCGTGGCAATGACGAGTCTGAGCAAGAGACAATGACATCGGCCAGCACGAGCGAGTTGTATGCCTGGGCAAAGAATCAGATCGTAAAAGCGCCGACTATCCAGTCTGAATTGGCGGGGTTCTCGACAAGGGAAATGCCGGTGGCAACGGGCTCCGATAGTTTGCAGCTTCATGAAGTTTCTCCCTCGGCCAGCGGTCCAATGAATTTACCGAAGGACTTAGGGCAAGTCAGACAGGACGGTCCAACGGTTAGCGTGCCTGCTCCCCACGGCTCACCTCGCGCGCTTCAGATTCACAATCGCTATCTTGTTGTTGAGAATGAGGACGGTTTGGAAGTGATCGACCAACACGCCCTACACGAGCGGATTCTCTACGAGCAACTCCGCGACAAGGTCACTCAGGGCGATGTAGAAAGTCAAAGCCTATTGGTTCCTGAACCGGTCGATTTAGCCGCAAGTGAGGCTGCGATTCTTTTGGATCATCAGGAATTGCTCTCCCAACTGGGATTGAAGTTGGAGCCGTTTGGTGGTGAAACGATTTTGGTGTCTTCCTATCCAGCGATGTTGGCGAACTTCAGCCCACGAGAGGTAATCGGCAGCCTTGTCGAGCAATTACAGGCCGAAGGGAAACGACCCGAATCACGAGATATCCTCGATGAATTGATGCATACGATTGCGTGCAAGGCAGCGATCAAGTTCGGCGACCGTCTGACTCCCGCCGAGGTCGAAGCGTTGCTCTCTCAGCGTCATTTGGCCCAGGATCATCATCATTGCCCCCATGGCCGTCCTACCGCGTTGGTTTTTACCCGGGAACAATTGGATCGGCAGTTCAAACGGATTTGATAATTCCCAGTTCTTCTAGCACAATAGAGAGCACGGTTCGCAAGAATAGTATGTCTAACTTACTGATCTGATCACCTACTTACCACCCGAACACCCAGGAGTTTCAACCCTCATGATCTGCGTTGCTATTGGGCGTAGTCGACACAAACATATTCTGGCTGAGCATCGCCATTTGTGCGAGCAAGGAGCCAAGTTGGTTGAGCTGCGCCTGGACTATGTGACGAGCAAGATCAACATTCGTCGGTTGCTTGTTGAGCAACGTGATCTCGATTGTCAGATCATTATTACCTGCCGCCGCCTGGAAGACGGAGGCAAGTGGACTGGGAGCGAAGAGGCGCGACAACTAGTGTTGCGCGAGGCCATCGCTGAAGGGGTAGATTACGTCGATATCGAAGAGGACATTGCAGGCCAGATACCCCGCTTTGGCAAGACCAAGCGGATTATCAGCTATCATAATTTCCGCAAGACTCCTGAAAACTTGCGTCAAATACATGAGGATATGTCCAAGCTCGATCCCGACATCATCAAGATTGCCACTATGGCGAACGATCCGCACGACAATTTACGCATGCTGGAGATGATGTCTGAAAGTGAGATTCCCACGATCGGCATGTGCATGGGGGACATAGGAACGCCTTCGAGAATTCTGGCTGCCAAGTTCAAAGCCCCTTTCACCTATGCTACTTTCCATCATGAGAGGACCTTGGCTCCTGGTCAGTTGAGTTTTCATCAGATGACCGACATTTATCGGTACGAACACATCGGGCCCGACACAGTCGTGTACGGCGTGATCGCTGACCCCATTGGTCACACTTTGAGTCCGCACGTGCATAATGCGGCATTTGCAGCCCGCGAGATTGATGCCGTTTATTGCCCTTTCCGGGTTCCGTCGGATGGATTGGAGCAGTTCATGGAGGATGCTCCCCGGCTGGGGATTCGAGGTTTGAGTGTGACAATTCCCCATAAGGAGGCGATTGCCAAGTATCTTACCAAAGTCGATCCTGCGGTAAAAAGTATTGCGGCCGTCAATACGGTGATCTTCGAAAATGGTGAAGTTATTGGATACAATACAGACTACAATTCAGCCATGGATTGCCTGGAGCATGCCATGGGAGGGATCGGTGTAAAACCGAGCCCGTTGCGAAATCAGCGAGCCCTTGTTCTGGGGGCGGGGGGAGTTGCCAGGCCAATCGTCTATGGCTTGAAAAATCGTGGTGCTTTCGTCACGATTGCCTCGCGCACCAAGCAACGGGCAGAACGTCTGGCTACTGCTTTCGACTGTAAAGCAATTGACTGGGAATCTCGCCAGCGAGCTCAATGCGATATTCTTATTAATTGTACTCCTATCGGCATGCACCCGAACGTGGATGAATCACCAGTAAGCAAAACATTCCTGAAGCCTTCCATTCTGGTGTTTGACACGGTCTACAATCCTGAGTCGACGTTGCTGGTGAAAGACGCCCGGGCACGCAACTGTGAAGCCATCACCGGGGTCGAAATGTTTGTTCGTCAGGCCCGCTTGCAGTTCTATTTGTTTACCAGACAGGAAGCACCACCAAACCTGATGCGCGACGTACTGAAGAAGGCGATCGGACCGATCGGCATGGGACGCTAGACCGCAAGCGGTAATTCATTATGTCACTAACCGATACACGCCCGATTGCCTTAATCGGACTGCGCGGCACGGGAAAGACAACCGTCGCACAGCAACTCGCACTACGTACAGGATGGGATTGGGTAGATGCCGACGTGGAGGTGGAACTACGGGCCGGCAAGTCCATTGCAGCAATATTTGATGAGGAGGGAGAGGTCGCGTTTCGCGATCTCGAAGCCGAAGTAGTAAATGAGTTGTGCCGACGATCACAGACGGTGCTGGCCCTGGGAGGAGGAGCCATTTTACGCGAGGAAAACTGTCAACGCCTCGCTCTTTGCCAGGCGGTGGTCTGGCTGAAGGCTTCGCCAGAGACCCTGGCAAAACGGCTGGCGGCCGACTCCACAACCTCCCAGCGGCGTCCTAACCTGACTAATCACGGCGGTCGGACCGAGATTGAGGTCCTCCTGGCCCAACGGGAACCTATTTACCGCACGTGTGCTACCTTTGAAGTCGATACCGAAGAAAAGCAGCCAGCCAAGATTGCCGAGGAAATCTTCGTTGCCTTGGGTAGCTGACTGTTGTCAATTGCACCCCACCCGCGACTTCAAGTATGGCCCCGCTACCTCTTGTGCAACTTGGTGTGTTCGTCGTCGGCGTTGGTTTAGGTGCTCTGGCGAACTGGGCTATCTACCGACTCGCGTGGAATCCCCGAGATATCTCTCCTTGGGGACCGACACCACAGGCTGCCGTACCTCGTCGTTGGGTGGATCGAATACCTATACTTGGTTGGTGGAGTTTGCGTCGAGAAGTTGCACTTCACGGTCGCGGATTCTGGATCAGACCGATGTTGATTGAACTGGCGATGGGTGCGGGGTTTGTGCTTTTGTGGTGGTGGGAGGTCGATCAGCGGGGTTTGGTCCTGGGACAGCTCGAAGATATTCTCATTGGTGGCAATCTGGGACAGATCGCCGTCCCCAGAACTGCGATTCCACTGGCGGCCCTATGGCCAACCTTCTGGGGTCATGTGCTCTTGATCACACTGATGGTCGCAGCGAGTTTTATCGACATTGATGAGAAAATCATTCCAGACGAAATCACCGTGCCGGGGACCTTGTTCGGGCTCATCTTAGCAACCTGTTTGCCAATGAGCTTGTTGCCGATGGGAACCTTCCCGCAAGTACCGCCGCCAGTGGGGGTGGCCGTTCCGCTTCCTCAGATCGTGGTGGGACTTACTGGGTACATAGAACCGACCTTCCTGGCAGCGCCAAACGTGTGGCCGGTAGAACTGGGGCCTGCCCCGAATTGGCATTCGCTGGCTGTCGGACAATTCTGTTGGTGGCTATGGTGTTTTGCGCTTGCTCCGCGAATCTGGCGGGGACGTCGGGGGGCCTGGCGAACTACGACAGTCATTCTGCGTAGGGTGGCTCGTGAGTTTTGTCGTCCACCGTTGGGAGTCATCGCCTGGGTCGGTGCACTAGCCATCTCGGCAGTTTGGTGGTGGGGTACAGTTGCATGGATGGGACTGCTCACCTCTCTGGTGGGATTAGCAATGAGTGGTGCCCTGGTGTGGATCGTGCGAATTGTCGGCAGCGCTGCACTAGGACGCGAGGCAATGGGCTTTGGCGACGTGACGCTGATGATGATGGTGGGCACCTTTCTGGGTTGGCAGGCCTGTGTGATCGTATTTTTTGTGGCACCCTTTGCAGGGTTGATCGGCGGATTATTGCAACTCATCACGAAACGCGACGACGTAATTCCTTACGGTCCGTTCCTCTGTTTGGGAGCATTGTTCGTGATGGTCTTTTGGACAGGAGTGTGGAATCGCGTGTCGTTTGCCTTTCAACTTGGCTGGCTCGTGCCCGTAGTGCTGCTATTTTGTTTCCTGCTATTAGGCGTGCTATTGTTCATTTGGCAGCAGTTGAAGCGCCTTTTATTTGGTTAAGCATTTTGCATGTACTTCGCAAAAACACTTACTTGTCGGACGTACGATCGATGGATGACGGCTTTGCCTGCCATTCGCATGGGTCACTATGGAGTGATTGAAACCTGGTCAGGGAAACTTGAGGCAATTCACTTGCGATTTTGGCCGAAACTGATCTCGCTACCCGAGATATGGCCTCTGGGGGGCGACTATCACGCCAGAGGCGAGGATGACCGTTGCTGGCTTTACTACAATCAACCCCGCTCGTGCCCCAGTTTCCTTGCCTTGAAGTATGTCATCTCGACCAGGGGCGCAAGCTATGCCACCTTTCGTGCTTCGCTGAGGGTTCTCGATGGAGTTGCAGAGGCAAAGCAGACGGATGCTATCGTTTGCGATGTGGCCAACAGCAGATTGTCCGACCGCTTTCTGCGGAGAATGGGCTGGGAGGCACATAAGCCGCAGCGCTGGCATCGCAATTTCATCAAGCGGTTCTACGGCACTTACCCCCAGATCAATCTGCCGATAGAAAATGTCTCGGCTTCAGCAGCTAGCACTTTGGTAGCGAGCTGATCTTGCTGGTGGGGGCTGTGCTTGCTACGGTTCCGGCCTCTCGTCGCGGTGGAATCCGTGGTTGGGTAAGTGCGCTATCGAACATTCCTCGGCACTCAGTGAGATCTATGCAAATTCGTTGCCTCATGTCGATCTCCCTATTTGTGTTGCTCCTGGCAACCGGGTGTGGGCGACTTGCCTATAAACCAAATCAACAAGCGGCCGCAGCTGCTGAGCAGCAGATGCAGTTGGTGGCGCAACAGAACCAGGAATATCAAAGTCGGGCTCAATCGCTTGATCGAGATAATCAAGAGCTGGAAACGCTGCTCGCCCAGTCCCGACAGAAGGTGCAACTGCTTACTGAAGAGATCAATACGACCCGCGATCAACTCCGCACGACCACCGACCAACTGCTCGCCATGCGTGAGGACAATTCTCAGTTGCGCACGAAGACATCTGCATTGATGGCCTCGGTCAATCAGCGTGAGCAGGGAGAGATTCGAGCCAACAATAGTATGCTCAAAAATCTTGCTATTGCCGACCTGCCTGGAGTGCAGGTGCGTCAGGATGGCGATTTATTGCGCGTGGAGATTCCCGCCGATCAGATCTTTATGCCAGGAAGCCCTTACTTGAAAGACAATGCCCAGGAACTCCTGGTAAGCGTCGCAACAGATTTACGACAGAATTTCCCGGAACATATTATCGGCATCGAAGGGCACACTGACGACACGGCCACCCATTCTCAGCAATTTCCTTCGAATCACCATCTCTCTGCAGCTCAGGCCCTCTCGGTCTACAATGCCCTCATCGAACGGGGCACCTTGCCAGCCGCGCAACTCTTTGTCATTGGGCATGGAGGGAACCATGCAGTGGTTTCCAACGCAACCGACGTAGGACGTGCACGTAATCGGCGAATCGAATTTGTGGTCTATCCCGAACGGATTGCCAGTCGCTAGTCCTCTCTATCACTTGCAGTCGCACTGCGGTAGCCTGCAGTCGATGGATTTAGCAGTGTAGACCATCGCCTCCTGCCGACGGCTAGGAATGTACTTGTTGAACTCATAGAATAGTTCTCATGTGAACTTTTGCAACGAGTGAGTGTCTGCCGCTGTGGAGAAAAAAATCATGATCGCAATCATTGACTATCAGATGGGAAACCTCCGCAGTGTGCAGAAGGGGTTTGAGCGTGTAGGTCATGCTGCTGCCATTACGAGCGATCCTTTAATATTGTCTAAGGCTACCCACATCGTCCTGCCTGGCGTGGGAGCGTTTGCAGATGCAATCGCTGAACTAAAACGCCGCGAGTTGGTGGGCCCGATCAACGAAGCCATTGAAAGCGGCAAGCCGTTTCTCGGTATTTGTCTCGGCCTGCAACTATTGTTTCAACGCAGTTTTGAAGATGGCGAACATGAAGGTCTGGGAATACTTCCAGGCGAGGTTCGCAAGTTTCAGATTCCTGCCGAGTACAAAGTTCCTCACATGGGATGGAATGAAGTACGCTTCCGACGCAAGGCTCCGATTTTTTCTGATATCTCCACAGGGGTCTACTTTTATTTTGTGCATTCTTATTATGTCGTACCCGCTGATTCCGGCGTCGTTGATGGCGAGGCTTCTTATCCTGATCCTTTTTGTGCGACTATCTGGCGCGACAATCTATTTGCGACTCAATTCCATCCTGAAAAGAGTCAGAGCGAAGGTTTAAAAGTGCTCCGAAATTTCGCTGAGCTTGCTTAATAGCCGTGGGCGGATGCCCATGGTAGTTTCACTATTTCACCAAGGGCTTAGGTCAATAGCTGCGAAGTAGGAGATTCTCCGTGCCTTGAAATTGCTCCTGCTCTATGCGATATTCAAGGTCTATCGACACCATCTATCACCCCTACTTGCGACGGCTACAGAATGCAAATTTGGCCTGCGATCGATCTGTTGGGAGGGAAGTGCGTTCGATTGCAGCAAGGTGACTATGGTCGAGAGACTGTTTTCTCTGACGACCCCTTGGCCATGGCTCTCAAGTTTCAAGCCGCAGGTGCCAGGCATCTTCACCTTGTCGATCTGGATGGCGCCCGTGATGGCCGTCCTACCAATCACGAGATCGTTCGCGAGATTGTAAAGTCCGTAGACATGGAATGCGAACTGGGGGGAGGAATTCGTAATCAGGATACGATCGATAAATTGTTTAATACGGGTCTGGAGCGACTTGTACTCGGCACAGCTGCTTTGAAAGACCCTGTTTGGTTGCGTCAGATGACTGCAGCGTATCCGGAAAAATTGGTGTTGGGCATCGATGCACGAGATGGGTTTGTTGCCACGCATGGCTGGCTCGAGGTCAGTGACGTGCGAGCCACCCAGTTGGCTAGCCAGTTTGACGATGTTCCCCTCGCAGCCATCATTTACACCGACATCGCGTTAGATGGAATGCTCAGCGGGCCCAATGTACCGGAGATGGCAAAGATGCAGAAACAGGCCAGTGTGCCAGTGATCGCATCGGGTGGGGTGACGACTGTTGATGATATTCGTGCCTTGGCAGAGGCTGGTCTGGCGGGAGTCATTGTGGGACGCGCGTTGTATCAGGGGACGCTGGATCTGACTGAAGCAATTGAAGTAGCGCAGGGAGGTAATATTTCCAATTTAAATAGCTGAATTGGTGTGCTTGGCAGTTAGCTGAGTGAATGAATAACTGAGTATTTGATCAATTGATTGCACCTACTCACTTATTCATCTACTCAACTTTAATCTTCACTTCTTCAACTCTTCAGCAGGAGCGACCATGGTCAGAAATGTTGCAGATATACGGAACCTTGCTATTTGCGGACATGGCAACGCAGGGAAGACATCACTGGTCGATCAATTGTTGGTGCTCTCCGGTGCCGTCAACAGCAAGCCGAGCGTCGATGCCGGGACGAGCATTTGCGATTTCGATGAAGAAGAAAAGCACCATAAGCATTCCATCGAGGCGAGTATTGTCCATTTTGATCATGCCGGCAAACGCATTAATATGATTGATGTGCCAGGCTACCCCGATCTGGTGGGGCAAATGGTGGGTTCACTGCGGGCCGTAGAAACGGCGCTGATTGCAGTCGACGCCCACGCGGGAATTAAGGTGAACACACGCCGGGCATGGAGCGAGGCGGAGAAAGCAGGCTGTGGGCGGATTGTGGTGTTGACCAAACTTGATTCTGAGAATATCGACTTCCCGGCTTTGATCGATACGATCAAAGAAGTTTTTGGAACGGGCTGCGCACTGCTGAATGTACCGCTGGGGCTAGGCGAATCCTTGCACGGAGTTGCCAGTACTCTCGAGATTCCTGGCGACGTGAGCGATGCGGCAATCGATCCTAAGACGATTCACGAAGCATTGGTCGAGTCGATTATCGAGGTCGATGAGGCCGTGATGGAGCGTTATTTTGAAGGAGAGATGCCGGCGCCTGCCGAGCTAATGAAGCTAATGGTTCAAGCGATCGCCGCAGGAACACTCACTCCGATTGTATGTGTGTCTACCAAGAAAGAAGTGGGACTTAAAGAATTGCTGGATCTGATGGCAAATATAGCTCTGCCGCCCGATGCCATTGCTCGGCAGGGCACCAAAGATGGGGACACAGTGACGCTTAAACCTGATCCCTCGGCTCCACTGTCTGCGCAGGTATTCAAAACGCGTATCGATCCATTCGTTCATCGACTGAGTTTTCTTCGTATCTTTTCTGGCACGCTACGGAAGGATGCCACGATCGAAGTTGCTGGAGCGCGAAAAGGTTTCAAGATTGGGCCGCTGTTGAGCGTGCAAGCGGAACACACCGAACCCATCGACGAGGCAGGACCAGGCGAGATAGTAGCCGTTGCGAAATGCGAAGAACTGCATACGGGTTCGTCCATTGGTGAAGTGCAATTGCCGCCGCTCAAGTTTCCTAAGCCGATGGTGGGTCTGGCCGTTGCCCCCAAGACACGGGGAGACGAGGCAAAGCTCTCAGGCGCATTGCACAAAATTACTGAAGAGGATCCAACGATTCACATCGAACACGATGCCGAGACAAAAGAGATGGTACTCACGGGCATGAGTGATTTGCACCTGATGCTAATCCGCGAGCGGCTCAAACGTCGTGATCATGTAGAAGTCGAAGCCAAAGAGCCTAAAATTCCTTATCGCGAAACGATTCAGACAAATGCCGAAGGAAGTTACCGGCATAAGAAGCAGTCAGGTGGGGCAGGGCAGTTTGCAGAAATTCATATTCGAATGTTTCCCTATCCAGAAGGAACAGTCGTTGAAGAGTTCGCCACCAAGGAACGCTTCCCACACTTGAAGGCGCATCACTACCTCGAGCAGAGCCAATTTCTTTGGGTCGATTCGGTCGTGGGAGGGACGATTCCCGGCAATTTTATGCCCGCCATCGAGAAGGGATTTCACGAGCGAATCAAGCAAGGAGTCATCGCTGGTTATCCTATTCAGAATGTGTGTGTCGAAGTCCACTTTGGCAAGGACCATCCTGTGGACAGCAACGAAACGGCCTTCAAGATTGCCGCCAGCCGCGTGCTGGCTGAGGTTTTTAAGCAAGCGAAACCCGGATTGTTGGAACCCATTGTCAATGTGCATATCACCGTTCCCGGTGAGAGCGTAGGTGACATCTCCAGTGATCTGTCTGGTCGGCGCGGACAAATGGTGGGAATGGAAGCGGTTGGCGGTGGAATGACCACTATTGAAGCCAAAGTGCCGTTGGCCGAAGTCTCGACCTATGCTCGCACGCTCTCCTCCATGACAGGAGGACAAGGGAGCTACACCATGGAGTTCTCCCACTACGATGTCGTGCCGGGCAATGTCCAGCAAGATATTATCTCGAAGGCTAAACTTCGTGAAGATGAGGATTGAGGCATTGGAATTGAAATACCCCTCAGCCGGTCAGATCCAGTGAGCTACCGCTGATGCCGGCCGGATCCTTGGATTGTCGCAAGACTCCAGATTCATCTGCATCGTCAGCGTGATTTTCTTTTGCGGAACCCTCACGAGATTCCCAGAAACTGCGGCCATCAGCATCTCGCTCAGAGGTGCCTTGGTCTTCGTCGGTGGTGCCAATCCCTGCAGCACGTTCAGCACTCTCTTCTGTGGATACTTGCCGTTGCTGCGCACTAGCATCGCGCAGACTGCGTTCAGTCTCACTTCCTGATGCTTGGGAAAGTGGGGCACCCGCGGCACTGCCAATGACTCCGCTTGTGGGTCCAACATTCATGCTTTGGCTCCTTATCAATAGTCAAGAATCGAGGACCGTACGCTCTGGCTCTCGACTCTCAACTCTTGGCTCTAAGCTATCAAGCTATTTCGGCGGCTGTAGTCTACCTGCTTGCCGGATATTTGGATTGGTGGTCGAAGTATCGAGGTCATCTTGAATCTGCTGAATAAGTTGGTTTATTCCTGGCAATGCTTGAGTGTGAATCTGTGGATTGCTCATGGTCCCGTCGACGTACATCTTCATGAAAGATTGTCCGGCACGGTCAAGAAAATTTTTGACAAAAGGAAGCCGGAGATCGTTGCGACCTACTACTCCGTGGAAGACCAAGTTAAGTTCCTGATCGAAGTTTGTAGTTCCCTGGCCGTAGAGACTTACGGCATCCCCGAGAAAGTCAAATTGGTCCAGATAAATGTGGGGTCCGTCTATACGGAATTTCATTTTACTTTCGTTAAACGCCGTCGTGTCAGGTGTGCCATTGCGGAGTACCTTGAGCATCCCGACCAGCAAGGGAAGTTCGTAAATATTTGCCTCAGTGATTTGGATGTCACCGTCTCCGACCAGAGAGAGTCGTGACCTGCCTGAACCGCGTAGGTTGAAGCTCGCTGCCACATTGCCATTGAATGCCTGTCGGCCGCCAAATCTTTCGACCATCATCCGCATCAAGCTGGCATCGGTCAGCGTGGCCTCGACTCCATATTTTGGCAAATCCTCAAAAGTAACCCAACCATCTGCTGCGAACATGCCATCGTAGACGCGAGCCGTGAGATTTCGGACTGGCAAGTTTTGCTTTTCACACCCCCAACGTCCTACAAGGCAAGTAGCATCGTCTATCCAAAGCGGTCCCCGCACATCGACAAACTGCACATCTTGATAGGTGACGGTATCGAGTTCCAATTCCCCAGAAGTCTCACACCTCTTCCCGTCACAAGTTCCCCGCAATCGCATGGAGCCGTGGATGTTTTCCAGATCGACCCCCGCCTGCAGACTTGCTTCCGTACAATCGAGTTGTAAATCCCATTGCGAGGCGACAACGGAAGTGGGATCACTACTCTTAGAGAAGCGAACAATCGCGTTGCTAATGCCGAAATTGTTGCCTGTAGGCCGCAATTGTTCCATAAGCTTTTGGAGTCTTAGTGGCAGGGCAACGATCAGATCGCGGCGGGGTGAAAGCCGATCGGCGGTCAGACCTTCAAACTGCATGTGCCAACTACCATCTGAGCGAAACTCTCCACTGCCGTTGGTTCGCAATGTCGTGCGTCCGTGTTGAGCGCGGACTTCGTTCATGAGAACCTTGCCATCCTGGTAGGTAAATGTTCCAGAAATACTATCCATCAGGTAAGGAAAGAACTCAGGTTGAATGCTGGCAGACTCAGGACGCGGTTGGACGGCAACACGAATGGAGGGCTTTGCCAGCCCGGTTAAATGGTAGATCTCTGCCACCAAATCGACTCGACCACGCGGTCGCAATTCCTTCCATCCTTTTTGAACTTGGGGAGGAAGGGCGCGCAAAAGGTCATCGTCAAAAGGGATCTCTTTTCCAATAAACTGCAGTGAAAGTTCATTACCTGCATCGGTTGGCATGAGAGAGCCTTGGCACTTAACATTGCGTGATCCCCCTGAGGCCAGGTTGCTGAACGTCCAGCGATTGTCTTCAGACTGGATCGTCCCACGAATACCACTCAATGGATAAGGAAATTTATCGTAGTTCACTCGGCAGTTCACGAGTTCCAGCGTCAAAGAAGAATAGGGCTTGAGTTGTCCGGGCAAGGTGCGATCAATTCGCCAGCGGACATTGAATCTACCCTCGGGATGCAACGATTGGATCACTTCTTTAGTCTTGCCCGGCAGAGCATCAACCATTCGATCTTCAATTTCGACATTTTCTCCAACAATTTCGATCCAACCCAAGGCTCCCGGTTGAGGATCAAACACCTGACCAGTGAATTTGAGTGGTTGCCCGCCACCATATCCGACGAGATTTATGTTCAAAATAGCGGGCTGCGTCGCGCCTGCTGGGGCATAGCTCAGGGTGCCAGAACCATTGCCAACTCGATAGGAAAACTTATCTGATTCAAACGATAGATTGCGACCGGTTAAGGTGACCGCAGGACGCCAAATTGCCCCGTCAAAAGTGAGCTGCACGTCGGCGTCGATGGTCCCGGTTGGTTGATATTTGAGCCATTCGTCTTGCAATGGAGCTGGAAGCGAATCAAAAAGAGGCTTGTCGAGGGAAACATTCTCTGCGCGGAGGGCCATGCTCAGAGGTGCAGCGAGGTCCCAGCCTCTGCGCTCCAACTGTAACGCCACACCAGCCGAACCACAGTTGCAGCGTAGGCCGTCGACAAAGGTGTTGTCACCCTCAACACGGATTTCGCAAGAGAGATCTGTCAGTGGTCTAGCAAGGCGGTGGTGTTCAAGTCTTCCTTCGCTGAGAGCCAATTTCGCCGAGAGTTGAGGAGGGTTTCTGCCGGTTAGATCATGAATCAAGTTAAAGTTTCCGGTCAAGGAGCCTTGAAGCTGAATCTGCTGGACATTCGGACCCCAGAGTGCGGCGCTCCAAGAAAGGAGATCCTTGGTAAGCTTCAGTTCGGCCAGATTACCTGAGATCGACAGTTTCTTCTCGCGGAAATCACAGATTGCCTCAAATTCGGCCTGGCGAAAATGAGGTCCCCCCAGCGTGCCATTGATCTGAAAACTTCCGAGGCAAGGGGAGGTAGCTATTGTGTCGCTCAGCAAATTTGCGTCGCCTGATGCCGACTTGCCTTCTGGTTCGATCGTGAGATCAACATCGCGCAGTGAGAGCGGGGCGGCCGTTGGGTGCAAATGATCGGCTAGGGTTATGCGAGCATCTTCAATGACAATTTGCGGAGGTCTGTTGCCGCACATAGGTGGTGGCCAAAGTGACTGTAAATTCCAGCTACCATCTCTATCTCGGGAAGCCCACACTTCTGGATGTCGCACAAGTATTCGCCGAATCTCCGGTGGTCCTTTTACCAATTGGGTCAATTCGACGTCGCACTCCAGCAACATTTCATCGATGACCACCAGGTTGCTTTGCAATTGGTTGCTACTGGTTTCTGAGATGACCAAATTGTGAATAGCAATACCTTGATTCTCCACCAGTCGCGCGTCTCCGACGCTGACATTTAACTGAGGAAATTGACGTGATAATGTTTGTTGTACCTGGGTGCGGATTTCGCTATCTACGCGGGTATAGAGATACACACCCATCCCCACCACGGAGACCACGACCAGGAGCACTCCGAGTTTAAAAAAGTACCAGCAGGTGTTAATAAACCAGGTGAAGATAATTCAATTCCTTCAACGATGGATTTAAAGCGCGCAAGGAGCACAGCGCAGCACGTAGGGCATGACGCGGGGACAAGCCTACCAGCTTCGCAAATTTCCACGTTTGCGCATTTTGGGAGCGGAATACTAGAATTTGGCCAGAGAGCCGGTCAAGGTTGCTGTCACCGTCTGGAGAGTCGGAGTGTCGGGTCCTACTAGCAGTGCTGCCACTCTAAGTGCAATTCGTCGTGGGTTGAGTGGGCCCTCACACCCTCTGGCAGATTAAGGACTTCAGTGCTAGCATCGCCAAGCACGAGATTTGCTAATCGGCACCACCAGTCGAAGTTCATCTCTTGCTCTGCCAGACCGGCCTCTCGCCACGCCATTCTCAGTGACTCACGGACTACTACTGGGGGTTGATTTTGAAAAGCAGACAAGTTCAGGTGCAGACTATTGCGCTCGCCAATCGTAGTAATGCCTCCTGGTCTAGATTGCGACAAGATTCTTGATGCGGCAGCCTCAAGAAACAATTGAGCCTCATTGGCTTGCTCAGAGAGTCGCAAGAGAGCTTGATCAATATTCTCACTATACTGGCTGCGAAGCAGCGGCAGTAATTCGTGACGAATGCGATTTCGCACGAATTGATAATCAGTATTGCTCTGGTCCGTACAAAAGGACTGCTCCAACTCGCGGAGGTAAGTTAAGATTTCCTCGCGGGTACAAAAAAGCAAGGGTCGGATTAACGTAAGCGAAGGAGTCAGAGCTCGTGTGCGACTCATTCCGGCCAGTCCCCGAAGCCCCGTGCCTCGCAGAAGCCGAAATAGGATAGTTTCGACTTGATCATTCCGGTTGTGGGCAAATGCCAGATAGCGAACTCCCCGTTCTTCAGCGGCCTGGGTGAGGAGTGCATAACGTTCCTGACGGGCAGCGGCTTCCAGGCCATCACCTTCAAGCTTTGCACGACCGGTGACGTCTCCTTGGAGGGCATAGAATGGGACATTCTGCTTTTCGCAAAACTGCTCACACCAAAGTTGCTCGCTATCGGAGGCAGCACCACGCAAATGATGGTTTACGTGAAAAGCAATCAGTTCACCGCTGCCCTTGGAATTGCTTTTAAGCTGAACTAGCGAGCGCAAAAGGGCCACGCTGTCGGCTCCTCCAGAAAGGGCAATGCCTACGTGCACATCTTGCCAGTTTACAGGAGGCCAAGAAGTGCCGATCAGGCGGATAAATTCGGAGGTAGTCACTTTGGAGTCCTGATTTTTGGCGAGATTCTAGAGATACTAGTAGTTTACTCGTTCGACGCTAAGTAGTACCACCTTTTCCTAATCCTTAAACTCAAACCTAAGCTGGGCAATTCTTTGGGCTCTGTGAAACCGGAGAAATTGATCTAAGCCGCTTCCAGGCTTGCACTTGGCAACCATTTTGTTAACATACCTTTCATCTCCCCCTAGCCGTTGAAGGCATGCTTTCCTCGGAGTTGCAGGGGGTGATTATGCGTATTGGAGCAGGTATGTCCGTTGGGACAGTCGGCACCAGAGCATTGTGTGTTTTGTGAAGTTCTTGATGAGTGCCAGGAGTCTAGTCGACTTCATTGCACTTGATTGACTCGTGGTTATCCAATTCTTGGTTGACATGCTTGAATTAAACCAGATCTTGTTGATCTCACTCCTGCTTACCTCTGCAAGCGTCGTCGTTTTTGTACGACTCCCTCAGGTAATGCGTCGAGTTGTTCGAGTCGTGTCATTTGAGGACTGCTCATTCACTGGTGGTTCCTGGATCAATAGCAGTGATGTTGTTCACTCGCTCTTGTCGTGGTGCCATGCCAACCGTCCACCTCCTCGGAGTGTGCCGGTTGTTTGTTCCATGTCTGTGGATACTCGCCCCAAGTGTGCAGTCGTAGCGGAAAATGCAAGTGCATGGTCCCCTTTGGGTTTCAATATCGAGTAGTAGAGTGGTTCCCACGGTGAGCGGCCTCTAGCCTCTCCGTGCATCTTCAAGAATCTTTCTCACACACGGAAAATGGATCGAGCAAAGCCCTCGCCATTTTCAGCTCTCCTGCAGATTGCTTTGCGGATCCTGATTGCACAGGATTGCTCTGCTCAATCCTTGGTTGCTTACTTTTTAGGGCGATGTTTGATAGAGGCGTTCGATGGCTTGTATCCGTATCCATAACATGACCGAAGTCGACTTCGTGTTCGCAGCGCTCCCCGATGGCTTGCAATTGCTGGCCATTTTGGTGGCTGCGCTAATGGGCATGGGGCTCGTGAAACTCTTCGACTATCTGCGTAAACGCGATGCCGACAAAGAAGCAGCTCAAATCATTGAGCGGGCGCAGATTGAAGCAAAATCTCTACGCAAAGAAGCTGCCATTGAAGCGAAAGAGCTTGCATTACAGGAAAAAGATCGACTGGAGCGGGAAAATAACGAGATCAGGAATTCACTCCACGAACGCGAACGACATCTGGACAAACAAGAAGACGCCCTCGCCCAGCGAAACGAGCAGCTTTTAAAGCAAGAAAAGATGGTCGAGAATAATCAACGCCGACTTGTTGAAAAAATCGACGATGCAAATCGACGGCAAAAAGAGTTGGATGATCTACTTAATCTCGAACGACAGACAATGCACCAATTGAGCGGTCTGGGTCCCCAAGAAGCGGAAGAGCGACTGCTTAAAAGACTCGAACAGGAATTAGTTCGCGAACAAGGAGCACTGATACTTCGGCACGAAAAGCAATTGGCAGAAGCTTGTGACAAAAAGGCCAGAGAGCTTTTAATTACCTCGGTTCAACGTTTTGCAGCCGCGCACACTGCCGAGGCCACCACCAGTACGGTCGATATCCCCAATGACGAAATGAAAGGACGCATCATCGGACGTGAAGGTCGCAATATCCGTTCGCTGGAAAAAGCGACCGGGGTGGATGTAATAATCGACGACACGCCAGGTGTCGTAATCGTTAGCGCATTCGATCCCGTCAGGAGAGAAATTGCTCGAATTGCTCTTAATAAGCTCATAGCCGATGGCCGTATTCACCCAACTCGGATTGAAGAACTGGTAGTAGAAACTGAGAAGGAGATTGATGCCGAGATTCGTCGCCATGGGGAAGAGGCGATGCAGGAAGCTCAAGTTTTTGGTTTACACAATCGCGTGATTGACCTTTTGGGCCGTCTCAAATACCGGACCAGCTACAGCCAGAATGTTCTCAGACACTCGATTGAGGTCGCCTTCATCACTGGAATGTTAGCAGAAGAAATGGGATTGGATGGCGAATTGGCTCGTCGGGCAGGGCTACTTCACGACATTGGTAAGGCTGCGGATCATGACCTGGAAGGAGGGCACCCGAAAATTGGGGCCGATCTGCTCAAGCGATACGGCGAAGGCCCCGAAGTTGTTCACGCCGCTTTGGGGCACCATGATGATATTCGCCCTGATATGCCGTATACTGTGCTGTGTGCCGCCGCAGACGCATGCAGTGCCTCTCGACCGGGTGCTCGACGGGAAACCTTGGACAGGTACATTAAAAGGATGCAGGAGTTGGAGACTATTGCGACCAGCTTCTCCGGGGTGCGGCAGGCCTTTGCCATTCAGGCGGGCCGTGAGGTTCGAGTGATTGCCAGTTCGTCGGATACGACGGATGAATCCTCAGCTAAGATTTGCCGCGATATTGCCAAGGCATTTGAGGAGCAACTTACGTATCCCGGGGAGATAAAGGTAACCCTCATCCGCGAAACTCGAGTCACTGAAATTGCTCATTGAGAAGGCTTTTCCTTGCATCCGCTAGTTCCTGTCGAATTGAATCAGTAATAATCAAGTGCGACTATTATTCATTGGTGACATTGTCGGAAGTCCTGGTCGAGAGATGGTAACTCGCGGCTTGACTGGCCTCGTGTTGCGCCATCAATTAGATCTGGTGATCGCCAATGCGGAAAACGCGGCGGGAGGATCGGGGCTCACTCCCCAAATCTATCGAAAACTCATTAAGGCGGGTGTCGATGCCATTACTATGGGCGACCACGTTTACCGCCGCAAAGAGATCTACCAGATTCTCGATAGTGAGGAGAATATTGTGCGTCCTGCAAATTTACCCGATGAAGCCCGTGGCCGTCGCTGGACAGTGATTCGAGGTCGAGATGGAACGCAGGTGGGTATTTGTTGTCTTTTAGGCCAACTTTTCATGAAACCTATCGACAATCCTTGGGGGGCGGTGGATCGTGTGCTGGCTGAATTCCCGGCGGAGGTTAAAGTCCGGTTTGTCGATTTCCATGCCGAGGCTACCAGCGAGGCTCAAATGATGGGACGCTATCTTGACGGTCGCGTTTCGGCTGTGCTGGGGACCCATACGCACGTTCCCACGGCTGATGAGTGTATTTTGCCAGGAGGGACCGCTTTTCAATGTGATGTAGGCATGACGGGACCGCATGACGGGATTCTGGGCCGTCGAGCCGATCGTGTAATGGAAACAATGCTGACGGCGAATCCCACGCAGTTTGATGTGGCATCGGACGATTTGCGGCTGAACGGAGCCATTGTCGAGTTAAATTCCGTGACGGGGCTGGCCACAGCGATCGACCGGCTCTGTGTACACGAGTCAGAGCTGGCTGAGTTGGAGACGCTAGCAGGACAATCTTCCGCTGCTGTGCGCTAGCATCGGTGGTTTTGTCCAACTATTCCACCTTGAAGAAACTGGGCCGCTTAGCTATCGTTCCTCCGCGCAAGTCGGTTTCCCAAGATGATCCACGCCGTCAGACCGCCATATTCGCTTTCACCTGGTGCTCGCGTCCTGTTGGTAATGGCGAGTTTAAGTGGGTTGATCCTTTGCAACACCGCGCGAAATTTGGAACCTGACCCACGAGGGTTTGGTACCCATGAACAATTAGGACTCACTCCTTGTAGTTTTTATCAATGGACCGGCCGCCTTTGTCCAAGTTGTGGAGCTACGACTGCCTGGAGTTACGGCATGCGTGGCAAGCTTGCCGAGGCGATGGCGGCCAACCTGGCTGGAGCACTTTCCTGGCTTGCAACTTTGGTAGCAGTGCCATGGTTGCTGCTTTCCGGTTGCCTGGGTCGCTGGATAGGATGGCGACCAAGACTAGGGGATGTGCTTATGATCGGCAGTGGCCTGCTGATCATAGCATTGCTTGATTGGCTGCAAAGATGGTTGAGTTAAGTTTTAAATATGACAGCACATTTATCCAGAGACACGCGCCACAATTGAGTTTCGGGAATCGTTGGGCCACGTGGCAATCAGCTAACTAACAAATTACATCTACTCCGCCTCAGAGGCGGAACTTATCGAAAAAAGGAAAGCAAGATGGATCGCACTTTCCCAAAACATGGTATGTCTCATTTCTGCCGCTCTTGGGGAACAGCAGTCTTCGCTGTGATACTCCTCTCAACGACTGGGTGCATTCACTCCATACTGGCTACGGGAATTTATCTCTGGCAAGGTGGCAATCTTGTCGCAGCTCAATGTGAGGAACTCGAGGGGGAGCGTGTCATTGTGGTCTGTCGGCCACCGGCTTCCAATGAGTATCGCCACGCAGGTGCCGCCCGGAATCTTGGGAAACGGATTAGTAGTTTGCTCGAGGAAAACGTAAAAGGGATAGATGTAGTCAGCCCACGAGAAGTCGACAATTGGGTTGATGAACAAGACTGGGAGAATTTCAAAGACCTAGGCCGTGCTGTACAAGCCACCCGAATCGTCTACGTCGAGCTCGACAATTTTGATCTCTACAAAGGTACGACCCTGTATCAGGGAAATGCTGAAGTGCATGTCACGGTTTATGACATGAAGAATCGGGGAAAAGAAATCTGGAGCCGCAACGTGGGACAATTGCTTTTTCCACGCAACAGTGGTATTCCGTCGGCAGACAAGCCTGTCCAGGAATTTGAACGCCAGTTCATCGAAGTGGTCGCCATGCAGACAGCAAGTCTATTCTACAAGCATGATCCCAACATTGATTTCGCAATGGATGCGATTGCTAATCGCTAATCGGGTGAACTACATCTCCTAGGCTTTCTATTTTTTAAGGTGTTATTTCACGTCTCGCTGGGTTAGAATAGAGAAAGTACTTTTCTCTTTCTTGCATCGAGGCATGGTATGAGTGCTTGTCGAAAATATGTCTTCATTTGTGTATTTATGACCTCTGCTCTTGGACTGAGCGTCTTGCCCAGCCAGGCCCAACCGACCGGTAGAAATGTTCGTGCGCCGGCTCCCGTGGATGTTGTTCTCACGACGAAAGACAACGTTTCACTGGGAGCTACCTACTACCGTAGTACCTTGGGAAAAGAAGCCGTTCCCATTGTGTTGATACATGACTACAAGGAAAGCCGCACGGTATTTAATATTTTAGCACGGGAACTCCAGTCTCCGACTGACTCGCGTTTCGATTCACACGCGGTACTTACAATTGACATGCGCGGACATGGTTCGAGTACTACCGCTGTAGACCAATCGGGCCGAACAGTGACCATCGACCCATCTCGATTCAAACCTGTTGATTACGAGGCGATGGTAGGCTTTGATATGGAAGCGGTGCGGAAGTTCCTGGTGGATAAGAACGACGCCCAAGAATTGAATTTGAATAAGCTCTGTTTGATCGGAACAGGAATGGGAGCTAACATCGCGATCGTGTGGTCTGCGTTGGATTGGGCTGCTCCACCTTTGGCCCAGCGGAAGCAGGGTCAGGACGTAAAAGCCATCGTTCTTGTGTCCCCGATCTGGCGTCAAAAGGGGTTGCCCTTGGTAGATGCGCTAAAACAACCTGACCTTTTACAAAAGGTCTCTGTGATGCTCGTTTATGGTAGCGAGGATTCTCGCTCGTCAAAAGATGCCCAGAATGTGTTCAAAAACTTCGAGCGTTACCATCCAGACCCTCCCATCGATCAGGTTCGTGAGCTTAAGGACCTATTTGTCTATCCACTTCCCACGACGCTTCAGGGCACCAAACTTTTGATCGATCCCAGGTTCAAGATGCTCTCTGCACTCGACGGTTTCTTGAAGGCACGACTAACCGATAAGAACTTCAAGTGGATTCCACGACATGTGAATGAATGAAGTCGTGATCCAGAAGGTGCATCAATCGAAGCTGCGAGATGCCTGAGAAGGAATGCGTAGCTCGACTCCGATCGGAAGTAGATAGGGATTACTCAATTGATCGCGATTAAGGTCAAATATTTCCAGGCCCCTTCCTGGATCGCCCAAGTAGCGTTCAGCCAATCCCTCAAGCGTGTCTCCGTTGCGCACAACGTGCAAAACTTCTTGGGGCCAATCTTCATGGGAAGTGGTCGCCTTTCCCTGTTCAGCAATGCTGTAGGCCGGCTTTGAATTTTTGGTTGGAGTGTTGTCGACGGGGCTTGGCTCCTCGTTGTTAGCAGATTCGGCAGCACCTTTCATCGCGGGATGATTGGCTAGGTCAAAGCTTTCGTGTATTTGGTCAGAGCTGTCAAGCTGGGTCGACTCGATGGTGCTGGCCATCCTGGCAGACACATGTTCTGGGGCCAAAGGAATGCTGACTTGCGGGGCACTTTGGATGGTGGGATCGTGGGTAATAGGATCGCCGTTCACAGCGCGTAGGGTGTCCTCGGGGATCTCCGCTGCCGGTTTTAGCGTATCTTGAGTATGCCGAAACGGCCACGAAAAAGCGAATCCTAGGGTCAGGATAGTGCCAGCGATCAGCAATTTTCGAGATCGATTCACGAGAAAGGTTTCGCCAGTAGAACCAAAGGAATTACTCGAGGAATGTTCCCCTAAGGTTCAGCTTCGGAATACCAGTCCTATTCAGTTGAGACACAATTCTTCGGCGCACGATGTAGGGACCCAGCAAATCTGACTTTGCGGATATGGCAAAGCTTGCGGGACGACAATCGCCGCAGATTTCAATTGGAAGAAGCAGCTGCCAAGGATTCTTTGGAGACGCGAGATGCTGTCTTGGCACTGCTTTGAGCCTCGTTGGGGCTCATCCACAGCAGGATCGGTGCAGCTATGAATACGGTGCTATAGGTTCCCGCGATGATGCCTATCAATAAAGAGAACGCAAACCCATGGATACCGTCACCACCCAACACATAGAGCAGAATCACGGATAGCAAAGTAGTGAACGAAGTCAAAATTGTGCGAGACAATGTCTGGTTGATACTGAGATTGATCATATCACGAGTGAGATACGGGCTCTTCCCTTTGACCTCTCGGATGCGATCAAAAATCACAATCGTGTCATTCAACGAATATCCGATGATCGTTAGTAGTGCAGCGACAATTGTCAAACTAATTTGAAACTTCTCGATCATCAGCATCTCAGCCAGACCGGGTATTGCGGAGACGATCGTTGCACTCAACGCGATCATGCCGATCGAAATCAATACGTCGTGGACGACTGCAATGACGGCGGCTACTCCGTAGTAGATCTTATGGAACCGAAACCAGACGTAAGCAATAATGCCAATGAGGCTGACGAAAACAGCCGCGAATGCCTTGGTCCTCAAATCACCAGCTACACGTCCCCCAATCTTATTTGCCAGGGGGAAAACCGGCTGGTGGTTTGTCACGTTTTCCAGTTCTGAGAATACCTTCTTTGCTTCTGCGATAGGGAGTGCCACCTTGACGTTCCAAGTGGTGAAACGGCGAGCACTGCCAGGTTGATAGTCAGGATTATCGATGGCAAACGCTACGGAACCATGGTCCGTAGCGGCGAGAGCGTCCTGAATCAACTGAGTGGCCGTCTCATGATTAACCCCAGCATCAGCTTCCCCTTCAGCTCCAAAAGTAATCTGAGCGCTGGTGCCATTGGCAAACGGATCGCCTGAGTAGACCGATGCAGTGGCTTTGCTCGAAGTTTCGGCATCTTGCTCCTCACGGGCTCCCTCTGAGTCGCCTCCGTCGCCAGTCGCTGGTTCCTCGGACTGAAAATTGACAAGCCTCATGGGAGATTTTTGAGGAGTGAGATGATAACTCGTCTGATCACCCAAGGGCTTTATATTCGAGGTTGTGACCTGATAAGTTTGTAGACGATCGCCCAAGGTTTTCTGAAGAATGCGTTGGACTTCATCAACGTCTTGCTCAATGGAACTGATGGTGTACCGCGTGTTGGTTGCACCGACTTCTACTAGCGAGAGATTCTTGTCTTTAAGATCTGTTTCCTCAAGAAGTTTCTTCATTTCGGCAAAAGGCATTTTGCTGTCTTCTTTTAGCACCAACGTGACCGAGCTACCGCCAGTGAAGTCGATATTCAGCAGGTCGTTCCCCCGATCGAATGCGGAATAGAGGCCGATCGCTATGAGGATGACAGAGCATACGATAGCCAAACCTCGTTTACCCATGAAGTCGATATTGGTCTCCCCTATAAGTTGAACCATGCTCAGTTTTTTCAGGCGGTGAGTCCGTTCCGCAATGTCAAAGATTAGGCGGGAAAGAAAGACTGCTGAGTACATGCTCATAATGATTCCGATGATCAGCGTGACGCCAAATCCCTTCACGTTATCGGGGGCAATTTTGTAGATAGCCACCGCCGTGATGAGATTCGTCAGATTCGCGTCCACAATGGTAGACATGGCCTTGGCGTAACCATTTCGGATTGCCATGCGTAACGCCGCCCCACGGGCTCGTTCTTCGCGGATGCGCTCGTAAATCAGCACGTTGGCATCCACAGACATACCTACCGTCAGCACGAGTCCAGCGAGCCCTGGGAGTGTGAATGCCGCGTGCAACAGGACCATGACTCCTAATATTAAAAGCAGATTGGCACCCAATGCAAAACAAGCGACCAGCCCGGCAAAGCGATAGTAGAAGAGCATAAAGATCATCACGATTACCAAGGAAGCAACGATCGCCGAACGGCCCATGCGAACTGTCTCGAGACCGATCGTCGGGCTTATGACTTCACGACTGATGGGGTCCTTATTGAGCGATGCGGGAAGGCTACCTGAATTCAGAATATCGACAATGAAATCGACTTCCTCTTTGTCATTGATTCCCGTGATTCGACCTGACGAAGTAATCTTTGAATTGATCGCCGGGGCGGAAAGCAACTTTCCATCCAGAATGATACCCAAGTAGTACTTCTGGCCCGAGGGATTGGGAACATGTTGGCCAGAAAGTCGACCAAACCGAAATGCACCTTGGTCGTCAAAGTTGAAGCGAACTTCTGGCTGGCCCGTCTCGTCGAAGCCAGCTGCGGCTTTTTGCAGGTATTCGCCTGTGACGTCGAACCCATCGTTCATTAACACCAATGCCTGTGGGATTTTGCCGGCCATACGTTTGACAAACCGATCGTCGGGGCGGTCGAATGGCCCCAGCTTATTATCGTAGATCATCCACTCAGCAACTTTGCGTCCTCCCATGCGCACGACATTTTCACCAGGGGGCAATGCCTGTGCCAGTTCGATGATCGTCTCATTCTCCTTCTTGAATACCGGAGAAGCCGTGATGCGAAATTCCAGGGCACCTGCGGTGTAAACCTTACGCTCGATATAGTCCAACTCTGCAGGGCTTGCCTGAGGAATGATAATCTCGATTTGATCAGGACCGTATTCACGAATTGACACTTCTTTCGTACCACTGGGATCAACACGTTCTCCCAAGGCAGCGATCAGCTGGCGAACTAAGTTGCTACGGGAAGAAGTGGACGGACCATCTTCAAATTCACCGTCATCTTCGAGAGCGCCTGACGTATCCTGCAGTTCGTAGATCAGAGTGATACCACCGCTCAAGTCGGGGCCATATTTAATCTCACCTTCATAGATCACCACTGCGGCAGCAAGTAGCGAACCAATGGCTAGCGCAAATTTCCAGCCGTATTCCGGCATCCGAAATCGTTTGGCAAGAAAACTACCCAAAAACATCGGAACAACAAACAAAGCGATAACAATGGCCAGCAATACAATCCCGCCGATGGGCGCTTGGTCCTCAGCTGGAGGGGCAGCCGGAGGGGGAACTTCCAAAGTTCCAGCCTCGGTCTCTGTTGCCGCAGCTTCTGCTGGAGAAGTTTCGTCTTGAGCCATCAAAGAATGAGCTGTCAAACCGAACAATAAAGTCGTAGTTAAGAGGGCAATACTTGATCGGTGAAACTTTCTAAAACTGCTGTTTGAATCAGCGATAGTCATCTTGAGTTATCCGTATTTACTATTTCAGGTCGTGAGGGCGGAACCCGGCTATTCATTGGCCAGGTGACTTGGAAGCGCCCTCAGTCTTGTTTTCATCAGTTACGACACGAGCGATCGCCGAGAGACCGACTTTGAGCTTGGTTCCGGTGGATTCGTCGACTCGGATGGTCACTTCGTCGCGGTCACGCTGCACGTTAGTTACGATACCATGAATGCCGCCAATCGTGACGATGCGATCTTTTTCCTTGAGATTGTTGACCAATTCCTGCATGGCCCGTTCTTTGTTCTTTTGCGGACGCAAAATTAAAAAATAAAAGAACACCATGATGGCAATCAATCCAGGAAGCATACTCCCTAAACCAGGGGGTTCAGGCTGGGCATCTTGGGCAAGGAGCAGGCCGCTCACTGCCAAGAGAACTGGATTTTCAAACGGCGAAATGACCATTAAAACCAACGCTTCAAATTCTTGCTACAAATGGGAGCTCAACCTCGTCGGCAGACCCTCTTCTCTCGACTCACAAATGGAAACGAATTATCATAAATCGTTGCGCCATAAGGAACAAGGGCGTCCGAAGTGACCTTATGGGACTATCCTGACTTTCACCGGGCGGCAATATAGCCTCTTGCTAGAGGTACTCACTTGGGGTCCCGCTGTGCCCAGTTGGCGAGTTTCTCCCTGCTAAACTCTGCAAAGCAATCCGCTTCTATTGCCGCGCGAGCCTCCGCCATGAGCCTCTGGTAGTAGGTGATGTTGTGGATCGAGGTGAGAATGGGCCCTAACATTTCCTTGGCTTGGAACAGATGTCTCAGATAACCACGGCTATGCTGGCAAGCCGGGCAAGGACAATGTGCTTCCAGAGGTGCCTGATCTCGCTCATACTGGGCATTTCTCAGCCGAACCGTCCCCTGGTCGGTAAAAGCCAAGGCATTGCGTCCGTTCCGGGTGGGCATAACGCAATCGAACATGTCGATGCCGCGGGCTATCGATTCGACGAGGTCCCGTGGACGACCCACCCCCATCAGATAGCGGGGGCAATCTGCAGGCAAAGCCGGTACGGTTGATTCGAGCGTTTCATACATTTCTTGCGGGGTCTCGCCAACACTGAGTCCTCCGACGGCATAAGCGCGAAAATCCAGAGAGACCATGGCCTTAGCGCAATCTTGCCGAAGGCGGGGATCGAGGCCCCCTTGAACGATACCAACGAGTAATTGGTCATTTCGCCGGATTGCCTGCAAACAGCGTTCAGCCCAGCGTACGCTGCGCCAGGTGGCGTCGGCTACGATTTCCGATTGGTTGGGAAGGGCGACGACATGGTCAAACGCCATCACAAAGTCGCTTCCCAGTTCTGCTTGGATGGCAATCGATCGCTCGGGGGTGATTTCCAGTGCAGACCCGTCAATATGAGAACGAAAAGCGACCCCGTTCTCGGTCACCTTCACGCGTTCCGCCAGACTGAAGATTTGAAATCCCCCGCTATCGGTGAGAATTGGCCCCGACCAGCCCATGAATTTGTGGAGCCCGCCATGGGCTGCGACGACTTCCGCACCCGGTCGCAGAGCCAAATGGTAAGTATTACCGAGCACGATTTGCGAGCCTGTCTCACGCAATCGTGAGACTTCGACCCCTTTGACCGTCCCCAAAGTCCCCACAGGCATGAAGGTGGGTAACTCGACGATTCCCCGAGGCGTGTGAAGTCGCCCCCGGCGCGCATTGGTACTCGCGTCGGTGTGCAACAATTCGAATCGGAAAGCAGGGGAAGCCATCAATGCTCCGCGCTCAATCCCCTCGCAATTTCAGACCGGCAAGGGTGAGCTTCTCGCGAACTTCATTCAGGCTCGTTACTCCGAAGTTCTTGCACTCCAGCAGATCGTCCCCCGTCCGACGGACAAGTTCGCCAATCGTTGAGAGCCCCAAGCGCACCATACACTTGCGAGCCCGTACCGACAAATTCAGATCAGCTATCGGCCGATCCAAGAGGGCACGTTCGTCGTCGCTGAGCATTTCGGGTTCGTAAGCCGGTTCTTCTTCTTTCCAGGAGTTTGCAAATTGTCCCAGTTCGAGTCCCTTGGAAGCGAGCATTTCGCGAATTTCCACCAACGAAGTCTCACCAAAATTCTTGCTTGCCAAGAGCTCTTGTTCCGAGGTTTCGCAAAGATCGCCGAGGGTCATGATACCCATTTTCTGCAGGCAATTGCGGCTGCGTACGGAAAGCTCGAAATCGCTCACCGGGACGCTCAGCATTTGGGCCATACGATCTTGCCGACGACGCGCTTCTTCATCGTAGTACATATCCCGCGACGCATCGGCGTCTTTAAAGTAAAGGCGGGCACGAGGGTGATCGGGAAACACATCCAAAATCCGCTGATAGCATTGCTTCGAGCGCTCAAAGTGTTCGATGTCTTCGTAGAGCAAACCTAAATTCAGCAGCGTGCCCACGTGGGTGGGAAACTGGGTTGCGGCTCGCTCGTAAAGTTGTCGAGCGTAGTCGTCGTTGCCGTGGCGATCGTTTTCCATGGCCAAACCAAAGAGTGCCCCGGAATGGGTGTTGTCCGACTCGACGGCTCGCTCCAAGAGGGCCACCACCTCAGCAGAATTACCACCTAATGCTGAAACCGTCGCAGATCGTTGATAGAGATACTCGGCAGTCTGCTCGACGGCTCCCGATAGATTGTCGAGGATCAAGAGGGCCTCTTGGGGCTTCCCGCTGTAGCGAAGTGCCTCACTCTTGGCGAGTGCGACCTCATCGCGGTTGTAGCCAGCACGTTCTGAGGATTCAAAAGCGGTGAATGCTTCTTCATAATTGTCGAGTGCCATCAACGACTTGCCAAGATAGAAGTGAGTCAAAGCACCCCCATCGGCACTCCGCAGCGTTTGAACCGCATTCGAATACCGACCGAGCAAATACTGACAGACTCCCAATCGTACCGAAGCTGCTGGAGTACGCGTTTCCTGCTGTTGCATCTCTCCCACAGCATCTCTTAGCAGTCGAAAATTATTGTAATCAGTCGAGATCGCTTTTACGATCTGTTTAATCTCATTCGGCCCAAAAGTGCTATTCGAGAGAACAATCTGCTTGAGATCGATATCGAGAACTTGTGACATACTACTTCCGCTCCTGCAAAAAATGCCTGCAATCAATTCAGGTGCAGCGAGCCAACTTCGCGTTGGCTAGCGCTACGGTAAACACATCAGCAACTGCTCCCCACTGAGCCGGCTCTTGCCAAGAGCCAGCGGTGGGAGTCGAACCCACAACCCCCGCATTACGAATGCGGTGCTCTGCCAATTGAAGCTACGCTGGCAAATTGCCGAAACTCGTCAAAATACAGCATTTTCCTTCCTCAGGCAATGGGCGATGAAGCGGCTGGGAAAGGGGGCTTGAAGCAGCCAGTAGCCCAGCAAATCCGATGGTCACAACCAGCTCTTAGTTCCGTTTAGCCACGGATTTGACACGGATAGAAATCGACGTAGCGCAGCCCATATTTCAGATCGCAGCCAGTAACTTTCTTGTTGCTGACCGCCTACACCAGGTTCGGCACAATTCCCAGTGCCACGGCCATGCGCACCAGTTCTGCTAAAGAGTCGGCCTCCATTTTGTGAAAGACCTTTTGTCGATGATTCTCGATCGTACGAATGCTGCAATCGAGTTTGCGGGCGATAACTTTGTTGGCATCGCCAGCGATCATCAATTGCAGCACTTCCTTTTCCTTGGGAGTCAAGCTTTCAAGTCGCTCTTTAAGAACGCTGCGCTGTTGCTCCAGTTCGTAATTGCGGCGATCGATTGCCAGCCCTCCCCGAATGGCGTTCCAGAGTTCTTCGTCGTTGCTTGGCTTTTCCATCAGCGTGAGTGCACCATTTCTCATCGCTCGAACGGTGGTGGGGGTTGTCGCAAACGCAGTGAGGACGATAACCGACATCGACACGCCAAGTTGCAACAAGCGTTCCTGAAGTTCCAGCCCACTCATTCCCAGCATCCTTACGTCGGTCACCAAGCAGGCAGGGCGACGGCCTGAAAACATTTGCAGGAATTCTTCCGCAGAACTGTATGCCTCACTGGCAACACCCATTGCCTGTACCAATGCCACGAGGGCTTTGCGGACCTGTTCGTCATCGTCGACGATGTAGACGATGGGCTCATCGTTTGCAGAGGTTGAACTCATTGCTTCGTCCTTTCCGCTACTGGTATTTGGAGTGCGAAGGTCATCCCTCGACCTGGGTTGTTACGCGCGTGGACTTTGCTGTGATGCGTTTCGGCGATCGTTTTGCAGATCGAGAGGCCCATCCCCAAGCGACCAGGTTTCGTGGTGTAGAATGCATCAAACAGCCGTTCCGTATTCTCCAACTCCGTGCCTGCTCCATTGTCACACAACTCGACAATCAATTCTTTTCGGTCATATCGGGTACTGATTACGAGGTGTTTGTCATCGGGTTCATTATCGCTCATCGCTTCAAATGCATTACGGAACCAATCGACGAAGACTTGCAGCATTTGTACTCTATCTGCATAGATGGCATGGGAACGTTGCTGCAGCGCTAAATGTAATTTAACCCCTGCCTTTTTGGTTTCATAGCTTAAGATCGCGACAGCCTCCCGAATGACTTCGTTAATGTCGAGGTATTCGAACTTACTCGGTTTGTTCGTGGTAAACGAATGCAGTTGTCGGATGATCGTGGCAGTGCGCGAGATAGAATTTGTGATCTCGCGGGTGCAATCGATGGCAGTTGCAATGTTGGCCGCCCCCTCCATTTCCAGGTTGCGCCGGGCCGCTTCAGCGAAAAGCTGGGCAGCATGCAACGGTTGGTGGATTTCATGGGCGATTCCAGAAATTAATTCCCCCATGGTCGCCAGTCGTGAGACTCGCTTGAGGTGCTCCTCACGCTCTTGAACCAGGTCTTCAACTAATTTCAAATCTGTAATGTCACGCCCTACGGATTGGTATCCGGTGAGTGTGCCATCTTCATCAAAGAGAGCCCGGTTGGTCCAGTGATGCCAACGGAGATTACCTTCTGAGTCCCTCACTCGATGTTCGCTGGTCACGGTTGGCACCTGGGGAGTGAGTCCCGCGATCTCATCCAGGACTCGACTGCGATCTTCGTCGATGATATTCGGCAGGAAAGAGGCTCCAAGCAACTGTTTCTCAGACTGATTCATGTAGCGACAATACGCTTGATTGACAAATGTATAAATCCCCCCTTCATTCCAGCGGCAGATGAATTCCGTTTGATCTTCGACGACGCTCCGGTAGCGGGATTCACTTTCGGCAAGCTGATCGTTGATAAGCCTTAGTTCGCGAGTCCGTTGGAAAACTCGTTCTTCCAGTTCATCCTTCAATCGGCGTATTTCCTCGGCGTTACGGGTGGTTTCGGTAATATCTTTGGCGATACCTTCCATTAGCACATACTCACCGTCAGGTGAAAATATGGGTCGTTGCTGGATTTCGATCAGACGCTTCGCGCCTGAAGCATGGGCGACTTCTACAGAAAACTTATAGAAACGCACCCCCGCTTGAACGTCGGCCAGGACCTGATCAGCCGTTTCTCTGCCGACAAAGTCTTCGCCAATAAGTTCCCGCCAATTGAGGCCAATGATTTCACGTGGTTCGTAACCGAGAATTTCTTTCACCGAGGGACTCACATAGGTCAGCTCTCCATTTGGGAGATGCGTATAAATGGCATAGTCGCCACCCAGACCCTCCACCAATCGGCGATACTTTTGTTCTCCTTCGCTGAGTTTGACAGCAGCTGTGACATAGGGAGTTATGTTGTATGCCACCCCTTCCAGGCCGCCAGAATTATCCTCTCCAGGGTGCAATGGCCGCTCGTGGAGGTCCAGGACGACCAATTCGCCATTTTCGTGCTGAACTACTGCACAACGTGAGTTAGAAGTGAACGTTTTTTGATAAACATGCTCGGGCTTTGACAGTAGAGATCCTAATGAATGTTCAAAATCAAAAACGTCACTGTACAACTTTCCGAGGAGTTTAGACGCTGGAAATCCCAATATGCCTTCCACGGAGGGGCTCAGATAAGAAAGATTTCCCGTTTCATCCACACGGTAGTAAAAGCACACCGATTGGCATAAATCGCTCTCTGGAACCGAAAGCTCACAGTTTTTCTCAGAAACACTCATCGTGCAGACAAACGAGGGTTCTCGTGATTCAGCGGATAGAAAGCTCTCTTGTTGAGTGTACCATGCCACGCTGTGAGAAGGCTACTGGATCTTCGGTATTTCGGCTTGGAGGGAGTGATAAAGAGCTAATGTTTGCTCCGCCATTACAGAGACATGGTGTTTTTTGGTGACTTGAATCTTTCCCTGCCGGCCAAGCTCTTGCGCATGGCCAGGATTAGTGAGAAGTTGATGCAATTTCTTTGCCAAATCCGAGGTGTCATGAGGTTCAAAGAGCAGGCCTCCGCCGATCGACTCGATCATCTCGGGATACGAACCATGCCTGGGGAGCACCACAGGAACTGCATTCGCCAGGGCCTCGAGTGCCGGTAGACCTTTGCTCTCGCGATAAACAGTCGGTGTGCTAAAGATAGCCAGTGATTGGAGAAACTGGATCTTCTGCACTCGATTCAATTCTCCGTGGTAATGAAATTGATTGGACATTGGACCGATCGCACTTTTCTGCTGAATGTCTTTTAGATACTTCCGGTCACTCCTGCCCAGATAACCTGCCGCGTGAAGTTCAAAAGGAGGGCAACCCGGCTGGTCAGTGAGTTGCTCGCAGGCTTCAACCAGGAGGTGCAGCCCCTTGTCGGGGCAGACACGAGCGAGGTAGCCGATGCGTCGTGGCTGGTCGTCTGCATGCCCCGCGCGCTGCCCATGCCCAGTCAAATCGAGGCCGTGCGGAATGACGTGAATGTGTTGGCGTGGCACTTCCAGGTAGGTACTCATTTCGTCGGCAAAATAGTTGTTTAGTGCTACGAAAGCGTCGGCGTCGGCGGCACGTTCGCGTAGCAATTGCCGGGCCTGGGAGTAGTAGGGTTCCGTCAGTTTTTCCAGAAAAATGTCTTCGCCCGAGAGTGAGCAAACCACGGGTGGTCCACATCGCTCGGCGATCATCCGTGCTAGCCCCAACATCATGGAGTTCGACAAATGCACGACATCGGGACGAACTTCGTCGAGCAGCCAATCAACTAGTTTCTCCAGTTCTTTGCGTTGATTGCCGCTTTCGCCCTTGAGCATCGAAACGGTCAAGTCACCCAGCTTGGTCGGGTCGACACTCCCCGAGAACCGACTAATTGCCCCCAACAGGGCAGGGTGGTCCAATATTTTGTCCAGCCAACGCGGTGTGCGGCGAAAGAGTGCCCATCTCTGCTGCAAGTACACATTGATGCCGCCAAAAAAAACACGCGGTTGGCTTACGTTCGTTTCATCGGTGCGGAGCGGCGTGTAGATCGGCACCAGGATGACATCCTCGCCCATGCGTAATAACTCTGCAGCCAGTGTATTATCATGCAGGCAGCTTCCGCAATACATCCCCGCAGCACCAGCAGCTAGGTAGGCTATTTTCACTAAACGTAGTACTCGTTTATTTCATCTACCTGCTCGTTGAGCGTCCAGAAATCGTAGAGGATGCCCAAGAGGAAAAGTCCACCGGTGAAGAAGTAAATGATTCCGGTGATCCATTTTCCAAGGTAGAAACGGTGAATGCCAAACAGGCCTAGGAACGTTAGCAGCAGCCAGGCAACTGTATAGTCGGTTGGCCCGGGAAGATATCGCCGGTTAGCACTTCTGTCCATCCCTGGGATCAGAAATAGGTCGATAAACCAACCGATTCCTAGCAGGCCTAGAGTCAGAAACCAAATTGTCCCCGTGACGGGCTTGCCGTAGTAAAAGCGGTGGGAACCGGTGAATCCGAAAACCCAGAGTAGGTAACCTAGAAGGAGGTTGTGCGTCTCTTCAGGTACCGAATCCAGGGAGTGATGATGGTCGTAGGGTTGTTGAGACATGGGAATTGCTGCTATTGGGTTATCGATTGTGATTCTTTCATTAATCGCCGTTCCAGCCACGGATCGAGATCCTCAAAAATCTTTCCCGAGCGACCGTCGAAAACTCGACCAATCAACAGGTCGACAAGTTCGGACTGGTGTTGCGGAAATTCTTGTACGAACTGACCTACGCGAAACTCACCGGAGTAAAAAGCATGGACCAGCTTTCGGATGAGGTGGGTCTGGCGAGAGAAATCCGCCACCCACCGGCCGAGCACGTGGGCCGACAGGTCATTGGAACAAAATCCATCGAGAATCGCATCGGCAGCCAATTCAGCTGATTTCAGTGCGAAATAAACTCCTGAGGAATAAATCGGATCGATGAACCCCCAGGCGTCTCCCACCATCACCCATCCGTTTCCCGCCGAGCGGTCTGTCGTATAGGAAAACTCTTTCACAACTCGGAGATCATCAGCCTGCTCGGCATTGGAAAGCCAATCAGCCAGCGTCGGACAGTTGGCCATCTCTTCAGCAAAGACCTCCTCTGGCGAGCCCCGACCACGAAGCAGGTAGTCATTGTCTCCCACGAGTCCCACGCTGACCAGGTCATCTGCCTGAGGGATATACCAGAACCAGCTTCGATTCTCAGTCGTTTGCAGGATGACGGTTTTGACGCCGCCTCCTTCGATATCGACTTTACCTCCACGGAAATGGCGCCAGATCGAGGCCTTTCGCAACTTAGGGTTCATTCTCTTCAAGCCAAGCTTGGATGCCAGGAGGCTTTGCTGTCCAGTGGCATCGACGACGACTCGTGCGGAGACCTCGCACGTTTCGCCTTCTGGAGTTTGGAGTCGCGCTCCGACGGCGTAGTCGCCATCCATAACAACATCCAGGGCACGAGTCTGATCGCGGCATTCGGCCCCCTGTTTGGCAGCATTATCGAACATAAGTTTGTCGAAGTCTGCCCGATCGACGTGCCAAGTCTCGCTGCATTCCCGATCGTCGTGGGAACGAAAATAAAACGGGGCAGATTCTTTGCCTGAACTGCTGACAAACTGGACCCCTACCTTGCGGGCATAGATGTCTTTTCTAAGTTGCGACAGAATTCCAAGCCGTTCGAAGATCCAATAGGTTTCCGGCATCAATGACTCACCAACGTGCGGACGGGGCATTTTAGATCGCTCCACGAGCAGCGTTCGGTAGCCTGCTGCAGCCACCAAAGTGGCTACCGTCGATCCGGCTGGTCCAGCCCCCATAACCAGGCAATCGTAGTTTGTATCAATTGCACTCATCGGTAGGTCCAACAATCAGGGAACGACGATTTCTAATAGCTCTACAGCAGGCTTTTTTTCCACCAATATATGGGCGGTACGACCGTAACACATGGTCCCTCGTTCCAACTTAAGATATTTGCGGAGTTCGGGACCAGAGGTAACTCGCCACAATTTATCGAGTTCAACATTACGCATCAGGTGGTGGCGGATCATGATCCTTCCTAAAGGGAGGGCCTGAGACTCAATTTCCATACGTACAATTTGCGGGAGCCCTGATAAGGAAATTCGCATAATTCCGAATTGAACCGGAGTGCCATCCCGCTGGAGTGAGAGTATTATCCGACGTGAGTAGTAGTCGTTGTCGCGACGTTCTTCGAGCACATTCAACTTAACGAGACTGTTATACCAGGCTTCCACAGTGACGGTCATGTGGTCATTATGGGCCAACATGGCTTGAAACTGATCGGGAAGTTCACCCGCGGTCACCTCCTCGAAGAGACCAACTTCGGCAGTCGATGTGTAAAACAACTCACATAGTTTTGCAATCATTCGGTTCACATTATTCGACATCGAGGTGAAAACTTGGGGGAAAGCAAGTTTGAAGAAATCGTGAAAATGCCAGGTAGGTGCCGAGGGGACTTTCTATTCTACTCCCCTACTGATTGCCGGGAAACCGACTCACCAATGTTCGAGGAACCGAACAGAACTGTTTCAACCAGATAGCGTAGGAGCCGTTGAAGGCATGGCTGCTCGATGACGTTGGCAATCGACAGTGCGTGTGATTGGTGCTGTTCAATCAACCGATCTGCTTCCGAGAATACTTCGGCTTGCATATAGAGACTTCGCACCCTGGCCACTCGTTCTTCGCGAGATAAAGAAGAATCGACAATCTGTAAAAGTTCTTGACGTTGTGGGTCAGCTAATCTGGCGATGGCCAATGCCCACAGCACGGTAGGTCGTCCACCAAGCGTGTCTAAGCCGGCATGAAGCTTGTTGTCTTGGTCCCCTTTCCAATCCTTCAAATCATTGAGTATCTGAAATGAAATTCCCAGATGCCGACAGAACTCTCTGAGTCGAGACTGGTTTTCACCCAGCGGTCCCGCACAGCGAAGACCACAAAGCAAAGCGGCCTCAAAAGCAGGCGACGTTTTAAGAGAGTAAATCTCGAGGGCATCTTCAATGGAGAGCAATTTGTTGTGGGCATCGCGCCACAACAACTCGGCCCCTTGTCCTTCACTCAAGCGTAGATGGGCATCTGAAAGGATGTCGATAATCTCCCCGACGACGTCCGACCCGAGAGAACCCGACTCTCGACTCACCAGACTGTACCCAAGTCCAATTAAGTAGTCACCCACATTAATGGCAGTCGGGAGACCATGCGCCCGATGGAGCGTAGGCCGACCATATCGATACTCATCGGCGTCCTCGATGTCGTCGTGGACAAGCGAGGCTTTGTGGAATATCTCGATCGACAAGGCCACGCGGCGTACGGCATCGGGTAAATCCATTTCCGATTGGTCGGCTGTGGTACTTTCTGAGCCGAAGTCTGTCATCGCATGGTAGGCTGCGAGAGTGATGAACGGGCGGGCATATTTGCCCCCCAAAGCGAGAAAATCGTGGGCGATGGTTTCCGTTGCCGCGATTGGTTCCAGTGCCAGGGTACCAGCCCCATTAACCTCGGCCATACTGGGGCCGGTTCGCAGCCGCGGCACGAGCCTCAGTAGTTCCGCGGGTTCAAACATTGCACGTGTGGACCGGAGGATTGAGGCGTATTGTGGTTCGTTCTGGGAGAGCTTGGCGGGACTCCAAAGCAAAAGTTCCTGTACCCAATCGGGATCAAAACGCGACTCGTCAGATACGCTTAATAGAGGTACTGCCAGAGCTGGAACCCCAGCAAGCAGAATCATTTCGAGCGCCTTTTCCAAAACATCAAGGCTTGCCACACCCAGAATTGCCTCGATCGAATTGTCGAACAGAAGCTGCATGACTTCTGGCGAGGACTCCGCGTAATGAACATTCATGCCCAAGGATTCTGCCTGAGCACGAATCTCGGCGAAGTCGCAGCGATGTCCTGTACCATTGGCAGAGGCTTTTGGCAACAACAACAATCGGCGGGAGTATGGAACAGACAGCACTTGCTCTCGCCAGAATTCGTTCGACAGCACAACCATTGTCCAGCCGACGAAGCACTCGGGAAGGCGGAGGTTCGTCAGGATGGTGCGGGCGGCTTTTTCTAATTTCTCTCGAGAGAGACTTTGAAAAACTTCAAAGCGCTCGACAAATCGGCAGCAAGCACTGCGGAGTGCGTTTCGTAATTCCAAGTCCTGTGGAATCTGCTTGAGATGGGATGTAGGGGAGGGCTCCCCAGGCACCGCAGCGGAAGTCCACTCGCGTGGCGCTTTAACCTGGACTTCGCTAGAATTCCCCGCCACCATTGCTCCTCTCTTCGAGCTTCCAATCAACCCGCTGCCACTATGGCCGGCCAAACGTATGAAATGCGAAACTGACTCTTCTGCAAGACAGGTCCTAAGTCGACCATTGAGAGTTCCGAATGCTTTTCCAAGCACTACACATGAACCGCATCAATTCTGGTCGATTTAACCTCGTTGGTCCGGCAGGCAACAGCCAAAGTTCTCACCGCCAGGCAACGAGCAAGCAGACGATCATAATACCATACTTTAGGGGGATAGAAAGCGACAAGGGTAGGGCGGAGTGTGGGCAAGGCGGAGAGGGCATCAATCAGCCAACAAAGTCCCTCTTCGACAGTTTTTTGGGCAGTAGAATTCTTCGCAACTAAGGGGATAAGTGCCTGCAATGCAAGGGAGGTTTCTTCGATACTCCCCGAATTGTGGTTTTCATTCTCTTGAACTTTGCGATGCGAACGCCCCTTAGTCCCTGAAGCATTGACGGCTCTCCAGGCTCCAGAAGGAAACTGCACTTAGAAGAGCAAGCGAAACGCTTTTTGGGCCATCGTCGTCTGCCACAGCTGCATCTCACCGAAAACTCTTACGACCTGGGCGGTGCCGATTACCGGGTTAGCACCTTGAGTATGTGCTTCGCTGCCATACCACCGAGGCCACCAACTTCCATCGGGTTGTTGTTGAGACTTGAGGTAACTAACTCCACTGAGTAACCCACGCTCAATTTTGGAGATTAACGGATGGCTGGGTGCCGAACGTCGCAGAATGTTTTTCCATGCGCTCAGTGCCATCATCGACTCGCAAGTCGCATCCGTCGAGCTGCATTCCATCGAAGACCCGCCTACTCCACGCATGGCATAGGCCCAACCGCCATCGCGATTTTGCCTCTCTATGAGCCAACGTATGCCATCCAGTGCCGCACCCGTGACTTCGGCGGTTCGGCATCTTGGCCATTTCCGACACCACTCGGCGAGTGTACCAAGTGTTGCTGCCGTGTCTAACGAATTGGCTGCTGCACCCGCACAACGAGAAAATGACCAGCCACCTGTACTGCTCGGCAGATTCTGATCAGAGGAAATCTGGGCGGCTAGCAACCAATCCATGATAGCCTCTGCCACCGGTGATGGTATATCAGTACGATCATTGGCTGGATCATTGAAATTCCAATCCAATGCCCGAACTGCCCGCACGGTGTTAGAGATTGTCTGATCGCAACCGTAGGACCAACTTCCGTCGGATCGTACGTTACTCAGGAGATAATTGACACCTCGTCGCACGATCAAATCTTCTGATTGTGCATGACTCGCAAGCCCAATGATCACAAAGCTGGTATGAAGTACCGAGGCGCTGAAACTTCCGTCACATCCTTGCGCCTGCGCCAGCAGATTGTGGCATGGACCTTGAGATTTTTGGCGCAACCATTTTGCCAACGGATTGCGAGAAGGAAAATAGAAATCTCTTGCTTGTCCAATGGAGATCAGTACCGGTAGTGAATTGCCAAGACCGGCCAATCCAGGAAGTTGATAACAGGCTTTGGGCAAGCAGGTCAATTCCAGGGGGAGAGCAGGTACCTTACGCCAAGGAGCGATCCCCGCCATCGCGCAGTTTGTCAGGATGGCGGCTACAAAAGGTTTGTCATCCGCAAACTGCTTTTTTAACCCGGCCAGGCCTCCCTGAGACTCAATATAGCGCTCAGAGCTATGAAGCAGATCTGCATACTTAGCGGGAACCCCTGTGAGATGAAAAGCCGCTTGGACCATCAGTGTTGCTGCTAATGTTGAATGTCCGCAGTCAACATCTCCCCAACCACCGTCCTGGTTTTGCTGGCGGGCGAGCCACCGCAGACTATTGGAAAGCAGCTCGGATAATTCGCTACGAACAAGCATCCCCGAATGCCAACTGTTTTCCAAGGGAGAGTTCATCTCGGGAGCATCGTCGACATGCCGCTCAGCAAGCACCAATGCACTGATGGCCGCAGCGGTACACAAAGGAGAACTCGAAAGCTCACCTGTCCAGTGATCGTGATTGCGCTCAGACAAAAGCTGCTGGCGTGCTGTAGAGTGAGCGACTGCCAGTTGCTCACGTTCGACATGCATAGTCATACGAGCCGATTGGCTCCGGGGTTGGCGGGATTGCCGGTGCTGCCCCCGGCATGTCTACTATTTTAGGCAACGCGGGAGAACCTGTCGAGCAGCTTGGAACCGCAGTTTCAGCGGGGTTTTTTGGCTTCCAGCAGATTCGAATTCCACAAGCACAACCAGGAAACACAACTTCAACACTGCTCCGCAGGGGTTGAAGCCGAAGATATGGGCGGAGAGTTTCAGGCAATCCCAGCCAGCACGGTGGCTCTGCCGACTCGGCTGATTCCCAGCATAAACGCGGCTGTGCGGAGGCTCACGTTTTGTTGGTGCGCCATGTCCCAGACTTCTTCAAAGGCGGCTGACAGGACACGATCCAGTTCCTGGCGCACACGGTCGATGTTCCAGTTGTAGTATTGGCGATTTTGGGCCCACTCGAAATAGCTGACGGTCACACCACCGGCGTTTGCCAAAATATCGGGGAGAATCTTCACACCGCGCTCAGTGAGAATATCGTCGGCATCCGGGCGCACGGGGGCATTGGCTGCTTCGATGATAAGCGGAGCGCGAATAGCACCAGCGTTCTCAGCCGTGATGACACCTCCCAAAGCCGCTGGGATGAGCAGTTCGCAGTCAAGTTCCAGCAAGGCTTCGTTAGTAATATGCTCGGCCCCCGAAAAACCTGCCAGGGAACGGTCGTTGACGTGCACGTGGTGCAATGCCGCTGCGATATCGATCCCTGATTCGCTATAGTATCCCCCGCTCAAATCACTAATTGCCACCACTTTACAAGCTGATTCGTGGAGAAACTTCGCAGCATGCGAACCGACGTTGCCGAATCCCTGGATTGCCACACGGGTCTTTTCTGCCTTGTGGCCTAATCGCCCCAGCGTTTTGAGGGCCAGAATTCCTACTCCGCGACCGGTGGCTTCTTCTCGACCGGGGATGCCATAGTATTCCACCGGCTTGCCGGTGACCACGCCGGGATTGAAGCCGTGGTACTTGTTGTGTTGGTTCATAATCCAGGCCATCTCTTCCGGCCCAGTACCCATGTCTGGCGCGGGGATGTCGGTGTCGGGACCGATGATATCGTGAATCTCGTCGACAAATTTCCGCGTGATGCGTTCTCGTTCGCGCAAGCTGAGTGTGTGGACGTCGACGGCAATTCCCCCTTTTGCTCCACCGTAGGGAATGTTGACGACTGCCGTTTTCCAGGTCATCAGCGAGGCCAGACTCCGCACCTCGTCGAGATCAACTTCGTGGTGATAGCGGAGCCCCCCCTTCATAGGTCCGCGAGAATCGTCGTGTTGCACTCGATAGCCGATAAAGGTCTGCAATTGGCCATTGTCCCTCTCCACAGCAATTTGCACCTGGACTTCCCGCTTGGGAGTCATCAACAGCACGCGCATGTTGTCGGTAAGGGCCAATTGGTCGGCGGCCCGGTCGAAATAGTGTTGAACAGCTTCAAATGCTTTCATATGGACTCTCGTTTTCAGCGTTGCGCGGAGAAATGTTCTACTCTCATTTTGCGTTTTACAGCCAGCGTCAATTCATTGAACAGAAGAGAACAGAGAAAACGGAGGTAATGGCAATTAGGGTTGCACTCCAATCTTTACCATTCTGCTTTACTAGGGTTTTGAGGTGAAGATTAGTGTTCTACAAATCAACACGTCTTCTTCTCTGTTACCTCCGTTTTCTCCTGTTGAAAAAATTTTTGGCGACCCCACATCCGCGAGATTCGATGATACGCCCAGTTAACCACTCCTTCAAGCAACCATGATTTAGCCGTAGATGAGCCAAACTCATGTGGGTGCGACAACGACCAGAAAATTCGCCATAATTTGAATCACTTAGCACTCATTCTAGATTCGTGCCCAATGAAGAACAAACGGTTTGCCATCATTGTGAATCCCTTTGGGGGAAACCGCCGTGCGCTCGAGGTCTGGCAAGAGATTGCTCCCATGTTCAGCGCCGCAGGAGCCACGACGGAAGTCTTTCAGACAGAGCACTCGGGGCATGGGCAAACCCTTGCTGAAACGCTTGATCCGGATACGTTCGATGCAATCTGTATTGTAGGTGGTGACGGAACAATTCATGAAGTTGTTAATGGACTGTTCGCCAGTGGTAACCATTCGCGATTCACGTTGGGCTTCATCCCGGCGGGCACGGGCAATACGCTGCACGACCATCTCGGGTGCGGCAATGCCATTCACGCTGCCGAGACGATCCTGCGTGGTAAGACGCAGGCCCTCGATGTGGTGAAAGTGACGACCCAAGGACAGAGCGAGTATTGTGTCAACATCGTGGGATGGGGCGCGATCGCCGACATTGCCCGGCGGGCGGATCAATTTCGTTTCTTGGGAAAATTTCGCTATTCGGCAGCGACCCTGCTGCAGATCGCCAGGCCAAGACTACGCCGGGCCACTCTCACACTCGATGGTGAGGCGAGCGACGATGAATTTCTGCTGGTGATTGCCTGTAACACCAAAAAAACAGGAACAGGTATGGTTCTTGCGCCCCGAGCCGAGATAGACGATGGCAAGATCGACGTGGTCGTGTTGCGCAGAGCATCGCGTTGGCAGACCCTGCGGCTATTCAGAGCGATCTTCGATGGTTCGCACGTGTCGCTGCCGTTTGTGGAATATTATCAAGTGCGTTCTTTTGGGATCGACTCCACAAGTTGTGATACACTCAATCTGGATGGCGAACTGTCGGGAACGACTCCGTTCTCCGCGGAAGTGTTGCCGCGGGCACTGAATGTGTTTGCGTAACGCCCAGGGATTGCCATCACTGGGCGTTATCTTGCCGCGATGGTTTGCTGCTGTTGCTGGCCGAGGCCCTCGACTCCCAGGCGGACCGTTTGGCCCGGTTTGAGAAACACGTTGGGCTGCTGCCCCATGCCCACGCCGGGGGGCGTGCCGGTGGTGATGATGTCACCCGGCAGGAGCGACATGAATTGACTGATGTAGCTGACCAGCGTTTTCACACCAAAGATCATCGTGCCGGTCGAACCGTTTTGATACCGGTGGCCATCGACTTCCAGCCAGAGCTTCAAGTTCTGCGGATCGGGCACTTCGTCGCGAGTCACGAGCCAGGGTCCCAGGGGGGCAAATGTGTCGGAGCCTTTGCCCTTGTCCCAGGTACCGCAGCGGTCCTTTTGGAAAGAGCGTTCGGAAACGTCGTTCACAACACAATATCCGGCGACATGGGAGAGAGCGTCCTCTTCAGCCACGTATTTCGTCCGCTTACCGATCACGACGCCAAGTTCCACTTCCCAGTCGGTCTTCTCCGAACCACGAGGGATCTCGATGGCGTCGTTCGGTCCAGATATCGCAGTAGTGGCCTTCATGAAGAGGACCGGCTCGGTTGGCACCTTGGCACCAGTCTCGGCGGCATGGTCGGCATAGTTAAGGCCGATGCCGATGATCTTGCTCGTGCCGCCGACGCAGGGCCCAAGACGTGTGTCTTGACTGACGACGGGTAACGTGGAAACATCGAGCTTGGAGAGCTTCTGCAGCGATTCATCGGAGAGTGCTTCTCCAGACAGATCGGATAAAATCCCCACCAGCGAGCGAATCTGGCCATCACCGTCCAGCAAACCGGGTTGTTCGCTGCCTGGTTTCCCAAAACGAAGTAATTTCATGTGGATTCCCTCTCAATACGTAAAGGGTGTTGAACTGTGAAAGAATCACCCCAAATTGTTGTACTTGACGGATATACCTTAACCCATGACGATCTCACTTGGGAAGCTCTCGAGTCGCTCGGTCCCTCCAAAGTGTTCGATCGTTCTGCTGAGGATGAGGTACTTTCTCGTGCCGCAAACGCGAGTATCCTTCTCACGAACAAGGCACAGCTTTCTCGTGAGATCATCAATCAACTTCCCAAATTGCAATACATTGGCGTGACGGCGACGGGGACCAACGTCGTTGATCTTACCGCCGCCAAAGAGCGGGGCATCGTGGTTACGAATGTACCCAGCTATGGAACCGACTCGGTTGCACAGTTAACGATGGCGCATCTGTTGAATCTGGCCCACCGCGTCGGTCACTATGCGACTGCCGTCCGGCAGGGAAAGTGGGCCCAAGCTTCGGATTGGTGTTTCTGGGATACACCGCTTGTTGAACTCAGCGGTTTAACCTTCGGCATCGTGGGACTGGGTGAGATTGGGAGCAGAGTGGCCAAGCTGGCGGATGCTTTTGGCATGAAGGTTATCGCCGCCACGCGCACTCCTAACGAATACCCAGACTATATTTGCATCGTTGATTCTGATGAGGTGTTTCGCACAGCCGACGTGGTGAGCCTGCACTGTCCCCTCACTCCAGAAACCAAAGAGGTGGTGAATGCGAAGCGTTTGCAAGCCATGAAAAACTCGGCGTTCTTGATCAACACCAGTCGTGGGCAACTGATCGATGAACAGGCCCTGGCATATGCGCTGGAACAAGGATCAATTGCCGGGGCGGGGCTCGACGTGCTCTCAGCAGAACCACCGCCCGCCGATCACCCGCTTCCCAAAGCGCCAAACTGTTTTATCACGCCACATCTCGCCTGGGCGACCCTGAGTGCACGTACTCGCTTGATGAAGGTCGTCGTCGAGAATGTAGCCGCGTTCCTCGCCGGGAATCCGCAGAATGTAGTGAAGTGAGGCACAAAATCACCGTGAGTGATCAAGCGACATATCGAGTCGCCAAGCCGAAAGCATTCTTTCTCTCCCGCTTGCGGGAGGGTCGGACGCGGTAGCGGCCGGGGAGGGTAATTAGGAAGTTGGTTTGAGTTAGTGTCTCGCGTCTACGTAAACCCTCCCCGCTCGATTCCTCGCGACCCTCCCGCAAGCGGGAGGGTACATTGTACAGATGCAGATCGCTCCACAATCAAGTTCGGTGATCTAACGATATTCGCAAAACTCGAGGATGTTATCTTCCGGGTCGCGGAAATAGACGAGTCGTTTGCGTACGCCACCTTTGTAGGTGACCTGGCTATCGGGAACCGTTTTCACCTCGCTCTGGAACTTCACTTGGGCAGCATGCAGCTTGGCTACTAAGGCGTCGATGTTTTCAACCCGAAATGCCAGGTGTCTGAGACCAAACAAGTGGGGCGTGTTCGGCTCTGTCGGCTCGATGCCCGCTGGAGCGTGGTAAGCAATCAATTCGATCCGAGGCCCCGCAGGCAATTCCAGATAGACGACATCCGCCTCCACGCCAGAGAGTCCCACAACCTCATCAATCCAGGTGCCGGAGATGCTGACTTCTTTGGTAAGTTGGCATCCCAAGACATCACGGTAGAACTCAGTCATGCGTGCCAAGTCGCGAACCACCAGGTTGACATGATCAATGGCGCAAATCATGCCTCAAACAACTTTCGTCATTCCGGGGACCGGGATTGGGTAGTTTCCGTTATTGTCAGGCACGACTGGAGGTGCCGCGGCGAAGTCATACGCGGTCGGCGACAGATCAATCTCGGAATTGATCGCTTCGTCCCATTCCACTAGTTTGCCTGAATAGGTGGCCATGCGGCCCAGGATGGCCGTCATGGTGCTTTCAGCTCCGTATTGCATCTCGTTGTAGGGTTGCCCGCTACGGATGGCAGCAAAGAGGTCGTCGTGTTCCTGCTGATAGGGGTCGGCAGTTTTTCCCTTATAGCGCCATTTCTCTGACGGGGTGATGATCCGTCCGCGACTGATGCCGGCAGTCCCTTTGGTCCCGGTGGCGAATTCTGCCACCTGATTCCAGCAGCCATCCATGTGACGGCATTCGCTCAGCATTGTGGAACCGTCCGGATAAGTGAATTCAACGACATGGTGATCGAAAATCTGACCATATTCTGGTGCCGTGCGTCGTTCCCTCCCCCCGACTCCTTGCGCCATAATCGGGTGTGCCTGTTTAACCCAATTGCTGACGTCGATATTGTGAATGTGTTGCTCAACAATGTGATCCCCACAGAGCCAGTTGAAGTAGTACCAGTTGTTCACCTGATACTCCATCTCGGTCGGTTCGTGGCCATAGCTCTGGAAGAAATCAGTCTTGGTTCGCACCCACAAAGGTCCGCTGTTCCAGTACACTCGAGTGAGCAGTATTTCGCCGATGGCGCCTTCCTGCAATCGCTTAACGGTTTCCTGGTAGGCGGGATCGTGATGCCTTTGTAAGCCCACTCCTACACAGAGCCCCTTTTCATCAGCCATTTTGCCCGCGGCAAGCACTCGACGGACTCCAGGCGCATCGACTGCCAGCGGCTTTTCGGTAAAAAGATGCTTGCCAGCCTTGATCGCAGCTTCGACGTGCAGCGGCCGAAAACCGGGAGGCGTCGCATGGAGCACCACATCAACGCCGCTGTCAATTGCTTTTTGATACGCATCGAGGCCGGCAAATTGTCGCTCCAAGGGAACTTGAATTTTTTTGGCGATTACTTTTTCAGAGCCCTCACCCAAGTTCTGCTCCAGCGTTCGGTTTAACTTGGTGAGCGATTGTTCGATGCGTTTGTCAAACGCATCTGCCATGGCCCATAGTGTGACATCCCCACTTGTAGAAAGGGCCTGAGCGGCTGCCTGCGTGCCCCTCCCCCCACAACCGATAAGCGCAATCTTGATATTCTTATCGCCAAGCGGAGTACCGGCATATGCCTTGCTTAAACCCGCTGCTAATGTCATACCACTTGCCACGAAGACTGACGATTGCTTGACGAAGTCGCGGCGGGATGAAGTGATCTTGCAATCATTTTGAGGCGGCATGTCAGGATTCTCCAGGCATGATCGTGAGGAATAGAATGAACCGAAGTAGTTGCTCAAATTATCACACAGAAGGGTAAAATTGCCAACCTGTCGAGATTTCATTGAAAAGTCATTGAACTTTTCCCGACAATTTCAATGCTTCAATGGCGGCTGGCAACCGCTCATCGGCTGTTGTTTGGGCACCTCGACCCTCGTCCAACCTGTCGGCAACGTCTTGCTGAATTCGCTTCATATCGGCGTCCCACACTTTTCTTTGTAGCGCGGCGTCCATCGGAGCAAGCGGACGAACAATACGAAAACCGACTCCCGTGGCATCTTCCTCCGTGAACCACCAGGGACTTTTGGGGAGATTGGGATCCGAGATATTCCACTCGGGATCGTTGGATTGATGACGGCAGGCGCTGCGACAATCGCTGGCGGGACTGAGCCAACTCCCGCCACGAATCACACGTGGAAATAGTTTTGTTGGCCAGGCAACCGCTTTCGCGGTGCTAGAGTCCTGTGGAATTTGGACATAATGGTCTGATAAGTAGCCGTCCAAGACCCATTCGGCAGCATTGCCGTGCATATCATGAAGTCCCCAGGGGTTGGGCTCCTTGCTGGCGACCGGGTGGGTCTCCCAGTCGGCGTTGTCTTCATACCAGGCGTACGCTTCCAACTCTTCTGGGTCATCTCCAAAAGAATAAGCCGTCGAAGTACCTGCACGGGCGGCATATTCCCATTCCGCTTCGGTCGGTAGACGGTACTGCTCGCCAGTGATGCCACTAAGCCACTTGGTGTATTGTTTGGCAGCGAACTGGGTCATTGTTACCGCGGGTTGTTCCGGCTCTTCACCCACTGCATACGTGAAACTGGAGTCATAAAGCGGCGTGGGACAGGTGACGGCATCCACTTCTGAATTTTGCGCGTCGAAATAATTTTTGACTTCGGGAAGGGCATCGACTTCTTTTTTAGCCGATTCCATCCGCGTGCGGGCAAAGCGTAGACTTTCGAGTTTCTTGAAGGCTTCATACTGGGCCATGAACGCACGATATTCTGCCCAGGTGACCTCGCACTTACCCATCCAAAAAGGCGCGACTTTCACCGTTACTTGAGGGCCCTCATCCTCGCCACGCTCTTCTTCGCCGGTGGGGCTACCAAGCAGAAACTCTCCACCAGGGATAGGCACCATTTCGAACGTGGCATGAGTTCCTGGAATTGTGCAGACATAGGGAACCATAAAGCCCTCTTCGAGAGCCACAGATTGCACCGCATCCCCTGGGTCTTCAGTTGCCACTCCTTGCTGCGAAGTAGCTGCTCTCGAGAAACTGGCGATCCAAAAAATGATAGTAACTGCAAGCAGGCATCGAACTTTCAACCGCATTTTTCGAACACTCTTTCCATAATGGCAGCAAGGATTTCGCTCTCGCTCTGTAACGGGGAACCAATCACTGGTCTGAGAGGCAACGGTACGCCATCCATTCTAAACACAGTTCCTTCCGAGTGCAGGTCTGGTTGGGCGACGGGAATTCTCACGCTCCCGGCAATGCTGCTTCCTAGTTTCGATACGTCTTGTCTTGCTTCTAGTAAAACAACGGGTAACTCGCCGAGACGATCACTGGCTGCCGACGAGAGATATTCGATGCTTTCTGAACCTATTATTAGCAAGGCATCTACCTCCCTGCGCGCTAACAGTTGGTCTGCTGAATACGAATTAGCGTCGTACTGTGGAAAACCTGCCGAGAAGTTTACGCCGCAGGGATAACCGGTCTGCCAGGTGAGCACGTTTTCCGTTGTTGGCCCACCCAACCCGATCGCCGCGCAGCGTGATCTGGAGTTGAGTTGCCTGACCAAGAGAAACAGAGATTCAAGTGTCGCCGCAGTACTGGCACCATTAACCAATCCCGGTCCGAAAAAGTGAGCACTATAACTTGCAACGCTTAGCTCAGCGGCCAACTGTTTCAGTCTATCAAGTGAGATCCCGCCAATACTCTTTCCCTCAACGGCCACACCTTGGACAATTGCCCGCAGCGTAATCAAGATTTCAAACGCGCTATCTGGATCAAGCTGAAAAAAATCGTCGACGAGCTCAACCGTAGCGTTCTGCTGATCCGAAAAGAGAACCACTTGTCGGCTCTCGCTTAAAAATTGACCAGGAGGATCAACGAATCGTTCGAAAAATCGTGGGTGAGTGGTGGCGGGATCGCAACCCCAAAAGACCATTACGTCGGCTCGATCCTTAACTTCGCCAAGAGTACAGGTGGAAATTCCTACAGCTTGCAGGGCGACGAGTGCCGCACGATGAAAGGGAGAGATTGCTGGATCGATGACCCCCCCCATTCGATCGGCAAGTTCAATGGCTACCCGGTGGGTTTCGACAGGGCTGAGTGACAATCCATAGATGAGTGGTGCAGAACTTCCTGCCAAGATTTCGGCAGCCCTCTCGATTGCTGCTTCGAGGGAAACCTTTTCCCCATCTATCTCCGCCTCACAACCTTCGTCCGCATGGCGACCGACAAATTGCTTCTCACCGAGCGAACAAGCCCGCTCAGCCTTGACAATTTGACCTTCAGAGATGTGGACAACCAAATCATCGCATAAGCAGCCGCAGCCCAAGCAAGTCACATTGTCAATCTGTTGTGCCACACAAGTCTCTGCGGGGTAAGAAAAAAGTCTCGTGAAGTATAGCAATTTGGCAAGCCAGCGACCAAGCTGCGCGTTGGACCTAATTGGATAGGAATAATTCTCCCTTGCCTGAGGAGAGGAAATCCCCGTGAAGGAGTTCCAGAGGCTGTTTGAATCGTTCCGCGGAGCCTTTAAATCCGAGGGATTCTAGATTCCTACCCAAGAGCGATGAGATAGGAGAATTTGTTATACCGGCAGAGCGAAAAGTTGGCAGCAAGGGGGGACGTGTGTCACTCAGCAGGTACAGCGTGCCCCGCTTCATGCCTGCACCGCTACTTCCGCCACATGCACCGAGTACGACAATCGTGCCGGCCAGCATGTTGTGGCCAACTAGTTCACCTGCGGAGCCAGCAACCGCTATGAGACCACGTCGCATCTGCTTGCCGGTCTGCACTCCCACATCACCTGCGATAAGAATCGTACCACCGGTCATTCCCCTTGGTGAGCCGGCTAATGAGCCTCCGATGGCATTTCCGGCGGAGCCGTCTACGCGAATTATTCCTCCTCTCTGTTCACAACCCAGCGAGTCGTGCACATCACCGGTGATGTGAATCTCTCCTCCGCGCATTCGCTGGCCGACATGGTTTCCTGCATTGCCGACTAACGAGAGTAAGCCCGAGGTCATCCCGGCGCCGATGCCATGGGCGTGTGAGAAATCTCCCACCAATTCGAGGCGTCCGTCGCTCGCATCGCCGGACAGCTTGCAGAAGTCGGCAAGTGGCACGCGATGGTGGCCGATTAGAACCCTGTGGTTTTCGATCTCGGTGAGCGATTTACCTTGTGCCCACTCAGGCGTCAGACCGCTGAAATCGATCGGCAGGTTCGAGTCTACATTACAAGTGACGCTGAGTGCCATGCTGATAACTATCAGTCTCGGCTACCGTAGAATCTCATGATGTAGTAAAGCAGCGTGAGCACTGCCTGCAAGGTGCCTGCGACATAAGTCCAGGCGGCAGCGTTCAAGACGCGGTTTACGTAAACCATGTCGTCGCTGGGGACGATGCCGTAATCAACCAAAAGGCGTTTGGCACGCGCGCTGGCGTTAAACTCCACGGGGAGATTGATCAGTTGGAACGCGACCACTAAGGCAAAGGAAGCGATGCCTAATAGGATTAGGGGCTGGCTTTGGAACAGCATGCCACCGATGAGCATGAAGATGCTCGCGTTACCCCCAAAGGTGGCGGCAGGAACAGCACCATTGCGGATCACCAGCGGGGCATAGTTCTGCGCATCCTGCAGAGCATGGCCCGCCTCATGGGCGGCAATACCTACAGCTGCCGCTGAGCGGGCTCCATACACATGTTGACTAAGCCGCAACACTTTGTCGCGAGGATCGTAATGATCGGACAGATGCCCAGCTACCTGCTCGATGCCGACCTGTTGCAAGCCGGCCGAGTCGAGAATGTGCCGCGCTGCGGCCGCACCACTCAGTGGAACTGCTACTTGCTGAGCTTGGGCAAACGTACTCTTCACTCGCATCTGTGCCCAAAAAGCAAGAATCAGTGCAGGAGCGATATAGAGAAAATAATATGGGTCGAAAAACATGGTTTTCTGGCCTCATTTTTTGGATGCAAATTTCCCATAAACTTTGGGATTGTAGTCTTTTACGTAGCAGTCTGGCAGGGGGTTCACAGTGTGACAACCACATACAGACTGGTTGAATTATAGGATATTCGCCGGGGTAAAGGAAATATTGCTCATCCCACGGCGATTTCCGAGCCTGCATACCAACGAGAACCGTCTCGTTCCACGCGACGGTAGAGAGTATCCCGCTCCACCGGTTCACGCCCTGCCTCCTCAATCAGGCGGCGGATTTGCTCGACGGACAGAATTTCCGGTGTCTCGGCGCCGGCGTCGTGATAGATCAACTCATGTCGCACCGTACCGTCGATATCGTCGGCACCATAAGCTAAGGCCACCTGGGCGGTGCCTACTCCCAGCATGATCCAGTACGCCTTGATGTGGGGCACGTTGTCGAGCATAAGCCGACTGATCGCCATCGTGCGCAGGTCCATTGGCCCTGAGGGTTTTGTGATGTGGCTTAGCCCCGTGTTGTCGGGATGGAAGGCCAGGGGGATGAATGTCTGGAAGCCGCCAGTCTCGTCTTGCAAAGTGCGGAGGCGAATCAAGTGGTCGATACGGTGGAAGGGTTGCTCGATGTGGCCGTAGAGCATGGTGCAATTTGATCGCAGCCCAAGCTCGTGGGCCGTGCGATGGGTCTCAAACCAACGGGCCGAGTCGGCTTTATGTTCGCAGATTTGCTGACGGACCTCGGGGTGGAAAATCTCGGCCCCGCCTCCGGGGAGGCTCCCCAGTCCTGCGTCGATCATTTCTTCCAGCACCCAGCGAATCGGCTTTTGGGTCTGCCGGGCAAACCAGTCGATTTCCACCGGTGTCCAGGCCTTGAGGTGCAAGCTGGGGAAATTCTCATGGAGCAAGCCAATCACACCCCGATACCAATCGTACTTCGCCTGATGGTGTAAGCCGCCAACGATGTGCATCTCGGTTGAACCGGCGTCGACAGCTTCCTGGCCACGAGCCAAGATCTGCTCGTCATTCATTTTGTAGCCCTTGGCCTCACGCAGGTCGGCACGGAAGGCACAAAATGTACAGCGATAGACGCAAACGTTTGTGGGGTTCAGGTGAGTATTGATGTTGTAATAAGCAAAGTTGCCGTTCTTGCGTTCGCGCACGAGATTGGCCAGCTCACCCAATTCAGGCAGTGGCACATCACGCTGATAGAGCAAAAGGCCATCGTCAAACGAAAGCCGCTCACCGGCTTCGACCTTTTCGCGAATGGGCTGCAAAATAGGAGAGGAAGTGCGGAGCATGGATTAAGTGTGGTTGGTGGCGAGTGCTTCGTGGCTAGAAAGTTGGATCGTCCAAGTATTAACCTGGTAGCCGTGATGCAACGCATCACATGGCGAACGGCATTATCACCCACTACCTAGCCACAGGTCCAGGGTGCAAACCGCAAACAAGCCCAGGCTAATCACGGCATTGACGTGGAAGAACGCGATATTCACGCGATCCAAGTCATCGGGCCGCACCAGCGCGTGCTCATAAATCAACAGCAGCGTGACCCCGGCCACAGCTAACCAGAAGAGTGTTCCGAAATAAGGGTACGCAATCGGCAGGACTGCCAGAAATGCGACAGTCATTGCGTGGCAGAAGGCCGCAAGATGCAGCGATCGTGTGATTCCCAGCCGAGCAGGAATGCTGTGCAACCCCTGCTTGCGATCGAATTCAAAGTCCTGACAGGCGTAAATGATGTCGAACCCCGTCACCCAGGTGAGCACTGCTCCACTGAGAACCAAAGCCGGGAGCAGATCGGCAGGATTCTGCAAAACTATTTCACCCCGAATGGCGATCCAGACAGCTACGGGCGAGAGTGCCAGCGCGGCTCCCAGCCAGACGTGAGCGAGTGGAGTGATTCGCTTGGCATAACTGTAGCCCAAGAGAAACACCAGGACAGGTACACTCAAGTAGAAGGGCAGGGGGTTGGGAAGGAACATCAGGGTGCTGGCAATAAACGCCAAACCGCAAGCGGCTGTGAAGACGGAGACTTGCAAGACGCTCAGCGTGCCGGCGGGGAGATGGCGGTCTGCGGTGCGGGGATTTCTGGCATCCAGGTGGCGATCCACCAGGCGATTGAAGGCCATCGCCGCGCCGCGGGCGGTGACCATCGAGAGCAGAATGCCGAAGAGAGTCCGTACCTTGAAGCCGCATTCCGCACTTTGCATTCCACATTCGTACCAGGCCATCACTGCTGCAAGGAGCGCAAACGGCAACGCAAACAGGGTGTGGCTGAACCGGATCAGAGAAAGAAAGTGACGAATGGTCGTTATCATGGGTGCCGTGCGACGCGTTGTGTCGCGGCTGGATACATTCACTCTGCTCCCCAACGATTGATCAGGCAATTGTCGATGCCAAGCTGATCACACAGGCGAGCAGCCATGAAATCTACCAGGTCGCGAAGCGTGGTCACCCCATGGTACCAACCGGGAGAAGCAGGCATGACGATCGCCCCAGCCTGAGTGATCAAGCGCATGTTCTCGATTTGAGGCAGCGAGAGTGGCGTTTCGCGAGGCACGACGATCAGTTTCCGTCGTTCTTTGAGATGGACCTCAGCAGCCCGCTGAATCAGGTTACCCGCCCCGCTGTGGGCAATTGCGCTGAGAGTCGTCCCTGAACAAGGACAGACAACCATTCCCTGGGTAATAAAGGAGCCGCTTGCAATAGGAGATTGGAAATCCTGAAAGTGGTGATAGAAAATATCGCCAATTCGGCCTGACTCCACCGAGAGGACATTGCTGTCGGCCGTGCCGATACCTGCACTCGCCTGCAGTAGCTGAATCTTACTATCCGAGGCATGTTTTACGTCGTCGAGCATTAACTGTGCAGGTTTGAAGTCTTCCAGGTCAACACTCAGGTCCATCTCTTCGCGGATGACATGGGCACCGCTGGGGCTGATAGACAGGTGCACGTCGTGGCCCGTGGCCAACAGGACTTCGATCAGCCGTACGCTGTACACGGCACCGCTGGCACCCGTAATTCCCACGCATATTCTTTTCGGTCTGGTTGGCATGAATCAAATAATCCTCAGTTCATTCTTCCGCTACGACTGGTGGCTTGGTTCCGACATAGAGTGTCGCAACTCCTAGAGTAAGTCCCCGAAAGCCGACGTCAACCAGCCCGGCAGCGCGCATTCTTTCGGCCAATTCCTCTCCCTGCAGGAACTGCCCAACGCTGGAGGGGAGATAGTCATAAGCCGCGTGTGAGTTTCTGGCGAAAAGCTGACCGATTCGGGGTAAAATATGCCGGAAATACCAGCCGTAAATCATACCGAACGGTTGCCAGCGGGGCGTCGAAAACTCTAACACGGCAACCTTGCCTCCGGGGGCACATACCCGTGCCATCTCGGCAAGGCCGCGGTCCGTATCCGCCACGTTGCGGAGCCCAAAAGCCACTGAAACAATATCGAATTGATTGTCTTCCAGCGGAATCTGCTGGGCGTCTGCTTCGATAAAAGTGATCGATGCCGTGCCAAACTTTTTCGCTTTGTCACGCGCAAGAGCCAACATCGGCAAACAAAAATCGGCTCCCACGATCTGAGCCTTGCCTGCTGCTGCTTTGTAGTAGGCAAAGGCCAGGTCTCCGGTCCCCGTACAAATATCGAGTATCTTCGCTCCTGGTCGCGGAGGTACCGCGTGCACAGTGCGCATGCGCCAATATCGATCGATGTTCAGTGAAAGCAAGTGGTTCAGGAAATCGTAGCGTCCAGCTATTTCGCCGAACATTTCCCGAACTCGATCGTTTGATTTGTCGACGGTTGCCATGGGGGGTAAGTAAGTGGTGAGTCGTGAGTGGTGACATGATTGCTCACCTACTCACCTGGTCAGTATCGCAGTAGAATGGCGACCTCGCTATCGCAATTCCACTTTCCGCAATCCGAATTCCGTAATCCCTTGTTTCTCAACGTTCATTATCTGCCACAGTTTGTTTCCGAGAGCGATTTGGCCGGCAGCACGGTGATCGTGGTTGACCTGCTACGTGCTTCGACGACGATCTGTCACGCGCTCCATGCCGGGGCGGCAGCAGTTGTGCCATTGCTGGAGATTGGCGACGTGGCCGTCCGAGTGCAACAACTCGGCCGAGAAAATGTCGTATTGGGGGGTGAACGAGGCGGTGAATTGATCGCGGGCTTCGATCTGGGAAACTCACCCTCAGAATACACCCCCGATCAAGTGTTCGGGCGTACGGTCTTGTTTACGACTACCAATGGAACCAGGGCACTGCTGCATGCCCGTATTGCTGATCGGGTCTTGGTGGGGGCAGCGGTGAATCGGGCTGCGATTGCTGCCGAAACACAGTCGGCTCACCGAGTGGATGTGCTCTGTGCAGGAACCAATGGAATTGTTACGAGGGAGGATATCCTGGCCGCCGGGGCAATTGTGGACGAACTGGTGCGGCTAGCTGGATCCAGTCATTGGCACTTGAACGAGTGGGCTTTTGCCGCCAGGGGTGAATGGGAAGAACTCTTGAATGGTGCTAAGTCCTACCGATGTGCCCCAGGAGAGCAACTGGCAGCCGAACTGAAAGACACTCCAGGAGGTAAGAATCTCCTGGCCATCGGTCATGAATTAGACCTCGTCGACTGTGCCCAGCTCGATTCGTTGGCCGTCGTTCCCGAGTGGGACAGCACCACCGGCCTTATCACGCTGCGGTAGACGCTTTGCGACCTCTCCCGTTACACTTGCGGTTTCGCATCTTAACGCGTTTTTTTGAAGGCGATCACACACATGGAAATGGAAAAACTAGTCTCGCTCTGCAAGCGTCGGGGATTTTTGTTTCAATCGAGCGAGATCTACGGGGGACTCAATGGTTTCTGGGACTACGGCCCGCTCGGGGTCGAGCTCAAGCGCAACATCAAGAATTCCTGGTGGCAAGACATGGTCACAGGGCACGATGAGCTGGCTGTTGCAGCCGGCGCGCCGCAGAGCTACGAAATGACAGGACTCGACTGCACCATCATCATGCACCCGCAAGTATGGAAATGCAGCGGGCATTTCGATCTGTTTTGCGACATGATGGTGGATTGCCGCGAATCGAAGAAGCGTTACCGGTTTGATCAGCTAAGAGGACGCTGGGTCGAGTGTAAAGGAAAACGAATCTTTGTCACGACTCTTGCTGAGGCAGAAGAGGAATCAGCTGATCTCGAACGCCGAGCACTCAAGGCGTTTAACTTGCGTGCCAAAGATGTGGATCAGCTTTCTTGGGAAGGAGACGTTCTATCTTTGGATAAGGTGGACAGCTTAGATGCGGTGTTTGCTCCCGAAGCGAAGGAGATTGGAACGCTCACTGAGCCGCGCGAGTTCAATCTCATGTTTCCGACTACCATCGGTGCCCTTGGAGGCGAAGAAGCAAGGGCTTTCCTCCGCCCCGAAACAGCCCAAGGCATCTTCGTCAATTTCAAAAACGTGCTCGATAGTACTCGGGTAAAAATTCCCTTCGGCATCGCGCAGATCGGCAAGAGTTTTCGCAATGAAATCACGCCAAGGAATTTCACCTTCCGCAGTCGCGAGTTCGAGCAAATGGAGATTGAATTTTTTTGCCACCCCAGTGAGTCGCGTAAGTGGTACGAATACTGGCGCGACCGACGGATGCAGTGGTACACCGACCTGGGTCTGGCAGGCGAACGCTTACGTCTTCGCGAGCACGACCAAGACGAACTCAGCCATTACTCGGTCGGCACAGCCGACATCGAATACGCGTTTCCCTTCCTCTCCGAGGGAGAATACGGCGAATTGGAAGGAATTGCCCATCGCGGCGATTTCGATCTCCGCAGCCACATGGAAGGCAAGCTCGTCAAGAATGCCGAGGGATGCCTGGAGGTGGAACTCGGCGATGACGGCAAGCCAAAATACCGAGGTAGCGGACGCGACCTGCAATACCGCGACGAAGTCACCAACGAGCGTTTCACCCCGCACGTGATTGAACCCTCAGCAGGTGCTGATCGAGGAGCATTGGCATTCTTATGCGAAGCTTACACCGAAGACTCAGCCCCTGATGACAAGGGGGAAATGCAAACCCGCGTGGTGATGAAGTTCCACCCACGTATTGCACCGATCAAAGCGGCCGTATTCCCACTGGTGAAGAAGGACGGTATGCCCGAAGTGGCTCAGGAAATATACCGAGCACTGAAGAAACGTTTCCCCGCGTTCTACGATGAGAAAGGCGCAGTCGGTCGCCGCTATCGCCGTCAGGATGAAGCCGGCACTCCTTTCTGCATCACGGTCGACGGCCAAACATTAACCGATCAGACGGTCACGGTGCGCGACCGCGATACCCTGGAGCAATGGCGCGTGAAGGTCGACGACGTGGTGGAGGAAATTTCTGGCCGGGTGAATTAAAGTCTGCTTGGATTAACTATAGATTCGCTCCGCCAACTGATCGACCTGCCCACGCAGGTTTGCGACCAGCATGTGGGGGCTCGCCACCTGGCTGAAGTGGTGGTAGAAGTATTGGCTGGCGGAGAGTTTTCCCGCAGAGAGGATGCCGGCCATTTCATGAATCTCAGTCAATTGCTCGTCGACGCCTTGTAGCTCGCTGTTGAGTCGGCGGCTGTTGTGCCAAAGTCGTATTGCCATCCAGGTGAGTCCCACGATCAACAAGCCCTCGGCCGCAATCGTCGTGGTCATTCCCCAGTGCCATATCTCGTAAAAATCAAATGCTACAGAGTATGTAAGCAACGCCACGCCGATCGTGAACCCAGCGACCCCAAGTGCGAGCAGGCAGCTTAACAACCAGGAACTGGGTGATTCACTAGTCGCTTCATCATGCCGTGCCATTTTGGCGATTTGCCGAAGTTGGGGAGCTGCAGCGGGGTCTGAAGGCATTTGCAAGCATTGCCAGTTGCCTTGAGTTGTGGATGGCGAACCGATTCCCAATTCTTCTCGATACGGCGAACGAAGCTGACGTGCAATCCGCCGCAAGTTCTCGCGCGATATTTCCTCGGCGATGTGGTCGATTGGCCTGGAAAGGTGTTCCGCAGAAACCTGTTCACTTTGGAAACTATCGAGTGCAATCCCCGTGTCGGAAATGCCACTCAGATTGCCTAGCTTGATCTCCCTCGTGCAGCAGGTGCATATCAGCGGCCCATCGGAAGTGCGCGCCACGGCAGGCACATCTTGCTGGCATTGGCTGCACCACATGCGTGTGAGATCCTCGCGAATGATGAGAATAGCCGGATCGCCACACGATCCGGGAAGCTGGGCTCCGCCGAAAACATCCCGGAGGAAAGTGTTCCTCCGGCTAAGGGTGTCCTATCAGAGGGAATCGACCACTCTCGATGTTAAACTGTAGCGATTCTGTAGACCGCGTGAGTTCAATGCTCGGTTGCTAGCATTACTCGGTTTGAGAAAAATCTTCGGCCTCGGGTGTAGCCCAATCCCCACGCAGCCAATCGACGATCAGCCCGATTGTTTCGACATCGAGCTGGTTGAGCTGTGGATTATCGTGTGCGGCGAACGCGGGCATGCGGTCGTTGTATTCGCCATAGAACCGCTCTGAGGCGGGATTGCGGATGAAGTCGATCATCCACTCGCGGGACATGTAGCCGGTGAGATCCGGGGCCGAGCCGAGTTCGCCTTCGTCGTGGAACTTGTGGCAATCGATGCAACTCATGCCGCTATCGAGGACTTCGGCGAGACCGCCAGTGATAAGTTTACGGCCATGATTAGCCAGTTCTTCCACTTCCTTGAGCCCATCCGGATGAACCAGTTTGGTTGTCCCGGCTTCGAGCCATAAAGCAAAGGCGATCTGAGAAAACGCTGCTTCAACGGCTTTTCGATCTTCTTCAGTCAAGTCTTCTCCATGGGCTTCTTGAATGAAACTGACCATTTCACCCTCTGCAAAGGGCGAGCCTTGATAGCCAAAATGATTTGCATCTGCAATAGTCTCGGGAGAGAGAAACGATTGCATCCACAACTTCTCGCCAACCCCCCAGAGATTGGGAGCGGTGGGGTCGGAATTCTGAATCTCTACTAGGTTGAGCCCGATTTGGTGAGCGGTTCGGCGAAACTCTGCCGGCTCAACCTTGGAATCATATGCAATTCGGTCAGCGATCTCGTGCGAGTGGCATCCTGCACAGTGCTGTGTGAACAACTTCGGTCCTTGCAGATAAGGATCTTTCGCCGCCATGGAGAGCGCACCAGTTGGAGGAATCCTGCTCGGTGATCGAGCTAACTCGATGACACGTTCGGCTTCGCGCTCGGCTTCCTGCTTTGCATCGAGAAACGCCTGCGAGGCATCGAATTTGTCTGCATTCGCTTCGGTACGTTCGTACCAGATTGCATAGTAGTCGTCGCGGATGGCTTGGGCTGTCAGAAGTGCGGTACCACCGAGCAAGATCACGAGCATCCCCACGTTGAACAGGTGCCCCTGGCGACTCCGACCGATCCAGGGCATTGCAAACAGCAACAAGACCACCAACCCGGGGATGACAAAGGCCCCCCACACTTCCAACTCGCCAGGGAACCATTTTAAGAACTGAAATAAGAACAAGAAATACCATTCCGGCCGCGCGGCGTTGTAGGGATTTGCCGGGTCGGCTGGTGCGGTGAGTTCCGCTCCGCCACCATAGAGCGCCAGCACCAGCACAGTCGCCACAACACCGAGCGCCGCGACGCTGTCTTTGAGCAGTTGGTCGGGCCAGAACATGGCGTCTGGTCCCTTGAGTGGTTCCCGCGGATGAAGTCCGTGTCGGCGGAACAGGGCAATGTGTGGCACTAAGAGTGCGATCAGAAGTCCTGGCAATACTCCAGCATGCAGCGCCAGGAACCGGGTCAGTGTGTGATGACCGTAATCGGTCCCGCCGATAGCGAGTTTTCTGATCTCGGGCCCGACAACCGGTGCCTGACTGGCCAGATTCGTGCCGACACTGGTGGCCCAATACCCCTTTTGATCCCAGGGGAGCAGATATCCTGTAAGCGAGAGTCCAAACACCACGAGCATCAGCACCACGCCAATCACGAAATTCAACTCGCGCGGTGCTCGGTACGCACCGTCCCACACGACTTGAGCAAAGTGGATCGCCAACAGCACGACCATCGCGTGGGCCATGTAGTGATGCATGCCGCGCAGCAGCCATCCGCCAGGCATTTCATACTGGATGTAAAACACGCTCTCCCAGGCGGTCTGCGTGCTGGGGCTGTAGGCCATCCAGAGAAAAGTGCCGGTGATCATTTGCGTGACAAATGCAACCACCAGTGTACTGCCCCACACATAGCGCCATCTGGCTCCGCCGGGGACACGTTCATAAAGCGCTTCGTGCAACAGGCCGCGCAATCCCGTTCGATCATCAAGCCAATCTACGAGACTACGAAGTGCGGAGTTCATACCGAGGGAATCGCCTCTTTGTGACCGGTTTGGAAATCAATGAACTCGACCCACACCTCGGTAGTCTCAGTGTCATCCCCTGCGGAAACCGTGCGAAGTTGCACAGGCAGGCGATCCATGTCGCGGGGCGAAACCTCTTCGTCACCCCGCGCTCGAGAGCCATCAAGTTTAAACGCACTCGTGTGGCACGGACAACGAAAAAGGTCATCGCCAGGTTTGAAACCAATAAAGCAACCGGCATGAGGACACTTCGCTGTAAATGCCATTGGCTCCGACTCGCCCGGTTGACGAACCAGATATACAGAACCAATCCGCTGTTCGGGATATTTGGTCCAGGCGTCCTCGTGATCGGTCACAACCGGAAAACTGCGAGGCATTCCATCATCCGGGACCTGGCTCAACAAAGCCACTCGAACTTGAGGACTGGAGTTTTTCTTAAACAGTGGCGAAAGAAAGGCAATCACGCCTGCAACAAGTGGTGTCAGGATGGCTACAGCACCAGTGACCACAGTGGCGAGCATTTCAAAAAATGTTCGCCGATTCCACGATACCGTTTTAATCTTGGCATCGTTTGCTTTTTTGTCACTCATTTCAACTCCGCTTCCAATAATTGTAGCACGGAAGTGCGGGCTTCGCTGATGCTTCCTTCATAGGCAATCCCTGCAGCTGCTTTATGACCACCGCCTCCGAACTTTTCGGCGAAGGCGCGCACGTCGAAATCCGAGCGACTGCGAAGACTCACTTTCGTGATGCGCTTGAGCTCAACAAACAGCACTGCGACCTGGCTGCCAGAGACAGTTAGCAATGTATTTATTACGTCTTCTGTGTCAGCCGGTTCAGCGCCGGTTTCGGCAAAATCCTGCTGCAACACTTGCGAAGCCATAAGTCTCCCACCTGCGATCGGCTCGATATTCTCCAGAATTCGAGCCCGCAGCTTCAGACGCGCCAAGGTGTGGCGCTCATACAGGGAAGCAAAAACATCGGCAGGGCGGGCACCAGCGGCGACGAGCTGGGCCAACGCTTCAAATGTATTATCGGTGACCGAAGCGAAACGGAACCAACCCGTATCCGTGGCAATTGCGGTGAACAATTGGTGGGCAATCGAAGGTGTAACCTTGGCGTTGATGGCGTTGCAAAACTCCAAGATCAATCGGCCAGTCGCCTCTGCAGTGGAGTCTTTGAACACAGTCGCCTGCAAATCATCTTGACTGACATGGTGATCAACAACCACACGTACACCGGAGAATTGCTTCACTACTTCAGCCATGGGCCCCAGCTGCACCCAGGCGCTTGTATCTAGTACCATCAAGACTTCGGTGTCTTTTAGGTCGGCCGCAGTGACACCCCTTCCCAAGGTTTCTACTCTGTTATCGGCGTCGATAAAGCTGATATGCAGAGGCACTTCATCGCCATTGACAATGCGAACCTGCTTGCCTAATTGCTCGAGAATCTCGGCCATGGCCAATTCACTGCCGATCGCATCGCAGTCGGCACGACAATGCGAGGTCAATAAGAACGACTGGTGCTGGTCAACAATATTCTGAAGAGGTTTCCAATCGATGGTCATGAATTCTCCAACTCCAATTCACGAGACACAATTTCGCGCGTCCGTTTCACATCGTGCTTGAGTTGTGCAACCAAGGCGTCTTCATTGTCAAACGAACTAATCTCGCGGATGTGAGCAAGGAATTCCACCTCTAGTGGTTGTCCGTACAAGGTTTCTTCAAAGTCGAGCAGATGGATCTCCACTTTTAGCGCCGCATCGTGGAAGGTGGGATTAGGACCGATGTGAATCGCCGCCGGATAACAGATCGTATTCAACCAGGCTCTGCCGGCATAGACCCCAATTCTCGGAAGCAAGGTATCAATCGCTTCAAGGTTGGCAGTGGGAAATCCCAACTTCATCCCGCGCCCCGCTCCATGCGTCACCATACCTCGAATGCGATACGGTGCCGAGAGCAACTCTCTTGCACTACCGACCTCGCCGAAGGCGATAAGTTGTCTAATACGAGAACTGGAGACCAGATCACCGCCGATTTCCAAAGGTGGTACTACATCGAGTGACATCCCTGCCTGGGAAGTCAATTCCGTTAACAGTTCCACGTTTCCTTCGCGATTTCTGCCGAAATAAAAATTTGGGCCTTCGACCATCGCTTTGGCCTGCAGAAGATCGCAGACTATCGATTCAAAAAAATCCTGGGCCGACATTTGCAAGAGGTGTTCGTCGGTAGGGTAGGCTACGATCTTATTTACTCCATGCTTGGCCAGTAGCTGTGCCTTACGCTCGGTCCAGGTGAGTGGTGGAGGACACTGTTCAGGGCGAAGCAAACGCACTGGGTGGGGATCGAAGGTGAACACTATCGCCGGGCCGTTCACTGACTGTGCCCGTTCGATCAAACGACGAATTATCTCCAGGTGGCCTCGATGGACTCCGTCAAAGTTTCCGATCGCAACTGCGCCATGGCGAGCTGTTTCGGGAAAGTGACTGAGATCGCGAATGATCGGCACGAGGAACGCTCTCAGGGGAAATTGGTTTGGCTAACGAAGGTAGTTCGCTTTATTGCGAAGACTCGATTATTCTGCCATGCGGCTGATCGGTCAACGTGTGGAACGAACTACTCCTGGCAGATTTGCACTTTTCTTTTTGTAATAGTCTCAACTTGCCACAATGGGCATGTTATGCTGAAAGGAGACCACGGCAGGTCCTGGAAGAGCAGTTGGCATGTCCAACCAACTCTGTCACACAAACTTTCTTACAAGGATGTCAATCAAGCGATGTCTGAGCAACAAACGTATCTTACCCCCGACATCGTTCCCCGACTGGCTGCGATCGATGTCGGCAGCAACAGCATTCGGCTCGTGGTGGCCGAGGCTTTGGCTGATGGCCGTTATCGTGTATTGGATGAAGAACGAGAAACACCGCGACTGGGCAGATCGCTAGTCTCAACCGGTAAGCTTGATGACGCCTCAATTGCCGACTCGCTGGCTGCTTTGCGTCGCTTTCTTTCGATCGCCCAAGGTCTAGGGGTGGAGAATCTGCGAGCGATTGCCACCTGTGCCGTGCGCGAAGCGACAAACGGTGCCGATTTCTGTAAGCTTGTGAAGAACCAATTGGATCTCACGCTCGAGGTCATTAGCTCCCAAAGGGAAGCGCATTTGGCATTCCATAGTGTCCGACGACGCTTCGATTTGAGCGGCAAGAACACACTGCTGGCAGACATCGGCGGAGGAAGCACGGAGTTGGTCCTCGCCAGCGGTGAATTGATCGAATCAATTTACGGCACCAGATTGGGAGCGGTCCGGCTCAACGAAAAATTCGGCGGGGGACAGGCCTTGGCCGGTGATGACTTCAAGCGGATGGTCCGATGGATCAATCGCGAATTGAGCAAGACCACCGAAAAACCATCGACCCCATTACATCTGTTGATTGGTTCCGGTGGAACGTTTACGAGCCTGGCCGGAATCGTGATGGCGGCCAAGGGACAATCGCGGCTCCCTATGGGAGGGTTCCAGATTCCCCGCGCCGAGCTACGTCATCTCGTCGATCGACTGCGCAAAATGTCGCTCAAGCAGCGACGTGAGGTTCCTGGACTCAACCCCGATCGCGCGGATATTATCGTTCCCGGTTTGACGGTTATCGACTGCATCATGCGACGGTTCAAATTGAATTTACTGCAGGTGCATCCCTTTGGCGTTCGAGACGGTTTGCTGCTTTCGATGATCGAGGAGATGCAGGGTCGCACGCGCCAGGAAATTCCTGTGGACGATACCGCCCAGCTCGAACGATTTGCCACGGCCTGTGGGGTAGAACTTGCACATGCGCGTCAGGTAGCACGATTAGCGGGTGAGATTTATGCCGGGCTTTGCGAGCATTTCGAAATCGACCCGGGAGATCGTCGCCTTTTGGAGGCCGCAGCCCGGCTTCAGGATGTGGGCTACCTGATCAACTACGATGGCCATCACAAACATTCCTACCATTTGATTCTGCATAGCCACCTGGAGGGTTTTCGTCCGGAAGAGATCGAAATCATCGCCAATGTGGCCCGCTACCATCGTGGCAAGGAACCGAAACGAAAGCACGAGAATTTCCGCCGACTCAGTGAGAAAAATCAGCTTCGTGTCCTGCGGATGGCGGCAGTGTTGCGACTGGCAGGGGGGCTGGACCGGAGCCACAATCAAACCGTGGAAAAAGTGGAAGTTTGCATGTCGGACGACTTGTTGGAGCTCGTCGTCGATGCCAAAGAATACCCCGAGACCGACCTCTGGGCCGCCCGCCGTCGCCTGGGAATGTTCGAGAAAGTTTTCGACTCAGAACTCGCCATCGAGTGGGCCGGGCACATTCCTGTCCAATCTTAACCTTGCAAGCCACTTAGCACTTGACTGCCAAGAAAGCCCCCGGCAAAAAATCTAGCAGGTCACTTGCAATCAGAGAAACCTGTCCCAGTTCTTCTGCAGCCTGATCTCCGGCCAGTCCGTGAACATGAACGCCCAACCGGGCCGCATCCCATGGCGAGAGTCCTTGGGCCACCAGCGCGGTGATAACCCCAGTGAGGACATCGCCCGTTCCCCCCGTTGCCATCCCCGGGTTTCCGGTTTGATTGAAGGATGCTCGGTTGCCATCCGTCACGATCGTGCGGTGCCCTTTGAGTACAACGATCGACTGGCTAGTCGAGTCGCGGCGACACAATGCGGCTGCTTGTTCAGCGCGTTTCATCAAATCACTCGCGCACGACTCTCCAGCAAGTCGCTCGAACTCGCCCGGATGAGGTGTGAGAATTCTCGGACCTCCAGGGTGACGCAATCCTTCTGGCCATTCTGACAGGGCATTGAGTCCGTCGGCATCAACGACCATCGGCTGGGAAAGCTTGTGATAGAGTGAATGAACCATTCTCATGGTGCCCGCTTCGGTCCCCAGCCCTGGTCCCAGGGCCAGACAATTCTTGTCTTGAGCAAGTTCTTTGATGTCGAGGGCGAACTCTTGCAACAGCTCTTCACAGTTTCGATCACCCAGGCCAATAGTCATGAGGGCGGGTTCAAAACTGGCGACCGTCTCTTGAATCGCGCGCGGCACCAGCACCGTTACAAGTCCTGCACCACTCCGCAGGGCCGCTTTCCCCGCGAGCCCAGCCGCTCCCGACTTGCCGCACGAACCTCCGATAACGAGCACCCGCCCGTAGGTTCCCTTGTGACTCTCGTCCTCACGCCGAGGAAGTTTGGGAATTGGTTCACTTGTGACATCGGTAATCGCCATGATTCAGTCCTATCAGCCGTCGACACGCGGCTTAGCGATCCCTCCGTGTAGCTACCAATCCCGCCAGATATCCCGCCTTGAATCCGGCATCGATATTCACCACCGCTACATTGCTGGCGCAGCTGTTGAGCATCGACAAAAGAGCTGAAAGGCCTCCCAGACTTGCCCCGTAGCCCACACTGGTGGGGACCCCAAATACCGGGCAGGGGACATAACCCCCCACCACACTCGGCAGCGCTCCTTCCATCCCTGCTACGACAACGATGGCATCCGAGTCTGCAAACTCCTTGAGCCGTTCCGGCAAACGATGTGGGCCGGCCACCCCCACGTCGTGAACCATCTTCACTCGAACACCCATCCAGGAGAGCGTCTCGCGGGCCTCCTCCGCCACGGGCAAGTCACTCGTTCCTGCCGTGATTACTGCCACACTTCCTCTCGCCGGTTCACGAGATCCTGCATCGATGCACAATGTTCGGGCGAGCTCGTTGTAACGTGCGGCGGGGAATTGCTCACGGATTAAAGCAGCCTTCGTTGGTTCGATCCGGGTGGCCAGCACATGTTGTCCACGGCCTAAAAGTCGACCAGCGATATCGATAATCGCCTCAGCCGACTTGCCAGTGCCGTAAATGACTTCCGGAAAACCACATCTCGCGGCGCGGTCTAGATCAACGGTAGCAATCTCGGCGCGACCGTCCAAATTTCCTGCTTGGCGCAAAAATTCCTCGGCAGAGATTTCCGCTGCTGCCAACCGACCCGCGAGCAAGACTAACTGTTGTGCGTCCATGCAGATCAGTCTACCGCATGATGGCTATCTATTGATAGTCGCCTGATGATAGTCCAAGAGCCAGCACCCCGGTCATGCCGCTGAATCAAGGGAGAGAAGTTCCGATTGCACCGCATGGAGTTGCGCTGCGTCGATTTGGCTTTCTTGAGCCGCGAAGCTCACCAGCAGGGCCAGATCACAAAGACGGTTGATCCTTCGGGGAATTCCGCCCGTGAGTTGGTGGGCCGTTTCCAAGGCCTGGGGTGTGAACAGCGGACGCGTGGCCCCGGCAGCCACAAGGCGATGCTCGATGTAGCCAGCTGATTCTTCGCTACTAAACGGTTTTAGCAAGACTTTCATTTCCAGACGCTCGTCGAGGTCGTTGGTCCGTTCCATGATCGATACAGCCGACAATTGACCGATGAGCAGCAGAGTAAAGAGTGGCTCATCCCCTTCACGCAGATTCATCAGCAGTCGTAAGGGCTCAAGCAATCCTGCATCTTCGAGCAAGTGGGCCTCGTCGACTGCGAGTATCGCCAGTTTGCCGCGTTCCCGATTTTCGATGAGCGACCTTCGCAATCCACTCAGGCTTTCCTCCACTGTCGGTCGGGAGTTTTCCGCAACCGCGTCAAATTGCTCAGCCAGAAAGGCTAGCATCTCACGCTGCGACATCAGGGGGAATACCAGGTGGGCATGTTTGCCAAGCTTGCTTCCCAGTTCCTCAACGAGTGTGTGCCAAAGCAGCGTCTTGCCAATGCCAGCCGCACCGGCGAGCAGGACCGCAGGACGCCGATTCTCGACAGAGTAGCGCAGTTTGTGCAAGGCCGACTTGTGGGCAGGGCAGGGATAAATAAACTGCCGATCGCTCGCAGGTTCGAAAGGCTTGGTTTCCAATTGCCAATAATCTTCATACATGATCATTTCCTAGCCATTCGATTAAGCAGAGCGGTTGCCAATCACTCCCTGGCAGGTGTTACCCAGGAGTTGTCGCATGCAGTCGATGCTCCGTGCTGTTTTAGTATCACCTGCACCACTTGGAGCAATGAGGATCGTCGTATCAAGTCGACAATGCTCCACAATGCGCTCAAGAGCAGCATATTCTTGCGGTGTTTGAGGTGCGCCCAGATCCAGCAGCACCACGTCGTGATGATAACGCAGCACCCCGGCAATGACAGCGGTCTGGATGCTGGCCAATCGTTCGTCACAGCAGTCAACCGGAGCACTCAAGGGGATGAGTGTCATTCCATCCGAGAGCGAGTGTACTGCACACTCAGCTAAGGGAATATTTCCTGTCAGGACATGCTCCCAACCGTGCTCAAATTCCAAGCCAAGCTTTGCTGCCAGGTCTCCTTGTGCAAAATTCGCATCCACGAGAGCCAAGGAAGAACCGGTTTCAGTAATCAGACGTGCCAGGCACATTGTGACTGTGGAACAACCGACCCCCGCTTGGGTTCCTACCAGACCAACGAGCGCACGGCCCTCTTCGGCATTGGCAAGCAGTGAACCAACAACTGGAGCAAGGAGTTGCTTTGCTGTAAAAACCAGTTGGTCTGTAATTGCAGGCCACTGGAATCCGTCTACCTCGAACTCTGGGCTGAACACAGTTTGAACAGGTTGAGGAGGTGCGGCAAATGCGGACAAGGGACGTCGCTGGTTTCCCAGCGGAGGAAGTACAATCGCTTCCTTAGACTGTTCAGCTGCTGAGGAGAAAGTGGCTCGTTGTGCAGCCGCCACCGCAGAATGCATCTCCTGACGCTCTTTCACAGAAGCACTAGCTCGATGGGTTACTTGATCCGGAGGATCGAATCGCAGGGTATTGGACCCGTCAGTGCTGTCTTGGGCAAACAGTCGCACCGTGGAACCTTCAGCAGATTGAGAACCACGAATCCCGTAGACAGGCGGTTTCTTTGCCTCATCGGGAACTGACCGCTGGTCCGCATAAGCATTGATAAATGCCTGATCGATATTGCTCATGAACTGATCTTTCTCTTGCGAAGAGTTGATTAACGAGCCACGGGGCTTACCGAGGTTGGAACTTCCCGCTCAGCAACTTCCGGTAGACTAAAAAGTTCTCCCAAGGGTTGCGAAGCGGTTGCTTCGAATGCCTTGCTCCAATCGAGTTCTTCGGGAGTAGCCGTAGACGGAAAACTGATCTGTCCCAAAGGAATCGACACGGTCGCATCAGTCGGAATAGTCGCGGGTTGCTCTTCGGCGATAGGCTTATCGACACTTGGCTTTTCGACGCTTTGTTCTTCGACGCGTTTCTCAGCAACGATAGGCTTGGAGACTGCCTCTACGGGAGCAGACACTTGAGACTCTGCTTTGGTGTCTGGTGACTTCTTGAGCGTCTCTGTCGTCTCAGCAATTGGGATCGCTGATGCTACGGGATCGGGATCATTCATTTGAACGCGGTAAGCCCCTTCACTGCGTTGAAACTCCTGCAGATCGAAACGCGTTGGTTCTCCTCGAGAGATCAGCCAGTACAACAGTCCCGCCGAGGTCAATAAGGCCAATGTGACGATCAGTCCCGCGAACGGGGCCAACTGCGTATGGACCAGTGAGAACAAACTTCGCCAACTGCTTGGCGCTGGAGCATGGTAAGGAGATAGCTGGGCTGCTGTTTGGCGTTCATCTTGCAGGGCTTGGGCTTCAAGATGAGCTTCGTCGAGAAACCGTCGTTCGAGTTGTTCTCTGCGAGTGGTTGTCTGTTCGACGCGACCCCTCGCCGCTGCAATTTCAGCAAAAGCAGGATGAGATGAGATGGCGGGTTGAGTGTCCTTGCTTGTTCCGATTGCTGGAGCGCGTTGCTGCTGAACCACCGTGGACTTTTCGCCTACATGCGGCAATTCTGCCAAAAACAGCGGACCATCAGCGGGTTTGGCCAGCGGAACTTTATGTGCTTGGGCTCGTCGAGGTATTGCCACGTCGATCATCCTTGTTCGACAGGAATGTTTGCGAGAAATTTCACCAAGTGCTAGCACCGGCAACTTGGCGCGGCACCACCTAGTCCTATCTATCGGTGTGCACTCTAGCGACCTTGAAGGTTGATGCGATTAGTGAAAGATTGTGGCATGAAGAATGCTAGCAGCATGACGTGGGACAGGTATCCTGGCTGTCATCTGATGTTACTTATTGCCATCACTCGACTGGAAACCTGCCAGGGGGCTAACCTGCGGTTTCAGGAAATTCCAGCGGTTCTTTACCAGCCCGAGAACGCAGGCGATTGACGCTGCTGCGGATCCAGGGGCGACCCAGAATTGCCAACTCAAGCCCGCGCTTGCCTGGAAAGGTGGCTATCAATAGTCCGGCTGCGATGGTCAGCAATCCTTGGCCGGGAAGCACCAACATCAGCACACCGAGCACTACTAGCGTGCCGCCGAGCAGATTGCGTGCGAGCCACAAGCTTGTTCGGAGGAGAGGATGTCTTCTTGACCAGAGGGACTCTTGACCGGGAGGCCTCGTGAAATAATCCTCAGGCATACGGACGAACACGACTGGTAAGAACACGATGGCTGCCAGCAGCGTAAGCAGTGAGAATGTCGCAATCCACACAAATAGCGATTCAACGGAATAGGCTCTATCGATCATCGCACGCGTTGCCTTATTAGTTCAGCCCAATACATGTTACGAAGAGGATAGAATGGCGGTAGCGATGGGCCTGAAAGAAACCATCTTGCAGGTATTGAGATCCGAGCCACTAATTCCGTTCAGCATACGTCCGCCCCAGGTTTTCGACGATGACCTTTTTCAGTTCGGCAGGGTCAAACGAATCGTGGATGCGATGAACTACCTTGCCACTTGGTGCGATGAGGATAGTGTACGGAATTGCCCCTTGCCAATCGGGGTCGACGGCATCGAATAGCTCGTCGCGAGTCTGGGCGTCTACGATAAAGTTCGTGGCTGAGCAATGTTTTTCATCGAGCATCTTTTCGGCAGCCTTGGCGTTCGAGAGCTCGTCGGCCGAAACCGTGATCAGCTCAAAGGGCCGTTTGCGGTACATGCGGTGCATGGTTACCAATTCTTCGAGCTCTCCAACACAGGGCGCACACCAGGTGGCCCAGACGTTCACCAGACGGAAGTTCTCGGTTTTTTCCGTGAGTCGATTGTGGAGTTTCTGGGGTGAGATTATCTCAAGGTCTGCTTCTTCCTGGTCCCACTTTGCCAAGGACTCGCGGGCCGAGGCACGTTTGTCGGACCACTTGGTTGAGCAGCCGAACACACGCGTCGTGGGGAGGGTAACTTCTTTGCCCGCTAGAAGTTCGTCCAAGGCGTTCCGAGCATCGTGCGAAGTAGGTGGCTTGACGTCATTGTCGTCGATACGGCCGACATAGCGGAGCTTGCGATCTGCATCAAAGACGAAGACATGCGGAGTCGCCCGTACTCCGAAGGCCTGAGAGGTTTCTTGGGTCTCTCCATCGTAGAGATAGGGAAACTTAAAATCTTGATCTTGAGCGCGAATCTTCATCTCTTCGAAGGAATCGTTCAGATCGGAGTAGCCAAGTTCATCTAAACGCACAGCCAGAGGATCGTTGGGTGAAATAGCCAAAAGTGCCACACCACGATCTTTGTATTGGTCATACAATTGCTTGATACGCTCTTCGTAAGCTTGGGCAGTCGGACAGTGATTGCAGGTGAAGATCACCATCAAGAGTTTTGCATCGGCGAAGTCATTCAGGGTATAAGTCTTTCCGTCTACGCCAGGCAATGCAAAATCGGGGGCCGAGGCGCCAATTTCAAGCGTCACTACTTCCACCGCAATTGAATTGAATGGATTGGAGGCCATAGGGATCACGAGGGCTAACCACAAAGAGAGAAAAGAGCATCGTGTCATGGGAGACCTGCTTTTGGAGGTTGGTTAACAGATTATTCGTCGGTCACGCACCCCACACTCGCACTTTTCACGTTTTTGATGTACTTGTAGAGCGTACCGCGGGTGGCTTTGAATTCGGGGGCCTTCCAGGCGGTGCGGCGTTTTTGCCACTCCGCCTCACTCAGGTCCACGTCGATCGTATTGCGTTCGGCGTCGATGGTGATCTTGTCACCGTTCTGTACCAGGGCAATGGGGCCGCCGACCTGGGCTTCGGGAGTGACATGGCCTACGATGAAACCATGGGAGCCGCCGCTGAAACGTCCGTCGGTCATGAGGGCAACGTCGCTCCCCAGGCCGGCGCCCATGATTGCGCTGGTGGGGGTGAGCATCTCCGGCATGCCGGGACCACCTTGGGGACCTTCATAGCGGATGATTACGACATCTCCCTTGTTGATTTTCTGTTGTTCCAAGGCAGCGAGCATGTCTTCCTCGGAGTCGAACACGTTGGCAGGGCCGGAAAACTGCAGGCCTTCCTTTCCCGTGATTTTGGCCACCGCCCCCTCGGGGCAAAAGTTGCCGCGCATGATCCGGATATGACCAGTCGCTTTGATGGGATCGGAAATCGGCCGCACCACTTCTTGGCCTTGTTTAAGTCCCGGCAGGTCGGCAAGGTTCTCGGCAATTGTCTTGCCGGTGACGGTCAGGCATGAGCCGTCGATCAGTCCCTCAGCCAGCAAGAGTTTCATCACGGCTGGAGTGCCTCCCACCCCGTGAAGTTCTTCCTGCACAAAGCGCCCGCTTGGTTTCAGGTCGGCCAAGAGGGGAATTCGATCGCTGACCGATTGGAAATCGTCAATCGTAAGTTCCACTCCCACACTACGAGCCATTGCCAACAGATGCAGTACGGCATTGGTTGAGCCACCCACGGCCATCACGAGCACCATTGCGTTTTCGAATGCCGCGCGGGTCATAATGTCGCGAGGTTTGATGTCTCGTTCCAGGCAGGTACGTATCGCCTCGCCAGCGCGCACGCATTCTTTAAGTTTGTCAGGATCTTCGGCAGGTATCGAAGAGCTATAGGGAAGCGACATCCCTAATGCCTCGATGGCCGAGGCCATGGTATTGGCCGTGTACATCCCGCCGCAGGCACCTGCCCCGGGGCAACTGGTGCGAACGATCTGTTTGCGTTCTTCCTCGGTGATCCTCCCAGCCAGGAATTCACCGTAACATTGAAACGCGCTGACAATATCCCGTTTCTGATCTTCGCCCCCAAAGTGAGTGAAGCCCGGCTTGATCGTACCGCCATAGACCATGATGCTGGGCCGATTCAAGCGTCCCATGGCCATGATGCATCCGGGCATGTTCTTGTCGCAGCCGGGCAGGGCGATGCAGGCGTCGTACCATTGGGCCTCCATGACGGTTTCAATCGAGTCGGCAATCAGGTCGCGCGATTGGAGGGAATAACTCATGCCAGAAGTTCCCATCGAGATGCCGTCCGACACACCAATGGTATTGAAGCGCATACCAACCAGTCCAGCCGACTGGACCCCTTCTTTCACCTTGGCAGCCAGATCTGCCAGATGCATGTTGCAGGTATTTCCCTCGTACCACATGCTCACGATTCCCACCTGCGGCTTGTGCATATCTTCGTCGGTCATACCAGTGCCATAGAGCATGGCCTGTGAGGCACCCTGGGATTTAGGCTCAGTGATGTGGCGGCTGTATTTATTGAGAGGCGCGGACAAGGTTGTTTCCCCTTAGGTCGAATTAGTGCAACTGAGAGCTAAGTTCACGAAGGGCTGATTGTACCCTGAGAGAACGAAAAAATCAGGGGCCAGGTTGATTTACGATGTGCATTGAGACACACGTGAACCTCTTGGGTTCAGCAAAATCATGGGTTTCTATTCCATCCAGCCAGCAAAATCGATCTCACTCGACCGCAGTTCTCATGGCTCGTCTACAGTAACCTAGACTTGAAATGCCCACCCATTTCCTACAGGTCTCGTCAAATGCTTCTTGCCGAACAATTACTCCCTGGATCTACCGACAGAACAATTCCAAAAGTCATGCTTGCCGATGGGAGTTGGATATCGCTCGCTGGTTTGAGTGTCGAACAACTACGAGAATTGCAATGGGAACAAGAGCAACAATTTGCCCGTGCGATGCAGATGTTTCCGCCGCACAGTCGCGATCGCTCTTTGGTAATCGGACAAGCCTACGATACCGTCTGCACGATCCTCGCTGCCCAGCAACCTCTCGACGAGCCATTCGTCATGGGTTTCGACCCGCGATACGGGAAACTCGTTCTCGAAATTCTTTATCGGCAGGTGAATCGAGGAATCGGGCGTCCTCGTTTGTTTGAAATCGGCTACGGCAGTGGATCATTGCTCAAGGAAGTTGCCGAGCATGGGTTTCCGGTGGGGGGCGTGGAAATCTCTGCAGCGATGCGCCAGCAGGCGGTTGCCAACTTGGGTTCGACCCACGCAGAGGAACTGCTGGTGGGAGATCCACGATCCATTGACCCCGGAAGTTTCTTCGACAAGCCGAGCCTCGTCTATTGGAATGATGTGTTTGAGCATATTTGCACCGATGAAATCTCCGATTATTTGCGACACATCCACGCTCTGCTTTTGCCAGGTGGGAACCTGGTGACCATCACTCCAAACTGGTTACTGAGACCGTCGGATGTCACGAGGCTCTTTTGCCCTCTGCGAACTGAAGCGCAAGGCCTGCACCTCAAAGAATATCGACTCTCAGAAGTCGTGCGATTGCTTATGAAAGCGGGCTTTAAGAAAATCGCCACACCCCTTATGGTGAGTCGCCAACGAATCTATCTGGCAGGCAGCGGATTGCGGTTCTTCAAGCAGTTGTGTGAACCTGTTTTTGATCGGTTACCAATAAGACATGCTCATCTGTTGTGTCGGGGACTGGGGCTATCCTACACGATTGCCACGAAATAAGGTCTGCATGCTCTCTTCCGTGAATGCCGTATGCGGCGTTGCGTCACGCCCAAGAAGGACGCACCCACGGAAAAAATGTCCATCCCCCCTGACAGATCATCGCGTGATCTTCTAAACTGTGAGATTCTTACGACCTGAGGGCAGTATCTTGGATTTCCATCGGGGCGGGGGCGAGGATGCTCCGGCTCGCTGACCACCAACAATTAGCCACACCACGCCGCGTGATTCGAATCTTTCCTGTACTCGCTTCGTTATCGCTTGGATTGTACCTGGCAGCAATCGTGGTTGGGCTCACGATCGGCGATCTCTACGACAACCCCGACCAGGCCACGCTCAATTGGCGTGGGGTCCACATGCTTACCGGTACTTCGGCGGCACTGGCGGTGGTATTTGTGTTGAGCATTGCGGTGACGTATTTTGTGGGGACGAGTCGCTGGTGCAAAGAGGTGACCGAAACATATCAACTTGACCTGAACCCTTTACGGAACAGCACTCAACTTAAAAGGCAAACCTTTCCTTGGTGTGTAATTGGCATGCTGACCGTGGTTGGCGTCGGAGCTTTGGGGGCTGCTTCCGATCCAGGAACAGGAAGACAAAATACGGCCGATATGACCGAAGTTCATCTAGCAGGTGCCTTGGCAGGGATGGCCGTTGTGTGTTGGGTGTACTACCGGGTTTGGTTAAACATCTATGCCAACCAGGGGGTGATCCAGGAAATCGTCACCCGGGTAGGAACGATTCGTCGCGAACGCGGTTTGGACGAGCCGACAACGAACAGATCAGAAGAAGAAAAGGCCATTCGATCGCAGGAAAAGTCCGGCGTAACCTAGTCGTTTGGCCCCCGTCAAGCCCGTAAAGGCGTTTCAAATAGTCCTCGGAATGCAATGAAAGTCGCGGTTTTCTCATGTTTTGCGCTTGTATGCCATGACAAGCGTGAGCAACGAATTATACTAGAACGTTACGGTTGGTTCGCTCGATCCGGAGCAATTTTTTTCCCACAGAGAAGGCTTGAAAGCATATGGCCAAAGGTATGACGATCGCCGGCATGGTCGTCGCGGCCTTGGTCTTTCTATTGTTCACGATCGACTTCGTGGCGGGTATTCCCTTTGGTACGGAAGGAAAGATGATGCACATTGGGGCAATCATGGCATCCGCCATCTTGGGCTATCTCAGCTTCTCCACGTTTCGAGAACAGAAGTAGCGGACCAACAAGATTTCGCTTTCTAGCTTCATTCCCGAATAGCTGGAATCCAGTCGTAAAAGGTGCTATCCGAGTCCTACTTGCAGCAGCGATTTGCGGAGTCGAATCGAATGATGGTAACTCGTAAACCGGGGCTTAGGAGGTTCCCGGCGAACTCGATTTGATCTTCTCAATCACCTCCGGCAAGGGATACTCGATGATCGGCAGATTGCTGCCGGCAACTTCTTTCAGTCGGTGCCAGCCGCGGGTGAAGAGGGTTTCCTGCTGGCGTACGAACTCGGGGTCGAGATTGCGTTTGTCGAAGGGGCCGTCGCGAAACACCGGCTCAAAATCATCGGCCACGATGTATTGCGCCAGTTCAGGGTTGCAGCGGATGTGCCGCTCAGGGGTAGTGTGTAGCACCTCGGGATCGAGCATGCCGACGATGTAACGCAAGTACAAATCGCTCTCGATCAACTCGGCAACGTCTTTGCCGCAAACTTCACAGAGATAACCTTCGTCGCATTTGGCCATGTGAGGAGGGGACAGAATACGGGGGACAGGGAACAGCGAAACAGACTCGCCACAAACCACGAACCACACGCCACTACAACCCAAGCACGTCATTCATGCTGTAAAGTCCAGCAGGTTTGTCGAGGAGCCAACTGGCGGCGAGCAGCGCGCCTTGGGCGTAGCAATCACGGTTGGACGCGGCGACTTTGAGTTCGATTGTCTCGCCTAACATGCCGAATACGATGGTATGTTCGCCTGGGTTATCTCCTGAGCGGAGGGCATGATAACCGATTTCGTTGCGGGGTCTTTCGCCCGGTCTGCCATGGCGACCGTGAATGTGAGACGACTGCCCCATCGCCTCGGCGACGATGTTGCCAAAACGTAACGCTGTACCACTGGGGGCGTCTTCCTTGAACCGGTGGTGCCGCTCGATGATTTCAACGTCGACTCCCCCCGGCAAATTCCGCAAGGACTTCGCGGCAATGCCGGTGAGTTTCATGAGCAGATTCACCGCGGCGCTCATGCTCGGTGCCCACACGATGGGGAGCTTGCGGGCCGATTCACGGATGAATTCATCCTGGGGAACATCAAACCCTGTGGTGGCTATTACTAACGGCTTGTTGAATTCCAGGCAGTGGGTCAACACGGCGATGGCCGCATCGGGAACCGAAAAATCGATCACCACGTCGGCATCCGATTCGCCTACGACGGCCAATGGTACGCCCAGCTTACCTACACCGGCGAGCAAACCAGCATCTTGACCGAGAGCAGGGTGTGTCGCCGACTCTAATGCGGCAACGATCTGATATTGATTATCGGCACTAGCAAGTGCTACGACACGCTGCCCCATACGACCCGCTGCACCGTGAATGGCGATTTTCATGCTCATGTTACTTCATCCTTGTGAGTACAAACTGCTTGAGAACTGCTACTCAGCTGTTTAATTGTATCGCCCGGACGATTTCTTCAAGATCGTTGGCTACGGCCACCGCACGATTGGCGAACTCTGCGCGTTGGACTCCTCGGCTTCCCAGCACGCGATTGAATTCCTCTTGATCGGTTGTGTGATAGGCAACCGTTGCAGTGGGGTCTTTGAGTTGATGGCCCGTGAGAATGCACACCACGCGATCCGAAGGTGAGATGATCCCTTCCGCGGCGAGCAGCTTGGCACCGGCTACGCTGGCAGCGCTGGCGGGTTCACAACCCAAGCCGTGGGCGCCAACTTGTGCTTTGGCGTCGAGAATCTGCTGGTCGGACACTTCGCGAACAACACCATTGCAAACGTCGAGAGCCCGCAGACACTTTTGATAATTCACGGGGCGATTGATCTCGATGGCACTGGCGATCGTCGATGCACGGCGCTCGCTCTTATCCAATTCCTCGTAGTAGTCCGTCGTGGCATCACTGTCGATCTTACCACCATTCCAGCGCTGGCCATTGACCTCGAACAACTGGTAAAGCGTATCCGCTCCGGCCGCGTTGATTATTGCAAGTCGCGGCACCCGATCTATAAGCCCAAGCTCCTTAAGCTCCATGAAGGCCTTGCCAAAGGCCGAACTGTTGCCGAGATTCCCCCCCGGGACGACGATCCAATCGGGCACTTCCCAGTTGAGGCTCTCGAGGACTCGATACATGATCGTTTTCTGGCCTTCAAGCCGGAAGGGATTTACGCTATTGACCAGATAGATGCCAAGTTGCTCGCTCACCTGTCGCACGCGCATCATGGCGTCGTCGAAGTCGCCAGCGATCTGCAAGGTGAGTGCCCCGTAGTCGAGCGCCTGAGAAAGCTTTCCGTAAGAAATCTTTCCTGAGCCGATAAAGATCACTGCCTGCATCAACTTGCTCACTCCGCAATAGAGCGCGAGCGATGCGCTGGTGTTGCCCGTCGAGGCACAGGCAGCCCACTTGGCACCAATAGTGTGCGCGTGGGTGAACGCGGCGGTCATGCCATTGTCTTTGAAGCTTCCCGAAGGATTCATGCCTTCGTATTGCAAAAACAATTGCCCTGCATTGAGGCCAATGTATTTAGCAACCCCGTCCGAGGGTGCCAACAGAGTTTGCCCCTCGCCGATGGTGACGATTTTCTCTGGCGGAGAGAACGCGAGTAATTCACGAAACCGCCAGACGCCGCTCTTGCAGAGTGGTTCATTGCGGCGGGACCACTTCTTCTCAAATTCACTTAATGTTTTAGGCAGCGGCAAGCGATTCCAGTCGTAGGCGATATCCAATAGGCTGCCACACACGGCGCACGAAGTAAGTGCCTCACCGATGTCGTACGTTGCCCCACAACTGGGTGACAAGCAGCGTTGAAACGCCTGGTCGGTGTTGGTTTTCACCGAAATCGCCACATGCAACTCCGCATTCTAATTGCGCACCGCGAGATTGGTAGATCGGAACAGGCTGTGCGCGCTCCGTTGTTACTTTCTAGCGGAGATGAAACTGATAAATTGGCTGCTAAATACAAATAGGAAAACAGCTTATCCCAGTCTAGTGCGGACAGGTAACTCCTGCAACTCTGGTAGAATTACCTCGAATCGCACGAGTCTGGGAGGGTGATGATGCCTGCAATTTATCCGTCCATAATCTACCTAGGTCGACACGTCACTACGGCTACTCGCGGCGCATTTCCACCTAGAGGCGGTCCCCTGACTTCACTACGCAATCGTTGTGAAAAAGTCATGGAAAATGCTTTCCGAGAACTACTTCAAGGGCTTATGGTGACTAAGGTTAAGAGCCACTGTAGAACCCGAAAATCGTTTGACTCTATCAATTCTGCCCGTTAAAATAACGGGTCTGGTCTCCAAAGCATATCGTAAGCTGGGGATGATCACTTTTTCGGAGAACATTGATGAACTTAGCAGATATGAAGGTATACAAGGAGCGCCTGCTCCTGCTCCGCTCGCGGTTGCGAAATGACGTGGAATCGATGACGGATGAGGCATTGGGGGGTGAAAATGTTGAAGCATCCCATATGCCAATTCACATGGCCGAGCTTGGCAGCGACAATTTCGAACAAGAATTCACGCTCAGTTTGCTGGCAACCGAAGAAGACACCCTTGGCTTGATCGAGCAAGCATTGGTGCGGATCGAAAATAAGACCTTTGGTATCTGTGAAGAGTGTGGAGGTGTGATACCCAAGACGCGACTCAATGCTCTTCCGCACACGCCTTTGTGTGTCAAATGTGCCGCATCGCGTGAGGCCAACGGTCTGGCAGGCTAAAATTCGCACTAGGGGGGCGGCAAGGAACCAGCTTACCCCTATCGAGGCAAACCGGGAGTATGGAAAATTCCTCGAGTCTCTGGCCCCGAAGGGCGCTTTGGTTTGTTCTGATTGCGATAGTGGGCTGCGCAGCCGATCTTTGGACCAAGCATCTCGTCTTTGCCAGTCCCAGGCTGTTCCATGGTAGCGAGTGGTGGTTGGTTGAAGGCCACATTGGTATCCAGAAGAGCCTAAACGAGGGGGCTCTGTTTGGCATGGGGCAGGGCAAGGTTTGGCTGTTTGGCGCTTTCTCTATTGTGGCGGCGATCGCAATCCCAGTTTGGCTATTCTACTATCGTGCGGCCGAGGACTTCTGGCTCACTACCGCCTTGGGATGCATCATGGGAGGCGTACTTGGGAATTTCTACGACAGGGCAGGCTTCCCAGGGCTTACCTGGGACCAATTCGATCCCAACCGTCAGGGAGAAACCATCTATGCCGTGCGGGATTGGATTCTCTTTCAGGCCAGCGACCAATGGGTTTGGCCCAATTTCAACATCGCCGACGTGCTTCTAGTTTGTGGGGCGATTTCGCTGGTGCTGCGCTCGTTTTACTTGGCACCTCCTGAAACACATCCGCAGGAATGAAATGGTTCTTGTCAGGACCGTGTGGATGGCGTGAGCTACGTGAGCTTCAGAGACACTTCGCAGTTTCGCCCTCCGCTGTGCCTCGTTAGACTTGGCAATCGCGTCGCAGTTATCACGGGCACCCCTTTGGGTTGCAGCCACACTATTATTGTGCTGCGGCTTTTGTGCCGTGGGGCGAAAGGCCAATATTTGCGTCCGGTAACATTGGTCGTGTGGCCAGGGAGAAACCCATTTCCCAGAGAGTGCGTTTGAGCAGGCGGAAGTCGTCGAAGCTATCTGTGTAAAGCCAGACGACAACCGAGGGTGATTGGCGACGACGGTCTTGCAAATATTTGTAGAGCGACCCACCGGGCATAAGGGCCTGTTCCACGTCCAGGCCGAGAACATCTGAAGTAGGCAGGATTTCGGCGTATTGATCAATGACCACCCTCTGAACCTGACCTGCGCGGGGGCCTCCCACAGAGGAAGGGTCGGTTAGGCGACTGACCGTCACTCGAATTCGATAGCCTTCTATAGGTCCGAAAGTATCGACCACATGATCGCTGGCTTGGAGTCGGCGGCGAATATCTTCTACGTGTCTTTGAACCTCGTCCAATAGCTCATGAAAGGGAACCACGGAGACGAGACCCTTTTTCAATCTCAGATGGATTGCATTGCCATCAATTTCTCTGGCCAGTGGTGTTGGGACACTTTCGAGTTCTTCGACCGTCTCGGGACCAGTGAGTAACCCCAGTTGTTCTTTAGTGAGTGCGTCGAGGGCAAGTTGGCACTCGCCTATTTTTTTCTGAACATCGAACTGCTGTTGCTGCTCGGCGTCGAGCAACTGACGGCGACGGGCCAGGTCTTCTTCGACGACACTGCGGTGCATGGCCAGATTGACGCGTTCAGCGTCGAAATCGTCTGCCTCACGTTTGATTTGAATTAGCCGGGTTGCTAATTGCTCGACTTCGCGACGCGACTCAAAAACACTTTTGCGGGCAGCAAGCAACTTAGATTCCAGTTCCACTGAGTTCACTTGATTCACTTCGGCGGTATTTTCGATAGAAAGATTGGCTTCATTCCCGTGAAGTGCGTCATGAGTTGCCTTGGCTCCGACGAGCATCACTAAAATGATGATGACACCCACGAGATTGGCAACGATGTCGAGAAATGAATCCTGTGATGATTCATCTTGATCAAGAGGACGCTTGCTCATCGCCGCACCTCCTCGCTCTGGGTGGGGTTCGTTTGGTTTGCAGTGGCTTCCGGAAGTTGAATGTCTACTCCGCTATCTTGCAAAAGGCTTACGACTCGTGTGGCAGTCATCTGGGCGTCGGGGCCGACGTTTAGTTCCAAAACGGGTCGCCAATACATGCCGCTGCCTGCCAGGCCCCATTCTTCAATGCGTTCACGCAGGGCCGAGACAAATTCTCGGGAGAGACTCTCTATCGGTTGATTGAGTGAAATGATTTGGCCGGTCGTCTCTTTGCCTTGGGCAGCATTCTTCGATGGCAAGAGGGCAATTTGATCTTCGCGAACCACCACACGAATCGAGCGGCGGATCGGAACCGAGTGTTGGTTTGCTCGTTCGACGGCCCAGTTGGCACCTTGGGTGGCGGCGATTGATTCGTTCTTTTTGTTAGTAAAGCTTAAGGTCGGTGAACCTCCACTTGATGGTTGCTGGCACGAACCATTTGAGCACGAGCCGCTTTTTGAAGCAGACTGGTCGGCAGACGGGGAGTTGGCTTGCTGGGAACTACCCCCTGCTGATGCAGGCTCGCCTTGGGCGTAGCGTGAACCGACAACGGATTCATCGGTGCCTTTCTGAGGTGATGCATCATCTGCTGAAGCAGGTGCGCCGTCAGCTTCAGGCGCACTGAGGGATCCTGCCAAGTCGCCTCCTTTGCCGGATCCACCTTCTGGAGAGGTCATTTCACCCGGTTTCAGTGGATTTCTCGCTTCTTCTGCATTCCCTGAGGATTCTTCAGTGCCATCACCACTTCGGCTGCTGGTAGCCAAATAGCGATCTTCCTCGGCGTTTGGTGTTCCGGTGCTTCCATAGCCATAGCCTCCGGCAACATCGCCATCTCCATACGTCGGAGCCATGCTGGCGCCCAGGCCCATTCCTCGAAAACGGCTCGGTGCGGCCTGGGCCAACTGCTGCAATCGATCGCGCGCGATGATGATGGCATGTTGCTGGGCACGGGCCAGGTTGGGGTCGGCTAATTCAGGGAAACTGAGTTGCATATCTTTGTCAATAAATTCGTAGCCGTAATCTGCGTCCCACGAGGTGATTGCAGCTCGTGCTAAAGCGTATTGCTGGATCCCATCGGGACGGATAATCATCAGGGGATAGGGATCGGGCGGAGCATAGTCGCCAGCTTTCGCTGCTTTGTCGTTGAGATATTCGCGCGAGGCACGCAATGCCGCTGCCAAGGGATTACCCGGCCAATGAGGAGCGATGAAATCCTCTGCCTTGAGGCGGATTCCCTCAGGGTGCAGAGTAATCCCCTCACCACTGCACTCGATGTAGATAGGTCGTCGATAGGTGCCGTTGGGGCCCTTGTAGGGGACAATAGCATAGGAATGCTTGCCGCCGCTTTGGGCGCGAAGCTCTTCGATTTGTTGCCGGGTGTCGGCAACCAGTTTCTCAAGTCGCGCCACTTCGCGCTCGGCCTGCTGCTGGTCGACCAATTGGTTTTCCTCAGTCTGTTTTAGCTGAGCTGCTGCGATAGCCAATTTTGCGAGTTCTTCTTCGAGCCGACGTGCATGCTGTTCGGAATGGCTCAGACGCAACTGCTCATTCTTCAGGCGTCGGTTTGCTTCCTCGCGGAGCTTGGCTAGCTCTTGTTGATACGAGTCAAGTTCTGCCAACTCCTCTTCGAGTTGCCGGACGTGATTCAGATTTTCGGGTTTTGGCACCGTGGCCGAGACCAGCTTTAGCTCAGACAATTGTGCGAGCAGACCTTTCTCGGTAGCTCGTTGGACCAATACGACCAGCAACACCAGCAGTGCCCCCATCGTGCAGAGCAGCACGGCCAGGAAGGGGAACAAGCTGATCGAATCGGAGTTCTCGCTGACGTTGCGATTGCTCATGCTGCCTTGTTCTGCGTGCGATGGGTTTTCATCTCAAGATGCTCGCCCGAGACAAGCGATTGCCCCAAATGGGCCCCGAGAAGTTGCAGGATGGCCGACAAGCTCGAAATGGTCTGCTCGAAATTGTGCGTCTCGGACAGGGACCGTAGGTTGTCGTTAAGCGAATCCTCTAGCTGCTTAATCTGGTTCGTACCCTCGACAAGTTTCAGAAGGATTTCACCCTGACGGAAGAGTTGTTCCTGCTGGGCAACAGTGGCACTTGCCGAATCGACCAAGGCAGTTTGCATTTCGTGCAAGATCTGTTCGCTCTTGGCAATGAGCTTTTCTTGTCGACTGGATGCCACCAGCATCGCCTCGCCGACGGCCGCTTCCACTTCTGCCAGATGACGTCGATTCTCTTCTGCCACGACGGATTCGGCTTTGGCCAGAGCCGTGGCATGGTGGTCGAGGCCTTCGTTCAAGAGAACCGCATGGCGGACAAGAGTTTCTTCCAAATTCTTGGTATGCTGTTCAACTCCCTGGTTTAGTGCCTTGGCATGCCGAGAGAGCCCCTCTACCACCGCGCCGGAGAGTGCTTCGTCCAGGGTTGTGGCAGCGGCTGCAAATGATTCTTCCAGACTCGCTGCTGCGCCGGCCATGACTCGGTTTAGCGTGGACGCAGTGCCATCGAGTAGCTCAGACCAGCGCCTGTTCGTTTCATCGAGCGAAGCTTGCATGAGTTCGCTCTGCTTTTCTGCGCTGGTTTGAACGACGGTTAGGAGTTGTTCAGACATGCGCCTGATCGAGGCAAGGTGGGGATCGCTAGCGCTTCCCAGTTGTTGGAACCGACCGACGAGCTGCTCCGCTGACACTTTGTCTACCGCACTCAAAAGGCGATTCTCGATTTTCTCGACACAGAATTTTGCAAACAACAGCAGCGTGGACAAAACGAGCGACAAAGCCGTCGTATCGAAGGCCACGCTCAAACCCGCCACCACGGCGGGCAAAGATTCATCCATTGCATCGGCCGAAAGATCCAGCTTGGCGATCGCCATCGTAATGCCGATGACCGTTCCCAAGAACCCGAGGATAGGTATCGTGGAGAAGATGATCCGCACCATGGAGTAGCTTTGATGCGATCGTGCCGAGTCGGCATCTTCGAGATGATGCAGATGTGATTCAATCGTGTCTGCTGAACCCTTGCGCTGGACGTACTCCAAAGCGTTACGCAGTCGCTCGGCCAGATAACAGTTTTGCAGGGCAGGAGAAAGGTTATTGAGTCCAGCCAGTAGTGTGGGAACATCTCCAACGGCTTGTCCTTGCACTTTTGTTGGGGGAAGTTTGATAGTGTCCAGTGTGGCAAACTGCACGATCAGCCCCAACATCTTAATCACGAGCGCAGAGAGCCCCACAAAGAAGATAGTGGTTGTTGCATAGTTTACCCAGTGCCCAGCGAAGTAGCGCTGGATCGTTGAACCAGCATCGCTTCCCCCGACAACGATTGCATAAAATGCCAGGCAGGCGAGTCCGCCCCAGATAAAGGATTGGCGCAATAGCCATTCAGAGATTGATGAGACTCGTGACACAGCAAACTCCCTTTCGCACAAACGAAGGCGGATCAGTCGGGATAATACTCGGCGCATGCCGACCCCGCTACACCTCAAAATCGGCGTAATCGTCAAACTTTGTGAGTCGAAATCCATAAAAAGTCGCTTCCGCTGCTGTCGAAGCGGGATGCTAGCGATACCAAGTGAAGCGAACAACGATTCTCGGCGAATCCTGGAATATTCCTCAAACTTTGCCAAAGCCGCAAACTTGCAACGCCGATAAATTCATAGTCAAACTCACGCTGTTTTCTCTTGTCAGAAAGTTTCTCGCTCTTAAGCAAAATGCCAGCAGTTCTGTAGCCCGACTGGCTATAGACTTGCCACGAAACACCCAGGGGGGCTAGCAGGCGCGGCCGATTGATTCGTCCGCGCCTGCATTTGTTTAGCAAGCGTGGCTGCCTTGCTTAGGTTGTACCTGGCCGGACCGCCATCGGGGTCCGAGGCAAGCTATCCTGATTGGCCCGGCGGTCTGCCACGGCGGATGCCTCCGACTAGGGTAATTACTTTTCTTTGCAGCAGTCTCATTCTGCGGTTCGGCAATCACCCGCAAATCTGTTACCATTCTTTCTTGTCTTAGGCGAGATGATTCGCCAATCTGGATTGCAAGCATTCTTGAGGGGTTCCCATGATTCGATATCTCGACGCGTTTCGACTTTCGTTCCTGATCGCTATCTCGTTTCTTTCCATGGCACGAGCCGACGAAGGGATGTGGCTGTTCAATGACCTGCCGCACGAGATTCTCAAGTTGGAATATGATTTTGAACCAACGCAAGAGTGGGCTGACCACATTATGCTTTCCAGCGTGCGATTCAGTTCAGGAGGATCGGCATCGTTTGTTTCAAGTGATGGCCTTGTGATCACGAACCACCACGTCGCCGCCGATACGCTGCACAAGCTCTCAACCCCTGAATTCAACTATTACGAAAATGGCTTCCTCGCCGAGGATACGCAGCATGAACTCAAAGCTCCCGATTTGGAACTCAATCAACTCGTTTCAATCGAAGACGTTACTGATCGAGTCAATGAATCTGTTGCAAGTGACCTCGAACCAGAAGCAGCTTACAAGGCTCGACGAGCAGCGATGGCAGTGATTGAGCAGGAGTCGCTCGACAAGACGGGATTGCGTAGCGATGTCATTACGCTTTTCGGCGGTGCGAAGTATCACCTCTATCGCTACAAGAAGTACACAGATGTGCGTCTGGTGTGGGCACCAGAGAGTACTGCGGCCTTTTTCGGCGGGGATATGGATAACTTTGAATTCCCGCGCTACAACATGGACGTCACTATTTTTCGAGTCTATGAAAATGGCAAGCCGGCGAAGATCGATCATTTTCTCAAATGGTCGGAGCACGGTGCCGAGGATGGAGAACTGGTGTTTGTATCGGGAAATCCTGCGCGCACCGACCGTGACCTGACAACGGCCGCCCTGAAGACGCTCCGCGATCACTCGCTTCCCTTCTATCTGAACTATCTGTGCCGTATGGAGGTTGCCTTGCAGCAGTACAACGGCGAAAGTCCAGAGCATGAAAGGCGCGGACAGGATGACTTGTTTGGCGTTCAGAACAGTCGCAAGGCGATCACGGGGATGCTTGTCGGTTTGCAAGCCCCGGATTTTCTGGCTGAAAAAACTGCTCAAGAAGACAAACTATTGGCTCAGATTAAGGCTAATGAGGGACTCAAGCATTATCTTGAGGCTTGGCAAAGAATTGCAAGCATCCAGCCTGAGAAGATTGAATTGCTCCAGGGTGGAGTCGACTTCCGCGAACGCTACTACGAGATTGCCAAAGAACTTGTACTCATGGCCGGAGAAGATCAAAAGCCGAGCGAAGAACGGTTGAGAGAATTCACCGACGCTGGGCGGGAATCGCTTGAGCATGAATTATTCTCACCGGCACCGATTTACGACGATCTGGAAGTTGCCAAGCTGGCGACTCAACTTTCGATGTTCGTCGAACAGCGAAGCGGAGACGATCCGCTGGTCGTGGCCGCTCTGGCTGGAAAGGATCCGTTCGAGCGCGCTGCCGAGTTGATTGGCGGATCTCAACTGAACGACGTTGATTACCGCCGGGAGTTGGCCGAGGGAGGGCAATCAGCCATCGAAGCATCGACAGATCCAATGATCCAGTTCTTCCGCACTCTTGAGGAAGAATATCGGAGAATTCGTCAGCGCAAAGAGGCCCTCGAAGAAATCGAACGTCAGGCCTATTCCCAGATCGAAAGTGCCCGTGTAGCTGTGGAAGGTACATCAGGTTATCCCGATGCGACGTTCACCTTGCGATTGTCATTCGGTGTGGTAAAAGGCTATGAGGAAGGGGGCCACAAAGTTCCACCCTGGACTACTTTTGCCGGCGCGTTCGCCCATCAGGCAGCCCATGAGGCAAAACCTCCGTGGAAGTTGCCCCCGTCATGGGACAAGGCAGAGGAACGCATCGATCTGGAGACACCGCTGAATTTCGTCTCCACGGCTGATATCATCGGCGGCAATTCAGGGAGTCCCGTCGTCAATCGGGCCGGCGAGTTCGTCGGCATTATCTTCGACGGCAACATTCAAAGCCTGACGGCCGACTACATGTATGACGACCTCGTGTCTCGTGCCGTCTCCGTGCACTCCAGCGGCATCCGCGAAGCTCTCCGCAGCATCTATGGCGCTGAGGAACTTGCCGAACAATTGGGGAAGTGATGTGACAACGCCGGGGGATTGCAATCCCCCGGCTTTCAAGACCGTGCTGAGGGCGAAACCAATCCTCAGAACTGCCCATCCGGCTCGGGTTCGAGATGGAGATCGTGGCAAGCCTTCACAAAACTGGCGGCACTCCACGCCTGATAGGCCTTGCCCATCGGCCTGCCCGTGGCAGCATGGTGCCATTCGTTAAACTCCCATTCGGTAGTTATCCCCTGGGAGCAGAGTCGGGCGAGTTTCACCAGTTCGCGACGTGCCACGTCCGGCATACCCAGCCGATGGATGTAGCGGACCCACAAGCCGCCGATGAACGGCCAGATCCCACCGTTGTGGTAATGGTCCGGCAAGTTGAGCACGTTCACTGCGAAATAGTCACGCCACTCGGGGTCCCCTGCATGGATGGGGGGATACATGTTTCGCACCGGACCGGGTTCATTGACGCCGACTCCCCAAAGGAAGCGAAACGTCATCATCGCCTTTTCCTTATCGACGAGCTTCGTCAGATAGGCCAGCAAGTTGCCATAAACATCGCATCGCCAACTATAGTTGAAAGGGGAAACTTGCGCTACCAAATAGCGAGCGTCTCCCAATTGATATTGTACGTCGGCAAAGCTCGGTCCACTTTGACTCTCGTCAAGTGCAGTCGAAGGCCAAAATCGACGTACGATCATCTTTTTCACATGCTCGGACCACTTGCGATAATCAGCGGCCCGGTCGCCTTCGCCTTGATGATCGAGCATATCGGCATGGCATTGCAGACAGCGATGCCACAAGACTTCGTCGTACAACACATGGTAGCTACGTGCGAATAAATCAGTCCAATCACCGGCCTCGGGAATCTCCAAGAGACCACAGTTGTTGGCGTCCAGCGCACCGAGCCAATCAACGGCTCTCTGCAGCGTATCGCGAAACTCGTCGGCCAGTGACCAATCGTCGAGATGACGGCAAAGATGGTGCACCGCAATGATGGTCCACAAAGCACTGTCAATGGAGGTGATTCCTCCCACGCCACCGTACTCTGGCTCGTCAGTTTCAATTAGCACGTGAGCCGGCAACTGCCCAGCGGGTGCCTGATGAGTCAGGATAGTTCGCAGGGTCTCAAATTGGCATTCGCGAATATGTGGTTCATCCAGATCGAGGGTCCAGATGATAGTTTTTGCCCCGTCGCGTGCCCATACGGAACGGTAGTTGGCATCGGTGCCACAAACCTGGTTATCCTCAAGCGAACAAGCTGAAAAACCTTTGGGAGTGATATTTCGCTCGAGAGCTTCCACGGCCCGACCATAGCCCAGTTGCAAGAGGGCCTGGTCCTCGGCTGTGAGGTTACTGTAATGACTCGGATCAAAGAGGATGGGCTTCGGCAAAACGGATAGTTCCTTGGTGGGGTGAAATCGTGAAATTCTCGTATGCTTCTGTGTTATCTAAACGTAGCATGATAACAGAATCGCGCCAGCCTGGCGGTAGCGATTTGTGAGATTATGTGGGTCGTTGGGATAGCTGACCGAAATCTCTCCCCTAAGCTGACCCGAGTGGCTCGAGCGATTCCTCGAAGCGCTCGATGGACTGAGCAGGCTCAAGATTGAAAACGGCCTGGCCGTCACTCGTCCAGGAGCCATCTCGATACACGAAAACGGCAGTGGCGCAGCGTAGATTTCCAACCGCTTCTACGTCCTCCATTCCCCCTCCAGCGATTGCTTCGAAACTAATTGTGGCAGTAACGAGGGCGTAGATTTCGCCGGTTACTCGATCCTTCGCAAAGAAGGGCTCGCCCGAGAGTTCACAATTCTTCCAGCGAAGCCCTCGTGGTTTGCCCGTGGCCTCAGCAGCTTCTAAGAATTGGTTTGCAAGTCCAGGCAGCTGAATTGAAAAGCTCTCAACGGCTTCTTTACGCAACGCTTCGATCCGAGTTTTCTGCCACCATCGCCATAAGAAAAAGGCTGCAACTGCAATGATTATAATAAGAATGACGTGCATCAAGCTTCATGTGGATCAAAGTGTCAGGTTAGCTCACTTTAGCCCAACTTAGTTGAAAAGCTCATCATTCGATAGGGACGAATCCCGTTAATCAACCCAAGTTGCGACAGTAACCAGATGCCTTTTCAGTCTTGCTGTGTGCTCGGCAGCTCACTTTGGGGCGTAGGCAGTACCTGGTCATTGGGCTGATCAGGAGAAGAGAACAAGGGTTCACTTGGCTCGGGCGCAACAATGGCACTCTCGGGACTAACGAGGGAATCGAGTTCGGCATGGCACCCCGGTATTTCGTAAGCACTATAAATCGAACCACAGTAAGCAAGTCCACCTGAGAGACAACCGCGAGTGTGCACACACCGTGGGACTCTTGGGGGACGGCAGCAATGTGTCCGAATTATCGGGGCATGATGACCGGGTCCGAAACCCAGGCCACAATATTGAGCTGGAGTACTGGGCAGGTGCCAGTAGCCAAGGGACTGCGCGGATGAATCGCATGCCAACAGAAGTGTTACGAACACTGCACAGTAGATTTGGCGAGTGAGAGGCATTGGCTTTCTTCCCTGAAAGTCGTTAGAGAAAGGGTAATAGTAGCATCGAACCTTTGAGGGCTCTCTCATGACTTTTAGCTCGGAGGACCGAGAAATCGTTGGCGAACCTTAGCCGAAGGTGGTCGACAGAATCGGCACAACCCGCCAACTCTCCCTGGCCGGAGGCATTCATGTCTGTGGGCTTCCCAGACCAAAGTGGTGGTCCGGCTATGGGGGTTACAGATGAACTTTTATTAGCAGTCAACCAGTTTGCCATCCCGGAGTAGTTGCCGGCGCTGCATTCGATCAGCCAATTGCTGGCTATGGGTGACCACGACGAGAATAGAATTCTGTTCTGCCTGCAGGTCCAGCAAGAGCTCTGTGATCTCTCCGGCAATTCTGCCATCAAGGTTGCCAGTAGGTTCGTCTGCCAAGACAAGCACCGGCTTACGGACCAGCGCACGGGCAATGGCCACTCGTTGTTTCTCGCCCCCGGAAAGTTGTGCTGGCCGGTGCAATAAGCGATCCGCCAACCCGACTCGAGTAAGTAGCTGCCTGGCTTCGTCGACTTCTTGGGATCCCGCAAAGCCGTTGGCGAGAAACGGGATTAAAACATTTTCCAGCACTGTGCATTGGGGCAGTAGATGATGATCCTGAAACACAAATCCAATCTTATGGTTGCGGAATTCTGCCAACTGGGCTTCACTCAATTGGAAAGGATCTACTTCCCCAACTCTCAAGCTTCCTGCAGTAGGTCGATCCAATGATCCAAGAATCGCCAGCAGCGTGCTCTTGCCGGAACCGCTCGGTCCCAAAATCGCCATGTTCTCTCCAGGGGCGAGGCTTAACGAGACATCGACAATCACATCCAGGGTGTGATCTCCCGTCGGATAGGATTTCGAGATTGATTTGGCAATGAGAGAACTCATTCCACTATTCTGACAGGCCAAACGCGCCTGGCCAAGCATCTTGACCTAGCGAGTCCGCTACTAGGCAACATAAGTCTGCAATTTATCTCTGATCTCAGTAGGCAGCGGGATAGAAGTTATTGCTCCCCCGGGTTCAACTGAGCAACAGACACAGGTCATGTTTCCTATGGCGACTTCTCTGACCCCACTTTTCATCTCAAAGGAGTAAGTAATGCTTTTCCGACCAAGTCGTGTGACAATGATCTCGATGGCTAGCAGTTCCTCACAGCGAGCGGGTGATCTGAAATCGCAGGAAGCAGCGACTCGTGGAAAGCTGATCGTTTGCCCGTTAATCTCAGAATGGACGCTGAGACCTAGAGAGCGAAGAAGCTCATGCTCAGCTGATTCCATGTACTGGAAGAATGACGCAAAGTGCATGATCCCAGCCATATCCGTGTCGTGAAATTCCACGAGTCGCTGCGTACGGAATGGCTCGGCCATGAGAGGAGTGATCCTGGAAGGAGAGCGTCTTGATGACGCACAAGCCTCAGCTACCGACGTAAGGCATCAAAGCCATAAACCGAGCGCGCTTTACCGCTTTTGAAACGGCGTGTTGGCTTGTTGCCTGACAACCAGTCTTGCGACGGCTGACGATCCGGCCATGGCGATTGGTAAGCTTGCTGAGCATATCCAAATCTTTGTAATCCACGAACATCGGACGTGGACGCTCGCCATCGATGCAAATGGGGTCTCTTTTGGCAACTTTCTTAGTGACTTTGCGTTTTTGAAAGCGGGGAGATCGGGCAGGTTTCACAGGGTAAAATTCCTCACGGGGACGCAGGGATCGGTCGTTGGTAATCCCGTATTTTACCGATTCGCAATCCGCTTGCAATCGGCAAATCTGCTAAAATACCGTGTGCAACAAGCTGTTTCGGCCTTGAAATGGTCCCTTTTCAGGCCAGGAGTGCAAACGTGGCAACCTACAATTGTCGTGGGAACTTTGGCGCCTCAGCCGGAAAGACTGCTTCGTTTTCCAAGGCTCCGGCTAGAAAATGTTCCTCGTCAATCAGATCGACTATAATGGAAGCAGTCGGAACGGAATCGTTCGAAGGCCTCTAGGATCCTGTGATATTTATGGAGGCCAAGCCAGCGAACTCGTCGAACTCTATCTGCGAACAGCGAAGACAGAGCCCCGTGGAATTATTCAAAGTTACTTGTGTCACATGCCAGGCGAAGCTGTCGGTAAAGAATGCCGCGCTGATCGGACAGATCGTGGCATGTCCCCGTTGCGAGAGCATGGTTCTCGTTGCTCCAGCTGAAGCGGCTGGTCCGTCTTCAGCTCAGGTAGAGGAACTGCTGGACGAGCCGGTTTCGGACCCTGTCTCCTCAGTTGGAGAACCTCCTCCCGAAGCCCAGGTCCCTCAAGACAATGACATCACTCAAGTCGCCGCCGAAGCGCCTGTGGGTGTTCCCATGGCAAGTAAAAAGGCGATTTTGTGGTGGATTGCGAGTTTTGCGATTGGGGCGAGTGTCACCGGCGCGTTGCTCACATTACGTGCTGACAGTGTTATCGAGCCACCTGTGCTAGGCGAGACAGTCAATACTTCGACCACTGCAGAACTATCTGATGTAGAGACTCAAGAGGAATCCCCTTCGATCGAATCGGCAGAGGAAATAGTAGAAGATGATAACCTCGATCGCCGCAGTCCTGGAATGATTTCTCAGGATGAGCCCGCTAATGAATTGGAAGGATCTCAGCAAGCCACAACTTCCCAGGTAAAACCTTCGACTTCTGAGGAGCCTGTGGAAGAAAAAACAGTCTTGCCGACCGAAGTTAGTGTTGAGGAAACCGCTTCTCCGAAGCTTGTCGTGGAACCAGCAGGTGAGCCTCGGGTCGCTCGCAAATTCGATCCCTTACGGCTTGATTTAGAGCAAATGGAATTGGCAAATCTAGGAGCTGCAGCGCATCCAAACGAGAACAGCGCGGATGTGCCTCTAGTGGCGATTGAGGAAGAGGACAATTCTTTGGCTGAAGTCTTACCTCAAGAAAAACCAACGGTCGTCCGACTAGATAATAGCAGTTCCAGCCAGGCCGCTTCGCGCACTGCGGAGATTCAGCTCGATTCGAAAGTTCCCTCGCTCACAGTAAACAATATGGCGCTGGTCGACTATTTGGATTTGGTGGCGAGCCTTTCCGGCGTACCGATTAGCGTGGCGCCGATCGAGTTGCAGATGGCAGGACTTTCTCCCACCAAGCAAATATCCGTCGATCTTCAGGAGACTTCACTCAGGGAGGTGTTATCTCATGTTCTCAAGCCGTTGCATTTGGAGGCGATCACTGCTGGTCCTCACGTGGTAGTTGTGCGAGAAGATGCGGATCGGATTCGCAAGATAGACTATCCGATTAACGATCTCATTGGATCCCAAACAAGTGCAGAAGATTTTGCTAGATGGATTGAAGAACTGATTGCGCCAGAGAGTTGGTCCAGGGCAGGGGGGAGCTGGACCATTTCGACGACACCCACCAAGCTTCAAATCGAACAAGCTCAAGAAGTGCATTTTCAGATATTGTTCTTTCTTGAACGAATTCGATTGGCAAAGAAGATTCCGCTCCGAAGTCGCTATCCTGCACAACTGCTTGGTGAAGAGCCGCTCAACATAATTGTCGCAGATCGGGTGGATGCACCTACAACCTTCACCTTTTCACACGAGACCCCCTTGGCCGAAGTGTTTCGTTACTGGCAAAGTGAACTGGGGCTGCCACTGTTCGTGGACTGGCCGGCCCTCGCAAAGGAAAATCTCTGGCCCGACTCACGAATCACCTGTCGAATTGCCAACCAGTCGTGGAGCACTGCCTTGGATGCTGTTCTCACTCCATTGGGGCTGAGTTGGCGAGCCTCCCCCGGCGGGACAATTCAAGTCACCTCGCAAGACGTCGTGAATAACGAACCGATGCTTGACATCTATCCAATCCAACTGTGGCAGGGCGAGGCTAATGACGAGACCGTTGTAATTCACGATTCTGAAAATGATCTCGTCTATGTTCGAGCAAGCGCTGCCGCACATCGTCACTAATCTGTTAGGTGCGGTATATTGCTACACGGCAACCATCGCTCCCAATTCACGGTCTACGGCGTCGGCGATTCGGCGACATTCGGCCATCATTTGATCGAACTGCGCAAAGTTCAGCGATTGATAGCCATCACTCATCGCCTTGTCGGGATTGGGATGGACCTCGACGATCAACCCATCGGCACCCGCTGCGATCGACGCCTTTGCCATAGCTGTGACCAGGTTTGTGTGCCCCGTACCGTGGCTCGGATCAACAACGATGGGAAGATGTGTTCTTTGCTGCACATAGGGAACTGTTGCCAAGGGGAGTGTGAATCGCGTGTGGCTTTCGAAGGTTCGCACTCCGCGTTCGCACAGCATAACGTCAGAATTACCACCGTCGAGAATGTATTCGGCAGCGAGCAAGAATTCGTCGATCGTGGCACTCGGTCCTCGCTTGAGCAGTACTGCCCGATGGGATTTGCCTACTGCTTCGAGCAAACGGTAGTTTTGCATATTTCGGGCACCAATCTGTAGCACCTCTGCGTATTCGCTCACCAGGTCCACGTCGTCGGGGGAGACGACTTCCGTGACGATTGCCAGACCGGTTTCATCACGAGCCTCTGAGAGCAGCTTAAGGCCATCCTCTTTGAGGCCCTGGAAACTGTAGGGACTCGTTCGTGGCTTGAAGGCTCCGCCGCGGAGTGCCGTGGCACCGGCAGCCTTAACAGCCTTGGCGCACGCCAGGATCTGATCGCCATTTTCTACGGAACACGGTCCGGCTATTACTCCAATGATGCCATTGCCGACCGACAGACTGCCGGCAGTTATGGTACTGCTTTCCGGCTTAAGTTCCCGACTTGCTAGTTTATAGGGGGCGAGAATGGGCAGAACTTCGTCCACTCCCGGGCCGCTCTCCAGCGAGCTGATCCCCGCGACCCGCTCTTCTCCGACAGCGGCAATCACGGTCCGTTCAGTTCCCTGAATTACTGTTGGTTTTAAGCCGAGCGATTCAACATTAGCAATCATGGTGTCGATGTCCTCCTGCGAGGCACTGCGTTTCATTACGATAATCATTGTGGGGCTCCGATATTAGTCGTTAGGGGTTAGACGTTAGGGGTTAGTCGTTAGTCACTAGTGAGTTGTAGTCGGGATTAACCTACTCACTTACTCACCAAATCATTCTTCAAACAAAAAGCCCCGAGAACCATTTCAGGTGCTCGGGGCTTGTAGGTGTTTATTACGTGCTTACTTAGCAGCTACGCATTACCTCCGGCCCCGCCACCTCTTGTAAAAAAGAAGTAGCGAGTGTTGCTAAACCAAAAGTAACCGAAAGTTGCCTTCATGACTGTATTCTGATCGCTAACTCTGTTTTTGGCAACAGAGAAAAACTCGAAAATCATGAAAACCATAGTCTTAGCCCGAAGTAGCTTTCTTCAGCAACCAATCTCCCCATCGGGGTGATAGCTGGGAGAGTGCCAACAACCAGCGGACTTTCCCCGGCACGACCAGTTCCGGCTGTCGCCTCTGGCAGGCGGTGAGAATTCGCTCAGCAAGCCAGTCGGGTTCGATCCCTCGGAGTTTGGCCCCGCCCCCAGGCTGTTGCGCCGCCTCAGGGATGTCCGCTGCAGCTTCTGCGTACCGCACACCAGCATCCGCGCGTTTGATAGGACCGGGACAAACCAGCAAAACGTGTAAGCCGCTGGACTCAAGCTCCAGACGAAGTTGCTGCGAATAGGCGGTCAATGCATATTTGCTCGCAGGGTACGCCCCCAGATAGCGAGGTGCTATCTTGCCTGCCAACGAGCCGATATTCACCAAGTGCCCACGTCGCTCAATTAATAGGGGTGCAAAGGCGCCAGTCATTCTTACTGCCGACAAGAAATTCACTTCCCACATTTGCTGGAAACTTTCCACCGAAGTGTCGAGTATTTCTCCCCGTGTGGACTGACCGGCGCAATTGCAGAGCAGATCAAGTCCACCCAAACGCGCTTGAACTTCGCGCACCAGCGTGTTGACATCCGTTTGGCTGGTCACGTCTCCAGGCAATGTGAGTACATTGCCACCTGTCGCAGTCAACAACTCGCTAGCCTCTTCGAGGGGCCCGAGCGTTCGTGCATTAAGAGCAACCGTCGCACCATGGCTGGAGAGCGTTTGTGCGATAGCCAATCCCAAGCCGGAAGAGGCACCGGTCACCAGACAGGATTTGTTTTGCCAGTAGTTGGACATCGCAGCTTGACTAGTTTGTTACCCCTGTTGGGGTAGGCCCTGTAATATCTGTAATACTTATGCTATCTGTCGTTCTGGGACTGATGGACGCGGGAGCTTGAATTGGGGACGTTCCCTTTTTCGAGGAAGTATGGTTTAACAGTTTAATTCGTGGTAATCAGACTATCCAACGGCAGATGCACCCAGATTCAACTTTACACGGTATTCCATTCCGCGGACACTAAGGCACAGTGAGTATGACCCTACTTAGCACGGATATCCTGCCAAACTTCCAGCTCTCACCCCCTCCAATTGACCTCGATATAAGCCTTGCCGAATCAGGACGACCTATGGATGAGCACAATCTTCCACTGAACCGCGTTGGAAAGGCACGTACAAAGATTGTCGCGACTGTGGGGCCTTCTTGTTGTGAGCCCGCTCAACTGGCAACTCTGGCCAGCAGCGGAGTGAGCGTCTTTCGCCTCAACATGGCCCACGCCGGTCCTGACGAGCAGCAACCCCACGTAAATCACATACGCCAAGTCAGTGAAGAATTGAACGAACCCCTGGCAATCTTGGTTGACCTGGCTGGTCCCAAGTTTCGCTTGGGGGTGCTCCCCGATGAGGGTATCTTCTGCGGCCGTGACGAGACATTTTTTATCGTCAGGCAAGATCCGGCTGGCCCCAATGAATTGGTGACCACTTATCAGGCCCTTGTGGACGAACTATCCGTGGGCGACCTTGTGATGCTGGCGGATGGCACCGTCAGTATGCGAGTAGAGGAACTCCTACCAGATCGAGCACGGCTCCGCGTGGAACAGCATGGTATCATCCGCAGTCGCCAAGGGGTCAATCTACCTGGAGTGAAACTCAGTGCTCCGGCCATCAGTGTCGAGGATCATCAACACGCGATTTGGGCTGCCAAAGCAGGAGTCGATTTTGTGAGCCTCAGTTTTGTTCGCTCGCCGGATGAGGTGCGGACACTCAAGAGCATCATTCGGTCGAATGGATCTGCAGCGCGAGTCATTGCCAAGATTGAAAAACGCGAGGCCCTGGAGAGACTTGACGAGATTGTCGCGGAATCGGATGGAATCATGGTTGCTCGCGGCGATCTCGGCGTAGAGATCGATGTCGCAGAGATGCCTTTGGCACAGAAACGTGTCATTCGCACCTGCCACGAGTACCATAAGCCTGTGATCATTGCCACACAGATGCTCGACAGCATGCACGAATCCCAGCGGCCTACCCGTGCGGAAGCCACGGACGTAGCCAATGCCGTGCTTGATGGAGCTGATGCCTGCATGCTTTCTGGTGAGACAGCGATTGGTAAGCACCCCCGTTTGGCGGTGGAAACGATGAATCGCATCGCCAAAGTGACCGAGCAATGCCTGGAAGGACAACCCATCAGGCAATGTGCCAAGAAGAACGCAGGAGGGTTGCACGAAGTCACCAGTGCTGTCGTACGCGGGGCAGGCACCATGGCTCAGAGTCTGAACGCTAAGCTGGTGGTGGTTGCCAGTCACTCGGGGCGAACTGCCCTGGCGTTGTCTCAGCAGCGTAGCTTCAGTCCCACCATCGGCGTCAGTACGAAAGAATCAACTTTGCGGCAAATGTGTCTCTACTGGGGTGTGACGCCGCTGCGGGAAGCGCCCGCGGAGAACATCGAGCAGCTTATCAAGCACACCGATGAGTGGGCCTGCCGAGTCGGCCTGGCTGCCAAAGGAGACCGCATTGTCATCGTCGGCGGTTCGCATCTCACCGCGGGCAAAGACAACAAGCAGATGTCCAGCGGCGTGCACGACATCGTCATCGTGCATGAAGTGGAAGGTATCACTCAATAGCCCACCTCATAAAAGTCGCGGTGGAACTTGACGCGGCGTGGGAAAAATGCGTACGGCCGTCTGCCGCATACAAAATGCTAGAACAGGAGTGAACGGAGTTCACAGAGGACTAGAGTTTGTGACAGATCAAGGACTGGTATCCACGTAACTTCTCTCCTACTATATTGATTGTTCATAAGCTTGCAGTTCACTTTTACTTCTTGCTAATTCTCTGTTCCCTCATGTTCAAATCTTGCAATCTCTTTGGATTGCAAGTCAGTTGGCCTGTCTATGTTGCTTCCCTCAAGCTCATGCTGCTCGAACATTCCTATCACTTTCCTCGTGCATGCAGCCCTTTGGATCAATTTTGCTGGTATAGCGAATGTGGAGCCCTACTGGAATCAGTTTCGCGGGCCGCAGGGTGACGGAAAAACCACGGCAACTTTGCCAATCGAATTCAGTGATACGAAAAATATCACCTGGAAAACTGCGATCCATGGCAAGGGTTGGTCGTCGCCGGTCGTCTGGGGAGATAAAATCTGGCTCACCACTGCCACCGAGGATGGCACGCGACTCTCCGCCCTGTGTGTCGACGCCGACACTGGCAAGATCGAACAGGATATTCTGGTCTTTGAAGTCGATGAGCCAAAATTCTGCCATCCCACCAATAGCTACGCCTCTTGCACGCCGTTCATCGAGGAGGACCGCATCTATGTCCATTTCGGCGAGTATGGTACGGCCTGCCTCGATACCGCCACGGGCGAAAAGTTGTGGCAGCGGCGGGATTTTGAGTGCGAGGATTTCCGGGGGCCGGCTTCGTCCCCTATTGTCTATGGCGATCGGCTGTTTATCCACTTCGATGGAATTGACCACCAGTTTGTCGTCGCGCTTGATAAACACACGGGTAAGACACACTGGAAAACGACGCGCGACATCGACTATGGCACCGAAGAGGGCGACTACAAAAAGGCATACTGCACGCCGAAACTTATCGAGGTGAATGGCCAAGAGCAACTCATTTGTCCAGCTGCCGTTGAGACGATTGCTTACGATCCCGCGACCGGCGGGGAAATCTGGCGGGTTCATCACGATGGAATGAACGCCGCCGCCAGGCCACTCTATGAAAATGGCTTGGTCTACATCACCGGTGGTGCGGGAGACACGAGTCTTATCGCCGTCAGGCCCAATGGCAGTGGAGACGTGACCCAGACGCACTTGGTGTGGAGCACAGGCAAGTCGGTGCCGCAGAGGTCGTCACTCATCGCAACCGCTGGTCGCATTTTCATGATGAGCGACACTGGTGTCGCGTCCTGTCTTGACGCACATACTGGCGAGCAGATTTGGACGAAACGCGTGGGGGGCGAATTCTGGGCCTCACCCTTGCTCGCCGGTGAACAGCTTTACTTTTTCAGCAAGGACGGCAATGTTGTGGTGCTCGCCGCCGCAGACGAATATCGACTCATCGCCGAAAACCAATTCCCGGTCGGCTTCAATGCTTCACCTGCAGTGATCGACGACGCGCTCATCTTGCGCACGTTCACGCATCTCTACCGCGTAGGGTGGGCACCGCCCACCAAATAACAATTCAGCCGCATGCAGAAGAATAGAACACCGATGAACGCTGATTCTACAGATTCTCGCGGATTCAAAAGTGATCATTGAAATTATGGAACAGGAGGTCGCAGAGTTAACGGAGGGAAAGAAGAAGCATAAAGGAATACTTATCTTTGCTTATTATCACTAATTTGATTAGCGGAGATTAGCGATAATTAGTGCTCCCCTTCCACTTTTCTGTTGCCTCAGTTACCACATGTACATATTGATTGCGGCCTGGAATCAATGCGAATCCGCTCTATGAGTGTTTTTCAGCGCTCAATTCTGCTTCCTCGATTTCGTTGCCCACCGGTCGCAATCTCCACCAGATGGCCAGCACGCTGCCGATGAGCGAGTGCGCCACGGCCGAGATGGCACACGGCACGGCGGCCAAGCAAACCTGTGTCTGCGGGTTCGTGAAGTGCTTGGTGGCGAGCACCGTGCCCAGCCCTGAGTTCTGCATGCCGACTTCGATCGACACTGTGCGGCGAACGATTTCGTCGTACCCGAATAATTGGGCAGCGAGGTACCCCAGGGCGAATCCACCGCCATGCAGTGCCCCCACGGCCAGCACGAGTTGTCCGCCATAGGTGATAACGAGATCTGAGTTATTGCCGATAATGTTCGCACAGATCAGAGCGATCATGATCACGCTCACCAAGGGGGCGATCGGCGTGATGCGCTGAACCAGTCGCGGCATCAAGTGATGCAAGGACAGGCCGGCGAGCACAGGCAGTAAAACTACCTGAACCGTCGAGATCAACAGCCCCCAGGCGTCCACAGGCAGTCGCTCGCCGACCAGCCACTTGGTCAAGAGTGGCGTGAGCAGGATCGCGCCGAACGTGGAGCACATTGTCATCAAGAGTGACAAGGCAAGATTGGCCCGGGCGATATAAGTCACCACGTTCGAGGCCGTTCCACCGGGGCAGCAAGAAACCAAAATGATCCCCACAGCAAGCTCGGTCGGCAGGCCAAAGGTCGCCGCAATCGTCCACCCCAACAGCGGCATGATCGAAAACTGGGCCACAAACCCCAGTAGAATCGGTTGCGGCATCACCAGCACGCGCGCAAAGTCCCCCGCCGAGAGCGTGATCCCCATGCCGAGCATGATCACACCCAGCCCGACAACGATATACGGCCCAAACCACTCAAATAGCGTTGGCTTCCACAATGCCGCAGCACAGCACGCCAGCACCCAAAGGGGAAAAAGATTCGCGAGTAGATTAAGTAGGCGGACCACTGTCGCATTATAGCAGACGAGGTGTGCGTTCCCAGATTATGCAAAACCACGTTATTCTAATTACTCCTTGAGATGCTGATTGGCTTTTCCAGACTGACCTAAGGAGCTCGGATTGCGACAGCGGATAGCCCGTGCGGCTTACTCCGCCCCTACTCGCGCGGCTTGCCTACTGTAGGGCAGGATGCATGCGTCACGAAATTCTCTCATTGGAGCGTCTCTGGGATAACAGTAGTTCGTGAACTCGCTTCAGGGTCCTCACCGGCGCAACGAAGTCCAGCATCGTTCGTAACTCACGTGCGATACGGAGCCGTGAACGCCCCGGCAATAGCAGCGTAGAAATCTGGCACGCTAAAGTTCAAAAGTTGTGGGCTATCGGAGTCCGTTCTATATAAGAAACGGACATTCGGTGTAATCAGCCTGGTTCGGATTACCTGTGGCCTGATATTTATTCGACCGCAACGTTAACCGGCACAATTGTCAGAATGGGCATCACCCGACGCTCTGAGGATCAGTGTGACCCCGTTGTTAAACTTGGTGCCACGATACAACCTACATTTGTCAGTGGAAGAATCAAATCTGTGACAGATTGACTTAAAATGGTGGTCCAATGAGATTTGTGATTTTTACATCGATCTTAAGCAGTTGCTTTGTGCTTTCGAACCCAGCGGCAGCCGAGGTGGTTCTCAACAACAATCTCCTTTTTGTGGTGGCCAACCCCGCCAGCCTGACGGCTCAAGAGGTGGCCCGCAAAACGCAATTTGAGGCGTGGGGCTACATAGTCACGACAATCGACGATGGCGCAACGCAAGCGAACTACAACACAGCTGTGGTTGGAAAGAATGTTGCTTATGTCTCTGAGGAGGTGGTGGCAAGTTCGCTGGGCACCAAGCTAAAAACGGTGACGATCGGTGTGGTTGTCGAAGATTGGGAACTCCTCGATGACTTCGGTTTTGCGCAAGATTTCCAACTTAAAGATAATACAGAAATACGTATTCTTAACGGCTCTCATTACATCACTTTAGGAAAGACCGTCGGAAGTTTCTTGACGATCACGACATCGAATCAGCCGTTACTGAGCACAAATGGAACCGAAGCACCGGGTCTTCGACAATTGGCAGAGCGTTTTAATGTGGGATCACAATACAAGCCAGCCTTAGTATTGCTGAAAGATGGTGACGGTCTCTATGGCGGCGGGGCAGCGGCAGGTCGCCGTGTGCTATTGCCCTGGGGAGGTGACAGCTTCGATTTCAATGCATTATCGGCCGATGGCCTCATTCTGCTGCAGCGTGCCCTGGAGTGGGCCTCAAGCAGCCTGGTCGGCCACTGGAGATTTGACGAAGGAAGCGGCACGACAATCGCCGACAGTTCACCTGACCTCAATCACGCTGCCTTCGCCACGGGCACGCCGACATGGGTATCGGGTGTACGCAACGGTGGATTGCAATTTAACGGCAGCAACCACGTGGCGACCAATAGCACATTCGCTCCCCCCTCGATCGGCTCGGTTGCATTCTGGTTCCGCAGCGACGGTTTGCCCTCCGGCACCCAGCGGTTGTTCGGAACGGGTGGTAACTGGGAAGTCCGCATCGAGCCGAACGGCGAAATGTACTTCGATCTCGGCGGTGAAGCCAACGGGACTCAGTTCCGCACTGACCCGGGCACCGCCGGGACGGGCAGATGGCGACATGTCGTGGCCCTGTTCAATGCCACAACCGACACCTTTTCGCTGTACTTGGATGGTAAGTTCGTCAAGTCCGGGACGATTAATCTGGTCCCTCAATCGTCGGCTGTGCTTTCCATAGGAACCCGAACCGGTTCCAGCGAACGGTTCAATGGCGCGCTGGATGACCTGAGGATCTTCAACCGCGAGATTTCAGCCGCTCAGGTCGCGGAACTCTACGGGCTAGTTGGCCATTGGAAGATGGACGAAGGAATTGGCTCTACGGCGGCCGACAGTAGTGGGAATGGCAAAAATGCTTCGCTGAGCGGAGCTACCTGGACGAGCGACTGTTCAGGCAACTCGGGTCTCTCTTTTAATGGAATGGGGCAAACCGCGGCGACCAGTTCAAACGTTAATCCCCCCAAGGTGGGCGCCGTCGCGATGTGGTTCCGTAGCGCCGGACCTGTCGCGTCGCGACAACGGCTCTGGGGTTTGGGTGGAGACTTCGAAATGTGGGTCGACACCGATGGGCTGCTCAGCTGCGACGTATCGACCGACGGCTATCAGGGCGGCTTTATCACCGATAAAAGAATCGACGAGGAAAACCTCTGGCATCATATCGTAGCCCAATATGATTCGAGCAACGAGAGCTACGCTATCTATCTCAACGGGGAACCACACAAAAGTGGTATCTCGACCTGGGATATTCAAAAGCAAGCCGCCAACATACTCACCTTTGGCACCCGCACGGGGAGTACTCAGTACTGGGAAGGAGCGCTTCGCGATTTCCGCATCTACAATCGCTGGCTGCTAGACGATGAGATCGCGAGCATTAGCGCGGCAGCTGGGCATTGGCGGTTCGACGAGACCGTTGGCTCTGTGGCCATCGACGACACCGTGCTCGTCAACCACGGGACCCACGTCAACGCCCCCACGCTGGGAGTAAAAAGTGTCTATGCCCCTGCGAATGGCACAGCTGTGGAATACGACGGCCTGTCCGATTATACCACGATCCCTCACAAAAACGCCATGTTGGCTAATAAAGGCACGGTGATGTTTTGGTTTCGTACAAACCAATATTTCGCGACTCAGGGGCTGTTTTCAAAAGACTCCAGCGATTTCGACACGGGCGGACATTTAACAATTCGTCTGGTCGGCGGCAAGGTAAACGCCCGCCTGCAAAGCACGACGCAATCGTACCAAATCGAGTCGGCTCCGGTAGCTGCCGAGCTATGGACTCATGTAACGTTCGTATGGGGCTCGGGCGGGATGTATTTGTTTGTCAATGGAGTGGAGCACGCCAGCAATCTTTCTTACTCAGGCGGATTGGGAACAAATTCCGGCGGCACAGGTAACTACGAACCGATTGTTTTGGGCGCAAATGCCTGGGCAAGTAATGACCTTTCCGCGACTCCTTTGCAGGATTACTTGGACGGTGCCATGGATGACATTCGCTTTTACGCTAGAGCGATGTGCTCGGATGAAGTTTATAAAGTCTATCGCGGTGGACGCAGCCCAAGCGTGCGCATTATCCGCTGGTTGGAAGTAAGATAGCGATATGTTGGGTCGCTAAGCTGCGGAGGTCGACGTCATGACTTTGCCAGGCGATGCAGCCGGTGTTGAGATCGATATTGAAGGCAACTATGGGCTGGCGTCTTGGAATTCCAGATAGGCCAGCAGATCGGCAACATCCTGAGCGGTGAGATCTTTTTCGAATCCCTCGGGCATCAGCGATGAGCCAGTGTTTTCGAAGGACTCCAATGCACTCCGCAACAAGGTCTGTTCCTTGCCTTCTTGACCCAACAGGGTCACGCTATGAGAGGTTTCTCGCACTAAGATGCCTGAGTGTGACATACCTTCGTCGGTCAATGCGATATACTTTTGATAGCGTTCATCGATCGCGCGGTTGGGATCGAAAAGGGCCTCCAGCATCATGGCTGAGGTGCGATTGGTCAGGGTAGAGAAGTCGGGCCCCACGGCGTGTCCCTCGCCCTGGAATTTGTGGCAACTTGTGCAATGTTTGCGAAAAATCTCTTGTCCGTGGCTCGTATCCCCGCTGAGCTGCTGAACGTGGGAATAGGATTGAAGAACCTTTGAACGATCGGTGTCGATCGCTCCAGACAAGAGTCGCCGGGCTTCAGCGCGACACGCCTCGATCGGGTGATCAAGCAGTCGTTGCCGAGATGCGGCATCCAAGTGGCCCGGCTTCACTTCACCGACGGCGATGCTGGCAAGAAGTTGTTTGGTCGCAGCCTCCTGGCCGAGAAAGGAATCAAGCATTTTGGTGCGAACCGACGGCGAACAGTTACTCCAACGCTCCAGGAGAGCGGCACGTGCAACTGGCGTGTTGATTGTCGACAGCAGTTCGATACCCGCTTGTTGGACTGCCGGGGGAAGTTGGGGGCTCACCATTGTCGCCACCTGGTCAACAAACTCATCCGCATCAGAAGAACTCGCTACGAGGATGCGAGCCGATGCTATTCTTGATCCAGGGTCTGTTTCGGGATCGTCGAGCAGATTGACTGCGTCGATGGCCATCTGCTTCACGTAGTCGCGAAACGATTGATCGGCATGAGCGGCAGTGCCCAGGGGTGATTTGTGAAGCGCTTCTAGCAGGGAAGCGATTCCTGAGAGTCGCCATTCAGTGATTTTACCTTCGTGTTCAGGGGTCAGAATCGACAAGGATTGATTTACGAGTTGCAGGTCACCCAGATGAGCAGCCGAAATCAACAGGGGCTTCAACAGTGAGGGTGGCAATCCGTTGGGACTTGCCGAGGCAAGCATACCCTGGACGGTTGGTCCAATGTTGTGACGATTCAAGCTGCTCAGTACAGCGGCGAGAAAGTAAGCATCGTTTGCATGTTGCTCAAGGATAGCTATCAAGGGCTCGGCGGCACGCGAGTCGTGCCATTCGCCGAGCGAGTATGCCAGTTGAAGAACGACCTGAGCATGTTCATCGGAGATCAAACCGATCATAGTTGAGGCAATTTCCTCCTCGTCATTGAGGAATGACTCGCCGAATCGAATCGCATGGCGGCGCACCTCGGGATGCGGATCAGACAGAGCAACTTTGATCAAGTCGGACCGAAGGGCCTCAAGTCCTTCGAGTGCCGAAAGTGCGTGTAAGCGGGTTACCGCTCGCTCAGAAGTGATGACTAGCTTCTCCAGCTCTGGAACCGCGTCTTTGCTATCACCATTGACGATCATCTGGTGTGCCAGATCACGCAACGGGCCATTGGGCGAATCGAGCGCGGACGCAAGACCAGCGCCATCAAGCTGGTCGAGTCGCACTCGCGACCTTGGCATTTGGGAACGTGGACTGATACGGTAAATGCGGCCTTGATGGTTCCCCGCAAAGACGTCAATCTCTCGCAAGGTTTCCTCTGGGATGAATCGCTTATGCTCTATCACTGCACGATGCATATCGACAATCCACAAACTCCCTTCCAGTCCAGTACGAATCTGGACGGGGCGAAACCAGGGATCAGTCGAGGTGAGGAACTCGTGGTCTTTTTCTTCTGGAGGACGACTGCCTGAGAAGGTGACCCCCCGAGGCGTAAGAGCGAGCCGATGGATGAGCCCGTTCACAGATTCCGCCACAAACAGATTGCCTGCGAACTCGCTCCCCAGTAAGTCGTCGCGATAAATCTCTAATCCACACACCGAAGTGGGGTGGCCCGGAGGACCAGAAAGTTTAAATAGCGACACCTCACCCACTGGAAAAAGTTGGTTCGGGTCATGGCCACTTGGCACGAAAACTTCATCCGCCGGGGGAGCGACAAATGGATTGCGGCGAAGATATCGCTGGTCGAGCGGATAGTGTAAGGCCAAAGAACTGTTTCTACATCCGAACCAATTTCCCCAGTCGTCTCTGGCTCGGCCCTGTTGCGTGCGACCGGCGACGGGTTGGAGATCGCCTGTTGCTGGATGAAAACGAAAGTCTCGGGCTCCTAAATCCAGCGTGGCACCGCTGAAGCTCTTTATCTGCCCACCGAACAGGCCGCAGGAACCATGGAGCCAATTGTCCAGTCCCCATCGCAGGCTATTGACCCGCGCCTGCGGATTGTGGGTAGCGAAACCGGTCAGCAATGTCTTCCGAACGTCCGCGCGGCCGTCGCCGTCGGTGTCTTCCAAATAGATCACGTCCGGCGCGTCGCACACCATCACGCCATTCTTCCACATCTTCACGTCGGTGGGGAATTGCAAGTCATCGGCGAGCGTTGACGCCTCGTCGTAAAGCCCGTCTCCGTCACGATCCGTGAGCAATTTGACCGTGCCGTGGGGTGTGAATTCCTCATCGGTCTCGCGCGAGTAGTCGGGCATCTCGACAACCCACAGCCGCCCATCGGGGTGAAAATCGATGGCCACTGGATCGACAATCAGCGGTTCAACGGCCACCAACTCAATTTCAAAGTCTGCACTTAATTGGAAGGAGGAAGCAAGCTTTTCAGCTATGTCGATTTTGCTTGATCCTTGTTCAGACGTCGGACTTCGATGGTATTGCTCTGGGACTTGACGCAGTACCTCGTTGACAATTTTTTTTTCGAGTCCGGGGGCGAGTTTACTGGGGAGGGCGAAGTAGACGATCTCACCGCCGCCGCCGTAGCCTCCTTCATTCAATAAGCGTTCTGACGGAATGTAACAACAAAAGTCATTCGAATAACCATGGACCCACAGCCGGTCGGAGTCGAGTTCCTGTCTGAGCCGTAGTGCATAGTCGACGCAGACTTCACCGGCCAGGAACACCATCGAGAGCGAATTACCGAACGACCAAGTTTGAATCGGATAGTCGATCTCGGTCAACAGCGGCTCGTCCCGATCGAGTTTGGCCAACTGAAATTGGGCGTTGTAAGAGGCTGGCCCTTCTTGGCTGGCTAATTGCTCCAACTCCGCACGGCTGGGTGGCGGTTCGAGTGGGAGCGGAATCTGCTGCAGCACAGCGGTCGTCGGACCTGAGACCGGTCGCAGTTCGTTCGCGGTCAAAAGTCGCTCCACTCCCTCGGCTATTTCCGCGCCTTGTTCGAACGCGGCGGTTGGGTGGGTCAAACTGACCCGCGACGTGGGATTCGCGTCCGAGCCGCATCCGATCGACACCAGTGCGATCGCCTGAGGATGTTTCGTTTCGATCGCGCGCTGGGCGTAGCCGGCCCAATCGCCGCTGATCATGTTGTCTCGTAGCGATACACAATGGCAGGCGTAAGTTGTGTATATCGCGCGTATCACGTCATCGTCTACGGAGCGGACAATTAGAGTCGGCAAGGAATGGTCGACCGGTCCGTCAGGCGTGCGACGGTTCATAGCAAAACCTGCGTGGCCGACGCCCCATTCCAGCCGACAGGGGCGTCGAGAGTCGAGTGCCGCTAGAGCCACTTGCTCGATAGCGTTGGCCAGTTCCTGGGTGTATCGCTCGATCCGCTCTTGATGCTCAGGAGGAATCGGCGTGCTGAAGATTGTATCGGCCGCGCCTTCAACCTTGGGCGTTGTGTGGGAGTGGGAAAAGGTGACGGCAAACCGTTCGCGTTGAATTCCAGCCTTCTTCTTGAGACGGGTCGCCACTTCCTCGACCATCGAAAGGCGGATGCCGAGGTTGTCGAGCGTCACCAGCACCAGCGGATGCTGATCGTCGGTGCCAATCGCAAGGGCCTTCGCCCAAATTTGCTGGGTAATTCCCTCCGATTCTTCGCGGCGAAATCCGAAGCCGTTGAGTCGCACCGGATAGGTTGGAGTGATATCGACCTTAGCCACACCGACGGAAAATGTTTCGTCGTTGGCACTTACACCGGCGCTGCATCCGGCGGCAATCAGAGCTGATAGAAGTAGCTTAGTGAGAAAAGATCTTCCGCTCATGGGATATTCAGGCCAACATGGCCACCCCTAAAAAGGATCTGCGTCTCGACTGAGAGGAGTCACTCAACCGAACATTAGATCCGCCAAGCTAACCGATCATGGTACGAATTGAAGAAATCTTTCCTACCGCGATCAACTCTGTCAAGAAGGTGCACTTGCGTAGCTGCTTGAAGAAAGTCGCCCGAGCAAGTTTAGGTTTATTAGAATTGATGCTATTGTACTCTTAAGGTATGTCAATCCATTGAAAACGCATCATTTCGGGAGGACTCTTGGTAGCCGGGAGGTTAATAGGGAATCAACACGCAGGTTTCTTTGCTGGCAAAGCGTCCTGCCTGATTCAAGATACAATGCTTCCTATTCCAGATAACTTAATGCTAACTGGCACCGGTATGTTCACTTTGGCTTGCGGGCCAAACGCTCGTTGGCCTTCAAGAGGCGTTCTTCCATGCGGGACTCATGGTGCAGGACGCTTGAGTCGCCGGCGAACCCCAGAATGCGGCGGTCGACCTCATGGCTCTGCCAGGCTATGCGGCCCGTTTCGATGTCGAAGCGTACGGTGCCTTTCGTGAGCCGCTCGACAAGGTTCGATTCCACGAAGGCGCTCACCGGTGTGAGAATTTGATACTTGACCGCGATCGTGGCAATGCCATTCTTGACCGATTCGAGTGTGCAGACTCGGCGAGTGCGCACCTGGAGGGCGGCTCCACTCTTCGACTCTGCCGGCACATCGTACGATACGTCCCACTCGTCGCCGATGGCCACCGGATCATCGGGCAAGCGCAAGGTGATTGGCATGTCATCGGTCACCGGTGGCTGAGGATGTTTTTCTTCTCGGGATACGATCTCACCTGTGGGAGTAATACGAACTACAGACAAGGGAACTCCCACGGCACGGGCCACTTGCTCAAAACCGGCAGGGGGGTCCGTATCGGTTTCGCTGTCGAACTTCACCGTTGCTCGATTGGGGACTCGGTTGCTCATACGCACGACCTCGACCAGGTGCACGAATTCCATGTCCCCATTAGGGAGCACGTCGGTCACCTTCCAGGCCTTGATCGACTCGCTCTTCGTTTCGGCCTGCTGGGAAGTCCCTTCCATCGTACTGCGGATATCGGCCGAATGTTCCACCCGATAGCGAAGGACCTCGCCAAGCTGGAATTTGTAGGTGAGAGTGTACTTTTCGTCGGCGACGGGCGTATCCTCCGCGGCTTGAGCTAGAGTACCAGAAACTAAAGCCGCGAGAAGCGACAGTACGACGAGAGAGGATTTGAAATAGGGCATCCTTGCACCTCGGGAGTTAGTGGTTGGTGGTGCGTGGTTGGTGGCTGGTGGTTGGTGTTACACCTCAACTAACCACCAGCCACTCACCACCAACCACCAATATCTATTCTTCTCTTGGCAGGCGGCCACCCCAGCCAAGTTTTTCGCGAAGGGTCCGGTAATAGCCATAGCCGGCGATCTCGATCAACTGAAATTCTGCCTTGCTACGCGTGATCCGAATACGATCCGTGGCAGCCGGTTGGCAAAGGATTTTGCCATCGACCATCAGGGACGTCCCTTCATGTGGCTGAGGAACCACCAGTTCATACACTCGCTCGGCCGAATCGACGACGGGGCGGTTCGTGAGCGTGTGCGGGCTGATCGGCGAAATGACAAACGCCTGCAAATCTTTTCGCAGGATTGGTCCTCCCGCCGAGAGGCTGTGAGCCGTCGAGCCTACGGGGGTGCTGACGATCAAGCCGTCGCAACTATAAGTGGTTACCAATTCAGAGTCAACGTAAAGCTGGATCTCGATAATCTTGAACGGTGCCCCTGCTAGCACCGACACTTCGTTGAGCCCCAGCGCCCGCTCGGCAGCTTTTCCCTGGGAAATCACTTCGCATTCGAACATCAGGTGCGAAATCACCCGATACTGCCCCGCCGCCACCAGGGGCAACAACTGCGGCAACAGCTCCGGTTGCGAATCAGCCAGGAATCCAAGGTGGCCCAGATTAACCCCCAAGATGGGCAATTGCTCATAGCCCAGACAGTGGGCGGCCCGCAGCATTGAGCCATCACCCCCCAGCACGATGGCAAAATCGACGTCGCCGATGGGCAGATCCCCCGCAATATCCACCAGTCCTGCCACATCGACATGCTCCTCGACCAGCGGCTGTAACTCAAGAGCCCGTTTGCGGAGATGCGGCCGACTTTCATCCACAAGCATCAACACGCGTGGTCGCGACTTGTTAGGTTTCTTAGAGGAGGCTGCCATTCCTATAGCATATCAATGGGCTAGACGACCGACGAGTACACATCACCATCGAAATGACCGAATTAAGGCTGAAGTTGCTCAAAAGCCTTCGAAGAAGAGATTACCAACTCCCGGCACGTTCGTAGAATCCCCTCGACGTCCAGACTAAGATCGGCCAACAGTTCGTCGCGCTCGCCATGTTCGACGTAAGAATCGGGAATGCCCAGGCGGCGCAACCGGCTGGTGTCGATTTGAGCATCAGCAGCGGCTTCCAGGACTGCGCTGCCGAAGCCGCCGGCCAAAGCGGCCTCTTCCACCGTGACCACGAAACCTGCTTCGCGGATCGCTGGGATGATCACCCCCTGATCCAATGGTTTGAGAAAGCGGGCGTTAATCACGCCTACTTCGAACCCTTCTTCATGCAAACGGTCGGCCACCTCGAGGCAGCGATTGGCGAGCGGGCCGTAGCTGATCAGGCAGCCATCGTTGCCCGGGCGGAGGACTTCGCTTTTGCCGAGTTCGATTGCAGGAACTTCGCGCGGGATTTCCACTGCCGCCGCTTTCGGATAACGAATCGCGCAGGGGCCGTTGTATCGGAGGGCGAAGTCGAGCATCGCCGGTAATTCCAAGGCATCACCGGGGCTCATGATCACCATGTTGGGAAACACCCGTAGGTAGCCCAGGTCGAACACCCCATGGTGCGTTGGACCATCGGGACCCGCCAATCCACCGCGATCAAGCATAAATGTCACCGGCAGATTTTGCAGGGCGACTTCCTGGAAGATATGGTCGTAGGCCCGTTGCAGGAATGTGCTGTAGATATCGACAATCGGCCGCAGGCCGACCTTTGCCTGCCCGGCGGCAAACGCCACGGTGTGCGCTTCGCAGATGCCGGTGTCAAAGAAGCGTTCCGGGAATGCATCCCGCACCTTTTCGAGTTTGTTGCCTTGGCACATCGCTGCAGTGAGCACAGTCACGCGTGGATTCTCACAGAGTTGCGACTCGATGGCTTCGGCGGCTACGTGAGTGAATGCCCGTGAGGAACTCTTTTTGAGTGTAACCCGCCGCTCGTCACGCTGTTCAAACTGTGGCGGGGCATGGAACAACACGGGGTCTTCCTCGGCCGGTTTGAAACCATGTCCCTTTTCTGTGACCACATGCAAAAGAACCGGTCCATCGCCCCGCTGGGCCATCTTCAAATACTTGCGCAACAGGCCGATGTTGTGTCCATCGATGGGACCCACGTAGCGGAAGCCCAAGTCCTCGAACATCATCCCGCCGCTGAGCCCCGCCTTGGCGGCTTCTTTGAGCTGCACCAGAAACCGCTCGGTCGGATCGCCGAAGAGGGGCACGCGACTCAAGATTTTTGCCACTTCGTCCTTGAAGCCGGTATACATGGGGTTCATCCGCAGGCGGTCGAGATAGTCCGCCATCCCACCCACGCGTGGGCAGATCGACATGCGGTTGTCGTTGAGAATCACCAACAGCTTGTCGCTTTGGCGCCGGGCGTTATTGAGTGCTTCGAAAACGACTCCTGAAGGGAAAGCACCATCCCCAATAACCGCCACCGAGAAGCGATTCTCATCAGGACGCTGGAGGTCGTCGCCACTGGCCAGACCTAAAGCAGTCGAAACGCTCGCCCCCGCATGGCCGGTCATAAACAGATCGTATTCACTCTCGGCAGGGTTGGGGTAGCCCATCAGGCCCCCCTTCGTCCGCATGGTGTGGAATTGCCCGTAGCGACCGGTGAGCAATTTGTGGGGATAAATCTGGTGGCCTGTGTCCCAGATCAGGCGATCGTGGCGAAAGTCGAACGTGGTATGCAGAGCAATGCATAGTTCGACGACCCCCAGGTTCGAAGCAAAATGGGCGCTACGGCAGGCGATTAAGTTGCAGAGCACGTCGCGCATCTCGACAGCCAGATGTTCCAACTGGGGTAGCGAGAGTTGCTTGAGGTCGGCGGGGTCAGTAATCGAGGGAAGGATTTCAGATGTCACGTATTTCGTTGCCTCACAAAGAGTGCGAGTTCGCGCAAGGGAGCGGCCCGATCGCCGAAGATCTCCAACGAGATGCACGCACTCTCGATCAGTTTTTCTGCCAGGGCCTGACTCGCTTCGACTCCCAAAATGCTCGGATAGGTATTCTTTCCCCGGTGGCTGTCTTTGCCAAGTCGCTTGCCCATGTTCTGCTCTGAGCCGGAGACATCCAAGAGGTCGTCTATCACTTGAAATGCGAGTCCCAAGTAATCGCCGTAGTCTTCGAGCGCCGCTAACTGTCCATCAGAGGCGTCGGCGATGATCGCTCCCAGTCGCAACGACACACGAAACAAAGCACCCGTCTTGCGGCGATGGATCGCCTCCAATTCGGCCAGCGAACAATGTTGAAACTCGCTGGCCAGGTCAGCTGCCTGACCTCCAACCAACATCGAAGCACCCACTGCTCGACCCAATTCGCCACAACAGCGGGCTGCGCAGTCTAGTGGTTGAACCTCATTGGCCAGAATTTCGAATGCCCGCGCCTGCAAGGCATCTCCCACCAGAATGGCCGTCGCTTGGTCGAATTGCTTGTGGCAGGTAGGTCGCCCTCGCCGGAGATCGTCGTCGTCCATTGCCGGCAGGTCGTCATGCACGAGTGAGTAAGCATGAATCATCTCGACGGCCACTGCCGCCGGCATGGCGGAGCGAATGTCTCCGCCGCAGACTTCACAGGCCATCAATACCAACTGAGGCCGCAGCCGTTTGCCAGGGGCGAGCAAACTATACTCGATGGCCTCCCGCAGGCGAACTGGACAATCCTTATCGAAACGGACGGCCTCACGTAAAGCGGTCTCGATCTCGCTTCGGTAAGTGGCAATTGCTGGGTGGGATGTCGTCAGGCTCATCTGATCCATTCTAAAAGAGCGACCCATCGTCGTCCACTTCACTCACAGAGCGGCGTTTTACCGTCGCGCTTCGTCGGCTACTTCTGGAACTGCCTTTGGTGGTCAAGGTTTCCTCTTCGCTAACCGTAAACGACTCGGTGATCGGTTCTCCTTGTGCGTCGGCTCCCGTCACCAGTGCAATTCTCCGCTCGGCATTGTGGAGAAGTTCGTTGCATTGCTTGAGATGTCGCATACCAGATTCATAGTGTTCGAGCGATTCTTCCAACCCCAGCTTGCCACTTTCCAGCTTGCCGACGATCGTCTCCAGTTCCTTGAGCGACTGCTCAAAGACGGGTGCTTGTTGCTTCGGTTTTTTCTTCGCCATGACTATGGCCCTCTCATTTCGATTTTGCTGAAGTCGACAGCGATAGTTCTATTTCATCGACAGTACTTGTAACCGCACCTTCTGCCAGCCGGGTAACAAGCATCTGCCCTTTTTTCAATTGCTTCGCCGACGTGACCAGACGCTTGGTAACCCTATCTTGGGTGAGGCTGTATCCACGACCCAGCACTGCGAGCGGACTGAGTGAGTCGAGCTTTCCGTGAAGTGTTGCGAGCCGGCTCTCATTATCTCGCAGCGAAGATTTCATGGCAGTTAGTAAGCGTATAGCAAATTCATCGACCTGACGGCTCAGATTTCGCACGGCGTCCTCGGGACGTGCCAGGGCAGGGCGGCTGGAGAGGCTCTCAAGACGTTGTCGCCATGCGGCTACCTGATTGGCAAATGCCCGTTCGATGCGCGTACTCATGTTCCGCACCAATTGACTCACATCCTGTGCCGAGGGAACTACGCGTTCGGCTGCTTCACTGGGAGTGAGCGCCCGCACGTCTGCAGCAAAGTCGGCAAGAGTAACATCGATCTCGTGGCCCACGGCCGAGACGGTGGGAATCCGGGATGCCGCAATTGCTCGAACCACCACTTCTTCATTAAAACACCAGAGGTCTTCCAGGCTGCCTCCTCCGCGACCCACAACGAGCACGTCGAGCGGTGGAGCAACGCGATTGGCCAACCGAATTCCAGCTGCGACTTCAGCAGCGGCACCATCTCCCTGCACGCGCGCTGGAAAAACTAAGACCTCCACTCCACGCCAACGCCTCTGGAGCACCTCCAGAAAATCCCGAATTGCTGCCCCCGTGGGACTGGTGACAAACCCAATACGCCGAGGAAATTTTGGCAGTGGCCGTTTGCGATTCGCATCGAACAGCCCCTCGGCAGCGAGCCTCTCACGCAGCTTTCGCAGGGCGAGTTCCAGCGCTCCCACGCCACGTGGTTGCACTTCTTCCACCACGAGTTGATAACTTCCCCTCGGTGGATAGACATCCAGGTGACCCCGACAAACGATTTCCAATCCATCTTTGAGGTCAAACTTGAGTCTCGTAGCTGTTCCTTTCCAGATGACTCCGCGCAATTGCGCTGCATCATCCTTCAAAGTGAAATAGCAATGCCCAGACTGCGGACGCGAAAAGTTGGAAATTTCTCCGGCTACCCAGACGGACGAGAACCGCGTTTCGACAACCCCCTTCAGCTCGGCAGTGAGCTGCGAAACTGACAGCACCTTCTCGGAGCTAGCGGGATCAGCATAAACAGAGTTGGGGGCCATATAATTGTTTCGCGGTGCGAGGGCCAAAATAAGCGTCGCCTCATTCTAACGCACGTCGGGATTATCGCTACCTCCAACTTTCTATCGATAAGTGATAGCGCCCAAAATGATAGTTTCCAATAATCGCACGTTCGCGTCGAATGGGTTATGATACGTGCTCCCCGGATTCCTTGGCATACTACCTTCTATCGACTAGAAATTGATGAACGCCCTGATTGAGTTAAATGAGATCACAAAGAACTACGGTTCTCATCGGGCGTTGGACCGGGTGTCGCTCACGATTGAGTCTGGCATCACAAGCCTGCTCGGACCCAATGGGGCCGGCAAAAGTACGCTGATCAAAGTCTTGCTGGGACTCTTGCGGGCCACCAGCGGCAAGGGGCGGTTGATGGACTTTCAACTCGGCCGCCACAATCGCCAAATCCGTGAGCAGGTTGGCTACATGCCGGAGGATGATTGCTATCTCTCGGGGTTGTCGGGTGTGGAATCGGTGCAGGTTTCTGCGCAGTTGTCGCGCTTCGCCTCGCTCGAAGCACTCCGTCGCGCGCACGAGATTCTCGACTTCTGCGGGATGGGACAGGAGCGCTATCGCACGGTCGAAACCTACTCGACTGGCATGCGTCAGAAACTGCGCTTCGCCCAGGCTCTGGTTCATGATCCGCCGATTTTGATTCTTGACGAACCCACATCGGGGCTCGATCCGAGCGAGCGAGAATCGATGCTCAATCGCATCAAGATCCTGGCGCGTGAAAAGGGAAAGGCAGTGCTCTTGTGCACGCATATCTTGCCCGACGTGCAGGCCGTGAGCGATGCAGTGGTGATCCTCGCCAATGGCAGAGTTCGCGTAGCGGATCGCTTGGACCGCCTCAGTGTGCCAATGGCACCTTCCTTGCGCGTTCAAGTCTTGGGAGATGCTGAGGCGTTTCTTTCTCAACTTGAAATGGCCGGGCTGACCGTGCGACCCGGGGTGAATGGTGCGATCACCGTCGATGGTCTCCACGAAGAATTGGCCGAGCAAATCTGGCAAGTGGCTCGTCGTGCCGGAGTTGGAGTGAGGAGCATCGAGCATTCTCGAAATTCGTTAGAGGAGATCTTTCTTACCGCAGTCCGGGAGCAACCAGATGGCCATCCATGATGTCGGCTACCGCGCCTGGAAGGGCTCGCTCAACTCGCCCTGGACGCGCTGGACCGTAATAACCAGGACGGGAGTCCGACGGGCGTGGCAGAGTACCTGGCTCAAGAGAATGATGCTCTTTGCCTGGATACCCGCTGTGTGGTTTGCGGCCGGGTTTTTTCTCTGGGAGCAATTGCTGCTCAATCAAGATGCGCTTCAAGAGATTCCGCCTTTTTTAGTGGACGAACTTCATGACCTTGAGCTCGAAGGATTCTCCGGAGGGATTTATATCGAAGATGAGCGGGTAGCCCGCCATAGTGTTTGGTCGTGGCTCTTGTATTTCTTTTTTCGCTACCCACAGGGAGGTCTGATGGTACTTATGGTAGGAATCATCGCCCCACCCTTGATTTCACAAGACGTGCGTTCCCGTGCTTTTCTGCTCTATTTCTCGCGACCTATTGCCCGCTGGCAATATGCACTGGGAAAACTCGCCACCGTGTGGATTTATCTGTTGATGATCTCCGCGGCACCAGCCCTATTGCTCTATGTCTTAGGAGTTTTCATGTCGCCCAGCGTACAAGTGATCGGCGACACCTGGGATCTTCCGCTGCGGATTATCGCTGCCTCAGGGGTGTTGATGATCCCGATGGCGTCCTTGGCCTTGTGTTTGTCGTCCCTTACCGAGGAAAGTCGGTATGCTGGATTTGCCTGGTTTGCGGTGTGGATTCTGGGCGGGTTCGCCTATGCAGTAATGACTGCGGTGGAGCTTGAAATCACGAAAGAACCGGATAGTTCAATTTTGGATAAATGGTCTCCTCTCTCCTTGTACCACGCCCTGGGAGAAGTTCAAAGCTGGGTATTCGGTTTCGCACCATTCGAGCAAATCCAATTCGCGGCACTACTCTTGGTTCTGATCACGTTGATTTCCACAGCAATACTCTTTCGTAGAATCTCGGCCCCTTTACGCGCTTGAATCGGCGGAATCGATTCCCACCGCCTCCCGCCACTGACCACCATCCACTAACCACTAATTCTATGATCCAACTGACTAGCGTTACCAAATTGTACGGCACCGTGATCGGCGTTAATGATATGACGCTCGATCTGTCTGCTGGTGCGTATGGACTGCTGGGCCCCAATGGATCGGGCAAGACAACCCTATTGAGTCTGTTGACAGGGCAATTGGTCCCTACGATAGGTAGAATTCGAGTTCTGGGCGAGTCACCCCGGAACAATGCCGAGTTGTTTCGCCGGTTGGGATACTGTCCCGGCAGCGAAGGCCTTTATGCAAATGTCTCAGCGATCGAGTGGGTTCAGTATCTTTGTCAGTTGCAGGGATTGAATTCCAGTGATGCGCGCCGGGCCGCTGAAGCGGCCCTCGCCACGGTGGGTATGACTGCAGCGATGCATCGGCCGATTGCTACTTATTCCCGGGGAATGCGTCAGCGCGTGAAGCTTGCCCAGGCAATCGCCCACGATCCTGAGTTGTTAATACTTGATGAGCCGTTCAACGGGCTTGATCCAATTGGTCGCCGCGAGATGGGAGAACTCCTTAAAAACTGGATTGCTAATGGAAAAAACTTGCTCTTGGCCAGTCACCTGTTGTACGAAGTCGAGACCATTACCGACCGATTTCTGCTCATCAATGGCGGGCGCCTGTTGGCATCGGGGACAGCGGCTGAAGTGCAGGCCTTATTGGTCGATGCGCCCAACGAAATAACCCTGCGTACCACAGAGCTCCATCGCCTGGCCAGCTTGCTTGTGGAGCGTGAGATTACCGATTCCTTAAGAATTGCCGATCATGCGGTCGTTCTTTCCACACGTCATCCAGGACAATTGTATGAACAGCTTCCGCAATGGCTCTCAGAATCGCAGATCGCCGTTACCGAAATGCACTCTGCCGACGAATCATTGCAAGCCTTATTCAATTCGCTTCTGAAAATCCATCGAGGAGAAGTTTTGTGATAGCCAGAAGCGTTGGAGCGGTGTTTTGGTTTGAATCTCGCAGGGCGTTGACGGCTTCCCGCATAGTTTGGTGGGTAGTGCTTACACTTTTTCCAGCCCTGATCGTTGGTATGATTAGGATCGCAACCTCCAATATTCGCAATCCGCCGGGTCCTGAACCCTGGAGTGTATTCCTATTTGCCCTGGTTCCCATGTTGGTAAGCATGCTGGGAACATTCCTGTGGGCGACACCCGTCGTGTCGGCTGAATTGGAGGGAAAAAGTTGGGTCTATCTGGCGGTCCGTCCCCACGGTACGACGGTAGTCCTGCTGGGCAAATACCTGGCCACGCTTGCCTGGGTGCTCAGCTCGGCAATCGCAAGTCTGATGCTTGCGGCAGCCCTCGTGCCACTCGACGACGTGGGCCACATCGTAGGAACCATATTGAGGCTTACCTTGCTCTCCTGCCCGGCCTACGCGGCGTTGTACCTTTTGTTAGGAACTTTGTTTCCCAAGCGATCGATGGTGGTTGCAGTTGCCTACACATTGATCTTCGAGTTGGTCGTGAGCATGATACCCGCCTTGATTAACACGTTCACTGTGCAGTTTCGCCTGCGCACTTTGTTTTATCTTTGGTCAGATCTTCCCTTGGGTAGCGACCCCAACGCGATGTTGGCTTTTGTTGGCGAACCTCCTGCCTGGGAGCACGTCGTAGTACTTGTCACATTCACGATGGTGCTTTTGCTCGCAGCACTTGGCATTGTTAGGGAACGCGAGTTCTCTGCGAGTGAAGAGGGCAATGGATAACGGCAAAGGTGAATCGACCTGCGTCAAAAATGTCGCCGGCGCGTGATCCAGCCACCTAATGTTGTAAGTATCAGAAATGCAGTCGAGGGTTCTGGAACCACTGCCAGGTCGAGTTGATAGAACTGGGCAGAATCCTGGGATCCAATCACCCGGATCAAATAATCACCGGCCGCCGGGAGGGAGTAATTCAGAAGTTGCTCGGCAATTCCCAGGCCACCAGAGGTTGATGACGCCAGCAAACTGGTTCCCGTGCTGTTATAAAGGTAAAGCGACAGATCGTTTTTCTTTGCAGCCTCGAACGTGGTTTGAGTACCTCCATGCGGCCCTTCGGGATAAGTAGGCCCCAAAGGAGTCAATATGAGATTGAGGAGGTTGGGACCTGACACTGAAAAGCGGAAATAATCGCTATCGGCAAGTTTGTTGATACTCAAAAAGTCGACGTCTGTAGGTGCCACAGCGGCGTCGGTAGCGTCTTTTCCCAGTTTGATCGATTGGCCTACCAGAAAGCTTCCCAGGTTCGTTGCCAAAGTGGGGACATCGTTGCCCCCATTTTCTTCAAAACGATCGCCATAGAGGCGATGGACACCCAGTATATCATCAAACTGAGGACCATCGATCGTCGTATCCAGAAGGGCCTCCATGAGAAAATTGTGCCCGGCGGAAGCTAAATGGTCGAGTCCGACGCCGTGACCAATCTCATGCATGATGGTGTTGCGAAATCTGAGATAGTTGCCCGATGGGTTTCCGAAGCGTCCTACCTCGTCGGTGTCGAGGACCATGTCTGAATCAGGAGGAAAATAATTATAGGCAACGATTGTCGGGCTAGTTGTACCATCAATCGAGTGGCCTCCAATTCGGTGGTCACCCCGGACACCGAGTATTCCTGGTCCGCCTCTCAAGGGAGTCGTAGGAATTCCATTGACCACTCCATCGTCACGCGGCTCGTAGGAGAATTTCAATCCCGAAACAGCGTCCCAACGATCGAACGCGCTTTTGACCAGAGAAAACCAGGCACGTTGTGTTAAATCTGTCCCACCCGGCCCGGGGCCCGCGTGATGGATACCATCGAGAAATGAGATCAGGTTGCTCGGCGAGAGGGGCTCTCCCTGTCCCTGAGGCAGCACGGTACCATCGGGCACAATACTCCAGGTTAAGATTGCCGGCTCTCCAAAGGGTGATATTCCGCCTGAGGTGCTCGTCCAACCACTTCCCACTGTTCGGAATGCGGCAGGTTCTTCACCACCACCTATTTGGTAGCTATCAAACAGAGCATGCGCCTCGCCACCGCGCGTGGGATCGGTTAGAGCAGAAATCGCTGCTATTGCCGCGACTGCGAAGAGAAAACAAATTGTCCGTCGGTGCATTAGAACTTCCGTTGTGTTTTCCAGGTGGAGGATTTGTCAACGGAAATGCACTTGGACTGGAAGTCTTAGAAGCGATATCTCACGATCTCGAACTCAGAACTGAGCACGCGTAGCCGATTCGCGAGATAGCTGTGAGCAGGTTAGGATAATGTGGACGAACCTAATGCAGACCCCAGAAAGTAATGGGCCAACAATGGACGATATCCACACAATCAACTCATGAGACTTGCCTCTTCCCAAATGGATTGTTTCCGGTAACAGCTTCCTATCGATTTTGTCGGCGATCTATTTCCGCCATCCTTTAGGATAGTTAAGCTTACGGAGAAGAGCAAGTAAATGGCCAACGCCGCGGCATATTGCCTGGGATAATTCTCCTCTTTTTTTCAGGGCCCAGCTGGTGGTGCGAGATGCCCTGCTTGGAGTAGACTTAGTCAAGCTTCCCCCAAACCACAGGAATCCACGTTTTGGCCAAACAAACGGACCGCCTGGTTCCCGCTCTCAAAGTGCTCATGAAGCCGAATGACTATCCTGCGACGGGTGTCTGCGCCCTCGTGGGGAGCGACCTGTTTCTCAAACATGAAGTTCGCAAAGCGTTGGTATCTTCCATTTTGGGTGGAGCAGCGGACGGGTTTGGAGTCGAAGTGCTCGAAGGGCGGGAAGCCGACTTACGAGACGTGCTGGATGCACTTCGCGAACGGTCGCTCTTTGGGAGCGCGCAGCAAGTGGTTGTCGTTGAAGATGCTGATGCGTTCGTCAAACGTTATCGCGAAAAGCTCGAAGAAATCGTCGACACCATTCCTTCCGGCAGTGTGCTTCTTCTGGAAGTTTCCACCTGGCCTGGAAACACACGATTGGCCAAGGCGGTTTCCAAGAGCGGGTTGACTGTTACCTGCTCTGTGCCAGAAAAAGGTCGCGAGGTGACCGAGTTTATCAAGTCGCTTAAGGACTGGATGATCCATCTGGCAAGAAAAGAACATGGCATAAAGCTCGATCGCACTGCCACGGACGTTTTATTGGACTTGCTTCCCAGTGAACCGGGCATTTTATGTCAAGAGATCGCCCGCTTGGCGTTGCTCGCGGAAGATCAGAAGCCCATCGACGCCGCGTTGGTTCGCGAACACGTGGGGGGATGGCGGGTCCGCAAGACCTGGGACATGATTGATGCCGCTGCCGAAGGAAGAGCGGCCGAGGCGCTTCACCAGTTGGATCGCTTGTTGACAGCTGGAGAAGAACCGATCGCGTTGATGGCACAGATGGCGTCGACCCTTCGCAGATTTGCTGCGGCGGTACGCAATTACGAACGTGCAGAACAGCATCGGCGACCCATTACACTGCGGGCGGCCCTGGAAGAAAGTGGTATGGCTCCTTTCAAGCTTAAAGAAGCAGAAGTTCAGCTCAAACAGATCGGCCGAGCGCGTGCCAGGCAACTCTATCGCTGGTTGCTAGCAGCCGACCTGGATCTCAAAGGGCATAATTCGACCAGAGAACCTGCCCGCCGAGTCTTGGAAACCCTGATTGCTAGAATCTCACAGCAGGCGGCTCCTGAACGCACCAAAGTGTAGATTCCCGGCAAGCGATAGCACGGAGGATGGCTGCCATGAGGGTGTTGCTTCGAGTGGAATGAGGTTGCCACTTGCAGCAAGGTTCCCTATGCTCCTGCCCGCTTTTCTACCCAACTTTTCTATCCGAGCAGTCATTTGCCAGGCGGCTACCAGCTTGCAGTACGGATAGAGAATTTCAATTGTTATCAAACGTATGATGCGAAATCGGGCAACCTGGTATTTGCCACTTACTGGGCTAGTAGTTGGAGGCGTTGTCTCCCTACTTGTCTGTGGTTGCACAGTACCCTGGAATTCTCGTCAAGAACTGAGTTCCATGAAAGTCGCCCATGACGAGAGCGTGATTTCGTCCCAGGTTGCCAAGCCGCCATCGCCAGGAGACGTGAATTCAAGAGCCGATTCCCACGCGACACTAGCAAACCATCAGATTCCCGAGGCCTCGACTAATCAAAACTCGCTTGATGTGTTTCTCTCTGAAGTTCGCACGACCATTGCCCTGGATGCAACCGCTGAGGCACAATTGCGAAAAGAACTCCTTGCCTCTCGGCAGGAGGAGTGGCCACTTGTCGTGAAGCAATTTCGCGCTGCGCTCAACTATCGCCAAGAACTGTTGGCTCGGGAAACTGGGCAGTTGAACGCACCTTCTTCACAACGATCTAATGATCAGTTGCCCCTCGTCCACGATCCAACTACCAATCGTGTGGGCTTGAGCCCGGCATCAATGCCGCTCGAACGATTGAGAGCTGAGCTTGCCCAAGAACGACAGGTTCAACTTGCCAGCCATCAATTGCCTCAAGAATCCTCGAATGCTTTGGCTTCGGATGAATTGCCCATTCGTGGCACGACATTAGCCAATCACAAGGTCGTTTCCTCAACAGATTCACCAACTTCTGCCGTTCAACTTGGAGTCCACACGACAGCAATTGATTCAGAGAATTATAGCTGGCGTGAGCTCCTTACCCAGGCGATTGCTGAGATGCAACAGGAAGTCAAACCACTGCCGGGAAGTACGGAAGAACTGCACCAGCACATGCGGCTCCGAATGCTGCTGCTCACTGCAGGCCGCGAAGAAGATTCGCTAGAGCCGATTCCAGGGGCGTCGGCTTCCGAACAAGATTATTGGGCGAAACAAATTTTCGCCATCTCTGCACTGCTTGATTCTCAGCGACAGCCTGACATCAAACAGCGGGCGGCTGGTTCATTAGTCCATTTGGATCAGGCGAGAGCGAAGCTCGGTGAACTTGCCTCACTGCAGGTACGCAATCTCACGTTCGCCGACAAAGTCGACGGATACGGGCTCTACGAACCACACGTCGAGACAAAGTTTCAACCGGGTGACAAAGTAACCCTCTACACGGAAGTGGAGAACTTCCGCAGCGAATCTACCAAGAAGGGCTTTCGCACTTCCTTGGCGACAAGCTATGAAGTAGTGGATCCCCAGGGACGACGCGTGGATGGAGCACAATTTCCTGATGTAGAAGACATCTGCAGAAATCTCCGGCACGATTTCCATATGCAATACGGTCTATCGTTACCTACGCGGATCTATCCTGGAAGCTACGAATTGCGGCTAACTATTACCGATCTACTCAGCAACAAGATCGGTCACGCATCAATTCCCTTTGAGATCATCGAATGAGCACAATTCTTGCAAAAAGTAGCTCATATATTCTCGCTGCGTGATTTGAACTGCTAATTCCCTTTTCATTGGCATGCCGCTAGAATAAACTATTCCTACTTCCTTCTTTCAAAGTGATCCACCCTTTTTGTTAATAGGGGCTTTTAATTCATGTCCATTTCGAGACGCCAATTTCTTGCTACGACGGCCACTGCGGCTACTTCTTTGGGAATTCTTAATCGAAGCGCATCCTTCGCAGCGGAAACAAAGGATATACGGGTCGCAGTCATTGGCCTGCGTGGTCGGGGGCAGTCCCATATTGACAATCTTGCTAATAATTTAGTTGCCTTGTGTGACGTGGATCAGGAGGTCCTCGACGATAAGATTTCCAGCTTTCAGAAAAAGCACGGTCGCAAATTGGAGGCATTCAAGGACTATCGCGATCTCTTAGAGCGAAAAGACATTGATGCCGTCACGATAGCCACGCCCAATCATACCCATGCCCTGATCGCCGTGGCTGCAGCCGCAGCAGGTAAGGACGTTTATTGCGAAAAGCCGATCGCTCATAATATTTGGGAGAGTCGCCAGGTTGTAAATGCCGCACGCAAGTACGATCGCATCATTCAATGCGGCACCCAGGCCCGTTCCAGTGGCAGTATCCAAAAGGCGGTAGATTTCATCCGCAGCGGCGAGTTGGGTAAGGTTCGCTACGGAGTGGGAACCTGCTACAAGGCCCGTCCCAGCATTGGGAAGCTTGATCAGCCTCTGAAGATTCCGGCTTCAATTGACTACGATCTCTGGTGTGGCCCCGTCGAGATGAAAGAGATATATCGGCCAAAGCTCCATTATGATTGGCATTGGGACTTCACCACTGGTAATGGCGATATGGGCAATCAGGGAATCCACCAGATGGACCTGGCCCGCTGGATGATGGGCGTGGATAAGTTAGCTCCACGAGTGGTGAGTATCGGGGGTCGCTTGGGATACGATGATGCTGGTGACACTCCCAATACACAAATTGCATTTTATGACTATCCCGATGCCCCACTTATCTTTGAAACTCGAGGGCTGCCTTACTCTAAGGAGGGACAGCAGGACTGGAGCCATTCGATGGACAGCTATCGAGGGATGCAAATCGCCGCGGCAGTCCAATGTGAAGGAGGCTTCGTTGTGGCCGGAAACTCCTACAACAATGCAGTCGTCTACGATAACCACGGCAATCAAATTAAAAAGTGGACCGACCGCAACGAATCGCATTTTACAAATTGGCTCAAAGCAGTTGCCGATCATAATCGATCAGCACTAAATGCGGAGATTCATGAGGGGCATATATCCAGTTCACTCTGTTTCATGGGAAGTATTTCGCATCAATTGGGCGCGAATAAGTCCGCTAGCGAAATTGCTGAAGCTATCGTGGGAAGCGATTTGCTCTCCAATTCCTTCGATCGGATGGCTAGTCACTTGCGTGCCAATGATGTCGACATCGATACCGAAGATGTGATCATCTTAGGAGCATCACTCGAACTTGATCCCGCCAGAGAGGTGTTCCTCAACAATGAGGATGCCAATGCACTTCGTGCCCCCCAGCAAAGGGCTCCCTTCATTGTTCCCAACCTGGAACCAGAAGACACTCGTACCGCAGCGAGTTAAGTGAACCTATCTAAGCTTTGTTTCCGTTGGTCGATAATAGCCCTCGCCGGAAGGCGGGGGTTCTTTATGGTTCAAACACGCAATAAACGTGTGTATCTACTAGTACTTGGAATGCTTATCTTCTGGGGATGGAGCCAACCCCTAGTTGCTCAAGAGCAAGACCTTGCTCCTGCACCGAAAAAATATTACGGCCGAGAAATCGCCACAACCATGCACTTCACTGGAGCTCCTTGGTTGGTTCGTGAATCTCGCCAGCGCGAGGAAGACTGCGAGAAACTTCTTGCAGCGCTGAAAATCAAGCCGGGGCAAACCATTTGTGACCTTGGCTGTGGAAATGGGTTTTACTCTTTGAAGCTTGCCGAGCTTGTTGGTGAAGAGGGGCGTGTTGTTGCCGTCGATATTCAGCCGGAAATGCTGGCAATGCTCCGCTCCGCGGCCGAGACGGCTGGATTCAATAACATTCAACCAGTGCTAGGTACTGAGGTCGATCCCCGGTTACCGGATGAGGCGTTTGACCTGGTGCTGCTAGTCGATGTCTATCACGAGTTTTCCCACCCCGCTGAAATGCTCGCTGCCATTCACCGGAGCCTCAAACCTACTGGCCGGATTGCCCTGGCCGAGTTCCGAGCAGAAGATCCCGATGTGCCAATCAAACCGCTGCACAAAATGAGTAAAGTGCAGATACTCAAAGAGTACAAGCCGAACGGCTACCGCCTCGTGGAAGAATATGACGACCTGCCATGGCAACACTTGATGTTTTTTAGCCGGGACTAGAGAATCTCGTCAGAGAGAAATCGACGAGCCTGCGGCGTCGGCTTCCTTACTCATCTGAGGCTGCGTCTGCAAATCCACCATCCGTCGATATTTTCCGTTGGTGGCCATCAGCACGTCGTGGGTACCTACCTCCGAGATTTGGCCTTGCTCCAATACCACGATGCGATCGGCATGTGCGATCGTGCTCAAGCGATGGGCGATTACCAGGCAGGTGCGGCTGGCCATCAGGTTGGCAATCCCCGCTTGAATCGTGCGCTCGCTCTCCGTATCGAGATTGCTCGTCGCTTCGTCGAGAATCAAAATCTTTGGGTCGGCCAGCACCGCACGGGCTATCGCAATTCGTTGCCGTTGGCCGCCACTGAGTTTGACTCCCCGTTCGCCGATCAAGGCTTGATAGCCTTTGGGGAGTTTCTCAATGAACTCAGCCGCGTTGGCAACCAGAGCGGCCTGGCGAATTTCTGCTTCTTTAGCCTTGCGATTTCCATAGGCGATGTTGTCCGCGATCGTCCCGTCGAACAGAAACACATCCTGTTCGACGATGCCAATGAGTTGGCGATAACTGTCCAGATCGATTTCAGCAAGGTCCTGGCCGTCGAGCAGAATCCGTCCGCTGGTCGGTTCGTAAAACCTTGCAACAAGATTACAGAGAGTCGTCTTGCCTCCGCCGCTGGGACCGACCAGAGCGATCATCTCTCGCGGAGCGATCTCCAGATTAATGTCTTGCAATGCAAACGCATCAGCGCCGGGGTAGCTGAACGAAATACTTTCGAGTTTGATGCCACCCTCCACGGCTGATTTTTGGATTTTCACCGCGGCATCGGCCGAAATCTCGAGTGGTTCTTCGAGCAAGTCGAGGATGCGATCAAGCCCTGCCAAACCATTTTGGAATTCTGCCGCACTTTGGGCGAGCACGGCCAACGGTCCCAAGAGCATCAGCAAATAGGCCAGAAACATGACCAGATCACCCGTCGTGAGCGCTCCTCCAAGCACCCGATAGCCGCCGTAAAGCAGCAAGGCCCCACTTGCCAACGGCATCAAAACTTCCCATAAGATTTCGATCCAGCGCATCCACCACCAGGAATACAACTCCTGGCGACCCATGAGATGGTTGCCTCGCATGATTCTGCCGGTCTCAACCCGCTGACCACCGAATGCCCGCACGACCCGCATCCCCCCGAAGGCCTCTGTGGCGAGGGAATCAACCTTTTCCCGTTCTGCTCGAATGCGGCGATGTTGGGGACGAATCTTGCGAATCCAGGTGCGATGGGTCGCAAACACCAACGGTATCACCAAAATCGCACCGAGCAGCAATCGCCAGTCTACCCACGCCAGCACCAACAGACTTCCTACCAGTTGCACAATCGCCCGCCAGGGGTTGTAGATCATCCCGAAAACCAGATCGCCAACGCTGCCTGCGTCCTGCCGCAGAATGCTCGCCGCTCCACCCGACTTGAGTTCCTGGACGCGATTCAATGGAAGTCGCATCACGTGCGAGAAGACCTTTTTGCGAATTGACAGTTGCAACAGTTTGGTAACCCGTGTGGCGTACCATCTTCCCCACACATGCAGTCCGAGTCGCACCAGTGAGATTGCAAAGACCCCCAGAACGATTGCCACCAGCAGCGACCAGCGATTGGCTGGAAGCCACTCGGCAAGCATCGGGGGTAGCGGATTGTCACCGAGCACATTCTCAATGACAATCTTGGTCGTCGCCGGAGGAATCAGTGCAAGGATCGTTGATATCGTCAGCGTCGTGAGCGCAAATGCCAGTGCCATTGCTTGGCTGCTGAGCAGATTCAAAAAGCTGGTGATCAGCTCCCAGGTGGACCGATCCCGCCTTTTTTTGCCGTGTTGCACTTGATCTTTGGCAAACACTTCCGCACGGTAATCTTCGAAACGCTCTCTACTTGAAGCGGGAGTCTGTCTCATTAATTGGTCGTTCTTTTAGAGGTAACGGGATCAAGGGAACGGAGCATTTTACACAGGACTAGCTCGAAAGGCGAATCGCCATTCACGGCGCAGAACTTCAGCCTCTGATATGAAATGGCAGGCAGGTCGGCAGGGCGACTCAACCCTGGCGAGATTCCAGCCCATAAGCGAGAGACGAAATCCTGCCTGAGCCTCTCAGCCAGCCAACTTGTTCCTAAGATCAACAATAATCTCCCGCGGCACGAAACGAGCAAGCTCTTCGTCGCCAGCCAACGGCGTGATCTGTTTAATGAGACTGCTCGAAACATGCGAGAACTCGTCGTCTGCCATCAAGAACACGGTTTCGATGCCTGGATCGAGTTTGCGATTGGCCAGCGTCATCGTAAATTCAGTTTCCATGTCGGTCAGTGAACGAATACCCCGGATGATAACCCGGGCTTCACAGTCGCGGACAAATTTTACGGCCAGCCCTGAGAATGTTTTCACCTTAGCGTTTGGCAGATGCGCAGTCACTCGAGACAACAAGGCGACGCGTTCCTCTGCCGTAAAGAGTGATTGCTTTTCGATGTTGATACCGACGCCGACGATCAGCTCATCGACTAGTTGGCAACTCCTCTCGATAACATTCAAATGTCCCAGCGAGATGGGATCGAATGAACCCGTGTAGACGGCGCGGCGAGATGACATGAAGAGACCCTTGCTGGGAATAGGGGAATAAGTTGTTTTCCAATGCTATTTTGTCATGGAAGAGCCAATCTCGCTAGCGGGATTTGAATTGCCTTATGACCTGGAGCAATCGCTCCAGGTCCTCTTCGTTGTTATAGGCATGAGCGCTGAGCCGCAATCGGCTGGCACGGCAGTTCAGGGCAATTTTCTGGCTGTGGCAGTACTTGCGGAATTGATCGGGATCCTGCTCCGGCAACTCGAAGGAAACAATCCCCGACCGGCTTGTCTCTTCGCGGGGAGAACAGATGACCGCTCCCGCATCTGTTAACTTTTCACAGGCCAAATCGGTAAAATCCAAAATTGCGTTGGCGAGGTTCCCAATGCCGAGTGAAAGAAACAAGTCGACACTCGCTCCCAAGCCGATGAAACCTGCCATGTTGAGTGTGCCTCCCTCATAACGAGCTGCCGTAGGTTTCAAATTCAACTCGATCTGGCTGAAATTGCTTCCTTGCACCACACTGTTCCAACCGACGCCAATCGGTTGCAGGCGCTCGAGGTATGCTTGGCTCACGAAAGCGATGCCGGCCCCCTCTGGCCCGAGCAGCCATTTGTGGCCATCGGCAGCCAACGCATCGATGCCATCTTCTTTTACGTCGAGAGGAAACACACCTAGTCCCTGAATTGCATCGACGAAAAACAACGCGCCGCATTGATGCGCAACATCAGCGATGGGTCGCAATTCACGTCGGCAACCGTTCGAGTAACAAACCCAACTCACGCTCACAACGCGAGTTCGCTCATCGCAATATTCTGCGATGGCAGATGGCTCGACACGACCCTGACGGGTGGGCACTAGCCGAGTCTCAACTCCGCGATGCTTGAGTTGCATCCAGGGATAAAGGTTCGAAGGGAACTCGTCCTCAAGCGTCACCACATTGTCCCCAGAACGCCAATCGAGCCCTTCGGCTACCAGATTGATGCCAGTGGTCGTGTTGGGAACCAAGGCGATTTCTGCCGGATCAGCTGCAACCATGTTGGCGGCACTGGTGCGCACCCTCGCCACTTGCCGTGCCCAGTCGAGCCAGACCGTATCCCCCTCCTCAGCAGCTTGTGCGAGCCAGGCGGAGATCGCCTCGGCAGCGGGTTGCGTGATCGGCGCCACGGCGGCATGATCGAAATAGGCCCACTTCCGTGTGACAGGCATCAATCCGCGAAGTGTTGTTCGGGTAGTTTCAAGCGATGCGTTCATAGCTGCTGAGGAAAGACACAATGTGGCGGCATTTGTTCATGGTCTTGCAAATCTTCGTCGCGACTACGACCATCAGCATAGCACAAGACTACCGAGCGCAACGAGAGAAAATGGTTGCCGAGGAAATCGAGGCTGCAGGGGTCCAGCATGCTGCGGTGCTCGATGCGATGCGTTCCACACCCCGCCACGAATTTGTCCCAGATAAGTGGTTGCCTCATGCCTATCTCGATGCCGCACTCCCCATTGGTGATCGGCAAACGATTTCACCTCCTTATGTGGTTGCCTTCATGACAGCCCAACTCGATCCGCAGCCCACAGACCGTGTGCTGGAAATCGGCACTGGCAGCGGATATCAAGCCGCAGTGCTCAGTCCTTTGGTCAAGGAAGTCTACACCATCGAGATTGTTCCTCGCCTCGGGCGCAGGGCCGAGCAGACCCTCCGTAAGCTCGACTATCAGAATGTTCATGTACGAATCGGCGATGGCTATCAAGGTTGGCCGGAGGCAGCACCTTTCGACAAGATTATCGTCACTTGCTCTCCCGAGGCGATCCCGCCACCTTTGATTGAGCAACTTGCTGAAGGGGGACAAATGATCATTCCAATCGGTGAGCGATATCAGCAGAATCTTTTCCGAGTTACTAAGCACAATGGTGAGTTGACTCAAGAACCATTGCAGGCAACTCTATTTGTGCCAATGACTGGTAAGGCCGAATCCGAGCGCGAAGTTCTTCCCAATCCCACCAATCCGCAAATCACAAACGGTGACTTTGATAAAGTCATTGGCCAGGAGCGCTATCCCCAGGGCTGGCATTATCTGCGGGGGTTGAAGGTGCTCGACGACTCCCAAAGTGCCGAGGGCAATTTTCTTTCTTTCCAGAGTAAGCAAGCGGGCGAGGCTAGCAGAGCGCTTCAGGGATTTGCGCTCGACGGCAGAGCAATCAAAGCTGTGCGTCTCTCAGCGCGTGTGCGAGGGGAAGACCTTCGTGCCGGCCCGACTCCTGACCAGGCTCCGGCGATAGTTTTGGCTTGCTACGACCAGCGTCGGGCAGTGATCGACGTCCAATCGTTGGGGCCTTGGCAGGGGAGCTTCGACTGGAGAACCGAGCAGGCAATTCTACGCATCCCACCTGCGACCCGAGAGGCAATTCTGCGCGTCGGGCTTCTGGGTGGTACCGGGAAATTGGAGATAGACGACGTGACTCTGAAAGTCCTTTCCCGGTGAAACCTCGAACCTGTTGACCTTGATTACCCTTGTTTTACGCAGTTTTTCGCTCTGTTTGGTGCAAATATAGGAGAAAACGCCTCTGAAACTACCCAATCCCTAGAACAGGTGAATTTTGCGTAGCTTGCTTGAATTAAACCTAAGGCCTGCTATCCTGAGACATTGCTAGCAGAGGTAAATCTCTGTGTATGACTAAGAGGGCTTTTGGAAAAAATGGAGATTCCGGTGATGAGAATTAAAGGCTTTGCTTCTTGGAAAATCGCGCTATTGGCCACGGTACTTGTAATTGGTTTTTCGACTGAATCCATGGCTTGGTCCCACGGTAGTTGGGGATCTTGGGGTTCCTACGGGTCGAGTGCTTCCTATGGATCTTACGGTTCCTATGGCAGCTACGGCCGTGTGGGTATTCTCGGCAGAATCCATGCCCGCCACGCTGCTCGACGTGCTGCGAGAGCAAGCTACGGTTCTTACGGTTCTTATGCCAGCTATGGTTCATACGCAAGCTATGGCAGTTCGGGTAGCTATGGAAGCTACGGCAGTGCAGGTAGCTACGGTGCAACCTCATATCACAGCAATTTGGAGTATCAAGTCGCACAGAATAGTTCTGCCAAATCCGAGGGAAATGCAACCGTCGAGGTTTCGGTTCCCGCTGACGCTCAGGTATTTGTGAACGACAATCCCACCACCAGCACGGGCACATCGCGCAGCTATGTTTCCAATGGTTTGAGAGGGGGGCAAACTTATCGCTACAACTTCCGTGTCGAGTATGAACTTGATGGGGAGAAAGTAGTCAAAGAGAAATCTATCAGTCTTTCTGCTGGCGATCAGGTAGCACTTACCTTTGGCGAGGAAGACTCCCCAGCGTTGGCGATGGATCCCGTGAAGACAGAACTCAAAGTAACCGTCCCTGCCGATGCCAAGGTTTACCTGGCTGGAGCCGCTACCGAGCAGAAGGGGACCACTCGCAGCTATTCCACCAACAAACTCGCTGCTGGGCAGGTCTGGAACGGCTACACGGTGCGGGTTGAGATGGAGCTCGATGGCCAGAATGTAGTTCGCGAGGAAACTCTCAATATCGAGGGGGGGCAAGCTTACGAGCTAGCATTCGATTTCGAGAACCAATCGGAGGATATGGCCGACAATCTGGCTCAGGTATCCAGATAAAACCTATCGGGAACTCGTTCCCGCTTAAATAGCCCCCATTTCGGTGTTGACCGAAATGGGGGTTTTTCTTTTGCTAGTGGGTCAACAGATTCACTCAGCCGGAGGAACACCCTCCTCCCGGAATTCCCGGACCGCGTGGCGGTCCGGCTCAGGATCTTCTCAAGAGACATTGTTTAACCTTCAATGGCGAAATTTGAACAGAAACGAGATGCCCAGCAGTCCGCTAAACCGGCGCAACCAACAGCGCGCCAGGATGTGAAACGGCCCAATGGTGAAATCGGCTGGCATCCCGCTTGGCGTTGGATGGTCAGTCTGTTGATCGTGGTGCATGTGGCTGCCGTCTTCTCAGCCCCGTGGGATCTATCAACTTTAGCTGCACTTCCGCCCGGTTATCAAATGGGGACCGATAATCTCGGTCGGCAGGTGTCATTGCCACCAATGGATAGCGAAGTGTGGCAGCAGCCGATTGTGCCGCGCAATCTGCGGCGGTTTTTCCGCCACTATCTGAACCTGATGTATTTAAACCATGGCTATGAGTTCTTTGCCCCGGACCCAGGCGGCAGCAATTTGATTCGCTACCAGATCCGCGATAGTGGTGGTCAGGAGATTGCCAAGGGCCAATTTCCCGATCTGACTCAGCAGTGGCCGCGCTTACTTTACCATCGCCACATGATGCTCGCTGCACAAACAGGAGAAATGGGCCCCGAATCTGGTCGCCACTACGCCCACCACCTGCTTAACGTGAACGGTGGTCACACCATACGCCTCGAATGGTTGATCCATGCGCTGCTTTCTCCCAAACAAGTGGCCGATGGGACGCCGTTGGATGCTCCGCAAACCTATCTCGTACTGGCCAACATCGAAGAGACCGCCGGCGCGCGTGTAGGACCCCCGCCAGGTGAGACGTCGGTAACAATCCCTGGGGGTGGCCGCTGATGGGAGTTTTATCAGATGCACGCGGCTATGTGGCGGAATGTTGGCAGGCGTGGAATCGTTTCTGGTTCGGCGCGGTCGATCCCGCTACCTTGAGTCTCATTCGTCTGCTGGCAGGGACGATGCTGTTCTACACGCACCTGGTCTGGTCGCTCGACCTGCAGGCCTTCATCGGCCAGGAAGGTTGGCTCCCGGTGGAATACATCCGCCGGATCCAAGATCAGCAATGGTCCGTGCAAAGCGTGTTCTTCTACATCAAGCCAGTATGGCTGTTGTGGACGGTCCACTTGTTCGCACTTGTGGTCTTCTTTTGCCTGATGCTGGGATTTTTCAGTCGCATCATGGCGGTGCTGGGATTTCTATTTGCCGTGTCGTATGCACATCGCGTGAGCCCCGGAGCATTTTTCGGCCTCGACAAGATCAATTGCATGCTGGCGATGTATCTCATGCTTGGACCCTGTGGAGCGCGGTATTCGCTCGACAGTGTGCGTAGACTTCGCCGCGGTGATACCCAGCCAGTAGCTCCCAGCACCGCAGCCAACCTAGCAGTGCGACTCCTGCAGATCCATCTCTGCATCATCTATCTTTTTTCAGGCCTGGCAAAACTCACCGGCGAGAACTGGCACGCCGGGACCGCTGTCTGGTGGGCCTTAGCAAATCTGGAATACCAATCCATCGACATGACGTGGCTGGCCAATCATCCGATTCTGATTGCCTTCGCTACCCATGTCGCTCTCTTCTGGGAACTCTTCTACTGCGCATTGGTGTGGAACCGGTACACACGTTCCTTGGTCCTGTGGATGGCGGTGTTCGTCCATGGGGGGATTGCCCTTTTCATGGGGATGATCACTTTCGGGCTGGCGATGCTGATTGCCAATCTTGCTTTCATCAAGCCGGCCACCGTCCGCCGTTGGGTCGGTCCCGTAGCCGATCGTGTGGCACTCATGCTCGGCGGCAAAACAGTCAAGAGCTGAGAGGCAAGTGTCGAGAGCCATACTTCTGGGCTCTTGACTCTCGACTCTCGACCCTCAGCTATTCATGCCGGAATCCGCCGCGGCGGACTAACGCTCGTTCCGGCCTTCGCCTTGACTTGCTAGAATTACAAGATGGCGACTCAAAAGCAACGCATAGCGATCACCATGGGAGATGCCGCGGGCATCGGGCCCGAGGTGATTGTGCGTGCCTGGGCCGAGCCTCGCATTCACCAGCTCGCTGAACTCGTCGTGTTGGGCCATCCAGAGGTTCTCCGACAAGCAGTCGATTTACTTCGCGCAGAGCAGACGATTGTGGACGATCAATGCGAGTCCTCTCCAACCGCGATTCCTTGCCTGCCAGTTGGCAACGACGACGTGTTGGCCGTGCCACATGGAACTATCGATGCTCGAACGGGCCACGCAGCCTATGAAGCGTTGATCCGTGCGATCGACGATACGCTCTCCGGGCAATTCGACGCCATTGTGACTGCTCCCTTGAGTAAGGCGGCATTGCACGCGGCAGGCCACATCTATCCGGGGCACACCGAACTGTTGGCCGAGAAGTGTGGCGTGACCGATTTCGCCATGATGCTTTATCTGCCGCCTGAAGAATTGCCCAACAGCCCTGCTGGATTGGGCGTGGTTCATGTGACTCTACACATGGCCTTACGCGATGTCTTCCAAAACCTGACAGCTTCGGGAGTGCTAGAAAAATGCCACCTTGCCCAGCGAGTGATGCACAATGGTTTCGGCCTTGCCGCACCCAGGATCGGAGTCTGTGCCTTGAACCCCCACGGTGGTGAGGCCGGATTGTTTGGTGACGAAGAGACGCGCGTGATTGCTCCTGCCGTGGAGCAAGCAAGAAACGCAGGAATCAATGCTGCGGGACCCTTTCCCACAGACACACTCATGCCCCGTGCCCGAGATGGCGAGTTCGACGCCATCGTCGCCATGTATCACGATCAAGGACACATTGCACTGAAACTTTTGGGGATGCATCGCGCGGTGAACATCACGCTTGGACTGCCTATCATTCGTACCAGCGTGGCCCACGGCACGGCATTTGACCGCGCCTGGCAAGGAACTGCCGAGTCCACCGGCATGGTTGCCGCAATCACAACGGCCGCGAGATTAGTGGTGAGTGGTGAGTGGTGAGTTTTACCAACCACCAACCACTCGCCACCAACCACCCTCACCTAATCCCCCATCTCGATATCGACCACGAAATCCCCTTCGAGAAAGTTCCTGCCCAACAGCAGGGGAAAATTCATGTGGCCGCGATTGTTCAGCGTAACGACGACTTCCTTTTCGAAATCATTCCAGCGAAAAGTCATCGGAACTTTGTAGCGCATCTCCCGATCTTCGGAAGTCTTCACCACAACACACTGATCGATCCGACTATCGACCCATCGGGATTCCTGTTCTTCATTGCTGATAAGGACACGGATGTCCTTACCGATATTCTCTTCCATGGAATCCGACTCGTCGTCGATTTTCCATTTCTCACAATGCACAGAACAGGAAGCTGCCCCCGTATCGACTCGGGCCTGGAATAACAATTCGCTCTGGGCTTCCTGCACGCGCGCCGTGGCACCAATGGTTAGTTTGCCCTCCCTGCGGCTCTCTGAACCCAACTCAGCAAGATCCTTCACACTCGAAAGATTCGGCTTTGTCGCTTGCGAATCCGTTTCCGATAGAGAAGCCAGCTCCTCTGTAAGCTTCGTATTCTTCGTTTCTCGAGGCTTCGTCGCAGAAGCCAATAGGCTGTTTGACAATTTTGAAGTCTTGGCCCTTTTGGGGCTCGACTGGGAGTCTGCGTTTACGGCCTTGACCTTCCGCGGCGGAGCTTTCTGCTTAGTTTCTGCTTCTTTAGCAATACCTTGGGTGTCAATGGAAGCTAAAGAAGCCACGAGCAGAATCACAGGAATCCTGCGCCAGTTGATCGGAAAAGGCATGATTCAAATACCCTCTGGGTCAGCGGGGAGCAGCCAGACGGATGCTGCTTTTCCCCTAGAATATCAGAAAACAGGCAAAAACTAAAGGAAAACTCGAGCTTAGGTGGGTAATGATAAGACACCCAAGCAGAATAAATTGCAGATTTTTGCGAGAAAACCCTGCAATATTGCCCTTCTTAATGCGGAAACCCGCAACCGGGTAACAGGTGCTCAAAGGAGAATAAACGGCAGTCCCAGGAAGCTTGACATATGTAAGCACCCACGGGGTGAAAAAAGTTGACTTCTGGTAGATGGAATGAGATGCTATGAGATGGTAAAAAATTCTCATTCTAGTTTTGAGTTTCTATCCTATGGGCGGTTGGCAAATGTTATAGCTAGTCGCCCGAATTTTTTTGAGGGGAGAACAAGTCTCATGAAGAAAACAACTTTGATTGGGTTTGCCTCGGTGCTAGGCGGAATCATCCTGTTAGTGGCTCCGTCACCAGTCTCGGCGGGAATTACTTACAGAGTCGCCCCAGCACTCGACGGAGGAGTCGATGTTAAAGGCAAGGGAACCGGCGTATGGAATAGACCTGATGCTCCCTATACAACCGATGACTGGGATGTAAACGACTTTACGACAAACTTTATCGCAACGCTCACTGGCGCGACCAGAGGTGCCGCGACGGAGTCTGGCACTTTCACCAACACTACTACAGGTCAATCAGTCAATATCATCTCTTTTCAATTCGACGACGACTTCGGCACCGAACTCGACAATGACATAGACTTTGATACCGACGCACCGATTACATTCAGTCATTTGGACGAGATGCGATTTTCTCTCACGGCCCACTTCAATCCTCCTCCAGGTGGCAGCACGATGTCGATTGCCGATTTTGTCAAAGGTACGCATATTGATCTTGGCAATACGGATCCCAATTTACCGTTCATCGCCGAAGAATCCTTTGGCATTACAACTGTCATAGTCATTCCCGAACCTGGGACGATTGCACTTGTTATGGCTTGCTGTTGCTCGGTGGGATTCGCAGGTGGTCGTAAGCGAAATAGATAGCTTTTCTTTTCAAGGTTTTGAGTTGCGAGAAGACACCGGGACACCGGTGGCCCAATCATCGGGTCACCGGTGTATCCACTATGGAGAACGAACAAAAGCTGAAGATAGTTTCATTTCCCCTACAGTTTGAATGAGTTGCTTGCGAGCACCGGGCATCATCTCAGTGTTTGCGGAATGCAATCGAATGCGATTCTATCTTGGCGGAACAGATCAAAAGTTAGTCTTTGGGAGAGGTTCATGTATCGTTTCGCAGTGAGTTTGTTGGTCGCGAGCGGTTTGATGGTACTGCTAGATAGTGAATCCCAAGCTGTTAGAGTGATGACGAACCCTTCTACGGCCTTGGGTCCTCCGCTAAGGGATTTTGACAACATCACTTTGACGCCCGACGGGGCGACGATCGTCGCAACGGGGCTCTTTCCAAATGCGACAGCCGATCGCGTTTATTCTCTGCCTATTCCGGCGGATCCCGTCACTCAGACCGCGACGATAACCCAGCTCAGCACCGGGAGCTTTAGTGTCCCGTTCCACGATGTAGCGTTTGCACCCGTTGTATCACCTAATGGTCAAACCATTTTGTTTGTCCATGACGGAAACTCATTTGCAACCAATACGATTTATAAAATGCCGATCACCGGTGAGTTTTCTGCCAACAGCTTTACGGGACTGTTTGGTGGGGATCCGAATTTTGCTTCGCCTGGTAATGGGAATAGTTTTCCCACTTACAGCCCCGATGGATCGACCATTTACTTCATCAATAATAACTCGGGGTTCGGTGGTTCCATTCCAACTTTCCTCAGCTCACCGACCCCATACGACTCAGCTCCAGATTGGGATCAGCTTTATTCCGTACCTGCTGCCGGTGGTACTCCTACTGCGATAACAACTCCTGCCATGGGTGACATTGATGGTGGTCTGTATGCCTTGACGCCCGATGGTGCCTCGATCGTTTTCGCGCCGGACAACCCCGTGGTGAGGCCGACGAGTGTCAGTGGTATCCGACCCAAGTTGTTTTCCATCCCATCCACTGGTGGGGCAGCAACCGAGATACCTCTCACCCCACCAGCTCACCATTTCAGCATTCGCAGTCAATTGGCGACCACAACCAACGGACAGAATATACTTTTCATTGCCGACTACGAAACGGTTGGTAAGCATGAACTTTTTTCAGTGCCTCTGGCTGGGGGGACGCCAACGCGCATCAGTGACAACCTTCCTTTTGCTGGAGACGTTTATAGCTTTGCTCTTACTCCCGATGGAAATTCCGTGGCCTACTCGGCCGGGCAGAATGTAAGCAGCAATAGTGAACTATTCTTGAAGTCACTGTCGGGGAGTCCTGGAAGCAGCATTCGTGTGAGTGATCCATTACCTGTCAGGGACGGAGCCTATGATGTCTCGACGTCAGCCGAAGGCGGTCAGATTTTGTTTTCCGCAGATTCTTCCAAAATTTATTTTCTCGGCGATCTCCATACCGAAGGAGTAAACGATCTGTATATCGTAGATACAACGGCGAAGGCCGGGCTCGTTCCCTCGGCGTTCTATTATACGGGACCACCTAATGGCAACTTTTTCGACGAGGCCAACTGGAACGACAATCCCGCTGGTGGCGGCAATAGTCCTCCGGTAGATACCATCAATCCCGGCCAGGCAATCCGCCATTCACTCATCATTGATGGAGATACCGTTGGGTCCTCCGGAGGTGAGGTAGATTTTCAGGTTGGAGGTAGCTTAGAACTGACCCCGGGCTCTCTGCTCAATCTTACTGTTGGTGGCAATCTGGATTTTAATCCGGGGTCTGGATTCAAGATCACCGACGCGACCGTCCGTGTCTTAGGGGACATTATCCTCGAAGGCACCAACCATTGGGTGGGCGGCCTGGTCGAGTCAACCGGGGACGACGTCGAATTTCAAGATGCTCACGAGTCTACAATTAATGGGACAGTCATCCGCTCTGTAGTTGATATCCTCGTGTTTGAGAATTCATTGACGTCTGTAACTGGGGTGACTTTTGACGTCGCGGACCGATTCAGTATGCGATACGAGATCGACGTGACAGTCACGGATACAAACATCAACGTGCGGGGATTTACTCCATCGGTCGATCCAGGGTGTTCTGGATGCGGTGACGTGGAGGATGCATTTGCGGGTGCACAGGGTGAAGGTGCAATCCTTACACTCAAGGGAGCTTCCACTCTGTTAGCCAACGCATTTCAAGACGGCGTTTCGCTCGTGTTGGATGGAACTTCGGTAGCGACGCTGCTGGGAAATCCTAATACGACCGTTGATCTTGTCGACCCCAATGGATCGATAACCTTGATGTCGACTGGTGCCGAGCTGAAGACAATTCATGCTTCGGCCTCTGATGTGCGAGATCGAATCATCAATGGTCTTACGGGTTTGTCCTATCTGGACGATCCTTCTGCTTGGAACGTGACCAACTGGAATGGCACTAGTCCATTGACTTCCCTCAAATTGGTTGGCGGCCTCCCTGGAGACTTTGATAACGATGGCGACGTCGATGGCCGCGATTTCTTGATTTGGCAACGTGGGGGATCACCAGGAGGCCCGCTCAGTGCTGCCGACCTGGCGGACTGGCAATCGGGCTACGGCACGCCACTTGCCGCTAATGCTTCCGCGGTACCTGAACCCAACTCCATCGCGTTTTTCATCTTGGGCTGTGCGGCTTTGCTGGCAGGAAGAAAGCGAGAGCTCCACTGACGACTATGTCAGTGCTTAGAATCGATCTATAATAATAGCTTCCCGTGTTAAGAATTGAAAACGCATTAAAAGGATTGGTTGTGCTATGAACGGCAAGTGTAAGCAATTCGTAATGCTGGGGAAAAAGCGTGGAATGTTCCGGCAGCGTGGTTTTACCTTGGTCGAGTTATTGGTAGTAATTGCGATCATTGGTGTTCTCGTTGCACTGCTGCTGCCGGCGATCCAAGCCGCGCGAGAGGCGGCAAGGCGAACACAATGCAAGAACAATCTCAAGCAAATCGGGTTGGCGCTGAATAATATTCACGACACCGAGAGAGCGTTGCCATCGGGAGTCTATGGAGACCCACGCTCCAATGTCACCGATCAATCGCCCGGGCTCAGTTGGATGACACGGCTTCTCCCTTACGTGGAAGAGCAGTCCAAATATGACGCGATCGCCCGCCATGTGCCTCCGGGATTTACGGGCTCGGCTTGGGAATTCTACCAGCCGTTCACTTATGCTGCGTCGCTAGGGACGGTCATCCCGTCCGCAGACATTCCTATCGCAAGCTTCAACTGCCCCTCTTCAGATCTCCCCGAGAATATCCCTTCTGGAGTTGGCACAAGCACCGTCGATCTAAGTGGATACGCGACCACATGCTACAAGGGTTCCAAAGGGGTCGGTCGCCGTGGCGTGCTTGTCCGTCCCGACCCCAGGGATGTGGGAAGAATCAGGTTATATAAACCCGGTGACGGTCTCACTCCCGCGACCTTGGAAGTTGAACAGCCAAGTACGGTTCGCTATCGATTCAAAGAGATTACCGATGGGCTGAGTCATACGGTTGCCGTGGCAGAGTCCGCCTATGCGATCGAGTACTCAGGGCTGGGTCCCCGCTGGCCAATTTGGGTTGGTTCTCCAGGGAATGATTGGGACGAAGCGGTGCTCTATAAAACAGATTTTTCGATTAATTGCGAGCTTGGCCCTCCGAAGGAATTCTGGAATTTTTCGGATCCCGCCGTGCAGGCTGCAATCCTGAAGCTCGAAGGATTCAAGGATGACCGGAACAAGAGTGATGTCAACGATTGTGCCTACGGTTGGCATCCCGGCGGAGCACTCTGTGTGTTTGTCGACGGATCGGTCCATTTTCTCACCGAAGAATTACCGAATCGTATTCACATGTACCTCGGTGATCCCGCAGACGGGCAGATCATTCAGGGACTCGATTTGTAAATTCAATTTCCACTGCTACAAGCACCTGCTCGGCCCGGGTTTTCTCCCGCGCCCTGACAGACTTGCCACTAATTGAGGTCGGATGATTTGTTGATGCGATTTCCCGTTTTTTTCCTCCTAGTAACTGCTCCCATCGCTCCTTTGGTGCCGGCCCACGCTATTCAGATAACGCTTGATTTCACGCTCGACGAACAAAACCTCAATTGGTTTGGTGGCACACCTGAAGGCTTAGCTCGTCGTGCTTCACTCACATCTGCCGCCGGATTTCTCTCGGCAATTATCATCAATGACGATTGGAACGCCCTGAATTCTCTAAATGAATCCTTCAGTCTCAGTGATATCGCGTTAAGTTCGATCAATGACTTGGATGGTAATCCGATCAATGGGACGCCCTCCGGTGGAAGTTATTCTTATTCCATCAACACAACCAATCGCTCAGGTGTGGCAGCGAATGAATACATCATCTATGTTGGTGCGTTCCCATTTACGGGTACCTCGGCACATGCCAAGGGAGGCTGGGACAGCGCAGATCGCAGGAACGCCGCGGGTTTTGCAGGAACCGAATTCAACACCTGGGGTGGCCGCATTTACTTCGACACGACAGACGACTGGTACGCAGGCTACAATCCAGGCATCGATCCCACGGACAACTACGGTATTCAGGATCCCAACAAAACGCCAACTACCGACATCACCACCGACAATTGGGATTGGCATACCAGCCTCTTGAAGTGGAGTGGTTTTGATCTGAAAACCGTTGATCCTGCCGCAAATGGCAGGCCGGACCTATATGGAACAGGTTTGCATGAAATGATCCATGCTCTCGGTGCTACCGACAGCAATATGTCTACCTATGTCGGGGTTTCAGGTAACAACCTGATTGGAGAGCACTTGATGGCCGAGTACGGCGGACCCGTACCCAAATCGAGCACGGGTCATTTTGCGGCGAGTGTGCAATCAGTCGTTTGGGATTCCGATAACATTATCTCTGAAGCGCTGCTGGATCCCAATTCAACCGATGGCGCGCGTAAGTATCTCACCAGGCTCGATGCCGCCCTGCTGCGCGACCTTGGCTATCAGGTGCTCAACAGTTTCTCACCAGCCGACTTCAACCTTGACGGCTTCGTCAACGCTGATGATCTAACCGAGTGGCAACTGGCCTACGGCATGAACGCTTCTGCCGACGCCGACAAGGATGGCGACAGCGACGGAGCCGACTTCCTCGCCTGGCAGCGGGGGCTGACTAGCTCCATGCCAATCCTCGCCAATGCGGCAGCAGTCCCCGAGCCGACCACTCTGTTCATGTTGGCCAGCGCTCTAATTTTCTGTATAAAAGGTGTCAGACACCTTTTTCTTGACGGCGATGATTTCTTTGCTAAATTCGGGTGATGGGAAGACCACCAAGAGACGCGCGAGGCGGGATTGTGTACCACGTGCTCAATCGGGCCAATGCGCGGATGACCATCTTTGAGAAGTCTGAAGACTATGCCGCCTTCGAAGCAATTCTACTGGAGGCGGTCGAGCGGGTCGAAATGCGACTATTGGCCTATTGCCTCTTGCCAAATCACTGGCACCTGGTTGTGTGGCCGCAGCAGGATGGCGACCTATCGACGTTTACGGGTTGGCTAACCCTCACACATACGCAACGATGGCATGCCCATCGCCAGACCACCGGTACGGGTCACGTCTATCAGGGACGATTCAGATCGTTCCCTGTGCAAAGCGACGAACATTTCTTCGTGGTCTGCCGCTATGTGGAGCGGAACGCTCTGAGTGCCGGGCTGGCCAAGACTGCCGAGGCTTGGCAGTGGGGGAGCCTGAGGCGGTGGCAGCAAGGTCCAGCCAGCCAGCAGGGCCTGCTGAGCGCCTGGCCACTGCCGCGACTTCCGAATTGGACGGAGCGTGTCAATGAACCACTGACTCCTCGGGAGATGCAAGCCGTGCGCGACTGCATGCAGCGAGGCCGACCCTATGGCGACGAACGATGGACGGAGAAGATGGTGAAGCAACTTGGTCTCGAATCCACGATCCGACCAAGAGGAAGGCCCAGGAAGCAGAAAAAAGGTTCCTGACACCTTTTCTTCCCCGCAATTTCATTTCTCAGTGATCCAATGGCATTTGAAATTATTAGTCAGTAAATAGCTAGGACATTACAACAATTTGTCCCATGAACATCAATCAGAAGCGTTGGTTTCGTTTAGCCGACTTCTTAGGCTTATTTGTTGCTTCTCTTGCCATCACTGCGCACGTAGGTTGTGGCAGTGACGCTGATGACATAGCCATCTCACCGATGCTCAATCTGGATTCAGGATTGCAACCTCTGGACCTAGCGATTTCCATAGCTTTTCATCCGGACGGTCAAATTCTCTACAGTGGCATTGCACCATATCTTCCGAATCAAAGTGAAAATGGTGATCCTCGGGTAATCGCATGGGATCTAGCGACTGGTAAACCTGTCGCTGAGATACCTACCGAACAATTCCCCATGGCTTTGGCCACAAGCCGCGACGGAACGACGGTGGTGGTAGGTGAAGGTTATGTTACTCCCCATCCGATTAGACATCCTCAGAGGGAGAATGCCAGGTCGAGTGTGCGAGGGAAGGTTAGGATCTTACGAAGCGACACCTTGCAGGAGCAACAGTCCATCAAGACAGAATTTGGCATTTTAGATATGGCTTTTTCCCCAGCCAGCAATCAACTAGCTCTCTTGGGAGCACGAGGCGAAAGCAAGATCATCCTTGCCATTTGGCAGTGGCCAAAACTAGAGACGGTGGCTCAATTTGAGTTTGAGGGTCGACCCCCTTTTTCCGCTGAGATGGGGCCGACAAACTTGGTTCAGTACTCTGGGGATGGCAAATGGTTGATAGCAACCATTGTTTCCTCACAGAACGATGAGGAAGTGGATGCCGAGGCGGACGATTCACTCTCCGGAAAAATCGTAGTCGTAAATGCGGGAGAGAACACGCTCCATGGTGAACTTATCATTGACGAGGGACCAATTTGTTGCATTAGTTTGTCCCCAGATAATAGGCAAGTTGTAGGTAGTGGGTACGCGTGTTTCCACTTGTTCAATGTAGGACTTGAAAGCTTGACAAGTAAGATTCAGTTAGATTTTTCTCCTCTTACAGAATGGAGGGGGCTCTTCTCAAAGCTTCAGAAGAACACAATATTTATTGTGCCACAATCGGATTCTCGTTATCAACCTCGATTTTCTGGCGGTGTGGTAATGGTGGAGAAGATTGAGAAAAGAAGTGAATGGAAGTTTGTACAATCTTTTTACTCAGACAACAGCAGCGCGATAAAAAGATATACAGCGTTTGCTGTTTCCGGAGACGAACGACTTGTCGCTGTAGGTACTAGCGGGGTAATTCGAATTTGGGAACGAGGCAATTCTGAAACGCATGAATAACACCTCAGTGTTTCACAGTTTTCCCCTGTACAATGCAATTTCCTCGGTATTCAATGCGAAGCTTACTTGTGCTTGTCACCGCTGTAGGCATGATACTTTTAGTAGCTGTCTGGGCAAAAAAAGGTTCCAGGAACCGATTTCGCCATGCCAATGTTCGAAATAGGCCTACCCTCTCGCCGCAACTGCACATCCGCCGCGGCGGATTCACGGCCTACGATTCCGGCTCTCGTCTCTTGACTCTCAACTCTCGACTTTTCCAAAGTGGCCCAAAGAATTTTATAGAAAGTGGGCCACTCGATGTGTTATGGTGAGACTCGCTGGAATATAGTCCTAAGGCATTAGGCGTTAGTCGTAAGTAATTATCCATAGATCGAGAGGAACGTAAGATGCACAACTTCATAACCTGGGTAGTCTCCACAAGAAGCAACCCCAAAAGAGGGCCAAACTGATGAAAGTGCACTACGCGCGGCCAACATGACCAAGTTGAATCAACATGACCAAGTTGAATCAACTGGGAAGTTGCTGCGCTAATATAGAGCTGCAATGTTTTATCCCCAGCCTACAATCCAGATTTTGGCCTCTATCGCTGACTGTTGCCGGTCGTGCGTTCGGCGAGAAATGCCGTGGCTGCCGCCTGTTGTTTGCTGAGTTGCTCGAAGACCAGCGTCGTTTCATCGCTCCAGTCGACGTCGCCCGGTTTGAACTGAAAAAGGCTCGCATCAATCGCATCGGCGAAATGCACCTCGAAGATCTCGTAACGCACCAGCGGATCGGGTGCCGGCTTGAGCCCTGCCAGGGTTTCGATCAGAAACGCATCACTCGCGCGGCGAAATTCCAACACGTAGGGAAACAGGTTACTCTGGCCCACCAGCACCAGCACGTGGTGCGGCAACTGCTGTGGCCAGGAAGAGTCGGGGGTCGTGGCGTCGGCACCTTCTGACATCACCGCCAACTGCTCCGGTCGCCAACGGCCCACGAGGGCGCTCACAGCCAATCCATTCAGCTGCGTGGGGCGGGGGGGATCGAATTGGTACCGCGTCAACAGCTCGGCGAGCAATTGCGAGATCCCGCCGCGAAATTCTGCCGCGCTCAACAGACTCGCTTGCTCGGTCAAGCTTGTCGACATCCGCGTGGAACTGCGGAGGCGATTTTTGAGATTGGCCACGTCGAGCCGATGCACCTGGCGACCGCTCGGCAGGTGGCGATCGGACCAGAGATAACGACCATCGAACACTTGGACGTAGCTAGCAGTTTCGCCAGTGATCTGCGTTTGCATTTCCCACCGTGAGACGCGCTGGGGGCCGGCGCCTTGCTGCCAGAAATGACCGCGACCCAACTGGGTTTCCCCTGCCAATCGCGACTGATGTCGCAAGCGAGCCGAGACGTTGGTGCGACGTTCCATTGTGGCGAGCACTTCAATCATGAAGACATCCCCTTGCGAAGGTTCGACCACGGCAGGGGGGCCAGCGAGCACCGACGGGCTCGCCCATGCCAGCATGATTACGGCGTGAAGCAGCAAGAGTGTGAGTGTTAAACCACGCAAAATGGACTTCCTTTGCTGGTTTTGACGGATTTGCCAAAGATTCGGGTCGCAACGCGCCGACCAATAACCAGCGGGAGAGTACCCCGACAATGGGTCGAGGGATTCTCACCACATGAATGAGATCAGACTGAAACCAGCAGAAGCAACCGAACGGTGCGGATTCTAGAAGGATTCCGCCTGGCCGGTCCACAGCAAACTCGCCAGTACCACGGAAACTCGCTGGTGCTAGCAAAGTGTGAGGGCAGAGTTGGTCCCGGAGACACATTCAGCCACAAACTGGAGCACGCATTGCCGAGGGCAGTGGCGACTCCACAAACTCGAACGTTTTTACGCATGTTCGTGCGACCTGAGGGGGGAAACGCGATGAAAAAACACTTGTTCCAATCGATGATTTGTCGTTCCATGATAGGCTTGCTGACGGCGTTTGCCGCAGCAAACTGTCTGGCACAACACAACCTAGCCTACAACCTGCCGCCGGCGCAGCGATTGATGGAACCAGGCCCCGGCGTCGGTGGTCCTGGCCCAGGCGTCCTGATGCCAGCAGCCGGCATGGTGGGCGGCGGATTCTCAGGCTCGGCCTCACCGGCTGGCTACATGGGTGGGGGATACTGTCCACCGATGGGAATGGGTTCTGGTCCCACCTCGCAGATTGCCTTTCTAGGTGTCGAGGGGGGGGAAGTTGCTTGGGATGTCAGCGGACAACAGATGTTCGACTCGGTGCCATTGGTGATGCCCGGCCGTCAGAATTTTCCCCAAGGGGCCATCTATCGCTTGAAGCTCACGAACCTTGCTGGTCGCGAAGGTGTGGAGCTGTATCCCACGTTGGAAGTCGCCCCTGTGACTCCTCGTACGGATGCCTATCTGGCTCACTCGCCGATCCCCGTGCAGTTTACTGACGAGGATCTCGACCAGGTACTGAGTGGCAACTTCGTCACCAAGGTGATCTATCTGCCCGATCCAGAGTTCCAGGAACTGGCCCTTTCGGGAGTGGAGACATTGGTCAGCACACGCCTTGATCCGGGTGTTGATCCCATCGCGGAGGCTGACCGTCGCGGTGCCATTTTGGCTATCGTGCGAATCGGTAATCTCGATTTGCAAGTGGGTAACCAGGCAATGGGTATGAGCGGCTCGGTGCAACATGCCCAATATACCGAAGGGGATTCCTATTGCCCCGAAGGTGAAGCGGATAGTTACGAGGGTGCCGAGGGGGGTTACGGTGGTGGGATGCAAGCTCCGCAGGGAATGTCCACGGCAGGTTTTGCTCCCCAGCCGGTTCCACCCCATATGGTCTCGGGCATGAGCACACCGCAGTGGGGAATGCCGAGCGTCGGCACACCGATTGGGCTGCCGGGTCCTCCTCACATTCCACTGGGACACGAAGCGGGTCTCACTCGTCATGTCGTCAAAAACCACACACGCGTGATGATGCCGCCGCCAGTGCACAATGTGAAGATCGATGTCAAGCAGCGTCCAGGCTTGAACTACCCACGTCCGGTGAACCATGTGCATATTTCCGAAGTGAATCGTGCCGGTTTCCGCGCTCATGGAGGAACCGTTGCCCCTGCCATACCGACTGCGTTTAAGAAGTTCTGCGCAGCAGTCACAGGCTGCAACGACGACTGCGAATATGTTGACGACTCTTGCCAGTGAGTGATGCGAGTGGAAGGTGAGTGTTTGAATTTAAGATCACTACTAGCCACAAATCACCAACCACGAACCATTAACTACTAACCACTATTCTTTATGACAGCGGACCGTATAGCTCGGCAATGTGATCTCGGTCACAGGCTTGTCGCAGGCATACTGCTGCTTGCAGTACTGATTTTGCTGCTGCTGGACACCTGGGTGTCGGCGGCAGAGAAATCAGCGCATTGGCACCATGCAGGTGCCATGCCTCCGGGAGCGATTGGTCGCCAGCGACTGCTGAGAGGCGGTGCGTTGTCAGGTGCTTGTCAGCCGGTGGAGATTCGTGCCCCTCAGGAGACACGAATCGCACCGGCGGCAGGGACCACCTTCTACGAGGGAGTCCCCAGCCCTTTGCTGGTAGGACTCACCATTGGACCGGTTTACCGATTTCGGGTCACTGATATTCCAGAACATCCAGGTCTGGAGGTTTTTCCCACAGTGGAAATGATCGACCGGCTCTATCCGCCACCGGGACTGGCGCTGAAATTCCCCGTGCCCATTGAATTGACCCTGGATGAATTGCTGCAAGCCGCTGAAGGGCGGTTTATCACACGGGTAATTTACCTGGAAGACCCATTGTTGGCTCCGGCAATAGCCCGTGACGGGGAGCAACAACCCTGGGTCGAAGCTCGACCTGGGGACGATCCCTTGGTGATGGCAGACAGCTTAGGGCGTCCCATTGCAATTTTGCGAATGGGAGGGAGAGTGCCAGAGGGCTCAGGTGTCGACCCGGCTTTCACCTACGGATCGCCCGAGCCAGTCATTCTGGAACAACCGAATGTAGCTAGAGGTCGCGCGAACGGGGAAGCATTACAGCTTCCACGAGAAGCGAATTAAATTCTTTCTGGAAAACATCACAGTGCAACCAACGGTCCGCTACTATTCGACGACACCCGACGCGGGGCGACCACCTCAGTGGTTTCGCTATGTCGTGGTTGCCTTGGTAGTGGTCGCGCTTTGCTCCTGCCGGGCGATAAACCCCCAAGGGCAAGTTGTGGCAGACAATCAGGTGCAACTCGGTTCACAGACTTCGCCCATTGTTGCTGCGGCTCCTCAGCGTCAAATCATGCCGGTGATTTATCAGCCAGATCCCCACATGCCTCCGCCAGCCATCAGGCAGGCTGAGTATGCCGCCGGAATCCGCACGGCCCCGGGCTGCCCATGCTGCAGCGGTTGCGGTGATTGCGGAATCGTCGGTCCTAGAGATGAGTACCTTTGTGATGGTGGCGACAGGGGGTTGCCCGCCGGAGTGAAAGAGGATTGGCAGATTGATGGGCTTGAACAAGAAGATACTGTGGCTCACTATGAAACCGTAGACGGTCGCACAGTCATCACGCCGAGCAATCAGGTATGTATTTATGCCCCTCGATTCGGCGTGGTCCGTCGCGTGATCGACCTGCATGAATATGCCCGCTACGATGCCGCGATCGGTTACGGTCAAACCACCTCATTGGCCAAGATCGACGAACGCGAACGGCCAGCCCATTCGATCAACAAGCTTGAGCCGACCATCAATCGAGTGGGAGATCCGCCCAGTTTAATCCGCGAACGTGAGCAGTCTGGAGAACTGGGCCGTGAGGAACGGTTGGCTGCAGAAATTGGCACCCTTTCTCCGTATTGTGATTTGCAGGTTGTAAGAGCGGGCATTCTGGTCGGCGAAGAACGGGTAAAAATCGCCCGGGCAAGCCTGGCTGCGGTCACTTGGACTGGGGATCAGGCCCCTCAGATTACCGTGGATAGTCGTAATGCGGTAGCCGCTGTGAGCGATCGTCAGCCTGGAGTCATGTACCACCTCGAGGAACCGAACAAACCTTGTTTGCGCCTGCTGAAATTGGCATCGTGTGGTTCGGCCAAACAAGGGGAGATCATCGAATTCACACTCCGACTCGACAATGTCGGCAACCGCGAAATGGGTAACGTCACCGTCATTGACAGCCTGACGACCCGATTGGAATTTGTTCCCGGCAGTGACAAAGCAAGTGTCGCAGCTGAGTTTTCCGCCGAACCGAACTCAGGTGGCTCGGAAGTCTTGCGCTGGGAGATCAAGGATCCCCTCGAAGCTGGGGCAGGCGTGATTCTGCAGTTCAAGTGCAAGGTGCTGTAGGGATCGCCAGGCAGGTCTCGTCGTGCTGGTAAGAAGGCTTGTCTGTTTACCGATTAGCCTTCTAGTGTTCCCTTGGTGCTGGGCACGCCTGGCATACGGGGGTCAGTCTCTGCAGCCATCCGCATGGCACGGGCTGTTGCTTTGAAAATTGCCTCGGCAATGTGATGGCTGTTGCGACCATAGTGCAATAGGACGTGCAGGTTGCACAGAGTATTGGCGGAGACAGCTTGCCAAAAATCTTCGAGCAGCTCGCTATCGAATTCGCCGATCTTGGCCGCCGGTACAGGAGCACGATATTCCAAAACGCTTCGGCCGCTGAAATCGACGGCCACGGTGACGAGCGTTTCCTCCATGGGCAATGTAAAGTGCCCATAGCGTCGAATACCGGCCTTGTTGCCCAGTGCCTCGCGCATTGCCAACCCCAGGCAGATGCCTGTGTCTTCGACGGTATGATGCTGGTCAACGTGTAAGTCACCATCGGCTTTGATCGTCAGGTCAAATGCTCCGTGCTTGGTGAACAGATCGAGCATGTGATCTAGAAATCCGACCCCCGTCTTAATGTCGGACTTTCCCGAACCATCAAGGCAGAGATCAATCTTGATCTTCGTTTCGTTCGTTTTGCGCTCCAGACTTCCACTGCGTGCCATCTGTTAACTCGATTTCACAACGACCAGAATTAGTTGCGATCGAACCCGATCGCTGGCTCCCGACTCTCCATCCTATCATGGACGCGGTTCCAGAGGGACAGGTTCGTAGACCGCAAACCAGGCATAAACTCGCTCGATTTGGCAAATAGCCCCCCTGATTGGTACAATCGATTTCGTTGACTCACCCTGGCGTCTTTCACTGCTCTTTCTGGAGGGAGACTACCATGGCACCCATGAAACGTCCTGCAGCGCCTGAACATCTCGACCCGTTCGAAGATAGTCACTCGCTCACCCACTTGGCTCATCGTTGGCATGTGCCGCGTCGCAAGATTCGTGATCTGCTCAAGTCGGGTGAGTTGCCTTTTGTTGATCTCGAGGGCCAACTCCGAGTACCAGATCCAGCCGTGCGTGAGTATGAGCGTGAGCTGCAGCGAGAAGATCGAAGGTCCCTCTCACTTTAGAGCGTTGATTTCAATTCTAAAGCGACCACTTTGGCGCTCGTGCTCGGACCAGTTCTGTCAGTTGAAGCAGCGTGGGGACGTCAAGCTGCTCGGTGCGAGCTTCTTCCGGAAGCTGCAATTCGGCGAGAATCTCGTCGACCTCTGCTTTAGATAAATAGTGCTTCAACGCTGCGACGACATTAGCCCGCAAAAACTTGCGGCGATGGATGAATATCGCTTTTACAAATTGATGAAAGAACCGCAAGTCAGGTACGGCGGCCCTCTTTGCCGGGTCTACCACAATCCTTACGATGGCCGATTCAACTTTGGGCATCGGCCAGAAGACGCTGGGTGGCATTAACCGAACAATTTCAGCGCTGGCCTGACATTGAATCCACACACTCAGTGCCCCGTAATCCTTGCTCCACGGTTGGGCGACGATACGGTCCCCGAGTTCCTTTTGGATGGTAGCGACCATCGTATGAGGCACGTGTTCGCACAACAAAAGATTGCTCAAGATGGGTGTTGCGATGTTGTAAGGAAGATTGGCTACCAGCTTGAAACGGCGATTTGGATCCTCGGCTAGTTTTTCTCCAACAGCTTCGATGACCTTGCTGTCAAATCGATTCTTGTTCTTGAGGGCATCCTGATGGAGCATGGTCACATGGGGGTAGTGGAAAAGTTGTTCGCTCGCAAGTTCGAAGAGGTGCCCATCAATCTCAACCGTGATAACTGCAGCCACCTTTTCTGCCATTAGTTGCGTCAAGGCTCCTGTGCCCGTCCCCACCTCCAAGACAACGTCCTGTTTGGTCAGTTCGGCGGCATCGATGATCACACGGTGAAGGTTTAGGTCGATCAAAAAGTTCTGACCGTGCCGGGTTGCAGGAGAGATACCCATCTCGCGAAAACGATTTATCAAGAAAGTCTTTGTTTGACGAGTCATGGCAGAATAATGCAAGCTGGGGCGTCCTCGATCCCGTTGAGTGAAGCTTATTGTTGCTCTACCCAGGCAAGTTGCCGAGTAACGTATTTGGCTAGAACGTCCGTTTCTAGATTTACGAAATCTCCCACCTGTTTGAGCCCTAGAGTGGTCACTTTAAGGGTGTGAGGAATTAATGCAACACTGAACCGGTGTCGCTCGACATCGACCAAGGTGAGACTCACTCCATCAACTGCCACGGATCCTTTGCTGGCCATCTGCCGAGTAAGATCACCTGGAACTTGAAACCAAAACTTGGACCACTCGGCATCGTCAATCCGCTCGTCGACCGTGCCGACACCATCGATGTGTCCCGTTACCAGATGACCTCCAAGCTCGTCACCAATACAGAGTGAAGATTCCAAGTTTACTCGGTCTCCGGCTGTGACCTTCCCCAGCGTCGTTCGCAGCAAGGTTTCTTCACCAGCTTGAAAAGCCAGCATGTCGCCGTCGAGAGTAACCACGGTCAAGCAGCAACCATTGATTGCAATACTGTCGCCAACTGCCGATCGCGCAGCGGTCAGGGGATCCAGGATCTCGATCCTCACGCCAGGTCCCTCGGGTACGAGCGCCTGTACGATTGCCAAACTTTCTACCAGCCCTGTGAACATGATTACATGGCCTCGCCGGAGGCTGGTTTCTTTAAGCTGGACTTCACACGCGTAAGGCTCCAGAGATATTGTGCTGCGGGAATAGCAACGTACAACCCGCATACGAACGGAACCACGTACCAGTGAAACGTCACGAGCAACATGATTCCGAAAACAAGCCAGACGACGTGCGCAAAGCTCCTCCGACCACGCACGAATTGTGTGATGATATGCGGGTAGGGGATCCGTGAAACCATCAGCAATGCAATCAGTATCGCACAAAGTGGAAGAATCCGTTGCAGCCACCAATCATAACCGGCGAAGTTTTCGTAATTGATTTCATTGCGCAGGGTGTAGGAAAACATCGCCCAACTCGCGATGACTGAGGCAGCCGCAGGGGTCGGAAGTCCCGCGAAGGTGCCGTGGTCATCAGTTTCATCTGACTCAACGTTGAACCTCGCCAGCCGCAATGCCGCACAACAAGCGAACAGAGCAGATATACTCCATACCGCCTCACGATGGACGCTGGTGAAATCGGGGCACATTTTCACGAGTAAAATCGCCGGAGCAACACCAAAAGAAACTACATCGCAAAGACTATCGAGTTGCCCACCGAAATCGCTCGTCGTGCGGGTAATGCGAGCAACTTGTCCGTCGAATGTATCAAACAGCATCGCCAAAAAAATCAACCCTCCGCAAAACATCAGGTTGTGCGTGGGGTCAATGCTATCAAAAAGATTGCGATAGGTTTCCAATTTAGGCGAAGGCAAGATGTCGACCGTGCCAGCCTTGGCAATGCGGCTGGCCACCACAATGGCAAAAAAACCACACACCAGGTTTCCCAAGGTGAATAGTGTCGGTAGCACGTTGATCGCGCGAATAGGTCGCATGCGAATTGAGTAAGTAAGTGGTTATTTTTGAGCGAGAAAAACGAATCGGTCTGTTCAGCTACCGGTAGTGGGCCAGGATGCTGCTGCCTGCGCGTACCTTGTCGCCAACAGCGGTCGTGACTTCAACGGCATCGCGGGGCAGAATTAGCTCCGTCCGCGAGCCAAGTTTAATCATACCAAATTTTTCGCCGCGCTGGACCTCCCGCCCAGGCCGCAATACACAGACGATTCGCCGGGCGATGAGCCCCGAAATCGCTCGCACGGCCAACTTCCTCTCGGGGTAGTCCAGTTCTTCCAGTCCAATCCACATGAATTCGTTTCGGAGCGTACTCTCTGGATTCATGGCGTTGAGAAATTCACCTGGTTTGTAATGCATATCAACAACTCGTGCTGCTCGGGGAGCACGATTGACATGCACATTAAAGATCGAAAGAAATATGCCTATTCGAACTGCAGGGCCGTTGAAGAAATCGTAATGCTCTACATCGGTCACTTCTGCAATGGTACCGTCCGCTGGCGAGACTATCGCTGACGGATCGGTAGGGATCTGCCGAGGTGGGTCGCGGAAGAAATACACGATCAACGCCAACATGACTATCGGGATCGCGGTAAGCCACTGCCAGATTCCACCAATCCAGAACAGCAGAATAATTACCCCTGCTAAAGGCCATCCCATGATCTGCAATTCAGCCAGCCCCCAACGGGCGAATGGCAGATGTTCGCGCCAGGTGAAAGGGTCATCATCTGTTAACCAATGCGCCGTGCATAAATTCTCGCAATACTTCAAGTCCCGCGGGTCAAGAATCTCATGAGGCGCGCCTGAGATCTCCCCCCGACGCAAAGTCGCCATTCGCTGGATATATTCTCTGCGAAACTGCTTGAGATACCATCTGCGGCAGTGCCCCCAGGCGAGCTCTAATGCATAGCAGTATCCTCCTCCTGGTTGCACGCTACGGATATTCTCCGGCAGAGCAGGGTAGGGGCTTGGGTTTTCAGAGTCCGCCATCGTGGTACCGAACTTTTGCTGGTAGGGAGTAATCCATCCAGAGTACACGCTTGAAACTTTCAAACAAGCGCTAATTGTATGTCAGGGACACTCGCATAAACTTGGTAGGATACTTATCCCAATAGCGGGCAAGTATCGAACCAATCCCGGCCCTGATCCGTCATCCACTCGCGGCATTCTTCTGGTCCCCAGAGGCCGGGATCGTACATAAACAGGGTCGGTTTGTCCTTAGCCTCCCAGGCCTCCAGGATGGGATCACACACTTTCCAGGCGGCCTCGACTTCATCGGCCCGGGCAAACAGGCTGGCGTCCCCCTCGAGAGCATCGAGCAGAAGCCTCTCATACGCTTCGGGCATCATGCCGCGAAATTCCTTCTGATAATTGAAACTCAAATCAGTTTGCCGTGTGCGCATCCCAGCGTCGGGCACTTTTGTTTGAAAATGCAGTTGTATACCCTCGGCAGGCTGAACCTGGATGACCAATCGATTAGCTTCGCACAAACCAGTGGACTTATCACCGAATAACTTTTGCGGTGGGGCAAAGAACTGAATTACGATCTGGGTAGTGCGGCATGACATCGCTTTGCCACTGCGCAGATAAAAAGGCACCCCTTGCCAACGCCAGTTATCAATTCCCAGTTTAATCGCTGCAAATGTGGGGGTACGACTTGTCGGTTTGACTCCCTCAGAAGCGGTATAACCGCGATACTGACCGCGGAAGGTGTCTTCAACTACTTGCTGAGAATCCAGCGGTTTGATGGCATGTAATACCTTCACTTTTTCATTACGAATGGCATCCGCCTCATACCGCACAGGGGCCTCCATCGCTGTTACCATTAACAGTTGCAGTAAATGGTTCTGCACCATATCGCGGACTACCCCGGCAGTGTCGTAGTACCCAGCTCGGCTACCGACTTCCACTTCCTCGGCGACGGTAATTTGAACATGATCGATGTAGTTGCGATTCCAGATGGGCTCGAAGATCGAGTTGCCAAACCGCAAGACCAGCAGATTTTGTACCGTTTCCTTGCCGAGATAATGGTCGATGCGGTACACCTGGTGTTCGGCAAAGACCTCATGGACGGCATGGTTTAGTTCCTTCGCACTTTTTAAATTCGTCCCAAAAGGCTTTTCAATCACTACGCGTCGGGGACCGTTGGCTTCACAAGCTAAGCCAGCCTGTCCCAGATGTTCGATCGCAGGCTGATAGAAACGGGGAGCTGTAGAGAGGTAGTAAACTCGGGTAGCTGCTTCGCCTTCTTCCAAGTTTTCCAGGAACTTGGAAAGCGTAATGAAATCCTCGATGTTTCCAATATCTCCCGGCTGATAGTAAATCGTTTCGGCAAATTGGTCCCATGTGTTCTGGTCGAAGGCATCTTTAAGAAACTTCTCAGTCGTCCTGGCAAGTTCAACGCGCCACTCAGCATGGGAAAAATTGGTCCTCGAGACTCCAACGACATTCAGCGGGGCGGAAAGTCGCCCCTTGCGGAACAATTGGTACAACGCTGGGATCAGTTTTCGACCGGTTAAATCACCAGAGGCACCAAAGATTACAATAGTCGCAGCCATGAGTGGGGACTCCGAAATCTGCGCAAGTTAAAGAGTTCTAATACCGACAGCAAGATAGTGTTCAAGCATCGGAGTGTAAAGCCTACACTCACATAAGGGAGGCCACCGGTCACGCTCAAACTCAAATCATCATCGAAGTAAACCCACCGTCAACGTAGATTGCGGTACCAGTAATGAAACTTCCTGCGGTTGGCGAAAGAAGCAGCAGAGCGGCCCCGACAAGTTCCTCGGGCAAGCCAAAGCGATTCATTGGTGTGTGTCGCATGATGCTCTCAGTGCGTTCGGGGCTGAGAATCTTGCGGTTCTGTTCAGCGGGAAAGAAACCAGGGCAGAGACAATTGATCCGCACATTTTGGGGTGCGAATTCCCTCGCCGTGTTCTGTGTTAGGTTGAGAATAGCGGCCTTGGTGGCGGCGTACATGTAGACTCGCGACAGTGGGAGAAAGCAAGTGACACTTCCAATATTGATGATCGACCCGCCACCTGCATCTACCATGTGTGGAATAAACGTCTGACAGGCCAGATGAGTACCAAGAAAATTAGCATCAAAAATCTTTTGAAGCTCGTCGTCCGTAATTTCGAGGTAGGGAGTTGCTGAATTTACACCCGTGCCATTGATGAGCGAATCAACCCCACCGTGTTCGGCCACCACGGTATCGAGCAGTAGTTGCAACGATTCTCGCGAAGTTGCATCTACCGAAGTAAAAGAAGCTCTGCCGCCTAGCTTTTCGATGGCTTTGACGCGCTCTTGTCCGCGCTCTTCACTTCGACCTGCCACGACGACATGGGCACCCGCCTGGGCAATCCCATCACAAAGAGCGCCCCCCAGTACGCCCGTGCCACCGATCACGACACAGACTTTTCCGTCGAGGCCAAATTGTTTCTGTAAGAACTCTGCGTTCATATACTTCTCGTGGTGTCGTCAGTGGTCAATGGGAAATTGGTCAAAGGGTTTTGTCACTCCTTCGGCTTCTTCCGCAACTGAATCCATTCGGCGTGGAAAGTGCCCGGCTTGTCGATACGTTCGAATGTGTGTGCTCCGAAGTAATCTCGTTGGGCCTGGAGCAAATTGGCCGGCAATCGCTCGCGACGGTAACCATCATAGTAGGCCAAGGCAGCCGAAAACGCGGGAGTAGGAATCCCCAGTTGAGCTGCCGTGGCGACCACATGTCTCCAGCCGTCCTGGGAACGCTGTACTGCTTCTTGAAAGTAGGGAGCCAATAGCAGGTTCTCCAGCTTCGCATCGGCATCAAATGCTTCCTTGATGCGATCCAGGAATACAGCGCGTATGATACAGCCGCCGCGCCACAACATCGCACAATCGCCAAAATTCAAGGGCCAATCATGTTCAATCGCAGCAGCTTGCAATTGCACAAATCCTTGGGCGTAGCTGCAAATCTTCGACGCGTATAGGGCGTGACGAATCTGCTCGATAAACTTCGACTTATCACCTGTATATTTCGGGCTAGGGCCGGTCAAAACTTTGCTGGCGCGCACGCGCGCCTCTTTCATGGCCGACAGGCAGCGAGCGTAGACGGCTTCAGTTACCAAGGTGCTGGGAACTCCCAGGTCCAAGGCAAGTTGGCTCATCCACTTCCCAGTTCCCTTGGCCCCGGCACGGTCCATTATCTTATCAACCAGATAGCCACTCCCATTGTCTTTCACACTAAAAATGTCTCGAGTAATCTCAATGAGATAACTGTTGAGTTCTCCCCGATACCAGTTTTCAAATACGTCATATAATTCGTCGTTCGACAGACCCAGGGCCTCGGTTAGCAGGAAGTAGGCCTCACAGATCATCTGCATGTCGCCATACTCGATACCGTTGTGAACCATTTTAACATAATGGCCGGCGCCCCGAGGTCCTACCCATTCACAGCAAGGGATGTCGTTGTTCGGGCCGACCTTGGCCGCGATGGACTGGAAGATCGGTTTCACATGGGGCCAGGCAGCTTCACTTCCTCCAGGCATCATGCTTGGTCCCAACAGGGCACCTTCCTCACCCCCGGAGACACCCGTTCCACAATAAAGCAAGCCTTTGCTTTCGACATATTTCGTACGACGCTCGGTGTCGGCATAGTAGGTGTTCCCACCGTCGATGAGGATATCGCCAGGTGACAACAATGGAATAAGAGTTTCGATCAAATCGTCGACTGCTGGACCCGCCTTGACCATCATCATTACTTTGCGAGGGGTCTTCAGAGATCCAACCAACTCTTCCAGACTATGGCAGCCAACAAACTGCTTTCCCTTGGCCCGACCAGCCATAAGTTCGTCGACTTTCGACGTGGTCCGATTGTACACGGCCACACGGTAACCCCGACTTTCGACATTGAGTGCCAAATTCTCACCCATCACGGCGAGACCGATCAGTCCGAAATCACACTGTTCTGACATAGTATTTATAGTTCCAAGTTTGGAGTAGTTTTGTTGCAATTCTTTTGGGGTTCAAGTTGCTAGGCGGTTATTTCTCATCGACCGGCCACGGAGGGGAAGCTGGTAGATATTCATTGAATTCATCCACAAGCTGTTGCTGATAATCACCGGCAAAGGTTCCGTTGAAGAAGCGATAGATCCCTTCGTCCAAAAGTCGCTTCCAACTGGCCTCCTCCTGACCAGGGTTAATGGGAAAAAACAAGCAATTGTTGGCAACGGCTGCCTTGTGGTCGCCCGGAGCATCGCCGATCATGAGGGCCTTGTTCGGATCATATTGTCCCGCCACCACGAGGGTTTCCTTTTTAGTGCCTGCCTCCTGCCCGCAGATTGCCCGGACATAATCAGCCACGCCATGTTCTTTCCACTCAGCTTCCAATGCTTGATTTGGAGTTGCTGATACGACCAGCATGTCTGACCTCTCTCCTAGTCGTTCCAAACACTTTTTCACATTCGGAAACGGTGGAACACCACGCACCATGTCAGCGACTGCTTCGTTCACGGCCCGCGACCATTCCAGAGCTTTTGCCAGATCGGGGTCGCCCGTAGCTTCGGCTGCCTTTTCCAACGCGGGATTGCCAAGCTTGGTTTCTTGCTCAATCCAATTGATAACGCCCGCTGGCCGGGGTATCTTCACTCCGCGCGCCTTCACTTCGGGACGTCGACGCAACCAATCGAGTTGCTCCACCAAAGCCGGAAATCGATTGATACCACGACTCTTGGAATAAAGATTCACAAACTCTGCAGCCTCGCGAGCATATTTGCTCACACCTTGCAGGTCGTAGTAATTGATGAAAGCCGGTATGAAACACTCTTTGTGTTTCACTTCCATGGTGTCGAACACACAGCCATCCGAATCAATGCCGACGAAAAACTCATGTTTTGGCGTATAATCTTTCATGTTCTTGCTCTCGTAGGAGACTTCAATCCAGTGAAATATCGTGTGAGCTACGCAAGACCTTTGCTTCGGTCTGCTTGTGGGATGTATTTGCCAAGCTTTTGCTCGGCAAAAATTGGCTTCAGACGAGCCAGACGTTGTCGGCCGTTTTCCATTGGCAGGCTGACCATCGAATCCCCCACCAGTGGCTTACAATAAGCAACGAACTCATCGGAGACATCAAGCCCGTTGGCTGAAATCCACTTCTCAGGAAATGTGCGTTCGCTGTTGGCCACGTCGGGCAGCGGCACCTTGTCATAGGTCACGCCATAACTAGAACCGGGCTTACGCAGAATTGTGGACATAAACCCACTCTCACCCGCGGCAGCCAGTTGCAAAGCCTTCACACCGACTTCGTAGGCTTCATCCAAATCGACCACGGAGGCGTAGCCGATCGAGTTTCTCTGATCGGTGCCCGATACATTGCAGCGGGCGGCCCCCTTGGTTGCCAATCCTTTCGAATTGAGGTAATTGACGATAAGCTGGGCTACGGTGAGTTGGCTGGCACCGAACGACGTATGCCCGAACGAATCCTTGACTTCGCCCAAATCACCCAAGTCGAGCCCTTCGCTGACCACCAACATTGCCCGCCCGTCTCGCTTAAGTTGATCGTTCACATTGTCGGCAACTTGTTCCAACGTGACCTTTCGCTCCGCGAGATAGATTTGCAGGGGCATCTCGCGATTGGGGTCAGCCAATCGGGCCGCGGCGGGAATAAAGCCGATCTTGCGGCCCATCGCTTGCATTACCAGTACGGGATCGGCCGGCGAAGAGCCAGCGTTTTCTTCGTTGGCATTCTGCACCATGTGCATCCAGTACTTGGCACAAGAGCCATATCCTGGGGTGTGGTCGATCAGCTTAAATTCACTGTCGCCGACGTCATTGTCGATTGTTTTTGGCACGCCAACTCCGACAAGATCCAGTCCACGCTCTTGGGCTAGGGCAGCCACTTTGTTGGCGGTGTCCATCGAGTCGTTGCCGCCAATGTAGAGGAAATAGCCGATGTCATGGGCCTTAAATACGTCGATTACCCGATCAAAATCTTCATTCTGCCATCCCTTGAGCTTGTAGCGACAGGTGCCAATCGAACCTGCGGCAGGGGTAAACCGTAGCAATGCAATTTCTTCTGGTGACTGGGCGGAGAGATCGATAAGTTCTTCTTTCAAAACTCCTTCGATTCCGTGGTGTCCTCCATAAATCGTGTCGACCTGAGAGGACTCACGAGCAGATTCGACAATACCTCGCAATGTGCTATTGATGACACAACTTGGCCCGCCACTTTGCGCGACGACCATATTCTTAGGACGACCCATTTTTTCCTACTCAGCACTTTCTTCTGGCACCGCTTGACTTAGCGGAATAATGGTTGAACGACATGCAGTTGCCCAGGGCAATCTTACAGTCAGAATCACACATTGTAGCGACAGTGAAGCGAACCAACAATCGGCGCGCTTTTGCAAAATGTGGACAACACAATACGGAAAAAGCGACTTCGGCTACTGATAAATCGGCAGGGCTAAAACCCGCTGTTCGATTTTTTGCAATTCGGTGTTCAAAGAGACTCCGTCCTCATTGACGAACTGACTGCGGAACTTGTCCGCTTCAAGCCCTTCTGCTAAATCGTCCAAATTGGGAAGATAACGATTGACCGTGAATCCATTTGCGACTTGCTCCAAACCAAGCTCTTCCGCCAACAGTTTTTCCGCGAAAAGAATTCCCGCTCGATTGGCCGCCATGTCAACGAAACTAAAACCTGTCCCGCCGTTTGCATCCAGAGCCTCTTTGGCCAGTCCGATGCCACGGGCGTTTGCACCACCGAGCGTTACAGTCAAATGGGCGGAGACAAAAAAGTGCTTTGCCAGGTCAGCCCGTCCACGCATGGTAGGATTGCCCAGAAAAGATTGACGAGCTTTACTTTGCTCTATGGATTCAACTTGTGAAACCAATCCACTTGTCATGGGAAAAGAGCGAAGCACACCTTCAGTATCGAAAAAAATTCCCAGGGCAAGCAGCATGGACTCCCGCGCTTCACGTGTTTGGAACTCGTTGGCAGCGGCTGCAGCTTCTCGAACATAGCGTGCGAGAAGATCGTCGCCAGACTGAGGGTGTGCTGCTGGAAGCAAACCTTCCGCTGCAATTTTGTCTGCACGAGCTTTCTCTATCTTTGCCATCTGTGTGAGAAGTCGAAGCACCTCACGCACCTCTTGTAGCAATCGGGGGGAAGCGGCAGAGGCGACGATCTGTTTGTACTGCGCTGCAGCAGGATCGTTCGGAAGTGCCTCAGCCAGCACACTATAGATTTCGACCATCCTTTGCTTGGTAGGAAGGGACACGTCTGCAAAACTGGTCACTCCTGATTGACGCAATTCATCTACCAGAAGAGACATCAGCAGTGAGTTGACCGGATCGAAGTGAATTCTGCTTCCCAATGGCGTAGCTTGACGCGCGTCGAACAGAGGTCTCATCACACTATTGGGCTCAGGGCTATGCGTCGCGCCCAGGTAATGTCCCAGTTCGTGAACTAAGAGTTCGAGACGGTGCGTATCGCGGATATTCTTGGCCCGCTCTTTGAGTAGAATGTACGGGTACAAGGTCCCCCGGCTGCCTCCCATGTGGGTTCGCCCTGTCGATAGTTCGTATTGGCTGCTAAAACCGATTACCAGCCGTGCTGGTTTTACGGAGACTTTTCGTTCAAATTCACGCATGGATTGTTGAAAATCGCGGATCGCATCGTCCGATTCCCAGGTATCGACTGCAACGACTTCAAGTTGCACGCCGCAGTTCTGCTCCAGAATCTGCGAAGCAGCAGAAATACGTTCTCGCAGACGCGGCTCCCAAACAGTGCGATGGGTAGGCTCGTCTTCGTCCACTGCAAGTTTCACAGGAATAATCAGCGGCCCCGATTTTTTATTAGAACGCACCTTTCCTGCTGTCGCAAGCTGAGGCTCAAGATCGCTCTTTCCCAAACCGATTCTTTCTAACTGCAATGAATTTCCATCCGGTCCTTGCTTAAAAAAGTAAGCACTCCCAGACCTGAGCTCGAATGTTTGAAATGTCAGGCCTTCGCCAAATCGCACATTCAAATTCCTCTCAAAAAAAACTGGCCGAGAGTCACCAGATGGGATACTCAGTAATTGCTTGGGTTCTCCAAAGGGATGCAACTCAACGCCAATCCCCGACAACGTGCGATTGGATAGTACGACTACCTCAGCACGGGCAGGTGGAGAGATACTCCAAACAACTGGCACTACCAGGCCCAACATTACTCTTCGCAGGAGACGCAGGTTAGAAGCAAGTGTCACAAGAAAAACCATGAGTGCGGGAATATAAAAATCGAAAGAAGGACTCTCGCCATTCTACTCATAACTACATTCGGGGCGAATTACGATTCGAGAAGCTCGTACAATTCCTGCATCGCAAGCATATTACGTTCCTGCCCTGCAGCAGTAAAAGCTGACAGCAGATTCATCAACATTCTGGCCAACCATTGCTGGTGAGTCGCCCTGGACAGCCAGTCAGATGTGAAGTCAAGCGGCCGACCAGTAGTTTCAGCGACACGCTCTTTTGCCTCCAGAACACTCAGCACTCTACCGCCATAAAATGGGTCCACAAACATCGACTTGTGAGACACTCCCACCGTACTTTCCACCTCTGCCATAAAATGTCCCGGCGAATTGATGCCATGCACGGTCAGGCCTACCAATTCAGCCACTCGTTTGTAGATCAGCACCAAAGCAATGGGCAGACCACAACGGGATCGCAAGACGTCGGTTAAATAGCTGTTGGCCGGGTTGTAGTAATCCTCCGTATTACCTCGAAGCCCAAACACGTCGAACAGCACGTCGTGAAGATGTGCCAAGAGGGCTTCGCTCGATTGCGAACGAACACGATGCCTCACCGTTGCCGCAAGCTGCTCGACAATGGTTTCGGCTTCGACCAGGTCCGCTTCCGGTCGTTCGTGTAGTGAGAGAGCAAAGGCAGCGCGAAATAATCCTCCCCCTGTATCGACAAGAGGCATTTGTTCCAAAAAGAGGTCATAAGCCGCTGGCCGGCAGTAAATGGGTTTTGGCATATTCCTAGTTTAGTCAACTTAGCGAACAATCGGTACAATTTTACCGATCGGTCACGGAGACATACGCTTATCGAGCAGCAGTGGGTTTATTGAAGGATGCCGTGAAAGAAGACTTCTTCGCCAGGTAACTCAGATTTATCTGAATCTTCCAGCGTAAGCCAAAGCCCAACAAACTCAGTGGACTCTCCAGGCAGGTCTATCAGGGCACTGGCGGTGTTTGTCTGGCTGATTGATAGTGTTGCCAGAGGAAGGTACTTACCCGATTTCAATTCGGCCCAAAGTTGCAAGCTAGATTCCGAGCCAACGGGAGGAATCCCTGAGATCAACAGATGCCATTGGCTCACCAATTCGTTGCGGACAATTGAAAGAGTTAAACCTTCCCGGTGAGTCAAAGGACGAAGTCCTACCGTACGAAATCCAGTCGGGTGTCCATTAATTGCCGGATCTCCCCAAGCGTATTGTTCGGTATTTGAATCATCAGAAAGATTATTCGTTGGCGCGAGCACTTGCCAACAGACGACTGACGTTGCAATACCTAATAGTGAAGCCGCCAGCACGAATAGCATAACACTCGGCTGATCTCGTGCGGGAGAGTGATGCGAACGGTATTCAACCCGATTGTTCGAGTGCGAAGTTATTTGCTGTGACGAGGCCTTGGGTTTGATGGAACTTCGGACCCTAGACAAGATTCGCTCTTCGACCTCAGAGGGAATTTCAACAGGCTCGAGGCTTATCGCAAGACTCGCCCAAGTGACCTCGATCTCAGCAAGTTCATTCTTGCACAGAACACACCCGCTATCCAAATGAGCCTGCAATTCCACTTCAGCCGTCGGATCGAGTTGACCCAAAGCATAGTCAATGAGCAGATTGTGTCGCTCTTCGCATTTCATAATTGACTGCGCTCCGGAAATTTCGAAGATAATCTTGTTCTCAGATGAATTAGACCTTGGCGAATTCGACTCTTGATGGTTCCTAGTGGAGTCTCCATTCGTTCCGCGATCTGTTGATGGCTAAGACCTTCGAAAAACGATAACTCTAATGCCGTTCTTTGTGAGGTGCCCAGCTCCTCTAGGGCCTTACGAATCAATCGCGCCTCTTCCTCTTCACGAGTTTGGTCTACTGGGGATGGAATACGGTCCGTTGAGTTGGTTTCCAAGTAGGGAACCTGCTTGTAACAGACCAATTCTCCCTGCCGACCTAGGCTACGAAGACGATCGATAGCCCGGCTCCGAGCTACCAACAGGATATACGTCCGAGGAGAGCTTCTCGATGAGTCATATCGCTCGGGATGTTCCCAAATTTGCCAAAAAACTTCTGATAGCACATCTTCAGCCGCCTGCCGGTCGCGAAGTACCCTCAAACAGACGGCAAAGGCCCTTTCGCCGAACTGGCGGAAGAGATTTTGGAAGGCGGATTCGTCCCTTTCTTGAAGGGCAGCCATCCAATGCTTTTCTAATTCCACCCCCTCTCCAGGGGAAGATCCTTGGAAATCCAGCGGTTGTCCTGAATGTGGGTGAGGCTCGCTCATAATCCGCTGTTCCATTAACCATTGAAATTGAGCTACGAGAACCAAATCCTCGTGATCGAAAGTTCTGGTACTCCGGGATACGAAACCGTTGGCGATCTTTCAGGCTCGCGGGTATCAGACGGCTGCAGGCGAAATACGGATTCGGTCATCCAGCAGCCAGAGTATTCGCCCTCTGTTTGCCGGGTAAGGAAAAATTGGAAGGCGTGTAATTCACCATGCGAGTCGAGCAGTGTCACAGTTACCGTGGCATGATCATCGTGAAGCTCGGGTTTGCCGATGAGTAGTTCTTGTGGAGAGATCAAAACAGAGTAAGGAGAATTCTGCAGCATCCGCGCGAATCGTGAGATGGGGCCGGTTATTTGCTTATTCGCAGGGGAAGCAAAAGCAAAGCATTGGTGAATACCGGTCGTCAATTCTTCAGAACGTAATCGCTCCAACTGGTAAGAAACTACTTGCTCAGGACTGAAGCGAGGTTCTGGCTTGATAATAGTTTCCTTTTTTGTTTCGGCAAGAAATTCGGAAAAATCTGAAGGGCGACTCTGGGAGCTTTGCCAGAAAGAAACAAACAAAAACTGCATCAAGAGAGCTATCAGAAAGCCAATGACGAAAAAGAAGACGAAGACGACTGCAAGTCCACCCTGGCTGGTGCCGTCTTGTGGAGTGCTGTTCATAGCATTTGCTCGCGGATAGAAAAGATGGCCGCTGGGTGCTGATATGGAGATGGCTTATCTAAATTCAGTAGTTCCAAATTCAGTCGGTTTTGGTCGTCCTATTACTGAGCCGTAGGCGCTAGCCTCTGGGTTTCTCCGGTGCCTCCCGACGCTAGCGCGTTCGGCTCACGTCCTATTTGGAACTACTGAAATTGTGATATCAAAAACATTGATTACGTGGGTATCACTCTTTGAACTTGTGGCAATCTCATAGTACCAGCAGGCCAGAACATCTCAATGGCCAACTGTTTCAACCAAATAAATGCGGACACAGCAGTGGTAAGCAGGGCAACAGACAAATAGATAAAAATCTTGCTGAGCAGCCAGAGAAGCAAATGAAATTCAGAGCGATTTTACCGCAAAAGAGCGGAGGGCATGGGACTCGAACCCACAACCGGTTACCCGGCACCTGAATTCCAATCAGGCCGCTAGCCATTCGCTTACCCTCCGAATAGGTTGCTCCCACGCGGAACCGCCATGATAGAAATGGTCGACGGCAATTGCAATCGCTCCTAGAGAGGGATTACGAATTAGTCGATGGCGTTCGCACCCTGGATCAGGTTGACAAACTCATCATTTGATTTGAACTTGCTCAGCTTTGTGGTGAGCTGTTCCATGGCATCAATATGATGCATCGAAGAGAGAGTTCGCCGCAACATGGTCGTGGCATGCAATGTCTTTGCTGGAAGAAGTTTTTCTTCTCGACGTGTGCCCGACTGCTCGATATCAATCGCAGGCCAGATCCGACGATCAGCCAACTTGCGGTCGAGCACCAATTCCATGTTGCCAGTCCCTTTAAATTCCTGAAAGATCAGGTCATCCATTCGACTGCCAGTATCGATCAGTGCTGTGCCGACAATCGTGAGCGAGCCGCCTTCTTCGAAGGCACGAGCGGTGGCAAAAAGCTTTTTTGGTACGTCCATCGCCTTGATGTCCACACCACCACTCATTGTCCGACCGGTATTGCCCACCCATTTATTGAAGGCACGCGCCAGGCGTGTGATCGAGTCCATCAACATAAAGACGTCTTTACCCATCTCAGTCAAACGTTGACAACGGGCAATGACGAGTTGAGAAAGCCGCACATGGCTTTCCACGTCGTTGTCGAGGCTACTGGCAAATACGTCACCGTTGACGATATTGCGCCGCATGTCCGTGACTTCTTCCGGACGTTCGTCGATTAGCAGCACCATCAAAGCCACATTGGGATAATTTGTCGAGATCGCGTTGCTGATGTGCTGCAGCAGCATAGTCTTGCCTGTGCGCGGAGGGGCGACGATCAGTGCCCGCTGTCCTTTGCCCAAAGGTGTCAGCAAATCCATCACACGAGTACTGATAGGTTCCGACCCAGTCTCCAACTGAAACCATTCTTCCGGATTGATCGGGGTGAGTTGGTCAAAGTTCTTGACGTCGGGATAGTCCTCCGGTGCGATGCCATCGACGTCCAGCAACTCACGTAGTCGAGGGCCTTGTTGCTTCCGGTGGTGTTGCACCATACCGCTTAGTAACAGTCCTTCGCGGAGTCCGAACTTCTCGATCATTGTTCCTGGAACAAAGGGATCGGACCGTTCACGAGTGAAGTTGGTGGCCGGATTTCTTAGAAAGCCATAGCCGTTAGGGTGCATTTCCAAAACACCAGATCCTGGCACCAGGGGCAACGGATCGCCGCTTTCAGTGTAATCGGGCTCTTGAGAATCCTGATAAGACCCCCGGCGGCGACTCCCGCCCCGGCTGCCTGATCGATTCGAAGGTCGACCATTACTATTTCTGCCACGGTAACGACCGCCGCCTGATCCCCCAGATCTTTGACGCTTGTTCGCCATCACAATCTAAATCCCAAAGGTTCCTATCAAAAAAAGTTGTCACACCTAATGTCAACGGACAACATCTAAAAAAGCCAATTCCTGGGCACGACTAAAAAACCTGCTCGTCTGCTTCGAAATGCCCAGACCTAACGGTAGAACACTCCATCCGGGCAGAACCCGGATTTTGATAGCAAGCATCCAACGGATTGGACGCTACAGGTTAGCGAGGGCATGGTTGTTATGGTACTGAAGTAACGCAGAAATAGAATCTGACTAGATCACGACTCTCTTAAAATCGTTTCTGTTGGAAATCAAGCCTGCGACAACTTAAGTAAGCGTTCAAAATGCGAAAAACCTATTCTTCGCGTTCTTACCAAAAACCCCCACCATATTCATCTCACCAACGGTTGAGATCAAATCTCTTTTGGTCTTTACCGAGCAATGATTTCAGGCAACTAAGTTACCGAAAAAACGCTTTCGGAAAGGTCAGTTCACCAGCATCGTTCTTGGTGGACAACTGGAAGAATTAACTTCCCAACACCCAGCAGACGGTGTGTCCCCAATCGATGAATTCTTCGCTTGGCCGCGATGATTTCGCTGGCGTATTGGATTCCTGATCAATCCTTATTTCTTCGTTACTCGAATCAGGAAACCTATCTCATATTGGTTTAGAGTGAAACTAGTTTTAGCATAGTTTACGTCAATTGCCAGCCCTACTCACGCCAAACGCTTCAGAGCTGTCCGCACTACGCCAAACTACCACACAGACATTGATCATTCCGTTCGATCTCAACTCCGTTAATTACAACTTTAGTGATTTAGTCGACTTGCCTCTCAAATCCATACGGCAAGCAACTAATCAATCTCATCTACGGCTTTAATCGAAACAAGCAGATACTCACTGAGTACAGTAAATTACAACCGGGAATCTCTCATTTGGATTCGGAAACCGGATTTGGACTATATGAACTCGTAAGCGAGAGTGCCTGTTCTCCGCCAAGTCCCAATGGAAGTAACCTAAGCATTACAAAGTCATCGAAACCCGCGAAGAAGCCGAACTTTGGCCTTTAGAACCTGCCCAGGACGCAGGGTTATGAACTGATCACAGTATTGGCTGCAGATGGGAATCTGTCAAGTTAAGTTCCTCCTTTTCACCTAAGATCACCAGCTTCTCCCGCTGGTTTTCTTGAGGGACCCTAGCTCCCGAGTTTCGGGAGCGGCTAGGCAATTTAAGAATATTGCCATCGATCAGAGAGTGGTAAAGGGGAGATGATAAACCCGTAACTTCAATCAAGAAAAGGAGTTATGGCTTTCCCTGGTGCTAGCAGGCCCTCTCACAGTTGCCAGCTGTTTAACTGCGCATACCGGCAATCTTTGGTTAATCGGTCAATTTTAACAAAGTCTGGAACTGTACTTTCCGATTTAACCGACCAGAGGCACATTTCTGGCTGCTTGAAACGCGTTTCAGTAGTGTTGCCATCGCCAGTGTTCGGCCTCGTGTCTCGGCTAAACCTAGTTTCACAAACAGCTCAATTGCGAACGGAATCGCCATGACTATTCACAAGCTCCTCTTCTCTTCGCTCTTCTCGTTGCTCGTTGGGGCGATGATGACTCCACTGGCTATTGGCAATGAGGCCGTGAAATGGCGGGATAATTTGAACGAGGCTAAGATTGAAGCCACCGAGTCGGGCAAATTGTTGTTACTGCATTTTTATACTTCCAGTTGTGGCCCTTGCCGAATGCTCGACGAGAATGTCTTCTCGCAGCCACAAATCGCCGAATCAATCACAACCAATTTTATTCCCGTCAAACTCGATGCTGATCTTTCGCGGGCGCTGGCCGGTTCCTATCAGATTGAGCGAGTTCCGACGGATATCATCTTAAATTCACAGGGAAATGTGATTGCCAAATTATCCTGCCCCCAGAATGGCTCCGATTACATCAATCAACTTACCAATCTGGCGGATCATTATCGACTCTATGAAGCACGGCAAAAAGCTCCGGTCCAGCCACCTGTTCAATCAGCTTACGCAGGACTGCAGGTTGGACAGTACCAACAACAGATCAATCTGACGCAAGCTCAAACTACTTCCGCACCTCAAGCGAGTGCTCCAGCAGTGACCAACAATCCGTATGCTGCAAATCCTGCCAACTCGGGAGCTGCTGGCGCATCTGCGGTAAACGAGAGTTACGCGTCGCAACCTTCTGGTTATCAGAATCGACACCAGAACGTTACCTTGCCAGCCAATGCGATGCCAAACAGTTATCAAGCTCAATCATCTACGACCAGCGCATCTCAAACTCCCTCGCAGAACATAGCAAGTGGAGTTGCTGCTCAATCCAACCCAGCGGCCTCAAACCCTTCGGCTCCAGTTCAGGTGTTAAACCCGGCTGCCCAGGTTGCCGCCGCATCGCAAGCTGCAATGCCACCGCAAGTTCCTGCAGGAAGTCCTCCTCTAGCATTTGACGGATATTGTCCAGTCACGCTCCGGTCTGCTCACAAGTGGGTAGCAGGCAATCCAAAATTTGGAGCCATTCATCGGGGCAGGACTTTTCTCTTCACTTCCGAGGAGGACCGTCAGCAGTTCTTTGCCAATCCCGATGCTTATTGCCCTGTCTTCTCGGGCATGGATCCGGTTCTGCTGCTAGAGCAAAATCAAATCGTGGAAGGCTCTCGCCGCTTTGGCTTTGAATATCGAGGCGCTTTTTATCTTTTTGCCTCTCAGGAATCAATGGATCGGTTCAAGAGCCAGCCTGACCATTTTGCGGCTGGTGTGAAGCAAGCCATGAACCGCATGACGGGTTCGTCTAGTGACACCGTCCTGCGATAGCTAGTAGAACATCGATTGCCAGTGAACGCTGGTCTCTCCGGCTTGCCGTCGAATGAGCTTAGCGCATTTCATGCGGAGGTGAAGCTAGGAAGCCTGGGCAATTAAGCGCAGAGCAAAGCCGATGAGACGTCGATCTGATCATTGAATAAATGTCCGAAGTACAGTGTCCTATTGCCCTCTGGCTCAAGTTTATAGCCACATTTGGTCTTTTTTCTTTGTTCGTTTAACTTCGCTTGAAATTTCCTTCGGAAGTTCTCTGAGAAAGAGACTACTTGCCCCAGGTGATCGACCAGGATATTCTTCAAATAGAGCCTCTGTAAGCACAACATGCCGACGGCGAGCTGGTCCGAAGAATCAGTCACTTGCAGTGAATCTCGAGACACTGTGAACTACCAAGCTCGGCATGCTTGGAGAGGCTCCTTTTTTTACGAGTCTCTGGCGAGCTGCAAGGAATAGTCAAGAGTTGTTGGCTTCAGTTCTATTCCCGCGTCGTATCGACGCCGCCCTCGGCTACCTCGGCCGCGAGCGCTTCTTGCACAAGAGCAGAGAGGTCGATCGTTCCGGAATTGATCGAGTCAAAAATCGATTCTTGTACCGTCTGCGCGTCATACTCCGCCACCTTGGAAAGAATTTTCTTAATCTCGGCAGGAGAGTGTCCCTGTTCTTCAAGCCAAGTTACCAGTTGATCGTGTCGCATGTCAGACATGATAGCCCTCCCCGTCATTGTCAAGTCCGGCGGAACAGATTCGCCTGTGCTCCACAATTGTATCAAAAATCTTCCAAAGAACAGTCGGGTACCGCCCACAGTAAACATTTGTAAGGGACGATCGAAATCCAAACGCAGATGCGGGGGATCCCCCACGTCAGCTTAAGACCTCGCCTAGGTAAATCTTGCTTTTTTCGTTAGGATACTCGCTGATTTTACCCATTTGAATCCCTCAGGATGCTTGCCATGGCGAAAACCTCCGAAGAGAAACTTTCAGTCAAAGTCCGCCGCTGGAAAAAGTCGGATATTCCTGCCATTGTCGAATGTCAGTTGGCTGCTTATCCGCATATCGCTCGTGAAAGTCTTTGCGACGAACGCAAGATGGAAATGCAAATGGAGGCATTTCCCGAGGGACAGTTCCTGGCGGAGCACAATGGCAAAGTGATCGGCTACTGCACTTCGCTGATCGTCCTCTTGGATGATGATTCTCCCTGGTATTCCTACAATGAAATCACGGGAGTCGGCACGTTTAGTACACACGATCCCAGTGGCGATACGCTTTATGGCTCCGACATCGCGGTTCACCCTGATTATCGCGGAAAGGGCGTCGCGGCCCGCCTTTATGTCAAGCGAAAAGCATTATTGAAGCGCCTGAATCTTCGCCGTATGGTCGGCGGCGGAAGAATTCCTGGTTACGCAAAACATTCGAAAAACATGACCCCGGAGAAATACATCGAGAAAGTCAAACGGGGTGAATTGAAAGATATGGCCTTGTCTGCCCATCTGAAGGCCGGCTATGACGTGCTCAGTGTTCACTACGCCTACCTGACGGATGGCGAGAGCATGAACTATGCCACATTTCTCCAGTTAGAGAATCCTGCTTTTGATCCTGCCAAACGATTGATAGCTGGTGCCCCAATTCGTCGGCCTAACAGGAAAATGCGCGTTTGTGCAGCCCAGTATCAATTGCGACCCGTTAAGTCATGGGATGACCTCGAACGGCAAGTTGAATTCTTTGCCGAAACCGCTGACGAATATCACTGCCATTTCTTATTATTCCCTGAGTTGTTTACTGCCCAGCTCTTTAGCATGTTGTCACCAGATTTGGAATCAATCGAGGCAGTTCGTGAGGTGGCAAAGTTCACGGACAAATATGTGGAACTTTTTCAAAAATCCGCTGCTAAGCACGGCCTTTATATCATCGGAGGCTCTCACCCAGTTGAAGTCAACGGGGAGCTTCGCAATCGGGCTCATCTGTTTACTCCTGCCGGAAATGTTTACACTCAAGACAAACTTCACATCACTTCAGTCGAACGTCATTTTTACGACGTGCGGCCCGGCGATGTATTGCGAGTCTTCGATACCCCGTTGTGCCGAATTGGCATACTCATTTGCTATGACGTTGAGTTTCCTGAGCTGGCCAGATTATTGACGGTGAAAGGAATCGATGTGCTATTTGTACCATTTGCTACGGACGAGCGTAAGAGCTACCACCGAGTCCGCCATTGTGCACAGGCCCGTGCGGTGGAGAACATCATCTATGTAGTTCTGGCAGGTTGCGTTGGCAATCTTCCCCAGGTACGGAGCTTCCTGGTCAATTATGGTCAGGCGGCCATCTGTACTCCCTGCGATGTGGCATTTCCCATGGACGGCATCATGGCAGAGGCTGAGCCGAACTTCGAAACCGTGGTCGTGTCAGAGCTTGACTTGAACGACTTGGCAGTCCAGCGCGACTTAGGCAGCGTTAAGCCACTTCAAGATCGACGTGTCGATCTCTACGAAGTCAACTCGCTGACACCTGTGGAAGTAGTGTATGTCGAGTGAAGAAGTGAAAAGGTGAGTAAGTAGGTTAGATAAGTGTGTTGTTACTGGGCAGTACCATTGGCCGCGAAATTTGCCTGCTAACTCACTAACTCACTTACTCACCCTTCCGCAACCTATACTTGGGGAATGATGTTCGTCACGCCCAAGTCCATTGTCTCTTGTGAAATGATTGCAAATCACCATTCCTGGCCGATGCGGCTTTGGCTTGCTGCACCTGATTGGTTGTTTCGAGTTTTGGGTGTGCTCTTCTTTGCAGCATTCACCTGGGCTAGCGCGCAGAAATATTGGAGTGAAGATTTCTGGAAATACGTCCCTTGGTCGACACTTCCCAGCGGACGGGTCATCCGCATGTGGTGGGTTCCCGTGTTGGTGGACCTGACCTATCTCTTGATCGCCATCAGTTTTGTGGTGCGCTTTCAACCCAGGGCTCGCGCGTCTGATGGCCGCATCATACTCCTCACCCTGTTCACGGCATTCGCTCCGTTTATATTTATTGTGTGGATGGCCCCCATATTGAGTTGGTTTAATCCTGAGTGGGGCATTGCCTACAACGAGTTTCTCTGGCGGAGTCCAATCACATGGTACTCGGCTCTCGCCGGTGGAGTGCTGATTACGCTCGGCAACATCCTCGACGTGTGGGGCTACCTGGTTCTTTGCCGCAGCTTTGGCATCGTTCCCGAGGCACGTGAGCTCAAAACTACCGGCCCGTACCGATTTATCCGTCACCCGGTTTACCTAGGTCAGTTTCTCGCACAAGCCGGTGTGCTGCTTTTCTTTGCTCGCCTCCACGTCGTCTGGATTGGCCTGTACTGCGTATTTGTTGCGCTGCAACTCTATCGCTCAAAGCTGGAAGACCGAGTTTTAGAACAAGCATTCGGGGAAGACTACCTGAAATGGAAACGCCGCACGTTCTGGTTCGTGTAGCTGGGCTCTTAGCCTTGGTCACGTAGGGTGCGTTGCAGATGGATTACCTGTGCACGAACCTCTTCCATGTTTGGATTGAGACGCAATGCTCGACGGAAACAGTCGAGTGCTGAGATCGAATCATTCATTTGCTGATAAGCCTGGCCCATGGTCGATGCGGCCAGGAAGTGGTAGGCGTTGACCTCTAGTGCCTGATGGCAGTCGCGGCTGGCTGCTTCATATTGCCCCAATTGCAAAAATGCCTTGCCTCGATAGTACCAACCTTGAGAGATCCAGGGAGCATCATCAACCAATGCCGTAGCAAGTTGGGCAGCACGTTCGTATTCCTTGTCTTCCAGTTGCTCGCCGATCGCAACAAGATGGCGTTGCTGGGTCGTTGTGCCAATTCTCATCCATAGTTTTTGAATGGCAGTTTCTGCCAGATTTCTCACGCCCCGGTCTTGGTCTACCAGAACTCGGCCAACCGCGGTATTGGACCGGTAATCAGCCAGACTCCCAAGGGCCAAGACGGCCCCCCGTCGGGCAGCTACCTCTCCAAAAGCTAGCAATCGTTCTAGCCCTCCGGTGGTATAGCTGGTAGAAATGCTTCGAAGGTAAGAGCCGAGGTTTTGATCGATCTGATACCGTTCGTAGTGGTAGACAAGCAACGGTCGTTGGGTGTAATTGTGACTCATACTCTGTGGTTTTCCTTGACTCTGAACAAGACCGACCATGCTTGTCAGAGGATTTCAGTTCACAGATCAAGCTGTCCCGCTTGATAACAACCAGAAAAGACGATGGAGGGGGTGTTACCAATTCCTCCTAGAAAAGTGAGTTCCGAATACTCTCATTTTAATCGAAGGTTGATTCGTCACAACGAATTTGTTTTGAGAGTTCCCGAGAATTTGTACTGGCAATTAAAGTGAGGAATAAGGGCAACCGCTACCTTCTGCAGTTTTTTTCTAAGGAAGGCCATTTTTTGAGAAAATTTGCTTGCAATATTTTCAGTTACTTGTCTCGCCTGGAGCGGGTGGCGCTCTTGACTCTGGTCATCTATGCAGGGCTGTTCAATCCATTATCAGCAGAGCAATCTGCCACGGCACACAGGCCGTTCACTTCATCCATTTCCTTGCGAGTTTCTGCTCTGTGGAAGGGACAATCCTTGGGTCTAGTGCTGGATCGCCTGACAACAACTCAAGGAATTACTTTCTGGATTGATCGCCGCATAGATATCCAGCAATCCGTAGATCTCCATGTCAGGGAAATGGCACTTGGCGAAGTACTCGACGTCCTTACGAAAGATCGCTCGCTCGGCTGGTTTAACTTGGGGAGTGTCTGCTACATCGGCCCGCGGGCTGCCGCGCAGGAAATAGCTACTCTTCTTCAGCTGGCAAAAAAACCTCTCGAGCGAATGCCAATTGCAAAGAAGAAAATCTGGACACAAAAAGAGGCAGTTTCTTGGCCTCGACTGAGCGAACCACGTTTGCTTCTATCTAGCTGGCTTGACGAAAAAGGAATTTCACTCAAAAATCCTGCACTGATTACGCATGATCTCTGGCCTGCGAAACAACTTCCACCGATTTCGCTGATTGAGCGGGTTGTGTTGCTCTTGAATGGCTTTGATCTCACATGCCAGATTTCGCCAGATGGTGACCAGTGCACTGTAATTCCGATTGACCGGCCGTTGAGCATCACTCACTCATACGAGGTGGATGGGAACGCAAGTGCAATCATCGAACAAATGAAACGTGAAGCACCCCAATTGAAGATTTCCCAGAGGGGCAAGGAGTTACTTGCATCGGGAGTCTGGGAAGATCACCTCAAATTGAGGAAGCTGCTTTATAGAGAGAGGCCATCTACCCGAGACAAAGAACTTGAACTTCCGAACTCCAGTCGTCAGCTATTTAGTCTTCGACTCCAAAACCAGCCCCTAGGCAATGTGGTTTCACGAATTACTCAACAGGTTGGTCTGGACCTGGAATGGGACGAGCCTTTGTTAATAAGTCGAGACGGCGTGCAAGATCTACTTGTGTCTTGTGATGTCCAGGAAGTCGAATTGCCAGCCTTGTTGCGTAGCCTACTGGAGCCGGTAGGCATCGACTTTCGTCTAGAGGACGGTAAGGTTTTTTTGTTTGCTCCAACAGAGTAATCAGGCCCGCACCAGCTTTTCCAACTGTTTGCGGATTTCGGACTCAATCTTTCCCTTAAACATCATTGCCGAGATGGGGAGATCACCAGTGACTACCAGCTTATCCGGCTCAACGGCGATATTGCCTTCGATTCTCATGCCAAGAGTTTTGAAGCCGAAAGACAATACATTGCCTAACCATTCTTGAGTTATGTCCTTTGCTTGATCACCAAACCTTCCATGCAGGGACTCGGCAAACCGCTGCAAGCGATCTCTGGCTTCTTCTTGCGGAAGTGTGTGTGGCACCTCAAGATTTAGTTTAGGCACAATGTCTCCCGGACTCAAAAGCTTAATGGTCTCAACAAGCAACGATTAAGACATGATAAGTAACTATCTTGAATAGTATTCGACTTCAGTGCTCGTCGTCATACTCGGTGCGATCGCCGCCATGCCAGAGGGGCAACCCAGATTTTACGCGCTCTGCCATTACCGCTAGCTTCTCCCTCGTACCCGGCATGGCACCAGTCGGATCAAAGAGATCCTCTTCGACTTTCTTCGGTTCGAAATCCCAAAACCCCTCTCTGATAGCTTCCAATACTGATTTATGCACGATTCGATCCTCTACTATGCGCAGAAACGAACTATCCTCTAACCGCTTAACGGCGAGTTTCGACACACGGAGCGACGTCTTGTACGCTCTGGTTACTATCCCCCCACCCAAGCCGGTCGTACAACCGCTGAGTATCGCAAATTTCCTTAAATAGTCAAGCATTTTTGTCTTTGCGAGACACTGATTGAATGCTGAAATCATGTGGTAGCTGAATTCGCAAGAATATCACTCAATCCAAATCGAAGTTGGATTCTTGCAAATCCAGCTACAGCCTAGACACCGTCTGATTCTCATTTGCAATCGAAGCCGAAGTGATTGCTTTTTTTAACTCTCTAATCGCCGCTTGGTCTAGCCGTTCAGTTCGCAAGCCCCGACAAGCTGCTCCACGCACGGCGAGTAGGTCGGGTTTGAGTTGTATGGCCAGAGGAATATCGTCATGCTGCAAACTTCCTGCCAGGACTGTCCGCAAGTTGCAGTCACAAGCATGATTTATTAATTGCTTCAACTCTTGCGGCGAAAAGTAATAAAGCGACGATCTTCTCCGTTTATCCCAAGTGTCGATTAACAAAAGGCGTGCACCTGTTTTCACTGCTAAATCAAGAATTGCGGCGGGTTCTGGTGATTCGGCACAAACCCAATCTGCATAGATTACTGCACACAATTGTTTGCCTTGATCCACCGCCTGTTGGTAAACTTGTTGCCACATTGCCTGCCAGTTATGCAAAGTGGCGCAATTGGCAAAACCCAACTTCACAACTTCAATTCCTGGCACGGACAATAATCGTTGTGCCGCAGATCCTGACCAGTTCACAAGTTCCCCTAACGCAGCCGATATGGGAAGCCTTCCTGCTACGGTATGTACCATGCGCAATGATAAATCAAAATTTACGGCACCCAAGGCACCAGCATGGGGTTCTTTGAAATCGATCCAATCCGCTCCACCACCGATAGCGGTTTCGACCTCCGTTTCATCGCGTACGCTGATCAAGAGTCCTGGGCACTGCTCGCTTCGATTGGCTGCCTGTGTGCGAATCATGACGCCTTCTCGCCCGCCGAGGTTTGTTCACGAGTCACTTCTGCGAGACGACGATTGAGCCGCCGAATTACGTCTCCTGTGAGCGGTTCGCACCAGCTCCCCCGAATACTGATATAGCCCTCGCTCCAACGTCCGAGTGCCGGTTTCACGTCAACTTCTGCCCACTGCGGTGCTTTTTGGGATATCCGAGCTACCAGGTTTACAGTCACCGAGCTATCGGGAGCAGCCAATGGCAAATGGGCCGGGCCTTGGCCCAAGAAGAAGGCTTCGACCATGTGCACGGGGACAGCTATCGGGGCACCGGCTCGGAGGTAGAACAGTACATGACCATCTGCATAGGCAACCCGAGGACTCAACAGATATCTCACTATAATGCCCAGCAGGACGACGCCCAAGCAGAATAATCCCACAGAAATCCCTACGAGGATCGCACTTTCAGAAATCAGATATAACAAAACACCCGCAGCGCATGACAATCCCGCTGGGATAAAACCCAGTGAGATCACTCGACGATTGGAACGCAACCAAACTTCTGACATTCTAAAATTGCTACGGGACCTCGTTTTGTGGCAATCGCGTTTTGTCCCCGCCCAGTCTAACGGCACCCTGTCGTCTCTGATAGTCGCCGCAATATGCTGCGGATTGTGAGGGTTCTGCCGCGAAATCTGCTGAAATCAGGCAAGAATAGCACCTATTTGTAAGGTCCATTCCCGATTCTTCCCGTCAGTGACGTAACATTTCCCGGCTATGGAGTTTTCTACAGTTTAGTCGCGACAGTTCAACTTGGTGGTCTTGAGACGCGTATTTACAGGCACCAGTAGACGAACTCCCGATCAATTCGTAACCTTTCAACTTAGATATGCGGAGCTTTAAGCTTCCGCCAGAGGCAAGGTAAACAGTGGCAACGGACATCACAAGCATGACTTCCAGTGGACATCGTAGCGGTGGCAATCTTGCCTTGTTGGCGATCGTCGGCGTAGTAGGCCTCTATGTATTAAGCGCATTATGGGGACATCCCCAGTATGCCACGCAATTGGTCATAAGTTCCGCGGCGCACCACGCTACCGAGCATGTGGCATCGGCCGATGCCACTGACCATGTCACAGCTACGGCCCCGCCACTTTGGACGGTTATTCCCTTTGTGCTCCTTTTGGGAGCGATCGCCGTGCTGCCACTGCTGCATTCCACGGAGCACTGGTGGGAAAGCAATGCCAATCGCTTCAAAGTCGCCGCTGGTCTGGGACTCTTGACACTATGTTATTACGCTTTCCTGCATGAAGCACCGGTTGATTCCCACTGGCCAACCCACCAAACGGTTGCCCCCAGTACAGGAGCCATTCAGACTGGTTTCATTGCTGCGATTTTGGGAAATGCTCTTCTGGCAGAGTACATTCCGTTCATAGTCCTGCTGTTCAGTCTGTATACCATAGCAGGGGGAATTCGTATCGAGGGTGATTTGCGTGCCGACCCATTAACCAATGCCGCCTTCATGGGAGTCGGTGGGCTCTTGGCGAGTTTTGTGGGTACGACCGGTGCAGCGATGTTGCTGATCCGCCCACTCTTGGAAACTAATAAAGAACGCAAGTACGTCAGTCACACGGTTGTGTTTTTCATTTTTGTTGTCTGCAACTGTGGCGGCTGCCTGTTGCCTATTGGCGATCCGCCGCTGTTCCTTGGTTATCTTGAAGGCGTAAGCTTCACGTGGACACTCAGCCTGTGGCGATCGTGGTTGTTGGTCAACGGCTTGCTGATCTTGATCTATTGCCTCGCCGATCAGTTCTATTTCTACCGGCAGGAAACAATTCGAGATATCAAGCGCGACATTACTCAAGTGCGTAAACTAAAAATCAGCGGGCTGGCCCTCAATGGCCCACTTCTCCTGGGTGTCGTGCTGGCTGTTGCCTTACTTGATCCAAAGAAGGCTGTGCCCGGCACTGATTGGCATGCCTGGATGTACCTACGGGAAATCGTTCAGCTAGGTCTTGTAGCACTCTCACTGCACCTTGGATCGAAAAAAATTCGTGAGGCCAATCACTTCAACTTCGCCGCCATCGTCGAAGTTGCTGCATTGTTTATCGGAATCTTTGTCTGCATGCAGCCTGCGTTGCAAATCCTTAGCGAGCAAGGCAAGGTGCTGGCCGATTCGCTTGGCCCTGGAGGCTATTTCTGGGCAACAGGTACGTTGTCGTCGTTCCTCGACAATGCCCCGACCTATCTCGTGTTCTTTAAGACTGCTCAAGACGCCACGGTTCACTCAGTAACCGGGGGTGTGCCCGAAATACTGCTCAAGGCAATCAGCCTTGGAGCCGTTTTCATGGGAGCTATGACCTACATCGGCAATGGCCCCAACTTTATGGTCAAGGCAATTGCTGAAAAGTCGGGCGTTAGAATGCCAAGTTTCTTCGGCTACATGGGTTACAGTTGTGTGGTCCTATTGCCGATTCTGTTGTTCAATCAATGGCAAAACCTTTCGCACATCAACGGTGTTCCCCACGATGCAAACGACATCCAGGTAACAGCCCCGGTATCGGATCATTGAAATTAAAAGGGTCCAGCCTTGAAGTTTTGAGGTGTCTAGCATCCGCGGTCTATTCGGGGCCAACTTGATCGATTAGACTGAACGCTGAACTTGGCTCAATTGGACCAGGTTACCTATCCGCTCGCCTTGAGTCTTACATCGTCCGATCCCTTGCCAGTGACCTCGCCGACCATTACCAGCCCGGAAGCCCTTAAGCAGCTCTGTGTGCGACTGCAGAGCTCTCCAGTTATCGGTATCGATACGGAGTTTGTTTCTGAGGATACGTACCATCCTGAACTCTGTTTGATTCAGGTTGCCACGGCAGATGACATGGCAGCCATTGATCCGTTTGTCCTCAAGGACCTGGATCTCTTCTGGCAAACCATGGTTTCCGGTGAACACGTTACGGTTCTCCACGCCGGGCGTGAGGAGCTCAACTTCTTTCTCCGTGCCGTAGGCGAAGTTCCTAAACAGGTGTTCGACGTGCAGATAGCTGCCGGATTTTGCAGCAATGAGTACCCTTCATCCTACAGTACTGTAGTGAACAGATTTGTCGGTCACCAACCAGCCAAAGGAGAACAGCGCACGGATTGGCGTCGTCGTCCGCTCACAAAGGCACAGATTGCCTACGCACTCGAAGATGTTCGCTACCTATTACCGCTCTGGGAGCGATTGACGCGAATACTGGCCAAGCTTAACCGTAGGGATTGGTTCCAACAAGAAATGGACAATTGGCAGAACGAGGTGATTGCGGCTAACAGTCGCAAAGATTGGCGCCGAGTATCCGGCATTGGCAAGCTGAATGGACGGAGCCTGGCGATTGTCCGGGAATTGTGGGTATGGCGTCAGCAGGAAGCCCAGCGTCGCAACCAGCCGCCCAAGAGAATCCTACGAGATGATCTGCTGGTTGAAATTGCAAAACGCAAAGTCGATTCACCTGATCGTATCATGGGGATTCGCGGGATTGAGCGAACCCCTGCGAAACGAAAAGCCCAGGAATTAGCCGAATGTGTTCAACGTGGTTTGGAAGGTCCGACAGAAAGGCTTCACGAGGGTCAGCGTAACTCAGATTTGCCTACGCAATTGAATCTTCTGGGGCAATTTCTTGCCCCCGCCTTAGGGACAATCTGTCGACGGGCAGAAATTGCCACAAGCATGGTCGGTACAGCTTCGGACGTACGTGAGTTGATTGCCTTTCGCATGGGGCTCACCAATGGCAACGGCGATGTGCCTGCACTTGCCCAGGGTTGGCGAGCAGAAGTTGTGGGTAATGTGATTGACGAACTGCTCAGTGGGCAGCGCTCGATCCGTATAGAAGACCCTCGCGCGGAAGATCCTCTCGTGTTTGATCCGGTCGACGCAGATTAGCGTGCGATTGTTTCCGCTCGATCGCTGGAATAGGCAGACTTGCTATCCGCCCACCGATACTGATCTTCATAGAACTTGGTCGTTTCCTCCGCGGCAAGTTTTATGTCGAGGTCTTGGCATGTTACCTCTGCACGGAAAATATGCGTCCCTTCCCTCGAAGCTACGGCTTGGATGCGTAAGACCATCTCCTCTCCAGCAGACAACGAATTGGGATGAACGCTTACGCGGCCATCTCGCATGGTGAATTGAGCCCCTTCGACCGCAATGGGATCAATCCCCTCAGAAAACAAGCCCACAACGCCAACATTCGGGGCTTCAGTTGTCCCACGGTTGCGGATGCGAATTTCATAAATGGCTGTTTCGCCAACGGCCACAGGCCCTTTCGGGTCACTTACCGCCAGCTTCAGGTCTGCCAAAGCGATGACATTGGTCTCAATTTCCTTCGAGGCCCGCAGACCACCGCGCTCAGTTTGGGCGATCAGTTCAAATCGATTCGTCCCCGCCCGGGCAACTTCGCAGCGAATCTGTAAGAATTGAGCATCGCCCGCCTTAATCGCTGGGAGTTGCCAACTCAAAACGCCGGTTAGTGGGTCGAGTCGATAGCCTTCGCTTGCTGAAGCAAGCTTCGCGCCACTTGGCAACTTGACCTGCACGTTTACGGGCTCGGTATCAGCCGTTCCTGGATTACGTATGCGGAAGTAATAAGAGGCCTCGGTCCCGGCATATTTTTCTTCGCTTCCGCGCCAATCAACTTCGAGTTCTGGCTTCAGGCAATGAACGTTTTTCACGGCTTCCGTCTGCAAGCCTCCGAGAGCAGTTGCAGTCGCTTTCATCACTAGTTCACCCGCTTCGCGTGCCGTAAGCTCGAGTTCGATTTCCTTAGAAGCTCCTGCGGCGAGCTTTCCAATGGTATGGGAACTAGCGGATTGCTCATCACCGCCGGGAGGGATTAGTTTGACGATCACATTCTCGGCGTCGCCAGTTCCCGGATTTCGTAAGGAAAGCCGATATCGCTGGGCTTTGTTGTAGAGAACTTCCTCTGGACCACCCAAAGACATTTCAAGCTTAGGCTCTTGCACCTCAACGATCGTTTGGGATGCAACGGGAGCTATTGTCCACTCGACTGCAATGTTAAGGGGCTTCCCACTTCGGGGAATAAGTTTTACCAGCAAGGACTGAGATGAGTGTCCCGCCAAGGATTGCAAATCCCATTTTAGAGTTCCAGCTCCCTCGACACTTGATTGCTGGACCACGCCGCTAGATGAAGTGACTTCGACCAGGTCGGCCCATTCGGGGATGCGGACTTCGGCGGAAAGATCTTCTGCCAACACTTCGCTGGAATTTTCTAATATGACGCGGTACGTCGCTTCGCGCCCCACAAGGATCTGGCGAGGACCTTCCACGCGCGATCCAATCATTGGTTGTTTGCTGCTTAACAGCATGTTGCTACTTGTCAAAGGGGTTTTAGGAATCGCCCGAGTGATTTGCTGGCTATCTGGCTGGTTTACACCTCGAAACGCGCGTTCCGCCTCAAGATCATTGCCAGATTTTAAACTTGTTCCCTGCGAGGGAGTCAGTGCCGTGGATGCTTCTTGCTGCTCCAATGCTTCCAATTGCTCACGCAAGTCTTCGAGAGCCCTGCTGGAACTCGTGTAGTCAGCAGTGCGATCTCCACGTCGAGTTTCGGCGGTTGAGCGACCTTGGGACTTACTGATCATCGCCTTGCGGAGATCAAAGGATTCATTTTGTGCATCACCAGAACTCGACGAGTCACTGGCCACAGGCAAACGATCGAACTGCTCGTCTGTATCTCGTATTTCTTGATCTGAGTCAGATTCCTCAAGATCAGTCGTCAGCAGATCTGCTAAGGCATCCTGCAATTCGCTCTCACGAGATGTGTTGGGTGACTTACGAGTACTAGCAAGTGGTTGAGTGCCTGTCGATGTGCTCCCGCGTCGTGGCGAGGGTTGAAAAACCTCATCGCCTAACTGGAATTCATTGCCACGGTGGCCGGGGTCCGCATTACGATCGAAAATCCCCTTAGGAAGCAAATCACCCTGCTGTACTCGTCGATTGGAGTTCGTTCGACTCATCGACCGGGAGTTCCGGCTGGAAGCATTGCGGTTCGAATCTTCGTTTTTCGAGTTCTGATCGCGGGTGAAGACACTTTTCAACTGGCTCCAACGATCAGCAAGCGTAGTACTTTCTGAGCGATTGGCGGCAGTTTGGGCATGTGACGACACCGACGTGCCAATCAAAAGTGCCAAGATTGAAATACCGAGGATAATTCGTCGAGCCATTGTTCGCTTCCCTGCGCATGGAGATAGATTGAGACTCTGCCCCCAGCCCTTCCTTGACTTTATCGGTTGCTCCGGTTGGGCAAGCTAAACCGAAATCCACAGAATTTCCGATAAAACCGACTTGGTATTTTAGGAAAGATAGTAAGCTGCCTTTGGCGGAAGCCTATGGTTTTTTGCAGCCTCAAGCCCTCGGATTCCGCCGGGGGCTATCACAGAACACCAAACCTAGTTGCTAGCAATGGTTGCAGGTCGCGACTCATGGGTGACTTCGAATCCCAAGTCGCGGATCATTTCGTAATCCGCCTCTGGCAATTGACCCTTGGTGGTGAGATAGTCCCCCACAAAGATCGAGTTGGCAGCATACAGGCCCAGCGGCTGCAAGCTCCGCAGGCGTAACTCACGCCCGCCGGCAATCCGAATTTCACGGTCGGGATTCGTGAGCCGAAACATGGCTAGCACTTTCAGGCAATAATTGGGCGTGAGTTCTGCCTGACCTGCCAGCGGTGTCCCCTCGATGGGGTTAAGGAAATTTACGGGAATGGATTCGACGCCCAGTCTGCGGAGTTCAAGCGCCATCTGAACTACGTCGCGCGGAGCCTCGCCCATGCCCACTATTCCACCTGAGCAGAGTTCCATTCCAGCGTTACGAACTGCCTGCAAAGTATCGACGCGATCCTGGTAGGTATGAGTCGAGCAGATTTCACCATAGAACTCACTTCCTGTGTTCAGGTTGTGATTCACGCGATCCACGCCGCATGCTTTCAACCGCACGGCCTGATCGGGGGTCAGCAGCCCCAGGCAGGCACAGATATCTAAGTTGTGCTTTTCCTTAATGGCAGGAACAAGCTGTTCAACCGCCGACATTTCTCGCTCGTTCGGTCCCCGGGCGGAGATTACGATGCAGTAGGTCTTCGCCCCGCGCTCGGCAGCGGCCTCAGCACCGGCGAGTATCTGTTCCCGGTTCAACAGGTTGTAACGCGGGATTTCCGCTTCCGACACCTTTGATTGCGAGCAGTAGCTGCAGTCTTCGGGGCAGAGCCCACTCTTGGCATTCATCAAGAAATAGAGTTGGACAGTTTTGCCAAAGTAGTGATGTCTCACTCGAAAAGCTGCTTGCAAAAGATCGAGCACCTGCTCGTCGGGGCAAGACAGAATCTCCGTGGCCTCTCTCTCTGTGAGATCATCACCCTTAAGCACTTTCGTCGCAAGCGACTGACAGCGGGTCTCAACGGTGGAATTCTCAGCAATTGCGATAGTCATAGCAGGGCTCAAAAATCAGGAAAATGGCTTAATTCGCTCTCTCGTAGTATGCAAACCCAGGTCTTTTTCGCAAGATGCAATCCGCCAAAGCCAAGCTTGGCACGGAGCTTGCTAACGGTCAGAATGGAAATATGGGATTTCATTTGGTACGATACAGCTTGTTGGGCCACGTCGGTCGCTTTGCCTCAGTCGACGCGACTCTGTACCCTCGACAGACCCGGGTGATTGTCCGGAGTGTGCGAGGTCTGGAGATCGGCGAAGTTTTGGCCCCCCCAGATCCTGAAGAAGAAGCTCTCAAACCCGAGGGCCACATCTTGCGGCGTGTCACGGTTGAGGACGATCTCTTAGTAGCCCGCCTGGAGAAACACCGTCACGAGGCCTTCAACGCCTGCAGTGATCTATTGAAATCCGAAGCGGTTCCCGCTGTTCTCGTAGATGTGGAACATCTCTTTGATGGCCAGGGGCTCTTCTTCTATTTCCTCGGCGAGGTCCCCAGTTCAGCCAAGGATATTATCGAGCGACTGGCCGATACCTACGAAACCAAAGTCGAGTTCCGCAAGTTCACCGAAACTCTCACCGAAGGCTGCGGCCCCGGTTGCGGCACCGAAGAGGCGATGGGGCAGGGGGGCTGTGCGAGTTGCACCTCATGCGCGGTGGCGAGTGCGTGTGGAACGAAGCGTTGAGCAACCAGTCCGCCCCACATTTGGAATATGTACTGGGGCAGAAAATACTCGACTTCAATCTTGTTCGGGAGGAAGTGTGCGAAAGAGCTTGATTAATCTCCGCGGCGGAGACTTAAATGATGTCGAACATGCGTCATAAGAGACTTTCCTCTACTGCCAGTTCTCACATCCTGAGAGCGAGCAGCGGGGACTTCCATCACGGATTCCAATAAATCGTTTCCTCTCCGGCGACTGACCACAGTCGGCTTTCATCTTGATTCCAACTCCTCATCAGCTTGTGCCAGGGACTGATGCTCATAATTCGGGGAACTGAGACCGCTACAATGAAATCTAGAATTTCTACGATAAGCTCTAAGCAGGTGGCAACCCAAATCGACCTCTAATTCTTGCTTTTGGGACGCCCGCCGGAATCGACTGCGCTTCAGTCGCTTTAAAAATGCTCCTGCTCCAATAGACCCTTGATGGGGCCACCCGTTGCCACCGCCAACTCCCCTCGCTAGAGTAATTGTGCTCCACGAATTGATGGAGTTATCACCCGTGAGTCCGATTATAAATGTTCTGGGAAGCCTGGCTGACTCTTGTCGTCGTTCTCGCCGTATTGATCGCCCTCGTGCGAGAATTAGCAGGCGCCGATGCTGTGTTGACTTCCGGACTTGTTGCGATTGTTGCGGTCGGTGAGTTTTCGGGAAGTGAAAGGTTACCAACTATCGAGCAAGCTATTGCCGGTTTGGGAAATCCGGGGCTTGCCACGGTAGGTGTTTTGTTTGTAGTAGTAGCCGGACTGACCCATACGGGGGCCATGCAAGGACTGGCGGGGCCGCTCGCCGGGCGGTCGGACTCGGTCCGTTCTCTGCAGTTCCGTCTAATGCTGCCGGTGGTTGGCTTGAGTGCTTTCTTGAATAACACTCCAGTGGTCGCAATGTTCTTGCCGGTGGTCGAAGACTTAAGCAAGCGGACAAAGGTATCAGCGTCCAAGCTTTATCTCCCGATGGCGTACGCAGCCACCTTTGGTGGGGTTTGTACCCTGGTGGGCACCAGTACGAATCTGGTAGTCAATGGCCTATGGATCGATCGCGGGGGCGGGACCGGTCTGCAGATGTTTGACTTGGCCTGGGTGGGTGTTCCCTGTGCAGTGGCTTGCATCGTGTTGCTCCTGTGGCTATCCCCAAAATTACTACCTGATCGTAGTCCGCCCTTGCAAGTTGCCGAATCGAGTCGCAGGTATTTCGTCGATATGATCGTCACAGCAGATGGACCAATTGCTGGACGTACGATCGAGGATGCGGGCCTGCGCGGTCTGTCCGACTTATTTTTAGTGGAAGTTGAACGTGAGGGCCGACTTCTTCCTGCTGTACGACGGCGGGAGAAACTTCTAGCTGGCGACCGCTTGTCTTTCGTCGGTGCCATCAATTCGATCGTCGAACTCCAGCAACTGGGTGGCCTACGTCCGACAGAATCAGACGAATCACCGACTATCAATGGTCGACGACAGTTGATCGAAGCCGTGGTGTCCGATCGTTGCCCACTAGTGGGAAAGACGATCCGCGAAGGTCAGTTTCGTGCTTTTTACGACGCTGTTGTAGTTGCGATTGCCCGCGGTGCAGAGCGAATGACGGGAAAGCTGGGAGATGTTGAGCTACGGCCAGGAGACACCCTGCTTCTCGAGGCCGGCGGCGACTTTCTGGATCGATTTCGCCACTCCGCAGACTTTTTCCTTGTGAGCGACGTAGACGAAATGGCAAATCTACGGACGCGACGCGCGCCCATTGCGATTGCCATCCTGATTGCCATGGTCGCAGTCTCAGCACTCGGATGGTGCCAGTTGCTTACCGCTGCCTGCATAGCGGCTGTGGCGGTGGTTGCTTTAGGATGCTGCACGGCTACCCAAGCCCGGGAAAGCATCGATTGGTCACTTTTGGTCACCATCGCTGCTTCACTTGGCATTGGGCTGGCAATTCAAGAGAGTGGCCTTGCAGACACGCTTTCTACGGCGATTATCGGGTTTGCTGGATCGTCGCCCTGGCTGGCGCTCACAGCCGTTTATCTTGTGACGATGGTCCTGACTGAACTGATCACCAATAATGCAGCCGCGGTGCTTGTTTATCCCCTTGCCGTCTCGACCGCTGCCTCATTGGGTGTCAGCGAGGTCCCGTTTATCATCTGTATCATGATCGCTGCTTCCGCAGGGTTCGCCACCCCATTTGGTTACCAGACGAACCTGATGGTTTATGGTCCAGGCGGTTATCGCTTCGGCGACTATTTACGGCTGGGCATTCCACTCGACTTGGCCTTCATGGCAGTCACTGTATCGGTGACCCCTTGGGTCTTCCCCTTTGCCAAATAGTCTTACGCGTCAAAAATTTGACTTTCAAAAAATGGGTAACTTGGCCTGGGCATGGATTGGCATCGCGGGTGGATTAGTCTTGCTCGTGCTGGGAGGTGAATTGCTTGTTCGCGGTGCTTCGCGACTTGCGGCGTCTCTACGCATCTCTCCGCTTGTGATCGGACTCACCGTGGTTGCGTTTGGCACCAGTGCACCTGAATTGGCAGTATCGGTGCAGTCCGCTTTGGCGGGCAGCGCTGACATCGCCCTTGGAAATGTCGTCGGCAGCAACATCTTCAATGTGCTCTTTATCCTCGGAATCTCGGCGCTCATTGTGCCGCTTGTTGTTTCAAGTCAGCTTGTCCGCTGGGATGTGCCAGTCATGATCTTGGTATCAGCGTTCGTTCTAGTTTTCGGCTGGGATCAGCAAATAAACCGTTGGGAAGGAGTTGGACTGTTCCTTGGTATTATCGCCTACACGTGGTGGTGCATCCGTAAGGCCAAGTCTGAAAGCCCTGCTGTCGAGCAGGAATTCGCTCAGGAATGGGCACCGACAAATACGAAGCCGACGGCTGGTTGGGATGCTCTCTTCATCGCCGCCGGTTTAGTTTTGCTCGTCTTTGGAGCACGATTTCTGGTAACCGGTGCGGTAGTTATCGCCAAGCATCTGGGCGTGAGCGAATTAGTGATTGGTGTGACCGTGGTTGCCGCAGGAACCTCCCTCCCAGAAGTCATGACGTCGATCGTTGCTGCAATCCGGGGTGAGCGGGATATCGCGGTAGGCAATGTTGTCGGCAGCAACATCTTTAACATTCTCTGCGTGCTGGGGCTCACGAGTGCGATCCTCCCCGGAGGCGTCGAAGTCAGTCGCACAGCTCTGCAATTTGATGTGCCTGTCATGATCGGCGTCGCCATTGCCTGCTTGCCGATATTCTTCACCGGCCACGTGATCTCCAGGTGGGAAGGGGCTTTGTTTCTGTTTTTCTATCTGACTTACACGACCTTTCTGATCTTGCAGGCGACCGATAACAAGTGGCAGTCTACTTTTAAGACTTCCGTGCTGCTCTTCATCTTACCATTGTCTGTCGTTGCCCTTGGTGTCAGTTGGTGGCGATGCAAGTCTTCCACTGAACACTCTGATAAAGGAGGGGAAAAGCCCGCCCGACTTTCATGAACGCATCAGCCGAGGTCATCCGAGACTTCTTGCTTCAATTAGCAGTGATACTTGCTGCTGCGCGACTAGGCGCGTGGCTCTTTAAAAGGTTGGGGCAACCCGAGGTCGTGGGAGAAATACTTGCTGGTCTGCTGCTGGGACCGTCTTTTCTGGGGCACTTCGATCTGCCGCTGCTCTCGCCACAAGCATTCTCGGAGACGGGGAGTATCCTCCGTGGTCTGAGTGAACTGGGGCTGGTGTTGTTCATGTTCATAGTTGGTCTGGAGTTCGACTTTGCCCATCTACGCTGCTCCGGTCGGACTGCCGCAGCTATTGCAATCGCTGGGATTGCCGTCCCGTTTACTCTGGGGGCTGCGTTGGCCTACTGGCTTCACCCCGAGCTTGCGCGAGACACACCGCAATCTGGTTTTATTCTCTTTTTTGCTACCGCCCTTTCTATTACGGCGATACCAGTCCTCGGTCGGATCATGATCGAACTAAAAATCCAGCGAACCCGTCTGGGCACACTCACAATAACGGCAGCTGCGATCGATGACGTGCTGGGTTGGGTTCTATTGGCCAGCGTGAGCGCCCTGGTTCAAGGTGATTTTCAGTGGCGAGGCATGTTCTCGATGCTCGCAATGGTTGCAGTTTTTTTACTACTGATGATTGCAGCATCGCGCGCCCTTCGTTCCTTCTTTTTTTCTCCTTATACGACTGAGCGTCCACCTCAGCTTTCTCTTCTCGCTGGAGTGATTACGATTGTTCTGCTATCGGCCGTGGCTACCGAAGCAATCGGTGTGTTTTCGGTATTTGGACCCTTCATCCTTGGTGCTGCACTCTCGCATTATCAAAAGTTTGCCTCGGTTATTACCGAACAACTTCGCCCTCTCGTTTATACATTGCTGTTACCGGTGTTTTTTACTCACACGGGTCTCCAAACGGATATTGGTCAGTTGGACACGGCTTGGCTGTGGGGGTTGTGCGCCCTGGTGATTTTTACTGCTATCTTAGGAAAGGTTGCCGGTTGCGGCTTCGCAGCCCGACTAGGCGGCTTGAGTTGGAGCGAGACAATCGGTGTGGCAGTGATGATGAATACCCGCGCATTAATGGGGCTGGTCGCCATTAATATTGGCCGCGAACTCGGAGTGGTGCCTCCCAGCGTGTTCACCATGCTGGTACTGATGGCGATCGTCACCACCTTAATGACGACGCCAGTTCTCAGGCGGCTGCCTGGATTGTCCGATTAGCATCCCGAATGCAAGGCGAGTTCAGATTGTTGATGTTACAATTGAACTTGCCTGAAAGAATCGGCACGAATTTTGATCAATTGCAGGGCATTTGCCTATGCGAAAGCTTGCCAGGTCCACAAGAGTGGGGGGCACTTTTTTCAATTAGAATCGGTTCGGATAAGTGCACAATATGCTCGAGGATAAGTAAAGCCAGGTGACATGCCTCGTCTCTTTTCTTCAAATCGCGAACGGCGTCTTTGGATTTGGGCTCTGTTGGTCGTCGTTGTCATATACACGACACTCGGTTTGACACCAAAGCTTGTAGGGCAAATTAGTGACGTTGTGCTTGCAGGTCTATTCGTGGCATGTCTGATTCTAGTTGGCGTTGCGATCCTAACGCAGGGCCTGAGAGTCAGGCCGGGTGGCCTGGAAATGGGTGTCGCGCTGGGCATCGCGGCTGTCTATACTCTGTTCGCTGTTCGGTTAGCGATTCCTGAGCGGAGCCACCTGATGGAATATGGCGTGCTGGCGGTCTTGGTTTACGAAGCAATCAGCGAGCGTGTGAATAACGGGCATCGCATTCTGTTGCCTGCTGTCTGTGCCTTCATCTCAACATCACTGATAGGAATCATTGACGAATGTATTCAATTATACCTGCCAAATCGCGTATTCGACTGGCGTGACATACTATTTAACATCTTAGCTGCTCTATGCGGAGTCTTAGGCATGAAAGTGCTCAACTGGGCTCGCGACCGGAGCCGAAAGGCTTAGCAACGTAACCGCAACTCGAATAATCAAACGGATGAAAACAGAATGAATGCAGCCATCGAAAGTAATGAGGACGTGGGGTGACGTGGCTTAGGTGATAGAGTACCATTTTCTGTTGCAGATGCTTGCTTAGGTTAGGGCTTATCGTACGAGTTTGGTGTTCCTATTTGAATCAGCTATTCTCTCTTTAATGTCTTCCCGGCTTGGATCGTGGGACTGAACTCAGCAGCGCTTTGTTACTCGACGAACCACAACACTAAGGCCTACCTATTGGCAACGCGCATTCTCCAATTCGTTGCTTTACTCGCAACTGCATGGTGTGTGATGGCATTTACACACGAGATTGGGCATATCATTGGCGGATGGTGTAGCGGCGGTACCCTAAAAGACGCCAGTCTGTGGCCGTGGCATTTGCCGTATAGTTTCTTCGATCCAAACCCGCACCCGCTGGTGACGTTATGGAGTGGTCCAATTGTTGGTGTCATGTTCCCTGTGGTGATTGCAATGATCTTTCGCCGCGAATGGATTTGGCTCATTGCCTACTTCTGTATTCTCGCCAATGGCGTATACCTGGCTACCGCTTGGTTAGTAGGAGAAGACCAACTCGACACCCAGAAACTGCTCCGCGCAGGCGCTCATCCAATCGCTATCGTACTCTATTGTCTGCTGACAATTGGTGCCGGTTATCACGGCTTACGGCGATCTTGCATCCGTTTTTTCACGCCGACTGATCTCGGTCATCAGCAAGAGTCCACATCTCCCGTAGAGAGAGGAAATTACCGATAAACACCTATTCCCCCAAAGGACCCAGCGAAGTGAGAAATTCACTCATCTCGCCGGCTGCATGCGAGTCACCTTGCGTGCGGGCAGCTTCTATTCCATCCCGTAACACCGCGCGGGCTTCTTCGACGCGGCCCAAACGCACAAGTTGCTGCCCGGCCATGAAGTATGCCGGCACGTAGGGAGGCGATTCACGATAAAGCTCCGCGAGCTTTTCGAGGCTTGCAGTGTTTTCGCCTTCTTTGTCTAGTTCCATTGCCAGGCTATAGCGCAAAAAAACATCCTGCGGATCATCGGCCAGCATTGCTTCGATCTTCTCGCGACGGCTACTCATGACGCTCAAAACTCTCCTGTAATCTCAATGATCTTGCCTCCGTTTGGTTGCTCTCTCGAACCGAAGGCGGTCACGAGCAGGTTTCCTTCAGTAGTAAACACCATACTGGTGGGTCGAATGACGCTGGCGATCTTCACAGCCCGACAGGCAGGTCGGCCCTGCCAGAGGGCATCGTCCAGTCGGTAGACCCCACCCGACTCAGGATCATTCCAGGCGAAATCGAGGGCATACAATAGCCCCGAGGGACTATAAGCCAGTCCCACCATATCATAAAGTCCCGGTGTGAGTCGCAATAACTCGGCAGCTGACTTGGGAGCAAGGAACACAAGTTGCGAATCGCGCTCCGCTTCAAGTTCACCTACATATCCTGCCACCAAGAATTGCGAACCGGTAGAGTTGAGTGGACTCAGGCAAATACCAGCCGGCCAGTCGGTGCTCTCTCCTTTAAGCAGCGGGCGGAATGAATCAAGTCGATTGGCCTCAAGTGCAGAGTAGAATATCTGACCGGGCGTTTTCTTTCCACCCGCTGTAAAATAGGCCGCGGTCTCGCCGACGGTTGTTGCCAGAAAACTCAGTCCAAGCTCTTCGCCTGAATCGGGCAAAGGTCCAACCGTGTGATCCGTCTGATCTGGTGACAAAACCTTACCATTGGTCGGCAATAGATAGACACCGATATGCTGCTTGCCCCCTTTCATGACGCCACCAGAGACCACCAACTTCGTCGGCGTCAAAAAAGCGAGCGACCAGGGACCTTCAGACTGTTGATCGTTGGACTGTTGCGTTGATAATCCTCGCAAAACTTCTTGCGGATTAGAAGAGTCGCGTGCAAACCGCATTACTCGCCCCGAGCCGTTCTCAGCAAAGTAGAATTGGGCGGGCTCTTCTTCAATAACAGTGGGTCGGAGCACCAATCCGCAGGGTTCATCCAGCCCCTCGAAAATCACTTGGACTTGATAGTCAGCTGATGCATCTTCGGCAGGAGGAAAAAGCTTCTCCTGGGCTACGACAATCAAAGGTGCGCAACAGACAAATCCAATGGGTAAAAGCCGTAAGAAACTATTGTGATATCCCTTCATGTTGCTTACTACTCACTTCTTAACGGCTTTTGAAATATTGAACAGGAGAAAACAGAGGTAGCAGAGAAATGGTAGAGAGGAAGAGAACAAGAGTTGACGAAAAGAAACTTATCTTCACTATTCGAAAACCAAAGTAACGGAGATTAGCGAAGCCTGGCGTTCCCTTTTCTCTCCTCTGTTGCCTCAGTTCCCTCCTGTTCAAAATGATTCGCAGCGGCCCCAGGCTACGCTGTAAAAATTGGCGGCTAAATGTTCAGGTCGCTATCCCGTGCGCTAACTCATATTCGGTGATCTTTGCTTCATGTTCGAGGGTTTGCCCGATGTCATCGAGGCCGTGGATGAGACAATGGCGGCGAAAAGGTTCGACTTCGATTTTCGCCGCGAATCCATGCGCATCACTGAGTTCCTGTGACTCCAGATCTGCGGTCAGTGCATAGGGTACGTGCTCATTTGCCCGCTTGAATAATTCTTCGACAACCTCTTCTGGCAGCCGAATGGGCAGCATGCCATTCTTGAAGCAATTGTTATAAAAAATATCTGCAAAGCTTGGAGCTATGATCACGCGAAAGCCGTAGTCTTCGAGCGCCCAAGGGGCATGTTCGCGGCTCGAACCGCAGCCGAAGTTCCGGCGTGCCAGGAGGATGCTGGCCCCCGAAGCTTCGGGTTTGTTGAGCTCAAACTCAGGATTGAGTGATCCATCATCCAGCCTGGCCCAATCCCAGAACAGAAACTCACCAAATCCAGTCCGCTCGATTCGCTTGAGGAACTGCTTAGGGATGATCTGATCGGTATCGACATTGGCCCGATCCATAGCCACGACTTTGCCGGTATGGGATGTGAAGGATTTCATGAAATAGCTATTCAGTATAGTTAGGTGATATTACTTGATGATTCTAAGAATGAGCTTGTTCACTCGATATTACTCCCATTCGCGAATATCCACAAAATGTCCTGCAATCGCTGCGGCAGCTGCCATGGCGGGAGACACCAAATGCGTGCGTCCTCCTTTGCCTTGGCGACCTTCGAAGTTGCGATTTGAGGTTGAGGCACATCGTTCGCCCGGTGAGAGTTTGTCAGGATTCATGGCCAGGCACATGCTGCAGCCTGCTTCTCGCCAGTCGAAGCCCGCTTCGCGAAATACCTTGTCGAGGCCTTCCTGCTCAGCCTGAATTTTTACTTGCCCGCTGCCGGGAACGACCATCGCGTTGACATGCTCCGATACCTTTCGTCCCTTTGCAACCGAAGCGGCAGCCCGCAGGTCTTCAATGCGGGCATTCGTACATGAGCCAATAAACACGCGGTCTAGCTTCAGGTCAGTAATTGCCTCGCCCCCTTTGAGCCCCATGTATTCTAGAGCCGCCGCTGCCGTCTTCTGCTCTGTGGCATCGGCGAAATCCGTTGGCTTGGGAACTCGTGAATTCACCGGCACGACCAACCCAGGATTAGTACCCCAGGTCACTTGTGGGGCAATGTCGGCAGCCTGAAACGCCAGTGATTTGTCATAGGACGCACCAGCATCGGTGGGAAGTTCTCGCCACTTTGCCACGGCTGCGTCAAAATCTTGAGGCACAAATCTCCGGCCCCGTAGATACTCGTAGGTCGTGTCATCGGGCGCGATCATGCCAGCCCGCGCGCCACCCTCAATCGACATATTACAAACGGTCATGCGATTTTCCATTGAGAGCGAGCGGATTGCTTCGCCGGTGTACTCAACGCAATACCCAGTGCCGCCGTCGGTCGTGATCTGGCCGATCAAGTAGAGAATCAAATCTTTGGCCGTCACTCCAGCCTTTAGCTCCCCATCAACACGCAGTTCCAAGGTTTTCGGTTTGTCCTGCAATAAGGTTTGCGTGGCCAACACATGCTCGACTTCGCTAGTACCGATGCCAAATGCTAACGCACCGAACGCCCCATGCGTCGAGGTGTGGCTATCTCCACAGACGATGATCATACCGGGCTGGGTATAACCGAGTTCGGGCCCGATCACATGAACGATTCCCTGTTGGGGGTCGTTCAAGTCGTAGTAGGTGATTCCGAACTCTTTACAGTTCTGACGGAGCGTGTCGATCTGTTGTTTGGAAATGGGGTCGGCAATTGGCAGGCTGCGGTCGCTGGTCGGAACATTATGATCTGCCGTGGCAATCGTTCGTTCCGGCCTGCGTACCCGGCGACGCTCGAGGCGAAGTCCTTCGAATGCCTGCGGGCTGGTCACTTCATGCACCAGGTGCAGATCAACATACAAAATCGCCTGCCGGCCTGGTTCCTGATGGACGACGTGATTGTCCCAAATCTTCTGAAATAACGTGCGTGGCTTCATACAGTCTGTAAGGGGTTAGAAATCTAACAGAGTGGAGCAGGAAAGTGGATCGCACCTTCTCCCAACTCATTGAGAAACTGAGTAATCCCCCATTTTACGCCTTAGGGGGCTCGAGCGAAAGTCACCCAGAACACCGCTGAAGTTCAACCAAAGAATGGGCAAGTTTAGTACTTCGGGCGAAGTGCAATCGCACAGATTAGATTAGACACTAGACTAGGCGGTGCCGCCTTTGGAGGCATTCGCTATTCGGATGCATTGCAAAAATTGCTGGAATCCGAAAATGAACCCGCTGACACCTTTTCCGACAAATACTTCTTGTCCGCTGGAATACGACTAGATGGACAACAAATCGAAAATCCCTGGGCGAGAACCTCCAGGTAAGGAACTCGACTTCAGCCAGAACGCACAGAAGTCACGCGGGCTGCCAAAGTGAAGGCAACTCCCAAGCTGAGCACGATCAACGCGGACGGCTCGGGAATGCGTTCGAGAGTCAGTCCATTGAGGAGCATGTTCGGATCGTCCGATGCGGCATTCTTGATGATGCTGATGTTGAGCGTCGCATCACTGGCAACGAAGGGGTGCGTTACTACAACTCCCTGAAAAGAGATACCACTTCCTTGAATATCAGGAGTTCGCGGTCCTTGGACGGCCAGCACATCCAAGCCACTGACTTCGGTAGCTCCCTCTATTTCAATGTCTGCGATACGCGTGAAACCGGTTGAGCTATGAAAATTTTCCGTCAACAGCAACTGAAGCTTGTATAGTTGGCCGGGAGAGACATCGAGATCGACGTCGAATTGCGTGTTGGAGTACCGAATGCTCCACATGATTTGTTCGAGGTTGTTCGAATCGGTGTCCGCCCCATACTCAGGTTTGTTTACCCAAGTGGCATCCTGGATACCGGGTGTCACACTAATGCCAGGGGCGTTGTCTTCGGTAAACGTTTGCCCTGACACTACGTAGCTGGGACCGAGAATGTTGACGGCGTAAGTGAAGTCGCCTGAGAGGTCGAGATCGGTCGGACCAGAGAAGGTAGAAACGGTTGCTGCATGAGCCATGCCATTGCATACAAAGCAAACTGCTAGAGAAGATGCAAAACAAAAGTATCTAGACACACTAGCCCCCCTTTTGAATCTGGATGTGCATCAGTCTGGAGCAAAAGTACTACCCAGGGTAAGCGATGAAGAGGGCGAAGTCAAATTATTTTGGCCAAAATAAGCCAAATCTGTGATTTTCATGGTATCATGCGCCACCATTGTGCTGCTCGGCCACCAACAAAGTCTCATCCTATAACTTAGGCTATCTCAGGGTTTCCGGTCTTATTGCTACGGCTCATTTTTTGCCTCCAAGCCAGATTGTGATCTTCATCACATCCATAGCCACTCATCTCGCGCCTTGTGATGATTCCGCCCAGTTACTCAAAAATTGCCTGGCCGATGGCACGACTGGGTTTCGCACCACGTCCTTTGTGAGCCTAGGACGAGTGACTCCAAATCGGCGGGAAGCTCGCTGCAGAAATTGTTCGGCCAACAGACCGACGTATTCGGTCCGCTCACCCGGGCGGCAGTGCGATGGGAAACACACTCAGGCGATAGTACAAGCCTTCACGGAACCGTATAATAATCGACGTTTTGAGTTTGTGACGGTTCTCGGCAACAATTCTTGGACTTGGAAATAAGAGGAATCAACACATGAAATTCAAGCATCGTGTTTTCTGCTTTGTGGTTAGTGCGATTGTGCTAATTGTGATCAGCAGCGGCACTTTGTTCGCACAGAACTCTTCCACGGCAGAGCGGGATCGACGGATGCAGTGGTGGCGCGATGCGCGATTTGGCATGTTCGTCCATTGGGGTGTGTATGCTGTGCCTGCTGGAGAGTATGAGGGCCAAAAGTATAAGCGCATCGCAGAATGGATCATGGATTCCGCAAAGATACCTCGCGAGGACTACGAGAAACTCGCTGCTGAGTTTAACCCACAGAAGTTTGATGCAGACCTGTGGATCCAAACTGCTAAGAATGCTGGCATGAAGTACTTCGTGATCACCTCAAAGCATCACGATGGTTTCTGCCTCTTCGATGCAAACAACACTGATTATGACATTGTCGATGCCACGCCGTATGGGAAAGATGTACTCAAAGCGCTCAGCGAGGCATGTCGGCGGCATGGCGTGAAGTTTTGTACTTACTACTCGATCATGGACTGGCACCATCCTGCGCAGCTGCCTGCCAAGGTTGAGGATGGCAGACCGACTTGGAATCCAACACGCATTGAAGAAGGCCAAAAAGAGGCTTACACCGAATATATGAAAGCGCAGTTGCATAGTCTGGTTACGGAATATGAGACGCAAGTGCTGTGGTTCGATGGCGAATGGCCGGCCTGGTGGACGAACGAAGATGGACATGCCCTCTACGAGTGGCTTCGCGAACTGAATCCCGATGTGATAATCAATAATCGTGTAGGAGCCGGTCGGACAGGAATGTCCGGTTTTTCAAAGGAAGGCTCCTTTGCAGGTGACTTTGGGACACCCGAGCAGGAAATTCCAGATAAGAACATGGCTTCGGATTGGGAATCGTGCATGACCATGAACGACACGTGGGGCTACAAAAAAGATGATCAAAACTGGAAAAGCACAAAAACCCTGATACGTAACTTGATTGACATCGCCAGCAAGGGGGGCAACTATCTGCTCAATGTCGGCCCAATGGCTGACGGTTCGATCCCGTCGGCAAGTGTCGAGCGATTGCGCGAGATCGGCGAGTGGATGGCTGCGAATGGCGAGTCAATCTACGGCACATCCGCCAGCCCTATCGACCAGCCCGCTTGGGGGCGGGTAACGCAAAATTCCGACGGAAGTACAGTTTATCTCCATTTGTTCGATTGGCCGAGCGATGGACAACTAAGCGTGGAGGGCCTTCCTGGCCAGGTCAGCGGAGCCACGCTGCTGGACGGTGGAAAGAAAGTTGACTTCGCACATGAAGGCAACACGTTAGTGATGGATTTACCTTCCTCCGCTCCCGATCCAATCGCTTCAGTGATTCGATTGAATATGAGATAACGAGGGGCGGAGAAGACAGCGAAACTCAAAAGCTTATTGAATTCGTCGAAATTTATTATCAGGCAAGGTGATTGTTCTTACAAACCCACCTATGCCGCCCGGCGGGCAGCATTAGTTCGCGTTTCCAACGGTAAGTGAACACTCGGCTTCAGCACCGGTATGATTTCCGCCAAGGCGGCCCGCACTACGTTATTCGGCTCGTCGACAATCTCGCTCAAGCTGCGGATGTCGTGAAGTACTTCCATCAAGTTTCTCGGTCGGCCGACGGCGGTCATGATTTTGTCGTGGCCGGTGGGGAGATGTTGCTCGTCGGTACTGTACAGCTCCTCGTAAAGCTTTTCGCCAGGACGCAGACCGGTGACGACGATTTCGATGTCTTCATCTACGCGCAAGCCTGACAAACGGATCATGTCGCGAGCCAGATCCATGATGCGGACCGGCTCGCCCATGTCGAGGACAAAGATTTCACCTCCTCGCCCCATCGCTCCCGCTTGGATCACCAACTGAGCCGCTTCAGGGATAAGCATGAAGTAGCGGATCATGTCGGGATGGGTAATCGTGACAGGTCCGCCGCGGGCGATCTGTTCGCGGAAGATCGGCACGACACTCCCCGCCGAGTCAAGCACGTTACCGAAGCGGACCGTGACCATGCGGCAGGGAGAGGTGGCGGCCTTGGCTTCGACATATTGTTCTGCCAGTCGCTTGCATGATCCCATGACACTGGTGGGGTTGACCGCCTTGTCAGTGGAGATCATCACGAAGCTCTCGGCCTCACATTCTTCGGCGAGGTCTACCATGTTTTTTGTGGCCTGCACGATATTCTTGATCGCCTCGCCAGCATGGGCTTCCATCAACGGCACATGCTTGTAAGCCGCGGCATGGAAAATAATCTGCGGACGATATTCGGCGAAGACGGCCTCCAAGCGAGACGCGTCGGTCAGGTCGGCCATGGCAACTTCAATTTTTAAATGAGGCGCCAGTTGTTTGAGTTCACGCTCCAGGAAGAATTGCCCCGTCTCCGACCGATCGACGATTACCAACTTTGCTGGAGCAAGTTCCACCAGCTGTCGGCAAATCTCAGACCCAATGCTTCCTGCGCTTCCCGTTACCAGCACTACTTTGCCGGTAAGCCAATGGCGAATGCTTGCATCGTCGAGTTGCACTGAGGGACGCTGGAGCAGGTCGGCAATGGCGACAGACCGTGGATTGACATCGACCTTTTCTCCCACCAGTTGCTCATAGCTGGGGAGTACCTTAACTCGGAAGTTTTCGCGGCTGGCCAATTCCACTAGACGGCGGACTTCCTTGCCTGGAAGCGTCCCACTGGTGATCAAAACTTCTTCGATCTGATGCTGCAAAACCAGCGTGGGAAGATCGGTCTGGGTCCCTAACACGGGAATACCGGCAATTCTTCGACCCCAATACTCGGGGCGATCGTCCAGGAAGCCGATCACACGATACGGCAAGGTGGGATTGGTTCTCAAGGAGCGCAGCAGTGCCTCGCCGGCATCATTTGCGCCGATGATCAGTGCGGCACAGCCGTTCTGAGCCGACAGGCGATGCCAATAACCATCGCGCATCAGGCGGGGTACCATCCGTACGGCTGCAAGGAGAAACACCGTGGTTCCCCAATCTAGCAAAACTACGCTGCGGGGAATGACCACTTCGGTAAACAACATCGCATCGACCAGCATGATGGCAACCGAGCTAATCGTTACCGCCCTCACAAGTGCTAGCATATCGTGAAAAGTGACATACCGAGCACAATCCTTGTGAATCCTGGCATAGAGCAATGTGACCACCTTGACGACCATTACCCATGTAACGCTCGCGGCAAACGTGAACCGCGCTGACTCGGTGAGCGCACCGTCGAATCGCACCAAAAAGGCCAGGTAGTAAGCTGCCAGACAGGGCACGACCAGCAATGTCATGGCGAGGAGTCGGTTTTTTAGTCGTAAGAATTCCATGTCAAGATTAGCGAAGAGAGGTTTGAGTGTTGCGTGCAAGTTCCTGCATTCTGCCGCGCGTTGCCTTCTCTAGATCGCGGCGCAGTGTGGGATCGTTGGGGATGTGTTGAAAACACCAGTTCAGATGAGTCTCGGCAGGGATGAATTGTTCGAGAGCAAGGAGACACTTTCCCAATTCATACCGGATTGCAAAGCGATCGGGTGCCAGAATGTACGCCTGTTGCAGGCTCTCGAGTGCAGCTTCCGGGCCAATGATTTCCTTCTGCATTTTTGCCAGAGAGAGCCAGACCACCCCAGCGACATTCGGGGTCATTGTGGGAGTCGTTAGGTCTGCCTGCTGGGCTGCATAGGGAAGCAGTGTTTCGAGGTTTTCGGGATCACCAATCTGTCGGTAAACATTCCAGACGCTGTTGAGGGTGTCCCAATCGGGTTGATAGATTTCTATAAACTTGTCGGCAGGCATCCAGACGGTGGATAAACGAATGATGTGCTCGCGGTGGTTGCCTTGGCCTCGGAAAGCTTTCCCCCAGAGTCGATTTGCCTCGGTCTCATCGCCAGCAATCAGTTCGTTTTTTCCGATGGCAAAAAGCAGTTTGCAATCACACGGACACACCTGCAATCCTTGCCTGGCATAGGTTTCGTAGGCAGTCTCAGTGCGCCCCTCCAAAAAACACAGCTCTGCCAGGCAAAGATAGGCTTCCCCTTCCAATGGGCAGAGTTCCAAACTGCGACGCGCATGATAATGTGCCTGATACAGGAGCTGACTGCGTTTGCCAAAAGCCTGATTCAGCCAAGCGCGAAGAGTTTCCGCTGAAGGAAAACTGCTGGCCCATGCCGCCTCACGGATTTGGCCGATCGGCATGGGATTTTCTGATTTGCTTTGCAGTTTTTCAAATGCGCTCAATAAAGCTCCCGCCAATCTGGCGTGTGCCCGCGCTGAATAAGGATAGTCCCGCACGACATTGCTTAAGTGCTCAAGCATTGCCGTGGAATTCAAGTTTTCCGATGCGGAGAGCTTTTCTTGCTGGTTCGCTGAGGGCAAACTTCTTTGTCCGACAGGATGTTGGTTGGCCATACTCGCATGCAAATAGGCATCCCACTCCAGAGCGACCCGGGCCGGTGCCAACAACGTCGCGACTGCCCAAACTCCTGCGAGTGTCACACCCAATGCCAAATTGAAACGAGTAGTGGGCGCCAAGTGGCAGTGGATTGAGTTATGTAGAGCGTTTGTCGAGGCAATTTGGTGCAATCTCAGCAAGGATGCCAGTATCAAGAGCGTCGTACAGGCACAAGCTGGAACGAACCAGACAAAGTCGACTAGCGAGTGCACTGCACTGGCAGCTAGTGCTGCTGCGATGCCACCGATCATAATCTGCATTTTAAAATTCCCCCGAGCATGGCGTAGGGAACTAACACACCAATAGCAGCAGACGAGAATCGAAGTCACTAGCAGCACCAGGCCAGGTAAACCATTCTCGGTGGCAATCTGCAGGTATCCATTCTCGGCATGAGTGTATTCCAGTTCTGCGGGTTCAGTGAGATAAACTGGATAGATGAAGCGATGTGTGCCTGCACCGGAACCAGTTAGCCAACCCTCTTTTATCGCGGCCAGGTTTGCAGTCCAAATCGTTTGTCGACTGGCCATCGAATCAATCGCACTCACATCCTGAGAGGTCAGGTTGTCCAGCCGACTGCTCAGGGCGTCATATTTACCGCTTATCGACAAGGCAGCCATGGCCATGACCAGCATCAGGCCTCCAACCAGCAAGTGATTGGAAGAGAGAAGCCCAATTCGTGCATAAATCAATGCCGCCACGAGCACGACGGTACCTAGTGCCAGGATTCCTCCTCGTGAGAGCGATGCCAGAATCGAGCAGCCGACCACCAGCAGCATTGCTACCAGGATCCAGGAAACAGCGTTGGAGAAATCTAGCCCCGCTTTTCCACGACGGCTCATCTGTGACCGGTGTGCATGGGATCGACCAGATTTCGATTGGCGCTCCAGCAGTGCCCAAGCTAATAGCATGGCAAAACCGAGGACCAGGAAGTGTGCAAAATGGTTGCGAGAAGTGAAGCCGGCCTTCAACACGCTGGAGGTGTTGGTAAAGGGATGCTCGTAGAACCAGAAAAACTTGCCATTCGAGGTGAAGTATTGGACGATGCCGAATCCTGCAACACTGACGGCAGAGAGCCCAATCATCCGCATCAATCGGTAGATATCTGCTGAGGTTTCAAGCCGTTCGACGGCCGTCACAAAGAGCAGGGCATAGGCAACCAACGTTGCCAGCGCAAGACGGGTTTCTTCAGGCGCGAGCGACAAAGTTTTCCAGCTCCCTAAGTGAGCTTCGGCAGAGTTGGCCCCCGTCCACAAGGGAAGCAATTCGTGCAAGCGGGGAGAGAGCGTCGGCATCCACTCGCCAGGCATGGGGACGAGCTGCAACATTACCACTGTGGCCGCCAGCAAGGGCACGATCCACGCATGAAACCGTGTCCATTTCACCTGAGGTGAGATAAGTTGACGCAGAAACCAGGCGAGCGCCGTCACTACACAAAATGCGACTATTACGAATCCACCCAGTGGATGTCTTCCACCGAAGAGATGCGGGGCAACAAAGATAATGGCTCCCAGACCCAGATCAACCGTAGTCAGCAAAGCTGCTGATACCGCCGACTCTTGAGCAATTCCTTTCGGAACAACCGTCCGCGTGTGATATCGAGATGACTTCCCTGTCGACATGACTTCATGGTCTCTTAGCTAGGTTGCTCAAGCTGCCCTACGAGGTCGGATCGGATCGGTGGAGGTTGATTTTCTGCGCGGAGTCACCACGGTTTTGGCTGCTGGGTGGCGCACGATCGGTTCGTCGTAATCTTCTTCGACCTCTTCCTCGTGGCCGTATCCATAGCCATACCCGTAGCCATAACCATAGCCGCCGTAGTTGTGGGATTCGTCGGACAAGGCATTTGCGACCACACCCAATACATTGCAACCCACCGACTGGAAGCTTTCAACGGCGCGGATGACTGAGCGGCGATGATTTTTCTCAGGCCGCACGACCAGGATCGCGCCATCGACCAATTGACCCACGACCTGGGCATCGCTGACTGCAAGCACCGGCGGGCAATCCACGATCACCCGATCGTATTGCGAGTCGGCCCATGCCAAGAGTTCCACAAATTCGTTGCTGCTCAAAAGTTCTGCCGGATTGGGACGTCGCAGACCAACCGGCAGCACGTCGAGGCCAGGCACCTCGGTTTGAACCACCATGTTCGGTGCCGACTCGGCAGGTGGCAGATCGCTGGTCAGCACGTCGGCCACGCCGGGGCGTCCCTTGAGATTCAGCATAGCCGTAAATCCAGGCTTCCGCAGATCGGCATCGATGACGAGTGTACGTTTGCCCGCTTGTGCCATGGCCACTGAAAGATTGATCGATATCGTCGTTTTGCCATCACCCGGTTCCGAACTGGAGACCAGGAGCCGTTCGCAGGAAGAACCCGAAAGCGAGATTGCCGTCCGCAGGGTGCGGAATGCCTCTGTCTCAACCGCATTGGGAAGCTTATAGGTGTGAACTGTGTCCATCCCTTTGCCGTCGAGCGGACTGAGATTGCGAACCATCGCCAACACGGGCACTCCCAATTGCGCGGTCAATTCCTCTGGTGAAGAAAACCGGTCGTCGAGCACGTCCTGCACGTAAACGATCACCGCCCCAACAGCAGTGCCGCTCGCCAGGCAGATGAACACGAGAAATCTGATCTGAGGCGAGACGGGCACGCGATCTGGTACCGGCTCGCGGACCACGGTGGCTTGAATCGGAGCCTGCATCTGCCGCATGTCGACGGTCGAGATTTTTTCGAAGAGCAGATCGTATTGTGCCTCAAGCCGAGTGACTTCGCGTTCCAACATCCGCAGTTGGACCAGATCTCCACTATGCTTGGCCGCTTCCTGGCGAGCCTCTTCAAACGAGGCAGCCATCTGCTGTTCCTTCTGCCAGGTCTGCTGAACGGATTGTTCCAGCATCCGCTTCACAACGGGACCAATATGACCCTGCGCCATGCCGTTCGGTTGACTGCCCAAATTGGCACGATACTCGCTCACATAGCGCTGGGCGTTGGCAATGCTGGCACGCAAATCAATAATGCGCGGATGATTCGGACCGTAGAAATTAGAAAGCGAGTTCAGTTCTGCCTGATCGGCGAGGATTTTTTTCTGTTGTTCTTCGATCACATTAAGATCTTCGCTGCTCATTCCCAACGAAGAAAGCATCATCTGCCGACCAACCGTTTCTTCCATTGCCACGAGGTATTGATTGATGTCTTCACCACGCTCAAGGGCATGGTCGACCGACACGAGCGTCGCCTGCAGTTCGAGTCGCCGTTGCTGCACGTCCATCATGGCATCATTGAGCCGCAGCGCCCGTTGAATGATGGGTTCGACGGTTTTATCGTCCTGGCTCACGGCCAGATGCCCCACCTGCTGGCTGAAGGATTGTAGCTCGTTTTGCTTTTCGGTGAGCTTGGTTTCGAGTTCCGCACCCTTTTGCAGAAGGCTTTCCAGCGCGTCTCCCGCCGTCCCCTGATGCTTGTCCTGCACAAATTGCAGATAGGAATTGATGACCGCCCGCACAACCGCGGCGGCCGCGTCGGGATTCTTGGAACGATAGGTCACGTCGATGAAGTTTGTCTTCCGTGTAACGCTGGCGCTCAAATTGCGGGCGAGTGTCTCCACCCACTTGTGCGTAGGTTCGCCGACCAGGTCGATCAAATGTTGTGGGGAAAGTTGCTTGATGGCGTTTTGCAACACGATTGGCGAGGAGATCAGTTTCTGATTGGTGGCCATCGTCCCTTCAGAACTTTCGTGGTCACCCACCGTGGCCAGGTGATCTTGTTTCTGCTGAATGATCAAAAGTTCGGCCGTCGAGGCATATTTTCTCGTAGCCAACATGTAGTAAGTCATGCCCAGCAATGCATGAATCACAATGGCGGTTATCACCACTTGCTTGCGACGACGGACGATCCCTACAAACCGCGCGATTGTCGATACGGCATCGACCGACGGCATGAGCTCGGCATCGTGTTGATTTTGATTGAAGTCCGAAGTGGTCATGGCTCGTCGCGGAATGTTTAATGTTGAATTGCCTTGCGTATCTCAGAAAATCGTGCTGCTGGAGACACCAATCGTAAAGTTCAAGAATTTACCGAGGGCGTCGTACACGGCGGTAACTGGGGTTTGTTCGATGCTTACCATGTCGCCCTCGGTCATCAGCAAATTTTCTTTGCCATCTTGCTTGGCTTTGTTCATGCTGGCGAGAATCACCACGGGTTGTGGCTTGCCGGCCACGGGGCGGATGATATACACCTTGTCTGCCATGAGGGAACTTGGTCCGCCTGCCAGGGCAATCGCATCGAGCAGCCGCAGGTCTTCGGTCGCGGGCAACTCAAACTGCCCCGGCTGCTTTACCAACCCACCAACATGAATGCTGCGCTTCTTGCGCGGCTTAACCATGACGACATCGCGATCTTCAAGGTGGAACTCATCTCGGGAGTAGTTGCTCGGCAGGCTCGCCAGATCGATCCGCTGAGCCACTTGCTGCGGAGTTGCCTCTTCGGTGGCCTTTGCTTGCGAGGACGGTGGGCCTGTGGGAAAAAGATCGGAATAAGCGGCCAATTGAATATCGCCTTCCTCAGCATTGGCAGAGGACTGTTTTGAGTTGTCTGCGAAGCGCGTGTACGAATTCGCCTGGGCGACGTGCTGCCGCACAATCTCCACTTCAGTACCAGCTTCCTCGGTCAATCCTCCTGCCATGGCCAACGCACTTACCACGTCGCACGAATTGCGGGGGACTTCATGCAACCCCGGTTCTTTCACCGCACCCAACACGGTGATGTGGTTGACGGCCTTTTTCTTGATTTCAACCGTGATATTCGGCTGGAGGTAAATTCCCCGTTCGATTGCAGCTTGTGCGATGCGTTCACTGGCTACTGCCGGTTCGAGATTCCCAACGGATACTTGACCAATCGGCGTGACATCGACCATTCCTCCCTTGGAGACACGGCTGACCACCGGCAGAGGCGTTTCACCGTTGCGGCCACTCATCACGGTGATTTCCAGCATATCGTCGGGGCCGATCAGCGAGTTGTCGTAACCTGTCCCAGTGAGTCGGGCCATATTGACCGTCACATCGCCGGGCGTCGGTTTGGCCCGATATTGGTTTGGCAACCCGGCTGCCCGATACTGCGCCGTCTGGCATCCGGCAAGACACCCAACCAAGAGCAGCAAGCCCCTCGCACCAAGGCGCGCAGTCACCTCGATCTTACGCGGTGATCTTGTTCGATGAGATTCGGCAGCGAGCATTGAGTTGCTCTCGGGGTTCAGGCGGATAAGTGGGTCTCGATCCACACGCGCCCACTTGCAGTGGCTGACATGCGAATTGAAGTTTGCACCGGTGAAGTGCGCGGATAGTCACTCGCGGGGGAGAAAATTCACACCCTTTCCAGCGGGTGGAATACAAATTTCGCGGCAAAGTCGCAAGTCCGCTTCGCGAAGGCGTAAGATTTGTGTAGAAAACGCACACCAAAGTGCTAGCAAGAGTTTAGTCGCGACCCAAAGCGAAATGTTAGCCGCCACGCGTCCCGCAAAGAAAAGCGTTAGCCGCGACCCGCTGACGAGCGCTACGAGGCAATAGGGTAGCGCGAGCAAATGTAGGACGCAAATTTTTGCAACCTAACTGGGTCCGGAGGCGCGGAACGCATCCTCAACTCTCTACCGACCCGCCGACGCATAGGCTACCCTTACTCGCATGGCTGCTCTGAGCACGTCATAGACATACAGATCGTCGGTCTCGCCGCGGAACCGCATTTGAGCGATCTCCTTATCACGCAACTCTCTTAGGTTTTGTTGCTCGCTGATCAGTGCGAGCCAGTCGTACTCGGCGGCACTGCGCACCGCTGAGTAATCTCCCACGGCGAGGAAGGGCTCGTAATCAACGAGTCTCCGCTGCAGGACCGCTATTTCCGCAGCCGATAATCGAATCGCATCCTCCAACGCCTGTTGCTTCTGCGGCTGGATGACCTGGCGATAGTGCACCAGGCGCTGCCGAGCAATGGCCAGATCGCGATATGCTTCGACCAACTCCGGAGTGAGCGGTACGCCGTTGATCGTGAGCGATTGTTGTTGCTGTGCTTCGACCGAGGGACTTAGGAGTATCAACAACAGAATGGTCAAAAGAAAACGATGCATAGGTGGCACTCCAAGCGGAAAAGTGAGCAGAGAGTGGCCCGCAGAAGGGAAGGGTCACTCCCAGTCTTTCAGCGTAATTGGAGATTTCGAGATTGCGAGAAGTTTTTTGCTCGCGGCACGTTGTGTCGCGGCTATTCGCTATAATCCGTCCAAACTAACCAAGAACGATCAGATTGTTGCGATGCACCACTTCGTAGTAGGGCCGATGGCCCAGGAGTTCAGCGATGCGTTCGCTAGGCTGGCGGGCAATGAGTCGCATTTCGTCGGCAGGATAATTGCTCAATCCCCGGGCGAACTCCACCCCTGCTTCGCTGCAGAGCGATACGACGTCTCCCTTGACGAAATTTCCCTCCACTTTGGCAACACCAACGGACAGCAAACTCCGGCCCCCCGAGGCAATGGCTCGACAGGCACCTTCGTCGAGCAGCAATTTCCCATTGGGACTTGCGCTCCAACCGATCCACCGTTTACGGGAATCGACCGACGGTCCTTCGGCGAGAAACAAAGTGCCGACATCTTTGCCTGCGGAAATATCCAACAACACATTCTCGCGGCGACCGTTGGCAATGATCACGTTTTCGCCGGCAGATGTGGCGATTCTCACAGCCGTCAGTTTGCTGGTCATTCCTCCCTTGCTCATCCGCATTCCTGGGCGATTGGGGTCGTCGCGTACCAACTGCGCTTGTGCTGCGGCTAAATCGGTGATCACCGAAAGCACATGAGATGAAGCGTCGTTTAGATCCCCTGAGTACACCCCCTCGATGTCTGAGAGTAGCACCAACAGTGGAGCGCGTATCAAATTGGTCACCAGTGCCGCCAGGCGATCATTGTCGCCAAAGCTTAGCTTTAGCTCTTCCACACTCACCGTATCATTCTCGTTGATGATCGGCACTGCGCTGGAATCGAACAATGCAAACAGCGTGTTACGGACATTCAGATAACGCGTACGATCTTTGAGATCCTCGGCAGTGAGCAACATCTGGGCTGCGTGCAATTGATGCGGCTCAAGCGAACGGTTGTACGATTCGATGAGAACGCTTTGCCCGATCGCCGCCGCTGCCTGAAGCTGGGCCAGATCCGTGGGACGCTGCTTAAGTCCCAAACGACCCAACCCCGCGCCGACCGCCCCGCTGCTCACCAGCACACATTTCTTGCCAGCCTGCCAGAGGTGGGCGATTTGCTGCGCGATACGATCAATACTGTCCTTGTCCAACGCACCATTCGAGTTGGTCAGCACGCGAGTGCCGACTTTCACGACGACCAGATCGGCCTTGGACATGATTTCTTGTCGAACGAGTTCCGACATAGTAAAGAATTGGGGAATGCGGATTGCGAAATTAAGGGAGTCTCCTCACAGAGACTTATGGTACTTCAGCAGGGACCAAAGGCACCAGCGGACTTTCTTGCTGCTCTGGCTCTTTTTCGCCCGCCGAGCTGTTCTCGGGCACAGAGCCCTCCACAGGCTCTGGTTCCAGATTGCCCGACATTAATTCGTAGAGCAGCTTGGAGATCGAAGCGGCCGTGATGGCGTAGGTTTCGGTTCGGCCTGACCGCGCGATGTTGAAGCCAACCACCTCGCCATCCAGATTGACAACGGGCCCCCCGCAATCGTTCGCGTTGATCACCGTATCGTGCTGAAACGCACTGGGGAAACCGAATCGGCGTTCACTCAGACCGCTACCGAGCCGATTTTGGAATTCATTGCGAGAAGGCATCAGCCCGGGAAAACGGCCCATCAAAACGGCCTCGAGCGTGAGTTGCTCTTTTCCCCGGAGGACCTTCACCGTGACCTGATCGCCAGGGTTGAATTGCCACACGCGGCGGATGAGTGCGTCGCGTGTGGGGGTCTCAGCTCCGTCGATTTCGAGTATCACGTCGCTGACCATCAGCCCCGCCTTGGCCGCTGCCGAGCCAGGGAACACACGCACGATCAACGCTTGTCCTGACACCGCATCGAGCTGAATCCCCAGAATACCCGCTTGATGAGGAATCTCTCGCGGTTGGACGCTCACGATTCCCACCGCGAGTGGGTAGCTATCCATCCCGACCGAGGCGAGCCAGGAACCCACCACCGGAACCACGCTATCCGATATTACTAGCGTAGGAAGCTGCTTGGCTGCAACTTTCAACATCGCCACGTCATATTCCCGGCTGGCACCCACTATGCGGGCATCCAATTCGCGCCCGTCAGAGAGTCGACAAGTGATTGGTCCTACCAACGCGCTTGCTTTGGTGAGAATCCAGCCATCGGCACCAACAATTCCCCCCAGGGCAACCTTTCGACCTTCCACTTTGATTTCAACAATCGATGGCCTCGATTTGGCCACGACCTCGCGAAAGGCAGCTCGCACATGGGGTCCATGGGCAAATCGCCAACTCGGAACCGTAATCCGCTCTGTCGGGTAGTTATGTCGCGCGAGACCCGATTCATCTGGTGACTGCGCAGCCAAGAAAGTTGCAGCAACAATGCCCCCCAGCAGTACACCGAAAGCAATAAATAAGCTCACGAAGATTCGCATCAGGGTTGTCCCTCGGCCGACGGCTCAGTCTCACTGGATGAGGGATCGTAACTGCCGGGCAGCGGATCGCGAATCGCACCAAGCACGACATCGAATTCTGTCGGCCGGGCATTCCGCACGATATCGAGATGGACGGAATCACCTGGGGATTTGGCAAACACATATGCCGAGAGTTCGAGAATCGAGGTAATCAATTGCCCATCCACTGCGACGATTTGGTCTCCTGGTTGGACTCCGGCTGCCTCGGCGGGATACCCTGTAAAAACCTGCGTCACTTCACAGCGATTGTTCACCGTTCGTGCTGCCAGCCCGAGCACGGCGCGCCCCTCGAGTTCACGTTTGGCCCGATCGTTCCCCCAGACTTCGCCAGCAAGCATTTTGTCCCACACGGGCTGTATCTCTGTCACCGGCACATGAAAATTATGTACGACCTCAGGTCCGATGCTCATGTGGATCGCCATCACTTCTCCGCGCATGTTGAACAGCGGACCACCCGAGTCGCCCCCTACTAAGGTGCAATCGGTGCAGATCCATTGGCCACCAGTGGCCAACACACGCCCTAGTCGTACTGGCGGAGAACGGTCGTCCAAGATCCCTCCCGGCTGACCGGTCGCAACCACCCATTGTCCGATATCAACAGAAGTATCTGGGGCAACCGGAACGAACGGCAGGTCTTCCGGAGGGTCGGTGATCTGCACCATCCCCGCGTCCATCAAGTGATGGGCCCCCAGGGTGCGCCCCTCCAAGCGCCGACCGTCGGCCAAGACAAGCGTTGCCTTTCGGCCTGCGCGACCAATCACATGTGCCGCCGTCAGCACCAACCCTCCCTTAGAGACGATCACGCCGCTACCGATGCTGCGACCAATCTCCACCTCCACCGTCGCTGGCACTGCCTGCGCGGCGACCAACTGCACCTGCTTCTCTAGCAGCTTGAGATCCTCCACGTTGCCGGGATAACGGGCACTCAGTACGGACTTCAATTCCGGCGAGAAGGGGAGCGGCTCCGCGGCGCGCAGCAGCTCTCCAGATAATAGTAGAGGCGAGATGATAGCGACAAATAATACCCGTTTTATCATGTGCGACTTACTGACCCGGAAGCTTGAGTTGTTGGAGAATCGTCGATCGAAACTTTTCGTCATTGACGAAGACTTCGGTGGGATAACGGAGCGCGCGAAGTACCAAACGGAGGATTGCATCTGGTTCCTGCATGTAGGAAGCCATGCCAGCCATGTATTCCAGTTTTAGGTTAGACTCGCGATTGATCTCGGCGTTTTGAAGCATGGTTTCCAGGTCCTTGCCATAGCCGACGTAGTGATTAAATAACTTTTCTACGGAGTCAAGGTCTACTTCTTTGAGCGCCGCCTTGAGTTCTGGGTTGTTATCGATACGATCTTGCACTGCTTGTAAATCGATAGGCGTTTCATCTGCCTGGGCGACCGCGATAATATCATAACCAAAACGACGATCGGCCCCGCTCGACCAGAGCGTAGCAGCAGGAAAGACTTTCAGAAAAGTTGCTAGTTCACAAGAAACCGTTGCCCAATCAGTTTGATACAATGGAATCCACTGCACCATAATGCCACCTGGCTTGAGCCTCGCCTTGCAAAGTTCGTAGTATTCCTGGGAGTAGAGGATGGCTGAGCCACGCACCCAGGGGTGAATCGAGTCAGAGGAAATGATGTCAAATTTCTCCTCGGTCGTTGCCATATAATGACGTGCATCGTCGATGATGATTTCTGTCCGCGGGTCGCTGATCACACTGTGATTCTCTACATCAAAGAACTCGGCTGCTTCGATCACCGCTGGTTCAATTTCGCAGATCTCGATGCTCTCGACCTGGGGGTAAAGCACAAAACTTCCAGCCGTAGTTCCCGCACCCAATCCGACGGTGAGTGTTTTTTTAGGATCTGGATGAAATAAAGCGCAGACGTGACCCAGCAGTCGCTGGCAACGCAGGTCGTCAATGTTACTCGATGCTTCAACTTTCCCCGACACACAAAGTGACCGTTCACCCGTCGCTTTTTCTTTTAAGACAACAACCGCCGTATTTAAGCTTTCCTCCTCGTAGAGATGCTCAAAACGATCCCACATGCGAGGCATGATGGAATTGCCTAATAACCCGTGGGGCGGAGGAATCACCATGGCAATCGCCGCAAATGCTGCAAGGGCGATGCCCAACAACTGCTGAGAAAACGCCATCGGCTGGGAAACCTCTTCGCTTGGTGTAACAGTGCGTTCACGAGAAGATTGCTCCTCTGGAGTCGCCTGACCTAAACGACGTTGAGCCATGATGGCAAGCAAAGCCGTTAAGGCTGCCAGGGCGACCAACACTTGTTGCGTGTGTTGGGAGCCCAATGCAGGGACAAGAACCAGGCTTGTAAGCATCGATCCGAGGATTGCCCCCAGCGTGTTGGCTGCATAGGCCTGCCCCACCAGACGTCCAGCATCTGTCTGACCGCGACTGGCAGCAACTAATCCGATAGAGAAAGTTGCACCCCAGATGACTGCTGGTGGAAAAACAGAAATGGCTGCCCTGATCGAATCATGCAGGAATACCCCATAGGCTTGCAGGGGTCCCTCCGAATTAGCGGGCCAAAAAGGAACAACTCGTGTGATGGCCAGATTCGCCAGAACCAAGAGTAACATCAGCAGCAGTTGCAGTCTCATCAACCACCTCAGTGGAGAATTTGTTTTGACGACCAATTTCGCAGCAAGCGAACTCCCCAAGCCGATGCCTGTCAGAAAAACCATCAAGATAATGGCAAATGTGTAAGTGGTCGCACCAAATAACAGAGACAACAGTCGGGTCCAGACTACTTCAGCCGATAAAGCAGTGAAACCAGAACATGCCATCAATAGGGCAATCAATAAGGGGACATTCTCATAATTAGTTTTCGTCCGAGGAGTTTCGGATTGTGGTTTTACAGGGTCGTAGGCCATTCTCTGAGAAATCGATAAAGCCTGGAGTCCTACTAGCATGTTGATGGCTGCTGCAACATAGCTGGCATAGGTTACGTCCGTTTGCGGGAGCAAGAAAAATCCTGCGACAAAACATCCCAATACGGCGCCTAGGGTATTGGCTCCATAGAAAAATCCCATATCAGACAAGCCTGTGGGAGTCGCCGAAACGGCTCGTGCCACAGCAGGCAGGGTAGCCCCCATAAGTATAGTGCCCGGCATAAGACAGCCTCCCGCTACGACCGATCGCATGAAGAGGTCTTGTCCACTCGTGACAGATAGAGCTGTGTACCAGTTTTGGAGGGCGGGCATCCACCAGGGAAGGGTGGCACCGATAAGTCCAATGGCAATTTCCAACCCAGCATACACCCTGAGCGGATGCAACCGTATGCTGATCAAGCGTGGGGCTGCCAAACTACCCAGGCACATTCCCCCCATAAAGGTGGACAGGACAATGGCCATAGAAACTGCAGAACCCCCGATGACCAACCGAAGCAAGTGAAACCAAATCACTTCATAGATGAGTGCCGCGCACCCGCTCCCGAGGAACAACAAGCTAATGCTCGAATAGCGGAGCGAGAGGCGAGGTGGAATCTTGGGTGGGGAGTTTGTAGCCATGGAAATTTATCGTATCAGAGAAAGTCCGAATTGTCCGCCAATTGGCCAAAAGAGCCAGCTACGCTATTTTACCGAGGAATGTGATAAAATCCTGATTAGTGTACAGATGCACTTGTAGTGTGTACGAACGTATATTAAGATAATGCTAGCCCTTTGGGCTTCCATTAATTAATAACTAAGGCAGGAATCCGGAGAAAGGGTTACCCCATGTCCCTCGACCAACTCACCCAACGGCAGCGCAAGGTGTTCGACTTCATCCGCGACAAGATTGACGGACGGGGTTACGGCCCGACAGTGCGTGAAATTGGCGAGCATTTCGATATTAATTCTCCCAACGGAGTTATGTGCCATCTCAAAGCCCTAGAGAAAAAGGGGCTGATCACACGAGAACCCAACATGTCGCGGGCGATCCAACTGACCGACCAGGCCCGCGAGGATCGCGGTATGCCCCTGGTGGGCCAGATTGCGGCCGGTAGTTTGGCAGAGGCTATCGAGCAATCCGAGCGGTTTGAGTTTACAGATTGGTTCAGCCAGAAGAATCTATTTGCTCTCCGTGTGAAGGGAGACTCCATGATCGAGGCGGCCATCACCGATGGCGATTTGGTGATCTGCCGCAAAGCACGCACCGCTGACAAGGGGGACATCGTGGTGGCACTCACCGAAGAGGGGGAAGCGACTCTGAAGTACTGGTATCCTGAGGCAAACCGCATCCGCCTTCAGCCAGCGAACTCGTCGATGAAACCGATCTACAGCCGCAACGTCAAAGTACTCGGCGTGGTAACCGGCGTGGTGCGGAAGGTGGGGTGAGCCGTTCTATCTACAACTTTATGCTGACTGCTCCAGATTGCTAACTTGGTTCAGCTTGTTGTAAAGAGTCTTGAGGCTGATTCCCAGTTCTTCAGCGGCTTTCGGTTTGTTGCCCTCGTTGCGTTCCAAGGCCTCCTGGATCGCTTCCATCTCCAGATCGCGGAGACTGATTGCGCCGCGGCGATTGCGGGCTGCTCCTTGCAATTGCCTTGAAGTGAGTTGCTGGGGAAGATGCTCGGCTCGAATGGGACCCGCGTCACAGAGAATTGTTGCGTGCTCGATCACGTTGGCCAACTCGCGGACATTCCCCGGCCACACGTGCGAGAGCAACACATCGATGGCATCGGGTGCAATGAGCGACTCATCACCTTGGGGTTTGCCCCGATGCCGCGCCAAGAGATGCCGCGCCAGATTGGGTACGTCTTGAACACGTTCCCGCAGCGCGGGAAGATGAATCTCGAACGGATTGATGCGATACATCAGGTCTTCGCGGAATTCTTCCTCGGCAACCATCGCTTGCAGGTCGCGATGTGTTGCGCAAATCACCCGTACGTCGACCTCGGTTGTTTTATTTTCGCCGACGCGTCGGATTTCCCCGCACTCCAGTACGCGTAGAAGTTTTGCCTGCATCGCTTTTGGCAGTTCACCAATTTCATCGAGGAAGATCGTCCCACCATGGGCGACTTCAAAGAGTCCCACGCGATGATCATCGGCACCGGTAAAGGCCCCTTTGCGATGCCCGAAGAGTTCACTTTCGATGAGGGTCTCCGGCAAAGCCCCACAGTTAATCGCTACAAAGGGATTCCCTGCGCGCGTGCTTTGCTCGTGCAAGGCTCGAGCCACCAGTTCTTTGCCGGTACCGGTCTCTCCGAGAATCAGGACGGTGGAATTGGAAGGTGCTACCTTTTCGATCAACAGCCGCACTTTCTGCATCGCGGGGGTATTGCCAATCAGTCGTGGAGCTCCCTCAAGGCTTTGCACACGATGTTGCAGTGCTCGGCACTTTTGGGTGAGCTGCCGCTTTTCAGAGACTCGTTTCAAGAGGGCCTGGAGTTCGACCAATTTGCAGGGCTTGGTGAGATAGTCAAACGCACCGTGGCGCAGTGCGGCGATGGCCGTTTCCATCGACGATTTTCCGGTGAGAACCACGGCCTCGGTTTCCGGAGAAACATCTTTACAGTGGGCGATCACTCCGATGCCGTCACGACCAGGCATGTCGAGATCGACCAGAATACAATCGTATGTGTTTTTATCCAGGGCCGCGATTGCTGTGAGACCATCGGGGCACACCGTCACTCGATGTCCCAGCCGTGGCAGCTCAAGCTTCATTAGCTCCTGCAATGAGGGCTCGTCGTCGGCAAACAACAGGGTCAGTCCTTGACCGTTAGGCTGCTTGGTAGCGATGGCTCTTCTCCTTTGTTGTAGTTTTAGACGGCAATGAAACAATAAATCGCGAGCCGCTTCCTGGGCCCGCACTTAGTGCTTCAATGGTACCGTCGTGTTCTTCTACGATGCGATAAGTGATTGAAAGCCCGAGTCCTGTACCCTGGCCTCCCCGGCGACGAGTAAAGAATGGCTCGAACAGGTGTTTGCGCACCTCCTCGCTCATGCCGCAGCCATTGTCCTCGACAACAATGCGTGCCCGGTCTTCCACTTGCTCGACAGACACACTTACCGTGCCACTGGTGTCGAGACTTTCCAAGCCATTGGTGATGAGATTCAAGACCACCTGCTTGATTTCCTGAGCATTGATCTCCACTACTACGGGAGGTCCGGGGGTGAGCTCAAGGTTTTTGTCTTTGTGATTACCCAGATGTTGCACCATGTCGATCACGCCCGCTACCAACTCTCTCAAATCGGTACTTACCCTTTGAGAGTCTCCCATACGGGCGAAGTCGAGCAGTTTTTCCGTGATCTGTTTACAGCGAAACGCCTCGCGCTGAATCATTTGTAAATAGTTGTGGATGACGGGGGCGTCGTCCTTGCACGGCGAATCAACCCTATCCATCATTTCTTCGATGCGCGAGTCGAGCGATTCGCTGCAGAGTGCGATCGACGCAAGAGGATTGTTAATCTCATGGGCAACTCCCGCGGCGAGGAATCCAACGCTGGCAAGCTGTTCGCTCCGCACAACCTGGCTGGTGCGTTCCCGCACCTGGCGATCAAGATCATCGCGAATTTCCTGGAACCGTGCCGTCATATTATTCATAGCCACGGCCAATTCGCCCATCTCGTCCTTGGTTTCCAGGCGGATCCGATGGTCGAATTTTCCCAAGGCCACTTGCCGGGAACCTTCCACCAGCGTTTGTAAGGGTTCTGCAAACCAACGAATGAATCCTCGAATGGAAATAAAAACCAGAACAAACACGACTCCCACATTGGCCCATGCAAAGGAGAGGGCAGTGCGGTATTGGGCTCGTACGTTGTCCGACAAATCCGAAAGACGTGTGTGCAGATAACTGGGTAGTTCGGCCACCAACAGTCGCATGTGATCGAGTTCCCCACGAATGTACTCAATCCGATTAGGACGCAGCACCCAATCTTCACCTAGTTCGGCGCCTGAACTTTCACCACCAAGTTTCGTGAGTAACTTGTCAATTTTGACCAAAGTTTCTCGCTCCAGGCTGTCGTCACCAAGTTGCATGTCACGGTCGAGACTGCTTTCATCGAGTTGCCGACGATACCGGTTGATTGCTTCCACGAGACTTGCAAAAGTGATGCGGTATTCCTCTCGCAGCATTTGGGCATCCCAGGGCAACGAGTTGATCTCTTCATCCTTCGAGGATGTTTTGGTGATCGATTGAATGCTCAGCGGGAGTTCAGCTCGCTCGTTGGCCTGACTCAGAATCACGCGCAGGTCATTCACGTGCTGCTGGATGTCACTTGCGAGCGGCAATTCCGCTGACCGCCCGCTCAAACTTTTTACCAACCCTCGATAGGAATACAGTCCGTAGACCGCACTGCCGAAAAGCGCAAGGATGGCGATCAGGAATACTCCTAATCCCAGCTTGAGCTTCGTGCGTAGGGGCCATTGAGAAGGCACCGACGACCTCCTTGTCGTGGTGGTAATTCAAACAATAGCGGGTTTTGAAAACCCGACGGGAGCGAGAGTTTAGCACTCTCATTGTAATTCTGACAAGAACAGATGTGCGGCGCTAGCACGGCCAGAAATTGTGAAGGAATTCATCGACAGCCATGGGCGGGAGCCCATGGTTGAATCACCAGATTTCCGCTCTCTTCCGCCTGCGGCTGTGATAGGCAAGGCATCAAAACCTGACCACGCGTCGCATCAGCCAGATTCCCCAACCTGCTAGCACCAGGTTGCCTAGCCAGACCGCTGGGGCAGGGAATGCCCCCGATTTTGCCTGATCGAGGCAGCCCACCAACATTGGGTAATAGATCAAGAGAATCGGCAAAAAGCAGGCAAAGAAACTTCCCCAGAATTCTCCGTGGCGACGCCGGATCGCCATCGGAGCACCGATCATTACAAAGCACAAACAACTAAATCCGTTTGCCCACCGCCGATGGGGCTCAGTGTAGAAGCGGTGCTTGGTGATCTTTGCATATTGAACCTGCTGGCGGCGATTCTGCCAGTCGCTCTCGGTGAGTTCATACATCCGACCTGTCATGATGGCATACGATGCATCGGCGGCCATCTCTTGTTCCATCAGCTCGATCAGCCGAGCCTGCTCAATCTTCTTCGGGCCAATTTCGCGCAAAGCGTAGTTGGCGGGGCTGCGAGATTGACTGCTCTCTCCGGTGAACTCGCCGAAGGAAATCGGCAATTCCCATGATCCCGGATGTGAGATCGATCCACCTCCTCCAAAGTCGATCTCGGCATTGACCAGAGTCAGCAGGATGCGTTCGGCAGCAGCATCCGAGCGAATCTCTGCCTCGTCGGCGGTAACTGTCCAGGCAGGTTTATTGGGGGCCGCAAAAAACAGAAACGTAGGCTCGACCAGGCGTTTGCCGTTTACACGTTGGACCGTCAGTTTTAATTGATCGTTGCTGTAGGACCGAGTCGTTCTCAACCGGCCGTATATGATTTCTTCGAGCGACTCGAGCACAACCCGTTGCACACCGCCATGCCCCCAGGAAACTGCCATGTCGTTGATCCACACCGTGGCAAAGCTTGCTAATGTGGCTAGGATCAACGTAGGCCAGACCATGACCATAGGTGAAATACCAAGAGATTTCACAGCGACAATCTCATTCGACGAAGACATTCGTCCGTAGATCGTGGTCGTGGCCAGCAGCATCGTACCTGGCACGGCGAAAAGCATAGCCTGTGGCAGCATATAGGGCAGCAGTCGAAGTAGAGGGACCAGTCCCAATCCTTTTTCAACCGCTTCCTTGCCGACAAGTATCAAAAAAACGATGGCAGTCATCGCAGTAAGTGTCAGCAGAAAGACTGACAGCAACTCGAAGACGATGTACCGAGTCAGAATGCGCATCGTGGAAATTTTGCCACTGGGAAAGGAGGGGGGCGGCCCAAAGCTGCCACACTGTACCAACACTAGCCAGACTGCGAAACGACACTTCGTTGTCTGAACCTTAGAAGCCGACAGCGGAAGCCGATGGTTTTAAATCTAGAAACAACCCCGGATGCCGCTAAGGGCTATTAAGGTCTCTTCTGTGCTAGCACTCAAGTCAGATCGACTGTCGAGTCGCTTGTCGGCCGTCTGGATTCGCGTAAGGCCTGCATCAAACGCCTGACCGCACTACAGTAGGCGATCACCGCTTCTTGGTAATTTCCCTGCGAGATTGCTTCATGGGCGGCCTCTCGATCACGACGAATCGTCGGCCAATCCACATCCCAGCTGTTTTGACCCTCGAGGTCTTCCAATTGGCGGACAATGTCGCCCAAAGTAGCAATACTCGCCGGGCCCGGCTGGCAATCGTGGCGACGATAGGGTGCCTTGCCATGAAGCCCTCCGCTGGAGTTCTGTTTGCAAGGCGATGTATTTGCGTCCCGTTGTGTCCACGCGACGACTGCCGCTACCAGAAAAGCGGCCGCTGCGAGGAAGGCTCCCCCATAATGTTGACCCGCCAGCATGGCACCACACAATACGGCGCTAATTGTCATTGTAACCCAGCAGATCGGATGAATCGCTTTGCGACGCGAAGAGCGACGTGGTGGTAGTTCTTTCTCCTTGGGAGGGGCAGCCAACCCCAACTTGCCGGCTTCATCAATCTCCACAACGATCGTCGTGATGTTGTCGGGACCACCTAGTAAATTGGCCAGATCGATAAGCGTTTGGGCGGCGTCCGATAGGGGTAAGCTTCCGACGACGGCACCGATCAGCTCTGGCTTCAACGGTCCCGTTAAGCCGTCGCTGCAGAGCAGAAAACGATCGCCAGTCTGTACAGAAAAAGGACCTTCAACGTCGACCGAAACAGTAGGATGCGGACCAAGTGACCGCGTGATGACGTTTTTGGGCACATAAGCCGGAATCTCATCTTCACTTGCATGACCGGCAGCGGCCATCTCCCAAACCAGGCTATGATCGAAGGTCAACTGCTCAAAGCAATTTCCCCGCAAACGGTAGATGCGGCTGTCACCCACGTGAGCAGCAAGCGCTCCTTGCGGAAGAACCAAGAGACAACTGCAGGTCGTACCCATCCCTTGGAAGTCAACACTGTTAGATCCTTTGTTGTAGATTACTTGGTTGGCCTCGCGGACAGCATCGACGATAGCTTCACTGGGAGTAACCTCCGTTCGCTTATGATAGCAATGAGGCACAGTGTCTGTGGCGAGCTTGCTGGCGAGCTCACCAGCTGCGTGAGCACCCATCCCGTCGGCCACCATGAATAGATGGCCGTGTGATTTCCATTGATAGGTTCCTTCCGCCAATGAAACGGCTAAGGAATCCTGATTGCTCGACCTGCGCATCCCCACATCACTCACTGCCGCGCAACGCAGCCCCCCAATGGAGCATTCCGACTTGCTGGAGGGACTACTCATACGCGCTGCAGAATCTCACGAAGGTTGTTTTATATGGGGTCGAAGAAATGAGATCCCAGCAGCGGAGCAAACGGATCGCATCTCCCGAAAGGGAGGATAGAGGCCGCCTGATGCCTGAGATCTCTCAATTCAAACTTACTCACTTCGGGCAATTGCCAGCAGAGCAAGCTTTCAATTCTAACTGCAAAAGCTCTTGATTCCTAGCGGGCAAGATCGTCCTTCCTACCACCGTGGAAATGATCTGGAAGGCGCTGTAGCTCTATTTCGTAGGGATCTCTATAGTTCCTGCCGCTTTTCCGTGCAGTTTCCGCACCTATTGGGCCTCGGCATGACCGACTCGTCTTACAATTTACAACTGAAGCGATTCGCTATTTGCATCGCCTTGGTTTGTCTGGTGCTTGTACCAGGTTGTGTCCGCCGCCGTCTGATGGTTCGCAGCAATCCCCCTGGTGCAATGGTTTACGTCGACAACCAACTTATCGGCACCACTCCCTGTGCCACTGACTTCATCTATTATGGCACGCGCGAAATCCGTCTTGTGAAACCTGGCTTTGAGACTCTGACCGTCAGCCAGCCGATTCCAACCCCTTGGTACGAAATTCCCCCACTCGATTTCGTGAGCGAAAATCTTTGTCCCAAAAAGATTCAGGACTTCCGTACTGTTTCTTACAACATGGTTCCTCAGGTGATCGTCCCCACCGAACAATTGCTTGGCCGCGCAGAAGAATTGCGCCAAAGTACACAGCAAGGTGCGGTTTTGCCGCCAGCCATCATCGGTCCTCCACCAACCTCAGGTCCGGTTCTTCCCCCAGGTAGCCAACCCCTGCAGACAGTGCCTCCAGAGTCAGAAACACTGGTTCCCTCCGGTGTGCTACCTGCACCTCCTGGGTCATTGCCCTCTGGTGGTCAACCATTGGTACCGCTGCCATAGAGTACTGTAAACACAAGGCCGTGGCTTAATTCGCAAGAATTCAAGCCTTCAATGAAAGCTGGAATTCTTGTGAATTCAGCTACGGTCAATTTTCAGTTACAATGTCCTTCTTATGAAGATTCACACTCTTGAGCCTGACCGTTTGCATTTGGCCCAGCTGCCGACGCCTGTGGTCGAACTAAGGAGACTCGCCCGGCATACAGGCGTGCCTCAATTGTTCGCCAAACGAGATGACTTGACTGGGCTGGAACTAACAGGCAACAAAGTCCGCAAGTTGGAATACGTGGTTGCCGATGCGATTGCTGGTGGGGCAGATACGCTCGTGACGCACGGCGGTTTTCAGTCCAATCACTGTCGGGCAACTGCTGCGATTGGTGCGCGTTTGGGTTTGCGAGTGAGACTCATTCTGCGGTCAGATGATGACGAACCACCGTCCGATGGTAATCTCTTCCTCGATCAACTCTTCGGAGCCGCATGCTCCTTTCATCCGCCTTCGACATACAATTCACAGCTCGATAATCTGGTCGAATCGACTCTTGCAGAAGAAAAGCAGACCGGGCGAGTTCCTTATTTCTTTCCCGTTGGCGCTAGTGTTCCCTTGGGATGTTGGGGATACATTCGTTGCTTCGCAGAACTTGTGGAACAATTGGGGCGTGATACTCCAGTGGATGTCTACGTGGCCACCTCGTCAGGTGGAACACAGGTCGGACTCATGTTAGGTCGGGCACTCTTCAATTGTGAAAAGTGGTGCATCCGAGGCATTCCGGTGAGTGACAGTGTGGAATATTTCCACACCTCTCTGAGAGAGTTGGAACGACAAACAGTCGAGCAATTCAAGTTGTCCATCACTCCAGAGCAAACGCCAATCGAACTGGTGGATGGTTTTATCGGCGAGGGCTACGCGATTCCCTATCCTGCGGCAGTTGAATCCATTCGCTTGCTTGGACGCAGTGAAGCGATAGTACTCGACCCCAGCTACACATCAAAAGCCATGACCGGCATGTTGAGCGAACTTCCCCAACGCGACAGTTCACGGGTCCCTGTGTTTCTGCATACCGGCGGTAGCTTTGGGCTCTTCGCACGCCGCGATCTACTCCACCTTCAAAATACCCAATCGGAAACTGGCTTCTGATTCTGATCTGATTCTCCATGCCCAAACCTCACTCTGCCGAAGTCAATCTCGTCACAGGAGCGACCGGATTCATTGGCGGTCATCTCGTCATGCGATTGTGCTCTATGGGTCTGAAGGTGCGAGCGCTAGTTCGCAACCCTGATAAGGCTTCTTCGTTGGCAGAACTCGGCATCGAACTCATTTCTGGTGACCTCTGCGACGCTGAGAGCGTCGGCAAAGCGATCGAAGGTGCCACCCGTGTGTTTCATTGCGCCGGGCTTGTTTCCGATTGGGGGACTCGCCAGGAATTTCACGCCGCCAATGTGGTTGGTACCCGAAACGTCGCACGGGCAGCGGCAGACGCGGGTGTCCGCTCGATGGTCCATCTCAGCTCGGCCTCGGTGTACGGTTATCCACGGATCAAAAACATTACAGAACAGGCTCCACTCCGTTCGCGGAGTATTCCCTACATTGAATCGAAGATCCAAGCAGAATATGAGATCCGGCAGGCAAACGAGACACAGGGATTACGCTCTACCATTCTCCGTCCCGTTATGGTCTTTGGTCCGCAGTGTCAGAACTATGTGGGGGAAGTGACCAGGCATCTGCGTTCTGGTTCTATGCTGCTGCTGGACGGCGGGAGACATGTTGCAGGGCTAGCCTACGTGGAAAACGTCGTCGATGCCATTTTGCAGGCTTCCGAAACCCCAGAAGCACTGAATCAAGTGCTGAACATTTGTGATGAGCTGCCGGTCACCTGGAAAGAATATATCGACTGTCTGGCCGACGGAATCGGTGTCCGCCGGGTGCGTTTCACATTGCCGACTCGCGTCGCATATCCGCTGGCAATGGCTATGGAAACCGCCGGGAAGGCACTCCGGCGCGAACGACGTCCCTTACTGACCCGACTCGCTGTATTGGAACTGGGACAACCGCAGGTTTATGATATTGGCCTGGCCCGTCGAATTCTTGGTTTTACTCCGCGAGTATCGTATGACGAGGCAATGCACTTAACCCTTGATTGGATCAATCGCCAGCTGTGACCGTCACTATCCAACGCGTGGAAACTACCCGGCAACGGCGTGAATTCGTGCGCCTCGCGCGGAGAATCTACGCTGATACACCGCTCTGGGTTCCCAATCTTGAGAGGGAATCTCTGAAGGAAATCACGCCCGACAAGAATCCTTTCTACCAGCATGCCACTGCACAATTGTTTCTCGCAGTTCGCAACGGCCAGGCGGTCGGTCGCATCGCGGCCATCGAAAACCCTCGCCATAACAAGCATTGGCAAGACCGTGTTGGGTTTTTCGGGCACTATGAATCCGTCGATGACCTAGAAGTTAGCCAAGCACTCTATTCAGCGGCCGAAGCTTGGCTGCGTGATCGGAATTTGGCGAGTATGCGGGGACCGACAAACCCGGCAATGAATACGAGTGCAGGTTTTCTCTCCGCCGGATTCGAATTCACTCCAACGATCCCGATGCCCTACACGCCGGCCTATTACCTCGGTCAGGCACAAGACTACGGATTGCAGCCCGTCATGGAACTCTTTGTCTACGGTTTCAAGTTTGCAGATAATTCCAAGGCAGAAAGAGCGTGGGACTGGGGGCGGGTGCAGCGGATGAGCAGCTATGTCCAACGACGGGCGAATGTCACGGTCCGGACTGTGAGGATGGAAACAATCGATGAGGAGTTGGATCATGTCCGTACGATCTGCAACATCTCCCTGGCCGACAATTGGGGATACATCCCGATGACTCCCACCGAGCTGGAGGCAGCCCGTGATGAGCTGCAGGGAATCGTCGATCCGGCCCTGTTTCTCTTTGCCGAGATCGACGGCCACCCCGAAGCCGTCTTCATCGCCTGTCCCGACTACAACGAGCTACTGAAAAAAATGGATGGTCGCCTCTTCCCCATGGGTTGGTGGACCTACCTCCGTCACCGCCGTCACATTCAAAAGCATGTGGTCTATGTTTATGCCGCGACCCCGAAAGCATACGCTGTCGGCGCCGGAGCGGTGTTATACGAAAAGTTTTTCGGCGAGTGTTTGCGCCGAGGGATCAACCATTTGGAAACCGGCTACATCCTGGATAGCAACACAAAAATGCGCAACTCCATTGAAAACTTCGGTGCGGAAGTTTGGAAACGGTATCTGTTGTTTGAGAAGAAGTTTAACGCGTAGGCCGTGATCAAGCCGTGCGCAATTCCGGCATATCCACTCCGTGAAAGAGATTAACACTCCTAGTAACAAAAAGCCAGCAAATAAAATTCCCAGCCTGTTAACGTGCTAATAAAAAGTTGCAGACCCAACAACACGAGCCAAAAAACGTAGGTAGGCCCGAACTCACAAGGTCTGGGGGGCGAGGGAATTTTCCGCAGGGCATTGACCAGCAGAAAGAGCCAAATCAAGGCAGTGATGCTCAAAAATGCCAGGTGAATCGTCAGCGTCATGTACGTGATTCGCGGGATGGCATCCGCTGCGACTCCGACGCGAGTCCGCCAGTCGTAGGAAAAGAACTCGAATGCGAACAAACCGGCGGCCACGGCAAACACACCTGAAACTATCAACATCAGCCGTTTGTGTGTCTCGTAGTTTTTCCGAACAAGTAGAAGTGTAAGGCCTTGAATGAACATCGGTATAACGGCCAACTCCAGTAGAAATGCTACATCGTAAGCCAACGAAGCGCGAGACCCAAAAATTCCCTCAATGCCTTGATATTCCATAGATAATCGAAATAGTGGTCACATTCGCAGAGCGAATTCGCTGCAAAGGGCGGGCAGTTCACGTTGAGCGAGCCCTGGAGTGTGTCTATACTCTAGCAGATATTATAATCGCTGATACTAAAGAACGCACCGATTCTTCACGAAAAGCGCTCAGTTAGGTTCATTTTTCAATTTTCCTCCCCGGTGGGAGGGTGCGAATTTCAAAGTGTTTCTATAGAGGAGAGGAAAACTGGACCCATCTCCATTTACGTTGGCGCAGCAATTCGGCACCCCGCTGTATGTTTACGACGCTTCCGTAATCGAGGCACGCGTTCGCGAGTTCGCGCAGTTCGATGTCGTACGATTTGCCCAAAAAGCCTGCTCGAATCTGGCGATTCTAGATTTGATGCGAAATTCCGGCGTGTTGGTAGATGCGGTCAGTGCGGGTGAGATTCAGCGGGCGCTGGCGGCTGGTTATCTGCCTGGTCGAGGTGATCACCCCGAGATCGTCTACACGGCTGACATCTTCGATCACGAGTCACTGGATCTGGTCGTCGAGCATTATCTACCGGTCAACTGTGGTTCGCCGATCATGATCGACCAACTTGGCAAGCGAATGCCCGACTGTGATATCACTCTACGGATCAATCCGGGATTTGGGCATGGGCATAGTCAGAAAACCAACACCGGTGGTTCGGGTTCAAAGCACGGAATTTGGCACACGCAAATTCCCGATTGCATCGAGCGCGCCGCGAAATATGGCATCACGGTCACTGGGCTGCACATGCACATTGGTTCAGGAACCGATATGGATCATTTGAGCCAGGTCTGCCATGCCATGGAAAAAGCAGCGTTGGAAGTTGGTCCTTCGCTCCGTTCGATCAGTGCCGGAGGTGGGCTCTCGGTACCCTATCGAGAAGGAGAACAGCGGGTCGACGTTGCCGCGTATTTTGCGATGTGGGATGCAACGCGTCAAAAAATTGCGACTGCATGTGGCTCGCCGCTTATGTTGGAGATCGAGCCAGGTCGCTATCTGGTCGCCGAAGCTGGCAGTCTCCTTACCGAAATTCGCGCGATTAAACAGATGGGTGAAAACCTGTATTATCTTGTCGATGCAGGCTTCAACAATTTGGCACGGCCAATCCTCTATGGTGCCTATCACCCAATGGAGATATGCAGGCGAAATGTTGAGTCAAGTCGTTTTGTTGATGTGGTTGTGGGAGGACCTCTGTGTGAATCGGGGGACATCTTCACGCAAGAAGATGGTGGTTTTGTGAGTACTCGTTCTCTGCCAGAGGCGGAAGTTGGCGACATTCTGGTGATAGGCTGTGCCGGGGCCTACGGAGCAGTGATGGGAAGCAACTACAACACGAAACCTCTGGCAGCTGAAGTGCTGATCAAGGATTCCCATCCTCACTTGATCCGAGCCCGCCAATCATTCGAAGACATCATACGCGGAGAGCGAATTCCCATTGCCTAGCCCTTCCGCAGCGCGGCACTCGGCTCTGTGAATTACGCAGCTATTTTATCGGTGTCTCACGATTGTTCGGTAAGATGCCCCGCGCTACGCGCGCCGGGTCGCGCGCGATCTTATCCGTTGCTATCCAGATGTTATCCAGGATCATACGGATGCGACGTTGGATTTGCGGGTCGTTGATCAGACACCGCACGTCGGCAATTGCCGCTGTAGCTTCATTGATCGTACGTCCTAGCCGGTCATAGACGTCGCGATCTCTCAGCAAAAGCCCGACAGTCCCTTCGCTGGCGTTGACGCTCTTTACCAGCATAGCCGCTTCCTCAAAAAGCACGCCAAGATTGTTGATACTCCCTTCTAGTTGGTCGACCAAATCCGGTCCACGATCGCCAAGTGGACCGGTCAGTCCTTGCAGATTCTTGAGATTCTGGTCGGCTGAGGCCAAGGTTCTCTCAAGCACTTGTAAAATCTGACGTGCATCAGCCACCACCGACGGTAGTTGTGAGAGTCCCCGCTTGAGTTCCTCTTTGAATTGTTCGTCACCGAGCACGTCCTCCACGTCGATCATCACGCGATTGAAATTCGCCAGCGCAGAATCCGCCGTTTGCATCATGCGATTGATTCGCTCGGTGTCGGTGTCCCCCAGGACGGCATTGAGTTTGTCGGCGAGTTCAGCGACCTCATCTCCAGCCGATCCAAGTGACTGAATCGTTTGCTTTAAATCTCCTTGTAGGTTGGCGATTAAGTCGAGGGGGCTTGGATTGTAGAATCCTCGCAGCGGTGGGCCTCCAGGTTGGACAATTTCATCGGATGCGACCCCACCAACGGGAGAAAATTCGATCACAGCATCCCCAATGAGTGATGTTTGAATGCGCGCCACTTCATTGGTTTTGAGATGTTTATCGTCATCAATATTCATGGTGATCAGGGCGCCTGTATCCGTGTCCTCGACTTTGTCCACGCGACCGATCAGAATTCCACGACGACGCACGGGGGTATCCGGCGCAACCCCAGGCGCCTGATCCACCAACAATTGCAGTTGATACTGTCCACTAAAAGGAGACCACGTAATATCGCTGCTCATTAGGATCAACACGACCGAGGCGATTCCGGTGAAAAACACCATTGCACCTACACGAAATTTTTTGGTCCGGTCGTCCATCACACTACCTCCTCAGCGGTTTCATTCATTTCCATTAATCGATCTCCCGCCTCACCGCGGATGAACTGCGTCACGCGACGATCGTTGGCACCTTCGATCTCTTCCGCAGAGCCGTCGAAAAGTATTTGCTCTTCATCATCTGCAAGTCGCGCCAGCGGATACAACATCACAATCCGGTCTGCCACCTTGGTAGCCGTCTTCATGTCGTGAGTCACGATGATACTGGTTACCGGGTTCTGCTTGCGAGTTCGCATCATCAACTCATTGATCACGTCACTCACGATGGGGTCCAATCCCGTAGTCGGTTCGTCGTAGAGCAGCACCTCGGGATTCATAATCAGTGCCCGCGCCAGGCCGACCCTTTTGCGCATGCCGCCTGACAACTCCGCAGGTCGCTTACGCAGTACGGCAGTCGGCAGCCCCACCTCCGCCAGGCGCGCTAGCATGGCGTCATCATGGCTGGCACGTTCTCCAGGATGGTGTTGTCTGAGGGGAAACAGAATATTCTCAGCAACTGTCATGCTGTCGAACAACGCGGCGTTTTGAAACACAAATCCGAATCGGGTCCGTTGCCTGGTAAGCTCTTGGTCATCGAGTTGATCAATGCGTTGTCCATCGAATTCGACATAACCTCTTGTAGGTTGCACCAGCCCGATGATGGTCTTGAGCAAAACGGTCTTGCCGCAACCACTCTCGCCAATAATGGCAAGAGTTTGACCGGCCGGAACAGAGAGTGAAATGTCGCGCAGCACGTCTTGTCGACCAAAACTCACGTCGAGCTCGTTGATTTCGATGATTGGTTTAGAAACTGTCATTACCCGTTGAGCAACATGGGGCTGGTCGGCCAAAGATACGAGTAGATGTTATCTAGCAAGATACTCAAGAAGAGGTCGAGTACGATGATGACCACAAACGACTGCACAAAGGCACTCGTAGCGGCCTGGCCTACGCCTTCTGCACCTGGCTTGCAGTTGAAGCCGCGATAACAACTCACCAGCCCGATTGTCGCACCGAAAAAGACGCTCTTAATTATGCCGTAGAGCAGGTCCCAGTTCTCGACATAGAGCTTGGAATTTGCCGAGTAATGATGCACGTCGATATTCAAGAGAAACACGCAATAGGCCGCTCCGCCGACGACCCCCATGAACACTGCCATGATCGTGAGCGAAGGGATTAACAGCAGACAGCTCAAAAACCGAGGTACGACAAGATAATGGACCGGATTGGCTCCCATGCTTGAGAGCGCATCGATTTGCTCTGTCACACGCATGGTGCCTAATTCAGCAGCCATCGCACTCCCAACGCGACCTGCAAGCATCGTAGCCGCCAGCACGGGACCAAGTTCACGAAACATGGTGCGATTGATAACGCCTCCCAGTTGGGTTTCCAAACCAAAGGCGCGAAATTGAGTGTAAGATTGGACCGCCAGAACCATACCAATGAATGTTCCCGTCAAGGCTACGACCGGCAAGCTCAACACGCCAATCTGATACATGTTTGTATAGAGCGTGTCCTTACTAGGCAGGCGTGCGACAAGCCAGCGGATGGTTTGCCAGGCAAAGAGTGTCATGTCACCCAACGTCTCGATTGAGCGAAGCACCAAGGTGCCCAGATCCACCAATGGATCGGTCAGCGCTGAAACGATGCCGCGACGTGGCGGACGTGAGTATTCAAGTCCTGTTGACATGTCTGGTAGACCTCATTGCTCTTTTTCGAAGCTAATGCTTTCGCAGATGGCTATTGGCTTCTGCTGCGCGCAGCTCGACTCTTAGTTCAGTTTCGACTGAGTGAGATTGCCACTTGAGCAAAGTTTACTATTTGGCATTGAGTTGGCGAACTGGGTAAGATTTGCCGTGACAGCATTCCTTCGTTTCCCTAAAAGCACCCAACATAAGAAAGGAACCGGTTGTCCCATTCAATGGATGCCAACCGGTTCCTATGCTTTAACCCTACTCGCTGGTGCCCGTGACGGGATAAGGAGCGTCATACCGCGACGCACTGAGACGAGAGGCAACGCCTGGGTCAGAGCTACGCCCTCAGGATGCGGGAGGGCCGACATAGCTGCTACGTGCCTAGCGGACAGTAAAAGAGATATGCACACCGCGTACCAAAGACAGCCCATGCCTTAAATCCCGCGATTCGACACTCTTACATCTATCTAAGATAGCAAACGAAGTGGCAAATTCTACAAAGTCGCGGTCGGGGCCAATCCACCTCACCTATTCACTTACTCCTGATTTCTGAGCACGCTTGCCAGCATCGCTTGAAATACTTGCTGAACCTGCTCAAACTCTCGGTCTTCAGCTTGCGCAATCAACAAAAAGTTACCCGACGGCGTTTCAAATCCTTTAACCCAACAAGTACTCGTCAGATCGAGGTAGAAGAAATTGACTGTATAGCCTTCAATCAGGTGACCTTCCAGGATTTCGTCGGTTGATTCGACATCCAGGTCATTGTACTCGCTACGCAGTGCAGCCAGCGCTTCGTCGAACAGCGGTTCAAAATCCTTGTCTGATGGATGTTTGCTGAGTTGCCAGAACGCTGTATGAGGACTCGATACGACGACGAGTTCCCGTTGCTGAGAGTCATCCTGAATCTCGATAGACCAGTTATCTGGATAATCAAAACGGATACCGAAATGGTCGAATGTGGCGGGCATGAGTGGAGGGTAGTTTGTAGCGAGTGGTGGGTGGTTCGTAGTGAACCGGACGCATAGATACTGCTAGCACCCGATTCTACCAGTCCACATCGTCGCTGACCACTGCCGTTGTCATCAATGTGCAATGCTTGCTACCATTCGCCGCTTGAAATCTTCCTTGCTTTGATTGGTCAGAAGGTGCTTTTCTTATCTTGGCACTCACGATTGATGATCACCTGCTGCGCTCTTGCGCTCGGCGTAGGCGGCTGCGCACTAGGCAAAAAGAAGCTCGTTCCCGAATCTCTCGCCACCTGTCGTGAACTCTCGCGTGAAGGGGTAAGTGCCATGGAAACGGGCCAATGGGATCGCGCCCAAACCCTGCTCACTGGAGCCGTCGAAGCCAGTCCCAGTGATGCAGAAGCGAGGCGTAATTTGGCTGAAGCTCTCTGGCAACAGGGTGCGCATCGGGACGCAGTCGTCCACATGGAAACAGCTGTTCGGCTCGATCCTCGGCATGCTCCCACACTGGTTCGTTCTGGCGAAATGCTTCTCATAGTCGGCGCTACCGATAAAGCTATGCAACGTGCCGAGGAAGCGATCCGACTCGATGCCACACTCGCCGGTTGCTGGTCGTTGCGTGGTCGGGTCTATCGTCAACGGGGCGAACTCGAACGTGGCCTTGCAGACATGCAACATTCCTTACGTTTTGCTCCTCACGATACAGCAGCGCTGCTGGAGGTGGCCCAAATCCAACAAGAACTGGGCAACCCACAGCGCAGTTTGTCTACTTTGCACTACCTGTTGGATGTTTACCCACCGGGGGAAGAACCACAACAAGTGCTGTGGCTCGAAGGCTTGGCTTACAAGGCTCTCGGACGACATCAGGAAGCCGTCACCAGCCTGCAGGCCGCCAGTTTGCGAGGCGAGCCGCGCGCCGAACTACTGTTCCAATTGGCACAAGCCGAACAGGCGGTGGGTCAGCGGGATGCTGCTGCCAGTACGCTCCAACGTGCGATTGCCCTGGATTCCGGCCACGAACCGAGCCGCGTCCTGCTTGCCCAGTTGCAGCAGCTCGATATTTCCTCCGGGCAAACGATACTGCGATAAAACCTGGCGAGCTACAGGCAATTGCTTCATTCTCCCATTCCTTACATTCCTCCCATTCCATACCCCGCTAGATTCTCCTCAGCTAACGCCCCCTTCCAGGCAAGAGTAAGGTATGCTTCAGTGGCAATGCCTCCTACACTCAACCTTCTTGCCAGGAACCTACCCATGTCAGCACTAGCCGAAACCGTTGCCCCCGCCCACTTTGTTGACCGCCGCGAACCTTTGTCCGATGGTCCAGTTCCAGGTAGGGAACGTCGTCAGTTCGCCAACAGCCACTCCGAGCTTTCGCCCCCAGCCGCTGAACTGGCTCGTGCGATCGATCAATACAAATTGCTCCACCGACGCCGATTTATTGATTTCGAAGAGATGCTCGGCATCATCAAATCGCTCGGCTACAGCAAATAGCGATTCCACATTCGAAGCTGTGCCACAACGCCGAAGATCCGCCGTGGCGGGCGACATACGGCACTAGTCGCGCCAGAGCTACCATGTTAGGTGGCCCGCAAGAACACCATGCGCAACTCACGCCCAGTAATAAATCCCAGCGTCTTGCCATCCTTGCTAGTGACGTGTCCCAGAGCATCTTCCATTTTTCCCAGCTTGCGTAACGCTGCCAAACAAGACATGCTCTCTTTTAATTCGACCATTGGTAGAGGTTCAGGAAGCGACGGAGAATCACTCAGATAGAGATCCATCATCCGCAAATAACCCACCAACTCTCGTTTGTTACGCGGATCCTCTACCGGCAAAAGTGCGCGTTTATGTCGCTGAGCGATTCGCAACACATCGCTCTTACTCATCGTGGTAGTCACGCGCACCACGCGATCCTGACGCCGCAAAATAGTTTTCAGTGGAAGCCCCGCCACTGCCAACATTGCCTGGGCCAATGTCTGCTGGGCCGGTCTTAAGATACCTGCTTCGTGACCCTCGGTAATCAACTCGGCCAACTCTCTACGGGCGAGTCGCAATCGAAGTTCCTGCGGTGAACTATTCGTGACTAGCTGCACCATGCGACTGAATGCCCACAACAGGGCGGTCACGGGAAAAAACAACACCGTGCAACCCAAGAGAGGCATCGTGCAGCGTTTTAAAAGGCGATTGGGTGCATCGTAGAACAAATTCTTCGGCATCAATTCACCCAGTAGGAAAACCACTGGAGCGAGAACAATGGGACCAAGAATCTCGACCAGTGCCCCTCCCTTGGGAAAAAGTTGTTGGGAGCCGATCACCACACTCAACGATACCAGATAGTTTGCCAGATTGTTACCTACCAAGGTCGTACCGACAAACACGGTCGGCTGATTCGCGAGCCACAACAGGGCCTTTGCGTTCCAGTTTCCGGCCAGCGCCTCGATTGCCAGTCGCACGCGTGTGATGCGATAAAAACCCGTTTCGCAGCCGCTATAAAAGGCACTCAAACTCAAACCCAGGAGTAGTAAGAGAAACGCGACAATCACTCCCCTTCCTCCCTCTGCTCCAAGAGCTCAAGTTCCACTAGCAGCTTGGGCTGACTCTCCAACACACGAAAGCGAAACGGAGGCCATTCGACTAGATCTCCGACTTCCGGCAGGCGCTGCAATTCCTCCTGCAAGATTCCCGCCACAGTCGTGCTTTTACACTTGGGAAGCGTGATGTCAAAGAATCGACTCAGTCGACGCAAGCTGGTCATCCCCGTCACTTGCCAGAGATTATCGCCTACGGGATGAATCGAGGCTGTGGCCAACATCCGAGCGCTGCGGCTCGAGTCGTCTTCAAAAACCGTTTGCAACAAATCTTCAAGCGTGACGATGCCAATAGTTTCACCAAACTCGTTGACCACCGCAGCCACCTCGAGATCGTCTGCATTTAATGCGTCAAACACAACTGCCACCGTCGCGCACCAAGGGACGTAGACAACGGGGCTTGCAAATCGTTCCAGATTCTGTCGTGGGATTGTCGAGAGCAATTTCAATGCAATCGCCCCGGCGATCTCTTCGCTGTCCGGTTCAGTTACCAGCAAGTAGCCACTCCGCGGAAATTCCCCTTCCAGGTCGGCAAGGTTTACGGGAGGAGAAAACTTTTGATACAAGGTACGCGGCCGCATCAATTCTTCGGCCGTCAAATCTGAGAGCAGCACGATGTTTTGCAGTGCCGTCCGCTCTTGGGCAGCCAGCTCTTCATTGGGGGTCGAGATCGTGATTGCCTGCTCCAGGTCGGCTAATTCCAAGTACAATTCCTTTTGGAAATTTGGCAATAGTAATCTTCGCAAGGCTTGGTTGACTGCTGAGAACATGGGAGCCAACGGACCAAAAACCCGCACGGCAGCGGCGAGCGGAAAGCTTACCAGCGAAGAAATACGACTCGGCGCAAGAACCCCTAGTGTTTTTGGGAACATTTCACCAAAAAGGATCAGCGTTACCAGTGCGACAAACGCCACCAGACCCGCCTCGGCGTGGTGATGCTCGCTCTGCAGGCGGATGCTCACCACTGCGGCAATTGCAAAGTATGCAATGTTTAAAATCAGATTCCAGAACAGGATCGCCATAAGCAATCGTTCGGGATGGGTCAACAAGTTTACCGCCATCCGCTGGGGAGGTGTGCCACGTTTGAGTCTCCGACGGTCTTCAGGTTGCAAAGAAAAAAGTGCTGCCTCGCTGCAGGAAAAAAATCCCGACCCCATGACAATCAAAGCCATGGCAGCAAATGCAGGACTAAAATCTTGCAGCAAGTTCACGAAGGATACTCAGAGTTATTTAACTATTGTGCTTCGAGTCTAGAGCCGAAAACGAGAACGCTTGATTCTGGCTCTTGACTCTAGACTCTCCGCTCTCGACTTTCCTTAATCCTGTCCGGTCGTCCGCCCGGTTGCAACGTCGAATTCGTAGATGGCAGGAACCAACATTGCGGCCGTGGCAAAGGCATAAGTAACGACGGTTATCAGAAAGGCCGCCCCAAAGCTCTGTTGAAAATAGTTAGTTATCACAATGTAAGTGGCAAATGGCGTGATTCCTGATGCCAAAGCAATGGCACGCGAAGGATTGCGGATTCCCAAAGCATAAAACATCCCCGCACCCCCACATACCATGAAGGCAATAAAGGCTTGAAGCTGATAAGTAAAGGAATTCTGAAAAGCCATCATCATCCGCATGCAGACACCAATTCCCAAAAGCAGAAACAGCACCGTACTCAGGCTTACTCCTACCGCAGTTTGCGACACAGCATAAGTCATTCCGCAATGCACTCCCAGCATGGCCACAAAACAGTTCATCACCACGAATGACAGCACTAAAAATACCAGGTTTTCTGTGCTCAACGCACCAGTGATCCACAAGAGTCCGCTCAACGCTAAGGGCAGGAGAATCATTTCTTTGGAGTTATAAAATGTCCCCAGTAGTTTCCCATAGATAATCTCCTGGGGGCTCAAGTCCGTGACCAACAACAGGTCAAGTGCCCGCAGGTCGCGTTCGTTGGTTAGCGAGGTCACCGCCAGGGCATTCACCAGCACGAGTCCCAGGACCATCAGCGGTAGCAGTGGTTTGGCTAAGGCGGGGATGCTAGTTGCATAACGTGTTCCTCCGCCCGACTCTTCACCGAGCATCGTTACCAGTGCCGCTGCACAAATGGCGAAGATCAGCAGATATGCAATCCGCACGACGACGATCTTTTTCCCGTAGGCCCAAGTGCAAACCTCTCGCCACAGGATCGGGTTGTCCCACACCTCTTTGGAGGTTTTCTTCTGGGGATTCGCCGCTGCCTGCGACGCTAGTTTTTCAGCCTGTTCGTCGGTGAGCCTCTGCTGTGTTTCCTGCGAAGGATTCCATACCCGCACTCGCAAGATCGCCCACAGATTTAACGCCACGGCCCCGGCTACTGAGAGCAGCATGAACAGATTGACCGCCCCGCCGCACCATTCGAGCCGCGGATTGGCATCCCGCAGTGGTTGAATCGCTGCCAGAACTGCCCGTACGGGTGAGATGGCAATTGCCCACGTCTCAGTCGGTACATTCAGCCACTCGTTACCCAAACTACCACTGGCGAGAACCTCACCACCGATCACCCACAGAACCAATCCGAGTGTCGTCATTGCCAGCGATTGAAAGGTCTTCTCGCGCCATAAAGCGATCGTCGAACCTAAACTTCCTGCGACTGCCGCCGATGCGACTGTAATCCCGACCACGCGCCAGACTTGCCCGTAAGAAATACCTCCCAGCAGAGTCAGCAGCATCAGCAGGGGGACGGCGGAAAAAATCAAGACGAACACACTCAGAGAACTGGCAAATAGCTTCCCCAGCACCAGTTCAGAGTTGGTCATCCGGGTCATGAGCAGAAGGTCCAGCGTACGGCGATCTTTTTCCTGGGCCACCGCGGCAGTCGTTAACAACGCGGCAAACGACACCGCCATCACCATCTGCAAGGGAGCCAGCAGACCAAACACAGCCGAACCAAAACGAGCCAGATCACTCAAGCTCCGTACGCTTTGCGATCCCAGAAGAATCAGCCAGGCAGTCAGTACCAAGCCAAACAACGCCGCCACATATACGGCCCGTTGCAGATAAAGTCGCCAATTGCGCACACTTGTGGTGACTTCGCGTGAAAAGACCGGACCGATCAGCAAACTGGATATTCCTTAGTCAAACCTAAATTATCGATTCCCTCAGCCGCGACTTACCAAGTCGCCGGTCTTCCCACTATAAGCCCCCTAATAAGGAGAGTCGAGTCTGCAGTCAATCGAATGAACCAACCCTTCTGGCAAATCGTAAGGCTAATCCCCACGTCCCCGGGACGAAACCGACTGGATAGCCCCCCAGGTTGGTCATACCAACTAGTCGTTAAGACTATATTTCTTTGTTTTGACCGACTGGCTAGCCAGCGTGAAATGTCTAAAATGAAGTCGGCGGATCAGAACCGAGTGAAAACCCTGTAGTTTCGTCACGACGCCCGGCAAACCCGTTCGCATGCCGGCCCAGCAACGACTTAATATTAAGGCAAATCAATTCCATGTATTTTTGTAAAGCTCTCCAGACTTGTCTGACCTGCCTACTGGCAATTGCTCTCTTCGCTCCGATGGCAAATCTCAGCCAGGCTCAGACCCCACCGGCTACTACCCCACCCGCAACTACCCCTCCGGCAGCCATTACCGCCACCGGTGATGATGCCAACATGCAGCCCACGGTCGAAGCCCTGATCGGCAACTCGGTTTCATTTTCCAATCGCAATTATCCTGAAGTCGAAAAGGCCATCCAACGCTTTAAGAATGGCGATGTCGAGGGAGCTCTTGAATTCCTGAAACAGGCCAAGGAAAAGTATCCTAAACTTCCCCCGACTTACATCACACTCGCTAAGCTGCACGTGATGGCCCAAAACGTTCAAGGGGCCTATAACCTCCTTGAACTTCAGGTCGCTGAAGACCCCGACGACCCTGAGGCCTATCTGCTTTTGGCAGACCAGGCTTTTGCCGGCAACCGTACCGCCGAAGCCGAAGCGTTGTTTGAAAAAGCAGAACCGCTTGTCGAGAAATTCGACGACAATGCCAAACGCAAGCGCGATATGGAGATTCGTGTACTCGCTGGCAAAGCTGCCGTCAAAGAGCGACGTGGCCAATGGGAGCCCGCGTTGGAGCTTTTGAAAGAGTGGGTCGCAACGGATCCTGATAATGCCATGTCTCATGCCCGCTTGGGAGTCACCCTGTTCCGTTTGGACAAGTCGAAGGAAGCCTTTGACGAATTCACCAAGGCGCGCGAACTCAACCCTGAGCTTCCACATCCCTATGCCTCCTTGGGTCAACTCTTTACACAAAGCGGCGACTTGGAGAATGCACGCAAGGCCTTCGAACGGGCCTACAAGGAAGACGCTGAGGATCCCACCACGGTCCGCACCTATGCTGAATGGTTGTTGCAGCAAGGCGATCTCGAAGAGGCACAGAAAGTCTCCGATGCTCTTCTGAAACTCACCCCCAATGCGCCCGTGGCAGTGCTCTTGGACGGAGTCGTCGCCCTCATGCTGGGGCAGAAAGATCGAGCCGAACAGGCTTTCACCAAAGTCCTCAACCTTGATCCGGGCAATGCCCGAGCCAACGATCTCTTGGCTCTCCTGCTGATCGAAAGCGACGACAAGGCTGATCAGGAGCGGGCCCTCCGCTATGCCGATCTAAATACTAAGCAGTTTGCCAACAATTCTCAGGCGAATATCACCAAGGCCTATGTCCTCTACAAACTGGGCCGCATGACGGAAGCACAGGAACCCTTGCAGATCGGTGCCCGTGGCCAGTTGCAAACAGACTCAGCCTACCTGATCGCCCGCATCATGGCCGACCAGGGACAAAAGGACAAAGCGATCCAAGCTCTTGAGCAAGTTCTGCAACAAAAACAGGGTCTCTTCGTCTTCCGCAAACAAGCCGAAGAACTGCTCCAGCAACTAAAGAGCGAATAATCGCGCACCTGAGGTTATCCGCGACCCGCGCATCCAAGTTAGTCGCGATCTGCAGGCGATTTCTGCTCGCCTAAGGGGAGCGCTCCCGCCCCACCCGATAATACGCCACCACAAACAAGCCTCCTAGCAGCAAGTCGATCCCTGCAAACATTCCTATCACAGCCGGCGCTCGCGACTTGGCCAACAGCACAAACGTCGGAGCTGCAAACAGAAACTTCTCTGCAACTCCCGCCCACATGAGCGGCCGGAAGCGCTGTGGATCACGGGAGATAATCAAGAACCCCATCTGCCAGGCAAGCGCTACTCCAATGAACCCGTAGAAATACTCGGGGTGGGCAATCGGCGGCGGATAATCGCGCCCAACCTGCGCTTCAAGGAAATATTGGGGCACGAGCAAAACCAGCCCATACACCCCCGCCCAGAAAAAAATTCGCTCCGCAAACCTCTCACTACTGGTCATGTGACACTCACTTTTTGAGAAACCCGCAGTAACCCCCGTAGCTGAATTCTTGCGAATCCTGCCACGTATCTGAAGTCCTATTCTTTCAATTTTCAACCGCTTACCATTGGCCATTTGCAACGAATCCTTAACAATTCTAGGCTATAGCTGAACTCACACGAAGTCAGAGTCCTACGGTTACTGGATTCTCAAGAATTCTGTCGGTGCTGAGCAATCTTAGATACTTGTGAATCCCTAATAAGGTTTAACCAATTGCTTGAGGTAAAAGTTATGCGTCACTCTTTGATAGTTAGATTTCTCCTCTCAATCTCCGCCATTATGGTTTCCAATTGGGGCTCATCCGAAAGCACCGCCGAAGAAAATCAAATTCTCGAGTTGCGGACCTACACGCTCGTCGACTCAGCGGCCGAAGAAAAACTCGATGCCTATTTGAAGCACTCACTCTTGCCAGCGCTACAGCGGCAAGGACTCGGGCCAATCGGCGTTTTCGATCAAGCAAGCGATGCAGAGGACGGCAGTATCCAAGTGATGCTGCTGGTGCCGGGTGCCGATGTCGAGTCGGTTACTTCCGCAGCATCGAAGCTCTCGTCTGACGAAAAGTATCAACAAGCGGCGAAAGAGTACTTAAGTACTCCTGCGAAAAAGCCAATAGTGAAGCGGATTCAAAGCGAGTTGCTGGTGTCGTTTGATTGCTGGCCAAAAGCAGTCGTTCCTCAACAAGCTAAGAACAAGAGTCCACGGCTATTTGAACTGCGAATTTATGAAAGCCCCACGGAAAAGCACGGGCAGTTGAAAGTAGAGATGTTTAATTCGGGTGAAGTGCCCATCTTTTTGGACTGCGGCATCACTCCCGTCTACATGGGCCAGGCCGTAATTGGTGATAAGATGCCTAACCTCACCTACATGACAGTCTACAACAATGAGGCCGAGCGCGATGAAGCTTGGAAGAAGTTCACCACCCATCCCGACTGGCAAACACTCAAGGAAGTTGAGAAGTACAAGGATACGGTCAGCACCATCCACAAGAGCGATTGGCGCGCAAAGCCCTATTCACAGTTGCAAGGCTCTAGTGCGGAACAGTCAGGCTTTCTGGTTCGCCTGTATCGGGTTCAAAAGTCACCTTCACCAGCGGTGTAGCGGTAGGTGCGGGATCGCCCAAACTTATCTCAGCAGACACGTGACCCTGTTCCAAACCGGCACTTATCTCGAGGCCGGACTCAACCTGGGTCACCTGATAATCGGGCATTGCGTCTCGATCTCCGATCACCATCACGGCAGCCAGGCCGTGTTTGGCTCTAGCCTGGGAGGTCTTTGCGTGAAAGTGCCATTGTCGAGTTGGATCGGCTGTTTTGACCATTGGATAGCCTTCTTTAGGAGCTATGGGCCACTCATTGGTTTGAGACATTTCGAGCGACCCAGCCGAGGAATGCAAATGAACCGCCATCCGATATTGATCGCGCTGAGCCATAAACAATTGACGTTGTGGATCGAGCGTCGATTCTTCCTTGGTATGCATCAACCAGGTCAACTCGACGGGTTGTCTGGCTTCGACTTCATCCAACACAATCAGCAGCGACGGCCGGACCAAGATCATGTGTCGCAGGTTTTTGCTGAGCGGCTCGGGATAACACTCGCTGGCATCCCCTGCGACATAGGCTAGGTGCGAGAGCGACCGAAATCCCACCAATCGCCCGGCTGCCGTGTCGTCGCGGTTGCGTTGTCCTTGTCCGTCGATCAATAGTGCGTTGTGAGCAAGCGTCTGCTGCGTGTATTGTTCGTGAAAAGGCGACCCATGTTGCGGGTACCGTTCCCCACCAGGAATGGCCAGCGCCTTGCCACCTTTAAGGATCGCGAAGCTATTTTGGTCTGCATGGCTATGGCTCACCGAACCGTAGGGCGAAGATTTGAACAGCACCAACAAGTCGCGGTCGGGATGCATAAAATCAGTATGGAAAGACGCCCAACCGACCCCAGCAAAAGTGCGATCTAGCGGCATGTCTTCAGGGGGTCTTGGTGTCAGATTGTCTGGCAGAAGGATCCGATGCAGTGCCCCCAGGCGATCGGGTTCCACATCTTCCCGCTCAAGCAAGTCGATCCACCACCGCAACTCAGGATCTTGATAGCGCAACGCGTGGAAAAAAAGTATGGAATAGAGCTCGTCAGCACGAGCAGCGACGTGTTTTTCTTCGCCGTCTCCGAACGGCAAGATTTCGCCGAATGGCGAGACGTTGTACATCGCAAAGTAGCGGAACTTGCGAAAGAAGGGCTTCTGAAACAGATCGTAACCGGTCGAAAGATAGAGTGACTGCATTGGTGTGATGAACCGGTCGTTGTAAGACAGGGAATAATTGATCCCCTCGGCCCAACCACCCTCGAAGCCCGCCCAGTGCGGGAACACGGTCAACAAAGCCTGTAAGGAATAATCGAGCCACTGCTCAGCAACGGGCTCCTCGGCCAGAGCGATCGAAAACTCGACCAGATATCCGGGCAGACGGCCGTCGTGGCTGTAGGCGGAATAATTGAGAAAGTCGCGGCGTTTCAATCGTTCCAACATCGCATTGCCGTGGGCGATCAACATCTTCTTCAGAGCTTCACGTTCGGCAACGGTGAGTAGCTCGAAGAGCCAGTCGTATGCTTGAGCGGCGGTGCGTTGGATGCGAAGTCCGATCTCGTCGAACCCCAGTTCTAACGACGCTATGCCATCGACTTCCCAATCCACCAACTGAAGTAAGTGGGCCTTGGCAGCTTCGCCATACTGTCGCTCGCCAGACAGCACATACACGGCAGCCAAGGGAAGCATTCCCTGGTGATACGTGCGAGAAAACCGGTGGTAGTCTTCTCGGTAGGCCGTGCGGCGCTGGGCATATTCTGTCTCTCGATCGAAGCGATCGAAGGTTGGCTTCGCCATGAGTTCCAGCGTCAATGCTCGATCGGCAATCGCGCGGAGTTCTTGGTAAGCCTGCTTCCGCGAGTTTGACAGAGTCGCCCGATACGCTTCGAGTTGAGCCTTGGGGAAGAGCAGCCGTGGATGGTCCGTGGGGACTTTTTTTAGTAACTCACCTGGCTGCACCCACGGCATAGTCACGGCATCGGTCAGGATGCGAAAGTTCCGCGGCTCCTGGGTAGCCTCAACGCGATCGTCCACCAGAGCCGAAACGGTCCACGTGTATTCACCCGCTGGAAGCACTTGGGTGGGAACATGTACCGGGTCCCCCAGGATCGGGGATTGATAGACAATCTCATCCGCTTGATTGCGTATCGTTAGCTGATAGCTCACCAGATCGCGAGCACCTGCCCGCCACCAACAGAAACCGGGCGGCGAAATATCTAGAGCGCTTCCCTCCACGGGACGATTGAAATTCGCGTCACGGGGTCGTTGTTGCGGAAATGCAATCTCTGTTAATTTGGATTCTGCGGCGAAAAGAGTCGACTCAAGCGCAGCACCAACCACCCAACTGCTGATCAGCATCATCAGAGTACCACGCATCATTGGCTTTCTGTGCATGCCTATCCCGCCTGGTTGTCACTTTGCATGGATTCAAGCACGGCATCACCCATTTCTTTGGTAGAAAGCTGGCCACCCAGGTCTCTGGTCGCGGCTCCCGATGCCAGGGCACGCTCGACTCCGCCACGGATCATGGTTGCAGCGTCTTTCAGATCCAACCAATCCAGCATCATCGCCGCGCTCAGGATGGCAGCCACGGGGTTGGAGATCCCTTGCCCCGCAATATCGGGCGCCGAACCATGCACCGGCTCAAACAGGGAAGGGGCCGTTCTGGCGGGATTAATGTTGGCACTCGGCGCCAGGCCCAAACCACCAGAGATCACTCCTCCGAGATCGGTCAGCAAATCGCCAAACAGATTCGATGCCACCACGACGTCGAATCGACAGGGGCGGCGGACAAAATCCATCGCCGCGGCATCCGCGTGAATTCTCTCGGCCTGAACATCAGGGTACTCGCCGCAAATCGCATCAAGTATGTCGTCCCACATCGTCATCCCGTAGACGAGTGCGTTACTCTTGGTGATCATTGTAAGGCGCTTACGCCGCAACCGCGCCTGCTCGAACCCGAACCGCAGAATCCGCTCCACTCCTTTGCGGGTGTGGATGGCCGACTGCACCGCGATTTCGTCAGGCATTCCCTGCTTGGCCCGTCCCCCGCAACGCACATATTCACCTTCCGAGTTTTCCCGCAGCACCAGCATATCGATCTCGCCTGGTTCGGCCAGCGGCGAACGGACCCCTCGCGGAAGTCGCGCCGGTCGCAGGCAAATATACTGGTCGAACTGCTGGCGTATTTGCACCAGGGGCTCCAGGGTCAAAGAGTCCGGCAAGCGCTCCGGATCGCCGACCGCTCCCAGCAAGATTGCCGAGTAACCACGCAACTGATGCAGGAAATCCTGTGGCACGACCGACCCATGCTCAAAATAGTAGTCTCCTCCCCATGGCAACTCGGTCATCTGCAAATCAAACGAGCCCAAATAAGTTTGTGCCGCACTCAGCACCCGCACCGCTTCTGCGATCACTTCGCGCCCAATTCCATCCCCAGGATAAATGGCAATCTGGTGAGTTGTCATGTGATTTTATCGCTAAGGGCAAAGTGAAACGTGTGCCAATGTCCTCAAGAGAACGATTAGACGAGACCCCGTCAATATTCGAATAGACAAGCGAAAGAAGCAAGCCAACTTTACGCTAGTGAGTTCTGGTTTTCTTGACTTCGTGGGATATACCGTACGCTTTGGAATTTGCTTGAATTGTTTCGAGTGCTTCCATTTATCAACACGATCTAGAGTGGCAAGCACGCTCCGCCGTCCCGCTTGCAAGGCCGAGAATCGCTCCGGCACACGGAGTGTGCCTGCTACTTTGTGCCGAGAGCATCTCGCCACTCGCCATTAATATTTCACCAATCACAACTACTCGCGCTGCATCCTAGGTAAACCTTTACCGCAACACGGTTGCACACCATAGCCTAGGGTCCCTGAGCGGAGTGGCACTAGCGACCGGTGATTACGCTCCACGAGCTTCGCCGCAACCCTAAGTGCTAATCACACACAATGCATCTACCCTGAAAGGGTTGAACACCCTTTCACTCTATACTGCACCACGGGACTCCGCCTCACGTCGGTGTAGACGCATAAGTTAGTGGTTGTGCGCTTCCCCTCGGTGGTTGAACGATCAGAACCGTTCAGTTTGCCAAGCAGCTCCCCCAAGCTCAGGTGCAATTTCAGCGCTTCCTCAAAGTCTGGCGCCCGTTCCGAGACTGGCCCCAAAATCGCCTCTAACTTCCGGTCACGCTTTTTATATAATGAGCTTCGAAAGACACTTAACTTCCTTTACCTAGCTGATTTTCCACAGAGAGATATGTCTCGCTGAGCCGCAGAGACTGCAGAGAAGCAAGCTGATCCTCTTTGCGTCTTCGCTCCTTTGCGAGACTATCTTTCTTCGGGTTCTCAGGCTGCAACCAGAATTGGTTATAGCCACAGAGCACACCGAGATCACCAAGAATAGATGGTTAGCTTCAGATTTCTTCGTGAAGCAATCGAATCAGGTCGATGCTGTTTCCAAGAATCTATTGAACAGGAGGTCGCAGAGAACGGAGTTAAGAAGTGTATCACTTTGCGCCTTCGCGCCTTTGCGAGAGACTATCTTAGTTGATTTCTCAGACCGCAAACGGTATCAGTTTATTAGCCACGGATGATTACGGACTAAACACGGATAGGATCTGAATCGATCCGTGTCATCAGTGTTAATCCGTGGCTAACCGCTCCGCCAGCACCCCTCTGTCCCAAGACAGCCTGGGGCTAAATGCATGCGCTAACCCCTCGCCTCCTCCTCCCCCGAGCCCACAATCCCCAATCCCCGCCCCCTACATCAAGTGCCTTTTCACGCTCAAACTCGGCTTTGACCACAAGTTCAACAGAATTCTAGGAAGCTAGCACTCCTCTGCATGTCTCGATTGCCTTGACGCTTTCTGGCGTTCTTCCTAGTCTTCGCCCTCGTGTTTTGCCCCCAGCTCACTCCAGGCCGGCCTGCCGCTGCGCGCAGGCTTCGCCTCATGCTTTTGCGGACTATTCACTTGCAGCCAGCACCTGCCAACCTGCACCCGACGACGCGGCAGATCTCCGGGCGGTTTCGCTTGGTGGTCTTCTTGCTGTTGTTGTCGAGCCTGGTCTCCGGGTGTTCGATTACCTCGAACAAATGGGTGGCCCTGCGTTCCACGCCTCGCAACCCGCTGACCGACTCGCTCGGCCTGCTGACCAGGCAGGGGCCGAAACCGACCGAGCGCACCGTCCAGTTGCTCCGCCGCTATAATCTGCATGCTTACCTGGAGGGGGATCGCCGGGAGTTGCTCGCCAGGCTTAATGAGGTCGATTCCCGCAATCCGAGTCGCGAGAATGTCTATGCCCAGGCCGAGTTGGCCTACGTCGCCGGCAAGCGGGCTGAGCGGAGCCAACACTCGAGTGAGGCCTTGGAATACTATGGCGCGGCCGTCCTGCATTCCTATCGCTACCTGTTCGACGAAAAATACACGACGGCATCGAACCCCTACGACCCCGAGTTCCGGCGGGCGTGTGATCTCTACAATGCGGCATTGGAAGGAGCCCTGCGAATCGTACAGGCCCAGGACTCGTTGCGCCCCGGCACGATCCAGAACATCAAAACCGCCAACCACGACTGCCGAATTGAAGTGCGCCTGAAGAGCAACGACTGGCATGCCGAGGACATCGACCACTTTGAGTTCGTTACCGATTATGAAGTCCACGGACTGCGAAACCACTATCACAACTTTGGCCTGGGCGTGCCGCTGATTGCCGTCCGCCGCAAGCACGAGGGAATGGATCCCCGCGAGGAGTATTATCCCGACGACTTATCTTTCCCGGTCACGGCATTCTTGCGCGTCGACCTGGCAGCCGCCAGCAAGAATGCCGATCAGTCTGCCGTGCTTGAGCTGTTCGATCCCTTGAACCAACCGACTGTCAAGGTAGCGAACCAAAACGTTCCACTGGAAACCGATCTAAGCACGCCGCTGGCTCACACCTTGAGCCAGCCCGCCTTGGATGACACGCGCCTTTCGACCCTGGGACTTCTTAAACCTGAAAAGGTCAAGCAGGCTCAAGGGCTGTACATGCTCGAACCATTTCAGGAAGACAAGATTCCCGTTGTGATGGTCCATGGTCTCTGGTCGAGTCCGGTCACTTGGATGGAGATGTTTAACGACCTGCGGAGCGATCCGCAGATACGCAAGTATTACCAATTTTGGTTCTACATGTATCCCACGGGGCAGCCGTTCTGGTTCAGCGCCGCCCAGATGCGGGAAGATCTCGCCAGCATGAGGCAAAAAGTTGATCCCGAAGGTCGTTTTCCGGCCCTGGATCAGACCGTGCTGGTCGGTCACAGTATGGGAGGTTTGGTTTCTAAACTACAAACCGTGGATAGCGGAAATGACTTCTGGGCCACACTCAGTGACCGCCCATTTTCCGAGTTGGAAGCCGACGAAGAACTGCGCGAAGGGCTGGCGCAGACGTTCTTTTTTGATCCCAATCCCTCGATTCGGCGTGTGATTACGATAGGCACGCCGCATCGGGGAAGTGAATTTGCCAATGACACGACTAAATGGCTAGGCAGAAAACTGATTCGTATTCCCACGAAGCTGATGCAAGGTAAGCATCAACTCATCGCCAGGAATCCAGGTTTCTTTCGAGAAAACGCACCCCTGGATATCAACACCAGTATCGACTCTCTGGAGCCCAATTCACCCCTGCTACCGGTATTATTGACGGCCCATTGCAGTTCTTGGGTGAAATATAACAACATCATGGGTGAAATCCCCTCCGAGGGGATCGCGGCTTGGTTTTCCTCGGGTAAGGGGGACGGCGTCGTAACCCTGGACAGCGCACGACTGGAAAATGCGGAATCACAAATTGTCGTGCCAGCCGACCACTCCTTAGTCCACCGCCATCCGCAAAGCATTCTCGAAGTCCGCCGCATCCTGCTGCAGCAGGTGTCCGATCTGCGCAACTACACCTACGGCGAAGGGATTCAACAAGTCTCGACTCCAGAGAACTCACAGAATCAAGCGACTCCGCGAGATTTTCAGATGTTCCCTGCAACGATTCCCAGTCAGGAAGTGGAAGTCGCCCGTGGACCAACAGAGGCTGTTACACGCTAGATGGGGTCAATGCTGATTATAATGAGGCCACTTCACGTTTAGCCTTCAATCAGCAGATAAGTCTTTAAGGCGAAAGACCAAATCACCCGGTGTGCGTGGACCGTACTTCGACTCGACCTGTCCCAGATCGTCCTTGCCGTCAGGTCCGATAGAGTAGAACACTGTCTCGCCATCAAAGGTTGCCACGCGAAATGGCTTGCCAGAAAACGGATCGATCGGCACGTTGGCCAAACCAGCATTTTTGAACAGTGTTTCGAGATCTGGTGGGGCTTCGGCGTGCTCCAGTAGCCAACGCCGCAATGCGGCAAGGCATTGTGTTCCACGTATCTGCGCCTTACCTCTTTGAATTGACTCGAGCACGGTGATATCCGCCGACATAACATAGGTCACCAATGCCGACCCGATGACAGGCGCATAAGCCGACTTGTATTCGGCTTCTAAGCGTTGAAAGTTCGACTCCAAGGGTAGCGATAGGGTTCTGGAGTAATAACGGTTCAAAATATCTACCTCCTTGGTGTAGTTTCTATCTGAAAGCATCTTGCCACCGGTCCAGGCATCTGGAGTCAGAGTGCCCAAAAGACGAGCTGCCACCACGAGCTTTTTTAGGGGGCTAATCATTCCCAGGTCGACGATGAATGATATGCATGTCAACGGAGATTTCGTGTCGCCTTCGATTGAGAGCTCCTCGCGCATAAATTGCGGGTCAAAGGTTCCCGTACGGTGTTGCAAATCGTAGAGGGCTTGGCGAGCGGTGATGTAATCGGCTCGCTGGAACTCGGCAACCATATCGATCGACTGAGACTCATGCTCAGTCAGCAAGGACAGAAGGGTGTCGCAGGTCGCCACGTCGACGCCGGGAGCGTTGAGTATCTCGCGTACCCGTTCACAACATTGTCCATCCAAAGCAATGGATACCAATTGACTGACGGCAAAGCCTCCGGGTCTCAAGTCGCGGTTTAGCCGCAGCATGAGTTGGAGGTCATCTAGGGGGCGTTGAAAGTCACCGCGGCTCAAATCGCGTCGGATGCGCCAACTTATGAGGCTGGATACTGATCGGGCCGTGTGGATATGCGTCACCAGTGTGTGGAAGCTATACCCCGTCTGAAACCGGCACTTAGGTCGTTTCTGGGCCGCAGCCAGCTTTTGGAATCCCAGGTCGTATTCAGTCAACCAATCGTCCACCGCCTCGACGTCTACTGACTCGGGGTCCGCTTCCCAAGCCTTGTAAAACTGATAAGCCTGTCTGCTTCTTTGACCTGCAATTAGGTAACGCTGCAATACGTCCGGCGGATATTCTTTGACCTGCCCAGTCGCGAAGCACCCGGACACATTATTATCGAATTCAAATAGTGCATCCAAATAGAGCGGTGCAGCATTCTGCGCCGGCAACGGGGCTTTGAGGAATTCAGCTATGTCGAAAGGCGTGCCTAAATCGTTCCAGATTGGAGGTTCGGTGAGTGGGTCTGGAAACGCTGGTTCTTTCTCCGGCGTGTCGGCTGAGATTGGACGAAGAGGCATCCGCTCCAACCGCGACAAATAACTCCAGTCCGAATCACTCAACCTTCCGAGGGGTACCGTGGCGGTCTTGCCATCGCTTCGTTGCAGCACCGCTGAGCCATTGATTATTTCTATCAAGTCTGCTTCCACCGAGAATTTCCCGGTATTGTCCGTCCATCGGCGAGCGTTGATCACCCGCTCTATTCGCAGCCCGGCCCAATTCCCTTCCGATCCTGCATCGCGCAAAGATCTTGCGGTTCCCGTAATGGCACCGCGGCCATCCGCCACGACCTTTACCGACTTTGGTGGGCTCTTGTTGGTTTGCTGAAGCTCCACTCCACGGTTCATAGAAAAGCGAATCCCGCGGCCTGCTCTCTGGTCGTTGTGCGCATAAAAGGTGAGGTTGTAAACTCGATTGGCTTCGAGTCCGGAAATCTTCCACGTAAGCGTACTTGTATCAATGCCTGCAAATGAAGCGAGAATCAGGTAGTCGCCTACAAGCGATTCTGCACCGGCTCCTCCAGCCCATCCCACTAAATCACCCGTTAGTTGCAGCACGACTCCGCTATCGTTTCCTTCAGAATCCCGTAAATCTAGAGAAGCGTTGGATTGGAATTGGCTCTTGGTCTTCGAGTTGAACGCCTGAACCTGCAGGGTGTTCCAGGTTACACCCGGTTCGGTGTGAGCGATTGGATCGGTTTGGCCGTATAGGCCTGCATGATCCGTATCGCCCTGGAAGTCAACATTCCAGGTTGCACCAAACAAGGCAAGCATTATTTGGCATACCGCATAGGATAGCGTCATGTGAATCTTTGTTGTTCTGTTGCGAATGTCGGCTTAAATCATTATCTCACGATTTTTACCTCCGTGCAGTTTGAAAGTCAGATACTTTGCATCGTCAGGCACGCGGAAGCACTGAAACAACCGACCAGTGTCGGCATCCTGATGTTCAGAAGGCTTGGGGACCTGAATCAAATCTTCGGAGTCCGAATCAGGCACGTGGTATCTTCGCAGCCAGTGTTCTAGCAGTAGCCGATAGATGGCCAATAATTCGTTCCACGAGTCAGAATCTGGTGACTCGCTGGCACGTTCGAGCAAACTGAGTGAAGTTACGCTCATTGGAGGAGCTTTCGCTAAGCTACTCTCCAATTATGCTCTTCAACTCTCTGTGCGCCAACCTGACGGAAGAATTCTTTCTTAAGTAGTTCGCATTGCACCTGAATTACGCTTAGATCATAGAATTCATTCAATCTAGTGCTCGGGTAACACCACGAACTATCGGGTGTCAGCCGGGGAATACCGTGATGATCTAACTTGCTAGATGGACCAACAGATTTGGCAGTTTTTCGCAGGTCTTTGTATCTCGTCTCTAATGAGGTTCGGATGGGAATCGTTTGACCACGTCACAGAATTTTTAAACTGGTGCTGAGATTTGGCGATCCGGGAATTTGACGTGAACGCCGCTGGTGTTCCCGAAGCCGCATTCTCCTGGTCATTCTCAGCAGGAAGAGATTCCACTTCGATATCAAAGGCAATTTCACCACGCAGCACAGTCATGTCTTCAGGTGCCTGAATTCCCAGGCGAACCGCCTTGCCCTTCATGCGCAAAACAGTGATTGTGATGTTGTCGCCAATTTTGATTTTCTCGTTTTGCTTCCGTGTCAGAACTAACATAATGCACTCCATTCGCTTGATGAGATAAGCTTCTGTTCCAGAGAAAAGCCGGTGTCTCAGGGACACATGACATGTATACGCACAGTGTATGCCAGTTGTGCGATCGGAGAATGAGAATTGCGCTATCTGTTTATCGGACAAGGGTTTCCGCACTGCTAGCATAAAGTCTCGAACCTAGCTTCGCCGCACTTCTGTGCAAGAAATTTGTAACTCTGGCACTAGCAGTAGAATTCGAATTGAGAGCGGAATGGCAAATACCAACTGGCAGCCAGGTAAGTACCGCTCATTTGTTAGAACTTCCCTCAATACGATCGCGAATTTTTGCGGCTAGCTCATATTGTTCTGTGGCTATCGCTTGGGCAAGCTGCTCGGCCAGAGAAGGGCCGACATTATAGTGTTTTGCGATCGAGGCTTTCATTTCTCGAAGTTTTTCCAATAAGGTGTTCTCATCGCCGTCTTCTGTAGAGGAATGGGCCTCAAAAAGTTTCTGCAATGCTGCCAAACCCGCATCGATTGATTCGACCGCACCGCGATGATTCGATTTTTCTAATTGAATCAAGGTTAAGGCTTGAGTCTTATGAAACATCACGAACGGACGGTATTGTTCGTGCATCATGGTCCAGAGTGGGTCAGGCGAGTTAGCCGTGCTGAAATCCATCAAAGCCAAGGTATGGTCCGCGTCTCGAATGGCTTCTTCATAACGATTTAGAGTCAACCAACAAACCCGACGATGATAAAACTGATAAAATTCACGATCAATTTCTCGGCAGCGTTCTTGGTCTAGTTGAAAAAGCGGGCCATCAGCAAACGACTGGGAAAGCAATGAATCATAGAAAGTATCAAAACCATCAGGTTTTTCTCCATCGGGTCGTCCAGTGACCTCCATTTGAATGATTCCCATGTCGACTCGCAATTGCAGCAGAGGCCGTCCATCGGAACCCTTTACTTCGCGAACTAACACCTGACCAGGAATAAAGGGCCAATCAGAGAGATAGCGATCGAGATGTTGTATGCGTTTGGTCATCGCCCAAGTATATCGATAATAATTGCAGCGGGCAAAGAAGGTACCCTATCTGGAATTATAACCAAAAAATGGCATTCGTGACCAAGCAAACAGATGAAAACTTTTCCAGATGGAAATGGCTGAATAATGAATCCCTGCTTCTTGAGTGGAGAACTCAGCAGGAATTCATTGCTAGCCTTCTCCCCCCTCATCATATAGAAGGGATTCTTGGAGTAGATCGGTTTCCTCTTGGTCGTGATGGTCGATTTGATCTAGGAGCAGGTTGATGTCTTCACACAATCGATCCATCGCTTCGGGGTCAAACTCATTGATCTCTTCAAACCGAGGAAAGAGTTCGTCAATAGCCTGGCGAAAATGATCGTGGTCATGTTCCAACCGGTCTATGCGGTATTGTAGATTAGGCTTTAACTCGCCAACCATCACCATATAACCATCTTGCTCCTCAAGATTCATCAACCTTTCCAGGTGCCTTTGAAAAGACTTGAGAGTGAACTGCACGCTTGAGCGCTTCCGGGCTACCCCCTCGATGGGAACTTTCCAGCCTAACGTGACTCTCAAGGCTTGTTTCACATGGTCCAAAATTTGGTGCTCCATCCAAGCTGCACTCGCCTGCGCTTTTGAATCAATTAAGTGCATTGCAGAATCCTCCATCTTCAATCAGCAGAATATGTTCTTTTTCCGAACCGATGGGCAAAGTCCAGTTTGGAATCTAGCTCATCTAGTAAACGGATATGACTCAGAAAACCTGAGCAGAATCGCTTGCCGTTGATACCAGGGCACAATTGTCTTTTGCAAAAGTAAAATATGATAAGTAGGAGCAGTAACTCGGTTTAAAGCACACCCCGGGAATGAATCAAGGTGACTTTTCCGCATCAAGGGCAGCCTCTCAATTCTAGCAAGACTCGGTTTGCTCTGACAAGTACTCGGAAACAAGCCGAAAAGTTGTTCTCGGGGGCGATTCTGACGTAAATCACGAAGGGATTCTGAATCGCGATTATCATTGACAAACTATTCGTCTGTGATCTCAAACCGGCGGCTCTTTTTACGCTGGGATCTTTCCTTCTTGTTTGCAAGACGTTTTTCGACAGAGGACTTTGTCGGCTTTGTAATTTTTCTCTTACGCGGTGGAGAGAGGACAGTTTGAATGAGTTGGCGAAGTTTTTCGTGACAGTCGGATATATTGCGGCCCTGATCACGGTATTTCTCGCTCGATATCAGAATCTCTCCCGCCTGATTGACCCGAGATGCAAACCGTTGGAGAAATCGTGAGCGAACTTCAGCGGATATCGCGTCCGTATCTGCTACTCTCCAGCGCAGGATTGCCTTGCTGTTCACTTTATTGACATTCTGGCCACCTGGACCGGAACTTCTGGCAAACGTGACCGAGAGTTCTTCTGCTGGAATAATCGTTTGCGAATCGATAATTAGCGATCGAGCCATGACATCAAGCGTAAATCAATCCTGCATTCTTCGCAAAGCATCTTTGAGTAAAAATCCGCACGCATTATTGCGAAAGGAATGAGATATCACGTCCGGTTGCTAAGAATTAAGTATGTCATCGGAAATGCGACAAATCTCTGTTTATGAACTAGCTTCGGTAAGCGAGGGCATAAGTCGTTCGAATCGCAGCCGACTATCTTCCAGCAATCGTTCGTATTGATCGGGTCCAAACCCTGAACCGGCTAGTTCTATATCGAAGTCGCCTGTGTAGCCAGTTCGCTGCAACTCAGTAAGAACAGTTCGCAATGGCACAATTCCTGTGCCCAAAGTACACCGTTGGCGATCCGAGCAATGCGGTACATTGCGGTCACCAAGTTGAACAAGGGCAATGTGAGGGACGATCTCACGCAGGTTCGACAAAAGTGCAAGGTCATGCCCAAAGTGATAAGTATCGAACACCAGTTTCAGATGATCAGAGCCAATGCTCTCGATAAGCGCAATTGTCGATTCGATATCGGTCAAAAAGGTCCACTCTCGCGCACAGGCTGGGTGCATTGGCTCGATAGCTAGAATCACATCGGCTGCTTCTGCTAGTGAAAGCAAACTGTCAAGAGCCAGCCTGAACAACCTCTCGGCATGGCGAAAAGTGTGATGATTTCGACCACCGGGATAGAGAACCAAACAGCCGGCACTCGTGGCACCCGCTAAGCGGATCGCATGGCAACCGTCATCAACTGCTTCTTGAAAGCTACGCCCATCGCTCCCCGTAAAACCTCCCGCCCACAAGAGATTAGAAACTTCCAAACCACTTGCAGCGAGTAGGTCGATACCTTCTTCCTCACCATAATCACTGAGTTTCTGCCGCCAGACGCCAATCGATTCAAAACCTGCAGCCTGATAATATTTAACGTCCTCTTCGAGAGACCAGCGAAATGTCGTCACTTCGCTCATCGACAAGCGTGAAATCCTTTGAGAACTATCGAGATTCATGCCACACGCATCCCCCAGTTTTTGCTTCCCTGTCTAATGAGAGGACCTATGTTTTAAATCGTTGACCTGTTCAAATTCTGTGGAAACGATTGCAACTATGTCATTCGTGTTGAGTATGCAAAAACCAACAATTGGTGTAAAGCTTGAACTTGAGATGAAAGGAGAATTGAGAAGCAGAGCCCTTTTTAGGCAAAAACCGCGAAAACTTTGGAAAGAAGATCCGCATTTCTCAATGAGATTTAGTTGGTTGTTGCAGCATGCAAACTCGATGAATTCACATGTTGTTTTCCTTGGTTTTCTAATGAAATCACTTTTTTTTGGGGATGTTTGTCATTGGGTGTTGTCACATGGTAATTCGTGTTAGACTATTACTTGTCGAACAAAGTCTGATTTTTGCAATTGGCTAGATTTGCTAGCTGTTGCCTCGTCAAAAGTTTTGGAATTGGACTAGACTTACAAACGCAAATAGTATTGCCAAACAATATTCCACTTCGTGGGAACAAAATAACTCAAAGGGGCCTTTAGAGTTGCCAGAAAATGGTGGTCCTATTTTAAGTTTTACTTCTAAAAACTATTACGCATATCGAACGTTGCGTCCGCAGCGGATGTGGCCGCTATGGTTGCCAAGGAGGGTGCAGGGGGTAGAAGTCCTCCAAGATTGTTTGTGACATCTCATCAATCGTTCTGTCAGTTTCCATCCGGTGATCCGGAGCGAGTGAAATGTCGATACGCCTGCTGATAGCCGATGATCACGCGGTAGTAAGAGCAGGTATTATCGCCATGCTGAATGGGACCGATATATCAGTCGTAGCCGAGGCAGCTAATGGTGTCGAAGCATTACGACTCGCACGAAAGCATCGACCAGATGTCGTTCTTCTTGATGTTCGTATGCCAGAGTTAGACGGCATGGACTGTCTATCCAAACTGCGTGTCGAATTACCCGATACCTCGGCTATTATGTTCAGTGCCTATAAGAATCCCACCTACATCGCTCGGGCGGTTGCTCTTGGGGCAAACGGGTATCTTACCAAAGCAGCCTCGCGCGAAGAAATTACCAATGCCATCAGGCTAGTCTTTACTGGTGAATCGCTCTGGAGCCGGGATGAATTGCGTGCTGTTTCAGGTTCAGTGGCAAGTGCCCGTTTGGAGAGTGCGCTTGATGTACCGCTGACGAAGCGAGAGAGTGAAGTGCTCAAGCAACTGGCTTTGGGCCTGAGTAACAAAGAAATTGCACAAGCGTTGTCAATCAGCTATGAAACGGTCAAGGAACATGTTCAGCATGTCTTGCGGAAGCTTGGCGTTTCGGATCGAACTCAGGCGGCAGTCTGGGCCGTGCGAAATGGTTTGGTTTGATCTCCGCTATGTCTTTTGCCACTTGAGATCACCAATTCGCAGTGGCACCTTGTCTGGCGACTTCTGAGCCGGATAATACCAGGATGCCTAATTTCGATTTTCCCGATCTTCCATCGCAGTTCCGCCAACTTCTCGGCCAGTGTCGAGATCTCTATTTATCAAGTGGTGAACTATGCGTCCGCGAATTTCCAGACTTAGTCCCTAAGACTGGGACTGGATTTGTCCAATTGATGGACGACCTTCATCGTGCCTTGGTGGTGAAAATATTTGTTACTGTTTGCGAGGCCGATCGCCGGTGGAGCGCCAACGAAAGGTTTTTGGGAGAAGTCCTTCTATTTCACTTATGGAGCGAATGGCTGAAAGAAGATCATCTTAAAGCGGCATTGCAGGAGATGTCTGAGAAAGCCACTTCCCTTAAATGGTATGCACTCATAAGACCTTTTGACCAGATTGTTCCATTGCGAGAGCGTGTGGGGGAATTAGAGACAATTGTTACTCGCCTGTCAAATATCGTTGCCAGGGCCGATGGGCCTCTGAAACCAAAAGAGGCCACTCGAGTAAAAATGATTCAGGATGAGTTGTACAGGCATTTACGACAGATTCCGATCGATGAACCCACTCAGCATCAAGGTGAACGTGAGGCGCGGATCGAAGCCGTTGAGAAGATACTGCGAGATACTAAGAGAATCACAGAATTATCCCACAGCTCAGCAACGCAACAGACCGCTCAGGAGAAGACCATTTCAGTCAAAGACAAGGTAGCAGTTTCCGAGGATGTTGCTGAACCTGAGGTTTCTGATAAGTCTCCGGAGGAGCAACTTCAAGAGGCTTTGAGCGAATTAGATCGGCTTATTGGTCTGGAGAACATCAAGACAGAAGTGCGCACGTTGACGAACTTTCTGAAGATTCAAAAGCAACGTGAGGAAGCGGGACTGCCGATAACAAATTTGAGTTTACATATGGTTTTTGGAGGTAATCCTGGCACGGGTAAAACGACGGTTGCCCGCATCGTCGGCAAAATTTACGGTGCGATGGGGATCCTCAAAAAGGGCCATCTTGTCGAAACAGATCGCTCAGGCCTTGTTGCAGAATATGCTGGACAAACCGGGCCAAAAACAAACCAACGCATTGACGAAGCCCTCGACGGAGTACTTTTCATAGACGAGGCTTACACATTAATTGCGGCTTCTGGAGAAGATCCGTTTGGTCACGAAGCAGTGCAGACGCTGCTCAAACGCATGGAAGATGACCGCGAACGGTTGGTAGTCATCCTGGCTGGGTATCCTGTCGAAATGGCTTTACTTCTTCGCTCGAATCCTGGTTTGTCCTCACGATTCAGCAGAAATTTGGAATTCTTAGATTATACGGCTTTGGAACTTGCCCAGATTTTCGGTGTGATGTGTGATAAGAACCACTATGCTCTCCAGCCACTTACTCGTGCCAAGATCATGGTTGGGTTTGATTACCTGTATGCCAATCGCACACGGTTTTTTGGCAATGGCCGAACAGCACGGAATTTGTTCGAACATGCCATCCGCCTGATGGCCAATCGAATTGTCGGTATATCTGAACTTACAGTCGAGCAATTATCGACCCTCGAACCGGAGGATATAGACTTCGAAGGCGTCCCCGAGGAAACTTTCGCGAATTTAACCGAAGATGGCCCTTTGCGCTTTCACATCATTTGTCCGAACTGCCCCCACGGCAAAGATGTGGCCACGAAATTTCTTGGCCGCAGCGTTCGGTGCCCTAAATGCGAGCATGACTTTTTTGCCAATTGGGGAACGCTTGTGGCAGGTAGTGGCGAGAGTGCCCAAGCAGCATCAAGCAAGGATTGAAACAATCGCTATCGCCGCAGCACTTCGCGGCTAAGCGCTTCGTAAATACTTGGTTCTGTTTTGGAGGGCTGCGAAACAGAAGCAACTTCTCCCTGCTGTGCAGGCCACTCTATTGGAGTGGTTGCAGAAGCATTAGGTGGTGTAACAGGTGAACGTTCGGCCGCTGATGTCCAGGGATTAGAATTTGGATGGCTGGCTAATTCTGTGTGTGCTTGTCGAGTTGCCGCCGGATCTTGTCCTCGAACTACGTTCTTAGGTGTCGCCTCTTGCACGTTGCTCGCCAATTCCAAGGCAGGTCGGCCTTGTTTCACCCAAGTAAGCCAGGAGTTCTGCAAGACAAGGAGGTTGCGGTATCCATATCTCTGATGCAGCGCTCGTGGCCAATTTCCGTCGCGAAGACCGTCTGCAAGAAACGCCAGAAATTCCCGTTTGCCACGCTGGTAGATCAGGTATTGTGCCAAAGAATGACCTTGAGCATAGAGTGGTAACACATCTTTGGGATACTCTGTCATGGCAAACATGCGGTCGAAGGCAATTCCTCGATCATGCTGTAAGAAATCGATCAACATGCGTTCCTGCTTGGCGATTTCACTGTGGTGCTCAACCGTTGTACAAGCTCCTTCGTCTGCCCACCGAGGTAATGGCTGGCGAAAGTGGCTGGCGAAAATCGTGTGAGTAATCTCATGAGGCAACACGGAGTCAAGTACGCGCTCCCGTGAGCCCTGGATATTCATTCTCCAGCCAAAAACCTCACCTCTATCGAACACGAAACTAGTCGCACCGCCAGCTCCCATACCTGGTGCGACTTGGGCCTTGATGGGGCAGGGTTGCGGCCAGTTTGGTAATTCATACCCTAGCCATTCCTGTGAAAGCTGTTTGCGCCATTGCTCAGCGGCATCGCCTATTACTTTGGCCAACTGTGGCGTGGGAGCATCGACTGTAAAGTTCTGTGTGCGATATCCAGCAGCTCCGAACAGAGTCGACGGGAAAAAGCAGATTACAACAACGGCAAGGAACCTGACGGCACCGTGGGATCGAGCTTCCATGCTCACACCTTGGGTTAGGAGGACTTCTCTGTCACTCAGTTAGCAATCCAGGTGATTAGCATTTGCAGAACGCTCAACCTAAAGGATGCAAGGCGCGCTGTCACAAACCAGATTGATGGTTCTGCTAAGAACTTGGATCGAACAACTGTCAAGAATACGGGGTTGCCTCGTGAAATTGTGTTTCCACGACGCTTTGAGAACTTTACAAGCAGCCTAGATATTCATCCAGAGCGAATCTAAATAATTCAAGATTTGAAGCTAGCAATTCGTGCGGAGCTATTGCTTCGCACGAAACTTCTCGATGAGTCGACCAGGCGATCCCATGGAGTTGTAGCCACCATCAAGATGCAGTATTTCTCCGGTAATGCCGGAAGACATATCCGAGAGCAGGAAACACCCGCTATTGCCCGCTTCCTCGTGGGTGATATTGCGGCCCAAAGGAGCCATCCCTTCGTAAAGACCTAGCATCTCGTCGACACCGGCCCCTCTGCCGGAAATCGTTTGTAGTGGACCAGCACTCAAAGCGTTCACGCGAATCCCGCGTGGCCCCAAATCGTATGCCAGATACTTTACGATTGAGTCGAGTGCCGCCTTGCAAATGCCCATCACATTGTAGCCGGGGACCGTCTTTTCACCGCCATAATAGGTCAGGGTGAGAATGCTAGCTCCATCGCTGAGGACTCCCTGAGCAGCATTTGCCAGGGCGATCAAGCTGTAAGCGCTGATGTCCATCGCCAATTTGAAACCCGCGCGACTGGTGGCGATGGTGTCTCCTTTGAGATCATCAGGCAGGGCAAAGGCGATCGCATGAAGCAGAAAGTCGATCTTGCCAAGTTCATTGGAGCATCGCTCCATCACGGCCTGAATGTGGTCGTCGTTCGTCACATCCATAGGCTGGAGGAATCTCGCTTGGGGATTACCCTCGGTCAGCTTTTGCACCCGATTGAGGTTCTTTTGTCTGGCGTCGTCCGGTTTGTCGGGCATATAGGAAAAGCCGCACTCGCCCCCTTCGCTCATGATGCGGTCCGCAATCGCCCAAGCAATCGATTGCTTGTTAAAAACGCCGGTGATCAGCCCCTTTTTCGCCGAAAAAACGCCCATTTCAAACTCCTGTTCTCTCTACTGGCCAACGAATCAAACGGCGGGCTGTTTGCCTGACAGTCGCCGGAAGCAGAATAACACCCCAGTGGCGTTCACCAACAGGGGTTGGAAGTTCCTACGGTCTCACTACGTCCGAAAAAATCAGCCTGTTGGGTGATCAGAGTGTGTCTTTTATAGGACAGATCCCTTTCGATATTTTTTAGCATTTGACTACTTTAATTGATGCGTGTATGATTACATTACAGAAAAAATGGTGCTTTATAGACAACATTTAGTGAGATGCGTGCATCATTTTAGTCATATCCTCACCACGTGACCTAACAATGACTATGGCGTCGCAGAGAATCAACGAAATAGCGGTATCGCTGCTGCAGTATGCCGAAACGACCGCGACTTCAGCAAAGTTCTGGGAGATGTCTCTACCAGGACTCAAGCAGTTTCTCCAAGTTGAAAGCTTGATCGTTCTCAAGTCGGTTCCTCCGGAGTGGAAACGGTTGGGGCAGGCGGGAGAATACCCCAAAAATTTGCCGACGCAGATCGCCGCGGATGCGCTCGATAAGCTGTTCGTTGCTCGTTTGGGAAGTTGGATTGCGTTGCCACTCGATCAAAAGCACGTGCTTCTCTTAAATGGCACTGTCAGTGACGATCATCTCAAAGGACTGCAAAACATACTTTCTCCCATCCATAAAATAATTGAAGGACAACACCATCGCACTCGTCGAATCCGTCGATTGGAAAAGGTTCTGGATATCACGCACACCTGGGGCCAGTCCGATTCCATGCAGTCGCTGCTCGTAGCAATGGCCAATGCGGCCACGGAGTTGCTTGGTGCCGATCGGGCCAGTATTTTCTTGTGGGACAAGGCGAACAAAATGTTGGTGGGTCGTCCAGCCTTGGGGATTGAAGAGGATGGTGAACTGCGTATATCTGACGACACCGGCATTGTGGGGCAGGTGGTCCAGACTCGCGAACCACGTCGCGTTGGAGGTGGCGTGGATGACAATCAAATTGCTCGCAAGATCGATCAAGAAACCGGCTACCACACACGCACTCTCTTGTGTGTTCCTCTGATTACTCCTCAAGGGCAATGCCTGGGTGCGTTTGAGGTGCTTAACAAGAAAGAAGGGCTCTTCACCGATGAAGACGAGCAAGGATTGATCGAGCTGGCTGCCCACGCGGCGGTTGCCTTGGAAAATACGCAACAATGGCAGGAGCTTCTCTCCAAGCATCAGCGACTGGTCGAAGAGGCAGCCGGAGGATTGCAATTGATCGGCGAAAGTGCTGTCATTGGTGCCGTCCGCTCGACGATTCGGCGAATTGCAGACACGGATCTCGCGATTTTGATCCTGGGCGAAAATGGCACAGGCAAAGAAATTGTTGCCCGTTCGATCCACTACCTCAGCCGGCGTCGCGATCAACCCTTTATCGCCGTCAATTGCGCGGCACTCACGGAGACGCTGCTCGAGAGCGAACTGTTTGGCCACGAAAAGGGAGCCTTTACCGATGCCCATGAGTCCCGTGCCGGCAAGTTCGAACTTGCGACGGGAGGGACTTTGTTTCTAGATGAAATCGGCGATATGAGTCTCAGCGGGCAGGCCAAGCTGCTGCGGGTGTTGGAAGACAAAACGATCGTGCGTGTGGGTGGTTCGCAGTCGATTCATACGGAGGTGCGGATTCTGGCTGCCACGAATCAGGACCTGGGGAAGATGGTTCGTGAAAAGCGATTCCGCGAGGATCTGTTCTTTCGCCTCAACGTGGTGAGCCTGGAACTGCCCCCTCTGCGGGAACGAGGCGAGGATGTCCTTTTGCTTTCCGAACATTTTCTGGAAACTTTCTGTCGCAACATGGGTCGCAACAAGCCGCAGTTTTCGACGGCCGCCAAGAAGAAACTGCTCGAACATGCCTGGCCGGGAAACATTCGCGAACTCCGCAACCTCATGGAACGCCTGGCGTACCTCACGAGTGGAGACCGCATCGAGGCCGACGACCTGGCCTTTATCAACGCCGGGGCAGGGGGGGACGCCTTGCACTTCGATTTCAACGCCTCGCTCGCCGATGCGACCCGCGATTTTCAACAGAAGTACATCAAGCAGACGATCGAAAACGCCGGCGGCAACATGAGCAAGGCCGCCAAACGACTCAACCTCCACCGCTCGAATCTCTATCGCAAGATCAAACAACTCGAGATGGGAATCGACGAGGAAGACGAAAATTCTTAACGGTCTTACCCCAAGACTTCTGTTCAAAACTTTTTTTACAAAACAAAACTCGTTTTACCCCTTGTTTTATAGAGTCAGTCGGAGACTTTTGTAAACAAAAATCCGCCTTCCTCAACTTCTTAGTCACGGATTCTCACTGATTGCCACGGAATAGAAATAGACCTACTCTGTGCGTGTCTCGTCCAGATCAATCCGCGGCTCAACTGATTAAGTTTTGGATTCTCCGCTGACGATTGACTTTATAATTCGGTTTTCAAAGAGCTCGCAGACTGTACTGCGACGACTATTATCGCGATTTCATTTGCTCCACGCTACAAGAATTATTGTGCCACTGCTTTTTGAGAATCGGGGATGGGAACTCGCTAATTGCTACGGCTAATGGCTTTCATCCCTTTAGGATGGTAATCTTCATCCTTGCGAGGTTCCCATATTCACCCCGAAGGGGTGTCAGAAATTAGCCCCGAGTTGAGGAGCCTAGGCGACGACACCCGGGGATCCAGGAATGAGTCAATGGGGAATGAGATTTCTCAGGCCGTTTGGCTCCGTTTGGAATGACGGGCTGGGTGAAGGAACTGGGTTCCCGCCTACGCGGGAATGACACAAGGGGGGCTGCGGCCGATCCCCGGCCTACGTGGAGTCCGAATGCCCTAAATCTTTTTCGGGGGCGATTTGGTCGCGCACGAGTTGCTTGAGCTCTTTGATCTCGGGGAAGCGACCCTGCTCGGCGCGCGACCAGATGAGGTTGCCGTCGACACGGACTTCGAAGACTCCGCCGGTTCCCGGTTTTAGGGTCAGTGCGCTGATCTCATCAGTGAACGTGGTCAGGAGTTCCTGGGCCATCCAGGCGGAGCGCAAGAGCCAGCGGCATTGGTTGCAGTAGTGGATTTCGATCGCGTGGGTGGGCATCTTTGAGTGGTTGGTGGCTTGTGGTTAGTTGTTTGTCACAGTGAATCTTTGATGGGTGGGTCCGTGCGGGAAGTTATTCGTAGGTGCAGAGGTAAGCGGTTTCTTCTGGGACTTTGAGTTGAAACTTTTCATTTGCAGCGACGACGAAGGACTGTCCTGGAGTGAAATCTTTCCAAGAAGTTTCTCCCGGGAGTTTCACTGTGAGAGCGCCGCTTACCACGGTCATGGTCTCTTTGTTGGATGTGCCGAATTCATATTCGCCGACGGCCATGACACCGACTGTGGCTGGTAAAGTCTTGGTCTGAAAGGCGATCGACTTGACATTGCCATTGAAATACTCATTCACTTTTAACATGAGAAGTTCTCTCTTGTGATGGGGGTCTAAAGAATCGTGCAGGTGATTTTAACTGGCATAGGCCGTTCGTCCAGGATGGAGTTCTCTTGATTGTGCTCTGGGGCAACTGGTCGCCGAAGCGACCAGTCCCGAGGGGGACGGTTTTAGGTGGGGATGTTACATTAGAGCTGGTACCCGATTCCTTCTTAATGGAAGCCTGCTATGCAAACGATCTCTTATGCCCGATTGGCTTTATCATTTATTCCCGTGCTGGTTGTGTTGGGGATTATGGCAAAGTGGTCAATTCCGACGGGTCGAACGGTGACTGCTGTCCTGCGGATGCTCGTGCAGCTCTTGGCGGTCGGTTATGTGTTGGCTTTTATATTCGAGACCGAACAGGCGGCCGTGGTGATGGTGACCTTGGCCCTGATGCTCTCGGCTGCGAGTTGGATCTCGCTGGGCCCGATCGAAGCACAACGGGGACGACTTTTGGGAAAAGCCTTCGTGGCGATCAGCCTCGGAAGTGTGGCGACGCTTGCCCTCGTCACCCAGGGGGTACTCGATAGCGATCCTTGGTTCGAGCCGCGGGAGCTGATTCCGCTCGGAGGGATGATCTTTGCCAATTCGATGAACTCAGTCAGTATTGCCGCCGAGCGGTTTCTGGCTGAGAGTGCTTTGGAGATAGACTACGAGACGGCCCGTCACCGCGCCATGACTGCAGCCCTAATTCCCATAACAAACACGCTGTTGGCAGTCGGGATCGTTTCGTTTCCTGGCATGATGACGGGACAGATCCTCGCCGGTGAATCGCCGCTGATCGCTGCCCGTTATCAAATTATGGTGATGTGTATGGTCTTTGGAGCAGGGGGGATCTCGGCAGCTTGCTTCTTAGCGATGTTGCGAGAGAAGATATGGGAGGAATAGAAGAAATTGGGGAATGTTGCTATTAAACTTTTTTCTATTCCTTAATTCCTCCCATTCCCCTATTTCTTCTTATGCATTACCCAGCGGACCAGCATACCGTAGCCGTCGTCGAAGTAACGATAGGACGAAGGGAAGAAGGTTACATATCGGTTGTAGGTTTGCACACCAACCAGTTCCAGGGCTCGTTCACGGTTTGCAACCAGATTATCGAACCAGGCACGCAGGGTAGGGCGGTAGTCGTGGATGGAGCGGTGTGAAATTCGAAAACCTGCCCCTTCAAACGCCTTAAACCATTCATGGCAAGTGCTGCCGATTGAACCTGGAAAATAAATCTGGGAACAAATCGCCGTGGCGAAAAGGTGTTGCGGAACCCGGCAGAAAAAGTGGTGAACGGCCCGGCCACCTGGCTTAAGTGCCGCATAGGTCTTCTTACACAACATGGCGACCTCTTTGGGACGTACATGTTCGAATGACCCGATGGAATAAATGACATCGAATTCCTCGGGCTTGTAATCTCGCGTGATGAAGTTTTCGAAGGTAACGTTAAAGCCATTGTGCTCTTCGTTGTATTTGACCTGTTCTTGGGAGAGCGTGAATCCGTAAAGATTTTCTTTGTCTCCGGTGTGTTCATAAAGTCGCTTGAGCATGGCACCCCAACCGCAGCCGAGTTCCAGAATTTTTTCACCTGGCTGCGGATTAATCAAATTCAGAATAAAGTCGGCCTTGTTCTGTTGAGCTTGTTCCAGGGTGTCGTCAGGACTATGGAAATCGGCACACGTGTAAAACATGTACTTCTTGTCCAGAAACAGCTCATAGAACTCGTTCGATACGTCGTAGTGGGCTGAAATCCCAAGCAGATGATCTTGCTTTATTTTGGTGGCGAGCAATGCCCAACGCAGAGGTCGTAGAGGCCAATGGTCTCGAACGAATTGCACTGGTGGAGGAAGAGGTCCTGTGATTTCTTGCCAAATGGCTTCTTCATTCAATGGTTCAGGGGAACGGATTTTGTCATTGAGCCAAGCGTAGGAAACACCGTAAGGGATCGCTTCGCAGACGTTGAGAAATTTGCGTGCCAGGAAATTCACGTTTCAGTCCCTTATTTCGGCTAGATTTAGAGATTTACAGGCTCTCATCATAGTCAGATCAGATACGCAAGACGAAGGGGGAGCGTTTATTTTTTCGAATTGCGACGAAATCAAGTTGTCGCTCGGAAGCCTCGAGTGTACCAGGCTCAAAGAGATGAAATTGCCCTTGATTTGATGAAATACTGGCTTTGTATGGCGAGAGTGAGTAAATTAGCATAATCTTCAACGTCATTCCGATGAATCTCCACGCCTAGGTGTCAGCCATGTCTCAGCCCAAGAATGTACTAGGAACCGACTTGCAACCCTGTTCACTCGACCCGCTGACGGGCTTTTATCGGGATGGCTGCTGCCGCACGGGTCGCGATGACATGGGGCTCCACACGGTCTGCGTGCAGGTCACGGAGGAATTCTTGGAGTTCTCAAGGGCAGCGGGAAATGATCTCAGCACACCGAACCCCTTCTACGATTTTGCCGGCCTCTCGCCTGGAGATCGCTGGTGCCTCTGTGCACCTCGCTGGAAAGAAGCATTGGAGGCCGGAATGGCCCCGCAGGTGGTGCTGGAATCGACGCACATATCAACGCTGGAGTTCGCGGATCTAGAAGATTTGCAGGAGCACGCTGTGCAGGAACCAGCACAGGGTGACTAACTGGAATGATTCACCTTGGGACAGGTATTTGTTGCAAAATGACCAATTTCCAATGACTAATGACCAATGAAACTTCAATGACGCAGTTCTATAATCTGTCTCAGAGATATCTAGTCGTGACACGATCTATCGTTTGTCTGCTCGCAGCAATCATCTGCACAGAATTGTGGGCTCAAACCGCCAAGCAAGAAAGCGTCCACCGATCTACGATCGGCTATTCTGTCTTGGGAAAACCAATAGACTGTGAAGTTCATGGCGATGGCCCTGATGTTCTGATGGTGATGGCCACAATCCACGGCAATGAGGCTGCCGGCACTCCACTCTTGGCTGCTTTTTCCGACTGGTTAAAGACCCATCCAGAAGAACTTGCAGGACATAAGGTAGTGCTGATCCCAGTAGCGAATCCTGATGGCATGGCCTCTAATGAGCGTTTCAATTCCCGTGGCGTCGATTTGAATCGCAACTTCCCTGCTGGCAATTGGGATGAATCCAAAGTAAATCTTCATGGCCATGCGCCTTTGTCTGAACCGGAGTCTCGCGCTCTGATGCAGGCCATTGCGCACCACTTTCCCGATCGGATTGTGAGCATTCATCAACCACTGGCTTGCGTGGATTACGACGGGCCTGCTCATGAGTTAGCTGTAGCCATGGCAGGTGATGGACCTCTGCCTGTGAAAAAGCTAGGAGGACTCCCGGGCTCACTGGGTTCTTTCGTCGGAGAATCCATGCGAAAACCGATCATCACTTGGGAATTGCCGAAGGATGCCGGTAGTGATCCGCAGCAGTTGTGGAACATCTATGGCAAGTCTCTGATTGCCGCCCTGAAGTTTCAGGATCCCCAGGATGGCCAGTAACGATCGTCCCCACTTAACGGTGCGATCAGGATTCAGTTATTGCCGGTGGTTTGATCTCTGGTATCTGGGTTGGTTGCTGGCTGTAGTTTGGCATGCCTCATTGTGCTTAGGCGCAGAGCCACGCACTCTCCTAGAGGATTGTTCGCTGGAACTAGTGGCACGTGAGCCAGAGATAGTCACTCCAATTGGAGTTGCATTTGATAACCAGGGCCGTCTTCTGGTAGTTGAGTCACACACCCACCAACGCCAAGAGGACTATGATGGTCCTCCGAGTGATCGACTTAAAAGGTTTATCGACTCCAACGGCGATGGTCGCCTTGACCAATGGGAGACTATTGCCGAAGGGTTCCGCCATGCGATGAACGTTGCCGTTCGAGCCGACGGTGCAATTTATCTGGTCACTCGAAGTGATGTTCATTTGCTGAGAGATAATGATGACGACGGGAAAGTCGATTCGAACGATCGTATTGTCAGGCTCGAGACCGATATTGATTACCCGCACAACGCGCTCAGTGGGATATTTATTGCGGAGGACTCTCTCTATCTCGGCGTGGGAGAAAATTCTGGCGGTGATTACGAGATTATCGGTAGTGATGGGTCGCGCATTCAGAATACTGGTGGTGTGGGGACCATCTATCGTTGTAAGTGGGATGGTTCGGAAGTCACGAGATGGGCCGAGGGATTCTGGAATCCTTTTTCGTTATGTATGGCATCAGGAGAACTCTTTTGTGTCGACAACGACCCGGATGCCAGTCCCCCTTGTCGGCTTATTCATGTGCTGCCAAAGGGGGATTACGGCCATCGTTTCGAGTATGGCAGGGCAGGGGTGCATCCCTTGCAGGCCTGGGATGGAGAACTGCCCGGGACGTTGCCCATGATTTGCGGCACAGGGGAAGCGCCCACGGCCATTCTGTTTCACCGGGGTTACCTGTGGGTCACCAGTTGGGGTGATCATCGTATCGAGCGGTATCAACTCGCGGCGGAAGAAAATGGGAGTTACGCTGCACGGCGGACGGTTGTAGTACAAGGCGACACAGATTTCCGACCTACGGGAATGGCAGTCGCTCCGGACGGATCGCTCTACTTTGCAGATTGGGTCGATCGCAGTTATCCCGTGCATGCGAAGGGGCGACTCTGGCGATTGGAACTGCCGCCGGAGATGCAATCAGAGCTCGAGCCACTTAGAAATCGACCGGAAGTGGTGCCCCGGAAGCTGATGGAGGTCCACTTGCAAAGGTGGAACCATGCTGTTCATCAAGACCAAATGCCAGAGTATCTTCGCAGATTGCTGTCCAGCAGCGATCCAGATGTGCGGCTTTTTGCCGTCCGCTGGATTGCGGAAGAACATTTGACGGAACTGAAGGGTGACCTGGAGCGTTTGTTGGACGAGCCGACCCCCAGTGAAAGATATTATCTGGCCGTACTGGGTGCGGTGGATTGGCTCAGTCGCGAGCCGGCACAACGGCAAAAGGGGATTGCCGATGAGTTGCTGGTCCAAGAGGTTACCAACGACAACCGGATGGCAGAAAATCGGGCCGTAGCCCTCAGCCTCGTCTCTCCCGATTGCCAGGCAATGACTCTGGAAGACGTTCGTAAATTCCTTGAGGTTGACTTTCCGTCGTTGAAGCTAGCAGCAATTCGTTTCCTTGCAGATCGCTCAGAACCCGAAAGATTTAAGATATTGGAAGAAGTCGTTTACGACTCGGAGCAACCCGCCGAAGTTCGTGTAGAAGCCTTGCTCGGGCTGGCGGCGAACTTCGAGCAATACAAGTCGCACTTCGAAAAGTTCGTCTCTGGGGAAAAGGATATACTTCAGCAGGAAGCCGAGCGAGTGCTTCGACTCAAAGGCCATGGGCCGGTGAGCACAGAGGAATTGCCAGAAGCAGGGGATCTAGAAGCATGGGTTGAATTACTGACCATGCCGGGAGACCCAAGTTCAGGAGAGAGGCTGTTCCACAGCCCTGTCGGACCCCAGTGCAGTGTGTGCCATCGGCACAATGGACGAGGGGGCAACATTGGCCCCGACCTCTCCCAAATTGGCAAGCTATCATCCCGCGAGCGGGTAATCACCTCCATCCTTGATCCGAGCCGAGACATTGCTCCGCAGTATCAGCCTTGGATTCTGGGCACAGAAGAAGGGAAAACTTTTGTGGGATTGCGGCTTCCGAAAGCGGGGGACGACGGGTTGGAGCCCTATGCAGACACAGCTGGCAAGACCTTTCTATTGCCGAGTGAGGTGATTGCCTCCCGAGAGCCCGCTACCACTTCCATCATGCCTTCTGGCCTGGAAAGAAGTCTGTCGGTCCAAGACCTGCGTGATTTGGTCACATTTCTCGCAGTCTCTGGTGATTCAGAGAACCCTTCAGAAAGCGAATCGACTACTCAAAAAGCTTTCCAGCCTTGAGCGAGAATTGAGGGGCGGCCAGCGGCGAAAGAATTTCGTCTTTCTGCGCGATTTCAACGACCTGATATTGAGACCCCTCAGGCTGTCGATGGACGATTACCAGTTCCTTCTCGAGATCGGTAATCCAATATTCTGGAATGCCCGCTGCGGCATAAACCGGAAGCTTGATTTCGCGGTCCCGCCGCAGGGAGGAACTTGCTGCCTCGATCACCAGCAGCACATCCTCAGGGCGAGGATATTTAAGTTTATATCCTTCCGGCTTGCGGCGGAGTAGCATGAAATCAGGGTGAAACACGTTGCCATCGTCCAAGGGTAGCGTGGCCTGGATGGCAACTTGACAATCTTTCAATACGGCGGCAAACAGGTCAACAATTTGGATCAGAAATTGATTGTGCGGTATTCCTGATGGCGACGTTTCGACGACGACTCCTGCGATCAACTCCACTTTGTCACTTGGGCCAAGGAACCCGCTATCGACCATTTGCAAATACTTTTCGGTAGAGAATCGTCGCAAGGGAAGAAAAGAGGGAAACTCCGCGATATCAACGGGCAGTGTGGACATAACCGAATTATTAAATGATGCCCCCACGGAGCGAAATCCTGGATTGGCTATCAGGGCTGGATCGCTTTGAGAGAATAGAGTGGTTGAGGACCAGCCCTGCACGGCTTAGAATTCACTTTGTGCCAGCCTCCTTGATCAAGTGCCCCAACCGACAGATAAAGTCCGACCTTTATGAGCGAGCTATTTCACGAGTGTGGCGTTGCGGCCATTTATCATTTGCCGGGCGAGCCAGCCAGCCCTCTCTGCACTCCGCAGGGACCTGAAGAAGTCTCTCGGCTCATGCCGCGGATGTTGCTTGATATCCAGAACCGCGGGCAACTCTCGGCAGGGTTCACGACTTATAATCCTTTGCGTAACCAGCTTATCGACACGTATCGGAAATTGGGCCCGGTGACGCAGGTCTTTCGGCTGAATCATCGCGGCAAGGCAGAGAGCTTGATGCGTGAGTATGCCGGTCGGGCGGCAATTGGCCACGTTCGCTATGCCACATGCGGAGGGGATGATTGCAGTTTCGCACAGCCCTTTGAGCGGCATCATTTGCAGAAATTGAAGTGGTTCAGCTTCGCGTTCAATGGTCAACTTGCGAATTACGCCCAGTTGCGTGACAAACTGCTCGCAGAGGACGATCACCATCTGGCTCGATCGACTGATACTGAAATCCTCATGCACGAAATCAGCCGCGAGTTATCCGGCGATCAGCGTCTCCCCCTGATTGAGTTGATGCGTAATCTGGCCACCCGGCTCGACGGCGCCTACAGCTTAGCACTGCTGAATGCCCAGGGGGAAATGCTCGTGGCTCGTGATCCCTTGGGCATCAAGCCGATGTGCTACGCCATTGAGGGGCCACTATTTGCTGCAGCCAGCGAGAGTGTCGCGCTGGTGAATCTCGGTTTCAAAGCTGATTCCATCCATGCCCTGGAGGCTGGACAGGCAATTACGATCAACGAATCTGGCATTCAGATTGAGCGTTTCAGCGATTCTCCTGAGAAAGCTCATTGTTTTTTTGAATGGATTTATTTCTCCAATGTCGCCAGTACTCTCGATAATCGAAGCGTCTACCTCTCTCGCAAATCGCTTGGTGAAGAGCTTGCCAGATTAGAAGATTTACCGTTAGACGATGATACGATCGTGGTGCCTGTCCCCGACACGAGCAAGGCGGCGGCTGATGCGATGGCGTTCCAGTTGGGAGTACCGAGTATTGAAGGCCTGATCCGCAATCGCTATTCGGGACGTACGTTCATCGAAGGAGGAAGCGATCGGGTTGCCAAAGCTGCGATAAAGTACACACCTCTACCTGAAGTACTTGCTGACAAACGGGTGATCCTGGTCGAAGACTCGATTGTGCGCTCGACGACGATGCGGGTGCTTCTTTCAAAAATTAGAGAAGTGGGTCGCGCTCGCGAGATTCATGTTCGCGTCGCCTGCCCGCCGATCATTGCTCCTTGCTTTTATGGAATCGACATGTCGACAATTGGCGAGTTGTTCGCGCCACCATTTCTCAAGCCTGATCAGAACTCAGACGAAATGTTTGCAGCAATGGCAGCCGAGATCGGAGCGGATTCGCTCCGTTACCTTCCTGTGGAATCGATTGCCAGGGCCGTCGCCAAGCCTGCCGATCACCTTTGTCGGGCCTGCATCACTGGGCAATATCCAACTCCCTGCGGTCAGCAACTCTACGAGATTGCTTTGGAAAAAAGTCGCAACGATACTGAAGACTCCTCACGAACGTACGAAGTTGCCGGCAGTCACTGACAGTTTCCAGATTATTCCGCTTTGATAAACTCAGCTCGATATACCGGCGCTTCGTTCAAGCGAGTGCGGCGTTCGAAGTGGGTGCGATAGTCCAGGTCGTGCTCGGGCAGTTTTTCTTCTACGGCAAGGGGTCCTGAGAAGCGGGTATGCTCGGTGATCAATTCGAGTGTTGCGCTATAATACTCCTGGACATCCGTCCAAAAATGAAACCTCCCTTGATGATTCAATGTCCTGTAGACGTCGGCCAGAAACGGCTCCGTGAGAACCCGCCGCTTGTGATGCCGCTTCTTCCACCATGGATCGGGAAAATAAACGTGCACCGCCGCGATGGAATTATCAGGAATCCATTCTCGCATCAGTCGTAGTCCATCGCCATGAATGGCGACCGCATTGCGGAGCCCTCGTTTAGCAAGCCGTGCCGACGTAAAGCGGGCATACTTTCGCGCAACTTCGATGCCCAGGAAATTATGCTGGGGGCAACTTGCGGCGGCGTTTTGTATGAACAGACCCTTGCCACTGCCTACTTCGATCTCCAAGGGGGCATCAGTCTCGAACAGATCACTTGCGACCAGAGGCTGCGGCAATTCTTCCAACGTGCGAAAGTAGGAAGTCAGATCAAGTTGAGGATCAACCTTGGGTAGCGCACGTCGGCCCATAATAGATATTCAAGTGACTAATTTCCGCGGGTCGCCAGTTTGCGGAGTTCATCCGTGGGCAAAGGTATCCCGCTTATCTCGCCATCACAGACCAGGTTGGTGCCTACAATAGCCTGGAAGCGGCTCACTACGATGCGGCCCCGACGCATCTTGGTCAATTTGCAGACAACGGTCAGTCGGTCACCTGGAATCACGGCGCCACGGAACCTTACGTCGTCGAGTGCACCAAATCCCATGACTTCACAACCGAGTAGATTGTGCTTCAATGCGTGATAAGAGCACATCTGTGCGGCTGCTTCACAGATAATCACACCCGGCATGAGAGGCATGCCAGGCATATGGCCCGGGACCCAGAATTCCTGGTCGGTCACATCAAGGTACCCAGCGCACACATTAGAATTGGCGTCGTCGAAAATGATCGCCGTCAGATGTTCCATCGCTCCGCGCTGCGAATTTATCTGGCGAATCGCATCGATATCCGCCACGATATTGGTATAGTCGAGCGTTTCGGGATCGAGGATCCAATCTTTGCCTGCCACGACGCAAGTTCCTTAGCCGAACAGTCTTCCAGCCGACAAGTGAGAAAAAAGCAGCTTATGTGCGGACCTTCTGCCGACGGCTCTTGCGAGGGCGGCTGCACGCGGGGCGTTTGCCGTGATTGGCTTTCTTGACTTTGCGACCTGGTTTGGCCATGGGAGGACCCTTTCTGTGGAGATTCTCAAAAATTGGTAAGTTGGGAATTTTACCATGTGAAGTCCACGGCGGGAAGTGCGGAGAATCCACGCCGAGCACCGAGAACTACTTCTTCTTCCGCAAGTCCCAAGCCTCCACCCAGACGATTCCCACTGGCTCGTACCCAAAATCCTTGACGAGTCGCTCGTGCATGTCGGTAAGGTGGCCTGCACCGTAGAAAATGCCAATTTTTTGTTTGCTTTTGCGGAGCTCTTGGCGAAGCACTTCCAGGGCTTTCTTGTTACGCTCGGTGATCAGCGTCGATCCTTCAGGCCCTGACATGCCGGAGAGAACGGACTCCATCGACTGAAATTGCTTGGCGATGGCAGTCTTGAGCATCCGGGGGCGATCACTCGAGAATAACGCCGTGAACAACTCTAGATCAGTCGACTCCCCCTGAGCTGCTTGTTCGCTTTGCAGCGCGATCGCTTGTCCCATCATTCGGGTATACATCTTCATGAAGCTTTCTTCCCGGCTTTCCATCGAGGAAGCAAACTCCTCGGGGGACATGTCGGCATGTACGAAATTGGGCCGTGTGTAATCGATCTTCTCTAGCTGGTGTTCGACCTCCAATAGAGACTTCATGCTGTTCTGCATAGCACCCACCGGATGGAGGTTCGAAGTGCCGCGACCTCGTTCGAGCCTGGTGCCAGGAGGTGCTACCAGCTCATAGAGCAAAGCCTGATACTGCCGAAAGCGACGGTTCAATTGAGCGTAATACTGGGCATCGCCAACGTGCACAGCACCGATCAAATCTATGAACTGTCGCGTCTGGGGAAGGCCCTTGGGGGTATTGGCCTGCAGAAACTGCTTGGCTTGCTTTGCGGGCAGGTAACGAACGATCGCCACCTCGAGTGCCTGAGGCTTGCCGTTCTCGTCTTCGGCAACTCGTACCCATTCTTCACCCAGCGCGGGTTCGGCATCGACCGCAGCTGTTTTCGCCAGCAGAGGTGGCGAAACGCTCAGAAAAGCCGACAAGGCTGTCAGGAGGAAAGCCAGGGGGCGGATAATTGGCTGTGATGAATTCAAAGGTATTCTCCTGAAAACGGTAGCAACTTTGGAGCGATTCTCACTGGCAATGGTCCAGCTAGCGACTTTTCAAAAGTATATCCCTGGCGGTCGCAAGGAACAAACCTCGCTGAAACGCGAAAATCAGGCGTCTGAAGCTCCTCTCAATGCCAGATCACGCTAGCAATGCTTGGCTGGAGAATCGTTATTTTCGTCAGAGTTTACCGATCTTACTCAACCAATGCGACCGGCGTTTCCGATACTCTCTAGCACAGATCGTCCGTATTGAGTGCCCTATTTGGGCTGGACCAACGAAACTGCGCCCTACTGAGGGTGCCTGCGACAGGGATAGTGGGAAGCTATGACCGCTCCAAAAATCTTAAATTGGGTTGCCGCAAGTCTGCTCTTTTCGATGAGTACCGCCGTGAGCCAGGCACAGTACCACGAGATTCCGCTCGATGGTCCAAATCCGACTCCACTCTGTTTGGACAATCCTAGCCACGACTTGCAGTTCTTCGCTCCGGTCAATTTCGACTATGAGAATAGACCCATTCGGCAGCAAAGTGGCTATTTCTTCGGCTACGACAAAGTCGTCTGGGCGGCAACGGGAGAACGAATCACCGTCGGTGATCCCAACCTGGTTGTTCAGTCGGAGTTGATCTATGGCAACAGTCCCTTTTCCGAGGGAACTCCACCGGCGCAATATCAGATCAACAACAGTATTCAGGATGCACCACCAGACGCGAAGTTTGGCGATGGTACTCGCTTTGAGTTTGGTTACTACGAGGGGCAGAATGGCTGGTCGATCGGAGTGTTAGTTGGCCCAGAGATCAATCACTACGAGCGTTATGGCTTTCAAGAGATTGATATCCCCAATACGCTGCCAATTATTCCACAACTTGGAAATGGTACCACTGATATCTTCGATCCCAATTTTCTTGACTACGGTTTCACCTTCGTAGACTTTGCTCCCTACTTCTTAGGCCAGCCTGGAACGGGTTCGAATGACTTCGCCACTTCCAGATATGCCTGGGGAAGTGTCCACGTTAATTTCCGTACACCCACAGATTTTCTCAAGGGTTTTGTAGACTACAACGTCAATGGTGTAGAGAATGTTCAGTCACCTAATGAATTCGGAGTAGGTCGGAATGTCGTGTTGCTGGGGATAACCATTGCAGCCGACGGCACTCCTTCCGTTACCACGGTCGTTGTTGATAGCGGGGCAGATGGCCTACCAGACGACCTCGATGGTGACACAGTGACCTTCTTTAATGTTATAGTTGTTAACGAAGACGGAGAAGAAGAGATCATTGGCAATGGTATCGACTATGACGACTTACACACGTTCAACGTCTCCTTTGAGCGATTCGAGGTGCGCAATTTCACCGAGATGGACGGCGTGGAATTGATGAAAACGGTCCAGCTGGACAACCGACACTTGCCGGTGAGTCGTCAGGGAGAGTTTGTTGAGCTTGGCTGTGGTGTGCGGTTCTTCCGCTTGAATGATGAATTCACCTTTGACGGCGACGGCGGCATCCTTGGTCGCACCTATGCTACCACTGGAGCCGAGAATCAAATTGTTGGGCCGCAAGTTCGGGGCCGATGGTCGAAGCAACGAGGACGCTGGAACCTGGGGCTCGATGGTCGCTTCATGTTCGGCTACAACATCCAAGATCAAAGCCAAAACGGTGCGATCGGCGAAGACCTTCAGCCTGGTGCTGTGAACTCGCTGATCTTTGCCCAGCCCCATGCCGTCAATTATGGAAGACAGCAGCAGAATTTCTCGCCGCTGGCAGAAATCCGGGCAGACTGCAGCTATCAAATCACTAAGTCGATCGCAGCAAAACTTGGCTACACGGGCATGTTTGTAGACAACATCACCCGTGCCTCGCAGACGGTGAACTGGTTTATTCCCGACTTGGGACTCCTGCGGGGTGGAGAGCAGGATGTCTATATCAACGGTGTCGACTTCGGATTTGAAGCCATCTATTAGGCGATACCAAAGAAATCGTGTCTAAACTTCAACGCCCCGGAATTTCAATCCCGGGGCGTTGTGCTTTTTCAGGCCTTCACTTGAGCCGAATACATCTTGCGTAGTTCGCCGAGTTCTAGTTCGAGTCGGTGGCGAAGGGGGCTCTCTGGACGTAACTCTGACAGCAAGTTGTCAGCATTGTCAAAAGCCTCCTCAGTAACGCCATCCTTAAACAAACGACTCCAGGTACGTGAAACTTCGTTCTCAGTGAGCAACTTGGTGTTCCTTATGCATTGGAATGGTTAGGCGATTTAGACTTCATTTGTATTTGATTCCGCATTATCCACGCAAATGAAATCTACAGCAAGTGGACGACACCATTTTGCAAAGTTTTGCCCTTCACGCGGAACGGGATCCAATGTGCATTGGAGAGAAGAAAGGCACATCTAGGAAAAATCTAACTGTCTTGCGGATCAACACGATGCCGGAGACTTTGCCAGCTACTGCGTTGAGTCGAATTATCCGCAAGCTAGGTTTCCGACTTGATTTGCGTTCAGGTAATTTCCAACAAGCTGATTCTTGGAGAATTCCACTCTGGTCTGAGAAATGGGGATGTCGATTGATGAGAGGTATCAAACGGTTTTGACAAGAAAAAACTGTTCAAAATCGCCCGGTTTCGGATTTACCTCCCATAGGGGGTGCGTACTGCATGTTTAGTACTTACAATATATTGCGTGGTTTTCCCAGTTTCAGGTACCGTTCGCAGCAGTGGGTGTCTTGGATCGCAGGGTCGATGTGTGTGCTTTGGGAGCGACCACTTGTCCCTGTATATGTAACCGTACGCACCTAGTTACTCACCGCAGTGGGTTTACTGAGATTGGATTTGCCGTGGTTGCGGCTACCCATGTTGGTGGATCGTCGAAGCTACAGCTGTAAAGCTCTGCCAACTCAGTAGAATTCGTCTAGCCGCTCGCCCTGTTTAAGATGCCTCGGTAAACTTGTAAGAGCTTTCTTGCTTATTCGCATAGCAAGTCAAGGTGAGATTCTATAGTCCCGTTTAAGTAGTGGTGTCCGTCGTGCATCTGGATCATTTGCCTGGTTCGTTTTTTGGTCCCTCCAATCTTGTGGAGCTGTTGCAACATCGCGCACTGCATCAAGGGGACGACGTCGGATTTCGTTTCATTGTTGATGGTGAGCACGAGTATATCGATTGGACCTACGCTGACCTGGATCGTAAGGCGCGCTCCATTGCCGTCTCGCTTCAATCACTTGATTTGGAGGGTGAGCGGGCTCTGCTCTTGTACCCTTCGGGGCTGGACTTTGTGGCGGCCTTTTTCGGCTGCCTCTACGCTGGCGTGACCGCCGTTCCTGCATACCCGCCGCGGCGAAATCGCAACATGGCTCGCATCGATGCGATTGCGAATGATGCTGAAGCAAAAATCGCACTCACTACCGTGGATGTGCTTGAGCGCGTGCAGACCATGATCGGTGATACTCCTTCGCTACAGCGTCTCCGCTGGCGAGCCACCGATCAGTGGAATGACGAATTGGCAGACAGCTGGCAACGCCCGGATGTCCATGGCGATACGCTCGCCTTTTTGCAGTACACCTCGGGTTCGACGGGATCTCCCAAGGGGGTCATGCTCTCGCACGCGAATCTGATGCACAACTCGGCCATGATTGCTTATGCTTTTGAGCATACTCGCTCCGGAAGCGGAGTATTCTGGCTTCCGCTGTACCACGACATGGGCTTGATCGGCGGAATCCTGCAGCCGCTGCATATGGGGCGATCGAATACATTGTTTTCTCCAACGCACTTTCTGCAAAAACCAGTGCGGTGGCTGCAAATCGTTTCTCAAACTCGAGCCACCATCTCTGGTGGGCCGAATTTTGCTTACGATCTTTGCACACAAAAGGTCACCCCTGAGCAAAAAGCTACCCTCGATCTGAGCCAATGGACCCTCGCGTTCAACGGTGCCGAGCCCGTACGAGCAGAAACCATCGAACGGTTTTCAGAGGCATTTGCTGAGTGCGGCTTCCGGCGAGAGGCTTTCTATCCCTGTTATGGATTGGCTGAGGCGACGTTGATCGTCACCGGTGGCTTCAAGCAGGCCCCGCCCGATATTCGCGCCTTCGATATTGCTGGTTTGGAGAAGAACGATGTGATTGTTACCACTCCAGGTGCTGAAGGCTCGCGCCTGCTGGTGGGGAGTGGGGGCAATCTGCTCGATCAGCAGATTGTGATTACCGACCCCGAAACTTTCGAAAACTTGGGTGATGGCAAGGTAGGAGAGATTTGGGTATCCGGTCCCAGTGTGGCTGGGGGTTACTGGAAACGCGACGAACTTTCTCGAGAAGTGTTTCAAGCACGATTGAAGGATGGACGAGGACCTTTCCTCAGGACAGGGGACTTAGGGTTCCTTCTGGAAGGGGAACTCTTCGTCACGGGACGACTCAAAGACCTGATCATCATACGTGGGGTGAATCACTACCCTCAGGATATCGAACAAACAGTTCAATCGTCGCACCCCGACGTCGTGCCCGGCGCTGGCGCGGCAGTTGTTACTGGCGAACCGGGTTCCGAGCAACTTGTTATTGTGCAAGAGGTGGTACGTCGTCGTGATCTCGACTTTGCTGGGATAACCGAGATCATTCGCAAACGTGTCGCTCTTGTACACGAGTTGACGGTTTCCGCAGTGGTTCTGATCAAAGCGAGCAGCATCCCCAAAACATCCAGCGGCAAGATCCAACGGCACGCTTGTCGCGACGGTTATTTGGCAGGCACCCTGGCAGCCGTAGCTACGTGGTCGGCTGAGACTGGTGATGAAGTGGTTGCTCCTTCGCTGCGACGTCGCGAACGATTAGACGAAGCTGCGTGGGTAGAAGAGGGTGACGGACCAGATTCTGCTGAAGCAGCAACAACCAAGGGTGAAGGGGCAGTCGACGTCAACGGCGTTGCCTTGCAAGATAGCCAGCTGGCGGGAGTGCGACCACCAACAAAGGTTCCGGTTGGACAAACAGCAGAAATCGCCGATGTCGTTTATGCCAAGGTCCGTGCCATCGGACGTGAGCGTGTGGGCGAACTTCATTGGGATACCAACATATTGGAGTTGGGTCTCGATTCACTTGAACGGATGGAGATTGTCGCTTCGCTGGAAGAAGCCTTTGGCGGACGTTTTCCCGAGCAGGTTCTGCCCAGCATGGAAACCTGTGGCGAGGTCGTCGAAGCCATTCAACGATACATGGGAGGAACGGCCAAGCGGCGTTCTGCCCGGCCCGATAATTATGAGGCTCATCCTGAGGACTACGACTTTGCGCAGAGTGCAGACTATCTGCGTTTGAAACAAAACATGCGCATCGCCCAAAAGTCGGGATTGCCCATTCCGTTCTTCAATGTTCATGAAGGAATCACTAACGATCGGGCACTGATTGGCGGTAAGGAGTACATTAACTTCTGCAGCTACAATTACTTGGGGATGTCGGGAGACCCCGCGGTAATTCGGGCGGTTCAAGACGCAGTCGCCAAGTATGGAACTAGTGTCTCGGCCAGTCGAGTCGTTTCCGGGCAGAAAACAATCCATGTTGAACTTGAACGGGCTATTGCCGATTTCATCGGCACTGAAGATTCGATTGTATTTGTGGGGGGACACTCCACTAACGAAACGACGATCGGACACCTGTTCGGGTCGGGCGACATGATCCTGCACGATTCGTTGTCTCACAATAGTATCCTTCAAGGAGCCATGCTTTCGGGGGCACGGCGGCGACCTTTTCCTCATAACGATTGGAAAGCGTGTGACGAGATCCTCAACGAACTACGACATGAATACCATAAGGTGCTGATCGTCGTAGAAGGTGTCTACAGTATGGATGGAGACTATCCCGATCTCCCCAAATTTGTTGAAGTTAAGCGACGCCATAAGACTTACTTAATGGTCGATGAAGCTCATTCAATGGGGACGATGGGACCTCATGGTCGCGGCATGTCGGAGCATTTCGAAATTGATCCCCGCGATGTCGATCTGTGGATGGGGACCCTCAGCAAGTCTTTCGGTAGTTGTGGTGGATACATCGCTGGAAGCAAGGAACTCGTCGAGTATCTCAAGTACACGGCTCCAGGTTTTGTCTACAGCGTTGGCCTGAGCCCACCGAATGCAGCTGCAGCACTGGCATCGCTCCGGCTTCTGCAAGATGAACCAGAACGCGTGGCTCAACTAGCTAAGAATTCGCGTCTGTTTTTGCAGCTTGCCAAGGAAGCCAGGCTTAACACGGGGTTGAGTAACAACACGCCCGTCGTACCAGTTATTACTGGGAATTCAGAAAATGCACTGCGGCTCTCCCACGCGCTATTCGAGAAGGGGATCAACGTGCAGCCGATTCTTTATCCCGCGGTGGAAGAGAGTGCAGCACGCTTGCGTTTCTTTATCACAAGCACTCACACGGAAGAACAAATTCGTCACACCGTAGCTACCGTGTCAGAGGAGCTTGCCAAGATCGATTCCGACTACGAAGCCGCTCTTCGCGGAGCGGCTGCTTCTACGGGAGATTCGGCGCTATTTCGCTAAGGCCTTGTCAGGCATTCTTGCTTTGACATAGGGAAGCAATTAGGTCCAACAGGGTTGGGCCTGAACTGACTTGCTCGCTCTTTTGCTGTGACGAAGTGACTTCTGTCGTACGCTGCCTTTTGTGCCGATTATTCTGGCAATTCGGCTCGATTCGATGAGAGCCCATAGAGCAGTGCTTCCTTTACGAGAGCTGGCCAGCTGACTACACTAAAGATGGGGAGATTCAGTGTTTCCAATTAGAACATGAGCCGTAGGCGATAGCCTCGGGTGGCACTCGAGAAAACCTTAGGCCAGCGCCTACGGCTCATGGAAAGAAACAGACCAAGCGGCCAATTTGTCCCGCAGTACGGGTTACTGCACACATATACTACCATCCGCGAGGCTCCCTTCATGTCGCAAGCGATTGTCGATCCCGCTGAATTACGTCGATTTGCCCATCAGCTCAATCAATTCAATGTTGAACTGGAAGACCGTCTCAACACACTTGCCAGTCAACTACACGCCTTAAACAGCAGTTGGCGCGACCAGGAACATCGCAAATTTGCTGAAGAGTTTGAGCATCATCTCAAGCTGATAGCCCGCTCGATAGAAGCATCGCGTCAGTATGCACCTTTTTTGATGCGTAAGGCCGAGCGGATTGAAGAGTATCTGCAACAAAAATAGATATAAGGTGTTCATAATTAGTAGTTGGTTGTTAGTAAATCAAATTATCACCAACCACTAACCTTGAACCACCAACCACTAGCTATGCCTGAATCAGCTCAAGTTCGTTCGGTGGAAGCAATTGAGAGGTTTCGCGCTGCGTTGGCACTCTTTGAGAAGCGCACCCAGGGGGCCCTCGATACACTGGCAGCGGAGTTGCGGCGAGCGACTACTTGGATCGAACACGATTGTCCCCACCACTGGAAAGAACAAGAAAAAGAAGCCTCTGATGCGGTTCATCAGGCCAAGCTCGATGTTGAGCGATGTTTGATTTTTGCTCCTACCGACGAGAGACCTGCCTGCCGAGAAGAGCGGGCTGCGCTCCAAGCAGCCAAGAGTCGCCTTGCTTACTGCCACGACAAACGCAGCCTGGTCAAACATTGGCAAGGAGCATTGCATCATGAGATGTTTGAATACAACGGTCGCATCGGTCACCTGCGGAGAATATTAGAAACGGAATTGCCGGCGGCACGTGCCAGACTACAACTCATCATTCGGCGCATCGAAGGTTATCAGATTGAACGACCACCCGATTATCAAGAGCCAATATCATCAACAACTAAATCCACAGACGCTGAGGTTGCCAGCAGGCCAGCCACCTCGCCAGAAAGTTAGTCATGCGACCTTGGGACCTTGAAACTAGTTCAGCGCAGATCCGCCACGCGATGGAGGATCTGCAAGTTGCCTGGCAGGAAGTAAGTGAATCATGGAATGACTCGGTAAGCGAACAATTTTGCCGGCAACACCTTGAGCCGTTAATTCCAGTAACAAAAAGAACTTTGGATGCCATCTCGCAAATGCAGGATCTGACCAAGAAAATGCAGCGCGAATGTGAAAGTTAAAGGGACGCTTAGGCGTCACGCATTTGCCCACCAACCAGCTTTCAACCCGACGCCAGTTAGAACTGATGCAACAATTGCAGCAGTTGGCGGATGCTCGCGCGGCTGACAATGCACACCTTTCGACCACGCTTGCTGAGAAATTGGCGGCTGCCGAAAAAGACCATCAACTCACCTCAAATAGGATAACCAAGCAATTTACCCAGAAGCGCCGGGAATTGGAGAACGAGTATTCCGAAGTGAAACTCGCAGCAGGGCAGCAGTTTCGAGAAGCGAAGTCACAACTAAATACTACCTGGGAAGCCGCGAAGAATCGGATCGAAGTTGATTTCAAACAGCTCATGCTCAGCATTGAGCGAACCTGCAAGGAAAAGCAGTGGGAAGCGATGGCTGTTTTTGATGCGGCAAAAGATAAGCCGCAACAATTACTCGACCAGGCAGCCAAGCGTATCCAAACGCGCAAATCGCAAGTTGATTCTCTATTGCGAGATGCCAATACGCTTCTCACCATGCGGAGGCTGGGTAAATACATTCGAGATCCTGAAACGGCTGCTGTCTCCTCAGCCGAGGAATCCAACAGTAAGGATTCTAGTGAAGATCTCCAGCAGACTGCCCTTGGCGAATTGCATCGAGCAGTTCTCTCTTTACAGTCACAGAAACTCCCATCGTTGTTGTTTGAAGAGAACCGCTTTTTGATATGGGGGATTCTAGCAAGCCTTCTCTTGTTGATACCTGCGATTTTTGTCACCAATTCGATTTTAGTCGGCTCGTTGATTGCCCCAGTCTTGGGTAGTCTAATAACAGGTGTCTTGTACCTCATTCTGGGGCCGAGGGCGAAGCGTGCTTCTCTCGATGAGTACGAACGAATCCTCTCTCTTGTTTCGGAATCACGTCGTTTAGAAAATCAGGCCCGCTTAGACGCTCAACTCCGCAGTCGCCAGGAAGCCGATGCAATTCAAGCTCGGAAGCAAGAGGGATTAACCGCTGCCCAAGAGGCTCGTCAACAGGCTCTCGCGGAAGCAGAGAGCAGAAAGCAAGAACTTTTTGAAGAGGCTGAGCGTGATTTTCAGGCTAAGCTCGGTGAGTTGCAGACTCAGTTACAGGATGCACAAGCTGCAGCAACAGAAAAGTATCCGCCGCTCTTAGAGCAATTGGCCACAGACCGACAGACAGCCTGGCAAGAAAACGAAGACTCCTATGCATCGCTCACCTCGACTGCTCAAGCGGAACATGATTCCTCCTGGCAAGCCATGTCGGCTCGCTGGTTTGAAGGATTCCGCCGGATTGCAGACGAACTCGATGAAATGCAAGAACGATGCGATCAGGTTTTCCCCGATTGGGAAACGACGAGTTGGGAGGATTGGCAACGGCTCGAAGTCTTGCCACCGGTGATATCGTTCGGGAAATGCATACTTCCACTGCAAGCGGTGAAGAATGGAGTGTCTGCAGATCCGCGGCTTGTCCCCGAGCAAACAGAACTTCACCTGCCGGCATGGATGTCATTTGAAGAAAGTCCTCGGCTTATGATCACTGCCGAGGGGAATGGTCGTCGGGTTGCGGTCGAAGTATTGCAACTGATGATGCTCCGCTTCCTCACAGCGGCGCCTGCTGGTAAGTTGCGTTTTACGATCATCGATCCTGCCGCGTTGGGGGAAAACTTTGCGACTTTCATGCACCTGGCCGACTACGATGAACAACTTGTCGGCAAGCGAATCTTAACCGATTCGCGTCAGATCGACGAGCGACTTTCGCTCTTGTCGGATCACATGGAGAAAGTTTTGCAGAAATACTTGCGAAACGAATTCGCTTCAATCCACGAGTATAACGCCCACGCCGGTGAGGTAGCCGAGCCGTACCATGTTTTGGTGGTGGCTAATTTCCCCACGGGTTTAAGCGATGCATCGATTCGGAGGTTGAAAACCATAGCCAATACCGGTCCGCGTTGTGGCGTTTACACCATCATGAGTGTCGACACGTCACTTAAACTCCCTGCGGATGTTTCCTTGACAGATATGCTAGCGGGCTCGGTTCATCTCGATTGGTCCGACGACCGGTTGCGGTGGCGATATCCACTGTTTGAGAAACTCACTCTTAAATTAGACAAACTTCCACCAAAGGAAAGACTCAATAAAATCCTTCGCCGCGCCGGCGAGGAATCACGCGCGGCTAGCAAAGTGGAAGTGCCATTCGACATCGTGGCTCCCAGCCCAGAAAAAATCTGGGCGGGTAGTACGGCGGAGGAATTGGTCGTACCAATCGGACGTGCCGGGGCTAACGAAGTGCAATCTTTGCGACTCGGCAAGGGAACAGCGCAGCATGCACTCATCTCAGGGAAGACGGGATCCGGCAAGAGTACGTTGCTCCATGCCTTGGTGACGAATCTGGCATTGCATTACAGCCCTCGAGAAGTCGAGTTCTATTTAGTCGACTTTAAAAAGGGGGTTGAGTTTAAGACGTATGCGACGCATGCGTTGCCTCATGCAAGGGTCATTGCCATCGAAAGCGAACGCGAATTTGGAGTCAGCGTGCTCGAACGCCTCGACGACGAGTTGCGACGGCGAGGGGAGAGTTTTCGCAACCTTGGCGTGCAGGATTTGGCCGGCTACCGCCGAGCATCTGGGCAACTGCTCCCTCGTATCCTATTGGTAATCGACGAGTTCCAGGAGTTGTTCGTCTCAGATGATAAGCTGGCTCAGGACGCGGCTTTGCTCCTGGACCGTCTAGTGCGTCAAGGAAGAGCCTTTGGAATTCATGTGCTGTTGGGATCCCAAACTTTGGCTGGTGCTTATTCGCTGGCTCGCAGCACGATAGGTCAGATGGCGGTTCGCATTGCTCTTGAGTGCAGCGAGGCGGATGCGCATTTGATTCTCAGCGATGATAATTCCGCAGCTCGCTTGTTGAGTCGACCAGGCGAGGCGATCTACAACGACCAAAATGGAATGGTCGAGGGAAATCATCTCTTTCAAGTCGTATGGCTAGCCGACAGCCAGCGTCAACAGTATCTCGCTGATATTCGTAAACGACAGCTTGCCGAGGACATCTCTGTCGAGCCGGCGATAGTTTTCGAGGGGAATGTCCCCGCCAATCCACTTCACAACGAAGCTCTCATCGAATTGATCTCCTCGGATCTAGAAGATCCCATTATCGAACCCACCATCTGGCTCGGCTCGGCAGTACGCATCGAGCCACCAACCCAGATGACTTTCCGCCGTCAGGGAGGCAATCATCTGTTGATCGTTGGCCAAGATGAACCGCTCGCGCTGGGAATACTTTCCACGGCTGTGGCAACATTGGCATTCCAACTTCGCGATGGTAATTCACAGATCACGATACTCGATGGAATGCGGAGTGAATCTCCAGACCGTGGTGCCTGGAGAAAGGTGGCCGACACGATGCCCGGGCAAGTGAATGTCGCTCCCATTCGGGAAACTCCGCAGTTGATCAAGCAATTGTCCGAAGAGCTTAGTCGACGTAATGCAGAGCCCGAAGTGAACTACCAACCTCAGTTTGTGGTGATCTACGACTTAGCTCAATTCCGCGACCTGCGTGTGACCGAACAGGAGTTTAGCTTTTCGGTAAGCTCGACGAATTCTGACAAGTCCCGGGCGACAGACGATCAGTTTCGCGAAATTCTGCGAGAGGGTCCCGCCGTTGGCATTCATTTCCTGATCTGGTGTGATTCCCACAACAGTATGGCTCGCGTGCTTGATCGCATTGCTCTGCGAGAGGTGGACTATCGGATCGCATTACAGATGAGCCCCGTGGATTCGACGAGTCTGATAGATTCCCCCGCCGCGGGGCGATTAGGCGAACACCGAGCAATTTTCTATCGCGACGACCTCGGCACCAGTGTCAAATTCCGACCCTACGGTCGACCAAGCGCCGAGTGGCTTTCCTGGCTGGCAGAACAAGAGTCAGCGCGGAAAGTTGGGCGTTCTTAGTGCGCGCTATCCTAGGAGATCCTATGACCCTAGGAATTCTTGTGATTTCGTGTCATGTTAATGTTTTACGGAGTTCGCGTCGTTTTAGCTTTTTCACAGGAATCTTATCATGCATCACACGAAACAGCCAAAGTACTCACGTCGTCGGTTCTTGGAAACCAGTTTTGTAGGAACTGCCGCTACTTTGGCCGTGCCTGGCATTGTCACCGCACGCAAGACTGATACGAAACCAGTCGTCGGAAGTGGCGATTTCCAATACGAAGTGCAACACCTCTTCCCGCAATTACCAGCTAAATATCATTGGCAGACCACGCATAATGTTGCCTTTGATAGCGCAGGGAACTTGTATGTGATTCACGAAGGAACATTTGATGCTGCCGATCATCCGACAATTTTTGTCTTTGATAAAGAGGGAAAATTCATCCGCGCATTTGGCGAACAGTTTGCTGGTGGGGGGCACGGGTTGGAGATTCGCAATGAAGGTGGTGAAGACTTCTTGTATGTGTGTGCTTATCATCAACAGCGATCGATCGCCAAACTCACGCCCCAAGGGGAACAGGTGTGGCGGAAAGGGGCTCCTATGGAAAGCGGTGTCTATGCCGCTGGGGAGAATGTTTTTCCTCGCGCAAAAGACGACAATCCCTGGGGTCGCGATCGCTTCATTCCAACCAATATTGCGTTTCTCTCCGACGGAGGTTTCTTGCTGAGTGATGGCTATGGCGCCTATCGAATTCACCACTACGACCAAGATGCCAATTGGGTAAGTGCATTCGGCGAGCCTGGCGTGGCTGCAGAAAAGAAAGACGGCACCTTCAAACTGCCGCATGGCATTTGGATCGACGATCGGGCTGACGAACCACTGATTGTGGTGGCAGACCGCGAGTTCGATCGGCTGCAGTGGTTCAGCTTAGATGGCGAGCATCGTAACACCCTCGATGGTTTTTTGTGGCCTGCCAATGTTGACATTAAAGGAGAACTGATGTTGGTTCCTGAATTGTTTGCCCGTGTAACCCTTTTGGATAAGGAGAACCGGGTCGTTGCTCGCTTGGGAACTGATACCGAAAGAATTGTGCAGAATAATCAAGAAACTGGTGGCTACAGTATTCGCAGTGATGAATCAATGTGGCTTCCTGGAAAGTTCATTCACCCACACGATGCTTGTTTCGATAGCGACGGAAATATCTTTGTTGCAGAGTGGGTTGCTACGGGTCGAGTGAGCAAATTGCGACGATTGGGTTAATTCTAAATCTACTCAACGCCTTGGGATTGCAATCCAAAGGCGTTCTGTCCTTTTTTCACAGCCTCGACAGACGTCGCTCTTGCCCTAAAATGGGGACTTCCTTGAACTAACAACTCAAATACCCATATTCAGGAGCAATCCCTCATGAGCACTATCGTTGATATCCATGGCCGGCAGATATTGGACAGCCGAGGAAATCCCACCGTCGAGGTGGATGTCACTCTTGTAGACGGCACGATTGGGACGGCAGCAGTTCCCAGCGGTGCGAGTACCGGCGCCCACGAGGCGTGGGAACTGCGCGATGGTGACAAAAGCGTTTTCCTTGGCAAAGGGGTTACCCAAGCTGTCGAAAACATCAACTCCAAAATCGCCGATGAGCTAATTGGTATGGACGCTCTCGACCAAATCGCCATCGATGACATGATGCTCGAACTGGATGGTACTCCGAATAAAAAAAATCTTGGCGCGAATGCAATTCTTGGTGTCTCGTTGGCTACGGCACACGCGGCGGCGAGTTTCTGCGAATTGCCCCTCTATCGGTATCTCGGCGGTTCTAATGCCCGGCTGTTGCCTGCTCCGATGATGAACATCCTCAATGGTGGTCAGCATGCAGACAACTCGGTGGATATCCAGGAATTTATGGTCATGCCTTTGGGATTTGACTCGTTCAGCGATGCATTGCGCTGCGGTTGTGAGATTTTCCACAATCTGAAGAAGGTGTTGCACGATAAGAAATTGAATACCGCCGTTGGAGATGAAGGTGGGTTTGCTCCCGACTTGGGAGCGAATGCAGAGGCGTTTGATGTGATTCTCACCGCGATAGAGAATGCCGGTTACAAGCCGGGTGAGCAGGTGTGGTTCGCCATGGATTGTGCCGCTACGGAATTCTACGACAGTAAGAAAAAGGTTTACACAATCGACGGCAAGCAAATCGATTCAGGCGGGATGGTCGACTTGTTGGCAAGTTGGGTGGAGAAGTATCCCATTTGTTCGATTGAAGATGGTTGCAGCGAAGATGATTGGGAAGGCTGGAAGCTACTCACGACGAGCATTGGCGACAAGTGTCAACTCGTCGGGGATGATTTGTTCGTGACCAATGTCGAGCGACTCCAACGAGGCATCGACGAAGGGATTGGCAACAGCATCTTGATCAAAGTGAACCAGATCGGCACGCTCACCGAGACAATCGACGCGATCAATCTGGCTCACCGCAATGGATACACAAGCGTCACCAGCCACCGTAGCGGTGAAACCGAAGACGCAACCATCGCCGACCTGGCCGTGGCCCTCTCGACGGGCCAGATCAAGACCGGCTCAGCATCCCGTAGCGACCGCATGGCCAAGTACAACCAACTCTTGCGAATCGAGGAGCAACTTGGAGATGCAGCGCAATACGCCGGACCGTTGTTTCCGCGGCGCTAAAGCAACCGGTCTTGGACGGCGGTCCTGCTTCAGCGGGACTGCTCGAACCCTGAATACAACCACGCTCAGTCCCATAGATGTGGGACCGCCGTCATGACGTCACAAACACCTATTACCGATTCTCCCTGGTTGTGGTTTGCCATCTTCCCCTCAGTTGGACTTGTGGCGATCCTTGCCACGGGCGGTAAGTTTGGTGATCGACAGGCGGGGATTGAGCGTCAGGGACAGGCTCGCACTGCGGTGGCCGGCGGGGCACTCGAGATTGATGAGGACGCTGCCGGTGAGAAGACCGCCTCTGGGGTGCCGCGTTATTCTGAGCCTGGTGACACGCAGGTGAAGCTCTGGCCGCTGGCGGTGACACTGGCCGTGATTTCTCTCGGGTCGCTGGGGATGCTGGTGCGGGAGCGATGGAAGGCACGCTCCGCTTTTGCTAAGCACGATTCAGCAGCGGAGCGCGGCTAACCGGTTTCTCGGAAGCGCGGCTAACGGGTTTATGTGATGACGTTACTTCTAGAGAATCCGTTGCCGATTTGGGCTGCTGGGGCAGTGCTGACCGCGTTGTCCCTGGTGATGCTACTCGCACGGCGATCTCTGGGATCCATTCTTATGCTGCTGGCCGTGATTGCGGGTACATTGCTCTTAGTGTTTGCCGAGAGACTGGTATTCACAGAGCGCGAGCAAGTTGAAGAATCTCTCCTCCAATTGACCAACGCAATTGAGGTCAATGATATTCCAGCGGTTCTTTCCTTGGTGGATTCTACGGCAAACTCAGTGCGATCCGATGCCGAAAATTTGATGTCACAGATTCAGGTGAGAGACTGCGGTGCGACTTCGATTCGTGTCGAACTTGATCAGCTCAATGAGCCTTTGCGGGCAACTGCTTTTTTCCGGGGGAAAGTTGACGGCGTTCACTCCCGCTCGGGTGCCCGGCTCTTTTACTTTGATCAAGTGGAAATCGATTGGCAAAAAAGTGACGACCGCTGGTTGATTATTGGCTACCGAGTGTATCAACGGGGGGAACCCATTGATGCTGTGAAAAGCGTACGCGGCAATCGTCCCATACGGTAACTTACGATTTTGGCTCATGCGGTGGATCGTATGGGGGGTGTGGGCCGTAATGATCCTTTGGGAATCCTCCTCCTGGGATCGGTCGGAAAAACTCGCGATGCGGCTCACGCGGCCAAGGCCCATCGTGATACCCATCTGCGGCGTCGGGATCGAGCCGACGTGGATCGGGGCCTGCAGAGCCAAAACCGTAGCTGGGGGAAGTGAATCCTGGTCCTGGAATACCTCCAGGAAAGCCGCGGCCGTGGCCCGGATAGCCTCCTCCATAGCCAGGACCACCATAGCCAGGACCACCATAGCCAGGACCGTAGCCGCCATAGCCCCCACCGTAGCCATCCGGAAAGCCGCCACCGTAGGGACCATAGCCAGGAAATCCACCGATTGCTCCGAAGAAATTTCCACCAGCCACGGTAGCCCCACGCCAGGCATCGTGGAATCGCTCCCACTGAGCATCCATCCCTCCATAACCATTGCCATAGCTCGTCACGACGTAGTTAGCGCTTGATGAGCCGTCGGCACCTCGAAGTACTGTCCGAGTCCTACTGTAGCCGCTCGTCACCAGGCGCTGATCGGGTAGCGGTTCTACAGGTGCGATCTGGTCGTACTGAGCCACTCGGGCACCGGTAGCAGGATCGTGAGTGTATCGGCTCGGTGCAAAGACCCAACTATCGGCCTGAGGCACCATCGGTGCTACGGTTGCCAACGAGTAACAACTGGTGCACTCTCCGCCACGCGATCGCGAGGAGAGAAATACGGTCAGTAAAGCCGTAGCAAACACGAGTCGCCATATAAAGGGAGGGATGCGATTAGTCATGATGTCAATCTGTGAGGAGGAGGAAGGATTTAGAGGAGTGATATTTTGCTGCAAGGTCTTGCAGCGGTAGGAGTATTATTCAATGGGAGTTTGACGGGTTTGGTTTAATGCCTTAGCCCGCCCGCGGATACTCACATCCTCGTACTCGGTGGATTCGGAGGGATCGGCAGGATTGGCCGTAGCGTCGGACACGGACTCAGTTGCTTCCTCGGCAGGCGCCTGGGCAGCATCGGTGGCAGCTTTTTCGCCGAGATACTTCGCCCGCATCTCGGGAGTCGCCTCGGCAGGCCGCCAGATTTTCAACAGGTGGTCTTCGGGATCGTAAATGTATTCGTCGCCAGGTTCGAGCTCTGGCAACGGCAAAACCTGAGGACACATTTCAGGTATAAACTTTTCCATAAATTCCTGGTGGCTCTGCGGATAGTGCGAGTGGATAATTTCATACTGCAATAGGGCCGGCTTGATCACGAGATTGAAAGTGGTTTCGTTCTTCACCCAGGGAAGTGCTTTCATGCTCGTGCCGAGTGCACCACCTCGTTTGCGAGTAAGCTTACCCTGCTTGGGATCTTTGGGATGCACTTCGCGGGGCACACCCGTGGTCATCGGCGGTTCTCCCGCGACGCCAGACATGTCGACACGACCGTCTGGCAAATACCAATCTTCTTTACCAAACAGTTCACCATCACCTTGTCCGGCAGGTTCGTCTGCCGTAGTCGAACTCGGCGCAGGTGTACTTGCCGCCGGTCCGGTTTCAATTTCTGGGACTTCACAGCCTGTTAGAAGTATCACCAGTGCAAAGAAAAATGGGGGCTTCGTATTCATGGTCGGAGTCCATTCAGGAGTAAACTGGATTGGTTTCACTCAAAATCGATCTACTGTCGGCAAATGTCCTAATCGAGAACAGCTACAAGTTCTTACGCTTTTTCGCACTTACCTAAGTTCCAAGTTCGCATCTCAGACAGTTTCTCTCTCTGGGTCATATCAAAATTCAAAGGAGTAAGCGTGATGTTTCCAGCCCGCAATGCGGACAAGTCGGTTTCTTCGTGACTAGGAGGATCAGGTTGTAGGCCATTCGCCCAGTAGTAGGGACGGCCTCGCGGGTCAATTTTTTTGCGAAAATCTTCACCCCAGGGGGAGGTAGCCATGGGCACAATTTTGACGTCTGCCGGATTCTCCAAAGCAGCCATCGGGATGTTCATGTTGTATAGGTGATTGGTTGCATTCTGTTTGGTCAACATTTGTTCGATCACACCGACCGCTAATTCCGCAGCAATGTCGTAGCGGGCCGCTTCGTGATACTCGAGCGATACTGCCACACTGGTTGTCCGAAAAAAAGCTCCTTCAATCGCCGCCGCCACTGTGCCGGAATACAGCACGTTAATGCCGGCATTGAGTCCACTATTGATGCCACTTACCACCAAATCAGGTCGCTCAGGGAGCAGGGCACAAATTGCCAACTTCACACAATCGGCAGGACTTCCTTCAACCGCCCAACCACGGCGCCGGCCCTCGTCGTCGAACATCTCACGGGCCATAAGGGGCTTCAGGTAGGTTATCGAGTGGCCCACGCCGCTCTGCTCTGTGAGCGGGGCAGCGATGGTCACATCCCCCAGTTGTTGCAATTGGCGTTCCAAGGCTGCCAAACCGGGGGCGTAGATGCCGTCGTCGTTGGTTAAGAGTATTTTCATGCCGTAACTGTGCTTCTGACAGGGGGTTGCGTCGGAGTTGCCGTTTTTCCCATCATAACCCTTGAGGGTGTGAAAATTCAACTTGATGTGTTGAAAAGGCAACACCATACGTCGCGACGGAAGGACTGGCGACGCGTTGCGTCGCGGCTATGGCCCCCTATAATGGCGAGTTTTCCCACTGCCGCTACGCAAGGCGTCACACGGATTCAGACCTATGAAGACACTCGAAAGCAGTACGACCGCTGAGCGGGTCTTGGTGCTGGACTTTGGTTCCCAGTTTGCCCAACTCATCGCCCGCAGGGTCCGTGAACAGCACGTCTATTGCGAGATCGTACGGCACAACATTACAGCCGAGCGAGTCAAAGAACTCGCACCACTAGGACTGATATTCTCCGGCGGTCCGGCCAGTGTTTACGCTGAGAACGCCCCGCAGTGTGATCCAGAACTATTCGAGCTTGGAATCCCGATCTTAGGTATTTGCTATGGGATGCAGCTCGCATGCCAAGCTTTAGGAGGGAAAGTCGAGAGCTTTCCTTCGCGAGAATATGGTCGGGCGGAATGGCACATTGATCGCCAAGACCCACTCTTTGAAGACGTAGCCCCCGTCAGTCAGGTGTGGATGAGCCACGGAGATCAGGTGGCCAACATCTCTGACGATTTCGAACAACTTGCCAGCACCCACGATTGTCGCTTTGCCGCTGTGAAACACCGCAGCAAACCAATCTACGGACTTCAATTTCATCCCGAAGTAACCCACACATTGGAAGGGAGCAAACTGCTCGGAAACTTCTTGCGGCGAATATGTGGCACGTCCGGCACCTGGCAATTGGGTGACTTTGCAGCGGAGACGATCGCCCAAATTCGTGAGACGGTCGGAAGCGACCGAGTGATTTGCGGTCTCTCCGGTGGTGTCGATTCATCCGTAGTTGCCGCTTTGTTGGCTGCGGCGATTGGTCCCCAATTGTCATGTATCCTCGTTGACAACGGACTGTTGCGCCTCGACGAGGAAAAGGCGGTGATCGAAGAATTCACCAAACACTTTCAAACCGACTTGCATGTCGTGAAAGCCGAAGAACAGTTTCTCGCAGCCCTGGCTGGAGTGACCGACCCGCAGGAAAAGCGTAGACGCATTGGACATACCTTCATCGATTGTTTTGCGGGAGAAGCGAAGCGTATTTCTGGTGCGAAGTATTTGGCCCAGGGGACTCTCTATCCCGACGTGATTGAGAGCGGAGCGTCCCGCGACGGCCCGGCCGACACAATCAAACTGCATCACAATGTAGGAGGGTTGCCTGAAGAATTGGGCTTTGAGCTGGTTGAGCCACTTCGAGACCTGTTCAAGGACGAGGTTCGGCGACTAGGTTTGCAATTGGGACTTCCGGAAGAAATTGTTTGGCGGCATCCCTTCCCGGGGCCCGGACTTGCCGTGCGTTGTTTGGGGGAAGTCACTCGTGAGCGACTAGATACATTACGGGCCGCCGATGCGATTGTGGTCAGCGAGATCAAGGCAGCAGGATTGTATCGGGCGACGTCGCAGGCGTTCGCAGTACTACTGCCCGTACAAAGCGTCGGAGTGATGGGAGATAGCCGCACTTACGATGACGCTCTGGCGGTAAGATGTGTGAACACGGACGATTTCATGACCGCCGACTGGAGCCATCTTCCTTACGATTTACTCGCGCGAATTTCTACCCGTATTATTAATGAGATCAAGGGCGTCAATCGTGTCGTGTACGACATAAGTTCCAAACCCCCCGCGACAATTGAATGGGAGTAAACTAGTCACTAAAGTGACCAGTCCGACCCCCCAGCGATCAGTTTCCCAAACCCCCCGAACCTATCCCCAAATGTCTCAAAAATACATCTACCAAATCACGAATCTCACTAAAAAGATTGGGCAGCGCGAGGTCCTCAAGGATATCTGGCTTGCCTTTTACCCCGGTGCCAAAATTGGCGTTCTCGGCCGCAATGGGTCTGGCAAAAGCACCTTGCTGCGGATCATGGCTGGGAAGGACAAGGATTTTGACGGCGAGGCTCGTCTTACGGAAGGGTTCACTGTCGGACTTTTGGAACAAGAACCGCATCTTAATCCCGACAAGGATGTGCAAGGAAACGTCGAAGAGGCCGTTGCTGCGACCCGTGCACTGCTTGAGGAATTTGAGGCCATCGCAGAGAAGTATGCTGAAGTTGCCGATGATCCCGAGGCGATGGAAAAGCTCATGAATCGCCAGTCGGCATTGCAAGATAAGATCGACGCGGCCAACGCCTGGGAAATCGATCGCCAGATCGAGATCGCAATGGATGCGATGAACCTGCCTCCCGGCGACGCCGAGATCTCAAAGCTCTCTGGCGGAGAGAAACGCCGCGTGGCCCTCTGCAAGATTCTCCTCGAACGCCCCGATTTGCTCTTGCTGGACGAACCCACCAACCACCTTGATGCTGAGAGTGTTGCCTGGTTGGAACGTCACCTGGCTGAGTATTCCGGGACGATTGTCGCAGTGACGCACGATCGGTATTTTCTCGACAATGTCGCGGGCTGGATTCTGGAACTAGATCGCGGGCAGGGGTATCCTTTTGAAGGGAATTACTCTTCCTGGCTTGAGCAGAAGCATCGCCGTCTTGAAGTGGAAGAGAAAAAGGCGAGCGCGCGTCAGCGGGCATTGGCGAAAGAACTAGAATGGGTTCGTATGGCCCCTAAGGCGAGGCAAGCCAAGAACAAGGCACGCGTAAAGGCCTACGAACAGATGGCCGCTGAGCAGTTCAATGACAAGCCGGACGAATTGGAGATTCAAATCCCCCCCGGTCAACGACTAGGCGACATGGTCGTTGAAGCAACCAATCTGGGGAAGTCGTACGGCACACGCGTGATTTTTGAGAATGTCAATTTTCGACTTCCTCCGGGAGGCATCGTGGGAATTATTGGTCCGAACGGATCCGGCAAAACCACTTTGCTCAAAATGCTCATGGGTTTAGAGACGCCTGACGAGGGGGAACTCAAGATTGGCCCGACGGTTGAATTGGGTTACGTCGATCAATCCCGCGACGATCTTGTGGCCGACAACACGGTCTATCAAGAGATTTCAGGTGGCCTGGATACATTGGAAATGGGAGGCCGCAAAATGAACAGTCGGTCGTACGTTTCCAGGTTTAACTTTACGGGGACTGACCAACAAAAGAAGGTGGGCGTCCTTTCAGGGGGAGAACGCAATCGTGTGCATCTCGCCAAGCTGCTTCGGCGGGGTTCTAATGTTTTGTTGTTGGACGAACCGACCAATGATATTGACGTGGACACTTTGCGGGCACTGGAGGAAGCGGTTGCCAATTTCGCAGGTTGTGCTGTGGTGGTAAGCCATGATCGCTGGTTCCTCGACCGTTTGGCCACACATATTCTGGCGTTTGAAGGCGACGGTTATGTCCATTGGTGCGAGGGCAATTTTGAGACCTACGAACGAGAACGACGCGAGCGCTTAGGCGAAGAGGCCGACACTCCCCATCGTTTTCGATATAAGAAGCTCCAGCAGAGCTGATTTCATTTTCATAATCCATTAGTCAAAGGTATTGAGCTAAGATGAGTGTACTGCGTTTGGGATCCAATCAGAGATTTGCTGACAATTGGGAAACTGCATTCGGTGGTGGGAAGAAAAAAACGGCTGGGAAGAAAACAGCCAAGAAGAATTCTCCCAAAAAGAAATCTACTCCAAAGAAAGCGGCCAAGAAGAGTTCCAAGAAAAAGTCGGCGACCAAAAAGGCGGTCAAAAGTAAGTCTGCTGCGAAAAAGTCACCTTCCAAGAAGAAGTCGCCTAAGCAGAAATCTGCCGGGACGAAAAAAAGTACCAAGAAAAAGACTTCGAAACGGGGTAAAAGAAAAGCCAAGTCATTGCTCAAACAGCGAGAGTTGTTCTAAGAGTTCAGAAGTTGGCAGTGCCGTGGGCCGGGTTGCGTCCCGGCTGTAAATCTTTAATTACCAGGCTTCCACTTCTCGATGAAGGCGAGTAGCTTAGGTTCGCTGTAGCCATTGCCTTTCTGGATTTTTGAGGTGTCTTGCGAGTGGAGCAGAGTACCGTCGCTCTCGAGTACGTACCAATGGGGATATCCTGCGGGATCAGGATACTGACTCAAGAATTCGGTGTTTTCATTTTCACCTTGTGTGTAGCTCACCTTCATGATGAGGAATCCATCGTGCAGCCCCGAGGCGACGGCAGGTGTTTCACGGATGAAGGCGTCTAGTCGATGGCAGAACTGGCACCACTCGCCCCCCACCTGCAAGATAATCCGCTTGTGCTCGGCCTGTGCCTGTTTGATAGTCTCGGCGAGATCAACGGCAGGGTCGGCCTCCGGGTTGTATCTTCCTACGGTATAGACAGCCTGCTTACTGTCAGGCTGGCAACCAGCAATAGAAATCAGGATCAGCAGCAGTAGGGGCCGCACGTCATGCCCTTCCCAAAAAATCACCGGTGCGGGTATCCACTTTGATGGTTTCTCCCTCTTTGAGATACTCAGGTACCTGAACGATCACTCCTGTTTCCAACGTGGCAGGCTTGGTGCGAGAAGTGGCTGAGTTGCCTTTGACTCCCGGATCGCACTGAGTGATTTTCAATTCAACTGATGCAGGCAATTGGAGTCCCACACATTCGTCATTATAGATTTGGGCAAGGATTCCAGTTAGATTCTCGGTGATGTATTGCATTTGTTCCGCAACATCTGCGACAGGAAGCTGATACTGATTGTAGTCCTGAGAATCCAGAAAATGCACTTTGTCACCATCGGAGTACATCAACGTTACCTCGCGTCGTTGAAAGTCCGCTTCAGATAGCAAGTCCGTACCTTTGCAGGTAAAGTCGGCCTTTTGCTGGGTTACCAGGTTGCGAGCACGAAACTTATAAAGCGTGTTCCCTCCGCGTGCCGATGGGGATTGGACATTGACAGTTTCGATAATGTGCGGCGCTTCATTGTGGAGCAGAATCGCACCAGGTTTGGCATCTTTGGCAAGCATATGTGCAATCGAAGTTAAGTGTAGAGCCGGGTCGCGACGTGTCGCTCAGATTCAAGTCAGGATTTCACCAGACGCGGGGTCGAACGTCAAGCCGCCGGTCAAGCTGGCCAGTGTTTCCACAACGGTCAAAAGACAGGTTGGATCCAGCATGTCGTAGTCGTCCTCTGGATCGGCGAATTCATCCGGAAAGTCGTCTGTGCCGCTGGTACCATAGCCGGCATTCATCCGCTCAAAATGAGCGACATCCAACCGGGCGTCGGCGACAATAAGCTCCTGCAATTGGGCAGGTGCAAGGCTTTCACGCAGTTGCTTGGCCCAGGCCAAATTCTGCTCGATAATGGCGTCGCCTACTTCGTAGCTAATTTCCACGGCCGCGTGATCTTCAGGAGATTCCACGAGCAGCGACTCGATCAAACCCTCGGAGTCGGAAGCAGGATTCTCAATCTGAAAGCGATGATTCGCGTTTACCAAGGCCGTAGAAACCTGGTCGAGCGTGGGCCTTTTCTTGTGCGGGAACAGAATAAAGTAAGTTTCCCGCCAATAAAGTTCGTCATTTGCGGCCATCGTCAAGATTTCTCCGTTTTTCAAAGCCAGTATTGTGCGTCACTGCTACCACAGATTTTCGCCAGGTTCTTCATCAAGAGGTCCCAGACCACCTTGCCAAGTTTCGAGTCGCTTGGACATTTCCTCGCGCTCCGCAAGGTTGGCCCAGACTGATTCTCCCTGTTCTAGCCGAATCTCGTAGTACCCTTCGCGAGTGCAGTCTTCTTCGCCGCAGAAGTGCGGCGTGGCAGCAACCCACATCACGCGATATAGGGGTACAAATTTGTCATCAACACGAACCAAGATCGACACGCCTTATCCCCCTCCCAACTCTTGGGATCGCTTGGTCGCAGCCACCACAGCTTCACAAAACGCTTCGGGCCCCTGGAGCTTCGTCAACCTTTCAAGTCCAGCGACAGTCGTTCCCCCCGGGCTGGTGACTTGCTCCCGCAATTGTGTAGGTGATCGGCCTGTGGATAGTACCATCTTGGCTGCCCCTAACGTGGTTTGCGCGGCCAATTCAAGTGCCAACTCGGCTGGTAAGCCCATTTGGGTGCCACCCGCAGTCATTGATTCTATCACTCGATAAATGAAAGCGGGACCCGACCCCGAAAGCCCAGTCACCGCGTCGAGTTGCTCTTCGGGGACCTCAAATACCCGTCCCACGCTCGCCAAAATCTGGCGAATGCACTCGGCATCTTCGTCATTGGCTGTTGATCCGCGGCTGAAACAAGATGCGCCTTCCCCCACCAAACAAGGGGTGTTGGGCATCACGCGAATTAATCTCGTGGTAGGTGAAAATGACTGTGCGAGTGTCGCTATTGTGACGCCAGCGGCAATCGACACCAGAAGTTGATCTTCGGACACCTTGTTTCCTATATCATCCAGCACATCTGCCATGACTTGTGGCTTGATGGCAAGTACTATGATCTCGGCTCGAGCCACTATAGGCTCGCTGGAGTCGAAGACAGCTATCCCAGCAACTTGCTCGGAGAACGTCTGACGGGCATCGGGCGAGGGATCGGATGCGAATATTTTGTCATTCTTCAGCAGACCACTCTCAAGGCATCCCCGCGCCAGGGCAGTTGCCATCCGTCCGGCACCAATAAAACCAATTGACTTCGAAAATTCTGACAAGTCTCATTTCCTTAATCAGCAATGCTAGTAATCCCTGAACCAGTCAGCATCCTAAGGAATCGAAAAGGTGCCGACAATCTCGCAAATACGCATAATCTCAGGGAATTACTGGATTATTGGGGACAGAATGCAGTTGACGGACCTCGGCGAATTCCCTACGCTCGCCAAGCCTGATAGGGCGCTTGGCGGCTGGCTTTGGGGATCCTGTTAGGCAATTCGGGGGGGAACCGAGCAGTCGCGAGTTGCGTAAAACCACTGGGTGGCGCCAAACCTACGCGGAGCCTTTTCCGTACAATCGGTTTTAAAGTCAACAAACTGCCACAGTGAGGACCTTGACGGTTTTTATGAGGAGGATTTACCACAGCCACAAGGAATTGTTGAATTTCGGGTCGAATCATGGTTGGTATACTCGATACAAGAGTTGTGAGATGAGTCATCCGTCCCGGGGAGAAAAAATCAACGAGTGCTAGCATTCTGGTCGATGAATCTATTGCACTCGCAATAGCGTACGCACGGTCACTCTACTCCCCAACGACCAGGGATGCGGCGCTCGGTTAATCAGAAATGCGGAGTTTGAAATAAGATCCCAGATTCGATTTGGCCCAACTTTTCCCTAGTATTAGAATTGTTAGCTAGTCGGACAAACATATTGCTGGTGTACTCGGCTCATTTGTTGCTATCCACCGGAGAAAATCATGCAAATTCACGGCTTATCTCATGTTCACGGTCCTCACGCTCTCAAAGGCCCCTATTCGAATCACTCGATTGGCGCCAGACCTACAGATCGTACTAACGCCTCAGGTGACCAGTTCGAGATTTCCGCCGCTGCTGAAGCAGCTGCTCAGGCTGCGGAGAATGGAGACCTTCGTGCAGACCTGGTGAGTCGTGTCCGCAACGAGATTGCCGCGGGTACGTATGAAACCCCTGGTAAGCTGGAGGCGGCTGTCGAGCGACTTCTCGACGACATTGTTTAAGAATTTCTCTCGCCTTTCAAATGGGTGCCACTGGAGGCCTCTTGAGACTCCAGTATTCTCTGTGTAGAATCAATAGCCGTAGGGCGAAGAGCTGCTTGGCCCTGTTTCTAGGCGTTTTGTCGTAGGCCAATTGATCGTTCGCTTGTCTCAATACGGGTATTTCATTGCCTTATTGAGATACGCTGTTTTGACTCCGGTGATGGCAGAAAGGTTAGGCCCGCTATGCCCAGCGGATTTTCGTTAGGTACTGTCGAAGTATCCAGCTCCCCCCAGGAGCGGTTTGCCGATTTCCTGCAGAGCAGAGGCAAGCGGATTACCCAACAGCGTCGTATCCTCATCGACTTTGTATTCAAGCGTCACGACCATTTTGATGCCGAAGAGTTGATCCTCAATCTGGCTCAAGTGCCAGAGGGTCGCAAGGTGAGCCGCCCGACGGTCTATCGAACCCTGAATGAACTGGTCGACTCGGGACTCTTGCGTCGCATGACCTTGCGAGGACGTGCCATCTATGAGCACGATTATGGCTATCCCCAGCACGATCACTTGCATTGCACGATGTGCGATAAACTGATCGAGTTCCAAAGCAGCGAGTTGCAGGATCTGCGCCGTGCCGTGGCGGCTGAATATGACTTCCGCGACACGGGGCATCGACTGATTATTTCAGGCATTTGCTCTGACTGCAGTGCCAACCGCCATCGTCGCCAGACGCCGCTCGATCAAGTGTAGAAGTCACACCCGCAACTCTTCTACAGCATCTAGCCGCGGATAGCGCTTGCGGATGGGTTCGACCACCTCGGCAAGGAATTCATCCACTTGCTCGGCACTGCGGCCGGTAAGACTTGATGGATCGACCGCAGTGGAAAGATCTACCGCGGCAAAGGCTTCGTCCTGTTGGAGCCTCTCGAGCAAATCATTCGGCCGGGCGTGTTCTTTGACCTCAGCCGCGGCTGCCAGACTGTGTTGACGGATTCTTTCGTGGAGATCCTGGCGATCTCCTCCCGCTGCGACTGCCGCCATAAGAATATTCTCCGTCGCCATGAAAGGAATCTCCTCGCGGAGATTGCGGGCAATCACATTTGGGTAAACCACTAAGCCACTGGCGACATTGTGATACAACACCAGGACGGCATCGATCGCCAGGAAGGCCTGAGGGATCACCAGGCGACGATTGGCGCTGTCATCCAGAGTGCGTTCCATCCATTGCGTCGCGAGGGTAGCTGAGGTACTTGACTGCAAGCTCATTGCAAATCGTGCCAGGCCACATATGCGTTCACTTCTCATGGGATTGCGCTTGTAAGCCATGGCTGAGGAACCGATCTGGTTTCTCTCGAACGGTTCTTCCACTTCCTTGCGGTGGGCGAGAATCCGCAGATCGGTAGCAGCCTTGTGAGCCGAGGCGGCAATCCCTGCCAGGGAATCGACGATCTGAGAGTCGACCTTGCGAGGGTAGGTTTGACCCGTGACGGTATATGACGCGGAGAATCCCAGTTTTTCTGTCACCAACTGTTCTAAATGGCGAACTTTGTTGTGGTCGCCCTTGAAGAGTTGCAGGAAGCTTGCCTGAGTACCGGTAGTCCCCTTCGTGCTACGTGCACAGAGAGTTGCAAGCCGATGCTCGATTTCAGCTAAATCGAGTGCCAGGTCGTACGCCCAAAGACAAGCCCGCCGACCAACAGTCGTCGGCTGTGCTGGTTGCAAGTGGGTGAACCCCAAAGTTGGCAAGTCTCGGTAGTCGAGGGCAAACTTTCCCAAGGCTTGGATCACCGCGGCCAATCGCTGAGCAACCAACTCAAGCGCATCGCGAAAAATCAACAGATCCGCATTGTCCGTGACAAAGCAACTGGTGGCTCCTAAGTGGATAATGGGTCGCGCTGTGGGGCATTGGTCCCCATAGGCATGGACGTGGGCCATCACATCGTGTCGCAATTGCCGTTCGTAATTGGCTGCCACTTCAAAGTCGATTTTGTCAACATGCGTGCGAAGTTCCTCAATCTGCGCCGCTGAAATGGGGAGCCCCAACTCGGCCTCCGCTTCGGCCAGTGCCACCCACAAGCGTCGCCACGTGCTATGCCTGTGTTGTGCACCAAAGAGTCGGCTCATGGCCGTCGAGGCGTAGCGAGTTATTAGGGGATTTTCGTAAGTTTCGTGGGACATAAAACTGATTGTAACCTGGAAGCGCACCTGTCGGTATGGGGAAGACTCGTCTAGTAATAGCCACAGGCTCCCGCCGACGGCTATCAAAGAGACCTCACATATTCGTCAAATCATCGTCATCTGCGCTTCCTAACAGCGTATCCAGAGCACTAGAGACGGCGATGTTGTGGCTGGCTGGAGCTCCTTTGGGCAGATAGACCCGGCAGACTAACTGACTCATGGGTAGGTGTTTGTACAGTTTGTCATCAGTGAGGGGGCGGATTTGCTGCGTAGCTGATCGATAGAGAAAATTCTGCCCGGCAGCCGCGGTCTTCGGATTCGGTCGATCGATGTAGTTGGGCAGATCCACCTTCAGCGGGATATCACGCAGTTCCCCCGGCAATACTTCGCGAATCGCCTGCTCGGCCAGCGCCTCGCGACCTTTGCGAAAAAGATCGGTCGAGGTGGGGTCGAGCCGTGTGCGTTCGTCGGCCAATTCCCAATCGACTTGGCGGCGCAGTAGCTGTTGCCATTGCTCGCCGAGAGCCCGCTGGGTCGGATCATCACTCTGGGGCCAGCGAGCTACGTCGACCAAGAGCGACCACTCGGTAAATCGCTGATACTCATCCAGATGCTCCAGGGGATTGCCTGGAAACAAGTATTGCTTGCCCGCACGGAACAGATCCTCCAGGGTCTTGTCGATGGCCCGCACCGTCCGATGAAAATACAGTGAGCGAAACAGCTCACTTCGCGCCTGCCGAAATCTTACCAGGGCGTTCATCCCTCTCGAATGGATCGTAAGACCTTGTTCGCTGAAGAAGGTGTAGCGAATTAGCCGCTCTAGATCAAAAGACCGACTGCTGTAGCCAGACATATAAGCATCTCGTAAAACGAAATCCATATTGTCCACCGTGTAGAGCCCGCAGAACAGACTGCGTAGCATGACGAGCCAGCGAGGTTTATTGCTGGTGTCATTCTCGACGGGACGAGTGATCAGCCAGGCAATCTGGTCAGGGTCGATTTGCTCATCACTTTCGAGCCGGCTATTTGGACAAGTGCGGATGTTGGCTAACTGGGGGCCCAATTCATGGCGTATGATGTGAGCGCCTAGCTTCTCATGCGTAAGCTGATAATCCGCAAGAAAGTGGGCGTCGAAGAAATGGCCAAATGGTCCGTGTCCCACATCGTGCAACAGGGCACTCAGCCGGCAGAGGCATTCCACATAACCACGACTGGGAGCATCTGGGCATACTTGCGCCAGGCTGTCATAAAGAACCTCGACCATCCGGCTGGCCATATGCATGGCACCCACCACGTGCTGGAACCGAGTATGCTCGGCTGAGGGATAGACCCACCAGGCAGTTTGCAACTGATGTATCTGTCGCAAGCGTTGGAGCCAGGGGTGGTCGAGCAAAGTCCTTTCGGAAGTTTCTCCGTCATCCACGATGGACACAAACGGAATATATCCGTGAATGGGATCGTGCAGCAGGCTTTCGCGGGTTAGGTCAGGCATGCGAGGTATTGTTGCGGGACTAGCTTCCCAGGGCAATGGGCCGCGAAATGAGCGAATAGTACTACCAAGATTTGCATGTAACCTCTCCAATCCGCAAATCCCCTGAATCCTTACTTTTTTCCCTGTCGAGAGTCACGCAGACATCAATACATGAAGGTATAATTCCGACGTAAATAGGAATTCCCTACAGTACTTCAGGGGGCTATCTTGACTCTGTTGGTGATCATTAACACTAACTAAGGCCCGGCAGATCTTTGAACTAAAAGCTTGCAGAACATGAGTCTAACAACAGCCGAAACTTTTCATGTTCTTGCCGCCTTAGCAGTGCTGTTGGTCTTCGCACATGGATTCGGCCACTTGTTTGCGTACTTCCGTCAACCACGGGTAGTCGGCGAGATTCTGGGCGGTCTCCTATTGGGGCCGACATTCTTCGGGTATTTCTTGCCCGAACTGCAAGAGATGTTGTTTCCAAGCACTGATAAGGTTACGTATCCAGTGCTTGGAGCGATCTACCAACTTGGTTTGCTACTTTTAATGTTTTGCTCGGGTATTGAAGTTCGCTCGAAGTTCGAACCCGGGGAACGACGTACGGCTTTGGCCATCACTGCGACCGGTACGCTCATACCCTTTGGGCTAGGGCTGTTGTTTCTCAAGCTTTTTGACTTGACCGGCTGGAAGATACTTGAGGTCAAGCGTTTCTATGGCGAGGCAAATAATGACACTGCCTTCTTGCTGGTTTTTGCGATCGCCATCGCTGTGACAAGCATTCCAGTGATTTCACGAATCATGTTGGATTTGAAAATTCTCGAAACTTCGTTTGCGCGAATCGTACTTGGCGCAGCCGTTGTCGAAGATATTTTGCTCTACGTAGTACTTGCAATTGCCATTGGAATGGTAGGTCAACAGGAAGGGGATATCAGCGGACTGCAGAGCCTGCTGCAAATCGCTCCCGATTCTGGTTATGCGAAGCTTTATCATGTGCTAATCCCTTTGGCGTTTATAGGCTTTTCGTTGTTGTTTGGCCCTCGGTTGTTCGTTTTCCTTTCCCGGTTCCGCTACAACCTCTTGATGAAGAGCAGTCCCGTTGCATTTCTGCTGGTGATCATGCTAATCATGACGGGACTATGTATCTTGCTAGGGATCACGCCAATTTTCGGAGCCTTTGTAGCCGGCATGGTAATCGGTTCGCATGATGATCCACGCATTAATCCATCGCCCGAAACGATCAAGAATTTCTCTTTCGCATTCTTTGTCCCTGTCTATTTTGCCATTGTTGGTTTGAAACTAGATTTGGTGCATGCCTTTGAGCCGATTTTTTTCCTGATCTTCCTCCTTTTCGCTTGCGGGGCAAAGTCTTTCAGCGTTTATGCTGGTGCCCGAGGTGCAGGTGAAACAAAGCAAGGGGCGTGGAATCTGGCAGTGGCCATGAATGCCCGAGGAGGGCCCGGTATCGTACTAGCCTCGGTTGCCTACGACGCCGCGATTGTCGGGGAAAGCTTTTACGTCGTCCTTGTAATGCTCGCGATCATAACTTCACTGATGGCCGGATCCTGGCTGGGATATGTTGTCCGGTCCGGTGAATCACTCCGCTAGGCCCCGCTGCTCATTGCTCACGCGTGTTTTCCAGCGACTGAAGTGCCAACACAACGATGGCACCAACTAGGCATACGAGCCAAATCACACGAGCTGCTGTGCTGATGTGCCCTAAGACCACCGCGGTAGCTTCGTCGCCCATGGCGGTGAGCAGCCCAGAGACCCAACCCAATACCGCCAACAGAATGGGTATCCCGAGGACAAGCACCAGAAGGGTTTTTAAGGAGTTACGAAGGTTCATCTTGCTGTTCGGGGGTGTTCAGCCGAGGTGTCGCAAGCTGCTCAATCGCTACAGCTTGGCATGGGTGTGCATTTTCTTGCTAGACCCTGCGACCTGTCAATGCAGAGAAAGACCCGAAAAACGCCGTCATTCGATACTTTTGCCTCGAATGCCCAAAATTGACGGATTCCCGTGGTGGGCCACAATGATACCTAGGAGCACAAATTTGTAGGCCGGAACGAGTTAAAGAGTTCCACGAGGCGAAGCGTGTTGTGGTGCAATGCCGGAACTGCGCACAGCTTGTTCTGGCCTTCGGTTACCGATTGGAGACAGGCGAAGGCGATGATTTCCTTTTCAAAGCGAATGATTAGCAGAGTCGTTTTCTGCATTGCCTTGGCGACTCTGTCTTTTGGCGTCTCGCCGACCGGCGCCCAAAAGATTCAGTTGAAAGATGGGCGGATATTACAGGGACGCGTGCTTCCCGTAACTGGCGTATCGGATCCACCACTGGCAGACGCAGGTCCAGACGGAGAAGCGGTTTCCACGCCAATACTTTTAATCGATGATGAACTTCGCCGTGTATACGTGCCCAAGGCCAACGTCACTGCAATCTTGGATCAAGCAGCAGAAAACCTGATAAAAATTCCAATCTGGCAGCCGGTGGCCAAGTCTGGAAGCACTCTCGGAAGCGTTGGCCCCAGCATGGGGATTACTCCTTTTGATGAATATGGTCGCAGAATCTATGAAATGCAGACGCGCGACGGGCCGCTTTCGATCGTGCAAGGGATTACGGAAATTTCGCCTCGTTATGCGAAAGTTGAAGGGTTGCAAGGTGGACCGCGATCTATTGTTTGGGACATGCGGTTGGCTACTAGTTCCATTCCCCGCGAAACGATTGCAGCCATTCTGGAAAAGGCAGTCTCGCAAGAAGATCCCAACAATTGGCTGCAAATAGTGCGATTCTATCTGCAGGCGGAGAGGTACCGTGAAGCTTTAACAGAATTGGAAGCCATCATCGCGGCATTCCCTGAGAAGGAAGATTTGCAAGCGGAAGTAAAACAACTTCGCAGGATCGGGTCCCGACGAATCTTGCGTGAGATAGAACTTCGTCGTGCGGCGGGGCAGCACGAACTCGTGGGAAGCCTTTTGTCTAATTTTCCCACCGAAGATGTTTCAGGAGAGACGCTTCAGCAAGTCCGTGAAGCATCGACGGCCTATGAGGACGACAAAGCTCGCATTGCGACAGTTGCCAAGCACCTTCGTGAGTTGTTCAGCCAGCTTTCAAGCGATAGTCAGTCGCAGTTGAAACCAGTCGTTGATGAAATCCTCGACAATCTCAACATGAACAATGTTGAGCGGCTCAACCCATTTCTCCAACTCGTTGGCGATGAGAGTCTGGCACCAGAGAACAAGGTCGCTCTGGCCATTTCAGGATGGGTAATGGGGAGCAAAGACGCCTTACAGGAGCTTCCTGTCGCTCAAAATATGGTTACAGTCCGGAATGTGGTCAGCAACTATCTCGTGGAACCACTCGCGCACAAACGTACTGGGCTGATTGATTCGATACGAACTCTGGAAGGTGTGACCGTGCCGCGAGTAGCAAGTGTTCTGGCCCAACTCGCTCCTCCCCTGGAAATTTCGAAAGAATCTAAACTGGGCTTTGGCTCGTTCGAATTGACGGCGCCCGGACACACTGAGCACGGGGACTTTCGGTATCTGGTGCAGGTTCCTCCCGAATACGATGTCTCACGTCGATATCCCGTTTTAATTGTCCTCAATGGAGCGTTCAACTCGCCACTGCAAGAACTGGAGTTTTGGGCCGGTTCGCCGCCACTCGATGAAAAAGGAAAGGCTAAAGGTCCTCGATACGGGCAGTCAATGCGTCACGGTTTTATTACGATCGCCATTGATTGGCTAAAGCCTCGACAATATCAATACGAGTACTCGTTGCGTGAGCATGAAGCCGTTTTGACAGTGCTTCGCGATGGCTGCCGTCGATTTAGTATCGATACGGATCGTGTATTTCTTTCCGGTCATGGGATCGGAGGCGACGCAGCCTGGGACATGGCACTGGCCCATCCAGACTTGTGGGCGGGCGCAATACCATTTGTTGCCAAGTTTGACAAAGTGGAAAAGTTCGTTCAGCACTATTGGGAAAATGCCGAGTATGTACCACTTTATTTTGTTGCTGGAGAGCTAGATGGCACTACCATGTCAGATAACTCCCAATTATTCGACCAGTTTCTCAGGAAACGTTTTGATACGACGGTAGTTGAATTCCATGGCCGTGGGTATGAGCCTTTTCACGACGAGATACTGGAGATTTTCGATTGGCTTGGGAGGCAGCGGCGTCGCTGGCCGCCACAAGAGTTCAAGTGCAATACGATGCGGGATTGGGACAACTTTTTCTGGTGGATTGAAGGTCGAGGATTCCCCAGCAGTGTCATGCCCGGCAACTGGCCAACACGTAATGCCCGACCAACAACCGTCGAAGGCCGTATGGGCAACAACAACAGCCTGTCAGCAAGAACAGCCAGTGCAGAGACTACTATCTGGCTATGCCCGGATGTGGTGGATTTCAACAAGCCAATCCGTGTGACGCTCAACGGCAATCGAGTCAAAGGGGACGATCAGCCCAGCCTGGAAGTACTGCTGGAAGATGTCCGCACCCGCGCCGACCGCCAACGCCCCTTCTGGGCGAAACTGCAAGTGCCTTGATGGGGTTATTTACCGCACCGAGCTCACGTCACTCGAGAGTTGTATGCTCGAAGCCCGGGCTTGGGGAGCGACCTTAGTGAGCGTGGCACCTACGATGAACCAACCGTCTGAGTCGGTACGAACTAGGGTCCCGGCGGGGCCAAAGTAACGCCGCACCATGTCGAACTCGGGCAATTGATGCCCGTCGATCTTCTGTTCCCGAAGGATTCCCTCTTCTTCGCTTTCCTCAGGCGTTAGCAAGCGATTCAAGAGGCGACCAAACAAGGTCTCCGCCTCGGGCATCTTGCCTTGACGGAGCAATTCGTAAATGGGCCGATAAGCTTCGTCCGTGCGAACGAAGAATTTCGCAGAAATGGGACCAGGCAACAGGTGATTCATAACAGTTTCCACCTCGCGAAAGTCACTGGCAGTGCTGAGTTCACCTTCAGCCATTTGTTGAGAGAGCACTCTTCGCAAAAACTCCGCGTGGGAAGCAATAAACAAGTGCCCATCGGTGACACACACAGCCGAAGAACTGAGTGCCGAAGCCCCAAACGCATCGTCTTGGCTGGAACTCTCCGTGGGCTCCAAAAGTTCGAGATCATCCAGATCGAGATCCATGCCAGAGAGATCAGCTTCTGCCTCGTGTATTTCCCAGATAGTTTTTCTCTCGAACTCTGTGCTTGACGCATTCGGATCACTTTTCATGAATTTTTCGACCGTTTTGGCAATCGCCTGTTCATCAGCCAATTCCACAACAATCATGAATCGCTCGCATTTGGGTGTGATGGGCAATTCATAATCGGTGACCAAGACGACACGATCTCCCAAGTGGGCAACAAAATCCTTTTGCACGTCGACCTGAGGCCCATAAGGATCACGCTCCAATCCTTCCAACACTCCGGCAAACGCTTCTTCATAGCCGGCAATGGCATCAAACAAGGTGCCAAAAAATCGAAAGGCATTATCCAGGTCCATACTAAATGTGCGATAGCTAGCCAGCTTGCGGGGTAGCCAATCGTGAGTCACTAGCTCCTCTTGATTAGGGAACTTCATCATCCGCATGGCAAGACGATACTTGTCAGGCTCACCGGGAATTGCCGGCGCATAAACTGCCGTGCGATGCAGTAATTCAAATGAGCTTCCCACAGAGAGGTTTACAAATCCGCCAAGAGACTGCACCGCGTCGAAACCCTGTTCTTGCAGAATCTTGACATAGTCCTTCCCAGCGTGCTTCTTGTCGGCTGGCTCCAAGGAACGAACGGCACGAGAATAACCAAAGGGATCGGCAAACCATTGTACATCAGGTTGTAGATCACCTGCTTCTTTCTCACAACGTTCGAGTGTCTCTTGATAAGTTACGACTTCTGAAAGTCCGGCCGACTTGTTTTTGAATCGAGCGTACATCTCATTGGCTTCGCGAGGGCTGTCGGAAGCACAGAAAATGTTCTCCTGGACGAAGTACACCGTTTGCCGGGCGATATCGTTTTCCTTTTGGGGTGGGACGTCGTAGGTTGTAAACGTTGTTCCTTCGCGATCGTCCGTGGTCTTAGTAGCCCCTCGCTTGGTTAGCTCTTTGTCGAGTTTCGCTAGAAAGCTTTCCAATTCACGGTGCCGGTTGGTGGTGTCGACAGTCAATGCCACTGCCGCCCGACCGTTATCGACTTCTACCAGAGCCAACCCAATTTCACCGCCTGCCACATAGCGCAAATCCTCAACTTCGATGCCAAGCTTATCCTTCACGCCTGAAATCTTCCGCTCGATTTGCTTCTTGACGTCTTCAATGAAAGGGCGCATGGACTCATCTTGGACCAATTGTCCGATCTGAGTTTCGTGCCAATTGGCAATTAGCTGTTCAATATCAGGAACTGAGATGAATCCGCGCGACTGAGGAGACATCAACTGGTCACTCGGCACGGCGGCCGAGAGACGAGATGAGCCGAGAAGCATCGTACCCAGCAGCGCTCCGAAGAAAGCCCATTTTGATTGGATAAAGAGAGAGCGCAGAGAGCGACGACCGGGAATTTCAATATGCACGGTAAACCTACCTGGGACGGATCGTGGAGGTGAGCGTAATCGCGTAGACGCGGGGGGGTGTAGTGATTTATCGACCAGCCAGCAAGGATTGTCTTGCCTAGCTAGCGTTACCCTGTAGAGCTTACCTAATGAGAGGAATGCTTCCCAGCGGGATAAGCGGAAAATTGGTAAGATGGGGGGAATTTGCGGGGCTGCGAATGTGGCAAGTCGTTATTTGCTTAATTCACTTCCCATAGTTAGACTCATGCCAAAATTTCCCTGCGCCGCTTCAAATAATCCCACACCACATAGCGATCCAGATCACGGCCCGCGGTGAAGAAAACTCGGCCTTGAGTGGACTCTGCCAGGCGATAGGCGAATCGCACGTCTTCCTCAGTTTGAGACCAGCTGGGCAGCAGGAATAAATTGATGGTGATTCCTTCACGATGGCAGAGTTGACCTTCACGCATCGTGGCTTGCTCAGTTTGCGGGTCAGGCGGATACAAGAGGTACAGCATCTCAGCTTCGAAGTGAGCAGTGGGGAGCCCATCTGTGATCAATACGATCTGTCGATTGGCAGTATCCTGAGTAGAAAGCAGCCGTCGAGCTGTGCAGAGGGCATGTTGAATGTTGGTAAAGTGCGGCGGGACTTGATATTCGCTGATGTCGTCGCGGCTCATGTCGGCCCGTAAGCGAACGACGGGGTCGAATATGGTCACCGGCTTGGGCATCAGTTCCACGATTCGTCCGCGGTCGACGGTTTTAGCGAAACTAGCCATTTCCACGAACTGCAAGTAGTCACCTGGAAACTCGCTGCGAATCAAGCCCTCGAGAGTCAACGCCATCCGCTTGACATTGATATATTGGCCGTCGTAGCGCATCGAACCGCTCATGTCCATCAGTACGCAGGTTGCACACTTCGGATTGTTGCGGGTCTTGTGCACCTGCATGTCATCCGACGAGAACTGAATCGGCAACCCAGGACCTTGCCTCAGCATGGCATTAAGAAAAGTGCCAGGGATATCAAGTTGTGTAATTGAATCACCGAATTCGTAGGGTTTGGTGGCTTGGAGTTCAATGGCTCCTTCGCCAAAAATTGGTCCTTGGTGGCGCCCAGAACGTGAGGCCATGAGTTCGCTGAGTGATCGGTCTATAGGCTTCGCCTGGAAGATTCGATATGCATTGGGAGTAACTTGAAAGTTGCCGTTCTTTTGCTCGAGTCCTTGCCGTTCGGCTATTTCGCGCAGGTAATCCTGAATCTGTTGTTGCAGTGCCGAGAGTTGATCAATGTCACCCGGTTCGGCGAATTCAGCCAAGGCTTCCAAGTCGATGAGGCCAATCTGAGCGTTCTCCTGGGCCTCTTCTAGTTGTTTGATAAGTTCATCAATGCGCTCTAGTTCCTCTTTTACCTCAATCGCTTGTGGCACCGTAAGTGACTCGTGGCCCGTGAACTCATAGCGCGCTGCTAACTCGTCGATTTCATATTTATTCCCAAGGGTCTCTATCAAGCCGACCAGCGCCCGGGCGAAGGGGGATTGATCATCACCCACTGCATACCAGAGACATTCAAGGTCGCGAAGCTGTTCTTCACGAATGGCAGTATGATATCGTTCACGGTGACGACGAGGGGGTTCGACACTCTGTGCTTGCTCGATATAGGTGCTATGCACACGCTGCCGGACCTTGCGAGTCTCGTACTTGGCTAAAATCTTACGTTTCCGCTCGCGTAGCATTGCAAGCAGTGCTTCGATGCTGGGACCCAATCCAGCAATCTGACTGGGATCGATTCGTACGGCTCGGGCCAGCTCTTCGTCGGTCAATTCTCGATGCCGGCCATACATGAGCATATGCTCAAAGGCTGACGAGACGAGATCTGGAGGCTCTTGGGTAGGGCTGGGAAACCGCTGGGGATCATACTTTTGATAAGTATGAATAATCCCGCCGAGCGTATTGCGATTGGCCATGACTTCCCCCCATCGAGTGGTCTTTCTTTCAAAACATCATACGCACCAGCAGTGCATGGGGGAACCATCAAGAGAAATGGCCAGGAAATTTAGAAAATAGCCGCCGACAATCTTGTCGGCCGGTACTGAGTTATTCGTTGAGTCTTAGGACCTAGATCTTCACCGATTCAGCGCTAAGCTTACCGAGCATATCGGTAAGTTGCGTGCGGATGCCGGCCATAATAGGATCTTCCTGCTGAGTTCGATCGCGCTGACTGGAGACGGGAATGGCATGGCCGACTTGCACTACGGCATGCAGTGGGCCATGGACGCGAACACGATCGGTAAAATCTTCTTCGAACCGCTCAACAGTTTCCAGTATATGCTCGGGGATGTTCTTCTCTGAATTCCGCACATAGTTCCGTGGGTAGTGCGACATTTGCTGCACATAGTAGCAGGCAGCCAATTGCTTCCAACGTCGTCTGCGTTCATCGGAAGAAATGTTATTCTTAATCATTCCGGGCAAAATGGCGGAGCGGATGCTTTTCACGCGGGAGACAATGCTCTCGCCGACATCTTTGATCTGCCATTCTTTTTCCAGCTTGGCGAGCACGTCTTCCATCAAGGCATCGACACGTTCGTAGAAATCACCAGTGCGGGCATGACCAAAGTATTCAATTTCTTTCAGCGACAGGAGTGCTTGGCCAATTTGCTGCAGGCGTCTCGTTAGTGGTTTGCCTTGTTGTGAGAACCAGGAGAAGTGCGATTCGATTTCTTCCAAAACGGGCTCAACCGTTTTCACGACATCCCCTTTGAAGAAGTAGCGGATTGCTACCGGATGTACGACTACGCCACCACGTGAGCCAAGCTTTTCTCGGCGCTTGGCTGCGGTACGCGCAATGAACGAGGTGCCATCCATCAAGGGCATCAGAACGTCGTTATGACGTGAGATGGCCCCCTCCGCAAAAACTACTAGCGGTCGTTTGCCTTCGATCAATATGTTAACTGCTGTATCAATAGCCTTGCGGTCGACCCCCTCGCGGTACACGCTGAAAGCCCCCATGCGGCGAAGCACGAATCGCTTGAGCGGTTCTTGCTTAAACAAATGCCACGAAGCCATCGCATGCATTTCGCGATTAATAATGCGCGAAACGTATCCTAATGTTAGCGGGTCCGATAGGCGGCAATGATTTGGCGCGATCAAAAGGCTATGACCTGCGTCAAGCGACTCCTGAAGCAGATGCACATCGCGGTTTTCGACGCTTTCAACCGCGAATGCCTTGCGTAGATAACGCCTGAGATAAAACTGCATCAGCCACGGCCAGAATCTGCCGTAGACTGGAGGAACGAATTCGTAGGGTTGATCAATAATGACGTTCTGCATTCTTGCGGCTCGCTTAGCCGGATTACTGGAGGAAAGCGATTTTGTTACCCAATCCCTAAAGTCTACTGCGCGATAGGGATATAGCTCTTATCCAAGGGGTGCAGCTAGAATACCCCGAATTTCATAGTCTTTTCCAGTGCAACTCTCCCAGAGTATCCCTCCAAACTGCCGATACCATATAAACCGCGGGCTTCCGCCTGCGGCTGTGGAATTCGTTCAAAGTACGAAATATGTTCTCTAGGATTCCGAGTTGAAAGCCACCCGTAAGAAACTGAAACCACGCCGTGAGGGAGCTGATCGTCAGGCGGTTCGCTGGCAGGAGGATTTCACCGACTATCTCCGCACCGAATGTCATCTGGCAAGCAATACGGTGGAAGCTTATCGACGCGATCTCAGGAAATTTTTTACCTGGCTTGGCTCTCGTAGGCTGCAAAGCTTGTCGGTCAATGATCTGGCCGCTTACCCTGCGTGGCTCGGGCAGCAGCAGTTGTCTGCCAAAAGCATCACTCGGCACGTGGCCTCGCTAAAGGTCTTCTTTCGATTCGTACAAATCGAAGGAGCCATGACCGATAATCAGGCGGAACTTCTGGGAACGCAGAAGCTTTGGCAGAAAGTTCCTCAGGTGTTGTCGGTTACTCAAGTGGAGAAACTACTTACAGCGCCGCGAAAGTCAGACCCTTGGTGGCTTCGAGATCGTGCAATCCTGGAAATGCTCTATGCCACCGGCTGTCGCGTATCAGAGCTTGCTACCTTGAAATTGGCTGATCTGCATCTTGCCGAGAGGTACTGCATATGCCACGGCAAGGGCGACAAACAGCGCATCGTGCCTCTAGGTCGACGTGCCATTGCTGCAGTAGAGCGATATCTGAAAGAAGAACGTCCACAATTGGCGAAGCGCGGTAAAAGGGAGTGCGATGTGCTAATCCTTTCTCCGCGAGGAACTGGATTGAGACGAGAAAGGATCTGGGAACTTATCAAGCGATATTCCCGCAGAATTGGTATTCCACCCGAGATCAGTCCTCATTCACTTCGGCATAGTTTTGCCACCCATTTACTTGCAGGGGGTGCCGACCTTCGGCAGGTACAAGAAATGCTTGGTCATGCGAGCATTGCAACTACGCAAATCTACACTCATGTGGACCACAATCGTCTGAAGAAAGTGCATCAGCAGTTTCACCCCCGGGCATAGCCGGTGAGCCGGGTCGTCCCGGATCCCGGTGGTTTTGGTGCATAGTTGGGGTCGAGGACGACCTGGCTTGCTATCCATGAAAACGTGAAAGGATGTTGAGGGCGTGCCATTTCAGCATTGTGACATGCCCCGCACGGGGATCAATCGTTAGCTCGCTGCCAGCAATCTGTCGATGGAAATAGTGGCCCATCGAAGGAGGGGCAATTCGGTCGCAGCCCCCTTGCCAGATTGAAACTCCGACACCCTGAATCGCGCAAAGCTGAAACCCCCAGCAATTTCCTAAGAGCCGTACATCAGTGATTACCCCATCGGGGCCGCACTGCGTAGCTTCATTCAGCATCGCGACAAGATGACTGTAATAGCGAGGGTTGCAAAGCACGAGTTGCCTATCAGCCGCCGTCCAATCTTTAGAAATTTTTTCGACGACTTTGTCGGGCCGGCGGTCGAGGCGACGTGAGATTAGCTTCACTCCAAATCTTCCTAAGCGAGGGTGGTTGTCGATGAAAGCTATTGCATCGTCAGCACTCCCTTTACAAACGCCTGGAGCATTAGGGGGAGTGTGTCCTGAGACAATTGCCACATGGGTGAGCCTCTCAGGAATTCGCAGAGCACATGCCGAGGCATAAGGCGCTCCACCTGAGGTCCCGACGACTCCGAACGCCGAATTTGAGTATCCCAAGTAATCCGCTAACATGACGACATCTTGCGGCCAGTCTAGGATGCAACGTTGGGGCTGATAACTCGAGCTGCCGATTCCAGGCCGGTCAATTGCTATGAGCCGGACTCCTGCTTGGCATGCTTCTTCTTCGATGAGTCCTGCTTCAAGGCAGGAACCAGGTGTGCCATGAAAGTAAAATACGAGTGGCCCCGTTGGTTCGCCGAATTCACAATAGCTCAATCGGCATCCATTTGGCAGCCGTGCTCGTCCTCTGCGGTAACCTCCAGACAAGGCTGCGTTCGACGCTGGGAGAGTAAAAGCGTTGGCAAATAATCCTGCCGTGGCGGTCAAAGCTGTACGTCGAGTAATCATTGTCTTACCGGGCTGAAAGTCTTGATAGGTTGTTATCGTCGAGCATAGCAGTGTAAGCACATACTCAGGTAGAGTGTAAGAGTGGCACGTTTTGTTCCGAGAATGCAGGTCAGACCACCCCTGGCTTTGAACGCATTATTATTGCTAGGCGGGGGCTTAGCTGGTTCAGGAACTGTCAGATTGAACGATGGAACACCGTATCTTTGATCAGATATTGCCAAGCAAGAAAATCGACTTCTTTAGTATTATTAATATCATTGGATGTTCAATCAGCCTTGGCAGTGCAGATGCCGTGCAGTTAGCTTGTCAAATACCATGACAACCAGACTCGACAGAGGCAACCACATCAGAATCGATGCTGGTCTATCCACCCGGCGCGAAAAGAATAAATCCCTCGTCCTTGTTGATAAGTAGGCTTGAGATAGCAGATTTCTTAAGCAGCGGTTTGTCAACTCAAGCTAGCTACCAACTTGCCACTAAGGCATCCTCAATAATCTTTCCTGGCGGGAGCGATGTACAAGGGCGTTGAATATGAGAACAAGCCACAAACAGGAAGGCTCGGGTACGACCATCCCGGAGACTAAAGGCACACCTAGTCCATATTCTCGCTGCCAAATGAGAAAATCTCGACCATCGACGACCCCATCCTCATCGGCATCTCCGTCCATATGCGAGGCGCCAGTCATCCCATAACCGGCTTGCCACTTGGTGAGATCGGCAGTGTCTACGTCTCCATCAAAATCGAAGTCGGCACGGTACTTGCGGATCGCTTCGAGAGTGACGCTATCGGTCGCATAGATAACTTTATAGTCAATCGCAGGATCCAATCCCAAAATACTTATGCTGTCAAAAGTCCCCGTGACACTCGTTGCATTGATGATTTCGAACATGTCCCCTAATTGAGGTTGAAATACGCCCCCACCAGTATCGATTTGCGCGATCGAAATCGTGCCATCGATATTTACCGTTTCGCCAAATAATGTGTCGAAGAGATTCGTATTTGTTCCCCCAATTTCGAACTCTAGGATGGAACTATTTGTCAATTGATAAGTGCCAAAGGTTGGCGCCGCGTGGATGTTGCCGAGGCCGATAGAATGAGTACCATTGACCCGCACGTTCTTCAGGTTGTTAGTACCAGAAAGCGTTCCGTTGATATCAATAAGATTAGTCGAGCTATCTCCCTCAATCTTTCCAAGATTTATGATATTGCCATTGATCTGGCCGATGCCTGTTATCTTGTGATTGGCTTCTTGTGTAAGCATCTTGCCCGCTGCAATGCTAATTTGTGCACGATGCTGTGTGTGGTTCAAATGAATTTCGCCACTGCCCGTTAGTGACATCGCTGAGTCACCATCGAAGAGAATTGTGTGGGTTGTATTTCCGGTTGATGGATTCACAGTTACAAGACCGTTGTTTGTCAATGAGGATCCAAGAACTGCGAGCTGAGCAGTGGGTTGGGCCCGGACATTTAATGATCCCTCGACAGTGATATCAGTGAAAGACACTGAACCTCGAACCTCAACTCGACCTGTACCGGTTGCCTCGACAAATCCGTGACTGAGACCTGTATTGGTGTTGAATTGGATCACGCCATCTTCGGCTATGAGACGACCAGTAGCGGAGTCTTGGTCGAGAACAATCCCACTGGCGATGTCCAAGACAGTACCCGATAACGCGCGGATAATGTGATTGTTTGTTTTTGCAAACCCTGAGAGCGTTAGTATGGGTGTAGGTACCCCCGAAGCTGGACTCACTTCTATCAGGCCATTGTTTACCATTGCAGCGGAGAGGGTCCCCTTGCCGCGAATCGTGTGAGTGGCAGATTGAGTCAAGACTGCCGCTGAGAGTGTTTGAAGGTTCCCACTGTTCAGGATGATCTCTCCAGTCCCATCGAGACTCATTGAGTCGTCAAATCGAATAGTTCCTCCGTTAATTGCTCCATTATTGGTGAAATTAGCTCCCTTGATTCCCAGGAAAAACCCCGCGTTGACAGTAGCCTCATTGATAACTCCTTGAAGCACGGCACCATTGGTACCGACAACGCTGATCTGACCACCCGATTGCGATTCAAGCTTCCCGCCGACAATCTGTGTATTATCCAAGGTGATAAGCCCACCATCCGCAAAAATACTCCCGGCAGCTCCTTGTGTGATAAGGGTTGTCAGAATTTCTAATTTGCCAGAAGGCGAGGATGCGATCATATTCTCATTGAACTGCTGATTGCCCGCAAGGATTAGCGGGAGCACCCCTGAGCCATTTGGATTGAGCGCCCGAATCGTGCCCTCGTTAATCAAAGTCGCGTTGATTCGTCCCGTCCCTTCGATCGTGTGATTGGAGGAGTGACTGATTTGTGAAGAAGATTCGATAGTCGCACCGCGCGTCATAGTAAATGGGGGAGTTCCCGGGACGAAAGGCTTGCTTAAAACTATCTTGCCTTTGCCAATAATTGATGAAGTCGTGCTGAAGTGGATGCTTGACAGATCGTCAATTAGATCGCTGTTAACAACAATTTCGCCAGAGTTCGTAAGCTTCCCACTGGTTATGGTCAGGTCATTGCCGCCGAGCATGTTGATCAACCCACCATCTTTCACTTCAAGAGACTGCACGAGACCATTCACGTTAAGAACTGTTGGGGCTGGCAAACCCACGATGGCGTCGTCCATAAAGTTAGGAGGATTGCCGGGGGGATTCGACCAATTGGCACTGTTATTCCAATTGTCGTTGGCCCCCAAACCAGTCCAGGTGACCGTAATGCCGATAGTACAATCGACCCCTAGGGATCCCCAAGCCAGGATAGCCAGTGTAAGATCAACATATACCAGCGATGATTGAGTGCGTTTCATCTGCTGATCCCTCCTAGCACAAATGCTGATTGTCAGTGAAAGCCAGCCTGGCGTTTATTGTATTTGTTTGCGACAAAAAAAGCACGCTAGGGGACGATTTTTTAGAGTCGAAATCAAATTCTGATACTATTTTGATGCCAATCCGACGAGCCCTATAACAAGGGCCCTGCCAGGCGAGCAAAATTTTCTGCAACGCGTTGTCCAGCAGGCCGCTTCTCCCATAATTCAAGGTCCATTAATTCTGACTGATCGATGTACCGTTGCTGCAAGCTGCGAAGCTGAGTTGTGAATTCCTGGTTGTAAATCGCCAGTGAGATCTCGAAGTTTATACGCATGCTACGTGGATCGAGATTAAGCGAGCCGAATAGGCTGAATTCTCCATCAATGGTCACGCTCTTGGTATGCAAGAGCCCTCCTTGGAAGTTGGCAATACGCACGCCAGCCTTAAGCAAATCTCCCTTGAAGGCCTGGCTAGCATAACGTACCAGGTGAGAATCTACCTTTTTCGGCACGATGAGAATTACTTTTACTCCGCGCTCGGCGGCGGACGCCATTCCCATCAAGAGCGATTCATTGGGAACGAAATACGGCGTAGTTAGAATCAATTCTTTGCGGGCGGCATAGACTGCCGTCACGAGGACTTGTTCGATCGAACCTTTGGAATGCCCCGGACCTGAGGGAAGCACTTGCACAGCCGCCTCGGCTATTTTGGGCTGGGGCAAAGCGTCCCCATTTTTCTGGAGATTTTCAAGCTGTTCGTTCGACTCGACAAACCAGTCACCTAAGAAAGTAATTGCGAGTGGTTCAACCGTTGGTCCTTGCAAGCGGACCATAGCGTCGACCCATTGCCCGACTCCCGAATCTTTTTTGAAATAGCGAGGATCCACGAGATTCAAACTTCCTGTGTATGCGATCCTGCCATCAATCACCACGATCTTACGGTGCAGTCGAATATCTAACCGCACGAATGCCATACGCATTAGGCCACCCGTCAGCGCCGCTTGAATCTGCACCCCAGCATCACGCAATCGTTGCGCAAGAGGGCTTTGCAGGAATGTTCGACTTCCCATGGCATCCAATAGTACCCTGCAATCGACACCTCGCTGGCATGCCCGGATCAACGCTTCAGCAACCTTGTCAGCCTCGCCGCCTAAATGCCAGATGTAAAATTCCAAATGACATGTACTTTGGGCCGCGTCGATATCTGCGATCAAATGTCGAAATACGTCCTCCCAGTTCCCGATAAGCTGAATTTGGTTGCCTGGCAGTGCAGGCAGTTCGAGTGTTCTTTGACCCAGCTGCGCGAGTTGCTCATGCTCGGTAGACAATCGTAGAGAATCTCTTTCAAAACGATTCTCTAAGTTAGCAAGCCAAATGCGGATAGGTGCTAAGAGTTTCTCCGAGCGTTGTACCCGGCGTTGACCGAGCTTGAGCTCTCCCAGTATGAGGTAGCTTGCCGGCCCCACGAGTGGAAAACCAAAGATAATAAGAACCCATGCCAGTGTTTCACCCACCGGCCGCCGGCGCATTACCACCCGCAGGGCCAACATTATTTGGACTGCCAGATGAATTAAGGCTAGCAATACATAGAGAGTCCAATGTATGTTTTGCAAGTAACTAATCATAAGTCACAAGATACCATGTACCAACGTTGACAGTTATAGACAATTGTGTAGATTTGGCTCCTCGCCTTGAGACTTACTCTGGTCTGAATCTTAATTCCACAACAAGTGGCAAGTGATCCGACGCCTCACGAGCTACCGCGGTACGGCTGGCAAAGGCATGGTGCACTTGCAGCGGCCCTCGATAATAAATTCGATCAAGTGGCCGCATGGGCAAGAGAGCTGGAAAGGTTCGATGCATTCCACCAGCATTTTGGTAGCCGGCGGGTTCCAGGATTCTTTTCCCCAACCTTCCCCAAACATCGTTGAAATCTCCACCGATGAGAACAGGTGTATCGAGATGGGCTTTGGCCAGTAGGTGGTGTTTCAAAAGTCTGCGTAGTTGAATGGTCCGCTCCGGGCCGGCGAGTCCCAGATGCATGTTGGCCAAAATCAACGATTTCGTATGCCCTTCGACTGAGAGCTTACAACGAGCGAGCAAAGCTTGCCGCCGTTTTTTCAAAGGAATCGTCAGGTTGCAAGTTTCAACATCACTCAGAGGAAATCGGCTTAAGATGGCATTCCCATAACAACCTTGCTTGAGATGCACATTGCGTTGAAAGGCCATGTGTGGTAATTCGAGGGCTTCGGCAAGCAACTCCGCCTGCTTGTCGTGTCGAGAGCGAGGAACATCTTCATCGACCTCTTGCAAAAAGAGAATACAAGGCTCCAGGTGAGCCAGTGTTTCGATAATCCTTTCGGGGCGATATCGACGATCCCGCCCACCAATTCCTTTGTGGATATTATATGTGACAACGCGAAAGTGCATGCCGCAATGATAACCACAGTCAGCGATAAGAAAACTAGGATGGTCTAAAGAAATCCTAGGCCGCGTTGCGACGTTCTTCCTCGGTTGGCGATAGATTCGCTTGTTTGCCAAGTCGCTTTCTGCTGAGATGATTTGCGAAATCAATCAACCCCGGGAAGAGCCGTTTGGCGTAATATGCTAGCTTGGCATAGGGCTGAATGACCACCAAGGCATCGTCACGGACCAAAGCGCGTATTGCACGGTCGGCAATTTTCTCGGGTGTGGTCAGCATCCATGCTGGTGGTTGTTTCGGTGAGATCTGACCCCCGCACTGCAGGGCAGTCCTAAACAGATTGGTATCGACGAATCCAGGACAGAGGGTCGTAACCCCCAGGTTTGTGCGGGCATACTCAGCGCGAAGGGATTCACCGAAGCCTACCAGGCCAAATTTGCTGGCGGTGTAGGCTGCTAGTTTTCGCGTGCCGATGAGTCCATAGAAACTCGCCACATTGAGCACATGGGCTTCAGGCCTGGAAAGCAGACTTGGCAGCAGGAGCCGCGTAAAGTGGAGTGGAGCGTGGAGGTTGATCGCCAGCAATCGCTCGCAATGCTCGGCAGACATTTCTTGTGTGTGCCCGTAGAAAGTTATTCCAGCATTATTTACCAAGATGTCGATGCCACCCCAGCGGCTGATCCCGTAATCGACGGCAGAAATGATGTCAGGAATTCGGCTGACATCACATTGTCGTCCAGCGGCGTTGACACCCATGCGCCTGGCCGCGGTGACCACCTCAGCCAATTGATTAGAATTGATATCAAGAAGATAGAGATTTGTGCCTTCCTGAGCCAGTCTCAAAGAGATTGCCCTGCCGATGCCGGAAGCTGCTCCCGTCACGAGTGCAATCTTGCCGTGCAAGGCTTGCATGTGAGGTCTCCTTGTATGTCGAAATAGTTGTAAAGTAAGTGATCAAGCCGCCCGGCGATAACTCTGTTCCTCTGCAGGCTGTGCCAGTCGACGAGGGACTACCGTTTTACTGAGTTGATAACGATCTTCGCCACGCAACAAAGCCACACCCCAGTTCTTCAAGTGGTATTTTCCACCGTTGTAAACTGAACGGTACTTGTCTTTTCCAGTGAGTACGGGCACATAAGTCGGTACAATCCGCAAATTGAACGCCAATCGGTAGCGGTTCGTAGTATTTGCCGGTGAACCGTGGATGCAACGTTCGGTGAAAATTATGAACTGGCCCGACTTCACCGGCACCGTGACAACCCGTGCCGGGTCACGATCAAAATCGAGCGAGAAGTTGGCTTTATAGAAACCCTCTGCACCGCCAAACTTGATTTTGTGAATCTTGTCATGCGATCCACGAATGAATTGCATGCAACCATTCTCGGGCACAGCATCATCGACTGCTACCCACACCGTGAGTTGAAACATCTCATCAGTGCGAGGCGGATGAATTGCCGGGTCGAGGTAGTCTTCCACCATAAATGTACTGGCTTGGTGAAACTGAATTGCCGGGGCACCAGGTCCCTTATAGAAAAGTTGCGTTCTCCAGCATAGCAGGTCTGGACCAAGCAACTGGGCAGCGCGTTCAACGATAGCAGGATGATTCATGAACTCCCACAATCGGGGTGATTCCAAATGCCGATCTCGTGGAGTGACAAATCCATAAGTCTGAGAGTTCTCATGTTCAACTGCAAGCATTTCCTGGCGGAGAAGAGCCATCTCTTCCTGGGAAAACGCATCGAAAGGTCCGATGAATCCATCTCGATGAAACTGTGTGATTTCTGCATCAGACATACGAAATTTTGGAGCTACTATTGCCTTTGGGAGATGTTTGCCCGTGGTGTCAAAAGTACATGGTTCATCGATGTAAGCCTCTTTGAGACCGCTCTTGATGAGTACCCAAAACATCGAGTAGTGCCAATTCCTCACGATCGCACGGATGTCGCGAGGAAGAATTCGTCGTGGCAGGTGAAGGGCTTTGTAAGCTACCAACAGAACGAGAATGGGAAGTATTAATGCCCGTTGCCAAAGTGGACGGACTTTCGGGTGCATATTCATAGCGATGCTAGCCAAATATACGCGGGAATGCGGCAAAACAGCACACAACTGTTTGCCGTAGTTGGGGTCTTTTCTCGAAAGTCTATTCGGGGCTCTCGAGACACATGAGCAGTATAATATTCGGGTATTCATGGTTCTGACGTGTAGGAAAAATACTCTCATACGGATCCCAGCCGCGCAGTAGGGCATCTTGTAACAAAAAATGATAAGAAACCACGAGGGTAGATTTCCCTAACGCTAGCAGTGCTGCTACAATCGTGGCTGCAGAACGCAAGTGCAGTGAAGAGGCTTTGGACACTCACTTTCGTACTCGCACTGAATCTGTAGTTATGGTTCTCGATCCTGTTCAGAAAACTTTGCAATCATCCACCAAGGATGGTAATGCTCAGGGTGGTCAGCAGTCAGCAGGGCAAGCTGCCGCCGAAAAAGATCTGGAAACTTTTCAATTTGAGGTCACGGCGGGCAAGAAGCTACTGGATGGTAGTCTGTTGCAATCTGCCAGTGATGTGACCATTCGAAGAGATCAGCCCCATATAGCCGGATCGAGAATCGCTCCGAAATCTGTCGAAGCACCCTTACCCATTGCGGATAATCCTAAGATTAACATTGCGAAGTCAAGTTCTTTGCAACCGCGGCGGACGAGGTTTCCTTCTTGGGCTACTAGTCTGCTGGTACACCTTTTGGTCATCCTGGGCTTGGCTTATTTCACGTTTTCTACACTGGAGCCTCGAATTGACTTTACCCTTTCATTGGAGTCTGAAGCATTTGCAGAGGACGAGATCGAATTTCAGGAGATCGTGATTGATCCCTTAGAAGAAATCGAATTAGACGAGAATCGGATTGCCAGTGAAATTCAAGAGGCTTCGCAGCTATCCGCCAGTGAACTTAGTGCCGAGGTGGCACTGGCAGATTTGACAAATATTTCAGCTACGCAAGAAACTGGCCTGGGGGATCTTACAAATTTGTTTGGCGACCAAGGGACCGGACTAAGCGAAATGATTCCTGCGGGTGCAAAGCTTACGGCCAGTTTTTTCGGGACCAAAGTTGAAGGGCGGCGAATTGTTTATGTCGTTGACAATTCAGGAGGAATGCGCGGTGGTGAGCTGGAAACGCTTGTCGATGAGTTGCTAAAGAGCGTCGAATCACTTACGGACGAACAAGAGTTTTATGTGATTTTTTACAGTGACATGCTCTATCCACTCTTTTATCCTCATCCGGTACAGAGATTCGTCCCAGCCAATGATCGTTTTAAACAACGACTTCGTAAATGGCTCGAAACTGTGGAGTTCTGTTTAGGCAATGAGGTCGACAAAGCCATCGAAGCTGCGACGATGATTCGCCCTGATGTCGTCTACTTGCTGACGGATGGTGACCTGGATAGCACACGTGATCAGCGCCGCATGGCATATCTTCTCAATGCTAGAGGTCGCAAGTTTAAGATCCACACCTTCGGAATGGGGACAGGCGAAAAGGGGAGGGCGGCCGAAAAGCTTCGCCTGGTGGCCGACGCTAACGACGGTACTTTTCGCGCCGTCGAAGTTTCAGATGTTTTTAAAGAGGCAGCTCTGGAAAAGAAGCGTCCTTACCACGATAAAAAACCCGGCAAGGTTTGGGGACTGAACGTCGGAAGTGGCTGGGGGAAGAAGTGGTAGAGAAGCGCAAAAAAAGCGGGCCTCGGACGAGCCAAATACACATTGACTTGATAAGTCGGTCAGGGGCAATTGCACCGACACACCACAGTTCATCCGAGACCCCGCGGGCCAGTAAAATTAGGATTCGAGTGAGACCTATGGCCTCCCGAACCGACATCTATTGAGGGCATACGACATGCCATACCTGTGCAGAACTCTAGGATAAGTTCGTGATAGATTGGCGTAACCTCTTTTCAGCAAGAGACTTAGTGTGAGACAAGTTCGCTAGATGAAGACTCTTTAAGACGAATTCTCCAACCCTCCTCTCCGCAGAATGAGTCGTGCAAAACAAGGCATTTTTGCCAGAAATGAGCGAAAATGCCATGATAATATGGGAGCAGAAGAGGATCGCTGAGGCAATGTAGTAATCTGTCTCAAATCGAGAGAATCTGAAATTCGTTGAAGTTGTAAACTCCAGTATTACAACGAGTTACATCGAATGGAGCAGGGCACCAAACATACTTTTTTCCAAAGATCCCCCAGGGACCATATTTCGATTCGGCTCAAATCGAGACATGACGTATCTGCTTAATTTCTCGCCTCGATATTCATTGAATTCAGGGCGCTGAATAAGAAGTGAGCTGGTCAATAAACAGTTGTGGAGCATAGTTCGTAATCAGATATGGGGTTATATTGCTCCGAACTCTACGCACTTCACCTCTATTTGAAATCCACTGTGTCCAACAATCCCGCCCAAATTGGCCCCCTTTTTTGCGGTAGAGATCAGCCATTGCTGTGGATCGCTGGGCCATGTGTGCTGGAAAGCCGCGACGCAGCCATGGAAATTGCGGAAGAGTTGCAGCGAGTGGCCCGGCTCTTGTCCGTGCAACTCATATTCAAAGCATCCTTCGACAAGGCCAACCGTACCAGCAGCAGTGCCTACCGGGGCCCGGGGATTGTTGAAGGATTAAGAATTCTCCACGAGATTGGTCAAACTACTGGATTGCCTGTCACGACTGACATCCATGAGTCTGGGCAAGCTGCTGCTGCAGGTGAAGTGTGCGATCTGTTGCAGATACCAGCTTTCCTCGCACGTCAAACGGACCTCCTGATCGCCGCTGCTCGTACCGGCAAGGCAGTAAATGTGAAGAAAGCTCAGTTCATGGCCCCCAGCGATATGAAGTTTGTCGTTGCCAAACTCGCTGATGCCGGTTGTGAAAACATTCTGCTGTGTGAGCGAGGAACCTTCTTTGGTTATGGGCGATTGGTGAATGATATGCGGGCGATCCCGCAAATGCAGGCTTTCAATGTCCCCGTGATTTTTGATGCTACGCACAGTGTACAGGAGCCTGGTGGCCTGGGAGGGTCGACGGGTGGTAATCGGGCGATGGTGGAGCCCCTGGCCCGCGCAGCACTGGCGTTGGGAGCAGAAGGGTTGTTCACTGAGACCCATCCTGATCCTGATCAATCACCAAGTGACGGAGCAAACATGATTCCTCTCGGACGGATCGAGACAGTCATGCGCCGACTCGTTGCCATTAAGCAGGCGATTTCTCAAATTGAATGAGTTTCAGAGTGAAGCAAAAAAATACCGTATTCGTATTTCTGATCATTTCGATAGTTGGTCTGATGGCAACTGTTAGTTGCCGAGATCGGTTGTCGAGCTCGACTGGACGACGTCAGGATGTCCGGCAGGCCCAGTCACGGAAAGATAATATGTCGGTCCTGCTGGAGACCGTCGCTAAGACACTCAATTCCCTGCCCGATGAGACGGTACTCGATCTCGTTCCACCGGTGCCAATCCTTGATGATTCAACTAGTGCCGACGGCAAGGAGGTCTTGGCAACGCTCGACATCAATCCACAGGATCCAGAAGGAGGCTACAACTATCTGTCAGTTCCTGCCGGCAATGGCAACTTCCGAAGTTTACGAGTCACTGCAGGAGATATCGTACGCTACTTCATCGACTACAACGAAGAGAGCTTCGAACACGGTGGTGGTGTTGAAGTGGATTATATCGAGTTGCCAGTGCGCCGACTCGATACGAACAACCCACAAAATGCGCTCATTCTGAATGTCTCTCTGAGCGGTCCAGTTATGGAACCGCATCGCATTGAGATTTGGCGGTTTTCCGATCGGCGTATGAATGAAATTCGCTTGCGTCTGACTCGCTACGTCCGCCAGCGACGCCCTGCCATAGCCTGGGAGCCAACTCCGGATGAAACTGCGCTTGTTCAATTGGTAGATCGTGCTAACCAGTGGTTCCGCAATATCAAGGCTGATCAAGTTGCCTGGGAGCCCAGCAACTTGATCGAGACACTTCCTGAGAACTTGCGAGATGCGGAGACAATCGCACCTATGATTTCTCCCGAATCGCTTCGCGACGGCTTGTTCAATCTGGCGGACGTCCGCTCAATGCAGGAGGCTATTTGGCTTCGCGATATTGCGGCCTGGGCAAAGAAAGATGCCTACGAAAAGGTGGAAGTGGCATTGGCACTTTTCGACTGGACGATTCGCAATATCCAACTTGATGAATCCGACCAACCTGGTTTTGTCCATCAGCCCTGGCAGGCACTCATGTATGGCCATGGAACGGCCGAGATGCGTGCCTGGGTCTTTGCGGGATTGTGCCTTCAGCAGCAACTCGACGTGGTCATGCTGTCGGTGAAAGATGCAGAGGGAAATCTTCGGTGGTGGCTCCCAGCGGTATTTGCCGATGGGGAACTCTATTTGTTTGATACGCGTCTTGGGCTGCCGATTTTGGATGCACAAGCGGAGAAAATTGCCACACTGAGCGACGTTGTCGCAGACCCCAGCCTCTTGCGGAATCTGGATGTTGATGAGGAGCATTCTTACCCTTTCACAGAGGATGATCTGGGTCACGTATCTACAAGTATCGTGGCCACTCCCCTCCAGCTTTCGCGCCGTGCTGCAGCATTGCAGAATGCCTTGCATGGCGAGGACTTCGTCGTATTACAGGCACCTGGTTCTGGACTCGTAGATTCGATAGAGAAATTGCCAAACATTAACGACGTTAAACTGTGGAGTTATCCTTATGAAGAGCAACTAGCTGAGGAGTCGATGAAACGACCTCAGCGTGAGTTGGCAGCCCAGCAAGCCGCAGCCTTTTCCCAACGGCCTCGTTACTGGAAAGCTAGAGTTCTGCATTTCCTCGGCACGAAACCGGTTCCCATTTCGCAGCAGGATGATCCGCTGGCTCGGCCTCGCCTTGGCCACCGTGAAGCGATTCAACATTATCAGCATGGAGAGATACGTACGCCTGATGCAGTGCTGGACCAATTGGAAGCTGGTGAACAGATGATCTATCGGGCAATAAAGTACTCAGCCAGCTACATGTTGGGTTTACTGAGTTACGATTTAGGTAAGTTCGAGGTATCCGAGGATTGGCTCCGCCGACGTACTTTGGAGGCAAATCCACAAGGATTTTGGACTGCTGGTGCCCGATATAATTTGGCCCGTACATTAGAAGCAATGGGGAAGAATGCTGAGGCAATAGAGATTCTGGAAGCGGACCAGTCGCCGCAACGTCATGGCAATCTCCTCCGCGCGCGGCGTATTGCCGCAACCAAAGATACTGATTCGCCATCTGCGGATTGAGAGCGGGACCGCAGATTGATGTCTATATTTGCAAAACGCCACTGGTTCCTCCTCTCATTGGGTGCTGTGCTACTTGTGGGAATGGCATTTCCTCAAGCATGCGAGGAACTGGCATTTGCCATTCCCAAGAACTGGGTGATCGCCCTGGTACTCTTATTGATGGCATTACCTTTGCGAACAGATGCCATGTGGAATACCGTGCGCAGACCAGGACCAGCATTTCTAGCTGTGACCATCAACGCGGTCGTCGTCCCGCTCTTGGCCTGGCTACTGAGTCGATTTTTGAGCGAGGAACTGGCAATTGGTTTAGTGATTGCTTCTGCAGTTCCATGCACCATTGCTTCGGCTACGGTTTGGACTCGGCTAGCTGGAGGCAATGAAGCAATTAGTCTTGTGGTGACCGTCGTTACCAATCTTGCCTGCTTCCTGGTGACCCCGGCGTGGGTCTGGCTCATCCTTGGACATGTGAGCAAGACAGAGTCTTTTTCTACCATGGCAGGGCAACTCCTGCTAATTGTGGTGCTTCCGATAGCCGTTGCTCAACTCTTACGCAGAATTCCTGGCGTTGCTGAATTCTCTGCCGCGCGGAAACCTCTTTTGAATATCATTGCACAGGCGGGACTTCTGTCGATTGTCTTCCTGGGAGCCGTACATTCGGGATTGCAACTCGCAGGCCTTCAGGCGCAACTAGCTGTGGTCATGGGTCAACTTGCCTGGATGATCGTTCTCGTGGCCGTGGTGCATCTGGCGGCGTGGTGCTTAGGTTATTGCGGAGGGGAATCACTGGGCTTCTCAAAGGCCGATTCATTGGCTGTCGCCTTTGCCGGCAGTCAAAAGACGCTGATGGTCGGACTGGCAATTGCGCTTGAATTTGGTGGATTGGCTGTTTTGCCAATGGTCGCCTACCACGTCGAGCAGCTTTTGATCGACACTTTTTTGGCAGGTCGCTATCGGATTAGCAATCTACCAGGCGAGCCCGGGCGTGGTGTACCAACATTTGAACATGTTGGTGAGCAAGATCTCTGATGTCTGGTGTTGACAATCCCTCACAGCATAGCGGAGTGCCTATTTCCACTGCTACTCGCAATCGCTTCAGTCCTGCGAGGCGTTTGATGTGTGCCATGAAGGACTCGGTATCGAAATAGGCCGCTTCATTGTCGTAGGCGAATGCCATAGGTACGATCTGTGCTTGAGAACGCTTGGCGGCGTTAAATGCCCCATTTTTGAAAGGTCGTACTTCGTCGCCCGGATATGCAGTCCCTTCAGGAAACATGGCAACTGCCTCTCCCCGTTCTACGACATGAGAGACTTCTTTAAGCACTGCCGCACCACTCCTTTGCGAGGTGCGGTCAACGAAAAGGGTGCCTATACGACGTGCACCTCGACCGACCAGCGGCCAATTAGCCACGTCGTGCCGACTAATGCAGTGGGCCTCGACAGTGGTGAATACCACGGGAATATCCATACCCGAGCGATGATTGGAAATGAAGATGCGGCCACGTCCGTGCTCATCGCATCCGGACACGAGCTTGCCGGACTCTACGAGTGGCCCGCAAGCTTCGACCTGGACACCATAAATCCACAGATTGATTCCCGCCCAGCGTGGGACCCAGCGATTGATAACTCGCAGTCGGTTTTTCTTGCCGTGAATCAGGAGGCTTATTTCAAAGCCAATCCAACACACGATAGTGTTGACCACAAATAAGAGTACTCGCCAGCCAAATCGCAGAGAATGGAGCAATGAGTTTCTTTCGACTAGCAGTTCGGCCAATATCCGCCAAGGCCCAAAGGCCATGGCTATGAAAGGGAATATTTCTTAGGCGATGAGTATAACAGTTCCTTCTACTTTCGCCACATCACGATCATGCTATGAATAATCATCAGGACGATCCCCACTGAGAATACTGCCAGGTCGACCATTGCGGCCTTTCGCACGCTGAATCCCAACCGCACGACCCAAGTGGCGACTCCAGCGATCGCAGTTCCAACCAACACCATCCATCCTCCAGTCACACGATTAACGGCAAACCATTTCCGCGGATCCTTCATCGTCGCGCGGGTGCGGAATCCATAGATCTTGTTGGGAGGCACTTTGCCGAAATAGAGTGGCAACCCCAACACGACCAAGACCCCCCCGGAAAGTATGTAAACCAACATAATGACTGTCGCAGGATCTATTTGGCCCATAGCTTTGCAGAATGATTGAGCTGGTTTCGAGGGTTGGGGAACTCGATGTAGCGTAAGTCCTAACCTGGAGTTTACAATAGCCACGAGTTGTGAAGAACGACAGACGCCATAGAGTGTGATGAGTAGTTCGTATCTTTGCAACGCTCCCCCACGACTTATCTGCCGCCACTCTCCCAGTTGCATTTCCCAAAATCATGAAGCAATCAGCCACTCTCTATCTTGGTTCGATCATTGCTGCTCTCGGTGGTTTTCTCTTCGGATTTGATACGGTGGTCATCTCCGGTGCCGAGCAAACGATCCAGAAGCTATGGAGCTTAAGCGACGCACAACATGGTCTGGCGATCAGTGCAGCACTCTGGGGAACAGTGTTGGGATCACTAATCGGGGGATGGCCAACGGATCATTTTGGACGCAAGCGAACACTAATCAGTATTGGACTGCTCTTTTTTATCTCCGCGATGTGGTCGGGATTGGCAAGAAATGTGATTTCCTTCATGATCGCCCGCTTTATCGGAGGACTGGGTATTGGCATCTCGACGGTCGTATCTCCTTTGTATATCTCGGAGATTGCACCCGCCACATTACGAGGAAGATTGGCAGGAATGTTCCAATTCAATATTGTACTGGGCATTCTCATTGCCTTTCTTTCCAACGCCATGCTAAGGCCAATCGGCGACAATGCGTGGCGTTGGATGCTTGGCGTTGAGGCGCTGCCAGCCCTTATATATACCCTCGCTTGTTTGACTATTCCGGAAAGCCCTCGTTGGCTCATTGGAACCAAGAGAAATCTTCAGGAAGGCATGAAGATACTTTCCCAAGTAAATGCCGCTGCCGGTGAAGTAGAAATTAAGCAGTTGGCCGACGAGATCGTAGTCGCATCACTTGAAGATAGTCAAGAAAGTGGTTTTTGGACTATGCGTCACCGGATTCCCATCTCGCTGGCATTCTTAATTGCATTCTTCAATCAACTCTCAGGCATCAATGCCGTCCTTTATTTTGCTCCGAGAATTTTTGAGTGGTCTGGACTCGCTGAAAGAGCAGCTTTACTTCAATCAGTCGGGATCGGAATTGCGAATTTGATATTCACCTTTGTAGGCTTGTGGCTGATAGATCGACTGGGTCGCCGCACGTTGCTTGTAATTGGTTCGGTGGGTTACGTCGGGTCCCTTGGACTGTGTTCATGGGCATTTTATACGGAACACTTCACAATCGTCCCTGTTTGTATCTTCACGTTTATTGCTGCTCATGCGGTAGGGCAGGGGGCCGTCATCTGGGTGTTTATCTCTGAGATTTTCCCCAACCAGCATCGAGCAACCGGTCAGTCGTTAGGAAGTTTCACACATTGGATTTTTGCCGCTCTTTTAACGCTCTTGTTCCCAAAAATGGTTTCAGTTTTCCTGCCCGGCACCATCTTTGCGTTCTTTGCGGGGATGATGGTCCTTCAACTAATTTGGGTGCTTCTCTTGGTACCCGAGACGAAAAATGTACCGCTAGAGCAGATTCAAAAGCGTTTGGGAATCTTCCAATCCGACTAGGCAATGCTTGCAGCACTAGACGGTTGGTACGGCGAAAATGGGGGGCTGGTGGGGCTTGTCGATCCGCGAGGCGAGTTGTATCATGTGGAATTCTAAACTGTTCCCGTGCGCACTCTATACCGGGCTCCGCCTATGGCGGCCGGGAGTTATCGTTATGCAAGATAAGATTCATCCAAAGTATTACGAGACCAAGGTTACCTGTGGTTGTGGCAATTCGTTTGTCACAGGAAGTGTTCGACAGGAATTGAAGGTCGATATTTGCAGTGCTTGCCATCCGTTCTACACTGGCAAATTGAAATTTGTCGATACGGCCGGCCGCATCGAGAAATTTAAGAATAAGTTTGCCGCGGCAGGCTACGCGAGCCTCACCAAAGGGAAAAAGGCCAAGACGGGTAAGAAGTAGCTGGGATAGTGGATGCAGTTGAGTCTTCCCTAATCCACCTTTCCCTTGCCTTTAACCTCTTTCCATGCGCGACCTCTTAGAAGAAAAGCTCGCTCGTTTCGTTTATCTCGAGCAGCAAATGTCCGAACCTGAGGTCATGGCCACCTCCCATCTAATGGCGGCGGTAGCCCGAGAACATGGTTCTTTGGCGCGTCTGGCAAATAAGTACCGCCGCTTCAAGGAACTCAATACCGAGATTGCTGATACGCGGGAAATGATCGACGGCCAGGATCCTGACATGAGGGAATTGGCTGAGCAGGAACTACCCACGCTCATCGAAGATCGTGAAAAACTCTGGAACGAACTGTTGGAGCTGACCCTTGGGGGAGCCGATGCGAACCGGACACGATGTGTCATGGAAATCCGTGCCGGAACTGGGGGCGATGAGGCTGCTCTCTTTGCTCGTGATCTTTATGAGATGTACAAACATCACGCCGAGGCTAAGAACTGGAAGGTCGAAGTCCTCGATCATAGTCCGACTGAATTGGGTGGCTTCAAGGATGTCACTTTGGCGCTGGAGGGGGAAGGAATCTATCGCGAGTTGCAGTACGAGAGTGGTGGGCATCGCGTGCAGCGTGTTCCCCAGACGGAAACTCAGGGACGAATTCACACTTCTGCCGCGACTGTCGCTGTAATGCCTGAGCCAGAGGATGTGGAAATTACCATCACCCCCGACGACTATCGATTGGATAAGTTTTGTGCTAGTGGTCCTGGTGGCCAGCACGTCAACAAGACCGAGTCGGCCGTACGGCTGACGCACCACGAAACTGGCATCGTGGTTCAGTGTCAGGACGAAAAAAGCCAGCACAAGAATCTCGCAAAGGCCTTGCGCGTATTGAAAACGCGAGTATATGAAGCGAAGCGAGAAGAGGAAAACAAGAAGCGGGCCGATGAGCGTAAAACACTCGTTGGCAGTGGGGACCGCAGCCAGCGAATTCGCACCTATAATTATCCCGACAATCGTATTACCGACCACCGCATTGGATTGACACTTTATAAGCTAGATCAGATTCTAGCTGGTAATTTACAGCCTGTGACTGATGCCCTGATCGAATACGATCGCCAACAACTCCGCGATGCATTTGGGGCGGACGAATAACAGGCGCGTCCAGTTGCGTAAGCGCCTGGAGTCCTTGGCGTAAGCTGATGCATCCGGCTCACCAAAGATATTTGGAGATTCACAAGAAATTGTCCGACCAACAGACCACCGTTGAACCGTGGACCGTCGGGCGGCTCCTAAACTGGACGACCGAGTTTCTGCGCGAAAAGGGCGCTGACAGTCCGCGCCTCGATGCTGAGGTACTTCTTGCTCATGCCCGAGGATGTCAGCGGATCGAACTCTACACGGCTTATTCTGAAGAGCCTTCTGAAAAGGTTCGCACGGTGTTTCGTGAACTGGTCAGTCGCCGGGCTAAAGGCACTCCGGTGGCATATCTGGTCGGGCAGCGTGAGTTTTTTTCGCTACGCTTTGAAGTCACCCCTGATGTATTGATTCCGCGACCTGAGACGGAACAGCTGGTGGTCCGGGCACTCGATTTGGCAAAGGAAATGGACACGGAAGAGGCGCTCAAGATCGCAGACGTGGGTACAGGTAGCGGTGCGATCGCGGTGAGTGTGGCAAATCAATTTGAGAATTGCCGCGTGACTGCAATCGATGTCAGCTCCGCGGCACTGCAAGTAGCTCGACGTAATGCAGAGATCCATGGTGTCGCCGAGCGGGTCGATTTCGTTGAAGGGGATTTGCTCGCAATCTTGCCACCGACCCCTATGTTTTCGCTTGTGTTAAGCAATCCACCCTACGTTTCTTCATCCGAAATGTCAGGTTTGGCTCCTGACGTGCGCAATCACGAGCCACAACTTGCCCTTGACGGCGGTGTGGATGGTACGCAGGTGATCCAACGTCTCATTCCGCAAGCTGCCGAACGCTTGCTTCCCGGTGGCTGGCTTCTCTTAGAAGTCGGCGCCACAAATGCTTCGATAGTTGAAGAATTGATTACGCAAAAATCGGGTTTGGAACTTCAAGCGACCTTGAAAGACCTTGCTGGCCTGCCGCGAGTTGTCCAAGCCACAAGAAAATAGGTTTCCCAATGGCAGAACATGCGATAAAGGATCCCCTTCACTGGCTCGCGCTGGTGATGATCAGCGAGCCCGAACTGCCCGAGTTCGACGAGGTCGCCCGATTCATCGGAGATAACTTTGAAAACCCTCCGACGATGGTGGTGGCTGGTTCGACTGATAATTTGTTTACGTGCACGATCGACGAGTATACAGCAGCAGTCACCCTGGTTCCCCGGCCAGTCCCCCCATCCCAACTGGAAGGCCCCTGTGCAACGGCCTGGTACTGGCCAACGGCTACGGAGGCACTTCGCGACCATCAAGCACACCTACTGGTGGCTTTGGTGGACGAGGGGAGCAAATCAGTCGATAAGAGCATTAAGCTTACGCAATTGGTGAGTGGGCTTGTGGGGACATCGAAGGTCAAGGGTGTTTTCTGGGGCCCCGGGCGCCTCGTTCATCCTCCTCAGGCTTTCTTGGAACAGGCCACTCAGTTAACACCACAGGATCTGCCTCTGTTCCTGTGGATCGATTTTCGCGTAGAGCGCGAAAGTGATGGCACTTGTCGTCTTTACACAACAGGTCTAGAAGCCCTTGGCAAAACGGAATTGGAGGTAGCAAGATTCATGGGTGAACCCCAAGTGCTACTGGAATACGCCTACAACCTGGCCCACTATCAACTCTGTAAGCACAAACAGATTAACGAGGGTGATACGATCGGTCTGACAGAAGAGGTGCAAGCGGTCGTGCATTTGGGAAAATCGATGTTCGACCCGGAGCTTGAGGTGATTCAGTTGGAGTTTCAGTCATCCGTGGGTTGATTCGCCAGCACTTTTTTGGCTGTGTACAAGCGACCGTTGTTTTCTCTGAGCCTTCTGTTGACGAGCTGTTAAAACTTTACCCCTACGGCTTTGCATAAAAATGCCATATAGTGTTTGGCCGCGCGAAATGTAGCGATCACGTCTTGCACAATTGTGGGCTGCAACAGATCGTCGTGCGCCCACTGACAGACAGCAATGTGATCCTTTCGCTTCAAATCCTCAAGGAGAGGGTGATCTGACTCATATCCTCGAGGGGGTCGCTTAAGACTCTCTCCTGCCAAGTCAAACTGAGCCCGGAAGGTTTTGTTGTTCTTTGCTCGTTTCCAAGCACTAGAATCCTCGTCAATCGCTTCGCGGATGTTGCCGAGCGACTCACTGTCGGGATGCCAGATTCCGGCACCCAGGAATACTTCATGCGGATCGACATGAAAATAAAAACCTGGAGCATGGACATCTTTGCCCGCGACATGGCGGAAGTGAATCCCCAGGTTCGTTTTATAAGGTTTCTTGTCTTTGGAAAACCGCACGTCTCGATGAATCCGCATGAGTGATCCACCGGCCTTTTTAGCGATTGCGTTGAAATGAGGTGAAATTCTGGCCAGAGGTGCTGCCATCGATGCAATGAATTCCAGCGCCGGAGATCGGACCGATTCTTCATAACGCTCGCGATTTGCCTCGAACCAGGAGCGTTTGTTGTGTCTGCGCAACTCGCTGAGAAACTTTACCAAATCGGCAGGAAACCCATGAAACGAATTCTTTGCCACTTTGTAGTTGTCCTCCGCTTTGAAGCTTAGAATGAATCTGTGGCTCAGTACTGGAATGACCGATGGCTCTCTAGCAGCTTCATTGGAGAGTTTAACTTGCTCCAGTCGATACCAATAATACGACTCTACCAAACGCACGGATACGCTTCGGTTAAGTCTACCCCACCCGCACTCTCTGGTGCCACAACCCGCATACCCGGCAAAGTTTAACAGGTCCAAGGATGGACAAACACCAACGCAACCTCCTGCTTGCGCTTGCGCTGCTGACATTTTCAGCAGGCTGTGGTCTGAATACGGCAGTTCTGCAAAAAGGTGGGAACGGCCGCCATGGTGTTCTTTTGAACTATTCTTGCGGGGCTCATCCTTGTGACCCCATCGATCCCACGAAGCCGACTATTGTCATCACACATGGCTGGAACCCGCTTCCAAACAAGATTCACACAACATTTGGTTCGGCAGGAGCCCGGGCAATCCGTTGCCGGTGTGGGGACAGCTATAATATTCTGAGTTGGGACTGGAACGCGGTGAGAGTCTCGCCATTTAACGACGAGCCAATCCGTGTGGGCCGCCGCCAAGGACGCCTGTTGGCCTGTGCCCTGCGAGCGCGGGGAGTCAATCCGCGCTGTACGCAGATCATCGCCCACAGCCTGGGAACTTTGGCCGCTGCCCAAACAGCATGTAGCATGAGCGATATGGGGCCGTTTGCTCAATTAACCCTGCTCGACCCTCCCAAGGGGATGCATGACGAAATCTTCTGCAAGTTGGCCGTCACGCGCCATGCCCAGGTCGTGGAAAATTACTGGTCACCCGGCATCAGCGGCTATGGAGAGAAGGTGTGCTGCCGTGGGGTGCGTAATTACATTGTCGAGGGAGATCATCCCATCTTGGGCATCGTCGATCTGAGTGTTTCGAACCACGTGGGCGTGATGCGGTGGTATTACGACACGATGCGTTGTCCTTCGATGCCTTGTGGATTTCAGAACAGTGTCTTTGTGAGCTGCTGTGGCTGCGAAAACTGTCTCTGTCCTGGCTGCCTGAAAGGCGAACGGACCGAAATTCCTACCGAGCCCCCGGTTCCGCCGGGCGACTATCAAGAAGATTTGTCCCAGAAAGATATTTTTGATGGCAGCGATCTGCTGAATTAGCAAATTGCATTCTTAGGCTCGACAATGCGCAACAAAAAAGGTCAGGGCAAGTCGATCCGTCGTCTTGCCCTGACCTCTATCCTGAAGCAAAACACGGTAGTGTTTCGCCCTCCCGTTTGTATTAACAGTATCGGCCAAGACATCCCAGGCACTGTAGTCTAATTTTCCCGGTAGTAGGGTGCTGGCAATCTTTGATAGGCAAGCGTAAGGAAAAATACCCGGCTTGCATAAAAATCGGGCAGGCTCCCAAAAGTGAGAGCCTGCCCACAGTCAACCGGCTTCGCTGTCGTGAGCCATACTCCCCAGTAAGCTCACAACGCTGTGGCCGGCACGGACGGACGGTGATGGCAGACACCTGGTGTGTCTGGCAAAGTATGCGGGTCAAGGAGACGTTGCCGAAGGTGTCGGCAAAGTATCCGGTAGCCCCAACAGAGGAATTAATTGTTGGAGTGCATTTTCTGAGGTTGCGTCAGGTACGGTTGGTTGTGCGGGAGGCTGGGCCAATTGCAAGCTGGTCAGCAAGGGGTCACCAGATAGCGACAGGCTACCCAAGATTTGATATTCGTGAGACTCGACATTCGGCAGGTACATTTCGCAGGGAGCCTCTTCTGCCAAGCCCATCTCGCAGAAACTCTCGCCGGGAAAACAACACACCGAAGCTGCGGCATAGGGGACATGGCATTGTGGTCCACAGCCGTGACGGTAGGGGCCACAGTACCCACAGACGGGTCCACACCGATGATGGCAGCAATGGCGATGAAAACCGCAACAGAGTTTCAGGTGGTCGCAACCACAGTGGTAGTGATAAACGAAGTTTCGCCAGCAGTAGTGGAGGGGACCATATGGGCTACAATATCCTGGATAAAGCGGATGTCCCTTGCGACATGCAGGTGAGATCGTGCAACTCTCTTTGCAAGGACTAAAGAGCCCATAACGGCAAGAGCTGCAGTGCCGGGGAACAAAGTAATCCTGGTTCACATTCCAAGTGCATCCGTCGGCAGTGGGGACCACCGAGCCATAGGTTTGAAAGAACAGTCGTCCTTCAGCGCGTACGACGAAAGTGATGGTAAGAAGCAGACTCAGCAGCATGGGGGAGCGCATTGTGTTGGCCTGTTGTTTTTGCTTGAATGGGGAGGGGTTCAATTTGAAACACAGCGTTTCACTGCAGAAGCATGGGTTACTGCTGGGTGTTGAGCAAACGCAACAGCCCAATATTTTCCTGCCCTGGGCAATTGACCGGGCGTTATAATCGGACCACTTTAACTGTCGTCAACCTGAAAGTAATAACGCCTGGGCGAGAGAATCAGTTATGACGATTGGAGGGATTCCGATTCACCCGCCACTAGTGAGTGCCGCCTTGAGCGCAATTCTGTTGGCGGTGTTGTTTTCAAGCCGAGTGGCAGTGAAAGGAACCACACTTAATGCCCCCCTGAATTGGGCCATGTTGTCGGCCACGCTATTCCTCCTGGCCTCATTCATCACTAATGGAGCCTCATCGATTCCTGCCAATCTACGTAATTCAGCGATCTGGTATGCTGTGATCTGTAGCACATTTACTCCACTCATGGCTGTGCTTGGAGCCAAGCGACCGCAAAATCATGGTTGGCAGTGGGTAGTCTTTACGCTGTGGTTGATTCTCATTTGGCCAGCCCTACAAGCACTTGCCTTACCAGTAGGGCCACGCCTGGAATTGTTCGGCGCCTGGAAGCTCTTTCTTATGGTTCTCGTGGGGTTGGGACTTCTGAATTACCTGCCGACCCGTCATTTTCCAGCGGCGGCTTTGATGGCAACGGGACAATGCGTGCTGCTTGCCGAACAATGGGATAGTGCTTGGGACTCACCTTGGCGAATTTCAATTGGCCTGGGATGTTTATTGGCTGCTGCCTTAACTGTGTTTTTAAGGCGGGAACCAGTTCTTGGAGATGACTCCCTCGATCAACGCTCGCAGCGCTGGCTCCACTTTCGCAATGCCTTTGGAGCATTTTGGGGATTGCGAATTCTGCAACGCGTGAACGAAACGGCAGTGTTGAGAGATTGGACGGTGCACTTGACCTGGTTTGGATTCGAGTCGGTGAGTAGTTCCCAGACACGTCGACCGACGGAAAGTCAACTGGCTGAAATCGATCATACTCTGGATACGTTGCTACGCCGCTTCTTCTAAACCATTGGCTTCTGGAAAACGCAGGTCAAAGAGTCCAAAGATTTCTTGACGCGAGAGCCCTTGCTTGCGGACCGTCGCACCATCGAATACGGCGTTGAACAACTGCCGCTTTTCTTCGAGTACCCGATTGATGCGCTCCTCGATGGTGCCAGCTGCCAGGAATCGTGTCACAGTGACCGGCCCCGTGGCACCGATCCGATGTGCCCTATTAATGGCTTGATCTTCTACGGCTGGGTTCCACCAACGATCGAACAAAAACACGTACCCAGCAAACTGCAGATTGAGGCCCACGCTTCCTGCCCCGTAGCTCATCAAAATCACATGCTTCGACGGGTCGTTTCGAAACGTGTCGATAACACCGTCTCGTTGCCGAGTCGGAATCTTGCCGTGATACTCCAGGGGCCCGAATTCTTGCAGGCGATCCCGAAGTTCAAACAGGGTTTTCGTCCATTGACTGAAGATGATGGCCTTGCGGCCGCTGGCTCGACATTCCTCAAGATCGGCCCGCAGGCGGTCGAACTTTGCGCTCGCACCCGTGGCGGGATCAAAATTGCAGATTTGCTTGAGCCGGATGACCAGTTCAAACACGTGTTGGATCGTCAGCGACGCTTCTAACTCTTGGAGATGAATTATCCCTTCTTTTTCCGCTAACTCGTAGGAGTGCTGTTGTTCGGCAGTCAGTTCTACATCAGCATCGCGAAACAACTTGGGTGGCAATTCGGTCAGCACCTGGTCCTTCGTGCGGCGGATGATGTAGTCTTCTACGGACTTGCGGATGGTAGCGATTTTCATCTGTGGCCGCAGATAACCGGGCGAGACAAACTGAAAGATTCCGACCAGGTCGTCGACGCTGTTTTCAATCGGCGTGCCGGTGAGTGCCCAACTTCGTTTACGAGGTATGCTACACACAACCTCGTTAGTGGTGCTCGAAGAATTCTTTATTCGCTGGGACTCGTCAATAATGGCCAAATCGAAAGGCTCGTCAATGGCGGTTAGGCATGCCCGATCTCGAACGAGTGATTCATAATTGGCAATCAAAATCCCTTCAAGCGCATTTTGCCATAGCCATTCTCTCCGAGACTGCTTCCCCTCGATAACTGTGACAGGCAGTTCCGGTGCCCACAACGTAATTTCTCTTTGCCAGTTGGTGACTAGGGGTTTGGGACATACTAACAAGGCTCTTCGAATATGACCCTGCTGCACTAACAATCGCATGGTCACGATGGTCTGCATTGTCTTGCCAAGCCCCATCTCGTCGGCGAGTACCGCTTCATTTCGAGGATAGAGAAACGCCACGCCATCGAATTGGTATTTGAAAGGCCTGAAAGGGAACTCCAGCGTTTCGCTGGCGAAGATCTGTTCCAGGGGTGGCTGCAACAAATAGTAGAGTCGATCCTCGAGTTTCACCACATCCCGCGGGGGGCGAATTCGTGTGCAGGTTTGGGGGACGTGTACGACTTCGGGATTACCCGGTTCACCCACCTGCGAATTCGTTGATACCAGCGGACAGGATGAAACAGGTAACTTGGAATCTCGTTTTTTGGGGGGAGTGTTCGGTAGCAGCTGGCTTCCCGCTGGAAACGTCACGCCCACCGTTTTCACACGGGCGAATGACAGGGGGACCGTTACTGCCGCAAGGTCGTTGAGTTGCGTGGCAATCTCCACGCAATCCACATGCTGTTGAATCTCTAGAGTATCCGACAGTGCATGCCCCTCACAGAACTCCGGGTGCAGGGCATCGCCGACGAGCGAATGGACGGCTGGTCGCTGATGGGGAGCTCGACTCGTTGGTGAGGAAGGCGGGATCTCAAGCGGCATCGGCTAGCCCGGGTTGAGTTTCGGGTACAGGATCCGTAATACGTTGGGCTTCGCGGATGGCAGCCCGAATCCGCTCGAAGGGTTCCATCAAATCGACACGCGCGGCCAGCGATTGAATGAGCGGCTCGATCGATTCTCCTTGCCAGTGGCAGGTGGGCGTACCAAAAAGCTGATAGTCTTTTACGACCAGTGAGGGGCCGCGCTGAATATCGAGCAGATGCGCGGCGTTATCCGCAGATTCGATACAGACGATGATATCATCACTCATCAACGCGAGCCCCAACATTTCTCGTTGATCGGTCAGAACCGCTTGCACTGGTAGCTGGGATTTGGCCAGCAAAGTTTGCCCAATCAGATCAGCAAGAACATATTCCTTCAGGGTGGGTCCGTAGAGAATTCTTTGGGCCTGATTGGGCTGCACGGGCGTACTGCAATGGAATTCCAGCGGCCTGCCGAGCGAGGAGAGCACCAGATAGCCCCCAAAATAGCCATGACTCTCGTCTTCCAGGGCTGTCACAAAACCAATGGCAGGTAAGGATTTAGACACTTTGAAGCACTTCCAAGCGGGAAATTCTAGTGGGGCGAGCGATACAGCGGGACGACGGGAGAAGCTCACAGGTCGTTTCGATCATCGGGACTCATCGGGGAGCAACTTTAGTCAGTACCGGACAATTACTCCCCGTCCAAAAGCTAGAAATCTATTCAAGTTTCGCTAAAATGGGATTTAAGGCTGAGGGGCAACTCATGTCCCCACCAGCCTGGCCGGGGGCTTCTTGCTTCTTCCTTGATACAGAACAGTGCAGGGGGTTTTTCTAGCCACAGATTGGCATCGACAAACTGCGGATAAGAAATCAGTTTGACTGCGATCCGTTTTTTGCCGTGCCGAACCTTTGGCAACGAAGAAAAATGTTTGGGCTTTCAACTGATAACAACGTGGGTACAATCAACTTACTTTTTTAGGGCAGCCTCTTGTGATTTGTTGCTTCTTCAGGATACTTGATTGAAGAAGTCGATACGCAAATCAATTGCACGGGCATGATCATCTGCAATGAGGTCGCTTTCCTGCGACCTGAAGAAAGGAAATAGTTCTTCGATGTCTCAAAGCCATACTCTTCCAGCCGTTTTTTCTCAATTGGATGTCAGTGCCGGTAGTAGTTCTCCCAGGGCAGTTAGTGCCGGGGGAGACCAGACAGAACTCTTGAGAGAAGTTTTGGCTGCCCAGGATCGCACAAACGAATTGCTGGAAGAATTGGTTGCCGTGATGGCCACCTCCCACAAGCAGCGTTCCCAGGAACTGCATCAATGGCGCAGTGCCAACCCCCATCTCTCCGATTCTTGTCGGGAAGCAGCCGAAGTACTCAGCCGGGTGCAGGTTGACTATCTGGATCGCATGACCGAGGAGATCAAAGACTCGGCAGAGGAATTGATTGACGGCGAATTCATGCTGAACGAATTCGTCGACCGCTTCGGCCCGCGGCTCGCGCATCTCAACGGAGTGATCCAGGTGCTAGCGCAACTCAGCAGCGCCCCCAGCGCAAGTTCGCAAACGGACCACGCGTAGGTTCGCCACGACGTGAATCTTTCGTAGGTCGCAATGCGTCTGCCTTTGAGTGAAACGAGCGAAACTGCCGACTCAATTCTCAAATCGACAGGATAAATACAGGTGAACTCTGTCTTTGGCAGATCGAGTTTTGCACCCAAATTCCGAGGGTCCCAGTTGGCGGTGCAATACTTGGCGAGTTTTGCGCGGGTGCTCCTTTCAATCCCTTGACAATCAAAGGCCGCATCGGTCCGCCCGAGGTGCAATACTCGCCGAGTTAACTTTCCCAAACGTCCGCTTCGGTCGCAATTCACATGGCTGAATGCTAATCGCTACCAAATTTTCAAAGATCGCGCAGACACTTCTACAATCCCCTATTATCACGATTTAGATGGCACCTCGCTACAAGAATTAATGTGCCATTAGCTCGCTTCTGCCGGAAGGGAACCTTCGATTCGATTGCAACGAATGCCTACAGAAGCTCTGTCAATGCGCAAATTATTGAAGCCACTATTTTGTCGAAAAACATTTTTTACAAAACTAAAGTCTTTTTGCCCTTGTTTTAAAGAGTCTGTCTGAGACTTTTGTAAACAAAACTCCGTGTGTGGGTGAGTAAGTGAGTGGAGAGTAGGTGTTACTGCTCCAGTCACTCACGTTCCCGGCTCGCCGTTAGTGAGAGCGCGCAGCATCGGCGCGGGTGATTCATGTAGGTCATGTAGGTCAGCTTTGTCATATTGGCCGCGCGATGTGCAGATCCATCGGTTTGGCTCACTTTTGGGGTTGTGATTAGCTGTTAGCCGTTAGCGATCAGCAATTAGCCAGAAATGTGTGTCTGGCTGACGGCTAATAGCTAAAAGCTAATCGCTCTTCACCATAGCACATCAAGTGGCCCATTTTCTACATCCATGAGGAAGCATTTTCTGTCAAGTCGATAGCGGGAAGACTACGGGATCTCCAGACATCCATTCGGCATCTTCGCTTGTGGCGAACCGCCATGCTGTTTATTCGGCTGTTCCCATTCAAAAATACGGCGTCCTGGCGCCATGTAGAAAATCGGGATGCAGCACTCAATCCCGCTGTCGGTTATATCAGCCAATGCTCCTTGCTCTGGGTGGTGAATTGGTCGTCGCTTCGTTCGACACTAGGCAGCTTCTGCCCAAGGTCGGTTGTTTCGTAGCATCGCGTGTATGACTCGGGCCAAGTAGTGGGCGGTCGCCACCAGGGCGATCTTCCTCCGCTCCCGAGTTCCCTGTTGGACTCGTTCGAAGTACTGGCGAATTGTGGAACTGCAGCACACGCCTCGCCAGGCCGCCTCGACCAGCAGGTGCCGAACGACCGAGGGACCACAGCGCGTAATATGTCCCAAATGATTCGTCTGGCCTGACTGATCCTGGCTCGGTATAAGTCCAAAGTAACTCCCCACGGTCTTGCTATTGCCAAATCGACGCGGGTCGTCCACATAGGCCACTACCGCCTCCGCGGTGCGGAGACCCACCCCCGGAATGGTCTCCAGCAGGGCCACTGCCGGATTGTCCCGCGAATAATGCTGGAGCCCTTGTTCGGCTCGTCGCACCTGAAGGTCGTAAAGGGCCAGCTCCTCCACCAACAAGTCGCGCTGGAGGGCCGTCAATTCCGGCAATTCGACCTCTCTGAGCCAGGCGATCCCCTGCTTTGTCCAGAGGCCATACTCGCTGGGCGGTCGTACTCCCACGGTCCGCAAAATGGCTCGTAGTGCATTCTTGGTCCGCGTTCGCTTGCCGACCAGGCGCCGGCGATATTCGATCAATTGCCGCCAGGCGCGAACGTTGCGCGACGGCACATAGACGGCCGGAACCTCGTCCAGAAACAACAACTTGGCCAGCTTCTCGGCGTCGGCCCGATCGTTCTTCTGTTTGGAACGGAAAATGAGTCGCAATTGTCCCGGGTGGGCAACCACGACACGGTCCGCTACCTGGGACAGGAGTTCAAACAGATAGCCATAGGCCGTAGAAGCTTCAAAGCACACCCTCACCTTGCCTTTCAGTTGAGAGAGTTCGTCGGCGACTCGCCTCCAAGACTCGCGAATCGTCTGCCGTTTGACTGGCTTGCCGTGGTGGTCGAGAATACACATCGTGGTATGGTTCACATGCACGTCCAGCCCCACATAGTAGGTAGTCATCTTCAAGTCTCCTTGGGTTACGAGTTAGCGAAAAACACAACATTCGCTATCGTACCTGAGGAGGCTTCCTTCATGGCATCAAGAATTATTGGGCCACTAGAGTACGTTTCTGCCGGCAGTGAACCTCCAACATGCCCTGGCAAGCCTATCGGCAAGATATTAGCTGCTCAAGTTAGGCACGTGTTCAAGTGCTATAGGTCACAGTTTCTCTTCTTATTCTAGGAAACAAGAAAACGCTGACGATGGCCACGAAGACCAGTGAGAGAGAAGTGGGCTCTGGGATTTGAAAGCCGTTGACCACAAAACGCATGTTTCGAAAATTGGAGCTGTGCTCCTTCCAACGGATTCCAGGAATGTTTTCAGATGCGGTGATATAGCTTGGCATTCCAATATCTTGTCCGTTTAGCACTGCCCCACCACCGCCAGTAGCACCAAAAAGTTCGCTGCCAAACACGAGTGCATACCAGCCTGGTGAAAGCTGGAGCGACAGTTCTCCAAACACCTCGGCAGATTGCTGTGGCAGATCTATGAGAGTAATGCCCAAAACATCGCTGGAAAGCAACTCGAAGGAGTTGGGGAAGTCGGTCTCTTCATCAAGGGAAACTATGGCTGCAAACAGTGAATTGCCTGGTTCAAAGGCAACAAAATGCCCACCGACATTTTCAACCTCAGCCGGCGAATTCACATGAAAGCGGACACCACTAAACAAGCGATGTCCAATATTGAGACCTTTGATAGCCTGGCTATAGAGATCCTCAGTCTTGATTCCTATAGTTCCAATAGCGGCACTTTCGAAAAGCGTGGCTCCCTGCAAGATGCTGGATGAAAGGGATAGAAGGGCGAAACAAGCAATATTTCTTGAAAGTTGATGCACAAGAGCAATCCAGTTCTCTCACTAGTTTAATTTAGTTGTCATGAGCTAAGCCTTCCGCGAAATCATCAGAGCTTTGAAGTTTGCCGTCAAGATCAATTGTTTCTCAGGAAACGGGATAATTGCAGCCGCCAACCAAATGTGGATAATCCCTCCAAACTTACTGATCGGTCTAGTGTCCCTATTTGAATCAGAGGAAGCATGTTGCGTATATTGAGAAATTTATTGTTTGTAAGCAAGCCAGCTAAGCATAAATGCGTTAATCGAAAATTGCGATTTGAATGTATGGAAGACCGAAGACTCCTGGCCACTTTCCCGGTCACGAACAACCTGGATTCCAGTGTCACAGGTTCACTACGATGGGCAATTGGGGAAGCCAATTCTTTAGCCGGACCGGATTTGATTCAATTTGATTCTTCTTTTCTAGGAAGCCAAAAAACCATAAACGTCATTAATGGACCTTTGAGTATTACTGACGATGTGCAAATCATCGGTCCTAGCAATGGTGTCAAGCTCCAAGGTTCCATAAATGCCACAGTAGGGTTGGATTTTCAAATCACTGCTGGTAGTAATAATAATCAATCGCGGATTAGCAACTTAGTGATATCAGGGTTTGACGATGGCATTCGTGTGCGGACCCTTCAGTCCTCGGACACCTTGATCATCTCAAACAACACATTTGAAACAAACGATGATGCGATTGATATCTTTCCGACCGGGGCTGCACTGGTACTAGTAGAAGCCAATACGATTCGCAATAACTCACAACATGGAATCCACGCCCACAATGGCGGAGGATCGGGCGTCGCGCTATCTATTGTAAACAATACGATCACGGGAAGTGGCTTCGCCGGCATCAAGTATGATTTCTTTAATGCGTTTATTGATATCGCGGGGAATCGAATTGGAATTACAGACTCCGGAACAGCATCTTCGAACGACATTGGAATTTGGATCAAAGATTCCAGTTCTACTGCGCCTTCCGCAATCTTCTCCAACGTTATATCGGGAAATCAAGGAGTGAACGACGATGGGATTGGCATTGTCTTAGAACGGAGCCAGTTTCCTCAATTGCTGATCAATTCCAATAATATTGGGACTAGTAGTTCGGGGAGTGTAATTCCTGGGCTTGGTAACGAGATCGGGATCACTGCGCAATTCAACTCTTCATTTAACGCAATCGTCAACAATTTAATCGCTGGTAATGGGGATGGTATTACTTTTTTCCAAAGTGATGGTTCCACCTCGACCAATATTGTTGGAGAAGACGGGTTCACGAATACAATTGCATTGAACACCGGCGTCGGGATACGAATTGGAGAAGACTCGGATGGGATCTCCATTCAACACAACTTCATTGGGACAAATAGTTCGTCGACAAGCGGTCTCGGAAACGGTAGTCATGGAATCTTGATCGAACAAGACGTTGATAACTCCCTTATCCAGAATAATGTGATTGGTCATAATCTGGGTGGCGGAATCATAATGGCGAGTAACACTGGAACCAGAAATACGATTTTCAATAATGCTTTGATACGTAATTTAGGGTTTGCACTTGATCTTGGAGATAACGGATTCACACCAAATGATAACAATGACGTAGATCCTGGCCCCAACAAATATCTCAATTATCCTGTTATCTCCGAATCGGGAATCACATCTTCCGGTGGGAATTGGACAATTCCTTATTCCCTGGATGTAGATGCTACAGGCAGATATCAAGTAGCTCTTTATCTTTTCATTCCTGCCACGGGTACGGGAGGCGAGTATATCCCACTCGCTTCGGAAATTGTCTCGGTGAATGGGCTCGTAACTACGGGAAACATGATTGACCATCAAGACTCACTCAGCGTCCCGCAGCAGGTGCTCTTTAGTGGCGAGCGAATCGTGGCAGTCCTAACTGGACTGAACAACGCAAGCGGACAACAAACTGCAAACTCTGGCAACACCTCTGAGTTTTCACCACCTGCAATAGTTGGCACACCTGCAACAGGTGCACCCAAAGTCACAAATGTTTTATTGAGTGGCACTTCCTGGAGCCGTGCCCCGTACTCATTCAAGGATATCATCAACGATTCATTTGGAAGCGTAGCTGGCAGGAGTGAACAATTGCGGCCCATTGCTACGCAGAATGCGAACACGATTCAAATCGAATTCAATGAGCATGTCCGTAAACGCCTAAGCTCTGGTACGATTGTAGATATCGATGCCTCGGTATTTGAACTGAAACGAACGAGACGCAACGCTAATGGGTCGATCACAAATGAATCCGTGTCACCCACAGGTTTCTCCTATGATCCCTTTAAGAATATAGCAACTTGGACGTTCCCTGACTTAGCTGATGGTAAATATGCCATCCATCTTAAGGCGGCTGCTCCAGGAGTGGAGGGAATCGTCGATGCGTCAGGGAATCGGCTAAACGCTGAGTGGAATAATGTCATTTCTGGTACTCCTGACCAATGGGAAAATCACCCTGCTCGTCCGTTTACCACTGGAGATGCGACGGCAGGTACTGCAGGCAACGAATTTCGCTTCCATTTTGCTTTGCTAAAAGGGGATTATAACGGCGATGGCGTCGTCACGTCGGCAGATACAGTGAGTTCGTTGAATCCATACAGTGACGGCAATGGAGATGGAATTTTCACAACGACCGGCAGTAACTCCGATATCACTGTAAGAGATGCAAATCTCAACGTAGCATTGCCGCTTCGCAAAATCGGTGGTGCCGACCTCAACTACGATGAAAAGGTTGATAACCTTGACCTGGTGATCTGGCAAACTGGCTACGGCGGCGGAATGGCTGGTGACGTCGACGGGGATGGCGATACGGATGGTGCAGACTTTCTTCTCTGGCAAAGAACATTTGGCAGCTACAGCGCCTGGGGTGAACCTCCCTCGACTTCTTTCGCTGCCGCCTTCGCGGCTACGTACGGTCTCACTCTGGAAGAATTAACGACAGGTCTCCCGCCGCAAGTCATGAACGTAATCATCAGCGGATCGCAATCGGTGCATGATCCTTACTCTTTTGACACCGTCGATGGCTCGGGCGCGCAGCTTGCTAGTGTACCGGTGGGGCCTGCCGATACCATTTCGATTGCCTTCAGCGAAGCAGTGAATCTGTCTGCTGAGGCTTTGATTGTTGTGGGTCTCACCACGGCCAATGTGCCGCAACTGGCAGAATTCATATACGATGCGGCCACTTACACTGCGACGTGGCGTTTTGAAGGTTGGGCCCTGGCTGACAACTATTTGTTGTATTTGAGCGACAGCATCACCGACGTCGACGGGAATTTCCTGGACGGTGAATGGACCAATCCAGCCAGTATCTCAACGACGAATTCGTTGGTAAGCACGTTCCCGTCGGGTGACGGCATTTCGGGTGGGAATTTCCAGTTTGTGATGACGCTGATGCCGGATGTGAATCAAGACAATATCGTCAATTACACGGATTACTACACGGCTTACTATGGAGAACTTTACGGAGTCGTCGGCGATTTTTCCAATGGCGATTTCAACGGCAATGGGGTCGTTGACCAAGAAGACGTTGATTTGGTGAACTCCCTGTTGTGGGTATCTCTGCAGTCCATTTCCATCCTGACCGATCTCAACGGCGACATGCGCGTCGATGCAGTTGATCTGGCCATTGTTCAGAACAACTATGGCATGACTGGTGCTACGTGGGCTGATGGGGACCTGGACGGCAATGGGACGATCGACGACTCGGATTTGGATCTGGCGTTTGCCCAATTCGGGTTGGGGTTTGATTTTGTGTGGTGAGTTGAAAGCACGCTCCCCTTTGGCCTCGCGGTGCTCGGCGTCGGGTCGCGGCTCAGCGGTCGGCGTCGCGGGGATGACTTGCCGGTCGGGTGGGGGTGGTTTATCTTGGGGAGTGTGCCGATTTTCCCTCACGACCGCTCCCGCCTGCCGAATCCCCATGAATCCTTCCGTCCCAGCCGCTTCGCTTGAGCAAGCGCGTCAACAACTCGATGCCCACACGGTCGAGACCGTGGCCTGGCATTTTCATGATTCGACCGGATGCCCTTTTTGGCTCGAGCAGAAGTCAAGACTCAAGTTTGATCCTCTGACGGAGATTCAGTGTTTCGACGATCTGAAAAAGTTTGATCCGTTTGAAGATGAGTGGCTGCGCGGCGGACCGGTCTCGCGGTGGGTCCCCAAGGGTCTTGCTGGTAAGCCGGTTTATGTGTTCGAGACCGGCGGCACGACCGGCATTCCTAAGAGCCGCATTGCTAGCGACGATTTTCGCACCGACTATTCGCTCTTTAGTGCGACGTTGCCTGACAAGTATTTTCCGCCGGGGAGTAACTGGTTGATGCTCGGTCCCTCGGGGCCACGCCGATTGCGACTTGCGGTGGAACATCTCGCTCAGCACCGTGGCGGTATTAGTTTCTGTATTGATCTGGATCCCCGGTGGGTGATCAAGCTCATCAAAAAAGGCTGGATGGACCACCTCGAGGCTTACAAGAAGCACTGCATCGAGCAGGCGATCACCATCCTCAGAGCCGGGCACGACGTGAAGTGCATGTTTGGCACGCCCAAGTTGATCGAAGCCTTGTGCCTGGAGTTGGAAGACCAGGGAACGTCGCTCGCCGAGATGGGGATCACGGGCATTTTTTCCGGTGGCACGGAGTTCACACCGCAGTGGACCAAATTCTGTGTCGAAGAATTCTTTGGTGGGCCGCCCGAAGAAAGTGGGATCTACATGACGCCCACCTACGGCAACACCCTGATGGGACTGGCATGCAGTGAACCGGTCACCAAGGAAAACGGATACAAGATCACGTACCACGCTCCCCAACCCCGTGCTGTGATTGAAGTCGTCGATTTCGACGAGACGGACCGTTTGGTTGACTACGGCGAGACGGGCCGGGTGAAGTTGACTACGCTCACTAAGGAGTTTTTCGTTCCCGGATTCCTGGAACGCGACGAAGGCGAACGTGAACCGCCGTATGAGAAATATCCCTGGGACGGCGTGAGCGGAGTTCGGCCGTTTAGTCGATTGGCCGATTCAACGACCGTTGGTGTATACTAATGAAAGTCCGTGAAATCCTTCGGCTCCTCCATGACGATGGCTGGCAACAGGTGAGACAACGAGGCAGCCATAGACAGCTTTAACATCCAACGAAAAAAGCAACGGTGACGGTAGCCGGAAAGCCCGGTGATGAACTACATCCACGAACTGCTGCGTCGATATTAAAGCAGGCTGGTTTACGATCCTAGGAGAAACGATGCGCTATCTCATTATGATTCGCAGAACGAACACGGGTTATAGTGTCGACGTTCCTGATCTTCCTGGCTGTATTGCTACAGGTACGACAGTTGAACACGCCCGCCAAATGATTGCGGAGGCAATTGAAATGCATTTGGAGCTAATGCAGCAGTCGGGGGAAACAATCCCTTCGCCATCATCGAGCTACGAATTTGCTGTGGATCAAGATTCTCCCGAAGAACTTTGTACTTGGGTGGAAGTAGACGAAGCCCGTGCAGTTTTTTCGTCGTAATCTTTCAATGTCAGCATCTACACCACCCTCTCCCTTTGTGATTGAATGATATCTCTGCAAGCTATCCGATGGGGCAAGCCGTACGAATCTCTTGAAGTCGAGGAGATAACGCATTTCCTTACCGGCGAACCGGTGGCGCGGCTCCACTGTGTTGGAGCGGGGATCATTCGTCGCGATGCGCGGCAGGCAAGGCAGGCTCGGGAGGCCTTGCGCGAACTTCCGCCTGCTGACTTGATTGAAAAATGCAATCAAGCAGGCGAGCTGTTCGAGAATGGTACGCTCGCCGTTGGTGACAGCCAGCAGACCCCTGCTGACTTCGTGGCCATGCAGTCGGCCACCACGGGCATGCCGATTTCATTGTGCCAGGCGAACGTTACCAAGAATGCTTTTGTGCTAAAGAACATCGAGAGGATTCTCGATGCGCTCACGCGCGGGTTGGACCTGAATATTCTCTCACGCGGCTACGGTGACGAAGGACGCGGCGTGACTGTGAGCTATCAAGCCCAGACTGATGTCTTAGGAGCCGTGTTGCCCTCGAATTCACCAGGGGTCCACACCCTTTGGCTGCCAGTGGTTCCCTTGCAGATTGGCTTGGCTTTGAAGCCTGGTTCTCAGGAACCCTGGACACCTTACCGAGTCGTTGCTGCGATGATTGCGGCAGGCATCCCGGCGGAGGCATTCTCCATTTACCCCGGTCCGGGTGCCGAGTTGGGCGGAGCAATCTTGGCGTCTCATCGACGTAGCATGATTTTTGGGGGTCCGCAAACGATCGAACAATACTCGGGCAATCCTCAAGTGCAGGTTCACGGGCCAGGTTACAGCAAGATTTTGCTGGGGGACGATGTGGTCGACGATTGGCCACGTTATGTCGATATGATGGTGGACAGTGTGGTTCGCAATGGGGGGCGAAGTTGCATCAACTGCTCGAGCATCTACGCATCGCGACACACTACGGAAATTGCCGATGCATTGGCTGAGAAGCTGGGGCCTATCCAAGTGCTTTCACCTGATGATCCCGGGGCCTGTCTGGCAGCATTCACAACTCCGCAGGTCGCCCCTGCGATTTGGCAGGGGATTGAAAAGCTTATTGAAAATGGCAGCTGTCGCCACGCTACAGCCAATTTTGGCCCCCGCTTGATTGAGCGCGAAACATGTGATTATCTGCTCCCCACCGTGCTGGAATGCGACAGTCCGGACTCGCCTGCGGCCAATGTGGAGTATATGTTTCCAATGGTAAGTGTGGTGCGTTGTCCGCAAGCGGAAATGATTGCCCGCATCGGTCCCACTTTGGTGGGCACGGCAATTACCGCCGACGATAAGTTTCGCCGCGAACTAATTGCCTGCACCCATATCGATCGCCTCAATCTTGGCCCCATCCCTACGCCCCAAGTCGATTGGCTTCAGCCCCATGAAGGAAATCTCATCGAGTTTTTGTATCGCAGTCGTGCATTGCAACTCGCTTAATGGATCGGCGTGTGTTTCCTTAGACCATGAATGGAATTATGACGCTCGCAAACTATGAATCTGCCACGAGAATCGAGTTTGGTATCGGCAAGCTTGCCGAACTCGGGCGAATTGCCCGCGGGTTGGGAGTCCAACGAGTCCTGGTGGTCAGTGACCCGGGTGTGATCGCGGCAGGCCATACCGGTCGAGGCCTGGAGAGCCTCGCCGCCGCCGATTTGGAGACGAGCCTTTTCGATGGGGTCCAGGAGAACCCGACTACCGAAAACGTTGCGGCGGGCTTAGTGCATGCCGAAGAATTTCGGCCCGAGGCAATTGTCGGGCTGGGGGGAGGCAGTTCCATGGACTGTGCTAAAGGGATTAATTTTCTCTATTCATGTGGCGGTCGGATGCAGGACTATTGGGGGATCGGCAAGGCGACCGGTCCGCTGCTCCCCATGATTGCAGTTCCAACTACGGCTGGTACGGGAAGCGAAACCCAATCATTTGCATTGATCTCCGACGCCGAGACCCACATCAAAATGGCGTGTGGTGATCGACGTGCCGCTTTTCGTGTGGCGATTTTGGATCCAGAATTGACTTTGACGCAGCCACCTCGCGTGGCAGCGCTCGCTGGTTTTGATGCACTGTCGCACGCTGTCGAAACTTTTGTAACCACCAAACGCAACGAAGTATCTTGCGACTTCAGTCGCCGTGCCTGGCGAGAGTTGGCGCCGCACTATCTACAGGTACTCGAAGAACCGGATGATCTGTCCGCCCGCGCTCACATGCAGATGGGAGCCTGTCTTGCTGGATCAGCGATAGAGAATTCCATGCTGGGAGCCGCTCATGCACTTGCTAACCCCCTTACCGCGACCTACAGAATCGCCCATGGTGAGGCGGTCGCGCTGATGCTCCCCCATGTGGTGCGATTCAATGCCAGGGAGTGTGAATCTTGGTATCAAGAGCTGCTTGCCGAAACTGCTGGCGAGTCGAACTGTCCTCGTGGGGGCTCTGCGGAACTTGCTGACTTCTTGCGAAAAGTCGCCAGCCAGGCGGGACTACCTGCTACACTACATGAATGTGCAATTGAGCAGAATCGCTTGCCCCAACTGGCTGAGGCTGCCGCCTGTCAGTGGACTGCCACCTTCAATCCCGTCCCTGTGAATCAAAACTCTTTATTAGAGCTTTATGAGCAAGCTTATTGAAATCTTAGCTATTTTTTTGCTCGTCCATAGCGTGGGGGATACCTCTTCACGTTCTCAGGACTGGCCTGTGTATCGTGGGAATCAAATGGCCACCGGGGCAGTGACCGAATCCCTGCCAGACAACCTGGAAGTGCTGTGGAAAAAGTCACTACCAGAGAGTGGCTTTGAAGGTACGGCGGTAGTTGCGGATGGAGTCGTATATGTCGGCGACAACGACGGCACTTTCTACGCTTATCAACTATCAGATGGCACTGAAGTCTGGCAGCAGAAGTTTGAGGATAGCGGATTCATCGCTGGACCGACTTTGCACCAAGGCAAGATTTACATTGGTGATTTCAACGGCATCATTCGCGCCCTCGACGCTAAGGATGGTTCACTGCTCTGGCAATACGAATCTCAGGGGGAATCGTACGCGGCCCCCAATGTGGTAGACGAGCTTGTTCTGGCAACAACCGAAGCCGGGGAACTCGTTGCCCTGGCTGTCGAGACGGGGCAATTGCAATGGAAATTCCAGATCGAGGCGCCCTTGCGTTGTTGGCCTACTGTCGTCGAGAGACAAGTTCTGCTTGCTGGGTGTGATGAACGCGTGCACTCTGTGGACATTTCCACAGGCAAAGAAGTTGCCGGAGTCGATATCGATGGCCCCACAGGCGCGACTCCCGCGGTTTTTGCCGGCAAGGTACTCTTTGGCACCGAGCAGGGGAGCTTTTACGCGATTCGTGTGCCTGCGATGGAAATTGTTTGGAGGTATCAAGACCCGGAAAGCATTCAGCCCATTCACACAGCGGCAGCCGTCGACTCCCGTGCAGCGGTCTACGGCACCCAGGGCAAAAAATTCTACGCGATTTCTCCTGACACGGGCAATCTGCTCTGGACTTTCCCAGTGCGCAGTGCCGTGGAAAGTTCCCCAGTAATCGTCGGTAACAGTGTGTTTCTTGCTACGAAGCGTGGAGTGATCCATCGCGTGGACATTGCAACCGGCAAAGAATTGTGGAATTTTGAAGCAGGCGGCAATTTTCAAGCAGCCTTTGCTGTAGCGGACAACCGGTTGGTGATCGGCAATACGGATGGAACCCTATATTGCTTTGGCACAAAGGAACAATGATCGGCAAGCATGACGACTGAATCCACCAAAACCGAAGTTGGTAGCTACTTTGTCAGCAACTACCCACCATTTTCCCAGTGGTCCGCCGACCAGCTTGATGCCGTACGATCTGCCATGCAAAGCCCGCCAGCACAAGTTCCCTTGGGGCTCTATCTGCATATCCCCTTTTGCCGCAAACGGTGCAAATTCTGCTACTTCAAGGTTTTCATTGACAAGAATTCGAGCGAAGTGGAGCGATATGTCAGTGCGCTTTCGCAGGAAATCGAGTTAGTAAGCAAGTTGCCCGTGATGGGGAAGCGGCCATTTCGCTTTGTCTATTTTGGCGGGGGAACTCCATCGTTCTTAAGCGGCAAGCAACTTAAACGCCTGGTCGACCGACTGCGGGACAGTATCAATTGGGACCATGCTGAGGAGGTCACCTTTGAATGCGAACCAGGAACTTTAAGTGAACCCAAGGTGCATACGTTGCGCGAATTAGGAGTTACACGTCTTAGCTTGGGTGTGGAACACTTCGACGACGAAATCCTGCGAGAAAACGGCCGGGCTCATGAATCCATGGAGATTGACCGTGCTTGGCCTTGGATCAAAGCTGCTGGATTTGCGAACACGAATATCGATCTCATTGCTGGCATGGTTGGTGATAACGATGAGAAATGGCAGGCTACCGTTCAGCGAGCGATTGATCTTGAACCTGACAGTGTGACCATTTACCAGATGGAACTTCCGTTTAACACGGTGTATTCCCAGGATATCCTTGGCAACCAGATCGAAACTCCCGTGGCAGATTGGCCGACAAAACGCGGGTGGGTAGATTACGCTTTCGATCAATTTCACCATGCCGGTTACAGCGTGTCGAGTGCGTACACGATGGTGAAAGACCCGACAGCGGTGAACTTCAGCTATCGCGATAATCTTTGGAAAGGCAGCGATCTATTGGCGACCGGCATCGCCAGCTTCGGACATATTTCAGGCGTGCATTATCAAAATCTGCCTGAATGGGAAGATTACTGTGGCTCGCTGGAATCAGGTCAGTTGCCACTTGGCAGGGCCATGTCAATCACTTCTCATCAAGCCTTAATCCGTGAGCTTATCCTGCAGCTTAAAAGAGGATTTCTCGATGCCGATTATTTTCAGAAGAAATTCCACTGCGACATACTTGCGCAGTGGCACGAAGTCTGGGAGGAGTACGAAGAAGCGGGATTTCTCACGCTGTCGCCACGCCGGGTAGATCTCACTCGAAAGGGACTCCTGCAAGTCGATGCCTTGCTGCCGGCATTTTTCGAGCCGAAATTCCGGGATGTTCGTTATACCTGACCCTTCCAGGCGGCAAATTCTTCTCACTGTTTACCTTTAGTGTGTGTCAGTCCCTAGGCGGTCCGCTGCTGGCTGGTTAAGATTGCGTGAAGGAAATGTTAATAATCGTATGAAGCAGAGGACTAAAGCTCTGCTTCCATATTCTGAAGGTGGTCTTCGCAAGCTGCCGGGCAGACTTCCAAGTATTGACCAGCAATCTCAGCAAAATCATCTGCATCATCTACAGCCCAACTGAGGAGAAATAGCGCTCATGGTGCGCGTCGTACTACTCGTACTAGGTTTATCTCTGGCGATCTACCCTGCCGCCAGACTCATTGCGGCGCTACAGGAAAATGCTCCTGCAGAACAGCCAACCGCAGAGCAACCGGTACAAAATCGGTCGAGTGAGAGACTTCTCCCAGATTGTAAGGTTCTACATGGTGCTCCCGACACGGTAATTAATCTCACCGAAGTTTTCCAGGGAACGCTCGTAGATACTGGCGAACCTCTCGAACTTTCGGTCGTTCACAATACAAAGCCAAAAGTAGCACGTACAAGTTTCGATGGTAATCGGTTGATCCTGGAGTGGCACAAAGAAGGCAATACCGAGATCACGGTGCGAGCCTTTAACCCGGTTACCAACGCGATGGTCGATGTGCGCTTCAACGGAATGGTCTGGCAGCCCGACTATTTATCGTTGACCCTGACTGTTGTCGGGGGACTCGGTATTTTTTTATTGGGCATGAAAAACATGTCCGAAGGACTGCAAGCAATCGCTGGGAGTGGATTACGGCGCATGATCAGCAAAGTGACTGACAATCGCTTGATGGCCGTCGGCGTTGGGACGCTTGTCACGATGCTTGTCCAGTCGAGTTCGATTACGACAGTTATGGTTGTTGGATTTGTGAATAGTGGTTTCATGACCCTCTCCCAAGCAATCGGTGTGATTATGGGTGCCAACATTGGTACAACTATCACCGGATGGATTCTCGCGCTCAAGATCGGTGTTTATGGGCTTCCGATGCTTGGCTTGGGGGCCTTTGGCTACCTATTTCCTCGACGAGAGAGTGTCCGATTTGCAGCCTTAGCCATCATGGGCCTGGGGATGGTGTTCTTTGGGCTAGAGCTGATGAAGGACGGCTTCTCGATGGTCAAGGATCTCCCAGAATTTGAGGCGTGGTTTGCTCGTTTCGACGCGCATTCCTATTGGGGTGTACTCAAATGTGCTGCGGTAGGATGTATCCTGACGTTCATTGTGCAATCCTCATCAGCCACTTTGGGAATTACGATCAGCCTGGCCACGATAGGGGTGATACCTTTTGAGACGGCAGCCGCTCTGGTGCTGGGTGAAAACATAGGCACGACGATCACTGCCTGGCTGGCTTCGTTTGGAGCCACGACCAATGCACGCAGGGCTGCGTACTTCCACGTGCTTTTCAACTTAATCGGTGTTGCCTGGATTACTGCTATATTCCCGTGGTACATCGAAATGATTAACGGCTTGTTCAATATGACTTTTATTCGCTCGATTGCTGGCGTGGAGGGCAATGTCGGCGACACAGTCGACGTTACGGTTCGAATTGCCGCAGTGCATACGTGTTTCAATGTCGTGAACACCATTGTTTTTTTCCCATTTGCAGGATTGTTAGGCAAACTGTTAGAGCGTCTTGTGCCGCAGAAGTTGCACAAAGAGAAACCACATCTTACTCGTCTGGATATTCGTATGTTGGATACTCCCGTAATGGGGATCGAACAATCTCGCGTTGAAGTCTTGCGCATGGCAGATGGTTGCAAGAAAATGATGAACTGGCTTGCCGAGCTTTCCGAGCAGAATGGGGAACCCGACCGCAAGCTAACTCAAAAACTGTTTCATCGTGAGGAGGTCCTGGACACGATTCAAGACGAAATAGTCATCTTTCTCTCTGACCTCTTATCTGCCAATTTGCCTCACGACGTGATTGACGAAGGGCGTCGTCAACTTCGAATGGCCGATGAATTTGAATCTATCAGCGATTACATCGCCAGTATTCTAAAATTCCAGATCAAGCTCCATGATCAGGGGTATGAAATGAACGAGACGATGAGTCAGCATCTTAAAAAATTGCACGCTACAGTATCCGCCTACATGCAGGTGGTTATCGAAGCCTGTATCCAGCGCAACTCGGCGGTCATCACTAAAGCCAACACTATGCGAGGCGAAATCAAGCATCTGGTCCGCACGCTTCGTAAAGAACACTTGCAACAGATGACCGATGAAAAGATAGCTCCCTTTGTCAACGTGGCCTTTACCTCGGCTCTCAACTCATACGTTCGAGTGAGCGATCATACCCTAAATGTTGCCGAATCGTTGGCCGCAATGAAGTAAATTGAATAACCATCGCCTTTCGGCATGGCTATCAAAAATCGTGCATCAAGATTCTTTTCCTCTTGCTCAAAGCCACACGAACGTCCAACATAACATGCATGTGGCCTTCTCGTTTGTTTTGGAAACTATTCATAGCATCGGCGATGCTCGTCATCCTAGCCGTCGGTGCTTGCGTGCTCATTGTTTCCGGTTGGCAGGAAGACCAACTCATTGCTCAGGCTCGTCAACGACTTCGTGACACCGCGTACCTGGTTCGGGAAGATATTGGAACCGACTTTGTCTCCGGCGATCGTCTGCACTTACAGGAAAAGCTTTACCGGATTGGTTCGACTACGAATATCCGATTTACCATCGTCGACATGAAAGGGAATGTATTAGCCGATTCGGAGCAGGACTCGCTTGAATCGGTTGATGCGATGGAGAACCATTTGTCTCGAAAAGAGTTTGTCCAAGCCACACATGAAGGGGAGGGCCAGTCCCGGCGCCGCAGCCCGACCCTTGGCATCCCTTTTCTGTATTACACCCTTTCAATCCGAGATGGGGAAAACACAGTCGGCTATGTCCGCGCGGCGTTGTCTGTTATACCACTAAATGAACAGGTGGCGTCGATCCACAAGCTGATTGCTTTGGTCGGTTTGGGAGTCACATTAACTGCCCTGATTATTGCGTATTGGCTGACCAAGCGCCTGATAAGCCCGATCAATGTGCTGACCGATGCTGCTGAGGCTATCGGCGAGGGACAATACTCACAGCGCGTACGGATCCATACGAACGACGAACTGGGGAGTCTTGCCCGATCGTTTGAGCGAATGAGTAGCGAACTTGGGGCCCGCGAAACCCAACTCCGCGAGAGCGTTGAGCGTCAAACGACTGTCCTGGAGGGGATGGTCGAAGGAGTAATTGCCGTCGATCGGCATGAGCACGTGTTATTCGCGAACTCAGCCGCAGGCAAGAAACTTAATTTCTCCCCGGATAAGGTGGCGGGTCGGCCTCTGTTGGAGGTGGTCCGCAACCATGAACTTCGCACGCTCGTTCAGCAATCGCTTGAGAGTAGTCAGCCCATTCGCGGAGAGATTACCTGGCAGTCAAAGAAGAACCTACTCACTCTTGACGTGCAAGCCACCCAGTTAGCTGGCACTCCACCAGAGGGAGTCGTACTGGTTTTGCACGACGTCTCAGAACTCAAGAGGCTTGAAGGCCTGCGACAGCAGTTCGTAGCAAACGTGTCTCATGAACTCAAGACGCCACTGAGTTCGATTAAAGCCTACACCGAGACGCTCCTCAACGGTGCCTTGGAAGATCAATCCCACGCCAGGCAATTTCTCTCACGCATCGATGATCAGTCGAATCGGTTGCACGAACTTATCTTAGATCTCTTGAGTATTGCCCGGATTGAGTCCGGCCAAGCCCAGCTTAATGTTACAAACCTAACGCTTCATAAAGTCGTAGAAGCCTGTCTTGAAGATTATCAAGAACGTGCCAGGGCAGGAGGGATCACCCTTGTCAATGAGATCACAGATCATGCATTGCAGGTTTTCGCCGAAGAGGAGGGGCTTTTACAGATCCTCAGCAATCTGGTGGACAATGCAATTAAATACACCCCAGCGGGGGGCAGGGTATCGATCCGCTGCTGCACAGAAAACAAGGAAGCAGTGATAGAAGTTTCTGATACGGGAATTGGAATTGATCAGGAACATCACGACCGACTCTTCGAGAGGTTTTATAGAGTGGACAAAGCCCGCTCGCGGGAACTTGGTGGCACTGGTCTGGGGCTAGCCATCGTCAAGCATCTTTGCCACGCCATGCAAGGCAGCGTTTCCGTGGTGAGTACTCCTGGCAAAGGGAGTACGTTTGCAGTCCGGCTTCCCCTAGCCGACTACCAGAATTCCCCGGCTATCTCCTAGGTAATCCGTATTCTTCCCGGTTTTTTGATCTTCTCGCATCAGTATTCCCTGGTTTCGTGAAGAATTCTTAACGCATTCTTCACAATGACTGGCTAGATTAATGCAATCAAAGGCAAGCAAGAGGCCCCTCTTACAGATAAGGAACTTTCGTGAAAAACATGAATATCTTCTTAAGCCTGGTCAGTTCGTTTTTGACATGTCTGATCCTTGCTAGCGGGTGCAGTAAGTCCGCTCCCAGTGGCGCTGGTTCCGCCTCAAATCCCGAACAGTCCACCCCCAGTGGCAGCATCCGCATTGATGGATCGAGCACCGTTTTTCCTATCTCTATGGCGGTTGCCGAAGAATTTGGCGCGGCCTTTCCTAAAATCAAAGTACCCGTTAAACAGTCGGGGACCGGTGGCGGCATGAAGCAGTTCACTGTCGGCGAAGTCGATATTTGCAATGCTTCGCGCGAGATTAAAGACTCTGAACTCGAAGCCTGCAAAGAACATGGCGTTGAATTTATCGAACTGACTGTGGCCTTCGATGGTATGGCCATCGTTGCCAATCCAGAAAATGATTGGTGTCAGTGCATCACGGTCGAGCAGCTTAAGAACATCTGGCGACCCGAGAGCGATGGCCAAATTACCAAGTGGAGTGATGTAAATCCTGATTGGCCTGAGGAAGAATTAAAGCTCTATGGGCCGGGAACCGATTCAGGCACCTTCGAGTATTTTACCGAGGCGATCGTTGGAGAAGCCCGTGCGAGCCGGCCAGACTTCACGGCCAGCGAAAATGATAATGCTCTCGTACGCGGGGTAGCTGCCGACAAGGGAGCACTTGGCTACTTCGGCTACGCCTACTTTGCCGAAAACAAAGATTTACTCAAGCTACTTGAGGTAAACAACGGTACCGACTGTGTTGCGCCTAGCGATGAAACTGTGCGTGAGGGCACCTACACGCCGCTGTCTCGACCGCTGTTTATCTATGTGAGTAAAGAATCTCTGAAGCGACCGGAAGTCAAACAGTTCGTCGATTTTTATTTGGACAATGTAGAACAACTGTCCAGTGAAGTTGGGTATGTTCCCATTACCGACGACGTAGCGGAAGAAAACAGGAAACAACTCGAAGGCGCGCTCGACAAGTCCTAATAGGCTTGGATGAGTAGTTCTTTATCTAGAGGTTGACTCAAAATGCCGCAAATTGCTGCTACCGAAGTCTTAATTGCTTCCCGCGGACGCTGCAACCTACGTACGGTTTTTGAGGGCATCCTTCATGCGGTGCTGCTGGCCTGTGCTGTCGTTTCAATCATTACCACTGTGGGCATCGTGTTGGTTCTGCTTCTGGAATCGTTGCAATTCTTCCGCGATGTTTCTGTCTGGGAGTTTCTTACCGGCACCAAGTGGTCTCCCCTCTTGAAACCACAGCACTTTGGTATCCTTCCTTTGTTCTGTGGAACTTTCTTAGTTGCAGCAGGTTCGTCAGTGATTGCCATACCTATCGGGTTAGGTACGGCAATTTTTCTCAGCGAGTATGCCCCACCCGTAGTTCGGGACATTGTGAAACCTTTGCTCGAAGTGCTTGCAGGCATCCCTTCAGTGGTGTTCGGCTATTTAGCAGTGGTGTTTGTGTCGCCAATCATCAAGGAACTCTTTCCAAGTGCAGAAGTGTTTAATGCAGCCAGTGCCTGTATCGTCGTTGGTTTTATGATCTTGCCAACAATAGTATCGCTCAGCGAAGACGTTCTTCGTTCTGTTCCTCGCTCTTTGCGGGAGGCGGCTTATGCCCTGGGGGCTACCAAGCTGGACGTCACAGTCGGTGTTGTCGTCCCGGCAGCCATGTCCGGAATCATGGCCTCATTTCTTTTGGCGATCGCACGGGCAGTGGGAGAAACCATGGCAGTTACTCTGGCGGCAGGTGCCACTCCCAAATTGACACTCAGTTTTTTTGAGAGCATTCAAACTATGACGGCTTATATCGTTCAAGTCAGTCAAGGGGATACCCCAGCTGGTACACTTGAATATCGTACAATTTTTGCCGTCGGCCTTACCCTGTTCATCTTTACGCTCTCGCTGAACGTCGTTGCCCAATGGATTCTTAACCGAGTGCGGGAGAAATACGAATGAAACTCCATGCACATTCCAAGAGTCGACCTTATGCGAAATTTGCCTCGACCTGCTTTGCTGTCATGTGTGGCTTCTGTACCGTGCTGAGTGTATTAGTATTGCTCGTCGTGCTGTGGAACATTTTCAGCTATGGTTGGAGTGCGCTTTCGTGGAACTTCGTCACCAGCTGGCCCTCGCGCTTCCCTGCGAAAAGCGGTATCTGGTCGGCGTTGATTGGAAGTCTGTATTTGATTGGAGTTACGGCCGTCGTATCGGTTCCTGTCGGTGTCGGCGCGGCAATTTACCTGGAGGAATATGCTCCTCCTAGCCGCTGGCGAACTCTTGTGCAAGTCAATATTGCCAACCTGGCCGGTGTCCCCTCCATAGTTTACGGTATCCTGGGGCTTGGCCTTTTTGTGCGCATGATGCATCTAAACCGTAGCGTAATCGCCGGTGGACTGACCCTTTCGCTGGTGGTTCTACCGATTATTATTCTCTCCGCTCAAGAATCGCTGCGGGCTGTTCCCAGCACGATTCGTCAGGCTTCCTATGCTTTAGGCGCGACACGGTGGCAGACTATTTGGCATCAGTTGCTTCCCGTGGCATTACCAGGAATTCTGACAGGTGTGATACTCTCCTTGTCCCGGGCCTTAGGCGAGGCTGCGCCCCTGGTGGTTGTTGGAGCAGCAACCTTTGTCGCGTTCACACCAGAGAACTTGATGACAGATGAATTTAGCGCACTACCGATTCAAATATTTAATTGGACCGAGCAGCCCCAAAAAGACTTCCATCAGCTAGCGGCAGCTGGAATTATTGTGTTGTTGGTCGTACTAATCTCGATGAATGCCCTAGCAATTATACTTCGGCAAAGATTTGGTAAGAAAGTGAAGTGGTGAGTTGTTGGGATGGCGAGTAAGCGAATTCTTACTCACCAATTTTTTTCCTTTAATCTGAGCAATGAATAGAATGGCTAATAACACCTTGATAGCCGATGAGGTATCTTTCATGAGTGAAGCGGCTCCGATTCCTTTGCGCGTTACCACTCCTACGGTACGACAACCTGCTGTGGCCCGGAATGTGACCGAATTGTCTGAGAGAGCTAAGAAAGTTGCCGCCATCGACGTGGATTTTTTCTACGGTACACACCAGGCCCTCCATGGGATTTCGCTGGAGGTGCCGGAAAACTGTGTTACCGCGTTAATTGGTCCTTCTGGCTGTGGAAAGAGTACGTTCTTGCGTTGTTTGAATCGCATGAACGACATGATTGATGAAACGGCTTTGAAAGGCCAGATCCTGCTCGATGGGATCGATATCTATCAGCGGGGCACCGATGTCGTCGAGCTCCGCAAGCGTGTAGGAATGGTTTTTCAAAAGTCGAATCCCTTCCCCAAATCAATCTATGAAAACGTGGCCTATGGTCCTCGAGTGGCTGGTATAAAAAAACGTGCGGTGCTCGACGAGATAGTGGAAAAGTGCCTCCAGCAGTCTGCGTTATGGGACGAGGTCGAAAATCGGCTCGACGATTCGGCTTTGCAGCTATCAGGAGGCCAGCAGCAGCGGCTCTGCATCGCCCGTGCCTTGGCCACGAATCCCGACGTGTTGCTGATGGACGAACCAGCTTCAGCTTTAGATCCGAAATCAACCGCCGCGATCGAAGACTTAATCTTCGAATTAAAGTCCAATTACACTATCGTCATAGTCACCCATAACATGCAGCAAGCGGCGCGTGTTTCAGACCAAACTGCCTTTTTCTACGAGGGTCATCTGGTAGAGGTGGGTTCGACCACCGATATGTTCACCAATCCTGGTGAAAAGAAAACGGAAGATTATATCACCGGCCGCTTTGGTTAAGCATTCACCCACTCATTTCATTAACTATGTCAAAACACCTCAATCGTGATTTAGAAGCACTTGAGCAGGACCTACTTGCCCAATCCTCGATTGTCGAGAGGATGATTTTAGAAGCGGGCAAAGCAATGACAGAAATGCAAACGGGACTCTTATCTAAATTACTCGCTGACGAAGACATGGTTAACCGAGGAGAAGTTCGCATCGAAGAGGAATGCCTCAAAATTCTGGCGCTGCATCAGCCCGTTGCGGTGGATCTTCGCCGTGTAGCGACCGTGCTCAAAATCAATGCCGACCTGGAGAGAATCGCAGACCTGGCAGTCAATCTTGGTGAGCGAGCTCAGAGTCTTGTGAACTTTCCTTCCTTTCACTTTCCTGGCCGTCTGGAAGACATGGTCGATGTTGCCACAGGGATGGTTAGAGATTCTTTGGATGCTTTTGTGAGGCTGGATGTCGAATTGGCACGTGAGATCCGGCTCCGAGATGACAAGGTTGACGACTTCAACCGAGAAGTAATCGATGAACTGCAAGAGATTGTACGTTCCGACAAAGGTGAGATTGAACCCGCTCTCTTTTACTTCTCAGCCTCGCGCCATATTGAACGGATTGCTGATCATGCCACGAATATTGCTGAGGATGTCATTTACTTGGTGGATGGGGAGATCGCTCGCCATCGTAACGAGGATTTCACCTTTTTCTGATAGGTTTTAATGCAACGTGTTTGATATTTGGCTTCCACAAGGTGACTCACATTAGGAAAAAATGGCAAAGGCAAAGATATTAGTTGTCGAAGACGATACCTCACTGGGTGAGGTCCTCGAGTACAATCTAAAACAGGAAGGATATGAGATTCATCTTAGCCGAGACGGCCAACAGGGGCTGCGCTTTGCCCGCGAGCAACGCCCCGACTTGATCGTACTCGATCTCATGTTGCCGTTGATCGATGGGCTTGAAGTTTGCAGACAATTGCGCTCCGATCCGGATACGAAAGAATTAGCAATATTGATGCTGACGGCCCGCTCCGAAGAGAGCGATGAGCTTGTAGGATTTACCGTTGGCGCTGACGATTACGTGACCAAGCCTTTCAGTGTAAAAGTCTTGTTGCAGCGCATAAACGCCCTCTTGCGCCGCAAAGATAGTGGAAGCGCTGAGCGTGAGATTCTCGTCAGCCAGGGAATTATGATCGATCGTATGCGCCACCGCGCAACCGCTGGAGGTATTGCACTCGATTTGACACCCAGTGAGTTTGGCCTCCTTTCCGCCCTCGTCCGTCAACCTGGCCGAGCCTTTTCGCGAGCCGAGCTCATTGACACGGCACTAGGAGACGATGTCATGGTGCTCGAGCGTACGATCGACGTGCATATCCGCTCACTGCGAAAGAAACTCGACACCCATGCCGATTTGATCCAAACCGTACGCGGCATTGGTTATCGTCTCCGCGATCCAACGGACTTAGTACTCACGGAGTGAAGTTGCGTGAGCATGGCGGCGTAGATTGAGGATCACTTCAAATGAACTCCCCTGATTCTCCACAGCCGGGGCAGCTCAAACGGCGTAGCTGCTCCAAATAGCGTTCGTGAAGCTCCTCTTGGCTTGGAGCCGGTCTGTGGCTGGTCGGCAATTCACGAGAATATTCCTTTGGCAGGATTTCATGCTGATTCGGCGGGATGTTCGACTGAGACATAGATTCTACCTGTTTCTCTGAGCCACGTGGATAAGTCAGCCGCAAATAGTATACAAAAGTATAGTATATCTATTAAATCGCAGAGTGCAAGGCGCAATGGTAACCCTTGCCAAATAGTTAGACATTTCGCTGCGAGCAGGGTGAACTATTTGTCTACGGAGAACTTGAAGATGGTTTGCGATTTGAGAGTTTCGCCGGGTTTGAGAATGGTGTCAGGGAAGCTCGGTTGGTTGGGGCTATCGGGGAAGTGCTGCGTCTCGAGGACGAGTCCGCCACGATGGACATAGGGCTTGCCGCTTTTGCCGTTGAGATTGCCCCTCAGAAAGTTACCGCAATAAAACTGCATTCCCGGTTCTGTGGTAAATACTTCGAGCACACGGCCAGTAGTCGGTTCATAGAGCCGGGCAGCGAGTTCCAATTCCCCTTCGCCTTTCGTACGATTGAGTACCCAGTTATGATCGTAGCCGCCACCGAATTGAAGTTGTTCGTCAGTCTGCTCGATATCACGCCCTATCCTCTTTGCCTCACGAAAGTCGAACGGCGTGCCATCAACCGGTGCCAATTCGCCAGTTGGGATTAGTGTGGCATCGACCGGCGTATAGCGGAGCGCGTTAATCATCAGTTCATGATCAAGGATCGTTCCTTCGCCTTCTCCTTTCAGATTGAAGTAAGCATGTTGCGTTAGATTGACAGGGGTGGATTTGTCGGTAGTCGCCTCGTAATCGATCACAATTTCATTGTCATCAGTAAGAGTATAAGTAACATTTACGGTCAGATTGCCGGGGTAGCCCTCTTCCATGTCTTTGGCTAAGTAAGTGAACTTTACACTGTTGTCGCCGACGATCTCTGCATCCCAGACGACCTTGTCAAAGCCAATATTTCCACCGTGTAGTGAATTAGGGCCGTTGTTGAGAGCCAGTGTGTACTCCGTGCCTTCAAGGGTAAACTTTCCATTCGCAATGCGATTGCCGTAGCGACCAACCACCGCTCCGAAATAAGGTCTGTCGATGGCATTTATGTAGCCTGCAAGGTCGTCGTAACCAAGGGTAACGTCCGCCATATTGCCTTCACGGTCGGGGACCACAAGGGTAGTGATGATGGCACCATAGTTGGTCGCTTTAACGACCATGCCTTGACTGTTGGTAAGTGTAAATTCTTCGATCGAGTCGAAGTCTGCGACAGTCACTTTTGCCGAGGTAAGCGAAGTAATAAGGAGCAGCATAGTAGGAGTCAGCAAGATAGATTTTGTCATTTGAGAAACTTCCAAATCTGGGGGTGAAAAGATACGATCTTATCGGCAAGAGAAAAAAGGAAAAGTGCCATCAATTCTTATTTTTAGCGACTTCATGGCTTTCGCAAGTGGTAATGTTTTAGACAATTGAAGTTTCTACCATCGGATGACATTGGAAAAACCATGATTGAGATAAACGATAAAATCCAGGCAAGCGATTTCTTGTCCCGTCTGGAAGTTTTTTGGCAGGCCTCGGCGAGCGCCATCGATGCAGTCGAGGCGAGCTGCCCTCCCGGGTCTGCTTCGCCTGTGTTTACCGTGGCAGGCAAATACACTGCCAAGGGGTGGACCGAGTGGACTCAAGGCTTTCAATATGGCTCGGCCCTGTTGCAATTTGATGCGACAGGCGACGAGCGATTTATGGAGGTGGGGCGTCAGAGGACCGTTGAGGTCATGGCTCCGCATCTAACGCATACAGGGGTACACGATCACGGTTTCAACAATGTGAGCACTTACGGCAATCTGTGGCGATTGATGAATGAGGGTCGGATTGCGGAGACAGAATGGGAGCGAAACTTCTACGAGCTAGCACTGAAGGTGACAGGGGCAGTGCAAGCGGCACGATGGTCGGTCACCCGTGATAATGGCGGATACATCTATTCCTTCAATGGTCCGCAATCGCTGTTTGTCGATACGATCCGTTCCTGTCGGGCCTTGGCATTGTCACACCAATTAGGGCACGCCCTTATGGGCGAACGAGACGAAAAGATCTCTCTTTTAGGCCGTCTGATACAACATGCCAATTCCACGGCTCGGTACAATCTTTGGTATGGCGAAGGACGTGATGCGTATGATCTGCGGGGGCGCACCGCACACGAGTCTGTGTTTAACACCAACAACGGCGATTACCGTTGCCCTTCGACTCAGCAGGGCTACTCTGCATTCAGCACTTGGACCCGTGGTCTTGCATGGGCGATGGTTGGGTTCGCCGAACAACTGGAGTGGCTTTCGACGCGCGGTGATGACGAATTAGAGGGTTTTGGCGGACGCGTTGAAATCGAGGCGAATTTTCTGAAAGCTGCAATGGCGACAAGTGATTTCTACATCGACGAAACTCCTGTTTGTGGAGTGCCTTACTGGGATACCGGCGCACCCGGACTCGCCAAGCTGGGAAGTTTTCTGGACAGACCGGCGGAGCCTTTCAATGATTTCGAACCGGTAGACAGTTCTGCAGCAGCAATTGCGGCTCAAGGATTATTACGCCTGGGGAGTTTTCTCACGGCACGAGGTGAACCCAGCGCAAAGCGCTATTGGCAGGCAGGGCTGACTGTAGCCAACACTTTGCTTGGTGAACTATATCTCTCGACAGATAACAAACATGAAGGCCTGCTGCTGCACTCAGTGTATCACCGTCCCAATGGTTGGGACTATATTCCGCCCGATCAGAAAGTACCCTGCGGTGAGTCGAGCATGTGGGGAGATTATCATATGCGGGAGTTGGCCCTGATGATTGGACGGGAAGCGAATGGGCAACCTTATTACACTTTCTTTGGACCAATCCAATAAGTGAGTGGAACACATGGCAGAAACGCTTAGGAAAGTCGCACTCGTGACAGGGGGATCTCGGGGGATCGGTCTGGGGATTGCCCGGCAATTGGCTGAGATTGGGTTTGATCTGGCCATCAATGGCCGGCGCGAGGAAGCCACGGTCGCCGATGCGTTGGAAGAACTGGAGTCGCTCGGTGCCACGGTGCTTTACTGTCAGGCAGACATCGCGGATGCCAATGGGCGAGCAGAGATGCTCACGCGTATTCGCGAACGATTTGGTCGTCTCGACGTGCTCGTGAACAATGCTGGTGTGGCACCAGAAGTTCGAGCTGATCTCTTGGACGCAACCGAAGAGAGTTTCGACCGTTTGATCGCCATCAATCTGCGGGGTCCGTACTTTCTTACTCAGGCAGTGGCCCGCTGGATGGTGGAGCAGCGCGAGGCGGAGCGGTCGTTTGCTGGAATGATTGTGAACATCACATCAGTCTCTGCAACTTTGGCCTCGGTAAATCGAGGAGACTACTGTATTTCGAAAGCGGGAATCGCAATGGCAACCCAGTTGTGGGCACTGCGCCTTGCTGAGTTTGGCATTCAGGTTTATGAGGTGCGTCCCGGTGTGATTCGCACCGACATGACGGCGGCGGTGAGCGAGGTGTACGACAAGCGGATCTCTGAGGGCCTCACTCTGGAGCCGCGGTGGGGAACGCCAGAAGATGTGGGCAAAGCTGTCGGGATGCTCGCCCGCGGAGATTTGCCCTATGCGACTGGCAATGTTTTATTGGTGGATGGCGGTTTGACCGTGCCGAGGCTGTGAAGAGATAATTAGGGCCATGCAGTTCTTAGTGGCATGTGAATAGGGTACCCTCTGCGACTAATACATCGTGAGATTGCCAAGACTCTGTCTGGAGAGCGAATCCAGGAAGGCTGAGATGAATCTCGTCCAAGCTTGCTCTAGTACAGGGTACAGATGTTTTCTCGTGAGTTGACCCACCCCCTGGGCGTACTTAAACTAAAGGGTCCAGGGGACTTCGGTGGATTTTAGCCTGCTCAGGCAACTGGCCAAGCCTCTACTAGGATGTTGAACTCGGAACCTGCGCCATGCTTGCCAAACGTGTGATCCCTTGTCTGGATGTAGACCGTGGCCGAGTCGTTAAAGGGACCAATTTTGTGAAACTCCGCGATGCGGGGGATCCAGTGGAAGTGGCGGCCCGCTACGAGCAGGAAGGCGCAGACGAACTCGTGTTTCTCGATATCTGCGCGAGTCACGAAGGGCGTGACATTATGCTCGACGTGGTGCGACGCACGGCCGAGCAAGTATTTATGCCGCTCACCGTGGGAGGAGGCATTCGAAATCTCGATGATATTCGCCAGCTCTTGCTGGCTGGGTGCGATAAAGTTTCGATCAATTCAGCGGCGGTCCGCGATCCCGAATTTGTTCGTGCGGCGGCTTTGCGGTTCGGTAAACAGTGCATCGTCGTGAACATCGATCCGAAACGCGTCATACACGACGGCCGCGAAATATGGGAAGTGTTTATCAATGGAGGACGCGTTGGCACTGGCCTGGAGGCTGTCGATTGGGCGCAACATGTAGAAAGTTTAGGTGCGGGTGAGATTGTGCTTACAAGCATGGATGCAGATGGCACCAAGGACGGCTATGACTTAGAAATTACAGCGGCGGTGAGTGAGGCAGTATCGGTTCCCGTGGTTGCCAGCGGTGGGGCGGGGTGTCCTCAGCATCTGGCAGATGCCGTGACAATCGGCAAGGCGGACGCGGCGCTGGCTGCAAGTATTTTTCACTTTGGCGAATATACGATCCAGGAAACGAAGCGTGTGATGGCTGAGCAAGGTGTCGTCGTACGGTTGGCGGCCTGAAATTTTCTGCGGAGGCATTTATGGCAAATTCCCCGAGTAAATCATCCATTAGCGAAGCGGATTATGATAGTTTTGTGGCCCGGCACCAAGAGCTCGAAGTCAACAAGCTCTTTCGCGCCTGCGTCAAGCTGGAAGCCAGCGACCTGCATCTCAAAGTAGGTCGGCCTCCCATGGTGCGTGTGGATGGATCGCTCAGGCCGATGAATCGCGGTCCCGTTGACGACGAAGAGATGGTGCGTCTTTGCTTCCCGCTGATGAATGAGCGGAGTCGAAAGATTTTCGATCATGATGGAGGTGCTGACTTTGCTCATATGTGCGACGTGGACGGGACCAATTGGCGTTTCCGTGTGAATCTGATGCAACAGTTGGGTCACATCGGCATGGTGGCTCGTCGGGTGAATAGTTGGATCCCCGACTTCGAAGGGCTCAACTTGCCAGCGTCCATGGAGCGTCTCTGTACTTACGATCAGGGAATGATTCTTTTGGCAGGCGTCACTGGTTCGGGGAAAAGCACAACGATTGCCTCCATGCTCAACTGGATCAATCACCGCTATCGAAAACATATTTTGACGCTCGAAGACCCGATCGAATTTGTGTTTACCGAGGACAAGTGTCTCATCAACCAGCGTGAGATTGGCCTGGACGTGGTGGACTTCGAAGTCGGAATGAAGCATGCCGTGCGCGAAGATCCAGACGTGATGCTGGTGGGCGAAATGCGTGACAAGGAAACTTTCATGACGGCGATTCACGCGGCAGAAACCGGTCACTTGGTTTTCGGAACGATTCACGCCAGTACGGCTTCCTCGACGATTGGCCGTATTCTGGACCTTTTTCCACAGGACATGCACGGAGCCCTGCGGAGCGCGATTGCGATGAACATGAAAGGAATTGTCGCTCAGAAACTGCTCAAATCGATCAAGCCGGGCGTTGGTCGGGTGCCAACCGTAGAGATCATGACGTTCTCGCCCACCGTCAGAAAGCTGGTTCTGGAAGAAGAGGATCATCGGCTCAATGGTGCGATCCGAGTCGGCAAGGAAGACGGTATGCAGAATTTCACGCAGAGTTTGAAGCAATTGGTCGACGATCAACTGATCGACCGCGAGGTGGCCCTGGAAGTTGCCCCCAATCGCGAAGAATTGAAGATGGCACTCAAGGGAATCGACGTTTCGCAAGGTGGTATGATTTGATGCGGACATTGACCAGTAGTTTTGCAGTAATTTCAGCTTCGTTCTTCTTGTTTGTCGCTGCGCAGACTTGTTTTTTAAGTGAAACTATGTGGGCTCAGACGAGCCTCGGGGAACTGGGTGCCACGCAATCGATTCAGAACGAAATGCGAGGCAATGCTGCCCAACCTGGCACAGGCAATCAGGAGCAGCCTCCTGAAGCTGCCCAGCCCGCTTCGCAAGGCGAGAGCGCGGCTGGCACTGGCGATTTTGCCCAACAAGCCCTCACCATGAGTTTCAGCTTGGCGACGCTCCTCAAGTTGTCTGGCATGGTCGTGATCTTTTGGATGTGGGTTGCAGCAGGCGATTGGGTCAATCGCGATTGTCAGATTCACGGCTTGGGTTGGCACAAATGGAGCCTCATTTATTATCTTCCGTTTGTGTTAGTGACTTTCGTCTTGTTCTTTGTGCCAGCTCCCAGTTGGCTGCGGGCGACACTGATGTTTGTCACTTTCGTTGCAACCTGGGTCCCCTATGTATTGGTGCACAACAAGAACGTCGAACCACATGAGACGGTTCTCACCGGATCGTGGTGGCGCTATGCCATTGCCGCCACACTCAGCAGCATTGGCATCAAGATGAGTGCCGAGCGCAAGGCGGACTACGAAAAGGGAGCCCCTGTCGAATTGATGGCCATGGGGGCAGAAGACCTGGCTACCAACAATGCAAACCTGATCGCGGCCCGGCATTCTCCCGGTTATCTGCTGCTCAAGGAGGCTTTTGCTGAGCTAGTCAAACGCCGCGGAGACAAACTCATGCTTGATTTTGCACAGCAGGGGGTCACGGTGCGTTATGAGATCGATGGTGTTTGGCACAGTGGCGAACCGCGTGACCGAGAATCGAGCGATGTGATGTTGGCTGTGATTAAGACCTTGGCAAATTTGAACGTCAAAGATCGTAAAAGCAAGCAGCAGGGTCAATTCGGAGCCAAGTATGAAGGAAAGACTTACATCTGTCCTGTCGTTACCCAAGGGGTGACCACCGGCGAACGGGTCGTGGTGACTCGCATCGGTGAGAAACAAAACATGGTGCACTATTCCGACCTTGGTATGCGTGAAGGTCTGCAAAAGCAATGGGCAGAGATTATGGCTGCCGAGTCAGGATTAGTGATTTTCTCAGCCCTTCCCGGTGGGGGACTGACTACCATGATCAATGTCTCGCTGGAAGAGACGGATCGGCTCATGCGCGATTTTGTCGCCATCGAGGAGGTTTCCAATCGCGAACACGACATACAGAATATATCCGTTACAACTTATGATGCCTCGAAAGGCGAAACCCCGGCGACGGTCCTTCCCCCACTGATTCGTACATATCCCAATGTATATGTGCTCAGAGACATGACCGACTTGGAGGCAGCCAAGTTGTTGTTCAAGGAAGTTCAGGACGAACATTTGGTGGTAACGAGTATCCGTGCCAAGGAAGCCGCTGAAGCTTTGCTGAGATTCTTGCAACTTAAAATGCCAGCGAAAGAATTTGCCAGGACAACAAAGGGAGTCCTTTACCAGAGATTGATTCGCAAGTTGTGTCCCGACTGCAAAGTGGGCTATGCACCACCAGCTGATGTGCTCCGCAAGCTAGGCATCCCAGCCGGAAAAGTCGAGCATCTTTATCGTCCCCCTAAGCCGGAAGAAATCGAAAAACCATGCAAGACGTGTCAAGGCTTGGGTTATCTTGGCCGCACAGGTTTATTCGAACTCCTGGTACTTAACGATAAAATGCGCGAGATTCTGATCAAACAACCAAAACTTGCTCTGCTGAAAGAAGCCGCGCGAGCGGCACGACAGCGATCGCTACAGGAAGAAGGTGTGCTGCTGGTTGCCCAAGGAACGACGTCGCTCCAGGAATTAACACGGGTTTTGCAGCAGTAGTGCTTGCTTCCGTAGATGATTGATTAAACTCGAAAGGAAATATCAATGCTGTATCTGGCCATTTTGATATGTGCTTTGCTGTTTGCGGGAGTTGCGATGACGGTAAATGAAGGATTGTGGAGCAATGCCATCGCGCTTATGAGCGTTATGCTGGGTGGACTGGCCGGGATTTTTCTCGGTGTACCGGCTGGAAACTTTCTGTCAGAACAAGCTGGGAAAGGTCCAGACAACGCCTGGTATTTCGTCTTCGCGGGAGTCTGGGGAGTTTTTACAGTTGCAGTGCTGTTGACTCGTGTTGTGGCGGATCGTACGTCGCGCACCAAGATGCGGTTTATCCCCCTGGTGGACAAGTTTGGCGGACCTTTGGTAGGGATTCTGGTGGCGGTGATGTTTGCCAGTTTCGCCGCTTATACCCTCGATCGGATTCCAATTAAGGCGGGAGAATGGAAATATACAGATAGCCCCGGTTTCGCGCAATCCGTATTCACTTATGTACGTGCACCCTTCTGGAATGTAGCAAATGCATTCGCCTCTGCTGAAAGCATCGACAAATCGTTTATTTCGAGCAATCCGTAGACCTGCTGTCGTGATTTGAACAGTCGCTTAAGTGGCGTAGTCCACGATGTTCGATTCAATACCCATGCGGAGCATTTGACATGGAAGCTTACGACGCCGACGAACTCGTATCGTACCGGTCTCTGAGTAGTCTGGCGATTGTTGCGCTCGTACTGGGGCTGATCTCTCCGTTGGTGTTGCTCTCGCCATTGTTTATGGTCATTCCACTGGCGGGAATTGCGGCTTCATTGCTGGCTATCTACAAGATTCGAACCCAATCAGAAGTGCTGACCGGTGTGACGCTTGCCAAGATCGGTCTCTTTCTCTGCGTTTTCTGTTTGATTGTAGCACCCACCAAGACTACCGTTCGTTCGCGGCTCTACGAGCAACAGGCTGATCAAGCTGCCCGGCAATGGCTCAATACTCTGGCCGAAGGGGATTTGTCAGAGGCACTCAAACAGATTACCCCCGATGCGTTGAGGGGACTCACTCCGCCCAGAAATTCTGGGGGTCCTCCCACGTCTCGAACACCCACGCAGCCTTCAGATCAAGATGCCTTAAATTCAATGGCTAAAGACGACCTTGTCGAGAAGCTTCGCACACAGACAAATGACGGTCCCCTGACTATGGAAAGTCGCGTTACGGAGTTGGATCGTCTGCGTTCTCAACCCACAATTAGACTGGAATATGAAGTTAACACTGGGGATGATACTTTTTCTGTTGAGATAATCTGTGTACGGCTCAGCCGTCTCAACCGTGGAGATATTTGGCAGGTTGGAGGCTGGAAACTCATCGATTCACATGCTCACTAACGCTGCTTAATCTTTTCAATTTTCACGGCCAAATGGTTTGAATTTTCTCCAAAAAACCCATTTTCCAATAACACAAGAACAACGGTTTGTGAAAAAATTGGGGAAAGGACAATTCGGAAACCTTCATGGTAACATGCCGGTAACATAGCTCTCCTATTCTTGAGATCGTGAATCCTATGGTTGGGTTCAGGTTGTCGGGGAATTGTGAACTAACGGATGCCTGATTTGGTCATCCAGACCGATCATCTGCGAGCTAGACTCGGGTATTTTTTGTCTCTAAAGATCACCTTGCAGCAAGTGTTAAACTTTGCAGGTTAGGATGATTTGACGTCTTCTCTGGGACAGTCTTCCAAGCCACGAAATACGATCATCGCAGGCTAATAGCCAGTGAAAATCGTCACAATCATCACGGCTTACCATTTCTTAGATGTTATCACTGGAGTTCTCAGAGAATCGTGATGTACTAGCTCGATTGTCGCAGCAGTCATAGTCGATACATGAGAGCGAGGCGGACGCATATCCCGCGAATACGGTCCCCCTGTCGACCGTCCATAGGGGACCCGAGTTCGTCAAAAACACCCTTGCCCCGAAGCAGAAGTTGGTTGGAACCTAAACAGCACACGGGCAGAACAGAAGGAGCTATAAGGTGAAATTAAAAACTTGGACAGCAAGTCTCGCTGCTCTAGTGTTTTCAGCGGCGCCAGTGTTCGCCGTCGAAGGCAATGTGCAGTGGGAAACAGATTCCAACTTGCGACCTGCAAGTTGCGACAGCTGCTGCGATCCTTGTGATTGCGGCGACGCATGCCATTGCGGATGCGGAGTTGGTGGTGGTGGACTATTGAGTGGCATCGGTGGAGGTTGCTTGGAGAACTTCTCCCTGGGCGGCATGCTGGGAATCTATGATGATTCCCAATGGCAACTGGGTGGTTGGTCACAATTTGGCTACCACGACAGCTTCACTCCGCTTTCCTCTCCCGCTACCGGTCGTGGTACTGGTTTTGCATTCAATGACGTGCCTAAGGATTTGAACCTTCAACAACAATGGTTCTACTTTGGTCGCCAAGCAGATGGATCGAACGGGTTTGACCTCGGTTTCCGCAGTGACTTCATCTATGGTACCGATGCCCAGAAGACTCAAGCTTTTGGAAATCCTGGTGCTGAATGGGACAATGGCTGGGACAATGGTGTGTATGGCTGGGCCATTCCTCAGTTGTACGGCGAAGTAGCTATCAACGATCTCTCGATCAAGATTGGTCACTTCTTCACCATCGTGGGTTATGAAGTCGTTCCTGCAGTTGGTAACTTCTTCTACAGCCACTCCCTGACGATGTTCAACAGCGAACCGTTTACTCACACCGGTGTGTTATCGACTTACACTGGTTTCGAGAACCTCACTCTCTACAACGGTTGGACCCTTGGTTGGGACACTGGTTTTACCAATGCCAATGGTGGTAGCAACTACCTTGGTGGTTTCAGTGCCAATCTGCTGGACGACGTGACCTTAGCTTACATTCTCACCTACGGAAACTTTGGCTTGAAAGATGGTGGTGGAGATGACAGCTATGGACATAGCGTTGTCATGACTGCCAACCTGACCGATAAGTGGAGCTATGTCTTCCAGACCGACTATCTTGAGACCGACGACGAAAATGATGCCGGTCAGCCAGGTATCGACAACATCGGTATCAATCAGTACCTGTTCTACAACTGGAGCGATGCGATTGCCTTCGGTACTCGTATGGAATGGTGGAAAGGTACAGGACCAGCTGGTGGACCGTTCAACAGTCGTGCTTCACGATATGAGCTGACCAGTGGTGTGAATGTCAAGCTGCTAGACAACCTGATCTTGCGTCCCGAATTTCGCAAGGACTGGGTCCCCGCCGAAGACTTTGACGAGGACATGTTTGCCAGCGACTTCATCTTGACCTACTAAGTCCTGCTGGGTGGTCCTTCACCCTGCTCGACTAACGATTGCCATCCCCCTCGCCGAGGGTCGTCTCCGGACGGCCCTCGGTTTTTGTTTGCGATGGCGGTTTAGCCGATCACTACCGGCTTTTCCTCTTGGCGTTTGCGAAGTCTGGCGGCTATCTTGCGGCGGTTCCACCACCACACGCTCGAGCCTTTGAGTTCAAGCGTCTCCAAATCAGGCAATAGATCAACTAATGCCGCTACAGATCTGGTAACGGGAGTTTTAGTGAGATCAAGATTCCGCAACAGCTGAAATACCTCGCAGCGGAGAATTGTCTTGTCCGAAACCTGGCATCCAGGCAACTCCAACCGCGTGAGTTTATCCAGTGCTGCTGCTTCCTGAAGCATCGTGTTGAGCATTGGCTCGGCCTGCTTTGAGTTTTCCAGCCGGACGGCGGTAATCGACTCGGTCAAATCAGCGAAATCGCCGAAGGAACGCTGGAGCCATTCGACCGCGTTAGTTTCAACCTGGGCACCGAAAGCCGCCAGCTTGTCGGCTAGTTCTCGTGACTTGAGGTAGCCGTCCATCTGGCGCGCGATCCAGCCGCGGGAATCATGCTTGAATTCCAGGTACTGCTTTGCCTGTTCAAAGGCCTGATGCAAAGCATTGAATTTGTGGGGATCGCCACCCCGATCGGGGTGGAGGATCTTCGCCTTTTGAAAATAGGCCTGCCTGACATCCTCTTCGACGTAGGGAGGTCCCACGCCCAAGACGACCATGAAGTCGGGACGACCGTCAACATCGCGATGGACATGCGGAGTAGGCATGTCTTTCATTGTAAATGGCGAGCCGGAGGACGTCAGTCCCCGAAGTATTGAGGAATGCAACAGGAGAAATATCGGGAGCTTACGAATCCCGGCTTTCCTGCTATAATTGCGGGATTCTACCTAGAAAGGGAGCCTCACCATGCCGGATAAGTTGCCCGCCGCCACCGCACTGACTTTTGATGACGTGTTGCTGGAACCACGATTCAGTGAAGTGGTTCCCTCGGATGTTGAAGTGCGAACGGATCTCACTGAGCGGATTGAAATGCGGCTTCCCATTCTCAGCTCTCCCATGGATACGGTCACCGAGAATAAGATGGCCATCGCGTTGGCCCAGGAAGGGGGGCTGGGGGTGATCCACAAGAACATGTCCGTTGAGCGACAGACCGAAGAGGTGGACAAAGTCAAGCGGAGCGCGAATGGCATCATTGTGGATCCCATCACTTTGCCCCCATCCGCTAGCGTTGCTGTCGCCCGGCAGACGATGGATGAGTCAAATGTGTCCGGCATTCCGATCACTGAAGGTGGCCGATTGGTGGGTATTCTCACGCGTCGTGATCTGCGGTTTCTCGAAGACAACAGCCTGCCCATTGCTGAAGTGATGACCGGTGAGCCCTTGGTGACAGCAACGGGGACTGTAACGCTTGGGGAAGCTGAGAAGATTTTGATGGCAAAAAAGGTCGAGAAACTGTTGCTGGTTGACGAAGATTACAAACTGACAGGCCTGATTACGATCAAAGACATCGACATGATGCGGCGGTTTCCTCAGGCCTGCAAAGATGCTCAAGGGCGCTTACGAGTCGGTGCGGCAATCGGTGTGTTCGATTTTGAACGGGCCGCGAGTCTCATCGACAAAGACGTCGATTTTTTGGTCGTCGATAGCGCACATGGTCACTCATCGAATGTCATTGAAACTGTCAAACAGATCAAGACTCGGTGGGACATCGAAATTGTTGCCGGTAATGTGGCAACGACTGAGGGTTGCCGTGATCTGATCGCAGCGGGTGCCGACGCCGTCAAGGTGGGCATCGGGCCTGGTTCGATCTGCACGACGCGAGTGATCTCGGGAATCGGTGTGCCACAGATTACTGCGATACATAATGCTGCTCAGGCAGCGAAGGGATCCAAAGTCAGGATAATCGCCGACGGCGGAATCCGCTTTTCAGGAGATATTACGAAAGCCCTGGCGGCAGGTGCCCACGTCGTGATGCTGGGTGGCTTATTGGCAGGTCTGGACGAGAGTCCTGGCGAACGCGTCCTTTACAAGGGACGCACCTTTAAGACCTATCGTGGCATGGGTTCGTTGGGGGCAATGGTTCATGGTTCAAGCGAACGCTACCGCCAATCGAATGATGGCAGTGGCAACGGCAAGTTGGTCCCCGAAGGAGTCGAGGGCCGCGTGCCATACAAAGGTCCGTTAAGTCCCTACCTGTATCAACTGGTGGGGGGATTGCGGGCAGGAATGGGTTACTGTGGTACGAAAACTATCGAAGAGTTGCGCACGCACGCCCGATTTATTCAGGTTTCGCCGGCGAGTGTACGGGAGAATCATCCCCATGACATTGCAATCACGCAGGAAGCACCGAACTACACCGCTGAGTTTACCTCAGTTGAAGAGCACTGACCTGGCTCGTTGTCTGGCCGCTTGTCTGTTGGTCAGTTTTTTCTCATTCTCGTTCTTCTCGTCGGCAGAGGCCAACGATCTCAACTGGGGCCGCTCTGATTGGCAGCAATCGGCAGGATTTTCCGACTCTGGCAACCCCTTGAGGACTGCCCCGTCTGATTCAACCCATTGCGAGTCAGACCTCATCGTCGCTGCATGGGAAGCAGATGATGCACTGGCTGCCGAGTTAGAGGAGCCCATTGAATATCCAGTACCTCAAATCGAGTCAGCCAAGGAAAATCCTTTGCACACGATCGATCCTTTTGAGGCTGACGATCGAATTGCTCAGCTGGTTCAGGATCCGTTTGAAGAGCCTGCGGAAGCTCCTATTCCATCGCTGGATTCTGATCTTGATGAGATCGAAGAAGCACTGGATCGGGAACGGCAGCGCCGAGAGCAGGAAGTGCAGCAGATGCTCGAAGAGGAGGCTCCCGAGACGATCGAAGATCTGTCAGAGGAACTTGACCAGAGCACAACCAAGGAGGAAGAATCTACCCAAGTTCGTGAGAGCAGTCCAAGTGAATTCAAATTCGACTTAAAAGTCCCCGAAACGCAATTAGAGTCGCAGCGCTCTAGCCAGTTTCAAGACAATCGCCTGAGACAAGATCGTTCCCTCGAAGATCAGCGAAATTGTGAAGAAGAATTGGCCTCCGCCAGGGCGAACCGGGTGAGCAGCGTCGACTTAAACATCCGCGTGGAGGGAGTCGCAGGCGAGGATTATCCCTACGAGTGTGCCTTTGGCGACGAAATGATGGAGCCACGAGCTTGGTCGGAGATCACGTACAACTGGAAGGCTTCTGCCCTTTGCCATAAGCCGCTATACTTCGAGCAGAATCAGCTGGAACGCTATGGCCATTCGTGGGGTCCGTACCTGCAGCCGATTATGTCGGGAGTGCACTTCTTTACCAGTGTGCCTATCCTGCCGTACAAGATGGGAATCGAATCGCCCAACGAATGTATCTACGCCCTTGGACATTACCGTCCGGGCAATTGTGCTCCATACTTGATCGAAGCAACGCCATTTACCTGGCGGGCGGCGTTCTACCAAGGTGCATTTGTGACGGGGACCTCGTTTGCGATTCCGTAATACTTTTTGAAAGCATCGCACCGGGAACGTTCTGGCGATACAATATCGCCTATGGAGCATGTGACTCGAGAACAAGCGCGTGACATCGATCGCCACGCCACCGAGGAACTCGGCATTCCGAGTATCGTGCTGATGGAAAACGCCGGCCGCGGGGTCGTTGATATTTTGCTTAGCCGTGCCGCAACGAGGCACACGGTCCCTCAAACGGCCCTGATTCTTGCCGGCAAGGGCAACAACGGCGGCGACGGTTTCGTCATTGCTCGACATTTGGCAATCCGAGGGGTGTCGTCAAAGGTAATTCTTCTTGCGTCTCCTAATGAATTAAAAGGTGATGCACTCACGAACTATCAAATCCTGCTCCATTCAAACCTGACTATAGTCGATCTATCGCAAGCTGACGATCTTGCTACTGAATTGAGTTCAGTGGCAGGGGGTACCGACTGGATAATCGATGCACTTCTGGGAACCGGTGCACTAGGGGAGCCGCGTGAGCCCTATCGCACAGCGATCGAATGGATGAATCGCCAAGCCGCCCGGCGCCTGGCCGTGGATGTCCCCAGTGGGCTCGACTGCGACACAGGCCAGCCTGCTTCGACTGCTGTGCGGGCAGACGTAACTTGCACGTTCGTAGCACCGAAGATTGGTTTCAGGAATCCAGCAGCTCAAGCGTGCCTCGGGGATATACACGTGGTCTCCATAGGCATCCCACCCAGCGGAACTGCCGATTTTTTATCTTAATTGGGGCATTTCGGGGAATCTTTCAGTACCCACCTGCGTCCAATCATTCGAGACCCCCTTTTGGTAGAATCTGGGGGATGCTTGTCCTACTTGATTCGTGACTTAAGGAGAATCGCCATGTTCGTTCGAGTGTTAACTGTTCTACTATTTGCGAAATTGCTTGCCTGTCCACTCACGGCGTTTGCAGCCGAACCGAAAGTTAGCGAAGGTCGAGTGACCGCAGTCACGGTTTACCAGGGACAGGCACTTGTCACTCGTGAGGTGGAGATCCCCGAGACGGAGGGTCTGCTCGAACTGGTCGTGACAAATCTCCCCGAATCGGTACTACCTGGTAGTCTGTTTGCTGAGCCAGGTGAGGGTATTCAGATTCGTTCTGTACGTTATCGAGCACGTCCAATCGAGGCCGACGTCCGCCAGGAAGTTCGCGAATTGGACGAGCAGATTCAGGCTGTCGATCAAGAGCTGTTCGCCATTGCCCAGGAGCGAGGCCTAATGGTTGAAAGAAAACAGTATCTCATGCAGCTCGGACATTTTGCCGCGGCTACATCACAGCAGGAACTTAAGAGTGGTGTTCTCAACGCCGATACGCTGATGAAATTAACACAGTTTCAGTTCTCAGAGCGTGCTGAGATCTCTGGTCGCGAATTGGAATTAAACCAAGAAGAACGTGAACGGAACGAAGAAAAACACTTCCTGGTCAGAAAAAGAGAAACTATCGCTGCAGGATCAGCCCGCACAGTGCGCGAAGCAGTCGTCTTTATCAATGTGCCGCAACGCACAACTTCTCAGATGCAGCTGAGCTATCTGGTCGGTAATGCAAACTGGTCGCCATCGTACAATCTGAGGTCTACCGAGGAGCGTGACCAGATCACCGTAGAATACAACGCCTCTATCGAGCAGATGAGTGGCGAAGATTGGAACGACGTGGAGATGATTCTTTCGACGGCAACCCCTTCGCTCGTTGCCAAGGCGCCGCGTTTAGAAGAACTTGCGATCAAGTTGGGAGTGCCTGAACCCGCCCAGCAACAACCCATGTCGGCTGCCGCTAACTACAAACTTATGCAGGAAAACCTCGTTCAACTTGGCAAAATGCGTGGCCAGATCAATGCTTCCCCGTCAGATCGCTTTGGTGGTTCCAGCGAAGCATCGCAAACAGCGGTTTCTGGTTTAGGAGGTGCGGCTGGCGGTATCGGAAGTTGGGGCCTGGAAATGAGCGACACCTCTACTGCAGATGCAAGACTCAATCAATTTGCCTGTGAGATCCAGTTATTGGATTTAAATAATTCATTAAGCGATCTCAAACGCGATGGAGAAATAAGTTCAAGACTCGATGAAGGTGTAAGTGTAAGTTATCAACTGACCAACCGCACCAGTCTCCCCAGTCGCTCAGATAGGCAACTGATCCAAATTGCCTCGGTGCCTCTCAATGGGGATTTTTATCGTCTGGCTACACCTTTGCTCACGAGTTTTGTTTATGAAGAGGCCCATCTCACCAATACGAGTGACCTGGTGTTCTTAGCGGGACCGGTCGCAACTTTTTTGGGGGGCCAATTCGTGGGACGTAGCGAAATGCCAACCGTCGCGGTTGGCGAAAGCCTCACCGTGGGCCTCGGCATCGACCCGTCGCTTCGTGCACATCGTGAGTTGTTGAAGAAAGACGAGCGAATTCAAGGTGGAAATCGAGTCGTGGACTTCACCTATGAATTGACTCTCGAGAACTTTGGCGATAAATCGGTTGCGGTCCGACTGCTCGATCGTTTGCCGACAGTGGGTGAGAACGACATCAAAATCACTCTCATTAAGACAGACGATCCGGTAAGCACCGATGAATCCTATTTGAAGTCCGATCGCAAGGAGGGGATTCTCCGTTGGGACCTGGAAGTACCTGCGCAAGCAGTCGGACCGAAAGAAAAAGTGCTTAAATACACTATGCAGATCGAGTACGACAAACAGTTATCAATCGTTGGCATGCCAGCTAAAAAATAGTCGAGAGTCGGAAGTTTGTTATTGTTTGGCTCTCAACTCTTGACCCTTAGTTCTTGACTTTAAACTACTTAAGAGCCAGCTTCACGCTGCGACCGCTCGGGATGAACTGTAGTTTTTCCTCTCGAGCGAGCCAACCAATACCTGCCATGACCAGGTCAGCAGGGGCATCGACTTCCTTTTTTAGGGCAGCCAGCGTTGATTCTCCGTTCTGAGAAAGCTGTGCCCAAATCGCGCCTGCGGTGAGGCCGATCTGCTCATTTCCCAACCCCCCATGCGATTTAGAAGCGACTCCATTCGACGAAGCCTTGCTAGCCGATTGCTTAGTAGAGAGGGTAGATTTGGTGGCTGACGACGATGCTTTCTTCTTGGCCATGGAGTTCTCCTTGCACGTTAGTCAGGGAAAGGAGGATTGTTTGCCGCGCTCAATCCGACGCCATAGCATGATAACCTATGCAAGAGTTAAAGCCAAGAATAGGCTAGGAACGCGAAATGATAGCCCCCAAACTGCCATTCCCGCCGACTCGGGAACTTTACCAATTTCGACTCGCAGTCTCGCCTGCAAGGAATTGACGGAAACGGCTAGCGAAACAGGCCTGTCTTGTTGAAAGCCTTACGGGCAGTAGCTTCGTCGGCTGCAATATCGAAGACCTTATTTAGTTTGGTGATCTTAAAAACCTCCATTATTTCAGGGCAGATGCCACTTAACTTGAGTTTGGCATTGTATTCTTTCGACTTCTTGCTGAGTTGTACAAGTTTACTCAGGGCCGATGAGGCCATGAATTGTACCGGGGTAAAATCAATAATTACCCGGTCCTCGGTTGATTTGTTCACGGCAAGATTCAAGTCTTCAAAAAGTCTCTCCAGAACAACCGGTTCCACAAGCCGATCGTCTAGAATGTGTATCGTGAGAATCCCGTCTTTCGAGGTAGTTTGAATCGGCATTGTCGAGTACCCTTCTACAAAGCGAAGTAATTGCCACTGAAAAGAATTGGTGTCTCTATAGCATCCCACGCCGAGTGCTCCTCGGCAAGCGGTTTGAATCGTTGGTTCGCAGTAATTTCCAGGTAACTAGTAATGGTTTTTGGTTGGCTGAGAAATCGTCGGCGTTGCTCCTTGCTCTCCGAGCCTTGGCCGGGAGAGTGGGAATCGTGTCTCCGTGAGAATGTGTGGCAGTTTTCCCATTTGGATGGAGGAAATCAGCAACGAGTGCGAAATTTCGTTCGTATATTGCTGCATGAGAAAGATTGGGTGGGAGGGAATCGCCTGGCAGTTTCTGAAACAATGCGTGTAACCATTGCTGGGCAGGCAGCTCTGCTGACGCTTGGATTTGAAAAGCCGTACTATTTCGACCGGCTACAAACAATTATCGTCTATTCGGGAGTCTATCAATCGCGACCTGCAGAGCCCTCTGATTTGTTGCTGGGGCATGTCGAATCCCCTCAATCGCTTCCTGATGTTCGCACAGGTGAATCCTGGCAGGGAGGGCCAATCGTATTAGCCTGGCAGGCCGTACAAAGCGAGGGGCGACGTGCCCGGTGTGGGCGGTCTGTTGTGCTCCACGAATTCGCCCATCACATGGATGGCCTCGACGGCAGTACGGATGGGGCACCTCCTATGACCGATTTTCAGTTTGAAAAAAAGTGGTATCAAGTAACTTCTGCAGAGTATAATCGCCTGGTGCAAAGTAGTCAGCGAGGCGAACGTACGATCATTGACCGATACGGTGCCACCAATCATGCAGAGTTTTTTGCCGTGGCAACTGAGTGTTTTTTCACGCGCCCCCATGCCTTGGCAAATGAACATGTCGAACTGTATGCAGTGCTCGAGCGACTTTTTGGCCAAGATCCACGGACGTGGCTACCTAAGGGAACCTAGGCAGGACTCGCTTAACTCGGTTTTCTTCTGCTATGTAGGCACGAAAATGTTCAAGCAGGGCTAACATCCTGCATACTTATACCTGAAAGGATAATCTGCTAAAATACTTGGCATTAATGCCTTTAATTGCTAGTTTCTAATATTCCAGAGGAGGAACAAAAGATGTCCCGAGCGTCGCAACGGATCATGATGATTTCTACCCATGGTTACGTCGCGGCAGAACCGGAATTTGGTAAGCCTGATACCGGTGGCCAGGTAGTATTCGTTATTGAATTGTCGCGCTGTTTGGCTCGTCTCGGCTTTGAAGTCGACATTCTGACCCGCCAATTCGAAGATCAGCCTGCTGAAGAACAGGTTGACGAACGCGTGCGGCTATTGAGATTTCCTTGCGGAGGAAAGCACTTTATCCCCAAGGAAACGCTTTGTGAGGTGATCCCGGAATGGGTCCAGCGCGTTGCCAAGTTCATTCGTGAAGAAAAGGTCGATTACAACTTTATCAATAGCCATTATTGGGACGCTGGGTTGGCCGGTCAGGCGCTTGCCAATCGTTTTTCCATCCCCCACGTACACACGCCCCATTCGATCGGTGCCTGGAAGCGGGACAATATGGATGGAGATCCGGACGAACTGGAAAAGAAATACAACTTTCGTCGTCGTATCCGTGAGGAAAAAGTCGTTTACGACGAGTGTGATCTGTTGATTGCTACGACACCTGTCCAGCGAGACTTTCTTCTTTCTCCCGAAGGTGATTATGATTGCACCAGGCAAAAGATTCGCGTGATCCCCCCCGGGTACGATGATCTTCGCTTTTTTCCTGTTTCACGGGCCTCACGTCGCAGTCTCAAACAACAGTTTGGTCTCGAAGGTCGGATCGTGTTGGCATTGGGCAGGATCGCAAAGAATAAAGGTTACGACCTCTTAATCCGATCCATGAAGGAAGTTTTTGAACGGGTTCCTGAAGCGAAGCTGGTGTTGGCAATTGGCTCCACCTCTCCGAATTCCCAAGAGGCGGAGATGGTCGAAGAATTCAAATCTCTCGCCAGTGAATTGGGCATTGGGGACCGAGTCATTTTCCACGATTACATTCCCGATGAAGAGTTGGCCGACTATTATCGTGCTGCCGACGTCTTTGCCCTGAGTAGTCGGTACGAGCCGTTTGGCATGACTGCCGTCGAGGCGATGGCTTGTGGTACGCCGACCGTGATTACGACTGAAGGCGGCTTGTGGGAGCAAGTGATGTGGGGCCGCGACGCGATTTACGCAAATCCATTCGATCCTCCCGCTTTCGGTCATGCGATCGCCTCGGTTTTGCAGTACGAGGAGATATACGACCAGCTGGCGAAATACGGCTGTCAAAAGGCTCGTGCCCATTTCACCTGGACAGGAATAGCCCAACAGTTAATTGCCTCGGTGGACGATGTCCCACGTTCTCCCAGTGATGAAGAGCTGACATTTGATGAGCCACCAGTTCACAGTCTCATGGGAGAAAAGTCGTGGACAACCGGTTCTTGATCGTCAGTGATGTCGACGGAACCTTGCTCGGAGATGACGATTCCTTAGAGCGTTTTACCAGGTGGCTTGCTCCGCGACGCAACCAATTTTATTTGGCCTACAATTCGGGTCGCTTGCCTGATTCGATCCGAAAATCCGTCGAGAAAACGTTGCTGCCTGAACCCGATGCCTTGATCGGCGGGGTGGGAACGCAAATCGAATTATTTTCGACCGGTGAAAAGCTTGCCAATTGGCCTCTACTCCAGGGCAACTGGGATTCGCAAGTCATACTTGAAACTCTCGCGGACTGCGAGGGTCTTGAGTTGCAACCGGAAGTCTTTCTGGCAGAGCACAAAATCAGCTATTATGCCCATGGAGCTACGGAGAAGGAATTAGCCTATTGGAAGTCTCTGCTGGAAGAAGCGAGTCAGAGGGTTCAGCTTGTCTATAGTTCCGAGCGTGATCTTGATTTCCTCCCCGTGGGAATCAATAAAGGGGCAGCCACTGCGCACTTGGCGAATTTTTGGACAATTCCTGCCAATCGGGTAATTGTTTGCGGTGACACAGGGAATGATCGTTCGATGTTCGAGCTTGATTTCCGAGGAGTGGTTGTGGGAAATGCCCTGGCGGAACTCAAAACGTTACGTTCAGAGCGAATCTATCATGCTCAGGGACACTATGCAGCTGGGGTCGAAGAAGGGGTTCGTCATTGGGTGAATTCATCCCTAAAGGGGTAACATTTCGGTCTCACCTACTTCGACCACGCCTTGAAATGACTGATGAACTGGTTTTCCAGATCAGGGATTTTTTCCCTCAATCGCTCGGAGAGTTTACCCGGAGGGTTGCCCCGTCGGATGTCTGAGAGGAAATAAACCAACTCGCGGTGGGCAGTCAGCGGGCCATGAAGCATAAAATGAACCCAGGCCCACGCAAAGCGGTATTCAACTCCTCCCATCGACTCTAAATCACCACATGCTTCCAGGGATTCTATGTTGCGGATCATCCCAAGCCGGAAGTTCCAACGCAGCTTAGCCAAATGGGGATTGCCGAAGGCCCGATCACTCGCCGGGACCTCAAAATACTCGGCCAGCCCCTCATCAAGCCAAAGCGGCACCATCGGCAAACTCGCGTGCAGCAGGGCGTGCGTACATTCGTGTCGAAGATCGACCGGCAGGGCGGGGTTGCTGTAGGCGTAGACACTCGATTGATTGCCACGCTGAACATATAGGGCACGGCGATAGGGGACTCGCGGGTAAAGTTGCGAAAGGATCTCTTTATGGGCCTTCTGATTGTTCAGGAGAAACACGTCGATGTGATTTTCCGCAGGTGCAACTGCCAGAGTCCGTTGTAGTTCCAACTCCAGCGACGAGAGATCTTGAAAAAGGGAGGTGAGTTCTCCCATTGGGAATGTGGCCTGCAAGTGAAACGGACCATGACTACGAAAGTCTACCCACTGTGGGGCGGCAGAGCAGGGGATTACCTGCAAGGCCCAATGCGAAAAGAGCGCAGAACCACAACCGGCCAGCATGATCCGCCGTGAGAAATCTGGCATCAACCAACTTTCTTTTTGGAGAAGAACCCTGACCAACCGCGACGAGTCTGCGAACGAACACCCCCTTCAACTTGTTTTCCTAGGGCAACCAGCTCGGGATTGATTGTGCACAGATCACTCGCCACAGCTTCCCCAACCAACTCAGCGATGCGGTCGTATGCACGACTGATGAGAGGTCGCCTGGATCGATTCCCGTGGGCATCGGTTGCTACAAAATGAACGAGGCCATGCTCGAGCATCCATTCGGCAAGTTCCTGGCTCCGCGACCCAAACGTCCCCATCAAACTTCCAGCTGTGATCTGCATCAGACAGCCTTGTTCGACCAAAGGTTCTAGCAGGCCTGGATCGCGCATGATTCCCTGATTGCGTTCTGGGTGGGAGAGTATGCCGGTCATCCCCTCTCGCTCGAGAGATTTCAAAATCGAATCAAGGGGAAAATAGAGTTCATGGGGCAGTTCTAAGAGAACGTGTTTGCGATGGTCGCCCAGCGAAAGAACTTCGCCACGAACGATTTTCTCTACCATCCCATCTTCAATCCGCACGTCTCCTCCAGGCAAGAGGTCTAAGGGAATACGGCGTTCTGCTAACACACGTTGCATTAAGACGGTCTGCTGACGGATATCATCTCCCTGGTTGTGGGAAAAGCTTCCCAACTGATGGGGTGTGACCACAATCGTATGAATTCCGTCCGCCACGGCCATCTGGGCCATGGCGATCGACGTTTCCAGGTCTGATGCCCCGTCATCAATCCCGGGCAGTAGGTGGCAATGAATGTCCGCAAACGAGCCAGGCATGGGTGCTCCGCAGCTAGCAGAAAGAACCAAGAAAGGGTGGATCAACGTGGCGAGGAGAATAGAAACCTCTCTACACCCGGTCAAGGCGACCCGAAACCACCGAAAAACCTTAGAAAGACCACCACGCGGTCAGCAAAACACCAGCAATCACAACCCCAATGGGTAGTCAGTCAGCTTCTCGCAGCCAGTAGCTGTCACCACGTAGTTCTCCTCCAGACGCACTCCTGCCCGTAGCTCCTCGTGGTACAGCCCAGGTTCAGCGGTGAAGAATTCTCCCACGTCAAAGGTATCGTCCCAGTTTGGATTGAGATGAGGGCCCTCCTGGGGTGCGAGCCCCACGCCATGGCCCAAGTGATGGTTGAAGACCCAGGGTAAACTCTGATCCAGAAGCGACTGTGCCTCTTGAAAAAGTTGCTTGCAGCTCGCGCCAGGACGTACTGATGCCTCGACCAGAGGAAACACTTCGCACACACGTTCCCATGCTTGCACCTGCTTGTCGCTCGGTTGGCCTCCCACGGCGATAGTTCGCGCATTGTCGCTATAGAAGCCTTTAAAACCAACACCCAGGTCCAGAATCAGCAATTCACCCTCCTGGATCTGGCGATCTCGGGGCAAGCCGCCTCGAGCGTTACTTCGGAAATCCTGGCCGAAGTAAGTCAACGCCTCTCCCAGTTCCTCGACAGCTGCAGCGTGGAGTGCATTGTAGAGTTCTAATTCATTTACACCCGGCCGGACGATTTCTCTGGCAAGCTGATACATCGCCCGATTTGCATCATTGGCCCTTCGCAGCATGCGAAGCTCGTCGATGTCTTTTTGACGGCGCATGCGAAAAATTGCTGGCTCAATGTTTGTTACCTTCCCTTCGCAGTCAGCTAGCAAGTCAGGTCCAAATTGCGACCACTCGCCCCCGACGTGCCGCAACTTGATGGGCAGGGCACCCATGAGTACCGCATTGCTAGCTATACGCTGCTCATCTCGGAGCGTAGAGCACCACTTTTCCTCGTAGGGGAGCACCTCGTCTGCCGCCACAGTGAGCGAAGTTTTTCGCGAGGGAAGCACGAGTGTCACCTTTCCCTCGGCATGGATCGCCGCTACCGGTGCAAACAATGGTCCTGTGTATGCCCCGGTCAACCATTGAACGGATTCCGAGCGGGTAAGCAAAACCCACTCTAGCCCATGTTCTTCCATCTCAGAGAGTAAACGCCGTTGACGTGAGCGACATGCTGTCCCATCAACTTCATAGGGATTTTCATTCATACCAGCTCTTTTGGGGAGTAAATAGGACAGTTGCACCAATCTCCAAGAAATCTAGCAAGTAGCTTGATTCGGGATAACTGTGCCAAAATCCTGTAATTCTCGTTTCCGGACAAACGTCTCAAATCGGGATCGAATCACCCGATATGAGATGCGAAATTCAATCACGACAGCAGGAATCGCTAATCGAGCCTATCCGCGCAAAGTCTTATTGCATCTAGCTTTACAAGGAAGTTGACAAAGCCTTTCCAACTCTTCGTCATCCATGGCACGGCTGTTGCTCGTATTTTAGGGCATCGCAACACGCGATGGCAACTCATGCAATAGAGTCACGCCGATATCACATCAAGTAATTTACTCGGAGGGAAGTAAGGATGCTCGTATTAAGTCGCAAAATTGGAGAACGTATTCACATCGGTGAGGACGTGTTCGTGGAGGTTCGCAGGGTAGCAGGGAATCGTGTTACACTGGCCGTCAACGCTCCTCAACACGTTCGCATTCTACGCGGAGAGCTTTTCGAGGCAGCAGAGTCTTTCAGTGTGCTCGACGAGCCAGCAACATCGCAGTCCGAAACTGATACTGTGATCATGAAAGGTAAACCGGTTCAAGAGTCTGGAGAAAGTCAGACCGACAAATCCACTCCCATAAATGTGGAAAAACTCAAATCTTTCAGCGGAGCATCGATTTAGTTTCATTTGCTTCTGCTAGTTCAGATTTCAGGCTTGAACCTGCTGACTACGAGAAGCACGCAAATTGAGCATTTCGACAAAGAGTGAAAATGCCATTGAGGAATAAATATAGCCGCGCGGAATATGAGTACTCAATCCTTCTGCGATCAGCACGACACCTATCAATATTAGGAACGCCAAGGCCAACATTTTCACGCTCGGATGCGTGTTAACAAAACGCGATACAGGTCCGCTGAAGGCCAACATCACAGCGATCGATACGAGGACCGCTGTTATCATGATCGAGAGAGGTACCCAGCGAGTGGTATAATCTTCTGGTCGCACCATTCCAACGGCCGTCAGCACAGAGTCGAGTGAGAAAACCAAGTCAATCAATAAGATCTGCACCAGAATGGTAGTAAAGTTTGCCTTCGCTTTAGGACTGGTACGTTCGTGGTGCTGATCTAATTGATGCCCAATCTCCCAGGTTGCTTTTCCTACGAGAAACAATCCTCCTAAAAATAATACAAGACTCTTGATCGTTATGGGCGTCGTATCAAGGTGCGTTGTTGCTTCACCACTATGCGTTGCTTCCGCAGGGTTAAGATTGAAGGGCAATTCAAACAACACCGTCTTATCAAGTGTGATAATCCAGGAGATGGCAAAAAGTAGCGCAATTCTTCCCAGCGCGGCGAGCCCCAGACCGATGTTCCTGGCTTGTGGTTGTTCTCTCTCCGGAAGTTTTCCCGTAAGGATTGCCAGGAAGACGATATTGTCGATTCCCAGGACGATTTCCAGGATCGTCAGGGTTGCCAATGACAACATGGAATGCGCAGTCAGGAGTTCATCCATCGTTAGTTCCTGCAGAGTTCTGAATTAGTGCAACATTGGATGTAAGATCGCCAAGAAAGCCTCGATTTGATCGTCGGTTCCCACGGTAATGCGTAGCCCATCACCCCAGTCAGGATAGTTCATATAACGGACCAAAACTCCTACGGATTTAAGATCGCGATAGAGCTGGGCACTCTCAAAACGAGGATGTTGACACCACACGAAATTCGCCTGCGAATCAACACAATCAAAACCTAAGCTGCGCAATTGTTCGGTAAGTTTCTGACGAGTGGACAGGATCGCTGAGCGATTTTCCACGAGCCAGCCCTGGTCTTCGATGGCCGCGGTGGCTCCAGCAATCGAGAGAGCATCGCAATTGTAGGAATCCTTGACTTTAGCCAACTCTTGGATGACGTGCGGTTGGGCGACAACATAGCCAAAACGCAGACCGGCCAAAGCATAGGATTTGCTTAAGGTTCGGGTCACCAGCACCTGCTCGTTCTTGGCAACAAGAGATAGGCAGTTGGTATTCGCAAAATCGACGTAAGCTTCGTCGACCACCAAGGGGCAGGAGAGAGCCGCCGCGATTTCAGCTATTTTCGCCGGCGGCACCATCGTGCCCGATGGGCTGTTTGGGTTGGCAAGAAAGGCGAGCTTCAGTTGCTCACTGTTTGCAGTGAACTCCGCTGGTAAAGACCAGTCGGGCTGAAAATTCACAACGTCGACCCGAGCGCCCTGAATGTCAGCTAGTGACTTGTACAAAACGTAGCTGGGGTTTGGGTAGCGTATCACATTTCCCGGATCGACATATGCACGCGTAATGATTGTCAGGATGTCGTCGCTACCATTGCCACACAGAATCCAGTCAGGCGTAATATCAGGCAATTCGTCAACGAGCAAACCGCTGAGCTGCCTCCGAAAGGCGGTAGCCGCTGGGTCGGGGTAGCGCTGCAAGCCCGCCTGGCAGACACGACCAATGGCTGCCTTCACCTTGGGTGAACACGGATAAGGGTTTTCATTCGTATTGAGCTTGATGAACTTTCCACCTTGCGGTTGTTCACCCGGAGTGTAGCCCTCCATTGCCAGGATGTTTGAGCGGATGTGCTTCATAGAGAATTCAATCAATTACAGGTTGGCGGCGGATGGCAACTCCGGCACCATGTGCGGTAAGACCTTCTTTCTTTGCCATAAGAATTACCTCGTCCGCCAGAAACTCCAGGCCCGCTTGATCGAAATAGATCACGCTTCCGGACCGAAGAAAGCTATTCGAACTAAGTCCGCTGGCAAATCGTGCCGTTGCGCCGGTTGGCAGCACATGGGATGGTCCTGCAGCGTAGTCTCCTAGGGCAACGGGGCTGTAGGGGCCAACGAATATCGCACCAGCGTTGCGAATCGCGCTTACCATCTCCTCTGCATCCTCACATGCGATATGCAGATGCTCTGTGGCAAGCAAGTTGGCCAGCTTGATCGCCTCGTCGCGGTCACGTACTAAAACCAAGGCACCAAACTCAGCTAGGGACTGCCGAGCCAACTCAGCTCGTTCTAGTTGATCTAGTTGACGATCAATTGCTTCCTGAACCTGATCAAGTAACGATTCACTCCAAGTAAGCAGGATGCTCGAACCGGGAGCATGCTCCGCTTGGGCGATCAGGTCGAGGGCCACGAATTCGGCTGGGGAGGTATCGTCGGCAATGACTACCACTTCGCTCGGGCCTGCAATCGAATCGATATCCACTGTGCCATAGACATATTTCTTTGCCAAGGCGACAAACAAATTACCAGGCCCGACAATCTTGTCGACTGCAGGAAGTCCATCCACGCCATAGGCAAGTGCAGCCACCGCTTGCGCACCTCCGATGCGATACACTTCTCGAATGCCTAGCTCATAGCAAGTTGCCAGCAGATCGGTATTGTACGATCCAAAGGGAGTCGGTGGCGCGACCACGACGAGTTCTTCAACGCCTGCAGCCTGGGCTGGCACAGCAGTCATCAATACCGTCGAAGGGTAAGCCGCTGCCCCACCGGGGACACAAATCCCTACCCGCTTCAGTGGCAGATAACGTTGCCGTAGATAGCCTCCCTCTTCGAGATCGATCCGTGTATCATGATGCAGGATAGCGAGCTGGAAGCTAAGGATACCTTGGCGAATGGAATGGATGGTGTCCAAAAACTTGGGATCGGCGGCAGCATGTGCCGCCGCCAATTCTTCAGGCGATACACGCAATGTGTCAGCCGTCAGCTCTTTCCCATCGAGCTTACGCGTGTAATCGAGGACCGCCGAGAGTCCTTGCGTGTGGACATCGCTGCAGATTCTGGCGACTGTCTCATTAGGCGTGAGTGCCTCGCCAAACACTTCGAGGGTCTTCTTCCGCCCGGCTTCGCTAACAACGTCCCCGTTGATCGAAAGCTTGTTTCGCAGGGAGGTAAGCTCGGCCGTTGCGCCTGATTCGGAGGTATCGATGCGTCGAATATTGGCAGGCATAGGTTTTTAATGAAAGCTAGGTGAATTCGGCCGAATTGCCCATTCAGGCAAGACACATCATAATTACCGTCGGATCACCATTGTTTCGTGGAGAACGGAAAAATGAAAGGCGTGTTGCCACCCCGCATTGACCTCTTGAGCGATACGCTTACGCGTCCTACCCCCGAAATGCTCTCCGTCATGGCAGCGGCAGAGGTGGGAGACGACGTATTTGGCGAAGACCCGACAGTGAACCGCCTGGAGGAGCAGATTTCCAGCATCCTGGGCAAAGAAGCGGCCCTTTTCATGCCTTCGGGAACCATGAGCAATCTCATCGGGCTTTTGGTGCATTGTGGAAAGGGAGACGAGTATATCTGCGAAGCTGGCTGCCATATTTTCAACAATGAGCAGGCAGGGTATGCCCAAGTTGGAGGAATCGCGGTTCGGCCAATTCAGGGCGAGCGAGGAGCACTTCGAGTTGATCATTTGCAAGAAATGGTCCGCCCTGAGAACGACCATCTGCCCCGCACTCGACTCGTCTGTCTAGAGCAGACTCACAACCGAGCAGCGGGGAGTGTTCTACCCTACGAAACGGTCATTGAGGTCTGCAACTGGGCCCAGGGGGAGGGACTCTCATGCCATCTGGATGGGGCACGACTGTTCAATGCGGTGGTCGCTTCAGGGATAACCGCTGCGGATTGGGCACAGCATTTCGACACGGTGAGCGTCTGTTTCAGCAAGGGATTGGGCGCCCCAGTGGGCTCTGCATTATGTGGACCAAAAGAGAAAATCAGAATGGCACGCCGAATTCGTAAGATGCTCGGTGGAGGAATGCGTCAAATTGGCATCCTGGCGGCAGCAGCAAGTTATGCACTCGAGCACCACGTCGACCGCCTCGCAGAGGATCACGCCAAGGCACAAGTCCTGGCCGACGCAATCAGGCAAGCACCAGGACTCGCTTTACAGACGGATCCGGTGGACACGAACATTGTCATCTTCGAAGTCGCCGAGGAGCGGGGCACGGCTGACGAGTTCTGCGCTGCGCTCCTGGCACATGGCGTGCGCTTATATCCAATCAGCCGACACAGGGTGCGTGCGGTGACGCACCTCGATGTATCGATGGCGGAGTGTGAAGAAGTGGCGGAGATGCTCTGCGAATAACTACTTTCTGGTAGGCGGGTAGGGATGAGACGATGGATGATGGAGTCCGAGCGATGTTCTTCGCCCCCACGGGGCTCGCCCCCGTGGAGGAGGGTGATTTATCCAGAGCGTTCTATTTTCGCGTACTGTGATTTAGGATTACGGAATCGCTCACCCCCCTTTGAAGATCAAATCCCGAAACACCGTCCACTCGCTCGGCGTCGGCTTGTGGTTCTCTTTGCACTCCAGTTCCGTTATCCACTGATCAGTTCTGCGTAGACGCTCGGCCATGACCTGAACGCAATTGATCACCAACTTGAGTGCCGATCGGCAACCTGTGGCGGCGAGCTTGTCAAAATCCTCACGCGTCAGACGCAGCAACTTCATGTCTGTTAAGGCCACCACGTCAGCCGAGTGGGGGGCTGGGTCGAAGAACGACATTTCACCGAAATGAGTGAAAGGCTCCAGTTCAGCGAGATTCAACTGGCAGCCTGATTCGGTGCGCCGCGTGATCTGGCAACGACCTTCGAGAATGAACCACAAGCTTTGCTTGTGGTGCCCCTGAGTCATAATCTGCTCACCCTTTTTCACTTCTACCTGGCGGGTCAGTGCAAAGATTTCACGGCGTTCCTCTTCACTAAGATCCTGAAGGATTTTCAAGCCCTCGAGAGATTTGTGAGACATAGTGCTAGAATTCTCCGAAATAATTTCGCTTATTTTTTACTATTGTAGCCCATGGATTGAGGGAGGACAGGTTTCGGGTGGTCTATCGACCGTAAGTTTGCTTCCGAACTAGCGAACTAAGGAATAAGCGTACTTGAAGCGATGTGGCCCTCAGTTTTAAAGACTATAACGAAAAAACCCTTCTCCGCCCAAGATTGACTTGCTTGGCGGAGAAGGGGTAATAAGAGTTGAGTATCGTTCCAAAGGATTCTTACCAGCGAACTTCTGCACGCGTTACGAGACCGCTGAACGATAGAGGACCGGAGATGTCCTCATAATTGTTCGCACGGACACCATTGATAAAGGAATCCGTGGTCACAGCATTGAACCAATGGAAGACGGTATAACCAGTCGACACGCGGATACAATCACACGCCCCGAAAGTATAAGCAAGCCCAGCTTCGTAGTCCAACAAGGTGGTAATACGATCATCCTGCCAATCAGCCAATGCTAGTTGAGTGGTGGTTGAAACATTTAGCATCGAATAATCAGCGTGGAAACGGCCTGTCATTGGTGAGACATTGATCTTGCCATAGACTGACATGCCACTGCCTCCAAACCGTCGCTCGCCGTCCAGTCCAAACAAAAGACCGCCACCATCAAAATTGATATCGGTGAGCGTGTCGATCTGGCCACCGGCACCACCGCCGAATACACCTGACTGCAAGAACCGTTGATCCAAATGACCGTAGCGAGCTCCGACGCTCCAATTGATCACCTGGCAAGGACCAGAGCGCCAGACGCGTCGGTAGCCGACGTCAGCGAGTTGGAAATCGATATCGTAAGCACTATTCACGGGGCCCACCGAAGCAGTGAGGGCTGCGCCAGGATGGTGCACCAACGAGCCGACTGCTCCGCCACCACCAGGAATGACCGGTGGCAACAAGGTATCGAATTCGTTGCTTTCAAAAAACGTATAGGAACCGAAAATGCTGGAGCAGTTTGACAAGCACAGTGCACCCCCGACTCGGAACCCTGGTTCGTAGTCCAGGCCGGCCACGCCAATCTGACCAAAGGGAACAGTACCGGCGCCACCAATACCATTTTGTTGCTGAGCGTGAGTTACATCCGCATCAGTGGGCTGGAGGTAGAGAAACTCACCAAACACCGAGTTTCGGTGTGCCCACCAAGGTGGACAGCAACAACAGCTTGAACAACAGGTATCGCAGCAAGAATCGCAACATCCTTGTCCGCCAAGGTCACAGCAGGCATCACAAGAAACCTGTTGTAAATTGTCCGGTGAAGAAATTGTTGCCAAATCGTCCTGTGCGCTGGCAAAGTCTGCATTACTGGCAAAGGAGTTTTCTGTACTGCTCGGCGTAAAATTCGTGTCCGGAGCGTTAGATTGAGCCAGCCAGAAATTAGCACCTTCTGGAGCGATGGACTGAGCACTCAACTGTTCAGCACAGACATGGCAGTTCAACAACAGTGCTAATGCTACAATTTTAACGGGTATTGAGCTTCGCATATTATGTCCCCTATTGGCTGATCCTTGGTCGGGCTGAATAACCGATACCAGCCTCTCAATTTAGTGAATCAGGTATTGAGGGTTATTCGGGTGGATCACGGAAGAAGAATAACTCCGTTTTATCTGCTAGTCGTATTTTGCTTAATCTACCCATTTTGACATGCCAGCGCTGCGATAATACAGAGAAGGCCGGGTTGCTCGGGTCTACACCTTGATATTGGTCCGCGATGCCAACGCTTACCTAGGTTCTTATTCGGCAAGCCACTAGGTGCTAGGTTTCTTTGGCCTCGACCGGTCATTACTTGAATCGATTGGTAGCATTTGCTTCGCCCGCTACAATCGGCCGTTTATCGGAATCGACGAAGATTACCCCGGGAGGTTCATCATGATCTTGAAATGGCGTCAAAATCCCTCCTTCAAAGTATCTTCGATTCTTGTCATGTTGCTCATGGTTTCAGGATGTCGGCAACAAGTTGCGACTAAACTTCAGGGGACTTGGATAGGTCATCCTGATACGTCCCAAGCGCGAAATGCCCGTGAGGAAGAAAAATATGGAAAGCGAGCTTCCGAAGCTGCTGACTCCCAACAATCCAGTGCACAAATTCTCACCACAGATTGGGAAGAGTATGATGTCGGTATTCGCTTTGAATTTAGAGATCATCAAGACTTGAATATGTCTCTAGCAGATGGATCAGAGCCAATTTCTGCCAGTTGGCGGGTATTAGAAACATCTCCAACTGGATGCATGATCGAAGTAGTGACTCCAGCCATCGATGGTCAGGACAGCAAAGTAATACGCCACTTTGAGCTGGAATTCGACGAACGAGAGGGAACCTGCGTTGGATTCTTGCTAACCGAGTCAGGAGCAGATCGCCAATTGGGATCGCTCTATTTTTCCCGCGATGAGAATTAGAATAAGGTCTTTTTGACCGAGAAGTTCTTGCCGTAGATCACAATCTCCCCAACAGGGATTTCCCTTGCGTCTTCCTTCATTTTGGTTCCAGTAAAGGAAAAAACTGGTATCTTTGCTTCTAGATGCCGTACTGAAGTT
>CALALR010000038.1 GCA_937925545.1 uncultured Planctomycetaceae bacterium
CAGCCTTGCGACCATACTCCCCAGGCGGAGCACTTAACACTTTCGCTTCGGCCGGAAGCCTATGGGGGGGCCTCCAACCCAGTGCTCATCGTTTACAGCTAGGACTACCGGGGTATCTAATCCCGTTCGCTACCCTAGCTTTCGTGCCTCAGCGTCAGAAGAGACCCAGTAAGCCGCTTTCGCCACTGGTGTTCCTGATGATATCAACGCATTTCACCGCTCCACCATCAGTTCCGCTTACCCCTGTCTCCCTCTAGCACGGCAGTATGAAGCGCAATTCCACGGTTGAGCCGTGGGATTTCACACCTCACTTACCGCACCGCCTACGCACCCTTTAAGCCCAATAATTCCGAATAACGTTCGTCCGGTTCGTGTTACCGCGGCTGCTGGCACGAACTTAGCCCGGACTTCCTCTGAAGATAGGTCAAGATCCGCTCTTCACGGACCCTTCCTCCCAACTGACAGCGGTTTACAACCCGAAGGCCTTCATCCCGCACGCGGCATCGCTCGGTCAGACTTGCGTCCATTGCCGAAGATTCTCGACTGCAGCCACCCGTAGGTGTCTGGGCAGTGTCTCAGTCCCAGTGAGCCGGGCCATGCTCTCACACCCGGTACCCATCATCGCCTTGGTAGGCCATTACCCCACCAACAAGCTAATAGGACGCGGACTCATCTCTAGACGGAATCACACCTTTGGTCCGGAGACATTATTCGGTATTACCAGCGGTTTCCCCCTGCTATCCCGAATCTAGAGGCAGATATCCACGCGTTACTCTCCCTTTCGCCGCTTTCCATCTTAGATTTCCACCGAAGCTTCAAACTAAGACTTCTCGCTCGACTTGCATGCCTAATCCATGCCGCCAACGTTCATTCTGAGCCAGGATCAAACCCTTCAATTAATGTATACTTAAACTGCTACAAACGAGCTCGAAGACGAGCCGGCTCGCAACAAGTTAAAGAGCCTAATTGAGAAATTTGATTTAATGTCAAGCGAGGGAATTACTCTCGCCCGACACAAAAATACAGTCTTGTGCTGGCATTTCACTCAAGAATTATGAGTACCTACGAAGAGGAACCCACAATCTCAAGAAATTGTTAGAAGTCACTTACCGAATTGTCAAAGAGCAATACAAACGACAACACTCATTTTCCGTGCTGTCGCAGTTCTCTCAAGACCCTGCTGCAAACAACAGGTTCAGTCGAGACCCGAAATTCTACCACCATGCACCTTTGTGTCAACGGGGCAGAATGATTCCCGTGAACTATTTTTCCCCCCAGTTTCGGCTAAATCAGGCAATGTCGGCAATCTTTCGCCAGAGGCAATAGTCACTCACTTGGCACTCAACCTGCAAGTTATAATACTTGGGTGGCGACAATTGGCTTGCTCTCTTCGCTAGGGGAAGCTATTTCGCGTGCCAATGGACACTTTTTCCGCTGTTTTTTGCAATTTTTGGGATTCTATCTATGCCATGTCGCGGCGTCCGAGGAGCGACGACTCTTGAGCAGAACGACCGGGAGCAGATCCTCTCGGCGACCCGAGAATTACTTGCCCTGATGCTGCGGCAAAATGAGATCGAAACCTGCGACATCGCCAGCGTCATCTTCTCCACAACCCCCGACATTAATGCCGAATTCCCAGCCCTGGCGGCCAGACAGTTAGGCCTGCTGGATGTCCCTCTTTTGTGCGGGCACGAGATGACCGTCCCCGGAAGTTTGCCGATGTGCATACGCATCCTGCTGCATTGGAATACCGACAAACCTCAGTCGGAGATCCACCACGTCTATGTCCGGGAAGCAGTCAGGCTCCGCCCCGATATCCAGTCTTTACCCCCCGTTGATTTGCAGGAATTGGAGGGATGGATTAATTCTCAAATGCGAAACTCGAATTAGTCACGAAGTTCTCTCAATTCGAATCCCTAAAAGCAATTGCAGCATGCCCAGCATATAGCATAGGGAACACGGCTCAGGTACTGCCACCGAGAAATAAACTGACGGCGAAGCATTTGCCGTGAACTGTCTTTGCCATGCCAGAAAGTCGTGACCATCGGTGTCATGATCCCCATCGGCATCACCCCCTTGATTTTTGCCGAAGGAAGTTTGCCAAATGGTGAGGTCTGCTGGTCCAACTGACCCATCGATTTCAAAATCGGCAGTTAAGTTATATTCATAGACCTGACGCTGCCAAATGAGAAAATCTCGACCATCAGTGTCGCCATCGCCATCTATATCACCACCTGCGCCAGTATCATAAAAGGAACGCAGAATCGCCAAATCTTCTGAATCGACATCGAGGTCCCCATCGAGATTAGCACTGCTTAAAAGCCTTGCAGACAAGCTAGGTTTCCCGGTCTGTGAATCAATAGTAGGCAAGACCTCGAAATCATTTGCTGATAGTGTTGTAGAATTAGCCGCAACAAACCAGTTTTGCAGCAAGATATCAAAATCGAGCATATCGATAGTACCGTCAACATTAAAATCGCCATCTGGATAGTTCCCTGCTTGGAGCCAATTCCCCTGCAAAGCGTAAAAATCTTGGTAGCCGACCTTGCCATCCAGATTGGCGTCTCCAGGAAGCCAGACCTGCCACCTCATCAGCGGATCTCCGACAACAGTGTTCACGTAAGAAAGTTGACGAATTGCATTCCAAGCTGCTTCAACAAATGTCAATCCAGACTCCCCCGAAGTAGCACCGGCAGCAGGTAAGAGTCCGGAGAAAAAAATGTCTTCGTTCGCGACATTGTCTGGTCCATTGTACGGTTCATGAACGTGACCCAATCCTGCTGAACCTCCGATTTCAATCCACTCCGCAATTAATCCCTGGGACTGCTGGATAAGGGGGTCGAAAGTGCGGGCGTTCCAGCTTTCATGCGTGATGAATACGGCTCCTTTGCCGATCGTGAAATCGAGCTGACTCTGGATATAGCCGACTTCTAGGCCCCCACTACCGTCGTCCAAACCATGGCTAACATAACCTTGGATTGGTTGTCTGGAGGAAGTAATCGCCGCATCGGTGTTTTCGTAAACGATCTGATAGCCAGCGGACTCCACAGCGTAGACTAAACCCGGTCCAGGTCCACCTAATTCACTGTCCACCATTTGATCTACACTTGCCGTGGGATCATCGTCTGCGATGATGAGCTGTGACTTTGGAACGACATAGACATTTTGTGATCTATCTATCAGCCGTTTTACAGAGTCCACACTGTAACCATCCAATCGGGCCGCCAGCCGGATATCTCCATTGAGAGGATCAGAACCTGCGCGTGTGAACCTCTGGTTGCGGTTGTAGTAAGGATTTGACGCATGGGTTGGGTCAAGGTCAGGGAAGCCCGTAAAAATGAATTGATCCCCCATGGCCGGCTTGGTTTCAATAGAGTCGATTCGTGTCAACTCACTTTCCAAGCTGGAATATCGCCGCCAGAGCAGGGCAGTGCTATCGGCATCTTTTTTGCCGGCATCGATCTTCAACGGCAAACCTTTTGTCGTAACGATCACATCCACGGAGTCAGCGATATTGTCTATGCCCGCTAAGACTTGTGGCCTGATGATATTGAGATAGTCATCAGCCGATACTGACTCTAAGGATGTTCCGGAAAGAATCTGATCAATATCCGTCAGACCTAGAAGGTGAACCCCTGGCCGCACATTGCGGTAATAATCAGCGATCTGAAAACCAGGGCCAGAAGTTCCTTGATCGGCGTTATAAAGAACCAAGACATTGTTCGCGCCGATTTCGGCATGCAGCGATGCTGAAGCTAGAATACTTAAGCAAAGCTGGATTGCTGCAAAAGCTAAGAAGCGAAGCTTCAGAGGCAAAACCAAAGGAAGAGAAAAATACATCAAGCAGAACGTCAGCTAAAAAACACGATCCTTGAGGGATATCCCAAAGCGTCAAATCTCCGAATCTAGCTTATGGCTCGCCAGTCGATGTATTCCTCCCATCGTCCATTGATACACTTATCCTAACCCGACCATGAACGAGCGAGAATAGGACTTTTGTAATTCAAATTCAGTTCTAAACAGGATCTTATCGAGTTTTTTTAGTTCGCTGGAGCAAACCAAGAAGGCTCAATAGACTCAGCGCCAGCGTATTCGGCTCAGGGATGTCAAATTGAAAAATTCGATCGCTGATACTGGCAACAAGAGGAGAGGGAATCGGTCCTGCTAAACCAGAGTTCACCTGGAGGAAATCAAGTTCGGGAGCAAAAGGACTTGTGAAGATCAACAGGCTACTAGTGTCACCTGGATGAAGCTCAGTTCCGTTGAAAAACCATGCCATCGAGGTAGTATTGTCCCCACCACTCGCAGGAGAATGCTCGGTAGCAGCACCTGTAGGAATGGAAGAGGGAGCCGTTAAAGAACCACGGACGTCTGAGGCATCAACACCCACCGTCAAGGTGTCGATCCCTGGGCTGGCCGCAGTAACTGAAACAATTTGGTAGACGTAGATAACTTCGCCAGGGGCCGCAGGATTGGACTGAGCAATTCCTTCGCCATCCAAATAAAGTTGAAACTTGGGGCCAGGTGCGAAGGCTGCCCAATCTACTTCCGCAGTTAAAGTGTCACCAAAGACAGAAGCTACGATGGTAGCACTGCCATGCCATCGGCCGGCATCGGGTCCGAAACCGTCATTCAAAGCAAGATTCGTGGTGGCTAGAGACCCAGCCCAAACTGAAGTGGAACTTGCTACGAGCAGGCAGAACGTTGCAACACAGCTAACCCTGTTGAAACTATCTAGAAAGTACTTCATATGTATTGACTCCAATTCAACCGTGCTTGCCATTTCTATGGATGGAAATAATTGATCGCTACACTGCCGCTACTCTAAGTTCGCTTGTTCAAGCTAAAGAAACTACCTCCCACGTCGCCGCGATATGAATAAGCACATGCTGCACGAAGCAAGGAGTGCAATAGATGCTGGCTCAGGTATTGCAAGGGGACCGGGCGTAGGAACACCTGCCACTAAGGCTTGGGTGCCTCCATCAATCGTCAGCGACGCTCCCACTATCGGTAAATTTGGAGAGGAGAATGCCAAGCCCCAGCTACTCATGCCTGTTGGAATCTCAGGCGAGAAGAGCCAGCGGGCATTAGGAGTGAATGAAGCCGAAGAGGCATCCTGATCGCCTATGTTAAAAGTACCAATCGTATTAGCGGGGTTTGAAATGCCAATGATTTCAGCCGAGGCGCCGAGATTACCAGCGATGTTCAACTGGTACGTGTAAACGAGTGCATCGCCCGGGACGTATCCCAAGCCAGAGAAGTTTGTATTGAATGAAGCTGCTGTGAAGACGGCATAATCAATCGAGCCGCTCAAGCCTACACCGTTGTCAAAAGGTACGCTGCCAGTCACTCCGCCGAATGCGCCAGCATGCCCGTTGAGAATGCCTGCAAATGAAACGTTGGAAAACGCTACTAGTGTGATGATAGCGGCAAATAGATGAAAGAATCCTTTGGATGTCGTCTTGGTCATTAGCTTTCCCCTCAATAGTTGGTACTTCAGCTTAGCAGAAAGATTAGAATTACTCTTACTAAATGTGTTCAGACCGGCCGCATCTTGCAGCCACTCTCAAAAGATATTGCAGAAACCCAATAACTTGTAAAAAGTGTGTACCGTCCCTGAAGCCCCGATTGGATCGATACTTCTCGACTGCAAGAATGAAAATATCAGAAAAACTTGCCTTGTCAATCAAATTGTTAATAAGGGCTAAAAATAATTCAGGTTGGCGTACCAGGAATTGCATTTAGGGAAAACTGATCCCCTGCTGGATGATGGATGATATATGATTGCATTGCGAATTTGTGTTACATAGCGCTCTAACCTCAACCACAGGAAGGAGTTATTATCGTTTATCGCACGGTTGGCCATGCCGAGGGGGATAACGAACTCAAGGCGGATAGGCTGTAGCTTTTCGTGGTGAGGTGGAAGCTTGAACGAGCCGAACAAAGTCCATTTGCAGCAACTAGCCCACGGTAAAGAACCGAGCATCGCTACCACCCGGGCCGATCTCAAAGCGCACTTTGCGGGCGCAGCGGGGGCAATGACCCACATAAGCAGTTTGCTCCGGATTGCGATAGACCCGCGAATAGACTCCGCAACAGGCGAAATTAACGCCCAGAAACGGCGTCTCCGAACTGTGAATTCGACAGGGCTCGCTGGTATCCTCCGAGAGGAGATCGAGATGCTTGCCTTTGTCGATCATTTCAAAAAGCTCTAATTATGGCGGGCGCCAGCGAACCTTGACGGAGGTCAGCCTGTCAGCTACAGTTATTTGGAGAATACATAGTAATTCGGCACGCAGCCAATCCGAATCATCCCAGAAACTTGAAAACCATGGCCATTTTGTCCTTGCTAACCCTGTTACTACTACCGCTTACCAAGCGGAGGGCTAAGGGTTCGTAGAGACATTTTTACCAAAAAAAGTTATCAAACCCTGAGGCCCCCGGCTTCAGGGTTTTTTTGTTGCCATTTCACCAATTCAGGCCGATTCGTTGAATCGCGGCTATCAAACCACCAACCACTAGCCACCAACCACCATGACAACTTCTCAGCCAAGAAGAATTACAATTTTCGATACGACCCTGCGCGACGGCGAACAATCGCCGGGGTGCAGTATGAATCTCAATGAGAAACTCGAGGTTGCCCAAGCCCTGGTGGACCTCGGTGTGGACGTGATCGAAGCCGGGTTTCCTATCACCTCGGTCGGCGACTTCGAAGCGGTGCGTGAAATTGCGAAAACCGTATCCGGGGCTACCATCTGCGGTTTGGCCCGCTGCCGCGAGGCGGATATCGACCGTGCCTGGGAGGCACTCCAGCACGGCAAGGACACTCGCATCCATGTCTTCTTGGCCACGAGTGCCATTCATCGCGAGTTCAAGCTCCGCATGGACAAAGAGGAGATCATTCGCCGAGCGGTCGAAGGGGTCAGGCGGGCTAAAAGCTATTGCGAGAACATCGAATTCTCCCCCGAAGATGCGGCTCGCACTGAGCACGATTTTCTCTGCGAAGTGGTCGAAGCGGCCATCGCCGCTGGCGCGACCACGGTAAACATCCCTGACACGGTCGGTTATGCCACGCCCACCCAGTTTGCGGAGGTGATTCGTATGTTGGTGAATCGAGTGCCGAATATCGATCGGGCCGTGATCAGCGTTCATTGCCACAACGACTTGGGCCTGGCTGTTGCCAATAGCCTCGCGGCTGTCGAGAACGGAGCTGGGCAGATCGAGTGCACGATCAACGGCCTCGGCGAACGCGCTGGCAATTGTTCGCTGGAAGAAGCCGTCATGGCCTTGCGGACCCGTGGGGACTATTACCATGCCGAGACGTCGATCAACACCCCGCGCCTGGTTCCGACCAGCCGTTTGGTTTCCAACATTACCGGCATGGTGGTCCAGCGGAATAAGGCCATTGTCGGCCGCAACGCATTTGCCCACGAGGCAGGAATTCACCAGGATGGTATGCTCAAAGAACCTACCACTTATGAAATTATGCGACCCGAAGACGTCGGATTTGTCAAAACCGACCTTGTACTCGGCAAGCATAGTGGCCGTGCTGCGCTTGGCGACCGTAGCCGGGCGCTCGGTTACCACCTGACCGACGAGCAACTCGATGCCATCTTCGTCGATTTCAAGAAACTCGCGGATAAGAAAAAGGAGATTTACGACGGCGACATCGCGGCCTTGATCGAGCAACGCAACACGGAGATTGGCGACCAATGGCATCTTGTTTCTTACGAGGTTCAAGCCACGAGCGGGGCCGTTCGACAGGCCAAGATTGTGTTGTCGCGAGCCGGTGAAGAGTTTGAAGCAACCAACAGCGAGGGTGACGGGCCACTGGATGCCTTGTTCCTGGCGATTGAAAAGATCACGGGCAAATCGGTCGTGGTGAAGGATTTCAGGGTTCAAAGCGCCAGTCGAGGCAAAGATGCCCAAGGGGAATCTATTATCGAAGTGGAATACAATGGCCGTGCGTACCGCGGGCGAGGCGCTTCCACCGATACGGTGGAAGCCGGTGCTCGGGCTTTCCTCAACGCCATCAACCGCATTGAAGCCGGCACTGCCGAAGTCGTCCAACAATCAGCAACAGTGTGAGAAGGGTGGTAGATGGCTGGTGACAGGTGGTTGGTGTGAGGAACCTAGCACTCGCCACGAACCACTACAAAACAAACGCTACCACGTAAAACGCCCAACCCGTCAAGGTGGTGAGCAACATGTCGATCGCAGCCAGCCAGGCCCAGCGCCGGTGGGAATTGCTATGTTCTGCAGGTAAGGGAGGCCGCGGAAAATTCTTGAGGGCCCTGACGAACACGACCAGCCACAATACCAGTGTGGTAACCGCAAAAAAAAGGTGGACCCATAATACGTAGTAAACAACATTTTCTGGAGTGCCGCCAACCTGGCCTGCCGCCCGCTCTTCCCAACCATGGAGCCGAATATCCACCTCGAACAAGGTTAACACCACCAGCAACAGACCAGTCAGAATAATCTGCACTTTCTTGTGGAGCGCGTACTTCTTCTCTACCCGAACCAGTCGAATGCTCCAGGCGAGTGTTGCCAGCACGAGCACCATCCCTAGACACACCACGTCGAGCATCAGCGAGCCGCGCGTCCCGAGGAACCCATCCCAGCCAGGCAAATCCATGACTTAGCACCGTGTTAAACTAGGAAATTGAGAATCAGCCCACCGAGATTGGTTGGCGAACCGCACCCAAAACAGTAATCTGAAGACGCGACGGAAGCTAGTGCAGAACGCGAGGCGGTCAATATTCCGCACTCCGCATTCCGCACTCCAAATTCGAATTGGCCGAGTGGCGGAATGGCAGACGCTCTGGACTTAAAATCCAGTGGGGGGTAACCCCCGTGCGGGTTCGACTCCCGCCTCGGCTATTTACGGTGTAAACACTTACGACGATTCCAGGACTTGCGGATTTCAACATCGAAACCTCACATGGAACAAACTTGGAACAACTTGGCATTTATATGGCACTTGCGTCGATGATTTTGCGTTCGCAACGGTAATAGGATTCTCTTGCCCATCCCTGATGGTGCAGACAATCGGAGAATTCCCAGTGGCCAGAATTCAAAAGGTCAAAGACTCATCCAAATTCACGATCTGCTTTCGCTTCCAGGATCGCAATATCCAACACTCATTTGGTACAGGCGATAGGAGAAGAGTGACTAGAATCTGTTTACGCATTGAAGAAACTCTCCACTTGAAAGCGTCGGCGTGGACGTTCGAAGCGTCCAACGCAAACTTCATTCGGGCATACTCGTCGACGCCGGTTAGCTGCCCTCGCTAACTGCCGTCGATCATGGACACCACTGAGTTTAGAGGCCCTCAGTCGCTGCATTTCTTGGGGAAAGAGACAGAGCGAGAAATCTCGGTTTTCCTGTAAACCTGCGAGAATGGCGTCTCCAATTTTTTCTTGCAACGTGGGGAGTAGGGGACAATAGCCAGTTGTTAGCTCTTGATTCCCGTAGACTGAACTTCAGGTACCACTCATAAGATAGACTCAAACTCAAGGCGCCTGGACTAATGACGCGGAGCGGGGTGCCTATCAACGCCTTGCTCTTTGCCGAATTTGATCTTTCTAGATGTGCCGCTAACTATCGGAGGTAAGACTAATGAAATTACGATCTGTGTTGAAAATAGCTACGTACCTATTTGCAATTCTACCGTTTTTTTCGTCCAGCAACTCTTCCAATTGCACATACGCTGGCAGTATCAACCTCGGGCAGGCCGCAAACTTTGTTGTCCTCGGATTGGAGAACGGCACGGTTATCATCAACTCAGCAACTTCAATCACTGGTGATGTCGGCTACAGTGATGGAGTTGTCAGCAATACCAATCAAAAAGTAGATTCTTTTGTAGGTACTGCTTATGTGCATAGCGGAGCAACATTTAATCACACAATGGCCACCTACGATCCATCGGGTGGTATTCAGACTGGACCGGGTGTAGTCGACGATCTTCTAGATCAAGCAAATGCTGATGCACTAGCCGCATCGGCAGCTGCTGCAGCATTAGGACCACCTACACATGTCTTGGGAGAATTAGGAGACAACGACAACGTAGTAGTCAATAGTGTTGGCACAATGAACATTGTGTCGTTAACTTCACTTGACTACAAGGAGGATGTATTCGAGATTTCTGGTGGCCCCAATGACTTTTTCTTCATCAACGTAAGCGGCAACTTTGAAATGGATAATAGTCAGATTGTCCTTTCCGGAGTTGCACCTTCGCATGTGTTGTGGAACTTCCCCAATGCATCGACAATTGATATTAACAAAGAAGGTAATGTATTCCGTGGAACTATTCTAGCGCCTGTTGGAAGCGTTGAGTATCATAACCCAGCTACCTTTGAAGGGGCGATTATTGCCAAAGATATTGATCTACACTCCGATTTCAATATCACCCATGTAGGGTTTGTTCCCGAGCCATCATCTCTTGTTTTGGTAATCTTCGGAGTAGCAACTAGCTTGGGCCTTCGGCAACGCTGCATTAGAAGTTAACCTATACATAATGTCATTCACATGCCCCAATAATGGCACAAGAAATCGCGAATCGCTGTGAATGAGCCGACAGGCCCTGCTTTCTGGCGTCTACAAAGCTCAGCGGTGTGCTACACCTCCGGTAGCTGTGACTATGAATCTAAAGCGATTCAGGTTCATCGTCTTGGGCGATTTAGCAGATGTCCGTAACTAGCGTCGGCGTGGACGACCGAAGCAGGCTTCAATGCACGGGTGACGCCCTCCCAATGCAGTTGCGCCTAATAGGAACTGGTGACAAATCGGTGGCGATTTAGCCAACATTGAAGCTACTTGCACCCATTGCAAAGTACGTGTACGATCGCGCGAAGTTAGTTTACTCCAACGCATTTGCGTCACTTCACCGACCCATTCACCATGCAAGATTGAAGGACTTAAAATCCAGTGGGGGCCAGAATCCATCATGTGGGCCCGTGCGGGTTCGACTCCCGCCTCGGCTACTTGATATGTGGTGATGTGAGATTGGCATTGGTGAGCGGCCTGAGAGCAGTTTTCAAGAGGTGCGTACGTCCACACCGAAAATCTTTTCACATTAGCCCGGTTCTTTTCCTAGGTTTCATTGAACGCGAGAGCGCGTTCGTCTGATTTGATTCCCCAATGCTCACGCGATAGTTAGTAGGTTTCTGGCCACCAGCTGTGATGTTCGGTAGGACCTCGTCGTGCTGTTTACGCCGATTCTATTTCGAGCAGTGTAAGGTGACAGACTCGCATTGATAGGGCGTCTGCAATAAGATGTGTATGGAACAGCCCGATCAATTGATGGTGATTACGTTTTTGAGCGAAAACCAATGCATCTAAGGTCTACAAGAATAGAATTGCAAGTTTAGTGAGAAGTAGAATAGTCGAATTCATTTAACAAGGTTGTATGATACCATGTAATGACTAAAAAGGTCAGTTAATTCGCCGCATTCATTAAGAGAATTGTCGGCGAATCTTTAACAACCGTAGGAAGTGAAAACCGAGTGATTACTAATTCTGTACGAAGGCGAGTGGCTCTGGCCTTCCTGGCCCATCCCGACGATGCGGAGATTCTCTGTGCCGGGACACTTTTGCGGCTGGCAGAGCTAGGCTGGGAAATTCACATTGCGACCGCCACCCCGGGTGATTGTGGGTCAACCAGCTTGCCACCGGAGGAGATTGCAGAGATACGCCGCACGGAAGCGGCAGCTGCCGCGAAGTTGCTCGGCGCCACCTATCACTGTCTGGAAGAACGTGACGTCAATGTTGTCTTCGATAAGGTGGCGAATCGCAAAGCAATCGATCTGTTTCGCAGGATCGCACCTTCGTTGGTGTTTACCCATCCACGACGGGACTACATGCTTGACCACGAGCAGGTACATCAATTGGCTCGCAGTGCAGCTTTTGCTTACTCCATCCCAAACGCTTCAGAGCTTCCGTTGGTTGAAGGCTCTATGATCCCCTGGCTCTATTACTGTGACCCCGTTGAGGGACGCGATCCCTATTCGGGCAAAATTGTAAACCCCACAGTGCATATTGATATCTCAAAAGAGATGGATCGCAAGAGCGACATGCTCGCCTGCCATGCCTCACAGCGAGAATGGCTTCGTGCCCATCATGGGATGGATGAATATATCGACAGCATGAAACGCCATGGTGCGATGCGAGGCAAAGAATTTGGCACTCCATACGCAGAGGCCTTTGTTCAGCACCGAGGGCATCCGTATCCTCAATCCGACTTACTAGAAGAACTTTTAGGAGACAAATAGATGGCTCGCCCGATTAGCAAAGTTGCCCCCGAGTGGTGGGACTACACGACGCTCGATCTTGAAATCCTTGAAGATGCTGCTCGACTAACCGCCGACGATCTGGTGGGGCTTTCTCGCGAAGGGTTCGAAGTGGTTATTTATGACACCCTGGAAGAATTCTTCTGTGCCGAGGCTCTTGAGTACATCCAAGCCTGGCAGCAGGCGACACCCGACAATCCTACCGGTATTTGTGGCCCCATCGGTCCCACCGAACAACTGCCGTTGGTGGCCAAGATCGTCAATGCGCTCGATCTGAAACTGCACAACGCCCATTTTTGGGGCATGGATGAGTGGATTGAGGATGGTAAGCCGGTAGCTACGGATCACCCTCTCTCCTTCGCCAAAGCCGATATGGAGTTGTGCTTTAACCGTATTCGCCCTGAATTGCTAATGCCTAAGGAGAATATCCACTTCCCCACAAATCTAGATGCTTATTCAAAGAGTTATGACGACGTGCGCTGTGTGCTGATGCAAGGAGGGCAGGGCGAAGTCAAACACTGGGCATTTAATGACCCTCCCAAGCGCGAAGGTGCTTATAAGGATCAACCCCCTTCACCCGAAGAGTATCGCAAACTCGCAACCCGCATCACCGATCTCCATCCGATGACCGTGATTCAAAACGCGCGGACCTCGGGTGGGGGTTACGTTCCCCAAGTCCCCACCTGTGCGGCCACTGTAGGCCCCGTCGAGACCTGGAAGGCGGACACAGTATCAATCTGGCATCCTGGCCATCACGACAATCCGTTTGGAATACGTCTGACGGCGCTAATGATCAGCAAGCAGATCCCCGATAGCTCGGTACCCATGTCGCTACTAGCCGATCATCCCAATGTCCGGTTCAGCTACTACCGTGGCGGCATCGGCACTGTCGAAGCAGAAATGCACTAATTGGTTGAATCATTACGTCTCACAGCGATCAGTGGCAAATCTGCGTCAGTTGCGTTGGGTTTTTTCACAGCCCACTTGAGAATCAGTAGTTTTTCTCAGAGAATTAGTTAGCCGTTCGAACCCCTCCGGGGCGGCATGCATTTTGACTGTTCGGAGCTTGACTCCTAATGCTTTTCTACCGATATTTGTCCGCTCTACCTTAATTTAATGATCTGTTGCAATGACCCGAACGAGACCAGCGATGCGAATTATCCTGATCGTAATGTTGATTGTGTGCTGTGAAGGACTGTGGGCTCAACCCACCACGTTGGCCCCTCCTGCTGATGTGGACCGTCTCACCCGGCTTGGCAAGGAGATTGAACCCGATCTCAAGGGCCGTGTGGAGCGGCTGCCACAGTACGTCGAGTTCTTTCGTGCCCAGTTAGCCAACGACAAGTGGCTGTTCGCCTTCGATGTGACGGCAACCCAAGCCAACGATGGGTCGGTCGTCCTCCAGGGATTTGTCGAGTTTCCGGAGACTCGCGAGGGGTTGGAGGCCTTTCTTAAAGTGTTGGGCTTCGGGAAGATCGAGAACGAACTGGAAACTCTTCCAGCCGCCAGCCTCGGTGAGAAGAAGTTCGGCTTTGTCAAGACAACGCACACACTTAGCTACGATCGTCCGGAAGAACCACGCGAAGTGGTGACTGACTGCTCGTTGGGAGAGCCCTTGTACATTCTGCGGGAAGCAGGGGATCATTTCTTGGTCCACTCAAGGGATGGCTATGTTGGCTACGTCGCGGCTGCAGATGTGCATCGCGTTGGACCGGAGGCCTTCGACCGCTATCCCTCCGAGTCGAGTGTGCGGATCGTAGCGGACTACGAGCTGGATTCGGGCCTAGTGCTTCCCCTGGGGGCCGTGTTGAAGCGAATTCCCGACAAACAAGACCGGGTGAAGTGTGCATTGCCCACGGGAGAAGTCGTTGAGGTTCCTGCTGCCAACTGCGAACCCACCAAGATCCCCAGCAAACAGATCGACGAGGCCATCGCCCGCGCGAGCAAGTTGATAGGAACTCCTTACCACTGGGGTGGTAAGACGCAAGACGGGATCGATTGCTCCGGCCTGGTACAGGTTGCCTATGCGTCGATTGGTCTAAATCTACCCCGTGATTCTTATCAGCAGTTTTATCTGGGACAGTTGGTGGCAACTCGTTGGCACCGCTCGCAACTGAGACGTGGAGATACGCTCTACTTTGTCGGCCCGCATGGCAAGATTCGCCATACGGCACTCTACTTGGGTGACGATCGATTTCTGCAAGCGGTGATGCCTCACGTCACGATCAGCAGTTTTAATCCCGAACACAAGGAATACGACCCCAAACGGGATGCCTCTTTCGTTTTCGCCAAACGGCTCTGGTAAGCCCAAGCTACGACACGAGCCAGCAGAGCAGGGCAGTTGCATAGCCGGCAAAGTTGCCGATGGCATAGCCAATAAGTGCCATCAATACGCTCGCCGGAACCAGACTCTCTTGATGGTGCGTGGCAACGATCGTTGCCGAAGCGGCACCACCGATGTTCGCCGCACTGGCGATGGCAGCCGTATGGACATCGACCTTCATCAGCTTGGCACCAAAAAGGCAAAATGCTCCGTGGATGAAGATCCAGATGGTTGCCCCTACTAGAAACGGCAGAGCTTGCCCCGCTGCATGGGCCAAATTAGTTTGGGCACCCATCCGCGCGACGAACAGATAGACCAGAGCCATCGCAAATTCGTGGCTGCTAGGAATTTTTCTCAGGGGGGTGAACGAAAGTCCAATTCCAATGGCGGTAATGAGCAGAATTTTCCAGGCTGAGGCACTCAGGTAAGGGTCGATGGTTGGGAGACGCTCCGAGATCAGTTCCGTGATCCAGCTTGCGAATAATGCAACAGTGAGAAGGTAGAGGATGTCGGGCGTCGTAGGGGCAGACGTCTCGGCCGTCTCGGCGCGTGCGGCAGAAAGCATCTTGGCGACTCGATCCTCATCGACACCGGTGAAGGAGGCAAACCGATCGGCAAAGATTTTCGATCCGAGCAGAATAGGGAGCCAGAACAGATAGATCACTGAGTCGCCAATGACAGCGAGCCCGACATCGGTCCCACTGGCATCAATCATTTGGCTGACGGCTGCCATATTGCCTGTCCCACCGATCCAACTTCCCGCGAGTGTGCCAAAGGCCTTCCAGGCTTCGGGGCCTAACCAAGGTTTGACGACTAAGAACCCAATAGGGGCGCCGACCATCACTCCCAAGGTGCCAAAGAGCATGACCACCACTCCTCGGCCCAATACGCGGATCGCCCCCTGCACATTTACCTTTAGCATCAGCAGCACCAACATCATCGGCAGCACAAGCGAGCCGATACCGTCGTAAACGGGGGACTCGGCTGGCAAGATTCCTAAGGTGGCCAGCAGGACAGGAGTGAGATAGATAAAAATCAGTGGTGGCAGAAACTGAAACAGCCGGCTCTGAGTTGCCTTCTCCAACCAAAAGAACAGCGCACATACGCCAAGGAGCGTGGCGAGCACTCCTTCGGTGCTGGTGATGGAGAGAGAGGTTTCCATGGAGACAAACCGCGAGCTTCCGCCTGCGGCTATAAGGGAGTGATCCTTACTCAGGTTTTGAGAGCCGGGTCGTTACCATTAATCCAGGGGCCTGCGAGTCGTTGATAGTCTTTGACAAACAGCTTGCTTCCTTTGTCGCCAGCCGACCAGCCAGGCACGTGGCGCGCCGGTGCGCGTTGGGCGGACATGGTTTCCCAATTGTTCGCCCAGCCAGGATTGCCATCAGAGACCTGCATGCTCTGTGGATCAAAATGGAACACCCTTCCTTGGCGATAGCTCTCTGAACCTAGTTTGACTATCACCATGGCCGCGGCACCCATCTCGGGATCGCATTTCACAGCCGAAGGGTCTCCTGCTCGAATAGCCTCGCAGAAGTTTTTGAAGTGGGCAAAGGTCGTATCTTCTGGAGCGGTCACTTCGATCCGTTCGCTTTTGATGCTGCTGTCGTGCGTCACCTGAGGGCGTTCTGCTACAAAATTGTAACCGGTGAAGACTTCTCCCGATCCGAATACAAAGGAACCATGGTGACCGCGAATGGTTTGGTTGAGAGGAGTTTCCTCGCAGGCCATCGTGGCAGTCACGAATCCTTGCACTCCTTCATGGAAATCTGCGACGACCGTTGCTACGTCTGGGACATTACGATCATCGTATTCGAGGAAAATCCCACCGGCACCCGTCACGCGACCAGGAAAGCGTAGTCCCGTCGCAGCCAACATCGAGGTGGTGCGGTGGACAAACAGATCCGTAAACATTCCCGATCCAAATGGCCAATAGCAACGCCACTGGCCAAATTTGGCGCGGTCAAAGGGCATTTCTTCCGCTAGACCAAATTCCGTTCCCAGGAACATCTGCCAGTCGATATTCTTGGGGGTCATGTCTTCGGTGAGTTCGTAGTAGCGCCACTGCCCCATGTCGGAATTACGGAATATCTCGGTCTGATACTGCACGACTTTGCCTAGTTGGCCTTCACAGATACGGCGGCGGGCGTCTTCCCACACAGGTAGTTGCGTGGACTGAACGCCCACTTGCATCACCAGGCCCGACTTTTTCCATGTTTGATAAACATTCAATGCCTCCTCCACAGTGTGCGTCATGGGCTTCTCGCAGTACACGTGCTTCCCTGCTGCAAGGGCATCAAGAGTTTGCTTCGCATGCCAATGGTCGGGTGTGGCAATGCAAACCGCATCGATCGATTTGTCGTTGATAATGTCACGATAGTCGGCAGTCGCAATCGGTTTCTGTTTGGTCAGTTCGGCAACTTTCTGCACGGCCCGATCCCGGTAACGATTGAACACATCACAGACTGCGGCAATTTCCACGGTGCCATCTTCATTCTGTAGTCTTGCTGCCGAATCGAGATGCTGCTGACAACGCCCCCCCACGCCAATAAAGCCAATTCGCAGTCGCTCGTTGGCAGGAGGATTCTTGGAAGTACTCACGGCACGGGCAACCGGGGTAGCAGCCAGTGCAGCGGAAGCGGTAGACACTTTGATAAACTTGCGACGAGTCACATCTGGAAAAAAATTATTCATACTAAGATTCTTTAACCTTGTTAAACTTTGCTTCGATTCAGTTATCTGAAGCTTTCTCCTCGGAAGTCATAAACCCGGCGCAATCCGCACTGCGGCAGCCCGTGGTTTCAGGGATCGTTATGGGCATCCCCTTGGTATGGCGAACAGCAAGCCAGGCGAAACACTCGGCGGCCATTGTCAGAGGATTGAGACCCAGTTCGCTTACATCCTTCACCGACTTGAAGTGTTCTGCGAGCATTTGACGGATAACTTTGTGCTGGCTGCCGCGACCCGTTAGCCATACTTCGTCGGGAACCTCGGGAAGCTTCTTAACGGCTCGTACAAACGACTCGACAGTGATCTGGCAGAGCGTGGCTGCCCCATCGGGAACGCTCAACCCCGCGACATCAATGTGATCGAACTCATAACGGTCCGCAGACTTCGGCAAGCTACGTGAGAAAAAAGGAGAACTCAGCGCTTCCTCGACGACGTTTGGGTCGACTTTACCTTCGATGGCTATGCGACCTTCGCTATCATGGGGAACTTCCGCCATTTCCTGCACCCACTCGTTGATCAATGACACTCCAGGACCGGTGTCGCCAGCGATGATCTCATCGTCTTTGCTCAGCCATGTTACGGTGGCAACCGATCCCAGGCTAAGCATCAGAGTTGGGCGTGACTGACGGGCCATAAGGGCCCGATGAAACATGGCACCCAGCGGGCCACCTTGGCCACCAATCGCCATGTCGTGTCGTCGGAAATCACTTACGACGGGAAGTCCCGTCCCTTCGGCTAGTAGCCATGCATTGCCGATCTGCAGAGTGAGGCCCTCGCTGGGCATGTGGCGCAGGGTGTGTCCCTGAAATCCCAAAAGTGTTGCCCGAGCGACTTCCTTTGGGTAAGAATCCTTCAGCAGCTTGAATGCATTGAGATGGTGCTGAGTAAGTTTTTTTTCCAGTCGTAAGATCTCTGTCGTGGGAAGATCGTTTTGGGTAGCCTCAAGAATTCGCCAGCGAAGTTGGCTATCGTAGGGCAAAGATACTCCACCGAGTGGATGGATTTCTTCCTGTCCGTCGGTTTCTATGATCGCAGCTTCCACCCCGTCGCCCGAAGACGAGCTCGTCAAACCAACTGACTGAGTAAGCGTGGAACGAGGCACCTGTCACCTTTAGGGAGGAATCGAAAGTACCCTAGAAAAACAGTTTAACAATTGCTTCTTGTCGAATTACGACAAACAGCGCAGAAATTTCGACATTTTGCGCAATATGTGGTATATTGTACTTAGAACTTAGCCGTATTCCCAGATACCTTTAGTTTTCTCGAGGCAAGACTACTGCCGCTGAGGGAATTAGGGATCATCTCAAAGCAAAAAAGATAGCGATACTCATGCCGAAATCAGCCAAGATTCGAGTGCCCGAAGTCGCCGTCCTTGTCGAAACGGATTACAGCTGGGGCCGAAGTGTCGTTCAAGGTATCGCTGATTACTGCAGCAAATTTGGACCGTGGAATCTACTTACGGATCCTCGCGATTATAGTCGACGCTGGTCTCTACCTGATCGATGGCGAGGCGATGGCATCATCGCTCGGATTAGTACTCCACTGCAGCTTGAAGAGATCACCGATACTCGACTCCCGACAGTGAACGTCGATGATGTCTTTACCGATCTGCCTAGCATGGGACAAGTTCGCACGAATGAAGCGGAAAGGGCGAAGATGGCGGTGAGCCATTTTCAAGGGCGCGGCTTGAAGCATTTCGCGTATTACGCACCTCCGAGCAACGAGTATTCCAAAGAGTGTGAGAAGGCATTCGTCGCCGAGTTGAGCAAGCAGAATTTAACCTGCCATGTGTACAAGCCTGGTTATCGAGTGACCCGCCGCATCGGGCGCGATGAACAACATACCCGAGTGCATCGATGGCTTAGTAATCTTCCACGCCCGGTGGCAATTTTTGCCGTCGACGCCCGTCGTGGTCGAGAACTCACGGAAATTTGCAGCATGGAAGGTATCTCCGTTCCAGACGAAGTTGCCATCTTGTCTGCCGAGACGGATGATCTCATTTGCGGACTGAGCACCCCGCCGCTATCTAGTGTTTTGGTAGCAAGTCAAAGGATAGGTTACGAAGCAGCCGCCATGCTTCACGCCATGATGCAGGGGGAAGCTCCTCCCACTGAACCGCGATTGATCTCTCCTACTTGCGTGATTGGCAAACAATCGACCGACGCCTTGGCAATTGACGATGTGATGATTACCAAGGCAATGAGATTTATTCAGGCCCATGCTTACAAGGGGATCGTTGTCGAGGACGTACTGCGTGAGGTGCCCGTCTCTCGCCGCTTTCTTGAACTGCAGTTCAAGCGCTATTTTGGACGTTTACCTGCCGAGGAGATCCGCCGCCTGCGACTTGAGCGTGGCAAAGAGTTGCTCTCGCAGTCGGAACTCTCAGTCGAGGCGATTGCAGACGCCTGTGGCTATGCGGGGACGACCCAGTTCGGCGTCGCCTTCCGTAAGCGTTTTGGTCAAACACCGCTAGCGTTTCGCAAGCAAATGCATGGGCGCTAGCGGTAGATCAAAAATTCACCTCGGCGAGCACCAAAATCCTCCAAGTCAGGGGCAATAAATACTTCAAGTTGCTCGATTGTCGTGCCCTCGGCTATCGCCGAGAAGATCTGCTCATTAGCCAAGAGCCGATTGAACCGAGTCATGTCCCACTTTTCAGGGAAGAGTTCTCTTAGCGCCAACGCGACGATTAATCCTGTTCGCACTGGCTCAAACGCGTTGCGATCTGTGACGATGATGTTGATCCCCTGGCAAGTCTCCTGCGCAAACTTGCTTTCACGTGGGGTAAAGCGAATTGGCACAAATGTCACCCCAGGTATCTCTTTCTCATTGAGAAACCCCGCAAGCTCTACTGCGTCGATCCAGGGTGCTCCCAGGACTTCAAACGGGGTATCCGTGCCACGGCCAACCGAGACATTCGTAGTTTCCAACAAGCCAATACCGGGATAAATCAAAGCCTCTGTCAGACTTCGCATGTTCGGAGAAGGGTTTGTCCAAACCAGCCCCGTATGATCCCATAGCTGGTCGCGTCGCCAATGTTCCACCTTCACAATCTGGAGATCAACATCGAGTTTGTTTTCCGTGGCGAACATCTTGGCAAGCTCTCCCATGGTCATACTATGACGCACAGGAATTTCGTGGAATCCTACGAACGATTTCTTATCTGAATCCAGACCGGGGCCTTCAAAGACTACGCCACCTAGCGGATTAGGACGGTCCAATACGACAAACCTCAAATCGTGATCTGCGGCTGCCTCGAGAGCTAACCCCATGGTCGAAATATAGGTATAGAATCGTGTTCCAATATCCTGGATATCGAACACGAGGGTATCTATCCCCTCGAGTTGTTTCGCCTCTGGTTTGCGAGATTCTCCATAAAGGCTGTAAACGGGAAGTCCAGTTGATTCCTCGCGGGTGTCGGAGATATTGGGTTCGTCGAGTTTTCCGTAGAGTCCATGCTCTGGGCTAAAGATAGCGATCAACTCTACATCTGGTGCATCGTGCAGCAGATCGATGGTCCGTTTTCCTTGACTGTTGAGTCCCGTGTGGTTCGTGATCAAACCCACACGGCGACCTTTCAGTGGGGCGAACTGATCTCGTTCGAGTACGTCGATGCCCAGCAGTGTATTTTTGCCATCCGATTTCTGCGACGAAGCAGTAAAGTTTCCGGTGGCATTGCTCTCTTCAATCGCCGCAGCGGCTACTGTGCCGATACGACCTGCGAGTGGATTCACGTTTCCTTCACCATCGGGATGCAGTCGGCTTGAGAGAAAAATGACGAAAAGATCGAGCTCAGGATCAATCCACAGAGCGGTCCCGGTAAAGCCACCATGTCCTACGGCTCTTTTACTGAACAACTCCCCTCGATTGCTGGAATACTTGCTTGAGCTATCCCAACCTAACGCACGCTTGTGTCCACTGACATTGCGTGGTCGACCCATTTCAGCAATCGTCAGCGGACTGAACAACTGGGAGTCGCCGATTTGCCCTGAACTGAGGAACATGCGGGCATATTTGGCAATATCATAGGCCGTAGAGAACAGGCCTGCATGACCCGCTACACCTCCGAGTAGTGCGGCGCGTGGGTCATGAACTTCACCACGAAGCCATTTGCCATCACGCTTTTCGGTCGTCGCGGCGCGGGCTCGCAAATCACTGGGAGGAAGATATCCAGTGTCAGTCATGCCAAGCGGTTTAAAGATATTTTCAGCCGCGAAAGTCGCCACGTCTTGCCCAGTAACTTGCTCAATCACATTCCCCAGGACAAGGAATCCTACATCGGTGTAGACAAATTTTGTTCCGACCGGGGCAGTAGGAGTCAGCGCCCATATCTTTTCCCAAGCTAGCTCGGGGCCCTCTTCATAATCCGCCAAAGGGTTGTCGGGAATAAGCCCCCCTTGATGTGTTAGTAGATGTTCGACAGTGATTGTTTCCTTGCCGTTCTGCGCGAATTCAGGCAGATAGGTTGCCACGGGTTCTCGAAGTCTCACCTGACCACGTTCAACCAATTTCATGATACTCGTAGCTGTGGCCAAAGGTTTGGTTAGTGAAGCCAGATCAAAAACCGTTTCGAGCGTCATCTCTTCGCTTGTAGGCTCAACTTGGCGATGGCCATATGCGCGCGCGAAGGCAACTCCTCCACGACGGCCTATCACTACGACACAGCCGGGCAAATTTCCTTTGTCAATCTCAACAGCCACCAATTCGTCGATTTTGTTGAGCTGATCGGCGTTGAGTCCAAGCTCCGCGGGCTGCTTTCTCGGAATCTTAGAAGAGTCGGCAATGCTAGGTTGCGAGGAAAAGCTAGAGAGAAAGCAATTGGCCACCAAGCTTAGAATAAGAATTCGAACGCGCACGAGGTTCATCGTAAATTCTCCTGATTGGATTCGCCGTTTGTTCGTTCGGCGATGAAATAGCTAACAATGTATCCTGATAAGAGCGTAATCATGGCACCCACGACCGCGTACCAAGCCCAGTAGAGATTCGTGCTTGTGGCGATAACTGTAATCGAGCCAACGCCGACAAAAAACCCAGCCAATGCGGCACGCTGCCGCACGCCTGACGTGAGCACAGCCAATAAATACAATCCCAGGAGCGGGCCTAACGCAAAACTGGCAATCCCCAGTACGCCATTGACCGTGCTTTCTGTCGCTCCGATATGGTAGGAAGCAATCGCGATTCCGACTTGCAATAGTCCGAATCCTGCTGTCGCTATTCGACTTATCCACAGTTGTTGCGTGGAAGAAAGCTCCCTCTTCGCAAGGGGAAGATAAATGTCCTGCACAAGTACTGTTGCCGACGAGTTCAGAGAACTCGAAAGGGTCGACATTGCCGCGGCAAACACTGCCGAGAGAGTAATTCCAATCAAGCCATAGCTCAGATGATTCACGATGAAATGTGCAAAGACTTTATCTCGGTCGCTGTCTGTAAATGGCTCATCGAGAGGAAATTCCTGATAAAAACAGGCCAGACCGACGCCGATGAAAAGAAACAAAGCGAACTGCAAACATACGATGAGGCCACTTAGTGCTAAGGCCCAACTTGCTGACTTCTGGCTACGAGAACTCAAATAGCGCTGCACCATGAGTTGGTCCGTGCCGTGTGTTGCTGCTGTGAGAAACACCCCTCCGATCAATCCAGACCAAAAAGTCATGGTCGATTTGGTCAAACTCAGGTCGAAATCGAAAATGCGGAACTTCTCTGTTTGCTCACCAAACTGAGTAAGCTGTTCCCATCCTCCGGGGAGGCGGGAAATCATAATCCAAAGTGCTACAATCGCGCCGACGATATAGATAAAGAATTGGAGACAATCGTTCCACACGACCGACTTGACTCCACCAAGAAATGTATAGACGATCGTCACCACTCCCAGAATGACAATACAAGTTGTCAGTCCCAGCCCCACCACTTGCTGCAATGCCAGGGCCGTCAAAAACAAACGCAATGCGTCGCTCAAATTGCGGGTAACCAGGAAAAGTGCTGAGGTCACCCGGCGGGATAGCACCCCAAATCGTTTTTGCAGGACTTCATAAGCGGTAAATGGCTGCCCTTCGAAATAGCGGGGCAGCAGAATCCAGATTACAAGCAATCTTCCCACAATGTACCCAAAGGTGATTTGCAGGAAGCGCATATCTCCATTTTGCGCAAACGTAAAACCCGGAATACTGAGAAAAGTGACCGTGCTGGTTTCCGTGGCAACAATCGAAAGCAGAACAGCCCAGGTGGGCAGCGAGCGATTACCCAGAAAGTAGTCTAAGGTGCTTTTCTGGCCACGCCCTACCCAAAGACCAAGCAGAATGGAAAAGGCGAGATAGCCTACGACGATCGCGGCATCGAGAGGATGAATCAAGATTTCCACAAGAGTTATTTCGGCGATCGCTCGTGTTTGTGTAATCCGGGCAGAACTAGCTCCCGCTTTGGCCTTCGGGGGTTCTTAATCAGTCTATAATACTTTGGGTGATTATGAAACAAAGTGGATTGCTACCAACATCACAATGCGCAGGTCTTTCTCGTTTTCGCGCACGGCAACTACTTATTCTCAAAGTGGTAGTTTACAATGAGTTATATGTTGGAACACCTTACTACTGAGTTGAGCAATCCTGCTTCCGAAGCCTTGGATAGTTTGAGTCCTCGCGAGATCGTGGCACTCATTAATTCCGAGGATGCGAAGATCGCTGATGCTGTAGCACAGCAGTCCGAACAGATTGCGCAAGCCATCGAAGTGATTGCTCACCGACTGCGTAGCGGTGGCCGGCTTATTTATATCGGTGCAGGTACATCCGGACGTTTGGGTATCTTGGATGCTGCTGAATGTCCACCCACATTCAATTCTGATCCTTCTCAGGTCGTTGGGATCATTGCAGGTGGCCCGAGCGCCGTGCTGAAAGCCGTCGAAGGTGCAGAAGATAGGCCAGAACTAGCGGTTCAAGATCTGAAAGATATTGAACTCAATAGCAACGATGTAGTGGTTGGGATCGCCACCAGTGGCCGTACACCTTATGTTGCTGGTGCATTGGACTATGCGCGAAGCCAGGGTGCCTACGCCATTGGGCTCAGTTGCAACCACAACGCATCGATCAACGCCCGAGCCAATCTCAGCATCTCTCCAGTGGTGGGACCTGAGATTCTCAGTGGTTCGACGAGGATGAAAGCAGGCACCGCCACGAAAATGGTTCTCAACATGCTTTCTACCGGTGCGATGGTTCGACTAGGTAAGACCTACGGGAATCTCATGGTCGACTTACAGGCCACGAATTCCAAGCTCACTGAACGCAGCAAGCGGATTCTCGCCAAACTGGCAATGATCTCTCCAGAAGAAGCTGCTATCCAGCTTCAAAAATGCGGTGGAGAGTTGAAAGTCGCTATTGTTTCTCAAAGATTGAACTTATCTCCTGACGAAGCCCGTCAGCGTTTGCAAGCCAACCGAGGCCATTTGCGTCAAGCCTTGGAAAACGATCCCGATTGAGACATCGATTGGGAACATATGTTCATGTCTGACAATCACAGTCTAATTCTCGCAGTAGATGGTGGTGGGACCAAGACCGTTGCCAGCCTGGCCCGAGTTGATCCGGATGGGTCCTTCTCTATTCTCGGACGTGGCCATTCAGGAAGTTCAAATCTGAAGGCGGTCGGTACTGACAAAGCACTGGAGAATCTTGCATCGGCTCTTGAACAGGCCTGGTCCAAGGCTCAGCTTCCAAAGGAATCTGCTGCAATTGCCGTCTTGGGCCTTTCCGGTGCCGGTCGACCAGAAGCACAATCGCTTCTGCATGATTGGAATAACGAGAATCACATCGCACAGAAGTTACATATTGTGCATGATGCTCTGCCAGTCCTCTCAGCAGGAACATCGGATGGATGGGGCGTGGCACTCATAGCGGGCACCGGCTCCGTTGCCTTTGCTGCAGATGCCAGTCGCAACTTGGCTGTAGTGGGGGGATGGGGCTATTGGATCGGCGATGAAGGAAGCGCCTTCTGGTTAGGGCAAGCCGCTTTGAGAGCGGTTTCTCAGGCTAGTGACGGTCGCTCACCCCCGACACGGCTCACAGAGGCAATCCTAGAACGACTAGCGATAAAAGATCCTCGAGAGATTGTAACTTCACTTGAGCGAAATGGTGATGTTCGATCAGCGATTGCGGGACTTGCCGACCTGGTGGGTGCCGTAGCGGATATGCAGGACTCCGTAGCTCTGGAGATTGTTTCTCAGGCAGCCGGGCACCTGGCAGCACTTGTTGCCACGGCAGCAGACAAGCTGAAACTTGGCAAAGATTTTCCATTGGCGTTGGCAGGGGGAGTGCTCTGCCGAAATCAATTGATTCGAGAAGCCATGCTTCAGGAGTTGACCGACCAGGGCATTACTCCTCAGAGCGTAGAACTAGTCCCGGACCCTGTTGTGGGTTGTCTTAAAATTGCGGCAGGCGAGCTGCACTGCTGAGCTTTTCAGCGATTACAGTGAACCCCCGCTGGTAATGGGGTGCCATAGTACAATGTGTAATACTACCAATTGAAGTTTACTGGGATCGGCGCGAACGCCAGCACGAACCTCAGTTTGGAGATCTTGGCCACCCACAGCCGAGTTGCAGGTGCACATTCATTCAAGCGAATGTAGCATTTTTGTATCTTCGGAGGCAAACAAGCCCGATGCCAGCTATACAAGCCAAAAGCATAGAAGAAGGCTCAGGAATGCGATCGAACAGTATGCCTGCAGACCGCGTTGATACGAACGTATTAGAGCTTGCTTCTTGAACGAGGGTATAGGTCGTGTTCGCGTCCAAAAACCCAGTGAACAAATAAATCCACTCACTACCCGAGCCAGGCTCGGGCACTCCATCACCGGATATATCTCGAGGAGGAGCTGCTGCATTCTGGTTGATGGACACCGAGGCAATAGTGCCATTCGCATCTGAGAGAGTGTATGTTGTGAGACCACCCGATACATTGTTCGTGTACGGCCAAGTTGCGTAAATATCATAAGAGCCCGATTCACCTGCAGTGAGAAGACTACCTTTCACTCCAAATTGGTTCAGAACCTCCCCGGCCACAGGATTGGTGGCGTTATTATCTCCATCAACACTCGGAGTATATGTGTAGACATAAGTGTCAGGGAAGTTTATGCCATTGCCTCCGAAAATACTGTCACCCCCAGTCAAACCGACTGCGGTCGAAAGAGAACTTTGACTGGCGGTCGTAGTATCGCCGCCGAATGAAAAGTTTGGGTGGAAAGTCAAGACGGCGTCATCAGCTCCGTCGGTATCAACCTCCAGGACGTACCCAGCATGCGTCATTGACGCAGACAGCAAAGCTGCCAGCAAACTCAAAGCTAGTCTGATCTTCATTAGAACAACTCCCAAATAACTCTCAGGGTTAGGAAAAGAGCCCAACTGTGAGCAATGCACCAATCGAACTTGCGCCATTTTACTCGTTGGATGGGGTCATGTCTAACTTTTAATTCGAACTGTTTCAGCCTTTTTCAGTTGACTCAGTCGTTCTCGCCCAAAAAAAGCAGAACTTATTGATCAGAATCATGCATTTAATTCTCCAGACAGACATCGCATCTGGAATCCGGCTGTCAGCTCTTAACACTTAAGCTTGAAATAGATGTACTCGCCGATGTACTTCATCCCCAGGGAAAATTAACCTGGCACGACCTGCAGCTTAGTGCGGTTGTGGAATGGATCGACGGCACGAGCGGTAGCCTGCTCACTATGGTCTTTGTTGCAGACCTCCCGTGACTACAAATGGTCGGAGCTTGTAAAGGATTTAATGCTCAAATCAGTTTCGGATTTAATGTTTCCTTAATGATATTAGAAAGTTACACCACTACCGTACTAAGTGGTTAAATTGATGATCACACCCCATAGTATACTGTCACCCCACCGCTCACGGGCTTCTCGCAACCCGTCGTCTCAGGCAAGGTAAGCGGAAGATTGTTCAGGTGTCTGACTGCCAGCCAGGCGAAGCATTCCGCTTCGAGGGTGTCTGGACTCAGTCCTCGATCACGAATGCTTCGTACCACGTGAAATCGATCTCCGAGCATCTGCATGATCACCGGGTGATGAACGCCACCGCCAGTCACCCATACAACGTGTGGCATTTCCGGCAGTTTCATCGCAGCACGATAAACAGCCTCGACCGTAACGGCACACAGCGTTGCCGCTCCATCCTCGATACTCAACCGCGAGACATCGACGTGGTCAAAGTCGTAGCGATCGGCTGATTTCGGTAGTGGCTGTGAGAAAAAGTCGCTTGAGAGGGCGCTTTCCAGGATGTCGTTATTTACCTTGCCCTGTGCGGCTAGTTTCCCATCTTGATCAAATGGAAGACTTGCCTTCTGCCGCACCCACATGTCGAGTAGTCCGCAACCAGGACCTGTGTCACCGGCAATAATCTCGTTGTTACTTCCCAACCAGGTGATATTTCCCACGCCACCCAAATTGAGCACCATGGCAGGGAGCGTCTCATCGGCAAACAGCGCTTGATGAAACAGTGGCACCAGCGGTGCCCCCTGCCCCCCTCCAGCCACGTCGCATCGTCGAAAATCCGAGACGACAGGAATTCCAGATTCCCTGGCAAGAATCCAGGGATTTCCAATCTGCAACGTCAGCCGCTCCTCAGGGATGTGACGCATGGTATGACCGTGGAAACCCAAGACCTGAACCTTGCTGCGGACTTCCGGATGCTTCTCAAGAATTGCTTCTAAGGCTGCAACGTGTTGGTGCGAAAGGTCACGTTCCAACCGCAGCAAATTCTTTAGAGAGATATCCTGCTGACAAGCTTCCATGAGTCGTGAGCGAAGCTCTTCATCATAGGCAACCGTCATCCCTCCCAGCCTGGAAATGCTGTTCTTTCCATCCGTCTCAAGTATGGCGACATCAATCCCATCACAGGAAGTGCCGCTCATGAATCCGATTGCAATGGTGCCCATGCCGGTATCTTACAGTATTCCAACTTCCGCCGAAGGTACTTTTTGCAAACAAGAGAAAAGCCTAGCAATCGACTTCGTGAGGGCCGGCTCACCGCCCCTGGGGAGATTCGCGGCGGAGGCTGCGGAGGCGGGCGTGGAGAGCGGCGTGGGGGCCATCGACGAGGTCCTTGCGATCCTCATCCGTAAGGCTGGTACGTGTTACTTGAGTGGGCTGCATAGCATCTTTGGAAGGCGTTGCCGCAGCAGGTAAAGTGGACGGCTTTTCTTGTGCCTGATTTCCCCCATCTTGATTTTGCGCGGTAGAGGAGCCAATCTCTTGAAGTTGTCCACTGGCTTGCAGTTGCTCGATGAGTTCTTTGGTGGCCTGGGCAAATGCCCCTGGCGATGCAAGTGCCCGCGTGCCAAATTCGGATATGGAACCCCCAAAACACACGCCTAGCGGACTCACCAGGATAGCTGGCAGGAGGAGCAAGTCGCCGATCAGTGCGGCACCTAACATCGAGATCATCAGGTAGCCAAATTGCTGGGTTGGCGTAAAGGTACTGGTAGCGAAAACGGCAAGCCCCAACCCACCGATGATCGTAGTTTGCAACATGGCCGTCGCACAGCGATCATAAGCTAACATGACCGATTGCACGCGACCCAGTCCCAATTTGATACCACGCCGAAACCAGGTGAGAAAGTGGATCGTATCATCGACAGCTACACCAAGTGCCACGCTGGCACTCATCATGATGCCGATGTCCACTTTAATGCCCAACCAACCCAGGGCACCGAAGATGATCACGATCGGAAACACATTAGGGATCATCGAGATCAAACCGGCCAGCGGGCTCTTCAGCAGAAACATCATGACCACCGCAATCAACACGGTCGCGTACATGATGCTTTCGTTCAAGCTGATCAGGAGTTGACGCTGGGTTTTGTAGACCAGGGGAACCATCCCCGTGTAAACCGAGCGAATGGGCCGTGTCTTGTTCGAAGCATCCAACTCGACTGCTGCCGAACTGAGATCAACAGGCACGTCGGTCACGTCAATAACAGGTAGGCCACCCTCAGCGAATTGTTTCGCTGTTGGATCGCTCCCTGCTGAGACCAGAATCAAGGCATCTTGATTGCTCAGCGCTTGGATTGCTCGCTCAAGGTAACCCGGTTCCTCCGCCTTGGCATCAAATTGTGAGAGATTGAAGGTGGTTAAAGCTCCGACTTTGCTTCCTTCCTTCGGCTTTAAGCCGCTCTTAAGCAAAAGGTTTCCGAGTACCTTTTCTTGAGATGTAGGATTGGGTTCCGATTCATTGTTGGGAGTACGATAGAGGATAACTACCTGAGAGCCATCGAGTTGCTTGCCCATCTTGTGCAGTGCACGGACAACCATGTCTCGCTGCTGATAGGCAACCAATACGGGATCGACGGCATCTTTGAGCTCTTCGACGAATTGCCCGTAGTCGATTCCACCATTCTCGTTGTTGTCGTCACCCAAGGCAGCGACGCGGGCACTCACTCGCCAAAGCTCGCGTCCGGTTTCTTCTTTCGTCTTCTTGTCCTCCTCCATGCGGAGGTAGTCGCCGGAGAGGAGTTTGTCGCGATGCTCTTCCAGGCTCTTGTTTTTGGCATAGTCGGCACTGCGATCGGCACCGCCAATACCTGTGTTCGTGCTTTCAGGCGTGAAGGTGGCGACCGACATCACGCGGCTAATCTCGGGGAACGACTCGATGCGTGATTGAATCTCTCGCATAAGATCCAGTCGTTCTAGCATGGTCATGCGATATTGCTTCCCATCGGCCTCGGCATGTTCATCGGCCGTGCGGATCTTTTCAGGTGGAACCGTAAGCACCAATTCCATCGGTACTAGATTCCCCAGATTGCTCTCCAGCCATGCGTAGTCGTGAATTAATCTTGTATCTGGGTCAAGCAACTTTAAGAGTTGCACAGAAGTGCCGATCCGTGTGAAACCTATGGCAAAAGTTCCCATCACCACCAGCCAGAACAGACATGCCAGGACATTGCGACCCACAACGATCCCAAATATCCTCAGAGCCCAGTCAGGCAAGTGTCCGTGATCGTGGTCTCCCGACTGCTTCTTGAGCAGGGCTTCGCTGATTGGAAATCGGTGCAGGAATACTGGCAGTAGAGCGAACAGCACTCCGACGGTTCCTAGAACAGCGATTCCGGTGAACAGACCGAATTTTTTAATTGGAAGGATATCGCTGGTGTAAAGCGAGCCCAGGCCGACCGCAGTTGTGAAAGCGGCTAATGTGCAGGGCCACCAGCCATGTCGCACGGCTGCTTCGGCCGCCCCTTTAAGCCCTTGCTCACGTCGAGCATCGCGGTAGTAGTTCACGATATGTATCGCGCCTGACAAACCGAGCACGTACACGACAGCTGGCATCGACATCAGAATTGCATCGACCGTGCCAAGCCGGGGTCGATCGGCACCCAGCACCATGACTTCGACAATGCCGAAGTAGAAAACGATCGCCAGACTCATGCCGGCGCTGAGCACCCCAATGGCAAAAACGATGATGGTAACTTTCACACTACGAAAGCACCAATAAGAGAGTCCGAAACCTACCAGACCGGCCAGTGAGGCCAGTCGCACGAGGGTTCTCTCTCCTTCAATATCGATGGTAATGTTATCTACAGGCGGTCCCCCCATATGAATCGCATCGGGGGAAATAGCGCACTCGGTTATGGCGATCGAGGTGATTTTCTCGATCGCAGCACGCATGGTCTTGTTATCTCTGGTGGCTTCTTCGCTGAGATAGACAATCAAACACGTAGTGCGACTTTCATTGCCCAATGAATTCCCTTCGGCGTCGCGTTTCACGGGACCCACCAAGGCCCCTTCCAGTCGCTTGATCGCCTCACTGTAACCAAGGCTTACAGGGGGGCTCGTAAGTTCTTCGAGAACCGCCGGGCCACTGATTACCCGTTTGTACCAACGAGCTCGTTTCGCAAGATCGGAGTCGGGACCTGCCTGTGCCAAGGCCTCTTTTCCAGGGATCAATTTGCGAGAAAGCTGGTCGAGCTTCTCAGTGTTTCCTAGCGTGCAATCATCCCAGCTCACGAGCGCGAATTGTTCGCCGACGAAATGTTTGCGAAACCAACGCAGGTCGATCGACTCCGAATAATTGGGTGGCAGCCAATCTTCGGCCTTGTTGGTGTTGCTCTCGACGGCCCGACGTACTCCACGCGGCAAGAAGGCAATCAGAAACGTGGCAGCGATTGCCAACCATAAATAGTTGGACTGCCCAAAGGTTTTGCGTGCCAAAAAGGAAGGCTTCTCAAGCTTGTTATGAGACGACACTAGGATAAACTCGTAAGGAGATGGTCTGCAGAGCGATTTAGGACTGCCAGCACCGCTTGCCATCCAAGCAAGCTAATGCCACCAGAAGTAACTTCACAGTAACCTAGGCTAACGAGAAATCCTGGATAAGTCCATGTCGAACTGCTGCTATCACGCTTCTGGAGGCCTGTTCGAAAGCTCACAAGTCGAAAACTAATGACCCAACCCCACTGATCCGCGGTCGAGAAACAGGACCTGGATTTACATCCAAGGTCATAGGGGCTTGGACATTGGCATTTCCGGGCTTACCAGTAGCTCTCAAATCCGATAGCACCACCCAGATAGACCACATCACTATTGTCTGACAATAACGGGCTTCCGCTGGGGATAAAGTCTACTTGATACGGTGCTAATGCGACGCCCGTAAGGTGCATCACTTCGAGGCTGGTTCGCAGTGAAAAATTGGGACGCAGATGCCATCTGCCGATCAGAGCCGCTTCACCCACCCAGGCAAGGTTGTCTCCTTCGATATCCGTGCTACCCGAGGTAATGTTGCCAGTTACGTCAAAGTTGGATTCCATGTGAATCATGTTCAGATACATGCCACCTTTGACTTTGCCGGTAATGCTCCATCGGGCAGTCTCGTAAGCATGGGAAAGTCCGAGTTCCGTGCCGATCAAGTGGTTGCCAGTCTGTACTCGGTAGTTGCCGGTTTCATTATCGCTGTCTCCATCCGCGTCAGGGATGCCGAAAGCCATGATGTTCAGATTCTCGTCGAGATTGAAGTAACGGACTCCCGCCAACAACGCGTTGGTGCTGGAGGGTTGGGCGCGACGGACCCAATGTCCGCTTGGTTCCAGTTCCATGCGGTCTCTCGACATGCGCTGCTTGACGTTGTAGGTCAACTCAAAGCTGTTGTACCAACTGTCGTATCCGAACTGCATCCTGCGAGCACCACTGAAATTTGGATTACCATTGGAGATATTCAATGGCATGACAAGGTTGCCGCCATCTAGCGCAGAGTCCTGGCTCCAGTTGCCACCTCCGAAGATAGTGAACTCCATGGTATGATCGCGATTCATGTAATCACGAAACAGGAAGCGGCCGACGTTGAGTCGCGGAACCCCTTCCACACCTGGCTTGGCACTATCGATTGCCAGCATGTTCTTCGTCCCCAACCGTTGGATTGGGTTCACGACATCTGCATCAAATGCTAGTGTAAGTCCGGTCTTGGCAAAACTTCGGGCAAAGAGCACGGCATCAGCTTCGGCATACCAAAATCCTCGGCGTAACCAGGTGCCCGTGCTTTCCAGCAGCGCTGGATAACAGTCGAACACACGGAAATCTTCATCCACTCCGTCGATTCCCTCGGAATCGAAATCGTCCTCATAGAGTGGAGTCGCCAGCGGTTCTGCAATGGGTTGAGGAATCTCCTCATCAGGCAACTGCATCTTCGGCAATCCGGCAGATGCAGAGAGATCCTGGTCGGCGAATATGAATTGAGGCGATTGTCCTTGGACGAGATCCTGCGCACAGGCCTCACCACTGGGAATCCCCAAAACAGCTAATATCAGCAATCCGACTAACTTATTCACCGCAAAGACCTCCCCTTTGGATCGACAAGCAAATTCTCGCGCATCATGTGCGGAAGCATTTTCGTACAGGGAATTCATCGTCCAGTAGCTCAGCAAGATGTAGGAATAACCGACAGAATCGTAAAAATCATTAAAATCCCGCTAAATAGAAAAGGTCGCGACAGATCGTGTAGATTCGCTAAACTAACCCAATTGCCATTCTGCAGCACTTGTGAGTAACAAGTGATCAGTCGAGAATCGCTGGTACTCACATAACCATCCCGCCCAGGAGCGATGCTATCATGTCTAAGCAATCTCTGACCTCACTAATCAACACGGGCACGAAGCTATGGCTGGATTCGGTTGATCCCGATCTGGTGGCCGAGAACCTGAAACTCGGGGCCACCGGTGCGACTTCGAATCCCATCATCATTAGCGATCTCATCAAGACGGGTCGCTACGATGAGCAGCTTTCCGATTTGCTTCAGCAAGGTTGTTCTCCCCGCGACGCTGCCTGGCAATTGAATGATCGGGTGGTTGCCGAGGCACAAAAGTCATTTCAGCCTGCATGGACTAAAACTGGGGGGGATGATGGCTACGTGAGCTTTGAAGTGGATCCTCTGCTGGAAGACCCCGTCGCCAATATGCCGCATGCCGACCGGGTTGCCCGTTATGTTTCTGAGGGAACAAAGTGGTCGCAGGGTCATCAGAATCGCATGATTAAAGTGCCTGCCACCCCAGCGGGTATCGCTGCACTACCAGATTTAGCTGCCCAAGGAGTTCCGCTGAATGTCACGTTAATCTTCACACTCCGTCAATATGAGGCTGCGCGTGATGCGATTTGGCAGGGTGCTCAGAAGCGGGACTCGCTTAAAACGTTTAAAAGCGTTTACAGTATTTTTGTTTCGCGAGTAGACGTCTACACCCAAAAGCACGTACCCGAACTATCGGCAGACGCTCAGGGGCAAGTTGGCATCCTGAATGCCAAACAACTTTGGCAGGCGAACCAAGAGTTTTGGTCCAAGCATCCCACGCCGTTAAAACAGGAGATCGTGTTTGCCAGCACGGGGACCAAGAACCCTGAAGATGTTCCGTGGAAGTATGTGATCGCTTTGGCAGGTAGCGACATTCAAACTAATCCTCCTGCCACCAACGACGCCATCGCTCAGAATGATTTGACATTTACCCGCACGGTCGACAAACTCCCTCCCGCTGCTATCTGTGAAGAGATCGCTGCTAAGGTGGACATAGAAAAACTGGAAGAGACACTTATGCGCGAAGGAATCCAGAAGTTCGCCGACCCCCAGAAGGCGCTACTCGCACTGGTTGAGGAAAAAGCAAAACAACTTGTTTAATAATGCAGCCAAATGCTTGGAACATTTGAAGCACTGATGCAATAACAAGAGAGCTGTTTATAAATACTTGGTTGTCTTGGCCGTGTTTCGTCTGTGCCAATGCGTTACTAATTATCAGTAACATTTGGTTGCGGCAATATGCCTTGCTGGGTTACCATGAGGCTTAGCAGGTGTGTGAATATATTTCTAAATTCATCGGTGGTTTGTTATGGCTATTGATCCTTATTCTCCGTGTCCGTGTGGTAGTGGCAAGAAGCTGAAGTTTTGTTGTCCCGATCTTGCTGGCGACATGGAAAAAATCCATCGAATGGTTGCCGGAGACCAGCCCCACGCTGCGCTCAAGCATTTGGATGTGCTTCTCAAGAAGCAGCCAGATCGGGCGTCCCTCTTAGACATGCGTGCCAATCTGGAACTCTCAATGCATGAGTTCGATGCAGCGACAAAAACTATCGAACACTATCTCGCCAAGCATCCTCACAATCCGGCGGCGCATGGTCAGAAAGCGATACTGGTAGCTGCAACGCAGGGTGGGACCGCTGCCATAGGGCATTTGCAGGATGCCCTCGAAATGCTTGATGACGATATGCCCTTGCATGTATTTGAGGCAATTGGTGCGGTGGGCCATGCTTTATTGTTGGAAGGAGAGCTGATCGCGGGGCGTGGCCATCTGCTGCTCTACGCAGGAATTGCCCCCGAAGACGATAATATGGCTATTCAACTTCTCTTGAAGATGAATTTGCAGAGCGGCTTGCCTCTCCTGGTTCGAGAGCTCGCGAATCCCTTGGATTGTCCCGACGACGTCCCCTGGCAAGGTGAATTCAATCATGCCTCGCGGGCTATCAGTCGCGGGCAATGGCGAATCGCTGAAGAAATTTTGTGTTCATTGCGCGACAAAGCAGGGGCTCAGCCGGAGATTGTTTACAATCTCGCCGTCGTACGCGGGTGGCTCGGCAAGCTTGACCAATTTGCAGAGGGGCTGCACGAATACGCGCGCTTGGAGACCAGCGAAGACCGTGCCGTAGAAGCCGAAGCCTTGGCACAGCTAATCGATCCCAATCTAGAAGATCCAAAGCTTGAGACCGTGCGAATCGCTTATGCTGTGAGTGATGAGGATGCCTTGGCAGAGCGGTTGGCTGAGGACAAACGGATTGAAAACTACCCTCTTAATACGGAAGATCTTGACGAAGATGCAGTTCGGCCGCGGAGTGGACACTTGCTACTTGATAGACCCACGCCTTCCACTCGACCTGACCTGCAGCGTCATGAAATCCCTCGAGTCTTGGGGTTTCTCAGCTTCTACGGCAAGCGGACAGACCGAGCTGCGCAGTTGGAGTTGACGACCGATCGCACTGAAGAACTGCAAATAACGAAATCCTTGTTGGCTGAAGTAGCAGGGGAACTGCTTGGCGGCGAGTTGGAAGAAATAGTTGTAGCAGAAAAATCGCAAAGTGAAGAATCGCTGAGTTGGCGGTGGAGGATTCCACCAGGCACTCCGCAGGATCAGCGAAATCGATTGGTGGCCGAAGAACGGCGCGAGGCGATTCTTGTGCGGTGGACCGAGACGCCGAGAGCAGCCTTGAAAGGCAAGAGTCCCAAGGAGGCATCGAATGATCCCGACTTGCGACTTCCCCTTCTGGCTAGTGCACTGATTATCGAGCAAGCAGCAGTCGAGCCACGTGAACTCCCTTTATTCGACGAATTGCGCGAACGATTGGGACTGCCGCTTTCCAACAGAATTGATCCCGCACATATTTCGGTCAGTAAGTTCTCCATCGTCCGCATTCCAAAACTTGAATTGGCCAAACTCACAGTCGAACAGTTGGAAGAACTATTCAACCGAGCGACGATGTTAGGTGCCGAGTTAGCCATCTTGATGCTTGGACAAGAATTGGTCTCGCGCGCCGATCAGTTGCCCGGACTCGATTTGACGAGGGCCTTTCATCAGTTAGTGCGAGTGGATGCCGATCTTGCGCGATCTCAACAGTGGATTGCAAAAGCGCGCGCATGGGCTCAGCAAAACCACCGATCCGTAGCGCAATGGGCCCTCTTGGATTTGGAAGTCGCCATTGAGCGCGGCGATTCCGCAACGGCTCAGCGAGTACTCGAAGAATTGCGATCCGTGCATATCAACGAACCAGGAGTTGCCGAGGAGACCTATCGCATCCTTTATTCTGCCGGACTTCTTTCACCGCATGAAAGACATAAACCAACTCCACTTGCAATGCCGAGTAAAAAATTGGGGGCTGCTTCTACTCCACAAGCTAATAGCGGGATTTGGACACCAGATAGCGATGAGGATGCCACTACAGTCGGTAGCGGGAAATCCGCAATTTGGACTCCTTAACAGCTGCGTAGAGTGAACACTGCCCAACAACATGGAACCCAGACCAAACCTTCTGGTGGGCGATGCCCACCCTACTTTCTAATGGTGAACCAAGCCGATCATCAACACATGTCCCGTGCACTCGAGTTGGCCGAGCAGGGACGCGGGTTCGTAGAGCCCAACCCGATGGTCGGTTGCGTAATCGTCCGCGACGAGCAAGTGGTCGGCGAAGGATGGCATCAACGGTTTGGCGGACCCCATGCCGAGATTGAGGCTCTGGCTGCGGCAGGAAATGCTGCAGCAGGGTCTGAGGTGTTTGTCACCTTGGAGCCCTGTGCTCACGAGGGGAAGACCCCTGCGTGTACAGAGGCTTTACTCGAGGCCAAAGTTTCCCGAGTGGTAATCGGTTGCGAGGATCCCAATCCGCACGTGGCGGGGGGCGGAATAGCCAGACTGCGCAGTGCCGGGATTAAAGTTGAACTATTCTCTGACAACACTCCGGCCCACAGATTGATAGCCCCCTTTGCCAAGCTCATGACTAAAGGCAGACCCTGGGTCATTGCCAAATGGGCGATGACTCTTGATGGAAAGCTGGCTACACACACAGGAGACAGCCAGTGGATCACCTGCGAAGCTTCGCGAGCGATGGTGCACCACTTGCGTGGGCAAGTCGATGGAATTGTGGTTGGCAAAGGAACAGTTGCAAGTGACGATCCGATGCTCACTGCCAGACCGCCGGGCGCGCGTATCGCCACACGCATCGTGCTGGATTCCCGAGCGACACTATCCACGGAGAGCCGCCTCGTGAAATCATTGGATCAAGCCCCTGTGCTGCTTGTGGTGAGAGATGACGCCCCTGCGGAGCGAGTAAAAGTATTGCGGGGGTGCGGTGTCGAGGTGCTGCAGGTCGCTGGTCAGGATCGGCTGGAGCGTGTCGGCTTGTTTCTCGATGATCTGGGGCGAAGGCAAATGACAAATATTTTAGTCGAGGGAGGTGCCAGCCTCATCGGCACGTTCTTTGATTTGGATGCCATCGACGAAGTCCATGCCTTTATAGCTCCCAAGCTCGTAGGTGGTCATGCAGCACTGTCACCAATTGCCGGGCAAGGATTGCTCGAGATGTCTGCAGCAAGAGAATTGGTAGATGTCGAGATATCTACCATCGAATCAGATGTCCACTTGCATGGGTATGTGAGTCGAGGTTGAATACTGGTTTTTATTCGCCCCACAGGGTGGCCACGATTCGCCGCCGACCTCCGTGGTTGCGATGTTCACACAAATAGATTCCCTGCCAGGTTCCCAGGCAAAGTTGGCCTTCCTGTATCGGTATCAATTGTGAACATCCTATTAGCGACGACTTCACATGCGCCGGCATGTCGTCGGGCCCTTCGCACGTGTGTCGATAGGGAAAGGATTCTGGAGCGATGGATGACAGACTGCTTTCGAGGTCCAAAGGCACGTCTGGATCTGCATTTTCATTGATTGAGAGTGCAGCCGAGGTATGTTGCAGAAAAAGGTTCAACATCCCTACGCGAAAGTGTCTAATTTCGGGGATTGCTTCAACGAGTTCAGACGTAATGAGGTGAAACCCGCGCTTACGCGCATGCAGTTGGATATTTTTCTGGATCCATCGCATAGTGGTGTAAATTAACCCTTCGTTTATCTGTGTACGTGTGTCTTCAACGCCATCGATGCTAGCACGATTATCGAATTTCTTCATGGGACTCACGTCAGCGAAGGCAGCTAGATTTACGGATGGCATGCAAGATAGAGGAGAAGAAATGCGTATATGACGATGTCCGGAGGACACGCCGAATCTGCCGGAAAGTCTCCAATTCCCAAGTGTCAAATCCTGCCAGAGCTACCCATACCGCACATTTTACCTGCGAAAAAGCCCTCCAAATTATTTTTGTCAAGACCTTTGCAGAAAAAACTTGACTTCCCTCCTCCTGTGGTAATAATCACTTGTTCAAAGGTTCCACAAGCTAGGCAAGTATTGGTTTCGGGAAGTGACCCCTTCCTGGACGGTAGGTGTCTGGCGTTTTTGTGTGATTTTTTCTTTCCATCCAGTTGGTCTTACCAGGTTCATGGAGGGTGAACTTGGCCCCGCCGGGACCAACGATTTGTTGTTGTAGGAGTGAATGAGAGATGCCAGACCCAAAATTGAAAAATGTGTTCGAAGCTATTTTGAAATATGGTCACGACGAGGACTTTGCTCCTCGCGTTGATGACCAGTTCAAGAGCACCCAAGCTCCCGCCGGATCTCGTGAAAAGTTGGAAGTCATGGCCGAGCGGATTCGCATGGGTCATCCCTTGTGGCACCAAGACGACCGGGCTGATTACAGCGGTCTCACGGGAGCTGTTCGCCCCCGCGATTGAGTCTCAAATAGCCGGCTGTAGGCTGGCGTATAACAAGAATTTAGACAGGCCTGCTGGAGTATTCCGGCAGGCCTGTTTGCTATATTATCTTTGCAATGGGGTGGACCCACCTCATGTTGCTTGCAGTCTCCGCCAGGAGTGGCTCCCTAAGTGTCTCGACGTAATTTGTTTTCGTTTGTTTCCGTCCTTCTCTTGTCCTACGTGTGCTACGTTCGGGCTGAGCAGAATCCGTATGCCCGATATGTGGCGGCCAGCTATTCGGTGATAGATCGCTGGTCACTGGTCTCTCCCCCCGATCAGGAATTATTTGATGGCGCCATGAACGGCATGATAGGCGTTCTTCACAAGCGGGGTGATGAACACTCGATGTTCGTCGATCAAAGAGAGCGAGATAACTTCCAGGAAGAACTGATTCAAGAATTTGGAGGAATCGGTGTCCGAATCATTCAATTGGGTGATCCACCTCAATTGACAGTAGTAGGTCCACCCGAACCCGGTTCTCCTGCCTTCAGTTCCGACATACGTGCCGGAGACCGCATTGTTGCAATAGACGGCCAGCAAACTGCAAATATGGACATGAGAGATGCCCTACGGTTGGTCCGAGGTGAGATTGGCACTCCTGTCACGCTCTCGGTGATTCATCCCGGTGAAGAAGAGGCGATCGATGTGACCATCGTGCGGGCAATGATTACTGTCGAATCCGTACTCGGAGATCTTCGTGATGAAAACAACGAATGGATCTTTCAACTCCCCAACGACGAGCGCATCGGCTACGTGCGGATAGCCAAATTTGGCGACAAGACCCTCGATGAATTTACCGATGTCATGGCCGAATTAAACTCTGCGGGAATTCAGGCACTTATCCTCGACGTTCGCGATAATTACGGCGGTACACTCGATGCGGCAGTTGGGATCAGTGACTTGTTTCTCCGTGCCGGACTGCCGATTGTCACCACCCGTGATCGCGAGGAAGAAATTCGAGAACGCTTTGTTTCCACTGGTAGAGGGGGGTATTCAGATCTGCCGTTGGTGGTGCTCATCAATGGAAATAGTGCCAGCGCAAGCGAAATCCTTGCCGCCTGCCTGCAGGACTATAATCGCGCCGTCATCATTGGCCAGAGAACCTATGGAAAAGGGACTGTGCAGAGAATTGTGCAAGTTGAATCTGGGCGCAGTCTCATCAAGCTCACTTTTGCTACGTATTGGCGTCCGAGTGGCAAGAATATCCATCGCTCAGTCGAAGACACTGAAGCCGATCCTTGGGGAGTAAAACCGACCAAGGGGTTCGAAGTCGTGTTGGATGATGAGCAATATTTGCTATGGCGAAAATACCGCTATCGCCGCGACCTGTTTGGTGAAATCGCCGATGGCCCGCTGTCCGATCAACTTGACGAACGAGACGGCAAACTTCCCGAACAATTCAACGATGAAGCTCTGGACCTGGCAGTGGGCTATTTGCAGTCGTATTTGAGAGAGCGGCAGATCGATTTATCTAACCCTTAAATCTTCACGTCCTATACAAGAGAATTGAAATTTCTGCCTTGGAAAAGAAAGAAATCCTAGAAGTTCCATTTGCTAGCAAACCATTCTAAGTGGTTGACTGGCAACGGTTTGAAGGCGTGGGTTAGTTGCTTTCTTATTTTTGGCACGGCGTCTGCACTATCCGTTCTACAGATTGGCAGGGGGAAGGCTCTCAAGCAAAACCTCGCCAGGCGAACGTGTTCCGCGACAAGGCCAAGGGATTTCAGGCTTGGGCAATACGACGCCTCTTTTCAAGGTTTCTGGTTTTATCATCAAATTGGGCACATCTTGCCCACAAGGGGAAAAGGAACAGACATGGTTGCTCCAAGGAAGATTCGACGTGTTTTTTGCACAGTTGTCCGGGTACCAGATGCCGACGAAAGCATCATGGTTTCTAAGAATCAAACACTACATCGACCCAGTGACCGCCTGCCGTGGTCAGATCCCACCATCGCCCGCCTTGTTGCAAATCTGCAGGACGAAATTCGAGGTGAGCGCCGAATTGCCAAAATCCAGCGACATACAGTCAACCGGCAACATCAGGACGGAGCCGTGGCCGAGATGGAACCCCCCTCCCCCACGCTCGAAGACGACTTCGATTGGCGAGAAATGCCCCGTTGGAACTGGCCCGATCGGTCCTAGCAATTCGGTGTAACCTAACTACCACTTCACACGAAAGGAATCGCTATGCTCACCTACCTCGGCTGTTGTCTGGCCGTGTTCGTCGCGCGACGCAGACCGCATCTGGTCAGGCGTCTCCGCGAAGTACGCTCCGCAGCTCGGCTACGACAAAGAAAGAACCCGTAATGCAGATCAATTGATCTCGTCGGGCTCCGCGGCGCGCTATCTCCCACGCTTCTTGAGAACAGCGAGACTCCACAACTTCTCGATCACCAAGTTTCTGAGCTGCAATTTCACCGCGGACGATTTTCCCCAGTTTCTCCGTAGCCAAAGCGCGGGGATTGTCCTGGTATTCGGTGACGATTACACGCCCGAAATGGGGAACCAAGACACGAACGATCCCGCGCACATCTTTGTCACGTGAAGCTGCCAATACTAGCGTTCGCTCGGTGCATGAGAAATTGGTGGTGAGCACTTCCACCAACGCCTCAACGGCAGCTACATTATGAGCCACGTCCAATACAACGGCTGGCCGACGACGGACCAGCTCGATTCGGCCAGGAAGTGTGAGCTGAGAAAAGGTCTCTCGGATGGCCTCGCTCGATATCCGCCAGCCTTGCTTGCGGAGTTGAGAGACGGTCGCGATCGCCAGGGCCGCATTTGCCGCTTGATGAACGCCCAACATGCGTAGCGGAATCTCGGGTAAAGTGGCATCCTCGCTTCCTAGATCCCCTTCAAAGTCCAATCGTCCCAAGTAGTCATTTTTCTCAAGCTTGCGAGGCGGATGATAGGTGTATTCGTAGTCTCGCCCCGCTTCAAGCATCCGGGAACCATGTTGGCGAGCGATCTCAGAGATCACTCGTCGCGGACCGGCTTCTAATGGCCCGCAGAGCAAGGGGACGCCCGGTTTGATAATGCCTGCCTTTTCTGCGGCAATCTCCTCAACGGTGGAACCAAGCTGTTTCGTGTGATCGAGACTGATGCTGGTAATGACAGTGATGGTAGATTGGCAAACGTTGGTCGAATCGAGCCTCCCTCCTAAGCCGACTTCCAGGACAACGATGTCGACTTTTTCCTCAGCAAAATGCATCAGGGCAATTGCCGTCACCAATTCGAAATAAGTTGGGCCAAGTTCTCCCTTCGCAGCCGCTTCTTGGTCCATCGCTTCGACCACAGGCCGCAATCTTTCTACGAGCGTGACAAGCCGGTCACCAGGGCAGGGGATCCCGTTGATCTGAAATCGCTCTTCGATCCGCTCCAGATGGGGCGAAGTGAACATACCCGTCTTATATCCTGCGGCTTTTAGCACCGCAGCGATCATCGTTGAAGTCGACCCTTTTCCTTTGGTTCCGGCCACATGCACAATCGGCATGCCGGCATCCGGATTGCCCAGGTGCGTCAGTAGCTGCCGCATCCGGTCGAGCTTCATGTGCCGCTTGCTATAAGGCACGCTACTCGTCCGCTCGTAGTTGATCCGGCCCAGCAGGAATTCGCTAGCCTGCTCACGTGAACAGAGAGCGCCACTTTCGGATTCTAATGTAGAAGGAGATTGAACCATGCAAGTATCAAAGGAACTGTTCTAAGGAAGCGACGCCAATATCATAATCAGTTCTAGCGGTTACGGCGAGGTCGGGAGACCTGCTTTGAGCATTAAGAATCTTGCCGTGGTAGTAGAAGCTATGCCTGAACAACAAAAAAAGCCCACCCCGTCTCTGACAGGGTGAGCTTGCTTAAGATGTACCGACTGAATACTCTGCGGTTTAATGCTATTGCGTTTTAAGTTCAGTCGTTGCGGCTCTATAAAACCCTTAGTTGGACTGACCCGCACCCACCGAGGCATCGGCATCAATCCCTGCTTCGAGGTTCCTTGAATTGCTGTCAGACTGACCAGCCCGAACGGATGCACCTGCATCGGAGCCGACCCAGATTTGTTGACCATTCAGACGAATGTATTGTCGTCCTTGGCTGTCCGTTTGCAAACGATAAACAGAACGACCGTCTTGTCTCCACATGTCGCCATTGCTGGACCCATCACGATAATTTGCGGTATAGGTTCCATCTGCGTTGGGACGTTGGAAGTTTTGATCATCATATCTGTTCCACTGACCATCGCGCATGTACATCCAGTTGCCTTCAGGCGAGTAGTACCACCATTCCCCATTGTGGCGAATTTTCCTCCACCGGGCATCACGATCTGCTTGAGCGTTGAACTCAGCATCTGCTTGTGCTCGAGCTGGGATTTGCGGCGTGTCTACATCGACAAAGGTCGAAGCATTGGCTCCGATGCGCCCATCGAAACGTTGTTGGCCAGGAAGGGTATTGCGCAAGTTTTGAGTTTGATTTTGCAACCCTTGTCGAGTTAGTTGCACCGTATCGCTGCCTAGCTGGCGAACGCCTCGTTGGATATTGCGGGCACCCTGTTGAACATTACGTGTTGCATTACCAACGCCCTGAGTTACACCTTGGACCGCGTTGCCCACATCGACTCCTGCCCCGGCGTTCCCCCCGCCACCGAGCCCTAATTGAGCACTCACCGGAGCGACAAACCAAAGGCCTGTAGCGGCGATTGCCAGGACTTGCGTAAACTTTTTCATAATAAACGTCCTCCTAAAAAGAATCTCATTCAATGTGCAGGATCACAAAGATTCCTGCTTGCAGAACCAATGCTTACTTGTCTGTCAGCGCGGGTGGTGATCGAACAGAACACCTGCATACTGATACAAACAAGGGGCTAGAGATGCACTCTTTAAGAACGCATCACTTGAACTTACGGTCCCCCTGATAAAGTTAAGTCTGTTGCGCTTCGCAACAAGTTTTTTACCCCTGCACCAAGCTGATATGCATTTTTTATTCCTACATTTTGAATGCTGAAATACATCCGCTCTATGCTAGGAAAATGTAGCCGCGACACTTTGTCGTGGTCGCTAGGAGTCCAAGGTGGTTGGGAAAAATGCAATTTATTCACACCAGGCCATCAAGCGATTTCAGTCCCAGCGGTTCTCGACACGTGAACGGCTCTCCGTAGGGGCGTCCGATCGACTTGCCCCAGAAGGCAGCTTCATCCCGGAGCTGGTCAAGAAAAGTGGGAGGCTCCGTTGGTCGACCCGTGATGAATTGACTTTCATAGGCCCGAATCGCGGCGATCTTACTTTCCCACTCAGCGCTGATATCGAGCACGAACGCCGGTTGCGGCACCATTTTAAGATGCACGCAGTAATAGTTGTAAATCCGCTCGGGGTGATACGGCTCACCGGTAAGTTCACTCTTGGACAGTTTTGACCAAAATCGTGCCGCCTCAACCAACTCCGTTGCAGCCACATGATCCGGATGTGCGTCGACCCAGTAGGGAGCAAAAAGCCATCGAGGTCGCACACGACGGAAGACTTCTGCCAGCCGTGCACGATTTTCCAGCGTCGCTTCAAGCGAACGATTCGGCAGCCCCAGTTTCTCTCGCCACTCGATGCCCAGGATTTTGGTAGCCGCAGCCGTCTCACGTTCCCGAATTTCAAGTGACCCATGGGGCGTCGGCTCACCATTGGTCAGGTCGAGGATACCAACTTTCCGGCCCTCTGCCACAAATTTGACGATGGCCCCTCCCATGCCAAGCTCAGCGTCGTCAGGATGCGGAGCGACAACAAGAATATCGAGCATGGCACGCTTTCAAAAATTTCCGAACTCACCACCTAAGACTAAGTTCCAATGTCCAATGACCAATCTTTCATTTCTTATATTCCGCATTCCGCACTCCGCAATCCGCATTCACTCACCCCTCAGGATTTTCAATAAAGCTCATGTGCAGTTCGCAATGCCGCAGGTTCAACAGCGTCGCCTCTTCGCGGGTCAATTGACCGAGGAAGGGGTTGGGGTGCAGTTTTGCCGCTGCACGAAATCGACCCACCGCGCTGTGCAAATGGTTCAAGGCTGACGCAACGTCCACCTCTTCAGCAGGCAATAGCACAGCGGCGCGACTAGGCAACTTGTAACCGGCAGGCAGGGAGTGGTGCAACGCACGCTGCTTAAACAGTTTGGCCACCAGCCGCATCGGCAGCGGGGCCGTGAATCCGTACCCATCCACAAACTTGTCCAGTACGGTTGCCAGATGCTCGAATATTTGCGCCATCGACCAATTACCGGTGGTCCTAGCCCCAGCCGCCGCCAACCGATCCGCATCCCCGAGCATCTGCTCGAGCGAATCATAATGCACCTCGCGCCGTGGGCAATTCTTGGTATTCTTCATTGCACTAACCACCCATCGCAGATTCGGCGTGGCGAACTGATCGGGCCCGAGGACGGGCCGGCTCGCGCCCCACCACTCTGTGACCATTTCGCAATCCGGATTCCGCATTCAACTCACCACTCGCCTCCTAAACACCTACTATGATATCCTCTCCGCACGGATCCTTGTAGTCGCGCTCCCGAGTGTAGAAAAACTGAAGAGAAAAACATGCACACCCCCGAAGCAACATTCGAACTGCTCACCAGCCATGTCCGTGAGACAGCCATTCTGGCCAGTATTCAGGAACTTTTGGAGTGGGACGAGCGAACCAAGATGCCCGACGCTGGTGGCGAATATCGCGCCGAGCAGGCGGCATACATGGCGGGACTGGTCCATCAGCGTGAGACCGATCCCAAGCTGGGAGAATGGCTTGCTCAACTCGTCGAGACCCCGCTGGCCGAAGACAAGCGGAGCGACACCGGCGCGGTGATTCACCACCTCAAGCGCGACTACGAAAAACGTACCAAACTTCCTCAGGCACTTGTCGAGCAACTCACGCGTGCCACGATCTCGGGGCAACAAATCTGGGCCGCTGCACGCAAGGAAAACAGCTTCTCCGCCTTTCGTCCAGCGCTCGAGAAAATCGTCGACTTGAAACGCCAGGAGGCAGCCGCACTGGGCTACACAAACACACCATACGATCCCCTGTTGGACGATTACGAACCAGGAGAGTCCACCGCGAACATCACCCGCATCCTGGCCGATCTCCGCGACGCCCTCGTCCCCCTCGTGCAGGCGATCGGCGAAAGCTCCCAGCGGCCGGATGTAAACATCCTCACCCGCAACTATCCGGTGCGTGCCCAGGAAGCGTTCGGCTTGCACGCTGCGGCCGCTATCGGCTTCGACTTCACCGCCGGCAGACTCGATACGACCGACCATCCTTTTTGCTGCATGGTAGGTCCCAACGACGTGCGGCTCACCACCCGCTACGACGAACATTGGTTTTCTGATTGCTTTTTCAGCGTTCTCCACGAAGCGGGCCACGGCATCTACGACCAGGGCCTGCCCGCCGAAAACTTTGGCCTCCCCACCGGCCAGTACGTCTCGCTGGGCATCCACGAATCGCAATCCCGCATGTGGGAAAACCAGGTCGGCCGCAGCCGCGCGTTTTGGGAGCATTTTTTCCCCGTCGCGCAAGCAGAATTTCCCCAGGCACTGGGAGACGTGACTGCGGATGCTTTCTACGGTGCGATCAACGACGTGCGTCCTTCGCTGGTCCGCGTTGAGGCCGACGAGGTCACCTACAATCTGCATATCCTCATCCGCTTCGAACTGGAGAAAGCCCTAGTGGAAGATCAGCTATCGGTGGCCGACCTGCCCGGCGCCTGGAACGACAAATACCAGCACTACCTGGGCGTGGTCTCCCCGACCGACAAAGACGGCGTATTGCAAGACGTCCACTGGAGCGGCGGCCTGTTCGGCTATTTTCCTACCTACACCCTGGGCAACCTCTACGCCGCCCAATTCTTCGCCCAGGCAAGCGAGGACCTGAGCGACCTGGAGCCCCAATTCCGCCGCGGCGAATTCAGCAATTTAAAAGAGTGGCTCCGCGAACACATCCACCACCACGGCAAGCGCTACACCGCCGCCGAACTAGCCGAACAAATCACCGGCAAACCGCTTTCGCACGAAGCGCTGATCGCACACCTCACGACGAAGTATGGCGAGCTGTATGGGTTGTGAATTGAGTGGTGAGTGGTGAGGTGAATGCGGAATAGTCAGAGAGGCGCGAGCCGGCCCGTCCTCGGGCCCGATCAGTTCGCCTCCGGTGAGTGGTGAGTGGTGAAATCCGCGATCAACTTCTCTCCCCTGACCAGCCCCTTAGCCGCACGGCACGTCGATTTACCACTATGTCAGAGCGAAGGCGTGGCGAGTTTTATTGACGCCCAAGGTGAGCGCGGTAGGCTGATGGTCACCGTGTGTATTCCGATTTATCAGGGCGATGATCTGTCGCCGCAGTTCCTGTTTTGGAGTAAGGTTGTGGGCTAGATGGCGAAACAACGGCTGTCACCTGAACCGAAATTCTCTCTCTAATCTCGATAGATCAGTGGAGGCCCAATGCCACATCGCACCTCCTATCATAAGACCTGGGCTGAGCGAACCTTTTTTACAGTATTCATTCTGGTGTGGTCTCTGATGGCGTCGATCTTCACTTACATCTTCCTCGTGAGGCCCATCACGCTAGTGATCGACGCACGTGGCTGGGCCACGGTTCCATGTGAAATCGTCTACAGCAAGGTCAATAAGCTAGGTGGCGTCGAAGGCGGTGTGAGTTATGGCATCGAAGTTCTATACGACTACGCATTTGAGGGTAAGCAGTACCAGTCTTCACATTACGAATTCCCTGTTTACAACCGATTTAGCTACAAAATCAAAGGGAATCAACAAGAGTTTTCACGTTTCAAATTCCCTGCGTCCAATGCCACCAGTTTCAGTAGTCGAAGGAGTGCGCAGAAAGCCCTCGATCTGCTGCAGGCCAAATCAAAGGTCTTTTGCTACGTCAATCCAGATAATCCAAGTGAAGCCACACTGCTCCGCGGCTTGCCAAGTTACCTGTGGTGGGGACTTATTCCACTGGTGTTCCTCCTGTTGCCGGCTGGTTGCATTTACGTGATGCTGGTTAGCACGTACAAGGTATTGATAGGTCGGAGGTGGAAAGTAGACTTGTCGCGTATCGATGACGACACGATGAAGCGACAGGTCCTGCGTGCGCTTCTGGGTACTGGCTTGGTGTTGTTCTGTATTTTAGGCGTCTTGTTCGCCATCGCCTGGCGGAATGTGCATAGCAGTGTATTCGGTTTTCAGGCAATTACCTTACAGTCGATTGCTAAGCGCGTCGCCGATTTCCAGTCGAATCCTCAACATTGGCGACGCGTCTCTTTTAAAACCGCAAGGCTCAGTGCGAACGTGACGCGCCAGGGTGGTCGTAACGAGACGGTCTACCGAAATCCAGATACGGATGAGACACTTTGTATTCACAAGGTGTTCAAAGCGAAAAGCAAACAGATATTGAAGTACCCTCCTGTAGTAGCATACGACGACGACTACACCGAACAGATAGTTGAAGAATGGGCAAGCGAGCAAGGGTTCATAGCTGAAGAGCAGATTTGTCTTCATCTGGCGGAGCGTTTTGATGCGAGCTCGATTCGTTTCGTCACTGCGGAAGACCACGGCGACTTTCTGGCGCTGCAGGTGTGGGCTGATTGCTGGGAGGGTCAGCGGGAATTCGTGTTAATGCCTGATGGCGCTATCAGTTGGTAATTGTTGACTGACCAGTCTGACTGTCGTGATAGTGTACTTCTGCTCCGCGGTGATTCTGCGATGAGATGCGAGCCATCAATCATCAAATCATCATTCCTAATCCATCCCTCTTTCCTATGGCAGACACTCTCCGCCGTGCCGTCTGTCAAGATTTGTTCCAGCACACGGAGTGTGCCCACTACATTGAAAATGCCCTGCTGGGCAGAAACGAAAAAGCTCCTGTGCTTTGCGCCTTAGCGCCTTTGCGAGAAAATGTTAGTTGGGCAGGAGTGGTTAGTGGTTAGTGGTTAGTGGTTAGTGGTTAGTGGTTAGCCAGAAAACAGAAATCATAATTCATAAATCATCATTCCAGTCACTCACCACTCACGGGGCTTTCGGAGGATCGACATGCCGCAGGTCTTCGCTGGTGTACTGGTTGGGGACCGGCACGTCGTTTTCCGTCACCTGGTAGAGCAGCTGCCGCGCCTTGGGGTCCCAATGCATTTCTTGGATGATGGCCGTGCGGGGGGTGTTGCGCATGCCGCGGGAGAGGACTTCCACCCAGTCGCCGATTTCAAAGCCTTCCGGTTCCACCTCTTGCCAGAGGGTGCGTTTGACTCGCAAGGTGAGGTCGCCGTAGTGCAGCACGACGAACAGTCCCTGTTCGCCATCCCGGCGAAAGACTCGCGGGCTGGGGATCAACGTGCGGGCCAGATCCGCGTCCTCGGGGTGAACCCAGTCGTCGCCGTTTTCCGGCCACCAGGGATAATAGCCATACTTGGGATCGGTTTTCATCGTGTCATATCTCATTCTGTGCAGGGCCCGCGGCTCTCCTCTTCCAGTTTACCTGCCACCACACGATTGGCCAGCTTGTGCGGATCGTAACGACAGGGAGAATTAGCCCTTTGGCGTGGGGTTTGCACGTCGGCAACCTATACTTAGAGGTCCGAAAATCACGCCCATCCAAGTGACACTTAACCGGTTGCAAACCACACCCTCCGCCATGAACCTCCGCGACCTGCTCGATCACCACGGCATGGGCACGAACCCGTTTGCCGACGAAGATGCACAGACCGATCCCGTCTTCCAGGGTAGCTGCCGAACCAGCACGTTTCATCCGAACTGGGACAAAGTCTACGGCGATCCCGCGAATCCTGGCACGTCGATTGTGTTCGGTGAAAAAGGTTCCGGCAAAACTGCGATGCGACTGCAAGTCACGGCCCAGATCGAGGAGTTCAATCGCACCCATGAGAACGCCAAGGCGTTCGTGATCGAGTACGATGACTTCAATCCTTTTCTGGACAATTTTGCCGAACGCCTCAGCAGCCGTACCCGTCGTAAGCCGACGAAGGTGCTCGAGGAATGGAAGATGTGGGATCACATGGATGCGATTCTTTCGCTGGGCGTGACCGACGTCGTCGACCGTCTGCTGGGAGCCTCGCAACCCGCGGGCCCCACCGGAAACGCGTTGCCCACGAACGCGGTCAGCCGACTCGATCGATTCCAACGCCGCGACCTGTTGCTGTTGGCCGCCTGTTACGACAATTCATTCACCGAATCATTCGATGCGCGTTGGTTCCGTCTGCGCCGCAAGGTAGGCTATTGGCCCTGGCAGAGTTGGGGCATCCGCGGCATTGGGTTTCTTACCACGCTGGCAGTGCTGGGGACGATCTTCTATCTCGAGCACTATGAATGGCTAAAAACCGTGTGGCCGTGGTTGATCATCGCATTGGGTTGGTCGCCGTGGCTGGCAAAGTTCTGGCGATGGTGGATGCAGGCCTTCAGTGTGGCGCGACACTTGCGCTGCATCAATCGCGAGACCAATCCTCTGCGAAAAGTGCTGATGCAGTTTTCGGGACGCAACATCAACGGCCAACCCCTGCCCAACAAGTGGCGAACCGACGACCGCTATGAATTGCTCTATAAATTCCAGGGCTTGCTCAAGGCCTTGGGTTTCTCGGGAATTGTCGTGCTGGTCGATCGCGTGGACGAGCCGCACCTGATCAATGGTTCCCAAGAGAATATGAAGGGGCTTGTCTGGTCGATGCTCGATAACAAGTTTCTCAAGCAACCGGGTTTGGGTCTTAAACTCCTATTGCCGATTGAGCTTGCCGAGTGCATGCAGCAAGAGGGGCACGATTTCTTCCAGCGTGCTCGCCTGGATAAGCAGAACATGATCCCTTCGCTGGAGTGGACCGGGGCGGCACTCTACGACCTGGCAAACGCCCGGGTTGCCGCCTGTGGCAAAGAAGGGGCGTCTCCCCAGTTGCAGGACTTGTTTGATGAGAGCGTCTCCAGCGGGCGCTTGATCGAAGCATTCGGCGCGTTGCGCGTGCCGCGCCACCTGTTCAAATTTCTCCATCGACTGCTAGTGGCCCATTGCCAGAGCTATGTCAGTTCGGACCCCTCGTGGCTGATCAATGCCGCCACATTCGAGTCACAGCTAGCACTCTATCGTCGCGATCAGCAAGCGGTCGACCGTGGGCTTAGTGCGGGTTGATTGTGGATCAGGTAGATTCGTTCGGGGCCGCTTGTTTTCGAGCCCATGAACTACCCGAGTGCTATCGCAATGCGCTGGAGAAATCACTTGACCCTTGCAGGTGATTTTGGCACACTCCCGCCCCCTGGTTGTTCGCCGCATTGGTGAATCCACCACCGTTGATTCGTAGCTATGCATTCAGAGGTTTTCCATGCGTCACCTGTTACCAATTTTGGCCCTTCCTCTCCTGGCGATTTCCCTCGGTTGCGGTACCCAGAATTCTGCAAGCGACTCTGCCGGTGGCAACGTGCCTAGCGACCCGATTGCTAAGGTGGTCTATGAATTTCTTAGTGCAGTTCGTGCAGGGGATACGGAAACCGCGAGTGTTCGCCTCACTCCGCTGGCCCTGCAGAGGACCAGTGAATTGGAACTCAATTTTTCGCCACCAGGTAGTGATACGGCGACATTCGAGGTTGGCGCACTCGAGATGATCGATGCAGAAAAGGCGGTCGTCGAATCCATCTGGCGAGACCTGGACGCGGACGGCAAGCTCAATGAAGAGCGTATCACCTGGGCGTTGAAGTTGAACGGAGGCGTCTGGAGAATCTCAGGCATGGCTGCGGAATTGGGCGAGGGTCAGGCGCCGATCGTCATGGATTTCGAGAATCCAGGTCAGTTCGCCTTGCCCACGACCGTCACTTCCCCGGCCCAAGAACCTCCGGCAGGCGAACGGCATGCCGCTCAGCCAGCTCAGGATCCCTTCCGCTAGGGCGAATCGCCGAAATCGGTAGACCAGAGGGAGTGAATTACCAACTCATTCTCCTATATGCCTACTCTTCGTAGATTGCCATTCTGGGGATTTTCGGGCCATTTGCCACGGTAAGCCACCACGCCCCGATGAATGGTGAGAACGCTGTCTGAAACGTTGTTTCTTGTCCGTGATTCTCGGGGTTTCTTGCATTTCTTGCGGCCCCTCGGAGCTTTACTGCAATGACGCGGTTCGCCAATTTGGTTCTTTTGGTCTAGAGAGCCACTTGACACTTAAAGTAGCCATGTTATTTTGTCGGCCTAAGTTTTCTAATGCGTAAAATTAGGGAATTTGACAGTCTGGCACGCAGGGTTCATTGCTTGCGACCACTGAGGAAATATAAGTTCGTTTTCCCCATTGCTACCGCCGTCGTAGCATCCTGGGGTCAGGCAAACTGGACGGTATGAGAAGAAGAGAATTTTTAGCGTCGTCAACGGAAACGTGTTCCTGTTAGTATCGACGCGGGTTTTTCCCAAGAGGAGGGATTACATTATGAAGCGTGTTATGATCGTGTTGACCGCCTTGGTGGTCGTGTTGACTGGCTTTGCAACCTCGGATGCGGAAGCTGGTTTGTTCAATCGTCGCAACAAGTGTTGCCAGCCTTGCTGTCCGCCAGCTTGCTGCCAGCCAGTTTGCTGCGAGCCTGTCTGCTGCGAACCTGCTTGCCCATGTGAAGCTGCCCCAGCATGTGGTTGCTCGGCTGCCGCTCCTTGCGGTTGCGAAGTACAACAGTGCAGCTGCGAGTGCATGACCCGCCGTGAGGCTCGCAAAGCCCGCCGCGCTGGTTGCTGCACGACCTGCTCATGCAGCTGCTCGCCTTGCTCAAGCTGTGGCGAAGCTCCTTGTGGTTGCGGTGCCCCTGCAATCGAGGGTTGCAGCAGCTGTGGTGAAGCCGCTGGCGAGATTGCTCCAGAAGCAGCTCCCCAGGCTCCGGATTCTACCACCTGAGTATTTTGCGTAAGCAGAATTCGATGGTAATTCAAAATGAAAGCCGGTCCTCATCGCGAGGACCGGCTTTTTTGGTTTCTTAGGTGGAATCTTTTGTAACTCAATCAAGTTCGCTACATAAACACGACAATCAGCAGTACCAGGGCCAGCAAGCATATCAGTCCGAATAGAGCAAGCGTAGCGTTTCTTGCTCGCTGACGCCGCTCTCTTTGGAGTCGTCGATGAGTAGCCACGGCTACCGACTCCTGGGGATCGAACTGATCAGTTGCAATCGAGGGAGGTGGAGTGGAGATTGCCACACCAACCTTGTTAGTCGTTCCGGGAGAGGAGCCGATTTCTGGGAAAACATCGCTGGCGCGTTGCCAGTCGAGCCATCCAGTTTTCCAGACCCAGCAGTCCTGATTGATACGTTTCTCGCCTACCCATGTTTTCAAAAGAGAAGTGGTTGCGGGTCCGAGCTGATTTCCAGTCGCGGTGCGTACATGCCAGACGTCCTCCGCCAAATGGCTACTCGAGACAATGGGAGTTGACTCGCTGCTTTCATCGCTTGATACCAATGTTTCCGAGACAGTTGAAGCGTCGTCCAGGGCTTCCGCCTTGCCCCCACTCTCAAAGGGAACCAGGAAGCGCGCATCACAGTCGGGACAGATACCCCTTTTACCTGCGAGGAAGTTCTTAACGTTAAGTTTGTGGCCATTAGGGCACAGGAAGCGGATTCCCATGACAAACTGCTTTACCAAGATATTGCCAATAGTAGTCTTATCTTTAGCTTAACGACCGACGCGCCATGAGAGAAGTGACAGATTTCGCCACTGACGGGAGTAGCGAAGCCAATTATAGTGGTGGTTCTGACCAATATTCTATTTACCAGATGTCCTGGATCCGTCTACAAAACTGATGACACTCTTTGAAATCATACTCTTGGCAATTGTGCAAGGACTTACAGAGTTCTTGCCTGTAAGTTCGTCGGGACATTTGGTCGTAGCCAACGCAATATTTCAGTCCCTTGGCAGCGAGCCGGTACAGGATCTAGTCGAAGTCGAAATCGTCCTGCACCTTGGTACTCTGCTTTCTGTGTTGGTCTATTATCACCGTGAGGTAAGGCGTTTATTTACCAGAGATCGTAGGGTTATTCCGCTGCTAATCCTCGGTACGATTCCAGCTGCTTTGATCGGAGTCTATATTAAGAAGGGACTTCCAGATGCCACCAGTGATCTCATATTGGAAAATCCACTCGTAGCGGGTATTTGCTTTCCAATTACTGCAGTCCTACTTTGGTGGGCTTCGCAACGAGGCGAGGGAACAACTGACTATCCGGAACTTCGCTGGCAAGACACGCTGAAGATTGGATTCTTCCAAGCACTGGCCCTACTGCCAGGAATTTCTCGCAGTGGCTCGACCATAGCTGGAGGATTGGGAGTCGGCTTGCAACGTGAGGCCGCCGCTACCTTTGCCTTTCTTCTGGCAATTCCTGCTATTGCAGGTGGGGGACTCTTGGAAATGCTTGAAGCACTTGAAGCAGGTACGACAGGAACGCCACTAAGCACTTTAGCTGTGGGGCTATTGTTATCTTTCGGAGTTGGACTCGCCGCGCTTGCATTGTTGATCCGATTCGTCCGCCATGGGAGGCTGGCGATATTCTCTTACTATTTGGTGCCACTTGGGTTCATCGTAGTAATCTGGCAATTGCGGGGGTGAGCTTTGAAGCAAGTTTCAAAGCCTCTTTTCACCATTATTCTTATCTAACTTTGACACAACCAAGCTGTCCGTGTGTAAATAGGAATTGGGATTATTCGGAAAATACTGCCCCGGATTGGTAGTAAAACTGCTAGAATGGATTACTCGTGCAAGCTCATAACCTTGAGTGCCAGTACTAAGAAACTCCTCTTGAATTCAGGTCAACTTTTCATGAGCAGAAATATTCTCTTAAGCTTGTTACTGCTTGCAGCAAGCCTAACTTTACAATCCCCAGCTTGGGCCCTCGACGGCGGTGCGTTGCAAGTAAACCCCAGAAACAACTGGCGGGCCTTTGAGGTTATTACAATTACCGACAATCCAGCAGGTGACGGATTCAATTGGTCGATGCCCGGAAACTTCGACGGGTTGGGGGCACGTAGGTTGGGTTCTACCTTGCGGGTGCAAGTGAATCACGAAATAACCGATGCGACGATAAGTGAGGTTACAATTGATCTTGCTGCCTTCCAAACCGCCATCAGGAATGTGATTAGCAGTGGCAATACGGGTGGCGTCAGTTTTGTCACGGGAGCCCGTCAGGCCTACGATCGCTGGAGTAGCGACGGCGGAGTCAATTGGATCGCTACCTCGGATACGAGCAACACGAGTTTCAATCGGTTCTGCTCCGGGCAATCGTATCTTCCCAATACTTTCGGACCAGGTCGCGGATTCGTCGACAATATTTATGTCACTGGCGAGGAAAGTTTCGGCAATCTTTCGTTCAGTCGGCTATTTGCATTAGATCTCAACAATCGCGATTATTATCAACTCAGCGGCGTCACCGGCAGTGCAATTGGCGGCATCGGTGGAATGCCACGTGACTCCTGGGAGAACGCTGCACTTCTCGATACGGGTGAAACCGATCACGTCGCATTATTGCTGTCCCCAGACGGCGGAACTCAGAGAATGCAGCTTTATATTGGCGAAAAAGGGAAGGGTATCGATGGGAGTCCATCCGACGAGTTCCTGGCCCGCAACGGCCTGGCTTTTGGTAGCTACTATTTTCTTAACGACACGCTTCCTACGAGCGGAACTTCTAACGATGGGTTTTTCGATACAACGTCGGCAGGAGCTCTGGCTGCCAGCAAGATGGAGGATGTTGATACCAGCCCAAGTGATGGCACCCGTGCTGTTTTGGGGAACCAAAACTTTGGAGTGTTCACATTCGATTTTGATCTTGATTTCACCAGTGGCAGTTTTAACTCGGCCGGGTCAGGTTTCTCTATCACAAAGATCCACAACCATGTGGGGAATACTCAAGGGTCGATCGGGGATGCGGATAATATTGATTGGACCGCACCCACTGTATTGAACGGTACGGTTTATCCAGAGGGATTGATCCTCGTGAATGAGGACAACAACAATGGCGAGATTTGGATGAGCTCCCCCGATGGGAGCAATCCGCAGCTAATCGGAGATACGGCAGGGAATTTTTCAGCAACGGAGTCGTCAGGCATCCTCGACATTTCAAACCTGTTGGGCTACAACCCGGCCAGTATTTTATTGACGAACAACCAGGGAACCAATTCTTCACTCACGGTATTGATAAATCCCCACGCAGAACTTGACAACGCCGATTTTGATGGCGATGGCGACGTGGATGGAGCAGATTTTCTAACGTGGCAGCGAAACTTTGGAACTGGAACATTGCCAAGCCAAGGGGACGCGCAACATGATGGCGACGTCGACCGCTTTGACTTGGAAGTCTGGCAGGCTCAGTACGGAAATCCGCCACCAATTACGGCAGTGAGGGCTGTTCCAGAGCCGAATAGTATGGTTCTTATGCTTGCCGTTGTATGTGTGGCTGCTACGTCTTGGCGCAGCAACAAGTGAAGCTTAGTCTACTCGCTATTCCTCACGGAGATTATCCACGCCGTCGGAATGCAACCACAGTGAGGTCATCCGGCTTTGAGGGATGATCCTCGGTGGGACCAATCTCCATGCGATGCCGGGCATCTGCTACAAGTCGCTCGACGGCCTTTGGTAACGGACCTTTGCGACATCGCTCGACAATCTCATCGGTTAGCAAATTGTCCAGCAAGCCATCTGACGACAGGATCAAAGTGTCGCGAAGGGACATCTTACGGGGAGGACCGATTTCGATTCGCATGTCGACCGACCCAAGAACGTTTGAGATCAGATGACGCTCCTCATGATGGATGGCATCAGCCTCATCGATTAACCCCGATTCGACGGCATATCCAATTGGAGAGTGTGCGAGCGTCTGGAACTTGATTTTGCCCCGTTGTCCTACGAGCATAATCACGGAGTCACCAATGTGGTAGACACGCACCGTATCTCCCTGAATCTCAGCGATGCACAGGGTCGTCGCGGCACCGCTGGCCAATTCCATAACGGCTTTGTTGGCTCGTTCGATTCCGGCGATGATTCCGGCCCGTAATTGCTCGGCATCGAGAGGCCCCTCGTTTTCCTCGATCCGCTCACGGAGCGATTCTTCCATTTTCTCGATTGCTAACCTTGAGGCAATTTCGCCCGAGGCGTGGCCCCCTAAGCCATCCGCTACAAGCAGCACAGCCTGGGTATCGCTGAGAGGAATGACTGCGGCGCAATCTTCATTGGGAGTCGTCTTCTCTGGTGAAGTACGAGATGCGACGACCGCTAGTCCCCCGGCAACGTGGCGCTCTTCCAAGTGGTCGGGTTCGGTCAGAAAAGTAAAGTAAGGTGCATCCATAGTTTGGGGTGGCACGGCATCACTCCTAACAATACCGCAGACAAAGTCAGATCGAACGAAAACAGCCGATTGTCCTGCAACAAACGAAACACTGGTCAACAATCCTTCACAAGTCGCCCAAACAACTATTCTCTATTCCCAAGTCATTGTGTCTAAATACTGACGCAATTGGCCTGCCGTCCGAAACTTTCGCAAGATCAATGATCTCTTCAAGCCTCGACAAATGGCTTTGACCTCGGGAGGATGCTTCGCATACCACTGCTTTCCTCCGATAGCATCATAGAATATTCGGACCAAATCACAAACATCGTCATGAAGATCATGGACCCGGGCTGGGCCATAATCGTAAAAATCCAATAACTTTATGTTAAAACCGATACCTAACCGCCTGATTATGACGTTTCCCATGTGCAAGTCGCCGTGGTATTCACGGGCATTGTGCACTCCCTCCATACCCAGAGATAAAGCGTGTAAGAGGTGCAATCCTTGAAATACACTCAGCCGTCTGCCGGGTTGACGAGCCAGAAATTTACTCAAGAGTTCTCCCTCGACTAATTCTGATACCAGAAACGTTACCTTCTGCCCTTTGAAGATAAACGACTCGCTGGTGTGATACTGAATCAGGATCGGCAAGTGGCGAAGCTTATTAAGCTTGCGGGCATAAATTCTTGAGGTGCGGTCTTTGATGTTGCGCTGCGGAAAGAAAAACTTTCCCGCACGCTCTATGTCCGTGTGTAATTCACGAAGCTTGTAGACTTCGCCTTCCCATCCCCGACCCAATCGAGAAATGATCTCGTATTTACCCGCCAAGATTCTTCCTGGTGGAAGTTGAAATGACGAAATCGAATGGGAATTCGAGGGCCGACTGGGCATAGTGAATCTATCTGGTGGAGAGGCGAAATCTTGGCGGTCAATGATTAAATGCGGATCCCTCGGGAGAGTCAAGGGAGCTGTCCAAGGCACCCGTGCCGGCCTAACTCTATCATAGCTTGGGGAGGGGCAGATTGCTCGCGGGGCACCCCAAAAGTTTAAGCCTCAAGTACCCTGGAGCTTAGCAGATCCGCCATGCAAAGAGTCTCTGAAGTGGCGGCTCCGCTGCTGTAGCCTCGACTGAGAATCCCATGAAAAACGGCTGGTCACCCGTGGATGACCAGCCGCGTAGGCTTCCGAGATTTGAGGTAAAAACTACTTGCGACGAAGGACCATCACTCCGACGCAGCCAAGCAGCAGGGCGATGCTGGTGGGCTCGGGAATGCAGGTGAGGGCTTCATCGAATGTATCTGATACGGTTAAGCAGGTGATGAGCTGGGTGCTTTCACCAGTAGCTTGTCGCAATGCAAACGATGAGACTGCATTCGGGGCAGTATCTACCACTGAAAGGCTTGTGCTTCCACTGTTAACCGGATTGACCCAAAGCTTAGTCTCTAAAGTGCTATGGTTGTAGGAACCTATAATGCGATTTGTCGAACCGAAAGCGAAATCGGATGCCCAGGAAGAAATCGTGGTTGTACTGGCAGCAGACAATCCAAACGTGAATCCACCTCCTTGTCTTGGAGGCATAACCCATACACGGGTTGTGAAGTCACTACCAGTATCCTTGAAGTGAGCAAAATAAACTGGGGTTATTGCACCTCCAGTGACAGTTACATCGAAACCAAAGTAGTAGGTCTGCCCGGTGCTAATTGGTGTAACCGAAACATTTGCGTCTTCGCGTGAACCACTTCCCTGTACCAGGGTAGTGCCAGTTGCACCGACCTGAATCAATGAACCAGTTCCGCTATGGTTGGCCCAGCCATCTTGTCCAACAAGATTGCCAGCCGTAAGAGGAGGAGCCGTTAGCTGCGAAGTATAAAGCACCGCAGCATCAGCCATCGAGCCGCAAAGTGCAGCCGCGAGAAAGCATCCAAGAATGGATAGTGAATAAATTTTCCTGTTTCGCATTAGCGTAACTCCTGTTGAAAATTCTTGACCACAAACACTGTTAACTCAACACTAAAGTAAAGCCGCCAGCACTGCGGTGTTACTGGCTCCATATTAGCAATCGTTAGAATCTTTGTCTCCTGTTTTTCCTTGGGATTTACCGAAACTTTACCAAATACGTAGAACCCGCAGAGCCGTGCCGGGAGCTTCCATGCGCGCCGCGACTGGCGTTAACACGCGGCTAAAGATGGAGGTGGTTGCGGCGGCGGTTCACACAAAGCAGGCCCGCCAGGCTTAGTAAGACTACCCCCATGGGCTCGGGGACAGCCCCGGCGGAAGCCAGCATGGGGAGCGTACTTTGGCCGAATTGCCGCTGCCACACGAGGAAATCAGCCCCGTCGGTGTCGCCATCGCCGTCGGCGTCGGAGCCGGCTCCCATGCCGTAATCCCCCTGCCACTGGGCGAGGTCCAACTCGTCGACGTTGCCATCCTGGTTGAAGTCGGCAGCCAGGAACTCGACAAAGGTCGTCCCCTCAATGAGGAGGTTGTCAAAGGCGTAACCTTCATCCCCCCCGTCTGTCTTGGCGATTAGTTGGATCCTGAGCGTGTCGCCAATGCCTGAGAGTGGCGAGGTCAAGGTCTGAAACAGGTTGGATAAAGTGAAGGTTTGGCTATCGGTTGTTGTCATCTGCAAGGGATCATCGAGCGTGAACATGTCCCCATCGGCCAAGGTATAGGTCTGTGAAAGGGCTTCATCAACCGTGGAGGTAAAAAGGGCCAAAACCGGTCCAGAATCGAACTGGTAGGTCCAATTAAACCGATCGCCGTTGACGCCTGTGGCTTCAAAATCCCCCATGGCCGCCATGTCGATGGATACCTGCAGGTCGAAGGCACCTGCGACGTTGAACTCCCAGGTCGCGGTGACCTCGCCAGGGCTGCCGACGGGTAGATTATCGCCATTGACCGTATCGGTAATTCCAAACCAGACGTCGGTTTTCACAGCGGAATTGACGATTCCCAAGGTGTCGTTAGGAAACCCGTTAAGAGAGTCGTCAACCAACTGGGATGGGATCGTGGGGCTAACGCCCACTTGATACTTTTGGAATCCGTCACCAGTACTGGAATAGGCCCCCGGTGCGGGGTTCTGCGAAAAACTGGTTAGATTCAGACTTTCATCAAAAGTGTCCTTGGCGATCACCCCAAATACGGGTCCGCCGCTGCCACTTCCCACCGTGAAACTCACCGGGAAGTTGAACACAGGATTGGCCGCTTGCTGGCTGGTGGTGGTCACGGTCACGGTGCCGGTTTTGAAACCGGTGGCTGTCGTGTCGAGAAACACCTGGCCTACGCTTGCACCGGCAAGGGGCATGCTGATGCCGCTGCTCCCTCCCGTGAGCGAGCCGCTGACGCTGATCGTGTAGTCCAATTCGTCGGCCCCGTTGACGGTGAGGACGTTGGCAATGTTTTCCACAAAAACGTCGATACTCACCGTGGCCCCTTGCATCACATTGGTGGGTACCGTGGCAAGCGTAGCGTTCATCTTGGCAGGTAACTGGTAGTCGGCCACCACGGGTAGGTGGTCGCTGTTGTTGAGCAGAGCCGTAAGGACCGTGGGGGATGCCCCATTGCCAGTCGTAATCCGGCCATCGAGGGCATGCGAACCGTTGTTGCCAAAGGCACGATAACTGTTGGGGATGTAGCTCAGGCCCTCGTTGTCGAGAAACTCCCCGGTCACCAGTTGAAAGTCAAAGCGATCATCCATACCTCCGGACGCCCCGCCTTCGGTATGGATGGGGTCACCGGCCACCGCAGGAGACTGAGTGTGCACGTGTCGGATATCCGTGGGCCCAATAAACTGGTTGTTACTCCAAACCCCCAGCGTGTTGATGGGATCGAAAGCCTGTCCGTTGCCGCTGGAGATCAATTGTTGGAACATCCCCACATTGCTGCTGGTGATATTGAAGTCACCCGCGTATATGATGTGAGTTCCCTCACCCAGAGCGTCGGCATTATTGCGGACCGACGTCGCTTGGATGAGACGACTGTTGGCATTATCCGAGCGATAGTGGTCGTTGTAGACATAGAAATCCGCCGAAGCGTCGTAGCCCACCGGGCGCAGCTGATAGCGCAGCGAAGCCCGAGGCTGCAGATCACCAGTTCCCACCGTGCCGAACGCCAGTTCATTGATGAGCTGAACCGACTGCGTGTTGTAAACGAGCCCCGGTCGGCCCCCTGCTCCATTGAAGCTGCTGACCGCCCCGTTGATTGTCGATCGTGCATACGTGCCCGCGCCGTAGATGCTATTGAGCACATCGACGAACGATTGCGTCGTCAGTTCCATGGAAAACTGCTCTTGCAGAACAAGCACGTCGATCGGTTTGGCGATTCCGCCGACGTTCTCCAGCCCGATGGCTTCGAGAATCGTAGAGCTATAGGGGAGCCGCGCCGTTTGCTGGCCTCCCGTGGGCTGCCCCGTCAGGGTGTTGTATGTCACGATCCGCAGTTGCGCGTGGGCGGCAGAAAACGCCTGCAAACATGCGAACCCGGCGCAGAGAAGCGTCAGCGCCCACTTTTTGCCAATTACCATCTCCAAATGCTCCGTAAGAATAGGCCTCAACCCTGGCAGGCCTCTCTCAGGCCGCAAGTCCCCTCAACATCTATTGTGTCCATCAAGGCTCAAAGTGACAAACGATTTGCGCCCCATTTCGTACAAACCGCACCGTTTTTTGAACAAGAACCGCAACCGACGTCCGAATCCGCTTCAGCGGGCCGGCACCGCGAAGTGGATGCGATCCTAATAAAGGGAACCTTCCGGCCCGCTGAAGCGGGCCCGGCCGACACGATGGGTCAGCACCGTGCCAGCGAGGCTTATCAACAAGAGCGTATGTGGCTCGGGGACTGCGATTGTGCTGGCCTGCAGTTCTGGCACGGTGCCGTATTGTGCTTGCCAGATGGCGAGATCCGCGTCGTTCACAAGGCCGTCGCCATTGGCGTCTCCAGTGGCGAACGTAGAGCCCGTACCAAAGCCTCGCTGCCAGATGAGGAAGTCCCGCCCATCGACGTCACCATCGTCGTCGAAATCTGCCGATTCGACAAAGGCTGCTTCGACGTTACCCGTGAGGCTGAGGGTCATGCTCCCCAGGCCGATGGCCCCGGCGAGATTCTCGTCCGAGAAACTCAGCGTGTAGCTTGCCGAAAACATTCCCACGGCCGACGTGTCGAGCATCGCCGTGAAGGAATTGGCCAGCCCAGCTGCCAGGGCTGAAGCACCTGTGAACGTCGTTAGATCCGTACTCAAGACGGCCGTGTCACCTGAGGGGAGGATCGAATCGAGGTCCAGCCGCGCTGTGAATCCGGCGGTGCTCACCAGGTTGGCGATTTCGAAGTTCATCGTCGGCATGGTACTGCCAAGACTCACCGTGCCGAAATCCAGCGAAAGGGTGTTGATGTCCGCAGCCAGGGAAAACGAGGGGTTGGCATGGTCCAGCACACTGAGCGACACATGGATCGTGTCGTTGGCGTCATTGGCCCCGCGGCCAGTGCCCCCGGCGGTGGTGATGTCGAGATTGTCGATGGTGATAGTCCCAGAGCGGAGCCCTGCGGTTGTGGTCGTGGTGTTGAGCCCGACCGATAGGTTTCTGGTTGAAGTGCCCGACGTAATGATCGGAAAGGCGTTCCAGCGACCTGTGATCGACGAAGTGGCACTGCCAGCGGGGGTTATCTCGTAATAGGTGCCGTCGAGCCCGTTCTTGCGGAGGGTCACATTCTGGGCACTGGGAAGGGCTGCCCCGACCAGCACGCTCCCCAGATTCACCTCCAGCGACGAGCTGCCATTGGCATTGGGTGCGGCGCCGAAGTAGAGCTGCGAATCATTCTGCTGATCGACAAATACCGACCAGACGTACTCAGGGCGATCGACATACGGATTGCGGTTCTCCTGCCGGTAGGGATTGCTGATCGCGGGGGCACCGTTGCCCGCCAAGCCATAGATCGCATGGTTGCGGCGGCGTTCAAAGTCGTCGGGCACGTCGCGGAAATGGTAATTCAAAAGCGACGAAAGATCGCCCATTTGCAGACCCGAGGGGAAAGAGTCCGTCAGGGACAACTGCGAATAGCGCGTAGCCATGTAGAACTGGGAGCGAGCCACGTCCCCAGCGTCGGCATCTCCTGGGTACCAATAGGATCCGATTGGTCCATAGCTGCCAGTCGTGGAATCCAGGCCGAAGGGATCATTCGCCCGGTCTGAGTTGATTCCCTCATCCGCCGGCCGCAGATTGAACTGATCCGTCGAAATGTTGGTCGTGTTATTCGAAGGAGAGCTTACTCCCAGACGCGAGACGGGCCAAATGTGCTCGCGATTCCAGATGAGCGGATTGGTGTTCCATGTGCCGTCCACGGAAGCACGGTTGTAGATCAACAGGATGTTGTTCGAATTGTTGGGATCGGTATCGGTAAAAGGAGCTGAGAACCGTGCGTCGCCGTAACTCACCCCGTTCATATTGCTGATGATCGTGCGCAACTGGGACTGAAGCGTCGCCCCGGTGCCGGTGGCCGCGTTGTAGTAGCTGGCCGGTGGATCATAGGGCGCAGAAACTGCTTGTCGGCTTAACAACAAGAGGAGCATGCCCAGCCAGCTCAGTGCAAGTTTCAAGCGCCTTCGAGCCATCCCTCTGTTCCACTACGAGCGAGATAAAAAAAGCCATGCCCGCCGAAGTGGGCATGGCTTGAGGAGTATCCAGATTATAACGTCCCCTACCGCTTACGGCCACAAGCCAGCGGAACCATCACCAACCCTAACAGGACCAGTGTGGCAGGCTCAGGCACAGCCCCCACGGCTGCGGCAAGTGGATTGCCGTAAGCCGCTTGCCAGGCGGCCAGGTCCACGGGGCTGAGCGGCCCGGTGGGTGAATTGCCACGTTGCCAAATGAGGAAGTCATGTCCGTCGGCATCGCCGTCGCCATCGAAGTCGCCAGGGTTCGTAGCAACCACGGTGAACGTACCGGGGCTGCCTACGTCACCACCAGGATGGAGGGTAAGCGTGCCACTCAATGCATTAGCATTAAAAGAACCGATTGAATCGCCTAGGATGGCATTATCCCAGTTACTGCCAACGCTTGGATCAAAACTCAAATCGGCCAAGCTGATAGATGGACCGTTAGAGAGTGTAGGAAAACCATTCGATTCAAGGAAACTTTGAGTAATCACCGCGTTGGCATGAGTCGCATGGTTGCCTGTGTAATTTGCGAAACTATTCCAAAGTGATATCTGGTCCCCCGAATTGTTTAGTTGCAGTGCTCCCCAATCGCTCACAGGTATCAGATTGAGAGATGAGCCCCAGGCAGCTGCAAAATCTGCCCCTGTGATGACATTATTGTAGAGTATGGCTGTGCCCCCTGCAGGGACTGAACCGGCAGCAATATTTGACGCGGATAATGCAACACTATTGTTATCGTCTAGCACCCACCCCGCGAGATTGATCGCACTCCCAGTGCTGTTGTAAACTTCGATCCACTCCCAGTTAGGCTCGCTGCTGGCGGGATCGTACATGATTTCCGTGAAGTGCAGGCCAGTCGTGGATGGAATTCCTGGTGGAACTATGCCAGGGTTGCCAATATCGTTTGTGTTGTTTACCGAGCCTGAGAACTGAACAATGGAACTGGTGACTGCGCCATTTGTGCCAGAGACGCTCTGTACCCAATTGCTACCAACCTGGTTGCTTCCATTCCCAGTCCACGTAATTGAAGAAACACCATCTACGGCCGGAAAAGAAGCACCCGAAAAATCTAAACTGAATGCTGCGTTTGCAAAACTGGTGGTGATATTAGTAAAGACACCAGGATTATTGACGGGATCAAGTTCAGTAGGGGTTTGATCAAGCTTCCATTGCGCATCTGATTGCCAGAAGCCAATGGACTGCCCTTGGTTTCCGACGGAGTTAGACATGCCGGGGAAGAAATCCGCAGCAATTAGCTTTACACCAGCACCCAATCCCCATGCGTCTCGGAATCGCTGGTCCACGAAATTATTTGGATTGCCAGTACCATAAAACCCATCATAAATAATGGCTATTTCACCTGGATTTATAGTAGTATCTGGATCGAGTGTACTATTAATCGTCGGATTCGGAGCGGTGATATCTCTGTCGCCGAGGTTGAAGCCCAAGTAACCATTGAGATCAATGGCAGAGCCACCTGTATTGCGAATTTCAATCCATTCCCAGGCGTTGTCATCGGTCGCATTGTACATCACCTCAGTGATTTGCAATTGAGCAAAGGCCGAGCTAGCCATTGCCAGGCTAAGACAAAAGATGCTGGCCCGTGTTAGCCAGGACTGGACCAGCGTTTTTCGTTCTACAAGGATACTTCTCATATTCGTCCTCTTCTGAAGAAATGTATTTGCGGAGGAGTCGTCCCCCCGCGAGACTTGAAGATCAATTCAATGTGTTCCTTGCGACATGTTTGCATAACGATACCGCTGTCGCTCGCGGTAAAGCCCCCAGACGCGGATCATTCCCTGCACGCGTCAATTCTCACGTGGCAAATCAGGCTGTCGTACCTCCCATAAGAGAGCCACGTCGGCGAACCGAAAGACCCGCCAGACCCAAAAGTATCATCGTTAAAGCAGCAGGTTCTGGCACGGCCGTGCCACTTGCCAAGAGTGGCATGTTGGTGAACCCGTAATTCGTCTGCCAGTGACCCAGGTCGGTGCTGTCAAACTGGCTCCCGAATCCCCGCTGCCAGACAATATAATCCCGACCATCGACGTCGCCATCGAGATCAAAATCCCCCAGGGCAGTCCCCAGGATATTCGAGACCAGTTCCGTAAGGTCGGCAGCGGTCAGCATCATGTCACCCGTCAAGTCGTACCATTCGGCACCCACAGATGCCGAGACCGTGCCACCGAGAGTCGGGTCTGCAATGCCAGCGGAGAGCGCCTTGATGTCGGCGTAGGTGATTACGCCGCTGCCGTCGATGTCGCCTCGGGTGAATACCTTGAGCGTACCCCGGTTGAATATACCCACATCAAAGGGCCTGAGTTCCGCATAGACAATGGTGCCTGTAGCAGGATCAAACACGTAGATATCTTCAAAGAATCCCGTGTCCTGATCGACGATGTAAAGATATCCCGTGCTCTTGTCGTAGGCTACACGGGTCGAGTTGGTGACTTCGGTATCGTTGTCGATAGCCCCGGTCACGGGGATGCTTGCAGAAACAGTCCAAGGTGACGTGTCGTTGAAGCCCGTCCCAGCGGGTCCTGATGGAATGACCTCATTAAATCCGCTGGCGTCGGAGTCGGGGCTATTGTAATTGCCAATGCCCAAGGTGAAGACTCGAGGTTCCTGAGCGGTCTCGCCCCCACTGCCGGTAGGAGGCGTAGTGCTGCCAGGAGTGACATCAAAGAAACCACTCTCAACAATCACCAGATTGCCATCCTTGTCGACAAAAAGATGATCGATTTCGCCATCGTTGGTCGTAGTGTCTATGTTGGGATTCTCGGCCAGGCCAAGTTGATTGGCATAAGGACCACCCGTGGGAGAAGTGAAGAGTTCCTTTTTGGTCGCGGTCGGGTTGGGACCGGTCAAATTGAGTTCATAGAATGCGATGTCGTCTCCCCCGCCATCGCTATCCGCAGCCCAGATTCCTAACGTGCCATTATTTTTAACAAGCGTCCAACCACGGGGAGTGGTAATGCCGGCGGCGTCCAGATTCAAGAAACCAGCAATTTTCGAGTTCCAGGACTCCGTGTTGCTCACGCTGTTGTAGCCACCCTGCTGATCCTTAGGAGCAGGAAATGGAGGCGTAGGGGGAGTGGCGGCACCTGGACTGGTGCTAACGCGATTCAAGACACGAACGTGAAAGTCTTCCGTCGCAGGAGTTGCCGTGCCAAAGTTGGCATCCAACATGACAAGTGTTTCAGGATTTACAAAATCTATTTGGTAGTCGAAGAAAGAGGTTGGGGACTGCGAGCGGCCAACTTCACCAATTTTCTGAAATGCTCCGGGAAGATGGACCGTGTTCACAAGCGAAGGATGCGGCACGTTGTTGGCCAACCCATCCACCGTTCCGTCAAACAGCGGGCTGCTGATATCGGAGAGAAACTGCTCATCAGCAGTCGAAATGTTCAAAGTTTGGGGGGCGTAAATGGTCCCTTTCGGACGGGAGTTAAGTTGAAAGTCCTTGAGGATGGCCTGGTAATCAATGCGATAGAGATCGAAATCTCCTTGGGAATCTCCCACGAAGTCGACCGCAGGGGGGCTGCCGCTGTCGAAGGCAGCAGCGTAAATGGTACCGTTGGCAGGATTGAAGGTGAACGTAGAGAATTCTTCGCGGTTACCGAATGGCAATCCTTCTGCAAGTCCATTGCGTTCACCCTGAAAAATCTCGAAGCCCATCCAGACAGAGAAAAGGGGATCGTTGTTGAATACCCCTGAAGTAGCACCATGACCGATGTCGGTCACATCATAGAAGATGAGCGAATCGGAGGGAGCGCCAGGAACTTCTGCCACACCGCTGGGCTGAACCTGCGAGATGGCAAACATCTTTTGGGGTCTGGGCGCGGCCGCATCTGCAAGCATAGGAAAAAGTACTGCGGCAGCTAAATATGTAAGAAGGGTGAAAAATCTACGGCTGAAATCCATGGTTCACTCCTTGTGTCCTATGCTTAATTTTTTTGATTAAGTGGCTTGTTGCCATGTATTAAAACTGAGCTGCCGCCGGAATCAATCGGCCGACGGCAGCTCATATGAAGTGTCACTCCGTCAGAAAATCTCAGGTCCTTTGCCTAAAATGAGCGGCGCGAACCGGCAATCCCCACCAATGCCAGCAAAGCCAAGGCCATGCTCGCTGGTTCGGGAATATTCGAGCCGTTCATAGCATTCAACAAAACACTATCAAAGTCGTTGCCCAAAGCAACCGAGTCGATCAGGATCTGATTGTTGGGTGTGCCACCAATGAAGTCCTGCCGCATGGCAAGTGCTTGCAGAAGTGTAAAAGCAGCACCTGCATTCGTGTCAGATATTTTTGGGCTGCTGCTATCGACAGGATCAACCCAGAGGTTGGTCGCGCCGGTATCGACAGCATAAGAGCCAACAATTTTATATTGCTGACCAAAATTCAAGTCAGTGGGCCATTTGGCGGTCTGACCGCCCGATGATGCAGAGAGGCCAAATGTAAACTTATTTGGGGCAGCTACGTTGGGATTATCCAAATAAGCACGTGTTCGGAAGCCGAAGCCATTATCCATGAAGTGCATAAAGTAGTCGTTGTTGATCGACTCGGTGTTCGGGTCGGCGCGTCGATCGTTGACGGTTACCAAGGCGGCATAATACCAGGTCTCGCCGAGACCAATGGTTTGAAGAGAACCGCCCCAGACTGCATCTCTGTGGGCATCTTCGCTACCAGAGTTGAGAAGCTCAGCCTGGCCGCCAATAACGTCAATATTGTCATTGAATCCTTGGCCGCTGTGAGGACGCCAGGCACCACCAGAAACATTGTCGCCTGTGCCATCGTTTATCGTCAGTTCACCATTGGGATAACTGAACGTGTCCGACATAAAAGTCGTTGCACTGGCAATGCCAGTCAACATGCTTGCGATCGCCACGGCGATCAACAAGAAACCAAGATTTTTCTTCATTAGAACTACTCCCCTTTACTTAGAGTAAAAAAATCCGGCAACCCGCTGACAAATTCAACGACCTACCAATCAAGACGCGCATACACAGCGCCACGAATGTGCAAGATTCTAATCCGGTCCTATGTGCATTTTATGAAGAAATCACGGATATTACAAAAGAAAATAGCAAATAGCTCCGACTAATTGCGGAAATCCCTTATTTCCAGGGAACTTCTCGAAAATCATGCTCAGTTTCTTAACATCCATTTGCTATAAAGCCGAACCATGAGGGCACTTAGGGCAATTGGATGTTTTCTGGATTTGCGTCGGAAGTTCTCCTGGAAATTTGTTTTTTGGTGCAGTGGACTTACTTTCAACACGAGTAAGCCGAATCCAGTAAAAGGTTCAATGAATTACTTGAATACACTCCGTCGCCTTGCCGCTGAACTGGTTGGACCAATTGGCAATTGTGGGAAGCCAACGAATTACTTCCTAATTCTAATGACTATTCTCCTTGCCAACCCAATTGCGAAAGCCGTCACGCAGGTTCGCTTTGCCACATATAATGTCTCGCTCTATGGCAGCTCCGCGGGCGAAGTAGCCGACCGGCTTGCCGCAGGATACAACCCCCAGGCACGCTGCGAAGCGGAGATCATCCAGCGGGTCAGGCCTGACGTGCTGCTGTTGAATGAGATCGATTACGATCCAGAGTCCAGACTGGCTCAAATCTTTCAAGAGAAATACCTGGCGGTCAGCCAGAACGTCTCGGCATCAGCTTCGGGGCCTGCCGAGCCGATTCGCTATCCGTATCGCTATTTGGCCCCTGTGAACACGGGTATTCCCTCGGGGTTTGACCTGGATCGCAATGGCAAGGTCTCCAGCGAACCCGGCAGTCGAGAATACGGTGGCGACTGTTGGGGCTTTGGCCAATACCCGGGGCAATACGGGATGGTGCTGCTCTCGAAATATCCGATTGATACAGAAAGTGTCCGCACGTTTCAGAAGTTTCTGTGGAAAGATATGCCTGGCGCTCTGCTCCCTGATGACGCTCAAACGAAAACTCCCGGTGATTGGTACGCGGCCGATGCTTTGGAGAAGTTCAGGCTCTCTTCCAAAAGTCATTGGGATTTGCCCATTCAGATCAATGGCCGCACAGTCCACGTGCTGGCGAGCCATCCCACGCCGCCGATCTTCGATGGCGCGGAAGATCGCAATGGACGCCGCAATCACGACGAGATTCGATTTTGGGTGGACTACATCGCAGCGGATATTGCTTCCTATATATATGACGACTGCGGCACGTACGGCGGGCTGCCGACTGGAGAATGTTTTGTGATCATGGGTGATCTGAACGGCGACCCGCATGATGGCGAGGGGACCGCAGGCATTTCACTTTTGCTTACATCGCCTTCGATTGCACAGTACTTACCACCGGAGAGTACGGGTGGGGCAGAACAGGCAAGATTGCAAGGAGGAGTGAACAAGAATCATCTGGGTAGTTCCCGCAATGATACGCTGGATGGTGCTGACGATGGCCCGGGGAATCTTCGCTTGGATTACGTTTTACCGTCAAAAAAACTAAAAGTAGTTGCCTCAGGCGTATTTTGGCCGGACAATACAGACAGATTGTTTTCGCTGGTAGGAGTGTATCCTTTTCCTAGTTCGGACCATCGTCTGGTGTGGGTTAACGTGGAAGTGGAATAGGTGCTAGCCATGAGGCACCGGGCGCTAGTTGATTAGCAGGTAAGTGTGCGGGATGGTGCAAGGCACCAGTAATTGTGGAAACCGACATCTAGCATCTGATTATGTAAATCCAGAAAATCAATTATCATCCCCCTTTAATTGTTCTCAGTTAATATTGTTCTGATCCAGTTACATCCTTGATGGAGTTAAGTGTTATGTCCCATCGTAAGTCAGTTGGATTTACCCTGGTCGAACTTTTGGTGGTGATCGCCATCATTGGTGTATTGGTCGCACTTTTGTTGCCTGCGATCCAGGCGGCCCGCGAAGCGGCTCGGCGGACCTCTTGCGTGAATAACGTTAAACAGATGGCTCTTGCAGCCGCCAATTACGAAAGCGCGCGGGGCACCTTTCCGCCTGGAAGATTATTTCCTGATTGGATCAGCGGCGGAACCATCAAAGGGGGGTATACCAGTTATCAGCCTGGACCCGCACCGGCTGACAAGGCAGGGTTCTATTCTGTTCACACCTGGCTCTTGCCTTACATGGAAGCCAACAACATCTACCAACAAATAAACTTTGATATCGGCCTTACTAAGCGGATGGCAAACAACGGAACGCCGATTAATGTTAATTACAATGCCTTCGCTACAGCAGCGGGTCTTTTCATTTGTCCAAGTGACGGAAACAAAGGTCTTATCATTTCGGAGAATAACTATCGTACAAACTTTGGTGGTGATGGCCCTGGTGCTGGAGTACGCACTAGTTCTATGACCATTACGGAGCCACGTCCCTCGGGTGACCGCTGGCACATTGGTGGCAGTGGCGCTTTTACCATCGGAGAGAAGGGACTCAAGACCAGTGCGTTCGTCGATGGACTTTCCATGACGGCTTTTTTCTCTGAGCGTATCAAAGGCAGTGCCAGCGTCATTTACCCGGCCTCGACTCTTCCTACCCGAGCTGACATTATCAATTGTCCAACTCAGGGGGCCCCGAACGTTGATGTCGATGTCGTATTGCAAGCTGCTAACAGTTATGTTCCTGCAGAACAGGGTTTTGTTTTTACAGGTGCCGGTAGTTGGATTCCTGGAGATGACTGGTCTAATGGTTGGCCGTTTGCGGGTTACGACGCGACCCAATACAATCATGTGGCACCACCTAACTGGCAGGGGATTGACTGCACCTTGCAAAATGGAATCCCTGATACGCCGGCAGAACACGCTATTGTTGCCGCCCGCAGCGATCACCCAGGTTCAGTGGTGGTCGCTTTTGGTGATGGACATACGGATGTTATCAGTGATAGTATCGATTTAAACATTTGGCGCGCTTTGGGTACACGTGACGGGCGCTTTGATGGAACCAACGGACCCGAGCCGACAAATCTTGATTATTAATTTGCCTCTTGTCTGAGGAGGATCTTCTCGTGAATGCCAGGTTTGCGTTCGTGCGTACCCGAGTAGTCGTGGCGATTGCAGTAGCAGCGCTCGTGGGTGGTTATGCGGTATTCGTTGCCGCGCGGATGGAAAAAACTGCCCAGCAGCAGTATGTCACCCGGACGATGAGTAACTTCTTCACGAGCCTCAATCCGATCACGCAACTCGACACGGTCTACAGCGACGCCGACGGCGATCTCTTAGCAGACACTCCAGAAAATCCTGCTCTCCAGAACAAGCCTCAGGAGCTTGTTTTTTCGTTTATTACTTCGGAGGATTCCACCAACGAACCTGCTCAGTGGCAGGAGTTGATGGACGTCATCGTCGACAAGACGGGTATCCCTGTGTCCTATTTGCGACTGACCGACTCTCGCGAGCAGTACGAAGCCTTGCGTAACGGCAGCTTGCACATCACGGCGCTCAGCACGGGAGAAGTCCCCGCTGCGGTGAACACGGCCGGGTTTATTCCTGTCTGCTGTTTCGGTCGGGACGACGGTACGAGCGGCTACAAAATGGAATTCGTCGTCAAGGCCGACAGCCCTATTGAGAAACTGGAAGACTTGCGGGGCAAAAAAATTGCCTTCACCCGTCCCCGCTCCAATTCTGGCTGTAAGGCGGCAGCAATGCTGCTGATGGAAGAGAAGAATCTGCAGCCCGAACTGGATTACCAGTGGAGCTACACCTATGGGCATCAAGGATCGATTGATGCGGTGGTGGATGGCGAAGTAGATGCCGCCCCGATCGCCAGCGACGTCTTGGCTCGCATGATCGCCAAGGGGGAAGTCGAGGAAAAGGCGATACGCAGCATTTACCAATCGGAGCAGTTCCCTCCTGCGGCTTTTGGATTCGCTTACAACTTGACACCAGAAACTCAGGAAGCGATCCGTCAGGCGCTGCTGGAATTCAAATGGGATGGTACGAAGATCGCTGCCGAGTTTGGGGCTGAGGGGACGACCAAGTTTGTGCCGATCGTATTTAAAGACGATTGGGCCCTGGTCCGCCGCGTCGACCTCGCCGCCAGCAAAGCCCGCAGCGATCTGGCCATGCAGTAGTTTATCGTTAGCCGCGATGCGGCTGGCGAGTTCTGCTCGCCCCAAGCGGAGCGTTCTCTAAGCTTTTACTTCAAGCGAAACCGCGCGAAAACCGGGTCGTGGTCCGAACCATCGATTGCCTGCGGGGCACGCATTTTCTGGGCGGAACCCTCGACGTAGAGCTTCGCCAGCGCCGGCGAACAGGTGATGAAGTCGATCGGCTCCCACCCTTCTTGCTCCGGGTCGAGAATGGAATCCGGAGTGTCTTCTTCAGGGACTCGCCACATGGCTCGGGCGCCGCTTCCCAGGATGGTCTTCAGCGAAGCGCTATTAAGAGTGTCGTTGAAATCCCCAGTCAAGATGATGCGGGCATTGGGGTTCTGTTCCAGTTCTTCGTCAAGCAACTTGCGGATTTGAGTTGCTTCGGCAAGTCGAATAGGCTCCGAGGAATCAGCACCGCTCGCTTTGCTCTTCAAATGCACGACCCATACTTCCAAAGGATCGCCAACGGGAGGCAGCACAGTGATTGCAGGAACATCGCGGTTGAAGCTTCGCTCCACACCGTCCGGTTCGGTGAATGTAAGGTGCCTGCGGGAAGTCACTTCGCCAATCGGAGCGCGGGAAAGTAAACAGACGTCGATCCCGCGACCATCATTTCCTTCAAAGTGGACGACGTGCTCGTAGCCCATGTCGGAGAGAAACACGTCGTTGAATCGTTCGAGATAGCCGCGATTTTCAACTTCCTGCAGCGCGATCACGTCGGCGTTCACTTTGCGGATTGCCGTGGCCAGATGATCCAACTCGTCGCGGGGCTTGGTGCGGGTTCCTTCGTCGGCATGATAAGGGTCGTCTACTTCGTCGAACAGGTTGAGGACATTGAACGTGGCTACCACGATTTCGTTAGGATCCGATGACCAGGTCTTCGCAGGTTTCTTCTTGATGCTTTCCGTTTCAGGCATGGCGTCGAGAACGCGAATCTGATCGGAGCGCGCGATTACGATTTGAGGATTGTCATTGTAGGTAGTTACAAGCCCTCGGATTTCAACGATCTTACCCTCATAGAGTTCTTTTAGATCGCCAGGAAATCGTTCGAGGTTTTCTCCAAAGACAATGCCTACAAACGCAGGAGGGCGCTCATTGTCGAAATTCAAAAAGTTGACCCTTCCGGCATTTCCTACCCTCACGATCTTGCCACTGACAAAAACGGTTTGGCCGATCGCATCGCGGGCATCCTTCCAGTCGATATGCTTAATTCCCTCGTCAGGGTGAATCGGTGGCTCGGCCTGCAGAGCAGGCGACCAGAGCGGAAGAATCAGCAGGAACACGGCAACTTTTTGAAGCATTTCATTCACCTTCAATTGCGGGGAAAGATTGATTCGAGCCCTCATTCTGTCACGATTAATCCAATTCCACAATGAACCTCAGGGCGATTGGACCGGTTTTGCGCTGATCCGCAATTCGCACTTCTCAGATGGGCGACAGGCATTGGAATCTAGCTGTAACGAAGCAAGCTGCAAAATTTTTGGAGAAAATCGCATGCCTCCGGGGACGGACTCAGGTCAATCAAGATATAATGAAAGCTTACTATACTCATCCCTTCTGCCAGGGCTGCCACTTTATGCGTTTGAACCAATACTTCTTTGTATTATTCCTGTTGCTGTGGTGCTGGACAGACTTTAAGGCGGAACCTCTTCGCGGCGAAGACATCTCTCACGAAACGGAATCCGCGCAACAGGCGATCTTCGATGCGGAGCTCGCCGACTCGAAATTAAATGCGCCTCCGCGCATTCGCAATGTGATTCTCATGATCGGCGACGGGATGGGGCCTCAGCAAATGGGCTTACTGTTTGCCTATGCACGACATTCACAGGCGGCGGAAAACTCGAAGAAGCCTCTGGCAGAAAGATCGTCTGCAATTGAACGGCTGGCCGCGCAAGGAAATGTCGGCATCGTGCGCACCAATCCCCACGGAGCTCTTGTCGTTGATTCTGCAGCGGCCGCAACCCAATTGGCAACAGGAGCCTGGGCTGGCTCGGAGATGATCGGTGTCGACTACCAGGGGAACAATGCGAAGACCGTATTGGAATGGGCTCGTGACACGGGTCGCTCGACAGGGTTAGTTTCCGACACACGGCTGACGCATGCCACTCCGGCCGCCTTTGCTGCTCATCAGCGACATCGCTCGATGGAGAACGAGATCGCAGTCGACATGCTGACCAACAAGGTTGACGTGTTGATGAGCGGCGGACTTCGCCACTGGATTCCCCAGGCAGTGAACCAACGAGATTCAGCTTCCTACATGGCGATCGTTCAAATGATCGGTGGAGCGTTCGATCCTTCCTCCAAACGCCAAGACAATCGGAATCTCCTCCTTGAAGCGCGGGGAGAGTACCAATTAGTGTTTGACCGCACGGCTTTGGAGCAAGTGTCCGACGGAAAGGTATTGGGTTTGTTTGCCAATTCTGAGATGCTCGATGCCATCGGCGAACGCAAGACGATCGAAAGTGGTGTACGCACCGAGCCGACCCTGGTGGAAATGACGGAGAAAGCACTTGAAATTCTTGGCAAGAACCCCAAAGGATTTTTCCTCATGGTAGAAGGAGGACAGATCGATTGGGCGGGGCATAACAACGATGCGGGCGACATGCTCTGGGAGCTTATTCAGTTCGACGAGGCGGTGGAGTCGGTCTTTCAATGGGCCAGCAAACGCGATGATACCTTGATATTGATAACAGCCGATCACGAAACGGGATCGTTTGGATTTAGTTACTCGGGTTTCGAAATTCCCGCGCCCAGGAGTATCGGAGGAGACGTCTTTGGCGAAGCTCCTTTCTCCCCCAACTTCAACTACGGACCCCACCACGCTCTCGATGATTTGGCCGCGCAGCAAAAAAGTTATTTCGAGATCTTTACCGAGTTCGATGCTTTGCCAAGTAAAGAGCAAACGCCAGAGCGACTCATGCAGATCGTCAACGATGCCGTGAAGCCCTATACAATCACACTCGCTGATGCCGCCAAGTTGCTCACGCGCATGCCAAATCGATTCTACCAGGAGGGGCATCCGTATCTTGGCACACAGACGGTGCCGCAGATGCCCGATCAGGAAGCGTACTTTGTCTACGGGGAAAATCTTCGCATGAATCGATTGGGGCACTTGCTGGGCAAACAGCAGCATGTTGTCTGGGGAACAGGCACTCATACCAATACACCGGTATTGGTTGTGAGTTTTGGCCCCGGTGCAGAGCAGTTCACGGGGATTCTGCACGCCACGGATATCGGGAAACGTACGATTCAGATAATCCGGAATGAATAGAGATGATTGTAAAACATCCTTCCAAATGTGGCCGCATTAACAACCAAAATACCCCAGAACACCCACTTCCGCTCTCGGGAAGACTTCCGTTGACCCAAATTGGGAATCTTTCTAGAATTTGCTGTCACTTTGAGTTCTGCCACTGCTGGCAATATTGACGATGATTGCGTTTGCATGGGCAGGTGTTCAAAGCCGGTGATGCAAATGGTCTCATTTATCATTTTATCTTAGCCACTGCACGTGTTTTGTTCCGGAGAGGTTGAGGTGCGACTGCCAATGTCGCAGGGAAGAAACCACAAGGAAATTGCTGTTTTGCTGTCCAACAGCGGGTTGGAACAACAGCTTTGCGTGATATCGACTCTGGACGTACATCATGGTTCCCCGTAAGGCTGGTACCGACTGGGAGATCCTTGCTCCTGCGAAGTTGAATTTGTACTTGGAAGTTCTCGGCAAGCGACCCGATGGGTTTCATGACCTGGAGACGCTGATGGTGCCGGTGCAACTCTTCGACCAGGTACGTTGGTCACCTCCAGCAAGTGCAGACGCAACCAATGCGGACGAGTGCTCACTGAGCGTTGAATCTTTTGCATTAGATCAGCGGTCGCCTTGCCTGGATTCGCTGGCAACTTCTGACAACCTGGTCCTGCGGGCAGCCAGATTACTGGCCGAGCGTATTGGTCGTCGATCCAGTGGGCATTTTCACCTCATCAAACGGATCCCTCTGCAGGCGGGCCTCGGCGGTGGCAGTAGTGATGCTGCAGCCACGTTGCGGCTGGCAAACGCTTGTTGGCAGGGCGGGCTGGGGGAAGACGAGCTTGCAGAGTTGGCTGCAGAGTTGGGTAGTGATGTTCCCTTCTTCTTAAAATCTGGTCCCGCGATTTGCCGTGGCAGGGGTGAACGGGTCTCAATGATCACCGGCTTGCCGAAAATGCATTTTGTGCTTGTAAAGCCTGTCTGCGGGCTTTCGACGGCGGAAGTGTTCCAGAAACTGGCTTTCTGGCGGGAACAAGAAACAATTACAGAAGGACAATCAACAGACAAACTTGGGAAGCTGCTGGAGGCACTCCGCATGGGTGCTATGCAGAGTGCATGTCAATGGATGATCAACCGACTGGAATTCGGTGCCGCCCGGTTGGCTTCTGAGATTTTGCGAATCAAGGCCTTGCTTGCTGCTGCCGGTTGTTGGGGACAACTACTCACTGGCAGCGGTTCAACCGTATTCGGACTTGCCCGTACGGCAAGACACGCGCGAGGCGTTGCAAGGCAACTCGCGGCGAAACGAATCGGATCGGTAATGGTAACTGCCACTGGCTGGTAAGGCGAAAGAATCGCAAGGAGACTTACCATGTATATTTCTGAGGTTCGGATCAAACTCATGGAAGATCCCGGCGAAAGACTCAAGGCCTTTTGCTCGATCACCTTCGACAACTGTTTCGTGGTTCGCGACCTGAAAATCATTGATGGTTCGAACGGTCCTTTTGTGGCTATGCCCAGCCGCAAACTCACTTCTCACTGTGCCCGTTGCGGGATGAAAAACCACCTGCGGGCTCAGTATTGCAATCAATGTGGCGCAACCCTGAGTCATGATCATATGCCACTGGATGCCGATGGTCGTGCCAAGCTCTATGCTGATATTGCCCATCCGATTAATTCTGCCTGCCGGGAGATGATCCAGGACCATGTGATCAATGAATACTACGAGGAGATCGATCGCTCGAAGCTTCCCGGTTATGTTTCGCGATACGACGACGTCGACGTCGAACTTGGGTACGAAAGCGACGTGCCCCAACTTCCGCAAAAGCGAGAAACTCGCATCGATCGGCCTCATCACCAATCGACTCCCCACGACTCGCATCAGAGACCAGAAAGTCGCAGGCACAACGACATTGAAACAACTTCTCATTCGCGCCCCTCGACGGACAATCCCTCAAAGCAAGTAGAAGACACCTTTGGCTCGGGCATCTTCCCGGAGTGAAGGAAATCTCTACAAGGCAAAGCCAGTGGCACCCACGGCTGCGCTTTCCGGTTGGGAATTAATTCAATCACCACCATTTTCTAAAAGAAATAACCGCTCAAAGAGATCGCGCGTGAGCATAAGAATCCTGTTCAGTGCTGCTACTCTACTATGATTCTCGTTCGCCTTGGTGGTCACTAGACTAGCCTGCGAATCCAATACTTTCTGAGTTACAGGGTGTGACAAAACCGCACGCCCATCTGTTGGAATAGGGCGATTTTGCGCGAGCACACTCGATCTTGAGGAAAAAAATCGACATTTTTCACACTTTCCTGTTTGGCCCGGTAATTGCGATACTGGGTGCTACAGGAACATTCAATGTTCTGTCAACGAATCAGTAGCAGCAAGGTTTTTAGATTCCGTGAATCACTTCACAAATAGGAGTATGGGCGATGTCTACAGCCACGGTCGAAGTTCCCAGTTCAGTAAGCAACAAGGAATTAGTGAAATGGGTCGACAAAATGGTCGCCCTCTGCCAGCCCGACGAAGTGCACTGGTGTGATGGCTCTCAGGAAGAATATGACCGGCTTTGCGAGGAGATGGTCGAGAGCGGCACGTTCATCCGCCTAAACCCAAAGTTGCGGCCGAACTCGTTCTTGGCACGCAGTCATCCGAGCGACGTTGCCCGCGTCGAGGACCGCACCTTCATCTGCTCTTTGAGTAAGAACGATGCTGGTCCGACGAACAACTGGATGGCTCCCAAAGAAATGAAGGCCATCTTAACCCCTAAGTTTGAAGGTTGCATGAAGGGTCGCACTCTCTACATCATTCCCTTCAGCATGGGACCCATCGGTTCGCCTATCGCGCACATCGGCATCCAGATCACCGATTCCCCCTACGTAGTGACTAACATGCGGATCATGACCCGCATGGGTACTGCCGTGCTGGAAGCACTCGGAGATGGGGAATACATCAAATGCCTCCACTCGGTGGGTATGCCACTGGGGCCAGGCGTGAAAGATGTTTCCTGGCCATGCAGTCCCGACCCCAAGAACAAATACATTGTCCACTTCCCTGAAGAACGAGCTATCTGGAGCTATGGATCTGGTTACGGAGGTAATGCGCTATTGGGTAAAAAGTGCTTCGCTCTGCGAATCGCCTCGGTGCTCGCACGTGAGCAAGGCTGGCTTGCCGAGCATATGCTCATCACCGGAGTGAAGAATCCACAGGGGAAGAAGACCTACGTGGCGGCGGCGTTTCCCAGCGCTTGTGGCAAGACCAACTTCGCCATGCTGATTCCCCCCAAAGAATTCCAAGACGAAGGTTGGGAAGTCACCTGCGTGGGAGACGACATTGCCTGGATCAAGCCCAGCGATGACGGCCAGATCTATGCGATCAATCCCGAAGCGGGCTTCTTTGGTGTCGCCCCAGGGACCAATGAGAAAACCAACCCGAATGCGATGGCCTCGATTCGTGAGAACACGATCTTTACCAATGTGGCGCTCACCGACGACGGCAATGTCTGGTGGGAGGGAATGGATGGCCCACCCCCGGAGCATGCCATCGATTGGCAGGGAAATGATTGGACTCCGGCGAGCGACAAGAAAGCGGCCCATCCCAACAGCCGCTTCACGGCCCCGCTGTCGCAATGCCCCTGTGCCGACTCCGAGTATGACAATCCCAAGGGTGTGCCGATCTCGGCGTTCATCTTTGGCGGACGCCGCAGCACGGTCTTGCCGCTCATCTACCAATCCTTCAACTGGGCGTTCGGCGTGTACACCGGTGCCACGATGGGCTCCGAGATGACGGCTGCCGCTTTTGGTCAACTGGGTCAGGTGCGTCGCGATCCGTTTGCCATGCTGCCGTTCTGTGGCTACCACATGGGCGACTACCTGAGCCACTGGTTGGATTTCGGTCGCAAGCTCCCCCATCCTCCGCGAATTTTTAATGTGAACTGGTTCCGGAAGGATGCCGAAGGGAACTTCCTCTGGCCCGGCTTCAGCGAGAACATGCGGATTTTGAAATGGGTCGTCGAACGTGCACAGGGCAAGGCAGTCGGCATTGAATGTCCGCTCGGCTGGATGCCGAAGTACGGGGACATTGATTGGAAAGGCCTGGACTTCTCCGAAGATCAATTCCGGGAACTGATGAGTGTCGATCGTAGCGACTGGATGCAGGAGATCGCTTCGCACGACGAACTGTTCTTTAAGCTGTACGACCGCCTCCCGAAGGAGATGACCTTCATCCGCGAGTTATTGCTCTCCGGCCTGTGGCGCTCACCCGAGCACTGGGAATCGAGCAGCAAGAGTGATGAGGGTTGAGAGGTATTGCTGGAACTGCGCCTGCCACGGCGGATCACAGCCTGAGTGCTTTTCTACCGCGTTACTGCCAACTCAGCGATTTCCCGCGCACCGATTTCCACACGGTCGACAGTAAATCCTGCCTTCTCGACATCAGACTTCGCAGAAATGATCGCCTCTTGAAAAGATGCTGCGTCGCGGCTGAAGTGTATCAAGGCTACTCGATTCGAGATTCCAGGAGTTGCATCATCACATCCCGCTTCGAACAAACGATCAGCATCCTGCTCCGTGAGTTCGACTTTATTGGCAAGGATGACGGTAAAATTAATCATCTATGTATTGGCCTCACTAGCTAGGGCTTTGCTTCTACAGACTCCACAGGCAACGGAAACACCAGATTCGAGTGGCTATAAAAACCTTTCTCGGTCTCCCGGAATTTATAGACGGTTTTGCCAGGATCGATTGGCTGATCCACGATGATTTCTGAGGCAGGTAAGGTACCATAGAATCCTCCTACACCTCCGTAGCCACCCCCCTCAAACTCTTCTAATGTTTCGCTTGGAGAAGGAACGTAATTCTCCAATACCTCTAGCTCGCTTTTGTCAACTCCAACACTCCAAAACAGTGGCGTATCTGCTGGTAACTCACTCCAATCAACTTGGTTATCTTTGCGATACAATAGTGGATACTCCAACCCCTCCACCCGATATTCAAATTCCACACCTGAGTAAGGATCCATGGGCATTTTCGCGAGATATTCCGGAACTAACTCGTCGAGTGTTTCCGGGTACTCTTCGTGGTCAAGTCGATAGGCCAACAGCGCTATTTCAAGCAACAATGCCCGGCGACGAGTTTCGGAGTTAGCCCAATTCAGTAGAAAAGAGGAGAAATTACCACTGTTGCCGAACTCTTTGGCGGCGAGAAAACTTGTATTGCCTGTGTAGGTCCACTCACAAGCTCTGTAGAAATCCTCCTGGCTAGAATGGAACACGATCTCATTGATAGCAAATAGCACGGAGTATGGTGCAAGCCGCAATAACTCTCTTACTGCAGCAGGATTCTGAGTCGGTAGTGTCTTTTGCGAACGACTTACGACAGCATCCACATAATTGAGGGCCTGTGTAGCAAAGTACTCTAGTGCGCACAGGGCGCGCTCTCGTTCCCAGGGAAGCTTGTTTGCCAAAAAAGCGAAATACTGGGCATTCTTTTCATTGATCGAGCGGGGAAGTTCCTTCTCTAAAATGATATTCTTTGTTCTCACAAAAGCACTTAGTATTTCTTCGCGTGGATTCGGCACCGATGCAAATAATGTTTCCAACATCCCAATCGCAGATTTAATCTGCTCACTGGATTGACTCGAGTGTTTTGCCCAAGGAAGTAATTTCTTACTTAGCCTGGTGTCATCAAATAGAGTATTTGAACCGATATGAGCAACGATAGCGAATCGTTTCCAAGCATCTTCGAGCTTACCTTCATTAGTTAATCTCTCACCATCATCAGCTAGTTTCCAACAAAGCAAGCGATTGTGCTGGTAGGATCTCTCGGAAAGTTCTCCGGGCATAACTAAATCCAGGCTTTGGATTTGCGCGACAAGGTCTGCCAGTCTTTGTTGCTTCAGCTCCTCATAATGCACCCATTGCTCCTTCGTGAATTCATCGACAACCTTCCTGTCCTCAGGTGAGAGTTCCCTACTCTTCCCAGATCGAATGATTTCAATCTCATCCTGAGTAATTCCGAATCCCCGAAGGGTCTTGCCATCTACAGTGACTTCAAATAAGTCTGGTAATTCAGGGTCGTCCAGATCAAGTTGTTCGAGATGTAAAGCAGTTTCTTGGCGTGTTGCCTGTGTTCGTTCGTATTGTTCAATAGTTGTATCCAGTGACACTTCAAGGAACGGGAATACCGGTCGCGGCACATCTAGCTGCGCCAGCCGTGCAGACGGAAGTTGCCAGACGAGCAATAACAGAGGCAAACCGACTGCTACTCCTGGCAGCAGCCAATTTCGGGGTGAATTTTTTCCCACCAGCCAATCCTGCATGCGCAACCATGTTGCCAGCAGCGCTCCGAGGGCTAGAGGCAATACAAACCAGAGAGGGTTCAATTGCCAGACGAACACCACCGCTGACCATGCAGCCACCAAGACCGAAAAGAGGATCGCGAGAAACCCGGCTAGCACCTCACGCTTGAAAACCAGCGAGAAGAACTGACCTATTCCGTATGCTGCCAGAATGGCACTCCAAGTTCCTGAAACCATGCGATGGTTCGCAAAATCTACATGACCCCTCCACCACCTTTGGAGCCACTCAGAATTATTGTAATTGTCATAATCCCAATGGAATTCGTAATTACTTCCAATACCTATCAGAGTCCTACCAATTTCCCTAGCTGTCTCCTCCGGGATAATGCGCCAGAAACAGAAGCGAATCACATACAGGACTACCACGAGTGCCCCCAGCCACACGATCTGCCTAGCCAGCCACACATGGCGTGGCCGAGCGGAATGGGTTGCCAGAAAGAGCCGGTGGTTTCGCTTTTGATCGGCCCGGAATACCAATGCACCGAACAGAGCGGGGAGGATCAGCAGCGGAAGGATTAGCCAGGGTGTTCTTGAACTACTAGGTCCGAGTAGAGTCGTCGGCACAAAACAGGAGATTGTCAGCAACAACCCTAGTACGGTTGCTGCCAGAATCGCCCCCCACGATTCCCGCCAAGTCTGCCACAACAGTCGGGCAAACATCCTCCGTCGCCAAGGAGCAACTGCCGTTTGTCGAAGATTCGCCGTGGCGGACGGCCTAGCGGCAACCTGCACAGCAGTCTCGGATTTCTCACGCCGCCGCTTGCCAACGGTTCCCAAGGGGGCGAGCCAGAAACTTCCAATCAAGACATCAACGGCAAACACCATTAAACAAATCGCCAATCGCATCGGTACCGCCGTTTGATAGGACTCGGCGCTGAACGAGTTAAGTAGGTTTGGCGTCACACCGATGGCGACCTGCGAACCAAACGATGCCGCCGCCATGGCCGCCACGGCTGCCATAAGAGGCTGTTTCCACAGCAAAGAAAACAACAGTCCCCAGACGGTGGCTTCGATGATGGCCACTCCTGCGACTGATAGGGAGAGTTGACACTGGCCTGTGGAGGGCCACTCGAAGCCTGCGATCAGCCAACCCGTGAGACTCAAGACTCCTGCGAGAAGAATTGAACTAGATACCGCGACGGCCACCTTGGCATAGAATATCGGCTGCCAGCGCCCCGGCAGGAGCTGCAAGAAGCCGCGGGTGCGTTCTTCGTTCTCCGCGCCAAAGAGCGTAACCGCCGCCCCCACGGCATACAATGCCGCCGCTCCCCACGCCGATGTGAACAACCAGCTTGGAATGAGGTAGGCATCAACCATCATCAACGTCGAGACCCATTGTTCCAACACCCCAAGCACCAAGATCGCCAGCCAGAACCCTCGCAACATGCGATATTCTTTCCACACAAAGCGGGTCCAGATGGCCTTGCTCGGGGGAAGCTGATTGCAGGCAATTGCGGGGAGATTGGCCGTGCTCATCATTGCACCTCTTCGGAGGCGACAAGGGATTCATCGAGAGTGTTTCGACTCGCACGGACATCACTTTGCATATACGCCACGAAGATTTCTTCGAGCGAGGGTGTTCGTGTTTCCACGGCAACGACTTCCGCTTGTTGAGGTAGTTCATCGAATTCGGTAGTTCCCTCGCTACGCACCAGGAACTGCCATTGCCGGCCGCGTTGTCGACTGGCGAGCGGCATGCACGGCAGCTTGGGCGGGGAATTGCCTCCCATCGTGATTGTTAGTTCGCTAATCTGGCATTTGAGCGTGTCGAGTGATTCGACCACCAAGAGTTCCCCTTCGCGAATGATCGCCACGATGTCGGCCACGCGCTCGACCTCGCTGATCTGGTGGCTTGAGAGCAGCACGGTTCGCCCCTCGGCGGCGATGTCGACCATGCTTTCGAGAAACTCGCGTCGCACCAACGTGTCGAGCCCGGAAGTCGGCTCGTCGAGAATCAGCAACTCCGGTTGGTGGGCCAGCGCCAACGAGAGCGATACCTTGGCCCGCATTCCCTTGGACAACTCGGCGAGTTTTCGCGCCTCAGGGACGCGAAATCGTTCGAGCAGTTTGCGATATTCCTGCTCATAAGGCTCGGGGTAAAAACCGGCTGTAAACCAGCCGATTTCTCGTGCCGTCATCCAATCGTAAAGCGCGGGCTGCTCTGGGACATACCCCACCCGACGGCGGATTTCTTCGGCATGGGTGCGACAATCGAGACCGAGCACCTGCAACAACCCGCAATCGGGCTCTTCCAATCCGAGCAGGAGTTTGATCGTGGTCGTCTTGCCCGCTCCATTCTCGCCTAAAAGGGCAAAGACGGTCCCCTTGGGTACCGTGAGCGAGACATCATCAAGCGCCGTGTGATTGCCGAAACGTTTGGTGACGCGTGAGATTGTTATGGCTTCGTTCATTAGGAACTCCGTGTCAGAGTATTTGTCATTCCGAAGGAGCTACGCGACTGAGGAATCTGGCAGGCAATCTGGAAACGCGCGGATGGCGTGAACAGATCGAAGTCAGATTCCTCGGTCGCCAAGGCTCCCTCGGAATGACACTTTTGCGCCTCGTTGATTGACTTTGTATTACCATCTCTTAGCCTGACTTCCGCGCGACCTGTAATTCACTTTGGATAAGTTCTTGAATTTGAGATTCGTCGAGTCCACTTTGATGGGCCTCGACTAGCACGTCGCGCAGGCGCGCTTTGATAAGTCGCTTCCGTTCGGCGATGCAGGCCCGCCGTGCTCCGTTTTCCACAATCAGGCCGGTTCCCCGCACCTGAGTGAGGACACCGTCGTCCTGCAGTTGGCGATAGGCCCGGGCGACCGTATTGGGATTGATCGCCAGTTCCTTGGCCAACTCACGGACACTGGGGACCATCTCTCCTGGAGAAAGCGCCCCGTCGGCCACGGCAAACTTCATCTGCCGCGTGATTTGGTCATAAACGGCCAGACCGTTATCAGTTTCAATATGCAGGAACATGGGTGAGCAAAAAGAAATCGCCTACTGTACTACCGTACTAGTACGGTATCAATTTCCACCCAGCATGTCAAGCAATTTACCCCAGAAAAATCATTGGCTGCGCTTACAGCGGGCGACTTCCACGAGGATGAAGCGAAGCGAGTGGTACAGGTTTCAAATAAATCTGGCCGCCCCGCTTGACATATTCCTTTATAGGAATATATTGCAGGCATGGCCCGAGCAAGTACCACTGCCGACGTGTTCAACGCAATCGCGGAGCCCAGGCGACGGGAGATTATCGACGCTTTGCAGGGAGGACGCTCACTTTCAGTAGGGGAACTGGTCGAGCGTTTGGGGCTGGCCCAGTCGGCAGTCTCGAAGCACTTGGGCGTGCTCCGACGCGTGGGGGTCGTCACCGTCACCAAGGACGGTCAGCACCGCTACTACCGACTCAAAGCGGAGGAACTCAAAGTGATCCACGATTGGGTACAGCGATTCGAGAAGCACTGGGATCATCAACTCACCCGTGTGAAGGACCGTGCCGAGAAATCTTCCCGCAAATCCACAGACTAAGTCCACTCACCCTCAAAGGAGAAACCTGATGGTTGCCATGACTGTCGAAGAAACGATTCACACCCTCCACATTTCCCGAGAAGTGGAGATAGCCGCCCCCATTGACATTGCGTTTGCAGCGCTCTTGGCGGAATTGGGACCAGAAAGCCAGTTGCCCGACGGCACGCCGTTTCCCTTGAAGCTGGAACCGCATCCGGGAGGACGCTGGTATCGGGACCTCGGAGATCAAGCGGGGCACTTGTGGGGGCATGTGCAAGTGATCAAGCCCCCCAAGCTCGTCGAACTTAGCGGCCCGATGTTCATGTCTTACCCGGCAGTGAACTTCATCCAATATCGCCTCCACGACGAGGGTGGCCAAACGCGTTTGGAGTTCACGCATCGGGCCCTCGGATTGATTTCTCAGGAGCATCGCGAGGGGGTCCGCTCCGGCTGGGAACACGCCCTTAAACGAATCGCCGAGATAGCGAAGAAGATGGTGAGTAAGTGAGCAGATAAGCGAATCCGAACTGTTTTGGTTGAACCTTTCCTTTTTTCTAAGGAGCAAAGTATGATCGCCGATCAATTTGTGGCAGAAATCGAAGAAGAAGCCCGCACGACCCGTAAGTTTCTCGAGCGTATTCCGAAGGACAAACTCCAGTGGCGGCCGCATCCCAAGTCGATGACCGCCGGGCAACTTGCGATGCACATCGCCCAGTCGCAGGGCAACATTGCGCAGATGGCCCAAGTGACTGAAATCGATATGCCGAATTTCAATAGAGAAAATCCGCAACCCAAAAGCGTGCAGGAGATTCTCGATGCCTTTGAAGAGAGCACGAAAACTGCCTTGGAAATCGTGCCAACTTTTTCGGATGAGGACATGCAGGAAACCTGGTCGACTGTTGCCGACGGCAGGACCATCTTCTCGGTACCCCGCAGCGTAATGCTGCGGACGATTCTGTGTAATCACCTTTACCACCACCGCGGTCAACTAGGGGTTTACCTGCGGCTGATGGGCTGCAAGGTTCCCTCGAGCTACGGACCAAGCGGTGATGAGTTGCCCGACTTCATGCTGGAAGAGGCGACTGCTTGAGCCAAACTAGAGCGGAGAGTCGAGAGTCAAGAGCCTAATTGCTGGCTCTTGGCTCTCAGTTCGTCGGCTACGCTTGCCGGATCTGCGTGCCGCTAGTTCCGGTCTAGGTTCTGTAAGCGACGCCGCTACTGGCGAATTCGCTCTTTCAAGCTTGCTAAACCCTTGCCAATTGTAATGCTGTTTACCAACAATGGAGGGTAGATCTGCTATTAAATTAATGTTGTTATTCTCCTAGCGACAATGATTCTCCTTAAATCCCTAAGCTTGGCCGTGTTAATTCTTGCCCTGGGCTGCGGGCACCAGGAGGCGAGAGAAAATGACAACTCCCCGATGATGGTCGAGGGCGACCATACGCACTATCATGTTCATGGAGCCAAAATTGCTCACGACCATACCCATGAAGATTCAGAGTCGACGGCCCACTCTCACGAACACACACACCAGCGGGATACTGAGAGCAGCAAGCAAGAAAGATGAAACTTATGCCGCCTAGAACGACACACCATCGATCAGAATGTCGAGCTTTTACCCTTGTTGAACTATTAGTCGTGATTGCAATCATCGGCGTGCTGGTCGCTCTGCTGCTTCCTGCGATCCAAGCTGCCCGCGAGGCGGCACGCAAGAACTCGTGCAAGAACAACTTGCGACAAGTTGGCCTGGCCATGCACAACTATGAGTCGGCCATGCGTCATCTTCCGCCCGGCTATGAGTACTTGGCAGGTCCCGAGGGAAACGACCGCGGATATTCCTGGGGGGCTTGGCTGTTGCCTTTCATGGAACTGAAGAGCATGTACGACCAATTCGATTTCGACAAGCCAATCTTCGACTACGTGAATGCAATGGTCCGCGAACAGCACATCGAGACTTTGCTGTGCCCCACCGACGACCTTTCGCCTACTAACTACGTCGAAATGCAAGAAGGGGAGCGCTATGCCATGGCGTGCTATGTGGCAAATTTCGGTGCACCCGACCTGGACGAAGACCAAGATCAGAGATTCGGCCAGAGCAATCCATTTGGCCCTTTCGATGGGCCTTGGGGGCCTTTCTATCGCAACAGTGCCACGAAACTCGCAGAAATCTCCGACGGCACGTCACAAACCCTTATGATTGGTGAACGGCAGAACGGACCCTTTCGCACGGCGGGAGTGCATGGAGTGCATATCGAATACGAAACTACCTGGGCTGGTGCCGTACGCGAGATTACCGACCCCACCGACGACCATGGCCACATGGTCCTCTTTCAGACCGGCCATATTCCCAATCACACCGAGAGTGACGACCGAGACGTCTCGGCCTCTCATGCAGGAGTCGCTCAGTTTCTGCTCTGCGATGGATCAGTCCACACAGTGAGCGAAGACATCGACTTCGACGTCTATCACGCTCTCGGCACGATGAACGGTGCAGAGACCATTGCGACCGTGAATTAGACAACCGCCAGAAAGATCAATCTTATTCTTGCGCTCGCTGCCGAGCACGCTCACGGGGATCGAAGTTTTCGGGGTTCCCCTGGCCGTCCTGCTGCCAGGAGCGATAACGGCCCATTCGTTGGCGAGCGGTCTCCATCGCCTGCCGGACCTCTTTGGCATTCAGATGGCCGTCGCCGTTGGTGTCTGCATCGCGTAGCATACCGAGAGCCTGTGGAGAAACTTCGTTCGGCGAGAGCATGCCGTCGCCATTCTGATCCCCAGCCATGAGTTGCTTGGTCATTTCCTCTGGGTCGGTTGCTGCACCTCGACCGAAGCCGCCAGGCCCGCCGAATCCCCCAGGACCACCACGTCGATCTCGCATCGCTTGCATCGCCTGTCCCAATTCTTCCCGGTCGATGGCACCGTCGGCATTCAAGTCAGCGCCGGTAAGCATCCGGGCCAATTGCTCTGGGACTTCGTCTGGAGTCAGCAGTCCGTCGCCGTTCAAGTCGTTCTCCATCATTCGATCAATGAATTGATTGGGATCGCCACCAGGACCACGGCGGGGCGAAACTTCATCAAGCGTAAGATTGCCGTCGCCATTGGTGTCGAGTTCCTTGAGACGGACCACGGCCCGCTTGAGTTCTTTAGCGGTGATTGTCCCATCGCCATCAGTATCGATGGCCTCGAACATGAGATTTGCGGGCGGTCCACCGCGCCAGCCGCGTTCGCCCCTATCGCCACGGTCCTCTCGATCCCGGTCACCTCGATCACGCGGATTTCCTTGTTCGTCTGAAGAACCGCCAAAAGCATCCTCATCCGGATTTTGAGCCACGCTCACCGCGGAAAAGCCGCAACATAAAACAGCCATCAATAAAACACGGCACAACATGACCAGTCTCCTTGAAATAGAATTGCAAACAATGTCAGGTGGCAAATTCAGATTCCGGCAAAAATATTGCCAGCCTTTGGAACCCCGCCGACAGAGTAGGGTTTCTGAGAATTTCTGTCCCGATGCTCAATTGTGGTTATTTCTGCTGGCAAATGTCAACTCCGCTTGGTTTAAGGGCCGAAATACCCCGCGGCTGTAGAGATTGTGGTCTGAGATTAATAGTCACAGATCAAGATTTTTATGTGAGGTTTTCACAATCTCAAGTACCGCTTGGAAACTTGAAAAGTGATGTCCGAAACAGAAAACAGATGCTGGCGACTTGCTCAACTCTTGTTCAACAACTTCTTCCACCACCAAGCAACCAGTCCCGGCAAGGCAATCGAAAAGCAGACAGCTGCCGGGAGCCAGCCCTGTTGACCTGCATGTTGGCCCAAAGCAGCGTAAATACTCGCCACGATCAAGTTGCTCGCCATCAATGTGGGCAAAAAGATAAGCCAACGCATCTGCAAAGCACCCATCAAGAGGACACATGCTTCAGCCATCACTGGTAAAGGCCGTGTGAGCAGTACTAGCCAGCTACCCTGTTCGGTAGCAGTACGCGACATTTGTGTCAGTCTTTCTTTGGAGGCAAGTCGTTCAGCCAGTGGCCAACCCCATCGTCGTGCTAGACCAAACGCCACAATCCCTCCCAACGTCATACCGAGCGTTGATGCGACAGTCCCAGCCAGAAATCCAAGTTCACTGCCGGCAAGAGTGCTGATCGGGCCTGAGGGCACCGGAAGAAATACATCGCTAGCGAGCACCGCCGTCACGGCAAGAAACATCTGTCCTCGACTTGGAGGTTCCTCTCTCCAACGATCAATGAGCGAAGAGAAGCTCTCCCCTCGTAGCGCAAGCAGCACCAGCGGCAAAACTAGCACAAGCGCTACCAGGACAAGGGGCTTGATAAGCGGATTATTCATGGTGGGCAGACTACATTAAATCCTGTTTTCGATAGAGGTCGATGCCATTGTAGGGTCTCTGAGTTGAAGTTTGATAGTTCTCAAGTTAGCCCCGACGAGCATCGAGCGCGTCAAATACAAGGAATAAGTTGTCGGATGGCAAGAAAAGAAGAGAACAATGAACGTATGACGACCATCGTGTGTGCGGTGGTCGCTATTGCCATTCTGGCCGCAGGTGTGACGGCCCGACAGGAGGACTCCTCAAGGAATTCCGAGCCTGCCCAGTGGGAGTCGGACGTCAGGTATCATCTCAAAACTGCATTTCGACACAATGCGCGCGAACGCGATGCCCGGCTGGCTCAGGTAGAGGCAGTGATGGCCGCGTGGAAAGCCTCTCCTCAGAATACAGAGGACCGTGAAAAGCTGATCGACTGGCTGTCGGAGACAGTCGTGCGATCAATTCCAGGCAGTGTGGACGAATTACCCCCGCATCCAGAATTCAGTCAACACGAGTCAGATAAGGGACCTGCAGTAGATCCCTCCAAGTTTGCTACAACCTTACCCAAGACGCCGATGAAGGCACCCGACCTGCTCAATGGTGCAACTCTACCCGACGTACAAGTCACGCCAACCCCCTATGACCCCTTTGAAATCGAAGAAGACAACACGATAGCAGAGAAACCCCTGGATGCACCCGTCGTGGAACTGGAAGAGAGCATCGTGCTCGAGCAACCCCCCACTGTGGTTCCTAGTCAACAGCGTTTAGCCAATAAAAATGTTATTGAATCGAATACCTTGCCGAGCGCTCCCATGCCCAACTCGACTCAAGTGCATCTCGATAGTTCCGAAGTTTATGGAGAGGATGAGTTTCCATCTCCCACACTGACAGAGATGGGCGAAATACCAACGGCAGAGCCTGTTTCGATCAATCTTACTGAACTTGCTGCCCGCATCGCCGGCTATCACGACGGGCTGGACGAAGTGGAGACAGCACTGCTGCGTGCCGACAATGCAAGCCTTGACCTGGTTACCTCACAGGCCCAACGGCTTGATGAGATGACGCGGAACTATCGTTTTGTAAGACTCTACTACGATTCGTTGACCGAGGTCGAAAGGCAGGCCGTCTTGGCCCCTCGTCCCCTGAGCGCGACGCTCAAGGAGGTCAATCGTCAACTCGATCTCTACGAAGCATCCCTGGATGAAGACTTCCTGGGATCCATCGATTCCGCCAAATCAGAGCAAATCGCCGAGATCCGCGAACTGCTTACATCCATTGGTCAGCGATGCCAAATAGAGAAGGACGCTCTAAAGCAGCCTCTACTTAACAAATGATGTTTTCGCCAGGACTGAGCATATTGAATTAATCTTGAGCCAAAAATGCCACAGCCGAGCGTGTAACGCCTTTGCCTCAGCGTGGAGCCACAATACCTGCAATACATTTTTCAGCGGTAAGGCGGAACTCCCGCCGCGAGACACAAATTGCCCAACAGGCGGTCGGTTAATTATTCCCTGACGGCACATTAGGCATTCAACCAGCCAACTTCATCAAATCGGCCAGAACAGGCGAACGTTTACAGATGTGGCCTGTGTCCACATTGCTTCTACAGAAGTCATCTCCAACAATGGAAGCTGGCAGAGCTATATTTCATCTTTACTTTAGACAGATTACCAGTATGTCAAAGCGTCGTGAAAGAGTACTTTGAGATCCTCAGCTTCTGCTATACGCGGCGATAACTTTGTCAGGCGATGTTGCGGCAACGTTCCCTCGACAAGCCTAGGGATATCATTCTCGGAATACCCGACTCCTTTTAACCCGTTCGGAATGCCAAGTCGTTTCATGAGATCTATGATTTTCGAAGCAAGTATTTCACCTGCGTCTTCTTCTGACACGTCGGAAACATCTGCTCCCAACGCCTGCGCGGCGATTAAGTGGCGATCAGGACACGCAGTACTCGTGAATCGGAACACTGCCGGTGCGTTAAGGATCACCGAGATGCCATGGGGCACCAGCGGCTTATCTTGAGAATAACCCTCGATGGAATAGGTGCGGACTTGACTGGAGACGGGATAAGACATTCCATGTGGTAAGTGGACGCCTGCGTTGCCAAACCCGATTCCCGCGAACGAGGCGGCAAGCATCATGGCGCCTCGAGCCTCATCATCTGTCGTATCCTCCACCGCTCTGGGCAGAAATTCACTAACCATTCTCAAAGCTGTCAATGACCAGACGTCACTGATTGGATTGGAACCTTGGTATGCCGGTCGCTGGATGGGGCGTTCCGCCTTGGTTCGTTGATGGAACGGAAGAGCCGTGTAGGACTCAATGGCATGACTCAAGACGTCGAGTCCTGTTGCGGCCGCGACCTGAGAAGGCTGGGTCTTGGTGTTTTCTGGATCAATCAAGCCTAAATTAGGCTTTAGCCGCCGATGGGATATACCCGTTTTGGCATGCTGCGATTGAAAGTCGAAGATCGCCACGCCCGTCGTTTCGCTACCCGTGCCGGCGGTCGTCGGCACGGCAATCAACGGCTTTAAGGGACCAGGAACCGGTTGAGCATTGCCAATGGGTGCATTGACGTAATCCAAGAAATCATCGGGAGGATACGTCGAGTAGAGATTAGCCGCTTTAGCGGTGTCAATCGAGGAGCCACCTCCAACGGCCACAAAAGCATCGAAGGGCTCAGCGGAAGCAAAATCAATGCCGTCTTGGAAAGATGCATCGGTAGGCTCTATGGATACGCGATCGAAAACTTCGTAGTCAATTCTCTCTTTTTGAAGTGACTCCAGTGCCGTGAGTACTGGAGGAAGGTCTCTAAGACGCCTATCCGTTACAAGCATCGTCCGTCTGACGCCCAGTTCAGAAAGATCCATACCCAACTCCCGAGTCACTCCTGAACCGAAGCGGATATTCGAGGTTGCCATATCGAAGGCAGTTTCACGAAGCATGACATAGCTCCTCACCAAATCATTTGAGTCAAATCCCAGGTTAATTAATTCACTTGCATGCCAATTCAAGTCCTCCTCAGGAAGCACCGAATTTCCAGTTTCACCCGCTGTCGCAATCCACCGTTTCCATGGGCAGTCAGTCGAGCGGACCGTAACTAGCTGTCACGGCAGAGGCAAAAATAGAGGACGCCTCTGCCTGCCCTGGCCTTTCAAACAAAAATCCTGCCGAAGTTTGAAATAGGCAGGCATTCCTGCTAGAATATTTATGACGTAAAAAAACTATTGGTTATTTGCCTGCACGTCAAGCCCAGAAAGTGTTATATTGACTTACTATTGATATGATCAGTGCCATGAATAGGAATATTCAAGTTAGTAGAATAACCTTGAAGGATTTTCTTCATTACCGCTCTCTTCATTCAGTATATAAGTCGTTTGGCCTCAGATTTAGTGAGAGACAAGAGCATCTAACGCTCCGGCGGCAAACTTTGATTGCAGGAGTAAGACATTCGGCTAGGAATTTCTAGAGACGGTGTTCAGGTGATCACAAACCTAATTGAGCCTCATAACAGTCTAATACCCCGGAGAGAATAAATATGAGTGATTTGGTTGAAACCAAAGAAGCAGGAAGGCAATATAGCGTAAGGGACTGGGTAGGCTGGGGCAGTGGGGTGGTATCTGACGCGCTGCGTAAATGTGACAGACCCTTTCAGGCAATGGACGGCGGTATTCGACCGTTGTCAGATAGAATGGTGACCGCTGGCACTGTGTATACCGTGCGCTGTTATCCTGGAGCAACTTGGGCCATGGAACGTGCTTTGGAGGCCGCAGCTCCAGGAAGCGTAATCGTGGTGGATGCAGGAGGTCGACCAGATTTGACAATCATGGGAGGGCTCATGGCATCGAGGGCTGCGATTAGACACCTAGCAGGCATCGTAGTCGATGGAGCTGTGAGAGACGTAGACGACATTCTGGCCACAGAGTTACCCGTATTCACCCGTCACGTATCTCCTCGAGCGGGGACCTTTGCTGAAATCGGTCAGTGGCAAGTGACTATCTGTTGTGGAAGGTTGCCAGTATCTCCCGGTGATTGGATTGTTGCCGACCGCAATGGAGTAGTACTTGTACCCCTGTCGATCCTGAATGAAGTAGCCCAACATTCTGAGCGCATAAGCCGACACGAACGAGTGGTGGAAGAAAAATTAAAGGAAGGTCACAGTTTAAGTGAGGCTTCTGAGGCAGCTCGTTATCTATGTTCGGATTGAGTTAACCCGATGTCAAACAGAACATTTGTCTCCGAGAGATTCCATTACACCTATGGCCCCCACAAGGCTAGCTTCCGGATTCAAAATGGTGAAACTATCGAAGTAGTTTGCCCTTCAGGCGACAACCGATTAGCCGATGGTTCTGAGCTTAGTAAGGAGCGTCGTCAAAGGTCAGATGGTACTGCTCTGTTTGAAGGCAATCCACTGGCCGGACCAATCCTCATAGAAAATCTCAGGACAGACAATTGTCTAGCAGTAGATATTCTGAAAGTTGACATCGAGAGCCAAGAGGGATTAACTCTTCTGGCCCCACGCCATGGATTATTGACTGATGATTGCTTAACGACAGACGATGATCCTGATGATTTCACGGTACCTCGACGGATGTATCGCTGGCATATCAACAACCAAGATCAAGTCGCTGTCCTGCAGAACACGTTTGGTTCTTCACGTTGGACGATTCCCTTGCGGCCCATGATTGGTTCGATCGGGGTCTGCCCGGCATGGGGAGAGCATATTTCATCTCTAAACGCGGGCACTTTTGGCGGAAATCTTGATCTACCGATTCTTGAAGCTGGCGCCACGATCTTGCTACCTGTATTCCATCCAGAAGGAATGTTGTTTGTGGGAGACCTACATGCGGCACAGGGGCATGGGGAAATTGTTGGTGGAGCAATCGAAGTGAGTGGAAAAGTAGAATTACGCGTGCGGAATTTGCCGAGAGGTGGAGTTTGTGCTCCGCTAATTTTCTCTCGCAACTACGTCTATGCGGTCGCGACCGATGGGGATTTGCGGCAGGCAGTCAGTTTGGCCTATTCAAGATTGCTGCATTGGCTCTCAGGAACATTCGACTGGAATCGCTGGGACACATATCAATTGATTAGCCAGACTGGAGTCGTCGAAATCGGTGGCATTGTGGTTCGCCCTTGCTTCACAGTCGCTGCTGGAGTACCCATAAAACTTCTACCGGTTGAGTCACACAGGGAGATTGAGAAATGGCGAGGGTCCGCTGGGCCGTGATGGGTGCAGGTGGCATTGCTCGCAGACGAACGATTCCCGAAGGAATTGTTCCCGCGAAAGATGCCGAACTAGTCGCTGTCTACTCGCCGCGAACGGGTAGAGAGGTCGCAGATCAATTTGGGGTGATTGCGGCTAAAAGCGAGGCTGAACTATACGAAATGGATTGGAACGCTCTGTATGTGGCTAGTCCCGTAGATCAACATTGCCGTCAAGTCACACAAGCTGCGAAAGCCGGGCGTCATGTGCTTTGTGAAAAACCGCTGGCCTTAAACGTCCAAGAGGCAGAACAGATGGTTGCCGCCTGCCAACTGGCGAAAGTCAAACTGGGTGTTGCATTCATGATGCGAATGCATTCTCAGCATCGACAAGCTGCCCAAATCGTTGAGCAGGAATTGCTTGGACAGATATCGTACGCGCGCGTTCAATTGTCTTGTTGGTACCCTCCGCTTGACGATGTCTGGCGGCAAGATCCTCACAGAAGCGGCGGCGGCGTCATTCCTGACTTGGCCTCACACTGTTTCGATCTGCTGGAGATGATCTTAGGTAAATCGATTACTCAGGTCGCCTGTATGAAAGGCAATCTGGTTCACAATTATGCCGTTGAAGATTCCGCCGTGATTCTGTTGCGATTCGAAGGTGGTACTATGGCAACCGTCGACTGTCTCTACAGTATACCTGATCGGGCATCCCTGAATCGACTGGAGGTCTATGGTTCAAAAGGTTCCTTGTTAGCAGAAGGAACAATCGGACAAGAGCCAACAGGTGAACTCAAGCTGTTTAGTGAAGATCAAATTGGAGGTTATGATGCAGTCCAAAGTCGGTTTCAAGGGAGTCATCAGCTATTGATGAATGACTCGTCCGAAAGTATTTACCTAAAACAGATCCAATCCTTTAATTGCGCCGTGCTTGATAACAGTCCTCCTCCCACTAGTGGTGAGCAGGGACTGCACATGCAACGAGTTATTGAATCTTGCTATCGAGCGGCGCGTGAGAATTGCGTTGTTGCAGTTGCTTAAACCGATGAGCCTCTAGTTGAGGCCTGTTAATCAATAGAAGAAGTCGCGGTTGACCAAAATTATATTTGCTAGATAAAATAATCTCCCGTTGGGAGGAGTTTAGTGGTCCTATGAGGGATTATGCATGGAACCTTCAGCAATCGGCAATAGTGAACTAATTACACAGGTGAATCGCCGGCTTGTCCTGCAGGCGGTCCGCACTTTGCAACCTACCTACCGAGCAGAAGTGTCACGAAGGACGAATCTCAATCCCGCGACGGTTACCGGAATCGTCAACGATCTATTGCAAATGCGACTGTTGAAAGAAGTTTCTGGTGAAACCAAAGCTCCAGGCCCCAGTGGGGGACGTCCCCCGATGCTCTTGGAGTTGAACAGCGCCGCTAGAAGAATTTTAGCGATCGATCTCGAACCAAATATCTTACGAGTGGCCCTTGTAGGTCTGAATCTGAATATCGTCGATTATCGTGAAAAGGTCGTCAATCGTTGGAGTCAGCCGGCTACTGTCATCAAACAAATCGTCCAGCTCGCCGAAGACATCCTTGGAAATGACAATAAGCGTCGCATCTACGGCATTGGACTCAGCTTGCCGGGCCTTATTGATCGAGATCTAGGCATTTTGATCGGGTCCACAAACATGCCACGCTGGCGAAATGTCCCGATTAGAGACATGTTGGCAAAGAAATTAGGGCAAACACCCAAGGTAGAGCGAACCGTACACTTAGCAGCACTTCATGAGGATTGGACTGACACCACTGGTGAGCTGAATACAAAGCTCGTCTTGGCATTGCGAACGGGCATTGGCATGAGCTTGATTAGCCGTGGGGAACTTTACTTGGGAGCAGGCGGTTTCGAGGGAGAAGTAGGACATACAGTCGTCGATTTGAATGGCCCGCAGTGCGAATGTGGAAATCGAGGATGCCTGGAAACATTTGTTAGCACGGATGCTATCAACCAGAAAGTCAAACTTGCCATCGAAAATGGCAAGTGCCAGGCTGTTTCAGAAGCACTTGCCGATGGTGAAATTTTACGGCCTGAGTTAATTTATGGCTTGGCAAGAGACGGCAATGAAGATTGCGCCGAGATTGTTCGAGAAGTAGGTTACTATGTTGGACTCGCCGCAGCCAATCTTGTAAACCTCCTGGCTCCAGACAAGCTCATCTTGTGCGGCTCGATCGACTTGGCTGACGAATTGATTTTGGAAGCGATCCAGGAGCAGGTCCAATTACGCTCCTTACCTCAGTTGCGCGACCACTTGAAGATTCAGCTTTCAAGTGCTCTTGAGAAATCTCCTTTATTGGGCGCAGCCGTATTGGTTGTCCGTGATCTTTTCGAGCTTCCTCGATTATCGACATACACAACTTCTGCAGCTCTACCGAGTACTGATTATTGATCATGTATTTCACAACACCCTGGATCTCAGTTGTCAGAGATCGGCTATGGGGCTTCTCGGGTTGGTGGAATTCTATTGATACTGATTACTTGTAGAGCGACGCTTGTAACTATCATTAATCGAAGAGGCCGTGGACTGACTATTAATACATACAATCCTGCAATATATGTTCCTTCCGAGCCCAGGGCATAGATAGCCACTATCAGACGAGCATTTAATTCATTCCGAGGAGGTGGAACAACGATCTAAGTAACTGTGTCCATAGCTGTCCGGCTTGGAGATATCACGGAGAAAGACCCACGCCGCTGATTCATAGAGTATTACTTCATTAATGTGTTCCGGATGCGATAAGAGATAACATATTATTTCTTCTCTACGTTGTTGTTTCTTATTTTCTTCATCGGCGTAAAGGGAAGAATGGCATTCGTAGAAAAAGCTTTTGGGGCCGACGTAGCTGGAACCATGATGATCAGCCATGTCCCTAATGAATTCCTGAACGAATGCTGCCAACGGACGTTGCGATGGAAGATCACGGATTCCTAGAAAAACAGGTTCTACCGCTAATCCTGTGAGATCCAACATCGCCATTCCTTCTGAGAGTGACTTAATGTGATTTGTTCTCCAATCTCCAGGATACCAGTCCAATCCATTGAGTTGCCCATACTCGCCTATGCTTTGACTTTTGGATGTGTCTGGATCACTAGTGGCAATTTTACGCATGATTTTTTCGTGTACGCTTTCACGCTCTGGCAACACTGCGCGAATCCGTACTCCTGGGAACTCGTTCTCCAAATCGATGAGTAATTTGCGGAATCCTTGTGCAATCGCGCGATTCCGTGCAAGGCGCCACACGAAGGGAGAGTCTGGATTCTGACAGGTATCCAGCCATTCGCCGTGCTGGTTCGTGGTGATTTTTTCTACGGAGTTTGGATTCTGTGTGAGTAAACGAATCTGTGGATCATCTGCAACAGATCGAGGGGCATATGCCAAGTCGATCCCAAGATGAAAGTACGTTTTGTTCTCGTTTCGATATTGGGCCGACGGTTGAATACCCAGCTCACCATCGCCGAGATATCCGGCCAATTGTGTATGGGATCGTGTATTAACAAAGATTTCATCAAAGGCAGGATAAGATAAGATGGTCTTCAATTCAGCAACAACATTTTCTCTCATTGCCGCTTCATTCAGGTCCATTATTTCAAAAGTCCATGGAGTTCCTCGATCGATAACGAGAAGATTGTGGATCAGGGGTAGTCGCGGTGGCCCTTGTCGCAAGAACTCGATACTGCTTTCAACAGCAAAGAATACCGTATGGTGCCCTGCATACTCATGAATACCCGTCACACGCGTTCTCTCTCGTTGATCGTGAGTGTCGTTGAGAACCCACCAAAGGTTGTTTCGACCAAGCCGGTTTCCCGCTTTCGAGTAGAGTTCAACTGGGTTGTGAGTAGAAAAATCTAGAGCCTCGGGGGTTTTGGCGGGATTCCTTAGTAAAATATATCGATAATGATCGGGAACTTCTAATCCCGTAATTCTGATGGTATCGTCATTTTTGCTTTCAACTGTATAGTTCGTAATAACTTGCTGGGCATTTTCAACTTGGGACTTTATGTCGCCATAGCGAACAAGCTCGAAAGACCCGTTCTCTGCACGTTGTAAAACGTAGGAACTATCACGCTGTGGTGGGAAGGCCGAGGCGAGAACCTCCAGATTGTCGCCCCGCGAGCGGAATCGCTCTAAGAACGAATTTACATCTTTGCAATCAGGAATTTCAATCGCGTCGAGTTCTACACACTCGGAACATCCCGCTCTAGTGACCACTTGGCGGTAATGTGCGAAGCCAGCTTGTTCCCGATCAAATGTGAGAATGGGTGGGGTAATTGGCAGAAAGTCCCACAAAAAATTTCCATTGCGATCGAATACTGGGATCGGATTTATGAACTTGCTCACCGCAGCTTCAAAAGGACGAAAGCTGACGGACAAACGAATGTCGTGGTCGATAGCACTATCTGACAACATCGAACCAAGATTCTTATTGAGCCGCAGTTGAAGTTGATTGACAAGCCAGACCCAGGGACTTGGATTACTCGACTCCCTTTGGAAGGCTTCTTTCAATTCCTGACATTCCAAAATTGCACGGGCTTGTTTCTCATAAAGGTTCCAGTCCTCTGGCGAATAGTTTTCCCTATCAGTAATGAATGGAAATGGATGAAGCCACATAATAAGGCGACGGATACCTTGTGCCTGGAGCATACGGAAGTATGCATCAAAAGCACTTTTTTCGATATCAAGGGATCCATTTGGGGAAGCCGCGTTGAAAAGATTAATTAAATCGTCCCCAAAATCAGAAACGTAACTCAAGGGTCGATCAGGCGGAGCAGGACGAACCTCTATCGTCTGCGACTCAGTCTTCTGTGCTTCATCTGAGGCAGTAGCTGGCCAAGAAATCCTGATCTCTAATTTAAAAGAAATTGTTGGAGATCCGGGCTCACTGCGCACTTCGAGATATTGGTCTTCGGTTATTGCAACATTTAACTGAGAGAATTGAAGGGATTCCCCTTCTGCTAGGAGTTGCTCTTGACTCCGTGCGGTTAAAGTGATCTTAGCTCCTTCGGGAAGAGATCGTTGAAATATGGGCCACCTACGTTTGCCACCAGGGAGATAGGAAAAGGGCGCCCGCTCATTCCAGTGGGATAAGATTGAAGAATTCTTCGCCGCACCATCGATCGCAATACAATTCGAAGATGCATGAAAAAAGAGAAACAACAAAAAGAGTGCAGAGCAGCGAAGCAGAAGGATGGTGCGACTCTTGTTCATGAAAAGTCTTCCTCGTTAGTGAGTAGTTACCTGTGCTTATCGGTGGATTGAATAGTCTATTGCATTCCGTCTGAGTGCGGTTTTTCTGACAAATCTCGCTTACTGCTGATACTCTTCAGCAGTTTATAGATGTCGAAAGCACCGCCGTACGAAACTACTATTGCAAGAAGAGCAAAGACGAAAATGCCACCTGCAAGGACGACGGTCCACAAATTGATCCAATATTGCATGTCAATTCACTCCTTAGGTGCATTTTCACTTCGACTTACAGAGGTGGTGGCACTAGTGTGATCAGGAAAGATCAAAGAGCCAAGCACCATCATAAACACGGCAGACATCGTACAACTTAAGCCAACAACAGCCGAAACCTGCTGCTCGGACCAATGTTCGTCAAGCCAAGTGAACCCGATAGCTTCTCGTAGCGGCTGAAGTCCAAGAATTGCAGAGAAACCAAATACCAGACCTAGGTAGGCACCGACTTTGCTGCCTCGCTTCCAGTAGATTCCCGGTATGAGGAGAGCGGTCGCACCGCTGCCGTAGATAGCGCCAGTGACGATCATGTAGTCCAACAGATCTTGCTCTCCTAGGGGATACCATAGTCCCCAGACAAGAAGAAAAAGGCCTATGAGAAATATAAACAGCCGTGTGAGCAACAGACGCTTACGAGTGGAAATTCTTTCCTTGAACAGAGGCGCAATCACGTCCTGCGTCAGAACTGAACTCCAGCAGAGCAGGTAGCTGTCGTGAGTAGACATAAATGCAGCCAGCATGCCTGCCGTGACAATACCAATGATCCCCGCAGGTAGAACTTGACTTAAGAAAATAGGCATGGCAATCAGGCTCACTTCCGAGTCGACAGCACCTTGATCCGGCAGAAAGATCATTTTCATGGCGTCTGTCTGCGCGACGTAAACGTATGTGCAAATGCCGAGGAAGCATGGAATCAGAGTGCGGACTAAGAAACCTATGGATGACCACGCATACATTTTTCTGACAACTGACGTGCTTTCAACGGAACAAGCACGCAACACCGTGGGCTGCCACATAGTGCAATGCATCACACTAATGAAGGCCATCCACACAACATATACGATCCCAAAACCTTCCTCATGAAGAGGATTGAAACCTGCTTCACCACGCGTCTGCTTGACGGAATCCACAATCGAAGACCAACCACCTACAATATCCCCTTCCGTCGAGAGACTCGTGATCGCCAGGTAACAAGCAGTGAGGAGACCAAAAGTTAAGACGATGAACTGAATGTAATCCGTAATTACCACCGACACCATTCCACCAAGAATAGTGTAGATCAGCACTAGGGCTAACAGTGCCGTCATAACAAGTTTCAGCATGAGTTCAGATTCTTCCTGGGCCATGCCTGTAATACCGGTAATAAAGAGTGACCCAATTTTCAGAAACAATCCCATATTGATGATTCCTGAAAACACTAAGATAAAGCCACCAAGAATTCGCACGCCGCGACCATATCGCCTTTCATAGAATTCTGGAATGGTCATGACTTGCATCCGCCGTAGCGGCACAACTACGAAGCCTGTCAAACCAACAATCAGTATGACGACTGCCGCCATCAAAGAGATATGAAATGCAGCGAGACTTCCTGTATAGCCTTTCTGAGCAGAAAACATTATCGTTACCAGCCCAAGTTCCGTACCGATCATGGTGGCAATGCCCAGGTAGGAACCTACGGCCCTGTCCGCAACGACATAATCTTCCATGTTGCTCACATAGCGTTTGACAAAGAGGCCAATGAGCAAGGTACTCAGTAAGTAAGCACAGACGATCACCCAGTCGAGGGCCGAAAAATTGCTGGCTAGCTCTAGGTTATGGTGAGACATTACTGAGATTTACTCTATATGCATTGAAACTTGGTCGAGAACAGGAAAACGATCGCCGTTGTCGGATTGAAACAGTGCGCGGTACTGCACTAATCGATCGCTTGTCTCTAATGAAAAATTGCCTTGCTTCAGTTCTCTCCAAGGCATGCTCTGTAGATCTTGCGGAAGCTTTGCGGCGCGTACAAGAAACACAAGCTTCGTTCCAGGGGGCTCTTCCGCTTTATAGTCGAGGCGTCCACTCGTTGAGCCATTCTTGAGCTGCAAGACCGACGAATCATAGGACTGACGCCAACTGCGGTCCTCAATGTGGCCCATATCCTGCACCCACATATAATGCGTCCCACGAGTGGGTAATAGCTTCACCCCCGGGTTCGCGAATTGTTTGCCATCGTTGTAAAACACCTGGGAATCCACATTGTGGTTTCCAAAACTGGTATGATTGGCGACGGCTAAATCAACGAGTCCATCCTGATTGAAATCTCCCGCCTGCGCTCCCGCAGCTGAGTTGCAGATTAAAGGAGTTCTTCGTTGCCAATGGAATCCTTCTGCTGAACCCCAGTAGAAATAAGACGGCAGTGTATCGCGACGAATCTGGCTATGGTAGTTTGGACAAAACAAATCAAGAAACCCGTTGTTGTCAAAATCAGCAACAACATGAAAAAGTGTGGCATTGCCAGGAAGCCACTGACTATTGTCATGTCGGAATCCTTGATCACTACCCCAGAAGATAAAATTACCTGTGTCGAAATATCCCGGTTGATTGGACTCGTCATAGTAGCTTCCGGCGATCAAGTCGAGCCAGCCATCCGCATTGAGGTCAGCCGCCTGAATGGCGATTGGTGCAGGAACAAGCAGGTGGGATTGGTTTTCAGGTTTTAAACCATCGGGACTGCCCCAATAAATTCGTAATCTATCCTTGCCCATGCTGCTTACCGCTAGATCGAGCCAATTGTCCCGATTGAAGTCAGCAAGAATTACTCCTTGACCGCGCCCGGTTGTCTCGAGGTTGAGCATGTTTTCCAATTCAAATCCTCCGGCTGCCCCGTAGTAGATTGCCGTGGCATCCGTCTCTGCCCAACCGCCAACCACGATGTCCAGAAAGCCATCTCGATTAATGTCAGCCACGTTACTCGTGTCCATGAAAGGGTTTACCAGCGGGAGTACGGAACGACCCTTTTTTAGGTCATATCCTTCGGGAGAACCCCAAAAAACGTTTATTCCCAAAAGCGGGTTATTGAGTGCTGCAGCACCACCATGACCCGTGAAGGGAATGATCAAATCGGTGAAACCATCTGCATTTAGATCTGCAGCGGATGCCTCATGGCCGCTCTGAGCAGGAATCTCCCACCTTCGTTCAGCATTGAATCCATCGGCGCCTCCCCAATAAAAGTATACGGGGACTTGCTCATGGAGAGTTCCAGCCACGGAATTCGTGAAAACCACCTGGGAGGGAAAATCTCCTCGAGCTGGAGAAATAACGACATTGCTTGCTCCATGCGTTTGCACAGTTTGCTCACACCTGCGAAAGCGACGATTTCCTGTGCCGAAAAAGAACAGTGATTGACCTGCGAAAGTCTTTTCACCCTGGTAAACCGCTACGGCCAAGTCCTTGTGACCGTCACCATTGAGATCTCCGCAGGCCGTAGATTGAGCATTGGTGACGGGCAGTTTAGTGACCTGAGGAGCATCAAGTAGCTTCTCGCTACCCCAGAGTACGAGAAGATAAGACTCAGCCCCTTGTTCAGCCCCGGCCGCCTCTCCCCCAGCTGCCGTAGTAGTGTGAAAACAATTCAACACAAAGTCGGGGTGTCCATCCTCATCCAAGTCGTCTACCGTGAAACCGGTGAAAGCAGTTCCTTGAAAAAGCATTGCAGGCGATTTCCACTCGCGTCCTTTCCGTCCTCGGAGTAAGAAAAGCTTTTCGTCGCCAGTTCCAATGACCAGATCTAGATAGCCATCCGCATCCCCATCGAATGCCACCAGACTGCCACCGTTGCCAGACGAAAATTCTATCAGCGAGCTTTCAAAGGCATCATCCTCACGGTGGCTTGAATCTGACCATAAGACTCGGATTTCCCCAGACTCCGTCAACGATATCAGGTCGTCCGCTCCATCTTCATCGAGGTCACCACTCGTTAAAGACACGACTTCTGGTCCACCTATATCTTGATATCGGCTCAGTAAGAATCCGTCCTCACTACCCCAATAAACGCGAATTTTCTTCTGAGGCGGTACCTTGGAGGGCAAGCTATCGCTATTCAAGACAGCGATATCGGGCCAATGGTCCGCATTGAGATCTACAATTGCAATGCTCATGGGACGGTGAGCAGGCAAAAAACCAGTACATCTATCCGACGTCCACCCTTGTTTGCTCCCATAAGCAATTCGAATAGACTTCCGAGGGCTTTGAAGCCCATCCGAAGCCAAGCTGAATACCAGGTCTAAATAGCCATCAGAATTAAGGTCGGCAGATCGAACTGTGTCAGCACCCCAAACCGCCAAGCTCTTTTGCACGATTTTTTCTCCATCAGTCAGCCAAGCAATGGTGGGCTCTACTACATTCTGAAGGTCGTGAGTATTACCAAAAAAAAGATCTAAGTAACCATCGTTGTTAATGTCAAAGCGATGTATCGTGCGAATCATTCCATCACGACTCACATACAAATTCTGTCCTCCTGCGTCCAATCGGCCATCCGCAAAGTCATCAAAACTATCTTCAATCCATGTCTGAGCACCAGGGGCACTTTGAGAAAAACCTATTACGGCAATGGCCAAGAGCAGAGGCACCATTCGATGTGCATTCCAAGTCAACATGACCGACTCCAAATAAGAAAAAAAAAGAAATCGGAAGAGTGTCGACAACCAACTTAGCGATCAAACGGCTTATACTCGTTGGTTGGAAGATGAGAGGCTGGCAAACATTCCTCAGTCATTTCAAGTCAAAATTCTGCACATCCTCTCCAGTGCCATTCTCTACCGTAGCCACTAGCTCTGACTTCAAATTATACTTTTGAGGAAGGTATTGTCGCACGGGAGGCCCACCGGGTGTAGGAATTTCTAATTCCATTGGATCAAAGGACCACATTTGTACAGTGTGAGTACCGACGGGCACGCCACCCTTGTGATCAATTCGATATTGTCCTTCCTTGATGGTGGTCACAGAAACCGGTCCTGTCGTTCCATCGCGGGGCGTGAAGCGAATGCGTCCATAGGGGACAGGTTCTCCCTGGTAGGAAACAACGCCTGAGACAATCACTCTTTCGAAACCCTCTTTGTTTCCGCTACAGCTGGTCAACAAAAGCAAGTAACCAAATAACAATGGAAGCGGGATATAATACTTCAGCTTCATAGCTATCAATAATCTTTCTTGCTATTAATCAAGATTTGCCAGATCGTCACCAGTACGCGTCGTAAGAGCTGCAAGAACCACCTGGTCCAGGGATTCGTTGAGAAAATGAACGCTACCGTCGGCCATCGTAAAGTGAGCTCCGCCAGGGTGATAGCTGGCAAATCCGCCGGTGGTGGGATCCCAAGGACTAAAAGGCTCTTGTCGACTCAAGTATTGTGTTGGGAGGTTAATTCCATTGGCCGTGTGAAGAATGTTCCATGTAATCCAGTAATAGGCGGAATAAGTACCGGGGCCCATACCGACGACCTCTCCAATCAATAGTGTATTGCTTGTTCCATCGGTAATGTGTCTGGCACCGATCTCAGATCGATTAAATAGAATGCCGTCCATATTATAGCCGGGCTGAAAGAAAGTGTGTGTGCCATGGCCTGAACAAGTCCAATCTCGACTGTCTGCTACTCCGGCGGCATTGGACATGCGCAAATCCATATCCGCTTCCCCTCTACTAGTTCCACCATTGGACATACCAGAACAACATGCAACCCATTCTCCTTTCTGGGGCTCGCTCGGGCACAGAAAGGCCGAAATGTTATGGGCTCCTGCCGCAAAACTTTTTCGTCCCGCATAGCTGTTCTCTTTAAAGTCGATCAGATCATAAACTTGCTGCTGCTCGATAAACGGAAGAATATAGGTTCCCCACCCCCAGCCAAAGAAATTTTTCTCAGCCAGCGGATGGCTACCTGGCTCCGGGGGACACACACCGCTTTCCCACATTTCAATTCCCACTGGGAAGCGATTGTGAGTAGAGTGGTAAGACTGAAGACCCAGCCCCAATTGCTTAAAGTTATTCAAGCAGGTAGAGCGCCGCGCAGTCTCTCTAGCAGACTGTACAGCCGGTAACAGCAAGGCGACCAAAACTCCGATGATAGCTATCACAACGAGCAATTCCACCAACGTAAAACCATGCAGCGCCCCAAGGTAGCAATCACGATTCTTTCGTGGTCTTTTTTTTCGACCCTCCCCACGGAGCGTCAAGTTATAACCATGACGCTCATCAATGATTAGCGAACGAGCGAGACGAGTGAGCCAAAGAGAGGTAATTCCGCGGATGTAAGTCACCACTCGAGAGGTCCCCACACAGCTAGGACCCCTGAGCCGCTCGGTGCGCGATTCAGATTTGGCCAGAGGAAACTTGTGATGAGCCATGTTCTTGAAACTCCCATGAAGATGCTGCGTAGTAAGCAGACAACCTGCAAAACCGACATTATTTTATGTCATAAATAAACTTCTTGTCAAGTGAATTCTCTGTTTTTTTTATAACCTGAAAAACCCCTCTTATAAAACCTAAACTCGAAATCTTTTCTGCATTATTGCCGTACAAAATGCACCTAAAGATGATATCGAGAATGCAAATTTCACTTCGAGGCAATTCTGTGGGTAAAGACTTCGCAAGCCCCGCAGCTGACTAATGTGCCAAAACATTTTTCGGAAAAGTTCGACAAAAATGTTGACAACAGGTATATTTATTAAATAAACTAACCATCGGTCATCAGAGTTCTTGTCAAGCACCATCTGGTGATCGCCGGTAAGAGGCAGTGGTGCGTTCTGTTCTTTAGTTTTTTTTGGAGGGAGTACTAATGAAAAGGTCTCCAGGTAAAAAAGTGGCGGTATTACTGTTCATTGTTTTTGTTGCCTGTTCAGCAACCGCCGTTGAGGCAGGCACTCTCGTCAATCGCAACGGGGTGGTATGGGCTTCGACGTTTGAAGGCGACGTTGCTGCTCTGACAGCTTCGAGCCCAGCATGGGGAATCTTCGATAAAGGAGGCCCCGGGGTAACGGAATCGACCGATGGTAATATTTATTCATACACCTCGGTTACCGTTGGCCGCGATGCTTCAGCTGTGAGCTACTCTATCGGAACTGACTTCGCTGGAACGGGTAATGTTAGGACTGTGGAAGCTAGAGTCCGGGTGCCATCAACCCTAGCGCTTGACGGGGCTGGTTCGATATTATTGGGTGTCAATGACAATGCTTATGACGTGCGTTTGTATTCAGATCACCTTGGCTACAACGGTGCCGGTGGAGTCGCTGCTCCTGCTAACATAATTCCAGTGGATTTGACTCAATTTCAAACGATTCGAATAATTGTCGATCGTACTAGTAGTCCCAACTACCGTCTTTTTCTCAACAACAACCCTACGCCGGTTTTCACGAGCAATGATGTGTGGTTCACGTCTCCCGGTTTCGACAATCTTATCTTTGGCGACATCTCCTTCGGGGGACTCCAAGGAACCGTAGAAGTCGATTACATCAGTTGGACTCCAGGTGCTTTTGTGCCAGTTCCTGAACCGGCCAGTTTGTTTCTTTTAGCCGCGGGAGGTTGTGCAGTTTGCATTGTCAGACGGCGAAATTCTTAGAACGACACTGAAATTGGCGGCAATAGAGTAAGAGAATACTGCACTTATGCTTCATATCCTTAAAACTAATGGACTGGAATTGAACAGCATTGTTCTCTTTCGATTGTGCGTGGCTGGGTTGCTGGCGGTACTGAGCGTGCCGCTAGCTCCCACCAACGCAGCGGAATCACCGAGTTTTGTCGTGACAACTGATAGCCTCGTGAAGGTGGATACCGTTACCTCGGCTGAGCTTGGAGGAGCAAAGGCTCACCTGAATTTTCCGATTCTTAAAAGGCAATACAACGGCGATCTAGTGGTCACCTATTCGGTCGGACAGACTCAAAGCGGCATGACAAGCGGACGGCAATCGATCAGTATCGATGGCGGGTTGACCTGGTCACCACCCACTACTCCCATTACAAATGCCAATCAACTTCCTCAGATCATTAGACCTCCTGGACAATTAAGCGCTGCTTACGGTATCAATCCTTCGAATCCCAGTGGTTTTACTTCCTGGAGCTTCAATGGGCGTCATCGTAGCTTCGATGGGGGATCGACTTGGGACAATGGCACGGATGTAGTGAACTACAACACAGGTGGCGTGCCCTACACCGTTATGAGCTTTAGCTTCGACGATATTCGTGAAGCCAATGGATCTTTATATATGTCTTTTTTCGGTAAGCGTCTGGGCGTGAGCACCTTCGAAACCGTACTGATGGTCAGCACGAATAATGGTAAAAATTGGACCCGCCGTTCTACCATTGCCGATTTCGATTCAAATATGGGCTCTGAAGGACCTAATGAAGCGGCCTTAGTGCAGTTGAATAATGGAAATTGGTTGGCAGTCTACCGAACTGGTCAGCCATTTCCTAATACGGATATCGAGGCCGTCACTCCATCGCTTTTCTGGTCCATATCCACGGATGATGGACATAACTGGTCTGAACCCAAAACTCTGGGTGTGGCAGGTCAAGCCCCTCAAATCAGAAAACTGAATGATGGTTCTATTGCCTTGACGTTCGGGCGTTATGGAACTCAGCTGATGTTTGCCGATCCAAGTGGAACTCGCTGGACTCGCCCTCACGTAATCTACAATGGTCCTACGAGTGGCTTTGCCGATTTGCGCCCGGTTGGCGGCGGTAAGTATGTCTCAACTTTCGATGAATCTGGTTTTTATCCACCTCCTTGGAACCCATCTCCCCCAGCGGGTTATGTGTTCGATAACGACCAGTCGGCCAACCTATGGGCTGCAATCCTTGACATCCGTCAGATTCCGACTGTTGAGGACTTCACATGGGCGCTTGATTATCATGGAGATAATACTCCCGACAATCAAGGTATCCCTTGGACCCTCACGCAATCCGGATCTAACAGCGTTGCGCTTCTAGCGGAACTGGGGCAGGACTATATCCACACAGATACTTCGGGAGCTGGTAGCAAAATCTTCCATTACTCCCTGCCCGCTGCCACGGCAGGCTCGCAATGGGCAGGGGTGGACTTTTCTCAAGGATTGATTGTCGAGTTCCGTGGTCGGGCTGGATCGCCGTCAACGGCTGAAGGTGCGGCCAGTATTTTGCTCGACGATGGAAGTACGGGAGCAATTACGGTCGAACTGGATAGCAATAGCGTCAACCTAGAAGGGTTGGGTCAGGTGGAATTTACTCCCGCAAATAGTCCGGGCTTCACGCCGCAGGACTTTCATGACTATCGTTTGGTCGTGCGACCTGATTCAACTCAGGGTGGTGCTGTAACTGCCTTTTTATATCTCGATGGGGATTTTCTTAATCCCATCCTGACGCAATCGTTGGCCACCAGTGCCAGCGATCAGATTCGATTCGGCGATCAGGTGGAATTGAGCAATGGCATTCTGGATCTGGATTATCTTCGATTTGCACCGTTGCCACAAGAATCGGTTTGGGTTGGAGACATATCAGGAAACTGGAACCAGAATAATCACTGGCTTATCAATTCCACGCCCAATGGAATTAACGAATCAGTGCTCTTTGGGGCAGCCATCACCTCACCACAGACGGTGTTCACTGATCTCGATGTGACAGCCAAAAGTATTCGCTTCAATAACCCGAACAGCTACACCGTGGCTGGCTTAGGGCAGATCACCGTTGAGGCCCCGGTTGGTGACGGATCAATTTCTGTTGACCTCGGTGATCACCAGTTCCAGGCAGCGCTTCAGTTTCTGAGCGATGCGACAATCAACGTGTCGGATGGTTCATCTCTCGCAATGAACAATGAGGTGCATCTCAATGGTAACGTGATCACGAAGTCTGGTGCGGGAACACTAGCTATCAACAATATCCTGGTCACCGATGGTGGAGTGATCGATGTTCAGGAAGGCGTTGTCACCGGTGGTGGACTGCTGGCTGGCAATCTGGTCAATAGTGGGGGGCTCATCTCCCCCGGAAACAGTCCGGGAATACTCGAGGTGACGGGAAACTACTTTCAAGCTGATTCCGCTATGCTAAGCATTGAGATAGCTGGCAAAGAGGCGGGTGTGAGTTACGACGTCTTGGTGATCGGAGGCACAGCCTTTCTGAAAGGTTTCCTGGAAATTTCGTTTCTGGATGGTTTTGAACCTTCACTCGGTGACTCATTTCAAATCCTTCAAGCTAATCGGATTGAGGGTGCATTTGAATCTTTTCTATTGCCGGAATTGGGTCAGGGCATGCAGTGGAATCTAACAGAAATATCTTCCCAGGGCTTGGTGTCTGTTGTCTCGGCGGTTCCCGAACCACAGTCTTGTTTACTTCTGAGTCTCGCTGGGCTGGCTCAGATATTTTCACGGAATCTTCCTAAAGCTCGGTATATTGAATAATCCTGTTATGAGGAGCAATTCATGAATAGAAAAATGTCAAACATCTTGACGCTATTCTGTGCCTGGTTGTCTACTCAAACTGGTTTGGCGGATTTGAATGTTGATCGCAATCAAGTTTTATGGCCCTTCACTTTCGAGGGCAATGATCTTCCAGACAATGCAGCGGCCAATCCCGCTTGGAGCATTTTTGACCTCACCGGTTCATCCTGGTCCGATATGAGCGATGGGGACATCTATTCGATGACAACGATGTTTAATCCGAGTACTCAGCTTAGTGACGCTCTCTCCTGGCAAATTAACGATCCTGTTCAGTGGAGTACGGGAAGCACAACCCGAACTGTGGAATTCCGAGTGAGAGTGCTTTCCGAAGGAACTGAATCGTTTGATGGAGCCACGACTTTGACGATTGGGATGAACGGCTCCGCCTATGATTTTCGCATGTGGCATGACAAGGTGGCCTTTAATGGTCGAGACCAGCCGGGGGGTGGCTGTGCCACCGGCCAGACCGTGTGCGGAGGACCTATTGGTGAACCCGAGCCTGCCAACGTCTTGCCGATTGATCTGACAGAGTTTCATACGTTTCGGATCACAGTCGATCAAAACAGCGATCCCGTTTGGAAGGTCTATGTAGATAATTCCCCCACTCCTGCCATGGAAAAAAACGGAACCTGGTTCGAAGCGGCTGGATTTGACAAACTCGTCTTTGGAGACGTTCGAACAGGTAGTGGTGACAATCCGCCTGGTGGCATCTATGGAATGGTGGAATGGGACTTTATCAGTTGGCATCCGAATGAAGCAATTCCACCATCGGGACTTAAATATGATCGCGACAACGACGGTGACGTCGATGGCGCCGATTTTCTTATCATACAGCGTACCAATCCATCCGACATCGAAGGTTGGGCCAGTGAATATGGTTTGGGAGGTGCACCCTTAGTAGCGGGCGTCAGTGTTCCTGAAATGGGCACATTTCACTTAATCAATGCCGCTGCAATTTGTTTTTTGGGAATTCGACCCTCTGCGCTACTTTCTGCCAGCGCAGGTCCACACAAGTGCAGAAACACCAAAGAAAGTTTTTGTTACCATCTCTCTTCAATTTAGTTTTTCTATCCCGGAGGAATTCGCAATGAGACTTTATTTTCCCATGTTACAATCTGTGGCTCTTGTTTTGCTTATCGCGGGCTCTACCAGTGCGGATTTAAATGTGGATCGCAATGGCGTTGTCTGGCCGTTTACGTTTGAAGGGAATGCACTTCCAGACGATAACGCAGCAAATCCAGCATGGGCAATTTTCGATCTGCAAGGCCCTACTTTTATGGATATGTCAGACGGAGATATTTACACGATTACTACCTTCCAAAATCCAAGCAATATGCTGAGCGACACAGTATCGTGGGCGCAAAATACTTCCCCTAGATGGGCCACCGGTTCCGCTGCACGAACGGTAGAGTTTAGAGTTCGTATTCCTAATGACCCGAGTATACCGATTGCTCTGGATGGCGCTGCCGCGGTGACTATCGGAATGAATAACAGGGGGTATGATTTGCGACTCTACGACACAAAAATTGCATTTAACGGCGCAAATATTAATGGTGGGGTCACAGATCCAGTGAATATTGTCAACATTGATCTGACCGAGTTTCACACGTTTCGGATCGTAATTGACCAAAATGCTGCTTCTGTTTACAAATTGTTCATCGACAATAATCCGGTACCTGCCTTCGAGTCGAACGACTGGTGGTTTGATGCTGGTGGTTTCGACACCTTGAACTTTGGTGATATCAGCACGGGAGGTCTCTATGGCAAAAGCGAATGGGACTTTATCAGTTGGGATCCGAATCTGGCGATTCCGTTAGGACTTGCGGCCGACTTCGACGGAGACAGTGACACGGACGGAGCCGATTTCTTGATTTGGCAAAGAGGCTATGGACTCTCAGGCCAAACGGACAACAGCAATGGTGATGCTGATGGAAATGGTTCCGTCGGTCCCGAAGACCTGGCGATCTGGCAATCTGAATATGGTGCAGGCTCTAATCTCTCGCCAGCCATTAGAGCGGTACCAGAGCCAGGAACTCTGCTGATTTCCATAGTTTCTTTTACTGCCTTGGGATTTTGGCGGCGGGGGGCCATTGGGATTAATGTGCGTTAGTTCCTCACCTCGTTTTTTAGGAGGAAGTGACTTGAAAAAGCCCAGTAATTCTCTCCTCGAATTTGCCTAGGTATTTCTGAATAATGATGATCTTCGGCTATAAATCTTTCGATGGTGCGATTCGGCTAATAGCCTCGACAGCCGTGAGTTTAGCCTTATTTGCTGTGGATGACGCTGCCTGCGGAGCAGTCAACGTCCAGCGAAATGGGGTGACTTGGGCCAATACCTTCGAAGGAGATGTATCTAATCTGACGTTATCCACTCCTGCCTGGAGCGTTTTCGATAGAAATGGGCTTGCTTCTGAGTCAACCGACGGTGACATCTATACTTACATTTCTAGTACCACGGGAACCAGCAACAGTTACAGCGCTCCAAACTGGGCTGGTACTGGCCCTGCACGTACAGCCGAAATTCGCCTTCGTGTGCCTGACAATTCTTTTGAAGCTACTGACGGTTCAGCTGCGTTAACCACTTCCAATGGAAACGCTTATGATTTGAGAATCTATCAGGACAAACTGGCATTCAACGGCACTGGAGGCTTGCTTAGTCCTGGCAATGTTTTCAATATCGATATGAGTCAGTTTCGTATTCTTCGCATTGTCGTTGATACAAATGCACCCTTCATTTATTCATTGTACGTTGACAATAACCCGACCCCTACATTTCAGAGGAACGACTCTTGGTTCTCAGGTTTCGATTTGTTTAATTTCGGAGACGTAAGCACTGGAGGTTTGTCGGGCAAGGTGGAAGTGGACTACATCAGTTGGACCCCTGGGGCCTTTATGCCTGGAGTCTCGAACGACGTACAATCCTGGGTGCCAGACTCTGGAGGGGATTGGAATAACCTCAGTAATTGGAGCACCACTCAAATCCCTAACGGAAACACCTTTACGGCCGAATTTGGCGGGGTGATTTCTTCGCCTCGCACTGTTTTCACCAACTCACCGGTTACGGTAGAAACTATTCGCTTTGACAGCGCGGTTAGTTATGCATTGGCAGGTGCTGGACCAGGGTTGATCCAATTGGAGTCTAACGGCGGTTCAGCAATGCTGGAAGTAACTGGGGGTGCCGGGGCAGGCGCCCACCAGTTACAATTGCCGGTTACTTTATTGGACAACACCACTGCTGACATTGGCTCCGGTGCCAAACTAACCTTTAACAACTCGCTGAATCTCGGGACTAATACACTCACCAAATCAGGCACCGGCACTCTGTTGATCAACAATCAGCTTGGTAGTGGGACGGGGCAAGTCCTGGTGTCCCAAGGGACTCTGGGTGGTAACGGCCGACTCTATGCAAGCGTTACGACCCAATCTGGTGCAACGGTAGCTCCTGGCACCAGCGAAGGACGTCTGACCGTTTTAGGTAACTACATACATGAGGCGGGTGCGACGTTACAGATTGAGATTGGGGGACTTGGAAAGGGGATCAACCACGATGTCTTAAACGTATTGGGAAATCTTTCGGTGACAGGAGGTACCCTAGAGGTCTTGCTTACTAATGAATTCTTACCGCAACCAGGAGATCGGTTCGATATTCTCGATTTTTCTTCCGTTTCAGGCGTCGGATTTACCTCCATCAACCTTCCAGCGGGAATCTACTGGAATACGGCCGATCTACTAATCAACGGCGCACTGGCAGTGGCCAGTGGAGATTTTGACGACGACGGCGACGTTGATGGGAACGACTTCCTTATCTGGCAAAAAGGTTTCGGTATCTCCAGTGGTGCAACCTTGACAGATGGCGATGCGAATGGAGATGGCAGGGTTGACGGAACAGATCTGGCAATTTGGCAAGACACCTATGGTTTAGTCTTGAACAGCCTCTCGTCTGCGAGTGTCGTTCCAGAACCTACTGCGAGTTTCATGATCACACTTTCCTGGATGGTTGTTTTCTCTGGAAGATACTTTCATTACAAGCTTCCATTGGCGAAAGACCAAGAGTAGTTGACGGTTGCATGATGCCAGTTTCGCTTTCTGCTTGGTTGACCTGCGCTAGAAGAGCCTTGGTCCTGACCAACAAAAGGTTGCTTCTAATTAATACAGCTTTTATGCTGAGGTTTTGCTTTTGAAACTGCGCATTCGCATCAAGTTGGTGTGGCATGAATCTATTGCACAGAACAGTAAGAGAGTTCTCTGATGGCCACGATCGCCAACTCCAATGATCTTCAATCCTATTTGCATAAAGATCCTTGGTACAATCACGGTCAGCCGGATGCGGTGATCGCATTTGTTCGCGCGCTGATGGAAGACAGCGAAGTACCATGGTGTTTTCCTTTTGCGCGCGAGTTGGTGATGGGTCCCTACACACCCATGACCCAGACACTGATTCAACACTTGGGCAGAATGCGTGACGAGCGATGTATTGAAATCATTCATGCCCGCATGAAAGAGTTGAGACAAGAGGATCGTACTCTTGCCATGCCGTGGTGTGCTGCGGATCGTCCTGCCGAGGCAGTTTGCATCGAATCGTTAGCGATGATCGGCGGGCCGCGTGTCGTTGAAATTTTTGAGTGTCTGCTTTCTGATCCGAATAAAACCTATCTACATGAAACGATTCGTGGTATTCAAATAGCAGAAAAACCTCGCAACCCCAATGCCACAATCCCTGACAATTATCCTGAAATTCTCAGAGGAATCCATAGTGCAATCGGTATTATGCGAGAAGACGACGTTGCGCTTGACGGTACATCCGATTGCGATGTCGGCCGAACGGATGGAGATCCGGAAGCGTTAAGAAGTATCCAGGAGCAACAGAATAACCGGCGTGCCAATCGAGAAAAGGTGTTAGCTGCCTGGCGAAGTCTGCCGTTTCCAGGAAAAATCGAAATGCTCAGCGGCGATGGTAGCACACGAACGTTCAAGATAGATGAACCCTTCACTGGACTCGTTCATAATGTCGCCGATCCATTTTGTGATTTCGGAGTGTTCTATTCTACTCCGAAAATTGAATACCCAATTGGGCAGCGACGCTGGGCTCATTCTCATACTTTTCTCTGTTACCAGATTCCCGATGGATCGATGTGGAACCATGAATACGTCTGGGACGAAGACGCGAGCACAATCACAACACACTTTCGAGAGAGAATTGAACTCCAGAGGGTAATCGTCAACGCCGACGGCAAGTCGGTGAGAGTAAAAAATACCCCAATCGCAACGGCGATCGAGACACGTGGTAACGTTGCCACCAATCGTTGTAATAGTGCCGTGCTAGGCGTTTGGGACAACCCACAAGCCGCGGGTACAAACTTCTACACGCGACGAGCGAACGTCCTCCTACCCTATACCAAACTCTGCTACATCACTCCAAAGCATCAACCGCTGGTAAACGTCTTGGGACTGTGGCTGGTTGATGAAGAGGACCGATTGGAGCGTTTCTTCAACGGAGATGGGAATTGTATCAATGAACTTGGCGTTATTGATGAGTTGCTCATTCCTTTGCACGAACCTGGCGTGCTGACTCTGACAACCGAACAGTACAAACCGAGCGGGCCCGACGATATATATGGCAAACGAACCCCAAAAAAACTGTGGCCAGAACTAACTCCCGTACCATCGGTCACTCATCTCGACAAGGTCATGGATGCGCGTTTTAAGAAAAACTGTTGTGGCTTGGCAGGTTGGGAACAGAACACAGATACTGGCTACAATCCTGGCTACGACATCAACAAAGATGGTGTGATCGACGAACAAGATCGAGAGATTATCGCGAAGCATGCAGGAAGAGTCTACCGATACAATATGATGCAGCACAATTACTTTGGTTTGAATTGGCTGGGGGCAGCATACGGGTGCCGCAGTCGAAATTTTAAGGACGATCCTCCTCTTTTCGTTCTTTCATATGATTTTGGAGCAGGATACGATGCGCAAGCAGGCACAATTTACCTAGCGGAACCAGTCGCTCCAGGAACACCGTTATATGTCACCTATTATCAGGATGCACCGGCCGAAGCAGGCGAAAACAATATCAAGGTCTACTTACATCCGCCGGTTGAATAATCATTTCAGATGTAGAGTTACTCACCTAAAACCTGAACATGAATGGTCCTTTCACGCTGCCGCACCGCGTCGAAATCAGCAAAATACACCAAGCCGAATTCTCCCAGTTGTAATTGCCCGTCTATTACCGGAATAGTTTCCGATCGACCAATAATGCATGAGCGTAAGTGTGCATCTGTGTTTAAGCTCCAGACAGCTTCTTCACCGAGGTTTTCAACAGCATGTGCGATATGCTGATTACCTGGGTGCAAATATTGTCTCTCACGACCACATGTCGGGATGAGTTTTTCTAGAACCTCTAACAAATCTTGAAAAAGGAACTTCGTGCCGTCGTAAACAATATCATGTGATTCTTCTTGAAGTATTATGCTGCAAGTTGTGTGTTGTGAGTAAACACTGACGATTCCCTGGTTAACTTTTGATGTGGAGACGGCCTGACGGACCTTTTCCGTCACATCGTGAAACATTGGTTTCAACTTATTACTAAATACAGTAAACGAATTGCTATAAACAGTCATTTGGTTTCCTTATGTCAACATTCTCGCAACCTCAAATTAACTTGGATAATTAGAATCAACTGGGAGATCTGAACTTAAGGATTATGGTAATACATTGCTGAGCGATGTCTTTACTTGTTCATTTCATTCCAAGTTTCTTTCATTGTTTTGATCATACACCTCATCATGCCAATTGGATCGCTTGCCTTCACAATTCCACTGGTTGCTCCAGTAGCTTCTACCCCGAGGCGTACGATGTCTGCAACGTTTTCAGGAGTTCTAATTCCTGCACTACAGAAAACGGTAATATCGGAATCTATTTCTCGAACAAGTTCCATTGTGCGTTTTACAAAATCTTGTTTTACCGATGCGACGGAATTGTCAGTTCCAATCAGGTCTGGTGGCTCCGCAAGAATCATATTGGGATGGAACTGCGCGATGGCTGCCGCTTCTTGTGGTGAATCCGCACACACCAATGTGGCTAAGCCCACTTCGTCTGCCCTTTGAATCGTTTCGGCAATTTCATGCAAGCCTAGCCTGAATTCACAATGATTGAGCAGCGTTCCAACGGCACCTGCTTGCTTAATTGACTCTGGCAAAATTCGACCATTCCCCCGACCAATAGGAATTGAATCCATGTGTTGCGCGAATACGTGAATATGCTCGGTTGCGTCCGCGATCTTCGGTATGTCAACATGCTGTGGACTAAAAATAATTGTAACACCATACTCAAGTGCCACCTTGTCCGCAGCAACCGCCAATTGGACCGCATCATTCCCATACAAGTAGCCTTTGAGCCCAATTTCAAAAATGGGCAATTTGAATTCTATTCCTCTAAACATGAATGTTTTACCTTACCAAGTGCTACAAAGTCTTTACCACGCGAAAATCAGTCCCAGCCATTAGTTCGCAAAGGCGCCGTGCTTCCGTCAGATCACCTGAACACTTGATCCCAACGATTTTTGGATGAGCTGCAAGCTGCATGATACTCTCTAAACTTAGCGACACTCCGGTACGCTGAGGTATGTCGTAGAGATACAGCGGGGCGCGCGATTCTTCTGCCAAGGACTCGAAGTATTCGACAAGCAAGGTCTGTGAGAACGGGACGAAGTAAGGCGCTAACAATAGGATTCCGTCTACTTCAAAGTCGTTGACGAATCGTATTCGTTCGCGTGTTCGATAGAAACTTGTGTCGCCAACGCCAACGAAAAGTTCTGCTCTTCGCTTACAGTAGGATACGCATAGTCTGACCAGATCGTGATAGGTGTCGTCCTTAAGTAATTGCATCATACCCATACTGCCGCCAACCAGGAGGCCATCGATGCCGACAGCAACCTGTTGATCCACATGCTGCATGAGCCCTTCACGATGTAACAGTTCGTCTTGGGTAAGAGGAGTGCCTAGAGCTGAGCACAAGTAGCCTGAGCTAGTGTCGTTCATTGATGCACCTCAAGCCGGATCCAACGAATCACACTCACACAATCTTCTACACACCAGAACACTATGAAAATCTCACCGTTTTTCCGCTGGATAATCGCCGGACTACCAAACTTCATAGTGCTCATTTTCTCAACTTTGCCATGCCCTTCCGAGGGCTGATTATTCAGCACTCCGCTCCAGAGCTGAAAGTCCTCAATCGGTTGCCAATCGCCATTCTGAATCAGCGCCAAATGGGCCCACAGGCCCGGTCTGTCAACTCTGCGATAGACGAACAAGACTCGATTATTTGGAAGGACGAGAGGCCTGCAGGTCTCCCCATGAATTGGTGCTGTTTTTGGGGGTTCAAATTGCTTTCCACCATCCATCGAGAGGCACCAGCGATTATGCACACTCCGTTGCTGGAGATTATCAAAAGTCCAGCAGACAGCTAGAATGTGACCATTGGCTAAGCGAGCGATGGCAGGCTCTAGTGCCAGCAAGGGACGATCCTCGTTGGGAAAAACTCGGACGATGTCCGTCCAATCTGCACCATCATTTTCCGAAACAAAAGCGATGCCGTCTCGGTTCCAAGGGCTAAGCTCTCCTTCCCAATTTGGCCATGGACTAGTAACCACTAACAAGCGGCCCTCTTCATTTAGGCTATATGGAGGAGTGCACGTTTCAAAGTGATGCCAGTTGGTGGGTAATTCTACAGGTCTTGGCGGCGTCCAGCTTCGCCCACCATCGGAAGATTCGACGGTCACAAATCTTGTGCGACAGAAGCCTTCGGTATTTGGATTGGTCAGCCCATCGTGCTCACGAGTACGATCGAAAAGGCATCCCCAGCCGATAATCTTATTGCCATTTATTCGCGATAAACGACAGGTTGTCGAAACGCGATGCTCACTTTCATCGGGTGAGAAAATCATTTGTGGCTCAGACCAGGTAATACCCCCATCTTGAGAACGACAACTGAACGATCGTACGTCGAGGGCCTCAAAAGCACTACCAATGTCCAGCCCCACAATAATCTCATTCTCAGAAAGCTCAACTATTGTTGGAAAGTAGGCATGACAACTCTTCAAATGAGGCTTAGGATTCCCATAAACGATGCCGCTATCACGCAACTTAATATGTTTCATTTTCTTTTCACTTATCCCGATACAGCTATCCCTAGTAGCGGACCATCCGACCACACATTAGCAAAATACTTAACCGAGCCAATGCCGGTTATTTTATCCAATAAATAAACCACCTGCAATCACCAATTCTTTTTATTTCGCATTCCGTGCTGATGTTTATTGTGTTGTTCGTGCTCATTGTCGCGGCGCAATTAAAAATCCGATTTATCCCCTAATTCAATCTTCTTTCACCAGTCTTCTGTTAGATGGCAGAGATCAACCACCGGAGTAATACCTGGGATAGGGTACTTGACACAGCATTAATTTACTGCTCAAATAAACATCTTTGCCCCCGATCCTGGAGACCTGACAATGGCCAATTATAGGTGCTTCTTTTCACTGGCAATTCTTGTCTGTATGTGTCGTTATTCCATGGCTGACAACTTACTCCTGAATCCTGGCTTTGAGTTACGAAGCAACCAAAACTTCGCAGTACCTCCGCATTGGGATGCGGATATCGGGCAAGCAGATCCACTGCAACTTACCAGTGAACACTTCGAGGGGAAATTGGCAGCAATGATTGCCGGTGATGGAAAAGTGAGGATGTGGCGGCAAGATGTCATTGAGCCGCAAGGCAATCAATGGATACTTAGCGCTCAGGTAAAAGCTGATGAGGTTGCTTTCGGCAAAGGTGAATATGCCAATCTTTACGGACATATTCTCTATAAAGACCAGCCTTACAGCACAGCCACACACTTTCATGCCAAGCTCAAGCCGGGAACCTATGACTGGACCAAGGTTGCTGTAGATTCAGCTGCTCGCACCGACCTGGAAGTCGATCGGATTCATGTGAGCGTGGTGGGAGCATTTAGCAAGGGACGCATCTATGTCGACGACGTCAGCTTTATCCCACAAAAGGAAGCATTATCCGCTGCGGCATTGCTCACAAACAAGATTCTAGACCTAAAGAAAAATCTTGAGCGAGTAGGACCAATAGATGAAACAGTGGATCTGGCGCTATCTGAACTTAACGCCGCTCATGCGCTATTAATGAAATCGCCAGACTCAATACAAGAGGCCACAAACCAATGGCAAGCCGCCGCACGTGTCGTCAGTCATGGGGTGTGGGCAGCGATGTTTCCGGAGGCCATGAGTGACGCTCCTACGGAGGCCCAAATGATTTATCACGGGTTGGGCCAAACCAAAGCCGACTGTGATCACTATTTAGACAAGTTAGAGCTAGCTGGTGCAAACGGAGTTTATCTCTCATTCGGTACTTGGATGTACGTTATTTATCATTCCGAGGTTTTACCTATTGAACCGGGCTGGGATAAGTTTGACGCTCTCACTTACTTCATTGATGAGGCCCATCGAAGGGGACTTAAAGTCTTCGGTTACTTGGCCCCTTTCTATGGCACCCACTCCGTCACTGAATTGCCTGGCTCGCTAGCCATTGAGCATCCCGAATGGCTAGCCAAAGGACCGGATTCGAGTATGCCGACCTTTCCAGACCCGGCAAATCCGGATACCGTTGATTTCATTGTTCGCGCTTATGAAGAATTGGCTACACGTTACGATTTGGATGGCGTCGGACTGGATTATATTCGTTATCCCACCGAGATCTCATTGAACTACGATGAGAACAATCGCCAACAGATCCTCAACGAATATGGAATTGACATTCTTCAGCACGAGAACCTCCCGGGCGACCCCGAGGCATGGGCTAAGGTTCAGGAGTATCGGGCGAAAAAAATAGGCGAAGTGGTCCGACGGGTTTCGACTGCCTTGCGAGAGGCACGCCCTGACATCACGATTATGGCTTGCCTGATATCGCAACGCGATTGGGCGAAAGAAGATTTCGGTCAGGATTGGGCTGCCTCGTCACGCTTCATCGATTATGCATCGCATATGAATTACGATGATATGTCGCTGGACGTCGACATGCTGAAGGATCAAAAAGCTACTTTAGAAAAGACCGGGGCTGTTTGGATACCTGCGATTGGAGGGATGCCTCCTATCCATCACTCCTGGACGATTTCTGATTGGGCAAAACGCGTTGCTGTGCAACGCGGCCTTCAACCAGGAGGTATCATCATCTATCGAATAGGGGACTTCGATCCAGCCGTCGCGGCGTTTTTCGGTAAAGGCCCCTTTTATTCTCAAGCTGCTTTTCCACCTCCGCCACAAAGATAGTCCTATTATCTGAATGAATGTTACTCCAATTGACTGGCTGATCGTCATCACACTATTTGCCGCATTGTTGGCAATGGCAGTCTGGATCAACGGACAGTGCAAGAGCGTGGCGGACTATTTGATATCCGGCCGCAAAGTGCGCCTATGGCTCGGCTTGGGGGCAGGAATTGCCGGGGAAGTTGGGCTGGTGACGATAGTTTCCATCTGCGAGCAAGGCTACATGCGGGGCTTCGGATTCATTCTAATTGGCCTGCTTATCATGCTTGTGACGGTTCCATTACTCGGCATCTTCGGATTCGGCATCGAGCGTTTTCGTGCCACGCGTGCCATGTCAGTTCCCCAATATCTGGAAATGAGATACGGCCGAAAGTTGAGGATTCTGACCGGCATTCTGAACTCGCTGGCGGGCGTTCTGCAGATGTCCATCTTTCCGATCGTAGGTGCCCAATTTCTGCGAATCCTAATGGACGCTCCTGAATTCTTCTATCTCGGCAGCCTAATGGTTCCTACCACATGGATCGTCATGTTGGTTTTATTGTCTTGTGCGGTCATATTCACCTACTTGGGTGGATATGTCACACTTATCGTGACAAATTTTTTTCAGATGATCGTGATTATGGTCGCGATCTATTGGCTGTTCTTCTATCTAGTGGGCGATATTGGACTACAGCGGTTGTGGACGAATCTAGAAGAAACTAAAGGGCTGTCAGGCTTTTATCCCTTTGCGGAAGATGGAGACTCCTATGGTTTCACCTGGTTTGCCTGGCTGTTGACCATGACCATTCTGCTTCAGTTCTCCTACGGCCCTTATCTTCAAAAGATGGCTAGTATGGATCGCCCCAAAACCGTATCACGCGCTTATTTATTGGGCACCGTGTTTTCCAATGGTCGAACCTTTGTGATTTTAGGGTTAGGCGTCTGTGCTCTCGCGGTACTCGGCGAAGTCCCACCGGAGGGTCTAGTGACAAGCCCAGAGATGTGGAACCAAATTGCCACTCCTTATTACTTGGCCACGGTGACACCCCCCGTTCTCATGGGCTTGCTACTCGTCGGGTTGCTGTTCGCGGACATCTCAACAACGGACCAGTATTTACTGAGTTGGGCGACTTCTATCGTCAATGATTGTATTGTTCCCTTTCGAAAGGAACCTTTCGATACACCGGCACATATCAGGGCAGTTCGGCTCACGATCATCAGTTTATGTTTGATCTTTTTCGTCTTTGGGGTGTTTTATAAACCCACGTTACCTTTATGGGAATATTTGTGGCTTTGTTCAAATATCATAGGGGGCACAGGCATTGCTGTGATATTTGGAATGTATTGGAAACGGGCTTCCACCGCTGGCGCGTATGCCGCCGTACTCGCTTCATTGATCTTTCCTTTGACCGATCTTGTTGCCAGACAAATTCATTCTGCCAGTGGCTCCTCAGAGCCTTTTCCAATCTCCCCGCAAACAACAGGTTTTGGAGCCTATGTAGCCAGCGCAATCCTGTTAATTGTGGTCTCACTCCTTTCGCGCAAGCCTACACGTTATTGGGACCTCGGCAGCGAGGTGCGTGAACTGAATCAGAAAACTTTATCGAGGTGAAAACATGTGGCAAATAGAATTTGATCCGAAGATGGGCATCTGGTCACCGTTCGTCTACTGGTATGTCGCCATCAATACATTGGTTTGCGCGGTATTTACCGTCGTTGTCATCATCGGTGGAATCTCTGATCTAAAGTTTCTTTTTCGATCTCTGCGTGAAGAAGTCGTTGACGAAACGGATGATGGACGCGTTACTCCGGATAGTCATGAATTGCAACCAACACCGTACGAGAAAATACCTAGTGAGCAGTAGTGTTTGTAAGAATTTGAGTTTTCGAGGCGTAGATTGTGGTTCAATTTACGACCGGACCGTTTTTCGCTTCTTGGAGGCTGAACGAGCACCAACCCTTAGGGTTGTCTCATGTGCTTGAGGAAGCGTATTATTGCGTATTATTGTCTGCGACATACCTTACAAACGCTTCTTTGCTTTCTCATGGAAGACTAGTCCCGGGAAGGTGAATGAAACATTAATCTCTCCAAAAAGTAGCGTGATCTGAGCCCTCTTGAAAACTTCCGCCACGGATCTGTCAGATGTCAGCACCAGATTTTTACTTCGTTGTGAATTCCACCGCACGCCACTTGCACGATGAATATGGCATGGAGACCCTCGTCGATTTTTGGCGCTCGCTCGGTCAAGAGTATTACAGTAAACGTTATAGAAAGTGGCGGGAAGGTGGGTTACAGGGGATCGCTGACGATTGGCAAGAGTATTTTCTCCATGAACCAGGCGCAGAGGTCGAGACCACCGTGGACCAACATGCGGTGCATCTCGATATCGGCGTTTGCCCAGCAATCAAGCATTTGCGAGACAGCGGTAGAGAAATCGTGCCCTACTTCTGCGAGCATTGTGACCACACGTGCGGCAGCATGGCCGAGGCAGCCGGCTATAAGTTCTCGCGTAGCGGAGGAATGGGTGCCTGTCATCAGACTTTTTCTATTTCTAACAAATCGGTGGGGAAGTAACTATCATGCTGGGATGTCAAGATTTCTGCGGCTATTATGAGTGGACGTTCCACTATCTTCGAAGAACGTTCGGCCAACAGGCCGTTGAGAAGTATTGGGCAGAAGCGATCGGCTCCGACTCACAACAACATTACCTTCAATTGGGCAGAGAGTATGGTCTACGAGGACTTTCTCAGGCATGGGAAAAGACCGGTCAAGAAGAACGTTGTGATTGGACCATCATGCTGGATGAAGAAAAAAACATGCTTCGTATTGATATGTTCGACTGCCCCAGCAAGGGATTTCTGCTGAAGAACAATTTAAACGCAGACGAGGACTATTGTGATCATTGCATCGGTTGGATCGGTCCGGCTCTGACGCAGATTGGTGCCGAAGTGAGCAGTCACGAACACAACCATTGCGGACAATGTTGGTGGGAGATGCGTTTGAAGAATCGTGACTCTCAACCTCTCGAAGTCGACAACGACATCCGCAAGAATCCCAGCTGGAGCCACGGCTACCTGCATCGTTTCCTCTGCCATGAGAAGCAGCCGTTGCTGGAAAATAATTCCTCGACCGATTCATGTGAGTTATTGAGTGATTGGTTTGGTAACGCAGATCGCATTGTTGTGTTGGGATCTGAGGTAGGTGTAGACCCTTGCGAAGTCGATCGACAGCCCAAAGATGCATTGATAGCAACAGGAATGAGGTATGCCACCGACCAGTCGTACGATGTTGCCTATCAAGCAGTTGTCCTGGAACACGAAAGCAGTTCTCTTCCCATGGTGGCAAAACGTTATCTCGCTACTGAGCCGAAGAATCGGCCTTTGCTTATGTATGCTTTCTTACCGGATAAGCTCTTACAGAATTTCGTTGATTATGGCCTGCCACGTCCCATACCGATCTTGCCGCTTTTAATCCGCAGTGGCCACTATGTTCATCGTTCTAATGAGTCCATCCCTTCCCCAGGGGTTTTCGCTGCCCTGCTTGCCAAGGCATTAAACAAGCCTGCAAAATTGGTTGATCTTAAGCAAGATTCAGATTTATCAAAAGAAAATGAACAGAAATCTTGACTCGACGAAATGAAGTTCGAACCCGTGTTGGCTGACATTTCACCCTCAAAGACGCTCGAAAACAACTATAAGGGTTTGCCCTCTAGTTGACGCGACTTGAGGCAAACTACTGCTAGAACAGCTCCTTACGCTTTGTGACAAAGTTCAGAGCCAACCGGCCTCGGCGCGAAGCTTGTAGAACATGCACTCACTGGAGTTCCTCTACAACACTTTGCACAAAGAAAGGTTAGATTGCTGGATGACTAACGGACCCTTGATTTCGTAGGAGCAGATATGTATCTGGAAACGCTCGATGTAACCGTCATCGCGCTTTATTTCGCAGGACTTCTCGGCTTGGGGGTAGTGGCCTCCAGACAGCAATCGTCACAGGAAGATTATTACCTTGCTGGACGCAAGGCTCACTGGCTGCTTGCCGGTGTGAGTGTGGTGGCAACACTGTTATCAAGCGTTTCCTATGTGATGATTCCAGGGGAGATGATCCGTAATGGAATAGGATATTTCTCGAGCTTATTGGCATTTGTGCTGATAATTCCAGTTGTCAACTACATCGTGATACCTTCGTTAATGCGATTGCCAGTGACCAGCATTTACGAGTATTTGGAGCGGCGTTTTGGGGTGCAGGCGCGTTGCTTGGGGGCGTCGGTTTTTGTGGTGATCAGGCTGATCTGGATGGGGCTGATCCTTTACACCGCAGCTCGGGCTATTGTGCCGATGACCGGTTGGCCATTGCTGCCTCTCGTGGTCATGGTGGGGCTTGTGACCGTGATCTACACAACGATGGGCGGCATCCGCGCTGTGTTGTGGTCCGACTTCGCCCAATTTGTAATTTTGATAGGAGGGGCCCTGTTGATTCCTTGCTATATCGCCGTGGTCACGTCCTCGAGTCCAGGAGATTGGTGGCACCTTTTTGCCAGTGGCGACCGGGCGTCCACACCGATCTTTAGCTGGAATCCGACAACAAGGACGACTCTTTTTGGGATGGTGTTGGTGACCTTCATGTGGAATATCTGCACTCACAGTTCGGATCAGGTTGCTGCACAGAGGTATCTGTGTACAAGTTCGGCCGCAAAGGCTCAGCGATCCTTTTGGATATTTTCGCTTGGAAACATTGGGATCATACTCCTTTTAATGACATGCGGTTTGGCATTATTCTATTTTCGTTTCCACAGCGACAACCTACCGATGGAAGCGTTTCAGAAGCAGATCACCGTACATGCCGATGACGTTATGCCCAGGTTCATTGCCAGGAATTTACCGGCAGGGGCTACAGGATTGATATTGGCGGCCTTGCTTGCAGCCGCAATGTCAAGCGTCAGTTCGGGGATCAATTCCATCTCAGCAGTGATTGTTTCTGATTTGATGGCCAAGCAAGACGATGATGAAACCCAATCTCATTCACTGTTGAAACCGCGGCTGTTGGCCTTGGCGTCGGGGGTGATTGCCATAAGTGGCGCATTGTGCGTCGATGCCCTGATGCATACAGTTGATTGGAACCTAGTCGACTTGATCGAGAGAATCAATCACTTGTTCGTCGCTCCATTGGGTGCCATATTTTTTGCAGGAATATGGTTCCGACATGTCGGACTTGCTGCAGTCATGTTAGGATTCGCAGCTGGAGTGATTACCAGCCTGTTGATCTCATTTAGCCAGTGGCTATTCGATTACGACATTTCTTTCATGTGGATTTTACCTGGTTCGTTCCTCATGAGTCTGTTGGTAGCATATTTATCAGGATATTTGTTCACTCCACCTAGCCAAGATCAACTTGCCGTTCTCTACCGGCCCAGAAATGCTCGTACGAAAACCTAAATACCAGGAATCATTAACCACTTGTCAGTACGAACAATGACGGTAAACCGAATACTCACGGGAGTGATTTCCATATTTTACATCGAAGAAACTCTACGGCCGTCGATGCGTCCAAAGCGATGGGCGAAATACCGATGGCAGTGTCTGTCTCACTGGATTGGCCTCCTGCATTGCCGGATATCACGATGTTTAACTTAACCTCATTGGTGGGGTTTTTTACGCGATATCTTGCTGTACGCGACAGACTGTCGTTGCTTGGTATATCGACTCTTCGTACTTCTCTCCGGTTGGAGTATAAAAGTGGTGATAGACAATTCAACAGGTGACGCCGCTTCGCTAGCTGCAATAAATAACCACTTTATGGAACGACACTTATGTACTTTCTCTACGGTAAACGTCGCGATGGAACGACAGAACTCGTTGCCAAATTTGGCTCCGAACAGCAACTCAAAGCGTATGTTCAATACGCCACGCTCAAAGTCGATGACGAGGGGATTTATAAGTTTGAGCAGAAAACACCACTCACCGGGTGCATTGGTTATTCGTATTCGGCCGATGCTCCGGCAGATGATCACAAGGCCGATGTACCATTCAATCCATCGCCGGGGATGCTTTGATCCACTCAGTCATTTGTGTGTTTCCCCCGCTTTTCAACTTTTAGCCCCAATTCCATTTCTCCACTATCTCCAGCAACAATCCTGTGGGCCGAATCTCTGGGGGAAAACTTCTCTACATAGTAACTTTCTGCAGCAGCCCATCGGCTGATCCACTCAATCGAGTTTTCCCCACGGGCGATTTGCCGTCGCAATCTCTCAGGTTCACTCGTTTCAACCCAAATGCGAAGGTGGTAATAGTCTCTTAACTCAGGGCGTGTCGAACAGACGCCCTCTACGACGACAATGCTATGTGAGCTGAGTTCAATTGTCTCTGCCAAAGCCTCTCTTACCCAATCATACCGTTGGTATCGAGTGGATTGCCCTGCAGAAATCGGTCTGAGCACCTGCCGCTCGAGTCGCTGCCAGTCAAAATATTGCTGATAACCTTGCTCGGCAGCCAAGGAGAACCTCACCGCTTCATCCATCACTCGATAAAAGTCGTCCTTTCGCACGACTTCAACATTCGGCAAGAGTTCCCGTAATCGGTCTGCAATGGTTGATTTCCCTGCACCGCTGAGTCCATCAATGCCAACCAGAAAAGGGCTTTTCCTGGCTGCCTCTAATTCGTGGATTATGTTCTCGACAGAGCTGAACATATTAATCGCCCCTTGGCAGTGAAGTTCTTTGAACCGGCTCTCTTTTCTACGACTTCGCTGTACCCGATTGCAGTGGGGTAACCTTCCGATAAAATGAGAGAGAGCCTATGTGCGGGTGTAGTTCAATGGTAGAATGAAAGCTTCCCAAGCTTTAGGCGGGGGTTCGATTCCCCTCACCCGCTTTCTGGATTGTTGATATTTTGCTCGCTGCGATGTGAGGGTGATGTTTTTTTACCTCATTCCTTATAAATTCTGCTTTTTCTCCAAACCCCCAGTTGCGTGCTCACTGGATGTACCTAGAATTGTGAGTAGTTGACAGGCATCCAGGTCTGGCTTGATGCCTGCATTCGTCCGATGCTACCAGAGGGGAGATTTTAGCGATGTTACGTTTGCGTTCAGTACTTGCCGTCGCCTTGTTGGCTGCCGGTGCACTGGCAGTTTCCAGCGATCAAGCCCAAGCGGGCAATCCCTGCTGCTGTCCACCACCCATTCAGACCACTTTGTGTGTCAACCCACCTTGCAGCTGCTGCTCAACCACGGTCTGCGTTTGCGTGCCAGGTTGTTGCACTGAGGCGCCGACCGTCTGCTGGAGAAGCGGACTCTTGGGTCGCCAGATTGGCACCTACTGCTGGCCTTGCTGTGGTCATGAGGTGAAGGTTGTGGTCACTCGCCGTGGCGATGTCAAAGTCCGCGGCTAAGCTATCCACCTAGAATGTGAAAAACTGCAACGCCCCGGGACAACGATCCCGGGGTTTCTTGTGCGCGGTGGAATGTGATGAATAACAGGCGCGGCGATCACTCCACCGGCAATGTCTTCTCCGCCTCTGGGAAATCCTCTGGGACTGGTATCGTAACTTCTCCTGTCGCAGCCCATTCGGTCCCGCGCAAGAGCGTCGTCAAAAAACCAACGCACTTCATCGAATAGTCGGCATGGCCTAACACAGTATGGAAGACTCGCCCATCTCCATAGGTGACGGTCATTAAAATCGGCTCTTCTCGCCCGGTGCCGCCGTACTTTGGATCGGCATATGCCGTAGCAAGTACCTCTAGATTTTTGGCGGGACCACGAAGTTGTTCGTACAGTTCATCTTGCGTGTGAAGCCAAACTCGGGGAATCCCCTGCATGATGGGGTGTTTTTTTTGCAGCGTTTTCACCTGGAACTCGTGCTGCTTGCCATGATTGCCTCCTCGACCTTCTGACTCATCACGCACCAACTTGCCAGCCTTCAAGTAAACGTAGGGACCTGATTTTTCGTTCCGGCCACCCCAGCCACCCAACCCTACGATTTCGTTGTATTCAGGCCAATCGGGGAAGGCATTATCAGCAGCATGGACTGAGACGAATCCCCCTCCCCCATATACAAATGCTTGAAACGCCTTCCGCGTCGCATCTGACCAGGGCTCTCCATTGTAGTTACTCACGACGACGTCGTAGTCCGAAAACCTTGGCTGGAAGCTACTCATATCATGCCCGGCAGGTGGGGAGGTCGCTACATCGACGTCAAACCGTCGGCTGTCTGTGTAGAACTTCTCAAGAATCGGAGTCGTCACTTTCCAGTCGTGGTTATTCTGTCCATCAATGATCAAAAGCTTGAGTTTTTCAGTGGCCATAGCGTTGACGAAGGTGATTGAGAAAATCAGTAAGAGCATCCCAAAAGTTTGCATTGTCCATCCTTCTTGTTTTGATTCAGTAAACCAATATCCTTACTACTCTTCGTTATTGTCCTTTTCCGCTGCTCGCTTTTGTTGAATGCTCTGAAAAATACCGCGTATCGCCGGATCATTCGGACGAATTTCATGCATCTTTTCCAATGCTTCATAGGCGCGATTCCACTCCTCCTGTTTCTCGCACAGCAATGCCAAGGCCAACCAGTTATCGTAAGAGTCGGGTCGCAATTCACAAGCAGTTTCAAACGCCTCACGAGCTTCGTCTAATCTGCCGAGCAAGTAGAGTAGCATTCCCTGACGATATCGAATTTGGTCATTGTTTTTTAGCAGCTTGGCGTCTCGGGCAAGATTTTCGACTTCTTCCTCACGAAGTTTTCGCACCTTCGCTGGATCACCGCCGCTACGATCCAACAATTCTGCCAATTGGTCGCGAGGACCGGTGAGGTATGGTTCGAGCCGAATTGCTGTGGCTAGTTCTTCCTGTGCCTCCAGATCTTTGCCCAATGCGTGGTTGATGGCTGCCAAATTCAGATGAGAAGCTGCTCGATCGAGCACCAATTCCTGTCCCGCACGATACTCTGCGATGGCCCGCTTGAGAGATTCCCGATACTTCGGGTCCACCAGCTGCTCAGCGGCTCCAACCAATCGCCTTGCGGCAGCAAACCGCACTAAGCGGACCGGGTCGTTCAATTGTCCGGCGATTTCCAGAACAAAGGTTGTAAGCGATGTCTCGGACAAGGCCTGCGTTGCCGCCGCACGAACCAAAGCACTCTCATCGTCCAAGTGTTCCCGGCAGAGCGTGTCCGATTCCTGAGTACCGTACTGACCGAGCAACTGCACAGCAGTTGCTCGAATAATGTCTGGGCGAGGAGGGTTGGCCCTCAATAAATCACGAATGAGATCAACCCCTTCCGGTTTGCCAAGCTGGCCTGCCAGAATTGTTGGTCCATAGTGGGGATCGTCTGGCCGTTTATCGCCGTACCAATAGCGGATCGCTTGCGCTGCCCATGCATTGGTTTCCTCAGGCCGGGTGTGGCAACTGGTACACACATTGGGCGTTCCTAGTTCGTCGCTCAGATCGGGCCGCGGTATCCGGATGCTATGATCACGACGGTCGTCAACTACCATGTAGTTCCGCGATGGCATGTGGCATGTGACGCACTGAGACGCTTCGTGATCGGTGTGATGATGATGGTTGGGTGTATCGTAGATGCCCGGCTGATGGCATTGGGCACAAAGCCGGTTTCCTTCGAATTTCAATTTAAGTGTGTGTGGATTGTGACAATCGGTGCAGCGCACGCCTTTGGAGTACATTTTGCTTTGCAGATACGAACCATAGACATAAACCTCATCGAGGATTTGGCCGTCGGGATAGTAGAGTCCTGGCTCGATCAGCGAAGGGTTATAGTGATCGAGAAACGTCTCGCCATCATACAGATTGACATGCAGTGGTGAACGCCGCGAATGGCAGGGAGCACAAGTCTCCACCTGTTGAGCCGCGGTGGCACCTTTGAGGTCCTCAAGCCCATAGCCCCGATTGCGATCCCAAAAGAGGGTATAACTCTCCGCCATCTCGACGTGTAAGCTGCCCGGCCCGTGGCAAGCTTCACAGCTTACGTCGATATCCGTATAAGTTGTGTGATAGGTGTTTGTCGCCAGATCAAAGTTTTTCTCCAAGTTTGTCGAATGGCATTCCGCACACATGGTATTCCAGTTTTGTGCCATCCCCGTCCAATGCAACGGATCGCCGGGAAGTATGCGCTCGTGAGGAACATCCATTGGTGTGACCATAAACCACTCGTTCTTGCGTGTATCCCACGAGATGGTGAGCACTTGCAACCTGCCATCGTAGAATTCAACCATGTACTGCTGCAACGGGTGAACTCCAAAGGTGTACTTGATTTCGTAGTCGTGCAATTCGCCGTCTGGACCTTCGGTGTTGACCATGTATTTGCCATTCTGACGGAAAAATCGCGATGTGATGCCATGTCTTGTAAACTCGGAGTCATTGAAATCGCCGAGGACGGATTCCTCCGTGGGCAACTCCATTGCCCGATCGTGGTCTGACCCATGCCAACTGTGCTGTTGGTCTTGATGGCAGCGAACGCAGGACTCTCTACCGACAAAGGCAGGCCGCTCGCTGGATGGATAAGCAACATACCAGTCCGCAGCGCACCATAGCGCCATTCCCGCCAGTAGGCAGCCGAGAACTAATCCTGAAAACTGCCGTGCGGAGAGGAGAAATATCATCGGGGAAAGGATTTTCTAGGGAGATTTAGTAGCGATTAAGAAAAACTACATTGTACCCTACAAAGTCGAAAATCAATCCCATGTGTTCTTGTTAACGAAATAGAATGACCAAGAGCCCATCAGCTCACATTTACCCCAACTCAAAAACCGGGCACAATCGCTTTATCGCAAATTGCCTTCCCGAGTGAGACAGGGGTTGTTGCCGAACGCCACAATATCAACATGCCTCCAGCAAACGCCTTTCAACATCAAACTTATCGGTCGACGCCTCCTATAGTTCCTTATGAGCTTCTCCCTGAGCCTGAGGCATTATTACCCTCATCGGCTGACTACGAGGAACGACTGGCCACAGCATGCAAACTACTTGAGAAAGTAAATCTGGCCGCTACTTATCTGGTGCATGGCACGTTTACTGGAAACGATCTGCTAGGCTTGTGGACAGAACTGCGACGTTATTCTCCCAGCTTAAGTGAAAGCCTGCGACGCTTCTCCAAGGGGGTTGTCGATGCGGTCGCGGGTGAAACAGGAAACTATACTTCTCAATTTGCCGCCACATTTCAACAAGGACTCACGGTTGGCACCGGCCGAGAAATCCCTGTGAAACTTTTCCATTGGTCGAGCCAAAACAATCATATCGGGCGGGCTGATGGTGCGATCAGTCTGGTTTGTGAACTGGCCCGACTTGCAGAGATTCTCCCGTCGACCGTAGAGAATGCGCGGGTGATGCTCTGGGGACACAGTCACGGAGGAAATGTGTTGGCACTTCTGACGAATCTGCTCGCAGCCGACCAAGCGACTCGACAGCAGTTTTTTGACAAGGCCCGGATCTTTTTTGAATCTTGGCGGGGCAAAACATGTGACATGCCAGATTGGCATCAGGCTGAACAAATACTCGCAGACGTATCCCATCCATTGCGGGGTTTGTCGCTTGACATCGTGACCTTTGGCACACCGATTCGCTACGGCTGGGATTCCGCTGGCTACAACAAGCTGTTGCACTTTGTGAATCATCGCCCGCAAAACGGGCTACCCGTGTATCTCGCGCGTCATCCCTTGCACTTGCTGCGTCTTCTTAGAGCAACCGACGGCGATTTCATCGATCAGCTTGGCATCGCTGGATCCAACTTGATTCCCAACCCCCTTGCCCTGCGAACTTTAGTGGCCGATTGGCGGCTCAAAGGAGTGTTGGAAAATGGATTACAGCCTGAGTGGCGACTCTCCCGTTGGGGGCGGGGTGCGCGGGTTCCCGATGAAGGTACCACACTCTTAGTCGATTATCATGACGGCCATTGGTTCACGCCCTATCACTTAGCCGGACACGCTGCATATACTCGCCGTCGCTGGTTGCCGTTCCATGTGAGCCAAATTGTAAAGCATTTTTACAATCGTGAGCAATTTGATAGGATGCGGTCATGACCCAGTTCATTCAGATTTCTACGACGACTGCCACGGAAGAAGAGGCTCAAAGAATCGCGAGGGGATTAGTCGCCTCACGCTTGGTGGCCTGCGCCCACGTTTACCCCATGAAAAGTATCTATCAGTGGCATGGTAAGCTCGAAGAGGACAACGAATGGCATTGCCAGTTGAAGACACGCCAATCGCTCTTCGATCGTGTAGCTACCGAGATCCGAAAACTTCACACCTACGACTGCCCCCAAATCATCGCCGTGCCTATTGTGGAAGGCGGTGCGGAGTATCTTACGTGGATGGATGAAGGTTTGGAAAGCTCCCATTTACCTGTTCTGGAAGAGTGATACATATCTTCCTTTCTCGCAGTCTTATCTTCTCAGTCAACTCCAATCGATCGGAAATTATCAAAGTTGAACTGTCCGAATGCGAACTGGGGAAACAGACTGTAAAGGCCACGGGTGAAATACTGGCCGATAAGTTCGTCCGTCGCCTGGATGCAGGTCTTCGGCACGACAATGATATCGCTGTCATTGAGCCAGATTTCATCGGCTGGGCCAGGACGTCGGCCATACAGTGCGCCTTTGATGTCGAGCATTGTCGCCATCAAACGCCAATCATCGCCGCGGCGGAAGACCACCACTTGCCTCAGATTGGCACCAGGATTCCATCCTCCCGCGAGAGCAATCGCACCCATCAGCGTCGTCGGACCTCTTAGCTCAAACTGCCCTGGCCGAGATACCTCGCCCAGAACATAGCATAATCTGGGAGCCCGTTGCTGCAGGACCGGGGTGACATCCACACCGGGAATCGCGGCATCGTAGCGTGCATCGATCTCATTCTTGAGTTCTTCAAGTGTCAGCCCTTGTGCATAGACCACGCCCAAACCTGGCATGTAAAGCTTGCCTGCGGGTGTCACAGTCAATGTGAGCCTCAGACCGCCTACACCAAAACGCGCGTCCACCGATTCGATCAGATCATTCAAGCGCGTATTAACCTCAACAGGTGTCACTGTGATGGCGGGCACTTTGTAATATTTCTTGTAGAGCTCATCCAAGTGAAGTCGTAGTCCATCGACCGTCATCCGTGCGGCACGAACTTGCCCTAAGAGTGGCAGACTGATCGTGCCATCTGGTTGAACTACCAATTCGCGAGAAATACGGTCGCCGGAACCTCCTTCTTCAGACGCGTTCGCGCCGCTGTCCGCTGTCAAGGATTCTACGCGGATACGGTCCCCCACTTCCAATTCATAGGGATGCGATGTCTCGATTCGAGTCAGGCGAAACACGAACGCAATCTGATCGTCTACGCGGATACGATACTCAGGAACATGGGCCGAGCGGGCATGTCCCACGTATTCTCCTTGGGCATAAGCCTGCCAGTTGATGTACCCCCGTGCATTCCAACCCACTTCGCCACATTGACAACCTGGAGCAGCAAAACCGGCAGTGCTATCGACACCCCAAATCGGAAACGGCGCCGCTGGATCGATGCACTGTGCGTTGCATAACTGGCTTTGCGCCAAACAGTATGCTTCGATGCCAACCGCGATAGCAATCGTTGTTAGGAGCAAGCGAAGGCTTCTTCGATTGATTTTCATGGAGGTCAGTCCGGGTAGAAGTATTGGAGTATCTGAAACCTAATAGCGGGCCGTGGGAGCCATCGGGCGAGTTGCAATTTGGGGTGGGGCACTACTGGGAGGAGATTGGGAAAACTGTTCAGGCGCAACCCAAGCGACCTGGGCCGCTGGTCCTCGGCCTTGTTGAACTAGCACATCGGCATGCATGCGGCATTCGTTGGCTAAGGCAAACTCCTTTAACTCCTGATACACCCTGGCCAGGTTCCGAAACACAACAGCATTTGGCTCGCGACGGGCCACCTGATCGAGCAGTTGGCGCGCTTCGTCGAGATGCCCCGTTTCGGCCAAGAGCACTCCAAGCTCATGTGCTGCCAGATAGTTCTGATTATGGGCCAACAGTGCTGCCTGCTGAAACGCGACTGCCTTGCGCGTTGCCATCCGATGTTTTTCGGATTCCACCTCTCCGAGCTGTTTGTAAAGTTTCCCCAATGAATACAAGGCCATGGAACCAGCCGGCTCTCCGGCAACTGCCAAGGCGAGCTTAATTTGGGCATAACGGTAGTAGCGATCCATCATTTGTGAGGGTAACACGGTGGCAAAGTCAGCCTCTTTCGCCAGTGGAGTGCGGTGCGAAGCACAGATCACCTCCAACGCCATCTCAGCCTCTAGCTGAGTTCCCCGAGGCACAAAATCTTCTGCTTCCTCGAGCGATCGCATTCCTACGGCCAGACTCTCACTACGAATGCGCGTCGCCTCGCGGTTATCCTTTGCCTGGGAAATTAGCCGCAGCACCTCGATCAACTCCTGGCGAGCGGCATAAGATGCACCCCGTTGGGCCAAGACGAAAGCGGCCCCAATCTTTTCACGAGATTGCTGGTCCAAACGAAGATCAGTCTGTGCACCGGTCGAAACCGAAAGTCTGTCGCGCGCAATCACGTCCAACAGGGTCCGCTCTTCAGGTGAATAATCTTCAGACGCCGCTGCAACAATTGCCCGACTCTGAGTTGCTTCTGCATGAATGTCTACTAACTCTGCTTGATTCTCTGCTACCTCCGCTTGAATCTCGGCTACTTCTACCTGAGTCTCAGTTACTTTTAGAGGCGATTCGGGAGTGTTCCTGACTTCGGCTAGAGGAGGGATCGAGTCGTTGATACTTTCTGAACAGTCAATTGGCGCCAACAAGATGCCGAGCATTTCTGGTTGGGCTTTTGAGACGTCACCTCGCCCCGGCAACCCTACAAAAGGTGTCTGACCGCTACAGACCTGAGGTAAACGACACACTTGAGTATCTTCGGTGAATCCCCATTCAAGTGTCATTGAGTCTTTTTGAGAAGTTTGTCTTAGTGGATCTGTTTTGACCGCTTGTTGCACGCGAGAATTTGCAACATGGTCTAAGATAGCCAGTACGTTTTCCTCCTGACCGCACCCAACCAGGAGTGCGCAGCCCATCCCCAGAAAGATAGTGAACAGGCAACCTTGCCAAGTAAGGCAATGTTGCTGGGATCGAAGTCCGTATTGCATCGGTTCAACCTTCCCTGGATGAACGTTCCTGGTGCAGTTAAGATTCGCACTCCTTGCGAAGTCCTGCTCAAAGAGATTCGGCTAGCTCTGCACAGGCGAATCAGCAAAACCGCTACCACCGGGCCTTTGACCGAAGGAGCCACCGCTACAGCCCGCACAGCCCCACCACTCGCTGCTAGCATTTACTGATTCCCGCATTCCAGAGAACCATCTTTGGTGGGGTCGAAGATTCACCGTGCTTGACGACTTAGCAAAGAATTCAGTCAAAACATACGCATCTGATAACTTCCGGTCACAGGTTGCGCATTGAATCCCGCTGCACGTAGATGTCCCACAAATTCCTTCGAACCGTGGGTACAATAGACCTCGTCCGCCTGTACGTGCTTAACCGTTTCGAGTAGCTGCCCGAAGTCGGCATGATCCGAAAGCGGCAACGCGTGGTCGACACGATAGCGGTATTTGGCACCAGGTTCGACTGCCCACCCCGTCACTGCAATACTCACAGGATGCTTGATCCCCGCAATCCGGTAATTCTTCATCCCCTGCGGCAGAGTGACGACAGCGTGACCGTTGCGTAGCCTGCCCTTGTATTCCGACACATCGCCCAGATCAACACCGCATTGTCGATAAACCTGACTCACCGCATACGTCATTGGATGTTGCTGCACCTTTATTCCGGAAAGCGTCAAGAGCCGCGTGACCTCTTGGGCCTTTCCCAGAGCATATGCATGAATGACCGGTGTCATGCCTGACGCCAAAGTCTTACGCACCAGGCTAATGAGTTGCTCCACAACCTCCTCGCGCGGAGGCAAGCGATATTTCGGCCTGCCAAAGGTGCTTTCCATGACCAAGATGTCGGCCTTCGGCAATTCGGCTTCCACGCTCGTAACCGAGGGACCTAATTTAAAATCTCCTGTAAATAGAAGCCGCTTCTCTCCATCATCTGCCAACAACATCGCAGATCCCAGGCAGTGCCCTGCGGGGTACAGAGTCAGTTTTAGTGGCCCAAATTGCATCGACTCGCGATATCGTAATTCAGCTGTCCGCCGGTGAGCTCCCATTCGATGCCGGTAGAGCAGGGCAGTCTCCGGTGTGCAAATGGCCAATTCATGGCGCCCCATGTGGTCAGCATGGGCATGAGAGATAAATCCCACCTTCTGCCGCCGCGTCACATCAAGCGCAAGTCCAGCCTTCGTCAGAAATAATCCCCGGTCCCAGTGAAACATGCTGGCATTGTAACGTATGCTGACGGTTTGAGAGTGGACATCGCACTCTCTTTTCACGCTGCAGGCAAAAACCCGGTGTTTGTACACAACAAAAACCGTGGAGTTCGCCCATAGCTGTCGGGTAAAGCAGTATGGTGACACGCTAGCATCGCCTGCATTTCACTCTGATTTCTCCGATTTAATTGAGCAACTACCCCACTCATGCCGAAGATACGGACAACGCCATGGCAGCGCACCTGCGCTTCCTGCCGTGCCCCAATTTGAAAGGGGGGCCACCTTTCAACTGGGAATGTCTGCCACCATGCGTGGGACGCTTTTCGCAATTCTGTTCCTGTGTACTCTACCGCTGACTGGTGGTTGCTCCTTACTGCTGCCCGAGATTAGCGATCAGCCAGTAATTCGCAATCCATTTCCGCAACTGCATAAAATTGCAGTCGCACCATTCTTTAACCAGAGCGATGAACCGACGGTTGACGGACGTGAATTTGCAATGGCCTATTTTTCTGAGCTTCAAGAGACACCTGGCTTTGAAGTCGTTCCCGTCGGTGTCGTCGAAGAAGCCATTATTAATCATCGGGTCGATCTATCAGGACCAGGAGAAGCACGGCGTTTGGCTAAGCTACTAGGGGTAGACGCGGTCGTCGTGGGTGCAATTACTGATTATTCTCCCTACTATCCTCCACGTTGTGGTTTGCGAGTGGACTGGTATACGGCCAACCCAGGGTTCCATGAAATCCCTGCAGGCTACGGCTTACCATGGAATACCCCAGAAGAAGAGTTTATTCCTGACTCACTTGTTTACGAAGCGAAATTCTCACAAGCCCGTGCGCAGATGGCCAATATGGCACCCGAATGCGAACAAAGCATCAAACCTTTGCCAGAGCCACCGCAAGGAGAGGATAAGTTCTCTCCTCCTGTGAAAGAAACTAAAATCACTGACAAAAGTGAACTGCGACTTGTGCAAGCAGTTGAAGAATTGCCTCAAGGATTAGAGTTCACACCCGCAGACGTTGAGTCCGCTACAACTGGTAATAACTTACCATTTGATATGCGAGCCACAACCGGCACAAACGATACAACACAATTTGGGTGCCCGGATGAGAATTGTTTTTCTTCACTGAATTCAGAAGGTAAACGTCCTGCTTGCATTCCTCATAATGGTCCTGTGCTTTCACAAACCAGCATTTATCGCGGCAACGATCCTGAAGTGACTGAAGCATTAAAAGGCTATGTTTACTTTAGAGAGGACGCGCGTTTCGGTGGATGGCAGGCTTATCTACAGCGAAGTGACGACTTCGTCCGTTTCTGCTGTCACATGCATATCTCTGAAATGCTGTCAGCTCGCGGTGGAAGTCGCAAAACGCGGGTGGTGTTGCGCTGGCCGAACTGCCGATAGAGCCTCAAAGGAAACAATTCTCGCCGGAATGAAGTTTCCTCTCGGGTTCGCCCGCAAGGATGGACGAGGCAATTGACCCTGCCTCGGCAATCGCCCCGCGTTAGTCCCTGCTGCCATGGACCGGCACTATGGAGGCAGAGCTCACCCCCGCGCTGCCGCACGGAGAGATGCAACTGTGAACGACGACGATATTAATGTATTGGCACTAGTAAAAGGCAGCGAGCGCTACATCTTCTTGTACGACGACTCGCAAAGAGCCGAAACCCTGCGCATACTCGGTCGCTACGCTTCGAACCCCGAATTGAGTTTCAGTTGGTACGACGCAGCGGTCTTGAGTCAAAAAGTGCGTCAAATGGGTGCGGCGAATTCAGCTTCAGCAAAGCCCAAGAATCGTATCTCCCTGGTGCAACCCACCGACTTCGAAGAATAGATTAGCCGCGACCCAAAGGGTTGCGCTTTTAGCGACTAAGCCATGCAGCGCGCAATCGCTCGATTCCTGCAGTACCTCACTATTGAACGGGGCGCTTCGCCGCATACGATCAAGAGCTATCGCGAAGACCTCGCTGCCTTTGCCGAATACTTCAGCCAAACCGACGGTAGTTGCCCCGACCCAGCGGAGCTCACCGCCGTCGAGTTGCGTGGATTTCTCTCCGCACTGCACGAAGCTGGTTTTGCCAAAACTTCGATCGCCCGTAAACTTGCCTCGCTTAGAAGTTTTTACCGCTTCGGTCAACGTGAGGGGTGGGCCAAGACAAACCCTGCCAGGGCCCTCCGCAATCCGCGCAAAGCCCATAAGCTGCCACATTTTCTCACGAACGACCAGATCAGCAAACTACTTGCCGCCCCACAAGGGAGGTCTTCTTCTGCACTTCGCGACCGCGCAATTCTCGAGACTCTCTACTCGGCCGGTCTCCGAGTCAGTGAACTCGTGGACCTCAACGACGGAGATCTTGACTTCCCTCAGGGCATTGTCAAAGTTCGAGGCAAAGGCCGCAAGGAACGTCTCGCCCCAATCGGCTCCTACGCCTCTAAAGCACTTCAAGCATGGCTCGCTGTGCGAAAACTCTCACCCAAAGTACCCACCGGTAGACAAGCACCCGTCTTCGTCAATCGGTTTGGTACACGACTCACCACTCGTAGCGTCGGCCGTATGCTGGAAAAGTATCTACGCGCCACGGGTCTTGATAGCCGCACCAGCCCCCATACTCTTCGTCATAGTTTTGCCACGCACCTGCTGGATCGTGGAGCCGACATCCGTAGCGTGCAAGAACTATTAGGCCACCAAGGCCTGGTTACTACGCAGATTTATACCCACGTAAGTACGAGCAACTTGCGTCAGGCATACGAAAAGGCTCATCCCCGCGCTACATAACTCGCCCGACATCTTGTGGGATAAGTCAGAAATACACAGAACAGCAATATAGAAATGCCCGGTTCTGGTACCTCGCCAAGGGATCCAAGAGAAGCCACAACTGTATTGAATTGTCTCTGCCAAACGAGAAAGTCCCGACCATCGCTGATACCATCCCCGTTGGCATCTGCAGCGCGATCTACACCGTAAGCAGCTTGCCACCAGCTCAGGTCTGTTAAATCGACGTCTCCGTCGCTATCAAAATCCGCCGAATCAATGTGTGCCTCTTCGATTACATGAAGCGTTTGATCAACAGCGACATCAAAGAGATATTGTGTGATTCCGCTACTCCATTGAATAGTCACTTGATCAACACTAGTAATATTCGGGCCAAGCCCGAAATGGGCCGTGTGTTCATTTTGGCTTAAAAAGCTACTTCCACCGTCGATTTCCCACACAAGTTGCGTGGTCGGATCGTTCAGGTCGGGTGTCACCGTAATCCAAGCTCCAATTCCATTTCGATTAGAAAGCGTTCCCTCGGGCTTGATCCTTAGAAAGTGATTCTGATTCCCTCCATCGTTGCGATAAAGGATGGGAGCTGCTTGGTTGTTTACAATGACCAAGTCCAAATCACCATCGTCATCGTAATCAAGGTGTGCCAGTCCGCGCCCTTGCAGGGTGTCTGTAATTCCCAAGGCGTCGGAGACATCGGTATAGACTCCCCCGTCATTTCGCCACAAGAATGTACGGTCATTCGTCCAACCTTGGCCGTTGTAGCCGTTGGTGGCGATTAAATCCAAGTCCCCATCATTATCGTAGTCGAAAAAAGTTGTACCCCAGGACCAACGGGAATCACGCACGCCAGCCTGCTGTGTGACGTCGGTAAAAGTGCGGTTTCCCTCATTCCGATACAACCGATTCCAACCGCCAAAGCCCGTAGAGACTCCAGGAGCTGCTGTGATGTTTGTAATAAACCAGTCTAGATCGCCATCTCCATCGTAATCGCCAAACGTCGTCCCCATGCCATTATGATCTGTTCCCACACCGGCTGGAATTGTGCCATCGGTAAAAGTTCCATCGCCGTTGTTCCAAAAAAGTTGGCTGGTGTAAAAATCTGAAGCAAAAGTCAAGTCCAGATGTCCATCGCGATCAAGATCGACAAATCGCGGGGCAAAGCGATAAGTTCGATCCTTGCGATAGATATTGATTCCTGCTGCGGAGGTGACATCCTCAAATTGACCAGCTTGAACGCCGCCCAAATTCCGCAACAATCTCGATTGACTTTGGGCTGTGGGGTTTGCCCAATCTCCAGTAATGAGATCTAAAAAGCCATCGTTGTCGTAGTCTCCAAAACTTGCTCCTTGCCCCTGCCTCGTGATTCCGTTGGATAATGCTGCCGTAACACCAGTGCCGGCATCGGTAAAAAAACCTGATCCGTCATTCAAATAAAGATAGTTGCGCTTACCATTGGTGGTGGTCATGTAGAGATCGAGATCACCATCGTTGTCGATGTCTCCAGAAACGACGCCATTGGTGATAGTCGAAGAATGAAACCCCGCCGCACTCGTCAGCGGCTCAAACGTGCCATTCCCCAGATTGCGATAAAGAATATCCTGGTCGTTCAGTCGAGTGAAAATAAGATCTACTTTGCCGTCCCCATCGAAATCACCCGCCGCTACACCGCCGGTCAGAAAAGAACTGCCCGGCAAGTTTTGAATCAGAGCGGAGGTAGTCTGTACATGATTGATTCCTGCAGCGGAGGTGACATCAGTGAACTGCACTGCAAAAGCGTGAGTTGGCCTCAACAAGCCTAAGCACACCAAAAAGCTCAAGTTTAGAAACTTTGTCAACATCAGACGTCACTCATAAAAAAAGCCGCTTGCCAGACCACAAGGATCAGGCAAACGGCATTGAGAGAAGCATGAATTAGCGCCGTCGCATCCCAACCAACGCCAAGCTGGCCAGACCCAGCAGTGCGAAGGAAGCTGGTTCAGGTATGCCTGCGACATTGAAGTTCACGTCGTCCACGAACACTTGCTGAAATAATGCGCCGCCAAAACTTTGGATGGCATAAACAACACGAGCGGAGTTGGCCCCGGCAGGTACTGGTGCGCTGACAACAAATTCCTCGTAACCAGCACCTATTGGGGAAGTTGTCAGGTTGGGTGTACGGCTGATTTCAGTGTTTGCAACCGAGTCACGCCATTCAATGCGGATTTCGCTGCCGCCCGCATCACCGACAAGTTTGTGCCATCCGCTAAACCAGGCCATCGAACCTGCGGCTCCAAAGCCAAATTTCGCATCTTGGAAGGCACCAGCAAAAAGGTTTGCATCGCCACTAATGTTTAACTCTAGCGACTGGGCACCGTTGCGAGGCATTGTGGTCGTGAAATCGGCAGAAGAGGTTCCGCCGGCATTAAAGCCTTCCCAGGAACCAACAAATGGGGGACCGTCTGTTGTGATGGTCCCTTCAAAACCAGGATCGACGAGTAGATTAGGATTAGCCAGATGGGCCGCCATCGCTGACGAACCACACAATGCAACAACCGCCAAGGCTGCTGCCACGGGACCCAAGTTGTAACTCTTCATGAACATCACCTCCCGCAAAAAAAAAGTGTTAAGAGCGAAATGAGTTATGCATAAACAGCAACTCATTTCGGTGGACTACGTGGACACACATGCGAACCAATAGTACTCACAGCTTTGATTGTATCAGAACGTGCCGAAAAAGCGACTAATCCTTAGCAAAAAGCAATACAATTCCTTTTACCGGTCCACCCTAAAAAGGCGCAATATCTGGCAACCAAAGCACTATGCAGAGACAAAACTTTCGCAAAGCTTAATCGCGAAAGAGGTTATGGCTCAAGATGGTTGACCAAAAACAGATAAGTAATAGCAAATTGGCGCATGTAACAGATTTTCTCGCCCTGCGCTTAAACCCATGAATCGCCAGCGGCCGCAGTTTTTTCAGGTGAGCAGGCAACCACCCGGCACACGTTGTGCCCCCTGTGTGCCGCCCGGCGATTCCTTAATTCAATCTTCAACGCACGATGCTTCGCACAGCTCCTTCAATCGTTACGACCTTAAAAGGATTCAACCTGAAACATGCGTTCATTTTTGTTGACTCCCTCTCCTTCACGACGTAGATATTTAACGACAGCCTATGGTGAAATCTCCCCACGGATAATCGCCTGATTGTCTCTCCCCAACATCAGGCCACCGTTTCACTGGAAGTCCGCTTGCTCGACTTGGCAAATGGACCTCCCCATTGGTTGAAACTACAAGCCACGCTGCGCAGGGGGAGTTCCATGGTGGAAAATCTCTCGCGCTATATGCCGGGAGATTAATCGCCATGACCCATGGTTCTTTGTTACTGGTGGACGACGACCGACAAGTTCTCGAATCCATGGCCGACTGGCTTCGGGAACAAGGACTTCAGATCGAAACATCAACAGGTTATGCCAACGCGCTCGAGTTGCTCCAGAGAAAACAGTACGACCTTCTGTTGGTCGACGTGCGTCTCCAGGACGGCGACGGATTTGAGCTCCTGGAGCAAGTCCGCCGCAGCCATCCGCATACCCACGTCGTGCTAATGACGGGCTATGGGACCGCAGACTCTGCGGTAGAAGCACTTCGGGCCGGAGCTTTCGATTACCTGACCAAGCCGCTCATTGACGACGAACTCATGATGACACTCGAACGCGCCTTCACTCAGCGCCGTGTCGTCGAAGAGAATCATCAACTTCGCAAGCAACTAGACAAACACCACGCCATGGATAGTATCGTGGGCCAAGACCCGCGAATGCTGCGTGTGTTCGATATGGTCAGCAGCGTCGCCGACACCAAGGCAACCGTTTTGATTACAGGCGAAAGTGGCACAGGCAAGTCGATGATTGCCCGTTCGATCCACCGCCAAAGCAGTCGAGCTGGCAAGCCGTTCATCGAAGTAGCCTGCGGAGCTCTGCCAGAAAATCTATTGGAGAGTGAACTGTTTGGACATGTCGCTGGTTCATTTACCGGAGCTACCGGTGACAAGGTGGGCAAATTCATGCAGGCCAATGGTGGAACTATCTTTTTAGACGAAATTGGCACGGCCAGTCCAGCGTTGCAAGTGAAATTGTTGCGTGTCTTGCAAGAGTTAGAATTCGAACAGGTCGGTGGCCAAAAGACATTTAAGGTCGACGTTCGCGTTATTTTGGCGACTAACGACGACCTGTCACAGGCAGTGGCCGAGGGTCGTTTTCGCCAAGACTTGTTCTATCGTATCAATGTCATTAATGTAGAACTTCCCTCGCTCCGCGAACGGCACAGTGATATTCCATTGCTCGCTCAAACGTTTCTCGCCGAATTACGCGAAGACACCAATCGCGAAGTTCGCTCGTTCTCAGACGAAGCACTCCTGGCCTTGGAATCGTATCCATGGCCGGGCAACATCCGCGAGTTGCAAAACGTCGTTGAACGAGCTGTGCTCTTGGGCAAAGGCGAAGTAATCACGATTGGAGACCTTCCCCGTGAGATCGCTGGAGGGCCAACCCTCAGCATATCTCGTGCCGGTACACGCACCCTAAAAGAGGCCCTCGAAGAACCCGAACGGCAAATTATCCTCGACGTACTGGAGTCGAATAATTGGAACCGCAACGCCACTGCGGATTCTCTAGGGGTAAACCGCACGACTTTGTACAAGAAGATGAAAAAACTGGGTTTGGAAGACGGAAAATACGCTGTCAAATAGCTAGCGGAATCCTAAAAACACTGATGGCCCAGGGATCCCAATCCCTGGGCGTTTTTCGCGTGTCAAACTGTCACACTATCACAGCAATCAAGCTTATCAAAAATCTTTAGTGCAATTTTGTTGCCCCCCTTGGAACTAAGGATTAAATTGCATTCAGTGCGGCCGGTGACAAGCGGCGAATGATTCATCATCGATTTCGGGGAGACCTCCAGTCGTAACTCGCCGGCCGCACGTTTTCTCAATCCACGGCATAGCTAATCCTACGGGATGAGCAGGTTTAGGTGGTCGGCTTCACAGCCTGTCTTGGCAACTCAGTAATATAAAGCCGTTACCACATGCAATAGTGCAAACACTAAGAGTACCACCGAAAGTGGTATATGCACCTTGAGCCAACCGTGTAGCAATCCATACATTCTCGCCTGCAGTTGTAGACGGCGACGTACGCTGCAAATTACTTCAACTTGTTTGACGGCACTATGCAACTCGTCAGGCACCGAGTTAAGCACACGTTCGAAATAGAGTTCTGACTGTCGATTGCTGGCCAATTCAGATCCTGAGACAACTTCTGGCCCAAGAAAGGGGCGTATTGTGCTGAGATAAACTCCTAATAGCCAGGCAGTTGGGTCCGCATGACTGGCTGGTCCTGATTTACGCGCTAGCGCAAGTTCCACGGATTCTTGACCGCAACTTGCAAGGAGTATGTTGTCTGCTTCTCGCTGCATCTCTCTGCAGAGATGATCCATCTGATCTGGAATCACTTCACTGTCGAGTTGTGTTTTCATCAGACGCGGTAATATGTTCTGCAGAATCACCCCTACGATGCCACTGAGTATGACAATAAGGAAAACCCCCATGAGGATTTGTTCCACGAGGCCCCCCCAACGGAATGCCGAATGGAAAAAAATAAGCGGCATGCTTAACAATCCTAGCCAGATGTGGCCCTTGAGCCAGACAGCGAGTGAGCCGACACGCAAGCGGATTGTTTTCTTTCGCGCGGAGAGCAATCCCGCAAAGATCATCAGCAGCGTACCAGCGATGCCAAATAACATTCCTGGCCAGGTGCGACCCGCAGGCCCCCCCTGCCACGATTGGGCGTACCACAAGTAGAGACCCGTCGAGACGGTACCCATCACTACTGTGAACACCAGCCAAAGTCGATGCGAGCGGTCGATCAACATGCTGAGCAATCGTTAGCCGTGAGGATTACGAAGGAATTTCTGGAAAGGCAGTCGTACGCCATCGACGAACACTTCATCGGCCCGGGTGACACCGGAGCCACGACGAGGAAGGAATTCACCCGCCCCCACGAAAGTGACGACATCATCTTGATCCACACCATCGCCACTTACGCCAAAACCCCCGACTATTGCCGTGTTGCGGTACAAGGCGGTGCTGCCTGGGAAGAAGACTACCCCATTCTGGTAGCCAAGGGAAGAAACATCCTGGCGAAAATTGGTCATGGGATGGAACGCATCGTAACCCAGTACGGTGGTAAAGTCTGAAAAATCAGGGATCACACCCGGCAAATTCTCAGCTGTGCTGCGGTTCACACCCGGCGTAAGGAGAGTGGAAAAGGCCGGTGGAGTGGTGCCGTCGATGCCGGATGGGAAACGCGGTTCTGCCACAAAGCGGAAGGTGCGATTCGTGAAGGAGACTCCGGCTGGAAGTAATGTTGAGCCAGGACCGGCGGTGGGCACACGATCGATTGCTTTGACCTCGGCCGGGTCATCATAATACGCCACATTGCGGGCCTTTGCCACAGCAACGTCGATGGAGAAAAAAGTGGCGTCTTCCATTCGGAAGAGCCCAACTATCTCTCCTTCCAAGTCGGTCACACCCAAGACCATTCTTGATCGCTGGCCAAGCGGCAACCGGATGGCTGAGCGGACCAATTTGGCTTCTTCCACACCATTGTTGATAAAGTCTTCGACTTCCTGCGCGGTTAACTCAGTAGAAGCCTTGGGACTGACCAGCCAGCCCTCGGGGACCGCCATACCAGAAATGGTGGGCATGGTCGGTGTCCCACCCTTGGTGACCGGCTGATTCTCGCCTGACACCATACCTGGAGCAAATTTGCTCTGGCCGAAGGCCAGGAACGTGCTGAGAGTGAACGGGTGCGGCCCAAAGGATTCCAACGTGATTCCTACAAGATCGATTCGTCCTTCACCGGGCAAGTTAGGAAACCGAATATCATCTAAGTCAGGAATGTTTGTCGAGTTGGTGGCCGTCTCAGCGGCAATGTACTCAGCCTCTATCACCAGTGGGGCGTTGAGCCGCTCGTTAGTCGTTTGTCCTATGCCGGCGACAAATCCTTGTTCATGCGTGGCGTAACCATCGGGGCCTGGAAAGAATACCCCGATCCCACCGACGAGCTTGGGTTGTTCAGACGGTTTAGCTGGATCGACTTTATAAATTGGCACTCCCCCCGGCAGTGTAGCAATTCCGCGTGACTGCGCACGCGTGAGACGATTCGAGACGAGCCCGAACGACTCCGGTGCGGGGATGTCCTTGCCTGCATCAAAGTCGGCGCCAAAACGCGCTGGCAAGAGTATATCATCGCCGGTTACCGCTATCGGAATTCCCTCGTCATTCACGACAGCTGGAGATCTGATTCCATCAGCCCCCGGGAAAACTCGACTATCGCGATTGGTGTGTTCAATCGCAAACAGATCGACGTGCGGCGTGAAAGCGACGTCGGGAGGAAAATGGCCCCCTAGACCAATTGGGGCTACAAACCCTGGTCCGCGAATTTCTTCGTCGAGGCTGTTAGGATTCGCTTCCACTTCACGTTGTGTGATAGTCGACTGGCTGATAAAGCGAACGGTCCGTGAAGTTAAAGCGGCCTGATTGTTGGAGAAGAATGCTGCTGTGCGTGCTTTGGCGACAGCACCATCGATGGCGAAAACGAGCGTCTCATCGTCGGTGATCGTATTAAGCACCCCTTGTTCCACGTGTACACCCAGGATCCTGCCCCCACGATCAACGATCGCGATGATCGCATCCTCACTCGCCGTGACACTGGATGCGCGATCTAAGAGTTTGATCACCTCGGCGGCCGTCAACTGGTCAGGTGTTGAAACAGCCGGGACGATCGGACTCGATGGAGCAACAGATACTAGTGGAGCCACTTGCGGGATGACTGCTTCTGCCACGATCAGTTCCGCTGTCAAGGTCTCTAGGGTTGCAGTGACGGAACCGTTCCGACTGGTTGTGATGACCTGCAATGTGGAGGACGTCACCGACGCAGGTTGCGAAATTTCTCCGGGGCTAGGTGCGTTATGTTCGCTCTCGGGATCCATGATTACCGGCTGGACCAGCCGGGGACCTAGATTGACCGGTGTGGGTACCAATGGCTGGAGGGACCCCTGATCACTATTTGTCACAACTGTATTATCCGTAGGAACTGGTTGGGCGACTTTGATCTCCGCGGGCAATTCAACCGGGATCTCAACAGTTCGAGGTGTCGGCGCTGGAGACGTAACATCGGTACGGACACTTCCGGTAACATTTGGTGCTGGGATTGAACTTGAACCGGTGTTCCCTGAAATCACTGACGCGGTGACTGAAGCCACCAGGATGGGCAACACTTCTTCTTGATTGTGGGGACTTGCTGGATCCATGATCACAGGTTGAATCAATCGCTGTGGTAACTCACCCACAAACGCACTGGGTTCATCGCCAAACGAATCGAAAGCTTTATCCAAAATAGCGATCTCATACGGAACAGATGGCTGGGCAGCAATCGCCTTGGGGGCGACTAAGATTCGTTCATCATCCGCATGGAGGATTTCAACAAATGGTTCTTGCGAGATATTCCTTGAGAAAGTATGCACTTCCGCCTCGGCTTGGAAGTTATAATCCACTACGTGCGTTTCTGAAGTGGTTCTTCCCAGGCCGCTATCTGTCTCGAACTCGCCATCTAAGAGTGACCCAAACAGTGGGATCATTACACCGGGGGCATTGCGACGTTCCAGTTGCTCGGGAGCCACGAGCCGGCGCTGAGATCGCAACGTGTTGCTGCACTTTCCGGAAAAATCCACTGGCCATTTTCGTTTGCGATTCATTGATCGTCCTGGTCTCGGCCAAGCAAAACCTTATTGAAGCCCGATTTACTCAGAATACACAGCCATCGTCACCTAAAGCAACTTTTTGGGGCCACTTTGCTCCTGGCTGTACGCAATGGCTTGTTAACTTGCTCTGAATGCTCCATTTGTCACTATCGGCCGACTCAACTCTTTCAGTAAACTCATGTACCGGTTGGGCTGAATGGATGGATCGTGCCTCTTTTCTGGACAGTAATCCTCTAGAGTTTTATAATCCGTACATCTGCCTGGTTGGGTTGTCCACACGGCTACACTGCTGTCCTGCCAAGTAGTTTCATGCCTTTTCAGGGAGTTGCTCCATGCCTGGCGATCGAGATGAGAGGTTGATCGCCGACAAATATCCCCTGGATTATACGCGTCAGCCCCTGGCTACTCGGCTTTGGAGATGGCGGCTGAACTGTCTCGCCTTGCTCCTGGCCTGTGGGATTGCCGCCGCCATTTATGCGTTTCGTGGCGAGGCCGCCTTCTGGTCGGCCCCCGTTGCAGACGTACATGCCTCGTTTGGCTCCGATTGTGCACAGTGCCACACCGAGTCTTGGCAACCGGCTTTACGAGTAGCTTCCCTCGACAGTGGCCGGCACTCTGTGCCTGACTCCGCCTGTAAGGCCTGTCACACATCCACCGGCGAACATCATCCTCAGATCGGCGAGCCAGAACCAGCATGCGCCTCGTGCCATCAGGAACATCGCCCCGCTCATCCGTTAATGAATGTCTCCGACAATCAATGCGCGAGTTGCCATGCCGATCTGAGTACTGTCTCCGGCGGCGAGATTCATTTTGCTGATGCAATTAGTCATTTTGGACCAGGAACTCACTCACATCCTGAGTTTGCTCTGCTTAGGGGCAGCGACGATCTTGCCGATAAACTGCACGGCGCATGGAAAGTTGCCCAACCATCACCTGAAGCGGCGTCTCAATGGCTGGACAACAGCGGGGTGCTGTTCAATCACAAGGTACATCTTGCGGCCGAGGGGATTCTCGATCCCAGTCGTAAACAGGTTCAACTAGTTTGTGCCGATTGCCATCAGCCGGAGGCTGACGGTCGCTACATGAAGCCCATTAGCTACGAGCAACATTGCGCTGCCTGTCATCCCTTGCAGCTTGCAGACAAATTGGCAGACTTGGGAGTATTGCCTCACGAAGCACCCGAGTTGGTCCGTGGTACTATTCGAGAGCGTCTCGCAGAAGCAGAAAGAGGTTCAAATGTCGAGCAAGAAAAACCCAGGCCATCAAGAATCCCCCGGCTCCCCAAACCAGCAATTTTGAATAGTGAACAAGCCCAATCGGCAGAGCAAAAGCTCTTAGATGCAGACAGTGCCGTGTTTGGGCTTGAGGCTAAGGGGTTGTGCCGAAAATGTCATTATGTTCAGAGACAAGGCACGACATGGGTTGTACCTCTGTTAAATCCTAACATCGTGTTGGAGGGGGGTATTGGGGAAGAAAACAAGGAGCGATCGATGATCCCCTCCCGATGGCTTCAGCATGGAGCTTTTCATCACGAGAAACATGACACCCTGGAATGCCAGCAGTGTCATGCCGTCGAAGAGAGTGCCCTGACAAGCGATATATTACTTCCGGGCATTGAAAATTGCCGTAAGTGCCATACGAACTCTCCGGCTACAATTGGACCGGGCGTAAGAGCCGATTGCGTGCTCTGCCACGACTACCATGGCCCGTCATCATTGTCTGCATCAGTTGGATCTCTCGGCAAAGTACTCTCCCAAGCTGAATTACAAGAAGGTGCTAGGTGATTGGATCGAATGCCAGATCGATTTTCATTTCAGTCGGCATAAGTTTTGGCTTTGCCATGCTGTCTCTGCTCTCGTTGAGCGGGTGTTCTCAAGAAACCGACCGTCACTCAATCGAATTCACCCGAGTGGCATTGGAAAGCGAGGAGTCACTGAGCGAAATCGTCCCCCCTGGCGAGCCACTCGGACCACGATTAGTGGGAGTTGGCTCTTGTACAGCCAGCGGATGCCATGGTGGCGCGCAGCCCGATCAGATTGTCGGCAGCGAATACAACATCTGGATTTCTGCCGATCCGCACTCGCAAGCTCATAGCGTTCTCTACGATGACGAATCCTTGAAGATCGTCCAACGACTTGACGGGAGTTCCTGGAACGCGGAGCTTCCCCCTTTCGAAGACCCACGATGTGTCAATTGCCACTCGACGACCTTTGCCCCGGCGGTAAATCCGGCCGGTGAGGTACTCACCGACGGAGTCGGTTGCGAAGCCTGCCATGGGCCGGCAGAAGACTGGGTCGCCACCCACTTCGACCCCGGTTTGAGTGACGCGGATCGCCGACGGATGGGAATGTGGAACACCAAAGACTTGTTCTCTAGAGCACAAATCTGCGCGAGTTGCCATGTCGGTGGTCCGGGTCGCGAAGTAAATCACGACATGATCGCTGCCGGGCATCCCCGTTTGCAATTCGAGATGGGAGCTTATCTGCAGGCTCTCCCAAAACATTGGGACGAACGTCTCGATCGAGAGCACTCGGGAGACAGCTTCGAGTTTCTCGTTTGGGCTCTTGGTCAAACCGCCACTTCTCAGGCGGCAGTCAAACAGCTTGCCGAGCGAGCGTCACACGGCAAGGTGTGGCCCGAACTCTCCGAATGGTCCTGTAGCGCTTGTCATCATAATCTTCTGGATTCCGTACCGCGACAACGCACTCTTGCCAAGACGGGGGGACTCTCGGGACGCGCTATTCGCTGGGACGACTGGAATCATCATGTGGTTCGCGCCACGGCAGACGAGATTACTGCATCGCTTGGGATTGATCAATCCACCACTTCACTCTCTGAGAATATGTCTGCGCTGTCTGAACTGGCGGGGTCCCTCAGTGCAGATCGTATTGAAATTGCGGAAGCGGCTCGCAAACTTGATGACCAATTAGACAACTGGGCCAAGCAATTAGTCCAAAAACCTATCGACTTGAAGGTCCTCGATGACTTGATGCACAGCCTGGTGCAGAATTATGCTTCAGTGGGAGTGATCGACAGCTCACAGGCAATGCTTGTGTACGATGCTTTGGCAAGCATTCAGCAATCCAGGCTCGACATGCTCGCCAGAAAGAAAACTCAGCCCTCGGCGTTAGATACAGCCATCACAGACAAACTTGCCGATATATACATCTCCCTAACAGAAGAAAATCCAGCTCCAGATGCAGAAATAACTCGTGCGAAGAAAACCAACGCCCAAATTGCAGAGTTAAGCCAGCTTCTCCAATCAAGCGAGGTGAGCCAATGAACTCACTGCGGATCGTAATCTTTTTCTTCGGTGCTAATTGGCTTTTGACAGGCGCGGCAATTCATGGGCTTGCCCAGTCGAATGGCGAAATACCTCACTACCTTCCCGATGCCAGGTACTGTCTACAGTGCCACAGCGAACCATTCAAATCCGCCCAAGAGTTCGGTGTTCTTGAACGCGTTCAACTCACAGAATGGAACGCATGGGAAAGCAAGGACAAGCATACAACCGCCTACGAGCAACTAAGTATGGACCGTGGCCAACGCATGGGTGAACTACTGGGCCAGGATGTCCTGGCACCTGAGACTGGCTGCATTCAATGTCACACTTCGAATGTCAATGAAACACTGTGGTCTGAGGAGTGTTTTCGAGATGGAGTCAACATCGCCCAAGCCAAGGGAGTTGCCTGTCAAACTTGCCATGGACCAGCCGAACATTGGATCGGTTTGCACGACAAACCAGCCTTTCGAGACATGAGCCCGGCCGATCGCGAGGCCCTAGGATTCGCGAACATGGAAGACCCCGTTGTGCGAGCAGAGAAATGTCTTTCCTGTCACGTTGGCAATGCCGAGTTGGGCCGAGTGATTACACACGAAATGTACGCTGCCGGCCATCCCCCGCTCTCAGGATTTGAGATGGAAGCCTTTGCCGATAAGATGCCTCGTCACTGGCGTTATTCCCACGAAAAACCGAACAACCAAGGATTCAAGTTTGACCGTACTCGAGCAGTCTTGGTAGGCAGTGTCGTGGCACTTCGTACTGCTATCGATTTAGCTGCAGCTGACGGAGAGAATTGGCCTGAGCTAGCGAGATTGGAGTGTTATTCATGTCACCATGAATTACAAACTCCAAGTTGGCGACAAGAGAAATTCGAGGAACCGGCCTTTGGACGCCCACGGCTTGAACTTGGCTGTCTGCCTTTGGTGCGAGTCGCGGTGCTTATAGCAGAGGGTCCTTCTGGCGCCGAGCAGTTCGATTCTTTGATCAGTGATAGTCGAGCACTTTTCAAAGAGAATATGTTTGCGGACCCTCTTGAAATCGCCTCACTCCGAACGGCTATTGACCAGTGGTCAGAACCAATCGAACGACAACTGGTCGAAATGCCACTCGACAATGAACGAGTCAGCGAGATTCTCGATCAATTAATTACCATCGCTGCCAAGGAAACACACGACTATGATACTGCCCGGCAGCTTGCTGGTGCAATCACGGTAATAGCTGATGAACTGTCCCGATCTGGATCACAAGTATCCGGTCTAGAGAATCTCTTGCAGCAGTTGCAGAGGTTCAACGAACGCGGATTCGCCTTGGCTTCAACGGAGGACAAAAGGGTCGAGAATAAGTATCACCAGCAGCTCTCCTATCGCGCGCGATTTAAACCTCGTGTTTTCTCAGCCCTGATGGCCTCTCTAAAAGAAGATCTTGGCAAGTAAATTCTTGTCTTATTGAATCGGCTTCCCTGTCTCTCCCTCGAATGGTGAGGGTTCACCATTTCGGGGATTGCACAGATTTCGTCTGAAAAAACAGGGTTTTTTTATCACTTTTAGCATATTCGCTCACCAGATTGGTGAAAGCTGAAAGAAATTCTGTAGCCGCAGGATTCATCGCTAAGTTCTTTTCCAGAAGCACGTTGCATTGCTTCTTGCCTGCTCACTTCTTCCTTGGCACGCGAATCGCAAAACAAAGCGTGTCGCTCAATGCTTGCGCTGAGCGAGGCAGCCATCCTGGATGGCCGTCAGTGCTGTCGGCTCGTAGCCGTCAGCACAAAACTAGTTTGTGATTCCTGGCCCTTTGGGGCAGGAGTACCAGGTTGCCACTGTAGTGGCTAAGTGCGACGCACGGCGCGTTTCAACTTTTTTATAGGAGAAGTGCAAATGAGCAATTTCCACAATTACGAAGCGTTGGAAGCAGAATACTGCGGTGATACTTTCCGTCGGAGTGAGCCAATCAAGGCTTGCAGGCAACACCATCCCAACCGAGGAAATCGACGCGGTAAGTCCCCTCAATCCGTCAACGGCATTCATCGTCGACGCAAACGAAAAATCAACTGGTAGGCCATTCAACTCACCCAAGCTGCGAGGTTTACTCACCGGGCAATTGCTCTTTGAGGACTCTACTTATGCTTGGAACGTTAGATGTCCAGGCTCCATTTGTGTTTGTCGCTTGGCAAGTATTGGACTGAGATAAATGAGTAAAACTGTAGACCGATTGTCGTCAACACTTCATGTATTCGACGCAATACGTCTAGGGTTTTATTTCCAAATTGAAATTTAGTTGTAGGTGCAGCGTGTTGCTAGCGCCTGATGAGACACCTTGCAGGTTCACTCAGAATGATTTTGACACCAGCGACTAACATGTACGACATCAGAGGGTCATAGACCGTGGGATCTGTTCCAACGCAACCAGTTCAGCAGAGAGTTACATTGCCAGCCAAGCAAGCAACTCTACCAAGCGATAGTATCGTATTGCCCGGCTTACTGCACTGTTTGATGCTGACTTGGTGCGATGAGCGTACTGATTTATTGAGAACTGCCGCTGAGAACGAATCTTGGCAGACCACGGTTCATCTGGACATCCAAGAGTACCTGCGCAATTTGTTCCGCCTCCGCGTTCCTCTGACCTTAATCGACTTACCCACTTGGGATTCGAACGGCTACACAGGCTTTCAGCGAGCGGCAAACCACGCCTCCGGGGCTTGTAATACGCAAGTCATTGTTTGTGGAAATGAAGACTTGCAAGAAGAAGAGATCTGGGCACGTGGCTTGGGGGTTTGGGCGTATCTACCCGGAGACGGTGGTCTCGCCGGATTGGAATTCGTGTTTGGCCAGGCACGGCAAGCACTGGCAAAGAGTGCAATGACCTATGTAGAGCTCAATGCCTATCACTAGGCGAAACCTGATGAACTTTGACTCCCCATTTTTCTATTCAAGAACGAGCAATTAGATGATCAAAAGAAACATTGAAGAACTGGATGACATTGCTACGGAGTACACGACCAGTTCAGTGGTGCGATCTGCCCGGCTTCGTCGAGAGGCCAAGACGGGTCCGCAGAGGTCTCATTCGAAACGACGCGTCGTGTCTAAATCTCGTCGAAAAAACAAAGTGTTTGGAGGAATTCATTTGCGAGGGGGAAGGAGAACCCTCAAGTAAGGAAACTTGTGCTAGTGCGGGGGTTGCTGACTGTCGGTCGGTCCGACGACTTGTGACCAAATGCGGATTGAATGCCGCAGGGAAATATTCGTGTCGCATGCAAAGGCGATGCGTTTTTTTGAAATCGGGAATGTTTACTATTTACTTACTGGAGTTACCTCATGATCGAAGTTCAGCAAAAATTGAATCGCTGCCGGGGAGTTCTGGCAGGCACATTGGCGATGTGTTCAATACTCGCTTCTAGTCTGCAGGCCGGCACTATCCCTGCAAACGCTGTGGTCCTCAACATTGGCCAGTCCGTGAAGCTTGACTCTCTCACTCTTGGGAACATCCCAGGGGTTGTTGTTGGAGACAAACTATTTAAAGAGTTCATCTATTCGTGGACCAATAACATGCCGGCTCCACAGAATGTTAATGTGACGGCAATCCAGGATCGTTTTGGAAATTTCGGTATCCGTTTTCAAGGTGCCTTCATCGATCTACCAGGGGATAAGATAGCATCTGACGCTTCCATCTCGTTCTCCGTGCATGTTGTTCACGAACCTGTGAATGGTGACTCCGAAACTGCCAATGGGCGTTTGCTAAACCGGATTTCGGATGCACATCTGGCAGGTGCTATTTTCGTCGATCCAACCACTCCTGGCTCCTTTGGGTCGATCGACGAAAGTTTCCTAGGCAACATTCCATCGATACCCGAAACCTTGCATGTGTTTAGATCAACGCTGGGAGCAGGTGGCAGCAAGTCCGAGGATGCAGTGGTGTTTCAAAATACTTATGAGTGGATAAACGTTCAGAAGGACATCTTTGCCCTTGCGGCGGAGGCGGCCGTTCAGCCCGTGAGAATGACGTTCTTCGACCAGACTTTCTCTCAGGTGGAGATTCCCGAACCTAATTCGGCAACGATGATGCTGATGCTAGGGAGTCTAGCCATGATAGGTATAAGTCGGCGATCGTGGTGATTCAGTGAGGATGCGATAAAGCCTACTGCACTCGTCCGTAAAGGCGTGGAGGGAGATACTCCAGCCCCTCTACAGACTGGACGGGTCACACATTCCCCAGAGGCTTAAACATTCCCGAAAGGCTCAGCGGTTGATGAGTTCATCGACCGCTGAGCCAATATCTTTTTCTCGTATCAAAGATTCTCCCACCAGAATTGCATCGACTCCGCCTTGCTCCAATCGCAAGACATCTGCACGGGTCTTGATCCCACTTTCTCCTACCACGACACACTCGTCGGGGATTTCTTTACGAAGCTGTAGCGTGCGTTCTAAGTCGACGTCGAAAGTGTGGAGATTGCGATTGTTCACACCGATCAGATTGGTGCCGGTCTCCAGCACGCGCGCCAGATTGTCTGCCTCGTACAATTCGATGAGTGGCGTCATGCCAAGTTCGATCGCTTCTCCGTACAGTTTGCGAAGTTGGCAGTCATCCAGGCACTCGGCGATCAACAAGACCGCATCCGCACCCTCAACGCGAGCCTCCAAGAGTTGGTACGAATCGATAATGAAATCTTTTCGCAAGACAGGAATACTCACGGCAGCACGAACCAACTGCAGGTTTTGCAAACTCCCCTGAAAGTATGAGACGTCCGTGAGCACACTGATGCACGCTGCTCCGTGTTGTTCATAGATTTGAGCAATTTGAACCGGATCGAAGTCCGCACGGATAGTTCCCGCCGAAGGGCTCGCTTTCTTAACCTCTGCAATCAACCGAATCGAGGTGCCTTCGTTCAAGGGGGCAAAGAAGTCTCGAACCGGCGGAGCATCACTCAATCGAGCCTGTAACTCCGCGAGGGGCATCCGGCTGCGCGCATTAGCTATTTCTTCCCGTTTGGTCGTAATAATCTTTTCAAGAATGGTGGCTGTCATAGCCTAATTCTAGCTGGTCGAACGCTATTGCGACAGGCATTAGTCGATCCTAAGTCTCTACCCCCTCCTCCCCTTCTCCTGTTCCACTTCTATTCTAGGAATTACACTGAACCTGGGAGATTCATGCAATGACCAAATCGCTTGATTCACACGAAGGTCGTCAACCAGAACTGGACGCGCTCGCTCAGGGAACATCCGACGTGGGACGCACTGAGAAAATGCTCGGCGCTCTACTTGAGTCAGCAGCAGAAGGAGTAGTCGTAATTGACGAGCAGCAACGGATCGTCCTCGTCAACTCTCATGTCGAAGAAATCTTTCAATACCGACGTTCCGAATTATTGGGACGCTCAGCCGAGATGCTGTTTCCCGCTGAATTTCGATTCAACAATCCGCTATTTCTCGCCGAGGGAACTCACACAGCTCAATCACTCGTTCCCTCCGCAGGCAAGTATTTCACGGGACTAAGGAAGAATGGAAGTGAATTTCCACTGGAAGTCGCCACCAGTCGTTTCCCACATCTGGGAGGCCAAAGGGTTCTTGCTCTGATGACCGATGCCACCGAGCGTCTGGAATTCGAGCAGCGGCTGCGTAAGAGCGAAGAACTCTATCGCACCGTCGTCGAGGATCAGATAGATCTCGTGGCCCGTTACACGCCTGCCGGAGTTCGCACCTTTGCCAATGATGCCTATTGTCGCTTTCTGGAGATGTCGCGTGATGAACTCATCGGTAGGTCGCTGTGGAATGACATCCCAGCCGAAGATGCCCAATGGCTAAAGAATGAGTTTGCGCAACTTACTCCCGAAAGTCCCGTGAAGTATTACGAACGACGGACCGAGATGACTAAAGGAAAGGTCCTCATCCATCAGTGGATTGATCGAGCATTATTCGATGTAGACGGAAACGTTCGTGAGATTCAGTCAATAGGTAGAGACGTAACACAGCAGCGCGAGGCCGAAGAGCGTCTCCGAGCCGCCCAACGCCTGGAATCCATCGCGATGTTAGCCAGCGGAATCGCACACGATTTTAACAACTTGTTAACACCGATCTTGGTTTATGCTGAAAACCTGCAGAATCGCCTGGAAGATGGAACCTTGGAATCGCACCAAGTACAACAGATCCGCACCGCTGCCGAACGAGCAAAAAACCTGGTCAGGCAAATCTTGTCGTTCGGTCGAGGTGGTGGACAGGCCACGATGACTTGTCGTCCAGCCGCTACTGTGCTGAAAGATACCATGCATCTGATTGGTGTCTCAGTTCCATCCCAAATCCACCTGGAGGTAGACATTGCCGACGACTGCGGAATGATAGCCGCTGACGCCACACAGCTTCATCAGATCCTGGCGAATCTTTGTGGTAATGCCTTTCAGGCGATCAAGAAATCGGGGATTGTGAAGGTCACTGCTCGCAAAACCGTTTCTAATCGGACTTATCTGACGCCGGGAGACTATGTGGAAATCACGGTCGAAGACGATGGAGTAGGAATTCCACCAGACCAACGTGAACGCATCTTTGACCCTTTTTTCACGACTAAAACTCCTGGTGAAGGGACTGGCCTCGGTCTGGCGGTCGTGCACGGTACGGTAACGCGACTGAACGGCTGTATTGAAGTCGAAAGCCAACTCGGAAAGGGAACCAAATTCATCATTGCCCTGCCCTGTTTGGCCAGTGGAGACGTCAATCCAGAATCGACCGCTGAATGTACTCTGCCAAAAACAATTAGTTCGCATGTACTGTTGGTCGACGACGATGAACTGGCTCGTAAGTCAATGCAACTTGTTCTCGGCCAATGTGGTATGCACGTGACCGCTTGCTGCACTGGTGAGGAAGCCTTGGCACTTGTCACCGATAACAATAGGAAGTTTGATATCCTGCTCTCCGACTTATCGATGCCGCACATGAGCGGCATCCAGCTTGCACAGAAAATCCACGCAGTGCATCCTGAAATGCCAATCGTCCTCATCTCGGGCGATGCTGGTCGAATCGATGAAATTGATGCCAGGCAAATGGGAATCCTCGGATTTGTCGACAAGCCAGCAAGTGTCGAAGAATTGCAACAGGCGCTTTTTCAAGCTTTACACTCTCGATCCGTTCCAACCAAGCGTAAAGATTCTCTTGCTAAGACTCAGATAGGACCACCTCAGGTGCTTGTCATTGATGACGACAATCTTGTACGCAGCTCCTTAATCGCTTCGTTACAAACCATGAACTGTCATCCACTGTCTGCCTCCGGATTAGAAGAGGCTCGGACTATCTTGAGTAGCCATGAAGTTGTGGCCATACTCATCGACAGACAGGTCGACCATGAAGACGGATTCAAAGCGGCACCGCAGCTACTGGACTACCAGAAAGATAAGCCTCGCCTGATTGGCATGACAGGCACAGAAAATCAGAATACTGGAAACGACTACGGTCTGGACGCCTACCTGACAAAACCCTTCACACAAGAAGAACTCAAGCAAGCGCTACGATTGGAAGATGCGACTTAAAGTTGTATTTAGGTCTGACCTGACACAAGCACTACTCAGACCTTGCCTCAGACTGAGAAGCACAAAACCCAGCAAGATCAAGATGCATCTCTAATTGTTTGAAAGCCAATCGCGTGATTGAAACTGCGTGTGTAGCCTTAGGAGTTACTCATTGTATTTCACTGCCCTTGAAGCCACCAGGACACCCCTTGGGTGCTCCAACACCTGACTATTCGACAATACTGCGTAAAGTAGGAGGTAAAAGCTGTCGGGTGATCTCTCGAAAACTCAACCCCGTGTCAAATGTCTTGTGTGTGACAACGGCTTGCTATGCAGCAGGTGCAACTGCCAGTTGCCAGGCTATATGTCTTTTGAGTCCCAATGTGTACTAAGCGAGAAGGGGAACACTTGTCAAGTCTTCTAGTCATAACTGAATCCGACGAGAAGTATCCCCAACGAACTTCCCGCTCCCTGTGAATCCACAATAACAATATCCCCAACGCTACCCTCCTTACACGAAATCGCAGACCCATCAATAACTAGGGCATCCATGCCCCATCGGATCGTTTACTTGGCAATCATTTTGATTTGCTCCCAGGGCAAAACAATCGGATTAATAAGACAGACACAAAGGTCCAGACACATCACTCGAAATTTGTCGTAATTATTCAGAATAGGAGAGTTTAAGGCTCTTAACCCGCAAGCGCAAGTCGGTATACAGATACTCGTTATCGATGTCACTTTCGTGAGGCGACCGCTTGGTGAAACTGGCATCCAGGAATGTCACTTCTCCATAAGGGGTATAGGTATACCGCTCCTTAACGGTTCCTGCATCTTCCGTGACCGCCGTCACATTGGAGTTCGCGCCCTGCAGATAGTAATGCTCACCATCGTTGTTTTCGGCCAGGTTGCCATCGGTATCTTCATCGTAGAACCGCACGGCAATCGCGTCCACATAGTCCGGATGATAGAGGTATTGGGCCAGCGGATAAGCAACGATGTGCCGGACACTTCTTTGCGTTCTTCGACGACCTGCCAGTCTTCGTTGTAATAGTAGTGAATCTTGTCGCCACCCCTACCCGTCTCATCCCGCACGACCCGCCGGTTCAGGCCGTCGTACTCATTGGTCTGAATGACCGTGCTGCCGTCGTCTTTCACCTCAACCAGCCGGTTCAAGGCATCGTATTTTAGTGTAAAAGTGGAAGCGGGGGCTTGCGGCTGGGAGATAGTCGTCGCAGAGGCAAGTGGCACCCCACGCTGCCACTTCACGGCTCATCGAGTGAGATACCTTACTCAAGAGGTATCAAGCTCGCCAGCAAATCACTAGAATCCCTGTACAACCCTTAACGATCATTCTTCACCTTGTCGTTCAGAGCTTTTCTTTGGGATCTTGCTTCGCGGCTTCGAGCTGTGCTTCGTCGGGATGCTGTTCTTTAGGCGCTGGAGGCTCGCCTGTGTCGACCAGCAGATAGCCTGCCCAGAAAAATGGAAAACCTGCCGTTGGGGGTTCGTCACCAACATCTTTACTCAGGCGAGGTTCTAGGGCCGGCTCCAAGGGGAGCTCTTTGGCTACTTCGATACAGCGTTGCCAGGCGTCGGCTGCGGAAGTGCGCGGGAGTTCCTGGACAAACTCACGGACCAACTCGATCGTCGATTCACCACCAACCCGCCAACGGCTGAGCAGAATCGTCTGCGCGCCGGTGGACATCAATCCGCAACTCGCAAGAAATAGTTCATTGCCAGGGGGCGCTTGGCTAGACCGACGCCGTGAGGTTTTCCCACCGTTCTCGGCAATCGTGTGTGCCCCGGCAAATACCAGCCGCTGTGGCCCACTCAGGGGTAAGGCCAGCCACGCGGCAAGTTCTCCGTCGTGCCCCTCGCGGGCGTTGGGGATCGGCGACCAGGAGAAGGGTTCGTCTCGGTCGATGTCAAATTCGTCGAGAACTACTAACTCATCCAAGAGCGAAGCAATGACCGGGGTTGCCACGGGAGCCGGATTAGGAAGCTCAATTAAATGTTTCATTGCGGTTTGCAAGGGCTCGAGCAATTCGGCTTTCGCTTCGTCCTTGTCAGCTGGCACGAGTTCGTCGCCAACGATGCTTGTATGACGAATGCGCCGCCAAGGCTGGGCGTGACCAAAGGCTAGCCCCATGGTGGGCACCACGCGAACCCGAGAGAGCGAAGTAAGCTCGACCGTGCGATCTTCAAGCTTAATTGGTAGTGCGTTGATCGGCACGTACCAAACCAACCCATCTGGTACTACAACCAATTCATCCATCGAATCAGGATCGATCGAAGAACCATCGAAGAGAGCGTGAAACAATTCTTGCCCCGATTCCATCCATTCGGTGGAATTTAGTTGCTTTTCGTCCACGGGATTATTGCGATCGTTGCTCCCCAGGTCGCGTAAGAATTTGCTCAATAGCCGCGCGATCGCAGTGCTCGGACCACAATTCCAACTCGTCGAGGCACGATCCGTGACGAGAAAACCAAGCAAACCACTACCGGTCTCATGGAATACAACCACTGCTTGACCGGGTTGGAGATAACCCTGCAGCTCGGCAGTCGACATGGTCCGGGGGAAACCAAATTGGCTGGCCGTCCTGCTCAGGCTCATCTGGCCCAACAAGCTTTCGCGTTCCACCAGGTTTTCTGACCATTGTTTCCAGAGTTTGGCGAGGTCCTGCTGATCATCCTTGCTCAGACCTGGCTTCCACTCATCGCGCAGTTGGCTTTGAATGTGTCGGCCTGATTGGAGTAAATCACGATAGGCAGGATAGCGGACGAGCAGGTCATCGCGCAAGCTACGTTCCGCAGGTGTGAGTATGTTGGTGGGGCTTTCGAGCATCTCTCGGAGCGCCCCGAGACGACCCCCCAGTGTAAGCGCACTAAAATAGCGGCGACGCTTGGCCAGATCGGTTACTTCCAAGGCTGCGAGTCTGTCTTTGCGTTCCTGAAGAGCTACCAACCATCGATCGAACGAGGCGTCTAAGGGAGTCTTCATGTAAGCCAGCGTCTGTAGCGGATGAAATGCCCAATCAGCGGCTACTGGGTCGCTCAGCAAAGTGCGATAAACTTCGTTAGCCGAGCTGGCGCGCAGTTGCTGCTGATCGAACCATCGATCCGCCAGATTCAATTGCAATGTGCGGTTGGACATGCCGATCTGATTGGCCAGTGTTTCATTGAGGACGTTGATCGCAGTCGGTTTGCCTAGCTCAGCAAGAACGTGAGCCTCGAGATAATTTGACCAAAGGCCAAGTAATCCAGTACGCGCATCCTGCAGGCGTGCCTGCCCAGCCTGCAAAGTGGACGCTGCCGCGCGCCAGTTACCAGCATTCATCCATTCCTCGGCACGTGCGAAACTCAATCGGGCGAAAATATGGTCGAATCGCTCGCGACGAGCCCAGGCGGCGGCGCTGTCTAGTGCCGGATTGGGCTCGGGGTTGGGCGAGCCCAAGCGATTTTGACTTGCCAGGCGGAAAGCATCATCGATCACTCCAGGGTCTTCATAGTAAAATGCCGAGTAAGTGGCTTCGGCAAATAGCTGGTCAGCCAGGTCGGCTTTGCCGGCTTCCATCGCCAGGCGCCCTTGTTCCAAGAGGGCCACGCAGGTGAGCGGGTGATCGAATCGGCCGGCGAGTCGTTCGGATCGTTGCAACAGGCTGTTCGCCTGATCGAGATTTCCCTGCCCTGCGTAAGCAATGCCCAGCAGGAGATCGGCCCAGGCATTCGACCAGTGGTTCGGTGGTGCGATCCCGCTCGAAAGCTTGTTGACCATTTCTCGAGAGATGGGGTCGTGTGCTGCAAGGGGCCCCAACAATTCATTGCGACGCCGGATCGTCAGTGCCGTGGCACGAATGATTTCGACAGCGTCTATCTGCCACATTTGCATCTGACGCAGCACGCCACCTTGTTGGGCAACTTGGCTCTGCGTTGCCAGATCGTCCCCAAGCTGAATTGACATCTGCTCCGGAATATTCCCTAAGGTGTACTGGCGAGTACTGGTTCCCCAGGGAACAGCCTTGCGGGCGAGATTCGTATCGGGCTTTGGTTCAGTGGTGAAGCGAATTTGGAGCATCCACCGTGGATCCAGCAGAAACATTGCCGAGGCCTGATCGAAATGTTCCAAAGCCAGCGATGGTTGACCTGCGTGGTAAAGCACCTCGCCGGTCATTGCGTGATAGCAAATCGAGTCGATCCATCGATCTGTCACTCCGAAACGTACCGCTCCCCGCGTTTCGCGATTGAGTGCTTGCAGAGCATCTCGGTACTCGCCTTCATATAGATCATTTATCGCCCGATAATAAGCCTGGCTGGGAATGGTATCGGCCAGTTGGCCAGGGACAAACTGACCGGGTAGAACACCTTGAGCTATGGCTGAAGCGACCAAGAAACTGCAAAAGAGGCAAGAGAGAAGATATCGTTTGTAGGGTCGATTCATCGCTAGCACCAGACATTTATGAGGGGTTAGCCGTTTTGCGCTACCGCCAGGAATACTTGCGGCGAATTCAATCAAACCGGGTGCTAGCGCACATGGACTTTCCATAGCATTCGGCTCCAGCCGCGTTGGCAGGGTGACTCACGGCTCGAACTTTTTCCATTTTACCAATTCCCGTGGAAAAGGCGATTTCCAACGTCTTGTTCACTTCAAATAAGCAGTTGCCATCTCCTCTTTAATGGACATGTGCTAGCTTGAGACCGGTTTTTCGAGGTAATTTCCAGTTCGAAGTAAAAGTTTGACGGTCAGGGGGACGATAACGGTTGTGCACGCCGATGATTTGTTCCCGGCGCGGCACAGTCCCTCCGGTAGGAGCAATGATAGTGAAAACCTTGTCTACGAAAAAACGTTGCCGTGTGACGACGCTTGCCAGCGGTCTCCTGATGTTGTTATCGCTTGCCGCGACAGGCTGCCAGGGAGATTATGCTGGCCAAACCTTGCCCAGCGCTTACTACCTGTCAGACGATGTACAGTATTACGCCCCGGGTCCTGAATTCAAACTAGCCCGTGAGGCAGCTGCGCTCAAGGAGCAAGCGGCTACTACTGTTAGTGAGCCCCAAAGGTAATTTTTCGAATCTAGTTTAACAGAAGCAACAGGCTCGTAATACGCAAATTGATGGATGTGTGATCGGTAGAGGTGTAGGACGATTTTTGCCGCTTGTTGTCGACGAATGCTCTAAGGTCGATGACAAGATTGGGGGGGACGGCACCTCAGTGGCAGACGTCTGAGGGTCGCGAATGCTAAGAGCGTCGCGTGCCTCAGGCGTCTTTGCCCGAGGAATCACCAACATCACATACCATTGCCTTTCGGCGTCGTCTGCCATGATCAGGCAGTAACTGTTTTCGTCTTGATGTCCCTGGCGTCAGGACTTCTCCCGAATCGGGCTTTCAGCCATTGCGTGAGGCGCACTCCTTGGGCTCGATAAGCACTCCATGGGCAATAGCTGTAGCGGAAGCTTGTCACGACATCCGTTCGGAATCGGGCTTTGAAGTCGTAGTCACCCATGCCCAAGTCCAGGAACAGATCACCCCGATTGAAGCTGTCTTCGATAAAACGTGCCAGAAGAATCTTTCCTACTCCCTTTTGTCGCATGGAAGAAAGATATCCCATTCGCAGGCCGAAGATATCTCCTTGTGAAACATAGTTGTATTGGTAGGCGACCGGCGTGCCATCCAATTGCAGAATGGCCAAATCCAGCATGCCCAGACGAGCCGCTTGAGCATGACAGTCGGTGAGAAACTCCAGTACACTGCCATGACAGAGTGTGTTGCCATCAGTGACGCTTGCTTGCCACCCTCCTCGAGAGATTTTAACACATTGGTCGAAGAGATCCCAACGCGGGTCTCCATCTCCCAATGCCGCCGGTTGTGGGCGATGACGAATAAAATCGACTCGTCCATCTCGCTCAAGGTTGCGACTCTGCCGAGCGATCTCATGCCGCCATTTCTTGGAGAGTCCCTGTTTATACTGATCCCAACTGGAATCTGTAAAGCGAATGACTGAACTTTGTTGATAGGGGGCGTAGTTAGGTTGCCAACCGGCGGCTGACATACCGCGACAAGTGGCATCTCCATTGCCCAGTTCTCTGGAGGTCCAGCACAGATCAAGCACATCCCACTCCCGGTGGGTGTTGCGTAAGTGTTGCATTGCCATGAACATGCTGGCCGAACGATTGGGACCCAGAGGTCCATACCACATTCCCCAATCACTCAAGGGATAGGTGAGTACCCGCACAGTGGTGAGCCGATATCGCTTCTCGACGATACATAGGGGGACGATGCCAATGGTCGAGTCCCCAGAACGAATTACGAGAATGCGCATCTGCTGAGCAGCACCGTAGTGTTGCCAGTAAGAGACGAACCAGTCGTAAGTCTGAAAGAAAGATGCCCGCGGAGTCTGTAAATGTAGGGCGTTCCAAGCCAATTGATAGGATTGAAGCTCAGCGAGCGAGTTGATTTCAATGACTTCCGCCATGGCGACACCTGCTGCGAATTCGCGTGAATCGTTGATGCAGTCAGGAAATCGCAAGGTTTGTGCCAATCGTTGTTTCAAGGAGCAGAATTGATAAGATGCACACTGAACAAGGAAAGTTTAGCAGCAAGTTCGGCGGGATGCCCATGCTCGGCGTGTGGTAATTTGGCATCATGATGCAATTGTGCAACATGTTGCCATTATCTGATGTTGGGGAAACAAGTCGCCAATCGAGAGCGGCAGAATTATGGTCTGAAGGAATATAAGTGAAAGACGGCATTTGGAAACAACTGGCGACCTCGATTCACTCAAGTGGTAGGCAAGTAGTGATCGCCATCACGGGAGGTGGTAGTCAGGCTATTGGTAAGCTACTCTCGGTGCCAGGAGGGTCAGGATCGCTACTGGAAGCTGTTGTTCCTTATTCCGTCGAAGCACTCACAGAGTTTTTAGCCAGCGAACCCGACCAGGCGTGTAGTGAATCAACCGGTCGAGCAATGGCCATGGCGGCATGGATGCGGGCCAGGCGATTAGGTACCGATTCTCGCTCACTAGTTGGAGTTGGCTGCACTGCGAGCCTGGTGAGCGATATCCCCAAGCGCGGCGAGCATCGCATCCACACCGGCGTCCAGACAGCCGAAAAAACCACATCGTATTCTCTGGTGCTTTTAAAAGGGGAACGAACACGTCAGCAGGAGGAACTGCTCGCAGCAAAACTCTTGCTCTTAGCCTTGGGTGAAGCTTGTGAGGCTGACACCAGTTCTTGTCATTCGGCCTTTGAAAGTAAACTTCGCGAAGGTGAGCTGATTCAGCACCGGCAGCAAGCTGCCCATCCGACATGGACGAGGCTCTTGCTCGGTGAAGAGCAAATTGTGCGGTGGCCTCCAACAGATAAGAAGGAATTGCCCAAAGTGCTCTTCCCTGGAGCATTCAATCCACTTCATCGCGGACACTGTCGCATGGCAGAAATAGCGGCGGAGAGAACAGGTTTCACTGTTGCCTGTGAGTTGTCGATTACCAATGTCGATAAACCGCCACTGGATTTTATTGAGATAGCCAAGCGACTCCATGAAATCAAATCGCAAGATCCTGAACGGCAATTATTGCTCACCTCAGCGCCCACATTTGAAGAGAAGGCAGCACTCGTGCAAGACTGCATATTTGTCGTAGGGGCGGATACGATGCTAAGGATCGCCGATAGTCAATACTACGATAACGATACGACAAAACGAGACAAAGCGATTCGCCGATTGAAAGACGCTGGCAGCCGCTTCCTGGTTTTTGGAAGAGAAGCACAGGGAAAGTTTTGCTCGTTGAGTGATTTACAGCTCCCTAGTGAATTGCTGATGCTTTGCGATGAAGTCCCCGCCAGCGAATTCCGTGAAGATATTTCTTCGACTGCACTGAGAGAAAAGTAAGGAGACTGCCACTTTACTCGGAAACAGGTTAATAATTGAATCAAGTCTCAGTTCTTGCTATTCACCCTGCTGAAATAACAAGCAGTCAACTATTTTCTCGACATAGTCCCCTGGTGGGTCCAGCGCTGACCTGTTAAGCAGAATGACCACCGCTGCCCGGCGGTCGGGGAAGCCTTGGAGCATCAAGGAGAACCCACGAGTGCTGCCGGCGTGCATAGCTCGCCGCTCTCCATGGTAGGTGTCCAGAAACCAGCCGTAGCCATAGTCTTGCTGCCCGCGATCGGATCTGACCTGGGGGGTAAACATCTTCAAGTACGAGGACTCACTAAGTAATGAGTGCTGATCCAGGCTGGCTATCCACTTTTGAAGGTCTTCCAGCGATGAGTAAATTCCGCCATCCCCACGCACGGCGCTTGTCACACTTTGATCAGCTACAATCCATTGATTGTCCGAATCTAATTCGTGGCCATAGGCTCTTTCCGAAATTCGGTTCATTCCTGCGACATACAACACTGACCGATCCATGCCCAAGGGAGCGAATATTTCTGTTCGCATGAATTGCTGGAAGGGTCGATGGGCCATGGATTCGACTATTAAGCCGAGCAAAGTATAGCCAGAATTGGAATAAGCGAATTTTTCTCCCGGATCAAATAATGGTTCTTTGGTTGCACGCAGTAATTCAAGCACGTTGAGATCTGTGAGTTGAAGAGTCGTTCCTTCGGGTATGAGTTTCTCATAATCAGGCAAACCGGAAGTGTGCGTCAGCAGTTGATGAACGGTGATTCTTCGCCAATAGTCGGGAGATTCGGGGAAAAAGCGATTAAGCGTATCGTCGAGCGAGATGGAGCCCCGGTCGACCAAGAGAAGAATCGCAGTGGCTGTAAATTGCTTACTGACCGATGCGATCCTAAAGTTGGTGGTTGCTGTACATATATCCGCCGAATCCAGGCATAGTTTGCCCCAAGCATGCTGAAAGATCAGCTTGCCATCATCAATTGCCATAACGGCCGCACCCACATAGGGTGGGAGTAGCGACTCAATTTCCTCCGGAGGCCTTGAGCCATCTGCCCATAGAGTATGCGTGCCAAGCAACAGCACCAGAGTAAATCGGTAGAGAATGGGCCTCGAGAATGGGTTTGAATAAGTCATGCCAAGCAGTTGCCGCAAAAGTGATTTTGTTTATGACACCAAAGCCCATAACATAGAGCTAACTTTCTACGTGGGCTCATGGTAAATCATCGGGCATATCAATGCAAAGCGCAAGAAGGCTCGCTCTGAGCTTTTAGAGTACTTCGGCGACCTGCTAGCCTAGAGAAGTCTCGGCCAGTTGAAGTTTATCCTCTGAAGACGGACTGACCAGGCGGGGAAGAATCCTTGTCCACATCGGATCGCGTGGCACCAGGGCCAGTGGGGGGAGCCGGTCGGGGACGTGCACTCGCTGCAGGAATCCAAGGCGGTACTTCCGCAGCACCATCACGAGTATCAGCGTATTCTGGGCCATTGCCATCTCACGGCCGACGCATACGTGCCGACCCCCGCCGAATGGAAAATAGGCGTGGGGATCGATCCCTTCAACACGCCCCGGTGTCCAGCGAGCCGGATCGAATGTGAGTGGATCAGCGAAGAATCTGGCATCACGTTGTGTCACATAGGGGCTCAACAATAACCATGCGCCTCGGGGTATGTTCCATTTACCAACCTGCGTTGCCTCCACCGCTTCGCGAGGAAACAACTCCCAAGCGGAAGGGTAGATCCGCATCGATTCCTTTAGCACATTCCTAGCCAAGGGAAGATTCTTCAAGTCGGTGAGTGTAGGACGTCGATCGCCTAAAATGCGATCTATTTCATCGACGACATTTTGATGAATCACCGGATGACGAGCTAGTAAGTACAACGTCCAACAGAGCGTAACGGTGCTTGCGTGGTAGGCGGCAACGAACAACGTCAGCACCTGGTCGATCAATAGCTCATGGTTTTTCGAGCTGTCGCCTGGGGCCTCGTCATAGGTGGTTACCAGTCTCGAAAGCAAGTCACTTCGCGAGTTGGCGTCGGCTCGTCGTTGGCAGATAATTTGGGCAATTAAGCTTCGCAAGTAGGAAATAGCCTTACGTTCGCGATAGTGCCTGGGGAGAGGAAACCAGTTGGGCAATGGAATTATCTGGCGAACGCAATGATCCCAGCACTCAGCCAAGGTCCGCGCCGCGGCACCGATCCGGCGGGTTTCTTCTTCTAATTGGACACCCAGGAGCACTCGCGATGCTACATCGACGGTCAAGCGATTCATCTCGGCAAATAACTCGACCTCCATTTGACAAGACCAACGGTCGATGAGTGCCTCGACGGATGGTACAGCGTCGGCGACGATTCCTTCCAGGGCATGATGATTGAAAGAGGGCTGGACGTGTCGGCGAGCGGAGAGCCATTCGTCGCCCTCGGTCACGAGCAGTCCCCGTCCCAATCCTCGCGCCAGCGTTTTCATGTTTCGGGGCAGTTTTCGGAAACGCGTGCCGGTGTCTCGCAGTACCTCGTGGATCAGTTCAGGCGAATTCAGGAAGAACACCCGAATGCCAAACACACGAAATGTTGCGATGTCACCATAGCTCCCCAGGCGTTCGTAAAATTCCAGCGGACATGTATTACACGAATAGACGTGCCGCAAGCCGAACGGACCATTGGCCGGACCGGGGACGCGCGGACTTTTCAGAATTTCAGGACGAGGTTGCAGCGTCAACGGGCAAACTCCCAAACTACTGCTGTGGTGTGAAAAGTATGAGACGCGCTTTCCAAACTCAAAATGTTTTGGTAGCGCGGAAAACCTCTCTGACCAAGAGTAGGTCAAGAGAATGCTGTCCGTTTGACAATTCAGCCCGTTGAGAGGGACTGAGAGACGGAGGTAGCAATTATCCACGTTGTAGGGGAGAAGAAATGCCGAACAGCAACGTACTTACGGCTTTCACGGCCACTGGTGAAGCATTCAATGCCGTTCTTGGAACAAGATGCATATCGGGGCGGGGGATGTGACCTTTTTACCGGTATTGTCAAGGACACCGCTATCAGGATCAATCTTGATTACCGAGATCGAGTTAGAATCACGGGCCGCGGCGAGAAGCCACTTGCCCTCGGGATCAAGATTGAAATTGCGAGGATGCTTTCCTTGGACGGATTCGTGTTCGATGAACGAAAGCTTGCCGCTTTGCGAGTCGACGGCAAAAGCAGAAATCGAATTGTGACCACGGTTGGCTACATAGAGATAGCGACCGCTGGGATGCATCCGGATTTCTGAGCAGTTGTATGAAGGATCATGTGGTTCTTCGGGAAGAGTTGAGACCGTTTGAATAGCTTCCAGAGTGCCGTCTGTCGCATTGAACTTGAATACGCTAATCGAGAGGCCTAACTCATTGGCGACATAAACGTACTTGCCATGAGGATCGAAAGTCATATGTCGCGGGCCTGCCCCGGGGGGCGATTTGCCCTGGCCGTGTCGTTCAATGCTGCCGGCCGAGGGGTCGGTTCGATAAATCACGATCTCGTCAGTTCCCAGATCCGGAACCAGCAGGAAATTATCCTCGGGGGCTGGATTCACTGAATGCGGATGCGGGGCTTCCTGCCGCGCGGGATTTGGTCCCTTGCCGGTGTGCTTGACGAGTGCGGACCGCGGCTGGATGCTTCCATCCTCAGCCAGTGGGAAGACGGCAATCGAGCCGTCGCCATATTGAGCGCTATACAAGCAGCGCGACGAAGGATCGACGGCAACATGGCATGACGAGCCACTGCCGATCGGCTGCGTGTTCATGAGGCGAAGGGAGTGATCTTTGGGGTCAATTCCAAAAGCTGCCACGCCGCCTGAGCCGTTAGACAATCGACACGCAGCATACAAACATCTGCCATCCGGCCGCAGGGCCAGAAACTCCGGAGTGTCGATCTCCGCAGCTAATTCGGGTGTTTTGAGCTCTCCAGTTTCAGGATTGAATGAAGCTTGATAAATGCCACGCGGCTCACCTTCCTGCGGCGCACCCATGCCAATCCACACAGTAACATCCTCTGCCCCTGCACGTTCCGTTAAGGCACACATCATATAGCAAAAGCACAAGAAAAAAATGGCAGCAAGTGAGCGAGGCAATGACATGCCAGATTGTAAGCCACCAGACTGGCAAAAGAAAAGTGCTCCCCGTTGGAATCGAACCAACAACCTACTGATTAAGAGTCAGTTGCTCTGCCAATTGAGCTAGGGGAGCCCTGGGCGAGCACGGCATTGTACTGGATGACACCGAGTCGCATCTACCCCTTGAATTCTCGAGAGTTTCAGTCCTCCTGACGTGTCAGGATGTGGAGTGTCGCGACTTCGGCTGCCGGTGGGTGTGTGGCATCCCGGCTGGTGAAACGTTGCATGGCTACTCACGAACGAAATGGCCGCTACGGCCGCCGCTTTTCTCATCTAGCTGAATCCGTTCGATCCTCATCGCGCGGTCCACGCTCTTGCACATGTCGTACACTGTGAGTGCCGCAACGCTTACGGCCGTCAGGGCCTCCATCTCAACGCCCGTTTTGGCGGTGACTTCCACGGTGGCCTCGATCCGCAGGGCGTCCAGGTCGACTTCGGCAAATTCGATGCGCACCGCATCCAAAGGCAAGGGGTGACAAAGGGGGATCAGATCCCCCGTTTTTTTCGCTGCCATAATCCCCGCCAACCGGGCGACTTCCAGCACATCCCCCTTGGCAAGCTCTCGGTCAAGAATCAACCGCCGCGTTTCCGGCTGCATTCGCACAATGCCGCTGGCACGTGCTAAGCGACGAGTCGTGGGCTTGTCGCCGACGTCGACCATTCGGCTGGCACCTTGTTCGTCGAAGTGAGTTAGGTTGGACATGGCCTTACAAAATCAAGAGCAATAAGAGAAGTATGATAACCGCAACCGCGCGAAGAAACTTTGGCATTGAGTTTGGGCTTGAATCTTCGTCTTCAGCTAATTCCTGAAAAGTTGTTTCCCTGAGAGCCTGGAGCTTCTGAATGGCATTTTGCAGATCGGCCGTCGAAACATAAACTTGCACTTTGCCGGGAACACCGACGCGAAAATTCGCAGTCGTATCACCCGCATAATTTGCCTTGATCCCTTGCCCGGCAAGTGCAGCGACGATTATCGCTGCTTCTTGCTCACTTGTAACAGTCGTGAGCCTGGTCGGGACATCAGTCAGAGTGCTCATGACTTCATTGTAAGACTTTTACCGTACGAAGTCACATGTCAACTCGAAAAAGCGAGCCTCGCAGTGAGCCGCCCCGCGAGCCGCCGGGCTTGTCCCGGCGGGATATCCCGTTTGGACCCGGTGGGATAAACCCACCGGCTCGCTGCGCACAAAAAAACCTCGCTCCTGTTTCCAGTAGCGAGGTCTTTTGAGCGGGGTAGGGGCGACAGTTCGGGAGAACCCAGCCGCCCGGCAGTTGAATCATTCAACAGCCCCTGTTTTTATATAAACCGCCAGCCACAATTATAGCCAACGGGTTGTGATATCTAGACCAACTCTTTCTTAGCACCGATGAGGGTCCGGAGTCTCTCGGCCAACAGGGCGGCGTCGAAAGGCTTCTTGAACGTCTCATTAATGCTTGAGCGATCGAAGCTTGCCGTAGTGCCATCATCTGGCAGCAGGGCGATCAAAATGGTTTCGGCAAAGTCGCTGCTGCGACGCAGGTTCTGGCAGATTTGCAGGGCCTCAACCTGACCGATTGAAAAATCAACAATGATGCAATCGGGGTGAAAACTTTCAGCCTGAATGCCTGCCTCGAAGCCACTGGCGGCAGTTGAGGTGCGGAATGCTTTCTCGGCGGGTAGTTCTCGTTTCAGGTTTTCGATCAGCACCTGGTCCTGGGCAACGATCAGGACTTTGGCCATCGCTTCATCTTCCAAGTCGCCCAAAGGCATGCCATGCTCTTTGAGGAATCGGATGAGGTATTCGCGGGGAATTCGACGGTCCTGGGAACCGGGAATTCGATAGCCCTTCAAGCGCCCTGAGTCAAACCATTTGCTGACCGTGCGCGGGGCCACTTTGCAGATCTTGGCGACCTGACCAGTTGTAAAGACCTTCATCACGGGTACTCCAATAATGTCTTGCGTTTCGCTGGTCGCGTTAGGGGCACTTACCCCTAACCGCGTATCCCTATTTGTGTTTCAGACTGTCCTGTGACTTCCCTGAGTGACAGTACGGGATTCTGATTTTCACACCTGGGTCGGGATACAAAGTTTGCATGGTGGGTTGGCTCAGGTCCTTCTGATCCTCTCCGTCATGTTCTTCCATCGGCATTGCAAGCATAGGAAGATTGGCAAAATTCGTTAAATTGGAGATTGTGGCAAACAATCGTTCCAATCATTACAAATTCCACCGATTCTTATGCCCGATTCCCGAGGGATTGGTAAAATCGCGTGGTGCGAGAGAGAGCGTACCGCTAGCGTGGTGGGTGGGCGTAGCCGCTATCGCGACGACGTTATCCCTTACTTGGCAGGCTCCCCCCTGCGTGGATCGCTTTGATTGACTCCCAATTGGCAGTCGATCAAAACAATCCTTCCGAAGGTTAGTTTCGATTCAAATAGGGGTCTGACTTTAGAAACTTTCCCTATTCGTGTGAACATGGCCGATTATGACGGCTGTAGCCAAGATATGGATTCTCTTCGTAGTAGCTCTCAGAGCCACACTGACGGGTGGTTTACGGCTAATTCTTGTAGCAGGCCCACGGAATGTGCCTGCTACATAGTTAAGCTGCTTTCCCAGACTGGCGGATCTGTCCATCGGCGCTCACGTCCTCAAATTTCACCGAGACATGTTTCGAAATGCCCGATTCCTGCATCGTGATGCCATAGAGAGTATCAGAGCAGGACATCGTGCGTTTGCTATGCGTGATGACGATGAATTGGGTGGAAGACATAAACTCACGCAACACGTCCACAAATCGGTCGATGTTGGCCTCATCGAGTGCCGCATCCACCTCATCCAGCACGCAGAATGGAGTTGGTCGACTGCGGAAGATTGCTAGCAGTAGCGCCACGCAGGTCATGGTCCGTTCGCCCCCTGAGAGGAGTGACATACTGCGAGGTTGCTTGCCAGGGGGCCGAGCCACAATCTCGATCCCACATTCAAGCACGTCGTCGGTTTCACTTTCTTCGATGATAATGTCCGCCTCACCACCTCCGAATAAACTACGATAGAGTTCTTGAAAGTGGCCCCGAACCAATTCCAGCGTCGCAACAAAGATATCGCGGCTTTCGGCATTGATGTTCAGCACCAATTGCTCCAAACGCGACTTTGCTAATCTGAGGTCTTGATATTGCTTTGCCAGGGAGGCGTGGCGCTCTTCGATTGCTTCAAGTTCAGTAAGCGCCTCAAGATTCACCGGCCCCACTCCAGAAAGCTGCTCTCGCAGGTTGCGGATCTCTGATTCCACGGCGGCGCGATCGGTGATCTCTACGGGGGGCTCGGTGACAGCCAGCAGGGCAATGTCAATGCGATAATCCTCTGAAAGCCGGTCGGCGATTTCTTTTCGCTGATTCTCCCCTTGCTGATGTCGCAATTCTAACTGCTGGAGTCCCGATTGTTTCTCCAGCAATTGCGACCGCAGCGATTCGGCTTCGCGGCTTGAAAAAGTGCGCTCTTTGCGGAGTTCCTCGATTCGGGTATTGCAACTATGTAACTCACTGTTCAGTCGGTCTTTCTCACTGTAGAGTTCCGCCAGCTCGCTAGTCAGATCGAGAACTGATTGCCGAAGTACCTCTTGCTGACTGCGGCAATCAATCGCGCGGGTTTTGGTTTCCTCCAAAGCTTGATCGTGTTCTTGATGATCCCGGCGAAGTTGGTCCATCTGATGACGCAGGCCGTCGCGTCGCTGTTCGCTACGTGCCAGAGCAACGCGGATGTCGGTGAGGCTCGGCTGGAGGCCGGCAACTTGCTGTTCGAGTCGGGCGGCCTGCTGGGTGTAAAGATCGAGTTGGCGCTGCAACTGCTCGTGATTCACATGTCGATTGGCAAGCTGGCTTTGCAGGTCGGCCAATTCGTTTGCCGTTGCAGTCGCGCGGGCGTCAGCTTCCTGAAGCTGACTTTCAGCGGACATCAGTTTTTCGCTTGCTCGGTCGAGGCGCTCCCGGGCCGAGGCGACCTTGACCAGGTTCTCATTGACCCCTCGAGAGGCCTTTTCATGCTGGGATGCCAATTGCGAAAGGTGTTGTTCATAGCTCTGTACGCCGGTTTCCAGCGTCAGGCAATGTTCCTGTTGTGTGTGAAACTTCTGCTGCATATCGCGAATTTCGTCCACCAAAGCTCGCAGCTCACTCCGGCGAGACAAGAGCCCCATCGAGGCCTGACGAGGGCCCACGGTCAAGGTGCCATCTGCGGAAAGCACTTCTCCGACGACGGTCACAAAGTTGAGTCCTCGGCCAATCCCTTTGGACAAGGCAAAGGCGGTCTTGAGTGAATCGACGAACCAATGTCGGGCCAGCAACCGCCGAGCCAGCGATGCCAGATCGGGGGCAATTTCGATGAACTGGTCCGCGCGGCCGATCACGCCGGGCTCACACGAGAGATCGATGCGATCGACAGCACTGGCTGGAATCGCAACGTCGAGCCGCAAGAAGCTCGTTCTGCCGAGCCAGTCCTCTTCTGCCATTTCCATCATCCGTGAATCAAGTTGCTCGATCACCAGGCAGTTGGCACGTTCCCCGAGCGCAATTTCCACAATCGAAGCTGTATCGGCATCGACGTGCAGCAAATCGGCCACCACGCCGCGAACTCGACCAAATGGCCCGTCAGGTTCTGCCTTTGCCAGACGGAGCACCTCTTTTGTTCCGGCGCTCAGCCCGTCGAGTTGCCGCTCTAGTTCTTCCAACACCAGAGAGCGTTCCTTAGCGCCACTGAGCCGCCCCTTAAGGTCGGCAAGTGCGCCCTGGGCCTTTGCCAACTGACTACGTTGATCACGCAGTTTTTCCTGGGTGGCAGTGAGTTCTCGCTGAGCTTCCTCAGCAAGCGACTCGTGCTGTTGGAGTTGTTCGTTGGCGATCGCAAAGCGATTGCTCGACTCCTCTTTTGCTTGTCGTGCCTGGTCCACTTCCAAGCGGAGCCGGTCTCCGTTGGCGACGGTCGCCGCATGCTGAGATTCGAGCGACTGAATGCGATGTTCGAGCTGAGTCGACTCGCGAAAGGCCTCGGTGGATTTGCTGCGACAAGCAGTCAGATCGCTCCGGCATTGTACTAGCGCCGCGTGGGCCAGATCGAGTTCTGCCTGCCGTTGTTGCACTTCCCCAGCGAGTTCGTTGTAGCGGGATTCCGATTCCTGCAACTGCTGCTCTGTCTCGGTGACCATCTGTTGAACACTGCCGGCACGCGTGCTCATGGCCAACAATTGCTTCTCCAGCCGCTGGGTCTCTTCGACCAGCTCATCCCCACGGGCTAGTTGGCTGCGGCGCAAGGATTCGCTTTTTGCGATGCGCTCACGGACTGTGGTGGCTTGAGAAGTGGCATCGCGCGATTGCGCTTGCAGCTCGTCGGCCGTTCTTTCTATGGTCTGCAACTGCTGGTCGTGAACGGTTACTTTCTGGCGAGCCGCTTCAACTTCTGTACGGAGTGAATTCGCCTCTTGATGCGTCGACTCGAGAGTTGCAGTAAGTTTTCGCCAGTCAGCAAGCCCCACTTGGGTTCGCAACGTGCGGAGGCGATCCGAAAATTCCTTGTATTTACGCGCTCGGCCTGCCTGACCCCGTACACTCCGCAAGCGAGATTCGAGTTCTTCAACGATGTCGGAGAGTCTTAGCAAGTTTTGTTCGATCCGCTCCAGCCTTCGAGCTGCTTCTTGTCGCTTGAGTTTGAAGCGGCTCACGCCGGCGGCTTCCTCAAAGATCAGGCGACGCTCTTTGGGCGACGACTGCAAGAGGGCGTCCACTTTGCCTTGTTCGATGATGCTATACGCACCCGTGGTTACGCCGATGCCTGCAAAGATTTCGCGGATGTCTCTCAGACGACAGACCTGGCGATTCAAAAGATACTCTGCTTCTCCACTTCGGAGCACCCGGCGGGTAACATGCACTTCTTCATCATCGACATCGAGTACTCGCGAGGAGTTGTCGAACGACAGAGTGACTTCAGCGGAATTTGCCTGTTTGCGACTCCGCGATCCGCTGAAGATGACGTCGGTCATTTCCGTCCCACGTAGTGACTTGGCGCTTTGACTGCCAAGGACCCACTTGATGGCATCGACCACATTCGACTTGCCCGATCCATTGGGCCCCACCACGGCCGTAATGCCGCTAGGAAATTCCAGCCGCGTACGGTCGGCAAAGCTCTTGAAGCCATTGAGTTCGAGGGCCTTGAGCATGGCAGGCAATCTACAGGGAATGGGACAGAAAATAGCGGCGAAGCATAGCAAATCGACGTGCGAGGAAGGAGATCAGAACCTCCCGCAAAATTGCCCATGCTAGCAGCATGATTGCTCTGGAATTGGGTGTTAGCCGTGACGCGGCGACTGAGCCTCACGACGTTAGTCTGAAGTGCCCATTGCCCGTTCTTGAAATACACCTTCCTTTTTTTATCCTTTCCTTCCTTTTTGCTAGTTTTGCTCAGAGGAGGAAATGGTTGATTTTTTTTCAGATTCCTTGCAAAAATATCCTTTAAGGTGCACTTCGCCGCTATCTAGTTAAATTGCCATCGACATCGATTTCTATTGGAGTGATTCAGAATGTTGGAGCCTAAACCAAACAAGTCCAGGATATCGCGTCGTAAGTTTTTTGGCGCAACCGCTACGGTGGCAGCAGCCATGAGATGGACTGCAACAAGCTATGGCCGAATTCTTGGAGCAAACGATCGAATTGGAATCGGTTTTATCGGTGCGGGTGGGATGGCTGCCAATCACATGCGGGCATACAACGATCTCAAGGAATCTAACAATCTTCTTGCAGTAGGCGTGGCTGATTGCTGGAAATCTCGCGCGGATGAGGGGGCTAGCAGGACAGGTGCTTCTTTGTCGACGTCAAACTACCGCGAGGTGCTTGACAATAATCAAGTCGATTATGTGGTTATTGCCACTCCTGAACACCAACACGCACAGATGACCCTCGATGCGTTCGATGCGGGCAAGGCGGTATATTGTGAAAAACCGATGACACACACGATCCCCGAAGCACAAGCGGTATGGAAAAAGCAGATCGAAACGAACCTGCCCCTTCAAATAGGTGTGCAAGGAATGTCTGACGACAGTTATTCGTCTGCTAATGAAGCAATTAAAAACGGTCTTATTGGTCAAGTAGTCCAGGCACAGATTGAGTATGTGAGGAGGTATGGTGCTCAAGGGCTTTTCTGTGTGCCGGATCTAAAAGATGACTTGCCGAAGCCGCCTGACCTGGACTGGAAAGCATGGCTAGGCACAGCCCCGGATGCTGAGTGGAATCCCCATCATTACTTCGAATGGCGCAACTATTCCATGTACTCGGGCGGTATTGCTGGCGATTTGTTCGTCCATCGCATCACGCGCATGATTCGAGCCCTTGATCTACACATGCCTCGTCGTGTTGTTGGAATGGGTGGTATCTGGCAATGGCCTGAGAATCGCGATTTACCTGACAACTTTGAGATGATCTGCGAATATCCTGAGGGGCTGACGGTTTATGTGCTTGGCACTCAGAGCAATCGCGTAGATTTCGACCACCTCATACGAGGGTACCGAGGAACGCTTTATTTTACGAATGATGGTTGGGTGGCTAAGGATAAGGACGGTAAAATTCTTGCCGAACATAAGAAGACAGGCGGGGAAGACGTAAATCTTCATCACACGAATCTTCATAACCACATGCGAAATGGAGAGCCGTTGAATTGCCCCGTGCGCTTAGGATTTGCTGGGATGGCCGCGTCGGTGATGGCGAACGAGTCTTGGCGAACTGGCCAGATGATGGGATGGGACGCGGAACTAGAAGAAATGGTCCCCTGTCACGCGCTTAAGCATAACCCATATCCCGACAAAGTGTCTTCCTGAAGGGAGTAACCTTGCACTTTTTTTGTATTAAAGACCTCTCAGGGATATGAGAAACACATGATAAGGAAACTCGAAATGTGCGCAAAGTATAACGTAGCAATGGCTTTCTTGATGGGATGCCTGTTGGTCCAGGAAAGTCGTGCAGGTTCGCCCACGCAAAGCAAGATGAATACTCCGCCGGAAGGGTTTACTGCAATCTTTAACGGAAAAGATTTGACCGGGTGGAAAGGTCTGGTAGGTGACCCTAAGTCGCGTTCTGAAATGAGTGATGAGGAGCTGTTAGCAGCCCAGGCGAAGGCTGATGACCGTATGAGGGAACACTGGAAAGTAGTGGATGGGGTGCTGGAGTTTGATGGCAAGGGAGACAGCTTGTGCACAGACAAGGACTACGAAAACTTCGAATTATACGTCGATTACAAGATTCTTTCCAAAGGTGACAGTGGCATTTATCTACGTGGTTCGCCGCAGGTTCAAATTTGGGATCCTTCGTCCAAAAACATAGGTTCAGGAGGTTTATTTAATAACAAGAAGCATCCTAGTGAACCCTTGGTATTAGCCGACAATCCGGTTGGCGAGTGGAATACTTTCCACATTAAAATGGTCGGCGAATTGGTCACAGTATGGCTCAACGGCAAGTTGGTCGTTGACGCCACGCCCTTGGAGAACTATTGGGAGCCGGACAAACCGATTTACTCATCTGGACAAATTGAATTGCAGAACCATGGAAATGCGCTTTACTTCCGCAATATCTTCATCAAAGAACTACCCTAAGAAACTGCATGGCATATTCCTGTCTGCCCGTAGTGCAAGTGGTCCTTTGTAGTGCGAAATCATAGCGAACGTTTAGGAGATTAAACTCGTTGTGAATTGCATTGCGCTGTGTCTATTTCTCATATTTGGAATTCAGGCCCATACCCAATGGCACGTCAGAGGAGCCTCCTCGGAGGAGTCATGCATCTAGGTGCTATACTCTTACTGTTGGCCATTTGCCTTTTGTCATTTCGAGTCAACCCCAGCACCAGGGGAACAGTCATGCGTTTGATTTTCCACATTTTGACGATCTTGACGATTGCAGCGTCCGCTTCACAACTGGTCGCTGACGAGCCGACCCTCGCGGAAGACCGACAGTCCGTCTACCGGCTAACCCCACAGGATGACAATACCTTTTTGGTTCCTGTTTCACGCGACGAGATCAAACCGGGGTTTGTCTACAATTACTACTCCCAGGATTTGCAGCGCCGAGTTTGGGGATTCGCCACTGAAGATTTTGGCTTTGAGTATGCTTTTGGCGAAGGGACCATTGTCCCCACCAGTCGTTTCGACTTGCAGCTCTCCGAAGAGGCACAGGAGCGAATTCTCGAGGAGCGCGTCCCTCGATTGAAGCAGAACATCGAGGGATTGGGCAGGTCACCCGCTGCGCAGCTGGATGCCGAGGGCAACTGGCAGCTACTGAGTTATACCACCTCGGCCAGGGTGTTCGATCTACTCACCAGTGAGCGGTGGGAATGGCACGGCACACGGCGCTTGGGCGTTGTGAATGTCTACGGCAATCTCTGGCAGATTGTCGATGGCGAGTACAAGCCACTGATTGTGGGATGGGCCGTTTGCCGGTAGCTTTGATTTCGTACGGTTCATTAGCGACTACGAAACAAAAAGGCCCCCGCACCCGATGCATGCTGTGCTCTATCACCGCTTTGGCGAAGTTCCAACTTGGGAAACGGTTGTCGATCCCTCGGCTACCCCCGATGGGGCGGTGATCCGTGTTGAAGCGACTGGTCTGTGTCGGAGCGACTGGCATGGCTGGATGGGTCGAGATCCTGATCTTCGCAGCCTTCCGCATGTTCCCGGCCACGAGTTCGCTGGAGTTGTCGAAGCCGTAGGGAGTGAGGTTCGCAACGATCTCGTTGGGCGTCGAGTGACGATGCCGTTTGTCGCTGGTTGCGGAACCTGCCCAGAATGTGTGGGTGGCAATCAGCAAGTATGCGACCATCAATTCCAGCCAGGATTTACGGCTTGGGGATCGTTTGCCGAGTTTGTCGCCGTGCGATACGCAGATGGTAACCTCGTCCCTTTGCCCGATGAGATGCCCAGCGTTGTTGCCGCCAGTCTAGGATGCCGCATGGCAACTGCGTATCGGGCAGTTGCCGTGCAAGGGGCTGTCAAACCTGGTATGTGGCTGGCGGTTTACGGGTGCGGTGGAGTTGGTCTGTCTGCAGTGATGATCGGCGTAGCATTGGGTGCGAAAGTGATCGCCGTCGATGTTCGCCCTGAGCCACTCGCATTGGCAAAACAGCTCGGTGCCGAATCTATGATCAATGGCGAAGAGATAGCAGACATTCCAGCGGCGATTCACGAACTGACTGGTCGTGGCGCTGATGTGTCGCTCGATGCGTTGGGTAGTCCTGAGACATTTGCCGATGCGATATTCTCACTACGCAAGCGAGGTCGTCATGTGCAGGTCGGGTTGTTGACCGAAGCGAAATCACTTCCATCGTCTTGCTTGAGTCGCCTTATCGGCTGGGAACTCGAAGTCGCGGGCAGCCACGGTATGCAGGCTCACGTGTATCCGGAGCTCTTCCAATTGATCGAAGCTGGCAAGATTGATCCGGGACAATTGGTGGACCGCGTATTACCCCTCAAGGATGCTCCTCAAGAACTCGCATCGATGAGCGACTACTGCGGATGCGGGGTGACGATCTTTGAACCTTAATGCCACGTGAATTACATAGTTTCGGTGGATTTTGGTTTTTTTCAAAATTGTGCTTGCAAGCAGGAAAATCCTCGGTATCTTATTGAGAAGTGTACAAAATTACACTAATCGCATCTCGCTTCAAATTCCTATTACCGAGGAGCAAGCCATGCCTGTAGCTACTCTTGAACGGAAGCCCGTGATGAAGAAGCGTGCCACCGAGGTTCTCAAGGAGGTGTTTGGATTCGACGAATTTCGTCCTGGACAGGATCAGGCAGTTCGACAATTGCTTGCCGGCGACTCCTCTGTAGCCATTTTTCCAACGGGTAGTGGCAAGAGCTTGTGCTACCAATTGCCGGCGCTGATGTTCGATGGGTTGACGGTTGTGATTTCTCCGCTCATTGCACTGATGAAAGATCAGTTGGATTTCCTGCGGTCGAAAAACATTTCGGCGGCGCGGCTTGATTCCAGTCTGGATCGTCAAGATGCAGTTAAAGTATACGACGATCTGCGCAATGGTCGCATGCAGCTGTTGTATGTTTCGCCAGAGCGGCTGGCCAATGAGCGTTTTCTGCAGCTACTTTCCCAGCAGAAAATCGCGCTGCTGGCAGTGGACGAAGCGCATTGTATCAGTGCCTGGGGGCATAATTTTCGCCCAGATTATCTTTGCATCGCAGCGTTGGCTGAACAGTTGAAAGTCGAACGCGTTCTGGCTTTGACTGCGACAGCAACTCCCGAAGTGGTGGCCGACATCGCCGAGGCTTTTCGGGTTGAGCCGGAGCACGTTGTGCATACTGGGTTCTATCGTGCGAACCTGGAAATTAATGTCTCAGCTTGTGAACCACAGGAACGCGAACGCATATTGGTCAACAAGTTATCGAAACGGCGCAGAGAACCGGCGGTCGTGTATGTCACACTCCAGCGTACGGCGGAGCGATTGGCAGCGTATCTGGAAGACAGAGGATTTACCGCCAGAGCATATCATGCCGGCATGAAGTCCGAACAGCGCACCGAAGTGCAAGAGGCCTTTATGGATTCCAAGGAGATGATCGTCGTGGCGACGATCGCCTTTGGCATGGGGATCGATAAAGCGGACATACGCGGCGTGTATCATTTCAATCTGCCCAAGAGTTTGGAAAGCTACCAGCAGGAAATCGGCCGTGCAGGTCGTGATGGCAAACCAGCGGTGTGCGAGATGCTTGCCTGTCGGGACGACTTGGTGACGCTGGAAAACTTTGTCTACGGTGACACTCCAACCGAAGAAGCCGTACGGGCTTTGACTAGGGAACTCCTTGCAGATGGTGATGAAGTTGAAGTCTCCGTTTACGATCTTTCCGGGCGACACGACGTACGCGATCTCGTGGTGAAAACGTTGCTGACCTACTTGGAATTGGAGGGAGTCTTGCGCTCGACAGGTCCAAAATACACAGAGTACAAGTTCCAGCCCTTGAAGCCATCTCAGGAGATTTTGCACCAATTTGATGCTGAACGATCGCAGTTTTTACGTAGTGTTTTCCAGTTGGCCAGGAAAGGAAAGACTTGGCTCACGATCGACGTTGCGGCAGCAAGTGAGCGACTGTTCCAACCGCGTGAACGAATTATTGCGGCACTCGACTACCTGCATCAACGTGGGGATATTGTGTTGCAGGCTTCTGGGGTGCGGTTTGGTTTCCAAGTCCTCAGACGAGTTACCGACTTGGAAGCCTTGGTCCAAAGCATGCAAGAAAAATTCGAGATGCGGGAAGCACAGGATTTGGAGCGTCTCCAACGAGTTATTGGCTTAGTAGAAAGTCCTGGTTGTTACACGGAATATCTCTTGGATTATTTCGGGGAAGAACACACCGACTGTGGCCATTGCGGCCGTTGTACGGGTATGCCGCCACAGATGCTGCCTCCCTGCAAGGGGGCTAAGCTAACCAGTGCCGACCGGTCGGCCGTGAAGCAGCTTCTGGCTGAGCGCAACCCGGCACTCAAACATTCCCGACAGCTCGCCCGGTTTTTATGTGGCATCACGTCGCCCGCCACCACCCGCGGCAAACTCCGCAGCCACCGCGAATTCGGCAGGCTCGACAGCGTGCCGTTTGCCGAGGTGCTGCATTTGGCGGAGAGTGTGATGGGGGTCTGAGCAGCAGAGCGTCATTCATATAATCATATAATGCGAAAGGTTACTTCGTCGCGGAATTCTTTCGCAGTGACAACTACCCTCAGTCAACTTAAAGTGTTGCTACTTTCCGTTCTGCAACGCTGCCTGAGCGGAAGCGAGGCGAGCGATCGGGACGCGGAAGGGACTGCACGACACGTAGTCCAGTCCCACCTTGTGGCAGAATTGGATTGAGTCGGGGTCACCACCGTGTTCGCCGCAAATCCCACACTTGAGGTCTTTCTTCACGGAGCGACCTTTCTTGACCCCCATCTCGACCAACTGACCCACGCCGCTGGTGTCGAGGGACTGGAATGGATCACGGGGTAGAATCTCTTCGTTCAAGTAGTCAGGCAAGAACGTGTTGATATCGTCGCGACTGTAACCAAAGGTCATCTGAGTAAGATCGTTCGTGCCGAAACTGAAGAAGTCGGCCGCTTCGCCGATCTCATCCGCGGTGAGTGCCGCACGCGGAATCTCGATCATCGTTCCGATCAGAATATCCAGCTTGCCGGAGTACTTTTTGTTCGCCTTCACGTCTTCGATCACCTGACGAGTACGTTCTCCAAGCATTCTGAGTTCTGCAGCAGTGCCGACAAGCGGAATCATAATCTCTGCCTGGGCATCGATTTTCTTTTGCTTGCAGGCGATCACTGCTTCGGCGATGGCAGTGACTTGCATATCGAGAATCTCAGGATAAGTGACCGCCAGACGACAACCGCGGTGGCCAAGCATCGGATTCTGTTCATGCAGAGCAGTGACACGATTCTTGACGTCGGCACGCTTGACGTTGAGTCGAGAGGCCATCTCGGCCTGGCTCTTGTCGTCGTGCGGAAGGAATTCGTGTAGTGGTGGATCGAGCAGTCGAATCGTGACCGGCAAACCCTTCATGGCGGTAAAAATGCCGACAAAATCTTTGCGTTGCAAAGGCAGCAGTTTTTTCAAAGCTTTCTTGCGATCGGTTTCGTTGTCGGCGAGGATCATTTCACGCATTGCCATGATGCGATCCCCTTCGAAGAACATGTGCTCAGTTCGGCAGAGGCCTATACCTTGCGCACCGAATTCGCGAGCCCGCTTTGCGTCGCTGGGGGTATCAGCGTTGGTACGAACCTTTAAGGTGCGATACTTGTCTGCCCACTCCATCACCTTGGCAAAGTCGCCGGAAAGCTTGGGAGATTGGGTCGCGATTTCTCCGGCCATCACTTCGCCGGTTGAGCCATCAATCGAAATCACATCTTTATGCGTAAATACCTTGTTGCCTACTTTGATCTTACGGCCTTTTTCGTCGATTGAGATTTCTCCAGCCCCGGCGACACAGCAACGACCCCAACCGCGGGCTACCACAGCAGCGTGGCTCGTCATGCCACCAGTGCTCGTGAGAATTCCAGCAGCGGAGTGCATCCCGTCGATGTCTTCGGGATTGGTCTCTTTGCGAACGAGCAACACATGCTCACCCTCGAGAGTACGATCCACTGCTTCAGCAGCCGTGAAAGCAGGTTTACCAAAGGCAGCTCCAGGCGAAGCCGGAAGTCCGACCGTGAGCAAGCGGCCTTCCTTCTTGGCAGCCTGTTTGGCAGCAGGAGTGAAGCTTGGGAGCAATAGTTGTGTTAAATCACCGGCAGGAATTCGCATTACGGCTTCCTTTTCGGTGATCAACTTTTCTTTGACCATATCACAAGCGATTTTTACTGCCGCAGCACCAGTCCGTTTGCCGTTGCGGGTCTGCAACATATAGAGCTTCTTATTCTCGATCGTGAACTCGATGTCTTGCACGTCACGGTAGTGCTTTTCGAGTTGATCTTTAATTCCCATGAGTTGGTCGTAGGCCTTCTTGTCCCACTTGGCCATTTTTTCAACAGGTTCGGGAGTACGAATTCCTGCAACGACGTCTTCTCCCTGGGCATTAATGAGAAACTCGCCGTAGAATTTATTCTCCCCTGTTGACGGATTGCGGGTGAAAGCTACGCCGGTACCTGAATCATCACCCATGTTGCCGAACACCATGGACTGAACATTGACCGCAGTACCCAGCAGGCCAGTAATGTTCTCTACCTGGCGATACTTAACGGCCCGAGGTTGCATCCAACTCTTGAATACAGCCTCGATGGCGAGTTCCAGCTGTTTGAGTGGATCTTGAGGAAATGGCTTGCCATAGTGCTTTTTAAAGATGTTCTTGTACTCTTCACAAAGCTTGACCATGCCTTCCAGAGGAACGTCATTGTCGGTTGCCGCTTTGTATCGCTTCTTGATCTTGTCGAAGACTTCTTCAAAATGTTCGTGATCGACTCCGCAGACAACGTCGCCATACATATTGATCAATCGGCGATAGGCATCGTAAGCAAATCGTTTCTGGCCCGTGGCATTTGCCAACCCGACCACGGCTTCGTCATTGAGACCCAAGTTAAGAATCGTGTTCATCATGCCTGGCATGGATGAGGCAGCACCGGAACGCACGGAAACCAAAAGCGGCATCTTTGTGTCGCCGAATTTCTTGCCCAGTTCTTTTTCCAGGATGCCAACGTTGCGACTCACTTCATCCATCAAGCCCGATGGTAGTTTCTGCTTATTCTTGTAGTAGAGATCGCATACTTCGGTGGTGATGGTAAATCCAGGAGGGACAGGGAGCCCGATGCTAGTCATTTCAGCCAGATTGGCACCTTTGCCTCCTAGGAGAGTTTTCTGCTTACCATTACCTTCGGTTTTGGTTTTCCCAAAGTAGTAAATCATTTTCGTCGAGTCTTTAGCCATTTTTTTGTCCTTACCATTTATGCTTTTCTGCGAGACGTTGCCCGCAAGTCAATTGATTCGCTGAAATCTTCTCGCTAGAGTCGTTAGATGGTCCACCCGAGAATCAAGAGCTAATGGTTAGCGTTGATTGAACAGGTACGTTCCACGCCAACGGCCGTCTTGGGGACCAGTCGGGCTAGACTTGGTGAGAAAATCGAACCAGTCAATCTAATTTGGCATTCGTGGATCGTCAAGGAGATACGCGAGTGCCTAGGACGTAAAGGAATCGGATTCCAGCCGAAAAACGAGGAAAAGCTACGGCACTTGCCAGAGAATAGCGAAATTCATGTCGAACACCAAAGCCCAAACTGTTGCCACCGCGATGCTGTTTGAGACCGGTTTGGGGTTTGTGGGGGTTTTGGTGGCCTGGCTGGGCTCGGTATCGCTCCAAAGTAGGCTTAACCTGTCACTCGACAGCTTGCTGCGAGGGTTAATAGCCAGTCTACCAATGATCGTGGTGTTGTTTGCCGCCTATGAAGTCGACTGGCAGCCACTGAACAAATTGCGACGTGAGGTGGAGTATGTCGTACGAGAACTCTTTGCAGGTTGTGGATGGCTCGAATTCTTATTGATTAGTCTGGCAGCCGGCGTGGGTGAGGAAATCTTGTTTCGCGGAGCCCTCCAGCCACTGCTCATCTCCTGGACAAACCTCTTGATTGGTGTGTTCGTTACAGCATTGCTCTTTGGTCTGGCACACGCCATGAGCACAACCTATTTTCTGGCCGCCACCTTGATCGGCATTTACTTTGGCTGGCTGGCCTGGGCATATGAAGATTTGATCGCGCCTATCGTAGCTCACGCCTTCTACGATTTCGTCGCTCTCCTCTACGTTCATTTTCGGGCACGGGATGATCGCACAATTCCACCAGCCGACTGATGGGCTAATCGCGTAGGTTCTGGAAGGCGGTAGCCTCGGCAACAAGCCAGCACAAGATCCAGTGCCTTCGACAATTCGATCTTGTGACCTATTGAGATGAACAGTGGTCTGACATTTGACCGAGTGCGCAAAACCGCTCCGATGAGTTCCATGCCATCGAAGAGATCGGTATAGCAACCCGCCTCATCATAGGGCTCCTCATAGGTACCGATGAGTCGCGACTTAGCGCAGCCAATTGTTGGTTTGTTCAACAAAACTCCCAGATGTGCCGCCAATCCAAATCGACGAGGATGCGCGATCCCCTGTCCGTCGACTAACAAGAGATCGGGTTCGATACTCAACTTCTCATAGGCGGCTAAGATCGCAGGACATTCACGGAAGCTCAACAAACCCGGCACATAGGGAAAGTGGACCGCCTCTTGATGAATAGTTTGTTCGACGAGTTCTAATGTTGAAAAGTCGAGTAATACGATTGCTGCACAAACTCGTTTGTCTTTCACACTGACATCAACACCGGCAACATGGCGAATCCGCCTAAGGCCGGCGGCGTTCTTGCGGCGGACTTTTCGGCGAAATCGTTCCTGGATCTCCCGGGCTTCGGAAGTGGTGAGATGCCAAGAATGGAGCGTGTTAAATTTCATGCGGTGGTAGGGTGACAAAAAAGGAACTGGGATGAAGACGATGATTCTGACATTTTCCGAGTAGATCAGATCTCCGTGATCTAGAACAACAACTGCCCTGGTGTGTCAATAAACACGAATGGCTTAGTAGCTTTAACTATTTGAAATAAAAGCAGTTAGGAAGTTTGCCCGACGTCTGACTTCATTTTGTGGTCAATAAGATTCATCCTTGAAAGTTATTTATCAGGTTTATCTAACTTTCCCGGAGACATAATCTACAACTACTTGCTTCAAGATTTGAGAATAGAATATATTCACCATTACGGAACGTAGCGAACCCATCTGGGGAGTGATGGCTAAGCGTGTTGCTAATCTTCACACACAGGAGAGGTAGCCATGTACTCTTTCCCCCGCAGAGCGTTTACGCTGGTCGAATTGTTGGTCGTGATCGCGATCATTGGCACTTTGGTGGGTTTGCTTTTGCCTGCTGTACAATCGGCTCGTGAGGCCAGCCGTGCAAATCAATGTCGAGCGAACGTGACTCAACTTGCGCTCGCAACACAGATGTACGAGGGGAACCTCGGTTCGTTCCCCGGTTATGTTGAAGAACTGGGTATCTCAGGAGTGGGAAGCAAGGGAGTCAGTTGGGTTGTTATGCTGTTACCCTTCCTTGAGCAGAAGTCTGCATGGGATTCCTGGAATACTGGTAATGCACAGTCCGGTTCCATGCCTCAAATCGATGTTGTGATTTGCCCGTCGAACGTCCGTGCTGCCCCAGGCTTACCTTATCTTTCCTATGTAGGAAATGCAGGATACCTGGGCAACGAGCCTGAGGACATCTGTGATGACCGAGTCGAAGTAGCTGGGAACGGAGTGTTTTTCGATCGAATGCGATTCAAGTATTCCGACCAACGAGATTATGGACCGGGATGTTGCGAATGCGGGGATCCTGGATGCCCTAAGTGTTTAGATCCCAAACTCGGTGTCTCGATGGATTATGTACAAACGCATGATGGAACGACGACCACCTTGATGTTCTCAGAGAGTCTAAGAACTTATGTTTGGGCGGATTCCAATCCGTATCGAATCGATCGAAAATGGCATTTTGGATTCTGCTGGATGCAGCCCGACGACGTTGCAGCGGGGAGCGGTAGTGATGATCTCCGTAGCTATGGTCGCATCAACTCGAATTACAAGGCAAGTGAGTATTCTTCACTAAACGACATGAAGGCAACCGATGCTTCTCCCTCGAGCCATCACCCTGGCATCGTGAATGTCGCATTTGTTGCTGGGCAAGTGAGAACGTTGAGCGATCGCATAGATCCCTTGATTTATGCACAATTGATGACGAGCAATCGCGATTCCTCTCAGCTGGTTAAGCTTGTTAACGGGAATCCCGTGTCAGAGGATGATATGCCTCCATTGGACGACAGTAAATACTAATCTTTAACGCGACCTTTTTGATCGAAGCGGAGTGAGGTTGGTTTCACTGGAGAAATGGTCATTGCCTCTTCAAGTTGTGACAAACTTTAGACTAAGCTGAGAAACCCTCGTCAAACATTTTGCTTGACGAGGGGATGGTCGTGAAATCCAAACTAGGGACTAACGTATACGCCAAGATAGTCCCATCGCTGACAAACCGAGCAGGAGAACTCCAGAAAATGGTTCAGGGATAGCTACGTCAGCAAAGGTTGTACCGATGCGAATCTCGTCTGCCATGAATGGTAATCCATTTTGTCCACCAAGTCGCAATTCATCGATCGCTCGGTTGTTCGCAGGGTCTTCGTTAAACGCGTAACCCGAAATATCAGCCACACCTGGGGGGGAAAGGCCAAGTGGCGGATTAACATACAGATCGACGAAATCGTCATTTGCACCAGGCCCAATTGTCAGTTTTGCAACTAAAAAGGTGTCTTGGGTAGCATCACTGCCAGTCGCCGCCATTGCTCCAGCCGCGCCCTGATCAAGTCCCCATTGGGTCGCACCTTGCCCACCAACTTTACCAATGTAGAGTATTTCAGGCCCAAAGAACTTGACCAGGGAAAGTCCGCTAAAAAAGGCGTCCGCGTCGGACCGAGCGAGGAAACTGAGCCAGTGAACGCCTGCACCAAGATTGTCCTCTCCAAGTTCGCCGTTGTTGCCGTCGTTATCCTGGTCCATTGTATAAAAGGCGAGATCGAAGTCTCCGTTCGGGGCCAGACTGGCGTGGTTGCCAGCAACAGCTAATCCTGGAGGACTGGTGAGGTTACCAGCCACGACGACTGCGCCTCCAGGGTCAAACCAAGTATTGGCACCAAAACCTAAATCCGATCCGCCGGAGCCTCCCAAACTATTTCCAGCTGGATATCCGGTGTCGAAAGGAACATAGTGCGTTAACGTTGCCTCAGAGGTTAACGGCAGCACGCAAAGTACCAAGAAAAATGTACCCAACAGCGGAACAGGCAATTTAGTTTTAAAACGACTCATGAGCTTCCTCCCATATACTTTGTAGAAAAGGATCATTCAGTGATTTTAATCACCTAGGCATCAAGCAACTTACTACAAGCCTCTTCTCTTCCGATTATCCCTTATGAGAAACCCTATAAATTGGAACAAAGATAGGCCTCAATCGAGCAAATGAAGCAATAAAGGAACCAATCAGCAATAATATCGATGAAGGTTCTGGCACGGCAGTGGATATCATAAGAGTCAAAGATGGTGCGACATCGTCGAAACTTCTTCCGATTCGAATTTCATCTGCGAAAAACGCACCATTCTGGCTTCCGAGGCGGATCTCATCGATGGATCGATTATTAAGGGGATCTTCGCTAAAAGCCACAGTAAGGTCAGGTGTAGTAGGTGTACCGGAGTTAATATCCGGGTTAATAAACAACTCCACGGTGTCGTCATTGGCCCCGGCACCAATGGTCAGTTTCGCAACCAGGAATGTATCGACCGTCGCGTCTGAACCTGGGACTGCGCGCTGTCCCATTCCATCCTGTGGATCAATTCCCCATACTGTCGTGTTAGTCTCCCCATAGTTCTGTTGCCACTCTGGAATAAGAGAAGGATTCTCTCGTTGGATCTTTAAGAAATCTGCACCGTCGACATCTCCATCGTTATCGACATCACTTGGGGTAGAACTCACTTTACCAATGTAAAGGATTTCAGGCCCGAAGAATTTCACCAAAGACAGACCAGCGAAAAAGGCACCTTGATCCGCTCGTGCGAGAAAACTCACCCAATGCTCGCCCGCGGCAAGATTGTCATCGCCAACGACACCATTCGAGCCATCATTGTTTTGGTCGAAGGTATAAAAGCCGAGATTAAAATCCAATTGAGACGTCCTAACACTGTTGCCCGCGATCTGGAGGCCAGCAGGTGCAGTTAGATTTCCAGAGAGTACTGTCGAACCAGTCCCAGCAGCAGCCGAATCAAACCAAGTGTTGGCTCCAAAACCAAGATCAGAACCCCCCTGGCCGTTGAGATCACCTACTGCATATCCCACATCGAAAGGAACGTAGTGAGTAAGTTGAGCATGGCCTATTGATGGCCACCAAATGATCGTAAAAGAAGTGGCAAAGAGAATAAACTTAAAGGCAGGGTGCAGATATGCTTTCATGATCACCTCAGTGAGTCTCTCTCGCGTTGGATAGCGCCAAGTTGAAAACCGGCTATGGCATTCCCGCCCTGGCTAACGCTGTTGATGGTAAAAGCTACTTTTTTGATGAGTCTCTGCATCCTACGCTTTAGTAGTTCATGAGCCAAACTATTATGTCATGGTTGCGGTCATATATTTCTAGCTCCTATCCCATCGGTTACTAGGTAAACCCTTACTTGCAAGCTAATTACCAATAAGACAAGCAGGAAGAAATTATCGAGATGTAACAAATTTTCTTGGAGAATTTAAACGACAACGAACTGGAAACAGAAATAACTGTTACAAATTCAACCGCGCATCCAATAGGGTCAACCTCTCGACGCACAGGCTTCCTAAGTTCTTTTGCTTCGGAATCTTTACATCGGGGTGCGACTTTCTCAGACGGATCATCAATCGCTGGATGTGAATTTGCAGACACGCCTAGCTTGGACTGATATCGAGATAAATGTTCAAAGCTGACAAAGAGAAAATCAGGATGAATCCGCGTTAATGCGGTTTGCATCGCGGATATGCTTGCAACCCGCGCATAGGATAAGCTGGCAGTGCTTCTGCCAGATGTCAGGCAGGTTGGTTTTTACCAAGAATATTTCTCTTGCAAAATACCAGATTAATATTAGGTGACCTAGTTCGAATTGCTATGTAACGAAGTGCGGTCAATAGTTTTCCCTTATGAAAACATCTGAATTGTCCATATGAAAATTCAAGTTTTTGTGTTCTTTAAAACTGAAATTTCATGGCTTGAATCACGTTCATTACCCATAAACGCGAGTATCTTTGCGCAAACGTGAATCATGTCTGCGCATTTCCATGTTGTGAGTTTTGAATAAATTCAACTACATTCGAAAGCTTCTGGACGGAGCCAGAAATGAAGTCTGTAAAAACAAAAGCATGAGGAATTTGTAATGAAAAAACACTTATTAAAATCTTTGCCCAAACGGGCTTTTACCCTTGTAGAACTTTTGGTGGTGATAGCAATTATTGGAGTGTTGGTGGGGCTCTTGTTGAGTGCCATTCAAGCTGCCAGAGAATCATCACGGCGGATGAGTTGTGAGAACAATCTCAAGAACATTACCTTGGCGAGTCTCAACTACGAATCTGCCAGAGGGTCACTCCCCACGGGTTCTACGATTAACAAAGTTGGTGGCCGAAATGGGTTTAGTTGGGAAGTTGGGTTGCTCTCCTACATGGAGAACGGCTCGTTATTGACGGAAATTCAACGGCAGGTGAACGAATTTCGTAAGTTAGATCCTGCCAAGCAGCCTCCCAATATTTACGACTTGGAAAATGTAAACGAAGTGCGAATCGAACCTTATCATTGTCCTAGCGACGACGAAGTCATCGACAACCGAAATGGAGAAAACCTGGCAAGTTCCAGTTACGTGGGAGTAACGGGTTCGGCAGCCAGTCGTAATGCCACTGAGGAGTCGCACGGAGACAACAGCGGACTTTGCGGAGTCGTTAACAGCGACGGTGTATTTTTTCCTGGCAGTCGCACCCTGCTGCGTCAAATTCAAGATGGGCTGAGCAACACCTTCTTGGCAGGAGAGCGTTGGTATCAACTGCGGGCCTGGACAGCTGGGGCCTTTTGGCAAACTGCGGTACTTAACGCCCCGCCTGCAGGCCCTTCCCCGGGTTCCTGCATGAGTAGCATGAAGAATATCGATGCGGCAGTACCGCTCAACGCTGATCTTGAAGTCGTCGGATACTATAAAGGGCATCGTGACGATGAACGCCCTGATGCAGTGCCAGCCGACAAAAAAACCGTAGCTTTCAATAACCTCCCTTTCGGCAGCTTCCATCCCGGCGGGGCGAACTTCAGTCATGTCGATGGAAGTGTCCATTTCGTATCGGATGATATCGATCCTCAGGTTTATGTTGCTCAGGCATCCAAAGATGGCGCGGAGATTATTCAAAAATGAGAGACCAATTTGTTAGTCTGAATCGAATAGCAAAGGCTTCGGGCCGCCAATTGCTTTGGCGACGTATGCCGAGAACCGCCTTAAGTTGCTCTGCACATCAAGTACAAGGTCATTTGGCTCTGCAAGGGTTTTCTTTCCTTGTTGTTGGAGTATTGCTCGGCGCCTCCACTGTCTTTGCGAGAGAGTTGCCGCAGGCGATCGCGGACCAGTTGCCCCCCGTTGAACGAGAATTTCGCGCTGCATGGGTGGCGACGGTTGCCAATATTGACTGGCCATCTCGTCCCGGACTTTCGAGCGAAAAGCAAAAAGCCGAGATGATCGCCATCTTGGATAATGCGGTAAGCCTAAATCTTAACGCCATCATCCTGCAGGTGCGCCCTTGCTGCGATACAATGTATGCCTCCAAGCTGGAACCCTGGTCAGAGTTTCTCACCGGTGAGATGGGCAAACCACCGGAACCGTTTTACGATCCGCTGGAGTTTGCCATCACCGAAGCGCATCGCCGTGGAATCGAACTGCACGGCTGGTTCAATCCTTACCGCGCCCGCCACAGCAGTCGTAAGGGAGCAGTGGCTGATAATCACATCAGCAAACTACAGCCCGAAGCCGTCAAAGAATACGGTGCTTACCAGTGGCTCGATCCCGGTGAAACCGCAGCGACAGAGCATACTTTGGCGGTCATCCGCGATGTCATTGAGCGATACGACATCGACGGAATACATATGGACGACTACTTCTACCCTTACCCGGTGAACAAGGATGGAAAACAAGTCCCATTCCCCGATGATGCGAGCTGGGAAAAGGCCGTTGCAGCAGGTACAAAGTTGGATCGTGACGATTGGCGAAGAGAGAATGTCAATCAGCTCGTCAGACAAATGTACGAGGACATCAAGCATGCAAAACCGTGGGTGAAATTCGGCATCAGCCCTTTTGGCATTGGCCGTCCGGGCAAGCCTCCTCAGATCCAGGGCTTTGATCAATACACGGCGCTCTATGCAGACGCCGAAAAGTGGTTCACTGAAGGATGGGTCGATTATTTCACACCGCAGTTGTATTGGAAGATTGGTCCCCCACAGCAAAGTTACTCGGCTTTGTTATATTGGTGGAATTCGCAGAACAAGGCCAATCGCCATCTCTGGCCTGGGATTTACACTTCTCGCGTTGGTGGGGCAGATGGCAAGAGCTGGCCTGCGAAAGAAATTGTCGCCCAAATATGGGTCACGCGTGCCGAGGAAGAGGCCAATGGCCATGTGCATTTCAGCATGAAGGCTCTACAACGCAACGCCGGTGGAATTGCCGATGCATTACGCAAGGATGCATACCAAGAACCGGCACTTGTGCCGGCCAGTCCTTGGCTCGCTTCCGAATCCGAAGAGTCACAAGAAGCACCCAAATTCTCAGTGAAGAAGGCCAGTGGCAAGTGGGTCGTCGCTCTCAAGGCCGATCAGTCCGATACACCCTGGCTGTGGGTAATCCGGTCCAAATATGGTGGCAAGTGGCACGTCGACATTGTCCCCGGTGGTGAAAACGAGCGTCCCCTGTATCATGGAGGGCATCAGGATTCGCAAAAGAAGCCTCCTGAGATCGTCGTTGTTTCCACCGTCAATCGCATTGGCGAAGAAAGCCCACCAGGTTGGTATGGGTCGGATAGTCCTTGATCGGAATGTGAACGCTTGTCTGAACTTCCCGTACATGATGAATTGAAGTACTCGCGTCGCCAGGCCTGGAGCTGGATTCCCACGTTGTACTTCGCCGAGGGTGTCCCCTATGTGGTGGTGATGACCGTGGCCGTCATCATGTACAAGCGGATGGGCGTTTCCAACATGGAAATCGCCCTTTACACTAGCTGGCTCTATCTGCCCTGGGTAATCAAGCCTTTTTGGAGCCCCTTGGTCGACCTGCTGCGCACCAAACGCTGGTGGATCGTGGCAATGCAATTGTTGATTGGCGCCGGCTTGGCAGGAGTAGCACTTACCCTGCCGACGAGCAACTTTCTGCAGTATACGCTGGCCTTTTTTTGGCTCTTAGCTTTCAGCTCGGCGACGCACGATATCGCGGCCGATGGATTCTACATGCTCGCGATGCCCGCTCATGAGCAGACTTGGTTTGTAGGAATCCGCAGCACATTCTACCGTCTGGCAATGATCGCTGGACAAGGCTTGCTGGTGATGCTGGCTGGGGCGTTTGAGGTCAATTTTGGCCTACCTGAGACAGTTGTGACCGTGAGGGCTATCGAGCAGGAAACTAGCCTTTCGTCGATCGACATTCCTGTAGATGTCCCCCAGCCAACTAAAGATATTCAACGCATTCTTCCTTTGAGTGAATCGTTCGATCTCAGCACAATCGATAGATCACCAGCAGAAATAACCAGATTGCGAGAAGAAGTTAAAAACTGGAATGTTGACCATTCATTCTACGTTAACGAGAAACCAGGTCAGACTATCAAACAAGGTGAGCGACCTCGGTGGTTAGTCGCATTAGAAGAGTCGATTGTTCGTTGGTTTGGCCCAGAGAAGATTGCTGCTACCGAAGAAACTCTCGCAGGCGATTGCGTAATAGTCTGGATGAAAGTGGCTAAGCCAGTTTCTCCAGATTCATCTCTCGTGGTGAATATTAGTCGTTCTGGAGGAGACAGTAGCTTTCAAATTGTAGAAGGTACTAGATTCCTGATCACTGAGAAAAATTGGAATACCCCCTTCGCTGCTCTTGTGCAGGTTGATCCTAAGTTGAATAAACCATCGGAAGCCACCTTTAGTGCGATATCCGGTAATATTCCTTTGGCGTGGTCGATCACGTTCTATTTGCTTGCTGCTTTCTTCGTTGGGATTGGTGCGTATCACATGATCGTAATTCCCAAACCAGCAGAGGACGTAGAGATTCCTAAGCAGCAATTCACCGCTGTCATTTCCGAGTTTTTTATTTGCTTGGCGACTTTTTTCCAGAAGCCACACATCATTGCGACACTGTTCTTTCTGATGTTCTACAGGTTTTCCGAAGCTCAGTTAGCCAAGATGGCATCGCCATTCTTGCTCGATCCCACGAGTCTTGGCGGACTGGGACTCACAACTGGTCAAGTCGGTTTGGTCTATGGCACAGTCGGTATCACTATGCTCACCCTTGGTGGAATCCTGGGAGGCATCGTTGCCTCGCGGCAGGGGCTCAAATTCTGGCTATGGTGGATGGTCGCCGCAATCAACTTGCCCAACGTGGTCTACGTGTTCCTCTCTCAGGTGCAACCGGAGAACTTTGTGGTCATCAACCTCTGTGTGGCTGTGGAGCAATTTGGCTATGGTTTTGGATTCACGGCTTTCATGCTCTACATGCTTTACATCTCCAGCGGTGAACACGAGACCGCTCATTACGCTATTTGTACGGGTTTCATGGCACTTGGAATGATGCTTCCTGGTATGCTTAGCGGTTGGCTGCAAGAATTGATCGGGTACCAGCATTTTTTCCTGTGGGTGATGATCGCCACCATTCCCAGTTTCATTGTATGCGGTCTGGTTAACATCGATCCTGCCTTTGGACGGAAGTCGTCGACTGAGGTTACCACGTGAACGATATCCATGAATCTTCTGCGGACGTTCCTGTTCGGGATAAGCTGGCTCAACTCATGTTTGTGAGGATCGGTTCAAACTTGCCTCCGGTCCGCACGGTGGAGGAAGATGCTGCTCGGATTGAAAAGCTCTTGGGAGAATGTCCGATTGGTGGGTTGTTGCTTTTTAATGGTAGCAAGGACACCACAGCCAAAACCTTGGACCATTTGCAAAGTCGGTCGAAGTATCATTTATTGATTGCGGCAGACATCGAACGCGGCATCGGCCAACAACTTCGCGGCGAGGTATTGTTTCCCCATGCGATGGCATTTAGTGCCTTGGGAGACGAAGGCGAGCAAACCGTCCGCGAGTTCGCCAGACTTACGGGACTCGCTGCTAGGGCGAACGGTATTCACATCACTTTTTCACCGGTGGCCGATGTCAACGTCGATCCACGCAATCCGATCATTGCCACACGGGCTTTCGGCTCTGATCCCCAGCAAGTTAGGCGCCTGGTGGCTGCCTCCGTGGCTGGTTACAAGGAGGGTGGCATATTGGCCACTGCAAAACATTTTCCCGGTCACGGTAACACACATGAGGATTCACACCACGCGCTTCCCACGGTAAACGCCACACGTAAAGAGATGTTTGCTTGTGAATTAGTTCCCTTCCAGGGCGCCATTTGCGAAGAAATTCCGCTAATCATGACGGCTCATGTTCGCTACCCTGGTCTCGATCCTAGTGGGACTCCCGCAACACTTTCGTACCCAATCGTTACGGAGTTGCTGCGGAGGACACTAGGTTTCCAGGGTGCGGTAGCGAGCGATAGTTTGCTAATGGAAGGGGTCAAATCCCAGTGTAAATCACCAGGGGAACTTGCCCTCAAGGCACTTTTAGCAGGTGTCGATTTGCTGCTCGACGTGGAGAATCCCATGGAGACTCTTGAGGCACTTGAGTCCGCGGTCGACGCCGGTCGCCTACCCCGGGAAAGGATCGACGAAGCCTACCAGCGAGTTAGCAATCTGAAGCAACTTCTTCTCCCTACTGACTCCAATCGCGAATTGCATCGACAAGAGTCTCAAGACTTGGCTAGCCGAGTGGCAAGAGACTCCATCGCACAAATCTCAGCAGACAAAAGATTGCTGCCTTTATCGCCGGACAAACCGCTGTGTGCTGTTTTAGTTCGGCCTCATCAATCACATCTCGACCCGCCAGAACAACCCTTGGGTGCGGCTCTGCGGCGGGTCTTTGCAAACCTCGATTATTTTGAATTGGGGCCCAAAGCATCACCGGAAGAATATGCCCGTGTGTTGGCAGTTGCCAAGAACGCCGATCAAGTTTTGATCGCTCAGATCGTTAAACCGGCCGCTTGGCATCGATTTGGGTTGCTGCCCGATCAAGATGCCTTTGTAAAGCAACTCACAGAGTCGCGAGATTGCGTGCTGGCTTCCTTGGGTACCCCTGAGTCACTTCAAGAGTATCCCGCAGCTGGTACGCGCCTCTGTGCGTTCAGTGACGTACCCCTATCGCAACAAGCATTGGCTGCTTTTTCCGTCTCGGGCTGACGAAGACACCAGGTCCACACTCGCTAGTTTCGCATTTCTGGAAAATCTCTCTGCACAATGAGAATCCATTAACTGCATGACACAAAAAAACTGACCCGGCGAATCTTACGATTTGCCGGGCCAGCTTGTTTTTTGACCAAACTTAATTTCCTGTGAAGGAATCCTTCACCTGCCTAGTCGCAGCAGGGTGCTCCGCATGTAGGCTCAGCACAGCCGCAGGAAGGATCGCAGCAGTGGCAGCGTGGTGCTGGGCAACAGACACACACAGGGACCTTCTTGCAGACTACGCAGGGGACGCATCGGGTAACCGTGTACGGCACTTGTCGTGGCACGCAACGGGTGACCTTGATGGTTTTCTGCTCGCAGACTGGTCGACACACGGTGTAGCACACGGTCTTGGTGCGCTGCTCAGGCACCATTCGGCAGACCTTGTAGCAGCAAGTGCGGGTTTCGGGAACCATGTGGCACACTTTGTAGCAGCACGTCTTGGTGCATTGCTTGGGCACCATTCGGCAGACCTTGTAGCAACAAGTGCGGGTTTCGGGAACCATGCGGCACACTTTGTAGCAGCAGGTCTTGGTGTGCTGCTGAGGCACCATACGGCAGACCTTGTAGCAGCAAGTGCGGGTTTCGGGAACCATGCGGCACACCTGGTAGCAGCAGGTCTTGGTTTCAGGGACCATGTGGCAAACTTTATAGCAGCAAGTGCGAGTGTGCTGGCATGGAACCATACGGCATACCTTGTAGCAGCAAGTACGGGTTTCTGGCACCATTCGGCAGACCTTGTAGCAGCAGGTGCGAGTGCGAGGTTCACAAACGTACTTGGTGCAGCAGATTTCCTTGGTGTGACATTCTGGGACCCATACTCTCTTGCAGCAGGTCTTGGGAGGACACTGGCAGGTAAGCGTCTTGCAAGGACCTGGACAGTAAACGCACCGGCACCGGCACGGATCGTAGGTAAAGGTGCCTGGTTCACGTACTGTTTTATAGCAGGTCTTGCCAGGAATCTGATACGTCTCGGTTTCCCAGTGACCACCGCGAACTTGAATCGTCTTGGTGTAAGGAACCGCTACGCGGACATAGTAGGTTTCTTCCCGCTCGCGGGTTTCCCACACAGGCTTGCAGACCGTGTAGTTCCGTTGGCGAGTTTCCCAGACGGCTTTGTAGGTTGTATACGGAACTTCGCGGGTACGAGTTTCCCACACAGGTTTGCAAACCGTGTAGCAACGTTGTTTAGTTTCCCAAACGGGCTTGCAAACGGTGTAGCAGCGTTGTTTGGTTTCCCACACCGGGTGATACGTGGTGTAGCAAACATTACGAGTCTTGGTTTCCCAGACAGGCTTGCAGACGGTATAGCAGCGTTGTTTGGTTTCCCACACCGGGTGATACGTGGTGTAGCAGACGTTGCGGGTTTTGGTTTCCCAAACAGGCTTGCAAACAGTGTAGCAACGGGTCTTGGTTTCCCAGACAGGCTTGCAAACGGTGTAACAAACTTCCTTCTGACGTTGTTCGTGAACGTAGCGAGTGCAATTGATCACTCGATCTTCGCACACGCGATCATAAACGGTCTTGCAACAGGTTACCTGCTGCTTATGCCATTCGACGCACCGCACCGTTTTCATAACGGTATGGCAATGCTGCTGGTAACAGCATGGGGTGCAACCATTGTAACGTGCGACTCCGCAATACCCTGCCAGTGCTACCGAGGGGAGCATTGCCAGAGCGATGGCAGCAAGAGCCCGCACTACCGACTTGGCTCTCATGGTGTTCGTCTCCTTCACTTCTGCTTTGGAAAAATGGATGGTTTGGTCAAAATGGGATAGTTCCCATCCATTGGAGTTTTCGGTATGTCCCGATAGCACTCCTTAGCTAGATGTTGTTTTTTTCCTACACAGCCGAGTCAGCCTGCCGTACTCAATCGATACAAACGCAATGTTGCACTTTGCCGGACCCAAAAAGTTGCTTTAGTCGGGAGGGGTCGTACGAAAAAATCCACTTAGGACGACTTTGCCGACCTCTGAGCGGATGTGCCTCATCCGCTATGAACTGCCCCTAAAGAGCAGGAAACTTGGAGCAGTCGGTTTCCTAGCAATCGCTATGAAATGCCCGCTAGAGAGCGTTGCTTGACGCTCCCAGCCTTCTCGAGAATTGCTCTCTGTCAGCCAATTTCTCCCCGAAAATCTGCGTAACCTGTTGCCTTGATTGATGATCGAGTGATTCTGACTTGCTTGGCGGAATGGATTGAGGTTAGAGTGGAACTGCTGTCAAACGCCTCTGCTCAAGGCGTCGGATGTAATCTTTCCGCTTTCCTTCGCTCCTAGCGTAATCAGGTTTGAACTTGTCTGAAGAGAGCTCAACTAATCGGCCCAATCCGAATGCCATTCCCGGGGCAGTTGTCAGCCGATTGAGCCTCTATTTGCGGGAATTGCAGCACCTCATTGCGGATGGCAAGGAGACTACCAGCAGCAGTCAGTTAGGAAGGCGACTGGGTTTTACAGATGCCCAGGTTCGCAAAGATTTGGCTCACTTCGGTCATTTCGGTCATCCTGGAATTGGTTATCGTTGCGACGAATTGATCGATGCCATTCGGAAGATATTGGGTACCGACCGCGAGTGGTTGGTGGCCTTAGTAGGGGTAGGAAACTTGGGCCGGGCGTTATTGGGATATCGAGGCTTCGTTCAGCAGGGGTTCCGTATCGTCATGGCATTCGATACCGATCCTGCAAAAGTCGGGTCTCAGATAGAAGGTGTCGAAATCTGCCACCTAAGTCGTCTCGGAGAAATACTCAAACAACATCGAATAGAGCTAGGGATGGTTGCAGTTCCAGCCGCCGACGCCCAAGGGGTAACTGATGAATTAATTGCCGCTGGGATTAGTGGAATCGTAAATTTTGCCCCCGTTACGCTGCGCGTTCCAAACGGAGTGAGCATGGTGGGAGTAGATCTGGCCCGCGAATTGGAACAAGTGACTTTTACCGTGGCGAATAAGCTATCTGATGGTGAGAGACCACACCACTAATAAGTCTTTGGGCGCTTGGCATCGGACAATCTAACGTTCCCCCTTTCGAGAATTGCCTGCTTACCGTAGATTAACGGATAAAGTCGTGTTACCGGCAAGTATTGCCCCGTAGTGTAATGGTAACACTAGGGATTTTGATTCCCTCATTCCAGGTTCGAGTCCTGGCGGGGTAGTTTTCAGGAAGTTTGTCCCAACGCCCAGGGGTTACAACCCCTGGGCGTTGAAGCTTTTAAGAGGTCTGTGATTCATGAACTCTCCAATTGATTGTTCCAAGGCTCGATTCGCCATCGCGGCGGTACGAGAAGCCGCCGAGCTCGTGCGAAGAGTGCAGCGAGAGCTGGTTGCGGCTGCGATCAACAAAGATGACAAGTCGCCCGTGACGGTTGCCGACTTTGCCGCCCAGGCGATAGTCTCCAAACGGTTGCTCGAGACTTTTCCAGACATGGGCTTTGTAGGCGAGGAGAGTTCAGCAGTTCTATGTACTCCTGATGGTGAACAGACACTTGCTGAGATCACTCGGTTCGTGCGCTATGTGGAAACAGCAGCGACATCCGAAGAGATTTGCCGCTGGATTGACCGTGGTGCAGGTGACCCAACCGCCGAATTTTGGACCCTTGATCCTGTTGATGGCACCAAGGGTTTCCTGCGCGGCGATCAATATGCCGTAGCATTGGCATTTGTTCGCAATGGCGAAGTTCGAGTCGGTGCATTGGGGTGTCCCGAATTGGGTACTGGAGTCAAACCACTCAAAGGAGGGCCAGGGACTGTGGTCGTGGCGCGAAGAGAAAGTGGTTGTTTTGCAGGTCCGCTGGATAACTCGTTGAGCAATGGGGACGCAGGCTGGATGGAGCTGCGGGTCTCCGCGCAGAGCGATATTACCGCGGCCCGCATGCTTCGCAGCGTTGAAAAGTCACATACTGATACAGGCGGCATTGGTGAGCTCGTTGCCTCACTTGGCATCCAGGCCGATCCTGTACCAATGGATAGTCAGGCCAAGTACGCTGTACTTGCCGCCGGTGGGGGTGAGATCAATTTGCGACTTCTATCTCCCTCGCGACTTGATTACCGCGAAAAAATCTGGGACCAGGCGGCCGGTTCGATATGTGTGGAGGAAGCCGGCGGGAAAGTTACCGATCTAGATGGCCAGCCGCTCGATTTTTCCAGGGGGCGCACTCTGGCAGCAAACCGCGGGGTATTGGCAACCAACGGGCATCTGCATCAGACCGTCTTGAAAGGGCTCAAGCAGATTGGTGCCTGAGCATTCGGCCAAATAAGGCCCTTCGAAATGCGATAACCCTTTGCACCGTTTGGAATTAGGCAGTTGACGCTGTATCCCGAGAGCGATAAACTACAGGGCTAATTTGACTTGTACGGCCCAAGTCGATGCAGAAGATTAACTTGGCCGATAGACAAACCTTAACGTCGGACAGCCGCTCCCGCGGCGCATGGCTTGGCTGCCATGTTGAGCCGGTGTGCCTTTGGAGAACCTCAGTGTCAACGACCCTGGTAAAAAAGCTGGTTGAATCTGGCGTGCATTTTGGGCATCGCTCAAGCCGCTGGAATCCAAAAATGCGGCCCTACATTTATGCCCGCCGCAATCTGATCCACATTATCGACGTTCGAGAAACGATTCGCGGCCTATTACGCGCTAAAAAGTATTTGTCAGATGTTGCCTCGCACGGCAGTTTGATCCTTTTTGTTGGAACCAAGCGGCAGGCGGGCGAAACCATTCAAAAAGCCGCCGAGCGATGTGGCATGCCGTACATCAACGATCGTTGGTTGGGTGGCACATTGACCAATTTTCGCACGATTCGCAGTCGGCTCTCACGACTCGAGGAACTTGAGCACATTCGCGAAAGCGAAGAAATCAACACCTACTCAAAGAAGATGCAGTCATCGCTGAACCGCGAATACCGCAAAATGTTTCAGAATCTCGACGGCATGCGAAAAATGAATCGCTTGCCCGAGTGCCTGGTAGTAGTCGATCCCAAAAAGGAAAAGAATGCAGTCAAAGAAGCCCGAAAGATGGGTATTTCTACCGTGGCTTTGATCGATACCGACTGTGATCCTGACATGATCGATCTGCCAATTCCCGGCAATGACGACAGCATGAGGTCTATCGATCTGATCATCAATATTTTGGCTGATGCGATTTCCGAGGGCAAAGCCAAGTCTGCCGTAGAGCAACAGCAGCAATCCGAAGGCGCTGAACCCAAGGCCGGATGATTGGTTTTGTGTTGTGGTAGGCCGGAACGAGCGGTAGCGCCGTTCTGGCATGGATTCAGTAAAAGCATCGCCTTGTCGGAATAGTGCAGCCGCTCGTTCCGGTCGACATAAGATTTACAAATTTCATCAGGACAGTGAGAACCGAGGAGTAAAAAATTATGCCAGAAATCACCGCAGCTATGGTCAAGAAGCTGCGCGATGAAACGCAGTTGCCAATGATGGAGTGCAAGGCCGCCTTAAAGGAGGCTGATGGCGATGTCGAGGCCGCCAAGCGGTCTCTCCGCGAGGCCGGCAAGAAATTTATGGGTAAGCGACAGGATCGCGCTACGGAAGAGGGACGCATAGGGATCTACGCCAGCGTTGCCGATGGAGTTGGTGCGATGGTCGAGTTGCAATGCGAGTCAGCTCCAGTTGCAGCCAATCAAGAGTTTGCGCAACTGGCAGACGACCTTGCCAAACAGTTGGCAACCGGACCTGGAGCCAAGACACCAGAAGAATTGTGGGCCCAACCCTCTCCCAGTAAAAAAGGGATGACTCTGGAAGATCAACGTGACGAACTGCAGAACAAGATTCGCGAGGTATTCCGCATTGCCAGGCTGGAACGAATTGATGCACCTTGCGGTGGATTCGTACACATGTCGAAGATCGGAGTTCTCCTGGAAGTCGAAGGGGGCACCGACGAACTGGCCAAGGATATCAGTCTCCACGTGGCAGCCATGAATCCTCGAGCAACCCTCAAGGAGGACCTCGATTCCGCATTGGTCGAGAAAGAACGGGAGCTTCAGAAGGACCGTGCCCGCCAAGAAGGAAAACCGGAGAACATCATTGAAAAAATGATTGAAGGTCGGATGAAAAACTTTTATGCGGAGCATGTTCTTTCGGAACAGGCCTATGTGAAAGACGAGAGTCAAACCGTGGGCAACATTGCCAAGGGGGGGGGGATGAAGCTCCGGCGTTTTATTCGCTGGCAACTGGGGGAAACCGGTTCCGGCGATGCCGTTGACGCGGCATGAGGTTAGATTTCATAACGCCCATGGGTTGCAACCCATGGGCGTTTTTTTCGGTCCCTACTTTCTTGATGAGTGAACCATGAAAGCAAAGCCTGGACAAAACGATGACCATTATCATCGGGTCGTGCTCAAACTCTCGGGAGAAAGCTTTGCGCCTCCGGGTGAGCGGGGCATCAGCATGGAAGAGGTCGTGCATATCGCCTCGCAAACTTTTAGGGCAATGCAGCAGGGGGTCGAAATCGCCATTGTCATTGGCGGTGGCAACATCTTGCGAGGTGCTCAATTTACGGCAGGTAATTCAAGCATTCAGGAGGCAACTGCCCATTACATGGGAATGTTGGCCACGGTGATCAACGGTCTTGCATTGCAAGATGCCCTCGAATCTTTGGGCTGCGAGACTCGCTTGATGACTGCCGTCAAAATGGACGGTGTTGCCGAGCCGTATATCCGCCGACGGGCCAAACGCCATCTCGAAAAAGGCCGCATCGTGATCATCGCGGGAGGGACCGGTGCTCCTTTCGTGACCACAGATACCGCTGCAGCACAAAAGGCCTTGGAAATCGAAGCGGATATCCTTATGAAGGCAACCCGGGTGGAAGGAGTCTTCAGCGAAGATCCCGAGAAGAATCCCCATGCGGTGTTGTTCCGAAACCTGACCTTTCAACAAGTGAGAGATCAAAACCTGCGAGTGATGGATCCCACTGCCATCGCCCAATGCATGGAACACGACTTACCGATCCTTGTATTCAACTATCGTGTTGATGGTAATATCGAACGTGCAGTTCGCGGCGAAAAAATAGGTACTTCGGTCACCAGCCGAAAGGAAACCGTCACTGCATAATTGTGTGGGGCCTGGATGACCCGACTGGCAATTGACCACTGACCTTTGGCGACTCGAATTATGACTAGCGACGAAATATTGCTCGACACCGAAGAGCGCATGGAAAAGGCAATCGCAAAGCTCAAAAGCGATTTAACTGGCATCCGCACTGGTCGCGCCAATCCAGGGTTGGTTGATTCTGTACGGGTCGATGTCTACGGCTCTCCCACGCCGATTAAACAGATTGCCTCAGTCAGTGCTCCGGAACCCACGCAGATCGTCATACGACCTTTCGATCCCTCGACGATCAAGGATATCGAAAAAGGAATCATCGCAAGTGATCTGGGCCTCACACCTCAAAGCGACGGCAAGGTGATTCGTCTCAATATCCCCGCACTCTCAGGGGAGGTCCGCCGTTCGATGGTTGCGCGCATCAAGGAATTATCCGAAGAAGCCAAGGTGGCAATTCGCAATGTCCGCCGCGACGGTAACAAGCATGCAGATCAATCGGAGAAGGACAAAACCATGAGTGAGGATGATCGGGATTCGCTCAAAAAGGATATCCAGGATCTGACCAAGACTTACGAAGACCAGGCGAACGAAATCGCCAAGTCGAAGGAAGCCGAGGTGATGGAAGGGTAGAAATTGACGAATATCGAAAACTGATTTTTGAATCGTCTTTTACTACTTTATCACGCACTCGTGTTTGGGTGTTTGGTCATTTGCCATCAGTGCTAGCACTTCTTTCGAGTTCGCCTTACTCATCTCTCTTGTCGCATTTTTCTCCTACGGCCTATACTGCGTTGCAATCACCCGTAATCTTCGCGCACCCGACGCGCGTGGACCCATTTCTCAGCACACGGTTTATGGAGAAACCGACATGTCTCACCCAGATTCAATGCGCACGGAAGCAGAATTGCGTCCCTTTAGAAATCGGCTGGCTTACTGGCTTTGGAAGCATCAGATTGGCTGGATTGTCATAGCTGCGGTGATTTTGGTGCTGACATTGAAATTCCGGCAAGTGGATGCCACGAAAACCTCCAAGGCCGACACGCCATCTAATGTAACAACCACTGCGCGTACTGCAGCCGCGGACGACTCTGCTTCCGCCATCAAGAAATTGCCTCACGATGTGATGGCCATTGTGAATGGCAAAGACATCAGCCGTAAAGATTTGACTGATGCAAGTGTCAAGCGCCATGGCGAAGAGGTACTCGAGAGTTTGGTCAACAAACGGTTGATCCTCAATCACTGCGAAAAACGGGGTATTGCGATTACGAATCAAGATATCGCCGCCGAGATCGATCGCATGGCGAAACGGTTCCAACTCTCCCGCGAACAATGGTTGGAGATGCTGGAGAAAGAACGTGGCATTACTGCTCAGGAGTATGCTCGCGACATCGTCTGGCCTACACTGGCACTGCGAAGATTGGCAGAGAAGGATATCCAGGTTACCGACGCTGAGATCAACCAAGCCATGGAACGCGAGTTTGGCGAGACCATTAGTGCCCGGCTCATCGCCGTCGGCAATCAAGAACTTGCCGACGAATTACACAATAAGTTGCTTTCAGATCCCGAACAATTTGCCCGCCTGGCAATCGAGCATTCGGTTGACATCAACTCAGCGAGTGTGGGTGGCTTAATCCAACCGATTCGACACCACGTCGGAGATGCGACGATTGAACAGGCGGCTTTCGCCCTTCAACCTGGCCAAATTTCCCCCGTGATCCCGGTGGCAGGTCAGTTTGTGATCCTGAAGTGTATTTCACGCAATCCACCGCGCGACGTAGACCGGGCTGAAGTCAAACAGCAAATCGTTGACAAGATCAGTGATGAGAAGCTCCGCGAAGCCTCGCACACGCTGTTCGCCAGATTGCAAGAGTCGGCTACGCCGGTCAATGTGTACAACGATCCACAGCTCCGCCAGACCATGCCAGGGGTTGTGGCAACGGTCAATGGTGACCGCATCATGATGAAAGAACTTGGCGATGAATGTCTGCTCCGGCATGGAGAAGAAGTTTTGGAGGCCGAGATTTCGCGATTGCTCCTGGAGCAGGCACTCAAGGCGGAGAATCTTGTAGTGACTGAAGCTGACCTGGAAGCCGAAGTGCGCCACGCGGCTGAATTAGCAGGAGTAGTTGATGAGCAAGGAAATGCCGATCTAACCAAGTGGTTTGAAACTCTTGCACAAGAGCAAAAGCTCGACAAGTCCCAATACTTGCGAGATGCAGTTTGGCCTTCGGCGGCTTTAAAGAAGCTGACCGCTTCTGAAGTAAAGGTCACCGAGGAGGATGTTCAAAAAGGCTTCCAGGCCAACTACGGCGATCGAGTGCGCTGTCGGGCGATTGTGTTGCCCACAATGCGTCGGGCGCAGGAGGTGTGGGACAAGGCCCGCCGGAACCCAACGGTTGAGTATTTTGGCGACCTGGCTGCTGAGTATTCCATCGAACCCACGAGCAAGGCTCTCCGTGGCGAAGTCCCTCCGATTCAGCGGTATGGTGGGCAGCCCCAGCTCGAGGAAGCCGCTTTCCAACTGCAGGATGGCCAACTCTCGGGAATCATCCAGGTTCGGGATAAATTCCTGATTCTTCGTTGCGAAGGTCGCACTGAGCGAATCGAGGTCAATCAGAACGAAGTCCGCGACATTCTCATCAAGGACATCTATGAGAAGAAGCTGCGACTGGCGATGAGCGAGAAGTTTGAAGCGATCCGCAAGAATTCGCGAGTCGACAATTTCCTGGCAGGAACTTCCCAGGCACCTGCTGATCATGCCGCAAAGCGCCAAGCCCAGGTTCGGGATGATTCCGCGGTGCGTCCCACCAGCGGTGTGGTGCGTTGAGTTATCTGATGGCCGTCGGCGCCCGCCAGACTGATGGTTCTGCCGACGACTTGTAAAGATGGCCGTTTCCGCACAGGGAGGCTATGGCTATACTTGAGCGTATGTCTAGTGATTCAGAACCCTTCAAGATTGAAGTTGCCCAACGCGTCCAGCGATTGCCTCCCTATTTGTTCGGCCGTATCAATACGATGCTGTACAACAAGCGGCGCAATGGCGATGACGTGATTGATTTGGGCATGGGCAATCCGTCCGACCCGCCCCAGGATTTGGTCATCGAAAAACTTGCTGAAGCTGCCCGCGATCCGGGCAACCATGGATACAGCAAGAGCAATGGAATCGCCAACTTGCGCCGTGAAGTCGCTGCCAAGTACATGAAAAAGTACGGTGTGCGGCTGGATCCCGATCACGAAATCATAGTCTGCCTCGGATCGAAAGAGGGCTTTAGCCACATGTGCCTGGCGATGATGGGTCCTGGAGATTCGGCCATCGTGCCGGCTCCCTTCTTCCCGATTCACGTTTATTCGGTTGCACTCGCCTCAGGCAACGTGATTGCGCTGAAGGTGGACGACAGTGAGAGATTTCTTGAGAATATTGCTTACACCTGCGAAACGTTGTATCCCCGACCGAAGCTGTTGATTCTCAACTACCCACACAATCCCTCGAGCGTGGTCGTGGAGCAGTCGTTCTACGACAAAGTGGTGAAGCTTGCCAAGAAGTATGGCTTCATGGTGATAAGCGACTTTGCCTATGCCGATGTGGCCTTCGATGGATACAAGCCCCCCAGTTTTCTAGCTTCCCCCGGTGCGAGTGAAGTTGGAGTCGAGTTCACCACCATGAGCAAGGGATACAACATGGCCGGCTGGCGGGTCGGGTTCTGCGCGGGCAACGCCGAGATGATCGCGGCCTTGGCCACCATCAAGGGTTACTACGACTACGGCATGTTTCAAGCGATTCAGATCGCGGCAATTCTGGCCCTGCGTCACACCGATGCCGCGGTTGAAGAGCAATCGCAAATCTATCAATCACGTCGCAATGCTTTGTGTGAATCGCTTGCGAGATTAGGCTGGAATGTAGTTCCTCCCAAGGCAGGCATGTTTGTGTGGCAGGAGGTTCCCGAACCGTGGCGGTCGCGGATGAGCACCATGGATTTTGCCATGATGCTTCTGGAGAAAGGAAACGTAGCGGTAAGCCCCGGTAGCGGTTTTGGTCCAGCCGGCGAAGGATATTTACGAATGTCGCTGGTGGAGAACGAGGCGCGTCTCCGGCAGGCGGTCCGACAAATCAAAAGCTGCCTCCGCGAGGCGGAAGCAGAGTACAGCAGCGAGCCAGCCACAGTCTCGTAGTTTTCTGTAAGGGAAAGAAAAACCCTAGCCGGACCACCACGCGGTCCGGGGAACTGTGTGTCCGAATGGTCCCGGAGGCTGGTGAGCCTCCGGCTAAGCTGCGATGGATTGAGAGCGAAACTAACACATTGCACTCAGATTTGCTAAGATTCATTCATGACCACGCGACCTCTCCGAATTGAAGTAATTGACGACCAGATGGCCGAAGTGCTGCGTCGCAAGTCGCCAGCGGAACGCTTAGCAATTGCTCATGGCATGTGGTCTCATGCAAGCAATTTGATCACGAGAGTCCTGAAAGTAGAGCACCCCGAGTGGTCAGCAGAACAAGCCAAGAAGGAGGCTGCCAGGAGGCTCTCACATGGAGCAGTCTGAACTCCTGGTATTTCTTTGTAAGCATCTGGAACGAACCGGAATTCGTTATTTCATTACAGGTTCACAAGCAACGATAGCATACGGCGAACCCCGTTTTACCAATGATATCGACGTTGTTGTGGAATTGAATGAGGCGAACTGCAAATTGTTTTGCGATGGATTTCCGGAAGAAGAGTTTTATCTCAATCGCGAAACCGCTCTACAGGAATGTAAGCGAGAAGGGATGTTCAATATCATTCACCCGGATAGCGGTCAGAAAATTGATGTGGTGGTTGCCAAATCATCATCTCTTGACCAGAGACGATTTGACAGGGCAGTAAGAATTCCAATTTCGGATAACTGCGAAGGGTTTTTCAGCTCACCGGAAGACATCATTCTGAAAAAGATGGAATGGTACAAAATGGGCGGAGGAGAACGCCATCTTCGAGACGTTGCTGGTATTTTGAAGGTTCGAGGAACTCAGATCGATAGTGAATATCTTTCTAGTTGCTTAAGAGAACTTGGTTTGGAAGAAATCTGGCAAACGGTGCAAGACTCGGTTGATCCTAAATCCTCATAGCTCCACATTCGGCGGAGTACGGATGACCAGATTGCGGATTTCGGTCATATCTTCCATGGCGAAGCGGATGCCTTCGCGGCCCAGGCCACTGTCTTTCACACCACCATAGGGCATGTTATCGACCCTCCAACTGGGGACGTCGCCGATGATCACTCCGCCCACTTCCAATACGTCCCATGCCCGTTGAATCTTGTAAATGTCGCGCGTGAAAATGCCTGCTTGCAGGCCGTAGCGGCTGTCATTAGTTTGCCGAAGGGCCTCTTCAAAATCGCTGAAGCGACTCAACACAGCGACTGGACCAAAGGCTTCTTCAGCGCACATTGGTTGATCTTCGGGGACGTCTTCCATAAGCGTGGCTTCGAGCATCGCTCCCTCTCGTTTGCCACCACAGAGGACTTTCCCACCGGCATCTTGAGCCTGTTTTATCCAGTTCTCCAATCGTTTAGCCTCTTTTTCCGAGATCATGGGACCGATGAAGGTATCCTCATTTTTCGGATCGCCTGCCACAAGTTTCTTGGAGGCGACGATCAGCTTCTCACGTAGTTCGTCATAAATGCTCTCGTGGATCAAGATGCGTTGCACGCCGATGCAGCTTTGACCCGACTGGTAAAACGCTCCGACGATAAGCCGATCGGTGGCGTCCTTCAAATTAGCGTCGGCATCAACGATGCAGGCGGCGTTGCCGCCCAGTTCCAGAATAACTTTCTTCTTCCCCGCCCGGGCCTTCAGGTCCCAGCCGACTTCCGGCGAACCCGTAAAGCTCAGGAGTTTCAAACGGTCGTCGGTGGTAAACAAGTCTGCTTCGTCGCGGCGGCAGGGAAGAATAGAAAAAGCCCCTTTCGGCAAATCAGTTTCCGCGAGAACTTCGCCAATGATCAACGCTCCAATGGGCGTACGGGTGGCCGGCTTCAACACGAACGGGCAACCAACCGCGATGGCAGGGGCGACCTTGTGAGCCGCCAAGTTCAAGGGAAAATTAAAGGGTGAGATGAACGAGCAGGGTCCGATAGGAACACGCTTAAACATACCCCGGTAACCTTTCGCCCGGGCGGAAATCTCCAGATTCATCACCTCGCCACCGACGCGAACCGACTCTTCGGCAGCGATCCGAAATGTGTCGATCAACCGAGAGACTTCGCCTTGACTATCTTTGATCGGCTTACCAGCTTCGATACAGAGCGACATGGCCAGTTCATCGGCCCGCTCGGTGAATCTTTTCACGCAATGACTGAGTATCGCTTGTCGCTCGTAGGGCGGAAGCTGGGCCATCGGTGCCGCGGATTCGGTAGCTGCAGCAATGCCTCGATCGATGGTCTTCGCATCAGCTATGGCAACATGCGTGGCAACCTCACCGCTGTACTTATCAGTCACCTCGAGATCGGCGTTCGGTTCCACAGGCTCGTTGGCTAGGTAATAGGGATAGGATTTATTCAGCATTACTTGCTCCATCTAAGGGGATGACAGAATCTTCAAATCTTGGCACTCATCTCAGCAATTTCTCGGTTCAGAATTCGGTCATTGTCAGAGTAATCCACAGGTACATCGATCACATGGACTCCGGGGGAGGTATGACAGTGCTCGAGCAGCGACAATAGCTGGTCGGCTGCCGAGAAACGATGCCCTTGGGCTCCATAGCTTTCGGCATACTTCACAAAGTCCGGGTTGCTGAAGTCCAGACCATAACTTTCAAAGCCCATGTGGTCCTGCTTCCACTTGATCATGCCGTAGGCATCATCCCGCAGGATCAAGATGACCAGATGCATGCCGAGTCGCACAGAGGTTTCGAGCTCCTGAGAATTCATCATGAAGCCACCATCACCGCAGATGGCCATCACCTTGCGGTCGGGAAAGACCAGCCGGGCCGCCATGGCCGATGGCAAGCCGGCACCCATACTGGCAAGGGCGTTATCCAATAGCACCGTGTTGGGTTGGCGGGCAGGATAGTTGCGGGCAAACCAGATCTTATAGATGCCGTTGTCCAGGGCAATGATCCCGTCGTCGGGCATGAATCTACGCACATCGGCAACTAACCGTTGCGGATAGATCGGAAATCTTGCGTCGCTTTCATCGTCGGTAATGTGCTTGACCATCGCTTCGCGGACCTGGAGAAAGTGCTCAAAATCCCAATGAGTCTGCTTGCGAATCCGTTCGCTGATTTGCCAAACGCTGTTGGCGATGTCGCCGACAACTTCGATTTGGGGAAAATAGACTGGGTCGACCGTCGCGGAGGTAAAGTTTACATGAATCACCTCTACACCGTTGTGGCTCATAAAAAAAGGCGGCTTTTCGATCACGTCGTGACCCACGTTGATGATCAAATCTGCGTTGTCGAAAGCCCGATGCACAAAATCATTACTGGAAAGGGCCGCATTTCCAAGAAACAGTGGATCGGCCTCGTCGAGCACTCCCTTACCCATTTGCGTTGTGACGTAGGGAATTCCCGTTCGCTCGACCAATTGCCGCAACATACGGCATGTGAGTCGCCGATTGGCGGCGGCACCCACAAGCAGCAGCGGGCGGCGCGCCTCCTCGATTCGCTCGACGGCGGCACGAACCGCCTTCTCTTCCGCCGTGGGACGACGGGACAAACTCTGCGGAAGGACCGGTTCGTCGGTTTCCTCACGAGCGATGTCTTCGGGCAGTTCCAAGTGCGTGGCACCAGGTCGTTCTTCCTCTGCCAGGCGAAAGGCCTCTCGGACTCGCGAGGGGATGTTGCCTCCACTCACAATCTGCCGCGTGTACTTCGTAAGGGGCCGCATCATGTCAACGATGTCGACAATCTGAAATTGTCCCTGCTTGCTCGTCTTGACCGGTTTTTGACCGGTTAGCATGACCATTGGCATCCCGCCGAGTTGGGCGTAGGCGGCGGCGGTGACAAGATTCGTAGCCCCCGGCCCGAGCGTCGAGAGACACACTCCCGCCTTGCCGGTGAGCCGACCGTAGGTCGCCGCCATGAAACCGGCGGCCTGTTCGTGGCGAGTGACGATCAAGCGGATCGAAGAGCGCGAGAGCGAATCGAGAAAGTCGAGATTCTCTTCACCGGGGATCCCAAAGATAAACTCGACTCCCTCACGCTCGAGGGCTTGAACAAACAGATCAGAGGCTTTCATGACGAGGGTCCTGGGGCGGCGATGACCGAGAGCCGTGTGAAGCGTTTCGTCACGGCACCTGTCAATCTACCAGAATGACACGCCGAGCGAACTCCCCTTATCGCCCCACTTTCCAACCCAAGTCGTGTTTGACAGCGAGGTAGGAGATGGCCAACACGACAATTTGCACCAAGAACAAGGTAAAGATGGTCATCCAAAAGTACTTGTCGCCTCCGAAAAGCAACGTGAAAATAATCGTGCCACCCACAAATAGACCGATCGCCAATACAGCAGCGTAAATCGGTTGGCGAAGCAGACAATAACTAGCCATAGATAAGGTGTATATCAGCAACAACACTTGAGCAACAAATAGCCAAGCAGAAAAATTACCATGTGGAAAAACTACCGACGCGAGCGTGTAAGCCAATAGGAATATTAAACCGAAACATGCGGCCAACAGCGTAATTCCCGTTACGAGCTTCACAGTAAACCACTCCACGACGCGAATAGGACGGGAACGCCAGAAATAGTTCAGACTAGGCGCGAAGTCCTCAATGTAAAGGCCGATTCCAGTCACAATGAGGACGAAGAAACCGACAGAGCTTGAAACTCCAGCCAAAATTAGTCCAAGTTCTTCTGATGAATCACCTCCACTGAAATAATAGGCAAGAGGTGCGATTGACAATATGGCTCCGGCAGATGCAACAGCCAAAGGACCGGTTTCACGGCACTGCTTCCAAGCGATGGCGTGCCACTGACTTGGGAAGCGTCTCTTTCGCGCACTCCTCCAGAAAGAAAATTGGGATGTGGTGTTCACTGAGCGTTTTGGTCGCACGGCAACTCGGCCAAATTCCTTGAGGTACCAAGCGACAATTGCTCCGTGAGAGATAAGTCCAATCAGAACAAGACTAGATAGGGGTAAGGATTGGGAAGAATTTGAGGAGAGTTGAAAAATGATCCCTGGTCCGCCCGGGAGAGCTGGTATCAAGAAATACAATAGGAAACTTAGTGAAAGTTCATATTTAACTGCCAAACCCATTGACAAAGTAAACATCAACCAGAGGGCGATGCATACAAGAAAACCTACTGCTCCAGCTCGTACTTCATCCGCTCGGTTCATACCCCCAGCTAACATCCAAATCAAAATGCTCGAAACGCCAAGTATCGAACTGATGGTGGCAGAGACGAACCAATGGTAAGGACTCCTAAACGGATCAGAGTTGGTCGATGAAATCTGTACTAACGCAGAATTAAGGTCTTCGATGTTTCCTACTCTCCAAGCAAGCAGAAAGAAGCTAAGCAATTGAATTATGAGTATTGGGATGGCACCGGTTGTAACTGCCAAAAGGATTTTTGCACTTGCCGCATGCCATAGAGGATTCGGCAGAGCTTGGAGGAATGACATGGTGCGTCGCGAGGCTTCACCACCAGCCACAGCCATACCTAGAAAAGTTCCTGTTAGAACGATGTAATTTATTAGCCAAACACTCTGCCAATTAATCCATTCTCTAATGGCACTAATGTTCATTTTGGTATTGATGAGTACGATTGGATAGCATAGCGCGATGAAACTAGAAATGGCTGCAATCGCCACCAGCCGCCAGCGCTGTTCGCGCCATTCTTTCCACAACAGGCTTTTCCAAGTTGAATTCATCGTGTTTGTTTTTAAGTTTCCAAATGAAATCTAGCCGCGACTCAACGAGTCGCTGGTCCCTGCGATGCGTTGCATCGCGGCTATTGGTGTTCGCTTGCCGGTGACGTACGCTTCGAAAATCTCGTCGAGATTGAGATCCACCACACGATGTTCGATACCTTCCGAGGCGAGCCGCTCTTCGACTGCTTCCGCTTGTTCGACAATGAGCGCGGCGTCCCCGCCGTCTTGGCGGTGATCGAGGATGCGTAGCTCGCTTGGCAGATAAGCTAGCGCATCGCTGGAGAGCACAATCTGCTTCACATCCCTGCGCAACTTTTCGGTGTCCGCCTGGCGGATGATCCGGCCGGCATCGAGGATGGCGATCTCATCGGCCACGGGTTCCACTTCGTAGAGCAGGTGCGAACTATAAAACACCGTGCGGCCTTCCCCTTGCAGATGGGTGATCAGATCGCGGTTGAATTGCTTACGCATGATGGGGTCGAGACCCAGCGCAGGATCGTCCAGAATCACCAGCTCCGGCCGATGCGCGAGCGCCAGCACCAACCCCAGCCGCACGTTTTGCCCCTTGGAGAGATGTTTGATCTTTGTGGCGAGCGGAACGTCAAAATCCTCGGCATACTTCAGAGCGAGTTGATGATCCCACGAGGGATAAAATGGGGCCATGAATCGCAGGATTTCGTCGCAACGCATCCAGCCGTAAATGGTTTGATCTTCGGCCAGATAGCCCACGCTCCGCCGGACCTCCACGTGCTCCGTCGCGGGGTCGAGACCCAGCACGCGGACCTTGCCGGCATCTTGTTTCAACAGCCCCATCATGATGCTGATCGCAGTCGTCTTGCCAGCCGCATTGCGGCCGAGGAAGGCAAAAGTTCGGCCGCGCTCCACGCGAAAAGTCGTGTCGCGGAGCACCTGCTGTTTGCGGAAGGCTTTCGACACGTCAAAAAACTCAATGGCTGGTTCGATCATGAGGAAACCCCCGTTTCAGTTTTTGCAGCTCGCTGAAGTTGTTCTATCGCCGCAGATAAAATCTCATGGAGGTCGTCGGCGGAGAGACCCAGTGCGATTCCTTGCCGGGCTAATTGACGAAATTCCTTGTCGAGCCGCTTGCGATGCGCTGTACGGCTGCGGCCCTTGGAATCTTCGGCCACAAAGGTTCCCTGCCCATGACGCATCTCCAGTAGCCCTTCGCGTACCAGCCGCTCGTAGACTCGCAGGATCGTGTTCTGGTTGACGGCCAGTTCCCGGGCCAACTCCCGTACCGAGGGAAGTCTGTGTCCAGCCAAGAGCTTGCCTGCCGCACATTGCATGGCGATCTGCTCGGCAATCTGCGAGGAGATGGGAACAGCGGAGCCTTTTTCGATGCGAATCAGCATAAAAACCTCAGAAAAATGACCAACTGACTACAGTTATATAACAGTAATCTTGCGGTGTCAAGTGGTTGAAGAATTTCTCTGGCGAACCCGAAGACGTAAGTCCCGTGCCTGCGAGGAGATGATTGCATGCGGGTTTCTACGTGGGCCTTACCCCCCGCAAGTCGATCAGGGAGATTGTACAGGGAAATTGTACTAGGAGATCAAGCATAGAACGCCGCAGCGGCGAAGCTGACGCAGGAGGTGCCGTCGGCGGCGACGGCTTGGTCGTATTTCAGAAGTTCGCCCCGCTCCGGCTGAACCGTTTTGAGCATCGTGTACATGGGGGCGAGTCCGCAGATGCGATTGGCGTCTTCCTGTTTGGCGACATGCAGAAACCACGCGTCGGCATTGCCGTCGCAGGCCTTTGCCAACAGTTGCTGGTCGTCGGCCCATTGAGCGGTGAGACGCTGCTTGTCCAAGAGATCGTCGTCGCCAAATTGTTGACCTATGTGGGCCATGTCCACTCCGGCCACGACACAGATTTCCTCGTCGTGAGCGTTGATCGCTTCTCGCAGTCCCGCGAGAAAATCGGAAACAGCCGGCGATTCGTCTGGCATGCGACCTTGTTCGACAAATGGATGAAAGGAACCCACTAGAATCGGCACGACGCGGAAATCCCTGCGACCACCCAAGATGAACTGCAACATGAGTGTTTGAAACTCTATCGAGTGTTCGTGGCGGTGGGGAAGTTCATCTTGGAAAACACCGGCGAAAGAATCCCCCAGTTGACTAGCCAACGAATCGATGAAACCTAGATCGGTATTTACGGTACCTAAAGGAGTAGCAAAGTCCTTGCGCGAGACGCTAAAAAATCCTTGGAGCGGAGTATGAGCCGTGCCTAGTATCACAAACAGCTTGGCCCTGGATTCCGTCACGATACGATCGTAGGCCCAGGCGAATGCCGGCCCTCCACGATGAAAATCGATGTGAGGGCTCATCACTCCACAGAGTCTGTCTCTCAAAACAATTCCATTGGCACCGTTGGAATTTCCTTCCCAGGGGAGCAGCCCTGGCCCCCCTTCGCCGGTAAACAGCGTGGCCAGTTGGGTGCGAAGTCCCTCAGGCTCGTCGTGATAGGCACCCCCAGCGTGCGCCGCAGGTCGTGCAGAAAGAGCGAGATATTCTGCCAATTGGGCCTGTTGAAACTCGTCAAAGTTTTCACTGTCGAGGAAGTGATTCTCATCCAGTTGGGCCACAAAGTTCTCGATCTCGATCAGCGGAATCGACTGGCCAACGAGCTGTTGAAACTCCAGGCGGATATCCCCCAGGGACCGCTCGCCGTTCATGAGTGAAACGAGAATAGCCGCGAAAGGAGGTAGCACGACCGCGCCGGCCAATCCATAAGGATCCCGCAACACATAGTGTCCCTCGCTGGGATCGCCATAGGGGATCATTTCAAGGGGACGAACTTGTGGATTGGTGGGGATACTCATGGTGAGTTGTGAGTGGCTAAAGGTGGGTGGCGAGGAGTTGGCCTGACTGACCACAAGCAACGAATCGCTCACCTACTCACCAATAATTTTTACCAGGATACGTTTCCGGCGTTTGCCGTCGAATTCATAATAGAAGATGTGTTCCCAGGGGCCAAGGTGAAGTTTGCCCCCGGTAATCGCTACCACGACCTCACGACCCATGATCTGTCGTTTGTGGTGGGCATCGGCATTGTCTTCGCCTGTGCGATTGTGATGATATCGCTGGGGAGAGGGATCGAACGGTGCCAACTCTTCGAGCCACTTGTCGTAGTCCCGGTGGAGGCCCGGTTCATTGTCGTTGATAAAGACACTTGCGGTAATGTGCATGGCATTGACCAGAACGAGCCCATCCTGAACGCCGCTAGCGGCGACCAGTTGCTGAACTTCGTCGTGGATCGAAACGATCTGACGCCGCTCGGGAATATTCATCCACAATTCTTGAGTGTGACACTTCATTTGTTTGTATTTGCCTGGAGAATTGGAGCAGCAATGTGGCGAATTTCTGCTTGCACGTCTTCGACTGGTCGATCTGCATTGATGACGTGAACCGTATCGTTCATCTGGCCCGCTTCGGCCAGAAATCCCTCTCGCAACAGCTGGCGATAAGAGTCACCCCGCTGCTCCACGCGGTCGAGATTGTTACCCATGCGCACGCGAGCTTTTTCAGGCGGCATGTCCAGGAGAAACACACAATCAGGCATCACGCCCGCGGTGGCTACGCGGCCAACTTGCCTGGCTGCTTCAAGATCCACCCCTCCCGCATAACCTTGATAGACAACGTTTGCCAAGACGTATCGATCTGATACGACGACACTGCCGCGTTCCAAGGCAGGACGAATGATTTCTTCGACAAGTTGTGCCCTCGCTGCCATGTAGAGCAGCATTTCGCCCAGGGGGGAAATCGAGATGTTCTGATCACTATGCAGGATGATCTCACGCAGGCGCTCTCCCAGGGGAGTGCTCCCAGGATCACGGCAGGTGACAACTTGGTGACCCTTGTTAGCGAGCCACTCTTCGAAAAGCCGCATTTGGGTCGATTTACCGACTCCGTCGATGCCGTCGAATGAGAAAAACATGATGTGCGAAGACTCGGGTCGAGTGGGAAAACCCTGTTGTACACTAGAGTTGTGTTTGTCGGGTAGACCCAATTGGAAGAGGAGCCCGACAAAGCATCTAGACTGTGACCAAGTCCTGCACGGTTTCTGCGAGAAGCTCAGCATGTCTTTCCATGCCAGAACATCTCTATCGCTTTCATCTGGACTACGGATTGGAATTTGCGTTCCCCGCACCGGATGATTCCAAACTCAGCGGTGTGGACAACGGTTCACTCAGAGGAAAGCCCCTCGTGTTCGAATCGATCCATTGAGTGAATTCTTGCCGATTCGGATTGCGAAACGGATTGGCCACAGGACCTGTTGGCGCAGTAACAGTAGACTTGGTTGGCTCTACTGGTTGAGGTAAGAGTTCAGGCTCGGTTTCTTCAGCGAATTCTGCAGGTGCAACTTCGGCTTGTTGCTTTTCGGCTGGAAGCGGCATGAAGCTCACCGTCGCTATGGGCTCTGTCTCCGGCAGCGCTGCCAGATCGATTCCGGTCGTGGAAGTTTCCACTTCTCCGGCGGCAGGATCAATCTGTCCGGGCAGAGGCATTGTTTCCGCAGGCTGATCCTCTTGTACGGGGGCGAGATCAGGGCTCTCGATCACTTCATAATTCTTGCCATTGATCGATTCAAACTGACCTGGTCGCTGTTCGTAAGGTCCTTGGCTCATCACGCGTGGTCTGGTGTATCCGTAATTGATAAAAGTGCTGGCGTCTCTCTGACGAGCCAATCGCAAGGCATCGAAGTACGCCTTCCCTGGCCACGGCCCTTCAGCCAAATAGACGGCGTTGTATTCGAGCAGCGAACCCTTGCGATAGTGCACTCGCATGATCGCCCGGTTGTAGTCAACAAGCGAGCGATAGTAGGCAGACTCGGCCTCAGCTTGACGACGTTGGGCATCGAGCAAGAGATCGATCCGCTCTCGACCTGCCTCGTAGACCGTGCGGAGGGCATCAACTTCGTCCTGACTCGCTACGCGGCTGTTAAAGTTGGTTTGAGTATTCTGGAAGTTGAAATCAAGGTCACGAATCGCGTCGCTCAACTGATGTGCAACGGTCAGTTCCAAATCTTCCAACACAGCCCGATCGCGAGCCAGCAGGAGTTGGTGATGTCGCACTCCAGCCAGTGCCCTTCGAAAACCAATGGGCATTGTGAACTGGAGGCCGAGTTGCCATTCTTGGAATCGACCACTGGTCAGAACATCGAAGGCATTCGAACCGTCAGCAAATATGGGTCCTCCCATGCTCTGGGAATCCAGCAGTTCATCACCCGCTCCCAACCAACGATAAGTTCCGGCGGCATCGAGTCGCGGCATGAGGTTGTTCTTCGTGGCAACGAGTTCCATTTCGCGCCGCTTAATTTGCCACTTCTGTTCTCGCAACTCCGCGCGACGTGCTAGAGCCTCACAGAGAACGGTGTTCCAATCGAATTCGATTTTGGCAAACGTTGGTTCATCAGCAGGACGTATCAAGCGGTTGTCGGTAGGAGTGAGTCCCATCAAGAATCGCAGTCGGTTCTCGACTCGATAGAGATTTGTGAGTGCGGACTGCACTTGAGCCTGAAAACGGAAAAACTGTGAACGAGCCTGGGCTTCCTTGTCTGCTTCGCCACCTTGCGTGCCGACCCCCTTGAGCGCCTGTACTTTCCGCCAGGTTTCTAACGCGCTATCACGACCAATCTTGCGAGCCTCGAGGTCGCGGTAGGCGAAGTACAGTTCCCAATAGGTCTCTTCCACTTCGAACATGAGGTTACGCACCCCCTCTTCAAAGTCCACCAATGCGATATCTTGACGAATCCGAGCGATGATCACGCCATCAATCTGATTCGTACCCCCTGCGGCTGCCTGTTGAAATGAGTTGAAACCTGCGATTCGGTTGTATTGCGTACCGGCACCCTGCAGAAGTGGTTGATTAAATGTTGCTTCAAAGTTGGTGAACCAGTCGCTCGGTTGGATACGACTGCCATTGTTATTCTGGTCGTAAAAGTAATTGTTGCGAAAACTGAAGGTGCTACCGTTGGCGGTGTTCTTAGTGATCCCCACGGTTGCGGTTCCCAGGTCTTGTTGGAACAGAGGTGCAAAGAACCCAGGCAAATTCGCGACACCAAAATTCTGAGGTCGGTCATTCTTGTTCCAGGTAATACTACTATCGAGCGTGGCATCGAACTCGGAAAGAGCAGCTTCGACACCCGTGCCACTAAAGGGGCTGCCCGTACCTGTTCCGTTGCCGGTTTCTACTAGGGCAGGGTCATAGACTGTGAGTACATTCGCAGGGTTTTGCGTCAATATCTCGGGAGTTGAGAGGGCGATGTTACTCCCGCTATCGGTAATGCGTCCTCCCAGCTGACGCAACACTTTACCATTGGTCAGGGTGATTCGTGTCACCTCTTCGAGTGTGACTTCCCAGATGTCGAAGTGCTCAGAATTGCTCAGAGTGAGGGGAGCCTGTGTACCTGCCACTTCGTCGATTGGGCAGGTGTTTACGTCTGGGTAGTCGATCTCCGTAGCAACATTCATGTAGTGCGACAGATCGCCGGTACCAAACACTTTACCGTCTTCGGCGAAGAAGTAGGGTTGTGTCGGGTGACACCCAGTGAAGAGTGTCAGTGCACAGAGCCCCAGCGATAAGGTCGCTCGGATTTGCCGATTCATGTTGCGATATTCCTGGATTCTTGCTGTAGGCCACCATTAAGAATGTCTGGCTTTCGCATTGAATCCCTCTGGGGGTTCGTATCCTGTCGCTTACGCTGTAGGCGAGTTGCGCCCTAGTCACCGAGCCCCCCTCGGCCGACTTCTTCTGTAGCAATACACACCTACGCAAATAGGGTGCGCGCAGCCACCGAAGGAGTCGTTACAACCGTTATCGACGGCCTAATCGTTAAACTTTGACATAAGTGAGAAGTTTGCACTCAGTTGAGTGCTAGCATCAAGTTCCTTAGCCGGAGGCTCACCAGCCTCAGGGGATCCCGGACCAAAGTGTTGGTCCGGCTGAGTCAAACATGCATGCCGGAGAAACCAGCAAGATTTGCGAGATCGACGTCGTGGCCCAAGTCGGTGGAGCGTTGAGAAAGTTGACCAGCGGCGATGAATCGGTCGAACTCGATAGCAACCGCCTTTTCAACACGCGTTTTGAACCAGGCTTCGACTTCGGGAGGGATGCCACCACATGTTTCGCTAGCAAGGGTAACTTCAAGTTCGACATGTTCAGTCAATAAGTCGCTAGCATCGGTGTGTACGATACCCTCCAGGTCGAAGCGAACCATGCCTTCAATTTCACTGTTCGCAAGTCGAAAAACACAGCGGGCATTGTAAAGATAGTAGGTCCGCTCAGGACCAAATCGCTCCAAGGCTGCCACCAGGTGCGCGTGCCGCCGACGGAATTCTGGCGGTGCATCAAGCGGTGCATCAAGCCTGCCAATCGATCGCAATGGCAAACAATCAAACGCGATATCAACGACGGGCTCCATCTTTGTGGTTTCTCCTAAACGAATGATACACCCATCCTAGGACAGCTAACTACTTACGGCACGCGATAGCCGATCGTCAACCAACCATTATCACAATCGAGTTGAGCGAGTTGCAACGTTAAACCAGGGGTGTTGGATTGCTCAGGGAGCTTGATGGCAGGAATTGGTATTTCAGCGGGAAAACCCTGTCCCGCTGCGGCACGTTTATTAAGATTCTTCGCAAGGTTGCTCCGAATTCCAACTTGTTCACCCGTTAGTCTATCATCCCAACGTGGATCAAAACCAGTCGGGAATGCCTCGATCTCCCCCACTCGCTTGAGCAATACTTCGTTGCCGTCCTGAATGACCTCGTAGGTGACAATGAAGTCCCAATTCTTGAGTGGTTCATCCTCTTTCACCTCGCTGGCCTGCAGTTCAGCCAGGCGTAACCGTAAGGTCAACTTTTGATCTTCAAAACTGACACTTGCGGGATGTTCAGTATTGAATTTGAAATACCATGGTCGAAACGACATCGCTTCTTTGGCGTTTTCCTCTGCAATCGAAGGTGGAAGTTCGGGGACCGCTGAATCGGGTGATTCGGCCAACTCTTTCGGCGACTTTTCTGCCAACTTCCTTAGCCAAGGGGGGATGTCTCCTTCTAAAACGGGTTGCTCCTCGGGATTGTCCTGTCGGAGTGTTGCTCCAGCCAATACGACGGGTAAGAAATTGTTAATGGCAGTTTCGTGCAGTTGAACCGTCAAGTCGTTATCGGCCAACTTGGCAGGTGGAAGCGAGTCCGTCGTGATTTGCTTATAAGAGGCCAATGCGACTTGGGAATGTACAGCTTGAGAACTCGACGAAAGGTGGATCGCTTCAGTCAAAAGCCCCACACGGGTCAGTGGCGCCCGAAGCTTGTCCTCATAACTCAAGCGGCCATTGGTGAGTGCCTCCAGAACGCGCTGATCAAAACTGTCGGCGATCCGTTGTTCAGCGTGTCTGGCCGCAATCCACTCGCTTTGCGATTTTTTCTCGTACACCTTTTTCCAGGCGATTTTTTCGACCAGGCGCTTACCAAATCTTCCCCCGGTTTTCGTGACCGAATGAATTCTGGTATGAGTCCGGGCATTTACGTTAACACCTGTAGACGTGAACTCGTTGTCACTGATCAGTAGCCTTTTAGATGCAAAGTAATTTGTCCTACCCGTACTGCCGATGCGGACAGGTTTCTTAAACGACTGCGTTCGCGAATTGATCACCCCGGCAAGATAAATATCCATTTCAATACGTTCCTGGGCTTCGTGGGGATAGAAGGTGACCAGGCCGCTTGTGATCGCCGTCCCCTTTACCGACGCACCCAGGATGCAGTCTCGAACGGGTCCAATCTGGCAAACCGGTGCCGCAAGCTCATTGAGAGCCTTGGTCGTCACATCTGCCCAGACATTTGGTTGCGAGTAAGTTTCGTATACCGCTTGAACCACCTGTGGTGAATCTCCAAGCAGTTCCACAGTACCCAAAGCCTGACCAATTTGGCGGGTCGTCTCCATTGTCGGAGCTTCCTGATGGCGACGAAGCTGTTCGGCGAAAGTCTTCATATAGGAATCGTAGACCGGCGCTGTGTCGCGCCGCACAGCTAGCGCGTTCCAGAAGGCAACTTCCTGATATCGGTCGATTGCAGAGGCCACTCGAACGAAGACAGAAAGTTCCAGTCCCGGGTGATTCGCGCGGAAGCGGCGCAAGACGGTTTTAAGGTTTTCGAGAGATTCACGATCGATCTTCGCATCCTCCTCAAGTTGCGGAGCGAGCAAATCCCATTTCAAATACTTCTTCCAGTTTCGCGATAGCTCGGAGCCAGGTCCCAGTGCGGCTTCGAGGGCTTGGGCACTATCAATCAGCTCCTGATGAGTCGGTTGAAAGCGATCGTTATCAAAAGTGCGATGGTCCGCTGCAGCAGACTTTACGATCTCTGGCAGGTCTGCCGAGCGAGAAATTGCTTCCTGGGATTGGCTCCACGCGGGATATGTGGTGAGTATAGTCCCAAGAAAGTACAAGATTGCACAATAGTTGAAGCGTCTGAGTTGCTTATGTTCCACGGTATGTTCCTCCAAGAACAAGAATCCTGCTGGCTCTTCCGCGATTCTGTTCCCAGGAAAGGGTGGTCATGAGGGACGCAGATCAGAATCGCCGCGATTACCCAACAAGTATAGTGCACCCAGCTTGACTGGCCTACGCCGATTGTGCAGACTGACCATAGTTTTTTGCCGCTTATCGCGGATTAGCGGCCTTCGCGGAGTGTATTGAAGTACTCCTCGGCATGCTCGCGACGAGATTTTGGGAGTTGTTCCACCACCTGTGGATCAACAGGGGTACTTCCGAGGGCAGCCATTTCCTCCTTGATGGCCTCGGCAACTTGACCACGGACGTTTGGTCCGTCAGCCTCACCGGCTAGAACTGCCGCGCCTCGACCTGGGTTTTGGCGAACTCGCGAGTCGCGGAAGTTTGTGTCATTCTTTTCATCAGGGCGGGGACCGAAGCCCCGGCCGGCTCCCATACCACTGCCGGGCCTCTCGCTAAATCGGTTAGACATCATATTGCCCTGGCAAGTGGAACAACCCATACCCAGACAAGCTTGACAAGACATTGCATCCTTTGCCATTTGCAACTGATCCATGGCAGCGGAGAGTAGTTCGCCTTCCTGCATTTCGTGAGCGAGTTGATCCATCTGTTCCATCATGTCACTCATGGCCTGGGCAGCTTTACCGTTGTCACCTTTTTTCATAGCATCTTGCAACGCACCCATTTGGGAACCAAGTTGGCTAAGCTTGTCGCTCTGATTTTTTTGCTTCTGCATCTGGTCGAGTTTCTGTTGCAATTCACCGGCTTCAGCCAGGTTTCCTGCTTTTTGCTGCTTCTCGATTTGCTTTTTCAGATCTTCCATTGCCCGTTTTTGGGCCTCGGCCGCTTCGGCAAGCCGCTCTTGCATTTGCTTCATCTGTTCCATCAGCGCCTGCTTAGCGTCTTCATCAAGCTTGCCTTCGGCAAATTGCTTTTTGAGTTTTTCGAGTTCTTGCGCTGCCTGTTGCCAATTTCCCGCTTTCATCGCCTCAGCCATTTTATCCGCAGGACCTTGGTTGAGGTTTTTCAGTTTGGACAATTGTTTGCGAAGTTCTTTGTCTCCGCCAAGCTTCTCGCGGCGCTGGGCAAGTTCACTGGCAAGGTCGTTGAGCTTGACGAGGGTTTGTTTGCGATCCGCTTCTTTTGCCTTGGCCAGTTTCTCAGTTTCTTTTTCGAGTTGACCAAAAAGTCCCTCGGCCTCTTTAAGGCCCTTTTCAGCAGCAAGTTTGCGCTTTTCTGCCAATCGCTCCTTAAGTGTCTTGCTAACGTTTTCACGTTGCTCTTTTGCTTGAGCGGTGGCATGAGGGTCAATTGTGCTCTGTGCATCCGCGTTGCCAAAGAAACTGACGATCAGAAATGTCAGACTTGTTGTCATTAACGGCAACCAACGATTACGGGAAATCTGAATTCCAAACCGCGAGGTGACTTCCAAGCGACGGACCGCCCGCGCAGCGTCGGCCAACAATGCTTGACCTGCAGGCGACTGGGCATCATCGGGCGATAAGGCCAAGCTGCTCGAAAGCCGCTCGCGCAACTCGAAACGACTATCGATTTCCACTGCCGCGTCCAGATCACTCAATCCATCTAGCAACGTCCAGAAGAATGCTGACAAAACCCCTGACGCTATGCCGACCAATGCACACCAGAGAGACCATCGTTCGGGCAGGTTGTCAATTGCCACTAATTTGGGAACAATCAGCGCCACCAACGCGAGAGTTAGTGTCACAAAGCAGCATGTGACAAGACGGTTGAGGAATAATTCCAGCCAGAGTCGCCGACGGGCCCGCGAAACTTGGGCAAGGATCTGATCCATGCGGGTTTACTCCTGGCGAGTGAGTGCGGTTAAAGTAATATGAAGGAGATAGCCTATTCTATCGGCTTCCAGGTCCAAAGTCACGCCTGGTGCGCTGAGATGGCAGCCCCTAGGCGTTGGATTCAACAACTATGCCCAGTACGCCACTACCTACCCCCGATCAGCGCCCCGATGCCGACGTCGTCGTTTACGACGGCGATTGCCGCATCTGCACGTCTCAGGTCAGCAAACTCCCTTGGTGGGATTGCCAAGATAAGCTTGCTTATCTCTCGTTGCATGATCCACAGGTGCAGGTCCGCTGGCCCGATCTCACGCATGAGCGGCTCATGCAGGAAATGTGCATCGTTGATACAGATGGCAACCGACATTGGGGACCAGAAGCATTGCGGTATCTCACGCGCCGCCTGCGGCGACTCTGGTGGGCATTGCCACTATCTTACTTTCCAGGAAGTATGGTCCTCTGGCGTCCACTCTATCGCTGGATCGCGAAAAATCGGTACCGACTAAGTGGAGCAAGTTGTGAAGAGGGGACGTGCAGTTTGCACAAGTGAGTATAGAGTAGATTATTTAAACCCTTGCTCTTTGCTCGGGAACTCTCCCCCTCGAACATCGTCCCGAAAATTACGCACCGCGTCGGTAACCGTTGTGCGTAAGTTGGCATAGTTCTTGACAAACTTGGGCACGCGTCCAATGGTGAGTCCAAGCACATCGTGCAGCACGAGCACTTGGCCATCGCAGCCAGGGCCCGCGCCTATCCCGATAGTGGGGATAGAGATTTTCTCGGTGATTTCTCGCGCGAGCTCCGTGGGAATACATTCGAGCACGAGCGAGAACGCCCCCGCCTCGGCAGCAGCACGAGCGTCGTGCAGTAACGCCGCTTCATCTCGCTGGACGCGATAGCCACCCAGTTGATGAACGCTCTGCGGACGCAGTCCACAGTGTGCCATTACTGGGATGCCTGCGGAAACCAACGCAGCGATCGTGTCGGCCTGATCGGCACCTCCTTCCAGCTTTACGGCTTGGCAACGAGTTTCCTTGAGAATGCGACCCGCGTTCTTGATGGCCTTGTGCTTGCCCATGTGGTAGCTGGGAAACGGCATATCGACGATCACCAGGGCGTGGTTCACCGCTCGACCAACCATTTCGGCATGGTAGATCATTTCATCGAGCGTAACGGGCAGGGTGTTCTCGTGTCCCTGAACTACCATCGACATACTGTCGCCGACGAGGACCGCCTCGACCCCCGCGTCGTCAACGAGCCTCGCGAAAGGGTAATCGTAGGCCGTCACCATCGTGATCTTTTGCCCGGAGCCTTTGAGTGCTGCAAAGCCGGGGACGGTCATCCGGTTTGGGTGGCGGGGATTATCTGATTCTGAACTCATGGATGGAGCAACCGATTGCAGCGGGGTGTTACGTACGTACACAAGCAAGTAGTCCGGGAGGGACTCGATACAATTGACCTAACTACCTGGGTAGCAAACAACTTCGGTCAAGTGGGTTTGCGAAGCGCTGCAGAATCCGGTGCAGTTGGGACACTATCGGAGCATTTTAGCAGCGATCTGGAAACCGTGATAGCCGCCTGGGAGACCCTCTCCGAACAGACCCGAGACGCGATCCTGGGGCTGATCGAAAATGACTGATCGAACCCTCGGGGCGGATTTTGGAATCCGCCTCCACCCCTGCAAGATTCGGAGGTAGCGGTACTAGTTTCCCTTCTCCCACTTACAAGTTTTCATCAGATTTCTAGTCATAGAGGATTTTATCAATTTCAAATTCCTCGATTTCCGGTGGCTTCATTTTGAAAGCTGCAATCAGAAAAACTATCGCTGAAACTAAGTCGATTCGAGCCCATGTGTCTCGACTAAGGTGGAAGGGTACGAGGGGATTAAAAAGGAGGGCCAATAGGCCAAAAAGCCAAGGTGCCCAAGCATTGCCCCAGCGGTATGCAAGAACCGCAAGCATAATGGCTGTTGCCCAGACGACTACTCGAAGAATCTGATAATACACGTACGGATATGTCTCCTGTGGTGCTTTGTATAACATGTAAGCTGAAGCTGAACAAAGAATGATAATTGGAAATCGTTCAAAGGGGGTGCATAAGAACTTATTACGTGACTCTGAACTCATCATTCTGAGGGTGGCATCGCTGAATCCATACATGAATTCAATCAGTCCGAAGAAAACCAGTATAACGAACATTAAAAGTTTATATTCACCGCGGTCCTCGCCGCCCACTGCATGATTCGTGGCAGGATCTCTTGGCAAGTAGTTCACAATTACTTTTTCACCTTCAGGCACATAAACCTCTGATTCTCCGGAATACTCTCTCCCGTCACGAGCCTGAAAACGATATCGGATATACGGCGGTTCACCATCATCACGTGACCGCCATCCCTGTCTAGCAAAAGTTACGACTCCTTCTGCGGCTATTGCGAGTTTACCGAATTCTTGCAAGTTTTTTCGAGCTTGAAAGTAATAGAAGAGTTGCATTAGTCCCAATGCAACGAACACTACAGACCAACCTAAACGGCTCCAATCTCGTTTTGTTTTCCACCAGTCGCACATAGCTACTTACCTTCAATATCGCCATCGTCCATCAGAATCCCATCGGTTCAAGGGTGGATTGACGATGGACCAGAAGAGAGATACCTCACGACCGTAGAGTCTTCTACTATTCCACTCCGGAATGTCTGGTAAGTCGAAATCGTGATATGGGTTGTCTTGATTTAAGAGTTCTCGGTAGGTAACTATCTCTGTGCAGTTTTTAGTCCAATCAATGTTGCCATTCTGAGGATCACGCCAAAGGTCTAATCCTTCGATTGGACGAGGCAGAATATACTCATCTTGCACGTTCACTAGAAATTGTGCATTATCCGGAACTGCTTCATGCGTTGTGATTGAAAACGAAATCGCAAGAAAGATGCCAAATACAATGGCGACTGCAACGAGGATGGCCTTGAGGCGATCAATCATAGGACAAACGCTTATTGAGTATTGACCCGTGTGGTTATCGGTATTTCACTCGCAGGAATACTTCTCGCGAGAATCCACTTCTATATTCGCAGTTGCTTCCTTCGGAATCCAACTTTGCGTTCAACCTAGGAAACCACCTCACTTTTTACCAAAGTCTCTTCAGGGATTCGGTGAAAATAAATCACGATAAAGGGATTCTTGATTTCATTCTTCATACCTAGGTATGCGGGAGCATTACTCACTTCACATTCGCAATAGAGGCTGTAAACTTTATCGGAATTCCATTTAAGTTCAACAAACAGTCCCATTTCTTTATCAACTGGCCCAGGGTACCAAAATGGCATAAAACAATAAGTAGTACCTCCATCCTTACGGAGACTTTGTTTTCCATAATGACGATCTAATATCTCTTTGATTTCTTTGAATAGTCGCCGCTCTGGTCGGAATAACCAAAAGTCACGCTTTTTTCTGGTGAAGCGAACTTCTGCTCTCATGACGCTTTCGTCTTTCACTACTATGTCCTTCGCCGTAATAACAAAGTCGCGATACATCACATTCCGAAGATCCATATGTGTTTCGGGAAGGTAGTAATTCAGGCTCCAAAAGCCTCTCACTTGAACAATTGATAGAATCATCGACTCAAGTTCGCACTTATCGAGTAAGATTTGCATGTCGTACCGGATGAGCTGTATCACATTCTTGAGTATAGAAAGTAGAGATGCAAAATGACTACTTCAATTTGCAGCCACATTCTAGCCAGTGCTTTTTCCTACTGCAAAAGAATTTCCTAAGATTTTAGACGGGTCAAAATACTTGCGTGAAACTGGCTGATTTTGACCAAGTAAACTCATCGGCCACGAGAGGGTATTGGCGACAAGCAACACCCCTGGGCGTATAATTCCCCCGCGCACGCGCGAGAGGGGGACATCAACTACCCTCGGTCGGGTCCCTTTTGCGATGCTTGATCCCCTGCGGGTATCCCCTGGAAGTCCTTCTGCGGGTATCAACTCCCAAAAGGGGGTACTACTACTAACAACCTCGTCGGCACCTCCCACGGCATCGAATCCCTGGGGGGAGGGGGGGCATATCGGTCTGGGGGGACGTCTGTTTCTGATGAGCTGGATGTGGAGACCGAGGGGGAAAGCCACAGACATTTCGCGGTAGGTTTTCACTAGAGGGTATGGGGGCCGGTCCGGTTTCAGGGGCTTTGAAAACCGGGACCGTGCGGCTAGCCCCGTACACTTTTTCGCAAAATTAGATAGTTTTGCCGTCTCGATCTCGGGAGGGACTATAGGTTTCCTGCCCGGGGCAACGTGGGACCGTGCGGGATGGTGGACCGGGGAAGGACCCGTTGTCGAGAGACATCTTCTCCCCACGGTGATCGGCATAGGGTAAACTGGGCGTGATTCGAGTACATGCCGACTGATCATCGGTGTCTAGGCTCGTGCGGGTGAGGTGGCATCTACCTTCCCCACCCTCCCGCTCGGGCCGTCTCGTGGAAGGTTAAAGTGTTGGCGAAGAAACGACAAAGTCGAAAAGCAAAATTGCCACCCCAACCAGATGAGGTGACGCGGTATATCGAGGGATACCATCAGAAGTTTCTGCTACCACCCCGTCGTAGATGTGAACAGTTTATTGGGCTGAATCAGACTCGGCCACCACGAGAAAAAGCAGAGAATTGGTTATACTTTCTTGTTGAGGAGGTGTCGCGAGCGTTTTCTGCCAACGGTCATATCGACTTTAGAGCTTGCGAAGCATTCACATTTCTTGCCAGTCGTGGACTAATTGAAGATTACCACCGTCAATGTCTGCATGACATGTGGAAATCACAGGAAAAGGTCACCCTGGACGGTTGCAGTCATGAATTCAAATCACAGCTTAAGGCGACTGTTCCTTCTCCTTCGAATTTACCTCAGCATGTCTTGATGAATTTCTGGTTCAATGAATCTGACGATTTCATCACCGATTCTTCAATGATGCGAGGTGCAGTTTGGTGTGAGTTGTTTGGTTTTGATACTTGGTGGAAACGAGTGTTGAACTACTTCAAGGAATGGGTTTATGGAGGGGAATTTGCGGAGTTTGGTAAGTTCGGTTGTTTCAATCTTGCTAGATGTGACGTCTCTGGTTTAGATGTGGTTAACGTGCTTGAATTGGCATTGGAGACTTGTCTATTGCCAAAGGGGTTCTTTAATGAACTTCATCCTTGGCATATTCAACCAGCAACTCCAATCAAAGAATACTTGCAGTACGCACCTTTCAGAATATCTCCTCTAGATTGTGCTTCACTCATATTCTCTGCTCTTCGAATTAATTCGAACCAATGGAATTCAAATTTGGCTAAACATGCCTGGACTGACATTCAGTCTACATTTAACGCAGATGGATTTTGGTCAGACATCTACTACCCACCTTTGATCGTCACAGCTGTTGTTCTTCACGCTCTCGCAGTGTGGCAACCACCAGGATGGAAAAAGTCGGCAGATAAAGCAATCGATTGGATTTGGAGCCAGCAACACGAAGGTGGATGGTGGGATGTCGATTATCCAGTACATCCTGCATATACAACGACATTAGTTCTAGATTCACTCGATCTAGTTGCAGGTCACCGTCCTGTAACCATTCGAAATGATTTGAATAGTCGTTGCCTCACTACTACCTCTACTAGAATTACACAGCAACATGTCGGAAAGCGATCATTTGACGAGCTAAAAGTAGGTGAGGCTATAGCCTTCATTCAATCAAACAGCCCCGAGAACGTGAAGAAAATAGCTAATCACATCGATGTGAAAGAACCTACCTTCCATTCCAACTACATGCCTGAACTAAAACGCCGTGGGGTTGCGAAGATAAACGGCAAATATGTCTATCGGGGACCTATCAAGCAATCGAACGAAAAAACTTCTTAGCGCGCAATATCGCGCAAACTTGGATGGCCTTATTTAACCCTTAGAATTGCGTGCATGAGAACATCATTGCACGCAATCGAAACGGACCGCCTGGCACTGACTTCTGCCGAACTTGCCAAGCACTTAGGTATCTCGCAACGGCATCTCCACACCTTGACCCGAACGGGGAAGGTCCCGACTCCGATTCGCCTGGGGCATTCTGTCCGCTGGGCGCGATCGGAAATTGAAAGGTGGCTGGAAGCCGGAGGACCTGATCAAACCGCATGGGAGGCGACTAAACGGGCATGAGGCCCCGGGGGACTCCGAGGGGATAAGGTGGGTTTGACATTCACCGAGAGGGGTTCGACTCCCCTGTCCTCCAATCAAAAGCAAAACGCCCGACACTGGGCCGGGCGCGTTGCATAAGGTAGGTTTGACATTCACCTAAATCCTACCACGTGCGGCGCTGCCCGACAATGGAGAGTGATCCGTGGAAGGACCGCGCAAAATGTGGCTGGAGGCCCTGGAGTATCACCAGAGGGGGTGGTCGATCTTCCCGATGCGTATGAGCACAAAACGGCCAAAGGTCCGCTGGAAACAATTCCAGAGGGAACCTGCCAGTGAAGCCAAGATTCACGAGTGGTTTCAGAAAGGAGATTTTGGCATCGGGGTGGTCTTCGGAGCGGTCTCGGGAGGACTCGTCAGTCGCGACTTCGATGATCTGGCCAGCTATGAAGCCTGGGCCGAAAAGCAACCTGAACTGGCCAAGACTTTGCCAACGGTCGCCACGAAGCGTGGTCGCCATGTGTACGCTCGGGCCACGGCAGAGCACATTGCAGCCGTGCGATCCCTGATCGGCAAACCTGGGGGCACTGGTGCGATCACAGTGGCCGGTGGTGAGCTTCGGTGTGGAGTTGGTTGTTATTCGGTGTTGCCCCCCTCGGTGCACCCCTCGGGGCATGTGTATGCCTGGATCGTCCCGCTGCCCGAGGGACCATTGCCCGAGGTGGACGTGTTTTCGTCGGGACTCTATCAGTCCCCAGATTCATCTCAAGTTTCCCTGAAAGGAGGCAAGAGCCGAAAGGGCGGTGAGGAATTCCCGCACCCCTCCCTACTCAAGGGAGGGCGGGAATTTCCAAATCCGCCCTTATCGGCGCGACCTGCCGACACACGATGCAACAGAGAGCACAGAGAGCACAGAGATTACAGAGGAGAACAGAGAGTACAGAAGAAGACTGATGCAATAGAGAGAACTGCTACTGAAAATCCAACAAAACCTAACACCCCTAAAAAAGTATCTGATTGCAGCCAATGGAGTATTCCAATCCAGACGGCCATCGCCGAAAGTCTCCCCGATGGACCTGGACAACGGAATCGGCAAGTCTTCGACCTGGCCCGAGGACTGAAAGCTGTTCCTGAATTGGCCGATGCGTCGGCACAATCCCTGAAACCCTATGTGCGTCGGTGGCACGATCTCTGCAAGGATAAGATCAACACAAAACCTTTTGAGGAATCCTGGATTGATTTCCTCAAAGCCTGGCCACGAGTACGACAACCAAAAGGAAAAGATGCCATGACTGAGATTTTTGAGCGCTCTAAGACCCATGAATTGCCCGAGGTGGCCCAAGAGTACGAACAAGCCGGTCTCAAGCAGTTGATAGGCTTCTGCCGGGAGCTGCAACGATCATGTGGTGAGGGTCCCTTCTATCTGGCCTGCCGGACAGCGGGTCGGCTATTCGGAGTGGATCACACCACGGCCAATCGGTGGTTGTTCCTGTTGGTTGAGGAGGGGGTCTTGGAGATCGTGGAACCTGGGCAACGTGCAAAACAGTTGGCGACTCGGTATCGGTATTTGGGAAAAGTCTGAAAACAGGAGAAAAATGCAATGATTGCAGAATTGAGGCGGAAACGGTCGATTTGTGTAGACAGGAGCGCATGCGAAAACGTATACTTCAAAGGGTACACCCCGGAGAAATGCAGAATGGCCAGCGACACTGTCAGAATCAAGCCAGAGACTCACGCCAAACTTAAGGCGATCTCCGAAGCTACGGGGCGGAGTATGCCCGAGGTGTTGGATCAAGCCGTCGAAGTGTTGCGTCGGCAACGATTGCTTGATGCAACCAACGAAGCATTCGCAGCACTAAAGTCTGACCCCAAAGCCTGGAAAGCTGAACAAGCGGAACGGGCCGCCTGGGAAGCAACTCTCAGTGATGGCTTGGAAGGGGGTGACAAATGACCAAAGTCGAACCCCTCCGCGGCGAAGTGTGGAATGTGAATTTCGATCCGACAAGAGGTCGCGAACAAGGTAAAGACCGTCCGGCTTTGATCGTCTCTACCAATCGATTCAATCAAGGTCCGGCTGATCTCGTGGTTGTATTGCCGATCACCAGCAAAGGGAAGGGTATTCCTCTGCATGTAAAAATCGACAAGCCCGAGGGGGGCTTGAAGACCACAAGCTATGCCATGACGGAAGCCGTGCGGTCGATCTCCAAGGAACGTCTTGGTAAGCGGTGGGGCACTGTAAGCGCGACAACGATGGCCGAAGTAGAAGACCGCCTGAGAATACTTTTGGAACTGTGAGTAACGCATTCTGATTTGGAAGGTAGATAAACATGGCATCGATCAGTAGAGAACCAAACGGGCATCGCAGTATTCAATTTGTGGCCGGGGATGGAAAGCGACGAACGATCCGCCTCGGGAAGGTCTCTCAGAAAACGGCCATCACAATCAAGGGCCACGTCGAAGAATTGAACAATGCCAAGATCAGCGGAGACAGCATTGCCCGCAAGACTGCGGTCTGGCTCACAGAGATCGGGGGTCAATTGCGAGAGAAGCTGGCCAAGGTCGAATTGACCGATCACCGAGAGCAAGTTGCCCTGGGCGATTTTATTGCCAGCTTTATCCGCAGTCGCACCGATGCGAAGCCTAACACGGTGAGCAAGTGGCGAACGACCGAGGAAAGTCTCTTGGAGCACTTCGGTGCCGATACTCCTATTGCTGATATTACAGACGGGGAGGTCGATCAGTGGCGACGATCCCTTGCCAAGGGCCGTGTGGAGAACACGGTGCGTAAGTATATCGCCAGTGCCAAGGTCTTTTTTAATGCAGCAGTACGACAGAGACTCCTGGAGCGTAGCCCGTTTGCCGATCAGTCGGCCACGATCATGCCCAACGAAAGTCGGGCGCACTATGTCAGCAGAGAAGATGCCGAAAAGGTCCTGGGGGCTTGTCCTGATGCCGAGTGGCGTTTGATCTTCGCTCTGAGTCGATTTGGTGGCCTACGCTGCCCGAGTGAGCATCTTGCCTTGCGATGGGAGGACATCGACTGGGCCAATCAGAGAATCAAAGTGAGATCGTCGAAGACCGAGCATCTGGGAAAGGGATTTCGATTCGTGCCGATCTTCCCCGAGTTAGAAAGCTACCTGGAGGACGTGCGGGAGTTGGCACCTGATGGGTCCGAGTACGTGATCAATCGTTATCGGAACAACAATGCCAACCTGCGCACCCAGTTTATGCGAATCCTGGATCGTGCAGGCATCGCGCCTTGGCCAAAGCTGTTTCAGAATTTGCGGAGCACTCGACAGACGGAACTAGAGAGTGAGTTTCCCTTGCATGTGGTGTGCAGTTGGTTAGGGAACAGTGAGAAGGTAGCGCGTCGGCACTATCTCCAGGTACACGATCAACACTTTGCCAAAGCGGTCGCCAAAAAAGCGCTGCAGAATCCGGTGCAGCAGACCACTGAAATGCCTGGAAGTGCACCGCATTATGCAGCGCGCGACTCTGAAAATCCTCGGAAAAGACGAACGTCTAGTTCGTTTTCACATAAGCAAGTAGTCCGGGAGGGACTCGAACCCCCGACCAAGGGATTATGAGTCCCCTGCTCTAACCGACTGAGCTACCGGACCGAGCGAAATAGTGAGTATCGCTAATCGGATAGTATCTGGCAACATGCTGTTTTCTCGCCAGCGGTAGCACTCGACTCGGCTCTCGTCCTATAATCTAGGGAGACGCCCGGTGGAAGGGTAGTCAACACAGCAATTCCTGCATCCGAGGATTTTTCAATATGCCAGTGGCCATGGAATTAGCGCGAATCGTGATCAGTGAGGTCACCAGCGAGCAAGTCATTTGGTTGCGCGAAATCGATGGACAACGGATGTTCCCTATCCTCATTGGCATCTTTGAGGCGACCAGCATTGATCGTCGGGTGAAAGGTTTTGAAGCGCCCCGGCCATTGACTCACGACCTCTTGGTCAACGCAGTGGAATCACTGGGTGGCGATTTTCAGGATGTAGTGATCAACGAGCTCAAAGAGCACACTTATTACGCCCAGTTGCGAGTGCGCCATGAGGGAGAACTGATTGAGGTTGATGCACGACCCAGCGATGCCATTGCCGTAGCGGTGAGTTGCAACCCGCCGCTGCCGATCTACGTCTCAGAAGACGTTCTGCATGACGTGATTGATGAAAATATCACCTAGCAGCAGATCGTCGAAATCTTAAATGCAGTTCAGCCCAGCACATCAGCAAACGCGGCTTGCAGCGCTTTCAGACCTTCGGGGCCGTGCTCGGCAGATACGACCACGTTGACCCGCATTTCGCTGGTGCTAACCATCTCGATATTGATGTTTGTGCGAGATAACGCTTGAAACATCCGCACGCCAACTCCTGTATGGGTACGAATGCCAATTCCGAAGACGGATAGAATGGCTATCTCTCGATCACTGGTCACTGGGCCACACTCGAGATTGGCTGCGATCGAGCGAACAATCTCGGCTGCGGCTGATACGGATTCCCGCGGCACGGTAAAACTTATGTTTGCCATTCCATCGCGACCTGTGCCTTGCACGATCATGTCGACCATGATCTCTTCGGCGGCCACCGCCTCGAATATCTCGGCGGCGATGCCCGGCTTGTCAGGGACATGCGAAACGGTAATCCGCCCTTGGCTGGAGTCGAGTTGGATATCGTCGATTGTGAGATCTTCCATGCGCTGGAGCCGCGCTACGACATCGACCGGGCTCGATTGAAGGGTGGTCGAAGTTTTGGGACCAAAGGTCGATCGACTCTTTGGTGGTTTGTCCAGCTCAAATTCACCATGAACGGCACGCAAGGCTTGCATGGCTTGTTCCCGCCGCACCAAAGCCGAGACTTTGATTTGACTGGTCGTGATTGCCAGGATGTTGATTTCTTCTTCAGCAAATGAGCGGAACATGCGGTCGGCCACGCCAGTCTGCGTGGCCATTCCCAGACCTACAATGGATACTTTAGAAACATTAGCGTCATGCGTGACATCGACTTCCCCCAGATCGGAAGCGACTTCTTCAACAGCTTTCAAAGTGACTGGTAAGTCCGATTCAAGCACCGTGAATGAGATCTCGGCCTTACCCCCTTCACCAACATTTTGCACGATCATATCGACGGCCACGTTGACGCTGCCGAGCTTGGTGAACAAGGCGTCCATCGTGCCGGGTTGATCCGGGACGTTGGCCAGCGATATCCAGGCTTCATTTTTGGTCAACGCAACGCCACTCACAGGGCGATCCACGCTTTCGGGATGCAGGCCGATCACCGTGCCAGGTTCGTCACTGAAACTGGCACTATTGCACACATGAATCGGCACGCCAAACTTCTTGCCGAATTCAATCGAGCGGCTGTGCATCACGCCTGCTCCCATGCTGGCTAGTTCCAGGATTTCGTCGTGGCTGACACGATCCATCTTGCGGGCCTCAGCGACGATGCGTGGATCGGTGGTAAACACGCCATCGACGTCGGTATAGATTTCGCAGGCGTCGGCCTGCAACACTGCCGCCAAGGCAACGGCGGTCGTGTCGCTACCACCGCGGCCGAGCGTAGTGATGTTGAGATCCTCATCGATTCCCTGAAAGCCGGCGGCGATGACGATATGGCCGTCGTCGAGATGCTTTCGCATGCGTTCGGTCGAGATGGATTGAATGCGGGCTTTAGTGTGAGAGCTGTCGGTCCTGATACCTATTTGCCCTCCGGTGAGACTCACTGCTTTGCTTCCCAGCTCGTTGATCGCCATCGCCATGAGAGCCACGCTCACTTGCTCGCCGGTGGAAAGCAGCATGTCCATTTCTCTGGCAGGGGGATTGCTGGTGATCTGACCTGCCAAGTCCACTAACACATCGGTGTTTTTTCCCATGGCACTTACGACCATGACCACTTGATGGCCTTGCTGCTGCTTGCGAATCGCCTTGCGAGCCGCGGCCAGAATCTTGTCAGCATCAGCAACGCTGGTGCCACCAAATTTTTGAACAATAATTCCCATAGTTGATTGCGGAATGCGGATTTCGGAATGCGGAGTAAAGGATGGTTTGGATTTTGACTTATTGCTTCATGAACCAGCCCATAGTGCGCCAGCCTTCATCAAAGGCTAGGGATGAATTTGCGGCGTTGGTGTCGCCGTAGCTGGTAAAGTCATCGGGTTCTATGCCGGACCCGGCCACGGCGACAGGTACGTGACCATGGGTATGGGTTTTCGTGCTGAGAAAGGTCGGGTGATCGGGGGAAATCATGATCCGCCAATCACCGGCGGACTTCAAGGCTTCCAAGACCGGGCCGACAATGTGGGTGTCGATTTCTTCGAGAGCAGCGACCTTTTTGCCGCAGTCTCCCTCGTGGGACGCCTCATCTGGGGCCTCGATGTGAACACAAATCAGGTCGACTTCCTTGAGGGCATCGACAGCGTAGCGACCTTTCGCGGCATAGTCGGTATCTGTGTAGCCTGTAGCCCCAGGAACTTCGATCCTCTGCCAGCCGACGAGCGCGGCGAGTCCGCGCAGTAAGTCGACCGCCGTGATCATTGCCCCCTGAGGGCCATAAACTTGTGCAAAGGGAGCGAGTTTGGGGGCCTTGCCGATTCCCCACAGCCAGACGTTCGTAGCGGGAGGTTTTCCGATTGCGATGCGGTTCTGATTCACAGGGTGATTGGCAAACAGTTCAATCGTGGCACCCATGATTTCATTGAGGACGTCGCTCCCTGGACCTCTGGGGAAATTATCGAGGACGGACTTGTCGGTGAGGTCGTGCGGCGGTGTGGCTCGCATTTCCATCGTGAACGGGGCTGGTCGTTGCTGCCCCCGCCAGATAAGCAAGTTGCGATAGCTAACCCCCGGGACAAATTCGAGTCCATTGCCCCCTAGCTTCTCCTGGGCAGTTGCCAACAGTTGCGTCGCCTCCTCGGTGGAGATGTGCCCTGCGGTAAAGCTCTTCATGATCTGATCTTCGACCGTGACCAAATTACAGCGAATAGCCCAATCTTCGGGCGAAAGTTCGATTCCCTGGGCGGCGGCTTCGATGGGTGCTCGTCCTGTGAAGTTGGTCAGTGGGTCGTAACCAAGTAGGCTCATGTTGCCCACTTCCGAGCCTGCGGGGAGAAACTTGGGGGTGTGGCAGGCACGAGCCACAACACCCGCAGCCACAATGCTGTCCATGCATGGGGTGCGAGCGGCTTCGAGCGGGGTTTTTCCGTCGAGGTCGGCTTGAGGTTCGTCGGCAGCACCGTCGGGTATAATGATGGCGTATTTCATGGAATTGCATTAACTGGTCGATTCGGCGACCAAAGCTGGGGTTCAGTCACGGACCCACATCCGGACGAGTTTACCTCGGACACTTTTCAGGGAAGCAATTTCCTCACAGGCCTTCGAAGCAGCACCTTCGGTCGTGGTGTGGGTCATGATCACGAGGGGTAATACCTGGCTTCCCTCCTCGGCCTCGTGTTGCAGAACCGAAGCAATGGATACCTGCTCTCGGCCCAGAGCCGTGGCGATCTGTGCCAGCACACCAGGGTGATCTTCCACATTGGCTCGCAAGTAGAACCTTCCTTTTGCCTGAGCGTAGTCGTTGGCTGTGACCCGAGCCTGGCGGTTGGACCACAGTTCGAGTGTCTTGAAAGTGATTCGCGTGCGACCCACGGCGGTGTCGATCAAGTCGGCAACGACGGCAGAAGCAGTCGGCATTTGGCCGGCCCCCGCACCGTAGAAGAGCAGCGGACCTACGGCATCTCCGACGACTCGGATTGCGTTAAAAGGTCCTCCAACTTCGGCGAGGGGAGTCCCTGCTTTCACTAGAGTTGGCGATACATGCAACTCCAACCCATCTCCCATCAATTGAGCCACTGCCAGGAGCTTAATCTTGTAACCCATTTCCTGGGCATAATTCACATCCGCCACTTCGAGCTTATCGATACCTGTGCGGGGGATATCCTGCCAATCGACGCGGGCTCCAAAGGCGAGGTGAGCCAGGATCGCCAGTTTCTGAGCAGCGTCCGAACCATCAACATCCATCGTGGGATCGGCCTCGGCATAGCCGAGTCGCTGGGCTTCGGCGAGCACCTCGGCGTAGTTCGAGCCTTCTTCATGCATTTTCGAAAGTATGAAATTGCTCGTGCCATTGAGTATGCCGAAGAGGGACTCGATCTGGTTGGCAGACAAACACTGGCCGATATTGGCAATGATCGGAATTCCCCCTGCCACAGAGGCCTCGAAAGCGATGGAACGGCCCAATTCACGGGCACGATCGAATAATTCAGGACCATGTTGGGCTAGCAGGGCCTTATTGGCGGTGACGACATCTTTGCCACTTTCAAGCAGCTTGAGCATGATCGTGCGAGCCGGTTCGAGTCCCCCGATGAGTTGGGCGACGACCTCAATCTCTGGGTTGCCGAGGACATCATTGATATCGTCCGTCAGCACGCCTGCGGGAAGATCGCAGTCTCGCGCCTTAGCCAGGTCACGCACGACGGCCTTTTCCAGCCACAATGTACGGCCAGCATGGCGGCCTGTACGGTCGCCGAAGTCCAGCAGCAATCGGGCAACACCCGACCCCACGGTTCCTAGTCCGATTATGGCTACCTTGGTCTTGTCCATATTCTTTAAATCAGGGTCAGAGCTTATTGCGCGAATGTGCCATCGTAGTTGGACCAAGTGGTAAACGTCAACTGGCGTCCGGTTTGCGCAAGTGCTTTGCTACTGTAGAATTAGCGACTCGCTTGGACCTTATTCCGCTTTCCCTTAATTCCTTTATGCCACGATACAATCCTGCCACCATTGAGCCGAAATGGCAATCCTATTGGGAACAACACCAAACGTTTGCCGCCCCTCGGCTGCCTTCGGGGGAAAAGCTGTATGCTCTTGATATGTTCCCTTATCCCAGCGGCGACGGATTGCACGTTGGCCATCCCGAGGGCTACACCGCGACCGACATCGTTTGCCGTGCTGCCCGTATGCAAGGCAAGAGCGTCTTACATCCAATGGGGTTCGATGCCTTTGGGCTACCCGCTGAAGAGCATGCGATCAAAACGGGAGAACACCCGCGAATTCAAACCGAGAAAAACATCGACACGTTTCGACGGCAGTTGAAGATGCTCGGCTTCAGCTACGATTGGTCGCGAGAACTGGCCACCACGGACGTTGACTACTTCCGTTGGACGCAGTGGATATTCTTGCAGTTGTACGACACCTGGTTCGATGAACAACAGCAGAAAGGGCGGTCGATTGCAGAGTTGCCCATCCCTGCTGAAGTGGCCGATGCGGGAGAGAATGCTGTGCGAGAATATCGCGACGAGCATCGCCTGGCGTATCAAAGCTTCGCTCCTGTGAACTGGTGTCCGGCACTCGGCACGGTCCTCGCTAACGAAGAAGTCATTGACGGCAAAAGCGAGCGAGGTGGCCATCCTGTTGAACGACGCCCATTAAGGCAGTGGATGTTGCGGATCACGGCTTACGCGAGCCGCCTGGAATCGGATTTGGAATTTGTGGATTGGCCCGAGAGCGTAAAAGCGCTCCAACGCAACTGGATCGGTCGGAGTACAGGAGCAGAGGTCGATTTCTATCTAGGCACCGAGACGGACTGGTCGCTTCAGCAACCAGTCGGCAAGTTTCCCCGCAAACCAACCAATGACGTGCTGCGAATCTACACCACCCGGCCCGATACTCTGTTTGGGGCAACCTACATGGTGATCGCCCCCGAGCATCCATTCGTCGAGCGACTCACGACTGCCGACAACGCCGTCGCAGTGAAAAAGTACTGTGAACAGGCCGCTGCCAAGAGCGATTTGGACCGGACGGAACTGGCTAAGGAAAAGACGGGAGTCTTTACCGGAAGTTTCGCGATCAATCCAGCTAATGGAGAAAAGGTACCGATTTGGATCGCGGATTATGTGCTCATCAGCTATGGTACGGGCGCAATCATGGCGGTTCCCGCTCACGACGAGCGAGACTTTGAGTTTGCCCAGCAGTTTGGCATTGAGATCAAATGCGTCGTTGACCCCGGGGAGAGCGTTACAAGCGAAGATCGAGATAAAGTCCTCGCCGGACAACAGGTTTACACCGGTCATGGCACTGCAATCAATTCCGGTGAGTTTGACGGCCTCCCCACCACTGAGTTCAAAGAAAGAATAACAGAATCCTTAGCCGCTCGCGGCTTGGCACGACAGGCAGTCAACTACAAGCTCCGCGATTGGCTCTTCAGCCGTCAACGCTTCTGGGGCGAACCTTTTCCCATCCTGCACGAACTTGACGACGAAGGCAATCCGACAGACCGATGCCGAACCGTCGACGAAGCTGATCTGCCGGTCGATCTTCCTCACCTGGACGACTTCAAGCCACACGGACGGCCTGAGCCACCACTGGACAAGGCCCCTGATGAGTGGTTGTACCCAGTGATCGATGGTGTGCGCTACAAGCGTGAGACTAACACGATGCCTCAGTGGGCGGGAAGCTGTTGGTACTATTTGCGGTTCCTTGATCCGCACAATAGCGAAGCGGCAATCGATTCGGCAATCGAAAAGGCCTGGATGCCAATTGATCTCTACGTGGGTGGAGCCGAACACGCCGTGTTGCACTTGCTCTACGCCAGGTTCTGGCACAAGGTGCTCTACGATCGAGGCATCGTCAGCACTGCGGAACCTTTTCAGAAATTGGTCAACCAGGGAATGATACTCGGTGAGAACAATGAAAAAATGTCCAAGAGCCGAGGAAATGTTATCAACCCCGACCAGGTCGTGAAAGAGTACGGCGCCGATTCTCTACGTTTGTATGAGATGTTCATGGGCCCTCTCGAAGCCACCAAGCCTTGGAGTATGGAAGGGGTCAATGGAGTTTTTGGGTTTCTGGGCCGGGTGTGGCGCATGATTTTGGACGACCGCGCCGAATCAACGGTCCTAAACGCCGCTGTGTGTGATCAGGAGCCTACAAAAGACGAACTGCGCGTGCTTCACAAAACCATAAAAGCGGTCACCGAAGATATCGCCAAACTCTCTTTCAATACGGCGATCGCCCGGATGATGGAGTTTACAAATTACTTCACTAAAAGTGACCGCCGTCCCAGAGCTGTCTTGGAGCCGTTCGTGCTCTTGTTGGCACCATTCGCACCGCATATTACGGAAGAATTGTGGCAGGCGTTGGGACACAATCAATCACTGGCCTACGAACCCTGGCCGACTTACGATGAATCAATTCTCATGGAATCAGCAATTGAGATTCCCGTGCAAATCAATGGCAAACTTCGAGGTAAGATCACAGTGCCAGTCGATGCGGATGCGACTATAATGGAATCCTTTGCCAGGCAGGATTCACAATTGGCTACCATGCTGGCAGACAAGCAGGTTATCAAAGTGATTGCCGTCCCTGGGCGCATGATAAGCTTTGTTGTGAAAGGCTGAATGCAATCCCTCTTCTCTAATATGGAATTCTAATTACAAGGAACGACTCTTTATGCGAAATACGATTGCCGTTGTGCTCGGAGGTGGCCAAGGGTCCCGACTGATGCCGCTGACTAAGTATCGGTCCAAGCCAGCAGTGCCCTTGGCAGGCAAGTATCGTCTGATTGATATACCGCTATCCAATTGTCTCAACAGTGGGCTCAATCGAATTTATGTGCTCACACAGTTTCTATCCGTAAGCTTGCATCGACATATTCGAGGCACCTATCGATTCGACAACTTCAGCGCTGGTTTTGTCGAAATTCTGGCAGCCCAGCAGACGATGGCAGAGGGAACCGACTGGTATCAAGGGACCGCAGACGCCGTGCGGAAGAACCTGCGTTATATCACGCAACCAGGGACAAAGTACGTCGTTATTCTTTCGGGCGATCAGCTCTATCGCATGGATTTTGCTGAAATGCTTAAGACTCACCGCGAATCAGGGGCAGACATCACGATTGCTGCCAAACCCGTTCATAGCGATGAAGCTGCCGGGCTAGGAATTATGCGTGCCGACGATTCGGGTCGAGTCATACGTTTTGCAGAGAAACCCAAGAGCGAAGAGGATTTGAGTTCCGTGAGGACTTCCCCAGCCTGGATCGATGCCCACGGCCTTTCCAGCATGGGCCGCGATTGTCTGGCTAGCATGGGCATCTATATTTTCAATGCAGACGTTCTAACAGCAGCTCTGGAGAACTCCGACCATCATGATTTTGGCAAAGAAGTGTTTCCTGCGTCGATTGGCACACGGAAAGTCCAATTGCATTTATTCGATGGTTATTGGGAAGATATTGGTACAATTCGTTCGTTCTTTGAAGCAAACCTGCAATTAACGCTACCCAATGCTCCCTTCGAACTGGCCACTTCGTCGGCAGTTATTTACTCGCGACCACGATTTCTCCCCCCTACGCGTATGGACGGGGCTACAATTGAAAGTAGTCTAGTTGCAGATGGCTGCATCATCGAACCAGGAACTCACATTGTCAACAGCGTCATCGGGTTGCGATGTAAGATTGGCCGGAATGTAACGATTCGTGATTCAATCATTATGGGTGCAGACTTTTATGAAACACCGGGTGCAACCAAGCACACGGATGAGTGGCCCGCCATGGGCATAGGGGAGGGAGCGCTCATCGAAAAAGCAATTGTCGATAAGAATTGTCGCATTGGCAAAGCTGCCCAAGTAGTCAATCCTGGTGATCGCCCTGATTGCGAAGTAAATGATGTGTGCTCACTCGGGGACGGAATTTTGGTAGTCGAAAAAGATGCATGCCTTCCCTCCGGTTGGCATGTCTAAATATTTCGTGACTCTTGCCCGCTCCTGAATGTAAGTTAAGCATCCCGTACAATTTAACTCCCTTTGCCTCGCGATTGCGAGCGAAATATTTTTGAGGATTTAAGGTTATGAGTTTAAGCAAACGTATTTTGCCTGGTGTCGTCATTGGCTGGTCACTTGTTTTTGTGCCAGTCGTTTTAGCCCAAGAGTCTGAGTCCGATCATGTCTATCTTGAAGAGCTTGGTAAGGAACCACCCGCTTCAATCGTCAGGCATCAGAAAGCCCAAAGCAAATACGATGACGGCCAGCTTCGATTGGAACGTGAAGTAGCGCTGCTATCAGACGACACGGTTGTCAATGATGGTATCTATATCGAGTACTACCCTGACGGTCAGAAATTTTGCGAAGGTAAGTACGACAATGGCGTAATCACAGGCAAGTGGAATTATTGGCACCCAAATGGTCAGCTTCGCAAGTCCGTCGTGTTTGAAAATGCCAAGCCAAATGGGAAGATCGAGATGTTTCGTGCAGATGGGACGCTCGAAGCAGTGCATGAATTTAAGAATGGAGTTCGCAATGGCGAGTGGACCAGTTATTACGACGATGGAAAAACGACACAAGTCAAAACGACCATATCTGAAGGCAAACTCGATGGGGAGCGGATAACCTATTATCCCGATGGAACAGTCAAACAAAAGTCGAATTTTACTGATGGCTTGCTCGACGGCACAGTTGTGGAATTTGACGAGTCAGGCAAGAAAATAGCTGAGGCTACTTTTGAGAAAGGTCAACGCAAATCATTGGAGACTTTTGATTGACACTTTTTTTAGAATTCGGTTGGTCTCATTTCGATGGACTATTATCAGCTGCTCAGACTTTGTTGTTTTATAAGATTGCTTCAGGACTTGCATGAACGAAAAGGAAGAAGATCGCTCTCGACAATCACCTCCGCCACGCCGACCAATGCAGTGGTTTACGCTGTCGTTGCTGGCTATCGCTGTCACCCTGCTTATGCTCTCCTCCTGGAGTAGCGATACCACGATTTCCTATAGCCAGCTAAACGAAGAGATCGAAGCCGGCAATGTCGTACGCATTAAAATTGCCAAGAATAAGGTCACTGGGGAGTTTCGTGAAGGTGTCGTTCCTAAGCCAATCGATCCCCAGACGCCAGCCGACGAAAAAATTGAGCCAATCAAGCATTTTCAATGCATCTTGCCGGAACAAGTAGGGGAGGATTGGCTGGCTGAGCTCCGCGCAAAGAAGGTGGAGGTATATGCCGAAGATCCGACCACTTACGATGATGTCTTCTTTCTGCTCTCACTGATGGGTATGGGACTGCTGGTCGTGTTTGCATGGGGCATGATGCGGCGGACCAGAGATCAGATGCTCGGCGGCGGAATGTTGGGCGGAGTGATTAAAAGCCCGGCTCGTCGATACGAGGCGAGTGATCGCAAAGTGACCTTTGCCGACGTGGCTGGGCTCTCGGGGGTAAAAAAGGATCTCGAGGAGATCGTGCTCTATCTCAAAGATGCCCCCAGATTCCAGCGACTTGGAGCACAAGTCCCCAAAGGAGTCTTGCTGATGGGTCCCCCCGGCACAGGAAAGACTTTGCTGGCACGTGCAGTTGCCGGTGAGGCTGGCGTCCCCTTCTTTTCGATCAACGGATCGGAATTCATTCAGATGTTCGTGGGGGTAGGTGCGGGCCGCGTACGCGACATGTTCAAAACAGCTCAAGAGAATTCACCAGCGATTCTGTTTATCGATGAAATCGACGCTGTAGGACGGCAACGCGGGGCGGGTCTCGGCGGAGGCCACGATGAGCGCGAGCAAACCCTCAATCAGATTCTCAGCGAAATGGACGGGTTCAGTCCTTCTTCGACCGTGATTGTACTGGCGGCTACCAATCGTCCTGACGTGCTCGATCCCGCACTCTTGAGACCTGGTCGTTTCGATCGCCATGTCACGGTCGACAGGCCCACAGTGAAGGGGCGACAGGAACTCTTCGAATTGCATAGTCAGAAGGTTCCAATTACCGAAGACGTTGATTTTGAAAAACTCGCTCGCGCGACTTCGGGGCTGACTGGTGCCGACATTCGCAATCTGGTCAACGAGGCAGCCTTATGGGCCATTCGGCACAATAAAGACAAAGTAGGTCCGGAAGATTTTGAGTATGCGAGGGACAAGATATTGATGGGCGCTGCCCGCGAGGAAATTCTTACGGCCGAAGAAAAGAAACTTGTGGCCTACCATGAGGCAGGACACGCGCTGGTGGCTTGGTTAGTGCCGGATTGTGAACCTGTCCATAAAGTGACAATCATTCCCCGAGGTCGCTCGCTTGGTGTCACGCAGCTTGTGCCCGAAGAAGATCGCTACAATACGAGCCAGAGTCAGATGATTGCTACACTCACGATGGCGCTTGCAGGCCGAGCTGCTGAGAAAATTGAGTTCGACGAATTCAGCGCTGGTGCCGAAAGCGATCTGAAACGGGCGACCGATCTGGCGCGTCGGATGGTGACTCGTTGGGGTATGAGTGAACGGTTGGGACCCGTGGCGTACAGCAACGGGGAAGAACATCCATTTTTGGGACGTGAGATGGCACACGAGCATCGCGTCTTCAGCGAACGGACCGCTCAAATCATTGACGAAGAGGTTGCCAAAATCTTGCATTCGGCAGCAGATCGAGCGAACCGGCTGTTGACAGAGAATGCCAGTAAGTTGGAGGCCCTTTCCAATGCTCTTTTAGAGCGAGAAATGCTCGATAGTGATGAAATAGAAGAGATCATTGGACCTTCAGCTCGGCACACTCGGCGAATGTCGAATCATGCCAGAATTTGAGTTTTACTCCAAACTCTCTTAGAGGGGCCTATCTGCCGAATTTTTGTGAAAGTTGCTGGCAGTTACAAAAATACCTTCAAAATTTCTTCATGGTCAGAAGCTATAATTGTAAGGTTCAGTCTGATCTACAAGATATCTCCAAGTTGCGAGTCGAACGGTAAATGTCCACGCCAGTTGCCACCTTTCAACACGAACACTTTATCAACCGTGAATTAAGCTGGCTTGAATTCAACGCGCGAGTTTTGGAGGAGGCACAAGACTCCTCGAATCCTCTGATGGAGCGTGCCAAGTTCCTGGCGATCTTCAGCTCCAACCTCGATGAATTCTTCATGGTTCGTGTGGCCGGCTTGCGTGAACAGGCCTTTGGTGGTGTGGCGCCGCAAGACGTTTCCGCCGACGGTCTCACACCGCTGGCGCAATTGCAGCGAATCACGGAACGGACACGCCAGCTGGTCAGCGATCAGTATGCCTGTCTCAATGAAGCAATTCTGCCAGAACTCGCCAAAAACGACATACATATTTTGGCCGAGAAAGATCTGGATAAATCTCAACGAAAGATAATTAACGAGTTCTTTCGACAACGCGCTTTTCCGGTTCTCACGCCGATGGCCATCGACCCGAGCCATCCGAGTCCGCGATTCCATAATCGCGGCCTTTACTTGGTGGCCCACTTGCACCGGTCCAAAGGATTTGGCCCCGCTGACTTATTCGCAGTTGTCCAGTTGCCTACGGTGCTGCCGCGATTTGTTGACGTAGGAGAACCAGGCGAGCACAAGTACATCATGCTGGAAGACTTGCTTGCCGCAAAACTTCCTGAGCTGTTCGGCGGCTATGAAATCGCACACCATGCGACCTTTCGAATGACACGCGATATGGACATCGATGTACTGGAACAGGAAGCTGACGATATGCTCCGCGCGATCGAATTGCGACTTCGAGTTCGGCAGCAGTCTGAGGCAGTTCGGCTTGAGGTTCAGGCGGGCATGGGGGAGGATCTCCTGGAAATGCTCGTTAATGAAGAAAGTCTCCATGTTCGCGATGAAGTCGAGGGGCGGGTTTATTCCGATGTTTATCAGGTCCAGGGAATGCTGGATATGACTTGTATGTGGGACTTGATTCGGCTTGTGGAAAAAGATGCCTTGCGCGATCCTCCGCTGGTTCCACAGCAGCCGGTGCGCCTCCGTCGCGGGGAAGGGTTGCTCGCAGAGATAGCTCAGCGAGACATCCTGTTGCATCACCCTTTTGACTCGTTCGATCCTGTCGTCCGCTTCGTCGAAGAAGCAGCCGAGGATCCCGATGTTCTTGCAATCAAGCAGACTCTTTATCGCACCAGCGGGGATAGTCCCATCGTGCGTGCTCTCATCAAAGCAGCGGAGAACGGAAAACAAGTAACGGCTTTAGTGGAACTCAAGGCACGTTTCGACGAAGCGAACAACATCATCTGGGCACGGCAGATGGAGCGTGCTGGCGTGCACGTTGTTTATGGTTTCATGGACCTCAAGACCCATTGCAAGTTAGCGATGGTCGTCCGCCAAGAAGGCAAGAAGGTCCGCCGGTATGTCCATTTGAGTACGGGAAATTACAACCCAACGACAGCACGCCTGTATACGGACCTAGGATTATTCACCGCCGACAAAGCGTTTGCCGAGGATGCGTCGGCTCTGTTCAACTTCCTTACAGGTTATTCTCAGGGTCATGAGTGGCAGAAACTGATACTAGCCCCAAATGATCTGCACCGACGTACGATCGATCTCATCGACGAACAGGCAGAACGCGCCCGAGTCGGGAAGAAATCTAGCATATTTGCCAAGCTCAATTCACTCGTAGATCGCGAGACCATCGAAGCTTTGTATCGCGCTAGTCAGGCAGGAGTACCGATTGACCTCGTAATCCGTGGTATTTGTTGCTTGCGTCCAGGACTACCAGGCATTTCAGAGACGATCCAAGTTCGTAGCATTGTTGACCGTTTTCTGGAGCACAGTCGGATTTTAGTGTTTGGCTTAGGAAATAAAAAACAGGTATTCCTGTCTAGTGCCGATTGGATGCCACGCAATTTTGATCGACGGGTCGAAGTGATGTACCCTGTTGAAGCCGAAGAATTGCGAGAGCGGATTTGTGATGAAATCATACCAATTTATTTACGCGACAACACTCGAGCTCGGATTCTCAATGCGGACGGAACTTATCGGCGAGCAATCGTTTTGCCAGGAGAAGAGGTGCATCGCTCACAGAACGAACTACAAGGAATTCCGTCATCTGTACAAGATAGCTCTTTAGGCTTGGAAAACGTGCCCTTGAATGGGGAGTCTGTTGAAGGCGTTCAACAAAAGGCTGAGAAGGTGAATTAGCCTCCTGCCAGTCATTGCTACTGAGCATTCACTTTGCTTAGCAAATCCATCCAGAAGGGTCTTGCCGCGGCAATCTCAGCGATTGTTGTTTGATTGCCTGAAAACTCTTGCTCAGCAGCGTTCAGCCAATCGAGGAAAAACTGGACGCTGCGGCGGCTTATTCGCGGTTCATAATTCGACACGACATAATAGGGTCCGGTCGTGGCGAATTGATAATTCTTAGTGTTACTTGTCATGGCTCGGACGGCAAACCACCCACTTGACGTGAATTCCAACGGTGGCAATTGTCCTTGTTTTTCAGCCAGTTCGTTGAGACGCACTTGGAGTACCACCGATCCATTCTTGATAATTTCCAAGTATTCGACCGCGGCTTTCTCATAGAAGCTCAGACTAAGTGCAATCTGGAATTTGCGAGCTTCCCCTTCGTCTAGTGCGAATACAAATCCTGGTGGATGGCCTTCGACTCGAGTTCGCAACAAAGGACCATTGGTCACCATCACTTGTCCTGCCCGGAGGGCGTTGAACCAGGCATCGCGCGAAAACTCACTTTCCGTGTAGGCATAAACCCGGTTCGTGCCGACCGGGTTGCCGTTGCTTCCCGACCCGCTGCCGGCAGCGGGTGGTATCATCAGCCCGCAATTGAGCAGGTGGTGATAAATTGCTTCACTCCAACGACCGTTGCCCATCGGCCCGGGATAAAACTTCTTATCTCTTGGATAGCCCCAGTCCTCATTGTCAACGACATTGTCTGCGAGGGCGTGTCGGTCAATTATCTGAATGGCTTCGAGTTTGCCTGCTGCAATCCACAGTGGCAGGTCCCAGGCAAAAGGACTTAGAGCAATCACTCGATTTCCTTGCTCTGTTGCTGATTGGAGCACCGCGAGCGAAGAATCGTCGGCAGCACCGCCGCAAACAGGGTAAACAGTGTTCTTGGCAATCAACAAGAGTCCTCCCCCTCGGCGATAATCGAGAGCAGCCCAGGGACCAAACATAGGAGGTGAAATATCGGAGATGGGATCGCCAGGACGCTGTTTCAACTCGCGGCACTTTCCGCGGAGATTGGTTGCAACGGTGACCGGCACGTAGTCCACTCCGGCGGCCCGCATCAAGAGAGGCATTTCCTCCATACTTTGAGAGACATCCAGGTCGGCTGCCCACCATCCTTCGTTCCGCATGTTCACTCGCCTAGTGAGTAAGACTTCTGTCGCGTCCTCGGCATGGCGATCAATGGTGAATCGCCCCTGTCGGGTTTGGAATTCAGGACCCGCTTCGATGAAAAACTCGTAGCTGCCCTTCTTCAGTTCGAGCACGATCGAGCCCTCGAACACAAAGTAGCCATCAAGGACAATAGCCCCCTCGGGTCGCACTCGTACCGGTTTCCCGCGGGAGTTGCGCAGCTCCATCCGCACACAAATTGGCTGACCCGTCTCTGCCTCGGCCACACTGACAGTAAGCATGCCGTCGTAGCTTGCTCCCCACGCCGTGCTAATCGCACTGACCACCCACAGAAACGGTGTGAGAAAAGAGCGCATGTTTTGATTCCAAGGATTAGTCCGCATTGCTTACCGAGAGAGAATAAAGTGCCATATTTCACGTTTCTGAAGTTTAGCACGCCAATCAGCTTGTGTAGCCGCTACCCATCAGGCCACAGACCGGTAGAATGGAATTCTCCTAATTCATACCAGTTTGTTTCGAATCGATATGCAGTGACATGGCTGAAGACTATTACGAAATACTTGGCGTGAGCCGGCAAGCGACGCAAGACGAAATCCGCACGGCGTATCGTCAAATGGCTCGAAAGCATCATCCCGACTTGAATCCGGGTGATGCCAAGGCCAAGGAGAAATTCCAAAAGGTTCAAGCGGCCTTCGACGTGTTGAACGATGCGCAGAAACGCGAGTTGTACGATCGCTACGGTAGTGCCTATGAGACGGTTGGCGGCGGAGCGGGTCCCAGACCGGGTGCGAATCCATGGGCCGGAGCGGGGCGCAGCTCAGCCGGTCCGCAAGATTTCGATATCAATTTTGAAGATTTGTTCGGCGGTGGCGGAGCCGGCGCTGGGGGTGGCTTTGCCGATTTATTCAAAACTTTCAAACAACGCAACAAGCGGAGCGCTCCCTCGCGAGGGAGAAATATCGAGCACGCGCTCACCGTTCCTTTTGCAACGGCGGTGCTTGGTGGCGAAGCGGAAATCTCTCTCCAACGCGAAGATGGTCGCACGGAGTCTTTGCGAGTGAAGATCCCAGCGGGAATTTCCTCTGGAAAGAAAATTCGCTTGCGCGGCAAAGGCGAACCAAGTGGGACGGGGGGACCCCCGGGCGATATCCTCATCCGCATCGATGTGGCCTCTCATCCCTATTTCCGACGTCAAGGCAACCGCCTCGACGTGCGCATACCGATCACACTTGCCGAAGCGATTGGCGGGGGCAAGATCGATGTTCCCACCCCGCATGGCACAATTACTCTCACAGTTCCTCCCGGAACTTCAGGCGGCAGCAAGCTCCGTGCGAAGGGCCAGGGCGTTAAACCTGCCAATGGTGAGCCAGGAGACCTGTTTGCCGAGGTACAGATCGTCCTTCCTAAGGAGATCAATTCGTCAGACCGACAGACTATTTTGGAAACATTGAAGAAGTATTCCCAAAATCCCCGGTCGGATCTGAAATGGTAGTCATTCCCGAGGCACATCGACTTTTGCTGGTTGCCCAAGCAAAGGAACAGGTTATTCCCGAGCCTCTGCGAGCAATCATGTTGATGGCCCTTTTGGGAATTGCCCTGTTGGGATTGCTGCTGGTCGTTGGGACCATGCTCGGCGCGCACTGGGTTCGGCGACTGGGTAGTTTTCGCCGTGGCCCTGCTGTGCCGAAAGATGTTGCTCCGCTGCGTGATAGTTCAGCCCAACGCGTGGGCAATGATTCTGGTAGAGACATGTCACAGGAGGTGATTGATACTGTGGTCTCTCGTGACAAACCAGGCGACGACACTGAAAAGCTCCCATAATGTCGCACAACCTGCCTAAATCTTGCCGCTTGTTAAAATCACAGGAGTTCGACCGCGTTTTCAGGCGCCGCTGTACGGTCAGTGATGAACTGCTTGTGCTGCACGTGGCACACGGGTTAACTGACGAAACTCGCCTCGGTCTGGTTGTTTCTCGAAAGTGTGGCAAGGCCGTCGTACGGAATCGCTGGAAACGCATTCTCCGCGAGGCGTTTCGTCTGCTGCGCTGCGAACTCCCTTGCGCGCTCGATCTCGTGATCGTTCCGCGCAGAAGCGGTTCACCCACAAGTGTTCCAACGCTCCAAGAAACTCAAGCATCGCTGGTTGGGTTAGTAAGAAGAGCGGAGAAAAAACTTTCCTCCTCCAACGAGCAAAAACCATGAACAGGTTGTGGGGAATCCTCCAACGAGTGCCAGCAGTGCTGCTGATCGCTGCCGTGAAGTGCTATCAATGGACAATCAGTCCCTTCTTGGGGCAATGCTGCCGTTTCGAGCCGAGTTGCAGCGTCTACTTTATCGAAGCAGTGAAGAAGCATGGGGCACTACGAGGGGCTCTACTGGGGATTCGCCGGATCGGTCGCTGCCATCCCTGGCATCCGGGTGGCTATGATCCCCCCTGATCTTAAGGTGTCAGGCACACGGAGTGTGCCTGCAACGGTGTGCTGGCAGGGCTCTCTTGACCGGGTATCCGGCGCCTCGTATTCTTTGCCCCCTCTTAACCTAAATCCGCGTTCTGAAACGCCAAGGAGATGTTTGGCATGAGGTCCGTTCGCTCGAGCCGTTCGATACTGGCCGTAGCAATTACTGTTGTCGTAATGTGGACCGGCTGCATGGGGCCGATTCTGCGTCAACAGAGCCCTGAAATTGCAGAGGAAGAACCAAAATTGGATCTCACGCTCGTGGGCAATGCCACGCAGCCCTACGGTTTGACCTACGTAAAGGTTGAAGCGGTTGCCCTGGTGACGGGGCTGGCTGGTACCGGTGAAGATCCAGCCCCCTCGCCGCAACGTGCCTCGTTGCTTGCTGAAATGAATCGTCGCGAAGTGCCTCAGCCCAATCAGGTGCTCGCGTCTCCCAACACTGCACTGGTGCTGGTCCGTGGTCTCTTACGGCCAGGTATTCAAGCCGGTGATCATTTCGATCTGGAGGTGCGCACACCAAGCCGCAGTGGAACGACCAGTCTTCGCGGTGGCCGGTTGTTGGAAACGCGACTCACCGAGACTGCTGTGCTCGGAGATCAACTCCGCAAGGGACATCTTTTGGGGATGGCCCAAGGACCCATTCTGGTCGATCCCACCGCCGATGCTGAAGAAGACAAAGTACTGTCGCGTAAAGGCCGCGTGCTCGGCGGAGGTGTCGCACTCAAGGCTCGCAACCTCGGCCTCGTGCTCAACAGCGAACACCAATCGATCCGCTTGAGTCAGATGATCGGCAAAGCGGTCAGCAAACGTTTCTACAGCTATGTCGATGGACAACAACGGGGCATGGCAACACCCAAGACGGATGAGTTTGTCGAATTGGACATTCATCCTCGCTACAAGGACAATGTCGGTCGCTACATGCGCGTGGTGCGTAGCATCGCGATCAACGAATCTCCCAGTCAGTTGCAAACGCGCTTGGAACTCTTGAAGAATCAATTGCTCGATCCAGTCACCACGGCAACGGCTGCGATTCGCCTGGAGGCCATTGGCGACGATCAAGCGAAGCAGGCTTTGCTGGCCGGCATCGAGAGCGATGATCCTGAAGTGCGATTCTATGCAGCCGAGGCTTTGGCGTATCTCGACGTGACCGAGGCAGTCGATCCATTGGCCAAGGTGGTGCGTGACGAACCAGCTTTCCGAGTGAACGCTCTGGCGGCCTTGAGCGCGATGGACGACGGAGCGGCCTACGATGCCCTGCGCTCGCTGCTTTCGGTGAAGAGCGCCGAGACTCGCTACGGTGCCTTCCGCGCGATGACGGCGATGACCCCCAACGACTCGCTCTTGGTGGGTGAGAACATGAACGACAAGTTCCGCTTCCACAAGCTCGACCTGCCGGGAGACTCGCTCATTCATGTCACCAGCAGCCACCGCCCCGAGATCGTGTTCTTCGGGCTCGATCATCAACTCAAGCTGCCACTGGTGCTTGACGCCGGCCCGAATATCCTGGTCAACGGCCTGAGTGGCGCGCAGGTCAAGGTGAGCAATTTTGGCACCACGACCCAACAACGCGTTGTGTCGACCGACGTCGAAGAGGTGATCCGCGCGGTCGTCGAACTGGGAGGCGACTATCCCGACGTCGTGCAGATGCTTGAGCAGGCAAAGCAGAACGGCGCCCTCACCAGCCGCTTTCGCGTGAACGCTTTGCCAGAAATCGGCCGCGAACGCATCGAGCGGACACGTGATCTGGAAGGAAGCGAAGTGGAGGAGGAATCCTCGCACAACTACGACATCGAAACGCCCGAGCCGGAGTTGTTTAGTCGTAAGTAGCGGGGTCACCTGGCCGTGGCGGAATCCGCAAGATTTCATTCGTAAACGGGGTCCCTCTGATATTCTGGCGAATTTAGCTACCGATCATCTTGCTAGTGCTCTGAATTGTGAGCGCGCCCTTACAGGGCTAATGTTCTCTTACGTACCTTAACCCAGGACTTCGTCCTGGGCTACCACAGCGCGGTCGTACCGACCTGAAGAGGGAAAATGAGTGAGCGAAGTCGTTCCGACCTGAAGAGGGTAATCCAAGCAGCGAATTCGTTGCGACCTGATACTCGTTTGACGATATTGATGGCACAGCGACCTGGAAAACATGATTTTAGATCATTGGAGAAACTCTTCTTGAATTATGCTAGGAGCATTTAGTTGGCCGCCATTTGCCCTGAAAGGGCGCGCTGAGATAGCCCAGGGCAAGTTCCCACGAGCGACAGCGAAGTTGGAACGCAGCCCTGGGATTCGAATCACACCCACGATCTTAGCTCTGAAAGAGCGCGCTTTCTCCACGATGCCGAATGAGCGCTACCGCTTGTTCCGGCCTACGAAATCTAAACCGGCATGCCAAGGCGCTCAGCAATAAGATAAGACCGTTTGGCTCCGGCAGGGTCGCCTGGGCTGCGGCAAGCGGCGAGCCTGCGCCGTAGTTGTTCTGCCAGATCACCAGGTCTGCGCTTGAAAGGGGCGTGGGTGAGCCACCGCGCTGCCAGACCAGAAAGTCGGCCCCATCGACGTCGCCGTCGTGGTCGTAATCGCCGTCGATAGCTGGGTTGAGTGGAATGCCGTAGACGTCGAAGGCACCGATGCCGCGAGTATCCTTACTCGGCACAGGTGAGCCACTACTGAACCAGATACTCGGTGCTACTCCCGTATCCCACAATGATCCACTGATATGCATTTCTCCGCCTATAGTACTGGTAGGCCCAGGATTCCACAGTGCGCCAACAAGATAGGTCTGTCCTCCCTCAAGTACGGGATGGGGCGCACTCAGTGTGAACTCGGCATAGACGGTATTAGCTGGTGGCCGATCAAACTGGCTATCCGCATAATTGACCCACTGATTCGAGGTCAAAGGATGAAGGCTAACAAGGTTCCCATTTTTCTGATTCGCTTCGAAGGCAGTTCTCGCATCAGGGTGTGTCGCATCAGGTCCCCATACCTCCAAGTACCAATTCTCTCCCATACAAAAATTCTGACTAAACGGGCAGCTATTCTGAGAATGTACAATCGGAACCATCACGCTAGCTACCTTAGTAATCACAGCATCCTGTGTCAGAGTAACCCAGTGCCCGCTACTAACTATCCCGCCGCTAGTACCTAAAAAAGCCCCAAGCGGCAACGTCTGCACATCATCAATCCAAGGCGTGGGTGTATTGGGCCAGCCGGTGGTGTAGCGGAGTGCGACTTCCTGCCCGGCGACGGTCGTAGAGAGGGCCACCATCAAACACGCACCAACGAGCACGCGCTTCATCGCTTGGAAGCCTTATAAGAAAAGTTCGCTGCCAGGGTCTGGTGGACACAGGGCACAGAAAAACCCAGTGGCCAGACACGTCTTGATTATCTGCTCCCGATGGGCCAATCGCAATACCGGCGGGCAAAAAATGCGAGGAAAGGTTCCACCGGCGACGTCTCCTCCACCTGGCCGTAGCTGGTTTCGAACTAGCTGTTTGATGTAAATCCTTATTACAATAAAAACCACGCCGAGAGTGCGTCGTCTTCCCTTGGAAATCCTATAACATTCGTTGCGAAACCAGAGTAGCTGAAGCATGCGTGAAGTGGCGGCTAGTGTACTGCCGATTTTCTTGTTGATTCTCTTGGGGTGGGGGCTCAAGTGGAGTCAATTCCTCAAAGGGGGAAGTTGGAATGCACTCGAGAGGCTCACCTATTATGTGCTCTTTCCTGCTTTGCTGATTGACACGCTGGCTGAGTCGGAATTCTCGCAGTTGGCGATTGGCTCGGTGGCTGCCTCCATCGCGGGTGCGATTTTTCTGGTGAGCGTGTTATTACTTATCGTTCGCAAGCTGCTGCCAGTGGACGGGCCTGGCTTCACTAGCGTGTATCAGGGGAGCGTCCGAATGAATACCTACATCGGACTCTCCATCGCGGAGAGCCTGTTTGGAGAGCCGGGCCTCGCCGCCGCCGCGCTGGCGATTGCCATCATTGTGCCGATTGTGAATGTGACTTGTGTGCTGATGTTGACCTGGTATGGTTCGAACGTGAGCACCAAGAAGTTCTCGGTGCTTGTGATGAGTTGTCTCAAGAATCCGTTGATCGTCGCCTCGTTGGTGGGATTGGGCTTGAACCTTACGGGGCTGGGGATTCCTGCACCCATCGGTCCCATGACCAACATCCTTGCCTCGGCGGCTTTGCCGCTGGGACTGCTTGCCGTGGGTGCCGCTTTGAATTTTGAGGCTCTTCGCGAGACGGGTGCGATTGCACTGGCAACCTCCGTGGTCAAACTGGTGGGCCTGCCCTCAATCACTTATCTGTTGCTCAAAGGTTTCGATGTGCAGGGACTGGAGGCAGCGATCGCGGTGCTCTTTAATGCCCTGCCGACGGCAACCAGCGCGTACATCCTGGCAAGCCAGTACGGTGGCGATGCCCAGTTGATGGCGCGATTGATCACGGTTCAGACGCTACTGTCGATGTTGAGTCTGCCGCTGGTGCTTGCTTGGATTGTTTGACGTTTCGAGCAACGCGTAAATCCTTTAGGTGGTTGGCATGTTTGCGACCTAGATTTGCCGTTGGCTTGTCGGAAATAATCTATTATAGCATGTTGTCGTTTTCCCATACACCTCGCGCGCTCGATAACTCGCGACCAGTCACGGCCCACCATGAAGAGTTTGGCAATTCTCCTGAAGTCGAGCACCATTGTTGCCATCACGGTAATGATTGCCGGCCTCTTCGGTAAGTGGCATTTCCTGTTAGATATTTGCAGTCACTTTCGCGTTCAAGCGGCGTTGACGCTGGTGGTCGCGGGGTTGCTTTTATATTGGCTGAAGCGTCGGCGGTGGGGAGTAGCAAGTCTGGTTGCGGGTTTAGGATTGACGGCTACGCTCTGGCCCTACTACCTGCCCGGGTCGACGGAGGGTGCCAATAAATACCGGCTGCTTACATTGAACGTGATGGCTAGCAGTCCCAGGCATGATCGAGCGATTGAATACATTCTTGAGAGCGACCCGGATTTCATTGTTCTCCAGGAAGTGAATTCGTCGTGGATCAAATCGCTGGATGAGAAACTTGCTTCCACCTGGCCTCATCGGGAAGCCATCTTACGCTTCGATGATTTTGGCGTGGCGCTCTATAGCAAGTTTCCTTGGAAAAGCTGTGGATTGAAGAATTACTCCAACTTCTATTCCAATCCAGCGCTGGCCGCCTCGTTCAAGCTGGCCGATGATGTGGAGTTGCGGCTGGTAACCATACATCCGGCGTCGCCGATGAATCACGCGAAATGGGAATCACGCAATGTGCTGTTTGATGAGCTGGCCAAAGATGTTCAGGCCAACGGCACTCGCCGGACAATTGTCGCAGGGGATTTCAACTGTACGCCGTGGTCGTATTGGTATCGGCGGTTCGTGCAAGAATCTGGTTTGCGTAATGCGGCTGAGGGACAGGGGTTTCACGTCACCTGGATGCCGATACCCATTGGAGTGTTTGGACTACCCATTGACCACGTGCTGGTGGGTTCGGAGATCGGCGTGTCAGAGCTAACGGTCGGGCCGTATGTTGCGTCGGATCATCGTGGGGTTGTGCTGGATTTCGAGTGAGGTTAAGTCTCGCTCAACGATGGGAATGAAACCACGGCCATCCGGCCATCGCTGGGAAGTGAATTACGTCGTTCACTATCTCACGAGTGAGATGATTGCCACTGCGGCGATTACCGAGGCGACTATCGTTTTTGCGCCGGTGCCAATGAGTCGGCCCCAGAAGGCGGCCTGGCCGACTTTGAGCGAATGGCCCGCAACTTCTCCGCGAGTATGTTCAGCAAAGGCGGCGCCACCGAAAGCACCTAGCGCACCTCCGACAACGGCTCCTACGGCGGAACCCAGAATGGGGATGGGGATGCCGATTGAGGCTCCGCCAATGGCGCCGATCAGTGAACCGATCAGCGAGAAGACCGCTGCGCGACGGCTTCCCCCAGCGCGGCGGGCACCTACCATACCGGCGGCAAATTCGGCAATCTCTCCCACGCCTGCCAAGACTGCCAAAATGATCACAGTTCTCCACTCAAGTTGAGTGGCTCCTGCTTGGGGGCCGAGCCACGCATACCCTGCTGCCGCGAGGACCATCAGCCAGTTTCCTGGCATGGCCACCAGCGTGAGCACCCAGCCAAGTGCCAGGGCAAACAGCAAGAGAATTGCAGCGAAGATCTGGAGGAAGGTGTCCATGGTGGTGGCAGTGACGGGCCGTTTGGTTACAATGAGTTGCTGGTTCATCGTAAACAACGGGGAGCAGGAAGCAAGTCGCTCTCTTTTCGGCAGATTTCACGCGTTAAGCACGTGGGATCGTTCTGTGCGGAGGAAAAATAGGTGCCTGGAACTTGTGTTATCGGACTGCAATGGGGCGACGAAGCCAAGGGCAAGATCGTCGACCTTTTGACTCGCGATCACGATATTGTGGTCCGCTATCAGGGTGGCGCGAACGCCGGACACACCGTCGTCGTGGGACCCGAGGTCTATAAGCTCTCGCTGTTGCCCAGCGGGGTGCTGACTCCGGGAGTGACCTGCGTGATAGCCGGTGGAGTGGTCATCAATCCTGCCAAAGCAATCGAGGAACTCGACGAGCTGGCTTCTCGCAAGGTCGAAGATTACGACAACCTGCTGCTGAGCGATCGGGCTCACGTAATCTTCCCGTGGCACTTTGCCGAGGATCGTGCCATGGATCGCAACACTTCTGATGGCGAGAACATCGGCACAACGGGCCGCGGCATCGGGCCTTGCTATCGGGACAAGGTTGGTCGGTCGTATGCCGTGCGGCTGGGAGATTTGTATCGCGATACCTTTGCCGATCAAGTGCGGCACAATGTTGCCGAGAAGAATCGGCTGCTCGCGGCGATGGTACCCCCAGAGGAGTTCGAGGCCCTCGATGCCGAAGCAATCATCAAACAATACACAGCCTATGCTGAGCGATTGCGGCCTTATGTTGCGGATACTACGGAATACTTGCTTTCGGCGGCGGAAGAAGGCAAACGGATTCTCTTCGAGGGGGCCCAAGGGGCGCTGCTCGACGTGGACCATGGCACGTATCCCTTTGTCACAAGCAGCAATAGTTCGGGAGTGGGTATCTCGAATGGTTCCGGGGTGCCGGGTCGATATATCGACAAAGTGATCGGCATTGTAAAGGCGTATTCTACTCGCGTGGGTGGTGGACCGTTTCCCACGGAGCAGGATAACGAGATCGGGCAAAGGATTCGCGATCAAGGAAATGAATACGGCACGGTAACCAAGCGGCCTCGGCGGTGCGGGTGGTTGGATGCGGTGGCTGTTCGCTATACGTCGAGGCTCAGCGGTGTTGACTCGATCTGTGTGATGCTGCTTGATGTATTGAGTGGACTTGAGGAATTGAAAATCTGCACGGCGTACGAAATCGACGGTAAAAGGTCTCTCGCCTTTCCGAGTCATGTGGACGACATCCGCAAGGTGGTGCCCATCTACGAAACGTTGCCAGGCTGGCAAGAAGATCTTTCGGGAGTTCGCTCACTGGACGAGTTGCCTCACGCAGCGCGCGATTACCTGGATCGCATCTGCGAGCTTGTTGGCATTCCCGTGGAGATGGTCTCAGTGGGCCCGGACCGTAGTCAGACAATTCCTGTAAATAGTGATAGTGTTGTTGGCGCCACATTGTAATCAGCTTTCCAAGACATGTCAGCGGAATGCCTTCCTGTGAATCTTGCCAGCGTGCCTCGTGAGAGGTGGCCGCGCCACATTGCAATTATCATGGACGGCAATGGACGTTGGGCTGAACGGCGCAACTTGCCGAGAATCGAAGGTCACCGTGTGGGTGTTGAGTCGGTTCGCAAGATTACAGAAGAATGTGCCAATCTTGCTATCGAGCAACTCACGCTTTATTGCTTGTCGAGTGAGAACTGGAAACGCCCACCACAAGAAATCGACTTCCTGATGCACTTGCTTGAGCAGTATATGATCGAAGAGCGGAAGACGATCATGGACAATAACTTGCGGGTGCGGATGGTTGGCCGGCGAGACAACATTCCTGCCCAAGTGCTACGCGAACTCGATGAAACCGTGGCGTTGAGCCTGCAGAACAGTGGCATGTGGCTCAATCTGGCGATCAATTATGGCAGCCGGGCGGAAATTGTCGACGCAATGCAACGGATTGCCAGCAAGGTTGCCAACAGGGAACTGGCGGTCGACCAGATCGATGAACAAACGATTTCGGATCATCTCTACACTGCTGGAAGCGATGACCCCGATCTGGTACTGCGCACGGCAGGCGAAATGCGGATCAGCAATTTTTTGCTCTGGCAGATCAGCTATGCTGAAATATGGGTAACCGAGAAATGTTGGCCAGAATTTGATGAGCCGACATTGCATGAAGCGATCCGGGATTTTGCCCAGCGGAATCGTAAGTATGGCGGGCTGAGTGGGTGAATTAACTCGAGAATTGAATTGCTTCGTTGGCGTATCATCATTGGAATTGTTCTTGTGATCCTGCTGCTAGGGCTGTGCTGGCTTGATGCACATGCCGAGTGGCCGGGGATTTATCTTTTTCCCTTGGCCATCGTACTCTGCTTCTTGGGCACCATAGAACTCGTTCGCCTGTTCCGCGCTACGGGGCACGAGGTTCAATCCTGGTCCATTCTGTTTGGATCGCTGTTGGCGATTTTGGGTGCAAGCGCCCCAATTTTTTGGACTGGAAAAGAACAGTTCAAGTTTTTCGCAGGGGGGCTCGTAGCTGGGCTCTTGGTGAACATCGTGGCAGAGATGTTCCGCTTTCGGCAACCGGGCAAGACGATAGTTCAGATCTCACTCGCTTCGTTTGCAGTTCTATACCTGGGTGGACTGCTGGGATTCCTCGTGCAATTGCGACTGCTGCCGGTAGGTGGTGACGTTGCAGGAGGAGGGATGCTTGCCCTGTTCTCGATGATTGCGGTAGTAAAGTTCACGGACATCGGTGCCTACTTTGCTGGCCGCGCATGGGGAAAGAATAAAATGGCGCCTGTGTTGAGCCCCGGCAAAACATGGGAAGGGGCGGCTGGTGGGATGCTGCTCGCCGTGGCGGCATCGTTATTCTGCTTGGGACCACTCGCAAAAATGATGGGTGTCGCAACTACTGGGGGATGGTTGAACTGGCTAGTCGGTGCACTGGGCTATGGACTCTGCGTTGGACTGGCAGGGATGCTGGGTGATCTGGCCGAGTCGCTCTTGAAGCGTGATGCGGGTGTCAAAGATTCGAGTGATTGGTTACCCGGTTTTGGCGGCGTGCTCGATTTGCTGGATTCTCTGCTATTCGCGGGGCCAGTGGCCTATCTCATCTGGGCCCTGGGTTGGGTGGGACCATAGGGTCCAATTAGGTAGCTGTCATCGGTGCCCAGCAAGGTTAGAATCGCTATAAACCCTACGTTGTGAGGTGTTTCTGTCAATTAGGGGGAGTTTGGGTGGTCCGGGTAGGTACCAATTGAGTATATTTGAGGGTGTGCGAATGAGAAGAGTTTCTCGACATGAAACTTTGTGTCCACGAGGTACAGAACGGCTGCTGACACGCACCGTGCGCGTGCATGATAGAATCAAGCATCTCGGTTGGTGATCCCGAAAATCTCGTACTCATGCTAGGGACGAAGGATCAGCATCTTAAACAGATTCGCGAATCGATCCCTGCGAACATCTCCACCCGCGACGGTAGAATCTTCGTACATGGCGAGGAAGATGCCGTCATCAAGGCGACAGCCGTCCTGGAAGAACTGCGCACGCTACTAGCGCGGAATCTGCCTTTGGATACCGACCAGGTTCAACAGGTCGTTCGGCGCATCACCAGCGGTGAAAAGCCGTATCGTGCCGATCCGATCGGAGTTCGTGGCGGCAGGATGATTCACGCACGCACCCGGGGTCAGGCAGACTACTTGCAAGCGATCCGCGATCATGCTCTCGTGTTCTGCACCGGTCCGGCGGGCACGGGCAAGACCTACCTTGCTGTGGCAACCGCTGTTGAAGCCCTGCGTGCCAAAAGAATTCGCAAAGTGGTCCTGGTGCGACCTGCTGTTGAAGCAGGCGAGAGTCTCGGTTTCTTGCCTGGTGATTTGCAGGCAAAAATCAATCCGTATTTGCGTCCCTTGCTGGATGCCTTGGGTGACATGATTGATCGGGATCAGGTGCAGCGCTATATGGATGACGACGTGATCGAGGTCGTCCCCTTGGCGTACATGCGTGGGCGTACCTTGAACGATGCATTCATCATTATGGATGAGGCACAAAACACGACGGTTGCTCAGATGAAAATGTTCCTGACCCGCATGGGTGAAGGTTCGCAAGTAGTTGTGTCGGGTGACACAACCCAGATCGATCTTCCTCCTCATACCAAGAGCGGCCTGATCGACGCCTTGTCCCGACTACGTGATATTGAGGGATTTGCCAAAGTGCACCTTTCCACCGAGGATATTGTCCGCCACCGCCTGGTGCAGGATATTGTCCGTGCCTATGAGGAGGGCTCGAAGAAAAAGCGCTGACGCGGTCAGCGTGAATTGCTGAAAAACCGGGTAGTTTACCTGGAAAGCAGTTGCGAGTAATTCGCTTATGTCTCAAATAACCAAGAAACGCACTCGCCAGCAGCGCGTGGCCATGGTGGAGCTGCCGCCCGGTTTCTGGGGCAATCTCTTGGAACAACTGCAGCGAGGCGCCGTGCTGTTAAGACTCGCCCTCTGTGCCATGGTGGCAGTCCTTTTGCTGGTGGTTACGCGGGGCTGGGATCCCCCGTTTCGGTATCGTCTGAACGACGTCCCCGAGCGCGATATTGTTGCCAGCGTCAATTTTGAGCAACCTGATTTAGAAGCGACTAAAGAAGCTCGTACACGCGCACGTCGATTGACGGTCGCCGTCTACGATCAAGATCCAGCGCCGCTCGAACAATTGCGAGCAGAGTTGCGCTTGGAGATAGCCAAGCTTCTGGCAGCCGAGACATTCGACAAGGTCGACCCAAAACTTTGGGCTTCCTTCCAGCCGCCGCTTGCCGAGGGAACACCTGATCCAACGCCTGAAGATCAAGCGGAACAATTCCGGCGTTTTCGCGAAACCTTGGCACCCGAAGGTGAGTTGGAGTCGTTCAGCGCCAAGATGGCTGAAGTGATGAAACCGCTGGAGCAGTGGGGTTTGTTGGAGGAACTTCCGAAAGAGCATGATGCGAATCTAGAGAAGATATTTGTACGCACACGCGAGAAGGAGGGATTTTCCGCTGAGGCAGGTCGAGATGTTCCTGATGTGCTGATTAAAAATGTCAGTTCCAAATTGCAACAATCGTTGAATGAAAAACTCTCGTCGGTGGAGTTGGCCCAGCAAGTATTCGCCTGGCTCCGACCTCGCCTGGTGCCGACGTTGACATTGAATCTGAACGCCACCCATGAAGCCCAAGACGAAGCGGCAGCAATGGTAGCGACCGTAAACAAGCAATACCATGCAGGCGAAGCTACGCTGGTCAACGGTGGCGAGAGCATTACGATCGATAAGCTCGAGCTTTTGAAGCTGGAATACGCCGCTCAAATTGCCGAGCGGGGCATGACGAGCCGTTTGCGCCGCATCTTTGCTATTCTCGGAATGTACACTGCCATCTTCACGCTATGTGGGTTCTATATCCACGTTCGCGAGCCGAGGGCAATTACCGACTTGTCCAGCTTCGTGTGCCTCCTCACCCTGTTTGTCATCACAATCATCCTGGCCTGGTTCGTGAGCCAATATCTGTGGGGTACCGAAGTCATTCCTTTGCTTCTGTTGGGAATGACCGTGGCCATTGCCTACCAACAAGAGATGGCGCTTCTATTGGCGGCGAGCGTGAATCTGGTGATCACCATGTCGATCGGGCTCGACCTGCAGCAATCCTTGGTCCTGATGGCGACCGTGACCGGGGCGATTCTTGTTCTTCGTCAGGTCCGCAGTCGAGGGAAGTTGCTCTCCGTTGGCATGGTTTCCGCTGTCGTGGCTCTGTTGACAACAGTCGGTGTGGGAACCCTCTTTGGTCAACCGAGCGTTGAACTCTGGAAGTGTGGACTCATGCTCGCTTTGTGGGCTCTCATCGCCGGCACGTTGATGACCGCGTTGTTGCCGGTAGTCGAGCGAGTATTTGGTGTGCAAACCGATTTAAGCCTGATCGAGTTGGGTGATCCCTCGCACCAATTATTGCAGGAACTCATTCGCCGCGCACCGGGAACTTACAATCATTCGATCACGGTGGCATCGCTGGCCGAGGCTGCAGCGGAATCGATCGGAGCCCGTGGCTTGTTGGTCAGGGTGGGTGCCTACTTTCATGACATTGGCAAGATGCTGAAGCCAGGCTACTTCATCGAGAACCAGGTCCAGGGTCAGAACCGCCACGACACGCTAGTTCCTGCCATGAGTACCTTAGTGATTATCGCTCATGTGAAAGACGGTGCAGATCTTGCGCGTCAAAACAAATTACCTGAACAAATCATCGATTTTATTCAGCAACACCACGGCACAACATTAGTTGAATACTTTTATCGACAAGCGAATGAAAAGCGCAGCGAAAACCCCGATAGTGCCGAGATCGATGAGAGTTCGTTTCGCTATCCCGGGCCTAAGCCGCAGTCCAAGGAGGCGGGAGTACTCATGCTGGCTGATGCCGTCGAGAGCGCCTGTAGGGCACTCAAAGAACCTACTCCATCGCGGATTGAGAATATTGTAGAGCAAATCGCCAGGAAACGACTTTTAGACGGGCAATTTGACGAAAGTGGGCTGACTTTAGAGGAGGTGCGAAAAGTCGGTGAGAGTTTGGTAAAATCCTTGACGGCCGTGTATCATGGACGGGTGAAGTATCCCGATCAGGAGACCGCGTAGGGATACGGATGTTATCATCAATTGAATCCGTGAGCAGAATGAACCATAACGCAGCAGCAGAAAGTCTTCTCAAACTAGAAGAATCCTCCGATGGCGACACAGATCCTTCTGAACGTACACTGCGCATCTCTGTAGCCAACGAACAGTCTTTAGTCGCGATAAACGAGGCGAGGCTTACAGCCGCTGTCGAAAAGGTGCTTGTTCATTCTGACTATCCATCGGCCACAATCAGCATCGCTGTAGTTGATGATCAAACCATCCATGCCTTGAACGCAGAGTTTCTCCAGCACGATTATCCGACAGACGTACTGAGCTTTGTGCTTGAAGATTCGCCAGGTCTCCTCGAAGGAGAACTGATCGTAAGTGCCGAGACGGCCATCCGCGCAGCGACCGAAGTGGGTTGGGCTGCTGGCGATGAGTTGTTGCTCTATGTGATTCATGGCGCGTTGCATCTGGTTGGATACGACGACCGGGAGGTCGACCAGCGAGCAGAAATGCTTTCAGCAGAGTTAAGCATTCTGAAGCAATTAGGAATTGCCTTGCCGAACGATAAATCGCGGTGGGAAGAGTTTCCTCAGGAAACTGTCTCTCAACTGGGTGAGGGGTCGTTGTCGTGAGCACCCTGGAGCTATTTTGGACGACTTTCGCGGCAATTTGTGCCGCGACCATTTGCAACTTGGCGGCGCGCTCATTGCGTGAGTTTTCACGCCACGATCTGGAAGAAATCTGCCGACGGCGGGAAAAACCGGAGCGTTTTTCGCAAATCCTCCAGGAACATGACCCCGTGGGGTTGGGCATCGAGATTCTCTCGATCTTGCTCGCGGTGTTTTCCGTTGTCACTGGCACCGCCTGGATCGTCATTCGCGGAGGACTGGAACTCTCCAGTGGTTTGGTCCTGCTGAGCACGTCAGCGGTCTTGGCCATAATGCTCGTGACTTCGATGGTGTGGATCTCTCGCGCCGTGGCTCGTGCTTTTTCTGAAGAATTTCTGTACTACAGTTGGCCATTGTGGAAACTGTTGTCAGTAATCGTGGCACCCATTACTTGGGGAGCCCACATGCTGGATGTCAGCCTTCATCGCCTCGCCGGTCGAGAATTGCACGATGAAGAAGATGAGCGAATCGAAGAAGAAATCCGGACGATCGTCAGCGAAGGCCATCGCGAGGGACTTCTCGAGGAAGAAGCCCGCGAGATGATCGAAGGGGTCATCGACCTGGGGGATGCCGACGTGGCGGAGATCATGACGCCGCGCACCGACATGAACATGCTCTCGATCAATCTCGAATGGGACGCCCTGATTGCCGCTGCGATTGAATCGGGTCACACGCGGATTCCCGTGTTCGAGAAAAACCGTGACGACATCATTGGCATTTTGTACACGAAAGATCTTTTGCCGGAATTGGCAACTGGCGACGTCGCATCGCGGACTCCCATTCGTGAACTGCTGCGTAAGCCGGTCTTCGTCCCTGAGACCAAGCCGGTACACGACTTGTTGCAGATGCTGCAACAACTGCGCACCCACATCGCCGTAGTGTTGGATGAGTACGGCGGTGTTTCGGGACTGGTAAGTATCGAGGACGTGCTGGAAGAAATCGTAGGGGAGATTATCGACGAATACGACGACGATGTCACCGAGGAAATTCGTCAGATCGACGACGACACTTGCGAAGCACTCGGCAAAGCCCATGTGGACGAAATCAACGAACGGCTCAATATCCAACTCCCCGAAGATGCCGACTTCGACACGATCGGCGGGTTCGTCTTTTCAGAATTGGGCCGCGTGCCCGTCGCCGGCGAATCGCTCATCTGGCAAGAACAGGTGCAGATTCATGTTCTCGAGGCTACCCGCCGACGCATCGAGCGGGTCCGCGTGCAGCGGCTGGGAGACAACCAGCGCGAGAGTGCTTAGAATCTTATAGGAACAAAGTTTTTTTCGACAATCCTCTGCTAGCTCTGCTAGTTATTCTCCATAGGCTTTCACCTCAGCCGAGTTGCCCTTGACTCTCGGGCCTTTCGCTTCGTACCGTTCCCGCGATTCTTGATCCCGGCTGCGCGCACTGTAGGTAGCCTTTTCAACCAGTTCGTCCTTCATTCCGAATGAATCCATGCAGCGCAACTCATCATTCTTGGCTACGTTCTTGTTATTAGTTGGGTTTGGCATTCTGGGAAATCCTGACTGTCTCGCCTGGGGACCCTCGGACTGGTTTAGCTCTTCCGGCGAATCCGCCCAGGTCGGAACGCCGGCCTGGTGGAAGAAACACAAGAAAACTGCGGTGTTTGTCCCAGGTGAAGGGTTTCGCGTGGAAGGGGTGGAGGGCTATTTCGACGATCAGGGACGCCCGATTCAAACTCACGTTGCCAAGGTGGTCAAACAGAAGGAGTCCAAGGGACTTTTGAACGACATCAAGGTGATCGAGCAGGTCGACGAAATCAAGAGCCAACTTGGCATGGGAGCAGATGCGACCGTTTCTCAGCAGGCATATGCTCAGGGAGAAGATTACTTCCGTCGTCAGGAGTACGCCAAGGCAGCCAAGGCCTTCAAAGAGGCGATCGCCCGCGGCCCGGATACGCAGATCGAACAGGATGCCATGTTCTACCAAGGAGAGAGTTATTTCTTCGACAAGAAATACACTAAAGCCATCGATCTCTACGACCAGCTCTTGGAAAAATATCCCAATTCATTGCATCTGGACAAAGTCGTGCAGCGCCAGTTCGCCATTGCCAGGTATTGGGAGCAGTATCACGATTATGATCCCAACTGGGTCACGACTCCAAACTTCATCGACGACACCCGGCCGCTGTTCGACACCCTGGGCCATGCGATGAAGACCTACGAAAACATCCGCCTGAAGGATCCCACGGGGCCATTGGCCGACGCTGCCGTGATGACAACGGCAAATTCCTATTTTTTGCGTGGGCGCTACAACGACGCCGACTATCAGTACAAGATCCTTCGCGAGGAATATCCCCAGAGCAAGCATCAATTCGAGGCCCACATCCTTGGGTTGCAATGCAAGCTGCGGATGTACCAGGGTCCCAACTACGATGGCGGGCCACTGGAAGATGCCAAGAAACTGGTCAAACAGCTCAAGCAACAGTTTTCAGGTGAATTATCCCCAGAGGAAAGGCAGAGGCTCGCTACGATTCAGGCCCAGTTGAATGAGGCCTTCGCCGAGCGCGACTTTGCCATAGCCACCTACTACGACGAGACGGAGCACTTTGGCAGTGCGAAGTTTTATTACGCCAAAGTTGCCAGGGAATACCCGGAATCTGAACTGGGCGTCAAGGCACGAGAGCGTTATGCAGAAATCGCCGGCGAACCCGACCATCCTGAAACCAAGGTCGCCTGGTTTCTCAATATGTTTCCCGAGAACCGCGAACGCAAAACCCTTCAGCAGGTTCCAATGATAGCGCCGGAGAGTGAAATCAGCATCGCCTCGCAACCTGTGGCAGGGCAAGGAGATGTCACCCAGGTCTCCGCTGAGGAATAGATGAAGCTCAGAAGCCATGTGCTGCTTTCGCTAGCCATAATGTTGATAGGGGGCTGTGCATCCTATCGCATGGGGGCTGAGTCGCTTTATGCCCCTGACGTGCAAACCGTGTACGTCCCCATGATCGAATCAGACAGCTTTCGCCGAGACTTGGGCGAGCGGCTCACCGAAGCGGTGGTCAAAGAGATTGAGCTGAAAACTCCCTTCAAGGTCGTTGGAACGCCCGATGCCGACAGCATACTTTCCGCGCGGCTGGTGAGTGATACCAAGCGAGTGATCGTCGAAAACCGCAACGACGATCCCCGCGCCCTCGAGATCAACATGCTGGCTGAGATCACTTGGATCAATCGCCGCAGAGAGCCACTCCGACTACCACAGACAATTCCCTTGCCCCCAGAGCTGTTGCCGATCAATCAAACGGCCACGCAGATCACTGCAGCAGGGCAATCCACCGTTTCCACGCAGCAGCAAGCCATCGAGCGGCTGGCCCAGCAAATCGTTTCGACCATGGAAGAAGGATGGTGAGTTGAATCCAATCTTAGCCGGACCGCCACGCGGTCCGGGGAAACGCTATAGGTGGGGCCTTCCGGCTAAGATTCCTACAATCCACCCTCATCCGTCAAGCGCTCGCGCAATTGAGATTCGCGTTTTGCCAGAGCCTCGGCAAGCTGTTGCGGAGGGACCACCACACCACAGCTCACAATGAATTGAAACGCTTGCTCCATCGTGAGGTTCAGATCGATCGTTTCGCTCTTTTTGACCGTGACCGTGAAGCCCGTGAACGGCATTGGTGAAGTCGGAATCAACACCGATACGACCGGCTCATTGGCTGCGCCGCGAATATCCAACAAACTATCGCCGGTCATGAAGGCCACGGTCCATACCCCCTTGCGCGGGTATTCCACGGCAACGACTCGCGTGTACTCCAGTTGGTGCTCGCTGAACATAAAATCGGTTACCTGCTTGACCGACGAATAAACATTCCGCACCAGAGGAAGTCGGCTGATAATCCTCTCAAACTGGATCCAAAAAATTCGTCCTACACCAGCCGCCAGGAATTTTCCCAGCAGATATAAGATCAGAAGAAAGACACACAGGAACGTGGGAACCACAATGTAAGGCGATAAGAACTTCAGGTTTACGTATTTGCGGATCAGTTCGTCAGAAGTCTGGGGAAACGGGGGAAGCGAATGGTCAACCACATAGTCATAGAATTCCGACGGTACGAGTTGCTCGTCGGGCATGGGCTGATAGGGACGCATGGCGTTGGCATCATTGCCATCTCGAATTTCCGTCGCGATCACTTCCTTGGGACTTCGTATCTCGCCACGATAGTGTCGGATTAGTAGGTTCCGGGTACCCGTTTCCATGGGGGAAAGCAGATAGGTATTGACCGTGTTCCCTACCCATAGAAAGATCACAATGGTCAGCAGCGGCGGCAGCAGAATCCCCAATCCCCGCAGTACTGCGCGGCGAAAGGGGTCCAATGGCCTTGTAGGCTTCTCGGTTGATTGCGGTGTCAGTTCCATGTGCCCTATTGTGCGATTCGCTTGCGGGGAAACAAGCCGGATTGTCGTCGGGATGGTCCAGCACGCTGGACTAGGAGAAAATCGGGTAAAGTTTGCTCAATCGTCCAAGGTTCGTCCCACCACCAGGACTGTCACGCGCTCCGCACCATGCTTTTTGAGCTCCCGTGCGGCCTCGCTGCACGTCGCTCCGGTGGTCAGCACGTCGTCCACTAGCAGGATATGGGGGGATCTTAAATGATAGCCCCTGGAGATGCTCAGCCCCCCTTGAACGTTGCGAAACCTGCCCGCACGTGATAAACCGTGCTGTGGAAGCATGTTACGACGCCGCCGGAGGAGCCGAGGTAGGTGTCGCCAGCCGTGCGTGTCGGCAATTCGCCGAGCGATCACTTCCGGAGGATTGACCCGCCGCACGATCCGTCGCCAAGGATCCATGGGGATCGGCACCACCGCATCAATCTCCATGGCTTCTAGCTCATCTCCCCAACGTTCTTCGATCAACCTGGCGAACATTCTTCCCACCCGTTCGCTCCGGTCTTGTTTCATCCTCAAGACCAAGTCCCGCAGCAATCCTGCATAGCTCCCCAGCGACAAAGTGGCATCAAAGCGAACCTTATCCGCTTCGCAGCGGGGGCACGACCAAGTGGATCCCGTCAGTTCAGGCACCCTGGCGGCACAACGCGGGCACACGGGTCCCAGCGGCTCCGTGAGTTGCTCATAGCAATCACTGCAGAGCGGGCTGGCTTCTGTTGATTGCTCCAACTCACGCTCACAACTCAAACAACTCGGGGGGAACAGCAGGTCGAGTGATCGGTTGCCAAGTCGTTGAAGCCAGTTCGGAGTAGAGGTTTTCATCTGTGGGAATTTGGGAGAGTAGGTTAGTAGGAAACAAGTTGCTCCACCAAACAACACCCTCCCGCTTGCAGAAGGGTCGGACGTCGTAGCGGCCGGGGAGGGTACTAGATTCAATGTCATTGATCCCCTCCCCGCTCGAGAACTCGGGATCCTCACCAGTGAGGGTGTCAAGTGATTTCCTTTTCGCGGGAATATAGGCGCTCCTACGAGGTGAGAGGCAATCAGAGGTTCTGAGTTTTGGAATAGGTTTTCGATTCCCCCTTAAATTGGTCATTGGGCATTGTTCATTGGACATTGACGTAGCTGCCTCACCCCATCATACCTACTGCCAGCACTGCCGCCAGTAGCTCAAAAGCGCCTCTCTTGACGCTAGCAATCCCGCTTCGCTACTCTCCCGCGTCCTTCTTTTCCCCGTTCACCTCAAAGTGAAGCTTGCTTTTGAGCGATGACAATCCTCGACCGCTATGTGCTGAAGCAGTTTGTACAAATCTTCCTGATTTGTTTTCTGAGTTTGGGGGGATTGTACGTCGTGATCGATGCCTTCCAGCATCTCGACAGCTTCTCGGCATACGCCAGTGAAAACGGCAGTCTGATCGGGGCGATCACGGAGTACTATGCCTACCAATCTTTCGATCTGTTCGACCGCACCAGCGGTATTTTGGCGATGATTGCCGCAATGTTCACCGTCACCTGGTTGCAACGCCATAACGAACTGACGGCAATGATGGCGGCAGGAATCTCGAAGCTCCGCTCGATTCGTCCCATCGTGTTGGCGGCATTGGCCGTGAGTGTCCTCGGCGTTTTGAATCGTGAGATGGTGATTCCTCAAATACGCCATGAGTTGACACGCGATACGAAAGATTTGGGTGGCAGCGAACTGCGTGACCTGGAACCGCGCTTCGATGGTCACACCGAAATCGTCTTGGGAGGGGATAAGACGGTCGCCAAAGAGCAGCGTATCGTAAAACCCACCTTCGTCCTGCCCGATACGCTCTCGAAGTATGGCAAACAACTGGTGGCCGAGAATGGCTACTACCTGGAAGCCACTGCCGATCATCCCGCAGGTTACCTCCTGGATAAAGTGACTGTCCCTGCAAATATCAACAAGGTTTCTTCTCTGCGGAGCGAGGGACGCGCACTGGTTGTTACCCACAAGGATGCGTCCTGGCTCAAGCCGGGGCAGGCGTTTGTGGTTTCGCACGTCCCCTTTGAACTCCTGGCCAACGGTTCGTCATGGAGGCGTTACGCCTCGCTCGGCGAAATGGTGCGCGAGTTGAACGAAGTCAGCACTGAACCTGAAACCGATTTGCGGGTTGCCGTGCATACCCGGCTGCTGCAGCCCTTCATGGACACGACGATGCTCATGCTGGGACTGCCGCTGATGTTTTCGCGTCGCAACCGCAATGTCTTCCTATCCATCGGCATTTGCCTGGCAGCGGGCATTGCCTTCTCGATGGTGACCCTCGTTTGTCAATCTCTGGGTGACCTTAGCCTCTTGCGGCCCACGCTCGCCGCCTGGCTTCCGCTGATGGTGTTCGTGCCGATAGCTGTCGCCCTCGGCGAGTCGTTTCGCACCTAAATGCAGAGTTTCTCTGTGCAAGGGGTTGCGAAAGACCTCGACCAGTGCCATCTTGGTAGCTTTCCAGGGTCGTCCGCTTGCGATGATTCACGCCAAAATACCATTCAATTCCAATCAGGATCATCAAAATGAAAGTTGCCACCATCACCACCAATCGCGGCGATATTCGCATCGAACTTCACGAAGACAAGACGCCCAAAACCGTGGCAAACTTCGTTAAGCTTGCCAATGACGGATTTTACGATGGACTGAAATTTCATCGCGTCATCGACGACTTCATGATTCAGGGAGGTTGTCCCCAAGGCACGGGCACCGGCGGCCCCGGCTACAAGTTTGAGGACGAGTTTCACCCCGATCTTAAGCACGACGGCCCCGGGGTCTTGTCGATGGCCAACTCCGGCCCGAACTCAAATGGCTCTCAATTCTTCATCACCCACGTCGCAACACCCTGGCTCGACGGCAAACACTCCGTCTTCGGCCGCGTACTGGACGACGGCCAGAAAGTGGTCGATTCCATCAAGCAAGGCGACAAGATCGAGAAGGTCACGATCAGCGACGAGTGATTCATGGCGCTCACATCGTTAGCCGCGCCGCACATCGTTAGCCGCGCCGCGACATCGTTAGCCGCGCCGCGACGCCGAGTCTCACGAGGCCCAAGCGAAGCGCGCTTCCCACCTCGTCGAGCAGCTCCACGACGTTCGAGTAGACGAATTCCTTGCCGCGCTGTAGCCTGATAGATCGCCCGCATCGTCGTTCCTCGATCGCTGAGCAACCACCATGAAACGCCTCCCCCCCGCCGCTACCTCCCGTTTTCTCTCCTTAACACGTGCCGCCTTCACCCTGGTCGAACTGCTGGTTGTCATTGCCATCATCGGCATCTTGGTCGCGCTGCTGCTCCCCGCCATCCAAGCAGCCCGCGAATCCGCCCGCCGCAATCAATGCACGAACCAACTCAAGCAAATCGGCCTTGCTGTGTTGAACCACCACGACTCCCGCCGCCACTTCCCGTCTGGCGGGTGGGGTTTCGACTGGACTGCCGACCCCAATCGGGGCTACGGTCCCGAACAGCCCGGCTCCTGGATCTACAACGTGCTCGAGTATCTCGAGCTCGGCTCGCTCCGTAGCCTGGGGAGAGGCACAGGCCTCGGCAGCAGCGAGTTTCAGGCCGCCTCCACCCAGCTGCATCAGACACCTGTCGAAGTCTTCCAGTGCCCCTCGCGCCGCCCAGCCGGGGTGTTTCCTTCCCCTTGGGGACCACCCGACAACGCCTCGATCAAAGAACAGCCCTGGCTCGCCGACATTGCGCAAACCACCGGCGTCGCCAAAGGCGACTACGCCGCCAACTCCGGCGACTCACGCCTCTTCTCCGGCGACCGCTTCTATCGACCCGACAGCTACGCCACCATCGAAAACAGCCGCTGGACTCGCACCGACATCTGTGAGCCAACCGGCAATCCTGCCACCGACGACGACCTCCGCTTCTGTCAGACCGGCATCATGCACTACCGCAGCAAGGTGACCATGGCCCAGATCGAAGACGGCACGACCAACACCTATCTCGTCGGCGAGAAATGGATGCCCGTTGACGGTTACAGCGGCTTCACCGACCGGGATCAACCCGGCTTCACTAACGGCGACAACCAATCGATCTTCACTGGTTTCGAATGGGACAATCACCGTGTCGCCTGGAATCCCGATTCTGGTTCGCCCCCCGAGTCGTTCCAACCGGCCGTCGATGGCGAAGATCGCGAACGGGGACCCGAACGCCGCTTCGGCAGCGCGCATCCCTCAGCCCTGCAGATGGTCTACTGCGACGGTTCGGTCCGCAGCGTCTCCTACGATATCACTCCTGAAACACACCGCGCGCTCGCCCATCGCTTCGACGGTACGGTCGTCAATCCCTAAACTCACCTCGCGGTGCTGCTTACCTGGCTGCGAAGGAACTTAGGGTTTCTTACAAGGTTTCGAATCGTGGAGGAGCAGGAAAACGGCAGAGCAGGAAAAAGGGACTGGTTTAATATGTTTAGAAATTAGACCTGTTCCGTTTTCTTCCCCAAGCTCTCGTTCCCAAGCTCCGCTTGGTAACGCAATGCATTCGAGGCTCCGCCTCTCTTTGTAACCCGAACGACGTCCGCCTCAACGAATTAAACCATGGTACAATTCAGAGCGAAGAGCGTTTTCTGTCAATCAAAAACTCCCGACCACTTTTCTTCACCCAACCCCTTTTCTTCCCCTAACACGAAGCATATCAGCTTGAGAGTCTCCTGCTCGTTCGGACTACCGCCGTTGGGATTCTTGATCGAACACGGTGATTGCAATTGAAACCCGGCTTGAAAATAGGTCTCCGTCGGCTTGAGATTCCGCAGCATGAAGATCGACTATCACTGCGGTGTAGTGACGCTGGTGGTGAAGAGTTCCAGGATGGATACACAAAGGAAATCTTCCTCTAAACTGCTCGATGGACTATAGTTGCTTCGAGTCGGACGTTTCGCGAAAAACCTCGTGGAGACTAGAATAATGAAATTGTGGTCATTCTTGCAGAAGTGGAGTTCAAGGTCGCCCACAAAACAAGAAGAGAAGACGATTGACGAGGCAATTTTCGAGTTGGCACTGATTTGCGCTGTGCCGCAAGAACCGTACCTTAACCTGTTTCTAGTTTCAGGTCTCAAAACGCACTCCCCAGGGCATTTTGGCTTTTCGCGAGAGGCAACCGCTTATATGGGCGGACGATTGTGGACGCGAATTAAAGGAAAAATTCCCCGAGGCGAGCAAGAAGAGCGCGTAGGTGATCTCGCTGGCAAGGTTGCAAAAGTTCATTGTCATCAGTTGCTGGGTAAGGGTGTGTCGGATAGCGAGATTGATGCCCAAGTCGACCCAGATATGGACTACTCACTAGCTAAAATCGCTGAGTTTGTAAGTCTTGGCGATTGCAAGGAAGCTCAACTTAGACACCTTGAAGCCGGCTTGCGCTCGATCCCAGAGCTTTCGAACAATCCCGAGGTTGTTTCCACATTTGCAAAAGCACTTGAAGTTATCTTTGATCGTTGGGCTCTTTCAAACCCGATTGTATTCCAGCCAACTGCGATTTCGGAATCGGGAAACCTGGACGTCCATACCGAGTATGGAATGTCTTTTCGCGAGGCCGTTGATATTGTCGGCGATTATGGTGAGGTTTTTGCTATTTTGAATGAGTCAAACGTCGAATTCAAACCCGAGTCTCGCCTCCCGGCATCCCGTCAAATCATCAAAGATGCGATGAAGCTATCTTTGCTAGGCGATCCGAAAATGCCAGAGAACCTTCGCAATTCCCACGACTTTATGTATCCGCAGCTTGCTCTTTTCGTTCCAGACTGCGACGCGCAAAGAGCGGCAGAGTTTAGCCGACAACAGTACCTTGAATTCATTGGCGGTCGTGAAATTAAAGGACTTGACCCTATCAAAATGAGCGTCATTTATTTTGGCGGGCCTCAGGTAATGAGCGAGAACACGTTCTATGAGGGATTAGAGTTCTTTGGAAAAGAATTCTACAACTCTCAATACTTCGAAGCACGTGATTCGGCAGACGCTCGCTTTATGCGTACGCTGGCAGTGCGTTGCTGGACAGATATGTGGAAGCTCGTTTGTGAGTGGCGAGAATTCGTGAATGCTCAAAACCTGTGATCAACGGCCGGTAAAGAATCTGCAATATGCTTCTTCACTGGTTGCCACCGCGGTTCCTTGACAGCCTTGTTTGCTCGAATGGGCAAAGAGGATATAATTCCTTCGGCGTGAGGGTGCCGATTCTGGTATCATTCTCTTGTTTGATACGCAATTAGCCGTAAGACCGATCTGCAGTGAATATCGCAAGAGCCAAGCACCTCTAAATACTGGCAAATAAGTGGGCCGCTTCGCCTAATTGAGCCGTCGATCAGCTTCTCTGAATCGTAGAGAGTTGGCTTTGGGGTTTCTAGCGATTGCCGCTTCGACCACAGATAGTTGCTTGTTGCTCATTCGCTGATTGGTCTTGCTGAACTCGATAATGGCTCCGAAGAAGTCATGAGCAATCCAACTTCTCACTCTTTGTGGTGGCTTTATCCGTCCGCCTTTAGGTGACACCTTGGTATTGTCCCAAGTATCCTGAGGATTGCCGCGTATTAGCGTAACGCACATAACTCCTGCGAGATTGTGTATGATGGCAGAGTAACCGTCGTTGGTCCATAACGTATACCCTCCGACGCTCCGACGAATTAGGAAGTTGGGACCAGCGGCGGCCAATTCTGGTGAAACAACGTCACCTTGCACAAGGAAAAAGACGTGGTTTCGTATGAGAGAAGCTAATCCTACTTCTCCCAGTAAATATCGCCGCATAGTCGCTTCAGCTTCTCGAAGTTCTGATAGTACCCGTGATGGTATTCGGGCGACGGTACTCGGATCCGCTAGGTCCATAATCAGCGTTCGCCATGCAATGCTCGTTAAGAAATAGTGAAACCAGTCGCCGTACACAAACTCAGCCTTGTCGTTTTCGTGAAACGCTTTGAATATGTAACTGTTGAATTGTGATTCGCGCCGGCCAAAGCGTTGCTCGCACACTTCACAAAGAATTGGATGCTTGTCACCATCTTGCTCGCGCTTATTAGGCTCCGCAGGGCGACGCATGAAACCCGTTGCAGAATCTGATTTAATTGCCCGAAAGATGAATGCAGGAATCACGTGGCTTGACTTGATGGCTGAATTCACTCGGCAGAGCTTACATATTGGAGAGCACATTTCTAGGTTTTGATGGACAAGAAAAGGGGTCGGGAGTTCGTTTTCTATCTAACATCATGCCTTCTCTTATTTTCTAGGTCGTCCGCGCGGACGCAAGCTCGACTAAAGAACGTTTTCTCCTCAAACCTAAACAGGCTCTCCAAGCCTTTGGTATGCATCCAGCAAGGGCTGAACTAAGGGTACCAATTCAGGGTCTGCCCCGAGTAGATCGAACGAGGGATCTTCCGGTAGCGAGTCTGCAACCACCCAGCGTCGCGAGAAGAGCCATTGGCCGTCGACTTTGCGGACTTCGTCTTCATAACGCCCTAGAAAGGCGAGCTTGTAGCCCTGCCGAGTCCCCAACGCGACAGCCGTCGTGGATTGTCCCGTGGCGCGCTCTCCACTCGCATCGATCTCAAAGAGCAAGGATGTATTCAGATGCCGCGATAGTAGATTCTGATGGACTCGACCGTATGCCGCTATCTTGTCTCGGCCACGCAAGGCGCGGTCAACGAACCCAAAGACACCGTCTTCAGTGAAGCAGTTGGCCCAACCCTCGATGTCGTGGCTATCCAGGGTGAGGGTGTAGAGCGCACAGAGTTCGTGAATCTTTTGTTTCTCGATCCACATCTCCAGATCAGTCATCACCCGGCCTTTCGTTTCTTACCCGATCGAACGCTGCGCAATTGACATAATACTGCTCGCGGTGGAATCGGGAAAGTAACCCGAAGCGTAAGCGAGGCAACGTGTTAGAACCTCGCTTACGCTTCGGGTTACGAATGTATGTCTCTTTCTCTACGACGAAAGACATAGAAATCAAAAGCGATATCCATTAGAGCCCGCTCGCGATGCAGAAGCAAGCGGTGAATTCCCGCTCGGCAAGCGGGACCTACTTGGCCAAGAATCGCCTCTGAAGAGTGAGAAGCCGTTATTCGTTGGTGATTGGTGATTGGTGAATGGTGAATGGTGAATGGTGAATGGTGAATGGTGAGTGGTGAGTGGTGAATGGTGATTCGCCCAGTCCCCCGTCCCCCGTCCCCCAAAAAGAAGTGGCCAATAATCGCCTCTGACATGGAAAAGTCGTTGGCTATTAGTCGATAGGTATTAGCTAGCTCCCAGTTCCATTTTCTCGCGCCTCGAAACTCATAGCTCGAAACTCAGACTGGCCAATAATTGCCTCTAACTTTCGGTCACCAGAATCGTATAATGAGAGCAACCGATCAAACGCGCGCTGCCCACCTGTCTACATACAGGTCGGGACGCTAAGAATGCGCCTGCCACATGTGAGCCTAGCGGGCCTCTCTACTCGGTTCTCTCTACCGAGCATCCACCCCAGATTTTCCCCCAGCACTCCCATTCTCGCGCCAGGAAACGCCGAACTCGCTGTGCGGACACCTATATGTTGTGGCAATCCGGCCCGAAATCGGCCAAACACCACAAGAGTGTGAACTGTCAGCGCCTAACTTTGGTCCTCGACGCGACGACCTGGACCTTGCCGCCGATCATTGGGTGGCGTTTCCGATTGAGGCTCTTTGGCGTCGGAGGACGATTCTTCCTGACGACGGTCGATCTCCCTTTTTTCAATGAGCTTCTCAAGATTATCTGGGAGGTTCAATCGATTTGGCATGGTTAGAGTTCTCCCGCTATTTATTGCTGGACCGAGGGAGTGGGGACAGACTGCTGCTGAGGAAACATAATGTCGGGATGGTGCGGTGGAATATCATAGGGGCCAGGAGCCCAGTTCTCATTCGTGTTTACAGGTGGCATGGGCATAGGAGTCATCGAACCTGTGTGAACCGGATAATGATGGGCATGCAATGTGGCAAGCGGCCTGCGAGGATTCAGGAAGGTGTCATAAAGCTGTGCTTCATAAGGCCGCGGGACTCTGCAGAGTGGTCCCGTGAGAAGCCGTTCTTGAGCTTTCATGTAGTCAAACGATTCTCGAGCGTCCACTATCGGATTGTAGGGCAGCACATGAGGCACCAGAGTTACAATGATTTCGGTGCGTTTCTTGATGATCTGCCGGGTTTGAAACAAGATGCCGACGTAAGGTAGATCACCAATCCACGGGAGCTTACTTTGAGTATTCTGATCCTCTTCCTGAATCAACCCGCCAATCACCATTCCTTGACCGTCGTTGAGTAGAATGCTTGTATCAACATTGGCGGTTTGGGCGGAAGGGATTTGAGATTCCTGATTGACCTGCCCTTTGGAGACCTCCGGCTTTACTCTCATCAAAACGCGCCCGTCTCGAGTAATCCGGGGGACGACGCGTAGGATAACTCCGGTATCGAGGAATTGAATGTTCTGTTGGGTGGTCTGATTCACATTCGTTGTGACTTGGGAGTATCCCAATTGATCACCAATTTGAATACTGGATTCTTGACCGCTTACTGAAAGAAGCTTCGGCGAAGCCAATGTCTTGGCGTCTAACGTGGTCTGCAGGAGTTGGATGAATCCATTTAGGGCGGTGCCGTCGACAGAGATGAACGAGGTTGAAGTTGAAGCCGGCCCATTGGCTCCGCCCGAAGGGTTGGATAATCCCCCCGAAAGGAAGCCAAACCCCACTTTATTGTTGTAAAAGCTCGTGATCTGTTCAAAATTGACGCCACTGCGACAGTCGTCATTGAGTGTGACTTGCAAGATATTTGCTTCGATCATCACCTGGCGTGGTGGCTGATCCATCTGGCAAATATAGTCACTGATTCTTGCGACATTTGCTGGATAATCGAAAACTGCTACGACTTCACGAGTACGACGATTGTCTTCAGGGCTGGTTTCAACGAGCCAGCTACTGCCAGCAGGCGAGAGCAGACCCTTGACTGTGTTATCGACATCTACAGCAGCCGCGAAGTCGAGCTCAAAAACTTCAACAACTCGCCCTCCTGCTTGAGGAGAAACAAAACTTGCTGCCTCGACGCTCGTGACATAGAGGATTCCGTCGTTCATCGTCCAGGTGTGACCTGATATCGACAGTAAGGCTTCTATTACCTGCTGCCAAGGCACTCCATCAAAGGAAGCGGTAACCGGCACTTCGGCAGGAGAGGCAAATACAATGTTGATGTTCTGAGTCTCGGCAACTAGAGCAACAACCTGGCGAAGCGGGGCATCTCGTACCATTAATGAGATGAGTCCTTCATGGTCCCGAACCTGGATATCTTCGTTGGCATCTCCAAGTGGAATTCTATGTTGTTCAGGTGGACTAGTTGTTAGAGCCGTTGGACTTGTGGTAGGAACTCCTCCTGGTTCTGACTTGGGAGCAGGTAAAGTGTCGATGCTTTCTGTCAGAGCACCGACAGCCTGGCGGAGGGCATCTAAGCCCGGGGAAGGCCACGGTGAAGATGGTGGTTCAGTGACGGATTCCGATTTTGGGGGAGTCCACTCAGCAGTAGGGCTTTGTTCGACCGTTGGAGGAGCCATCCATGGTTTCGAAGGGGGAACAGAGATTTCTGTTGCTGCTGGAGTCGACTGTCCCCAAGAGGGTAGGACAACAAGCGCATACGTCAACCAACAGAGCATCGGACGAAGCGTCCGACGCAATATCCGAGAGTCGTTATATCCCCCCCACTCTGTCATAACTTACTCGAGAAAAGTATCAATCAATCCCTTCAATTACGACCCCATTCAGGTCGATCTCAGTTATCTGAAATCCCTCAATGGTATCTCCCACTCGATAATTATCTTTGCCAATCGTCGCAACTCGGTTGTTGTTGGAAATGACAACAATTTTCGTTCGTTCATTGCTCAGTGGCTCGAATTGATCTGCCTGCATGACAGGCACCGTGCTATCTGTTGGCTTAGAGACTAACGCCGCGTGAAACCAATTCGGCATGGCAAAAGGGTCGTTGGCAATTACCTCCTCAAGCACCAAGTTCGGCCACTGTTGTTCCTTCTTCTCCTGGGTCTGAACTGCCTGCGATTTTGCAGGAATCGAGGCAGTTTCATCAGAAGTTGTCGGCTGATCAGCTTCTACATGAGGAGAATCGTTTAGCAGCGTTGTTTGGCTTACATCGTCGTACTGCTGATTGCACAAGACGAAGACCAGACAAACCGCCAGGCAGCCTACTAATGCTAGCTTGCCCGGTGTCGCACCAGATTTCTGCAGCCAAGCGCGTACTTTCATAGCACTTCTCCCCGTATACTTTTATCGTTGGATTTTCCTCCAAAATACAAGTCAAAAGTCACCTTAAGTGAATACCTTTCCTTATTAGTGTTCGTTTCGATGCTCAAGTGTGAAACATCGGCAAGCCTGGGGGAATGGTGAATTCCATCAAGGAGTCGACAGATGCTGGCATAGCTACCGCTGCATTGAAAGCTTAATGCTGCTCGAGCATGACCTTCGAACAACCCTGGATCACCTAATTGGTAATCACCGACAACGATTCCTAAAGAATCAGCCATCAAACGAAATTGTTCAATGAACTCTTTCTCATCCAGATCGGCAGGCAAGCGAAGATTCGCTTTTTCAACAGATTGCTCCAAGGCATCAAGTTCCGCTTTACTTTTTGAATAGGCGGAACGTACTTTGGGGGCCCTCTCGTTGAAAGCCTCCAGTTGGGAAACTCTTAAGTCGTATTGATTCATCTCTTCGTTCATATGAGAGGTGACGAACATGTAGTAGGCTGTCACAATCGCAATGACTAATAAGCATCCCGCACTATGGAGTGCCCATCCTAAAGATGTGATTTGTATTTCGTTGCTATTCTTCATGAGCTTGACCTTCTCATTGCGGGAAAGTACAGAGAACAAAAAATTTGTGGATGACCAGATCTCTAATGTGATTCTCTGTGTTTGAAGCTACTTCAACTTGCATAGATGGAAATCTTGTTCTTAATTCGTCAGCGACCTCTTTAGCTGCGGAGTTCGAGTCAGCAATTCCCACGAGCTGCAACATTTGCGGGGGATTGGTCGATTCAATTGAGGCGTTTAGTGGATTAGCAATTTCAATTCTTTCCAAAAACACTCCATTGCCCAGCCTTGCAATTGTATCGCCTACCATTCCTAGTATTGTTACCGTGGACTCCCTGTTTGAAACAGCAAGCAGCAATTTCTGCTTACTGCGAATATCATTGATTCTCTTGGTAATTCGCTTATTGGCTTCCTTAAGGTGGTCTATAGGTTGAACCGTAGTTTCAAGCAGTTGTTGCTGGAGATATTTTTGTCTCACAAAGAACGAATGCGTAACTGTCACTACAAGTAATATAATGAGCAGCAAGACCAAGACATTCCGCCATTGCCCAAGTCTTGCACGTAAGACTTCGCGACGTCGAGCAAACGGTGACATTAGGTTTATTGCACAACTCATGAGTTCTCCCAGGCCAATGCCGACAATGCGAGAGCCTGTGCGAACAGACAGTCGTTTCCAAAGCTTGAATCGTGTGCCGGTGCTTCATGGGGTGAGTTCAACGTCCAAACTCTAGTGTCAATGTTGAGTTGGCGGGTGAGAAACTCTGCAACACCTTGCATTAATCCACCCCCGCCGAACAAATAGAGCATTTCAGGTTTGATCGATTTGCGTGAGATGTCGAGATAGGAAAGTGTTCGCGAAAGTTCTCTCTCGAGTTGTTCCGCGGCGTCTGTTATGAGGTCAGCTACTACTTCATCAATTTCATCGTTTTCATGTGATAACAGACCGCGAAGCCCATGTTTCTCGAGTAGGCCGAATACATTTTCACAATGAATCCCAAGGCCGCTAGCGAGCGAAGTAACAATGCGCTGGAGGCCACAGTCTTTTAGGACTCTTGCATACACTGGACGACCATCTTTGACTATGCAGAAGGTGGCTTGGCTAAATCCCCAATCAAGTGCAGCAATGGAACAATCCAAAGGATTGGGGTGTCCCAAGTTCACGGCTCTTGCCAAAGATTGAGGCAGACCATCAATCCTTTGGCAGATGAATTTGTTCTCGACGACATCACTGTACAACTGGTTTGACCATGCCTCTGCAGCTGCGAGCACATTCCAGCGCACTGGTTCAGTAGAATTGTCCGGTATTTCAGCAGGCCATATATCAAATGTTAAATGCTCTGCGGAGGACTGCGTCGCCGATTCGACAGCTTGCCTCACAATAGTCTCATAATCGTCGGACCCAATAACCAGGTTGTCGACATGATGGATATCACAATATCCCATCGGCATCGAGACTGCTGCCCGTTTGCCCTGTAACGCATGTGAAAGGGAAACTGCTGCGCCCAGATCCCCTGAGGCCGACCAAAGACCTCCTGTCTCCTGTTCGGTATCAATTGCAAGTGATGAGGCAGAACGGGGGACTATGGACTGCGTGATGACGCGCAATTGGTTTTCGCGCCGAGCTAACTGCGCGACTTTCACAGTGGCAGTGCCAATGTCAATGCCTATCCAACCTGTTTGCTCTCTTCGAAACATAAGAGGTCTTTTCTGTTTGCGCGTCTGATATCCTAATCCAAGATCCCCGTGTTTAATTTTTCTAGTGCCCACTGCTAGCGAGGCTGGACAGGTCGAAGACTGGTAGCATCACAGCCAACACAACCACAGCAATGACGATCCCCATGCCCACGGTCAACGCGGGCTCAATCATGCCAACGAGTTGTCGCATTCTGGCCTCGGCCTCCTCATCGTAGTACTCTCCCAGTAACAAACTTACTTCAGCGACATTTCCCGTACTTTCTGCCGTCGCAAGCATATCGCGGGCTGAGATAGGCACGATCTCTGCTTTTTGTAAGACACATGCCAGATTGAGTCCGTTTACCACAGAGTCTTCGAGATCTACCAACAGCTTGCGGTATAATGTGTTTTCTATGGCCTCGCGTGTAAGTCGTAGAGATTCCAGGATTGGCACGCCGTTGGAAAGCATCATCCCCATCAATCTGCAGAGACGTCCTGTCAATCTTGCTCGGCACACATCTCGTATCACTGCCGTGTTAACCCACATGGAATCAAGGAAATGTCTTCCTGCAGAGGTTCTGCGATATATAAGTGCACCACCTAATAGAGCGAGAACTAAGGGAGTCCAGAGCCACCAACGTTGTCTCAATTCATCGGCAAATGAAATCAGCATTTGAGTGATAAATGGCAAATCGACATCATATTGAGCAAAGATTCCTGAAAACTTAGGCAATACGAAAACAACCAGTCCGACGACTACCGATGAAGAGACCACAAGCAAGAGTATCGGATAGGTCAACAATGTTCGCATCGTACGGCGATTACGAAGTTCACTTCGTTGTAACTGAGCCAATTGAACTAAAACTTCAGCCAACGATCCTGACGCTTCTCCAGATGCAACCGTAGCAACGAAGGCAGGATCGAAAACTGACTTATGTCGACGCAATGCATCCGATAAGGTACTTCCAGACAGAACTGTTTGATGGACACTCGCGAGAGTATTCGCAAGTGGAGATTTTTTACTTTGTGCTGCAAGTGACCCCAGGGCTGTCGAAACATCTATTCCAGATTTCAGCATGATCGACAGTTGAGAGGTAAACTCGGCAATATGTTGAAGACCGACTCGCTTGCGGCGTGTACTACTCGACTTGACGTTGGTGGGTGCATTTGTGTTCCACCCAGCAAAATCAGCCGAGTCCAGAGCATTATTGTTCGGTTTCCCCTCGACGGAAGGTGCTTGGAAGCCAGGATTTGCAAGTGAAGTTTTGTAAGCGTTCATTGTAAAGATCTGCAATTTCGAAAGGGTGTAGTACAGTGGCTTATTCCACAAATGCGATGCGAGCAACTTCTTCTAAACTAGTGATTTCTTTTTCTGCCAATCCCAGCCCACATTGCAGGAGATTGGGGTATTTTTTATCGAGAAACCATTCACGAACTTGTTCCACGTTGGCACTTTCGCCGATGAGGCGACGAAGATGGGCTTCAGCAGGAAGTACTTCATAGATGCCGACTCGGCCTTGAAAGCCTGTATCAAAACACTCTCGACAACCCAGGCCTCTCGAGAAGCTTCTTCGCTTGTCTCCTCGATACTGCAATGCTTCCAAGTATTCAGCACTTGGATAGTAGGAGCTGCGACAATGTGGGCATATCGTGCGGACTAGCCGTTGGGCAATGACTCCCTGCAAAGCTGCCGCAAGTTTGTAGCTTTCGATCCCCATGTCGGTCATTCTGGTGATCGCACTGACACTGTCGTTTGTATGCAACGTACTCAATACGAGGTGACCTGTGAGTGCCGCTTGAACGGCTACTTTGGCAGTTTCAGCATCTCGAATTTCACCGACCATGATCACGTCAGGGTCTTGTCGAAGAATCGATCGCAACGCAGTGGCAAAACTTACATTACGGCTTGAATCCACCTGCACCTGATTGACTAACTCGATTTGATATTCAACAGGATCTTCTACGGTGACGATGTTGTGATGTACGGACTTAATGAGTTCCAAAGCCGAGTATAAGGTCGTTGTTTTTCCACTACCTGTGGGACCGGTCACTAGTATCAAACCATAAGGCTTTTTCAGAAGTCCTTTAACCATGGTTAGGATTCCATCCGGAATTCCCAGACGCTCAAGGTTGAAGGTGAGTCGGGCCTTGTCGAGGACACGAATCACAACTTTTTCACCCAACACAGTCGGTAGGGTTGAAACGCGAAGATCGATTTCCTTGCCATCTGCAACAACCTGGCAACGCCCGTCTTGTGGGGTGCGCTGTTCGGCAATGTCGAGTTTGGCCATGACCTTGATGCGAGAGACGATGGCTGGAAAGATGTCGCGACGAGGCCGCAGCATTTCGATCAATTGGCCATCAATTCGAAATCGTACTGTACCAAACTTTCGGCTTGGTTCGATGTGAATGTCGCTCGCCTGCTTGCGAATTGCCTGGAGAATCAGGTAATTTACGAGGTTGATGACGGGACTTCCGTCAACCAGATTGTGTACCGATGCCACATCCATATCGGCAGTGTCGAGTTGGAGTTCGACTGCCGATTCGTCCATGTCTGCAGTGACAGTGTCAACATGAAATCCCTCTTCATAGGCGCGCTGCAAAATCCTTTCAATCGATGCCCGGAAAGTGAATACGGGGCGAACGTCGAACCCAGTGACCTTTTCAATACAATCAATGACCTCCAGGTTGGAGGGATCATCCATTGCCACGGCCAATTGATTTCGAATGCGGAAAAGTGCCAGCACCCCCAATTTCTCGGCTAATGGCCTGGGGATAATCTGAACGGCTACCGGATCGAGAAGTCCATCGCGAAGTCGGACTCCAGCCACGCCGATTTGTGATTCCACAAAAGGCAGAAGCTGTTCTTCGCTGGCGAATCCTAATTCCAGTAGTGATTCGCCTAATTTTTGCCCATTTTCCGCTTGATGGCGTAGAGCCGACTCAAGTTCCTCTTCACCGATGAGATCGGCACTGAGAAGCCGCTGTCCCAGTGGACCGCGACTGGTCAGAGGATTCAGAGCTGGATCATCTGCTGTCGCATCCAATGGGATGACAAAATCGGAGAGCTTGTCTTGAGCATGTTCGGCTACGGTGATCGTACTCATTGGACAAAGCTCCTTACTGCCGCTTTGTCATCAGGGAAGATCTCGAATTGTTCTGCAACACCAGTGACTCTTAAGATGTCCTGACTCAAAGAGGTCAGCGCCGCGAGTTTAATGCTGCCTCCGCGTTCTCGGACGGCATCTTGTACGTCAAGCAAGGATTCCAGTCCAACGCTGTCAATTAGAGGCACATCATGTAGGTTGAGCACAACCATCGGCAAGCCATCCGAAAGACAATGCTCTACAGTTTCACGGAGTTCAACTGCACTTTCGCCCACCAATGGCACGTTGGGCACGATTACCTCGACTGCACCTTGACATTTGATCGCGAACATCAAGCCACTCCTTGCAGGGGAATAGACACCAAGAAGGTAGAACCCTGATTGAGCACGCTTTCGACACTAATCTCGCCACCATGCATTTCCACCACTTCTTGTGCCAAGGAGAGACCCAAACCAGTGCCGACTTCTTCCTGGACGCGAGAGTCCGCACTGCGGAAAAACTTGTCGAACACTTTCGGTAATTCTTCGGCAGCGATCCCCACGCCCGTGTCCGCGACAGCAAATTCCAAAGTGTTCTGGTCTAGCTTGACACGCAACGTAACACGCCCCCCCGCAGGAGTGTACTTGGCGGCATTTCCTAAAAGGTTGACTAGCACCGCGACAATTTTGTCTTTGTCCAATTTGATTTCGGTGAGTTTTTCAGGCAATTCTTTGACGAATGCGATGCGCTTTTGTTGCATCAACGGTTCTACTTTGTCGAATACCTCAGAGAACATTCGTGCCGTATCAACCTTTTGCCGGTCAATGCTGAGCGAGCCCATTTCCATGCTGCTAATACTCAACAGATCATCGACGAATCGTGCTAATCGAGTGACTTCGCTATTGATGATATTACAGAATTCCTTTTGTTGTTCGACGTTGATTTCATCTTCCGTAATCAAAGTCTCAGCGTAGGCTTTGATGTTTGATAGTGGCGTGCGAAGTTCATGGGTAGCCGTGTCGATAAACTGATCACGCATTTTTTCCGAAAGTTTTTGCTGGGTAACATCTCTTAAGCACCAGATCTGCCCCGACCGCTGATTGCCATTTACCTTTTGACGTGAGATGCGAATGATTCGCTCCGATAAGTGCCCCTTCCGATGGAGTTCACATACCGAAGCATGACCTTCGTTGGAGGGAGCGGTCCATTCTTTGGAGTTCTCGTCGATCTCTGCTAATAGATCTGTGATCGTGGCTCCTTCAGTTGCGGCTTCGCCTAGTAGAGCTGCCACGGCTCGATTGGCAAAGGTGATACGTCCTTCTACATCGGTCATTGCAACGCCATCTGTAATATTTTCGAGAATGACACGATCCTGGTTTGCTCGCCGGGCTTCAGTCGCTTCGAGTATCTTTTCTTCCAGAGTGTAATTGTCTGGCGATTTCTGTAGGCGCTTCATGAGAGCGACGAGCCGATTCCATCCCAACGAAACCGCATCGCAAACTTTGATGTCTGTAATTTCTTCGGCACTTCCCGGTGCTAGCGCCGCAACCTGCTGAAGCTGTTTGCTGATTTCGCTCAACGGACTTGTCATTCGTGAAATCACATAACCACCTGCTCCCACAAGCGCTAATGGAACCAAGATTGCTAGAGGAGCAAGCGGTGCCACTTCAGCCAAGGTTTGCCACATTTCGGGTTCGACGACACCAATGTGAAGTGTACCGATGGGTTCATGATTCACCATCAATGGCCAACGATATTCGCAGACCTGAGCTCCGTTTGAGTCTCTATAACGGATCCCTTTGACTCCTTCCGATTGATGGTAGTGTCCTCCGTGTTCTAGAGGAGTCTGTCCAACAAGCTCTTCTCTCGTGTGGCTGCAATAGACACCATCATTCGAGACGATGCCACAAAAGTTGAGTCTCGCCTCCGATTTAGCGCGCATCAAAAGTGGTTGGAGATGCTCTGTGCCACTGCGAAGATATTCCAGTTCGATAGCCGCTGAGAGTTTGTCTAGTTTAGACAGGCACGAACCGATCGTTTGGCTGCTCAAGACCGTGTGAGTTGTGACCAGTACACCCACAGCGAGCCAACAAATAGCTATTATGCAAAAGAGTAAATAATAGGATACAACCTTACGAGGCAGGCCCAGATTGGGACGACACACTTTCATGGTTATTCTGCAATCTGAGCATGTGAGTGATCGATGTGGTGCCTAAACGCAGACACCTAAGAGTTCTTTAATTTCATTTACAATCGCTGCGGGGCTAAACGGCTTGCAAAAGACACCGTTGATCCCCAGTTCCTCTTGTAACTTTGGCAGTTCTAGCTCCAAACCTTTTGCAGTCAGCAAGAGCAAAGGACATTCGGCATAGTTAGGCAAAGTGCGTAATGCACGACACAGCTCGGTGCCAGACATAACAGGCATTTGTTGATCGGTAACTACGATATCGAATTGAGTCTGTTCAGCCAGTTCAAGCGCTTCTTGTCCATTTTTTGCGACTTGTGTCTCAAAGCCAGCACGATCCAGAGCAAACTGGGTTACACGTGCCAGGGCGATGTTGTCGTCGACGATTAGTGCTCGAAAACTCATGGCGTGTGTTTCGTTCTGGGAGTCTAACTATACTTATCTCTGAGAACCACCAGGCTTAGGTAGTTCATAGATCTTCATAGGTGATGGCAGGATTCGTTGGTGTGGCTACATTGCTATTGCAAATGAATTCTCCAGTGGTCGGGTTGTACATCCACCCCGTGGAATTGTCAGCCACAACGGGATCAGCAGCGGATGGCTTGATCAAATTGTCTTTGCTGGTTCCTACAGGGCATGTGGGAAAGTCACCACGAACATATGCTTTCATCACAGCATGGAAGTTGCCGGCGCCAGTTCCATCGCCTGTACAGGGCGGATAGCTGCCTGCATTGTCGGCTGCATATAGTTCGATTGCATTTCGAACCACGGAGAGCGTCTGGCGAAGCCCGTTCTCGGTCGCTGTACCAGAAGTCTTGAACAGTTTAGGTGCCCCTACTCCGGCAAGAATGCCCAGAATAAGGATCACCACTACAAGTTCGATCAAAGTGAAGGCATTTCTTTTATGAGACATGATCCGGCCTTATTTAGCTTTTTGGTTTCTTTCTTAATGCACTGTCCAGAGCAGTAATCAACTCTACGCCGTATTTGGGCTGCTGACTTGTGGAAAGGAACGAGATTCCTATCAACGTAGCGAGGCCTACGAATAGATAGCTTAATATTCCACACCGCGGAGTTTTTTTGAGGAAGAATCTCAAGTCGAGTCAACATATTCCATATTAGCCATACCATCGTTACTACTCCTACTCAATCCTGTCTCTCCTCAATTCCTAAGCTATTCTTCGAATGTGAAAAGTTGGCCGAAATCCTACTTGATCTAGTTCGTATTCCGAAAGTTTCATTACTTACAGTAAGCACCTCATGATCCTGGCCAGAGGAACGTCATTATGACTACCCTACTAGCTGATACTCAACGTACCGCCACGAATGAATCGCGGCAGTTGCGTGAACTGGAAGATGCAGTTGGTACTCGGTTCGACACGTGGGTGTTTAGCAGAGAACGGTGGGAGTGTTTGTCTGGCGAAAACGATTACAAGGAATTCCCTCAAGAAGTCATTGACGAACTTTGTTCCAGTGTCCGTGATACACGTCGCCCCGCAATGGAGTTCTCCGATTCCGGACTTGCATTGGCTGCAATGCCTTGGAACGAACCTTCCACGGGTATTGTCCAGGTACTCACGACTGTGGTCGATGGAGCATGTTCCCAATTGCTTATGTATGCGGTTCAGCAGACTCTGAAGATAGCTTTTCAGAAGAAGCAACTTGAGGACTTGCGTGAGGAAAACTCCGTGTTCCTCCGTCAAGTGACGGAAGACTTTGAAGAGCTAACCTTACTCCGTTCTATGGCCGAAAACCTGACTTTGGAAGACAATAGTCAGGGCCTTTCTCGGTTGACGAACTATACATTGTCTTTGCTTGGTCAGATCATCGGCGTCGAGCATCTGTACTATCTCGACAATCAAAAGGGCAAATCACACGTAAGTGCAGCCTGGAGCGAATCGGCAGAAACAATTGCCACATTGAGCAACTGGCAGGTTGAAGCCGTTACCGATAGCCTGGCAAATCAAATGAATGGCAAGCCACTCGTGCGCAACGGCATCCAGCCTCTGGAGTTAGGTCAGGGTATCCGTACCATTCGCGAGTTGATCATTATTCCCGTTTCAACCAGCATGGCTCGCATTGGCTGGTTAGTTGCTGTCAACCGAAGCAGCCAATTTGCTTTGGAGCACTCCACACCAGAGTTTATGCTTAGTCAGGATGAACTTGGCTCTCGGGAAACTTCACTGCTGAGCACCGCGGCGGCGATGTTGGGTGCGCATGCGAATAACCTGCAGCTCTTCGAGGAGAGAGAGAATCTGCTGGTCAACGTGGTGCGGGCCTTGGTGTCGGCCATCGATTCGCGCGATCCATATACCTGCGGCCATAGTGAGCGTGTTGCCCTGTATGCCAAGAGGCTTGCCGCCGAAATTGGACTCGAAGACGAAGCCTGCGAAAAGATTTACTTGACCGGGCTGTTGCACGATCTGGGCAAGATCGGCGTCAGCGATTCGGTCTTGAAAAAAGATGGGCCACTCACTGACGAAGAATTCGCCGAGATTCAGAAACACCCCGACTTGGGGTGGAGTATTCTGCAAGGACTGGAACAGCTTGATTATGTTCTGCCGGGTGTTCTTCATCACCACGAACGAGTCGATGGCAAGGGCTATCCCGATCAACTTCACGGTGATGAAACACCTTTGGAGGGGCGCCTGCTGGCAGTCGTGGATGCCTTCGATGCGATGACATCCAACAGGACCTACCGACCAGGAATGCCTATCGAAAAGGCCGTCGATATCCTTGCTGAAGGAGCTGGCACTCAATGGGATGCCGAATTGATCGACGCGTTTCTGCGAGTGCTGCCGGACATCTTAGAGATTCGCGATACATATACTCGACCTCCCCTGCCGAAGCGAACAGAAGTTGCCACTTCCAAAATCGATCACAAAGCTGCAGAGACTCCCGCTGCTGTCTGAGAAATCAAGCAGGGAGACAAGCGATGGCCAGCATGACAACGCTCCATGGGTGGACAACCTTGCACTCAAAGTCTGATGCAAAGAAAGCTTGCCGTATAGCGTTCTCGCTGATCGAACTCTTAGTTGTATTATTGATCGTGGCAATACTGTCAGCTATTGCAACACCGAAAATCGACCATGCATTGAAGTCTGCTCGTAGTCGCTCGGTAGCCCACTGGATCAAGAGCGATCTCAACTTCGCACAGCGACATGCTCGTCGTACTTGTACGAATCAGACTGTTAGCTTTGATGTTGCGAATCATGCTTATACCATGACAGGCATATCCGATATCGATCAGCGCGGGCAAAGCTATGTGACAAGACTCAATGATAGTAGGTTTCAGGCACGATTGGTCTCTGCCGACTTTGGCGGTAGTAGCAGTATCACTTTCAATATCCATGGGCAACCTAGTAATGCTGGGACAGTTGTCGTCAGCTCAGGAAATCTTACAAAGACAATTGTGATAAACACGCTCGGGCAAGTAAACATTCTCTAAAAACGATGGCTCACAAGTTAAAAATTCGGCGAAAAGGTTTTAGTATACTTGAGTTGATGATCGCGTTGGGGACCAGTTCTATACTGGTTGCTGGCTTGGCCTCTTCTCTCTATATCTCGAGTCAAGCATTGAGTATGGCTCCGACTTCCTCACAAAAGTCGCGTATAGCAGATGTGGTGCTTCACGATCTGACAGCCGACCTTTGCAAAGCGATTGCCTTTGGCGAGCGGACGTCGAAGGCAGTGACCTTCGCCGTACCGGATCGTGATGGAAATAATACTGCGGAGATTATTCGCTATGCCTGGTCGGGCACGCCAGGGGATCCGCTGACCTATCAACTCAACGGCGGCGCGGTTATTGATATCGCCAACGACGTGCAAGACTTCAATCTGACCGCGATCACGCGAGTGATGGTTGCCGATACCCTTACCACGCCCTATGTGCCTACGGTCATCTACCATAATTTTACTGAAGCCAAGCTAGCTACAGATGGAACTAATTTTTCCATTCCCAAGCCTGTATCAACCGTAGCAGGGAATCTGTTGATAGCTGTTGTCGCTACAGATGCTCACGGCAGGGATATGGTTGCGCCAGTCGGTTGGAATCTCATCAATCAAGGAACCAACAACGACAAGATAACTTTGGGTGTGTGGTGGAAGATCGCTGGAGCGACGGAAAGCAGCAGTTACACATTCTCTTGGACTAATTCCGAGCAGGCGTATGGCTGGATCATGCGCTTTAGTGGGCATGACCCAGTTAATCCGATAAGTGCTATGGCTGTAGCACAAGACTCATCAGCAACCCCTTTAAGCCCCGCAGTCACAACAAGCGCTGATAACTCGATGATTGTGAGATTGATCGGAGTGCAGAGGGATAGAATTAACCTGGACACTCCTGGACTTAGTGGTCATACAAGCATCACGATGGATAAGAGCGGCAATGGTAATGGAACAGTGTCAGGAGGGGCAGGTTATAAAACCCAGAGCAGTGTGGGAGATAGCGGCACATCGAACTTCTCTTTAGCGCAAAGTGCCAACTATCGCGCTGTGACGATCGCGATAGCTCCTGACGCTAATGCTACTGCACCCCCTCCCCCGACGATTCCACCCATTCAGTACGAACCACCACAATGGTGGGAGCCAATTCTTCTTTGAAAACACCGTGTGTGAATTCCAGATGAGAAGCAAGCATCTAAAATTAAGAGTCACCAACGACCGTCAAGGCATCACCCTACTGGAAGTAGTCTTGTCGTCGATGTTGGTCGGAGTCACGCTGGTTGCTTCGCTGCAGAGTGTAGGTGCTGTATTTCGGGCTCAGCGCATGAACTCCTCGCGACTGATGGGGGCTGATTTGGCCATGGAGTTTATGTCCGAGATCATGGCCATGCCCTATAAAGATCCCACGGCAACGGGTTCCACCTTAGGATTAGACAGCGGCGAATCCGCTACAAACCGTGCTACGTTCGACGATGTCGATGATTACAAAGATTTTAATAACTTAGGGGTAAAAGCGAGAGATGGAACCGCCGTTGCAGGGTTAGCCAACTGGCGGCGCCAGGTTGACGTGGTGTGGTTCGATTCGACTTTAGGGACGGCAGGAATCCTGGAGACAGATCTGAAACGAATCACTGTTTCCGTCACTAGTCCCACGGGGAAAGTTTCCAAGTTGACTGCCTATCGCTCCAAGTGGGGCATGCTCGAACAGACTCCTTCAATAGACGTGACGGTTGTAAATTGGCTTGGGGTCCGCCTGCAGGTAGGTGCTGGGAACCCCAAAGTTTACATAGGCACGCATTTGACAAATCACTCCAGAGACGTCCCATAATAGCATCGTGAAGTTGTTGCAGGAGCATGAGCAAGATAGAGGAATAATGGGCCACAGAGTTCACAGAGAACAACGAGAGCAATGGGACATAGCTCGAACCGACTTGAAAACCGCAGAGGGATCGTAAGAAATGGCTGGGTACTGGCCGGACTGAATTCTTGCGAATCCAGCTAACACTGAATCCCAATGTTGAATCGGATCCTGAATATTTCATTGATAACTCTGTGTCCTCTGGGGCCAAATTAACAAGAACACATCGAGAACCCTGAGTAGCCATGAACCACTCTAACATATTAGATTGTCACCATTCGACACGCTCGGGATCGGTCTACATTGCCGTGCTGGGGGTTTCGCTTGTCGTGGCAGTGATGAGCATTACGGCAATTCATATTGCTCGGCTTGAACTCCGAGAGATCAGTTCAGTGAACGAAATCGCCCGGGCTCGATTGGCGGCTGAGTCGGGCATTGAATACGCCATCTGTGCGATCAAAAAAAATGCACTTTGGAGGACGACCCATACCAGTGGAAACACGAATACTCCTTTGGCTGCGATCGGCACACTTCCCGAGACAGGTTCGTTCACTTATTCGCTGATCGACATGGATGGCAATCTGAACGATAACAATCAGGACTGCGTTACTATCCGCTCCGTCGGTAGGGCAGGCAAAACGACCAGTGTGATTCAGGTGATGGTGCATCCGAGAGGAGCCGGACTGAACTGCTTAGGGAGTGCAATCCATAGTGCCGGACAGATTATTATTTCGAGCACTTTGACTAGCAATCAGACAGTTAGTGCTAACGCTAGAATTCAGACTTCGGGGCCAGGTATTCTCCAAGGAAGTGCCTGGTCCACGAGCACGATCACAGGAACGGTCACTGGTTCGAGATCAGAGAACCAGACACCTCCTAAGGCTATGCCTGATCCAATGAGTGTCTTTGAATACTACACTGCCAATGGAACACCCATTTTATTCTCATCAATTCCTTCAGCACAGATACAAAACGTGGTTTTAACTGCAGGCAAGAATCCTTTTGGAACAGGTACGACTAATGCTGAAGGCATTTACGTAATCGATTGCCAAGGTTTACCTCTAGTAATCAAAAACTCACGTATTGAGGGAACCTTAGTGCTGCTTAATGCTGGCGATGGAACAAGAGTGGATAATAGCATTTCCTGGAAACCTGCAATTCCAAACTTTCCAGCGCTGATGGTCCAAGGATCGATTGAGTTTTCGTGGGATCGCTATGTCCCCCTCACGGAATCGTGGCAGGGTGTGAATTTTAATCCGCCCGGTGCGCCTTACAACGGTGTTTCAGACAGTGATCAATCAGACAGTTATCCGGCTGTACTGGAAGGCCTGGTGTATATCTCCGATGATTTAGAAATCCAGAAAGAATCTGCCTACAGCGGGGTAATCATTGCGCAGGGAATGGTAGCCCTGTCAAAAAGTTCCAACTTCACGTATCAATCGACGTACTTGAACAATGCACCGCCTGGATTTTCAGCCGGAACGGACATGCAGATCGTCCCGGGCACCTGGAAGCGGGTGGCTTATTAAGGATAAAGTCTTGGGGTCGGAAACTGAGCGATTATCCCATTGTTCTGGCTAATCGGCACATCCCTCATTAACAGCAAGCCGCTTGCGAAATCGAGGGATCTTAGGGATTTTTCTTGCTCATTAATGCTGCGACTTTTGTAGGAATATCTGCAAAAGGTTCCGAAAAAACTCCCGAATTCTCAGGTGCCTCAGGCTGATGATGACACTCTGCAACCTATTATTCAGCAGTAGTTTTATGGGGGGCCCATGAGCCCTACCTAGGTAGAATCGCCGTAAGAAGGCCGTTAGTCGCCTTAAGTCAATCGATATGCATTTAAATTCCTCACCCATCGATCTGAGCCCCAGCAGGCGATCTGCGCTAATCGAGTACTCGCTCTTATTAGTTGTGGCAGTGATCACGCTGGTCATGATGAACTGCGAGCAACACGATCCCCTGTTGCATGTGTATTACATACCCACTGTGCTCACGGCATTTTTTCTCGGTCGCTATCGGGCTCGACTGATGGCACTTTTGTGCATCTTGAGTACAACCGTGGTGCTGATTCCTGAAATGGGAACTTCATCGACGAAGCTGCCCGAGCATGTCTTGCCAACCTATTGCGTGTGGGCTGCCTCGATCCTTTTGGTAGCCATTCTTGCAGGTAAGTTAAGTGATGGTTGGCGAGATGCGTTGGAATCTCTCAAACGCGAGCACCAGAAAGATGTGCTCACTGATGCGTTGACAGGGATCGCTAATCGGAGAGCCTATGAATTTGAGCTGCGTCGACGCATTACTCAATGGGAACGCGATGGTACCCCGCTGACACTTATTTTGCTGGATATCGATCAATTCAAAAAGCTGAATGATCGATACGGCCATCCTGCCGGTGATGCCGTATTAAAAGGAGTGGCCGACGTGCTCCAGAAAACTATTCGTAAAACGGACCTCTGTTGTCGCTATGGTGGCGAGGAGTTTAGCGTCATTCTACCAGGTATCAGTTTCGCTGAAGCCGAAGATGTTGCCGAGAGAATTCGCACCCTGATCGAAGCGCATAAGTTTTGCTTCAATGGGCTGATTTTGCGAACCACCATCAGCCTTGGATTTGCTCAGATTCAGGCTGGTGAAGAAATAGGCCCCTTTATCAATCGTGCGGATGCGGCCCTGTACAACTCCAAGGAATCCGGAAGGAACCGAGTAACATTTCATGACGGGCAGACTTGTACACAACATGGTGTTGGTTCTGCCTTGCCGGTGAACAAACCGGCTCCTTTTGAACGGATCTCAGCGACTCCCCTGGAAGCTTATTCTGACGAAACAACGGGAATTCCGGGGCAGAGGGTATTGGTTGAAGAATTGCGCCGTCGTGCCGCAGAACGCAATCGCTATGGTACGGAACTCGTCCTGGCACTTGTGCGAGTTGATGCGCTTGCCGATACTCCCGAAAGCCAGGTTCACACACGAAAAACTCTGCTCTCAATGACGGCCAGGCTGATATGCTCTCAACTTCGTGAGACGGACCTTGTCGTTCGCTATGGAGTGGATACGTTTGGAATTCTGATGCCATCGACAACGGTTCAAGGCGCTTCGGTTCCGCTTGAGCGAATATGTGCACAAGCCAAGTTGCACAAAGATGCCCAATATCCAGCAATCTCATTCTCAGTCAGTATCGGCGCCACGGAAGTTGCACGCAACGAGAAACCTGGTTCAACGATCGATCATGCCGACAAGGCACTGCAAGTTGCTGGTCCAGGTTGTGTGGAATATTATCATTCTTCAGGGCTCTTGCAGGATCCTGCCCAGGAGTTGCCTGTCCTCGTTTCTTAAGAGGATTGAGGTCGTCTAAGAGCTACCAATCTCGGTAGGCCGGGGCGAACCCATTGGGATAGGCTTGGACGCCAATTTGTCTTGTGCGGCGAGTGAGTTCGTTGGTGAAAAAGCGGCTTCCATCGTAATATTGGAGTTGTTCGCGAAAGGGATTGAAAGTTCGCAGTTCGACCGGAATGCTTGCCTCAAAATTCCCCGCCCCCGTGACCCCCAGTCGCACATTCAACAAGGCCGAAGTGCACAGGGCCAGGTCGAATTCTGGTTGCGTGTGGCGAAAGCGTAAGCGAACCACTGCTCCCTCATCGAGGAACATCGATTCCACAATCTGTGCGTTCCAACGCTCAAGTTCCTTGAAAGTTACCAGCCCAGTGTGCTGGTCAACCAGTTCACCCACCAACCGAACTGAGAGACTCCCGCACACGGGCGTCAGTTGACCGTGAGTATCGATGGGAAAAACAGCTAAAACGATGCCATCGGGTTCTACGGTACGGTCCAGATTCGCCAGTCGTGCGGCGATCTCTAGACTTGCCAGGTGTGGTCGTAAAAAGTGATCCGGAACCAGCGTTGAATTGATCGGTGGCAGTGGTGCATGAACTTCCCACTCCGTGAGAAATCCGGCGGGTTCGTCTGTTTTTAACTTGGCGACTTGTGCAGCAACCTCCTGGGGTGCAATCTCTTCCCCGTCGAGTCGTGTCCACAGGACGTTAGCCCAGGGAACGGCCGTGGTGAGCACAATGTTTTTTTCAGCGGTGCGAACCCATAGGGTTTGTGAGTCGCTTCGTGTGTCAATCTCGCCAACCAAGGAGCGACCCTTGGTGGTTTCGATCTCAATCGTGGCATATGCATTTCGTTCGTAACATGCACTGAGAGAAAGACCCCACGCAAGGGCAATCAGGGTTCGGCAGATAAGCAGAAGCCTAAGTTTCATTCGAGAACCGTCAAATATTGATAAGATGCTCACCGAGCAGATTCGCAGGGGATGCTTCCATTTTCCTTGCCGTAAACGTCGATTTCCACCAGAAAAGGGGTAATTGGCGTAGAAAGGCTGGCGACAAGTTCCCCCCAACCGATACAACTGACTCCCTGAGTAGTTCGGATGGATACCCTAGGCGAGGCGCTGCTACCGTCGGAAGGGAAGTTGGAATAGAATGGATAGAACTTATCTCTGAGCGTGTTCCCGGATATCGCTTCAATGAATGACCAATGGTATTTTGAAATTGGTGACGGAAATACCTATGGGCCTTATCCACTCGAAAAGCTTCAGAAGTGGGCTGCCGCCGGCAATCTAATGCCCACACATCGAGTTCGCAATGCAGATTCATCTGAGTGGGTCATCGCTGCCTATGTGCCTGGGTTGGAGCTAACGACCGTTATTCAGGACGCAGCTGATGCAAAAGAACACGAGAAGCAAACCTCTGGAAACGCTATTGGTTCCTTGGTGCGCGGGTTGGGACATAAGAACAAGTCGAAGAAATCGACGCCGGTCGAACCCCCCGACATTGTTGCCATGTGCAATGAGATGTTGAAAATCGCTTTTAAGCGAGGGGCTTCCGATCTGCATGTCGACCCCGAACGCAATATCACTCTGGTGCAAATCCGTGTCGACGGGGAACTGGAAACCATTCGCAAGCTTCCTAAAAACCTGCACAACCCCGTCGTGAGTCGCTACAAAGTCCTCTCGAACATGGATATCGCTGAGCGACGCCTGCCACAGGATGGCCGCTTCGTTCACAGCTTCGACGAAGACAAACGCAAAGTCAGCATTCGAGCCGCTTGTCTTCCCACAACACACGGCGAGCGGATGACTCTGCGGCTTCTGGCACTGGAGACGGAAGAGCTGACACTCAATCGACTGGGAATGTCGCGGAGGACTTATGATACGTTCGTGAAATATGCGAGCCAACAGCAGGGAATGATCTTAATGACCGGGCCGACAGGAAGCGGCAAATCGACCACGCTTTACGCCGCACTACGTCATCGTCTGGCCAACTACCCGGGGCGAATCATCACGGTGGAAGATCCAGTGGAATTTGACATTGTTGGTGTAGCCCAGGCTGAAGTTGATTCGGCGGATAAAGTGCAATTCAACACGGTGCTCCGGAATATTCTGCGGAGTGATCCCGATGTAATCATGATCGGAGAAATGCGCGACCTCGAGTCGGTGGATATCGCCATCAAGGCGGCCCTGACTGGGCATCTGGTATTCAGTTCGCTACACACCAACTCTGCCGCAGGTGTCATTACTCGACTGATCGACATGGGAGTAAAGCCCTTTCAAGTTGCCGCGACGCTACGGCTATGCGTTGCCCAAAGGCTTGTCAAAAGACTCTGTTCTCAATGTCGCAAGCCGAGGAATCTGACTTCAGTCGAGGCGGCTAATTTGGGAAATCCAACGCTCGAAGGGAGTATCATCTATGAACCAGGGCGTTGCGAGCGGTGCAACGAACGAGGTTTTCATGGTCGTGTCGGAATATTCGAAATGTTGCCGATCGATGACGAATTGACCCGACGCATCGTTGCCAACTGTGATGAAGGCGCGGTTTCCGACTACATGCGAGAGTGCAACATGCCTCGATTGCGAGACGACGCCATTGACAAACTTCTCGCCGGAGCCACAAGTCTCGACCAGATATTTAGCGCCCTGATTTGGTAGGGCGGGCTTTGCCCACCTCTTCTTCCGCTCAACTAGTGGGTCAATCCCGATTACAACGGGGTACGGATTTTGGTGGAAGGTGCCCACCTACACGAAGATCAGCCGAAGAACATATCCGACCAGGGGAATTCCAATTGCCACGGTAGCGGTCACGGTCGGGTGTCGATTTAACTCGCGTTCCAAGACTCTGCGCCCACTCTGAAAATCGCGTAGTTGATTGGCGATGAGACGACCCTTGTCAGCCATCTCGTTAAATCGTATGAGATCCCGGTCGACCTCTGCCTTACCGACTATTGCGAGATCTTTTAGCTGGGTACCTCCAATGACTACCTTACGTGCCTGTGCGATCTTGAAACGATTCAGCGCAGCTTCTCCCGCTAGTTTAGCATCTTCAAACGATATTCCATGCTCGGGTTTGAATTTGAACGAACCAGCGACTTGCTCTCGCCAACTCAAAAGCTCCAATGTCAGAGCTGGGTTCAGCATGGGAACCCCCATCAACTTGAGACTGTCGACATCCAGGGCGGACTCTACTCCGTAGGATTCCAGCACAGATAGCATTGAGAAATTCATTCCAGAGACATTGGCAACATTGTCTTGCAGAAGGTGTCCTGCCAGGAATCGATTTAGCTGGGCTGTTCTCTGAATGGCGAGCACGTCTTGCAATTGGTTTTCTTCGGACTGGTAGATTTCATAGGCTTTCTTAAGATCTTCAATCGCACTATTGAATTGCCGTTTTCGATTTTGATGCTTGGCCATGATCAAGCGAGCTTTCTTGGCAAGTTGCTCCTGATATTGCTCCAAGGTTTCGAGAAGGTTTTTGCCACGTTGGCGTTGTTCCCGGCCCTTATCGCTAAAGTTCAAATAGGCCCCACTCGCCAACGACGCCACTGCCCCAATTCCGAGCGCGGGAAGCCACTTGATGCCAAGCAGACAGATACTCGCTGCAACTACCATCCCGATCGCAGCAACGTCGCAGGCCGTGGCTGGTGGAGATTTGGCCAACTTCTTGGGTTTCAGAACACTCGGAAGTTTGAGCTGACCGGGAGACAGGTCGATGAACTCGGGAATCTGCAACTGTTGTATCTTCCGGTCGAGGGCTTCCAATCGACCGGTCGAAACCATGGATAGTCCGCCCGCGGCAAAGAAGAAAGTAGGGCCCCCAGTATCTTCGATCCGGCACCAGGGGCAATTCCTGAGTTGGTTGAAATAGACGTGAGTTGAATCGGAAGAACAGATATTTCGCTGTTTGATTAGCATTTCAAGCTGATCGACCCATTGCCGCGCTGCGGGACGGAGTTCTTGGTCCCCATTACTGCGAAATGCACGCTCAAACATATCTGCCATTGGATTCGGTAAATCGTTGAGCAAGAGCGAAGCGGGAGGAGGATCAACTTGGGTTTCATCTCGGTTCCTAGAGAACGCGAAGCGCCGCTCAGCGATGGCGGTTTCGATCGTCAATTCCTTATCGCCGAGAAACCTTCCGGCAAAAGGATGCCGACCAACGAATAACAAGTGGAAGATGACGATGGCGAGTCCAAATGCGTCGTGGTTCTGCGTACGTTCAACAGCGCGCAGTTTTTGTGACTGGAGCTCGGGGGGAGTAAAGTGGGGGGTTCCAACCGGACAGGGAAACACCTGCCCATTGCTTTCGAATTGAAATGAATCGCAATCGATAAAGCGGACGCACATATTCTGGTCCACCAGCAAATTTCCTTGATTGACGTCTCCGACAATGATGCCCGCGGAATGCAGCGATTCGAAAGCCGCTGCGACATTCCGTGCCGCAAGTAGCAGATGATGCCAGCGTGCTTCTGGAAAATGTCGCCTCCGATTGGCGGTGCCATACAAATCGTGCAAATGATGAGAGTCGACAACTTTCGGCATGATCAGGCCCAGTACGTCGCGACTTCGCGGATCATGCACTAAGGAGCGTGGCCAGGCGGAAATAGAATCAAGCTCAGGAGTTCGCATTGCTACCATCGCACGAATCTTCGCGAGCATATCTACCGGCATAGGTCTTTGATGATAGAGCTTGGCAACGAGGCCATCTTCTCCTTCAATCCGATAGACGCTACCTTCACCTCCTTTGCCAACAAGCTCGCCGAGGAACACCTCGCGACCCTGCGAATCAAATAATTTTGGTGTGTTAGTCATCGATGCGTGTGGCCAAGAGAAGTGTCTTGTCGTCGTCGCTACGGCTGCTTACCGACGGTGAGCGAAGAAAACTTTCCAGTTTGTCACCTAGGCTTTGCCAGTCGGGTAGTGTCCGTAAGGCTTCAAACAAGGGATCAAAAAATGGCGGATGAGGGGTTTGAGAATCAAAACGCAATGCAATCCGGTCAATGCCATCCGTAAAGAGGGCCACATCCTGGAATATCGACGTCGTGGAGAAGAACTGGAGCCGATCACGATATTCTTTGGAAGTCAGGAAGGTCGTCGTGTTGATGTATTCTCCCGATTCGGGCCAAAACACGACTCCAAGCGGACCGTGTTGTTTGAGTACAATCGCACCATCGCCAATCTGGAAGAAACAGGATCCTGTGGGTGAAAGAATCGCGGCGCACAGGGTCGCGGCAAATTCCGCTGCCCGTGTTTCACGTGCTTTGGCTTCCTCGTCAATTCGTCCCCGGGCAACATCACACCAACCGATGACTTGTGATTTATCGAGGTTGGCGATTGTTCCATGGCTCTCCAGATAGGCATCCACACATTCAAGAATCGCATTGCAGGTCACCAGGGATCCCACATTGCTATGCTTGGCTGAACCAGCACCATCAGCTACGCAAGCCACCAGGGTGCCAGCAGATTTCCCGTCCAGGATTCGCACTCTGCTCGAATCCTGGCAAGGGATATCGTCCGCGACGTGCGATGCTCCTTGAACACTGCGAACAATGGGACGCCACTCGATGGTCATGTCAGATTTGTGCCCAACCGCGTGGACCTGAAGTGGGATCTTCGAGCGGTACTTCGTCACCTGGTGAAGAACGAGAGACTGCCTGCTGAGAATTGGAAAGCCAACTGAACAGCTCTCGAAACTTCGTCCCTTGAAGCCACAAAGGTTTTCGAACGCTGATCTCATCGAGGACGTTCATATTGGCACCCTCGACACCCACGGCAAAAAAACAGAATGATTTATCCTGTTCTCCTTTATGCACTCGAGAGATGAGAGGTTTCCAGTGGTCATTGGGCTCGCCATCGGTGATCAAAAACGCCCAAGGACGATAATAAGCAATCCCGTTGTCTCGATAGCTTGCTTTGCGCTCCTCGATCATATCGAGCGCCACCCGGATAGCCTCACCCATGGGGGTGCCACCAATCACATTAAGCTTAGGGGGGGTGAAATCCAATGCAGTGGCAAATTCTACCAGCCGAGTCACCCGGCCTCCGAAAGTGACAATTGCAACTTCTACTCGCTTAGCCGCTAAAGGATCTGCCAGCAATTCGTCGCGATAAGTCTCGAGGCCCTTATTAAGTTCAGCAATCCGCGGGCCGTGCATCGAGGTGGACGTGTCGAGGATCAACACACATGGAACCCGCGGCTCTGGATTCTCCGCAAATTCCACCGAATCGAAGGCATTCTCAGCAGATATTTGTTCCATAATCCATCCTACCTACATTTTGACCATCGGATGCTAGCAGAGAAGATTGATTAAGAATAGAAAACTAGTATGCCTTGAATGCAAGCATGTTTCAAGCCACTCATATTATTCGTCAGTTGAATTCTGCTTTCTATACGATTCGCTGGCATTGGCTAGAACCGCCGTTTACCAAGGTTGGTGTTGTTCGTATCCTCCCTGGTCGTGTGAAAAGGAATTCGCACCCCGCAATAACCTTTCTTAGGGAGCAGGATTATGGACTTCAGTTTTTCCGCAAATCCCCACAAGCAATTTTGGTGGCTTACATTTCTGACACTCATTATCACCTCAAGCTCGATCCAGTTGTGCAGCGCTCAGGAATTGCGGATTGAAACCGAATTATTTGCAGAAAATGAAGAGGAACCTTTGAGTCGCACGGTGACGCTCTTTGATTCTAATACTGTCTATGATTTCACAGAGAATCCCCCTGCCATTGCAGTATTTCGTCCACCAACCGCTTCCCATGCAGGGCAATTCATCTTGCTTGACTTGCAGTCGGAAAAACGGACCGAAGTTTCCACGGAGCGCATTACTGGGCTCATCGACAAACTGGTCCGGTGGGCAGGGGAGCAAAATGATCCTCTGCTCAAATTCTCAGCCGATCCAAAGTTTGACGAATCTTATGATGCATCCACTGGGATGCTCAGTTTAACCAGCGATTTATGGAATTATCACGTCGCTACCGTTCCGGCTGACGATCCCACCACGCTCAAGCGCTATCGCGAGTTTACCGATTGGTACACCAAGCTGAATACGATGATGCACAGCACGCCTCCACCCGGTCCACGGCTGGAACTCAACAAAGCCCTTGAGAAGCATAGTGTCGTGCCAGTCGAGATTCAACGCACAGTAGAATCAAGCAGCTCTAATCTTCGGGCAGTCCATTTGTTTGCCTGGCGTCTCTCGCGAGAAGACCGTGCTCGATTAGAAGAGGCGCGCCGCCATTTGGCCACGTTCGAAAAGGTCGACAACGCTGAGTTCATAGCACAGCGGTTCGAGACGGATTTAGTGCGAGGGCAGTCCGAATAGCAAAATAAGCCCACCGCCACATTGGCGAGGAACTAGCGGTCTTCACAACCGCAGCTTCAGAAGCACTTGCTACCGACAGTTCATGATCCGCGTCAAAGAGCTTGAGCGGCATTCAAGAGTAGTTGGCTTGCTGTGCTATTTCAAGCAGCATACGGTAATGTTTTGCTCTCAGGCTTTTCGGCTTCTTCCTCGTCAACAGCCGGATGCACACGCAAGGCAATTTTCGGTGGGCTGCGACGTTCTTGCACGAAACCTCGAGTTCCAGTGCGAAAGAATTCGGCGAATTCACCAGCTACTCCCGTGGGAAAACGCTTCTCCAAAGCGGCGACCATTTCGCGGAAAGTCAGCCCTTCGCGATAAATGAGCCGGTAGGCAGCTTTGAGCTCGAGTACCTCTTCGCGCGTGAAGCCAGCCCGCTGTAAACCCACTTTATTCAGCCCAACGATTAGTGCCGTTGCACCGTCGGTGAGCACGAACGGTGGCAAATCCTGTACTACCTTGGTGCAGCCACCTACCATTGCGAGGCGACCGATGCGGCAATGTTGGTGTACAGCCGCATTGCCACCCAGGCAGGCTCGGTCCCCAACCTCGACGTGCCCTCCGAGCATGACGCCATTGGTGAGGATAACCCGGTTTCCTACTCGACAATCGTGAGCCACATGGGCGCCAACCATTAGCAGGCAATCGTCGCCGATCGTTGTCGTCTGATCTGCATGGATCGCCCGGTGCACGGTCGAATGTTCTCGAAACGTATTTCGCGAGCCGATGACCACCCGTCCCGATTGCGGAGGACGATTTGCATGTTGAGCGAATCCACCCAACACGGCTCCTTCGCAGACGGTATTATCCGTGCCGAGCGTTGTGCCGCTCTTGATCGTGACATGCCCAGCGAGCTTGGTCCGGTCGCCCAGTACCACGTCATCTTCGACGGTGGAAAATGGGCCAATTTCGACATCGGCACCAATATGGGCCTTGTCACTAACAATTGCGGTGGAGTGAATCATAGGGTTGGGTCCTCTTGGGGGCGGGTAGCTTAGCAACTTGCCGGAAAGATTGCTACAGCGAGCGAGCCACTGCTGGTAATATCGGATACAATGGTTGTAGGGGGTTAGGCTTGCTGAGTGATTCATTACGAATGGCTCCGCAAATACAGGATTTGGAGGCCTTTTGCGATCCTGTTGCCCCTGGGCGAGCTTACCCTTGGCGCGTTAGACTCAGGTTTGACTTTGACTGAGTGCTAGCATCAGCGATTGATAAACGGCCTTTAAATAGGAAAAACCAATGGCAGACGAAACTAAACTCTATGACGAAGCAGACCAACTAAAGTCTGCTGGCAAACTTGAAGAGGCCGCCGCGAAACTTAATGAAGCGATTGCCATCAACGAGGGCTATGCGCTCGGCCATTCGGCACTAGCCGTGGTATTGCAGAAAATGGGCAAGCATGAAGAAGCGCTAGAGCATGCCCGCAAGGTCGCCGAATTAGATCCGATGGACCCCTTCAGCTTCACTGCGCTGAGTGTTACCTACCAGCGTGCTTACGCCGGCACGGGGAACATGGAATACATCCGTCTGGCCGAAGAAGCCATGGAGCGGAGCCGGCAGTTGAGCCAGGGTTAATAGTCAGGCTTAAACGCGCCATTTTGATGGGCGCTACTCGCCGAACACGTCTCGTCTAACCCCTAGTGCTAACTAGGCTTCTGCACCACGCGCTTCTGAACGTCGGTTTCGAGTACTCCAAAGGCCTGCTCATGCCGTTGGACGGACAAGTGCAGGGCGTGGAGCAGACGTTTGGCAGTGTAATAATTGGTTACCAGGCGTTGGGTAATGACTACCGGCTCGGTAGGGACGCCGAATGGTTGCGAATTGAGGCCAAAATCGATGATCAGTTCCTCGGGAGTGCCAGTCACCCGGCAGAAATTAGCGTACGAACAAGTTGCATTATGATCATCGACCTGGACACGCTGTTGTTCTTGCTGCTGTTGTTGTTTATCGGCTGGAGTTTTAGAGGTTTCTTGCTTTTCGTCGGCCACGATTTTTGCTCCGTTTTCGATAGTTCGGGATTGATTCGATTTGGAAGGGTTTCTTAGGAAGGACAACTGGAGGCGATTCCCAAGTGTAAATGATTCGTCACTCAAAAGCCATCCCTGCTATAGTGACGATTTGGAATTGGTAATACTCAAGATAACGCTTTCAGCATCGGAAGCTGGGGTAAGATAGGTGGTGGCTTTACGCAGTTCCAGATTCTTTAACAGACCCAGATGTCGTGCCTCGCCTCGTTCCTCAACCCACTTACGACCCTTGATTAGCAAGAGACGGTCAAAAGCATTCCAGTGCGGCTCAAACCAGCGTAAAAGTTTCGACAGAGAGGCGACACCTCGTGCAACAAGCGTGTCGTACGTTTGTAGCTGCAATACTTCCTCGGCTCGACAGGCGTAAACAGTCGTAGGCAAACGAAGTTCAGAAACGATTTCTGCCACGACTTTGGCTTTTTTTTGCACCGATTCGCAAACACTCACTTTAAGGTCGGGACGGTAGATCGAAAGAATTAAACCCGGGACTCCGCCGCCAGTTCCGACATCGAGAATCCGCTCACGCTGTGTGATAAGTTTGGCAAGTTCGAGTGAGTCATAGACATCTCGGTTGACGAATTTCTCGAGAGTCGTATGGCGAGTGAGATTGATCTGTTCATTGATACGCCATAAGGCCGCACGATAGCGATCCAAAGTCTCGATCCTGTCGCTCGGCATTTCGATACCAATTCTCTGTAGAGCCTGGGTAAGTTCAGCTGTAGTTGCTTGCGTGTTTGCGGTTTCAGACAAAGCAGTTCTCGATTTTTTCTTGGTAGCGAAATTGCCAGAGTCCAGTATCCTGCAAGAAGGGAAACTATGCAAAGGGGGGAGATCATGGGGCAGGCTTCTCTAAACCGTTGAGTTGCCGTGGCGATCTGCCTGCCTATTGAACCACAAGGTAGAAGCCTGCGTTACGAAAAGAATATGCTTGGATTTCTTAATATCAACAAACCGGCCGGGTGGACTTCGCGGGATGTGGTCAATCGCGTGCAGCGGCTTGTTCGACCGGCTAAGACTGGTCATGCGGGGACATTGGACCCTCTGGCGACGGGAGTACTCGTCGTAGGGGTGGGTCGTGCAACACGGTTGATTGAATACGTACAGCAAAAGCCAAAGCGATACCAAGCAAAATTCCTGCTAGGTTGTACAAGTGAGAGTGATGATACGGAAACTAATGTTCGTGAGCTTGTTGGTGCCACCATCCCGACTCGTGCTGAAATCGAAACGGCTTTGCCGCATTTGGTCGGCCGCATCGAACAGCGTCCTCCCGATTATTCAGCAGTTCATATTGCCGGGCGTCGTGCGTATCGCCTGGCACGCGAAGGGAAAAGCATTTCATTGCCCCCCCGCATTGTGGAAGTGCATAGCCTCGCAATTCTTGGGTACGAATACCCCGAGCTTGAATTAGACATTCTGTGTGGCAGCGGAACGTATGTCCGCAGCCTGGGTCGCGACCTCGCAGAATCCCTTGGAACGGGAGCCGTCCTGAGCGACCTCATTCGTACGGAAATTGGCGAGTTCGAGCTTGAGGATTCCTTGTCGGTCGACGAGCTTACGAGCGAGGCAATCCCCAAGAACTTACTTCCCCCAGTTGCGGCGGTTAGCCATTTGCCTCAGTTGGTGCTCTCGGAAGATCAGGTGGGAGAAATTCGATTTGGACGACCAATCCCCTTCGACATGCCAGAGACCCAAGGCGATTTGGCAGGAATTGACAGTGACGGACAACTTGTTGCGGTGTTGCGCCAGAAGCGGGCGGGCGTTCTCGCGCCGCACCGCAATTTTGCGCCATTGATATGATCGTTACGGTTACACCGTAATTTCTTGCCACTTTGCCCTCACTTAGTATCCAAACGGTCCACCAGTGGCTTACAAGCGTGGATAATTTAACAGCCGTGGGCGGGAGCCCATGGTCTTAAATCAGGATTGGAGGTTCGATTTCTACCTGTAGGGATTGTGCTTACGTTTGCTGTCATAGGTGTCTCATGCATCAGGGGAACCCTACTGCAGGCACCAAAGCAACTAGAATCACGTGCCCTGATGTGTCGAAAGATTGAGTAAGTATTCTAGTGCGCTTCCGGTGCGCTCGAATCATACTCGCTACAGGATGAACAACCAGGGACAAATAAATCGGGCATGGACTGGCCCCTACGATCGGTCCGCTATTCTGCCATGACGGTGGGGCGGACGGAATGAACTGATCGCCAGAGACCACGCATGTTCGAAAATCGCAGTCTGCGAATCGATCTATTTACTTTGATGCTGTTCGCGGGGACAGCAGTATTGGGTGTTGCACTCTGCACCTACAACTCCGCTGATCCTCCCAGTACGCTCATCCAACCACCGCAAACGACTTTCCAAAACGCTTGCGGACCGATCGGAGCTTACGTCGCACACTACCTGATCGAGAGTCTTGGCGTGGGCGCTTACTATCTGCTGGGTTCGCTGGCTGTGTTGTCGGTGGTGCTCATGTGGCGGGGAGAAATTGATCAACCGGTGTTGCGTGGCATCGGATGGGCCCTCTCATTGCTGGCCGTAAGCACACTTGCCAACTTGCTGTTTCCTCATATCTCACCGGGACCAGAAATTGGTGCAGGAGGGTTTCTGGGTGCCATGGGGCGCGTGCTGCTGGAATCGCACTTTGCCGTTACGGGGGCTTTTATTCTTACTCTCAGCGTACTTTTTGCGGGATTGCTGCTTTCGACCGATTACTTTCTCTTTCATGTTGCTGCGGCTACGACTCGAGTCTCAGGCCGGGGAATTATGACACTCGGTCATTTCGGCACTTCTCGACCACGCAAGGGGCGTCCACAGAGCGATCTGGAAACCGCTGATGATGAAGCAAATGCAGCCGAGGAAGAAGAATACGAGTACGAATATGAGGACGATGGCGAAGAGGACGCTGACGAAGAATGGGAATATGAGGAGGACGACGAGGAGGAAGAGGGCGATAGTGAAGAAGTCTTGATTCGCACTCCTGCCACAAAACAAGAAGCCGAAACTGAAGAGGATGAGCAGGATTTCGGCCAGGAGGAGCCGGAAGAATCCTCTGCAAATCCGATCAAAAGCAAACTGGCCTCCGCCTTGGGTATCGGTAAGAAAAAAGAACAGCCCAGGAAAAGCGAGCGGGAAGAAGTAATCAGCCAGCTCGATGCGGCCGAGCAGAAGTTCCCAGAGACACAGTTTGACTACGAACTCCCACCCCTCGATCTTCTGCTGGAATCAGACACGATCTGCTACGAAGAACACGAGAAAGAAGTCCGCCGCAAGGCCAAGATCCTGGAGAAGACCTTCAAGAATTTTGGATTTAATGTGAGAGTGGTCGAGATCGAGACGGGGCCAGTCATTGCACAGTACGAAGTGCAACTTGAAGCGGGACTGCGGCTGGCAAAGATTACCAATCTAGCTGATGACCTCGCTATCGCCCTCCGCGTGCCAAGTGTGCGTATCGTGGCACCGATTCCTGGGAAGAACACGGTCGGTATCGAAGTTCCCAACGAGAATCGGCAATTGGTTCGCATGCGCGAAGTGATCGAAGAGGCCAATGGACGCGCGGCGCGCATGAAGATCCCCATCTACCTCGGCAAGGATGTTTCGGGAAATCCGTTGGTCGTTGATCTCACCACGATGCCTCACCTCTTGATTGCTGGACGTACGGGTACCGGTAAGAGCGTGTGTTTGAACACGATTATCTTGTCGATGCTCATGAGCCGTGGTCCGGATGAAGTACGGATGCTGATGATCGATCCCAAAATGGTCGAACTGAGTGGCTACCAAAAACTGCCACACCTGATGCACCCGGTTGTAACCGACATGAAGAAAGCCGAGGCAATTTTGGCCTGGGCTGTGGACAAAATGGAGGAACGATATCAGCTGTTGGCTCGCGCTGGAGTACGTCATGTGTCGGTTTTCAACCAGTTGAGCGAAGAAGAACTCCGCCAGCGGATCGCTCCAGAAAGTGAGGCCGAATGGGAACAGATTCCCCGTCAGTTGCCTTTCATCGTTATCGTGGCTGACGAGATGGCCGACTTAATGATGACGGCCGGCAAAGATGTCGAGCAACACATTATCCGTCTGGCACAGAAAAGCCGGGCAGTTGGAATCCATCTCATCCTGGCCACTCAGAAGCCGACCGTCGATGTGATCACGGGCCTCATCAAGTCCAATCTTCCTGCGCGGATTGCCTTCCAGGTTGCCAGTCGCACGGACAGTCGTGTGGTGCTCGATGAGATGGGGGCTGACAAACTGTTAGGCAACGGTGACATGCTGTTCCTCTCTCCTGGGACAAGCCAACTGTTGCGCGGGCAGGGAACCTATCTCTCAGACGACGAGATTACACGCGTGGTAGATTTTGTGGGGACCGACGCACCGCAGTTTGCCAAGGAATTGATCGAGCTCAAAACGAAAGATGAGCAAGAAGCCGCGATCCCGGGACAGTTCAAGAATCGTGATGATCTGTATGAAGCTGCCGTTGATATTGTGGTCCGAGAGCGGCGGGGAAGTGTCTCGCTCTTGCAGAGGTGCCTGGGCATCGGTTACGGCAGGGCAGCGCGATTGATCGACTTCATGGCCGAGGATGGCATTGTGGGCGAGTACAACGGTTCGCAAGCCCGAGAAGTGGCGATCTCAATCGAGGAATGGGAGGCGATGCAGGCAGGTGACCCAAACCAACCAGCTGAATCTGAAGGACCTTTGACTGCCGCAACAGTTTCCCCAAAACCACGTCGAACCAACAAAGTACTTCCCGGCGTAGATGAGCCAAGCGATTTAGAAGAAGCGGATGGACGCGAAGACGATCGGGAAATCAGTTCAGCGACCGGCGAAGTCGATGTGGACACCGAGTACGACGAAGAGTATGAGTACGAAGAAGCAGAGGAACTCACTGACGAGGAAGATGAGGAAACCGATCCAGAAGAATGCACGTCGGACGATGAGCAATACGAATACGAAGAGGACGAGGTGGATGAAGTTGAAGAAGAGGTCGACGAGTTAGAGGCAGAAGAGGACGACGGTGACGATGTAGAATACGAATATGAATATGAGTATGAAGAGGTGGATGAAGACGAAGCCGGCGACCTGGAAGATTCCGAAGAGGACACTGACGACTCAGAATGGGAGTACGAAGAGGAGGAGGACTTGACCGACGTGACAGAAAGAAATCGCAATACGGGTCAACGGTCGGCTTAGCTAGGTGACGGACAATTCCGACGGCAGTCAAACCCGATCGGCATTCCCCACCCCATTTGGGGGGGGTGGGGGAATCGAATTTCTTCGGCAGCCTACCGTCATTTGCCGAGGATTTCGCAAATGTGACCTTCCTAATACCCTTTAATAATGTTGCAAAGCTTCTCTTAGTTGAAAAAATAGTTTTTTCCTGGACAGAATGTCATGTTCTGTTAGAATCGGAAATTGTCGGCAACGAACAGTTGCTTGACCATGCGCAAGGCAAATGGTGGCCGTCCTCCTTGCCGGACTTCTAGGCCCGCCAGCGCAAAATATAAATCGATTCGGCAACAAAAGCTGCGCACTATTCAATTTTTAAGGGGCCGCTCATGATCAGGACATCATTGAAGAATTCTCTTTTTTCACAATGCCAAAATTTGTCACTTCTGTTTCTACTGGCATCTCTTGTTGTATTGCTTTCTGTACCGACTGCTAGTGCAACAACCGTCACCTATCCTTATGCGATCGAATACAGTAATGGGACACCTCCCGCTGGAGCAGCACCATGGCTTACGGCAGTCTTTGACGACGAGAATACACCCGGCACGGTTAAGCTCAAGATGACCGCGTCGAATCTTACGGGGACTGAATTCGTCAGCAAATGGCTGTTTAATTTAAATCCTGCTATTTCACCAAGTGATATCAGCTTCAGCGCCCCGACGAAAACTGGAGGCAATGGGTTCGATAATCCTACCATTTCGAAGGCGACCAACGCGTTTAACGCCGGTCCGGACATGGAATACGACATCGAGTTTGGTTTTGCTACATCAGGCATGGGTGGTGGAATCCATCGTTTTGGTGTGGGTGAGATGGTGGAATACCTGATCACTGGGTCCGGCTCGGCATCCGGACTTGTGGCGTTGGATTTCTATGAGTTCAGCGAACCTGGAAATATGGGTGTTGGTGGACCTTATCGAACGGGAGCCCATGTCCAAGGTATTGGTGCCGGCGGTGCACTCAGCGGTTGGATTACGGTTGACCGTCGCATTCGACCTGACGGAATGATTCCTGAACCAGCCACCTGGATGCTTATGGCCCTTGCGCTCGGTTCGCTCGGCTTTCGCCGTACGAAATAAGCTAATTGCTATTTAACTCAACGAACAACGCCCCGGGGTTGCAATCCCGGGGCGTTGTTGTTTTTGGGTTCGTTAAGTGTGCGACTAACGCTGGGCGGGATTTCTTGCGGGCGCGTCATGAATCATCGTGTCGAGCATCGTGCCGATCAGGGCAGTCGTCTCACCATCTTTGACGCCTCCGCTACCACCCCCGACGACCATCACCCGCGGTGTGATCGAGATATCGCTCTCACCCACAATCTTTAATAGCTCCAGCAAAGCGGCATTGCCGCTGCCGATCTGCTCGGCGATCTGCTTGTATGCCGAGGCCTGCGCTTCCGCCTTGATCTGCACGGCCTGGGCCTCGGCCTCCGCTGCAATTACCTGCTTCTCTTTGTCCTTTTCAGCAATTTGAACGGCATATGCCGCCGTAGCAAGGCGCTTTTCTTCCTCGGCCTCCTGCTCCGTCTTTGAGAGTTGCTTCTTCTGTTCAGCCGCCCGTTGCTGCTCCTTAAAGGTGTCCTGCTCCTGCAGGGCGATTTCACGATCGGTTTGCGTCTTCAGCAGATTGCCGAGCGTTTCTTCGTTGCCCACGTCTCCGATGCGGACTCCCGTGATGGTCACGCCGATCTTATCCATCTCGTTTTTGAGCATCTCAAGCGACTGGCTCTCCTGATGGGAGCGTTGCTTGACGTAGTCGAGCGCTTTAACGCCTTCTGCATTGTTGCGGAAGATTGCCCGTACGGCTGAGTTCATCACGCTCCGCAGTCCGTCCTGATCGTCCCCGACGGTAGCCACCAGCAAAGGTGCATCCTCGGGTTTGATCTCAAATTCGATCCGCACATCGACAGGGAAGGTAAAACCGTCAGAGGTACGAACCATTATTTCGCGCTCTTCATCGCCTCCTCCCCCGCGGGCAGCTTGCTGCGAAGTATAAAGGACAATGTGCTTCTTGGTAGAAACCTTGGTGATTTCATACGCTTTGGTATTGAGATAGTATTGACCTTCTAGCAAAGGCTCTCGCCAGATTCCGCGGTCCCCTTTGTTGACCAGGTGCCGCGAGGTAATACCTTCGGCCTCAATCTCTTCGCGAGTGGAACGCTCGCCGACGTTAGATTTTACGACGCCGACGGTCGCTTTCTCGATGGTTGTGACGGGGACGATTTCCAACTCGAACAGACGGGGATTGATTCGATAAGACCCGGGTTTCAACACAGAAGTTTGAGGTCCTTTGTAGCCACTACCTTCTCCCAGAAAGAACTCCGCATCCTGGGCCATCAAACGCTCGTCCTTTTCCTCCCACTCTGGTGCATAGGCCGTATCACGAGGCAGAGGTTGGCCATCTGCGGCATTCAAGATTGCGACGCTCCCGGCAGGAATTTCATTCACCTCGGAGTACTCGATGTCGTAGATGAAAGGCCAGTACCAGGGGTGCCAGCCGGGGGGCAGAATCTTTGCTTGCGGGCCTTTCTCTCCTGCGGTGGCGATAATTTTTCCTGGGGGCAGGGACGTGAAGCCGATGTTCTTGGTTACAATTCCAATCTTGTCCTCGCCAACATAGCGGAACGAAGCCAGAGTAAAGCAAGCCATCAAGACAATAAGCGCCAGACCCATCCCTGCGATGCGGAGTTGGGGCGAACGCAGTTGCGTGACACTGGCGATAATCATCCCTGCCAGGACGACACCCAGAATGAGGAATAATGCTGAGGACATATTTCGCTACCCCTATATGAATTGAACTGAATTGGCTGCTTTGGCGAATCGAAGTGACCTTCGAGATTTACTGCTCAAGCGTAGCTTAACCATCCCGAATTAATGGCCATTTCCCCCTGATGTCGGAGTACTTAGCGGGTATTCGCCTAGAAAGCGCTGATCTTGCCCTGAATCCTGGGGGAGTGCGAAATCAAATCTAGCGATTATCGCGAAAAATCAGGCGGCCGAACCGTTTTTCCTGGAGACTGTCTACGCTAGGGGACAAGGTTTCCGCTAGAATTAGAGACTTGCCTTAATTCTCTAATCAGGACCGGCGACTCGTTGAGTCGCGGCTAACGATTTGCCACAGCCCATAAGACAATGCCACAAATTCAGATTTACGACACGACCCTCCGCGATGGCGCTCAAGGCGAAGGGGTAAACTTTTCCCTTGAAGACAAGGTGTTAATCGCCCATCGGCTTGATGAGCTCGGTTTCGATTTTGTCGAGGGAGGTTATCCCCTGTCGAATCCTAAAGATGCCGAGTTCTTCCAGCGGATTGCATCCGAGCCACTTAAGAACGCCCAGGTGTGTGCATTCGGTATGACCCGGCGTCGGGGCATGAAGGCTGCGGACGACATCGGTATGAAGGCCCTTTTGGAATCGAAGGCCCCTGTGATCACCATCGTAGGCAAGACTTCTGATTTTCACGTGAAGGAAGTATTGGGAGTCTCGCTGGAAGAAAACCTGGCGATGATCCGTGACACGATTCACTACCTGCGCGGCGAAGGACGCGAGGTTATCTACGACGCGGAACACTTTTTCGATGGCTGGAAAGCAAACCCCGAGTATGCTGCTCAAACTATTCACGCCGCGGCCGAAGCAGGGGCCTCGATCATCGTGATGTGCGATACCAACGGGGGCACGATGCCCGAGGAGATTGCCGCCATCACTCGAGATGCAGCCAGTAAAATTGACAAGCCACTCGGCATCCATACCCACAATGACTGCGACCTGGCAGTGGCCAATTCGCTCGCAGCCATCGATGCTGGTGCATCGCACGTGCAAGGGACGATCAACGGTTTGGGCGAACGGTGTGGCAATGCCGATTTGATCTCCGTAGTCGCAAATCTTGCCCTCAAGAAAGAGGGGTACCAGGTCCTGGGTGACAACGGAGTGGCACATCTCGCGGAACTTTCCCGCTATGTGTATGAAATCGCCAACATGCACTTTCGCGTGAATCAGCCGTTCGTCGGCCCCAGTGCGTTTGCCCACAAGGGTGGGATGCACGTTCATGCGGTGTCCAAGGTGGCTTCCAGCTACGAGCACATCGATCCTGCACAGGTGGGCAATGAGCGCCGCGTGCTGGTGAGTGAACTCTCAGGCCGATCGAACATCATCGCTCTGGCTACGAAGTTGAACTTGCAGGACGACAAGGCCTTGATGGACCGAGTCCTGCAAACAGTCGTCGATCTGGAGAACAAGGGCTTTCAATTCGAAGCCGCCGAGGCTTCGTTCGATCTCTTGGTCCGCAAGCTAGCCGGCACGCACACACCGCATTTCGAGTTGGTTCAGTACCATACGAGTGTGGTCAGCCGCGGCGGTGAGCCGGTCACCGAGGCCACGATCAAATTGATCGTCAACGATCGAATCCGCCATGAGGTGGCCGAAGGAGACGGCCCCGTGAACGCCCTGGATGCCGCCCTGCGAAAAGCACTCAATGGATCTTTTCCCACGCTCAACGAGATGCATCTGGTCGACTACAAGGTACGCGTCATCAATTCCGACGCCGCCACGGCCGCCAGCGTACGCGTGGTCATCGAGAGCCGCGACGAAACCGACACCTGGGGCACCGTAGGAGTGCATGAGAACGTGATCGAAGCCAGCTGGCAGGCGCTGGTGGACAGTATTGAGTATAAGTTGTGTAAAGAAGAGAGTGTAAGGATCGGGGAGTGTGGATAGTGGGATCCGAAGGATTCGAATTATGGGATAACGAATTTTGCAGGTTTATGATGGATGAGAGTGACCAAGTGCGGACTTATCGAGATCTCAAGGTTTGGCAACTAGGCATGGAGATTTGCACAGAGGTGTATGCCATTTCACGGTTATTTCCCGACGAAGCACGATTCGGCCTCACAAGCCAAATTAGGCGGGCTTCCGCGTCAGTCCCAGCAAACATTGCAGAAGGTCATGCCAGATCTTCTACAAGGGATTACCTGAGGTACCTTGGTATATCGCTGGGGTCACTCGCTGAACTATCGACATTTGTTGAACTTGCTGGACGGATGAATCTTGCTAATGTTGCTGTCCTACGTGAGATCTACAAAATGATCGAGGAAGAAAGACGCATGCTTAGAGGTTTATGCAAAGCCTTACGAGCTCGACTTGGAAAAAGTTAGCCATTTGCTATCCTTCTTACCTTGATTCCACAATCCCCTTTCCCCAATCCTCTAATGCAAGACCTTCCCGCCCAGTACGATCATGCTGCCGCGCAAGCCCGTTGGTATCCCTTTTGGGAAAAGTGCGGCTACTTCCATGTCGACTCCAAATCGAAGAAGCCGCCATTTTCGATTGTGATACCGCCCCCGAACGTGACCGGGGCGCTGCATCTGGGGCATGCGCTCAATAACACGCTTCAAGACATCCTCTGCCGCATGAAGCGGATGCAGGGCTACAACGTGCTCTGGATGCCGGGGACTGACCATGCGGGGATCGCCACACAAGCAGTCGTCGAGCGGCGGCTGTTGGAGGAAGAGGGCAAATCGCGGCACGACCTGGGGCGCGAAGGTCTGGTCGAGCGGATCTGGCAGTGGAAGGCCCAGTACGAGAAACGAATCCTCGGCCAGCTCAAACAACTTGGTTGCAGTTGCGACTGGGAGCGGACCCGCTTCACGCTCGACGACCAATGTGCCCGCGCGGTGCGTGAGACATTCTTCAAACTGTTTGCCGACAACAAGGTCTACCGTGGCAAGCGGCTTGTGAATTGGGACACGTACCTGCAAACGGCTGTGAGCGATGATGAGGTGTTCCACGAACCTGTCAAAGGGCACTTCTGGCACTTTAACTATCCGGTGATTGATCCGCAGCCGGGTGAGCCTACGCATGTCACCATCGCCACTACCCGGCCCGAAACGATGCTCGGCGACACGGCTGTGGCGGTGCATCCTGACCCGGCGGGTGCGTTTGACAAGCTCAGCACCGATCTGCGTGAGAAGCTGCTTGTCGCAACGAGCAAGGAAAAGGGTGAGCTGGAAGAACAGTCCGAATTGCTCCTCGAGCGACGTGGCAAAATGCTCCCGCAGCTCGAAACCTTGCGCGACATGGCCCAGCGCGGCGTGCAGCTTGAGTTGCCCCTCACGGGTCGTACGATTCCACTCATCTGCGACGAATGGGCCAAACCGGAACTCGGCTCGGGTTGCGTGAAGATCACTCCGGCACACGATGAAAACGACTACCAGGTCTGGCAGCGCAACCTTGAGATCGGTGCAATCAACATCCTCAACCCCGATGGCACGCTCAACGACAACGTGCCGGAGAAATATCGCGGCCAGACCATGAAAAAGGCCCGCGCGGCAGTCGTTGAAGACATGGAAACGGCCGGCCTATTGGTTGAGATAGAAGACCGCGAGATCGACCTCGCCCACAGCGACCGTAGCAAGACCCCCATCGAGCCGTATCTTGCCGACCAGTGGTTTGTGAAGATGGACGAGCTAGCCCAATCAGCGATGGATGCCGTGACAGATGGTCGTGTTAAGATCGTGCCGGAGCGCTACGCCAAGACGTATCTAGATTGGCTCAGCGAAAAACGCGACTGGCCAGTGGGGAGGCAGTTGTGGTGGGGACATCGGATTCAGGTTTGGACACAAGACGTCAGAGACCACCAAACGGCCGATATCCTCAAAAAGCGAGTCGAGCAAGAATCATATTTATCTCCCGAAGCTTACAGCATACGAATCGTTCCTAAAGATGCACCGGGAGTAGAGAAGTTAGTTGGTCGCGGCGGAACTTCCGCAATCGTCAAGTCGCCGCAGTATTCGGTTCAGGTTTGTCTGAAGTGGGACGCCGTTGATGATCCCTCTCAATTGGCGAAAATCGGATTCTCCCAATCGGAAGAAGTTCTCGACACGTGGTTCTCCTCTGCCCTCTGGCCGCATTCAACGATGGGGTGGCCGGAACGAACCGAGGAACTCAAGACGCTTTATCCCACCAGCGTGCTGATCACCTCGCGGGACATCATCACACTGTGGGTTGCGCGGATGGTGCTGGCCGGGTTATACAACATGGGTGAGGTGCCGTTTAAGCGGGTGTTTATCCATCCCAAGATTCTCGACGGCTATGGCGAGACGATGTCCAAATCGAAGGGCAATGGTGTCGATCCCTTGGATGTGATCGAGAAATTCGGAGCCGACTCGCTGCGCTTTGGGCTGGCGTACCTCACGACCGAGACGCAGGACGTCCGCATGCCGGTGGAATTCGAATGCCCCCATTGCCAGGCGCTCATCCCCCAGACGAAGAAGAACCGTACTCTGCCGCGCGTGGAATGCGATAAGTGTGGTAAGCCGTTTGGCACCCAATGGGCCCAGTCGCACGGCACAGAAGAAGATCAGGCACTACCGCGAGGGGCAGCCGTAAGCGAGCGGTTCGAACTGGGCCGCAATTTCTGCAACAAACTGTGGAACGCTTCGAGATTTGCGTTGATGAATCTCTCCGGAGGCGAGCCGGAAGCGTCAGCGCCCGGAGACCTGTTACTGGAAGACCGGTGGCTGTTGTCACGTCTTGCGACAGTGACAGGCGAAGTGACCGAAGCGTTGGAGAATTTCCGCTACGCCGATGCAGCCCGTTCCCTCTATGGATTCGCTTGGGACGAGTTTTGCAGTTTTTATGTCGAGATGACCAAAGCACGGTTTGCGGTACCGGAGCAACGTGCTGTTGCGCAGCGGGTCTTGGCTCATGCCCTCGATACATTGCTGCGGCTTCTGCATCCCTTTGTGCCATTTGTCACGGAGGAAGTCTGGCAACTATTGGGAGAAGTCGCACCGGAACGCGGCGTGCCGAAAAATGACCGCGCCGCTGAGAGTGTGTGTATTGCTCCGTGGCCCCAGGTGGATGAGCAGTTGATTGATAAGAACATCGAAGCGCAATTTGCTCAATTCCAGACGGTGATGGGGGCCGTCCGAAATATCCGCCAGGAGAAGAACATTCCGCCTCGCACGCCGATCCATTTCTCGGTGCGATGTGATGACCAGACGGTTGCGCTATTGAAACCGATGGAGCCTTATTTCACTTCCATGGCCGGTGCCACGGCGACTGCCTGGGGGCCGGACGTCGTTCCCCCGGAACGCGTGGCCAGCAAGCCGCTGGAAGGAATGGAAGTGTATGTCGACATCAGCGAGTTCTTCGATGTAGGTGCCGAGAAGGCACGACTCGAAAAGGATCGCGATCAGCTTGCTAAGTTCATCAAGTCGATCGAAGGTAAACTAGATAACGAGAATTTCGTGAAGAATGCCCCTGCTGCCGTTGTGGAACAACAGCGGGAAAAGCTCATAGAGGTCCGGGGGCAATTGGAAGTCGTCGAAGGGGCATTGGAAAAACTAGGTTAATACTACCGTGGTGGCTCTTATGACAAAAACTCTTTTCATCGTTCGATTACTTGCTCTTTCTATCAGTTCACTGACTATCTTGGGACACACTGCCTCCTTGGCAGAAACCTTCGACTTGGAAGCGAAAGATGGCCGGCAATGGTATCGCGGCAACATGCATACGCATTCCCACTGGAGCGATGGCGATGACTATCTGGACAATATTGCCCTGTGGTACCGCGAAAATGGTTATCAGTTTCTTGTGTTCACAGACCATAACGTGCTCGCTGACTCGGTGCGGTGGATAGACATTGAGAAAAGTAAAGGTGGAGACAAGGCCTTTGAAAAACTCAAATCGCAATTTCCAGACCACGTTGAAGAGCGAACCAGAACAGAAACCAAGCAAGTGGTGCGTGAGGGAAAGGAGGTTCAGGAAGAACAAGAGATTCATGAAGTGCGGCTAAACACGTTTCAAGAGGTTGCCAGTCGGCTTGATGTGCACGGCAGGTTCCTCTTGATTCAAGGCGAAGAAATCAGCGATGAATTCGAATCGGCTCCCATCCATCTCAATGCGAGCAACATCCAGGAGTATATCCCGCCGATGAAGGGGGGGAGTGTTGCCGAGACGATTCAGAACAATATCCGAGCGGTACTTGATCAGCGTGAGAAGACGGGCGAACCGATGGTCGTGCATCTGAATCACCCAAACTTTGGCTACGCCGTGACGGCCGAGGATATGATGCTCGTCCGCGGCGAACGATTCTTTGAAGTCTACAACGGCCATCCCCATGTGAATAACCAAGGAGATACGTTGCATGCAAGCACCGAGCGAATCTGGGACATTCTCTTGACCGGTCGACTCGGTGAGTACCATCTCCCGGTGCTCTATGGCCTGGCTACGGATGATTCGCACTACCACCATGAGACAAGCCCGCAGGAAAGTAACCCGGGACGAGGTTGGGTCATGGTATTGACGAAAGAACTCTCAGTTGCAGCCCTTGTCGATGCCTTGGAAGCAGGCCGTTTCTACGCCTCCAGCGGAGTCGCATTGAAACGCATCGTCGTCACACCGGAAGAATATCGCATTGAAATCGACCCCGTCGAAGGCGAAGAGTATGTGACCGAATTCTTTGGCACGAGGTCTGGTTACGAGTGGTCGAGCAAGCCGGTTCTCGATGAAGACGGACAACCTGTGCGTGCCACCCATCGCTATAGTGACGACGTCGGTGAAACCTTGGCCACGGTGACTGGTACCACGGCAAGTTACAAATTCCAAGGCGACGAACTCTACGTGCGTGCTCGCGTCACCTCATCCGCCAAGGCGGAGAATCCTTCGGTGCAGGATGGTCCGAAAAAAGCCTGGTGTCAGCCGGTGGTTCTTGGCGAGCAGTAATCCATACTACTCTTCCTCACGTAAACTGGCCAGAACCGTGTAATCTTCCAGTGTCGTTGTATCTCCCACGGTCTCTTTGCCCGAGGCGATATCCTTCAAGAGCCGACGCATGATCTTGCCACTGCGGGTTTTCGGGAGTGCACCTGTGAAGCGAATATCGTCTGGCTGCGCGAGGGCTCCGATCTCCTTGCGGACGTGCTGTTTGAGGGCGTTACGGAGTTCGTCATTGGGTTCCGCATTTTTTAAAGTCACGAAGACGGCTACGGCCTCTCCTTTGAGATCATCGGGCCGGCCAACAGCAGCGGCCTCGGCCACATTGGGATGAGAAACCAGGGCACTTTCGATTTCGATCGTACTCAGGCGATGGCCTGAAACGTTTAACACGTCGTCGATCCGCCCCATGATCCAGTAGTAGCCATCTTCGTCACAACGGGCATTGTCTCCCGCGAGATATTTGCCAGGCACCTTGCTCCAGTAGACTTCCTTGTACCTTTCGTCATCGCCCCAAATGCCACGGAGCATCCCGGGCCAGGGGTGGGCGATGGTGAGCCATCCTCCATGATTGATACCGACAGGCTCTCCCGATTCGTCAACGATTTCGGGAATAATTCCCGGGAGCGGTTTGGTACAGCTACCTGGTTTTGTGGGGATTGCCCCAGGCAGCGGGCTCAGCATGATGCCCCCGGTTTCGGTCTGCCACCAGGTATCGACGATTGGGCAGCGTTCTCCCCCGACGACGCGGTGGTACCACATCCAAGCTTCGGGATTGATTCCTTCTCCCACGGTACCGAGCAGCCTGAGGCTTTTCAAATTGTGCTTTTCCACGTGCTGGTCTCCCCATTTAATAAAAGCCCGAATGGCCGTGGGAGCCGTGTAGAAGACAGAGACTCTGTATTTTTCGACGATCTGCCAAAAACGGCTCTCGTCCGGAAAATTCGGCGCCCCTTCATACATCACGCAGGTTGCACCTGCGGAAAGAGGGCCGTACACCACATAGCTATGCCCCGTGACCCAGCCACAGTCAGCAGTACACCAGAAAATGTCTTCTGCTCGGTGATCGAATACCCATTGGAAAGTTTTTTTGGCAAACAGATTGTACCCCGCCGTTGTATGCTTAATTCCTTTGGGCTTACCAGTCGATCCACTCGTGTAAAGAATAAACAGCGGTGTTTCACTGTCGAGCGGTGTCGCTGGGCAATCGTCCGACGCTTTGGCCATTAAATCCCTCCACCAGTGATCGCGACCTGGCTTCATGGTGACTGTTTCGTTCACTCGATTAAGAACAATGCAGTGCTCCACCGTGGGGGACTTGGCCAGGGCTTCGTCGACAGTATGTTTAAGTGACAACACATTACCCCGCCGCCAGGCACCATCTGCGGTGATCTGTACCTTCGCCTGAGCATCGTTATTTCGATCCGCAATCGCCTCGGCGGAGAACCCCGCAAAGATTACTGAATGAATTGCACCTATGCGGGCGCAGGCCAGCATCGCAATGGCCAACTCCGGCACCATTGGCATATAGATCGAAATGACATCACCTTCGCCGATGCCAAGTGACTTGAGACAGTTCGCAAACTTGCAAACCTCTCGATGCAACTCCGCATAGGTTAGCTTGCGCGTGTCGCCTGGCTCACCTTCCCAAAGAATGGCTACTCGGTCACCCTGGCCTGCTTCAAGATGTGCATCCAGGCAGTTATAGCTCGCATTCGTCTGCCCTCCCACAAACCACTCGGCAAAGGGTTCGTTCCAATGGAGTACTTCATTAAAAGGACGGAACCAGTGTAATTCCTCGCGGGCCAAATCCCCCCAGAACTTCACCGGGTCTGCTGCAGCCTCGTTCCACAACGCTTCGTACTCTGCGAGCGATTTGATCCGTGCTTTGTCCGCAAAACTTGGCCGGGGAGGGAACACTCGCGATTCATGCATCACTGTATCGATCTGTCCGCCAGTCTGTGCCGCCATTGAAAAAGACTCCTACTAGAAATGAGTAATAGAATTGCTCTGAGAGTCCCCGATTCTACAGGACAAAGCTTGCATGTTCTAGCCACTGCTAACTGGTGTTGATTCGTATACCAGTAGGACGTTGAACCGAACTTGCTGATTTTTTACGACGTAGAACAGCTCTCTGTAAGATGTAAGCACTCAAAGAATCTTGCCAGCGCTTTCACGGAAGCAAGTACTGTCAGAGTCACTTACAAATTTCCACATCGCTCATACGGCGACGACTTATGATAGGAACCAGTCCAAAGGCAACGAGCGCCAGTGCCAGGCTGCCCGGCTCGGGAACTGGCATAAAGAAGACTTGATCCTGCAGATTCGAAATCCCAGTATTCAAGCGAATAATATCTGCCAGCTTGATTGTTGATAGCCAGTTCAGGTCACCGGCGAGTTCAGGATCGTTAGTGAACCAGAATCGGTCTCCATCTCGAGTGCGAGTAAACTGCTCGACCAGTCCGACAGCTATTAACTCACCTACCTGGCAGCCAATCATATGATCTTCCGACAGGGCACCCACCCAGGGATCAATCATATCTACCGTGCCGTAGAGTGATTGTAACCCAGCCTGAATATCCGGGTCTGAACTGATGTCGGCAAAGGAAAGTTTGGGATCCAGTCCAAAGGCTACCCGCATAGTGTTGTAATCCGGCAGACCGTGGTCACGGCCGCGTTGAATATTTAAACTGGCTAAATCAAATCCGCCAGGAATCGGAATTCCAAAGAGAAAATTCCGTACGGCATCCACCATGTGCATATCAACGTCCTGCTGAAGCCCGGAAGCCAGCCCTTTGAGGTGGTATTCCAATTCATTCGCCCCGGTGAGATTTTGCGGGAGAAAGAAGGCATCGCGAAGAGGCATCGGCCCGCCGGGGGCTGGGGTGCCATCGTTCTGCATACGCAGCAGGCTCTCGGGCAGCATGGTATGGCCAACACGGAACAAGGCGGTCGAGAATTCGTTGAGAACCGTGGCGTTCAGTCCCGGGTCATACACACTGTTGATACTGGGAGCGAATGACCCCAGCAGGGCAGGAAGAAACTCCTGATAGGTAATCGCTTGGATTTCAGCACCAACTAATTTGCGTGCCCGTTGATAGATTTGTTCATCGTTCCACCCAGGATTGGCGGCAGAGATTTCATCTGCGAGTCGATTGTGTTCGCGTACGAATAGGGTGTGCACCGCCGTGAGCCCAACCTGCTCGTTGGCTCGCACGTCCCCTGCGACGTAGAACTGAGTAGGGTCAGCGGGCCCCCCGGTGTCATTGGCCAATCCGAAGGTATTTAATGGAAGTAGATTCCCTGCGCTGGTCTTCAGCCGACCACCACTCAATGTTCTTAGCGTCATTGCTCTGGTATCGTCTGAGCCATAGACATTCGATCCATCAATGTAAGAGGTGATCTGATTGATTTGCTGTCGAGGATTGCCAACAGAGGTGCCAGTCGTAATATCGTAGAGCGAACGTCTGAACGACATAACCTGTGTACCCGTATTGCCTGGATCAAAAATTGGATCACCTGCAGGAATCGGGATGTTGTAGAATTCGACGGGTGTGGCCGATCCCGTCAGATCCAGGTCGTGATCGACGAACTGACCCCATTGAAAAACCCAATTTGTCATCGAGTGAGTATTGGGGATGGAACCGACTTGGGCGACAACTTCGTTGCTGATCGTTCGCGGATTTGGTAGCGGTGTACTGAACCCCCGTGGTTTAGCAATACCATCTTCGTAAGCCGGGGCAGCCATCCGCGAGAGGTTCGACCCAGCAGAACCCCAGAGCGTGTTTAGCAGGTTGTTTCCTGATCCATCGATTGACCGATTCTCTGCGTGGGCCACGTTGAAACTGGCGAGGAACGCGAAACTTAGACTTAATACACAACGAATAGTTGTTGACGGGTCATATAGCGCAAACATCGTTGCAAAAACTCTCTTCGTCTTACCGCACAACTTGGGGTTAGAAAGAATATGGCTTTAAGTAGGTTGGCCGGTTTGAGTTCAGTTCTTCCCCTCACTCTAATCGTTTTCTGTCAGGGTGTCAAAAAATCCTATCTATTATGGGACTAAAGTTCCTGACACTGTTGTGCATTATTCCGGTTGTGGAGATATCAAGGATAAATCCTGCCACATGTGGTTACCCGCGATCTCAATCAAAAGGGCTGAGAAAACCGGCCGACTCTGATTTCGACCCTTCTGGCAAATCGACACCCTGCTCACCAACAGGTAAAATGAGTTTTCATTCACGGATCAACCTAACCTATCTGCATTACATCTAGAGTCAACTCCATGCGCCCGCGAAACTATTTGGCACAGTCATTGTTTCTATTGCTTTTCTCAATCACCCCGGCTTGGGGAGATCTGCCTTTGAGAAATCCACTCAATGCAACGATTTCCAAGACCCCTTGGTCGGTAGCATTGCAGGACGTCGTCACCATTCCCAATAGTAGCGGGACGACTAAACCGCGACTGGAGTTTCTCACAGCGGGTGGTGCACCGGGATTGGCGTATGTCATCGATCAGCGAGGAAAAATCTATTCCTTTGACCCTCTATCAGGTTCTCCAACGCCTTCGCTGTTTCTCGATCTCTCAACTGCCGTAGCAAACTTCAATAATCAAGCGCAGACAGGTGTGCGAGGTTTGGCATTTCATCCCGATTTCAATAACCCCGGAACGAATGGCTATCGAAAGTTTTATACTTCCCACAGTCGAAATGGATTTGCTCCGTTGGTCGGAAATCCAGTGATTTTTCCATCACCACCGAACCTGAATCATGATTCAGTCGTTGGTGAGTGGCAAGTCAATGCCAATGGTACGGTCAACACCGGTTCGTACCGTGAACTGCTGCGAATCGGTCAACCGTTTTCCGATCACAACATCGCCCAGATCAGCTTCAATCCAAATGCCAGTTCGGGTGAAGGAGATTACGGCAAGCTTTATATTGCTTTAGGGGATGGTGGTAACAACATTCCAGCGAATCCTATTGACCCCCACGATTTTGGTCAAAATATCGGGCAGCCATACGGTTCAATTCTGCGAATCGATCCGCTCGTCTCCGGTGGCAGCCCATTCACAGTTCCGGTCGACAATCCCTTCAGAGTTAGTTCTAACCCTGGAACTTCAGAAAACTTAGTCTGGGCCTACGGCCTGCGCAATCCACATCGATTCACATTCGACACGGCGGGTGATCACAAAATGCTCATTTCTGATATCGGCCAAGCCAATATCGAGGAAATCAACCTCGGCACTGCTGGTGCCAATTATGGTTGGGATCTGAGAGAAGGGACTTTTCAGACGGTTTCTCCCTTTTCAGGCGGACTCAATCCTGTAGATACTCTCCCTGCTGGCCACGCTACAGACGGGTTTACCTATCCCGTTGCCCAATATGACCATACCAACAACCTGGTGAATGGGAGCGTGGCGATTGTCGGCGGGGCAGTGTACCGCGGCAATTCCGTGCCGCAGTTAAAGGGTCTCTATATCTTTGGCGAGTTTGCCACCAATAGCGGTCCCCTTTTTGCTGTGGAAGTGGACGACCTGATTCAGAGAGAAGATTTCTCCAATCTCAACAGCCTAAACGATGGACATCTCGCGCCATTTCAGGAAATTCGACTTACCCATAACGGCGTCGAGAAAAGCTTGCGACAGATCATCGATGATGCTTTGCCGGGGTCAGTTTCTCGTACCGATCTCCGTTTTGGCGTGGGGCCGGACAACGAGATCTACGTTCTCAATAAACACGACGGCATCGTCCGCAAGCTGGTCTCTGTGAGCGGAGTCTTAAATGGCGATGCAGATCGGGATGGAGACGTAGACGGCCGAGATTTTCTGGCCTGGCAACGCGGAGTCGGCAATTCTCACGGCGATTGGAGCGATGGGAATTTCAATGGCGACGACACCATCGACGAACTTGACCTGGCCATCTGGCAGCAAAACTACGACGGCACTCTACCGCTAACTTCACCACTCTCGGTCCCAGAACCCACAACCGTCCTGTTCAGCGCGAGCCTCGTTTTATCGATCTACCGGACGCGAATGACCCGCAAGATGAAGAAGTAAAGTCGGGGCGACATGATTCGAACATGCGGCCTCCTGCTCCCAAAGCAGGCGCTCTAGCCAGGCTGAGCTACGCCCCGAGTCCTCTTCCGCTCGATGCGGTCGAAGATCACAGATCATACCGATTGAACAAGGAGTCGGCAATTCGTACTGTTCAAATGAACACTATCCAGCCGCTTGGTAGGATTCATCCCCACCGCAGAGGATCTCACGCAAACGATCGAACTCCTCATGACTGCCAAAATGGATCGTGATTTTTCCCTTTCCCCGAGTAGACTGTTTGAGGTCGACCTTGGTTCCCAAGGCGAGCCTTAATTGCTCTTCGAGCTGGGAAAGATGGCTGGGTGAGGTAGAACTGCTTGGAACCGGGGCACGCTTTTCCCCAGTAAAAACCGAAAAAGACCCGCCGTCGGCACTCTCGATGAGTTCTTGGACGAGCCTTTCGGTTGCCCGTACGGAAAGGGACTCCTGACAGATTCGCTTGGCGATCGCGACTTGCTCTTCTTCGTCCCCCAAGGGCAGCAGCGCCCGGCCGTGGCCCTGGCTGATGTCTCCAGCCAGAATCAAACCCTTGACCCCATCAGGAAGCTCCAGCAAACGGATGAGGTTTGCGACAGTTGAGCGGTCGATGTTGACCCGGCTGGCCAGCTCCTCTTGGGTGCAACCATACTCTTGAAGGTATCGCTGGAACGATGCGGCCTTTTCCAAGGCATTGAGATCCTTGCGCTGGATATTCTCGACGATGGCCAGTTCGGCAAGTTCACGATCATTCACTTCGCGGATCAGTACGGGCACTTGTTGCCAATTGGCCAGGCTAGCCGCCCGGTGTCGACGTTCGCCGGCTATGATTTGGTAGCGGTCCTCAAAAGGGCGAACTACTATAGGCTGCAAGAAGCCGTGAGTACGAATGCTATCACAGAGGTCGGCAATTTCTCCCTCGTCGAACTGCTGCCTAGGCTGATAAGGATTGGCATCGATCCGATTCAGATCGATCCATTGCTGACCTTCTCCTGAAACAGTTGCTTGAGGCGCATTCGAGATAGATTGTCTCTCGCTGGCAGTGGTTTCCGAAACAGAAGACGAGTTCTCGTTTGAAAGTCCCAGCAAGGCCTCCAGGCCACGTCCTAATCGGCGATCTTTATTCACGGTCCATTACCTCCAAGCAAAGTTCCACAAAAGCGCGTGCCCCCCGCGAGCGGGGGGCATACTCCACGACCGAACATCCATGGCTCGGGGCCTCCGAGACAGCGACGTCGCGCGGGATGACTGTTTGAAATACGATTTCACCAAAAAACTCTCTCACCTCACGGTCCACCTCAGCGGTCAATTCCAGGCTGGCGTCGTACATGGTGAGTAGAATGCCCCCAAAGGATAATCGGCTGTTGGGCCGCTGCATCACTTGTCGGATTACGTCGATCATCTGGGTCAAGCCTTCCATCGCAAAAAACTCGCATTGGATCGGCATGAGCACTTCGCTGGCACTTGCCAAGGCGGTGCGTGTCAACTGTCCCAGGGAAGGAGGACAGTCAATCAATACGGTATCAAATGACCCAAGGCTACCTGCCAGATGGGTTGCCAGCATGCTTGATTGGCTGTCTGAAGAGTGGGCTAAAGCATCCACGTCTTGGAAGCTTCGAGATCCCGGCAACAAACTCAAATTGGACTGGGCGGTGGTCACAAAAGACTCGCGAAGCGGCTTACTGTCAATTAACGCATGGCGTGCGGTCGGTTTATGCCCCGTGCCACTTGTGGCATTGCATTGGGGGTCGAGATCGACCAGCAACGTGCGTTGTCCGGCAATTGCCAGCAAGGTTGCCAGATTGAGGGCAGTGGTGGTCTTTCCCACGCCCCCCTTCTGATTGGCTATGCAAATAACTCGACCCATGATGGAATGCGAATCTCGGAATGGGTAAATCGGAATGGGGCGGTACGGTCTACGGAAGTAACAATCGGCTAGATTGGCGATTGGGACTCGTTTCACGTGAAACAATCGTCCTGGTCGACCCGTTTCACGTGAAACCCCCATTTTGCCATCCTTGTCTGCAAGCGCAACTCGGTGCTATCGTTTCACGTGAAACAGTGGGAGAGGCGGAGTGCGAGGCACGGATTGCGGAGTATTGCCGAGCTCGACATTTTCCATTCCGCAATCCGAATTCCGCATTCAATCGAGCGGGTTGAAGAGTAGGCCACTGAGTAGCTTTGGATAGAAATACGTGCTTTTGGCTGGCATCCGCTCACCGGCATTCGAGATCGCCCGGATGTGATCCACCGTGGCGGGCATGACCATGGCAGCGAGTTCAAATCGTCCGCCAGTCCCTTGTTGGCCAGTATGATCGCGGCCTGCGGAGTCGCCTTGCTTCAGTCCCTCGACTACTTCTTCGATGGCCCTGACATACTTTGGGGCTGGCAGGTTAGGCATATCGAGCAGGTGCTCCACTACCAGACGATGAAGCAGGCTTACGCCGAGGCCCTGCCAATCGGCACAATGGTCTGTAGAGAGCTCGCTCATCTTTTGCTGGCCCTCGGCGGTTAGTCGAGCGAGAGTCCAGGTCTGGTCTTCGGCAGTGAAGAACCCAAGGGTTCCCTGGTCCCCCTCCATTTCAATTTCTTGCCACAAGGATTTAGCGAGTTCCGGCCCCTGACCAAACTCTTCACAATCAAAGCATTCTCCCAGTCGGTCTCGAAGTTCCTCGGCAGTGATCTTCGGAACTCCACGAAAGAGCCGATGTGTGGGTAACACGATCATCCCGGGGTCGCTCATCGAAACACACATCATAAGAACGAAGTTCGCCGGGTGTTCGGGATCGAGTTGCTCCCCTTTGGCAGCAAGCTCGGAGGCCAGTTCATCTCGGTAATTGCAGGCGGTCTCGTAACGGTGATGACCGTCGGCAATGTAGATGGGGAGCCCTCCCATCGCTGAGATTACGTCCGTGATCTTGGCAATGTCGCTCACCGGCCAGAGGCGATGAAGTACCCCTAGGTGGTCAGTCGCCTCTAAGGGTGCAACTCCTCGCACAGCTTCCTCCAGGATCTCTTGGGCGACGTTAGCCTCGTCAGGATAGAGCCCAAAGATTTGACTGCAGTTCGCCTTGCAGGCTTTCCACAGTTTCAACCGATCTGCCTTGGCGCCTCCGTGGGTCTCCTCGTGGGGAAAGATATTTCCCTCACCGAACCGCTCCAGGCGAGTGCGACACATGAACCCCCGACGAGTGAACTCCTGGCCCCTCTCGGTGAACACTTGGTGATAGACGTAGATTGCGGGTTCTCCTTCGGCAAAAAGAATTCCCTCTCGGAGCCAAGTTCTCATAGTGCGGGCTGCACGCGTGTAACGATTGTTGCTGTCGTCGTCACCTTCGTGATCTTGACCGAGAATAATCCGCACGCAATTGGCGGGGTGCTTATCGCAAAGCTCCTGCTGTAGCTGTGAATCGATCACGTCGTAGGGCGGTGCGATTACGCTCGAGAGTGAGCCTACTTGAGCAAGGTCGTAGCGAATTCCGTGAAAGGCGGCGATGTCGGGCATGGGGAGGGGAGGGGGCTAGAGGATGGGGACTGCAGTAAGTCAAAAAGTCTAAGGGAAAACCGCTCTCATTAAAACCATTCACACAATCAAATTGCACTTCCTAAACAACAACGCCCAGGGATGGCTATCCCTGGGCGATTGAGACTGTCTGCATGTACAACGCGGCCTAATACCGGTAGTACTCAGGCTTATACGGTCCATCCACGGGCACGCCGATGTAGTCCGCCTGCTTTTGAGTAAGCCTGGTGAGCTTCACGCCGAGTTTCTCCAGGTGGAGCCGGGCGACTTCCTCGTCGAGCTTCTTGGGCAGGACATGAACACCGAGCGGATACTTGTCGGTTTCTTGCCAGAGCGCCAATTGGGCCAGCACCTGATTCGTGAACGAGTTGCTCATCACGAAGGAGGGGTGACCCGTCGCACAGCCAAGATTCACCAAGCGACCCTCTGCCAAGATCAGGATTGAATTGCCTGTCTTGTTGAAGGTGTATTTGTCGACTGCACCCACTTCGGCAGGCTTGATGCGGTCCTTCGTCGCACGGCCAGCCTTTACTTCGCCGTTCAGCCAGGCCATGTCGATCTCCAAATCGAAGTGGCCAATGTTGCAGACTATCGCGTCGTTTTTCATTCGGCTCATGTGTTCGCCAGTGATGACGTCGCGGCAACCGGTCGTGGTGACAAATATATCTCCTTGCTCGACAGCCTCTTCCATGGTCGTGATTTCATAACCTTCCATTGCCGCCTGCAAGGCGAGAATTGGGTCAATCTCGGTGAGAATGACCCGGGCACCTAATCCAGCCATCGACTGGGCACATCCCTTGCCGACGTCACCGTAACCTGCGATCACGACGACCTTGCCCGCGATCATCACGTCGGTTGCTCGCTTGATTCCATCTGCCAAGGATTCGCGGCAGCCATACAGATTGTCGAACTTGCTCTTGGTAACCGAGTCATTGACATTAATGGCGGGGACTTTGAGCTCGCCACGTTCATGCATTTGGTAGAGCCGATGAACGCCAGTGGTTGTTTCCTCGGAGAGGCCACGGATGTCTCCCAAAAGTTCCGGATACTTATTGTGGACCATCGCAGTCAAGTCGCCGCCGTCGTCGAGGATAAGATTCAATGGTTTCCCCGAGGGAAAGAACAGCGATTGTTCGATGCACCAATCGAATTCTTCTTCGCTCATTCCTTTCCAGGCGTAGACGGCAACACCTGCCTTGGCGATCGCACAGGCGGCATGGTCCTGGGTAGAGAAAATGTTGCAACTACTCCAATTGACTTCTGCACCTAGTTCGATCAAAGTTTCGATCAACACGGCTGTTTGAATGGTCATGTGCAAGCAGCCAGCAATCCGGGCACCTTCGAGTGGTTTGCTGGGACCGTATTTCTCACGCAGTGCCATGAGGCCCGGCATTTCATTTTCGGCCAGTTGGATTTCTTTGCGACCCCAAGATGCGAGACGGTCGAACTCTGCGGGAGAACACTTGAGCACTTTATATGGAAGCCTGGTTTCTACTTGCGCCACGATTGGGGAAACTCCTGAGGAAGGTGGGGGGAGGACTGAACGGTTCACATGATCTTGTGTATCAAACCGTCCGATTGTGCCGATTTTAACGGAATTATCAAGTGTACCTAATCGAGAACGCAGCTGACAAGGCGATCGACGTAAACACCTGAAATTATAGACTCTTTCAGACGTTTTACCCTAGATTCATCTCGCGTCTTGGCTAAGGCTGTTCTGCTGTCGTGATCATCAGGAAAGTTCCCCGAGTGCTCGACGGGCTTCTGAGACAAAGCGATTGACTTTGATGGGATCTTTAACTCCGGGAGAAGATTCGACTCCGCTAGCGACATCGACGCCATGGGGGCAGGATTTGCGAATTGCCTCAGCTACGTTCTCCGGCGTCAATCCGCCAGCCAGGATGAGCGGTATCCCATATAGAGTGTCATCTTCCTTTGATACATCGCGGCTTACATCAATTCCTGGCCCTTTTGTTCCCGTGCCACCATATTCCCCGGGGACTGCTGAATCGATCAGGATTGCGTCGGGCAATCTTCCTGCCGCTCTGCAGGCGGCCAGATCGGCAACCACTGGAGCCAAGTCAGCTTGCCGCACTCGATAGGCACGAAGGATTCGAAATTGGGCATCAATTTGGTTCAAGATTTCAGGAGGTTCGTCCCCGTGGAGTTGGACCCAGTTGAGTCCTGCGGTCTTGGCAATCTCGGCTATTTCAACAACTGGGCAGTTCACAAATACACCTACTTTGGCGACGCCATGCCCGACGGAATTGGCTAGATCACGAGCTAACTCTGAAGAGACATAGCGCTTGCTGCCAGGGTAGAAATTCAGCCCGATGGCATCGGCTCCCGCATTAACAGCGGCAATAGCATCGGAGGTGCGAGTGATGCCACAAATCTTGATTCGAAACATAGAATGGTCAGCGCGAAGTTGAGACTCAGCCAAAGATTGAGGATTATGCATTGTGCGTGTCAAAATAGTGGGGTCAAGCAGTCTTGTTCCGAGACCCCTGAGTGGAGGCCCGCAGCGGGGATTGCCGATGCTAGTCCTTGAGTACCCCATACCCGGCTCAAATACTGCTGACGCTCTCTTTCGAGGGTGCGCATCAGGGCCTTCGTTTCCAGGATCCCCCACCATGGAAGACAGTTCTCCAATTAGTACCTCCAAGCGAGCTTTCTTGGCAGCTCCAGACCCTGATCGCTACTTTCCGGCCAGTGCCATCGAAGATGCACGTCGCAAGATTTCGCGATCGCTTGACCGGGGCGAGGGACCAGTGCTCGTGATTGGCGGGACGGGCATGGGAAAGTCGATGCTGCTAGAAGTGTTGGCCAGGCAGTATTATGGAAAACTCAGCACAGTTCTGTTGGCTGGAGCACAACTTTGCACGCGTCGAGCTTTACAACAGTCTATTTTGTTTCAACTGGGCCTTCCCTACCGTGAGGCAGACGAAGGAGAATTACGTCTTTCATTGTTAAGCCACCTGCGCCCAAGAGAAGGAAAGCCCCAGCGTCTGCTGCTTCTGGTGGACGAAGCACATTGCCTACCTACTAGGCTTTTGGAGGAATTACGGGCATTGACGAACATTGCCGCCAACGGCCAATTGCTGGTTAGCCTGGTACTCGCCGGTGGCCCTACCCTCGAAGAAAGGTTCGCAGAGCCCGAACTGGATGCCTTCAGCCAGCGAGTTTCTCAGCGTTGTTATCTGGCTGCATTTGGCCGAGAGGAGACTTTTCAGTATTTGAAAGCACAGGTTTCAGCAGTAGGCATAAAGAGCAGCATTTTTGCCCAGGATGGCCTTGAAGCAATTTATGCCGCGACGGATGGCGTGCCGCGACTTGTAAACCAACTCGGTGATCAACTGGTCTGGCTCTCCGATGAAACGGGTTACATGCCGATCGATGGACCAATTGTTCAGCAGGCCTGGTCCGAGATCCAGCAACTTCCGGCCCCCTGGAATTTAAAGAATTCTGAACCGATTGGCACATCGGTCGAGTTTGGTGAGCTTACTTTGGATCTAGATCTATTGGCTGAGGATGCGGAAGACGAAGCTCCCTCTTTGATCCCCATGGTAGGACGTGATTCAGCCCTGACGAACAGAAGTGAAGAGTCCTACTTCGAGCCTCTGATGGCCGACGATCATCTGAATGATGATTTGATAGAACAGTTTTCAGATTTAGAAGTGGCCAATCATTCTTCGTCTGCCTCATTCGAAACGATTGCTACGGCAAACAATCCATTCCAAGAGAGCTTCCAGTCAGAGGAAGTGGTTATTGATCAGTATCTCGACTTTGAGTCTAACTTGCTTGCCTCGGCACATCGAGTCATCAATCGCCTCGACACGGCCTTTGCACAGCAGTTAAAGCTGTGTGAGAATCCGGTTGTTACGGACTCTCCTTCGGGAAGCATTGAAATTTGTATGAATTCCGACGCAGGAGAGGCCACGATGCTTGATGAGGAATTTGACGGACACTCCGATATACTCGAATCACTTTCCATAGAAGATTCTTGTACACGAAAGATTCCCTCATCAACACCGGGAGAGATATTGGTCATAGAAGATAAGCACACCACAGGCCCTGCAATCGTTTCTAGTAAGCGTTTTCGGCAGTTATTCAGTAGCCTGGAGACCGCCTATACGCCACAGCGATTAGCCTAGAAGAAAAGGTCGTACAGATTGCTGCTTGTTGGGCTGGCGACATACAATGAGTTGGAAAACTTGCCTACCTTGGTGAAGGCAATTCATGGCGAGTTGCCAACGGCGGAAGTCTTCGTAGTGGATGACAATTCTCCTGACGGCACGGGGCGATGGTGCCAGGATTTTGCTAAAGATAACCCTTGGTTTGGCTGCATTGTCCGCGAGGGGAAGCAGGGGTTGGGTTCAGCACTTGCGCTTCTCATGCAAACTGCCGTTTCACGCGGGACAACGCATTTATTCACTATGGATGCAGACTGGAGCCACCCTCCAGAGCGATTGCCTGCGATGGTTGCCGCGGCCGAGAATGCCGACGTCGTAATTGGGTCACGGTATTGCCCTGGTGGGGCCATCGAAGGTTGGCCCTGGCATCGTCGACTGATGAGTCGCACCGTTAATTCTCTGTCAAGTGTAGCTCTAGGCATCTCAATTGGTGATTTCAGTGGGAATTACCGTGTTTACAATTGCCAGCTCTTATCGCAATTGCCCTGGGAAAAAATCCAATCGGAAGGGTATGCCTTTATCGAAGAGATACTCTGGCACATGAAAATCGCCGGGGCCTCATTTGTCGAAATTCCGATCACTTTTGTCGATCGCAAATTGGGCGATTCCAAGATCTCCTGGCAGGAAATGGTGGGAGCGGCAAAGATACTCGGTACTCTTGCCTGGCGCCGCCTGCGAGGGTCATAGCGACTATTCGGGTCATGAAGGTTAATGCGAATTAATCCTCAATAGCCGACGCCTAGCTTTTCCTTGATCCTCTTTGATTCCGCCTGATTTCCTCGACCTATGCTTGTTGAGAGGAAACTTTTCAAAAGTTCTTATCCGAGGGGAAAAGCATGTCGCAGAAGCGCATTGGAATTTTGACCAGTGGTGGAGATTGTCCTGGACTCAACGCTGTGATTCGCGGTGTTGTAAAAGCTTCAAGCCAGCTTGGCTACGATTGCGTTGGTTTCCTCAAGGGATACGAAGGGCTCCACGACCCTGTGAGGTACATCACACTTACGCATAAAAACACGTCGGGAATTCTTAATCAGGGAGGCACGATACTTGGATCGACCAACAAGGGGCGCTTTGCTGCTACCGTCGGGGTCGCGGATCGAGTGGAGATTGATCCCGAACTGTTGGCCGGAGTAAAGCACACCATCAAACAGCTCGACATTGCCGGGCTGGTTTGCATCGGCGGTGATGGATCGCTGGCCGTTGCCCAGCAATTTCACGAATACGGGATTCCCGTGGTTGGAGTTCCCAAGACGATCGACAACGACCTCTCTGCGACTGCGTTTACGTTTGGATTTGACAGTGCCGTCGAATGTGCCACAAATGCGTTGGATCGGTTGCATACGACCGCAGCCAGTCACGAACGAATCATGGTAATCGAGTTGATGGGCAGACACGCGGGCTGGATTGCACTTCACGCAGGAATAGCTGGTGGAGGGGATGTGATTCTCATACCAGAAATTGAGTGGACGTATGAAAATGTCTGTCACAAAATTCTTGATCGCGAAAGTCACGGCAAAAGGTTTTCTCTCGTAGTAGTTGCCGAAGGGGCCGAGTTACCCGGCGGCGGTCTGGTTGGCGAAACCAAAGAAGGTGCTCAAGCTAAGCTAGGGGGAATCGGGCAGATTGTGGCTTCGGAAATCGAGCGGCGACTTCATCGAGAAGTACGAGTCTCAGTCCTTGGACACCTTCAACGGGGTGGTGCGCCCACGACGTTCGACCGGGTATTAGCGACTCAATATGGGGCACATGCCGTGCGCTTGATCGTACAAGGCAGGCTCGGCGAGATGGTTTGTTATCACCCGCCGGAGATCGAAAGTGTGCCGATCATCCAGGCGGTGAACAAACTCCGCACCGTCGAACATGGTGGCTCCGCTGTGCAAGCTGCCAGGGCTTTGGGTATTAGCTTCGGAGATTGCCCCGCAGACGGGAGTCCTTTCGCTTGGAATGAGGGGGACGACATTACCACCAGCAGCGATATAGAAGTAGACGCTGAATTCACACTCGACATCGCCGAAGCAGCAGCCGAAGAGGCTCTGGCCGAGGGTGAGTTAGTCAACTAATCCTTGCTACAGCATTAGCGATAGAAGTGCAGCCTCCTTGAGTATTGCTGCACAATTTTGCAAAATCCGTTTCAGCAGTCCGCTATTTCAGTGCGTCGGCTGCTTCTTGTGCCTTATCTGCAGCAGCATCGGCAGCGTCGGCGGCACCCTCAGCGGCATCGACGGCAGCATCTTTGGCTGCAGCGCTCGCTGATTCGGCTGCATCCTTCACTTCATCTGCGGCTTCTTCAACCTTTTCAGCAGATTCATCCGCTGCATCTTTGGCAGCGTCGATGGCCTCTTTGGCCTCTTGCTCTGTTTTCTCTACAGCTTGATCTACCTGGTTCGCCGCATTGTTCAGTTCGTCGGCTGCTTTTTGTCGCTCACTCTCTGAGCAACCAACAATCGTTGCAAGACAAATCGACAGAAATGCTAATCGCATAGCAAAGCCCTTTCTTTAAAAACCAATTCTTTTCATAGATTCTAGGAAACTCCACTGACAAAGGCAGCGAAGTGCGCAAAAGTACTTCCTACTCTCTATCATAGCATCCTACGAAAAGAGGTTTCCAGGCATACCGCCCATTAGAAAAAAGAGTTTTCCCCCCTGGCCCCTCTCAATCCAAGAGGAAATAGCCTTATTTCGTTGTATTCTCAGTGATTTGGCGATCGAATGGGCGGTTGTTCGACATTGACAATTACGATCTTGATGGCGACGTCGACGGCCGTGACTTCCTGGCTTGGCAACGATCTGTCGGCAACACTGGCTTACCGGCAGCAGCTGGGTCGCTCAACGGCCTGGTCGATGCTGCCGATTTACAAGTCTGTCAACTCAATTATGGGGCAAACACCAATTCGGCTCCCTTGGCCACTCCCGGAGAGGTTCCTGAGCCGGAATCCTTGGCGTTGTCAGCCTTGGTATTGATCTTTCTGATGTGCCGAGAGTGCGGACATCGTGAGCCACCTCAGTAATTGCTCCCGCTCTTGCGAATATGCACCGTCGGCATGGTATCGCTTTGCAAGGCACCTCGCACGACCTTGGCAAGAAAAATACGATGATCGCCCGAGTTAATGTGCGATACGGGTTCGCATTCTAGATGTCCGAGGCAGTCGGCCAGTATGGGGACTGCCCGCGGACAATGTTTCAAATTGAGACCCTCAAAGGCAGGTTCGTCCTGCTTAAAACCTTTGCCAAAGTGCTTGATCATCGCGAGGTGATTTTCACCTAACATATTGAGCACGAATGGCTCTCCTCGACTGAGCCATTCTTCCACATAGCGCCCTAAACGTACGGCTACCGTAATCATCGGCGGCTCAAAACCAGCCTGCATCACCCAGCTGGTGAGCATTCCAGTCGCGCGTTCACCGCTACCGGCGGTAAGTATGAACAGACCACTGGGAACACGACCAAGCACGGCGTCAAAATCGACTTTATTCATGAAGGAATTTCTTTCGAGCTAGTTACAGAGGGTTCAGAATTTTCAGATACGACGAGTTAGCGGCGTACTGAGCGACCTAATTGCTGTTCGACCCGATCCACTTTTGCCGTAAGTCTACCGCTCATCCCGCGACGGAAATCGAGTTTGGCAGAACAAGAAACACGGTTGGAACTTTCGGCCACTTTTTCGATACACCGCTTCATCAAATCCAAGACAACTCCGAGTTCCCCCTCCACGATGGTACCCATGGAATGAACTTCATAGGCCAATCCGCTTCGATCCACAAGATCGACGCATTGGGCCACATACTGGCTCACGCTTTCACCCGGTCCCATCGGGACAATGCTCATTTCTAAGAGGACCATGGCACATTTTCCCTTCAAAAAGACTATAGCTAGCAGACAATGAATTGTACGGCAATTTAATTCGCCGTCGATCACAACTTGCTAGCAGACTCAAGATTTGAAGGTATTTTCCACATGAAAGATTGCCAAATTAGCCTTCGCATCAGTCAATTCATCGAATATCCTCCGCACCTCCCAAGAGGGGTGTTCTGGTTTGCTTTATCTGACAATCGTATTGAAGACTTCAAAAGACAATGTACCGGCTTAGACTCTTCACTTTATTGATTGTCATATCGCATTCTTTTTCTGCCAGCAATGTTGAGGCACAATCAATCGGAAGGCGAAATTCTTCGTGGTCACCGATCCGCACCGCACCGCCTGACAGCTCCTATCGTGAAGCAGAACGCCCTCGAGTGCCACGCGAGACAGCATTAAGTCCCGAGGTCACACAATCGCAATACATTATGTGTGAACCTTGCGATCCTCTCTATAGTGACGTGATCACAGACATGGACCTTGAGCAAATGCGCGCTTGCCAACCAGGGTACGTTGGCGAGCAGCCTGTTTGCGTCACACCTGGGGGTGGCGTCCCTTTGGCAATGCCTGTTCAAGGGATTCCTTTTCAATCAGTCAGTGCCAATGGCGACAGAGCATGGCATTGGGAATTACTTCCTGGGGATGTCATCTGGCATTCTTACTGGGCTGGCGTGAAGGAATCCCGCATGTCGGGGGTGGTGTTTCAAGAATTGAGCAACGACACCGCCTTTCTGGACGCGACACTAGGAGGACGTGCTGCAATCATTCGCTATGGCACGCGTTATCAAGGACGCCCAATCGGATGGGAATTGCAGATCGAGGGTGCTGGCATGCCACGGATCAATCTCGACGAGAATTGGGATCTGGAATCTGCGGATTTCCGCTTTGGACTTCCTCTCATCTACGGCAACGAAAGAGTGCAATGGAAGTTGAGCTATTATCACCTCAGTTCACATCTGGGAGACGAATTTATCGAACGCACAAGCTTTCCTCCCTCGATGCGAGTCAATTACGCGCGTGATGAAATCGTGCTGGGGTTTTCTTTCTTCCCCCTACCTGCCTGGCGGTGGTACGCCGAGGCGGGCTGGGCCTTCTATGCCGATGAAGGGGCGGACCCCTGGGAATTTCAATTTGGCCTCGATTACGCCCAGCCCGGGCCGACTAGCGCAAGAGGCACTCCTTTCTTTGCAGTAAACGGATACTTGCGTGAAGAAGTCGACTATGGCGGCAGTCTTACCGCTCAAGCTGGCTGGCTCTGGAGGGGATACTCCGGCAGGGTTCTGCGCACAGGAGTGCACTACTTTAATGGGAAGAGCAGTCAATTCGAATTCAACGGCCCTCTCGAACAATTCGAGCAGCAGATCGGTGGGGGCCTCTGGTATGATTTTTAGAGGTCTCCCGATCGCCGGCTTCCAGCCTGTTCTTGCCATTCAAAGGCTAGAAGCCCGCTCCCGTAGCTCTTAGAATGACTGGAATGTCATCAAGAATCTCAGAGTATCGAGCCTTCTGGCGGGAATTTCGCCGAACTTTTCACACCACTGGTGCAGTGTTGCCTAGCGGGAAGCGACTTTGTCGGGCATTGGCGAGTCAGGTGGGCCGTGACGAACGACCCCGTCGAATTCTCGAAGTTGGCCCAGGTACTGGGGCAGTTACGGTGGAGATACTTCGTCGATTGGGACCTGAGGATAGGCTCGACCTGGTAGAAATTAACGAGCGGTTTGCCGAGATTCTTCGACGACGCTTGCATGAAGATCACCAGTGGCAACCGCTAAGTGCCCAAGTTCGTGTTTTACAAGTGCCTGTGGAGGAATTGTCTCTCGAAGATAAATACGAGTGTATCGTTTCTGGCTTACCTCTGAACAACTTCGCCTGCGATTTTGTACGTTGTATCCTTGAACACTTTCACGGACTCGCTGCTGAGGGATGCACACTGAGTTTCTTCGAATACGTAGCCATTCGCAATTTCAAAGCCATAATCAGTTCACGGGAGGAGCGAAAGAGATTGCAGAGTATCGGCAGACTGTTGCAGGGAGAACTCAATGACTGGGAATTCGACCGACAGCTAATCGTAGCCAATGTTCCTCCGGCCTGGGTTCACCACCTTCGCTACGCTGCTCCACTCTCTGCGAGTGAAGAGTTCCCTCTCGTTCAACCTGCCGTGTGTTGAGTCATGATACGTCTACTTACCATAGAATCCACCTGCGACGAGACGGCGGCAGCTGTCGTAAATGACCAACTTGAGGTTCTCTCATCAGTCGTTGCGTCTCAGAGCCATCTTCACGACCGCTATGGGGGTGTGGTACCAGAAATCGCCTCCAGAGCACATGTCGAGCGGATCATACCTGTTATCGAGCAAGCACTCTCTCAAGCAGAGGTCGAACTTGCCGATTTGGATGCCATCGCTGTGGCGAACCAACCGGGCCTGGCGGGCTCTTTGCTGGTAGGTCTGATTGCCGCCAAGACCTTGAGTTTTGCCCACAACATTCCATTGATCGCTGTCGATCACCTGCAGGCTCATATCTATGCATGTCAGATCGATAGTGGCCGAAGTGTGTTTCCTTGTGTGGGGTTGATTGTCAGCGGAGGGCATTCAAATATCTATCGCTGTGAAACGGCCCTTGATTTCACTCCTTTGGGTAGCACCATCGACGATGCCGCTGGTGAAGCATTCGACAAAGTGGCCAGCATGTTGGGCATAGGCTATCCAGGGGGGCCAGCTATTCAGAAAGCGGCCGAGCAGGGTGATCCGGATAAATTCAGATTACCGAGGCCCTTGGTGGATGATCCGGAGCGACTCGATTTCAGTTTCAGCGGCCTGAAGACGGCCGTTCGTTACGAACTGTATGGACCGGGAAAAGTTGACCCGGGTGCGAGCACAAACCTCGATCCTCAGCTTGTTGCCGATATGGCTGCGAGCTTTCAGGAGGCAGTTGTGGACTGTCTGATAGCCAAGGCTGAATTGGCTCTCAAGAAAACCGGATTTAATCGTCTCTGCATTGGAGGTGGTGTGGCGGCTAATTCGCATTTCAGAAAGCGAATCACAGATCATGCAACACGTAATGGGTATGAGCTGTTTATCCCTCCGTTGAAACTTTGTACCGACAATGCCGTGATGGGTGCCATTGCAATCGAGCGATATCGGGCCGGGTTGTTTGAAGATTTGTCACTCGATATTTCAGCAGGGCTGGTCCGCCACTAAGCGAAAAAAGGTGCGACCTGCCGGGCAGGTCGCACCTTCGAAATTCTACTAGTTGTTCAGAGATCAATATCCCTGAGCTTTTCTCTGACACGACGGACAGAAGCTCGGATTGACGACCGACGTGTCGATGCCGTCTTTACCGCGGAAGAAAGAAGTCTGCTCCACGCGCATCGGTTTCTCACCACTTTGATAAGCGCTCAGAGTCGCTTGCCATTCTTTGTCAGTAACCTTACCGGTCTTCTTGCAAAGGACGACCGAACCGGTCTTGTCAATAATTGCGGCGAATGGAAATTTGGTAGCCTTGAAAGCGTCAGCGACTTTCTTTCCATATTCAGTGGACACGTCCACATGGCAGCGCTCATAAGCATTGAGCAACTCTTCCTGTTCGCCTTCAGGCGCTAATTGATTTTCAGAAACAGCAGTAGCAGGATCACTTGGATTATCCAGCACGACGAGCAACGGACGGGAATCCGCTTGTGTCGCGGCAAGGGCCTTGCCGTAATCGGACTGCCACTCGGCAGAATCTCCGGAAATACCAAAGGACATCAAAGCGATCACGGTCATTGCTAGAACTTCAACCATTTCAACTCCTTTCGAGGCGAATGCTACCTTGCAGCTTCGCCACTAGAAAATATGCCGACCGGCTACACACCGGGCGATAACTGGGATTACATGGAAAACGAGAACGACCAATTCCGTTTAGTATGGCCTGTAACAAAGGCCGGGTACGAATGTCATCCAGACTAGTGGACAGTGAGTCAGAAAACTCGTAGGTGGGAGGAAACCAAAACACGTTCAGTCGGAAACTGTGTCGTGTTTTTTACTTCCGCAGCATCTTAACGAATCAGCCCTCAAGTTCAACCACCAAAAGCGGCCAATTCGCAAACTAAGAATAAATTAAAATAGGAAAGCTGATCGCGAAAAAAGGCAAAGTGAAATAGCAAGTTCTTATTCTCAAAAGACTTACGGCATGCTGGCTAAGTGCTTTTTCTCTTACTCTGCCTCTAAAGTCACCGGTAATTCGACCTGTCGACCATCACGCTCAATGGTGAGTTGGACCACGTCGCCAGGCTTGTATTCCCAAATCTTATCGCGGAAACGCACGCCAGTATGCATCTCCTCCCCATCGACTGCCAAAATGCGATCAGCGTGACTGCGATCGACCGTTTCCGTCTCGTAAATCACGGGGCCTTGCTGGCGTCGTTGCACTATTTTGCGAAACCCTTGCAGGCCTGCTTTGTCTGCAGGTCCATTAGGGGCCACTCTTGCGATCACCAATCCCGATTCGGTTTCCATGACATGGGTAATGCCGATATCTGCACGAACCACGTGACCGTGGGCGATCAACTCGGGAACAATCACTTTGATGCGGTCGATGGGAATGGCAAAACCCACACCGGCATTCTGTCCCGTCTTGGTGGCAATAGCGACACACATCCCGATCATCTCTCCATTGGTGTTGAGCATCGGACCCCCTGAGTTTCCAGGATTCATGGCAGCGTCAGTCTGAATGAGCGACTTCATCACGCGGCCCGGAACGCGACTTGGCAGATCGCGGTTAAGACTTGATATGATCCCAGTCGTAAGCGTTCCATCCCAGCCGAAGGGGTTACCAAGCACATACACCCGCTGTCCGACGCGCAGTTTCTCTGACGTGCCAATCACCAGTGGCGCCAGTTCTTCTGGAGGAGCTTCGATCTTCAATACGGCGATATCATGCTCCTTGTCTTCGCCAACAAGCACCGCCGGATAAGTCTTGTTCGATGCCAGAGTCACCTCAACCTGGTTAGCACCGTCAACCACATGAAAGTTGGTGAGAATATGCCCCTGTTTGTCGATGATCGCCCCCGAGCCTGAACCCTCCGCTTCACGTTGCATCATGAAAAACCGATCAATCTGCACACTGCGCGTATTGATATTTACGACACTTGGATTCGCGTGTTCGTAAACATAGATGTTCGTTTGCTCCTCTGGGGTCAGGGAATTACCCGCACCCGGTTGAACGGCCCAATTCCTTGTCGGAGCCACCCCGGCAGCCACCCCCGGCTGTACGGCATAAGCGTTGCCCGCAGTCTGTACGGTACTGTCCAACCATTGCGATGAGGTCGATCCAATGGCGATTCCCAACAGCCCCATCACACAACCAATTGCTAAATATCGTTTCATGATTGAATGCCCCACTTTTTGCTGTGAGCAAGATTGATTTCGAAGTAAGTCTAAAGCAGTTCACGATCCGGAGTTGTTGCTCCGCGCACCGCTTGTCCGTTTGATTCTCAAGAACTTCTGGTTCGTTTTGAAGGCACCTAGGACTTGAATGAACTCGAACCGCTCAAAAGATTTTAATCATGGATTTTCACGGGTGAAACACGTAATTGTGCTCAGGCCTGAATTCTATTCTGCTGGATTGGCAATTTCCACGTCTGATCATGACATCTCAAAGCAGGATGTTTCCCTTAGTGCAGAATTTGTCAATAGAGCCATGAAATACTAAGGACTGGGGGTAAGATTCCCTATCCACGAAGCGACGAATACAATGGGCGGAAGCTCCACTCTTTAAAATTAGATCGAGGAAATCCATGATGAAGTCAATCCTGGTATTCACTTTGCTTTCTCTGCTGGCGGTTCCTGTTGTCGCTGCTTCTCGAAATCCCACGGATCTCGGGCAATATGAGCAGCTAATTCCGCGGCACTTATTAAGCCTTGTCCATGCGCCTGAGGTTCACCAAGAGTTGAAGTTGTCCGACAAGCAAGTCGCCGATTTGGAAGCACTCTTTTCACAAATCGATAGTCGCTGGTTTGCTGCGCGAATTCTGCCACCGGAACAAAGGTCGGCGATTGTCACCGAATTGGAAGGCCGTGTCTGGGATTGGTTTGACAAGCATACCACGCCCGCACAGCAACAAAGACTTCAGCAACTCGATTACTATTCCCAAGCCGGACGCATGCTCTTGCGACCCGACCTGGCCAAGCAGCTCGACTTGCAAGAATCCCAACAAGCAAGTTTTGCCGAGTTGGCTAGGAATGTCCAAACTGCCGAACAGAAGTTACAAAATACCCTCTATGGTGATCCCGAAATTCCTGCCTTACAGGCCGAACTCAAAAAGGCGATCGAGGCCGAACGAGAGGGTCTAACCGAGCACCTCACCCCCACCCAACAAGAACAACTCAGCCAGATTCTCGGCGAAGCCTTCGATACCACGCGCCTCAAACGCATTTATCCTATGGCTCCTGAATTTGTCGAGGTCCAGGACTGGATCAATTCGAAACCTCTGAAACTCTCAGAATTGCGTGGCAAAGTCGTGTTGATTCACTTTTACGCCTTTCAATGTCACAACTGCCACGCGAATTTTGAAATCTATAAACGCTGGCACCAAGAGCTGACCGACAAGGGTGTGGTGGTCGTGGGCATTCAAACGCCTGAGACGAGTCTCGAACGCGATCCCCAGGCGGTCAAAGCAGCGGCCCAAGATCAGGGGCTCCAGTTTCCGATCCTGGTCGACTTGCAATCGGAGAACTGGAAGGCCTGGGGCAACACAATGTGGCCTACGGTCTATGTCGTCGATAAAGATGGTTACATCCGCCACTGGTGGCAGGGTGAATTGAACTGGCAAGGTGCTACCAGCGACAAAGTGATCGAAGACCTCGTTGCCAACCTGCTCGGCGACGGCAAAGAAAGTGCCGAGCTTGTCGGCACGAGTTCCAAATAGAGTTGTGCCGCGCTCCTCTCACTTCCAAATTCTTTGCGAGTCGTAGGGTGGGCATCGCCCACCGATTCGATTGAGGCTGTAGAGTCGGGACCGCCCACAGAGTACAAGCGCTTTTCCAGCATCTGGTGGGCGATGCCCACCCTACATTGGGGTTATGAGACAGTCTAAAGGCTGAACTCCAACGGAAATTCCCGCTCGGCAAGCAAGCCCCCCTGGCCCAGAAAGTTTTTGTAGAAATTGGGCCACTTGATTTGCTATGGTGTGAGTCGCTGGAAGATAGTCGTTAGGCATTAGTCGTTAGTCATTAGCCAATACTCATATATCGAGAGGAAAAGAAATGCAGAACTTTATAACCTGGGTAGTCTCCACAAGAAGCAACCCCAAAAGAGGGCCAAACCCATAAAAGCGCGCAGCGCGCGGCCAACATGACCAAGTTGACCAACATGACCAACATGAGTGGCGGGAGGCTAGTGGATGGATGAACTATGATTGATGAATGATGAATGATGATTTGCGACTAACCACTAACTACTCACCACTGCCCACTGCCCACTGACTACACCGAACTCCCCGCCTCTGCGCGGGGACTGGTCGCTTAGCGCACGAAGGGAAAGACCTGTGGGATGATCGAAAGTGCCGTGACGGTCAGCAGCAGCGCCAAGGGCCAGCCGGCCCGCCAGTAGTCGCGGGGGTGGTAGCCGCCGGGGCCCATCACCATCAGGTTCGTTTGATAACCGATAGGGGTCACGAAACTCAAACTGGCAGCCAAGGTGACCGCCACGATGAAGGGTCGAGGATCATAGCCGCCGACAATCGCCAGATTGACGGCCACAGGGATCATCGTCGTGGCGACCGCCACATTGGTGATCGATTCGGTGAAGATCTGCGACAGCACATAGATCAGGGCCAATAAGAAATACGCCTTCCAAGTAGCACTAAGTCCTAAGGAGGACGCCCCGCCAACTAAATTCTCAGCCAACCAACGCGCCGCGCCACTTTGGTCGAGGGCTTCCCCGAGTGCCAGGGCTGCCCCAATCGTGAGCAGCACTTGCAGGTCGATCGCCCGGCGGGCCTCTGAGGTGGTCATGCACCGAGTAATCACCATCAACAGGACGATGGTGATCGCCGCGATGGCTTTGATGTCGCTGTGAGTAATATTTCCCCAGGGCAATAGCCCGGGCATCAGGCTGCTGAGGGTAAACCAGCCAATCAGCGCAACAAAGAGCACGCCAGCCAGCAGGGCGCGATCGTGGCGACGCGCGGTGGTCGCGCCGACGCTGCTCACCAGATAAAAGTCGCGGCTGTGGCGATGGGCTCCCACAAACTCGTTGCGAGTTTGCAGAAGCAGGGTATCCCCGGGTTCGAGGCGAATGTTGCCCACTTTGTTGGTGAGTCGTTCGCCATTGCGATGTACGGCCACCACGGCAGCATTATAAAGCTTGCGAAAGTCCGCATCGCGGATCGTCAGCCCGATCAGCGGAGACGTAGAGGAAATCACTGCTTCGCTCAACTGGCGATGCGCCCGCTCGGCGGGTTTCGCCTCAAAAGTAGAGTCAGCCGCTGGTACTAATCCTGGTATTCTTTCCAGGTCGGCAATGGTCGTCACAACCCCCGTGAACACCAAATGGTCGTTTGATTCAATTTTGTCCTGAGGACTGACCGGTGTGATCGTTTCACCTCCCCGGTCAATCTCGATGAGGAACAGTCCAGGGAGATTCCGCAAACCGGCATCGTGAACGCTCTTGCCAATGAGCGGGCACTTGGCTTCCACGACCATTTCGACGAGGTATTCCCGATGTTTTTCGCCGAACTGCTCGAGTAGCTCTGATCGGTTTGGCAATCGGCGGGGAATGACCAGGAGCATGTACACACTTGCCACGACGGCCACAGGGACTCCCACGGCGGTGATCTCAAAGAAGGTAAGTTCGCCGATCCGTTGCTTCACCTCAGGCGAATAGATTCCCTCTTTTACCATCGATGCAAGTTTTCCATTGATCACGAGTGTCGTGCTCGTGCCAATCAGGGTACAGACTCCACCGGCGATGGTTAGATAGCTTAAAGGGATCAACAGCCGAGAGGGGGAGATGTTGCGTCGTCGGCACCAGTCAACAACGACCGGAGCCATCATCGCCACCAGAGGGGTGTTGAGAATGAAGGCAGATGAGGGCACGACGGCCGCCACCAGCCGAATCAATGCGCTACGCTCGGTTGTGGCACTTCCGAGCAAGCGATTGCCGATCCAATCTAGCGCGCCGGTTGAGAGCAACCCGGCCGAGGCGGCAAACAGGGCTGCAATCATCACCACAGCCTTGTTAGAAAAACCGGCCAGTGCGCGATCTGGAGTGAGCACCCCTGTCATAGTGAGGAAAACCAAGCCTGAAAGGAACAGCAAATCGATAGGAATGACCCGCTTGCGTTGCATAGCCAGGAAAATCGCCACAGTGGTAAAGATAGCGATCTTGCCATGCAAGGAGAGGCTGGGGGCTTCAGCTAGGATCAATGGCGACGGCATCACTTCAGATTCCAATTTCTTCTTTCAGACAGGCTCTGTTTAACGTCTTCCGCTTGGTTAGAACTTGAGGAGACCAACTATCAAATACTGTTGCTAAAGTGTCCAATTCGACCTTCCTGCAGGGTAAGGAAGGGCTACCCTCCCAAGAGTCAAAACTAGGTAATGACTTCAACCAGATTCCCAAACCACTGCTCTGGCGGGGGCTCTCCCGAGGCGGGCGTGCCATTAGCTTCGCAATTATGCGGTCTCTCTGCCCCGAGCTACATCCCAATTCTGCCGATTGTAAGGCTTCTTACCCTAAAAAACCGGCATTCCACCACGTTTCGAGCAGCCCATAGGGCTGAAACTCTCCGACGAATCTCCCCAGTTTCTTGTGGCAGATCGAATTCGATCAGCTTAAACTAGGAATAGCTGGAAAAATTAAGTGGTTCCACGCTTCGTGGCGGGGGGAGTCTGCCCGCACTGCGTGGAATGTCCTTATGGAACAGATCCAGGCACCATTGCCGAAGTACCAGAACGGGAGCGCTTCAATGCGTAAGTATTCTTTCTTTGCAACCTGTTTGTTGATTGTGACATGTCTCAGGGCTCATGCCGCAGACACGTCGAGAATGATCACCTATGAGCATGACGGTCAGACTTCCTATGCTGTCAGCCTGATGGCCGACATGCCTGAGAAGGAAGTTGCGCGTTCGGCAGTAGTCGTCTTGTTCGATACCTCGGCCAGCCAACAAGGTGAATACCGAGAGGCAGCGCTGGCAGCTCTCGATACCCTATTGGCAGGATTGCGTCCAACGGATTCAGTCGAGCTAATGGGAGTAGACTTGGGAGTAAATCGGCTTACTAGCGGCTTTGTAGCTCCCAATAGCGTGGAAATAAAAACTGCCGTTGCCCAGCTTCGCAAACAGGTTCCACTTGGTTCGACCGATATGGTGGCTGCCTTAGAGGGTGCCGTGAAACAATTGGAAGCAGTCGACGGGGTTCAGCGCGGAATCGTTTACATCGGAGATGGGATCAGCACGGCTAACTTACTTGATTCACCGACGCTGTCCCAATTGGTTAACCAATTGCGTTCGTCTCAGGCAAGCGTCTCAAGTTTTGCCGTCGGGCCGCGGTTGGATTCACAACTTTTGGCTGTCCTTGCCAACCAGAGTGGCGGGAACATTACGATCCAGCAAGATGACGGGGATGCGTTACGCAATGCCCAGTTGGCAGGTAAGCAACTCGTTAGCTCCGTGCATGGCAAAGTGATGTGGCCTACTCAGGCGCAGCTTCCTGCCGTGATGGGACAAACCTATCCCGCCGTGATGCCCCCTTTAAGATCGGACCGCGATACCATTCTCGTTGGTACGACTTCTGATCAGTTGCCTGCTTCATTAAAGATCGCAATAGCCACTGGCCAGCAAGAATTTGCGTGGGATGTGACTCCGGAGCAGTCCTCTGACGATCACGCTTTTCTGACTGAGGTTATTGAAATTGCCAAGTCTGACCAAGGTTTGTCTTTGCCAGCTGTGGGGTCCGCTGGGCTTGCCGAAATTGCCCGAATGATAGGGGCCCGAGTCGACGGCCTTACTAAAATTGCAGAACGTGCAGCCGCTACCGGTGATCACAATTCTGCCCTTCGGATTGCTGAAGCTGTCTTGCGAGCCGAACCGGGGAATGTTCAAGCTCGCACCGTCCAGAATTTCGTCGAGAGTGGTGAAGTTGTCTCAGCACCAGAAGAATTGGCCGTGGAGGATTCATCCGAATTGGCTGTCCCGGAATCTGGGGATATTATCCTCATTCAACCTCAAGAAGAGCTGCTTGGCCCCATGAGCCGCGATGGTGAGTTTCTCGATCAGGTTGAGCAGGAGCGGCGCGTTTATGCAGAGATGCTCAGCAAAGAGATTCAGAATACAATCATCAATGCCAGGTCGAGCATGTCAGCTGATCCTGAGGGAACGATCCAGGACTTGAAGTTGGCCCTGGAGAGTGTCCAAAGGGCTGTTGACTTGTCCCCTGAGAAGCGAGCCGAGCTTCAAAGCAAGCTGAGATCAGCACTCGCCGAGGCACGACACCAAGCATTCCTGAAGGATGAAATTGATCGCGAGCGTGAGGAATCACTGGCCGCTGCCCGTGAGGCCAAGCTGATCAATGATCGTCTGGAACAGCGCATCGAGCGTGAGAAACAACTCATGGAGCGATTCAATGCACTCATTGATGAGAAACGCTACCTGGAAGCGAAGGAAGTTGCTCAGGTCGTCGAAGAGATTGATCCTGATGGTGTTACGCCCCGGGTTGCGAGTCTCTATTCGACCTTTAAGCGTCACCATTATCTGCAAGATGTTGCCAAAGCGGCCCGTTATCAGGGATTCTTCGACACGATGTATCAGAGTGAACTTTCCCATATCCCATTTCCGGATGATCCGCCCATTGTTTATCCGGACGCAGAAGAATGGGAGGCACTCACTGCTCGTCGCAAGAAATACGCCACAGTGGATTTGAGTGCCCGAAGCAAAGCCGAAGAGAAAATCGAATCGGCTCTGAGAGAAAACCTCAAAGTACCGTTGCGATATGAAGACCAACCGCTCAATGAAGTGATCCGTACATTGGAAGATGAGTACGAAATTCCTATTGTTTTTGATAACGCAGCCCTCGATGAAGTGGCCATCAGTCCCGATACGGAAATCACGATCAATCTAAGCAATATTTCACTCCGCTCGGCTCTGAACTTGCTCTTACGTCAACCGGGGCTAGAAGATCTCACCTACACAATCGACGAAGAAGTACTGTTGATCACCACAGAGGAAAAGGCCAACGAATCTCTGAAAGTGAAAGTTTATCCCGTGGCCGATTTGGTTCTGCCTATACAGAATTTGGGCCTCACTGGCGTTGGTGCTGGTGGCGGTGGCATGATGGGCGGCGGTATGGGCGGCGGTATGGGCGGCATGGGCGGCGGCATGGGCGGCGGCATGGGCGGCGGCATGGGTGGCGGCATGGGTGGCGGCATGGGTGGTGGCGGTATGGGCGGTGGTGGCGGCGGATTCTTCAATGTGGGAGATGATCTGGCCGCGGAGAAAGAACAGTCGCCCCAAAACACGCAAGCTACAGCTGTTAACAACGATGAGACAAGTTCGGGTTCGCAAGGAAGTCTACCTGCGGTCAATTGGCAGCAGCAATTCAAAAGTGAGAAGCTTGATGCTGCCGAAGTACGTCAAGTCGCTCGAGACCTCATGAAAAAGGGCAAGTCCGCCGAAGTGATCGATATGGTTCAAGCTGCCATTCAGCATGGACAATCGCAGCCTTGGATGTACGAAACGCTGGGAATTGCTATGGAGTTAGAAGGTAGACCCAAGAGCGACATCGAACGGGCAGTAATGTCTGCGTGTGATTTTAGTACCACCCCAGACCAGTTGCTGTTGATCGCTCAATACTTATCTCACATTGATCTTGAGCAGCGTGCCTTGGAGGTATATCGCCAGATTGCCAAGCTGCCTGGCCTTCACCCTGAGGCCTATGCGCTTGGTCTCCGCTCGGCACAACGCCTGGAAGATCAGGACGGAATTCGCTGGGCAACCGTGGGAATCTTGCAGAATTCTTGGCCCAGCGAACATCAAGCCATTTATGATACGGCTTTCCGAGTGGCCAAAGCCACATTGGAATCGATGGAGGAGGCTCAAGACCCTCTTGCTGCCGACTATCGAAAACAACTCGAAAAGGCTTTGTCACGTGATGTTGTTATTCAAGTTACCTGGTCTGGTGATGCAGATATCGACTTGATTGTTGAAGAACCAGGTGGAACGGTCTGTTCTTTGCAACAGCCAAGAACTCCTGGAGGAGGAGTGTGTAGTGGAGATGTCTCGGCTGCAGGCGAATCGCCAGAACGTGCCTCTTCATTTAGTGAAACTTACACTTGTGCTCAAGCGTTCCCTGGGACTTACCGCGCTCGACTGCGGAAAATCGATGGAAACGTTGTTGCAGACAAAGTGATCGTTGACATCTACAAACATTACGGCACATCGCGCCAAGTTCACGAACGACAGCACGTAGCAGTTCAAGATGGCAGTGATTCCATGGCTGTTTTTGAACTTGAGGATGGCCGTCGCATTGAATCTCTCGAGGATCAGCAGTTGCAGTTGGCAGTTAATCGGCAACAAGCATTAAGCCAGTCGGTATTGGCACAGCAATTAGGTGATTTTTCCGATCCTCGAATCGCAGCCATTCGTGGAGCCGGCAATGATAACAATTTGGCTCGTCGCCTTGCCTTGGCTGGCCAAATCGGTGCTGTCGGCTTCCAGCCGATCATCCAAACCTTGCCTGAGGGCGTCCAGATGACAGCGACCGCTGTAGTTTCGGCAGACCGACGCTATGTTCGAATTAGTTCCACTCCTTCATTTACGGGTATCGGGAACGTACAAAACTTCAGCTTTGCATCCCAAGTGCAAGGAGGAGGCGCTGGAGGTGGAGCGGGTGGTGGAGGAATTGGTGGTGGCGGTGGTGGAATTTGATCCTCGGCTTAGGATCACCGCAAATAATTTGCCTGCAATTCGCTAAGTTGCGCGATACCCCGCTCGGCTAGTTCGATCATTGCGATAAGTTGCGACTTGTCGAAAGTTGCTTCTTCTCCAGCACCTTGCACCTCGACGAACCGACCGCTGCCAGTCATCACTACATTCATGTCGACCTCGGCCCGGACGTCCTCGCTATAGTCGAGATCTAAGAGAGGCTGGCCGTCAACGATTCCTACACTTACAGCAGCAATGCTGTCTGAAAACGGCAAGCTACCTGACTGGAACTCAGCAGTCGATCGGACTGCCTCGACAAGAGCAATATAACCTCCTGTGATACTGGCGGTGCGCGTGCCACCATCGGCTTCAAGTACATCGCAATCAATTGTGACAGTGCGTTCACCAAGCGCAGCCAGGTCGACTACCCCACGCAGGCAGCGGCCAATGAGACGTTGGATTTCGGAACTGCGGCCATCAACTTTTCCACCGCGATCGCGTTGTTTGCGAGGAGAGGTACTGCCCGGAAGCATATTGTACTCAGCGGTAACCCAACCTTTGCCCCGTCCCTCAAGCCAAGGTGGCACTCCAGCTTCGATGCTGGCGGTGCAAAGGACCGTAGTACGTCCCGCACTTACCAGTACCTTTCCAGCTGCGGCGCCTGGTATATCTCCTTTTAGCAGAAATGGCCGTAATGCATCGGCGGAGCGATTGCCTGAGCGAGCGGTCATCAGTTTTTCTTTCAGGTGTCCTGGTTCGTGTGAGAGCTTAACGATTAGCAGCCAATAACCACGCAAGAATTCCTTTCTGTACGTGCATGCGATTTCCCGCTTGTTCAACTATGACACTATTCGGACTGTCCATCACTTCATCGGTTACCTCTTCGCCTCGTTTGGCTGGCAGACAATGCATGAAAAGCGCGTCCGAAGGTGCAGCAGCCATCAATTCTCCATTGACCTGATAGGGAGCAAAATCACTGCGGCGCTGCTGTTGTTCTTTTTCCTGTCCCATACTTGCCCAGACATCCGTATAAACAGCCGAAGACTCACGCACAGCCTCCACGGGATCGTTGGTAAGAGTAAGCTTCATGCCAGGACACTCACTGTTCAATTCGGCGAGGAAATCCGCCGAGTATTCGTAGCCCTTAGGGTTTGCTACGGCTAGATGCACTCCCAACCTTCCACAGGCAAAAGCGAGGCTACGTGCCACATTATTTGCATCTCCCACCCAGGCTAACTTGGCTTCTTTGAGCGACTTGACATGACAACTGATCGTGTATAGATCCGCCAAAGCCTGACAGGGATGCGCCAGATCGGTCAGCCCGTTGATGACGCTGCATGATGCGTATTTGGCAACTTCCGCGACGGTGCTGTGTTGCTTGCAGCGCATCACGATCACATCGACGTATTCGCTCAGGACTCGGCTGAAATCGTCGATCCGCTCGCGCTTGCCAAAGCCAACGTCGTCGCCCAGCATCATTGACGAACCACCCATATGAGCCATCCCGGCTTCAAAACTGACTCGGGTACGTAAGGAAGGTTTTTCGAACATCAGGGCCATCACTCGCCCTGGCAGAATTGGCTCACGAATTCCCTTGGCCAACTTGGACTTTAGATCAGCCGTGAGGGCAAAAATTCGTTGAATTTCTTCGGTCGTTACATCACGCAGGGTTACTAGATGTCGCATGGGAAGGTTTCACCAAGAATAGGTTATCTGATAATGGTAGTAATAAGGAAGGAATTTCCCGTCGAACGCCACACACATGGCTCGCCATGGTAGCTGTTCACTCCCGACCACTAGGGACTATGCTCACGGAGTACTTGAGCGAGTATCTCACATCCACTCTCGAGCAATTCATCGCTGAGAGTCATCGCTGGTAGGAGGCGGATTACATTGCCCTGAGTGCAGTTGATGAGCAACCCTCGATCAAGGCACTCTTGCACAATCGGAGCCCCTGGAACTCGAAGCTCTAATCCGATCATCAAACCACAAATTCGCAATTCGGATACATATTGCAACTCATCCACCAACGGTGAGAGTTGTTCGCGAAATTGCTCGCCCATTGCCTTAGCTCGTTTCAAGAGACCCTGCTGCTCTATCATCTCGATAGTGGCGATACCTGCTCGGGCCGCAATGGGGTTTCCGCCAAAGGTCGCTGCATGCATTCCCGGTTTTAAGCTTGGGGCGATTTCTTTTCTGGCTAACATTGCACCTCCCGCAATTCCGCCGCAGAGGCTCTTGGCAAGAGTCATGATGTCGGGCTCCACGCCAAAATGCTGATAAGCAAACCACTCGCCGGTACGGCCACAGCCTGCCTGAACTTCATCAAAGATGAGGAGCACGCCCCGCTCATCGGCCAAGCTGCGTAGGCCTTGCAAAAACCCCTCGGGAGCGATGCGTATTCCGCCTTCTCCTTGAATCGCCTCGACCAGGATCGCTGTCGTTTCGTCATCAATTTTAGAGGCGACCGTGTCAAGATCGCCGAACGGTGCATAAACAAACCCTGGCAGAAGCGGTCCAATCCCTTCGTGGTACTTGGGCTGGGCCGTGGCAGTTGTCGCCGCGTAGGTGCGGCCATGGAAGCTCCCCTCGAAAGAGATGATCTTGTACTTTTTGGGGGAGCCATAGAGTCGGGCGAGTTTAATGGCTGCCTCGTTTGCCTCGGCCCCTGAATTACAGAAGAATACCTGGCCGCCAAAACTCCGTTCGCTTAGTAATTTCGCCCACTGGCCTTGCGACTGCATATACCACGAATTGGGAACGTGGATGAGTTCAGCCACTTGTTGCTGAACGGCTTTCACCACTGGTTCGGGACAATGACCCAGGAGATTACAACCCCACCCAGGGAAAAAATCGAGATATCGATTTCCCTGATCATCCCACACATGGGACCCTACACCACGGACCAACGCAAGCGGATATCGCCCATAGTTAGGGATCACGTATTCACTGAATAGTTGGAGGGTTTCAGGCGATATGGCATTTTTTTCAGCAGTAGACACGGATATTTCCTGGGCTCGATTAGGGGAGTCTTGCCTTACAGAGTGCAGAGTGTTCAAGCGGGTTCGGCTATGATCTCCGTGCCGACACCTCGGTTCGTGTAAATTTCCAACAGTAGTGAGTGTCGCAGGCGACCGTCGATTATGTGTATCTTGCCCACCCCTTTGCTGAGAGTTTCCAGGCATGCCTGCACTTTGGGGATCATCCCCGATTCGATGTTGCCTTCGGCAATCAGTGTATCTGCTTCAGCCGCTGTGAGTGTATGAATAAGTGAATCTGGATCATCCTTGTCACGACGAACGCCATTTACATCGCTAAGAAATACCAACTTTTCGGCACCAACGGCTTGAGCAACCGCAGTTGCTGCCGTGTCGGCATTGACGTTGAGCCGTTCTCCCGAGGCGGTTTCACACATCGAGGGAATCACAGGGACTTGTCCCGCGTACGTAAGATTGTCGAGGGTTTCTCGATCAACATGAGTGACCGTTCCGACATAGCCCAGGTCGATAGGCTTGCCGACCTCGTCCATAAGCTCAAGTCTTTCTCCAAAAAGCACATTATTGTTTTGGCCCGAGAAATTCAAAGGCATAGCCCGCCCGCCGAACTCTTCAATACTTTCCGCCAAGGATTCATTGATTTCACCAGCCAATACACGTTCTACTATCGCCAAGGTGGCCTCGTCCGTGTAGCGACGACCATGAATAAAGCGCGGTTGGATCTTAGCCTCGGCCATCGCACGACTAATGGCAGCTCCACCTCCATGAACGACGATTGGCTTCATGCCAACGGTTTCCATAAACACGATATCCACCAGCAAGTGTCGCAACGCTTCAGGATCTTCCATCACGCTACCACCAAGCTTGATTACTGTGATCTTGTCCCGAAACTGACGGATCCATCCCATCGCTTCTATGAGGACATCGGCTTTTTGAATCGCATCTTGCAAGACTGGTTTCCTCAGGGTAGTTCTTTTGGAGCGTGGGGCAGGGGCAGCAATATTCATAGTCGTCTTAAATAGTCATTATCTAATGGCTAAGAATAACGTGCCGGACAGAATCCCACATTTTAGCGCTTGCCTGCGTTAGACGAAAGACCCGAGAGCACACCAAAAAGGAGATTCTCCCCTTTGTAGGTTCACGTATGAGCCGGAACCTCCTGCTTTACGCCTGGGACCCTGGCAACTTCGGCTCAAAAGTGGCAAGATAGCGTTTACATCAGCCAGTGTTCGTTGAATTCCTCTCCACCCCAGTGATCCCCTTGCCCACCAATGCATTCTGACGCTTCTGATGCCGGTCCCCTGGCAATTGTTTTGGCCGCAGGAAAAGGCACCCGTATGAAATCCGAGCTTCCCAAAGTACTTGTGCCCGTCGCGGGGAGGCCTATGATCCGCTACGTGATTGACGCCCTTACAGGTGCCGGAGTAGCTCGAATTCTGGTTGTCGTGGGCTATCGATCTGACCTGGTGCGTGCTGAGCTCTCGGACGATCCCCATGTCGAGTTTGTTGAGCAGCATGAGCAGCTTGGTACCGGCCATGCCGTTATGATGTGTCGCGACCAGTTGGCACTACATCGTGGCCCCGTGTTAATCGTGGCAGGAGATTCTCCGCTACTTCAAACCTCATCAGTTCGCACACTATTGGAGAACTTTTCTGCTTCGCGATGTGACTGTGTGATAGGTACCGTGGATAAGACAGACCCCGGTGGCTACGGGCGAATCTTACGCAATCGTGGTGGACAATTCATAGGGATTGTTGAGGAGAAAGACGCGACTCCAGCCCAGCGAGCAATCTGCGAGGTGAATGTGAGTACGTATGTTTTTGGTTCGCAACAATTACTTTTTGCCCTCGATCAACTCACGGATGAAAATGCGCAAAAGGAATATTACATTACCGATTGCCCAGCAGTTTTACTTGCCGCAGATAAACAGGTACGAGCCGATAAAGTACTACATCCGTGTGAGTCGATGAGCATAAATAATATGGATGAGCTAGCGCTGGTCGAAGCCGAGATCAAGCGTAAGGCCTCCACCAACTAACGGACGAATCATGACCGATCTTAAAATTTTCAGCGGCAATGCCAATCTTAAACTCAGTATGGCGATTGCCGACTATTTGGGCGTCAGTCTCGGTAAGGTCGCCTTGGGATCTTTTCCCGATGGTGAAACGTCGTGCAAGATTGAAGAGGATATTCGAGGACGTGACGTCTATTTGATTCAGCCAACATCACCCCCGGCCAATGAGACGCTCATGCAGCTTTTGGTGATGATCGACAGTTGCAAGCGTGCAAGCGCTGAGCGAGTGACGACGGTGATTCCGTACTTTGCTTATGCTCGTCAAGACCGCAAGGATGAAGGGCGGGTGCCTATTACTGCTAAGCTGGTAGCCAATCTCATTACTCGTGCAGGTGCCGACCGAGTCCTCGCAATGGATCTGCATGCAGCTCAGATTCAAGGTTTCTTCGACGTTCCCGTGGACCACTTATATGCAGCTCCAGTATTGAACGAACACTTCTTGAAAATGAATATTCCCAGTGACGATCTTGTAATCGCCAGCCCGGACGAAGGAAGCATCAAGCGAGCCCTTGGCCACGCTAAAAGGCTTGGTGGGACCGTGGCAATCGTAGACAAACGACGCACAAGTGCCGAGAACACAATCCAGGAAAATGTTATCGGCGGTCCTGTAGATGGAAAGATTGTGTTGATGTTCGACGACATGATCAGCACGGCGGGCAGCATCTGTGGTGCTGCCCGAGTGTTAAGAAACAGAGGGGCTCGTGAAATTCACGTCGCTTGCACTCATGCCGTCCTTTGCGGCCCTGCCATGGAGCGACTCAGCGCTGCCAACCTCAATAGCATCGTTTGCACTGATTCGATTCCTCTCACCCCTGAGCAAATGTTGCCCCAGACAAAGGTTTTGAGCATTGCTCCGCTCTTGGGAGAGGCCATTAAGCGCATCCACCGCAACGAGTCAATTAGCCGCTTGTTTCGCTAAACACACCCCACCCCGGTTTGCCTCGCTATCGCCGTTCAGCTATGGTTCTTAGGGAGGTTCATCTGACTCCTCTTGGCGTCTATCTTCGTCGAAAACAGAAGATTCTACGGCATTTCATGGGGTTGAATTTCTCCCCAAATAGCGGACAATTAAAGGTTTGCATTTGCCCAGTCATGTGCGTCCGGGGTGGTTCCATATAGAGGTTGAGATGTCGGAAGTTTTGGAAGTCAAAGAGCGTAAGTTAGTAGGGAAGCTTAACAACAGTCGGTTGCGTCGATCGGGAAAGCTCCCAGCTGTACTTTACGGACATGGAAAAGATTGCCTGAGTTTGGAAATCTCTGCAGAGGATTTGAATGCATCGCTCCGCCATGGTGCCAAGTTGGTCCAGCTAAAAGGAGCTGCTGACGGTCAGGCCCTTTTGCAAGATGTCCAGTGGGACACGTTCCAACAGCACGTGCTACATGTCGATTTGCTGCGAGTGGAAGCCCAAGACCGTGTAAAGGTGAACGTCGATCTGCAGCTTCGCGGTGAAGCCCCTGGTGAGCATGAAGGGGGGATCGTCGAACATTTGGTCCACCAATTAGAAATAGAAACCGATCCTGGGCATATTCCCGAGCATCTGCATGTAAACATCAATCATCTCCATTTGGGGCAGGAGCTGAAAATCTCCGATATCGAGGACCTCCCGGAAGGAGCGGTTGTGTTGGGCGAATCTGACATGGTCCTCGTGCAGTGTGTAGAACCAACGATTATACCTGATGAGCAAGAGGTGGCAGCGGACAGTGCCGAGCCTGAAATCATTGGTGGACGTAAGGATGAAGAGGAGGATGAGCAGTCCGAGCAGTAGGACTGTTGTTGCGCGAGGGATGATATTGGGAGGCGACTGGGCGAGATGAAACTGGTCGCAGGTCTGGGAAATCCAGGCAGAAAATACGAAGGAACAAGACACAATATAGGTTTTCAAGTCATCCAGTCGTTGGCACATGAGTATGCCAGTTCTACTGGACGCTTGAAGTTTGAAGGGCATCTGCAAGAAGGACTTGTGGGTGCTGAAAAATTCCTGCTGTTGATGCCGCAAACATTCATGAATTTGAGTGGGCGGTGTATACAGCAGACCCTGGATTTTTACAAAATCAGTACCGACGATTTACTAGTCGTTTGTGATGATTTTCACCTTCCTTTAGGGACTCTGCGGCTACGTGCCTCAGGTTCCGATGGAGGGCAAAAGGGGCTGGCAGACACGATTCGACAACTAAGAACGGATCAGTTTGCTCGCCTGAGATTGGGAATTGGGCCGGTTCCAGAACAGTGGGATCCAGCCGATTTTGTGTTGGGGAAGTTTACTTCCCAGCAATGCAACGAAGTGCGAAGTCAAGTCTCACGGGCCCATCAAGCTGTGCTGACTTGGATTAGCGAGGGTATTTCCCTTGCCATGAGTCGGTTCAACGGTGGTCCGCCCGAGGTGGGTTGACACCTTTTTTTCATATAAGCGAATAAGTGCAAATTAAGTTTAATCAGATTTTGGAGTGTTGTTTTGGAAGAAAATATTGGTGTCTACGAAGGTTTGTTCATACTCGATGCGAATGCTTTCGCGAGAGACCATGATGGTCTGGAACGCGAGGTCAACGGGCTGATCGAAGCTGCCGGAGGGCAAATTGAGGTCAGTCGCCTGTGGGAAGAGCGGCGACTTGCGTATCCGGTAAAAGGACATCGTAAAGGTGCCTATTGGATTACTTATTTTCGCATTCCTACAAGCAAGATTTCCGAGCTTACCCACGAATGCGAAATACATGATAACATTCTTAGGCAATTGTTCATCCGTTTGCCGGGTGCCCTTGTCGAGCCGATCCTAGAACATGCTCGCAGCGGCGGGGTCGTCCGTGCTGTGCCGATCAGTGAAGAAATTGAAGAGCCTTCTGAGGAAGAAGTGGGCGTCTAACTTCTTTCACATTCAGCGGATTCAACCACTTGATGCAATCGAACTAGAACTTGACGGAGGGATGGACCATGGCAAGTTTCAATCGAGTTATTTTGCTCGGAAATTTGACTCGTGACATCGAATTGCGATATGTCGGAAGCGGCATGGCTGTAACGGATATTGGTCTAGCTGTGAACGACCGCGTCAAACGCAATGATCAGTGGACCGAAGAGGTCACCTTTGTGGACATCACATTGTGGGGGCGCACAGCCGAGGTAGCCAATGAGTACCTCAGCAAAGGCTCTAGCGTGCTCATTGAGGGTCGTCTCAAGCTAGACACATGGGAAAAGGACGGCCAGAAGCACTCCAAGCTTAAGATCGTTGGTGAACGCATGCAGATGGTTGGCGGACGCGGTGGGGGTCGCACCTCGGGTGGAGATAGCTCCCATGACAGCTCGTCGGATTATTCTTCTGAGCCGACCATGCAATCCTCTCCTCCCCGTGATGAAATCCCTTTCTAACTGGCATTTCTTGGTTTTGTACTTTAAGAACTCACACATTAATTAATAACTATGTCTACTAAGCAAGCTAAAATTAAACGACGCCCACATGCCAGTAAACGCCTCCCTAGGGGACCTCATGGAGGAATCGAATTGTTGTTGATCCACAGCGTGGACGACCTCGGTCATCAAGGGGACGTCGTGGAAGTTCGGCCCGGTTTCGCGTACAACTATTTAATTCCCCACGGAATGGCGACTCTTGCCACGGACCACCATAAACGGATGGTAGAGAAGCATCGCACCAAACTCCAGGCCCTGGAAAAGGTCCATCAATCGAATCTTCGTAAGAAAGCTGCTGAGATTTCTAAGCAGAGCATCACCATCGAAGCCAACGCGACCGAGGATGGTCACTTGTATGGTAGCGTGGGTGCAGCAGATATTGTCGCGGCCCTTAAAAAGCTGGATATTCAGCTCAAAATTGACCAGATCCGCCTGGAAGGGGTCCTCAAGGAATTGGGGCTGTACACGGTCAAGTTTCGTCTCTCCAATGATGTAGATGGCGAGCTTAAAGTCTGGGTTGTGCCAACTGTCGGTGCGGACGACAAATAATTGCTATCGCCCGGCTGATTTTCTTGTACTTTCGTGAGCCTCCCCAGGTTCGCAGCCTCGTAGCGATGGAGCGAATGACCCGTGGCAACGGTTGAACGGAATATTTCTGCTGGCGGTCGAAGCGAAAGAACTTCTCCGATAGCGAGACAAATGCCGCATAACCTGGAGGCTGAGAAATCGGTCTTAGGAAGTATTCTACTGCTTCCAGCCGTTTTCGATGAAGTCGCTCTTATTCTGCGCGCAAGTGACTTCTACGATGATGCCAACAGATGTATCTACACGCATTTGCTCCAAATGCACGACTCCGGGCACAGCATTGACCCGATGTTGCTCGTGGAACGGCTTCGCTCGGCCGATCAATATGAGTCAATCGGCGGGGCAGCCTATCTTGCAGAGATTGGCCGAATCGTTCCCACTGCTGCCCATGCCGAGTATTACGCAAAAATCGTAGCAGATAAAGCAGTACTGCGATCCTTGGTTGAAGCTGGCACCGACATAGTCCATGATGCCTTCGACCCGACTATGGAGACTCGTGTTGTACTAAGCCGGGCAGAAGAAAAAGTTTTCGGAATACTCGAGTCGCGCGGCTCGAACGATTTATGCAGTATCAACGACGTCTTACATGAGTCACTCGAGCGAATCGACGCTCGCATGGATCATCAGCATGCATTTGGTGGGCTGGAGACTGGATTTGATGACTATGACCAACTCACAGGGGGATTGCAGAATTCAGAATTGATTATTCTCGCTGCTCGACCCAGCATGGGGAAAACGGCGTTGGCGATGAATATCACTGAGCATGTTGCATTTCGGCTCCGTGCTCCGGTGTTGTTTGTCAGCTTGGAAATGTCTGCCTTGGAATTGGGGGATCGATTGCTCTGTTCAGTTGCAGAAGTGAATGGACATCGATTGCGAAACGGGACAATTACTGCAGAAGAACGTCGCAAACTTGTACGCAGTGCTAGCGAATTAAGTGAAGCTCCGCTCTATATTGACGACTCCCCCAGTCGGACGATGACCGAGATTGCAGCCAACGCACGCCGGCTAAAACGTCGAGAAAACCTGTCTCTGATAGTGATTGACTACTTGCAATTGATTGAGCCGGAGAATCCTCGTGATCCAAGGCAAGAGCAAGTGGCAAAGATTGCCAGGCGACTCAAGGGGCTGGCTCGCGAACTCGCGGTACCAGTACTATGTTTGGCACAACTCAATCGCCAGGTCGAGTCCTCGCGAGACAACAAACCGCAACTGAGCCATTTGAGAGAGTCGGGTGCAATCGAGCAGGATGCCGATCTCGTGATGTTCATCCACCGTGAAGAGTATTATGAAACGAATCAGGAAGAACGCGAACGGGTTCGCGGGGAAGCAGATTTATTGATTCGCAAACAGCGGAATGGGCCTACCGGAGATATCAAGCTCGCCTGGATTCACGATTTCACCCGATTCCGTAATTTCTCTCAGAAGACCTACGAAGAGTTTGATTAGTGGACAAGGGCCTTTGCAACTGGCACAACTAAGCGAATATTGCCTAATCTCCGCGGTTTGCTAACTTCTTCAGCCACACCTCGCTAGCACTTCAACTAGATAAGTACTGTCAGCTCGTTATTTACCCGGAAAATACCGCTTCTGACACCTTACCAATGAGAATTCGACTTGTCGGCGTGCGTTGCATCCGCTATTTCTTTGCGGCCCGACAGGTGGTCCCACTGCGCAATCTGCAGGTGGCCGGCCTCAACATTACGCTTATCTTCGCAAGTGAATCTCGAATTGCCCATGCATCTCAACGTGCAACACCAACGATTATCCAGGCATTCCTTGGTGAGATACTTGCTCCTTTCGACTTGTCTCTGGCTGGCATTGCCTTCAGCATTGGCCCAAGTAGCTGATCCTTCATCTGCATCGGCCATTGGGAATCCCGCGGAATTAGTCAAAGAAATCCGCGTCGTTGGAAACGATACGATTTCTCCTGAACAAGTAGCCAGCCATCTTACTACCCGTGTAGGCCGCCCGTTTGATAGGACCGTGGTACAACGCGACGTTAGAAGGTTGGCGAACTTGGGGTGGTTTATAGATGTCAAACCACTTTATGAAACGACTCCCCAAGGGCGTATCGTGATATTCCAGGTCGTTGAACGCCCGACGATTCGCTATATCACCTATCTGGGCAATGAAGAAGTCTCCGACAAAAAACTCGCTAAGGAAACAGGACTCAAATCAGGAGGCGCTATCGATCCCTATGCCGTTGAGGAAGCACGCCGCAAGCTGGAAGAGTACTACCAGGGAAGAGGTTTTAACAACGCTCAAGTGACGATCCTGGAGGGAACCAAGCCAACAGACAAGGGGATTTCGTTTCTCATCAACGAAGGAAAGACTCAAAAGGTCTGGAATGTGGAGTTTGTGGGAAATGAGTTTGTTTCGTCTGGTCGTTTGAGGTCTATCGTTAAAACCAAACCTCCTACACTCATGGTTCTCAAAGGATATGTAAATCGTGACCAGATAGATTCTGATGTGGATCTGCTTACTGCCTACTATCGATCTTTCGGATTCTTTCAAGCCAAGATCAGTCGGAAAGTAGACTACTACGAAGGGAAGAAATGGGCTCAAGTAACATTCGTAGTCTCCGAAGGCCCCCGTTATCAGGTCCGCAGTGTCAAGTTCCTCGGCAATACCAAGTTTGAACCTGTAGCCCTGTCAGAGGCGGCTAAACTTAAGGGGGGAGAACCCTTCGAACAAGCCAAGATGAATGCGGATGCCCAGTGGATTCAGGAACTTTATGGAAGCAAAGGATATGTTTTCGCCGATGTCCGTCCCGAGCCGGTTTTTCTCGAAGAGCCTGGTGAAGTAGATTTACTCTATCACATCGGCGAAGGTGAACGATTCCGCGTCGGACGAATTATCGTTCATATCGGCGGTGACAATCCACACACTCGCATACAGACGGCAATGAATCGTATGTCTGTGCGATCCGGTGATATTGTTGACATCCGTGAAATTAAAGCGAGTGAGCGGCGGCTGGTTGCCAGCGGTCTCTATCATTCGGACCCCGCAACGGGAGTGCGACCCAAAATCACGTATCGAATTCCCGAAGACGTGGGAATGGGTCTGGCTGACAGCTATCCGGGTGATGGTCCTCGTACGCGAGTAAGCAGTAATCCTGCAGGATCCGGGTTGCGCGGTCAAAGTCCTGACAACCTGGGGCCACAGGTTTTGCCTCCTCCTGGCTATCAATTGACAAATCGGCCAACTTCTCCAGCCGAACCTACCAAACCAGTTGATATCCACGTCGAGTGTGAAGACTTGGAACATTACCAGAGGTGGCTCGAAAAGGAAGGCTTGCTGCCGAGTCAGGCTGAGGATTCAGAGAGTGGCAACTCCGCTGATGAGGATTTGACGATCCGAGGTCAGAGTCCTGACTCAGACGGCACCCAATCGGCCTGGTGGGTAAAACCCACCGTAGCGCAGCAATCGACAGGTGCGGTAAACAATCCCTATCACTCTGTTCGTGGGCAGAGCCCTGCAAGCCAACCCCAGAGTGCCTACGCAACACTGCCCAATACTTCCAATTCGCCGTATGGCGGACGACTTCCCGGTGCCACTGGCCCCGCGACCAAGCCGCCTAGCTCGATTCAGCCAGTCCAGTTTTCCGAGTCCATTCCCCCTCCTTCCCAATCGGCTGGTGCCATTCAAGGATTTCCGGCCAACCCGGTTCCAGGGTATCAAGTCTACCCTCCGGGCGATTATGGATTTCCGGGGCAACCCTATCCTGAGCAGACGGTTGACATCATTTTCGAAGGTCAGGAAACCCAGACGGGCCGGCTGCAGATCGGTGCCGGGATCAATTCCAACGCAGGTATCGTGGGAAATATCGTCATCGACGAGCGAAACTTCGATTGGCGGCGTGTCCCGCGCAGTTGGGAAGATTTTCGCAACGGCACTGCATTTCGCGGCGCTGGTCAGCGCTTCCGCATTGATGCTTCACCTGGTAGTAGTGTGAATCGCTATCTCGTGAGTTTTCAGGAACCTTATCTTTTCGACACGCCCATCAGCCTGGGTTTGAGCGGATCGTACTTCGACCGTCGCTATGAAGATTGGGATGAAGGGCGTTTGGGTGGAAGAGTCTCGTTTGGTTATCAATGGTTGGAACGTGATCTATCCACGCTGCTCACCTACCGAGGTGAAAACGTCAACATCAGCAATATCGCGACCACACCGGGGGCCTTTCCCGACTTGGACGAAGTACTGGGAGACAACAACCTGCAAGGATTCAGAATCGGTGTCATCAATGACACGCGCGACAGCAGCTTCCTGCCTACACAGGGACACTATCTCGAACTCAGTGCCGAACAGGTGCTGGGCTCCTTCGTTTATCCTCGGATTGAGACTGATTTCCGGACCTATTTTCTGTTGAGCGAGCGGCCCGATCACTCGGGGCGTCACGTTCTGAGCTACTCCACGGCAGTCGGTTGGATGGGGCAGGATGCGCCAATTTACGATCGCTTTTACGCCGGCGGCTATGCCACGCTTCGCGGTTTCCGCTTCCGTGGGGCGTCGCCAGTCACTAACGTCGGCGGGCAGAACATCGAGTCTGGTGGTGATTTCCAGTGGCTCAATTCGCTCCAGTACCTGTTTCCCATCACCGCCGACGATATGCTCAGCGGGGTGCTGTTCTGTGACTTTGGCACGGTAGAACAGGACGTGAATCTCGACAACTTCCGCGTGGCTCCCGGCTTCGGCTTGCGAGTTACCGTGCCCGCGATGGGCCCCGCGCCGATTGCGCTCGACTTCGCATTCCCCGTCGCCGAGGCCTCGTTCGACCGCGAACAGGTCTTTAGCTTCAGCCTCGGCTTCGGGCGATAAACCCGTACTCTTGTGGTCTTTGGCCGATTTCAAGTCGGATTACCACAACATCTAGGGGTCCGCGCAGCGAGTTCGGCGTTTCCTGCGCGAGAATAGGAGCGCTGCGGGGAGAATCTGGGGGAACGCTCGGTGGAGAGAACCGAGGAGAGAGGCCCGTTAAGCGGACAAGCGGCGGGCGCATTCTTAGCGTCCCGACCTGTATGTAGACAGGGGGGCAGCGCGCGTTTGATCGGTTGCATTCATTATACGATTCTGGTAACCGAAAGTTAGAGGCGATTTTTGGCCACGTAGGTCCCGCTTGCCGAGCGGGAATCCTCTGCTTGCTTCCCCATCGCGAGCGGGCTCTAATGGATATCGCTTTTGATTTCTATGTCTTTCGTCGTAGAGAAAGAGACATACATTCGTAACCCGAAGCGTAAGCGAGGTTCTAACACGTTGCCTCGCTTACGCTTCGGGTTACTTTCCCGATTTCACCGCGGAGGAACAAAACGGCACAAGTCTAATTTCTGAGAGCCGACTCCGCTTTCCTGGGGCGACCTCGACGCCTCATCGTGGACTCCCAGCCGAGTTGCTTCGCCGTGTGGTGAATCCACTGCTCGTTGCCGAAGGGTTGGCCGCGGCTGGTTGCCTGGCGAATCGCTTTTAACTCGGCAGCGGTCTGGGGCTCGTTCACAAAATCAAGCCAATCTCGTGGGCGCGGCAGCGGCCATTTGCTCAAGAGCCTTCGCTCCTCGGCCGTGCCATGCTCGCGTCTCCAGAGGCTCGACCAGCGCCACGCATCAGCAGTGGTGACCAATTTGGCACGCAATGCATTGCGTTCGACCTACCGGACCAATTGATAATAGTGGTCATCGGCTTCCACAGGAAAAGATTTGTAACGCCCCTGGTATACGTGACCCATTCCCACACGACGATGGTGCTCTTGCCAGTTGCGGACATGGGTGATGGTGAGTTTTTGCAGGAAGAACGTCAGGTCGCCGCTCGCTTCTGGCAACGACACCAGATGCCAATGATTGGGCAGCAAACAATAGGAACAAATTCGCAGGGGGCAAGTGAGGAGGGTCTTCGCGATCATCTCCTCCAATGCTTCGTAAACGCGATCCTTCTGGAACAATCGCATACGCCCCACACCACGGTTGAGTACATGAGACACCATTCCACCAGGGGTAATACGAGCAGTTCTGGGCATGCAGAGAATGAAACAGAGAAGCCTGAGTTGTCAGAATTAGACCTGTCCCGTTTTCCTGTCCTGTGGTGGGAGAAACGATACCCGTGTGTCATAGGATTAGTAGCTGCTGCGTTATATCTCTCAATACCAGCAGCAAGAAACTATCATATGCCAGCAACCCTTGCAGCGCTCATGTCATCCGTTGTGAGTATTGGGGGAATAGCAATCGGATTTTTGGCTACGTCCAAGTCAATTTTGATAAGCATTGACGAAAGAGAGATCGTCAAAAAACTGAAACAGTCAGGATATTACAAACGGATAATTCTTTACATTCGCGCCGCAATAGGCTGGTCTTTTCTTCTGGCGTCAATTAGTGCTTTGGCTCTTTTGATTACTATTGAGAAATCAACGCCCTGGACACTTTGGCATAGCCTAGGATTTGCTATCTGGCTTTTTCTGGCCATCGGGGCCACTCTCTCTTATTTTCGGGTCATAAACATCTTTTATGCGATATTAGACACCCTAGACTAGTCGCTGGAAATCCTTTCTCTTGTGGATTTGTTGATCTAGCGTTGATCTCAAACTGACCCACTACCGAACCGTGATCTACGCTTGATGGTGCTGACACATAACGTCATGATTCTCTTATGGTATTGACGTTTTCTACAGAGCCGTTCTGACCCTTTTTCTCTTTTCAGCTTGAGAGAAACAATTCATTCACAAATCACTATCAACTTGATTACGTGCTTCTTTCAACACTTGCTTATAGTCGGACGCAAAGACTGGCAGCTGCTTTTCTAATTGCCCTTCTAAAAGCCATAAAAGCTTTTGTTCAGCGGAGTGCTCTGTAGTTATTGATTCTGTCTTATCCAAACGGGCGAGTAACTCGAATAGAACTAGAGCCTCTGATTGAGATAGGTTCACTTGTACTCTTTTATCTAACATTCGATTCATCCTACCACAAATGACCATTACTCAACAAATCACTCAACTGATTTTCACCCAGCCGAAAGCCTGTGACATAATTGCCGTTTGAATCTACGACCACATTGAGTCTGGTTATGGGATCAAGATAATGAGTAAATCCAGCCTGACCACGGTAGCTGCCAACAATTGCGCTCGTACCAGTTGCATTGACATGTTTGTTAATTGCTTCTGAGAATTCCGCCGCTCTCTGGGGATTCCATTTTCCAGTCAAACCGAAATCGGCACCGTGTTTAGTAAATCCCTTTTGCAGATTGCGTTCTGAAATGTTAACAACCCGCGTTACCACCGTCCCTGGGAAGTGCTTAGCTGTATCCGTTACTGCATCGGCTACATCGTCGGCCCGGCGGAAATAACCGGCCGTGAGGTCCAAGGTGTGCCTGGCGAGTTTCAAGCCTCCTTTTGCAATCGCCGCCAATCCTTCGGCCGCCTTTCTGGCGATGGCACCGCCGGGTATCAGGCCAATGCCGGCACCCACTCGGCCCCCGATGCCAATCTCATCTCCCCTGGCATCCAAACCGGTGGTGATTTCGGCGATGGCCTTGCCCTCACCAAGGTAAGGTACCTCATCTGCTGCCGTATTGGCTACCTGGAATCCTAACTCTCCGAAGAATGCCCCCCAAACGCTAAAATGATCGGTAGCATCGGGATTCGCAATCAGTCTGTTCGTATTCGCTCCACCTTCAGTAAACGACCCCGGGTTCGGCTTGGCCCCTGGATATTCGCTCTTCGGCTGGGCCGTGGGCTGGGTGAGACCTTGATTATTCCAACTCAGGTCCCAGGTCTTGGGGTAGGTTGGATACGAATTGCCGCTTCCGTTCTCGACCTGGTAGTAGGTGACGCCGTCCTGTTCGATCCAGACGGCATTTTCATCGTAATAGCCGGATCGGAACGGTAGAAAGTCAAATGCTATCCCATCTACATTATCGTACGCTGGGTTCGTATCATGTTCCGTCCCCGCATCACCCCAAACGTGCAAGGTATGGGTATCGTAAGGACCTTCGACCCCGGCACCAGTTTTCCAATCACGACGCTCTTCGATCTGATCGGTGTAGTCGACGAGCTACACAATGCGCGGCATTTCGCGAATAGACAATCGACGTTCTTTTCCCAAAAACTCCGGAAAGATACCGCACAGCCGTTCACTACGGAATTCGCTGGGGCACTACAGCTCCCTCCCTTTTCCCCCCTGTCTGCTCAGTACGGAAGGGCTTCGGGCTTCAGCCATAACGATATGAGCTCGCCTTTTAGCAAACCAGCCACACATCCAGGGGCAAATTCTACATAGTCGCCAACTACCTCTGAATTACCTATGCAGACCCAGCCGGAACACGGATCAACGAGCGTAGACCATCTCGCCTCGCCTGATACCCGACGAGAAACTCCTGGTATCGGTTCTTCGTCAAACTCAGCGAACAATGCTCTCCGTACTATATGAGGAACAACGAGTTGCTGTGATTCCCACCCCATATGCGGACAGTAACCCTCAAGGTAAACAACTCGGCAATCGTCCTCATCAATCATGAGGTTTAATTCGTTTACAGATGCTGACAGAGCACAACCTGTCGGTCGAGGTTTACAATTAAAGGCATAATCCTTCACATTGTATACGAGGGTTGTACTACTGACAGTGGAATCGGAGGTAAATGTAAAACGGATCATTGAAAATTGAAATGTAGTATTGTGTTTGTTGAATCCACCACGAGTTCCCAGATTCCTTTCGAACCACGAAACATCCCTGGAACATCGTATCGAAGTGCGCCTGGTACGCCACCTGGATCAGGTACTCCCTTGCCGGTAGCAATGATCTCCTCGATCAAATGAGGTGACTTGATGAAAGGTCGCGCCAACTCGCCTTTGTATGGTCCACGTTTTATCACATCAGTTAAGTGATCAGCAACAGTTTGGCTCAATCGGTAGTTTCCGACTTCTGTAGCCGTACCCGCCACGTTGGTCGCAACTGTCTTGGGGAAGAAGATTTCGGCGAGCTTCCTCCCTGCTCCTCGGACAGCTCCTGGAGCACCTTTGATTCCTAGTGCCTCAAGTGTGAGTTGCCCTAGCCCCAACGCCCCGCGTCCGACCCTTTGAGCCCAGCTTAGAGCTTCATTGTCGGCAGTCCTCCCCGACCAGAAATCTTCCAAGGCACCTGCCCCGTAGTTCTCACCTATTGCCGCTAAAATAGAAACAACGGTCGCTGATGCTCGTCCGTAGCCGCTCGCCTGGAGATCTTCTGAGATGCGTCCCGAATCATCACGGTCGTAAAGTTTAACGGTATCCCACAGTGTGCCGAAGAAGGCTCCCGTGACGCTGAAATGGTCGGTAGCTTCGGGATTCGCAATCAGCCTGCTCGTATTCGCTCCACCTTCAGTAAACGACCCAGGATTCGGCTTGGCCCCTGGATATTCGCTCTTCGGCTGGGCCGTGGGCTGGGTGAGAC
>CALALR010000039.1 GCA_937925545.1 uncultured Planctomycetaceae bacterium
CCACCAGCCCCTATGCGGACGACACCCGCGAAGGTGCGGCCTGGGTCGCCGGCTTCCGGATGGCCATGGAGGGGCTGAGAATCCCGTCAGCCGCCCGCAGCGGCCTCGACGTGCCGTTGCAGGGCCTGGCGTACCACATCGACGAGGCCCGCGATGCACGGGCGAAGGGGGAGGGCTGGTACGTGGGATTCTGCCTCGACCGGCTGAAAGAGCAAATCACGAGGCTGCTAGCACTGGTGCGAGGGCGGTGAGCGTTTCCAGGGAAACGTGAATTCGAGCCGACGACCTCTGTGCCTTCAGTAAAGTGGTGCCCCGATTGACCTTCCAATAGAATTGGAATGAAATTACTGTCCGCTCCTCTCGACAATACGCCCACAACTCCGGGGACAGCGGCGATGATTCGACTGGCACGTGACTTTGCGACCGAAGAGGCCCTTCGGTGCAGTTTTGAGACGCATTTTATTCCGAGTCTGATCACCAAGATCACCTATTCGCAGACCCGTAGCGCGAGAGAAAGCGTTTGCTCTGACGGCCATGCAGATCTAGTGTGGGCCGGGTTTCATGCGACGACGGCGAAACGCGATGTATTCCACAAGAGCTGCGCCGCCCTCCAAGATTCCGCCGCGAGCGTGATCGTTCGTCATCTCAATTCCCTTCAAGTTGCCACCACTGAGCGGATTGCGTCGGAGACTTGGTTGAGCGTAGGTTATGTTGCTCGGCATTTGAATCACCTGGCGGAGGCGGATGCCGTTGTTCGATGCGATGCAGGATGGAAGCTCAACCAAAGATTCTCCATTCCTCGCTGTGAGATTGTCGCCTTTGAATTCAAACTGTTTGCGTGGAAACGGGCGATCGTGCAAGCGAGCCGTTACCGTGCTTTTGCCAATCGAGTCTACGTGGTCATGCCACTGTCGTCAGTGCATCGGGCAGTGGCACATCTGGAGTTCTTCCAAGCGGCTAACGTAGGGCTGATTGGTCATTCAAGCGAAGGGGGCTTCCAGTTCTTTCTGAGGCCGAGGAAACACCGACCGGATTCGCAATCGTCACACTTGCGTGCGATCGCTTGGCTGATGAGTCAGCCCTGATCGTCTAGTTCCGCAAGCACTCGGAATTGTCGAATCGCCTTTTGCCAATCCTTCACGTGACCGTCCACGTCAGCTTGGTCGAAGATCACTCCGGCATCTCGGATTTGCTGGAATGCGGCTGCGGCCGTTGACAATCTGGTGTCGAGCGAATCGAGATTCGACTCCACATCGCCTTGCAACGAACTTGAAACCGAGTGGAGAGCCTCCCAGTGTTGAAGCTGAGCGAGTTGCAGCGACCAATCTGCGATGCGCCGATCGGCTGGTGTGCGAGATCGCACCAAGTGCGAGATTTGACGCCTCCTCACCGCCATGACATCCGTCAGGCGAATCTGGTTGAGCAACGGAACGGAACTGTAATACAGTACCTGCCTGCCTCCTGTTTTAGATCCGCAGAATGAACTGATTCGAAACGTCTTCGAGCTCAAATGCCAGCCCGTGGCAAATGCATCAGCACCAACTGCCCTAAACAACAGGCCTCCCCAGTCTGAATATCCACAATAGACTTCGCGGTCGTTCAGCTTTAGCACATGCACGATGTACATCATGCGAGCAAGAACTTCTTCGCGGCATCTTGGCCAGCGGATCGAGTCTGGGCGACCAAAAGTCAAATAGAATCCAGGGAGTTCAGCGGCTGTCATTTCGTCGAGGAACCGCTCCATCGGCTCGGCATAATTCAATGCCGACTCTTCGATTTGAAAGCTGATCAGGATCGGAGGGGCGTCCTCTATCTGTGCGTGTGCCTCGACCGAGGCAAACGCAAGTTGCATGGCTACTTCGCACGCATTCTCGTCAAACGATCGAAAGAAGATAGATGGTGACACCAAGCGATCGACACCGAGATTCATTTGAGCAACGAGGGTATTTTTCGCGTGTTTCAACAGCGCCTTTGGCCCCCGAAAGTCTCGCCGCGTTCGGCCAGCACTGTAATAGGAGGACCAATGATCAGGGAGACAGCCGTCGCGAGGATCTTGCAAATAAGAAACAAAGAATTGGGGGTCGAGCATCGCTGTGAAATCTTCTCGAATTTCTTTCAGCTCCGCGATGCACTGCTTGACATTGGATGGCTTCTCATGACGAGCTGAGAAAATGACACCATCGATCGTTCCGGCTTGAGCAGCGTACTTGATCTTGTTGCCTTTCCCATATCCGTGCTGAGCATAAAGACTCATGACTCCCCCGCGGCCTCGATAGCCTTGATAAGATTGTCACACTTTGGAAACCGGAGGTGAGGGCGTTTCCTCATCATCCGAGCTATGACACGCGCTAAGTCCGGCGGGAAACCACGCACCGACTTGTGCAATTCCTCTGGTGAGTGGTGTTGAATCCTGATATAGATCGCGGCGCTCGAAAATGTGCTCGAGGAACGAAACGGGTGCTTGCCAGTCGCGGCCTCATACAGAACAACTCCCAAAGAGAACTGATCAGAGCGGTGGTCATTGGAGCGTCGTTTGTCGTATTCGAATTGTTCGGGGGAGAAGTAGATTAGAGTTCCCACCAAGAACCCGTCACTCAATGACTCACCTCGGATATCAAACGCGAGTCCGGGATCGAGAAGCACGAAATCGCCGTTTCGCCGCCTCATGATGTTCCCGGGCTTGATGTCCCGGTGTATCTTCCCATTGGTAAACAGCGCGCTAATCGCTTGGCTCATTTGAAGCGCCAAGCGTTTGACTTCAACCGTACCTAACGGAGCCTCGTTACTGATGACGTCTGTCAAGTTCGAGCCGTCAACGAACTCTTCCGAGAACGTCAGGACCTTCTGGCCATTGATGAATGTGATCTTCAGTGGTTGTGGTCCGGGCGCAACCAAGTATGGGCAGTTGCAGTCGCTAAGAATCCGAAACTCCCTTCGCGCGCGAGCTTCGAGGATGGTTTGATCCCCCTTCGGTGACTCACCATCGCCCAGCTTGATCGCCTTCAGAACCCAGGGGGAATCGTCACCGATGCGGAACACGACTTTTTGGCCGCCACTGCCAAGGCGGTAAACGGTCGCTTGGTCACTCCCGACAATGCAGCGAATGTCATCGTCTGTAAGCCTTGGGAGATCCGCCATTACGACACCTTGATAACATTCTTTAGTTCGACTCTCTCAAGTTTTCCCTGATGTCGATGGTCGTCTCGGGACTGCGGTCTGAGACAATCTGCTCCCGGTCCAGCGTGATCAACTCGACGATCGGTTCATCGTGCCTAGGCAGAGTGTAGAAGCCGACGATCGACCAGCGACCGACATGGATTGGCTCTCGTTGCACATCACCCTGCATGACAAACGTCCATCCGCCAGGAACATGAGTCCACGGCACGGCGCTGACTCGCAGCGACGTCCATTGAGTATCGCCCCAAGGTTCGTCCTGCTTGTAAGAGCCGAGATACGTCCGGCGCAGATCGCTCCATTTACGATCGAATTTCTCTGCATAGCGAGGGTCTTGTTCGTACTCGAGGAACAAACCCTGCGCGATGCGGATGATGTCGTCTCGTGAAAGCGGCGAATCGTCCCGGAATTGATGCTCTTCCTGCCCGTCAGCAGCCTGGATCGTCGGCACAGTGGGAGGCGGTATATCGATTACTGCCGCTGCATCAACCGGTTCTTCATGGCCACCACAACCGGCAAGAAGCAGCATTGTCACGGCGGCCGCTTCGAGAAATCGACCACGCATCGTAAAGCCCTCAGAAGCTAAACCAATTCACCCTGCCTTCGCATCTTCCAAGTACCGCACAATTGATGCGGTGCTTCACGGTGATCGGAGCCGGCCTGACGCTGCCTTAAATTCAAACAGCGTACGTGAATAATCCGGGGCGCAACCCCGGCTCGTCAGGCCAGCTCCGATCACCGAACCAAAAAAATCTTGAAAAGAGCCAGCGAAGGGAGTCGAACCCTTAACCCCCGCATTACGAATGCGGTAAGGACGGATCGTTGCCATTAGGTCGAGTATCGCATCTTTAGCGAATGGCACGTCGGCGAAAATCCGCTTGACACTCTTCCTGGGGCGCGCATAATCGCCCCTGCCTTAAAAGTCAAACAGCGTATCCGCTCCTCTTGAGCGACTTCCCACTGGCCTCTTCTGGGCCGAAGCGAAGCCGTGACCGAGTGCGTGTTACGCACCCCGGTCAAGTGTTCTCGCTGTTGAGCATTAGGCCGGTTTCGCCACGTCCAGTTCTTCTGCGCATCGAGCAGACCCGGTCGTTTTGCATGCCCGCGCATGTGACACGCTTCGGGCTGCGCGCTGCGCGTGAAGAAGAGATGCCCAGAACCATGCCTCTTACCTGTTGCCCGATCGTCACGACCGCTCCGCGGTTTCCGCAATTTGCTGAAACTGAACCCACCGCTGACAAACTGCGGTCAGCCGGTTCGCACCTTCCTCGACTATCACCTTGGTTTTACTTCTTTGATGCGAAATGGAGGACGCCCTCCACGGACGACGATTTGAACCCCGACCGGCGAATGGATGCGTGGAGTCCACGGTCATGGTCTGGAGATGTTCGTCATGCTCGAACTACGAGATTCACTTCCGTCCACCTCAATCAAGCTATTCAACCCCGACCAAGAGCCGCCATCGACCGATGGAGGCGGGGAACTGTCTCCGGAAAGCACTCTCAGCCAATTCTTTCTGCGGTGGTACCTGCCGATCATAATGATCGGCGAAAGGCAGAACGCCGCCGGCACGATCGAAAACTTCATCAAGGCCTTCGATTACTGGTGCCATTTGACCGGCGAACCGCCGATGCGGAACATCGACGACTTTACCACGATCCGGTTCGCAACTGGCCTGCGCACGGTCACCTACACCCGGGGCCGGCTCGGCAAGCCGCGACTGCTGGAAGTCGGCGCGCAGAAGAAGCACATCAGCAACATACGCACCGTGATGGGCTTCGCCGTCGAGATGGGCTTCGTGCCGCGCATGCCCCGCTTGAAATCACCCCGCGGCAAGCCAAAGAACACGCTCCCGGCGTTCACCATGGAGCAAGTCAAGGCGATCATGCAGGCCACGCTCGCCATGACCGAGCCGCAGTTCCCCGGTATTCGACCCTCGGCATGGTGGCAAGCCGCCATCTGCTTGCTGTTCTTCACCGGCTTTCGCTGGGGCACGATTTTTCCGCATGTCCGGCAAGTGAAGCTGTTCGACGAACGTGTCGATGTGCAGCGCCACGGACTGCTGTGGGATCGCGTCCAAGAGAGGGTCGATGGGTTGTGGCTGTCGTTGCGTGCCGAGGATGTGAGCAAGACTGCCAAGGCCCAGGACAAGGCATTGCATGCCGATGTAATTCGTTCGATCCGCCGTATCCGGCAGCCATCGGAAACGGTTATTCCGTGGATGCGGTCGAAGACACACTTCCGCCATCTGCACGCCGAGTTGCAGCAGCGGGCCGGCATTCCGGCGGACCAATGTTTAGCTCCTCACGCCTGGCGGCGCACGCATGCCGTGCAGGTCATGGCGTCAGCACTCCATCTGCTCCGCAAGGCGCAAGTCGAACTGAACCATGCGGACCTGAAGGTTACGCTGCAGTCGTATGTCGGCGACGGCAACGAGTCGAGCGACATCATTCGCGGCCTGCCTTCGATCATCCCCGAAGACAATGGCCAGCAACTGCGGCTGTTCTGAAGCCACGTGCTTGGAGGGAGCATCCCGGCCGGGGCCTGACTTGTTGGTCCCTAACGAGCAGGCACACCGTCCCGGCCGGGACTCCTCCTACGAGGTCGGAACGGGGAATGCGGAAGTCGGCGCGGAGGCCAGGCCGCCTCGTGCTCTCTGTGGGAAGGCCAGCACGAATCACTGCTGCCGCTTGTGATGGCTCGCCGACTTCCCCTCTCCCCGTTCCGACTTCTTTCCCCGCGTTCCCGGCGATCGGCGGTGAGCCTCTCAAGGCGAATCGCTTAGGCAAAGTACCTGCCGGCTCGGAGTCGGCAACGCCGCCGATCGCCACCTTGTTTC
>CALALR010000040.1 GCA_937925545.1 uncultured Planctomycetaceae bacterium
AATTAAGCTCATTCAGGAAAGTGAGGTGAGGCATGCGACGTTGTCTTGTCTGGCTGTATGTTCTTATTCTTTCTTCTACCCCTTCTTCGGCCCACGCCGACACATTCGGCAGCGGGGTGAACTCGTTTGAGATCGAGTTTGTACCCATCGGCAGTCCTGGCAACCCTCCCGATGATTTTCCCAACCCAGCGGGCGCGGTGCCTTACATCTATCGTATCGGTAAGTACGAAATCTCTGAGCAGATGATTGACAAGGCCAACGCCTTGGGCGGCCTGGGGATCACCAAGGACACTCGTGGGCCAGATAAACCGGCCACGAGTGTAAGTTGGTTCGAGGCGGCGATATTTGTCAACTGGCTTAACACCAGCACGGGCAATACGCCGGCATACAAGTTTGATCTAAACGGTGACTTCCAACTCTGGGAGCCGACGGACCCGGGGTACGATGCGAACAATCTTTTCCGTAATCGGCGGGCCAGATACTTTCTTCCAAGCATCGATGAATGGCACAAAGCAGCCTACTACGACCCGGTCGCTGGACATTATTGGGATTACCCCACGGGCAGTGACAGCGTGCCGGATGGGATAGATTTTGTTGGGGATCCGAATTTTGATGCTGTGTTCTTTGATGGCGGAACTAATCCCGGACCAAACGATGTACAGGATGTTGGTTTACAGAGTCCGTTTGGAACATTGGGTCAGGGGGGGAATGTATTTGAGTGGGATGAAACGGCATTTGACAGGAATAACAATTTACCGAAAGAGCAACGTCGAATTTCGGGTGGATCCTGGCAATCGCAGGAGTTTGTCTTTCAAGCGTCCAATACACTTGGAGGGACCGCGCCTGAATTCGAAGGACTGTCTGTTGGCCTTCGAATAGCAAGAGAAATTCCTGAGCCTGGAAGTAGTTTGCTTATATTGGTTGGCATTTTCGCTGGTCTTCTTACATGCGCCCGCATATCGAGATAGCCAATTCTTGAAACTAATCTGCTAGTGCCATAATTCTTATCCCTGAAAGAAAAGGACAGGCATCATTGCAATTCTGCATTACTCATCACAGGGTTCCCATTGATGGGGTCTCGATCCCTTTCGCTAGTGGTACGTGCTGCGACTTCTTTTCGATGCCGCCTAAGTGATCTCGCCTGTGGGGGGCGGAGCGTGCTGCCTGGAATCAGACGGGCAGCGTGTTGGATCTCTTGTGGATGGCTAACCGGGCGCCAGTTGCAGGGCGTTGTCAACGTGGTGAACGCCACGCCGGGTGGCGGCATGTCTTAGTCGGGTCGCGTCGGTGGCAAAGTAATTGCCAAACTGCCGGGATTTGGTCAGCAGCTTCGTGAGCCGCCGCTGCCACAACTCTTGACTCGTGCCGAGCCGGTCGAAGATGCAGGCCAGTTGCAGTGACAAGCGGGCCTTCCCCTGGCGACACAAGCGACCGGTGTAATCGACCAGCATCAGGTAGCTCCCCAACGAGAAGCCTGCAAGCATTCCTTCCCGCGTTGCCCCTTTGCTGCGGAGGTCCTCGATCGGACAGAGCCAATGATCGGCCTCCAACGTGCCGACGGCCCGAGAACCAGCCACGGAGCCGTGCTCCGCCGCCTTCAAAGCGGAGAGTTTTCCTTGCTTACGGGCATGGCACACCCGCTGGCGAACCGAGGTGTGGGGGCTCGCTTCGGGGGTCGCCGCCATGCCTGCCGCCACGGGATTGAGGTCAATATACGCACAGGTCGCCAGGAGTGCTTCTTCGTCCAGAATGGCGATCGACTTGTAGCGGCTCTCCCAAAATGTTCCGGTGCAGTGGTCTTCCTTATTGGCCAGGCGCGCCAGCGGTTCCTTGAGGGCTTTCATAAACCAGCCCAGGTCTTGGAGACGCTCACGATAGGTGGCGACCCTCGCCGGGTCTTGAAGTTCACGGGCAACGTACTGCTGCAGCAGTTTGGGGTCTTCCCTATCGAGCGTACGGGGAGGATAGACCGCCAGCCACCGCCGTACCACTTGTTCATCCGACCAGTCGGCGGCCGTTTGAGGATCAAGCCGGAGCAAGAGATGGAGATGGTTATCCATCACGCTGTAGCCGCAGACCGCCACGGCAAAGTTTTCGGCCAGCAGTTCGAGCCGTTGTTCGATCCAGGCCTTGCGATGCTCGTGGCCTGCGCCGCAGAGATAGGCCCGCCGCACACAACGGGAAATGCAGTGGTAGTAACGGGTGAGTTCCAGGTCCACAAGCTGGCGACGGGCGACGGTCATGGCGAAACCTCCATCCAGGGAAGAAATGTACGCCTGTATAGTAATCGCCCGAGGGGCTCTGTCAAGGGGTATATGCTCGATTGTGCCGGGAATTGTGCCTGTCCTTTTGCCTCTTTTGCATCGGCATGACCAATGCAACCTGGGCCGATGGGGACCTCAATGGCGACGGCGTGGTAAGCGATCTGGATGTCGATCTGGCCTTTGCCCAATACGGGTTGTGGTTGAATAGGGTGGCTTGATGTAGTGGGGGATTGGTGGCGAGTGGTTCGCGGTGAGTAGGAAACGCGCGTCGCGGCTTACGAATAGAACTTGGCAGCGCGACCTTTATAACCCCGCGAAGTAGTTCTTCACGGCGTTGTCGAGCGTTTGGTGCGTCGCCGCTAGTGGCTCGGCGTGGAACTCGCAGTAGTTGCGGATTTGACGCAAGAGATCGCGGGGATGGCAGAAACGTAGCGGGCGCTGCGTTGGTCGGTAATGCTTTTCGATGAGATAGTCCAACGCTGTGGGTTCAAATTGGCAACCGATCTTGCTGGCGAGATCGTGAAACAGCGTGACGAATTCTTCGCTGGTCGGTCCTTCCACTTCGATCTTGTACGGGATTCGCCGCAGGAAGGCTTCGTCGACCAAGTCACGGGGTTCGAGGTTCGTGGAGAAAACCATCAGCGTGTCGAACGGCACGGCGACCTGGCGGCCGCTGGAGAGATTCAAGTAGTCGTAGTTTTTTTCCATCGGCACGATCAGCCGATTCAAGAGTTCCGAGGTTGGCATGCGTTGCCGGCCAAAGTCGTCGACGACCAGTGCACCGCCGTTGGCCCGCAGTTGGACCGAGGCTTCGCTGATGCCGGTCTGGGGGTTGTACTGCAGATCGAGTTGCTGCATGGTGAGTTCGCCACCGACGATGATCGTGGGCCGGCGGATGAGAATCCAGCGCTTGTCATAGCTGATGTCTTCTAATTGGGGCAACTCAACTGCCTCGTGGCTCCGCGGGTCGAACAGTCGAACCAGTTCGCCATCGATGGTGATGGTGCGAGGAATCCATAGATACTCGCCGAAAGCACTGACCACCAGCTCGGCGATGCTGGTCTTGCCGTTGCCGGGGGGGCCATACAAAAACAATCCACGACCATCGTTGATGGCCTGGCCCAGCTGGCTCAGCAGCAGTTCACTCAAGCGGAGATCGCTGAATGCACAGGCGAGTTTCTCCATAGTCAGTTCGCTCTGTTGGAGCGACTGCTTGGAAATGGCTTCCATGTAGGCATCCAGCGGAACCGGGGCGGCGCCTGCGTAGGAGCATTGCAGGTTTTCGCGACGGGCACGATCAAAGCCTGCCTCGGTCAGGTGGAAGATGAAATCCTCAAGCCCGGCAGAGCCTTTGATGGCGATCATCAGTTCGGCCCGCAAGCGTTCCAACGACTGTTGGAGGATGGGACGCGGGAGGTGCAGATTCTCGGCGATGCCTCGGCCGGTTAGCGTGCCGCGCTTCAACAGCAGTTTCAGCACGAGCACTTCCAACTCGTGTTCGCTCAGGCCGGTGTCGTCGATGGTTTCAGGTTCAGCAGGAATGAACCTGACCGGGGACGAGGCAGGAGGGCGTTCATTGGTCGCGTCCTTTGGTTCGTTCCTCGCAGGTTGTGGGATAGAGTCGTTTGCCAGAAGTGAAGCTTCGAGTGTTTCGCTAATCATCGAGTCACCTGCAGAAAGTTTTTTGGACTAAAGAAGAGATCTTCAGAGCAGAATGCGCGCAGAAGTTCCCCTATTTGGACTCTTCGTTTTGAAATAGTCGTTGTCCAGCCTGGGGGAGCCTTTGGGGGATGTTCGCGGGAGAAGTTCGCCAGACTTGCCGGTATTGCTGGAAAAAGAGGATTGTGAACCCCGTGTCGGCGGAGATAACAGGCAGTTGCAGGATTCCACATATCCGCAAAATCCGTTAGAATTCGTGATTCAGCCCCAATCCCCCGCGTTCGGGGGGTGCATACCCCTCAATCACCGTCACAACGGCCAGTCCCTATGTTTGAAGCACTCCAAGACGGTCTCACCTCGGCATTCAAGACGCTCCGAGGCAAGGGCAAACTCTCCGAAGCCAACATGCGCGACGGTCTGAAACTGGTCGAGAAGTCGTTGTTGGAAGCCGACGTGAGTTTTCCGGTGGTCCGGCAATTCATGGCGGACGTCACGGAGCAGGCCGTTGGGGAGAAGGTACTCAAATCCCTCGACCCCAGCCAACAGGTTGTGGGGCTCGTTTACCAGGAATTGGTAAAACTGATGGGACCGGTCGACAATTCGCTGCACCTGTTGGGCAAGGGCGAAGTGACCGTGCTGATGATGTGCGGTCTGCAGGGTTCCGGCAAAACGACCACCTGCGGCAAGCTGGGGCGAATGCTCAAGGAGTCGGGACGCAAACCTCTGATGGTAGCGGCCGACCTGCAACGACCTGCGGCGATCGACCAGTTGCACGTGATCGGCGAGCAATTGGGGATCGACGTCTTCTCTGATCGCACGCAGAAGGACCCCGTCACGGTCTGCAATGAAGCGCTCAAGCAGGCCAAGAAATTGGGTGCGGACGTTGTGATCCTCGACACAGCTGGACGGCTGCACGTCGACGACGAACTGATGGGCCAGTTGCAGAGGATCGACCGCCAGTGCAATCCTCATCAGGCGTACCTGGTGGTCGACGGCATGACGGGTCAGGATGCCGTGAATAGCGCAAAGGCATTCAACGATGCCCTGGAACTCGACGGCGTGATCCTCACCAAAATGGACGGCGATGCCCGCGGAGGGGCGGCCATTTCCGTCAAACATGTCACCGGCGTGCCGATTAAGTTCATTGGCACCGGCGAACATCTCGACGCTTTGGAGGAATTCCATGCGGACCGGATGGCGGGTCGCATCTTGGGGCAGGGGGATATTCTGACGCTCGTCGAGAAAGCCCAGCGCGAGTTCGATCAGGAGGAAATGCTCCGCCAGGAAGAGCGGATGAAGAAAGGGGAGTTCACGCTCGACGACTTCAAAACGCAATTGAGCCAAATCAAGCGGCTTGGACCCCTGCAAAAAGTGATGGGAATGATCCCCGGCATGAGCGGTCTGAAAGATGCCATGGACGACATGGACCCCGAGCAGGACATGAAGCGGCTCTTCGGCATTATCGACTCGATGACGGCCGAAGAGCGCCGCAACCCCACGAAGACGATTGACCAAAGCCGCCGTCGTCGGATCGCGGCCGGTTCGGGAGTCGAGCCTCACGAAGTGAACGAATTGGTCAAGCAATTTGACGTGATGGCTACCATGATGACCCAACTGGCCGGCAAGGGGATGCGTGAGCGGATGAAGATGATGCGACAGATGCAGTCGGAAATGACCAATCCCAACGCTCAGCTCGCTAAGAAAAAGCAACCTACCGGTAAGCGGCTCTCCCCGGCCGAGAAGGCCAAACTGAAGAAAGAGCGGGAAAGAGAGATGCGGCGGCGAAAACGCCAACAGCGGGGGAGTTAGCAGGAAACGAGGAGTGATGTGAGATTCAAACACCCTCCCTCGGGGAGGGTCGCGAGCTATCGAGCGGGGAGGGTTTGTATGCCATTCGATTCGAACAGCAATACTTCTTTAGTTACCTTCCCCGGCCGCTACCGCGTCCGACCCTCCCAGAGGGAGGGTGATAATTGGGACAGCTTCGTTTTTGCGTTTTCGAGCCACTCGGGCACCGGAAATTTGCCTTTTGGGATTTCCTTGCCCCCTTGCCAGACACCCCCTAAGTCTGGCAGAATTACGAGTTTACAGCACCCAAGGCGGTCCTAAGGGTCGCAAACCATAATCACCGTTTGGAAAAGAAAAGATCAGGCGAGGAGAACTTCGTGGCAGTCAGAATTCGATTGAAGAAGATGGGTCGGACCCATCGTCCGTTTTTCCGTGTGTGTGCGTTCGATCAGAACTCACCCCGCGACGGCAAGGCATTGGAAGAATTGGGCACTTATGACACGAGTGTGCCCGACACCGACGCGCGTGCCATCCTCAACGGCGAACGGATATCGTATTGGCTTAGTGTGGGTGCCCAGCCGACAGAGAAGGTGGCTGTGCTGATCAAGAAGTATGGCAAGGACGGCACCCATCTGGCCAAACAGCAAGAAGCGCTGGCGAAACGGGCCCAGCCGAAAGTCGTGCCCGATCCTGGTGCTCCTGCCTCGCTGCCCAAGAAGAAAGAAGAAGCCCCGGCCCCGGCAGAAGCTGCACCAGCAGAGGAAGCGGCAGAGGCTCCTGCGGAATCGGCTGAGGCGGTAGCTGCAGAAACTAGCAATGACGCACCAACCTCTGAAGAGCAATCCTCGGAGGAAACGGCTGCCAAAGAGTGAAAATGAGGTGGAGTTGGTGAGTAATTGAGTAGTTGAAAGCAGCAAGACCTACCCACTTGCTCCCCTAATTACTTACTCACCAAAACAACAATGCGATTCGATGTGTTGACTCTGTTTCCGGAAATGTTTTCCGGTTACATGACGCAAAGCTTGTTGAAGCTGGCAATCGAGCGCAACCTGGTGCAAATAAACTTGCACAACTTGCGAGATTGGAGTCGAGACAAACACCAATGTGTCGACGATCGCCCCTTCGGCGGTGGACCGGGAATGGTCATCAAACCCGAACCAACGGTCGAAGCAGTTGAAGAAATACAAACCCTGGATGCGAATCCGGGTAAGCTGGTTCTGTTGACTCCACAGGGAGCAACGTTGAATCAGCAAGTGGTCGAGCGATTGGCCACACACAAGCGGCTTATACTCTTGTGTGGGCGCTACGAGGGTTTCGACCAGCGTGTATGTGACATCCTGCAGCCCGAGGAGTTGTCGATCGGCGACTTTGTCCTCAACGGCGGGGAGGTGGCGGCGATGACGGTGATCGACACCGTGATCCGCCTCGTGCCTGGCGTGTTGGGGGACGAAGAGTCGAGCCATGTGGATTCCTTTTCCACGGGCAATCGCCTCCTCGAGCATAGCCAGTATACTCGTCCGCGGGAGTATCGCGGACACCAGGTGCCAGAGATCCTTCTGAGCGGAGACCATCCTCAGATTGCAGCCTGGAGAGAAGAAAACAGTAGAGAACGGACCCAACAGCGACGACCAGATTTGCTCGACCGGTCCCCAGATAAGTAGAGAAGAAGCCATTAGCTGTTAGTCGTTAGTCATCAAACTTCTGACTAACGACTAACAGCTAACCGCTAACAGCTTGCTGACAAGGAATGAACCATGAGCCAAGATATTATCAAATTAGTCGAACAATCCAGCTTGAAGCAGGACGTGCCCGAGTTTGAGATTGGTGACACCGTCGACGTGCACACACGTATTCTTGAGGGAGACAAGGAACGCATCCAGATATTCACTGGTGTGGTGATCGCTCGCAGTGGTTCTGGTGCCAAGGAAATGTTCACAGTGCGTCGCATCGTCGACAGCCAAGGTGTGGAACGGAAGTTCCCCGTCCACTCTCCCCGCATTGCCAAGGTCGAAGTCAAACGCAACAGTGTCGTTCGTCGAGCGAAGCTGTATTTCTTACGCGAACGATCAGGTAAGGCGGTCCGCTTGAAAGAACGCCGCACCGATCGGGTCAAAGCCGGTAAGTAGTCGCATGACATCGCTGTTCTCTTGGTTGCCTTTCTCACGAATTGGCGCATGGGCCGAGCCCACCAAGAGTCTTGGCGAACAAGGGGAAGCCGCCGCGGCCAAATTTCTCAAGCGAGCCCGTTACCGCATCGTCACCACTCGCCTCCGCAAGCGGTATGGAGAGATCGATATTATCGCCGTCGATTACTCCGGGGCCGTCGAGACAGTGGTTTTTGTTGAAGTAAAAACCCGTCGGCGTGACGAATCTGACCAGCCTGCAGAAGCTGTTGATCAGGCTCGCCAACGCAGGCTGACTCACGCGGCCCTCGCTTTCTTGAAGGGGCATGGATTGCTCGAATACCCCAGCCGATTCGACGTGGTCGAAGTCATCTGGCCGGAGAATCAGAAGCGGCCTACGATTCGGCACATTCTGAATGCCTTCCCTGCGGTCGGGAAAGGGCAAATGTACAGTTGAATCCCAAGCGGCCTAGGCTGCCGTTTGACGCAGCAACGCGATGTGCAGACAATTGCAGCATGGCTCAGTGCTCTCTACTTCTGATTCTCCAGCAGTCCTTGCTGTTGGTAATCTGTGTCGTCGTCTCAGCGGGTGTAAGTGAGGGAGCAGAAAAGGCCTCCTCATCGTTTTCTGCTGCAACACTGGACACTTCTAAATTTCCACATCTGCAAAACTTGCAACAACTCACCGAGCGGATTTATGTGGGTGGGGAACCTGCCGATGATCGGGCGTTTGCCGAGTTGAATGCACTGGGCATCGGTACCGTAGTGAGTGTGGATGGTGCTAAACCGCAAGTTGCTGCTGCGCGGCATCATGGACTGCGGTACGTGCACATACCGATAGGCTACGATCGGGTGGACGAAGAAGCCGGGAAAGCACTGGCTCATCTTGTACGCTCGGTTCAAGGTCCGATCTACATCCATTGTCACCACGGTAAGCATCGCGGTCCGGCTGCTGCAGCGGTTGCTTGTCTGGCGGAGGAAACGGTGGACCATGCGAAGGCCTTACAGATATTGGAAACTAGCGGTACCAGCAAAGCCTACGCAGGGTTGTGGCGTGATGTCGAGCATTATCAGCCTCCCGCCCCAGGTACGGTGCTGCCCACTTTGGTGGAAGTGGCCGAAGTCGATTCGCTCACTGCCGCCATGGCTCAAGCGGATCGCGCGTCGGATCATCTTAAACTTTGCCAGGCCGCCAATTGGCAACCGATTGCAGACCACCCCGACATTTCTGCCGGGCAAGAGGCACTCTTGCTAAGAGAGGCCTTCCACGAGGCTACCCGACAGCTATCGGATGCGGAACGCAGCGACGCACGTTTTGTTGCATGGTTGAGCGAAGCTGAAAAGTCTGCCGCTGGTTTGGAAGCTGCGATTACGGCCAACGATGTTGGCCTCGCAAATAAACAGATGGACATTCTTGGGAAGAGTTGCCAGCAATGTCACAAAGTGTATCGAGATTAGACGGCTATGCTTCAAGCGGCTTTTGTGACAGACAGACCCAGTCCCACGGGGGCTTTGCAGAAGAGGCTTCCAGTCCATCGTCGATCCAGGGGTAATGGATTCGGCGTAAGTTGATCACTTTCATTCCGCGTGAGACAAGTGCCCGGCGAAATTCCCGACGAGTAAAATGCTTTTGATCGGTCTCGCATCGACATACCAGGTCATCGACTGCGTCCACCTGTCCCTCAAAGGCATCGCTGCTTTGCTCCGCCACATGGCGAGCAGATTCCAGCGAAGGGACGACCAAGAGCAGGTGTCCTTCTGGCTTCACGAGTTGCACGACACTATCCCACTGGCGGGAGCGTAACACTGCGCGAGGGGAAGTAATCACGTTGAGACAAGCCACGAGATGGCCCACAGCACCTAATTTTGGGCCTGCATTTTCCAATGGCAACGTTCGCCATGTGACATGCGCCAGTTTTCGGCATCGGCTGCGGGCACGGCGTACCATGGCCGAGGCGAAATCAAAGGCGATTACCTTGCGAAATCCGGGGCCGAAGCGTTTCGTGAAGCTGCCGATGCCGCACCCTGCATCGACAAGTGTCTGCCCACGGATGTTGGGTATTGCATCCACCAGTTCGGCCAGTTGATCGCCGCTACTAACGGTAATGTCGCAGACAGATTCTTCAAACTCTGATGCGAGACGGTTCCAACCTTGCTGAGACATTAATCCGCTGGCTTGGTTTTCGGGTGATTCAGAATCATGTCATTCCGAAAGAAGCCACATGATCCCGCGGGGAATTTGCAGCGACTTGAGGAATCTGTGTTAACTGTCAACGAAAACTCTGAGTTCCACTTGATTTTACACAGATCCCTCTGGTCGTGGTACTCCCATCGGGATGACCAGACGTCACAGTCCCTTCGCAGCTAACCAGCGTTCAGCATCCAGGGCGGCCATGCAGCCGGTTCCGGCCGCAGTCACGGCCTGGCGGTAGTAGTCGTCGGCCACGTCCCCAGCGGCAAAAACTCCCTCGACACTGGTGTTCGTGCGGAAGGGGACTGTCCATTTCAGATACTTCTTCGACGTCATTTCTAGTTTGCCTTCGAGGAATCGGGTATTGGGTGTGTGGCCGATTGCCATGAAGACCCCACCGACCTCTTTCTCCGTCTTGCTGTCATCGACACTTGACTTGAGCCGCACGCCGGTGACGCCAGCCTTGTCGTCGCCCAAGATTTCTTCAACTTCGCTGTTCCAAAGAATTTCGATTTTGGGATTTCCTTTGGCACGGTCCGCCATGATCTTTGATGCCCGCAATTCATCGCGGCGATGCACGAGATAGACAACACTTGCAAACTTGGAGAGATAATCGGACTCTTCCACGGCTGAATCGCCACCACCCACTACGACCAGCGGCTTGTTACGGAATCTGGGCAGTGCCCCATCACAAACGGCACACGCGCTCACGCCTCGATTCTTGTACGCCTCTTCCGAGGAAAGTCCCAGATAGTTGGCCCGGGCCCCCGTGGCAATAATCACGGCATGTGCCTCCAGATGCTTCCCACCGAGAGATTTGAGTTGGAATGGCTGGCCGGAGAAATCGACTTCCACGATGTCGTCCGTTTCGATTCGCGTGCCGAAATTCTGCGCTTGCTGGCGCATCAAGTGCATCAACTCAGGTCCTGAACACCCTTCTTTTTGATGCATGTCAGCCAGCCATTGATGTTCTTCTGCGAGAGACGATTTGAGATAAGCACTCAGATCACCGGCTGGAAACCCTGGATAGTTTTCCACCTCGGTCGTTAGCGCCAACTGTCCCAAGGGAAGAGTCCCGTCAAGGCGATTCTCCTCCGTGACGGCCCCTTCAAATAGCAATGGTTCCAAGTTGGCACGAGAGGCGTAGATGGCTGCCGTAAACCCGGCTGGGCCGCTACCCACGATGACGACTTTTTCTGGCACGAGAGACATCCTTTCCTGAGGTAAATGGGATCATCTGACAGCGGAGATTATAGGTTTCTAATCGCCTGTCGTAAACCAAGAGCTGCTTTTGTTCGTGTTTCTTCGAAGGGTTGAGGCTGGTATGATGGTTTGATTAGCCACCTTCATTGTCCTTTTGACGAATCTCGTCCAACCTTCCTTACCTGAATTTCTATGGATACCCTACTCGTTGCCCTTGCTTCCTTTCTGGGATTTATTATTGCGTATAACACTTATGGCCGTTGGTTAGCCCGTAAAGTGTTTGGCGTCGATTCTCGGGCGGTGGTCCCCAGCCATGAGCTGCGCGACGACGTCGATTTTGTACCGACGCGTCGGAGTGTGATTTTCGGCCATCATTTCACGAGCATCGCCGGCACGGGTCCGATCGTAGGTCCGGCGATCGCCGTTTTCTGGGGCTGGCTCCCTGCACTCTTATGGGTCGTGTTTGGTTCGATCCTGATCGGTGCCGTCCACGACTTTGGCGCGTTAATGGTCAGCCTGCGGAACCGTGGGCAGACGGTGGGTGAGATCGCCGGTCGGCTGATCACCCCACGGGCCAGCGTGATCTTTTTATTGATCCTCTTCTTCGCCCTGATGGTCGTGCTGGCTGTGTTCGGGCAAGTGATCGCCGCCATCTTTTCGATTTATCCCCAGTCGGTGCTCAGTGTGTGGCTTTCGCTGCCACTGGCAGTCGTGATCGGTCTGTGGTGCTGTCGTCACGGTCGCAACCTGATTCTTCCCTCTCTGGGTGCCTTGGTGTTGTTGTACGGCGGTGTTGTCGTTGGTGCCGATTCGCTTCCCATTGATTTAGGCGAGTGGCTTCCCGACGTTGCCACGCACCCTATGCTGGGAAACAGCACAGTCGTCTGGACCGCCATTCTGTTCGTCTATTGTTTCTTTGCCTCAGTTCTCCCCGTGTGGTTGCTGTTGCAACCCCGGGACTACATTAACAGTTTGCAATTGGTTGTCGCCCTGCTTCTGTTGTTGTGTGGCATGTTTGCGGCTGGTTTATCGGGACATGCCGGGCTGATGGCCAGTGCACCGGCCGTCGCCGAAGAAATACCGGCTGGAGCGCCGCCGATCTGGCCCTTCCTTTTCATCACAATTGCCTGTGGTGCTGTAAGCGGCTTCCATTGTCTCGTTTCCAGTGGCACGACCAGCAAACAGGTTTCGTCGGAAAACGATGCCCTCTCGGTCGGCTACGGTTCGATGCTCATGGAAGGTGCGCTCGCCGTGTTGGTGATTCTGGCCTGTTGTGCAGGAGTCGGCATGGGGAAATATGATCGGCAGACCGATGGCACCTATAAAATCGCCGTCAATTCGGCAGGCGATGCCATCCTGGGTAGCGACGCCTGGCATTTGCGTTACGATTCGTCGGGGAGTTGGAGCAATTTTCGCTTGGGGCAGATGGTGGGGGCGTTTGTCGACGGGGGAGCCAATTTCCTCAGCGCCCTAGGGCTTGCCCAACGTTATGCCATCGCCGTGATTGCCATGTTGGTTGCCTGCTTTGCGGCGACCACGCTCGACACGGCGACGCGTCTGCAGCGCTACGTCATTCAAGAACTGGCCGGTGTGGTAAAGATACCCCCGTTGGCCAACAAGTATGTGGCGACCACGGTTGCCGTGGGGTCGGCCTTGGGGCTGGCTATCATGCGTGGGCCTAGCGAGCCTGGCGGACCACCCGCCCCCTATGGCACGGGCGGGCAATATCTCTGGCCCCTGTTTGGTGCGACCAACCAACTGCTCGCTGGACTCGCTTTTATGGTGACGGTCTTCTACCTGGCCCGCCGCAACAAGCCCATCTGGTTCATCGTGCTGCCAATGATTGTGATGATCATCATGCCCCTGTGGGCGCTGCTGTGGAACATGTTCAACCCAGACACGGGCTGGTGGCCACAGGAAAAGTATCTGCTCTTCGGCGTGGGAACGGCCACGATCCTGTTGCAATTGTGGATGGTGGCCGAGGCCTTGGTTGCCTGGCCCAAAGCAAAAGGAGTGTTGGAAGAGGCGTTGCCGCCATTGCCGGTGAGAGGGGTTGGGTCGGTTTCAGGCTGACTGCAGCCGAGGCGCTAAAACGGATATGACGACCAAGGGGCTCGATGATGCGGGAAGCTGACGAAAACGCACCACTCCCACGCCCGCCAGGGAAAGAATACCAAGCAGGAGGGAATTCAGTTAAGGCATAGGCCCAGAGAGATAGACGCATCCGGTAACAGGCTGGCTGGATTCCGTCACGAGAAGCAGCTAGAATTGATACTATGACTACAATCAGCCTGCAAGATATCGAACGGGACCCACTGGGATATCTCCATCGAGTTGAAGAAGGGGAATCTTTTATTCTTTACCGCGATGGACAGCCCTTTGCAGAGATCAAACCAGTTTCGGTAAGTCACATTGTGCGGCCATTCGGTCTGTGCTCCGGCGAGTTTGAGGTGCCGGCAGATTTTGACGGTCCATTGCCCGAGAGTATTCTGGAGGAGTTTGAAGGCACATGAGGTTGCTCCTCGACACTCATGTCTTCTTGTGGTACATCACCGCGGATCCGAATCTGCCCGACTCGTTTCGCGAGGCAATTCAAGATGGAAAGAATGTGACATACTTGAGTGCAGCCTCGATATGGGAAGCGGTGATCAAATGCGCGCTGGGAAAGCTGCCGCTACCAGACCAATCGGCGGAATACCTGCTTCGCCAGCGGGAACGACATGGAATTGCTCCATTGCCGATCGAAGAAGCCGTATTTCCGTTTCTGGCAAATCTCCCATTGTTGCATCGTGACCCGTTCGACCGCATCCTTATCGCCCAATCGCAGCAACACAATCTGACGTTACTGACCGTAGATGATTCGGTCAAAGCGTATCCTGTTGCGCTCCTACCGTAGGCTATTCTGGAAATGCAAAAAGCAAACGCGAACTGGCTGGCGGTGCCACCTCTCCACCACTCCCACTCCCGCCAGGGCGAGCGCGGCCAGCAGCAGCGAACTTGGTTCGGGGACTGTAAGAGTGTAGACTTTATCATATCCCACTGCGTCGCGGTGTGTCTGAGTGGGCTGGCTGAGCTTCACAGAATTAAACGGATCGTCCGAAATGAGTCCAAAAAATAGCAGCGATCCATCATTACCAAGCGATAGTGCTAATCCAGATTCACCATTCGACAATTCATAGAGTAAGTCTACCGATTCTAGGTCGGTAATCTCAAAACCAAATGCGAAAGTTGGACCGGGAAAGGCAAAAGTGATGGAGTCTGCTGGATTCACCAAACGTGCTGCGAGATACTGCTGGCCTTCGGATGGGTAACGCCCACCAATAACCTCGTTGGTTACTCCGAGCATATCTTGCCCGTCGAGTTCGACAGAAAAGTGGTCGAACTCGATTTTCCGAGGACCGTTCTGAACGTCAATCGGTTCGCCTTCAAATCCTTCGACTTGAAGATTCCCTTGGACCGCAGCTAAGAAGTCTTGCTCGTCAGTATAAACACTCACCGCAGCGGAGGCATGCGAAGTCGAGATGAGCATTACACAGGCCACTCCAAGTGCGGAAACTAACCGGCAACGCACCAGCCCCATGCCCGCCAGGGCGAGCGCGGCCAGCAGCAGCGAAGTAGGCTCGGGTATCACGCTTGCAACGCGAAAACCGTCGGCTCGACCCTTGTTCGTTCTTGCACCGCCCAAGTTGCGGGACAATCTTGCAAGCCTGCTCACGGGGATGTCATCCCAGTCACCTCCCCGGAGAGCATGAGACTGTTCAGGACGGTCATTTAGCAGATCTAGATCCGTCTCCTCGAACTCCCGAACGTTACCTCCCATGCCCATCACGCCGTAAGGACTCAGCGCTCCAGCTTGTATGACGTCGGCAGGACCTTGGTTGGTTTCTTGTGCATAAATTGCAGTCCCGGGTGCATTACCGCTGGCGAAGGGTATCGGATCCATATCGCTACCAGTCGGGTACTGCCAATAGCCTCCGGCACCGCCGTTGGCAAGCGGATCGTAGTAAGCAGCCTTATACCACTCACTTACGCTAGGCAGAAAATAGTTCGCCAGAGAATTGCGATAGAGATTGGCGGAGTCAAAACCGGGATCACCCTCTGCCCAGAGTTCGATGTTCGAATTTGCTATATAGTCATTATCTCCTGGCTGGGTGCTGAACTTATAAGCAGGTGAGAACCCCTCGCTAGTATTGAGCCAATTCACAAAGCGCGCCGCCTCATTCCAGCTGAGTCCTGTAGCAGGCATCAGAGGCCGCGGCCCGCCCGTGACAAAATCCATTGGGTCTAACAATAGTCCCAGGTTTCCCTCTAGATTTGCCTTTTCAACCATCTCGCGGCTGATTTCGTATTTGCCGATGCGGTAAACGTAACTCAAGGATCCCGTCGGAAAAGGAGGATCGGGTTCGCCCATCGTATCTGGCTGGTTACCCGGATTTGCAATTGTTACAAACTCAATGTCAAACGAATTGTCGCCGCTGCCGAACGTGTCCGCGACAGCGATGGATTCGCACATTATTATCCCCAAGAAGAACACGAACGTCTTACAAAATCGCCCGACTTCAAGAGTTGCAGACTCGAGTTCAGATTGTCTTAGGTACTTACAAAAAATACCGTTCATATTTCATCTCCCAATTAAGGATGTCTGGAATCAAAGAAATCAAAAGGCCAACCGGGTCACATATTTGTGACAGCGCGGTTACAGTGCAAATAATCAAAGCACTAGCGGCTGGCCTCCTTGGGAGCGGGGGAGTCGGTTTGGTTCGAGTCGTCGGATTCTGCAGGTTTCGTCACGGGCTGCTGAGATTGCTCGTCGGCAAGCGTCGGTGCTTCGAGTGTCATCAGCAATTTAGCTGCAACGCTACGATCATTGCTGGATGCTTGCTGCAACGACGGGTCCTGCGCCAGTTCGTCAAATATCGACAACGCCTTTTCCAGAGATTCTTGCGCACGTTGCTTGTCACCAAGGTCGATCAAAACCTTTCCGTAGGTTGTCAGGCAGCCGGCGAGTCGCCCCCGCGTCCTGCTGATCTGGATGCCATCGTCAAGCCGGCGCTCGGCTAGCTCGATTGCTTGACCGAGAACCGCGACTGCCTCGTCCGATCGTCCCAGCTGGTGTAGCGTTGCAGCGAAGTTGTTCCTCGCCGTAAGGTCGAGTGGCTGCACAAGTACACAGCCTTGGAACGCTTGCAGCGCCTCTTCGAATCGTCCGCTTTGACTCAATCGTGCGCCTGTAAAGAAGTGGGCGTTGTAATACTCGGGATCGACGCGTAGCATCTCGCGATAGGCCGCCAACAGCTCGTCATCATCGGCAAAGGGATCGCGAAAAGCGGGTCGCTGCCATGCTGAGGCAGCGCCGAACCTTCTGTCGCGGGTAATGTAGAACAGCTCGGCGGCATATTTCGGGGGAGTTTCTGCTGCAAGTGCCCGCAGTCGCAGCGCTTCGGCGTCGTGGTGAAACCGAACTTTGCCTGTGGTCAAGTCGCCCATCCTCTGTGAGACTGATGACAGGACCCAGAAATAGCCTTTCGTCGGCTCACGAAGCGTCGCCGCGATTTCAAGATGCGACTCTGCGTTGCTAAGGGCTTGCAACTTCTCTTCATCGGACGAAGCTTTGCGAAAATTCCACAGCACATTGTGGTGTGCGACTTGGACAAGTAGCTCGTAAACTTGCTCGGTGACGCGATCGATGTGCGGCTGTGGAGCACGCGACAGGTGCAGCGTAGTCCGCCATTCACTCTCATCCAATACCCCGTAGACCCTGAGTGCCTCTTCCGCGGGAGAATAGGGCCAAAAGTGTCGTTCTCTTCTCGCTTCCTCGTAGAGCATCATGAAACGCTCGTACCTTGCGAGTTCGGCTTTGAGGGCAGCAATCTCTTGTCGAATTGGGTTGTCGGCGGTTAACCTTGCGGCCTGCGTCTCCGCTTGGTCAACGGCCGTCTGTGCCAGACGGATTTGATTGGCTGTTGCTGCAGAACTCGCTTGAAGTAGGCTGGCTTTCACCGCAGCGATTACGGTTCGCTTCTCGAACGCATGCTTCGTGCTGACCCAAGTAAATAGGGAGCTCGCCAGAAGTATACCCGCGGCAAGACTCCAAGCAGTTGCGGTATGTCGCCGCGTCCACTTAATTAGACGTTGAGGCAAATTAGGCGGCTGGGCTGCGATGGCCCGATCTTCCAGAAACGACTTTAAGTCAGAAGCAAATTCAGCAGCTGATTGATAACGATCAGAAGGCTCTTTCTCTAAGGCCTTGGCGACGATCGTTTCCATATCGGACGGTATCTTCGGGTCAATCTGACGAAGCGGAGTAGGCGAATCCTCGGTGATGCGGTGTAGGAGCTTTGCCCGGTCATTGCCCGCGAATACCGGACGCATCGTGAGCAGTTCGTAAAGCGTCGCTCCTAGAGCGTGAATGTCGGCGCGGCAGTCGACCTGACCGGGTTTCCCCGCCGCTTGTTCGGGGCTCATGTAGCGGAGCGTGCCCAGCATATCACCGGTGAGTGTCACACCCGCGTCGGCTTCAAGCCTCGCGAGGCCGAAGTCGGTGACATGCACCTGGCCATCGGCATCCAAAAGCAGGTTGCCAGGCTTGATGTCTCGGTGGACGATCCCCGCCGAGTGGGCGTACTCCAAAGCGTCGGCCGCATCGGCAATTAAGCGGGCGATCTGCCGAAAGTATTCTCGCGGGTTCTCGCTGCGAACGGTGGAGAGGTTGGCAACCGTTTCGATTTCTGATTGATGATTGCTGAGTTCTGATTTATCAGATTCAGAGTGTTCATTCCGCACGGAGTTTACCCGCCGAGGTGGGAAGTCCGCATTCCGAATTCCATCGATTGCTTCCGCTAAGCTGCATCCTTCGATGAGTTCCATCGCGTAGTAATGCACGCCCCGCTCGACGCCAACCGAGTGGACGCTCACGATGTGGGGATGCTTGAGCGATGCTGCCAGCCGGGCCTCATTCTTGAACCGCTCCAATTGCTGCACGCTGAGCGTGGCTGCCAGGGGCAACACCTTCAGCGCCATCTGCCGACCGAGCGAAAGCTGTTCGGCTTCGTAGACGATGCCCATTCCGCCTCGGCCAAGCTCGCGGATGATGCGGAAATCTCCCAGGGATTTTGGCTGAGGCAACTCTGTAGATGTTCGAGTTGGCGCGTCGAGTGTTGCGAGCGCTTCGATGGCTGGCAGCAATCGTTGAAGTCGTTCAGCGTGCTCGGGATGCTGCTCGATGAGCTTGTTTGCATCGTCCACCTTCCCTGACTCGGCCAGCTCACTCACTTCAAGAACCAGGTCATCGAAGGAAACGTCGATGCGGTGAGGCATATCGTCGGGATGGGTGAGTTCGGTGGACATGATTTATCAGATAGTGTTGTCCTTTTTAGGATGTGTCTTCCAAAAATCGTTCGAGCCGCTCCAGGGCTCGTGTGTGCCTTTTCTTGACGGTTTCTTGATTGATCTCCAAGGTCTCGCTGATTTCTTTGATCGTGAGGTGCTCTAGGTAGCGCATCACCAACACTTCGCGGTCCGCATGACGCAGTTGTTCCAGTGCTGCGCGAACTCGCTCGCGCATTTCTTGTTTCACCAGGGCCTGTCCCGGCTCCGTTCCGCTGGAGGCGAGCTGGCCGGCCAATTGCATCAACGAATCGTCCGGCAATGGCATCGCGCCGGGATTTTCCAACTTGACCGAACGCCTCGTTGCCTCGAGGTGTGTTTCGTGCAGCTTCACGAGACGCTGCCAGGCGATGCGGCGCAGCCACGGGTAGAACGAAACGGTCCGCTGCTGGACGTAGTCAGGCAGCTTCTCAAACGCTTCGGCAAAAGCCTCCTGAATAACATCCGAGGGATCGATGCGCGCCGAAATCCGCTTGTCGAGATGAACCGCAACCATCCCGCGCAGACGGGGACGGAAACGATCGAAGAGCTTCTGGGTAGCCGCTTGATCCCCCGCGGAAGCCAAATTCAGGAGTAGGTCTGTGTCGGGCTGCTGTTCATGCATTAGCAAGCGAACGAGTAAAGAAGTCCCTCTATTACTGGTTTGCGAAAACCAACTTAGTTGGGGACAGGTAAAATGAAAAAAAGTTGGGAAAAAGCCACCACAATCAAGTTGATTGTAGCATAAGCCGTTGTCAGTCAATGGCTTACGCAGTGCCAAGTGATCAGCGAGAAATGCCTAGATTCTCGGAGCGGAGAACAGCCAGCGATCAAATCTTCCTCAATCAACTGCCGTAGGCGCTTACGAAGGACCTGGGTAGCGACGTCTTCCCGACAACTAAGCATATGAAGGGGCGAGCCAGATTCCTCGGTCGCCAAGGCTCCCTCGGAATGACACGAAGGCAAGACTTACTTTTGGCTCTTGTCTCTCGACTCTCCGCTCTCAGCTTATCTAGAACCGATCCCTTGGATCTTCCAAGCTGTCCGCCATGCGGTTAAGTGCTTCGGTTTCGATCTGGCGGACTCGTTCGCGGGTGAGGCCGAGTTGCTCGCCGATTTCTTTGAGCGTCTTGGGCTCGTAATTGTCGAGGCCGAAACGCATCTTGAGGACCGTCGCCTCACGGTCGTCCATGGTGGTGAGCATTTCCATCACATGGCGGAGGCTGTCATTTTCGACCAGGGCGTCGTCGGGGCTCATTTGGCCCTCGTCCATCACCATGTCGCCCAACGTCCAGCCCGCCTCAGTCTGGTCGGTCTGCGGGGTGGCATTGTAGATCTTGATCGCTTTTTTGATGATCGGAAGTTTTTTCTTGGGTAGTCCCAGGACGCGGGCGACTTCCTCGGGGGTGGGACTACGATCCAATTCTTCGGTCAACCGCGCAGTTGCCCGCCGCCACTTCGACAACAGTTCGACCATGTAAGCAGGGATACGAATCGTCTTGCCGGTATTGATCAAAGCCCGCTTGATCGACTGTTTGATCCAATAGCTGGCATACGTGCTGAAACGCGTCCCCATGGCAGGGTCGAACCCCTCGACGGCTCGCAGCAGACCAAGATTCCCCTCTTCAATCAGGTCTTGCAGGCTCAGCCCCTTGCCCGAATAGCCGCGGGCAATGTTTACGACCAATCGCAGGTTGGCTCGGACCATGCGATCGCGTGCGGGGGAATCTCCCTGCCCGATTCTCACCGCCAGCTCGCGCTCCTCGGCTGCCGTGAGCAGGGCTGTTTCGTTGATCTCGCGGAGATAGGTTTCCAGCGGGGTTTGGACGGCAGAGGATCGGCGGGATTTGGTTGTGGTGGCCATCAGTGAGAACCGTATGTTGTTGGGGGAGAGGCGTTTACCGCCATACCACGATGAACACACGGGAGTCTGCTCCCGCGAGCTCAATCCCGTCCTGCTGGATAGGTGCTGGCGCCACTTTCAACCGGTTCGAGTTTGCCGCCAAAGCCAGATCCGACGATGACTTTCTACCCGCCTGGTTTACGTCCTGTTGCCTTACCAGTATCGACGAACAGGCCTAGAAATCTGCACCGCTGGTGGAAGATGTTGAAGTGGGAGGGTTGTTCCCATTATTCCGAGAGTAGCACTAAAAAGGGCACGGCTCAGAAAGGATCTAAGCCGTGCCCAAACTATAGCGGAGAGTCGAGTGACAAGAGTCTAGAGCCATAAGTCTGGCACTTGACTCTTGACTATTTGCCCTAGACTTTTTTAGCTATCCTGCTCCGCAGCTTTGACGGTGTTCTCTTCGTCGGCATCCTGAGAACCATTGGCATCTGAGCTGGCAGGTTTGAACAAGGGACCTGAGTCGGAGCCGATGCCTCCCTTCAACTCCATCGGAGTTTCGGTCTTAGCGGCTTCAGCCTCGGCGGCCTCGGCAGCGGCTTCGTCTTCCTCGGCCCATTCAACCCGCTTGCGCGAGAGGCCGATCTTCCGCTCTTCGGAATCGACTCGCAGGACTTTCACTTCGATGTCGTCTCCGACGTTAACGACTTCTTGAGGATTCTCGACCTTATGGTCGGCAAGTTCGGAGATGTGCAGAAGTCCCTCGAGGCCGTCTTCCAAGCCGACAAAAACACCGAAATTGGTAATCTTGGTGACCTTGCCATTGACGAGCTGACCTTGCTGATAGCGGTTGGGGATATCTGTAGCCCAGGGATCTTCGTCCATTTGCTTCAGCCCCAGGGCAATGCGGCGGCGTTCCTGATCCACGGAGAGCACCTTGCACTCGACTTCTTGTCCTTTTTCGACAACCTCGCTGGGATGGCTGATCTTGCGGGTCCACGACATATCGCTGACATGCAGCAGTCCGTCGATTCCTTCCTCGATCTCGATGAAGGCCCCGTAGTTGGTGAGGTTGCGAACCTTGCCTCTGACCAACTGGCCAGTTGGATAGCGGTCGGCGACGCGTTCCCAAGGATTGTCTTGGGTTTGCTTCATGCCAAGCGAGATTTCCTGCTTCTGCTCGTCGATCCGCAGTACGACGACGTCGATCACGTCGTCGATGTTCACGAGTTCATTGGGATGACTGATTCGCTTGGTCCAGGACATTTCGCTGATATGAACCAGACCTTCGATACCGTCTTCCAGCTTTACGAAGGCTCCATAACTCATGACATTGACCACGGTACCCTTAACAACGGAGTTGACGGGGTACTTGGAAGCCACGTCGTCCCACGGGCTGGCACTCTTCTGTTTGAGTCCCAGGGCGATCTTTTCCTTCTCGTAGTCGATATGAAGAATCTGCACTTCGAGTTCGTCGTCGATCTTGACCATCTCAGAAGGATGGTTGATGCGTCCCCAACTCATGTCGGTAATATGAAGCAAGCCATCGATGCCGCCCAAATCGACGAACGCACCAAAGTCGGCGATGTTCTTGACCGTGCCTTTGCGAAGTTGACCAACTTCCAGTTCACGCAACAGGTCGGACTTTTTCTCTTCGCGTTGGGCTTCGATCAGGCTGCGCCGGCTGACCACGATATTGCGGCGTGCCTCGTCGATCTTGAGCACCATGCACTCGATGGTCTTGCCAATGTATTCACCGATATCGTGAGGTCGACGAATATCGACCTGGCTGGCGGGAAGAAAGACATTCACTCCAATGTCGACTAACAAACCACCCTTGATTTTTCGTACCGCCTCACCGGAGATGACATCCCCTTCGTGAACGGTCTCCATCACCTTCATCCATTTTTCGATTTTCTCAGCCTTGCGTTTGCTGAGCACGATCATGCCGCGCTCTTCGAGCGGGCCTTGGCTATCTTCGACGTCTTCAACAAGGACTCGAACGATTTGACCGATTTCGGGTTGAGGTTCGTCTTCCTCCCATTCGTCGCGGGGGATCATTCCCTCGCTCTTGTAGCCTACGTCGACGAGGACAAACTCCTCATCGATACGGATAATTTTTCCTTCGACAATCTGATTAACATCAACGTCGGTCGCATCCAACCAGCCAATGTCATCATCGGCCAGGTCGCCAATGGCAATGTCCCAATCTTCATCTGAAATGTCGAATTCGCGGATAAGGTTACGGTTGACCATGAATAAAAAACACCAATCGAGGACGTCGCGCGAGGCGCCAGAAATGCCGCTGCGAATGAGCGTCCCATGCAAAAAAGGGCTGACCGGTCTTTGATCGCCAACTTAGGCAATCCACTGGAAAGAATCCGGTTTGGGGAAAGTCCGTTATTGTAGCGAAATCATCCTCCTGCTTCAATCGGGTTAAGTCCTTGTCAGCGGGGTGGTTAAGGAGCCTAAATTGTCCTGAGGGGGCATCTTCTCAATTTCGTCTAACCTAGCTAAGAGATCAGCAGTAGCGTCGATTCGAAAATGCCTCAGTTTTTTGCCGAATTCTTCACATTCGCCACATAAGAGTTGCTCCTTCAGGGATTCTTACCGAGGAGGTCACTTGCCATTCGGAAAGGAGTTTCACGACGAACGGAATCTCGGTAGGCTATTCTGGCGGTTTTCAAACTTCATTAGACACTCTCGGTAGGAGCCAATAATCCAATTATGCCCTCCTTCTCCAAATTCTCCGTACTTGAAGCCAGACAATCCGCCGCGATAGGGCGCGAGGTCCTGTTACAGGGCTGGGTCCGCACGCGTCGTGACAGCAAAGGAGGCTTTAGCTTCCTGGAGCTGAACGATGGCAGTTGTCTTGCCAACATTCAGGTGGTTGCCGATGGAGATTTGCCAAATTACGAAACAGAGATCAAGCATCTTTCAGCCGGTTGTAGTGTCTCGATTCGTGGTGAGATTAAAGCTTCGGGTGGGCAGGGGCAGGCAACCGAAATACAAGCTGCAGAAGTGACTGTGCATGGCTGGGCGGATCCCGAGGAATTTCCACTCCAGAAAAAGCGCCACTCGATGGAGAAGCTCCGTGAATGGGCCCACCTGCGGCCACGAACCAACACCTTCGGAGCAGTGATGCGGGTGCGCAATCGTATCTGCCGATCAATCCACGATTTTTTCCAGGAGGAAGGATTTCTCTACATCCATTCGCCGATCATCACGGCGAGCGATTGCGAAGGGGCCGGAGAGATGTTTCGTGTGACGACTCTCGACCCTGAAAATGTGCCGAGAAATGACAAGGGAGCGGTCGATTACACCCAGGATTTTTTTGATAGGCCTGCCTATCTGACTGTGTCCGGCCAACTGGAAGGCGAAATCTACGCCACGGCGCTGGGTAAGATCTACACCTTCGGCCCCACTTTCCGAGCGGAGAACTCGAACACTTCGCGGCATCTGGCCGAGTTTTGGATGATTGAACCGGAAGCGGCCTTTTTCGAGTTGACCGACAACATGGAATTGGCCGAACGATTTTTAAAGCGAATTGTCAGTGACGTGCTGGCCTACTGCGACGAAGATATGCAGTTCTTCCACGAGCGGATCGATAACACCGTGTTAGCAAGTCTGCAAACGATAGCTGAGCGCAACTTTGAGCGGCTGAGCTATTCGGAGGCCATTGAGATACTCACGAAGTGTGGTGAAAAGTTTGAATTCCCTATTAGCTGGGGGGCCGACCTACAGGCCGAACACGAACGCTTTCTGACCGAGAAACATCTCAAGGCACCGGTGATACTCTACAACTACCCGGCAGCGATCAAACCGTTCTACATGAAGGTGAACGATGGCGAGCCAGAGAATCGCCGCACCGTGCGTGCGATGGATGTGTTGGTGCCACGCGTGGGCGAAATCATCGGCGGCAGCCAGCGTGAAGATCGGCTGGACGTGTTGACCGCCCGCATGGAAGTGCAAGGTCTCAATCCGGCGGATTACTGGTGGTATCTCGAACTTCGTAAATTCGGCACCGTGCCGCACTCAGGGTTTGGCCTGGGACTCGAACGTATGGTGCAGGCAGTCACGGGGATGGCCAACATCCGCGACGTGATCCCGTTTCCCCGCACACCGGGGAATGCGGAGTTTTAATTTACCCCGCCCCGCAAACTCGACGCGGATTGCGATAAAGTACTTCAGCCAGAAACTCCGGTGAACCGTCGAAGCCAGTGCGTTCGTAATGCCACTTGTCGTGCGTGGGAACCATCCCCTCATCCAGCGGCCAGGGATCAAACGGCTGATATCCCAGAGCGGTGGAGAGTTGCGAGGAGTTCATTGTCACATTGCCTGCCCGTGGTGGAATCGGACCAGCTTCAATCCGGGGGCAACCATGCAATAGCTCAGGGTCGTAACCTCCTACGCGATTGACAACCTGTGCGATCTGATAGAGCGAAAGTCGCCGCGGCCCCCCGGCGTGATACAACCCAGCAATTTCATTTCCCAGCAGCGACTCATACACACTGTTCAGGCAATCTGTGTATGTGGGCGTGCGAACTTCATCGAAGTACAGCGTTGCTGGGCGACCCTTGGCGAACCGCGATTGAATCCAATCGATCGCTCCGGCATGACCATTGAAGCTGATGCCCATCGGTAATGAAATCCGTAACGTGCAGGCGCTGGGGATGGAATCGAAAATTAATTGCTCGGCGGCCACCATCGTTGTGCCGTAGACTGTCACGGGATCAATCGGATCGTCCTCAGTGTAGCCGGGCCAAGAGGGTGGCATCTGATCACGGCCGGCAAATACCAGGTCGATTGAAGTGTGGACCAACCGCACGTCGCGTTCACAGCAAATCGAGAGAAGCGTGATCATTCCTTCAACATTCGTGCGCCAGGCAAGTCGCGAATCAAGTTCACAGGCCTTGAGAGCGCAGTTGCCTGCGCAATTTAGGACCGCCCGGAAATCATATTTGTCAAACAATTTGACGAGCGCATTGCGATCCTCTGCGTTGCACGCTTCGATTCCAGTCCCCGTAAGAGGCCAATTGTCTTCTTGGCGGATCCCGATGACCTGACCCGGGTAACGTTGCTGAAAATAAGCCAGGGCATTGTATCCAGCCACACCTGCGATGCCGGTGATCAACAGGGGCAACGGAACGGCAGAATCATGCTGAAATTTGGAACCGGTCATTGTAATAGGGATTGTAGCAATTGTCAGAGTCACCGTGTACGGAGTTGCAGGCTAGTTTTGACTCTTCCTGTGCAAAAGCTAGGCTTGTTGGCCCACTTACCCACAGCCGTTCCCGCCCAGCAACCCCATCTGGCGCTCGATGTCCCAGCCCGTTCAAGATATCTTACCGCAACACACAAACACGCAAGCAGAGGAATCTGCCGATGCGATCTTGCAGCGGTTGGAACAGACCGAACAGTCGGTCTGCGAGGCACTGACGGACGAAGCTTCAGCGATTCCTGAACTCTCGGTCGTAATGCCTTGTTTGAACGAGGCAGACACCTTGGCGATCTGCATCGAAAAAGCACAGCGCGCGATGCGTGAGTATGCAATCGAGGGCGAAGTCATTGTAGCAGACAATGGGAGCACTGATGGTTCGCAAGAGATTGCTAGGAGGCTAGGTGCCCGAGTTGTGAGCGTAGCAGAAAAAGGTTACGGCAATGCTCTCATGGGGGGTATTCGAGCTGCCCTTGGCAAGTATGTCATCATGGGGGATGCAGATGACAGTTATGATTTTCTAGAAATCCCGAAGTTCGTAGACGAACTTCGTGCCGGCCACGATTTGGTTCAAGGCTGCCGACTACCAAGCGGCGGTGGCCGGGTGATGCCCGGCGCGATGCCCACCTTGCATCGCTGGTGGGGCAACCCGATGTTCTCCTGGCTCGTGCAGCGCATGTTTCGCGCGCCGATCCATGATGTGTACTGTGGACTCCGAGGTTTCACTAAAGAGCTATACAATCGACTCGATCTCCGATGCACGGGGATGGAATTCGCTACCGAGATGATCATTAAGAGTAGTCTGTTTGAGGTCGATATCGCCGAAGTCCCCACGACTCTGCACCCCGACGGACGCAAGGCTCACGCGCCCCATCTGCGAACGTTCCGCGATGGTTGGCGAACCCTGCGGTTCTTTCTCATGTATTGCCCGCGGTGGTTATTCTTGATGCCAGGATTAATCTTCATGGTGCTTGGAATGGTTGGTTACGGCCTTGCATTGCCTGGGGTTACGTTGATGGGGGCGACGCTGGATGTGCACACATTGTTGGTGGCCAGTCTCTCTGTCCTCTTGGGATTTCAGTTGGTGCAGTTTGCTGCGTTTGCCAAGACGTTTGCAATCACTGAGGGTTTGCTACCCGACGACACCCGGTTTGGCGGCATCATGAAAGTGATGAACCTAGAACGGTGCCTGATTGGGGGTACGGTGGTTTTTCTCGCTGGGATGGGGTTGCTCACTGCAGCGACGGGGGCTTGGTGGAAAGTGGGTTTCGGGGAACTCGACTATGCCAAAACGATGCGCTGGGTCATTCCAGGCGTGACACTGGCGGCACTCGGTTTTCAGACAGTATTTGCCAGCTTTTTCGTCAGCATCCTGCGAATGGGACGTCGCAAATAGTCGTAAATTAACTAAAAGGCAAGTCTCATGATCACGGTCGACGAAGCCCCGCTGGCTCTTTCTGCCGCGGTGACTGACGAGAGTTCAGGTGAGTTTGACGTCTATGCCGACGCATACGAGGAGGCCCTTCAGCAAGGACTGAAAGTCTCCGGAGAGAATCCGGAGTATTTCGCCCGGCGGCGAATCGAGTGGACTCGTTCTCTCTTAGATTCCCACGGAATGGCAATCAATAAGGTGCTCGATTTTGGCTGCGGTGTGGGAATAGCGATCCCTTTGATTGAAGAGATTTTGCAACCAAGCTGCATATGGGGTTTTGATCCTTCGACCGAGGCAATCGAACGGGCGAAAAAAGGTTCCAGGAACCGTTTCGTGGCCAATGTCGAGGAACTTCCCGCTGCAGAGTTTGACTTGGTTTACACCAACGGTGTGTTCCATCACATCCCTCCAGTGCTCCGAAGGGCGGCATTCAGCACAATTTGGCGCACACTGCGAGCAGGAGGGTGGTTTGCATTTTGGGAGAATAATCCCTGGAACCTCGGTACTCGATTGGTCATGAGCCGTATTCCCTTTGATCGAGATGCTGTCACGATATCGCCGGTCGAAGCAAATCGCCTCTTGCGCAGCGCAGGTTTCAATACAGTTCGCACTGACGCGTGGTTCCTGTTTCCTCATATGCTCAGGTCACTTCGTCCCCTGGAATGGCTAGTGCACCGAATACCTTTGGGAGCTCAGTACCTGGTACTGGCTCAGAAGCCGACAGATGGGTGAGCCGTGACTGCCACAATTTCAGATGTTTGCTGTCGAAGCCGCTCCGCTCGAATCTTTCGATCAATAGTTCAAAGTCGTGCTGCCTCGATTTGTGTCGTCGCATCGGTCAGCATGATCATCGGCACCCTCTTTGTATTGGTGCGGACTCCGCAACCGGGTGTCCACGATGAATTCAGCAATCTGCTTGCTGCGGATACATTTTTGCACGGGAGGCTCGCCAATCCACCTCATCCCTTTTGGAAGCACTTCGAATCAATCCACATTATCCACCAACCGACCTATGCTTCGAAGTACCAGCCGGGTCAAGGGCTCTTGCTTGCGTTAGGGACCTTTCTGGGCGGGAAACCTATCGCCGGGGCCGTGTTATGCTCGGCGCTAGCTTCCGCAGCGGTGTGTTGGATGCTCGGCGGATGGATGCCGAATCGCTGGGCATTCGTAGGCGGGCTCTTTGTTGCACTGAACCACGCGATCGTAGCTCGCTGGACGTTGAGTTATTGGGGTGGAGCGTTACCCCTGATGGGAGGGGCTTTGATGTTCGGAGCCCTTCCACGGCTTCTAAGCAATCCACGTGTTCTGGACGCTGTTCTGCTGGCAAGTGGAGCAATTGTGTTGGCCGCCACAAGACCGTATGAAGGCTTGGTTGCTGCTCTCAGCATTGCAGTTGTCCTCGTCTGGAAGTTATTTCTGGAACGCAGGTTTTCCCCATGGACTACTGTCAAAAGAATTGTAGTCCCCGCCACAGTTATTCTGGTGGCTGGACTGACAGGGCTTGCCACTTACAACAATGCTGTGACTGGTTCTCCCATCAAATTACCTTACAGTATTCACGAGGCGACCTACGGCTACAGTCCGTTGTTCCTCTGGCAGAGTCCTGGGAAAGAGCCTTCTTATCGACACGAGCAAATACGCGACTACCAGACAGGGTGGGGAATTCGAGATTACCTGGAGCAACGCACACTGCTAGGGTTTCTTCGAGCTAAAACTGTGGGACTGTGGATCCTGGGAGTTTTCTATCTAGGATTGCCGCTCGCTATCTCACTTCTCGCGATGCCATGGGTACTGAAAAATAAAAGGCTGCGAATTGTTTGGATTTGGCTCGCCTTATTTCTGCTTGCAGAACTCTCGGTGCCTTGGATGTTTCCACACTACTACGCCGTGGTGGCTCCGTTATTGTTTTTGCTGGCGATAGAAGGAATCCGTTACTTGCGAGCCAACCTGCGGAAAACCTCCTGGGCACGATTGATGGTTCCAGCCCTGCTGGTCGGGCAGTTTGTGCTTCTGGTGTTGGTATTTCAACAATATATCCGATGGAATCCTAGTGGCGCTCGCTGGGAGCGGGCTCGCCTGGCTGCTGAGCTTGACTCAACACCAGGTAAAGATTTGGTGTTAGTACGTTATGCCAGCGATCATAATCCAAATGAAGAGTGGGTCTACAATCGCGCTGATATCGATGCAGCCAGCATTGTCTGGGCTCGGGAGATGAGTCCCGACGAGGACCGTCGACTTGTTGAGTATTTTGCCGATCGCAAGGTTTGGCTCTTGGAGGTTGATAAGGAGCAGCCAGAGCTCTTGCCGTATCAAATAACGAACAACTAAGCCGCCAGGTATTGCCTGGCTTGGTACCTAGCGACAAAAGCGGCGTAATCATGCGGCGTGTCAATTCCTCGGGTGGCACGATCAATCTGCCCTATAAGAATCGATTCGCCTTGCTCCAAAATACGCAACTGCTCGAGTTTCTCAATCTGCTCCGTTCTACCCACGGGTAAGCTCGCGAATCTCAGAAGCATTTCTCTCCGATAGGCGTAGATGCCAATATGCAGGAAGAATGTTGGCGGCTCTGCAGTAAGCAGCGACACATCCCATTCACGAGGGTGAGGTATAGGGCTGCGGCTGAAATACATGGCACGCCCCTGGTTGTCGAACACCACCTTGACACTAGCTGAATCATTCAAGGTTGCATGATCACGTATGGGTGCGGCCAAGGTCGCCATGGCAGACTCTGGATGAGCCTTGAGCAAGCTAGCCAACTGGTCGATCGATTGTGGATCCGTTTCCGGTTCGTCACCCTGCAAGTTGATAATAATTTGTGCATCTGGAATCGCACGGGCGACTTCTGCTACCCGGTCTGTCCCACTGGGGCAGTCCGGACTGGTCATGATAACCTGGGCTCCAAATCGGCGGGCTTCGGCTGCAATTTCCTTGTCGTCGGTGGCGATGAGAACCTTGTCCACTTTCTTGGCTTTGCTCGCCGCTGAGTAGGTGTGTTCCAGGAGTGTCTTACCGGTTTCCCGCAGCAGCATCTTGTCCGGCAGCCTTGTCGAATGTCGCCGAGCAGGGATTACAAGGATGCTTTTTTCTGTCGAGCAGGTGTTTGTCGAGTCGAGCATCGTACGATGTCCTCATGGTCCAAATCGATAAAACCCTGAGTCTGGAGCAGGATTACTTTCAGGCCAGCCGAGAAAATAGCGAAAAGTTCTCCCCGCATCCATCGCAATCACGCTCACTGATTCCCAACACCAAGCTGTCGTGCTGACGTGGTTAAAAATCATGATTAGTGGTAAGATTCAATTGCTATCTGAATTGCCACGATTGCTAGCAAACCCTTCCTCTAGGCTTACTTTTCGAGAGAACTAAATGTGTGGAATTGTTGGTTACATAGGAAACGGTCCGGCTACTGAGTTTTTGCTTGATGGGCTGCGCCGGCTTGAATATCGCGGTTATGACAGCTCAGGGATTGCCACCGTCGAAGACGGCGAACTTGATATCGCCAAAACTGCTGGTCGCGTAGACGACTTGGCGTCTCTTTTGAAGCGGCATCAGCACCACGGTTCGATTGGCATCGGACATACTCGATGGGCAACCCACGGTCCTGCCACAGACATTAATGCCCATCCCCACGTGGGTGGCGATCAAATACTTGCCGTCGTACACAACGGCGTGATAGAGAATTTTCGTGCGCTTAAAGATCGGCTGATTGAAAAGGGATGCGAATTTCAATCGGCGACCGACACCGAAGTTGTCGCCCAATTGCTGGCGTATGAATTGGAGAAAGTCTCTGACCAGACCTTGGATAGTGAGGATCCTTTGGCCCCATTAATCTTGGTTGTTCAGAAAACACTGGCCAAGCTTCGCGGGACCTATGGATTGGCTATTGTGTTCCGTGATTGGCCTCATGTGATCGTTGCCGCCCGGTTGGGAAGTCCACTAGTAATTGGAGTGGGCGAAGGGGAAAACTTTATTGCGAGTGATGGTTCTCCGCTGGCTGGTCGGACTAAGAAGATCGTTTATCTGGCCGACAATGAAATTGCTCTAGTAACTTCGGACACGATTCGTGTGATTCACCGAGATCAGGGAGACATTGCTCACGATGTGCAGACTCTGGACATCGATGCCACCGACGTCGAACTCAATGGATTTCCCCATTACATGCTTAAGGAAATCTATGAACAGCCTGAGACGGTACGCAATGCCATGCGGGGCCGCTTGGACAAGGACTCAGCAACGGCAGTATTTGGCGGGCTCAACTTGTCTCCCAACCAGCTGCAATCGGTCAAGCGCATCGTGCTGACAGCCTGTGGCACGAGTTGGCATGCCGGGCTGGTGGGTGAGTACATGATCGAGACGCTGGCCCGAATTCCTGTGGAAGTCGAATACGCCAGCGAGCTGCGTTACCGAAATCCTCCATTGGATAATCAGACATTGCTGTTTGCTCTTACTCAGAGTGGCGAAACGATCGACACTTTGGCGGCTCTACGCGAAATGAAACGCAAGGGTCACCCCACGATGTCGATCTGCAATGTCGTCGGGAGTACGATCGCTCGTGAGGCTGACGGTGGGATTTATCTCCACGCCGGGCAAGAAATCGGCGTCGCCAGCACCAAGGCCTACACGGCCCAGTGTGTCGTGTTATCGCTTCTGGCGTTGTATTTCGGTCGACTGCACCACTTGAGTTATGAGAGTGGCCTGCGGATCATCGAAGAGCTGGAGCGACTCCCCGAGCAGGTCGAGCGTGCGTTGGAAACGAACAACCAGGCCCGTCGCATCGCGGAGAAGTATGCCGACTGCAATAATTTTCTTTATCTCGGTCGGCAATATAATTTTCCCACGGCACTGGAGGGTGCCCTCAAGCTCAAAGAAATCAGCTACATCCACGCTGAGGGGTACCCGGCCGCCGAAATGAAACACGGTCCAATTGCTCTAGTGGATGAAAACACACCCAGCGTGTTTATTGTTCCCCAGGGTGCCGTGTACGACAAAGTCCTTGCCAACATAGAGGAAATTAAGGCTCGCCGTGGGCCGGTGATCGCCGTCATTGACGACGACGACCGTCGGGTCTGTGAACTGGCCGACGATGTGATTCACATTCCTCCCGTGGCCGATTTTTTGCAGCCGATAGTCTCCCTGGTACCGCTACAACTGTTGGCTTACCACATCGCAATCGCCCGCGGCTGCGATGTCGACAAACCCCGCAATCTGGCAAAGAGCGTGACGGTGGAGTGAGTGGCGTCGCTATCTCATCTGCGACAAAGATCTTCCTACTTACACTAACTCCAGCTTTTACAGCGCCATATCTCGCCACACTATTTCCCCTGGTTCCACCGTCCAGCCCAAGCCAAAATAGCCAGCCGCGCGGACATCGTCGTCACCCTCGGTAAGGCTATCTGTGCTCAGGAGCAGCAGATCGGGGAAGTTCACGCCATTGACGAAATAGGGCAGGCGGTCGGTGGCTTGCATTCCTGTGAGTCCCGTGCCGCTCACCACGCCGACCACGGCAGTTGCACTCCGGCGACGCGGCCGGATGAACAGGCAGGCCAAATCGTCTGCAACTTCGGGACGGCGGTCGATGGTTACGCTTCCCTTGCGGACTTGAACGGGCGAAGTGGACAACAACCGCGGCCACACGGAATTGGTGTCAGCATTTCCGTACAGCAGCACATTGCGATTAGGCTCGCGATTGGGATCGAACTTGTCATCGGCCACCACATCAACCGAGCCGTTGGTCCGCACCAGCCAGGTTTCTGCATCGAAGCGGGCCTTAGCCAGGGCCCAGGCGTTTTCCTCTTCCGATCCGTGTGTGCCGTAGACCAGTGTGGGCTGGTTAGCAAACACGAGACGAAAACCCCCGTAGCGCTGGGGTTGTTTGAGCACCTTCGGCAACTCAGGAGCGGGATGCCAACCGAGTTGGTCACGCACAAAAACCAGTTTTCCATTGTCCACGGAGAACTGACCGATCGCTTCACCATCGAGGGCGACTTCTACTTCCGTTCCTTTCTCGAGGAAATCGACCGCAACGGCCAGCGCGGCTACATTTGACGTAAGCCCGAGGAACAATTGCTCGTGGGGATCGTACCGCACGGCGGCCCGACTCAGAGATGCTTGCTGGGCTTGCTGCAAGATTGAGAGCCACTGGACCTGCGACACTTTTCCAGGATCGAACGTGACACAGTCCGCAACTTGCACTTCGGCGGGGAGTGGAACCGTGTGGTCGCGACAGAACCTCAACAACTCCTCCTGGGCCGCAGCCAGGGTGGCTGAGGAGAAATCTGGTCGCTGACGAAACACAAAATCCGAGTGAAACAGAGCAAGGGTCTGAGCAATTTCGCGAGAATCATCGCCAGTTCTTTCCATTCGCGAGCCAATACTCTCGAGCAGGATTCCAGCGTTGGCTGTGTTCACCAGCAGGGGAGCCAACTCGCCAACGGCAGCGATTCTCGCCAACATCGCACCCAGTGGAGTTCCAGCTTCGCTTGTTTCCAATTCGTTTGCTGCATATTCCAGCCATGCATTTGTCGGTGCCAGAGCGGCCCAGTGATTGGGAGACGTGCTGCCAATTCGCAGGACACCATGACCCCCCGTTCCCGTGCCACACAACCACGTGCGACGTGGGTCCGTCGCAAAATGCTGGACGGTATTTTCGAGGGATTCCAGAGCATTCGTCACCGACCAATCTTCCCAGTCACATCCCTCGACACGTCTACCGCTGGGGGCAAGAATTGCTATCGACTCTAGCGGAGCAAAACGACCGAGGTGTTCTCGACTCGATTCGTTAGCGTTGTGCAAAGTTGCCAATAATCCATTTGGTCCCGTAGATGTGTCGGACATCGTTTCGGCCGGCAGTATATTGTAAGCCTGGACGCTCTGGTCCAATTGACTGCGAAATGTTCGAGTCTGCAACTGATCTTTACTGACCACAGATAATTCGATCGTTGTCGTATGCGTGGGAGCTTGCGAAGCCGGTTCAGAAAGTGCCAACACTACAGGTAGACTCGCACCCGGCTCGATCTCTTTGGTCGTCCGCGGATCAAGTGGGATAGCTACTTTTCGGACACCTAATGGAGGAATGCTGTCTAGTTTAACGATTAATGAGCTACCTGAGTCAAGTGTGGCGGTCGCCTGCAAGTCAACAAGCGAATTTTCTCTGCAATTCACCAACAACACACCTAGCCAAATTGGATCAGATTCTCCCAGGATTAGCGAAGGCAGAGTCGTATCGCGTTGGTCAAAAAAAACATCGTGTTGAGGAGCGATCAGTTCTGCTCTCAATTTCCCGGCCGCACAATGAAACAGCAACTCGTTACGCCCTTCGCGTAGGACTATGGGCAGGATCGTTCGAGCTGTCAGATAAGGATCACCGACGCGTGGCTCTCCATTCACAAAGACCATCGCATGCCCCGATGCCTCGAGCAGCACAACTTGTCGTCGGGGAGAATTAACTTCGGCATAGGCATATCCCCCTCGGAGCGAAGAATGTTCCAACCATCCTGTTGGATCTCCTTTTACAGCATTCCAAGTGAGTGCCCGACCACCATGCCCCACAAAGCTATCCTCAGCTTTGGGAGTTTTCCATGTTCCTCTGACAATAGCGGAATGCATGGGATCGAGATGAATGGGCACGCGTCCATAGCGTCCGACGGGTGGAATCACTAGATATTCAGAGAGTACAAGATTTTCGCTGCTAAACTCTTCGGCGCGAGTTGGCACAGAGAGATGCGCGCTTAACAGAACCATCGAGAAAATGAGGCAAGTGCGAGCAGTGGGCGACAAACAGTTCATGTCTCCGTTTGTAACCTTTGTTGCAGTGGTTTCCCAGGTGTCATTTTTGTGTTTCCCGACGGTATGGGAACGATGCGCTGCAGTAGTGACAGCACGAGAATCTCGTTAGAATCAGGGAATCTGAGAGCGAAACGATCGACCCTTCGGAGCTGGAATTCATGGCAGCACGTGTACTAGCAATTCTTGTGATCGTTGCATTGTTAACGGGTCTCATAGCTTACAGCAAGTTGCGACCTGAATCGAATCATGTGTCAGGGTTTATCGAAGCCGAGGAAATTCGGCTTGGTTCGCGGGTTGGTGGTCGCGTGCAGGAGGTGCTTGTTGAAGAGGGAGCTACTGTTGAAGCAGGACAAGTACTCGTGCGACTGGAACCTTTCGATCTGGAAGCGCAGCGTGAAGAAGCCAAGGCAAATCTCGCTGCCAAGGAAGCAGAGTTGGCACGACTGGAGGCAGGAAATCGCGAGGAAGAAATTGGTCAGGCAAAGGCTCGCTACGAGCAGCTTCAAGCAAAATTGGATCAACTTGTTGCCGGTGCTCGAAAACAAGATATCGATGCCACCCGTGCCCGTTTGAGTTTTGCAGAGGCCGAGTTGCGACTCGCCACTCAAAATTTTAATCGCACGCAGGCCTTGGCCAATACGAACGCCATCACCAAAGAAGAATTTGATCGCGCGGCTCAGAGCCTGGAATCGGCTAAAGCAATGGTTGCCTTGCGGCAGGAAGAATTGAGTCTGATCGAAGCAGGCACCCGAGAAGAAGAAATTCGCTCGGCAAAGGCTCAGGTAGAAGAAGCCCGGTTGGCATGGCAACTTGCCCAAAAGGGATTTCGCAGTGAGGAGATTGAAGCGGCGCGAGCGGCCAGAGATTCTGCCGCAGCCAGGCTAGCTGCCATCGACGATCGTTTGGCGGAACTCACCATCAAGAGTCCCGTCAACGGTGTTGTGGAAGCCTTGGAACTACAGCCGGGGGATTTGGTTTCCGCAGGTGCCCCTGTGATGTCTGTGCTCGACAGTAGCCACTATTGGGTGCGGGCGTACGTTCCCCAGAAGTGGATGGATTTGCAACTGGGACAAGCAGTAGACGTCACCGTGGACAGCATGCCACAGCGGAAGTTTGCCGGGGAGGTGACGTTCATTTCTCGGCGGGCCGAGTTCACTCCCAGCAATGTGCAAACCCCCGAGGAACGCTCGAAACAAGTGTTTCGAATCAAAGTGACGCTTAAAGAAGGGCTCGATTTGCTTCGCCCAGGAATCTCGGCCGATGTCTGGTTCGATCGCCTGCCTGACGATACGGAGAAGCCCGCCGCATGAGCTCCTCAGTCAGCGAAGCCGTCATTGATGTCCGTGAACTGAGTCGCACCTTCGGTGAACTGGTCGCTGTGCGGGATGTCAGTTTTCAGGTCCAACGCGCGGCGATTTTTGGTCTTTTGGGACCCAATGGCAGTGGTAAATCGACCATCATCCGTATGCTGCTTGGAATCCTTTCCCCCAGTTCGGGGTCGGCAACCGTGCTGGGGTACGATGCCGCTCGCGAGGCCGAGCCGATCAAGCGGCGAGTCGGTTACATGTCGCAGCATTTCAGTCTGTATGCAGACCTCTCAGTGCGAGAAAACATCGAATTTTATGGTCGAATCTACGGTTTGGATGGTGCTCGGATTGCGGAACGAATGGCAGTGGTCCTGGGCCTTACGGGCTTGGAAGATCGCCTGGACCAGCTGGCCGGCACACTTTCTGGTGGCTGGAAACAACGACTTGCCTTGGCCTGCTCGTTGGTCCACGATCCTGAGATTTTATTTCTCGATGAGCCGACCGCGGGTATCGACCCAGTGGCACGTCGGCAATTGTGGGATCTGCTGTTTGAACTTTCCGGTCGTGGCGTGACGCTTTTTGTCACCACCCACTATATGGACGAAGCGGAACGCTGCACCGATGTGGGTTACATCTACATGTCCCAACTTTTAGTGCTCGGCAAGCCTTCCGACTTGAAGTCACTCCCCGCGGTGACCCCCAGTGGGACTCGGCGATACGAGTTGCGCGTGCCGCGCCCAGCAGAAAAGTTGCCGGAAATCCGCAGCCTCGATGGGGTCCGCGACGCAACCCTCTTTGGAGAGACGGTGCATGTGATGGTTGAGGAGCGGCTGACAGCGGAGCGACTCGCAGAGGAACTCTCAACGTCGATTGATGAAGCCGATATCCGCGAAGTTCCGCCGACTTTAGAGGATGTATTTGTCACGCTGACCAAAAATGCAGAGGAGAGAAAAAACTCACCGGAGTTGATTGCCCCGACTGCGGAGAACTCCCAGGGATTGCCATCCCTGGGCGTTGCACGAGTGAAGCCACCTGAGGCCAAACGCAGTCGCCCATTTGCGGGTTTGCTGGCTGTCTTGGTCAAAGAGTTTTACCACATTCGGCGGCAACCATCGACGATTTTCTTTATGCTGGTCGTTCCAGTAATGCAGACAATCATTTTTGGATATGCCATCGATATTCAGGTCGAGCATATTCCAATGGTCGTGTTCAACATGGATGGCCGCCAGCCGAGTCAGCGTCTCGTCGATGCATTTGTCAACACAAGGCGATTTGATGCGGTTGCGTATGTTGACGACGAAGACAGCTTCCACCACTGGATGGCGACGGGCGATGCAAAAGTCGGGATGAAAATCCCGCCGTATTATTCAGATCGATTGATTCGTGGCGAACAGGTCGAAGTGCAGGTTCTCATTGACGGCAGCGACTCTCAAGTGGCCACCACTGCCCTCAATACCACGCAACTCTTGGGAACAAATCTTTCCTTGCAACTTGCACGAGAGAAGGCAGAGGCTGTGCAAATGGCACCGGCTCGCGATCCGACGGGTCGTGCCGATCTGCCGATCAATATACGTCCGCGGCTGTTATACAATCCCGATTTGGAGAGCGACCACTTTTTCGTCCCTGGATTGGTCGGAATCATCTTGCAACTGGTGACTTTGTTTCTCACTTCGTTTGCTATCGTCCGCGAAAGGGAGCTTGGCACGCTCGAGCAATTGTTCGTAACGCCCGTAAGTCGTTCCGGTCTGCTGCTCGGCAAATTGGTGCCCTATGCAATTGTGGGTTTTATCGAAACGCTGATCATGCTCACGGTAATGATCTATCTGTTTGGAGTGCCGATTCAAGGGAGTGTGGGACTTTTACTGTCGCTTTCGATGCTGTTTATGGTTTGCTCGTTAGGTCTGGGGCTGCTGGTCTCGACCATTGCCAAGAGCCAGGTTGAGGCCGTGCAATTCGCGTTCATCGTGATGCTCCCCTCGGTATTGCTTTCTGGTTTTGTCTTTCCCCGCAGTCAGATGCCGCTGCTGATTTACCTGGTCACTTTTGCGATTCCAGCCACATATTTCATCGAAATATTGCGGGGTATTGTCCTCCGTGGAGCGGACCTTTGGGATCTTATACCCATGGTCACAGGACTGGGAATCTGCGCGACCGTGGTCCTCACGATTAGTGTAAGCCGATTCCGAAAGCAATTAGAGTAGGCGTAGGGCAGCTAAGCAGTTATCCCACGCGATCTAAAATTTCACTCGGCAGTTCGGGAGTCGCCCCCTGCACCGAAGCGACAAAAGCCCCCACGCGATTCGCCAATGCGACGATTTCAGTTAGCGGCTTTCCTAAGAGGAGACCGACGATCAAAGCCGCACAACATGAATCACCAGCACCCACGCTGTCGGCCTGTGATTGACGCGGATACTTGGGAATTTCCCCTTCCACTCGTTCATCGGCTGTGTACAGGACCGTCCCGGCTTCCCCTCGGGTGAGTGCGACTAAACTCAAATCAAATTCATTTAGCAGCCTCGCAATCTGATCGTGGACAGAAAGATTGCGTGTCTCAAGTTTTAGCAGATCGCCGACTATCGAGAGTTCTTCTTCATTGAGTTTTAAGATGTTTGCCGCCCTCAAGCTATTTTCAATAATATCGGCAGAGTAGAATTGCTGCCGCAAATTGAGGTCGCACGCCCGCAGGGTATGCGTCGCCGTGGCAAGAAACTGGTGGATGGCCTGCCGACTCACTTCGGAGCGTTGAGCTAAGGTGCCAAAGCAGACGGCGGAGCAGTGTTTTGCCAGGTGATCTAATGTGTCTGTGTATTCGATTCTGTCCCAAGCCACGTTCTCGGTAATCTCGTACTGAGGATGTCCTGCTGCATCGACGGTCACCTGAACCGTTCCCGTGGGGAGCAAGGGTGAAACAGAGAGATAGTCGGTCGTCATACCTCGCGAGATGAGTTCCTCTTCAATTCGTTGACCAAGGTCGTCGCTACCCACGCAACTGGCTACGACCCCATGACAACCAGCATGTCGCATGAGCTGGTTGGCATGCACGGCCAGATTGACCGGCGCGCCACCGAGGACAGCCCGCTCTCCAAAACAGTCGAAGAGCGCTTCTCCCAAGCCAACAACAGTGTGGGGGCCATGAATCTGGGGTAGTTTGGTCACAAGATTTCGCTACTGAGTTGCAAAGTGCGCACGGAGACTCGCAAGGCCTCAGCCTACCACAATCTGGCGATCCTTTTTACCCCAGCAAATATGTCGCAGCTTAGCGGCGAACCCTCAACCCAGCCAACCCAGCCAAGGCAATCCCTACCAGAAGCACGGAAGTAGGCTCAGGCACAGCCTGTGCAGCAGCCGCCAGGCCCCCGCCATTGTACTGAGCCTGCCAGGCAGCCAGAGCAGCGGCACTAAGGGGTGGGGACGTTTGCCCACGCTGCCATCTCAAGAAATCTCGGCCATCGACGTCACCATCGCCATCAAAATCGGCGTTGATTCCTAATGAAGCCGCTTCAATGTTTCCAGTAACCACGGCTCCAGTATCAGCGTTGCGATATTGGAACGAGAGAGAGTTGATGTCGCCACCCACTTTGAAGGCGTTGCCCAGCGATTCCATTCGATTGGTTGCGAACACCGACTTGCCCAGCAAAAACCGTTCGGCCAGCACCTTGTTGCTGGAACCGGGAGCCTCATCCCAGGTCTCACCCACACCGTCACCCAGGGTGGTACCAGGGTCAGGACCGTCGACCGGGTCGACCAGGGGAATATGATCGCTCAAGCTATGCCAACCAGCAAAGTTCAGATCTCCATTGAGTGTTGAACTCGTGATGGTGTAGGCGTCGATCTCGAATGTGGTTGAAGTCGTGTTTTTCAATTGCATCAAGCCCGTGGCAGCGTCGACCTGTAGGGTGAGTCGATCTGGATTAACGTTAATAGGATCGGTATTCGTAAGGTAGATGCGATCGATATCGAAGAACTCGCCCGTTCCACCGAAATTGTTATTGGCTACCAAACGAATCGAGTTGGCATTTCGAGTCGCACTAATTGCCTTGACTCCACCGACGGAACTGAATGCTCCTGCACCCGTTTTCGTGAAAATCTCATAATTGTTGGTGTCTTTATCCAAAGCAAGCACCATCGTGAACGGGCTGCTTTGAGTCAGAGGTAAAGATTGGGGGGAGATGCTCCCTCCTCCTCCCAACGCGGTGCCTTGTACGACTAAACCACCAGTCGGTGTTCTCTCAATCTCCATTTCAGCGGTAATGGTGCTACCACCCTGATTGTTTCCATCGTTATCCAGAAAATCGAAGCGTATTTCTTCGAGTTCAGCCGCATCGAATTCACCAGGTCCAACAATTGACGAAAAGTGCCATCCAGCGATTTCAGCTACCAACCATACTTTGCCTGAAGTGACGTTCGTGATATCGAGGAAATTTGTTCCAAAATTATCGTTGGCTTTCTTAATGTTGAACTTGCCATTCTGTACAGTGGATTCCGTCATGTCTGCAGTGTCTGCGTTCCACATGTTGCCCGGATTGGCACTGTTAACCGTATTTTCCAGTAATGTGCCATTCGCGTCATTAAACAAAAAATCTTCCAGAATGGCGGCGTTGGTTTTTCCGCAAGTGAGAACAACCATTGCGAAGGCTAAGACCAGGCCGGCAACATTTCTTGGGGGATAAATCATGGTGCGTTCCTCAAAATGTAAATCGTTATCGCATGAAACGGTATTGATAATTCGCGTGAGCCGACGGCGACGTCCTATGAGCAACAAGCTTCCGGTGGCCAGTAACAAGGCGCTACTCGGTTCGGGTACCCCTGCGATTAACGCTTCGAAAGCCGGTAGCCCATTGGCAGCTACATAGGCATTCTTAAATAAGGAAAAATCGAAGATATCGTTTTTGCCGTCGTTGTTGAGATCGCCTGCCTGATAGGCTTGCACTTGAGTCAAGCCTGCCAGATTCGTTTCGGCACCAGCATTGAACGCCGTCCAGTCAGCCACGTTTAGAATGCCATTGAAATCCAGATCACCTACAGTGAACCGCTTGCCGCCGTTGCCCACAAAATTGACATTGGCCTTGCGCGAGATGCCGCTATCAAAATTGAGGGTGATCTCCAGGTCTTCGATTGGACTCTTGATCCATGGGCCACTCCCTTGACTCAGAACGACATTTTGGTTGATTGCCAGGTTGCCACCGTTGCCACCGACGGCACCTTCACTCAATTCGAATGTCGTCGTCGAAGTTTTGGCCCACGGTCCATCATCGACACTCCCATTGCCTCCCGGTGGCTGGTCGTAGAAGTCTGTTACCGACTTCCAGTTAGCCGCATTGAGTGCGCCAGCAGCCGAGGTGATTGAGTACGACCTGAGGCCACTCAGGGCCGTTCCGGTGGTATTCTTGAGAGTCATCGCACCGGTAATACGATCGATCTCCAGCGTCATCAAGTCCGTGAGTGGATTGGTGTCAGAAATGGCAATCCGATCGATAGAGAAGAACTCATCGATGGTACTTCCAAAATTATTATTCACAGTGAAGCGAATCGAGTTCCCATTGCGAGTGGGAGCTATGGGAGCCATTCCCAAGGACTGAGATGGATTCGTGCCATCTTTGTAGAACACTTCATAGGTGTTGGAAGTCTTGTTTAATTCGAGCACCATCGTAAAGGGTGCCGTCTGAGTATTGTTCAGTGTCGCCCGACTTGCGATATCCTGGGAACCGACCCCGATAGCGTTGCCCCGTAGTTCGATCGCGCTGGTATCCGTGTTGCGATCGATGCGGACTTGCGCAGTTACGCTACTTCCGCTCGTACCAGTGTCGTCATCCAGAAAATCAAAGCGAATTTCTTCTCCTTCACCAGGGACATTGTTGAAAAAATCCCATCCCGACATCCGTACCACAATGTAGCGACTCCCGACCGTGCTTTCGGTAATGTTGTCGATCTGTAAATAGTTGTTGGCAATGAGGTCGTTAAATTTTCTAATGACGAAATTTCCCGAGCTATCAGTTCTTGATTGAGTAAGATCGTTGGATTGGCTCCAAAACTGACCTCCTGGAGTGCCGGTATTGGCAGCATTAAACAGTTCGATATTTGCTCCCCCGTTGAATTCAAACGCATGAAAATCAACGCCCTGCGTAGGTTGGGCAAGCAAGACGAAACTCAAAATAACTGCACAGGTTATATCGAAGAACTTATTTCGAAACATGGTTAGCTCCTCATATGTCTCAGATGGGGTGAGATCGTCGGGGAATTCTCAACAGAAGTAAGCTGCCAAGAACAAAAGATGTGAAAAAAATCGAGTTGGGCTCGGGCACCTGTTTAAACAGCGCCTCGAAACCGGAAAGGCCGTGTACTTGAATGTACTCAGTTTTGAATATGCCAAAATCGAAGAGGTCGTTAAAACCGTCGCCGTTGAGATCACCAGCAGAGTAAGCATCAATGGGAGACAATGTGGAGAGATCGGTCTCACTCCCGGCGAGAAACAGATTCCAGTCGAGTGAGTTGAGTTGTCCGTCGAAATTTAAATCCAAGCTGACTACAAAAGTCTGTTTGAATGCGAGCCCGAAATTGCGGCCCATCGAGAGGAAGCGGTCAATGTTCTCTCCAGGCAAAAAACGCGTCTCAAATGTCGCGGAGAATTCTGCATTGAGATGGTCGCGGCCAAACTTGGCACCTGTATCATCGATCAAGCTTGCGCCGCCAGTGATCACGTTCGGCTCCAAGGACTTAAAGTTCAACCACATCGGATCAGACTGATACGCTGGCAGGAGTAAGCCGTGGTGATTTGCAAACGTGTCATTCACAGTGGAATGGAAATCGAGCAGGTAATCCACGTCCGCTCCGGTGTCGGCAATGAGTGCGTCTCCTACCACTTCAATATCATCGAGGCCGTCATAATTGGGTGGAACCCAGTGTCGATTAGGATCTTCGTTGACGCGTTGGACAGTGCTGCGGTTGTATCCGGCGCGACGGCCATCTGGATTTGCCAGAGGATAAACATAGAAGTCAGCGTATTTACGCAACAGGGCCGCCTCGAAGTCATCACTCACCAGAAAATCAACAAGTCCCTCGAGCGTGTAATTGCCAAGGGTTTCGTTGGAATGGACCCCCCCTATTAGAGCAATCTTTTTCTTGACTGCTGCACCGGTGGGATCCGAAATCTTGTAGCCATACATGTCCTGCGGTGCGATGGTGCGTCCCAGATCGTCGATACCACCCGGCGATTGACCAATTACCAGAGAACTATTGCCGCTGGCTGTCGGAGAAACCCAGGGGCTGGAGACCAACTCAGCAGTATGACTCACCGTTCGCGCCGCCGGGTAGGGCAATCCATAGGCAACCCATACCCGGTCTTGGGTAAACACCGTGTTATTCGAAAAAGTGAATGTACCTGCCCCGCTGCTGCGTACGTTGTTGTCGAAGAAGAACCAATTCTCCTGATCGTAGCTGTAGACCATCTCATGGTCATTCAGGCTACTTCCTCCCGTGTTGAAGTTGTCACCTATACGAAACGTGGGCTGCAACCCGTTCACCCCATCTGCTGAGAAGTATAGCCATTTCCACTGGCCGGGATTGAAGTTATCGCGTCCAGCCAACAACACCAAATTCCCAGCTACCGACGAATTGGCTTCATCCAGAGAGCCGTGGTCAAAATCACCGTCCAGAGTGATGACGGCGTGGGCACTGGTTCCCAGCAAGAGGAACATCCAAACGCACGCCATTAATCGCATTCGCAAAATCATGTTGGTTAAGAAGTGTATTAGCTAAAGAAATGGAACGCGGACAATCGCTGGTTAACAGATCTGCGCCGATTTGAGAAACAACGATAATTTTTATCCACGTCAATCCGCTGTATGTGCGCTTGACCGGTGTTCTATTTCTTCTAAACCTCTGTTACCTCCTTTTCCTCATGTTTCTGATAGGCGAACGTCAAGCTTGTATTCTAATCCCCCGCTACGAAATTGGTCCGTCTTGGGTCTGCTACCCCGATCAATTTGCCGGTTTCCACAATCTCGATCGCATTGCCTCCTCCAAAATAGAGGCCATTGCGAGGATAACGCTTTGTTTTCCAGCCTCGTTCGGCTAGTTCCTGCTCCCAGCTTGCCGGGGCATCGGCTTCAAATTCCATGAGATTGAACGGTTGCTTGGCTGTCACCGGCCGCATCAGGTGAAATCGAGTGGCTGCGAAGGTATCCGGCAGGCTTTGACCGCGGTCAAAGAATTGCCAGAGTAGTTGAGTTGTCGTAGTGGGGATTCGCTGGCCGCCAGGGATACCCAACGTCAACACGGCTCGATCCCCTTTGGTGGCAATGATGGGGGAAATCGTGCTGCGGGCGCGCTTGCCGGGGGCCACATGATTGACGTTGTCCGGATTGTGGATCGAGAAATTGCTAAGACTATCGTTGAGCAGAAATCCCGTGCCGGGTGCCACAACGGCAGCCCCAAAATGAAGACTCAGTGACTGAGTGAGACTTACCAAATTGCCGGCAGCATCCGCCACCACCAAGTGCGTGGTGCTGGCCGATGGTAATCCATCGGCAGCCGGTTGAACCTTCGCCGGTTTGGGGTACGGATTCTGAGGATCAACTTCCAGAGCAGCGGAAGCCAATCGGTCGGCTGCCTCGTCGGTGAGCATTCTCTCGGCAGCAGTACGGGAAGTTGGTGCGTCGGCAATCTGGTCTTGTATTTGAGGATAGAGGCATAGCAAGGTCCGCCCCATTCGATCGGCGTACGTCAGAAAACGTGCTTGGGGTTCCAGCGGCGGTTGTTTTTCCATCGCCTTGAGGGTGGCCAGCACGGTCGCGCCACCTGTAAGTGGGGGCGGGCAAGAGTAGATGCGGTGTTCCCGATATTTGATGGCGAGCGGTTCGCCATACTCAGCCCGATAGTTATGAAAATCATCAAGTGCCATCGCTGAACCTGCCTTCTGGGCGGCACGCACGATACTGTCAGCAGTTGTGCCTTCATAGAAAGCCCGCGCACCTTGCTGTCCGATCAAACGAAGCGTGGCAGCCAGGTCGGCGTTCTTGAGTCTCGCACCGACCGGGGGTAATTTACCCCGGTAGAGATATAAATCACTTGCTTCGGGATCCTTTTGCAAATCCGCAACATGGGATTTATAGAGGCCTTGCATCGTCGCATCGATCAGGATGCCCGTCTCAGCCAAGTTCGCAGCTGGCTCCGTTAACTCCTGCCACGGTTTGGAGCCCCATCGCTCATAGGCTTCATGCAGTCCTGCGACCAACCCCGGCACTCCTACCGAAAGGTAGCCATGCTCGCGTTCGTCCTTGGAAAGACGAGTAAAGCCTTCTGCATCCAATGCAGCAGGTGACGCACACAGGGCCACGATGGAACGCACCTTGCCCGTTGCCGCTTCCCTGTAGAGCAGGATTAGTTTGCCACCCAACCCAGAGCCGTATGGCTCTGCCACTCCGACGGCCAGCGAGGTCGCAATGGCGGCGTCGATGACATTGCCACCGCTGCGCAAAACATCCAATCCGATGGCTGTGGCAGCGGGATGTCCACTGGCGACGGCATACTTGTCGGCCTCGACCACCTGCTGGGCTGAGGCTGATGGGATTGCCAATGCGATCACCGTTAGGACCACTAGAAGAGTCGACACGGTGAACTTAGAAAGCTGCATCTCATGTTCCCACTAGGACGGTAAAAAACATGCTCTTTCCGCTATCGAATAATATTCTGTCGGAACGCTGTTTAGCTTATTCCGGCCAGCAATTTAAAACGGGGCTTCGAGCAAAACAGCGCGAAGCCCCGGTTAATGAAGCATGAAACAACGAGGTAAAACAAAAAACTTTATGCTCTAGCCACGTTGACGACGAAATAAAAATCCCGCGAGTCCCACACCGACCAGTGCAATGGAAGCAGGTTCAGGAATCGGGTTGTGATTCGTAATATAGATTCGATCAATATGGAAGTGCTCTCCAGTGCCACCAAAATTGTTGTTGGCTACGAATCGAACCGAATTGGCATTGCGGGTTGGGCTTACTGCTGCAGCCGGCCCAATAGAAGTAAACGATCCGGCGCCAACTTTGGTGAATATTTCATAGGTATTAGCAGCTTTATCAAGGGCCAACACCATCGTGAAAAGACTTGTATTAGTGAGTGGCAAAGGTTGGGCCGTAATCGAACCACCACCACCTAGAGCAGTACCCTGAATAACGATTCCTCCATTAGCGACTCGTTCGATTTCCATTTCAGCAGTGACAGTACTACCACCCTGGTTATTGCCATCGTTGTCTAAAAAGTCAAAGCGAATTTCTTCAGGTTCAGCTGCATCAAATTCGGCTGGACCTACGATAGAGGAAAAATGCCATGACCCGGTTTCCACGACCAGCCAAATTTTCGAACTTGTCACATTGGCAATATCAAGAAAGTTCGTTCCAAAGTTATCGTTGTTTTTCTTAATCACATAGAGACCTCCTTGAACGTTGGAATTAGTCATGTCGGCAACATCTTCATTCCAATTGTTGCCTGGATTAGCGCTGTTTGCTGCTGAACCCAAGAGAGTGAAAAGAGGATCGTTGAACTGAAAGTCTTCTAAGACGGCGGCATTCGCCGTGCCCGTGGCGAAAAGAACGAGGCAAGGAAAAACCAGACTACTTAAGTTCTTCATTAGACATACCCCTAAGTTGAAAGAAAGCTGGAGCCTCGCCCAACCGACCTGTGGTTGTCGACAAGAATCCAAAGTGCGACCAGTCTGAACGCACCCTGCAGTTTAGCCACCTGGAGAGTCTTTCGCAAAAGAATTCGACCTGGGAATTGCAAAAAATCTGAAATTTTGGCCCAGGTCTTAAACGGGAAGTAGCGTTTCAATCGCGACCTGCCAAGGGAACATTAGCCTGCCCTTTTTGGATTCTCGGGACGAAATTGAATTGCTTAGGCATTCTTGGATTGATAGAATTCAGGATGGTTAGCACCAGAGGGTTCTACTCCTGACCGCCCTTTCTAGCACGTTTATATTTGGGGAGATTTTGTGATGTCTCGTCGCACTGCCCGTTCTCATCGCGCTTTTACCCTGGTCGAGTTGTTGGTGGTGATCGCCATCATCGGAGTTCTGGTCGCCCTGCTGCTGCCCGCCATCCAGGCGGCCCGCGAGGCGGCACGCCGCAGTCAGTGTGTGAACAACCTGCATAACATTGGCCTGGCTGTGCAGAACTACGCCAGCGCCCGCAAAACGCTCCCGCCTGGTGACGTCCGCGATCCTTTCTTCGGAGGGGGGACTCAGGTCAAGTCGATGTACAGCTGGATCACCTTGATCATGCCCTATATCGAAGAGGCAAGCGCCCACGGTACCGTGGATTGGACGCAAGGTTTGGAACAAAACCAAAATCTCGCCAACCCGGCCCACCATATCTTTCTCAAGACGTTTGCCTGTCCCTCGGAGACGAATCAATCGACAGAACTTGGAATCATTAACAACTTTTATGGAGCCCGCGGCAACTATGTTGGAAATGCCGGGCTTGGCTGGTTTTGGGCAGAAGATATCTCCCCCAATGATCAACTTAGAGGTTGGGAAGCAGATACCTCAGCAGGCGGAAATCATTTGAAAGCCCGGCCTAGTCCTACTGGTATTCACATGACGGCGTTGGGATCTTTTGTGGTCAGCACGATTGATCCAGTGAAGGGCCGTAAGTTTGGTGAGTTCACGGATGGGACGAGCAATACGGCAGCAGTCAGTGAGTTGCGGCTCGTGCCCGGCGTAGATACCCGCGGAGCCATGCACTTTGGTCCCGCTTCCTTATACATGCATAATTGGACCCCCAACGTGGCCTTTGGCCAATCGAACACACTCAACTTCCTGGACGCCGAAGACTGGACTCGGTGGTGTGATCGGCTTGGCCCACCTAGGCAGATCGCTCCCTGCCAGTCATCGTCCGCTGGTTGGCAAGGTTTATGGCAACATGCCTCCCGCAGCTATCACAGCGGGGGAGTGAACCTGGCGATGGCCGATGGTTCGACGAGATTTGTTAACGACAATATCGATCTGTTGGTCTGGATGGCACTAGGCACCGCGGATGGTGGAGAAGTCGTTGATTCAACCTTCTAACCACGGCAACTTGCTGACAAGGAGTCTAAGCGTGGTGCGACACAGCCTGTTGCTGGCATTAGCGGCGTTTTTGTGCAGTGTGTGGGGTTGTGGCCAGAGCGGGCCCCCTCGCTACGCCTTGAGTGGTAAAGTCTCCTACGATGGTCAGCCCGTAGAAGATGGCTCGATCAAGTTCTTTCCAGCGGATTCAGAAACCGCTACTGGTGTCTCTGGCGTGATCACGGAGGGGCAGTACGAGATTCCCCGGGCCCAGGGGCCGACGGCTGGTAACCACAAGGTATGGATCGAGGCCCGCAAGCCGAGCGGCATCAAGATTCCCAGCGAGGATGGTGGTCCCTCGATCGACCAATTAGTGCAATACATCCCGGCAGTCTACAACGTCCGCAGCAATCTCGTGGAAGAAATCACCGATGACCGTGATGACCTCGACTTCATGTTAGAGAAGGTCGAGCCTGAACCTCGTCGCAGGTAATCTTTTTTCAATCTCCGACGCGAGAGCTGAGTCAGGCTCAGGGCAAAGTAAGCAGGAGAAATTCCCGGACCGCGTGGCGGTCCGGCTAAGGGGCGACAGACAACTAACTTTTCTTCTTCGCGGTCGATTTTTTCTTGGCGGCTTTCTTTTTTGCAGGTGCTTTCTTTGCTGCCGATTTCTTCGCAGTCGATTTTTTCTTTGCCGCCTTCTTTTTAGGTGCCTTTTTCTTTGCCGCCTTCTTCTTTTTGGGTGCAGGCCCTTGGGCCGCCTTTTCGGCCAGTAGAGCTAAGGCCTCGTCGAAGGTGATTTCCTCAGGGGTCATCCCTTTACGGAGCGAAATGTTGGTCGTCCCATCGGTGATGTAGGGGCCAAACCGACCGTCGAGAATCTGCACTGGCTTCTCGGTGACCGGCGATACCTCGAACACCTTCAAGGGTTCCTTTTTCGCCGCGCCCCGACCACGTGTCTTTGGTTGGGAAAGCAGATACAACGCCTGCTCCAAGGTCACGTCCAATGGCGAAATGTCTGCCGGCAGGGACCGCGTCTCGGCATCACATTTTATGTACGGACCATACCGACCGTTATGGGCAATGATCGGTTCCTGGCTATCCGGATGATTTCCCAACTCGCGGGGGAGCGATAGTAGCTTGAGCGCCGTCTCCAGGTCGATCTCTTCGGGGGTCATTCCTTTGAGCAGGCTCGCATTCTGCGGTTTCTCTTCGTCGTCGGTCGAGCCGCGTTGCACATACGGACCAAACCGACCGACTTTCACGTAGACCGGCTTTTGTGTTTCGGGACATAGCCCCAGAGGTTCATCTCCTCGTTCCGCCTGATCCAACAACTCGAGCGCCATTTCGAGCGTCACCTCGTCGGGTGCCACGTCCTCTTTCAGCGAAGCGGTGCGATCTCCTTGTTCTACAAATGGCGAATAGCGACCCACGCGGACGAACACCTCAGGCTGGCCTTCGGGTTTCCCAATTGAGATTCGCCCGATCTTGGCCGGGTCGATTTCGTCGATTTTGTGTTCGAGCAGTTTTTTGAGCCCTGGGCGTCCGTCGCCGAAATAAAAGTTTTCCAGGTACTCGATATGCCCCCGTTCGCCGCGACTGATGGCATCGAGATCATCTTCCATCTGGGCGGTGAACTGGTAATCGACCAGCGAACTGAGGTTTTCTTCCATGAGAGTCACCACCGAGAACGCGACCCAAGTGGGCACCAGGGCATTGGCCTTCTTGAAGGCATAGCCGCGAGCGAGGATCGTATCGATGATCGAAGCGTAGGTACTCGGACGACCGATACCCCGCTCTTCCAGAGCCTTCGTGAGGGCGGCTTCACTGTATCGGCCGGGAGGTTGCGTGGTATGTTCTTTGGCTTCCATCCCCGTGCAGCGGAGCACTTCGCCAACTTCCACGCTAGGTAAAGTGCGTTCCTGATCGGCCAGCTCTGCTGAGGGGTCGTCGGTCCCTTCGACATAGGCCCGTAAATATCCGGGGAAATCAATTGTCTTGCCGCTCACCTGGAAGACGCAGCCTTCTCCTTCGATGGTAACCACGATACGGCGACCGCGGGCGTCTGCCATCTGGCTGGCGATGGTCCGTTTCCAGATCAGATCGAACAGCCGAAATTCATCGCTATTGAGGGTCGACTTCATCGCCTCGGGCAGCTCAAACGGATGCCCTGCTGGGCGGATCGCCTCGTGAGCTTCCTGGGCATTCTTGACTTTCGATTTGTAAATCCGCGGTTCGGCAGGCAGGAAATCTTTCCCATAGTTTCGTTCCACCAGACCGCGGGCATCGTCGATCGCCACAGTGGCCAAAGTCGTAGAATCGGTACGCATGTAGGTAATGTGACCGTTTTCATAGAGACTCTGAGCGACCTGCATTGCCCGGCGGGCCGTGAAGCCCAGTTTGCGGTTGGCTTCTTGTTGCAGTGTGCTGGTGGTGAACGGCGGATAGGGCTTGGTAGAGTAGGGTTTGTCTTCGACCGAAGTCACGCGGAACTGGCCGTTGCGGATTCGCTCAGCGAGTTGCTGAGCAGCGGGACCATCGAGCAAGAGCAACTCGGGATTCTTCAACTTCCCGTTCGTAGAATCAAAATCCTTCCCACTAGGAATCTTACGATCGTCGACCGAAACAAGCGGGGCTTCCAAGGATTGGCCATTCTGTGTGCCGTTGTCTTTGACGAAAGTTCCCAGCAGATCCCACCAGGTTCCCGAGACAAATGCCATCCGCTCGCGTTCACGCTGGACGACCAGGCGCACTGCCACGCTTTGGACCCGACCGGCAGAAAGCTTGGGACGGACTTTTCGCCACAAGAGGGGGGAAACTTCGTAGCCATAGAGCCGATCGAGGATCCGTCGGGTTTCCTGAGCTCGCACCAATTGTTCGTCCACGTCCCGCGGCTCTGCGAGTGCATCTTGAATGGCGTCCTTGGTGATTTCATGAAATACCAGGCGATAGACGGGAACTTTGGGTTTGAGTAATTCCAATAAGTGCCAACTGATGGCCTCCCCTTCGCGGTCTTCGTCGGTCGCCAGGTAGAGAGCACTGCTCTTCTTCAATTCATCTTTGAGGAGTTTGATTTGTTTGGTTTTGCCAGGTGGAACGACGTAGATTGGGGTAAAGTTGTCGTTGACGTTCACACCGAGATTGGACCATGGCTCTGACTTATACTGAGCCGGTACTTGCTTCGCTCCTTGAGGAAGGTCGCGGATGTGGCCGATGCTGGCCTCCACGCGAAAGCCGTTTCCCAGGTATTTAGCAATGGTTTTTGCTTTTGCGGGAGATTCGACGATCACCAGGGCCTGGCCGTTACTGGAAGAAGCCGCAGAGGTTGATTTTTTTTTCGCCATTTCGTTCCTGATGTCTCTTGCCAGCCCCCAAAGGGCTCCTCAAGCCTGCCAAAACTTTACTTCCCAGCTTGCGTAAAGTCTCTTATCCGTCGAAAACAAGCCACTTCGTGAGCGAAGTCTAGCTAGGCTGCCTCTTCCTGCCAACTTCTACAAGCCGTAAATTAGGGGTTTCGTGCAATCCGGAACCCTTCCCAAAGTTTCCCGAGGAGGCCTTCTGAGACTTGCCCGGTGAAGATCCAAGTATGTCAGAACTCCCTGTAGAATCGACCAAACCCCGATTGGGATTGCATTTACGTCGATCTACCATAGAATCACGGACCCCTAATTCAACACTTCACGTCGTCAATCATTACTAATGCACCGGTCAGGCTGTCAAGTGGGAGCTTGCCGGGGAGGCTCGACTCAGGACGTATAGATGGCAAGCCCGTTTCGCTATTTTCGCAAGCATCAAAAGGCGTTTTTGGCAGTGGCAGCAGTGATTGCCATGTTTGTTTTCGTGGTTGGCGATGCTATCTTCGGATACATTGGACAGTCTCGCGACACGAGCAATCCACGCGCAATCGTCGCCGAGTGGAAGGGAGGATCGCTCAATGTCCAAGAGCTGACCGGCCTGACTCAACGCCGCTATTTTCTCAGCGAGTTTCTTAATCGCCTGCGAATGACTGGTGCCCAACGCATTCTGGAGGAAGGGGGCACTCCCATGATGCCATCCGTACCAGACTTTGTGTTGCCCGAAGGAACTTCATCTCGTGATGTCCAGGTTGGAGTTGTCACGACGCGTATCCTGGCGGATCAGGCCAAAAAGGCAGGAATGGTCGTCAGCGATGGGATGATCAATCAATATCTCAAGGAAACCAGTTTCAAGCGTGTATCGGACCAGGAGATGATGTCTCTCCTGGCCGGGCTTCAGCAAGGGGACCCGCGCTTGTTAGAAGAACAACTGTTCTCGGGGCTACGAGAGTTGTTGCTGGGAAATGCTTATTTTGGCAGCTTTACCTCTAATGTGCGAAACGTCTTGCCTGAACAACGTTGGGAGGACTGGCGGCACATCAATGAGCGGATTTCGTTGCAAGCGATTCCACTTGCCGTGTCCGATTTTGTCGCGGAAGTGCCTGAACCCAATGAGGCGCAACTCCGCGATTTTTACGAACAGTATAAGGACAACGTCCCAGGGATGGTTCACTTGGTGCTAGGCACACAGCTTCCTGCTCCCGATCCAGGTTTCAAGGTTCCGCGCCGAGTAAAGCTCAACTATATCCTGGGCGACGTGAACTCTTGGAGGGATAAGTACCGCGATTCGATTACCGAGGAGCAAATCGCCGACTACTATGAGCGCAACAAGCGGAGTCTCTTCGTAAAACACGGCAGTTCGACCACATTTGACGAAAACCTGTTCCAAAAGGATGCAGAAGAGCAAGGTGTGAAGGTTCCCGGGGCGGATGAATCCGAGGCTAGCGAGGGCGCGACTGCGGCCGAATCAGAGGCTTCCATAGATGATGTAGAAGAAACAACTGAGGAGTCACCAACCGAGGAGTCTGCGGACGAAGAGCCCTCAGACGCGGCGGTCGCCGATGAGGAGTCCACGAGTGAGGAGTTAACCGATGAGGAGTCATCGGACGAAGCAATCACCGAGGAGCCATCCCCAGGCAATGAGGAGAGCGACCCACCAACGACGCCGGAAGACGAGCAGTCAAGTCGGTTGAACTCATCGCAGGCATTTCGTCTGGTTGCTTTCCAGGACAACGAAGAGGCTGGCGAAGCCTCGGCAGATGAGGAATCTAGCGACGAACAGAGCTCCGCCGATGTAGGGAGTGGTTCGGACGCGGAGAACTCGGATGAAGCCGACTCAACCGGCGACGAGACTGATGATGAAGAGGTGGAGTATGAGCCTTTGGAGGATGTCAAAGATTCAATTCGAGACAAATTGGCGACGGAAAAAGCGGTTCTGGAATTGAAGGATGTCGTAGGCGACATCTACGGAGAATTGCAGTCGGAGTACAATCCTTATGGTTTCGCAGTGGTTTCTGCAAGGTCGGAGGAGAAAGAGATTCCTGCCCCACCCAAGCAGCTGACTAATCTCAAGGAGCGTGCCGCTGAAGCAGGCTTGATCTCCGAAGAGACTTTACTAGTAACTCAGCGTGAGTTGGCGGATACTTTTGTTGGCAAGGCTTTCGACGCCCAGACCAATCGACAATATGTGGTTCAAGCAGCCTTTTCATCTCTCGAGCTTTACGAGCCGTTCTTGGCTCAAGATTTGGACGGAAACTGGTATCTCGTGACCAAGATCCAGGATGTTCCTGAGAAGATCCCAGCTTTTGAAGATATCCGCAGCGAAGTCTTGGCTGCCTGGAAGAAACAGGAAGCAGCCAAGTTGGCGCTCAAAAAGGCTGAAGAACTCGCACAGCAGTGCGAAGAGCTGGGTGAATCGCTGTCTAATTTCGTTGTGGGCAAACCGTATGAAGTTGTCACTACCGACTTGTTCAGCTGGCTTACGTTCGGTTCCACAGCTGAAATAGAACGAGGTCCTCGGCTCGGCGAGGCGCCACCCCTAGAGGCTGTTGGCCCCGAGTTCATGGAGAAGGCATTTGAGTTAAAGGACAAAGCTGTCGCTGCGGTACTGAATTACGACGATACCTTCGCTTATGTCATCCAACTTGATCGCCGGGAGCGTCCCGAAGAGGAACTGCATAAGCTCTTCCTTGCCGAAGCAAATACCTGGTATGGCGGACAAGTGATGACGATGGCCCGGTGGCAAAGCCAACAGCGCCAAATCCTCGAACAACTGACCAAGCGCGTCGGTCTGGACCTGGAGAAACTCGAAGAATTTCTCAGTCCCACACAAGGGGTAGACCAATAGTTCGTTGGTGTAATTTATCCTAGAGGGATCAAAGCATCCCTACTCTTACCGTTGCGGCTTGAACACCACCACCGCCAGGGGAGGCAGCGTCATGAGCAGCGAAAACGGCCGGCCATGACTTTCGCTTTCCTCAGCTTGGAGCCCTGGGTAATTGCCGACATTAGTGCCGGCGTAGTAGGCCGAATCAGTGTTAAAGATCTCCTGATACCATCCCCCCTCAGGAACCCCGATCCGGTAATTTTTGCGGACTACCGGAGTGAAATTGCAAGCCACAAGGACGAAGTCTGCAGGGTTAGTGCCTCGACGTAGATAGACGAGCACGCTGTCGTTGTGATTGTGGCAATCGATCCATTCAAAACCGGTGTGATCAAAGTCCTGCTGATGGAGGGCAGGTTCATTGCGATAGAGTCTATTCAAATCTGCTTGCAGTCGTTGTACTCCTTGATGGCTGTCCCACTGCAGCAGGTCCCACTGCAAACTGTCTTCGCAGTTCCATTCGTTCCACTGGGCGATTTCGCCACCCATGAAGGTTAATTTTTTTCCTGGATGGGTCCATTGGTAACCATATAAAAGTCGTAAGTTGGCAAATCGTTGCCATAGGTCACCGGGCATCTGGTCGAGCATGGATCCCTTGCCGTGAACCACTTCATCGTGAGAGAAGGGCAAAACGAAATTCTCAGTGAAGGCATAGATCAGCGAAAACGTAAGTTCATCGTGATGATAGCCGCGGTGAATGGGATCGTGTCGGAAGTAGCGCAACGTGTCGTTCATCCATCCCATATTCCACTTCATGCTGAAGCCGAGTCCCCCAACATAAGTGGGTCGCGACACGCCACCCCAGGCAGTCGATTCCTCGGCAATGGTCAGCACACCGGGGTACTGAAGATGAACTTGCTCGTTGAATTCCTTCAAAAAGTCTATCGCAGCGAGATTTTCCCGGCCGCCATATTGGTTGGGAATCCAATCGCCATCTTCTCGGCTGTAGTCGAGATAAAGCATCGAAGCTACTGCGTCAACGCGTAGGCCATCGATATGATACTTATCGAGCCAGAAAAGTGCGTTGGAGACCAAGAAGTTGCGAACTTCGTTGCGGCCATAGTTGAAGATTTTGGTCCCCCAGTCGGGATGCTCGCCTTGGCGTGGGTCGGCATGTTCGTAGAGTGCAGTACCGTCGAAGTAGTCGAGTCCATGGCTATCCTTGGGGAAGTGGGCCGGGACCCAATCGATCAACACTCCAATGTTGCGCTGATGAAGGTGATCGACAAAATACTGGAAATCCTCTGGGCTTCCATACCGGCTCGTGGCTGCGAAATAGCCCACGGTCTGGTAACCCCAACTCCCGGTGAAAGGATGCTCGCTAACGGGCATCAGTTCGATGTGGGTGTAGCCCATTTTCTCGCAATAGTCGGCCAGTCGGTGTGCCAGTTCACGGTAATTCAGCCACGGATTATCACCTTCGTAATTTCGCTGCCAACTACCAAGATGCACCTCGTAGATCGAGTACGGCGAGGTAAGGGGATTATGTTTGGCCCGTTTTGACAGCCACTCTTCATCACCCCAACTGTAACCGTCCAGATCAGCCACAATGTTGGCTGTTTTCGGCGGAACTTCGGCAGCGAAACCGTAGGGATCGCATTTCTCGACTACGTTGCCCCGATTCTTGACAGAAAACTTGTAGAGAGTGCCGAGACCAAGTTCTGGAATGAACAACTCCCAGGTCCCACCCGGAATATGTTTGCGCATGGCATGTTTGCGGCGATCCCAATTGTTGAAGCCGCCGATGACGCTGACGCTCTCGGCATTGGGTGCCCAGACAGCGAAATTGACGCCGCGAATCCCGTCGATTTCGCGGAGATGGGCGCCCAGACGACGATAGCTGTCCCAATGCCGACCCTCCCCCAGCAGGTGCAGATCGTAATCGGTCAATAGTGTTGGAAATGAGTAAGGGTCGTGCATAGTTGTCTGTTCGCCTGCTTGGTTCACACTGCAGAATTGATAGTTACGTCCCTCGCTACGGTTGTAAAACTCTGGCTCGCAAATTGCTTCGTAGAGCCCGGCCGGGTGGATTCGCCGCATCGGCTGTGAGAGACCATGCTGCGAGTCAACCAACCACACCTGCTGCGTTTCTGGCAAATAAGCTCGAATAGCCAGCGCACGACGGCCGTCGTCCTCAATCTCATGGGGTCCAAGCAGTTCAAACGGGTTGTGATGATAACCATGGACAACTGGTGCAATGGTATTGAGGTCAACTTGAGTTCGCACGAGTGAAGATCCTATCTCTATAGTCTGTTGTACTTGAAACAAATTCGCCTGACTGCCCATTCTGCCCGGATGCCGCAATTTTTTCTCCAATCGGCAGGTTTTCACCCTCGGGAGGTTGCTTAAGTGGGCCTTTTAGCTGGTTCATGCGGCCCCTTGGATCACAGCAGGTTGGGAGGGAGTTCCCCAAGCTTTGAGGGCATCTTTCCAATGACGTGCCTGTCCCAGGAGTGTTTCTGACCATTTTTGGGAGCATGGCAAGGCAGCTGCGACCCGCTCTTTCTCCAGCCGGTTGGGTTTGACTGCCGCAATTGTTGCTGCTGATTGCCTGCGGCGGCGTGAACTGACTTTGTGCCGCCGGGGGGCAATTTCAGCAACGGGTTTAGCTTCACTGGCAATCGATTCGGCTGGGACCTCGAACTGCCAAGGTTGGCAATCGACTTCATGAAACAGCAAGGCCCGGTCGACACGCTGCCAAAGGTCACAGTCCTTCACGGGAACAACCCGACCGAATCGTTCCCACTGCCACTCGCTGGCCCGCCACTCAGCCAAGCCGTGCTTCATACCACGACTCACATAGCGACTGCGAGTCACAAGAGTAACTCGCGCTGGGCCATCAAGTGCTTCAAGTCCGCGGACGACCGCCAAGAGTTCGAGCCGTTCGCCACGAGCGGCAGGTTCGCAGTCTGAGGCAACGAGTCGTTTGTTCGTCTCAACATCTTGAAGAACAAACCGCCAAGATTTGCCTGCAGGGGCAGAGCAACTTGCCTCGGAAAAGAGCAAGTAATGGGGAGATGCTTTCATAGGACTGGGACGCGAATCTGCCATGTCCCAATCACGGACTGGCATGATTCTCAGCGGGGTTTCAGGTCAGGAAACGTCTGTTTTTTCCTGACCAGCGGGGAGTACCGGGAGACACGCGTCCACTGCGGGCCTGGACAGAACTAGTGCTGTCCAGAGAACCTTATCGGTAAACCTACCGCAACCACTCCAGTTTATCATCACCAGGATTGCCAGTTTTTTGCAGCTTGGTCTCGCGGGGCAAGCTTTGAGGAGTCGGTCAAAATACCATGTGTAAGTTTTTGTGCTGCAATTCCACAAGTTCCACTAATTCACGCCGTTCCTCACGGGTCGCCCAGCCGTCCACCACAGCCCAAGTAAGTCTTGAAATCTCCTGCTCCAAACTCTCGGCGGGAGTCAGGCGCCCATCCGAGTAGCTGCAGGTTCTATAAAGGACTCGCCCGGAAGCGAATGTCACATCGGAGCCCACGGAAGACATTTCCCGAATCATAACAGCGAAACTCCCTAAATCTGTGAAAACTCTAGCCAATGGTATCTGGCTAATCCTTGAAAGGCCCCGTCCCTAAAGGTGGCAATTGCTATGCCGCGCAACTCCATAAAGTTGCAGATGGTCTGCAAGTCGTGAAAAGAGAATGATTTACGCAGATGCCACCGACGGACTCGGACTAGCAGAAGTGTGGGTTCGAACAAAAATGCAGCAGCGATTGCATTATGCTGCGGCAAATTGCGCAGGTGACCTGCCGGGATCTGAAAACTGGTCTAAGATTGGTTGTCTGTTAGGATGCATTGGCGGAGGATCGCTAGAGATCGCGTTTTTCCGCGTAAACAGGATTGATCCGTGCTCAGTAGTTTATTGGAAGTTTAATGCGTTTTCATAAGATATTTTCTAATTTTTTCCACAGCTTTAATATCGCGCTTGTTTTCGTCATTTCGCTACAAGCTCTAAAAGTTCATGCCGGCGGAGGGCCGGAAAACGTATTTCTGGTAGTCAATAAGTCGAGCCCCGCATCGCTCACGGTAGCCAATCACTACATTGATCTCCGCAAGATTCCTCCGTCGAACGTTTTCTACCTTAAATACCCTCCAGGTAGAGCTGTGATGGGAGGAGATCGATTCAAGACCGTTTTTCTTGAACCCATCATTGGCAAGATTCAAGAGCGAAACCTTACGAGCCAGATAGACTACATCGTCTATTCATGCGATTTCCCCTGGCGCGTGAACTTTTCCAAAGTATTTCCCACCGAGAACTTTGGTCGCCAACAGAATCCTAATCTCTCACTTTCAAGCGCGACCTATCTGTCTGCTTTCGTACTTGCGGATCGCAAGGAGATGTTTGGCCTGAATGCCAATTTCTATTGCACACCCGTCAACAATACTGTTGTCGTATCACGTGCCTTTCGTTCTGGCTATCGTTGGTTGCCAGGCGGGCGAAGAGCGGGGGCCGAAGGTCTGCCTTATATGTTGTCGTCTGTGCTGGGCGTCAACTCGGTTCCTGGTAACACCGTTGAGGAGATCGCATGGTATCTGCAACGATCGGCAGAGGCAGATGGCACCAAGCCCAAGGGAACCATCTACTTCTGCAAAAACAAAACGATTCGATCTACCGTGCGAGACAAAGATTTCTTACAAGCAGTGCGCATGATTCAATTGGCTGGGGTCAATGCAGAGATCATCGATGGCTATTTTCCAGAGCACAAGCAAAACGTAGCAGGAGTCACCTGCGGACATAGTAATGTCAATCCTGCTGGGTCGCACAGCCGATTTTTGCCAGGCGCTTTTGTAGACAATCTCACAAGTTCCGGCGGCCAATTCCTGCCAGATAAAAATCAAACCTGTTTGAGCGAATTTTTGCGAATGGGTGCTGCTGGTGCTTGTGGTACGGTAGTGGAGCCACTTGCCCTACCGCCCAAGTTCCCCAATGCAACCCAACAGACGCACTACGTTCATGGGTGTTCGCTTGCCGAATCGTTTTATCAATCGGTTGCCGCGCCTTTCCAGCAGATATTGGTGGGAGATCCCTTGTGCCAGCCATGGGCTAAGATTCCGAAAGTTTCACTCCAGGGAATCTCCGAGGATTCGTTGGTGAGTGGTACGGTGAATATCACTCCTCAGGTCTCTAACATCGAAGGGGCTGTTGCGACGCTTCAGTTCTTTGTCGATGGCGAGAAACAGGAGCAAAAGCTCGCAGGGCAAAACTTCCAATGGGATACCACAAAAGTGGCTGATGGCTACCATGAACTACGCGTCATTGCGACGGACAACACACCGATTGAGACGCAAGGCCGTTGGTTGGGCCAGGTCATGGTGAAGAATGGCAACGATGCAGTTCAGCTGAGTGCCGAGAAAGAGACTTTGGCAGCATCCTCTTCATCCTTGAAACTCAATGTGCATTCCACAAATCAGGCTCGAGTGTCTGTGTATTGCAACGGAATTCTCTTAGGAAAAGTGGATAACGGGAGCGGGCAGTTGACAATCGACAAAGAAATTTTGGGCGCCGGTCCATTAACATTGATTGCCGTTTCAGGTGGAAGGCCCGGAATGCGATCTCGCCCACTGAGGATTGAGTTGCCGTTTCAGTGATAGCTAGTTGTTGCTCAGAGACTAACAGGACTTGTAGCTGCCCTGATTTTTACTTCTCATCATTGCAAAGTATCGTGACAGCAAAAAGTCCTTCAAGGTCTTGGCTTAGGGAGGCGTACACCCATAAAGGCAGCGCAGGTAACAATTTTTCCAAGCTGGGTTTAGAAACTCAGCGATTCAACGCGATGCCATCACCATCAATTCATTATTCCAATCCCCCTCTAGCGAGTCACAAAGAGTCCCTTCGAGAGCCACGGGTTGCAGATGTTTCCTAAATGCAACAATTTACAATCGGGTCCCTAATTTCTTGACACATTGGCCCACTTAGGTGATGATGGCGTACGGGGGGGTAAGGGATCTGAGGTGGTGCAGATCAGACGCTAATAAGTCCTTGCATCCAAAGAAGATACATCGACGCGACGAGTTCAGGTCGATGCAGTCAGTCGTAGAGATGCGATTTCCGGTCCGGTAGTTGCTCCAGGCACTGTTGGGGAGTACCGAAAAGGCTTCGCCGATCTGAATATTCAGGTCGTAACGATTAGAGGTAGGTGAGATTTTCGTAGGATGCCACGCCAGATGTCAGAGCTTTGATATGGTTTCTCGTTGATGTTAAGTTGATTGTTTGGATTGAAAGCAACCTGCTAGCAATATCTCGATGTTATTATCCAAGACGGCTTTTTTAGAGTTCTTCTCAATTTGAATTCACTCACTGATTACGCGCGCTGCTGAGGAGTCACCAGGAAATGTTTTATTTGCTTGCACTTGGTTGCATTGCAGCTGTCGTCAGTTATACGCTCACCAATTTCATCGGAAGTTGGGCCCCACGCTGGGGTTTGGTCGATCGCCCGGATGGTCACCATAAGAGCCATGCTCGCGTTGTGGCACTGGGTGGTGGACTTGCCGTGTACCTGGCTGCCGCAGTCACCTTTGCCGTCGAGTACTTTTCTTCTTCTCGCTTGCAAGAGTTGCTCGGAGAGAGGCAGGCATTGCTGGGAGGACTCTTGGTGGCTTGCGCCTGGATAGTCGGGTTGGGGCTTTATGACGATCGCTTCGGCATGAAGGGTCGCTACAAACTCCTGGGTCAACTCATTGCCACACTGATAATCATCAAGTCGGGTTTGCTAATTAATGCCTTTGTGGTGTTTGAACAAGAAATTGTTCTCGGTCCCCTGGCGATTCCTTTTACCATATTTTGGCTGTTGGGAGCGATCAATTCTCTGAACCTCTTGGACGGCATTGATGGACTCGCCACGACGATCGGAATCATTCTTTGTACGACAATTACAGTGATCGCTGTGACTTTTGGACGTCCCGAGATTGCTTTGGTCGCCGCCGTCTTTGTGGGAAGCCTGGTTGGGTTCCTGCGTTTCAACTATCCACCGGCGAAAATGTTCCTGGGTGATGCCGGCAGTATGCTGATCGGCTTGGTTGTGGGTTCGTTGGCGATTGGTGGATCGATGAAAGGTCCTGCAACGGTAGCGATGGCTGCTCCCCTGGCGATTTGGGCACTTCCGATTTTCGATTCCGTGGCTGCAATCATGCGGAGAAAGCTCTCAGGTCGTAGCATCTATGCCACCGACCGCGGGCATCTCCATCACAGGCTAATGGCTGTGTTTGGGAAGAATACGCGGGTGTTAGCCGTCGTGGCTGTTTGCTGTGCTGCAACCTGTGCAGGTGCCCTGATAAGCATCTTCATGAAGAACGACCTGGTGGCTTTGTTCTCGATTTTGTCGGTATTATGTATCTTGGTAGTAACTCAAGTTTTCGGCCATATCGAGTTCGTGATGTTAATTAGCCGATTAAAGTCGATTGTACTTTCGTTATTTCGATACAAGGGAGATCGAGAGTACTCTTTTCGGCTGCAAGGTAATAGGAACTGGAAGTTGTTGTGGGAATCGGTGATCGAATTCGCACAGAAACTGGATTTAATTGAAGTCGTTCTCGATGTAAACCTGGCAGCAGCACAGGAAGGATTTCACGCCTCTTGGCGTCGACCAAGCGCAACTGAGAAGCAGGAGCGTTGGACAGCCGACGTTCCCTTGTTCTCGGGTAACCACGTGATCGGGAGGCTGCACGTCTGTGGAATACGACCACAAGGAATGACCTCGTGTGAAACGATCAATCAATTGATGGAGCTTCTTGAACCTTTGGAGGCAGAAATTGTCGCCACGGCAACAGACCCTGAGCGTGGAGATATTCGCGCCCTTTCCTCGGTTCAGCTTCCAGCTCCTTCCCCAGTATCTTCTTCCACGCAAGCATCGGTCACATGAGGCCGATTTCTGGGTATGGTGTCTGCCCACATAACTGATTGGCCACGATCTGTGCTAAGAAGCGCGGGTTTGGAGGCACGAACGGGCTCGAATCGGTTTATCGATCTGAGAGATTAGAACGCCGTCGCATGCATGAGCAATCTGAAAACGGGCTTGCCAACAAATCTCCTGCTGAGGACGCGGCTGCTGGGCAGCGCGCAGAGAAGATTTCTTTAGGGAAGACCGCCGGCAAAGGTTTTTCTTGGATTACCTTCAGCCTGGTTCTGGGGAAGGTGCTGATTTTCATTGCCCAGATTGTCCTTGGCTGGATTCTCACCGAGGAAGACTTTGGTGTGCTGGCCATTGTCGCGTCATTTATTGCCTTCATCAGGATCTTTCAGGACGGCGGGCTCTCTCAGGTACTTGTCCAAAGAGGAAGTGCCAGGTTCCAGGATTTGCAAGGCATCGGTTTCTGGTTGGTTGCCACCGTCAGCATAGTGGCGGGAATAGTTATGGCCTTGTTGGCGCCCGGCATTTCTTGGATTTATGGCGACGAGCGATTGACACCACTCTTATGGGTCTTGGCCTCAACCCTGCCATTGGGTGCGCCAGCAACGTTCATGAGAGCCAGACTGCAGATTGATCTGCAGTTTCGCGTCATCTCAATGATCGTAGCGATTCGGTTTCTCATCCGTAGCGTGGGAATGATTGTGCTCGCGCTACTCGGCTTTGGGACCATGAGTTTCGTTCTGCCGTTGGTGTTCGTGGCAATTTACGACAACTTGGCGACCTACAAATATACCCGTGCGAAGCCGTGGAGCGCGACCATCGCCTGGGGCGAGTGGAGATCGCTTGTCGCAGATTCCTCCTGGGTAGTAGCAACCGCTGTCTTTCGTGGACTTGCTCGAAACGGCGATTATCTTGTGTTGGGATTGTTGATTCCGACAAATTTGGTGGGCCTGTATTTTTTCGGGTATCAATTGACGATTCAATTCACTTGGCTCATTGCCCTAAATCTCCGTCATGTGTTCTTCCCCATTCTTTCGCAACTGGCCGATCAACCTGCCCGGCAGGCCGCTGCCATTTCTCGCACCCTCCGGATGCTCATGCTGGTGATGGCGCCCACGAATATGCTCTTTGCGGTCACGATTGCTCCGCTGGAAGAATTGATTTGGCATCAGAAGTGGGCGGCTGCGGTGCCCTTGATGCAGATTTTTGCCGTCGTATCACCGATCCTCATCTTTTCCGACATCGTCAGCGCGGCACTTGCATCCCGCGGCCAATATCGCTTGGGAGGATTGCTCGTTTTTCTCGAGGGTGCCTGGCTGTTGTTCTCAGCCTGGCTCGCGGTGATGATTGCGGGGACCGAGAATATCACCTTGATAGCCTCGTGGATTTTCGCTCTCCAAGTCGCGTTCCTTTTGACCGAAAGTGCCTTGATCCTCAACACATTCACGATCCGTCCTCCGGCATTTTTCAGGTCCTTCTTACCCCAGTGGAGTACAGCTTTGGGTGCGGCTGGGATCACAGCGGTCATAGGTCGCACGCTCCCAGCAGGAATGTTGCCGGTGGCCCAGGTTGTTGTGTTGGCGATTCTTTATCTGGTATCGTTCTCCCTGCTGGCGGTGTGGCTGTTGCGATCGGATCTTAAGGAGTTGGCCAATGTTGCCCCGGGGCCTCTTGGAAAAGTATTAAGTAAGGTTTTTTTCCTCCGGCCGGGCGTCGTTAAGTAGCTGCGCCTGAGGCAGTTGCTTCGTTTGAGAAAGATTTCTTGGCTAAACCCCACCTGCTCGTTTCGCGGAGGTGTCTGGGAAGAACGGGGATGGCTAAGAGCAATTAATCTGCCAGTTCCTAGGACTCCTTATGGTCCGTCCAGTCTGATTATTACCCCAATACATTCAAATTCTCGCTAAAGGTGGCCTCTTTTACGGGTCATGTTAGAATAAAGGCTCATCCAGCATTGGTCGGGTCGGCAGTACTTTCGACTACCTGATACAAATCCCGGCTTATTGGCTCTTGAAGGAATTTCCTATGAGGCTGCAGCAGTCATTTAGTTTGTCTTGTTTTTCGTTATGCTTCGTCTTCACTGCAGCGAATTCATCTGCCGCGATTGTCATCGACTTTGTCAATGTAGGTGATCCAGGGAACAACCCCTTATTAGTTGAAATGCATGACGGAACCAGCGGATATGGTGCCGTAGATTATGCCTTCAGAATCGGCGAATTCGAGGTGACCAATGCCCAGTATGCTGCGTTTCTCAATGCGGTAGCCTCCATTGATACCTACAAACTCTATAACAATCAAATGGGGGCTTCAGTATTTGGTGGCATCATCCGTTCTGGAACAAATGGAAACTACTCCTATTCTCTTAAACCAAACATGGCTAACAAACCTGTCAATTTGGTGACTTTTTTTGATGCTGCGCGCTTTATCAATTGGCTAGAAAACGGTCAGCCGAGCGGCTCCCAGAATAGCTCCACCACAGAAGATGGTACCTATACGTTTAGCGGGGAGGAAATTGTAGGGCCAAGGAAACCTGGCTCTACGTACTTCCTGCCAAATGAACATGAATGGCTTAAAGCAGCTTTCTACCAACCAGGAGCAGTGACTGACGATGGTGACGAATACTGGCTCTACGCTACAGGGAGTGATGTACCAGTTATTGACGCACTTTCAGATTCGGTTGGTAATGTAACCAACCCCGGGCCAAATACGATCGTACATGGCGCTAAAGCAAATTGGGGAGGGAGTTCCGGAACAGGAAATGTCATGACCGTGGGAAGTGCTGGGAATCAGACCTATTATGGAGCAAAGGACATGGGAGGTAATGTCTTTGAATGGCAGGAAGCGGACCTTACGAAATATGATCCTCTCGGTGCCGGTCCGTATATGGTTAAAGGAGGATCTTTCCAGAATTACGGACATGTTTTTAACACTGAACGAGGAAATGGCACCACAATTGGAGATGGTGATACAGACGGCGCTGATTTCTTAATGTGGCAAAGACAGTACCATAATTTTCCAGGGCCGCTCTTTGCCGATTTTAATCGTGATTATAAGGTGGACGAACTTGATTTGGCACTGTGGCAAGCATCATACGGCCTTAATGCGGGTGGAGATGGTGATCGAGCGGGGCACATACACAACGTCGCCAACAAGACGGTAGGGTTTCGAGTCGCCGCTGCAGCCTTGCCTCTTGCAGTTTCCGTTCCTGAGCCGTCGTCACTTGTCTTGGCTTCTGTAGGTATATTGATGTTCGTGAGGTTTCGACGTGTAACAGAGGCTTGAGAGCTAAGACTCGGCTCTCGTTGTATGGGAATCAGAGATGAGAAAAATTAGATTTTTTTTATTCTTAATATACATCGTGTTGGGCGCTAGTACCGACTCTTCATTGGTGTGCGCTGCGCCTCTTAATACAGAGCTTGTTTTGCGTGCTTCGGATGGAGCATTTGACGACCGATTTGGCCAGGCTTTGGCAATTGATGGAAACTTTGCCATTGTCGGTGCCAATCTTAACGACGATCACGGCAGTAATTCTGGTTCAGCTTACATCTACAACGCAACTACGGGACAGGAACTCTTCAAGCTCACTTCGTCCGATGCAAAGAAGAGTGATCTTTTTGGTCACTCGGTCGCCATCAGTGGAAGTACAGCCCTTATAGGTGCATTCGCCGCTGACCGGGTTGGCATTCAGTCCGGTGCGGCCTATCTGTTCGACGTGTCGACTGGAAGCGAGCTCTTGAAACTCGTTCCTTCAGACCTTGCCGAGGGAGACTTTTTCGGACATGGCGTAGGAATCAGCGGTAATCGGGCAATAGTTGGATCACATGGTGCCGATGCCAAAGGGATTAATTCCGGGGCTGCTTACCTCTTCGACGTCACGACGGGGCAAGAACTCTTTAAACTGACCGCTTCTGACGGTGCGGGGGGAGATCAGTTTGGGTACTGGACCGCAATCAGTGGAAATATCGCGATCGTGGGAGCAAAACATGATGATGATGCGGGCACAAGTAGTGGATCGGCCTACTTGTACGATGTGACCACGGGGCAAGAGTTGATGAAACTGACCGCTTCGGATGCATCGTTCAGAGCTGAATTTGGTTATGCAGTGGCGATCGATGGCAACACGGCTGTGGTAGGGGCTTATGGAGATAAAAACTACAAGGGAGCTGTCTATGTGTTTGATGTCACCACAGGGAACGAATTGCGAAAGATTACCGCTTCAGATGGTAAGGCGGGGGATTGGTTTGGGTACTCTTTGGGTATCAGTGGAACGCACGTGTTTGTCGGGGCGTATAACGACAGCGACCATGGACCGAGTTCCGGCTCGGCTTACCTTTATGATTTGGAAATCGGAAATGAGTTGTTCGAGCGAAAAATAACCGCTACAGATGCCATGGCGAACGATGAATTCGGCACGGCTGTAGGGATCAGCGGGAATATTGCTCTGGTGGGAGCGTGGCTCAAGAACACGACTGGCGGAATTGATGCCGGTCAAGCCTATTTGTATGACATTTCAGCGGTACTGCCTTTGGGACCGGATTTTAATGCGGATGGGAAAATTGATGGAGCCGACTTGGCCCTCTGGCAGAGTTCTTATTCAGGACCACTCTACGACGTTAACAACGATGGAGTGGTGAATGATGAAGATTATCAAATCTGGCAACAGAGTTATCATACGGATATCCCGTTCGACGACAGTCCGGCAAATCTAAATCAGCAAGGCCCGGTGGACGGCGAAGATCTGCTGATCTTGCAGCAGGCATATGGTGTTGATGCGGGAGGCGACATCGACGGTGACGGAGATACCGATGGAGCTGATTTTCTTCTATACCAACGTTTATTTACTCCGTACGAAGCCGCAGACGCTAATCACGATCGGGTAGTGGATGAATTGGACTTGGAACTCTGGAATCTATCAAATGGATACACCGGTCTCTACGATGCCAACGGAGACGGAGTCAGTAACGGGAGAGATTTCCTGATCTGGCAGCGCCGGTTTAGCCAGTCGGCTAATGTCACCGCGGTCCCTGAACCGAATTCTCTTTTCTTAAGTCTACTTGGTCTTTTTGTGTGCAAAATGTTTGTATTTAGATCTGGCGAATCTTACGTGCGATAGTTACTTCAATAAGATAGAGAAATCACCTTTAGTGAGATGCAGATGAGAAAGTACTAGCCTAGCATTTGATCCGATAGTGTTAGATTCTTCGCAGGAAAAAGGTGGATTCAGATATAGCAAATAAGACGAGCAGAACCGAGGTGGATGGTTCAGGGATCTGTGAAGCACTGGCCGAGTGTAATGGATCAAGTGGGGATATAGTGGCAAAAGGGAAGGTCCAATTTTGCCTGTACTCGCGTTGCCAAGTAAGAAAATCGCGGCCGCTAATTATCCCGTCCCCATCGGCGTCTGTCGCTATGTTGAATCCGTAGGAATTCTGCCACTGCTGGAATTCGTACTCATTAACTAGATAGTCCTTATTGGAATCTCCTTGTAAACTAGGAAGTAATCGAATCCATCTGAGAAAATCAGCCCCATCAGTGTCACCATCTCCATCGAGATCTCCACCGCTGCTAATGCTATAAGCTTCTTGCCAGTGCTGTATGTCTTGGTTGTTTAGAAAACCGTCATTGTTTAGGTCGGCTGTGTTTAAAAGCTCAGCGCTGAACGAGGGATAATAGTTTCTTTGCCAAATTAAGAAATCTCTTCCGTCGACGACTCCGTCGAAGTTGGCATCGTAAGCAGGCTCCTTGCCATAAGAAGTTTGCCACTCATAAAGGTCTTTTTCGTCCACTACACCATTGTCGTCAAAATCTGATCGAGGTTGAGCAGGCATTAATAGCCCAGTAGATGGATGTCGATTCAACACATTACGGATAGTGTCAAATATTATTTCAGATTGTTCGGAGGTAAATCCTTTTGGATGATCATAGAATCCCTTTGGTTTCTCTATTTCGTTAGGATACTGAGCAAGCAAAGTTGAAAAGGTAGTCAGACCAGCAATGAAGCGACCCGTTGAATAGGTAAGATGTGTCGTGTCTCTATAGAGTGAACTTACTGAGGAGAAGCCTGGAATTTCTCCATTCGACATTTTCACATCCAATTCGTATAGAACTTCGCCAACGGGTATCATAAGAACTTTGGCATCGGTACTATTTCGCAAGCGATTAAATAAATGATTGTAAAAGTCACGTGTCTGAGCGAATGGAGTATTCAGATTATCTGGCGTTGTAGCATTCCACTTAGTCTGATAATCACCTCTTTTTGGCCAAGCTTGATAAAGATAAAAAGTAGTATTTGAATTCGCTGGATTAGACCGAGTCAAGTCAATGAAGCTAAGTATCGATTGCAGCTCAAGCCCCAAGGTTCCACCGACCTCATCGTGAGGTTGTAGCGTTACATGGTCCCACCGGAAATTGGGTAAAGCAGTGGTAAATGTTCCAAAACTAGTAGGAGGTTCTGATACAGAATGGGGATTTGTAAGTATCTCATTCATAGATGATGATGAGCGAATGTGATACCCAGCTTCATGTTGCAATCCTCTAGAAGCAGCAATGGCAGAGATGCCTAATGGCTGACTGTCATTGGTCAGAGAGTTGCCAATGTGATACGAGGTCGTTTGGGCCTGAGTGACGCTGGGCACACAGGTTACTAGTATCAAAGTGAAAATTAGTCGCATCTTCTGTCCGTGGGTGCCATGACCTACGCGGGAGTCATGAAATCTTGTTCACTACGTTTTTCTCTGACTGTATGTGGTATTACTAATTATTTTCGCGTATTGCTGATTCCAGAATAGGGGTCACTTGTAAGCACTTCCCAAATAATCTCGTTGAGCCGCTTCATAACAGTGGGTGTAGGGCTACTTGGATCAAGAAAGGTTTTGGGGGGTGTGAGGTCACGAATGTCGTGATCATACATCGTTGCATAAAGTGCCGTGGTCGCGACGTAGCGGCCGAGTTTCTGCGAAAGGTGGACATTGTCGCGATAAAAGTCGGACATCCCCGTTAGTTCAGGAAATTCACCCTCTTCGATTGCCTCAGCCACCTCGTAGAAAATTTCTCCAATAGGAATCATTCGGTAGCGACTGTCGAGCTCACTCATCAAGTTTTGGTAGTAAGCTCGACGTGGCTGCATGGGAGTGGAGTCGTGGTGGACGCTTGAGCCGTCCCAGTAATTCTGATAGCTACCCTCGCGTGCTGCCCATTTTTGCTGAGGCCAGATTTGCAAAATGTAGAAATTCGGATTACCAGAAGTCATGGCGGCGAAGTTGGCAATCATTTGTTTATCCGAGCCAAGGGTCGCGCCTTTGGACATATACGGCTGAAGTACGACTGCATCCCAAGTGTAATTAGGCAAGGCATTTGAAAAACCGTTGTAGGGAGCCCGCGTCAGATTTATTCCTTCCTTGCCGTAGCCCTGGGGATTTTCCCAAATGGTGTGTAACGATCTGCCGCTATCGATGTGAAAGCCGATAGAAAGCTGTTGTCCATACGAGGCGGCGATTTCCTGTAACCCTGAGCTTTCGGTACTCCGCTTTAGATTGCCAAGAGAATCATTGGTCAGGGAGTTGCCGATATGGTACGACCGAACCTGAGCGTTCGACGTGAAGGCCCCAAGAAAGATCGTTCCCAGGCAAACCAACATACAAAGACAGTTCTTCATCGAAAGATCCGAATTCAACCAAGCAGGCATTGAGTACTCAATTGACCAGACCGAAACTGTCGGCAGGCAGGGGGAACATGGTCAGGGTCGTCGCCTCCCCTTACAACCGTTATTATAAACCCATCCGAACTTCAGTGCAAAATAATTGTTGGTAGGCATGGTATAGTTATAGTTTGAGAGCCGATACCAGCATGGGCACCGTTCCGGAGTTCCGGTAAGCTCCACCGGCGACATGAAGAGTTCAGGGATACTTGCCTGCTGTGAAATTTGTGACAGATGAAATCTAGTGGTGATTATTAATGGATGATTCTTCCCTCTTGGCGAAACCCGTCGTGATAGTTGGCTCGGCTCGCTCGGGAACAACGATCTTGGGAGAATTGCTCCAAGTGCATTCCACTCTGTTCGGAATCGTGGAGCCACGATTCACTTGGCGTTATGGTAACGATCACAAGTCCGACATGCTGCGCGGCAGTGATGCTACTGAAGAAATTGTGGCTTACATACGTCGGCAGTTTGCACGGCAAGTTCGAGAATCGGGCAGGATCAGATTATTGGAGAAGACACCCAGCAATGCCTTGCGTTTGGAGTTTGTCGATCGAGTATTCCCTGATAGCAAGATCATCCACATCATTCGTAATGGTATTGATTCAAGCCTTTCAATTCGGAGCTATTGGAACCAGGCTGCTCATGGGATCAAAGGAGTGAATCCAGGTAAGTTTCGGGAAAGACTCAAAGAACTGGAACTTCGTCGAATACCCAACTATGCAGTGGAGGCCGTACGTCGTTTTGCACCGAAGCCACTTTCCTCCCTCGTCGGATCGAATGTTTGGGGACCTCGTATTCCTGGGATTCGGGGACTTATGCAAGACTTGGAACTGCTTGAAGTTTGCGCTCTGCAATGGAGGACCTGTGTTGAGGCAGCTTGCCACTGGGGTGCTTCGATGCCCTCTGACCGCTATATGCAGATCAAGCTCGAGGATTTGAATCTGGAGAGCTTCCGCTCGATTTTGCAGTTTGCAGAACTCAACGAAGAAGCTGAAGTAATCGATAACTTTCACCGCACGATCGACCCAGATCGCTCAACGGGACGACGCTCCAAGGCGAGCGATGCCGACATAGAAATCCTCGCCAAGTGGATCAGGCCCACGATGGAGTGGCTGGGATACTCGATGCCGGCTACTGGTAAGCCGCCCGGTGATAAGTTGCAGGCATCCTAGCTGTCACGATCGGCACAGCCACTACCGGAGCTACTTACTGGCGTCGCTCTTTAATTGCCAAATCTGAGCACAGAATCTAAAATAAGGTCTTGTGCTAGTATCGTCCGCGTTAGCTCTACAGAACTAAGCAGTTGCCACACGCCGGTTAGTTTGAGTTGAAGCGGCTCGCTGTAGTCGCTACCCTGGCAGACTTTTAGATGATCGACTAGAAGCGGTTTTAAAATTGGATTTAAGCTCTTGTGAGCCGTAGGCGCTAGCCCTCGGGTGACTTCAATTTTAAGCCCAAACATAGGTTCACTCGATGCTAGCCCACCCAGAGGCTACTCGGCGGCTCACGATTTTGAAACCGCTCCTTAACCTTTTGCCCAACCAATAGAAAGTATCCTAGTGGCTACCACGGATCGCATAATCAACATACTCTGTACACTTGGTCCTAGTTCGTTAAATCGCCAGGTGATCGAACGATTGCAGGTTCGAAAGGTAGACCTGTTTCGTATCAACTTATCGCATACGCCGCTCAATAAAGTCGAAGAGACAATTCGCATCATCCAGTCTCATTCATCGACGCCCATCTGCCTTGATACCGAAGGGGCACAGGTGCGAACCGGTACCATGGAAAAAGACGTGGTGGTGCGTGATCGCCAGCACGTGCGGTTGACTGCCGAGACGGTCGTGGGAACAGGTGATTGTCTGTCACTTACACCACCGACACTGTTTCAAGGACTGCGGCCAAACAATCTGATTGGTCTCGATTTCGACGGTGTCGTCTTGTTGGTACTCAATGCCGATGAGACAGGAGCCGATACCGTAGTGCTCAATGGTGGTAAGATCGGCTCGAACAAAGCCGTGGTGGTTGATCCGGCTCCGAAGTTGCCGCCACTGACGGACGACGACATCGCGGCAGTTGAGATCGGCCGGCAAATGGGAATTACAAATTTCGCTTTGTCATTTGCCAACACAGCCGAGGACGTCGCTCTTTTGCGTAAATATGCTGGGCCTGGGTCGTCGATTATTTCGAAGATCGAGAGCAAGCTTGGCGTTCGCAACCTTGACGCAATCCTGGCTGAATCGGATGCCATTCTCATCGATCGGGGAGACCTTTCTCGCGAAGTTCCCCTGGAAAATATTCCCTTCTTGCAGAAGGCCATCATACGTAAGGGAAACATGGCCAACAAACCTGTCCACGTGGCTACCAACCTGCTGGAATCGATGCTGGTCAATCGGAAGCCGACTCGGGCTGAGTTGAACGACATCACCAATACTCTGCTGGATGGCGCCAATGGACTCGTTCTGGCCGCCGAAACGGCGATTGGCAAATACCCCGTGGGTGCCGTGGATATGGTGCTCAGCATGATCGAGCGGTTCCGCCGGTCGTTGGACGGGTATCGGATTGAGGACCTGCTGGAATCGAGCCCCTTGCTGCTGCCATCGCTCCATGGTCGAAGCGACGTTGAGCATCGTTCTTCAGCTTCGTATTCCCCTATGCCCAAGGAGATCCTGAGCAAGCTTCCAGCAATTGAAGTCGATCTTGAAACGGCGATGGACATTGAACAGATCGTCCATGGAGTTTACTCCCCTCTCGATGGCTTCATGACGGAAGCTCAATTGGAAGGTGTGCTCAATGACAATCACCTTCCATCTGGTGATATTTGGACTATGCCAATCATTCTTCAGGGCAAGAGCCAGGAATTTGCCGCCTACCAACCGGGCCAATCAATTCGCTTGATTGACCACCGTACAGGGGAATCGACAGCCATTCTCCACCTCGAGGACAAATATGAGGTGGATCTTGAGAGCGTGGCTAATCGCTGGTTCGGCACGTCCGACAAGAACCATCCAGGGGTCGCACGGTTCATGAGCCGCGGTGTGACGTTATTAGGGGGACCGATAGAATATTTAGGACCGGCCAGCATCGCTAGATCTCCCTACCAACTCACGCCTGAACAGACACGCATGCTCTTCGAAATCAAGGGTTGGTCGAAGATTGTCGCATTTCACACGCGAAATGCTCCCCATCGAGGGCACGAATATGTCATCGCCAATGCCTGTGAGCGAAGCAATGCCGATGGAGTGCTGATCCATCCGGTGATCGGGCCAAAGAAATCTGGAGACTTTACTCCTGAAGCGATTCTGGGCGCATACGAACAGCTCATCACAGCAAGGCTGCCGAATTCTCTCTTGGCAGCCTTTAGCACGTACTCTCGTTATTGCGGACCCCGCGAAGCTGTGTTTACCGCCCTCTGTCGCAAAAATTTCGGTTGCACTCATTTCGTTTTGGGGCGAGATCACACAGGAGTAGGTAACTTTTATGCCGCCAACCAGAACAAAGATTTGTTCGATCAACTAGGCGATATCGGAATCACGCCGGTGTTCTTCGACACGGTGTATTATTCTGAAGAGCAGGATGCCATGGTCGAGTCAGCTAAACCCGATGAGAAAAACTTGCGCTCGATTTCGGGGACCATGATTCGCAAATTGCTCACAGACGGACAGCCCGTACCAGACTGGTGCATGCGGGAAGAAGTCTCCAAGTATCTCTTGGATTTGCGCGAAGCGAAGCAACCGCTATTCGTAGATTAGCTGACAGAATAAAACATCGCCTCGTTCCAGAGATAATCCTCAATGCGAATAAAAAAAATCAAGCGTGTTTTAGAACTCAATCTGAAACACCACCTGCTGCGGCTTACTCCGGTGCTTGTTTATTCGATGGAACGATCGGGATCAGTGGCTCTGCTTAACACGCTAGAGAATGCCGGCGTGTTTGTGATAGGTGCTCATTACCTCGATCCCAAGAAACTTGCAACCCAGCCCTTTTCAGGTTCTGCTCGTTGGGCTGCGACCCATATCATCAGGAAGCGCAAGCCTGCCAAAATCATATCCTTAGTCCGTCATCCGATCGAAAACATGCTTTCCACATACGCCCGAACTGATTATGGAAGCCAATCAGATCGCTCTCTGGACGCTTCTCCAGAAAGTTCTCGAGGACACTCAGACGAGGTGTCCAGAGAATTCTGTGAAGCCTATTTACAGGCAAATCGCCATCTTCACCTGTTAGAATGGTTTACAAATGAGTTTCAGTCGGCTCTGGGAGTCAATGTCTACGATTATCCGTTTGACAAGCAGAAGGGTTTTGCAGAATTCCGAGCAGGCCCGTATGATGTACTAATACTGAGAACCGAACTTCCTGATTCAGACAAAGCAGGTTTAGTCGCAAGTTTCGCGGGCATTGAAGGGATTGAGATGGCGAGTCGATCGGCACCATCGAAGGTGCGTCGACGCCTCCCCCCCGGAAAGCCTGGCCACCAGACTGAGTATGCCGAGAAGTACAAGGCACTCCAAGAGAGTGTCGTGTTTCCGCAATCCTATCTGGATTCGATTGTCGATTCACAGTATGTGCAGCACTTTTTTACTTCAGAGGAACAGTCAGCGATGCGATCAAGATTTGGAGGCGGGATAAAACAGGAGTCATAGCGTTCGAAAAATCGGTTTGGACCGATTATTAGGACAATTCTCACGTAGATAATCCCGTGCTCTGTGAAGACTTCAATTCACGTCACCGAGTGAGCAAATACCTTGTCGAATATTGATTAGCGTAAGGTATGATTGCAAGCACGATTCCCCATAGTACCAGAGGCCAATTCTCTTTGTTTTATTGCGAAGAATTCTTCAAGAGAATTTGACCATACCTTGAGTTCGATGCCATGATGGTTTTCCTGTTATATCTGTTAGGCCTCTTTACATGTGTCCTTGTGCTAATGCAGGGTCTCTCACGGAAGGTGGAACTATTCAGCATCCGCAATCTATATCTTGCTGGTTTTCTGATTTACCACGTGTTGGGACCTGCCAGAGCACTCTCAACGGAAGACTTTAGCGGTTTCAGGGTGTCAGACCCCAAGAATACCGGAATGTGGTTGACGATTTATATCTACGTCTACTTTATCGTCTATCTTTTCGCTTACCAACGCATCAATATCGCACGATGGTTTGCCTCAAAAATGTCGGGTATCCCCTCTGAAGCGTCAGATAGTATGCTCATGCTTCTAGGCGTAGTCTTGATTGCCATTGGTATACCCATGCGATTATATGGCCCTTATCTTCCGATCGTAGGCCCTGCCATGATTAATGTATCGCTTGCTCTGGCAGCGATTGCTTGTTCTGCGGCGGGTTGGGTCTGGAGTCAGCGGAAGTTCAATGCTGCCGTCATCTCAATCGCAGGCGCGATTGTGATTGGTGGGCTGGTGATCAGTCTTTATGGAATCTTTGGCCGACGTCCGCTTGTGGGCGTCTTGTTTGGCTTCGCATGGGGTGCTTACTACCGTTGGGCCCGATATGTGGCACCTGGAAGGTTGATTCTTTACATGGTGCCCTTGTTGGGAGCAGCCACGATCATCGTAGGTGCCTATACGGCGATTCGCCGAGAGGCATCGCGAACTTCCGATGTACAAAGCCTTTTCGCCGCGATGTTGGAAGCAGACGTAAAAGAGGGAGGCAGCAGTATTGCTTCTGGTCAAGGATGTGCAGGAGCGATGATGTGGGCCCTGGAACAGTATCCGCAATTTATCGAACCCAAGCCACTTTTCAGTCTTCAGTATATGGTGTTGTATTTTGTGCCGCGACAAATCTGGCCAGATAAGCCTGAACCGTTATCGACGCAAGTTGCCACACTCGCCAGGCTGGAAAAGGTGAATCGAGATGCCATCACGATTCCCCCTGGGGTAGTCGGTTATGCCGCCGCGGAGGGCGGTATGATTGCACTTGTGATTTACGCGTTGTTTTTTGGCCAGTTCACAAGGTTCTTTGATGAATTGGTACGACAGAATCCCTTTAATCCATTCATCATTCTGCCAGCTGGTTGCGTGACAGGACAATTCTTAGGTTTGGCTCGTGGTGATATCAGTTCATTTACGGCCATTATCGTGGTAGGCTTTGCGTCCACGATGGCTTTGATGTTTGTCTTCAAACTCTTTTTCGGCAAACGCGCTGTTCCGCAATACGGCCTTCAGTGGCAGCAGTATCGATGATCTCTTGGGCTATTAGTAAAGTCCACTCGAGTCAATAATCCCAATAGTGTAACCGTCTGGAGTGCAAACCTTTGATGTCGGCCCCCGTTTCATGCATCCATTTTGTCAGCGAAATACGGCTCGAACTGGGAGGCGTGGTACAGGCTGTCGTCGATCTTTGCCAGGCAATCTCCGCACGTGGACATAAGGTGATTCTGGTCACTTTCGATGCTACCGATGTACCGGAACATTGGACAACCTCTCCTGGAGACTGGCCACAGGTCGTTGAGATTAAGCCGGCATGGTATTCCAGAAGGTTTGTCAGCACCAAAGGGCTCCAAGAATTCTCTAAACTTCTCGACGGGGTGGACCTGGCACACCTACACACACCCTGGGAGCCCAGCAATCTTCAAATCATGCGGATTCTTCGTCAAGCAAAGATTCCCTATATCGTCACCGTTCATGGGATGCTCGACGAATGGTCTATGCAGCGAAAGTCGCTGAAAAAGCGAACCTATCTCTCGCTGTGCGGACGTAAATTGTTTGAACATGCGACGACCGTCCATTTGACTGCCGAATCGGAAAGTGAGCAAGCCAGTCGTTGGGTTCCGATTGGCGATCGCGAAGCAGTCCAGTGTTATGCACTCGACTTAACTTCTTACGATCCCTTGCCGGGGCCTGATCCCGCTTACAAAGCCTACCCCGTGATCTCTCCTGAGATGAAAAAGGTGCTTTTCCTGAGTCGCATCCATCCGAAAAAGGGAGTCGAATTCCTCCTTGAGGCAGGCGCCCTGCTTCGGAAAGAAGGATTGCCGATTCAGTTGCTCATTGCCGGGCCAGGAGAAGAAAGTTACATCAAACGACTCAAATCCATGGCAAGCGATCTGGGAATTGCTGAGCACACGGAGTTTCTTGGCATGGTCCGCGGAATCGAAAAGCGATCATTATTTCAGCTTTCTGACGTCTTTGTCTTGCCAACTTATCAGGAGAACTTTGGTCTTGTGATCGCGGAAGCCATGGCTTGTGGTACGCCAGTTGTAACGACGCGAGGCACGGATATCTGGCGTGAAATCGAGCGGGGTGGCGCCCGAATCGCAGAGATCAACGGTCAGTCGTTAGCAGATCAAATTCGAGATTTCGTTACGGATAAAAAGTTGCGGGATGAGATCGGACAAAAAGGTCTATATTTCGTTCGCGCGTGGCTTGATCGAGATAATGTCGTCCAAGGGTATGAGCGGATCTACCGCGCAGCCATTGAAAAGGGTCCCAGGTAGCTACGAAGCCCAAGAAGCACGAGAGATGCTTGATAGCACTGCTGAACACAGCGAATCCGTTGTAAGAAGTGATAAACCTTTTGTCGATCTGAGTACGTTCGACAACTCGGACTACAATCCTGGTCGCGGCCTGTTCGTCCGCACAGCTTGGTATTTCTTAAGTTTGCTCATCTTTGAGAGCGGCTGGTTTCCTGTGAGCCGAATCAAAACTTCGCTATTGCGCTGGTTTGGAGCCTGTATCGGCGAAGGAGTCGTAATCAAGCCACATGTGAGGATCAAGTATCCCTGGCGGCTGACGATAGGGAATCACTGCTGGATCGGGCAAGACGTATGGATCGACAATATCGAAAACGTAAAGATCGGCAGTCATGTTTGTGTGTCTCAGCTTGTCTATTTTTGTACCGGCAGTCATGATCATCGAAAACAATCCTTCGATCTTATCGCTAAGCCTATTGAAATCGGCAGTGGCGTCTGGCTAGGTGCCCGGGCGATGCTACTTGGAGGAGTCAGTATCGGCGCGAATGCAATCGTGGCTGCCGGAAGTGTCGTCAATCGAGCCGTTGGAGATAATGAATTTGTTGGTGGTGTTCCAGCCAAAGTAATCGGTCAACGCGACTCAGCGCCGACGCAAGCAACTCACTGAAAATAGAAATGCAGCGGCGAGAAATAGACTCGAAGGCTCGGGTATTGCTGAATTCAATCCAGTGATACCACTGCTCTGAGAAATCTGCCGCTGCCAGTAGAGAAAATCTCTCCCGTCAGAATCTTTATCGCCGTCAACATCGCCGCTCGAATTCAGCCCATAGGAGGCCTGCCAGATCGCCAGATCTTGTTGGTCAATCGTCGAATTGTAGTCAATATCTGCTGACGGAGTATAGAACTGACGCTGCCATACGAGAAAGTCCTTGCCATTCACGATTGCGTCCCCGTTTGCGTCACCTTCAGGGTGGAGTGCTTTTATTTTGCCAAAATTTGCAATCCAATATTGTAGATCAATACGATCGACAATCCCGTTTCCGTCAAAATCTCCACCAGCCGGGACAGGCATAGGCGCATTGACAGCATTAAGCCAATTTTCCAGCTTAATGAGCATTGCTTCCGTTTTAGCTGGCAATACATTGGCAAGATTTAGCGGGCTGTCGACCTTGTCACTCTCCGTAATATTGGCTGAGAGATCGAACAAGAAGATTTTATCGGGATTGCCATTTTCCCCATAAACTTTAACCAATTTGAATGCCCCATCGCGAATCGCGGATGCCGGTGTTCTAGGCCCTTCTCCCGTGTCCCTAATGTAGTGAGGATAGTGGAAGAATAGTTCCCCATTGGGGCCGTAGGCTCGTGACAGGGCATTGCTGCCCATAGGAAGTTGCCCGCCATTTTCCAGAATTCCAAGCAAACTTGTTCCCTCGACCCCGTGAGGCTGAGGTAGGTTGATCCCAGCCATTTCTCCAAAGGTTGAGAAGAGATCATACGTTACTGCGGGAACATCGCTCACGGAATTCGCCTGGATCCCGGGGCCTTTGACAATCATAGGTACTCGCAGCCCCCCCTCCCAGATGGATCCTTTTCCATGAAACAGTGGATCATTCTCTGTACCCATTCTCGGGTCAGATTCTCCACCGTTGTCGCTTGTGAAGACCACATAGGTATTGTCTGCAATGCCTAGCTGGTCGAGTTTTTGCATTAGCATGCCGACAACGGTATCCAACTCTTCCACCATCGCGGCGTAAAGGGGCTGATCATGCCGCTGTCCTGGCGACAAGGCACGGTACTTGTCAATCGTAGTCTGCTTAGCTTCGTACGGGACGTGAACGCTACTGTATGAAACTTGAGTGAAGAATGGTCTCCCCATCGCCACAGTTTGTTCGATAAACGTGGTTGCTCGCAAAGTGGCACCTAGGTTTTCCTTCGGATCAGTTCCTGCTGGGAACATGCCAAACCCTGTATTTGCTACATCGTATCCTTGCATCGTTATATCTTGAAATTGGGGCAAGCGATCCTGAGGCATTACTAAATCCCACTTTTGGATGTGGCTGGTACGGTAGGAAGGGTTGCCCGCTTTCAAATACTCTGCAATTGTTACTTCCTCATTGGGAAGTTTCTTCAATGGCATGGGGGGTATCAGCGGGTGATTGTGGTAGAACAATTGTCGCCTGACAGAATTGATTTCACCCCCGTCGAGAATATCAGTCATTTGCAGTTGGGCTGGGGTCTTACCCGTTTGAATCGATGCCCTTGTTGGAGAACATGCTGGGGACGATGCGTAGAAATTACTGAACCTCATACCAGCAGATGCCAAGGCCTCTATGCTGGGAGTCTGGTAAAAGTCGCTTTTCGATTCGGGTATGTTTGGATCCATTCTTACGGACGTATCGGTCCAACCCAAATCGTCCACGAGGATCAGGAGGATGTTCGGGGACTGCTGGGCATACGTCAGCGAAGACAAAAACACAACAAAAAAGGTAATTACGCCGAGGAGCTTCATTGTCGGTAACCTTTTCTGGGAATCTGCCGGCAGATGAAAGGCAACGACATTATGAATCCAACGGTAACCATCAATGCTTCTGGCTCGGGTACAATCAGGGACTGCGAGAATGATCCGCTCACTGAGGTGAACTGCCTCTGCCAAAAAAGGAAGTCCCTGCCATCAGTATCACCATCACCATCCGCATCGCCTTCGGCGCTAGTTCCAAAGGTGTCTTGCCAGATCCCAAGGTCTATCTCATCAATTCCACCATTGCGATTAAAATCTGCCGAAGGCTGATAGAATTGACGTTGCCAGATTAGAAAGTCTCTGCCGTCAGTAATGCCATCTCCATTAGCATCCCCATCATCATTGAGTCCATAGGAAATCTGCCAGGTTGCTAAATCATGTTCATCAACGATTGAATTATTGTCAAAATCTGCCGAAGGAACTGAGATTTGCCGTTGCCAATAGAGTAGATCTCTCCCATCTGTATCGCCGTCTCCATCGGCATCTCCATGAGAGCTTTCTCCAAAAGAAGACTGCCAAAGTGTCAAATCGAGTGAGTTGACTAAGCCGTCACCGTTGAGATCCGCAGGTGCAGGCGAACTTGTCAGCACTCGGAACTGCAAAGAGTCATCCCCAAAAATATTAAAACCGAGATTTAGTGATTTTCGATCCGCGGAAACTCCCAAGAAACCCTCACTTCCGAAGGACACGCCTCGATCAGTGATAGAGCCGTAGTTGCCAATAGATCCAAGTAAGCCATCGGTAGCAGCCAAAGAATCAGGTTCAAATAAGATTGCTAATATTTTTTCTTCGAAATCGATACTTCCCACGATTGTCTCCAACGTACTGGAGTCACTCCCAGGCGGATCGAATTGCAAAAGATAACTCGAAAAGCGAGTACCGGCTCTTAAACTTCCAGGAGAAGCTACACCTGAATTGGAAAGTACAGTGGTACCTTTGATCACTGCATCTACTTGAAGCGGGCTAACCAGTACGTCGTCGCGCTCATGAACTATGACTAGATTTGTAGATTCCGAGTGTCCTAAAGAAAGATTTGTAGGCCGTTTTTCAGGCACTTGGGCATCTCCAGTTATGGACGCAATTCTATAATCTACCGGAGTGACCATTGAGTTATAGCTCTCTTGTACTGACCCTGCGTCAACAGCATAGTTGTTAAACCGAAATTGGGCGATCTGACCTCTTAATCCTCCAACAAATGGCAAGTCTCCACTGCCGCCGCTGGACCCTAAAGTGCCTGCTGCTCTACCCAGTCCCGCCATGTCGTAATGATCCCATTCCAGGCTGTGAGCTGACCCCGGCACACCTGTAGCTTGTCCAGCTAGTGAACCATTGATGTAAATTTGTGCCTGGCGGCTGGAATCACGATCGTCGAAGTTGGCAACCAGGTGGATGAAATCTCGATTTGGGTTCGCAAACTTATCGATCGGTGAAGTGACCACAAGCGATTCGCCATTCTTACCTAGAATCCGAAATCTCAGATCATTGTGTACCCCATCACCATTGGCATCACCCATAGTTAATGAGATACCAGAACTACGATCTCCAGATTCGAAGATTATATGATTTCCATTCAGGTCATCTAAGCGTAACCATAGTTCGATGGATGCCGAGCGGTCAAAGTCGGGTGTTCCTGCGTTGATTGTGTTTCTGCGGAAATCGCTATCTCCCACATGGAAGAATTTACGTCGCATCACGTCATCGCCATCAAAATTAAAAGCTTGTTTGGAGAGGTTAGGTTGAAAAGCCACGATTGATTTCAAATGTGGCTGTTCATTTCCAGCACCAAGGTCCCAAGTCTCGCGTGCACGATAGTTCAAGTCTGTCACAGAACGCCAAGTAGTATTGTCTTCACTAGATCTATCCGCAGACCATAAGATAGATACAGGAGCTTTGACGTCATAAGGCAAAGATGCATCAACTGTCGACAAGTAATTCAATAGTTTCGATTTTAACTCCGCTGCTTTAGCAGGCATCGATACGACAAGATTTGTCTTTTCCGAGAGATCAGTGGCGAGATTGTACATGGTAATCAGATCGGGATTACCGTTCTCGCCATATTCCAGTAGGAGCTTGTAGTCACCATCCCGAATGGCTGAGACCGGGCGAACTCGATAATTTACGCCGATTCCTGTATTATGCGGCCAATGAAAATAAAGCTCGCCTCCATCATGAAACTGTCGGACAAGATGATCGGTGCCTGTCGGAAGTTGTCCGCTGTTGTTCAAGATAGGCACCAGACTTGCCCCTTCGATACCGTCTGGAAGGGCTCCGATATGTCCTGTTAGTTCTGCGATCGTTGAATAGAGGTCGGTTGTCAATACAGGGACATTGCTTACCGCGCCAGCTTCAATTCCCGGGCCTTTAATAATAAAAGGGATGCGGATGCCACCTTCCCAAAGCGTCGACTTACCAAATCTCAGCGGAGTATTTACACTGTAGGGTATCGATGAACCGTTGTCTGAAACATAGATGACGTAGGTATTATCCTCGATCCCCAAGTCACGAATTTTGTCCATGACTTTACCGAACGAGGTATCGAGATCTTCAGTGCTGGCGGCGTAACCCGGATCCTTGTGAATCTTGCCTGGAGTAAGGCTCGCATATTTCTCAACGATTTCTGAACGGGCTCGGATTGGCGGATGGATTCCGTGATGAGAAAGTTGCACAAAAAATGGTTTTCCTTCGTTAACGTTCTGTTCCATGAAGTTATTGGTGATATCCGAAAGCTGCTGCATTCCCCAAGGATCCACCGAATCGGCTGGATCAAATGGGTCTGTCCAGTAGTCGTAACCAGCTGTAATCGGCGTGACAGAGTAGGGGACCCCAAGATGCCATTTTCCCACTAAAGCAGTTGCATAATTTGGATTGCTTTGCTTGATAATCCTGGGGAGTGTTAATGAATTAGGGTCCAATGTAGTCGGCAAAGGTGGTGTAAGTGGCAGGTTGATGTAGAGATCGTTCCATCTCGGATCAAAACCAGGCTGTGACTTGGGCAAGTCGGTAATTCCAAGTTGAGCTGGACTTTTACCAGTTTCGATCGAAGCTCTCGTAGGTGAACAAACCGATGCCGCCGAATACCCATTGCTAAATCGCATCCCTCGGGAGGCCAATTCTTCCAGGCGGGGCGTTTGATAGAAGTCGCTCTTCGAACCCGGCACATTGGGATCCATTTGCACCGATGTGCCGTTCCACCCCTGATCATCCACGAGCACCAAGACGATATTGGGTGGACGTTCAGCACCCCAAGCCGAAAAAGAAATAACGCTCAGTAGCCAGCATCCCACGCTAATCGACGTGAGTTTCGCTGCAAGTAATGCTAGCCGGATGATCTTCTGTTTCAGTGGATTACAGGGCATCGTTTAATCATGCAAGGAGTAACGCGGAAAGGATTCTGACGAAAAAACTACGCCGAACCACAAGAGAATGGTCTTACGACTTTAGTCCGATTAAGAGGTAGAACAGTAGTTCACTCGAACAGTTTCTAAGAATTGGCCCACGTATGTAATTCTAAGGACCCGTAGCCGAACGTCCCGCATAATTCGCATAACTTACAACATCATTTTAATCTAAACTAAAGCTTACACAATAGAGGGTACGGAAAATCGCAAGCGCAGAACGCCGACGGAGTTCGACTGGATTATCGGCCAAGGTAGCAGCTTTTAGGGCCCGAGTTGGTACCTGTCGGAGGTCAACAGGGGTGTTTGAGAGCCTCTTACCACTCAAACCAGCACGCTAGAAGGAATGGGAGTGGGTCACCCTGTACTAGGAATATTTACCTCTCTTAAGGATAATCCTACGAGTTGGTGCTAAACTGGAGTATCGCACCGAGTAGCCAGCTAGCAGTGTTCGACTGACTAAGCCAATGAAGGCCCTTACTCGGCTGGCAGAGCATCGAGCCATTGACGATCTTGCTCGTAACCAGTCGCAATTAGGGCAGTGCCGCAATGATGATCAAATATATCCGCGGCCTCACGAGTAAAGTAATTCTTCCAATCACCACTGACACCTTTGCGCAGGAACATCCCTTTGTCCTCAGTCTTCTTGCTTTTTGCAGCACTTCTGGAGAAAGAAAAATCGTTAATAAAAAACTGGGCACGCTCGATATTTGGAGCATCTCCATCGAGTAACGACATCTCTCTGGCCAATGCTGCAGCCCCGTCGGTAATTAATTCTTCATACTTCAACCGAGCCAATTTAGGGTGCTCAATCTCCTGAGAAGACATCACGTGTTCAGCCCAACTATACCGGCTTCCAATGGGTCGCTTAATTTGAATTTCGAGGAAACGACTAAAATTTTTCCGTACCTGAGCAGGATCATCGCCGGTTAGAAAGATCTCTTGTTGATTTCGACGAAATCCCAAGCTATTACCTTGCAGGATCATTTTTTGAATGTGAAAGAAAAGAGAAACCATCGCGTCGCGACCGTCGCGAATCACATAAACACAATAGGGATACTTCTTGCTTACCAATTCATGCCCGTGCACTGCCGAGGCGAATCCAAGGGGAAATAATGGCACCCGGGGATAAGGTAATTGCAGGTACGCCGCCACCAACTGACAGGCCCAAGTTGTCCCACTCTTAGGAAACCCAATAACGAATACAAAGGGAAAAGTCTTGGGAAAACGAACGCCCAATTGCCACGTAATTTTGTGGGAGACGGTCATAATGCGGCGAGAAAATGAGCTTCTTTTGACCGAGAACATTATTTACCCTTGGGCGTTTACCTTGGCAACTACAATGAAATGTAACTCTTATTATATTCAGTGGATCAGGGTTCGTCAGGACCTTTCCAGCTATTGGACTTGAAGCGAAATATGATCCTTAGAACGGCAGGTCACTTTTTTCATGGCTAACCTCAAACATTCAATCAAGAAACGCATGCCCAGGATGCTACGCGGCCTCTTGGAATTCGGTCAACGTTTTGGTGTGAATATCTCACCAAATCATTTTTATTCGGAAATTCCAGATTTTCGTCATCTTCGTGCGACGGATTATTGGCGAAAGCCCATGACGATGTATGGAATTCTCGGCAGCGATACATCGGCACAAGTCGCAATGACACGGGCGTGTACGGAACCATATCGAGACATACTCCTGTCGCGCAACATTCATCAAGAGGCCTCAAAGCTTAATGGGGAACCAGGGTTTGGTCGCAATGAATGTGATTTTTTCTATTGTTATGTGAGGAGTCGACAGCCTGCAAAGATAATTCAGGTGGGATGTGGCGTATCGACCGCTGTAGCAATTATCGCCGCTAACGACGAGCCAAATTATCAGCCAGAAATTGTCTGCGTTGAACCTTATCCCACTAGTATCCTCAAGCAGTTCGATAGCGAGGGTAAAATCAGACTTCTGCCAGAAATGGCGCAGACAGTACCCTTAGAAACTTTTACCGAACTCAAGTCTGGTGACCTGCTTTTTGTCGATTCCACTCACACGCTTAAGCCAGGTTCAGAGGTGCCAATCTTAATTGGAGAGGTCCTCCCGCGACTTGCACCAGGAGTCAATGCTCACTTTCACGACATTGCTTTTCCCTACAACTACAACCCATTTGTGCTTGACGATCGATTGTTTTTTCACCGTGAAACGACTTTGTTGTACGCCTACCTGGTGAACAACCCAACGATCACGATCGAAATGAGCATGTCGATGATGCAATTTGCGGAAGTGGAAGCGATGAAGGAGGTTTTACCCAACTTCACTCCAGGCGAGCATGATCGAGGGGTGATGACCAGATCGGGGCATTTTCCGGAATCAATTTACTTAAGAATACTTGAGGCCAAATAAAGCAGCCTTCTACCTCCTTATGTTTCCACCCGATAAGGCCGATCCACGTGAGTGAAATCTCCCCCAAAAAAACGATCCTGGTCATTAGCCAGGTCTATGTGCCCGATCCCACCTCGGTGGGACAACACATGCATGACGCGGCGGCAGAATTGGCTCGACGCGGGTATCGTGTGCTCGTTTACGCTGCATCCCGTGGTTACGACGATCCCAGTCGAAAATATCTTAGTCGAGAAACTCTCGACGGGGTAACAATTCGACGGCTGCCATTTTCTAGTTTTGGGAAGAAATCGATCAAGGTTCGCCTACTAGGCCAGTCGCTTTTCTTGCTGCAAGTAATCATCCGCGGACTATTTACAAGGCGCTTGAATCGGATTCTGGTGAGCACTTCGCCTCCAATGGCATCGACAGCGGCTGTATTCATACAGTTTTTTCGCCGTGTACCCATCACGTTCTGGGCCATGGATATCAATCCCGATCAAATTGTCGCGATGGGACAAGCCAGCCAAGGTTCGTTTGTTGTGCGAGTTTTCGATTGGATCAATCGCACGATTCTCAAGCGAGCCCGCGGCGTGGTGGCGCTCGATCGTTTTATGGCAGCTCGCTTGGAAGCTAAGCATCCTGTGGGAGATAGGATGGCTATCATGCCTCCCTGGCCCCACGAAAGTCATTTGGAACCAGTAAATCATGCGGACAATCCCTTCCGTAAGGAACATGGTTTAGGGGATAAATTTGTGATTATGTATTCGGGCAATATCAGCCCGGCACATCCAGTCACGACGATCCTCGAAGCGGCTAAGAAACTCCAGGACGATCCAAGGATCGAATTCCTGTTCATTGGCGGAGGTAATGGCAAGAAAAGTATCGATGAGTTCATCCAGCGTGAACAAGTCGGCAACGTCCGAACATTGCCCTATCAACCGTTGGACCAAATCAAATACTCACTTTCCGCCGCAGATGTCCATTTGGTGGCAATGGGCACCGAGATGGTCGGCATTGTGCATCCCTGCAAGGTCTATGGAGCCATGGCCGTGGCGCGGCCGATTTTGCTGCTGGGCCCCATGGAATCGCACGTGGGAGAATTGCTCAAATCTCACGACATTGGTTGGCAGGTCGATCATGGAAATGTCGCTGAAGCGGAAACATGCATTCGTCAAATCGCATCGCTTTCACAGGCTCAGAGGGCAGAAAAAGGGGGCCGTGGCAAGCAATTGATCGAGCAAGAACTTAGCATGAAAACGCTGTGCGGCAGGTTCTGCGATGTGGTTGAGTGGAGCTAAATCCGCATTATTCTGCAAGACCTCTCAACGAAGATTAGAACTGTTTTACAAGGGGCAATTGCCAGGTATAATGAATTGTTTACCTTCGATCGGATAAGCTTAATTACAAGATAAACTCAATTTTCTGTGGAGAAATTTTCGGATGAGTAAGAAACCCGTTCTCGTTGCTGGTGGAGGTGGATTCATCGGCGGGCATTTGGTCGCTCGATTGCTTAAAGATGGTCACCAGGTGCGGAGCGTTGATATCAAGCCCATGGAAGAATGGTACCAGGTTTTCGACGATGCCGAAAACATTGTGGCCGATCTCAAGGGAAGTGAGAACTGCTACGCCGTTTGTCGCGGAGTCGGTGACATTTATAACCTGGCAGCCGACATGGGTGGCATGGGATTCATCGAAAACAACAAAGCATTGTGCATGTTGTCAGTGTTAATCAATACCCACTTGCTCCAAGCCGCCAAAGAGAATCAGGCAGAGCGTTTTTTTTACGCCAGCAGTGCCTGCGTTTACAACGCCGACAAGCAGAAGTCTGAAGATGTTGTGCCGCTCAAGGAAGAAGATGCCTATCCAGCCATGCCTGAAGATGGCTATGGTTGGGAGAAGCTATTCTCGGAACGCATGTGCCGCCATTTCCGTGAAGACTACGGCCTCTACACGCGTGTGGCTCGATTCCACAACGTTTATGGTCCTCACGGTACCTGGGAAGGTGGCCGCGAAAAAGCACCGGCCGCTACTTGCCGCAAGATTATTCATGCCAAGGAAACAGGAGCTACAGAGGTAGAGATTTGGGGCGATGGCAAGCAGACCCGCAGTTTCATGTATATCGATGACTGTATCAAAGGCATTCTCGCCATCACCGATAGCAATATTCTCGAACCGATCAATCTAGGTTCCGACGAACTGATTACCATTGAGGGGCTCTACGATATGGTCGAAGAGATAGCTGGCGTGAAACTCAAGCATACGCACAATCTCACAGCCCCAAAGGGTGTCAATGGGCGCAATAGCGACAACACCAAGATTCAAGAGTATTTGGGCTGGGCCCCGGGGATTCGTCTTCGCGATGGAATGAAAAAGACCTATGACTGGATATACGGCGAATACCAAAAGCAATACGCCGGCCAACCTGCTTAGAGAACAGATCGTACCAACAGAAAACGCCCAGGGATTGCAATCCCTGGGCGTTCGTTTGTTGAGCTGACTTTGGTAAATAAACTAGCTCGTCTTGGTTTCCTCGGCAGCGTGATCATGAGGTTTCATGGCCTCTTTTTTTGCTTCTTCATCTGCTTCGATAACTCCCGAAGGGCTGATGAGTTTGATGGGGAGGATTCCAGAGGCCTCGGCAGCAGCCCAGAGGGCCTTGGAATCTAGCTCCTGATTTCGTTGGGGGGTGACGATTGCCACATCGACCTTCAAATCGGTGCGGACTTTGGTCACACCCTTGACAGCGTAAAGCTTGCGGGCGACTTTCTTTGCACAGTTCTTGCAGTGCATGTCTCCGACAAAGATGGCTGTTTCAGTCGGGCCCATCTTCAAAGCCTTCTTCACGGCTGGAATGTCCTTTGACTCGGACAGAGGAGTTTCATCGGCAGCCTGCACTAGAGTCGAACAAACTGTCAGCAACAGAGTCAGCAAAAACGATTTACGAGCAATTAGTTTCATCATCGAATTCCCTTAAGATTGATTGAGTAGCTGAGGATCACTTGCGGACGAATACACCCGTTGCATTCATGATCATCATTCCGCCTTCCAAAACTTGAGCTTCGCCCTGAACGACCACCATATCGTTCAAATTGAGATTAAGCAACTCACGCACATCCATGGGCAGAACTTTACCCTGATCGTCTACCAGCCGAACTACTGCCAGCAGTTCGGAGTTTTCTTCAGCATGGGCGGCGCAAAAGGCACATTCTTCTCCAGGGGCATGCACGTGCCCTTCGGCCTCGTGTTCGGCAATCGCTTGCGGATCAGCGAGGAAAAAAACCGCCTGATTGCTGGCAAAGGGAAATTCAGGCTGAGTTTCTTCCCAAGGATTGGCTAATCCGCCAATCTGGCCCACCATCGCAACACTCCTGGGTTCGGTGGTCTCTAGGACTTCCTTGACGGGGTGCTCGTGTTCGTGCTCATCATGTGCATGTTCTTCATCATGTTCATGATCATGCTCGGCATGGTCCTCCGCGTCATGGTCATGTCCATGCTCATCCGCGTGTTCATGATCATGGTGGTCGTGGTCGCTGTCATCCGCGCCTAGAAGGGTTTCGCGTACTTCATAGACTGTCTGAACGTCAGGAGGCTCTGAAGATAGGCTGAACTTCTCCCGGTACTTGGCCAGCAGAGCCGGATCCACGCTCGATTTAGCACAGCCAAGTTGGCCAACGACCAAGAGCGCCACAGCGCAAACGAATAACCAAGAAAACAAGAATCGTGTCATGGGACGTAATGCAGATAAATTGGGGATTTGGGGAAGGACAGCTGCGGGATGCGAGCTAATTATAGGCAACTCCAGCCAGTTCCCAGCAGACATGTTTTAGCTCGGCACGTCAACATCGGTCTAGATTTCTGGGCAGACCGGGGCTGGACCGGGGAAAAAATCAAGATTTCTTCCAAGATCTTTAGCTATACGGCGAAATTCTTCTTAGTGATCGAATAGAGGGGCCTCCATTTCCGGATTTTGGCCTCCCTGAACCTAATTTGGAGGACATTTGAGATGATCAAAAAACTTGTGCTAAGTGTGTTGGTAGTGGGACTTTTGGGAGGGCTGCTTTTGGGAAAAGGGGCGATGAGTTACCTCACAACCTCCTACGAGCGGGCAAGTCAGACTGTGGAGGAGAGCGTGCCGCTAGAGTTTCAGATTGATCGTGCCCGCAAAATGGTCCGTGATCTTGAGCCAGAAGTTCGTCGCTCGATGCATGTGATTGCTAAAGAAGAGGTCGAGGTCGAATCACTCGACAAGCGGATCGAAGCGGCCGAAGCAAAAGCTGCTAAGGAAAAATCTGAAATCATGCGCCTTCAGTCGGATTTGAGTTCCGGGAAGAATGTGTTTCGCTACGCGGGGAATTCCTACTCCTCCGATGAGGTGAAGCAAGATCTGTCGCGTCGGTTTGTTCGCTACAAGACTTCAGATGCCACGTTGGCTAGTCTCGCCGACATGCGTAGCGCCCGCCAGCGCAACCTTGAGGCAGCACGCGAGAAATTGGCAGCGATGATGAATTCTCAGCGACAGCTCCAGGTAGAAGTCGAAAACCTGGAAGCCAAACTCAAGCTTGTCGAAGTGGCACAAGCATCGAGCGATTTGAAGCTCGACGACAGCCAACTGGCTCGTGCTAAGGAGTTGATCGTCGATATTCGCACAAGGCTCGACGTAGCTGCCAAACTTGCTAATGCGGACACCAACTTCGCGGATGAAATCCCTCTCGAGGAGTCCGTTCCCGAAGACATTACTGATCAGGTTGCCGAGTATTTTCAACTCGACAAGGCATCCGAATCGGACGTAGCCGTCGTCAATTTCGAGAAGTAGTAGTCTCCCTTCGCAGCCCCCGCCGGAAGGCGGGGGCAGTTTAGCTTTTTCACAGTGGATTGAGTGACATGTTTCCCTCTTGGCGACTAAAGTTACGAACCGCTCAGGTGGCATTCGATGAAGGCCGCTGTGAAGAGGCCTCGGCACTCTTAAGTCGAGAATCTTTGCGGGGATTTCTTCCTGCCAAGCGACTTTCAAAGGAGGTCGCCGCGAAACTGGTCAACCAGGCGAACGAAAAGATTGCAAACGGTGACAGTACGGCAGGCTGGAAAGATATTCGGCATGTGGAGCGCATGGGTGGAAACGAGCATTTGATTAATGAGTTCCGTCAGGCTGAAGCGCAGAGGGGACTCATTGTCACGAGACGTTTGTTGGAATGTGGAGATACAGCCATGGCCGAAGGGCAAATTGCCAAGCTGGAGCAGCATCGGTTGGGAGGTGAAGAGCGACGCCTCTGGAAGAACATTGTGAGACTGATCACGAAAGCCAAATCTTTGGCCTATGCGGGTGAATTCAACCAGGCAGATGATATGCTCAGTCAGGCGGCTCGCCTACTCCCCGAAGACAATGACTCCCTTGCAGCACAGATTGCGACTCGCAAGGCGGAACTCTCGGCAGATGCCGAGAGATGCCCGTCGCTCGTATCCGCGCTCTATGAGGCGATTCGACAGCAAAACTGGACTGAAGTTCTCACTCAGGCTGAGGCAGTGCTACAATTAGCTCCTGAGCATCCTCCAGCTTTAGCAGCCAGGCGACGAGCATGGGAGGCGGTGGGGCTGAAGGCGACGATCAAACGAACTCCACCGGGCTTTCGCCGAGCTGCTGGAGCTCCCAGAGATAAAAGTACCATAGCTTGGCGCACGAACGCAACAATCGACACCATGACCACGGACCATCAGCCAGGAAGACGTCTCATTGCATGGATCGATGAGATCGGCGGATTTCTGCTCTGCCTGAGTGATGAGGTAATGATTGGCCAACCTTCGAGCGGAGGGGGTGTCGACATTCCCGTCCGGGCGGATCTCGCCAGGCGTCACGCCTCTATCCGGCGAGAAAAGGAAAACTATGTCTTGACGCCCATCCACACGACGAAAGTGGATGGCCATCAGCTCACCGGTCCCGTGGTGCTCAACAACAATGCCCTGATTGAGTTGGGCGATTCACTCCGGCTTCGCTTTATCAAGCCCCACACGCTGAGTGCAACTGCCGTGCTGCGAATTGAGTCAAAACACAAAACCGAGCCCGCTGTCGACAGCGTGGTACTCATGAGCGAAAGTTGCGTATTAGGCCCAGGATCGCATAGCCACATTCACTGCCCCGGTTGGCTGAGTGACGTGGTGCTCTTCCGTCGAGGTGAGGATTTACAGTTCCGCTCGAAAGAGATCGTGGAAACCAATGATGGAATTGACGTCACCAGCGGTAGTATCTTTGCAGATAGCCGGATTAGTGGGGAGAACTTTTCCCTAAGTTTTGAAGAGATTTGAGCGATTCACCTGAAACAAGTTAGAATCTAATAGAGAAAGATCAAGCAAGTGTCCGCACTAGCCTCCGAACCCTTCATGACCGCCATTTATCCTGAACCTGAATCGGAAGATCGGCCCAAGGCAGGTCCTCGCTTTACCTACGCAAGTGGCTCACAGCCGTTGGCAGGGTACACGATCAAGCGTGGAATTGGTCGCGGTGGGTTTGGTGAAGTGTACTATGCGGTGAGTGATGCCGGCAAAGAAGTTGCACTCAAGTTGATTCGTCGCAATCTAGATGTTGAGCTACGCGGGGTAACCCACTGCCTCAATCTGAAACATACTAATCTCGTTTCGATCTATGACATCCGGACCGACGAGAATGATGATCGTTGGGTCATCATGGAATACGTTTCTGGCGAGTCGCTAGAAGATGCCATCGACCGCCACCCGAATGGAATGCCAGCCGATCTGGCGATTGCCTGGTTTCAAGGTATCGCCGCCGGAGTGGCGTACTTGCACGACCACGGAATCGTCCACCGCGACTTGAAGCCGGCAAACATTTTTCTGGACGAAGACACGGTCAAGATTGGGGATTACGGCCTGTCGAAATTTATCTCTTGCAGTCGTCGCAGTGGTCAGACCGAAAGCGTGGGTACGGTCCACTACATGGCTCCCGAGATTGCCAATGGCCGCTATGGCCGCGAGATCGATACGTACGCCTTAGGGATCATTCTCTACGAAATGCTCACGGGTCATGTGCCGTTCGAGGGAGAGAGCGTCGGTGAAGTGCTGATGAAACACCTTACTGCTGAACCCGACCTGCACGCGCTTGCCGAACCTTATCGTAGTATTGTCCAGGGGGCCATGAACAAGGATCCCGAGACACGCCTACGGAGCGTGGCTGAGATGTTGCAATCGATGCCTGGTGCGAGCGCTGCGAACGGGGAGCAACGAGTGACTCGTGCACCATCGTTCGAGAGTACAAATCAAAGCTCTAGCTACCCAAATGAAGAGCCGATTCTCGCTGCGATTCGCAATGAATGGAATGAAGCTCGCAAGCGATTCCATCGCAGTGAGATGCATCCCATATTCAAATCGACTCTTCTAGTGGTATTAGCCATTGGGTTGCTGGCGACATCGCCAGAATGGGTCACGATGGGGGTTTTTCTGGGAATTATCTATCTAGTTTACCGCGTGATCTGGACGCTGGTCATCCAGCCATCCAAATCCCAGCAGGGCAATTTAGCCGGCTCGACAGCGACTCAGCCTTATGTGCCGGTAACTAGGGAAGTCGTCTCGCCTCCAACCAAACTGACACGGCGGCAACGTCGGCTGAGCCGTCAACGTCAGCTCCGCGAACATGCAGCCGCGAAATCACTTCACGATCGATTGGCAGAATTGGTGGGAGCCATGTTCTTCGCCTCGGTCGTGTCGGCAGTCGCCTCCTTGGTAGTCTGCTTAATCATGGCTTCAACTTTTACTTGGAGCCTGTTTGCCTGGATGACGGCGGTCTGTTCGGTGGGATGCTGGGCAATCATGATTCCTACGAAACTTAATGAAGGGAAGATCGAAGATCAGGCTCCTTTACGATTTATTCAAATAATCGCTGGAGCCCTTGTCGGGGCACTAGCTTGGACGTTTGCCCATTGGCTGATGCTCTCGCAGGGAACATGGAACGACATGGGGATCGGAGCGGGGCAGAGTTTATTAAGCGGAACCCTGGGACTGCATAATAACGTTGCCGCAGAATTACCACTTCAAGTCTACGCCGCGTATTTCGCCTTCTTATTCTTGCTCGTGGCGTGGTGGGAGCAGGCCGAGTCAACGCGGACGACGCGCGTGAGCGTGTGGGCAATTATCTGGTGTGGCTTCCTAGCGTGGTTGCTGCACTTCGTCTGGTGGTTCCCTCAACCGCTGGGAATGCTGGTCGCTGCGATCATGTCCTTCACCTTACAGTTTGCCAGCCCCTGGCTCTCACCGAGCCGCCGCCGGGCGATTACTGAGCAAGGAGTGGCATGATGGAACTAGCCGGAGCCACACCAGCCATTTGGCAATTGATTTTATTGATCGTAGGTCTGCCGTTTTTCATATGGGTTTCCTATCGCCAGCGAAAATACTTCGGGCGGTCGATTGTTGCCTTTTTTTTCTGTGTGGCATTGTTATTCGCTGGTCTTTTCCCACCTGCAACTTTGGAGATGCAAAAGAGTGTATTCATTCAGCCCGATTTTTCGTGGTTGATATTACTTCTTGGAATTCCGATTCTAATACTGCTCGCAAATCGTTCACAGTTTATCCTTGCTGGTCTCATTTTCATTTTCTGCATGTGCGTGCTTTTTTGGGGGCACAACTCTGAGATACGTCCTGCAATCTTCGTGGAGGCTTCGCACAGAGAGATCAATGACCACGCAGTTGAAAATTCAGACGAATCCCCGCGCTTGACGGAGCATGGATCCTCCCTCGACGCCCTCTGGCAAAAACTAAATGAATCTAAGATTGATTTAACACAGAATACTGCCGAGGAAGCAGAACCCACACTAGAAGCCAGTGACAAGGAAGCGACCGAGGCTGTTGCCGAGTCGTCTGGACTGAGTGCCGAAGGTCAACTCCCGCCGCGTTGGGTGGTCACTCCCCCCAAGGCAATTGGCAATGTTTACAGAGTGAGCGTTGCCTCGGATCCTTTTGTGACCGTCGATGAATGCCGTAAGCAGCTAGAAACGGAGTTTCTCCCACGAATAGTCGGCCGGCGAATTGAGCAGCTTGCCTCAGGCGATGTTGGTCATCCGGTCAAAGTCGACAGTCCCCTCCCTCTGGGTATCGGCCTGGATTACATTTTTCGCGAAATCTGTGTTGATGAATTCACAGGGACGGTGGATTCGTCCGTAGGAGAGATGAGAAAAGTGCATGTCCTTCTCGAATTCAACGAGAGCGTCGACCGCGAGCTGCGCAGCGCCTGGCTGCAATACGAGCGGAACACCCGTTTGGAGGTTTTTGGCATATTCGGCTTGTTTGCAATCGCCGCTCTGGCAGCCGTCTATGGCCTGCTGAGGATCGATACTTGGACGAGAGGCTATTACAGCCAGCAGTTGCTTTGGGGGAGCGCAGTTGCGATAATCGCAATTGTGTTTCTGCTTGTTAACTGAAGACCTTGTTTTGCGTTGTTGCCGTGTGTTGCGTTGCAACACGGCTTAACCATCGCTGCTGATGACTGAATCCTCCCAGCCCAACGTATTGCTTGTTGAGGAAATTCGCCGGGGAAAGCCCGAAGCGTGGGATCAGTTAATCGCTCAGTACGAGGGTCGCCTGTTGGCTTTTGTGGATAGCCGTCTGCGCAGGCGAGCGGCAAGTGAAGATGTTGTCCAAGAGACTTTCATCGGCTTTTTGACCAGTTTGCCCAATTATGATCCCCAGCGCTCCCTGGAAAGCTGGCTCTTTTCGATTGCCGCCCACAAGCTGACCGACTACCTGCGCCGCGAGGGCCGCCGACCGGCGATCCCCCTTTCGACAGGCGAAAAATCGTCAGGCAACTGGGAACTGGCTGGTGGTGCCCGGCAAGCAAGTAGCATTGCCCGCAGTGGTGAACGTCACAAGATGGAAGATGGAGCCATCGCTGAAGGTATTGCCGAGCAGATCGAGAAATGGAAATCCGCAGGCGATTGGCAGAAGATTCAATGTATGGAGCTCCTGTTCGTATTGGGTTGGCCCAACAAGCAAGTTGCCGAGGAACTGGAATTGAGTGAGCAACAAGTCGCTAACTTCAAATACGACTTTCTCGAGCGATTGCGTAGGATTGTTCGTTCCCAGCGACTCAATCAGGATGTATTCCCCGAACTCTACTCTTAAGCACTCCATGGCAACTTCTTACACTGATTCCGAATTATCTGCTTATCTGGATGAGGATTTGCCACAGGATCGCATGTCAGAGGTTGAAAATGCTCTGCGCAACGACCAATCCCTGGTAGATCGCTTAACTGCCATCGTTGGACAGCGCGACGCGGGACTTCACACATTGGGAGCCATTTGGCGGAGGGAAAGACTCAGTTGCCCGGATCGTGAGCAATTGGGAAGTTTCTTGTTAGGAATTCTTGATGATTCTCAGGCGGATTACATCCGCTTTCATCTTTCGACCATCGGTTGCCGGGTTTGCAATGCCAGCCTCGAAGATTTGCGTACCCAACACGCGGCTGCTGAGGATGTCGCCGCTACCGAGTCCCGACGCCGCAAGTATTTTCAGTCGAGTGCAGGCTATTTGAGTAGTAACGGGTGAGCGACCCGTGAGGCTGCCTCCTACTTTGAAAGCTTCTTTTCAGTTGCCAGGGCTTCTTGGAGGGCGGTAACAGGTTGATCCCCCATCTGTCCAAGTTCTTTGTTGAGCATGTTCAGCAGGGCCTGCAAAAATGCCACGAGCATTGGCCCCACGAGAATACCGATAGGCCCGAGTACCTGGACGCCGCCGATCACACTCAAGAGAGCCAAGAGCGGGTGTAGGTTGGCTTGGCCGTGGAGAATGTACGGTTTGATGATATTGTCAACCATCGAAACAACTCCAGCGCAATAGAGTGCCAACACAATGGCGGCGGTAGTGCGTTGATCGTGAAAGTGGAGCCAGGCACATACGGGCACCCACACGGCCGCGGCCCCTACGAACGGGATCATCGCCAGGAACATCGTCAGTCCCGTGAGAAAGAAGATGCGATCGATACCAGCAAAGAAAAAGCCTACACCGGCTAGCAAACCCTGAACAATGGCCGAGGCGAGAGTTGCCAACACCACCGAGCGGCTGATATCGCTGAATTTTTCCAGTAGCTCCTGCTCGTATTTGTCATCGAGTGGAGAAAGCCTCATGAGAGCAGTTATCATTGCTGGTCCATCGGCGAAAAAGTAGTAGGTGGTGATCACCATGATCGCTAAGCTGACCAGAGAACTGGTCAAAATGCGGAAACCACCCACGGCAAGTGGTGTAGCCATCTGGCTGAGACTGTGAGTGACATCGTTGATTACCTGCCTTGCGTCCAATGTATAAGGGATATGAAATCTTTCCAACAACGAGTTTGCTTCGCTCACGAGTTGAGTAATGAATATTGTAAAGGACTTTCCCTCATTCCTGTCTGCTTCGGGATCGTCAGGATCAACAACTGGTAGCTGATTGGCCTTCTTCGAGGCAGCTTGCTCAGCACTAAAATAACTGACTAGCTCCACACCCTCGGAGACAGCCCGCACTGCTAAACCGACAGTCGGCAGCAACACAATCAACACGATTGCCGTTGTTGTAAGTGCGGCAGCCAAACGATTGTGGTCCTTGAGGCGCTTGCTAATCCATTGATGTAGCGGTTTGAAGATCACCACTAAGACCGCTGCCAAGAAGAGCGGGACCACAAACAGGATCATCACTTGAAAGAACTTTAAGCCGATCAGCAAAATGATCGCTACCAGAACGATGAACGAAACGACGCGAGGCACCAGGCTCTCCAGATTGAAAGGATTTGAGGGTTATGGCAACGAGGCTATTCTAAGAGGGAATCGATCTGGCAGGAAAGATGGGTTTTGGTTTCCGGGGGGGTATCTGCTATTCTGGAGATAGCAGAACAAGTCGAGGACCGCCCGTCTGCCTCTTGCGTTAGACACAAATTCATCTCTCGCCTTGATTCCTTTGAAGAGACAGTTACTTAAGCGAAGCGCCGAACCATGATCAGCATTGTGATTCCCTCCTTAAACGAAGCCACCAGTCTGAAGCAACTCCATGCACAGCTTGCTCTGGTTGCCCAAGCGCAGGGGTATGAATTACAGATCATCATTGTGGATGATGGTTCCACTGACAACTCGTGGCAGGTCATTGAGCAAATCGCCCAGCATGATCCAAGGGTGTTAGGGATACGCTTTCGTAGGAACTTCGGCAAGGCAGCCGCTCTCAGCGCCGGATTCAATGCTGCAGTGGGAGAAATCATCATCACGATGGATGCTGACCTGCAAGACGATCCGGCTGAGATACCCCATCTGATTGCCCGACTCGACCAAGGCATTGATGTCGTAAACGGCTGGAAAAAGGAGCGGCATGATCCCTGGCACAAGACCTGGCCTTCGAAGGTGTTCAACCTGTTGGTGAGCTGGATGACCGGCGTCCGACTGCACGATCACAACTGTGGCCTCAAGTGTTTTCGTCGCGAAGTGATCAACGAGGTGCGACTCTATGGGGAGTTGCATCGATTCGTCCCGGTGTTGGCGGCCGCGCGCGGGTTTCGCGTGGGAGAGGTGGTCGTCCGCCATCGGCCACGAACCACAGGTCAATCAAAATACGGTTGGTCGCGAATTCCCAAAGGACTTTTGGACCTTTTGACGGTGAGGTTTATCACCCATTTCAATCAGCGACCGCAGCACTGGCTGGGGATGGGTGCGCTCATTTTGCTGTTGTTGGGCATTCTTGGTATGGGCTATCTGGCCATTCTCTGGTGCGTAACTCGTTTGCCTGGGAACACGCCGATTCACTTGCACGAAACGGCTGCACTCTACTATTCTTTGGTACTACTATTAATCGGAGCTCAGTTGCTGGCACTAGGTTTCGTGGCGGAGCTGATATCGGCCCTCTTCTCTCGCGATAGTGATGCTTATTCGATTGCCTCACACACAGAACCAGGTAAAACCGGTACTCATTCGCCCTCAACCCAACTCGATCAACCTTCTGAAAGCTCTACCTCATGACCCAAATTGGCAGCGATTCTCAATCGCATTTTCGCTGGGCAGTATACTCGCTGTTAATAGCGATCGCCGTTGGCAATATGAGTGGCCGGCTGATGTCCGTGAATTCTGTGAACCGGATGGATCTGGAAGCTCATCTTGTCAATCGCCAAATTGCGCCCCTTGAGAAGAAACTAAAGTCGCAGAATCTCTCAGATGCTGAAATTGAGCTGCAACTCAAGCAGGCACGCGAAGAAATCCTCGCTGAGCGGACGCTGCAACGCCCCTTCCTGAGTGCCAACGATCGCAGCCGTTGGCTGGCAATTCGCGCACTGGTGGAGCTGGGGACGTATGAAATTGACGAGGTACTCGACAACGACGTCTGGAATACAATCGACATGGTCCAGCACAGGGGCGACGATGGTCAATTGCATCTCTATTCGAGCAAACCTCCGCTGCTGATCACGTTGCTGGCTGGTGAATATTGGGTTATCAACAAGCTCACTGGCTTGACACTCGGGGAGCACCCGTATTTTGTTGGACGACTCATGCTGCTTACCGTCCATGTGATTCCCTTAGCATGGATGTATTTCATCCTGGCACAGCTTGCCGACCGTTTTGGCCGCACCGATTGGAGCCGGTTGTTCATCGTGGCTGCAGCATGTTTTGCGACGTTTCTCACTACATTCGCAGTGGTTTTGAATAATCACATCATCGGCGCCGTGAGCGCCGCAGTGACACTTAGCTACTTTGTGCGGATTTGGTGCGACGGTTCGACCCGCCGTAGCGACTACGCCGCTTGCGGCTTAGCAGCTGCTTTCACCGCTGCCAACGAACTCCCGGCCCTTTCGATGTTCGCCCTGGTTGCGTTCGCCCTGTTGTTTCGTGACCGCAACGCCTGGCTCACCGGTTTTCTGCCTGCCGCACTCGTGATAGCCGCCGCCCATTTCGGTACCAACTACATCGCCCACGGCACCTGGTCGCCTCCATACGCTCACCGCTACGAGGCCGACGAGGAGGAGAACTGGTATCAATACACCTACACGATCAACGGCGTGGAAAGAGAAAGCTATTGGGCGAACAGGCAGGGAATCGATCGGGGGGAAGAATCCAAGTGGGTTTATGCGTGGCACTGCCTGCTGGGGCACCACGGTGTATTTTCCTTGACACCCATCTGGCTGCTGAGCGTGGTTGGACTAGTGTTATGGTGCCGCTCGCGGAATCCAAATCCTGAAAGGCAACTTGCGGCTGGCATCCTGCTGATATCGGTGGTTTGTCTTGTTTTCTACGTGGTCCTGCGTCCTCTTGAGGACCGTAACTACGGCGGCATGACCAGTGGCTTCCGCTGGATGTTCTGGTTTGCCCCTTTGTGGCTGTGGGGCATGCTCCCTGCACTCGACTCGCTTGCGTCCTCGCGAGGAGGAAGGGTTTTCTGTTTGGTGCTGCTCGTCTTCTCCGTCTTTTCAGTGAGCTACCCGACCTGGAATCCCTGGATTCATCCCTGGATCTACGAAGGGATGGAGTCGTTGGGATGGGTGCGTAGATGATCGGTATCAAGCCAGGACCGGCGATTTAACAAATCGCGACTAGCGCAGTTCCGCTGGTAATTCTAGCGCAGTCCAATCCGTCGGTAGCGGGGCGACCACACATACAGACTCATCTTTCATGGGGTGACGAAAAGAGATTTGTCTAGCGTGCAGTGCGATTCCTTGCTCGCGGGGATCTTCCTTAGGCTCCCCAAAAGGCCGCTGACTGGCGTAGTCTGCGTCGCCTACCACAGGGTAGCCGCGGGAAGCAGCCTGGACGCGAATCTGATGCGTACGACCTGTTTCTAATTCGATCTCCAGCCAAGTTCCCCAGTCGTTGTGCCACAGAACGCGGTAGTGGAGCACGGCATGTTTCGCAGCCGGGTGTTCGGCGGTTACGATCTGCGGCTGAGGGATGCCGTGCCGTTTGTGGAGGTAATCAGTCCAAGTACCTTCGTCTGGTGTGACGTGCCCCTCAACAAAGGCCCAATAAATCTTGCTGACTGTGCGGTCGGCGAATTGGGCACAGATTCGTTGGGCTGCGCGGACATGGCGGGCGAAGATCAGTGCCCCCGTTGTGGGCCTATCCATGCGGTGGGTGATTCCCAGATAGATGTTGGCATCGACCGGTTTTCCTTCCTGTCGACGATAATAATCTTTGACTCGAACTTCCATGCTGTCGATCCCCCGCGGAGCCTGAGTCAGCACCCCCGCAGCCTTGTTCACGACCAAGCAAGGACCGTCTTCATAGAGGATTTCCAGAGGGCGCATTTTTGATTCTTCTAACTTCATTTAACTGCCGTTGGCGGAAACTAAATGTAAGCGACCATCGGCTTTCCCCGATGGCTGCTAAGAAAGGGCTACCCGAAACGATTCATCACACGGTCAACCAGTTTGGGGACCCAGCGGTTGACTGCTACTAATAAACGCCCTCGCCAATTGGGATAGATCTCGGTACGCCGCAGTCGCATCGCTCTCACAACTTGTCTAGCAACTGCTTCGGGAGAAATTCCCTTTTGTTTGCCCCAGGGTAGCGAATCAGTCTTGGTGAGCAAGTGGTCGAAAAATTCGGTTTCGGTCGTACCAGGACTCACCACCAGGACTTCGATTCCACGACTATGCAGTTCGGTTCTCAAAGCCTCGCTCCAACCTCGGAGAGCAAACTTGCTGGCAGAATACTCGCTATTGTGCGGCATGCCGCGGTGACCAAGGATGGAGCCAAGGTTCACGATCAGCGCGTCCTCACCCTCGGCCAGCAGCGGCAGGGTGAGCCGCGTAAGTTCCGTTGGGGCATAGAAATTCACCTCCATGATCTGCCGCAACACCTGCTCATCGTGGTGGGCAAAGCGACCATGGGCACTCACCCCGGCGTTGTTGATCAGCACGTCTAGCGCACCCCACTCGCTGCGGACATATTCCACGATTCTTTGCCGGAATTGAGGATCCGACACGTCGCCTGGGAACGCTTCGGCGGTAGCGGCACCTTGTTGCTTGAGTTCATCGACCAGTTCTTCGAGTGGCCCTCCACTGCGAGCGACGACCAACAAACGGCAATGCTGCCGAGCAAGCTCCAAGGCAAGAAAACGACCAATTCCCCGCGAGGCACCGGTGAGCAGAACTCGCTTGTTTTCGAGGTTGCGTCGAGCCATGAAAACCCGCTACGCGACTTCATCAATATTGGTAGTTACTTCCGAATGGCCGTTCGGGGAGACCAGCGAAGCGATTTCGCCGTTCTTGTAGGGATGAATCTGCACGTCGTCCTGTGCTCGCAATGGCCCTAAGTACTTTTGCGGTAATCGGCAGTGGACTACCGTGCGATCCTCGACATACGTGCGGCTAAGAACTTCGCCATACTGCGACAAGTAAGCGAGAGTCTTGCCATTGCTCGCAGAAAGATGAATTTCCAGATCGAGAAAATCTCTGCTGAGTGCTTCCGCGACAACGCTTGCCAGCCGCGGAAGACCATCGCCAGTAGCAGCACTGATCAGCGAGGCGTGTGGATACCTTGAGCGAAGAGATTCGAGTGCAAGTGGATCTGTGACGCGATCGACCTTGTTTAGCGCCAGTATCGTGTCCTTTTCGTCGATGCCCAGTTCTCGCAAAACTTCATAGACGGCAGTGATTTGGTCCAGGGCCATCGGATTGCTGGCGTCGGCTACGTGGATCAAGAGATCTGCCTGCCGCGTTTCTTCCAAGGTGGCCTTGAAGCTGGCGATCAAATGATGGGGGAGATCACGGATAAAACCGACCGTGTCGCTCAATAGCACGGGTCCCCAGCCGGGAAGCTGCCAACGGCGAGTGCGGGTATCGAGCGTGGCAAAAAGCTTGTCCTCGGCGAGAACACCAGCGTCGGTCAGCTTATTCATCAGCGTGCTCTTACCGGCATTGGTGTAGCCGACCAGCGAGACTGTCATGCGATCACTTCGAGCGGCGACGGCCCGTTCTTTGCGTTTCTCGATTTGCTTGAGTTCTGTGCGAAGATCGTTGATACGCTTTTCAACCAAGCGGCGGTCTGTTTCCAATTGCTTTTCACCAGGACCACGCATACCAACACCCATCTTCATACGCGACAGGTGAGTCCACATCCGTTTCAACCGCGGGAGTGAGTATTCTAGTTGTGCAAGTTCCACGGCCAGCCGAGCCTCGTGAGTTTGGGCTCGTGCGGAGAAAATGTCGAGAATGATCTCGGTGCGGTCGAGTACCTTAACACCCAAGGTTTCTTCGAGATTGCGAATCTGGGCGGGAGAAAGATCGTTGTCGAACACAACCACATCTGAGTCCGATGCATCGACAAGCTGCTTGACGCTCTCGACCTTACCTTGCCCAATGTAGGTCGCAGGGTCGGGAGTCGGTCGATTCTGAGTGATGCGCCCTACAACTTCAGCCCCAGCGGTCTCAACCAGCCCTGCCAACTCCTCCAAAGGATCGTCAGAACTACTCCCGTTACGGTTACTAGATAAATAGACTCCGACCAGAATGGCGGATTCGCTGTCGATGCCTGGTTTACGGTCGATGGAACTCACCGGCTAGTTACTTCTCCTGGCGTAGCGGTAGAGGTCGGCTGGACTGGATTTACTCAAATGCAGAGCCTCACATTCTGGGTTCGGTTCACGCTCGAAAGGAATCTTTTTCTGACTTTATCTTAATTATAGCACTGAGAAGCTTTGGTGCTACAGAGCCCAGTAATGCACGCGCCAGCTATCTCGCCCACAGATAATGCCTGGAAATACATGCCTGAAAGGCCGCTCAGGCTCCTGGAAGGCGTCAGAATGACCCTCCGCCAATCAGCTCGAATACATGGTCTGCAGCGGCCAAGTCCTCTGAATCAGCCTCCTCACCGCGGCTAAGCGCGATCTCACCGAAATCGAATTCGTCGATTGCTTCACTGGACTCCAGATTGCTTGCGAGATCATCGTCTGCGAGGGCGGCATCGAGGATTGCCTCCTGGGCTGCGACCGGGGTCTCACGAACAGGATGAGAAGCAAACAGGCTTGGAATGCCCCAACCAAGCTGAAGCGGACGGCTAGCAGACAGCTCTGATAAGGGTGCGCCGGCATCGATCATAACTAGCGGTGCAGGGGCAAGGGCCTCATCACTGACCGAAGCGTTCACCATGTTCGACTCGGGTGTTTGATCCTCCACCAGCAAGGCAGCCACGATCGGGGGAGCATTTCCATAGTTGGCTTGCCAGTTCGAGAGATCACTAGAACTCAATGGATTCGGCGAATTACCCCGAATCCATGCCAAGAAATCGCGACCATCGCTGTCACCGTCGCCATCAAAATCGCCAGGCAACGCAGACGTAAAGTCTGATTCGTAGGAACCGATGTCAATGCGGCCGTTCCTGACACGGTCCTGTCCGATTTGATCAAACTCGGGTACTCCGTTCACGCCGGCAATGTCTGCAGGGTTGCCCCCATTGACCGCCAGGCTTGTGCTCATGAGGGCATGATTCTGCGTCAGCCCTCCATTGAGCGAAAGTGGTTCCAGGCCTGGATCACTGATGCCGAACAGATCGTTCGTGACTGCCGAAAAGGCCCCTGTGATCCCGGTACCGATCAGGTTGTAACCCAACGAACGGAACGAATCACTGAAGTTGCCGTTGATGCGATCCACGTCGCTTGACAAGCCTCCTCCCAAGGTCGAGATATTGCCGGCGATGATCGAAGAACGAACGTCGGTTCGGGTGGTGGCAGAATTGCCGAAGCTTCCTACACCCGCTCCAAAACCGAAGTACGGTGCCGAGTTATTTGAAATCGTACTGTGGAGAATCGATGTGAGACCTTTAGCATTGTAGATTCCACCACCCTTGTCCTGGGTGGTATTGCCAGAAACTGTCGAGTTGAGGATTGTCGTCTGCTTGGTGCTTAGATTGGTGTTGCTATAAATACCTCCACCATCGGAGCGCAATCCGGTGGTGTGATTGTCAAAAATAGCACTGTTCTTGACCATCAAATTGCCATCTTGGATGAAGATGGCACCACCATGGGCATCGGCTCCTCCAGTGGAGTTTTGCGAAATGTTCGTATCGAGGATCGTCACGTCGCCACCAATGCTGGCGATCACACCTCCGGAAGAGAACTGTCCCAATGTTTTGTTGAGTATCACACTCGTATTATCAGAGATCGTGAAGCTGCCTCCGTTGATGTAGACCGCTCCCCCCTTGGAGCTGGTCCCAAAGGTTGTGTTGATAGCGAGCGCCGAATAGTAGCTCAGCGAAATGCTAGCATTTTTGCCGAAGATGCCGGCACCGTCTGAGTTGGCTCCACTAGTGACATTGCCACTGACGACTGAGAAGACGAGTTCAACCTCTGTCGCTCCAGGAACTTTGGTGAGATTCGTGTTGTCCACATACAAACCAGCCCCATCAGCCGCCCCAGCAAACGTCAAATTATTGGTGAGAATGAGATCGTAGGCATAAAGTGTCGTATCCTTCAGGAAGATACCACCTCCGTGGCTTCCCGTGGCGCTGGTCGAATTGCCTGAGAGCGTGGTGCTAAGAATCGTCACATCGGCATTCTGGGCGTTAATAGCACCTCCGGAGGTGGGCGACGTATTGCCCGTGAGTGTGCTGTTTTCGACTCGCAAGGCTCCGAGTTGATGTGTCAATGCCGTAGACACATTGCCACGCATGTCTATGTCATCCAGCGATAGATTCTCAAAGCTGACAATGTTGCGACCCAGGAAAGACAGGCCACTGATATTCACGTCGATCAGAGTTCCTGCGTTGCCATTATTGATGGTAAACACTGTGCCCGAGCCGGTTAGGCTGAGCGCTGGAGAACCCAGTCCGATAATGTCCACCGAATCGGTGATCGTCAGATTGCCTGCATTAATGTTGCTGCCAAATAGGATTAGGGGGTCAAAACCGATTGTGTCCAGCTTGGGGCTGAGATTGGCGAGCTTGATCGCCTCGCGGAGTGTAAGGTTGCCCACAGAGTAGATTCCGTTGTCTATATCCCCGGGATTGTCTACCAGGAAGAACACCCCTTGCAATTCGTAGGCTCCGATATCAATGATACCGACATCCGGATCGACTCTACTGAATGGCTTTCCTCGCTGATCAAACAGCGGTACTCCTCCCATATCAGGAACAGCTGTAGGGTCACCCCCATCAATGGCCAAACTGCCCGTCATCAATGCATGAGTCTGAACAATTCCCCCTCCGAAGGCTAATGGTTCCAGCATGGGATTGACGGTGAATTTGTCCCCCATTGCCGCTGAAAAGGCCCCCGAGGCATTGCCGGTGCCAATCAGGTTGAAACCGAGTGAGACAACCTGTCCCGTGCCTCCCATAAAGGCATCGACGTCGTTGTTAAACACGTTGCCGGAAATGATGCTGGAGAGCACTTCGACAGTACCACCTGTGAAATTCAATAACCCGCCACCACGTGTCGAACCAGGAGTATTATTGGTAATCGTGGAGAACTCGATCCTGGTGTTTCTACCACGATTGAAAATCCCCGCTCCGCGGTCTCCGACAGTATTGCCGGAGATTGTGGTATTAGAAATCAACACGGTGCCGCTACCGGTGTTAATGTAGATAGCACCATCATCGGAAGCATTATTGCCCGATATGGTGCTGCCCATGATGGTCAGATTGCCGGCATCATTGAAGATGGCACTACCATCAAGGGTGGCTCGGTTACCGGAAATCGTGCTATTGTCGAGTGTAAGATTCGCCTGATTAAAAATCGCTCCACCTGAGCCGGCGATGTCAGCGCCAACAAGCGTCAGGTTGCGAATCAGGATGTCTGCTGGGACAAGCCCCTGCGAGGTAACAAAGACCCGACCGCCGTTACCGAACACGGGACTGGGATCCTTGCCATCGATTTCCAGAATAAAACTATCAGGACCGACAATGTTAACGGAGTGATTGACTGTGAGAACACCATTATTCAGCAGAATCGTGGGCGCTGCGCTCGGGGTTGGATCCACTTGGCCTGAGCGGACAACGTTGAAATTGATCGTATCAACCAGAGGATTCGAGCTGGAGAAAGCAAGAGCCTCGCGGATCGAAAAATCTCCAATCGTTGTGACGCCTTGAATACTGGAATACTGACCGTCGTTAAATTCGTCGTCGTAGACATCTACGACAAAGGTTGCTTTCTGAACTTCGACAGCACCGATATCTCGACGGGGCATCATAGCCCCTTCTTCGAATCTGCGAACAAAGAACCGCCCTCGTTGATCGTTCCCACTGCCGCCAGTGATCTTATCAATCACAGGGCTTGCAACAGGCACTGGATGATATGTGTCGGTCGAGCCGCCATAGTTGCCGAGTATTGGCACCAGGATTGGGCCCAGTATTGGATCTTCGACTTCCTCACTGATAATCAGAGGATCAGTACCGGCGGGCAAATCGCCCATGCTGGGAACGACTTGTGCTCCGTAACCAAAAATGGCATTGGAACCTCCTCTTGTGCCAGGTACTGCCATCCCGTCAATGTTGATCGAGGGCAAAAGTTCCGTTGCGTTCCCTTCATCGTCTTCTTCCCCTTTGCCGACCACGTCGATATCAACCTTGACCGGGTCGCCTTCCACATAGTTCTGATTTTCGAACAGAATCGATCCCGTGACGGTCGTGAAAATTGTTGGAGGAGGCGGATCTTCTTCCTCATCCTCAGCCGCCGGATTTCCGAAGCTGGCAATGCCAGAGCCGAGGTAGGCCTCATTGCCGATGATGGTCGAGTTGTTGACGTTCATCGTCCCATCGCGATTGAACAAGCCGCCGCCGTAACCGGCAGAGATACTGGCGGTGTTGCCCGAAATCGTCGAATTGTTGATCGTGGTTCTGGGTGGCGGACCTGTGGTCGTACCACCGCCAGTGCCATCGGCACCGTTTTGAATTCCTCCGCCATTCGTGAGGGCGGTGTTATTTACAATCAGGCTGCGATTGATGGTGAGATTACCCGTGTTGTAGATGCCGCCTCCCTCATTGGCGGTGCTGTTTTGAATGACGACCTCGGTAAGAGTCAAGTTCTGCCCATTGAGGATGGCACCCCCTTGACCGTCACCATCGGCGCCAATGGCAGTTCCTCCAGAGATCGTAAACCCTTCGATGGAAACGGAGAAAGGATCCATCGCCATTGGATCAATCTCAAACACGCGCCTTCCTGGTGCCGCTTGAATGGCAATCTTTCTGGCACCGAGGCCAATAATGCTTACGGAGTCTTCAATCGTCAGTGCACCAAAATCATCTGCTGAACTATTTAATTGAATGACATATTGAGTGATAACTCCTGCGCCAGAAACAAGACTATTGGCGAAGCTTTCGGAGAACATAATAACGTCAGCTTCATCATTCTCATTGGCAGCGATGATGGCAGCGCGCAGCGAGTTAGGAACGACCACCAATTCGTTATTATTGTTGAGCTGCAAATCACCAAGATTGTTGACGAGAAAAGTGGCCAACATCCGACGATCTTCGAGCTGCTCTAACCAGAGTGGCCGCGCAAAGGACTGCGGCGAGGACTGTTTGCCAGATCGAGTCTTCTTGGCACGGGTCCGCGCACCGCGATCCCGGCGTTTTCTTCCTAGTGCCATTCAGGTGTTCCTCAAACAAGATGTAGTACAGGCACGATTGCCCGAGATTCGGATTGCCGAGACGATCTTGCAACAACCCCGTCCCGTTTCTCGCCCCTGAGAGAAACGGCCGGAGGGCTGTAGTGGTCGGATAATCCAGTCCTCATTGTAATTCCCAACCGGGGAATTGGCAAAAACTGGGCACGCGAAAAAATCTCCAATTTCCAGTTTTCTGGAAATTGTTTGGCCAAAACGGCTTAAAAGGGGTCGCGCAGAAGTCCCTCGAAAGCGGATTCGACGCAAAGAAAGCCCAGGAATCGCAATCCCTGGGCGTGAAGACGCAACCTCCGGGCGTTGGCATAAAAAAACAGGCCCCCATCTACTTAATGAGGGCCTGTTGGCGTGGAGATGATTGAAATCGTCGATCCGCTTACCAAACGTATTCACTTCCAATATTGAAGCCGTGGTAGAGCAAATCGTCTTTGACAAATAACGTGGCTGGAACAAAGTTCGTCGTGTCGATGTTGGGTCCCACGGTTGCCAGATTATCCATGTAGAGAACTTTGTATCCAAAGGTGAGCGACCAGCTTGGCAGCAGGTCCATCACCATATTGATGCCCGTCTCTCCTACGAAAGCCACATTGTCGCCAGCGGTCGACACCGCATAATCGGCTGGGGCGTTCCCTATGTTGGCAAAGTTACCCACTGAGGAAAAATCATAGCGATTGTTGTATACGCCTACTTTGCCATCTAAGCCGATACGTAAGCCTTGTCGCAACCCGTACCAGCCATCGCCGCCGAATTGAAACCCTAGCAGATCATTTCCACCACCCCAGGAAATCGCGGAATTTCCTAACAGAGCTTCAGAGTTGAAGCGGAACTCTTCGCTCATCCGAACATAGCGAAAACCCAAGAGATAGGTTCCCGACACTCGCGGACTGTTACCCACCCAGTAGCGACGATAGCTCAACTCGGTGCTTTGCAGGTCTGCCTGATAGTCGGCAGTCAGTACTTCGGCATCGTCAAGGCCATCGATGGGAAACGGCACCCCGAAGTTGGAAAATACGGTAAAGAGTTGATTGGGTTGATTCGGTGGATTCGTCGTCACTTGGGTGGAGATCACCGTGTCGTTGTAGCCAAGGTCATAGATACCCATGTAGGTCGCCTCAAAGACCGACAGGGGCCCCAAGTCATAGCGAAAAGCAATTTGCCAGCCCGCATCGTAATCGCCCAATTCCGTATTGGGATCCAATATCCGTGGAGCAGCGGGACCCGCAGTGATCGAGCCTAGAGGGCCTACGCCTGCTAACAAATCGTCGGTCTGCAGAAAAACGGCACCGAAGGAGACGTCGAAGTAATGAGGGCCGATCTGATCCTCGGTGTAGCCGCCAAAATCGACTGCCATCGGATCGCCGGGGCAAGCTCCTCCGTAAACACCACCATAGCAACCCTCGGGTCCAGGCGGACAATATTGAGTCTGCATGATGATCGGGTTGCCATAGACGTCGGTGAATTGGTTTCCTTGGGCGGCAGCCGGACCACCAGCCAGCGGTGATGCCATCATCGGGGCTCCCGCAGCTTGTGGCGCAGGCCCTCCCTGCGCCGGCACGGCAAAGTGCTGGCCATGGACGAGGTCCGTTGCCATCAAGGTGAGCGAGAAAAAGATTCCCACTGTGAATTTTCGAGAATCAAAATATCGTTCCATCGACAAATCCCCCCTGGATCCTCTCAGTCGCGGACTCCTGCAGCCCGCTCTTAGAGAATGTGCCGTGCCCATCACCAGGCACGAATTGGCTTATTGTTTTGTGAGCTGTGAGCTCCAAATGGACTCCCTGCGTGCGGGCAACACCCGACGCCGCGCACTGCAGAACAGTCCGACTGATAGGGTTTATCGGACAGGCGCGGTCGGAAAAATCAGAATATTCGCTACAGACGGCATTTTTTATGAAAAGGATTGAGGATGGGGGAAAGGGGGACGGGGGACAGGGGTTCGGAATGCGGAATGTATTAGGGGAGGGAGAGATGCTTTTGCTTCCCACTCCCACATCTTCCCTTTTCTCAGCCCCCAGCCCCATTCCGCATTCCGCAATCCGCACTCAAATATTCCCCGTCTCCTCTATGTAGGCCTAATAACAGGAAAAATTTGCTAGCTAGTGTGTCGCGATCTGTTCGGATTCCGACTCTTAGATTGAGAGTCCGAGAAAGAATGACCAATGAACAATGTCCAATGACCAAGCGAGGATCATAAAGTGATTCAATTGGTCATTGTGCCTTGGAAATTGGTCATTTACCGCTTGGCGGTTGGGTGTCCTTGTAGTTACCTGCAGGGATGCCCTGCTGAGGAAGAGTGGGGGCTATACCGCGGTTTTTGCCAGATTTTAGTTGCTGGCAGGTTGTAACAGGTACCAGAAGTTTGACGACAATCGGGAAGCTTAGTAATATGAATGGTTGGGTGAGCGATATGGGGGACCTGGCCAGGGTCCTCGCACGGATATGCCAGGGACATGCCAGTGTCCCTCAGGCCAGTCGCAAGCCTGCCACCTGCTAGCAGACCTTTGCAGAGAGCAATCTTTGCAAGGTTTCCATTCAGAGGCGTGGAATCTGCTTGCCCCACCTATCGGAACAAACTTTTTTACCTGGAAGTCGGGAACTCGATCCTGCGGCTAAGTATGCGCGCCGTGAGGTAGCAGCCCTCCCACCAGCGAAAAACCACGGTTCTCCCCATTGTCTGAAGGTGCGCCTTTGGATCGAAGGAGAGTGAGAACACGGTAGTAACCAGACGAGTCACGGCAGAAGACTCACAGGCAGAGTTAGGGGATTTACTCAAGCGGCTTCCCATGGAAGTCCATCCAATTGGGAAAACAAACTATGTCATTGCTGTTTAATCGCAACTGGAAAATGTCTCAACGATCCGCGAAAAAGTCCCGCCGTCCGGCCGGCGTGAGTCGTCGCCGCAAGCGCGAACTCGGTTTTGAGACGCTCGAAGACCGCCGCGTGATGTCGGCGCAGTCGCCCTTGGCAGAGTTGAAGGGCATGGTCGATCAAAGCATCAATCTGCAGGTGAATTCTCATGCGAGCGATAGCTTGGAGGGCCAACTGGCGATCCTTCAAAATGAACTTTATTGGCAATCGATCCTTTCAGGATTTAACGCGAACTCGGCAAATCTTTCGTCACGTGCCGTACCGAGTGATCCGCTATTGAATTCGCAATGGCACTTAATCAACACCGGTCAGGAAGTGGGAAATCCTGACTGGCAGCAGATCTTTGCGGTTCCTGGTGAAGACATAAATGTTGCGCCGGTCTGGAATCAAAATATCTTTGGGAACGGCGTGGTAGTGGGCGTCTATGAGCTTGGCCAATTTGAGAAAACGCATCCTGACTTGCAGGCCAATACCGATCCCTTGCTTTCCTTTTTCGGAGCGGGTGACATAACACAAATCGATCACGCAACCTCTGTTGCGGGGCTTATTGGTGCCGTCGCGAATAACGGCCGTGGAGGGACCGGAGTTGCACCTGGTGTCACTCTTGTACCAATGGCGGGTGTAAACCTAGCCGATCTGGGTTTTAGGTTTGCCTTGGACAATGGAATCGACATTGTGAATAACAGTTGGGGATTTTCAGGTGCCCGACAGCTATTTCCGATGACTCAAGCCGAAACACTCGCTCTCCGAGATGCTATCACATTTGGACGAAATGGCCTGGGCACAATTTTTGTCTTCGCATCAGGTAATGATGCTAGTGCAGACTACGATCAAGGATTTCCTAATGGTATCTGGGATACTGCTGCATATGAAGGCTATCAAAACTCCCGTTACACAATCAGTGTAACCGGCGTTGATCACGATGGTTTCTACAATAACTTCGACGGCACAATTACCGCATACCCGGAAATGAGTACATCAGTGCTCGTTGCCGCCCCTACCGGCTCCCATTCGTACAATATTGCAGACGATAGTGGTATAGGAAGTGGAATAGTCACTACCGACATCACAGGCGAAGGCGGATTCAATAGACAAGGATTTTTATTTGATGTCGGGCTTGGGAGAGACTTCTTAGCGGATACAGATTACACGTCACGCTTCAATGGCACATCGGCATCTGCGCCGATTGTTTCTGGTGTGATCGCTCTCATGCTCGAAGCTAATCCTAATCTAAGTTGGCGTGACGTACAGGAGATCTTGGTCCGTTCGGCTCGACAGAACGCTAAATTTGAAATTCCAAGTACCGTCGCAAACGGTTCCACTCAGAACACCTGGATCATCAATCAAATGCCGGTGTTTCATGATCCAGACATTTTTGATCCACTCATCAGCCCCGTACTGCAAACTTTATTCCCTACGCTTGATCCCACTCTGAGGAATGGTTTCAACGGGGCTCACTATGCCCCAACTCCCCAGGTGCTGACCAATGGTGCCGGCTACACGATCAGCCAAGGTGTGAGTCCCTATGTGGAGAACATTGGCTATGCCCATGGCGTGGTCGACGCCGACCTGGCTGTGAAGCTTGCCCAGCAGTGGACTACGAAGAATCAAACCTTAGCTAATGAGCGGACGTTCACAACATCAATCTTTTTGAACGAAGGTCCTGATCTTAATATTCCCGCCGCTGAGAAAGGAAATGCAGATAGTGGTTTTCAGCTAGTTCCAGGAGGTATTGGTGGTTCGGTTGGAGGTGGCTTCATTAGCTATTGGAATGAGTATTTTGCGGATGACCCGTTTGCTGATTTCGATGATGACGATTTCCGCGGGGGCTTTTTGGAGTTCTCTGTTCCGGACAATAATTCGATGATCGTGGACCACGTTGAACTTAAGTTGTCGATTTCCGGCGATGGTGCTGAGTTCATGAATCATGCACGAGTGCTACTGGTATCTCCCAATGGTACCCACTCTGAACTGAATCAGTTTTGGGTAGAACCGAATACTCCCTTTACCCTTCAGAATGTGTCACCAGCTACTATTAGTGGAGTGCCAGGCTCTGTATTCGATGATGCAGGTAATTTTGTTTGGACTTTTACGACCAACCGGAACTGGGGTGAACGGTCTGACGATGCGATCGTATTTGACCCGACGACTGGTGAGCCCTCAGGTGACACGCAAGGCTGGCGATTATTTATCGAGAATTACGATTCCTCAAACTCTTTTGGTATTGCTGGATTAGAAATGGTTTGGCACGGGAGCCCCATTGCTGCTGGTACCCAGCGAATTCAAGGTCTGGTCGGCGTTGATGACAATCAGAACAATGATTTCAACTTCAGTCGCGTTAACCTCAACATTGGTGATCTTGATGGTGATCCCAATACGCTCCGCTACGGTGAAGTAACAAATAGCATTGACCTGACCCACGAATCAATGGGTGCCAATGTGACCGTTACTGTCCGTCGGGCGAGCGACAATGTAATTATCGATCAATTTGTGACCGGAGCAGACGGCAACTACTACTTCGATCTCGTTCCCGATGATTACATCATCTCGGTCGAAGATCCCTTGGGGCGGACTGCGATCGAGGACACGCTGAGCCCTGCGAACGTGCTCAAGAATTTCCGCACCGAGTGGACCATCACTTCTGATTTCTTCAAGGTTTGGGAATACGATAGCAACCTGAGAGTCCCCGTGGATGGCAGTGGCGTGCCGCTGTCATTCAACGGCACTGTCACCCCTTACCATGTGAACAACATTAACTTCCTGTTGGATCCGGGGCCACCCGCTTTGAATCAGGTGCAATTCAGTGGTTCGGTCATCGCCGATCTTAACGGCGATGGCCTGTTCAACGGCAACGATGTGAATGTTCCCGCTGTCACGGTCTTTGCTGATGTGAATCGTAACGGCGTTTTTGACGCCGGCGAGCAGTTCACGCAAACCAGCTCCACAGGTCAATATACTTTGACCGTGCCGACTACTATTGCCAACGTGATCAACATCGGCATTGTCAAACCAGCAAATTGGACGTTCACCAATCCCACTACCGGTATCACGCCGATCTTTGGCAAGCCGGGGGACACTTTCACGAATGTCAACTTTGCCATGCAGCCACCGCTGGGTGTCGGTGCGGGTAACGGCACCAGCCAGCCAGGCTATTTGATTGGAAACATCTACGAAGATGTGAACAACAACGGCTCAAGGCAGGCAAACGAGCTTGGAGTGCCCAATACCACCGTCTTCATTGACGTGAACAACAATGGCACACGAGAAATCGGCGAGCCGCAAACGACAACCAATTCCAACGGCGCGTTCATCTTTGCCAATGTTGCTCCCGGCATCCATCGAGTGCGCGCTGTTCCGACTGCTCCTTTAATGTCGATCAATCCTGGTCCTGGTGTGCCCCGCGTGGTCACTCTGGCAGGGGGCGGCACGGTTTCGCAGATTGAATTCGGCATCGGTCTGGGAAGCAACCCGGCTGGAGCGAATCTCGATTTTGGCGACCTGCCTGCTTACTATGGGATCACATTGCTCAGTGAGAATGGGGCCCGACACGGCAAGAGTGCCTATTTCTTAGGTTCCTCGGTCGACGTGGATCTTAACGGTAACCCGTCTCCCAACGCCGACGGCGACGACCTCTCGAACTTCGACGACGAAGACGGGATTGTCGTTCAGCCTCTCGTGCCCGGCACGACCGGTAGTCTCGTCGCCACCGCGAGTCGTCATGGTGGAAACTTGCAGGGCTGGTTTGACTTCAACAACAACGGCGTGTTCGAGGCATCAGAGAAAGTGATCTCGAACGTGGCCTTGTTGCCGGGTGCAAATAATGTGTCCTTCCAGATTCCGGCGGGTATGGTACTGACGAATATTTTCGCACGCTTCCGTTACGGCGAATTTGGGATCAACAGTGTAACCGGCCCGGCCGTCATCGGCGAAGTGGAAGATTATCTGGTGCCAATTAGCCCAGGAGCACTTCCAGCGGTGATCGAGCATGGCCCCGACTTCGACGAAGATGGGGACGTGGATGGTCGCGACTTCCTTGCCTGGCAGCGCGGCTTTGGTATCACCAGCGGTGCTACGCCGAGTCAAGGCGATTCCAATAGCGATGGCAAGGTCGATCAAAAAGACCTGCAGCAATGGCGCGCTGAATATGGAAAGAGTGCGGCTCTATCGGCCCTGGTGGTTGTTGAAGACGAGAGTGGTGATGCAGCCGACTCAGAGCTTGCTGTGGAATTGCAGCCGATATTCATTCCGCAAACTGTGACCAGCTTCTCCAGTGTGAGCACACTGAGTAGCAGGTCAATCACATCGGAGTCTCAAGAGACATACTCGAGTCATAGTACTAGAGGTCCGAGCATCAACACCAGTGTGACGGAGGTCTCGGCTCAAGAATTTACGAGCGCACGACCAACCAACGAGACCCTGAGTGCGGTAGCCAACGAAGTCTCGCGTCGCCTGGGCTCACAGCGGCAGGTACGTTCCAATGTCGTGGCCCGGCTTGAAGCCCATCGGATCGATCGAGTCTTTGAGGAGGCCAGCGAAGCTGCGGAAATCGGCCTCGCCCTCCGAGAAGGCCACCATCATCGCAGGTTAGCCGGCCCACACCACAGGTTCGACCAGGAGCAGCTCGAGGAGCGTGAAGAAGGCGAGGAAAACGCCTTCGACCTGGCGCTGAGCGAAGAGGTCCTCTGGCGGGCGATGTAAGAGTCTAGTCAAGAGCATAATACAGTGAGTCGAGAGCCAGCTGCTTGGCTCTCGACTCTTGTCACTTAGTTCTCGAATTTTTCATTTTTTCCAAAAAAGCTAGACAAAACCGCGCGGATCGCGCATCCTCACGATTGATGGATGCTTCTCGCCACTTTTCTGAGCAGGTTCGCGACTGTGCGGTACGCATGGCCGAGAGTGGAGTCTCTGCCTTGGGAGGCCTTTTTGACCTGACCGCTGAGCGACTCACGCGCTATGCGGTGACGATCACTCGCAACCAGCACGATGCCGAGGACGCGGTCCAGGCGACTTTGGTGCGAGTGGCAGGCCAGGTGCCCGTTCTCTGCCAGGCTAACGAGCCATGGCCCTATCTGCTGCGTATGGTGCGAAACGAAGCGCTATTGATCCTGCGCCGCCGGCAACGGTGGGTTTCGATCGCCAATCTATCGGACCTCATCACCCGCTCGCTGGTGGATGAGGCCGAACAGGAGGAATCGCACCGCCAGATTTGGTCCGCTTTGCGAGAAATTCCTACCGAGCAGGCCGAGGTGGTCGTGCTCAAGATTTGGGAAGAAATGACGTTTGCCCAGATAGGCGAAGTGCTGGAGGTCTCTTCATTCACCGCCGCCAGCCGTTATCGCTACGGTATGGAGAAGTTGTCTCACAAACTCGTGGCCATGAGTCCGGAGGTGTCTTATGAACGAGTTTGACCAAATCGAGTCACTCGAACTGGCGATTCGGCGAGCAGGCAACTACGTCGCACCTTCGGAGGATTTGCGTCCCAAAACCCTCGAAGCAGCGCGAGCCGCCCGGGTTCAGCGCCGCACAAACTGGCGCTTTGGTGCGATACTCGCCGCCGTACTGCTGGTTGCCATATGTCAGGCAACTGGCCAGCTTCCTGATCCCGGGAAGCAGCCCCTTGTAGCGGCAGCCATCAATCACGAATTTGCTGATCGCCAACAAACATTGCAGCAATCTGCCCATCCCGGTTGGGCACTCTACGAAGCCTTCTGCGAACTCCGCACCAAACAAGCCGCGTTGTTCAAAGATTCGCTGTAGTTTGACGTAGAATTCTAAGCAAATCAGCGATCGCTGCGCATCCATCTAGTAGGCCGGAACGAGCGGTAGCGCTGTTCCGGAATTGCACTTAAAGCGAATAGCCGGAACTGCGTACAGCTTGTTCCGGTCTACGAATATGTCGACAGCAACTCTCCAAAACGTTCTCGATATTAATCACGAGATCGCTGCGCTGGCAGATGCGGGAGTACCCATTCGCTTGGGTTCGCATGTCACCTCAACCAACAACACCCTCGAGCGCATCAATGAGAGCCTTGAACTCCGCACGCGCTTAGGGCAGAACGTCCTGGATGCGATTACCGACAATCCCGATCTTCCCAGCGAGTATCGACATGCCCTCTTGGTCGGCATGGCGGCCGACGCTCCTGAACTGACGCTCGCGGGAGTGGCTCGTCAGCCGGAAGCGCAGAATGAATTGCGCACTGCTACCAGTCGAGCGATGATACAGCCCTTGATCGTGTTCGCTCTGGCGTACTGCGGGTTTATCCTGATCTGCGCGATGTTTGTGCCGACCTTAAACGGCATCTACGAACAAATTCGCCAGCAGCCTAGCACACAAGTTCAGTTGCTGGATGCGTGTCGAGCAGCGATGCCGTATTGGATTCCTCTGGTGCCGATCCTGATGTTGATTGCGATCATCTGGTGGCACCGCCACCAGGGGCAGCCTCCGCGCTGGATACCTGGGGTTAGCCGCTATCTGAAGTCGGTGAAAAATGCCTTGTTTACCGAGGAACTAGCACGACTGGTGCAAACCGGGATGCCGCCCTTTAAGGCCGCACGCCTGGCAGCCGGGACCACCGGGGACGCTGTTCTCATAAAAGCTTGCGCTACGTTGACCGAGGGATTGCAGAATCACAACTCCGCCGAGAGTACCCGACAGGTCTCATTGCCACCTTTGGTGCATTGGGCACTCAGCGGAAACTTAGAGAGAGAAGACCTGGTGGGAGTCCTCCAGTTTGCTGCCCAGACATATCGGCAATCTGCCGAGCGGATGGCAGTGTTGTGGCAGACGGCGCTCCCGATTTTGTTAGGAGGTCTGCTTGGGGGAGCGATTGTGCTGTTGTATGGACTGAGTGTGTTTTGGCCTTATGTGCAAATGATGCGGGACCTGGCAACGTAGGGTGGGCACCGCCCACCAAAATGGAAACCAAACTGTGAATCTGTGGTGGGCAATGCCCACCCTACTTGAGAATGAGTGAAATCGAAAACAAATCGTTAGCCGTTGACTGCGGGCAGGTTCTCAAAGAGCACGTCGAACAACTGCTCGCACAACGCGAAGTCCTGGCACCCGCCCTGGCAGCTTTTGCCGAAGAGATGCCGCCGGGGCGAGCACGGCACGACATGCGGAAACTCGTGCAGCAGTTGAACCAAGGGGCCAGTGCAGAACTAATCGTGCAGCGGACAAAGCCATCAATTCTGCTGCCCCTCTTGGGCAACCACGCTATGCAAGGTGCTCACCGCTCGCTGCACAGTCTCCTCACAGAATCCGCCCTCAAGAATCGTGCCCGCAGCGAACGCGTCCGGAGTTACACTTATCCACTGATCGTCTTCCTGCTGGCGATGGGGGTTCTGGTATTCTTGGGGTTAGCCGTAGTCCCCACGTTTATCGATATTTTCAACGACTTTGGCCTTGATCTACCCTTGCTATCTCAAGGCTTGGTGATTTTTTCAAATGAGCTACTCCGTCACCCGTTTCGCTTGTTAGGACTTGTCACGGCAGTCGTTGTGTTTGTGTACCTTATAATCTACACAATCAGATTTTTAGTGCTGCCTGGGCGATTGATGGGCGACCTCACCTCGGGGAACTCCGGCCAGGTATCAGCACTAGCGAACTTCACGCGTGCTTTGGCTGAAGCCCTAGGAGCCGGGTTCCCGCTTTCGTGCGCTCTGCAATTGGCAGGCCGGTGCAGCAATCTGCGTTGGCTTGAGCATGAAGCTGAGTCGCTGGCCCTGTCGGCTAGTAGTGAAGGATATCTTTCCGATGCCGCTCTGCGCAGGGCCCATTTGCCGACCATGGTTGTTCACGCATTGAAAGCAGGGCCCTCGAGTGCACCAAGTCTGGCCCTCCTGCGAGAGGTTTCCGAGATTTATTCGGAGCGGGTTCGCAATCGACTCGATTGGAGCACCGGTTTTGTGCCACAGTTCACGATTCTGCTGGTAGGTATTGTCGTGGGAGTGGTCGTGATCGCCCTCTATCTCCCGCTTGTCTCGCTCATAAACGGTCTCACGGGATAATACGTTGTCTGCCAATTTCCCCACTTTCGAGAAAATCAAACGGACGCTGCAGCAGCTTTCGCCGGTACTGACCACACCTTGGTGGCCTGCGGACCGATTGCCGTCGAAGCAACGTGGCTTGTTGAGAATTTTGAAAGTAGCAGCTACTGAACGGATGGAAGCAGCACCGCTGGTGGCCAGCCTGGCGGCAGAGCATCGCTGGAGGTTTCGCCGCCGCCTGCGTTTGCTGGCCAGACGCCTCGAAGCCGGCGCAACGCTGGCCGATGCTCTAGAACAAACTCCGGGAGTCGTCTCAGACCAGCAGCAGTTGGCCATTCGTTTTGGCGAACAGTCGGGCACGCTGCCGGCGATTCTCAATGAGTTGCTGGCCCAAGAGGATACCACTTCCAAACACGCCGACATGCGCCTGCGGCAGATCGGTTTCTATTCCGCCATCACGCTGACCATTTTCGTGCTGGTGTTGAGTTTTATCATGATCAAGATCATCCCGAGTTACAACGCAATTTTGCAGGATTTCTCAATGCGCGTGCCCTTGTCGTTGAACTGGTTGATTCGCGTGAGCAACTTCGTCAGCCAGTTTTGGTTTGTTTTCGCACTCTTGGTTGCCTTGGGAGTGTGGCTGATCCGCTCGCAGAGATCACGCAGGTTCTTTCGTCGCCGCCTGTGGTCGCGCCTCTTGCCTCCGGTGGCTCAATTGCGGAGTGCTGACCTGATGAATCTGTTGTCGGTTTCGCTGCGTGCAGGCCGACCACTAGCCGGAGCAATCTCCACCTTGGCCCGCTACCATTACGACACCCTCATCCGGCACAAACTGTTGTTTGTTCGCAATGAAATCGAGCAGGGGGCCAATGTGTGGGAAAGTATGGCCACGGCACGGTTGCTCACACCGCAGGAGTCGCATGCCCTGGATTGCTCCACCAGTTCGGAAACCCGCGCCTGGTCCATGAATCAACTAGCCAGACTGCGGCGCGGCCACGTGAGTGGGCGCTTAGAGCTATTTACCATGATCCTGCAGGTAGTCGTGATCTTGGTGCTGGCAGCTGCAGTATTGCTGGTGGCGTTGGCGTGTTTGTCGCCACTGGTTGAAATGGTTTCGGGGATGTCCTGAGAGGATAATTATCATGTCTAGCCATACCAGAATAATTCTCTTGCAGAGGCGCAGAGACGCCAAACTGATTACTCTTGTTCTTGGTTTCTTTGCGCCTTCGCGCCTTCGCGAGAGACCAACCCCCAGTGGACTTTGCATGACCGAGCTTTTGGTCGCGGCAACTCTCCTGATCGGTGCGCTTGGCCTGATCGGTCCGCTTGCGGTGCGGAGCGCCCGTTTGCAGCAAGAGACACGCCACTATCAGGCGGCTCTGTTGGAAGTTTCCAATCAATTGGAACGACTGACTGCTCTTGCGCAGAAAGAGAGAACGGAAGCACTTGCCGAGTTGACGCTGTCGCCGACAGCGCGCGACGCACTTCCCAATCCACAACTCTCTGCCGAGACCATCGACGACAGTGAAGGCATGCGTCTGGCACTCGAAATCCAATGGGATCGGCCGGGCAGGGCGAAGCCCCTTCGGCTGGTGGCGTGGATCAAACCGCCCTCTAACCCGGAGGAAGCACTATGAAAACTCGCAGCGGATTTACCTTGGTTGAAGTCATGGCAGCCATTTCGGTGGGGAGCATTTTGCTGGTGCTTTCCATGGGAGTCGTCCATCGGGTTCTGAATGTCGAGTCGCATTCTCGAGATCAGGCTCGTATTCAGCGCTCCCTCAGTCGTTTGAGTCACGATTTCAGGCGAGATGTTCAGCGGGCAAGTTCTATCGAGCAAAACCTCGAGTCGCTGGTAAAACTGAGATTCTCTGACAAATCGACCATTACTTACCGCCTTATTGAGGGTAATTTGCATCGCACTCAGGAGTCACAGGAGAAGACCCAGCAGAGAGAATCTTACCTTCTCCCTGCCGATGCTGTGGTCACATTCCTCCAGAGCGAGTCACCCAACTCCGTGGAACTTACCATTACGCGTGATTTGCAATTGGTACGAATACCACCCCGACCGATGCTGCATGATGTGGCTGAAGTTGGGCGGCTCGCGCGTTTAGCCCAATCGCAGGAGTCCGCACTATGAACCATGCTCGTACTTCAAACCGAGTTGTTCAACCTGGTCGTGCAGGGACCATCTTGATCTGCGTGCTCGCCTGTCTGGCTATTACAACGGCCATGGTCACTGCAACTCTTCGGTCGACTCTGCGCGACTACCGAGAAGTTCGCAAAGAGCGAATACTGCGGCAAACAGAATTGGTCCTCGAAGCGGGGATCCTGCGTGCCAGGGAGCAACTTGCCGCAAACCCCGAATATGAAGGGGAGACATGGCAACTATCCGACAGCATCGTCCCCGGTGAGATCCCCGCCACGGTGGAAATCGCCGTCGATCGAGCGGGAGATTCCCCTCGAGTCGGCGTCACGGCGCGCCTGGGTGTCTCCCCGCAGATCATACAACGTTCTTTTGAGTTCAACTTCGAACCAACCACTCTTTCGAATGAGGAATAAATCCATGAAACCTACACATCACAAACAATCGGCTCGGGCATTCACCTTGGTCGAACTACTGGTCGTGATCGCTATCATCGGCATCCTGGTTGCACTCTTATTGCCCGCGGTCCAAGCGGCCCGCGAAGCGGCTCGCCGTACAGGGTGTCTGAACAACATTACGCAATTGGCGCTTGCCACACACAATTACGAGTTTGCCGTCGAGCATCTTCCTCCGGGAGTGATAAATCCCACAGGTCCTATTCGCAGCGAACCTGATGGTCAGCATGTGAGTTGGATCGTGCAGATTCTACCTTATATCGAAATGGGCACGGTTTACGATCTCTTTGATCAGGATGCCGGCGCTTATGCGCCAGTTAATGCCCCCATCCGGGCAGTGTCGGTGTCGCTCTTGATGTGTCCTTCCTTCCCTGGAAATGACAAGAATCAGAACGAGACAGTTGCGTTTGGAACCTATGCCGGCTGCCATGACGGCAGCGAAACGCCGATCGACAAAAACAACAACGGTCTGTTATTCCTCAACAGCAAAATCCGCTACAGCGATATTATCGATGGCAGTTCTCAGACGCTGCTGCTCGGCGAAATATTGCCTCGAGAGAGCAGCCTCGGCTGGGTGAGTGGCACCCGTGCCACGTTGCGTAATACTAGTTCGATTGATAATCCGAATTGGCACGAACTGAGAGATGCCAAAGCTGATCCACCCGGTCCCTTGGAAGTCGGTGGTTTTGCCAGTGCCCACCCAGGGATTGTGAACATTGCGATGGCCGACGGATCTTGCCGTGCATTGAGCGAGACTACCGATCGGGAGGTACTCGAACAACTTGGCAATCGTGCCGACGGCGTCCTCCAGAAGGAATATTGATGAAATAAAAGCCAAGGGCAGCAAGCCCACGGTGTGCCCCGTCAAAAACCATTGGCTTGCTGCCAATTCCTATCTGGGGTTACAATTAGAAGCGTGCGATGATTCACTCTGACTCAACGGAGGTTTGTCATGAGAACTCGCTGCTACGCATTGCTGTTGTCTACATTGATTGTTTGCCCAGTGACAGCTCAAGTGATTTATGAGCAAACAGTGCAGTTGCCCACCTTTCATTTTTTTGGAGTATCGACGACCGTAGTTGTGCCGACTCAGGGGACGGTCTCCCTGGGAAGCATCGGGGGAAGCACGCGAACTCGATTTGATCGGGTGGGGAGTAGTTTTGTTGAAGCCAATTCCTTTACCGGGGGGCTCACCATGAATGCCACGGTGATTGACTTCGCCGAGATGGATCGAGCCGTTTTGGCAGAGGCGGCTCGGAGGCGGGGTGCAGATTTCGACATATTGGGTCGGCCGGTGAGTTTGAGTTCAATTGTGCATGAGTCTGCTGAGTCGCAACTCGGTGCGAAGTATCTACGCAGGGGACGCAACGCCGAGGCAACCGGGCAACCAGAAGCAGCCCGAGTTTTCTATCGCAGGGTCCTCAAGCATGGCACCAGAAGGGAACGGCAAATTGCCGAGGAAAGGTTAGAACACATCGATGGTGCCCTCGCGGCCCAAGTCAACGAGAAACTGCGGTAAACCTCATGTCGGCAAAGAAGTGGAAGAACCCATTCTACACGCTGCTCATTCCGGTGGGGATGGTGTTCGTCGTGACCGTGTTTGCTTATGGATTCATGGCCTTTCTCGCGGTGAATGGCACCAATATTGAAGCCACGAGTCAGGCGGATCATCCGCTGTTTGCCTGGCTCGATAAACACGGTACGCAACTATTGCTCTGGGAGCTGGCCATTTTGGGAGTTTTGACCATCGGAGCGATATCTACAGATAGCTGGTGGATGTCGGAACCATCGAACACAAACTCTTCTGACGAATCTCCTGAAAGACCTTTTGGAAGCTAGCCAAGTGAATAATTTCAGGTCTTCGCTCATTTTCCTCGTTTTCCTCTTCCCTTCTGCCCAGGTGAACGGATACGAGGCCTTACTATGGCCCGGTTACACGCCGAACACCTCTGGGAACGAACAATATCGGGAAATCCGTTGGGCCGAAGATGCACGTGCCATAGTGATGGCGCCTTCGCCAGATCGAATCGATCAAGCACGCCCCACTCTGCTCGTTATCTACGCCACTCCCAACGGCAACACGGCCGAGCAGACGCTCGGATGCCGGTTAAAAGAGGGCATGGACTGGCATTTCGATATTCAGCATGCAGCTGCGCAGTGGAGACAGTTTTCCTCCCTTGAGCAAGGGCGCTCTGTTGTTCTGGCTTGTGTTCAGGCGAACACATTGAGTTGGCCAAGCTGGAAAAGCTCACGAGCCGATGGGCCGAAGCTGATCCGTCAATTGGTTGAGTCTCTAGCTGAGAGCTTACCAGTGGAGGATGTTCGCATCGTGCTTACCGGCCATAGTGGCGGAGGTAGTTTTCTCTTCGGGTATATAGATGCAAGTGAAGAGATACCCAGCGAAATTGAGCGTATCGCATTTCTGGATGCGAACTACGGCTTCGCTGCCGAAGAGCGGCACGGGGAGAAGTTGGCCCGCTGGTTGGAATCCGATCCAGCGCATCATTTGGTCGTGTTGGCTTACGATGATCGAGAGATTGAACTTGACGGCAAGAAAGTCGTCGGCCCATCTGGAGGGACGTTTCGAGCTACCAAAAGAATGTTGGACAATTTTCACTCGCGTACCACGCTGCAACAGAGTCAACAGGGTGATTTCATTCAGAAGACGGGATTCAATGGCAAGTTCGTTGCCTGGGTCCACCCCAATCCAGACAATATCATCTTGCACACACGAATGGTTGGCGAGATGAATGGTCTGCTCGCCGCGCTGGCAGTTGGTACTCCGCATCAGGAAACGTGGGGGTATCCGCAATCACCTCGAGCTTACGCCTCCAGGGTTGATTCCGAGCCGCTCGACCCAGGTTCTTGGCAGGTTGTTGCACCTGCCGTGCAGCCTCGTCCCGAGAACGCTCCCAGCGGGAGCCAGGTTGTCGCATCGTTGTTGGAGGCCACTCCAGAACAGAGAGAGTCTGCAATCGTGCGTGAAGTACTCAGGGGGAATGTCCCAAATTGGTGGCGAAGATTTGTACATGTCACTGCGGAGATTGAAACCGGGTCAGGCGAGAAGCACAAAATCACCTACCGCGTCTCACCGGATTATCTGGCGGTTGGCAGCGATCTTGATTTTGTCCGCATGCCAATGACCCCATATGTTGCCCAAAACCTGGCCGATATGCTTGGCTGCGTGCTGCCAACGCTAAAGATGGTGGACGAGATCCACGAAGCAGCTAATGTGAAGCTCGCACCACAACCGCTAACCATTGACCGCGAATCACTGGCAACCTTCGTGCACCACCACAAACTCATTCAGGATCAAATGGCGGAACGCAAACCGGGAGAATTTGTTTCAGGTATCAAAAAAGATGTTGTCATTAGCAACAAGCTCCAGGAAGATCCTGGTCACGTTGCCATCTATGGCTGGCACCAACTCGATGGAAAACCGATCCAACCACTCACCACCATCCACATTGCCTCGTATGTCGACTACAGTCACGGCATCCGGCTGGTTGACCAGTGGGGCGAAGTGGACGGCAAGCCGATGCGCATCGAAGCAGTCCTGCGCGATGAGAATTTGTGCCATCTGCTGAGCGACGAGGGTCCTATCCTGGAAGCAGTTTATCAATCCCCGAAGTCTAGGTAAGTGGAGACGCGTGCTCAATGAACCGTAGGAATTCTCATCTTAGTTATGTGATTTTGGTTTTAGGCTGCTTTACTCTATGCCCAATTCAGTTATCTCGTGCAGATGAAGAGGGCAACGCGGAACTTCCCAACATCGTCATAATTTTCATCGACGACCTGGGATACGCCGATATTGGTCCGTTCGGGGCGAAGGATTATCCCACACCCAACTTGGATCGAATGGCACAGGAGGGCCGCATTTTCACGGATTTCGTTGCTGCAACCGCGGTCTGCTCGGCTTCCCGGGCAGCCCTGCTCACAGGATGTTATCCCGAGCGCGTGAGTATCCTGGGTGCATTGCACCCCAACGCGAAAATCGGCATCAATCCGGACGAGTTGACTTTGGCTGAGATCTGTAAACAGCGCGGTTATGCGACTGCGATTTTCGGTAAATGGCATCTTGGCCATTTGCGACCGTTCTTGCCGCTACAACATGGGTTCGATGAGTATTTCGGTCTCCCCTATTCCAATGACATGTGGCCCTTGCATCCAGAGTATGTTAATCTTCCTCCCGAGAAAGCAGATCGTAAGAAGGGTTTTCCTGACCTGCCGCTATTTGACGGCAATCGCATTGCCGATGAAGAGGTAACTGCTGCAGATCAAGCCCAACTGACGACCCTCTATACCGAGCGAGCAGTCAGTTTTATCGATCGCAATGCGGAGCATCCATTTTTTCTCTACGTTCCGCACACCATGGTGCACGTGCCATTGTTCGTATCAGAGAAGTTTGCCGGCAAGAGTGGTGCAGGCCTCTTCGGCGACGTTGTGATGGAAGTTGACTGGTCTGTGGGACAAATTCTCGACGCCATATCGCGGAACAAGCTCGACGAGAAAACGCTGGTGATTTTTACCTCCGATAATGGACCTTGGCTGAATTATGGCAATCACGCCGGTTCAGCCAAACCTCTTCGCGAGGGAAAGGGGACCATGTTCGAGGGAGGTTATCGAGAGCCGTGCGTCATGCGTTGGACCAGCATGATTCCTGCAGGGACTCAATGTGACGAGCTGGCATCGACCATCGATCTTGTGCCCACGATTGCCGAACTGATCGGCGTCGAATTTCCCGACGAACGCGTTATTGATGGCAAGAACATTTGGCCGCTAATCTCCGGCGAACCAGATGCGAAAAGTCCCCATGACATTTTTTATTGTTACTACGGAGGAGAACTCCACGCGGTCCGTGACCGCCGCTGGAAACTGCATTTCCCCCATGGCTACCGAACTCTGGCAGGTAAACCGGGCGGCAAGGACGGAACACCCGTGCCCTATAGCCACCAGAAAACAGGCTTAGAGTTGTACGATTTGAAGCGTGATGTGGGTGAGACACGCAACGTTGTCCGCCAGCATCCTGACATCGCCACCCGTTTAACCAAAGGTGCCGAGACAGCCCGTGCTGCCCTCGGTGACAAACTGACCAATCGCGAAGGTGCAGAAATCCGCCCGGCTGGAATGAGTGAATAGAGTATTTTTTGCACTGCGAAAACTCGTTATGTTACTCGCTCCAAAATCAAAGGCCCGACGGTGGGTTTTTCATCAGCAATCTCAATCGCCGCGAGCAGCATCGCTCGTCCTTCGTCGGCGACGTCTGTCGGGGCAAATAGCCGAGCAAGTGGTTGATTCGTTTCGACCTGATCGCCAAGCCGGACCAGCATTTCGAATCCCGTTGAGAGGTCCAATTCGTCTCCCAGTTGCTTGCGACCACCCCGCATGGCGATGACTGCCTGGCCGAGTTTCTCGGCGTTCATAGATGCCACGAAGCCGCTACGTTCGGCTGGCACATCGCTTGCCGGTGAGACCTTGCGTGGTACGTCCAAGTTTCCGCCTTGAGCGGCGACCATTTCGGCGAATTTCGCACGGGCCGCCCCGGAGTCTATAGTCTCTTGCAACTTCTGACGGGCTAAGCTGAGGGAGTCCGCCCGCTTGGTGGAGACCAAAAGCTCTGCCCCCAGGGCAAGCGTCACTTCCATCAAATCAGCCGGGCCCTGGCCTTCCAACGCAGCCACCGATTCGTCCACTTCGACCGCGTTGCCCACCATGCGGCCAAGGGGTTGATTCATGTCTGTGAGCACTGCGGTAGTCGAGACGTTCATTCTCCGGCCTGTTGCGACCATCGACTCAGCCAGCTCGCGTGCAAGCTCGGCCGTTTTCATGAACGCTCCGCTGCCGAACTTTACGTCGAGCACCAAAGCCTCGAGCCCCTCGGCCAGCTTCTTGCTCATGATGCTCCCCGTGATGAGCGGAATCGAGGGGACCGTGGCGGTCACATCGCGCAAGGCATACAACTTACGATCGGCGGGGACAAGATCGGCAGTGGCCCCGCTGATCACGCAGCCTACTTTGTTCACGACAGAGCGCATCTCATCCATCGAGAGATCCGTGCGAAATCCCGGGATCGACTCAAGTTTATCGAGCGTGCCCCCTGTGGCACCCAATCCGCGACCCGAGATCATCGGCACCTGCAGATCGCAACAGGCCAACATAGGCGCAAGTGGCAGCGAGACTTTGTCGCCAATTCCCCCGGTCGAGTGCTTGTCGACTTTTGGCAGTCCGCCTGCGGGCCACTCAAAGCGGGCTCCCGACGCCAGCATGTTGTCCGTCAGAGCCGCAATTTCTGCAGTGGTCATGCCACGCAGATAAATTGCCATCGCCATGGCCGACATCTGATAGTCGGGTACATCTCCCCGCGCATAACCGGTAATAAAATCACCAATTTCAACCGGGCTAAGTTCCTCACCATCGCGTTTCTTGGCAATTGTCCAGACTGGGTTCATAACAAACTTGAGGCTAGAGGTTAATCGAGTGATGCAACAACTGCTTGCACAATCCGGGTCACTTTCTCCGTGGCCAACTTTGCCGCAACGATCACGTCGTGCCCACTGGTTCCGTTGGGTGCATCCGGCGAGCCGACGTTGGTGATGGTGGACAAACCCAAAACGCGCATGCCGGCGTGGCAGGCAGCGATTACTTCGGGCACTGTGGACATGCCAACGGCGTCGGCCCCCAGATGACGAGCCATGCGATATTCAGCACGTGTCTCGTAAGTCGGCCCCAGCATGGCCAGGTACACACCTCGATGCAACACAAAATCTGCACGACGTGCCACCTCAATGGCGATCTCCATGAGTACGCGATCATAAGGAGAAGACATGTCAGGAAAACGGGGTCCCAGGTTGTCGTCATTGACGCCGATGAGCGGATTGTCGAACAGCAGGTTCATATGATCGTCGATCACCATGACATCCCCTACGGCATATCTTGGATTCACCCCACCGGCGGCATTCGAAACGATCAAGGTGTCGGCACCCAAGGCACGGGTAAGCCTCGCGGGAAGGGCTGCTTGCTGAGCACTGTAGCCTTCATACAAATGAAATCGACCTTGAAATGCGATCACAGGTACATCCGACAAGCGGCCACAAGTGAGATGTCCCTTGTGCCCCAAAGCCGTCGTGCGGGGAAAGTGGGGAATATCGCTGTATTCAATCGTGTGCTCGACGGCAATTTCGTCAGCCAGACCTGCCAAGCCGGAACCAAGCATGATTCCAGCACGGGGCGTGACATCCCAAAAATGGCGGACAGCGGCGGCAGCAGCAGTGATTTGTTGGGCTACTTCTTGCATCGCCTATTTGCCCTTCGACCGTTCATGAGCCAAGATTCCCAGCACGAGGGCACGCAGTTTGGGCTCGGCAGAGTTGGCCACAGCGATGATCTCTTCGACATTTGCGGGCTCGAGGCAGTCGGGTAAACACATGTCGGTTACCACCGACAGGCCGAACACCCGCATGCCACTATGTACGGCGACGATTACCTCTGGCACGGTCGACATTCCGACGACGTCGGCACCGATTTGCCGCAGAAATCGATATTCGGCCCGAGTTTCCAGATTCGGCCCGGTCACTGCCACCATCACCCCGCGTTGCACGGGGAAATCTTCCCGACGGGCAATCGCTTGGCCGGCGGCAATTAATTCAGGTGTGTAAGGTGCGCTCATGTCGGGAAATCTAGATCCCAGACGGTCGTCGTTGATACCGACCAAAGGATTGTCACCCATGAGGTTGATCTGATCGTCGATGATCATCACATCGCCAGGAACGTAATAAGGATTCAATCCCCCCACGGCATGCGTCACAATCAACAGGTCTGAACCCAGCGACTTCATCACTCGCACGGGTAGCGTGATCTGTTGGAGGGGATAGCCTTCGTACTGATGAAAGCGGCCCTCCATCGCCATGACGGGGAGTCCTTCTAACATGCCGCAAACCAGACGTCCCCGGTGACTGACTGCTGTTGAGCGGGGAAAGTGGGGGATTTTTTCATAATCAATCACCACCGCTTTTTCAATTCGATCGGCAAACCCACCCAGCCCCGTGCCCAGGATTATCCCCGCACGCGGAGTCAGGTCCCATTGCTCCCGAATCGCCTCAGCTGCCGCTTGGGCCTGATCGTATAGTTCTAACATGTTGTAAATATCATTCTGATAGAAACAATGTGATGTAATTAAAAGCAAACGAAGTGCGAGACCAAAATTGGTGGGTAAGTGAATAGGTCAGGTCTCGTCTCACTTGCTCACCCTCCACCTAATACCCAGTCGAACTTTCGGCTTGGTGACCCCGTTCTCCTTGGGCAATGGCCAGGGTGCCGCTGGTACCTAAGCGACTGGCTCCTAATTCTACGAATCGCCGTGCATCGGCATAATTTCGAATCCCGCCAGAGGCCTTCACCTGTACTTTGTCACTCGTATGCTGGCACATCAGACGAATGTCATGCTCGGTGGCACCTGTCGCCTGGAGTGATCCATCCGCATTCTTTACAAAGCCAAAACCGGTGGACGTCTTCACAAAAGCTGCTCCTACTTCTTCGCAAATCTCACACAACTTGATTTTGAGTGCATCCTCGGGGAGCAGTCCTGTTTCGAAGATGACCTTGGTAATCACTCCTTCGGCAGATGCTGCTTCTACCACTGCGGAGATGTCGGATTTCACAAAGGCCCAATCCTGCTGCAGTACCCGACCGATGTTGACGACCATATCAACTTCGCTGGCGCCCAACTGACAGGCGATCTCCGTTTCGCGAACTTTCGCACCGGTCATAGTTCCCCCGTGCGGAAAACCGATCACCGTGCTCGGAACAACGCTCGAACCAGCGAGCAATTCACTCGCTAGGGGAACCATCGCTGGCTTGACGCAAACGCTTGCCGTTCCTACCTCGATACACATCGAGCAGGCTTCTCGGAGATCTTCATCGGTTTGTGTTGGACTCAACACGGCATGGTCAATTAGGGCGACAACTGATTGAGACATTTTGGATTCTCGAGGAACAAAGGACAATTAATGAAGCGATCCGCTTCGCCTCGAAGGGCTCGACGTCGCGTCGCGGCTAACAATTACTCCCGACTACGGGCAACTGACCACGGACTATAATCTTAATATCTAAAGTGCTTAATCTTTTCGCCTTTTTCACCGATCTCGGTGAGAGATTCGATGCCAATTTCCAAGTGAACGTCAGACCATTTCGTATCGACTTTAACATCGCTTACCTGGGTCTTAATGCCATGTTCGGACATTGGCAAATCCGACACGAGCAACAATGCTCCTCGGGATATTTCGTTCTTATGGCCCACAATAAAAAGTGTAGCGACTTCCATGTCGATTGCGATGGGTGTGTACTCCACGAGCCTGGCCTTGAAGTTTTCATCATGCTCCCAGACTCGTCGGTTCGTGGTGTAAATCACCCCTGTGCGATAATCAAGTTTGCGCTCCACTAGTTTGTCTGACACAAACTTATGTAACTTGAATGATGGTAGGGCAGGGACCAGCTTTGGCAGATAGTCGTCGGAAGTTCCCTCACCTCGTATCGCACCAATCGGCAGAATGAAATTGCCGATTTCAGTGGAGGTCTTGAGCCCACCACATTTGCCAAGAAACAACACCGCCTCGGGATGATAGGCCGTAAGTAAGTCCATCACAGTCGCTGCATTTGGCGAACCAATGCCAAAATTGACGATTGTCAATCCATCTTCATTTGTCGCCGCCTGCATGGGGCGGTCTTCACCGTGCACTTCACAATCAAATTTCTTAGCGAACTTGCTTACATAGGTACGGAAATTTGTCAGCAAGACATAATCACCAAACTTTTCGAGAGGCATCCCGGTGTAACGGGGGAGCCAATCTCTCGCGAGATCTAGTTTCGTGACCATTTTTATGCTGAATCCTTCCTGTTTCTCACTGCGGGATTTTTAGTAGGCTATTTTTTCCGGGCTTGCTTGCCACAAGGCAAATAATTCACGGCATTCTTCCAGCAACAAACCATCGATCAATCTAACGTGGCTGCCACCAATCCGCAGTAGCTCAGCTGCAGGCATCTGAAGCTCGTTGAAGCCAGCAGTGTCGGCGTCAGCAATCGTGGCTCCATAGTACACGGTTCCCACGCGGGCCCAATGCAGAGCGGCCATGCACATCGGACAAGGTTCGCAGGTGGTCGCTACAATGGCATCAGTCAGAAAAATATTATCGATCGTCTTGCAGCCAACTCGAATAGCATTTACTTCGGCATGAGCGGTGATGTCCGTAGTCATGACGACCGTGTTATGTGCCCGCGCGATAACCTCGTCGCCGATAGCAATTGCACAACCAAAAGGACTCTGGCCGTGTGCAATTCCTTCACGACAGGTGTCGATGGCAATTCGCATCAATTCAGCGGGTTCGATCATGGTTTGCACAATAATCTGGAAGGATGATATAACTCCGTTGTCTACTCGTGACAGGAGGGCGATACATCTAGATTAGCAGAGTTGGCAATGCGTCGCCTAGCGAAAATCCTTAACGGCATAGGTAGCTTCCGCAATTATTGGGTAAATCTCCAAGCGACTTTATCAAAAATCGTCCGCAACTTTCCCTTCGGCGATGGCATAGGCCGTCGCATGGCTGCGGCAGTGGGAAATGCTGATATGCATTTTTACGATGCCAGACTTCTCGAATACTTCGCGTGCTCCCCCACAAAGCGCGATCGTGGGCGCACCACCAGGCTGGTTGCGGATTTCAATATCTCTCCAACTAATTCCGCGACGCCATCCCGTGCCAAGCGCTTTGAGTACTGCTTCCTTCGCAGCCCACCGACCTGCGTAGTGCTGTGTTGCCGCCTTCTTAGTAGAGCAGTAGGCAATCTCGTGGGACGTATAGACACGGTTGATAAACAACTCGCCATGGCGCTCGATCATTTGCGCTATTCGCAAGCACTCAATGATGTCTGTGCCGATGCCTAAGATTTGAAGTGCCACGGCTAATATCCCTTGAGTCCACAAGCTTCTTGGGCACGCGAAAGGACCTCGGCTGCTTTCCGTCGGGCTGTCGTTGCACCCTTGGTAAGGATGTCTCTCACATCATCGGGTCGTTGCTGCCAATCATTGCGTCGTGAACGTGCCTCAGCAAAAAAGTTTTCCGCGGCTTCGGCGAGCTTTTTCTTTACGTCTCCGTAACCAAAACCGCCGCGTTGGTAAAGAGCTGCCAGCTCTTCACGATCACTTTCAGTTGCTACTAGTGAATAGAGCTGATATAGGACGTCGCTCTGAGGCTCTTTAGGTTCATCCATCGGGCGCGAGTCTGTGGCGATTCGCATGATCTGCTTCTTTTGCACTTTGGCGTCTTCGAATACTGCTAAGGTGTTGTTGTAACTCTTCGACATCTTTTCGCCATCAGTCCCTGGGACTCGAGCAGAACTGTCGAGCACCTTGGCCTTGGGCAGTACGAAAACTTCTCCGAAGTGATGGTTGAAACTACCTGCGATGTCACGGCATACTTCGATATGTTGCACTTGATCTTCACCGACCGGCACAGTATCGCTGTCGTAAGCTAGAATGTCTGCAGCCTGCAATACCGGATAGGCGAACAACCCTGCGTCGGCAGTGAGCCCCTTGGCCTTCTTGTCCTTGTAGGCGTGGCAGCGTTCCAAAAGTCCCATCGGAGTGCCGGTCATGAGCAGCCAGCACAGCTCACTCACCTCAGGCACAGCCGATTGCACAAACAAGACAGCCTGATTGGGATCAAGTCCCAAAGCCAGTAAATCCATAGCCGCATCCAGTGAGTACTGGGCAAGCAATTGTTTGTCGCGCACCGTCGTCAAGGCATGCAAATTGGCAATGAAATAGTAAGCCTGATCCGCGTCCTGCAAGGCAATGTATTGCACAATTGCACCGAAATAATTTCCCCAATGGGGACGACCGGTAGGCTGGATTCCGCTCAAAACGCGCATAAAGTGAGTGATTTGTGGTTAGTGGTTAGTGGAACGCCGCGACCCAACGAGTCGCCGCTGCATCATTCGGTGTTCATGGTTCCGACGACCTCGCGCACACTTGTAGCACCCAGTTCGTCAATTGCCCCGGGAAGTGCATCCAGCACTTCCATTGATGCCGATGGATTATAGAAGTTCACCGTGCCGAGTTGAACCGCCATTGCACCAGCCACAAGAAACTCCATCACATCTTCGATAGTGGCGATCCCTCCGATCCCAATGATAGGGGTTTCGGTTGCTTGGGCTGCCTGATACACGGCCCGCAAAGCGATAGGTTTGATTGCAGGACCGCTGAGCCCCCCCACGACATTTCCCAGCATCGGGCGCCTTCGCCGCCAGTCTACGGCCATTCCTTGACAGGTATTGATGAGTGAAATCGCATCTGCTCCTCCCTCTGAAGCAGCGCGGGCCATTTCCGCGATACTGGTCACATTGGGAGTGAGCTTGGCAATAATCGGGTGAGACGAATTCTGGCGACACTCTTTGACGACCCGTTCACACATCTTGGTGTCCGTTCCGAAATCAACTCCTCCGCTCACATTTGGACACGAGATATTAAGTTCTACCGCCGCGATCGCATCTTCTGCGGACAGCCGAGCTGCCATTTCGACAAACTCTTCATGGGTCCGACCCGCGATACTCACCACGATGGCAGTATTCAGTGAGGTTAAATAGGGCAAATGGTGGATGATGAACTGGTCGATACCATCGTTATCCAGCCCGATAGAATTTAGCATCCCTGAGGGAGTTTCAATTGTACGCCAGGGGGCATTCCCTTTCCGCGGCAGCTTCGTAATAGTCTTAGGCACTATCCCCCCGAGACGAGCGAGATCAACCAGAGACTCCATTTCTCGTGCATAGCCAAAAGTCCCTGAGGCAACCAGGATGGGGTTGGCCAGCATCAGTCGTCCCAGACTCACCTGCAAATCGGCTTGTTGCGGAGATGGTGGACTTGTGAGTGTCGGGAACTGTTCAGGCATGGCGGATATTCAAGAGGGGAATTTGGGAACGAACCGGTCAGTTTATCCTACCAGATTCCACATGCCTCTGCTCCAGGCCCTATCGAGAGATTATTGCGACATTCCCATAGCTTCAGAATGAATGAACAAAGTCCAATACCCAATGACCAAAATAGTATGCATACGGCCCAGGAGTTGGTCTTTGGGACTTCGTCTTTAGTCATTCAGGTACTCTTAGTACGTACCGGTAGCGCAGCTCCAACGTTTGGCACATTCGCGAAGCGAACTCTGCCAACGAGCCTAGATAATCCCGCCGTGTACGCTATAGGGCGTCAGGTGAGAAGGTTGATCGAGAAACCAGATGCGCTCCCATTCATCGAGCATAGCGCGTAGGTTCTCTGATGTGTTAATCAACTGCTGCGACCTCCGAGTCGGATCTGCCGAGTAGATCGGCAGCAGACAACCTGAATTGCCAGCCAACATACAGACAGTTGCCAGTACTAAGAGCCATTTACGCATGGGCGTAGCTCCTCCTTGAGCATCGAAGCGAGTCCCAACAGCGCATGCAATTGGGTTGAACGCTTCCCATTAATTTGACAGTGATTCCAAGCCCGAGCGGACCCCGAATTGCTGCCAGTCCCACAAAAAACCAGTGAAAAGTTTGTGACAAACGTTACATCGCACAACCCGCTTACTCCGCTGCGAGTCGTCCTCAAGCCGTTTGTCTGGTAGAAAAGTCGAGTAAGAGTAGCAATCTCCATTTTCCGCGCCGAGAGCAGATTTCACTCCGCCCATCTGAATTCCCTGCAGTCGCGAGATTCGCGCGCAGGCAAGGCGTTAGCTGCCAGTGATTTGGTTTCCAACAGAGATATAGCTAGCAGCTAGGTGCCAGCTTTCGGAACGTAACTTGTTGGCGGGGAAAGAGTTTCGTGATTTGAACCAATCGGTGGAGCAGCACCAGTGGCTGCTCGGTGGGCCGCTTCTGCGGCGGCATTGGCTTGGCGCTCGAGTTCGTGAACTCGTTCTTCCATCTCTTTGCCAGGCTTGAAGGTCACAACAAACTTCTCGGGAACAAATACTTTTTCGCCGGTGCGGGGATTCCTTGCTTTGCGAGCAGCACGCCGTTTGACTTCAAAAACTCCAAAATTCCGCAGTTCAATTCGTCGGTCTTCGACGAGCGTCTCGACGATGGCGTCGAATGTCTTTTGGACAATTTCCTTCGTCTTCAATTGAGTCAGGCCAATTTCTTCAGAAATGGTCCTTACGATCTCTTTCTTGGTCACGACGAGATCCTCCGCGAATAGCCCTTGTTAGGGATCCAAAAGGTGCATCAACAGATGAGCTAAGTCTATTAAGTGAAAAATCTTCACTTGCCCCAAGTGTAATTGGCGCAAGGCTTAGTGTCAAGGTTTTCGCAAGTCGGTGAAGAACTTACGACACGGCCCCCAGCTGGGGACCAGCCTAAAATCGACCTGAATTAGACATCAAATTGTCAAAGATCAACCAGTAAATGGCGTTGAAACTGCTCAACCATCCCCAGGTAGCTATCTAACTGAGAATACGCAATTTACCCGTCCATCCACGTGGAATGCTTACCCATAGATCGGCGTTCGAACCGGCAAACTTGAACTATTCCCTACACTTTGACAACTGCCCAGTTCACACGTTAAACACCGCAGCCTGCTCTTGAATCTGCTCAAGCTGATACAGTTTCCCTTTACCACTACCGGGGCACGACTCGCAGGTTTCTGCCCAGGCTTCGGGCGACTTGAGATTCGAGTTCCAGAATGGCCACGTGCGGCATTGTCGGGGACGTTCGCTGTAGACATTGCACTTGCAAGTTTGATTGTCGAAAAAGACGCAGTCGCCGTTGGCGAACTCCACCAAACTGCGGCGGATCCCAATCTGACGAACATACTTCGCTTCAAATTTATCGACTTTCATTCCCAGAAGCGCAGCCAAGGCATCGATCTCCTGCTGATTGACCCAGACATAGCCGGGGGCACCAGTGCAGCAGTCGCCGCACCCCGTGCATGTAAATCGTAGCCCCTCTTTGTACCAAGGTTCTTTAGCCGCGGCGTGTTTGTTCTTCGTAGATTTGGCCATTCGAGAAAATTGATTGTGAGATTAGCAGGCGGGAGTCGCCAGCAAATTTTCCAATGCGGCAAGGGTTGAATCGATCTCTTCGATGCTCGTTGCCCAACCAGGACTGAGCCGCAACGTACCTCCGTCAGCCAGGGTGCCCAGTGCGCGGTGCATGCGCGGTGCGCAGTGAAGTCCAGCACGGCATTCCACGCCAGCTGACATTTCCAGCATTGCGGACAATTCCTGTGGATCATAACCCTCAATCGTCAGACTGACCACACTCGTGCGAGGTTTTTCGACGGGAGGTCCATGAATGGTGACGCTCGGGAGTGATTCTAAACCATCAATGAGTCTTTTCGTGAGGGTCTGATGATGGTGTTGCACTGCTGATAAGCCCTGTTTTTGAAGATGCTCAGTCGCCGCTGCCAGTCCAGCCAGTCCGGGCAAATTCAGGTTTCCCGCCTCAAATCGCTGGGGTAGTTCTTGAGGATGCCTCTCGTCTTCACTCGACGTTCCCGTTCCCCCGCGTCGCAAGGGCCGAAGTTCGCCGAGGACGCGCTCTCCCAAGCAAAGTACACCCGTACCCAAGGGTCCAAGCAACCCCTTATGACCTGGAGCTGCAATCACATCTGCCTGGAAATCTTTCAGGTCAACAGGAATGTGCCCCAAAGTCTGAGCGGCATCCACCAGTAAAAACGCGCCATGAGAACGCACGACCGCGCCGATTTCTGCCATAGGCTGGATAGCACCAGTCACATTGGAAGCATGAATCACTACCACAAGTCGTGTATTTGGACGAAGTGCCAGACGTATTTCCTCCAGTGAGACATACCCCACAGAATCGCAAGGGACGTAGCTCACTTCGATTCCACCTTCATCGGCTAAAAAATTCAGGGGTCGCAGAACGGAGTTATGCTCGCATTCTGTGGTGACGACGTGGTCACCGGCACGGAGAATTCCCATTATTGCCATGTTGAGTGAATCCGTACCGCTGGCCGTGAAGACGACTCGATCGGAATTCTGGACGCCGACGAGCTCTGCAACTCCACGCCGTGCTCGTTCGACCAAGCGTTGAGCCTGCTCGGCGGTGCGATAACTACTTCGCCCATGGGCGACCCCGAGGGCACGCTGATAATGATCGACTGCCTCATAAACGCAATCAGGCTTAGGCCAACTCGTGGCGGCATTGTCTAAATAGATGCGGCGTCGACTTGAGGGGGTTGCTGCAATGGATTCCACGTTTAGCCACCAATCTGATACATGGCCCGCTCGGGTTTCACAAAGTCTACTCCTCCCACACCATGAGCAGGCTGTTTGTGCCAGATACAGTCGCGGACCAGCGCGCGAATTTGATCATCGCTACCACCCTCTCGCAGGAGAGTCCGCGCATCCCATTCCCTGGTGGAAAACAAACAGTTACGCACTTTCCCCTCCGCTGTAATCCTCAGTCGATTGCAGTTCGAGCAGAAGGGCTCGCTGATGGGATTAATAAAACCAATCCGCCCCCGCCCATCGGCAAAATGAAAATCGACGGCCGGTTGGCTCGGATCGAGACGCGCGCTCGGCAGGAGTGGACAGAACTCTGATTCCAACACTTGTCGGATCTCTTGGCTCGTGAGCACTTGCTCACTTTCCCAGTGATTGTCGGCATCGAGAGGCATGAATTCTATGAAACGCAGCTCAAAATCGTGCTCACGTGCGAACTCTGCCAGGGGAACAATCTCCGCTTCTGTAAGTCCACGGATCGCAATCGCATTGAGTCGTATCTCCGAGAATCCTGCCGCTCTTGCCGCAAAGATGCCCTTCAGTACACGGTTGAGACCACTACGACGTGAGATTCTCTCAAATGTCTCCTCACTTAGGGAGTCGAGGCTCACGTTGAGTCGCTCGAGGCCTGCTGCTTTTAATTCAGCCGCTTGCTCGGCGAGCAAAATGCCATTGGTGGTGAGTGCCAAATCGTCGAGCCCCTTGATGCGGGCAAGCCTTGCCACCAGGCTTGGCAGTTCACTTCGCACCAGAGGTTCTCCCCCTGTAAGGCGAATCTTACGAATGCCGAGGGTGACAGCCACTCGGACAAATCGTTCGATCTCTTCGAAGGTGAGCAGTTCTTCCCTCGGGCGAAAATTGACGTTCTCCAACGGCATGCAATAGAAGCAGCGGATATTGCAACGATCAGTCACGCTCACCCGCAGCGAGGTGTGGACGCGACCCAACGTGTCAATCAAGGGACCCCCGGCATCGGACTCAATTGTGTTCAAGATAGGCAGGGTCGTGTTCATTGGTTCGCTGCTGCAGCATCTGGCGAGAGTTTCTTTGCAGGTTCGGGATGGATCCAACTGCTAGATCCATCTGCCCAGTGTTCTTCTTTCCAGATTGGTACTCGGGACTTAAGGGTGTCGATCAACCATTCACCAGCGGCAAACGCCGCGCGCCGATGAGGGCTTGCAACAACGATGGCAACGCTTGCCTCGCCGAGCGGCACCTTTCCGACCCGATGCACGATAAAACATTCATCAATTTGCCAACGCTGGCGGGCCTCAGTTTCCAAAAGCTCTAGTTCGCGTTCGGCCATTTCATGATAGGCCTCGTAACGCAATTCGGTGGTTTCGCGACCAGCAGTATGCTGGCGGGTTACCCCAAGAAACAAGAGTACCGCACCAGAAGCAGGACTTTGCGCCTGCTGCACCAGTGTCTCGCTGTCGATGCGTTTTGTGGTGAGCTGAATCATTATTTCTCGTGTCTAACCGCCACTCACTGGAGGGATGCAGGCGATCTCTGCGGTAGCTGGAATGGGAGTGGATGCGTCTGCATATTCTGCGTCGATCGCAAACAGAGCCTGGGAAAGCAAGATGGCGAGCTGGGGATATTCAACTTCCAGGGCACTTCGCAAGTCGCTCACCCTTGCCGGCTCAGCAAGTTCCACGATCACCTCTGCAGCCCCCACCGCCTCGCGGGCTGCCGCAAACATTTTCACCTTTACTTTCATGTTACCACCAGATCTCGGCTGGGGCTATCGAGGAGATGCCGAAGTTCGGGCATTAATCCGTAAGCCAATGCGAGGATTTTCACTGGGTGGATGGTTGGCTTTGTCGTGCTTTGCTCCATTTGGATCTTGCATGTGCTGCACTCCGTAGTCCCTGCTGTAAAGTGGCCTGTGCGCATCGCGGTAATCAGAGGCAAGCCAGCTCGCAGACTTTCGCGGTAGTTCTCCCTTTGAAATCCGTACATTCCAGCAATCCCGCTACATCCTTTCTCGATATGTTGGATATCGATGCCGGGAATCAGTCTCAATAAGTGGGGAGTTGGTGTGCCAATCCCCAAGGCTTTTAGATGACATGGAACATGGTAGCCAAGTGAATTTTCTAGCCTGTCGAAATTCAAAAGTAACTTTCCCTTCTGATGAAGTCGCCAGAGATAATGGCAGGCTTCATACGTGTTCTGTGAAACCATTACGGCATCTTGATCATCAGGCAGAAGTTGCAAATACTCGTGAGTCAACGCTAGAACTGCAGACGGCTCCGTCGCGACGATGGTGTATCCTTGGCGAATTGCCTCGGCCATCAAAGCCACATTTTCCTCAGCAACTTTGCGTGCCAGGCTTAGCTTGCCTTGAGCGATGGCAGGCATGCCAGACTCGTGTTGCCGAGGAGGGACGTACACTGGTACTCCATTGTGCTCCAGGACTGCCACAAACGCCTCGGCCAGTTGATTGTCGCAATAGTTGGCGTAGGTATCAACGAAATAAAGAACTTTCTCCAATCCATGCTTTTCGGGCAATTGGATGACCTGTTGAGAAGTAGATTGGAGGTACGAAGATTGCCTAAAGCGAGGTAGCTTTCGATGGCGTGATATACCCAACACTTTTTCAATCACCCACCGGGCGAATTGATTGCCTACCGCCCAGTTTGCAATCCGCTCATATCGCGAACCATAGTAGCAGAGTTTGTCTACATGACTCATGAACCAGTTGTGTAAAGATTCCCCGTTCGTTGCCAGATAGGAGGCTTTTGCCTCGACCATAAGTTTGGGAATGTTCACATTTGCTGGACACTCAAGCCGACACATGTGGCAGTGGACACATAAATCTGCGATCTCTTTACACGCACTTTCGAGTAGAATATCGGAGGGTAGTTCGCCCGTCAGGACACCCCTGGCCAGATTTGCCTTCGCGCGAGGTGAAGCCTCTTCGCGAGGAGCAAACCGAAAGATGGGGCACATCCGTGAGTCTTCCGAGGAGGTGCGGCATGCTCCACAACCGTTGCAAGTTCGGGCAGCGTGGGCCATTTCTTCTGGTTGCCAGGCCAATTGCAGTTCGATTCGTGGCGGCTTGGGTGAGTCTTCCGCCGGTGTATCCGATGCCGGTGTGAAAACCGAATCCAATAACGGATAACGCACATGCCGTAGATTGCTGGTCAAACCGCGAACCTCTGTGGGAACGATCTTTCCGGGATTCAGCAGATAGTTTGGATCGAAGAGTTGCTTCACTTCCCGAAATGCGGATGCCAAGGGTCCGAATTGTCGGGCAACGAACGGCGTGCGACTTAGTCCATCGCCGTGCTCGCCGCTGATCGTGCCCCCCACGCGCCACACTTCTTCATAAAGTTGATCTGCCAGAAGATCCATCCTGCTGATGTCCTCTGAGTTGGCAAGATCGAGAAAAGGACGAAAATGCAATTGGCCATGTCCCACATGTCCAAAAAGTGAAGTCGTTGTCTGCTCTTGCCTGAAGATTTGCTGCGCTCGGGGCAAGAACTCGGGCAAGCTCTCCGGTGGGACGGCTATGTCTTCTACAAAGGGTAACGGTCGGGTAAGTCCTCTCAAGCGGTACAACGTGGGAGTGTAATGCCGGGCAAGTTGCCATAAAAGTTCGTGATCGAGACTGTCGGCCGCTATGTATGCTCCCGCAGCTAGCCGCAATTTGTCTTTCACCAGAGCGACCGTCTGGGCAAGCCGTGCATAGACTTCATCCAAGGTGTCTGCCTGGAATTCAACCAGGAGTACTGCCTCAGCTTCGACGGGAATGAGAAACTCATAGCGGGGGTCGCTCTCTCGGGCAATGCTCAAGTGGCGGCGGTCCATAAGATCGCAGGCACTTGGCCCCAGTTCTGCCAGTTCGAGTGTGGCGTGTGCTGCTTTATCCAGAGATTCGAAATAAAGCAACACACTACTCGCGTGCTCCGGCAGGGGCAGTGTTTTGAGTGTGACTTCAGTGACCAGTCCCAGAGTTCCTTCGCTGCCGACCATCAACTTTGCCAGATCGAGTTGTGAACCACCGAAATCAGGGTGCCGCAATTCGCCGAGTTGGTATCCACTACAATTCACTCGACTTTTGGGCAAATGGGTACGCAACGCCTCGTCATTTTCCTCTAGGATCTCCGAGAGACTAGCGACTAATTGCTCCGCCTCGGTTTCGGGCTCCTTCAAAGGAACATCATGTCTGGCGAATTCCCTAACCTGGCCATCGGCCATGACAACCTGCATTGACTCAACATAGCGTCGAGTTGATCCAACCACAGGCCAATGGCTTCCCGAAGCATCGAGCGCGACCATGCTGCCAATGGTCGTTACTTGTTTGGTGGCGGGGTCTGGTCCGAAATATTTTCCTCGACCAGCGAGGTGGCGGTTGAGATCGTCGAGAACAACGCCTGCTTCAACTCGCACGGTGTCTTCGCCCACTTTCAGCACTCTGTGCAGGTAGCGAGAAAAATCCACCACCAGCCCACGGCCTAAGGCACCTCCAGCGAGTCCCGAACCACTCCCCCGAGCATGAAGTGAAATCTCGTTGGCAGCAGCATACCGCACGGTCGCTACGACATCGTCCACACTGCGTGGCCGCACAACGCCGAGTGGAGGGATTTCGTAAATGCTCCCGTCGCTAGCATAGAGCTGCACGAAGAGATCGTCGCAATGGACGTCGCCCGCAATCTGCCCCCGCAAATCTTCTTGGATCCGCTGCCTTTCGACTTCCATGGTGCGTGATACCTATTGAATTGCGGGTTGGTTCGGGTGCGAACTCGAGGGAGGTTCGGTCACTTATACAGGAGGCGCCGCATGCCGTTGTGTTTCGGCAAGTCGTGCCTGAAGTTGCCGATAGCGCTCATGCGTTTCCAGGTCGAAGTTTCCATGGGAATCCATCTCCGCCACTCCGCGATATTGGGCCTGGCACCGGTAGCACATCAGTGCATCTCCGACCAATGTGTATAGCAGCACGTCAACGAGAGCCGTGGCAAACAGGATTCCGAATGTCCAGGGCAAGTTGGCGTAGTACCAGGCAATCGAGCTCCCCACGATTCCTATGGCTACGATGAGCACACCCAGACGCTGAGGAAAATCCTTGCGGACAAACAGGTCGGTACTGGGACAGACCAAACATCGCCGTACTCGATTTTCCTCCACCGCGTCGGTCGGCACTGTGAGTTGCTGCTGGCAATGGGGACATGTTAGTTCTCGAGTCGCGGCATCGAAGTTGGACCGCACCGGGGCTGCGCAGGCTGGGCACGCGTAAGTCACATTCACGGCAATTCTCTTCCTAGGGTTGGTCGCTAAACCGCACGTCGGCGGTATTCCTCATTATAGAGGAAAGAGCGACTGGGCAGACAGTAGCAGAGCCATGGTTTCACCGACAAACGTGCCGATGACCGCAACGTAAAGAATCCCCGTCGCGCTCTGGGTATTGGGAATTTTGAGCGTCTGCCACGCCATCCAGGCCAGCACGGCGACCCCCACGAGCCCAAACGACCATCGCAACAGGAGAAACAGCCACCATTGTGTTGAGATTTCTTGAGCGTATTCCAGTTCGCCCCAAAGGCTGAGCGCGGAGAAAATCATTTGAAGCGCGACGGCCACTCCCATTGCCAGGATCAGTCGCCGCAGTGGGGCAAGTTCCATCGTGGGGGTATTCAGATACCAATGCCCTAACAACATCGCGGCCATCGTCATGCCCAGGAGTAAGCCGGATGTCGATGTCGCGACAAGAGCAGCGCCGGTGGCAAACATAAAATCGGGCGACGGAAATATTTCGTGGCTGCTATCGTGGTAGAGATCGGAATAATTCTGCCTGAAACTAATATCCTGTCGTTTCACTTGATGAATCTGAGTAACTTGAGAAAGCGCTCCTGCTAAACTTGCCAGCAAAACGGTCCCAAGCAGCACCTTGCCGGCTAGAGGCATTTCGTACAGCCAAAACACCGAACCTACGTAACTTAGCACAGCGGCTGCCAAGCAAAACCAGAAAACACCTGGAACAGCCGCATAACTCACCATTGCTGCAAGTGTCGCCAGCCCTAACGTCACATACATGTGATTGCGAAAGTAACCGCTGGTAACTTGGCGAGACGAGGTGATTGCCATCCCAGCGGCCAGCCCGAAACAGAGTCGCAGCAGGAATTGAATGAGCAAATTCATTGAGCTACGAGTCGCAAAAAATTGAACATAGCACTCAGCCGGAGGCACACTTGCCTCCGGGACATCACAGAGAGGGGTTCCCGGAGGCAGGTGTGCCTCCGGCTAGTACAATCATCGCCGATCACCATAGATGAGTGTCATCACCTCCGAGCGACTCGAGAGATTCGTGCGGAACAGGCCCTTCATCGCCGAAGTCACGCACATGCTCTCCGGCTTGCGAATGCCGCGGATCGCCATGCAGGAGTGCGATGCCTCGATCACCACGGCGACTCCTTTGACTTCCAATTCCTGAATCAACAGGTCAGCAATCTGCTCGGTCATGCGTTCTTGCACCTGGGGACGATGAGAGACTTCCTCGACCACTCGGGCCAACTTGCTCAGTCCGACCACTTTGCCATTTGGCACATAGCCGATATGTGCCTTGCCGATGAAGGGGAGCATATGATGCTCGCACATGCTGTTGAAAGCGATGTCTTTCACCAGCACCATTTCATCGTATTTCTCGGTGAAGAACTTCTGCAAATGGATCTTGGGGTCCGTATGCAAGCCGCTGAATAATTCGGCGTACATGCGGGCCACCCTCGCCGGAGTCTCCCGCAAACCCTCACGCTCAGGGTCTTCTCCCACTGCTGAGAGGATCTCGCGGACAGCTCGTTCGATGCGAGGCAAATCTACCACAGAGGACTCGCAAGTGAAGTCTTCGTCGGTCACGCAGTTAGAGATGGAGGTACTCATGATGATTCTACCCGAAAGATCAAACGGCCTACAAAACCTTGATGGTATGTTCCCAGCAGGGAAATCGTCAACTAACTGTTGCACTTAACAAGCTTCAGTTAGAGCTGAAAGGGGGGAGCGTGTTGAATAATCTCCGGTGGCGTGCCGACCGCCCGGGGTTTGCTGACTCGAGTGCTGTCAGCAATAAGGTTGCTCTTTTGTCGATATCACATTCGCCCAATAAATCGCGTTTTTCTTGAAAGTCCATCGGCAAGGCAAAACTAACCAAATCGGTGAGCACCCCCAGAGGAATTTCTGAGGCCAAGATTTCCTTCAAGGCCTTATCCATCGATTTTCCTTGCGGAAGGAAATCTTGAAATTGTCTAGTGAGCATCGCTTGGAGATCAGAACGCTTATCGTCGTTGCCCGCCTTGTAGAAGTCGTCGAGCAAAGTGACCTCTGCTTGACGAAAGCTTCGCGTTGAGGGTAATTCGCGCTCAATGCGTATCCGCCGCATACCCAGCAGTAAAATATTGTACTCACCGTTATCAGTCCGTTGGTGCGTAACGACTTTTCCTAGGCAAGCGTGTGGCAAGAGCGGTGGATTACCCTCATAGTCGGATTCCCAACCGGGGGCAAAAAGACACATCGCGATCAAGCCGTCGCTATCCAGGGCATCGTTCAACAGATCTCGATATCGTGGTTCAAAAATTCGCAATGGCTGAATGACATGAGGAAACATGATCAAGTCCGGCAGCGGAAACAATCGCACCGTCCCTTTGAAACGAGTCTCGTCAAAAACCAGGTCTTCTGCATTCCAAGGAACCATAGTGCTTACTTCTTTCGCGGGATTATTGCTACAGGATGAAAATGCTCTGTCAGGCTTTCGTCGCTGAAGGCTGTAAATGTATCTCAGGAATCAAATCCGGGACAATCTCAAGTTGGGGGTACTCCTCGTCGCTAGCCAAAACTTCCGCAAAACACTCGGCATACTGCTTGCGGAAGGCATCCAAGTCGAGCCCCATATAAATCGCAGGATATTCGTTCAGGTAGTTAAGGCTGGTAAGGTAAACCTTCTTCGCTCCGCGAATATTTCCGTTTCCGAAATGATGCAGGGCAACGGCCACCTGAATCAACCCCTGATAAAACTTGCGGGCAGGGCCCCGATACTCGGTCCACAATTCCTCCCAGGTTTCGTGCGCCTCGAAGAAATCGCAGACATTGAAATGCTCGATTCCGGCCAGATAGAGCGGATCGTAGCTATGACAATCGCTGGCTATCTCGTCGGCCATGTGTTCTCCGCAGGTGGGATGATGCGAGGGAGGGCGTACTACGAGTGATTATATGCGAGTTTTTGCTTCAGGGCCAACCGGGAGAGGTAATCTTTCTCAAGACTAGTAACGTTTGGTACTCGCTCTTTTGCCCAATCCTTGACAGTTCCCGCAGTGAACGGAAAATGAAGCCACGCTTCAAGGAAATCGGAGCAAAGCATTCTTGCACCGATATTTTCCGGAAAAGTACCATTTTTCTCGCTTTTTTTGCCAAGGTAGCGTCCCATCCCAATTCCACCGACTGCCATGCCACCTCAACGTGTTACCAAGGCTGCTCGGCCCACCAAGGGAGCGAAAAAATCGGTCCCATCCGCTGATCTCAAGCGTCATGCTGCCAAGATCGTGAGGAAATTGAACTCCGATTATCCAAATGCCGATTGCGCCCTCGTGCATCAGACGCCTTTTCAATTACTAGTGGCCACGATTCTCTCAGCCCAATGTACGGACGAAAGAGTCAACATGGTCTGCAAAGACCTGTTTCGCAAATACAAAAAGCCAGCCGACTTTGCCGCGGCTCCCATCGGTGAGCTTGAAACAGCTATTAAGAGTACGGGTTTCTTCCGCAACAAAGCCAAGAACATAAAAGCCTGTAGCAAAGATTTGGTAGATAAACATAACGGCCAGGTCCCGCAAGATTTGGAGTCCCTCGTAAGCCTCGCAGGGGTCGGGCGTAAAACGGCAAATGTGGTACTTGGAACTGCTTTTGGGATCCCAACTGGTGTTGTCGTCGATACTCACGTCGGTCGGCTCAGCCTGCGGATGGGACTTACTAAACAAAAGGATGCCGTGAAGGTCGAACTGGACCTGATGCAACTCATTCCGCAAGATGAATGGATTGGCTTTTCGCATCGAATGATTCTCCACGGCCGACAGGTCTGCTCAGCTCGGAAACCAGACTGCAACAATTGTTCTTTAGAAAAGATTTGTCCAAAGATCGGAGTAAGTTCATAAGTGCCGTTTGACGCGTTGCGTCGCGGCTAACCACCAACCCCTAACCACCAACGACTCGCAATGATTCTCTCAGGCCAAGAAATCCTTCGTCGCATGGGCGATGACATCGACATCGATCCATTCGATCCTGCGAAGATCAACCCAAACAGCTATAATCTAACTCTCCACGATGAATTGATGGTCTATGAGGAAGTGGTGCTCGACATGGCCAAGGCGAATCGCGTTCGCCGGATCGAGATTCCCAAAGAGGGGATCGTGCTGAGCCCCAACCAACTCTACCTGGGCCGCACGGTAGAGCGGACCCAGACCCACAATCTCGTGCCCCAGATCGAAGGCCGCTCGTCAGTCGGTCGGCTCGGGTTGTTCGTGCATGTGACGGCTGGCTTCGGTGACGTTGGTTTCGAGGGTTATTGGACTCTCGAAATGTTTGCCGTCCAACCGGTACGGATCTACGCCGGGACAGAAATCTGTCAAATCATCTACCATGAACTCACCGGCCCGATTGAAGAGTATTGCTCAAAGTACCAGTACAACCACGATATCCAGCCGAGCCTCTTGTTTGAAGAACTCGATCCCGATCGAGAGAACGACCCGCAGTTGCCTCTAAACTTCGGGTTGGAGCGGTCACACGGGTAGAGAGATTCAGGAATCAATTACTCGACGACTCGCAACTTCATTTCATCCGAATTCGCCTTCAACTCGGGGGCATACATCGCGTAGGCCTTGGTGGGTAGCGCACTGAATTGCCCAGGGATTTCTGCGTGAAGGCGGTAAGAGATGCTGTGCCGACCTCGAGCCAATCGTTGCAGGAACAGGGTGACTCGTTCGTCGCGAAGTTCAACATAAGCCCCCAGTTCATTCCGATTATATCCGCTGCGAACTTCGACAGGCTCCAGTCCTGCCGCTTTCATATCTTCGAGCAAGATGTACTCGTAGTCATTCTTGCTCTCGATCGTAAGTTCAACTTCCACTAGATCGCCGCTCTTTACCTCGGCAAGGTTCACGAGCGGAGTTCGATCGTATTTTTCCACGTCTTGCACAACTACCTGGCCACGACCGCCTGCTACCGTTGTCTGTTTGTCGGCTCGTGTGAGTTTGAAGTAATTGCGATCGACTTTGATCTCCAAACCGGCGGCCTTGATGTCATCTTCCAGCGTAAAATTCGTGAGATATCCGCTGTAATAAATGGGCGAATCTCCTTCTTTGCGAAGTTCGACAGTGTGTCTCCCCGCAGTAAGTGCAGCTCCCTCGAGCACGAGTTTGTTGTCAAACGAGAACAGGTTATCCTTGGTGATTGTGATCGACTTCTGCTCTTTTCCATCGATCCAAACTCCCAGTGTAACATTTGGCTCGACTTCGCCCGTCGCCCGCAGGTAGTCAGCAAAGGCCTCGACTACCAGGGCTGTATCACGGGTGCTGTTCCAATAGCGGGCGTGCTTGCGGTTATTGAGCAGGTATTTCACCAATCGGGGTGCAATTTCGCTCTGCGGATCTTCGGAAACGAGCAGTTTCAGATAGTACGCGTGCGCTTCATATTCACTGCCATACCAATACCACCAGGTATCACCAGGGAGCTCTAACCAGGCAGTTTGATTTTCATCGTCTTCGCGTAGGTACTGGCTGATGTTACGCAATACCATGGTCAGCTTGTCTTCATCGCTGAGTTTTTCCAGGGCAATGCCGTAGGTCGCAAGGCTGTAGACTGCCAGTTTGGTACGGTCGCGGTAAAGATATTCGCGCATCTTGTCCGAAACTTCGCTCGACTCGGGTGAAGTGGCTCCCTGTTCGGCAAGCACCATGAATACGAGTGCATCGAGGTTGTCAGCGTGGGGTTTCGAGTGGATTTTTCCCCGTTGTTCGGCGGGTAGTTTTTGCTCACTTTCGTAGTTTTCGATGAGCCGAACCTGCTCGGCCTGATAGTTGGCTAGCCAGGCGATGCCTCGATCCAACACACCGGGAACCAGGGCCACCTCATTCTGCACGGCGATCTGTAACCCATGCACGACGACAGCCGTGGTATGTGGTGTGCTTCGTTCGTTAAATCCGCTAAACCAGCCCCACCCGCCGTCGCCTAGCTGCATCTCGGTGAGTCGATTCACGCCTGCCTTGACGATCTTCGACAACTCGGCTTCGTCGAAAACCGGATTGCGGTCGAATCGCTTCCAGTCCGCCGCACGTTCACGGTCGTCACCGATTTCTTGGGAATTGAGATTCGTGCGCTTTGCCTGGATTGCTGCCAGATCGAGATTCATTCGCTTCAAGGTTTGTTGCGTGATCACTGCAGGCAGGAAGCGGTTGAGAGTTTGCTCGGTGCAGCCATAAGGATAGTCGATCAAGTAGGGCAGGGCATCCACCATCGCCCCGGCGAGGGTTGGTGTGTAGCGAATTTCGAGTCGCGTCTCTTCGGCCCGCCTCTCGCTGGGGACCGTGACCGTGAATTCTCCTGAAGTTCCTTGCGGACGGATCGTTCCCGAGTAGGACTCGATTTTGAGCATCCCATGCACAAGCACCGGGAAAGTCATCTGCATGGCGTCTGATTCTTCGTCGGTCCGTGCCGACATGCGAATCGTGACTTCTCCCTCTCGCACGGCTTTCACACGCCAATCGACTCGTTTTTCACCATCGGCGGGAATCGTGACAGTTTGCGTCATGTCTTCCGGATCGTTGATCGTGTTGCCTTCCAATTCGAGCGAGACGCGCACCTCTTTCTCTGTGGTGAGATAGTTATGCACGTTGGCCGAGAGGACGACCTCATCGGTTTCCACAAAGAATCGGGGTGCTTGCAAGCGAACAATCAAGTTCTTGCGGGTGACGACCTCCACTGAACCTTCGCCGACTTGGGTACCATGGCCCATTCCCCATGCATGGATTTTCCACGCAGTGAGATTCTCAGGCATGGGGAAATCGACCTGGGCGATCCCCTCGGCATTGGTATCCAGGGTTGCTTTCCAAAAGGCCGTATCAGCGAATTGCTGGCGGACGGTGGGCTCGACCAGTTCGGGAGTTTCGGCTGCCTCGCTTTTGGCAGCCATATCTTCGCGAATACCTCTTTGCCCTCCGCCATCCGCCATCGCCGCGGAGTTTATCGGAGCACCAAGCATGAGCGGCGTTCGGCTCTGCTCTTTCACTCTCGTTTCTCCATATCGTTTGCTATCCATTTCATCGACGACAGATTCACCAAAGATTCCCAGATTCTGCATCGTCGGCTGATCGGGCTTGATCAACACCTGGCTGTAGCCTTGAAAATTAGTCTCACCCTGCGAATTGTGATGGCGACGCCATTTCCAGAAGAACGCGCGGATGTCGGCCACGTTCGAGCCACCCGCAATGTAGTCAAGGGCCTTGTCGTAAACGGCCAGGGCCAGCGAGCCAATAAATGGTTTTCCCTCGAGATCGGTCAATTTGAGCGTAAGCCCGGCCTGCTGCCCTGGAAGGTAGACCGGTGATGACGGCACGACTTCCAGATTGAGGACTCGTTTCACGGGGGGAACAAATATTTCCTGCACAAGCGAATGGACTCGACCCCCATGCACTGTCACAGCCTCGACGTAAAAGTTTGGCGTGTCCTTGGTTGTGATTTCAACTTCAACCAACGTACTCTTGCCAGTGAGTTGAACCAGTTGGGGTGGCTGATAGATGCCGTTGGCTGGGCGGAGAAACAAGAGCACCGCAGAGCCGACGCGATTGGTGTTAATTTGCAGGGCCGCCTTCTCTCCCGGTTGATAGTCACGGCGGTCGGGAACGATCTCCAGGTCGTTGAACTCGAACTCGGCACCATTGAAATCAGGCCCTGCGATAGTAAAAAGCCTGCCCCCTTCTTCCGTGTGATTCTTGGCATCCGTCAGTTCATAACCTAGGCGAAACTGTCCAGATACTGAGGCCTTGATCGGAATGCTTGCCTGGCCGGTCTCGCCAAGATCAAGTTCCCAACGACCGACCTCCGTCTCCACCGGTTTGCCGTTTTCGTAGACGATCTTCAGCAAGCGTAATTTGCCAGAACCAGATACCGGTTTATTGGCCAACGTGCGAGCAGCCGTACTCACCGTGATCGTGTCACCCGTGCGATAATGGCCCCGATCTGTCCATAATGTCACCTGAAAAGGCTGACGCGAAACCAATACTTTGCCTGATCCGACAATCGTACGGCGAGACTGGTCGACGACTTCGGCCTGGATTTGATAACTGTGGTCCTCGTCAGGATGCATCTCTTTGGCCAGATCGGTGTTAATTTCGACTTCGACGGTACCATCCACGCCGATCGGCACTTCGCGATCGATGACAACTTCGGGTGGTGTGGGAGCCCGCCAAATCCACCATGGCAATGGCGGCAAACAACCCCAACGTTGCCAGCCTGGATACCAACTGTAATCCTTCCCAAACCAGCCATACCCCGCTCCATACAACCAATCCCATGGCGAAGGAGGATACCAACGCTCGCTCTGGCTCGTGCGAAGTACCTTGTAGTGAACGCGGGCGTTGGTGACGGGCGATCCAAAGTAATATCGGGCACTGATCTTAGCCTTGATCGTCTCCCCCAGGACAACGGGCTCCTCGGGAGCATCGACCGTCACCTCATATTCTGGCTTCTTGTATTCTTCGACACGGAACGTACCGCCACCGTGATTGACAACACTGATCTGGTATTGCCCCAAGGTGGCTCCCTCGGGGACCTGCCATGTTCCAGACAAGCCGCCGTACAAGTCGGAAATTAATTGCGTACTGTAAACGCGCTCATTGCGGGGATCTCGAATTTCGATCTGAAACGACTTTGCCGCGAAACGTGACTCGTTCGGCATGTCGTACTGTGCGTGGGCGACCCAGAACTTGAAATGCACTTCCTGACTAGGCCGATAAACGGGTCTGTCGGTGACCGAAAAGACTTTGACCTGCTGATACTGCTGATCGTAATAGTCACCGCCCCAGATATTGCGGAAACCCAGGTAGGCGAATCGTCCTTGTGCCGTGGTCGCGGTCGCGAGCCATTGAAAGCGGCGATTCGCTTCGCCAGCGTCTATCCACACCATTCCCTGTGCGTCGGTTAATTCAGCAAAGTTCTTCGTGTCGACCCGGAAGCGATTCCCGTCGATATGCTGCTGATGGAAGCCGAAGAATTCCACATTGCATTTAGCTATGGGTTTGCCCGACTCTGCATCAGATACGTAGTAAAGAGATTTCCCCTCAAGCGGTTTTTTGACGATCGCCGTGTCGTTGAGCCACAGCACGATACTGGTTGTGTTGCCGTCAGCCATTTTAGAGGTCAAAAGATACGCCCCTGGCTCCTGTAATGGCGTTGTGACCGTGATTCGGCGATCCACATGATTCTCGCGAGGTGATAGATCCAGGCTCCAACGTGCGACCTCGGCACCGACATATTTCTTCTGGTCATGGATCACCAGTCGGTACCCGAGGTTCTCGATCTGTAATTCCTGCCAGTCGAGCTTCTGCGGATTCTGCTTGAGGAATGCTTTCAAATCTGCCAGCAACTGTCGCACTTCAATCCGCTGAGCGACAAATTCCACCCGTTTGCCATTGCGAAAGCGAAAGTCTACCGTAGCTCCGACCCCAGCCGGCTGCGAGGAGACTGGCTCGAAGCGGCCCCAATTGCCTCTAATCTGTGCAAGTTGTTTCTGAGCCTCTTCACGACTGGGGATCGCCCGGTCGGCAAGTTGTTGCCAGTACTCGGCCGCTCGCGGATACTGCCGACGGTTGGCAAAGATGCTTGCCAGCGACGTTACTGCCTGCGTCCATGAATCGAGTCCAGAGCCACTTTCCGCAGTGGATTTCAAGTCAGCGGCCTGCTGGTAAAGCTTGATGAAATTCTGCTCGTCGGGGAGATCAAACCGTTTGATACCAGTCGCCAGGCGGGCAATCGTTTCATTCTCGCTGAGCGTGTGCAAGGCGAAGGTGCCGGTCTTCTTATCACCTTCACCTGCCTGTGACATTCGACCAAACCACCAGTCGTATTCGACCAGGGTCTGGGAGCCAAATTGAGATTGCAGGAAAGCAGCCCTGGTGAGCAATTCATTGGTTTTCTTGTCCGGTTGCCAGTCGACTAGCTGACTCAAGATCCACCGCCACCGCTCTCCGTCATTCACCGCTGCTTCCCAGGAATTGGGGACCTCATAGTAAACGGGCTCCCCCTCGGCAGTGACGGGGGCACCACTTGCGGAATAACTTCGATGGTGCCAACCTTCTTCATAGTCAGGAAGTTGAGATAAATCGGTAAGCTCCTGCAAACGCCAAGATTCCCCGCCGGAACTTGGTTGCAGCAGCGCGGCAGCAAATTTTTGCAGGAAGAAAAAAGCTTCAGGTGACTTGCGCTGCTCATCAAGGCGAGAAAGTATCTCAAACGCCTGCCGATTGAGTTGCAGACTGCGGACACGATCTCGGTCAATCGAATTGACAACACGACCTTGCCCACCGCGCTGTGGCCCACGGATATACTCGCCCGCCGTCATCACCCCATAGTGCTCAAGTGTATTGAACTCTTCGGCGATAGCTGCCAGTACTTGCCAGTCGTCAGCATGATCGCTTGCCACCGTTTCCAGAAAGTCATCGACTTCCCCCTGGCGATTGAGCCTACCGTAGCAATCCACAGAACGATCCACTGAGGTCACAAGTTCAGTCGACGAAGCATTCGTAGGCTTCTCCAGCAGTCGGCCATAAGCTTCCAGGGCCTCCAGGTAGTGCCCTTCGTCGTAGAGCTTGTTTGCTTCTTGGAACATGGGTGCATCACCCCGTACTAGCTGAATAAAGAATAGGGAGAATGCAACGGTTATCCAGAATTTCATCATCGTGCCACTATCTAGTGAAGTGTGTCTTGGTGAGTAGGTGAGAAAGTGAGTAGGTTTGGGAATTATCTCCAACTCAACTGAGGCATCCGCACTTATTCACCTACTAACTTACTTACCTATGATCGGGGTAGCTTCATTTGGCCGAACTCTTGACTGATTCCTAGTGTTCTACGGCAGAAGTGCCTCTGCGGTCCAGGCGTTTTGGAATTGTTTCTGTAGGCCTGGAATTTCGACGCGGCAATCCGCGAAAAAGTTCCGTGAGATGCCCGCGATAGCAACCCTGGGGGTGAAAATGTTGCGTTTTGTCAACACGATCCTGATTTCGCCAGAAACTTCGCTTCTCTACCAGACTAGAAGGTAAACTTGCAAAACGACACTGCTCGGTACGGAGCAGTTCCGGCTCATCTTAGGACCCTTTCAAGGAATATTCTCCGTGGTTTCCCCCGGCAATTACAACGTGCGGACACACAGGTCGATGGTCGGTATTGCCTATCGGCTACTTGATGTGATTGGCATAGTATGCGGTGCCACTTTGGCGGCTGAGTTCACTCATTTGGCAACGACGCAGGACCTGGCAGTGATCGCCGCGACGACCCTGTTAGTCCATCTGATCGCCTCCGAGGTGAGCGGCTTGTATCGTAGTTGGCGCGGTTCGCGGTTGGCACTCGAGTTGTACTGCCTCCTTCTCAACTGGATGTACACCGCTCCATTGGTTTTGGGAGCAGGCCTTTTGACGCGCCTGAACGCCCATTTCAGTTACGAATCGAAAATCATTTGGCTACTCGTCACACCTCTGGCGATGGGAAGCAGCCGCATTGTCTTTCGAATGGTGCTCAAGAGTCTGCGCAAACGCGGTTTCAACACGCGACACTTCGCCATCTGTGGACTCAATCCTCTTGGCCTGCAACTTGCTGAGAACATTCAGGCCTCGCCGGAGTTAGGATTAGAGCTCGCCGGTTTTTTTGACGATCGTCCGTCGAGTCGCATCAAAGAAGCAATGGGGCGGGATCTTCCTAGCGCGGGCACCTTGACCCGATTGGCCGACATGGCGCGAAAAGGTGAAGTCGACATGATCTTCATCACCTTTCCTATGCGTGCCGAGAAACGCATTCGTGATTATTTGAGCAAACTCAGTGATACAACGGCATCGGTTTACATTGTTCCCGATTTCTTCGTGTTCCAAATGTTGCACGCCCGCTGGAATCAGATCAATGGTCTGCCCGTGGTGAGTGTATTTGAAACCCCCATCACAGGAATCGATGGGGTTTTGAAACGGGGCTTTGATCTTCTGGTTTCTATCGCGTTACTGGTCATCCTGGCAGTGCCGCTTGCGATCCTGGCGATCCTGGTTAAGCTGTCGTCTCCCGGACCCGTGTTTTTCCGGCAAAAACGTTATGGACTGATGGGCGAGGAAATCCGCGTCTGGAAATTTCGCTCGATGCGGGTTTGCGACGATGGCCCCGATGTTCAGCAGGCCACCCGGGATGACGACCGCATCACGCCGCTGGGTCGCTTCATGCGAAAGACGTCGCTCGATGAGTTGCCGCAACTGTTCAATGTAATTGGTGGGAGCATGTCGCTGGTCGGCCCCCGGCCCCATGCCACGGCCCATAATGAGCAGTACCGTATTCTGATCGACGGCTACATGCTCCGCCACAAAGTGAAACCCGGCATGACGGGCCTGGCCCAAGTGCACGGCTGGCGGGGCGAGACCGAAACCCTGGAAAAGATGGAACGCCGCATCGAGTTCGACCACCGCTACATCCGCGAATGGACCCTCTGGATGGACATGAAGATCCTGCTGCAAACCGTCATGGTCGTCTTCAAGCAAGAGAATGCTTATTGAGTGGTGGCTTATCGGTCTGTTACGTGTGGATTCTCTCCACTTAAATAGCGCACTCTCTCATGTTTACGAAGAATTTAATGCGCCTCCTTTTCGCATTAGTTTGTTTCCGCGCAGGAGGTGAAGTCTCCAAAAACCTCTTGGTCTATCATACCAGAGATCAGCAGACTATCACTTAGCAGCCGCGATTTTCGAGGCTAACTCGCGAGCTTTCTTGGCGCGTTTCTCATCGGCCAGCTTTTTTTGACGAGGAGCGTCGGCTTGTTGGATGGCACATTGAGGATGGATGCCAGAAGCAGAGTAAGAAGTCTTGCCGCAAATGGGGCAAACTTTGCCAGCGGGATTAGTATATAGTGGAAGTGGTTTGCTGTTGTTCTCCATGATTGCAGTGCTTTCTTTGCACGTCTTGAGTGGAGCGTGCAAACCGCAGCACGACTTACCAGTCGGTGCGATTAAAATAAAGCCGCCCAGTGGCTTTCAGCCCCGGGGCGGCCGAGAGTTCTTTATGCCAAATTAGTTTTGGCAGCTAGGATGTGCGTCTTAGGCCAAAACCTTGACGTTTTCGGCACGTGCACCCTTGGGACCTTGTCCTTCCGTGTACTCTACCTTTTGTCCTTCACGGAGGGTATCAAAGCTTTCCCCCTCGACAGCGGAGCTGTGGAAAAAAATATCTCCCCGTTCGCCCTCGATAAATCCAAAACCCTTTTCAGTCAATTTCTTAATAGTACCTTGCGACACTTCGCGTCACTCCTTGCACGTAGAACGAAACAGTACCCGGCCGACGCGCCGTGCAGTACACATGCGGCCCAGCTAGTGTCGCCCCACTGTGGAGCAACAAACGCAGGAAAGCAAGCTGAGCCAGCAATAGAGCAAGCTTCAAAAAGCCATCTGGCCGAAACTTGCCAAGCTGTCTATTGGTCGAGTTAAGAACAGCGCTAGTGAATAGAGTTGGCGGGTAGCCAATCTAAAGTCCCACAGCAAAGCATCTCGCGTCGCCTATGCTTTCCTTTTACCAGCCCCCATTGTAGCGTGTTTAGGTTGCTGCAGGTGAATAATCCTTCCTTGATTTGCAAAATACTTTGAAAATATGATGCCAACTCGCCCTGGCAATAGGCTTAACTTGCAGCAAATGGCTCCCGGCCAGGCAAAAACCTTGACTTCCTTGGAAACCGGTAAATGCGAACCAAGTAGTCGTGAATACTGCTTGCCAGCAGTTCCTAGACCCAAGAGTGATCGATACAATGAGCCAAACAGCAGAAGGCATCCCCGTGAACCATCCACGTTCAAAGTGAGACAACAACCCAGGATAATTAATGGCAAAGAATCAGAATACGTTTGAAAAAATGCGACGCGAAGTCGAAAAGAAGCGTAAAAGTGACGAAAAGCGGGAGCGGCGTCGAAAGAAGAAAGAAGGAATCATAGAGATCAAATCTTATGACAGTGAATCGACGGAGGAGGATTCGACTGTTGCTGAATCGTGAGATTCCCTGAGAATTCTGTAAGGGCCATATTGCTCGTTACATCTTTTTCGACGAATACGTATTGAAAGTTTACTCTCAGTTCATTCTTTGAATTCCAGCATGTAGGCCTAAGTCTTCCATTGACTCTTTGCCCCAATATGGTACACTTACGCTGCCGATAGTTATGAAGGCGCGAGACCGGGGCGGTTGCTTCCGTCACCGGATCATTCAAAATCGACTGTAGCGGTCACTTGGGCGAAAACGTGTTTCTCCAGGTATCTTGCTTCCCGACCGCGACTGATTCTCTTGCTCCTGGGGTTCCTGCAGATTTCTTCTTGACAGAATGTCAGCACTCGGAACCTCCCACTAGTTGAGCAGTTTTGCACAGGATAGTTCTGGGCATGTGCTGCATCGTTGGTCGAGCTAAACCCCTATAACGTCCGCGCCATGTTGGACGTTCAAAATAATCCATTAGGTCGAGCGCTCGCTTTGGCAGAGTACTGCCTCCGCGCTCGGAATATATCCTCTGAAAGAGAGAACTGTTAAATGAAGTTTGAAGATTTAGGTTTGTCTGAGTATTTGCTACGCGCTATTCGCTCTGAAGGCTATGAGACTGCCACCCCTATCCAAGCCCAGGCTATTCCTACCGTACTTGAGGGACATGACCTTATGGGCTGTGCCCAAACAGGCACCGGCAAAACGGCAGCGTTCGCATTGCCGACGCTCCATGTATTGGCTGGAGGTGATAAACGCACGAAACTCCGCATACGACCGATACGTTCGTTGGTATTGGCCCCCACACGCGAGTTGGCCGTGCAGATCACTGTGAGTTTTGCCAAATATGGCAAGTATTCTCAGTTGCGAAGCACCACCATCTTTGGCGGAGTAAATCAAAATCCTCAGGTTCGCGCTTTGCAGAAGGGAGTCGATATCGTTGTTGCCACGCCTGGGCGCTTACTGGATCTAATGAATCAAGGCCATGTTGATCTGAACCAGGTAGAAATCTTGATTCTTGACGAAGCAGATCAAATGCTCGACATGGGCTTCGTGCCCGATCTCAAGCGAATTGTTGCCGCAGTTCCCAAGGTTCGTCAAACCTTGATGTTTTCCGCGACAATGCCCGACGCGATCCGTCGCCTGGCGGGGCAATGGTTGGATTGTCCAAAGCATATCCAAGTCTCGCCAAACTCTTCGGCGGTCGAAACTGTCAAGCAGTCTGTCTACTTCGTTAATACCCAGCACAAGCCGCAGATGCTCACGCACTATCTGTTGAATAATTCATACGAGCGAACTCTAGTCTTTGCTCGCACTAAGCATGGTGCAGATAAAATCGCCAAGCAACTTGTGCGCGCCGGAATTCGCGCTGCCGCGATCCATGGTAACAAGAGTCAAAACGCAAGAGCGCGTACTTTAGAACAATTTAAATCCCAAAGGCCACCGGTTTTGGTTGCCACAGACATCGCTGCGCGAGGACTCGATGTTGATGCCGTCTCACATGTGATCAACTACGAACTACCCGAGGTCCCCGAAATCTACGTGCATCGTATCGGGCGCACAGGCAGGGCTGGTGCTAGTGGTATCGCCACTTCATTCTGTGGTGGAGAAGAGCGCGGACGCCTGCGTCAGATCGAACGACTCATTCGCCGCTCAATCAATGTGGAAGCGACTCAAGCAGAGTACGCTTTGCCAGAACGGACCAACTTTCAATCTAATGGTGATTCGTCGCGACCGAGGAGGTCGTCCGGCAGGTCTAGCAAGAAAAAGCATTCTGCAGCTACGCAATCCAAATCGGCAAAAACAAGAACGCAGAGGTCCTCGGGGGAGGCGAATTCGACTAAGCCTCGCCGACCCAAGCGTCGTCCACGGCGAGCAAAGACGGAAAAGTAGAACTTAGGCCGGAACAAGCTGTGCTGGGTATCGGCCTACATCAAAAGCTCTATCAGAGTGGCGGTAGTTGAGTTATCCTGGGGCGGTGTGTAAAGGGCTCCTCAGAATAATTCTCTCAGATGCGTCGATGAAATCTCGAAATTCGCTCCTTGGCTTGGTCTTGTTTTCTCTGTATTTGGTGCTTTACGGCGGATTTGTGTTGCTCAACACCTTCTGGCCGGAGACGATGGATGCCACTCCATTTGCCGGGGTGAATGTTGCTATCTGGTATGGCTTTGGCCTGATCTTGGCCGCTTTCCTCTTGGCGATCGTCTATGGTTTCCTCTGCAAAGCTGCGGAGGATGACAAGTGATTCACAATCCAACTTTCATGGCGGTGGCGATTTTCCTGCTGTTTGTGGGGTTCACGCTGGGGCTGAGTTTCTATCTCGGCAGACGGGCAAAATCCTCGGCTGGCTATTTTGCAGCGCATGGCCAAATCCCCTGGTTTGTCAATGGAGTCGCCTTCGCTGGGGACTATCTCTCGGCAGCCTCTTTCCTGGGCATCTGCGGGATGATCGCTTTTCATGGTTATGATGGGTTTCTCTATTCGATCGGATACCTGGCTGGCTGGGTTGTCGCGCTTTTTGTTGTTGCCGAGCCGATGAAGCGCCTTGGTAAATTCACGTTTGCTGATGCGCTCAATTCACGATTCGATTCCCCCGGCATCAAGCTCGCCGTAGGATTGAGCACGCTGGCGGTCAGTGTGTTCTATTTGATTCCGCAGATGGTCGGCGCCGGTGCCCTTGTGAAGCCACTCTTGGGACTCGACCACTGGGTAGGAGTGACCCTCGTCGGTGCAGTGGTCATTTTCATCGTGGTCACCGCCGGCATGGTTTCGACCACATGGGTCCAGTTTCTCAAAGGCTCACTCTTGGTCGTCTTCAGCGCAGTAATGACCGTGATGATCCTCGAACGTGGATTTGAAGTGGATCCTACCACACCCGAGCCACAGACAGTAACGATCACCGCCGATGGTAAGGAACTCATCAACGGCCTGCCGCTGGGAAATGGTCCCGGGGAAGCAACCTTGCGACCCATTGGAACGATCTCACACTTACCCCATGGTGAAGCGACGACAGGTCCGTTGGGACCGATTGAGTTCTTCAGCACCCTGCAACAGAGCGAAGTTGTGCTGTGGACCAGTACCAAAACCACTTCAGAAGACGGGTCGGTGACGACCACGTATTCTCCCAAGCCCACTCCAGGTAGCCAGGTTCTCCGCCCTGGTGAGCACCCAAAATTCAAAGGGATTCGTAGCGATCAGTTTTTCGAAAAGCTCAACTTCCTCTCGTTGATGCTCGCGCTTTTCTGCGGAACGGCTTCGTTGCCACACATTCTCATTCGCTACTACACGGTCAAAGATGAAGCTGCGGCCCGTAAAAGTACTATCGTCGGCATCGGTTGCATCGGGTTTTTCTATGTATTGACCCTTTACATGGGGTTGGGAGCCATGACCAGCGGGGCGATGGACGTCACCAACAGCAATTTGGCAGCCCCGCTTTTGGCAAAGAGTATGAGCGAAATGCTATTTGCCATTATTTCGGCCATCGCCTTCACGACGGTACTTGGTACCGTGAGCGGATTGATCCTGGCGTCGGCTGGCGCGGTAGCTCACGATCTCTTAGGATCTTTTTCTGGGATCAAACTCACCGATCACGAACAAGTGCGAATTGCCAAGATCGCTTCGGTCGCTGTCGGCGCAATCGCCATTGTGCTAGGTATTTTGTTCGAGAAGCTCAATGTCAGCTATCTGGTCGGGTGGGCTTTTAGTGTCGCTGCCTCGGCTAACCTACCCTCGTTAGTCATGCTGCTGTTCTGGCAAGGAGTCACTAAGCAAGGCATCATCGCAGCAGTGGTCGTAGGCATGATCAGTTCGCTTGCTTGGATCTTGCTCAGTGCCGACACATTTTCCGCGGTCTACGGTCTACCTGCAGAAAACGCCCTCGTGCCATTCAGCCAACCTGGCATCGTTACGATCCCTCTGGGATTCGCAACGCTGATTCTGGTTTCACTCTTGACGCGCGTCAAAGCATGAACACTTCAGTAGCCGTCGTCCGAAGGCGATGGTTGGTGCAGGGGATCAAACCATTGCCTTCCGACAACGGTGTTTTCCATCAGGCGGAAAGTTCCGACTCTTTCTCCACGGCTTCCTCAACTTGCCGATCGTTAAACAAGAAAGCGAAGAGCAACATCACTACACCCGCCATAGCGGCGGGGACGACCCAGAAAGTTCCCCAATCGGTGACCGGCGGATCACCTGTGGTGTAGTTTGCCACCAAACGACCGACAACCTGCGCTCCGATGCCCAATCCAAGACCCTGTGTAACCAGCACGAGCAATCCTTGGGCTTGCCCCCGGATCTCCTTGGAGCATTTCTTATCAGTGTAGATGAAACCAGTGACAAAGAAGAAGTCGTAACAGATTCCGTGCAGCAGAATCCCCAGGAATACCATCCACTTGATGTTGTTATCGTCTGCCGCCGCAAATAACCCGTAACGGGCCACCCATGCGAACATGCCCACAAGCAGCATCCACTTCACCCCGAGCCTCCGGAAAAACAGTGGCATCGAGATCATAAACACAATTTCAGAGATTTGTCCAAACGACATTGTAAAAGCCACATTCTCGAATCCGACCTTGGTGGCAAACACTGGTGCATATGCATAATAGGCGGCCAGTGGAATACAGATCAGGAACGAACCGACGATGAAGACGACGAACGGCCATTCCTTAAGGAGCTGCAATGCGTCGACGCCGAAAATCTCTCCGATGGATACCTTCTTACCTGCTGCCGGAGGGGGAGTGTGTGGCAAAGTTAAGCTAAACAGTGCCAAGGCGACGCTGGCGATTCCCGTCACGTAGAACTGTACTGCTTTCTCATCACCAACGAGCCACTTACTTACGACCCAATTTGCCGCGATCCAGCCGATGGTGCCAAACACGCGCACCAACGGAAAGTCTCGTTCCTGGTCTTCGATGTTATGGAATGCGAGCGTGTTGGTGAGTCCAAGGGTTGGCATGTAAGCCAACATATGGATCATCAACATGGCGATCATAAATTGTGGACCCGCCTCAGCTGCCGTGGGCACGGCAAACATGGATAATCCACCGATCAGATGCATCGCAGACAACACTTTCTCGGTGGCAAAAAAACGGTCAGCAATCATGCCCAAGAAGACTGGTGATATGATTGCAGCAATGGGTCCAACCGTATAAGCCCACGAGACATAGTCAAACATGCCATGAGCCGTCATGTAATTGCCAACCGTCACATACCAGGCACCCCAGATAAAAAACTGGAGAAACATCATGATCGAAAGCTGCGTTCGTACACTGGCCACGGCAAAAACTCCTGGATCAAGCGATTGAGAATTCTTGTTGAATAGACGTATGAGATAACTTCCCGCAGCAGAGAGAGAAACTCCACGGCGTGAAAACTACAGAAAAGTTACCAACACGGAGCCACTCGTACCAGTACAATTTGTGTGATTTCTTTGCCTGAGAATGACTCACACGGTGCAGATATTTCGTCGACTAAAAACCACCAAGCCTGCTATCCAAGCCACGCTGCCGATGGCAATAAGCGTGAGTATATCAGCAACGGGTACCATGTCCGTGGAAAGTATCCTGGCAGGGCGGTAATAGCTAAGTACGCCAAGTGGTCTCAAGAATTCGATCTCTTGCCAGAATTGAATCAGAAAGTTGAGCAGGAACGAGGCCAACAGCAAGCCGAAAATTGCGGCCATGGCCCGGCCACGGACATTACTTATCGCAGAAAACAAGAGGGCTACTCCTCCCACGGCAAGATAAACGCAATACAGATTGACCATCACCACCAACTGCATCCGCAGAGCAGGTGCCTCTCGAAAGGTAGCCAAGCGGGTTGCCGTCCAGTGTCCCGCCAGGAGCATCCCACAGAGCCAGACTCCGGCAATCAGCCAGACAAATGTTTCGCACCCATAGATATTCCGCCGTGATACGGGCCAACTCAAGAGAATGTCGATCGTGCCCCGGTCGATTTCTCCAGCGGGTAGCCGTGTGCAGAACACAATCTCGTGGGCCCATATCAACGCTAGAACAGTCGGATGTACCCACACGATAGCCCGCAACGTTTCGGCGTTGATCTTTCCGCTAAAATCATCACCCAACAGGGCTTGGATAAAAGTGCGTATGAAGGGCAAAGTCGCTAGGAATTGATTCAATCCGGCTTCGAGTTGAGGGAGCAGCATCGTGAGCAACAGGCCCACTACGAACAATGCCATTCCAAACCCTAAATGTAAAAGCCAGGTCTCATAGATTGTCTTACGCAGTATTCCCCGGTTCATGAGCCATTCTCCTGAGGCTCGTAGAATCGGCGGAATAGACTCTCCAGACTGGGAGGACTCACCGACAAGTCTTCCAGTCGCTGTTGTGCGGCCCACTCGATCAACTGCGGAGTTGTGCCGGTCAAGACACATCGGTACGTCGCACCATCATTTTCTTCAAGCTGCAGAAAAACGGGAAGTTCCACCCGCGCTGCTTCCTCCGCATTCACAAACCGCAGCTCGACGGAGCGATAGGCCCGTTTGCGAAGCGCGTTTATCGATTCATCGGCAATGATGTTGCCTTGCCGAATGATCGCCACGCGGCTGCACAAAGATTCCACCTCGCTGAGCGTATGGCTGGAAAAGAACACGGTGGTGCCCAGTGAAGCCATCTCTCGCAGGCAGCGATAAAGCTCGTCACACATTAAGGGATCGAGCCCCGAGGTGGGTTCGTCCAAAACCAAAAGTTTGGGCTTATGGACGAGGGCCAGCACGATACCCAGTTTCTGCCTCATCCCGCGCGACATCTTTCTTACGGGCACAAGTTCATCCAACTGGAAGCGTTGGAGAAATTTCTGTCCTGCTGCTGATAAGTTCTGTCCACGAAGGGAGCTCAAAATATCGAGGGCCCGTTTGGCGGTAAACCAAGGATAGAGACGTAGATCGCCGGGGAGATAGCCGATCTCTTGCTTGATCGATGCGCTCTGCGACCAACAATCCTGATTGAATATCCGTGCAGAGCCATGACTCGGCTTTAGCAGTCCCAACAATATCCGAATCGTTGTTGTCTTGCCTGCCCCATTGGGTCCCAGAAATCCAAATATCTCGCCTATGGGGACATTGAGATCAACACCTTGGATGCCAACCCGTTTGCCGTAGCTCAATGTGAGCCCTTCTGTTGCAATGACATCCACTCGAACGATCACTCCACTTGGGAAATCGCTTGGGTCGCAACCCAAGCGACAAGTTATCCAATTTCACAACTGCCTGGCGTATTATAGTGAGTCTTACTGATTTATCTGTTGAATCCTGAATGGATTTGCAAACTTTTGTCAGGGAATGCACTAGGATTCTTGATTCCTACAACTGTAAAATGAGCGGGTTGTTAAACTCTATCTCATTCGATTGCGTTTCGCAGATGTCCAGGAACATATCTTAGGAGAGCATGATCATGTTCAAGCAACCATGCCTGGTTTTGGCATTGTTAGCAGTGGTTTCCCCTTCACAGGCAGAGGATTTCTCGAAACAATGGCCCGGTTTTCGTGGACCAGAGTTTACCGGTGTCGCACCACACGGGAACCCACCTACCACGTGGAGCGAAGACGAAAATGTTCGCTGGAAGGTAGAACTGCCAGGTCAAGGAAGTGGATCTCCTATCGTATGGGGGGATCGCATTTACCTCCAGACCGCGATCAAGACTGACCGTACCGCAGACGGGATCGACGAAACAGCAACCACAAGAGAGCATTCTCGATTCCGACTTGTTGTGAACGATCATGACTCGCTTCTCGCCCAGGCGGAGGGTGAGAACCCACGCGGAGATCGGCCGCCAGAGGGAGAGCGTCGTCGCCGTGGTGGTTTTGGTGGTCGTGGAGGCGGTTTTGGTCGTGCCGAGGCGCCCACGAATTATTACCAGTTTGTCGTGATGTGCCTGGATCGCAAAACGGGAGATGTCATTTGGCAGCAGACGGCCACCGAAGCAATTCCCCACGAAGGGCATCATGGCACCGCTAGTTTTGCTTCCCCGACTCCCGTCACCGACGGAAAGAATATCTTTGTCTCGTTCGGATCGCGCGGAATCTACTCCTACACGATGGATGGTGACCTTCGCTGGCAGAGGGATTTCGGTAAGCAGTACACACGCCATTCTTTTGGCGAGGGTGCTTCTCCCGCGTTGTACAAAGATACTTTGATCGTCAATTGGGACCACGAGGGGCAATCCTTCATCACCGCACTGGATGCGAACACCGGCGAAACGAAATGGAAAGTGGATCGCGACGAAGAAACAACCTGGCTCACGCCGCTCATCGTCGAGCATGATGGCAGAGTGCAAATCGTCGTCAACGGGATGAACCGCGCTCGCGGCTATGACTTGGAGAACGGCGAGGTTATTTGGGAGTGCGGTGGTCAGGCCATGGGCCCCGTGCCAACAGCCGTGACACATGAAGGCCTGGTCTTCTGCATGACCGGCCATCGCGGCGCTGCCTTGTATGCCATCCCACTCAGCGCGAAAGGAGACATCACCGACAGCGACGAGATCGCCTGGTCCTTAGATCGCGACACCCCTTATGTCCCGTCACCGTTGCTTTACGGCAATCAACTCTATTTCACTAAATCCAACAATGCGATTCTCTCTTGCTACAACGCTGAAACAGGCGAAGCGATCTATCGGGGTAAGCGAATCCCTGAGTTGGATATGGTCTACGCTTCACCTGTCGCAGCCGCGGGCAGAATCTACTTCGCAGGCCGCAACGGCGCGACGACGGTCATCAAGCATGGTTCAGAATTCGAAGTGCTGGGCACCAATATGCTCGACGAACCCATCGATGCCACCCCGGCAATCGTGGATGACGAACTCATCATCCGCACGTCGGGGCATCTCTACTCGATTGCGGAGTGAGAATCTGAACAGGATGGTTCCAGATTTTCCCCTCGCCCAAAGCGAAACGTGCAAAATAGCTGACCGGTTAGCCTGTAGAGCAATACCCGTCGGGTTTACTCTTCCACATGACCGATTTAGACGCAATTCACATGGCTGAAAGCTAATTGCTAACAGCGAATAGCTCAATTATCAAAGATCGCGCAGACGCTGTTGCTTTCCTCCATTATCTCGATTCAGATGGCCCATCGCTAAAAGATTCTTTGTGCCAGTAGGTCCCGCTTGCCGAGCGGGTAATGATGGGGTTCTCTCACGTTTGATGGAGAACTACTCCGATCGCTGACGCTCCCGGCTCGCTGGAGTGAATTGTAAAGGGGCTTTTCCAATTCAGCTTCATACGAAACGCAGGTTGGAAACTTAACGCGAATCACCCATTTTGGGCCAAATGCCCCATGTTTTTTGAGTACGGGAATTTCCAGGTTTGGTAGAATAAAATTTGAAAAGAATTTTCTTGACAACACACACACACACATAAATTAAGCTCATTCAGGAAAGTGAGGTGAGGCATGCGACGTTGTCGTCTTTTTCGTGTCTTGTTTCTGTTGCTTGTGGCTTGCCTGACTGGCAAGTCCTCTCCCGCATTGGGCGCGACGATCTTCGAGAGCGGTAGCCTCGGGCCGACGGGGATACCTCGTGGAGTGGTCCCTGGAGCAAATGTCAGTAGTACGGTCTTCAATGGAGTTCGATTCCAACTAACTCAGCCTGTAGCCACAAGTCAAATCGGCGGCCACTTTGTTGGATCACCTGGAACTACCGACACTTTCTTCGGAGCAATAGTAGCACTATCGAATGAGAATGATTTCCCCGATTCGGGAAACTTGTCAACTGATGATGTACTAGGCTCAACAGTTATCTCTTTTCCAGAGCCATCTGCGGAGGTGTTTGGCAATTTAGATTTGTCGCTTAATCCAGGCTGGTACGCGCTAGTGTTTGGTAGCGGACTTTTTGGCGCGAGTGGCGACGGAGCAATGCCGTTGAATAATCCTGATATCGGTACTCCTAGTTATATTGGTTTTCAACCCGGTGCGGGTTGGGGCAATTTGATTAATCCTATATTTCGAAACTATCGTTTCGTAGTACAAGGAAGCATTGTACCTGAACCCTCTGCAATAAGTATCACGTTAAGCACATGGCTTCTCTTTTGTTTCCGCGGCTTTTTCTCTCGGCAACGTTATTAATGTGTTCTTCTCATTCAAGTCTAAATGTTGGTGCAATTATTATCAAGGAAGCACTATCATGCACAATATGGTTGGTTCATTGATTGCCTTAATGGCTAATAAAACATTTATGGGCAATCCTCGCCGTTCAAAAAGTTCCTCGATTTCAGGCACGAGCCTTTGCTTTGAGCAGTTTGAAGATCGTCGAATGTTAGCAACTTTCATGGTTACGAATTTAGGAGACGCGCCGGCGAATACGCCAGCTGCAGTGGGTACATTGCGGCAGGCTATATTTGACGCAAATCAACTCGACGACCACGACGAAATTGTGTTTAGCACTGATCCAGTCCACGGTCTCAACGGTGGTACGATCCAGTTAACAGGTGGGACTGCTTTTTCACGTCTATCCATCAGCAAAGCAGTTACTATTGATGCTTCAATGCTGTCGGGTGGGATCACCATAGATGCCACGGGTAACAATTCCGGCGTCTTTTATGTTGGACTTCCAAGCTATGGTGGTCGTGAAGTCATTTTGAAGAATCTCACGATCTCGGGTGGAAACGCCGGTCTTGGAGGTGGAATTAACTTCAATGGAAATTGGAACGTAAATACGGGTAATTCGGGAATCCTCACGATTGATGGAAAAACTCCGGTCGCTGACGCTCCCGGCTCGCCGGAGTGAATTGTAAAGAGTCTTTTCCAATTCATCTGGTTGTGAATCGCAGGTTGGAAACTTAACGTGAATTACCCATTTTGGGCCAAATGCCCCATATTTTTTTGAGTACAGGAATCCGAGGGTTTGGTAGAATAAAATTTGAAAAGAATTTTCTTGACAACACACACACACACACACACATAAATTAAGCTCATTCAGGAAAGTGAGGTGAGGCATGCAACGTGGTCTTGTCTGGCTGTTCGTTCTTATTCTTTCTTCTGCCACTTCTTTGGCCCACGCCGACACATTCGGCAGCGGGGTGAACTCGTTTGAGATCGAGTTCGTGCCCATTGGTCATCCTGGAAATCCGCCGGATACAACCGACCGGCCCGTGACAGATGGGGCCGTCTCTTACATCTACCGCATCGGCAAATACGAAATCTCGGAACAGATGATCGATAAGGCTAATGCGGAGTCAGCGACGGCGGGCAATCCGCTGACGATTACGCATGACGGTCGGGGAGCGAACTTCCCCTCGACATCGATAAGTTGGTTTGAGGCGGCGCGGTTTCCCCCTCCCCCCCCCCCCCCCCCCCCCCCCCCCCCCCCCCCCCCCCCCCCCCCC
>CALALR010000041.1 GCA_937925545.1 uncultured Planctomycetaceae bacterium
CAATCCGCCCGCTTACAAGTTTGACGACATGGGTGACTTTCAACTGTGGGATCCCAACGATCCAGGCTACGACCCAGCGAACCTCTATCGAAACAAGCTGGCGAGATACTTCCTGCCAACGCTCAGCGAGTGGCACAAGGCCGCGTACTACGATCCCGTTGCGGAAGTCTATTACGACTATCCGTCAGGCAGCGACAGCGTCCCCGATGGAATAAGTTTTCCCGGCGATACAGTTTTTGACGCAGTGTTCGATGACGGAGGCAACAACTTGGGGCCCAACGAGATCACAAACGTTGGAATCACGAGTCCTTTCGGCACCTTCGGCCAGGGCGGCAATGTGAGAGAATGGCTCGAGATTGCCTTTGATCGAGAGAACACTATGCCCGACAAGCAACGGATGATGCGCGGCGGCGCGTGGGGCAGTATTCATACGTTGCTGCTCGCCGCGAACGATGGAATAGGATGGGCGCCGTCGTTTGAGGGAAATTTCGTCGGTTTGCGAGTTGTTGCTATTCCAGAACCGTGCCCACTGTCGTTGGTCGTTATTGGACTATTCGGACTGCCTAGACGGATCGAGCAACGTGACTACAGGCGGGCAAAGCGTGTTTAGTATAAGATCATACAACACATGCTATTAGCATAAACCAGATTTGTGTAGAAGGGAGTTTTCATGCGTAGCCTGCCTAGCGGTTGGAATACAGTTCTCGCCAAGCTTGGTTTCAAGAGGAGGAAAAGCGGTCGGCGGAACATTTGCTCGCGACGGTTGCGGTTCGAATCGCTCGAATATAAACGGATGCTGGCAACAATAACCGTCAATACAGATTTGGATGTCAACGACGAAAACGATGGGCTTACAACACTGCGCGAGGCTGTAGAGGCGGCTAATCCATCTGGCGGAGATTCGATAAACTTTGCTTTGAACCCGAATTCAACGATTGCACTTGATAGCGCTTTAGGTGAAATCGCATTTAACAAGTCCTTAACAATTGATGGCGGAACTCTAGGCCTGACGATCGACGCTGGAGGCGGTACGAACGGCATGGTCGGCAACGGCGACGGCTTCAGAATCTTCAACATCACCGACACCACCAGTGGTGCAAGCCCGCCCGAAGTGACCATGATTGGGATGAAGCTCACTGGCGGCGATGTTTCTGACAATGGCGGTGCGATTCGCTCGGCAGGAATCCTTACGCTTCAAGATATGCAAATCATTGGCAATGCTGCTCAATCAGGTGGTGGGCTCTTTTTGAATGTAAAAGGTAGTGGTACAAGTCAGCGCGTCGTGTTAAGTATCGAAAATTCTCTGATTGATGATAATCAGGCATTCAGCTCAGGTGGGGGAATCGCTTTTCAATCGGGTTCCAGCGCGGGCGGCCAGGACATTGTAATGATTGAAGGCTCTACAATCTCCAATAACGAGACTGAAGGTGTAGGAGGAGGTCTGCATGTACAGAGCAACAGCGGTGGAAACAATGAGGTAATTATATCGACAAGTGAGATAAAGTTAAACGAATCCCAGCAGGACGGGGGAGGAATAAACTTTTTAAGCAACACTTCCAACTTATCGATCCTTGCTGGCAGTACCATATCTGGCAATACATCAACATTTCAGACTGGAGGAGGAGTAAATTTTTCTGGTACGAATGGCGCAAAATTGCGAGTGGAGGAGTCTACTATTTCCGGCAACAAGAGTGCATCTAATGGTGGTGGAATTTATGCCAGATTAGCAACCTCCTCTAAGCTAATTGTGACAGATTCAGATATCATCGATAACGAAATTCTTGAGTCCAGTGGCAAAGGCAACGGTGGGGGCATCTATACTAAATTGCCGAGAGATATAAGCAATATGACCCTGCTCAAATCTGTTGCGATCTCACGATCATTGATCTCAGGAAACACTGCATTTGGACGAGGAGGAGGATTGTATACTGGGCTCTATCAGGGACACGAAGTGCTGATCGAAGAATCTCGTTTCACAAATAACATAGCTAAGGAACCAACTACATCCGTCGGATATCATGGAAGTGGAGGAGGCATATATGCTTATCTCCATGGTCTAAATTACGTGAGCAGCACTCCTGTTCCAAGATTCACAATAACTGGTTCTTCCATAGACAACAACAAAGCGGACTTACAAGGGGGCGGGATCTTTGTCTGCGGCAAGTATAGCGGTGAATTTCTTACATGGAACACAACCGTTTCTAGTAACCAGACCCTTGAAGAATTACATGGGATTGGAGGTGGTATTTTTATTGGAAGGGCTCATGAGGCTAATCTTCAGATTAATATGTATCTCCGTAATTTGACCATAACAGAAAATGTCAGTGCTACAGCTGGAGGTTTGTGGATCGACAACGTCGATAATATGCCTGTGAGCATTGCCAACTCGATCATTTCAAAAAACTTCGATCATGATGCAATGCCAAATAATCTCGTCGGCCGGGTTGATCGAGCGAATTTTCAGTACAATCTACTTGGATCGGGATCAATTGTGAGGGACCTCAATGGAGTACTGATTGATCCTATTAACAATAACAATCCACTACCTGCATCCAACCAACTCGATGAAGATCAACCCAAATTGGAGGGACTAGACTTCAATGGCGGCCGCACACCTACTCACCGACCGAAAAATGACAGTCCTGTTGTGGACGCAGGGTCGAATTCCTTGGCAAGTCATCCTCTTGATAGCAGTCCATTTGTCAATGATCAACGAGGATTCGGCTTTCCGAGACTCTGGGATATTCCAGTAATAGGTGGGAATGGGGACGACTTTATTGTAGATATTGGAGCATATGAAATCGGCTTGGCCAAAGTGGCCGACGTGAAGATTGATCGGCGGGATACGCTAAATGATTGGGCCGAGAGTGCTGAGGTCTCGATGAAGCACGAGATTGAAGCAGGACGGCAGTATTATTCTATTGCCAAAGCAGGAGCGAACACGATCGAAATCGTGTTTACTGAGGCTGTCGATTTCCCCTCCCAAGCGGGCTCCAATCCAGGGAGTGAATTGCGCTTGGTCGGTGGTCTCAACGGTAATACAGACGTTGTCTTTAATAACTTCGTTCATGCGGCGGGTTCCAACGTGGCTATTTGGACATTCAATGATCTGCCGTTCGATAAATATGCCATCCGTCTGAGTGATGCTGTCCTCGGCAGTCTCACCCAGGAACGATTGGATGGGGATTTCAATAATGATGACAATGGAGCAGGGATCGACAATACGCCGGATGACAAAACCGATGATATAAAGCGGCCGTTTATCGTTGGTGACGGCGCACATATAGCTGGCAGCATGTCGGGAGAATTTCGCTTGCACTTTGCTTATCTCCCTGGGGATTATGTGGGCGACGGCCTTGTGGATGGGGCGGATGAGTTGTCTTGGCAACGCAAGGAAAGCACTTCTGACGGGGATGGAAACGGCATCGTCGATGCAACCACGGGTGATTATGATGTCTATTCAGACAACTTCGGTAATAATTTGCCGCTCACTGCCGTTGGATTTGCTGACTTCAATGATGATGAGATCGTTAATTCTCTCGATCTTATGATATGGCAAGAAAGTTACGGCCTAAACGGTGGTGGTGATGGCGACGGCGATGGAGATACCGATGGCAGTGATTTTCTTATCTGGATATCGCACTACATGCAAAAGAGCGCCTGGTATGTCCCGCATTCCGGCATGGCGGGCGCATTAACCACTGGCCTACCGCCCCAGGTGCTCAACGTAATCATCAGCGGCTCGCAATCAGTGCATGATCCTTTCTCGTTTGATACTGTCGATGGTTCGGGAGACCAACTTGCCACCGTGCCAGTGGGATTGGCCGATACGATCTCGATAGTGTTCAGCGAAGGGGTGAATGTCTCAGCCGAAGCGTTGATTGTGGTGGGACTCACCACGGCCAACGTGCCGCAACTAGCCGAGTTCAGCTACGATGCGGCCACGCACACGGCCACGTGGCGTTTCGAAGGATGGGCCTTGGGGGACAATTATCTCTTGTACCTGAGCGACAGCATCACCGACACGGACGGGAATTTCCTGGACGGGGAGTGGACGAACCCTGCCAGTATGTCAACAACGAACTCTTTAGTGAGCACCTTCCCTTCGGGCGACGGCGTCTCAGGCGGGAGTTTTAATTTTGTGATGACACTGTTGCCAGGCGATGCCAATCTGGATGGGGTCGTTAATACGGGAGACTTGAGTATTCTCTCCAACCATTGGGAGCAAAACGGCATGTTCGAACAGGGGGATTTTGATGGGGATGGTTTCGTCGGCAACTCGGATTTAGATATTTTGGTCAGCAACTGGCAGAGAAACTTGCGGAACATCTTCATTCTGGCGGACCTCGATGCGGATGGAGACGTCGACGACGAAGATCTTGATGTCCTTTACCAGAACTATGGCATGACCAATGCAACCTGGGCCGATGGGGACCTCAATGGCGACGGCGTGGTGAGCGATCTGGATGTCGATCTGGCCTTTGCCCAGTACGGATTGTGGTTGAATAGGGTAGCGTGATGTGATTGGGGATGTGTGGCGAGTGGTTGGTGGTGGGTAGGAAACGCGCGCCGCAGCGTGGCAAAATTACGCTGCTTGCGGCAAGCGAAACCTCTCGACGATCAACCCTGCGCACCGTGCAGACTCGTGGAGTTGATGTTTTGGGGAGGGAAGGGGCCCTCCGCGGTTCCAATCTGCGAACCGGGTGATCCATCCCATGTCTTTTAGTTCCTGCACGCCGCGGGCTACCCGACCGGAGCGAATGCGGGGGACTTCCAGCAAGCCCACCCGGGCACCGCTGGTCAGCGCTTCGTAGACCATTGAGACGCTGTCTTCGCTGACCCACACTTGAGACGCGCTAGCCAACTGATTAGGCACCCAGTTGGGTCCCGTCTCTTTTTGGGGCACTACGGTTAGATTGGGCCGTTGTTGGGCCTTTAACAGCTTGAGAAACTCAGTTGGTGTCCTCCGCGAGGTGGTGAGATTCCATTTCACCATCAGTTGCGATGAGACAACAGCATCTATCTGTTCGAGAATTGATGGGTTGCTCCAACCATATGCCGAGGAAGGTCCACCGATGAGAATCAACCCCTGCCCAGGTTCCTGCTTCTGGGATGGGGCAACAAGATTGAGTACACCCCGGGTGAGGACCACATTTGCCGCCTCAGCAGGACCATCGTGGCGGGGGACGATAGAGAGATCGAATAACCAATAGGGCAAAGAGGGCTTCATCAAGACAACCGCTTTTCCTCCAAAACGGCGTCGAGCGGCTAGTACGGTGAGATGGGTCGAGTGCCCCGCTCCCAGAATAAGTTGCGGAGGTGGTAACAGGTTTCCAGGAGGGAATTTCTTGGCAAACCACCACTGCAAACATTGCGACCGGCGCGGCGCTGGCAGATCGAACGTTTCAATCGGTGTTAGATCACGAAGGGCATTTACCAAACCGAGCGTTTGATTCTCGTGTCCCGGTTTGCCATCGCGAATTCGCCAGATTACAGTTTGCATTGCGGAGAAAAACCCTAGGCAGCCGTTCGCTGGCGTATTGAAAGGAAGGCGTGAGCCATCTCGGCCGCAATCGAGGTCGTCGCGGCTTCGTTGAGATGAACGTTGTCGAGAAATGCCTCAGCAGAATTTAGACTGTCGATGATCGGTTTGGTGGGAATATATAAAGCACCCTTTCGGGTTGCGATATCGTGCAGTTCGGCATTGTATCGAAGGAGCTGGGCATTACGCCGCTCATCGTTCTGAACCGGGGGAGAACCCCAGAGAATAATCCGGATGCTGGGATTTGCGTAACGGGCAAGCGCAATGATCCGCTCGATATTCTCTCGATACTCAGCAAGCGGTACGACAGGACCGCTGGGTACGATATACCGCAACAAGCGTGAGCGTAATCTTCGCTTTGTGAACTTCAATATTTTGCGCCAAATCTTTCTGGAGCGTGAATCGGGAAAGTAGGGGACGTAGATGCTCGGTAAGGAGGTGATCCAGGAGTCCACCAGCCCAAAGTTCAGCAGCAGGATGTCGGCCTGCTCGGCCCGCGCAGCCATCAGGGCGATGCCTTCTCGCGAGGTGGCCATCCCAAAGCCAAGGTTCTGTCCGCTGGCCGGGTGACCTGCCTGCTCCAAACATCGGCAAAACTTGTCGAGAATCGTGTTGCCTATCGGCGGTTCATGAATGCCATAGGTATTGCAATCTCCGACGGCCAACACTCGGGTCAGGCTGCTGGTAGAACGGGGGGCAGTTTGCTTGGTCCAGGGGTTCATGGGATTCAATTTTATTGTCATTCTTAAGCAGCCTTAGACTGCGAGTGCATAAAAGTAGGCGACTTGGCGGTGGGGTTCGATTTGAATGGTTTCGTCATGACTCCGCAGATGGTTTCTCTCATGCGAGGCAATCCGGCGGTCAACATTCTCCAGGCAATTCCACTGGACTTGGAGTAAACGTTGGCCGTCCACACATCGATCGAAGTGTAGCCGCAAGACTCGAAAAACATTTCGATCTCACGCGGGGTGTACTCACGGACATGGCCCATGTAGCCAAGTTGTTCCAGGTTTCCATATTCTGCGAAGAGATTGTTCACTATTCCCTTACGGGCGATTTTGCAAAGCTTCCTAAGCGAAAACAAATTGGGCGTTGTGAGATACAGGATTCCACCTGGTCGCAACACGCGGAGGATTTCCTGAGCGGTCAGAATCAAGTTTTGACGCAAGTGCTCGAAGACCTCAGTCATGATTACGACATCGAATTCGCCGTCGGGAAGATCGAACGGCTTTCCATCGCAATCCAGCGGCACGATGGGGCACGAAAGCTTGTCACGAAATTCCCACTTGGCAGGATCAAAATCGGCTGCGACCGTATCGACGCCCATGCGGGATAGACATTCAGAAAGAAAGAACGGTGCGGCGCCCAGATCCAAGATCTTCCCTTGCAACGCACCTCGCTTGCGGAGCGTCTCGAGAGTGTGGCGGTGTCGTCCTGCATGGACCTGAATGTAGTTAGACAACCGATGATCTCCAGCAGTCAGCCGAAGCAGGGTTGTCAGTGTTCGCTGATACGAGTTTTCCAGTGACTCTGTCATGTCTATAACCGTGGCAGATTTCTTGAGTTGGATTTATGCTGCTCGTTTGAAGTAAAGTACGTCTTGTTTGCTTTCAGTTAGTTGCCAGGTGAATCCTTGTTCCGCGAGGCGGGCAACTACCCGGGTGATTGCTTCATTTCCCACGATCTGGGGATGCATTTCGATGCAAAGCTTCTTGAGCGAACTCAGGTCGAGGCGCGAGTCGGCCAGGTCAACCTCTGCGCCTTCGATGTCCATGATCAGAAATGTCGGCTGAATCGTGTCAAGCAGATCTTGCAGCGCGACAGTCGCCACTTTGTGTTGTTGCCTCCCGACTTCTTCTTCACTACCGAAGCGGCTGGAAGTGACAAACTTGTCATCGACATAGAAGTCGTTTTCCCCTTCTTCCAGGGCTACCATTTTGATTTGCAAATGGGGCGACACCTGGTTTAAGGCGAAGTTTTTCCGAAGTACGCTTTCCAGGGCTGGGTTCGCCTCCACGGTGTGCACCCGGTCGGAACCGATCTTTCGGCAGCAGAGAATTGTGACCAGCCCCAAACCCGCGCCACACTCCAGCACCGTATCGTCATCTGCGAGATTTCGCAGCACGATCTCTCGCTCCTCGGCCTCGTGCGAATCGCGATAAATTGACCGGGCATAACTCGTGGCGGCATGATCTCCCAGGTAGATTCGCAAACCTTGATTCGTGACAGTTCGCGGCCTGAAGAGCTTCCGCGTTTGATACCGCAACCACCTGGCACATTTCTTTATCAGATTATTCATGTCAATGATTACTTATGCAGGATTGCGGCTTTGGAGTGATACTGCCACTTCTTGAATTGCGAGTGGAGTGGAAACCCAGTAAATATCTCGCCGGGAGCGTAGTGATCGTGTACGACCTTATTGACCAGTGACATGTCCGAATTGACTAACTGGGACTGCCCGCTGATGCAGTCGATGATGTGGCTGAGCAACTCAATTACTTCCGTTCGCTTTCCACCGATAATCCCAGGGTTGATGACCTGGCGATCGGCGTGAAGTACTGAACCGAATTGAGTGGTCATTTCTTGACGCAGGCAGCGACTCTCTCCGATTCGTTTTTCTTCACTGCCGAGAAAAATGCGATGATTGTCTTGGTCCTGCTCGATCAGCGAAAAGGGATCATGCTTGAAGGCTACATCCGAGATGTCGGTAACAAATACAAAGGGTGCCTCACATTCCAAGAGATAATCACGGCACAACCGGTGACGGTCATGCAGGATTGGCCACTCTCCTGGTTCGACTTGGCAAAAGTGGACATGGTCTGTGGTCGCCGAGTTCGTGAAAACTTCAGGCAGGCCATCGTGCAGGACGACACCTGAAAGACCTACTCGGTTAACCGTCGTCCACCAGGGGCGTAAGTAATCAGCGTAATGAGCGCTGATTTTCTCCCCACGCTGGGGATCGGGCTTCGTGGTGAGCATGATCGAAATCACGATACCAGTCTCGCGGCGCGTGGGTGTAGTTTGCACCTCGGCCAAGCGCGTAATCCGCTTGCGATTGAGGCGCGTGCGCCAGGCTTTGCGCTCGTGTCTGGTGAGTAGGAACATGGGTCAAGATTCTTACAACCGGGGGGTGAGAGGCGAGAGAATACGTCCCCAGCCAGGTTGCGCCAACAGGAGAGGGGAACAGGCACTCGCTAGCAACGCTAGCACGAAGAGATTGACCAATGTTCAAGGACCAATGACCAAGAATACTGCAGGTGATCAGAATCATTGGTCATTGGTCCTTGGAAATTGGTCTTTCCATCAAGAGCGTTGGGACTCTTAGGTTCTGGTTTCTTAGGCGGGGTTGTTGCTTTGACTTGGATTCACTATGGTTCGCTGCTCAATTCTGCCCTCTATCACTGCATGGAAGCATCATGCCACAACTTCGCATAGCCCAGATAATGGCCAGTGGCCCGGTGGCAGGAGGGGTGGAGAAGCACTTTGTCGATCTGTGCAAAGGTTTGGCCCATGAACACCAAGTATGGGCAATTGCCGATCCGGCTCATGGGAAAGACTTTCCAGGGAATGTGGAATTCATTCCCTTCGACTTCTCAGGAAGCCGACGCAATCCCTTCAATCTTCTTCGGTTACACAAAGTACTTAAAGGAGTGTGTCCCCACGTGGTCCATGCTCATGCCAACAAAGCTGCTCAAATGGTCGCCAACTTGCGGCTTTTTCAAGACTCAAGCCGGGTGGCGACAGTGCATGGTTTTAAGACCAGCAATCGAGTCTTTCGCCACTTTGACTCGGTAATCTGTGTGAGCCATGCAATACGTGAGCAAGTCGATTTACCCCAATCGGTTGTCATCCTCAACGGGATCGACCCACCAACCGCACCGGTGAAAGAGACTGATTTCTTTCGTCGAGAATGCGGCTTCTATAAGGATCGACCGGTCGTTTTGGCAGCCGGCCGCCTGGCACCGGTCAAAGGATATGCAGGGCTGATTCGAGCCTGGCAGGGGATGAATGCTGATTTGGTAATTGCCGGTGAAGGACCTGAGCGGTTTACTCTGGAGTCCTTGATTCAGAAACTCAATCTTCGTGACACGGTCCACCTGGCAGGATTCCGTCGCGACGTTCCCAAGCTCATGGCCCACAGCGATCTGGTAGTGATCTCTTCCCAGAGAGAAGGTTTCCCCTATGCCATGGTGGAAGCCTTGCACATGGAAAAGGTGATCGTTTCGACAAGGTTTGCCGGGGCAGAGGGTTTCCTGCCTGCCGCGTTCCTGGTCCCTTGCGAGGATGAATCAGCTTTGCACCAGGTCATACACCACGCACTTCACACTCCACATGAGTCTCAGCGAGCTTACCGGCATGTCTGGCAATGGGCGAAGTCTGAGTTGACTGTCGAACGAATGGTCGCGTCCACGCATCATGTATATTCCCACTTAGTCACACGAGCCGCGTGAAAAGAGTTCGCCATCCCGGAACGAGGTAACCCCTAAGTATGCAGACCACGCCTGAATTGCTGACGACGACTCAGAAGCTGTGTTACCGGCTCATGCCCATGAAGTTGTATGCTGCCTTGAAGGCACGACGCAATCTTCGCCGCTACGAACCGGAACTCAGTGTTCTCCCTTTGTTGGTTGATCCTCAGCGCGCGAGTGTTGATGTAGGAGCAAATCGCGGAAGTTATACCTATTTTCTCTCAAAGCTTTCTCAGCATGTCTACGCCTATGAACCTAATCCGGCGATGAGGTGGATTCTCCAGCGAGTTGCCTCCAAAAACGTGACCGTCTCCGATGTGGCATTGTCGAGTGAAAGCGGCCAAGCGGAATTTGCTGTGCCCAGGAAGAGCAAGTTATTCCGTAATAACGCTGGGAGTTTAGAAATTGAGCATCTTGCTGAAAACAATCCAAACCTTTTGCGATTCCAAGTCTCGACGGCAAAACTTGACGATCTTAATATCACCAACGTGGGTTTCATAAAAATCGACGTTGAAGGGCATGAGCGTGATGTTCTTATAGGTGCTCAGAAAGTGATCGAACGCGATCATCCTGTGCTGCTAATCGAAATGATCGATTCCCTTATGCAAGGAAATCTCCGAGAGTCACTTGAATTTGTCGAGCAAAGAGGATATCGAAGTTTCCTTTTTATCGACAAACGAATCGTCGATTATCGCATTGCTGCCAAGATGAATGGTCTTGCTGATGGTTGGGACCGCCACCATCCCCACATCCGCTCCAACAACATACTTTTCTTACCCATCGAACGGCAAAGAGCAGCAGCGTAACCATGAACTCCACAATTCGCCTACCAATCTCCGTTTACATCATTGCCAAGAACGAAGCCGATCGTATCGGTCGGGCCATTCGTTCTGTGGTGGATTGGGTGGATGAAGTCATCGTCGTTGAAGAAGGCAGCGAGGATGACACCGTTCAGGTTGCCGAGCAAGCAGGCGCAATGGTTGCTCACAATCCGTGGACTGGCTATGGGCCGCAGAAGCGTTTCGCAGAAGATCAATGTCGCAACGATTGGCTGTTGATGCTCGATGCAGATGAAGAAGCCAGTCCAGCTCTGGCCAATGAGATCCAGGAAATCTTCCGCTTGCCGGTGAATGTCGATGCTTTCTGGATTCAAGTCACAGACGTGCTGCCAGGGGAAGTGCGCCCCAAGTGGTTTGCCTACAGCTACAAAATACTAAGACTTTACAATCGTCGACAGGGTCGGTGTTCCAATCACGCTTATCAAGACCGCATCGAAATTGAAGGGAACAATCTGGAGGAATTGTCAGAGCGCATTTGGCATCATTCATTCCGCAGTTGGGAAGCAACAGTTGCCAAGCTCAACTTCTATTCCTCCCAAGTTGCCCAAGATCGCGTGCATCGGCGAATGCCCCTATTGAGTTTGCGGCTCTTTACGGAGTTTCCCCTCCAATTCCTGAAATGCTACTTTGGCCGTAGATTCTGCTTGCGAGGATCCATGGGGCTGGCGATGAGCATCACCGTCGCCTATCTGAACCTTCTGAGATTGTTGAAGACTGCCGAGGCCAAGCGGCAACTTGTTCGAGCCGATTCAGAAAAATCGAGCGACCAAATTTCAACTCGCGCGGCGTAAGAGGGAAAATCCGACTTAGGATAGTTCAAGGCAAGAACTTGAATGAATTGATAACCTCAGTCGCTTGCGTTGAATTCACAAATTCTGGAACGCCGATCACCAGGATTTGGTATAATCGGGTTCCCACCATGTAGAACGTGCAGCGAGCTTCTCCCTTGGCCAGCGGCATCGTCAAGCGAAAACGAAGCCCGGGATGTTTCTCATCTAATGTGATGGTCTTATTCTCTAGGAACTCCCCCGCAAAAACTTCCTTGAGCCGATCGCGGCCTAGTTCGAGTGCCGCCGCTATTTCTTTGGGCGACTTTCCCTCCAGGTTCGGATTGTCTTGATACGAAACCAGGTAGACACCGTTTGCTGCTTCGGTCGTGAACTGCACCTGAGTTTCACCTGCGTCACCGACCGTGGTCGTATCGGATTTCGGTTTCGCGGGGAGTCGGATACTGAATTTTCCCTCTTTCGACTCAAACAGAATCAAATCGTCCGCCGCCGTCGCATCTTCGCCGATTAGCGGAGCGTGAGCAACCAGAGACAGAAGAGCAATCGAGATCGAAATTTTGCATTTGAGAGCAGTATTCATACTTTTGATCCTTACACGGGTGTCCACAACAGCATACGCTTTTTTCTAATAAATAGTTACTCATTTTGGCAAGGAATTAAGTCGGTCGCCGCTCGGCAACCAACTCCTCGTACAGGTCGATTTCTTTATTAAGCAGAGTTTGCAAGTCAAATGCGTCGGTCGTTTCGGGTGGGGATAGTTTATCCTGGTAGACGTGCACTATTTTCGCCGCCATCGCATTGGTGTCTTGCAGTGGAACTCTACCTTCCGGATAAACCTTGGCCAGAACCTCACCGACCCCACCGTGATCGTATCCCAGTGTCGGTCTGCCAAGTTTCACTGCTTCCAATACCGTACGGCCAAAGCTTTCCGGTGGCTTTATCGAAGTGGAGACGACCACATCACTGACGCACATGATCTCGCGAAGATCGGAGCGATGGCCGGCAAAAGTGACAGATTTCTGCAATCCAAGTCTTGAGACTTCAGCATGTAAACTCTTGGCATACTGGCGGCGTCGCGGATCCTCGCCTCCTACGATCAATCCTTGCACAGGAATCTCTCGCGACTTGAGTTTGTAAATGGCCTGGAGGAAATCGAAGTGTCCTTTGAAACGCGTCAATCTTCCTGGTAAGAGCACGACGAATTGATCCCGGAGTTGAGGAAACTCTGTGTACCATTCTGCCAGCCAGGTTTCCGTGGGTCGATGATTATAGGGGAAGGCAAGAGCATCGACCCCACGATGAATTACGACGACTTTGTTTGGGTCAGTTCTTGGGTAATTATGAAGTACGTAATCTCGGCAACAATTCGACACGGCGATTACTCGCTCGCCGTAGGTCATCACTTTGCTGTACCAATTCACGGAGTTGAGCCCATGCACGGTGGTAATCAGGCGAGGCCTGGAAAGCTTGTTCATTTGTTTCCAGGCTAATAGCGTTACCCAGGCAGGCATCCGCGAACGAACGTGAACCAACTCAGCTTGAGACTCAAGCAACTCTTTACGCAGTTTTCGAGCTTTCAGCAGAGTCAGTGGTGATTTCTTGCCTAGATCGAGGGAAACATGCTCTCCTCCGGCACTTTGAAGACGATCAACCAACCTGCCACCAGCGGATACGACAATACTGCGATGTCCACGCTCGATGAGTGCGGCACTGATTTCTAGAGTGCCCCGCTCGACTCCCCCGCCTTCGAGAGCAGGCAACACTTGAACAACCGTCATTGGGCGGCTTGTGCTAGCGAGAGCGGGCTGAGGATTTTCCGGAGAAGGTGATTGAATCATTTGCTTTCAATCATCTTTTGGCGATAGTGTTCATCTGATCGCGATGCGATGCGATGCACCTGTTCTTGATCCATAAAGAGTGGTCCACCGGACGAAACCGCTCCGACGAATACTCGGGCTGACTTTTCTGCCATCAATAGGGCGGCTTCCACTTGTTTCGCAGTACCGCCCAAGGCAATCAATCCATGGTTTTCCATAAGGATTGTTTTGGGAGTGACTTTCCATTTGTCGACAAATTTCGTCAACTCCTCATCTATTCGCGAGGCAAGCACGATTCCCGGATCGACATACGGCACCAAGACCGACTCCGCGCCACAGTAGACGATCTGATCCGGAAAAAGACGACGCTCGGCAAATTCCTTCGCTCGCGGCGAACAGAGCAATTGATTGACACAGATCGCGTGTGTGTGACCCACAAATGAAACTCCAGGCAACTGCAAGAGCAACGCATGGAACAGAGTTTCTACCGAGGGTTTCAGGGCATGGGGATCAATTCTGGACGCCAACAACAACGCCTCGATCTCGTCATCTTTGGCTTCGCCAGCGGAGAGTGCTTCAAGTATGGGAGCAAACTTGACCTCGACTAGCTGATTCGCAGTCAATGAGCCAAGCTCAGTACCACTGGCCTTGATCCAAAAAGTGTTCTCATCGATTCGACCTGAGACGTTTCCTTCCCCTAGAATGGCCATCTGTTCGACAGAACCGATGCGGTGGGACAGGCGTAGTAGCTCGTCGCGTATTTCCGGCGCATCTCTTGTAGGCTGTTTCAGAATGGACATACTTTAATTGGCTTTCTGGACTTATCGGCTTTGTTAAGTCACTTCGACCAAGGTTCTTTTCCCTTACGAGTGCCGCAGATGGCCACTTCCAGACCAAGTGTTTCTGCCATCGCAGCCTTTACGAGCATTGCTTTGTCGGCCTCTTCTGGTGAGTTCGCATAGGCAACTTGAATGTGATTACTCTTATGCCGGGCCATCATCTGATCTCGCGTGACACCATAAGTGACGGCGTGCATGATCGGCCACTGCGGGGTGGTCTCCTGCCAACGTCGCTCGGTTTCTTCTAATGGCAATTCAATGACGCCTGCGCGGCCCAAATCCATCTTCAGGCGATTATCCTCCACATAAACGCGCGACCAGACAATTTCCCCTGGCTTGGAAATCCCTTTGATCGTGCCACCCCCACTTGGAAAATACATGGCCGGTTGCCGCACGCTGGTGGCCCCTTTCCATTCTCCGGCAAAGTGTGCTGGTGGAACGCTACCGCTGATCTCAAACACCCAAACATAGTCTTCAGTTGTCTTTGATCGATCCCAATCTCCCCACCGCAGGTCGTGCAAAGTGTTTTCCACAGGTTGACCCATTGCTTTATGAATACGATAGGTCATCAATCCATCGAGCCCGGCACACTCGTCTACTTCATTGAAGTGCGGCAGAGGCTCTCCCTCATACAGCACGCGCTTGCCATCGCGGCTGAGAACCGGCGGGCGGTTGCTATTATTGAGCGTCCCCTCCACAAGATCGCTTGCAGGAAGCAAATCCTTGAGCCCCTGTTGATATTGAATGCCAATCGTGTCGCAACCAAAATCATCGGCGATTCTTACCGCCGCAATATACATCCTGCACTGGAGAAGAATCTGCTCATCCGTCAGGTGTTCAGCATGGTTTGGACCCGTGTCGAACTTCATGCCACGATCTTCCATCCACTTGCGGACTGCTTGGGCCTCCGAATCGGAGACCTGGGTCGTTTCATAATAAAGTGCTGACTGGCTGAGGCGTTCTTTATAGACGCCGGTAGGATTCAGCAGGTGGTCGGGAATGATCGCATTGAACATCCCCATGCAGCCTTCGTCAAAGACTCCCATGATGGCTTTGTCGCGAATCAACTGCTCGGCAAGCGACTGCCCAAGTTCTAGCTCCGCTTTACTGATGTCCACGCGATCGACTGAGACAACGTGGTCAATCGGATGGCGAATCGCTTCACCAGTAAACCACTGGGCAAGCTGTTTTCGGAATTGAGCGTCCTCGAAATCTTCAGTCCAAAGTGTGCTGTACTCGACTCCTGCCTTGGTAAGCGAACCATTAAGATTGAGCATCCCCACTAACCCCGGCCAGGTTCCCGACCAATTGGCCAAGGTGAGAATCGGACCCTGATGTGAAATCAACCCATGCAAGATGTGATGGGAATACTGCCAAACTGCCTCAGCTACGATCAGAGGGGCTTTTGGATCAAGCTTTCGAAAGACGGCCATCCCTTCCTTTTGCGAACCGATGAACCCATGTTGCTCGTCTTCCTTGTAGGGATGGGCACGAACCAGCGTCCAGCCTGCAGCCTCGACCGCTTTGCGGATATCAGCCTCCATCGACTCCTGCGCAGCCCAGCAATTCTGGTTGGCTGACAGCCGCAAGTCGCCGTTGGCTACCAGGTACACATGCTTTGCCGGTAGTTCGGTATGTTGCTGGCTTGCTGGAAGATTGTAGCTCATGAGGGTTTCCTTTAGACATGTGGTAACTTGACGCCCGTTCAGCCTAACGCAGGATAGCAGGAGCGTTGTGACATCATCGAGCAGTTCGGGGTGGAGTTCCCGAATTCCCCTGGTTTAGCAGAGAAAACTCCCACTGCAGGTACGCATTAAACAGAGCGCTTGGGGCCAATCTTAGCGAAATTCTGGCCAGTCTGCCAGCGGACGTGAGGCAATGTTGGTGTATGAAAACCGATGATGCCGGCACAAAGTTCGAACAGAGCTGATCGGCGAGTCTTGCAAGTTCGTCTCCAACTCTCGGCGCACTCCAGGCAGATCGTTTTGCACATTTTGGGAAAGCTTTTGCGCTAAAACGCCTCATTCTGCTAGAGATTTCTTCCCCTGGCAACGATCCCGGTAAAGTAGACCTACGTTGAAGTTCTGGCCATTACAGGAAACATGTTTATCGCATGGGTCACTAATTGAATTCACTCAATTCAATGTGTTTGGTGGGACGAGACAGTGCGCTGAACGCATAGTAAATAGATCACCCCAATTAGTAAGAAGCTCGCAGAAGACGGTTCGGGTACGTTGCGGATGTCAAGCCGGTGGAAGTCAAAATTGGTCCACTGTGCGTCGCCCCCAACCAGGGAGAGGCTGAGCACATTGGCTCCTGGTTGCGCCATGACCTGACGAGCCGAAAATTCCACTGACATGAATCTTTCTCCCTGGCGAAGTGAAAAGGTATCGGTGAGCACACCGTTGAATCTCAACTCAATCAAGGCCGATTTGGAGCCTCCTCCATCTTGTTGAAAAGCTGCTGTCAAATATCGAAACAACGTATTTGAGGCCACTTCCTGATCGGTCAAATTGAAGTGAAACCGTAAGTGGCGGTCGTTCGGTGGATCGAATGAAATCAGTGCTCGCTCCAGGTTTGCCAGTGGTTCGTCTGTTGGGCGCACTCCGATAGGATCAGGATAAGTACCGGCAAAGTAATAATCGTCATCCAGCGCAGTTGAACTCCCGGGGTGAGCATTTTCAATGGCATCCTCAGCAGAAAAGTCAGCGACCGAATTATCGGGCAGGCCAGCAAACCAGAGAGGTGTGAATTGAGGCAATGCGGGTCCCGACAGAGGGGGTGCAAAAATTCCCAGGTGGTTTGCGTTGGATCTTTCACCGCCAGGCTTGGCATTCAAACGCTGGATTTGTCCGCTCGACGGGTCACGCATTGCCAGAAGCGTCGAGCCACCGCCATCAAGATTTACACCCGTGTGGGCGCCCGCTCTTAGTAGCCACTCAGCGGATTCTCGACGTGTTGCGCCTTCGCTTATCCCAGGAATCCCATCGTCAATGGTCAGAAGATACAGCAGGCGGTTATCGCCCAAGACATCACGATCTCCCAATCCAACCAACGTTCGAGCTGGGTGAATCGTGTCAGCGCTCGTTGGCAGATCGCGTCCGATCCCTAAGACAAAGTTGGATCCCGAAAAAGCAGTATCGATACCGATAGTCGAATAAGCATCGCTTACGGTATTAACGAATGACGCAGTGTTGAGATTACTGAGTAACAGGGCGGCACGTGCTTCAGATTGAGCGGGAGAAACTTGCATGCCATCTGTGATTGCCAGACCGATTATGTCTTTGTTCTGAGGTGATCCGGAACAACAAGGCGTATAGAAGCTCGTATTCACCGCTACCTGGGCAGTCGTACTTTCCAAGAATTCCGTGGTCGTCTGCGAAAGTGTATCCAGCGGTGCGCTGCCGTTGCCAGGTGTCGAGGTAAACGAGAGACCCGACACCGTCAGATCCACGCGAATTGCAGTAACAATTTGCGGCCTACCCTCGCTGCCGTCTGTTGACCCGTGGGCGAGGTCAACCCCTTGAAAGATTGGAATCCAGGGATCGAGACTCTTGCCCGCCCTCGTCATGTGTGGATACAACAGCGCTGCACTTATCGCAACCACACATCTCAAGACCATTGGTTGTGCCATAGGATTTATTCCAGAAGAGATCATATGCCTGGCATGTTTTCTGTTTTTCCATTCCATCCCGTCTGCCACTAACAGATGAGAGCAAACCGATTGATTTCACAAAAAAAACCGTCACGAAATCTGCACAATGGTATCCCGAAGGATCTAGTGCAGTAATTCGTGACGGTTTTACGTGAGATCTGACTCTAAGTGGTGCTTGCGAGCTTTAATACTACATAGCTACCAAGGTACCATCCCACTCAGCGAGAAGCAAGTAACACGCCAATCTCTTAATTTATTGAGCACAAATTTAATTTGTGGGAGTCCTTCATAGGCCTGCTACATCGCCCGTTGCTCTGCGAGAAGATCGAACGGTCGGGGTGGGATTCGAACCCACGGTACCCGGAGGCACGCCGGTTTTCAAGACCGGTGCATTCGACCACTCTGCCACCCGACCGAATTGCTAGGGACAACCGCCACGTTGACGCGGCTCGCAGTCTCCAGTACAAAAGATAGGCTAGAGATGGCCAGTTGCCAATCTCTACTTACACCATCTAGCCTGAATTCTGACTCGCAGACCTTTCGCAAGGAGATTTTCGTGGGAGCAAGTGAACGCCAAAGAGAACTACGCCGACGTCGCAAACGCCATCAAAAGTTGGCCCAGTTGAAGGCCAAACTCGGTAAGGCAACACAATCTGAAAAGCTCGAAATCGTGCGCAAACTCCGCGAAATGTCACCGGGGGCTGAGAAGCTCATCGTCGAGTGGGAACTCGTCGAGGCCGGGCGATAACCGCGTGAGTTAGGCTGCTGCTTCGGCAAGTCTGGCAAACGAGAATTCTTCATCCTCAAAATCGACCTCGATCGTCGAATCTTCAGGGTATTCTCCCTTCAAGAGTTCCGTTGCCAGCGGATTCTGGATGGATTGCTGGATCACGCGCTTCACGGGCCGAGCACCAAACTGCGGATCGTATCCTTCGGCGGCAATATGATTGCGAGCCGCCTCGGTCACCGTCAGATTCAATCCTCGTTTCTTCAAAAGGTCAGAGAGCTTCTCCAATTGTAGATCCACAATCTGCGCCACCTGACTGCGGTTTAGAGGTTCGAACACAATCGTCTCATCAATTCGGTTGAGAAACTCAGGCAGAAATCTTGACTTGAGCGTGTCGGCCAGTGCCTGACGCATCTCTTCCTGCGATCCCCCTTCGGAAGTGATCTGCTGAATCAGTTGGCTCCCCACGTTCGAGGTCATTACGACGATGGTGTTGGTAAAATCGACTGTGTGACCGTGATTGTCGGTCAGTCGGCCATCGTCGAGTACCTGCAGCAGGATGTTGAAGACGTCGTTGTGGGCCTTTTCGATTTCGTCCAAAAGCACGACTGAGTAGGGACGGCGACGTACCGCCTCGGTCAGCTTGCCCCCTTCTTCGTAGCCGATGTATCCAGGAGGGGCACCGATGAGACGACTCACGGTGTGCTTTTCCATGAATTCGCTCATATCGATTCGCACCATGGCGTTCTCATCATCAAACAGCGTTTCGGCCAATGCCTTGCAGAGTTCGGTTTTACCTACTCCGGTGGGGCCGCAGAACAGGAACGAACCGATGGGGCGATTAGGATCCTGCAATCCACTCCGGCTTCGCCGCACCGCATTCGCCACTGCTTCGACTGCTTCATCTTGACCAACGACACGTTGGTGTAAGCGCTCTTCCAACACCAGCAGCTTGGCACGCTCGGTTTCCATCATTCGTGAGACGGGCACGCCGGTCCAGGCGCTCACCACTTCGGCGATTTCGTCCGGGCCGACTTCTTGTCGCAACAGTCGTCGCGAGATATCTGTCTTGGTAGTACTTTCAGCAGAACTCGATTGACGCTGTTCGATTTCTTCGAGTTGTTTGGTGAGTTGCTTCCGTTGCACATCATATTCATAAAGCGATTGGTACAGGTCTTCGCTCACCAGCTCACCAGCCGATTGCTTGTCCTTGATTGTGGCCGAGAGTTGCTCGGCTCGATGGGTGACATCGAGCAACTTCTCGCGGACTTGCTGCACGTCCCCCACTCCGAGCTTTTCACTTTCCCACTGCTCGCGAAGATTGGCCAACTGTTGTTTGATCTGGGCCATGTCTTCGTTCACTTCGGCGAGCCGCTGTTTCGCGTGTTCTTCCGTTTCGTCGGCCAGTTGCCTGGCGGCAAGCTCCAGTTGCATCAGCTTACGCTGCAGTTGATCGATTTCGGTGGGAACGCTCTCGAGTTCCATCGCCAAGCGGCTAGTGGCCTCGTCCATCAGATCAATCGCCTTGTCGGGCAGAAAACGATCGGCAATGTACCGATGCGACAACTCTGCTGCGGCGACCAGCGCGGAATCCTTGATGCGCACCCCCTTGTGATGGGCTTCGTAGCGTGGTTTCAATCCCCGCAGGATGGCAATCGTATCTTCGACGCTCGGTTCTCCGACGAACACGGGCTGGAATCGGCGTTCCAGGGCGGCGTCTTTTTCGATGTATTTGCGATACTCATCAAGCGTCGTGGCTCCAATGCAGCGGAGTTCGCCGCGTGCAAGTGCCGGCTTGAGTAAATTGGCCGCGTCATTTCCTCCTTCAGCAGCTCCGGCACCGACGACGGTGTGCAGTTCGTCGATGAACAGGATGACGTTTCCACCAGAATCTTGCACTTCGCGGAGTACCGCTTTGAGCCGTTCTTCGAATTCGCCGCGAAATTTGGTCCCCGCAATCAATGCACCCATATCGAGAGCAATCACCCGTTTGTTCTTCAGGCTCTGCGGTACATCACTCTGCACGATCCGTAGCGCAAGCCCCTCGGCAATCGCTGTCTTGCCGACTCCCGGCTCGCCAATCAGCACAGGATTGTTTTTCGTACGGCGCGAAAGCACTTGGATGACTCGACGAATCTCCTGATCGCGACCAATAACTGGATCCAGCTTGCCTTGTTCTGCTCGCTCGACCAGATCGATCCCATATTTTTCCAACGCCTGAAATTTCGCTTCGGGACTTTGGTCGGTTACCCGAGCCGACCCTCGCACTTCGCGAAGAGCCTTTAGAATATCCTGATCATCGACCCCATTGAGCTTCAGCACGTCTTGGGCAGGGGACTTTTGATGCGCTAGTGCCAACAACAGGTGCTCTGTCGAGACAAACTCATCCTGCATGGCTTTGGCCTGATCTTGAGCGGCTTCAAGCACTTTGCTCGAAAGCGTGCTGACTTGAGGGGGAGCACCTCCGGAGGCCTTCGGTAAATGCCCAAGTTCCGCATCGACGATATTCTTGAGTTGTGCCTGATTCGCACCAATACGATCCAGCAGCGGTCGCACTACGCCGTCCTGTTCTTCGAGCAGCGCTGCGAGCAAATGGATCGGCTCAAGCTGAGGATTCCCCGCATCAGCCGCAAGTTCATGCGCCCGCCCGACAGCCTCCTGGGCCTTAATCGTCAATTTGTCAAATCGAAAGGGCATAGTTGAATTCGGAATGGGGATGCGGATTGTGAAATTTAACAATGTTAGCCGCGCTTACGAAGCGCTAGCGCAGTAGAGCGCGGTAACATTGTGTTGAGTCCATCAAATCGGTTGAAGTCAAGTCGGTTGTGCCGCTTAGTTCTTAACCTCAAATTCCGCGTCGATCGCATCGTCGTCCGCTGAATCGGAGGATTCAGACTCGCCACTTGCGCCGTCCGCTGGTGCGGACTCGCCTGCGGCGGTGGAGGCCTTATAGAGAGCTTCGCTCATCGCATGCGACGCAGCTTCCAGTTCGCCGATGGCCGTCTTGATCGCTGCGGCATCCTCTTCCTTGGCCGCTTCGCGGACCTTGGAAATGGCTGCTTCGAGCGACTGCTTGTCGGCATCCTTGAGCTTGTCACCTTGCTCCTTGATCAGCTTCTCGAGTTGATAGCAACGCGATTCGGCTTCGTTACGGGCTTCGACCAAGGCTCGTTTTTTCTTGTCCTCCTCCGCGTGAGCCGAGGCATCAGACTTCATCCGTTCGATTTCTTCCTCACTCAGTCCGCTGGATTGCTCGATTCGCACGGTCTGCTCCTTGCCGGTGCCCAGATCCTTGGCAGCGACGTTGAGAATACCGTTGGCATCGAGATCGAACTTCACCTCAATCTGAGGCACGCCGCGCGGAGCGGGTGGGATGCCTTCCAAGTTGAATTGCCCCAGGAGCCGGTTATCCGCACACATCTCGCGCTCACCCTGGAACACGCGCACCGTGACCGCTGTCTGATTGTCATCAGCCGTGCTGAAGACCTGCTTGCGTTCGGCAGGGATCGTGGTGTTGCGTTCGACCAGTTTGGTCATCACGCCTCCCAGAGTCTCGATGCCGAGCGAAAGGGGAGTTACGTCCAGCAGCAAGATATCTTGCACTTCGCCGCTGAGTACACCACCCTGAATCGCCGCACCAATAGCGACCACCTCGTCGGGATTGACCCCCTTGTGAGGATCCTTGCCGAAAATACCCTTCACGACTTCCTGAACTTTGGGAATACGCGTCGAGCCACCGACCAGGACCACCTCGTCGATGTCGCTGGGCTGCATCTTGGCGTCCTTCATCGCCTGGAGCACGGGTCCACGCACACGCTCGATCAGATCGTCCACCAACTTCTCGAAGTCGGCCCGTGTAATGTTCATCTGCAAGTGCTTCGGACCGCTGGCATCGGCAGTGATAAACGGCAGATTGATGTCTGTGGAATGTGCCGAGCTCAGCTCTTTCTTAGCTTTTTCGCAGGCTTCCTGCAATCGTTGCAGGGCCATCTGATCTTTGCGGAGGTCGATACCCTGATCTTTCTTGAATTGATCTGCCACATAGTTAATGAGGGCTTCGTCGAAGTCGTCACCACCCAAGTGAGTGTCACCATTGGTGGCGATCACACGAAACACGCCGTCAGCTACTTCAAGAATCGAAACGTCAAACGTTCCACCACCCAGATCAAATACGCAGATTTTTTCCTGGGCTTTTTTGTCGAGGCCGTAGGCCAGCGAAGCCGCGGTTGGTTCGTTGATAATGCGGGCTACTTCAAGGCCAGCAATTTGACCGGCATCCTTGGTTGCCTGACGCTGTGCGTCGTTGAAGTAAGCCGGCACCGTGATTACAGCTTTGTTGACTGTGTGTCCGAGATATGCCTCTGCCGATTCTTTGAGCTTGCGGAGCGTCTTGGCTGAGATTTCAGGTGGAGTGAATTCCTGGTCCCCAGCCTTAATCTTTACGTAGTCCTGCGGTCCACCCACGATTTCGTAGGGAACCATTTTTTCTTCGGAGGCAACTTCGTCGTGGCGCCGGCCCATGAACCGCTTGATCGAGTAAACGGTCTTTGAAGGGTTGGTCACAGCCTGGCGGCGTGCAGGCTCCCCTACCAGGACTTCTCCCTTGTCAGTGAATGCCACTACGCTGGGAGTGAGCCGGTTCCCTTCCGGATTAGGAATCACCTTTGCTTCTTTGCCTTCCATCACGGCGACAACCGAGTTGGTCGTACCGAGATCGATACCAATGATTTTTTCGCTAGCCATATTATGCTCCTGGGTATGAACCTTGTCTGTCAGGTATGTGAATCACCGGTCGTAGGCCAGCAATCCAAGTTTTTGTTCTGATTTATGGGCGATTACCGGCAGTGCGCAGGATCACCGGATAGAGAGAAAGCAAAGTTCGTGCCGACGGTCGTGAGGTATTGAGATTGATATAACTCTTTATTTTGAATAGAGTTATGGCTAGAACGGTGAGCTGGCAATTTGACAGAATTGGACACCAGGCTGTCAGAATGGCAGAGTTTCGCGCGGTAAGCTTGCTACATCAGAGCCCACGTTAATGCCAGATTGGCAGGACCATTTGTCTTTGCCGAGCCGTCCTGTGACTGGCTTGGCTAGCTGAATACAGGAAACCATACTGGTTCGATGGCGAAAAAAAAGAAAAGCAAACGCTCGACCGAACGGTCCTCCGATGTGGTGAAAATGCCTGCCCAACGGCAGATTGACAAGCTCGATCGTGAGATTATCGAGCTTCTCCATCGGCGTGCTGAGTTGGCGATCCAACGTGAGCAGGGCGCGCCTATTGAAGCAGGCGGTTTTCGTGATGCCTTGGAGCATGCCACCGATAATTTGGCTTCCAATAAAGGACCATTGAGTTCCGATGCCCTCCGTAATGTTTTTCGAGAAATCATCAGTGGCATCCAGGCTGCTTCCAAGACCATCCGAGTTGCCTATTTAGGTCCCGAGTTCACGTACAGCCATCTGGCCGCCATCGAACGATTTGGTCAAAGTGCCGAACTTGTCCCTGTCGCGACAATCGCCGCGGTGTTCGAAGAAGTGGAACGTGGGCACGTCAACTATGGGCTAGTGCCGATCGAAAATTCTACGGACGGCCGCGTAGCCGATGCGCTGGAATGTCTGGCTCGATCCCCTATACAGATCTGCGGTGAAGTCCCTCTGCGTATTCGACATTGCCTCCTGGCCAATTGCGGACGAAACGATATCAAAACGGTTTACAGCAAGCGTCAACCCCTCTCCCAATGCCGCAATTGGCTCAGCCAGCATTTGCCGGATGCTCAACTCGTCGAAGTCTCGAGTTCTGCTGAGGCTGCCCGTAAAGCTGCTGACGAACCCCGCTCAGCAGCCATCGCTAGTCGCCAGGCAGGCACCAACCATGGAGTTGCCACGTTGGTAGAAGGAATCGAAGATAATAGCGACAATGTAACCCGTTTCGCAGTAATCGGACTGGAGAGCGGGGAAAAAACGGGTAGTGATAAAACGGCGATCGTGTTTGAAATCGACCACCAACCCGGAGCCTTGGCCGATGCAATGGGGATTTTCAAGCGGCAGAAACTCAACATGACCTGGATCGAATCGTTTCCGCTTCCCGGCCAACGGGGGAGCTACCTCTTTTTCGTCGAATTCCAAGGACACGCCTCCCAACTTCGGGCACGCCGGGCCCTTGCAGCACTGGGAAAACGGGCATTAAGGCTAACTGTACTCGGCTCCTATGCGCAGGCAGAGCCCATCGGTTAGACTATCGGGCTTACCAATATGAACCGCCCGAACTTAATCACGTATTGAACAGCCATCGCCGTGAGGCGAGGGTGAACAAGCGAGCCTTCCATCGCTTCGCGGCGACGGCTATTAGAGACTTAATTCAAGCCCCTGGAGAAATGATGCGTACTCCCCTGATCGCTGGCAACTGGAAAATGAATATGGACACGGCCGGAGCGCGTCAGTTGGCTAGCGCAATTGCCAGCCGTGCCAGTGAAGCTGCTGGAACCGAACTGTTGGTATGCCCACCGAATGTGTATCTCTCACTGGTTCAGGATGCGATAGGCGACGCAGCCGTCGGGTTGGGCGCACAAAACGTCTATCACGAAGCCAATGGAGCTTTCACCGGTGAGACGAGTACCGCCATGTTGTGTGATTTGGGAGTTCAATACGTCATTCTTGGCCACAGTGAGCGGCGCCATGTTCTCGGTGAGACCGACGAGGATGTGAACAAGAAGACGCTTGCTGTACTCAAGGCAGGCCTGCGACCTATTGTGTGCGTTGGAGAATTGCTCGAAGAGCGCGAGGCGGGCAAAACCTCCGAAGTGATTCGCCGCCAGTTTGAAGGTTCGCTTGCCGGTCTTTCTGCCGAGCAGATGCTTTCCACAGTGATTGCTTATGAACCTGTTTGGGCCATCGGTACGGGGAAAGTTGCCACGACAGAGCAGGCCGAAGAGGTCCACGCCGATCTTCGCAAGCAACTCACCAGTCGCTACAATGCAGGGACTGCCGACAAGGTGCGGATCCTCTACGGCGGCAGTGTAAAACCCGACAATGCCGAGCAACTGCTGTCTCAGCCGAACGTCGATGGGGCACTCATTGGCGGGGCAAGTCTCAAGGCCGACGATTTCCTCGCCATTGCGACTGCCGGTGCCGCAGTTGCCAAGTCTTAAAACACCGTGAAATTTTTTAGTCCAAGACGGAGCTGATGCCGTGATTTTACCGATCTTCGCCGCCATGCAGGTGGTATTCCAAATCTTATTGACCCTGGTTGCCATCTTCTTGATCTTGCTTGTTCTCGTGCAACGAGGCCGCGGGGGAGGACTCGCTGGCGCGCTGGGTGGCATGGGGGGCTCAAGTGCTTTCGGTGCAAAGGCGGGCGACATTTTCACGCGAATCACGATTGTTGCAGCTGCCGTGTGGATTTTGCTATGTATCGCTGCCACGAAATTCGCCTCCTCCAGTGGAAGTGGCAGCCGCCTGAATGTTGGCACTCCTGTTGAGTCCTCTGGCCCCCTACTTCCCGGAGTTGACACTGAAAGCACTGAAAAGGCCAGCAAGGAAGCCGCCTCTGAAGAGGAGCCCGCTGGCGCTGCAGATGCCGACTCTGCGGATGAGTCCAAGTCAGAATAGCGCCTCATTTCCAGTCGCTGGTCGGAAACCACTTATCGAGGTATACCCTTGGCCCTCTTGAGCATGACCGGCTTTGGCGAAGTAACCGAGCAGCGTGGCGGGTATGCCATCGCAGTCGAGCTTCGTACGGTAAACAACCGCTACTTCAAACTCAATTTCCGTACTACCGAAGGATACAGCTCGCTTGAACCGGCGGTCGAGTCGGTGCTTCGTGAGACGGTCAAGCGTGGAACCGTGAGTTGCAATCTCCGCATCCGTCATCTGGCAAGCGCTGAGGACTATCGGCTGAATACCCGTGTGCTCAACCAGTACGTCGATCAGTTGCAGGAGGTTGCCGCTAAGCGCAATCTGGACGAGATGATCCGGCTGGAACCCCTGGCCTCTTTGCCGGGTGTCGTCGAAGAGCTCTCCACCGAATCGCAGGATGCTGCCAGCTTGTGGCCTTTGGTGGAACCTACGCTCCGTGCGGCCATCGAGCAACTTACGAAAATGCGGACTGCTGAGGGAGAGGCCCTGGCAGTTGATCTGAGTGACCAGTGTAAGGCAGTTGCGGCGTGTCTTGATGCAATCGAGAAGCAGGCGCCTGCAGTAAGCGAAAACTATCGCAAACGTATCCAGGATCGTGTGAACGAGTCGCTCTCTTCGCTCAATGTGACTCTTGATCCCAGCGACCTGATCCGCGAAGTAGCACTGTTTACAGATCGTTCAGACATCTCCGAGGAAATCGTACGATTGAGGAGCCATCTTCAGCAGTTCGAAGAAGCTCAAAATCTTCCTGAAAGCGCTGGACGCAAGATGGAATTCATCTGCCAAGAGATGGGTCGCGAAACGAACACAATCGGCTCGAAAGCAAATGATGCTCTCATTTCTCAGCAGATCGTTGAAATCAAGACGGCGCTGGAGCGCATTCGGGAGCAGATTCAGAACGTCCAATGACCAACTCTCCAGGAAAAACCGACACTCTCGGAAGGCTCGTCGTAGTCTCTGGCCCTTCGGGAGTCGGCAAGAGTACGGTGGTGAAACAGGTTCTTGAGAAGCTCTCCGGACGGCTCATCCCAAGTATTTCGGCCACTACCCGGGCGCCCAGAACTGGTGAGAAGGATGGTGTCGACTATTATTTTTTGTCTCCAGAGGAGTTTGCTCGCCGCCGGCTCTCAGGTGACTTTCTGGAAACGGCTGAGGTTTTTGGCCAGGGGCACTGGTATGGGACACTCTGGAGTGCTGTGAGGCCTAGTCTGGACGCGGGAAAATGGGTACTCTTAGAGATTGACGTAGCGGGGACCGAAGAGGTGCTCCGCCAGTTTCAGAATGCCCTCACCATTTTCATCCAACCCTCGACCATCGAGGAATTGGAACGCCGCCTGCGATCCCGCGCCACTGAGACAGATGCTGCAATCGAACGGCGTCTCGAGGTGGCCCGCCGAGAGATCGCGTTGGCAGATCGCTACAAACATCAAGTAGTCAACGACACCGTCTCGCAAGCGGTGGATGATATCGTAAACATTTTGCAGAACGAAGGAATTCTCGATGATTGATGCCTTGAAGGAAGAACAAATTGTCAACAAAGTTGGTGGGCGGTTCAAACTGTCTACGCTCATCCAGAAACGACTCGCCGCGATCAATGCTGGCGCGAGACCATTGGTCGATATCCAGTCCAAAGACAAGATGGAGATTGTCGTTCAAGAAATCCTCCAGGACAAAATCTATCTTGATGCAGCCAGCCAGGTGAAGATCACTGGCGAAGAAGCCCTGCCTGAAGGTAGTCCACCTGAGTTGGACCTTACCAGTTTGTAAGAGTGAAAGGTGAGTAAGTGAGTCGGTAAAACTGCCTATCAACTCACCTAGGAACTTCCTCCCATCTATGGCGCACGAAATCATAGTCGGCGTATCCGGTGGCATTGCAGCATACAAGACAGCTGCACTGGTAAGTGACCTCGTGCAAAGCGGCATTGGCGTGACTGCGGTCATGACCCGTGCCGCTCAAAAGTTCGTTGGGCCCGCTACCTTTCAAGCACTCACCGGGCGACGCGTATTGACTCGCACGTTCGATCGTCATGATTATCCACTTGGCCCACATATCGAACTCTCCCGCCAGGCGGAACTTCTTTGTATTGCTCCCGCAACGGCCCATCTGATGGCGCAAGCTGCGCATGGACTTGCTGACGATCTCCTGAGTACCTTGCTGGTGAGTTTTTCCGGTCCAGTCGTGCTCGCCCCCGCCATGAATTGCGAGATGTGGGAGAACCCCGCCGTTCAACGTAACGTCGAACAACTTCGCGCAGACGGTTTTCATTTGGTGGGCCCCAACGAGGGCTGGCTCAGTTGCCGAGTGCAAGGCATGGGCCGCATGGCCGAACCGGCAGAGATTGCCGCCGTCGTGAAAGAACTACTGCAAAACTAGGAGTTCGGCTGGAGTGGCACATATTCTTATCACCTCCGGCCCCACGCGACAGTATCTCGACCCCGTGCGATATCTCACCAATGCATCGAGTGGTCGCATGGGAGCAGCGCTGGTCGAAGCCTCTTTAGCCCTGGGGCATGAAGTGACCGTGGTGAGCGGACCCGTCGAAGTCCAGTACTCAAGCGCTGCGCGTGTGGTTCCAGTGGTCTCGACTGAGCAGATGCTGGCCGTCTGTCGCGAGGAATTTGATCACTGCGATGGCCTGATAGGTGCCGCTGCTCCCTGCGACTATCGCCCCGTGCATGTCGAGTCGAGCAAGATCGCCAAGACAGGTCAGCCTTTGGAATTGCACCTGATCGAAACCGAAGACATTGTCGCGACGCTCGGTGCCGAAAAGGGTTCCCGCTGGGTTGTGGGATTCGCCCTTGAGACCGAGGATCACCGCCTGCGTGCGCTCGCCAAGCTGGAACGCAAGCACTGCGATCTGATTGTCTCCAACAGCGTTACTGCGATGGATGCCCTCGACAATGAAGTTGAAATCCTCGATCCTGCCGGCACAGTCATCAAGCACGTTGCTGGATCAAAACAATTGGTGGCCAACGAGATTTTGGCCGTGATTGCTGACCGTTTGCTCCACTGATGTTCGAGCGCCAAGCAGAACTTTTAATGCGCAATGGAGTGCGCAACCGCTCACATCGCTGCACGGGAACGCAGCTTAGCGATTAACCAGCGGATGGGACCACCGCCGGTGCGGCGTTCGGCGAGCAATTGCTGTTTGGCCGTTTCCCAATCGGCAGACCCGTCTCCCTGGGGACGACCGCGAGACTCCCAGATCTCATACGCCCGCTGGGCGATGGCTTCGTCGGAGATTTGCTGGGAAAAAGGAAGATGTTCAGAACTCATAATATATCCTCGCTAATATCCGTATGGCGATTGATTTAGATGGATTTCTAACCAGGGACCTTTATAGCTCCAAGAGTTCCCTGAAGGCAAGAGCACCACTGCTAGCATGCAGAATGTAGGGTGGGCATCGCCCACCAATAGTCACGAAGCTATGTAGATGCAGAAACTTGGTGGGCGGTGCCCACCCTACGCCTATGCCAGGGGAGCGTCGCTTCTTTCCACCACGGCGCTGAGATAGAGCAGAGTCGAACTGGTATCGGGCTGCAAACCCTGTTTGCGGAGCATGCCGAGTGCTTCTCGCATCACATCTCGGCGACTCACTTGACCGACGAGTACGCCATCTTCCAGAACGGGCAGCCGTCGGTAGTTCGTCAGCAAGAATACCTGAGCCATCGACAATAGGTGTGTGTCAGGTTCGATGGTCAATGCCTCGGTATTCATGAACATCCGCACCTGATTGCTGGGAAGTTGTTCATAAGCGGCATCCAAAAGGACCTGCATGCTGCACTTCTCGGAGAAGACCCCCAGATAATTTCCATAATTATCAACGACAGGCGCCCCAGAGATGCGTTTCTTGAGTAGAAGTTCCACGGCCTCGATGACATCCATCTCGGGACTGAGCGTCACAAGCCTGGTGGTCATACAAACTCGGGCGGTGATTTCACACATAGTCTTAATACTCCACAGGACTTTCGGTTCCGACAACTGTCGTAAAGAGAAAAGTAGAAGAGATTCGAGCCGACCACTAGTCGATCTTCGAACTATTAACGACAACACACAGCATATCATTGAAGACTACTGTGTCGCTAGTAAAAAACGGGCTAATCTAGTTGTGAAAGTTTTCACAACCTCCTACTTCGTGAAACTTTTCACAAGATGATCTTCGAAGCAATTGGCTACGGGATCAAAGTCCTTCGTTGAGCCCCTGCAGGTCGGACGGTACAAAGCGACCATCTTTGCGAATCAACTCATCATCGAACCAGATTTCACCCCCTCCGCAATCCTCACGTTGGATAAGCACGAGGTCCCAATGAATACGACTATCATTGCCGTTGTCGGCCTCATCGTAGGCTTGCCCGGGGGTCAAGTGAAAGCTGCCGCCGATTTTCTCGTCGAATAGTGTGTCGAGCATGGGGTATCGTACACGGTTGTTAGTCCCCAACGACCATTCACCGCAATAGCGGGCACCTTCGTCGGAATCGAGGATTGCGTTGATGCGCTCAGTGTCGCTCGACTCGGCCCGAATAATCTTGCCCTCATTGAATTTAAACTCAATATCGCTGAAGACCGTCCCTTGATAACGTGACTGGGTATTGAACCGTATCACACCATTGATGCTGTCGCGAACTGGGGCGGTAAAAACTTCCCCGTCGGGGATGTTGCGTTCACCGTTGCAGGGGATCACCGGAATATCCTTGATCGAGAACTCCAACTCCGTGCCAGGTGCGGTGATTCGCACTCGATCTGCCGCCTCCATCCGCGCTACCAGTGGCTCCTGCGCTTTGCCCATGGCCTTGTAGTCGGCGGTGCAGACGTCGAAGAAGAAATCTTCAAATGCCGAGGTACTCATGTTGGCCGCCTGAGCAAAGGAATCGGTCGGGTATCGCAACACGACCCATTTGGTGTCGGGCACGCGTATGGCCCCATGGACTTGCTTCCACCAATGCTGTTGGAACAGGTCCATTCGCTCATGCGGCACGTCGGCAAATTGGCTGCTGTTATATGCCCCTCGGATACCGACATACGCCTGTACCGATTTCATGCGCGCCCCCTCAAACTCAGCCGCAGCCTTCATGCTCGCCTCGGTTGCCGTGCGATAGAGCGCGCGCAGCACAGCATTGTTTTTCCAACTCACCAGTGGCACGGCCCCGCGTTCGGCAGCGCCTTCGATCAAAGCCGTTACCAGATTCGGTTCAGGCAAATCAAACGCTTCGATGAGGATATGCTCTCCCGACTTGAGTGAGCAGCTATGATCGAGTAACAAATCCGCAAGCTTATCAATACGTGAATCGTGCATAAGTGGGAAGTGGTTGGTGGTTGGAGATGAATACAAATTGTAGCCGAGAGTCAACGGCTCTCCGCAATCACAGATATCTTCCCTCTACAAGCCGCTGGGCACAAGGTAGAATGGAAATATAGCGAACTTGATACTCAGTCCAAGGAAAGCTGATGTCTACAGAAATTGAACCTGGCAGCGAGCATGAAGCCTCATTCGCCGAAACGGCCTTAAAACTTGGTGGCAAGAGTGCCGAGGAGGCCCGACGCACGGGTGCTATCGACAAGGCCGATGACCAGGTCGAGAGCCTCTTTGCCCCACAGTATCAAACCGTGAATTCCCCTGCGCATCGGGCAGTGTGGGATCGTGGCGTGCCTGTCGGGCTTTTTCAGAGCGAGCCTGTAAATCCCGACGTTGAGATTACGCGAGTGATGGATGCCTCGGTTGATTTGGTCCGCCGTCATCGCGACGCCAATACCTTGCTCGACGACAAGGGCAAGATCACCGAAGCCGTCATGCAGGAGCTCGCAGAGCTCGGCTACTGGGGTTTGTTAGTCGATAAAAAGTACGGCGGCTCGGGGACTCCGTTTGCTGCATTCGCCCCATACATTACCAGGATGGCGACGGCAGATCCTACGATCGCCGGCCTGGCATCGGTTCATGGATGCATTGGGGCGGTAGACCCCGTTCGGACCTTCGGCACCGCCGACCAAAAAGAGCGATTTCTTCCTGGGCTGGCCGACGGCTCACGGCTCAGCGCATTCGCATTGACGGAACCTTGTGCCGGCAGTGATCTGACGGCGCTGCGAACCCGCGTCGTGCTCGATGGTGACGATTACGTGGTCAACGGCGAAAAACTCTTCATCACGAATATCATACCTGGGCGCACGATCGGTCTGGTCTGCCTGATTGAGGATCGCCCCGCCGTGCTGATCGTGGATCTTCCGCACGAAGAGAATGAGAATTTTCAACTGCGAAAGTATGGTCTCTGGGCATTGAAGCAAACTTACAACCAGGGGATCATCTTCAAGGATTTTCGTGTGCCCGCCGAGAATCTCCTGCAACCGACCCGCGGCGACGGACTCACGATTGCGTACCATGGCCTGAACCTGGGACGCGTTGCTTTGTGTGCCAACGCGGCGGGGACCATGCGAATCATGCTCGCCAGCATGATTCCTTGGGCCAACTTCCGCATCACTTACAGCGCCCCCATCGCCCACCGAGAGCTGGTCCAGCGGCGCATGGCCCAGCTGGCGGGTCTCGTGACGGCTTGCGATGCGTTGGTGGCGTGGTGTGCCGGGCTTATTGACCAGGGTTACCGGGGCGAGATGGAATGCATCATCGCCAAGATCTTTGGAAGCGAGGCCCAGAAACACGCTGCCGTCGAACTGTTTATGAAAACCCATGGCGGACGATCGTTTCTTCATGGGCATTTATTTGGCGACAATGTACACGAGTACCTGGCCCCCTGCATTTACGAGGGCGAGGGAGAAATGCTCGGCATGGCGTTCTTTAAATCGCTCGTTAAGCACCATGGCAAGACCTATTTCGAGCCCGTGGGAAAGGCACTGGTCGAAGCGGGAATCAAACGACTCAACCCTCTCAACCCGGCCCACGTTTGGGCGCTGCGGAGCGTGGCGTTTCCCTATCTGAAATGGCTGGTGGCCCGTCGCTTGTTGCCGACGGCCAAGAGTCAACTCCCCACGATGCCGCCCGCCTTGGCTCGTCATGCAGAGTTCGCCTGCAATGCCCTCCAAGACATGGCGCTGGAAATCTCCAGCACGATGAGCAAGTTTCAACTTTCACTCGCTGATCGGCAATGCCGGATGGCCGAGTTGTCCCTGCGATGCCAGAGCTTGATCACCATGCTCTGCACCGCGCTCTACGGCGCGCGGCAGAGTGACGAAATCGTGCGCGACGCTGCCGACCTGTTTTGCCAGGAACAAACCCAGCACTACACGGGTCGCCGCCCCTCGAATGCCTATTACCGGCAAGTGACCCAGTTAGGTGCAGCGATTGCCGAAGGCAAATTCCAGAGCATCGCGGGCTTAGACCCCGATGAGATTCTGATGCGGTATGAGCGGTAGCTGAGTAAGCCTCGTTCCGCGAAGGGTGCCACCTTCAACTAGATGCCCACCTCATTCGCCACCGCATAACGATTCGACAAATCAAGCTTCCACGCTTTAATCTGGCCGACGTTGCGGGCGTCCAGGGGTTCTAGTTCGGTGAAAGCTTCCTGCTCCTCTTCGTCGAGCTTATGGAAGAAGGAATTGCTCACGACGATCTGACCGCCTATGGCACATGTCTGCAGCCGGGCCGCCATGTTGATGGCGTCACTCACGGCACCGATTCGTGTGCGACTGAACGGTCGCAAGGAGAGGATCTCGACGTCGCCAATTGTGAGGCCAATGTGGGCACCGCCGGCGGGCTGGAGGCGATCGATGCGGCGTTGCCAGTGAGCGGAAACTGAATCCCCGATATCCAAGAGGGCCTTAGCGACTGACAGGCAATTGTCGATGGATGCCGCATCTGCATCCGGGATGCCGAAGAATGCCAGCACGGCATCCCCCACGAACTGATACAGCATCCCTCCGCCGTTGACGATTTGGTAACGCGACTTGGTGTAGAACGAAGTGAGGCTCTCGCGAATAATCTCCGGATCAGGAGTGTCGCGGACAAAACTAGAGAACGACGAGAGGTCCGCCATCAGCACGGCGACTCCGCGATATAATCCCGGGGGCAGAATCTCCCGAGGCGTTTTCCGCCTCTGCTCGCGGAGCGCACGTAGCCGGATCGCACCAAGGTGCCAGAGGAGTTCCGCCCGCAGGGGGTCATTGCGGTACCCTGATAGAGACTCGCCCCCAAAGGCGTGAAAACCGAGGGCGCTTTCGATACGTTCGCGTACGTCGAGAAGTTGTTGATCGGTAATCGAACCGATATTCACCCCCAACCGATCGTGGATAGCTGTTTGCAGGTCCGATTCGTTCCACACTTCCAAAGTAAACTTGGGGTCCAGACCCGCTCTGATCTCGGCTTCGGTGGCGGCCCAATCTTCCCGATTCTGGGTATCGATGACCAGGAGGATCTTCGCAGCATCACTAATGGCACACGAATCGCAACCATACTTACGCCGCAAGTGACGGACAAGTTGGTTATCTGGATAGCCCACTTTCACTTCAACGTAGTAAGGAGGCGCATCACAAGGGGCGATGCGAATGTCCGCGAATGTACTCCGCGCACCAAGATGGAATTCGCGGTCAATCTTGACTGGTTTCAGTTGCTGATCGTTTTGCAGGACATCATGAAACAGACAGAGATCACAACAAATATCTTCGAGAAAGAGCCGAAGCTCCGCTAAATACGTATCACTCCTGGTTGTCGTTTGCGATGTGTGTTGCATAGAAAAGGTTCTGTATACTACAGCATCCTGGATTGAACTCCAGCGACGAGCGTCAGGCAAAAGTCTCACTTGCCAGACCAATTCAAAATCCTAGCGACACTCACAATGAGAAGCAAGCAGGCGTCTTGCTCAGATTCGCACCATCGCTTCGTTGTGAGGCTCTCCAAGAATTGACTCGGCGGCACTATGATGCGATATGTTCTCTAGGAATTCAAATCTCGACCATTGCGGATTCTACCGAGAACGAAGGTCATACCAACAAGGCTAATAGCCAAACTTGAAGGTTCCGGCACGGAGGCTAACCTTTCGGCGACACGGGTCATCACATCGTTCCAGGGAAAGTATGGTCCCGGGTCGCTGCGATTCCAGGGTTGCACCTGGCCATGTGCCACTAAACCGGGAGCGTCGAACTGGTCGTTGGGATAGCTGTAAGCATTTCCTGGCGGACGTGTCAGTGGAATCTCGGGATAGGCCTGATAGAGCCAGGAAAGCAGCTCAACCAGTGAGGCCAGGTTTTGGTCGTTCCAGGTCGAAGCGAATCCAGCATAACCAACCATCTCGATACCGACCGAGCGGGAGTTGTAGTAGGTCGCATGCCAGGCCCTGTTCCTGGTGTCGACCATTTCGTAAATATCACCGTTTGGGGCGATGACGAAATGGGCGCTCACGGAATTCGAACGATTTCTGAAGATATTCAATGTGCCAGCCAGTGACACCTCGGTGGTGTGCATGACGATACTATCAACGGGAACCAGTGAGTCTCTCGAGCCAAAGTTGGGACTAGGATCCCAAATCGTGGGTGGCTTCGGAATTGTGGTCACTTGTGGTTCGTGAGTCCAACAGATGCTCGCACGTCCACAATTTTGCGCTTCGCTGGTCGAGCTTAAGAGAGAGACCAGCAGGCCAAACGCCGCGAGCAGGATGTACGGTCGGGAAAATGTCTTTGAAGAATGCTTCATGATGTTCTGCCCATAGAGACAAAAAAACCGTCTATCTCGAAACGGAAAATCGGCAAATGCCGAGGGATTCCGATTTGAGAGAGACGGTTTGGTAATTAGCTATTCAATTGGATGTGTTGGAGATGCCCATTGGACTTTTGTTTGGGCACGTTGACTAGCTTAAACGCAGCTACTGCTCTTGGCAAGACGACGGAACTCCATATTTCCACCCAGCAGAGCCTCATCGATTTAACGGACCGAACTAAGGCTAGCTTTAAATGGCACGGCGAGGATTGCCCCGGCGACGAACCCACCGATATGGGCTCCATAGGCGACGCCGGTCTGATCGCCTCCTAACATGCCTAGCCCGCTGACCACTTGAAACACGAACCAGATTCCCACGGCCACGTATCCCGGCACTTCGGTCAAGAAACGAAACAAGATCACCGTCACTCGGCGATGGGGATGAAGCACTAGGTAGGCTCCCATCACTCCCGAAATGGCACCCGATGCCCCCAGGCTGGGAATCAGCGCTGACGGACCTTTGGCACTTACAACGACATGCGTCAGCGATGCCAAGAGCCCACACACGAGGTAGAAAATCAAATAGCGGACTTTGCCTAGGTCGTGCTCGATATTGTCACCAAATATCCAGAGAAACCACATGTTTCCCAAGAGGTGGGCGATTCCCCCGTGCATGAACATAGCCGTGAGCAGAGTCAGGTACACGGGAATGGGTGTGGTGCGTAGCCCCGGCATGACGACCTCTTGCATGCCAATGGCCGTATTCATACGAACTTTTTTGTCCTCGGTCACGATATCGTGCCCCGAAATTATCTCTGCGGGCACGGTCGCAAAGGAAAGGGTGAAGTTTTCGTTTTTTCCCATTCCCTGAAACACCACAAACACGACCACGTTGATCACGATCAGCGTGATGTTCACGATCGGAAATGAGGTGCGATCCTCGTTATCGTCGCTGATGGGAAATACCATGCAAGATTCCTGAGAAGGAAGCAAATACCGGTAGATTGAGAAAACAAAGGGAACTTATCCAAGATCATCTGAGAAAACGGTTCGTTGCACAAGATGGAAACCGATTAACTGCTAGTTGTTGATCCACAACGCGTCTGGAGAGATACTATGACTTCAACTGAGCAACATACGACGGCTAATACGCTTAGCAGCATTTGCTCGTCGTTCAGATGATTCCTTAAATGCGATAAAGGCTGTAGTCGTGCAACTCAATTCGCTCTCTCCGCATGGTTGTAGGATAATTCTCGTTGGACTGGTCTGTTCTTGTCAGGCTTTGGCGCAGCAAACAGACCCACACGCTGGACTGGCAGGGAGGCCGATAGCTGCCGCTCGGCGCAGTGCCATTGATGCTCGGCCCTTTAATCGTAAGCTTGATGCGGAAACAATCCGCAAATGGATGGAAATCAGCTCCAATTGCACGATGGCCGAGTTTGAGTTGTTTTTGGGTCCTCTTACGCAGTCGGAGCAGCGACTTGTGGCGAAATTAGACTCGCTAACCCTTCCGATCGTGACCAGAGTGCATTTCGAAGATCTTCGCCAGATCCTCAAACAGGGACAAATCTCTTCATTCCACGAACAAGAGAGGCTCGACAAACGCCTGATTCACACCACACCCGCGTTGGAGAATGAATTGTACGGTGCTTACGATTGCGTCTTCGCGAGTGTGGGGCCACCGAACGGCACACCCCGTTACGGGGATGTTATCCTACGCCTGCGGGATTCGGTGCGAGAAAACGGCTGGGCGACACCATTCAGTGGGATGGATTTTCTCTATGCGATTCGCCATAAGGATGCCCGCAAGATGCAGCAGCTCTTAGAGGAGGGAAAATCCTTGTCGACTAAGCCGACAGACCCGCTCTCCCTCGGGTTTGATGATCGCCTGACCTTCTCACACTATGTCGTTACTGAAAAGTATTGGAACCGAGCTCTCGCCTATCAGGCAATTGTCGTGTTGCGCGGTGCCGACGATTCATCAACCGGTAAGCATGTTCACCAGCGATTTCAAGCGATGCTGGCAACAGACAATTCGGATGAATTCTGGCAATTGTTTATCCCTCCGCGCGAAACGAACCTCCCTGCCGAAAAAGAGGCCGCTCGTGTGCCGTTTGGCTACCTGGAAGCGAAGTTCGACGACCGATTTTCTTTAGAAGATGTCACATCGATCGAGGTGCCACAGGATAAGCTCGATGAGGTGTTAAGTTGGCCAGAGGCCAGGACATACCGGAAAAGTATCAGCGCCAAGGTGCACGGCCATTAAATCAAGTCCTCTTAAATCATGTTGCAAGGTGCATGGATACAAGGCAAAGCATTGCCTTTGATTTCAGCATTCGCTGTGTCCGGTTTTGGCTTGATTCAACACTTTGCTGCTAAAAGGCCTTCTTAAAGCGATAAATATAAGCACCTGTAGGCTTGTTGGGTATATCGGAACGGGAATTGCACCAGCGATTGCCCTAGCGATTCATTCCTTTTTTCAACGAGTCAATGTCCAAGTTTTCTGCAGCTTCTTTCCTGTTCTATTCTCTGCTTTTGGGGACTGCAGTAAGTCGTGGCGACTCATGTGATTCTTCATCTAGGGCTTGCATTGAAGCGCCTCGGATAACCCTTTCACAGCAGAAAGACTGCTGGATCGCAGACAGCCCTAATTTCAGAGTAATTTCTTATCAGAGTTCGCAGGAGTCCAACCAGGTAGCATTACACTGCGAAGTGCTACGCCAGAGGCTTTCAAGAGCTTCTGGATTACCAGTGGAAAATGCGTCATGGTCTCCCAAATGTGAAGTCTTTCTATACTTGAACAAACACAAATATGGAGCAGTAGTAGGAAAGGAAGCCATGGAAACACTTGGCTCTTCCTTAGTAAGACCTGAGAGTGGTACTGTGAAAAGTAGGCGAATCGACTTGCGTATTGACGTGCCTAATTATTTGCAAGAGGTTCTAGCTCACGAATTAACTCACGTTCTGCTGGCAGATCTGTTTCGCGAGGGTCCTCCACCGTTGTGGTACGACGAAGGGATGGCACTTCTGGCAGACTCACCGTCCAAGCAGTCACTACACCTGCGTGACCTCCACAACGGGTTGAACCAGAGAGCGACTTTTTCACTCTCCGTCCTTATGAGGGCAAAGTCTTACCCTTCCCCCGAAAAGGTGGGTGTCTTTTATGGCCAATGTGCCTCAGTAGCGCGCTGTTTGTGCCATATTGGCCCACCGGAAAAGATCCACCACTTTGCTCGTCGAACCGGTCAAGTAGGCGTAAATCTTGCTCTTCATGAGACTTATGGAATCAACGGGATCGCGGCTTTGGAGAAAATCTGGAGGGAAGGTCTTAGCTCGCAAGCCAGGATTTCACGGACACACGATTCGCTATAAACAATACCTGGACCCCCACGTAGTAACTGTTGCATATCGTGGCGGGTGGCTCTAGGCTGACCTCAATCAGCCATCTATAATTTAGTCGTGAAACCAAGGTCTCGTTACTTACGATTTCTCTTAGTTACCAGCCTTTCGCTGAGCTTAGTTGGTGGCGATTTATGCACACCGACAGTGCTGGCTATATGTCCTTTAAAGGATACTTCACTTCTTCCAGTCGCAGATAAATGTTGTTGTGGTGCGGATTGTCATTGTGGTCAAGGATGCAGCGAAAAAAATTCCGAGAATCACCAAGAAAAGATATTGATTAGCAACCTCGGTCATCGAGACGTCCTGGGTAAGAATTCTGAAGTCTCGCATGCTGTCTGTGAACCGCCCCTTGGACGACGTTTACCTAATTCAGCATTTATTGTTTGCTGTGATTCGCTTCCTACTCAGACTCTAGTGAAGCAGCACACGTGTCTTCAGGTTTGATAGCGCTACCAGTGCGCCCTGAGCTTTCGGGCAAGAGTATCCGCGCACTCCCGGTTTGATTCTCAATTGCTGCAATCTTTGCCGCATAAGTTATTTAACACCAACCTCGAAAGTGCATTCATTTGTCATCCCGTTGGATGACATACTTTCGGCGGTCATTTTTTTAAGGCGGAGACATTATCATGAACACACTAAAGGTATTTTGTTTCGTATTTGCAAGCACGTTGTTGGTTCTAAGCGTCGGCCAAGCACGAGAAGCCGTTGGGCCTGCGAAAACGCGCGGTGATTACAGGACATTTAGTGAATCCCAGAAGCCGGAAACGCATCGTGTGCGGCGGTCACAACCTTCCTATCGGTACAGTGCTCCGCAGGCTGTGCCAATGACGGCTGACTCACAGGTGACTCAAAATGTGCCAGCACAAGAAGCAGAAGAGCGAAGATTTTCGCAAGCTCCGGCTGGGGATACTGAAGCAGCTTCAACTTCTAGCAACAACCCTTGCCAGCCGTCTACTGCGACAGCAGCTCCCTCGAATTCTGGTCGTAGGTACTCGTATGCGCCGGCCCCTCAGTACTCGGGAAATACATTCCGGAGATACGATGGGAATTCTCGCCGAAGTAGTCAACCGACATGGTCGCTTCAAAAGACTGCTCAGGGTAAGTACAACAGTCTATAAATGATTGTTCCTGGATGCCCTGGCCCAAGAACTTCTTGAGGCCAGGGCCTATTTATTTGCTAACGTAGTTATCGTTGTATCTAGATTCTTACATTGAGATGGGGTATGGTTTTCGGCTCGGGGCGGTATAGTTCGTTACGTTGTCTATGTTATTGGCCCAAATTAAACCAGAAAGGCCAGCCGCATCTTTCTTTAGCATGTTGTATCTATCCTATCCTAGCGGCCATGAGGCCTTGTCTAGGAGCTATTGCAGGGCCGCTTTTCACTTTTACTCTATCGCCGTAGCATGGAGGCTCAGAGAGCACGATGATAAAGCAAGATACTGAATTATTGAGGTACGTGATGCTTACAAGGTATTTGACCTGTTATAGTATAGTGTTATTTCTCAACTGGGGTGGCACTAATGATGTGACAGCTCAGGACGAGCAAGCGATTGCCACGCCAGATCAACAGCCAGCGACTCCGCCACTACAGAGAGGTGGAATCCTTGGTCGTGGCCGCATGAGCAACCGGGCACAAGGGATGATGCCGTTGTTGCAATTTGACTCGATCCGACGGGAACTGCAGGTCGAAGGGGAGCAAGCGACAAAGCTTGAATCGTTTACATTACAAGTGCGCGAGGACTTTGCCGAGGAAATTCGGCAGACGCTACGCTCGATCAGAGAGTCCAATCCTGAAGACCGCCGTCAGTTTGGCGACAGAGTAGGTGAGATTGCTCAGCGAATCAACGAGCGGCTGGAAACCGTGTTGAACCGAGAACAGGCCGACCGACTCAAGCAGATCAACCTTCAGTTAGGACTGCGTCGCAATGGTGCGGCCGAGGCCCTCACCACGGCCGACATTGCCACCGCGCTCGATCTCACTCCCGAGCAAATCCGGAATCTTCGCAAACAAGCCCGCGAGAATCCCAATCGCGAGCCGCAAACCCTGGCAGCGGCCCGGCAGGAAGTGAATGATGTTTTGACCCCCGCGCAGCAAGAAAAGTTGGAGAACCTGCTGGGGCCGGAATTCGATTTACCCGCGGCATTACTCGAGGAGGAACCTGCCAGAGGACAAGGTGGATTGCGCCGAGCTGAGGGCCGCGAGCGACGTGCAAGTCGTCGCGCTCTAGAATCGCAAGAACCAAAAGAAGAAGCCCCCGAACCACCCGAGGTGTGAGGCGGTCCTTGAATTTGTAGAACAAGATTATCATGGCTGATTTCAAAGTTACCGAACTGGCGGAAGATCTCGATTTTGATAGCCTTGCGTATTGGGACGTCGTGATCATTGGCGCGGGTCCTGCAGGGTTGGCCGCCAGTCTCACGACTGCGCATCGAGGACTCACAACGCTCGTGATTGAGGCCAAAGACAAGCCGGGGGGACAGCCTCAGTTTTTGTATGCCGACAAAAAGATTGTCGATATCCCCGGATTTCCCGACGGTATCAGTGGCGAGGAACTTTCTGAGCGGACCTATCGCCAGGCACAGGATGCTCTCGTGCAGTTTCGCTTCAACGACGAATTGGTCACGATCGACGATACCGATCAGGAAGAAAAAGGAGACGTTCTCAAACGAGTGGTCACAAAGAATGGGGAGTATCTCTGCCGCAAGGTGCTCATCGCCTGCGGCTTGTTGCACTATCCTCGCGCCCTGCCGGTCGTGGATGCACTCGAATCAAAAAAGGTATTCTACAAAGTACCGAAGATTGGTGACTACGATGGTCGGTCGGTTGTGGTGGTGGGTGGCGGCGACTCCGCCCTTGATGCAGCAGTGATGGCACAAGAGCGACACGCGCAGGTCAATCTTGTCGTTCGCGAGGAAACTCCCATCGCCAAAGCTGACAGTGTTGAGCGTTTGCGTCAGGCAGGGGGGCGGGTGCATTGCTCGGTGGAAATTGCGCGTGCATGGTTTCAGGAAGGTGAAATCGCCCTGGAGTTGACCGATGGCACTCAGTTGCAGGCTGAGTATATCATCGTTCAAATCGGCTTCCTCTCGGCCAAAGAGACCTTCCAGCGGCTGAATCTGCGACTTAACGAAGATGGCAGTATTGCCGTTGATCCCTATTTCGAAACCAGCCGGCGGGGAATTTTCGCCGTCGGTGATGTTCACGGCGACATCAAACTCATTACGGTAGCGTGGGCCGAAGGGATTCAGGCCGCCATTTATGCGTTCAAGGAGATCACGAGTCCCTATTGGCTCAATGAGAAACGCTTGCGTGATCAAAAGATTGCGATGATTGGAGACAAGATCTCGCAAGCCGCGCGATCGAAGGTTTCTAGATAAGTGATTGCTTTCCTAGTCGCGGGAATCAATCCGCTACTGCTTCAGCCACAGCCTGCTCGTAAATCTGATGTGCTTCTTCGTAGGCTTTCCTGGCCGCTTCACGTTCCGAATCGCGAATCTGGTCCCTTTTCGAGTTCCAGCAGACTTCGACCGCATCGCGGCACCACTCGGCACTGCGACGACTTGCTCGAATTGGTTGGTCGTCGACTAGCACAAAAACCGGATTTGTATGCACAGAAGGAAGAATACGCACGGCAATCCAACTGGAGTGGGGAATATCGATCTCAAATTCACAAGGATGAATCGTGCCATCCGCGACGATCTCACGGCTTGCAACGGGTTGGCCATTCACGATCACTTCGACAAGTACAGAGCATGTGTCGCCAATGCGGCAACGCTCGATATGCCAGTAGGGCTTTTCGTCGAGTCGTGCGTTGCGAATGGTTTCTGTCTCCTCAGAGGGTTTCTCTGCCAACAGTGCCGCAGAGTCGAAGCGTACTTTAACTTTATCCGGTTTCTCAAGCACCAGTTCGCTTATGTTGTTGTTTGATCCAGGTTCCCCCATCGAGACATCGTTTACACGGAAATCAAAAATGTGGCTCTTACCGTCTCCACAGTAGCTGCGTCCATCTGCCAGCCCACGAACCCAATTGTCGAAGGTCAAGGATTCCTCGGGCAAAAGTTTTACGTAGACTCGTCCTAAGCCAACCTTCTCGCCATAGATACAAGGGAAATCTGTCTCTCCGCTGATGCGGGTGCGCATGCCGCAATTGAGCGTGTGATACCAGATATTGAGTTCCCAGATGGAGGGGGTATCAACTGTGGAGATAAAATCGCACATACCCAGCGCGGTTGTTACGATAAACTCATTCGCACCGATACCGTCGAATGGTGGGATGGCATAATCAGGCAAGATGCAAGCTTCTTTGCGACCATTGACTTCAGTGTCGTCTGAGTCCCTTTGTTTCCGACGATTCCGCTCTTCTTCAGAATAAGATCGAAGCCGCTTGTTCTCGTGATCGTAGTCAGGCAATGCAAGGCCCCAGCCGCTGTGTGCATAACCTGCGACAGCCCCCTGTTCTTTGGCCCATTTGAGAACGGGAAGCGTCCAGCTCGGCCACTCTTCGATTGCGGTTGTGCCGGGGTAATCGTCTTCCGTCAACCTGAGCAGACACACATGGCCGGCATGTGAGGAGGGGAATCCACTCACTTCCACGTCGTAGCGCATCAGGTAATTAGGGCGTGACAGGTCTGAGGTTTTTCCTTCAAAGTTTTTCTTTTGCGAATACCAGCTTGGACCCCAGCTCAGCACACACCCCACGTTGAGATCTTCCCCCAAAATGTGACGCATCATGTCTTGCGGCCCGACCCCTTCGGTTGGGCTGTCGTAATGTGCGCAGCCGGCGGCATGAATGTGGTGATCGCCGGAGATCCAGCCTCGTCCAGCCGGATGGATCCAGCGCTTGAGCCGGAAATTAATCTGTTGAGAGTCGGAGCTATCCACCGCAAAGGGGACTTCTTGAATAAGATATTCCGGCCCCCGCGAGACGGTCGCTGTGTACTCACCGGGAGGAAGATCAATCACGTCTCCATCTGCACGGTAAACTTGGTCATGAAAGAAAAAATCGGGAGCGAGCCTGCGCGCTGGGTTGGGGTAGACCCTGCCAAATTCATCACGAATCTCAAAGGCGGCCGAAGTGGGCGTGCCATCAAAGTCCTTTACACCCAGGGTGACTGTGCTTGAGGGAAGGCACTTGAACAAAATCGGTACGCCATTGCGGAAGCCAAGGTCCTGAGTTCCCTGACCCACGTTAAAGGCGAGCGTCGTTTCCCGCATGCCTTCATCTCTGCTAGAGAGCTGGATGATTCGATACTCAAGTATAAGCCCCGAAAGGCGGGGCTTGAGAGGCTGGCGATCTACCATCTCTATGTCCAGCCACCTCTCCTCTACTTCGTCTGTCGTAACTAATTTGTCGTCTTTTTGGGGTCGTTGCCTGTCTCCCGATCCTCGCTCGTAAATGGGCCCTGCGTGGAGACTCTCTGCTTCAAGTTGGGGATTTATTCTTGCCTCATTGTGTACCTTAATCAGATAGGTCCGCCATCCCTGCTGCACGAGTTCTTTTTTAGCAGGACCTTCCACGACCTTGACGCGACTTTCAGGATTAATGTGAACTCCTACCAGGCAAAGAGGATCGAGCACTTGTTGAATCTTCCGAACTGAATCTTTGCTGTCTTTTTTAAAGGCATCGTGAAGGTGTGCAATCTGAGCATCGCCCAAGGGGGCACCAGCGAATTGCATCGCCGAAATGAGTCGCTGCGTCGCCGCCACCAGTGGCTGTTTCTCAACGTCGCTCACCAGTTGCAGTTGCTGGGCAGAGGAAATCTCAGCCGTGGTGAAAGCGAGGATCACATAGCAAAAACGGAATTGCATGTAAAAGTGTTTCATGGCAAATGGTCCAAGTTGGGTGAAAAGAATCATGCAATTTGCATTATTAAGAATTCATGCGAGGGTGTATCCACAGCACCTTATTCTTGTGCTACTAAAATACCAAATTCATCACAGCTAATCGACGAACCCAATGGAATCTCCCCCAAACATTATGATGTTCTAGACGTAAATGCACTAAGACTTTCAGATAAAAACTTGACTCTCGGCCCAATTTTGCGTTAAATTAAATTATCAACCGAAACCTTCCATCTTTTCTGGGGTTTCAGTAATGGCCAGTGCCGGGGGCACGTATCCTTTTATAGGACCTTATTCGTGGACCAACTTTGTTTGGTCGGGCCATTTGGGGGCTAAAGTTCGCCGTAGAACGGGTCGTTTGGGGCTTTAGTTGAGGTAGTGCTTATTGGGCAGGGATCAGCTCAGTGGCTAAAGAACAGAGTTTCTTTTCCCGTTGAACTCGTGATTCCCATCATGCTGCGCGGTTGTTAATTCCGTTTCGGGAAAAATCTAGCCGTGTAGTTTGCGCTCAAGATGCGCGCTGCTGGAGGCAAAGTATTCGCGGGAAGTCTGGGGGCTCTAACAGTGAATGGAGAGTAATATCATGTCAAAACTTCAACGACGAAATCGTAAGAATTGTTTTTCCTCATGTCATCGAGAGCTACGAATCGAATCTCTGGAAACTCGAGCGTTGCTGGCCGCTGATTTTGCGCTGGCGGCACCGCTGCCGATCGACAGCATCGACCCGACCAATCCGCCCGTAGGTGTCGTGGTCGCAGAAGGGACCGAAAAGGCTGACCGCATCCGTGCTTTTGTGGATGACTCGAATCGCCTGCATGTCATTTTCAATGGCGATGAAAGAGTGTTCGACAGCGATCAAATCGACGGCATCATTGTCAATGCACATGGGGGTGATGATCTCGTGCTGATCGACCGAAGTGTCCATCAATGGACCGGAATTCGTGGTGGCGAGGGGAACGATCTTATCCAAGGGGGATCAGGCGGTAACATTATCCACGGAGGATCTGGTAATGACCGCATCCGTGGAGGTGCTGCCAACGACCTCATCATCGGAGGAGAGGGGAATGACGTCATTATGGGTGGCCTGGGGAATGATGCACTGGTTGGCGGCCTGGGAAATGACTCGATCCATGGAGGAGCCGGTCACGATGCCATGGCCGGTGGCAGCGGCGATGACCGGCTTGCTGGTGGCGACGGCAATGACTGGATCTTTGGCGATGCCACGAACGTAGTTCCCGATAATTATCAAGGACTCATCGACTATGCGATGAAATACACGAATCTCAATTCGGGGAACGACCAAATCGTTGGAGGCGATGGTAACGATATCTTGCTAGCGGGCAATGGCGACGACGTCATTCTTGCTGGACGGGGTAACGACATCGTACTCGGCGGTGCCGGAAACGATGGAGTCCGTGGAGGAGAGGGTCACGACTTTCTGCTTGGAGGTCGGGGTAGTGATCACATGGATGGCGGGGTTGGAAACGATTTGCTCATCGGAGATCCTCACGACGAGTCTGGTGACAATGGTGATCCGGCCGACGAAGCCCCGGCAGTCGTGGGCCGTATCCTCAGCGATGAAGTCGCCGATGCCGATTCGGTGTTCCGCAAGATCGACGCGCTTCCCATATCCTCGGATGCACTGACTGCGGCCGCCGACGTTGTCTTCGCAGCCAACGATGTGCTCTACGGCGGATACGGCGACGATATTCTCCTTGGCATGTTGGGGGCCGATCGTCTCTTCGGTGGATTGGGGAACGATGTTCTGCATGGTGGCTCAGGTAATGACCACATGTTCGGTGGAGCTGGAAATGATCTGCTGGTTGGTGCTGCTGGCCATGATCACTTATTTGGTCAATTGGGCAACGACAGACTCTTTGGGGGTCGAGGCAACGACTGGCTCAACGGTGGTCTGGGTGACGACGGCCTTCATGGCGGCACGGGCAATGATGTGCTTCTCGGCGGAGCAGGCAATGACGGACTCCACGGAGGTCCTGGAAGCGATCTCTTCGTGGGAGGACTGGGAGCCGACAAGATTGCAGCCCGTGATGGCGAAGTTGATTTCTTGATCCTCGACGAAGAGGATGAAGTCGAAAAGGACGAAATCGACGTCGTGTTCTGAGCTCTCAAGAGTGAGACATGAACAGCCCCGGGCGGAAGCCCGGGGTTTATTATTGAATTTGATGTGCTCGCATTCCCATGAGTATCGCCCCACGCCAGCCCTGATCGCGGCTCACGCTCCAGTCGATCTCGCAGTTGCCCGGTTGGCTGTCAAAACAGCTCTGCTGGTTAATCTGTGCGTAGGACTCACGGACCACTGAAATAAACCAATCGCGTGCACTAACGGACATCTCCGTCATACCACCCCCGATGATGAACAGATCGGGATGCAACACGGGAGCTACACTGGCGAAGAGTGCGCCGAGCATAATGGCCCAATCATCTAGCAGCCAGCGGCAAAAAGCATCTTGCCGCTCGTCGGCAAAGGTGCGGACATTGTAGGCTGCCTTTTTCGTACTTTGTTCGTAGAGCTGGCTCAGTGTTGAGAAGATTTCGGCATCAATATGCTTGTCATGTTTTTCCAGGTCACGCTGAATGAATGCCTTACCTTCATCACCAAGTGCCCAACCTAGACGCCGAATCAAGCCCGAAAGTGAGGCCCGAGCTTCGACACACCCTTTCGCACCACAACCGCATTGCGGAAAAGGGTCTGAAGCAAACCGGTCTGCATAGGGGGCGGGGACAGAGATTTTTGTATGCCCCAGCTCGCCCGCTTGTCCTAAGCCGAAAAAGACGCCGCCGTCAGAAATCACACACCCACCGAGCCCAGTTCCGGTGGTAATAAAAACACTCGTCCGGGGCTGGTTGCTATTTCCGAACCGTTCAAAATCTTCGTCCTGTCCGGCAGCATTGGCATCGTTGCAGGCAAAGACTGGGATTTCGCCAGCCGCAATTTTGCTGACTTCAGCAGCCAGTAGTTCGCCAAAGGGGACCTCCCAAAGGTGCTTGGTTTCTGGCGTTCCAAGATTGGGAACGTTGAGTATGTGACCATCATGGGTACAAGGGCAGGGGACTGTCACCGCTATTGTGGCCACCTCGCTCCAGTCGACAGAAAGCTGCGCGAGTACCTCTTTAATTCCATCGACAATCTGGCCAATCGTACGCTGCGGGCCGTCCTGGGTGAGGCTTGGTTTTTTCACCAATTCGGGAAGCAATTTTTTCTGCGCCGAAAGATCGGTTGCCCCCAGCTTCACATCGTTTCCACCCAGATCGACCCCGATACGGAGGCTTACCATTCTTCCGTTGAAATTCTGCTTTTCGAGGTTCACGCTCAAAGGATTTAATCTCCGATTTACTTTTTGTGGCTACTTCATGGTAGCGAACGGTTTAACCAACTCAAGGCCCTCTAATTCGCTTGCCATTGAACTACGACATGGGCATAATCCGTGCTAACGTTCGTTTCACCGATATCTCGGAGGAGGGTCGAAATGTATATTGCCACAAATTCTCAAGGAATGACGGCCCGCTGGATCGCGCGCGGGGCAACACTTTCGGAACTTCATGTCCCTGACCGAAATGGCAAATTAGTAGATGTAGTCTTGGGCTTTGATGACTTGGCTGGTTACGAATCTGGTGCCAACCATCACTATGGTTGCACGACGGGCAGGTTTGCCAATCGAATTAAGCGAGGCAAATTCAGCATCGATGGAGTTGAGTACCAACTGGCGACCAACATTGGTCCTAATCATTTGCATGGAGGAGTGAAGCAAAGTCTCGACAAAGTCATTTGGGAGGCCGAGCAACTCACTGACGCACTTGGAGTCCGTTTTCGTTACGTTAGCCCGGATGGAGAAGAAGGGTTTCCCGGTACACTCACGACCACCGTCACCTACTCGCTGACCGACGACAATGCATTGCGGATCGACTACGAAGCTACCACCGATAAACCCACGATTATCAACCTCACGAATCACAGTTATTTCAACCTGGCCGGCCATGGCAATCCCAGCATCTTGGACCATGAAATAAAAATTAATGCTGACCGCATCACTGCGGTTGACGATGAGTCAATTCCAACTGGTGAGCTGAAAGAGGTGTCTGGAACGCCATTCGATTTTCGAACGCGACATCGAATTGGTGATTGGATCGAAAAAGTTGGTGGTTACGATCACAATTACGTCACCAATGGAGAATGGGGCACTTTGCGAGAAATTGCTGAGGTCATCGATCCAGAGAGTGGTCGGCTGATGCGCGTTTTTACCGACCAACCAGGAGTGCAGTTCTACACGGCCAACGGTCTGAGTGGTCAACCAGGCAAAGGAGGAATGCCTTATCACCGACAAGGTTCATTTTGCCTGGAAACACAGAACTTCCCGGACGCGCCCAACCAACCGACTTTTCCTTCAGCTATTCTTCGTCCTGGAGAAGTATATACCCACACCTGCATCTACTCGTTCGAGGCAACGTAGACTAGGAATGCAACTTTACTCTTCATATATGCCATTTTGGAAATGCTAATTGCAAGCGCTTTCACTGCTGCCGAGAAACAGTTAAGCTTGAGATATAACCAGACAGCGTTCATTGAATTCTAGGGGCAATGCTCGGTCGGCCTCGGAATGAACCCGTTGGTGCTCTTTTCACAATGCGGGGACTCTACTCATGCCAGAAATGATGTTGTTTCATGGTGGCAACGACCATAGCGTTTTGCAGAGAAAGTTTGTTGTTATCTGTTTACTCCTGGTTTTCTCTACGTTGAGGTCCAATCTACGGGCTGCCGAAGAGGAAATCGTGCTGGATGATTTCAGCGATGCGAGTCGCTGGGAAAAAGTTCTCTCGGAAGGTGTAGAACTCGAACTTCACGCAGTAACCGAGGACAGAGAAACTTCGCAGCACTCTACTTCGCTTCGGCTCGACATCAACTTCGTTCGTGGTGGGGGGTACGCCGGGATACGCCACAAATTCCCGCTGGACTTGCCGCCGAATTTTCTACTGGCGTTTTCCATCCGTGGAGAATTGCCCGTCAACAATCTCGAACTCAAACTGCTCGACGAGTCCGGCGAGAATGTCTGGTGGGTGAATCGCCGCAGTTACAACTTTCCGCGTGAATGGACATCGCTAGGATCGCGTCGCCGACATTTTCAATTTGCTTGGGGCCCATCCTCGGTCCCTCTGCAGAAGTTGAGTGCCATTGAAATCGTGGTCGCTTCGGCAGAGGGTGGCCGTGGATCAATCTGGCTTGACGACCTTACCTTCAAACCTTTACCGGAGAGCAAGCCCTATACCGGAACGCCACACGTGACGGCCAGTTCTAACGCCGGGGGATCGGCAGCTCGGTTTGCCTTCGATAGGGATTCAGAGTCGGCTTGGCGCTCTGCGGCTAACGATCATCAACCGACGCTGACCATTGATTTTGGGCAATCCCGCGAGTTCGGAGGTCTGATTGTCGAGTGGGATCCTGCGGACTATGCCACGCAGTATGATGTGCAGTTTTCTGACGACGCCGAGTCCTGGACCACCGTTCGTAATGTCGAGAGAAACTCGGGGCGAACACAATTCTTGTCTCTTGCTGATGCTGAGGCTAGCGCGATTCGGTTCGTTATGAAAGGATCACCGGGTAAGCAGGTCGAACTCCGTGAAGTAGAAATCTTGCCGCTGGAAGTCAGCCAAGAGCCGAATCACTTTGCTAAGCAAATCGCTCAACGCGCTCCACGGGGCCATTATCCCCGCGCGATCCGGGGAGAGGGCACCTTCTGGACCCTGGTCGGTATTCCAAAAGATGAACATGAGGCACTCATCTCGGAGGATGGTGCCGTGGAAGTCGACAAGAGTGCATTCTCGATCGAACCGTTTCTAGTTGTCGACGACAAACTGCTCACCTGGGCGGATGCAAAGATCAGCCAGTCTTTAGCTGATGGATTCGTTCCTGTACCGACCGTGACTCGCGAACATGATGGGCTTCAATTAACGATCACGGCCGCTGCGGATGGCGAGGTAGGACAATCGATGCTCCTATTGTTGTACGCGTTGACTAACACAACTGAAGAGCCCAAGGACGGAAGTATGCTATTGACTCTTCGTCCGTTCCAAGTGAATCCACCTTACCAATGGCTCAACACTGTGGGTGGTGTGAGTCACATCAATCACTTGGAACTTACTGACTCGAGCCGCGTGGTCATGGTCGACAACCGGCAAGTTGCCCTCGGTGCCGAACCAGACGATTTTGGTGCGGCCACCTTTGACGAAGGTAGCGTAGTTGCTTTTTTAGGAGATGGCAGTATGCCGTCGGCAAAAGAAGTGACCGATCCACAGCAAGCCGCCTCTGGAGTCATAAAATACAATTTCCAACTCCGACCCGGTGAAAGCCGTTCGTGGGCTGTGTGTGTTCCCTTCGCTGACGATCCTTCCCAGCAAAAGGGGATTGAGCAAGCTTTGCTCGATGCGGCCAATCCAGTTGAATGGGTTCACCAGCGTCAGCAAGCCGTGGTGGACCGCTGGCGCCAGGCTATTGGCCAGGTCGAACTTCTTGTTCCACCAGAAGCGTTGGACGTGGTCAACACGATTCGCTCCACACTTGCCTATATTCTGATTAATCAAGATAGATACGCTATTCATCCAGGTTCGCGCTCGTATGAGCGTTCTTGGATTCGTGACGGATCACTCACGGCTACAGCTCTTTTGCGATTTGGACTAACACGCGAGGCTCAAGAATTTGTCGATTGGTATGCCCCCTATCAATTCGACAGTGGCAAAGTGCCCTGTGTGGTCGATCATCGTGGTCCGGATCCCGTCCCTGAAAACGACAGCCACGGGCAATTCATCATGGCAGTGATGAATGTCTATCGATTCACGGGGGATGAAGAATTCCTCAAACGTCACTGGTCGGCTGTCCAGAATGCCGTGCGTTATATTGAATCCTTGCGAGCGGAGCGCATGATTGGAGAATACGCCGATCCCGATACGAGCCAAATGCACCAGGAGCCTGGCAAACCGCGAGTGAGCCTGCACGCGTTTTACGGACTAATGCCCGAGTCAATCAGCCATGAAGGCTATTCGGCCAAGCCGATGCACTCTTATTGGGACGATTTCTTTACGCTCAAGGGATTGAAAGACGCTGCCGAGATGGCCCGTATCTTGCAAGAGCCTGCAACCGCCGATCGCTATCAATCCTTTGCCAATGATTTTGCTGAGACACTTTACGCTTCGCTAAATTTGGCAATGAAAACCCACGGAATCGATTACCTGCCAGGGTGCGTAGAACTGGGTGACTTTGATGCTACTTCGACGACCATCGCCCTCTGGCCGTGCAACGAAGAAGGGCGCTTGCCCCAGCGTGCTTTGGAAAACACGTTCGAGCAGTATTGGGAGCGTTTTGTCAGCCGCCGCGACGATCCATCTTTCGACTGGATTGATTACACCCCTTACGAATTGCGAGTAATCGGCAGTTTTGTGTTGATGAACGAGTCGGAGCGTGCCCAGCAGGCTCTAGACTTTTTTATGCAGGATCGCCGACCTCCCTCCTGGAACCAATGGCCTGAAGTCGTGTATCGAAAGCCCCGCACGGCAAAGTTTCTGGGTGATCTGCCTCATACGTGGTGTGGTTCTGATTTCGTGAATTCGGTGCGAATGATGTTTCTTTTTGAGCGCGAACAGGACGACTCAATCGTCCTTTTGGCTGGGATACCTGAGAAGTGGGTCGGTTTTGACCCCATTGGTTTCCAAGACATGCCCACTTACGGAGGACAGTTGAGCTGCAGCATGCAACGTTTAACAAGCGACCCCAATACTGTGGAAGCTAAACTCTCTGGCGACTCTCCCATTCCATCAGGGGGATTGCGACTCACCGTGCCAATGGGTAAGCCAGAGTACGCCACGATCAACTACAAACCGGCAGAATTTGACAGCGAAGGGCGGGTTAAAGTGAAACAACTTCCTGCCAAAATAACGCTAAACCTTGCCCACTGAGTCTGTGCGAAACTGCACAGTAGATTCATACCTGGAAGTCGGAATACTTTATTCCTCCCTGCAAAGGGAAGATATCATGCAAATGGTATGTTGTTTGCTCCTCAGTTTGCTGCGCGCCTGAGCAGTAATCCGGCATCAGAGGGGCTAACAATATGAATCGCACTCATTGGAACGCGTTGATCGATAGTTTGGCGCTAATTGCATTTGTGCTACTCGCCTCAACAGGATTGTTATTGAGTTTTCAACTACCGCCTGGCAGCGGCGGCAGGGAAATGCTGGGTGCGGGGCATGGTGCCGGCGAAAAGCCCATCACTGTCCTATGGGGACTTACACGCCATGAATGGGGAGAGTTCCATTACTGGTTTTCGCTGGCGATCATGGCAATTTTAACAGTTCACCTGCTCTTGCATTGGAAATGGATCCAATGTCTCTTTAAGCCCTCCGGGGCTCGCCAGTATTCGGGTACACGACTCACTTTGGGTATCGTTGGTTTGGTGATGTTAATCGTCCTGGCGTTCGCACCCTTTGTCACTTCGACAAGTACAGTCCAGCGGTCCGATCTAGATTCCCTTTCTACAGCTTCTCAACATGCTGAAGACGATATGGGTATTCGTGGACGTATGACGCTTGCTGAGATCTCTGCTGCGACTGGCATCCCGACGGCAGAAATACTGAAAATCCTAAAGCTTCCGGCTGAAACTTCCCCAGATTCACAAGCAGGCAGATTGCTACGAGAATCAGGAAAAGACATGGTGGATCTGCGGGAATTAATCAAACAATATCAGACAACCGACGACTGACTAAGGCGACAGAAGTTAGGTAAATGTTTTCAAAGAATTCTATTTCTTCTCTGAATGAGGCTTCAAGTCAGGTGCAGACGTTCCCGTTGCTTTTCCAGGTGCCGTCTCTCGCAACACGTTATGGCAGTGGACGCAACTGAGGGTCATTTGTTGAAAGCCAAGGGTAACTCCCTCGATATTCTCCTTTTGAGCCTGTTTCTCGATCTCAGTGACGGCGAATTGAAATGATCGCAATTGGGTGAGATATCCAGGAGTTCCTTTGCGAACAAAGGCTTCAAACTCACTCAGTGTACGAAGTTGCTTGGTGCAATCGATAATTGTCTCGTAATCAGCTTCGGTTAAAGCACCGAAGATCTCTTGTGCCTTTTCTAACTTGACATCCATCCAAAAATTGAAGGGACGAGCCTCAGTTAATGGAAATGGCTGTTCAACTGGTTTTCCTATGACTTGTCCGAATGCAGAGTTGCCAAACAGCGACATTAGAGCAATAGATATCATGAATTGCCTCATCGCTACACTCCTTACGTTGAAGTTTCGGGTAGTTTTGGACCTCCATTACGTCCAACCAACCTTCCCGCAAGAAACGTACCGGGGAGTGGGTAGTGGGAATATCGGCTTAATTTAAAGAGATTTCGAAGCTTCGAAGATTTGCTGGCTACTGAGTTGCCTACAATCTGGGCGAAATCGCACAGTGGCAGATGCTACTTCCAATCCGGTTTACGTTCTTCAAGAAAAGCAGCGATTCCTTCCTCGGCGGCTTCGGTAGTGAATGAAGTCGCTTGCAAGATCGCACCAGCGGTAAGATGAGAGTCAAGTTGTTCGCCTATGGTTTCGTTAAGCAGGCGTTTGGTGAGTTGGACCGCTTCAGGCGCTCCCTCGGCACACTCACGCGCTAATTCCACTGCTCGAGCCCACACCTTGTCGCCGTCCACAAGTTCATGAAAGATCCCCAGTCTTGTTGCCTCGATGGCATCAATGATCGTCGCGGTAAGTAGCAGTCGGCTTGCATGGCCAGTGCCCAGTCGGTGGCACAACAGCGGAGCGACAATTCCAGCCACCAGGCCGCGGCGGGGATCGGGCAGTCCAAACACACATTCTTCGCAAGCGACGACGATATCGCAAGCCAATGCCAATCCAGCTCCATGCGATAAGGCCGCTCCATTCACTGCGGCGATAATTGGCTTGGGAGTTTCCAACATCCGCGAGATCAGATCGCGAAATTCGGCGGCGTCTTCGCCCCATCGCTCTTGGGAATCAGACCACTCGGGCTGCATTGCACAGGCATCGTTGATCTCTTCCAGATCGATACCCGTGCAAAAATCATCGCCTGCTCCCGTGAGTATGATTGCCCGGACCCGTTTTTCTCGATAGAGGTCATCTATCCCCTCAACGAGTTGCCGCACCATCCGACGCGTGAGTGCGTTTCCATGGTCCGGGCGATTAAGAATGACCGTTCCCACACAGTCAGTGAGCTTGACTTCAACGTGCTCGCAGGGCATATACATCGAGGCTTTTCCCTTTCGCCGCGGGTGACCTAAGTCGCTCAAAGGCCCATTTGGCAGGGTAGCGGTAGTAGGAGACTCTGACAAGCTGATTACGTTCCAGTCCACCGAGCAGGACATGCTAATACACGTTATAACTAACGCCAGATTAACCCGGCACGGGACTTAGATTAGTGTGGCGTTTTGACAGGTAGTTGCTACTCCACTGGTCGTAACTTATACTGGCAGCTTACTTTGTGGCGATTATATTTACCCACTTTAAGGGGTCGAGCGAACCCGATCCCCCAGCTAGACGTACCTCTACCTGGGATACTCCATACGAAATTATCGTAATTTTCTCATAAACTACTGGTTTTTCTATAAACTGATCCATGAGCGACGACATCGTTATTCAGACGCGGGCTCTCTCGAAGGTGTACCGCGATTTCTGGGGCCGGCAAAAGGTGCGGGCCCTCAAACCTTTGGACATGGAAATTCACCGGGGCGAAGTTTTTGGGCTGCTTGGTCCAAACGGCTCCGGAAAAACCACGACCATCAAACTCATACTCGGCTTACTCTTTCCGACTGAGGGAGAGGCGATCGTTTTTGGTAAACGGTCTACCGACGTCAGCAAGAACGAGCGGATCGGTTATTTGCCCGAGGAATCCTATTTATATCGATTCCTCAATGCCGAGGAGACATTGGATTTTTACGGCCGCTTGTTTGATATGCCTGCTGCAACGCGATCGGAACGGGTCGACTCGCTTATCAAGATGGTGGGATTGGATAAGGCTCGTAAGAGACAGTTGCAGGAGTATTCCAAAGGTATGACTCGCCGCATCGGCCTGGCACAGGCGTTGATCAATGATCCTGAGCTGATTCTCCTCGACGAACCAACCAGTGGCCTCGATCCGATAGGAACCCGCGAGATGAAGGATATGATCTTGCGGCTCAAGGGAGAGGGCAAGACGGTGGTGATGTGCAGCCATTTGCTGGCCGACGTACAAGACGTTTGCGATAGAATCGCAATATTACATCAAGGCGAGTTGAAGGAACTAGGACGCGTCGATACGCTTTTGACCGTAGCTGACGTCACCCAGATCCGAGCCCGCAACCTGACTCCCGAGTGCCAAAACGAAATTCGGGAGGTAATCTCCCGCAATCATGGCGAATTGATGGAGATGGACAATCCAAGCACAACCCTTGAGGAGCTATTCCTCTCCATCGTGCGAGACAGCGAAGCGCGGCCAGGTCGCCGAGCAAATGTCGAACCGGTTACCAGCGATACATAATTTCGCCGGCGTGCGTCTAGGATTCATTCTTTCGACCTTTAACCCCTGGCTTGCCGATTTCACTCGACCATGGTTCTTGAACAAGATATTTTGCCCTATTTTCAGTGGCTCTGGAGTGGAAGTGCCGATTCGCTTGGTGCTTTGCCCCGTTTTTTGCTCGTCTCATTGGGAGTGGGGCTACTCGGGTTGCTGGTCGGTTACTCGATCGCCGCTGCCAGGCATGGTCTCCTGCGGGGTGGCGACATCGTATATCGTACGATTTCCAACGGAGTTCGGGAGATATTTGAAACTTCCCCGCGACGCGTGTTGGCATTGGCGGGATTGGCGATGAAAGAGGCATGGCGTCGGCGGGTCGTTGTCGCGCTGATCGTTTTTTTCATTATCCTCGTGTTCGCAAGTTGGTTCCTGAAGAAGAATCATCAAGATCCAGCAAAGCTTTACATCAGTTTCGTTCTCACGGCGACCACTTATCTGGTGTTGGGGATCGCCCTGTTGCTCAGCGCATTCAGCCTGCCGCATGACTTCAAGACAAAAACGATCTATACCATCGTGACCAAGCCAGTGCGGTTGGGAGAGATCGTACTCGGTCGTATCCTTGGCTTTACGGCGGTCGGTACGATTCTGCTGGCAATCATGGGTGTGTGTAGCTATGTGTTTGTGAATCGATCGCTTGACCACACGCACACCGTCGAGCAGTCCAGCCTTAAGAATGTCTCCGATGCCGATGGTGCGGTGATCGGAAAGGATGGCCGCACGTCGCTCAATTCCTATCACCGCCACGAGGTCGAATTGGATACCGATGGCCAGGGGGTTGCTTTAAACAACTATGGCCATACGCACAGGGTTGTTAAAAGCGGTGGCAAAGAGGTCACTTTAGGAGCAGACGGGATTATGAATGCCCGAGTTCCTCAATGGGGCAAGCTGACCTTCCTCGATCGTCAGGGAGTCCCCAAAGCACGGGGCATCAATGTTGGGAGTGAATGGACTTACCGCAGCTTTGTTGACGGCGCAACCCAGGCAACTGCAATTTGGACGTTTAAAAACATCAGTCCTGCACTAAATTCCGAGGCTCAGGGGGGGCTGCCGATCGGGCTGATTGTCCGTGTCTTCCGCACTCACAAAGGAATCATCGGCAAACCGATCACGGGCTCGATCCAGGTGCGTAATCCCGAGACGGGTCTTACCAGTGAATTGATCCCCTTTGCCGCCATGGACGCCAAGATCGATGAGCGGGCGATTCCCCGCAAACTGACCGGTACGGATAATTCCGAGTTGGATCTCTATAAAGATCTGGTCAGTTCGAACGGTGAACTGGAAATCCGCGTACAGTGTTTAGAGCGAGGTCAATACTTCGGTTTTGCCCAGCCTGATATGTACATTCGCATGCGTGACGCCTCGCCGATCGTAAATTATTTCAAAGTGTGCCTGAGTATTTGGGTCCAGATGGTCATTGTCATTTCCATCGGGGTCGCAGGCAGCACACTGTTGAGCGGACCAGTGGCCATGTTGTTTACCGTGTCATTTATCGTGCTCGGATTTTTCCGACCATTCTTTGTCGGCGTAGCCCAAGGCACGGAGTACGGCGGTGGACCAGTGGAGTCTTTCTATCGACTGATCACTCAGATGAATGTCATTAGTAATTTGGAAGACAATCTGCTCACCCGCCTGATCCAGGGTGTCGATTGGGTTTATAAGACTTTCATGTTGTCCTTGGCACAAGTGCTTCCAGACTTCTCATCCCTCAGTACGGTCGACTTCGCGGCATATGGGTTTAATGTTCCTGCCGATCTAGTTTGGCAGGATCTGACGATGTGCCTGGCGTACGTCTTGGGCATGTCGATTGTGGGATACTTCTTATTCCGGACTCGTGAGGTAGCCAGATGAGGGATAACAAGTCCTTTTATCGCAAGATCGTCTATGTGTTGCTGCTGGCGATGCTATTCTTTCCGCTCTCTTACCTGGGGGCACCCGCCACCGTGGACGACCCTGGTGGCGAACTCGCCCTTGTGCGCGATGAGGCTGGGCTAGGTCAGTCCAATCTGGGCGCTATTGATCCGGCTAGCGAAACCATGCGAATGGCGACTCTCGGCCTACGTGGCATTGCGGTTTCGATGCTTTGGAACAAGGCCAACGAGTACAAGAAGAAAGAGGACTGGACCAACTTTCGGGCAACGCTCGAACAGCTCGCCAAGCTGCAGCCTTATTTTATTTCCTTTTGGAAGTACCAGGCCTGGAACTTATCATATAACGTTTCCGTGGAGTTGGATGATGTCCGCGATCGATATGGCTATGTGACGCGTGGCATTGATTTCTTAAAAGAGGGCACCAAGTACAATCAAGCCAATCCGCACTTAATTTCGGAATTAGGCTGGTTTATTGGCAACAAGATTGGCCGCGCTGATGAACGGGTCGAGTATCGTCGGCTTTTCAAGGCCGACGACGACTTCCACGACCGCTTCTTCGATGGCAATCCTCCCCCGCCTGAGCAACGCGATAATTGGCTTGTCTCGCGGCGAGAATACGAGGACTCCGTTTCAGTGGTCGACGATCAAAAGAAGAGTATCGGTCAAAAAAATCCGACGATCTTCTTTGCTGCGCCCGCCATGTCTCAGATTAACTACTCCGAGGCGATTGAGGAGGATGGGGTATTCCAGGAAAAAGCACGTTCCTCCTGGAGAACTGCCAATAATATGTGGCGCGATTATGGAAATCGTGAGATGCGCTCCTCTCGGGGCAGTTTGATTCGGCTAGCAGATTTAAATCGCTGGGAGCTGGAAACAAGAAAACTGGAAAGTGAGTTTTACAACCTCGCCCCTGGAATTCGCGAGGAGATTGTCGCCGAGAAGCGTGCCGCTTTATCACCAGAATTGCTCTCCGCCTTGGCTGTTCCGGCAAGTATCCGTACTGAGGAGCAGCACAATCTGGCCAGTCAGGCTGAAGCGGCACTGGACGTGTCACTGGTAGAAATTGCTGAGCAGATTGCAAAGAAGTATCCCGAAAAGGCAGGTCAGGCGAACAAGCTTGCAGTCCGCATCGCAGAAAATCAAGACCGCATCTTCCTGATCAAAAACAATCGGCAAGTGTCCAATTATGATTATTGGAAGACCAGGACCGAGTTTGAGCAAACCAACGATGCTCTTCGCGCGCGGGAGTTGGCGTACGCAGCGAACTTGGCCTTCAAAGAGGACGCTGACCTACTTGAAGCTCGCCGCCTTTACGAGGAAAGTTTCGACCTTTGGGCGAAGGTCATCGAGGCCCACCCCAGCCTTGAGTTGGATTCGACAACGGGATCCGACCTTATGGAATACATCGAAAAGTACAATGAAATCCTGCAACAGTTGGACCTGAGTCTTAGCGACGAAGAGGTGGATGCCAATTTCCCGCTTTGGGAAGTGGTGGAAGCAAGCGACCAGGAGCGCAAATATGCCGATGCCATCGAGGAGCACAAACAGCGTCAGGAGAAAACCACAGAAACGCAAGCCGAAGCTGCTGAGGAGTCACAATAGCACGATTCTGAACGGATAGATTATTGGTCCTCAATAGCTGAATCACCGTGGGTGGATACCCATGGTTCTGCTGCATCAACCGATAGACCTGGCGGCCTTGGCTGTGAACTTAGATATTCAGCTGATTGGCCGCCTTTCACAAATCGCGCCAACCCCTTAGAATCGCACTCGCGTCTACGGCCTCCTTGGGTGGCTGTCAGTTTTCCGCACCTACGATCCTAAGCAAATCTTTATCATGCGAATTGTTGTTCTGGGGGCAGGCACGGTTGGAAGGTCGATTGCGTCGCTGCTGTGTCTGCATCGGCATAGCGTGACTGTGATCGACACCAACGCAGATCGAATCCGTCATATCAATGAAAATTTCGACGTGCGCGGAATTACTGGGTCTGCAGCACAATCAAGTATTCTTTTTCAGGCTGGTGTGGGGAGTGCCGATCTTTGTCTTGCGGTAACCGGAATTGACGAGGTGAATATTGTCTCGGCCAGTATGGGCAAGGCAATGGGAGCAAACCGGGCCGTAGCGCGTGTCTATGCCCCTGTGTTTCGCGACTTAAGCACTTTTGATTATCGGCGGCATTTTGGGATAGACCGACTTCTGAGTCTCGAGCATCTGACTGCCCTCGAACTAGCTAGAGGCATTCGTCATCCAGGGTCTGTGGTGGTGGAGAGCCTTGCCCGTGGTGAACTCGAAGTTCACGAAGTCATGGTCTCGAAAGAAAAAAAAGGCGTCGGCAAGCCACTTAAGGATCTGGGAATGACCCAGAATGTGCGTATTGGGTCGATCAGCCGAGATGGCAAGACCTGGATTGCCGGGGCTGAGGACATTATTGAGATCGGTGATCGGCTAACGATCATCGGTACACGCCATGATATCGATGATGTCAAATCTAAGTTTTGCACTGATGCAGGTAGTAAGCAGCGAGTTGTTATCGCTGGGGGAGGAGAGACCGGTTATCATCTCGCCAGTGTTCTTGAAGGGAGTCACCACAATGTGGTGTTGATTGAGCTTGATCGCGAACGGTGTGATTTTCTCGCGAGCCATCTCAAGCAGACAACCGTTGTGAATCGAGACGCCACACGGCGGGCTATTTTGGAAGAAGAGCGTGTTTCTACTTCGGATGTGTTTGTCGCGTGCACGGGGGATGATGAAGATAATATTATGGCATCCGTCGAAGCACGCGACATAGGTGCGACCACGATCATGGCATTGGTAGGCCGCCCAGACTATGCCCACGTTGTGGGAAAACTGGGGATCGATCATGCGGTGAGCCCTCGGGAAGTTGTCGCCAAGCAGGTACTTGGATTCTTGACCAACGGGCCCATAGTTTCCAAAACTGCTTTGAGCGAAGGAAGTAATCTAAGTGTGCTCGAGATCGACGTCAAAGAGGGGTCCCCCGCGACCGAACATGTCTTGGCGAATCTCGGTCTCCCAACCCAAACTCTGATTGCGGCGGTCATTCGCGAAGGCTTTGCCTCGGTCCCCGGGGGAGATTTTCAAATCGCTGCGGGAGACACAGTTATTGCGCTCGTTGCCGACGAGATGATTGAATTGATCGAACAAGTATTTTAGAAAATGTGACTAAGTGAGGGGGGTGAGTAGGTGAGTAAGTACTGCCTTCTTCAAAACCTACTCACTTATTAACCAATCACATACTCACGTTTTTCCCATGAATCTCAACATTGTACTCCGACAGCTCAGTGTGGTTGCCTGGCTTATTGGTCTGACAATGTTGTTCAGTATTTCGGCAGCATGGCCAGAAATTGGAGGGCAATCCGAATTTGAGACCCGCGGCTTCTGGGCATTGTTGGCTTCAATGGTCGTTTGCGGAATCGTGGGATTGATTCTGCGCATGTTAAGTGGGAAGAGTAATTCTACGCTATATCGCAAGGAAGCAATGGCTGTGGTGGGCCTCAGTTGGTTACTCGCTACGGTGCTTGGTGGTTTGCCCTATTACTTTGGCAAAGTCATCTACACGACTGTGGATGGTCTTGAGGTCCCTATGGGCCTGGCAGACTGCATCTTTGAAAGCCAGTCTGGATTTAGTACCACGGGCGCAACGGTTCTGACCGATATCGAAAATCCAGAGTGGGTGCCTAGGTGCATCTTGTTTTGGCGTTCCAGTACCCACTTCCTTGGTGGTCTGGGAATCATCGTCCTCTTCGTGGCGATCTTAGGACAAGGCTCAGCGGGAAAAGCTCTGATGCGGGCTGAAATGCCAGGGCCTAGTAAAGAAGGCTCGCAAGAACGAATGCAACATGCTGCCTGGAATTTTGCCGGAATCTACTGCATGTTGAACTTGATCCTGACCATCATTCTCTACTTCGAAGGAATGACTTGGTTTGAAGCAATATGCCATGCTTTTGGTACGATGGCTACGGGAGGGTTCAGCACACTCAATGCCAGCCTGGGAGGATTCCATTCCAAGACAATTGAATATACCGTGATTCTGTTTATGATCCTTGCGGGTACCAACTTTACGTTGATTTATCTACTCACGCTGGGCAAACTCAGGAAATTCGTCACTGATCCTGAATGGAGAACTTACATTGGTATTCTTGCCATCGCTACCATCCTGGTGATAGTCGTCGGCATTTTCGAAACTCATGATTTCGACCGCCTGGACAAGCTTTCCATGGGTGCTGAATTTGAATTAGCCTTTCGCGATGGCTTGTTTCAGGTAGTCTCAATCATGACGACTACCGGCTACTGCACGGCAGATTTCGATCTGTGGAATAATTTCAGTCGTGGTTTACTGGTGGTGCTGATGTTTGTCGGGGGATGCGCAGGAAGTACTGGCGGCGGCATGAAAGTGATCCGCATTATTTTATTTACGAAAATCATAGGCCGCGAAGTTGAACACTCCTATCATCCTGCTGTTGTCCGGCACATACGCCTGGCCGGAGAACCCATCACGGATCCCGCCATAGCGCACAATATCCTTGTCTATGTAGGACTGATAGGGGCGATCATTGTCGTAAGTTGGTTGGGACTGATGTGGATCGAGTTGGATACAACCTGGATTGAGGCGGGACAGCCTGTCCATAATAAGCTGATCGATTCGGGTACTGCAGTTTGCGCTACCCTTCACAACATTGGTCCTGGGTTAGGGATTGTGGGAGCTACCAGGAATTATGCCCCATTCTCAGATGCATCGAAGATGCTTTTTACGCTCTTGATGATGCTCGGGCGCCTTGAATTATTTGCTGTGCTTGTGTTGGTGATGCCAAGCTTCTGGCGAGATTGAAATCAAGTTTATATCCTCAAAACGAAGTTAAGATATTTAGTTGGAGATAATGCATGCTTATCCTATCAACCAATTGTGATGTATTTCTGAATGGTTTGACGCTCCTGGCGCAAGCGCAACCAGCGATTGATGGTAACTTCGTCTTGACGGTTGTACTGCGTGTGATGCACATCCTCGGGGCGATCATCTTGGTGGGAGGATTGTTCTACCAGCGATCCATACTTCTGCCGGGGGGAGTGGACGCTTGTTTTGCCAACCGCCGCCAGGTCTGGGCAAAGTGGGTGGGGATTGCAACTTTATTTCTACTTGCAAGTGGGCTCTACAACTTTATCACCATCCTGAGAGTAGCCAAGTTTGAGGGAACCCCTTTGCCTCCCACCTACCATGCGTTGTTCGGCGTGAAATTCCTTTTAGGATTGCTGGTGATGTTCTTGGCGGCGATCCTCGCAGGAAAAACCGAAGCAGCGGAGAAGTTTCGCCAGAAGATGGGCACTTGGCTCAACGTCGCGTGGACAGCCAGTCTCGCCATCATAGTGATCGCCGCAATCATGCGCAACTATCATTGAACTTTCGAGACATAACTGAGAATCTCAATGGACAAGAAAGCAAAGAAAAGAATCGAAGTATTGAGAAAGAAAATCTCACAACTACAAGTCTTGTTATCCGCCGCTAAAAAGCAGCCTGACGATCCCAATGAGCCTGCGCGTCTCGAGGCTGAAATTTCTCATGCTGAAGAAGAGATTGCCAAGCTGAAAGAGAGCTGAAGCTTAGAAACGAGACTCTACGGAGCTTGCTGAACAAAATCTGCCTGGTACATCGGCATATAGCGGTAATAGACTTCCAGGGTCAGGATCGCGAGTGTAGTTGTGTAGAGTCTGCCACCGCGATCGCTCCACGCCTCGTCGAAATACCAGCTTCCATACTCGTGGCCTTCCAGGGCTTGAGTTTTCACGAGGTAGTTCCGCATTCGCGGATTCCAGCGCCTCCAGCCAGAACCTCCGACGTGATGGAGCACTTGGCTAGTGTAGTAGTTGAAGTACATGTTTGATTCTCGGGGATCTTCCTTCGCCAGTGCAGCCGCTCCCTTTAATAGTGGAGGATGATCCTGTGGCCAGCCGATCATCATCCTTCCATACAGGCCGACTGCGCTCATCGAGGGCTTGGGAACTCTGTTTTCGAGGTAACTATATTCGGCCCCCTTCTCGGCTTGGACACTATCCAGAAACTCAGCGGCTCGGTACCACACATCGCGGGGAACATCGAGTCTGCCCAACACGCCACTCTTTAACGCCATGAGCTGCCAACCGGTGACGGATAAGTCTCCGGGTTGGCGAGGTTGATACCGCCAGCCACCCATTTCATTTTGAGCATTGACAATAAAATCAATTGCTTCCTGAGCAGCGGCCGCGATGCTCCCGTCGCGAGTCATTGCGTAATCTTCGCACAATGCCAAGGTTGCAATGGCATGCGAATACATATCCCCATTGAGACGTACGGAATCGAGTTTGGCAAACGGGAGGGCTAGCTCTTGAACGTCGCGCAAATCGCCTCCCTCGTCACTCAGCACCATCCTGTTCACCAGAAAATAAATGCCCCGGGAGACGACATCCTTATAGGGTCCTTCGTGCTGTGTGTAACCTGCGCCGAGAAAACACATCAGGGCAAGTCCTGTGGCACCAGTTCGAGATTCGAGCACTCCTTGATTGCGACATTTGCCAGCACATTGGGGGCAATGCTTGGCATCGAGATAGAATGACCAACTACCGTCTTCAAGTTGGTGCAAAGCCAGCCATTTCAGACCCGCTTCGACGGCTTCCTCGCTTTGCTCCGAACCACCACCTGCGAGAGCAAGCTGATGCCGGCTCTCGAGGTTTCTCCCTTCAAGGCCACCACCTGCCGATGCTAGAGGATTGCCAATTTCCACTAATTCAGTTGCCATAGAGTCGACCGATGCCGTCGCGGAGGGCGTGATAATTGGTTCGGTGAGATCAACCGAGGGAGTTCCCAGCACGAGATCCGTTAGACCGATGGCCGAGGGTGCGATTGCTTCGCTTTCGAACTCGTCACCTACCGAAGGGAGCGGGCTCAACTCAATGTCAAGCTCTTGTGGCAAGTCCGCAGTGGCTGTTCCTTCCAAAGTCCAGTCAGGTCCCTTGCCATGCTGAGTAATAACGATCAAAGAAAGAAGGATCACAATAGCAAGATGCGTGACCCCGCTAGCCAGCCACGAACAAGACTCGCTGTCCGTTAGCCAGCTTCCCAACCAGCTCCAGAATGTGTTCTTGGAGCGTAGCTCTTTATTCTCGCTCTGGGCGATATTCGACCGAGGGTGAGATTGTTTGGAACTGGGGGGACTTGCGTCGGGACTCTGGACGATTGGCGCCGAGCCGGGAATAACAGTTGGATTTTCAGCGTGCGACGGATTCACTTGGGGGGCGCCTTGGTCTCTCTCTCCCGGCGAGCCGGACGCGTGAGCCTCCGGATTGAACTGATTCCCGCAGTTTTAAGTATAACCCCTCCTCGGGTTCCTTTCGCGGCGAAAAAAATTATCCAAGGATTAGCCTCTGGATAATTCTCAAGAAAAAGCCTACAATCTGCCGTTTCGCTCTTGTTTGACACCCCACTGGGTAGGAATTCAGCGGGGAAAGAAATAGGCTCAAAATGAGAAGTTACGATGGCTAAGAAAACTGGTAAACGTAAGAAAAAAGTAGAGACCGTCTTTCTGGTTTGTGAAGAGACAGGTGACTACAATTACACAATTCGACGCAAGTTGGGTGGCGAAAAACTGAAGCTCAAGAAGTATTCCCCTCGACTCCGACGTCACACCGTACATACCGAAAAGAAGAAGTAACTAATTCCGTTCACAGCCCTTGCCATAAGGCGAGGGATCTTCCGCAACGAATTCACTCCTACGTCACGGACGGACATGGCCAAACGCTGGCGCATTGCTAACTACGATGCCGACTGCGTAGCTGCCCTACAGAAAGCAGCGGGTATACCCTCTGTCGTCGCCCAGTTGCTTCTCTCTCGCGGAATTACCGATCCCGACGCAGCCAGACAATTCCTGGATCCTAAACTCACTGGTCTACGCGATCCCTCCCTGCTTCCCGGTGCTACCCAGGCTGCTGAGATCATCTACGCTGCGATTCGAGCGGGTGACAAAATCACCGTCTACGGCGACTACGACGCCGATGGTATGACCGCAACGGCGATTCTCTATCGTTGTCTTAAATTGTTGCATGCAAATGTAGATTACTACGTACCTCATCGTATTGACGAAGGATATAGCCTAAACAAGGAGGCTCTGGAGAAAATTGCCAGCCAAGGAACCAGGTTGGTGGTGACAGTAGATTGTGGAGTCGCGAGCGTCGACGAAGCCATTCGCGCTCAGGAACTGGGACTTGGACTCATCATCACCGATCACCATCAAATGGCGGATCGGCTACCACCAGCACTGGCGATTGTCCATCCAGGACTTCCTGATAGTGATTATCCGTTTGATGGACTTTGCGGGGCTGCTGTGGCTCTGAAGGTCGCTTGGGCAATTTGCCAGTGCGCAAGTGATGGGAAGAAAGTTACAGATCGATTGCGGAGTTTCTTGCTGCAGGCGGTCGGACTTGCGGCTATCGGCACGGTGGCTGATGTAGTGCCCCTGGTCGATGAAAATCGGATCCTGGTTCGTTACGGATTGGGCTGCTTGAAATCAGAACCAATCGTCGGCGTCGCGGCATTGCTTCGCTCTACGAAACTTCACGAAAAACCGCAACTCGCGGGGGACGATCTGGGCTATTCCATCGGCCCCCGCCTTAATGCCGCTGGTCGGCTCGGACAGGCCGAGCTGGCCATCGAACTTCTCACCACAGAAAGTCCTCAGCGGGCCGATACCATTGCTCAGTATATGGAAGAACTGAATCTCCAGCGGCAGAGCATGGAACGCTCTATGGCTCGGGCTGCCACGAAACAGGCACGCAAATTTGGTGATCCTCTCGAAGCCTCCGCACTCGTACTTGCCGACCATGATTGGCACGCCGGCGTGATCGGCATTGTCGCAGGGCGATTGGCCGAGAAGTATGCTTGTCCGGTGGTTATGATTGCCAACGATCCACTCGGTGTGAAACCAGGGCTCGGCTCGGCACGCAGTGTGCCAGGATTCAATTTGCACGAAGCGCTGGCCCAGTGCGGACACTTACTCGAAAGTCATGGTGGCCATGCGGCAGCGGCGGGATTGCGTATCCAAGCAGCGAAGATCGCTGAATTTCGCCAGGTCTTCTGCCAGATTGTCGCCGAGCAGCTTTGCAAAGCAGAACGTCAAACCGATCTGTTGGTCGACGCCGAGGCTTCACTTCAGATGCTGACTCGGCAAACCGTAGAGCAAATCGAAAGCTTGGCCCCGTTCGGACAGGGCAACAATGCCCCTATGCTATGCGCAACTGAGGTTCGGCTTTCGGGCACTCCCAAGCGGATCGGCTCGACCGGTCGGCACTTATCAATGATGTTCGACCAGTTCGGCGTAAAAATGCGAGCCGTGGCCTTCGGCGGCGGTGATTGGGAAACCGAACTTGCCGGGATTGAAGGCCCAATGTCCATCGCCTTCCGCCCCGTGCTGAATACATTTCGCGGCCGGACCTCGGTCGAGATCCACCTTACCGACTGGCGAGTGGATTGAAACAGACATTGGCAATGTCACAAGTTGTATCGTAGCTAACGCCCAGAGATCGCAATCTCTGGGAAACTCGTGGGCTATGACCGCGCCAGCTTATGAAACCGTTCGGTGAGGTCTTTTGTCATGGGGCCCGGTTTGCCGTTGCCGATGGGCCGATCGTCAACTTTCACCACGGGGATCACTTCGGCCGCCGTCCCTGTGAGAAAACACTCATCGGCTACATACACATCGTGTTTGGTGATGGAGATTTCCTGCACTTCGGTGCCTGCTGCTCGGGCCAGCTCGATGACCGCTTCCCGGGTGACACCAGCGAGAATGCCCGCATCGAGTGGCGGCGTCGTAAGAATCTCATCTCGCACCAGGAAGATATTATCTCCCGTACATTCGGCGACTTCACCCTTATGGTTGAGCATCAACGCCTCGATGCAGCCTGCCTTCAGGCCTTCGATTTTGGCCAAAATATTGTTGAGATAGTTGAGGGACTTGATCCGCGGGCTCAGCGCCGAGGGATGATTCCGCGTAATACTGGTAGTGATGATCTCCAGCCCATTGTCATAAAGCTCTTGAGGGTAAAGCTTGATCGTGTCTGCGATGATGATCACTTGAGGGTTGCTACAACGATTGGGATCGAGCCCCAACGTGCCAGAGCCGCGGGTCACGAGTGCTCGGATGTAACCGTCGGCCAAGCCGTTTTTCTTGACTGAGTCGTTGATTGCCTGGCACATCTCTTCCTGCGAGAGCGGAATCTCCAAGCAAATTGCTCGGGCAGATTCGTAAAGGCGGCGGACATGCTGCTCCAGGCGAAAGACTTTGCCGCCGTAACTTCGCAGTCCCTCAAAGACTCCATCGCCATAGAGGAGTCCATGGTCAAAGACACTTATCTTGGCCTCTTCCTGGGGGACATAGGTGCCGTTGATGTAGATTTGTCGGGACATAAGAAAATGCGGAATTCGGAGTGCGGAATTGAAGTTCACGAGTCAAGAGCCAAAAGTCATGACATTGACACTTGTCACTAGACCCTTGATTAGAATCTTAGTTCACCCTCAAACGCCCTGGATGCGGCCTTCGACTAGCCGTACAGTGCGGTCGGCCTGCTCGGCGATCCAGGGGTCGTGGGTCACCATGACTATAGTGAGCTTTTCCCGCTGGTTCAACTCGCCGAGGATTTTCATGATCTGCTTCCCCGTGGAGCGGTCCAGATTGCCCGTAGGTTCATCCGCCAACAGCACCCGGGGCTTGTTCAGCAGAGCCCGAGCGATGGCAGCTCGCTGCATTTCACCTCCTGAGAGCTCCCGAGGTTTGTGCTTTACGCGGTGAGAGATGCCCACAAGTTCCATCAATTCAACCGCCCGGCGATGATGCTCACCCCTGCGGAGCCAATAGCTCAGCGTACTCTCGGCAATCAGTGCGGGTGCGAGCACATTTTCCATGGCCGTCAGTTCGGGAAGCAGATGGTAAAACTGAAAAATCATCCCAAAATGTTTATTTCGCAACAGGTCACGACTGGCGCTAGGAAGATTATCGATGCGATATCCGTCAAAATGCACTTCGCCCGCATCAGGGCGATCGAGAGTTCCCAAGAGATGCAGCAACGTACTTTTGCCACAGCCACTGGATCCGACGATAGCCAGAAACTCCCCTTCGTAGATTTCCAAGTCGATTCCCTGCAGTACCGGAATGCCGAACGAGCCCTTTTGATAGCTCTTGTATAATTGGCGAGTAGCCATCTTTATTTTGGGTGAGACTGGCTTTGTGGCGAGTGCAGAGGTCCCTTCGCTAATTCGCAATGCGGGTCGTGGCTGTCGTGGATCGGTCACGCTACTCATATCGCAGTGCCCTCACGGGATGAAGATTCGCGGCACGCAGCGCTGGAAAGACGCTTGCCAGAACAGCAATCAATATGGCGCCCAAGCAGATCCAAGTGACCGTGAAGGGGGCGACAATGGTCGGAATCTTGTAAAAGTAATACACCGAGGGATCAAAAACCGGCTGGCCCGTGATCCGTCCCAAGATATCCGCGATTTCGTTGATATTGGCCACAAACATGAGTCCCAAGACCGCTCCAACCCCCGAACCGACGATGCCGAGACTCAACCCGTAACCAAGAAAGATTCCCATTACCCCGCTTCCCGACGCACCGAGCGACTTGAGGATACCGATGTCACGCGTCTTCTCGACAACGATCATCAGAAAGATCGCAAAAATGCCAAAACCTGCCACAGCAATGATCATGAACAGCAGCACATTGAGTACGGCAGTCTCCATGTTTACGGCGGCCAGTAGGGGGCCTTGTTTATCTCGCCAGGTGCTGACCACGTAGAACTGCACGGGAAAGGCGTCTTGCAGGGCGTCACGAACCTCTTCTGCCTTAGCTCCGGGTGCCAACTTGATCTGGATCGATGAGAATTTGCCTTTGCCGGTCTCTGGATCGATCATGCCACGACTTTTCTGCAGTTCTCGTAAGGGGACGAATACGAAACTAGCGTCGTATTCACTCATCTTGCTCTCATAGATATCCGTGATCGTGTAAAACTCGTTGATTGCCTCGGGGGGAAGGGATGCCTTGGGGAAACTCACCCGCACATCATCGCCAGGCAATGCCACGAAATGATCACTTCCATCAGCAGAGCGATAACCGCATACACCGATTCCCAGCACGATCCCGACATGTTGCTCTGTGGCCATATCGAAATCACGACCCTGAGCTTCTTCTCCCTCCGGCGTCGCAAAAGGGTTGCGTTGACTTGTATCGGGTGACGCAGAATCAGCTACCATTTGCCGCTGTTTCTTCAGCATGGCTTTTTGCTTGCGATACCACCAGCCAGCTTGTTCCATCTGCGTGCGAGGTTTTTGTGTGCTCTGGTCCGGTACTTGATGGTCGTAGATGTCGTACCCGCCATTACGCAACGAAAAAGAAAGTTGCTCACGATTCGCTGGATGCTGTAAATAATCGCCGAACGCACTGACGCTCGAATACGTCGTTTCGTCAATTCCGACCAGTGTAATTTGGCGAGTGAGTAATTGGTCGTTGACGTCGATGTACATCAACCCTGGCACATGGACCGTTGGACTCATTCCCACAATGGCATCACCAGCGATTGCTTTGATCTTCTTCATGTGGGCATCGGCATCGAGCACTCCATCCATCGAACGACTCTCGAAGATCAAATCCCCCAACATGCCATTGATGCGGGCCTGCATCTCATGGGTAAACCCGGCCATTACGCTGTTAACAACGATCATCGTCGCCACGCCCAGCATGACGCTTACGATGCAAACCAGCGCGATATAGCGCGTGCGAAGATATCGCCAGCAGAGAAGAAGTTTATACATGAAAAACCATCCGTGGTCAGAGTCAAGATCCTGGACTCTTGACTATCTCATTTCTCCGGTCGCAACAGCGGAAACAAAATCACGTCGCGAATCGTCTGTGTATTCGTGAGCAGCATCACCAGGCGGTCAATGCCGATGCCCAATCCTCCTGCCGGGGGCATACCGTGCCGGAGGGCGCGGACAAAGTCCGTATCCATCTTAGCCATCGAGTCTTCCTCGCTCAGCCCTGCCAACTGTGTGCGGAAGAGTTCTTCCTGCAAGTCGGGGTCATTGAGTTCTGTGTAGGCATTGGCCACTTCCATTCCGTGGATGAACAGCTCAAACCGCTCGGCTATCTCCGGATTGTCTCGTTTGCGCTTGGTCAACGGGCATATGCTGGCCGGATAGTCCATCACGAAGATCGGCCCAATCAGAGCGTCTTCAACCTTCGCCTCAAACACGTCGCTTTTAATCACATCCGGATGCCGCCCCTCAGTCTCGATATGCAGCGAACGTGCTAGCTGGGCGATGTCCGCTTCAGCGGTCAGAGAGGTTGTGTCGATTCCCGTGGCCTCCTCAAACAACTCCGCATAAGTCCGCCGCGCAAAGGGTGGCGTGAAATCGATCGTCGTGTCGCCCCACGCTAGTTTGTACTCCTGCCCCGTGGCTTTTATCGCGTTGCAAATACATGCCTCGGTGAGGTCCATCATCGAGCGGTAATCACCGTATGCTTGATACACTTCGAGCATTGTGAATTCAGGGTTGTGCTTGGGGCTGATTCCCTCGTTCCGATACACACGACCCAGTTCGTAGACTCGCTCGACGCCGCCGACCATCAATCGCTTGAGATGCAATTCGAGAGCGATACGCAGGGTCAGGTCGATGTCGAGGGCATTGTGGTGCGTGACAAACGGTCGGGCGGCGGCCCCTCCGGCGATTGAATGCAGTGTGGGCCCCTCTACCTCCACAAACCCCTGGCTGTTGAGCGTCTCACGAATCGAGCGGACAATCTTCGTGCGGTTCAGAAACCGCTCGAGTACTCCCTCGGTATAGGTCAGATCGAGATATCGCTGCCGTTGGCGGAGTTCGACATCCTGTAAACCACTATGCTTGTCAGGCGGAGTTTCGATACTTTTGGTGAGGAAATGAATTCGCTTCGCAGCGATCGAGAGCTCGCCGGTATTGGAACGCACCAACTCGCCATCCACACCAATGATGTCTCCCAAGTCCAGCAGTTCCACAATCTGCCAGTCGTCACCCACCTGTTGCTGGCCGACCATCAATTGAATCTGACCAGTCATGTCGCGGATATCGATGAAGTGCAATTTGCCCTTGTCGCGGTGGAGCACGATTCGACCCGCGGCTCGAAATTGCGGCCCGACGATTTTTCCTTTTCCCTGGTCTGCTTTCCATTGGCGGAAGTTGAAATCGGGTCCCTGCCCATCAAAATCGGGAAGTGGGAGCGACGTCCCATCCTCAAGCTCGTAACAAATCTCGCTTGCAGCAGCGCGAATGTCTGCGATTTGTGCGCGGTCGTCAAAGCGGCCTCCCCAAGGGTCAATCCCCAACTCAACCAACCGAGCCATTTTCTCTCGGCGGTTACTCTCTAAGATGGAGAGGTTTTCAGATTGGTTATCAGCGTTATCGATCATCAATTGGGTCATTAGTTTGGGTCTGCGCGCAGGAAAGGCCTTGATTCGTTAAGAGAGGTAAGATTCTAGTGGATAGGCAAACGTGGTCAACGTCAGCGCGGATAGCTCCCCAGAAAACTTTTGCACTCTACCCAAAGCCCCCGCTTTGAAGCCCTTTTTATTATCGATCGCCGGAAAACTCCGCCTTCCGGAGAGGGCCGCTAGGGTTGATCTAATGCTAGTTCCCAGCGGTCGGATTTAGCCACGCGAGTCAGCTTGATTCTGCCTTGAAGTTGATCGCCCTGGAGATTGGCGACGACTGCTTCCTTGTTGAACTTTTCCTGCTCAAACGAACCGCTGGCAATCCGCACTACGGTACCCCGATTTCCAGAAACAAGCCCCTCGTAATCCAGATATGCAAGCCGATGATCCGTGAGCCGCGTTGCTAAAATCGGCGACTCTAGTGCATGCTGTGCGACTTTGAGCTTCTCCGCCCATACGGCGGGCAATGCGGCAAGTTCCCAGGTCGCCAATACTCCATCCGCCTCCAGCATCAGATCCCAATGGCTGGGTTTGAACGACTGGGGACACTCATGTCGCAATAACACGTAACGAGCCATATCAAGCGAGCCGGGTCGTCCTCGACCCCGATTAAACCGGAACTTCCAATCAGAACCCCACAATCTCCACTTGCTCGGTTTTCTGAACACCTCGTGGGTACGCTTTGCTGGTAACCTCGGCAGTGATGTTGACGATACCCGCTTTCAGCACGGAGGTCGTGACGGTGAAGCTTAATCGCTCATTGGGCCGAATGGTAGCAACGGGGTTAAATTGTAACTCATTTCCATTGAGTTGTCCTGCTACGACCGACTGTAACGTGGCCATGTCTGGAATGATCTCTGGAGGGAACATGACACGCAACCGAATTTGCTCGTCAGGGCTGTTGCTGCCGTTTTCCACGAAGAACTGGTAAGTCGCGCGACTCCCGGCCAAAGGTTTCTTATTGTAAGGAGAAATGGAGAGTCGCAGGCCTCCGGTTGCTCCTGTGGGGGGTACAACGTCGGGTGTTCCGCCTGCGCCCGGGCCACGGGCTTCGACAATCTCCAGGCAGTGGTCTGCCGCACTGGGTACCATTCCGATCCCGGGCCCTCCCTCTGCCTCGACCTGCGCGATGCTGCAAGCCCGCTGCTTGGGTGCCTGACAAACGCATTCAACCTCGAACCGTTCTGTCGCGCCAACCTCCAGGCGAGGAATCTGCCAGACAAAAGTCGGTTTGTTGCCAGTGTTTGGCACCTCTTTGAAGTTTGGAGTACGCGGCTTCGCTAGAAATACGCTGTCGTATTCGTCGATGACCTGAACATTGGTTAGCGGGACGGCCCCCGTGTTTTTTACAGAGAGGGTGAATAAAGCCGTTTCACCGACTACTTTCTGTCTTTCTCCATCTTTGCGAACTTCAAGGCCAGATTGGGGCACGACCGCTTGAGGAATCACTTCGACACAAGCTCGTTTCGAAGCTTCTGAACCCTCTCGACAGCGCACCGTTACATCGTGGCAAAGATTGCCAGCGCGCACGATTTCAAATGTTATGAATTCGGTATGCGACTGGCCAGGGCCTAGAGCGATAGAAAGTGACTTATCGATGTTGCGCGATCCCAGATTGTCATTGGGATGCACTAGACCCGCATCAAATCGATCATTTAAGCTGATCCCGGTAGCTGCTCCATTGCCGCGATTGGTGATCACGACTTCAAAACGTGCCTCTCCTCCAATTTCGCCTGTCTGCGGGCCACGGACATCGAGTTCCAAAACAGGACGCTCAATAGTGGCAGGCTCCGAAGGGGTGATGGGGGGGGAGGTGGTTGTTCCGCCATCGGGAATTGGAAATGTCGGAATCGGAGTCCCTAGATCGTCAGCCGGAGGCAAGTACGTGCTGCTACCGTCCCAATTCACGTTCGTCGTGCCATGGGCAACTACCAGGCGGGGCATGTCGCTTCCTGCAAATCTTGGCGGACGGACTACCTGCATGTCGATTCGTGTGGTGTTTCCGGTTCCGCCGGTTGGTGTCACGTCGATACTCGCATTGCCATCAGCACCCGTGGGAACTTCAACGACCTGGTTCGATCCCCCGCCGGAAAGAGCCCCGCCGCCCTCGGCGACTTCATATCGTACTAGCCAGCCCTCGAGCGGTGTGCCGTCCGATTGGCGGCGGACGTTCGTTGTGAGGATTTGTGAAGAACTCCCCGAGATTGCTGCCGGAGGGAATGTCCACTGCACGTCGACCCAGTAGATGGTCGCGTTGGCGCGACGTTGCGGCCAGCCTTCAACCACGGGGGCCACTGCCGTCACGTGGGTGGAACCTTCCACGGGAGAAGTGATACTTGCCCAAGCATATCCTGGCTCGATTTCGACGTCGTCACTCGGATCAGCTGTGCCCCGATCGATCGTCAGCGGCACCTTGGCCGTGTACCCAATACCATATTGATTGTCGATCTTCTTTGGTTTGTTCCACGGTAAGATCGGATTTCGACAATAACCCTTGCCCCCCAGGTCAACCAATTCCCCCGCGTTCTGGCGCGCTAGGAGCCACTCGATTTTTTGATCGGTGACCAGGTATTCCTTATCGGTGCAAATCCCCGCCTTCAAGATCACCTCACTCCCAATCGGGGCGAGCACTCGCTCGGGCGTGATGGAGAGCGTCTCAGGGGCAACAGTCTGTGGGGCCGGCACGACGGCAGTCCCTGCGGGTGTAGTGGTGGCCGCAAGTGTTGGCTGTGGAAATACCGGGTCGGTGTAAACGGGTTGCGCGAAGGGGTTTCCAATCGCAGGAGCTGCAGCCACCGGTGCAGTATCCTCGTTAGGACAGATAAAGAACCGCTCGCCTGAGGGGTCGATCCGAGGCAGCCCAGCGCAGCCTGCCACCATGAGCAGAGCAACGAGTCTTGCCAGCTTCGGTGTCAAGCAAACTAAGTTTATACCGGCCATAGGAATGTCGAAGTGAGTTACGCACCGAGTCCCTCCCGGTTCTTGGCAGAGAGTATGCTCCCAGCGCGGATTTTCTACCTGATAAAATCTAACGCCTGGGCGAAGCAGTGATGCCAGAAAGCATCATTTACGTGGCGTTTACGCAACAATTCGGGTGCAGTTTGGCGGTTGGACGGGCCACGCAGGATGAGCCGAAAGTGCCGAATTCAGCGAGGAAAAGGGCCAGACCGCTCAATCTCGGGTAGATCCGTCAGGCGGGCCACTCGACGCAATTCCTTGCTTCTACCCCTTTTCGCAATTACCATGAAAGGAGGCCCCCGTTACATAAATTGCTGCCTGCATGGAGTGAGGCACTTCCAACTCGATCGGGACCGTTGGCCATTTCAGGAACAGACTTTTTTCGTACGAGAACATTGAGGTACCCATGCGATCCTCGCTGAAGGTTGTTTTTTCGACGCTGCTTTGTAGCTCGCTCGTTTATTCATTCGTCCTGTCGAATGCTTTTGCGCAGGCCACCGGTGGGCAAAGTAACACAAACGTCGGTGGTACGCAGGTTAGTTCAAATACGACCAACAACGTCACAAACAACATCAATACCAACAACAACCTGGTCGCGGCTGGCGTAGCTGTCGATGCCAATGGTGTACTCCAGCGTCTTACCAATGGAGATCCCAATGGAATGCTGGCCCGCGAACGCGCCGCGCAAGCATTGGCGAATCTGGATGCTGATATAGCTCAGCCCAGCAAACTTCGCAAAATATCTCTGACACGCCTGGCGCGACTCACTCAGCAAGCCATCCAGGAAGGCCACGGTCCGGATGAGGCCATGAAATGCCTCGCGGGTCTCACACGGATCAAATACGTCTTTTACTATCCCGAGACCAAAGACATTGTAATCGCAGGTCCTGCCGAGGGATGGATGCAAGATTTCGCTGGCCGGCTGGTCGGTATCGAAAGCGGACAGCCCATTCTTGAACTGGAAGAGTTGGTAGTCGCTCTCCGGACGTTCCCACCTGAACAGAATTCGAATCCCATCGTCTACTGTTCTATCGATGCCACCGCAGAAGGACTGTCGCGAATGCAACAGTTCATCAGTTCGCTCCCTCGATACAACCCGCCCGAAGAGCAATACATCGTCAATGGATTACAACAGAGTCTGGGCATGCAACTGGTTACAGTCGGCGGAATACCTGCAACGACACGTTTTGCTCGGATTATGGTCGAGGCAGACTATCGCATGAAACTCATCGGCATCGGGCTGGTAGAACCAGCCGCTCGGATCAAGAGTTTTGTGTCCCTTGCTAATTTTGGTGCCCTTGCACGCAATGCCATGTGTCGCTGGTGGTTTGTACCTGACTACGAGCGGATTCGTATGTCAGAAGATGGATTGGGTGCCGAGTTGGTTGGTGACGGCGTGAAACTCGTTGGCGAAGATGAGTTCGTCAGTTCCAGCGGGCAGCGTCAACAGGCAGGTCGCCAGAATCGAGCCAGCGAGCGCTTTACTCGCGGCTTCACCGACCAGTATGGCAAACTCGCAGAGCGCGATCCTGTCTACGCTCAACTGCGCAACTGTATCGACATGTTGATCGTAGCCGCCTTGATTCAGAAAAACGACTACTATGGGCAAGCTGGCTGGGATCTTTCGGTGTTGGGAGATGAATCGGTTTACCCGGTTCAGAATTATAATGCTCCTGAAAAGGTTGCCACTGCAGTCAACGCCATCTGGAAGGGTTCCAACCTGGCAACGCCAGTCGGTGGAGGGGTACAGATTCAGGCCAGTCAGGCCGTTGATGCAGAGAATCTTCTGGAAGACGAGAAAGGCGCCGTCGCCGCTGCTCGCACAGAGATCAAACTGAGCGATCTCCCCGCACACCAGTGGTGGTGGGATTAAGCACGAGCGGAAGAACGCTTCACGATCAGAATCCGCAGATCGCAGACATTGGTTTGTGTCGGCCCCGTCTTGAGCAATCCATCCACCTCCTCAAAGAAGTGGTAGGCATCGTTTCGCGCAAGGTACTGCTTTGGCACCAAGCCAAGTTCGCGGGTTCGATCTGCAATCTCTTGATCAACAATTCCCCCTGCTGCATCGGTGGGGCCATCTTCGCCGTCAGTTCCTGCAGACAAGAAACAAATACCCTGCCAATCAGCAACTCCATCGAGCATGGCAAGCGCAAGCTGCTGGTTGCGACCGCCAAGCCCCCGTTCTTCCGCAGGACAAAGTCGCACGGATGGTTCGCCGCCCGAGATGAGGCAATCAGGTCCCTCGGTGGAGCGCATCGATAGGGCCATCTTGGCCAATTGCTCTGCGACCTGTTCAACTGCGCCTTCTGATTCGCTGGCTGAGATCATCGCGTGGCTGTAGCCGAGTTTTTCAGCTTCGCATCCAGCCGCGTCTACGGCAGTTGCGTTATTCCCCAGGATGAGATTTGAAACTACAGTATGAGGTGGCGAAGCGGACGAATCGCTTGCACGTTTTTCTCTGCCAAGCAGTTGAATCGCTTTCTGAACGATAGGCTGGTCACGAATCTTCAACTCGTCAAACACCTGGAGCGCCAAATCGGGCGTCGGCTCGCGTAGCACGGTGGGACCGGAGGCGATGGTTTCGAGGTCATCTCCCAGTACATCAGAAAGAATCAACGTAACCATTCGTCCAGCCCGACATTGGCGTGCCAAGCCACCACCTTTCACGCGACTCAGCTCACGCCGAACGGCATTTAGTTGCTTGATATTCGCACCACTGGAAGATAGTTCTCGAATAAGATCGCATTTTTCCGTCAGTGATAGCCCATCGATCGGAGACGGAAGCAGGGCTGAGCCCCCACCAGAGAGCAGGCAAATACAGAGGTCGGTCGAATCCAAACTTTCGACGATTTTCAGAATTTCGTGAGTCCCGGCAAGTCCTTCTTCCGTGGGCTCATTTACCCCAGGGGGCCGAGCAGCGTGCAAATGAATGGCACTGGTGGGAATCAGACAATCGGCTGGCACGTTAATCCAACCCGTGACTTGCTTGTTCTGAAGGACATCCTTTCCCAGCATTTCTTCCAGAGCAGCCGCCATTGCCGCTCCAGCCTTGCCGGCACCGACAACAGCAATTTTCTTGATCTCGGTCAAATCGATATCTTGCTCTCCGAGCCAAAGTGTATTTCCTTCTACGCTGACCGCTTCATGGATCAGTTTAGCTGGATGTACAGCAGCAACACCAGCATGCCATATTCTCAGGGCATCATCACGAAGTTTCTCACTGCTGTGGTCCATCACCCAATTGTGGCATGACGGACTCACAATGACAACGCGCCACGTGTAGCCGCGACACAGCGACGAATCCTACAATGCGGAAAGGATCATTGGCCCCTCCACTTGTTCAATTGAAATTAATCCTCTGCGTGCTCCTGCAAAGACATAACACACAGCAAACCACCAAGAGCCCCAATCCGCTTGGTTCCGGCACCACACCAAGGACCGTTTGATGTGTATTGCCGGCGAAAACATTGATTAAACCCGTCTTGGCAGACGGTGCGATAATTGAGACGTTTAGAACAGGGTTCGTGAGAGATAGATCAAATTCAGCCCCTGTCGACTGCATTGTGATGTAAGGTAGCCTCTCCCAGGGTGCCGGATTCGTAAAGCTATCTTCCATGTATCCGTCGAAGTACGGGGCATCCGGTCCCAGAGCAGCCACTTCGAGTGGGTCCAGATAAATCCAACCCGTTGGTGGGACAACGCGATCTACCAATCGTGGATGGACGAAGAACGTCATCACGTCGACAATCTCAGTCGCATCTCCTTCGAAACTTATTTGATAATCAAACTCGCCACCGCTGAAGTCCAGTAATTCGACACGGCCGCGGGGCAAAATGACAGACGCCGAGGTCGCTGGACCAGACAAGTTCAGGTTCACTTGTTGCTGGGCAGGCTTGCGACCGTATAGGGTGGCGATCTCTCGGCGATCTTGGGCATTGAATTGAGTGGCATTAAAAGAATCAATGAAGGTATCAGTCACCTTACCTCGATTGTCATCCGCCAGGCCGATGGCATGCGTGAACTCGTGCATCCCGAGATTGGCCATTGCCAAGGAAGGCCGAGCTGCACTGCTAATGAAGCCATCCGCTCGCACGATTCGGGTCGGCTTTCTAATATTATCAACGGTGATTCCTGTAACCGCGTTTGTTTCGGTGATTCTTCTCCCTTTGACGATCGTGCCAGGACGTCGCCACTTGAAATGCACAAGATTCTGAGGGGGAGGATTCGGGGGCGGGCCAAAATGGATATTGAACTTCAGGCGAGGTCCTAATTCGTCCTCCCAACGCATGATGCCTTCCGCAATCCGCGACTGACGATTATTTATCATGTTCGGCGGATCAATCGCCTCAATGTAGACCTCCAAAGTAGATCCAATCGGCCAGCCCACTCCTGCGGGAAAAGCCTTAGCTAAGGCCTCCATATGGTCCATACAGAATGCAAGTGGAAAGAAAAACCACATTGAAGGGACAAGTCGATATATGAGGCTCATGAGACGGCTCCTCAGGCTCTCTAGAAACTAAACCTCTCTCTATTGCCGACCTGTATTCTCAAGAATATCCTCCGCGCGATCTCGCTACAATCCCCTGTGATAGTGGGTTGTCATAGCTGATCAGAGCTACTTCCTGAACTGGAGAAACACGATCCTCCAGGATTTCTAGACCGCTTTCAGTCCGGCCAGATGGGGAAACCTCCAATTCGGTGGGCTTAATAGAGTGCTCGATTGATGTTATTAAACCAACTCTTACTATCGAAGACTTGGGCTGCCTGTCTCAGCCACTTCTCTCGGCAACTGTAATGAGCGAACCATCAAATTGTCCACCTGAGCCCGACCAATTCCTGACAGTGCCAGTGAGACGGTCAGATTTGTGTCTGCAGGCACGGAACGCAGAATTCGGAAAGGTTGCCAACTTGGAGCGACCTGAATGCGAGTCGCCATTCCTGTTCCTCCTAAGGAATCGATGATTTCTAACCCATCGACCGTACCGATCAATTCTTCAGGAACGCGAACCATCCCCACGATTTCAATCATCTCTCCTGCCTGGACTTGAATCGGTGCCGAGGTAATCCAGACCGGTGCCGTGGGTACAACCGAAATTGGCTGTGAGGGGTCTAGCACACGCGCTTCGAGTTCCAGGCAATAGGAACCAGAAAATGGGGCATCCGGCGAGAGTCTCACTGCTGAGGTGATCCCCTCCAGGGAGAGTTGCTTATGCCGCCAACCTTGGGCGAGCAACGTGTTGAGATCTTCAAACTCTCCTCCAGCCAGCAGATTATTTTGTGAAGTAGCACGTGAGAGCGCATCCTGCAAACGCCGTTCGCTTGCAATGGAGTCCACGGAAAAGACCAGGGGGGTGACCACCGACGATAGGCGTGACTCTCCGGCATTTCGCAACACATACTCAGCTTGCGAAAGTGAGCGTTCGATTGCGAGGGCTCGGCGATAGGACTGCTGAACGAAACCACGGCGCAGATCTATGTCGCACGCCGACAATTCACTTTCCGTTCGTGCAAGCAATTGTTTTACCCGAGCCCCATCGGTTGTAATCTCCTCACTGGAGATTTCCAACAGTTGTTCCCTGCGCCGCGCCACAATGTCCCGCCGGAGTTGTGCCGCGCGACCGGCAATGCTCCTTAGATACTGAGAAACTTGCGAAAACGCCTGGGGATCGCTCGTGAGCATGATCACCCCATCCGATGGCAAAGAATCGACCCAGATCCGCAGCCCCCCCGTGGTTCGTTCATGACGCACACGTTCCGCGCCTGCTAGAGAAAGCAAATAAACATCAGCGGTCTCAGCCACTCCTGGTACAACGAACGAAACAGGACCTGATGGATGCAATTCCTGCTGAGAGCGAAAATTCCGCGACCACCCCATAGGCATCAACAGATGGCTCCGCTCGGCTTGCATGACAATCGCAGACAATCCGGGGATCGTACTCTGGGCGACACCTGCAACCTTGCCTGTTTCAAGCCACGGTGTAAGCAGCCTCAATCGCAGATTCAAGAGTTCCAAATTCCGGGCACGTTGCTGGCAACCTGGGTCGGTTGACGCGAGTGAGCTATACGATTCGAAGAAGAAATCTCGACAGCGGATGCTCATCGCCGCCGAGGTAATGGCGGCCAGTTGCTCGTAAGAAGCTGCGGCCGGAGGGTGATGCTGAGTTGAACCTTGCAGTGCCTCGATTTGCTGCGCACGTTTTGGGCTGATTTGTGTGGGAATTGTCGTCCAGAGCGGTGTCCCAGGTCTGGCCAGCCTCTGTCGTTGGCCGAGCCACGTGACATAGTCGCGCAGAGTGAGATCCGTACCCAGTAGCTCGTGCTCCAGAAGGAGCGCATCAGTTGTACGACTTGCATCGCGGGTTAGTTGCTCGCAAGTCATCACGGTTGTGCGAGAACTCACGGGGTCGTGTTGACGTAGAAGTTGTCTTTGTAGAACAACCTGATCCAGGTCATCGGCTGCGACAAGACTTCCCATGTCCCATGCAAAGACTTGATCCCATAACCTGAGGAGGGGTTTATCGGATAGCTGCTTCAGCGATGGCGGAGGGCAGACGATTGCCATCTCCAGCCGTTTGGCTTCTTCCAGTTCCGAGGTACTTGCAGCTCGCGATAGCCAAATGGTATTGAAACCAAGGTTCTTGAGCAGCTCGAATGGCTCCCCCTGCCAACGAATCATGCGTTTGATTGGTGCGGAAGAGTGTACTGAAGAGGCTGTGGCAATGGATCCTCTAGATGGCGATGTTGCATCGCTGGATTGAGGGTTACCTGCAGGATCCGTTAGTATCGATTGATTTGCTGCCTGGACGACTGCAGAATCCATATGACGCTCGAGGACAACCCCCTGAAGCTCTATCCGGTCTACTCGAATCTCGGTAATTCCCTTTCCCCCGGGAACCAGGAAAACAAGTTGCGAGACATAAGCTTCCCGATGGTCAATTCGGTCCTCAGCCCGGATGCGTGCGATTCGTACATGGCGGTCAAGTAGTTGAGGCAGATCCTTCAGTTCAAGTCGCTCTCCAGCAACTGTCCGACTCCTGCTGCTTCCTCTCACCAGCAGTTCACGATTTCGTCCTGTTCTTGGATCAGGAGTACGCGGCAGTACGACGCGGGCGGCAATTTGTACACCGGGCCGGTTGCAAGTTAACATTGCCGCGAGTCGCAACTCAGCAATGATAGGTGCCGAAGGAAGGGCAAAGCTAAGCTCTGCAGATTCTCCCGCAGGACCTTGAAGCTGGACTATTTCTGCTCCCGTCCCCGTGAGATGTTCTTCCCGTTCGATGAATTGTGAAACTACACGGAAATTCGAATTTTCCCCCAATCGAAGAACGGGCTCGTTGCCATCCATCTCATCAAGAAATGTGGGCTCTGCAGCGAAGGTGTTTACGAGACTCAGCAAAGTGACCAACGACCAGATCAGACATTTACGAAACGAAGAAATACTACAAGTAACAACCGTTGCGTTCCGCAAGCGTTTGCGACGCATTGGCCTAAAAGATCGAAGCCTTCCAAATTGTGGCCTGCGTTGGAGCATCGGAGTAAGATTAGAGGACGAGCGGACACGATGGCGAGATTTGCAGAGCATCGCATTGCAGCAGGCTCAGCCGACATTTTCGCCAGCCACTCGCTTCTCGACGAGGAATGATCCTTGATGCCGAAATTCAACACGGCTATGTCGGCAAAGATTTGCTGTAAGTCGAGCTTGTATCAGGAGTTCCGTTCATTGACCAGTTCAATCCGCAGCGAGAAATAAACATTCTTGCTGTCGAACCAATGGCGGAATGCGGGGTGGAGTTTAGTCGTAAGTCTTTTTGTAGTAGCATGTTGCGTCGAATTCTCGGGCATTTGCCCAGTGATTGGTACGCACTCTGCTCTATGACGAGTCAAACCCCCTTATCTTTGGAGACAGAACATGAGAAGTGCCCAAACCCCAGCGATGTCCTCGGTCGAAACCGTTCCAGCCGATTTACAGAGGCTAGCCGAATCGATCAACAACCTCCCCTCCGAGCATGCCATGCAGCTAGCCCCTCTGGTAGATGCCGTCATTGAGAGTACTTGCCGCCGCCGCCGGATTCTTACGCTTGTGCAGGATGCCTTGGGTCAGCTCCGTCTGGACATGAAATACCTGATGTTTGACCTGGAAGCTACGCGGCGGGAAAGAGAAGAGTATCGTTCTAAACTGGAGGAGTTTGAGAGTTAGTGCCTGCCCTTTCTGCAGCAGAAATCCTCCCTACAATTGCAAGGAACGAGACATTCTCTGGCCAATACCCAATGAGGCTCAGTTTTGGTAAAATAAGTGGTTGATTGGCATCACAGGCGGGTCCTCACAGACCTCCCATTTGACGAGACTGCCGGTCGTCATCATCCGTGTGAACTCTCTGTCGAAGAGATTCGCATATGGCGATATGGCCCTTCGGCCGGTGATCTCACCGCAAGGGGCGGACAACTGTGATGAATGTATTCCAAGTCTAACCATCCCGGCCTGACTACGGCTCCTCAGTCGATTGCGCGCTATGGTCACTGATCTGACTGCCGAAACATTGGCCCAACGCGCGCAGGATGTTGGAATTGTCTCGCAGGAACAACTCCGGGGCGTGTGGAATGTCTTTGGAACTCAGGATGTTGACTACGAGCAGTTCAAGCAACTTCTGGTACGTCATGGCCTGCTGACCAATTTTCAGCTCGAACGTCTCGAACAAGGTTACCGTACGGGTTTTATCTACGGTGACTACAAAATTCTCTACCTCGTCGGTGCCGGCACCTTTGCCCGCGTCTATCGTGCCGCCCATCGATTGACCAATGAGCTATTCGCTCTGAAAGTGCTCCGCAAGAGTAAAAGCGAGATTCCTGCGGAAGCGGACTTGTTTCGACGTGAAGGTGAATTGGGAATGCAGCTCAAGCATCCCAACATTGTCGCCATCCACGAGGTGTATTCCAAAGGAAAGATCCATTTCATCGTGATGGATTTTGTCGAAGGACACAATTTGCGTGACTTCTTCAAAGTGCGGAGAAAATTTGAACCTCTTGAAGCGGCACGCATCGTGGAAGGGATGGTTGCTGGGCTAAGTTATGCTTTTCAAAAGGGGATTACCCATCGTGACCTCAAGATGTCGAATGTGATCGTTTCCAGCGATGGCGTCGCCAAACTTGTGGACTTCGGGCTGGCAGGTCTCGGTGGTGGGGATGAGAGTGCCGAAGGAGTGAACCCCCGAACGATCGATTATGCAGGGCTCGAACGCGCCACCAACGTTCGTAAAGACGATCTTCGCAGCGATATTTTCTTTGCAGGCTGCATTTTTTACCAACTTATGAGCGGCCAGGCACCTATGTCTGAAAATCGGGATCGTACCAAGAGGTTGGACAAATCGCGGTTCATGAATATCCGCCACATTTCAGAGATCGATCCTAAACTTCCGCTGGCACTTGTACGCGTGGTCAACAAGGCGATGGAACTGTCGCCAGAACGTCGCTATCAAACCCCTGGTGAGATGTTGGCCGATATCAAGCTGGCGATTAAAAGAGTGCGTGAAAACCGCGATTTGCCTGCTACAGTCACCGATGCAGGTCCCCAAGAAGGTCATGACGCGAATGGACAACCGCGCAAGTTGATGATTGTCGAATCGGATACGAAGATGCAGAACGTCTTCCGCGAACTTTTCAAAAAGCAGGGTTATCGCGTGCTAGTGACAAGCGACCCCGAACGACTTTTCCAGAGATTCTACGAAGATGCCAATTTTGCCGACGTGGTGCTGTTGAGCAGCGGTCACATCGGCTCGAGTGCCGTCGAAGCGTTTAACCGCTTCGCTGAAGAGTCCTCGACAAAGAAAACTCCCGTCATATTGCTTTTGGGTGACAAACAAAAATCACTCGCCAAACAAGCTCACCCTGACGAGCATCGCGTTCTCCTGCAAATGCCCGTGAAATCCAAAGAACTTCGGCAAGCCATCCTGAACCTGCTACCGGCGACCGAGGCATAAAGGTTCAAGAGACTTCATCGCTTATTCAGACAACGTGTGCTTCTCGATTTCCGAGATCTTGTCTACTCGACGAGAATGGCGGCCCCCTTCGAACTCGGTGTCGATCCACACTTCGACCATGCGTTCGACCGCTCGAGGGCTGAGCATGTCAGCGGGAAGACAGAGCACATTCAAATCGTTGTGTCGACGACTGATTTCAGCAGTGATTTCGTCCGTAATTGGCGCAGCTCTTACGTGAGGGAATTTGTTGGCCGTGATAGCCATGCCGATGCCCGTTCCGCAGATCAGAATTCCCCGATCGACCGTCTGTTCGCTCACCTTGCGTCCCACCAGCGCTGCGAAGTCGGGATAGTCGACGGAGTCCGTGACGGTTGTTCCGACATCTTCAATTTCGTGCCCTTTAGACTGCAAAAGGGCCGTCAGTTTCTCCTTAAGATGGAAACCACGGTGATCACTTCCAATTGCAATTCGCATATAGTCAACCTTTCGCAATTACGCGGGGTCTGTCGAGTAGCCCGCGAAAATGAACGCTTCTGTAATGCCCCACTTTTATTACCTTCCCTATGAAAAATCAACGTTTTCGAGTCTTTCTCGTAAGGCCGCCTCTACCTGGTCTCCGCATTCCCGGTAAAGTGACTTGGGACCTCCAATAGGGTCCCCAATGTCCCCCCCATCGACGCGCAACGTATAGGTTCGGCTAGAAGCTTCAGGCCAGCGCCTCAATATTGCCATTCGATGGCTATTAGTCATCGCAAAAATGAGGTCTGCGTGTCTCACGAGGTTGTCCGTTAACGGTTGCGACTCATGTCGCGAGATATCGATCCCTTTTTCTTTCATAATTTCTACCGCTTCCACACTGGCGGCACATCCCGCCAGAGCCGCCACTCCTGCGGAAGCCACAACCACGCCACGTTGCTCCAGTTCCTCAGAAGGACACCCCATTTTTTCTGCCAGAAGCTTCTTGAATAATGCTTCGCCCATGGGGCTGCGACAAGTGTTCCCCGTACAAACCAACAGTACGATCATACTCGACAAACGGTCCAACGTACTTTTTCCCACAACGCCCTCACGAAGGCAATTGTACGACTTGTCTGTCACGCGAACCACCGTCGAAGGTTGCCCATAGCGACAAGGGCCATCGTTAAGGACCAGCGCAACATGGTCACCTATCGCATTGATTGCTTCTTCTGCTGTTGTGGGATCGCTTTCACCGGACCGATTGGCACTTGTCAAGGCTATTGGCCCAGAAAGCATTCCCAGGACGTCCAAGATAATTGGGTGTGCCGGGACACGGAGTCCCACGCTACCCTTGGGGGCAACTGCTTGCTGTACGGGAGGAGGCAACTGGCGAAGCAGGCTTTCCTCGTGGTGGTTGTCGACCACCAGCGTCACCGGGCCGGGCCAACATCGCCGCGCCAATCGTTGTGCAATTTTCCCTGGATTAGGTACGTAGTCAAAGGCCTCTTCAGCACTCTTGATTGCCAGAGCCAAGGGAACATCATGAGAGCGACCTTTAGCGGCATAGATCCTTTCCACAGCTTCCGCACTGCGCGCACTGGCTCCTAGGCCATAGACAGTTTCGGTCGGAAAGACAACCAGCTTGCCTTCCGCCAGCATTTGTACTGCCCGATGCACTACATCCCGCGTATCCTCAGCTTGGCGTAGATCGATTACGATTGGCGGCATAGGCGGTTGCCAAGAAATGGCCAGAATAGGAAATTAATTCAAATTAGGACGGTCATTGGACATTGCGACCAATCGGCCTGCCCCTCGCCTCCCTCCAAATCGCCAATATATCGGGTGAGCATGCCGTTGGTCAAGCTAAATGGTGGAGCTGAGTCAGCTGCATCTCTATATGCCGTAATAAGTTACGCTGAACCGTCCCCTGGCGACAAAGGCCCCCAGAAACCGCTAAACTAAAGGCTATGCCACAGTTTTCTAATCGCTATAGATTGCTCTATTGTCTGCGGATGAACTACATCCTGGCAATCCTATTCGTCACGGTGGGCTGTGTTGCTCAAAGTGGAAAACAGGCGACACCTGATTTGGTTTGGGGGCAGCGTGGCATCTCTTCAGGACGTTTTCAAAAACCACGCGCGATCGCAATCGACGCTGAAGATCGTCTCTACATCGTTGATATGACGGCCCGAATTCAGGTCTTCGATACTGAGGGAAATTTTCTTTGGGGTTGGGATACACCAGAGAGTGCCAACGGAAGGCCCTCCGGGCTTTCTATCGATCGGCGAGGCAGACTACTGGTGGCTGATACGCACTACTATCAGATGCTTGTCTATGACAGTCAAGGCACTCTCATTCCTGAAGCTAACATCGGTGGCACGATGGGCCACGCCCCTGGCCAGTTCGGTTTTGTTACCGATGCCGTCGAAGATTCCCAAGGAAACTTTTACATTGCTCAGTACGGCGATTTCGACAGAATTCAGAAATTCTCCCCTGAAGGTGAATACTTGTTGGAATGGGGCTCACCTGGCGAAGAGCCAGGACAGTTCCGTCGTCCGCAGAATCTTGAGATTGATGCCGAAGATCGAATCTGGGTCGTCGATGCCTGCAACCATCGAGTGCAAGTTTTTGATAGCGAAGGTAAATTGCTGGATTGCTGGGGCAGCGAAGGAAGTGAGCCCGGTAAGCTCTATTACCCTTACGACCTTGCGCTTGATGGCAAGGGGCATATTTATATTTGTGAGTATGGCAATCATAGGGTTCAAAAGTTTACTCTGAAAGGAGAGACCCTAGGCTGCTGGGGAACCCAAGGCCGTGAGCCCGGGCAACTGAACAATCCCTGGGCCTTGGCACGCGACAGCCAGGGGCGACTTCATGTGCTCGATTCGAACAACCATCGCGTCCAGCGAGTTATTTTCTAAGCAGGACAGGGTAACCCGCCATGTGGCAACACAGTTTCACTTTTGATAGCCCAGCCTATCTCTTGCTTTTGCTGCTTCTGCCCCTCATCTGGTGGTGGAGCTTCGAGAGCCTTTCGGGGCTGGGTAGATGGCGAAGATTGGCGGCTCTTGTGTTTCGGTCGTTGGTACTCACGGCGATCATCCTTTCGCTGGCCGACATCCAATATCAACGACGTAGCGACCAACTGACGGTCATCTATCTTTTGGACCAATCGCTGAGTATTCCCACTGACGATCGGCAGAAGATGGTGGAGTTTGTCAACAAGTCGATCATGGAGCATCATGATGAGAATCGTAACGACCGATATGCCGTGATCGTGTTTGGCAAGGACGCTGCAGTTGAAATGCCGCTGGTGAATGTGCAGCTTCAGCTTCCCACGCGTACCGAAGTTTTACTGGATCCTGAATACACCGACCTGGCTACTGCCATTCAGCGGGCCAAGGCAATGTTTCCCGCCGACGCAGCCAAACGGATCGTCATAGTTTCAGATGGCAACGAAAACCTGGGCAACGCTCGGCGCGAGGCACGCTCTGCTTCGGCAACTGGGGTGAGCATCGATGTAGTGCCCGTCATGCTTTCGGCTCGTGGCGAAGTTTCAATCGAAAAACTCGACCTGCCATCCAACGCCCGGCGTGGTCAGCCTTTTCAGATGCGCGTGGTGATGCGCAACGACGCTCCGGAAGGTTCCGCTCGCGCTGTGAAGGGCAAGCTGCGAGTCATCCGTAAAACGGGAGACCGCGAAGATCCCATCATTGAGCAAGAGATCGAGGTTCCCCCTGGCAAGCGGGTGTTCACCGTGCCCGAAGAAATTAACCTGCCCGATTTTTATACCTACGAAGCCCGATTCTCACCAGACGATCCTGCCGACGACGGAATGACACAAAACAACACGGCCTCGGCATTTACCCATGTGCGCGGCAAAGGGCATGTGTTGTTGATTGAAAACTGGGAAAAACAGGGGGAGTTTGATTTTCTCGTAGATCGTTTGCGGGATGAAGACATCACGGTAACCGTCATCTCCACGGATCGGCTCTTCAGTTCATTAGCCGAACTCCAACGCTATGATGCTATCATCCTGGCAAATGTTTCCCGTAGCTCCGGAACCGACGCGGATAATGTCAGCAGTTTCAGCGACGACCAGATCAGCATGCTTGAGCGCAACACACGTGAGCTCGGTTGCGGGCTGATCATGATTGGTGGTCCCGATACCTTTGGTGCCGGTGGTTGGACCAACACCGAGTTGGAAAAAGCGATGCCTGTCGATTTCGAAATTAAGAACGCCAAGGTGACCCCGGTTGGTGCACTAGTGCTGATGATGCACGCAGGCGAAATGCCTCAAGCAAACTACTGGCAGAAGCGGATTGCATTTGAATCGATCAAAATGCTGGGGAGCCGTGACTATTGCGGCCTGGTGCAGTGGAACGGCAACGACAGTTGGCTGTGGGGTGCCAGCCAGGGGGGGCTGATCCGCGTCGGACCGAATCGCAAGATGATGCTGGGTCGGGTCGATCAAATGACTATTGGTGATATGCCTGCCTTCGACGGTGCCATGAAGATGGCAGCGACCGCGTTCGCCGGGATAAAGGACGCCGCAGTAAAGCACATGATCATTATCAGCGATGGCGATCCAACTCCGCCCACGATGGCGACACTCAATGCACTCAAGCAACAGCAGGTCAAAGTTACCACCGTGGCCGTAGGTTCGCACGGGATGCTTGGTAGCCAGGAAATGCAGAAGATCGCCACATTCACAGGGGGCAAATACTACCAGGTGAAAAGTGCGAACGCGTTGCCCAAAATCTATCAACGTGAAACCCGCAGGATTGCGCGCCCGCTTGTATTTGAACCTAAGCCACCGGTACAGCCTCAGATCGTTTCCCCGCACGAGATTCTCGATGGTTTCGAAGGAGGCGTGCCGGCGATCAGTGGCTTTGTTCTCACCAGCCTGAAAGACAATCCGCTGGTCGAAGTGATTTTGCGTTCTCCGCAGCCGGTTACTGAGAAGAACTCCACGGTATTGGCCACATGGACCTATGGAGCCGGCAAGGCAGCGGCGCTCACTACTGATGCCGGCAAGCGATGGGCTTCGGACTGGACGAGTTGGGACAACTACGACAAGTTTTTCAGCCAACTTGTCCGCTGGTCGATGCGACCGACCGACGACGCGGGAAATTTCAATGTCGCGACCAATGTCCGAGATGGTTCGACGGAGGTCATCCTGACGGCGATCGGCGAGGACGACGAGTTTTTGAATAACCAATCCTTCAGCGGTACGGTCGTGGCACCCGATATGAAGTCGATTCCTTTCCGCATCGAACAGACTGCCCCCGGTCGCTATACGGGTGAATTTCCTTCGGAGCTTGCTGGGAGCTATCTGGTAGTGATCAACCCTGGCGGGGGAAAAGCACCGATACGCACCGGGGTGAATGTCGGTTACTCCGCCGAATACCGCGACTACCAAACCAATATGGCCTTGTTGCGAACTTTGTCCGAACTCGCCCCCGAGGATGCCCCGCCCGGCACTTTAGTTGAAGCCGGACTCAACGCCTCGGACGAGAACTTGATCCAAGAAGAAGACCCGTTTCGCCGAGATTTGCCCCCGGCTATATCAAACCAATCAATCTGGCCTTGGTTGGTCTTGATTGGATGTTGCATTTTTCTTGGCGATGTTTTCGTCCGCCGCGTGCAGATCAACTTTGTCTGGCTTGTTACGTACCTGGCAAGAGCGCGTGACCGGCTTTTGCATCGTCAGCATGTCGCAGCAGTCCCCGAAACCATTGGCCGCCTGCGGAGCAAGAAACGAGAGATCGGCCAGCAAATTGATCGCCAACGTTCGGCCAGCCGCTTCGAGGCGCCAACCGCAGACACCGCTGTGGCTCCACCGGTGGACACGCAACCAGTAGCAAAAGCGTCACCAGAAAAGAAACTTTCTCAGCCTCCTCCAGAAACAGAAACCCCAACCCCCGAGTCGTACACTGAGCGGTTGCTCAAGGCAAAGCGAGATGTGTGGAAAGAAAGGGAGGGGAATCCACCCGGGGAGGGAGAGAAATAGTTTAAAGTTTCTTCACCGTTCTCGAACGGCATCGCGGTCAGTTACAGCAGGTTGAAACTCGCCCGCCCAGAGGTCTTCGTATTCTGCATCATCCACTTCGCGCTGGACCATGTCCAGAAACCCCACCATTCGTTTGCCATCGACGCCGACCGATTCAAAGATTACCGGTTCGGAACTCCCCATTGCGCTGCCGACTACCGAGAAGCGAATCTTGAAAGGTTTCCCGTCGCGCTCAGAGTTGAACAACTCATCAATCGCATTCGGATCAATGCCGATTCTGGTGAGTTTCTGTGGATTGTAAGAACGAAGAAATGCTTTGAATTCTGCTTCGTCGGCGGGACCTTGCCAATCGTGCTTCATCTGAAAAGCGAAATAGAGATTTGCCAACCGTTGGATATTGGTTTCATTCACCTTGGCGATGGCTTCATTCACGTCGATTTCTCGAGTGCAACCTGCTAGTACTACCAAGAGCAAGAGAAAACAATGACGAATACTCAATTGAGAGGGCATTCAATTCCTGAGCCTATGTTTGATGTTGATAAAGATGTGCCTACAGTTTATTGATTTTTTCAGCTACACTTAGAGATCTTCCGCTGTTGCGACAGATCCATCGGCTCGTTTTCCGAGTTGGTCAAGGATGAGTAGATCGGCCGAATTCGAAATGGTACGGGTAGAACCATCGCCAAAAACGGAATTGATGATGCCTGGATGGGCTGATCCAAAGCCAAATTCCTGCGACTGGGTGGCAGCGCGTTTCTCATCGTCCCCGAGTATGGGTACCTCTCCTCTAGGACTCGATGAACCTCGCGTCAATGCGCCGAACATTCTCATAATCGGCCAGTCGGCCCCGGTGTAATAGCCGTAAACTTCCCAAAAAGGCCAAGGATTTGAGTTTGGCACGGTCCAGAAAGTTCCTTGCACCGCTTTCTCGCCCAACAGAATCGTGTTGGAGGTGCCATCCTCAATGGCTGCAAAATCGACTTCTCCAAATTTCCAAATCTGTGGAGGATTCACATTGTTTCTTACTTGCCCCCCCTTCACAAGGATGCCTGTCCAGATGGCAGTTTCCTCGGTCGGGTTCGGAGGGAGGGTATCCCGCCATTCAAATCGATCCCAGTCAGGATCATTCCAACTCGCCATCACACCAGCATAGTCGCCCAGTGCATAGACATCGGTGCCAATGGTAGCGAAACGGCCCGATCTTGCCGGACAATTAAATGTAGGTACAGGAATCTCCGCAAGTCCCGTTTCGACAAAACCTGCGTTCAAATTGCCGTCTCCCTTTCGCATGTCAGTCAGGTTCTGTTGTTCGATGTATGGGAGCACTTGATACATCCAACTTGCGCTCTCGTATCCATAAGCGGCTTTGGCAAGGTCGGCAGGATTAAGAAACTGCTCCACCGCGCCACCCGCCGTGGGAAAAACTCCTTTGGCAGACTCAAAGTTGAGCATCCCCAATCCCAGTTGGCGAAGATGATTGATGCATTGCGTGCGGCGGGCAGATTCCCGAGCGGCCTGTACGGCTGGCAATAACAAGGCGACCAACACACCAATGATGGCAATGACTACCAGGAGTTCGACAAGGGTAAAACCATTTATGATCCGACGATCATATGCACGATTCGAGTGAGGTGCCATCGAAAAGATTCCAGAAGACTGAAAAGGATGAGGAGTATCTTTATTCTATATTCCGTGCAAAAGTTTGGCGAGTTCATGACCGCCGTGTAAAAGTGTTTCAGGGTTTTGTGGTCGTATTCCCAGATTTATCATCGCCTCAGCCGGCGGCACACCTGCCTCCGGGTTTCCCGGACCAAGTTGTTGGTCCGGCTAAGGAGCCGTGAAATACTAAACTCGTTTACGAAGCAGCAGTACCCGCAGGCACCATTTCTTGAAGCGACTCGAGATGCCCCTTCGCCATGCCGAGGGCTTCTTCGGCGAGGGCTTTCGCTTCGGGATAAGATTGAAGTGAGTCGATGAGAGCGCGAATTGATTCGATGTCTTGCTGTTGGTAGGCGATGGCCTCTTTGAGCTGATAGTCGATGCTCAGGTCGTGAGTGTCGGTGTATTCCATGGGGAACTCGCCCGGTCTGAGTGGTGCCTCAGCGTCGAGCAGGAGTTGACTGATTCGCTCTGCCAGAACGTCTTGATCGTGGACGATGGCCTCGATAGTGTCCCAGATTCCCTCACGACCAGGTGGGATGTAAGGACGCGAGTAACGGAGATACTGCGGGAATGATTTCCCTACAATTCCCAACAATTGATTCAGCAGAAGGTAAAGCGGAGTCCGTGACATAGTTCTTTTCTACCGTGGGCAAACTCAGCTAAAAAGTTGGGAGACAGCCAGGTCGGTCAAATTGGCTAGGGAACCTGGAAGGATGCCAAATATCAGCACAGGAACTGAGACCACAAACACAAAGGCGGCAGGGAGAAATCCGAGTGAAACAGCACCGCGGGTATCAGGTTCCGGGTCAATGCACATTACCTTGGCGACGCGCAAGTAATACACCAGGGCGATGGCCGTGTTGAAGGCGGCGGCGACGAGCACGAAAGTCATCAACGGTCCCCCGGCAGAATACAACGATTGCAACACACGCAGCTTGGGCCAGAAACCTGCAAGGGGAGGCAGGCCAATCAGGCTTACCAGCACGGCGGTCATCATCACTGCCGCGAGGGGTGACGTGCGGATCAAGCCACCGTAGTCGGCGATCTCTTCACTATGCATTTCGTTCCGCAAGAAAGCCACGATCGCAAATGCCGACAGATTCATAAACAAGTAGAGCGCGATGTACAACAATAGCGCTGACACCGCTGTGCGTGCTTCCACGACGTCTCGCCCCGCCAGAGCAATCGCAGCTGCGATTGCCATCATCATGAAGCCCGCATGGGCAATCGTTGAATACGCCAGCATCCTTTTGATGTTTGTCTGACCGTAGGCTGCCAGATTGCCAAAGGTGCAAGTGACGATGGCCATGATGGAGACTACCACGACGAAAAATCGTCGAACCGGAGAAAGGGGACCCCCACCGACAGGTGTTGAATCGCCCGACACCGACGTCTGTGCAGTGAGTACGGCATGCTGCAATGGAGTGGTCGACTCGTCTGAGGCCGCGGCAATCACGGCTGAGTGATCCACCACAGCAGCAATGGAATCCTCCGCAGTGGTCAAGCCAAACCCAGCCCCGACTCGTAGAAGCAAGACTAGCGCGGCTGCCTTCGATGCGACCGACAAGAAAGCATCAACCTCAGCCGAGGCACCTTCGAACACATCAGGACACCAGAAGTGAAAAGGCACAGCTGATAATTTGAACGCTAGTCCGACGCCAAGCATCAATCCACCCAGAACCAGCACCATCACAGTCAGACGACCTTCTGCATTGGTTAGCAATTGGGGGATATCAAGAGCAGCGAGATTTGTAGCCATTGTCGGCAGGTGGGCAGCACCAAGCACTCCGCATAACAAACTGATGCCATATAACATCACTCCCGCCGTGCCGGCCCCGTAGATGACATACTTTAATGCCGCCTCGCTGCTGCGTTGACGTCCCTTGACAATCCCCGCGAGCACGTAAGACGGCACGCTCGCCATCTCCACACCCATAAAAAGCATCATCATATGGTTCGCAGAGGCCATAATACACATGCCGAGTGTCGCTCCCAACACCAGGGCATAGTAATCTTGACCATCTCTGGCATCGGCGATGCCAGTTAACTGCGAAAGGATGACGAAGAGAACAGCAAACGAAAGCAGAAATATGCGAATAAAAGCAGTAAGGGAATCATAAACCAACATGCCTGTAAAGATTTCTTCTCGTTGCATGTCCATCCAAGACTCAAAGCCCTCGGCAGGAAAAGCCACGATCAATGCAGTGATTGAGCCCAATAGGGCGATGAAGAACGGAGGAATCAGTTCTCCCCCTTTAAAAACCCTCACCAGCAGCATGAGGACAATCGTCCCGCAGAGTGCCAATTCAGGCCGAAAATACGGCAGGCTCTCGTAGAGCGTGTTGTCTACGAGATTGTTAACAGTGGTTTGAAGCGTCACAGGTTCCACAGTCTATGGTTACCTAGATTAGGTGTGATTAAGGACTACTCTGAAGTGCATTGATTTTCTGTCGCCAGGCGTCGGCAACCTGGCCATTCTCGTTACCGAGCTTATTGCTGCCGCCCGGATGATTGATCTCGGTCCAGGCAGCTAGTCGATCGATTTGCATATCAACCGAGGGCTGCATGTAGTCGAGCAGTGCCTTCGGATAGACGCCAAACACTATCGCCAGCACCAGCAATGGCACGCCGATCGACAACTCTCGCATAGTGATAGGGGTGAGCGCTTCGCCATGAGGGCCTTTATACTCTGCACCCAGATAGACCCGTTGAATGGCCCAGAGGATATAACCCGCTGTCAGGATGACCACCGCTGCAGAGATCACGGCCAGGGCGTAGCTGTATTTCCACACGGATAAGACGACGAATACTTCACCGATAAATCCACACAGACCCGGAAGCCCAAGGCCCGCAAAGAAAATCCCTACGGCCAAGCCACTGTAAACTGGCATTTTGGCAAACAATCCACCGAACTTGTCGAGATCGCGATGATGCACACGGTCGTAAACCACGCCGACCATAAAAAACATGCCAGCCGAGCTGATACCATGGGCGATCATTTGGAACATGGCCCCGTTGGCACCCATCTTCCAATAGTCGGGATTGAATCCGGTGTCTGCGACCGCGCTCCACACGCCCATACCCAGCACCACATAACCCATATGGCTCACCGAACTGTAGGCAACAAGCCGCTTGAAATCTTTTTGTGCCAAGGCGGCAAACGCACCGTACACCATGCTGAATACTCCAATGAAACAGACAAAATAAGCCATGTCATAACCCGCATCAGGGCAGATGGGATAGCAAATACGGATGATACCGTAACCACCCATTTTCAAGAGGATTCCGGCCAGGATCATCGAGATAGGCGTCGGGGCTTCGACGTGCGCGTCGGGCAACCAGGTGTGCAGTGGAACACTGGGGACTTTGATCACGAAGCCTATGAACAGGAGCAGAAATGCCCACCACTGGACACTCTTTCCCCACAAGGCGTCGCCATCAAAAAGGTCCGTGTGTTGGCCCATTTGTTGAAGGGCCAAAATGTTAAAGGTGTGCAATTGCTTGCGCTGAGTAGGATCAGCTTCTTTGGTGATTTCAGCATATCGCTTGGCGAGAGGGGAATCACTCTTCAGCCAATCGGCTAATGCTGATTCGGCTTTTGCATCATCAGTGAACTTGTTCTCCGCATTGGCGCTTTCCGCAACCTTGATAATCCCGGCCTCTGCCAATTGTTGGGCGTCGAGTCGTGTCAGATCGCTGTTGAAGTAAAGCATCAGGATTGCGATCAGCATCAGCACACTGCCGACTAAGGTGTAGAGGAAGAACTTGATTGCCGCGTATTCGCGCCGGGGTCCACCCCATACGCCGATGAGGAAATACATTGGCAGCAGCATCACTTCCCAGAACACATAGAACAGGAAGAAGTCGAGGGCCATAAACACGCCCAACATGCCAGTTTCCAACAGCAGGAACAGGATGCAGTAGCCCTTGACATGTTTGTTAATGGGCCAACTGGCCCCCATCGCGAGGACCGAAAGGAACGCCGTCAGTACGACCAGCGGGAAACTGATGCCGTCCAGTGCCATGAAATATTGAATTCCGAACGAGGGAATCCAGTCGACGTTGAACAGGTTTTGCATCTGAGCCACACCCGCTTCGAAATCAACCGCTCCCCCTGAACGGAAAAAGCCGAGGGTGAGAACGAACACAAAGATCGTAACAGCCAGGCTGATCCACTTGTAAGATTCGTCTGCCAGGCGAGGCAAGATGGCCAGCACTAATGCTGCCACTGCGGGCAGGAAAACTAAGAGGCTCAGATAAACCTTCGGGTCGCTGAGGGTCATTGTATTTAGTAGTGGTTAGTGGGAGGTGGTTAGTTGTTAGCCGCGATGCGCTGCCGCCACCTACAGATTTGAGGCGACGAGGCAAAGCGGAAGGTGTGTTTCAATTTGTTGGGATATAATACGCCTGCACGATACTAATAGTTACAAACAGCGCCACCGTGCCGATGACGATAAACATGACATATTGCCGTAAGTTGCCGGTTTGAATCCTGCGGAGCCAGAGCCCCAAACTCCAGGTGCCACTGGCAAAGGTGTTGACCGTGCCATCGACCACGGTTTGATCGAACAAGGCATCGACCACGGCCGAGCAAGCCCTGCAAATCGCCGCCGCGGTGTGCAGGATCGAGTCGATAATGTTGCGATCAAACCAGGCTGCACAGTGCGAGACGACCAGCGTTGGTTTCACAAAGACATAATCGTAGAGTTCATCAAAGAACCACTTGTTCGACAAGAACCCCCACAAGGGTTTAAAGCTCTCTTTGAGTTCGTCTGGGTTCAACAGTCGCCAGAGATAGATAATGCTCGCCAACAGCAACCCGGCCAATGCCGTGCTGAACGCCGCAATTCCGGCGGGCTGCTTGATGATCGGCACATGGCTGTCGTGCTCGCTGGGGATGGTCAAATTCGTGAGCAGTTCGCCTTGGGTTGAAGCGAGGGTGCCTACAGGGCGACCCTGCTCCAACAGGTCGTTGACATGGAAAATCGGCCAGCCAATTCCTATCGCGAAGAAGGCCAATACCAACAGCGGTCCGGTCATCACACGCGGTGATTCGTGGGCATGATCGTAGCGATGCTCATCGCGGGGCTTCCCAGCAAATGTAAGATACCACAAGCGGAACATGTAGAACGCCGTAATAAACGCTCCTCCAACCGGTGCCCACTTCAGGATCGCATGTTGAGGATTTACACTCGCAAAACTCCAGGCCTGCTCGATGATTGCATCCTTCGAGTAGTAGCCACTCAAACCATAGACCGACAAGGGGAAACCGGCTCCGATAATGGCCAGACAACCAATCAGCATGGTGTAGGCCGTGATCGGCATCTTCTTTCGCAGGCCACCCATATAAGTCATGTCGTTGGTGTGCACCGCATGAATCACCGAACCGGAGCAGAGAAACAACAAACCCTTGAAGAATGCATGGGTAATCAGATGGAACATTCCCGCAACCCAGCCACCAAGGCCCAGTGAGAGCATCATGTAGCCGAGTTGGCTCACCGTGGAGTAGGCAAGAACTCGCTTGATATCGGTAGCTGTGATGGCGATGGTTGCGGCGATAAACAGGGTGATACAGCCGACGTAGGCAATCACGAGCAACGCTTCGGGGGAGAAGCAGGGATAGAACCTGCCAACCAAATACACACCGGCGGCGACCATCGTGGCCGAATGCACCAGGGCCGAAACCGGTGTGGGTCCTTCCATCGCATCGGGGAGCCACACATGCAGCGGGAACTGGGCACTCTTACCCACGCAGCCACAGAAGATGCCAACCCCCGCGATCAAAAGGAGCCATTGGCCCGCGGTGTTGTGCTCTTCTTCGACAGCCGCTGGAACTGACTCGCCGTCAGGATCTCCTGCGAACATCCGTTCTTCTTCGGCGATCATGCCGGGGGGAGGAGCAAGGTGGTGGTGATGTTCTTCGGGGCGCAGGAGGCTGAACAAACCTTTCTCGGTAACTTCACCCTGTTCGTTTTTCATGTCGCCAAAGGCGAATGTTCCGACGCTGGCCCACAGGGCCATCATGCCGATCAACATGCCGAAGTCGCCGACGCGGGTGACGAGAAACGCCTTGTTGGCAGCCGCCGAAGCACTGTGTCGCTCGATGTAAAACCCGATCAAAAAATACGAGCAAATACCGACCAGTTCCCAAAACACAAAGACCATCGCCACATTGCCCGCGATCACGATGCCGAACATGCTGAAGCAGAACAGCGAGAGGTATTGAAAGAACCGGTAGAACCGACCTTTGCGATGTAAGTGTTCGCCGCTGGAAAGGGTTACCTCGTGATCGATATAGGGCTCGTGCAGTTCATCGTGCATGTAGCCAAGGGCATAAATATGCACACAGGAGGCAATCACCGAAACCATGCAGAACATGGCCACAGTCAGTGCGTCGATATAGTAGCCAATGGTGATCTTGAGATCGCCGAACTCGCCGAGTGAATACCAATCACCGCTGTAATTGGGATACTCGTGTTCCGTCTCGTGGTGTTCAGCGGCATGCTCGGTTGGGGCGTGGGATTCCTCTGTCGCTGATGAGACCGCGCCGTTGTGGTCCCCATGACCGGAGGTGGGCAGTTCATGATTGGGGAGCCACACACCGAACATGGCAATCAGGCTGAAAATCGCCGAGGTGATAATCGCCAGCACGGACAAGTATCCGGCCCCTTTGCCATGGGGACCCATGTATTTGCCGAACAGCACGATCAGCACGAACGACGCCAAAGGCACCAGCCAGGCGGCCATCAACAGAATCGGTAATGTGGAAGCAGGATCCATACTCAGAGCTTTGCTTACCCGCGGAGTTGATCGGCGCGGTCAACGTCGATCGAGTCATGGTTGTTATAAAAATTTAGGGCGATAGCCAATGCGACTGCCGCTTCTGCAGCGGCCAGCACGATCACAAACAAGGCCATCAGTTGTCCATCCAAGCCGAGTGAATTCGCATCATCGCGGAGATACCGGCTGCCAAAGGCAACGAAATTCAAATTCGCCCCGTTTAGCACCAGTTCAATCCCCATTAACACACCCAGGGCGTTCCGCTTGGTGGCCATGCACAATGCGCCGCAAATGAACAGGATTGCCCCAACGGTCACATAGTGGGCGACCCCAACAGGTTCAGTCAGCAAATTGGCGAATGGAATGCTAAGCATTTCGTAACTAAAGCTTTTCAAGGGAACTGCGGGATCGTTTGGCACGGGCCAGATAGGCTGCCCCGATCAAAACGACCAACAAATGAACCGACACGATTTCAAAGGGCAACAAGTATCCGGAACCGTCTGGGTCATCGGTGCGGGCCCCCAGGAGTCCCATGGCAATGGGTGTCACCGAGGGCTGAGCTTCAACCGCATCTGCTTCGGCACGTTCAATCCCACGCCATTCAGGAATGCTGAACGCGGCATAGGCCAGAATGAACAACAATGCCCCACCGGCCAGGAAGGCCTTCACCCAATCGCCGGCCCACGTTTTCATCACGACGAACCGCTCCTGAGATGTGAGCATCACGCCGAAGATCAACAATACGAGCGTTCCGCCGACATAAATCAGTAGTTGCATTGCACCGACAAACTCGGCACCGGCAAGAAACATCAGTCCCGCCGTGGCACCAAGCGATAACACCAGATAAAACGCCATCCGTACGATGTTACTTGACAGCAACACGGCAACGGCAAACGCACAGGCCAGTCCGCTAAACAGAAAGAAGAAAAACGACGGCCAATAGATCGATTCCATCGCTAAAGTCCTTTCCTGCTGATTTGAGAGGCTGAAGGCGTTGTTTGGGCGATGCGATCTTGCTGCTCGGCTGGCGATTCAGACTCCGGCATTTGCCCAGCAGCGTCGGACCCACCATCGCCGATTGCATAAACCGCTTCTGGAACTTCTATGAGGCCAAAGAAGGTCTTCCCTGGCAATTGAAGCTGCCAAAGAGTCGCGCCAAGAAACATGATTGCGGCTATGGGTGTACAGTATTTCAAGCAGGTGGCCATCACCTGGTCGATCCGCAAACGGGGCAAAGTCCAGCGAATCCACATCATAACACACACACCGATCACACCCTTGCCGATCACATTCACTGCACCTAGGAGTTGGCCAAGGTATCCCAGGAAAGGACCGTTTTCGGGACTCAAGCCGAGAAACTCGGTGATCGGGATCGGGCCATGCCACCCGCCCAGAAAGAGAATTGAGGCTAGGATGCTGACCGAGAACATCGAGCCATATTCCGCCATAAAGAAAAAGCTCCAGCGGAGGCCCGAATACTCGGTATGGAACCCGGCCACCAGCTCGCTTTCGGCCTCAGCCAGGTCGAAGGGGGCTCGATTCACACTGGCCGTTGCACAGGTGAAATAAACCCAGAAAGTGATAAACGTGAATGGGTCGTGGAAAACCAGCCAATTGGTAAACCAGCCAGCCTGAGTGTCGCCAATTACCACCAGGTCCAATGAACCCGCAATCAAAACAGGCACTACGACGCACATTCCCAAGGGGACTTCATAGCTGACGACTTGAGCCGCTTCACGCATCGCACCGAATAACGACCATTTGGAAGCCGAGGAGTATCCGGCGAGGATCACCCCAAAGACTTCCAGACCCAATACGGCCAGAACAAAGAAGACACCGACATTCAGGTGCTGGGCTATCCAGGGGTAATAGCCCCCCGCGAAGGGAATCGCGATGAAGGCGGCAATCGAAGCACAGAAGCTCACATAGGGAGCAATTTTGAATAGAAAATGATCGGCACCCTCGGGAGCCAGATCTTCCTTGGTGAGCAACTTGATTCCGTCGGCTAAGGTCTGTAGCCAGCCGAACTTGCCCCCGACGCGGGTCGGTCCGAGGCGATCCTGAATGCGGCCTGAGATCTTGCGCTCCAACCAGATAAAAACGAGCGCACCGACGGCCACCAAGTTAAGTATCAACGCAACATGCACAAGTCCGGCGATTGTGTACGCCAGCCAGGTCCATAGATACTGTGACAGGAACGCGGCCACTTATGGTTCTTCCTCAAACCCTTCGGTGCCAATTCTGCCGAAAACTCCCCGAAGGAAAGTGCTAAAGGGGAGTGACAGCACGAACTCAAGTTGTTTCCAGGCGGGCACTTACCAGCCCCCAAAACTAAGATTGTGAAATATGGCACAAGCCCCCCTCAGTAGACAAGCCCCTAAGGAGCTGATGGCAAAGAATTGACCGCATTTTTCACCGTTTGAGCATCAATCCAGTCAAAGCTCTCGAATCGGTCGAAACCCTCCACCCTTAAACCTATGGTGAGCACTGCAGGTGTGGCGATACGAGCGGGCGCTGAGCCTACCGGCACCGATTGGGACGGCTTGCGAGGCCAGTACTCCCTATCTTTTTGAATGCTTACCGATCGATCTCACCCATCACGATGTCCAACGAGCCCACGATGGCTGGCACATCGGCAATCAAGCAGCCTGCGCATAAAGGACCTGTGACAGACAGGTTGCAGAAAGAACTGCTGCGTGCTCGGGCTCGCCAGGGTATCGGTGAACCGTCGCTAACGATGTAAAAACCCATTTGACCACGAGGAGCTTCTGTCTCGAGATAAGCTTCCCCGACGGGGAGTTTGGTGTTGAGCTTCACAGGTTCTCCGTAGCTACCCTTTGCCGTGCTGTAGAACTCAATTCCTTGCCGAACAAGATCGATGGCTTGCATCACCTCCAACATCCGCACATAGAATCGGTGCCAACAGTCACCGAGCACGGTATCCGAGGGAACCTGAGGATAGTTGTGGTCTTTTGGATAATGGCCATTTTTCTCGACGATCACCTCGAACGCGTATCCGTCATACATAGCGGTATAGATTTCCTCTCCATCCCGCCGTAAGTCGTGGTCCACACCACTTCCACGCAGAACCGGTCCACTGGTGCCATAGTTGATGGCCATTTCAGGTGACATGACCCCGATTCCAGCGGTGCGCTTTACAAAAATCGCATTAGTCGTCAGCAGCGTGTGGTACTCAGCAATGATCGGTTCAAATTGATCAAGAAATGCCGAACATTTCTGAAGCCATCCAGGTGGCAGGTCGGCGGTTGCACCCCCGACGGTGAGGTAGCTGTACGTGAGCCTGGCGCCACAAGCTTCCTCGAACAAGTCGAGAATCTTCTCACGCTCGCGGAACGCATAGAGAAAGGGGCTGAAAGAACCCAGATCGAGACCATAGGCACCCATGCCTACCAGATGGCTGGCAATCCGTCCCATCTCGCTAATGATTACCCGCAAGTGGCGACCCTTCTCGGGCGGTTCATACTTCATCAACTTCTCAACCGCCAGGGACCACCCAAGGTTCATGTTCATGCCGGCCAGATAATCCATCCGATCGGTGTAGGGTATCCACTGTCGAGGAGTGAGGTTTTCGCCAATTTTTTCTGCGCACCGATGCAGGTAACCGATGTGTGGGGTCACTTCGGAAACAACTTCGCCGTCCGTTCGAAGCACCAATCTCAATACGCCATGCGTACTGGGATGCTGGGGACCCATATTCACCAACATCTCGTCGGTGCGAACATCGAATTCAATGACCCGAGGGTCGTCAATTGTAGCGGTCATGTCTTCCCATGGCAGTTCTATCTGCCCCTTATTCCGTGGTATTCCAGCGGCATTTCGTAATCTTTTCGCAAAGGATGTCCAACCCAGTCTTCGGGACACAAGATGCGACGCAAGTTGGGGTGGCCGGTGACTTCGACTCCCAACAGATCATACATCTCTCGCTCGTGCCAATCAGCGGTCATCCAAATGTGCGAAACTGTCGGAATCTGTGGCAATTTACCAACCTCATCGTTTAGCCACCTGGGCAACATCACTTTCAACACTAGACTGTGTTTGTGTTGCATGCTGAATAGGTGGTAGACGACCTCCAAGTGGGGCTGCCAATCGCTCTTGGCGGCTTTTTTTTCATCGGTGTGCAAGTAGTCGACGGCCGTCACACTGTTGAGATAATCAAACGCCAAACTTGGTTCGTCGTGGAGATATTGGCATACCTCAACGATTCCCTCAGCCGTCACTTCGATCCAGGGATCGACATTCTCCAGATTGGCACCAGAAATCTTGTCGCCAAATTTCTGCTTCAGTTGGTCAACGAATGATTGTCCGCTCATGGTCCTATCACGGGGAGAGAGTTATTAATTCCAAAAGGCAAAAAGCTTCAATGGGCTAAGCGGAAAGTACCGAACCGGGGGAACGTCTCGTTGTTTCCAGTGTGCGAGGGGGAGACCGCTCTACGACTTCCCCGCGTTGATTGGTGGTAGCCCGTACCCAATCAAGGTCGCCGCGCCGCCAGACATAAGCAAATCCCACCAGCAAGACTGCGAAGAATACAGCGATATCAGCAAACGATGTCAAAGCCAGTTTGCGAGCCGTTGCTCGGATCCCTTCCGCACCATCCTCGCCAACGATCGGCTCAGCACCCATTTCTCTGTATCGCATTGCAGCCATCGGAGAAAGTTGGTTTGCGTCTCCATCGGAAACAACTTCCGATGCTACAACAGGCATATTAGGCGATGTGAGTTGGGTTGCCTTGCCAAAGACGGTAGCCCAGGGGAAAAAGAAGGCGATTTCGACGTCGAAAATAATGAATAACAGCGCTACGACGTAAAACCGAAGGTCGAACTGCACGAAGCTCGAACCGATAACAGGTTCACCGCACTCGTAAACTTCAAGCTTTTCTTCGTTGGGTAATTTGGGCCGGACAAGCTTCCCAATCAGCAAGTTAGCAAACAAAAAAGCGGCAGCAACGCCCGCAAAGAGCGCCAAATAAGCCACGATTGCAGTTGGGGTAGCCATAGTAGGATTTCAATCTCTCTTCAGCCGCGACGCAAAGAGTCGCAAAGTTACTTATCTCTAGCCGCGATGCAACGCTCCGCACGGCTTTGTACAGTGCTTACTGATTTGGACCACCATGAACCGGCTCGGTGATCACTTTTGATTGCGCTACGGCTGTTGGGTTCAGCGTCGCTTTGCCCCAAGCCACATTCAACGGCAGCCGCGAAAAATCAACCACACACCCATCTCGGCTGTAACAGCTCAAGTCGTGAGTGCTTCCCATGAAAATACAATCCACAGGGCAAGGTTCGACGCACAACGCACAGAACATACATTTCGTGTAGTCGATCGTGTAGCCCGTTATTTTGAAGCCTTTGCTCCCTTCAACGCGTTCCTTACCGATATAGATGCAGTCTACTGGACATGCCTTCGCACATTGGTCGCACGAAATACAAGTCGTGAGGTCAAAGCGGTGAAATCCCCGATAGCGAGCTGCCACAGGCACGGGCAATTCAGGGTATTCAAAATGCTCCGTAAAAGTCTTGCGATCTGGGCGATAGGTTTTGAACCAGGTCCTGAGAGTTACCCACAATCCGTGCGCAACGGTGTACACTGCTTCAAAAACATTTCCCAACCATGGCCAGACTCGTTTGAGTCCTTGGATCATAATTTTCCTTGATCCTCTCCGTAGATGTAGAGATTCTATGTTTACGTACTGCCCAATCGACAGAGGATCTGCCAACCCAATCGCACGAAAACTGGATTATAGAACGACTTGTAAACGTCGCAACCGTCAAACAATCTGAAATGGTCGCAGAAGCGCTTTGATAGACCTTGGCGAGTTAGTTAGAGCATTCCAAACACCATCATATGACTCGTAGGAGCAGAGTTGAAACTGCCACTTCAACCAATTCAGCTGAACGAGTGCAGCAAAACTCAGAACCAGGTACTGCATCTAAACTTTCCTTTCAGGACCAAAGTCCAGGTGCAAAAACGTGCTGAGGACTGAAAATTATCAAAAAATCTACATAAAATCCTGTGCTGCCTCGATTTACGCGGAAGATTAGGAATCGCTGGAGGTGGGATAATTGGCAAGTTTGGTTAATATGAGTGTCTGGCTACAACTCTTTTAACTGTATGGAGTTACATCAAGAGATTGGCCTCACAGCTTGGGCTGAAGGGGCAATATCTGCTGCTTCGGAAGGTCTGGTACGTCATTTTTCGTGCCAATTCCTTACGAATAGTCAAAAATCCTGCAACAACCCTGTACCCGATTGCTTGACTACCGTCAATCACCACGTAGAGTGGATTAAGGGACTTGATTTAAAGTTCCACCAGTTTACAGATTTTCACCTAGTTAACTTCGGTTTTCTAGGAGTCTGTAAGCACCAACTCGGGGGCCGCGCCGATTTAGCGTAGGTGAAATGATGGCTCCTGTTACGAAGGAATCGCCCCATGCTGGTTCTCTCCAGAAAAAAGAATGAAAGTATCGTAATCAACGACGATATCACCATTGTCGTCGTTGAGATTCGTGGTGATAAGGTGCGCCTAGGCGTGGAAGCTCCTAAGGAAGTGCCGGTTCACCGCAACGAGGTCTACGAAGCGATCCGCCGCAACATGCCCGTCGCAAATGAAGAACCAGTAGAAAGCGACACTTCAAAATCTGCAGAATAGTGCCCCGCTGGGGTTCGTAGCTCTCTTGCCTGCATTGTCGGCCCTGCATTGTCGGCCCTGCATTGTCGGCCCTGCATTGTCGGCCCACTTCACTGCTGCCACTTGACGTCCGCTGACGATTCCCTTACCTCTATAGGTTCGCATTTTTGCGAGCTCCCCTCATCCGAGGGAGAATCGTTGTTTGGCATTTGTTGCCGGCCCCTTCGTCTAGTGGTCTAGGACACCGGCCTTTCACGCCGGCAACACGGGTTCGAGTCCCGTAGGGGTCATTCCATTATCTCACCATGCCGCTCTGCCCCTCATTGGCCTCTTCGCCGAACCCGTAGCGGGCTGTTACTGTCGTTTGTATACTCATGGGGCTATGGCCGCAGAGTGCCACAACCCACCTTACTTCCGAATTTCTTAGGCCAATTTCATGATTCGCGTGGCGATCCTTGGTGCAACCGGCTACACCGCCAGGGAACTGTTGGAGCTACTTCTCCGGCATCCCGAGGCAAAGGTCACTGCATTGGGTACTAGGCAAGAGGATCGGCCCCATCTCTCGGACGTGCATCCCGCTTTGCGAAGTCGGCTAGACCTGCATCTGGAGAATCTGAGTCCCTTGGATGTCGCAGAACGGGCCGATTGTGTTTTCGGTTGCCTGCCGCATGGTGCAAGTGCGGAAGTCATCAGCGAGTTACTAGATCATGGTTGCCGCGTAATCGATTTCAGTGCCGACTACCGACTTAACAATCCACAGGTTTATGAGGCATGGTACCAGGTCAAGCATCCTGATCCACAGCGACTCGGTAAGACTGTCTATGGTCTTCCCGAGTTGTATCGAGATCAAATCCACAATGCACAACTCGTGGCAAACCCTGGTTGCTATCCCACGGCGGCGATCCTGGCGCTCGCCCCACTGCTCAAAGCGGGGGCAATCGCTCCGCAGGGCATTGTCATTGATGCCAAGAGTGGTATCAGCGGAGCCGGCCGCTCACCTAAGCCGAATCTCCATTTTCCCGAAGCCAATGAGAATCTCACGCCCTACAATGTTGGTAAACATCGTCACACACCTGAAATCGATCAAATCTTGAGCACGTGGGCAGGCGTCGAAACCAATGTGGTATTCACTCCACATTTGATCCCAATGGATCGTGGAGAGTTGATCACAGCCTACGCCGACGTTAGCCCTGGCACCTCGGGCGATCAATTGCTCCAGACACTCGAAAAGTTCTACAAGGATGAACCTTTTGTGCGTGTCGTCGATCATCTGCCGGGTACGAAAGATGTTGCCCATACCAATTTTTGCGATGTGACGGCCCGGGTTGTCGGGTCCAAAGCAGTGATCGTTAGCGTGATCGACAACCTGATCAAAGGCGCCTCTGGGGCGGCTGTGCAGAATTTTAACGTCGTCTATGGCTTTCCAGAATCGATGGGATTACTTTAAGAAACTCTTGGGCAGCTTAACTTACCATAACTGATGCACAACCAGAACATCCGGCGGACATTACTATGGCAGAGAAACTACCCCAAGGATATCGGGCGGCTGGCGTTTATACGGGCGTCAAGCGGAATACCTCCAAGAAAGATCTCTCCCTGTTCATCTCCGACATGCCCGCCACAGCCGTCGGTGTCTACACCCAAAATCTGGTTGTCGCTGCTCCCGTCAAGCTGTGCAGGGCGCGAACCCCTTCGCAATCCATTCGGGCAGTCGTGGCCAATTCCGGTGTTGCCAATGCCTGCACCGGGGAGCAGGGAGACAAAGATGCCCAGTTCATGGCTGCCAAGACGGCACAGACGTGTGGAATCAATGATGAAGATGTTTTGGTCATGTCGACAGGCGTGATCGGCGAGATGATCCCAATGGACAAGGTTTCCGCGGGGATTGACGATGCCTTTAAATTACTTTCTAGCGAAGAACAGTCTCTCATCGACGCTGCCCGGGGAATACTTACTACTGACACCGTCCACAAGGTGAAGACGCGTGAGATTGAAATCGATGGCGTTGCTGTTTGCATAACGGGCATTGCCAAAGGTGCCGCCATGATTGGCCCCAATTTGGCGACAATGCTCGCACTTATTTTGACCGATGCCAACATTGATCCTGCCGATGCCGATGCCGCTCTCAAGGACGCTGCCGACGAATCGTTCAACTGTATCAGTGTCGATGGCCACACCAGCACGAACGACACCGTGCTATTATTAGCCAACGGTGCGGCGGGTGGAGCACAACTCAAGGGGACAGCCCTGGCCAAGTTTCAGGCGACGCTGGTTGAAGTTTGTGAAGACTTGGCCCAGTCGATCCCCGCAGATGGTGAAGGGGCTTCTCACTTAATCACCGTCGAGGTCCATGGATGCCAAAGCCGGACTGACGCCGTCAAAATCGCCAAAACCGTTGCCGACAGTCCTTTGGTCAAAACAGCGATTGCCGGCAATGATCCCAACTGGGGCCGCATCGTCTCGGCGGCGGGCTACGCTGGTATAGAGTTTGATCCTGCCAAGGTGAGCTTGTTGGTCAACGGCATGTTGCTTTACGACCAGGGCCAACCGGTGAAGTTTGACGAAGCCGTGGTATCCGCATCGATGCGGTCACAGCGCAATACGAGCGTTGTGCTGCTTATGGATGGTGGAACGGCTTCGGCCCGATTTTGGACCACCGACCTCACTGCGGAATACGTTCGACTTAATGCCGACTACCATACCTGATGAATCCAGCCCTCAATCGAGCCAGACGTGGAGCACTGATACTTGGCTTTGTCTGCATTGGCTCGATTGTCTCGTACCATCTTTGGTTCGATAAACCGCTGCTTGAATCCATCTATTGGACCGTCATCACGGTCGCCGGAGTTGGCTACTCGCAGACACCCGAACCCGATGTCAATGCGGCCCGGCAGTTTCTTTCAATCATCGTGATCGTCGTCGGCATGGTGTCGATGGCCTATACCCTTGCCATGTTCATTCAGGCGATCGTCGAGGGACAAATCGACCAAGCCTTGGGAGCCAATCGGATGCTCAAGAGAATCGAAAAACTAGAGAACCACGTCATCATCTGTGGATTCGGCAGGGTCGGCCAGAACTTGAGCCATCGCCTTGCCCGCCACAATGTTCCGTTTCTGATTGTCGATCCTAGCGCTGAATGCCTCGCTGAAGCACGGGCCCACAAGTTTCTCACCCTGGAAGGGCTCGCCACGGAAGAAGACGTCCTGCGCGCAGCGGGTATCGAGCGCGCTAAAACAATCGTCATCTCTGTCAGCAGTGACGCCGAAAGCGTCTTTCTGACTCTTACCGCTCGGAACATGAATCCTAATATCCACATCCTGGCCCGTGGCGAACATCCTCACACTGAGAAGAAGCTTCTGCAGGCAGGCGCGAACGAAGTCATCCTCCCTGCCGTGATCGGCGCCGAACGCATGGCGGAGAAAATCGTCAGTCCCACCGAGGCCGAACCATTCAGTTTTTGCGACCAGCGATCGGGACTCAATGCAGAAGTTGAAGAGTTCCAGTTCACTCCCGAAAGTCCGTTTGTGGGCCAGACCGTCGGTGAGGCCGAAGCACTCCACCAAGCCATGATCGTCATCCTACGCAAGTCCAGTGGCGAGATGTGTTTCAATCCCAGCCAAGAGGAGATATTCTCCGCCGGAGATTCCGTCGTCGTGATGGGTCCCGAAGCCGATCTGGAAATGTTCTACGAAACCTGCATTGCCGCAAGTAAAGAATTGGCAACCTGCTAATCACCCCATCCACCAACCACTCTTGACTCATTCCTACCCTTTCACCGCCGCCACCAGGAAGGTAGGATTCAGGGCATCGAAGCGAATCCGCTCCATTTGCGGTTTGCCCCGCGCGATATTGAACATCCATACATGCACTCTCGAAGTTTTCTGAGTCAATGCCTTGTTGACCTCATCAAGTCCTTGCACGCTTACCACGCATGCCACCAGCCGGCCGCCCGGATTCAACCGTTCAAACGCCAATTCGGCCAGTCGCGCGATTTCCTTGCCACTCCCCTCGATAAACACCGCATCCGGATTTGGCAGGTCACTCCACACTTCGGGAGCAGTTCCCAACACGGGTGTCACATTCGATACTCCAAAGCGATCTGCATTTTCTCGGATCAGTGCCTCGTCTTCTTTGTCTTGCTCGATGGCAAACACCTGCCCCGCTGGCGAAAGCAATGCCGCCTCGACACTCACCGAACCCGATCCGGCACCCACATCCCACACTACGCTCTCCGCACGCAATGCCATTTGAGCCAGCGCCACCGACCGTACTTCAGCTGGCGTTAGTAGTCCGTGTTTAGGTGTAGACTGCACAAACTCTTCGTCGGCATTGCCAAACAAACTGCGAATCCGCGACTTGCGCGGTTGATCGGGAATATCGGCATCGCGCACCAGCACCATCACGTTGAGCGGCTCAAACTCTTGCGCTGCAATCTCAGCCACCGTGCCACGTGTCACCCGTTCGTTGCGGGCCCCCAAATTTTCGCAGACATAGGTAGTGAAATAATCAATCTTCCGAGCGAGCAACTTCTTCGCCACCATTGCCGGACTGATTTCGTCGGTGGTGAAGAGTCCCACCTTTGTAGCGACACGTATCTTCTCGATTACCGAATCGAGTTTGTGATTGGCAAGATTTGTGAGGTAAGCCTCGTCCCAGCTTTCCTTCACCCGGGCAAACGCCAATTGCATGCTGCTCACATGCGGAATGATGTCGCACCGATCGTTGCCGAGCCGATCGCAAAGAAATCGGGCGAGTCCATAGAAAAGGGGATCCCCATTCACCAGCACGGCCACTTTGGCATCGCCGACCGCGTCGATCTCCTTGACCACCGCATCCAAGTCCGTGCCGACGACCAGCCGCTTCCCTTTGGCTTCAGGGACCAGGGCCAGGGTCCGTTCCTTGCCAGCCAGCAGGTCAGCCCCCAAGATCAACTGCCGCACGGCATTGGGAACGGCTTCGAGTCCATCATCACCAATACCAATAATCGAAACCGACTGCTTGGCCACGTAGTTTCCTCCTGAGAACGGCAATTGAAAATATCGTTATCCCTCCAGCGTAACGATTCTAGACCGCCCCGGAAAGCCGCCCCGCGTAACATGTTAGCCACGCCGTGTCGGCGGAGTATCCAAATTAATCGTGCTGCGCCGTCGAGTTTCACGAGACAGTGCGAAGCGAATTAGCCATGGCTCCGCACCAACAAAGGCACGCACATTCCCACGACCAACAAAAGCATCCCAGTCGGCTCCGGCACCTCGTAGCGGACATTGTTGATAAACGTGAAATAATTGCCTCCGCTCGGATGTGGTGTGACTTCCGTCACCACGAGTTGAGCAATCAACTCAGGGCGCTCAATTCCGCCGAAGACTGTATCGCCGGCCGCAGCTTGAGAAACCAGAATGGTCTCCAGGGAAGTTGCACCGGCGTCGAGTGCTTCAATACTCCAAGTGACGGGGACATTTTGGGTGGCACTGGCAAAGGCAGTGAGTTCCAAACCAACTCGCAATTGTGGCGAAGCCAGGTCCATCGTGAAAGATCCCGCCAAAGAAGCCTCCGTGAGCGAACTTTGCTTGAGAAAATTTGCGCTGCTAGTAAAGACGAGATCTCCCACGGTAACAACCGGCTCACTGGGCCCAGGTAGAAACGACAGATCCACGACTGTCTCTGCTCCAGAAAAATCCCCCACTCCAATACTAACTGCGTTGACTTCAGAGGCGACAAAAAAGAAGGTTCCTAAACAAACGAGATTCAAGATGCGTCTCATTGGATCACTCGCACGAGGAAGAAGTTGGCTAGTAGGATAAGACACTTGGCGCTATTATGCCCGAGTCGCCCCAGTTTGTCAAAATCAGCTTTTTTCTGATTTCCTAACCGCCCTCCACTAACCACGTACCATTCCCAGCTCACTTCAGGCTCGGCTTTCAGTCTATTTTCTTGCTTTCCTCTACAACACCGTGACCTCTTTGTTGTCTGTGGACAAATTATCCATCACTCTTCCCCCGCATACTTTGCAACCCCCCTCCAATGCGCTATCCTCGACCGTAATGCCCTTATCATCACGGAGAGAATCTTATGCCCCTGCGACGATTGGAACTTTTCATAAGTCTCTTATGCGTGGCATTCTTCCTCATCGACTCGGCTACCGCCGATGATTGGCCGCAATGGTTGGGGCCCCGGCGGGATGGAGTGTGGCGCGAGTCGGGGATCGTCAGCGATTTTCCTGCCGATGGGCCTCCAGTTTTATGGCGGACGCCCACCGGGAGTGGCGACTCGGGGCCCTCGGTGGTGGGCGACCGGGTCTACATTACTGATCGGCAATTGAACGAGGGACAGCAGAATTCCGAGAATGCCTTTGATCGTTCCCCCACGCTCGGCACTGAACGCGTGATCTGCTTGAATGCTGAGGATGGCTCGATCATTTGGACCCATGAGTATCCTTGTGAATACACGATCAGCTATGCGGCCGGGCCGCGGACCTCGCCATTGGTGGCCGAGGGAAAAGTTTACACACTCGGTGCCGAAGGTCATCTCTTCTGTCTTGATGCCGAGTCGGGCCAGCCCTTGTGGCAGTGCCAGTTGAAACAGGACTATGATATGCCCGCCCCCGTGTGGGGCTTTGCCGGACATCCGCTCTTGGATGGCGACCGGCTCATTTGCCTGGTGGGGGGCAAGGGGAGCGTAGCGGTTGCCTTCCATAAGGACACGGGCGCAGAAATCTGGCGATCGCTTTCCGCTGCCGAACCGGGTTACTGCCCGCCGATGATCTACGAATTGGGGGAACGTCGGCAGTTGGTGATTTGGCACCCCCAAGCTATTAACGGCCTCGATCCGGTCACGGGCGAGGTTTACTGGTCGATTCCTTTCGAAGTTAAGGCAGGGATGACGATCGCGACGCCGCGCAAGGCGGGCGAGCGACTGTTCGTCTCGGCGTTTTATGATGGGCCGATGCTGCTGAAATTCACCCCAGGAAAATCGATGCCTGATCTCGCTTGGCGCGGCGAGAGCCACAGCGAACGCAATACGGACAAGCTCCATGCTGTGATGAGCACGCCATATATCGAACAGGACCACATCTATGGCGTTGACAGTTACGGTCAGCTTCGCTGCCTGAAGCTCGATACCGGCGAGCGGATTTGGGAAGACCTACAGGCCACTGGCTCGACGGGCGACATCCGCAGTCGCACTGACCGATGGGCGAATGCGTTTCTCATCAAGCACGAGGACCGTTTTTTTCTGGCCAATGAGAAGGGAGATTTGATCATTGCCCGACTCACACCCGCGGGCTATGAGGAGATCAGCCGCGCCCACCTGATCGAACCCGACAATACAATGGCCGGCCGCAACATCGTCTGGTCTCATCCGGCGTTCGCCAATCGGAGAGTGTATCTCCGCAACGACCAGGAAATCATCTGTGTCGATTTAGCCAGGGAGTGAATGGTGGCGAGTGGTGAGTGGCGAGTCATCCTTCCCTACAGCTTCCTCCATTCCTAAATTCCAACCATTTCTGCTCCCACCACTTCCCGTCACTCGCTATAATGTCGGTCCCCACCTCAACGCACTTCCCTCCCTCCAACCAGGTACCTCTACCTTGCACGATCTGGTTTCAGTACTCAACGAGCAGCCGATCCTGGCGTTGGCTGGCCTGATTGCTGCCGGTACGTTGCTGGGCCGCTTTCAGTGGTGGGGCATCTCGCTGGGGGCCTCGGGGGTTTTGTTTGCCGCAATGGCCATGGGGCATTGGGGCGTTCGCCTTCCTGAGGTGTTCACCGAGCTCGGAGTGGTAATTTTCACCTATACCATCGGATTGCAAGCCGGGCCACACTTCTTGCGCACCGTCCGACGCTTTGGTGTGTCCTATTTGATGCTGGCCTTGTTCACCTTGGGGGTTGCCTGGATGGTGGCTTTCGCTTCAGCGCACCTGCTGAGCATTGATCCGGCACTGGCCACGGGTATTTACGCAGGAGCGCTTACGTCCACCCCAGCCCTAGCAGCCTCGCTGCAAACCTTGAACGATCCAACCATCTCGGTCGGTTATGGCCTGGCCTATCCATTGGGCGTGATCGGCGTGGTGTTGTTCGTCCAGGTGGTTCCCCGCTTGCTGAAGATCGATTGGCAACAAGAGATTGAGCGTTCCAACGCCGGCAGTGATCAGCTACAAATTGAGTCTGCCTGGCTGCGGATCACCAATCCCCAGATCGAAGGAAAAACCATTGGCCAGATCGAGGCCACTTCCTCGTCGGGGGCCGTGATTTCGCGCATCATCGACAAGTACCTGGCTATGCCGCCGCAGGCAAACACCCGTTTGTGCCTCGATCAACATGTCCGTGTGGTCGGCTCGGAGGGAGAGATCAAAAAACTGGAACTACTTCTTGGACCACGCGAGCAAGGATTCAAAGAACCGAGGTCGGTTATTTCCTCGGCCACATTGATCGTCACTGAACCCGGTATCTGCAGCAATACGCTTGAGCAACTTCAGTTTCGCGAGCGCTACGGCTTGACGATCTCGCGGATCTGGAGAGACGATTTCGAATTTGTTCCCCGAGCCCATGCGACTCTGGAATTTGGCGACGAAGTGCGGCTAGTGGGAGATGAGGCTGACTTGGCACGAATTGAACCGGTTCTTGGCCACCAGGCGCAGCGCTTGAATGAAACCCAGTTTTTGCCGTTCGCCGTGGGACTGCTCGTCGGAGTCGTGTTGGGCAAAATCCCGGTCAATCTCAGCTCTAACATATCCTTGCAACTCGGCATGGCCGGCGGGCCTCTGATGGCTGGTTTAATTGCGGGGCACTTCGGCAGAATCTCGAAATTGAATTTTCGCATGCCCGTGGCGGCGCGCCGTTTCGTCAATGATCTGGGCCTGATCTTGTTTCTCGGCGGCGCGGGGACCGAGGCGGGCGCAAGCTTTTGGAACGTGGTGCAAAGTCAGGGGGGTAATCTCCTGCTGGCATCCTCAATGGTCACCGTCGCCCCTTTGATCGCCGCTTGGGGATTGGCCCGCTACACGTTCGGCTTTGATGCGCTTAACGGTCTTGGAGCCGTTTGCGGTGCAATGACCAGCACTCCAGGGCTGGGAGCCGTCACCCGTCTTACCGACTCCTCCGCCCCCTCCACGGCCTACGTGGCAGTTTACCCAGTAGCCCTGCTTGCCGTAACGATTCTGGCCCCATTGCTGGGAAGCTTGTTGTAGTGGTGAGTGGCACGCCGTGAGCTGCTTATCCCCTATCCCGATTTCGACTAATTTGATGAGAACACCATTGGTCGTTCCTTCATCATGGATCATTTATCACTCATCATTCATAGAATCTTCTTTTCCGATTCCTAAGCGGTGTCGCCCAAAAATCACTGCTAACTTTCGCTCATTCTTTTCCAGATTTAAACAGATCATGACCTTTTCATTCTGCTGGCGATCGCCAAAGGGGCTCATTCTTTGGTAAATATTGATACGCCATCTTATCTAGGGGCGTAACGCGAATCTGACGAAATCTTACAGAGCAGCCATGGTCTTGCAGCAGTAGTGGACCGGTTCCTTTGATTCTGGAGGTGCGTTGTATTTCTGCCAGATAAGGGGTTGTGTCGTATTCATAAGGATTGTATTCAGAGCCTTGAATACCGATCTTGGCCGAATCGTGTACCATTTCCCCATTAAGCCATGCTGTGATAGTTCCCTCAGCTAAGAGTCGACCCTCTTCATCATACCTAGGTGCAAGGAAAAGAATCTTAAGAGTCTGCCACTTTTCAGGCCCACGATCCGCATTTACCAAAGGTGCATGCAACCCGTAAATGGCGCCCATGTCATGGTTAGTTAATCTTTCCTTGCCCTCGGTAGTCAGGATCTGTATCTCATATAGTCCGTGCAAAAAAACGCCACTATTGCCGTCGCTGTTGCTCGGCCGGAGAAACTCAAGTTCAATCTCTGCATCGCGAAAATGAAGTGTCGATACCAGATTGTTCGACCTTCTAGTGTTCGGAGTCGAAACCAAAGCCCCCTCTTTGACAGACCAGTTACAGGCAGATCCCTTCGATGAGACAAACAGATTCGTGCCACTACCGTCAAATAGCACCACGATATGTTTCGCAGGTGCAGCATAGGCGGCGATGCCACTTATCAGTGTACCAAGTAAGAGCAGAAAATTTCGAGCAGTAAGAGATCGCATTGCCAGTTCTCTCGCAAAAAGTTGAAAGCGTCCTGCGACAACCGAAGTGTTTATATCGTATCTCGCAGTCAGAATATGGTGTGTTAAACTAAACGGAGCATTCTAGCTTGAGTTTCAACCTCTCAGTATACAGTGGTGACTGCTACTTTGGAAAAGATCGCTCGACGAAACTTCCTGACTTGGATCGCTGCCTCGACAGCACCTGCTTTTGTACGGCCCTCAGCTTTGGGGTTTGCTGGTTCGGTTGCACCGAGTGAACGAATTCGCATGGGGCTTATTGGTTGCGGGATTCACGGGGCCGGCTGGAATCTCGAACAGATGTTTGCCAATCCCCATCAGCAGGTCATTGCTGTTTGTGATGTCGATAGACATCATGCTGCCGAGGCAGAGAGCCGAGTAAATGCATACTATTCCGCCAAGCTCGGTGCAGATTACCGCTGCGATGTATATTATGATTTTCGCGAAATGCTCAATCGGGCGGAACTCGATGCCGTATGTGTTGTAACACCTGACCATTGGCATGTGATTCCTGCTCTGATGGCCTTGCGAGCCGGCAAGCATGTTATCTGCGAAAAACCCCTCTCACTTACGGTCGCCGAGGGACGCCTGCTCGCCGACGAAGCGAAAAGGTCAGGGCTTGTATTTCAAACTGCCTCAGAGAACCGTTCGATCGCCTCGCATATTCGCATTTGCGAATTAGTCCGCGGCGGGTACATCGGTCAGCTTCGCAACATTAAAGTATTGCTCGAAAAAGGTAATGCGAGCCGTGGCAACGATGACTTTCGCACTCAAGCTCCACCTGTCCATTTAAATTATGAAATGTGGCAAGGTCAGGCGCCAGTTGCTCCCTACTGCCCTGCCCGAGTACACAACACCTATCGCTGGAATCTGGCGTACTCGGGAGGCCGAATCACTGATTGGGGTGCCCATCTGATCGATCTTGCGCAGTGGGCGTCGGGAAATGAACAAACCGGTCCAGTCGAAGTTGTTGGCACCGGCAGGTTTCCACCCCGTGACTCAGTTTGGAATACCGCAGAGGAATTCGACTTGCATTATCGCTACGCTAATGGAGTGACTTTACACGTCTGGAGCGAGGTCCCAGCTCTCAAATTCGAGGGGAGTGAAGGTTGGGTTATGTTTCGTGGCTGGAGAGCACCCCTAAGAGCGAGCAATCCCAAAATCTTGAGGGTTGAGATCCCTTCCGAAAAGCAACTTTATCGCCCTCGGGTCATCATTGACCGATCTGATGAACTTCACGGTGGAGAACATTTCAACTTTACAGATGCAATTCGGCTTGGAACACCCACCTATGCTTCAGCAGAAGTGGGGCATCGCACCGCCACGATCTCACATCTAGGCAACATTGCCATGCAAGTCGGTCGAAAGCTTAACTGGGATCCCAAGACTGAACTCTTTGACGGTGACGATCAAGCCAACAAAATGCTCAAACGCGACCAGCGTGAACCCTGGTGCATTGCTAACATTAATTCATGGGTGAACGTCGGTTGAGCCTTTCAGTTCTTAGACCGATACCGGCGCGACGTACGCTCTTAGCAGTAAGCCGACGGCGCTAGCCGCAGGTCCTTGTTTCAGAATAACTCTCTGAACCCACAGCCTTCTTCCATCTGCAATCCGGTTGGCCTGCTGTAGTTACGTTTCTACTCGTTGCCAGGACGCTTTCTTACCTCTTTCATCGACGGCTTCAATCGCTTCAACAGCGAGCAGCAGTAAATAGTCAAGAGCACAGGGGCATTGAGATGTCGGACGATTCACACAGTGAGTGCAAACTCCCTCATGAAAGTTTTCGATATACGGTCCCATCCAATTGGATTGCTCGTGATGCACTGCATCGACAAGTTCGCGAAGGTTTATCTCAACCCCGCATCGTTTGCCCAGCGGTTGGCAAGGAGGTCCACTTGGTGGACGCTCAATACATCGTGAGCAAACCCGCTCGCGTATCTCAGCCATGTACTCTTGCATGTCAGTCCCTTCCCACATCATCCACCTCACTTTCTCTTGTGCATGCACGAATCTATTATTTTCCGAGCAAGGCGCATGCCAAATGGTGAAATGAAGACACGTCTTCTAACTAATCATCAGATTTAGCTCGATGTACACGTGCGAATTCACCACGGTTCCACCCATCTTTAAAGCAAGGTGTGCGGAATCGCTCGGATTTTGCCATGGATGAGCTGAAAGCAAGGTTGGTCAGTTCTTGTGCCAAGGCTCAGCGAATCCGGATGAAAGCATTCAGCGGATTAGTGCAACCCAATTAATGCGTGTGATGGATGGATCAAATTGACTCCCGTATATAGCCTCTTTGAAGTCTAGTGAATTAAAACCTGGGATTTCTAAGGCGATAGATGCAACCGCCGATGGTCAACAAACCGACAGTGGCTATAAAGAGGTTTACTACAACGAACTTACCCGCTAATAGGGCTAAAGTGAGTAATGTGATGTACCACAATGCCACACCGATGCCTAGCCAAAGCATCCAGCGTGGGGAGTTTGGCCCCCAAATACCCATCGACCAGCCAATCGGATAGGGAAGCAGCAGCAATGCCCAGAAAGGTGAAATCTTAGAATTGCCTCCTATGCCTCCCGCCATGCTCAATCCCCAAAGTGCACCCACCCCAATCGCAATCAGAACGAATACCCATGCTCTGTAAGCGACCAAACGATCATTGCTTTGATCGAGAAAGGTACCTATTGCAAACAAACCACTCCCGGACAGAACCAATAGTGATCCCTCCATCGGGTCAATGGCTCCGACAAGCATGGCGATTCCACCACTAACAACTAGAATCTGAGCCCAAATTTTTCTTGGTTTCATAAAATGCCATTCAGCGATTCAACTCCTCGGAGTGTTCATCATGCTGCGAGCAATGTGGCGTCGCAATCGGTAGTGATTACCAGGAATTGACCGTCACACAACTAAAAAATCTCCCACTTTTACAGGTCCATGCCGCGTAGCGTTTGTTTGGCAAGTTGTTTCTCCTCGGCTTGTTCCATCTCAAAAAGGTTCTGAAACAGGTCTTGCAGCCACTCGGGTTCGGCGCGTTGGGCCAAATCTCGGTAAACCGCGATCACCTGATCGTCAAGCTTCAAGGCGAGTTCCACAAGTTCCTCAAACGAGGCTTCAGACGTTGTCCGCAGTTGCTGGCATTGAACCAGATGTAAACTCGATTCGCTTGACTGCACCCAGGTGTTTAGCACCTTAGCCGATAAATCTCCCTCGGTCTGTGTGATCGTATCTGCCAGATGAGCTTCATGCTTGCTCAAGTAGTCCAGCAGCATCGTGGTTCGTTGATCTTTGCAAGACTTTGCGAGACGAGCATACATTTCCTTCGCTGAGCGGTGAAAGCACCGCGTGTTTTCCAGCACCGATTTCACTTGTTCTGCTGCCATGGTCGATCTCACTTATCGAATGATTATTTGACCAACAGTGCCTGGCAGGGGCAAACCACTGACAGTTGGTAACTGAGTGTACCCCAATGTCCACGCTCTTCACGGATGTCGATCTTGTGCGAGCCGAGCACAATCAGGTCGACTTCTTGCTCGTGCACGTAACGCAAAATTTCCACCAGCGGTTTGCCAATCACAAGGTACTCATCCACCTCCAGTCCCGTCTCGCGCAGCGCGCGAGCATGGGTTGCCAGCCGGGCTACGGCCTTACTGCGCAACATCTCGTAAAACTGCAAAAAATCGTCGCCAGTGGTTTCGTCAATTTCCTCCACCACGTGCGCCAAAGTCAGCCGCGCCTTTTCGCGACTTGCCAGCACCTGAGCTACCTGAAGAGCAGTATCGTTCTTGGGCGTAAAATCGATCGGGACCAGGATATGATTGTAGAGTCGCGACATGGCAGTACTCCTCTCTCCTCGTAGGATGTGGTGCTTGCACCCATCTTCTCGTTGCGAAAGAGCATGATTTCGCTTGCCACTCTTTGATGAATTATAAGCATGAGGGCGCAGGAAACATGTCGCCACGCATCACGTCCCGCCTGCACCAAACTTCTCGAGGTGTGGACAGCCCTTCGGCTTGAGTCCGCTTATCCCAGGCGAGCGAATTACGCCCGATGAGCCACCCATCCATCCCTTCGAACCCCCTCGTGATGACAAGTTGCTTCTGGTTTGGGCAAATCCAATTCCCGCTCTCGGATAAAAGAGTGCAAAGAGCGTGCCAGCTCGCCTGTCTAAGATTTCCCCCTCAGGAAATCACCAGGTAAAGCTCTACTTGTGCCGCCTCAGATCAAAACGTGCGAATCCGCTCACTCGCCGATTCCCGCCGGTGTACATTCTTATCAGTTGCACACCACCGCGGGCGTCCTAGGCCACGTAGCACATCGTCGTGTGATGGTTCAAGATCAAGCTCCCTCGCGCTGGCAACGCGGGCCCATCGGCTTGCGGATAGATATCCCGAGGCGCAGCCGCCGAAGTATCGATGAACAGCTTCCACGACAAGCGACGCAGTTCGGCTGGGATTTGAAACTTCTGATCCGACGGGCCTGGATGCATGAGCAACATCACATTGCGGGCAATCGGCGTATCGAGACCGGTCGTGCTGAATACACAGATCATGCTATGCGACGCCTGGGTCCAATCCATAACTTCCCCAGCCGGGTTGTACCAGCTCACGTCCGGGAGATCGCCTACCTGGTGAGGTTTGCCGGTGAGGAACGTAGCACGGCGGACCGTTGGCTGGGCCTTGCGAAAGCCAATTAGCGCCTCGCAGAAGCGTAGCATCTCGGAATTGCGTTCGACAAGCTTCCAGTCAAACCAGCTTATGGAATTGTCCTGGCAGTAGGCATTGTTGTTGCCCCGCTGAGTACGGAGGACTTCATCACCGGAAACAATCATGGGAGTGCCGTGACTCAACAGCAGTGAAGCCATCAGATTCTTTGCCTGGCGCAGGCGGAGTTCAACAATCGCTTTCCGTCGTGTCGGACCTTCAACGCCATAGTTGGAACTGTAGTTATTGTTTTCGCCGTCGCGATTGTCCTCTTGATTGGCCTGATTGTGCTTTTGCTCGTAGCTGACCAGATCATTGAGTGTATAACCATCGTGCGAAGTAATGAAATTGATGCTGTGGTAGGGATCGCGTCCGCTGCTCTGATAGAGGTCGCTTGAGCCAGACAAGCGGGTCGCCATACTCCCTGTCATGCCAGGATCGCCACGCCAGTAGCGGCGGATATCGTCGCGGTATCGACCGTTCCACTCAGCCCAACGACCTTTGGCAAACGAACCGACCTGATAGGCCCCAGCTGCGTCCCAGGCTTCGGCAATGATCTTCGTATCCGCCAACATGGGGTCTTCTGCGATGACCTCCACCATCGGCATGTTGGGCATGAGTTGACCGTTGCGGTCCCGACTGAGAATCGAAGCCAGATCGAATCGAAAGCCGTCGATATGATAGTTGTGCACCCAATATCGCAAGCAATGAAAGATCATCTCCCGACAGATAGGATGATTTCCATTTAGCGTATTTCCGCAACCGGAGTAATTCTTGTAGGTGCCATCTTCATTGAGCATGTAGTAAACGTCGTTTTGTAGCCCCTTGAAGTTGAGAGTGGGGCCCATGTGGTTTCCCTCGGCGGTGTGATTGAACACGACATCGAGAATTACCTCGATTCCAGCCGAATGGAGTGCATGGACCATCTCCTTGAACTGGCGGACCTGGTCTCCAGGCTTATCTCCCGCCATGTAGCCACGGTGTGGAGAGAAGAACGCCATAGAATCGTAACCCCAATAGTTCTGGCGCTCAGGCTTATTGCCAAAGGGATCCAGAATGGGAAACTCATGGATGGGCATGAGTTCCACGGCCGTAATCCCCAAGGATTTTAAGTAAGGGATCTTTTCAATCACACCCAGGTAGGTGCCAGCATTTTTGACATCGCGTGACGCTCCCTTGGTGAATCCCCTGACGTGCATTTCGTAGATAACCGTCTCAGAGAGGGGAATCCGGAGATGGCGATCTCCTTGCCAGTCGAAGTGATCTTCAACAACGACGCAGCGAGGAGGGCGGACAATGCCGTCGGTGGAGGGCTGGAAATCACCCGCAAGCGCCCGGGCATAGGGATCGATCAGCCGGGCATGCGGATCGAATCGAAGACCTTCCTCAGGAGTAAAAGGACCGTCGGCCTGGAAATGATACAGCTGACCTGCCTTGAGGCCCGGGATGAATACGCTCCAGATGTCGCCCCAGCGATCGGTCGAGGGATTAAGTTCAACGACCCGATAGGGTTCACGATCGGAAGTCTTGCGATACAGCAGCACGCGCATTGCGGTCGCGCTGCGGCTGTAAACTACAAATTGAACCCCTGCTTCCTGGAGGATAGCTCCATAAGGAAGAGGGTAGTGAAACTGCATGTGTTTGTGCAAAGTTGGCATGGAAAACCGGGTGCCGTTCGTAGAAGGGAGCGGTGGGGTCGCAAGATTCAGCATGGCGGAAGGCTCTCAGTGGTGGACAATGGCAGGTGATGAGAATCCCATCTCGAAGTAGATTCACCGAGACGCTGTGGATAAGCGAACGGCGATGCCTTAGTCCTTCGTCATTTACCTCCTTCTGGCATAAAGTGAGAATTTTAGCCCTGCAGAGCTTCGCTGCCTGCTACGTTTCATGCTACCGCTGTCGCCGGGCATGTTGTTGTGTGTGGTACAACACGTCGATGCGCACCTGTTGCGAGACTTTCGCCACTCCGGACAGCCGATACACAGCTCCCCGGAACGCTTCGTACATGGGCCGCAAGGCGGATAACCGTTATGGTAATCATGAGTCGTAAAGTCTCGCAGGGTCTAAGGCGGTCGTTGACACTCGCTGTCGGCCAACCTTAGAATTGCCCATTCTTACAGTGGGAGAGCGTGAAATTCCATGTCAAAAATAACCTACCGTGATGCGGGCGTCGACCTCGAAACCTATCGGGAATCGATGTCGCGATTGCCGGCCCTGATGAAGCGGACCCATTGCCCGCGAGTATTGCCCTGGAAAAATGGATTTGCGGGGTTGTTCACGCTCGATTTCGCCGGAGGTCTCTTTTCGCGTAATTACAAAGATCCGGTCCTGGTGTCGTGTACTGACGGTGTCGGTACAAAGCTCAAGGTCGCGCAACTGGCTGGTCGGCATGAGACGGTGGGGATCGACTTGGTTGCAATGTGTGTGAACGATGCCCTCTGCTGTGGTGCCGAACCGCTGTTTTTCCTCGACTACGTGGCCATGGCTGAGGATGATCCGCAATTGCTCGAAGATCTTGTCAGCGGGATCAGTCGCGGCTGTATGGAAAGTGATATGGCGCTGGTTGGTGGTGAGACGGCCATCATGCCCGACCTCTATCAGGGACACGACTACGATCTAGCAGGGTTTTGCGTCGGCATTGTCGAACGCTCCCGGATGCTCGACGGAAGTGCCTTGACCCCGGGTGATGTGGTAATCGGCATTGCATCGTCAGGGATTCACTCCAACGGGTTCAGCCTGGTGAGAAAAATTGTCTTCGAACATGCGGGGCTAACCGTCGAGGATGTGGCAGAGGGATGCAACGGTACTGTTGGCGATGTGCTGCTCGAGCCCACACAACTCTACGTGCGAGCGCTGCGAGACGTGCTCAACCACTACAAGGTGAAATCGGTGGTGCATGGTATCGCCCATATCACAGGCGGCGGACTCCATGAAAACCTCGCAAGAATCTTCTCGCCAGATGTCGATGCCGAAATCGTCCGCAATAGCTGGACCATCCCCCCAGTTTTTCAGTGGCTCCAACGTCTGGGAGACGTCGACGACGATGAGATGTTTCGCGTCTTCAATATGGGGATCGGAATGGTAGTGGTCGTAAGCGAGTATTATGCCGAAAGCGTGCAGCACCAGCTTGCATCACACGGCCTCGAGAGCTGGCAGATAGGCCGCATTGTGGAAGGCACCGGCGAATGCTGCTGGGCATAGCTGTCGCTTGACCAATCAACGAAGCCCGGTGGGTGGACTGTTGCTCGCCCCGATGCCTTGGGGAGCGTTCGCCATGCCTTGCTTCGTTTCACCGGTCAGTGAAGGACCTGCCCGGCGAAGCTCTTCAGTCAAACCCGCAATCGTGTAGGTGCCGGGTATCAGAATAGGTTTTGTCGGGTTCTGGGCCGAATAGATGGCCAAGAGTGGAATCTGCTGGGTCCCCAACTCCATCAGTTTCTTGGTGACTTCGGTCGACTCATCCTTATGGGTCCAATCGGCAACGAGGGTATAGATGTCGTTGTCGCGGAACACGGTTGCCATTTCATCGGTCTTAAGGACGGTCTTCTCCATGAACTTGCAAGTGGGGCACCAATCTGCGGTGAAATCGATCACCACTGTTTTTCCATGGTCCAAGAGCCATTGGAGCTTTTTCTCGCTATAAGGTTGCCAAGGTTCCTGGCGAACGAAGTACGCGCCCGTTCCTTCGGAGATCAGTTGCTCGTACTTCGCATCGGCGATCCGATTGGCGTCTCGTTCAAGTCGTTTCTCCAAGATTGGGGAGAGCCAGTAAAACGCCGTCAGTCCAATGATTGTGCCCATGGCGATCCCTTCGCCGAGGGCGTTCCATCTGCGATTGCTCGGAGCCGTTAAAGGGACTCGACCAATCCACCAGCAGACGAGCCAGATGCCAAAGAGGAACGCAACCGTGGGAATCACGTAGTGAGGTTTGAGAAGTGTAAGCAGATAGACTACCGTGCCGATGAGCACGAACCCCATCAACTGTTTGAAGGTATTCATCCACTCCCCTGGTTTGGGAAGGAAACGAATAAGCTGCGGGAAGGCACCAATCAAGATGTAGGGACTTGCCATTCCCAAGCCAATGGTGAAGAAAATGGTCATGATCTGCCATGGGCTGCGACTGAGCACGCCCACCAAAGCTGTCCCCATGAATGGACCCGTGCAGGGAGTGGCCAACAGGGTCGTAATCGTTCCCTTGGCGAAGGCACCTTCGTAGCCTTCCTTCCGACCGAACTCTGTCACCTTGCTCGTGCCGATGAAACCTGGGATGGGGATCTCCCAGATACCTAGAAAGCTGAGCCCCATCGCAAACACAACGGCCGCCATGGCGATGTTGAATTCCGGGTATTGGAACAATTGCCCCCAACCGAGTTGAAACACGATCGAGAGCACAGCCAGCAAGAGAAAGACGCTGATCACTCCAAGGGCGTACCAAAGATTGAGCGCAAAGATTTTCCAGCGATTCTGCCCAGCCTGTTCGATGAAAGCAAAAATCTTAAGGCCAATCACTGGCAACACACAGGGCATCACGTTCAGAATCAATCCACCTAGAAAAGCAAGGCCCAGCAGATGGATGAACGAATCCTCCTCGCCCGCTTCTACGACTTCTGGATCAGTCACTCCCGGCGGCTCTGAGAAGAGCTTCTCGCTCTGATGGGTTGTGGAGGGTGCTGGAGGTGAAGTGACGGAAGGCTCCGCAGTCGGAGAAAAGTTCACTCCAGCAGGTAGAGCCACTCCTGCTCCCTGGGAGGCTTGAAACTGCTGATCAAACGGCACGCAGGTTTGTGGGTTACAGGCCTGACCGATGACTTTTCCCGTAATCTGAAGACTCGCAGGATCAACACCCTCGGCCAACTCGATCGGAGCAAACCACGTCACTTTCTCCGCATGTTCGCGGATCTGCAGACCTTTCCAAATCTCCTCATCGACATGGGTCTCGGGCGGTGAGGTTGGTTGCCAACTCCCCAGGAGTCGAAAATCAGGAGAGGAGGTGAGCTCAATCGTAGCCGCCAAGGGGCCGCCTCCACCATTGGGGAGCGATCCCTGGTCGAGTGCATAGACGTGAAAGCCTTCGCTGATTTCTGCAGTCACAAACAGGATCGCCGGTCGATCACCCTGGGCTGGGGTGAACTCTGCCGACACGGTGACAGGGTCTTTGCTGGCACCCAGCCCCCCTCCCACCCCTGGGAAACTGTCAGGGAACTCGAATTGCGCATTGGCGAAACTGCCCCAAGCAAAAAGCAGCAGGCTGAGTATGCCCACCAAGCGGGTGGATGGCATTTTCTGAAGGTCCGTCATCCGAAATGATTCCTTATGCCGTAAGGGAGTGCCTCAACATCCTGTATGAGTAGAAGCAGGATTCTACCAGGGGATAAAAAAACCGGTCAATGTCGCTATCCGTCCAGCCTACTCAGAAGGAGGGATACAATTGAGAGACCGAACTGAATCTCTATCTATCAGCGATCACCTCCATAATATACCAGGTTTCACAAAGCAACTGTTCAGAAGGGCACGCTTAGCCCAGAATTCTGCCGTGTCGAAGGGACTTTCTTGACAGCGATTTCTGAAATCCCGGCTGGAAAGCTTAATTTGCTAGCATGTCGCCTATCCTCCATTGGACCGCTATCCAACGAAGTTTTTGATGCACAATCTGGACATTTCCGGCCGCGCGCCCCTCTCGCACTTAAATTCCGCTCGGTAGCGCACCTTCCTCCCCTCGCTGCCCGACTCAGCATGGCAACCATTTTTTAATGAGGCTTGGGTTCCTCTGAGTTTTGTCAGAAATTTTTTTTACAAAACTAAACTCGATTTACCCTTATTTTATAGAGTCTGTCAGAGACTTTTGTAAACAAAAGTGGGGTAACAGGGATGAAGTATGATTAATGATTGATGAACTATGAGGGAAAGATAAAGGGGGATAAGGGACGGGAGACGCGGGAAAAATGATGACTAACCACTCACCACCAACCACTTGCCACTCAATCCAACCATGTTGGTCTACTTGGTCATGTTGGCCGCGCGTTGTGCACGTTCATAGATTTGGCACACTTTTGGGGGGTTGTGTTTAGCTGTTAGCGATCAGCAATTAGCCAGCAATGTGTGTCTGGCTGCCGGCTCTTAGCTGACAGCTAATCGCTGCTTATCTTAACAAATCGAGTGGCCCATTTTCCACCAAAATCCTTGGCCACTAGGTCGGCACTCGCTGAGGGGTAAACCACGTCGAGAAAGCCATCCGGCTGGCAACGACCTGGCCGGTCGATCTTCAAAGCCAATTTTCGGCCAGGCTCAAAAAGGAAGTGAAGTTCGAGCGGACAGGTGGGCCCCTAACAGTGCCACCCGCCGATCTCCAAGGAAGTATTTGTCAGCAGAAGTTTGTTGGTTTGAAAAATAAAGACCAATGCCGATCAAAGTCACAAAGTAAGAAACAAGTACGACGAAATCTAGTAGACTTAATAACATAAACAGTAACAGTATCTAGCTAAGTGATACAGTTGTCTGCTGTGATATGGATTGCGGAAAGTTCTCTCCAAAAATATCGATGACTGCCTGCTCGGCAAATAGCCTCTTCTGCGTTTCCTTTGACAGCATACGGAAAGGACGAGGTGCGAATCGTCCCTCTATACCGAGAGCATTGAGCAATGCGGTCATTGCTGGAAAGACACCGTAATCAGTTAACGTCGCCAGAAATTGTTCCAGATTCTTATTTAGCTTGCGGGCTACTTCCCAATCACCACGATCAGCAGCCACAGCAATCTGTCGGGTAATTTGAGGTGCAATGCAGAATACTCCGTCTAAGTGTTGAGAGACTCCTTCACGAATAAGAGACTCAAGGAGTGCTGGCTTTGCGACGATGACTCTGAAGTCGTGTCCTTTCATTGCGCTAATGAGAAGCTTAGTCTGATCGATATCTCCAGAGCACTTAATCCCCGCAATATTCGGGTGTTCAGAAAGTGTTAACACAGTCTCTAGTTCGAGATGTGTTCTTGTCCTCTGGGGCAGATCATAAAGATAAAGTGGAACGTGCGAGGCGTTAGCTAATGCAGTAAAGTAATCAACCAACTCATCCTGTGAAAAAGTCAAAAAGTAAGGTGATAAGACAACGGCACCGTCGATGGGAAGCTCATTTACGAAACGAAGGCGTTCCAGCGTACGCAGGTAGCTCGTATCTCCAACACCTACCAGAAGCTCGCCATGATCTTTCCAGTGGGATGAGCTGTGAACAACTAAATCTTGATAAACTCGGTCAGAGAGCAATTGCAGGAGGCCCATAGTACCAGCTACCAAAACACCATCAATTGAAGCTACGGCTTGGGCCTCAAGGTGTTGGTAGAGCCCTTGTAGATGCAAGCAATCCTCTTCGTCTAGAGGACTTCCGATGGCAGATATTATGAATGTATTGGACAAACTACACCTAAATTGCAAAAGATTGTTTGTTAAGGTTGTTATTATCTTCAACAGTGGACATAGTCACAAAACAATTCACTTCAAGGATTAACTGCTGGCGCTGGACGGGGCGAGTTCCGCAATGGCCACAGCTCCCAACGACGAATATGGATTTCGGCTAGTTCTGACTGGATTTGAAGCTTTCCTGCACGAGGTTCAACGTCGAATGCTTCATTGACCATGACGCCATTTACGAAAGTATGGACGTCGCCACCGTCGCAAATAACATCGAGTTGTGTCCAAGATTCTCCCGGACTGTCTGGATCGTTCTTACCACGGAATCCGCGAACATCTTGCCAATTGGGGTCGCGCAAGTGCCAATTGATACGAGGACAGTGTGGCTGATGGGATGAATCGTAAGTGACTCTTGTAGAACCCTTATTCCAAATCACTTCGTTGGTATTCAACGGCTCGACCTCGCAAGTCATAGTCATGTGAACCGGTTTGCCATGTTCGTCAGGACCGTGTACGCGAATAAAATCACCGACGCCCCCCTCAATGATCTGTACTTCAAGTGAGGGGATCCAGATGCCAGAATAGCCTCCCTCAGCGCCAGTGCTATGAATCAACAGGCCCGAGTCGCGTGCACAGTCTTTCCGTTCTCGCCAGGTACGTGATCCCCACCGGTACTCAAGCACAAGATGGTAATCATAATAGCTGTTACGTGTAATCACAGCGCCCATGCCATCACCAGAAATTACCAACTTCCCATCAATTACCTGGAAAACACCTCTATTGTCCTCGTACTTACTCTCTTGCAGCCAAGTGTACAGGCCTGCAAGCGATTCACCATCGAAGATCTCGATAACTTTATCATGTGGAGTGATAGCCTTAGTTTTTGAATCATTTATGTCAGCCATTAAATTTCGGACATTCAGAACGCATACAAATGCAAGAACTGTAAACAAAGTTCTACATCGACTACTCATGGAATTTTCTGAAATTTGATAGTGTTCGTGATTCATGTTTTGATAGAGAAGTGATTGAAGTCAGAAGTTGAAGGACAAAAACCCTATGGGCTGTCAGAAACGTCTTTAGCGATAGTTAGTTTTTGAGCACGATTGCCAAACACGTCTCCGACGTAGAGATTTCCATAATCGTCCTGAGCAATACAGTGGATGCCGTTGAAGTCCCCTGGCCTAGTCTGGCCTTCCTTTCCCAAGGGGACGGCCCAAATCTGCCGAACACGCCCGTCGGAACCAAATCGAACTAAGACTTGATCCTTGACCGTCGGGAACTCTCCATTTCGTTTCCACCAATAGGGTGTGGAACCGCATGCCCAAACATCGCCGCTATCTGTGACAGTCAGGCCCCAGGGCATCATAACTTGATCCCACTGATCGATAAACTTGCCCTCTTGACTGAAGATTTGAATGCGACCTCCACTACGATCAGCTACATAGAGTCTGCCTTGAGCATCCATGACAATAGAATGAGGCACCACAAACTGACCCGGTTGGGTGCCGAAAGTGCCCCAAGTTTTTACGAACTTGCCATCCTTGTCGTAATGAACAATACGACGATTACCGTACCCATCACTTATAAATGCGTCCCCCTCCGGTGAAACTGCCACATCAGTAGGTGCATTGAAATGCATGTCATCTTCACCTGGCTGTCCACTCACCCCAAGGGTCTTTAATAGCTTTCCGTCTGGGGAGAATTGATGCACCACATGCAAGCCAATGTCGGTAAGCCAAATGTTGCCCACTGGATCAATCCGCAAGTGATGCGGCTCTGCTACTATTGTTTTCTCCCATTTTCTAACAAAACCGCCATCGACATTGTAAACTTGTACTTGATCTTCGCCACGATTAAAGACCCAGACATTGTTATCTTGATCTACAGAAATACCGGAGACGGCACCCAGTGGTTTGACGTTCTCTGGACGCTGCGGCCAGGTTGTATCCACATCGTATTCCACTACCAACGGAGTGGGAGGGAATTCTGGGTACTGAGCATAGGCCAGGTCTGATATAAATTGCAAAACAAATGAAGCCGCGATGGATTGCAGTAAATACGGCTTAAGGGATAACATCAGAGATCTCTTATTAAAAGACAGTATTTCAAATTACATTGTGGGAACCTAGAGAGGTTCCTTCACGGTGGATTGTTGCAAGTCTTCGCTTGATGGAGTAGAAACAGGCACAAGTTTCAGCGCATGTTCACCGTAAATGTCTCCCACGAAAAGATTACCCTTGGAATCTTCGCCAATACAGTGGACGCCAACAGTCTCCCCTTGCTTTAGCAGGGATACATTTGGATGGTTTTTGTCTGGGCCTATATCGCCAAGAGGCAAGGTCCACAATTGACGAACTTCTCCATCAGTACCAAATCGAATTAACAGTTGATCCTTATACTCAGGATAGTTGCCATCTCGCAGCCACCAGTGTGGAGAAGAGCCGCATACCCACAGATTATCGCCTTTAATAGATAATCCCCAAGGCATGATGATTTGAGACCACTGGTCAATAAATTTTCCATTCTGATCAAATATCTGAATGCGTCCGCTGTTTCGGTCAGCCACGTATAGCTTGCCATTCTCGCCTAATACAATGGCATGCGGCAACACAAACTCACCAGCTTCTGAGCCAAAACTTCCCCAAGCCTTTATGAAGTTGCCATGCTTGTCAAAATGTACGATGCGCCGATTTCCGTATCCGTCAGTGACGAAAATATCACCATTGGGAGCGATCGCCATATCGGTGGGCATATTGAAGTGTGTCTCATCCTCGCCAGGTTCATTTTGCACACCGAGAGTTTGAAGTAATTCGCCTTCGGGCGTAAACTTCTGGACAATGTGTAACCCAAAGTCAGCCACCCACACATTTCCTTCGTGATCAATTCGAAGGTGATGAGGATCCTTAAACTTCCCTTTCCCCCACGTCCTCACGAACGCTCCGTCTGCTTTGTAGACTTGTACTGGATCGGGACCCTTACGGAAGAGCCATACTTGATCCTGATCGTCCACCGCCAAACCTGACACCCAGCCCACACCGCTGACATCCTCGGGTCTCTGAGGCCAATCCGGATCGACATCATACTCGACGATAGTCGGCTCAGTCTCGAAGCCAGGGTAATCCGCACTTGCAACAGAAATACCCCAGGTTGAGAGAAGTGTCGATACAAAAAATGCGATAGTAAAATAAAGTCGGCGGATAAGATTGATCTTTCGCACGGGAATTCTCCTTGGACAAAACCTATATTTTGTTTGCACTGTCATAGTGATCGGACACAATCTGCAACAATCCAATTCTTTCCAAAATGACGTGTGGAACCAGGAATGTTACTTGAACAACGCCCGGATGACGTCCAATTTCGATGCCACCAGTAATTGTAGTACGGTTCTTAACCTCATCTATGGACATCTGCAGCAAAGATGCCGCGCGCTGTAGACCATTCTCGGTTGCAGCGTTCAAATTGGCACCAGTTCCAATAAAGGAGAGAGGTGCTGAACGCTCAACTGCTGGCAAGTTGAATTTGGCAGCGAGCGAGTTGGCACGATCAAGTTCTTCGGAAGACAACGGACGCGCCAGGTAGGGTAAGTCTTCAACACACGGCAGCAGGATCGGACCGGCAATTTCCAAGCCTTTAATTAATCTAACACGCAATTGGGCCGTACCTGCGACATCGCATGTATGCCCAGCAATTTCACCATCACCCTGTAACGCATGCATGTCCCCAAGATAAACCCCTCCACCAGGGGTCTTCACTGGGCAGATAATAATCGCTCCTTCACGAACTGCATCAATATCCATATGTCCGTCAGTACGTTGTTCCAATTGATTCGCTGATAAGGCAAATTCATGTGGTGCACCAATCAGAAATGTTCCAAAATCACCTGCATTGTGTGAGTCAGGGATACGAACGCCAGGAGTCGTTCCCAATTGCCCAAGAAAAGGGCGGAGGCGAATTGCAACCCCCACTAAATCGTGGGGAGCGAAAGTTAGGATTGAATTCTGAATGGACTCTTCTGGAATGGCTGCGAATCGTCTGGCATCGAGGGCAATTCTTTCTGCGACGGACTGGTCGACTGTGAGGCCCACTTTCCGATCGTCGTCAAATACCACCGTGTAACCGTGCTCAATTACAAAGGGGGTCGCATCGGCACCACACTCAGCGCACCTGATAGATTGTGCTCCAATTCCTTTAACAACAGTTCGGGGATGGACTGTTTGACATTCAGGGCAATGCGCGGCCACGTAGGGATCCTGGTTAAATCGCTTTGGCATGGATCGGTCCGTCCCAGAAGCGGTTGCCAGCGAAGAGATTGTGATTTTCTCGATGTGAATTGCGATAGCGTCGCCTACTTCCGCCCCGGCAACTGCCACGGGTCTGGTGACTTCATGCCCACCGCGAATAGCTGGAGTGATCATGGGCCCCCAGCAACCTGGTGCTGTATGGGCAATGATTTGACCTCCGTCCTTTACGGGGCCCAACATGGTGCATGAGGGATCAAGTAATCCGTCAGTCAATTGATTAACAACAAGGGACTCATATTCACCTGAACAAGCTTCGGATCGAAGCTGATCGGAACTGCAATCCCCCAGTATTTGTGTCGACGTTTTGTATTTTGTGTTTGTGTTCAATTATAGATTCGCTAATTTTGGAGTCATCAGAGTCACTACTGTATAAAAGATGGTGACTTTGTTGGTTGAATCAATCCGCTAAAAGTTTTATTGCTTGTGGCTTGCCAAGTTGATTCAATAACTCGAAAGGGGGTTCCTTTCCTCGTTCGCGTGTTGTAAAGAAATTGAAGAGCGATATTCCATCGACACCATCCTCCCATAGCTGACTGGCAATTTCACGGTATCTATCTGGATCATGTTCTACTTCGATGGACCCATAAACTGGAAAGTTCTCGGGCAAAAGTCTCCGAAACTCGGAAATCGGCAGCGGAAAGTCATTGCGGAGATAGTGCGATACGGTCAGGAAATCGACCAACCCTGCCTTCGCCCAATTAACAGGGTCAAGGCCGATTGCAAGATTTTGCTCTGGCCTGGCCAGAACGCGCGCAGAAAGGAGTAGCGGCCGCCCTCTTTTATTGCCTACTTCGCGGGTCATTTCTCGCACTTCCCTCACCCAGGAGGTCATCACTTCCACATGCTCTTGACCTTCGTCCTGTGGGAAGTAGATCGGAAATCGCTGGAAGTCGAGATCCAGGCCGTCGATCGAATATCGCTCACAACATTCGCGCAGCTCGGCCAGACGTAACGCACGAACTTCAGGAATAGAAAAATCGAGCGCGGCAGGAAACCAAGTCTCAACTATTGGATCCACTTTATGGTTTGGGTGACCGCCGATGATGTCTCTGAAGAGAGGACTAATCCTATCTCCGATTTTACCAACCCGCCACTCTGGGTGTTCTCGCCAGAATTTACTTACCAATAAGCTTTCAGGATTCTGGACATCATGAATTTCGTTGAGACGGAAGGTAATGAATATCTCCATCTTCCTTTCCCGTGCACGCTCGACGACTAGACCGACCGGATCATGTCCTGCTTCCACGAGCGCGTTCAAGTTGACTATTGCTCTTTCCAAGTGATTCTTGCTACTATCGGGATCGCAGCCAGCCATCTCTACAAACTGTCGTTGTTTATCAATGAGAGTCGAGCCAATCATCTCAGTTATACGACTCGGATACATCATTGGCATACAATAACTAGGGCACATAAAGAAAGTCGTAACTTGGGTGTCGGCGACTTCGTCAACATAGCTGTAGACATCTGAAGGCGTCATAGGAGGCACCTTGTAGATGAACATGTTGCCACCGTCACTGTTGTAGATAAAGCGGTAAGGCTTAATAGGCTCTCCAGAGGTCTCAACACCAATAGTCATCAACAGAAAGGTGATGGCAATAATGAATAATGGCGAACGACCCAGCGGCTCTGCCCAGGCTGCTGGCGAGTACTGTCGTTTATTCAAGTACGCCTGCATGGTGAATTACCTTACAAATCCGATCTGCTTTGTCTGTGATGCTCTAAGCTTCTTCGAAGTAAAGACCTGGTATTATTTGCTTCGTTTCTTTTAGCTTTGTGTCCCTTTTTCGAATTATGAGATGCGCTCGCAACTACTCACTTTGACTTATCAACTTTCTCTTTAATGGACTTCAATCCTTGTCGCAGGTGCGCTTCCAGCAAGGCTTGTGCCTCTACAATGTTTCTGGCACGCAATGCCTTGACGATTGCACAGTGAGCCAAATACTCAACTCGGTGAGTTTCAACTGTTCCTGAATGGGAATTTAATAATTCTTCAAACATCCAGCTGATCATCGGCCTGAGCATTCGAAGCAGTGGATTATGGGTGGCATCCACAAGTCCCTCGTGGAATTCCTGATCTGCCTTAACAAATAGGGCAAGATCTCCCTCTTCGAGCGCAATATCCATCTTTGCCAACAATGTTTCAAAATTTAGCCAGTCCTCAGTTGTGGCATTGCGGACCACTGCAGGAACGACTGACAATTCCATTGCGATTCGTGCCTCCTGCGCGTCAGCAAGCTCATACCCACTGATCTGTCCATGAAATGATAAGTTCGCCGCCCACAGACTAGGATCATATTCACGCACAGTAGTCCCTCGACGAGGGGTGGCCTCCAAAATACCCATGGCGGTTAATCCTGCGATCTCTTCTCGAAGTTTGTGGCGACTGACTCCGAATCGCTCCGCGAGTTCAATTTCTGGGGGCAAGCGATCTCCTGGAGAAAGCCCCTCTCTGATAATTAGTTCCTTAATTCCTGTGACAACGTCATCGGAACTATTGGTTTTTGATGAAGTGACGGACACTGTCATGGAGCTCCAATTTGCCAACCAAAGGACGACAATATGTGAAAAAGTTTGACAAATAATTTATTTGTTGGACAATTTATGTGATTTGTAGTATCATCATGACCGAATTGCTTGTCAAGTGATTTCACGAAGTTTTAAGAAAATTTGAAACCGTGCCTGGGATGTCGTAGCCTGCCGGAGAATGAACGGTTACAACCTTGCCGAACAAAATTATTAACTCGAGATTCCCTCGAAACGGAAGCCGCTTGCCTCATGAACAAATCTGATTGCTCTGCTCTCTATAGTTTGAAAGGCAAGGTAGCCGTGGTCATTGGCGGTGCACGTGACCTTGGATTCGACATTGCCGAAGTCTTGGCCGCAGCTGGCGCTGACACAGTGGTCACTTCTCGTCGAATTTCAAATGCGCAAGCAACTGCAGCAAAGTTAGCTGACGTGCACAAAGTGAATACGAACGCGTATGCACTCGAAGTCACCGACCATTCCGACGTGCGATCGGTAGCAATCCAGATTGCAAAGTGGCGTGGCCATATAGACATTTTATTCAATAACGCGGGGGGCGGGCTCGGACTTATTCCCACCGAGTTCTTCGATCGGCCTCCTCAACACGTTGAGCAATTAATAAAGGTCAATCTGGTGGGACTACTATATTGCTGTCAGGAGTTCGCCCGCCCGATGGTTGAGCAGAGATACGGGAAGATCATCAATATCGCTTCGATGGCTGGGCTTGTAGGCAGAGATCGCAGAATCTATTCCGCTGAGGGCATCGCGGAGCAGCCGGTTGACTATGCTGCAGCCAAGGCAGGGGTTCTCGGTGCGACTCGCGATTTAGCGGCGGTGTTAGGTTCGTACGGCATCAATGTAAATGCCATCTCTCCTGGCGGCTTTGAGCGAGGGCAACCTGAGGAATTCATAAATGCCTACACTGAAATGACTCCACTTTGTCGAATGGGGCGAGATGGATTCGATTTGAAAGGGGCCGCACTCTTTCTAGCGTCATCGGCGTCTGACTACGTTTCTGGCCATAATCTTGTTGTTGACGGGGGTTTCAGCGTATGCAAGTAGACCGGATTGTCGTAGTTGGTTGTGGTTCAATAGGTCGTCGACACGCCCGCGTTTTAGCTTCACGCGAAGATGTTGCTTTAGAACTTTGCGAACCCCTGCCAGAAAACTTGGATCGTGCGAGAACCGAAGTCGGCAAGGTTCCTGTACATAGGTCCTTTGAGGATATGCTTCGAACATCTCCACAAATGGTCATCATTGCCACGCCTCACTCTGTTCATGCTGAGCAAACCGTGGCCGCATTACAAGCAGGAGCACACGTACTCTGCGAGAAGCCAATGAGTGACACTGTCGCCGGGGCTCAGCGAATGCTTCATCAGGCGAGCCAATGCAATCGCGTGTTAGATGTGGGATTCACTCTTCGCTTTCATCCGGCGTTGCTGCATATCAAGCAACTCATCGACTCAGGAGAATTGGGACGAATATTACACATACACTGGCATGTAGGCACATACCAAACACTCCTCAACTCCGTCTCACGGCATCAGTCATCTACCTTTGGCGCGCTTATGATGGACTATTCCCATCAGCCTGACCTTATCAACTGGTGGCTCGGTACGACACCGACACAAGTTTATGCTTCTGGATGCTTTGGTGAACATTTACCATTGGTATCTCGGCCAAATGTATTGGCAGTGACTCTCCAATTCGAGCAGCCGACGATTGCGACTATCGGATTAAATTATGTTCAGCAACCTGAGCGATGCTCATGTGAGGTCATCGGTGACCGCGCCTGGGTCCTACTGGATATGAAGAAAGGACTATTAGTTCATGGCCGGCGGGAGGACGATTCAATTAGTGAGCGACTATTCAACTTCGAACGCGACGAATTATTTCGCGCCGAACACGAAGCGTTCATCAACGCCACTCGAGGCATTCGACCAGTGGAATCGCCCCCAGAAAAAGCAATCAAGTCAATGTATGTTGTCGAGGCGGCGATCACATCGCTTCAAACTGGCACGCCAATTTCCTTATCGGCTGAATGTGAACTAAAAGAGGAAGAACTTGTCAAACCTAGTTCCTTGCAAGATGAGCCGACTGCTTCTTTCACATCTCCACAGCCTTCGCCAGGCAGGAAAAACGCGAAAGGACAGGCTTAATTTGATCTGGCGTCGCCAATTATCATCCCCAGACGGGAGAGTGCAAATACTGATAAGCAAAGAAGTTAGCAGATTTCACTTATTCCTTGAACTCCGAATTATGCCTGTCCTCTTTGTTCCTTTTTCCTTTTTGTTCTTGTTCTTTTGTCCATTTTGTTCCTTGGTTGTTCGAAAGCCAATAGTTGCCTTTAGGCGAATGCCTTTGCAGAGAAGACACTGCTGGGCAAGCCAGCAAGTGGCACCCAGTACCACCCGCGGAGAAATCTGGCCAGATCCCTCGGAGTACCTCGGGATGACATCTCAAGTTTCATCTTCACCCCGTCAGTTCCGCAGCTTCAGCAATCAACTCCGGCAGGCGGGGTAAGGATTGCAGATCCTCGGCAATGCGGGGATGGGCGAACACGCGGACTCGTTTGACGTAGTCGTCGAATTGCTCGCGGGCGAGTGTTCTGACCACTGGTGAAATATCCCCCAGGCGGCGGAAGCAGTGTTCCTTGGGAAAATGGACGTCGATCTGGAACTCGACTTCCAGTTTCACGGGCGGGGCATCAAACAGCACCTCATGCGGGGCGATGATTCGCGACATGGCGGTGCTGGCCAGGCCGGCAAAGTTTTCCGCGCAGCGAACCAGCCATGGGTACGGTCGCCGAGCCAATTGTTGGTAGAGCTGGGGTTCCTGAAAGAGGCTGTACTGCGTCACGCGTTTGTACAAGCGGCGCACGGGCCCAAACAAGCCGTCAAGCAGATCGCGGGCAGGTCCATCTCCTGCAGCACCCAGGAGCGCATCAATCAGCGGTCGCTCGGTCAAGCGAAACACCGCGTCGGTGTCCAGCAGGGGATGCAACATCACGAAAGCGCGTTGAAGCATTGCCGTGGCAGAACGCACAGCATGGTGCCAATAGACTTCGCTGAACATCACATAGCGGGCAAACACCATCATCTCGGCGGCGGTCTTTCCCTTATCGGTGATTGCCAGTCCATCTCCCACCTCATTCAGGCAGAGCGATTGAATCAAACGAGGCTGGTCGAAGTTGCGACCATAAGGGACCCCAGCGTGCAGGCTGTCGCGCATCAGATAGTCGAGCTTGTCGACATCGATGGGGCCGGAGAGCAGACTCTGGAGAATTCGGCTCGCCCGGTCCTTTGGTTTGCCGGAGAGAAGTTCCACGACTTCCCGAGGCTGCAGATCCCATTCGTCGCGGAGGGCGTCGGAGATCTCTCCTTCGAGCAAGAAACTGTTGGCAAACAGTTCGTGGCTGGGGACCTGTGGCAGGGAAATGTCTTCTATCGGATGGCAGAAAGGCCAATGCCCGAGATCGTGCAGCAAAGCGGCGACGAGAAAACGCTCCGCATCCCGAGGAGTCACGGCGGCCACGAAGCGCGGGTCGTCGGCCAGTCGATCCAGGAACAAGAGTGCCATGCGGTAAACGCCCAGCGAATGTTCGAAGCGGGTGTGGTTGGCAGCTGGGTAGACCAGACCGACCAGACCGAGTTGGCTGATTTGACTCAACCGGCGAAACTCGGGGGTGTCGATGAGCTGTTTGACGCGGTCGGTTAGTGGAACATCCAGTTCGGGAGGAATCCGCACCAATCCATGCCCGCTCCGCAAGGCCACGATCTCGGGAATCTCGCGCAGAGTATCCATGGGTCGGAGGTTAGTCTTTCATCCCGGGCAGGAATGGCAAATCCATGACGAATCTCAGTAAAACCGAAACGAGAAAGTACAAAGCATAGTGGAAGAAGGCCGAGATCGGTTCCAAATCGAAAGAGACATAGGCAGCGAAAGTGCCGATTCCCATCACCAGTCCGCTGAGGATGGTCAAATGGAGCATTTCGAGACCAGATTTGAAGGCTTCATCGCCGAACACATTCCAGCCGACGTAGACATAGACCCCCCAAAGCAGTGCATACACCAGCCCGCAAGCGATCGAGCGGATCACCACATCGGTCCCTTGATAGACGCCCAGTTCGTCATCGCGCAAGAAACTATAGGCGGCATAGGCCAGGGGAGGACCCAAAAGAATCGCTCCTCCGGCCAAGATCCAATTGACGGCGTTATCACCAAGATCGCTACGGCCGAGCAGCCAGGCGACGATGACACTCAGCAGCACGCCACCGGTTACGAAGACAAAGATATTGGTGCTGAACTTTGCTTCCTTGCGTTTGATCGGTTTAAGAACACTACGCCCCTTGGCATCTTTGGCGCCTGCTTCCAGTTCCGGGGCATGGATGATGACTTCATCCCCTTTTTCAGGAATCTTGATCTCGCCTTTGCACTTGGGGCAAGCGCCAGACTTGCCAGCATGCTGGTCGCCAACGCTAAATCGTGTGTGACAACCGGGACAGATAACTTGGATGGGCATTGAGTGAAAATCCTGATGCTATTCTGCTAAGTGAGGATACTTAGGCTAAGGCAGGCGAGTTTATGAAAGGCAGGAAGCATATAATCACCAAGGCCCAACCACTTACCAATATCCACTAGCCACAGATTCATTCCGTCTGTTTGAGATCATCTTCATTGATGGTCTTAAAGCCTTTGGAGGCCAGAGTTTCATTGGCAAGATCGATATTGTCCACCATCAAAGCTACCACGGGGCTATTATGCGGTCGAGTCAGCAAGGGATAGACTTGCGATATGTTGATCTCTGCCTGCAACAAGGCGGTACACACTTGCAAAAGAGGTTGGGGACTGTCGGGTAGTTCCACGCCAATGAGATCCGATTCCACGATGGCCAATCCTGCACGCTCCAATACTTCGCGACCTTGCTCGGGATCGCTCAGCAAGAAACGCACGACGGCACACTCGGCGGAGTCTGAAATGGTCAAAGCAACGATTCGGACATGGCTTCCTTCAAACCGCCGCACTACCTCGAGAAGCTGACCGACGCGATTCTCTAGAAATACGGTGAACTGTCGGATCGAGGGGTAGTCACGGCCACGCATGGTCGAAAATCCAATACCTGAGCCGCCACCCGTGCTCATAGAGCTCATCGTGTATCCTCCTACGAAAGCATATCACAACACTGATTGAAGTGCCGGACATCTAGGCGTGGTAAACAAAACCTAGTGCTTTGACCACTGGCGCCAAAATTATTGCAAGGACAAAGCACTCGTCTGCATGTTCCGCGGGTAGTATAGAGATTTCAGCTAACAATTGCAACGTACAGCAATTAGCGGTAGTTGGTCTCCCAGGTCGTCGTGTAGGATAGTTACGACGTTTCAAAAGGCTGGAAATTGACCCTGCATTCTGCCGCTGAGGCAACCGATTCTCCATGAAACATACGATCGACATCGAAGTACGCTACTACGAAACCGATGGCCAAGGAATCGTCCACCATGCCAACTATTTTCAGTATTTTGAACTAGCCCGAGTTCAGATGCTCAAGGCGTTTGGACACGACTATGCTGATTTGGAGCGAGAGGGCATATTCTTGGTGGTGCACAGCATTAGTGCTCGATTTATCGCCCCCGCTAAATTTGGAGATACGTTGCAAATTGAGACCACGGTCGAACGGGCAACCGCGGCTAGGATCGACCATAGTTATCGAGTGCTTCGAGGCGGAGTACTGCTGGCTGAGGGCAAAAGCACTATTGCGTGCATCAATGGCCAGGGGGAAATACAGCGTATGCCAAGCTTCTTGTATGAAGCAAATTAGCGACTCTCATCGAATTGAATTAAGGGCATTATCTCTATGGCAACCAAACGTATCCTCATGCTTGTTGGTGACTTCGTAGAAGACTATGAAGCGATGGTGCCGCTGCAAATCCTCCTGATGGTTGGACATCAGGTTGACACCGTGTGTCCCGACAAACCCTCGGGTAGTCATGTCGTTACGGCTATTCATGATTTTGAAGGGCATCAAACTTATAGTGAGAAGCGAGGACATAACTTTGCGATTACCGCTGACTTCGAAAGCGTTGAGCCCGATGAGTACCATGGATTGGTAATTCCTGGGGGACGCTCTCCTGAGTACCTTCAGCTTAACGAAAAGGTGCTTGACGTTGTGCGTCACTTTGCAAACAGCGACAAGCCAATCGCCGTGACTTGCCACGGCCCCTACTTGTTGAGTGCCGCGGGGGTTGTCAGTGGGCGGCGCTGCCAGGCCTATCCCTCGCTCCGTCCAGAGCTAGAGCGAGCTGGTGCAATTTGGGATCCACCCAGCGAGGGACTCGACAGCGTGTGTGTGGATGGCAATCTTGTCACTGCCCCAGCGTGGCCTGCCAACCCGGCTTGGATGCGAGAGTTCCTGCGGATTCTGGATCAAAGAAGGCCCTAGCCGGAAGCACACTTGCCTCCGGGCAAAAAGTACGTACTGGCCGGACCAAGGTGTTGGTCCGGCTGGGAAAGAGTTTGAGATCCAACAACAAAAAGCCTGACATTGGCCTCCGTTACCAATGTCAGGCCCTGGGTCGTTGACTCGCATCCTGCGAGACGAGGGCCCCGGCCACTTGCGGGGAAAGTTCATGGCCCGGGGCGAATCGCTTCGCTCATCAAGCTACCAAACGAACGGAACCCTGGAATTGGGTGACTCCAAGGATGAATTCTTCGAAGATTCTTACATCGAGCGCCGACGCAGTGCTCGCTTCGGGATGGAATTGGGTACCCATGGCAAACCAGTCGGGCATGGCACTCTCAATTGCCTCGATGATACCGTCAGGGCACAACGCAGTGACTTTGAATCCTGGAGCAACCTCGTCGACTGCCATGTGATGCATGCTGTTCACCCGTAGCTCGCCGTCGCCATAGACACGTTCCATGATCGTGCCTGGGACCAATTCCAGCGTGTGGCGATGGGCGGGGTCCAAAGGATCCTTATGTGGCAAGGCATTAGGTCGGTCATCAGGAATGTTCAACATCAGATTGCCCCCCTGAGACACGTTCAAGAGCTGCATCCCAGCTCCAATGCCGAAGATGGGCATTCTTCGCTCGGCTACCAGTCGCATCAAGCAGCGGTCGAATGATTCACGTCGAGGGTCTTGCAGCTGAACCGTGGGATGAAGCATCCAGCCATCGCGGCGGGGATCTAAGTCGGCACCCCCGACAAGCATCACCCCATCGAGCCGATCGAGGACACTCTCAATGTCCTCGGCACACTCGTAAGGGGGGAGAATTACAGGGATCCCTCCTACATTCAGGATGGCATCGTAATAGCCGGCCGCGACACATGAATAAGCAGGTGTGTCTCCTTTAGCCGATCGAAAATCGGCGTTCATGCCAATTACGGGCTTTGTCATCGCTTCGCACTCCCTTTCTGACGCATTTGCGCCACGATTGTCCTAATCTTCCGCAATGGAGATCACGCAAGGCAATAAAGACCATCTGAAGAGCTCTGTTGACAATCCTGTCCGATCAGAACTTCAGAGACACGGCTCTAAACCCTGGGTTGCTGACAGGTATCCACGGGGAGAGGAGAAGCTTCCCAACGCGTCTGTACCTTCCCTGGTACCTGCAAGAATCCAAAAACCTCGAAGCCAACCCGGCAGCACTAACTTATATGCTTTGCGACCGAGAGTTGTCCCTATTGCTTCGTAAACGATTACTCCTTGTGGCTGTTTGCCGTTGTCACGCGGCTCATGAGAGATGCAAGTCGTGGTTGCGAATCTATACGAGTTCTACGTAAAGACAAGCAATTAATACATATTGTGTCAAGGAAAACAGTGCGGATACTACATGCTGCGATTTGTCACTTTGGTTTTCATGGGTTTCATTTGCGGTTTTTACAGGGTTTTGAACGCAATTTGATAACCAATGGCAAAAATTGCAGCATCCACGAGCAAATGGCTTACCCAAGGGCCCAGCAAGGAACCCGTTCGGTGATAGAGCCAGGCCCAGACACCTCCTCCACAGGCCACCCCGAACGAGAATAACCAGGTAATTGGCGAAAAAAAGCCAAAATAGGTCCCGATCACCAGAATATGGTGGGCCATAAAACCGAGCGAAGAGATCAAAATCGCTCTTGTTAAGGACGTGTGTTCGTTCAACTGCCCGAAGACGAACCACCGCCAGTAGTACTCCTCAAGCAGAGAGTGAATCAGACTGTAGAAGATGCCAACACTGAGAAATACGGCAGGAGAACCCAGATTCATGCCGGCGATTTTCGCCCGCATTTCCTCCTCGGCCGTGAGAAAAAAGGGTGCTGTGCGGAGTCCAAATTGGTAGAGCATCCACATCGCAGCAGCCACGACCAAGCCAAAGACCAGGCCAAACGCCACTCCTGAGGTGGACCAAGGCCACAGCCTCGGGCGTCGCCGCTGGACCCACACCACCCACGTGACGGGAAACAAAAACTGACCCGTTTTTGCGATTGCATAGGTCAGTTGCTGAACAACGGCCGGAGCACTGGCCGCCAACACGAAATAGGCAAGCGTCACCAGCGATGGCAGCACCAGAGCAACGACAATGGCAATCCATTCACGTCGGGTTGTAGCTGCTTCATCGGTCAAAGCCAATTCCTCGAATCGAATAGAAGCTTGTCGCAAGGTTTGGCTCACTGTATCGTGGATTCACGAATTTGTGAATCCATCGGTGTTTCTTCATGCAATATCAAAAGGTCTGCCTGGAAGCCTTGGGCTACACGTTGCCACGCGAAGTGGTGACGACCGATGAGTTGGAACAGAAGCTGGCCCCTGTCTATGAGAGGCTTCGGCTCCCGGCTGGTCGCCTGGAGTTGATGACCGGGATCCGCGAGCGACGTTTTTTTGCGCCGGGTACTTCTTCCAGTAGCTTAAGTAGTTCAAGCGGCGAGCGAGCGCTACTGGCAAGTGGTATCGATCGGTCGCTGGTCAGAGGTTTGGTCCACGGTTCGGTGTGTCGCGATTTTCTCGAGCCCGCCACGGCTTGTGCGGTGCATCATTCCTTAATGCTGCCTGCCGACTGCCTGATCTGCGACGTATCGAATGCCTGCCTGGGGATTCTCACAGGAGTCATTCAATTGGCCAACATGATCGAGCTTGGCCAGATCAAGGCAGGGTTGGTGGTGGGGACCGAGTGTGGTCGGCAACTTGTGGAGAACACGGTCGACAGGCTCAATGCCGATCAATCGCTCACGCGGCAGAGCATCAAGCAACTTGTGGCGTCTCTGACCATCGGGTCGGGAAGCGTGGCGATTCTCTTGTGCGATTCAGCGATCAGCCGCACTCAGAATCGACTCACCACTGCCACGGTACTGGCAGATACCGTTCATCACCAGCTATGCCGCAGCGAAGGGCTAGAAACCTTCATGCAAACAGACAGCGAGCAACTCATGCTGCAGGGTGTCGCGGCAGGGAAGGCAACCTTCGACAAGTTTCTCTCTGAGTCGGGTTGGAGTCGCGCTCAGATCGACAGAACGATCTGCCATCAGGTGGGGGTTGCCCATCGCAAGCTACTATTTGAAACGCTGGGCTTGGACCCGGCAATCGACTTTTCTACGTTCGAAACCCTGGGCAATACCGGTGCCGCCGCATTGCCCCTCACCTTGGCCAGGGCTGCCGAAGCCGGTCACATCGTCAGTGGAGACCGAGTGGCACTACTAGGTATTGGTTCAGGAATTAACTGCCAGATGCTGGCGATGGAGTGGGGCGAATCGCTTGTGCAGGGCGGAGTGATTGCAACTTAGTCAAGTGTGTTCGTGAATACCGCTGTTGAGTTACGAATTCTTCCCTTCCATGCGAACCCGGTCCGACGTGGGCTTCGGCAACGAAGCTCACTACTTTTCCATGTAGAACTAGTAACGAGAGTAGGTGTTCATGGCGATTCTTGCAAAGCAGATTCAGAAGCATCTCTCTTACGCACTTGCGCATTTCTCATGCCAGCGCATTTCTCATACCAGAGCCGTAGTGTGAAGAGTTTGCAATGGAGTTTCAAATTTCTGTTGAAACTCTGTGAATTCATTGAGAATCGGCACATGACCAGGGAATTGGTTGGCCGCAACTAGACCATGCTGATTGCAAATCACACTTGTAACGAGGTACATCACGCGAATTTGCGGAGACGCACTGCAGATTTGACGGCATGGGATTTGCGTTTCACTGTAAGACATGGTGAATACATTAAAAGTTGCTGTTGCTGAGTTCTCTAACGATAATTGCTCCCGGATGGCGGCTGCGCTGGCATACTACACTGCCTTTTCGCTCGCACCGCTCCTGATTCTCATCATCACGCTTTGCGGTTTTATTTGGGCACCCTCTGAGATTCAGGGAGCGTTGGAGACCGAAATTAAGAACGTAATCGGCAAAGATGGTGCAGCTCAGGTAAAATCGATGCTTGAAAATGCCACGAAGCCTGACAAAGGTGTTTTGGCAAGTGTGCTTTCAGGGATCATGCTATTCATCGGAGCTACAGGAGTAGTCGGGCAGTTGCAATCTGCTCTTAATGAAGCCTGGGAAGTGAAGCCAGCCCCGGATGAAGGAGGATATTGGAACTTCATTTCCAAGAGAATACTTTCTTTCGGCATGATATGTGGTGTGGCATTTCTGCTGCTCGTATCGCTGGTTATTAACTCCGCTTTGGCTGCAGCAGGTGGAGTCATAGCAAGTAGCTTGCCAGCAGGCATTTCAGAAACTGCACTTAAGGTAATAAACATTGGTGCTGCAGTTTTGATCATTTCTATTCTTTTCGCAGTGATGTTTAAGTATCTTCCCGATGCAGAAATCCAATGGTCCGACGTGGCGGTGGGTGCGGTGCTAACTGCCGTACTGTTTGTGATAGGAAAATTCGCTATTGGTGCGTACTTGGGAAGCAGCAATATGGAAAGCACCTATGGAGCGGCTGGCTCCTTTGTGCTGATAATGGTTTGGATTTATTATTCAGCGATGATTTTTCTTTTCGGTGCCGAGTTTACCCAGGTTTGGGCAAAGCAGCGGGGCACGGGCATTAAGCCCGAAGAAGGTGCGGTTCGCGTAGTCGAAAAAACTGAGAATGTTTCGGGCGGCTAATCGGACAGGAAACTTCAATCTAGATTGCTGGTCAAAGAATTGAGGCGCTTCCCTTTGGCCTCGTGTTATTCGGCGTCGGGGCGCGGCTAACGGAGTGGGGTGCGACGGGGAGTTCATCACGAAAAGGCAATGACCAAACCAACGACTAATACCACTAAAACTCCAGCTGCCAGCAGAGCATAGACCCAGCCTGGAGTGCCGTAGCGTGGGCCGGAGAATCCGGGAGGGCGCAAGGGGTCGATTTCGCCGGGCATGGAGCGGGGAATCGGTTTCACTTTTTCCTTTTTCTCTTCCAGCTCAAGAGCTTCTTCGACCAAAGATTTGCGGGGTTTGTCAGATACCGTTTCTGCCATGGCAGAGGTAATGTCGTCGGTGGTGCTTTCGGCGGCAAGTAAATCTTCGAACTCTTCCGGCTCGGTTTCTTCCTCGAGTGGGGCAAGTGCCAGATCTTCTTCTGGTTCTTTGGTGGCGACAGGCGCAACAAGTTGCTTTGCCGATTTCTCTGGGGCGGAACTTCCCCCAGAATCGCTGCCGCGATTGATGGACTGAGCAAAACGCCGGAAGACATCGCTACCAACCCCGCCCCTAGAGTCCAAATTCTTACCGCTATCACCTACCTCCCGGCCTCGATCGGAAAGCCACTCCGTGAGACGCTGCTCGACGTCCGCCGCCGATTGATACCGATCGTTGGGCTTTTTGGCCATCATCGTTTCGCAGATGTGCAGCAGAATTGGCGGCGCGTCGGGTCGATCCTGTAGGATGCTAGGCGCTTTTTCAACCTGGTGTTTCAGCAGTCGCTCGGAAATGGAACCCTCCGGGAAGGGAGGGTGACCGGTAAGCAGGAAGTACAAAGTGCAGCCAAGACTATAGATGTCGGAACGCGAGTCCGCCTTGTGGCTATCGAGGGCTTGTTCCGGGGCCAGATAGTCGGCGGTACCGAGAACGTTCTCATTGTTGTCGAGGGTAAGTGAAGCCTCGTCATCGACGAGCCTCGCCAATCCCATGTCAAGCAATTTTACGACACCGTTTTTGTCCAAGAGGCAATTGGCGGGTTTGATGTCGCGATGCACCAGTCCCATTTCATGCGCATGAGCCAAACCGCGAGCTACTTGGGCAATGTAATCGGCGGCGGTGAGATAATCGAGCGGGCCCTTTTCTTTAACCAATTGATGGAGGTCTTGCCCTTCGACATACTCCATCACGAGATAGTGCTGGCCTTCGTGTTCGTCGATGTCATACGTATGAATGATGTTTGGATCATCGAGTTTAGCTGCGGCACGGGCTTCGATCCGGAATCGTTCCAGGTAGGTGGAGTCTTGAACCTTGTTTTTGGGCAATACTTTGATCGCGCGACGGGCACGCATAAGAATATGCTCGGCCAGATAGACGCTACTCATGCCTCCTTTGCCCAACATGCGGAGCAACTTGTATTTGCCCAGGATAAAGCCACGGTGTTTCCCGGCAAGCAGTTTTTCTGATTGCCAACTGGTGATCAAGTCTGCATCGACCATTGCTTTAGCGAGGGTTTCTTGCTTTTCGAGAACTTTTCCGTTTTTCTCGGTACGCAACTTCGCCAGGAAACGCTCCAACTGTTCTTCTTCGACCAGTTGGCTGCGTTTGACGAGATCGATGAAATTCTGAGCTTCAGCCATGTGGGAATCAATTAGCCTGCACTTTTACCAAAGGGTCTCGCGAGAGAAACGACCATGGCATGTACTGCCCATAGGCGCACCCACCCAATGACCTTTTGATGAAAGGCCGCCAAGAAAAGTTCTCTGTTGCTCCAGGAGCCGGTTCGGGAGAATTCAATCCCTTTGTTTCCATTCCATGATCCATGAGTTCCCGGGGGACTCCGCCTCTGCCTTTAGAATATCATGCAAGGGTCCTACCTGCCAGAATCCAATCCACCGGGCACCCTTATTTTCAATGGTTTTAACGGATTTGGCAGTATAATCTTCATAATTCTCAAGTGGGACAGTTAAGAAGCTATAAGCCCGGCGAACTGACCATTGTCGTCCCCCAATCAGCCGTTTCCCAAGAAGGCATCAATCAGCCGCTTGTCGAAGTAATTGACTTCCATCCCGGCGTCGATGACCAACCGCTGGGCATTGATACCGCTTGATTTTGGGCTAAGTAGAAAAGCTACGGCAGATGCCACCTCGCCAGTTTGCACGGCTTTTCCCCGGAGCGTGGCCCGCTCGGCGTAGAGATACGAGTCGACATAGCCGGGAATCCCAGCCGACGCGGAGGTCTTTAACAACCCCGGCGCCACGGCATTGAAGCGGACCTCGGAAAAACTACTGAACGACTTGGCCAGAAATGCGAGGCTCGAGTCGAGAGCTGCTTTGACCGGGGCCATGAAACCATAGTTCTCGCTGGCCATTCGGGTGGTGGAGATGGAGATCGTCACCACAGACGCCTGAGGGCTGAGCAGGTCTTTCAAGGCGTTCGAAATGGCCACCAGGGAAAAGCAGGAGATATCGATCGCCCGGAGGAATTGCTCCTTGTTTGTTTCGTAAAATGGCTTGGGCCCCTCGGAATAATCGCCGAAGGCAATCGAATGAACGAGGCCATCGAGTCGTTCAAAACGAGCGGATAGTTCGCTTGCCAATCGCTCGATTTGGTCGGGGAACTCGACATCACAGACGAGCAAGGGCAGCTCCCCGGCGAACTTGGCAACCAGTTCCCTCCGCTCGAGAGAGCGAACGACCAGAACGATTTCGGCACCTGCGTCGACAAGCTCCTGGACCACATGCCAGGCGACGCTCTTGCGATTGGCCACCCCAAACACAGCGATGCGTTTTCCCTCGAGTTGCAGGAAGTCGGCGGACATTACGCGATCTCAGGCTTGGTTAAAGTGCAGGCAAAGTCAAACCGAGTGGCAACCTTGCCATCAACCGTCACACGGGCCTTCAGGAAAAAGGCATTGGAAAGCTGTTCTTCGAGCGTGGTTTCAATCAGCACGGTATCACCGGGAAGGACCATTTTTTTGAACTGCACATTATTGGCTCGTGTGGCGACTGGCACGGCGGCGGAGTCGTCGGCAACGTGCTTGGAAAGCAACACAGCCCCCGCCTGCATGGCGGCTTCGCAAAGGAGAACACCCGGCGTGATCGGAAAATGGGGATAGTGACCCTGATACCAGAATTCGTCCCCCGTGAATTTCTTGCGACAGACAATGCGGTCCTCCGTTTGTTCGACAATCTCGTCGATCAAGAGGAACGGTTCGCGATGGGGGATCGCTCGTTTGATGGCTTCGAGTGTCATAAATGGCGGGTCTAATCCGCGACGGCAGCCGCGGGGCGCGAACCTTTGGTCGCAAGCAGGTTGTCGACGTCGCTGGCGACCATGCGACCATAGTTCATCGCCCCCAGCCAGCCAGACATGATAATGCCGACGCTGCCGGCGTGATAGAGCCCCTCGATCTGCTTGGGGATGTCGAAGCTCACGCGGAGGCCCTCGAATTTGGTCCCAAAACTGGCCCCTGCGACGTGCTGGGTGTAGTGTTTGAAAGTCATTGGCGTAGAAGCCTCGGCATGGTCTATCCGCTCGCGAATATTGGGCACATATTTGTCGAGAGCGTCGAGCGTTGTTTCGACAAGATCGCGCTTGCTTTCTGCATAGGCTTCATCGTCGAGATCCGCCCAATCCTCGTAGCGGGCGTTCGTGCTGGAGACAATCAGGCACCGTGGCCGACCCTGGGGGCGGGTGCGGGGATAGTAGAACGAATAAGTGCGGCTGGTGATGTCGCGGCTGAGCAAGAGTTCGGTGCGAAACATGGGGGCCGTCGAACTGAAGAGCAGATCGCCGGTTGATTCGTCGATCGTTTCGTCGGGCTTGAGGGCCATGTAGACCTGAGTGCTGGAATTGTTGAGCCGCACGGCCCGAGCATCTTCGACAAACTGTGGGTCGAACTTTTCCTCGCCGACAAGGCGAAAGATCGTTTGTTTGAGATTCGCGTTGGAGACGACGGCACTGGTTTTGATCGTGCGGCCATTAACTTGCACACCTCGTACTCGGCCATCCTCGCAGTGGATACGTTCGACATCACAGCGGATGCGAATGTCGACACCGTTGCGCTTAAGTTCTGCTTCCATGAGGCCAATGAGCCGGTCGGTCCCCCCCTGAAACGTAAACACTCCTTTGGACATGAAATTGGAAAACACGATGCCGTAGCTGATCGCAGGGTCTTCGAGCGTGCTGCCGTTGGCGTAGGTGATCGGCTCCATCAACAGGCGAATCACATCTTCACGACCGGGGAAGAATCGGTCGAACAGTTCGCGAGTCGTGAGATGCTGATCGTCCTGGAAGTCCATCTTGCGGGCGGCGTCGAAAAAGCCATTCACGGCCTGGGGATCCACGCGAAAATCCTCGACCAGCAGCTTCGTGAAATCCTCGCGATTGAACGTTGTGGTGAGCGAGAACATAGGGTTGTCGAAGCGGATATGCTTGAGCTGCACGATGCTGTCGGCAATTTCAGGGGTCCAATACCGGCGGCAGCTTTTGACCATGCCATAGGGGAAGCCGTGGAGCGAAATGTCGAAGATATGCCCCCCGGGCCGCTTGAACCACGTGGCCATTCCGCCGAGCTTGTAATGCTGTTCCAGGAGGAGGACGCGGTAGCCATTGGCCCCGAGCATATTGGCCGCCGTCATCCCGGCCAGACCGCTGCCGATGACGATCACGTCGTATTCATCACGGGCGTCTTTGAGGAAATCTTTGGGCATGGTGCTAATAGGGATGGAAGATTGAAGTTCATTTCAATGAATCATAGCGAAATCTACTCTTATGAGAAACCATGCCGGGCACAATGTCGGCTGGATCACAGCCTCGGGTTCGCTAGTCGCGCAAGCAATGTTGGTTCGCCATGGAGATGCCGCTGAGAATGCTGCCGATGATGCCGACGAAACCTTGGTCGGTGCCGCAGACGAATAGGTTCGCCAGATGCGTGCGGCCATCGAGTTGCTTGTCGGGAGCGCCGTAGATGGCACCCCTGTCGTGGCCTGTGAAGCGAACGATGGTAGTGGGGGTGAACATGTCTGTGTCAATCACACGGCTACGGTAGTCGGGGACAAATCGCACGGCGGACTCCGTGATGCGGTCGTACCAGCGGAGTTTTTCGAGTTGATAAGTTTCTTCGTCAAGGCTTTGCCAGTAGTCGAAATTGGCGAGCGCCGTGATTCGCATTGTGCCACTGATGTTTTTCGAGCCCGCATCGTAGGCGAAGTTATTGGGACTGCAAATCACGCCGCTGCGTACGTCACAGGGTTCGTTCGGCACAGCCCAGTGGAACGTGTCGCTGTCGTTGAAAAAAGTGATCGTCGAGCGGTGGCCCAGGTCGCGCGGCTGCTCGTCGAGTGTGGCAATGGTCTCACAGAAGGTGAGCCGTCCCGTGGATCGGGGAGTCACAGGCTGGCCATCGTTGCAGAGCCGCATCGTTTCATGCCAGCCAGCCGAGGAGAGTACCCTCCGCGCGGCGAGGTGTTCACCATTGTCGAGAATGACGCCCGTCGCATGACCACCTTCGACGACGATCTCTTTCACCCCAGCTCGAAGTTTTAACTCCCCGCTGAGGCCACGGAACTTACGGACCAACTGTTTGAGGATCAGTCGAACTCCAGCGTGGGGTCGGCCGAGGCCTTCAAGAAAGATGCTGCGGAACATGATTGAGAATTGGCCCCAGTCCATGTCATGCTCGCGTGCCGAGCCATAAAACATCAAAGGACAGAAAAGCATTTCCACCAGCAGCGGTTCCGTGATGTACTCCGCAATTCGTGCGCGGGCAGAGATCTCCAGGTGAGATTCGTCGAGATCATCGTATTCGACGATCGCGGCAATGAGCCGGTCAAAATTCGCGGCTTGGTCAGGAAACTTACTCGCTACTTCAGCACGCAATAGATCGACGTCGTTGTCGAACCGCAGCCGCACACCCGGAAAGACGATTTCGGACCCTAGCTGGGGAGAGATACGCAGTTCATCCCAAGAGATTTTCAGTTGCCGCAAGATTCGCGTGAGTGGTCCTTTTTTTGTTCCCTTGGGGGTGAAGTTGGTGAGGGCATGCAGACCGACGTCGTAGTCGCGCCCTCTCAGGCGGTAGAAGGAATTCAGCCCGCCGATGGTTGTATGCCGTTCAAGGATACAGACCCGCTGGTCGTAGTAAGCAAGGCGAATCCCCGCTGCCAAGCCCGACATTCCCGCGCCGATGATGATGGTATCATAAAAAGGGGACATGCTACTTTTTGTGGAAGTGAGTAAACTTGGCGACCCCGCGAACCTCAAAAAGTAGCATGTCCCCTTTTTCTCACTTGGCTTTTTCTACATCTTTCAGGATTGGCTTCAGATAGGTGACCGTTGAATCCATGCTGGCGAGATTGAGGTAATCGTCCTCGGGAATCTGAATGCGGTGGCGCTTGCGGAGCTCCATGACGATATCCAGAAAGTCCATGCTGTCGAGTTCCAGTTGCTCTCGGAAACTTTTCGAATCGTCGAGGTCCGACAAGTCTTCGTCGGGAGCGATCGTTTCCAGGATATCGAGGACTTCTTCTCTGATTTCTTCACCGGTCATGGGGTAACAACTCCGTTTGTGGTTGTTTAGTTTTTTGGAGGGGCCAGATTGGTCGGGGTCAGGGACGACCCGGCTCGCTAGACTTTTTTGATGATGACGACTGAATTGGTTCCCAGCATACCAAATGAGTTGTTGAGTATGTAAGTCACGTTATTTTTCGTGCGAGGTTCGCCCAAAACCAGCCCCGGCAATGCACATTCCGGGTCGAGATTGTCCACATTGATCGTATGATGGCAGACTGCATCGTCAAAAGAGGGCAAATTCCCGGCCAATTCCAATGCCCCGGCGGCTCCCATCGCGTGGCCGATAAAACTTTTTGTGTTATTGATCAAGGTGGTTGACGAATCCCCAAATATTTGCCGGAGGGCGACACATTCCTGGATGTCGCCGCTGGTGGTTGCTGTGGCGTGGGTACTCACAATGTCGATCTGGTCGGCGTTGATCTGAGCCCGCTGAAGCGCCTGGTTCATGCAGCGCGCCTGCTGTTCGGGGTTGGGCAGGACGAAATCGCTGGCATCGCTGGTCATGGCATGCCCGACGAGTTCGCCGTAAATCTTAGCACCTCGCTTGGCGGCATCGCTGTATCTTTCGAGAATGAACAGGCAGCCTCCTTCGGCGACAACGATGCCATTGCGGTCGAGATCAAAGGGACGGCTTGCGCGGTGGGGATCTACATGCTCCGCGAGCGCCCCCTGGCTGGCGAAACCGGCGAAGATGCCGAAGGTGCGAATACTCTCGGACACACCGCCAGCGATTGCGAGGTCGCACTCACCTAACTGCAGCATTTGGGCACCTTGGATGAGCCCGGCGTTGCCTGCCGCACAGGCTGCTCCAATGGTGTAATGTGGCCCCGTGATGCCCATGTTGAGAGTGACTTCGCCGGCTGGGTTGTTCGCAACCGTGCGAGGATTGTGGTGGTGAGACCAGATCTTGGTATCGTAATCAAATGCCTTGATCTCATTGATCTCGTTTTCAGTCTCGACGTTGCCATGCTCAGTCACGCCGATATAGACGCCGACTCGCTCAGGTTCGATCTTGCCCCACTCAATTCCCGAGTCGGCAACAGCCTGATTGGCACAGTAGATGGACACACTGCCCGCCCGGGTGCCGCGGCGAAGTTCTTTGCGTTTCTGATAAAGTAATTCGTCGAAGTGGCATTCGCCGGCAAGGGTATCTCCGACATAGCGGATGTGGTAGTGGTCGACACCGCTCTTGCCCGCCAAGAGCGCAGCGCGGAAATCGGTCAAATTGTCACCATTGGGGGCGGTCAGTCCCACGCCGGTAATCACGATTCGTCGGTCATCCTTTTCGCTAGGAGTCATAACGAGCAATTATTAAAGGTAAGACAGAAAACTACCGGTGTACGGGACATCTATTTGCTGGAGGCAGAATCTCTGAGCCTACCCCCGAATGGGGAAAATAACAACCCACGCAAACCATATTTGATTGATGCCAATCAATGGAAATTACTCATAAGAAACGCGAATTAATCGGGTAGTCCCAGATGTCGGCGAAAAGCCTCACGCTGTTGCTGGCGCCCATGGGCTTCGGTGATGGCGTTCCACTCGCTTTCTGAGGTTGAGAGCGCCTCGGCAGGCGGCAATTCTGCCAGTGCTTTTTCTAGCGCTGTGAGGTAATCCTCTATTCCAGGCAGGCGAGGAATAAGGTAAGGACTTTGCTGGGAAAGAGCTTTTGATAGCCATGAAGCGTTCTCTGTCGCACTTTGTGCAGGCAACCATTTCGCTGCTTGCGACACTTGAGAATGTCGGAACCACAATGTCGCCATACTCTGCTGGCTAAGTCGGGCACCCATGTTGCCGCCGACAAGCCATGGCAGCAATTTGAATGCAGAGGCTGCGTTGCGAGAAGTACTGGTGACACTTAGCAACCGACCCGAAAAACCGCAGATTACAGGAGGCGGATTCTCTGTCGGTTTCTCCCAGCGGTCGATGCTGGCATTGTAGGTCTCCGAGGCGATGAGTAGAGGAGAGAGCTGTCTGGGCAACTCGCCCTTTCGGGGGGGAAGTGTCACCTGCCAGTCAAAAGACACATCCTCTGAATCCTCACGGTCCATATCACGAGGTTGCTCGAGAGCGCGAACCATCTGTGGTTGATTTAGTCGTGCATCCATCGTTTCAGGATCAAAGAACAACGCCGCCCGATCAACCGGTGACGTCGCCGAAACAACACGGGAGATGAATTCTGCCGCCAGAGGATACCGAAGCATTGGTTCAGATTCCGAGAACCCGCTTGCCAAAAGTAGCTCATCCAGTTGATCCCAGGTCCTCGGCAATTTGTCGGGAACCTTGCCGTACCAAGCGAGAACCAAGGGCATCTCACCCAGAGGTAACGCCCATATCTCATTGCCAAGTCGCATGCTTTGGTTGCGGATCACTGGAAGGAGGTCATCGTAGTCCAGTTCAGAGCTATCCAACACCGTTTGTCGAATTGGCCTTAGCCATTTTTTTGCAACGAGGGCACCCAATTGCCTCGATGGATAAATAATAACGTCCGCTGCCAGTTTTTCAGACTTAAGCATTTCACTAAGCGAAATGGAGTCCACCTCCAATTCTCCACCACTGCGTTCACTCCATTCTCCGCTCAAGAGCTTGATTCCTGCAGCCAAATTAGGATCATCGACTACAAGTACCTGCAATTTGACTGCCGCTCGCGGGTCGACTTTGGCGACAGTTTCAGGCCGTACTTGCTGGGGTTGTCCACTACAGCCACAAGAAACAATGAAAATCAGTGCTAGATGAAATAACCGGATCATGGGTAAATTAGTGAACAATTTTCTTCAACCAAGAAAGTTAGTTTACAGAATTACATAATTAACAGCCATGGGCGGAAGCCCTTGGTCGAACTCTGCAAATCTACTCATCGGAGAATATAGATCAAACATGAGCAACTGCATCGGCATTGACGTCGGCACCTCCGGCACGAAGGCATTGGTGATCAATCCTCAAGGGAAAATTCTTGCTGAATCCTCTGCCAACTATCCGTGTCACCATCCGCGTCCTCTTTGGAGCGAACAAGACCCAGAAGATTGGTGGCAGGCTACTATCAAAGTGGTCCGAGCGGTCGTGAAGAAAGCCAAACTTAAGCCAACGAGCGTCAAGGCAATTGGACTCTCCGGCCAGATGCATGGCTCAGTGTTTCTCGACAAAGCTGATAAAGTGATCCGCCCGGCTATTCTATGGAACGATCAGCGAACGGCTGCCGAGTGTGATGAGATCGAAAAGCGAGCCGGTGGAAGAAAGCAACTGATCAAACTGGTCGCCAACCCGGCCCTTACCGGATTCACCGCTCCGAAAATCTTGTGGTTACGCAATCATGAACCACGAAACTTTGCTCGACTCACCAAAGTGCTCCTCCCGAAAGATGAGATTCGCCGGCGATTGACGGGTGAATACGCTACCGAAGTGAGCGACGCAAGCGGCATGCTGCTTTTGGACGTTGTGAAAAGAAAGTGGTCAAAATCGTTACTCTCCAAATTAGAACTCGACGAGAACTTGTTGGGGACTTGCTACGAATCCGAGGATGTCACTGGCAAGCTTACGGATTCCTCTGCAAAGCTGCTGGGCCTGACTACGGATTGCGTGGTGGTCGGTGGGGCAGGGGATTGTGCCGCGGGTGCGGTGGGCAACGGGATAGTTAAGAGCGGATTGTTGAACACCTCGCTGGGCACCTCGGGAGTGGTCTTTGTTCACAGTGATGAGCCCCAGTTCGACCCCGAGGGGAGATTGCACACCTTCTGCCACGCCGTGCGAGGCAAGTGGCACCTGATGGGCGTGACGCTCTCTGCTGCAGGTTCGCTGCAATGGTTCCACGACAATGTGTGTGCCGTCGGGACGAAAGGGAAACCTACTTACGAACAACTCACCAAAGAGGCCGCCGACAAACCCGCCGGCGCGGATGGCTTGCAGTTTCTGCCCTACCTGGCTGGGGAACGCACACCTCATCTCGACCCGAATGCTCGCGGGGCGTTCATCGGACTCACGCAGAGTCACACCCGCGGGCATCTGACTCGCGCGATCATGGAAGGAGTTACCTATGCCTTGCGCGACAGCTATGCGATCATGTGCGATCTAGGCGTGCCGGTAAAACAAATCCGCGCGTCCGGTGGTGGGGCCAAGAACCCGTTCTGGCGTCAAATGCAGGCCGATGTGCTGGGCAAGCCAGTCACCGCCATGGTAGCCGACGAAGGTGCCGCATATGGCGTAGCCCTGTTGGCCGCGGTCGGTGCCGGCCACTACAAAGACATCACCGAGGCCTGCGCGGCCACGATTCGCACGGCAGATGAATCCAAACCGAACGCCAAAATGCGTAAGGTATATGACGCGGGATTCCCCGTTTATCAAAACCTGTATCGGGCGTTGAAGGGGGAGTTTGTGAAGCTGGGAAGTTGACGCCGCGCTTGCTGCTTATTTGAAATATTCGATGTTTTCTTTATCGAAATCGGCGTCGGTGTAGCCATTGTTCAGCTTGATGTTCACATAGGTGTAGGCTTCTTCAAGGGGAGGAGCCTCTCCGGGTTGCTCGGGCCACATGTAAGAGGCATACCGAATCGGTAGCTTCAGTTCGTTGTCAATAAACAACTCGGCTTTGTGGAAGCGGAAGTTTTGTCGGGGGATCGGATGCACCACTTCGATGAGTGTGGCAGGCCGACCGTTGATGACACTTTGCTTGGTTTGTACTTCACACTCGCCAAATTGGGTGTCGTTCTTGGCCACTTCAATCAACTCCGTGACCAGGTTGCGAACGCCCAATTTATAGATGGGATACTTCTGTCCGTTCATGGCGAGGCGGCCATCAGGATCCAACTCAAATTTCCCGAGACGCTTCTTGAAACCACAATCTCGAGCCACGAGCAGGCCCTTGGTGTTATTAGGTCCGGAGTTGTACAGGCACTCCCGGCCCTTGTGAGGTTGCAGGAAGAACATATAGACGGCAAATGGCTGATGACGAACCTTGATGAATGCAACTTCTTTGGGCATCAATTCACCGTCAATCCGCTCTTCTTTGATTAGCATTGCGCTGTAGTCGGAAATGGTGGAATCAATTCGTACCAAGCCCTCTTGAGCGACGCGTAAGGCCGGCATCAAGGGATGTTCCCCCGGCTGCAGTTCCAGATTCAATGGGGACTGGGCAGTAGGCGGAGTGATGCGGGAAGCCATCTGGGGAGATTGAGCAACCGCTTCTTCATGGGCAACTCGAAAAATCGGTTCCACGAATTGGCCGGCCTGCTGTGCATTTGACAGCGAAGAACAACAGCAAATCGTGAAGGCAACGAGCGACGAGAGACCACGAAAGGCAGCCGCTGGCAGGAATTCGGATACTCTGGTACGCATGTTCATATTTCTCCAGAAGAAATGCTGGCCGGACTTCCTAACTATCGCCCTTGGCAGCAATTTCAATTACAATTTCCCAGCGAATCGGCACGGTTTACTTAACCCGTTCCTCCGGGAGATCAGACTTGGAACCTCTCCCGTGCTAGAATCGGGGCGGGAATCTTAGGGGTCCGTGGAAACTAAGAAAAGAGGAATTTGCATCTATGCAGCCCGTGTCACCACAGATTCGAACGGTTGTTTCCATGCCGTTCGATGAGAATTCCTATGTAATCTCCCTTCCCGGTGAAAAGGAGTGCCTGGTGGTCGATCCGGGCTTTGATCCCCAGCAAATCGAAGACACGATCAAGGAAAACCAGCTCTCTCCTGCAGCATTTCTCTGCACCCACGGTCATTCCGACCACATTGCTGGCAATGCTTATTTGAAACAATGCTGGCCTGATTGCCCCTTGGTGATCGGTCATGGTGATGCTAGCAAGTTGACCGATCCTGTGGGAAATCTCTCCGCAGGATTTGGGTTTAAAGTGGTCAGTCCCGTGGCTGATCAGACAGTGAAAGAAGGAGACGTGCTGGAACTGGCCGGAATGAAGTTGCTGGTCCGCGAAACCCCGGGCCACTCGATTGGGCATGTGGTCTTCGTGATCGAGGCGAGCGAACCCCCCATTGTGATCGGAGGCGATGTTCTATTTGCAGGAAGCATCGGCCGCACGGATTTTCCCGATGGAAGTTTCGACGAGTTGAAGCAGTCGATCCATCAAAAGCTTTTTATTTTGCCAGATGAAACAGTAGTACTCGCAGGCCACGGCCCCACGACGACCATCGGGGTAGAAAAGCGGACAAATCCTTTCGTAGGATTGGGAAAGTAAGTATTGTTGCTGAGAACACTTACCACTGACCACTTACCACTCACCACTCACCACTCATCACAGACTACTCCCCAACCTCCATCCCTTCCAATTCTGCCTCGAAATCTGCAACTTGTTCTTTAGAGGGTTGGTTGGCTGGCAGTTCGAGTGTGAACGTGCTTCCTTTGCCCGGGGCGCTTTCAACGTAGATTTGCCCGCCATGTTCTTCCAATATCTTGCGGCTTACGGGTAGTCCCAGCCCAGTGCCTCGACCCCCTTTGCGAGAAACGAAAACATGGAAGATCGCGTCGAGATCATCGGGAGGGATGCCGGCACCGTTGTCAGTAACTTTCAATCTGGCAATTCTCTCTGCAACATCGTAGTGAGAGCTGACCGTCACCTTCGCACCTTCAACTTCTTCGCAGGCATCGATGGCGTTAGTTACTACATTCAACAGGGCACGGTGCATGGCATCGAGATCGAACAATAACAGTGGCATCGTCTCGTCATACACAGCATCGAGCTTCACATTCATTTCCGTCGCGTGGATTTGCATTAACTCGACGACGTCCTTTACCAGTTCGTTAAGATCTCCGACGCGAGGCTCTGGAACACGTTCCTTGCTGAACGTAAGCATGTCCATTACCAGGGCTGAGATTCGTTCCTGATTGCGTTCTACGATTCCCCATCCTTTGCGAATCGTCTCGACCGATTTATCGCTGGGGGCTTCATCTGTAGAGTTTTCGCCATGGGACTTACTGTATTCAGCGAGACCTAACTCAATGAGATAACTTCCGCCCCGTACACCCTGAAGAATGTTCTTGATATGGTGCGAAAGGGACGCAATGGTTTGTCCCACGGCAGCAAGCCGTTCTGCTTGCAGCATGGCCTTGTAATAGGATGTGTCTTCGACCGCCAAGGCTGCCTGATGGGCAATGGCAATCATCAGGCGCAGATGCTCTTCGGTGAATTGAGCATCTTTTCCTGCATTGAGCAACATGCGTTGGGGCGTCAGAACCGTGTCGATGTAAATGACGCCGACGACGTTGTAGCGACCCTGCATGGGAACGCAAATTGCCTCGCGTACTCCCATGCTGACAATGCTTTGCGTAGGATCCCAGCGTTTGTCGTCTCGAGCGTTGCTCGTTAGCACGCCTTCGGTATGTTCAACAACGTAGTCAAGAATAGTCTTGCTGATTGAAATTTTTTCGTCCGTTCGCACGCCGCGTCGATGGCGACGCACTTTGGGCACAAGCTTATCTGTCTCGGTGTCGTAGAGCATGATACAGCCGCGGTCGGCATCAACCCAGTCGAAGATCATTTCCATGATGCGCGTCAAGAGTTGATCGATGTCCATCGTGTGGCTTACGGCCAACGCCGTGCGGTACATGATCTGCAGATTGCTACGGGCACGTGCGATCCAGGGGCTAGAGGAATCACGTGCATCTGGCAGGAGCCAATCACTTCCACTGGAGTGGCTGAGAGCCGCGACTATTCGCGAGCCGTCGTTGGACTCGGCTCGAGGGACGATGTCAACTTTATCCGCGATGTCTTCGTAGCTGTTCTCCACGAATCCCGTGTAAAGCAGCAACGATCTGCCAAACTGTAATTGATCGCCGCTTACAAGCTCACGATCGGTTGCCTGCTGTCCGTTAATGAAGGTGCCATTTGAACTACTAAGATCACGCAGAACATAGGTGTCCCCACGTCGCACCAATTCGGCATGTTCGCGCGATACCTCGGTATCGTGGAGACGAATGGAATTGGATTGCGTACGACCCACGGTGTGGACAGGTTCTTCTAATTGGAACCGAGTTCCCTGGTCGCGACCGCGAATGACAAATAAAGAAGGCACTGCCCTAAAGTTCTCCAGATTAATAAAAACAAATCGAAGAGATGAGCCGATGATTCACTACACATTGCTAAGCCCAAGTCTCATGGCAGTAAGCAAATGCGACTCATGCCGGGTTCCCCTCCGCCGTAGTTGGCTCCCAAAAGAGCTGGATCCCACAACACTATGATTTTAGGGGTCTACAGCCCCTATTGGTAGGGCACGGAAACCAAAGCCTGTCGGCCAAAGGACTTAGTTTTTGTCATGGGGTACCGAGTACAACGAATAGGGTGTCCTTGCGGGGGTGGTCTTTGGGCTCGAGAAAGAATGCGGTAAATAGATTCCATGCGAGATTCATTCTCACCGTTGCAGGACAATTCCTACTTAGAGCTAGCAGAGAAGAAATCACCCTGAATCCCGGTGGTTCTCGCGTTTGAGCTTTAAATCTGTGCCTTGCAGAAGTGCTCTTTACGCCCGGAGAGGTTCTCGGCACAATACGCCCCGCAATTTACTAACCGCCCACCCCGCTTGCCGGGCGATGTGCCCTGGGCGGCTACCACTATCGTCGGTCAAGGATGACCCTTTCCAGCAAGGAGTGCTGACGTGAAAGCCCTGCACCTGTTCTCAATTGTTTCGCTTGGTCTCGCTGCTCTCGTTAACCAGGCTACCGCCCAACAAGCTGGTCCCAGCGCGAATTCTTCGCGGTACGGTTACGGTGTTGTTGATGTGACCTACATTTTCAAGCACTATCAACGATTCACCAACTCGATGGAAGGAATGAAAAAGGAAATGGAATCGGCCGACGGGCAACTCAAGTCCGAGCGAGATGCGATTGCCGAGAAGGAGCAAGCTCGTGAGCGATTCAACCCGGGCTCAAACGAATTCAAACAGGTAGACGAAGAAATCGCCCGTCTTAAGGCCGAATTTCAATTAAAGGCAGGTAAAATTCGCCGCGACTTCCTCGAACGTGAAGCCCAGGTTTATTACCAAACTTATCAAGAGGTGAGCAACGCAGTTCAGTACTACGCTCAGCAACACAATATTGGCTTAGTTCTCCGCTTCAATGGTGATGCCATTGATCCGAATAACCGCGAGGATATTCTGCGGGCAATCAACAAGCCCGTCGTCTTCCAGAACAATGTGGACATTACTCCCGATGTTCTTGCATTGCTGAATCGTGGTGGTACTCCAGGTGGTACATTGCCGGCAGCCAACGCTGGTGCAGCTACCCGACGTTAATCGACAAGCGGTAGTCCGACCGCCTTCGGGCGGTCGGACGATTGATCTTCACTCGTTTTTTATGCTCCAGTGTTATGACCCTTGCTCGCCTGCAACGCACGATTCGCCATCCGATCGCCGTCTTCGGCTTCGGCTATTGGAGTGGCATCGATGTGCGGGTTGAATTTCGACCGGCACCTGTCGGGACCGGTATCACTTTTGTGCGAGACGATCTAGGCCCGCTGGCACGGATCCCCGCCCGATGTGAATATCGCATCGAGATTCCTCGTCGCACATGTCTGAGAAAAGGTCAAGCGCAAGTAGATATGGTAGAACACATCCTCGCCGCACTGGCAGGAATGCAAATCGACAATTGTGAAATTGGTGTCGATCAGTGTGAAATGCCTGGATGCGATGGTTCTGCTATGGCGTTTGTTGCTGCTTTGGAAACGGTTGGTTCAGTGCCTCAAGAAGCAGAGGTTCGGCAGCTTGTGGTCACAGAGCCACTTCGGCTGACAGATGGGGAATGCTGGATTGAAGCCCTACCTTCACATAATAACTCCTTCGAATTGCAATACACGCTCGATTATCCTCGTGATGCTGCGATCGGCTTTCAGCAATTCTCGGTGGAAGTCACTCCGGACCGATTCTTCCAAGAGATCGCACCCTGCAGGACTTTCATACTCAAGAGAGAAGCTGATGAATTGCTGAAAAAGGGATTGTGCCAACGCGTCGATTCGCACGATTTGCTGATTTATGGTGAAGATGGCCCCATGCAGAACGTGTTGCGATTTCCTGACGAATGTGTTCGTCACAAAGCATTGGATGTGATAGGTGACATGGCACTAACGGGCCACGAAATCGTAGGAGCTATCGCTGCTTACCGGAGTGGACATCGGCTCAATGCCAGATTCGCACAAGAATTGTCCAAACGTTTTTCCCCGGCCTTGTTGAAGGCTTCCGCATAAATAGCTGGGTACAGCACATAGCGAACAAAACACCAAGTTGACTGACGAGAATCGAGCAATGGCAATCAGTATCGCTGCAAATGCCTGGATTGACCCCAGAGCTGAGATCGACAAGGAAGTCGAGATCGGTCCGTTTTGCACCATCGGATCAGGTGCGAAGATTGGCCGTGGCTCGCGTCTGCTCAACAATGTCACCATCATGGGAAACGTCACCATTGGCCGAAATAATCTGCTCTATCCCAACGTTGTCCTGGGAGCCGAACCGCAAGATGTCAGTTACACCGGTGGAGACACTTGCGTTGAGATAGGCAACGGGAATACCTTCCGCGAAGGTGTAACCGTCAATAGGGGCACCGTCAAAGAAGACGGGATCACCCGCATCGGCAACAACAACTTCCTGATGGGAAACGTGCACGTTGCCCACGATTGCAAGCTCGGCGACAATATTATCATCGCCAACGGCACTTTGCTTGCTGGTCATGTTCATGTGCAGGATTATGCGTCCATCTCGGGTGGTTGTGCAGTGCATCACTTTGTCACCGTAGGCAGCTATAGTTTCCTGGCCGGGCTCAGTCGCGCATTGCACGATGTACCGCCTTACATGCTGGCCGAAGGAATTGCCGCCCATCCTCGCTGCATCAACATCGTGGCACTCAAACGGCGAAACTTCTCTCCCGAAGCGATTGATAGCCTCGCCGCGGCCCATCGATTGCTCTATCGGTCGAAGGTCGGTTTAACGCACGCGCGAGAAATTCTCTGCTCAAACAAGCAAGACACGCCGGAAGTGCAAAGATTGCTGAGCTTCATAGAGTGTCAGCAGGAAGGCAAGCATGGCAGGGGTCGGGAAGTGAGGAGAGCCGCGTGACTCGTCTTAGACTGGCTGTTGTGGGGGCCGGCCACCTGGGCCGTTTTCATGCTCGAATTGCTGCCAATTTGCCTGATGCACGTCTGGTGGCGGTGGTCGACCCTATCGCGGACGCGCGAAACCAGTTGGCTGCCGAGACCGGCTCCAAACCGCTCGAACATTTTCAGGACCTCTTTGGCATGGCCGACGCGGTGATCCTCGCCACGCCGACCGAATCGCACTACAAAATCGCCCGTGAGCTGCTCACAGGGGGGATTCATGTGTTGGTCGAAAAGCCTGTTACCACGACCGTTGCCGAGGCAGATGAACTCGTGCAACTCGCCCAGCGGCAGCAACTCACGCTGCAAGTCGGTCATATCGAACGCTTCAATCCTGCCCTGACCGCAGTCAGAGATCGACTCCGCGAACCGAAATACATCACGGCCCGTCGGCTCAGCCCTTACTCATTCCGATCCACCGACATCGGTGTCGTGCACGACCTGATGATTCACGATATCGATGCCGTATTGAGCCTGGTGAAGTCTCCGATCACTCGGGTGGATGCCGTGGGGATTTCCGTTCTCGGGAACTCGGAAGATATGGTTGATGCTCGGTTGCATTTCTCTTCGGGGTGCATTGCCAACCTGACCGCTTCGCGGGTGAGTTTCGTAGCCGAGCGCACGATGCAGGTATTCACCGACGAATGCTGTGCGACCCTTGATCTGGGGTCGAGAAAAGCCAGTCTTGTTTCGCCCACCCACGAGATTCTCTCGCGACAGTTCCAGGTCGACACCCTTTCGACTGACCAGAAGGCGATGCTTCGCGAGCAGATGTTTGCTGAGTTGCTGGTCAAGAGCGAGGTGACGGTCGAAGATGCCAACGCGATGCAGCTCGAGCAACTCGACTTTGCTCGTGCGATCCGCACCAGCACCGATCCGCAAGTCACGGGCGTCGATGGTCGCGATGCCCTGGCGGTCGCGGAGTTGATTCTGCAAAAGGTCGCAGCCCACCAATGGGACGGGATTGCCGGACGCCGCCAAGGTCCTCTGGCACAGCCCTATTTCGAGTCTGTGTTGGAAGCCGACGACTTCTGGTCGGAAGAAGACACGGTCATCTTGCGCCGCAAGGCGGGCTGATTCTCAGTCAGGCCCGGATTGCAACCAGTATCGAATCTTCACCCAGCTACACGTGCGCTGGGTGGAATCCAGTGACAATTGTTCACTAGAGCGGCGTAAGTAGTTTATGCGTAGGAATTTATGCAGGGTGAGTCCTATTCGCAGATAGATGTTGCCTGTCAAATTCCGCGCATCACGGAGTTAAGTCGCGAGCGTTTCTTGCTAACCGATTTGCAAATGGGGTAAAATCGGTCCTGTAACCTCTTCTGCAGCAACGAGTTGTGAAATACCCACCAAGGGTTTCTGGCGATTTGTGGCAAATTCCTGTCACAGGTGGCCGCCAAACCGTGGGTATATCTTTAGAGGGAGGGCATCGTGCCGGACCAGCTCAACGATTCCGCCGAGACCCAAAGACTTCTCATGCGTATTCGGGAAGGCGAGCGCGAGGCGTTCAACGAATTGTTCGCACGCTACCGAGACCGCCTGCGAAAGGCTGTCGAGCTTCGACTGGACCCACAATTAAAAGCTCGGATCGATGCTTCCGATATCGTGCAAGAGGCCCAGATGCAGGCCTATCGCCGACTGGACGATTATCTGGCACGTGAGCCGATGCCCTTTGGCCTTTGGTTGCGTAAAACCGCTCAACAGCACCTCTACAACCAGCGACGCAATCACGTTGAAGCGATGAAGCGCACCGTGCGATGCGAACAAGCGCTGCCCGAACAATCCTCTCTGCTGATTGCCCAGCAGTTCCTCCAGCGGGGCATGTCTGCAAGCAAGCGATTCACCAAGGCCGAGCAGCGGAGAGTTGTCATCGAAGCCGTGGCAAATCTAGTGGATCTGGACCGTGAAATCCTGCTCATGCGGAACGTCGAGGGATTGTCCCACCGCGAGATTGCCCACGTGCTGGGCATGAACTACGACTCGGTCCGTAAACGTTACGGCAGGGCCCTGTTGAAGCTCGAGCAACTGTTGGCCGAACGGGGCATCTCGGAGTCAGACCTATGAACATTGCTACTGAGACAGCGACGAACCTGGAAGAGCTTGTCTCGGAAGTAGCCGACCGCTTTACCGCAGAAGTAGCACAAGGCCTTTCGCCGAGCATCGACGCATATGCCGAGGCGCATCCCGAGATTGCCGGCATTATTCGCCAGGTGTTTCCCGCGTTGGCCCTGCTGGATTGTTCCCAGGGTGCAATTCAACCTTCGGGCACCAAGGACGGTGGGGTTACCGGCCAACTCGGTGACTTCCGCATCCTGCAGGAAATCGGCCGGGGCGGGATGGGGGTCGTCTACGAGGCTGAACAGATCTCGATTGGCCGGCGCGTCGCGCTCAAGGTATTGCCATTTGCGGCGATGCTCGATCGAGCGCAGCTCAACCGTTTCAAGAACGAAGCCCGCGCGGCGGGAACGCTTGATCATCCGAACATTGTCGCTGTGCACTCGGTCGGCACGGAGCGAGGCGTGCACTACTACGCGATGCAGCTGGTCGAAGGGCAGAGCCTGGCGGAGGTGATTGCGGAGAGGAAAGGGGACGGGGAGCAAAGAATAGGGGACGGGGGACGGGGGACAGGGGACGGGGAAGATGCGACCGTTGAATTCCATGCTCATACCCCCAATTCCGCTCGTAGATTATCCGCCGTGGCAGACAATCCGAATTCCGCATTAAAGAATTCTCCCTGTACCCCGTCCCCCGTCCCCTGTCCCCCCACTGATTTTCCTCCCGTCGCCGCTCTCTCCACCGTTCCCGAGTCCAACACCCAGGAATATTTCCGTACGGTTGCCCAGCTCGGCATCCAGGCCGCCGAGGCGCTTGATCACGCCCATCAGAACGGCATCGTCCACCGGGATGTGAAACCGGGGAATCTCTTGGTCGAAAGTAGCCATCTCGCTCCGCGAGATGAATTGCGAACCAGAGTTAGTGGCAAGACCGAATCGCATCACGCGGAGCGTGATCCCAGCACTCCCAAGCTGTACGTCACCGACTTCGGCCTGGCGCGGATCGAGGCCGACGCCGGGATGACGATGACCGGCGACCTGTTGGGCACCATGCGCTACATGAGCCCCGAGCAGGCGCTGGCCAAGCGGGTGGTGATCGATCATCGCACGGATGTCTATTCGCTGGGTGCCACGCTCTATGAACTGTTGGCCTTGCAGCCGGCTTACCACGGCCATGATCGCCAGGAACTCTTAAAACAGATTGCGTTTGAAGATCCCCAGCGTTTGCGACAGCTCAATGCTCGCATCCCGGTCGACCTGGAGACGATCGTCGCCAAGGCGATGGAGAAGAATCCGACCGACCGCTACGCAACGGCCCAGGAATTGTCCGATGACCTAGGCCGATTCCTGAGCAACGAACCGATTCACGCCAAACCGCCGACGACGGGCAAACGCCTCGCGAAATGGGCCTCGCGGAATCGCCCGCAGGTTATTGGCATGGTGCTGGCGTTTGCTGCGGCCTTGGCGCTTGGCGGCGCCTATGCGTGGTCTCAGCATCAACGAACATTGCACTTAGAATCTGACGTTCGTGAGTCATTAGCAGCCGCACGCGCCTTCTTGCAAACGAAAGATTATCAAGCCGCCCAAGAACGGATCACACTGGCACAGGTTGTGTTCGACGAATCAGGCAGAGGCGATGCCGAACTTGATGCTGACATAATCGCCATGTCACGGGAAGTCAAATACCAGCTTGAGGCGAAGCGCAAGTTCGATAAGTTCCAACAGCTTAAGCGGGGAATCGGAAAGGACGTTCACCAAGATTGGCGGAAAGCGCTCGATCTCTATCAGATTCTTAAACCAGGCAATATTGCAGATATTCCGGAATTCCAGGGCCTCGAAGAAGCTGTACAACAAGCGCTCCGGGAAGATATCGCCGAATTGCTTTTCCGATTAGCCAATGACCAACGCGGTAGGTTCCTCAAGCCAGATGCCGACAAAGCCGCCTGCCGACGAGCCGTTGATTACTTACGACGCATCAAAGACGTGTTGGGGCCAACAAGAGGCGCTCTGTTGCATATGGGCCTTTTTTGGCGAGTTTTGGGCGAAGACAATGTGGCCCAGGAGCTTGAAAAACGCGCATCTGAGATCGAGCCTAAGTCGGCCGTTGACTACTACATGCTCGGATGGCTGCCAAATCTATCCACACGGAAACGACTCGACTATTTCTATGGCGCGTTGAACCTCAGGCCTGACCATTCGCCGTCTATCGATCACGTATGCTTGATACATATGGCGCACTCTGAGTGGACGGCTGCTGAGGCGATTCTGACCGGCCATATCGCACTCAATCCTGACCATTGGCAGAACTACGGATTTCGCGGCCAGGCGAGGATAGCCCAAGGTAAGTTGGATTTAGCCGAAATGGATTTCCTCAAGGGAATAGAAAACAGACCTGACAGCTATAATCCCCGTTTAACGTATGCTTCGTTCCTAGTGCAGAAGGGCGACTTCGCCGAAGCGCTTGCCAGCTACAACAAGTCCCTGGAAATGAATCCTTCCAGCGATTGGGCGCTGTGTTGTCGAGGCCACCTTTACCAAGGATTGGGCGATCATGATAAGGCTGTCAGCGATTTTACGACGGTCCTCGACGAAAAACTTTCGCAAGTGGATTCGCCGGAAGGATGGGATTTTGTTTTCTGGTTCGTCGACAGGGCATTTGCTTACGCAGATTCTGGGCAGAAAGTTCTAGCAAGCCAAGATATTGAGAAGGCGATTTCGATACATAGCTCGACCCCTCGCGCACAACGCTATCTAGCCTGGTTTCTGGCTACCAGTCCCGATCAATCGCTTCGCAATCCTGAGCTGGCTCTGTCATTGGCCCAAGATGCCCTCCGGCAGGCAAGGGTGTCAGGCACTCTGGAAACGCCCAAAGGCGCTGAGTACTGGCTAACTCTCGGGGTGGCCCAATACCGGACGGGGGACTGGGCTGGCGCCGCGGCATCGTTTGATAAAGCGAGAGACCTCGACAAGTACAAGCTCGATTTAAAGGCCTACGGCTACTTCGCCGCCATGACCCAGTGGCAGTTGGGCAGCCAAGACGAATCCGGTCGGTGGTTTGACCAAGCAGAGAATGCCGAGTATCGGCGCGTCAACGATTGGCGTTCCAGATATGCCGGTCAATGGCAGATTCCGGACTTTCGCCATGAAGCCGCTGAACTGCTTGGCATTGACGCTGCCGATCCTGGACCGACCGAAGCAAGTTCAGGCATAAACAGCAAAGAAAGCGAAGACTAATCGACTTGCCGGACACGACAAGTCGCTAAGAGCTGAAGGCTAGTCGCTGACAGCTCGCATAAAAACCGACCGGTGACCAGCCGCTGACAGGCAAACCGCTCACTGGTCATGGATCCCCCAGGCGCTCGCGTTGCGCGCCTGGCGAATTATTTCCTTAGCAAAAAGGAGAAAGCCATGATGTCTCGATTCTTCGTTACCTGCGTCTGTACGTTGGTGATAGTCGCCGGTGCCGCCCACACCTGGGCGATTGATTTTCTTGCGCCGGCACACTTAGACCTTAGTGGAACACGCATGGGTGTTGTCACCGGAAAGCCAGTTGAGCCGCAAGTCCAGTGCGCACTCGGAATCGTAGGTGGCACGAATATGGTGTTCCTGCAACATGGGCAGCAACCCCTCAATGGGGATGTCATCTTCTTCGACGGTGCACTGCCGGCTGGAGCAAAACTTGTGAACGTACTGCTTCTTTCTAACTTTTTCTGTACCGGCAGCAATGGCCTGATCTACGATCTGTACCGGGCGGACGTCGTCAACTCGCCCAATCAGGCGACGGTGCTGTTTGAAGTCGATCCAGGAATCGCCATCGCCACGGACGAACGAGGGGTCGTCACGGGCAATGTGGCCCAAGACGGTTCGCACAAAGTGGTCTTTGTGAGGAAAGGGGAACCGAACATGTCGGTATGGGTGACCTTCGATATGGAAATGGAAATGGGCGATTTCCTGACCGACATTGAGCAGATTTACGCCGACGAGTGGGGAACCATCTTCGTCGGTACGATCGAGTATTGACGTTGTAACCGCATGCCAGTCGATCGACCCCGCGGTCGTTCCCTGGTAGCAATGCCGAAAATAACCGGCCGGTGAGTATCCGCTGACAGGCAAACCACTCACCGGCCCTGCATCCCCCAGGCGCTCGTTGTGCGCCCGGGATTAAGCTAACTCTATTTTAACACGCTGTGGCGTGGAGAGGAGTACCAAGATGTTCGCCAAACCATTAATTCGCCTGTTTCAGCCGCTTCCCAAGGGTCGAACACGAAAGAGAGCGCAAGAGGGATGGCCTCTTGCAACACTGTTCAACATTCACATGGTAAATCAAAGGTAGCAATTATGTGTCGCTCAAGCATATTAACATTGTGGATTCTACCGCTGTTATGTTCTTTCTGCCTCGTTGCGAGCACTAAGGCTGCCAAGATTGCCTTAGACAACATTGCTTCGGGAGACGCCTGGCAGGGTAATCCTCTAAGTATTAACAATTTCGCCATCGGGCCGGGTAACAATCGACTGCTGGTTGTCGCCGTGGCAGGAGAGGCATATGCCGAGGTGACCTCAGTAACTTACGGCGGCGCACCCCTGACACTGATACCAGGCGCTGTTGCTGATTCTACGCCCTCGAGAAGTGAGCTTTGGTATCTGCTCAATCCTGCTGTGGGAACAGCAAATATTCAAATTAATTTGTCTGACACACCACGCGGAATAGTCTTTGGAGCCATGTCCGCATTCAATGTGAGTCAACAACCTGCAGAAGTGTCTGCCGGAACCACTGGAAACAGCACCAGCTTGACAACATTGACTGATTATACTTGGGTGTTTGACACTGCAAATCGTGCTTCACAGGGCCCATTGACACCATCTCCTGCTGGGTTGCCCTTTGGAATGATCGAGCACTGGGATCGCCAAGGTGGGAGTGCAGGTAATAATGTGACCTCCAGTGCAGCCAGCACACGGTTGGTGCCGACAGCGGGCATGATCACTAATACTTGGAGCCCAGCTGATACACATGTATTGGCTGCCTTTGCACCTGTTCCATCCCTGAGGTGGAATGACCCTGCAGGGGGTTTTTTTTCGGATAGTACAAAATGGGATGTCGATCTTGGAACTCCCGCAGCGGCCAATCGCGTACCCGAGATATTTGACGAGGCAGTCTTCGATCTAAATACTGGGCCTTCAGGGTACACGTTAACCTTCGACAACAATCACATAAATTCTCAGTTGATCGTTCGCAACGACACAGTGATTCTCGACCTGGCTGGTTTCACTTATACACTTTCAGAGCCAAATCAAAATGATCGCCTTGATACAACCGAAGTAATTCTCGGGGAAAACCTAGGAGAAACCGCAGTACTTACCGTTGTGAACGGGACGCTGAATGTGCCCCATATATCGTCACTGATTTCGATCGGAGAAGATGGAGAAGGTACACTCAACGTGCCGACTGGTGGGATGGTCGACGTTAGTGGCACGCTGAGAGTGGGTGGGACGGGTGGCACCCTCAACCTTGACGGTGGTAATATCACGACCGGTGTTTTCGAGGTCATGAAGCCTGAAGATTTCAACTGGTCAACAGGTACGTTGACCATCTCAAATAGCACGTTATATATCGACAACACGTCCGTTTCAGCGCCACTGGGAAATGATGTCGCCATTCAAACTGGACAATCGCTCGTTGTTGATGTTTTCGGTATCCCGCGGGACTTAGTAATCGGACAGGACGGGGTTGGAAACCTCGACGTGGTAGCAGGCGGAACCGTTGCCGTGGGCGAGCTTGTTATAGGAGAGAATCTATTAAGCGATGGATCACTTCTCCTTACCGGAGCAAACTCGCAGGTCACTGTGGAATCACCTCCCACTGGACCTCCGATTGGCACGATCATAGGTGAAAATGGTAATGCAGATGTTGTCATCAAAGGTGGAGGAATGCTGCAAAGTTGGCATGATGCAGCGATTGCCAGCGAGTTTCCATCAGTTGCCAACGTTACAGTCGGTGATCCCGGCGATCTGTTGCAGTCCAGTTGGCAGGTGGGAGACCCATTATCGCCCGGCAACGAATCGTTGTATGTGGGCGGCTCTGACCAGGGACCAGGTGGAACAGGCACGTTGACAGTCTTACCAGAGGGCTCTGTCCACGTAAATGATTTGCTGTTCATCTATCCTGGCTCTGGCACTGTTGTCTTGGAAGGAGGAACGATTACAACAAGCCGACTTTGGAATCAGGATGGTGAGTGTGGTACGGGAGGCAGTTGTGCATTCCAATGGGGGTCTGGAACTTTAGCAATCAGCACCCCCGTCATCGTAGGACCCGATTTTTTTAACTCCAGTCCATTTGGTCAGAATCTTATTATAGACTCGGGACGCATTCTAGAGGCAGGAACGGTGCTTGAGTTGGGAGATGCTACAGCGCCGGGATTCCTCACGGTGGGCAGTGACGGAATCGTTTCCGTGGAAGATCTGCTATCCATCTCTGCCAAGCTGGGCTCCTCTGGCAGCACCCTCACCGTTAGCGGTGTTACAGCCACCTTATCAGCGAACGATATCTACATTGGTCACCAGGCATCAGGAAGCTTAGTCATTGAAAATGGAGGCATCGTGACTGTTGACCACGATGTCGTTGTTGCGTTTGCCGTAGGTAGCGCGGCGACCGTTAGAGGCTCAGGCTCCCAGTTGAATGTTACCAGTGATATTGTCGTGGGAGGTTTTGCCGGTGGTCAGTTGACGATCCAGCAGGGCGGAGTCGTGAACGCCACCAGGGGTGGAGCGGATGGGAGCACAGTCGTAGTCACCGATGCCAACTCCAGCTGGAACTTGGCGGATTTGCTTCAGTTGACCAGCGCTAATGGCCCTTCATTTCTCCTCATTCAAAATAATGGATTGGTGAGTGTGGGACAGGATTTTTCAATTTTTTCGGGTGGCACAGCGTCGATCTCATCAGGCTCTCTAAAGTTTGCCGACATTGTAGTTCATCCTAACGGACAGCTCAATTTTGTTTCGGGAATCCTGCACGACACGACCTCACTTACGCTGTCGAACGGCGACGGCCTAGATGACGCACGCAACTTGATCTCGGGTAGACATTTGATCGTTGATAGTACTACGACCGTAGACGCTGCAACACTTACGATTGACGGTGGAAAACTTACGACCGACTCACTCGTGACAGCCAATAATGGTATTGTCACTTTGGTGACAGGCACAGTAGAAATTGTGGGTGTCAATGGCTTCACAATAGGTTCTGGGGGAGGGTTAGGCGAGCAGCTTTTCCTGGAGCTAGGAGCAACACTTCACGTAAATGAAACCACGTTTATAGCTTCAGATGGATTGCTTCGGCTTGAGGATGGATCACTAATTACTTCCCAGTTGGACAACTCGGCCGGCGGTAATTTTCGATGGAATAGTGGTTCGTTTCAGCTGACTGGTGGAACCACAAGCCTTGATCTAACGATTCCTCCGCTGGGTCAACTCATTGCCACAGGATCTATCAATGGGAAGATAAAGGGTGTCTTAGGTTCTCAAATCATTGCCACAGGACCACTCTCCCTGGGCAATTCTTCCCTGGTTGACGGATTTTCCATCGCCGGTGATTTAGACGTCAATGATCAAATCGTAACCCTGCTGGACGCAAACGATGCGGTGCTAACCTCTACGTCATTCGTCTCCGTGGGAGGGGATGGTCCTGGAGTCCTAATTGCTGCCAATGGCCTGACACTTGATTTCGGAGGTAACATCACCGGTTTTGGGACGGTGGACACTCCCAACAATTCTGCGACTCCTCTGATCAATAACGGTCATATCACGGGTGCTAGTTTAGGAGAGCCTGTCACACTCACCGGATATGTGAAAGGAGTGGGGACGCAAGACAATGTGGTTATCACAGGCACTGATGCGCCAGGTTTTAGTACTGCCAGGGTGAACCGAGGAAGCGTGACCTACGATGGAACGCTAGAAATTGAAATTGGCGGCACGTCGCCCGGCAGCGGGTACGATCAACTCAACCATATTTTGGGCGCGGGCATCGTCGAATTGGGCGGCTTGCTCGATGTTCATTTAATAAATGGTTTCGTTCCTTCACCAGGAGATGTGTTTGAAATCCTAACGGCAAGCGGAGGGATCAATGGGACATTCGATCAAGAATTGCTACCAGACCTCGGTTCCTCTCTCGCTTTCAGCGTCCAGTACGAGCTTAATAGCATTTCTCTCGCCGTCACCTCGATTTTGTCTGGAGACTTTGACTTCGACGGTGACGTCGATGGCCGCGATTTCCTGATCTGGCAACGTGGGGGTTCGCCGAATCCACTGGACTCGTCTGACTTGGACAATTGGAAATCTACGTATGGTCTGTCGACGCTCAGTGCTTCAAGTGCCGCGGTGCCGGAACCAAACTTTTCTACATTGGTATTGCTGGTTGTGGTGATGATTCTGATCGCCTGCGCTCGCTGCTCAGAGCCGTGTTTCGCCCGAGCTGCAGGATGGGTGCAAGCACCCATCCTACATCTGCGTTTGAAACTGATTTGGCTATGCTTGGTCACGAGTGTGTGACCAGGGTATCAGCCACGGATTAACACGGACGAAACACGGATCAGATGAGACTGGATTTAATCCGTGAAAATCAGTGTAGATCCGTGGCACATGAATTTAGGCTGTAGCTTGGTACTCGCACCCATCTTACCTCACTATGTAGCTGCAGCCCCCGCTACTCCCGACGCGTCGGATCTTCGAGGTGAATCGCGGTTCGCGGAGCACGTCAGCCCTTCATGATCGTGGCTAGTTGCTCATCGTTGATGACGGGAGTTAATTGGAAATTGAGAAGATCACTCCAGTCGCGCATGTATGTGGATACTGCCATTAAATCGGTGCTTTCGATCAACACGAATCCGCGGCGATCACTTACGCTGTGCCATCTTCCGAGCAGTTTCACCCCTTCGGGAGGAGCAGCGCCGGTCTCCAAAAAACGCGCCTCTGCTGCCGCTCGCTGAGGGATTTCGATTGCGTAAGTGACCATGAATTGCATGAGAAGAACTTTCTGTTAGGAGAAAAGAATATCTATCAGTAATCACCGAAAGAGTTGTGCGATTTGCCGAACATTTTCCTAGTTTATAAGACTTTGGGTGTGGTGGTACCCCCTAAAACTCCAGGCGCTAACGCTTCTGGACGCGCCAGGGATGCTCCAGGCGCTAACGCTTCTGGCTCGCCCAAAATGCTCCAGGCGCTAACGCTTCTGGATGCGCCGGTAAAGTTCTTGACGGCTGTTAGGTTGTGGGACTAGGGTCTGGCGACCAGATGACTAATGGGCTGGGCTGTTTGTGAAGCACATAGTTTATCGCACAATCGAACGCGGATGCTGTTGATAGCTTGCGGACTGAGCCTTTTGTGGTCCACCACGTATTTGAAGCGGGTTTACCATAGCTGCGATTGAGCACTCGACTGCCGTAGGCCTTGAAGTCGGCCAGGACACGATCGGGGTTGGGATCGCCGGGGACGGTGACGATGATATGGAAATGGTTCTGCATGATAGAAACGGCGTGCAGGGTGCGGCCACGATAATTTGCCGTCTCTTGAAATTGAACTAGTAAGGCCTTGGCCTGCAAAAGCGTGAGATAAATAGGAGGACCCTTCATCGCCCTCAGAGCACTTCGATGGATCCCTGGCAAGTGACCCTCCCAAGGCTCTCCCGGCCGGTCATGCTCGAATCGCGTTAAAGTGACCGCATCGTACTTGCGCCGATCTCGCACGGAGGTGACTGAGCCACGCTTGTTGCCGGGAAGCCACGTGCCGAAAGTCGTGTTCGTGAGAAGCCAGTGACGCATGGCGTGTAGGGTACACAAATGGTGTACATGCGTCAATTACATGAATTGGCGAGCCAGAAGCGTAAGCGCCTGGAGTATTCACAACAGACTCCAGGCGCTAACGCTTCTGGACGCGCCAGGGATACTCCAGGCGCTAACGCTTCTGGATGTGCCAGGGATACTCCAGGCGCTTACGCTTCTGGACGCGCCAGAGAGTTACTTCACCAGCGCTTGCGCGCCGCCGATTACTTTTTCCCAGTCGAAGGCGGGGCCGGGGTCGGTTTTGTTTTTTTGGACGTGGTAGTGGCCGATCACGCCTTGGAAGTCTTGCCACTGTTGGTCGGTCAAGACATGCGGGATGAGATTGCCCTGCTCGTCCTGCGGGTAGGTGAGCTTAATCTTGGGAAACACTTTCGAGAGGGTGGCGGTGAGTTTGATCAGCGAGTCGTATTGCTCGGGAGTGAAGTCGTATTGATAAAGCTCCTGGCCCTGGATGGTGCCCTTGATCAGTTCCTGGCGGGCGGGTTTGCCGTAGAAGGGTTTGGTCCGCACACCGATATGGCTCACGGTGCGGGGCGGGCGAAGATGCACCACGCCTTCTTCGTCGGTGACGTACCACTTGTCGAGCACCGTGTGGGGATCGGGATAAGCGCCGATGCTGGCGATTTCGACGCCGACCGAGCGGGAATTAGAAATTGTCGCGTGCCAGGCGCGTTCCTTGAGATCGAGCGTCTGGTAGATCGTGCCGTCGATGTCGAGCATAAAATGCACGCTCAATCCACGGCTATCGTGCAAGACTTGAAAGCATCGCTCGCTGGTGCCACAGACGTCGTAGTGCATCACGAACTGATCGACGACGTCCTGCAGCAGAGGCAACGTCCAACCCCCACCGCGGACCTGTTCGAGTTGCTCGGGGGTCAATTTGTCCTGACGGATGCCGTAGCGATTGGGGGTGTCGAGGTTCACCTCAGCGCGCGTGGCATCCCATTCGGCCTTTTCCAGCGGCGCGAATCGGCGCTCAACACGATAGGCATCGTACCCACCGGGATCCATCCACAGCACGACGGGAGCCGTGGTGTGGAAGAACTGACCACAGACGACGATCTCGTCGCCGGTACGGGCGTTAGGTTGGCCGATTTCGGTGGCGTATGTTGCGAAGGAGAAGAGTGGAATCAAACAAACGGCAAAATAGATTTGCATGTGTGCGGTTTTCACGGCGTTAGAACTCGCATCGGGTTCGATTGTTAGAAGTAAGAGCTTCTATGATTTTAGCGGATTCTTATTGAGATGCGACTATCGAATGCGCAGGGATTTTTCATCTGGGCGCAGCTGAGGAAAACCAAACCAATGAGGACGCATAGGACCACGGAGGCAACAATGAAGTATCTCTCGCAAAGGCGCGAAGGCGCAAAGTAGGTTGAAAGAGGGATCTTCTTTGCGCCTTCGCGCCTTTGCGAGGAATTTGTCTTCGTTTATTAAGCCAAGTCGCGGTCTTCGAAGAATAAGAGGGCCAACAGCATCGCTGCAGCGCAGTAGAGTAGACTGTAGACAAGAGCCAACAACAGATACTCCGTGGGGACTGCCGACGCGCCGGCAATGGCCCCTTCGATTTCGTAGTGGTCGAGCACCGGGAGGACAATGGAAATCAACCTCCCAATGAACTTGACGAACACGATCTCGCCCGCCGAGGATTTTACGATCAACGGGCCGAGATGGCCGAGTACGTAGATCGAGCCACAAATCACCAGGTTGGGGAGCATGGCCAATCGCGTCGAGATTGCCACGCTGATCGCTGCCATTACCACGGCTTCGTAAAAAGCCAGGACCAGCCCGGGGATGATCCGCACCACTTCGACAAAACAGTCAGTCCAAATGGGCGTCGTCTTGGCCGACTCGCGGGCATCGTAGACGACTTTATAGGAAACAGTCAGGAGGAAAATCGTGCCGAGGATCAGGAACATGAGCAGGATCGGCCAGACGATGCCAAGAAACTTGCCCAAGATAAACTGACGCCGACTCACGGGTTTGGAAAGCACAGTGAGCGCGGTGCGGCCTTCGACTTCGTCGGCGACCGAGACGCTGGCTGTCCAGAGGGCAAAGATAATGGCCAAGACCTTGATCGTTGCCATGCCAGAAGTCTTGAGCATTTTGACATCTTCGCCAAAGGTGTTGTAAGGCACATAGACATAAAGCAAGAGTGCCGCAATGCCGATCAGCGTCAGCAGCAAGAATAGCGGCTGGGAAATAGCTTCCTTGGAGGTAGCCGATGCGATGATCGAAGCCTTGGGGGCGAGCAGGTTGATCAGCAGATAGCCCAGGTAAAGCCCAATCACGCTCCACGCAGCGATAGGCAAATAATGGATTTCGGGCATTGCCACGTCGGTGGTAAAGATTGCTGTCACCTTGCTCGGCAGATCCGTCTCGTTGGTGAGATAAATCGTTTCGACGTCTTCTTCAAATCCACGGGGAGAGCTGCTGCCGGGAGACCATTGATAGAGTTGATTTCCTTCGACGAGCAGCACAGGTTCGACGTAACCCTTCCCTTTTTCAATATTCACAGCCAAATCCTGCTCGCTGTCGATCGAATAGCTTTGCAGCTCTTCTGGTCGGAAGGAGAGGTGTATTGGATAGTCGGGCGTGTTGGCAGGAATAGTTTCGGTGACTTCCACGACGCCGACGTCGCCAAGCCTTTTGAGCGAATCGATCACCTCACTCGGATTCATTGTAGGGCTTGCCAACAGGGCCAAGATTCCTAAGGCAGCAAGTGTATAGGTGATCGGCAATAAGATTTCCTCACGAACGGTGTTCCCCACCGCGGCTCCGGCCCGCCGATTCACCAGATAGAGAATTCCCCACAAGACGAGCAGTACAAGCAGCCCAGCTGTGGTACCGAGTGAGAGAAGCCAGATAGGTTTGAGCCAGATGGGAAGGTTGGACATGGGTGTGAGTGGTGGGTGGTTTGTGGTTGGTGGTTTGTGGTTGGTGGTGGGTGGTGCGTTGATGGACCACTCACTTATTGATTTTAATGGCGGATGCGGAAAGCGTGGAATTCACCCGTGGGGGGGCGGCGGTCGACAGCAGTGCTACGAATGCAATTGCTCAGTCGCTGGCTGACTTCCTGCAAAAAGGCTTCCAATTCTGCAGCAGTTCCTTCGGCAATCAGTTCCACCCGGCCATCGGGGAGGTTTTGCACGAAACCCGTGACAGCATGTTTGCTAGCGATTCTTTTAGTCGTGTAGCGGAATCCTACTCCTTGGACACGGCCGGAATAGAAAACCTGGCATCGCTGGTGGCCTGTTCCTCCCATTTCGATGTTTCTAAAGGTTCCACGCAATTTGGTTTACATAAGTTATCCAATATAGCTAGCAAGGAGGAGGACTTCCAGGCGGCTTCCGGCGTGATTGTCACACAGGAGGAAATGTGGAAGAGAATTTTCGGGAAATGTTTCCCCTGACAACCTTGACCCCCAAAGTCGCTTCTCGTAGCCTCTGCCGACCATGGTGTTCAAAAAACTTCTTCAAAGCGTCAAACAACTTCCAGCGAGCCGAAGCATTCATTGCTTCGGGGCAATTTGGCTGCTAATGGCGAATTTAGCGATAGCGGCCGAAACTCCGCCAGCTACTCCCCAGCAAGGCCTGCTTGTGCTCACGAATGGGAGTATTCTGCAGGGAGTCATCAGTCGTGAAGGGGAGAAATATCGGATAATGTTGCCCAAGGGGGAGTTGCAGGTTCGCTCGACCGAAGTCGATTTTTTCTGCCACAATATGAGCGAAGCCTACGCGCACCGCCGTGAGCTGCGGCGCTTTGCCACCGCAGACGCTCACCTGGAGATGGTCCGCTGGTGTTTGCAGCATGGCTTACTGGATCACGCTCGAGCAGAGCTTGAAGAGGCTCGAGCTATGGAGCCTCACTTACCGCAACTTGACGTCTTATCACGACAAATCGATTACCTCGGCAGAGATAAAAGTCCGACGAACAAACCTCCTTCGACTGAGCCCGCAAGAACATCGCCTGAAGTTCCCACCACAGAATCAAGTGTGCGCAGTTCGGAGTTTCCCCAATGGGCGCGTGTTGAGTTTGTGCGGCGCATTCAACCCATGTTGATCCACAGCTGCGCGACGGGAGGTTGTCACTGCCCAGGCTCCAGCCAGAAGATGCAAGTGAATCGCGAGGCGCTCTCCGGCATTGGCAGCCCAGAACTGATCCAACAAAACTTGGAATCAGTGTTCCGTATGGTCGATCTGAGTGACCCTGAGGCGAGTCCACTGTTGACCCATGCGCTTGCCGTGCATGGCACGGTTCAGGGAGAGCATTCCGAGGCTTTCACTCCCCGTCAGGCTGCCATCATGCGGGCTTGGATTGCGCAGCTAACCGAAGATCAGTCCGAAAATTCGATTTCAACAAATGGCCCAACGATAGAAGCTACTCAAGAAGGCAAAGAGCTTGACATTCTGGCTGCAAAGCCAGTCCGCAACGGCGCAGAGTTAGACCGCTTCCAGGTGCGAGATCCGTTCGATCCTGATTTGTTCAATCGAAATCGTGATTCAACATCAAGTGAATCTTCAGAAGCCACTCGGTCTACTAAGGAGTCGGACTCTGATCTCCCACTTCAGGAAGTTCCGTAACGGACCCATACAGGGGAGGCTGGTACCCACCCGTCAAGACTGAGCCTGCCCGTCCATGGACGTGGGAATAGGGTCCATTGAGAACCGGTGGAACATTATCTGGGTAACTGCAACACATTTTGCAGCCAGCCAAGGCGAACAGCGCCAGCAGCGCAGCAGCGGATTTCATACGAAACATGGCGTTAGTTCCCCCCTATAAGCCATGGACCAAGGTACGCGCGCAGGGCGTACCAGAACGGGATGTCATTTAGAGCATCGACATTTTGGGGTGGGGGCGCTTAGTGGATTGAGAGGAGTGCTAGCAGGAAGAAAACCTGTTGGAGCCGTGAGATGCGTTGCATCATGGCTGCTGCCTCTGAACTTCGCTTAGCACTTCGTCCAGGCAAGCCACCATGAAATCGGCATCATCTTTGGTGATGCACATGGGGGGTTTGATGCGCAACGTGTTGCCAAAGAGGCCGCCCTTGCCGATGATCAGGCCGCGGTTTTTGCATTGCTCCATCACAGCAGCGGTTTCGGTGTTGGCGGGCTCTTTGGTTTTGCGATCGCGCACGAGTTCTACGCCAAGCATCAAACCCATGCCGCGAACTTCGCCGATGAGCGGCTGTTTTTCCTGCAGTTCCAAGAGGCGGTCTTTGAGGTGTGTGCCGACTTCCAAAGCATTCTGCTGGATGTTCTGCTCGTCGATCACCTCGAGTGTGGCCAGTCCCTGCGTCATGCTGATGGGATTGCCACCGAAGGTATTGAAGTGGATGCGGTTTTTCATCACCTCCGAGATGGGTTCGGTGGTGGTGAATGCACCAAGCGGTGCCCCGTTGCCAATTCCCTTTGCCATCGAGATGCCATCGGGTACCACGTCGTAATTCTGATGTGCCCAATAGTGATGTCCCGTGCGACCGAAGCCTCCCTGGACTTCGTCAGCAAAGCATAATCCACCGTGCTGGCGAACGATCTCGTAAACGACTTTAAAAAACTCTTTGGGAGGAGTCACCGTGCCGCCGACCCCTTGGATCGGCTCGCCGATGAAGCACGCAATTTCGCCGGGCGACTGATATTGGATGACGTTCTTCACATCGTAAGCACACTTGAGTTCGCACGACGGGTACTCAAGATCGTACGGACAACGATAGCAGTAGCCGGGGTTGGTGTGCAAAATGTTGAGTTGCGGGTTGGATTTAAACTTCCAGGTCCCATGGGCCGTGAGCCCCATGGGGATCGAAGTGCCACCGTGGTAGCCGTTGCGCAGTGCGACCACCGGTTCGTTGCCGGTGTATTCGCGGGCTGAGAGGATGGCGACTTCGTTCGCTTCGCTGCCGCTATTGGTGAAGTAGCTGCGCGAGAGTCCCGCGGGCATCTTGCTGGCAAGTTTCTCGGCAAACTGGGCGATAGCCGGGTGCAGGTAGATGGTGGTCGTGTGTTGGAGGCGGCCCGTCTGTTCGCGCACCTTTTCAATCACCTGGGGATGGCAGTGACCTACGCTTACAGTAACAATCCCTGCAAAACCATCGAGATAACGCCGCCCGGTTTCATCCCACAAGTACTGCATGTTGCCTTCGACGATCATCAAGGGCTCCTGATAATACGTCAGCACGCCTGGAGAAACATATTGGTGTCGTAGGGCGATGACCTCATCTCGCGAAGGACCTTGATAGGGAGTCGGGCTGTGGTCGCAGGCGGGGAGTTGAAGGCTGCTTTTACTGGCGCTCATTGCGTATTCTCAGCGAGGTAGAGAACGAGGGTTATAGATGTATTCTAATTCTAACGATTGCCATTGACCCTGCCCAGAACAATGAATTTACTGATGACATCCCTATTGTAGCCATTACCTTCCGGTGACGGCTATAAAGGCAAGATAGTAGTTTGCGGAAAACACTTAGGGATTCTTAATCTCAGTGATTGGAGAATTAATCGGATGGCCAGCCAATCAGAAACCATTCACGACGGCATTCACGAGCTTTCTCTCGATCTCTCCGCGTCTGCTTACTACAGCGAGGACATGGCGCCTGTGCCACGTTCCGGGCGTCGCTGGACGACCCGTGACATGGCCGGGCTGGCGATCGTCATGTCTGCTTGTCGTCCGATCTATATGCTCGCCTCGGGCATGATCTAAGGAGGGATGAATTGGTGGCAAGCGATCATCACGATTTTTCTCGGTAATGTGATCGTATTGATCCCCATGATCCTGAACGCTCACGCCGGCACGAAGTACGGCATACCGTTTCCGGTTTACTGCCGACCCTCGTTTGGCATTCTGGGTGCAAACGTTCCGGCCTTATTGCGAGCGCTGGTCGCGTGTGGATGGTTTGGCATTCAAGCCTGGATTGGCGGAGCAGCGATTTACCAAATCCTGGTGGCATTTGTGCCCGCTTGGGGCACGCTGGAGAATCTCCCGCTCATCGAGATCAATACCGCCGAAGTCGCCTGCTTTCTCTTGTTTTGGGCCATCAATATGTGGGTTATTTACATGGGCGTGGAATCAATTCGCGTATTACTGAACATCAAAGCGCCCTTGTTGATCGGTCTGGGTCTTGTGTTGCTAGGTTGGGCCTATTTCGAGGCCAATGGTTTTGGAACGATGCTCTCGAAACCGTCGGCTTTCGACATTGGTGGCCCGAAAGCTGGAAAGTTTTGGCCCTTTTTCTTCGCCTCGCTAACAGCCAATGTCGGTTTCTGGGCCACGTTGTCGCTCAACATCCCCGACTTTAGCCGCTATGCCCATTCACAACGCGATCAAGCACTGGGGCAGGCCTTGGGGCTCCCGACCACGATGGCACTTTTTTCATTCATCGGGATTGCTGTCACCGGAGCGACCGCTGTCATCTATGGTGAGACCATTTGGGACCCCGTGATCCTGCTCACGAAGTTTCAGAACCCCATCGTACTCGTCGTGGCGATGTTGGCCCTTTGCATTGCGACCCTCGCCACCAACATCGCCGCCAATGTAGTAAGCCCCGCTAATGACTTTGCCCATCTCTGGCCACGAATGATCTCTTTTCGCACCGGTGGCTTCATCACTGGGTTGATCGGCATACTGATGCAGCCCTGGAAACTAATTGCGGACCCCACGGGGTACATATTCCGCTGGTTGGTGGCGTACTCAGCACTGTTGGGAGCAGTCGGAGGTGTGTTACTCGCAGACTATCTCGTGTTGCGAAAAACACAACTCGATCTTGCGGGGCTTTACCGTCGCGAGGGACCGTATTGGTATCGTGGTGGTTTCAATCCTTTGGCGATCATTGCAATGCTTTTGGGCATTGCACCCTGTGTACCGGGCTTCCTGGCTGCGGTCTCCGACAAGTGGAAGGAGTCCGTCCCAGTGTTTTGGGCCGATCTCTACCATTACGCCTGGTTTATCAGTTTTGGTGTCTCGTTTGTGGCGTACTTGGTTTTGATGAAGCTGCGACCTGCAAAATCAAACTAGCGCTGACTTCACCCCGCCACGATTTCGTCATAGCTATCGGGCCGACGGTCGCGGAAGAATTGCCAAGTGTTTCTCACCTCGCGGATCATGTCCAAGTCCATGTCGGCGGTTATGACTGCGTCCCCTGAGCGGTCGGCTTGAGCGATGAATTGGCCACGGGGGTCGCAGAAGTAACTCTGCCCGTAAAACTCGCCGATCCGCCATGGTTCTTCGAAGCCGGGGCGATTGATCGCGCCCATAAAATACTGATTCGCCACGGCGTGGGCGGGCTGCTCTAGCTTCCACAGATATTCACTCAAACCTGCGACGGTGGCCGAAGGGTTGAAGACGATCTCAGCGCCGTTGAGTCCCAGGCAGCGTGCACCCTCGGGGAAGTGCCGGTCGTAGCAAATGTAGACACCGACCTTGCCGACCTTGGTTTCAAACACCGGGTAACCAAGGTTGCCAGGACGGAAATAAAATTTTTCCCAAAAGCCCGGGTTGCAGTGAGGGATGTGCATCTTACGAAACTTACCGAGGTATTCACCCGTCGAGTCAATGACCGACGCGGTATTGTAATACACGCCAGTCAGGTCTTCTTCGTACATCGGCACAACGATGACCATCTTGTGTTTCCTGGCCAGCTCCTGCATGAGCTTGGTCGTGGGACCATCGGGAACTCGTTCGGTAAGTTCATACCATTTAGGATCCTGCTCGGCACAGAAATAGGGGCCATAGAACAGTTCCTGCATGCAGAGCACTTCAGCCCCCTTGTCGGCTGCTTGAGCAATCAAGTCGACATGCTTATCGATCATAGCCTGCTTCACTTTTTCGACACCGGAAGTGACCGGCTCGCATAAAGTTGCCTGAATCAGGGCACCACGGACATTTCTGGGCATCGAAGGGCTCCTCGTTTGTCTGGCAAAAAATCTACCAAAAGACCGTGCGTATCAACCGCAAGTTGGCCTCGAAAGTCAATTGCACGACTGTATCAACTCAGCGCACCAAGGTATGATAACCGGTAGAAAACTTGCTGACTACTACCCGTTGAGGGTTGACCATTGTGTTTACCCGCAAGTGTTTCCATCGAAATGCTTAGCATCTTATCGGACCATTCAAGCATAGGTACTAACATGTCGAGCGTAGCTGAGGCCTCCACTCCTATTGTTCCCGTTCTTTCTGCCGGTTCATGGCGTACTAATTCCGGTGACTCAGGTGGTGATGTCTACAATCCCTCCACTGGTCAAATCATTGCGCGCGTGCCGTTTTGCACTCCAACTGAAACAGCCGAAGTTGTTGCCGCTGCCGCCGCTGCCTTGCCCGACTGGAGTGAAACACCCGCCGTGGAGCGCGCCCGGGTAATGTTTCGTTTTCGCGATCTGGTCACTCAAAACTTTGAAAATCTGGCTGCACTAGTAACGCGTGAACATGGCAAGACGCTTCCGGAAGCCCGAGCTGAAGTGCAACGCGGCTTGGAGATGATAGAGTTCGCGTGCAGCGTGCCGACGATGCTGATGGGGGATACGCTCGCTAATATCGCTGCCAGCGTCGATGCCGAGACCGTACGACATCCAGTTGGAGTGTGCGTAGGTATCACGCCTTACAATTTCCCTTTCATGGTACCGTTGTGGATGTTTCCCGTTGCGATTGCCTGTGGGAATACGTTTGTGCTCAAGCCATCTGAGAAAGTGCCACTTTCTTCAGTGCGATTGGGTGAACTGTTGATCGAGGCTGGTTTACCTTCAGGAGTGTTTAATATTGTGCACGGTGACCGGCATTGTGTCGAAGTGCTTCTTGAGCATCCGCAGGTCGCTGCGATCTCATTTGTCGGGTCAACGGCGATTGCCAAATACATTTATGAGACCGGCACAAAAAATGGCAAACGAGTTCAGGCGGCAGGGGGGGCTAAAAATCATCTCATCATTATGCCCGATGCTGATTTAGACCAATCCGTCAAAGCCCTATCAGCGTCAGCCTACGGATGTGCAGGGCAACGGTGCATGGCGGGTAGTGTGGCTGTGGCCGTGGGCAAGGTAGCCGATCCTCTTGTTGAAGGGCTATGCGATCATGCGGGAGGATTCAAGGTCGGTCCGACCGATGGAAACGAAAGTGTTGACATGGGGCCTCTGATCCGCCGTGAACACTTGGATCGCGTGGCGGGATACTTGGATATCGCCGTGACGGATGGTGCAAAAGTAGCGCTCGATGGTCGCCGCAATTTTGCAGGAGATGGTTTTCTCCTGGGACCCAGTGTGGTCGACCAGGTAAAGCCCGATATGCGCGTTGCTCAGGAAGAAATCTTTGGCCCGGTTCTGTCAGTGATCCGTGTGGATGATTTAGAGAGTGCTTTGGAAGTGGGGCGAAAATGCCCCTATGGCAACGGTGCTTCCATCTTTACCTCAAGTGGTTATGCCGCCCGGCAGTTCAAGCATCATTTCAATGCCGGTATGATCGGTATCAATGTGGGAGTGCCGGCACCGATGGCATGGTTCCCATTTACAGGCTGGAATCAATCCTTCTTTGGTGACCTGCACATCCAGGGGACCGAGAGTGTGCATTTCTACACGCGGCAGAAAATGACGCTTACCCGCTGGTTTGCGTCGGCGGAAGAGTCGCACCACGACCCTGTGTGGAAGACTAAATGAGATTGAAACAATCCGATAGGTGAACGCAAGACGTAATATTGAATAAAGGTGTTGGCTTTGTCACAGCCCTGCGATTCATTATTACTTCCTAGGGAGCTTGATATGAAAAGTCCCTGTCTCTTTGTACTTGTAGTTCTGATCTCCAGCCATTCAATCGTGTGTGCTAGCTTTACGACCGTACTGAACGTTCCTCCACAAGTCGCACCTACATCCATCGACAGCGATACCCAGTTGAATCTTTCGAGTGGAGGAAGCCTCCTTCCTTTTTTTTCTTCCGGCAATGTTGATGGCTCCAGCACCAATATTGAAGTGAATATCTCTGGCGGCACCGTGGGGCATCACTTTTTTGCCTATGCGGGAAGCACGGTCAATGTCTCTGGAGGCAGTATGGGCTCCCGATTCACGCTGATCGGCAGCACGGCCAACATCTCGGGAGGATCTTTTGGACGGGATTACATAGCAGGGCCAAACAGTGTCACAAATATATTTGGGGGAGTTGTTCAAAATGAAATCCACACCCAGGAGCATGCCACTATTAATTATTGGGGTGGGACCATCAATTTTTTCCAAGTACACAATCTAGGAAGGGCGAATTTCTTTGGTTCAGAGTTCTATTTAGACGGCGCACCAATCACACAACTCAATGCCGGCGAGGAATTTGTCGTCACCGATCGCAATGTGACCTTTTCGGGGATACTTTCCGACGGCAGTGCTTTTGATTACTTTCTTACTCCCGAGGAACCTGATCAGGGAGGGGCCGACGTCGATGCATTTGAGCCAGGATCGGTTTTGACCGTCACATTGTTGCATACAGCCGATTTCGACAAAGATCTTGACGTCGACGACATGGACCTTGCAATATGGAACGTTGCCTATGGCGTAAACGACAGTGCGGATGCCGATGGCGATGGAGATTCTGACGGCGCTGATTTGCTGGAATGGCAACGTCAGTATACTGGCTCACTCGGGTCTGTGGCTGCTTCAGTTGCCGTGCCCGAGCCAAATGTTGTTGTCCTATTGCTTTCAGCTTATAGTTATCTTCTCTTCGTTCGTCCCCCTCACACTATTTATTAACCGAAGTAATGATGCATCACATTCGAAGCCATTTCTTATTTGCCGTTGTATTGTTTCATTCTCTCTTCTTCACGAGCAATCTTCCTTACACCCTCGCCGAAGCGATAGATGCAGATTTTCTCTTGACAGGAGCAACCATCATGGATGGTTCGGGAGACGCCAGTTATGTCGGGGATGTAGCCATCCGCGGTGAGCGGATCGTTGCCGTGGGTAAATTCGAGCCGGGTGCGATTGGGAGGACGATTGAATGTACGGGTTTAATCATTGCGCCAGGCTTTATAGATTTACACAACCACAGTGACTCCTCCATCGAAATCGAGGACGACAAAACAGGTGAAACGAAAAAGTCCCGACCGATTTTTGCCGAGGCAACACGCGATGCAGAATGCTATCTGAGGCAAGGCTGCACCACCTTGGTCACAGGTAACTGTGGTGGGGGAGCTCTTCCGGTCGGAGAGTTTTACGAGACATTGAAGGAGAATCCCCCCGGCTTGAATGTAGCGCACCTGATCCCACAGGGTGAACTGCGGGAAAAGGTCATTGGCTCCACTCGGCGACCACCGACTGCGGAAGAACTTGAGGAAATGAAACGTTTGGCTAGCCAGGCCATGGAACAAGGGGCGTGGGGGATGACGACTGGGTTGCAGTATGTGCCCAGTTCATTTGCGGACAGTTCGGAGATTGCAGCGATCGCACGTGTCGTCGGCGAACACGGTGGTATCTATGCCAGCCACATTCGTAACGAAGGAGATCTCTTGCTCGAAGCGATCGAAGAGGCAATTGAGATCGGACGCAAGGGGAATCTTCCCGTGCACATCTCTCACTTCAAATCGAGCCAAAAGCCGAATTGGGGGAAGGTTCGGGCGGGGGCAGCGTTGGTCGAAACGGCACAGTCGCAAGGCTTACAGGTGACGGCCGATCAATATCCTTACGATGCCAGTAGCACAACAATCACGGCGATGCTGTTGCCCGATGAAGAACGCGAAGGGGGAACTAAAGCACTTCTTGAGCGGCTTAATGATCCGGAACAACTTCCGCGGATACGTAAGATCATCGAAGAGTCGCTCGCTGATCGGGGACCGATTATGATCGCCCGGTGTCCAAAATATCCCGACTGGGTCGGCAAGATGATCCTTGAAGTAGCTGCCGCCGAAAATCGCGAGCCTGTTGACATTGCCCTCGATATTCTTCGCACGGGCGAGGAACAGGGCGTAAGCTTCAGCATGAACGAGGAAGATGTGCGTTATGTGATGACGCTTCCCTGGGTTGCCACGGCCTCGGACGGTGGGGTGAAAGTGGATGATGGAACGCGCCCGCATCCCCGTAGCTTTGGTACATTTCCTCGCAAGATTGGTCACTTTGCGATTGAAGAGAAAGTTATTTCACCTGAAAAGGCTGTTCGCAGTGCCAGCGGTCTGCCAGCGGATATCTTAAAACTACCCGCGCGGGGCTATTTGAAGCCTGGCTATTTTGCCGACGTAGTGGTCTTCGCCCCCGAGTCATTTCGCGACCACGCCACCTACCAGGAACCATTTAAGCAATCCACAGGCGTGCAGTGGCTGTTTGTTAATGGACAGCCGGCCATTGAAGATGGAGAACTTGGAGTAAAAGCCGCCGGCCGGCCTCTGCTTAAGAATTCTGAAGCTCTCTAACTGCGACCTTCCGTCGGGTATTACGGGCTAACGGGGAGCTCAGCAGGAACAGGGGGATACAAGGTTGGGGGCACATGGTGCGTCCTGGAAAGGGCTGGTTCGCCGTCTTGCTCGCTTTGCTAGCAATCTATTTGAAATGCGTTGACACCCTCTGGCTCACTTGCCATACTTCGCCCCTATTTTGCCCACTGTTGTGGGCTCCAATGTCGATGCTTTTCCTTCTCTCGGTCTGATATTCGATCCACATGGCAGCGATGCTCGCTCAAAACTGGCTCAGACACTGCGCGAGATTTGCTATCTCGGCAATGGTCGTCGTGGTATGGGCATTCTCTCCATCGAGTCATGCGGCAGAGACCTTTGATGAAGAAGTGTTTGAAGAGTCCACCGAGAGCGAGGTCCTATCTCCCGATGCGGCGGAATTCGACAAGTGGGAATCGCTGTTCGAGGAAAACGATGTTGCCGAAGGATCGATGGCTCATTGGAGCGATCCGGTACTAAAGCCAATCGATTGGCTACGACATTTGGGCTTTCGGCATTCCTCAACCAGTGGTCGGCATACACACAAGGGAAGACCATTGCAGGGGACAAGCTGGCTCAACCGACCTTACCACGTGGATTGGTTTGTTGGCTCGTTGTTAGGCGACGAATTGATTGAAGGGCGTGTCGACCAGAACAACGAGGTTCTTGCCGGCCTGCGAATTGGTACCGACTTTGATTATTTCTGGGGCGTGGAATGGCGACTCGGCTGGTCGAATCCGGATATCGATGCGAGCAACGGTGCTGAGTTAGCCATCAACGGGAGCTATTTTATCACGGATGTCGATTTCAAGTATTATCCCTGGGGCGACAGTGCAGTGCGGCCTTATTGGCTTTTGGGATTGGGCATGACTCAGATCGACTTTCGTGACGACACCGATATCAGTCGCAATGTATCACTCATCACGATGCCCTTTGGAACGGGAGTTGAGTTTCATCAATGGCCCTGGCTGGTTTGGCGGCTTGAAGTGCTCGACAACCTGGCTTTTGGGGCCGACGACGTGGAGACACTCAACAATTTCTCTTTCACTGCCGGCATGGAATACCGCTTCGGGGCAAAGCCCCAATCTTATTGGCCCTGGCGATCCAGCCGCCGCATCTGGTAGTCTGAGTGGCTACATTTCCAGTCATCCCCACACACTATGGGAACCCTGGTTTCAACTGGCCACAGATAGCTCTCCTTACGTATTAAACTAAAATCCATTGTCTTGCCGATCGACTAATCCATCGCAACTTCGCTTTGCCGTTATCGGCGGTGGCATCAGTGGGCTGACGGCTGCCTTTCGATTATCGCAACGCATGCCGCAAGCGAGCGTTGACTTGTTCGAAGCTGGCGATCGACTTGGCGGGGTAATCTGCACCCATCAAAAAGATGACCTCCTGATCGAGCTTGGAGCGGACAGCTTTCTCGCGAAGCAGCCGTGGGCCACTGAACTATGTGAAGAACTCGGGCTCACCAAGGAATTGATTTCCACCAACACGGAACATCGCCGAGCCCTGGTGCTGCGCGACGCAGTGCTGCATCCTGTTCCACAGGGATTCATCATGATGCGGCCCCAGCGAGTCCTGCCGATCCTGCGGAGCCGACTGCTGAGTTGGCCAGGAAAATTGCGTCTTTTGTGGGAACGTTGGTCCCCTCGTCCCGCAGGGATCGAGCGACCTGAATTTGATGAGAATCTTGCACAGTTTGCTACTGACCGACTTGGGAAGGAGGCGTTCGCTCATCTGGTGGAACCATTACTGGCTGGCATCTACACAGCCGACGCCAACCGATTGAGTGTCGCTGCGACCATGCCCCAGGCAATCGAGCTAGTTCGCAAGCACGGGACGCTTTGGCATCGTGATTCCTCAGTAGATGAAGCGACGACGCAAGCCAGTGGGGCGCGTTATGGCAACTTCGTCACTTTGCGTGGTGGAATGACTCAGTTGATCGATGTACTTGCTCGACGGCTTCCCGACTCATCGATTCATTTGAATCGGACTGCAAAGCGAATCTCGCGTGACGATCGGGGTAAGTGGGATTTGCAGTTCGCCGATGGTACGCACAGCGGAGCCTTTGACGGAGTCGTGTCGGCACTGCCTGCTCCCTATACTGCCGGTCTTGTTGAGCAGGAGGATGCCGTGCTCGCCGAATTACTCTGTCGAATTCCTTATGCAAGTAGCGCAGTCGTGTGCCTGGTGTATCATCAGGATCAATTGCCCCGGCCGCCTGAGGCTTTTGGATTTGTTGTTCCTGCTGTCGAGAACTCCAAGATCGTGGCAGCGAGTTTTTTGAGCACGAAGTTTCCCGGACGCTCCCCTGACGATCAATTGGTGGTGCGAGTTTTCCTCGGCGGAGCTTTACATCCAGAGTTGGTTGAGCTTTCGGAAAAACAGCTTCAACAGATTGCGGTCCAGGAACTGTCGAAGATCCTACATATCTCTGGAAAACCTGTGGCATGCGAGATCGTAAAATGGCGCGAGAAAATGCCTCAGTACCATGTTGGCCACGTTCAACTTGTCGATGAGATCGAAGCACAGGCTGACCAGCTTAAGGGCTTCGCCCTAGCAGGAAATGGCTATCGAGGAGTGGGCATTCCCTATTGTGTACGCAGTGGAAATGAGGCAGCGCTGCGAGTGGAGGCCTCAGTTCAGGAGCTTTTGCGTTAGAGGACTTCGAGCCGGGGTGCCCCCGCGAAACGCAGGAAAAGTACTTTAAGAGATTCTGGCTCTGATGCTGAAGATGGGAACGCCAAGCGAGAGTTTGATTCCTTTTGGATCAGTTCGCTCAAGTCTTTCGCAAGAGTAGGGTCCTGAGCAAATGCCGATTCGATCAGTGTTCGTTGCGGATGATCGCCGACCACGACAACCTTACCATTATCGATAGTCAGTTCCAGTGGCTCCGTCGTCTTGATTCCAGCCGCAGCAAGAACCTTGTCAATTCGATTCTCCAAGAGATTCTCACCAGAGCCTGCCTCAATCGCGCCGCCTTTGTCATGCGAGGACAGGGTATTGGCAACTGCATGAAGTACTTTTGAGAAGGGCTCGATGACTGCCTGGGAAGATCGTCCCAGGAGACCTCCAAGTTCGTTGGCCGTTGCACCCGCAATTCCCAACGTCACCGGTTTCATAGACAACATCCTTGTCAAAAACTTCATTCGCTAGCTTGTACAAAAAGGAAGATCGGACAGACTGAAGCTAGGAATTAGCAAAACCAGGCAAAGATTAACGATGATAGCAATTCTGTACTGGAATCATTGAAATGCTATCAGAGAGACCAACTAGTTGCGAGCTGTACTGCCAGGGATTCTTGCGTTATTTCCCGTCGAAGTTTACGCACATGATTTTGGACGAAGTCTAAATCTGCATTGCTTAGCTGGGTAATTGGTACGGATATGCGAACTCCAGAAGTGTTTTCCAAAACGACGTGATCTACTGTCACGCCTACCAAGCGAGCCTCGCAGGTGAATTTGGTAGAACGATTTGTCCAAGGTCGATTTTCCGTCCCGGCAAGCCTTGGATCGCGACTGGTCCTTGGTGGTTCCTTTGAGCTAAAAGGGTCGTAGGGAGCAGATTGCGTTTCTTCCTTTGGTGCGGGTTCCTGAGAGGGTTCCTCCTCAGCCGGCCCAAAGAGGTCCTCAAACGAATCTTGCGCCTTCTCTGGTTTCGCTTGAGGATCAGCGTCGGTCGATTCCTCACTAGTTTCTGAATGCTCAGTGGATTCTTGAACTGCAGACGAATTGTCCTCAGGAGGAAGTTCGGTATCTTGCTTGGGTTCGACGAACAATGCTTCCGTAGAATTTGTTGCGGGATCAGTTGACTCGCTCGGTGACAACGGCTGAGGTTCTGTGATTGCCGACGGTTCTCCAAAGAGTTCGTCGATTTGTGACTTCTTTTCTGAGTCTGGTTTGGGGGTTTCATCAGTTGCCGGTGCTGCAGGGCCTGGGAATAGGTCATCTGCCTCAGATTTTTCCTGCTTGTCTGATTCCGGAACAGCTACGGGAGGCGTTGGCAAAACTGGAGTGGGAGTTTGGCTAGCCGGAGTAGGTGTTTCTGATTTCGGCTCAGTGGCTTTGGGCAGGGGGGAATCGTCTGTTTTTGGAGGAGTAGCAGGTTCAGTGGATTCTTGCTTGACGTCAGCAACAGGTTCGCACGCTCCACAATCTCCACAAGAATCGATCACGTGAAATTGGCTTGAGCAGCAGTCGTAGCAATCTGAGCAAACGAACGGGCACTCGCATATCTCATAGGCATAATAGCCGTAGTGTCCACAACCGCCGGCCACAATCGGGCTCAAGGGTTGCACAGCAATCAAAAGACACATTCCAGTGCGAAAGATAGACAACTTCATAACTCATAGCCTGATTGGATAGGGTGAAAAGTCTGAGAATCTCCCCCAGACCTTAATTCTAAAAGCGAACTGCTCGGGTAATCAAGAAAAAAATGGGGTAACGCCATTCCAGTTCCTTACTTCGTGTAAGCAGGTGCAAAGGGGGCGATGTCGGGGTATTCATGGTCGAGATAACTGGCAATTGCCGCGTGCTTCTCCACGATAAGCGACTCCTCCATCCGTAGTTGCGTGGCGGAACTCTGCCAACTTTGAGCAAAGGGACCAGAAATACCCGCACTCGGTCCGTCCGTAAGTAAGGCGAGGGCTCGATCAAATAATTTGACGGCCGACTGATTCCAAGTGATTACCTGTCGGCCGTGGGCCAAGAGGCGCTCGTCAACACCTAAGTCTTCGAGTTGCTTTAAAGTTTCCAAAGCCTGGGAATGGCCATTTCTTCGGCTGGTTAGATAGTCATATAGCTGCCATTCTTCAGCGCTGCGAAAACCCTGCGATCGATTCTTGGATTCTCGCAACATACACTCGGTAAGAGAGTCCCAGTAATTACGAGTTGCCGCACGGCGTTCACTATCTGTGAGTTGAGGAGCAGACTTAGGAGACGATTCCTCATTTATGGTGGATTGCTCAACAACCTGCTCAACGATATTTGCGCTCTCCGCCAGCTCTTGTTTGGGTTGCGGAGCTGTTTCACCGACGGCAATTGATGCCTCTGCAGACAGCAGGTCATTTGAAGTTTCGATGTTCTGATTGGCGTCCTCGTTTGCTTGGAAAAACTCAGGCCCCACTACATCAGCTTTGGCCAGCACTCCGACTGCCATAGTTTTCATGTCGATTCCTAAATAAGTGGAACCCAAATAGACTCCACCTACCATCGCAACAAGGCATCCAGTGAATTCAACAAATGAAAGCCCTTGTCTGCCAGGTTGACTCGCGCAATTATGCTTCATTGATCTCATGGAATGACCCTCTTTTTGAATATGACCGTCCTCTCATCAGCGCCTTCTATGTTTGGCAGATTTCTGAGGACAGGATTGTTGCCGAGCGGCTATGCCACTAGAAAAGCATAGCTCTTGGGAGATAGGGGCTTGGGCACGGATAAGTCGTGGTTCAAGCAGTCTTGGCTGGTAGGAGCGGATATGACGGTTATGAGAATTGCAGCAGTGCAAAAACCTCTATTCAGCACTTGCTCGACGTGCTGCCCGCCGACGATCGGCCTCGATGAGCATTACTTTGCGCAGCCGCACAGCGGTCGGAGTGACTTCGACGAGTTCGTCCTCTTCGATGTATTCCAAGCACGTTTCCAAAGACATGACTCGCACGGGGCGGACCTGACTGTTGTCATCTTTTCCCGCTGCCCGAATGTTTGTGAGTTTCTTGCCGCGTACGACGTTTACGACAAGATCCCCAGCGCGGCAGTGTTCGCCGACGATCTGCCCCTCATAGACTTGATCGCCAGGTCGAATAAAAAATTCTCCCCTGTCGTATAGGGCATCCAGTGAATATGCGGTTGCCATGCCCGTCTCGTTGGCTATCAGAACACCCAGCGGACGACTAGGAGTAGAGCCGCGCAGTGGCTCGTACCCGAGGAAAGTATGGTGCATGATGGCTTCTCCTTGGGTCGCATTGAGCATGCGGCTCTTGAGTCCCATCAGCGAGCGCGCGGGAATTGTGAATTCCAGGTGGACAAATCCACTTGATTGGCGATGGCTCATCTTGGTGAGGTTCGCGCGTCGATCCCCCAGCAAAGCCATCACGGAATTCTGACATTTCTCAGGACAATCCACAACCAATTGCTCGATTGGTTCGCAGCGAACGGAGTCGATGTCTCGAAGAATTACCTCAGGTTTACCCACACAGAGCTCAAAACCCTCTCGACGCATGTTTTCGATGAGAATCCCCAGGTGCATCAATCCGCGGCCGGAAACGCGAAATTGTTCCTGGCTTGGCCCAGGGCCAACTCCCAGGGCGACGTTGGATCGAAGCTCCTTTTCCAGCCGATCGCCCAGTTGACGACTTGTGAGAAACTTTCCGTCCCGGCCTGAGAAAGGTCCGTCATTGACCCGGAAGGTCATGTGCAAGGTCGGTTCGTCAATCGGTACGGCTGGCAGAGGATCAGGACAAGTGATATCTGAAACGGTATCTCCAATCTCGATTGGTTCGAGTCCGGTAATTGCACAAAGGTCTCCGGCAGGAACGTTATCGACTTCCTTGCGATCCAACCCATCGAAACCTAACAATTGGCCAACTTGCTTTTCGCTGAAGTTCCCTTCACGATCGATTACCAAGACGCGTTGTCGGCGACGAATTGTGCCCTCTCGAACGCGACCAATGGCAATTCGACCCACATAGTCTGAGTAATCCAGTGAAGTCACCTGCAAACGCAAGGGGCCATCTTCGAGCCCCACTTCAGGGGGAGGAACATGCTGGACAATCGTTTCAAACAAAGGACGCAACGAGTCACCTGGATCGTTGAGATCCAGCGTGGCCCAGCCTTGGCGAGCGGACGCAAAGACTACCGGGAAATCCAAGACTTCTTCGGGCGCATCCATTTCGACCAACAGATCAAACACTTCGTTGACCACTTCTTGAGGACGAGAATCGGGGCGATCGACTTTGTTGATTACTACGATGGGTCGCAAACCGTGTAATAATGATTTTTCGAGCACAAACCGAGTTTGCGGCATGGGCCCTTCGTAGGCATCGACCAAGAGCAGAGTTCCACTGGCCATACCTAGGACCCGCTCGACTTCGCCCCCAAAATCTGCGTGCCCGGGAGTGTCGATGAGATTGACTCGATAAGAACCACCAAGGGAAGAGGTGTAACGCACAGCGCAGTTCTTGCTGAGTATTGTAATGCCACGCTCTCGTTCCAGGTCGTTTGAATCGAGGATCAGCCCATGTTGTCCCCCCGCCAGTTTTGCCAGGTCCTCATTGCGATATTGCCCCGATTGGAGCAGCATCTTGTCCACCAGAGTGGTCTTCCCGTGGTCAACATGTGCGATGATGGCCACATTGCGAATCTGGTGAGCAGTGGCTGGCGAAACGGTCATTGTCATAGAACTCAAAACCAGGGGGGTGAGGATGAAACTGTGCCGATCAGTTGCTGACCAGCATTCATCGAGTTAGGGGACAACGGAGCAGTAAGCTCCACTCGGCAGCCGCAAAGTCGGCAGGAGGGACTCGCAATTGTACGAAACCAAAGGTTCTCTGGGCAGTTCATTTTTCCTGAGAATTATGACTATTTTGGCCTGAAAACACCCCAAGATTGGCTCTCTCGGCTACCTTTGAGTCTCCATTTTCAGATTGAGAGGGACTGTGAACGCACAGTGATGAATCGGGGACACCGATTGACCAAGGAGAGTCAAACTTGTTGGGTATGCGGAATCGACTTATACTGTGGAGTATTATTTCAAAGTTAGAGAAAGCGGTATCATAACCCACTTCTGCGGTGCGGTCCGTGAACTCCTATGAATCGACAGGCGGAAGTGTGCGGTGTCAGGATCCATAGTGTCGCTAGAGAGTGCGTCAACAAATAACGAGGATAGGGGCAAGCGGCCAAAGCTGCTCTATTTTGGCGGCCCCCACGATTCTGCGATCGATCTCCCATCCAACTTGGGTGACGACGTAGAGATTGTGGAGGTCCATTCGACGCCGGAACTGCTTACCCATCTTGTCAGTGGCGGATTTGCTGCCGTCTATTGTGATGCTGAAAATTTCTCTAAATCTCTAGACATCAGCAAACTTTTCTGCGGCGATCATATTCTCGAGGGAATGCCAGACGGCGTGGTACTTCTCGATCGCGATTACAATATCCTTTGGGGCAATGGTCGACTGAAGGAATGGAGTGGAGCAGAGGAAGTAATCGGGGAAAACTTCTACCGAATCATGGGTAGTCCAGAACTCTTGGGCCCCGATTTTTGTCCTTTGCAGAATGCACTTGCTACTCGTCGTGCTTGTGCCTCGATCATGCGGCGTGACGACAATAAGTACTTTCGCCTCCATGCAGCTCCTGTTTTTGTGCCGGGGAGTGAAGAGGCTCCTCAGAATCTCGTCGTCAGTGTGCACGACATGAGCGAAGAGGTGTTGCAGCAACAGAAGCTGGCTGCCATTCACCATGCTGGTGTCGAGCTCGCCGACTTGACTACCAGCGACGTGGCGCAACTGTTGGAAGAAGAACGAATAGAACTGCTTAAGTCGAATATCCTGCAGTGTCTCCAAGAAATACTTCAGCTTGACGTCGTTGAAATTCGAATGCTCGACCAGGATACAGGGGAATTAATCCCCTTGCTCGAGGTGGGCATGCTCGCTGAAGCTGCAGCCAGAAAACTCTACGCCAGTACCTCTGGCAATGGTGTCACAGGCTTTGTGGCCGCCACTGGCAAGAGCTATATCTGCGAACACACGCTCGAAGATCCCTTGTATCTGGAGGGGGTTCTGGGGGCACGAAGCTCGCTGACTGTGCCACTGATTTTGCACGATCAAGTGATCGGCACACTCAATGTCGAAAGCCCCGAGGGCAGTGCTTTCACCGAAAGCGACCTTCAGTTTCTCGAAATCTTTGCCCGTAGTGTTGCGGTAGCGCTCAATACCCTGGAACTTTTGGCCGCGGAGAAGGCCAGCACGGCGGCAGCCAGTGTTGAGGCCATCCACAGTGCCGTCGCTCTTCCGGTAGACGTGATTCTCAATGATGCCGTCAATATCATGGAGCGATACATTGGCCACGAGCAGGACGTGGTAGAGCGGCTGCACCGTATTCTGCGTAATGCACGGGATATTAAGCAAGTGATCCAAAAGGTGGGCCAAAGTATGGGTCCCACCCAGGCACAACCCGTGGGAGGCACAGCAGAGTCACGACCCAAGCTGGTGGGACGCCGGATACTTGTGGTGGATGAGGACGAGACCGTGCGATCTGCGGCCCACGCTCTGCTGGAACGCTACCGTTGCGTGGTAGAGACGGCCCACAATGGCTTCGAAGCCTGCCTCATGGTACGAAACCTTGCAGCTGGATCGGCGTATGACGTGATCATTGCTGACATTCGACTACCCGACATGAGTGGCTATGAGTTGATGATGAAGCTCTCAGAACTCATGGAGAAGGTACCCATGGTTTTGATGACTGGTTTTGGCTACGATCCGGGACATTCTATTGTTAAGGCTCGACAAGCTGGATTGCAGCACGTACTTTACAAACCGTTCCGACTCGACCAACTGGTTAGCACCGTGGAGAGTACGATCGACGCGTCCAACTCACAAACCTGACATCGAGACGCGTGTTTTATCTTGCATAGGTTTGTAATCGTCCTGAATAGGCGGCCAGGAATTCGTTTTTTCAGTTAGACAAACCATGCATCCACTGGTCTATTTAGCTCTTGCACTGGTTTCTCTAGTAGGCCATGGATATCTCTGGATGGCAATTGTGAACCGACTCCATGGTTGGAAAGGTCCGCACCGATTGATTGACTGGCTGACAATTCTTTGCTGCATCGGTTTTGCGATATTGCCGCTCCTGGTAGCAGGTGCTTGGTGGTCTGATGGATGGGACTTCCTCACAAAGGAGAGTAATTCGCCGTGGGAGTCTGCTGCTCAAATCTATTTATTGATTTGCTTCTTTATCGGATTTGGTAATCTACTGGCTCGCCTGGTCGGCGATCATGCGGAAGACGACCGAACAATTCTCGTCGACAAGCAGAGAGAAATTGTCACACCTGCCAAACTTTTCGATAGTCGCCAATACCTGGGAATCTATCCGCGTTTACTCGGAGCGATTCCTCTTAATGAGTCGCTTCAGCTCACTGTCGACACGAAGCGGCTTATTATACCCAGGTTGCCGAAAGCTCTTGAGGGATTGCGAATTGTTCACATCAGCGATTTTCACCTCACCGGAAGGATTGGCCCGGAGTGGTTCCGCTTTGTTGCGGATCAAGTAAATTGTATCTCAGGCGATGTAATCGCCATCACCGGGGATCTCATCGAGAATGAAGCGTGTCGCGATTGGCTCCTGGAGAGTATGGGTACCTTGAAGGCACGCTACGGCGTTTATTTCATTCTTGGCAACCACGATCTCTATATCGATGCCAATCAAACCGTTTCACAGCTTGTCGACGCTGGGCTAATTTATGTGGGAGGGGCTTATGAGAAGACTCAATGGAACGGCACTCCGGTGCTCGTTGCCGGGAACGAGAAACCTTGGTCCGGGAACCATCCTACATGGCCAGCTCAATCCAATTCTCAGCCCTTCAGGATTTGTCTGATGCACACCCCTGACCAAATCGATTGGGCGTATCAAGCAGGAGTGGATTTGGCCCTGGCCGGTCACACCCATGGGGGCCAGGTAAGATTTCCTTTGTTGGGAGCCGTCGCTTCACCAAGCCTTTACGGTACGCGCTTCGCTTGCGGAACATTTCGTCAGGGTGACATGGTGATGCACGTCACCCGTGGCATTAGCGGTGAGACACCTCTTAGATGGAACTGTCCTCCAGAGATCGCTGTACTGGAGTTAGAGTGAGTAGGAAGCGAAGGAAGTTCCGGTGCTTAGCTCGGCTCTATTTTAAATCTTCTCAAGTTCCACACAGATACCACCTGCACGGATAGCCTTGTGCATTTTGGTGTACCACAGCTCTTGTCGGCAGATGAGCCCCAGTTCTTGCAACAATTGCATCAAGGATTGACGATTATAAGTCTGGCAATACCAGAAGCGACTCGTCCACGCACCCGCCAGATTATCCTCTGTGGTAAGCAACAGCATTCGCCCACCTTTCCGCATAACTCTGGCTATTTCACTAAGCCCGGGTCGAGGGTCGGGAAGGTGCTCGAGGACATAACCACAGGTGATGCCATCAAACGAACCATCGGCGAATGGCAATCTTTCCAAATCAGCCGTTACCCAATCAGGACGAGAACTCTTGAGCCGAACTCTAGCACGCTCGAGCATTTGACGCGAGAGGTCGGTGCAGACGATCTCTGCATTTGGGTCGGAGTACTTGAGCAGATGCTGAGCAATCTGACCTGCACCGCTCCCCACGTCGAGGATCGACTTCATCCCGCGCAGATCAAATTTGCGTGTGCGGAACAAGCGTTCCCCTAGCGGAACGTGCAACGAGAGCAGGCTGGCAGTAGAGAGGAGAGCACCCTTAGGCCCACCGTACACACGTTGCACTTTGCGACGATATTCATCGCCACTCACTCGACGGATCAGGTCGTTTTCGATCAAACGTTTCAGAGCAGTACGGCTCTTACGCTTGGAATGCCGTTTTTCAATTGCATCGTGCATTGCATCTCGGAAACAGAATCCGCCTATATCAGTGAGTCACACAGCCTTGCATCGTTCAGGTCCGAGAGCAAAACCATTCCAAGTAGATCAGTAACTCGTCGAGAGCCAGTTAGATATACACTCGACGATTATAGATATACCACTCCAGGGCTAATACGAACAGGGCCAATAGCAACAGGGGTTTCCACAATTCTCGTCGAACTTCCAATTGGGGCGACTGAGCCTCAACTTCCACGTAACCGATATCCAGACTATCAACCGTAATTAGATCATCTTCTCCGGCTTGCCTGACACGAAGTGCAATATCGCTCTCGGGTCGGTCAAACAAATTCACTGCAAATTTCTTGCCGACTTGACCACCCACCAACACGCTGTAGATTCCTAGCTGGGATGTGTCGGTAAAGTTTAACCGACCTGTATCGTCGACCGTGACATTTTGTCGTGAGCCATCTGGAAGAACTACCTCCACATTGTCCTCTTGCGGACCAAGTTGTAACTCAACCATTCTATCGGGATGGTTAGTCGATTGAGAATCATCCGATACACCAGAAAAGTAATCAAGCACATTCAACCAGAAGCCAGGAAAACTATGTTTCCTAGGCCAGTCGGTATTGAAAGTGCGATTGCCTTCTTCATCGTCGCCGACGATTTCAAACCCGATGACCACATCTTGATAGTGATCGCGGGGGGCGATTGCGATCAGAGGGCCATCCGTGGAATCGACCAACTCGCGCCCTCCCAGTGGTGGCCGCACAATGAGTGAATCGGCAATTTGAATCCCTCCCAGTTCCAGTAGACTGAGCAGGGGATCACTTCGCTCCCAGTCGATGATCTGAGGACCAAATATCTTTTCATTCGCGTTGTTTTTCTGCCAAAGCTCTCCAGGTGGCAGACTGCCGACAAACAGAGTATTCGATTGTGGCATCGCTTCGGGCGCGCATTGATCGTAGATGATCAGATCGTAGTATTCCGCTTGGCTCTGTCTCTGATAGCTGCTGCCTTCGAGCGCCGATGGGGAAATCTTCTCTACTTGCGCCAGCCGCTTAGCTCGGTCGGTTGTCAAAGCAGCTTCAAGCGACGTGTTTCCTGGCGTGACTAACAGCACCCGTGAATCGCGAAGGTTCTCCAAAACCGCGTAGGCCGTGTTGTCGAGTTTCAGATCATCCTTGGCGTCTTTACCTGGATTGATGACCGCCCGCAATTCTCCTTCGGCCTCTCTGCTGAGGTTGAAGGTCGTGGAAGCCGCTGCTCCAGCGGCAACGTCCAACTCCGCAGCATCCAGCAGTTGCTCGTTGAGATAAAGTTCTACCACCACCGCACGATCTTCACTGCCAAAATTTGTGACTTGTACAAATGCCTGCAATAATTCGGGACGTTCTTCCCCCCGCCGGGTATTAAGCGCGGTGATTGCCAGATTTTCTGCCGTCAAAGATCCAATCGGGAAAAATTGGGGCTGCAGATTGCCGAGCGAAAAATCCTCGACCCCAGCAAATCGACCATCGCTGAGAATGTACAGTTCAATGTTTTGCTGTTCGGTTATCTCGTACTCGGCGTTTTCCTCTTCGATCGTAACACGCCCTGGATTGGCAAACCCGTCAGCCAGTTGCAACGCTCCGGTAAGATCGGTTTGAGCGGCAGAGGGCTCGATGCGGTCGAGTGCATCGCGAAGTAGTCGCCGATTGTTGGTAAATTCCTGCACCACATTGGGCTGCTCGGCAAAGGAAATAATCATCGCCGTCATGTCTGAATCCATCTGGTCAATCAGGGCCACGACGCGCTGCTTGGCTTCTGCGAGTCGGGATCGACCGTTCTCACCATCTGTAGCAGACATGCTAGCCGAATTGTCAATCAGAAAAATGAATTGCTGACCCTGCAGCGATTCTCCCTGCCAACCAGGCCGGAGAACTGCCAGGATTGCTAAACCTACAATCAAAAGTTGCAGGAACAGCAACAGACTTTTGCGCAGCCGTTGCCACAAACTATTCACGTGCAGGTCTTCGATCACACGGTGCCACAAATAGGTGCTGGGCACCTCCAGCGGTTGGCGTTTGAGCTTGAGAAAATAAAGCGCAAAGATCGCCGGGGGAATCATGCCCAGGATGATCCAGGCAGTCGGTCCCAGCGCATTGCGGAATAAACTATCCATGGTTCTTTAGCGTACAAGCCCCCTGCGTCGTAAGTGCTTGGCGACGAGTTCCTCGACAGGAACCTGGTTGTTTGCCAAGAGGTAGTGCATCCCCCTTTTGGTACAAAACTGCTGGGCTCCGCTACAGAAGGTATTGAGCGTTTGCTGATACTTTCGCAGCAGCGGCGAGCTGACGGTAATCTCTGCCTCATCCTGATCCTCGCAGTCCACCAATCGCAGGTCTCCTTTGACATCCGGCTCGATTTCCGCCTGGGAAAGTACCTGGATTACGAAGCAATCCATTTCGTGCGAGAGAAAATTCTTCAGCGCCGACTCATAACCGTCCTTGTCCATCAAATCACTGATCAGCACCACGATCCCTTTGCCCGGATTGCGCAGGCAAAAGTTCTTCACCCCCGTGGCCAACTGCGTGCCACCGCGAGGTTCGATGGCTTCTACTTGCCGCAGCATCCGCCAGGCGCTTGCCCTGCCACGATAAACGGGGTTGCGCTGGAAAACTGGTTGATCAAGAGTCTCAATCCGCACACGATCAGCGCGAATCAAGCCGACAAATGCCAATGCCGCGGCTAGTTGCTTGGCATACTGTAGTTTGCTCGGCTCTCCGAAATCCATCGACAGACTCGCATCGATCAGCGCATAAAAATGCAAGTCTTCTTCCTCGAGAAACAGCTTGAGAATCAACTTGTCGAGCCGGGCATACAGATTCCAATCCAACATCCGCAGATCGTCCCCGGGGACATAGTTGCGGAAGTCAGCAAATTCGACACTTTGCCCCTTGCGCTTGCTGCGACGTTCCCCCTTCATGCGGCCCCGAAAGATTTTGCGGGTGACTAACTCCAGCCGCTCCAGTTGTGCACAGAGTGAAGGGGACAACAGGGAAGATTCGGTCGCTTTGCTCAAGGGTTACTCAGTGCTTCGATCTTAGGAAGAGGTCAGAAATATGTCGTCCCGATGGGAGCCGTGCGACCTGAGGGATCTGGGTTGATATTCTAATCGCATTGAAACAAATAGACGGGTCAGCACAGATTCCTCTAGTCGTGGAACTCCTATCGGAATGACATTCTCGCGAAGTCGACATTCCTTCAGGCCACCTTCGTGTCGTCCGCCTTCTCCGGCACTTTTTTCACAATCTCGGTAAGCACTTGATCTGGGTCGACGCCTTCGGCCGCCGCCTCGAAATTCAGGATCACGCGGTGTCGCATCGCTGGCAGGTACACGCGGCGGATATCATCGAAACTCACATTGAACCGGCCGCTCAACAATGCCCGCACTTTGGCCGCGAGGGTTACGGTTTGCGCTCCCCGAGGACTCGAACCCCAGCGCAAGTATTGGTTCGTCACGGGCTGGGCAAACGATCCATTGGGATGGGTCGCCAGAGTAAGCCGCACAATGTAATCCTGCACGTGCGGGGCAATGATGACTTTTCGGATCAGTTGCTGCCAGCGCAGAATCTCGTCGCCGTCCATCACTTTCTCCGGCTTGATGATTTCACCGCGAGTCGTGCGGTCGATGATCGAGGCAAGTTCCTCGCGGTTGGAATAACCGACGACGAGCTTGAAAAAAAACCGGTCGAGCTGCGCTTCGGGGAGCGGGTAGGTTCCTTCTTGCTCGATGGGATTCTGGGTGGCCATCACGAAGAAGGGTAACTTCATGGGAAAAACCTTCCCCGCGATACTCACCTTTTGTTCTTGCATGGTTTCGAGCATGGCCGACTGCGTTTTGGGGGTCGCCCGATTAATTTCGTCAGCCAGGCAGATTTGCGTGAACAGCGGTCCCTTTTGAAATTCAAAAATGCGTTTTCCCTCTGGGGTTTCTACCACCATATTGGTGCCCAGGATGTCGGCGGGCATCAAGTCGGGTGTGAATTGGATCCGCGAGAAGTCAAGGTCCAGCGTCTCAGCCAGTGTTCTCACCAACAGGGTTTTTCCCAACCCAGGAACGCCCTCCAACAGGCAATGGCCCCCCACGAAGAGACAGGTGAGTACCCCGTTGACAATATCGCCATGTCCCACGATCACCCGGCCTATTTGCTCGCGGACCGCCTTGTATCGCTGGGCAAACTCTTCGGCATCTTTTTCAATCGGATTACCAACACTCATGTTCGCGCACTTCTCGCTGTGTAAGAGGTGATTGCTGATACTGGTATGACAAGGGAAAAAATTGGTTCTTTGTCCCTATTAGCCTACTCGCCAAACCGATTCTTCGCTAGCGCCCGCACGGCCAATATCGCTCGAAGTGATAATGTGTTATTCTGCCCAATGATTCACTTGCCACGAACCACTAACCACTAACAAAGCCCATGCCAAGCGTTTCCGTCATCTTGCCTGCAGCGGGTGCCAGTCGCCGGTTTCATGATAAGAACTACAAGAAGCCTTTTGTGCCACTTGCCGGCAAGGCGGTCTGGTTGCACTCGGCAGAAAAGTTTCTCAACCGCTCTGATGTCAAGCAGGTGATCGTGGTGATTGCTGACGAGGACATGGAAGAATTCCAACGAAAGTATGGTGCGAACATTGCCATCTTGGGTGTGGACGTGTGTCGTGGTGGAAAGGATCGTGCCGACTCGGTTGAGAAAGCGCTCGCCAAGGTGAACTCCGATTGCGATCTGATTGCCGTGCACGATGCCGCCCGTCCCTGTCTGGCGGATAAGTGGATTGACACCGTGTTCGAAGCAGCAGCAAAAGATGGGGCTGCGATACTCGCGGTACCCGAGTCTGCCACGTTGAAGCGTGTCGCGCAGGGAAAAATCACCGAGACCGTCAACCGCGATGCACTGTGGCAGGCACAAACACCCCAGGTGTTCCGCCGTGAGTGGCTCATCGAGGCCTATGCTGCACGCGGAGGGAAATCCGCGACCGACGATGCGGCCCTGGTTGAGATGGCAGGAAAATCGGTGACAATCGTCGAAGGCTCACCGCTCAATCTCAAGATCACCACCCGCGACGATCTCAAACTCGCAGAACAGGTGCTAAAGGTCCTCCCCAAGCCAAAACTTGATGGCTTTGCTAATCCCTTTGCCGACGATGATATGTGGAGATGAACCGAATGCGGAATTCGGATTTCGCAGTGCGGAGTGAATCATTAAGATGTTGAGAACGGCCAACTAGATTCCATTCCGCAATCCGCATTCCGAACTCCGCAATCCATTATGTCCCTTCTTTCTGACCTCCGCTGGCGTGGCCTCATTCATCAGACAACCCATGATGAGGGCATGGATGCATGGCTCGCTGAGAAACCACGCACCGTGTACGCCGGGTTCGACCCTACGGCTTCGAGTTTGCACGTCGGGAGTTTGATGGGACTGCTGATGCTACGGCGATTTCAAAAGTCTGGTCATCGGCCGATAGCTGTGGTGGGTGGCGCAACAGGGATGATCGGCGATCCAAGCGGCAAAAGCGACGAACGCAACCTGCTTTCCAAAGAGCAACTCCAGGAGAACGTCGAGGGACTTGGCAAGCAAATGGCCCGCTTTTTGGATTTCGAGGATCAGCAGAATCCCGCTCTCTTGGTGAACAACTTCGATTGGACCGGCCACTGGACGTATCTCGATTTCTTACGGGACATTGGCAAGAATTTTCCGGTCAACGTGATGCTCTCCAAGGACTCGGTCAAAAGCCGACTTGGTCGCGGCGACGATGTTGGAAGTGCAGGGATGAGCTACACCGAGTTCAGCTACATGCTGCTGCAAGCTTACGACTTCGTACATCTGTTTGATAAGTATGGCTGTGAACTTCAAGCGGGTGGCAGCGATCAGTGGGGCAACATCACCGCCGGGATTGATCTCGCGCGCCGCATGCGCTCCGTGCAGCTCTATGGGCTGACCTGGCCTCTGTTGACCAAAACCGACGGCACGAAAATGGGTAAAACCGAGAGCGGCGCAGTGTGGCTCGACGCCGAGCGGACCAGCCCCTACCAGTTTTACCAATACTGGATCAACGTCGACGACGCCGATGCCGGCAATTGCCTGCGGTTGCTCACGGAGCTAACACACGAAGAAATTGAACTACTCGATATTGCTCGTGTGAATCACCCGGATAAGCGCGACAGTCAACGCCGTCTCGCCGAGGAATTGACTCGAGTTATCCACAGCGAGGCTGGACTAGCGACCGCGCAAAAAGCCACCGAGATCTTCTTCGGCGCTGAGATTTCCGATCTCAGCGACGCCCAACTCACCGAGATATTTACCGACGTCCCCAGCAAAACGGTCGCCCGAGCACGGCTTAGCGACGAAATGTTCACTATCATCGAAGCGCTGGTGGAATCCGGCCTGGCCAAAAGCAAAGGTGAAGCTCGCCGCACGGTAGAGCAGGGGGGAGCTTACGTGAACAACCGCCGCATCACGGGAATCGACACGCAGCTCACGGCCGATCACCTGGCGAGCGAAACGGTGATGGTGCTGCGGAGTGGTAAGAAAAAGTACGCTCTCTTGCGGTTCGAATGACAAATATCACAAGAATCACAAGGTAGAACGCACTCTTCAAAAGTGCTCAGTCGTTGGCCACGGTCTCACCGCCGTCGCGGGTTGCCAGGGCGCGCCAGACCAACAGGTCAACATCGCCAATCACGGCTTCGACCGAGCCATCCATGCGTGCGGTGTTCACCAAATTGCCGCTGTGGTAGCTCCGTGAAGTGACCGCGGCGTAGGTAACGTTGGTTTGAGCCAGGTAGGCGGTCGGGTTGGCAGGATCCCAGCCGACGGTGCGGTGGTTGTTCCAGTCCACGTCGTAAGTGGTTCCACCGTTGGTGCACAGAACTTGCGTGTTGGGAGTAAAGGTGGCGGTGAAGCCTGCCTGATGAACACGGCCGTCGTGCCATTCCGTGTGACCGGAGTCTGCTTTGAAGTTTCCAGCCAGCGAACAGATTTCACTCGTGGTAGAGGCGATGGTTGCCGTTCCGGCGTTGCCGTCCCGGTAGTAAGGCTGCCAGCCGCGCACCTCAGAGAGCATCAATGTGTTGGAAAGCCCATCACTAAAACTGTTCGTCCCCAATCCCGCATTCGGATAAAACGCTCCTTCGCCACCACTTTGATCTCGGGGATCGTAGACTTTCCAAATCCCACAATTGACGGCGTAGTTCAGCAAATAGTCTGTTGGCTCACCTGTGGCTGCATCCGCCCGTTGTTCATCCCGGACTTCGTCGGGGCAAATCAGATTGGGTATCCGGAGCGATTTTAAGAGTGCCCCATTGAGATACACATTGTGATAGTCTTCGTTGAAATTGACGTTGGCAGCTATGCCATTCTGCTCGATGTACGGCAGGATTCGCGCCTGGGCCGACCAGCGGTACTGGTTGGGTCCAATGAACAAACTCGGGGGAAAATTCTTGTTGGCCGATTCGTAGTTGTGCATGGCCAAGGCAACCTGCCGCATGTTGTTGGCACAACTCATCCGCCGGGCCGCTTCGCGAGCAGCCTGAATGGCCGGGAGCAGCAGTGCTACCAAGACGCCGATAATTGCAATGACAACCAGAAGCTCCACCAAAGTAAACGCTTTCTGGTGCTTTGACTGACTGAGGGGAGTGGTCCGTGACAGCAATGCGGGATTCGCGAATTCCATGCTTTAACTCCATTTGGAGGGGTCAAACTCGGGAAATTCTGATCTAATAGCTCGGTAACGAGACTCAGTATCAACAAATTAATAGTCGCAATTATCCTTGTGAAAAATCCCCTGTCAAGGGGCCGCATGATAAATTGCCGACATGCCGGCTGCCTGGTCGATCCAGCATGTTTTATGTCGTTTTCAGAGCAGTTTGGGTCCGTGCGGAAATCGTTTCCTTATCTTACAATGAGGAGTTTATCCGTACTCCCAGATCGCAAGCAGGGCACGCTCACTTGACGCATTCCACCATTTCCTTGCGCGGCGTTGCCGTCAACAATCTGCAGAAGGTGGATCTCGATCTGCCCCATCGCAGGCTGATCGCCTTTTGTGGCGTTAGCGGCAGTGGCAAAACGAGTTTGGCCCTCGACACACTCTATGCGGAGGGGCAGCGTCGCTACATCGAAAGCTTTTCCACCTACACGCGTCAGTTCCTTGAGCAACTCGATAAACCGGCGGCCGAAAGTATCGAGGGCATCCCCCCGTCGATTGCCGTCACGCGTAAAAATGTAGGACGCTCGAGCCGGGCCACCGTTGGCAGCACCACACAGATCAACGAGCACTTGCAACTGCTGATGGCACGCATTGGCGAAGTCATTTGCCATGGTTGCTCACAGAAGGTTAGCCAGGACTCAGCAGAGTCGGCCGCCGAGCGGCTAGGTGAACTTCCCGGCGGCACCCGTCTGATGATCGGGTTCTCATCGCTGCGTGGCGAGGGTCGCCCGTCCGAGGTGTGGATCGCCGACCTCGTCGCCCTAGGCTATCGACGCATTCTGTTGGGGAACCGTTCGGCCGAATTAAGCCCCAGCCTGGCGGAGGAACTCGCGGCAGTAGAAACGCTCGAGGTCGTCCTGGATCGAATCGTGTCGGAAAACGAGCCTTCGAGCCGGCTACGTGATTCTCTCGAAGCGGCTCAAGAGGCGGGTCGTGGTTCTTCCTTGGTGTGGATCGATATGCAGAAGTCAGACGCGGTATCTGCTGTCAAAGGAGATCGCGTAGAGATCGATGGTAAGCCCTGGCTTCGTTGCCGCTTTAGTCAGTACTTCCGCTGCGAAACATGTGATTTGGATTACCCTCCGCTGGAGCCTCAGCTGCTCAATTACAACAACCCCTTGGGAGCCTGTCCGGCGTGCGAGGGATTTGGCAATGTGATCGGTATCGACATGGAGCGAGTGGTCCCCGACACGAGCAAAACACTCCGCGAAGGTGCCATCGCTCCTTGGAACACACCCGCCTACGAACATGAACTGCAAGAACTGCTTGCTCTTGCCAAGGATTACAAGTTGCCGGTAGATGTTCCTTTCAGTGAGCTTACGCCTGAGCATCTGGCACTCATCCACAACGGGGTGCCGGAGCGAGATTTTGGCGGGCTCAACGGTTTCTTCAAGTGGCTCGAGCGCCGCAAGTACAAAATGCATCTGCGTGTTTTTCTGAGCCGCTGGCGGAGCTACTACCCATGCGAAGCGTGTGGCGGGGCACGATTAAACCCCGAGGCCCTGGCAGTTCGTGTGGGCGGATCGAACATTGCTGATATCTCGCGAATGAAAATTCACGACGCCGTTGAGTGGTTCGAAACTCTGGAACTTGCTGTCTGGCAGCAGCAAGTAGGACGTTTGCTGGTGGAGCAAGTTGCGAGCCGATTGAAATACCTCGACCGCGTCGGTGTAGGGCATCTGACTCTGGAACGACCGTTGGGTACCCTGAGCGCTGGCGAGGCGCAGCGAGTGTCGCTCACCTCGGCCCTGGGTTCTAACCTGGTGGGGATGCTCTACGTGCTCGATGAACCTTGCATTGGCCTGCACGCTGCCGATGTTCCCCAGCTTGTGGATGCCATTCGCTCGCTTCGTGACCGGGGAAACACGGTTGCCGTGATCGAGCACGATGCGGCTGTGCTGCGTGCAGCCGATCACATCGTCGAAATGGGACCCGGGGCAGGTGAATTCGGCGGCCAGGTTGTTTTCCAGGGGACCCCCGCTGAAATGCTGGAGTGCTCGGACAGTCGAACCGGCGATTGGCTCTCCGGACACCGCACCCTGGGGCACCGGGGAGCAAGGCGACCCTGCGAACATGGAGTGATTCGCCTCGAGGGTGCCCGCGGCAACAATCTGCAAGACATTGATGTGGAGTTTCCCCTGGGAGTGATGTGCGTGGTGACGGGGGTGAGTGGATCGGGAAAAAGCACGCTCGTACAACAAACCTTGTTTCCCGCCGTTGCCCAGCGGCTTCGCCTGGAGGTGGAACGAGCCGCTCCTTTTGACGAGATCCTCGGTGTGCATCAAATCGAAGATGCCGTGCTGATCGATCAAAACCCGATCGGTCGCACCCCACGGTCGAACCCGGTCACCTACATCAAGAGTTTTGATCCGATCCGTGCCCTGTTTGCGGGTACCACCGAGGCGCAGGCTCGCGGTTTTAAGGCGAGCCATTTCAGCTTCAATGTGGACGGTGGCCGCTGCGAGGCGTGTCGTGGTGATGGCTTCCTGCAGATCGACATGCGGCTGATGGCAGATGTTTACATGAAATGCTCCGAGTGCCAGGGAAATCGTTTCCGCCATGAAGTTTTGGATGTGAAGTATCGCGGTTTGAACATCGCCGAGGTACTCAATCTCTCGGTGCGCGAGGCGTTTGCCTTCTTTCGTGGCCATAGCAAGATTCTCGCACACATGAAATGTTTGATCGACGTGGGGCTGGATTATCTGCGACTCGGTCAGCCAGCCAATACGCTCTCGGGGGGTGAAGCACAGCGATTGAAAATGGCGTCCTACATGTCGGCAAAGCGTCGGGGTCGCACCCTGTTTGTTCTCGACGAACCGACCACGGGGCTGCATTCTTCCGACGTGCTGCAACTGTTGGACTGCTTTGATTCGCTGATCGACTTGGGCCATTCGCTGGTGGTCGTAGACCACAACCTCTTGATCATGCAGGCGGCGGACTGGATCGTGGACCTGGGACCCGGGGCTGCCGACGAAGGGGGGCGCGTGGTGGCCGTGGGAACGCCGGAACAAATCGGCGAAAATCCTGCTTCGGTGACCGGTAAGTTTTTGACTCCCCATTTGTCAGCCGTGGACGCAACATGATCGATGGACTCTCGCTCAAGATCGGCAACTGCTCAGAAAACGATGCATGCGTGGTGCTCACTTCCCAGCAGGATTCAGCCATTGCAGAAATCTCTGGATTCCTGCGCGGCCCATTCTGTGACTATTCTAAGACGCTCACTGCAGATTTCTCGCTGCGAAAACTCCCAGGTGCACAACATGGTGCGAACTCTGTGGAGGCCCTGGTTATGGAGCCTTGTTACTGGACCCCAAGCTTGCCGTTCATTTATGAACTGCACCTGATTCTGAAGATGGTTGACGGTACGACCGTGAACTCAACGCTCCTTACCGGTATCAAGCGGTTTTCCTGCCAGCGAGACAACTTGCGATTGGAAGGCAAGCGAATCGTGCTTCGTGGACTCCGTTGTCGCTCACTCGATGAGCAAGTGCTGCAAGCGGCCAGAGCACATGAGACGGCACTTTTGGTTCACAAACCCGTTCCTGCGATGTGTGAACTGGCGAGCCGAGCGGGTGTCCCTTTGATCGTCGACCTGCGCGAGTCGAGCGATCCTTTGCAGACAATGGCTGGCAAACTGGATTGGTGCCCGGCCGTTTGTGTTGTCCTCCTAGGTGTCGATCAATTAGCCGAGATTGGCGAAGAGTGGAACACACTTCAACATAGCTGTGTGGCAGTAACCGCTTCCGCCCACAGCACTGCAACTGAAATATCCAAGGTAAATTACCAGGCGCTTGCGTTAGAACTGGCCCCTGGCGAGCGGCCTCCTGCTTGGACTGCTAAGATCGATAAACCAGTGATCGCGATCTCCAGCGGACCCGAAGCGACAATCCCTGAGGCTCGCAAGCGATGTGATCGCTGGCAGGCCGAACTCGCACCCGAGTTCGATCTGGCGGGCTACTTGGTGTAGAGTGTGAGAATGGACGAAACGCCCAATATCTCTGACCGCTACCTTCGCCAAACACGGTTTCCCCCCTTTGGCGTAGAAGGCCAGCGTCGACTCAGCGAGGCACGGATGCTGGTATGCGGGTGCGGAGCGCTCGGCTCGGTAGTGGCCGACTTGTTGGTCCGTGCCGGCGTAGGCTTCGTGCGCATTGTGGACCGCGATTTCGTCGAACTCGACAACTTGCATCGGCAAGTGTTGTTCACTGAGCAAGATGCTGCCGAGCAACTCCCCAAAGCGATCGCCGCCGAGCGACGACTGGCCGAAGTGAATTCTCAGGTCGAGATCGATGCCGTGGTCGCCGACGTGAACGCGGGAAACATCCGCCACCTGGCGGCCAAAATGGATGTACTTGTGGATGGCACGGACAATTTTGAAACCCGCTATCTGCTCAACGATTTGGCCGTCGAACAAAATCTCCCCTGGGTCTTTGCCGGTTGCGTGGGGGCTGAAGGACAGACGATGGCGATTCTCCCAGGGGATACGCCCTGTCTCAGTTGCATACTGCCCGAACCTCCGCCGGCCAGCAGTCAGCCAACGTGCGAGACAGCAGGTGTCCTCGGTCCCCTGGTAGGTGTGATTGCATCATTGCAGGCGATGGAGGCTGTGAAACTCGGCAGTGGCAATGCGGCTGCCGTGAGTCGGCATCTCACGGTACTGGATTTGTGGAACAACCAACTTCGCTCGATCAACATGGCCGCGAGTCGGCGCCCGGATTGTACTACCTGCGGAGAGCGAAAGTTTCCCTGGCTCACGGGAGAACGGGGGGCCTCGGTCACGAGTCTCTGCGGCAGAAATTCGGTGCAAATATCGCCCACCACCGGCGAGGCCGTTAATTTGGATGTGCTAGCAGAACGACTCGGCAGTCTTGGCCAGGTCTCGCGGAATCCTTATCTGGTGCGCATTGCCGTGGGTGAATTCCTGCTTACGGTCTTCGCCGATGGCCGCACCATCGTCGGCGGAACCGACGACCCGGCCGTTGCCCGCACGGTGCATGCAAAATACGTCGGCAACTGACGTTAAAGCCTCCCTCACTTTGCCAGCTTCACGCGCAGTGGGAAGAACAGTGGATTCTGACCAGGATGCTGTTCGAGTCACCAGGTCACTTCGGTCGATGGAAGAGTTAGACCCATTGCTGCGGCCCCCGCCGCCTGCAGCTCACCGCCGAACCAGGGATACGCGATCTCTACCGTCCCGGCGTTCGACCTTTTTCCCAGACATCACGACTTTTCACCATGGCAACTGTCGAACGCACTTCCCCTGTTTCCGCGAATTTTGCCTCGACCGACATTCCGTCCCCCCAATCCGCTATTGGCCGTATGGGGCCCTGGCAGTTGGTGCATCTGCTGAGCGAAAGCGAATTGGCGCGGGTTTATTCCGCCCGACCGGCCGATGCACCCCCGAGCCAGACTCCTCGCTATGTAGTCAAAGCACTCCGCAAGGAATGGTGGCGGGATCCTCAGACGATCGAAATGCAGCGCCGCGCTGTACTCATCGGGAGCCAGGTCTCGCATCCCCATCTCTTGCCCGTGCTGTCGGCCAACGTTCAGCAGGCCCCATTCTATTTTGTGACCCCCCGAATTCCCGGCTGCACATTGGCGGAGATTCTTCGCCAGGGGACGCGCCTCCCCGTGCCACTCTGTTTGTGGATCGCACGACAAGTGGCCGAGGCCCTCGATGCGCTGCACGCAACGGCCAAGATGATCCACTCCGACGTGAAGCCGAGCAATATCATCGTATCGCGCGAGGGGCACGCGACGCTGATCGACTTGGGCTTCGCCTTTGCCGCCAACGAAGCCCGCCACTGGTCCACGCGCCCCTTGACGGGGACACTCAACTATATCGCTCCCGAAGCCCTGACTTCGTGCTTGGCCGTCGACGCCACGAGCGATCTTTACAGTCTGGGTGTGACGCTTTACGAACTACTCACGGGGCAAGTTCCGTTTGCCGCGAAGTCCCCCGACGAACTGGTCCGCATGCACCGCGAGGCCAAGCCAACCTGCATCCGGCAGTTGCTGCCTCACTTGCCGAAGCCGGTCGCATCACTGGTGCATCGACTCCTCTCCAAAGACCCCCTCCGCCGACCCGCTTCGGCGACAGCCGTGGCAGAAGAACTGCTGCGGCTGGAGGTGGAGTGCTTTTCAGCCAATTAGGGGATGGACGGCTTCTAGATTTCGACCAGTCCGAGCCGAGTCGTTCTGCTTATCCGAGTTATTTCGTTGAACATGATGGATTTCCCGTTGGTCACCGAACCGCTCCGTCATAAAGTCGACTAAAACCGAGGGCCGTGAAGAGCACCCCAGTGAGTTATGGGGAGCTTGCAGGGTGCTGGTTTAGGATACAATCTACTAATGACTTTCACTACACTTCATGTGAATAAGTGGGACTTATTCACGATTTTTGAGTCCGATTGCAGGCTATTCCATCAGCACAATGCGATTCGATCAGAATAGACAATGGGTGGGCGCCGTGTATGCCGAAGACCTCGCCCTCATGCGTGAGATGTTGGCGGAAGACCCGTCGCTTGCCGATTCCTCACACACAGAGTTCGACGATCCATATCGCTCCGATAGATACCTCGTCCCCACGCTTTTATTTGCAGTGTCAGGTCCTCCGCCACAGCAAGTTGACTGGAGGAACATCAAACGACCGTCCTGCTACGACATGGTCCACTTGTTGCTTGAAGCGGGTGCAGATCCCAATATTGAGAGCGGACACGGTATGCCAATGTGCTACGTACGCGACAAACGCATTGCTCAATGCTTGATTAGCTATGGTGCAGAAATCAATCGTTGGGCAACCGGCGGCGGTTCGCCACTATTCTTCTCGGTGTGGAATGCTGATCCTGAACGACTGAAACTACAGCTTGAATTTGGCGTAGATGTCACAAAATGTGACCCACGGACTGGTGAATCCGCATTGCATATCGCCTGCCTGCAGAAGCCAGACACTCCTGAGCAAGAATCGGACCTGTTGGAATTGGTGAGGCTTCTCTTGAACGAAGGAGTCGATTTGCACGGTCGCACGAATATGAACGTTGAATCCTATGCTCTCCAAGGTTGTCCCCTATTATTTCAGGATACTCCGCTACATTTGGCAGCGGTTTTCGGCTTTGATTCGCTGATTGAACTACTGTTGAGCCACGGTTGCGACAAGTCGCTCAGAAATGAAAATGGTGAAACACCTCATAATCTCGCAGTTAGGAACAAGCGTCCTGAGCGAATCATCAATTTGCTCACATAACACGCTCCATTTGGGGATTATTGGGGAACACCTTACTTTGTGGGGTGGAAACGACAGGTTAACTTTCTGTGATATATAAAGCGAGACTTGGTTTTGAATGTGCATGCCCCTGATTGGAGATTGCATGGGAGACCTTATTCGCTTGCGTATTTTCGTAGTTCCAAATCCTGTGGGGACTGTCGCCCTATCCCTGAGCTGTAGAACGCGAGCATCGCGTTTTTTATATAGCCAACCGACATTTGCCCACTTCAAGAATACACGCGGGCTCACGAATCGTAAGAAAGTTTCCCGCTCGGCAAGCGAGACCCACTGGCCCAGAGAATTGTGTAGAAATTGTCCCAGTTGTTGTGCAACGGTCACGGTCGAGTGTCGAGAGCTAAGAGTCAAATGCCAATCATTCCGGTTCATATCTTTCGACTTTCCGGTTCTCACTGCAAAAAGATGAGGATGCGCGAGAGTAATATCAGAGAGTGCGCTTCTATCACACTCATCGAAATTCATCCAACTGGTCGTATTGCGTAGATCAGGTTGCAATTGCCACACAACTAAGGCCTGCAAGCCACCCAGCTCAGTGTCCGCTGAGAGTATTCGTGCATAGAATGCAATTGGTTGGTAAATCGTCGAATTCTTCTAACACGGGCGGAACTCATGGCCCTATTCAATTTCTCACAGCAGCGAAAACGAGGGTTCGAGAAAGAGTTGCGCAAGGGGGGCATCCGGGACAAAGTCGTATTGCGGGCGATGCGCACCGTTCCGCGGGAGGAGTTTGTTTCCGAAGAACTACGAAAATATGCCTATCAGAACACACCCTTGCCGATAGGATGCGGGCAGACGATTTCTCAGCCGGTGATGGTTGCCGCCATGATCGAGGCCCTGGAACTTTCCCCGCGTGATCGAGTACTGGAAATTGGAACAGGCTCAGGATACCAGGCAGCAGTCCTCGCTCAAATTGCGAAAGATGTGTTCACCCTCGAACGTCATCGTGCTTTGGCCGAGGAGGCCCAAAATCGGTTGCAGCGGTTGGGATTCGAAAATGTCTGGGTGCTGCATGCAGACGGGACGCGCGGCTTGCCTAATGAAGCCCCGTTTGACGCGATTATTGTGGCAGCCGGAAGCCCTGGCGTGCCACCAGCACTGCTGGAGCAACTCGACAGAGGAGGACGACTGGTGATTCCCGTAGGAGACAATCAAACCTCCCAACAACTGGTTCTGATAACTCGCAAAGCGGAGAAAGACTTTGAGTATGAACAGTTGTCCGCGGTCCGTTTCGTTCCCTTGATCGGCGAAGCTGGATGGCAAGAGGAAGAGGAGGTTGACCAATCGTTTCTACCTTTGTGGTTATGAGGATGCGTCGGCGGGAGGAGGACCGACGCATCGCTCATCACACAGGGGATTGAATCAGGTGCTTTCCAAGGACGCGGGTTCCAAGCCATCCAGAAAGCCGGTGAGTGATCGGCTGCGATAGGGTGATTGGAGCTTGCGGACAGCCTTCGACTCGATCTGCCGGACGCGCTCGCGGGTTACGGAAAAGATCTTGCCGACCTCTTCGAGCGTGTAGGTATAGCCGTCGGCCAGACCGTAGCGGAGTCGCAGGATTTCTCGCTCTCGGTGCGACAGGTCGGTCATCACTTCTTCGAGCTTCACCTTGAGCGCTTCCAGATTCGTGTCGTAGAGTGGATCGTCATCGCGTTGCTCTTCGAGGAACTCGCCGAAGTAGTTGTCTTCGTGATCACCCACCGGTTGATCTAGCGATAGCGGGTGCCGCGTCATCTTGTAGACGCAACGGGCATCGTCAATCGATATCTTCGCCCGCTCGGCGATCTCTTCTGGGTTCGGTTCCCGGCCAAACTCCTGCACGAACTCCGCCGTCACTGTGCGAATCTTGCTCATGGTATCGATCATGTGCACGGGCAAGCGAATCGTACGGCTCTGGTCAGCGATGGCACGGGTGATCGCCTGGCGAATCCACCAGGTGGCATACGTGGAGAATTTGTAACCCCGGGCGTGTTCGAACTTGTCGACAGCCCGCATCAGTCCGGTATTTCCTTCCTGAATCAAGTCCAAGAAACTCATGCCTCGGTTGCGATAACGCTTGGCAATCGAGACGACCAGCCGCAGGTTGGCGGCGGAAAGTTCTCGCTTGGCGGCATCGTACGCATCTTTCCTGGTGGAAGTCTTGCGGACCAGTCGCTGGAGTGTTTTGGGAGTTTCCAAGGAGATTTTCATCAGATACTTCAGTTCTTCGCTGAACTCGCGCTGCAGGACTGCATGCAGCAGTTCCTCAGGATGCTCTAGCTGTTTTTTGATCGATGTCATCCGCTCGGAGATCTCCTGCAACTGTTCCCACAAGGGGAGCAACTTCTGCAAGCGGATATTCAGCTCTTCCACCAGACGAACGGCCTTGTTGCGACGAATCGTGAGACGCCGCCAGGCGGCGTGCTTTTGCGGATCGGTTGCGCGGCGATCGGCGGCTATGCGGAAATCCTTCTGATTCTCCGCCAGGAGGTGATGGATCGTCTTGAGATTGGGGCCGATGCGTTTGAGGATTCGCTTCTTTTCTGTCGTATTGGTAACCGAGATTTCGATCGTGCGGTCGAGTCGCAGGTTGCCATCGTACACTTTTTGTAAGAGTTCGACCGCTCCATGCAGCATGAAATCGTTGCCCATCAGAGAGCGGCGGAAACGGGTCCGAGTCGCTTCGATCTTCCGAGCAGAGTAGACCTCACTATCACGCGAGAGCATAGGGATTTCACCCATTTGCATCAGGTACATACGCACGGGATCGTCTATCGCATTCGCATCATCTCCATCGGATTCCTCCGCAGAGTCCTCAGAGTCCTCAAGTTCATCCTCATCTAGTTCAAGATTGTCGTCTTCATGGAAATCCACTTCCTTTACTTTTTTGGAAGGCTTGCCGTTCTGGCGTTCCGCTGGTTTGTTGGGGTTTCTGTCCTTCGCTGTCGCATTTTTGCGGTTTCTGATTGCCACGGCTCGTTCCTCTTGAGTTGCCTGCGTTGAGAGTGAATCGCTGGCTTGGTGTGATTGCAGAGGACGTGCCGGGAACCACGCAAATGCGTCGTCCCTCAGCGCAACATCAAATCAGAAAAGAACTTATGTCGTGTTTTGCAAGGGTCTTACTCCTTGCAACTGGGGCAAGTGTGGTGTGAATTTCCAACGCCGCAAGTGGGAAGATGTTGCCGAGAAACAACGGAAGATGGAATTTCGAACTGGATAGCACTGCTGCAGATGTGCAGATACCAATTCATTAAATGGTTACAAAATCAGTCGGCACTGAGTTGCTCAAGTGGGGTTAAAACGAGTTTGCGGAATTCAACTTCAGATCCCTCGGCCTGAATAGCGATTTGGCCCTTTGCCGCTGTGCAATTGGTTCCGTGGTTGACCAGATCGCCGTTAACCCACACTTTGATTTCGTCGCCGAGGGTTTCAATCACGAGCGTGTTCCATTGGCCCGGGGGTTTTTCGGAACCGTCCGTGAGATTCTTAATCCGGCGCGCCTTCTTGCCATCGACACCCCAAGTGTCCTTAGGCCCACGCCTGGCGATCATGTCCGGGACAGTAATGTCTTCCTTAATGCACCAAAAGTCACCCGCCTCGCCGGACTGCATCTGGACTTCCAGCGACTGGGGAAACATATCGTAGAGAGCGCGAGGCTGTGAAGCGTGAACCAGCACGCCGCAGTTGCCTGGCTCGCCCGCGAAACGGTATTCAACTTCAAGACGATAGTTTTCATAGACGCTGTCCGTTATCAAGTGACCAGGAGGGGTACCGAGACTGACCAACAAACCAGAGCGAACGATAAATGGGACTCGCGCCGCCGAATTCTTTTCAAGCTCGGGAACGTCCATATGCCAACCATTCAGGTTTTCTCCATTAAATAAAGCGTGGGGGGTTGTTGTAGTTTTTTCTTCAGCAAAAGTACAAGCTGTCTGGCCAAGAATGAAAAACAAAACCCAGATCCATCGCATCATCGGACAGGTCCTTAAAAGTGAATAGGCGGCAAGAACACTGAACAACAGTTGTCAATTTCAAATTACTATAGTGAAAATTCTTCTATTGACCAAGTGTTTTCGTAGTGACATATGGAGACATCCTGACTTTGAAAGTCAGCATGTTCAAACAAGATTAATGTCCCGCCAATGTTCCGCGCCACACTTCGGCCAGGCGATAGCCCGCCTGAATGGCTCGTACCTTGGCGATCTTACCAGCGAAGTCTAGATATTGCTGAGAAAGATAGAGAGTCGGTAACTCGGCATTCTCCTTTCTTGCCACTTCGAGAGGTCCCAGCACTTCATGCGAATAAGCGAACTCTTTGGCCAGCGCGCGACTTTCACCCAACCACCACAGTGGATGCAATGCACTAGCGTCCTCCAAGCTCTTGCGGCCAAACTTTGCGTAGCGAGGATCATCGTTAATGGCGAGCACGCTTTGAGCAATTGCTGCTTCATCATATTCTGCCCCTAGTAGCGAGTCCCACAGTGCGTGCATGTTTTCTCTTTGGAGAGTTGGAATCAAGTTGGCACCGCGATCACCCTCGGGAAATAAACCAGCTGCATACAGGCTCCCTGCGTGGCAGGGCTGGTGGGCGTCTGCTACCAAATGTGCCAGCCAGCAAAGTGCCAGGGCCTGGTCGCCAGGCGAAGAAGAACTATTTGCCAAGACAGACCGACACAACTGAATGGCTTGGGCAATGTAGAGTTCCTGCGTTTCGAGTGTTGCATTCAGCGGAAGCTTGCCCGGAGTTTCGGGGATCGTCAACTGATCGGCGTCGCCCAAGATGAGTGTTGCTCCCAATTGATAGTGCCAGGTGGGACGGTTGAAAAGTGGTTGGTCACGCGCAATGTCGGGCCAATACCCCGCCGTGCCAATCCGCCAGCGGTCGATATCTTCGATGGTTTCACCAGGAGTAAAATCTTCTCGATAGCGCGGATGCGCAACCAGAAGTTGGAGCAGCTGCCGTTGCTCGTCAGAGTTGAGTTGATCGAAAGCCAGCAGGGCTATGATGTGGTGGCCCGATTCAAACCAGGCGTAGACTGGGACCGGGAATAGTACGACGCAGACAAGGAGGCTCGATAGAATTCGGCGGATGAAAATCATTCCATCATTGTTGCCGCAGAATAAGTGATCCGCAAGAATTCGAATAGCGGAGTTATAAAGCCAAAATCTTCATTCTGGAACTGAGGCGACTCAGCGCACATAATAACGTCTTACAAGCGGGGGTTGGCCAGAAAGAAGCAGGAGGGTTCCTCTTATCTGTTTCGACGCTACATCAAGTCTGTTGGCAGGTGGAAGTTCCTATGGGATCGCTGCCTATCTGCTGCGACGCGAGGAACCACGACTCAAGTTCGCTGCAGTGGCACTCATGGGCATCACCGCCATGCAATGGGTTGAAGGGATGTTGTGGCTTGACGGTCCTTTGCCACACGGAACAGTCAACCAACTGATAACCATCGGTCTGATTCCACTGGCCCTATTGGCCGAGGCTTGGGGGCCACTTTTTGGTTCGACCTTCGTCGTTCCCATACGCAGACGGCGAATCGCTTTCTTCGTGCTGCTTGTTGTAGGGCTGACGATGGTTGTCGTGGCACGCGTGATTTACCAGCCGACCTATACACAGGTTACACCGCAAGGTCACCTCAACTGGTGGTCTGCAATAAATCCACCGGAGTTCTGGCCATGGGCATATGGATTCTGGGCGGTGGTGATTGGTGCCCCTTTCCTGCTCTGGTGGCGCCCCTTTTGGCAAAGCCTCTTGATCGTGTCATGGGGTTGGTTCTGGGCCACCGTAAGCTACCTTTTCACCGACAGCGCTGCCAGTTACTGGTGTTTCTTTGTCTCGTTTTATGCTCTGTTCATCTTGATTTACGCATTGATGTACAGAGACGCATCGCGTTCGGATAGATTGAGATAATTAAACAATCGGCTGAAGCCGTCATGATCGAAATACTTTGGTATAGCCAGGAATATCGATCGATTTGCGTTCAACAAGAAGAAGAGTGGGCGATGAGGGACTCGAACAAGCCACGAAAAACCCGGGGGAAACTCAAATCGGCTTCTGCGCGCACCAATAATGTAGCCATTTTGGAAGATTCGGCCACTCTCAACCCCGATTTGGCGATAGTCGTTGCTAAGTGGGATACTATCCCCGAGGCCATCAAGACGGCAATTCTTGCAATGATCCGAGGTTCTCAGATCGATTCCATTGGAACCGAGTAAGAGCTGTTCTTTTTAGGCATGAACATTCATGATCTGGCGAGTGGCTGGCGCTGGACCAGCAGATCGCATGTTCCGTATCAGGAGTGGTAAGATGGATAATGATCAGTTGTTTCAGGAAAGAATGCTCGATGTCCAAGGAGTTGCAGAGCTATTGGCATGTTCTACCCGACATATCTATCGTTTAGCCGACTCAGGACGAATGCCGAGACCTGTGAGGCTTGGTAGGCTTGTCCGATGGAGGCAAAGGGAATTGGAGGGATGGATCGAAGACGGATGTCCGAAGGTGAGATCGTGGGCCAGAGTTGAGAAATCACATCTATAAGTTTCAACGGTCTCGCTGAAATCTGATTGAGCGAAGACATGAGTGAAAGCCTTGTGCTGTAGCTGCTCGGTGTGTAATTTCAAATTCTCCCGGGCAGCCTATCAGTTCGGCGTAGTAGAAGCAGTAAAACAGAGATTCAGCTGGGACTAAATTGAGCGGATTTTGGTTCCGCCTCCCCACCTTCGCAAAAAGGTGGTAGCGGTACTAATCTTGCCGTTCCTAGTCATCAGCTTTTCTGATCTCAAAAGTCCCCTCCGGCGAAGGCTGCAAAAGCTCCTGCAAAGGCTCCGCATCCACAACCTCAGGATCGAGCCATAAAGCCCAGTCGGACTCCTCAGAGAGCACTACCGGCATCCGATGATGGCCAACGCTGCGAATTTCGGCGTTTGGCGTAGTGGTAACTATTGTGCAACTTTCGACGACTCCCTCGTCACTATGCCAGTGTTCCCATAGGCCCGCAAACGCGAATAACAAATGGCCTGGGAAGTGGAAATAATGGCCCTTCTCCATGAACTCAGTCGCGGGAATCAGACACCTACGTTCCTTGAAAGCAGCTCGGAATGTCGGTTTGGAGTCGATAGTCTCGCTATGGGCATTGAAGCATTTTCGCTGAAAGGACTTGCGTGACGTTTTCCGGCCAGACGGTTTCCACCAGATCGGCAGCAGGCCCCATTCCATCGGTCGAATTATCCGCTGGCAATCGTCATCAAGGCCAATTACTGGAACATCCGAGAGCGGATAGAAGTCGCCAAACGGCAATGGGATTTGAGCGTCGAAGATTTTTGCTTTGAACTGCCTGGCTAGTTCCCGGGCTTCGCTCAATAATCGAAAGTGGTGGCACATTTATTTGAATGGCCTGCAAATCAAAGACTAACTATCAGCCCTATTTCCCTCTCTGATAATGAAGATATTCTAAGAGCATCTTTATTTCAGAAAGCTCACTAGCACTTAATTCGTGCTCGTGCCTGAACTTCTTGCCGTGATAGAAAACCGATGCCGATTCACAATTCTTTAGCAGTTCACAAAACTCCCATATCGGATCGGTTGGTGAATCTGGGGTTCCGACCAAATTGATCCATTCCCAACAATACTCGTGAGTATTTTCGTGAATGAATTCCTTGTAATCGGGATCAATCTCTATCTTTTTACCATCTACAAGAAAGGTGAGTGAATCTACGAATAACCAACTATCCCCTCGATACATGACTTGGATTACGGGGATTTGTATCCCATCTTTGGAAGCTAGCTTTAATGAGACTCTGTTTGCGGTAAGGCCTTGATCTGTATCTTTATGCCATGTGTAAGCAAGACCTGATAGTTTATCCTTATTAGTGACGAGTTGCTTCTGTACCAAGTCGAGATAGCTCTGAACGGTGATCTCGACTCCCTTGAGAACCCATTTGATTCTACCGCCCGAGAAATCTGGATAGCGAAACACGATTCGAATATCTTCTCCAACTTTTACCTTTTCAAGCGACGAGTTGACGTCAGAGGCTGATTTTATCTTGACCTTCCCTATTTGGATTATTAGATCGCCTATCTTGATCTTTTCGGCGGCTAGGCTACTGCCATCGAGGACACTTACAACTACTGCCCCTTGTCTTCCTGGCCATTGCATTGTTTTTGGACTTTTTAGTACTTCGGTAAATATCTTGATTAGGTCAGGGTCATCTGGAATATCGATAACTTTCAATCCCAGAGCTGGGCGGTTAATGTCTCCTTGTTCAGCTGAACATGGGATTGTAGAGAAGAAAAGAAGAATCAAAATGCATAGGGCTGTGCTCTTCATACGTATTGCCTTTATGAATAATCGATTGTTTGAGCAGCCAAAACTGCACGGGTACTGTCTACTGAACCTGCGGATCAGGCACATACCCTTCCACTACCTCGTCTCCCTCTGTGATTACAACTAGTCGATATTCAAAGCCTCGCTCAACCATGTAGTCACGCAGAAATTGAAATTCCCCGAAAGAGTCATCCCATATCGAGATCTCTACATACTCTCTGTCAGGGTTTTTGTCGCGGAGATATGCAATGATGGCTGGGGATAATTTGCCTCGTTCGACCATACGAAGACCTCGATAGGGTTTAGGCGTAATGGTCAGATATTCTCCCTCATTATCGAGAACTAGAAAATCTTCGAGATTTGGTTCTCCGTTTGCTAATCGATAGAGATACCACTTGCCATAGCGGATAGTAACTCGTACTCCAAGTTTTGTAGCAGGCCTCTCTTCCGGAAATGGGGAATTGATTTTTCTGCTGGCGCGCTCCTCTTCCAGCTTTTCTTCCGATTCATTCAGCTCTTCAAGAGTGTTTTCGATTTCCGCAGTAAGTTGATCCGTCTTTTGATCAAAGCCGTCTAACTGCTCTTGCAAGCGTGTATTGCTTTCCAGGACCTTTGATTTTTCCGCCATAAGGTCCGTTCTCGCTTGTCTTAGTTCAGAGAGATTGCGTAGCGTAGATTCCAAAGTAGGATCAGCAAGATTGGTGGCTATTGCCTCGCGAGCTTCCACCTCAAGTTCGAGCGCAGATACCTTAGCCTCAATTTCTTGATAACGACTGCGAAGCTCAGCTAGGGCCGCTTGGCTGACCTTAGGCAATAAGTCGGGAATCTTACTGGCGTTCTTAAAAAGAAAGACGTCTATAAGGTCCAAGAATATAATACCACCGAACGCATTTGTTGTTGTATCTAATAAAAGTTCTAGACTGCTGTCACTTTGGTAATGTCGTCGCATAGCCATAACTCACCCCGCACCCTTCTCGGGGTCAATTGCGATTTTATCATCAGGCAACAAATCGTACCCTATCTTGAATCCTTTATCCTTCAACTTCTCAGAGAGTGTCCTGAAGGAGTCGGTTGTGCCGGGATGGACGATGATCACAAATCGGATTTGAGATGAGGAATGTTTGCCAGCCCATTTTAGAAAGGAGGACTCCGCGCCGGGGTTTGGAAATCTTTCAGGTGTTGCTTTCTCACCCGCTTGTGCTACCAAAATATCTGACCCATAAAGCTCCACTAAGTAAACTTGACGACCACCAACATCAGCTTGGTTATAGAAGACACGCTGGGAATTCTTCAACTCCGTGAGTTCTTCGATAACTGCTGCCAGTTCCTCCTGTTTCGTTTCCAACGAGGTGACTTCAGAATTACGATCTGTCCAGTCAGCATTCGCTTTCTGAAGCAACTCGCGAAGCTCCCCTTGCTTTGATAGTAATTGAGAGATATTACTCCGCAACAACGTATTCTCTTCCGACAGGGCTGCCGCCTCTGAGACAGCTGTTTGGTTTGTGAAATCCCCTATATCACTGTCCAGGCTGCTACGCGACTCTAGGTAACTGGTCAATTTCGCTAATTCAGCTTCAGCACTCGTAATGCTTTCCTGCAACTGCGAGGCTTCCAATGCCATTGAAGAAGATGGACTAGAGAGAGTTCTGGTTGTTAGCTCCAAAGCCAATAACAGTGTCACCAACATGATTACCCCTGTTACAGAAGTAATAATGTCCTGAAATGAGAACAACGAAAACGGCGCGTGGTAGCTTCTACGCTTCATCGGAATGGAACGGCATTATGCGTAATCGGTTTACAATGTGTCGTTGGCAATACTCAGAACAATTATCGAGAAACTCCTCCTCGTGTTTATGCAAAAAGGTTGTTGCCATCTGTAAGCAGAGGGCAGCGATCAACGCAACTAAAGTAGTGTCAAACGCAGTAGCTAATCCCGCAGTTACTCCCTTGAGGGCGGATGTAATTTCGCTCATATCTTCTGTTGCCGCCATGACCCCCCCAAACCCACTAATGGCTTCCGAAAGCCCTAGGACAGTTCCTATGAATCCCAAAACAGGAACCGCCCAAATCAGTCCTCTAATCAATGAGTAGCTCGACTCCATAATCGATTCGTCATGCTCTGCCTGGCTGCGAAGTATTTCGTCAACATCTGTAACGCGGCCAAGATTTCGCAAGTTAGAAAGCGCTACAGCGATCCGATTAAACAAAACAAAATGCTTTGGATCATCCACGATACTGTAAATGTTCTCGAAGACATCTTCGACAGTCGTTGTGGAGAGTACAAAATCGCTTTCTTGGGGAACGATGAAATAGTCAAGGCACTTTCGCTGAAGCTTGAGCTTTAAACCCTTGACGATAAGAATTGCGACTCCCCAACTCGTGGCAAAGACAGAGAAATACTGAATCAGCCCCCGATCACAGAAAATATCTTCGATAGGCTTAAAAGTGGAAGGCAAAAATCTTATTCCAACGTAAAACAGAATCGTCAGAACCAGTGCTATGAACGATGTAAGTAATGAGGAGGTCCTGGTGAAACGTGCACCTTTCAAACCCAACCGACACTCAGGGTCTGACCGTAGCCAAGATAATTTGGGGTGAGACTTATTGTTCATGGTTGTGCAATATCTTTGTCAGGTGGAAATTGCTGAAATGGCCTTGTGCGTTAATTGGAATCAGTGCGCCGTGGCAGGTTTTGACTCGTAAGCTTGAACTCGATCGATCAAAGTATCTTCGGACCTAAGATAGCCTACCAATAACGCCAAAGACGCTGCCGCCGAGGCAATCGCTAACCAGGAGTAGTTCTGGTCCCCAGCACCCAAATCGTAAAGTCCATGCAGAACGGCTGTAATTAAAACTCCTCGAATTACCCATCCCCAAGGATTGTGACGAGCATAGTAGCTCAGGCCCAAGAAGTAGCCTGTGAGTCCGGCCCACACTGCGTGTAATAAGGGCAAACTAAGCCAACGCAAGATGAACAGGAATAAGAGTACGCCATACGTTTGAGAACTTGGGTCCGTCGAACTTTCATGTTGTGCCACGTAACCATGGGTGTAAGCAACAGCTTCAATCGTGCCAAACGCCAGTCCACTCACAACGCCCAAGAAGCAATAGGTCCGGGGAAGCTTATCAGCTTTGAGGTTGGAGGCCACCACAAGTAATGCTAGTAGCTTGCCCGATTCTTCCGTGAGTCCGACTCCAAACGTCCAACCTATGAATCGTTTCAAAAATGATGCCTCGCTGGGATTTGACACGAAATCTCCTAGAAATGGCATGACGATCATGCTCCCTACTACAGCCCCAAGGATGCCAAGAGTGGCAGTAAAGAGCCATACACCAACCATTCTCCAGGGACTTATTCGACTGGGAGTAATGCACCAATGAAAAAAAGCAGACCAGAGCAAAGAAAAATAGAGAGAGAAGGTCAAAGCAGCCCAAGTAAGTTCGAGCGTTTCGATTCCATGGTACTCCAAGGCAATCAATGGGAAGAGTAGTGCGACTGCCAGGCACTGTACCCAGGCAAGGGTCCAGCTTCCATCGTTGATGACTCCAAAAACAGGGAACAGCTCGCTCCAGCTCATTGCTGACTTATTGTCGCGAGTCCCAGCTTCTGCTGGAGACCTTCCCACATTTGATTTCGGAAGCAGGCCCGAAATGTCAGCAGCTGCCAACCACTGTTTCATCCCGTACTTCCAGATAAGCGTACTGCTGTTTATTTCCCCAGTGGAGGCTTTGGATTGCAGGATAGCCCATGGGATCGGACCTTTACGCTCACCCTCAACAGCATAGAACCACTCAGCTGATGGAGGTTGTATCTGGGTATCTTCTGCTGGCTGAGTGGAGGATTCCTGAGGCGTGCTAGTTGCTGGCTGGCGAGAGTCGGTCTTCTTTGGCTTTTCAAATAAATGAGAAACACTCCCGGCAGCAGACCATGAATTTCCGTCCAACGACAATTCATGCGACCTGCTTAACTGACCACGTTGGATAAGCTCAGTAAGTTTATTTTCATCAAAAGGGCCGTTTACTCGACCTCGTATTCTTACGTAATAGGTATCGCCCATCTCAAGTGGCCTCTTGCGAGTAGGTTTTATGGATTCGCAGTGATGGGAATCTCAGTTCGTAGAAATAAGGGAGTACCGAGAGGTTCAAGAACTTCTGGTGCAATATTCCAGGTGACCTCTCCAGATTTCACGGTAGCAACCTGCCTCAACCGTGCCTCATTGCTTCCTGAGGCAGTTGCGATATACAGTTCACCTGTGGTGGATTCGGGCAGTGAAGGGTAGCATTCCCAGGCCGCTTTTTCCTTACGTCCCAAAACAGCAACCCACTTCAGAGAATAATTTGGAGGAAGGCAATGATTCTGATAAAACTCTTTCTTCGACTGAACAAGGTCTCTGAAATTTGCCAGTCCTGCGACCAATGCTTGGGCATCTTGGCGCGCTGAGCGGGCATCGTTGTCGCCGGGTAGATACCAAGCGACAGAGAGGTCAATTCCTGAGTTGTCGATTTCTTGAATGACACCTTCAAAGGCTTCTTGAAATTGATAGCTTCCATCACAACCTGTTTGAAGGACGCGCCTGAGTAAATCAACACCCAAAACGGCATCAAGCGAAGGCCCTTCTTTAGGTTCTAACTTCTCGCGAATCTTATTTGCGATGAAATACAGAGCCACATCCCACTTTTCACCAGATATTCGCTCTAATCTTGCTTTAGAGATTTCTGCTACTTCTGATTGGGGAGCACGACCATGCCAAACTACACTAGTTGCCTGCAAGGCTCGAGACTTTGGTGGATTGAAGGCATCTATGAGATATTTGAATCGCAACTCCTTTCCTGAGTTCATAGGAGCTTCTGGGCAGTAGTACCGCACATTCTCTTGATCGACGACCATCCAAAGGTTTTGCATAAACTTATTTTGAAAAAGCGAGTACTTCAAGTCTGCCAGATTTATGTCGTTCCGAGCGACAATTTTCTCCAAATACGGTCTGCGCCTCTCAAAATCTTTACTGAACTCATTCTCTAATGTCTCTTTTGCTAGCTCCTCACCTAGAGTAAGTGTTTCTTGAGCGGTTTTTGGTGTTTGTGATCCCCATGTTGGCCTCGACTGAGACCAAAAATGATCCCACTCGATAATAGAAATCCAAGCATCTTTTTCTTCAAGCACTTGCCTGGCATTTGAGGCGGCTAGAGACTTCGGCTGTGTGGTGACTATTTCAGATAGTGCCTTCTCAAAAACATTGATTCGACCCACCGACCTATACACAGCATCCATCAATCGACGTTCATTCTCTGCTTCATTGTTCTGTCGAAGGATCGCACGAAGCTTATTCTCTAATATGGCTGTACGGCTGCGGAGACTCGAAGTGATTCCTTCATGGCTTCCCAAATCTTCTTGCAGCTCATTTAACATTGACCACACACTATCATCATCTGCAATGCGGTTCTGTTCCAGCTCTGCAATTCTTTCGCTCCACTTCTTAATCGCATCTAAAAATGCCTTGTCACGAGCCATTTGTTGTTCTTGGTTGTACTTGCGAAGTTTGAATTCGAGAGCGTCAAGACGCTGCCGTTCCTCTTCAGTCTTTACCAGATTTTCGATCTGTTCCAAGCTCGTTCTGTCGAGTGTCTCAACGGCTTGCGATTCAGCCTTTCCCAGCAACTCTGTAATCTGCTGAATTCTCTGCTTTTCCTCTGCAACTCCCAAAACGACCTGGGAATGAAGTGACTTAATCATGGGATCCTGTTGCGCGGATTCAGGTAGCTCCTCGTAATAACTCTCAGCTTGAGTCCAACTATTCTCATCTACCAATTTCGAAAGCGCTTCACGATGCTCTGCCAACACCGCCCTCTTATGTTGAATATTCCAATAAGCGAAGCCAGCAACGGTGATGACGATCAGCGACGCAACCGCAGAGACAGCGATCAATCGTGCCCGCCTGTGGGCATGTGCTGTTTGTACAGCGATGCGTTCTTGCACGCGGTTCAGCAGGCTCTCGGGAATAGGTAGGTCATATCTTTGGGCTTTGCTTAATAGTGATTCTAATTTTTGCTTAGGAGACTCGCGGTCCAGGGCTGCTTCAAGCGATTGCAGCCTTGCCTCAAATTCTCGTTCGCGAGTTGTTTTAGCGAGTTGCTCGTTGACCCATTCGATAGCCTCAGCCGCCCGTTGGGCGAGAGGGTCTTGTGAGGAAAGATTGGCTAGCTGCGCTAATCCACTCCATTTAGTCGTCAATTCGGCGGCGCGAGTAACATCGAATTCGCTGTACGCCTGATCGAGTTGAGGGACTAAATCTTCCAATTGCTGACGTGCATCTCGATGCTCCAGCGATCGATAGCCTTCCTTGATTTCCTTGACTAGATCAGGCGAGACCTCAACGGACCATTTCGAGTTATTTAACTCATCTCGCAACTCAGAAAGTCTTGGTAGATCGCCATTGAGAATCGCCTCTGCGGCATCAGATTTGATCTGGCGCAACCGCAATCGCTCGTAATCAGCGAGATCCGACTCCCAAGAAAAATTCATCTCATCGAGTGCCATCAGCTTTCGTAATACTTCAATGCGGGCCGACAAAGGCGCTCGAGCCAGTGCCAGGAGCCGGTGTTGCCTGAGCAGCTGTTCGAGGGGCCGTATTTCCGCATAAGCGGCATTGAGCCGCCTGGCAGCATCGAGATCAAGCTGAGGTGGCAGTTGGAGATTCCATTGGGCAAGCATTCCCTGCCATTCTTCCAGGTAGGGAAAATCAAGGTCAGCAATCAGATTGAGCAACGGGGGTTCTAGTTCGGCAGACTGAATTGCTTCGCTCCGCAGACCATCACGCAGAAGTTTATCGACCTGTCGTAAGCGTTTGTTGGCTTCGCGACAGGCTTCGCTATAGGCAATCGTAGCCTCGCGCACCAAATCGGGGTCCGCAGTTTCCGGCGCGTTCACCGTGTCGCGTATGTCGTCGAGAAACCACAAGTCAATACTCATTTAGTTTCACTCGGTATCAAAGAAAAAAGGACGTGCATGGACCGCTGCTGATTGGAAGATAATTCCTCCTACTTTCTTGTGGTCATTGAGTTCGCGATCGTAAGTCAAAAGCTCAGATCCGAATTCACAATTGCACTCGATCCTCTGCAAAAACTCAAGGCAATACTTCGGGTCGAAATTGTCAGGGAACACTATGTTATTGTGGAGCTTGTCTAGTTCAGCAAATCTCTTTTGAACTGCCGCACGAGCTTTCTTATCTCCCTTAAGCAGGGCTTCTTTTTCAGCAGTCTTTCCGTTTCTAAGAATATCAACGGCTGACTGCCAACCTGAATGATCTTTGAGCAGTTCTTCATTGTTACAAAATTTCTTGAATGCATTGGCTACAATTATCCAGTCTCTTATCATTTTGAAAGTTAGCTTTTTAAGTTCTGGGGTTGTATCCGTTGCAACCCAAGTCAGCTTGGTATTGAAATTTCCATTGACAGAGTTCGGTCGATTGTAATCAGCCCTCACTTCAAGTGAAATTTGAAACCAGAGATTCCTCCAATTACCAAAAGTTACGAGATGCGGGAAAGCCGAGTCTGAATCTACCTTTTTAATTTCAGAGGCTGAACCAAAGCGAAGATAGTAACGGGAAGTTGGATCTGTATCTGAAACGGGCCATTCTGAGCAAAGCAATTCTCTTGAATCAAGCTGGTGTTTCCAGGGCTTGGAATCATCCAACAACCTGAAAGGGGGCGCTCCATCGTTTTTCTTGCGAAATGATAAGAAACAATGGTGCGTTTCTGAGTCACCCTCACTAGTGACAGAAAGCTTAATAACACAATGAGACAAATACCTCCTGTATCGTTTTTGTTGCCCTAGCGTTGATAGTTTTAACGAAATAAACTCTCCTTCTGGGTTTAGTTCCAACAGCTCAGGCATTCGAGGTTTCATAAGGGTGCCATGTAACTCCGAAGTGCATAGCTTAAAAGGCCTCTGATAATCAAATTGCAAGGTCGATGCCGGAATTTTTTGTATATTATCTTGTGTTTCCAGAATATAAGGATAATAACACTCAGCTTGAAGATTGCTTCCGTGAAGGTCCGAGTTCAGAGGAATTCTCCACTTGAATTTTGTTAGCCTTTTGTTTTCATCCAGCTCCAATAAATTGATTGTTTCAATGACATTCTTAAACGGATTCACATCTTTAGTGATAGCTTCGGTAGTGTTTTCAACCAACACTGTATCCTTTGAAGCGGTATCAATGTTGGTATCTGTTGTATGATTTGACTCATTCTTGTCCGAAGAGGATTCCGTAAGCGATTTTTTTATTCCGTTTGGAGTATTAGAAGAATTCGTTGTAGGTTTTTCATTCTTGATTTCTTCTTTTACATTTGATGGACTTGGTTCTTGATCTGCAACTTCCTCTGGCTTTAGCAGTGGCTGCCCTATTACTTGCGGTACCTTTTTCTCATCTGCTGCTTTTTCATTTAATACATTTTCCTTTGCAACTGGCTCTTTAATCTCTTTGCTTTCAGGCTCAGGTGTTGAACTCTGCTCCTCGAGTAAGGCGGCTACCTTGCTAAACCAATCGGTACTAAATCCATGGTAAACCGCAAATGAGACTGCAGAAATAAATAGCATCGCAGCCAGCGCGCCTGCCAACAGCCAGGCGCTCTTTCGCTCTGCTTTGTCGTCTGTAGTTAAAACCTTTGGCTGTACACGAACCTCTAATCGACTTGGTAATGGCGGAGGAACACTCACCACATCTGCCAATTCAACATCGTGGCAGTTGTCGTCTACGAGAACTACTTCGTCTTCATCAGGAATTGCCTCTGGCTTCATTTGTGGTTCAGCGACTTCAGGTAAGGTCCCTGTGCGCGCAGCGGTCGTGAGAGTTCCTTCTGGAGCCGAACCAAGATTTGAGCAGAGATCCAGGACTTGCAACTCGTAGCGTTTGCGAAGCTGCGCAGCTTCCGGCGTTCCATCAACGGCAAACCGGACTCGACAATCAATCCCGGGGGGCAGTTTGGTATAAAAAGTGGTGTAGGTAACTTGCCAGCGAACTGCTGCAGGGAGCAAGGCTAGCGATTCTTGCAGCAGTCGGAGAGGGTCAACTCCTAGTGGAACAATGATCCATTGTTCGTTATCTTTGCTGCGCTTGAGTCGCTCCGCGAGAGCACCTCCCCAACCCGCGTCTCCAGTGACCTCTTGCCAATACCGGCATACTGCAGCATCTACATTTGTTGAGGGCAGTACCCGTGGACGATCAATCAGATGAGGCTCATCGCTCCAGGAGACTTCATGAAATCCCGCCTGACCCTGGATCGTAGCTGGGTCAGCAGTAGGAAGCTTCACCGAACTAAGAACAATATGATGAGCGAGCTTATTGGATCGCCCTGAGTAATCTAGTCCTGCATCAGCGATTCGAGAAAGGATTTGCAGGCTGCGTCCACCTAGGCGTACTTTCAGGTGGCTGTACACAACTGGGTTCTGGGCTGAGTTGCTAGACCCTGGTTCAGCTAGGTGCCGATAGCCGCTGAGTGATTCAAGCAAACTGACGAGATTGGCAGCCATGCCCGCCGTGCTGGCAACTGTGCAAAATCCCTTGCTACCAGCCTTAAGTCCCTGCGGGGCTGAGGTGTAAATGAGTTCCTCAATCATGGAAATACACCCGATGGCCTATTATGAATTAGATGCTCGTGGACAGGTGGGAATCAAACCTCCCGTTGTGCATGCCAATGCCGTTAAGAAGGGAACTTCGCACCACATAGGATTGATATTCTTTGGCCTCACTCCCCAGAGTTCCTTCCCATCCACTGTCCCCATGTATTCCGGAGCACTTCCTGTCGCACTCACAGGAATAAACCAGGTTTGATGGCTGAATTCTTCCGCAGCACTAACAAGCTCAGGAGTCACCTGCCCCAACAAATCTCGGATGGCGTCAGACACCTTTTTGATGAGATCTATGTCCAAGCAAGATAAATCTTGGTTCCCCACACTCCGCCAGGGAGTCGGCAGTCGCTCATAGTGATTCAAAGGCCACCATGCATCGTATTTGGTAACCATCACAATCAGAGGTTGCTGCCGGCGCTCTGTTTGTTTTAGTCCCGAGTGATGGCGGACACGATGGACTAGTTCGTGTAATACGGTCTCTTGTCGGGCTGTTACGGGTGCCTTAGCAATCTGATAGTCATTGGTTTTCCCTCGGCAAGCCTCTCGAAAACGGGGGTCTTGGGTAGGATCGAAACAAAATAGGATGGCATGGGATTGGGATAAATGTCGTGTGACTGAGGAAGCGACCGTATCCGCACCCGGTAAAAAGGACTCCCCAGCATTGTCATAAACGCAAATGATTCTTGAAACTTTGCTTGTGTTAGCGGCTGAAGGGTGTTTCTGTGTGGTGCGAAGCGTAAATAGGAACGGTCGGGGGTAGGTGATGAGTTGTTTACCGTATTGCACGATGTCAACAGCGTCACCCTGATCTTGCGTTTTTTTCAGCTTGATGATTTGATCTGAACTCGGGTTATGAAACTGGTCCTCTTCATATTTGTTCAGAATGTTGTTTGACGTTGGATCAGCATCCGAGAAACTTAGGAGGAAATTCCTGGGGAGGGTTTGCCTCAGGGTCCACGTCATCGCTGCCAGATAGTAGCTCTTACCGCAGGCGGGAGTTCCTGCGATCGACATGAAGACCGGGGGTAGTTCCAACAGCTCTCGTGGAATCGTAAGGTGGCAGCGCGGGCATGCCAGCTCCTGGCAAACCGTACCCCGCACATCAATGGCATTTCCCTCTGCATTGAAACGAGTCGGCAAGAAACGCTGATGCTTGTCTGACCCCAGCCGAGGGTCATTGAGAAGCTCAGGGTGCGTGGCTACCCAAAGGACATCTTCTGATGCGAATGCCTCCCAACAATGAGGACAGTTGATGCGAGCGCGAAGGTTAATGCGAACCTTTTTCGAGACCACAGACATTCAAACAGCTCACTTGATTTTCAGAGGTTTGCCGATGATTGGAATACCTTTGGATCCAAGGCTCTCTCCGTATTTTTCCAGATCGCGCATAAGTTTATCCGATAATTCGTCACACCCTTCGTCGTCCAGATGCGGCTGAAGAGATTGCCATCCCTGCAATGCCATCTCATATGCCTCCGCATGGTTACCATTTTTTGCTGCTGTTGCCGACTTTTCGCGTTGACCGTTTGCGTAAGCCAGAGCATCCTCAGGGGACTCAAATTTGGGAGAGGGCATGCTTGGCTGGGAGGCTCCTCCGCCTCTAGAAGTGGAATCACTAGAACCTGAAGCACCACCCCCTGAAGCACCACCCGAAGAACCTCCACCCCCCTGGCCTGAACCCCCCTGACCTGAACCCCCCTGACCTGAACCCCCCTGACCTGAACCCCCCTGACCTGAACTTTCAACTTCCCCCCCCGAAGCACCATCCGCTTCCGCATTGCTAGTCTCACCAAGGTCTTCGCTTCCTTCCGCAGCTGACGAGCCATCATTTCCACCGCCATTGCCTTCCCCGCTATCCTCACTCTCAGCTGCTGGCGCTGCTTTTTCGCTCGGAGCATTCTCAGGAGCAGATTGGTCAGTTTCTTGTTGGGCCGGTTTGCTGGGTGAGCTTGGGTTTTCGCGGCAACCCTTACAACCAGCTAAAAAGGGAAGTGAAAATGCGAGCAGAATAAAGCTTGCAAAAAAGTGTGCCATGGCCCGGACGACCTCTTATACGAGTGAACGCGAAGTGGGCAGTACGAACCATTGAAGATAATCCGCAGAAACCCTAATAGCAAGTCTACGGCTTAGGTATTTTCTGCATTTCGTCTGACAAATCCTTGCCACTATTCTGCTGTGGGGTTTTCTCCACCTTCAGCGATTCGGTTGATTGGGACAAAAGCCCTTGAAGCATTTCTTGGCTCGCGAAGGTATTTCGTTCAATTTGAATTCCAAGTCGAATAATGTTTGCAACGAAGCAGAGGAACAAGATCACCAATCCAATCGCCACGCCAGCCTCAAATAGATCGTACAAAAGACGATTGGTATCTTGGCTGGTTCTAGTTGCGATCTCTGAATACTCGTTCAGCCGTACAGCGATGAAGATGACGAAAAGTATGGCGAGAATTATTGCCAGGAGTTCAAGTGCTCGGGCAATGATCCTAAGAGCGAGATAGCTTCTAGAGACGACTGCGGGAGCTGATTGCGTACGGTGTTCGTCGCTGGTGAATATTGTGGCTTGTTTATCTTCGTCGGCTATGAATGGTGGCGGAGAAGGTGGAATGGGGGGAGTATGAGCAGAGTCGCTACGAGTTTTAAGTGCTTCATCGAGTTCAGCTTCAAGAGAATCAATTCCACTAGGCTTTGGCTTTTCAGGTTCCTTCCGTACCGGAGCTGGAGCGGCTGCAGTCTCAGCAAGTACAAAGCGTTCTCCACATTTCGTGCAACGAGTTCGCTTACCAATAACAGCCTGGGAGACTTGAAACCTTGCCGAGCAGTGGGGACAAGCGGTAGGGACTTGCATCTCTTTGCCACATTAAGCGGGACTTATGGGAAACTAGAAGAACTCATTTGAAATGCTTGTGCGCGAGTAGCCAGCGACGCTTACCTAACTGAGTCTAATTAGGCTCAAGGAGGATTTCAATTGAAATCAATATCGATTAGATATTTGGAGCAAGCTGCGAAGAATTAGATTGGACCAGACTCAGGGTAAATTTTCAGAGGTTTCCTTTTGCATTGCATACTACATATTCGCTAACAGTTTTGCTTTTGCGTCCTTAAACTCCTCATCCGTTAGCGCTCCCATGGCATGAAGCTCAGCAAGCTTCTTGATCTCGTCGACCAGTGAATTACCTCCTCGACTGCTTACTGGAGTTGACGATTTTTCTTTCTTCTTTTGGAGAACAGAAAGCCATTTGTTGGCCACGCTGGCCATTGCAGAAACGGCCTCCTTATTGCAATTGTCGACGACGACTGTTCTGGCTCCGAGATCAACAGTTATCTTGCCCAATATCCAACCCTGAGACGCCGAGACTGCTTGCACACGGTCGTGTCGGATACTCTGGGTATCTACAGAACTTGTCAATAATGCGTGATCCAAAAATAGGAATCTCTCGCTTGTAAAGACAACCAACCATGTATTATTACCCCAGTCAAACGCATTTGAGGTCTCGGTCTGTTTCATAATTCCAGAGGCCACCGCAAACACCACCTCATCATCTTCGAGATAATTCGGGAGAACCTTAAACTCCTTTTTTGTTCCAAATGAATCAAAACGAACATTGTTCAACTTGCAAATCGCTTTCCAGTTATTGGATTTTGTGTATTCGACATACTGTGCATAATGTGGCATGCCAAAATCTTCACTGGAGTTTGTGCTCGGGTGTAGCGAGTTCTGGAGTGGCACCTCACGAGGTGGCAGAGCTTGTTTTTCTGGTTTACTCTCGTAACTGCCTTCGCTGCCATGGCCCTGCTGCTGAACCTCAAACAACACTGGAAAAGACTCAGCAGTCTGCCATTTTTGATCCAGCGCATTTTGGACCAAATTACTCCTTTCAATCTGACCAGACTGAAATCGCTCTTGTAGGTCAGAAAATGATATTGGACCTATGACTTCCCCCATCGACTGAAAATACCATTCACAATTACGAAAGTCAGCAGCATGCGATGGGCTTCTCGGCGGAGAACGATCAGATTGTAAGGATTCGCCTGTCGAAGAGTGACGTAGTTTTGGCGAAACTTCTTGTGAAGCATTTTCTTGGATAGTGAAGGGTCTGCCACACTTTGTGCATTTGGTTTTTCTACCTACCAGTCGTGAGAGCACACGAAAAGCTGCGTCACAACTTGGGCAAGAAACGTCTACTTTTAGATCAGGGGGCATGACATGCAACTTAGGCTTGAGGATGCATATGTTTATCAGAAGCAGATTGTCAAGAAGGTTTTTGAAATTGGGAGGAGGTCCTTATTAAGATAAGTGTCACGTTGCAAAGCAAACCAAGTCGTTGGAAGGGATCGATCTCCAGGATTATACTTACTTCCTCAAATATTGAAGAGGTACCCATTCACCGGGTGACCGTTGGTAATGCCAGAAGTTCCAGCCGTTAATTGACCGATCTGCGATTTCCGTCGCCAGAAAAGATGGAGAAGCGTAAAGATGACCCTTGTAAAAAATCCAGCCATCCTTATGCACCCTGGCCTTGTAGAGTGTGCCTTTATACTTCCTTCTAATCCAGAATGATTTCGATACATACGGACCAAGTATTGTTTCGGAAGTTCCGCGTTTCGGCGTCACCTTCTGTGACCGCTTCCTTGTTACTTTGGCCTGTCTGCCCATGAGTACTTTGAATTCTTCTTGCTGCCTTTGACGGATTTCTCTACCAAGTTCCTTTTTCAAATCTTGAGACCGATGTAACTTTCCGCTGACCGAATTGCCTTTTGGATTCGCTATTCTCAGCAGGAGTGACTCAAGCTCCTTGATGTGATGGGATTCGATTGTGATGTAAACACTAAATGTGTCCCACAATCCTTTGTGACGGTCCCGAAGGTGGGTTTTGAGTCGAGAGCTAAGATTTCTCGCAAGTCCAACATAGTGCAATCTATCTTTCTTATACAAAGCATAGATGCCATGACGTCCTCGTATCCTGGCTCGAATTAGATCTTGATGTAGTTCCAAAAATCGGGCTGACAGTCGCTCCATGTGCTGACATACAAGCTGGGGTCTTTTTCGCGCCATGTTGAATCTGATCGATCTAAAGAGCAAAGTTGGAAAAGATACGAGAAAACGGATTCAGGTCACACATCTCAGCATAATTAGAACGCATTACAAAACAAAGGAATCTGGCCTCCAAAATTTGATCGATGAACCCTTTCTAATCGCCGATTCCCGAAAGAATTGCCCAATTTTCACACTTTGTCACACACTCTCTGCCAAGATTCTACAGTGTCCGCCAAGCTGAGATTCTGGCGGACTGTGGGGAGACTGTGGCGGAGAGTGGCGTAGGGTCTGCAGAGTTGGATCGGTTAGAATTGACGCCCAGAGGAGGATACCACGGTGCGATGGCAAGAGATGTTGAAAACGCTCAGCGAAGAAGGTTTCCAGGCCACACCCGGTCGAATCCGTAGTGCGATCAAAAATGGCTACATATATCCCTCGCCGGAACGTGGTCCACGGGGTGCCTACAACTTCACGGAGAGACACCTGTTTCAGCTCCGCTGGTATTTTTGCCACATACGCCCAGGACCATTACCACGCAAGCTCGAATGTTTTCCCTTGCGAAGTGTCCATGATCGAATCCATCGCAAAAAACGCCGCGACGATCGGCTCCGCAGATTCAATGAGACCCTGGAGCACCTCCAACGAATCGCCGACGAGTTGCGAAGCGGCACTTAAACGGCACCCAGGTGCCGGATTCTGGCACTCGGGTGACATGAAACGCGCACCCTGGTGCCCGATTTCATAACATCTTTTCTGTGAACGACTTAAAGAGTTCGGCCAAAATTGAGGGCGCTGAAACTCGGCGTCAAACGAAACGGATTTAGAGATTCATTCGTTAATCGCCTCGCCGGTCACTCATCTGCTCATAAGTGGTGAGGCTCCCGGGCTTGATTCCAGCGCTGCTCCAGTCGAGAGTGTGCGTGTCGCTGCCAATCTGTACGCATGTGTGGTATAATATGCAAGAGCCTACTCCTGCTAACAAGGAATGTTGATTCACTTTCGCGATAAAGGATTGTCCAAGATGAGTGCTGTTTTGACTGATCAAGCTGGTGGGGTTGAGGATGTCGTCCTGTGTCTTGAGTGCGGTGAACCACTAGCTGCCAACTCTGATCATGCCGTATGCCTCGATTGCCGTTCTCCGCGTGGGAAACTCAGCGAAATCGATATTGCTGTTCGAGGAGGAGGGGACAATCCCGAGAGGATACAGGAATGGCCTGAAATTCGATACTTCCTAATCGAAAGGTATGGTCTGGGACTCTCAGATGAGCAGCTTTGGGAACGATTTGTGGGGGAGCTTCAGTTCAAACTACGAATTCCCCGAGAGCAGCTTCTGAAATGGCCATTCCACCGTGTAGTGGATCACCTCGCTGATCAAACTTCTGCTGCATTAATTTCCAAACCGCAATTCCACGAGCATTTTTCTAATCATCCCGGCAAGTATTTGGTTTGCGTACGATTTTGGCCAGGCTTCACGGACAAGTTTCCATATCGTGAATTCCTTGATCTCCCAAATAACGTAGATGCTTCGCTCAAGTTGCTCAGGCAGGCGGTCGCTAAGGAGGTCTGGAAGAATCACGACCGAATTCTGGCTAATCGCATAATGCAGAAGAAGCGTAGCATTGAAGCATTGAAGGCCCAAGCGATGCAGGTGAGAGGACCCTATCGCTCTTCGCGTCCAAAGAAATGCCGTTCATTGCGTAGCATTTTATACGGCAAACGAGACGACTGGTTCTTGCGACTTGCAAGACAAGTCGGCTGGCACCTAGGCAGAGGTTGTCCGGTCTATGAAAAAGGCGTGGGTCCAGCCTATTTCTTTTCTCCACCTCTTTACTTGATCGCAGTCGAAGATAGCGTCTTGGCGAAATCGATTGTTGACGATCTTGCTGACATTAAGTCGGATAGTAGTTCAAGTGAACGAGAACTTTACTCCGCTTTGAATCCGAGATTCTACTTCCTGGATTCCCAAAGTATTTCAAAGGGGGCGTTGGTAAGTGCACTGACTTTTATAACCAGTATACGCAAAGGCAGAACCAACCACTTTTGGGATCGCAGTGCAAGTAAACTGCTAGAAAGAATTGACGCATTTGTAGATTCTTGGGACACAATTGCTGATCAATCTACTTTGCGACCAAATGAAACCGTTCAATCGAGTCAACTCAGGACAGAAAATCCGAATCTGACTCCGACTGCAAACTCTACTGAAGCGGCTCAATCGGAGAAATTGGACACTTCAAAAGTTCAGGGGAATCTATGTGAGAACACAGTTGGCAAAACTTCTAATGTGCCATCAAGAGATAAGCGTTCAACGCAAAGTGGGGAAGCCAGTACGAAGATTTCTGCGGCGCTCATAGAGCATCATCAATATCACGAGGGCTCTTGCTTGAATTCTGATCCGATCCAGGTTAATAAATTTGCTAAAAAATGTGGTGTAGCCTCCGGATCGGTCACAGGGTTTTTTAAGAAGCAATTCGGAGGCCGCCAAAATTACCTCAGGGCCTGTGGAGATAAGACATCGCTCGTAAATGCTCTCCGAATCATAAATGGAGAAGTTACCCCTAAGATTCTATTTGGGTCTCGCGGCGACCTAATCAACGATTTGGCAGAACAATAAGTATTCTACGGCAGCTAATCTGTTCAATCGTTCAAGTGTCATCATTGAACAATCAAAAGAATATTTCTCTATGCCAAGGCATGCAATTCCTGGCAATTCTTAATCACTTATCTGGTGTTCAGCTCTGATTCAACTGTCTGAAATTGAACAATGAGATCTTATTGTGCGGATCGTGTGGTCCGAATAAGTAGATACTTGGAGATCGTTCAATGTCTAATGTAATTGAAGATGCAGCTGTTAATTCGTCACCACTTATGAATCGTCGCCAGGGAGCGGCATATTTGGCAATCAGCCAAAGGAAATTCGACCAGTTGGTCGCCTCCAGAGAGATTGCCAGAGTCAAATTCGACAATTGCGTTCGATTCAGAAAAGGTGATTTGGACACCTTCATCGAATCGCGAAAATCGGCCTGATAGCTCTACACACTGTAATTGAGCATAGTACGACCAGGGCTTTGCAAAATCATTGGTCGTTGTTTAGTGCTCTTATTCCCCATCAATTAGCAACGCCCGACCACATGGGCCGGGCGTTTTAAGAAAAAGGCTTTGCAAGTATGAAAATACCATATTGTGAGAGAAGTTGCTACCACAACGAAGAGTTATTTCATTTTATGCGCCTTGAACGCGCAGTGTCGCTCCTGGCTATACGCGAGGGATATGATGGTGATTCGTTCGCCGAACCGGCACCTAAAGCGCGAACCGTAAATGACATCTACAGAGCCAGTGAACTATTCTTCCAGCTACCGGCCAACCTTCGCAATTGGGATCGAGATTTGGCTCTTCGTATGTGCCGCGCAGTAGTATATGGATCCCATTCAAGAGGGCAGCAATCAAACCTTGATTTGCCTACTTACTCCCATTCAACAACTTCATTGAAACTGAAGCATGAAAGAATTCAGCAGAGATCAAGGAGGGCCTCCGCATGACAGAGAAACTACAGATATTTTGCGGTCCTGCAGATCGATCGGGACGCCGAGTCGTTATTGCGAATCACGACGGCAGCGAACGACATCGAGATCGCTTTAACACGGATAGCGATTACCATCGCCGGAAGTTTCGAGAAGCGGTTGTCGAAAAACTCAGTTTGCCTGATCAAGCTCATGAATGGCTAGAGCAGAGAATTATTCAAGCTGCCGATTCAGAAGACCTGAGGACTGATGACAATACCTTGGTCACGAGCCAACCGATATTGGTATCGATGGCAGACATCGATCCACGTCCGATTAGGTGGCTCTGGCCCCAGCGGATTCCTCTGGGACGAATCACTTTGTTGGTCGGAATGCCAGGAGTTGGCAAGAGTTTCTTTACTTGCGATATGGCGAGCCGTATCTCGACCGGTACGCCTTGGCCCGATGGCACTGAGTCCCCCCAAGGTTCAGTGATATTTGTTTCTTGCGAAGACGATCCTCATGACACGATCCGACCTCGTTTGGATGCTCACCGGGCAGATGTATCTCGTATCTGTATGCTCGCCAGCGTGAAACAAAGCGATGATGAGGGACAAGAGTCGGAAGTCATCTTCACACTTGAGGACAGTGATGCTCTCGAACTGGCACTTCAACAGATTGAAGATTGCAAACTAATTGTGGTTGATCCCATCGGTTCATTCTTGGGAGGTCGAACTGACGCTCATCGCGATAACGAGGTCAGGGCTGTCCTGGCACCAATCGCAATGCTCGCCGAAAAATACGGACCAGCTGTCCTCGTTGTAGCCCATCGCCGAAAGGCAGGTGGTGCGATTGCCGATGACATGGCCCTTGGGAGCAGGGCATTTACCGGCATCGCCAGATCGGTGTGGCATCTCAGCCGCGACAATGAAGACAAGAGTCGCCGCCTGCTCTTGCCTGGAAAAAGCAATCTCGCTGCTGAACAGACAGGAATGGCGTTTACAATCGCAGGTGAACCAGCTGCGGTGAGTTGGGAGCGTGAACCTATTGCTATGACCGCCGACGAGGCCCTAGCACTGGAAGGGAAGGCGAGTGGCAAATCCTCTGCTCTCGAAGAGGCCGTGAGTTGGCTAAAACTTTATCTTGCTGAAGGCTGCAAGCCCGGTCAGGAAGTTAAGGAGGCTGCTGAAAGGGATGGAATCGCAATACGCACCTTGGAGCGAGCCAAGAAAGAGTTGGAGGTTGTATGCGGACCTGATGGATTCGGAGGGCCTTGGGTGTGGAAGTTACCTGACGTTCCCAGTCTCCGCCAAGATTTCCCAGAGTTCGCCAATGAGAAAACCTTGGCGGAGAGTGTCACGCTTGGCGGACTCTGCACTGGAACCCTAGATATGGGGGATACTGTCTTCTAAACACAAGCGTACCAGGAAAATATCTCCGCGCGCGCGAAGAAGATTATCGGTGCAAATTTATGCATAACTTTGCAATAAACTACTTGCGTCATGAGAAAGTATCGTTTAGACTTGATCACATGGCAGCTAAAACGAATCGAACGATAAAGCTTTCAGAACAATTGACCCAGGCAATTCTCAACTGCGGGGAGACCCGTTATCAGATTGCCCAGGCGACTGGTATCTCCGAGGCAACTCTCAGTAAGTACGTAAACGGTCACCACGGGCTGTCTCAAGAAACCGTTGACATCCTAGGCGAATACCTGGGTTTAAGGTTGGTAGTCGATGAAACCAAGAAAGTGTTGCGAAGGTGAATCATGGCAGGAATTCTAAAAAGATCGAATGGGATTTATTCCGTACGGGTGATGATCGGCAATGATCGCCCCACTATATCTTTGGGAACCAGAAGTGAATCGCGAGCCTTGCGGGCAAAGGATTTCATTCAAGACCTAGTCACTGCGCGAGCAACGGGTGAACTTCCGGAGAAAGAAACCAAGAAGTGGTTGGCGAAGCAATCACCCAAACTGCGAAAGAGACTGGCAGGTCTTGGACTGATTGATGATCATGCTGGCAATGAAACGGCCCCTGTGACGCTTAAGCAATTTCTCCAGGAATACATCAAAAGTTACGGTCCCGCTAAAAAACCTGCCACAGTTACTACCTGGAAGCAATGTGAGCGACTGCTCCTCGAATTTTTCCCGGCAGACAAGCACCTGGAGACAATCACGCTAGGTGATGCTGAGGACTTCCGCAATTACTTGCTTACGCGATCGGGTGACAAATTTGGCACTCGCAAAGCAAAGCCACTCTCAGAGGCTACTGTAAGGAGACGGTGCGGATGCGCTAAGGGATTCTTTGCCTACGCGGTTGCTAAGGGGATGATTGGGCGTAATCCATTTGATAACAGGAAAATACCGACTACAGCACCCAGTAGCCGTCAAAAAGAGTTCATAACCTCTGAAACAGCAGAATTGATTATGCAACAATTACCTTCTGCTGAACTGCGACTGCTGTTTGCTCTGGCACGTTGGGGCGGTATGCGAGTGCCATCAGAGCCGGAAGCCCTTTGCTGGTCCGATATAGATTTTGATCGGATGCGGATTAACTTCCGGTCCCCTAAGACCGAGCACCATGACGGCAAGGATCGTCGAGAAATTCCGATCTTCCCCGAGTTGATGGAACCATTGCAGGAAGTGTTTGAGCAAGCAGAGCCAGGACAAAATCAAGTATTACCTTTCTTGATGAACGTCTCCGGCGCAGCATTGCGTAAGCCACTCCTGGGAGCATTGAAGGCAGCTCAGTTGAAACCTTGGCCTAAACTTTGGAACGCCCTACGCGCCTCGCGTGTAACTGAGCTTCGAGAATCATTTCCTTCGCATGTGGTTGATGCCTGGATAGGCCACGATGACAAGATAGCTCGTAAGCATTACACCCAAACGCTGGACGAGCATTACGAGAGGGCGCTCCAAAAATGTAGCCATTTCGCGGGCAGCAAGGACGTGCATGGCGAAGCATCGCCAAACGAAACCACAAAAAACCCCGCACAACACGGCACAGTGTTGCACGGGGAAGCATCAAGGTGGGCGATGAGGGACTCGAACCCCCGACATCCACGTTGTAAGCGTGGCGCTCTAGCCAACTGAGCTAATCGCCC
>CALALR010000042.1 GCA_937925545.1 uncultured Planctomycetaceae bacterium
AACAAGGTAGCCGTAGGGGAACCTGCGGCTGGATCACCTCCTTTCTAAGGATTTCTTAGAACGTCAAAGCCAAAGGCTTTGATGAATCCTTCGCAGTCGGTGACGATTGCGAAATGAATGGGGACAGATCTTGTGCCAGCATAGAAGTCGGCCGCGAGCCGTGGGTTCACCCCTCGGTCTCAAAGCAGCGAACCGAATTGATATTGAGAAACCCGGCCGAGAGTTAGCCGCTCTCGCGCCGGGTTTTTTTATGCGCAACTCCAGGTGATCCCCACTCATTGTCGCTGTAACTTTTTACGGATAAACTGTGGGTATTCAAAGGAGAAATATCATGCCGAACCAAGCCCCTACCACAATCAAACACGTTGCCGGTGGCGGCACTTCGAACCGCGACTGGTGGCCGAATCAGTTGAAACTCGATCTGTTGAGTCAACATTCTTCAAAATCCAATCCCATGGGGGAGGATTTCAATTACGCCGAGGAGTTCAAGAGCCTCGACCTGGCTGCCGTAAAGAAAGACCTTGCCGCGCTGATGACCGATTCGCAGGAATGGTGGCCAGCAGACTTCGGCCATTATGGCCCGCTGTTCATTCGCATGGCATGGCACAGCGCAGGAACTTACCGCACCGGAGATGGCCGGGGCGGAGGTGGCCGGGGTCAACAGCGTTTCGCGCCGCTCAATAGCTGGCCGGACAACGTGAGCCTGGACAAAGCCCGTCGGCTCCTCTGGCCGATTAAGCAGAAGTATGGCCGCAAGATTTCCTGGGCCGACCTGATGATTCTGGCTGGCAATGTGGCTCTAGAAACGATGGGATTCAAGACGTTCGGCTTTGGTGGCGGTCGCGAAGACGTCTGGGAGCCTGATCGCGATGTCTATTGGGGCTCCGAGAAGGACTGGTTGGGCGGTGACGTTCGGTACGCCCATGGTTCTGAAGGGGTCGACAAGCCAACCGGTGTACTCGTCTCTGAGGACGATGCAGATGGCGATACCCATAGCCGCGTTCTCGAGAACCCGCTCGCAGCCGTGCAGATGGGACTGATTTACGTCAACCCGGAGGGACCGGACGGCAATCCCGATCCTGCCAAGGCTGCCGTGGATATCCGCGAAACGTTCAAACGGATGGCGATGAACGACGAGGAGACGGTGGCCCTGATCGCGGGGGGCCATTCCTTCGGCAAGACCCATGGCGCCGGCCCTGCGGAAAATGTTGGGCCCGATCCTGAGGCGGCAGGGCTTGAAGAGCAAAGCCTGGGTTGGAAAAGCAGCTTTGGCACAGGCAAAGGAATTGACGCAATTACCAGCGGCCTGGAAGTCACCTGGACCTCCACTCCTACGAAGTGGGGCAATGGATACTTCGAAAACCTGTTTGGCTACGAGTGGAAACTTACCAAGAGCCCAGCAGGTGCCCAACAATGGGTAGCCAAAGAGGCTGAGGCGACGATCCCTGATCCTTTCGATCCGTCGAAGAAACGTTTGCCGACGATGCTGACCACCGACCTGTCACTCAGAGTCGACCCAGCCTACGAAAAAATCTCCCGGCGTTTCAAGGACAACCCGGACCAGCTTGCCGACGCCTTCGCCCGGGCGTGGTTCAAACTGACACATCGCGACATGGGCCCCAAATCTCGATATCTCGGTCCCGAAGTTCCCCAGGAAGACCTCATCTGGCAGGACCCAATTCCCGAGGTGGATCACAAGCTGATTGACGAGGGGGACATCGCCACTCTCAAGCAAAAGATCCTGGAGACCGGTTTAAGTGTCTCGGAACTGGTTTCGACCGCTTGGGCGTCGGGTTCGACATTCCGTGGCTCCGACAAGCGCGGTGGAGCGAACGGTGCCCGAATTCGGCTCGAGCCACAAAAGAATTGGGAAGTCAATAAGCCTGCTCAACTGGCCAAAGTTCTTAAGGCGCTTGAAGAAATTCAACGCGGGTTCAACGGCAGCGCATCCGGAGGCAAGAAGGTCTCGCTGGCCGACCTGATTGTGTTGGCCGGTTGCGCAGGGGTCGAGCAAGCGGCCAAGAACGCCGGGCACAAGGTATCGGTTCCCTTCTCGCCGGGGCGGATGGATGCTTCAGCCGAGCAGACGGATGTGGAGGCGTTTGACGTTCTCGAACCAATCGCCGACGGCTTCCGCAATTACCTCAAGAGTAAATACACAATCCCTGCAGAGGCTTTGCTCGTCGATAAGGCGCAATTGCTCACACTGACCGCGCCCGAGATGACCGTGCTGGTGGGGGGCATGCGTGTTTTGAACACCAATGCCGACCAAGTCAATCATGGTGTCTTCACAAAACGGCCCGAGAGTTTGACGAACGATTTCTTTGTCAATTTGCTCGACATGGGCACCGAATGGTCACCCGTTTCCAAAGACGCAGACGTGTTCGAAGGCCGCTGCCGCAAATCGGGCGACGTCAAATGGACCGGTACGCGAGTGGACTTGGTATTCGGTTCGAACTCGGAGCTGCGAGCCCTCTCGGAGGTCTATGGTAGTTCCGATGGCGAGACGAAGTTCATCCACGACTTCGTCGCCGCCTGGAATAAGGTGATGAATCTTGATCGGTACGATCTTGCCCGCAGGTAGGATCAAGAGCCAAATAGCGGGAGAATTTCAGGCGAAGTTGCCATGCTGGCCCCTGTTGTTAGCGAGTATGAAGGCATCCCACGGCCGCATTGAAGAAAAGAGTTGCGAAGAGGTTACAATGACCTGGCACGGCTCAATGCCCGGCCTTGCATGGGATTAACCAGCCGCCTGGAGTTCGGCTAGTTCGTGACTTGCTGCCTTGGAAACTTTCTTGAATGGCTCCAATTCGTCGCGGAGTACCAGGACCTCTTTGGGAGCGTCGATCCCGATTCTGACTTTGTCTCCACCAATCCGCACCACTGTTATGACAATGTCATCTCCAAGACGAATGCGCTCAGCTTCTTTTCGTGATAATACCAGCATCTTTGTGCCTCCTTGGTTAACCCGTGTCGGGCAATGTGTACTTATGTATAGTAATTAAGGATAATGACTTCAGCAATTCCAATTGGCTGCTTTGCGGCAGGATTTCTGAATTTCCTTTTGCCGTGCTAGCAACCCGGCACACCTTGTGGAAGTTCGGGGGCTTCCTGAAGCCGGGTCCTTTGCACTCGCTCTCCTCGCGACCCGTAAAACAGAATCGAGTTGGAATCTGTTTCCCAGATGGCAGAGAGTCTCACTGCTCGAGGACCATGCAGACAGAAGTAAACTCCGCAAGGTTTGCCAGCTCGTGAGAGCAGTCTCACGGTCAGGTGGCAACATTCACTTTTTAGTAGCTCCATTTTGCTAAGGGTTTCAACGACGTAACAACGAATTTCCTCAAAGTTATGAATGCGTTCGTGGCGCTCCAGCATTGAGATCGTTTACCTCCACTGAAGTTAGGGCTAATGATAGATAAAAAACTCCCATGAAGTAGTTTGGCCAATTTGGGCGGTATGGCGATGAAATTATTTATCGGCAAGATGTACCGAATAATGAAGATGAGATGAGCGCATTGAATAGCCGGAATTTTTTCTTAATCGCTCAAGTCACAATCAGAAGTTGGCTTGGCACAATGAAGGGAAATGAGGAATGGAGCAATAATGACTTCTTCCTAGGCTTCTAGTCGCTAAATCCCGCAATTTCCTACATATTCCAGTGATCAATTCGCTCAAATTGAAGCAGCAATTCCTCGAGTCTTAACTGGGTAGTATTGTCCAGTCGCGCACTCCGCTCGACAGAGATCCAACGCATCCAATTGCCGGCTGCCGCGATCAAACCGCCAAGATGGTAGGCAGCTATGGCACGTTGCTCCTCGGATGAGATTGCCCGCAAATTGGTATAGACTCTCAGGCACTGATCGAACTCTGTGGGATCCCACTCGAACCCGCCAAGAAGCCTCGCAATGTCCCCCGCCACCGAGTCGAAATCAGCAGCCCCGAAGTCGACAATGCCGGTAATTTGCTGGTTTGTTTCCAGTAGATTGCCCGGATGCACGTCGCGGAGACACCATTGCAAAGGGAGTGGAGTTTTTGCACATTTTTCGACTGTGACGAATGCACTGGGCAATTTGTGCTCCATTTGAGCGAGCAACTGTAGTTGGATAACTTTGATCGCTGAATGAGGTTCGCTACGGACTGCTTGCGATAGTTCTACATGGTGATTTTTGAGGAGTCGTTCCAGGATTTCGCGACGGCGGATCAGCCCAGGTGCCGGTTTGCAAATTGGGGCGTTACTCGTGCGGGCAAAGGCAGCAGCCGACAGGTGAAAGGCAGCAAGAGCCTCCACAGCAGCACGACGCAGTTCGATTGAACAATCCCTCGTGAGCGGTTTACCGGAGAGCCAGGGTGAGAGTTCCCAGAGATGTCCCTCGTGAGTGACAAAGGAGTCTCCATGGAGACTCTTGTGAGGGACAGGAACGATTTTCAGCCCTGCTTGCCAGATATGCTCGATTCCATGGTGAATAGTCCGCAACTGGGTAGTGCGAGGGTGTTGGGCCGACCAGCGACGGAGGCAATAATTATGTTCGGCGTGCGAAATGCACCATATTTTTGTCCCACTCAGGCCTTCTGGAATGCATTTCCACTCCAGCTGCCGAGATGCTTGAATTCCCCAGAGACGAAGCAGAGGGGCAAGCTCAGCATAGTCATGAGGCCAGTTCAAAAAGTTCATTGTTGTTCGCCAAATGGGTTGGTTGGCAATCTACATGAGGCAGCCTGCGCCACTTTGCCCAAGGCCTGATGCGGGGTAAACTGAGATCTACCTATCTTAACCCGACAGTCGGTGCCATGAAGCTCATTATTGCCGTTATTCAGCCCATCAAACTGGATTCCGTTCAACAAGCACTAAAGCGAATCGGCGTGACTCGCTTAACCGTTTGCGATGCAATGGGATTTGCCCGACAGCGGGGCCAAACGGAGACCTACCGGGGCCGAGAGTATGCTACGAACTTGCTGCGGAAGGTCGCATTGGAAATCGCCGTTAACGATGATTTTGTCGATCGAACGATCGATTGTTTGACGAAGCAGTGCCGCACCAGCCCTGAAGGAAACATCGGGGATGGCAAGATATTTGTGTTGCCTATGGAAGAAGCGATCCAAGTCAGCGATTCGTCGCGAGGGCCGGGGGCAATTTAAAATTAGCTGTCAGCCAGACAAGAAATGATTAGTTCAAGTTATGCCAATCGTGCTCGTAAGTCGGGATCTGATGCTCTGCTCAAAACTTGCAGGAGTGGCCCAGGCGATGGGTCAGAACCTCGATGTGGCAGGAACGATTGAAGCTGCCTTCGAGAATGCAGCTCTTTCCGGCAGTCGACTGTTCATCGTAGATCTCGAGCTTCCCGACCTGAATATTGACTTATTGTTCAACAAGAGTCGAAATATCCTCCAGGAAGATATCCACGTGATCGCGTATGCTCCCCACGTCCGCACGGAAAAGCTCGCCGCGGCCAGAGACGCCGGTTGCGATCTGGTAGTCACCCGGGGCCAGATTATGACCGACGCAGAATCTATCTTGCGGAAGCACTTCGAGACGACTCCCTAAGTGAACCTTAGCCTGACCTGTCTACGCACGTCGGGTGGACAGTTCTTGTGGGTCTGTAGCATCCTGCTGTGTCCCACTCGCCAACGGGGCGTGGGGCGAACGAATATTTTCACCTGGTTCGCCTACAATTTCATCCATTTCCGTGGAATCGACCTGATGTCGCTGCAAGAGATAAATCCCTGTGCTCGCACACCACAGAAATGCCATCGGATACGAGGCGGCAAATGAGGAGAGCATGTTTTTCCAAAAATGGATCGATCTTGCCCCAATGACCCCAGTGCCCGAGGTAATAGTGGAATTCTCTGAAAGAGGCTGACTTGCCAGCGCTGCGGTTCTTTCACTGCCCGCTCCCCAACTGACGGCCCAATCGGTGAGTTCGTTTCCGGCAGTTGCAAATCCAGAGAGCACCAATTGACCAAAAATTCCCAGCAGCGTGGCAAAAACCACATAGAACACCAACCGCAGAGGGGCTTGATATACATAGGAAGTAGCCCTGCTGGCAGCATCCAGAGCATCGCAACGCTCCACTCCGATCGCAGCCCAGGCAAGTGGCCAACCGAACCAAAGTGCTACTAGCACCACAGCAAGGAAAATTCCCCAAATCAAGTACAGCCCCCATATGAGTCCTGCAACAAGCGCAAACAGATCGATGCGCAGGAGAACTCCCATTAAAGCAAGTGGGAACAAGACAAGTCCCGCAAAGAGTAAACCAACAAGTGGCGCTCCTGCGGTCGCGGACCATTTGCTCGCGGCAGATCGTAGCGACGCAAACGGATCGATGATATCTGCTCTAGTCATATAACGGGCAGCAATACGGCAGATCGCCCCCCCAGCCAGCGCCCAGACGACAACTCCCCAGGTCCCGCACAAAAATAGCTGGCAGGCCTCAATCAAATTGGTTTCCATGCGAAAGATGCGAACCCAGGGTGTGGAGAGCCAATGCCAACCTTCGACAAGGGGTCCCAGCTTGTGCTGCTGTAGCAGTGACCCGAGCCATCGCGTCACGACAGAACTATTCAAGGAATAATCATGCGACGGCCGCCACACGCGGTCTCCCTGTGGGGTCACGTGGAGCACTAAAACCTCGCTTGATTCCGCCGTTGCAGGGTCGAATTGTGCGATGCGAGGCAGATCAGCCGGATCGCTAAACACTCCCTCGATGAAAGTCCAGCCGCCCTGAGTAACCAGCACTGCGATCCAAGCGATGATCAACACACGCAAGAAGAGACTTGCTCGAAGCGACTTCACTAAGATAAGCCATGGACAGATTTCGCGCCAGCGGATTTCGTGGATCGAGCCTGAGGGTTGCGACATCGGACGGCCAGATTGCAAGGTCTCGCGGAACTCAGGGCAGGTGCCCAATATGTAGAATTATAGAGGCGCTGAGGATTTTATCCTAGCCAGCAAGAATTTCAGAAATCGCGCTAGTTCGGTGGCGTATCATCCTCCGGAAGTTGATCGTCCTCCGGGTGGGGAACGTGCGCTGAGGAGTAAGCCTCGTCGAGCCAGCGGCCCATGTCGATCTGCCGGCAGCGATCGCTGCAGAAGGGCATCGTTGTTGACTCATGCGGCTCGAAAGCCTTTTTGCAAATGGGACACTGCATGGCACATGTGGGGTGGGCACCTCTCACCAAAGACATTACAAGCCGAATTATTGGTGGGCCATGCCCACCCTACAATTCTTTTTTGGTTTGCTTTTTTGGCGAATCCTTTTTAGTTTCGCTCGACTTGGTTTCTGATTTTGCAGACTTGTCCTTTTTGTCACCAGCGGCCGAAGCGGCCTCGCCGGTAGGTTTGTCCTTCTCAGCAGCGGATTTGTAGGACTCGCTACGATAATCGGTCTGGTAAAAGCCGGAGCCTTTGAAAACCACTGCGGCGCCTGTGCCGAACAATCGGCGGAGCTTTGGTTTTTTGCACTCGGGACACTTGCGTTTCACGGCCTCGGAGATGGACTGGAACAGTTCAAACTCGTGGCCACATGCGTCACAAAGATAATCGTAGGTTGGCATTGTATGTTTAGTGAATGGATAGAACTTATAAATACATCGCCGGGAGGCGTTAGTAATGCATGATTTAATTCGACCATCGCCTTCCGGCGACGGCTGTGAAAGAGAACTACTCAGAGGACTCCTCCGCGGTACCCGTAGAGATGATTACCTGTGCTGGACGGACTACACGGTCGTGCAGCAGATAACCCTCCTGGGCCACCTGGGCCACGTGATTGGCAGGGATGTCCTCGTTCGCTTGTTGTAGGATGGCTGCGTGGAGATTGGGATCGAAAGGCTCACCTAAGGCCGCCATCGGTTTGCATTGATGCTGTTCCAGCAAGGTCAACAATTGCTGATGCACCAGCTTGAATCCGTCGAGCAACGACTTGGCTTCTCCTGATTTCTCAGCTGCCTCGATGGCTCGTTCGATGTTGTCGACCACAGGCAAGAGATCGCGGATCAAGGGCAGGGCCGCGTAACGCTGCTGCTCGGCAAGCTCTCGCGAGGTGCGCATCCGCAGGTTCTCCATGTCTGCTTGCAAGCGAAGAACCCGGTCTTTTTCTACGGCCAACTCAGACGCCTCAGTGCTCTCAACTTCCTCAAACTCCATTTCGTCGAGTGCTTCATGCAGTTGCTCATCCGTCAACTCAGGTGCCTCGTTTTCATTGGCAGATGATTTCCTGGCCATCGGTCTCAATTCTCCTAGATGCTTAAGATTCCGCAGTTTCGTGTTTGAAATACTCTTTTACTTTGTCAAAAAATCCCTTGCGCTCGGGGGCGACATTCTTGTGTTCAATATCGGCCAATTCTCTCAACAGACGCTCTTCTTCGGCTGTGAGTTTCTTGGGGACCTCAATATTGACCTGCACCAAGAGATCGCCCAGGCCGACAATGCGCGGATCGGGAAGCCCTTCGCCTTCCAGTCGGAAAACATCTCCCGACTGGGTGCCGGGGGGAATCTCCACAGAACTGGGGCCATTAAGTGTGGGAACTTCCAAGGTACACCCAAGTGCGGCTTGCGAATAGGTAATAGGGATGCGACAGATCAGGTGTCGACCTTCCCGCTCGAACAAAGGATGCTGCAACACCGAAACGAAACAGTAACAATCGCCGGGAGGTCCACCGTTGGGACTCGGTTCCCCTTGACCAGCGATGCGGACTTGCATGCCTTCGTCGACACCAGCGGGAATCTGCACCTCGGCTTGCACGGTTTTGAGTCGCTGTCCTGAACCACGGCATGATCGGCAGGGGGAAGTGATCGAAGAACCCTCGCCGTGGCAAGCGGGGCAGGCCGTCTGAACGCGGATAATACCTGCTTGTTGGATTACCTGGCCCTGGCCGTCACAGTAGGAACATTTTTCACGCGTGCTCCCTTTGCTCGCCCCAGACCCTTCGCAGGCATCACAAGGTTCGTGCCGCTGAAATTCGACCGACTTGCGAACACCCTGAGCAGCTTCTTGCAAAGTGAGGGTCACCGTGCAACGGACATCACGGCCCTTACGAACCCGACTACGACGACGTCGACCTTCGCCAATAAGATCACCTAATATGTCTCCGAACGCCGAGAAATTATCCTCCACATCCGAGAAGTGGCCTGATCCACTGTGACCGTTGACGTCCGCATGACCAAATCGATCATATCGGGCTCTCTTATCCGGATCGTGCAACACCTCAAAGGCCTCGGAAGCTTCTTTGAAGCGGTCGATGGCTTCTTGGTCACCGGGATTCTTGTCCGGATGATACTTAACAGCAAGAGAGCGGTAGGCCGTCGCAATCTCGCCCTGTGAGGCCGATCGCTCGACATTCAGCACTTCGTAATAGCAGCGCTTTGCGGCCATACATCTATTATCCCGGAAAATGGCGAGAGCGGAAAGTCGAGAGTTCAGTATGGCGAAACTTCTACTTCGAGCCGGATTTCCGACACTTGACTCTCGAACCTTAGCTTTCGACTATTTCACAACACACCACCGGGCCACCGGCATGACTGCCGAGCGGCCCGGTGGTGAAACTTCAGTGTGTCATACGGCTAGCGAATACTTCCGACAACCGCGCGTTTGTCATCATCCTTCGCATCATAATTGGTCACCAATGCTTCGGTGGTCAACATCAATCCGCTGATGCTAGCGGCATTGGACAAGGCAGTTTTAACTACCTTGGTGGGGTCGATGATGCCCGCCTTGATCATGTCGACGTACTCACCGTTATTTGCGTCGTAACCAGTGTTCTGAGGCTTACGCAAAAGCTCATCTGCAATCACACTGCCATCGAGACCACAGTTGTCGGCAATCTGCTTCAGGGGAGCATCAAGCACGCCAAGCACTATCTCAACGCCGATCTTCTCGTCACCCCGCGCGCTGCTCTTGGCCGCCGCAACAGCGTCTTTCGCCCGGAGCAGGGCAACGCCGCCCCCGGGAAGGATACCTTCTTCCACGGCAGCTCGGGTCGCGTGCAGAGCGTCTTCGACGCGAGCCTTCTTCTGCTTCATGTCGGCTTCGCTGCTGGCACCAACCGAGATGATTGCGACACCACCGGTGAGCTTGGCAAGTCGCTCTTGCAGCTTTTCGCGATCATAGTCGCTAGTAGAAGCCTCGATGGACTTGCGAATCTGTTCGATTCGTTTGGAAACTTCTGCCTTGGTGCCTGCGCCTTGAACGATGGTTGTGTTCTCTTTAGAAACAGTAATCTTCTTGGCACGACCAAGGTGTTCAATCGTGATGTTCTCCAGCTTCTTACCCAGATCTTCGCTGATCAACGTGCCACCAGTGAGCGTGGCGATGTCACCCAGCATAGCCTTGCGACGATCACCAAAACCGGGTGCCTTCACGGCACAAATATTCAATACGCCACGTAGTTTGTTGACGACCAATGCGGCCAGTGCTTCGCCTTCGACGTCTTCGGCGATAATCAACAGCGGCTTAGCTTTCTGGCTGACCTGCTCGAGAATCGGCAGCAGGTCTCGCAGATTGCTGATTTTCTTCTCGTGAATCAGGATACAAGCATCTTCGAGCACACATTCCATGTCGGCCGTTTGATTAATAAAATACGGCGACAAGAATCCCTTGTCGAACTGCATGCCTTCAACCAACTCAAGCGTGGTTTCCGTCGAGCGACCTTCTTCTACGGAAATGACTCCATCTTTTCCTACCTTCTCCATGGCGTCTGCCAGTAGGTCGCCAATGACGCGGTCGCTGTTGGCACTAATCGAGCCCACCTGGGCTATCTGCTCTTTGCTGGTGACGCTTTTGGAGATGGAATCGAGATACTCGACGGCAGCATCGACAGCCTTACGAATGCCACGCTGCACTGCCATTGGATTGCTTCCTGCAACAATGTTACGAGTACCCTCCTTGAGAATCGCCCGAGCCAACACGGTTGCGGTCGTGGTTCCATCTCCAGCGATCGAGGAAGTCTTATCAGCCACCTCATGAACCAGCTTGGCACCCATATTCTCGAAGGGGTCTTCGAGCTCAACTTCCTTGCTCACGGTGACACCGTCTTTGGTAACCGTCGGGCCACCGAACGACTTATTGATAATCACATTGCGGCCGGTGGGGCCCATCGTCACAGCGACGGCATCTGCCAGTTTATCAACGCCGCGAAGCAGTTTGCTCCGAGCCTGATCTTCGAACATTAATTGCTTAGCCACGGTTAATCTTCCTCTTGATTAGGAGTACGTTATGTTTTCGAGTAATTGCTATTGACCAAAAGTTATTAACTTTCAGACGACCTTTGCCAGGATGTCGCTTTCGCGCAGGATCTTCAATTCCTGGCCGTCTACCTCCACGTCGGAGCCGCCGTACTTGCCGTAGATAACTTCGTCGCCAACAGTAACGGATAGCTCCCCTCGCTTGCCACTATCGAGAAGCTTGCCACCACCGACGGCAACAACTTTACCACGTTGTGGTTTTTCCTGGGCAGCGTCGGGAAGAACGATTCCCCCGGCAGTCATTTCTTCGGCTTCCGAAGGCTGAACAACAACACGGTCGTCCAGTGGTCGTAATTTGATTTTGGCCATGTCTTGGGTTCCTTATTTAAAGCTGTTAGCAGTAAGTTTTTAGCTGTAAGTTTTTGGTGGTGAGGTGTCAACAATCAGTCGATTCACTAGCTAATAGCTAATGACTAATTGCTAATCGCTACCTTTACATCATTCCTGGCATGCCACCCATGCCGCCCATGCCACCCATGCCGCCCATGCCACCCATGCCGCCCATGCCACCCATGCCGTGGTCATGATCGTAGCCACCAGCAGGCTCTTCCTCTTTGGGAGCATTAACAACAAGCGAATCAGTCGTCAGCAGCAGCGCGGCCACACTTGCGGCGTTCTGCAGCGAGGTACGCACAACCTTTGCGGGATCAATGATTCCAGCCTCTACCAGGTCACAGTACTCATCCTTGTCGGCGTTGTAGCCTTCGTTCTTTCCCTTGGCTCGACGCACATTGTTAACAACTACGGCCCCATCGACACCAGAATTTTCGGCAATGTATCGCAGTGGGTAATCGAGAACTCGGCGAACGATTTCCACACCGAGCCCCTCGTCTCCTTCAAGCTTGAGCTTGTCGAGAGCCTTTTCGCTTCGTAGCAGGGCTACCCCCCCGCCGGCAACGATCCCTTCAGCCAAAGCAGCCTGTGTAGCCGCCCGAGCGTCTTCCAGAAGCGCCTTTCGTTCTTTCATCTCAGTCTCGGTGGCCGCACCACAATTGATCTGGGCTACGCCGCCAGCCAGTTTGGCCAGACGCTCCTGGAGCTTCTCGCGATCATAGTCGCTGTCGGTTGTTTCGATCTCGCGGCGAATCTGATCGGCGCGGGCAGCGATGTCATCCTTCTTGCCACCACCCCCGACCATCGTGGTATTGTCGCTTTTAACAATGATCTTGCGACACTTCCCAAGATCTGAGAGCTGAATTGCATCGAGCTTGATACCAAGGTCCTTGAAGATGGCCGTACCACCAGTAAGAGTAGCAATGTCGCCCAGCATGGCTTTGCGGCGATCGCCGTAACCTGGGGCCTTCACGGCACAGACGTTCACGATTCCGCGCATCTTGTTAACAACCAAAGTCGCCAGGGCCTCGCCTTCAACATCTTCGGCAATAATCAACAAAGGCTTGCTCGCCTTCGAAACGGCTTCCAACAGTGGAACCAGCGCCTTGGCATTGGAAATTTTTTCCTCGTAGACCAGAACGAGACAGTTCTCAAACTCGACGGATTGATCGTCTTCGTTATTAACGAAATGCGGGGAGAGGAAACCGCGATCAAACTGCATCCCTTCGACCACTTCAACGTTTGTCTCGTTGCTTTTGCCTTCTTCAACTGTGATTACGCCATCTTTGCCTACTTTGGCAAAAGCCTCGGCAAGCACCTGTCCAATCGACGGGTCGTTGTTGCCGGCAATGGTTGCGATTTGTTGCAAACTTTTCTTGTTGGAAACATCGACGGGCTCGGCAAGCTTGCCAATCGCAGCCGAAACAGCTTCGACGGCCTTAGAGATGCCTCGGCTCAAGGCCATGGCATCGGCACCCGCTGCGAGCATCTTGATCCCTTCGCGAAAGATGCCTTCGGCCAACACGGTCGCTGTGGTGGTGCCATCCCCTGCAACATCGTTCGTCTTGCTGGCGGCTTCCTTTACCAATTGGGCTCCCAGATTCTCAAAGGCATCATCCAGTTCGATGTCTTCGGCGACGGTCACACCGTCCTTAGTCACCTTGGGAGAACCCCACCCCTTGTCGAGCACGGCGTTACGGCCACGGGGACCGAGAGTGCTACGAACTGCCCGGGCGAGTTTCTCGACACCTGCCTGCAGGGGCTTGCGGGCTTCTTCCTCAAATAGCATTAGCTTGGCCACGGTTTACTCCTCTTTTATTCAGTTGGTCAGGGCTCAGATTAAGCCGAATGAACGGTCTATTTGCCAGATTTCTTGTCTACTTGGCTAAAAGTGTGCGATAAACGCAGCGGTCTGATTTGCCAATTTTGGCAGGCAGACCGCTACGTGCCACCCTACCAAAGCAACCAGTGTGCCAAGCGGTAGATGAGTGCTATAGATGCGAGAAATTGCCTAGAATCTCGGTTGACTCAGTCTGACAGGGAATTCTGAGCCCCGATCGACACAGTGCCATTTTGGCAGGCCAGATTCCGGCGGACCGGCGGAGCGGAAAAACCCAGACTGTAAGAGGAACGAGAGATAGTTGATTTTGTGGGAAGTGTTATTTTTTATGCGTTTGCAACTTCTATGACTCCCACCATTCATTACCAAATACATCTCACTATTCACTCCCATGAAACGACTTCGATATAACGTCGCCGCCAGCCTGGATGGGTTCATTGCGGATCCCAACGGGGATTACGATTGGATTCCCATGGATCCTACAATCGATTTCGGGGCACTCTTCAATCAGTTTGATGTATTTGTTCTGGGGCGACGAACCTTTGAAACCCTTCGTGCACAAGGGGTTAATAATCCCCTAATTGGCAAACAGATTGTGGTGGCATCTCGAACTATGTCTCCGCTGGGAGATGATCCTTTTCCTGTAGTGACGGACAAGATTGTGGAAAGGGTAACCGAGTTGAAGCAGGAGACCGGTAAGGACATCTGGCTCTTTGGCGGTGGTGAACTCTTTCGGTGTCTGTTGGACGCAGGACTGGTGGACTCGGTGGAAGTCGCTGTTGTCCCGATACTATTGAGTGAAGGTGTGCCCTTGCTGCCACCAGGACAGAGGTCGTCACCACTCAAACTAGCGAGCAGTCAGGTTCTACCCAGCGGAATAGTTATGCTCAGCTATGATGTTCCGTCAAGCTAGTTCAATCTACAATCTTCCTTCATCAGTCATCGGCATTCGTTACTCTTAAGACTGTAACTGTTTGATACAAGCGAGGGAAAAGATTGACGCTATTGGTTTCTACTCTCGTCGAATCTATCTTTCGGCAAACCTGAAAGCAAGTGAAGCAGGTGGGTATTAGAAACGTTCTTCACGTCGATTGTAAAGCTATTCCTTCCTGCCGATAATGCTCAACGTAGCTTGATCCGCATCAATCTCGACCTCGCCGCCGAGTGGGACAGTGCAATTCATCTCATGGTGCCCTATAGGGAAATTCATCAAAACGGGAATGTTCAGCGGCTCGAAATATTGCCGGAGCACTCCTTCTGCTGAGAAGCGAGGGTCCTCAATTTCGTTCTTCTCTCGTTCTTCAGTATTCGTGAATTGGCCTAGGACGGCGCCCCGAAGTGACTGCAGTTTTCCCGAAAGTTGCAATTGTCTCAGCATCCGATCAATCCGGTAAGGTGCTTCACTTACATCTTCAATCAACAAAATGGCATCTTGGGTATCGATGGCATAGGGAGTACCTTCCAATGCTGCAACCAGTGATAGGTTGCCACCGGTCAGCCTTCCCCGTGCAGTTCCCGTTCCCAAAGAAACAGGTTGAGAAACATCGGAAGGGATAGCAATAGTATAGTCTTTTTGACTATCGGGGTTCTCTTCAATTGCGCGAAAGAAATACTTGGCCGAGAAGGGTGTCAAATTCTCTTCGCTTCCTAAGCCAGCCATCGGAACGGGGCTGTGATAGGAGACCATTCCACCGTGACTATTCATTGCAGCATGCAAAGCCGTAATGTCGCTGTAGCCGATCACGAGTTTCGGATTCTGGCGGATCACGTCATAATCGAGCATCTCCAGAATCCGCATCACGCCATATCCGCCCCTGACAGGAAAGATGGCATCTACGTTCGGATCGCGAAAGGCCTGCATCAACTCCTCGGCCCGCCGCTTATCACTCCCCGCCAGATAGCCTTCGGCTGAGAACATATCGTCGCGAATTATCACCTGATAACCACGCTCTTCGAGTCTTTTCTTGGCCAGCATCACCTGGTCTCGATCCACGACACCAGCAGGTGCGACAAACATGATCGTGTCCCCAGGTTTCAGAAGGGCAGGCCAATTTAACGACTCTTTTGCAGCGGATTGACCTATGCTGGAGAACCAGGCACTTGCCAGGCAGGCAAGAATCCACAAGTGTTTTTTCATTTCATCTCTCTCATTGATTGGATTTTCAGGACTGGTTGCTCAAGTAACCAGTTTATTTTCATACATTAAACAAGAAGTGGCAAACGTCGCTATCGCGCATCACATAGCTCTTTCCCTCGACGCGCATCTTGCCCGCCTCTCGGATTGCTTTTTCGCTGCCGTATTGATCAAGGTCGTCGACCGAGTAGGTCTCGCAGCGAATAAAGCCACGCTCAAAATCAGTGTGAATCACACCGGCAGCCTGCGGGGCCGTAGCACCGGTGGGAATTGTCCAGGCGCGGATTTCTTTTTCGCCTGCAGTAAAAAAACTTTGCAGACCCAACAGTTGATAAGCTGCACGTGCCAGTGTTGCCAGTGCCGGCTCGGTCAAACCCAGGCTCTCAAGCATTTCGCTTCGCTCCTCCTCGTCGAGTTCACTGAGTTCTGCTTCGAGTCGCGCGCAGACCGGTACGACAGCACCCCCTTCTGTTGCGGCACGCTCGCGGAGCGCTTGGACATGCTTCCCGGTGCCAGAGAGATCGTCTTCATCGACGTTGGCCACGTACAAGACTTGCTTCGCAGTGAGAAGTTGTAGCTCCTTAAAGGCTTTTGCCAGATTTGCCTCTTCAAACACAAGCCCTCGCACCGGTTTTCCTTCGGCCAAGAGTTTCTGACACTCGGCCAGTGCTTCCAGACGAAGCTTTGCATCCTTGTCGCCAGTGCGCGCCGTACGAGTAGCCCGTTCGGTCATCGACTCGACTGACTGCAAATCGGCGAGCATTAATTCCGTGTCGATGGTTTCCACATCGCGAATCGGGTCGACGCTTCCCTCGACGTGGATCACGTCAGACTCTTCAAAGCAGCGGACAACGTGCAATATCGCATCGACAGCACGAATGTGGGAAAGGAATTGATTGCCTAATCCTTCACCTTCCGACGCCCCGCGAACGATGCCAGCAATGTCGACCAGCTTGAGCACAGCCGGCACGATTTTCTGGGTGGGGATGTGGCGTTCGATGCGAGCAAGCCGCGCATCCGGGACCGCCACGGCACCGACATTGGGTTCAATGGTGCAAAATGGGTAGTTTTCGCTAGCGATACCCGCTGCTGTCAACGCATTGAACAAAGTCGATTTCCCGACATTCGGCAAACCAACGATTCCAGCTTCCATGGCCAATTCTCTCGAGAAATTTCAAAGGACTTCATTCTTCATGTCAAAGGGACGAATTTTAGTCCAGATTGCCCACTCACAACAGGCACGCAGGTTTCTGCCATCCAGATTTCATAAAACCAGCCAATTTTCACCCGGCAACTTCCAACATGGCCAGAATCCCTGAAACCGGTAATAATAGTAAGCGGGTTCGCCTCGAAATAACATAATTGTCAGGACCAGTGATTCGCTACCCGAAACCCAGAATTGGTCGTTGGAAGAGTTTGACTCCACAGGTTCGATTCGTAGAAGCAAATTGATGCATTGAAGGTAGATATGATGATTCCTCGGCGAGTACTCTGCTTGGCTTTATTTGGGAATTGTTTGTTGGCTCTTTTCGGTCCGAGTGGGCCTCAGTATGTCTGGGCTGAAAGTGCCGGACAGGCTGATCTCGACGAGGCGATGCGACTGCGTGTGACGGCCGAAGGACTCCCCGATCTGAGCCAGGTGATCGACCGGCTACAGATGTCTTTGGACAAGGGTCTTGAGGTTGAGGAAGCCGAACTGGCCGAGCAGATGATTTCTGACGCTCTCATGGAGCGCGCCACAGCTTTGATGCAGGTGGTTAATTCCAATTCGATCCGCGACAATCGCATCAAGCAGATCTTGCAACTGATCATATCTGATTTGCGACGTGTGCTGGCATACGATAATCCTCCCCCTGATGCCAGCCTGATGCTGGGTCGGTTAATGGCACTCCCCGGCGGTGATCCTCATGAGGCCCGACGGCTCCTGGGAAATTATCTGGAGACTCCTGAGATTGCTGATGCTCAACGAGCTGAAGCCTACATACTTCGTGGACAAGTGCAGACCAACGAAGAAAAAGCCTTGGCCGACTTCGACGAAGCAATCAAGCTTGATCCTGATAATGAGACTTATCGACTTCTGCGCGCAGTCTTTTTGCGAAATCGCCAAAAATTCGACGAAGCGCTGGCAGAAGTCAACCAGATGATCAATGATTCGCCCGACGATGCCAATGCCTTGATCTTGCAGGGTGAGATTTTTCGACAGTTGGACAAACCAGACCAGGCGCTCGAAAGTTTTAATGAAGCGACAAAACTCGCTCCCCAAGCCCCAGGTCCCTATCAAAACCGGGGAGAAATCTATCGCGAGCAGAGTGAGTTTGCCAAGGCGATTGATGAGTTTACCAAGGTTCTCGAGTTGCAACCGGGAAGTTTGCTTCCGCTGGTGCATCGTGCGGAAGCCTATTTGAATAATAATCAGTTGAATGAAGCGCTCGCCGACGTCGATGCCGTTTTGGAAAGAGAGCAGGTCGTCGCCGCACGGCGACTGCGTGGTGAAATCCTGGCTCAATTGAATCGGGTCGACGAAGCAATCGAAGAGATTGAGCAACTCTCCCGCACAGTTCCCAACCAGCCGGAATTGAAGATGCAATTGGCCCTCTATCACTTGATTAATAAGAATCCTGAAGAGGCAATCTCGGCCTACGATGACGTCCTGTTGATGGACCCCGAAAACTTCCTCGCCTTGCGAAGCCGCGGGGACGCCTACCTAAACATGGGAAACCATACCCAGGCCATCGAAGACTTTGAAAAGGCCCTCAAGGTCGAGCCCAATGACGCGGCACTTCTGAACAACCTTGCCTGGGTGCTGGCCACTTCCCCAGAAGCCGAAGTCCGCAACGGTCAGCGCGCGGTAGAATTGGCCACCAAGGCGTGTGAACTCACCGAGTATAAGATGCCACACATCCTCAGCACCTTGGCAGCCGCTTTCGCTGAATCCGGCAATTTTGACACGGCCATCGAGTGGTCCCAGAAAGCCGTGAACATGGACGATCCCGAGAACGACGAACAGCTGGAAAAAGAATTGGCAAGCTACCTGAAAAAGCAGCCATGGCGTGAACGGCAGAACATCGCCGGCAGTGAGAAAGGTGACACAAAAAAGGTACCTGTAGAAAGCGGCTCGCAATCCATCGATTTTTAATCAAGCACGTTGCACATCGGAGTATGATATGTCTGAATCCGTTTCGATTAAATCCTGTGCGACGCAAGAGGAAGCCGAATTCTTCAAATCTCTACTTGAAACGTACGGTATCCATGCACTGATCAATGCAGATGATTATGCCGGCCTGCCTCTGATGACCTCCGGCGGTGTCCGCCTTCAGGTTCTTGAGGAGGATGTAGAAAAGGCAACGAAAATATTAAAAGATGCCGAGGCTACCGACTGACATGAATGCTTGAAGCAGCACTCAAAAGAACCATTCATGGGTGCTACGAAATCTAAGGAGCATCATCCCGATTATGCAGAGTGCTGCTGAGCCTGGTTCAGGAACGGCGATAGAAGTTCCGCTCAAAACTTCGAAATTGCTGAAGACTACTTCTAGCGTTCCAGCCGACAGCGGCGGAAAAACAACGGAATCACTCCTCAAGAAAAAGGAGACCAACAGGTCGTCTCCCGCCCAGTTGTTCTGAACATTAGCGCCCGAAAATGTGTTGGTAGCATCTGGTGTGAGCGCTCCAGGAGTATTACTCACCCCGACTGTGATATCGCCGTTTGCGCTGTCGTAATGAACAAAAAACCGCCCGGTGGAACTTGCCGATAGTGCCAACGTCAACGGTGCTTGCGTTACATCATTTACGCGCGCGGCCCCGGAATATAGTGTCGGACTTCCGTTGAGAATAGCCAGTGCGACACCGGCAGAGTTCGTACCAGCAGAATCTTCGCCAATGCCGAAGCCTATGCCTCCCAATCCAACCGAATTGGCGGCCATCAAGTCAAAATCGATTGCCACTTGAAAATCGGCACCCGTGGAGAAGTAATGGCCAGAACTCGAAGAGGAAACATCAGTTCCATTAACCGACTGGTAACCGATATCCGTTCCGGCCGGTATGGCACCACTGGCCGTCAGAGTCACTTGCGATGCGCTATCAACATTGCTGGTCATCCCAGCATGAGGTGGATCTTGGACCTCGGTCCAGGTATTGAAGTCAATTATGTTCGCAGAGTATGAAGCAGCGAGTCCAAAAGTCCATGCCGCTGTAACAGCAGCCATGAGTGTAATGTAATGCATTTTCTAATCTCTTTCGTCACAGAAATGTACAGGGCAAATGTTAGAGTAGAGTCGAGCGAGCTATTGGCGTTCGAGCGAAAGCACAAAAAAACCATCAAGAAACTCGCCTGACGACATGGAGCGTCGAATGAGTTTCCAGATGGTTTTTGAAGTACAGTAGCTCTAGATTCCAGAAGGAATATGGTCTATTGGTACACCGTTCTAGGTACTCAGTATAACTCGGGGTGAACCAGGGAGTCAAACAATTTCCCGACCTTTTGCGGCCTGTGCAGGTATTCCTAAGCGTTGAACATCTAAATAAGGACCAACAATGCATATGAGCTCGCCTCAGCTGCTAAACGGGTAATCGCCACATGGTCGCAGTCCCGCTAAACTAACGGTTCCTTTCTCTAAAATGCATTGGGCCTTCCCGCAAGAGCGAGATCAGTTTCTGATATGAAAACGCAACCCAACAGCTCAAGTGTTTCTCGATTCATCAAGTTGATTGCAGACGAGCAGCAATGTGCCGACTGCGAAGACTTGATTGAGCTGATGGAGAGAGTCACGGGGGAGAAGCCCAGAATGTGGGGTGATAAGATCGTTGGTTTCGGCACTTATCACTATAAATACGCTACGGGAAGGGAAGGGGATTGGTTTCTCGTAGGATTCGCTCCACGCAAACGCAGCCTGTCGATTTATGTGATGTCAGGATTTGATCCTGTAGCCCAGCTGATGGAGAAGCTGGGGAAGTATAAAACTGGCAAGTGTTGCCTCTATGTCAATCGGCTAGAGGATGTTAACCGAAAGGTACTAGGACAACTTCTCTCCAAGTCGGTAAGGCATGTGAAGAAGCATCAGGGTTGCTAATGCCCTTATGTCCGTTGCTTTTCCCTAACCGATTCCATTTCTTTTAAGAGCTTTTCCATGCGGTCGATTTGCTTTTGGCTTTCCGAGATTAGTTGTTCCAGGACAATCATCTTGGTGGCAAGTTGCCCAGACAGGTCGCGGGCCATTTCAGCCATTTCAACCTCTTGACGATCAACAACGGCTCCAGCGTCACGAAAGGTTCCCTCCCAACTCGACTTCGGACGAGGGAGATGCTCCAGCCCCGTTATAATCTTTGAGCCTTTTGTCTTCCCGAAATAGCGGTAGGATCGGCGAAGCAAGATCGAGACCATGAGCGCACAACCCACCAGGAACATAAAGATCGCAATCGGCATACTGGCGGAAAATACTGGCATGGGGTCGCTTAAACTTGCGTTGCAGCAAAGGCCTGTCGCGCTGCTGCATCTACGGTGGCTAAGGGTATAGTATTTTTATCGGCTATTTGGCGGCATGAGCCGTACTCGGGAGAAAAACGCTTAGTTCCGTCGGGTAATTCGGCTACGACGCCGGCGACTTCCCCCCACACTGTCTGCACATGGACCGTCTCACGCGATAGCACATACCTTTGGACGTAAGAACGGCGAAGTCCTAGAGTAGTGGTCTCACGAAATAGGATTTCCACCAACTTTTGTTCGACTTCTGACCTGCACTGCACTTGCAGTAAAACACCTGGACGGCCCTTCTTCATCTGAATTGGTATCATCGCCACGTCCAAAGCACCGGCTCGCCATAACATTTCGGCGCAATGCCCGATCGCTTCGCCATTGGTATCGTCGAGATTGGTTTCGAGCAGGGTAATATTGTCAAATAAGGGCGACGAAGACGATGGGGTCGTTTCACCAACAAGCAAACGGAGCAGATTTGGGTGAGGAAAATCCTTCTGCCCCGCACCGTAGCCAATCGTCTGTACTGTCATAACAGGTAACGAACCAAACTGGTCGACCATACTGGCGACGATTGCTGCGCCGGTAGGAGTCGTGAGTTCTCCTTCAACATCGCTTGCGGCGAGCGGAATGCCTCGAAGCAATTCTCCTGTTGCAGGAGCAGGGATCGCACAACGACCGTGGGCGATTTCAACGAAACCCGTTCCCGTGGGTATCGAAGAACAAACAATCCGCTCAACTCCCAGCAAATCCCATGCGATAGCTGAGCCAACAATGTCAGCAATGGAATCGACAGCCCCCACTTCGTGGAAATGAACTTTTTCAATCGTAGAACCATGAACCTTGGCCTCTGCCTCAGCCAGGCGGAGAAAGATCTTGCGGGCCAGCGATCGCTGAGACTCGGAAAGTGTACTGCCCTCGATCATCCCATCGATGTGATGCAAATGCCGGTGGGCATGTTCGGGCTCATGCTCGACCTTGAGTTGAAGCGCACGAAATCCACGCTTCTTCACTTCTTCAACTTCCAATCGGCAACTGGGAAGTCCCAGTGAATCAATGCCCGCCTGAACCTTGGCCAACTCTACGCCTGCATCCACCAGCGCACCAAGCATCATGTCGCCGCTTATTCCGCTGGCACAATCAAGGTATGCGATTCGCATGAGTCACTCTTTCCGCTACTGATGGCTTGAAAGACATTCATTCTAAAGCCTCCAGTGAACTCGGCAAAGCACGTTACCTGCTGCTGGCCAAAAACCCACGGTACTTCTGTGCATCATCACAGGCATCCTCCAGTGGCTGTGAGGTTTGCCCCAAAACCGCGAATTTGACTTCCGTGATTTGCCTGCCGACTCAAATTCGCTTGCTCCAACGTCGACGGCGTGTTATAAGGAAAACTAGAGAAACGCGTGCTTTCAAGCGTTTTTCGTGACTATTCGACAGTCCATGAGAGGCGGTAAAGCGGTCATGCTCACCGTGACATTGCGAGTTCTCGACGGAGCCGACCGCGGCCAGGTTTTTGGAAACCTTGAGCCTCCTATTACTATTGGTCGTGAGGAAGGAAACTCGGTTCAGCTCAATGACGAGCGGATCAGCCGATTCCACATCAAGATCCAAGAAGATCAATCTAAGCTGGTACTCACCGACTTAGAGAGCACCAACGGCACGCGCGTTAACGGCGAGGATACCCATCTGAGGATTCTCCGCTATGGAGATGTAATTACGGTCGGCCGCTCGGTACTTCTTTATGGAACTCGCGACGAGATCGCCGGGCGGCTCAACGAACTTCGGAGTGAAGGTCTGTGCGATAAGGAGAAGTTCCCCACCGGGGAATTGGCCACAGGTTCAAATCCTGATTCGCTCAGCTTCGAATTAATGCTTGGTGCTTCTGAGGAAATGCAGGGAACTTTGCATATCCCTGAGGCGCCCGATTTGCCGAGTGCACTTAGCGCCGGTCAGGCTGCCCAGCTCTCTGAGGTCTTAGAATATCTGCATCTGCGCGCTCGCGGTATCGTGCGAGATGCAATAGTCGAAGAAAAAAATCAAAACGTCATTATTTCACTGGCACAATGGCAGGAATTCCTGGACCTGCAAGCGAAACTTGCCGAGTACCTCAAAGACATCGGCGATCCGCATCTGGAATGATCCCGCCAGTTTAAGACACCGTAACTTTCCAATATGATGAGGGTGATCTTTCGGCAGCTACGTTGTCTGCTGTGCTTCCACTCCATTCTCTGGAACTGTGAAAATGTGCATTGCTCTTCGCCTTCTCATTCGATGCATTGTCGCCTGGGTCGCCTGTTGCTTTACCGATGTTGGCTGGTTGTCAGCGCAAGAATCAGTGACGATTTGGCATGGACACATCTGGACAGCTAACCCTGAACAACCGCGGGCACAGGCGATTGCAGTCGAGGGAAATAAAATCATAGCAGTTGGTTCCCTAACCGAGGTTCAGCAGAGGGTAGGCGATGATGCTCGAATAGTCTCCGTGGAACCAGGATTGATAACTCCTGGCTGGATCGACTCTCACATTCATCTCATCAGTGCCGGAACGCGTTTGGCTTCGGTTCAGCTTCGCGATGCGAAAACTCGCGATGAGTTCGTGAATCGTATCGCAGAGTACGCAGAAACCGTTCCACGTGGGACTTGGATTACAGGCGGTGACTGGGATCACACCCTCTGGAGCAACTCCTCGACTGATCGCACGTTGCCCGATCGCGCGTGGATTGATGCCGTCACGCCAAACAATCCGGTGTGGATCTCACGTCTCGACGGCCACATGGCGTTGGCCAACACCGCAGCCATGCGCGAAGCGGGCATCGATGACGCGTTTGAAGACATTCCCGGTGGCAAGGCGGTTCGTGACGCTCAAGGTCGCCTTACTGGCATCTTCAAAGATAATGCGATGGACGTGATTACTCGTGAAGTTCCTGATCTTACTGCAATGCAACAACTTGAGGCGATCCAAGCCGCCATTTCACACCTTGCCGCACAAGGGGTTACATCAGTTCACCACATGGGAACCTGGGAGGATCTCCAGGCCTTTCAATCAGCCCTTCAACGGGGACTTCTCAAAGTGCGCGTCTATGCGTGTACTCCTTTAAATGATTGGCAACGATTGGCCGAGCTGGTCAAAAAGTCGGGCACAGGGTCCGATCATCTGCGGATTGGAGGGCTGAAAGGATTCGTGGACGGCTCACTTGGATCGCACACAGCTGCCATGCTTGAACCCTACTCCGACACTCCGAATTCACGAGGTCTGCTTGTAAATTCTCATGAAAACTTACTCAAATGGACTCATGATGCAGACCAGGCAGGCTTACAGGTAATGGTTCATGCCATTGGTGATCGAGCAAACCAGATTCAACTCGACATCTATGAGCAAGTGGCCAATGAAAACGGTCCGCGAGATCGTCGCTTCCGCATCGAGCACGCCCAGCATATTTCACCTAAGGACATTCCTCGGTTTGCCGAGCTTAACGTGATTGCCAGCATCCAGCCCTATCACATCATCGACGACGGAAGGTGGGCCGAAGGTGTGCTTGGCACCGCTCGCAGTCGAACTTCATATCCCTGTCGGTCGTTGATTGATAGTGGGGCTCGTCTGGCCTTTGGGAGTGACTGGTTCGTCGCCCCGCCGACACCGATTGAAGGTGTTTACGCTGCTGTGACTCGCAGCACTCTCGACGGCAAGCGTCCAGAAGGTTGGACGCCTGCTGAGCGAATCACTGTCGAAGAAGCCCTGGGAGCCTATACAATCGACGCGGCATATGCAGGCTTTCAAGAGAAACAGATTGGATCGCTCGAGCCGGGTAAACTCGCCGACTTCGTAGTTGTCGACCGCGATATCACGTGCGTTTCACCAACTTCTCTCCGCGCGGCACGCGTGTTAGCAACAGTCGTGGATGGTGAAGTAGTCTTTGAATCGCCCGCATTCAAGCTAGTTTCAACAGATACTTTACAAAACGGAATTGACTCTTTAGTCGCTGAAGGTTCATTCTCGAAGGCTAAGACAGTCTTGCAAGCGCAGATCTCCGATTCCAGCAAACCTGTGACGGAGACTCCGGCGATTGAGTCCGAAATCTTGCGGAGAATCCAACTAGATTTCAATCTGAGTGAAAAAGATATTCTGAATGAACTTCGCCAATCGATTCCCGACGTTTCGTCCGGTGACCTCGCTCGGTGGCGTGAAGCTGGCGATTTGGACCATCGACAGATTGATGGAGAAGTGTGGTATTTTGGCCGCGCGGTCTCGAATCTGTTCCGGTTGAACAAAGAGGCTCGTGATCGACGCACCACGGTGCTAGAGGCCGATGAAAAGTTTCCGATTGTGGAACTTGTGGCTGAGCTGGTCGAGGAGGCTGAGCAGGCCGATAGCCCATTAGTTCATCCCGTCAAGCATCGCATTAGGTATCAACTGACCGTGCCGAAAGGTCATCCGCGACTACGTGTAGGAGCTAAAGCGGCTTGCTGGCTGCCGTTTCCCCAGGAGTATCGCCAACAATCCGCTGTCCGCTTAATCGATTGCGGGCCCGGCGAGGGAACCATCTCTCCGAATGGATCCGCGCATCGCACCGTCTATCTGGAACACCTGGTTAAGAATCCCGAAGAGCCCCTTACCTTTTGGGAAGAATTTGAATTTGTCACCAGTGCCTATTGCCCCAGACTGGATCCAGCAGAAGTGCTACCCTACGACACTACCAGTCCCCTTTATCGCGAGTTCACGGCCCAGCGACCACCTCATATTGTCGTGACACCGCAAGTAGCAGCGCTTGCCAAAGAAATCGTCGGCAGTGAGACAAACCCGCTCCAACAGGCTCGGCTAATCTTTCGCTGGGTGTCGGCCAAGATTCCCTGGTGCGCGGAGATCGAGTACAGCACGATCCCCAATTTATCTGCCAAGGGACTTGCGGCCCGCCGCGGAGATTGTGGCGTGCAAGGGATGACATTCATCACCTTATGTCGCGCGGCAGGTATCCCTGCCCGCTGGCAGTCAGGCTGGCAGACTCAACCCGACGACTCAAATATCCATGATTGGTCAGAATTCTATCTCGAGCCCTGGGGTTGGCTGCCAGCCGATGCGTCTTATGGAGTCAAACAGCATCCTGACCCTCGCGTGCAGAATTTTTTTTGCGGGCAGATGGATCCCTATCGCTTGATCGTCAATCTCGACTACGCCGGACCTCTCGTGCCCCCGAAACAAAGTTTCCGCAGCGAGCCGAACGATTTTCAGCGCGGAGAAATCGAAATCGATGGGCACAATCTCTATTACGATGAATGGGACGCTACACGAGAGATTATTTATCCGTGATCACGAACTCTCCTAATTGCATTCGGGTAACGACTGCCAAGCGTTAGGAGGAAGAAGAGCACACTCGCCATCGTTGCTGGTTCCGGCACGGCAGCATTGGCAGCCGAGAAAGGTGTGCCGTACTCTGATTGCCACAATGCGAGGTCGCCGCTGCTGAGCGGATTCGGTGAGCCTCCTCGCTGCCAGACGAGAAAATCGCGACCATCCACGTCGCCGTCGTTGTCGAAATCGCCGGTTGCTATGGCGGTTCCCACGAAATCGCTCAAGACAACACTGGTGGGAGTGTAATCGACCTGGAAGGAACCGGTTCCGCCGCTGCTGATGTTGAGTCGCGCGCCGTCGGCGACGTTACCAAATTCGCCTACCAAGGAGCCGGCGACGAGAATTGCGAATGTGTCGCTGGGCGCTGGAGTGAAACCCAAGAGGCCCAGTTGCAAATCGCCCGAGAGCGATGCAGTGCTGGTGACGTTCAACAAGTCAAACTGCCCGACCCCGGTTCCGCCGATTTCGGCGGAGAAAGTTCCGGTGATTTCTTGAACATAAGTACCCGCGACGTTTAAGACGCCAGCCGATGTGCCCGGCGCGAGGATGTCTTGATTGATAATGTCGGCGAGGATGTTGCCAGCGCCGCCCAGTGTCCCTTCTTGCACCAGAATACCGGTGCCGGCAGAGTTGTCGAGAGTTCCCCCGTCGACCAACAGTGTACCGCTGCCTAGTCCGGCGCCGATGAGAACCTGACCACCCACGGTCATCATTGCGCCATTGTCGATGTTCAATCTTCCGACACCCTGCGCACCAACGGTGAGATTGCCGCTGACGTCCCAGGTTGTAGACGCGCCATCGGCGGTGGTTGTACCATCGCTGCCGTTGTTGAATCCGACCGACAGGGTCGTTTGACTGATGCTGCCTCCGGCATTGAGGATCAGTTCACCGCCGTTGACGACCGTGGCGCCAGAGAAAGAATGCGCGCCGCCAGCGAGCGTCTGTGTTCCCGCACCTTCTTTCTGGAAATCGCCGGTTCCCGTGATCACACCACTAAAGTTGCCGCCTCCTCCCGAGATACCCACGGTGAGTTGGGCGTTGGTCAGGTTGACCGTGCCGTCGCCCGACAGTCCATCGATTGTTTCGTTGAAGTTATTGAGGTCGAAATCAGCTGGTGCGTTGACCGCGAGACTGGTTGTATTTGGCAAACGTTCGGAGCCGCCCAGACGCAACGTTCCGTTGGTGATCGCCGTTGGTCCTCCGTAACTACTGACTGCGGTGAGTAGCAGTGTGCCTGCGCCTTGTTTGCCCAGTCCGCCGACGCCCGAGATGTTTCCGTTGTGGGTAAACGTGTTGGAGATGGGGACATCGAAGGTCCCGCCACCGACGTTCATGGTGGTGGCTCGCGCGGTGCTGAAGGTTCCAGCGGTGAAGAGGGTGCCTCCATCAAATCCCAAGGGACCAGTCGTGTCGCCGAGCCGATTGTCGGCGTCGATCTCGACCGAGCCGCCGTTGATGTTGGATCCGCCGGCGTAGGTACTGACTCCGCCCAGGATAAGATTACCGGGACCTGTTTTCGTGAGGCCCCCTGTTCCCTCGATGGTACCGGTGAAGTCGCCACCGCCATTGACCGTCAGGGTTGCGGTTCCGAGGAAGATGTCACCGTTGCCTTCGAGGCCGCCGATGGTGTCACTGATATTGTTCAAATCGAGGCCTTCGTTCATGATTCCGGCAGCGTTGACGGTAACAAAACTGGCGTCGGGGATGCGGCCTGCGCCATTGAGCACGAAGCGTCCGGCGTTAACGTTCGTGTCCCCAGTGTACGTGTTGTTGGCTGCTATGGTGACTGTACCTTGGCCGATCTTGGTTAAGTTCCCGGAGCCACTGATGACATTGTTGAAAGTCATCGAGGAATCTCCTCCGACGGTGGAGAGTGTTCCACCGCCAGCATTGAGCGTCACCAGTCGGTTAGTACCGACGGATGCGTCACCAGAGACTTGTAGCGTGCCACCATCGAAGGAGAGCCCTCCGCTGGCCTCGCCAAGGTTTTCGTTGCCCTCGACGTCGAGGGTTCCACCATTGATTTCAGTGCCGCCTGTATAGGTATTGGGGAAAGTGTCTTGGCCGACAGTCTTGGTCCGCAAGGACTGTGTACCGGTTCCAACTTTCACCAGACTTCCGGATTCGCTGATTGTACCACTAAAGGTCCCGCCGCCGTCGTCGGCTCCGACGGTCAGCGCGCCGGCTCCGAGCAGGACGTCGCCACTTCCGGCCAGTCCGTCGATAGCATCGCTCACATTGTTGAGGTCGAAGGTCGCCCCAGAGGCCACGTTGACATCCGTCGTGTCGGGCAGCCTGCCTCCAGCAAGCAGACGCAGAAAACCGTTCTGAATATTCGTGCCGCTGGAATAGGTATTCATTGCGTTGAGCCGTAATGTTCCGGCGCCAGCTTTGCTCAAGGAGCCAGCTGGTCCGTTGGAGCCGTCTTCGATCACGCCAGATTGTGTGAGAGTGAATCCTCCTGCGACGTCGATGGTCCCGCCGTTTTGGTTGAGCTGAACGGTGCGAGAGTTGGCGAATGTCCCGTCGACAAACCAAGTACCCCCACCGAAAACAATCGTATTCGAGGTGCTACCGAGTGGGCTGGATGAGTTGACCGAGAGCCTGCCCTGGTTGATATGAATGGGTGCCGAGAACGTATTGACTCCGCCAAGCCGCATCTCGCCGAGTCCCGTTTTGACAAAGGGATTCGCACCGGCGTTACCTTGTATAATGCCGTTGTGCGTATGGTCAGCGCCGGGTAGTACTTCATCGACATCGAATGTTGCACCACCAGAACCAATAGTGGTGAGTCGCGTGGTAGTAAAGTTGTTAGTCGTGTGAAGTGTCGCACCGTCGATGGTCAGTTGGCCGCTGGCAGTGCCCAAGTTGAAATTGAATCCCACGCTTAACACGCCCGCGAGAACGTTGGTTCCATCGTAGGAAGAAATACCACTGAGGATCAGCGTGCCATCGCCAGTTTTCGTCACTTCGCCAATGCCGGCGATATTTCCGCCAGCGCCAAGTGTTGTGAGGGCGTCGACCTCGATCGTGCCTCCGCCGGCGCCTATGGTCATTTCACGGACCATATTTGGAATGTCGGCGGTGACACGCAACTTTCCGCCGTCAAAGGAGACCTGACCGCCGAGTTCGCCAAGGTTGGCGTCTTGCGATATCTGAAGCGTACCGTCGTTGATCTCGGTGCCGCCTGCGTAGGTGTTCGCGCCGGTGAAAATCGCTGTGCCCGCTCCTTCCTTGATAATTGTGCCGCCGGTGCCGGTGCCGGTAATGATACCGCTGAACGTGCCGCTGTTATCGTCGGCGCCAATGGTGAGCGTGCCATTGCCGAGTAGCACGTCGCCGCCGCCGAGTAGGGTACCGATCGTGTCAACGACGTCGGTGGCGTCGAGCGTGGCACCAGTGAAGACATCAACAATCGCGGAAGGCAGCAGACCGCCGCCGGAGAGTCGCAAGGTTCCTTCCTGAACTTCGGTGGATCCGCCAAAAGTGCTAGGCTGGGTCAGTTCGAGCGTCCCCAGACCGACCTTGAACAAATCGGCATTCACGCCGCCGTCAATCGGGCTGGTAAAAGTGAGCGTTGTCCCATCGGCCGTATCGAATTGACCAACGGTATTAATGAAGGTATTGCGTCCGGTGGAGAATGTCGTCGTCGTGCGAAGTGTGCCGTCGTTGAAGATAAGCGCTGCAGAAACATCGCCGAGGCTAGAGTTATTGGTAATCTGCAAGACCCCTTCGTCAATAGTTGTAGAAGTAGTGTAACTATTTGTGCCGCTGAGAACCTGCGTGCCAGAACCCGTTTTGACAAAAGCGCCACTTTCTTGGATAGAGCCGGAGAAATTACCGCCACCATTCGCAGCACCGACGGTGAGAGTGCCTCCGCCAAGGAGCACCGTGCCCGTGCCAAAGAGTCCATCAATCGTGTCGCTAACGCCGTTGAGGTCCCAGAGACCGTTGACAGTAACGTCGAACGCGTCAGGCAATTCACCAGAGCCAAACTGCAACGTGCCGTCGCTACCGATGTTTGTGTTACCTGCGTGTGTCGCGGGTTGGGTAAGCATCATGATTCCTGGGCCGCCGATGAAAAGGTTGCCAATACCGCTGATTCCTGCCGCTTGGGTGAGCGTGCCCGCATTGACGTCGATCGAGCCGCCACCGTCCAAAATGATCGCATGTTGATTAGTGAAGGATGCGGTCGTTGTCAGAATACCCTGAGCCAAAGTCAGAGCGCCTGAGTTATTGCCGAGATTGGCGTTTTGGTTGATGAAGAGATTGGCTGTGTCGACACGCGTTCCTCCCTGGTAGCTGTTGACTCCCGAAAGCGTCGCGTTTTCTTCATTTTGAGCAATGAACGTCAAACTTCCAGTTCCACTGATCACTCCTGGGATTGTAACTGCTTCACCGCCAGCATCGCCCAGTTCGACGGTCCCACCGCCCGATTGGAGTGTAATCGAGCGGCCAACGCCAAGGTCGACGGGGTTTTCAAAAATGCGTAGTGTTCCGCCGTTAAAGACAAGATCGCCGGTGGATGCGCCGAGATTGTTGTTGCCAAAGATTTCGAGGATTCCGTCGTTAATAGTTGTCGGACCGGCGTAGGTGTTGTTGCCCGAAAGTGTGAACACGTGGGTTCCATCTTTTACTATCCCGCCATTGCCGAATAAAGTTCCACCTAATTCGCGGCTTCCGCCGTTCTGTGTGACAGTGAGTGTGCCGGAACCGAGATCTACGTCGCCGGATCCAGATGCTGAAGTCACTGTATCCGATTCGGTGTTGAGGTCCCAAATGGCCCCCGAGGCTACAAACACATTGGTGGTGTCGGGGAGATCCCCAAAAGTCGTGAGTCGGAGGGTCCCACCGTTGATAAACGTATCACCGCCATAATTTGCGAAGCCAGCGACCTGAAAAGTGCCGGAATCACTCTTGGTGAGATCCCCTGGCCCAGCGAAGGGTGTACCAGCACCATGAGTAAAGGTTTGCCCGGCATCGACGTCAATTGTTCCCCCGCCAGCCTGCAAAGTGAGAGTTGAGAAGTTAGTAAATGATCCTGTGACTTCAAGCGTTGCGCCGTCAATCGATATCCCGCCTCCGCCGTAATTCGAAGAGGAACTAATACTCAACGTTCCTCCGTTGATCTGAACCCCGGAGTCCCATGTATTGTTTCCGCTGAGCGTCTGTGTGCCGGCCCCAACCTTGATCAATCCGCCCGATTCGGAAATATCACCTGAGAAAGTTCCGCTGCCACTATTGGCACCAACAGTGAAAGTGGCGCCTCCAAGTATCACCGATCCGGACCCGCTGAGAACATCAATAGCATCGGTCACTCCGTTCAGATCGAAGGTCGCGCCGGCGCCGACGGTGACATCGGTCAAATCAGAAAGGCGGCCGGCACCGGCCAACTGCAGGGTTCCTCCTGAGATGCTGGTCGCTCCGGTATACGTGTTGTTTCCGGAGAGTGTTTGCGTGCCGGTTCCTGCCTTGCTAAATCGGCCGAGGGTTCCCGCGATGACGCCACTGAAGGTCGAACTTCCGTTGTCGAGTCCAACTTCAAAGAGCGAGAAATTAAAGATGTTGACCTGCCCTGCCCCGCTTAGCTGGTCGATGCCTTCGGTCTGGGTGAGTGTGAAAGTGGCACCGCTACTGACCGTCACGTCGGTGGCGTTGCCCACGGTGTCGCCACTACCGAACTGGAGCGTTCCGGCGGAGACGAGAATGTCACCAACGAAGTTATTTCCGCTTGCACTTGTAAGCTCGAAGATTCCGCCACCAAGTTTCTGTAACGTCGATGTAGAACCGTTAACAACAATACCGGTCTGAGTGAGGGTCGTGCCCTCATTCACGTCGAAGTTGGCAGAATCACCGGCGTTAATGGTAACTTGCCTGCTGTTAGTAAACGAAGCGGTCGTATTGAGCGAACCACTGTCGAAGATGAGTTGCCCGCCACCTAGATTGCTGCTGCTGGAGACGCGCAAGATTCCCTGATCGAAGGTGGTCGTTCCGGTATAGGTGTTATTTCCCGAGAAGACGAGCGTTCCACTGCCGCTTTTGACGAAGTTGCCGCTTTCCGAAATGATTCCCGAAAAGGTTCGCGTGGCAGTGCTTTCGTCTACCGTGAGCGTTGCTCCACCAAGGGTTATAGACCCATCGCCCGAAATCGAGTCAACCAGATCGCTCAATCCGTTAAGGTCCCAGGTTGCGCCAGCGGCGACCGAAATGTCTGAGGCAGAAGAGAAATCACCGCTACCCGTAAATTGCAAGAACCCATCGTTGATAACGGTAGCGCCACTGTAGGTCATTGCGCTGTTAATGATGAAATTATGATTGCCATTCTTAGTCAGTCCGCCGGATCCAATGATTGCGCCGGAATAGGTAAATGTTCCCGAGGAAGCGTTGAGGGTGATCCGGCCACTGGAACCACCGGTGTCGACGGTACCGCCGGTTCCCGAGAGAGATGCGACCGTATCGCTGATGTTATTCAGATCGAGCGTAGCGCCGGCGATCAGTTCGACGTCGGAAGAATTACTGATACGGCCGCTGCCGCTAAGTTGTACCACACCGTCATTGATGTCGGTGTTGCCTGTGTAAGTGTTGCTGGCCGAAAGAACAAGTGTGCCGTTGCCGACCTTATTGAGTTCGCCGGATCCACTGATCACCCCCGACTGGGTAAACGTCGTTGCGCTGTTGACATTGATCGTGGCGGAGGAGGAGTTGATGACCATGGGGCGGTTACTGGTGAAGGTGCCGGTTGTCTGGAGCGTTCCGCTACCAAGTTCCACTGTTCCGCTGCCAAGGTTGGCCGCGCTACTGACGGCAACAAGCCCCGAGTTGATATCGAGCAGGGTGAAGGTGTTGTTTCCTCCAAGGCTGAGCGAGCCTCCGCCGCTCATTTGCAGTTCACCAGACTCGAGAATATTGCCGTTGAAGCTGCGTGCGCCGCTCGTTTCGTCGATGGTAAGTATGCCTCCGCCGAGCAGAATGGTTCCGTCGCCCTCGATCGAGTCGACTGTATCGCTGACGCCTCCCAGGTCGAACGTGCCGTTGACGTTGACGATGACGTCGGAGGAATTGCTGATGCGTCCAGAACCGGACAACCGGAGTGTGCCGTTGTCAATTGTTGTGGTACCAGAGTAGGTATTACTTCCAGAGAGGACGGCCTCTCCGCTCTGGTTCTTGAAGATGCCGCCCGTGCCCGAGATCACGCCGGAGAATGTGAAGGAGGCATCGACGCTGGCACTCTCCCCGAAAGTGAGCGTTCCAGTTCCGAGGTCAACGCTACCAGAGCCGGTCAGCACGTCGATGTTTTCGCTGTTATTATTGAGGTCGAACGTTGAACCGCTGAAGATGTCGACATTCGTATTAGTTCCCAGGTGCCCCCCACCGTTGAGTTCCAACTCACCGCTGGTGATATTGACCTGAGTGATCTCGCTACTGCTTCCCCCGAGCTGCACGAACGTCCCGCCACCAATGCTGAGCGTGGCCGAGTTGACGACATTGCCCGGATCGCCAAACCCGCTGTGAAAGAAGACTCTTTCCCCGCCGGAGACTGAAATTAAAGGCGTGTCGAGAGTTAAATCGAGATCTTGATTGAATTCAATGTCGCCTAAGTCGGCCACGATGGTAAACGTAGCACTCGTACCCACCTCGACCTGATTTGAGAAGATCAACGCGCGGCCGCTCTCGTCGTTGTCGATCCGATTAAAGATCGTGAGCGTGCCGCCTCCAAGATTGACATCGCCGCCGCCAGTGTACCCAGATGACAACGTGATGGAGTCAATGAAATAGTCGACGTTGTTGTTGAAATTGTCCTGGATGTCGGGCGATTGGTCGGACCCCTCGATAAATATATCGGTGTTGAAGCCGTTGGTGGGTGCCGCATTGCCACCGAGCCAGAGTGCCGTATTTCCCCAATTGCCGTTCTGGATGCCGCTGGCATAAGTGAAATTCGCAGCCCGGCTGATAGATGCTGTCATACTATTCATTGTCAATGTGAATATCCCGACCATCAATAGGCGAGGAAGTCTCTCGGCGCATGTCATCATCTGTCTAATCTCCTCTAATAGTCGTGGCACAGCAGGCCAGTGGCCACACAAGAGCATGGTGAATACATAGATTCGGGTCGGGACGGCACCGCTGCGCGCAGAAAAGATAAAAATAAGCGCGAAATAGTAGCAGCAGTTTCTTCAGCTTGAACAATGGCCGCCTGATATGAAAAGCGACGCATCAGCTTTCTCCCGGTGTACGGTTGAAACTGGCGGGCCCGTCCATTGAAAGCGCAGGCTAATACTGCGTGTTTAACCGGTTCAGAGTATTTGTCAACTGTTTAAATAGATTATCGATCTCCGATCTCTCTACCGAGTGGATTCGAAAAGTCCTGTATCCGGAGCAGAAGAGTCAAACAGTGTGAATTCTCTAATGCGTGAAAATTATTTCCAGGAGATGTGAAAATCTTCAAGAACCCTGAAAAAACTGCTGCGAGCGAACTCTTTGGTTGAATACATAGAGAAAACATGCCGTCATCAGCATGAGTTTCCCCGGTTCCGGCACGGGGGTTGCAGTGGCCGTTTGCGGTAAGCCGTAGTTTGCTTGCCAATCGGCGAGGTCACTGGCACTGAGCGGATTCGGCGAGCCGCCTCGCTGCCAGATGAGAAAGTCGCGCCCATCGACGTCGCCGTCAAAATCGAAGTCACCGGGCCTCTTGGTAAATAAGACGATGTCGTTGCCATCGCCACCGAAGTACGTGATGAACAGTTCAACGTCGTCAAAGATATCGACCGAAGCGCCTTCCCCCAGATTGTTGAAATGCTGGGTTAACGTTCCATCAATATTGATAATCTTGAACGAATCGCCCGGCGACAACGTGAAGCCACTCAGCAGTGAAACGTCCAGCATTCCACTTAGTCCGGCATTTTCGGTAATCGTGATCTGGTCAAAATTGCCCGTCAATGGAGGCCCAAGTTCGATCTTGAGCCGGCCGCCGATCGATTGTTGATAATCTTCGAGCAACACGGAGCCTGCTGATGAACCAATTTGTAGCGTGCCGTGATTTACAAGTTTTGACCCAATGTCCACACCATCTTCAAGTGTCATGGTCGCCCCGGACTGATTGACCAGTCGTCCCAGTCCACTGAATACGTTGGTAAAAGCGAAAGTGGAGTCACCCAAAAGATGTAATTCAGATGAAGCATTGGGTAGTTGAATCACTGCCGAACCGGGCCAGTGGGTGACCGCATCGATTTCGCCAATCGCCTGATTCACAGTAACCGTTGCCCCCGTTTCATAAGTGATCATGGGGGCACTTATCCGATTCCCTGAACTCGAAGTAAAGGTTAAGTCCCCATCCATGGCAAAGGCAGTATTGAAATCGATCTTGCGTGAATTGCCGATATTGATCACCCCACTGTAGGAATCTGTGAGTGACCCTGAAATGATGAGATTGCCTGTTGAGGTTACATCAAGCAAACCAAATTCATCTCCGCCGATATTACCGTCCAGATCGAGCCGATTGGCAGCAATGGAACTAAGGGTCAGATTTCCATTCATGGGCCGAACCGTGCCCGCCACATCGAACCGTGTACCCGAACCAAGAAGCACAACGGCTCCATGCCCTGAGATAAGACTGCTGGGACTGACGTTGATCCCAAATGAAGCGATCGCTCCACCCCCTTGCATTCTCAACTCAGCACCTTGGTGCATCGAAAAGAAATGGCTCACGAAATCGAATCCGAGACCGGCACCGTCATCGACCACCAATCGAGTATTGCCGCCAGTGGTTCCTGTTCCAAAGAGAAAAGTGTTCGCATTGGTGCCTGCGACGTTTAGTTGGTTGCCATTGGTAGAAACTCTTGCGCCATTTTCCAAAGTGAGGCCAATGAGTGCTCCCGTACTTGCGCTCAAACTTACGGGGACGTTCAGGTTGATCATGGCAAAATCCCCAGCGCCCGGTGGCCCTCCTGCCGGGGACCAATTAGCGGCAGTTTGCCAATTGCCTCCCAAGGAATTCGTCCAATTAAACGTGGTGCACCAGCTGTAGGGCAAGCATGTTGCTGAACAAAGAAGAAAGGTAGCTGCTCGGAAAGCTCGTAAAGTACCCATGATGACACTCATTTCTCGAAGGAAAGGTTCCGGGATGACTTTTCGATGCGAATCTCCTTCTATCGAAGCTGCGGACTTTTAAGTAGCAATGCGATGAGACAATATGAATTTTAACAGGAAAAGAGTTGAGAAGAAACAACTTGATGCGAATCCAGGTTCAGGAACTGACTTCGCTGCGAATAAGGGAAGCGCGCTCCCATATTGCGCCTGCCAAAGTGCCAGATCCGAACTGCTGAGCGGATCTGGCGAACCACCCTGTTGCCAGATGATAAAGTCCTTGCCATCGACGTCGCCGTCGAGGTCAAAGTCGCCGGCTAGGCTAACTGATAGAGTGCCTGTGCTGTAAAGCTGCGATGTGTTCCAGGTGAGCCCGCTCGTAAGCGAGGGGAGAACAATCGAGTCAAACGTTCCAGTCAGTGTAGCGGGATTAAAATCGAGAATGTCAAATACATTTCCTGGCGATGGTGTGAAGCCTCCAAAAAGAGAGATATTCAAACTTCCACCCAGTGCCAGGCTTCCCGTTACGTTCACGCGATCGTACTGGGTTCCTGCGATTAATCCTCCTAACTCGATATTCAAGCTCGCATCGCTTCCCAATGCGATGTTGTTGGAGAAGGTCACCAAAGCGGGGCTGTTGCCGGGGCGCAGATCGCCTTCAAAGAAGATGTCGCCACCGCCGGTGCTGCCACCCGATCCGGAGAAACTGCCCAGCACGACGGCCACACTGGTCGTTGTGCCCACCTTGCTGACTCGGAATGTTCCATCTTGCACGATGTCGTCATAAAACGTTGCTCCCGCACCGCCACTCACCACGATCCTGCCGGTAGGTTGGTTGATAATGTCGCCGAACACGTCGTTGTTGCCGCCGGTAAGCGAAAGTGAGTTAGAATTGCCAAGTCCGTCCCGAAAGCGGAGTGTAGCGTCGCGGCCGGTAACGAGGCTTGTGTCTGGGCTATTGTTAAGAAACCCAATGACCTCGAGCGAACCACCGATGACTTCCATTTTTCCCTGATTCGTGTGTCCGCCACTCCCGACGACAAGCGACTCGCCCGCTGCAACGCGGACTTCGCCGCCGGGTTCATTCAGCAAACTGGCATTCACGGTTCCTGTGCCACGGAGGATTCCCGAATTGATGACCGTAAACTGTGCGGACAAAGTCCGTCCATCAGCCAAGACAACCTCGGCATTCGTGTTGAGTATCGCTGTGCCGAGCACGTTTAAGTCGCCTCTTGTGGCACCCGAGAGGTTTAGTGTAACCCGACTTGCGATGTTACTGCCGATAGTGAGCGAATTGATCGTCGTGTGCGCGGCCGGGCCCGTAATGGTGACTGCTGTTGTGGGATCGAGCACAACGTCATCAGTCGGGCTGGGGAAAAACGGGCCACTCCAATTCGTGGCCACGTCCCATGAGCCGCTGGTGTTCGGAAACCAGAAAACCTGGTCGGCGAGATACGCCAACCATGCTTCTGCGAAGCCAGCCGGATTGGTTCCAGTCCCCACTACGGTTCGCCCGTCATACGAAACCGCCAGGGCATTCTGTAAAGTCCACCCATTCAGTGCTACGCCAACGCTCGGCATCAGCACGCCCTTGAGATTCCGCATTCCGTTGCCGGCATCCCAAATAAACGCCTCGAGACCTATCGCAGACGCTCCGACACCCACAACGACTGACCCATCGGCGCTAACATCTGATGCCGAGCTAAAAAAAGCACCTCCTGGTAAATCACCCAAACCGGCCATCCCACCGCCGCTCGTCCACCGAAAGGCCTGAATGCCAGACGTAGAGCTGCCTGAGCCCACAATGACTGAACCATCGGCCGACACTCCTTGAGCTTGACTGGAGAAGGAGCCCCCGGTTAGATCTCCCAGGCCGACCATGCCCCCGCCACTCGTCCAGCGAAATGCCTCTTGGCCAGATGTGGAATTTCCGAAGCCAACGATGACCAAACCATCCGCCGATAGCCCGTTAGCTTTACTAGAAAATGAACCACCCGAGAGATCGCCCAAGCCGACCATGCCTCCGCCGCTCGTCCAGCGAAACGCCTCAAACCCTGAAGTAGAATTGCCTGTGCCGATGACCACTGAACCATCGGCAAATACTCCGTCCGCTCGACTTGCAACCAGGCCCCCGGCCAGATCTCCCAGACTGACTAGGCCACCCGTACTAGTCCAGCGAAATGCCTCTTGGCCAGATGTGGAATTTCCGAAGCCAACGACGACTGAGCCATCAGCTGATACTCGGGAAGCTAGACTGTAAAAGATACCCCCCGGTAGATCACCCAGGGCGGCCATGCCACCATCGCTCGTCCAGCGAAATGCCTCTTGGCCAGATGTAGAATCTCCTATTCCCACGACCACCGAACCATCAGCTGATACGCCGAAGGAACTACTTTGAAAACTTCCACCCGGCAGATCACCAAGCGGGACAAACTTCGCCGCCCTAGCCGATTCGCCGCAATCACAGAAGTAAAACAGTGTGACGACGAAAAGCTCGAAACAAGCACAAGACCTGTGAGTACGCTGGCACTCTTCGCCGAAAGATAAGAGACTGACCATGACTGGCCCTCCCCGATGAGAAAACGAAGCGACCTGACACAGCGCCCAAAGTATATCCCTGGGAGAATGGCTTTGCAACAAAATTCAGTAAAAGTTACTTTTCACTGAACTTGAACTCTGTTCTTCCAGCGCTGAGATAGCTTAAGACAGACTATAAGCATTGTTAAAACTAGCGAACCCGGCTCCGGTACGGCGGTCGTAACCCCAGTTAGCGGCAACCCATAGTTCGCTTGCCAGTCAGACAAATTCCCCACGCTAGGATTGCGTTGCCAAACGAGGAAATCACTTCCATCGACGTCACCATCGCCGTCGAAATCGCCATTTGAACAGGTATTGTGGACAGAACAATCCTGTGCGGGAATCCAAGCGAGACCGGCGAAACCCACACTCGATACCAGGAGATCGTTAACGACAAACGCCTGACTATGGGTTAGGATTTTTTGCCCTGGTGTTTGATTGATCTGCGGCCTGTCGTCGATCATGTCCAATGCATCCAGATCGTCTGCCCATCCATCGAACAGGTACTCCGGATTGATCACTCCGTAGCTGGTGGCCGTCCCTGATCTCACCGTCGTCAATCCCAAAGCTTCCGCGGCGATGAAGATCGAGGGCGGCAATCCTGGCCCCGGGGGCGGAGAGAGGATATCCCCCTCTTCAATCGGAACTCCGAAGGTGGAGTCTGGCACTCCAATTACTGCAGAACCTCGCCGCACCGAGTAAAGCAGGGTGTCTACGGCTGGGTCAAAAAAGAGGCTGCCAGAGATGTCCACTGCTCCATCGTCGATCAACGTCAAAGCATCGAGATCGTCCGAATCGGGTTCCATCGTGAATGGGTCGGCATCACCCCAGGCATCGAGGCCAAGATCCAGAAATGCGCTAGCGTAAAGTGAAATGGGGGTTCCCCGAACAGTTTGCACAAGTACATCTCCCCCCACAAAACCGTTGCCGAATGCGGTGCCCGTGTTCGGGTCCGCCCCGGCTGCTTCAAGTGGATCGGCAAACGCCGAATCTAAAGAGAAATAGATAGGTCCCATCAGATGCGCAAGAACCGTATCTAGATCCAGAGCATCGAGATTGTCCCCTGAGTCGGGAATGCTTGTCACGGAAGGGGGATTCGGTTCGATCAACCCACTGCCGGGACCACCAAAGGGAGCCATACCATCCCCGTCGATGACATCCATGTTTCCTGGGAGGCTGCTCAAGTCTGGTGGCGCCGTGGCAACCTTTGGACCGAGATAAATAAAGACGTCTGCCGATGCTTCCATGCTCGCGGAGAGACTTGCGCCTTCACTAGTCACATTCGGTGCCACGGGGGCACCAGGAATCCCCACGGCGAATTCATCCACGGAGAAATAAAGTCGATCTCCAAAATCCTTGCCATACGATAGGGCATCGAGTTCCACAGCTCCGAACAACCCCGGCACGATATTTAAGCCCCCTGGCACCACACCCGGTCCTCCAATTACCGCTGATACTTCCAGCCCGGGTGCCGGTAAAGGACCAAAGGAGGGGGGATTCGGTCCAGGTGGCCCTGGCGGGGCGGGGGTATAGATAGAACCCTCGTCCATCGCAACGCCAAAGAAGCCATCAGGCACCCCGGTAAACGGTCCAGGCGTTCCGCCAGCTGAAGGGCCTTGATAAGACACGGAGAAGGTCATGCCTGGTGGAAGCGCTGTGGGAATTGGGCCGGGAGATACCGCAGCATGAAAACCTCCTGTGGGAAAAAGTGGGTGAGCCACTGCAGAGGTCAAATTGTGAGAAAGATCGAATTTCACCGGTTGATGAGACCACGTACCTGTTGGAAGAGTTTCGAAGACTTTGCGAGAATGAAATGTCGAGTGAGCCACTCCAGTCAGTCGATCTCGGAATGTCACTAAATCATGGACTTGCAACCACGATTGCCAATAGCCACCTAGCGGTGTGTCGTGGGAAATCGTCATTCCATGCTGAACGATGGGTGAGGAAGGAATCGCCGAATCGCGAAACAAGGGTGAACTTGGATCGTTCAGAAGCCTTCCACTTTCGATCTCCACGTCGAATATCGTCCCGTCTTGTGCCACTATGGGATTGACGCTGACGAGCGAGAGGGCCAGAAGTTCGATATCGATATTGTCACGTTGGCCGACACCAAAGTTGGCTCCCGTGTGTCGCTGAATAATGGTATCGGTGTCGTAAAGAGGACTTCCTGTCAGCAATCCGTCCGGATCGAGCGGCTTTCCTTTCAAGAAGACTCTCTGCGGAGAAATAAAACCTGGGATATCGACATCGATGAAAGCCGAATTCAAACCTGGTGTTGCGAGTAGATTAAATCCTGGCTGAATTGGAGCAGCCCTCGATTCTTTGTGTGCTCCGAATTCAAGGGCACACACCATCCCGCTGACCATGCCCACAATCAACTTCACTCGACAATCATTCACTCTCCCGCGATACATCATCTGATCTCCTTTAGAAGGAAATCGCCTACACAATCCAATGGCTGAACCGCATGCGGAGAGATCACCACAGCTTGCGCTTAGCGCACGCGCCGACAGACGGTGTCTTTGGTGAAAGCAAGATCGCTGCGGCAGCATGCCGACAAAGAAAGTTCAGCAGTCGATTGAGAAGGGACCCCCTAGCTCACCCAGTCCAGCCGCAAGCGGTCTTCGGATCGCTCCACGCACGGCGGAGGATATGAGCGGAATGGATCATATAGAAAATCCGGAAGAAGTCAATCTAGTGTGAGCATGGTTCATCCCCCCCCGACAGGGTGGTCGAACCGCTTTCCAACAACCCAAAGCCACGAGCCAAACCAACCCAAACCCCGGCTCCGGTACGGCGGTCGTAACCCCAGTTAGCGGCAACCCATAGTTCGCTTGCCAGTCAGACAAATTCCCCACGCTAGGATTGCGTTGCCAGACAAGAAAATCACGCCCATCGACGTCCCCGTCGTTGTCGAAATCGCCGGCGAGGCCAACTGATAGAGTGCCTGTGCTGTAAAGCTGCGATGTGTTCCAGCTCAGACCTCCGGAAATCGCAGGTAAATTCAGCGAGCTAAAAGTCCCTGTAATACTGCCCCAATTGAATAAATCGAACGACTGGCCGACCGACGGGGAGAAGCCTTCTGTCAGCAAAACCAGAAGAGTGCCTCCGAACGCTAAAGCGCCAGAGGAATGGATTCGATCATAACCAAAGCCGGGGTTGATTCCGGCAATTTCCATCAGGAGCGAGCTGCCACTAACCATGGAGAGGCTGCCGACAGTGAGAATACCGTTCGAAGCGCCAGGTGATAGGAGAGCGCCCGAATTCAAAGTCACATTACTAGAAACGATGCCGCTGCCCCCTAGCGTCCCGCCATTGTTGACCACTACGCCACCAGGGATGGAGCCTGTGATGTTGAGCGTGCCATCATTTACAGTTGTCAGTCCGCTGTACGAGTTTGTGCCTGCGAGGGTGAGTGTGCCTGAGCCTACTTTGGTGAGCCGGCCGCCGCTGTAAACAGGATTGGTTGGGACGGGGTTGTCGGTGATCGTACCTGAAACCGTCGTGTTCAGATTTCGTCCGCCCACTATAAGATGTGATCCACGCAGAACGTATCTCCCCGCCCCTTCGATAGAACCTACCGACATACCCGCAGGAAGATAAAAATTCTGATCCAGGAAGTCGATTGTGGATCCTGCGTTTGAAATGAGCCGTACCGTGTCGCCTTTTGCGCCGCTGTTGAACGTAATCTGTGCGCCCGTTCCACCATTGCTTGGTCCATTGGCAGTGATCGTGGAATTTCCGGCGTGGGCGCCGTTGATGAACTCGACAGTCGCCCCCGCGGCGAGATTAGACGTTCCACCGTTGGCTATAACGGTAGAGTTATTAACTAGTGATGACGAGTTAAACAAGACTCTACCGCCCGACACCGGGTAGACGTTAGATCCATCGGCGACGATTGTCGCGGAGTTGGCAGAGGAGTTAGCATTAAATTGGATCTGGGAGCCATGGGCCATTGTAATGTGCGCATCTTCAGCCTTGGACTGATCGTAAAAGGACATTACACTTCCCCGGCCTAAGGAAATGAGGGTCGGGTCGACGGTCGTAGGATCGGCGGCCTTCGACGAGTTCCAGAACGTGATGTTGCCGGAGCCATCCTCTGTGATGATCTGCGCATCATCGGCGGATGAGTTGTTGAAGAACTGAAGTCCGTTGCAGCAGGCATTCGCTTTCAGGAAAATCTGGGCCTCGTTTGCACGGGAGAAATCTCGGAAAATGATGTGGCCACCGTTTCCTGAACTGCCGACGATTCCAGGCACATTCTCCACGATCAATCGCGCTCTTTCGGCCGTGGAATTATCATGAAACTCAATGCGCCCAGCGTCGCTGTAGCCTTCGTAAGTGTGAATAGTAGCATCCGCTGCCGTGGCGTTGTCGTAGAAGTCAGTGCGGCCAGCCACACCGCCGGGGGTGAGGTGTGTTCGATTATGGATGTTCGACAGGGCCGCGCTGGAATTGCCGCGGAATTCCGTTTGGCCAGGGCGAGAACCACCCGGAGCAACGCCGATGTTTTCGATAGTCGCGTTGCCTGCGTCCGACGAATCGTAGAAAACCGTTTTTGCTTCTGCTCCCGGATTGTGGAAAGTCGCGTCGGCATGATTGGTGATGTTGGCCGAACCTGCTGTTGAGAAATCAAAAAAGTGCGTTGCGCCGCCTGTTGGAAGGAGTCCGATCGGAGTAGAAGCGCCATGGTTATGAATCGTTGCCTGCTCGGCGCTCGAGTTGTTGGCGAAGATAGTGCGGCCGCCAGTGCCGCCAAACTGCCAATTACCTGGGATCGAGTCTTGACAGCCCTCATTGATTAACGTGGAGGTGCTTGCGCCGGAGGTGCCCTCGAAGCGAACCTGGCCGCCATTGCCCATTATTTGTCCGGCAAACGCTGGCCCAAAATGGCCCCCTTTGGTTCGAAACTCGGCGGTGGCGGCCGAGGAGTTGTTCTTAAAGACCGCCAGCCCGCCAGAAGCATTTTGGCCCGAGCCGCCTTCGAGAGTGACCGTAGCATTGTTGGCGCTGGCCGTGTCCTCGAACGTCAGATTCCCACCCGCGATGAGTATCGGCGAGCCTTCGACAAACTCTGTTCGCCCCCCAGCAAGGAAATTAGGTCGGCTTGGCGCCGGCCGATCATCTCGGTAGGTAATCTGGCTAAGCCGGCTAATGAACACGCTGCCGCCAACTCTCAACTCAGCCATACCTTCTAGCGTAACGGAGCCGAGTCGGAGGTCCAAATTGCCGGCGATGTCCAGGATGCCATCGTTCTTGAGGCTAACTCCACCTGTCCTACCGCCATTCAAAAAAGTTAGGACGTTGCCAAGCGTGGTGTTGCCGTTAACATCCCATGTCCCATTATCAATTATAACTGTGGCATCGTTTTCGTCGCCGATGATCAGGTTCTGTCCGATGTTCCAATTGGCGAGAAAATTTGGATTGAACAATGTCAAGGAAGTGCTCGGACTAGGATCCGCGTCAAAGCCGACTGCGACGCTACCGCCGAACGTCGCGGAAGTCGCCGCCGAAGTTCCCCGCGTAAATTGGTTAAACCGCACCAGCGACCCGGCCCCGGAGATGAGATTGTCCGGATTGCCAATGAAGTGATTGGCGGAGAGTGTTCCCATCGAAATGAATTCGACAGTCGCATTGTTATAGGTAAGTGTTCCTCTAACATCAATTCCGCTGTTGAACAGTGTGAATAGGCTATTCCCGGGAGCGATCAACAGGCTCTGGGCCGACGCGTTTACATCGATCGAGACACTTCCTCCATGTCTGATGAAAACATCTTGGTCGCTGGACGGCACCGCACCTCCAATCCAACCGTTCGTATCGCTCCATGTACCGGTTGATATTCGCTCTACACGCGGGAGCTGCACGTCGGCGATTCCCTGATCCTCGGCAATTACAAGCACATCCGTCGCCGTGGCAAACCTGCGCAAACCGGCCACGCCGCAGCTATCGCACATGAGAAACCCCGGGATGATGTTGGTATTCGGTGGGGGCATGGGTCCTCCGCCCAAGTGTCCTCCGTCGCCTTCCAGCACAAGCACATTGCTGAGCCCCCCGACGTGCTGTGGATCGATGTTGTATTCTCCCGGTTCGATCCCACTAATTCCTAAGACGTGGCCGATCTCGTGGAGAATCGTGCTCAAAAGGTCTCTGCCATTGCTCGCATCCACCGAAACATTGATGCCCATGGAATCCAAGAAGGTTTGACCCGAAGCGCTCAGTGTATTTAAGGGAACTCCATCAATGATCGTTCCGTTGGCAATGCCTGTTGCTTGATAATTGACCTCCAGCGGGCCGGGCGGCGCGGTTCCGGGAAAGTAGGTCGCTTGATCGGACCCGGATAACTGGCTATAGAGTCGCTGGGTAGGTATGCTAAATTCATTGTTATTCTCAGGTGTGGGATCGGCGAACCATAGTTGATTGGGATTGATCTCTATATAGGTAGTCGGGCCTAGAGTAGTGAGTCCCAAAGTAGTAGCGCCGATGTCGTCGTCCCACTCGAAATCAAAGTCGTAGCTACCGCCGCCCGGCAGGAGGTATTCCCAAATTGTTTTGGCGGCCTGAAAGTGGGCTTTGAGGATCGTACCGGCGGGATCCCAACTGGGGTTCTCATCATGAGGGATAGGGTCTCCCTCGTTGAAGTAGGTCATATTGAGGGTGATGGCACTCGCTGGTGGCTGCGTTTCGAACTCCAATGACAGCACCCCCAAGGCAACAACACCAGCTGTTCTTATGACGCTGGAAAACGAATTCCAGGATTTGAGATAAAGTCGATGCATTGTCGCATTTCCTATTCAAGGAGTTGCATAGTCATTTCAGTTGAGCATGGTACCTACTCCATGGCTTCCCTAGTTACCAGTCGGCTGGAGGAGAAATTCCCTTTCAATCCCGAGCGGTCCGTCGACTCGCCTCCAATTTCCCAACTTAACCCGCTAGCCGATTGACGCCATTGAGCTAAACAGCCTAATATGCAGAAGGTTCCGACATGCAGTTATTTCGAAATGCTTCGGCACCGCTGTCTCGTTGGGAGGCCGGAATTGTGGTTTTCTACTCGGCGAGAGACTATCGAGGACGCTATCGTGCTATTCACCGCTTGGTGACGGACGTTTGTCATGTCGGCAGCGACGTTCCGGCCTGGACGAATCGGCTCATGCAGGGTCTGGCTCAACTCTTCGATGCCAAAATTGTTGGCTTAGCATGGGCACATCTTCCTGATCAACCGGGGCAGTTCAATCGGTCTGAAATCGAACTTCATTATGGCTTCACTGAAGAGCAACACCGCTTGTGGAACCAAACTTACTGCGGAGACGATCAAACTTTTCAAAGCGAATTTCTTAGACGTGTAGTCAATATACCCGCCAGATTCGTTACGATTCGTAGACAAGACGTGATGAGCGACGCAGAATGGTATGCCTTATCAGAAGTCCAAACGGTACACCGCAGCATCGGCATTGATGCGACCATGGCTTCCTTTTTTGTTGTGCAAGATCTGCGGCGACTATTTGGCATTGGTGTGCATCGCGCCTGGGGTAAACCCCAATACACCAGAGAAGACAGGCAGAGGTTGCGCGTCTTACATATTGAACTGGCGCATGCCTGGCGACGGCTATCCAGACCCAATGAAGAGAGCCAAGCGATCGCCCGATTATCCCCACGCCTTCGACAGGTTCTATGGCTACTTTGCCTAGGTCGTAGTGAAAAGGAAATAGCGATGCATCTGGATATTAGCCCTCATACGGTTCACAATCACGTTTGCAGACTTTATCACTCATTATCGGTCGGGAGTCGTGGCGAATTGCTTGCCAAAGCGCTGACCCACAACCAGATCCAACTGCTGGCTCTCCCTGCTGCAGAGTTGAATCAGTTCAAGAGATAAACAGCACTCGCATCGCGACGTGGTTATGCCAGATCTTTCCATTTCGGAAGCGAAAGCAAACCGAAAACCAGAATCGCCATCAAGGCAGCGCATGAAGGCTCCGGCACCGCCTTAGCAACCGCAACGAGCGGCAACCCATAGTTCGCTTGCCAATCAGCCAAATTCCCCACGCTAGGATTGCGTTGCCAGACAAGAAAATCGCGGCCATCGACGTCACCGTCGTTGTCGAAATCGCCAGCGAGGCCTGAGACAAGTCCCACGTTTGCTACCAAAAAATTGATGCCGTAACGGGTGCCATTATCCAGCGCGGTCATTTCCAAGGAAAACTGGAGGTCGAGCGTGCCGATGATACCCGCTTTGAGTGAACCGAGGTCAAGGGCGTTGTCGTTGAAGTAAGTCGTAGCTGCGGCAAGCGATGCAAATGTCTGATCTTCCACAACCGTGCCCTCGCGCTCAATGGTGAAGCGAAGCGAGTTGAAGTCGGGACCGCTCGATGTAGGATCAAGTAGGCCAACCAAAAGCTTGCCGGATTGCAATGTGGTCACATCGAATGAGAAGTTGGCTACTGCACTGGCGGTTGTTAAGAACCCAGCCGAATTATTAGGTAGATTAAGGTGGAGCGCCGTCAGGGCCAATGGAGTTTTTCCATCAGGAGAGTTGTACGCTGCAGTAACATTAGGATCGCCGAACAGGTTGTTGGTCACGTCACTGGCCGTCGGCAGGGCAATGGCATGGGCGTTAATGCCTGCTGGAAAACTTGAAAATGAACCTCCCACTGATCCTCGAGCGTTTGCGGTGACATTGGGATGGGCTGGAACATGGGTTTCCAGTGCCAACGCAGTGACGATGCCGCCAGAGGTCTCGGCCAAAGCCGTAGCAGACGACGTGTTGTTACCAGATGCGAATGCTATCGCCTCGGCTTGAAACCCACCTGTTGTAACGGAATGGGCGACTGCTGTGCCAGCGCCACGAGTGCCCGTGGTCATGTTACTGAAATTGCTGCCGGGGGTACCGGCAGACCCGTTAGCTGTCGCTTTCGCCGTGTTGTTGGTGTTCATGGCAGTCGCACTGGCGCTTGCGCCGGCGCTATTGCCAGGAATGCCGGCGCCAAAGGTGGTTCCTCCTGAACCGCCGCGGGCAATTGCAGTGACGTCGAGTTTTCCACCGCCCGGGTTGGTGGCGGTAAGATGTGAAGAAGCGTTCGCGCCGTGACCGCCATTTCCCCCATCCGCACTGCCACCACTTCCTCCGACAGCTTCTTGATTGATGCGCAGCTCGCCGGAGGTTGAACCGCTAATAGCATCAATCACGTGGGAAGACGTTCCGTTGCCACCGTTAGCGCCTATTCCTCCTGAGCCGCCATTGCCGCCGATTTGGTCCACATCGATGCCGACAAACCCGCCGCCGGTTGAACTACCAAAGGACGGCGTTATCGTGGCCGTTCCGCCGACACCACCGACGTTGCCTACACCATTGGCTGTGCCACCGCTACCGCCGGTGGCAATTGCGAAAATGCTTACGGTTTGATTGCTCCCTGAGGATCCCGAGACTGTGGCCGTGGCATTGCCTCCGAGTCCGCCAGCTGCTCCGTTCGTACCGGCGCCACCTGCACCTCCGGTGGCGCTGGCACCGGTGCCGGTAAGCATTCCGGAACTATTGTTTGCATTCATCGACGCGGTTGCATTCCCTCCCACACCGCCAGCTCCACCAGATCCAGCCTTAGCTCCCCCGGCACCACCGGTGGCTGTAGCGCTGATTTGCATATTCGCTACGGAGAGACTTCGCGTGAGAGAACTGTTAGCTGCGCCTCCACTGCCAGGAGTACCGGTAATCGCTTGACCGCCTGCTCCAGCGGTAGCCCGTTGCATCATTGTGACACTGGCCGTCGGGGGAGCAGTAGCATGAATCACGTCGACGAGATTGGCCGCCGCCCCGTGCCCGCCATTGCCATTGCCTGCGGCTACGTTGCCGCCACTCCCACTATTGGCTGTCGCATTGAGATTCAAGGCGATCGCACTAGGCGAGGTCGTCACACCTCGCAGGATGCCGATCGAGGCCACACCACCATTGGCAGCACTGTTGTTCGAGCCGAACAGCGAATTGATCGAACCACCCGTTCCTGCCGTAGCCGTAGCCGTCAAGTTGATAAAGGTAGCAGACGAAGTGGCATCGATCGATGAGAGAGCCGTCGAAGCAGGTGCTGCAGAAAATCCACTGGCATTTCCACCACCGTTGGCCGTCGACTCAATCGTTAGCATGCTTGGTCCGCTCTGGTTGAAATTGAGCGTAGAGATGGCATCGCCAGGCGTTCCAGAGGACCCGGTCGAACCAGCGCCTCCCAAACCACCGGTCGCCGTTTGCACCAATCTTAGCGCACCCGTTGTGAAACCCGTGGCTGCATCGATGAGCGTGGCATCGCCTCCGTCGCCGCCGGTTGATCCGTTGCCGCCGTGACCGGCGCTATTGATGGCAGATACGATGACAGTTCCTCCCATGGTCGACTCCCCATGGGCCGTCACAGTGGCAGTCCCCCCATCTCCTCCATTATGTGGCACACCATCTCCAGCAGTACCGGCCCCACCATTGCCTCCGATTCCCGATGCCGTAGCAGTAACGTTACTTTTGCCGGTGAAGGAAATCGCAGCAGTAGCATTCTCGCCGTTGCCTCCGTGGGCCGAGAATACTGCCGCCCCTCCTTGACCACCCCGCGCGAACGAGAAGCCCGTCAGCATGGCCGCGACAAGGTCGTTGACCGTTAGCGATGAACTCGCAGAGCCCGGCAATCCGACCAGACCATTTGCCGTCGCTCCACCGCTGCCACCAGTGGCTTCTTGAGTGAGCGAAACATTACCAGTTGTCGAAGCCGTGACCGCATCGGTGAGCGATGCACTTGCCCCATTCCCTCCATTGCCTCCTGAGTTGTTTCCAGCGCCTCCTGAGCCACCAATAATCCGTCCAGTCACTGAAACCGATCCGCCGCCGGTGGAGGTGCCAGACACGGTACCGAGCGATGCCGTGCCGCCATTGCCCCCATCGCCACTCGAACCAAAAACTAAGTTCAATCCTTCTCCACCACCGCCACCATTGCCTCCGCTTCCCCCTGTCGCACGGACATCGACTGTGGTCGTTCCTCCGGCCTGGTTATTCGTGTTGGTCGCGCTGGCCGTCGCCGTGCCGCCGTTGGTACCGTTAGCGCCGCTTCCCCCAGTACCGTTGAAGGCATTACCTCCTACACCACCACTGCCGCCCGCTCCGCCGTTGGCTACTGCATGGGCCGTCGTGAATCCACCGTTGGCAGTTGTGGTTGCCGTCGCGGTTGCATTGCTGGCATTCCCTGCTGCGCCGCCATTTCCACCCGTTCCTCCCATCGCAGTGCCTTGTCCACCTGTGCCACCAGAGCCTCCGATACCCGCGTTGGCGGTTGCAGAGTTGCTCGTATCGGCAGCCGCATTGGCGATGGCATTCGCAGGGGCGCCGCTACCACCCGGTCCACCTGGCCCACCACTGGGCCCAATAGACCCGGTGGTTCCCTGCGTCCCATTGGTGCCGTTGACAGTGACAGTCGCACCGAGAACACTGTGTGTGAAAATCACAATTAAAGCAAAGACGCACAACAGAACTAGCAGAGAATGGAATACACATTTCATGGAGGGGTCCCTTTTACTAGACGACACATATGTAATTGTGTCATTCTTGATGGAATGACTAGCAGCGGTTTCAAAAAACGATCTCAGCTCTTGTAAGCCGTAGGGCGCTAGTCTGGGGTGACTTTACTTCCAAACCCAAACGCAGGTTCACCCGATGCTAGCGCATTCGGCTGACATTATTGAAACTGCTTTTAGTAAACTCATCTCCTCAATCCTTTAGTTGACGCACGGATAGCTCCTCGTCGCACCGCTTGCCACACTAAAATTGAAAACATGAAACACAAACTTCTCGGTTCTGGAACTGGAAGCAGGGAAACTGCACCCAAACGGCTGTCGACGATTTCACCACGATCGTCTATCTCGCGCAGTTCAAATTCAAACAGGAAACCTTCTCGCAAGCTCCCGGCGTTCAACACCTGAAAAGCATTTCGCCCAATGAAGAAAGATCGATGTCCGGAACCACCGACACGATCGAAAGTGAAATCAATTTCTGCGACATTGCGCCAGATTCCGTCTGCTCCCATGCTCATACTCACGTCAAAACTTCCTAACGCAGGAATGAGCAAATGCTCATTGCCATCATAAAAAATGATGGGATTGTCCCAATGAAGCGTTCCCACGCCGACTTCTATTTCGATGAATTCGAGCCCAGCTTTCAACTCTGCTGGAGGCCCTTCCACTTCGAGATTAAGTTTCGCCTGAGGCGCAATGGCAACAATTGCCGTCTGCTTTGATGTGTTCTGAATATCTCCGACGCGGGCAGAAAAATAGTACGGATCGCTAACCAAGGCGTGATAACTACCGTAATCAAACCAGCTCGCTTCAAATCCCGCGATCGTCGACGAAATCAACACCTCGGTATGATCGTTTAAACCAAAATCTTGTTGAAACGTGAAGCCAAGATCAAAAAAATGTCCTTTGGAAAAAATGATCCCATTTTCCGATCGAAACTTTCCAAAAAATGGCACGCCTCCTTTGTGTGTGAAGGTGATCGAAGGGTCGCCGGGTACAAGAGCAATAGACGGATTGAAATTGAAATCCATGCTTCCGACGTTGCCATCGATGAAATTGTCGTAGCGGAACAGTACCCCCCCGGCGGTGTCACTGAACGTTGCCTTGCCAAAATTACCTGGGCTAGGGAGCACGACATTGTTAGGAACGTTGTAAGGAATGGACGTATCGAGTATGTACTCGTATGTTGCCGAAACAACCAGAGAGTTTTGGCAGCAGAACAACGCAATGAATCCCAACCAGGGAACTCTCCTTCGACCCAGAATTGATGATGAGAATCTCGGAACTTCGTCTACAATGTCATTCATCTCGCAACGATCAATTATCATGCTGTTCATTAATCTGTCTCCTAATTGTTAGATTGATGAAATACCTATTCTTCACTTGTTGTACTACCGTGTTGTCGCATCCAAATGGACTTGAAAGGCTTTCGGAATCTTCTCTGTTGTCCTTGCGTGGCGATGGCAGCCAGACTGGCCATTATTATTGAAGAGGGCTCAGGAACTGCGTTCACCGCAGGCGTTAATGGAACACCATAGTTCGCCTGCCAATCAGCCAAATTTCCTACACTCGGATTGCGTTGCCACATGAGAAAATCTCGGCCGTCAACGTCGCCATCGAAATCGAAGTCGCCGGGGAGGGAGACAGCCACGACTGAGAGGATACCTGTGGTGAGCAATGTGTCCGTCTTCCATTCCAAACCGGCGCCGAGAGTGGAAAGATCAAAACCACTAAAGCCTGTGCCACTTACAGGACTGGCCAAGCTAAAAATCTGAAACTGGTCACCGAGCGATGGGGTAAAATTGTCAATCAGTTTGACGTCCAGTGTTGTCCCATTGATCGTGCTGTCTCCTATGATGATCAGTTGATCGTAGTTCATTCCGGGCTCGCGCCCGCCAAGTTCCATCAATATCGAGGCGCTGGAATCGAACGTCACATTTTCTAGTGAAACAGCCGCCACGCTATTGCCAGGAGCGAAGCCGTCGGAGAACCGGACGTTGCCTGTGTAGTTGCCCGCACCGTAGACGTCGTCAGTAAAGGTGAGAAACTCACCTGCGGCAGTTGGGCCGTTGACGATTCCTTGGTTGGCAAATTCGCCGCCGATATCCGCTCCCGAGTTTGCGGTCAAAGTTTCTCCGGCTCCCAAGTGGATTCCGTTGAGTGAATTGAGTCGGCCTCCGCTGGCGAGTGTGGTTACCTCGCCCAGTTCGGCCATGTTGGAGTCGAGCAGATTGAGCGTAGAGCCTGCGTCAATATCGACAGTTCCGGCAAAGCTGAAACCGGCCATGTTATTGGCATCTCCGAGAGTTAATGCTCCGCCGCTTGCGAGAATGTAATTTGTCTCTCCGCCCGAGACAGCGCCGCTCATTTGTCCGAAGCCGGAGATTTGCGCTGGGCCGGTCATTATCCAGCCGAGGGCGGCGAACACGTTTCCACCGTTAAGTTCGATGTCGTGCGCGCTTGCAACGGGTGCGAGCGCGGCGCCTATTGATCCAGCATCAAACCGCAAGCGGTCGGTTTCAAGTATCCAAGACGCTCCGGCAGTACCACTTGGCAAGACGCCGTCTGCCTGAACTTGCACGAGATGTCCCGTTGGAATGATCGTTGTGAAAGGTTCGAGGACAGCTATGCCAGACTCTCCGCTGATTGCTGGAAAAACGGGACTATTATTCGTTCCGGCCTGTCCACCGCTTACCGAAGTGAAAGGAACGCTGTCGAGTGAAAGCATGTCCGCTTGAACCGAAACGCGTCCACCGCCACCGCCACCGCCGCCACTGGACTGCGTGCCGCCAAACGATGCGCCGCCATCGCCCCCGTCCGCCAGAATCCCCCCAGCAACAGTCACCATTTGTCCATGTAACAACACGGCGCCCCCCGATCCACCGCCGCCGCCTCCGCTGTTACTATTGGCACTCGCTCCCGGCGCGCCCTGAGTAGATATCAATGCCACATAAACGGTTCCCAGGGCGCCAATTTCTATTGCGCCGCCACTACCGCCGCCGCCACCGCCCCTCGACGAGATTTGGGTCAATTTTACGCCGCCGCCACCGCCGCTGCCTCCTTGCAGTGCTGTCCCCAAGTCGCCGTAGGCCATCCCACCGGGCGCGAAGTAGATGGGGTTGGGACCGCCGCCAGCACCGCCAACGCCGCCAAACCCGCCGCCGCCCCCTCCATAGCCGCCCGGGTCGCAACACATGGAGATGCCGCCCCCGCCGGGACCGCTCCCATTCTGTGGGTCAGTAGTGTCGTGGCCGATTCCCCCTGCGCCGCCACCAAGCCGTGCGGCGCCGCCACTACTTCCATTTGGGATGCCGCCGTTTATGTTAATGATCCTATCGATCATAACGTTACTTTTGGACAGGATCGCAATCGGCCGCGAGCCAGTCAAGCTAAGCACTCCGTTCTGAATCGCGACTTCGTCAAACGTGAACACAGCAATCTCAGGCAAGCCCGATCCTTGAACGTGTACTATGCCGGTGAACGCGGCGGCCCCACTGATGGCGAGCGTGTCGGTGTTAATCGTGAGCGTGCCGGAGCTCACGCTGAGCGTGCCTAGCGATGCAAAGGCATTCGGATCGAGAGGCGCGGAGCTTGTGGTTTCAATCAACACCATCGATCCCAGCACTGCAGCGCAGGCCATGAGACTAACTGAATTGTGGCGGATTTCGCTCATAATACGAATCTCCTAAACATGGGTCTCGCACAGGAAAGGAACGAAGAAGCCATTCCGAAAAAGAATATTAGCCTCGCAGCCGGCTCTGGCACGGCAATCGATGTAGCCGAAAATGGAACACCATAGTTCGCCTGCCAATCAGCCAAATTTCCCACACCTGGATTGCGTTGCCACACGAGAAAATCTCGACCATCGACGTCGCCGTCGAGGTCGAAGTCGCCGGGAAGGCCGGCGCTGGGCAAGAAATTGCTGAGCACGACGTGTTTGGGATCGAACGGGCTGCCTGGGCCATAGTTGACCAAGAACGAGCCGAGGCCGTCGCTGGTCGTGAGTCGCTGGCCGCCCGCGACATTGTCGAAGACGTCGAAGAGATCGTCGGCGACGGTCATTACGGTGAACGTGTCGGAAGGGCTGGGCGTGAATCCGCTGAGCAGGATAAGTTCGAGTTCGCCGCCGAGGAAAGCATCCTGAGTGACTTCCAGGGAGTCGTGGCTCGTCGAGCCCCCAATTTCGATTTGAAGCGTGGCGGCAGAAAGCTGGACATAATCTCCCTCCACGATGGTTGAGCCGATCGCAACATTCCCAAGAGTGGTGTAATCCACCGGCGCGAGAGTGCCCGCCTGGTTGATCAGGTCGCCATCAAACCCACCTACGCCCAGGTTAAGCGTGCCGGAAGTCCACTCGAAGTCGTGATCAGCAAAGGCATCGAGTTGAAAAATTATAGCAGTTGTGCTGAGCGTCCCTCCTAAGAGACTTAGCATGCCGTGTCTAAAAATCTCTATCTGGAAAGCGCTCACAGTCGCCCCAGCTTGAATGCTGAGCGAACTGTCAGCAATGCCAAGGGGTTGGACGTCAAAGACACCGATCGCCACGCGGCCCGGCACCGTCAATCTTGAGCCGGAGCCAGCAACGATCACGTTCCCGTTGGCTTTAGGACTAAATTCCCCGGGGATGTGGAGCACTCCGGCTGTGACTTCGGCTCCTCCAGTAATTGCCAGCATGCCCTCCGCTTGCACGGAGGTTAAGCCGACGTTGAGATCAAAAAGTGTTTCCAATCGCGACCCCGGGCCATCGACCGTGATGATGCCCGGACTGCCTAAGGGGCCACTGATTGACACGTTGGCACTTTCGACCCGGCCGCCATTGGTGATGTTTAGCGCTCCCTGACCGACATCGCTGCTCGTGAAATTGCCGACCCTAAGATCTGGGGAGCTGAGAAGTGAATCGGCTCCGCTGACGGTGACGGTACCGTTGGCGCCCGCTTCCACTCCGATCTCGAGCCTGTCGGTTTGAACTGCGCCGCCAGCCAGGACCTCCAGAGTTCCCGCGCCTGCCTTGCCGACGATCAGGTGACCGCTTGCGCCGTCGCCTGTATTCCACAGGGAACCTGGCCCGGTGACGCGAACTACTCCGTTGCTCCCCGCCGCAGAGCCAATCTCGTTTATCACAGATCCCGAGGACGCGGTGCTGCGCAGTTGACCACTATTCATGATCTCGATTGTTCCGTCTCCTTGATCCCCGACGATCAGGTCTGCGAGGGTATCACCGGAGACTTGGCTGGCTGAGTATTCCCACACGGAACCAACACCGTCTACGGTCACGTGACCTACGCCGGTTGCCGATGCTCCAATCTTAGTGTCGCTGCTTTTCACCTTCCCTCCACCCGATATATCCAGCATTCCATTTGCGGTTGAGCCAACAGAGAGGGGTTGAAATATCTCCCACTTGGAATTGAGACCGCTTACGGTGACGGTCGCGCCAGTTCCACTGGCGTCGATTAGTCCACTGCGAAGGGTGCGCACAGTTCCACCATTCGAAACGGTAAGCGTCCCGCCAGACGACCCGATATCAATATGCCCGGTTTCCCAGACCGAACCGGTGCCGTCGACGGACACAGTGCTGCCCCCCCGGACGCGACTGATAAAGCTAGTATTCCCATTATTGGATAACACCGTGCCTCCGCCTGAAATATTCAATGTGCCTGTCCCCGATCTACCCACCTCGAAATATTCTGCGATTGTCCAGAGCGACCCCGCGCCACTGACATTCACCATGCCGTTATTCGAAAAGCCAATAAAAGCCTCCATGGTGTCCACAGCCCCTTGACTCGTGATATTGAGCGCGCCATTACCCAGGCCACCGACGGTGAGGGTGCCGGAGTTGTCCCATAAAGAGCTGGTGCCATCGACATTCACCTCGCCCGAGTTGCTCACGTCTGCCCCGACAATAGCGTCGAGACTCGTCAACTTACCACCTATGGTGATATTCACCTCGCCCGTGCCACCATTTCCCACTTCGAGCAGTCCCTGGCTGTTCCAAACGGTTCCAAGGTTCATCACATTTACGGTTCCCGTTCCGGCGGAGCCGATGGATGCCGCGCCGCTGTTTTGTAGCAGTCCGCCAAGCTGAACGTTGACCGTTCCGTTGCCCGTCGTGCCCACGTTCAGCGCCCCGGTGAGCAAACTCGCGCTGCCGACGGTAAAATCGCCGCTGATGGTCGCCGTGCCGGTAGCGCCGTCGCCGATTGTCGTCGTGCCGGTAGTCGATATATCGCCCCCCGCTTGAACTGTCAGCG
>CALALR010000043.1 GCA_937925545.1 uncultured Planctomycetaceae bacterium
TGTGGATAGACTCCGTCCTTAACCAGCAAATTTTGATCCCAGTTTTTCGGACGGCGACCAGACTGATGATGCAGAAATCCGCGAACACCAATTACATGTGATGCAGCTTCTTCCGCAGACTGAGAATAATGGCGCATAAAGTACTGACGCTCTGACTCGCTGAGGTTCTTGAAGATACGTCGATCGCTACGAAAATGCCGCTTTGCCTCATCGATCGCTTGCATTAGTTCAGCTGAATCATGAAATGATTGCTCCATGGATTTCTTCTTGTACTGCCCATCCGCGAACAAGAACTCGACACAGAAGAAGAAATCGTAGAAAGCCTCAATATATTGGCGCTTCAAAACATCTTGTCGCCCTCGCCGATAGAACTCGAACGGTATGGCCAACGCGATGAATCGATCACTAGATACGATAGTCCGAATGATTAGGTCTAGCGGGCTTTCTATCGGCTCCTGCTCGTGCGGCGGCACGATCCCCGGCTCGAAACCAAAGACGGCCATTTGTTCTCGCTCCGCGTCTGTTTCAGGTACAAACTTACTCTTTGGCATTTCCGTGTCTATTTCGAACACGCCCCACATCGCAAGCGCACCGCGAAACGCATGAATTTGCGCTTTTATTTCCTCTAGTGCAGGAGCGTTGACCTTCAGATGAGGCGTCGCATCTGAATCGTCTGGCATATCAATAGAACCTGCGTCACTAGCGGATAGGCCGCTAACCTCAACGGCCAGTTCTGCCAATCTGCCGTTCTCCCGCACCAGTTCAAAATGCCGGTCACCAATCTGGAAGATCAACGTGTGATCTAGTTTTACGTTTGATTGGAGGCTAAAGGTGTATCGACATAGCATGCTGACTGCCCTCCAAGGCTCTCCGAATACTCGGGATGCGGCTTACCAAAGACGCAGCACGGGCCGGCTGACCGTCTAAGTCATTGATTTATTGAGAGATGGCCAAGTCTATGTTCCTCAAAAATAGATGTTTATCACAAAAATAACTATACTTTTCGTAAATAATTTACGAAAAATAGCAATTATTTAGGTTGGAACGAAAAATGCTTGTCGAATTTAGGGTCAAGAACTTTCGCTCGCTGAAGGACGAACAGGTACTGAGCTTTGTGTCCAGCAAAGCTGACAAGACGTTCGCTTCAACACACTGCATGGACACCGAGCACAAGCCGGTACCGTCTCTCATCCGATCAGCGTTGATCTATGGCGCAAACGCCGCTGGCAAAAGCAACCTGATGTTCGCACTTGCGACGATGCGCAACATCGTTCTAGGCGCAAGTGTCTCCGGTACTCGATTGTCAGACCACTACACGCCGTTCCTGCTCAGCAGTGATTCCGCGACCGACCCAACTGAGTTCGAAGTCAGCGTAATCATTGATGGCAAGCGGTACCAGTATGGGTTTGCATACGATGGTGTAAGGATCCGTAAAGAGTGGCTGCTCGTTTATGAGCATGCCAGGGCGCAGCGCTGGTTTGAGCGATCCGCTGACTATTCTGACAAAGTGGATCAGTGGGAAGCGTTCTCAGCATACTTTTCTGGGCCAAAAGAGACTTGGAAAAAAGCCACTCGCCGAAATGCATTGTTTCTCACAACAGCTGTTCAGCTCAATAGCGAACAGCTCGCGCCGTTGTTCAACTGGTTTGAGAACGGAATTATTCTACTTACTGGTGGTATTAACTTGCTGCCGACACTGCAGCGTCTTGAGAGTCAGTCATACAAGTCGAGAATTCTCAGCCTTCTGCAGGCTGCGGATATTCACGTCTCGGATATTCGAGTAGAAAAGAAGCAGGGACAGCAAGTTGAATTGAAGCTTGAATCTGAGAAGCCCTCGGAGTTTAGGACATCTGAGGTAGAAATTCCGGAGATCGAGTTCTGTCATCAGATTGAGGGAGAGGATCCTGTCTGGTTCGACCGTCGATTTGAATCCGCAGGTACTCAGCGTGCGTTAGCTTACGCCGGCCCGTTGCTTGACGCACTAGAGAACCGGAAGCTTTTGGTAATTGACGAGCTCGACGGCAGCCTTCATCCATTGTTGGCGCGATTCTTGGTTAGGCTCGTTCACACTCCTGATATTGCGGGTACCGGGGCACAGCTGTGGGCCACAACTCATGACACGTCTCTCCTAGACACGAAACTGCTGCGGCGGGATCAGATCTGGTTTGTCGAAAAAAGTGCTGAACAGGCAACAGAGCTATACTCCCTGTCAGACTTCAAGCCTCGCAAGAACGATTTGATAGAACGCGGCTATCTCTTGGGCCGCTATGGCGGAATCCCGTTTGTCCGTGACCTGGAACTGGCGAAGTCTTGGTGAAAGACAATCAGCCAAAACATCGACAAAGAGCAAAAGAACGGCGCAAACTTGAGCGTCAAAAGGCTCGGCGGGCCGAGCTACCAACTGCTCTCGTAGTGTGCGAGGGCTCTTGTACCGAGGCCTACTACTTGCGGGGGCTCGCGGACCATTTACGAGTCAACCGAGCTAACGTGGTCATCGAGATAGCCGGCACCAAGACGGACCCTCGCCAGATGGTTCGGCAAGCTCGAAATTCTTTTAAAGTCTCGCCTGATTTCGACTACGTATTTGTCGTATGCGATGGAGACAGCCCTAATTTCGCCAGAGCGGTCGAAGAGAGCAAACCCAGGCTCCGTAAGGCGGATGGAAATCAAGTGTCAATCGAAGTGATCGCCACACTACCGTCGTTTGAATTCTGGCTCCTCTTACACTTCGAGTTCACGACAGCAACGATGGACGCTGGGGGCGCAATTACGAATCTGAAGGCCTATCTACCAGACTATCAGAAGAACGATCGAAACATTTTCGACAAAGTATCGGCCGGACTCGATCAAGCATGCCAGAACGGAGTGCGTTGCGATGAGGAGCTTGCCAACACCGGAGCTCAGTCACCGAAGTCAGATATGCCACGGGTCGTCGAGACGCTTAAGAAACTAGGCCGCTGAACAAAGTGGTCACAACATGGTCACGTGGTGGTCACAACGCGCGTCTGCGATTGCTCCGATACCACGTAACCATTTGAAAAGATTGGCGCGCCCGACAGGATTCGAACCTGTGACCCCTGCCTTCGGAGGGCAGTACTC
>CALALR010000044.1 GCA_937925545.1 uncultured Planctomycetaceae bacterium
CGGAGCTGCCGCGGAGCGAGTCGGATGTGATCTGCCGAGGGCAGAGGCAATGGGGTCCGACGAACTGGATGACCTGCGAAGCGGCATCGAATTCGGACTGGAACGGACCGACAAAATGCCAGACGACGTTGTCATGGGCGTCGTGGGTGCTGCGTTCCGAATGGCGCGGTTCACTCTGGAAACCGGAGACTGGGATGCGGCGAAATTGGTCGCGGCAGAGCTCCGAAGCCACAGCGGTATACTCTATTCGCAATACGCGAACGACATAGATCGGAGGGCGAAGGCTATCGACGAGAAGCGGAGCGCGATCGCAAACCAGAGGGGTGAGTCGGAACCTGCCATCGATGACGAGAGAGACTCAGACGTCGAGACTCGACCGCGTAAGTACACGACGAAAGCTCAGGCGGAAGCTGAAGCTCGTAAGCAATTTCACGCACTGAAGAGCATCGACAACAAAACAGAATGGGCACGAAGAATTCGTTGCGATAGGCGAATGATCGGAGAACTGTCTGTATGGAAAGACGGGGAAAACTTTCGAGGTGGTCTGTCGAAACTCAAATCGTTTCTCCGGACACTCGATCCACACCTTATGCAGGACATCTACAGTCATAACAGCGACCTGTCGCAATTCTCCGTTGAGACGACGGCATCTCTTCCGGAGCACGTGCGCGAGTGGCTAGATGAGCTTCCCGCCGAGGAACGCGCAGAAATGATTGCCCTGGTTTCTGATCAGGTTCGGGAGACGGTCAGAAACTCGGATCTCAAATGACCGACAATGCGCAAGAATGCGCGTTCATCTAGGCGAGTGCGCAAACACCGAGTTTGACCCAACCACATACATAACAACGCCTTGCATCATCGCGAGGCGTTTTTTCTTGGGCGGCGAGACGGAATATCGGGCATCTCTTGAGGAGATGTCGAATGTCCATGTCCGTCCGAATCCCGTTCCCACTCCTGACCGTCCGCCGGATGGCTGCGCTGTTGAGACAACCAGTCTCGCAGGTTCGTCAATTGCTCGATGAACACCCGGAGATTCAGCCGACAGCGACGGCGGATGGCTGCGACGTATATGACAGAGCGGCGTTCCTCCGGCTCCTGTTTCTCGCTGACCAGCACGCAGCGGCCGACGCTGAAGGAGGCGGAGAATGACCGCTTTCAAGTGCCTAACTCCACCTGAACTCGCCGCCGAGTGGCGATGCAAGTCCGAGAGAGTCCTCGAGCTGATCCGATCGGGTGAGCTCCGTGCCTTCACTCTTTCCCGTCCGGGTTCGCGCCGCCCCCGCTGGCGGATTCCACGAGACGCGGTCGCTGAATACGAGGCGACGCACGGACCGTCACCGCCACGGAGACCACGTCAGCGCCGGAAACGGACGGAGGACGTCGTCGAGTTCTATTGACGCGATGTGCTGGGCATCAGCACACGTCACAAAAAAATACGACCGAGCACCACGCCAGACCGGTGAGACACGACGAGAACTTCAAATGCAACCATCCGACGCAAACGATCGCGATCCCCGAATCAGGACTCCGCCGGCACCCCGCGGCGAACAACCTTCATGCTCAGGTCCAGCACCCGATCCATATCGAGCTCACTGCGCAATGATGCTGCAGGCCGCCCAGTACTACGCCGCACAACTGCATTGGCCAGTGCTCCCCGTCCACACGACTGATCCCCAGACGCATGGATGTACCTGCCGGGATCCGGGCTGCACGAATCACGGGAAGCATCCCGCCCTCTGGAATGGCGTCAGAGGTGCCAACGCCGACGTCGAACAGATAGCCGAATGGTGGGGGGGAGAGTTCGAAGGCATGAATATCGGGGGCGCGACAGGCGAAGGGATGGGCCTGTTCGTGGTCGATCTCGACGGTGAGGCTGGAAGACGATCGATGGAAGACGCGACCGCCAAATGCGGCCGCTTGCCACCGACATTGACTGCGCAGAGCGGCGGTGGCGGGGTTCACTACTTCTTCCTGTTGCCGCCGGATGCGGAAATTCGGAACCGCACCAAGATCCTTGACGGAGTCGACGTTCGCTCGACCAAGGGGTACATCCTCTTACCTCCTTCACTGCATCGGTCCGGTCGCCGGTATGAGTGGCTGGATTGGCGCTCTGCGGCGATCGCACCGAATTGGCTCCTAGATCTCATCGCATCGCGCAAGCAGGCAATCTCGCAGCCGACGCACCACTGCGAGGGCGTTGTCCTCGACACCAACGATCCCGTCGTCCAGCGAGCCCGTACCTACGTGTCTCGCATCCCGCCCGCCGTCAGCGGTCAGGGTGGCCATGCTCAGACGTTCATGGTTGCCTGCCGGCTGACTCACGCGTTCGGCCTGACGATCGAAAAGGCGCTGCCCGTCCTCCAAGAATTCAACCTCCGCTGTGAGCCGCCGTGGTCGGACGAAGAACTGATGCACAAGCTCGTAAGCGCTGACGCCTGCGAGGATCGCCAAGGGCGTCCGCGCGGCTACCTGTTGCACCGCAGCCGGCAGTAACGCAAACGCGAACGAAAAACCCCGCGTCGCAACACGCGGGGCACAAACAAACCAAACCCAGTCTGCCAGAAAGGGAGGCTTGTATACCCATGAGTCTACACGATGCTCACTCGACCTCCAATGCTAATGGCGGTGTTCAACCTCGCCAGTGTCCGCCACAGCGGAGGCCAAACTACAGTTTCCGCAAACATGGCATGCCACTCCTCGAGGAGTTTCGCACCGAGTCGCACGCACGCTCTGCGCCGGCAGCCGCTGAACCTTCAGTCCCAGTCAGCCTGCATCAGTTGCCGAGCAGGACCTCGCTGCTGCCAGCGGTCGCTGCATCGAGCGACGAGGTCCGTCGAGAGATGATCTCGCTCCGTATCCCTCAGACGCTGGCTCGTCAGGGACGCACGACCGAAGCGTTGCTCATCACAGCGATCGAGTTCACCGCCAAGAACGGACTCGCAATAACCCGAGAGACGATTCAGCACACTCTCATGAGCGGAAACGAGAGGCTGATCGCATTGATGCAATGGCGCTCCGACAGACTCGGCGACGTGAAGCTGCTACAGCAGGCCGAACTACAACAGGCTGTACTTGCGATCCAGAGTGTTTTCGATGTTAGCCGCGAACTGATTGCCCCGAACTGCTACGTGCCGCTGCTCCGTGAGATCGTGGAAGTGGACTTCAAGTCGCAGGCGTCGAATTTGTGTGACGTGAATGGCGCCTGTGACGGCTATCTCAACCTCATCGAAACACAAGCCGCCGTCCTCAATCGAATCGATCAACTGAGGACGACGGAGAAGGCCACGTGGTTCGACTGGTCGGAACTCGAAACCGCCGATTTGTCGATTGACTACCTCATCCGAGGAGTTCTCGTACGAGGCCAGCCGGCCATTATTGGCGGCCCCATGAAGGCGCTGAAGACGTCGATCATGGTGGACATGGCCGTGAGTCTGGCAACGGGGACGCGCTTCTTGGAACGGTTTCCGGTGCCGCGCCAGCACAGAGTAGGTGTCGTGAGCGCCGAGAGCGGAGCCGCGACAATCCGGGACACGCTTCGGCGTGTATCTCGGGCGCGTAACATCACATCTGGCAACAATGCCGGAATGATCGACCTATGCTTCGAAATACCCCAGCTGGCTGATCCGCAGTGGCAGTCGTATCTAGCCAAGCGCATTCGAGAGCGGGGACTCGAGGTGCTGTTCCTCGACCCCGCATATCTCATGCTGCTCAGTGCCGAGCAGGCGGGGAATGCGTCGAATGTCTTCTTGATTGGTGCGGTCTTGCGGGACCTTGCGAATGTCATGTTGGCCAGCGGAGCCACACCAGTAATCAATCACCATTTCGGCAAGGGCTCCGCCCGAAGCGCTGCCGTGAAAGGCGATCCACCCGAACTGCAGGACCTCTCGATGGCCGGGTTCGCCGAGTTCGCCCGTCAGTGGCTGCTAGTCAACCGGCGAGCACCCTACGAGATCGGTAGCGGATTCCATCAACTGTGGCTTAGCGTTGGCGGTTCTGCTGGTCATGGGTTTCTGCTTGCAGCCGACTTCAATGAGGGCAGGACGGACGGAGGTCTCTTCGGTGGGGATGACGGACGGCAACCGCAGAATCCTCGGATCTGGAACGTGACGCTGATGAACAAAATGGAGGCGGACAGGAAGAAGCAGGAGGAGAAATCCGAGGCAGAGATACAGAAGGAGGAGCGAGTTCGGCAGCTCATTGAAGACTATTTGGGCGAACGCGGACCCACCGGTGCGACGAAGAACCAAATCTACGAGGCGGTCAGAGAACACGGTGCGAAGATGGGAAAGGACACAGTGAGAGGACTCGTCTCTCGGATGCATCGAGATGGATACCTATGCGAGTGCAAGGTCCGCCGCAACAACCGCCCCGAGGATGGATTCCGGCTCGCATCCCACGGAGAACAATCCGCTGAAATCTGGAACGAGGAACAGAATCACTAATCACGCTGGTCTGCCGGTCGACCGGCGGTCCGTCCAACGCGCTGGACTGGTGGTCGACCACCGGTCCGTCCACCAAAAGTGTGCTGGTGTCCGCCGCCTCCTTTAGGGGAGGCGGACACCAGCACCACCAGCACAGCAAACCAGTTCGGTCCAGCAGACCACCAGCAGCAGCAGACTGGATAGCAGGACACAGATGCACGGCGCACGCTTACAGATCCGTTGCCTGAACGGAGTCATGTCCGAGAAACGGGGAGGACGGCGAATTAATCATGCCAAGTACCAGGCTGGCTGTATTCACCGTGAATTCCGGCGAGCGTCATCTGACCGCAGACATGTCCTTTGTTTCCTGGTGCGCGGGTGCTGATTCGTCGGCGGGACGTCCACAGATGCGACTCAGGATTCGTCAGGAAGAATTAAATGGAAGTCATCCGCGAGCCCTCGATTTCATTCACGGAGATGCGGACAGCAATAGCGCCCCGTGACTGGCGTCGTCTGGCCCTCAGGAAGCCGCGGAGGCAGGACATTGATGCGGCCAGAGAATTGATCGCTGAAGTAGACGACCGTTTGGTACAGCCGGCCCTGGAGCCGTTGAGCACGGCAAATCTGGATACCCTCTTGAGGTTCGTGAATGCCCTCCCGGACCTCGTCTTCTTGATCGTCGCCGAAGACGAAAGCGGCTATCTGCGTGTTCGCTGCTCGCGGAATCCGCCGGCAGTTTGTCAGCTTGTGCGCCAGCGATTGGGGATCGACACCGAGCTCTCCTCCGAGCAGGCGGAGGACGAGGAAGGCGTGTCGGAGCGCATCGTCCAGCGCCGAAATCGAGTCGCGTGGGCGGTCGATTGGGTCGGGGACATGATGGCGGATCGGAGTGATTTCCGATTTGTGATGGCTTGGCACGTCGCCGGGGGCATTTCGTCCGACCTGCTGAGTTCCGACTGGATGTCGGTAGAGCATATCCAAGCCCGGCTTACGTGGTTCGCCCGCAACGTCGCTGGAATCCGTGTTCCGGACCACCCAGAATGACAATCGGTAGGAGGAGAGAGCCATGTTACTCAACATCCGCTATGCGGAATTTAATCCCCTGTGTCCCCCCGATTGGCGCTGGCGGCTCGCCGGCCAGATGACGGCTGAAGACGTGTCGCACGCCGAGGAAGATCAGGCTGTCGTGCTCGCCTATCGGTACCTGGGAGCATTCAAAAGCTGCCGCTCAGAAAGGGACATGAAGAGCCTCTTAAGAGGGTATCCCGCGCTGGCTCAGGCGCATGCGGTTTACCGTGCCGGAGGATCCACGAAAACCGCATTGGAGGCGCGGGTTGTTGCCGACGAGGCACCCAAGGACATCGCGGTGAGATCCCAAATGTCGGTCGCCGGCGTTGAGCTTTTCGAGGAGGTCTTTTTCGACGTCCGACAGCACTTGAACGCCCGCGACTGGGTACTTTGCACTACCATCGGTCAAATCGAGACGGCTGCGGACGACGAGCAAAGGCGCGAACGATTTGTAAAGCACTTGGCTTATGCGGGAGGCCCCGTCGTGGCTGAGCTTGCTCTGCATTGCTTGGGAATGTCCGGAATCCTGCCCGAAGAACTCACGCTTACCAATGCAGATCGTCAACGTCTCACACGCCAGTTGGCATTGATGGAACGCATGATCGCCGAACGGATTCCGCCCAAGGCCATGCTCAGAATCGCGGAAATCGCGTTTGATGAGGACTTGTGCTCCAGCTGCGATTATTCGACTCGTCGAGCAGATTTAGGTGCGCAACTGCAGTCATTCGTGGCCTCCAGCCGTCGTGCAGCCGTCGAGAACGGCGTCGTCGTTCCCGTTGAGCGGCGACGAAACCGCGACGCAGGATAGAAATTGGGGAGACAGGTGACCCTGGCGATGCGACAATAGTCGAAAACACCGCTCGGACGACGTTCGATCACGCGTCTGGACGGTGCATTCGATTTTCTGTGCCAAACAAGAGTCATCTGCACATGCCGTGGGAACGACGGAGACGTGGAAGTGCCTACTACATCAGCAGCCGGCGAGTAAATGGACGAGCTGTCCGCCGCTACATCGGGGGTGGTCTCGCCGGCCAGATCGCGGCCGAACTGGACCGGATCCGAAAGGAGCGCGATCAGCGCCGCGACGAGCAGGAACGGATTCATCGACAGCGTTTCGAGACCGCAGCTGTCCGAATCGATGAATTCTTAGCAGCTTCGCGACAACTCATCCAAGCCGGATTGATCATTGGAGGATATCACCAGCATGAACGGGGAACGTGGCGGAGAACACGACAGCCAAAGCAGTCATGAGGAGGGCATGAGGGAGCTTCCGAGTGAGGAATTCCAAGCAATCATCGACGCTGCAAATGGCGGTGACGAAGATGCACGGAAGCGGCTACACCAGCTACTCGATTGGAACCCACAAGTTTGGAAATCCTGCAGTGACCTGGCCGGACTTGCGATGTCTGCGCTGGTCAATGAAATCGCGTGCGATGACCAGCTGATTGCCGAATCTGTCCGTCGCAGAGTGGGCGAGTTAAAGAGTTCACTGCTGTCGGAAGACCCGAGCCGGCTGGAAGAACTGTCAGTCGATGAAGTCGCGATCTGTTGGTTACGGCTACAGTTCACTGAATACCGCTGCACGAAACTCGATGAGAACTCGCGGGAGTGGGCAGAATTCTGGGTGAAGCAGCGAGACCGCGCGCAGCGAGCTCACGAGTCCGCCGTACGGCACCTGTTAACCGTCCAGCAAGCTGAGAATCGTCTGCGGCGGAAGGGCAGCGCTCAGGGAAAAGTGGTCGCTTCGAACGCCTGAGGCCAGTAGGCTTGCAGCCTGCGGATCGAACCAGGAGTTCAGTTGACCGAAGCGCCGCTTTCGTCACCAGCAGAGTTGGTTGCCGCTCTGCGAACGCGGTAGAATGCCTCCGGTAGATCCGAACGCGAGTTTCGGCTCGGATTTCCTGATTTCAATCTGAGGAGAGAAACTGATGATCGCCGGACTTTGTCCGGTCTGACAATTCGAACGACGCGCGAGCGTCAGGAACTGCTTCCCGCAAATACCGCCAATTTGGGCCTCGAGGCCCATGCAAGTGTAGAGGCAGCTACCTGTTGCCGCGCCCCCGAAAGGGGGCGTCGGCCAGGTGCTGTTCTACACGCCCCTTGGCGGGGGTAGCGGGAGCGGCCTTGGTTCGGCGCCTCTTTTCTTTTTGCGCCAACGCGGCTGCTCGCCTGACGCCGAAGGACCATTTGAATCAATCCTTCCCGAGAAGATTCGCATTCGTTGCGTGTCTTGAAACCCAGGTATCACGCGAGAACAAGATGGTGGAGTCGCATCAAACCGCCGTAAAGACGAAGTGTCCTGCCTGTGGAGGCAGCGTCCCGGCAGGAAAGTATCGCTGTCTGAAATGCGGGATCTACTTCTGCTCAAAGTGCCGAATCAGGCTCGCCAAGCGAGACAGGCAGTGTCAGTGTGTCAACCAGCAATGCGACGACTACGGCAAATTGATTTGCTACAACTGCACTGTCAAAGTCGCGGAGGAGAAGCTGATACCAGTCAAGATCGGGGATTCTCTTGAGATCGCGCTTCTTACTCCCCTCTACATCAGCCCGATTGTCGGTCTTGTCGCAGGAAAGATGTCGGAGTTTGGGATCGGCGTCCTTGCCACTCTTGCGTCGTATCCAGTCTTGGCTGTTTTGATATTCACCGGATGCTTGATGGCAAGGAAGAAGTCTTACACGGTCGTTCGCAATTGTTGCGCAGATTGCCGTCAACCGGTCCAGCAAAAATGACCTGCCCACGTCAGTCGCTTCCGTAAAACACCGCCAACCAAACCGTCGGTGCATCATTTGTTGTCCATTCGACTCGATGCTTCTCATGTGCTGGGATGTTGATCCAATCGCCCGGCCTCATCTGCACCGACTCGCCATTCTCAAGAACCAGCTTCGCCTCGCCCTTCAACACGACCACCCACTCGTTTTCATCCTGGTCATACCAGAACCCTTCGGGACTGGTGTGACCGGTGGAGACGATCCGCTCGATGCGAACGTCCCGGTCTTCGACGAGGACTTCGACCAGTTCCTCAGCAAGCTGGTTCGGAAGTCCGGCAAAGAGATTGTTCGTTTGCGGCATCAGTCAATCTGTCCATGCACCAATACAACGCCGCAGGAACACCAGCTGTCCGAGATGGTAAGCATTGTGGTCGGCGAGCAATAACGCTTCACGCAGAATCGTCTGCCCGTCGCCGTGGGGAATCGGAGCGAACAAGTCGGTTACAGGATCGGAAACCAGGTCGATCATCGCCTGCAAATCGGCTCGAAACGCGGCCACACTATTCTGCCATGATCCTGCACCCGGAGGGGCATCCGTCTCGGGCCAGTAGCCGTCCGGAAAATCCGGGGAGACATGCGAGGAATTACGAGAGAACTCAAGGATATCCCACTGGCAGATTCGGAGATGTTCGAGCAACCGCCATGCGGTATGCGACACGTCACCGACTTTTGCGCCACGAAGCTCTGCGGGAAGACCGCCAATCGCTTGGTCGAAGTTCAAGTGTGCCCCGCCACCTTTCAGCAAGTAGAGGAGATGGTCTCGCAGTGCTTGATCCGACATGGCTCGCTCTGATGATGTGAAAACCTGGTTTTCACTTATTCCTGAATCGCTCGGATGTACCGCTCTGCTGACTGCCGCACAGCCGCCTTCGCATCCGTGGCAACGATCTTTGACCAGAACGCTCCATAGATGCGGCTGAACTCGAATGGTTCGACGGATGCGGCAATGTGACGTATGGTTGAAGCCGGGAGCGGGATAAGGTTCGGGTAGGAGTACATGAAGCTGACCCAACGGCGGTCCTGAACGACTTGCAGGATGTCGCCGCTGAGAAGCACACCGTCCCCGTCAGCCCCTTCAGGCCAGTGCAGGACCGTGCCCCCCTCAAAGTGCCCACCGCAGCGGATCAGGGTCAGCCCATCGCCGATCGCCTTCGTTTCCCCGTCCCAGAACTCGATCGCCGAATCGGGTCGCATGACCCACTCCTGGTCGGCAGCGTGCAGGTAAATCGGGCAACTGAACGCTCGGCTCCACTCGATCATGCTTGTGTAGTAGTGCGAGTGGGAAATGGCGATCGCCGAGATACCGCCGATTCCCTTTACGATCTCGACGAGGCCGTCGTTGATCAGCGGGATGCAGTCCCACAGTACGTTGCCTTCGGGTTGCGTGACCAGTAGCGATCGCTGGCCGATTGCAAACGATGGTTCCATCCCAATTCCGTAAAGGCCGGGTTCTTTCAGTCGGACGACGTTCCTGTGCGACGCCGTAAGGTCAGCTAGCGTGGTCCAGTCTTGCCCCTGCCACCCGACATACTGCCGCTCGTCAGTGCAAATCGGGCATTCGCCTGGTGGCTGATCCGACTCCTCGAACTGGGAGCCACAGGTCGTACAGATGAAATTGGGCATCGTCAGTCTCTCTTCGACAACTTCGCAATCAAGCCGAGGTCGAGATCACCTTCGGCCCCCCAGCCTTTCTTCCCCGAGGGGATGTCAGGGCGGAACTTCTCGTACAGTGGGTAGGCTGCTTCAGCCAGTTCCTTCGGCCTGTAAGCCTTGGCGAGTGTCTGAAGTTCCGCCTCTGCGCAGTCGAGGTCGTCGCCGAACTTCTTATCCAGATAACGCTCGACGCTGGTGGGGTCGATCGGCTCGTCCTTCTCGGTGGCCCGAATGCCGTCATCAGTATGCTTTGCCGGGACCGTGCGACCGCAGACTTCCACGAGAAAGCCCTCGTCTTTCTTCCGCTTCTCTCGGGCGTCTTTCGGTTTCTCTTCCTTGGGATGATAGATGCCGAGCCGCTACCCCTTCGCCTGGGCGTTGAGACCGGCGACCGCTTTGCCGAGCGTCAACGCTTCGACTTTGCGAAAACCAAGGCGGCGAGCCACGACAATGGCCCACAGCGTCAGGACCGGCGCACGATTGATCGAAATGGTGTTTTTCTGCGCCACAATTGCTCACTCACTTCGATTCGCCATGCTTGGCCTTTCCGAGTGAACGCACCACACCCAGGACCAGAGTAATCACTGTCAGCGGCACGACGAAGCCCACCATGACGAATCCAAACGTCCGGCTGATCGATGGAATTGTGGCCGCCGAAACCAGGTAAGTTGTGTAGGCGACGTAATAGCCAAGAAACAATGCACCTTCCCAGCGAGCGATCAGGTGACCGGTAAAGAAAATCGGCAGGCAGGCGACCGATACCGCAATCACGACCGGCAGGTCGAGGCGAAGCGCCGTGTCGGAAACCTCGACACCGCCCGGCACGACAGTGGCCGTCAGCCCCAGCACGCAGAGGATGTTGAAGATGTTGCTGCCGACGACGTTGCCCACGGCAATCTCTCGTTCCCCACGGAAGCTCGCCAACACAGACGTAGCAACCTCGGGGAGCGATGTCCCGACGGCCACGATCGTCAATCCGATCAGCAATTCACTCATCCCGGCCCAACGTGCGATCGTCACCGAGCCGTCGACAAGCCATCGGGCGCCGAAAGTGAGCAGGAGGAAGCCGCCAGCGATCAATGAGATTTGCAGTCCGATCTGGCTCAATGTGGGCTTCGGTTTCGTGGCGAACTCCTGCTCAAATTCGCCCTTCACTTTCTCGCTCTCATTACGGCTCTTTACTACCGTCCAGGCCGTGTAACAGATCAATGTGGCAAACAGCCCCACTCCTTCGATCCGATTGATTGCACCGTCCATTCCGAGAAGCAGCGCCGCGACGGATGCAGCCACCATCAACGGAACCTCGATCCGCACCAGTTGGCTGGACACAATCAGTGGTGAAATCAAGGCTGAGACGCCCAGGATGAACAACACATTGAAGATGCTACTGCCGACGACGTTGCCCACCGCGATGTCGGTCTGACCAGAGAGCGTTGCTTTGATCGAAACAGCGAGCTCTGGCGCGCTTGTGCCGAAGGCTACGACTGTCAGCCCGATGACCAGCGGAGAGATGCCGACGACCGCAGCGAGACGAGAGGCGCCTCGCACGAGCAGTTCGCCGCCGATGACGAGCGCGATCAAACCGATGACAATGGAGCCGATCGCTGACATCACTTGCCTGAGACTACTGCTCTGAGTTACCGACGCTGTTTACCTGTAGCTCCACGGTGCCCAGGGACTGACCGCTGCAAGGGCACAGTTCCAGCCGGTATTGCAGTTCTCGTTGCATCTTTGTGAGCGCTTCGTCACGGGTGCGACCGGTCACTTCTACGTCGCCAAGTGTCGAACCGGCATGGTGGATTCTCCAGGTGCCGTCTGGCGACTGGGTGAGCGTGCATTGAGCTTTCATGTCCTGATTCGCCTTTTGCCATGCCGAATTACCGGCTGCCACAGCTCCCGGTTCACTCAGTGACAACTCGACCCGTACTTGGCGACGATGTTTTGAAGCGCAATGTCTTTGGGGGACAGAGCGGGCAGGGAATTAGCCTCAAGCTGCGGGACGGCGCCACACGTCGCGGCGAGATCGGCAGTGCGGACGTCTATGTGGGTTTCGCAGAATGACCTTCCCAAGGCGGACTGCCAGCGCGCTATTCTGCCCTTGTTTCCTTCGCGTGTTCGACGTTGGCGAAGCCGATGACTCCGAGGGCGACG